>NZ_CP107995.1 GCF_036116635.1 Amycolatopsis sp. NBC_00345 | reverse complement strand
CCCCGATCAGGCCCTGAACAGGGGGGTCCCCTTTGATCGCGTCAAGCCGCTGACCTGCGTCGATAGCTCGGCTCAAGCCGGGCGGGGCTCGCCGTGCGTCGCGATCACCGTGACGGCCACGAGCGCCGCGGCGAGCACCGCCGTCACGTGGATGGGCGCGGGGCCGAACGACGCGGCGAGCACGAGCACCGCCGCGACCGGGAAGCCGATGGCGATCGGGCGGCACTCGTTGGTCGGCCCGATGTGCAGCAGCCAGACGCTCAGCAGGAACAGCGCGACGGGGACCGTCACGAACAGGGCCGTGACCGTCCCGCTCAGCTCCGTGTGGTGCGTGTCGAAGTCGACCGCCAGCTCGAGGCCGGCGCCGACCGCCGCGGCCGAGGCGAAGATCAGGTAGTGCCCGTAGCCCCAGCTCATCGTGGTGAGCAGGGACGGGCGGCGCACCAGCCGCGCGTGGCCCGGCTGGTCGAAGTACAGCCACCACATGGCGAACACCAGCACCAGCCCGGCCGCGGCGAGGCCCACCAGCTCGCCGGTGTGCTCGCCCTCGGTCACGCCCTCCTGCACCGCGGTCGTCGCGCTCAGCACTGTCTCGCCGAGGACGATCAGGGTGAACAGGCCGTACCGCTCGGCGATGTGGTGCGGGTGCCACGGGGTCCCGACCCGGCGCTCGGCCACGAGCGGGACGGCCAGCTCGCAGACCGCCAGCACCCCGAAGACCACGTACTCCGCCGGCCCGGACAGCGCGAGCCACGCGATCCACAGGACCTGGCAGAGCGTGATGCCCGCCGCGTACCGCAGCGCCGTCGACCGGCATTCGGGCACGGACCGCGCGGCGCGCAGCCACTGCGTGACCATCGCCATGCGCATCAGCACGTAGCCGATCACCATGACGCGAAAGTCCCCGTCGAACGCCTTGCCCACGCCCGCGGCGACGGTCAGGCCGCCGGCGATCTGCACCAGGGTGGCGAGGCGGTACGGCACGTCGTCGGTGTCGAAGGCCGAGGCGAACCAGCTGAAGTTCAGCCAGCCCCACCAGACCGCGAAGAAGACCAGCGCGAAGCCGGCCACGCCGTGGCCGACGTGCCCTTCGGCCAGCTGATGGTGCAGATTCGACGCGGCCTGGCCGACGGCGACCACGAAACACAGGTCGAAGAGCAGTTCGAGCGGGGTCGCCACGCGGTGGTGCTCCGCGCTGTCCCGCGGCCGCATCGGCCGGTGCCACACCCGGATCCGGTTGCCCGGCAACGATTCCTGGGTCATCAACGCTCCCCGCACTCACCTGCACGCAACGCCGTCATCCCAGCATGATCAGAGGAGACAGGCGAGCGCGACGCCCCCAACCGGGTGAGATTCACCGAAAACCCACTCACCGAAAAGCGGAGACGGGCGGGCCCGGTTCCCCCTCACCCGGGCCCGCCCAGACGCCTTCATCGCACTCGTGACCACCCAGGGCAGTGCTCCCGGCGGTCGCCGTACGGTCCCCCGCGGACGCCGACGATCCTTGCCTGGGAGGTGACCAGGAGTGTCCGTTCCGCAGGAACGGCGGAACTCCCGGCCGCCCGGCCGGTCGACCCATCCCCGGTCGACCGAACGAAATGCCACTGTAGGTAGCCAAAGTGGCGAGCTGAAGGCTCCATAAGGTCTACCCGGTTGCTCTGAGTAGCACCAGGGTCGGAAGTGGCGAGTCACTCGGATGGAGCAGCAAGGACCTGCGGACGGTAGTTCACCGGTCGTGGTGCGTGAGCGTGACCGGTTCACCGGCGGCGTACGACGGGTGTGACCAGCACCGGGGCGCTCGGGAAGCAGGTCAACGAGCGGTGGCTGGACCACCCACGAAGCACGGCAACCACCGGGCGCTCGGTCAGCCACGAAGCACGTCAGCCACCGCGAACCGGATCACCCGCGAAGCACGGCAACCACCGGAGCCGGGTCAGTCGCGAAGCATGTCAGCGACAGGGGGCTGGATCACTTACGAAGCACGTCAACCGCCGAGCGCCGGGTCACTCGCGAAGCACGGCAACCGCCGGGCGTTGGATCAGCTACGTTGCACGTCGGCCGCTGCCTGGGCCGCGCGTTGCGCCTCGGTGAGCCCGGAGCGGACCCGCCGGGCGCGCAGTTCGAGGATCGCGACCACCAGCGCGACGCAGGTGAGCGCCGCCGCGCAGCACATCGCGACGGACAGCGCCACCGGGTAGTGCCCGCCCGACGCCACCACCACCGACTGGAACACCGACGCGAGCACCGCCGTGCCGATCGCGGTCCCGATCCGCTGGCCCGTCTGCAGCGCTCCCCCGGCGACGCCGGCCATCGTCGTGGGCACGCATTCCAAGGTCAGCGTGGTGTTCGGCGAGATCACCATGCCCCCGCCCACCCCGCCGACCAGCAGCGGCAGCGCCACGGCGAAGCCGGCCGCGGACGGTGGCACCAGCTCCACCACCAGCGCGACCGTCAACAGCCCGAACGCGACCAGGCTGAGCCCGGTGACGGTGAGCCGCCGGCCCCAGCGCGGCACGAGCCGGCCCGCGACCGCCGCGGCCACCGCCGAGCCGAGCGCGAACGGCGTGACCGAAAGCCCGGACTGCAGCGGCGTGTATCCCAGCCCCTGCTGGAAGAACAGCGCGAAGACCAGCCAGATCCCGGCGAACCCGCAGAAGTACAGCGCCCCGACGGCGGCGCCGCTCGCGTAGCCGGGGGTCGTGGTGAACAGGCGGGTGTCGAGCAGCGGCGACCGGCCGTTGCGCGCCCGACGGTGCTCCCAGCGGACGAACAGCAGGCCGAACACGACCGCGATCGGGAACAGCCACCACAGCTTCTCGAGCCCGCCCTGCTCCGACTCGACGAGGGGAAGCAGCACCCCGAGCACGGCGACCGCGAGCAGCACCATGCCGACGAAGTCGATCTCCGTGCGCAGCCGCACCTTCCGGCGTTCCGACTTCGGCACCAGCCGCAGGGCGAGCACAAACGCGACGACGCCGATGGGCACGTTCACGTAGAACACCCACCGCCAGCCGTTCGGGTCGCCGAACACGGCCAGGATGATGCCGCCCAGCACCGGGCCCACCGCCGTCGAAATGCCGACCACCGCGCCGAACATACCGAACGCGCGGCCGCGCTCGGCGCCGCGGAACAGGTCCTGGATCAGCCCGCTGTTCTGCGGCGTCAGCATGCCGGCCGCGACGCCCTGCGCGAGCCGCGCGATCACCAGCGTGGTCGGGTCAGTGGCCGCGCCGGCCAGCGCGCTGGTGGCGACGAACGCGGCCAGCGCGATGAGGAACATCCGCCGGCGGCCCAGCGCGTCGCCGAGCCGCCCGCCGGCCACCAGCACCAGGCCGAACGACAGCGCGTAACCCGAGACCACCCACTGGACCACGCCGCTGCCGGTGTGCAGGTCGCGCTCGATCGACGGCAGCGCCGTGTTGACGATGCTGACGTCGAGCAGGCTCATGAACCCGGCCGTCAGCGTGACAGCGAGGGCGCGCCAGCGTTTCGGATCGGGCTCGTAGTCGGGCATCAGGCGCCGGCAGTGATTCCGGGGAGGCCGTGGGGCTCGGCGACGAGGGCCGCGCGCTCAGTGCGGACGGGCGGATTGGCGATGGAATCGTTTGACACCAGCGAAAAACCTCCCCTGAAGCAGACGGCTTCCCGGTTCCGGCGGCGGCGCGGCCCTGGTTCTTCAGCCTAGCCCGCCCGGCTCAGTGAGGCTCGGCGGCGATCTTCGCAGTGCCCAACGCGGGTGGCAGCTCCGGAGCGTGAAACCGGCCACAACGGCCGGTGATTTCCCCAGTTCACCTGGGGTCCGCGAGCCGCCACCCCGGTGGGCATCCCCCATCACTTGACATCAGTTCAGCCGATCTTCACGATCTCGTTCCATGAACCTGTCCGACAACCAGACAGCCGGACAAGGCCCTCGTCGCGTCAGTGCCATGGAGGCCGTGCTGGCCTACCTGCGCCGCGCGATCGAGCGCGGGGACTACGCGGTCGGCGACAAGCTGCCGTCCGAGGCCGCGCTCAGCCGGGAGTTCGAGGTCAGCCGCTCGGTGATCCGCGAGGCGCTGCGCGGGCTGCAGGCGCTCGGGCTGACCGTCTCCCGCACCGGCAAGGGCACGTTCGTCACCGCCAGCGGGCCGGCCGAGAACCCGATCTTCGGCAGCTACTCCGCGCGCGACCTGTTCGAGGTGCGCCGCCACGTCGAGATCCCCGTCGCCGGGTACGCCGCCCTGCGACGCACCCCCGACCACCTCGACCTGCTCGGTCACCTGGTCGAGCGCATGGACGCCGAGACCGACAACACGGCCTGGGTCGCGCTCGACTCGCTGTTCCACATCAGCATCGCGCAGGCCTCGGACAACCCCGTTTTCGCCAAGGTGATCGAGGAGATCCGCGACGCGCTGGCCCGCCAGTCCGCGTTCCTGAACCAGCTCGGCGACCGGCGGGCCGAGTCCAACGTGGAGCACCGGCGGATCGTCGCGGCGATCACCGAGGGCTCCGAAGCGGCGGCCGTGGCCGCGATGACCACGCACCTCGAGCACGTCGAAAAGACACTGACCACCATCGTGCGGCCGGTCCGCGCGCCGGAGCAGAACGGGAACGACTGACACCGTGAGCGAACAGACCCTGCGGCCCACCGAAGACCCCGGCGGAAGCGGAGGGCACGCGGACGCCGGCGACGCGGGTTACCGCAAGTCCCTGAAGTCCCGGCACATCAACATGATCGCCATCGGCGGCGCGATCGGGACCGGGCTGTTCCTCGGCGCGGGCGGACGGCTCGCGCAGGCGGGCCCGGCGCTGGCCATCGTCTACGCCGTGTGCGGGCTGTTCGCGTTCTTCGTGGTGCGTGCGCTCGGCGAGCTGATCCTGCACCGGCCCTCTTCGGGCGCGTTCGTCTCGTACGCGCGGGAGTTCATGGGCGAGAAGGGCGCGTACGTCGCCGGCTGGATGCACTTCCTGAACTGGTCGACCACGGGCATCGCGGACATCACCGCGATCGCGCTCTACGCACACTTCTGGTCGTTCTTCACTCCGGTGCCGCAATGGGTGCTGGCGTTGATCGCGCTCGCCGTGGTGCTGACGCTGAACCTGGTGTCGGTCAAGCTGTTCGGCGAGATGGAGTTCTGGTTCGCCATCATCAAGGTCGCCGCGCTGGTGCTCTTCATGATCATCGGCATCGTGCTGCTGGTGACCCAGCACCCGGTGGACGGCCTCGCGCCCGGCCCCCAGCTGATCGCCGCCCACGGCGGGATCTTCCCGGCCGGCGTGCTGCCGATGGTCCTGATCGTGCAGGGCGTGGTGTTCGCGTACGCCGCGGTCGAGCTGGTCGGCGTCGCGGCGGGTGAGACGGAGAACCCGAAGAAGGTCATGCCGAAGGCGATCAACTCGATCATGTGGCGGATCCTGGTGTTCTACGTCGGCTCGGTGGTGCTGCTGGCGATGCTGATGCCGTGGAGCTCCTACTCCGCCGACCAGAGCCCCGTTCGTCACGGTGCTCTCGCACCTCGGCGTGCCGGTGGCGGACAGCGTGATGAACCTGGTGGTGCTGACCGCGGCGATGTCGAGCCTGAACTCCGGGCTCTACTCGACCGGCCGCATCCTGCGCTCGATGTCGATGGCCGGCTCGGCGCCGAAGTTCACCGGCGTGATGAACCGCAACCAGGTGCCCTACGGCGGCATCCTGCTCACCGCGTCGGTCTGCGTGCTCGGCGTGGCGCTGAACTACCTGGTGCCGAAGGACGCGTTCGAGATCGTGCTGAACTTCGCCGCGATCGGCATCCTCGGCACCTGGGCCATCATCGTGCTCAGCCACCTGCTGTTCGTGCGGAAGTCGAAGCGCGGCGAGGTGACGCGGCCGTCGTACCGGCTGCCGTTCTCGCCGTACACCGAGATCGCGACGCTGCTGTTCCTGGTGGTCGTGGTGGTGCTGATGGGCTTCGACAGCACCGGGCGGATCACGCTGCTGGCGCTGCCGGTGATCGCCGTGGCGCTGGTCGTCGGCTGGTTCTGCGTGCGCAAGCGGATCGACATGAGCGCGTTCGAAAAGGCCGAGTCGTGACGCCCGCGCACGTGCCGCTCGTCCACCTGCTGCGCGACGGCATGGTCGAGGGCGTCCACCACGGCTCCGTGGTGGCCCTCGCGCCGGACGGCTCGACGCTGTTCGAGGCGGGCGACCCGGATGCCCCGATGTACCCGCGCTCCACGGCGAAGCCGCTGCAGGCCGTCGCGATGGCGCGGCTCGGGCTGAGGCTGGACGCGGCCGGCTTCGCGATCGCCTCGGCCAGCCACTCCGGTGAGGCCCGGCACCTGCAGGCCGCGGCCGCCGTACTGGCCGGGCACGGCATCTCGCCGGACGACCTGCGCAACCCCGAGGACTACCCGTTCGACCCGGTCGAGCGCGACGCCTGGGTCGCCGACGGCCGCAAGCCGAGCCGGCTGGCGCACAACTGCTCCGGCAAGCACGCCGCGATGCTGGCCACCTGCCGGGAGAACGGCTGGCCCGCCGACGGCTACCTCGACCCGGGCCACCCGCTGCAGCAGGCGATCCGCGCGACGGTCGAGGAGCTGACCGGGCAGCCGGTGACGCGCGTGGCCGTCGACGGCTGCGGAGCCCCGCTGTTCGCCCTCTCGCTGCGCGGTCTCGCGAAGGCTGCTTCGCGGATCGCGACCACCACCCCGGGAACGCCGGAATCCCTTGTCGCCCAAGGAATCCGGCAGCACCCCGAACTCGTGGGCGGTTCCCGTCGCGACGTCACGGCGCTGATGCGCGCCGTGCCGGGGCTGATCGCGAAGGACGGGTTCGAGGCGGTGCAGCTGGCCGCGCTGCCGGACGGCACGGCCGTGGCGCTGAAGATCGCCGACGGCGGCGACCGCGCCCGGCCGCCCGTGCTCGCCGCCGCGCTCGCGCTGTGCGGGGTGGACGCGGAGCTGCTGAAACCGTTCACCAGCGACGTCCTGCGGGTGACCGGCCCGCTGGCCGAGCACCTGCGCACGGCCTGATTCCCCCGGAAGTGAACGGCCGCTCCGGATCGCGCGGAACCGGGTAGCTTCGGGGAGAGTTGCCGATCCGACCGAAAGCAGGCGGACACGGGCTGCAGCCGACCTGCCGGTAGGGACCCGTTTCCGCCGAGGATGGCCGTCGGATCGGCAACGAACGACACAGCCACGCCGTGTGAAAGGGGACCTCTGTGCTGAACCGTCTCGTCGACCGGCTGCTGGGCCTGCCGAAGGCCGAGGGCCCGGCGCCGGTGGTCACCAGGAACCTGCGGGTCCCGATGCCCGACGGCATCCACCTGCTGGCCGACCGCTACGCGCCGGTCGGCGCGCACTCCGCGCCGGTGGTGCTGATCCGCACGCCGTACGGCCGCACCGGTCTGCTGTCGAAGCTGTTCGGCGACACGTTCGCACGCCACGGGCTGCAGACGGTCATCCAGAGCACCCGCGGCAGCTTCGGCTCGGAGGGTGACTTCCGGCCGTTCCACCTCGAACGCGAGGACGGCGTCGCGACCGCCGAGTGGCTGCGCGCGCAGCCGTGGTGCGACGGGCACCTGGCCATGGCGGGCGCAAGCTACCTCGGGCACACGCAGTGGGCGGTCGGGCCGTACCTCGACCCGCCGCTGGAGGCGATGTGCCTCGGCATCACGTCGTCGGAGTTCATCAGCGCGTTCTACCCGGGCGGGGTGCTCGCGGCGGACGACATGGTGTCGTGGTCGGCGTTGATCGGACGGCAGGAGGAGCGGCTGGCCGCGCTGCCGAACCCGTTCCAGACCCGCAAGACCCGCACGGCCATGGCGCACCTGCCGGTGAGCGGGGCCGACGTCGCCGCCGTCGGCAAGCCGGTGCGGTTCCTCAAGGACGTCACCGAGCACGCGGAGCCCGGCGACGACTACTGGGCCATGTCCGACCACAGCGCCGAGGTGGCGGGCCTGACCGTGCCGGTGAGCATGGTGACCGGCTGGTACGACCTGTTCATCCGCGGCCAGCTGCGGGACTTCGTCACGCTGCAGGAGGCCGGGCGCGCGCCGCGGATCACCATCGGCCCGTGGTCGCACGGCGAGCCGGCCAGCCTGCGCGTGATGATCCAGGACCAGCTGGGCTTCCTGCGCGCGCACCTGGCCGGCGACCGCACGCAGCTGCAGCGCTCCCCCGTGCGGATCTTCCTGCAGCAGGCCTCGACCTGGCTCGACTTCGAGCAGTGGCCGCCCGCGTCGACGGCCACGCCCTCGCACCTGCGCCCGGTCGGCGGCCTGGGCGAGGCCTTCGACTCCGAATCCCGGCCGACGCCGTTCACCTACGACCCGGCGGACCCGACGCCCGCCGTCGGCGGCCCGCTGCTCTCCGGCGACAACAAGCAGCAGGACAACAAGGACATCGAGGCGCGCGACGACGTGCTGGTGTTCACCGGCGAGCCGCTGGTGAACGACCTCGACGTGATCGGCGACGTGAGCGCCACCGTGTTCGTGCGCACCGAACTCGGCCACGCGGACGTGTACGTGCGCGTCTGCGACGTCGACGCGGGCGGCCTCTCCCGCAACGTCACCGAAGGCATCCTGCGGCTGCGCCCCGGCCACCCGGATGCCGACGCCGACGGCGTGGCGACGGCGGAGGTCCCGCTGGACCCGACGGCCTACCGCTTCCGCCGCGGGCACCGGCTGCGCGTGCAGGTCGCGGGCGGCGCGTTCCCGCGCTTCGCCCGCAACCACGGCACCGGCGAACCGGTGGCCGCCGCCGTCGACGGCAAGCCGAACCGGTTCGAGGTGTTCCACGACGCGGCGCACCCGTCGCGGATCACGCTGCCCGTCTTCACCCCGTGAACGGCACCACCCGCTGGTGACTGGTGAGCCGGCCGTCGTCGTGCAGCACGTGCAGCAGCAGCGACGGCGGCCGCTCGAAGTCGAGCGGGCCGCCCTCGTCCCAGCCGCGGTCGGCGCCGGGCTCGACCGGCAGCAGCGAGCCGGACACGACACCGGGCGCGACGCGCACGGGCACTCCCGCGAACGTCGTGCCCGCCCCGGTGTGGACGTGGCCGCAGAGCAGCCCGGCGATGCCCGGGTGCCGGCGGACGACCTCGGCCAGCCGCTCCTCGCCGGTCTGGCGGATGGCGTCCACGAGCGGGACGCCGACCTCGACCGGCGGGTGGTGGAACGCGACGAGCGACGGCCCGTCGTGACCGGTGAGCACCTCGTCGAGCCAGGCCAGCGTCTCGTCGGCGAGGTAGCCGGCGCCCCGGCCCGGGATGGACGAGTCGCACATCGCGACCAGGACGCCCCCGATGTCCGCCGCCACGTTCACCGGCGCGTCGCCCGGCGGCAGCTCCAGCAGGATCTCGCGGAACGGCGCGCGGACGTCGTGGTTGCCGGGGCAGACGAGCACCGGCGCGGGGTTCTTGAGCAGTTCGGCGGCCCGGCGGTACTCCTCGGGCAAGCCGTGGTCGGCGATGTCGCCGGTGACGAGCACAGCCTCCACCGGCCGGGCGAGGTTCCCCAGGTAGTCCAGCACCGCTGCCGCGCGGGCGTCGGCACGCTCGCCGCCGTCGAGGTGGATGTCGGACAGGTGCGCGAAGACCTTGATGTGGATCAGCCCCTTTCTATGTAGGCCAATGCTTTGACCCAGTTACGGATGAGCAGGGCCGACGCGCCGGGCAGGTCGCCGTCGCGAAGTGCGGCCGCGATCCGCCGGTGCTCGACGATGCTCTCGGCCGCACGTTCCGCGCCGCCGAAGTACACGGACTCGTACCGTTTGAGCAGTGGTTTGGTCTGGTCGATCAGCCGCATCAGGTGCGGGTTTCCACAGCGGGACAACAACAGCGCGTGCCAGCGATCGTCCACAGCGGACAGATCGGACCCGGCGGGCAGTGCCGCCATCTCGTCGGCCAGCAGGTCGAGCCGGTCCGGCAGCGACGACAGGTCGAGCGGCGAGGTCCAGCGCAGGGCGAGCGACTCCAGCTCGGCCACGAGCGGGTAAAGCTGCCGGGCCTCCTCCGGGTCGAACGGCGCGACGAGGAACCCGCGGCCCGGCGCGGCGACCAGCAGCCCGCGGTCGGCCAGCCCGATCAGCGCCTCGCGCAACGGGGTCCGGCTGACCCCGAGTTCGCGCGCCAGGTGCACCTCGTTGATCCGGGCGTCGGCGAGCAGGCGGCCGTCGAGCACTTGTGTGGTGATCTCCTCGATGAGGTCACCACGCAGGAGTCGCTTGGTCATGTCACTCAGTATTGCATACAGAAAGAAGTTACTGTATTCAGTTGGACATGGTCAGTTTCCAGCCCGACGACATCGCCCGCGCCCGAGCGGAGACGCCCGGCTGCACCGGCGTCGCCCACTTCAACAACGCCGGCTCCGCGCTCCCGCCAGCGCGAGTCACCGACACGATGGTCGATTACCTGCGTCACGAGGCGCTGGTCGGCGGTTACGAGGCCGCCGCCGCGGCGGCCGAGCGCACGGACGCGGTGTACGCGTCGGTCGCGCGGCTGCTCAACGCGGACGTCGACGACATCGCGCTGACGGACAACGCGACCCGTTCGTGGCAGGCGGTGTTCTACGCGCTGCCGTTCAAGCCCGGCGACCGGATCCTGACCTCGCGCGCCGAGTACGCGAGCAACGCGATCGCTTTCCTGCAGATCGCGCGTCGCACCGGCGCCCGCGTGGAGGTGGTGGCCGACGACGCCGGCGGCCAGCTCGACGTCGACGACCTGCGCGCCCGGATCGACGACGACGTGAAGCTCGTCGCCGTCAGCCACGTGCCGACGCAGGGCGGGCTGGTGAACCCGGCCGAGGAGATCGGCGCGGTGACGTCGGCCGCGGGCGTCCCGTTCCTGCTCGACGCGTGCCAGTCGGCCGGGCAGATCGACCTCGACGTCACCCGCATCCGGTGCGACGCGCTGAGCGCCACCGGCCGCAAGTACCTGCGCGGGCCCCGTGGCACCGGCTTCCTCTACGTGCACCCGCGGCTGCGCGACCGGCTGGAGCCGGCGATGCTCGACCTGCACTCCGCCAGCTGGGAGTCGCCGACGGAGTACGTGGTGGACCCGACGGCGAAGCGGTTCGAGGTCTGGGAGCGCGACTTCGCCGCCGTGCTCGGCCTCGGCGCCGCCGTCGACTACGCGCTGGAGTGGGGCCTGCCGGCGATCGAAGAGCGCGTCGCCGCACTGGCCGCCACGATGCGGTCACGTTTCGGCGAGATCCCCGGAGTGCGGGTGCACGACGTGGGGACGCGCCGGTGCGGGCTGGTCACGTTCAGCCTCGCCGGGATGCCGGCCGAGCAGGTCAAGGCCCGGCTGACGGCGGCGAAGATCAACACCAGCGTCACCCACGCGACGTCCGCGCAGTACGACTTCACCGCCCGTGGCCTGCCCGACCTGGTCCGCGCGTCGGTGCACTACTACAACAACGAGGACGAGATCGACCGGCTCGTACGCGAAGTGACCGGGCTGGCTCAGGACTCCCGGAGCAGCTGACGGGCGATGACGAGCTTCTGGATCTCGCTCGTGCCTTCGTAGATCCGGAACAGCCGCGCGTCGCGGTAGATCCGCTCGACCGTGACGCCGCGCAGGTAGCCGGCCCCGCCGTGCACCTGCACGGCGCGGTCGGCGACGCGGCCGAGCATCTCCGTGCAGAACAGCTTCGCCGAGGACGGGCCGAGCTTCCGGTCCTCGCCCGAGTCGTACGCCGCGGCGGCCTCGTGCACCATCGCGCGCCCGGCGGCGAGCTCGGCGTGCGACTCGGCCAGCAGGGCCTGCACCAGCTGGTACTCGCCGATCGGCCGACCGCCCTGACGCGCGGTGCGGGCGTAGTCGACCGCCTCGCCCAGCGCCCGCTCCGCCATGCCGACGCACAGCGCGGCGATGTGCAGCCGGCCGCGGGCCAGTGACGCCATCGCGATCCGGTAGCCCTGGCCCTCCTCGCCGACGAGCGCGGACACCGGCACCTCGACGTCGTCGAAGAACACCTCGGCGGTCCACGCGCCGGCCTGGCCCATCTTCTTGTCGTGCGGCCCGACGGTGACGCCCTTCGAGCCGGCGGGCACGAGCAGTGCGGAGATCCCGTGCCGGCCGGTGCTGCCCGGTTCGGTGCGGGCGAACACCACGAACAGCTCAGCGAGCGGCGCGTTGGTGATGAAGCGCTTGGCGCCGTTGAGCCGGAAGACCTCGCCGTCACGCACGGCGCGGCTGGTCAGCCCGCTCGGGTCCGAGCCCGCCTCGGCCTCGGTCAGCGCGAACGACGCGATCGTCTGCCCGGCGGCGAGCCGCGGCAGCCAGCGGGTGCGCTGGTCCGGCGTGCCGTAGGCGACGATCGCCTGGCCCGCGATGCCGTTGTTGGTGCCGAACAACGAGCGGAACGCCGGGGTCGTGTAGCCCAGCTCGACCGCGAGCCGGACGTCCTCGGCCATGCCCAGCCCGAGCCCGCCGTACTCCTCCGGCAGCGCCCAGCCGAACAGGCCGAGCCCGGCGGCCTTCTCCCGGATCTCGGCGGGGATCTCGTCCCGCTCGTCGATCTCGGTCTCCCGGGGCACGACCTCCTTGCGCACGAACTCGCGCACGGCGGCCAATACCTGTCCGAAGTCCTCGGCGTCCACCCGCACCTCCACGTCGTCCTGAAGCCTCACGCTAGCTCAGCCGAACCAGCCCGCGACGTCGACGCGGAACCCGTCGGCGGGCACCACGGCGCGCAGGTCGGCTTCGATCGCGCGGACGCGCTCGGCGCCGAGCGCGCGGACCCACTCCGCGCGCAGCTCGTCGAAGATCGCGGCGGAGCGGCGAAGCGAGTCGAGGCCCCGTGGCGTCAGGCGGACGATCTTGCGCCGCGCGTCGGCGGGATCGTCGGCGCGTTCGGCGTACCCGAGCTGGGCCAGGCGGTCGACGGTCTTGCCCGCGGCCTGCTTGGAGACGCCGAGTCGCCGTCCGAGTTCCGACGCCGTGGCCCCGTCCAGCCCGATCGCCTGCATGGCGAAGCCGTGCGCGGGGCGGACGCCGGGGTGGCCCTGGCGCGCGAGCTCGGCGTGCAGGCGGTCGACGATCGTGCGAAATCCGCCGAACAGCAGCAAGGGCAGCTCGAAGCCGGGAGTATCCCGCTTGCCAGATTCGACAACCTGGTTTACGTTTTGGTCAACCACGTTGTCTATCTTACGAGCAAGGAGCTCCCCCGTGCACTTCCCCGGCCACACCGTCGACACCGCCCCGCCGTCCGCGCGCCGCGCCCTCGCGGCGACCGCCGCCCAATTCGGCGACGTGCCCGCCGCCGTCGCCCGCCTGGCGACGTCGCCGGAGCTGCTGAACGGATTCCTGAAGCTCAGCGCGCTCTTCGAGACGACCACGCTGGCGCCGCTGGAGCGCGAGACGCTGATCCTCACCATCGCGACCCGCAACGAGTGTCACTTCTGCGTGGCGATGCACACCGCGAAGCTGGTGAAACTGGGCGCGCCGGCCGACGTCGTGACGGCGTTGCGCTCGTCGTCCGTACTGCCGTCGCCCGGCTTGGAAGCCCTCCGCGCCTTCGTCCTGAGAGTGCTCGAGACGACGGGCGACGTGCCGCCGGCGGACCTGGACGCGTTCCTCGCGGCGGGTTACACACCGCAGCAGGCGCTGGAAGTGGTGCTCGGCATCGGCACTTACACGATGTCGACGTTCGCGAACCGCCTCGTGGCCGCCCCGCTGCACCCGAGCCTGGCCGAGCACGCCTGGACGGGCTCCGGCGGCGAATAATTTTCCACTCCGAAGATCACCCGTTCGGACCAAGCTAAAGATGTATCTCGCGGCCCTCGGCCGGTCTCCTCAACAGTGCTACCCGCGGCGCGCTGCGCGGTGGCCGGGCCTGTCGAGGGGGCAGACCCGGCGCCGGACAGCTAAGCGTCAGCAGCACGAAGGCCTCCACCCCGACGACGGTCGGGCTGGAGGCCTTCATCTCGTTCCGGTGGGATCTCGTCTTTCGGTGGGCGCAGCAGGGTTCGAACCTGCGACCGCTCGGGTGTAAACCGAGTGCTCTTCCGCTGAGCTATGCGCCCCTGTGACGACGCCCGCGGCCCGTAACGAACCAGGCCGCGGGCGTCGCCGGGAAGATCGTCAGGCCAGTTCGGCCACGGCCTTCTTCCAGGCCTGCTGGTCACGGGCCTCGCCGGGCTGGTTGACCTCCGCGAAGCGCACCACACCGTCGGTGTCGATCAGGAAGGTGCCACGCAGCGCGAGGCCGGCCTTGTCGTTGAAGACGCCGTAGGACTGCGCCACCTCGCCGTGCGGCCAGAAGTCCGAGAGCAGCGGGAACTGGTAGTTCTCCTGCTCGGCCCAGACCTTCAGCGAGAAGACCGCGTCACACGAGACGCCGAGGACCTGCACGCCCTTGGTGTCGTAGTCCGAGAACTCGTCACGAAGCTGGCAGAGCTCCCCGGTGCAGACCCCGCTGAAAGCGAACGGGAAGAACACCAGCAGCACCGGCTTTTCGCCCTTGAAGGACGACAAGGTGACGGGCTGCTTGTTGTAGTCATTGAGCGTGAAGTCAGGGGCTGGTGAGCCGACCTCGACGGCCATGCGGCGATTCCTCTCCGGAGCGAACACGTGCCTGCGCCGACAACCCTATCGTGTCAGCGGCGCAGGCCCGGGCTCAGCGCTGTTTGGCCTTCGAGGACTTCGGCGACACCAGCCTCGTGCCGACCCAGTCGGCGCTCACGCTGATGTTGGCGGTCTGCGCCAGGCCGACCTGCGGCACGGCTTCGGCGATCTCGCTCGGTTCGACGTGCCCTGGCTGACCCGTCTTCGGGGTCAGCACCCAGATCACGCCGTTCTCGTCCAGCGGGGTCCTGACCTCGATGAGGGTGTCGCCCAGGTCGCCGTCGTCTTCGCGCCACCAGAGCAGCACGACCTCGACGACGTCGTCGGCGTCCTCGTCCAGGAGCTCACCACCGATCTCCTCTTCGATCGCCGCGCGAACGTCTTCATCGACGTCCTCGTCCCAGCCGATCTCCTGGACCACCATGTCCGGCTTGATGCCAAGCCTCTCGGCGACGCTGGCACTGCCGGCGTCTCCCGCGGCGACCACTGCTTCCACTCCTCCAACTACGACGGAGCGTGGCGTTCCTTCGGCCCTTCGGACCGGGACGGACCGCCACACTCGGGGTACACGGTTGTCATAGCGAACACTGGCGCGGCGCTGCGCGCAACCGTCCACACCGGATCTTTGACAACTCGTGTCGCAGCGTAGGGGCCCCCGGGGCCGCAACGCGACTCCAGGACGGGTGTCCGCGACTAGTGTCCCACGACCGCTCCGGTGGGTCCCGGAAACCTCTCCCCTAGGCTGGAGGAGAAAAACGCGCGCGCGTTACACCGCACGCGGGGAGTGGCGCGTCCGGGTCGACCTTTGTTACCGCCCAGTAGTGGTGACGGGAGGCGAGCCGGGGGCGACGATGGGTAGAGGCGAACACTCCCGCCCAAGAGCACAACCAGCTACAAGGAGACCCCTTGGCCCCGCAGAACGACGGCGCCTCCGGCAAGGAGACCCCGGCACGCGTACGCGTCATCCGTGACGGACTGGCGGCGCACCTGCCCGACATCGACACGGAGGAGACGGCCGAGTGGCTGGACTCCTTCGACGAGGCGCTGGCCAGGGGTGGTCAGCAGCGTGCCCGGTACCTGATGCTGCGCCTCCTGGAGCGCGCGCGGGAGCGCAACGTCGGCGTGCCCGCCCTGACCTCCACGGACTACGTCAACACGATCCCCACGGAGAACGAACCCTGGTTCCCCGGCGACGAGGAGATCGAACGTCGTTACCGTGCGTACATCCGGTGGAACGCGGCCATCATGGTGCACCGCGCGCAGCGGCCGGGGGTCGGCGTCGGTGGGCACATCTCCACCTACGCGTCGTCCGCGGCGCTGTACGAGGTGGGCTTCAACCACTTCTTCCGCGGCAAGGACCACTCCGGCGGCGGCGACCAGATCTACATCCAGGGCCACGCGTCGCCGGGTGTCTACGCCCGCGCGTTCCTGGAGGGCCGCCTGTCCGAGCAGCAGCTCGACGGCTTCCGCCAGGAGTACTCGCACGCCGGTGAGGGCGGCGGCCTGCCGTCGTACCCGCACCCGCGGCTGATGCCGGAGTTCTGGGAGAACCCGACGGTGTCCATGGGCCTCGGCCCGATGAACGCCATCTACCAGGCCCGGTTCAACCGCTACCTGCGCGACCGCGGCATCAAGGACACCAGCGACCAGCACGTCTGGGCGTTCCTCGGCGACGGCGAGATGGACGAGCCGGAGTCGCGCGGACTGATCCACGTGGCCGCGGGCGAGGGCCTGGACAACCTGACCTTCGTGATCAACTGCAACCTGCAGCGGCTCGACGGCCCGGTGCGCGGCAACGGCAAGATCATCCAGGAGCTGGAGTCGTACTTCCGCGGCGCGGGCTGGAACGTGATCAAGGTCATCTGGGGCCGCGAGTGGGACTCGCTGCTGCACGCCGACCGTGACGGCGCGCTGGTCAACCTGATGAACACCACGCCGGACGGCGACTTCCAGACGTACAAGGCCAACGACGGCGCGTTCGTCCGCGAGCACTTCTTCGGCCGCGACCCGCGGACGAAGGAGCTGGTCAGCGACCTGTCCGACGCCGACGTCTGGAATCTCAAGCGCGGCGGCCACGACTACCGCAAGGTGTACGCGGCGTACAAGGCGGCCATGGAGCACAACGGCCAGCCGACGGTGATCCTCGCCCACACCATCAAGGGCTACGGCCTCGGCCCGTCGTTCGAGGGCCGCAACGCCACGCACCAGATGAAGAAGCTCACGCTCGACGACCTCAAGCTGTTCCGCGACTCCCAGCGGATCCCGATCAGCGACGAGGAGCTGGAGCGCGACCCGAAGCTGCCGCCGTACTACCACCCGGGCGCGAACTCGCCGGAGATCGAGTACATGGTCGGGCGCCGCAAGACGCTCGGCGGGTTCCTGCCGGAGCGCCGGCCGAAGTCGGCGAAGGCGCTCGTGCTGCCCGGCGACAAGGTCTACGAAGGCGTCCGCAAGGGCTCGGGCAAGCAGGAGGTCGCCACCACGATGGCGTTCGTCCGGCTGGTGCGCGAGCTGGCGAAGGACTCCGAGATCGGCAAGCGGATCGTGCCGATCATCCCGGACGAGGCCCGCACGTTCGGCCTCGACTCGATGTTCCCGACGGCCAAGATCTACAACCCGCACGGCCAGACCTACACCTCGGTCGACGCGAGCCTGATGCTGGCGTACAAGGAGTCCGAGAAGGGCGTCATCCTGCACGAGGGCATCAACGAGGCGGGCTCGACCGCGTCGTTCACTGCCGTCGGCACCTCGTACGCCACGCACGGCGAACCGATGATCCCGATCTACATCTTCTATTCGATGTTCGGGTTCCAGCGCACCGGCGACGGCCTGTACGCGGCGGCGGACCAGATGGCCCGCGGCTTCGTGCTCGGCGCCACCGCGGGCCGCACCACGCTGACCGGTGAGGGCCTGCAGCACGCCGACGGGCACTCGCTGCTGCTGGCGGCGACCAACCCGGCGGTGGTGGCCTACGACGCGGCTTACTCGTACGAGATCGCGCACATCGTCAAGGACGGCCTGCGCCGGATGTACGGCGAGACGGGCCCGGACGGCAACGGCGAGAACGTCTTCTACTACATGACGATCTACAACGAGCCGTACCAGCAGCCCGCCGAGCCGGAGAACCTCGACGTGGACGGCCTGCTCAGGGGCCTCTACAAGTACTCCGAGGCCCCGGCCGGCGACGGCCCGGAGGCGCAGATCCTGGTCTCCGGCGTCACGATGCCGGACGCGCTCAAGGCCCAGAAGATGCTGGCCGACGAGTGGGGCGTGCGGGCGGCCGTGTGGTCGGCGACGTCGTGGACCGAGCTGCGCCGCGAGGCCGTGGCGATCGACCACGACAACCTGCTGTACCCGGGCGACACCCCGCGCGTGCCGTACGTGACCGAGGTGCTCTCGGGTGTGAGCGGCCCGATCGTGGCGGTGTCGGACTGGATGCGCGCGGTGCCGGACCTGATCCGCCCGTGGGTGCCCACGGACATGCTCACGCTCGGCACGGACGGGTTCGGCTTCTCCGACACCCGCCCGGCGGCGCGGCGCAAGTTCCTGGTCGACGCCGAGTCGATCGTGGTCGGCGCGCTGACCGCGCTGGCCAAGCGCGGCGAGGTCGCGCAGGACAAGGTGATCGAGGCGGCGCGCAAGTACCGCATCGACGACGTGTCCGCCGCGGGGCCGCAGACCTCGGACTCGGGCAGCGCGTAACCGCGTAGTCATCGCCTGGTCGCAAGGGACCCTCCCGGACGCACAATGTCCCGGAGGGTCTCTTCGTCTGCAGGGGCGTGCCGACTTCCCACCCGGCCGTCTAGGGTAGAGGTCGGATGTATTCCGGATGTCTGAGGAAGGGTGATCGAGCGTGACCCAGCGTCGCCTGCCGCGGCCGAGCGAACTGAAGCAGATCCTGCGGCCGAAGCCGGTCGTGCTCAACCCGACCGACCGGCGGCTGGCCGGCGCGCACACGATCGCCGACCTGCGGATGATCGCGCGCAAGCGCACCCCGCGCGCCGCGTTCGACTACACCGACGGCGCCGCGGAGCTGGAGGACAGCCTCCGCCGCGCCCGTCAGGCCTACCGGCGCGTGGAGTTCCACCCCAACGTGCTGCGGGGCGTGTCCGATGTGGACACCAGCAAGGAGATCCTCGGCCGGCGCTCGGAGCTGCCGTTCGCGTTCGCGCCCACCGGGTTCACCCGGATGATGCAGCACGAGGGCGAGCGCGCGGTGGGGCGGGTGGCCGAGCGCAACGGCCTCCCGATCGGCCTGTCCACGATGGGCACCACCTCGATCGAGGACCTCGCCGAGGCCGCGCCGGGCGCGCGCCGGTGGTTCCAGCTCTACGTCTGGAACGACCACGGCGCCGGCGAAGATCTGATGAATCGGGCGTGGGAGAACGGCTACGACACCCTGCTGCTGACCGTCGACACCCCGGTCGCCGGCGCCCGCCTGCGCGACGTCCGCAACGGGCTGACCATCCCGCCCGCGCTCACACTCAAGACGTTCGCCAACGGCGCGATGCACCCCGCGTGGTGGATCAACCTGCTCACCACCGAACCGCTGACCTTCGCCTCTCTCAACCATTTCGGCGGCACCGTGGCCGAGCTGCTGGACAAGCTGTTCGACCCGACGCTCGACTTCGACGACCTCGACTGGGTGCGCCGCACCTGGCCGGGCAAGCTGGTGATCAAGGGCGTCCAGAACGTCGACGACGCCCGTGACATGGTGAAACACGGGGCCGACGGCGTGGTGCTGTCCAACCACGGCGGCCGCCAGCTCGACCGCGCGCCGACGCCGATCGAGCTGCTGCCCGCCGTGCTCGACGAGCTGCAGGGCAGCGCCGAGGTGTGGATCGACACCGGCATCCTCTCCGGCGGCGACATCGTGGCCGCGCTCGCCCGCGGCGCGGACGCCGTGCTGATCGGCCGCGCGTTCCTGTACGGCCTGATGGCCGGCGGCGAGCGCGGGGTGCAGCGGTGCGTCGACATCCTGCGCACCGAGATGGTCCGGACCATGCAGCTGCTGGGCGTCCGGCGGATCGAAGACCTCCGGCCCTCGCACGCGACCCTGCGCTGACCCCTGTTCGAAGCGCCCCAATGTGGCGTTGGTTGCGTTCAACGCACCGAACGCCACATTGGGTGCGTTGGACGCACCGAACGCCACATTGGGGCGTTCCGGGCGGACTGGGCCGGTCGTGCGACACGGGTTGACCGGAGTGTGGGGTTGTGACCAGTATCTCAGCCACCTCGTGAAATGCCCTTCTTTGAGATGTGTGGGCCGCGATGCGGAAGCATCGGTCCCCCGGAGGTCGGCTTGTTCGTGCAGGAGCCCACCCCGCTGGCCGGTTCCCTCGCCGTCTCCGCGCTGGTCGCGATCATCCCGCTGGCCGTGGTGCTGGTGCTGCTCGGCGTGGTCCGGGCCAAGGCGCACCACGCCGCGCTGATCGGCCTGGTGGTCGCGCTGGTCGTGGCCACCGTGGTGTTCGGCATGCCCGTGGGCCAGGCGATCTCCGGCGCGCTGCAGGGCGCCGCCTTCGGACTGTTCCCCATTCTGTGGATCGTGGTCAACGCGCTGTGGGTCTACCGGGTCACCGTGCGCACGGGCCACTTCGACGTGCTGCGCCGCTCGTTCGGCCGAGTCTCCGACGATCCGCGGATCCAGGCGCTGATCATCGCGTTCTGCTTCGGGGCGCTGATGGAGGCGCTGGCCGGGTTCGGCGCGCCGGTGGCGATCAGCGCGGTGATGCTCGTGGCCGTGGGCTTCGGCCCGGCCAAGGCGGCGGTGGTCGCGCTGGTGGCGAACACCGCGCCGGTGGCGTTCGGCGCGATGGGCACCCCGGTGGTGACGCTCGCGCAGGTCACCGGGCTGCCGCTGGAGCAGGTGTCGTCGATCGTCGGGCGGCAGACGCCGTTGCTCGCGCTGTTCGTGCCGCTGCTGCTGGTGATCATCGTCGACGGCCGCCGCGGCCTGCGTGAGACGTGGGTGCCGGCGCTGGTCTGCGGGATCGCGTTCGGGCTGGTGCAGTTCCTCGCGTCCAACTTCGTTTCGCCGCAGCTGGCCGACATCGGCGCCGCGCTCGCCGGGGCCGCGGCGCTGGTCGCGCTGCCGATGACCCGGCGCGCGGTGCCCGAAGAGGTCCGAGCGCAGGTGCTCACCGGCACCCGGACCGAGACGCTCGACCGGCCGGACGAGCGCGGCGAGGTCGTCCGCGCCTACCTGCCGTACGCGCTGATCATCGTGGTCTTCTCGCTCGCGCAGGTGCCGCCGGTGAAGAGCCTGCTCGACCGGGCCACCTGGAAGTTCCACTGGGCCGGCCTCGACGTGCACAGCCCCGACGGGAAGGCCGTGTCCGGCAACAGTTTCTCGCTGCCGTTCCTCAACACCGGCGGCACGCTCGTGCTGCTGGCCGGGGTCATCACGGTGATCGCACTGAAGGTCACGGCGAGCGGCGCCGGCGCGGAGTGGCTGGCGACAGTGAAGGAGCTGCGCTTCGCGATCCTCACGGTGACGGGGGTGCTCGCGCTGGCGTACGTGATGAACCTGTCCGGGCAGACCACCACCATCGGCACGTTCATCGCGGCGGCGGGCGCCGGGCTGGCGTTCCTTTCGCCGGTGCTCGGCTGGTTCGGGGTCGCCGTCTCCGGCTCGGACACGTCGGCCAACGCGCTGTTCGGCGCCCTTCAGGTGACGGCCGCGCACCAGACCGGGCTGCCCGCCGACCTGCTGGCGGCGGCGAACAGCTCCGGCGGCGTGCTGGGCAAGATGATCTCGCCGCAGAACCTCACCATCGCCTGCGTGGCGGCGAACCTGCCCGGCGAGGAGGGCAAGCTGCTGCGGAAGGTGCTGCCGTGGAGCGTGGGCCTGCTGCTGGTGATGTGCCTGATCGTGTTCGGCCAGAGCACCCCGGTGCTCAGCTGGATGCTGCCGTGACCGGCTGCCGGTGGACGCTCTTGGCCGTGCGGTTCCAGCTCCACCAGCCGTGCACGACCAGCGCGGCGAAGACGATGTAGATGGCCGCGGAGAAGTACAGCCCGGACGAGATCTGCAGCGGCACGCCGATCGCGTCGACCACCAGCCAGACCAGCCAGAACTCCACCAGCCCGGCGCCCTGGGCGGCGAAGGCCACCAGCGTGCCGACGAAGATCGCGGCGTCCGGCCACGGCGCCCACGAGGCGTTCAGCGCCTGCAGTGCGAGCGCCATGACCACGGTGCCGGCGACGAAGCCGGCGAGCATCGCGGACCGCTCGATCCAGCGGCCCTTACGCACGACCACGCCGTACACCGGGTCGCTGCGGCGGTTCCACGCCCACCAGCCGTAGAGCGAAATGACGAGGATGGCGATCTGGCGGCTGGCCAGGCCGCCGAGGTGCGCGGAGAGGTAAACGGAGAACAGCAGCACAGTGGCGCCGACCTGCACCGGCCACGTCCACAGCGTCCGCCGCTCGGCGAGGAACACCACAGCGAGCGCGAACACCTGGCCCGCCAGCTCCGCGATCGAGATCCACTGGCCCAGCACGGTCACGCCGTGATGCAGCAGGAAGTCCACGTCCCCACCCCTTCCGGTCTACCGCTCCCAACATGCAGCACCGCGGGGCAATTCCCCCACCGTTGTGAGGCGAGCGACATCCCGTCTCGTGGGACGCCCTGCGTGAGGCGACTGGGTGGGCACGGCTTCGCGAAGCGGCTGAGCGGGACGCTGGGCCGGGCTGTGGGACCGAGCGGCTTGGCCCGCGGCCATGCGCGGCGGCTGAGCCGGGCGGCGGTGCGCGGCGGCAGAGCGCGGCGGCAGAGCCGGGCAGCCGGGCGCGGCGGCACGACAAGGCCGCCGGGCAGAGCAGTTGAGCAGGCATGGCCGGGGCCCGGGGGCACGCTCGGCGTGCAGGAGTGCCTGGCCCGGGAACGGCGAAGGTCCGGTGCCCACCCGATGCACCGGACCCTCGCCGAGGGGAAGCTCAGCGCTCGACGCGGCCGAACCCGGCGGGCGGGGTCGGTGTGTCGGAGCCGGGCTGGTGGCCGTTGCCCGCGTGGGCGGCCTGGGCCTGCGTCGGCTGGGCCTGGGCTCGCGTCGGCTGCGCTTGCGTCGGCTGAGCCTGGGTTTGCTGGCCTTGGGTCTGTCGCGTCTGAGCCTGCTGGCCTTGGGCCTGCTGCGTCTGGGCCTGCTGAGCCTGGGCCTGCTGTGTCTGGGCCTGGCCGCCGACCTGGCGCGGCTGGGTGCCGTTGCCGTCGCTGTTGCCGAGCTGGCCCTGGAGGTTGGCGAGCCAGCCACCCCAGCGGTCCTGGGCCGGCTTGATCAGGCCGCCGCCGAAGCCGACCACGACAACCCCGCCGATGGTCGCGAGCACGGCGATCAGCACCGGGCCCGTCACCGCCGTCGCGATGTTCACCTGGCCCAGCGCCGCGATGATGCCGAACGCCATGATCAGCCAGTAGGCGACGGTCCCGAGCAGACGGCCCGCGGGACGGGCCGACATCGCGGACGTGACCACGTCACGCACCACCTTGGCGATGGCCGCGGCCACCACGATCAGCACCAGCGCCACCAGGATCCGCGGCAGGAACGCGATGATCTCGTTCAGCAGCTGGCTGACCGGGTTCGACTGGCCGAACACGCCGAACGCCAGCTGGAGGGCGATCAGCAGAATGAAGTAGTAGACGAGTTTGACCAGGATGCCGGTGGCGTCCACATTCGCCTGCTTCATCATTCCGGTGAGCCCGGTCTTCTCGATCAGCCGCGAGAATCCGAGCTTTCCGAGCACCAGTGCGAGTGCTTTGGACACGGCTTTCGCGATCAGCCAGCCGATGAACAGGATGATCAGAAATCCGACGAGTTTCGGGACGAACGTGGCCACCAGATTCCAGGCCTGTCCGAGTCCGTCCTTCAATTGCTCACCCACGCGGGCTCCCTTCGCCGTGGTCGGCTTCGAATCCGGCTGCGTCCGCTCTGCACCGGTTCGTTGACCAGGTACCCAGCGAAGGAGAGTGCTGTGCACCACGATCGAGTGAGAAGACTGGCGCGGGAAGATCAATGACGGCCATACTTGTACTACCGGTGGGGACCGGGGAGACGAGGCCGTCCGGCGCAGCGAAAACCGCAAGCGCCGGGCGGCCTCGAGCATTTCCCGGAGGTATTCAGCGCGTACGCGCGCCGTCGCGCTGCGAATACGCTTCGGGTTTCCCCGGCCGACGGCGCTTGTTCACCACGGTTACGCCATCAGCAGGCAGGCGCGTTTGTGGTCACTCGCGCTCGCGGCCCTGACCAGGCGGCACAGTTAACGGCATAGTTGCGGCCGCTCCCGCCCGACGGACCAGCGCGCGGCCATTCGGCCCAATCATCACCACGCATCCCGGCGTGGACACGCACACGGCCGCTCGCGATTTAACAGGCACCACACAAAGCGCGCTGCCGACCACTCGCGCCGAACCGTCACCACGCGAACACGCTCACGACCATTCGCCCGCCGCGAGCGCCCCGCGCCCCATCAACGCCACGCGGACCGCTCACCCGCGCCGGCACGGGTTACCCGCGCGCTCGCGCGAGTGGGCGGTGCGCGTGGTGACGCTGTGGGCCGGAGTGGTTTAAGGGGCGTGCTGACGCGGGGTGAGCAGCCCGGGCGGCGAAGGTGAGGTGCGAGTGGTTAGTGGCCACTCGCACCCACCGTCACCAGGTGAGCACGCAGGTAGCCACCCCATCGCCCGAACCAGCACCACCGGGACACACGCGCAGCCACCCACGCCCGCGAACCACCCGGACACACGAGTGGCCACTCACGCCCCCGGACGCTCGTGGCCACCCGTGCCCCACCGAAACCACTCAGGCAGCGCTCAACGCGTCCCGCAGCTTCACCTTCGCGCCGGTGCGCATCACGGCGTTGCGGTAGATCCGCGCGGCCAGCCAGATCAGCGCCGGGATCAGCAGCACCACGAGCCCCACCGACAACACGGCCTCCCACACCGGCACCCCGCCCATCGCCAGCCGCATCGGCATCAGCGTCGGTGCGAAGACCGGGATCACCGACAGGACCTCGGCGAACGAGTTCGACGGGTCCGAGGGCAGCACCGAGATGCCGACCACGTAGCCGGCGATCACCAGCATCAGCGCCGGCATCGTCGCGCCGCCGACGTCCTCCTGACGGGAGACGAGCGCGCCGAGCGCGGCGAAGACGATCGAGTACATGAAGAAGCCGAGCAGGTACCAGACGATCAGCCACACCACGGTGCCGATGGCCGCCGACAACGAGATGGTCAGCACCCCCAGGCCCAGCCCCGCGGCCAGCCCGACCACGCCGATCGCCAGCATCTGGATCAGCCCCACCGTGCCGATGCCGAGCACCTTGCCCGCCATCAGCTGCCACGGCTTGATCGTGGACAGCAGCAGCTCGACCACGCGGGACGTCTTCTCCTCGACCACGCCCTGCGCCACGCTCTGGCCGTTCAACATCAGCGACATGTAGATGAGGATCCCGGCGATGATGCCGAGAATGAGCTGCTGGCTGTCGTAGTTGTACGGCTGCTGCAGCGGCGGCAGCTCGTCGATCGAAGCGCTGTCGACGGCGGCCCCGATCTTCGCCGGATCGCCGCCGAGGCCGCGGATCTGCTCGCTGAGGGCGATCTGCCCGGCCACCACGTTCAGCACGTTTTTCAGCGTCGGGTCGAGATCCTTCTTCACCTGGACGTGCACCCGCTGCGCGTCCTGCACCAGCAGCGCGTCGATCGAGCCGTCGTTCAGCTTCGCGACGCCGGCCTGCTGGTCGGGCACCTGCTGGGTGGCGACGTTCTTGCCGATCGACTTCGCCGTGGCCGTCACCGGTGCCGCGAGCGGGGCGGCCGCGGGCACGAAGCCGACGGTGGCGTCGGTACCGCTGCCGCTGCCGATGATCTTGAACACCACCGTCACGGCGACGACGAGGATCAGCATGATCAAGGTGCTGATCCGGTAGGCCTTCGACTTCACCCGCGTGCCGATCTCGCGCGAGGCCACCAGGCCGACCGCCGAAAGCGTGCTCATCCGGACATCGGGCTCGCTCATGCCGCCGCCTCCTGAGTGTTGTGCTCGCTCACGACGGAGCGGAAGAGATCGGCCAGGGAGGGCAGCTTCCGCGAAAACTCGCGCACCGGCCCGGTCGCCAGAGCCGCGCGCAGCACGGCCTGGTCGTCCGCGCCGGCGCCCAGCTCCACCTCGGTCACGGAGCCCTCGCGGCCGAGCACGGTCACGCCGGGCAGCCCGGCGGCCCAGCCGTCGGCGGCCTCCGGCGCGTCGACGAGCAGCCGGACCGCGCCGCCGGACCGCAGCTCCGCCACGGATCCCGACTCCACCATCCGTCCACTTCGGACGATCCCGATCCGGTCGCACAGGCGCTCCACCAGATCGAGCTGGTGGCTGGAGAACACGACAGGCACGCCCGTGGCCGCCTTCTCCCGCAGCACCGCGCTCATCACGTCCACCGCGACCGGGTCGAGGCCGGAGAACGGCTCGTCCAGCACGAGGATCCGCGGCTCGTGCACCAGCGCGGCGGCGAGCTGCACCCGCTGCTGGTTGCCGAGGCTCAGCGCCTGCACCTCGCTGTCACGGCGCGTGGCGACGCCGAGCCGCTCGGTCCACCGTTCGGTGGAGGCCTTCGCGTCGGACAACGACATCCCGTGCAGCCGGGCCAGATACGTCAGCTGCTCGCCGACCTTCATCTTCGGGTACAGACCTCGCTCTTCGGGCATGTACCCGATGTGGCGGCGGGTCTCGTAGTTCACCGGCTCACCGGCGTAGCGCACCTCGCCGGCGTCGGCGGCAAGCACGCCGAGGGCGATGCGCATGGTGGTGGTCTTGCCGGCGCCGTTGCTGCCGACGAAACCGAAGAGTTCCCCAGGTCGTACTTCGAAAGTCATCTTTTCCAACGCCACCACGGTGCCGTAGCGCTTGGAGACCGAGTCGATCTCCAGTCCGGGCTCTGGCATGGCCCCGACCCCCCTTGCCCTCGTCTTCGGTGACGATTGTCACCTTCCGTGATGGTAGAGAAGGGCGGTCGATTGTTCCTAGCACCCGTGGTTGCGTGTCCGCCGCCGAAAGTTGCTGGTGCGGCGTCCCCGTAGGATCGGTCCCGAAATGGCTGAAACGAGTTCCGGGCGCCAGGTGCCCAAGCACCACGGGCTGTCCGCAAAGACCCTGCGCGGGTTGGAGCACGCGTCCGGGCGCCTCGCGAGCGCGAGCGTCGCGGTGATGGAGCAACGGCTGGTGTGGTTCGCGCGGCTGCCCGCGGACCAGCGCGCGAGCGTCCTGCTCATCACGCAGGCCGGCGCGGCGGGCTTCGTCGACTGGCTGCGCGACTCGAAGGAGGCGCTGAAGCTCACCACGGAGGCGTTCCGCGACGCGCCCGCCGAGCTTTCGCGCTGGGTCAGCCTGCGCCAGGCCGTCGGCATGGTGCGGCTGGCGATCGAGGTGTTCGAGGAGCAGCTGCCGGAGTTCGCCGCGAACGAGGCCGAACGTGCGGCCCTGATCGAGGGAATCCTGCGCTACGGCAGGGAAATCGCCTTCGCCGCGGCCAATTCCTACGCCGCCGCAGCGGAAGCGCGCGGCGCGTGGGACGCGCGGCTGGAGGCGCTGGTCGTCGACGGCATCGTCCGCGGCGACGCCGAGGAGGCCGTGCTCTCCCGCGCCGCCGCGCTTGGCTGGGACCCGGCCTCGGCCGCGACAGTGCTCGTGGGCAACCCGCCCTCGGAGGACCCGCCGACGGTCGTGTTCGAGGTCCGCAGCCGCGCCGCGCGCGTCGGCCGGCCGGTGCTGCTCTCGGTGCAGGGCTCGCGGCTGGTGATCGTGATCGGCGGCCCCACCGACGGCGGGACGAAGGAGCGCGAAACGCTCTCCCGGATGTCCGCGGTGTTCGCCGAGGGGCCGGTGGTGGCCGGCCCGACCGTCCCGTCGCTGGCCGAGGCCCACCACAGCGCGGCCGAGGCGCTGTCCGGGCTGCGCGCGGTGGTCGGCTGGCCGGGCGCCCCGCGTCCGGTCCGGTCCGGGGACCTGCTGCCCGAGCGCGCCCTCTCCGGCGACCCGGAAGCCGAGCGGCTGCTGGTGGACCTCGTCGCCCGCCCGCTCGAAGAGGCGGGCCCGGCGTTGCAGCGCACCGTGGAGACCTACCTCGAGACCGGCGGCGTGCTGGAACGCTGTGCGCAGGCCCTGTTCGTCCACCCCAACACGGTGCGCTACCGGCTGCGCAAGGCGGCCGAGCTGACCGGCCGCAACGCCACCGAGCCCCGCGACGCCCTGGTCCTGCGGATCGCGCTGACCGTCGGCCGGCTGGCGCGGGCCCGCGGTCTCTGGTGACCCGGCCGGAAATACCGCGGCCCGGTGTCGCGAGGGGACCGTTCGCACCGCGGCAGCGACCGAACCGCCCGTGACCGACTTCACGGCAAGCAATGGTTGAATCCCACAAGGCATCTGGGTTAAGGGCGGAGATTCACGGCGGGCCTTTGGAGGTTTCCTCCAATTACACCGGTCGTACTTGGTGACCGCCCGCATCCGGCCCGGGAGGGTCCCCATGGTGTCATAGGTACGTGACAGTCGCAGTCCTCTCTCCGGGTCAAGGCTCCCAGGCCCCCGGCATGCTCACTCCGTGGCTCGAGCTCGACGGCGCCCGCGCGCGCGTCGACGAGTGGTCGGCCCGCGCCGGGCTCGACCTGCTCCGCCTCGGCACGGAGGCCGAGGCCGAGGAGATCCAGGACACCGCCGTCGCGCAGCCGCTGATCGTGGCGCTGTCGCTGCTCTCGTTCGAGCACCTGCAGCAGGCCGCACCGGTGGCGGCCGACGCGCCGGTGGCCGGGCACTCCGTCGGCGAGCTGGCCGCGGCCGCGATCGCCGGGGTGCTCACCTCGGCCGACGCCGTGGCGCTGGCCGCCGTGCGCGGCGCCGAGATGGCGAAGGCCTGCGCGCTGGAGCCCACGTCGATGGCCGCCGTGATGCTCGGCGACCCCGAGGAGGTCGTGGCGTGGCTCGATGAGCAGGGCCTGGCCGCGGCCAACCGGAACGGCGCGGGCCAGATCGTCGCGTCCGGCTCGGCCGAGGCGATCGAACGGATCGTCGCGGAGCCGCTCAAGGGCACGAAGATCCGTGCGCTCAAGGTGGCCGGCGCCTTCCACACGTCTTACATGGCGCCCGCGGAAGAAGCGTTGCGCGAGCACGCCGCCGGCCTCACCCCGGCCGACCCGGCCCGCCCGCTGCTGTCCAATGCCGACGGTCAGGTGATCACCAGCGGCGCGGAGTACCTGGACCGCCTCGTCGCACAGGTCACCCGCCCCGTGCGCTGGGACCTGACCATGGACGGCCTCGTGTCGCTCGGCGTCACCAGCACAGTCGAACTCGCGCCCGCGGGCACGCTGACCGGCCTGGTCAAGCGGCAGCTCAAGGGTGTCGTCACCACTACCACCGCGCTGAAGACGCCGGCCGAGCTGGCGAAGCTGCGCGAGGAGGACGCCCAGTGACCGACCGCCCCAGCCTGCGCCAGACCGCCGGCCCGAGCAGCACCCGGATCCTCGGCACCGGGAGCCACCAGCCGGAGAAGGTCGTCACCAACGACGACCTGTCCCTGGTCATGGACACCAACGACCAGTGGATCCGCGACCGCGTCGGCATCATCGAGCGCCGCTTCGGGGAGAAGAACGAGCTGCTGGTCGACTTCGCCGTCGCCGCGGGCACCGCCGCGCTGGCCGACGCGGGCGTCGACCCGTCCGAAGTGGACACGGTCATCCTGCCGAACTGCACGATGCCGACGCAGATCCCGAACGCGGCCGCCCAGGTCGCCGCGCGGATCGGCATCCAGAGCCCCGGCGCCTTCGACCTCAACGCCGCGTGCGCCGGCTTCTGCTACGGCCTCGGCGTGGCGTCGGACCTGATCCGGGCCGGCTCCGCGAAGAAGGTCCTCGTGATCGGCGCGGAGAAGCTCACCGACGCGGTCGACCCGCTCGACCGCGCGAACGCGATCATCTTCGCCGACGGCGCGGGCGCCGCGGTGGTCGGCGGTGCCGACGAGCCGGGCATCGGCCCGGTGGTGTGGGGCAGCGCGGGCGACCTGGTCGACCTGATCTACATGCGCGACGGCAAGTACATCTACCAGGAGGGCCAGTCGGTCTTCCGGTGGGCGACCACGCAGATCGCGCCGATCGCCCTGCGCGCGCTGGAGGCCGCGGGCCTGCAGCCGTCCGATGTGGACGTGCTGATCCCGCACCAGGCGAACCTGCGCATCGTCGAGTCGATCGCCAAGAAGCTGCGGGCCGCGGGCGCCCGGGAGGACATGGTCGTCGCCGACGACATCAAGTACTCCGGCAACACCTCGTCGGCGTCGATTCCGCTGGCGCTGGACCACATGCGCAAGGCGGGCACCGCGAAGTCCGGCGACGTCGTGCTGGCGGTCGGGTTCGGCGCCGGGCTTTCGTATGCCGGGCAGGCTTTCCTCTGCCCGTGAGTGGATACTTTCCCCGCGGGCGCCGTGCCCGCGGGGTGGACTACCAAAAGAAGAACCGAGAAGGGAACAACCCCCATGGCTGACAACGCTGAGATCCTCGCCGGCCTCGCCGAGATCGTCGAAGAGGTGGCCGGTGTGGCTCAGGACGACGTCACCGCCGAGAAGTCGTTCGTGGACGACCTGGACATCGACTCGCTGTCGATGGTCGAGATCGCCGTGCAGGCCGAGGACAAGTTCGGCGTCAAGATCCCGGACGACGAGCTGGCCAACCTGAAGACCGTTGGCGACGCGGTGAACTACGTGTCCGCCAACCAGAACTAAGTCCTCTTCGTACCCGGACCGGGAAGCTTCCCGGCCCGGAGCCGGACCTTGGGGAGACTCCTGTGAGCGAGCTTGCGAGTGAACCATTGAGCACTGCGCATCCGGCTCAGGCCACACCGAGCGCCAGTGAGGTAAGCGCATGAGCAACATCGACGTCGTGATCACCGGTATGGGGGCCACCACCCCGCTCGGCGGAGACGTCGCGTCCACTTGGGACGGCCTGCTGGCCGGTCGCAGCGGCATCCGCCCGCTGACCGCGGACTGGGTCGAGGAACTCGGCCTGCCCGTGAAGATCGGGGCGACGCTGGCCGTCGAGCCCTCCGAGGTGCTGCCGCGGGTCCAGGCCCGGCGGCTGGACCGGTGCGAGCAGGTGGCGATCATCGCCGCGCGGCAGGCCTGGGCCGACGCCGGCTTCACCGAGCAGACCGACGAGCACACCGACGTCGAACCGGAGCGCCTCGGCGTTTCGATCGGCACCGGCGTCGGCGGGCCGGTGACGCTGCTCACCCAGAACGACCTGTTGCACCAGCAGGGTATTCGCAAGGTCTCCCCGCTCACCGTGCCGATGCTGATGCCCAACGGGCCTGCCGCGCACGTGAGCATCGACCTGAAGGCCCGCGCGGGCGTGCACTCCCCGGCCTCGGCGTGCGCCTCCGGCGCCGAGGGCATCGCCACCGGCTACGAGATGATCCGGTCCGGCCGGGCCGACGTCGTGGTCGCCGGCGGCGCCGAGGCGTGCATCCACCCGATCACGCTGGCCGGCTTCGCCCAGGCGCGCACGGTGTCGACCCGCAACGACGACCCGGCGGCCGCCTCACGGCCGTTCGACGTCAGCCGTGACGGCTTCGTCCTCGGTGAAGGCTCGGGCGTCGTGGTGCTGGAGCGGGCCGACCGCGCCAAGGCCCGCGGCGCGCGCGTCTACGCCAAGCTGGCCGGCTACGGGATCACTTCCGACGGCTACCACATCACCGGCAACCACCCGGACGGCATCGGGCAGATCGCGGCCATGCGGGCGGCGATGGCCTTGGCCGGGCTGACCCCGGCCGACATCGGGCACGTGAACGCCCACGCCACGTCCACTGTGGTCGGTGACCTCGGCGAAGCGGCCGCGATCCGGACCGCCATCGGCGACCACCCGGTGGTCACCGCGCCGAAGGGCGCCCTCGGCCACCTCGTCGGCGGCGCCGGCGCGGTGGAGGGCATCGCCACGATCCTCTCGATGTACGAGGGTGTGGTGCCGGCGACGCTGAACCTCAGCGAGCTCGACCCGAAGGTCCAGCTCGACGTGGTGTCGGGCGAGAACCGCAAGGTGGAGATCACCGCGGCGATCAGCAACTCGTTCGGCTTCGGCGGCCACAACACCGCGCTGCTGTTCACCCCCGCCGTCTGATCCGGCGGAACTACGGAAAAAGGGCCCTTCCCCACGCGGGGAGGGCCCTTTTCTGTTTCCTGGGACGTGAAGCCGCCGGTTACCGGAACCGCGGCTCAGCAGGCTTCGCTCTCCGGCGTGCGGCTGGTGCTGTCGACGGTGTCGATCTTGAAGCCGCCGTTCTGGAAGACCATGGGCAGCACGAGCCGCCAGTGGATGCACCCGTTCTTGAAGTTCGCCGGCGCGTCTTCGACCGACTGCGTGCTGTTGAACGCCAGCAGCACGCGCAGCGACCCGTGCGGGGCGGGCTCGATCCGCTCGATGAGGATGCTGCCGTCCTTCGTGGACCGGAAGTCCTTCGCCCAGGCCTCGGCCGACGGCTTCTGCTGCACCCGCTGGACGCTGACCGTCGTCTTCCAGGCGTCGTAATTGCGGTTGTTGATCGAGTCGAAGTACCCCTGGATGACCGGGCGCACCGCCTCGTCCTGCGGATGGTGCGCCACGTCGTCGGTGACTTGGACCTTGCCGGGCCCCGGCTGGTCGTCGGGTTCCACCGACGTGGACGGGGCCACCACGGCGGCGTCGGCGGGCTTCGGCTCCGGCCGCTGGTACAGCTCACGTGCGAGCAGGCCGCCACCGACGGTGAGGGACAGCACCACGACCAGGACGGGCACCAGCCACCGCTGGCGGGAGTGTGCGGGCGGTTGGGCGGTCACCCCTGAGAGGGTACCCACCCGCCGTCCGGGGTCAGCCGACCTGGTGCAGCCACGTGACCGGGGCGCCGTCGCCGGCGTGCCGGTAGGGCTCCAGCGCCTCGTCCCAGCCCGCCGCCAGCAGCTCGTCCAGCTTGTGTGCCAAGGATTCACCGCCACGCGTCATGCTCACGAGCGCGCGCAGCTGGTCCTCGCCCACCACGATGTCGCCGTTGGCGCTGGTCCGCCCGTGCCACAGGCCGAGGCCGGGCGCGAAACAGAACCGTTCGCCGTCGACGCCGGCGCTGGGTTCCTCGGTGACCTCGAAGCGCAGCATCGGCCACGCCTTGAGCGCGGCGGCCAGCTTGCCGCCGCTGCCGGCGGGCGCGCGCCAGCCGCATTCGGCGCGGAGCTGTCCGGGACTGGCGGGCTGCGCCGTCCACTTCAGCTCGACTCGGGCACCCAGGGTGCCCGAAATAGCCCACTCGACGTGCGGGCAAACCGCAGACGGCGACGAGTGGACGTACACCACGCCTCGGGTGTTGCCACGGGTGCTCACTGCTGACCTCCGCTTGCTCGACGAGGGACGTCTTCCCCTACGACCTCTCGACCAGCGACGGGCTCTGTGCGCTTCCGTGTCTCTTCCCGACTTGCAGGACTGTGTAGCACATTCTGCACCCCAACCGTGCCGTTTGGCCACACGAACACCACAAGTCGCACGGGAACCCCCTTTAGGAGGGAGCCACGCCGACGCTTCCCCGTGTCGCGCCGTGTACGGGGCCGGGCGCGCTAGCGTGGTGCCCCGGAAACGGTCGAGGTGAGGAGGGTTTCGGTGCGACTGGTCCGCCTCGGGCAGCAGCCGTCGCGCGTCGCCGAAGACGTGCGGGCGGCGCTGGCTTCGCTCGGCCGCGGCAGCACCGTGATCGGCGGGGTCGCCCTGGTCGGCGCGCACCCGGTCGGCGGTGACCGGGCCGTGGAAGCGGTGGTAGTACTGCCGAAGGGCGTGCTCATCGTGATCGGCGTGGACCTGCCCGACCCGGCGCTGCGCCTCGAGGCCCCGCTCGGCGGCCCGTGGAAGGCCGACGGCTGGCCCCTGGTCCACGGTGACGACGCCGTCAACCCGGCCACGGAGGCGCTCGACCTGTCGCAGGAGTGCGAACGGCGGATGGCGGAGCTGGCGCCGGGCACCGGCCCGGTCGGCACGATCATCGCGGTGGGCCCGTACGTCGAGACCGTCGACCAGCCGCCGGCCGACCTGGCCGGCCCGGTCCGCGTCCTGCACCCGACCCCCACCACCATGCTCGCGGCGACGGTCTCCCTCGCCACGGCCCGCCGTCCGCGCTCGCTGGACCAGGCGCGCGCCCTGATCACCGCCTTCGCCCCGGACGCCCCGCCCCTCCCGGACGACGTCCTGCTGGGCGAGGGTTTCGTCCGCTTCACCGACGATTCCCCGATGCCGCCGGAGAGCCGGGTGTCCTCTGTGGCCACTGGTGGTCGAGCGGCGGGTCCTGCTGCTGCGGGTGCTGGTGTGCCTCCGGTGGCATCCTCTGCGGTGGCTTCGGCTGCGGGGCGCTCGGGCGCGGCGGCTTCGGCGGCTTCGGCGGCACAGTCCTCGACAGCGGCACGGCCCTCGGCAGCACAGTCCTCGGCAGCACAGTCCTCGGCAGGGAATCCTGCCGAGGCGTCCGCGGCGGCTGCTGCCAGGGCGTCCTCGGCGGGGGCTGCTGCAGCGGCTTCGGGGGCGTCCGCTGGTGCGGCGGCCTCGGCGACTGCGGGGGCGCCGTCCGGGATGCCTGCCGTGGCCGCGGCTCCGCCGACTGTCCCGATGTCCCATCCGGACAGATCCGGCCCGCCGAAGCCCGCAGCCCGCCCGAAGATCACCTCGGTGCCACCTCCGCCGCCAGTGTTCCCGACGATCGCGCCGGTTCCGCACATTGCCCCGCCCGCCGTTCCGCCTTCCCCCGGCTCGGCTTCCCCAAGTACCGCTTTCCCCGGCTCGACTTCCCCAGGTGCCGCTTTCCCAGGCTCGACTTCCCCGGGCTCGGCTTTCCCCGGCACCGCTGCGGCTGGTCCTGCTTCCCCAGGTACCGCCGCCGCTGGTCCGGTCTTCCCCGGCGCGAGTCCGACATCCTCGCCCGCACCGGAGGTGGGTCAACCCAGCCGTTCAGCCGCGTCTTCCCCCGCGGCGAGCGCTCCGACGGTCGCCCAGGCCGCCGGGACCGCGGCAGGGCTCGCCGATGAGCCGACCGAGTCCGTCGCCTCGCCGGGACGGCCGGGTCCGTCCACATCGGGCGGTGCGACCGGCAGAACGGCTGGCACCGCTGGCACGGCAGCGCGCGCGGGAGGCACGGCGGGCGTCGCGGGCTCAGCGGCAAGCGCAGCAGGCACCGCGAGCGTGGCAGGCACAGCGGCGGGCACTGCAGGATCGGCGGGCACGGCGGTGGACAGCGACGCTGTCACCGAGGCCATGGCGCCGCCGCCGCGGTCGGTCAAGGCTGCGCCCCAGCCCGTAGCCAAACCTGGACCTAAGCCTGGACCCAACCCGGTGGCTCAGCCGCCCGAGAGTGGTCCGCGTCCGGCGGCAACGGGCGCGGCGGCGGGCACGGGAGCGGCACCGCCGTCGAACGGTGGCTCCGGTAAGCAATCGCGGACGGTGCGGTGGTTGCCGCTCGGCGCGATCGGGCTGTTGGTGGTGCTGCTGGTCACCGCGGTCGTGATCGCGGCGACCGGGGGTGGCGGGGACAGTGGCCAGACCGCGGCGCCGGCCTCGAGTTCGCGGCCCGCGGCCTCGAACCCGCCGGCGTCCAGTGCTCCGGCGTCCAGCGCGCCGGTGACGCCGAGCCTTTCGTTCAACGCGCGCGCCAGTAGCGGCGACCAGCGGTGCGCGTCGCACGCGTTCGGGGACGTGCAGGTGAGCCTGCAGCAGACGAGCTGCGTCGGCGTCCAGCGCGCGAGTTACGCGGCCGAGGTCAACGGGCGCGCGGCCGCGGTGACCGTGGCCGTCGTCGCGTTCCCCGACGCCGCGCAGGCCTCACACTTCAAGGACGTCGCCGATACCCCGGGCAGCGGCGGCATCATCGACGTCGCCACCGAGACCGGCAAGTGGCAGGGCCCGGCGCCGCAGTTCGACGGCGCCGCCTACACCAGCAAGATCGAGGGCAACGGCGTGCGGCTGGTGCAGGCGGTCTGGCTGCCGGGACCGTCCACTCCGGACGATCCCGGCCTCGCCCGCGCCGCGAAGGGCGCGCTCGACCTGGTGCTGCCGAGCTGAGCGTCAGAGCCCGTACGCCTCCAGCAGGCGCAGCCACACCTCGCTGATCGTCGGGAACGCGGGCACGGCGTGCCACAACCGCTCCAGCGGCACCTCGCCGACCACGGCGATGGTCGCCGAGTGCAGCAGCTCGGACACGTCCGGGCCGACGAACGTCACCCCGAGCACCACCCCGCGCTCGGTGTCGACGACCATGCGCGCCTTGCCCTTGTACCCGTCGGCGTGCAGTGACGAGCCGGCCACCGCGATGTCGATGTCCACCACGCGGTCGGCCGAGCCCGCACGCGCCTCGGTGAGCCCGACGGACGTCACCTCCGGGTCGGTGAACACCACCTGCGGCACGGCGTGGTGGTCGGCCGTCGCGCTGTAACGGCTCCACGGCTCCGTCGAGATCTGCTCGCCCCGGGCGCGGGCCGCGACGCTGTCGCCGGCGACGCGCGCGGCGTACTTGCCCTGGTGCGTCAGCAGCGCGCGGCCGGTGACGTCGCCGGCCCCATACAGCCAGCCACCGTCCACGGCGGACACCCGGCCGCTCTCGTCGACCGCGAGCGGGGCGCCGGTGGGCAGGCCGAGCACGTCGAGGCCGACGTCTCCGGTCGCCGGGGCGCGGCCGGTGGCGACCAGCAGCTCGTCGACGACCAGCTGCTCACCGTCGGCCAACGTGAGCGACGCGCCCCCGTCCACAGGGGACACCTCCCGGATACCGGACACGGTGTGCACGAAGACGCCGGCCTCGCGCAGACCGCCGAGCAGCAGGTCACCCGCGAACTCCGGCAGCTTCGGCAGCGGGCGCTCGCCCGTGATCACCAGGTGCACCTCGGCGCCGAGCCGGGCCCACGCCTGCGCCATCTCGACGCCGACCACCCCGCCGCCGAGCACGCCGAGGCGCGCGGGCACCGCGGACGCCGACGTGGCCTCACGCGAGCCCCACGGCCGGATCGTGTCGAGCCCCGGGATCGACGGCGACCGGGGGACGCTGCCGGTGCAGACGATCACCGCGTGACGGGCGGTGATCACCTGGTCCTCGCCCACCGTCACCTCGCGCTCGCCGGTGATCCGCCCGTGGCCGCGCACCGGCTCGATGCCCGCGCCGCGCGCCCAGTCCACCTGCCCGCTGTCGTCGCCCTTGCCGGTGAACCAGTCCCGCCGGGCGAACACCTGGGCCGGGTCGAGCGCGCCGCCGACCACCACCCCGGGCATCCGCTTGGCCGCGGCGAGCAGGTTTCCCGGGCGCAGCAACGCCTTGCTCGGAATGCAGGCCCAGTAGGAGCACTCCCCGCCGAACCGCTCGTGCTCGACGAGCGCCACCTTGAGCCCGTCCTTGGCGGCGCGTTCGGCGGCCACCTCGCCGACCGGTCCGGCCCCGATCACCACGACGTCGAAAGTCTGTCCTGACATGGGTTCAGCGCACACCACCACGCGGCTTCGCGCAAGCCAGCGGCTATTCTCGTCAGACAGCTGCAAGAAACCGGCGGCACCGGGGGGAGCCGGGGCGTCGCCGTGCCGGTTGCACGCATGATCACGATCGAGCACGGGAGGCTTCATGGCCAGGAACACTGCTGTCCGCGTTCTGGACGACCTGACCGGCGGCCCGGCGGCCCAGACCGTCGGCTTCGGCCTCGACGGCGTCGAGTACGACATCGACCTCACCTCCACGAACGCGGCCGCGCTGCGCAAGCTCCTGAGCCGGTACGCGGACGCCGCCCGTCGCACCGGCGGGCGGAAGCAACGGCCGCGTTTCGTGCCGGGCGCGAAGAAGCCGGCGCGGGGAGCGGCGAAGGCGGGTGCTTCGGCGAAATCGGTGGCGAAGGCACCGGCGGCGAAATCGGTGGCGAAATCGGTGGCCAAGCCGGCGGCGAAGCCGGTCGCGGGTAAGCGGGCGGCCAAGGCGGAGCCCGCCTCGCGTAAGGCGGCTGCGGGGAAGACCGCGTCCCGCACGGCGGACACGCCCGCGAAGACCACCCGGGCGAAGAAGGTTGCGGGGACGAGGGCTGCCGCGAGCAAGGGCGCTGCAGCCAGGAGCACCGCGACCAAGAGCACCGCGGCTAAGAGCGCTGCGACCAGGACCACTGCGGCTAAGACGGCTGCGGCGACGGCGGCCGCGCCGAAGACTGCGGCGAAGAGCGGTGCGGCGAAGGCAACTGCGAAGACTGCCGCACCGAAGGCAGCCGCAAAGGCTGCAGCACCGAAAACCGCGGCACCGAAGGCAGCCGCGAAGGGTGGTGCGGCGAAGGTGGCCGGGAAGACCACCGCCAAGGCGGCATCACCGAAGGCCGCGTCGCCGAGGGCCGCGATCAAGAAGGCCGCAGCGCCGAAGGCGGCTCCGGCGAAGGCGGCTCCGGCAAAGGCGGCTCAGGCAAAGGCTTCGCCCGCGAAGGCGGCTTCGGCGACGACCGTCGCGAAGACTGCGGCCCCGAAGACCGCGGACCCGAAGGCACCCGAAGTGAAGGCGGCCGCGAAGCCGCGTCGCGTGGTGGCGAAGGTTCCGGCGGTCACGTTCTCTGCGAGCGAGTGACCCGGCGAGCGAGTGACCCGGGCCTGAAAACCCGGAGACAGCGCGCCTGAAACCGGAAACAGAACCAGCAAACAGCAAGAAGCCCCTCGCAGCACTTGGCGGATTCTAGCGATCCCCGCAACACCCTGGATTTCAGGGAGTTGCGGGGATCGTGCTGTCACCGGAGTTGCGGAAGAGGTTCTTCGAGGCGCTGGAGCGGGAGGACGGCAACGTCTCGGTCGCGTCGCGGGCGGTCGGGGTGAACCTGAACACGGCCTTCGGGTGGGTCCGGCGGGCTGGCCTTCGAGGGCGTGGGAGCACCAGCCAGGGTGGTCACCCCGGTCGTGGGGAGTACGACCGGCTGCGCGGAGAAGGGGTCAGCCGTAAGGAGGCCGCCCGGCGTGTCGGGGTCAACGTGCGCACGGCGCAGGACTGGGATCACGGGGTGCGATCAATTGGCCCGACCCGCGTCTATCCCGGCGGGCGCAAGGTGGACTACCGGACGGGCGTGACCACGATGGTCACGGCGACGCAGCCGCCCACGGTGAGGTCCTTGGAGGCCGGGCTGCATCCCCGGTTCCTGACCCTGGTCGAGCGCGAGACGATCGCCGACCTGCACCGTCAGGGCGCTTCGCTGCGGGCGATCGGGCGCGAACTGGGCCGGCCTGCGTCCACGATCAAGCGTGAGATCGACGCTTACGCCGTGGGAGGCGTCTACCGGCCATACCGGGCCCAGCGGGCGTGGGCGAAGAGCCGTGTGCGGCACAAGGCATCCAAGCTGGCTCACGACGGACCGCTGCGGGACTACGTCACCAGCAAGCTGCGGGAGGAGTGGTCGCCTGAGCAGATCTGCCACGCTCTGGTGACCGAGTTCCCGGACGACGAGAGCATACGGGTGAGTACGGAGACGATCTACCAGGCGATCTATGTCCAGGCCTGTGGCGGGCTGCGGCGCGAGGTCGCTACGGCGCTGCGCACTGGGCGCACCAGGCGCAAGCCCCACCGGCGTCCTGATCAGCGCACTCAGCGGTTCGTCGACGAGATGGTGATGATCTCCGACCGTCCCGCCGAGATCGAGGACCGAGCCGTGCCCGGCCACTGGGAAGGTGACCTGATCGTCGGCACCCGCAGCGACAGCGCGATCGTGACCCTGGTCGAGCGCTCCACCCGCTACGTCCTGCTCGGGCACCTGCCCGGCGGACACACCGCCGAGGAAGTCCGCGATGTGCTCGTGCCGTTGATCGGGTCCCTGCCCGAACACCTACGCGGCTCGCTGACCTGGGACCAAGGCTGCGAAATGGCCGCACACAAGCAGTTCACCGTGGCCACCGGAGTACCGGTCTACTTCTGCGACCCGCACTCGCCCTGGCAACGCGGATCGAACGAGAACACCAACGGCCTGCTGCGGCAGTACTTCCCCAAGGGCACCGACCTGAGCGTCTACGGATCCGAAGACCTCGAGCACGTCGCCCAGAAACTCAACCGCCGCCCACGCAAAACGCTCGGCTGGAAAACCCCAGCCGAGCGTCTGCGTGATCTACTGACAGCCATCTAGACCATCAGGTGTTGCGAGGACCCCGAGAATCCGCCCTTCACACCGCGAGGGGCTTCGCTGTTTCGGGCGGTGTCAGGGTTGGCGTTGCCGTCCGTCGGTGTGCCAGGCGTCGTAGTGGTAGCGGGTACGCAGCAGTGTGCGTTGCCGGTCCAGTTCGGCTGGAGACGGTGGGCGCGGCTCGAGCGGGCCGAGCAGCGAAGCGGCCGCCGCGCGTACCACGGACTCCACCTCGCCCGGGGAGAACGACAGGCCGTGGCCGGACAGTGACGCGACGGGGCTGCGGTGCGAGTCCAGTGGCTTCGGGTCCGGCGGCGGGCCGGTGAGGTACGCGCCGACGCGCGAGGCGTCCGTGTCGATCAGCAGCGTCGAGTGCGCCAGCAGCCCGCCCTTCGTGCGGAAGACCGCGAAGCCGCAAAGCTTCTGCGTACCCACGAACAAGCCTCGTTCGCCCAGGCGCGGCGTCAGGCCCAGCTTCTCCACCGCCGCCGACATGACCAGGCCCAGCATTTCCAGCGGGCGGTCCGGCGGGCCCGGCAGCACCAAAGTCACGTTCAGGTTCCCCGGGTCATGGAACACCGTGCCGCCGCCGCTGGCTCGCCGCAGGACCGGGACGCCGTCGCGCGCGCACTCCGCGACGCGCACCTCCCGCGCCACCTTCTGCCCACGCCCGACGACAACACAGACCGGGTTGCGCCACAGCCACAGCACCGGGGCCGAAGGCGCCACTCGCAGCAACGCCTCGTCGAACGCCAGGTTCTCGGTCGGCTCGGCGAACTCCGCGCGTACGTCCGACCCCGCGTTCACAGTGCTTTGAGCTCCTCCACGATCTCGCCCACCGAAGACTTGGCGTCCCCGAAGAGCATGCTGGTCTTGGCATCGTAGAACAGGTCGTTGTCGATGCCCGCGAAGCCCGAGCTCATCGAGCGCTTGAGGACGATCACCGAGCGGCTGTCGCTGACCTTCAGGATCGGCATGCCGTAGATCGGCGAACCGGGGTCGGTCTCGGCGGCCGGGTTGATCACGTCGTTCGCGCCGATCACGAGGGCGACGTCGGTCTGCGCGAACTCGGAGTTGATCTCGTCCATTTCCTTGAGCTGCTCGTAGGGCACGTCGGCCTCGGCGAGCAGCACGTTCATGTGGCCCGGCATCCGGCCGGCCACCGGGTGGATCGCGTAGGCGACCTCGATTCCCTTGGACTCCAGCAGTTTCGCCATCTCGCGCACGGTGTGCTGCGCCTGCGCCACGGCCATGCCGTAACCCGGCACCACGACCACCTTGCTCGCGTAGGCCATCTGGATCGCGGTGTCCGCCGCGCTGGTCGAACGCACCGGCCGCGCCTCGCCCGAACCCGCGCTGGACGCGACGGCCGTGCCGCCGCCGAACCCGCCGGCCACGATCGCCGGGATCGACCGGTTCATCGCCTTCGCCATCAGGTTCGTCAGGATCGAGCCGGACGCGCCGACGATCATGCCCGCCACGATCAGCGCCGTGTTGGACAGCGCCAGGCCCATCGCGGCCGCGGAAAGGCCGGTGCACGCGTTCAGCAGCGAGATCACCACCGGCATATCGGCGCCGCCGATAGGCAGCACCGACGTGACACCCAGGATCGCGGCGGCCACGAGCAGCCCGATCACCAGCAGCTCCGCGTCGCCCCCGACCAGGATGATCACGGCGCAGGCGAGCGCGATCAGCAGGAGCAGCGCGTTCACCGGCTGCTGGAGCTTCCCGAGCGTGACCGGGCGGCCGGTGATGACCTCCTGCAGCTTGCCGAACGCGATGATCGAGCCCCAGAAGGAGATCGAGCCGATCAGCGCGGCGAAGAGCGAGGCGATCGCGACGTACAGCGGCTCGTGCGCGTACGCGTCGGTGCTGCGGAACTCGACCCACGCGATCAGGGCCACCGCGCCGCCGCCGACGCCGTTGAACAGCGCCACCATCTGCGGCATCGCGGTCATCTTGACCTTGCGCGCGGACGGCACGCCGACCAGCGCGCCGATCGCGACGCCGAGGACGATCAGCAGCCAGTTGCCCATTCCGGGTGTGAGCAGCGTCGCGACCACCGCGACGCCCATGCCGGTGGCGGCGATCCAGTTGCCGCGCACCGCCGTGCGCGGGCCGGTGAGGCCCATCAGGCCGTAGATGAACAGGGCGAACGCGACGATGTAGAGGACCGCGACGAGCTGGGTCACTTGCCGTTCTCCTCTTCCTCGCCCGATTCCGGCTTCTTCGCCTTGAACATCGCCAGCATCCGGTCGGTGACGAGGAAGCCGCCGACCACGTTGATCGTGCCGAACGCGATGGCGATCACCAGCAGGATCTTGTTGAGCACCCCGTCGACGCCCAGCCCGAGCACGACCAGCCCGCCCAGCAGGACGATGCCGTGGATGGCGTTGGTGCCGGACATCAGCGGGGTGTGCAGGGTGTTCGGCACCTTCGAGATCACCGTGAAGCCCACGAAGCCCGCGAGCACCAGCACGGCCAGGTTCTCCACCAGCGTCACGATGCGCTCCCTTCGCGCCCGGCCACGTTGGCCCCGGCGACGACCTCGTCGGAGAAGTCGAGTTTCAGCTCGCCGTCGGTGGTGACCAGCAGTTCGAGCAGCTCCGTGACGTTCCGGGCGTACAGCTCGCTCGCGTGCGCCGGCATCCCGGCCGGCAGGTTGAGCGGGGCGCTGATCGTGACGTCGTACTCGACGACGTCCTCGCCGGGCCGGCTCAGCTCGCAGTTGCCGCCGCTCTCGCCGGCCAGGTCGAGCACAACGCCGCCGGCGGGCATGCCCTTCACGGCGTCGGCGGTGACGAGGGTCGGTGCCTTTCGCCCGGGCACCAGCGCGGTGGTGATGACCACGTCGAACTTCGTGATCGCCTCGGTGAGCCGGCGCTGTTGCTCGGCGCGCTCCTCCTCGGTCAGCTCTCGCGCGTAACCGCCCTCGCCGACGGCCTCGATGCCGAGGTCGAGGAACTTCGCGCCGATCGAGCGCACCTGCTCCCCCACCTCGGGCCGCACATCGTACCCGGTGGTCTGCGCGCCGAGCCGCTTGGCCGTGGCGAGCGCCTGCAGGCCCGCGACGCCGGCGCCGAGCACCAGCACCTTCGCCGGTGGAACGGTGCCGGCCGCGGTGGTCAGCATCGGGAAGAACCGCGTGAACTTCTCCGCGGCGAGCAGCACCGCGCGATAGCCGGAAACGCTGCTCTGCGAAGACAATGCGTCCATCGCCTGCGCGCGGGAGATCCGGGGAACGGCCTCCATCGCGAACGCGCGCACGCCGGCCCGCTCCAGCGTGGTTATGCCGCCGGGGTCACCGCGGGGATCGAGGAATCCGATCAGGACGGTGCCCGGTTTCAGCTTGCCGACCTCGCTTTCGGACGGTGGCGCGACCTTCAGCACGACGTCGGCCGCCCAGGCGTCGCCGAGTTCGGCGCCGGCCTGCACGTACGCGTCGTCCGCCAGCTGTGCGCCGGCTCCGGCCCGCGGTTCGACCACCACCCGGAGGCCACGCTGCGCCAGCCGGGCGACCAGCTTCGGCACCATCGCCACCCGGCGCTCCCCGGGCCGGGACTCCGCGACCACCCCGACCGTCAGCCGGTTTCCGCTCTCCGCCACGCGACCTCCTCGACCTTGAGGATCATCGATCTCCGCGTTTTCTACCACGTGCGAAGGAGAGTCCCTAGCCGCTTGAGACGCATTTCGCCTCAGCAGACGGGTGAGCGGTTCGCCCGCTAGGCGGACGGCTGCCAGCGGGGCACGCCGAGCAGGATCAGCCGCAGCCGCTTCTCCGCGACGGCGATCGTGCGCGCGTCCGCCTCCGCGTCGCCGGGGCGGGCTTCCAGGAGGTCGACGACCGTGGCGAGCATCGCCGTGACGATCAGGTCGGCCAGGATGTACAGGTCTTCGGACGGCCATTCCCGCAGGTGGTCGAACCGGGCGAGGTCGATCGCCAGCTCGCTGGAAAACAGCTTCAGCTCCACGGCGATGGCCCGCGCCACCGGGCCGGTGCCGCTGTAGCGCTCGCGCGTGAGGAACCGGAAGTGGTCCTCCTGGGCGCGGACGTGTTCGTACAGCGTGCGCACCGAGGCCTGGATCATCCGCCGGTAGCTGTTCCGGTCGGTCCGGGCGGCGCGGATCATGTCGCGCAGCGTCCGCGTCGCCTCCTCGACGAGGGCGACGCCCAGCTCCTCCATCGACGCGAAATGCCGGTAGAACGCCGTGGGCACGATGCCCGCGCGCTTGGCGACCTCACGCAGGGAAAGGCTCGCGAAACCGCGGTCGGCCAGCAGCTCCAGCGCGGCGTCGAGCAGCGCCTGACGGGTCCGCTGCTTGCGCTCCTGCCTGGTCACCGGCTCCTCGACTCCCACCACGTCCGGCAGCGTACTGACGGCTTCGTCATGGCACACGTCACATCACCTCACTCTCGCGTTGACAGCACACCCGTCCGTGCCCCCACACTAGTGAGTGTACAACTGTGCACTCAAACTTCTGGTCACTCGAACCTCTGGAGGCGTGATGGCCACACTGCTCCCCCGCCGGGTACGCAGCCTCGCCTCGCTCGCCGAGGCACTGCTCACCCCCCACGGCGTGGACCGCTACCTGGAACTCGTCGACCCGATGCTGGTCCGCCGCGAGATCCGCGGGCGGGTCACGGCCGTCCGGCGCCAGACGCCGGACACGGTCACGTTCAGCGTCCGGCCCAGCCGCGCGTGGCAGGACTTCAACGCCGGCCAGTACGTGCGGCTGACCGTGGAGATCGACGGCGTGCGGCGCACCCGTTGCTACTCGCCGTGCGGCCCGCAGGGCGGCGACCTCGAGTTCACCGTGAAGGCCGACCCGCAGGGCCTGGTCTCCCGGCACCTGCAGGAGACCACCCGCGTCGGCACGGTCTTCGGACTGTCCCAACCGGACGGAGAGTTCACCCTGCCGACGCCGAGGCCGGAGAAGATCCTCCTGGTCAGCGGCGGCAGCGGGGTCACGCCGGTGCTCGCGATGGTGCGCACGCTCGTCGCCGAGGGACACCGGGGCGAAATCGTCTTCCTGCACTACTCCAACACCGCGTCCGACGTGCTCTACCGCGAGGAGCTGGACGCGCTCGCGGCGGCGCACCCGGGACTGCGCGTAGTGCACGCGCACACCCACAGCCGTCGCGGCGGGAACCTGCACGGCTTCTTCACGAAGAAGCACCTCGCCACGGCCGCGCCCTGGTACCGCGACGCCGAGACCTACCTCTGCGGCCCGAAGCCGCTGATGGACTCGGTCCGCGAGCAGTTCGGCGCCGAAGGATTGAGTGAACGGCTGCACACCGAAGAGTTCACGGCGCCGCCGTTGACCTTCGACGCGGCGGCCGCCGAGGGCCGGGTGCGCTTCGCGCGCAGCGGGCGCGAGTGCGACAACTCGGGCAAGCCGCTGCTGGAGCAGGCCGAGGACGCGGGCCTGTCGCCGGAGCACGGCTGCCGGATGGGCATCTGCTTCTCCTGCACCCAGGTCAAGACCGCCGGACGCGTGCGCAACGCCCGCACCGGCGAGGTCTCCGGCGAAGAGAACGAGGAAATCCAGCTCTGCATCAGCGTCCCCGTCGGGGACGTCGAGATCAACGCCTAGCCGGACGGCGTGGGCGAGGCGTCGCTCACGCGCCCCGGTTTCCCGCAAGCCACAGGAGGAACCCATGACCGGTCTTCAGGACCGCCTGACCCCGGAACAGGTCGAGGAGTTCGGCCGCGAGCTCGACGCGCTCCGCCAGCGGATCGTCGACGACCTCGGCGAGACCGACGTCGAGTACATCCGGAACATCATCAAGACCCAGCGCGCGCTCGAGGTCACCGGCCGCGGGCTGCTGTTCGCCGGGTTCCTGCCGCCCGCGTGGCTGGCCGGCGTCGCCGCGCTGTCGCTGGCCAAGATCCTGGACAACATGGAGATCGGCCACAACGTGATGCACGGCCAGTACGACTGGACGCGCATCCCGGAGCTGAGCTCGCAGCGCTTCGAGTGGGACACCGTGGCGCCCGCCGAGAACTGGCGGCACTCCCACAACTACATCCACCACACGTTCACGAACATCATCGACAAGGACCGGGACGTCGGCTACGGCGTGCTGCGGATGGACACCGCGCAGAAGTGGCACCCGTACTACCTGGGCAACCCGGTGTACGCCACGCTGCTCGCCATGTTCTTCCAGTGGGGCGTGATGTTCCACGACCTCGAGATCGAGCGGGTCGTCAAGGGCGAGCGGAGCTGGGCCGAGAACGTGCCGGTGCTGCGCAAGATCGTGCGCAAGGCGGCCCGGCAGGTCGGCAAGGACTACCTGCTGTTCCCCGCGCTGACCGGCCCGCTCGCGCCGCTGACCTTGCTGGGCAACGCGAGCGCGAACCTGGTCCGCAACCTCTGGGCGTTCTCGATCATCTTCTGCGGCCACTTCCCCGCCGACGTCGAGAGCTTCACCGAGGAGGAGACCGAGAACGAGTCGCGCGGCCAGTGGTACCTGCGCCAGATCCTCGGCTCGGCGAACATCAGCGGCAGTCCGCTGTTCCACCTGCTGTCCGGCAACCTCTCGCACCAGATCGAGCACCACCTGTTCCCGGACATCCCGGCGCGGCGCTACCCGCAGATCGCCGGCGAGGTGCGGGACATCTGCGAGCGCTACGGCCTGCCGTACCACACCGGCCCGCTGCACCGGCAGCTGTGGTCGGTGGCGAAGAAGATCGTGAAACTGGCGCTGCCGGACAGGATCGGGCAGCCGACCCCGCCTGCGGATAGCCTGAACCACGACAAACGACTCCGAGCAGCTTAGGGAACTCTCATGGTGGGTCAGTTCGAAAGCGGCAAGGACACGGTGCAGGAGCTCACGGAATCGGCGGCCACCCACATCGGGGCCATCGCGACGATCATCACCGGCGCCGTGCGCGACATCGCGCGCGAGACCGGCGACTGGATGACCGACCTGATCGAGATGCGGGAGGCGGCCGGCAAGGCGCAGGCCGACGAGGAGCGTCTCCAGCGGGCCACGGAGCCGGACTCCGAGCGGTGACGTCGACGCCGCCGCCGCAAACGCCGTCAAGGCCTCCTTACCCGCGTCGCACGCGGGTAAGGAGGCCTTGACGGACTTCTCGGGAGTGTAGGGAAAACCGGATGGGCGGGCGGCGTCCCGCGCGGCAGACTCGGCCGGGTGACCAGGAGTCCCCACGCGGTGCGCCGGCTGCTGCGGCCGGTGCCGCTGCGCCACACCGCGCGCGAGACGGCGTGGCTGGTGTTCGCCGGCGCGTTCTCCCTGGTCGCGCTGGTCGGCGTGCTGGCCGGTGTGGTGGCCGGCGTCGCGCTCTCCCCGCTGGTCGTCGGACCGGCCGTGCTCGCGGCGGTGCTGGACGGCGCCCGGGCCGTCGGGGCCGCGCACCGGCGGCTGGCCGGCACACTGCTCGGCGTGCGGGTGCCCGCCCCGCGCCCGGTGGCGCTGGAGCCGGGGCTGTGGCGCTGGCTGAAAACACGGATCGGCGACCCGATCGCCTGGCGGGCCGTGGCGTACCTGCTGCTGCGGCTGCCGTGGACGCTGGTCAGCCTCTTCCTGGTGGGCCTGATGGCGCTGTACGCCGGTGCCTCGATCAGCTACCTCGTGCTGTGGTTTCCCCTCGACGGCGCGGTCATGCCGATGTTCGACATCCACAGCGGCGCCTGGGCGGGCACGCTGCTCTGGGCGGCGTCCGGGATCGCCGTGCTGGCCGTGCTGCCCCGGACGATCCACACGCTGACCACGGTCGACCGCGTGTTCGTGGCCGGCGTGCTGGGCCAGCGCCGGCTCAGCGAGCGGGTGCGCGACCTGGAAGAGAGCCGCGCGACCGCCGTCGAAGACGCGGCGCTGCGGCTGCGCCGGATCGAGCGGGACCTCCACGACGGCGCGCAGGCCCAGCTGGTCGCGCTCGCCATGCGGCTCGGGCTGGCGAAGGAGGAGCTGGGCGGCGAGGAGGTCGACGTCGGCCAGGTCCGGGACCTGGTGACCGCCGCGCACGCCAACGCCAAGCAGGCGCTGACCGAGCTGCGCGACCTCGCCCGCGGCATCCACCCGGCCGCGCTCGACGCGGGCCTGGACGTGGCACTGTCCACTTTGGTCGCGACGTCCGGGATCGACGCGCGGGTCGAGGTCGACCTGCCCCGCCGTCCGCCGCCCTCGGTCGAGACGATCGTCTACTTCAGCGCGGCCGAGCTGCTCACGAACGCCGCGAAGCACACACGTTCCCGGGTCCGGCTGGCGCTCACCGAAAACGACGGCGTGCTGCGGCTGGTCGTCGCCGACACCGGCACGGGCGGCGCGGCGGTGATACCGGGCGGCGGCCTCGCCGGGCTCGCGGACCGGCTGCGGACGGTCGACGGCGAACTGTCCGTCGCCAGCCCGCCCGGCGGGCCCACCACCGTCACCGCGGCGGTGCCGTTGCCTCGCTAGAGTCGGGCGCGGGCGGCGAAAAGGGGGACGCGTGCGGATCGTCATCGCGGAGGATTCGACCATCCTGCGCCACGGGCTCGTCGAACTGCTCACGCTGCGCGGGCACGAAGTCGCCGCAGCCGTGAAGGACGCCGTGGCGTTACGCGCCGCCGTCCTCGAACACGAGCCCGACGTGTCCATTGTGGACATCCGGATGCCGCCGACGCACACCGACGAAGGCTTGCGCGCGGCGATCGCGCTGCGCAGCGAGCAGCCGGGGCGGGCGATCCTGCTGTTCTCGCAGTACGTCGAGACGAAGTACGCGGCGCAGCTGCTGGCCGACCGCGCCGGCGGCGTCGGCTACCTGCTGAAGGACCGCGTCGCCGAGGTCTCGGACTTCCTCGACGCGCTGCGCCGGGTGGCCGCCGGGGAAACCGTGCTGGACCCGGAGGTGGTGAGCCAGCTCTTCAGCGTCACCCGCCGCTCCGGCGCGCTGGCGGAGCTGACCGCGCGTGAGCGGCAGGTGCTGGGCCTGATGGCCGAGGGCCGGTCGAACTCCGCGATCGCCGGCGCCCTGTTCGTCTCGGCGGGCTCGGTGGAGAAGTACGTGACGAGCATCTTCGGCAAGCTCGGGCTGCCGCCGTCCGAGGGCGACAACCGGCGGGTCCTCGCCGTGCTCCGGTACCTGGGCTCCTGAGCGCGACCTACGCTGGCGGGCATGTACTCCACCGAAATCGAGGTGCACACCGGCAACACCGCCGTGGTGCACAACCTCACCCACGAGGCCGAGAAGTTCCTGCGCGACGCCGACTGCACCGACGGCCTGCTGCACGTGTGGGTGCCGCACGCCACCGCCGGGCTCGCGGTGCTGGAGACCGGCGCCGGGAGCGACGACGACCTGCTCGCCGCCCTCGACGACCTGCTCCCCCGCGACGGGCGCTGGCAACACCGGCACGGCAGCGCGGGCCACGGCCGTGACCACGTGCTGCCCGCGCTGGTGCCGCCGTACGCGACCATCCCGGTGCTGGGCGGGCTCCTGCTGCTGGGCACCTGGCAGTCGATCTGCCTGGTGGACACCAACGTGGACAACCCGGTCCGGCGGGTGCGGTTCAGCCTGCTCGCGGGCTGAAGTCACCAGACGTTGAAAACTCTTCGCGGTAGCCTCGCGGCCGTGACGAGTACACACCCGCACCGGCTGGTGCTCTGGGACATCGACCACACCCTCGTGGACTACAGCGGCGTCGGCCTCCGCTGGTACACGGCGGCGCTCCTCGCGGCCACGGGCACCGAGCTGAGCGCGCACCCGGACTTCGGCGGCAACACCGAGCGCGCGATCAGCGGCGACCTCCTGACCAGCCACGGGATCGAGCCGGACGAGGAGACGATCCAGCGGCTGTGGGCCGAGCTGATCGCCATCTCCGAGCGTGAGAGCGCCACGCTGCACGAGCGTGGCCGGGCCCTCGACGGCGCCGCGGCCGCGTTGGCGGCCATGGCGGGGCACGGCGGCGTGGTGCAGACGCTCGTCACCGGCAACCTGCCGGAGATCTCCGTGCACAAGCTCGCGGCGTTCGGCCTCGACGAGCACCTGGACCTGGCGATCGGCGGTTACGGCTCGCTCTCGGCGCACCGTCCGGACCTCGTGCCGCACGCCGTTTCCGCCGCGGCTGCCAAGCACGCCGCCACCTTCGCCCCGGACGCCGTGGTGGTCATCGGGGACACCCCGGCCGACGTCGGGGCCGCGCTCGACAACGGCGCCGTCTCGGTCGCCGTCGCGACCGGGCGTTACAGCGCGGAGGAACTGCGGGCCGCCGGCGCCCATACGGTGCTGGCCGATCTGAGCGATCTGGACTCGGTGCGCAAGGCGGTACTCGGCTGAGCCGGCCTCCGTTTGATCCCGAATCCGCTGTGGTGACGGGGAATTCCCCGTGATCCGGTCTTTCGGGTACCTTCGCGGGCAATGCGGCGCCGGTTACCCGTACGGGTGATCGTGGGCCGTGGTGCGCGTCAACCCCTGTTCTCGCCCGGCGCTGCCCTTCGCCGACGCGGCAACGCTCTCATCCTCGGATCCGCCCTGCTCACCGCGGTGACCCTGAGTCCGCATCCCCCCTTAGGTCAGGGTTGCGTCCCCCTGGGGTAGCACTCCCTTAGGGGGAGAAGTCCGCCCGACGAGGGATGTTCGCTTTAGGTCGGCAGGCCAGACTCGGTACATGACAACAGCAGCGCCGGCGGCGGGGACCGCCGACGGTGCCGGCACGGGGGGACGCGGACGGGCGGCAGAGGAGCCGCCGCGCGGCCGGCTCGCTGTGCTCTGGCACCGGCTTCCGTTCACGACCACGGTTGTGCTCGCCATGCTCGTCGTGGCGATCGCGACCGGGACCCTGTGGCACGCGGCCGAGCACCAGGCGGGCTTCCACTACTACGCCTACGGCCTGCCCTCGATGCAGCACGGGCGCTGGTGGACGCTGGCCACCGGGCCGTTCTTCGCGCTGAGGCCGTTGTTCTACCTGCCGATGGTGGGGACTTTCGCGCTGCTGGCGGGCTTCGCGGAGTGGCAGCTCGGCACACGTCGCGCGATCGCCGTGACCGTGGGCGGGCAGCTGGTGTCCACGATCGCCGCGATCCAGTTCCTCGAGCTGTGCCGCAATTCCGGCTGGGCCTGGGCGGGGCGCATCGGGGGCACCCTCGACGTCGGCTTCTCCGGCGGCACGCTGGCGGCCATCGCCGTGGCCAGTGCCGCGTTGCGCCCGCCGTGGCGGCTCCGGCTTCGCGCCGGCCTGTGCGTGTACGCGTGCATTGCCATCGTGTACGTCGGGACGCTCGCCGACCTCGTGCACTTCTTCGCGCTCTTGATCGCCCTGCCGCTCGGCCACCGGCTCGTCGGAGCCGCGCGGATCAAGGAGGCGGGCCGGCCGGGACAGCGCGAGCTGCGCCTGATGGCGTGCGCCGGGCTGTTGCTGCTCACCGGCGCCGAGGTGGTGATGTGGCTGGTGCCCGGCGAAGGCCCGTTCGGCCCGTCCGACGCGGTTTCCCTGTCGCCGGTGGAGATCCTGATCCTGTGCGCGCTCGTGGTGCCGATGCTGAACGGCCTGCGCCGCGGCAGCCGCACGGCGTGGCGCTGGACCGTGGCGCTGTGTCTGTTCGCGATATCGCAGGTGCTCATCGTCGGCGGTGTGGTCGCCATGGGGCGGCTGATGCGCACGGGCTACGACGCCCACGGCCTCTCACTGTTCTTCGTGGACAATCTCTTCTGGACAGTCGAGCTGATGCTGCTGATCGCCGCGCGCGGCGCGTTCCGCGCGCCTTCACGGCGCCGCTGCCGCAAGCTCGGCCGCGGCGGCCCGGACCCGGCGTTCGCGCGGATGCTGCTGGGGCGCAACGGCGGCAGCACCATCTCGTGGATGACCACCTGGCCGCAGAACGCCTACTTCGTCGCCTCCGACGGCAGTTCCTACCTCGCCTACCAGCGTCACGCCGGCGTCGCGGTCGCGCTCGGCGACCCGGTCGCGCCGGACGGCTCAGCCGCCCGGGCCGTCACGGAGTTCACCGAGATGTGCGAGAACACCGGCCTCGTGCCGTGTGTGTTCTCCGCGACGGCGACCACCGTGGCCGTCACCCGTGAGCTGGGCTGGCAGCACGTGCAGGTCGCCGAGGACACCCTGGTCGACCTGGAGCACCTGGAATTCCGCGGCAAGGCATGGCAGGACGTGCGCTCGGCGCTCAACAAGGCGGGCAAGGACGGCATCGAGTTCCGGCTGGTGCGCCTGGCCGAACAGCCGCGCGCCATCCGCGCGCAGGTGCGCGCGCTGTCGGAGGAGTGGATCGGCGACAAGGGCATGCCGGAGATGGGGTTCACGCTCGGCGGGCTGGACCAGGCGATGGACCCGGCCACCCGGGTCGGGCTGGCGATCGGCGCCGACGGCACCGTGCACGGCGTCACGTCGTGGCTGCCGGTGCACACCGGCGCCGGCACGGTCGGCGGCTGGACGCTCGACGTGATGCGCCGCCGCGCCTGCGGTTTCCGCCCGGTGATGGAGTTCCTGATCGCCTCGGCCTGCCTCGCCTTCCGCGAGGAGGGGGCGCGGTTCGTGTCGCTTTCGGGCGCGCCGCTGGCCCGCAGCCGCGACACCGGCCCGGCGCGCGCGGTGGAGCGGGTGCTCGACGCGCTGGGCGAGAAGATGGAGCCGTACTACGGATTCCGTTCGCTGCACGCGTTCAAGGCGAAGTTCCAGCCCCGGCACGAGCCGATGTACCTCGCGTTCCGCGACGAGGCGGACCTGCCTCGGATCGGTATCGCGCTCGGCCGCGCCTACCTGCCGAACGCCGGGCTGAAGGACTTCGCGAAGCTCGCCCTCAAACGTCAGCGGGTGGCCGGCGTCGAGGTGGACCGGTCGGAAGCCGGCACGCCGCGGTAGCTGCGCAGGAGGCGCGTCAGGTCGTCGCGGGAGGCGGCGCCCGGCGCGTCCTGGTCGGCGTAGGCCACCAGCACGGCGGACGCGGTCTGGCCGGAGAAGGCGATCGCGCCCACCAAGACGTGCTTCGAGGCGCACGGCGCAGTGTTGTTCGGATCGGTGTTGTTCGGGGCAGCGTCGTTCGGCACGACGTCGGCGAAAACCAGCCGCGCCGGCCGCTGCACCTTGCCGAGCTGGACGGTGGTGTCCTCGCCCGGTCCCGGCGTCCGGCCGGATCCGGGGCCGTACGCGCTCACGGCCAGGTCGTCCACTGCCTTGCGGACGGCCTGGTCCGCGTCACCGGTCGGCTCCGTCGTCACCCCGGCGCCGCCGCGGCGGCTGTCGCTGGCGCCGGGACAGAAACCTTCGCCCACGAAGGCGCTGGTGCTGAGCGTGATTCCGGGCGCGGTGGCGGTCTTGTCCCAGCCGTGCACCGTGCCGGGTTCCGGCGTCCAGCTCGGCGGCACGTCATAGGCGTACGAACCGTCGCGGCTCGCCACCGACTGCCACCCGGGCACCACGGCAGGGACGACCACCCGCGGCTCGGGTGCGGAGCTGACCGGTGGACGGCTCGTCGACGGCGTCGTCGGGGAGTGGTGTCTCCCGGTCCCGAACACGTTCAGCCCGCCGGCGGCGCCCATCCCGAGCACCACGATCACCGCCCACACCACCCGCGAGCCCCGGCGTTTGCGGCCCGGCTTTGCGGGCGGGCGGATCCGCTGCGGCCCGGCCTTGGTAACGGGTTCGGTGCCGGGCGAAACCGGCGGCGGCACGGACCCGAAGTCCGCGCCGCTCACCGGCTCGGCGACACTGCTTTCCCGCGTGATCCCGGTGTACCCGGTCGCCGGCGCGTCCGACGGCTCGTAGCCGCCGAAGCCGGTCAGGGCCGCGTTGTCCTGGTAGCCGCCGTCCCGGCGCTTGCGGTTACGGCCGAACAGAGCCACCGGCGGGGTCCCGTCAGGAGCGGACGAGCTTGACCAGGTGGTCCACCACCGAGTCGACTGCGATCTCTTCGCGCTCGCCGGTGCGGCGGTCCTTGACCTCGACCAGTCCGTTGGCCAGGCCGCGCCCGACCACGAGGATGGTCGGCACGCCGACCAGCTCCGCGTCGGCGAACTTCACGCCCGGCGAGGACTTGCGGTCGTCGAGCAGCACCTCGATCCCGGCCGAGTCGAGGTCGGCGGCCAGCTTCTCCGCGCCGGCCGCGATGGTCTCGTCCTTGCCCGCGATGACCACGTGCACGTCGAACGGCGACACCTCGCGCGGCCAGACCAGGCCGTCCTTGTCGAAGTTCTGCTCGGCGAGCACTGCGACGAGGCGCGAGACGCCCAGCCCGTACGAGCCCATCGTGATGCGGATCGGCTTGGAGTCGGGGCCGAGCGCGTCGAGGCTGAAGGTGTCGGTGTACTTGCGGCCCAGCTGGAAGATGTGGCCGATCTCGATGCCGCGCGCGGCGACCAGGGTGCCCTGGCCGTCGGGCGACGCGTCGCCCTCGCGGACCTCGGCGGCCTCGATCGTGCCGTCGGCCGTGAAGTCGCGGCCCATCACCAGGTCGAGGACGTGGTGGTCGGCCTGGTCGGCGCCGGTCAGCCAGGCCGTCCCCTCGACCACGCGGGGGTCGACGAGGTAGCGGACGCCGTTCTCCTTGAGCGACTTCGGCCCGATGTATCCCTTGGTGAGGAACGGGTTCTTCTTGAAGTCCGCCTCTTCGAGCAGCTCGACCTCGGCGGGCTCCAGCGACGCTTCGAGGCGCTTCATGTCCACCTCGCGGTCGCCCGGCAGGCCCACGCCGAGCAGCTCCCACTCCTTCGCGCCGGGCTGGCGCGTCTTGAGCATGACGTTCTTCAGCGTGTCCGCGGCGGTGAACTCGCGCCCGAGCCCGGCGGCGTTGAAGAACGCCACGAGCGACTCGATGGTCGGCGTGTTCGGCGTGTGGTGCACCTGCGCGGCGGGCAGGCCCTCGATCGGCTTCGCGGGGGGCGCGGGCGTGACGACGGCCTCGACGTTGGCCGCGTAGCCGGATTCCGTGCTGCGGACGTAGGTGTCCTCCCCCGTCTCGGCGACGGCGAGGAACTCCTCCGACGCCGAGCCGCCCATGGCGCCCGACGTGGCCGCCACGATGACGTACTCGAGGCCGAGGCGGTCGAACAGCCGGGTGTAGACGTCGCGGTGCGCCTGGTAGGAGCGCTCCAGCCCGGCGTCGTCGAGGTCGAAGGAGTAGGAGTCCTTCATGACGAACTCACGGCCGCGCAGGATCCCGGCGCGGGGGCGCGCCTCGTCGCGGTACTTGGTCTGGATCTGGTACAGCGTGACGGGATAATCCTTGTAGGAGTTGAACTCGCCCTTCACCGTGAGCGCGAACAGCTCCTCGTGCGTGGGGCCGAGCAGGTAGTCGGCGCCCTTGCGGTCCTTGAGGCGGAACAGGTTGTCGCCGTACTCGGTCCAGCGGCCGGTGGCCTCGTAGGGCTCCTTCGGCAGCAGCGCGGGGAACTGGATCTCCTGCGCGCCCATCTGGTTCATCTCTTCGCGCACCACGTGCTCGATGCGGCGCAGCACGCGCAGCCCCAGCGGCAGCCACGTGTAACCACCCGGGGCGACCCGGCGGACGTAGCCGGCGCGTACCAGCAGCCGGTGGCTGGGTACCTCGGCGTCCGCCGGGTCCTCACGCAGGGTGCGGAGGAACAACGACGACATCCTGGTGATCACTGCGAACTCCCTGCGCTGAGCGGGCCTAGACGTTTGGCACAGCGTAGTCAACCCCCGCCGTCTCCCTCCAACGGGTTATCCGCGGCCCCCGGTTTTGTCGGTGGTGGCCGCTAGCGTCGCGGGCATGGCACTCGAGCTGGGCATGATCACGATCGACTGCGCGAACCCCCAGGGTCTCGCCGAGTTCTGGACGGCGGCACTGGGCGTCACGGTCGAGGCCGATTACGGGCCGTTCGTCATACTCGCGCGCCCCGAGGGCGGTGGGCCCGCGATGGCGTTCCAGCAGGTACCGGAACCACGGGCGGGGAAGAACCGGGTGCACGTGGACTTCGGGGCTCCCGATCCTGAGGCTGAGGTGAAACGCCTGGTGTCGCTCGGCGCGGCCGAGCAGGCCCGGCACAGCCAGCCTGGGGTGGCGTGGACGGTGCTGGCGGATCCGGAGGGGAACGAGTTCTGCGTGGCGGGGGCTGGGGCCCATTGAGGTGAAGTGAGGTGAGGTGACGGGTGCGGCAGTGCTGGTGAGCGGCGGCGGTGTGCCGCGGGAGCGGCGGTGAGCTTCAGCCGTGGCTGCGAGCTGCGGCGGCGGGCCGCGAGAGCGACGAGCTGCGGGAGCGTGCTGCGGGAGCGGTGGTGAGCTTCGGCCGTAGCGGCGAGCTGCGAGCTGCGGAGTTGGTGAGCGGCAGCGGTTGTGCCGCGGGCGCGACGGCGAGGCCGCGAGGCTGCGGCGGTGACGAGCTGCGGCTGCAGTCGGCTGCGACGGGCGGCAGCCATCGCGATGGCTGTGACCGGCTGCAAAGTCAGCGGCTGACCGGGTTCACAAGCCGAGGCTCGCGCAGCCGACGCGGAGACGAGGTCACCCGCCCAGCGCTGACGCTCGCTGGCTGCTGGCGCGCGGGTATTGCCGACGCCCGCACCGCCGACCGGCGCTGCTAAAAGCCTGCATTGCCGAGGCCTGCGTTGCCGACGCGCGTTGCTAGACGCCTGCGCTGCCGGGGCATGCGTTGCTTGACGCCCGCGCCGCGAAGCCTGCGTTGCTGGAGCGTACGTTGACCAGACCTGCGTTGCCGAGGCCCGCACCGCCGAGGCCCGCCTTGCGGGGGCATGCGTGCCGGAGCGTGCGTTGCCGCAGCCCGCGCTGCCCGCGCCCAGGCGGCCGAAGCACCCACTCCCCCACCCCCAACAGAGCCGAGACCGTCGCGCAATTAGCGTGGGGAGCGTGACCCCGCGTGTGCTGCTGCCCTGGACCGACATCGAGCTGCCCGAAGGGCTCGCCGCCGCCTGGTATCGGGGCGGGCCGCTGTCTGGGGAGGACGGGGAGGACCTGAGCGGGGTCGAGTTCTACGTGCTCCCGTACGACAGCGGTGCGGAGCCGGCGAAGCTGATCGGGCGGTTGCCGGCGTTGCGGGTGGTGCAGTCGTTGTCGGCGGGGGTCGAGACGTTGCTGCCGTTGCTGCCCGAGGGCGTCCGGCTGGCGAACGGGCGCGGGCTGCACGACCTGAGCGTCGCCGAGCACACGTTGGCGCTGGTCCATGCGGCGCAGCGGGACCTGCCGCGGTGGTTCGCGCAGCAGGCGACGGGCACGTGGGCGCGGGAGCACACGCGTTCGCTCGCCGACAGCCGTGTGCTGCTGGTCGGGTACGGCTCGATCGGCCATGCGATCGAGCGGCAGCTGGTCGCGGCCGAGGCCGTGGTCACGCGCGTCGCGAGCCGGGCTCGGCCCGACGAGGACGTGCGCGGCATCGCGGAGCTGCCCGCGCTGCTGCCCTCCGCCGACATCGTCGTACTGATCCTGCCCGACACCCCGGCCACCCGCGGCCTGATCGGCGCGCCCGAGCTCGCCGCGCTGCCGGACGGCGCGCTGGTGGTCAACGTCGGCCGCGGCACCGCGATCGACACCGGCGCCCTGCTCGCTGAGACCGCCGCCGGCCGCCTGCGCGCGGCCCTCGACGTGGTCGACCCCGAGCCGCTGCCCTCCGACCATCCACTGTGGACGGTCCCCGGCGTGATCCTCACCCCCCACGTCGCTGGCGGCTCGGCCTCGTTCTACCCCCGCGCCAAGCGACTGGTGGCCGACCAGCTCCGCCGCTTCGCCACCGGCGCGCCGATGCTCAACCTGGTCAACTGACCGGCAACACGTACCCGAAGCGGGTGTCGGCGACCCGGTAGCCGCACCGTTCGTAGACGCCGAGCGCGGAGTTGGTCGTGTCCACCGAAAGAGCCGACTTCTCGAAACCCTTCGCACGCGCCTGCACCAGGGTGTGGCCCAGCAACGCCGACGCGATGCCCAGCCCCCGCAGCTCGGCGCGCGTACCGACGTACTCCACGTACAGCTCGCGCACGCCCGTGGCCGCGGCTTCGGAAGCGATGAAGGCGCTCAGGACGAACGCCAGCACTCGGTCGCGAGACGGAGTGAGGACCAAGTACGACAGGTCGGCCTGGAAGTCCTTCGAACCCGTGATCCGGTGTCGCCAGGCTTCGGGCGACAGTAGTGCGCTGCCCCAGTGGTCGGCGAAGACCTCGTTGCGCGCTTCGCGGGTGAGGTCGTTGTAACTGTCCTCGAAGCCCACCACCTCGTAGCCCTCCGGAAGCGGCTTCATCGACGGCAGCTCGGCGAGGTCGGCGCGCATCTCGACGAAGGTGCGAGCGCGCCGGTAGCCCGCGCGGGTGAGCGCCCCGGCATACCAATGCTCGTTCTCGTGCACGGTCGCGTGCAGTTCCAGCGGCGCCTGCGGGAAGAACTGCTCGTGCACGCGCTTGCCCGCGTCGAGCAACCAGGTCATGAGGTGATCCGCGACCTCGCGAGTGCGGAAGTCCGGGTGCGTCAGCGTCTCGACGCGCGGCATGTCCACCGGGTCGGCGAGGTCGCGGCGGCCGACCGCGGCGTAGCTCACCAGCCGGTCCGCCGCCCACGCGCCGACCGAGCCGGTCGGCAGGTCGATGTTCGGCGCGTCGAGTTCCTCGCGCAGGTCTTCGACGCTGTAGTGCTCGCCGGTGCAGTCGACGTCCTGGGCAGCGGCGAACAGGACCGCGAGCTGCTCCGAGTCCTCGAGCTTCAGCGGCCGCCAGGTGAGATCCATGCCGGGCAGCGTAAGCCGGGGGAAGCGGCCGCCGCACCCGGATTACGCCGCGGCTACGCTGGTTTCCGTGCTGGTGCTGCTCCCCCCTTCCGAGACCAAAGCCGACGGCGGCGGCGGCCCGCCGCTCGACCACGGTGCGCTGTCCTTCCCCGAGCTGAACCCCGTACGGGCCAAGCTCGCGGACGCGCTCGTCGAGCTGGCCCGCGACGTCCCCGCCAGCCTGGCCACCCTCGGCATCTCCGAACGCCAGCGCGACGAGGTCACGCGCAACGCGCAGCTCTGGACCTCCCCGACGCTGCCTGCGCTACGCCGCTACACCGGCGTGCTCTACGACGCGCTCGACATGAAGAGCTTCACCCGCGCGGGCCTGGAAAAGGCGCACCGCCGCCTCGCCGTGACGTCGGCGCTGTTCGGCGTGGTCTCCGCGACCGACCCGATTCCCGCGTACCGGCTTTCCGGCGGCAACTCCGTGCCCGCGCTGGGCACCGTGCGCGGGCTGTGGAAACCCGTGCTGGAGCCGGTGCTGCAGGGCATCGACGGCCTCGTGGTGGACCTGCGCTCGGGCACCTACGCGGCGTTCGCGCGGCTGCGCCCGGACGCGGTGACCGTCCGCGTGGTGACGGAGGACGCCCACGGCAACCGCACCACGGTGAGCCACTTCAACAAGGCCTACAAGGGCCGGCTGGCCGCGGTACTGGCCACCACCCGTGCCGATCCGTCCACTGTGGACCAGCTGGTGAAGGTGATCGCCAAGGCGGGCCTGACCGTCGAGCGCACCGGCGACCACAGCCTGGAACTCCTCACCGGCTGACGGTCCGACGCCCGCCTCAAGACTCCAGCCAACCGGCTGTGGTCAGCCGAACCGGGCTGGCGAGCACGGCGCGAGCAGGTCCGCCGGGACGTCGCCGCCGAGTACCAGGTCGGCCATCAGCTTTCCGGCGTACGGCGCGAGGGTGAGCCCGGCCGGGCCGAAGCCGGTCGCGAGCCACAGGCCGGGGTGGCCGTCGACGGCGCCGAGCAGCGGCAGCGTGTCGGGCGTCGCGGGGCGGAAGCCGATGCGGGTCTCGGCGAGTGTGCCGTCGGCGAGGCCCGGCGCCACGGCGAGGGCGTGGTCGAGCACCTCGCGCTGCCCGGCCGCCGTCACGCGGTGGTCGAAGCCGGAGCCGGTCTCGCGCGTCGCCCCGGCGACGACGTGGCCGTCCGGGAACGACAGCAGGTAGTGGCTCGACCGCGGCAGCACGACCGGCCACGCGGCCGTGTCCGTGCCCGGCAGGTCGAAGTGGGTGATCTGCCCCCGCTGCGGCGCCACCGGAACGACAACCCCCAACGGCTCGGCCACCGCGGCCGACCACGCCCCTGCCGAGAGCACCACCGCGTCGGCGACCAGTTCCTCACCACCGGCGGTCACTCGCCACTGGCCATTACGGGCGACCAGCTCGTCACGCGTGTCCGGCCCAGCGGCGGAAACGTTCGGCAGCAAGGAGGCCACTGCCCGCACGAAACGGGCGCCGCGCCGTTTCGCGGCGGCGATCAGGGCCCGGCGGATCCGGCGGCCGTCCACGCGGCCCGCGCCGGAGAGGTGGACGGCGGCGAGGTCCGGGGCGAGCGGCGGGAACAGCGCGCGCGCCTGGGCCGGGTCGAGGCGGCTGACCTGGCCCGCGCCGGGGGCGTCCGCGACGCGCGCGAGCAGCCGCGCCTCCGCCTCGTCCAGCTCGGTCTCCGACGCCGACACCACCATGCCGCCGACGACCTCGTACGACGTGTCCTGGCCCTCCTCCGCCAGCGCCGCCGCCAGCTCCGGGTAGTACGCCCCCGCGGCCGCCGCCAGCGGGTAGACCTTGTTGTCCCAGCCCGAGGTCCACGGGCTGACGATCCCGGCGCCCGCCTCCGTGGCGACGCCCGGCCGGGGCGCGTCCACCACCACGGCGTCCGCACCCCGCGCGGCGAGGTGGTACGCCGCCGCCGCTCCACCGATCCCACTGCCGATCACGATCACGCGCATGGTCACCACAGTGCCCGCTCCGCACCGCGCCGTCGAGCCGTGCCCGGCACGGCCCAGCCAACGCCCGCGCCACCAGCCCGGACTCAGCCGCCCAGCACCGCCATCGCCGCGTTGTGGCCGGGGATCCCGCTCACCCCGCCGCCCCGGACTGCGCCCGCGCCGCACAGCAGCACCCGCGGGTGCGCCGTCTCGACGCCCCAGGTCCCGGCGGCCAAGTCCGAAAACGGCCACGACAGGTCGCGATGGAAGATGTGCCCGCGCGGCAGCCCCAGCTCCGCCTCCAGGTCCAGCGGCGTCTTCGCCTCGACGCACGGGCGCCCGGCCCGATCCCGCAGCAGGCAGTCCTCGATCGGCTCAGCCAGCACGCTGTTCAGGGACGCCAGCGTCGCGCGCAGTGCTTCGGCCCGCGCCGCGTCGTTGTCCGCCTCGAACAGCCGCGCCGGCATGTGCAGCCCGAAGAGCGTGAGCGTCTGGACGCCCGCCGCGCGCTCCGCCGGGCCGAGGATCGACGGGTCGGTGAGCGAGTGGCAGTAGATCTCGCACGGCGGCAGCGCCGGGATCCGCCCGGCGGCCGCCTCGGCGTACGCGGTCTCCAGCTGCGAGAACGTCTCGTTGACGTGGAACGTGCCGCCGAACGCGTCGCGCGGGTCGACGCTCGCGTCACGCAGCCGGGGCAGCCGCGAGAGCACCATGTTGACCTTCAGCTGCGCGCCCTCCGGCGCCTCTTCCGGCTCCTCACCGACTTCACCGAGCAGCCGCGCGAGCGTGCGCGGCGCGACGTTCGCCAGCACGTGCCCGGCCGAGACGACCCGTGACGCGCCCTCCAGCGTGTAGCGCACTGAACCGTCAGGCGTCACCGACTGCACCTCAGCGCCGGTGACGAGCGTGGCGCCGGCCTGCCGCGCGGCGTCCGCCAGCGCGCCCGTGACCGCGCCCATCCCGCCGACCGGGACGTCCCAGTCGCCCCTGCCGTTGCCGATCAGGTGATACAGCAGGCAGCGGTTCTGCCGCAGGTCTTCAGCGGCCGCGGGGGCGAAGGTGCCGATCAGCGCGTCGGTGAGGACAACGCCGCGCACGGTGTCGTCGTCGAACAGCCCGGTGAGCGTCTCCCCGATCGGCCGTTCGAAGAACATGGACCACGCCTCGTCGTCGCCGATCCGCGCCCGCAGCTCGTCCCGGCTGGGCAACGGCGAGGTGAGCGTGTCGAACGTCCGCGCCGCGACCTTCCCGGCCAGCGCATAGAACCGGCGCCAGGCGTCGTAGTCCTTTGTGGACCCCGTGACGGCGCGGAAGGCCGCGGCCGTGCGCTCCTCGTCACCCGTGTCGACAAGGAGACCCGTGGTGCCGGACGGGGTGTAGGACGACATCCGGCGCCGCCGCAGCACGATGTCGAGCCCCAGGTCCGCGACGATCTTCCGGGGCAGCAGGCTGACCAGGTAGGAGTACCGGGACAGCCGCACGTCGACCCCGTCGAAGGCGCGGAACGACACCGCCGCGCCGCCCGTCTCGTCCCGCCGCTCCAGCACGAGGACCGACCGGCCCGCCCGCGCCAGATAAGCGGCCGCCACCAGGCCGTTGTGCCCGCCGCCCACGATCACCGCGTCGTAATCCATGGTCCGAAGGCTAGGGCCCGGTAATTCGATTGCGCGAGTCCCGCGCGCCCCGGCAGACTGCGCGGGACCGGCCAGGGAGCCGGCGGAGCCGAGGGCGAGGAGGTGCGTTGTGGAGAACTTCCGGGCGCAGTCCTGCCCACTTCCGCCCGCCCCTCGCGGCTAGAGCTTCGCGCTCGCCCGGTGGGGCACCCTGATCGAGGAGAACCCACCAGTGCGTCAGCACGATTTCGAAGACTTTTCCGACTCCTTCGACGACCGCCCGGCCCGCCGCGGCCGCCGGTCCGACCACGAGCCCGCGCCGGCCCGCCGCGGCCGGCTCACCGAGGGCGAGCGCGTCCGCCTCACCCGGCTGCGCGACGACGCCTACACCGAGACCGAGCTGCCGGACGGCGCCGATCGCTGGACCACCTGGGACGACGCCGAGCGCGGCCCGCACCCGACGCCGGACTGGGTGGTCACCGGCCTCGGCGCGGTCGACACCGAACTCGGCGTGCTCAAGACCGGCAAGGAGGCCGACGTCCACCTGCTGCGGCGCGGCCTGCCGGGCACGGACGGCGTGCTGCTCGCCGCCAAGCGGTTCCGCAGCGACGAGCACAAGCTGTTCCACCGTGACGCCGGGTACCTCGAGGGCAGGCGGATGCGCCGCTCCCGCGAGATGCGCGCGATGTCCAACCGCAGCTCGTTCGGCCGCAACCTGATCGCGGAGCAGTGGGCGGTGGCCGAGTTCGCCGCGTTGAGTCGATTGTGGACGGTCGGCGCGCCGGTGCCGTACCCGGTGCAGCGAAACGGCACCGAGCTGTTGCTCGAATTCCTCGGCGACGCCGACGGCCCGGCGGCGCCCCGGCTCGCCCAGCTCCGCCCGGGGCCGGACGAGCTGGCCGACCTCTGGGCCCAGGCGACCGCGGCGCTGGAGCTGCTGGCCGGCCAGGGCGTCGCACACGGTGACCTCTCGGCGTACAACCTGCTGGTGCACGAGGGCCACCTGATGGTGATCGACCTGCCCCAGGTGGTGGACCTCGTCGCGAACCCCGGCGGGCGCGAGTTCCTGGCCCGCGACGTGCGTAACCTGGCCGGCTGGTTCCAGGCCCGTGGCCTGCCGGAACACGTCATCGCGGCCGAGGATCTGGTCGAAGAGCTGATCTTCGCGGCCGGCCTCGGCTGACCGCGGGGCGGCGTCGCGGGGGCTGTGGCGCAGGACACCCCCGAGACGCCGCCCACAACCGTGGGCCTGGGTGCGAAGTCGAAGCCCCGGCTCCGGTACAGTATGTACAGACCGCAACCGGCGGCGTGGATGAGTTGGTGTCCGTCGCCTCCAAAGCTCACATACGGGCTCGCGGTGAATCCGAAGCACTATCCATCGGCGCTCGATGTCGGTCACGACATGGCGTGCCGGGTCCGTCCCTGTGAAAGCCCACCGCACACCATCTTGCCCTGCCTGCGCGCGGGCAGCCCGGGCCTCCCTTGCGACGTACCACGTCCGAGAGGCATTTGTGACAGTCACGTTCAACTCCGGTCACTCATCGACGTCCGCCCACGCGGGCCGTCCCGACCGCAAGCCGCGGCAGCGCCCGGCTGGTGGCGGCGAGGGCATGCTGCGCGACGACGCCGTCGAGACAGTGGCCACCAAGACCTTCGCCCAGCTGGGGCTCCCCGAGGAGCTGCTGCGCGCGTTGGCCGAGGCGGGCATCAACTCGCCGTTCCCGATCCAGTCCGCCACCATCCCGGACGCGCTCGCGGGCCGCGACGTGCTGGGCCGCGCGCAGACCGGTTCGGGCAAGACGCTGGCGTTCGGCCTGGCCATGCTGGCCCGGCTCAACGGCGGCCGGGCCCGGCCCAAGCGCCCCCGCGCGCTGGTGCTCGTGCCCACCCGTGAGCTCGCCATGCAGGTGGCGGACTCGCTGACCCCGCTGGCCAAGTCGCTCGGCCTGTGGTGCCGCACGGCCGTCGGCGGCATGGCCTTCACCCGCCAGGCCGACGCGCTTTCCCGTGGCGTCGACCTGCTCATCGCGACCCCCGGCCGCCTTTCGGACCACGTCCGGCAGGGCACCGCGTCGCTGGGCGACTGCAACTTCATCGCCCTCGACGAGGCCGACCAGATGGCCGACATGGGCTTCATGCCGCAGGTCAGGGAGATCCTCGACCTCACCCCGCAGGGCGGGCAGCGGCTGCTGTTCTCGGCGACGCTCGACGGTGACGTCAACAGGCTGGTCAAGCAGTACCTGACCGACCCGGTGACGCACTCGGTGGCGCCGTCCACCGCGAGCGTCGACACCATGGACCACCACGTGCTCCAGGTGTCGCACCAGGACAAGCAGGACATCATCACGCAGATCGGTGCCCGCGAGGGCCGCACGATCATGTTCGTGCGCACCAAGCACCACGTCGACCGCCTCACCGAGCGGCTGCGCGAGCAGGGTGTGCAGGCCGCGGCGCTGCACGGCGGCAAGACGCAGGGCCAGCGCAACCGCGTGCTCGCCGACTTCAAGGAAGGCCACACCCCGGTGCTGGTCGCCACCGACGTCGCCGCGCGCGGTATCCACGTGGACAACATCTCGCTGGTGCTGCACGTCGACCCGGCCGCCGACCACAAGGACTACCTGCACCGCGCGGGCCGCACCGCGCGCGCCGGGGCGTCCGGCATCGTGGTCACACTGGTGACGCACGACCAGCGTCGCACCGTCCGCCGGATGACCGATCGGGCCGGCGTGCGCGCCGAGACCACGATGGTCCGCCCGGGCGACGACGAGCTGTCTCGCATCACCGGCGCCCAGGCGCCGAGCGGCGAGCCGGTCATCGAGCGTCGTCGTGAGTCCCCGCGCCGTGGCAGCGGCAGTGGCCGCGGCTACGGCGGCGGTCGCGAGCGTGGCGACCGCAGCTACGGCGAGAGCCGTGGCGGCGGCTACGGCCAGGGCTCCCGCGAAGGCGGCCGTCCCGGTTACGCCGGCCGCAGCCGCACCGGCACCGGCACCGGCGCGGGTCGTCCGCAGCGTCCGGGCCGCGGCCCGCGTCGCAGCTACGACAGCTGAGTTCCCGTCACGGGAGAAGCCCCGTCCGGCACCCGCCGGGCGGGGCTTTTCCCGTGACGGGGTGCACACCTGCCGACCGGGCGCGGGTGGGAGACTGCGGGACGTGAACGACACCCCCCAGCTGCCGCCCGAGAACGTCTTCGACTGGCTCGACACCGAGGCGGAGAAGCGGGCGGCCGCGGGGCTGGTGCGGCGGCTGCGGCCCCGGCCGGCGCAGCCGGACGAACTCGACCTGGCGGGCAACGACTACCTCGGCCTGGCCCGCGACAAGCGGGTCGCGGGGGCCGCCGCGGCGGCCGCGCTGCGCTGGGGCTCCGGCTCCACCGGTTCCCGGCTCGTCACCGGCTCACTGGAGCTGCACACCGAGCTGGAGCTGGAACTCGCGCGGTTCTGCGGCGCGCAGGCGGCTTTGGTGTTCTCCTCGGGCTTCGCCGCCAACCTCGGCGCGGTGACGGCGCTGTCCGGCGCCGAGTCCGCGATCGTCACGGACAAGTACATCCACGCGTCGCTGATCGAAGGCTGCCGGCTCTCGCGGGCCGACGTCGCGGCCGTCGCGCACGGCACGCCGTCGGCCATCCAGCACGCGCTGTCCACGCGCCGCAAGCCACGCGCGCTGGTGATCACGGACTCGGTCTTCTCGGTGGACGGCGACCTCGCCCCGCTCGGTGAGCTCGCCGGCATCTGCCGCGAGAACGGCGCGGCCCTGCTGGTGGACGACGCCCACGGCTTCGGCGTCCTCGGCGAAGGCGGCCGCGGCGCGGTGCACGCGGCCGGGCTGTCCAGCGCCCCGGACGTCGTGACGACAGTGACGCTTTCGAAGGCCCTCGGCGCCCAGGGCGGCGCCGTCATCGGCCCCCGGCGGGTGATCAAGCACCTCGTGGACACCGCGCGCAGCTTCATCTTCGACACCGCCCTCGCCCCGGCCAGCGCCGCGGCCGCGCTTTCGGCGCTGGGCGTGCTGAAGTCGGAGCCGGACCTGCCGGCCAAGGTCGTGGAGAACTCCGGGAACATCGCGATGCAGCTCAAGGCCGCGGGCCTGCGCGTGAGCCTGCCGGACGCCGCCGTGATCTCGGTGCAGGCGCCGTCGGCCGAAGCCGCCGTCGCGTGGGCGGAATCCTGTGCGGAGCACGGAATCCGCGTCGGCTGCTTCCGCCCGCCGTCGGTGCCGGACGGCATCTCGCGGCTGCGCCTGACCGCCCGCGCCGACCTCACGGAGGCCGACGTCGACCGCGCGGTGAAGGTGATCACGGCCTCGGCCCCGCACGGCGCCACGGCCTGATTTTCCCGCCACCGCACGGAAATCCGGCGCTTTACCGGACTTCGGCGGGGCGGCGCATGGTGATGTGCGGAATGCCGTCGTCGAGGAATTCCTCGCCGTCGGCCACGAAACCGAAGCGGGCGTACAGGCCTTGGGCGTAGGTTTGGGCGTCCAGCACGAACTCGCCGGGAGCGCCGTCGAGCGCGGCGGCCATCAGCTCTCCCGCCAGGCCACGGCCGCGGGCGGACTTCGCCGTCACCACCCGGCCGATCCGGCCGGCGCCGCCGGGCTCGGCGAGGACCCGCAGGTACGCGTCGACGCTGTCGGAGCCGTCGGAGATCCACAGGTGCCGGGTGCCCGGCACCAGGTCACGGCCGTCGACCTCGGGGTACGCGCATTCCTGCTCGACCACGAACACGTCGCAGCGCAGGCGGAGGATGGCGTACAGCTGGGCGGCAGTCAGGTCGGGACCGGCGGCCGAGTGGAGAGTGCTCACCGGTCCTGCATACCAGCACAGTCCAAAGAAAGGTCAGCCGAGGATGCGGCCCTGGGACTGCTGGGCGATGTCGTCCGAGAACGCCGACACCCGCGTGTACACACCAGGCTTGCCCTTCTTGGCGCAGCCGTCGCCGAAGGAGACGACGCCGATCAGGGTGTCGCCGACCACCAGCGGGCCGCCGGAGTCGCCCTGGCAGGCGTCCTTGCCGCCGTCCGGGTAACCCGCGCAGACCATGCTCGCCGGGTCGTAGGTGCTGTAGGCCGTTTTGCAGTCGGAGTCGCTGACCAGCGGGACGACGACGCTGCGCAGGGTGTTGGACCGGGCGCCGCCGTCGGACAGCCGGCCCCAGCCGACCACGGTGGCCTTTGTACCGGTGTCGTAGGAGGCGCGGTCACCCGCGTCCGCGACCTTCGCCGGGCGGTACGGCAACTGGCCGCGCACGGTCAGCACCGCGATGTCGTCGCCCTTGGTCGGGTCGGTGAAGCCCGGGGCCACCCACGTCTTCGACACGGTGAGCACCATGCCGTCGTCGGTGTCCTTGGTCTGCCGTCCCGCGACCACACGCGTGTCGGACTGCGCGACGGCCTTCACGCAGTGCGCCGCCGTCGCGACCGCCGAGGAGCTGACGATCACCGCGCCGCAGTACTGGTTGCCGTCGGAGTCGGCGAGGTACACCGCGTACGGGTAGTCGGACAGCGAGGCCTCGTCGCCGCCGACGATCCGCGGCTGGGCCCCCGAGGAGGTCCCGGACGGCGGGCCGGCGGGCTCGTCCTGCGCCGAGGCCGAGCCGACCGCGATCGGCACCGCCGCCGCGGTCACGAGCAGCGCACCCGCCACGATCAGCAGGGGACGGCGATACTTGGCGGGCATGGGGTTCCCCTTCACGATCGGACAGCAGCGCGGGTTCGAGAGCCGGTCCGCGCGCCCGGGAGTCGATCACCTGTGACGATTCGACTCCGGCGCGTGAACGGACGACCCCGGTTACCCTAAACGGAGCAGGCCCGAAATGGTGTCACTGGAACGGGTGGACTGCGTGCTCACCGAGCGCGTTTGTTTAGCTGGTCGCATGCGACGGACAGCGATGGCGGCGGCAGGCGTGCTGATGACGTTCCTGCTGGTCGGTTGTACGACCTTCACCGTGCCCACGCAGTCGGCGAGCCCGGTTCCCCCGTCACGAAGCGTGACAACCCCGGCATCTCCGACATCTCCGGCGCCCACGAGCGCCCCCGCCGTCACCTGGCAGGTGGGTGCCCACCCGCTCCCCCGGCGCGCGGACGACTTCGGCGAGGTCCTCCCGACCCCACCCGAACTGGTGAACCGGTCCCTGCCGACGCGCGATTTCCTGCCGCCGCCGGCCGGGAACGCGTTCGTGTCGCAAGTCAGCGCCGTGCCCGCGGACGTCCTCGCCCGCAGCACCTGGCAGCCCGCCTGCCCGGTCGAAGCGTCCGGCCTCAGCTACGTCACGGTGTCCTTCTGGGGCTTCGACAACCACGCGCACACCGGCGAGCTGCTGGTGAACCGCACCGGCGCGCAGGCGATGGTGCAGGCGTTCGGACAGCTTTTCGCCGCCCGCTTCCCGATCGAGGAGATGCGCGTGACCGCGCCGGCCGAGCTGGACGCGCCGCCCACCGGCGACGGCAACGACACCAGCGCGTTCGTCTGCCGCCCGGTGCGCGGGCAGACGAACTGGTCCGCGCACGCGTACGGGCTGGCCGTGGACGTGAACCCGTTCTGCAACCCGTACACCAAGGGCGACCTGGTGCTGCCGGAGCTGGCTTCGGCGTACGTCGACCGTTCGCGGGTCCGGCCGGGCATGGCGCTCGCGGGCGGCGACGTGGTGCGCGACTTCGCCGCGGTGGGCTGGAGCTGGGGCGGCGCCTGGACCTCGCCGACGGACCGGATGCACTTCACCGCCACCGGGCAGTGACGCACGCCGCCGCGGGAACACCCGGTCGGGCGAACCGGTTGGCTAGGGTGGGAAGCGCCCGCCTGACCGGCTTTCGGAGGAAGACTGTGCCGCACTACGACCTGGTGATCGTCGGGACCGGATCGGGGAATTCGATCCTCGGCCCGGAGTTCGCCGACTGGAAGACGGCGATCGTGGAGAAGGGCACCTTCGGCGGCACCTGCCTGAACGTCGGCTGCATCCCGACCAAGATGTTCGTCTACGCCGCGGATGTCGCCGCGACGCCTTCGCACAGCTCGCGCTACGGCGTCGACGAAGAGCTGAAGGCCGTGCGCTGGCCGGACGTCCGGGACCGCATCTTCGGCCGGATCGACCCCATCGCCGCGGGCGGCGCGGAGTACCGGAAGCACCACGAGGACAACAAGAACGTCGACGTCTACACCGGCGAAGGCCGCTTCACCGGCATGAAGGAGCTGCGCGTCAGCTTCTCCGACGGGCGGCCCGACGAGGTGCTGACCGCCGACCGTTTTGTGCTCGCCGCCGGCGGCCGCCCGGTGATCCCGGACGTCCCGGGCCTCGAGGAGACGGGCTACCACACCTCCGACACCGTGATGCGGCTCGACGAGCTGCCGCGGCGCATCGTGATCATCGGCGGCGGCTACATCGCGGCCGAGTTCGCGCACGTCTTCGCGTCCTTCGGCGTCGAGGTGACGGTCGTGGGCCGGTCCGGCGCACTGTTGCGCTCGGAGGACGAGGAGGTCAGCGCCCGGTTCACCGAGCTGGCCGCGGAACGCTACGACGTACGGCTGGACCGCAAGACAACGCGGGCGCGCAAGACTTCCTCGGGCGTCGCGCTGGATCTGGAGGGCCCGCAGGGCGCCGAGACGGTCGAGGCCGACCTGATCCTGGTCGCCACCGGCCGCACGCCGAACTCCGACCGGCTCGACGTCGCCGCCACCGGGGTGACCACAATGGACAGTGGGCACGTGGTGGTGGACGACTACCAGCAGACCGTGGTCGAGGGCGTCTACGCGCTCGGCGACCTCTCCTCGCCGCACGAGCTGAAGCACGTCGCCAACCACGAAGCCCGGGTGGTCCAGCACAACCTGCTGCACCCGGACGAGCGCATCGAGGCCGACCACCGCTTCGTCCCGCACGCGGTGTTCACCGCGCCGCAGGTGGCGTCGGTGGGGCTGACCGAGCAGAAGGCCCGCGCCAAGGGAGTGTCCTATGTGGTCGCCAAACAGGACTACGCCGGCATCGCGTACGGCTGGGCGATGGAGGACACCACCGGCTTCGCCAAGCTGCTCGCGGACCCGGCCACCGGGCAGCTGCTCGGCGCGCACATCATCGGCCCGCAGGCGTCTTCGGTGATCCAGCCGCTGATCCAGGCGATGAGCTTCGGCCTCGACGCGCGGTCCATGGCGCGTGGCCAGTACTGGATCCACCCGGCGATGCCGGAGCTGATCGAGAACGCGCTGCTGAACCTGCCTCTCGACTGACCCCCTCGTGAGTGTTTATGCCGGTTCTAACCGGCATAAACACTCACGAGTCAGACGAGCCGCGAGTCAGACGAAGCGGCGGCGTCCGGCGAGCACGCCGAAGGCCATCTGCGCGCACATCACGGCGATCAGCACGATCAGCGAAACCGTCCAGCTCCCGGTCGCGTCGTGCAGCAGGCCGAAGACGAACGGGCCCACGGCCGCCAGCAGGTAGCCGAAGCCCTGCGCCATGCCGGACAGCCGCGCGGTGTCGGCGCCGGTGCGGGCACGCAGCGCGATCACGGTGAGGGCCAAGGAGAACACGCTCATCCCGATGCCGATCAGGATGCTCCACAGCAGTGGCGACGCGGCGGGCGCGAAAAGCAGGCCGAACATCCCGGCGAAGCCGCACAGGCCCATGCCGAGGATCCACAGGCTCTGGCTGCCCTGGCGCGCGGCGATCGGCGGGATCACCAGGCTGATCGGCACGGCGATCACGGACATCAGGCCGAGCAGCAGCCCGGCGTCGCCCTTGGACACCCCCGCGTCGATGAAGACCTGCGGCAGCCAGCCCATCACCACGTAGGCGATGAAAGCCTGCAGGCCGAAGAAGATGGTGACGATCCAGGCCAGCCGGTTACGCATGAGCGAGCGTCCGCTCCCGCCCGCGGCCGTGGTGCGGGCGATGCGGCCGGTGCCGCGTGAAGCGAGCAGCCACGCCACCAGCGCGACGGCGGCCAGCGCGGCCCACACGCCCAGCGCCGGGCGCCAGCCGCCCAGTACCCCCTCCATCGGCGGGCTGACCGACGAGCCGAGCGCGCCGCCGCCCTGCAGCGCCGCGGTGTAAACCCCGGTCATCATGCCGACGCGCGCCGGGAAGGAGTCCTTGATGACCACCGGGATGAGGACGTTGACCAGCGCGATCCCGGCCGTCGCGACGAGCGTGCCGCCGAGCACCACCAGCGGGCCGTCGACCACGCGCAGCACGAGGCCCACGGTGAGCACGCCGAGCGCGAACGCGATGGCGGTGCCGATGCCGAACCGGCGTGAGAGCAGTGGCGCGGCGAGGCCGGCGCCGGCGAAGCACAGGCCGGGCAGCGTGGTCAGCAGGCTCGCCCACAGCGCGGACGCGCCGAGGTCGGCCCGCATCTCCGCGAGCAGCGGGCCGACGCTGGTGATGGCGGGCCGCAGGTTCATCGCCGTGAGCACCACGGCGACGGCGAGCAGCACGCCGCCGGCGATCACCCCGGGACGGCGTCCGCCGCCGGCCTCCTCTTCCAGGCTGCCCTCGAGCTCGAGTTCGAGGCGGTCGGAGTACGAGGCGGCGGGGCGTGGTGTGGAATCCCAGGAATCGACGGACACGTCGGCTACTATGACATACGTAGGATGATTGGATGAAGGGATAAACCTGTGCCTTTGGCCACCACCCGCCGCACAGGCCTGGTCGACCAGGTCATCGACCAGATCCGTGACGCGGTGACGCGCGGGGAATGGCCGCTCGGGCAGCGCATCCCCACCGAGGCGGCGCTGACCGCGGAGCTCGGCGTCGGGCGCAACACGGTGCGGGAAGCCGTGCGGGCGCTCGCGCACACCGGCATCCTCGAGGTCCGCCAGGGCGACGGCACGTACGTGCGCGCGACGAGCGAAGTCTCCGGCGCCATCCGGCGCCTGTGCGGGACCGAGCTGCGTGAGGTGCTGCAGGTCCGCCGCACACTGGAGGTCGAGGGCGCGCGCCTGGCCGCCACCGCCCGTACCGCCGAAGACCTGGCCACCCTGCGCGACCTCCTGGAACGCCGCGACGCCGACCAGCGCGAGGGCCACCTCGACGACTTCGTCCGCATCGACGCGGAATTCCACCTCGAGGTCGTCCGATGTGGACACAACGGCCTGCTGTTCGAGCTGTACCGCGGCCTGATGGAGGCCATCACCGCCAGCGTCGCCTCGACCTCCGACGACCCCGAACGCGCGCGGGACATCAAACACGACGGCCTGGTGGACGCCATCGAAGCCCGCGACGCCCCCCGCGCGGCCGCCGAGGCCGCCGGATTCCTCGACGAGCTGCTGGCCCGGACGGAGGACGCGACCGACTGAACCCGCTGACCGGCCCGCGGCACCGATTGCCATGCCGGCTCGCCCAGCTCCCCCACCTGACCAGCCAACCCACCGCCGGGCCGACCAGCCCGGCGACTGGCCGGCCCGCAGCAGCGACCGCGGACTCCGCCACCCGCGCGGACCGGCCCGAACCCCTCAGCCCCGGCCCCGGCCGTCCGGAATCCTCCCGAAGGCGACCTTCCTCGTCACCCGCGCGCAGGACACTTGAACGTGAAAGACTCTCACGTCTGGTCCGGATCGTGCGAGAGTGCGGGGCACAGCCGTCCCAAGGGAGAGACCGTGCGCCGTTCACCACTCGCTGTCCTGCTCGTGATCGTGGGCCTGGTCGCCGGGGCGACCAGCGCGTCCGCGGCGCCGTCGTTCCACAAGTACGTCGCGCTCGGCGACTCCTACACCGCGGGCCCGCTCATCCCCTGGCAACAGGCGAGCTGGTGCTTCCGCTCGAACAACAACTACCCGTCCTGGCTGGCCACGCGGCTCGGGCTCTACGACACCAGCGGCGCGTTCACCGACGCCAGCTGCTCCTCGGCCGACACCACGAACATGACCCACTCGCAGGTCACGCCGTCGCCGAGCATTCCGCTGTCCACGCAGTCCGCGCAGTTCGACTCGCTGACGCTGGACACGGACCTGGTGACCGTCGGGATCGGCGGCAACGACTACAGCGTCTTCGGCAACCTCGTCGGCACCTGCCCGACGGTGCGCGCGGCCGACCCGACCGGCTCGCCGTGCCGCGACCACTTCACCGTCAACGGCGTCGACACCATGGCCGCCGCGCTGAAGAACACCGAGAAGAACCTGGAGGGCGTCGTCCGCGGGGTGCGGGAGCACGCTCCCGCCGCGACGATCGTGATGGTCGGCTACCCGCGGCTGGCACCGCCGAGCGGCTACTGCCCCGATGTACTCCCCTTCGCCGACGGCGACTACCACTGGGCCGACACCGTCGAGCGGCAGCTGAACGACGCCATCGCCACCGCCGCGCGGAAGCAGGGCGCCCGCTACGTCGACACCTACGGCCCCAGCCTCGGCCACGACGCCTGCGCCGGCGACGCGGCGTGGGTCAGCGGGCAGACGACGAACCTGTTCGCCGCCGTCGCCTACCACCCGCTGCGCGCGGGCATGGAAGCCGAGGCGTCGCTGATCGCGAAGGCACTGGGCGTGGGCTCGAGCGCCGACCGCGCGCCCGCCGCCCGCGACGCCGCCAGCAGCGGTGAGATCCGCGACATGGCGCGTACCGCCGGGCTCCACTGAAAAGTCCGTTAAGGCCTCCTTACCCGCGTAGGACGCGGGTAAGGAGGCCTTAACGGACTACGGGAGGGTGAGGATCTCCGAGCCGTCCGCCGTCACCACGAGGGTGTGCTCGAACTGGGCGGTCCACTTCTTGTCCTTCGTGGTGACAGTCCAGTCGTCGGACCAGATGTCGTAGTCGATGGTGCCGAGGGTGATCATCGGCTCGATCGTGAAGGTCATGCCCTCCTCGATCATCGTGTGCACCGAGGGCTCCTCGTAGTGCAGCACCGTCGGCGCGGTGTGGAAGGCCGGGCCGACGCCGTGGCCGGTGAAGTCGCGGACCACGCCGTAGCCGAAGCGCTTCGCGTACGCCTCGATCACGCGGCCGATCACGTTCAGCTGGCGGCCGGGGCGCACCGCCTTGATCGCGCGCGCCGTCGCCTCGCGCGTGCGCTCCACCAGCAGCCGCGCCTCCTCCGAGACGTCGCCCGCGAGGAAGGTCGCGTTGGTGTCGCCGTGCACGTCGCCGATGAAGGCCGTGACGTCGATGTTGCAGATGTCGCCGTCCTCGATCACGGTCGAGTCCGGGATGCCGTGGCAGATGACCTCGTTCAGCGAGGTGCAGCACGACTTCGGGAACGAGCGGTAGCCGAGCGTCGACGGGTAGGCGTGGTGGTCGAGCAGGAACTCGTGCACCACCTTGTCGATGTCCTCGGTGGTGGCGCCGGGCTTGACGGCCTTGCCGCCCTCCTCGAGCGCCTGCGCGGCGATTTTCGACGCGACGCGCATGGCCTCGATGACCTCGGGCGTGCGGACCCCGTTACCGGTGTCCCGTTTCGGCGCCGGCCGGTCCACGTACTCGGGGCGGGCGATATCGGCGGGGACGGCGCGGCGCGGCGTCTGGACGCCGGGCTTCAAGGGGGCACGAACGGACATGCGACCAGCCTACGACGTCACTTCCCGGCGACGTCGGAGAGGAACCGGTCGGCGGCCTCCACCGCCGGTTTCGACGAGCCCGCGTCGGTGAGCAGCACGGCGAACGCCAGGTCGCCCTGGTAGCCGACGAACCAGCCGTGCGAATGCGTCCCGTCGCCGAACTGCGCGGTGCCGGTCTTGCCGCGGACGTCGGGCAGGTCGCGCAGGCCGGTGGCGGTGCCCTCGGTGACCACGTCGCGCATCATCGAGCGCAACGCGGTCAGCACGTCCGGCCGAAGCGGCGGGCCGACGTCGGTGGCCTTGGTCGGCCGGCCGCGCACCAGCGTCGGCACCGGCACCTTCCCGGCCTGGACGCCCGCCGCGGCCAGCGCCATCCCGAACGGGCTGGTGACCACCGTGCCCTGGCCGAAGCCGTTCTCCGCCCGCTGCACCACCGAATCGGCCTTCGGTACCGAGCCGGTGACCGTCGTCAGGCCGGCCACGGTGTAGTCGGCGCCGATGCCGAGCGAGTGCCCCGCATCGCTCAGCGCCGTCGGCGAGAGGTCCGCCGAAAGCTGCGAGAACGTGGTGTTGCAGGAGCGCGCGAACGCCGTGGAGAGCGGCACGGTGCCGAGGTCGAAGCGGCCCTCGTTCGGCACCACACGGCCGGAGAACGTCACCGTGCCCGGGCAGGCGACCGGCGAGGAGGCGGTGACCTTCCCGGCCGACAGCGCGGCCGCGGCGGTGATGATCTTGAACGTCGACCCGGGCGGGAACCGTCCGGTGAGCGCGAGCGGCCCCTGCTCGTCCGCGGGCTCGTTCTGCGCGATGGCGAGCAGTTCCCCGGTCGACGGCTGCAGGGCGACCAGCGCGGCGGCCGTCGGCACCGGTGCCAGCGCCTTCTCCGCCGCCGTCTGGACGCGGGTGCTGAGCGTGCTCGTCACCGCGGGCTCGTCCTTGGGCGGGGTCGCGGCCAGCTCGCTCACCTCGCTGCCGGTGACGTCGAGCGTGACGATCCGCCAGCCCGCCGCGCCCGCCGCGTCCTGCTCCACCAGCGACCGCAGCGCGGGCAGCACCTGGCGGCCGGTGTCGCGGTCGTCGGGCAGCAGCCGCTCCTGGCTGGTGAACCGGACGCCGGGCAGGTCGTGGATCACGGGCTTGACCTGCTGGTAGTCCGAAGCGCGCAGGGACAGCACGGAGTACGCGCCGCCGGGCTTGGTGGCCTTGATGCCATCGAGCACCGAATTCCCGGTCACCGTCGGCTCGAACCGGTGCAGCGCCTTGCCCAGCGTGCGCGCGACCGTGGTGGCGTCCCCGGTCCGCGCCGGGTCGACGACCACGCCGACGACGGTCTGCTCGCTCAGCAGCGGGGAGCCGTCGCGGTCGAGCACCGGCGCGGGCTGGGCGGGGTCGGCGACCATCGCGATGCTCTGCTGCTCGGACAGCTGCGGGTGCACGACGGTCGGCTGCCAGTGCACCTGCCAGCCGTCCTCGGCCGAACGCAGCTGCGCGTCGGCGGTGTAGGACCAGGTGCGGCCGCGCGGCAGGTGCCAGGTGAGCCGGTAGCCGCCGGTGGCGGTGTCGCCGGACTGCTTCACGTTCTGGTCAAGCGCCTCGACGGAGTCCGGGTGCAACGCCGTGCGGACCTGTGTGAGCAGCGTCTTCGCGGCGGCCGGCGAGTCCGTGCGGGCGGCCGCGGCGGCGATGTCACCCGAGGCGACCGCGGTGAGGAACGCGCCGAGCGTGTCCTCCGGCCCGTCCGAGCCGAACATCCCGCAGCCGGCCAGCGGGAGCACGGTCACCACCACGGCGGCCAGCGCCGCACCGGTCCTCGCATGACGTCGACCAGGAGCCATACAACGATGGAACCAGCCGGACGCGGCGCTTCCCCGGTCGCAACGCCGACCCGGAAGAGTGGCCGGGACTCCTCAGAACAGCACGGTCGCGTACTGCCCGACCTGCTGGAACCCGACCCGGCGGTAGGCCGCGAGGGCGGCCCCGTTGTACCCGTTCACGTACAGGCTCGCGGTGCGGCCCAGCCCGTGCACCAGCCGGTTGACGACCGCGGCGGTGCCGGCTGTGCCGAGCCCGTCGCTGCGGCGGTCCGGGTGCACCCAGACGCCCTGGATCTGGCCGACGCTCGCGGACATGGCGCCGATCTCGGCCTTGAACACGACCTCGCCGTCCTCGAACCGGGCGAACGCGCGGCCGGTGGAGATCAGCTCGCTGACGCGGGCGCGGTAGCTGGCGCCGCCGTCACCACTGCGGGGATCGACGCCGACCTCCTCGATGAACATCGCGACGGCCGCGGGCAGGTACCGGTCGAGTTCGTCCGGGCGCACCGCGCGGACCCGGGGGTCGGCGGGCACCAGCGGGTGGCCGTCGAGGGCCATCAACGGCTGGTCGCCACGGATCTCGCGGGCCGGCCCCCACTCGTCGGACAGCTCGTCCCACAGCCCGAGCACCTGCTCGGACGGGCCGACGAGCGAGGAGCAGGTGCGCTGGCGCCGCAGCGCGCGGTCGGCGAAAGACCGCAAAGCGGACGCGTTGCCGCGCAACGGAATCAGGTTCGGACCGGCGAAGCACAGCCCTTGGAGCCGCCCGGTCCGCGCCGGGCGGTTGTCGGCGGCCCAGAGTTCGCCACCGAGGCGCCACGGGTCGAGACCGGAAGCCTCGACCCGGGCGCTGACCATGCAGCTGCCCACCGGGTCGGCGGCGAGCGCAGCGCGCACCGCGGGGTAATCCCGATCATCGAGCAGCCGTGCACCTGCAAGCCGCAACACGCACTCCAGAGTGCCAGATGAACCGGGTGAACGGAACGCGAGCCCGCCGACACGCTGAGATGAACGGGCGGCAGCGGGCACAATCGGGGTCATGCAGCGCTACACGTACAAGGTCGTGGAAGTCCGCGAGAAGATGATCGGCGGCAAGATGTCCGGCGACCGGCTCGAAAAGCTCCTCAACGAGTACGCCGGGCAGGGCTAGCAGCTCAAGCAGATCACCTCGGCGGAGGTGAAGGGCCGGGTCGGGCCCGGCGGGGTCGACGGGCTGCTGGTGACGTTCGAGCGACCCGTCCAGTAGTGCCCCTGCGGTGACGCTCGGGCGGCCCGCCCAATAGCGCCGAGATTCGGGCGGCTCACCCGGCAGCGGCGGCCCCGCGGTGACACTCGGGCGCCCGTCAGGGGGTCCGGAAAGCCCGGCGGTACGCGGCCGGCGTCGTGCCCAGCGCGTCCCGGAAACGGCGGCGCAGGTTGACCGCCGAGGCGAGGCCCACGCGCACCGCGATGGCCTCCACCGGGAGGTCCGTCTCTTCGAGCAGGGTGCGCGCGGCGGTGACCCGGCAGGCCAGCAGCCACTGGCCGGGGCTGGTGCCGAACCGTTCGGCGAAGCGGCGGGCCAGCGTGCGCGGCGAGACGCTGAGGAAGCCGGCCAGATCGTCGACGGTCAGCGGCGAGCCGAGCCGGGCGGTGGCCCAGTCGAGGAGGCCGTCGAGGGTGTCGCCGGGCGGCGGGGCCGGCGCGTACTGCGTCTGGCCGCCCTCCCGGCTCGGCGGCATCACCATGTGGCGCGCGAGCAACGCGGCATGCGCGGCGCCGTGGTCACGCCGCACGAGGTGCAGGCAGAGGTCGATGCCGGCGCCCGCCCCGGCGCTGGTGGCGACGTCGCCGTGGTCCACGTACAGCACGTCCGGCTCGACGCGCACACGCGGGAAATCCCGCTGCAGCTTGGCGGCGCGCGCCCAGTGCGTGGTGGCGGTGCGGCCGTCGAGCAGGCCGGTGCGCGCGAGCGCGAACACGCCGGAGCAGATCGTGACCAGCCGTGCGCCGCGGCGGTGGGCCCGGATCAGCGCGCGCGACACCCGGGGCGAGAGCGGTTCGTCCACGGGCTGCCAGCCGGGGATCAGCACGGTGTCCGCCGAGGCCAGCGCCGAGAGCCCGTGGGTGACGGACATCGCGTAGCCCGCCGTGGTCGGCACCGGCCCGGGCGTCTCCGTGCAGACGAGGAACTCGTAGTGCTGCGGGACCCCGGCCCGCTCGGTGCCGAACACCTCCGCGGCGCAGCCGAGCTCGAACGTCGACTGCACCGGGCTGACCAGTCCCACCACCCGATGCATGGCAGGAAAGTACCTGATGATGTCTTTCTTGACACTGTTCCCACTGCCGGAGACGCGGCACGGTCGAAGGCATGAACCCCGCGATCCTCGCCCAGGAGGGCTACGAATCCACCACTGTCAACGAATCCCCGGTGCATGAGCTGTTCCCGGGGATCCGTGCCCGTCCATTGTGGAGAGGCAGCTCCGGCGCGACGGCGAACCTGCTCGAGATGGACCCCGGCACTTCCTGGCCGCACGACGACGTGCACGAGCCCGGTCCCGAAGAGGTGTTCGTCGTCTCCGGGACCTTCAACGACGGCGCCCGCGACTACCCGGCCGGCTCGTTCCTGCACGCCCCGGCCGGGTCCTGGCACGTCCCGCAGACGACCACCGGCTGCACGCTGTTCGTCTTCTACCCGGAGGGTTAGGCGCCGGTTCTCACGAGAGTTTCGCGTCGGCTGGAACAGTTGCGCTCTCCCGGGTCGGCCACGGAGAGCACAAACCCGGCTGCCACCCGTTCATGCTGGTGGTGTTCCTGTGCGGTTACAGGAATTGTCCTGCTTCATGCTTGACGATCGACCTTCACCAAGACGAGCACGAGCGGTGGCGCGGGCACTTGGATCGCGACCCATCAGACTCACTGACGCGCTAGCGAGCTGTCAACCGCTGATCGGTGCTTGTCGTCGCGAGAGATGCGGTGAAGAGGGCTTGACGCGGCGCGCGAACCACAAGTCGACCTTGTTGATCATGGTATGAACAACTCACTCATCCTTCGGAGGTGGATACCGAGCCGTTGGCGGGTTCACGTCGGCTGAGGAGAATGGTTCACTGCGAAGTGCGGGAAATCACGTTCACGCGAATGGGCGAGCTGAAAGGCTGACTTGGGAGGGACAGCGCCGTACAACGCAGCCGAGGACGGGACTCGGCTGAGGAGAGGATGCGGCTGGTGGCGGGCGAACTGGCAACGCCGGACGATGACTCGACCGATCTCACGGGCAGGCTGCTGGGGCTGTTGCTGCGAGTCGGCGCCGCGCTGCCCCTCCCTTTGCTCGCCATCGCCATACACGCCGACCCTCAAGCCACCCTCGATACCGGCATGAGCCTGGTAAAACAAGGATTGGCGCAGGAGCACGAAGGGTGGTTCACCGCCACCGGACACCCCCGGCCGGCAGATCATTCCGCCGTGGCCGCGTCAGTCGCGGCACTCGCCGAGCAGTTACGCCACGACGCCGAGGCCCGGCTCGACGCGCGCGAGGACGTCAGCGGCCAGGATTCGGCCACCAGCGCCGGCGGCGATCACCGAGAGCGGGGCCCGGCCTCCCCGTCACCGCTGGAGGAGACCTACCGGACCGTGCCGAGCGTGGCCGCGGCGCTGAGTGCGTGCGGAGACCCCGGTGGGGCAGCGTCTCTGGCTTACGCGTGGTGGCCCTGGTCGCGCTACTGCCACGACCCCGATTGGGAACAGCAACTGTCCCAGGCCGGAGAAGCCGCAGCCATCGCCGCTCGGGCACCTCACCTGCTGACCGATCTGTTGGCCCTCAGCGCACGAGCGGCGTACCGCCGCGATGACCACCAACGGGCCGAAGCCCAGTGGACGCGCGCACTGGCTGTGTCACAAGAGGCCGCCGACCACAAGCGCATCGCCGCACTCAGTGTGGCCATGGGTGAATTCTTTGTGGCCAGAGGCAGGTTGCATCGGGCGCTCGATGTCTTCTACGGCGCCCTTGCGGCGTTCCAGCGCCTGGCCGATCCCCCGCAAACCGCGCGGACGCTGTGGCGTATCGGCCTCGTGCAGCTGGCCGCCGACCGCGCCGTCGCGGCCATCACCACCCTGAACAACGCCGAGGACGCGGCCCGTGCGGCGGGCCAGCGGATGCCGGACACCGAACGGGCCGATATCCAGATCGCGCTCGGAAGGGCATTGTGGCTGACGGGGACACCGGGACTGGCCCGTCGCGCCTTCAGCAACGCCCTCGCCTGCCTGGTCGATACCGATCCACAACGAGCCGACCACGTCCGCGCGGCACTGCGCACCCCCGAAAACGCCGCCCTGCCACCACAACTCGGCGCCTGAGCTACGCGTCCACCGTGCAGAGCAACGCGATCAGCACGTGGGCGAGGACACCAGTCCAGCGGATCAGCCGCACCGTCCGGCGAGAACGCGCAGCGGCGTGCCGAGGACGACGACGTTCCACGAAAGTAAAGTACAGCACGAGTACTCCTGCGGGGTTGGAGAGAAAAACGGATCAGACCTTTTCGGTGAACACGGCGCGATCTTCCAAGGGCGGAGCCGGGTCGCGGGTCAGTAAATCCAATGCCTCGCGGCAGATGTAGATCTTGTTACGCCGGACTCCGGGATTGCATTCTTCAAGCAATCCTTCGCCGACCAGCTTCCGTATCGCATCAGTGGCGCCCTTACGTGACATGTCGAAGCGCGTAGCGATGTCTTTGTTGGTGGTAACGGGCCGGCCGACGAGCGAGTCGGCCACCCGGACGGCATTGCCACCGCCTCGGCCTATCTTCGACCGATGCTTGGCCCGGAGCTCCTCCATCTGCTTGATATGGCGGATCTGCTCCATGCAGATCGTCCGGATTCCTTCGGCGAAGAAGATCAGAAAGTCTTCGTAACTGTTTTTTTCCGCGACGCATAGCACGTGGGAGTAGTACTCGTCGCGGTTACGGTCAAACCACACCGACAACGGGAGGATGGGGCCGCGCAACACCCCCGCCGCAACCAGCTCGAGGTTGACATAAGCGCGCGAGACGTAACCGTTGCCACCGGCGAACGGGTGAATCACCTCAAGCCGGTGATGCCCCAGGCCGATCTTTCCGACAAGGGGAATGTCGTGGTCGTCCGCATTCCACACCTGCCATTGCTCGGCCGACGAGAGCAAGTACGGCCCATGCGGCACGTGGAGCATGACCGCGCTCTCCGGACGAGGACCGCCCAGCCAGGTGACGTCGGTTCTCCACTCGGAGGGCGGTTCCGCGTCGGGACGGGAGACGAGGAGATTGCTGATCTCACGCAGGAGACCCAGATCGACCTTCGCGTCCCGGCCCACCGCGGAGAACGCCCGCCCGGCCGCGGTGAGGTAGCGATCGACGGCCGCGAACTGATCGGGCAGATCGACCGGCCGGGCCTTGGCCACCAGCAGTTCCTCGAGGCTGAAGTGACGGTTGTCCAGGGCAGCCGAGCTCTTGGCCTCCCTCAGCAGGGTCGACTGCTCCAGACTCTCTCTTTCCGGCAACCGATCCGCAGCCTCGTCAAGCCGCCCCAAAGCCTGTTCGGCCGCAGCCAGCGATCGATGCGTACGCGGGCACAGCCGGACATCCGACCGGAGGGGAGGTGGCACCCAGGCCCCCTTGCGACGCACCGCTGCAGGAAAATTCCGGTCGCCCTCCACGGGCACCCACACACCGGCAGCGGATGGTTCTTCTGTCATAGCGGGAAGCCTGCTCCAAGCCACCGATCGGCGGCAAGCGGTGCATAAGAACCTTTCAAGATCAACACTACTCAGAGCGACTCACTCGATTTTCCCAGCCGGCACCCTGCAGTGGATCAGAAAAGAGTCACCCACCGACCGTATTGCCTGATCAGAACCACGCGACTGCTCCCCGAACAGCGACCTGGCCGGCAGAGCGCGTCGTCCACGCCGCCGGCCATCTGCCCTGAAAAGCCGGTACGCAAAGCGCGAAACAGAATATTTTTGAGCGACCGGCCGCGCAAGGACCACCTAATCGGGCTACGTGATCGCCATTGCCGACGTTGCCGGACAAGCATCCTGGCCAACCAGTTTGCCACTCGCGTGGCCGTCGACAACGGTCGAGACGATCCGCCGCGGCACCTGGCCGAGTTCGCCTCGATGGCGAAAACCGGTGATCTGTCCTGGAAATGTCCAAATTCTGTCCAGGAAACAATCCTCTGTGACCGGCGATGCTCGACGGCCGCGACCGTCGGGAACCCCCACTACCGCCGACTCCACATCGGAAACCGAGCCTCCGGCCACACAGGACGGTGCCGGTTCGGCGCAGCTCCTGGCACCTGATGTCCGGAGTGGACAGACGGTGCTCTCGCGACGTGGGATCCGTGGCGGAGCCATTGCCGGATGGGCTCGCGCGGTAGTGACGCCGCACCTGTGAACATCCTGGCCGCAGCAGTGCCAGGCCGGCTGTGGTCGACGACCGGCCTGGCGCTACGTGATCGGGCATGGGAATCAGAGCTTCGTCAGCATGGGAACGATGTCCCAGGCGACGCAACCTAGGCGCCGCGGTAAGTGCCGACGCTCCAGGAGTTCCCTTCCGAGTCGCGCACGCTGAAGCCGTGGGAGCCGTAGTCGGTGTCGGTCAGTTCCTCGGTGATCACGACGCCGGAGTCCTTCACCCGCGCGTAGATCTCGTCGACGTGATCGGACACGACGTACGCGGCGCCGCCGCCGGGGCGCATGGCGTCGTGGACGCCGTCACAAGGGCCGCCGGTGCTGCCGAGCATCACGCCGCCGCCTTCGGGCCAGGTCAGTTCGGCGTGCGCGATCTCGCGATCCGGGGCACCGGGCACCACGAGCGTCTCCTGGAAGCCCAGGACGTCGACGAGGAAACGGATCGCGGCGGGGGCGTCGTTGTAGCGGAAGGCGGGCCAGACTGTCGGTCGAGGTGTCATGCCGACGAGTCTTGCCCGGCCACGCCGCTTCCGTCTTGGAAGAACGGGAGGTCAGTCCGCGGGCCACTCGTACGACAGTTCGTAACGGTCGGCCGCCAGCACCATCCCGTTCATCTCCAGCGGCGTCCCGTCGGTGCCGTAGGCCACGCGGGTCACGGTGACGACCGGGACGCCGTCGGCGAGCTGCAGCAGCGACGCTTCGTCCGGCGCGGGCATCCGGGCGCCGACGTGCTCGACGAACGAGCCGAGCTGGTGGCCCCGCTCCTCCAGCCGGGCGTACGTGCCGCCCGGGCCGGTGTCGACGCCCTCGATCGCGGTGCCGCGCGTCAACGCGCGCGGGAGGCGTGACGCGGCGAGCTGGACCACCAGCCCATCGGCTCGCATCACCCGGTCCCGCACGGTGATCTCGGTGCCCTCGTCGATGGCGAGGTGCAGCGCGGTGCGGGCGTCGGCCGGTTCGAAACGGATCGACGTCGACGTCGACGGGGTGAAGCCGGCGGCCGAGGCGTCGGCGAGGAACGCGCCGCGATTCCGCTCGCGGGCCTCGCGGGACAGCCGGGATCGGGCGATGCGCTGGACGCTCGCCGGCGGGCGCACGAACACGCCGCGGCCGTGCTCCGCCGTGACAAGTCCTTCGGTGCGAAGCATTTCCACGGCAGCCCGGACGGTGGGCCGCGAAGCGTCGTAGGCCTCGACGAGTTCCCGCTCGCTCGGCAGCCGGTCGCCCGGCGCGTAGTGGCCGACGGTGATCTTCGCACGCAGGTCGGCCGCGACCTGCCGGAACGCGGGCATCCCGCTTGTGCGATCCACCATCCGGCCAGTATCCACTGGTCAGCTTGTCTTGACCAGTTGACCGGAACCTGCCACCGTGGGCAGTCCGGAAATCATGATGGGTGATCGGCGAGGCATGACGGGATGGGTCACGGGCGAACTGCCCCCGGCCGAGGTCGAGCACGCGTTGTACGCCATCCACTTCTGGGCGCGCGACACCCGGAACCACCGGTACCGCCGTGAGCAGCTGGCCGATCCGGACCGCGGTCTGCTCGAGCCCCAGTGCTCGCAGGCGAGGTCCATGATTCCGGCCCGGTGCGCCTTCCGCGACGAGCTGTCGGACGAGCTGGGCGAAGCCCGGGACCGCTCACAGGACTGCCGGAGCTGTTTCTCCCGCGCCCAGCAGCCGCCCTCGCCGCGCCGGCCTATTCAGTAGCTGATCAATCTTCCGTCGGTGCCAGGAACGGCAGCTCTTCGGCGATCCACGTCCGCGGGGAGCAGCCGGCCAGCGCGCGCCATTCGTTGGACAGGTGCGCCTGGTCGTAGAAGCCCGCCTCGACGGCGACCTCCGCCAGCTCCCGGCGACCGCCGCGCAGCAGCTGCCCGGCGCGTTCGAACCGCAGCACGCGGGACGCCTGCTTCGGCGCCAGCCCGGTCTCCGCGCGGAACCGCTCCCCGAAGTGCCGTCGGCTCCAGCCGACCTCCCCCGCCAGATCGGCCACGCGCGCCTGGCCGCCGCTTCGCCGCATCAGCCGCCAGGCCTCCCCCAGTTCCGGCGGCGGCGAAGCGGGCTCCACGGCGCGCGCGGCGAGCACGTCGTCGAGGATCGCGAAGCAGGACGGCCAGTCCGGCGCCTCGGCGAGCCGCTCGGGCAACGACGCGAGGTCACCGCCGAAGTCGGAAAGGTCGACGATGTGGCCACTCAGCTCGGCGGCTGTGACGCCCAGCAGCGTCCGCACGCCGAACGGGTCCAGCTCCAGGTGCAGGCCGCGCTGCACCCGGTCCTGCGTGATCAGCGCGGGCGCGGTGTGCAGGCCGCCGACGAGCCCCTGCAACGCCCCCTCGCCCGGCTGCCCGGCGAACCGGACGGGCTGCTCCAGGCTGATGATGAGCGTCACGTGCCGCGAGGGCAGTCCACGGTGGACGGCGAGGGTCACGTTCTCCTGCGCGTAGCCGATGTAGCGCGTGACCAGCGGCCGCACCAAGGGGTGCGGCGCGCGGGACGCCCAGCTGTGACTCACCTGACCAGCGTAAGCCGCGCGGGTGGAGTTTCTGCTACCACGGAGGCGGGATCCCCACCCGAAGAAGCGGAGTTCGCCATGACCATCCAGGAGCAGGCGCAGCAGCTCGAGCAGCTCGCCGACCAGGTGCCCACCGGCATCGCCCTCGCGACGAAGAGCGAGCTGGCGGACCTGCAGTCACAGGTGCTCGGCCTGCTCGGCGAGACCTCGACGGCCACCGCCATCCAGGGCTCGATCCAGCTGGCGTCCCAGCAGATCGACGACGTGGCGGCGGCGCTGGAGAACGTCCGGATCCAGATCAAGGACGCCGCGCAGCACCACCTGCGGGGCTGAAAACCGTCAAGGCCTCCTTACCCGCGTCAGACGCGGGTAAGGAGGCCTTGACGGCCTTAAGAGTGAGTCAGCCGACGGTGACGCTCGGGGCGCCTTCGCCGATGCCCTCGCCCGCCGCTTCGGCGATGCGCATGGCCTCTTCGATCAGCGTCTCCACGATCGCGTGCTCGGGCACGGTCTTGATCACCTCGCCCTTGACGAAGATCTGCCCCTTGCCGTTGCCGGAGGCGACGCCGAGGTCGGCCTCGCGGGCCTCGCCCGGGCCGTTGACGACGCAGCCCATCACGGCGACGCGCAGCGGGATCTCCATGCCCTCGAGCCCGGCGGTGACCTGCTCGGCGAGGGTGTAGACGTCGACCTGCGCGCGCCCGCAGGACGGGCAGGAGACGATCTCGAGCTTGCGCTCCTTGAGGTTCAGCGACTGCAGGATCTGGATGCCGACCTTGACCTCTTCGACCGGCGGGGCGGACAGCGACACGCGGATGGTGTCGCCGATGCCCTGGCGCAGCAGCGCGCCGAACGCGACGGCGGACTTGATCGTGCCTTGGAACGCGGGCCCGGCCTCGGTGACGCCCAGGTGCAGCGGGTAGTCGCACTGCTCGGCCAGCAGCTCGTACGCGCGCACCATGACCACCGGGTCGTTGTGCTTGACCGAGATCTTGATGTCGTGGAAGTCGTGCTCGGCGAACAGCGAGGCCTCCCACAGCGCCGACTCGGCCAGCGCCTCGGGCGTCGCCTTGCCGTACTTCTCCAGCAGCCGCTTGTCGAGCGAGCCGGCGTTGACGCCGATCCGGATCGGCGTGCCGTGGTCCTTCGCGGCCTGCGCGATCTCCTTGACCTGGTCGTCGAACTTGCGGATGTTGCCCGGGTTCACGCGCACGGCGGCGCAGCCGGCCTCGATCGCGGCGAACACGTACTTGGGCTGGAAGTGGATGTCGGCGATCACCGGGATCTGCGACTTCTTCGCGATCGCGGGCAGCGCCTCGGCGTCGTCGGCCGACGGGCAGGCGACACGGACGATGTCGCAGCCGGCCGCGGTCAGCTCGGCGATCTGCTGGAGGGTGGCGTTGACGTCGGAGGTCAGCGTCGTCGTCATCGACTGGACGGAGATCGGGGACTCACTGCCGACGCCGACCGACCCCACCTGGAGCTGGCGGGTCTTGCGGCGCTCGGCGAGGACGGGGGGCGGCAGAGCGGGCATGCCGAGTGCGACGGTCACGACCCCAGCGTACCTACACCGACCGGACGACATTCAACGAAGTCAACCGTCACGGTGAGCAGTATTACGCCCTGTCCGGGTGAAACCGGCCGGGTCGTGACCCGGCCGGTACGGCTGTTTACTGCAAGCGGATCGGGTTGACGATGTCCGCTGTCACCGTCAGTAGCGTGATGCCACCGCCGATCACGACGATGACCATCGTGATCGCGGAGAGTTTCGTGTAGTCCACCGGACCGCCCGCCGCCTTGCCGCGCAACGCGCGGAGCCAGTCGCGCACCCGCTCGTACCAGACGATGGCGATGTGCCCGCCGTCCATCGGCAGCAGCGGCAGCAGGTTGAACACGCCGATGAAGAAGTTCAGGCTGGCCAGCAGGAAGAAGAACAGCTGCCACAGGCCCTGCTGCACGGCCTCGCCGCCGATCCGGCTCGCGCCGACGACGCTGACCGGGGTGTTCGGGTCGCGCTCGCCGCCGAAGATGGCGCTGACCACGGCCGGGATCCGCTCGGGGAACTCGACCAGCCGCTGCGCGGTCTGGGCGAACATGGTCCCGGTGAAGGAGAACGTGGCGCCGACCGCGGTGAGGCCGTTGTAGTGCAGGTACGCGGGCGGCAGCACCGTGGACACGCCCATCATGCCGATCTCGTGCACCTTGCCGTCGCTGCCGAGCCGCTGCACCCGCGGGATGTCCACGTTCAGGTTCAGCGTCCGGTTGCCGCGCTGCACGACGATCGGGGTTCGGCCGCCGGAGGCCTGCACGATGGCCAGCACGTCGGTCCACTGCGGCGTCGGCTTGCCCGCGACGGAGACGATCTTGTCGCCCGCCTGCAGCCCGGCCGTCTTCCCCGGGGTGGGCGCGCCCGCCGGGCAGGACGTGTCGTTCAGCTGCTGTGTCGTGGTCGCCGCGCGGGCGCACGAGATGCTCGCGACGACCGGCTGCAGCGGCTCGGACGCCGCGGCGATGTTCGGCAGGCCCATGGTGACCGCCATCAGGTAGAGCACCACGAAGCCGAGGATGAAGTGGGTGATCGAGCCCGCGGACATCACCACGGTGCGCTTCCAGGTCTTGAACCGCCACATCGCGCGCGGCGCCTCTTCCGGCGTGACCTCGTCCAGCGCCGTCATGCCGGCGATGTCGCAGAACCCGCCGAGCGGGATCCACTTCAGGCCGTACTCCGTCTCGCCGCGGCGCCAGGAGAAGACCGTGGGCCCGAAGCCCACGAAGTAGCGCCGGACCTTCATGCCGAACGCCTTGGCCGTCAGCATGTGACCGGCCTCGTGCAGCGCGACGGAGATGCAGATCCCCAGCGCGAACAGCACCACCCCGATGATGTAGGCGAGCACGCGCTACTTCCCCTTACCCAGCATCGTTCCAGCACGCGCGCGAGCCCAGCGCTCGGCGGCGAGTACATCTTCGACGTCGCGAGGCTCGCGACGCCACTCGTCGGCGGCTTCCACCACCTGCGAAACAGTGTCCACAATCGAGGTGAAACCGGCGTTCTGCGCCAGGAAGGCCGCCACCGCCTCCTCGTTCGCGGCGTTGTAGACGGCGGGCAGGCAGCCGCCCTCGGTGCCCACGTGGCGGGCCAGCTCGACGGCCGGGAACGCCTCGTTGTCGAGCGGCTCGAACGTCCAGCTCGCCGCCGTGTCCCAGGAGCAGGCGGCCGCCGCGCCCGGCACGCGCTCGGGCCAGTGCAGCGCGAGCGCGATCGGCAGCCGCATGTCGGGCGGGCTCGCCTGGGCGATGGTCGAGCCGTCGGTGAAGGTCACCATCGAGTGGACGATCGACTGCGGGTGCACGGTGACGTCGATGCGCGCGGGCTCGACGCCGAACAGCAGCGCGGCCTCGATCAGCTCCAGGCCCTTGTTGATCAGCGTCGCGGAGTTGATGGTGATCAGCGGGCCCATCGACCAGGTCGGGTGCGCCATCGCCTGTTCGACGGTGACATCGGCCAGTTCGGCGCGCTTCCGGCCGCGGAACGGGCCGCCGGACGCGGTGAGCACGAGCCGCGCCACCTCGTTCTCCTGGCCCGCGCGCAGGGCTTGCGCGATGGCGGAGTGCTCGGAGTCGACGGGCACGAGCTGGCCCGGCTTCGCGGCGGCGAGCACGAGCGGCCCGCCCGCGATCAGCGACTCCTTGTTGGCCAGCGCGAGTGTGGAGCCGGTGGCCAGCGCCTTCAGCGTCGGCGCGAGGCCCTGCGAGCCGGGCAGGGCGTTGAGGACGACGTCGACGGCCACCGCGTCGATGAGTTCCGTCACGGCGTCGGCGCCCGCGAAGATGCGCGGGATGCGGAACTCGCCCTTCGAGTAGCCGCGGCGCTGGGCCTCGGCGTACAGCGCGAGCTGGAGGTCCTCCACCGCTGTGGGCCTGCTCACGGCGACGGCGGCCACGCCGTGGGCCAGCGCCTGGGCGGCCAGCGCCCGCGGGTCGGACCCGCCGGCGGCGATCCCGGCCACGGTGAACAGGTGCGGGTTACGGGCGGCGACGTCGAGGGCCTGCGCCCCGACGGACCCGGTCGAGCCGAGCACGAGGACGCTTCGCGAGGTAGTCATCGCCGCTCATTATCGCCCGTCGTGGCGCGGCCCGTCTCCGCGGAGCACCCGGCGGTGTGGGATCATTTCGGCGTACGAGGTCCAGCGGGTCAGGAGGAGTGATCGTGGCAGGCAAGGCGATCGAGAAGCGGCCCGAAGTGGACCCCCGCGACGAGCCGTCGGCGGAGTGGGGCTGGCACGGCTCGTTCCCGAAGGCCACCCGCGTCGCCGGCTGGATCAGCGTGGTCGTGCTGCTGCTCATGCTGAAGGGCAACCACGAGAACAACACGGAGAACGTGTGGCTCGTCGGCCTGGCGATCTTCCTGGCGTTCCTGCTGGTGCTCGACATCCGCAAGCGCCGTACGGCCTGGCGTAAGTAGTTCTTCGTTCGCTACCTTGCGGGCTTATGAAGTCGCGCTGGGTTGCCCTGGTCCTTTCGGTCGTGGCCGGTGTGGCGCTGTTCGCCGCCCCGGCCACTGCTGCTCCCGCACCGGCTCTGGCCCGGTGCACCTTCACCCCGACGCCGGACAACCCGGCCGCCCGCCCGGTGCTCCGGCCGCTGCCGTTCGCCCTGACGCGCGGGACCGTCGACGTCACCTTCCGCTTCAACTACGGCCCGGTCACGCTCCGCCTGAACAGCGGCGGCGCGGCCCCGTGCGCGGTGGCGAACATGGCGAGCCTGGTCCTCCAGCACTTCTACGACCGTTCGCAGTGCTGGCGCCTGTCGAACTCCGCCCGGCTGGGCGTGCTCCAGTGCGGCGACATCTACGAGGTGGAGAAGGGCGGCCCCGGCTACAAGTTCCCGGACGAGGTCACGGGCGCGGAAACGTACCCGCGTGGCACGGTGGCCATGGGCAACCAGGGCCCGGGGACAAACGGGTCGGAGTTCTTCATCGTGCATTCCTTCGCGCACATCCCGGCGCAGTATTCGGTGCTGGGGACCGTGGTTCGCGGCATGTCGGCCATCGACCGGATGGTGGCGGACGGGATCATCCCGACGGACCCGAACGGGCCGTTGGACGGGGCTCCCAAGCATCCGGTGAAGATCGAGCGGGCTTCGATCGGCTGGTAGGCCGAGTCGTTCTTGGACACTCGAAACCGATCAACGGCAAAGGGCCGGGCACTCACCCGCAGGTGACCGCCCGGCCCTTTGCCGGAGAAAACCCTTACCGGTCGCTGGAAGTGGAAGACGGAGCCACCAGCTCACTGGGCCCGCCACCGGACTCACCGGCGACAGCCGCCAGTTCCTCGCCCACCGACTCCGACGACGCGGACTTCTTGCTCTTCGTGAGCAGCGAAGCGACGGCGCCGATCAGGCACACCACGATCGCGAAGCCGAACGCCACCGCGAGGCCGTCCTGGAACGGGCCGGAGATCAGGTTCGGGAAGAAGCTGCGGCCGGTCAGGAACGAGGCCTGGTCCGGGGGCAGCGTGGCGAGCTGACCGCCCAGCAGCTGCTGGATCGGGTTGTAGCCGAGGAACGCCGCGAAGAGCACGGCGACCGCGGGCAGGTGCGCGATCTGGTTGGCCGGCCCCGGCTGCACGCCGTGCGCCATCAGGCCCTGGCTCATCGCCGAGGGCAGGTTGTTCGACAGGCCCGCGATGATCAGGCTGAAGAAGAAGCCGATCGAGAGCACCATGGCCGCGTTCTGGAAGGTCGTCATCATGCCGGAGCCGGAGCCGCGGGCGTCCGCCGGCAGGCTGTTCATCACCTCGGCCCGGTTCGGCGAGGAGAACATGCCCATGCCGATGCCGTTGACCAGCAGGATCGCGGCGAACGACCAGTAGTTGAAGTTCACCGGCAGGATGATCAGCAGCACGAAGGTGATCGCCGTCAGCACCAGGCCGCTCGACGCGAGCATCCGGCTGCCGATCCGGTCGGACAGGATGCCCGAGGTCGGCGCGGCGACCAGGAAGCCGACCGTCATGGGCAACATGTAGATGCCGGCCCACAGCGGCGTCTGCTCGAACGTGTAGCCGTGCTGCGGCAGCCAGATGCCCTGCAGCCAGATGATCAGGATGAACTGCAGCCCACCGCGGCCGAGCGACGCCGTCAGGTTCGCCAGGTTGCCCCAGCTGAACGCCCGGATCCGGAACAGCGAGAGCCGGAACAGCGGGTTGTCCACCTTCGTCTCGATCACGATGAACGCGATCAGCACCGCGATGCCGCCGATCAGGCAGGACAGGACCATCGGGCTGCCCCAGCCGGTCGGCGAGGAGCCGTAGGGCTGGATGCCGTAGGTGATGCCCACCAGCACCGCGATCAGGCCGACGGCGAAGGTGATGTTGCCCCACCAGTCCATCCGCGCGTGCTGGCGGATGCCGGTGTCGTGCAGCTTCAGGTACGCCCAGATCGTGCCGATGACCCCGATCGGGACCGACACGAGGAAGATCAGGTTCCAGTTGATCGGCGCCAGCACCCCGCCGATGACCAGGCCGAGGAACGAGCCCGCGATGGCCGCGACACCGTTCATGCCCAGCGCGAGGCCGCGCTGGTTGGACGGGAAGGCGTCGGCGAGGATCGCCGACGAGTTGGCCATCAGGAAGGCGCCGCCGACGCCCTGCACGATCCGCCAGCCGATCAGCCACAGCGCGGCCGCGTCACCGTCGAACCAGGTGATGGCCAGCATGATCGACGAAAACGTGAAGACCGCGAAGCCCAGGTTGTACATCCTGGCCCGGCCGTACATGTCGCCGAGCCGCCCGAAGCTCACCACCAGCACGGCGGTGACCACGAGGAAGCCCATGATCATCCACAGCAGGTAGCTGGTGTTGGACGGCTCCAGCGGGTTGATCCCGATGCCCTTGAAGATGTCGGGCAAGGCGATCAGCACGATCGACGAGTTGATCGTCGCGATCAGCATGCCCAGCGTCGTGTTGGACAGCGCGATCCACTTGTACCGCGGCCCCAGTTCCGCGACCGAATAAGTCCTGCGCTCCGCCACAGTCGAAGACCTCTCTCGCTCAGTTCCCTTAGCTAGGCTAAGCAACTTGCTTGCGTAAGGCAATCAACTTTCGGAATCGTTTGCGAGAGACCGGTCACAATCACTTGAATGTCCTTTGTGGACTATTTACTTTCACTCGCCCGAGTGAAGGCCGATGACCTTCCCCGGGTTGAGGATTCCGTGCGGGTCGAGGGCCTTCTTCACGGCGTGGTGCAGCTCCAGGACGGCCGGCCCGAGCTCCTGGACCAGGCCCGGCCGCTTGAGCAGCCCGACCCCGTGTTCGCCGGTCACGGTGCCGCCGAGCGCGAGGGCGTCGGCCACGATGTCGTCGAACGCCGCCTGCGCGCGCCGCCGCGCGTCCTCGTCGCCGGCGGGGGTGATGAGCAGCGGGTGGAGGTTGCCGTCGCCGATGTGCGCGATGTTGGCGACCTGCGTGTCGTGCCGCTTCGCCGCGAGGTCGATCCGCGCGAGCATCTCCGGGACCAGGTGCGTCGGCACGCAGACGTCCTCGGTGAGCACCGGGCCGAGCCGCTCCAGCGCCGGGTACGCGAGCCGCCGGGCGGCGAACAGCGCGTCGGCCTCCTCCTGGTCGGACGACTGCGCGGCCCAGGTCGCGCCCGCCTTCTCGAAGCACTCCAGCATCACGGCGGCCTCGCGGTCCCCCGCCTCGCCCGGCGCGTCGCTGCGGCCCAGCAGCACGACCTCGGCGTCGGCGGACAGGCCCATGTTCTTCCACGCGTCGACGGCGGCCAGGCAGTGCCGGTCCACCAGCTCCAGCGCCGAGGGCACCACCCCGGAGGCGACGATCGCGGCGGCGGCCTCACCCGCGGCGACGGTGGAGTCGAAGTAACCCGCGATGGTCCGCTCGGGCGCGCGCTGGGGCCGCAGCCGCACCGTAACCTCGGTGACCACGCCCAGCGTGCCCTCGGAGCCGACCATCAGGCCCGCGAGGTCGTAGCCGGCCACGCCCTTCGCGGTGCGCCGGCCGAGCCGCACCAGCTCGCCGGTGCCGGTGACGACCTGCAGGCCGAGCACGTAGTCGCGGGTCACGCCGTACTTCACGCAGCAGACGCCGCCCGCGTTGGTGGCCACGTTGCCGCCGATGGTCGACCACGGTGAGCTGGCCGGGTCCGGCGGGTACCAGAGGCCCTGGGCGGCGCAGGCCGCGCGCAGGTCGTCGTTCACCACGCCGGGCTCGACGACGGCCAGCCGCTCGACCGGGTCGATCTCGAGGATCGCCGTCATCCGGTCCATCACCAGCACCACGCAGCCCTCGACGGCGTTCGCGCCGCCGGACAGCCCGGTGCCCGCGCCGCGCGTGACCAGCGGCGTTCCGTGTTTGACGCAGTGCCGCACGGTCGTCTGCACCTCGTCCGCCGTCCGCGGCCGCACGACCACGGCGGGCTGCGCGTACGGCGCCCACTCCGCCTCGTCGTGGGCGAAGCTGCGCAACACGTCGGGGTCCCGCACGATCCGGTCCCCGGGGAGTACGGCTACGAGGTCGTCGATCAGCATCGGGTGAGTCCCTTCGTCGCGGCTTCTCCCGCCAGATTAGGTCCGGGCTCCGAATCCCTGTCGAAACGCCCGCCCCTCCTTCGACGCATCAGCAGGGAGATCGAGCGGAGCCGCCAGGGAGGCAGCCATGGAAACCACCGTCAGCGGCCGCGGGATCGCGATGCTCCGGGCCGTCGCCGCCGGGCGCGGCGAGATCGGCTACGGGGCCGAGCCGGACCTGTTCGTCGACGGGCTCCCGTGCTGCGACCAGTACGCCGCGCACGCGCTGGCCCACGGCGGATTCGTCCGCTCCGCACGGCCGGTCCGGCCCGGGCGGCGGATGCCGGCCGTGCTCACCGCGGCGGGGCTGGCCCTGGTCACGGGTTGAGCGAAACAGGGAAAGGGGCCCTGACGGCCGCCGGGGAGAGCGGACGTCAGAGCCCCTTTCGCGGGCAACGGCTCAGGTGTCGAGCGAGCCGTAGACGATGATGTTGTCGAGATAGCTGTGGGCCGAAGCGTCGAACGCGCCGCCGCAGGTGATCAGCCGGATCTCCGGCGCGGTGGTGTTCCCGTACACGGCTTCGGTGGGGAACGACTGCTTCGCGATCTGGTCCACTTTGCTCACGGTGAAGGTGGCCTTCGACCCATCCTGCCGGCCGACCACGATCTGGTCGCCCTTCTTCACCTCGTGCAGCCGCCAGAAGATGCCCTTCTGGTGGTTGCCGTCGATGTGCCCGAGCACCACGGCGGGGCCGACCTGGCCGGGCGTCGGGCCGTAGGAGTACCAGCCCGCCTGCAGCGGCTGGTCGACCGGCGGCACCTGCACCGTCTTGTCCTGGTTGAGGCCGAGCGGCACCAGCGAGGAGTGCGCGTCGATGCTCGGCACGTCGACCGACACCGGGACCGAGCGCGACAGCCCGACGGCCGGGGCGGCGGCCGCGGGTGCCTGCTGCGCCGGCGCCGGCGAACCGCAGCCGATCAGCGCGAAGTTCGCGACGAGCGCGAGCAGCAGGGCGAAGAGCCCGAACCGGGAACGGGTCACTGCTCGGTCACCGCGGCCAGGGTGCCGTCACCGGTCTCCGGCGCGCCCGCGGGCACGACGGTGACCTGGCCCGGTCCCTGGGCCGGCGGCTTCGCGGGCGCGGTCGGGGTGGTGACCACGGCCGGCGCGACCTTGCCGCAGGTGGACGACGCGAGCACGATGTCGCCGCTGCCCAGCGCGCCGAGCGTCTTGCCGCCCAGGAGCTTCACGTGCAGCGCGTTCACGGTGAGGCTGCCGTCGGCGTGCTTGACCTGCTCGTTCACGATCACCTGCAGGACCCCGGGCACGCCGATCTTCTGGTTCGGGCCCGTGCCGACCGGCAGCTTGCCGATCCGGCCGAGGTCGAGGTTCGCGATGTCGGACGACGCGGTGATGCCGTCGGAGGTCGACTTGCACTCGGAGCTGATCACGCTGGCCTTGGGCGTGCTGCCCGCGAGCGGCGCCAGCACCGGCAGCGTGGCGTCGACGATGGCGGCCTTGGACTGCACCGGCCCGCTGTCGCCGTCCTGCTTCGCGGAGCTGGTGACGGCCTTGGCGGTGACCAGGCCCTTCAGCGGCACGTCCACGACCGAGGCCGAGGTGGGCCCGTCGGTGCTGGACGGCGCGAGCTTGCCCGTCTCCACGGAGATTCCCTTGTCCCCCAGCACTCCCGCAAGCAGGGAGACCGAGGCGGAGGCCCCGTACGCCGACCCGGCCGGCGAGTCGGCGGCGACCGCCGAAGGGGCGGCGGTGGCGAGCAGGGCCAGCGCCGGAGCAGCGACCACGAAGGTCCGTCCGCGCAGCAGGGCAGAGCGCATGAATTGTCCTTCCGAACATCAAGAATGGATCCCACCGGCGGATCCCCGAATCCGCGCGTGACCAGACGTAACTGTCGATCACCGGCGAGACCGCGACGCTATCAAGGGCCCCAGGAATAACAAAACAAGATCGGCAACGCGGTGCGTCGAACCAGCCTCCACAGTGACCACGTTTTCCGCAATTTCACCACTAAAGAGTGATGTAACGCGGCGGCTCCGCCGGGATTTCCCTACTCTGAGCCACTGAAACCCGGGCCCGACTGGAGGATCTCCGCGCCGTCCACTCTGAGGGGTGATCCTGCGATGCGGGAAATTCACGCACTCACCGTGATGTGACCGCTACGGCCGCAACCTCCGGCGGGCTCCGCGAAATCCTCCGAAAAACGCGACTTGGGTGATCACCCGCAGATAACCGAAACATCGCGGAAATTGTCCACTATGGAGCGTTGGCCGCCGTTCGCGGCGCTCGCCGGCTCCATTACCACATGGCCACCCGGCCGAGTACAGGAGCATCCCCGGAAACGCGCTTCACCCGTAGTCGGGTTGCCGGAATGGCAAATTTCCTTGCGCTCCGGCCCCGGGTCCGCCGACTGTGGAGCCCGCACCGCCCGCTCCGGAGGAAGGACCTCGATGACCACCGAAAGCACGCAGTTCTGGGAAAATCGCTACCAGAACACGGATCCCAGCTGGGGCACCCGGCCCAACGCGGTCTTCGCCGACGTCGTCCCCGCGTTGTGCCCCGAGTCGGGCACGGCGTTGGATCTGGGCTGCGGCCACGGTGGCGACGCGCGGTGGCTCGCCGCGCGGGGCTGGCGCGTCACGGCTGTCGACGTGTCGGAGACGGCGCTGGCGCGGATCGCCGAAGCGGCTGAGGCCGACGGGGTGACCGAGCGGCTCACCGTGGCCTGTCACGATCTTTCCCGCAGTTTCCCGGAAGGCGCGTTCGACCTGGTGTCCGCCAGTTACTTCCACAGCCCGGTGGAGTTCCCGCGCGAGCGGGTCCTGCGCCGGGCGGCCGAGGCGGTTGTCCCCGGCGGGCTGCTGCTCGTCGTCGACCACGGGTCGGCCGCGCCGTGGTCCTGGAACCGCGACCAGGTTTTCCCCACCCCGCAGGAGACCGCCGACGAGCTGGACCTCGGGCCGGGCTGGCACGCCGAGCGGCTCGACGCGCCCCGTCGCACCGCCACCGGCCCGGACGGCCAGGTCGCCGAGGTGACCGACAACGTCATCGCCCTGCGCCGCGAGCGGTGAGCAGTGAGCGCTGAGACTCAGCAGGGCACGGCCACAGGCTCGCGCAGGAAGACGGCCGTGCCCTCCGCGAGCACGTCCGCGCGCGTGACCAGCACGTCGATCTCCGCCCAGCGGCGGGCTTCCCGCTCGTGGTCGGGGACCAGCGACCGGCCCACGAGCGCCAGCAGCGTGTCGATCTCGTAGGCGAGGTCGGCCAGCCGCAGGAACGGCACGTAGTCGGCCTCGGTGCCCGGACCGTGCCGGCCCGCCCAGTCGCAGGCACCGTGGCCGGCCGAGCGGCAGACGTCGCGGAGGTTCTCGCGGATCCGCTCCTGACGATCGACCACGCTGTGCGGCGCGTCGCGGGAGAAGCTGCTCCGGATGTTCCAGGCCACCGAGAGCAGGCAGCGGCCGGCATCGTCCATCGACGTGTTCATCACCGCGAAGAGTGTGTCGGTCCCGGCGCCGTCCGCCGGGCCGGACACGCGGGAGGACACCCCAACGGGCGACGTCAGCGGCCTTCGAGACGCAGCGCTAGGCCGTCCAGGAGGGAACGCAGGCCGAGTTCGAACACCTCGTCCAGGACGAGGTCGTACCCCTCGGTGGACAGCGTGGCGAGCATCCGGCCGAACACCGGGTAACGGCCGGAGCCGATGATCGCCGAGAGGGCCGGTTCCTGGGTGGCCATCCAGTCGTCCTCGGACAGCCCGGAGCTGCCGAGCGCCTGCTGCTCGCGTTCGAGGTGGATCGCGATGCCCTGCACGAAACTGAAGAGCAGCACGTGCAGATCGCACAGCTGCGCCGCGTCGAGGCCGAATTCGTCCAATGCGGACAGTACCCATTCCGCGTGCACGGCCAGGTTCGGCAGCGGCATCGGCCGGGTGACCGGCGCGAGCTGGGCGAGCCACGGGTGCCGCCGGTACAGCGACCACAACGTCCGCCCGCCCAGTTCCAGCCGCGCCCGCCAGCCGGACGGCGGCCGCGCCGGGTAACCACGCTCGCCGTACGCCGCATCGGCCATCAGGACGACCAACTCGTCCTTGCTCGCGACGTGGCGGTACGGCGACATCGGCGCGACGCCGAGCCGGGCCGCGACGCCGCGCATCGACAGCACCGCCAGCCCTTCGTGGTCGGCGATGTCGAGCGCGGCCCGGACGATCCGGCCGCGGGTCAGCTCCTCCGAACGGCCGCGCGGCGCGGGCCGGCGGGCGGGCTTCTCCCCCAGCCCACCGGCGACGACGGTGCCCGAGCGCGGTTCGGCGCGGAGCAGCCCCTCTTGGACGAGCACACCCAGCGCCTTCGCCGCGGTCGCCGTCGCGACTCCGTGCTCGGCGGCGAGCCCACGGGTCGACGGCGCCTTCGCGCCCGGGACCAGCTCCCCGTCGGAGATCCGGCGCCGGAGTTCGGCGGCGATGGTCAGGTACCGCGGCTCGGCTGTCACACCCGTCTCCTATCTGTACTAGTACAGGGTACCCACTGTGCTAGGTCAGTTTTGGCGTACCAACCAGCTCGATGCCACTGTGTCGAGTGTACGCAGATAGCGTCCGAAACTGGAGGAAACCATGCGCGACGTCCTGATCTCCGGAGCCGGCATCGCCGGCCCGGCACTGGCCCACTGCCTGCGTCACCGGGGCTTCAGGGTGACCGTGGTGGAGCGGACGGCGGCTCCGCGCGAGGGCGGCCAGGCCGTCGACGTCCGCGGCGTCGCGCTCGACGTGGTGGACCGGATGGGCCTGGGCGAGCCGGTGCGGGCCGCGCGCACCCGGATGAAGGGAATGTCCATGATGGACGGTTCAGGCACCGAGCTGTTCCGCTCCGAGGACTTCGCTTACACCAGCGGACGGCTCGACAGCGAGGACGTCGAACTGCTGCGCGACGACCTGATCGCGATGCTGCACGAAGCCACGAAGGACAGCGTCGAGTACGTGTTCGACGACTCGATCACCGCGCTGCACCAGGAAGAACACAGCGTGCGCGTGGAGTTCGAACGCGGCGGCTTCCGCACCTTCGATCTCGTCATCGGCGCGGACGGCGTCCACTCGGCCGTGCGGCGCCTCGCCTTCGGGCCGGAGGCGGGGTTCACCACGCACCTGGGCCAGTACCTGGCGATCTTCCCGACGCCGAACCTCCTGGGCCTGGACAATTGGCAGGTGTGGTTCCGCGACGAAGACGCCCGCGCCGGCGGTGTCGCCTACCCGGTGCGCGACAACACCGAGCTGCGGGTCACGCTCGGCTTCATGGCCGAGCCGCTGACCTACGACTACCGGAACACCTTGCAGCAGAAGGAAATCGTCGCCGAACGGCTGGCCGGCGCCGGCTGGGAGGTGCCGAAGCTGCTCGCCGCGATGGCCGACGCCCCGAACTTCTACTTCGACGCCATGGCCCAGATCCACATGGACCACTGGACCAACGGCCGCGTCGCGCTCGTCGGCGACGCGGGCTACTGCGCGTCCGCGCTTTCGGGCCAGGGCACCAGCCTCGCGCTCGTCGGCGCCTACGTGCTGGCCGACGAACTCGGCCGCCCCGGCGTGGACCACACCGCGGCCTTCGCCGCCTACGAGCGGCGTCTGCGCCCGTTCGTCGAGCTGAACCAAGCGCTGGCAACGGAGAATCCGGGTGGCCCGGCCGCCGAGGAATCGGTGGAACGGGCGAAGAACGGCATCACCCTCGACGCCGAGATGGTCGGCTGAGCCAGTTCACACGCCGTCTCCGGGGGCGACGAGGCCGGTTTCGTAAGCGAGGACAACGGCTTGCGCACGGTCGCGGAGGGCCAGCTTGGCGAAGATGCGCGCCACGTGCGTCTTGACCGTCGCCTCGCTGAGGGTCAGCGTCGTGGCCAGCTCGGCGTTCGACCGGCCCCGGCCCAGCAGCGTCAGGACTTCCAGCTCCCGGGGCGTCAGCGCGGTGAGGTCCCGGTGGACGGCCGGCGCCGCCACGGGACCGGACGCGAAACGCTCGACCAGCCGCCGGGTGATCGACGGGGCGAGCAGGGCGTCGCCGGTGTTGACCAGCCGCACCGCCGCGACGAGGTGTTCCGGGGTCACGTCCTTCAGCAGGAAGCCGCTGGCACCGACGGCGAGAGCGGCGTACACGTAACGGTCGAGGTCGAAGGTGGTCAGCATCAGCACGCGGCAGGCGGGTGACTGCGCGAGGATCCGCCGCGTGGCCTCCAGGCCGTCGACGTTCGGCATGCGGACGTCCATCAGGACGACGTCCGGTCGCAGCGCGCGGTCCATCGACACGGCCTCGGCCCCGTCGGCCGCCTCGCCGACGACGTCGATCCCGCCCGAAGCGAGGATCATCCGGAAGCCGGTGCGCACGAGCGCCTGGTCGTCGGCGATGACCACCCGGGGCGCGGCGGCGGTCACGGGTGTTCCAGCGGGATCCGGGCGCGGACCCGGAACCCGCCGCCGAGCCGCCGCCGGGCGTCCAGGTCGCCGCCGAAGACCCGCACGCGCTGCCGCAGCCCGAGCAGACCGCGGCCGTCCTGCGGCTCGGCCGGAGCGGGGCGATCGCCGGAAAGCACACTGGGGCCGCTGTTGAGCACCTCCACGCGCAGGTAGTGGTCGGTGTAGCGGACCAGCACCTCGGCCTTCGACCCGTCGCCGTGTTTGAGCGCGTTGGTCAGCGCCTCCTGGATGATCCGGTACGCCGTCAGGTCCACTCCGGACGGCAGCGGCCGCGGCTCGCCGGAGATACGCACCTCCACCGGCAGCCCGGCGAACGCGATCCGGTCGACCAGCGGGCTGAGCCGGCTCAGGCTGGGCTGCGGGGACAGCTCGCCCGGTTCCCCGCCGTCGGCCGGCGGGGCGAGCACACCGAGCAGGTGCCGCAGTTCGGTCATCGTGTCCCGGCCGGCGGCCTCGACGGCCAGCAGCGCTTCGGCGGCCTGGCCGGGCTCCGCGTCCAGCACCCGGCGGGCGGCCCCGGCCTGGACCACCATGAGGCTGACGTTGTGGCTGACGATGTCGTGCAGTTCCCGGGCGATCCGGGCCCGCTCGGCGCCGACCGCGCCCTGCGCCGCGCTTTCCCGCTCACGCTCCAGCAGCCAGCCGCGTTCCTCCAGCGCCTTGGCGAACGCGCGGCGGGCCCGGCCGGCGCGGACCGCGAACACCAGCGCCACCACCGCGGCCAGCGCCGCGACGACCGGCCAGATCACCCCGGGCTCCCACACGGTTTCACTGTCCCAGGCCGTCAAGGACTTCGCATCATCCAGCGGGGCCAGCGCGTACATCCCGGGGATGACCCCGGCCGCGCGGTTACCCCCGCGGGTTGATGCCCGCCCCGCCGCCGATGCCTCAGGATGGCGCACTGTGAGCCAGGAAAACAGCAGGGCGCAGGTGGTCGTCGAGCTGACCGCCGTGCGGAAGGAGTACAGCGACTCGGCCGCGCTGGACGGGCTGTCGCTGAAGATCCACGCCGGCGAGGCGGTCGCGGTGATGGGGCCGTCGGGCAGCGGGAAGTCCACCCTGCTGAACGTGGTGGCCGGGCTGGACCGGCCGACGTCCGGGTCCGTGGTCGTGCACGGCGAAGACCTGGGGAAGCTGAACGAAACCGGTCTCGCGCTGTTCCGCCGCCGCCGGATCGGCATGATCTTCCAGTTCTTCAACCTGCTCGACGACCTTCCGGCGCTGGACAACGTGGCGCTGGCCGCCCAGCTGACCGGGACACCCGCCGCGCCGGCCCGCAAACGCGCGCTGGAACTGCTCGGCGAGCTCGGCATCGCCGGGCGGCGGAACATCTACCCGGCCCAGCTCAGCGGTGGGGAACGGCAGCGCGTCGCGGTCGCGCGGGCGCTGATGAACCGGCCCGCCCTGCTGCTGGCCGACGAGCCGACGGGGGCGCTGGACAGCCGGTCCGGCGAGCAGGTGATGGACCTCCTGCTCGACCTCAACCAGATCGGCCAGACGCTCCTATTGGTGACGCACGACGAACGGCTCGCCACCCATTGCGCGACCCGCCTGGTCGAAGTCGTCGACGGCCGCGTCGCGCGCGAGAGCACGCTGGGGCGGACACCGTGAACGCGGTGTGGCGGGTCGCGCGGGCGGCGGTGCGGCGGCGCCGGCTCCAGACGATCGTGATCGGCATCGTGGTCCTGGTTTCCACGGCGACGATGGTGCTGGCGCTGGGATTGCTGACGACGGCGTCGGCCCCGTTCGACCGGGCCCACGCCCAGCAGAACGGCGCGCACCTGATCGTGACGTACGACAACGCGGTGGTGCCGGACGACCGGCTCGCCCAGACCGCCGTCCGGCCCGGGGTCGAGGCAGCGGCCGGGCCGTTCGGCCAGACGCGGCTCCAAGCGGTGGACGAGGAAAACGGGTTCCGCGGGCCCAGCCTGACCACGGTCGGGCGCGCGGACCCCGGCGGTGCGGTGGACCGGCTGACCGTCTGGCAGGGGCGCTGGGCCACCGGCTCCGGCGAGATCGTGCTGAACCAGCCGCCCGGCGAACTCGGGCCCAGGCAGCTGGGTTCCCGCGTGGAGTCCCCCGGGCACCCAGCGCTCACCGTCGTCGGTTTCGCCTTCTCCGTGAGCGCGTCCGCCGACGCCTGGGTCAGCCCCGCCCAGCTGACGGAGCTGGGGCCGACCGCCACCCAGATGCTGTACCGCTTCACCAGCGCCGCAACCGCCGACGAGCTCCGGGCGGACCAGGCCGTGGTGACGGCCGGGCTGCCCCCGAAGGCGACGCTCGGCTCGGCGTCGTACCTCGCCCTGCGGGAGGCGGCCGGCTCCGAGTCCGGGGTGTACATCCCGTTCCTGGTCGTCTTCGGGATCCTCGGCCTGGCGGTGTCGGTCCTGATCGTCGCCAACGTGATCAGCGGGGCGGTCGTGGCGGGAGTCCGGAACATCGGGATGCTCAAGGCCCTCGGCTTCACCCCGAACCAGGTGATGGCGGTCTACCTGGTGATGGTCGCCGTTCCGTCCGCGTTCGGCTGCGTGCTGGGCACGGTCGCCGGCAACCTCGTCGCGGGGCCGCTGCTGGCCGACGCGTTCCAGGGCTTCGGCGTGACCGACGTCGGTGTCGCCCTTTGGGTGGACGCCCTCGCGCTGGTGGGCATGCCGATGGTGGTGGTGCTCGCCGCGCTCGTCTCGGCGCTGCGGGCCCGCCGGCTGCCCGCCGCACGCGCGATCAGCGTCGGCGCCGCGCCCCGGGCCGGCCGCGCGCTCGTGGTCCAGCGGTGGCTCAGCGGCACGCGGCTGCCGCGCTCGGTCAGCCTCGGCCTCGGCGTGCCGCTCGCGCGCCCGGCCCGGACCGCGCTGACCCTGGCCGCCATCGTCCTCGGCGTCGTGACCGTGACCCTCGCGAGCGGCGTGACGCTTTCCGTTACCGCGTACCGAAACGCGGTCGCCCCGTCCTACTCCGACCGGGTCGGGCTGATGGCGGGGACGTCCAGTGAGCCCCTGCCACCAAGGCAATCGCGGCCGCGCCCACCGAAGCTGGGCGACGCGCAGGACGAGGCCCTGCTGCGCTCGACACCGGGCGCGGTCCACGTCGCGGCGACGTCCCGGCAGGAGGCCGGCGTGACCGGCGGACCGGCGGCCACCGTCGTCTTCTACCGCGGCGACGGCGCGGACCTCGGCCCACAAGTCCTCAGTGGACACTGGCCGGACGGACCCGGCCAGGTGGCGGTCCCGTCCCGGTTCCTGAACCAGCGCGGCCTGGCGATCGGCGACACCGTCACGCTGGAGCTGGGCGGCCACCGCGCGCCGGTGCGGATCGTCGGGCTCGTGCTGGCCAACAACGCCTTCCAGATCTTCGCCGGCTGGGCGACGCTCGGGCAGCTGGCGCCGGGCACCCGCGCCGACGGCTACCAGGTCCAGCTGGCCCCCGGCACCGACCAGCAGGCGTACCTGAACGCCGTGACGGCCGGCGACCCGGGGCTGCAGCTCGCTCCACCGCGCGACAACAGCTCGTCCCAGGCCACGGTCCTGATCAGTGCCGCGACCCTGCTGACGCTGGTGCTCGGCGTCGTCGCGGCGCTCGGCGTCTTCAACACCGTGGTCCTCAACGCCCGCGAACGCCGCCGTGACCTGGGCACGCTCAAGTCGATCGGGATGACACCACGCCAGGTCACGGTGATGATGGTGACGTCCATGGGCGCGCTCGGCGTGGTGGGCGGGCTGCTCGGGCTGCCCCTCGGCGTCGTGGCGCACCAGCTGATCGCCCCGGCCATGATGGCGGCGAGCCAGTCCGACACTCTCGCCGTCGTGACGGACGTGTACCGCCCGCCGCTGCTCGTCCTGCTCGCACTGGCCGGGATCGCCATCGCCGTGCTCGGCGCCCTGGTCCCCGCCAGGTCCGCGGCCCGGACGACGATCGCCGAGGTGCTGCACAACGAGTGAGCGCACCGTGTTCCTCCGCTGTTCACCCGCCTGAGACCCGCGTCGTCCGTGCTCATCGCCGGGGCGGGCGGTGGCTTCGACGTCCACGCCGGGCTGCCGCTGGCCTTCGCGTTGCGCGCGCGGGGCCGGACAGCGTGGGCAGCGAGGACTACTTCCCCGAGCGCACGCTGGCGCGGTGGCTGGACAGCCAGGGCCGGCCTTCGACCGTGCACGCGTTCCCGCGCACCGGCGCCCGGCCGCTGCGCGAGGCGTACCGCGCGCTGGTGCGGCACCTGGGCGTCGACGCGATCGTGCTGGTGGACGGCGGTACCGACATCCTGATGCGCGGCGACGAGGCCGGCCTCGGCACCCCCGAAGAGGACATGACCAGCCTCGCCGCGGTGTCCGGCATCGAGGACGTGGACCGGCTGGTGGTCTGCCTCGGCTTCGGCATCGACGCCTACCACGGCGTTTGCCACGCGCACGTCCTGGAGAACCTGGCCGCGCTCGACCGGGCCGGCGGGTACCTCGGCGCGCTGTCGATCCCGTCGGCCTCGCCCGAAGCGCGGTCGTACGTCGAGGCCGTCGCCCACGCGCAGGCCGCCACGCCGATGCGGCCGAGCATCGTGAACGGCCAGATCGCGGCGTCGCTGCGGGGCGAGTTCGGGAACGTGCCCTTCACCACGCGCACCGAGGGCAGCGAGCTGTTCGTGAACCCGTTGATGGGCCTGTACTTCGCCGTCGACCTGCCCGCGCTCGCCGCGTCCGTCGGCTACCTGGCGCAACTCGCGGACACCGAGACGATGATCGACGTGATGCTCACCATCGAAGCCCACCGCGACACCGTCATCCACCGGCCCCGGCGTGTCTTCCCGCACTGACCTTCTTGCGGCCCTTCTTGCGGCCGAACGCGGTCAGTGCCGCGAGCGTGAACAGTCCACATGCGACTCCGGCCGAGACCTGCAGCCCCGCCGTGCACGCGGCGCGGGCCGCGGTGAGCAGTTCGCCGGCGACCGGCCCGGCCAGGCCCGAAGCCGCCGCTTCCGCCTGGGCCGGGCCCGCCGCGGCCAGCTGCCGTGCCGTTTCCGGCAGCCCGTCCGGCGTCGACAGGTGCGCCGCGTACACCGCGGCGGCCAGCGAGCCGAACAACGTCGTCCCGAAGCCCGCGCCCAGCTCGTAACCGGTCTTCTCCACCGCGGCCGCGCCGCCCGCCTGCTCGGCCGACGTCGCCGAGAGCAGGGTGTCCGTGCTTGACGTCAACGCCAGGGCCATGCCGAATCCCAGCCCCGCCAACGCGACGCCCAGCAACCCCGGCGAGGTCAGCGCGACCGGTCCGGCCGCCGGGGCCAGCAACGCCACCGCCGCGAGCGCGAACCCCGTCGCGCGGACCCGGCTGTTGCCGAACCGCTCCAGCAGCGCCGGGGCCACCACGCTGCCCACGGCCGACGCGCCGAGCACCAGCAGCAGCCGCGTCGCCGCCGCCGTCGGGGAAAGGCCGAGTACCAGCTGCAGGTACTGCGCGAACAGCAGTCCGAGCCCGACCAGCGCGCTCATCACCAGCAGCACCCCGCCGACCGCGCCCGGCACTCCCGGCTGCCGGAACAGCGCCAGGTCCAGCAACGGCGGGTCGGTCCGGCGCTGACGGCGCAGGAACAGTCCGATGAGGACACAACCGGCCACTCCCGCGGCCGGGCCCAGCACCGCGAGCACACCGTCGAACCGGGTCTGCCCGACGGCAAACGCGATGCCGAGCACCCCGCCCGCCGCGAGCAGCGCGCTGACGCCGTCCCAGTGCCGCCGGACCGGCGGGGTCCGCGGCAGCCATCGGAGGGCGAGCACCACCGCGGCCAGGATGACCGGCGGGTTCACCAGGAACGTCGAGCGCCAGCCCCAGGTTTCGACCAGCACGCCGCCGAGTACCGGCCCGAACACCGAGCCGGTGCCCGCGATGCCGCTGCACACCGCGATCGCCGTGCGACGGCGCCGCTGCTCCGGGAACAGCTCCCGCAACAGCGACATCGTCACCGGCATGATCATCGCGCCTCCGCAGCCGAGCGCGGCGCGGGCGGCGAGCAGCGCCGGGACGCCGGGCGCGAGCGCGCAGCCGAGTGACGCGATCCCGAACAGCGCGTACCCGGCCACCAGCACCCGCCGCCGCCCGTAACGGTCGCCGAGCGTGCCGAACGGCAGCAGCAGCGGCGCCGCGGTGAGCGGGTAGATCGCCACGATCCACACCTGTTGCGCCGCCCCCGGCCGCAGCTGCCGGACGAGGTCGGGCAGCGCGACGTGCAGCACGGTCGCGTCCACCGCGACCAGGAACAGCCCGGCGCCGAGCACCGCGAGCAACGGCCAGGCACGGGTTTGGGGCTGTGTCTGTGTTTGGGGCTGGGTCACAGGAGGCTCGTCAGGTGCCGCGCGACGGCGTCGACGTGCGGCGGGTCAACGACCGACAAGTGATGCGCGTCCACCGGCACGATCTCCAGGCGCGGGCACAGCTCCGCCCAGCCTGCGTCGGGGTCGCGGCGCGAGTAGCGCGGCTCCATCGCCAGCCCGGCGGCGTACGGCTCGGTCGCCCGGTACAGCACGACCCGCCCGTCGTACGGCCGCGGTGTGCCGCGTTCCGCCGCCAAGGTGTCCAAAAAGGACTGACGCTGGTGGCGGAGCACGCCGGGACTGAGCAGCCCGGCTTCGGCGACCCGCCGCATGGCCAGCTCGATCTGCTCGGTTTCGGGCAGCGGCGCGAGTTCGTCGTGGCCGAGGCGGACGGGCCGGTCGTACGTGCTCCCGACGTAGGCGGTGAATCGCAGGAACCGCCGGGCCGACGACACCCGCGGCGTGAGGTCGGGCTCCGGCAGCGGCAGCATGGTGTCGATGAGCGCGACGAGTTCGACTTCGGCGCCTTCTTCGGCAAGCCGCGCGGCGACGCCGTAAGCCAGCGCCCCGCCGAACGACCACCCGGCCAGCCGGTACGGGCCCTGCGGCTGGGTGGCGCGCACCAGCGGGAGCAGCCGCTCGACGCGGTCTTCGATGCTGGTCCCGGGGACGCGTTCGAAGCCGATGCACGGCAGGCCGGTGGGCAACCGTTCCAGCAGCGGCCGGTAGACGGTGCAGGTGCTGCCGCCGGGGTGGAACAGCAGCAGCGGCGCAGTTCCGGCGTCACCGATCGCGAGCGCGTGGACCGGGCCACGGTCCTCCCGGGCGTCGAGGACGGCGCGGGCGACGTCGGCGATCGCCGCCAGCGAGTCGTGACGCAGCAGCTCGGCGGGGTCGAGCGGGGTGTCGAGTTCGGCGGACAGCTGGGTGGCGAGTAGCTCGGCCAGCTGCTCGGGCTGATCGGTGCCGGTCAGCCGGACGTGCGTGTCGTCCGGCTCGGTGCCGGTGAGCCTGGCCCACAGTCTCAGCACGAGGCGGTCGGCGGCGTCCCAGGCTCGGCCACGTTCGGGAGATCCGTTCGCGCGCGGCGGTTCGAGAGCGCGGCCGAGGTCGGCGAGGGTGGCGCCGCGGAGGACGGCCGTGACGTCGGGCTCGACACCCAGGTCACGCCGGACGGCTTCGCGGATCCGGTTCGCCATCAGCGAGTCCAGGCCGAGGTCGACCAGCGGGACGTCGGCGTCGAGGCGCGTCGGCGAGAGGCCCATGATCGCGGCGACGATCTCGGTGAGCCGGTCGGTGCGCGAGGTACCGGCCTGGCTCGTGGGGGTGGCGGGCACCGGCTTTGGTACGGCGCCGGTCACCGGCTCGGCGGGCACCGGCTTCGGCGCAGCCTCACGGTCAGCGGCGACGCTCGGCTCCAGCACCACCCCGGAATCAGCGACGGTCACCGGCTCCACCGCCACCGGATCCCGCACAGCCCCGCGGTCAACGACCGCCGCCGACTCCGCGGCCACCGGCTCCCGCACCGCCCCGGAACCAGCCCCGGTCACCGGCTCCACCGGCGTGTACCAATGCCGTTCCCGCCGCCACGGCATCGGCGGCACGTCGACCAGCCGGGCGCCGATGCGAGCGTCGGCGGCGGTGATCCGGGTGCCCGCGCAGTACAGTTCCGCCGCCGCGGCGCCCAGGGCGCGGACCTCGTCCTGGCCCCGGCGGAGGGTGCCGGTGACGACGGCGTCCTCGATCCCCGCGGCCGCCAGGGTCCGGGCCGTCGAACCCCGCAGGATCGGGTGCGGTGACACCTCGACGAACGCGCGGTGCCCGTCCGCGGCGGCGGCCGTCACCGCCTGCCGGAACCGCACCGGGCGCCGCAGGTGCGCGGCCCAGTACCCGGCGTCGAAGTCCGGCCGCTCCCGTGGGTCGGCCAGCACCGTGTCGTACCACGGCACGGCCGGGCGCCGTCCGCCCAGCTCGGCCAGCGCGTCCCGCAGCCCGGGCAGGATCGGCTCGACCCCGGCCGAGTGGCCGGCGACCTCGACCGCCAGCCGCCGCGCGGAAAGCCCGGCGGCCTCGAGTTGCGAAACCAGCCGGTCCAGGACGTCGGCGTCCCCGGCGACGGTCAGCTGCCGCGGCGCGGAGTCGACGGCCAGCTCGACCCCCGGGTATGCCGCCAGATCCGCCGGCGACAGCTCCACCGCGGCCATCGCGCCGCCCGGGCGGATGGTGCCGAGCAGCCGGGCCCGCGTGGCGACCAGGTGAACGCCCTCGTCGGCGTCGAGCGCCCCGCTCACCACGGCGGCGGCCACGGAGCCGAGTGAATGCCCGATGACGGCCGCGGGCCGGACGCCGAGCGACTCCCACAACGCGGCCAGCGCGACCTGCGTGCCAAAGATCGCCGCCTGGTTTTCGGGCAGGGACAACGTTTCCGGGGTGGTCAGCAGCGCCCGCAGCGAACGTCCGGTGTGCTCGGTGAACAGGTCGCTGAGCTTCTCGACCTGCGCGGCGAAAGCGGGCTCGGCGGCCAGCAGCCCGCGGCCCATCCCGGGCCATTGGGAGCCGTGCCCGGAGAACACGAACACCGGCCCCTCGGCGGCCTGGGCCGTTCCGGTCGCCACGCCCGCAGGCAGCGGGTCGGCGCCGACGCCACGCATCAGCGACGCCAGCTCGGCGGTGTCCCCGGCGACGAAGGCGGCCCGGTGCGGGGCGCCGTTGTCGCGCCGGGACAACGTGTGCGTGACGTCGGCGAGGGAATTCCCTTGCCCGGCCGGGGAATCCAGCCAGTCCGCCAGCTGCGCGGCCCGTTCGGCGAGCCGGTCGCGGGTGCGGGCGGACAGCACCGCGAGCCGGACGCCGTCGGACGCCGAGGCCGGTGGCGCCGGGGCAGCCTGTTCGAGGACGACGTGCGCATTGGTCCCGCCGAACCCGAACGCGGACACCCCGGCGGTGGCGCGCCCGGCGTAGCGAGGCCACGGCGTCGGCGCGGTGACCACCCGCAGCCGCAGCTCGTCGAACGCGATGTGCGGGCTGGGGTCGGCGAAGTGCAGCTGCGGCGGCAGCTCGTCGTGGGTCATCGCGAGCACCACCTTGATCAGCCCGGCGATCCCGGCCGCGGCCTCGGCGTGGGCGATGTTCGTCTTCACCGAGCCGATCAGCAGCGGACGGCCGGGTTCACGCCCCGCGCCCAGCACGGCGCCGAGCGAGCGAGCCTCGATCGGGTCACCGAGCAGGGTGCCGGTGCCGTGCGCCTCGACGTAGTCCACTGTGGACGTATCAAAGCCGCGGTACGCGTCCTGCAGCATCGCCTGCTGCGCCAGCGGATTGGGCGCGGCCAGGCCGTGGGACCGGCCGTCGGAGTTGACCGCGGAGGAGCGGATCACCGCGAGCACGCGGTCGCCGTCGTACTCGGCGTCGGCGAGCCGCTTGAGCACCACAACGCCGCAGCCCTCGGCGCGGGCGATGCCGTCGGCGCCGGCGGCGAAGGTCTTGCACCGGCCGTCCCCGGCGAGCAGCCCGGCCGCGGCGAACGCGGCGGTCGGCCCGGGCACCAGCATCAGGTTGACCCCGCCGGCCAGCGCCAGGTCCGCTTCACCGTCGCGCAGCGCCCGCACGGCGTGGTGCACCGCGACCAGCGACGAGGAGCAGGCCGTGTCGATGGCCATGCTCGGCCCGCGCAGGTCGTACACATAGGACAGCCGGTTGGCGGAGATGCTGCCCGCCGCACCGGTGGCTGTCCACAAGTCGACCCCGCCAAGAGCCATGGTGAGTTGGCCGTAGTCGTGGGTGGCGACGCCGGTGAACACGCCGGTGCGGCTGCCGCGCAATGACGCCGGGGCGATCCCCGCGTGCTCCAGCGCGGCCCAGGCGACCTCCAGGAGCATCCGCTGCTGCGGGTCCATTGTGGACGCTTCGCGCGGGGTGATGCCGAAGTGCTCGGCGTCGAATCCGGCGACGTCGTCGAGGAAACCGCCGAGAACCGGTGCGGCGTCGGCATTCCACCGGCCCGGCGGCGCGGTCCGGACGGCATCCCGCCCGGTCCGCAACAGGTCCCAGTATTCGTCGAGGCCGTCCGCGCCGGGCCAGCGGCAGCCGAGGCCGACGACGGCGATCGGGTCGGTCCGGCGCCGGTCGGTGCCCGGCCCAGAAGCAGACACAGCGGTAGACACAGAGGCAGGCACCGAGGCGGGCGTCGAACCGGACTCGGTGGTATCGCCGGTGGTCAGGCTGCGGGCGAGGTGGTCGATGGTCGGGCTTTCCCACAGCAGGGTCGCGGGCAGCCGGGTGCCGAGCAGCTCTTCGAGGTCCGCGGCGATGCCGACGGCCTGACGGGAGGACAGGCCGTAGTCGCCGAGCGGGCGGCCGGGCTCGATCCGGGCGGGGTCCGCTCCGGTGTGCTCGGCGACGGCGTCCAGCAGCCAGCGGCGCAGCGTGGCCGGGTCGAGCGGCGGGTTTCTCATCCCACTGTTTCTCACAACATCGTCGTTTCTCATCGCGCCAGGGCCTTTCCGTAGTCGCCGTCGAGGTAGCGGTCACGGCAGGCGCCGCGGGCGATCTTGCCGCTGGACGTGCGCGGGACCCGGCCCGCCGGGACGAGGACGACGTCGCGCAGGGACAGGCCGTGCGCGCCGGACACGAGCCGCCGGACCGTCGCGACGAGGTCCCGCTCCCCCGGCCCGGTCAGCTCGCCGTGCCCACGGTGCTCGGCGACGACAACCGCGGCCTCGGTTTCGCCGCCGACGACGGCGAACGCCGCGACACTGCCCGGCCGGATGCCGCGGTCCGCCGACGCGACGGTCGCCTCGACGTCCTGCGGGTAGTGGTTGCGGCCGTCCACGATGAGCAAGTCCTTGATCCGGCCGGCGATGTACAGCTCCCCTTCGTGGTGGAAACCCAGGTCGCCGGTGCGCAGCCACGGGCCCTCGGGGAGCCCGGCCCGCTCGCCGTCCAGCCGGGCGCCGAAGGTTTCGGTGCTCTCCAACGGTTTCTCCCAGTACCCGCCGCCGACGTTCGGCCCGTGGACCCAGATCTCGCCGACCGAGCCGTCCGGGAGCGCGACCGCGGTGTCCGGGTCGGCGATCGCCACCTGCTGGCCGGTCGGAGTCCCGCAGGCGACCAGCCGGGCACCTTCGCCGGCCGGCTCCGCGGAACCGTTCCCGAGCGCTTCCCGGTCGAACGTCCCGACGCGCGGGGCCGTGTCCGGGCCGGTGGCCACGAACACGGTCGCCTCCGCCAAGCCGTAGGACGGCCGGGTCTTCGACGGCTCGTAACCGGCACCGGCGAACGCGGTGTGGAACCGGTCGAGCACGTCGGGGTTGATCGGCTCGGCGCCGTTGATGATCGCGGCGACCCGGCCCAGGCGCAGGCGGGCCCGGTCGGCCTCGCGCACGCGGCTCTCGCAGTAGTGGAAGGCGAAGTTCGGCGCGGCGCTCCAGGCGCCGGGCCGGTCGCCGAGCAGTTCCAGCCAGCGGACCGGCCGTTCGATGAACGCGAGCGGGTCCATCAGCACCGAGCGCAGGCCCAGCGCCAGCGGCATGATCAGCCCGAAGACCAGGCCCATGTCGTGGAACAGCGGCAGCCACGAGACCATGGTCGCCTCGCGCGGGTCCAGGCCCAGCCCCTGCACGGCCTGGGTGACGTTCGTGATCGCGTTCGCGTGGGTCAGCACCACCCCGGCCGGGGAGCGGGTTGAGCCGGACGTGTACTGCAGGTACGCGACGTCGTCCGGGGCCGCCGACGGCGCGGGCCACGAACGGGCCGGCTCCGCGTCCGGGCGGTCGGCGGCCACCACCGGGAGGTCGTGCCCGCCGGGCAGGCCGGCGAGGAACTCCTTGACGGCGTCCTTCGCGGCGGAGGTGGTGACCACGGCCGAGGGCGCGCAGTCGGCGAGCACCGAGGTCAGCCGGCCCGCGTGCCCGGGGAGGCCGGGGTCGAACAGCGGCACCGCGATCGCGCCCGCGGTGAGCGTGGCGAGGAAGCCGACGACGTAGTCGATGCCCTGCGGGCAGAGCACGGCGACCCGTTCGCCGGGGCGGACCGGCAACGCGCTCGCCGCGGCGTCGACGCGTTGCCGCAACTGCTGCCAGGTGAGGGTCCGCTGCCGTCCGTCGCGGTCGGCCGAGTAGTCGGCGAAGGTCAGCGCGGGCTCGTCGCCCGCGACGGCGGCCCAGTGCCGCAGGCACTCGGTCAGGGTGGCGCCGCCCACCGCCGGGAAGTTCTCCGGGGCCAGGTACATGGGATTCTCCTTACGCTCGAACGGGTTCAGTGCCCCAGCCGCGGGCCCGCGTGAGACCACGCGGCGACGGCGAGGGAGGTGAGGTCGAGGTCGGTGGCCCCGGCGTCGCGGAGCACGACCAGCACGTCGTCGGCGGTGATGGCGACGGTGCGCAGGCGCAGGCCGGGCAGCTCGGGCGGTTGTCCGGGCAGGGTCAGGACTTGCTGGTAGGACAGGGTTTGCGCGCCGGGGACCACGGGGTCCGGCGCGACGGTGAGCGTCGACACCGCCGTGCCGCCCGGGTCGTCCACGGTGACGCTGGCGCAGCGCCGGGCCTGCTCGGCCCAGGCCGTGAGCCCGGCCGGGCGGGCGGTCCGGGCGACGAGTTCGGAGACTTCTCCGCCGGGCACGGCGGACTGGAAGCCCTGGCCGGTCGCATCGCCGGGGCCGAGCAACCGCCCGTGGACCATGTCGGTGCACGCGGGCTGGTCCACCGAGCTGTCCGAACGGTCTGATGTAGACAGTGCGGTGGCGAGGTCGAAGCCGTCGCGTGACGCTGCCGCCCCGGGGATAGCTGTGGGCGGCAGTAAAGCAGCCGGGGGAACCGGCGGCGGCCCGGAAACCGCGGCCGCCGTGGGGGCGGAGGCCGGACCGGAAATGGTGACGGCCGCCACTGCGACGACAATCAAGGCGAGCGTTCGCACTCGCGGCGCGGAACGCGGAAAACGGGGTCGCCGGATAATCTGGGCAGGCATTTATCGCCCTTTCCGGAAGGGGTCTGGTGAGGTGGGGTCCCCGCGGTGGGACGCGGTGCCGGGGCGCGCCGGCCGGGGCCGGGGCGGGTGACACCGGGGAAGGCTACGACAGGAAAACGGTTACCGGAAGGGGGTCAAGAAAACGTAAACAACCCTCGGACACACGGCGTGAACTGCGGTTTTGCAAGATACCGCTGGTATGCGACGGGTTCAGTACCACCCACCGAAGCCGTGATCACCCTTGGTAAGCGACCACTCACCCGCACGGGGGATAACAATCGTATGTTTGTTCGCCTTCCATTCACATTGTCCGCTCGTATCGTGGACCGGACAATTGCTCTCCCCGCCCCGGTTCGCCTAGCCTGTCGGCTCACCGGACCCTTTTTTCGGGAAGAGAAAAAATACTCATGCGCATATCTCACTGCCTGCTCCCGGTATTGACCCTCGTGCTCTCGGCCGTCGTCGCGACGCCCGCCCACGCGGACACGGGTGTCCCCGGCGCGCGAGCGGACGACGGGTCCCACGTCGTCGCCGTGACCGCGGCCGGGGACGACCCGCGGACGCTCGACCTCACCGTGCGCTCGACGGGCGTCGGCGGTTACGCCATGGTCCGGCTGATCCTGCCGGCCGGCTTCGCCACAGAGCCGGACCGGAAGTGGCCGGCGATCTACCTGCTGGCCGGGGAGACCCGGCTGCAGGACTACCGCGGCTGGAGCGCCAACACCGACGTCCGCCGTCTCGCCGACGACGCCGGTGTCCTGGTCGTCATGCCCGGCGCGGGCCCGGCGGGCTTCTTCACCGACTGGTGGAACTACGGCAAGGACCTCGCCCTCAACCAGTGGGAGACGTTCACCGCGGTCGAGCTGCCGCAGCTGATCGACCGCGGCTACCGCGGGGACGGGCGCCGCGCCGGGGCCGGGATCTCCATCGGCGGCTACGGCGCGGTGGAGCTGGCGGCGCGACGGCCCGGCCTGTTCCGTTACGCCGCGGCCTACAGCGGGAACCTCAATCCCACCGGGCCCACCGGGGAGCTGCTGACCGACGCCATCGTCTCGTCGGCCCACCTCGACCCGGAAGCGCTCTGGGGCGACCGGCGCCGTCAATCGGCACTGTGGGAGGCCCACGACCCGCTGGTCAACGCGGACCGCCTGCGCGGCACCGAGCTGTACCTTTCGGCGGGCAACGGGCTGCCGGGCCCGCTCGACGGCAAGCTCCCGGTCGACGTCCTGCCCGGCGCGATGCTGATCGAGTTCCTCTGCGGCGGGCAGACCACCGCGATGGTCGGCCGGCTGCGCGACCTCGGCGTCCCGGTGACGGCCGACCTCTATGGGCCGGGCACGCACCAGTGGGCGTACTGGCAGGACCAGCTGCACAAGACGTGGCCGCGGATGCTGCAGGTGCTCGACGCGGGGGCGGCGTCGTGAGCCGGCTGTCCTATGTGGTCACCGGCGCGTCGAGCGGGATCGGCCGGGCCTGCGTTGGTGAGCTCATCCGCCGCGGGGCGCACGTGTGGGCGAGCGTGCGCACCGACGAGGCCGGTCAAGAGCTGGAAGACACCTACGGCGAAGCGGTGACTGTGCTGCGGATGGACCTGCGGGACGCCGCGTCGGTCGCGGCGGCCGGCGCGCGGGTCGCCGAGGGCGGGCCACTGCACGGCCTGGTGAACAACGCCGGCCTCGCTCGCCCCGGGCCGCTGGAATACATCCCGCTGGAGTCCTTCCGGGAGCAGCTGGACGTGAACGTCACCGGCCAGCTCGCGGTCACCCAGGCGATGCTGCCCGCGTTGCGCCGCGCGGAAGCCGCCCGGGTCGTGACGGTGGGCTCGATCGGCGGCCGCATCGCTGGGCCGATCGTCGGGCCGTACCACGCGTCGAAGTTCGCCCTCGTCGGCCTGACCGACAGCCTGCGGGCGGAACTCGCGCCCGCGGGCATCCGCGTTGTCCTGGTCGAGCCGGGCGCGGTCGCCACGGCGATCTGGCCGCGGGCGCGCGCGGCGGTGGAGGAACTGCGCGCGGCGCTGCCCGCTGCGGGCCTCGAACGCTATGCGGCGCAACTGGAATCGGCGGGCCGCAGCGCCGAGCGTTCGGCCAGCGGCGGGGTATCACCGCGACGGGCCGCGCAGGCCGTGGTCCGCGCCCTCACCACCCGCCGCCCCGCCCCGCGCTACCTGGTCGGCAAGGACGCGCGGGTCACGGCGGTGCTGGCGAACCTGCCGTTCCGGGTGCGGTACCGGCTGACCGCGGCGAAACGATGAGCCGCCAGATCGTCGTCATCGCCCCCGGCTCACGGGGCGACGTCCAGCCGTGCGTCGCGCTGGGCCGGGGCCTCGCCGCGGGCGGCGACCGGGTGCGGGTACTCGCCGCGCCCGGCTTCCGCCCGCTGGTCGAAGAGCACGGCCTGGCGTTCGCGCCGCTTTCGGCCGATCCCGGCGAAATCCTCGGCTCGGCGACCGGACGGGCGTGGACGGCGGGCGGCCCACTGACGTTCCTGCGCGGTTTTCGCGAGGTGCTGCGGCCGTTGCTGGACCAGTTGCTCGCCGAGGTCCACGCCGGGGCGGCGGGCGCGGACCTCGTGCTCGCCCCGACCCTCGGCTTCCTCGGCGCACACCTCTCCGAGCACCTCGACGTCCCCCACGCCGAACTGCACTACCAGCCGAGCGTGCCGACGCGGGCGTTCCCGCACCCGTTGCTCCCCTGGGCCGGACGGCTGGGCCCGTGGGCCCGCCGCCTCAGCTACGGCGCGGTCGACGGCCTGGCCTGGCAGCTGCTCCGGTCCGAAGTGGACAGATGGCGCGTCGAGACCTTGGACCTTCCCGCCACCGGCGTACGCGGTCCCCGGCGGAATTCGCCGGTGCTGTGCGGTTTCTCGGACGCGGTCGTGCCGCGCCCACCGGACTGGCCGGCGCGCGTGCACGTCACCGGCTACTGGTTCCTGGACGAACCCGCCGGGTGGCGCCCGGAGCCGCGTCTGCGGGACTTCCTCGCCGCAGGCCCGCCTCCGGTGTACGTCGGCTTCGGCAGCATGCGCCCCGCCGAAGCCGAGAAGACGTTCACCGCGGTCCGTGCGGCCCTACGTCAGACGGGCTTGCGCGGCCTGCTCGGCACCGACGCCGTCGCCTCCGATGACAACACGCTGACGGTCCGGGATGTCCCGCACGCCTGGCTGTTTCCGCGCACCGCGGCGGTCGTCCACCACGGCGGCGCGGGCACCACGGCGGCGGCCCTGCGCGCGGGCGTCCCGTCGCTGGTCTGCCCGGTCTTCTCGGACCAGCCCTACTGGGGCGACCGTGTCCACCGCCTCGGCGCGGGCCCCCGTCCCCTTCCCTTACGCGCCTTGACCACCGATGCGCTGGCGACCCGTCTCGCCTCCCTGACGCAACTCCCCTACCGCCGCGGCGCCCAGCGCGTGTCGGCGCGGCTGCGCGCGGAGGACGGGGTGGCGCGGGCGTGCGCGGTGCTGAACGCGTGAGGTCCGAGGATCAGCCGGTCGGGTCCCGGGGATTGGCCCGGCCCACGATCAGCGGGTCGGCCGGGGTGTACGGGAAGGCCGGCAGCTCGCCGAGCGGGACGCCGAACGTCGCGGCGAGCACCTCGGCGCTGTACGCGGACGCCGACGCGCGATAGCCGATGTCACCGGGGGTGGGCTGGTCGAAGAAGATCAGGAAGTGGATCTCCTCCTCGCCGAGCACCTCGATGTGGTGCGGGTAGGCGCGGGGGATGAAGTAGACGTCGCCGGGCCCGAGTTCGTAGGTGTCGAGGGTGCCGTCCGGGTCGAGGACGGTCATCCGGGCCCGGCCGCGGTGGATGTAGCCCATCTCCGCGGTGATCGGGTGCCAGTGCGGCTCCCGCATCCCGTCCTCGGCGATCCGCAGCGAGTACATCGAGATGTCCTTGAGGATCGGCCAGAACTGCACGCGGGCGGTGCGGGCCGAGCCGACCGGGGAGGCGGCCGGCGGGGCCATGCCCTCGACGTCGAACTTGTGCGGGTCGCCGTACCCGGCGGTGGACGGCAGCGTGGGCTCGCCCTCCCGCCGGACCAGGTAGGACGGCTCGACCCGGTGCGGGAAGCCGGCGAACGCGCTCCCGGGCAGGTCGTAGGCGTTGCCCAGCACGTTGTCGGCCATCGCGCCGAACGCGCTGCTGAGCGCGAAGTCCTCCGGCCGTTCGTGGCGGAACGCGATGATCAGCTCGGCCCGCTCGGCACCGATGTTCTCGATGTGGTGCAGGGAGCCGGAGCCGACGTGGAACATCTGCCCGGCGGTGACGACGAACGAGGAGAACGAGCTGCCGGTGTCGAGGATCGAGACCAGCACCGAGCCCGACAGGCAGTAACTGAGCTCGTTCGCGTTGGCGTGCCAGTGCGGCTCGCGGATGGCGCCGGGCTCGAGGATCAGCCGTTTGATCGACAGCCGGTTCAGGATCGGGAAATTGTCCGCGGTCAGCTTCGTGACCGAGCCGAGGTCGCTTTCGTGGACGACCTGGCCGTGGGTCAACGAGGCGACGTGCCGGGAACTCTGGGGCATCGCGTGCTTCTTCCGTATCGGGTCGCGGACCTGGACACCCTCATGATCGGCGCCTGGCCGGATTCCGCAACCCCGGGTCCCCGGCCACGACCTCCCTGACCAGTTCGTACGAACGTCGCCGGTCGCCGTGGTCGTGGACCGGGGTCGTCACCATCAGCTCGTCGGCGCCGATGTCGTCGAGCCTGACGCGGCAGGAAAATCCGCCGGCCGCGGATCCGGCTCAGCACCTTCAGCCGGGTCGGGCCGGCGAGCAGCCAGAACTCCGGCGTGTTCCCGATCGCGGGAGTCGCCTTCACCGGCCGATCCCAAGGTCGATCCGTCCAGGATGGAACGCGGCCAGCGTGCCGAACTGTTCGGCCACCACGATCGGCGCGTGGTTCGGCAGCAGCACGCCCCCGGCCGTGGTGTTCGGGCATCCAGTACCGGTGATAACCCAGTTCGTCGGCCAGAACGGCGAGATCGACGGTGTTACGCAACGCCTCCCGCGCCGTCGAACCCGCCACGATCGGCGCGGTGTCCAGTACCGAAACCCGACACCCGGCCACGGCCGGCATCCTCCCGGATCGCCTCACGCCTCGCCAGCTTCACCCGGGCGCATCCACTCCGGAATCCGGACCAGGCCGACGTTAGGCTCGGGCGAAACGATCACCTGAGCCGGAGGCGCCACAGCCGTGTTTCATCTGGACCACCTGGCGCTCGGCGTGCCGGACTTCGACGACGGCGTGCGCAGGCTGGCCGAACAGACCGGGTTGGGCAGCTATGAAGGCGGGGTGTTCGCCGGCGGTCTGCGCAACTGGATCTTTCCGCTGGGCGGGGACGTCTACCTGGAGGTGGAGAACGCCACCGGGACGGCCGAGGGCCCGGCGTCGTGGTTCCGGCGGGCCACCGCCGACGGGACGGATCGCTGGATGTTCTGGTGCCTGCGCGCGGACACCCGTGAGGAACTGGACCAGGTCGCGGCGCGGCTGGGCAGCCACGTCCAGGTCCTCCCCGGGCGCCGGGAACCCGACGGCACCCAACGCGTGATCACCAGTGCCCCGGCCGGCGCGGTGGCGCGGCAGGCCCGGCGGCAAGGCCTGCCGAATTGGTACTACCGGGACGATCCGGCCAAGAACCCCGCCCGCCGCGAGGTGACCGGCGACCGGACCGCCGCCGGCGTGGCCTGGCTGGAGGTGGCCGGCGACCGGGCGCTGTTCCGCGAGCACATCGGGGCGGAGACCTTCGACCGGCTGCCGCTGCGTTTCGTATCCGGTGAGCCGGGGCTGCACGCCGTCGCGGTGCACACCGCCGACGGTACGGAGATCGTGATCCGGCGCGCCCCCGTCGGACAGGACACGTTCTGAGCCAGCTCTCAACCGGCCAGCAGGGCGAAAATGGCGCCCAGACCGTTGTTGACCGCGTGCACGATGACGCCCGGCCACACCGATTTGGTGCGTACCAGCAGAATGCCGTTGATCGCGCCGACGATGATCGCGGGAATGAGCGCCAGGTTGATGCCGTGGGCCAAGGCGAAGACGACGGTGCTGCCGATGACGCTCACCCATGAGCCGTATTTCGTGAGCGCGGTGGCGAGTACGCCCCGGAACAGGAACTCTTCGCCGAGGGGAGTCAGGACGGCGATGCCCAGCAGATACAGGACAAAGGCAAGTCCGCCCGCCTTGGTCGCGGACTCGTAGTCGCCTTGGACATCGCTGCCCGTGCCGCCACTGATCACGCCGTAAATGATGTTGACTGCCTGATTCAGGACGAGCGCGAGCAGTCCGAAGCCGAGCGCGATGAAGATCCAGCGGGCCGGAATGGCGCGGACGCTGAACGCAGGCCAGGACCGGAGGCGGATGGCGAAAGCGGCGAAGAAGCCGAGCAGGCCCATGATCCCGGAGAGCACGGCGAGCCCGATCCCGCTCGAGACCGGCGAATCATGGGTGATGGCGCTGACGACCGGCGGGCCGATGGAGAAGGTCAGCGTGTAGACAACAGCGCCGACGATGATCTCGGGCCAGCCGGGCCGCAGCTTTTCCGCGACAACCGAATCCGTTGGCCTGGCGTCCAGCTCCACTGCAGTTCCTCTCGGGTCGTTCGGATCTGGGGCTTTGCCTGAAAGAGCGGGTTTGTTCAGGCCAGCGCGCTGATGCCGAACCCGGCGATGACGGCGACGACCGTGCCCCAGAGAACAACGGAGATCAGTTCCCAGATGATCACCTTGGTGCGGGGAGCGCCGAGCGCGATGAGCGCGGCGGTCGAGATCTGGGTCGGGTGGCCGAGCAGCGCCACGCCGGGCACGCCGAAGCGGTCGAACAGCTTCTTGGCACGGGCCCGGCCCGGAGTGGTGGTGCGCTCTTTGCCTCGCGTGGCGCGCTTGCGCACGGAGTCGGTGGCAAAGGCGATGGCGACCACGATCGCGGCGTTGCCGATGATGGCGCAGATGGCCGCGACGACCGGGTGGACCCCGATCACGATGCCGATGACGCTGCCGATGTAGCTCTCGACGAACGGGACGACCGCGATCAGCGCGATCCCGAGCCACTGGAGGGCACCCGGCCACGAGCCGACGAAGTGCTGCAAGTTCTCGATCATGGTTTTCTTCCCTCTTCCGGTTCGTCCGGGTTGTGCCCCGCACGCTGTACGGCACACTGTACCGCACACTGTGCGGGTACGCTGAGAGGCATGGTCACGCGGGAGAAAATCATCGAGGCCGCGCTCCGTCTGGCCGCGGCCCAAGGGCTCAGTTCACTGACCGTGCGCCGCGTCGCGATCGAGGCGGGGGTGGGAGCGACGACGCTCCGTCATTACTTTCCTGCCCAGGCTGACCTGCATCTTCTGGTCGCCGCGGAGCTCGCCCGCCGCCCCGTCGACGACCTCTCGATCGCCGACGACCAGCGCGACCCCGCCGATCGGCTGTTCGAGTGCCTGGCTCAGCTCTTGCCCCCGGACGGCCGGAGGGCGACCGTCGAGGCCTGGTTCGAGCTGTATCGGATGTCGGCCGGGGCGGATCCCGTCCCCGGGGCGAGCGTCATCGTCGAGCGCGCGCAGCGGTCAACGGCCGAGCACGTGCGCCGATGGCTTACGATCCTGGCCGACCGGGGAGCGGTTCGGCCCGAGGAGGTCGCCGGTCACGCCACTTCGGCGCTGACGCTCGTCAACGGGCTGTACCTGCGGGCGCTGCTCAACCCCGGGCCGGCCGATCTTGATGCCGCGAAGGACACGATCCGGTGGTTCGCCGAGCGGGTGATCGACCGTCGTCCCGCGTTGTGACCTGGTCCGCCGGGTGAGTCCCTCACTCGGATTTCGCGACGGCGGCATCCGTTTCGAGGGCCTGCTTCACGAACCAGCGAAGGGTTTCTTCCGCCCGGTCGAGTACTGCTTCGTCCTTGTCGAGCAAGAGATCGAGCTGCAACCCGTTCACGACGATCCCGAACCGGTCCGCCAGCACCTCGGGGGTTTCCCGCAGCACACACCCGTCGGCGGCCAGCTGCGTGAACCAGCGGGCCACGATCGCGATCGACTCATCGTTCCCGGACTGCACCAGTTCGAGCACTTCAGCGTTGGCATCGGGGCCGACCGCGAGGGTCAGCAGCTCGAACCACTCGGTGAGGGTGTACTGCCGGTTCGCCCGGCTGGGAAGGAACTGCCGCAGACTCGCGTACAACCGGTCCGCCGGAGCGAGGGCGGCGTCCTGGATCCATTCATCGCCGAGCGCGTGGGAGACCAGCCGCTCCGCGACGGCCCGATAGAGCAACGCCTGCGACGGAAAGTAGGTCCGCAGCGTCGTCGCGCCAACCCCCGCCGCGGCGGCGACGGATCGCACGCTCAGCCCCCGGAGCCCGTCCGTCCCGGCGAGACCCGTCGCCACGTCCAGGATGTGTTGTCGCTTGTCGGCATTCCCAACCACGCCATGATCCTATAGCGCGGCCCGCGGCACAGCGGGCCGACAGCCGCGATCTCCTGACCACGCGTGTCCCGCACCGTGCACGCCACCCCGCCGGCGTTCACCAGCCGGACATCCTCCACGCGGCATCGAGACCAGATTGGAAATCGACACCCTTCCCGAGGGACGTCAAGGGGCAGGGTGGTCGCGGGCGGACCGGGCCGCCGGCACGATCGCGATGAGGATTCCGGCGACGGCGATGGTCAGGGTCGCGCGCGTACCCACTGACTCGGCGAGGGTTCCCGCGGCCAGTGCGCCGAGTGGCATCGTTCCCCAGACGAGCACGCGCATGCTCGTCTGGACGCGGCCGCGCAGTGCGTCCGGGGTCAGGTGCTGGCGGCGGGTCATCACGATCACGTTGTAGGTCGTGCCGCCGGCGGCGTGGATGACGATTCCCGTTCCGGCCAGGACCAGGCCGATCGGGCCCGGCTGGGCGAGGGGGAGCAGCAGGTGGGGTGGCCACGTCAGCACCGGCACCAGCCAGTTGGCGCGAGCCGCCCCGATGCGGCGGGTCCAGCGGCCGGTCGTCGCGGCGCCGATGACGCTGCCCACGCCCGACAGGGCCAGCAGCACGCCCGCACCCGCCGCGTCCAGGTGCAGGTCGTGGGTGAAGAACAGGACTTCCATGGACATGATGCCCGCGGTGAAGAACGCGGCGACGGAACTCGCGACGGCCAGCGGGCGGAGCTGGCGGTGGCGGACGATGTAGTGGAGGCCCTCGGCGATCTCGGTGCGGAGCCGCACCTCCCTCGGCCGCGGTGGGATCGGCGGCACATCGGCCCGGACGCGCGACAGGAGCGCGGCCGAAGCCAGGTAGCCCGCCCCGGTCAGCACCAGCCCGGAGGCGGCACCGATCACGCGAGTGAGCAGGCCACCGATGCCGGGCCCGGCGGCCGCGGCGACCGACAGGGTGATCTGCAGGCGCGCGTAGCCGGTTTCCAGATTCTCCAGCCCGATCACCACCGGCAGGTACGCCTGGTAGGCGGCGTCGAAGAACACGGTCGCGACGCCGACGAGAACAGCCGTGACGAGCAGCTGCCCGAAGTCCAGCACACCGGCCCAGCCCGCGATCGGAAGCCCGAAGAACAGCAGGGCCCGGACGAGGTCGGCGCCGACGAGTACCGCGCGGCGGCGGCGGGTCCGGTCGATCCAGGCACCGGCGGGCAGGCCGATGACCAGGAACGCCACGGTCTCCGCCGCGGTGAGCAGTCCCATCTGCAGCGGAGTGGCGCCGAGGGTGGTCGCGGCGAGCAGGGGCACCAGCGCGGTCGCGGCCGCGGTACCCAGCTGGGAGGCGGCGTCCGCGGTCCACAGGAACCGGAACGCGCGATGCCCGCGCAGCCCGGCCACCGACGTCGGCTCGTCCCGCGAGGCGCCGGTCATGGGCACGGCTTCACCGACGGGACCGCCAGGCCGGGTGGCGGGCGCCGATCCGCGTGGTAGGGCAGTACGACGGCGTACCGGTCGTCCAGCCGCAGGGCGAGCTGGTGAGCCACCAGCTGGTCGACGAGATCCGCCGCGGCCCCCTCGGCCGGCGGCCGGTCCGTGCCGGCCAGGGTCCGGAAGGCGTCGACCCAGCCGGCTTCGACGTGGACGCGGTTGATCGGCCCGCCCGGGCGGGTGTCGTGGATGAGGACGAACCCCGGGCCGTACCGGTAGGTGCAGATGCCCGTGTCGTGGGCTTCACGCCAGCGGCGACCGGGTTCCCCGTCGTCCCGTGGTGGCGGCAGATGACACAGAGCGCGTTCGGGAATGGTGTCCGGCAACGACTTCCGCAAGGTCCAGTCCACCGGAACGAACGCCGCCGCCGCGGCGGCGAGCAAGCGCACCATCGTCGCGTCGCGGTGCGCTTGCTCGCCGAAGGCGAACGGCTCCGGCAGCCGCAGCCGTTGCGCACGCCCGGCCAGTTCGGCCACGACACGCAGTGCGCCGTCGGGATCGGCGTCGATTCGGCCGAAGTCGAGCTCGACCGTTTCGGGCCACGCCGGGTGCGAAGCGGACAGGGTACGCATGCGGCTCCTTCTCAGGCGGACGGCGTGAGAACCGACAACGGCAAGTGGGTTTTCCGCGCCACGGTGGGCGAGGTGGCCAGGGTGATCCACAAAGTGCCGTCGGTGAAGACCAGGCCGGCCTCCCCGAGCCGGCGAAGCCAGTGGCCGAAGTCGTCCGGGTCCCATTCGTGGTTCTGCTCGGCGAGTACCCGGAGCGGGGCGCGGCCGGTTTCCAGTGCGCGCCAGGCCGCGATTTCACGCGGGTGCTCGAGCACGTGGTCGGCCGGCGCCCAGCCGTGGCGCCGGTCTCGGATCACCACGACGTCGCCGATGGTGCGGGCGATCAGCGCACTCCCCGGATAGCCCGCGGTCCACGCGGCCAGCGCGTCGACCAGCGGCGTGACCTCCTCGGCCGTGAGTCCCTGGTCCGGGGTGTCGAAGGAGTAGACGAGCTCGGCGAGCCGCTCCGGGTCGTCGATGTCGTGGACGAGGCGCGACCCCGCCGCCGGGCGACGCTCGGTGAAGCCCTGCCGCGGGTCGTCGAAGTTCGGCGAAAACCGTTGCAGGGCGATCCGGGCCGCGCCACTGGGCGGTTGCAGGTGCACCAGGGCGGGCAGCTGGGCCACGACCGCGGCGTAGTCCGCCACGCGTTCGCCCGGAAACCCGTACAGCCAGTTCCAGGTGATGTTGAGCCCGGCCGAGGCACCGTCGCGCAGCATCCGCACGTTGTGTGCCCCGCGAACGCCCTTGCGCATCCGGTGCAGTACGTCGTCGACCAGGCTCTCGACGCCGGGCTGGACGTCCCACACCCCGGCCGCCCGCAGCGCGGCCACGTCCTCGATCTGCGCGTTGGCCTTGATCTCGTAGTGGATGCGCAGGTCGTGGCCGGCGCCGGCCAGCCCCGGCAGCGCCGACCGGTAGTACTCGTTCGGCAGGATGTTGTCGATCGTGGTGACGTCGAGGATCCGGTGCCGGCGCACCAGCCCGAGCAGCTCGTCCACAAAGGACTCGGCGGGCTTGGCCCGGTAAGCCATCGCGGTACCGTTGAGGCCGCAGAAGACGCAGTGGTGTTTCGCGCCCCACCAGCAGCCGCGGGAGGACTCCACGACCAGCTCCGGTTCGACGCGGGCAGCGACGGAGGCGGGAACGGCGGCGAACCAGTCGTCGTAGTCCGGTGTCGTGATCGACGCCGGCGAGACCAGCCGGGATGGGCACGGACTGACCCGGGTGGCGCCGCTGTCGTCACGCCAGCACAGCTGGGGCACGTCGTCGAGGCCGTCGCGGGTTCCGGTCGCGTGGCATTCGGCGAGGGCCAGAAGCAGTTTCGGAAAAGTCACGTCGGCCTCGCCGCGCAGGACGTAGTCGACGAACGGGTACTCCCGGTGCAGCGCCACGCCCATCGGGCCGTCGGTCGAGTAGCCGCCGACCAGGATCTGCACGCCGGGTCGCCGGTCCTTGATCCGCCGGGCCACCGCGAGGCTGGCGATGGTCTGGCTGAAGGTCGCGCTGAAGCCCACCAGTTCCGGTTCATAGGCGAGAATCGCGTCGGCGGCCTGATCGACGAATTCGTCCGCGAGCTCACGAACCGCCGCGGCGATGCGGAAGGGCAGGCCGGCGCGACGGGCCAGATCCCGCATCCCCGCATAGCCGAAATCGGGTCCGTTGAGCGCGCCCGCGAAGATCCATTCACCGAGCGAATGGTGGAATCCGGTGTCCGCCAGTTCCGCGTAGTCGCCCACGGTCAGACCGGCCCGCAGCATCAGGTCGGCGAAGGCGAGACTGCCATGATAGGAAACCGGGACCGGAAGTCCCTCTCGTGCGCACGCCGCGCGCAGTACGCCGAGTGCGAGGGAGGGGCGGTGCAGCGAGTGCCACGGCATCGACACCAGGCAGGTGCGGGGAACCTGCCCGCGGGACATCGAAACGCCTGTTCCGCCGGTCAGCGCGGTTCCGCGGCGGTCGAAACGGCGCCGGCCTTTCCGGCTTCGTTGTACATGGTCACGCCGCGGCCGGTGCCGCCGTGTTCGTCACGCTCGGCCAGCTGCGTCACGGTGAGCGCGGACGCCGGAGCGGCGGTGATCCGGACGTTGCGGCCGACATCGGAACGATCGTCGGATTCCGCGAGGTTTGTCACCGTGAGCGCGGCAGCGGGTGTGGATTTCATCTTTTCCCCCTCGTTTCGATACGAATTCCGAAACTTGGGGACGCACCGACGAGGTCGTCCGCCAGCCGCCCCACAGCTACAGGGTAATTCCCGAAAGCCTCGTCGGTAAAGCGTTTCCTCAACTGAGGATTTCCGAAGACCCGGCGACTTCATACGCCTTCGCATCGCGGAGGTAACGGTCGAAGGAGGCCGTTTCCAGGGTTTCCGTGCGCGCCGCAGACCTGGACGGCCTCCGGAGGTGGGCACGGGCCGTTCCGCTACCCGCGATCAGGCAGTGAAGAACTCCACCACTACGCCGAAGAACTCCGGTGACGACGACGCGTGGTAGCGATCGCCCGGCAGGACACCAGCGCCCCGCAGCAGACCTTCACCACGCCGAAGGACGTCCGCCATTCGGCAACTGCGGGCGCCCGTACGCGCTCCGCGGCACGAGCGTGCGTTCGCATGGGGGTGCCGCTGCGACGTCGTTGAGCACGGTTCAGTCGTGACGGCTCTCGACCTTGAGCGCGTCGGCGTTACACATTGCACTCTCGAGACGATGTAGTTGTTGCCGGTATTGCATCTGCCGAAGCGTGGCGGAGTGCTGGCGTACTTCTGGTCGGGAGGCTCCTGTGGGGATCGTCCGCGTTGTGGAGTGGAAGCTCGCTTGCTCAGCTCAGGAAGCAGACGGTCGCTTCCGGCAGGCATTCACCTCCCTCGATCTAGCTCCGGAGGGTCCTCCCGGCTCCGTCAAGGGGACCGCCAAACGAGCGATCAAGAAGAACCGATGGGCGGCTGAGGTGGCCGTGGATCTCACGTCCGGCGCCGCCGGCACCGTGGCCACCTGCCGTGTGGACATGGCGGGAAGCAAGCACTTCGATCTTCTGGACGAACTTGCCGACGCCGTCGGCGCTGATGTGCTGGATGACAAAGGTCTCGACGAGGCGGTGGGCCGGCTCGGCAAAGCGTCTCGGTTGTTCGGACGCAAGGAGATCCGACATGTCCGGTATCTGTTGCGTGCCGACGAACTGGTCGAGGAACTCGGCCAGGGCCAGTACACCGGTAAGCAGGGACTGGTCGTATTGACCAGCTCGAGGCTCTTCTTCCTCGAAAAGAGCCTCGGCAGCGAGACAGTAGAGGACTTCCCCATCGCGGCCATCTCATCGATGAGCCTGCACAAGAAGATGAGCGGCGAGACGCTACTAGTACACGCTGCCGGCACGAAAGCCGAGATCAAGTCAATGCTTCACGGACAAGGAGATGCGCTTATTCGCGCCTTCTGGCGTGTGAAGCAGACCGCTGACGGGGCAGGTGCGACACCGCCGGCGGCTCCTGACGATGCCATCGCCCAACTGGAGCGCCTGGCCGGACTCCGCGACCAAGGAGTCCTCAGCTCAGAGGAGTTCGAAACGAAGAAGATCGACCTTCTCCGCCGAATCTAGCCGAGGCACCCCCCTGCCGCCCCGATAAGCTCAACATCAGTCAACGGCCCACGATCAGCCGAGCACTGAGTGTGCGACGTGAGAGCGCACTCAGCGGCATCAGCGGATCTTCCTAGCCGTCATTGCCCTAGCGTCCCGGCAAGCTTGGTGCTCCGCGCCTCCGGCGGCGCCCAACCGGGCACCGGGGCGCAGGCTTCTAACTGACGCCCCGCTCACTCCAGTGGCGCATCGTCTGGTCGGGAGAACCAGGCCACCGCTGCAGGATCGGCGTCGTCGCGCAGCGTCATCTGGCTGCCCAGCCACAGGCGCGCCTGAGCGAGCAACGCACCGATGTTCGCGCCGGAATAGTCGGCGTGGCGCAGAACTCCGATCTGTGCCATCTTGAGGGCGGTCTGCATCGCTTCAACCATGCTCGCGGGGTCGGGCAGTGTGAGCGTCCTGAACTGGCCCTGTTCGTACTCCTCCCCAGGAAAGATGCTCTGCAAGTCGAGGGTGGGCCAGTACTTCCCGTGAGCGGCGCCGCTCATTGTGCGCCAGATCCGTTCGACATCGACGGCTTCGAGGTGTAGGTCCCCCTCCTCCGTGCACGCTGCCTGCATCACTTGAAGATACCCACCGCCGGGCGCCTGGATCTGGACTTCGGTGAACACGTTGGCGACGCGAGCGACCAGTTGGGCGTCTGTTTCACGGATTCGCTGCTTCTCGACCAGGTCCGATTTGGACTTCGCATGCTCTGCGAGGTCCCATCGCATCAAGCACAGGTGGCGGCGCACGCACTCCATCGGGTCACGGGTGGCCAAGACCCAGACCGCTTGAGCGGCGCTCTCGAGTGCAGCGCGGGCAAGGGTGTAGGTCGGGCGCAGCGCGAAGTTCGTGACCTGATCGGGGTGAAATTTGAAGGGCGCGACGTAATCCGCCCAGAGGAGAAGGTGCTCGAACGCCGCATCAAGGTAGGCCTTGGTTCTGTCCGGCACCCGTTCGTAGGGATAAAGATCCACGACACGAGCGAAGTTCGATCCGGCGGCCGGGTCACCAATGTGCGTGAGGACGTGCCAAATTATGCGGCTGCCCTGTGCGACCTCGGTAAAGACGCGGCTGTGCTCCTGAGGTACTGGGACGCGTGGCTGTGTCATCCCGACCAAGAGTATACCGAAGTCGCCACCAGTCGTAGGTACATCGCGCAGCAAGCTTCCTGAGTGCTGCTCCACGCATATCAACGACGTGGGAGGGCCACAACAAGCCATAGACCGCGCAGCATATCCGGCCGCCTTTCTAAAAGTAGTGAATCGCCCGCTCATCTGCAATAGCGGACGTTCGGCTACCGTCGCCACGATCGGCCTACAAGGCGAATTTGGATCATGTTCTCTCGGTGGACCGCCCGCTGTTTGTAGTCTGCCGACTGGCAGCGCAGCGGTCCTGTAAACGACACCACCTGGACCTGCGCCCTCGCGACAGCCAAAGCCAGCAGAGATCGAGGACCGGCCGAGCGGTTCTGCCTCACGAGCCAGGGATCGGCCGACCAGCACTCACAACCACGAGCCCCCAGGCAACGGATCGAACCGCAGCAGGTTCGCGCCCGGATGTCCTAGCTCGACAGCGGAAGTCGGGCATCCGGGAGCTGCCGAGCAACGGAGCTGCCCCGCCGACTCACCCCCGTAGGAGCGAGAATGGTCAGCGGTCAAGCCACGGGGCCAGCAACGTCTCCAGGTCAGCGTCCGACAGCGCACGCGGGCCGCCGTGGAACTCGTGCCATCGCGAAGCGTCACGGGCGGCGTAGAAGTCGACCTCGAAGGCGCGCATCAGGACGTACATGAAGCTCACCGAGTCGAAACGCTCGCCGAGCAGCGTCTGGGCCGCGCGGGCGACATCAGTCGCAGTGCGGCCGGGGACGCCGAGTTTCAGCTCGTCGGCAGCCGGATCGAGCAGACTGGGGGCAGACATCATGACAATTTCTCCATCACAGAAACGAAAACTCAGCCTTCGGCGGCAAGCTGACCACAAGCCGCGGCGATCTCCTGGCCGCGGGTGTCCCGCACCGTGCACGCGACACCGCCCGCGTTCACCAGACGGACGAACTCACGCTCCACCGGCTTCGGCGACGCATCCCACTTAGAACCCGGGGTCGGATTCAACGGGATCACATTCACATGCACCAACTGACCCAAATGCTTACGCAGCCGCTTAGCCAGCAACTCCGCCCGCCACGGCTGATCATTGATATCCCGGATCAACGCATACTCAATGGACACACGACGACCAGAAGTATCCGCGTAGTAACGAGCCGCCGACAGAACCTCGTCCACCGACCACCGCTCGTTCACCGGCACCAACGTGTCCCGCAACTCGTCATCCGGCGTATGCAGCGAAACCGCCAGACGCACCTGCATCTTCTCGTCCGCCAGCTTACGAATCGCCGGCGCCAGACCCACCGTCGACACCGTCACCGAACGCTGGCCGATACCCAAACCAGCCGGAGAAGGATCCGTAATACGACGCACCGCCGCCACCACACGCTTGTAATTCGCCAGCGGCTCGCCCATGCCCATGAAGACGATGTTCGACAAGCGGCCAGGGCCGCCGGGCATCGCGCCGTCGCGCATTACGGCGGCGGCGGAGCGGACCTGGTCCACGATCTCCGCCGTCGAGAGGTTGCGGTCGAGGCCGCCCTGCCCCGTCGCGCAGAACGGGCAGGCCATGCCGCAGCCAGCCTGGCTCGAGATGCACAGCGTGGCCCGGTCCGGGTAACGCATGAGCACGCTTTCCAGCAACGTGCCGTCGTGCGCGCGCCAGAGGGTCTTGCGAGTGGTGCCGTCGTCCGCGGCCAGGGCCCGGACCTCCGTCAGCAGCGTCGGCATCAGGTCGGCGACCAGGCGCTCGCGCGACGCGGCCGGGATGTCCGTCATCTCCGCCGGGTCGACGGTCAGGCGCGAGAAGTAGTGGTTCGACAACTGCTTGGCGCGGAACGGTTTCTCACCGAGCGCGGCCACGGCCTCGGCGCGCTCGGCGGACGAGAGGTCGGCGAGGTGGCGCGGCGGCAGGCCGCGCTTGGGCGCGTCGAAGACGAGGGGGAGGGCAGTCATAGCAGATCTAGTGTCCCATGCCAACCACACACGGCGATCAGCACCCACTCGACCGTGTGCGGGTCGTCACTTCCTGCCCCGAGACGACCACGGTAAGCGAGCCCCCACCAAAGAGCCGCCCCAGCTACAGCGGGCTCGACGACTGCCGATCCCGGTACCAGCTCCCCCAGGCGGCGAGCTCCCGCACAACCACCTTCAGGCTTTCGCCCAGCGGGGTGAGCGAGTACTCGGTCCGCGGCGGCACCTCGGCGAACACGGCCCGGTCGAGGATCCCGTCCTCCTCCAGCTCCCGCAGCTGCCGCGTGAGCATCCGCGGGGTCACCCCCGGCATCCCCCGGCGCAGTTCGCCGAACCGCAGCGGACCGTCGAGCAGAAGCTTCAGGATGACGAGCTTCCATTTCCCGCCGACGACCACCAGCGGGACCTCCACGTCGCAGAAGCCGGCGATCTCCTCGACGCGCTCGCGGACCCGGATCTTGCCCATCATCCCAGTCTAGCGCCCGTTTTGCGCCGAAAGCCCGCGCCGAAACACCACGCACCGTGACCTCGCACGGTATACATAACGTCCCTTAGCCACAGCTGGAACCACTCTTGACCAGCCCGGTCCGGCCCGGTGAAAGTGTCCGGATGTGACACTCCGCCGATCACGTCAGCAGCACCGCGAACCCCCGTCCCGACGGCGCTGGCTGGTACTGGCGATCCTGTGCACGAGCCTGCTGCTCGCCGGGATCGACCTGACCGTCCTGCAGGTCGCGGTCCCGAGCCTGGCGCGCGACCTCGGCCCCAGCGGCCCCGGGCTGCTCTGGATCGTCGACGTCTACTCGCTCACCGTGGCCGCGTTCCTGATCGTCTGCGGCACCCTCGCGGACCGCGTCGGGCGCAAGCGGGTCGCGCTCGCCGGATTCGCGGTCTTCGGCCTGGCGTCGCTCGCGGCAGCGTTCTCGGCCAGCACGCTGCAGCTGATCGCGGCCCGCGCCGTGCTCGGCCTCGGCACCGCGCTCATCATGGCCGCCACGGTGGCCATCCTGCGCAACGTCTTCCCCGACGACCGCGAGCGCGGGTTCGCGATCGGACTGTGGACGGCCTCGCACAGCGTCGGCGCCACGCTCGGCCCGGTGATCGGCGGGCTGCTCGTCGAGCACTTCCCCTGGGGCTCGGTGTTCCTGGTCAACGTGCCGATCGCCGCCGTGGTGCTGATCGCGGGCGCGGTCTTCATCCCGGACTCGCGCAACCCGGTCCCCCGCCGCTGGGACCCGGCCAGCGTCGCGCTCTCGGTCGTCGGGCTCGGTGGCTTCGCCTACGGGCTCAAGCAGGTCGCGTCGCCCGAAGGACTGCCGCCGACGGCGCTGGCCATCGGCGGCGCCGGGATCGCGCTGCTGGCCTGGTTCATCCGCCGCCAGCACCGGCTGGCCCAGCCGCTGCTGGACCTCAGCCTGTTCCGCAACCGGCGGTTCTCGGTCGCGATCCTCGCCGTGTTCGGCTGCTTCGGCTCGTACGTGGCCCTGTTGTTCCTGCTGCTGCAGTGGTTCCAGCAGACGAGGGGCTTCTCACCGGGGGAAGCGGGAGCCGCGATCGTGCCGCTGGCCGCGGCCAACGCACTGGGCGCGACGCTCGCGCCCTGGCTCGCCGGCCGCTTGGGCGACCGGGCCGCCATGACGTCGGCGCTGGCCTCATTCGCGGTGGCACTCGGCTTCTTCGCGCTCAGCCCGGCCGTCTCGGCCTATCCCGTGCTGGTCCTGGTGCTGGTCGTGTCCGGCTTCGGCGCGGGTGTGATCATGACCTCCGGCGCGGACACCATCACTTCCGCCGTGCCGCCGGAGAGAGCCGGTGAAGCGGCCGCCATCCAGGAAACGTCGTTCGAGTTGTCGGCCGGTATCGGCGTCGCGGTGCTCGGCAGCGTGCTGGCCGTCGCTTATCGGCTGCGCATACCCGAGTTCCCGTTCCTCTCCGGCGACCAGCTCACCCAGGTCCGCAACTCCGTCGCGTCGACCGGCGCGATCGCCGGCCACCTGCCGCCCGACGCGGCCGGCACCCTGCTGTCCACTGCGGATTCGGCTTTCGACCACGGCATCCGGGTCTCCGTCGGCTGCGCCGCGCTGGTTCTGCTGGTCATGTCGGTCGCCACTCTCACGTTGCTACGGCGCCGCCCGGGCTGTATGTGCGTCGCACGGTGAGTCGGACAGTGGACGAACATGCTAAAAACCCAATAAAGACTGGTTAAGTCTGGGCACACGAGCGGGGCGTGAATAGCCCTCCGGCGTCGCTCCCCGGGGTCCGGCCGCGACCCCCGGCGCATCCCCCGCCCACCCGGCGGAACCGGGCGAACTAGCGACTGACCAGTAGGTTAGGCCCTTTCGTTGTGGCCAACAACAAAGTATGGATGATCTACTCCGCCCCTGGCAAGCCCCTCGCCGGAAGGTTTAGACCATAGTCGGGTAATGGCGGTTTGAGTCATTGACAACGTCCGGGTGACCTGTGATTCTCGGCCTCACGCAGAGTTGACAAAAGATCACCCGACAACCGTTCGGACTGTTTATGTGTCACACAGACCCCCGCCCCCCGGTCACGCGTAGCCATCAGGGATCCATGGGAGCCGGCAGAGGCGCTCGAAGACCGCGCCAAGCCTGATCAGGTCACCGCCGGCCGTTTTCCGGCTCCGGCACGGAATCCCCTCGGGTCACGGACTCCGCGTGCTTGTCCCGCCTGAACCGGGAGCAGCGCTGCGCGCCACAGCTGCCGCAATCACTGCCGGACCGGAAATGGCGATGAGCCGCTTCGCTGTGCCCACACACACAGATGTGCTCGTCGGTCATTCGCCGTGCCCGCTCCTTGCCGCATAAGTGTGCTCACCCAGCCGACCGCCAGTGTAGCCGATCGGGCCGACGACCGGTCCGGCGACGCGATCGCCGCGGCACCCGGTCATACCCGTACACACCAGGCGTTTCCTCGTGTTTTCCGGAGGTTTCGACCACCGCCGCCACCCGTTTCGACCGTTTCCGATGCCAGTGCCGCCGTCGTGAACCGGCGATGCGGCTCCGACACCTGTGAAAGGTGGCCATGCGCTCCCCCGATCCCCGCATTTCCCTGGTCATACCCGTGCTCAACGAGGCAAGGAACCTGGAGGTGGTGCTGCCGAGCCTGCCGGAGGTCCACCAGGTGATCCTGGTGGACGGCCACTCGGTGGACGATTCGGTCGAGGTCGCGAAACGGTGCCTCCCCGACATCGAGGTGGTCACGCAAACCCGTGGTGGCAAAGGAAACGCGCTCGCCTGCGGGTTCGCGAGGGTGACCGGCGACGTCGTCGTGATGTTCGACGCCGACGGCTCCGCGGCGCCCGAGGAGATCCCGCTGTTCGCCAAGACCCTGGTGGCCGGCGCGGACTTCGCGAAGGGCAGCCGGTTCACCTCCGGCGGCGGCAGCGACGACATCACCGTGCTCCGCAAGGCCGGCAACGCGGTGCTGAACGGCTTCACGAACCTGTTGCTGCGCACCAGGTTCACCGACCTCTGCTACGGCTACAACGCGTTCTGGTCGGACATCATCCCGGCCTTCGGGCTGCCGCCGACCGAGCTGGGCGGCGAATCGGGCCGGCAGTGGGGTGACGGGTTCGAGGTCGAGACGCTGATCAACTGCCGCATCGCGCTGGCCGGGCTGAAGATCCGCGAAGTGCCCAGCTTCGAGCGCGACCGCATGTTCGGCACGAGCAATCTCGACACCTTCCGCGACGGGATCCGGGTGCTGCGCGTGATCCTGCGGGAGTACAGCCGTTCGTGGCGGGCCGGGCGACGGCAGCGTGAGCGCGCGCTGCCCGGTCCGGACACCGTGGTGGAGTCATGACCGAAGTTTCCGTGGTGATCTGCTGCTACACCGAGAATCGGTGGGACGACCTCGTCGCCTCGGTCACGTCGGTGGCCGGGCAGACGGTGGTCCCGGCCGAGCTGATCGTCGTGGCCGACCACAACCCGGCGCTGCTGCAGCGGGCCACCGAGGCGTTCACGAGCGACTCGGTCCGGGTGATCGGCAACGAGCGCACGGCCGGTCTCTCCGGCGCCCGTAACACGGGATTCCTTGCGGCCAAAGGGGAAATCGTCGCGTTCCTGGACGACGACGCGGCGGCCGACCCGGGCTGGCTCGCGGAAATGCTGGCACCGTACGACGATCCCGACGTCGGCGCGGTCGGCGGACGGGCGGTCCCGGTGTGGCCGGACGGCTCGGCGCCGCCGTGGCTGCCCGCGGAGCTGTACTGGATCGTCGGCTGCGCCTACACCGGCCAGCCCGTCGAGCCGGCCGAGGTGCGCAACATCATGGGCTGCGCGATGTCCTTCCGCCGCGACCACCTGGAGCGCCTCGGCGGGTTCGCCGAGAGCGTCGGGCGGACGGCGGCGTTACCGCTGGGCTGCGAGGAGACCGAGCTCTGCATCCGGCTGCGGCAACAGGTTCCGGGCGCCAAGGTGATCCTGCGGCCGGCCGCGACCGTCCGGCACCGCGTGTCCGCGGACCGCACGCGACGGCGTTACGTCCGGCAGCGCAGCTGGGCCGAGGGACTGTCCAAAGCGGCCGTCTCCCGGCTCGTCGGCGCCCAGGACGCGTTGTCGACGGAGCGCTCGTACCTGCGTTCGGTGCTGCCGAAGGCGGTGCTGCGCGAGCTGCGCGCGGGCAATCCCGCGGGCGCGAGCGGGGTGTTCGTGGCGACCGCGGCGGCCGGCGCCGGGTACCTGCGTGGTCTGGCCCGCAAGCCGGCCCCCGAGACGGACTCGATCCCGGCGTACACAGTGGACATCGCGAACGGCGAGGCGACCTGGGACGGCGAGGCGGACGTGCTCGTCCGGTCCGGCGGGGTCGTGCTCGGCGCCGCCCGCCGCAGCGAGGAGGTCAGCGAGCTCGCCGCCAAGCTGGCGGACCAGACGCGAGACCGGCCGCCGCGACCGACGGCTCAGCCGCGCGTGAGCGTAGTGCTGGCCACCGCGGGCAAGCCCTCGGACGTACGCCGGTGCGTGGCGAGTGTGCTGGCCACCGGTTACCCCGACCTCGAAGTGCTGATCGTGGACAACATTCCCGACGGGCCAAGGGAAGAACTCGTCGCGCTCGCCGCGTCCGACGACCGCGTGCGCTGCCTGCACGAGCCGGTGCCCAGCGCGAGCCGGGCCCGCAACCTCGGCGCCCGTGAGGCGACCGGCGAAGTGCTGGCCTTCACCGACGACGACACGGTGGTCGACCCGGGCTGGCCGGCCGAGCTGGTCGCCGAACTCGCCCAGCCCGGCACGTCCTGCGTGACCGGTCTTGTCGCGCCGCTGTGCCTGGACACGCCGGCGCAGGTGTGGTTCGAGGCGTTCGGCGGCTTCGGCAAGGGCTACCGGCGGTTGGCCTTCACCGAGGACCCGCGGAACCTGCTCTCCCCCGGCCGGTTCGGCTCGGGCAACAACATGGCGTGGCACCGCGAAGCGTTCCTGGCGCTGGGCGGGTTCGACGAACGGCTCGGCCCGGGGCGGCGCACGCACTCCGGCGAAGACCTCGACCTGTACCTGCGGCTCGTGCGGTCGGGCGGGCGGATCGTCTACACCCCGCACGCCGTGGTGCGGCACGAGCACCGGGCGACGGAAGCCGAGCTGCTGCGCCAGCTGCGCGGTTACGGCACCGGCCTGGCCGCGATGTACCTGCTGCACGCGCGACGCCGCGGCGGCCTCCGTGAGCTGGCGGCCGCGGTGCCGCGCGGGCTTCCGGTGCTGCTCGGCCGTCGTCCCTCCGACGCGCCCTCAGGCGAACCGTCCCCCGGTTTCCCCCGGCGCCTCGTCACCGCCCAGGTGCGCGGCACGCTGTCCGGCCCGCTGGCGCTGCTGCGGGAGCGGACCAGGTGACGGCCCGGGCCATCACCGCCGTCACCGCCGCGCTGCTGGCCGTGACCGCGGTGACCGCGGCGTTCGCCGTGCTCGACCTGCAGGGCCCGGTGCGCGTTGTGGTCACGCTGCTGTTCCTGTTCTTCGTCCCGGGCTGGTCCGTGATCGCCTTCTTCCGGCCGGGCTCGTCTTCACTCACCTGGGCACTGGTCATCGCCGCCAGCGTCGCGATCGACCTGCTCGGCGCGCAGCTGATGCTCCTGACCACGTGGCGCCCGGCGCTCGCTTCGGTGTTCGCGCTTGTCGTGTGCGCGGTGCTGCTCGGGTTCCACCTGGTCACGGCCCGGCGCACGGTGGGAGGTCACGCATGACGACGGCCGCACCCGCGCGGTCCGGCAGCGAACGCCGCGCGCTCGGCGCGGGCATGGCGTTGTCGCTGAGCGCGGTGATCACCGGCGTGGCCGGCCTGGTCTGCTGGGTGGTGGCCGCGGGCACGCTGCCGCAGGAGGCCGTCGGCCGGGCGGCCAGCTTCGTCTCCGGGTTCGTGCTCGTCGCGGGAATCGCGCAGCTCAACGTCGGCCTCGGGCTGCTGCGCTGGCTGCCCGGCGCGGGCGGCCGGACCGGCTGGCTGGTCGGCCGCGGCTACCTCCTGGTGGGCCTGGCCGCGGCCGTCGGCGGGGTGGTCTTCGTGCTGCTGCCGGTCGGCCGGGCGGCCGCGCCCGGGATGCTGGCGCTGCTGTTCGTGGTGGCGAGCGTGTGCTGGGCGCTGTTCCAGCTCCAGGACTACGTGCTCGCGGCGCTCGGGCGGGTCTGGTGGGTGCCGCTGTTCAACGGCGCCTTCGGGCTCGTGCGGGTCGCGGTGCTGCCGGTGCTCGGCGCGGCGCTGGGCGCGCTCGGCGTGCTCACCTCCTGGGCGGCGCCGACCGTCGTCTGCGCCGCGGTCGCGGGGGTGCTGATCACCTTGCTGGCCCGCCGGAAACGCGCGGAGCCGGTCCCGGCGGACCTGCCGGACCGTCGCACCGTGGTCTCGTTCCTCGGCCCGACCTACCTGGCCACGATCGGCACGACGGTGCTCTACAACGTCGTGCCGCTGATCGTGACCGCCCGCTTCGGGCCCGCGAGCGGAGCGGTGTTCTTCGTGGTGTGGAACGGCCTCACCGCGACCGACTACGCGATCAACGGGTTCGTGAACTCGATGGTCCTGCGCGGCTCCGGCGACCCGGAGGCGCGCCCCGCGATCCTGCGCGCCGTCGGCAAGCGGCTGGGGCTGCTCGTGGGATCCGGAGTGGTCGCCGGCATCGCGCTGGCGCCGCTGCTGCTCGGGCTGTTCGGCTCGGGTTACGCCGAGGAAGGGAGTAGCGCGTTGCGCATCCTGCTCGCCGGGCTGGTGGCCCGGACGGTCGTCGCGCTCGGCGTGGCGATCCGGCTGATGGACGGCGACGGGATGGGCGCGGCGCGGATCCAGCTGTCCTGCACCGCGCTGGTCGTGGGCGGTGTGCTGCTGGTCCCGGCCGGGGTTCACCTGCCGGGGCCGGCGCTCGGGTTCGTGCTGGCCCAGGTCCTCGTCGGCGCGCTGGTCGTGCCCTCGCTCGTCCGGCGGCTGCGCGAGGTGAGCCGATGAGCCTCGTGCTGACGAAGCCAGCCGAAGCACCCGCGCCCGTGGCGAGCCGGCGCGGCTGGCTCACCCCGGCGTTGTGTGTAGTCGCCGTTCTGCTGCAGGTGCTGTTCCTGAAGCCGGTCGACCCCAGCGCGCTCGGGTCGTTCGGGCTGATCGGGGCGCTGCCGCCCGCCGTACTGGTGGCGCTGGTGGTGCTGACCGCGGCGTTTGTCCTGGAGGTGCGCTCGGCCCGGCCGCGCACCTGGCTGCTGGCCGCCGCCGTGGTGCTGGCCGTGCTGGGCATGTACGGCCTGCCCCCGCTGACCGAGCCCGTCGCGCGGCTCCCGGTCGCCTGGCTGCACGCCGGGTGGACCGACTACATCGGCACCCACGGCACCGTGCTGCACAACTTCGACGCGCGGTTCTCCTGGCCCGCCTTCTTCGGCGCGGCCGCGTGGCTGACCAAGCTCGCCGGGATCAGCAGCACGACCGCGTTGCTCGCGTGGGCGCCGCCCGTGCTGACCGGGCTCGCCGCCGTCGGGGTGCATGCCGTCGCCACGGCGGTGCTGGGCCGCGGCCGCGCGCCGTGGCTGGCCGCGTGGGCGTTCCTCTGCGTCAACTGGGTCGAGCAGGACTACTTTTCCCCGCAGGGACTGGCTTTCCTGCTGTACCTGGGCGCGCTGGCGGTGGTGTTCCGATGGCTGTGCGACGACACCGACCCGAAGCGCCGCGTCCTCGCGTCCTGCGGGCTCGTGCTGCTGATCCTCGCCCTCGCGCCCTCGCACCAGGTGACGCCCTTCGCGCTCGCCGCGATCCTCGCGGTGCTGACCGTGACCCGGCGGCTGAAGGTGCCGTGGCTGCTCGCCATCGCGATCCTCGCCCCGCTGACCTGGCTGGTGGTCGGCGCGAGCGACTACTGGGTGGGCCACCTGCAGGTGCTGACCGGCGGGATCGGCGACCTGTCCGGCTCCGTGCAGCAGAACGTGCAGGAACGCGTCGGCGGCGATCCGGGACGGCTGACGGTGCTCGGCTTCCGGTTCGGGCTGACCGGGCTGATCGGCTTGCTGGCCGCCGCCGGCTGGTGGGGCCTGCGGACGCCGCGGGGCCGCCGTCCGGTGGTGCTGGCCGTGGTGGCGGTGGTGCCCGCCGGGCTCGTCGCCCTGCAGTCCTACGGCGGGGAAATGCTGCTGCGGTCGTACTTGTACTCGCTTCCGCTGCTGTGCACGCTGGCCGGCGCCGGTCTCGACCGGTGGCTGCGCTCGACGCGCGGACGCCGTCTCGTCCCCGTCGCGCTGGTCGCCGTCCTCGGCGCGGCGGCCGTGCTCCTGGTCGGCGCGCGCGGGGGCAACGACGGTTACGTCGCCTTCCGGAAGTCCGACCAGACGGTCGTTTCCGAGGCCTACCGCCTCGCCCGGCCCGGCCAGCACATCTCCTCGCTGACCGCGTACGCGCCGCTGAACTGGGCGCAAGTCGGTGAGGTCAAACAAGGTTCGCTCGAACGCACCTGTGTGCCCAGTGCCGACGAGGGTTCGTGCGTCGGCCGGATCGGCCCCGATTTCGTGATCGTCAACCAGGCCCAGGACAACTACGGCGTGACCCTGCTCGGCCTGCGCGCCGGGTGGACCGAAACCGTGCGCGCCCAGCTCGTTTCGTCCGGCGAGTACCGCGAGCAGCTGCGAGACGGCGACTCGGTCCTGCTCGTCCACCAATCCGGAGGTTCCCGATGAACGACCCGCGCTTGCTCTACGTCGGCTGGACCGGCCAGGGAAACCTCGGTGACGACGCGATCGCCGACGCGCTGCTGCCGCAACTGCCCGCCGTCGAGCCGTGGCACGTCCCGCACGACCCGAAGGAGTTCGCCCGGCGGGTCCTCGGCGGCGGCCTGCGCGGCTCGGGCGACCGGGCCGTGCTCGTCGGCGGCGGCACGGTCGTCGGACGGCGGAACTGGCGGCTGCTGCTGGAGGCGACCGGGCTGCTGCTGGCCCGGCGCCGCCCGTGGCACCTGATCGGCATCGGCGTCGAGGATCCCGCATTCCAGGGCAAGAACTCGTTCTCCGCCGGGGGCGAGCTGGCCCGCTGGCCCGGGCTGTGCCGCCGGTTCGACCGGGTCACCGTGCGCGGTCCGCGATCGGCCGCCCTGCTGGACTCCGTCGGGGTCCACGCGGAGGTGGTGGGTGATCCGGCGCTGCTGCACGAGCCGGCCGAGGCGGCCACGCCCCGGGACCAGCTCCTCGCCGTCAACCTGGGCTTCGGCGACGACCTGTGGGGCCACGACCACGGCCGGGTGATCAGCGCCGTCGCCGACCTCGTGCGCGGGGTCGTGGCCGACGGCTGGAGCGTGCGGTTCCTGGTGATCAACCCGAAGGACCAGCGGTTCGCGGAAGAGGCGCTGCGCCTCGCCGACGTCGCCGAAGAGCGGACTGAGATCCGCCCCGCCTACACCGTGCCCGACTACTTCGCCGCGGTCGGCGACTGCACCGTGCTCGTAGCCGAACGGCTGCACGCGCTGGTGCTGGCCGCGGCCGCCGCCGTGCCGGTCGTCGGGCTGGAGTACCAGCCGAAGTGCGCGGACTTCCTCGCCTCCATCGGGACGGCGGAGCGGTCCATCCGCACCGACGAGGTCACGACGGGGATCCTGCGCGAGCACGTCGACGAGCTGGCCGCGCGGCGTCCGGCCGAGTCGGCACGGCTGCTGGGCGAGGTGGACGTTCTCCGCGCCCGGTTGCGCACGGAGCTGACGCGGATCCGCTCGGGCGCCGAAGTCGCGGGGAGCCTCCGGTGAACGATCTGGCCAAGCGGGTCGGGCGGGAGCTGCGGATCGAGTTCGCGCTGCTGACCCGGCGGACGCTGCTGAACGTCGTGGCCGGCAGCAACCTCGTGCCCCGGCCGCTGCGGTGGCTGATCTACCGCGCCTGCGGCATGGCCGTGCGCACGCCGAATGTCTTCCCCGGCCTCGAAATCGCGGGGCAGCCGCGGAACCTCACGGTCGGCACCGGCACGTTCGTCAACACCGGCTGCTTCTTCGAACTCGTCGGCGAGGTGTCGATCGGGCGCGACTGCCAGCTCGGCATGCAGACGATGGTGGTCACCTCGCACCACGAGTCCACCCCCACCGGCATCTCCCGCCGCCCGGTCGGGCGAGCGGTGCGGATCGGCGACCGGGTCTGGACCGGGGCCAGGGTGACGATCCTGCCGGGCGTGACGATCGCCGACGACGTCATCCTCGCGGCGGGCGCGGTGGTGACCGCCGACTGCGCGGAGCCGGGCGTCTACGCCGGGGTGCCCGCCCGGCTGGTCCGCTCGGGTGTGAAGGCGGGTGCCCGATGATCCACGGGCTGGACTGGGCCGCGGCCGCGGCGTTCGGGCTGCTGATCGTGCTGGTGCTGGGCCGCACGGCGGTCGCCGAATTCGGCACCGTCGAACGGCCGGTGTTGCGGCGTTTCGACTTCGCGGCGGGCGCGGCGGTCGTCGTGCTGGTCGCGGTGCTCGCGGCGAGAGTGATGACGCAGTTGTAGAGGAAGACCGGTTTCGCGACGAGAACGGACGGGTGCTCATGACGAAGAGCAAGACACGCACGACAGCCGTGCTGGCGGCCTCGGTCTGCCTGCTGCTCGGGTTCCAGATCGGCGTCGTCTCGGCGCAGGGCCTGGAAACGGAGGTGGACGGCACGGCGCGGGGACGGCAGCTGCTCGCTTCGGAGGAGTTCAACGGCACCACGCTGGACACGACGAAGTGGTCGGCTTACGACTCGAAGTCGTCGAACGGCATCTCCCAGTGGAAGCCCAGCGAGATCGGCGTCGGCGACGGCGAGCTGCGGATCAACGGGCACGGCAAGGACCCCAGCGGCAAGGCCAACACCTCGGGCGCGCTGTGCTGGTGCCGCGGCGACGGCGACCGGACCTACGGGCTGTGGATGGTCCGGGCGAAGTTCGACCCCGGCACGGGTTACGGCGTCGCGATGCTGCTGTGGCCGCAGTCGAACCGCTGGCCGCAGGACGGCGAGCTGGACCTCGTCGAGAGCGCCCGGCCGCAGAAGAACACCGCGCTGTCGTCGGTCCACTGGGGCAACCCGCCCGGCGGCCAGCGCGACAGCGGCAAGCTCACCGGCGACTACACCCAATGGCACGTGTACGCGGTCGACTGGCAGCCCACCTACGTCAAGTACTCCATCGACGGCCAGACCGTGTACGACACGCGCTTCAGCGCCAAGAAGCCCGGCATCCCGAAGACGCCGATGCACCTGGTCATGCAGCAGGAGCCCGGCCCGTTCGGCGCGCCCGCCTGGATCCCGGCGCCGGACGCGTCCACGCCCGACCGCGTCACCGTGCACGTCGACTGGGTCCGCATGTACGCCTGACTCCTTTGTGGACGGTCTTTACGACGCCCGTCACCCGTACCCCGGGTGGCGGGCGTCTTCGCGTTCGGGGTGAGCAGGGTCACTACGAGAGGGTTGCCGAACGATAGTTAACGATATATCGTGAACGTGTCGCAACAGTTCGAGAAAGGAACACTCATCATGAGACGACAACATCCCTTCCCTGGTAGGCAGCACGACGAACACGGTGACCACGGCCGTCCGGCCTTCGGTCCCTGGGGCCGCGGCGACTTCGGTGACTTCGCCATGGGCGGCCGCGGCGGACGCCGTGGCCATGGTGGTCCGGGTGGACGACGGGGCCACGGCCCGCGTCGAGGCCGGCGCGGTGACGTCCGCGCGGCGATCCTCACCCTGCTCGCGGAACAGCCGCGGCACGGGTACGAGATCATCCGCGAGATCGGCGAGCGCAGCGGCGGCTTCTGGAAGCCCAGCCCCGGCTCGATCTACCCGACGCTGCAGATGCTGGCCGACGAGGACCTGGTCGTGAGCAAGGACGAGAACGGCAAGAAGCTGTTCGAGCTCACCGAATCCGGCCGCGCCGCCGCGGAGCAGCAGACCGGCACTCCCCCGTGGGAGCACTTCGCCGAAGACGTCGACCCGGTCGAGGTCGACCTGCGCAAGGCGGGCGCCACGCTGGCGGCCGCGGTCGTGCAGGTGATGCGAGCGGGCAGCGCGGGCCAGCAGGCCCGTGTGGTGGACGTGCTCAACGAGGCCCGTCGCTCGATCTACACGATCCTCGGCGAGGTCGACGACGACACGGACGGCTCCGACGGCGGTTCTGACACCGACGGCGCCGGACCCGCGGAGTGACCCGGCACGACGAGGCCGGTGGGCTTGACCCGTGCGTGCACGCGATAGCCCACCGGCAGCGTCATCTCGCCGCCACCGGTGTTGAGCCGGTGCACCTCGGCGATGGCCCGTTCCGCGGTCTTCGCGCTGAACTCGATCTTCAGCACTGACTCCATCGCGGCCGCGCCGGCGAACCGCCAGCGCGTCGTGACCCGGCGGCAGCCGAAGCCCTCGGCCTCGAAGAACCGCTCCACCGCGGGCGGGTCGTAGTGCGGCAGGTCCGCGCGCATCCACCCGCCGTACGGCTCGCTGGTCACGTCGAGGTCCACGATCAGGATCGACCCGCCCGGCCGTAGCACCCGCTCCGCCTCTCGCAGCCCCGGCTCACAGCCCGGGCCGAAGAAGTACGCGGTCCGCGCGTGCACCACATCGACACTCGCGTCCTCCGCCGGCAGCCGCTGCGCGCGGCCCTGGCGGACCTCGGTGCCCGGCAGCTCCGCCACCCGCTTCGCCGCATCACGCGCGAGCGGGGCGTGCGGTTCCACGCCGAGCACCGAGCGGGCGTCGCGGGCGAAATACGGCAGGTGGAACCCGTCCCCGCAGCCGAGGTCGAGGACGTCGCGACCGGCCCAGTCGCACTCCTCGCGCAGCACGCGCCAGATCTCGCCTTCGACGTCCTGCGCGCGGTTCTCGACCTCGTAAGCCTGCTGGTAGTACCAGATGTTGGGGCTCGGCAGCACGTCCGCCGAGCGGGAACCGGGGAACCATCGCACGAAGAACTCCAACGACGATCGGGCACCGTCAGTTCCGTGATGTTCACGATTCACTGCTCACGGCGAAAAAATCACCGACAGCGCATAGACTTTCTTCCTCGTCCATGAGGAGGCAGCATGTCGTCCGACTCGGCCCGTCCATCTCCGGTGCCGGCCGGCCTCCCCTGCTGGGTCGAGGTCTCCTGCCTCGACGAAACCCGGACCCAGCAGTTCTACACCGGCCTGTTCGGCTGGCGGTACGAAGTACATCGCGACCCCGCCGCGCCGACCGGGCGCTACTGGATCGCCTCGGTGGGCGGGTCGCTCACCAGCGGCCTGTACCAACGCGGAAGCCGCAGCGCACCGGGGTGGACACTGCACATTTCGGTGCCGCACACCGCCAGCGCGGCCGAATGGGTGGAACACCTCGGCGGGAAGGTGACGCTCGGGCCGATGGCGATCCCGGGGCGCGGCAACATCCTGCACGCCATCGACGCGTGCGGCGCGCCCGTGGTGTTCTGGGAGGCGCCCAGCGACTGGGAGTTCGCCACCGACGAGCCCAACACGTTCAGCGGCGCGGACCTCAACACCCACGACGGCGTGGCCGCGGATCACTTCTACACCAAGCTTTTCACCTACTCGTGTCACCAGATCGGCGACGGCGAGAGCGTCGACTATGCCGAGTACCTCATCGACCACACGCCCGTGCTCTACCGCTACGTGATGGGCGCGGAGTACACGCGCGACACTCCCCCGCACTGGATGATCTACTTCGAGGTCGACCCGGCGCGCGGCGTGGACGCGGCGGCGGGCCAGGCGCTGATGCTCGGCGGCTCCGTGGTCGTCCAGCCCTACGACACCCCGTTCGGCCGCGTCGCGATCCTCGCCGACCCGGACGGCGCGGTGTTCGCCGTGATCGACCACTCGCGCACGCTCCAGGACGTCGGCCGCGCCGAGGTCGACGACCCCTACGACGACTGACCCGCTTGTGAGTGTTTATGACGGTTCTAACCGTCATAAACACTCACAAGTCTTAAGACGGCACGAAGGCCGAAAGCAGCAGCCAGGAAACGACGGCCGAAGGCAGCAGCGAGTCCAGCCGGTCCATGATGCCGCCGTGGCCGGGCAGCATCGTGCCCATGTCCTTGATGCCGAGGTCGCGCTTGATCAGCGACTCGACCAGGTCGCCGAGCGTCGCGGTGAGCACGATGGCCGCGCCGAAGATCACGCCCTGCCAGGCCTGGCCGTGCAGCATCAGGCTGATCGTCAGCACACCCGCGACGATGCCGGCGATCATCGACCCGCCGAAGCCCTCCCAGGACTTTTTCGGGCTGATGGTCGGCGCCATCGGGTGCTTGCCGCCCAGCACGCCGGCGATGTAGCCGCCGGTGTCGGAGGCGACCACGGCGATGAGGAACGTCAGCACGCGGCCGACGCCGTCGTGCGGCGGCACCAGCATCGCGGCGAACGCGCCGAACAGCGGCAGGTACGCGCTGGCGAACACCGACGCCGCGATGTCCCGCAGATAACCGTCCGCGCCGCCGGGCAGGCGCCAGATCAGGCAGGCCAGCACCGTCAGCACAAACGCCGTGAGCGCGCCTTCGCGGCCGAACGGCCACGCCAGCCAGATCATCGCCTGGCCGCCCACGATCACGGGGATCATCGCGACCCGGATGTTCGCCACGCGGCGCAGCACTCCGGCGAACTCGAACGTGCCGACCCCGATCGCGATCGCGATGATCCCGATGAAGAGGAACCGGACGGTGAGCAGGGAAACGATGATCGCCGCGCCGAGCAGCAGGCCGACGCCGATGGCCGCGGGCAGGTTCCGGCCGGCCTTGGAGGCCTTCTGCTCCGGCTGCGTCCGCTCGGCCGGAGCAGGCGTTTCGACCGGCTCCGGCGGGGTGGGCTCCACCCGCTCTTCTCGTTCCTCGCTCACCTGGCTCATCAGACCTCGAGCAGCTCGGCTTCCTTGTGTTTCACCAGCTCGTCGACCTGGTGGGCATAGGTGTCGGTGAGATTCTGCAGCTCCTTCTCGGCGCGCGCGACCTCGTCCTCACCCGCTTCGCCGTCCTTGGCGATCCGGTCCAGCTCTTCCTTCGCCTTGCGGCGGACACCGCGGATCGACACCCGGGCGTCCTCGCCCTTGCTCTTGGCGACCTTCACCATCTCCTTGCGCCGCTCCTCGGTGAGCTGCGGGATGACGATGCGGATCACGTTGCCGTCGTTGCTCGGGTTCACGCCGAGGTCCGACTCGCGGATGGCCTTCTCGATGGCGCCCAGCTGGGTCTGGTCGTACGGCTTGATGAGCACCATGCGCGCCTCGGGCACGTTGACACCGGCCAGCTGGTTCAGCGGGGTCATCGCGCCGTAGTACTCGACGACGATCCCGGAGAACATCGACGGGTTCGCCCGGCCGGTCCGCACCGACGCCAGGTCGTCCTTCGCGACGGACACCGCTTTTTCCATCTTCTCCTCGGCGTCGAGGAGGGTCTCGTCGATCACGGCTACTCCCGGTGTTGTGATTGTTGGAGCCTGTGGGCGATCCCAGCAGGTCTACGCCGACGCCCCGTCAGCGGGGGTGCTGACCAGCGTCCCGATCCTCTCACCACTCACCGCGCGGGCGATGTTCCCCTCGGTGAGCAGATTGAACACGATGATGGGCATGTTGTTGTCCATGCAGAGGCTGAACGCCGTCGCGTCGGCGACCTTGAGGTCGCGCTCCAGCACCTCGCGGTGGGTGATCTCGCGGAACATCTTCGCGTCCGGGTCGCTCTTCGGGTCGGCCGTGTAGACGCCGTCGACGGCCTTCGCCATCAGCACGACCTCGCAGCCCAGCTCCAGCGCCCGCTGCGCGGCGGCCGTGTCGGTCGAGAAGTACGGCATGCCGACGCCGGCGCCGAAGATGACCACGCGGCCCTTCTCCAGGTGCCGCTCGGCGCGGCGCGGGATGTACGGCTCGGCGACCTGGCCCATCGTGATGGCGGTCTGCACGCGCGTGGGCAGGCCTTCCTTCTCCAGGAAGTCCTGCAGCGCCAGGCAGTTCATCACGGTGCCCAGCATCGCCATGTAGTCGGCGCGGTCACGGTCCATCCCCCGCTGGGACAGCTCCGCGCCGCGGAAATAGTTACCGCCGCCGATCACCACCGCGATCTGGACGCCGGTGCGCGCGACCGCCGCGATCTGCTGGGCGACCGAGTGCACGACATCGGGATCGACCCCGATCGAGCCGCCGCCGAACATCTCGCCGCCCAGTTTCAGCAGCACCCGCCGGTAGCCACCCTCGACGCGGTCACCCATGTATGTCGCCTCCTGTGTTCGATGGCCGCCTCCCCGGGAGGGAGTGCGTGGGGGGCGTGCCCTCGTGGACCCGACTGTGCCCCGCCCCCGAACCGCGGAGACGGGGCACAGTGGTCAGAACCTAGTCCCAGTGCCTGACTCAGGCCTGGCCGACCTCGAACCGGGCGAACCGGGTCACGGTCACGCCGGCCGCGTCGAGCAGGGCCTTGACGGTCTTCTTGTTGTCCTTGACCGAAGGCTGCTCGAGCAGGACGTTGTCCTTGTAGTAGGCGTTGACCTTGCCCTCGACGATCTTGGTGAGGGCCTGCTCCGGCTTGCCCTCTTCGCGGGCGGTCTGCTCGGCGATGCGGCGCTCGTTCTCGATCGTCTCGGCCGGCACCTCGTCGCGGCTCAGGTACTTCGCGCGCAGCGCGGCGACCTGCATGGCGGCACCGCGGGCGGCGTCGGCGTCGTCACCGGTGAACTCGACCAGCACGCCGACGGCGGGCGGCAGGTCCGAGCCACGACGGTGCAGGTACGAGGTGGTCTGGCCTTCGAAGGCGACCACGCGGCGGAGTTCGAGCTTCTCGCCGATGCGGGCCGACAGCTCCTGCACGACCTCGATGACGGTCTTGCCGTCCAGCTCGGCGGCCTTGAGCGCCTCGACGTCGCTGGTCTTCAGGCTCTTCGCGACCTCGACGATCTTCGCGGCGAGCTCCTGGAAGTCGGCGTTCTTCGCGACGAAGTCGGTCTCGGAGTCCAGCTCGATCAGCACGCCACCGTCGCCGGCGACGAGGCCCTCGGCCGTGGCGCGCTCGGCGCGCTTGCCGACGTCCTTGGCGCCCTTGATGCGCAGGAACTCGACGGCCTTCTCGAAGTCGCCTTCATTCTCCTCGAGAGCCCTCTTGCAGTCCATCATGCCGGCGCCGGTCATCTCGCGCAGGCGCTTCACGTCAGCGGCGGTGTAGTTCGCCATCGTGTTGAATCCGTCCGTTTCAGGTACGTGTGAGGTGATCAGCGCCCGTGCGGCCGGCCGGGAGGGCCGGCCGCACGGGCACCTTGCTGCATCAGGAGGAGGCGGTCGCCTGCTCGGCGGCGGGCTGCTCCGCGGCCGGCTGCTCGGTGACGGTCTCCGCGGTCTCGGCGGCGGGGGCGGCCTCGGTCGCCGTGGCAGCCTCGGTCGCCGCAACGGCCTCGGTCGCGTCGGCGGACGCGGTCTCCGAGCCGGCGAGCAGCTCCTTCTCCCACTCGGCCAGCGGCTCGTCGGTGGCGACGCCCGGCTCCGGCTTCGCGTCGGCGGACGCACCGTTGCGGCTGGAGCGGGCCATCAGACCGGCGGCGGCGGCCTCGGCCACGACCTTGGTCAGCAGCGCGGCGGAGCGGATCGCGTCGTCGTTGCCCGGGATCGGGTAGTCGACCTCGTCCGGGTCACAGTTCGTGTCCAGGATCGCGACGACCGGGATGTTCAGCTTGCGAGCCTCGCCGACGGCGATGTGCTCCTTCTTCGTGTCGACGATCCACACGATGCTCGGCACCTTGGACATGTCCCGGATACCGCCGAGGGTCTTCTCGAGCTTGTCCTTCTCGCGGGTCAGCGTCAGGATCTCGCGCTTGGTGAGGCCGGTGAAGCCACCGGTCTGCTCCTGGGCCTCGAGCTCCTTGAGGCGCAGGAGGCGCTTGTGCACGGTCTGGAAGTTGGTCAGCATGCCGCCGAGCCAGCGCTGGTTCACGTAGGGCATGCCCACGCGCGCGGCCTCGCTGGCGATGGCTTCCTGAGCCTGCTTCTTGGTGCCGACGAACATGATCGTGCCGCCGTGCGCGACGGTTTCCTTGATGAACTCGAACGCACGGTCGATGTACGTCAGCGTCTGCTGCAGGTCGATGATGTAGATGCCATTGCGCTCGGTGAAGATGTAGCGCTTCATCTTCGGGTTCCACCGACGGGTCTGGTGCCCGAAGTGCACGCCGCTGTCAAGCAGCTGCTTCATGGTGACGACGGCCATTGCCGGAATCACACCTTTTCTGTCTCACGCCCGCCTGCGGTTTCCGCCGCCGACGCGCTGATCGGTTTGTCGCTCGCGACCGGGTGGCCGCTCGCCCTGGTGCCGTGCCGGAGCCCGGACCCCGCGGGTTCGGTGAGGAACCCCCGGGGACCGCCGGGCACCGTGCGACCCTCCGTCCGGGCCTCCGTACAAGACGGAACCGGCCGGGGATGCGCGCACGTGCACGCGAAGTCAGCCCATTCGAATGGACTGCGGGAAGAATTCTACCCCCTGCCACCAGGGGCGCCCCCACCGGCAGCGCTCGACCCCGCCCGAGTTGTCCACAACTGCCCCAGCCTGTGCACAACCCCCCGCGACAACCGTCTCCCGCCGCCGGCTTCCCGAACGATGGAACCCGTGACGAGGACCCTCTGTTCCCCACCGGCCCACCCGGCCGGCCCCTGCCTTCGCCGGGGTGACCGCCCCCATGGCGGCTGCCCCGACGAGGACTGCGCCAGCGGCGGCTGTTGCACCGACGGCGGTCTCGCTGTTAGCCACCTCGGCGGCGAACGTCCTGGCCGCTGCCGTCGCGGCCGCCACCGCGCTTCGTCCCCTGCGCGGTGGCGGCTGGGCTGGCACGCACGCGGTTACTTGAGCTGGCTCGGTCGTCGCCCGCGCAGTTACTCACCCTCGCACCAACCCCCCTCGCACCGGCTCGCGGACCGACCGGCCGACCGATCGCGCCGGACCCCGAACCGGCCTGTGGCGCACCCCCGGCACCGGTCACGGAGCCGTTCACCGCGCAGCTTGATGAGCAAGCCGACGATCTGGCTGCTGCGACGCTCACTCACCTGGTTCCGATGCTGCCTGCAAGCCTCGCTCCTACGCTGGCCGCTTCCTCTGCAGCCGGGCCTTCTCCTGCGCCAGTCACAAGAATGGGCACCGCCATGGAGCCTGCCCCGACAGGATTGGCGACCGGGCAGGCTCCCCCATGAGTTCCTGTCGGGGTCTCCGAACCGGCCACTCACTCGCCGAGCGCGGTTGGCATTGCTGGTTGCAGTGGTGCTGGTGCTCCCGCTACCCGGTCTGGTAGCAGCCCCAGCCCGAGCCGCCAGCACACAGAAGATCAGCGGACACCTGCTCGACACGCAGGACGTCGGCGAGCGCGTTACGTCGCCGCACGAGGACAAGGGAACCGGCCCGAACGAAGGCGAAATGGCCAGCCCGTATGAGGGCGAGGTGACCGGAACACGCGAGGGCAAAGCGACCGGAACACGCGATGCTGTCGCGGGGGTGCCCGTGCAGGCAGCCGTCGCGCAGGCGGGGCGGCTGGCCTGGCCCTTGTCGCCGCGGCCGCAGGTTATGCGGTACTTCGAGGCGCCCGAGTCGCCGTATGGCCCGGGGCATCGAGGGGTCGACCTGGCGGCGGCGCCTGGCCAGGAGGTCCTCGCCGCGGACGTGGGCGTCGTCGTGTTCGCGGGCCAGGTCGCCGGCCACGGGGTGGTGTCACTGGACCATGACGGCGGCCTCCGCACGACCTACCAGCCCGTCACCCCGACTGTCACCACCGGCGAACAGGTCTACCGCGGACAGCCGCTGGGCACCGTCATGCCAGGTCACCCAGGCTGTTCCGCCCCCGCCTGCCTGCATTGGGGCGCCCGCCGGGGCACGGAGTACGTCGACCCGCTCGCCCTGACCGGCGCACCCGGCCGGGTCCGGCTCAAACCGTGGGGAGGCGGGCCATGACCGCAGACCACACCCAGACGTTCGCTGCTCCGGCAACCACCCGTAAGACCGGCATCCGTCCGACCACCGGCAGCCGCCCAGCCACCGGCAGCCGTCCGCCGCATCGACAGGCAGCCCCTGCTCCGGCAGATGTCCGCCGAGCCTGCAGCCGTCCGCCACACCGGCAGCTGTCCGCGGAACCCGGCGCACCGGCGCGCCAGACGCAAAGCTGGGCGGCTGGCAGGCGGCAGCTTGGTGGCGGGCTGCTTGGTGGCGGGCTGCTTGCGGGCGGCAGCTAGGTAGCGGGCTGCCTGGTGGCGGCCTGCTTGCAGGTGCCAGCTAGGTGGCGAGCTGCTTGGCCGCGGTGTTTGGTGGCGAGCTGCTAGGTGGCCGGCTGCTCGACGAGCTTGGCCCGCAGCCGCATCACCGCGCGGGTATGGAGCTGGCTGACCCGCGACTCCGTGACGCCCAGGACCTTGCCGATCTCGGCGAGCGTGAGGCTTTCGAAGTAGTAGAGGCTGACCACGATCTTGTCCCGCTCGGTCAGCTGGGCGATGGCCTCCGCGAGCTGCCTGCGGTTGTCCTGGTCGACGAGGACGGCGACCGGGTCGACAGCGCCGTCGTCGGGGAGGGTGTCGACCAGCGAGCCGCTGTCCTTGCCGGCCGAGACGAGGTCTTCGAGGGCCACGACGCTGGTGAGCTGCAGCTGTCCGTAGAAGTCACGCAGGTCGTCCAGGCTGATGCCGAGTTCGGTGGCCAGCTCGGCCTCCGTGGGGGCGCGGTGCAGGCGCGCGCCGAGGCGCTCCAGGGCGCGCTCGGTCTCCTTGGCCTTGCTGCGCACGGCGCGCGGCACCCAGTCCTGGGCGCGCAGGTCGTCGAGGATGGCGCCGCGGATGCGCTGCATCGCGTACGTCTCGAAGCGCAGTCCTCTTGCCGGCTCGAACTTTTCGATGGCGTCGACCAGGCCGAAGATGCCCGACTGCACGAGGTCGCCCACGTCGACGTGCGTCGGCAGGCCGGTGCCGACGCGGCCCGCGACGTACTTGACCAGCGGCGCGTAGTGCAGCACGAGCCGGTCGCGCGAAGACTGGTCCGGCTGGTCGGCGAACTGCTGCCACAGCGCCTGGATCCCCGCGTCGACGTCATAACCAGGACGTCCGTCGGCGGTGACGGCGTCCTCGGCACCGGGGGTGCTCACCCCGGCTTCCGTGACAGGAGGCGTGGAACTCATTGCACGGTCGTTCTCGGCATGCGGGTCAGTATGGTCTCCGTGCTCGTGCGGATGCGCGTGCGCCGCCGGTTCGGCCCCGGCTTTTCCGGCCGAGTCGCCACCGGCCTCGTCAGGCCCGTGGGTGGGCTCGGTCATGGATCGCCTTCAGCCGATCGACGGTCACGTGAGTGTAGAGCTGGGTCGTGGCAAGCGTAGCGTGACCGAGCAGTTCCTGAACGCTCCTGAGGTCGGCACCTCCCTCCAGCAGATGGGTTGCGGCCGAATGCCGCAGTCCGTGCGGCCCCATGTCCACTGCTCCGGGCACCGCGGCGACGGCCTCGTGCACCACCCGCCGTGCGGCCCGCGGATCAAGCCGTTTGCCGCGAACGCCCAGGAAGAGCGCGTGCGCGGCCTGCTCCGAGACCAGTTCCGGGCGTCCCGCTTCGAGCCACGTGGTGAGCGCCCCGGCCGCCGGAACGCCGAACGGGACCATCCGTTCCTTGTCCCCCTTGCCGATCACGGAGACGACGCGCCGGGAGAAATCGACCGCGCCGACGTCCAGCCCACACAGCTCCGACACCCGGATGCCGGTCGCATACAGCAGTTCGACGATCGCGCGGTCACGCAGGGCGACCGGATCGCGCTGGGCGGCGCCGGCCTCCGACGCCCGCATCAGCTCGTCCGCCTGGTCCTCCCGCAGCACACCCGGCAGCGTCCGGTGCGCCCGCGGCGCGGCGAGCCGCCCGCCCGGGTCCGCCTTCAGCACGCCTTGGCGATGGGCCCAAGCCGTGAACGTGCGCGCCGACGCGGCCCGGCGCGCCAGCGTCGTCCGCCCCGCCCCGCCCGTGCGTTGCCCGGCGAGCCACGCCCGCAGCAGCCCGATGTCGAGATCGGCGAACCCGCGCTCCGAGCCGTCGTCCTCCCCCGCGGTCAGGAATGCCAGCAGGGACACCACATCGCCGACGTACGCGCGCACCGTGTGCGGCGACAGGCCACGCTCCAGCATCAGGTGCCGCTCGTAGTCGGCGACGACTGCCCGCACGGCTTCCGGCAACGCGTCCCGGAGCGCGTGCAGGTCCGGACGCGGCGGGCCCTTCCGGTGCCCGGCCGGTCGCGCGGCTGCGTCGCGGCGGACGCTCCCTGACGGCATGGCGATCACGCTGCGCGAACTCCCGCCATTGGTCAAGCATCGCCACGCGGGCCGGGCCGTTCACGACGGGTTCCCGTGCGGCGTCGACCGGACGATCCGGCGCCATCCGGTCTCCCCGCGCACGGCGAACCCGTCGAGCTCCAGCTCCGGCAGCACCGCTCTGACCCGCGGAACCAGGATCCCGGACTCCGCGGCGACCTCCTCCGCCGAACGGCCGGCACGGGGAACCAGCGCCTCGTAAACGCGCATCGCCTCTTTGCCGAGCCCGTCGGTCGGACGCGGTTCCTGGTGGTCCTTCGGTGGCGGGCCGAAGCGGCCGACGGTGTCCAGCACGTCGTCGGCGTTCGCGACGAGCGTGGCCTTGCAGTCGCGGATCAGGTCGTGGCAGCCGGCCGACGTGCGTGAGTGCACCGAGCCGGGCATGGCCATCACGACTTTGCCGAGCGCGCCCGCCGTGGTCGCGGTGTTGCGCGCGCCGCTGCGGCGGCCGGCCTCGACGACCACGGTGCCGTCGGTGAGGCCCGCGATCAGCCGGTTGCGGACGAGGAACCGGTGCCGCGCGGGCGGCGTGCCGGGTGGGTACTCGCTGATGACCGCGCCGCCCTGGTCGGCCATTTTCTTCAGCAGGCCCTCGTGTCCTGCCGGGTAGCCGATGTCCAGGGCGCAGCCCAGCACCGCGACGGTCACGCCGCCGCCCGCGAGTGCTCCGCGATGAGCGGCCGCGTCGATGCCGACTGCGGCGCCGGAGAAGAGCGGCACTTTTCTCGCAGCCAGCCCGTAACCGAGTTCTCCCGCGTTGTGCTGGCCGTAGTCCGAACACATCCGCGCGCCCACAACGGCGACGGCGCGGTCCGCCGCCAAGCCGAGCGACGCCGAGCCCCGCACCCACAACGCCAGCGGCTCGGCGACGTCCGCCACCCCGTTGCGACTGGCGAGATCGAGCGACACCAAGGGCCAGGCCGGCCACTCGTCGTCCCCGGGGATCACCAGGCGGGCGCCGATCTTGGCGGCTTCCGCGAAGTCCTGCTCGACGAGTTCGAGGTCCTTGCGGGCCGCGGTCTCCTTGCGCACCTTCTCCGGGCAGTCGCCGGTGCGGACGCGCTCCGCGGCCTCGACGGGGCCGTGTGCCTTCACGAACGCGACCAGCGCCGGCGAGGGCGGCTCGGCGACGCGCAGCAGGTACGCGCGGGCGAGGCGTTCGGCCTCTCGGGAGGTGGCCTGGCCGGTCGTCCGGGGCGCGACGCTCATGCGGCGCTCCCTCTGGGTTCTGCGGCGGGTTGAACGCCGAGAGGGTGCGGCGGAGCGGGGGCCAGCGCACGGACGGGGCCGAGGCGGGCACGAACTTGGGCGGGGTCGGGTTCCCGGCCGGTGGGCGGTGGCGGGACCAGGTGCAGGTGCCGGGTCGGGTGTGAGTCGGCAGGCCGCTGGCTGGTGTGTCGAGTGCTGGTGGGGCGGGCCATGGGGAACTCCATTCAGGGAAGGCGGGAGGGCGGCAGCGACGCTGGGGCGCTTTGGCCGGGCGGCTATGCCGGTGTGCGAGCGGACGCCGAGACGGGTGGAAGGCGGGCTATTCCGGCGCTGGCGCAGTGGCAAGACGAACGCCGGTAGAAGCAGGAGCAGCGGCCGAGGCGGCCGGCAGCACAGGGCACCGAGCACGGTGGGCGGGCCGGTCACACGGCTGCCCGTCAGCAGCGCAGGGCGCGCGAGGGCAGTTGACAGGACCAGCCATGCAGCGGCTGCCGTCGGCAGCGCAAGGCGCGCGAGGGCGGTGGACGGGGTCGGCCCCGCGGCTATCAGTCGGCAGCGCAGGGCGCCGGGCGCGGTGGACCGGGCCGGTCACGCGGCTATCCACCGGCAACGCAAAGCACCCGAGTGTGGGGGCGAGGCCGGTCATGCGGCTGTCCGTTCGCGGAAGTCGAGGGCGGCGGCGACGTGGTCGGGGGTGGGGTGGGCGGTGCCGGCGAGGTCGGCGAGGGTCCAGGCGATGCGGAGGCAACGGTCGGCGCCGCGGGCGGTCAGGAGGCCCTTCGTCAGGGCCTTGTCCAGGAGGACCGTGGTGGGCGCGGGCAGCAGGAACTCACGGCGCAACGACGGGCCCGGGACCTCCGAGTTCGAGCGCCAGCCGTGGGCCTGCCAGCGGTGGGCGGCGCGGTCGCGGGCCGACTGGACGCGGGCGCGGACCGTGGACGACGGTTCCGGGTCCGCGGTCAGGTGGGCGGACATCGCGGTCAGCGGGCGTAGGCGGACGCGAAGGTCGACGCGGTCCAGCAGTGGGCCCGAGAGGCGTGCGAAGTAACGGCGGCGGGCCATCGGCGAGCAGGTGCAGTCGATGTCGCGCGGCTGGGCGCAGGGGCACGGGTTCGTCGCCATCACGAGCTGGAAGCGCGCGGGGTAACGCACCGCGCCCTTCACCCGCGCGATGCGGACCTCTCCCTCCTCGACGACGGTGCGCAGCGAGTCGAGCCGTTCGGCGCCGAATTCGCAGACCTCGTCCAGGAAGAGGACACCCCGGTGGGCCCGGCTGATCGCGCCGGGCGCGGCGAGGCCGCTGCCGCCGCCGATGAGGGCCGCGACGGTGATCGAGTGGTGCGGGGCGACGAAGGGCGGGACGGTGACCAGCGGAGCCGACTTCGACAACGTGCCGTCGACCGAGTGGACCGCCGTGACCTGGAGCGCTTCCTCCGGTGAGAGCGGCGGGAGCAGGCCCGGCAGCCGCTTCGCGAGCATGGTCTTCCCGACCCCGGGCGGGCCCGTCAGGAGCAGGTGGTGACCGCCCGCGGCCGCGACCTCCAGCGCCCACCGCGCCTCCGGCTGGCCGACGACGTCGACCAGGTCCGGCACCGCGGGCGGGTCCGGGGCCGCCGGTTCGGGCCTCGGCTCCAGCTCGCCCTCGTCCTTCAGCCACGCCACCAGGTCGGCCAGGCGCGAGACCCCCGCGATCTCCAGGTCGTCGACCAGCGCCGCCTCCCCCAGCGACTCCGACGGGACGAGCGCGCGCTCGTAACCCGCGGCCCGCGCGGCCAGCAGGCCGGGCAGGACGCCGCGGACGGGCCGGATCCGGCCGTCCAGCGCCAGCTCGCCCAGCAGGATCGTGCGCAGCAGCTTTGTGGCCGGCACGGCGCCGGTGGCCGCCAGCACCGCCGCCGCGATGCCGAGGTCGTACCCCGAGCCCACCTTGGGCAGATTCGCCGGCGACAGGCCCAGCGTCACCTTGCCGTCGGGCCACGGCTGGCCCGAGTTCCGCACCGCCGAGCGCACGCGGTCCTTCGCCTCGCGCAGGCCGGCGTCCGGCAGGCCGACGAGCGTCACGCGGCTCAGCCCGCCGCCCAGGTCCGCCTCGATCTCCACGACCCGCCCGTCGATCCCGAGCAGGGCCACCGACCACGCCTTCGCCAGCGGCATCAGAACGCCCCCGCGATGTGCCGCACCGTCGGCTGCCCGCCGACCGGCGCGAAGACCGTGACCACGTCGTACCGCGTGCGGCACCAGCCGACCTGGAACGCCCGCAGCCACTGCTCCGCCGCCTTGCGCACGCGGTCGGCCTTCTCCGGCGTGACGGACTCGGCCGGTGTGCCGTATTCGTCGCCGGAGCGCGTCTTCACCTCGCAGAACACCACCCGGTCGCCCTCGGCCAGAACCAGGTCGAGCTCGCCTTCGCGGCAGCTCCAGTTCCGGCTCAGCAGGACGAGCCCCGCCTCCTGCAGGTGCCGGGCCGCCAGGTCCTCACCCCAGCGGCCGAACTCGCGACGCCACAGCGCGCGCCGCTGAAGACTGTCCTTCATCGTGGCCCCCTCACCCGCCCCGCGACCATCACGGAACGTGTGAAACCACGTTCGCAGAGTGATCGGGCCCATCGCCAGAGCCGGAAAGCCGACCTGTGGACAACCGGGCAGATGTGGAAAACCCCGCGGGACCACCGGCACCGGAGACCGGAACTGTCAGCCCCCTGTGCTCAGCGGCGAAAACCGCCGGAACGCGCTGAAGGCCACCCGGACCGGGCCCGGGTGGCCTTCAGCGCGTGGGAGGGATCAGCCCGAGAACGGGCCGTCCTCGGGCAGCCGGAGGTCCGGCTTGTCGAGTTCCTCCACGTTGACGTCCTTGAACGTGATGACCCGGACGTGCTTGACGAACCGGGCGGGGCGGTACATGTCCCAGACCCACGCGTCCGACATGCGGACCTCGAAGTACACCTCGCCACCACCGTCACGCACCTGCACGTCGACGGCGTTGGCCAGGTAGAACCGACGCTCGGTCTCCACCACGTACGAGAACTGGCCGACGATGTCGCGGTACTCGCGGTACAGCGAGAGCTCCATCTCGGTCTCGTACTTCTCGAGATCCTCTGCGCTCATGAAATCCGCGCCCCTCCTCGCGTTCGTCTTGCTGCTCCGGCGGCGGAGCGTTCATTCTTACCCACCGAGCCGGCCAGGGCACGGACCGGCACGCTCGGGTTCTCCAAGGCAGCGTAGGTGAGCACGACCGGATGCGGTGGGGCGAGGCCGTGCCGGGCGGCCGCGGTGGCCACATTCGTGTAGGACCAGCGGTGCGCCGGGCTGGGCCCGTGCTCGTCCAGCGCCGCCAGGTGGTCGGCCGTGCTGTAGCCCTTGTGCACGTCGAAGCCGTAGTGCGGCAGCTCGCCGTGCAGCCCCTTCATGATCCGGTCCCGGGTCACCTTCGCGAGCACCGACGCCGCCGCGATGCTGGCCACGCAGCGGTCGCCCTTGATGACGGCCACATTGGGGGCCGGGATGCCGGGGACCGGGAAGCCGTCGGTGAGCACATACCCGGGATGGTCGCGCAGCGCGGCGACCGCGCGCCGCATCCCCTCCAGGTTCATCACCCGGATGCCGAGCAGATCGACCTGTTCGGAGGGGATGACGATCACCGCGTAGTCGATCGCGCGCTTGAGGACCTGGTCGTAAACGCGGTCGCGGGCCTTCGCCGTGAGCAGCTTCGAGTCGGTGAGCTCGGGCAGCCGGGCGCCGTCGCCGGGGCGCAGCACACACGAGGCGACCACCAGCGGCCCGGCACACGCGCCGGCGCCGGCTTCGTCCACTCCGGCGACGGGCCCGAGGCCACGACGGTCGAGAGCGCCCTGCAGGCCCCACAACAGATCGCCGCGCACGACAGCGCGCGGCGGCCGGAAGGGTTCGGCCGGGGGACGGGGAACGGGAACGGTCACGGCTGCGCTACCCGTCTGACGACTCTGCTCGGGCGGAGTGCACTAGGTTCTCCGGCCGGCCGCCTTGCGGATGCCCGCCTTCACACGCCGTCCGAGGAAGAGCGTGGGGACGGCTCCGGCAATGCCGACACCGAGCGGCAGGCCTTCCTGCCAGGCCGGGGCGCCGAGCGCGACCGGCTGGGCGTTCGCCTGCGGGTTGTGATCGGTGATGCCACCCCAACGGCTCGGCGGGAGCACGATGATCCGGGCCTTGCCGATCACGTCGTCGACCGGAACCGCGCCGTTGGGACCGCCGCCGCCCTGGTAACGCGAGTCCTCGGAGTTGTTGCGGTTGTCGCCCATCACCCACAGCGCGCCCTGGGGGACCTTCACCGGGGCGAAGGGCTCCTGCAGCCGGTGGTTCGGGTTCTGCCAGGAGATGTAGGGCTCGTCGAGCGCCTTGCCGTCCACGATCACGCGGTTCTGCGGATCGCAGCACTGGACGGTCTGGCCGCCGGTGGCGATCACGCGCTTGACGAAGTCGCGCTCGTCCGGCGGCGCGAAGCCGACCAGCGAGCCCAGCCCACGCAGCGCGCGGACCACGATGTTGCCCGACTCCTGCGGCATGACCTCGTTCTCGGTCCACGCGGGCGGGCCCTTGAACACGACCACGTCGCCCGGTGACGGGTCGGTGAAGTCGTACGTGACGCGGTCGACCAGGATGCGGTCACCGGTGCAGCCGGTGCAGCCGTGCAGCGTGGTCTCCATGGACCCCGAGGGGATCATGTAGACCTTGGCCAGGAACGCCTGGATCAGGATCGTGAGCACCAGGGCGATCACGATCAGGATCGGCAGCTCCTTCCAGAACGACCGCTTCTTCGAGGACTTGCCTCGCCGGTGGGAGCCCCGACCCTCCTCGGAACGGGACAGCCCAGGCTGGTCCTCGTCCGAGCGGTCGGGGTCATCCTCAGCGGCATTCTGGGGCACGGGTTCGACCACGTCGCCAGGCTACCGGTAACCGCTCTGCCGCTCAGCGGGCAGAGGTGGTCTCGCGGTTCTCGCGGCGCTCCTTGATCTTGGCCTTCTTGCCGCGCAGGTCGCGCAGGTAGTAGAGCTTCGCGCGCCGCACGTCGCCGCGCTTGAAGACCTCGATCTCGGCCAGGTTCGGCGAGTGCACCGGGAAGGTGCGCTCGACGCCGACGCCGAACGAGACCTTGCGGACCGTGAAGGTCTCGCGGATCCCGCCACCCTGGCGACGGATCACGACGCCCTGGAAGACCTGGTTGCGCTCGCGGTTGCCCTCGATGACGCGGACGTGAACCTTGAGCGTGTCGCCCGCGCGGAAGGCCGGGATGTCGGAACGCAGTGACTGCGCATCCAGCGCGTCCAGGGTGTTCATCGGTGGTCCGTCCTCGTCATTTCGTATGGCTTGAGTACTACGTCTCCCCGGGCGCGCAGCACTGCTGCTACGTCTCACCAGGGGCTGATGGCGGGCTCGTGAACGAGGCGGTCCACTCACGCCAACCGCTCAAGTATGGCAGAGGCGCGGGTGCTCACTTCGCACGGGGTCTAGCCGGGGTTCTCGTCGAGCCCGTCGAGAACCTCGTGATCACGACTGTCCAGGCTACCCTCCGGCAACCGGGCGAGGAGATCCGGGCGGCGCCGGGCCGTCCGATCGAGCGCCTGGTCGCGTCGCCACCGGTCGATCAGCGCGTGGTTTCCCGAGCGCAGCACGTCCGGCACGGCCAGCTCGCGCCACACTTCCGGGCGGGTGTAGCTGGGGCCTTCGAGCAGTCCGTCGGAGAAGGAGTCCTCGGCCGCCGACCGCACGTTGCCGAGCACACCCGGCAGCAGCCGGACCACGGCCTCCACCATCACCAGCACCGCGGCCTCGCCGCCGACCAGCACATAGTCGCCGATCGACACCTCGTCGACGGGCATCCGCCGCGCCGCGTCGTCGACCACCCGCTGGTCGATGCCCTCATACCGGCCGCAGGCGAAGACCAGGTGCTTCTCCTCGGCGTACGCGTGCGCCAGCTCCTGCGTGAACGGCCGCCCGGCCGGCGTCGGCACCACGAGCCGGCTGCCCTCGCCGCAGACCTCGTCGAGCGCGGGGCCCCAGATCTGCGGCTTCATCACCATGCCGGGGCCGCCGCCGTACGGGGCGTCGTCGACGGCGCGGTGGACGTCATGGGTCCAGTCGCGCAGGTCGTGCACACCGACTTCGATCAGGCCGCGGTCGATCGCACGGCCGAGCAGGGCGGCGCGCAACGGATCGAGATACTCCGGGAAGATCGTGACCACGTCGATGCGCACCGGCTCACCAGTTCCAGTACTCGGTGGCCTCGGCGTGCCAGGGCGAGGGCACCTGCTGGTCGATCGCGAAGGCCATGCCGAGGCCCTTCGCGATCTTGATGTCCCGGCGCAGCGTCTCGCGGATCGGCGAGCCGGCGGGCAGGCCGTTGTTGTCCGACCACGACTCGCTCTGCGTGACGCAGGTCTGCGCGCCGAACCGGGCCGAGCTGCACGGCGCGGGCGCGCCCCAGGTCTGCGCGTGCCGGAACTGGAAGGTCTTGCCGCTGCTCTGTTCCGTGATGGTCCCGTTCGCGACCAGCTGGTAGTTCTCCGACGGCACGGTCCACTGGACGTAGTGCTGCCGTCCGCCGTCCGACGGCAGCGGGGTGCAGGCCGTGCCGTGGCAGAGCTGTTCGCTGGTCACGCGCTGGGTGTAGTACGTGCCGTTGCCGCCCCAGCCGTCGAGCAGCACCCAGTCGCCGTCGCGCAGGAAGTGCTCCGCGGACGACGGCGGCCAGGTTTTCGGGTCGCCCCAGGAGATCTGCGACTCGGTGGCCGACTGCGGCGACCAGGCCCACTGGAACGCCTGCTCGCCGGGCGGCGCGTACTGGCCCGCGCTGCGGCTGAACATCAGGGAGAAATCGCCGTAGACCGGCGCGGCCGCTTCGGCGGCGGGCGCGGTCAAACCGGCGCAGGCGAGCACCACAGCGCACAGCACCGCGGCGCGGGCGCGAAGGGAAAGAGTCAACTCAGTCCTCGTCCAGGAGGCCTTCCGGTGGGTCGAGGACCACCCGCCCGCCCGCGACGTCCACCGTCGGCACGATGGCATGTACGAACGGGACCAGGACCTCACGGCCGTCCACGTCCAGTTCCAGCAGCTCGCCCGCGGGCGAGTGCACGACCTCGATCACTTTGCCGACCACGGTGCCGTCGAGCAGCTCGGCGCGCAGGCCGGCCAGCTCGTGGTCGTGGAACTCGTCCGGGTCACCGGTCGGCGGCAGGCTGGCGGTGTCGACCAGCAGCAGCGCGCCGCGCAGGGTCTCGGCGACGTCGCGGGTCAGCACCTCGTCGAAACGCACCAGCAGCCGCCCGCTGTGTTCGCGGGCGGCTGCGATGGTGAGTTCCCTCTTGCTGCCGTCGCGCAGCTTCGTCGTGATCGCCGAACCGACCTTGAACCGCTCTTTCGGCGAGTCCGTGCGCACGTCCACCGCGAGCTCTCCGCGGATCCCGTGCGCCTTGGCGATCCGGCCGACTACGACGTCCATCCGATACGGCCGGGTCAGCGATCGGTGTCGACGACGTCCACCCGGACGCCGCGACCGCCGATGCCGCCCATGACGGTGCGCAGGGCGGTCGCGGTACGACCGCCCCGACCGATCACCTTGCCGAGGTCGTCGGGGTGCACGTGCACCTCGAGCGTCCGGCCACGGCGCGTGGTCAGCAGCTCGACCCGGACCTCGTCCGGGTTGTCGACGATCCCGCGCACCAGGTGCTCGAGGGAGTCAGCGAGAAAACTCACTCGGACTTCTCGCCCTCAGCGGCTTCCGCCTTCTCGGCCTCGGCCTTCTTCGGGGCGGACTTCTTCTTCGGCGTGGTGGCCTCGGTGGAGGGCTCCTCGCCGGCCGCGGCCAGCGCCGCGTTGAACAGGTCCTGCTTGGACGGCTTCGGCTCGGCCACCTTCAGGGTGCCCTCGGCGCCCGGCAGGCCCTTGAACTTCTGCCAGTCGCCGGTGACCTCGAGGATGCGCTGGACCGGCTCGGTCGGCAGCGCGCCGACGCCCAGCCAGTACTGCGCCCGCTCGGTGTCGACCTCGATGAAGCTCGGCTCTTCCTTCGGGTGGTACTTGCCGATCGTCTCGATGGCCTTGCCGTCCCGGCGGGTGCGCGCGTCGGCGACGATGATGCGGTAGTACGGCGCACGGATCTTGCCGAGGCGCTGCAGCTTGATCTTGACGGCCACGGGTGTGGGTACTCCTCAGTTCTCTCTGGTGCGAGTGTGGGCGCACGACAGCCGAGTGGGGACACGGCCGCGGGCATCCGAATCTGGAGCTCCCGTGCGGTGAGAGGGTCCGACGGAAGCAGGCAAGCGAACATTCTGCCAGACGGCCGTGACGGGCCCGCACACAGGCCGGGAAAACCGGGTCAGAACGAGGACACCCCGAGCGCGCCGAGCAGGATCGCGACGGCGGGCAGGAAGTTGTTCACCGAGTGGGCCACGACGCTGCCCGCGAGCCGTCCGGTCGCGAACCGCGCGAGGCCGATCGGCACGGCGATGACCAGCAGGAGCGTGGTCCTCAGCGGCTCGAGGTGGCTGGCCGCGAACACCGCCGTGGACAGCAGGAAGGCGGCGACCCGGCCCCAGCGCTCGCTGCGCCACTGCAGCCGCTCGACCGCGCCCCAGAGCAGCCCGCGGTAGATGATCTCCTCGCAGATCGGGCCGGCCAGCCACAGGTAGACGAACATCACCACGGCCGCGGACACCGACATCTTCCGGTCGTCGATCAGCGCGCTGATCGCGGACGTCGCGTCGGCGTTGCCCACCGCCTCGGTCCAGACGTACGCGCCCAGCGACGTGAGCACCAGCCCGAGCAGGCCGAACTTGAGGCCGGCCTTCACGTCCGACCAGCGCCACTTCAGCCGCAGGTCGATCACCGGCCCGTTGCCCCGCAGGCAGGTGACCAGCACGGCGACGCCGGCGGCGATCATCGTCGGCAGCATCGTGCCGAGCAGGACCGTCCGGATGGGCAGCGGCTGACCGGGCGCGGGGTCGCCGACGAGCACGCTGACGAACGCGGCCGAGGCCAGCAGCACGACCTCGACGAGCAGGAAGGCGCCGAACCCCCAGCGGTGCGGCGGGAACTCGCGCGGCACGCTCACCAGTTCCTCCGCCGCGTCCGGCGTGCCCGGAAGTGGTTCCCGTGGCTGGGAAGTCGTCACGCCGGCCCTCCGGTGATCGCTCGGCTCACCGTCCGAGCCTAGCCGCCGGGAAGACTTCGCACAGTACGCGTTCGATCACGGGCAATGATCAATGCCCGGCGAACAGCAGCACGGCGGGCGGCAGGTTGTTGGCGGCGTGGGCGATCACACTCGCCCCGACGCGGCCGGAATAGTGCCGCGCCAGCCCCAGCACCAGGCCCTGGCCGAACAGCGCGATCGTGCGCGTCGCCTCGCCGTGCAGCTGCGCGAACACCAGCGCGGTCAGCACGAGCACCACCCAGGACGGGATGCGGTACGCGGCCAGCGCGTTCCACAGCGTGCCGCGGACCAGCAGCTCTTCGGTCAGCGGCGCGGCGACCACCACGATCAGCGCGGCCGGGACGAGCCACGCCGGGCTGCCGTCGGCGTTGTCGGCGAGGTCGGTGAGCGGGCTGTCGGAGACCTCGTCGGCGCCGTAGACGGCGATCTCGGCGAGGTTCAGCACGTAGCCGACCACCAGCGCGAGCGCGCCGAAGGCCAGGCCGATCCGCACGTCGCGCCAGGTGGGCACCAGGCCGAAGTCCCGGCCGATGCCCTCGCCGTAGCGCCGGGAGCCGAGGACGGGGCCGAGGCCCAGCATCAGGTTCGGCAGGAACGCCAGCAGGAGCAGCGGGCCGGCCGGCAGCTCCAGCGGGTCGAGTTCGCCGGTCTGGCGGTTCAGCGCGACCGTGGTGATCAGCGTGACGAGGTGGTAGCCCGCGACCCCGGCGAAAAACGCCACGAAGCCCCAGTGGGCGCCCAGCACCCGCCTGCCACCGTCGTCGTGAGCCACAGGTTCAACGCTAAAGCCCTGCGGTGGCAAGGAAAACAGCGGGGTCGGCCCGCAGGTCAGCCGAAGATCGTGCCGCCGAGCACGATGTGGGCCGGGTGTCGCAAGACGGACAGGTCCACGCGCGGGTCGGCCGGGTAGACGATCAGGTCGGCCGGGGCACCGTCGGCGATGCCGGGGTGGCCGAGCCACTCGCGGGCCGCCCAGGAGGCGCTCGCGAGGGCCTGCTCGCGGGACATGCCGGCGTGGTGCAGGGCCTCGACCTCGTCGGCGATCCGGCCGTGGGCCACCATGCCGCCGGCGTCGGTCCCGGCGAACACGCGCACGCCCGCCTCGACGGCCGTGGACACCATCTCGCCGACGCCCGCGTGCAGGGCCCGCATGTGCGCCGCGTAGAGCGGGTACTTCGTGGCCTGGTCGGCGATGCCGGGGAAGTTCTCGATGTTGACCAGCGTGGGCACCAGCGCGACGTCGCGCCGCGCCAGCTCCGCGAGCTGGTCCGGGTTCAGCGCCGTGCCGTGCTCCAGGCAGTCGATCCCGGCGGCGATCAGGCCCGGCAGCGCGGCCTCGCCGAAAACGTGCGCGGTGACGCGCGCGCCCAGCCCGTGCGCGATCCCGATGGCCTCGGCCAGCACGTCGTCCGGCCACAGCGGGGCGAGGTCGCCCGCGCCGCGGTCGATCCAGTCGCCGACCAGCTTCACCCAGCCGTCACCGTCTCGGGCCTGTTCGGCGACGGCCTCGGGAAGCAGCGCCGGGTCGTCCAGCTCGATGGCGAAACCCGGCACGTACCGCTTCGGCAGCGCGAGGTGCCGTCCACAGCGGATGATCGTGGGCAGGTCCGCGCGGGCCTGCAGCGGCCGGACGTCGAGCGGCAGCCCGCAGTCGCGGATCAGCAGCGTGCCCGCGTCGCGGTCGGTCACCGCCTGCTCGGCGGCCTCGTCGACCCCGACCGGGCCGCGCGGGCCGAGGCCGGGGTGGCAGTGCGCGTCGACCAGGCCGGGGAGGAGGAAGCCCTCCCCCACCAGCGTCTCGGCGCCGGGCACCGGTGTGAACGAGATCCGGCCGCCGTCGATCCACAGGTCACGCGGCTCGCCGTCGGGCAGGACGGTGCCACGCAGGTGCAGCGCGCCCACTTCAGTTGTTCTTGGGGTTCTTCGGCAGCTTGAACTTCGTCGGGTCGAAGCCCGGGACGTCGTTCATCCCGCCGAGCTGCGACAGGTCCGGCATGCCACCGCCCTGGGGCGGCATCGGCATCCCGCCCGGGGGCAGCATCGGCATGCCACCGGGCAAACCGCCGCGGACCTTGGGCTGCGTGGGGCCGCGCCCCTTGCCCTTCTTCCCCTTCTTGCCCTTGCGGGTCTTGCTGCCGCCACCGCCGCCGCCGAAGCCGAAGCGCCCGGCCATCTGCGCCATCATCTTGCGCGCCTCGAAGAACCGGTTGACCAGGTCGTTCACGTCGCGGACGGTGACGCCCGAGCCGTTCGCGATGCGCAGCCGGCGGGACCCGTTGATCATCTTCGGGTCGTCGCGCTCGGCCGGGGTCATACCGCGGATGATCGCCTGCAGCTTGTCCAGGTGCTTGTCGTCGACCTGGGCGAGCTGGTCCTTCATCTGGCCGGCGCCGGGCAGCATGCCGAGCAGGTTGCCGATCGGGCCCATCTTGCGGACCGCCAGCATCTGCTCGAGGAAGTCCTCCAGGGTCAGCTGCCCGCTGGACAGCTTCTCCGCGGCCTTCTCCGCCTGCTCCTGGTCGAAGTGCTGCTCGGCCTGCTCGATCAGGGTCATCACGTCACCCATGCCGAGGATGCGCGAGGCCATCCGGTCAGGGTGGAACGTGTCGAAGTCCTCGAGCTTTTCCCCGTTCGACGCGAACAGGATCGGCTGGCCGGTGACCTCGCGGACGCTCAGCGCGGCACCACCGCGGGCGTCGCCGTCGAGCTTGGTCAGCACCACGCCGGTGAAGCCGACGCCGTCGCGGAACGCCTCGGCGGTGGTCACCGCGTCCTGGCCGATCATCGCGTCGACGACGAACAGGATCTCGTCGGGCGAGACCGCGTCCCGGATGTCGGCGGCCTGCTTCATCAGCTCTTCGTCGACGCCCAGCCGTCCGGCGGTGTCGACCACCACGATGTCGTGCTGGGCGTGCTTGGCCTCTTCGATGGCGCGGCGGGCCACGTCCACCGGGTCGCCGACGCCGTTCCCCGGCTCCGGCGCGAACGTGGTGACGCCGGCGCGCTCGCCGACCACCTGCAGCTGCGTGACGGCGTTCGGGCGCTGGAGGTCGCAGGCGACCAGCATCGGCGCGTGGCCCTGCTTCTTCAGCCACATCGCCAGCTTGCCGGCGAGCGTGGTCTTGCCGGCGCCCTGGAGGCCGGCGAGCATGATCACCGACGGCGGGTTCTTGGCCAGGTTCAGCCGGCGGGTCTCGCCGCCGAGGATGCCCACGAGCTCCTCGTTGACGATCTTGATCACCTGCTGGGCGGGGTTCAGCGCCTGCGAGACCTCGGCGCCCTTGGCCCGCTCCTTGATCCGGTTGATGAACTCCTTGACCACCGGCAGCGCGACGTCCGCCTCCAGCAGCGCGATGCGGATCTCGCGCGCGGTGGCGTCGATGTCGGCGTCGGACAGCCTGCCCTTGCGCGAGAGCGTCTGCAGGGCAGAGGTGAGCCGATCGGAGAGGGTGTCGAACACGGGTGTGCACGCTCCAGCTGGGTCGTCGTGGCGTACCGGGCTCGCCCGCGGCGGGCCCCGGCAACCTCCGAGGGTAGCCGCTGTGGCCGATCGGCCTCGCGGGTACGCGAACCTTCCCTGGAAGGTTACTACGCACATGCGTAATAGTCTGATCGCCAACCTTGAGCCAAGGCAAGAAAACCGCTCGACTTGACTGCGCGGATCGTTAAACATCTGCGTATGACTTCCTCGACGGCGCGGCGCCCGACACTCGCCGAACCGACCGCCGACACCGACGAGAACGTGCCGTTCGGCCGCATCGCCGCGCTGTTCCGGCCGCACCGCGGGCCGATGGCGGCGCTGTTCGTCCTCCTGGTGGTCCAGGCGGGGCTCGGCGTGGTCTCGCCGTTCCTGCTGCGCGCGATCCTCGACGACGGGCTGCCGCACCGGGACACGCTGCTGATCAGCCTGCTGGCGATCGGCATGATCGCCGCGTCGCTGGGCAGCGGCGCGCTCGGCGTGGCGACCACCGGCCTGTCCAACACGATCGGGCAGCGGGTGATGAACGAGCTGCGCGTGTCCGTTTACGAGCGGCTGCAGCGGATGTCGCTCGGCTTCTTCACCCGGACGAAGACCGGCGAAGTGCTGTCGCGGGTCTTCAACGACATCGGCGGCGTCGACAACGTGATCACCACGACGGCCGGGTCCGTGGTCCAGAACGGGACCACCACCGTCGCCATCGCCGTGGCCCTGGTGGTGATGGACTGGCAGCTCGCCCTGCTCTCGCTCGTCGTCGTGCCGCTGTTCCTGCTGTTCACGCTGCGGCTGGGCACCAAGCGGCGGGCGCTGGCCCGCGGCCGGACCTGGCGGATGGCGCGCCTGACCACGCTGGTCGAGGAGTCCCTGTCGGTCACCGGCGTGCTGCTGGCGAAGACGATGGGCAACGAGCGGGACATGCGTGAGCGCTTCGCCGTCGAATCGAAGGAGATCGCGGCGCTGGAACGCAGCGCCGCGCTGGCCGGGCGCTGGCAGCGGGCGTCGCGGGCGATGAGCCTGACGATCATCCCCGCGCTGGTCTACTGGATCGCCGGACTGGCGCTGGCGGGCGGCGCGACACCGTTCTCGCTCGGCACCGTGGTCGCGTTCACCAGCATGCTCAACCGGCTGCTCGCGCCGGCCACGGCGATGCAGTCGGTGGGGCAGAACGTGGCGACGTCGAAGGCGCTGTTCGGGCGGATCTTCGAGGTGCTGGACCTGCCGGTGGAGATCGGCGACCGGCCGGGCGCGCGGGAGCTGCGGGTGGCCGGGGGCAGCGTCGCCATGCGCGGAGTGTCGTTCCGCTACGACGACACCGGGCCGTGGACCCTGCGCGACATCGACCTCGACGTGCCGGCCGGGACGACCACGGCGCTGGTCGGGTCCACCGGCTCGGGCAAGACCACGCTGGCGTACCTGGTGGCGCGGCTCTACGAGGTGACCGAGGGCACCGTGTGCGTGGACGGCGCCGACGTCCGCGACGTCACGCTGGCGTCGCTGGCCGCGGGCGTCGGGCTGGTTTCGCAGGAGACCTACCTGTTCCACGCGACGGTGCGGGAGAACCTGCGCTTCGCGAAGCCGGACGCCACCGACGACGAGCTGGAGCGCGCCGCGAAGGCCGCGCACATCCACGACACGCTCGCGGCGCTGCCGGAGGGCTACGACACCGTCGTCGGCCAGCGCGGTTACCGGTTCTCCGGCGGGGAGAAGCAGCGGATGGCGATCGCGCGGATCCTGCTGCGCAACCCGCCCGTGCTGATCCTCGACGAGGCGACGAGCGCGCTGGACAACCGCACGGAACGCTCCGTGCAGGCGGAGCTGGACCGGCTCGCCGCCGGGCGCACCACGCTCACCATCGCGCACCGGCTGTCCACTGTGGAGCATGCCGACCAGATCGTGGTGCTGGACGCGGGCCGGATCGTCGAACGCGGCACGCACCCGGACCTGCTGGCCCTCGACGGCCGGTACGCGCGGCTGGTGCGCGGGGAAACCGCCTAATGTGGCGGTATGACCGAACTCGATGCGCCCGCCCGCGCCGACGAACTGGCGACGCTGGCGCGCGTGGTCCGCGAGGGGGTCGGCCGGCTCAACTGGCGGATGCGCGCCGAGGCCGACGCGCCGGCGCCCGGCCCGACGGTGCTGGCGGTGCTGTCGCGGCTCTACCGCGGGGGGACCCACACGCCGGGCGAGCTGGCGGAGGCCGAACGGATCCACCCGCAGTCGCTGACGCGGGTGCTGGCATCGCTGACTTCGCGCGAGCTGATCACGCGGGCCCCGGACCCGTCGGACGGCCGGCGCTCGCTGCTGGACATCACCGCGGCCGGGCGGGCCGTGCTGCGTGAGTACTCGGTGCAACGGGAGCAGTGGCTGGCGTCCGCGATGGACCGCACGCTGAGCCCCACGGAACAGCAGCTGCTGCGGCTGGCTTCGGAGCTGCTCGTCCGCGTCGCCGAGGCCTGAGGCCGTCCGGCGGTTCCGGGGCCGGCGCCCTCGACCGGCCCCGGAACCCTGGACGGGCCGTGCCCGCCGCATTCCGCAGTCTGCCCGGGACACCGGGGCCGGCGGCAGCGTGAAGTCACCCGAACCGGGTGAGGGAAACTACTCAACCCGCCGGGAAACCGTTGGCGGAAAAGGGAAACGGGGCCCCGGGAACGCGGCCCCTCCCCGGGCCGGTCCCAGGACCCCGCGTGGCCCCCAGGGGTTCCGGGACGCGGCCGCTCCCCAACGGCCGGCCCCGGAACCTTGGCGGAAGGACTCACCTCCCCGGGAGCCTTCCGCCGCGTGCACACCGGCGGGCACTCCTCGCCCCCGCTCGCCGGACCCCCAGTACCGGGCGAGTGAGCTTCCGCCGTGTGTTGGGGTGAAGCCTGCCCCAGACGGCGGCGCGGGGGCAGTGTGAAGACCCCCAACCCGGGCTACGTAGAACTACTCAATCCCCGCTTCGACCCGGCCTTCCGCGCCGCCGCCCTGGCCCGTGAGGCCATCGCCGCGGCCGCGCGCGCCGTGTCGACCGGGGTCGGGTCCGAGTCGACCGTCCTCTGCTGCAACGCCATCAGCAGTCGGGTGACGCCCTCGTCCTGCTCGCGCCCGGTGGGCCGTTCGACGTCGCCGCCCTCGGCCTTGGCGCGGATCAACGCTTCCAGCGCTTCGCGGTGCTCGTCGGTGTAAGAGGCAAGGTCGGCGCCCAGTTCTTCAACCAGGTTCACGGCGCGGCGCAGCTCTCCGCGCCGGAGGTCGACGTCTTCGTGCAGGAACGCAAAGTCGGGGCGGCGCACCTCATCGGGCCAGAGCAGGGTCTGCAGCACGATCGTCTGGTCTCGCACGCGCAGTGCGCCGAGCGTTTCGCGGCGCCGCAGCGCGACTTTCACGACGGCCATGCGCTGCGTCTCGAGCAGCGCCGAAGCCAGCAGTACGTACGGCTTCGTCCCCGCGGGCTCGGGCTCCAGGTAGTAGCTCTTCGCGAAGCACGCCGGGTCGATGTCCTCGGCCGGCACGAAACCGTGGACGTCGATCGTGTCGGCCGGGGGCGAGGGCAGCCGCGCGAGGTCGTCTTCGGTGAGCACCACGACGTCGCCGCCCGGCACCGGGTAGCCCTTGACGATCTCCGCGTCCGGCACGTCCGCGCCGTCGACCTCGCACACACGCCGCACCCGGACGCGACCGCCGTCCGGCTCGTGTACTTGGTGCAGCGGGACGGAGTGCTCCCCCGCAGCGCTGTACGCCTTCACCGGAATGGCGTAGTCCCCGAACCCGATCGTGCCCTTCCACACCGCGCGCATCGCGACACCTCCGCAGCTCCAAGGCTAAGGAACCGGGTCGTCACAGCGACAGCTACAAACGGGTGTCAGGCCCCGCGGATTCGCTCACACATTCGAACGACGGCTCGGCCTCGGCGAGCGCCTCCGCCGAACAGCCCACGGCGCACGCCGCCGCCTGGAGTACTTCGGTGACCACTTCGACGTCCACCGACGGTGCCGCCGCCAGCGCGCCGCTGCGGGCGTCCACCCGGCCGGCGAGCCCGGCCAGCGCGTGCGCGAGCGCGTGCTGCCCGGCGACCAGCTGGGTGACGACCTCGGAGATCTCCGCGAGCGTCGCCGTCTGCCCGTCACTGCGCAACGAGCCGGCCAGCTCTTCCGCGCACGTCCGCAGATGCGCCGCGACGACCGTCGGCGGCAGTGAAAGCCTCGGGAGATTCCGCTCGGGACCCGGCACCGCCCACCCCCGCTTTCCGCGCAGCCGCTCCGGACCCGCGCCATATTGCCACCGGCGTCGGCCGTCGTTGTCACGACACCCCGAAGGTGTGACGGATGCACCCAGGTTTACCAGGACCCTAGAGACGTGCGTGGGAGATACGTGGGATCGGAGCACTACTTCGAGAGGTCCCATGCACACCCCGAAGCTACCAACAGCCCCCATCGTGCCCAGCGTCGTCGAACCCGGCAGCGCCCCCAGCTGTGAGAAGCCGGGCTCGAGGTGGTCGACGTGCCTCGCGTACTTGGCGGACGGCTGGATCACTCCGTCGGACCTGTGTCCGGCGTGTATTCGGGCGTTCATGGTCGCCCTGGACGGCATCGCGGGCCCTCTCACCTGGCACCCGGGATACAGAAAGCAGGCCGAGTCCAGGACGGTGAGCGATATCGTGGACCCGTGATCCGCGTGGGGGGAAATCTGGCTGTGGTCGTCGTGCTCTCGGCGTCCGTAGCGCCGGCCAACCCCGCGTCGAAGCCGGCCGCGACGCCGGCGTGCGACCGTCCAGCCGTGATCACGGCGACCATGCGGCAGCTCGGCGAGCATCACGCATCGTTTGCGATCGTTGCCCCAGAGGAGATTAAGGCCCTGAAGCCTTTCGCGACGGCGTATGTCGTTGGGCTGAAGACTTCGTACTCGTCGGGTATCCCGTGCCGTGAGCTTCCTGCCTTGGTCGCGCACGAGTTGGCGCACATCTGGCAGGGCCGGAAGTACGGCTCGGGGGCAGCGGCCAGCCGGGCGTATGGCTATGAGCTGGAGCCCATCGCGGACTGCGCGGCCGTCTTGACCGGGTGGCCGTCCTTCCGTGCGTATCTGGGGAGGCGCGGCTACGGCTGTACCCCGTACGAGCTGGCCGCGGCGCGGGAACTCCGACGGTGGGCACAATGAGCGCTCCGGAGTGCGCGCGGTCAGAGCTGGAGGCCCGCCCACTGCGCGAACCCCGCCAGTGAGTCGGTGGTGCGGCGCTCTGCCGCCGCCAGCGCCAGCACGGTCTCAGCGACGGACGGGTGGTGCCGGGTGACGTTCGGCGCGACCTGGCGCGCCGCGTTCAGCTCGTCCATGGTCCGGCCGCGGTCGCCGTGCAGCATCCAGGCGCGGGCCATGTCGATGTGGTGGTGTCCGACGCGTTCCGGGCGTCGGGGATCGGTCACGGTCACGGTCGACGCGCGCCGGACAGCCTCGGTGCCGTTGTAGTTCTCGACTGGTGTCGCGCACCAGTGCACGACGATGTTCGTCAAACTGGCGTCGATCCCGTAGTACGGCACGGCCGGGGGCTGAAACTCATCGACGAAAGCTCGTGCCTCGGACAGGTAGCCATCGGCCCCGGCCGTGTCACCGGCGCGGGCGGCCAGGATGGCGGATCGCAGATCAAGCTGGATCGCCACGGCTCGGTCCTTCGCGCCGGTGCCGATGTGCTGCCGGGCGCGGTCGAGCAGCCGCAGGCCCGCGCGGTAGTCGCCGTGCTGTAGGTAGCGGGTGCTGCGGTGGTTGTCGCTGATGGCCACGCGCAACGGATCCCCCGTACGCGGCGCCAGCTGGATATGCCGTTCCGACGCGATCGCGGCGAGGTCCCCTTGCCGGAATCGGCCGGCCACGGTCGCGGACATTCGGTAGGCGTCGTGCAGCGTGGCACGGGCCAGCTCACCGGCATGGCCGGAATCGTCGGCGAGGACGTAGAGGTGGTGAAGGAGGTTCGGCAGTTCCGACAGCACGTCGGTGTTGCGCAAGAACTGCACCTTGTTCGACATGGCGTCCAGCCGAGCCTCGACGACCGCCAGAGTGAGCGCGTCCCCCTCCGGCTGCGGGTCGTCGTAGGCGTCAAGCGCGCTACGCAGCTCTGCGATACCCGCCGATTGCTGACTCGGCTCGTCCAGCACCTCTTGCTCCCGGGTGCCGTACAGCGTGGCCACCTTGATCCCGAGCGCGCGGGCCGCGCCAGCCACAAACGCCGCACTCGGCGGTTTGGAGCCCTGCTCCACCTTCTTGACCAACGAGTGGGAGAAGCTGGTGCGCTGCGCGAGCTGCAGCTGGCTCACGCCCTTGATCTTGCGGGCTGCCTTGAGCCGGTCGCCGACGCTGCGGCCGGGGAGATCGGTGACGTGCATTCGGTATCTCCTGCCGTCGACCGGTGTCCCTTTGGTGTCCCTTCACCCTACCAATCACTCCTAGCCTTTCTTCGGTAACTGTCAGCCACCGAAGCAGTGGGGAGCGTGCACGGTGACCGCCCTGATCTACATCGATCCGCAGGCGATTCACCCCGTGATTGACGGGGTGTGGCACCGCGGCCGGTTCACCGCGATCCCGAAGCCGGGCCAGGGAATCAGGATGCTGTGCGGCGCGACCGGCACGGCGGCGTTCGAGCCGCTGGAGCGACGACGAGACGACGGCGCCCCGAAGACGTGCTTCGACTGCGAGGCCATCTACATGCGCGAGCACGGCATACCGGTGCCCCCGAACCACCCCAGTCTCCAGCCTCGGCCGGTTGCGCGACGGGCGGGACGGCATTGATGGGCCGGGTTGGTGTCAGCCGGGCCGAGCGGCTGACCGAGCGACCCGTCCCCCCGCCCGGCGACCGCCGGGAGGTATGGCCCGCGCTGTACGTCGGGCGGGGCTGGTCGGAGATCAAGATCGCCTACGCCTACCGGGTCAACCCGAGCCGGGTCCGCCGACTCCTGCTCGCTGCGGGAGTGACCCTGCGGCCGGTGGGGGGTGCCACCGGCCACGAGGACCCCACGTGAACGGCAACCTGCGCCGCCATCACGCCGAGGACCAGTGGGGCGTCAACCCGTTGCGTCTGTTCCTTGACTGGCTGGGCCACGCCCCGGGCTTCGCGCGCCCAGCACCACCCCAGCCGCGGGTCCGGGTGCGGTTCACCTGCGCCGCGTGCCACGCGGAGGTACCGCCGACGGCAAGCCGCTGCCACTGCGGCGCACTCTTCTACGCCCCAGCGTCCACAAAGGTCAGGTCCGGCGGGCGCTGTTCTGCCCCGGGGTCACGCTCCGCGCGCACGCTGCCGCCGCGCTAGCGACGCCCGGAACACCAACGCACATCACACAAGGAAGGAAAAACCATGCCCCGCGAGGCCCCCAACGACGACGCCGAACCGAACCTCGGGAACTACGAAGTCGAAGTGCGTGACGGCTCCCTTATCGACGAGCCGATCTGTGGCGGCGACGAGTGAAGCCGCAGTGCCAGGTGTGTTTCACCGCCACCCCGGATGCCGTCGCACTGCCCAACGGGTGGCAAGTGGTGTGCGACCCCTGCGCCCTGTTCGTCGCCCAGATCACCGCGCTGATCGCCCGGTTCATGACCACCATGCTCGCCCACCGCATGGACGACGAGCCCGGCCCCGCCTGCCCTGCGAACGGTGACGAGACACCGCACCCCTGACCCTCGGCCGCCGCGCTGCTGCACGCCCCCCGACAGCGCGCGGCGGCCGAGGTTCCACCTTCTGTCGCGTTTTCGAGCACAGGACGGCCGATGCCACGCAACCCCGCAGGACCCGGACCGACAAGGCCAGGCCCCGGCAAGGACGGATCCCCCGGGCCAGGGCACAAGAACCCCGGCCCGCAACCGCGCCCCATCCAGCCGGACCCACCGAATCCACCGAGGCGCTAGGAGGAACACGTGGCCACAACACCGCGACCACCGCGCCGTGACCGCCGTAGCTGCCTCACCGGAGGCCAAGAGGGCAACATCGCCGCCGGCGGCTCGGCAGGAAGCCACCCGCCGAGGCAGCCGACCGGGCCGACCCGACCCGGTGGCTCCCACCGATCGAACCTGTTCCGGTGGCCGCCGGAGCCCCCCGAAGACGACGAGGTGGCTTAGCATCGAGGCCATGCAGTCGAGACGGGACATGCGCAAGCTGAAGACGGCGCTCCTCGCCAAGGACGCCGATACCCGCTTCTACACGTGGGATCTGCGGGAAGCTGCCGGGCTGCACAACGCGCGCCTCTACCCGCTGCTCGTGCTGCTCAAGCAACGAGGCTGGATCACCGACGGCTACGACCCCTCACCCGCCGACGAATCGGACGACGCCCAGCCGCAACACTGGTACGCGCTCACCGACCTTGGCCGGCACGAGCTGTCCAAGACGTAGCCGCGCCCGCCGATCCCAGAGACGACGAAGCACCCAGCCTGCCGCGCCGGGGACCGGCGCTGGGATGCTTCGCTGTCGTTTACCTCGCATTCGCTGGTGCAGCGGGGTAGTGGTGTCGATCGACGGTGAAGGTATGACGATGCAGCCAACCGGCCCAGGTGAGCGGCCTGCCCCCGACGAGACGCCCCCGAGCAGGTATCCGGAGTTGTCGAACCGCGCGATCGTCTGGGCCGCGGTGGTGCTGATCGTGATCGGGGCGAGTCTCGCGACCGTGCTGCTCATCGTGTTCGGGAACGGTCAGCACCCGGCTCAGCTCGACGCGATCAAAACGGCGGGAACCATCGTCCTCGGCACGGGCGGAGCCGCCGCCCTCTGGCTGACCGCCCGCCGCCAACGCACCGCCGAGATCACTCTCAACCAGCAACGCGAAGCGAACGAAGCCGCCAAACACGACGCCACCGAGCGCCGCCTCACCGAGCTGTACGTCAAGGCGGTGGAGCAACTCGGGTCGGACAAAGCCGCGGTCCGACACGGCGGGCTGTACGCACTGGAGCGAGTCGCCCAGGACAACCCGGACCAGCGACAGACCATCGTCGACGTGGTATGCGCCTACCTGCGAGCCCCCTACACACCACCCGGTGAATCAGGCGCCCGCCGACTCGGGGTCAAGCGCCCGTTACTCACCTCCACTCCAACACGAGCCGCCAGGGCGTCGTTGCCACACGACAATGCGCCAACGGCGCCGACGCGGCGCGAGGTCGATAGCGAAGCCCGGCAGGAACGCGAAGTGCGGCTCACCGCTCAGCGACTCCTCACCCGTCACCTACGCCCCGGCGACGAGGACCGTCCGGCCGATACCTTCTGGACCGGCATCAGGCTCGACCTCACCGGCGCCACCCTCATCAACTTCGACCTCAGCCGCTGCCATGTCGAAGAGGTCCTCTTCAACGTGACAACGTTCATCGGAACCGCCTCGTTCGCCGGGGCGACGTTCATCGAGAACGCCATGTTCCGCGGGGCGACGTTCACCGAGAACGCCACCTTCTACAGGGCGACGTTCACCGAGAACGCCATGTTCTACAGGGCGACGTTCACCGAGAACGCCGTCTTCCGCGGGACGAGGTTCACCGGGCCCGCCACCTTCGACTCGGCGACGTTCACCGGGATCGCCGACTTCGACGAGGCGACGTTCACCAACAACGCCTGGTTTGGCGAGGCGACGTTCACCAGAACCGCCAGCTTCCACGGGACGATGTTCACCGAGGGGGCTCCAGATGAGGTGGCACCGTATCTCGCCTCGCCCAGCGACGTGCACCCCGGCAGCGGCGCCAACTCCGAATGAGGCAGGAAAACGACGAAGCCCCTGCAGCCTGCATCACATAGGCGATAGGAGCTTCGTCGTCCCGGGCCGCGGGCGCGTCTTTCGCAGCTCCGCCTGCCCTGCGGTCTCGTAGATCGGGATGCCGTCGACTCGTCCATCAGGACCGGGCAGCACCTTCGCGTTGAGCCTCCCCGCCGGGTTGTGGCCGTCGGACATGATGTCCCAGTCGGTGAGTGTGTCGTGCTCGCCCGGTCGTAGGTGGTCCAGCCACGCACCTCCCCTGTGACGAGGTGGACGCAGCGAACGGCGTCAAGCGGCAGGTCTAGCACGGCATACCTCCTGAAGTTCCCGGCTCGGTGGGCCGGCACTTCCCTTGTCGGCCCGGGTCATGGGCCACGCGGACCTTGACGAGTTGTCCGGTTATGTGCAGGAGGGCCCGGACGCAGACGCCCGTATGTTCGCTGCGCTCGGCGAGCGACAGCCGCCCAAGGCCGTGGGACAACGTGGGATGAAGCGTGGGACGAAGCGCCGCAACCAGCCGCTCCGAACCGTTACGACCGAAGACGAACAAATGCGGGCTGAGCTGCGCCAACACTCCTAAATTCACCTCTCCGCTTCCACAAGCCCCAACTGCGTTTCCCCAGGTCTGGCGCCATCCGACACCCCGAAGGTGTGACAGCGGGGCGGATTCAGCTGCCGTCGACGACCACCCGGCCCAGCGGCGAGAGCAGGTGGACCATCGACTGGCCGGTGCGCCGGCTGACCACGAACCCGGCCTCACGCAGCACCGTCGCCTGCTGGCTGGCGGTGGCGGCCGACATCCCCATCGCCTCGGCCAGCTCCGTCGTCGAATGCGGCAGCCGCAGCGTCACCAGGATCAGCGCCCGGGTCCGGCCGAACACCGGGGCCAGGCGCCGCACCTCGGCCTCGGCCGCCGGCGGGGACCCGCGCGCCGGCCGCACCGGGAACACCAGCACCGGCGGCAGCCCGGGATCGATGAAGGTCACCGGCGTGCGGTCGCAGAAGTAGGACGGGATCAGCTCGAGTCCCCGCCCGTCCAGGTCGATCTCGTGGCACACCGGGTAGTCGGCCTCGAGGTACGGCGCCCGCCACCGCAGCACCGGGGCCAGGCCTTCCAGCAGGCCGCCCAGTCCGCCACTCGCGAACCGGCGCAGGCGCGTCTGCTGGTCGGCGGCCAGCGACTGGCGGATCACCGGCAGGACCGGCTCCACCGCCACCCGGAACTGCCGGACCAGCGCGGCGGTCAGCAGTTCCATCGCCGTCCGGTCGCCGCTCGCCAGCGCCCGGGTGTAGGCCGTGGCCGGACGCCGAAGCCGCCGTGGGTCGAGATCATGGGAAAGGCTCCGGCGCGGGAGCGCACGAATCGTTTCCAGTCCCTCCGCCATTTCCCCCGACGAAGTCGCCGGGGTGAGGAAATCGGGAAAATTCCCCCGCAGCGGAATCAGGTCGCCGAGCAGCCCGCCCCTGGCCAGGCCCGGACGGCAGGCGCTGAGCACCGATTCCCACATCGGGTCCGGCTCGGCCCGGATCCGGGTGGCGAGCAGGTCGGCGGCGGTGAAGTGGATACGCAACACGCCGCCAGTCCGTTTCATCCCCAACCTCCGGTTTCGGCCTGGCTTGAAAGCTCATTGCCGCATTCCGCCCGTATTCCGATAATCCCACCTCGGGGAGACCAGAGGGGGCCTCATGGACCAAATAGACGATCTGACTCGGCTGATCACCGGCGCGCAGGATGGGCTGCGCACGCTGATCGAGCGTTCGAAGCAGGAAGGGCAGCAGGCCGGCGAGGTGAAGTCGGCGCTGACCGGGCTCACCGGGCGGGCGGTGAGCAAGGACGGCGGCATCACCGTGACCGTCGACTCGAGCGGGGTGCCCACCGCGCTCGAGCTGTCCCCGGCGGTCGGGCGGCTCGGTCCGCACCAGCTGGCCGGCGAGATCATGACCTGCCTGCGGCACGCGCAAGCCGCCCTCGCGAAGACGGCCGAAGAGCAGTTCCGGGGTAATCCGCTGGGCGAACGCTTCGCGCACGGGCTCGCCGGGCGCTTCCCGCCGCCCGCGGCCGAGCCCGTCACCGGCCCGCAGGAGGTGCCGATCGGGCAGCTCCACGCCGAGGCGGCGGCACCGATCCACACGAAGGCGGCGGCACCGATCCACACGAAGGCGACGGCGCCGGTCCAGGCAGCTGCGACCGCACCACCGCCGGCCCCGGTGCGCACGCCCCGGCCCGTGCGGGCCCCCGAACCGGAGGAGCCCGACGACGACTTCGCCGACCGCGGCGTCTTCCAGAACCCGGACCGACGGGAGCACCGCCGTGGCTGACGGTTTCACGGTCGACCCCGGCCAGGTGGCCCAGCACGGCCAGCAGGTGGACGCCCTCGCCGCACGCTGCGACCAGGTGGTCGCCGCCGGGCACGAGGTGACCCCCGGCGGCTGGGACAACGCGTACGGGGTGGTGTGCCAGCCGTTCCCCATCGCCGTCCGGCCGCTGGTGGAGAACTTCCTCGGCCAGCTGGGCCAGATCACCGGCGGCGTCCGGCACACCGCAAGCGCCTTGGGCACGGCGGCGGACCAGTACCGCCAGGGCGACGAGGAGAACCGGAAACGGGTGGCGGACCTCGGCACCCTCCTCGAACAGGCCGTGCCCCAGCCGACCGGGCCCGGCGGCCCGCAAGGAGCGCCGTGATGAGCGACAACAAGCTGGTCGACGACGGCGCCCACTTCCACGCGTCCGACTACGCGCCGGTGAGCGCCGACCCGAACGCGAGCGGCGTGGACGTCGCCGGGTACAAGGTGAACCCGTTCATGCCGGGACCCGGCGCCACCGAAGACAACCAGCACTGGCTGTCCGGCATCCCGGTGCTCGGCAACGGGGAGAACTTCCTCGCCGACATCAAGGGCAACGATTCGTTCAGCGCCGTGTTCGACGGCGCGGCGGCGGCGCTGGACGGGTTCAGCGTCGGCTTCCAGGCCGGCACCGACATCGCGACCGGGAACATCGGCGGCCTGGTCGGCAACCTGATCGCCGCGCCGCTCACGGCCTGGATCCTCGACCACGTCAAGCCGCTGCGCCTGGTCATGGACGAGCTGCTCGGGAATCCGGGGACGGTGGCCGCCGTCGGCACCACCTGGTCGAACATGAGCAAAGAGCTGGCGGGCGTGAGCAAGGACCTGCAGCAGCAGTCGGGCGCGACGGCCAAGTTCTGGACCGGGCCCGCCGCCGACGCCTACCGCACAGACCGGGCGGGCAAGCTCGCCGGCGCGCTCGGGACCACGGCCGTGCTCTGCGAAGCGTGGGGCATGCTCCTCGGCGTCGTCAGCGACTGCGTGCAGGTCGTGCACGACACCGTCCGGGACCTCATCTCGGCGCTCGTCGCGCTGCTGGTGGAGATCGCGGTGAACTGCCTGGCGGAAGGCCCGGAGGCGGCGCTGGTGGAGCTGGGCATCGAGGGTCCCTCCGACGTCATCCGCGTCTCGACGATCATCATGAAACTGCTGACCAAGGTGCTGGAGGGGCTCAAGGAGGCCACCTCCATCGCCGCGGACATCCTCACCGCCGTCACCGAGCTGGCCAAGGTGGGCAAGGACCTCTGGGACCTCGGCACCCAGGACGGCGCGCCGGCCACGTGACGCTGTTAAGGACTCCTTACCCGCGTCTGGCGCCGGTAAGGAGTCCTTAACAGCGTCTGACCGCCCTGAAGGCCACCTTCAGGGCGTGAGATGCCCTGAAGGTGGCCTTCAGGGCATCAGGAGGAAGCGCCGAGCACCGCTTCCTCCACCTTGGCCCGCCAGGCGGCGTCGATGCGGCCCGTGCGCGGGGTCACGGCGAAGGAGTCCACCACGGCGCCGCCGAGGGTGGCGACCTTCGCCCAGCGGACTTCGGCCTCGCAGCGGCGGAGGGCGCCCGCCACGCGGAAAAGCAGGCCGATGCGGTCCGCCGCGCGCAGTTCGAGCACCACGGTGTCCGAGCCGCTCGTCTCGTCGTCGAACCACAGCACCTTCGGCGCCACCATCGGGGCCGACGGCGTCGAGTAGTCGCGTTCCTTCGCCGCCAGGCGTTGCGTCAACGGCAGTGTGCCCGCCACCGCGCGGGCGAACTGCTCGCGCAACAGCGCCGGGTCCGGCAGCGAGCCGAACTTCGGCGACGCCGTGAAGACACCCGCGCGGCCACCGTCGTGCCCGCGCAGGATCGCCGCGTGCACCTCGAGCGAGTTCAGCGCCAGCACTCCCGCAGCGGGGGCCAGCAGCTCCGCCCGTGACGGCACGGCCAGCACCACCGTGACGACCTTGCCGTGCGCCGTGATCCGGACCTCGCCCGTGCCCGAGCGGACGGCCGCGGCCACCAGCTCGCGCTGTTCGGTGTCCATCGGCTCGGGAGCCGAGAAACCCTTGCCGCGCAAGACTTCCTCGCAGCCGGACACCAGCTCGGCGAGCAGCCGGGCCTTCCAGTCCGTCCACACGCCGGGGCCGGTGGCGAGTGAGTCCGCCTGCGTCAGCGCGTGCAGCAGGTCCAGCAGCACGACGTCGTTGTCCAGCGTCTTCACCACGCGCGACACCGTCGCCGGGTCGCCGATGTCGCGCCGCGTCGCGGTGTGTGGCAGCAGCAGGTGGTGACGCACCATGGCCGAGACCGTCGCGACGTCGGCCTCCGGCAAGCCGAGCCGCTTCGTGACCTGGGCGGAGATCTTGGCGCCCAGCTCGGAGTGGTCGGCGTCGCGGCCCTTGCCGATGTCGTGCAGCAGCGCGCCGATCAGCAGCAGGTCCGGCCGTGCCACCGTGGTGGTCAGCTTCGACGCTTCGACGCACGCCTGCACCAGGTGCCGGTCCACCGTCCACTGGTGCACCGGCGAGCGCGGCGGCAGGTCGCGCACCGAGCCCCACTCCGGGAACAGCCGCGCCCACAGGCCGGTCCGGTCCAGCGCCTCGACGGCGTCGACCAGTCCCTCCCCCGCGCCCAGCAGCTCCACCAGCGCGTTCAGCGCGTCCGGCGGCCACGGCGCCCGCAGCTCGGGCGCCGATTCCGCCAGCGCGCGCAAGGTGCCGTGCGCGATCGGGTTCCTGGTCCGCGCCGAGGCGGCCGCGACCCGCAGCAGCAGCGCCGGGTCCTTGGCCGGCACGGCGTCCCGCGCGAGCGAGACCTCCGCGCCGTGCAGCACCACACCCTCGGCCAGCGGCGTCCGCGAGGGACGCCGGCCGAACCGGGCCTTCGGCGGCTCCACAGTGGACCGGAGGGCGACGTCGACCGCGTACGCGATCGTCCGCCCGGCCCCGGAGAGCTTGCGCGCCAACAGGAAACGGTCGCCGAACCCGAGCTCGGACGCGACCAGCTGGGCCTCCGGAGCACTGAGGATGTCCCGCTCCCGCCGCAGTTCCCGCCGCAGCTCGGTGCGGACGTCGAGCAGCAGTTCCTTGGCCTCCAGCAGCTCTTCGCCCGGACGGGCCGTCAGCTGCGCGGCCGCGAGGGCCTCCAGCACGGCGAAGTCCCGCAGTCCGCCCCGCCCGTGTTTCAGGTCGGGCTCCGCCGACTGCGCGATCTCGCCGCTGCGCCGCCACCGCCCGCGGACGGACTCGGACAGCTCGTCGAGCCGCTTGCGGGCCGTCCGCCGCCACTGGTCGCGCGCCGCGGACGCCAGCCGCTCGGCCAGCTCGGCGTCACCGGCGAGGTACCGGGCGTCGAGCAGGCCGAGCGCCGTGCGCAGATCCTCCGAAGCCACTTTCAGCGCTTCTCCGGGAGTCCGCACCGAATGGTCCAACCCGACCCTCGCGTCCCACAGCGGGTACCACAGCGCGTCGGCTATCTCACCGACGCGCGAGTTCCCGTTGTGCACGAGCACAAGGTCGAGATCGGAGAACGGCACCAGTTCCCGGCGCCCGAGACCGCCTACGGCGACCAGCGCGACACCAGGTTGTGCGGTGTCGACGCCGGCCGCCGAGGCCCCCTTCCCGAGCCAGAATTCGTAAAGGTCGACCAGGGCCGCCCGCAGTGCGGACGCCCCCAGCCGGCCGTGCCTGCCCTCGAGCAACCGCTCGGTGGCCTGGGCCAGCTCACCCCCGTGCGACATTTCCTCGCGCCTATAGCGCGTCCGTGCCGCGCTCGCCGGTCCGTACCCGGATCACGGTCTCGACCGGCGTCACCCACACCTTGCCGTCACCGATCTTGCCGGTGTGCGCGGCGGTGGTGATCGCGTCGAGGACCTTCTCCACACCCCCGTCGTCGGTGACGACCTCGATCTTGATCTTGGCCACGAAGTCCACCGAGTACTCCGCGCCGCGGTAGACCTCGGTGTGGCCCTTCTGCCGGCCGAAGCCCTGGACCTCGGTGACGGTCATGCCGAGCACACCCAGCTGCTCCAGCGAAGCGCGAACGTCGTCGAGCGTGAACGGCTTGACGATCGCGGTGATCAGCTTCATGCCTTCGTCTCCTCGAGTTTCGTGGCCGCGTTACCCGTGGCGGTCTTCGTCGGGATGCCCGATCCGGCGCCGAAGCCGCCGCCCATCCCGCTGAAGTCGTAGGCGCTTTCCGCGTGCTGCGCCTCGTCGATGCCACTGACCTCGTCCTCCGTGCTGACCCGGAAGCCGCCGGCCTTCTTGATGATGAAGCCGATGATCAGGGTAAGGATGAACGAGTACGCGAGCACCGCCAGCGCGGCGATGGCCTGGCGGCCCAGCTGAGTGAAACCGCCTCCGTAGAACAAGCCGTCGGCCCCGGCGGAGTTGACGCTGGTGGTCGCGAAGAAGCCGATCAGGATCGTGCCGACCAGGCCGCCGACCAGGTGAACGCCCACCACGTCCAGCGAGTCGTCGAAGCCGAAGCGGTACTTGAGCGAGACGGCCAGCGCGCACAGCACACCGGCGATCAGGCCGATCGCGATGGCCCCGAGCGGGCTCACGAAACCACACGCCGGGGTGACGGCCACCAGGCCCGCGACGGCGCCCGAGGCGGCGCCGAGCGTGGTCGGCTTGCCGAACTTGAGCTGCTCCACCACGAGCCAGCCGAGCACGGCGGCGGCGGTGGCGACGGTGGTGTTGGTGAACGCGACCGCGGCGAGGTCGTTCGCGGCCAGCGCGGAGCCGGCGTTGAAGCCGTACCAGCCGAACCACAGCAGGCTGGCGCCGAGCAGCACGAACGGCACGTTGTGCGGGCGCCCGGTGTCCTTCGGCCAGCCCTTGCGCTTGCCGAGCACGATCGCCAGCGCCAGTCCCGCCGCGCCGGCGTTGATGTGGACCGCGGTGCCACCGGCGAAGTCGAGGGCCTTGAGCTTGTTGGCGATCCAGCCGCCGGCCGCGTTCGGGCCCATGAAGCCGTCGAACGAGAACACCCAGTGCGCCACCGGGAAGTACACGACGACGACCCAGATCACCACGAACAGGGTCCAGCCCCAGAACTTCGCGCGGTCGGCGATCGCGCCGGAGATCAGCGCGGGCGTGATGATCGCGAACATCAATTGGAACATGGCGAACGCCAGCACCGGCAGCGCGTCCGGGCCCGGCCATGGGACCTCGGGCGGGCCGCTACTGGCCAGCCCCGCCAGCTTGCCGACGGCGTCGGTCAGGCCCGCGAAGTCGAAGTTGCCGACCAGGCCGCCGAAAGCGTCGTTGCCGAACGACAGGGAGAAGCCGAAGAGGACCCACAACACCCCCACGACGGCCAGCGCGATGAAGTTCATCATCAGCATGTTCAAGACGCTCTTCGCGCGGACCATCCCGCCGTAGAAGAACGCCAATCCCGGTGTCATGAGCATGACCAGCGCGGCGCCGGCCAATACCCACGCGGTGTCTCCTGCGTTCAGCACATCGTCCTCCCGTGCCCTGGGTAACTGCCCGGGAAGTTTTGGACTCCGGTGTTTCACGAGGCGGCAGCTGAGGTTTCGCATGCGTGAACTGTCGGGTCGGACTTGTTACGGGCAGGTTTCCGGCTTCCTGGGCTGAAGTGTCCGGTTGCGAAACGTCGTGGTCGAATAGCCCCATGACCGCGACCCGGCCCGGAAATGACCCACTGCCACCCCGGGTCGTGCGCGCACTGCGGTGTTCGGTGTGCGGCCGCCCGGTCGGGCTAACGGACCGCACGCTGCGTTGCGAATCCGGCCACTCTTTTGATCTAGCCAGACAGGGTTACGTGAACCTGCTGCACGCGCGCATTCCGGCCGGCACGGCCGACACGGCGCCGATGGTCGAGGCGCGCGCCTCGTTCCTTTCTTCCGGCGCCTACGCACCGCTGGAGGACGAGCTTCGCCGGGTGGTTTCGGGGACCACCGGACTCGTCGTCGACGCCGGCGCCGGACCCGGTCATTACCTCTCGCGGGTGCTCGACGCGGCGCCCGAAGCGGCCGGGCTCGCGCTGGACGTCTCGGCCATCGCCCTGCGCCGGGCCGCGCGGGCGCACCCGCGGCTCGGCGCGGCGGTGTGGAACCTGTGGGAGCCGTGGCCGGTGGGCGACGGCGTCGCGTCGGTGGTCCTCGACGTCTTCTCCCCGCGCAACGCCGCCGAGTTCCACCGCGTGCTCGAACCCGGCGGGCTGCTCGTGGTGGCCGCGCCGCTGCCCGGGCACCTGGCCGAGCTGGGCGACCTGGTGCTGTCGGTGGACGAGCGGAAGGAAGAGCGCCTGGAAACGGCGCTCGGGGACCACTTCTCGCGCGTCAGCCGGGTCGACGTGGTGCACACGGCGCCGTTCACGGCCCGGCAGGTGCACGACGTCGTCGCCATGGGCCCGGCCGGCTTCCACCTCGACCGCGACGACCGCCGTTCCCGCCTGCTCGCCGCCTGGGGCCGCGACGTGACGCTCGCCGTCGGGGTCAGCGTGTGGCGTAGGAAGGACACGTGACCTCCGCTTCGCTGCTGGCTGACGCTTCGTGGGTGCGCGCCCGCGTCGACGGCGCGGCGAAGCTGTACGGCCGCGCGCCGGCCGACGTGCTCGGCACGATCTGGTGGTACTCGCTGTCGTCGGTGCTGGTGGCGCCGACATTGGAGTCCCTTGCTGCTGGAGGGGTGGTATTGGACCCGTCGCTGGACGCCGTGGAACTGGACCTGGCGACGGACAGCCGGTTCCTCGGGGCCCGCTCGCTACGACCGTTGTCGGGTCCGCTGGGCGACGCCTTCGCGGGTTCCCTGGGCACAGCCATCGCGACAATCGCTTCGGTCACCTCCGCCAACCCGCGCGCGCTGGGCGCCATCGCCACGGACTCGATCGCCAACCGGCTGCTGTGGGCGTCGGCGCCGGAACGCGCGGAGGAGGTTGTGGCGTCCATCGGGCTGGGCATGCCGCGCCCCCGCTACGTGACTGTCGGACGGACGCCCGCCGTGAAGCGCGTGTCGTGCTGCCTGATCTACGAAGTGGGCAACGCGAAGTGCGTCAGCTGTCCGCGTCAGAAGCCTGAAGAGCGCGAAGCCCGCCTTCGCGCGGCGCTCGGGTAGGGCTCGCCTCTTAGTCCGGCTAGTGCGGCTCGCAGATCGCCGCGATCCGCTCCAGGGACTTGTCCATGACCTTGCGCGTCGCGCCTCGGGCCCCGAATACGATCGCGCGCAGCGGCTCCTCGCTCAGGTCCCAGCTCTCCCGGACGAGGGTGGTCTCGCCGTCCGGCTCGAATTCGTAACGCCAGATCCGGCCGCCGAAGATCATCCGCCAGCGGGCCGAGTCCCGGTGCGGGCGGCTCTGCCAGGCGAAACGCCGTCCGGGCTCCGCCTCGATGACGGTGCTGGTCATGACGTACTTGCCCCGCAGGTCCATGTCCATGCCGAACTGGTCGCCGACGCCGAGCGAATCGTGCGGCGCGCTGGTCTCCGTCACCCCGACGACCGACCCCGAACCGTCGAAGTCCTTGTGCCGCACGGGATCGGACACCAACGCGTACAGCTGCTCCGCGGGAGCGGCGATACGGCGCTCCACGGACGCGACCCAGCGGCTCATCCCGTGATCCTACGGAGGCCGGGCGACCACCGGCCGGGACGGATGGCCCCGCCCCGGCGGCGTGGGTAGCGTGACCGCCGATGAGTGAACGCACCTGGGGCTTCCGCACCCGCGCCCTGCACGCGGGCGGCACGCCCGACCCCGCGACCGGCGCCCGCGCCGTGCCGATCTACCAGACGACCAGCTTCGTGTTCGAGGACGCGGCCGACGCCGCCAACCTGTTCGCGCTGCAGAAGTACGGGAACGTCTACAGCCGCATCGGGAATCCGACCGTGGCGGCGTTCGAGGAGCGGATCGCCAGTCTCGAGGGCGCGATCGGCGGCGTCGCGACGGCCAGCGGGCAGGCCGCGGAGTTCCTGACGTTCACCGCGCTCGCCGAGGCGGGCGACCACATCGTGTCGGCCAGCGGGCTGTACGGCGGCACCGTCACCCAGCTCACCGGCACGCTCGCGCGGTTCGGCGTCGAGACGACCTTCGTGCGCGGCGGCATCGAGGACTACGCCGCGGCCGTCACGGACAAGACCCGCCTGATCTACACCGAGGTGGTCGGCAACCCGAGCGGCGAAATCGCCGACCTCGCGGCGCTGGCGGACCTCGCCCACTCGCACGGCATCCCGCTGGTGGTCGACGCGACGCTGGCCACGCCATACCTCTGCCGCCCGATCGAGCACGGCGCGGACATCGTGCTCCACTCCGCGACGAAGTTCCTCGGCGGGCACGGCACCACGCTCGGCGGTGTGGTCGTCGAGGCGGGCACTTTCAATTGGGGCAACGGCAAGTTTCCGCGGATGACCGAGACCGTCGACAGCTACGGCGGCCTCAAGTATTGGGAGAACTTCGGCGAGTACGCCTTCTGTACGCGGCTTCGCGCGGAGCAGCTGCGAGACATCGGCGCGGTGCTGTCGCCGCACTCCGCGTTCCTGCTGCTTCAGGGTGTCGAGACGCTGCCGCAGCGGATGGACTCGCACGTGGCGAACGCGCGCGCCGTCGCGGAGTATCTGAACGCCGACCCACGGGTGGCGTGGGTCGGGTACGCCGGGCTGCCGGACCACCCGCAGCACGAGCTGGCCGCGAAGTACCTGCCCGCGGGCCCGGGCGCGGTGTTCTCCTTCGGGGTGAACGGCGGCCGCGCGGCGGGCGAGAAGTTCGTGGAATCGGTGGAGCTGCTGTCGCACCTGGCGAACGTCGGTGACGCGCGCTCGCTGGTCATCCACCCGGCGTCCACCACGCACGCGCAGCTCTCGGACGACCAGCTCGCGGCGGCCGGCGTCGGCCCGGACCTGATCCGGCTTTCGGTGGGGCTGGAGGACGTCGAGGACATCCTGTGGGACCTGGACCAGGCGCTCGACCAGGCGGTGAAGGCATGACGTACGAGGTCGGCACGCATGAGGTCAGCGCCGTGGAGCGGCGGCGCATCCTGGGCCGGACGCGCTCGGTGACGGTCGTGGGCGCGTCCGCTAACCCGGCGCGCCCGAGCTACTTCGTGGCCACGTACCTGCTGTCGTCCACGCGGTACGAGGTCAACTTCGTCAACCCGCGCCTCGACACGCTGCTGGGGCGCCCCGTGTACCCGTCGCTGAAGGACGTGCCGGGCGGGATCGACCTGGTCAGCGTGTTCCGCAAACACGACGACCTGCCGTCGGTGGCCGAAGAGGCGATCGACGCCGGCGCCCGCACCCTGTGGCTCCAGCTGGGCCTCTGGCACGAGCCGGTCGCCGACCGCGCCCGCGCGGCGGGCCTGGACGTCGTGATGAACCGCTGCGTGAAGATCGAGCACGCCCGGTTCGCCGGCGGGCTGCACCTCGCGGGCTTCAACACGGGCGTGATCAGCTCACGGCGCCAGTCGGCCCCGTAACGCCGCCACTCCCGGCCCGATGCGCCCCAATGTGGCGTTCGGTGCGTCTGACGCACCGAACGCCACATTGGGTGCGTCCAACGCAACCAATGCCACATTGGGGCGCTGACCTGGGCCGTGAGAGGCTGGCGCTATGGCTAAACCCTCCGGGCTGCAGATCAGGAACATCATCGCCGCCGTGCTGATGGCGGCGGCGTTCGTGTGGAACCTGGTGATCGGCGGACCGTGGTGGGTCACCGCGATCGTCGGGGTGGCCTGCCTGCTGTCTTCGTTCTCGGCCTACCTGAACCGGCCCAGCGCGCGGCGGTGAGCCGCGCCGCCGGCGTGGCCGGGACCGGCCACGCCGACAGCGGCGATCAGCCCGCGGTCTCCTGGAAACGCGTGGTCACCGCTTCCCGGCCACGCTTGGTCAGCTCGCCGAACAGCCGCAGGCGCGCCAGTCCGCCGTCCGGGTAGATGTCGACGCGGACCTCCGTGACCTGCGGGCCGTCCTCCAGCGCGAATCGGTGGCGGGTGTCCGGCTGCAGGCGGGTGCGCGGCAGCAGCGGCACCCACTCCCCCTCGTCCAGACGGCCGCTCACCGACGCCCAGCCCGGCGCGTTGCCCTTGAGGTTGCTGGTGTCCAGCTCCACGAAGCGGACGATCCCGGCGCCGGCCAGGCGGACGGTGGCCCAGTCGTTGCCGTCGTCGCGGCGGCGGGACGTCTCCCAGCCCTCCGCCTGGTGGGCGGCCAGTCCGGGCGAGAGCATGTTGTTCGGCGACGAATAGAACATGTTGCTGCAGCCGGTCACGACCGCGCCGTTCTCCAGCGCCGCCAGGTCCAGCGAACGCGGGTCCAGCAGCGCCGGGTCCGGCACCGGCGAGCCGTGCACACGCAGCCGCGCGACGCCGCCGTCCGGATGCTGCGTCAGGCGGACGTGCGTGTACCGCCGCGAGGACGACACCTTGTAGAAGTTCTCCGTGTGCCCCAGCGCGGGTGCCCGGTCGACGAGCACCTCCCAGTCCGCCCCGGCCAGCTCCGCCGCGCTCGGGTAGCCCGGCACCGCCGTCGCCTCCACCGAGACGAACGGCGGATAGTTGCCCTTGAAGAACGCCGTGTCCACCACGACGCCGGACACCACCCCGCCCAGGCCGAGCCGCAGGATCGCCTGGTCGTCGCCCGGTTCGCGGTGCCGCCGGGTCTCCCAGCCGTCGTAGACCTGTCCCTTCGGGCCGAAGGTCTCGGTGCGGTGCGCGGGCGGCCACGGGTTGACGAGGTTCTCCTTCTCGGCGAACAACTCGTCACTCGCCCACATCACCGTGCCGCCGAACCGGCGCGAGGCCAGGTCCGGCTGGGCGGTCCACTCAGGACGGTCGTCCGACACGTTCTCCTCCATTTCAGCAGTTCCCCCTCGTCAGCAGTGCGCCACGCGGTTCGTCGCCGGTCACCCGCGAACCGCGCAGCCAGGTGCTCCGCACGACGCCGGCGAGCGGGCGCTGGTCGTAGGCGCTCACCGGGTTGCGGTGCTTGAGCTTCGCGACGTCCACGACAAACGCCTCGTCCGGCGCGAACACGCAGAAGTCCGCGTCGTAGCCGACCGCGAGGTGGCCCTTGCGGGTCATCCCGACCTGCGCCGCGGGCCGCTCCGCCATCCACCGGACGACGTCGGCGAGCGAGAAGCCCCGCTGGCGCGCCTGCGTCCAGATCGCCGGCAAGCCCAGCTGCAGGCTGGAAATCCCGCCCCAGGCGAGGCCGAAGTCACCGGTGTCGAAGCGTTTCAGCTCCGGCGTGCACGGCGAGTGGTCGCTGACGATCGTGTCGATCACCCCGTCGGCGAGCCCCTGCCACAGCAGCTCGCGGTTCGCCGCCTCACGGATCGGCGGGCAGCACTTGAACTGCGTGGCGCCGTCTCGGATCTCCTCGGCGGTGAAGCTCAGGTAGTGCGGGCAGGTCTCCACGGACAGCGGCAGGCCTTCCGCCCGCGCGGCCGCGATCAGCGGCAGTGCGTCCGAAGAGGACAGATGCAGCACGTGCGCGCGGGCGCCGGTCCTGCGTGCCGCCTCGATCACGTGCGTGATGGCCAGGTTCTCCGCGCCGCGCGGCCGGGAGCCGAGGAAGTCGCGGTACTTCCCGCCGTGCGGCTCGGGCGCCGACTCGATCGCGTCCGAGTCCTCGGCGTGCACGATCATCAGCGCGTCGAACGCGGCCAGCTCGCGCAACGCCGACTCCAGCCCGGCGGCGTCGAGCGGCGGGAACTCGTCGACGCCGGAGTGCAGCAGGAAGCACTTGAAGCCGAATACCCCCGCGTCGTGCAGCTCACGCAGATCGCCGGTGTTGCCGGGGATCGCGCCGCCCCAGAACCCGACGTCGACGTGCACCCGCCCGCCGGCCGCCTTGCGCTTGACCTCCAGCGCGGCCGCGTCCACGGTCGGCGGCAGGCTGTTGAGCGGCATGTCCACGATGGTCGTGACGCCACCGGCGGCAGCCGCGCGCGTCGCCGTCTCGAAGCCCTCCCACTCGGCTCGGCCGGGGTCGTTCACGTGGACGTGGGTGTCCACCAGGCCCGGCAGCAGAACCTCGTCCTCCCCCAGCTCGATGACGAGATCACCGGCCAGGTCCACCAGTCCCGATTCCACGGCGACGATCCGGCCGCCGGACACGCCGATCGTCACGGGCCCTTCAGCCGCTTGCCCTTGAGCCGCCGGTCCTTTGTCGACCGCCGTCACCGCCCGTGCGGCGCGCACCACGAGGTCCATCTGCGGGCACACTCCTTACCCCTACCGGAATCCGGCGGGAAGTTTCACGCTACGGAAAGACTGTTTCGCCAACCGAGATTAACCACGCCGTTCGTCCCTCGTCAACGTCACGCTGTCCACGTTACGGTCAGCGAGTGGAGCTAGAAGCGGAGTTCACCAGCGAACCGTTCCAGGGTGAGGGCGCCCCGCCGGAGCACGCCCTGCGCGCCCGGGACGCGGCCAGGGAAGCCGGGCTGGACACCGATTTCGGCCCGCTCGGCACCCTCGCCCGCGGTGACGCCGACCAGCTCATCAAGGCGCTCCCGTCGATCGCGAAAGCCGCACTGGAGGGCGGCGCCACCCGCGTGACGCTGCAGCTGCGCCGCAAGGACGAGCGCGAGCCCCCGCCGCCCGTCGAGCTGAACAGCGCGCTGTCCCGGCTGATCGCCGACGTCGAGCGCGAGCTGGGCGCGAAGCTCGGCGACCTGGAGCGCCCGGACAAGCAGCGGGCGGTCCGGCTGCTGCGTGAACGCGGGGCCTTCAGCCTGCGGAAATCGGTGTCCGCGGTGGCCGAGGCACTGGGCGTCACCCGCTTCACGGTCTACAACTACCTCAACCGCGAAGCCGACTGACCAGCACGTTCAACAAAATGTTGACGACCGGGCGGCCGCGCCGTACCGTCGGCCGAACACCAACTCCCCCGCCGCGAGGAGATCCTGTGCCACTCGCACTCGCCGAGTTCAACACCGCCGAAGCCGCCGAGGTCCGCCCGGCGCTGACGGCCTGCCTGGCCGTGCCGCGCTGGGTCGACGCCGTGCTCGCCGGCCGCCCGTACCCGCAGTTCGACGCGCTGCTCAAGGCCGCCGAGAGCGCCACGCCGCTGCGCCGTGACGAGGTCCGCGACGCGATCGCCGCCCACCCGCGGATCGGCGAAAAGCCCAAGAGCACCGGCGCGGACGCCGCCTGGTCCCGGGGCGAACAGTCCGGTGTGGACAATGCGGACGAGTTCGCCGCCGCGAACGCCGAGTACGAACGCCGGTTCGGCCACGTCTTCCTGGTCTGCGCCTCCGGCCGCAGCGGCGCGGAACTGCTCGCGAACCTGCGTTCCCGGCTGGACAACGACCCCGAGACCGAGCTGGACGTCGCCGGCGCCGAGCTGGCCAAGATCGCCCAGCTGCGCCTGGCGAAAGCGGTGACCGCATGAGTCTCGTGACCACGCACGTCCTCGACACCGCCGCCGGACGGCCCGCCGCGGGCATCCCGGTGCGGTTCGAAACCGGCGACGGCGAACCGATCGCCGAGGGCGTCACGGACGAAGACGGCCGGATCCGCGACCTCGGCCCGGAAACCCTGGCTCCCGGCGTCTACCGGCTGGTCTTCGACACCGGCGCGTACCTCGGGCCGGACGCGTTTTTCCCCGACGTCACCCTCGCCTTCCGGATCGCCGACGGCACCGCGCACCACCACGTGCCGGTGCTGCTGAGCCCGTTCGCCTACTCGACCTATCGCGGGAGCTGACGTGGGAATCTCCTTGGGCCCCAACCAGTACGGCAAGGCCGAGGTCCGGCTGGTCACCGTGCGCCGCGAGGGCGCCGTGCACCACCTGCGCGACCTCACCGTGTCCAGCGCCCTGCGCGGTGAGCTCGAAGCGACGCACCTGACCGGCGACAACAGCGCGGTGCTGGCCACCGACACGCAGAAGAACACCGTGTACGCGTTCGCCAAGCAGCAGGACGTCGGCGAGATCGAGGACTTCGCGCTACGGCTGGGCCGGCACTTCGTGGGCACCCAGGAGAAGATCACCAGCGCGCGCATCACGATCGCCGAGCACGGCTGGGAGCGCATCCCGGTCGGCGGCGCGCCGCACGACCACGCGTTCAGCCGCTCCGGCGGCGAAAGCCGCACCACCACCGTCACCGTCCAGGACGGCCGCGCCTGGGTGGTGTCCGGTGTGGACGGTCTGACCGTGCTGAAGTCCACCGGCTCGGAGTTCCACGGCTTCCCCCGCGACGAGTACACCACACTGGCGGAGACCGACGACCGGATCCTCGCCACCGCCGTCACCGCGCGGTGGCGTTACCAGGGCAGTACCGAGATCGATTGGGCCAAGAGCCACCAGGAGATCCGGCGGACGCTGCTGGAGGCGTTCGCCACGAAGCACAGCCTGTCGTTGCAGCAGACCCTGTACACGATGGGCGAAGCCGTGCTGCTCGCGCGGCCGGAGGTCGCCGAGGTCCGGCTTTCCCTGCCGAACAAACACCATTTCCTCGTCGACCTGAGCCCGTTCGGCCTCGAAAACTCAGGCGAGGTCTTCTACGCCGCCGACCGCCCATACGGCCTCATCGAAGGCACCGTGGTCCGCGACGAAGCCGAAGAGCCCGGCCCGGCTTGGACCGAAGCCGTGCTGCGCCATTAGTTACTGATCCGACTGCAGCCACGGCGGAAAGAGTCGCCACGAGCAGGTTGGCTGCGGACCGTATCCGCCTACTTTGGGCCGGATCAGTAACGCCAACCCCCTGCCCCCACCGGGAGAGCGCATGTCAGGCACCTGCACGCCCGAAAGCCCGGATCACCCCTCACGTCACCCCGTCGATGCGCGGCCGCCGTTGCCGCAGCTCGTGCTCGGCGGCATCCAGCACGTCGCGGCCATGTACGCCGGCGTGGTGGCCCCACCGCTCGTGATCGGCGCCGCCGTCGGGCTCACGCCCGGGCAGCTGAGCCTGCTGATCAGCGCCTCGCTGTTCACCGCGGGGCTGGCCACGCTGCTGCAGACCCTCGGCCTCTGGCGCTTCGGCGCGCGGCTGCCGCTGGTCAACGGCGTCACGTTCGGCTCCGTCGCGCCGATCCTCGCCATCGCCGAGCAGCACAAGTCCGGCGGCGCGCTGAGCGTGGTCTACGGCGCGACGCTCGTCGGCGGCGTCTTCGTGGTGCTGGCGGCCCCGTTCTTCTCGAAGCTGACGCGGTTCTTCCCACCCGTGGTGACCGGCACGGTGATCACGCTGATCGGCGTCTCGCTGCTGCCCGTGGCCGTGCAGTGGATCTCGTCGGGGCGGCCGTCGGCGCGGCCGTCCGGGCTGCTGCTGGCGGGCGTCACGCTGGTGGCGGTGATGGTGTTCACCCGGTACCTGTCCGGTTTCTGGAGCCGGATCGCACTGCTGCTCGGGCTGGTCGCCGGGACGCTCGTGGCGTGGCCACTGGGCGATGTCGACACATCGACACTGGCGCAGGCGCCGGTGTTCGGCATCGTCACGCCGTTCCACTTCGGGGCGCCGGTGTTCGACGTGGCGGCGATCGTGTCGATGGCCATCGTGATGCTCGTGGTGATGGCCGAAAGCACCGCGGACCTGCTGGCGCTGGGCGAAATCGTCGGGCGGCCGACCACCAGCCGGACACTCGCCGACGGCCTCCGCGCGGACGGGCTGGCCACCGCCGTGAGCACGATCTTCGGCGGCTTCGCGTGCACGGCGTTCGCGCAGAACATCGGGCTGGTCTCGCTGACGCGCATGGTCAGCCGGTACGTCGTCGCGGCCAGCGGCGTGGTGCTGGTGGTGCTCGGTGTGCTGCCGGTGACCGGCGGGATCATCGCGCTGGTGCCGCAGCCCGTGCTCGGCGGGGCGGGGCTGGTGCTGTTCGGCAGCGTCGCGGTGAGCGGGGTGCGCACGCTGGCCAAGGCCTCGTTCGAGCACCCGGCCAACGTCGCGATCGTCGCCGCGTCGCTGGGCATCGGCCTGATCCCGATCGCGCTGCCGGGCTTCTATTCGGACTTCCCGGCCGCGCTGCAGGTGGTGCTGAACTCGGGCATCAGCGCGGGCTGCCTGACCGCCATGGTGCTCAACCTGGCGTTCGGCGAGCGCTTGATAGAACGCTCTAGCGCGAAAGAGTTATCCTCGGTTTCGTGACAGGGACGAAGGACCGCATCCTGGCCGCCGGGGCCGAGCTGTTCCGGCAGGGCGGCTACGCGGGCACCGGGGTGAAGCAGATCGTCGAGACGGCGGGCGCGCCGTTCGGCTCGTTGTACCACTTCTTCCCCGGCGGGAAGGAGCAGCTCGGCGAGGAGGTCGTGCGCAGCTCGGGGATGCAGTACATCGCGCTGTTCGACCTCTTCATCACGCCGGAGACGACGGACCTGATCGACTGCATCGAAACGTTCTTCGCCGCCGGCGTCACCTCATTGCTGGAGACGGACTACGTCGAGGGCTGCCCGATCGCGACCGTCGCACTGGAAGTGGCCACCACCAACGAAACCCTCCGCCAGGCGACGGCCGACGTCTTCACCGCGTGGATCGACGCGGGCACCGAGCGGCTCGAAAAGTTCGGCCTGCCACCCGCGTCCGCCCGCACGCTGACGATCACCCTGATCACCAGCCTGGAGGGCGCCTTCGTGCTGGCCCGCTCGATGCGCTCGACGGAACCGATGGCCGTCGCGGGCACCGCAGTGGTCGACGTCGCCCGGCGGCTGCTGGCGGAGCTGGGTTAGCGGTACTGGGCTGGACTAGCGGTATTCCGGCTCCCACCGAGCCTCACGCACCAGCTGGGCCAGCTCGTCGTCCGAGCGCTTCGGGGCGACGCCGTCCTTCACCGCCTGGATGGCGACCGCGGTGGCGATGCGTGTGGCGATCTCCGGGACGTCCTCCCACGCCGGGAGCAGGGGCTCGTCGGGGTCGGACAGGGCCGGGGAGGCCTCGCCGAGGGTCTTGGCTGCGACGCGCATCATCTCGTCCGTCACGCGGGTGGCGCGCGCGGCCGTGACGGCCAGGCCGATCGCCGGGAAGATGTAGACGTTGTTGCACTGCGCGACCCGCCGCTTCTTCCCGGCGCGCTCGACCGGGGCGAAGGGCGAGCCGGTGGCGACGAGCGCGCGGCCGTCGGTCCACTCGTCCAGCTCGTGCGGGTGCGCCTCGGCCCGGCTGGTCGGGTTGGACAGCGGGAAGATGATCGGCCGGTCGGTCTTGCCGGCCAGCTCGCGGACGATCTCCTCGGTGAACGCGCCCGCCGCCGTCGACAGGCCCAGCAGCACGCCGACGTCGACCTGGTGCACGACGTCCGCCAGCTGCACCCCGGCCCAGTCCTTCACCCGGCCCGCGGGCTGGGCGAAACGGCGCTGGCCGTCGGACAGATCGGTGCGGTCGTCGGTGAGCAGTCCGCCCAAGTCCACCACCCAGATCCGCGCGGCCGCCTCGGCGTCGGACAGGCCCTGCGACACCATCTCCTGCCGGATCATCTCCAGCACGCCGATGCCGGCCGAGCCGGCGCCGAGCATCACCACCTGCTGCTCCGACAGCGGCCGCCCGGCGGTCTGGGCCGCGCCGTGCAGCGCGCCGAGCGCGACGGCGGCGGTGCCCTGGATGTCGTCGTTGAAGGTGAGCAGCCGGTCGCGGTAGCGGTCGAGGATCGGCAACGCGTGTGTGGTGGCGAAGTCCTCCCACTGCAGCAGCACGTCGGGCAGCTCCTCGCGCACGGCGGCGACGAACTCCTCGATGAACGCGTAGTACTCGTCGTCCCCGATGCGCCGGTGCCGCCAGCCGAGGTACTGCGGGTCCTCGCGCCGTTCGACGTTGTCCGTGCCGACGTCGAGCACGATCGGCAGCGTGCGCGCGGGGTCGATGCCGCCGATCAGCGTGTACAGCGACAGCTTGCCGATCGGGATGCCCATGCCGCCGATGCCCTGGTCGCCGAGGCCGAGGATGCGCTGCCCGTCGGTGACGACGATGACGTCGACCTCCTCGTCCGGCCGGTTGCGCAGCACCTCCCGCAGCTCCGCCCGGTCCGGGTAGGCGACGAACAGGCCGCGCGGGCGCCGGTAGATCTCGCTGAACCGCTGGCACGCCTCCCCGACCGTGGGCGTGTAGACGATCGGCATCATCTCTTCGATGTGCTCGCTGAGCAGGCGGTAGAACAGCGTTTCGTTGCGGTCCTGCAGGGCGCGCAGGTAGATGTGCTTGTCGAGGTCGTCACGGCGGGTGGAGAACTCGTTGTAGGTGTGCTCGACCTGTTCGCCGATGGACTTCTGGGCGATCGGCAGCAGCCCCAGCAGGCCCAGCTCGCGCCGCTCCTCGTGGGTGAAGGCCGTCCCCTTCGTCGTCAACGCGTCGAAGAGCCTCGCTCGTCCCTTGTGCGCCATGGCTTTCCCCGTCTGCTCCACATCGGACACCGACCGTTCAAGACCCTGCCACAGAATCCGGTTACGTGCCGGTGATGTGCTCCGGCCGCACCGGCACGCGTTCCAGCGCCAGCCCCGTCGCGGCGCGGATGGCGGCGGCGATGGCCGGGGTGGACGAGATGGTCGGGGGCTCGCCGACGCCGCGCAGGCCGTACGGGGCGTTCGGGTCCGGGCGTTCCAGCACGTCGATCGCCATCGGCGGCATGTCGAGCACAGTCGGGATCAGGTAGTCGGTGAAGGACGGGTTGCGCACCTTGCCGTCGACGACCTGGATCTCCTCCATCACGGCCAGCCCGAGCCCCTGCGCGGAGCCGCCCTGGATCTGGCCCACCACGGCCTGCGGGTTCAGCGCCTTGCCGACATCCTGCGCGCAGTCCAGCGCGACCACCTTCACCAGGCCCAGCTCCACGTCCACGTCCACCACCGCCCGGTGCGCGGCGAAGCCGTACTGCACGTGCGCCACACCCTGGCCGGTCTCCGGGTCCAGCGGGTACGTCGGCCGGTGACGCCATTCCGTCGTTTCATCAAAAGACGTCGACTCCAGCACCGAAGCCAGGTCACCGACCACCGAGCCGAACGCGTCCACCAGTTTGCCTCCCACCACGCGCGTGCCCGCGGGCAAAGCCTGGCTCTCCACCAGCCGGGCGCGCACCGCGGAGCAAGCCGCCTGCACGGCGCCGCCCGTCACGTAGGTCTGGCGGGATGCCGAGGTCGAGCCGCCGTTGCCGATCGAGGTGTCCATCGGCAGCACGGTGACCTGCTCGACGCCCAGCTCCGTGCGCACGATCTGCTGCATGATCGTGACGAGCCCCTGCCCGACCTCACACGCCGCCGTGTGCACGGTGGCCGCGGGCTCGCCGCCGACGAGCTGCAGCCGGACGCGCGCCGTCGAGTAGTCGTCGAAGCCCTCGGAGAAGCAGACGTTCTTGATCCCCACCGCGTAGCCGACCCCGCGCACCACGCCCTCGCCGTGCGTGGTGTTCGAGACGCCGCCGGGCATGTGCCGCAGGTCGAAGTCGCGTTCAGGCGGAAGCGGACGCGCGCGCAGGCGTTCCAGCAGCTCCGCGACGGGCGCCGCCGAGTCCACCACCTGGCCGGTGGGCATCACCGAGCCCTCGCTCATCGCGTTGCGGATGCGGAGGTCCACCGGGTCCAGTCCACACGCGACGGCCAGCTTGTCCATCTGCGACTCGTACGCGAACGCCGCCTGCACCGCGCCGAAGCCACGCATCGCACCGCACGGCGGGTTGTTCGTGTAGGTGCCCCAGCAATCGACGGCGACGTTGTCCACTGTGTACGGACCAACCCCGAGCGTCGCGGCGTTCGCCACCACCGCGCCGGTCGAAGACGCGTACGCGCCGCCGTCGAGGAAGAGCCGCGCGCGGACGTACACCAGACGGCCGTCCGAAGTGGCGCCGTGCTCGTAGTACATCTTCGCGGGGTGACGGTGCACGTGGCCGTAGAAGGATTCCTCGCGGTTGTACACCATCTTCACCGGCTTGTCGGTGTGCAGCGCGAGCAGGCACGCGTGCACCTGCATCGACAGATCCTCGCGCCCGCCGAACGCCCCGCCGACACCGCCGAGCGTCAGCCGCACCTTCTCCGTCGTCAGCCCGAGCGCGGCGACGATCTGCTGCTGGTCCACGTGCAGCCACTGCGTCGCGACGTACAGGTCCACGCCGCCCTCGGTGTCCGGCACCGCGAGCCCCGATTCCGGGCCGAGGAACGCCTGGTCCTGCATGCCGACCTCGTACACTCCGGACACCATGACGTCGGCCGCCGCCTCGGCGGAACCACGCCGGATCCGCACATGCCGGACAACGTTGCCGCCGGGGTGCAGCGAAGCGCCGACACCGGCGACAGCCGCTTCGGAATCCGTCACCGGCTCCAGCACGTCGTAGCTCACCTTGATGCGCTTCATCGCCCGGAGCGCGGTCTCCGGGTGGTCAGCGGCGACCAGGGCCACCGGCTCACCCTGGTAGCGGACCACGTCGCCGGCCAGCACCGGCTGATCGGTGTGCTCCAGGCCGTAACGGTTGAGGCCGGGCACGTCCTCGTGCGTGAGCACGGCGTAAACCCCTGGCACCGCAAGGGCTTCCCCGATTTCGATGCCGGTGATCCGGGCGTACGGGTGCGGGCTGCGCAGCGTCGTGCCCCACAGCATGTCCTCGTGCCAGAGGTCGGAGGAGTAGGCGAACTCGCCCCGTACCTTGACCGTGCCGTCCGGGCGCTGGGCGTTCGCGCCGACGCCGTTCGAGGTGCCGGTGACCTGGGTTGTGGTGGTGGTCATCGGTCCTCCCGCAGCCGCGCGCTCGCGCCCGCCAGGTCACGCGCGATCGCGGACTCGTCCTCCTCGCGCAGCGTGCCGTCCTCCACCACGGCCTTGCCGCCGACGAACAGCCGGGACAACGGCGGCGTCGTGCCCAGCACCAGTGCGGCAACCGGATCGGTGATACCCGCGTAGTTCAGCCCCGACAGGTCCCACACGGCCAGGTCGGCGAGCTTGCCCACCTCCAGCGAACCCAGGTCCGCCTCTCGGCCGAGGCACCGCGCACCGCCCATCGTGCCCAGCCACAACGCCTCACGTGTGGTCAGCGCCTTCGGGCCGCCCCGTTGGCGCGCCTGCAGCAACGACTGGTGCAGCTCCTCGCCGAGTCCGCCGGATTCGTTGGACGCCGCGCCGTCGACGCCGAGGCCCACCGGCACGCCCGCGTCGAGCAGGTCACGCACCGGGGCGATGCCCGCGCCGATCCGGCCGTTGGACGTCGGGCAGTGCGCCGAGCCGGTGCCCGTGGCGCCGAAACGGCGGATCGCGTCGGCGGAAAGGTGGATGGTGTGCGCGAGCCAGACGTCGCCGGCCAGCCAGCCGAGCTTGTCCGCGTACTCGGCCGGGGTACAGCCGACCTCGGCGAGGCACTGCTGCTCCTCGTCCAGGGTCTCGGCCAGGTGCGTGTGCAGCCGGACGCCCTTGCGACGGCCCAGCTCGGCCGCGCCGGACATCAGCCGCTCGGTGACGGAGAACGGCGAGCACGGCCCGGCGGCGATGCGCAGGTGCGCGCCGGGCGCGGGGTCGTGGAAACGGTCGATCGCGGCTTCGGTGCCGAGCAGCGCGGCCTCGGTCGTCTCGACCAGATTGTCCGGCGGCAGCCCGCCGTCGGACTCGCCGCGGTCCATCGATCCGCGCACCAGGTGCAGCCGCACGCCGATGCGCTGCCGGGCCGCGACGAGCGCTTCGACCTGGTCACCGCCCTCGCGGGGGAAGACGTAGTGGTGATCGGCGACGGTCGTGCAGCCGGTCAGCGCGAGCCGCGCCATTCCCGCCGTGCCCGCGGCGTGCGTGATCCCCGCGTCGAGCCGGCCCCACACCGGGTACAGCGCCACGAGCCACTGGAACAGCGTGTGGTCGGCCGCCATCCCGCGGGTCGCCCACTGGTAGAGGTGGTGGTGGGTGTTGACCAGGCCCGGCGTGACCAGGCAGCCGGACGCGTCCACGCGCTCGTCCACATCACTGGAGCCGGAGTAGCTGCCCTCGCCCACGGCGGCGATGCGGTCGCCGTCGATCAGCACATACCCGCTGGCGTACTCCGGGCCGCTGACGGTGGCGATCGCGGCGTTCGAAATCAGCGTCTTCACGCGACACCATCCTTGATTGCGGCGTCCTTGGTCAGGGCCGCCGAGCGGACGGCGTCCAGGATCTTCTCGTACCCCGTGCAGCGGCAGAGGTTCCCGGCCAGCGCCTCGCGGATCTCCTCGTCGCTGGGCCGGGCGACGCGGTTCAGCAGGTCGTGCGCCGCGACGACCAGTCCCGGGGTGCAGAAGCCGCACTGCACGGCCCCGGCGTCCACAAAGGACTGCTGCACCGGGTCGAGCCGGTCGCCGTCCGCGAGTCCCTCGACGGTACGCACCGCGCGCCCCTCCACCTGGCCGGCCGCCACCAGGCACGAGCACACCGGCACGTCGTCGAGATACACCGTGCAGGAACCGCATTCGCCCTGCTCACAAGCATTCTTCGAGCCGGGCAGGCCCAGCCGCTCGCGCAGCACGTACAGCAGGCTCTCGCCCTCCCAGACGTCGTCGGCCTGGCGGCCCTCGCCGTTCACGGTCACGTTCACGCGCATTCGCGGCCACTCCCCCGATGTTCGTCCCAGGCCCAGGTCAGCGTCCGCCGGGCGAGGACGGACAGGGCGTGCTTGCGGTACTCCGCGCTCCCGCGGACGTCGTCGATCGGCGCCGCGGCCCCGGCCACCAGCTCGCCGAACCGGCGCTTGAGCGAGTCGGCCAGCGGGTCCGGCGAGCCCCATGGCAGCTCGGCGGCCAGGAACTCCTCGGCCTCGCGGGCCCGCCGCGGTGTGGGCGCGGACGAGCCGACGGCGGCGCCGACCTCGGCCTTCTCCGGCCGCAGCGACAGGGCGAACGAGCAGACGGCGATCACCATCGCGTTGCGCGTGCCGACCTTCGCGAACTGCTGCGGCCCGGCCGAGGCGGGCAGGTGGACGGCGGTGATCAGCTCGTCGGGCTCCAGCGCGTTGCGCTTCACGCCGAGGTAGAACTCGTCGGCCGGAATGAACCGCGGGCCTCGGACCGACGCGACCTCCACGCGGCCGCCGAGCGCGAGCAGCACCGGGTGGGTGTCGCCGGCGGGCGAGGCGGCGCCGAGGTTGCCGCCCACCGTGCCGCGGTTGCGGATCTGCGGCGAGCCGACCGTGCGCGACGCCATGGCCAGCGCGGGCAGGGATTCGCCCAGTTCGGCGATCACGCGGGCGTACGGCACGCCCGCGCCGAGCCGGACCTCTCCCTGGTTTGCCGACCACTGCGCCAGCTCGCTCACCTGGTTCAGGTCGAGCAGCGCGGCCGGGCGGCGGTGGTCGAAGTTCAGCTCGACCATCACGTCGGTGCCACCGGCGATGGGCACCGCGTCGGGGCGCTCGGCCTTGACAGCCAGCGCCTCGGCGAGGCTCTCGGGACGCAGGAAGTCCACGCGCGGGCTCCTCTTCTCGGATAGACAGCCCAGTACACGCCGAAACGCACCGGGCGGCAACGGTGCCCCGGTATGAAAGCCGACGCAGCGGAACACCACCCGTTTGTGCTTTCCTACAAGCCTGATGACCACCGTCAAAACGCTGCTCGGCCTGCCCGGGCTGCGCCCGCACCCGAGCACCCCGGCCGCCCTGCTCGACCGGCCCGTGACCCGGATCTACGTGACCGAGCTGCCCGACCCCGGCCGGTACCTGTCGGCGGGCGAGCTGGTGCTGTCCGGGCTGCTCTGGTGGCGCGCGCCGGGCGACGCGGAGGCATTCGTGGCCGCCCTGGCGAGCGCCGGGGCCGCCGCGCTGGCTGCCTCGGGCGCCGATTCGGGCGGCATCCCGGACGACGTCGTCGAAGCCTGCGCGCGGCACCGGATCCCGCTGCTGGAAGTGCCGCCCGACCTGTCGTTCGCCGTGGTCACCGAGCGGGTGGTGCTGGCGCTGGCGGCCGCCGCGGACGGCGCGCGCAAACGTTTGCTGACCGCCGCCGCCGAGGACGCACCGCTGCCGGTGCTGCTGGAACGCGCGGCCGCCGAGCTGGGCGCCGCGTGCTGGGTGCTCTCGGCCGTGCCCCGGGTGGTCGCGGGGACGGCGGCGCTGCCCGGCTCGCCCGCGGAGCCGGTCCGCCGGTTCGCCGCCGCGCACGGCCGCCCGACGGCCGCCGCCGGGCTGACCGTGCTGCCGGTCGACGGCCGTAACGCCGTGCCGTGGCTGCTCGCCGTCGACGGGCCGTTGAGCGCGTCGCAGACCGAGCTGGCGGAGGAGCTGGCCGGTCTGGTCGGCCTGGCGCGGGCTCGTGCCCGGTCCCGCCTTCCGGAGAAATTGCCGGAAACCGGTTATGTCCGGGCCGTCGCCCTGCGGACGGACGGCAGCGCGGAGGCCGGCGACGTCCTCACGGAATTGCTCGCGGACACGACGTTCACCATCACGGACTCCGCACCCGGTGAGGCCCACGCCCTCGTCGCCGAAGACGGGTCATGGCCCGAGGACTGGGCTGCCGAGACGACAGTCGCTCTGTCCACAGTGGAACCCCTGCTCACGGCGCGGCGGCTGCTCGCCGGGTTCAGCGACTCCGTGCCCACGGCGGAAGCCAAGGGGGCGCTGGAAGTCGCGCGCCACGCGCTTTCGGTGGCGGCGAACCGCGAAGGGCCCGTGGCTGTGGTCCCGGCCGCCGACGTCGGCGTGCACCAGCTGCTGCTGGCCGGCGTCTCCGGCGACCTGCGGGCGGCACTGCGCCGGCGGCTGCTCGGCCCGCTGCTGGACTACGACGCCGAGCAGCACTCCGACCTCGTGCGCACCGTGCGGGTGTTCCTGGAGTGCTCGGGCTCGCCGACCAAGGCGGCGAAGGCGCTGCACATCCACGTCAACACCCTGCGCTACCGGATCGGCCGGGCGGCCGAGCTGCTGGGCATGGACCTGGGCGATTTCGTCGCGCAGGTGGACGTTTACCTCGCGCTGGCTGCGGGGAAAGGCTCGTGAGTGTTTATGACGGTTCTAACCGTCATAAACACTCACGAGTCTCCTAGAGGGCCTTCGCGGCCCGGTCGGCCACCAGCTTCAGGAACCGGCCCGGGTCGGCCAGCTCGCCGCCCTCGGCGAGCAGCGCCATGCCGTACAGCAGCTCCGCGGTCTCGGCCAGCGACGCGTCGTCCGGGTTCGCCGTGCGGGCCTCGCGCAGGCCGGTGACCAGCGGGTGCTCCGGGTTCAGCTCCAGGATCCGCTTGATCTGCGGCATTTCCTGGCCCATCGCGCGGTACATCTTCTCGAGCGTCGGCGAGACGTCGTTCGTGTCGCCGACGATGCACGAGGGCGACGTGGTCAGCCGCGACGAGAGCCGGACCTCCTTGACGGTGTCCGCCAGCGTGGTCGTCATCCAGGACAGCAGGTCGGTGTACTCCGTCTGCTGCTCCTCCGAAGCCGGGTCCAGCTCCACCTCGCCCTTGGCCACGGACTGCAGCGGCTTCCCGTCGAAGCCCGGCACCGAGTCGACCCACATCTCGTCGACCGGGTCGGTCAGGATCAGCACCTCGTAACCCTTGGCGCGGAACGCTTCCAGGTGCGGCGAGTTCTCGATCGTCGTGCGCGACTCGCCGGTGATGTAGTAGATGTGCTCCTGGCCGTCCTTCATCCGCGCCACGTACGCACGCAGCGAGGTCGGCTTCTCGGCGTCCTCGGTGGAGGCGAACGAGGAGATCTCCAGGATCGACTCGCGGTTCTCCGGGTCGTCGAGCAGGCCCTCCTTGACAGCGCGGCCGAACTCCCGCCAGAACGTCGCGTACTTCTCGGCGTCCTCGGCCATCATCGACTTGACCGTGGAGAGCACCTTCTTCTCCAGCCGCCGCCGGATCATCCGGATCTGCCGGTCCTGCTGCAGGATCTCGCGCGAGACGTTCAGCGACAGGTCCTGCGCGTCGACGACACCCTTCACGAAGCGCAGGTAGTTCGGCATCAGCGCTTCGCAGTCGTCCATGATGAACACGCGCTTGACGTACAGCTGCACGCCGCGCTTGCTGTCGCGCATGAACAGGTCCACCGGCGCCTGAGCCGGGATGAACAGCAGCGCCTGGTACTCGAACGTGCCCTCCGCCTGCATCCGGACGGTCTCGAGCGGGTTGTTCCAGTCGTGGCTGATGTGCTTGTAGAACTCGTGGTACTCGTCCTCGGAGACCTCCGACGACGGCCGCGCCCACAGCGCCTTGCGCGAGTTGACCGTCTCCTGCTCGGGCACCTTCTCAGCGTCGGCTTCGGCTTCAGCGCTGTCGGGCTCCAGCGGGTTCTGCTTCACCATCCGGACCGGCCAGGTGATGAAGTCCGAGTACCGCTTGACGATCTCGCGGACCTTCCACGGCGACGTGTAGTCGAAGAGGTTGTCCTCGTCGTCGGCCGGCTTCAGGTGCAGCGTGACGGCGGTGCCCTGCGGCGCGTCCTCGACCGGCTCGATCGTGTAAGTGCCCTCGCCCTCGGACTCCCAGCGGACGCCCTCGTCCGTGCCCGCGCGGCGGCTCACCAGCGTGACCTTGTCCGCGACCATGAAGCTCGAGTAGAAGCCGACGCCGAACTGGCCGATCAGGTCCTGCGAGCCGGCTGCCTCCTGCGACTCCTTGAGCCTGCGCAGGAACTCCGCGGTGCCGGACTTCGCGATGGTGCCGATCAGGCCGACGACGTCGTCACGGCTCATGCCGATCCCGTTGTCGCGCACGGTGAGCGTGCGGGCTTCGGCGTCGATCGCGATCTCGACGTGCAGGTCGTCGGTGTCCGCCTGCAGATCCTTGTCCCGGTACGACTCCAGGCGCAGCTTGTCCAGCGCGTCCGAGGCGTTGGAGATCAGCTCCCGCAGGAAGATGTCCTTGTTCGAATAGATCGAATGGATCATCAACTGCAGCAGCTGGCGTGCCTCGGACTGGAACTCCAGTGTTTCGACCGACATGTCTTCCTTCCCACCCTGCACAAAGACCGCCGGAATTCTACCCAAACGGATTTAGGCCAGGCGCCGGGAGTAGCGGTCCAGCTCCGTCCGGTCGAACGGCAGCTCGGACTCCTCCAGCGCACCGCAGTGCAAGCCGCCAAGCAGGTACCTCGCGAGCGCCTCAGCCGTCGCGGGCTCGTCGAGCACTCCGCCCGATGTCTGGTCGGCGTAGTCGCGAAGCCGCTTCGCCGCGTCGGGGAAGCCTTCGCGGTAGAAGGCGTACGTCGCCGCGAAGCGGGTCGGCAACTGGTGCGGGTGCAGGTCCCAGCCCTGGTAGAAGCCGTTCTCCAGCGAACGCCGCACGAGCCGCAGGTGCTCGGCCCAGGCCGTCGGCAGGGCGTCGCCGACCGGCAGTTTGTTGGTGGAGCCGTCGGACAGCCGCACGCCTGTGCCCGCGGCCGCGACCTGCATGAGCTGCTTGGCCAGGTCCGCCGCCGGGTGCTCCATGCTCTGGTACGCGGCGGCGATGCCCAGCCCCGCGCTGTAGTCGTAGGTGCCGTAGTGCAGGCCGGAACAGCGCCCGGCCGCGGCCTGGATGATACGCGCGACCGACACCGTGCCGTCGTGAGCGAGGATCGACTGCGCGGTCTCGATCTGCACCTCGAACCGCAGCGCGCCCTCGGCGAGGCCGTACGCGGATTCCAGCCGGGCCAGCACATCCGCGGCCACCTCGACCTGCTCGACTGCCGTCACCTTGGGCAGCGTGACCACGAAGCCGCCGGGCAGCGGGCCGTTCTCCAGCAGGCCGGAGAGGAACAGGTCGAGGGTGCGGATGCCGCGCCGTCGCGTCGCGGCTTCGAAGCTCTTGAACCGGATTCCGACGAACGGCGTGCCGCCGGTGGTCGCGAGCGTCTGCCCGGCGGCCAGCGCGGCGGCGTCCTCCACGTCGTCGCCCGGGTGGCCGTAGCCGTCCTCGAAGTCGATCCGCAGGTCCTCGATCGGCTCCGTGAACAGCTTGGCGCGCACGCGTTCGGCGACGTCCGGCGTGAGGCCGAGCCGGTCGCCCTCCTCGATGAACACCCGCATCGCCCGCTTGCCCCAGTCGGCGACCAGGCGCGTGCGGTACTGGGACGCCGGCACGTACACGGTGTGCACGGGCCGGCGTCCCGGCGGCTCACCGGGGTACAGGGCCGCGACGCGCGCGTCGGCATCCGCGAGACGCGCGTCGGCGGCGGTGTAAACGTCCTCGGAGAGCCGGCCAGTGTTGTTCAACGGACACAGCCCATTACTTGATGCGCTCGTACGCCGGGAGCGTGAGGAAGTCCGGGAACTCGTCGGCCAGCGCGACCTGCTCGAACAGCTCGACGGCCGGGGCCAGCAGCTCTTCCTTGACGTCCGAGGCCAGCTCGCCGCGGACGTCGGCCAGCACGCCGCGCACCAGCTCCGCGGTGACCCGGTCGCCGGTGTCGAGCACCGTGCCGTTCTTGACCCACTGCCAGACCTGCGAACGCGAGATCTCGGCGGTGGCGGCGTCCTCCATCAGGTTGTGGATGGCCGCCGCGCCGTTGCCGCTCAGCCACGAGGCGATGTAGCGGATGCCGACCTCGACGGCCGCGCGCAGCCCGGCCGCGGTGGCGCTGCCCGGCGTCGAGGCGACGTCGAGCAGCTGGTCGGCGGTCACGCTCACCTCGTCGCGGGTGCGGTCGAGCTGGTTCGGCTTGTCGCCGAGCACCTGGTCGAACTCCTCGCGGCACAGCGAAACCATGCCCGGGTGCGCGACCCACGAGCCGTCGAAGCCGTCGCCGGCCTCCCGCGCCTTGTCGTCGTGGACCTTCTTGAACGCGCCCTCGTTGACGGCCGGGTCCTTGCTCGGGATGAACGCGGCCATGCCGCCGATCGCGAACGCGCCGCGCTTGTGGCAGGTGCGCACGAGCAGCTCGGTGTAGGCGCGCATGAACGGCGCGGTCATGGTGACCGAGTTGCGGTCCGGCAGCACGAACTTCTCGCCGGCGTCGCGGAAGTACTTGATCACGCTGAACAGGTAGTCCCAGCGGCCCGCGTTCAGGCCCGACGCGTGCTCGCGCAGCTCGTAGAGGATCTCCTCCATCTCGAACGCGGCCGGGATGGTCTCGATCAGCACGGTCGCGCGGATCGTGCCGTGCTCGATGCCCAGCTCCTTCTCGGCGTGGGTGAACACGTCGTTCCACAGCCGCGCTTCGAGGTGGCTCTCCATCTTCGGCAGGTAGAAGTACGGGCCCTTGCCGCGCTTGAGCAGCTCGGCGGCGTTGTGGAAGAAGTAGAGGCCGAAGTCGACCAGCGCGCCGACGCCCAAGCGCGCGCCGAAGGTCAGGTTGCGCTCGTCGAGGTGCCAGCCGCGCGGGCGGACCACGATGGTGGCGTGCTCGACGTCGTCCTTCAGCGCGTAGCTCTTGCCGCCGCTCTCCAGCGTGATGTCGCCGCGGATGGCGTCGCGCAGGTTGACCTGGCCGGAGACGACGTTCGCCCAGTGCGGGGTGTTGGCGTCCTCGAAGTCGGCGAGCCACACCTTGGCGCCGGAGTTGAGGGCGTTGATGGTCATCTTGCGGTCGGTGGGACCGGTGATCTCCACCCGGCGGTCACGCAGCGCCGGCGGCGCCCCGGCGACCTGCCAGTCGCCGTCGCGGACCCCCTGGGTCTCCGGCAGGAAGTCGAGCCGGCCGGTGGTGCGGGCCTCCTCGCGGCGCTTGCCGCGGGCGACGAGCAGTTCGTCCCGGCGGCCCGCGAACGCGTCGTGCAGCCCCGCCAGGAAGGCGAGGGCTTCCGGCGTCAGGATCTCGTCGCCGCGCTCGACAGAGCCGCCGAGGACCTGGACTTCAGACATGCGAAACACCCCGAGTCGTGCTTTGGATAACGTCCCTACGGTTTTTACCTGACGGACTATAGTTTCTGCATAGCGGAAGCTCAAACGGCAGAGCCCGGACCTGTGAGGAGGACCACGGTGGCGGCTGAGAAAAGCGGACGAGACGGCGGCGTCCAGTCCCTGCAACGCGCCTTCGAGCTGCTGGAACACCTCGCCGACACCGGCGGGGAGGCCAGCCTCTCGGAGCTCGCGACGCTGTCCGGGCTGCCGATGCCGACGATCCACCGGCTGATCCGGACGCTGGTCGACCTCGGCTACGTGCGGCAGAACACCAACCGCCGCTACGCGCTCGGCGCGCGGCTGATCCGGCTCGGCGAGAACGCGAGCATGCAGTTCGGCGCCTGGGCGCGGCCGCTGCTGGTCGAGCTGGTGGAGGAGGTCGGCGAGACGGCCAACCTCGCGGTGCTGGAACGCGACGAAGTGGTGTACGTGGCACAGGTGCCGTCGAAGCACTCGATGCGGATGTTCACCGAGGTCGGCCGCCGGCTGCTGCCACACGGCACCGGCGTCGGCAAGGCGATGCTCGCGCAACTGCCGGCCGACGACGTCGCCGCGCTGCTCGACCGCACCGGCATGCCCGCCTACACCGAGCACACGTTCACCGACCCGGCCGCGCTCGCCGCCGAGCTGACCCGGATCGCGGGCCAGGGGTACGCGCTGGACGAGGCCGAGCAGGAGCTGGGCGTCCGCTGCATCGCGGTGGCCGTGCCCGGCGCGCCCGTGCCCGCCGCGGTCTCGGTGTCCGGCCCCTCGGGACGGCTGACCACGGACGCGGTCGCGCACATCGCGCCCGTGGTGCAGAAGATCGCCGACCGGCTCTCGCAGCAGCTGCCGGTCACCTGACCCCGCTGGCGCTAACCGGCGTCGTCGCCCACGAGTTCGCCGGCGAGCATGTCCATCAGCAGCCCGTCGTGCCAGATTCCGTCGGTGCCGCGCTCGTAGGACCGCATCACGCCGACCGGCCGGAAGCCGAGCTTCTCGTACACGTGCACGGCCCGGGTGTTGGCCACCGCCGGGTCGATGGTGAGCCGGTGGTGCCCCTGCGCGAACAGGTGCGCGGCGAGCACGCGGATCGCCTCGGCGCCGAAGCCGCGGCCGTGCCACCGCGGGTCGACGGCGATGTCGATGCCGGCGTGCCGGAACTCCGGGTCCAGCTCCTCGGAACTCTGGATCAGGCCGACGGTCTCGCCCTCGAACTCGATGGCATAGCTGGAAAAGCCCTCTTCGACCTCCAGCAGGCTGTCGGCCTCTTCCTCGGCCTCGCCCCACCATCGCGCCACTTCGGGCGTGGCGAGGATGTCCCGCGCCCGATCGCGGTCCGGCTCGGTGAACGGGCGCAGGCGGACGCGCGGGCCTTCGATGATCACGGCGGTCTCCTCGGGCGGCACGATCAGAAGTGTCCGCCCGGAGAGACCGGCCTGTCACCGGGTTTTCAGTTGCCGGGCTTGGTATCCACCTGAACGTCGTACCTGGCGTTGCCGCCCTCGACCGAGACGACCGCACCCGTGCCCATCGGACAGTCAGCCCAGCAGTGCGTCCACGAAGGCGCCCGGCTCGAACGGGGCCAGGTCGTCCGGGCCCTCGCCGAGGCCGACGAGCTTGACCGGCACGCCCAGCTCGCGCTGGACCTGGAAGACGATGCCGCCCTTCGCGGTGCCGTCGAGCTTGGTCAGCACGATGCCGGTGACGTCGACGACCTCGGCGAACACCCGCGCCTGCGCGAGGCCGTTCTGGCCGGTGGTGGCGTCGAGGACCAGCAGCACCTCGTCGACCTTCGCCTGCTTCTCGACGACTCGCTTGACCTTGCCGAGCTCGTCCATCAGCCCGGTCTTGGTGTGCAGCCGGCCGGCGGTGTCCACCAGCACCGCGTCCACGCCGTCCTCGATGCCGCGCTTGACGGCGTCGAACGCGACCGCCGCCGGGTCCGCGCCTTCCTTGCCGCGCACGACTGTCGCGCCCACGCGCTCGCCCCAGGTCTGCAGCTGCTCGGCGGCGGCGGCGCGGAAGGTGTCCGCCGCGCCGAGCACCACCGTGCTGCCCTGCGCCACGAGCACCCGCGCGAGCTTGCCGGTGGTGGTGGTCTTGCCGGTGCCGTTCACCCCCGCGACGAGCACCACGGCGGGCTGCTTCTGCCCGTCCACCTGGTGCGGCAGGGCACGGACGGCGCGGTGGCCGTCGGTCGACAGGGCGGCGGTCAGCACCTCGTGCAGCACCGCGCGCGCCTCGGCGGACGAGCGCACGGCCTTGCGGCTCAGCTCGTCGCGCAGGCGCTGCACGATCTGGTCGGTCGTGGCCGCGCCGAGGTCGGCGACCAGCAGCGTGTCCTCGACCTCCTGCCAGGAGTCCTCGTCGAGGTCACCCGCGCCGAGCAGGCCCAGCAGGCTCTGCCCGAACACCGAGCGCGACTTCGACAGCCGCCCGCGCAGCCGCTCCAGCCGCCCGGTGGCGGGGTCGATCTCCTCGATCTCCGCGGCGGCCGTGACCTCGTCGGTGTCGGACACGTCCGGCTCGGGCAGCTTGACGTCGCGCACCGTGCGCTGGCCGGAGTCGCGCGGCACCGCGGCGTCGTCGCCCACCGCGGGCTGCCCGTCGACCTCCGGCCGGTCGTCCACGGGATGCTCGGCGGGTTCTACGGGGGACACTGCCGCTTCGCCGCCAGGGGCCAGCGCGATGCCGCCCGACGCGGTGTAGCTGCCGCGCTTCGGCTTCGCCGCGACCTCGCGGGCCTTGTCCAGGCTGATCCGCCGCCGACGGGCGATGAGCAGCCCGGACACCAGCACGGCGACCAGGACGACGACGGCGACGACAACGATCCAGAACCAGGTACTAGACACGCCGCCATCCTTTCATCCGCCCCGCCGCCGCACCGGGTACCCCACGCGCGACGGGTCGATCAAGCCAACTAGTCACGGGCCGAGTTCCGATTCGGCCAAGACTTCACCGCCCGGCTTGCGCCTCCGGGACGGCTTGGCTAAACCACTCCGGATGACTACGCACACCGGACACGGATTCCGGGTTCTCGGGCTGCTGTCCGGGACCTCGGTCGACGGCATCGACGTCGCCGTGGCGGACCTGCGTGCCGACGGGGACACCGTGGTCCTCACCCCGCTCGGCGAACTCGACGTGCCCTACGCCGAGGAGCTGCGCGACGGCCTGCTCGGCGCCCTGCCGCCCCGGCCCAGCAGCGCCGAGCAGCTGACCGTCCTCGACACGCTGGTCGGGCAGGCCTTCGCCGAAGCCGCCCGCCTGGGCATCGAGCGCTACGGGCCGGTGGACGTCATCGCCTCGCTCGGCCAGACCGTCTACCACTGGGTTTCCGGCGGCGTCGCCCTCGGCACGCTGCAGCTGGGCCAGCCCGCGTGGATCGCGGAGCGGACGGGCGTGCCGGTGATCGCCGACCTGCGCATCCGCGACATCACCGCGGGCGGGCAGGGCGCTCCCCTGGCGAGCACGCTCGACGCGCTGTGGCTGCGCGGCCTCGCCGAAGAGACCGGGCGCCCGGTGGCCGCGCTGAACCTCGGCGGGATCGCGAACATCACCGTCGTCGGCAGCAAGACCGGCACAGCCGACACTGCCGGCACCGCCGTGCTCGCCTACGACACCGGCCCGGCCAACGCGCTGCTCGATCTGGCCGCAGCCCGCGTCACCGCCGGGGCGCAGCACGCGGACTTCGACGGCGCCCTCGCCCTCGCCGGCACCGTGCGCCCGGACCTGCTCGACCGGCTGCTCGCCGACCCGTACTTCGCCGCCGCACCACCGAAATCCACCGGCAAGGAGCACTTCCACAGCGGTTACCTCGACACCGCGCTCGACGGTCTGCCGCCGCTGTCCGCCGAAGACCTGCTCGCCACCCTCACCGAGCTGACGGCCGTCACCGTGGCCGCGGAGTGCCGCCGGCACGGCGCCGCCACGGTCGTCGCGTCCGGCGGCGGGATCGCGAACCCCGCGGTGATGGCGGCGCTGGCACGGCGGCTGCCCGGCGTCGCGCTGCGGACCAGCGACGACCTCGGCCTGCCCGGCGCGGGCAAGGAGGCGTACCTGACCACGCTGCTCGGCTGGCTGAGCTGGTGCGGCGTCCCGGCCACGCTGCCGTCCGCCACCGGCGCGCGCGGGCCGCGGCTGCTCGGCGCGCTGACGCCCGGCGCCGGCCCCTTGAACCTTCCGGCCCCACTGGGGGGCACTGTGACCCGGTTACGGGTCGCGGAAGTTGGCGCACGACGGTAGGAGAAGTCCATGAACCCAGTCGATCTGGTGATCGTCATCGTGTACCTGGCGGCGATGCCGATCATCGGCGTGCTGGTCGGGCGCAGACAGAAGTCCGCGAACGACTACTTCGTCGGTGAGCGCAGCATGCCCTGGTGGGCGGTGACGCTCTCGGTGGTGGCCACCGAGACGTCCACGCTCACCGTCATCTCCACGCCCGGCCTGGTCTTCGGCAGCGCGTTCCTGTTCCTGGAGGTGGCCTTCGGCTACATCCTGGGCCGCCTCGTCGCGGCGTTCGTGCTGCTGCCCCGCTACTTCCGGGGCAACTACGTCAGCGCGTACGAGTTCCTGGGCCGCCGCTTCGGGCGCGGGCTGCAGGGCACGGCGTCGGTGACGTTCGTGGTGACCCGGCTGCTGGCCGAGGGCCTGCGGCTGTTCGCGGGGGCCATCCCGATCAAGGCGATCCTCGACCACTACGGCATCCACACCGCCTACTGGCACATCGTGGTGCTGCTGACCGCGCTGACCCTGATCTACGCGTTCGTCGGCGGCATCAAGTCGGTGATCTGGGTCGACGTGATCCAGTGGTCGCTCTACATCCTCGGCGCGATCGGCGCGGTCATCTTCCTGTCCACGAAGCTGCCGGACGGCTGGACCTCGATCGCCTCGGGCCAGGGCCGCTTCCAGCTCACCGACTTCGCGTCGAACATCATCACCAGCCCCTACGCGTTCATCGGCGCCGTGGTCGGCGGCGCCTTCCTGTCGATGGCGTCGCACGGCGCGGACCAGCTGATCGTCGGGCGGCTGCTGTCGACCAAGAGCCTGCGCGACGGGCAGCGCGCGCTGATCGGCTCGTCGATCGTGGTGTTCATCCAGTTCGCGCTGTTCCTGGTGGTGGGCGCGATGCTGTGGGTGTACACGGGCGGGAAGACGGGCGCGACCGCCACCGCCGTCGCGGCCGGGAAGATGTCCGGCGACGACGTGTTCTCCAACTTCATCGTCAACGACCTGCCGGTGGGGCTGGCCGGGCTGCTGATCGCGGGCATCCTCGCGTCCACCATGGGCGCGCTGGCCTCGGCGCTGAACGCGCTGTCCACCTCGACCATCGCCGACCTCTACCAGCGCTTCACCAAGCGCACGGTGGAGGACTCGAAGCTGCTACGCCACGGTCGCATGTGGACACTCATCTGGGCCGTGGTGTTCGCGATCTTCGCCTCGCTGTTCACCAACTCGAAGGACCCGGTGATCCAGCAGGGCCTCGGCATCGTCGGCTACACCTACGGCGCGCTGCTCGGCGCGTTTTTCCTCGGCCTGGTGGTCAAGAAGGCGCGGCAGTCCGACGCGGTGGTCGCGTTCGCCTGCTCGGTGGTCGGCATGGCGTTCCTGATCCTGTTCGTCAAGTTCGACAAGACCACGACGGCGGTGCACATCCAGTTCGGCGCGGCGACGAAGACGCTCGTGCCGCTCGCCACCTACTGGTACACCTTCGTCGGCGTGCTGATCTCGATGATCGTCGGCGGGCTGCTCGCGCTGCGGCACCGGGGCGAGGACCCGAAGGTCGCGGAAGTGGCGGCCGAGCCCGCGGATTCGGCCAGCTGACCCCGAAAACGGCCCGGCGTCTCTGCGGACGCCGGGCCGTTTCGCGGGAATCAGTAGATGACGACCTGCCGGGCGTGCACGAAGTTCAGATCGCGCGCCTCCCACTTCCCCAGATCGGTCCGGCCGCCGTCCCAGTAGACGGTCACCACGTTGTTGCCGGAGTCGATCCGGGTGACCCCGGAAAGGTCGACGCCCACCGCGCCGGGATTGGCGAAGCACGCGGTGTCACTGCCGTCCCAAGGGTTTCCGCCCGCGAGGGACAGCCGGAGGAAATCGGTCCGGCCGTCGCAGGCGAGCTGACCGGCGGCGAAGGCCGAGCCGGCCGGAACCGTGACGGCCAGCGCGAGGGCCGCGGTGGCACCGATGGCCATTCTCTTGACGAGTGAAGACATGTTCGCTGAAGGACCTTTCTTCTGAGAACGTCGCGAGTGCGCCCGGCCGCGGCGGGGAACTCACGCGACCGGGCACCGCCGACATAACCAGCTCCGGGCCCGGCGCGGACAGCCGATCCGACCGATTCGTACCCGTTCTTACCCGTTCCGAGGGCGGAACAACTGATTCCCGGCAGGGCCTTTCAGGGCTGTCCGTGGAACGAAAGACCCTTGCCGCCGCAGCCGATCAGGCCGCTTCCGACGGCGCCGCCGTCGTAGGCGCACTGCCAGCCGTCGACGTCCAGGACGTGCGCGGTTCCCTGGGACTTGGTGGGCGCCTGGGCCAGGTAGTCGGAGAGCACGTCGATCGCCTCGGTGCAGCCGACCGTCCCGGCGGGCATCGCCTCGGCCACCACGTCGATCTTCCCGGTGGGGCCGTCGATCTTGCCGCAGTCGACCGTCTTGCCGAGCTCGCCCCGCTTCGGCAACGCGGCCTTCTGCTTGTCCGCGGAGGCGCCCTCGGCCTGCCGTCCCGACGGCGTGGGCTTGGGTGCGCGGGCCTGCGGCTGTGTGGGCACGGCGGAAGCCGTGGTCGACGGGGCCGGGGCCGAAGACGTGGCGGTCGGCGCGGCCGACGTCGCGAACGGCTGCGCTGCCTGCGCGCCGCCGTCGCACGCGGCGATCGTCAGAGCGACGCCGAGCAACGAACCGGAAATCACCGTACGGGCCACCAACTTGCGCATTTTCTGTTCCCCTCCTGGACTTACCGCCACCAAGTTCTTCGAACGTCCAGGAAGACGCCTGCCGCACCGGTCAGTTGATCAGTGCGGCGGATGGACCGCGCATCTTGCCCCTTCGGGCACGAATCCCCCGCCGGGGCGAACCGGATCAGGAAGGCGGAACCAGCTGCTCCTCGGTGGCACGCAGCCGCTGCCAGGAGTCCAGCAGCCCGGGCGTGGCGGTGTCGTCGAGCGCCGCCTCGACCTCGTCCGTCACGGAGAAGGGTGACGGGTGGGGATCAAGAAGGCCCGGCAGCCCGACGCGGTAGTCATGTTCGCCCCTCGTCCCACTCGCCCCTACGCACGCAGCCGAAGCCGAGGAGCCGCAGAAGGCTGTCGTCTGACGCTGCCACCACTCCACCGCACAAGCGCCGCCCTTCGGGGCGGCCCTTGTGCGGTGAGCGGCAGTTTTATCGAATAGCTTTTATGTCTATAGAAATAGCATCCTAAGCATTTATGTCTTGTTTTCAGGAATTGCCACAACCTGCCCACAACGAGTGAGTGATCGGATACGGTGATGCGTCGAAGCCGCAATTTTTGAGCGTTGCCGAGGGGGCAGCCATGTGGGAAGACGTCGCCTTCACCGTCATGGGCACAGGCACGTCCGGGTCCAGCCAGCCCGGGTTCTCAATGAGCCCGGACGAGGCCAAGAAGACCCTCGCCGGACTCATCCAGGTACGGGACTCGCTGAACGAGATGCACTACACAGTCACCACGCTCTGCGCGATGAAGGCTCCATCACAAGACCCGGCGACCGCGGCCATGCACCACGCCCGTGTTGGCGATGGCAGCAAGCTTGGCGCCTTCTCCTACGGCGGTGGCCACATCGACCTGCAACTCGGCTATGTCAACGAACTCATCGACCGCATCTCAAAGGCACTGCATATCACCGTGAACAACGACAGCGAACAGCGCGGCCGATTCGAAGGTATGGGCGCATGAAAACCCCGACCGCTTCCCACACATGGCTCCTTTTGGCCACCGTCTCTGCGTTGCTGCTGAGCGCCTGCTCGACCACCACCGCCGGCTCTCCTGCGCCCGCACCCAGCAGTTCCACCTCGCAGAGCGAACCCGCGCCCCCTTACGGCGGTGCACCAAAAGTCGACAACCCGCTGCCTGACAGCACACTCGCCGGCGACCCATGCGACGCACTGACACCGGAACAGCTGAAGGTCGATGTAGGCCCAGGTATCACAGGCACGCGCGGCGACCTGTCGAAGTTCGCTCGCGCATGCCACTGGTCTGCCCCGCAGGTCGGCGCGCTGTTGGTGATTTCCTTCATGAGCCAGCATGAAGATGGCTTGAGCCCGGTCTACAGCCAGACCCAGCAGTCCATGAAGCGGTTCGACGTGCTGCCACCCATTCAAGGGTTCCCTGCCGTCGGCTACTCCGACAAACCAGGACCTGTCTCATCGTTCTGCAACGTCGCGGTCGGAGTCGCAGACAATCTCCGATTCGAGGTCAGCCTGACAGTCGCGGCCAACAGCACATCCGACGCCTGCAAGATCGCCGCGGAGATCGCCGGCGACGTAGCCACCACACTGAAGCAGAAAGCGGGGCGCTGACATGGACTGGCTGGAAGCGGCGAAGCTGACGGCACAGCAATGGCAGGCGAGCCAGCCGCCCCAGGTGCCGATCGACCAGATCGTCCAGCAACTTCAGCAGTCCGACTCGTCCGGCTGGCAAGACGGCGTCGACCTCTCTCACGGCCTCGCCACCAAACAAGAGGCGCTCAGCCAGCAGATGACCTCACTGATGAGCAACATGGAGTCGTCCTGGCAGGGCGAGGGTGCCGACCTCGCGCGCTCGCGGATGCAGAAGATGCGCGACTCGATGATCGACGCGCATCAGACATTCCTGGGCAACGAAGACACCCACGCCGCCGGCCTCGCGATGCACGAGAACCTGCGCAACCAGATCGCCGCGATGCCGCCGAAGCCGTCCCTCGCACCTGGCCAGACCGTCGGCTTCACCAACGTCGACATGCTCGTGAAGTCGTCCGCCTACATCGACGCGGCGCAGAAGAACCTCGACACCTACAACGCCTTCGCCACCGAAAGCCAAAGCAACTCCGGCCAGCTCAGGGCTGACTACGGCGTCATCGGGAAATACGACGGCGGCGACGTCTCCTTGGCCGAGCAGCCGCCCGCCAAGCCACCGGTCAAGCCGACTTCGCACGGGCCGTCCGAGCCGAGCGGCGGTTACTCAGGCCCGCCCCGCACCCAAGGCCCCGGTGGACCGAACTCGCCGACCTCCTCGCCGAACGGGCCCCGGCCCGGCTATCGGCCGCAGAACGTGCCCGTCGCGTCCGGGCCGGACAACACCACCACTTCCTCTTACCAGCCACCGAATCTCCCCGGCGGCTCGGGCGGATCCGGTCCTGGCAACGCAGGCGGGTTCGGGTCCGGCGGTTCGGGCACCTTCGGGCCGGGCGGATCCGGAGGGTTCGATCCGGTCAGCGGGTTCGGCCCTGGCGGGTCGGCAGGTGGCTTCGGCCCGGGCGGATCAGGTTCCGGCGGATCGGGCTCCGGTGGTCAGAACGGCGCAGGAGCACGCTCCGGCATCGGCGGCAACGAACCGGGCGCTGCGGGCGCTCGCGGCCCCGGCGCGGGCGGTGCCGCGAGCGCCCGCAACGGCTCACCCGGAATGGGCGGTGGCATGGGCCGCGGCGGCAAGAAGGGCGAGGAAGACGCTGAGCACGAACGCAAGTACGTGCTCGACGTTGACCTGTTCGCCGACGAGAAAACCGCCATCGATCCGGAAACCGGCTTCCGGCCCGTTCCCCCGACGCTCGGCACCTGAGCACCTGCCGTGGTCGCCCCGGTACCGAGTACTGGGGCGACCACGGTCGTCAGAGCGCATCGCAGATGTCATTCAGGACTTTCACGACCGCAGGCGGACCACCGGGAATCAGTTCGGTGCGGTCGTTTTCGCGGCGGTAGGTCAGCACGCGGCCGATCTCCAGGTCTACGACAGTGATCGGACCGCCGACCCGGCGGTCCCGGCCGGTGCGTACGGCCGAGTACAGCTGATGCACGCCGAGCTGCCGGTTCCTCAGCACAGCGGACAAATACTCGCGATCTGTGCCGTCTTCGAACGGATCCGCCGTTTCCGAACGCGGCTCGACAGCGACCGGCCGAATCGCAGCGGCGGGCAGCGGCGGCAGCGTGTCGTGAAGGGCGGTGGCCAGCCGCGTGGCCGGGATCGGGTGCAGCTCGACCAAGCCGTCGTATACCTTGGCCAACACGGCATCTTGCCCCTGCCGCACCGCTATCGCCGCGCCGCGGTTGCCGTTCTGCAGTTCGCTCCAGCCGAAACATTCCTGTTCGGCATGGCCGAGCACCTGCAACGTGGCCCGCCAGCGCGGCGCCAGGGCCTCCTCCGCGGCCAGCCCGGTTCGAGCGAGGAAAGCCATAGCCGCGACGTGCTGCTCCCAGCGCGCGGATTCGTCAGACCAGAACCGGCCAACGCCAAAAATCGGATGCGGGTCGCCCAGATCGAGCATGGTCCACGCGGTACTGAACACCGCGGCCGGCAACACGACCGGCTCTGCGAGGACGGTCATTCGCCGATGTAAACGAGCAGTCGCCGCATTCCGGCGCGCAGTTGTGGAACCTGCCGAGTCCTGCCTACCTGATTCGCCCGCACGAGTCCCCCTCGATGCCAGTGTCTGCAATTGGTGACAGGCAACAGTAACCGATCTTGGAGCCAACGGGAGAACGCTTCGGCCGAATACACCCGAAGCAAGACGCAAACGCTATAGTCATCTATGTCCTAGCTATTTACGATTTTCTTCTCGCTGCTGCGTCAAACTCGTTTCCGGACAACAAAGGAGGGCCTCCCGGCTATGCCGTGGGAAGCCCTCCTTTGTTGCTCTGCTCAGGAAGCCGGGACCCGCTCCTCGTCGGCGGCCCGCAGCCGCTGCGAGATCACCTTGGTGATGCCGTCGCCCTGCATGCTCACGCCGTAGAGCGCGTCGGCGATCTCCATGGTCGGCTTCTGGTGGGTGATGATGATCAGCTGCGAAGAGTCCCGCAGCTGCTCCAGCAACCCGATCAGCCGGCGCATGTTGGTGTCGTCCAGTGCCGCCTCGACCTCGTCCATCACGTAGAAGGGTGACGGGCGGGCGCGGAAGATCGCGACCAGCATGCCCACCGCCACCAGCGACTTCTCGCCACCGGAGAGCAGCGAGAGCCGCTTGACCTTCTTGCCCGGCGGCCGCGCCTCGACGTCGACGCCCGTGGCCAGCAGGTCGTTCGGCTGGGTGAGCACCATCCGGCCCTCGCCGCCGGGGAACAGCACGCTGAACACCGTCTCGAACTCGCGGGCGACGTCGGCGTAGGCCGCGGCGAAGACCTCCAGGATCTTCTCGTCCACCTGCCGGATCACCGCCTCGAGGTCCTTGCGGGTGTCCTTGAGGTCTTCCAGCTGGGTGGACAGGAACTTGTACCGCTCCTCCAGCGCCGCGAACTCCTCCAGCGCCAGCGGGTTGACCTTGCCCAGCAGCGTCAGGTCCTTCTCCGCGCGCTTGGCGCGGCGGGCCTGCGTGTCGCGGTCGTACGGCATCGGGGGCGGCGGCGTGACGTCCTCGCCGCGCTCCTTCGCCGCTTCGTACTCGGCCATCTCGCCGGCGCTCGGCGGCACCGGCACGTCCGGGCCGTACTCGGTGACCAGGTCCTCCAGGCCGATGCCGAAGTCCTCGGCGATCTTGGTCTCGAGCGTCTCCAGCCGGAGCCGCTGCTCGGCGCGCAGCACCTCGTCGCGGTGCACGGCGTCGGTCAGCTTCTCCAGTTCGCCGGACAGCTCGCGGACCTTGCCGCGGACGGCGGTCAACGCCGTTTCGCGCGTCTGCCGCTGGGCCTGGGCCTCGTCGCGCTCGGCGGCCGCGCGCTGCACGGAGTGCTCGATCCGCTCCAACGCCAGCTCACCGGCGTCGACCACGGCGTTCGCGATCTCGGCGCCGCGCTCACGGGCCTCGCGCGCCTTCGCCAGCCGCTCACGGGCCTGCTGCTCGGCGTGCGCGGCACGGCGGAGCGATTCGGAGCGTCCGGCGATGCTGCGCGCCCGCTCCTCGGAGGTGCGCTGCGCGAGCCGCGCCTCCATCTCCTCCTGCCGGACCACGGTCAGCTGCGCCACGGCCTCATCGCGCTCGGCGGTGTCCGGGTCGTCCTCCACCGGCTGCTCGGCGACGGCGGTGAGCCGCTCCTCCAGCTCGGCCAGCTGGGCCAGCGCCTGCTCGCGGCTCTGCTCGACCTTCGCGCGCTGGCCGGTGAACCGCTCGACCTCGGCCTGCGCGGACCGCACGGCCTGCTGCATCCGGTTGAGCCGCTCCGACGAGCGTGCCTTGCGGACCTTCGCGTCGCCGAGGGCGTCCTTGGCCTGGCCGACCTCTTCACGACGGGCCTGCTGCTCGGCGCGGGCGCCCTCCAGCTCGGCGGTGAACCGCTCCAGCGCGCGCTCGGCCGTGCGCAGCCGCTCCCCCGCCTCGTCGACCGCGGCCTGGACCTCGATCACGCTCTCGCGCGCCGCGGACCCGCCGGCCACCCAGCTGGCGCCGAAGACGTCGCCCTCGGCCGTCACCGCGCGCACGTCCGGGTAACTCGCGACGAGCTGCCGCGCCGCCTCCAGCCCGTTCACCAGCGCCAGCTTGTCGAGCGCGTGCTCGACGGCGGGGCGCAGCTGTTCCGGCGCGTTGACCACCTCGCGGGCCCAGCGCGCGCCGTACGGCAGCGCCGGCCAGGAACTTGTGTCCACTATGGACGCGTAGCCGCCGAGCACGATGCCCGCGCGGCCGGAATCGGTGTCCTTCAAGTACTTCAGCGCGTGCAGCGCCTGTTCCCCGCCCGCCACGGCGACGGCGTCGGCCACCGGCCCGAGCGCGGCGGCCAGCGCCACCTCATGCCCCGGCTCGACCGTCAGCAGCGCGGCGACCGAGCCCAGCAGGCCGGGCAGCTCGTGGGACGCGCCCAGCAGCGCGCCCGCGCCGTCCTTGCGCTTGAGGCCCATCGACAGCGCCTCGACCCGCGCCCGCTCCGAAGCGATCTCGCGCTCGGAGCCACGCTCGGCCTTCACCAGCTCCTCGACGCGGGCCTTGGCGGCGTTGTTGGCCTCGACCGCGCGGTCGTGCCGCTGCATCAGGTCGGCGTCGTCGGACTCCTCGACCCCGCCCTCGGCCTGCGCCTCTTCCAGCTCCTCGACCGCGATCTCGGCGCGCTCGGCGGACTCTTCGAGGGAGACGGTCAGGCGGTCGATCTCGTCGGCGGTCGCGCCGTTCTTACTGCGCAGCGCCTCGACCTGGCCGGTCAGCTTGGCCATGCCCTCGCGCCGGTCGGCGATCGCGCGGACGGCGGCCCAGTGCGCGCGCTCGGCGGCCTGCACCCGCTGTTCGAGGTCTTCGCGCCGCAGCACGGTTTCGGCCAGCAGCTCACGGGCCTCCATGACGGCCTCGTTGAGCTCCTGCTCCCGCTCGGCCACCTGCTCGGCCTCGGCCAGCAGCTCCTCCGGGTCACGGCCGCCGGTGGGCGCGGCGACGTCGGAGGACAGGTGCCGCTGACGTTCCACGGCCAGCCGCACGGTGCCGCGCAGGCGCTCGGCCAGCGCGGAAAGCTTGTACCAGGTCTCCTGGGCGCTCTGCAGCTTCGGCGCGTCCTCGGCGAGCGAGGCCTCCAGCTCGGTCTCCTCGGCGGCGGCGACCTCCAGCGTCTGCTCCACCTCGGCGCGGCGCTGGCGGGCGGTGCGCTCGTCGGCCTCTTCCCTGGCGATGGAGCCGCGCTGGGTGACCAGGTCGTCGGCGAACAGGCGCAGCCGCGAGTCCCGCAGCTCCGACTGGACCCACTGCGCCTTGCGCGCGATCTCGGCCTGCTTGCCCAGCGGCTTGAGCTGGCGGCGCAGCTCCGTGGTGAGGTCGCCGAGCCGGTCGAGGTTGCCCTGCATGTTCGCGAGCTTGCGCAGGGTCTGTTCCTTGCGCTTGCGGTGTTTCAGCACGCCCGCGGCCTCTTCGATGAACGCGCGGCGCTCCTCGGGCTTCGACTCGAGAATCGCCGCCAGCTGCCCCTGCCCGACGATGACGTGCATCTCCCGGCCGATGCCGGAGTCCGACAGCAGCTCCTGGACGTCCATCAGCCGGCAGCGGTCGCCGTTGATCTCGTACTCGCTCGCGCCGTCGCGGAACATCCGGCGGGTGATGGAGACCTCGCCGTACTCGATGGGCAGCGCGCCGTCGGCGTTGTCGATGGTGAGCGTGACCTCGGCCCGCCCCAGCGGGGCCCGGCCCGTGGTGCCGGCGAAGATGACGTCTTCCATCTTGCCGCCGCGCAGGTCCTTCGCGCCCTGGGTGCCCATGACCCAGCGCAGCGCGTCCAGAACGTTGGACTTGCCCGAGCCGTTCGGCCCGACCACACAGGTGATCCCGGGCTCGAAGCGCAGCGTGGTCGCCGAGGCGAAGGACTTGAAGCCCTTCAGCGTCAAGCTTTTCAGGTGCACGTGGTGCGGACCCCTCTGGCCTCGGGTACTGGCTCTTCAATCGGTCCAGGCTACCTGGGCACCCGCCGTCACCGTGGGAGGCCGCCGGGCCCGGGCGCGCCTAGCACAGAACGTGACACCACGGCAACCCCTCTGTCCCCACGCGTCACAACCAGCCCGCCGGCGCCCGGCGCGGGTCAGCGCTCGGTGAAACCCGTGAGGCCGCCCTTGGCCGCCGCCCAGCGTTCGACCACGTGATCCACGCTTCCGGGTGATTTCCCCGATCGAAGTGCGGCCAACAGCCGCTCACAGTGGTCTCGTATACCCTCCGCTACCACCTCAACACGACCGTCCGGCAGGTTCCTGGCGAAGCCGATCAGGCCGAGTTCCAGCGCGCGGCTCCGAGTCCACCAGCGGAAACCGACGCCCTGGACCTGTCCGTGCACCCAGGCCGCCAGCCGGACGGGTGTTTCTTTTTCACTCACCATCCCATTCTGCCGGAGGCGCTCGGCTGCGGACAGTGACCGCCTCCGGTCGATAGCTGCGCGAATGGGGCATGGCCGGTGATAACCTCCCCGCCGAGGTCAGCGTCCAGGGCCACTGCAGTCCAGGGAGTCCACTGCGTACGGACCAGGTGGAACGCCCGGATCGAAGTGCTTCACGACTTCCAGCGTCACATCCCGTAAGGAGCCTGCATGTCCCGTCCCGACGGGCCGGATCCGAGCACCCGAATCTCCGTCGCCCCGCCGAAGGGCGCGAGCGGCATCATGAGCCGCGCCGGTTACGCCATCCTCGGCGTGAGCGGCCTGGTCGTCGCCACGGCGTTCGCCGCGGTCGCCGAACTGGCGGGCCCGGGCAGCACGGCGGCCGACAGCACGAACGTCCCCGGCGGCGGCCAGGGCACCCTGCCGGGCAGCTCGCAGGTGGTGACGGGCAACGCGGTCCCGGGCGCCCCGGCGACCGGACCGTCCAGCCCGGACGGCTCCACCGCGCCGTCCGCCCCGACCACGGTGGTGTCCGTCGGCGCCGACGGCGTCCCGACCACCTCGGTCGTCACCCCGCCGGCCAATCCCGGCCCTGGCAACAACCCGCCGCCGGGTGGAGGCGGACCGGTGGAGACGACGACCGGGCGGAGCGACCCGCCGCCGTCCTCACACACCGTCACCCCGCCGCCGACTTCGGACTCGTCGAAGCCGCCGACGTCTCCCCCGTCGTCGGACCCGCCGAGCAGCAGCAACGGCGGCGGTGGCAGCACCAGCGGCGAGCCGCCGAGCAGCACCAGCCGAACCACCGGCAACTCGTCCACTTCGGACACCGCGCCCTCGAACTCCGGGCGCTGAAACACTGAAACACTGAAACGCCGTCAAGGCCTCCTTACCTACCTTGAGCGTAGGTAAGGAGGCCTTGACGGCGTTGGACGTCAGACCTCGAACCGGTAGCCCATGCCGGGCTCGGTCAGCAGATGCCGCGGCCGCGAAGGCTCGGGCTCCAGCTTCCGCCGCAGCTGGGCCAGATACACGCGCAGGTAGTGCGACTCCGTCTCGTACGACGGGCCCCACACCTCGTGCAGCAACTGCTTCTGCGCCACCAGCCGGCCGCGGTTGCGGACCAGCAGCTCCAGCACGCCCCACTCGGTCTTGGTCAGGTGGACCTCGCGGCCGTCGCGGCGGACCTTTTTCGCCGCCAGGTCGATGGTGAACGAGCCGGTGTCCACCACCGCCTCCGCGCCGTCCGAACCGGCGACGGCCGAGCGGCGCACCGCGGCGCGCAGCCGGGCCAGCAGCTCGTCCATGCCGAAGGGCTTGGTCACGTAGTCGTCCGCGCCCGCGTCGAGCGCCTGCACCTTGTCGGCCGAGTCACCGCGCGCGGACAGCACGATGATCGGCACCGTCGTCCAGCCGCGCAGCCCCGCGATCACCTCGGTGCCGTCGAGGTCCGGCAAGCCGAGGTCCAGCACCACGACGTCCGGCTTCGTCTCCGCGACGGCCTTGAGCGCCGCCGTGCCGTCGTGCGCGGTGATCACCTTGTAACCACGGGCGGTCAGGTTGATCCGCAGCGCCCGCACGATCTGCGGCTCGTCGTCCACCACCAGCACGGTGGCCGCTCTATCGGGACTCAAGACCAGCCTCCTGTGCTATTGCGGGACACCCGCACCCGGTCGGCACAGCGAGCGAGCTGACGCGATGGTGTGCTCACAGCGCCTCCTGTGCTATTGCGGGACACCCGCACCCGGTCGGCACAGCGAGCGAGCTGACGCGATGGTGTGCTCACAGCGCCTCCTGTTCCACGGCCTGGTCGATCAAGAGCAGGTCCTTGTCCGGATGCTGCCCGGTGTAGGCGGGCAGCGAGATCACCACGGTCAGCCCGCCGCCGGGGGTGTCCTCGGCGCGGATGGCGCCGCCCATCGCCTCGGTGAAGCCCTTGGCGACGGACAGCCCGAGCCCCACGCCGGGCGCCGAGTCCCGGTCGCCGCCGAGCCGTTGGAACGGCGCGAACGCCGAGTCCGCCGTGCCCTTCCGCAGCCCGCGCCCGTGGTCGACGATCCGCAGCTCCACGTGGTCCGAGTGCGCGCTCGCCCGGGCCGAGACCGGAGTCCCGCCGTGGCGCAGCGCGTTGTCGAGCACGTTCGCGATCACCCGCTCCAGCAGGCCGGGGTCGGCGAGCACCGACGGCAGCCGCGCGTCCACCGCGACCTTCACCCCGCGCGAGTTGTCCACGTTGGACAGTGCGTGCGCGAGCACCTCGTCGTAGCCCACCGGGCGCAGGTGCGGCCGCACGGCGCCGGTGGCCAGGCGCGAGGAGTCCAGCAGGTTGTCGATCAGCCCGGCCAGCCGGTCGGCCGACTCCTCGATGGCCTCCATCAGCTCGCCGGTGTCCTCATCGGACAGTGAAAGGTCCGGCGCGCGCAGGCTGCCGATGGCGGCCTTGATGGAGGTCAACGGCGTGCGCAGGTCGTGCCCGACGGCCGAGAGCAGCGTGGTGCGCAGCTCCGTCGCCTCGGCCTTGCGCTCGGCGGCGGCCGCCGCGGCCGCCATCCGCTGCTGGCGCAGCGCGAGCAGCGCCTGCCCGGCCACGGCCTCCAGCACCCGCCGGTCCGACGCCGGCAGCGCCCGGCCACGCAACGTCAGGTGGACGTCGGCGGTCACGGCGATGTCCACATCGGCCTCGTCCGGGTCGGCGCACGGGTGCTGGCCCGCCGCGGCGACCTTCTTCCAGTCGCCGTCCCGCTTCTCCAGCAGCGTCACCGAAGTCAGGCCGAAGTTCTCCCGCACCTTCGCCAGCAGCTTCTCGATCGGATCGGCGTGGGTCAGCACAGTCCGGGCGTAGGACGCGAGCAGCGACGCCTCCGTCCGCGCCCGCGCCGCCTGGCTCCCCCGCCGCGCCGCCGACGCGACGACCAGTGCCACCAGCACGGCGACCACGATCATCGCGACGAGCGTGACCACGTTCTGCGGGCTGTGCACGTTCAGCGTGTACAGCGGGGGCGTGAAGAAGAAGTTCAGCAGTCCGGCCCCGAACACGGCCGCGAGCAGTGCCGGGCCGAGCCCGCCGACGAGCGCGACGATCACTGTCGCGAGCACGTAGAGGATCACGTCGGTGGAGAACTCCACCGCGTCGCGCAGCAGCACGCCGAGCCCGGTCGCGACCAGCGGCAGCAGGATGCTGAGCACCCAGCCGACGACCAGCCGGGACGGGGCCAGCGGGCTGTTGCCGAACCGCGCGCGCAGCCGCCCGCCCGCGTAGGAGTGGGTGACTATGTGCACGTCGATCGAGCCGGACTGCTGGACCACCGCGGCGCCGATGCCCTCGTCGAACAGCCGCGCCACCCGCGAGCGCCGCGAGGTGCCGATCACCAGCTGCGTCGCGTTGACGCCGCGGGCGAAGTCGAGCAGCGCGGTCGGCACGTCGTCGCCGACGACCGTGTGGAAGGTGGCGCCGACCTCGTCCGCGAGCGTGCGGGAGCGGGCCATGGCACCCGGGCCGGTCTTGAACGAGGACCGCCCGGACAGGCCGTCGCCGCTGAGCACGTGCACGATCTGCAGCTCCGCGCCCGCGCGCGTGGCGATCCGGCTCGCGCGCCGGATCAGCGTCTCGCTCTCCGGGCCGCCGGTGACCGAGACGACCACGCGCTCGCGGGCCTCCCAGGTGTCGGTGATCTTCTGCTCGGCGCGGTAACGCTGCAGCGCGACGTCCACCTGGTCGGCGACCCACAGCAGCGCCAGCTCGCGCAGCGCGGTGAGGTTGCCGGGGCGGAAGTAGTTGCCGAGCGCGGCGTCGATCCGCTCGGCCGGGTAGACGTTGCCGTGCGCGAGCCGCCGTCGCAGCGCCTCGGGGGTGATGTCGACCAGCTCCAGCTGCTCGGCCCGGCGCACCACCTCGTCCGGCACCGTCTCCTGCTGCGCGACGCCGGTGATGCGCTCGACCACGTCGTTCAGGCTCTGCAGGTGCTGCACGTTGACCGTGGACAGCACGTCGACGCCCATCGAGAGCAGCTCGTCGACGTCCTGCCAGCGCTTCTCGTGGCGCGCGCCCGGCACGTTGGTGTGCGCCAGTTCGTCGACCACCACGACCTCGGGCTTGCGCGCCAGGATCGCCTCGAGGTCCATCTCGGCGAACTCGTGCCCGCGGTGGGTCACGGTGCGCCGGGGCACGACCTCGAGCCCGTCGAGCAGGTCCGCGGTCTTCTTGCGGCCGTGCGTCTCGACGAGCCCGACGACCACGTCCGTGCCGCGCTCGGCCCGCCGCCTCGCCTCGCCCAGCATGGCGAAGGTCTTGCCGACGCCCGGCGCCGCGCCGAGGTAGATACGCAACTCTCCCCGGCGCGGCTTCGAGGGCCTTTCTTTCTCCGGCCCGGTTTCTGTGCTCACGCTGTCAGTGTGCTCCAGGTGCGGCCGAATGCACGGCCAAGTTGAGCTTGAGCACGTTCACACCGGGCACGCCGATCCCGGCGCCCGAGGTGTTCGCCTCGACCAGCTGCCGGACCTTGTCCTCGGCCAGTCCGGTGTTCCGGGCGACGCGGGCGATCTGCAGGTCCGCGTAGGCCACGCTGATCGACGGGTCCAGGCCGGACGCCGAAGCGGTGACCGCGTCGGCCGGCACCTGGGCGGGGCTGACGCCCTCCCGTTTCGCGATGGCGTCCTTCCGCTCGGTGATGGTCTTCACCAGGTCCTCGTTGTACGGGCCCTTGTTGGACGAGCCGGAGGTCGACGGGTCGCCGGGGCCGAGCGCGTCCTTCGAGCCCGCCGAGGGCCGGTTGTGGAACCAGGGGTCGTGCGCCGGGTCCGCCGCGACCGGGTCGACCCCGATCAGCGACGAGCCCACGGCCTGGCCGTTCTGCGTGACGATCGAGCCCTCGGCGTTCGACTCGAGTCCGGGGATCCGCCCGACCGCCCACACCGCGAGCGGGTAGATCAGCCCGAGCAGCACTGTCATCGCGATGAGGACCCGCAGGCCCGCCAACGTCTGTTTCACCATGGTGTTCACGTTCTTCACCCGATTCCCGGAATGAGCCGCACGAGCAGGTCGATCACCCAGATCCCGAGGAACGGGCTGACGATCCCGCCGAGGCCGTAGATCAGCAGGTTGCGCCGCAGCAGCGCGGACGCCGACGAAGGCCGGTACCGCACGCCGCGCAGGGCCAGCGGGATCAGCGCGACGATGATCAGCGCGTTGAAGATGACCGCGCTCAGGATCGCCGACTTCGGCGTGGCCAGGTGCATGATGTTCAGCGCGCCCAGCTGGGCGAAGATGCCGGTGAACATCGCCGGCAGGATGGCGAAGTACTTCGCCAGGTCGTTGGCCACGCTGAACGTCGTCAGCGCGCCGCGGGTGATCAGCAGCTGCTTGCCGATCTCCACGATCTCGATCAGCTTCGTCGGGTCGGAGTCGAGGTCGACCATGTTGCCGGCCTCCTTCGCGGCCGACGTGCCGGTGTTCATCGCGACGCCGACGTCCGACTGGGCCAGCGCGGGCGCGTCGTTCGTGCCGTCACCGGTCATCGCGACCAGCCGGCCGCCCTCCTGCTCCTTCTTGATCAGCGCCATCTTGTCTTCGGGCTTGGCCTCGGCGAGGTAGTCGTCGACGCCCGCGTCCTCGGCGATGGCCTTGGCGGTGAGCGGGTTGTCGCCGGTGATCATCACCGTCTTGATGCCCATCGTGCGCAGCTCGACGAAGCGTTCCTTCATGCCCGGCTTGACCACGTCGGACAGCCGGATCACGCCGCGTACGAACGCCCGTCCGCCGTCGGTCTCGGCGACCACCAGCGGGGTCCCGCCCTGCTGGCTGATGGCGTCGACCACGCGCTCGGTCTCGTCCGGCATGTCGCCGCCGCGCTCGCGCACCCACTGGCGCACGGACGCGGTGGCGCCCTTGCGGACCTGGCGCCCGCCGACGTCGATGCCGCTCATCCGGGTCTGCGCCGTGAACGGCACGAACTCGGCGAGCTTCTCGTCCTCGTCCGCCTGACCCGGCAGGCCGTGGTCGCGGGTGATCAGCTCGACGATGCTGCGGCCCTCGGGCGTGCCGTCGGCGAGGCTGGAGAGCCGGGCCGCGCGGGCGAGGTCGTCCTTGCTGGACTCGCCGACCGGGATCAGCTCGGTGGCCTTGCGGTTGCCGAAGGTGATGGTGCCGGTCTTGTCGAGCAGCAGGGTCGAGACGTCGCCCGCGGCCTCCACCGCGCGGCCTGACGTGGCGAGCACGTTGCGCTGCACCAGCCGGTCCATGCCCGCGATGCCGATCGCGCTCAGCAGCGCGCCGATCGTCGTCGGGATGAGGCAGACCAGCAGCGCGGTCAGCACGACCACCGACTGCTCGCTGCCCGAGTACGACGCCATCGGCTGCAGCGCCACCACGGCGAGCAGGAAGATGATCGTGAGCGTGGCGAGCAGGATCGTCAGCGCGATCTCGTTCGGCGTCTTCTGCCGCGAAGCACCCTCCACCAACGCGATCATGCGGTCCACAAAGGACTCACCCGGCTTGGTGGTGATCTTCACGACGACCCGGTCGGACAGCACCGTGGTGCCGCCCGTGACGGCCGAGCGGTCGCCGCCCGACTCGCGGATGACCGGGGCCGACTCGCCGGTGATGGCCGACTCGTCGACGGTCGCGATGCCCTCGACGACGTCGCCGTCGCCCGGGATGATCTCCCCGGCCTCGACCACCACGAGGTCGCCGATCCGCAGGTCCACGCCCGGCACGCGCTCCTCGGAGCCGTCCTCGGTCAGCCGCCGCGCGACCGTCTCCTTCTTGGACTTCCGCAGCGACTCGGCCTGCGCCTTGCCACGCCCTTCGGCGACGGCCTCGGCCAGGTTCGCGAACAGCACGGTGAACCAGAGCCAGATCGCGATCAGGATGGTGAACACACTCGGGTCGGTGATCGCGAAGACGGTGGTCAGCGCCGAGCCGACCCACACCACGAACATGACCGGGTTCTTCAGCTGGTGCTTCGGGTTCAGCTTGCGCAGCGCGTCCGGCAGCGACGTCCAGAGCTGCCGCGGGCTGAACACCCCCGCACCGACGCGGCCCGCGTTCTCCGCGTGGTGCTGCTGACCCTCCACTGGGGTCCGTTCTTCCGTGACTGTCATGCCAACGCCTCCGCGATGGGCCCGAGCGCAAGCGCGGGGATGAAGGTGAGAGCCGCAACGAGCACGATGGTGCCGGTGAGCATCGTGCCGAAGAGCGGCCCGGTGGTGGGCAGCGTGCCGGCGGTCTCCGGGACCTTCTTCTGCGAGGCCAGCGAGCCGGCCAGGCACAGCACCGCGATGATCGGGACGAGCCGGCCGAGCAGCATCGCCACCGCGAACGAGGACTGGAACCAGTTGCTCGTCGCGGTCAGCCCGCCGAACGCGCTGCCGTTGTTGTTACCGGTGGACGCGTAGCCGTAGAGGATCTCGGACAGCCCGTGCGCGCCGCTGTTTCCCAGCGCACCCAAGGTGTCCGGCATCATCAGCGCGATCCCCGAGCCGATCAGCACCACGGTGGGCATCGCCAGCATCGAGATCGCCGCGCAGGTGACCTCGCGCTTGCCGAGCTTCTTGCCCAGGTACTCCGGCGTGCGCCCGACCATCAGGCCGGCCAGGAACATCGCGATGATCGCCATCACGAGGATGCCGTACAGCCCGGTGCCGACGCCGCCCGGCGAGATCTCACCGAACAGCATGTTCAGCAGTGGCGCACCGCCGCCGAGCCCGGACAGGCTGTCGTGGGCGCCGTTGACCGCGCCCGTGGACGTTCCGGTTGTGGTATCAGCGAAGATCGAGGTCAGGCTCAGGCCGAAGCGCTGTTCCTTGCCTTCCATGTTCCCGCCCGCGGCCAGCGCGGCGGGGCTGTTGGTCAGCGTCTCGGAGAGCCAGGTGACCGCCAGCATCGCGGCCCACAGCAGGCCCATCACCGACAGCAGCACGTAACCCTGCTTCTTGTTGCCCACCAGCTTGCCGAACGTGCGGGTCAGGCTGACCGGGATGACCAGGATCAGGAACAGCTCCACCAGGTTCGACCACGCGTTGGGGTTCTCGAACGGGTGCGCGGAGTTGGCGTTGAGGATGCCGCCGCCGTTGGTGCCGAGTTCCTTGATCGCCTCCTGGCTCGCCGCCGGGGCCAGCGCGATGGTGCTGCTGCTGCCGTCGGGGTTCGTCACGGCGACGCCGGAGTGCAGGCTCTGCACCACGCCGAGCGCCATCAGCACGATCGCGAAGAAGAACGACATCGGCAGCAGGACCCGGATGGTGCCACGGGTCAGGTCCACCCAGAAGTTGCCGAGCCGGTCGGTGCGCGAGCGGATGAACCCGCGCGTCACCGCGATCGCGACGGCCAGGCCGACACCCGCGGAGAGGAAGTTCTGCACCGTCAGCCCGGCCATCTGCACGAAGTGGCCCATGGTCGTCTCGGGGACGTAGGACTGCCAGTTCGTGTTGGTCACGAAGCTCACCGCGGTGTTGAACGCGACCGCCGGCGACACCGAGCCGCGCCCGAAGTTCCACGGCAGCAACGGCTGCAGGCGCTGGAACAGGTACAGCAGGATGATCGAGACCAGTGAGAAGCCGAGGACGCCGGCGGCGTAGGTCGGCCAGCGCTGCTCGGAGCCCGGGTCGACCCGGACCACCTTGTAGAAGCCCTTCTCGAACCGGCTGTGCTTCTCGGCCGAGAAGACCCGGGCCATGTAGTCGCCGAATGGTTTGTAGACCACCGCCAGCGCGACCAGCAGGAGGCCGACCTGGATCAGGCCGGCCGTCGTGTCACTCATTTTTCGGTCCCTCCACGGGAAAAAGCATGTCGGGACGCATCAGAACTTCTCCGGCCTCACGAGCGCGATGAACAGGTAGATGATCAGGCCCAGCGCCAGCAGACCGCCGACGATGTTGGCCGCAGCCGAGGCGCCGCTCACAGCTTCTCCAACCCGCGCAGCGTCAACGCCAGCACCACGAACACGCCGATCAGCAAGACGGCGTACAGCAAGTCGGCCACTAGGCACCTCTCAAGACAGGTCACCCGAGTCGGGTGACCGGCGGACGTGCCGTCACTCTGCGGTCCCGGCCCAGGCAGACGGGCTGGGGCTGACGGCTCCTTGACGCCGTCCCTACGGCCGTTTACGCGTTCTTGACGCCAGGTGACCCCCACCACCGCGAACCCCTCGGCCATTCGAGGAAACCGTGCTGATGACTACCCGTAGTCACTCAGTGACGCACGCCACAGAAGGTAGTGGAACGGCGACAGAGCGTGCAATTCGGGCAGACAAGATGTTCCAGTCGTGTTACACCTGTGTTTCCGATAGTTGTACGAGCTAAGCAACTTTTTGGAGGCAACCAGATGTGCGGAATCGCCGGCTGGGTTTCCTACAACGCTGATCTGACACGACAACAGGAAGTCGCCGACGCGATGACCGAGACCATGGCCTGCCGCGGTCCGGACGACCGGGGCACCTGGGTGCGCCGCAACGTCATCCTCGGCCACCGCCGGCTCGCCATCATCGACCTGCCGGGCGGGCGGCAGCCCATGAGCGTGCGGACCCCGCGCGGCGAGATCGCGATGGTCTACAGCGGCGAGGCGTACAACTTCACCGAACTCCGCGAAGAGCTCACGAAGCTCGGGCACACCTGGGAGACCGACAGCGACACCGAAGTCGTCCTCCACGGCTACCTGCAGTGGGGCGACGCGGTGGTGGACCACCTCAACGGCATGTACGCGTTCGCGATCTGGGACGAGCGCGACGAAAAGCTGGTGATGATCCGCGACCGGATGGGGATCAAGCCGTTCTACTACTACCCGACCCGCGACGGCGTGCTGTTCGGCTCCGAGCCGAAGGCGATCCTGGCCAACCCGCTGGCCAAGCGGGTGGTCGACGCCGACGGCCTGCGCGAGCTGTTCACGTTCACCAAGCGCCCGGGCTGGTCGCTGTGGCAGGGCATGAGCGAGGTCGAGCCGGGCACGATCGTCACCGTCTCCCGCGAGGGCATCCGCACCCGCACGTACTGGAAGCTCGACGCCAAGCCGCACACCGACGACCAGGAGACCACGGTCGCCCGCGTGCGCGAGCTGATGACCGACATCGTCCACCGCCAGCTGGTCGCCGACGTGCCGCGGTGTGTGCTGCTCTCCGGCGGCCTCGACTCCAGCGCCGTCACCGGGCTCGCCGCCGCGCGGCTGGCCGAGCAGGGCGAGCAGCTGCGGACGTTCTCCGTCGACTTCTACGGCCAGGAAGAGAACTTCAAGCCGGACGAGGTGCGCGACACCCCGGACTCGCCGTTCATCCGCGACGTCGCGGACCTGGTCGGCTCGGCGCACCAGGACGTCATGCTCAACCCCGCCGAGCTCAGCGACCCGGCCGTGCGCCGCAAGGTGATCACCGCCCGGGACATCCCGGCCGGGATGGGCGACATGGACACCTCGCTGTACCTGCTGTTCAAGGCGATCCGCGGCGAGTCGACGGTGGCGCTGTCCGGCGAGTCGGCCGACGAGGTGTTCGGCGGCTACCGCTGGTTCCACGACCCGGCGGCGGTGAACGCGGACACCTTCCCGTGGCTGGCCTTCCGCACCAGCGCGACCGAGGGCCGGGCGTCGATCCTGACCAGCGAGGTCATCGCCAAGCTGAACGTCGAAGACTACGTGGCCGACCAGTACCGCACCGCGGTCGCGAACGTCGAGCACCCCGACGGCGAATCCGGGCTCGAGGCCCGGATGCGCACGATCTGCAACCTCCACCTGACCCGGTTCGTCCGGGCCCTGCTCGACCGCAAGGACCGCGCGTCGATGGCCGTGGGGCTGGAGGTGCGCGTGCCGTTCTGCGACCACCGGCTCGTCGAGTACGTCTACAACACACCGTGGTCGCTCAAGACCTTCGACGGCCGCGAGAAGAGCCTGCTGCGCCACGCCACCAAGCACGTGCTGCCGGAGTCCGTGCGCGACCGCGTGAAGAGCCCGTATCCGTCCACACAGGACCCGGGCTACGCCGCCGCGCTGCAGCAGCAGGTCAAGGAAGCACTGGCGGAGCCCAACAGCCCGGTGTTCGACCTGATCGACCGCGAGTGGGTGCACCGGGTGTCCCAAGTGGACCCGGCGACGATGTCGATGACCGACCGCTCCGGGCTGGACCGGACGCTCGACCTGTACCACTGGCTGGACCTGTACTCACCGGAGCTGCAGATCGGCTGAGCAGTCCCGGCTGTTGCGACGTGCCCTGAAGGCCACCATGAGGGACCTTGGTGCCCTCATGGTGGCCTTCAGGGCACAAAGGTCGGGCCGCTGCCGACTGGTTCGTGGCAAGAGAACGGCCCGCCCTCCTTCCTCGTGAGGGCGGGCCGTCCTGCTTCTCCCGGCCTGGTCACAACTCCAGGCGGGCGTCTACTTCCTCGCCGCGCACGTCGAGGTCCGCGCCGGTGCCGCTGAGCAGGCGGCGCGCGGCGGCGTTGTCCACTGTGGTCGAGGCGATGAACCGGGCGGCGCCGCCGTCGCGGGCCGCCTCCAGGAGTACTTCGGCCACGCGCTTGCCGATGCCGCGGCCACGGGCCGAGCGGCCGAGCCACACGCCCGCCTCCACCTCGACGGCCGACCCGCCGTGCACCGGCTGCAGGCGCGCGGCGCCCGCGGCCCGGCCGTCGACCTCGATCAGCCAGGTGGTCTCGATCGCCGTGTCCGGGTCAAGCGAGCGCCGCCGGTGGAAGGCCAGGAACGCCTCACGCCGCTCGGGGGTCCAGCCCGGCGGCCCGTCGACCGGGGGCATCACCTCGTGCGGGTCGGCGTCGGCGACCGCGGCCTCGAGCAGCCGGGCCAGGGACGGCTCGTCGAGCGGGGTCAGGACGATCTCGAAGTCAGAAAGTCCGGTCACCCGGGAAGCTTGGCACGACGTTCCCGGGATTGCGACCTGGTAATACCGCTTACCACCACGGGATGGGCGGCGCGCAGCAGCCGGACGTGCGGCGACGACCGCGACGGCACGCGGATCCGGCCGGCTCAAGTTGTCCGCGGCTACTTCAGGGTTGTCGTCCGCCGGGCCGGGCCGTTCGCACTGCGGGGGACGATCGGGACGACGCCGATCGCGCTCAGGACGGCCACGAAGCCGTTCTCGATCTGGGTGGCGGTGCTCGGCCAATAGGCGGGGCCGGAGCACATGTACTCGTCGCAGACCTCCGGGGGCGGGCCCGCGCAGCCGGCCGTGAGCAGGACGACGGCACCCGCGAGGGCGAACAGGCGAAACCGGGTCACGGCAGGACTCCTCATCGGCACGGACTTTCTCACGCGGCGTGGACCGGACGCCGCGGGCCGGAGACCACCAGCACGATCACGCCGATGGCCAGCAGGATCGCGATCACGGCTTGGTAGTACCCGGTGAGCACGCTGATCAGCGCGCTCACGGCGCCCACCACCTCCATGACCACCGCGAGACCGCGGGCCCACGGACGCCGGACCAGTAAGGCCGCGGCGAGGGCGACCAGGATCGCGATCAGGGGATTGACCACGATCACGAGCCATACCGTCGGCGCGACGTCCTGGCCGTGGTCGAGGCGCACGCTGATCGTCAGCAGTTGCACGACCCAGATCCCCAACGAGGCCAAGGCTTGCGCGAACATGACGGCCTGCGCGGTCCTTACCTGCCATCCGACCACGACCTGCTCCCCTCCGTGACGGCTCGCAGGCACGTTAGCCCGCCGTCGCCGGGAGCCCTCCCGGGTTTGTCCGCTACCGGCAGCGATCTAGCGGCGGACTTCGGCCACCCCCACCGGCCGGCGCTCGCGGCGGGAGAGCTCGCAGGCTTCGGCGATGTAAAACGCTTCCAGCGCGTCCCGCGCGCCGGCCGGGTTCGACACGCGGCCGGCGGCGACGTCCAGGAACACCTTCAGCTCCGCGACGTACGCGGGACGGAACCGCTCCATGAAGCCGGGATACGGCGGCCCGGGCAGCGGCACGACGCCGGGCTCGACCGAGCGCAACGGAGCACGATCGTCCAGCCCCACCACCACGTTCGCGGTCGAGCCGAGGGCCTCGAAGCGCACGTCGTAACCCGCGCCGTTGTAGCGGGTGAGCGAGACAGTGGCGAGGGTGCCGTCGTCCAACGTCAGGATGACGGCCGCGGTGTCGACGTCGCCCGCCTCGGCGAAGAAGGCCTCGCCGCGGTTGGCGCCCAGCGCGTAGACCTCTTCGACCTCGCGGCCGGTGACCCAGCGGATGATGTCGAAGTCGTGCACACCGCAGTCGCGGAACAGCCCGCCGGAATGGCCCACGTACTCCGCGGGCGGCGGCGCCGGGTCGAACGTCGTGGCCCGCACCGTGTGCAGCCAGCCGAGTTCGCCGCCCGCCACTGCCGCGCGCGCCGCCTGGTAACCGGCGTCGAAACGGCGCTGGAAACCGATCTGCACGGGCACGTCCGAGCCCTCGATCCGGTCGATCACGGCGAGCGTGCCCGGGATGTCCGCGGCCACCGGCTTTTCGCAGAAGACCGGGATGCCCGCGTCCACGGCCCTGAGGATCAGCGCCGGATGCGCGTCCGTGGCCGCGGTGACCACCAGGGCGTCGAGCCCGGCCCCGAACAGCGCCTCGATGTCGCTCGCGGCCTCGACGCCGAGCTTCGCCGCCGTGGCCTGCGCCCGCGCGGTGTCGACGTCGGCGACGATCACCGAGGAGACGTCTTCGAAGCCCTTGAGCGTCTCGGCGTGCGCGGTGCCGATCCGGCCGGTCCCCGCCAGTCCCAACCTCATCGTTGAACTCCTCCTGCTGGTGCGTGTGTGAGGGAACGAGCTAGCCGTGGGTCGGGAAACCCAGGTCGACGCCGTGGGCCTGGCGTGGCCAGCGCGACGTCACGGCCTTGGCCCGGGTGTAGAAGCGGACGCCCTCGGCCCCGTGCACGTGGGTGTCGCCGAAGAGCGAGTCCTTCCAGCCGCCGAAGGAGTAGTAGGCCATCGGGACCGGGATGGGCACGTTGATGCCGACCATGCCGACGGTCACGCGGCGCTCGAACTCGCGCGCCGCCAGCCCGTCGGCGGTGAAGATGGCGGTGCCGTTGCCGTACGGGTTGGCGTTGACCAGTTCCAGCGCGGCTTCGAACGAGTCCGCCCGCACCACGGCGAGCACCGGGCCGAAGATCTCGTCGGTGTACACGCTCATCTCGGGCGTCACGTGGTCGAACAACGTGGGGCCGACCCAGAAACCGCCGTCGTGGCCCTCGGGCGCGCAACCACGGCCGTCGACGACCAGCTTCGCGCCTGCTTCCTGACCGGCGTCCACATAGGACACGACGCGGTCCCGCGCGGCCGCGGTGACAACCGGGCCCATCTGCGAGGCCTCGTCGGTGCCCGGGCCGGTCTTCAGCTGACGGGTCCGCTCGGCGATGGCCTCGACCAGCGCGTCACCGGTGTCGCCCACCGCGACGACCACGGAGATGGCCATGCAGCGCTCGCCCGCGCTGCCGTAGCCGGCGGACACGGCGGCGTCGGCTGCGCCGTCGAGATCGGCGTCGGGCAGTACGACCATGTGGTTCTTCGCGCCGCCGAGCGCCTGCACGCGCTTGCCCGCGGCCGTCGCCGTCTCATAGACGTGCCGCGCGATCGGGGTGGAGCCGACAAACGAGACGCCCGCGACGTCCGGGTGCGCGAGCAGCGCGTTCACCGCCTCGGCGTCGCCCTGGACCACGTTGAGCACACCCGGCGGCAGGCCCGCCTCGGCGAACAGCTCCGCGAGCCGCACCGAGGCCGACGGGTCGCGGTCGGACGGCTTGAGCACAAACGTGTTCCCGCACGCGATGGCGACCGGGAACATCCACATCGGCACCATCACCGGGAAGTTGAACGGCGTGATGCCGGCGACCACGCCGAGCGGCTGCCGCAGCGAATACGCGTCGATGCCGCGGGAGACCTGCTCGGAGCGCTCGCCCTTCAGCACCTGCGCGATGCCGCACGCGAACTCCACCACCTCGAGGCCGCGCTGGACCTCGCCGGCGGCGTCGGCCAGCACCTTGCCGTGCTCGGCGGTGATCAGCTCCGCCAGCTCGTCCCGGTGCTCGTCCACGAGCTGGCGGAACGCGAACAGGATCCGGGTGCGCGCGGACAGTGAGCTGTCGGCCCAGTCCCGCGAGGCCTTCACGGCCGACGCGACCGCGGCGTCCACATCGGACTGTCCGGCGAGCACCACCTGACGGGCCACCTCGCCGGTGGCGGGCTGGAAGACGTCGCCGCGGCGGCTCGAGACGCCCGGGGTGCGGGCGCCGTCGATCCAGTGCTGGACGGGTTCGGTCACGGGCTCTTCCGTTCTCTCGCGGTGGTCGAGCGGACCACCAGGGAGGGGTTCAGCAGGTGCCGGACCGGCTTGGCGCGTTCGCCGCGCACCCGCTCCAGCAGGGCTTCGAGCGCCAACCGGCCCATTTCGGTGCGCGGCTGGTCCACAGTGGTCAGTGAGACGTGCCGGAGGCTGGCCAGCGACGTGTTGTCGTAGCCGACCACGGAAACGTCGTCCGGCACCCGCAGGCCGTTCTCTTCCAGCGCCGAGATCGCGCCGACGGCGTTGAAGTCGTTGCCCGCCACCAGCCCGGTCGGCAGGTCCGCCCGGTCGTAGGTGGTCAGCAGCTCCCGCACGGCCTTCTCCCCCGCGGTGTCGGTGTGCTCGCTGCGCACCACGACCGGGTCCAGCCCGTGCGCGCGCATCGCGGCCAGGAACCCGCGCCGGCGCGCGGCGGCACCGGCCGCCATCCCGCCGTCGAGGTGCGCGATGCGGCGATGACCGAGGCCCACGAGGTGGTCGACGGCCAGCGTGGAGCCGGCCTCGCCGTCGTCGTTGACCGTGTCGACACCGGCCACCCGCGAGGTCCGGGACACGAGCACTGTCGGGCACTGGAGCGCGGCCGCCTCGATCGCGGCCGTCGGCACCACCGGCGAGAGCAGCACGAGCCCGGCCGGGCGGAAGGAAAGCAGGCTGCGCAACGCCGCGCTCTCCCGCGAGGGGATCCGCCCGCCGGTGTTGAGGATGAGATCGAACCCGGCCGCCTGCGCGGCCGCGTCGAGCCCCTCCACCACGTCGGCGAAAAACGCGTTGCGCAGATCGTTCACCATCACGCCGAGCACAGTGGACGTACGGCTGGCCAGCGAGCGGGCCATCACGTGCGGCGAGTAGCCCAGCTCGTCGGCCGCGGTGAGCACGGCCTGACGGCGGATCGACGAAACCTTCGGCGAATTGCGCATTACAAGGGACACCAGCGCGCGGGAGACGCCCGCACGCGCGGCGACGTCCTCCATGGTGGGCTTCACCATTCGCGGGCCTCCCGGCACTGGGCCGGACCCGAGATCCGGCCTTGACTTTGCTGTGTCGGACGTTACATGATTAGAGCGCTCTAATCAATAGAGCGCTCCAACGCCGGCCGGCCGCGGTGGCCAACGGGTGGACAGACGGAGAGGGATCCATGACAGCGAAGCCGACCATCCGCGTCGCCGCCGCGCCGATCTCCTGGGGGGTGTGCGAAGTGCCCGGCTGGGGCCGGATGCTCGACGCGCCGACCGTGCTGGGCGAGATGGCCGAGCTGGGCCTCACCGCCACCGAGCTGGGCCCGCCCGGGTACCTGCCGCGCGACCCCGCGGCACTGAAGGAACTGCTGGGCGGTCACGGCCTCCGTCTCATCGGCGGCTTCCTCGCCGTGGTGCTGCACGAAAATCCCGAAGCCGCGCTCGCCGAGGCCGAGGACTCCGCCGCGCTGTTCGCCGCGTGCGGGGCCGAGGTGCTGGTGCTCGCGGCCGCGACCGGGCTCGAGGGCTACGACGAACGGCCCGCGCTCAGCGAGGCCGAATGGTCCACTTTGATCGGCACCGCCGCGAAGATCCGCGACGTGGCGGCGGCGCACGGGCTGAAGACCGTGCTGCACCCGCACGTCGGCACCCACGCCGAGACTCAAGCCGAGGTCGAGCGGTTCCTCGCCGACTCCGACCTGCCACTGTGTCTGGACACCGGCCACCTGCTGATCGGCGGCACCGACCCGGTGGAGCTGGCGAAGAAGTACCCCGACCGCGTCGGGCACCTGCATTTGAAGGACGTGCGCGGCGACCTGGCCGAGGCCGTCCGCGCCGGGGAGCTGCCGTACGCCGAGGCCGTGGGCCAAGGCCTGTACGTCCCGCTCGGAAAGGGTGACGTGGACATCGAAGCCATGGTTCGCTTCGTGCACGAAGCGGGCTACGACGGCTGGTACGTCCTCGAGCAGGACACCGCGCTGGACGAGCGCAGCCCGGTGGACCTGCCGAAACGGGACGTGGCCGCCAGCCTCGCCCACCTCGGCGCAATCGTCAGCCGGTTCGGCTGAGGCGATATCGAAGGAAGAAGCGAGGAGAGACGACGATGTCCCATCGCTTGAAGCGCGGCAAGCTGCGGCCGCGCGGGATCAGGGCCGGCCGGGCCGGGATCGGCCGGGTCAGTACCGGCCGGGTCAGGGCCGGGCTGGTGGCCGTGGCCGGGTTGCTGCTGCTGTCGGCGTGCACCGGGCCGGCGGCCGAGGTGAAGACCACCGCCCCGCCGTCCGCGCCGGTGGACAAGGGCCCGCTCAAGGTCGCGGTGATCACGCACGGCACGGCGGGCGACGCGTTCTGGAACGTGGTGAAGAACGGCGCCGAGCAGGCCGGCAAGGACCTGGGCGTCCAGGTCGAGTACAACTCCGACGGCGACCCGGGGGCCCAGGCCAAGCTGATCGACAATGCCGTCGCCCAGGGAATCGGCGGTCTGGTGGTGTCGATGGCGAACCCGGAGGCGCTGCAGCCCTCGATCGAGGCCGCGGTGCACGCGGGCATCCCGGTGATCACCATCAACTCCGGCGAGGACAAGAGCGCCGCGTTCGGCGCGCTGACCCACGTGGGCCAGAACGAGTCGATCGCCGGCGAGGAGGCCGGGAAGAAGTTCAAGGACCTCGGCAAGAAGAAGCTGCTCTGCGTGATCCACGAGGCCGGCAACGTCGGCCAGGCGCAGCGCTGCGACGGCGCGAAGACCGGGTTCGGCGGCGCCGTCCAGACACTGCAGGTGGACATCACCAACCCGACCGACGCCGAGTCGCGCATCCGCGGCGCGGTGCAGACCGACTCGTCGATCGACGCGGTGCTCACGCTGAACTCGCAGGTCGCGGCCCGCGCGGTGAGCGCGATCAAGACCGCGGGCTCGAAGGCGCAGGTCGGCACGTTCGACCTGAACTCCGACGTGGTGTCCGCGATCAAGGCCGGCGACGTGCTCTTCGCCGTCGACCAGCAGCAGTACGAGCAGGGCTACCTGCCGGTGATGTTCCTCAAGCTCTACCGGGACAACGCGAACGTCGTCGGCGGCGGCAAGCCGGTGCTCACCGGACCCGACCTGGTCGACAAATCCACAGTGGACAAGGTCGGCCAGTACGTGCAAAGGGGCACCCGATGACCACCACCACGCTCGACGAGCGGTTCGTGAAGCCGCGGCTGCGGGACCGGCTGGTGGTCCGGCCGGAGATCGGCGCGCTGCTCGGCGCCGTTGTCGTCTTCCTGTTCTTCACCATCGTCACGGACAAGTTCTTCAGTGCCAGCGGCGCCGCGACCTGGCTCGACGACGCGGCGACGCTCGGCATCATGGCCGTCGCCGTCTCGCTGCTGATGGTCGGCGGTGAGTTCGACCTGTCCGCGGGCGTGATGACGGCGTCGACCTCGCTGGTCACCGCGATCCTCTCGACCGCGGCGGGCTGGAACGTCTGGCTCGCGCTACTGGTCTCGCTGGTGTTCGCGCTGGCGGTCGGCGCGTTCAACGGCTGGCTGGTGATGAAAACCGGCTTGCCGAGCTTCATCGTCACGCTCGGCACGTTCCTCGCGCTGCAGGGCCTGAACCTGGGCGTCACGCGGCTGGTGACCGGCACCGTGCAGGTGTCCGGCATGCGCTCGACCGACGGCTACGCCTCGGCCGGGTTCGTGTTCGCCTCCACGGTGAACATCGGGGGCACGCCGTTCCAGATCTCCATCGTGTGGTGGATCGGCGTCGCCGCGGTGGCCTCGTGGCTGCTGGTGCGGACCCGCTTCGGCAACTGGATCTTCGCGGTCGGCGGCTCCGCGCCCAGCTCCCGCGCGGTCGGCGTGCCGGTGGTGCGCACGAAGATCCTGCTGTTCATGGGCACGGCGCTCGCGGCGTGGCTGGTCGGCTCGATCAACATCCTGCGGTTCGCGACCGTGCAGGCGAACCAGGGCATCGGGCTGGAGTTCCAGTACATCATCGCGGCGGTGATCGGCGGCTGCCTGCTCACCGGCGGCTTCGGCTCGGCCGTCGGCGCGGCGATCGGCGCCCTGATCTTCGGCATGGCGCGCCAGGGCATCGTGTTCGCCGGCTGGGACAGCGACTGGTTCATGCTGTTCCTCGGCATCATGCTGCTGGCCGCGGTCCTGGTCAACAACGCCTTCCGGCGACGCGCGGAAAGGGTCCGGCGATGAACGCCCCGCTGATCGAAGTCAAGGACATCGGCAAGATGTACGGCAGCGTCGTGGCGCTGCACGATGTGTCCACAGTGGTCAACGCGGGCGAGGTCACCTGCGTGCTCGGCGACAACGGCGCCGGGAAGTCCACGCTGATCAAGATCCTGGCCGGGGTGCACACCCACGACCGCGGCGAGTTCCTGGTCGAGGGCGTCCCGGTGCGGTTCGCCTCGCCGCGCGAGGCGCTGGACCGCGGCATCGCCACGGTCTACCAGGACCTCGCCGTGGTGCCGCTGATGAGCGTGTGGCGCAACTTCTTCCTCGGCTCCGAGCCCACGGTCGGCTTCGGCCCGTTCCGCGCGCTGGACCGGAAGAAGGGCCGGGAGACGACCAAGAAGGCGCTGGCCGACATGGGCATCGACCTGCGTGACGTCGAACAGCCGGTGGGCACGCTCTCCGGCGGCGAGCGTCAGTGCGTCGCCATCGCGCGGGCGGTCCACTTCGGCGCCAAGGTGCTGATCCTCGACGAGCCGACCGCCGCGCTCGGTGTGAAGCAGGCCGGGGTGGTGCTCAAGTACGTCGCACAGGCCCGTGACCGCGGGCTCGGCGTCGTGCTGATCACGCACAACCCGCACCACGCGTACCCGGTCGCGGACCGGTTCCTGCTGCTGAAGCGGGGCGCGCCGCTCGGCACGTACGAGAAGTCCGAGATCGACATCGGCGAGCTGACCCGGCAGATGGCGGGCGGCGCGGAACTGGAAGCACTCGAACACGAGCTGCGGGCCGTGGAGACGCCTTGACACACGTACCCACGCGGAGGTGGCTGTGACAATTAAAGAGGCGACGATCAAAGCGGCGACGATCGACGAGACGACGACCAAAGACACGACGATCGAAGCACTGACCGTCGGCCGGGTCGGGGTGGACCTCTACCCCGAGCAGAGCGGCGTGCCGCTGGCCGAGGTGGCCACCTTCGCCAAGTCGCTCGGCGGGACCGCGACCAACGTCGCGGTCGCCGCCGCACGGCTCGGCCGCCGCACCGGCGTGCTGACGAAAGTCGGCCCGGACGGTTTCGGCGACTACGTCCGGCAGGCGCTGACGGGGTTCGGCGTCACGCCCGATCACGTCGGCACCTCGCCGGATCTGCAGACACCGGTGGTGTTCTGCGAGCTGAACCCGCCCGCCGACCCGCCGCTGCTGTTCTACCGCTCCCCCATCGCGCCCGACCTCACGCTGACCGAGGCGGACGTGCCGTGGGACGTCGTGCGCGAGGTGCCGCTGCTGTGGGTGACCGGCACCGGCGTCTCGACCGAGCCCGCGCGGGCCACCCAGCGGAAAATGCTGGAGGTCCGCGGGCGGCGCGAACACACCGTGGTGGACCTCGACTACCGGCCGATGTTCTGGCCGGACGCGGCCACGGCGCGGGAAGAGATCGGCTGGATGCTCGGCCACGCCACGGTCGCGGTCGGCAACCGCGCCGAGGCCGAGGTCGCGGTGGGCACGGCCGACCCCGACGAGGCGGCCGACCGGATGCTGGCGCAGGGCGTGCGGCTCGCGCTGATCAAGAAGGGGGCCGACGGCGTGCTGGTCGCCACCCCCGAAGGCCGCTGGACCGTGCCGCCGCGGCGGGTCGAGGTGGTCTGCGGGCTCGGGGCCGGCGACGGCTTCGGCGGCGCGCTGGTGCACGGGCTGCTGTCCGGCTGGGACCCGGTGCGCATCGCGGAGTACGCGAACGCGGCGGGCGCCATCGTCGCGTCGCGGCTGGCCTGCGCCGACGCCATGCCGACCGCCGGCGAAATCGAGGAGATGCTGTGACAGCCCTGCTGACCGACGAGCGCTGGAGCCGGCTGCTGCGCACGCGAGCGACCGACCCCGGTGCCGTGCGCCGGGCGTACGCCTCACGGCGACGGCGCGAGAACCTGTTGTCGGACAAGGGAACGCTGTTCCTCGTGGCAGCCGACCACCCGGCGCGAGGCGCGCTCGGCGTCGGCGGCGACCCGCTGGCGATGGCCGACCGCCGCTCGCTGCTGGAGCGGCTGCTGGTGGCGCTGGCGAACCCGGCCGTGGACGGGCTGCTCGGCACCCCCGACGTCGTCGAAGAGCTGCTGCTGCTCGACGCGTTGCACGACAAGGTCGTGATCGGCTCGATGAACCGCGGCGGCCTGGCGGGCGCCGACTGGGAGATCGACGACCGGTTCACCGGCTACCACGCGACCGCGCTCGTCGACGCCCGGCTCGACGGCGGCAAGATGCTGCTGCGCCTGGTCGACTCCGACGCGGGCACCGTGCCGACCCTGCAGGCCTGCGCGGACGCCGTCACCGAGCTGGCGGCGTACGGCCTGATGGCGATGGTCGAGCCGCTGCCCTACACCCGCGAAGACGGGCGGCTGGTGCTGCAGAAGGACGCGACTTCGCTGTCGCGGGCCGTCACCGTGGCGTCCGGCATCGGTGTCACGTCCGCGCACACCTGGCTGAAGCTGCCGTCCACCGAGGACGCCGCCGTGCTCGGCGCCACGACGCTGCCGGTGGTGGTGCTGGGCGGCGTGCCGACCGGCGACCCCGCCGCCGACCTGGTGTCGTGGGGCCGCACGCTGCGCCACGAGGTGGTGCGCGGGCTCGTCGTGGGCCGGAGCCTGCTGTACCCGCCCGACGGTGACGTCGGCGCCGCGGTGGAAGCCGCCGCGAAGACCTTGGAGGCCGCGAAGTGAGCGAGCTGCACCGTCCACTCGGGACACTGTCCGACGGCGCCGACCCGGTCCGGCTGACCCCGGAATCGGCCGGCTGGGCCTACACCGGGTTGCAGGTGCTCAAGGTCGGCACCCGGCTCCCGCGGGTGGTGGAGACCGGTGAGTTCGAGGCGTTTGTGCTCCCGCTGTCCGGCTCGCTCTCGGTCGTCGTCGACGGCGAGGAGTTCGAGCTGGACGGCCGCGATTCGGTGTTCACCCGCGTCACGGACTTCCTCTACGTGCCCCGCGACGCCGAGGTCATGCTGACTTCCACCACCGGTGCCGAGGTCGCGCTGCCGATGGCGCGGTGCACCCGCCGCCTGGAGCCGAAGTACGGCCCGGCCGAGGAGGTGCCGGTCGAGGTGCGCGGCGCCGGCCAGGCGACCCGCCAGGTGACCAACTTCGGCGTGCCGGGGGTGTGGGACCACGCGGACAAGCTGAACGCGTGCGAGCTGATCACCCCGGGCGGCAACTGGTCCTCGTACCCGCCGCACAAACACGACGAGGCCTCGGACTGCGAGGTCGTCAACGAAGAGGTCTATTACTTCCGCATCGCCGGGCGTGACGGCGTCACGCCTTCGCGCGAGGGCTTCGGCCTGCACCGCACGTACACGGCGGATGGTGAGCTGGACGAGGACGTGGCGGTGCGCGACGGCGACGTCTTCCTGATCCCGCGCGGCTACCACGGCCCGTGCGTCTCGGCGCCGGGTTACCCGATGTATTACCTGAACGTGCTGGCCGGCCCGGCCGAGGAGCGGTCCATGGCGTTCTGCGACGACCCGGCGCACGGCTGGGTCCGCGACACCTGGGCTTCGCAGGAGCTGGACCCGCGGTGCCCGGCCACCAGTCACGAGGGGCGCGTCTTATGAAGCTGACCACGGCACAGGCGCTGGTGCGCTGGCTGCTCGCGCAGCGCTCGGAAACCCTGGACGGGCGCGAGGTCCCGCTGTTCCCCGGGGTGTTCGCGATCTTCGGGCACGGCAACGTGCTCGGCCTCGGCACCGCGCTCGAAGAGCACCGTGCCGCGGTGTGGACTGACCCCGCCACGGGAAAGAGCATGCCGGCGTTGCCGGTCTGGCGTGGGCACACCGAGCAGGGCATGGCGCTCGCGGCCGTCGGCTACGCGAAGGCGACGCAGCGGCGGCAGGTCGGCGTGGTGACCTCGTCGATCGGGCCGGGCGCGCTGAACATGGTGACCGCGGCGGGGGTCGCGCACGCGAACCGGCTGCCGGTGCTGCTGCTGCCGGGCGACACGTTCGTCAGCCGCGCGCCCGATCCGGTGCTGCAGCAGGTGGAGCCCTTCCACGACGGCACGGCGACGGTCAACGACGCCTTCCGCGCGGTCAGCCGCTACTTCGACCGGATCACCCGGCCCGAGCAGCTGCTGGCGACGTTGCCGCAGGTCGCGCGGGTGCTCACCGATCCGGCGGACGCCGGGCCGGTCACGCTGGCGCTGCCGCAGGACGTCCAGGCCGAGACCTACGACTTCCCCGAGGCGCTGTTCGAGCCGGTCACGCACCGGCTGCCGCGCCCGCGCCCGGACCGCCGGTCGCTGACCGAGGCGGCCGCCGCGTTGCGCTCGGCCCGCCGCCCGCTGCTGGTGCTGGGCGGCGGCGTCCGGTATTCGGGCGCCGGGCGCCGCGCGCTGGAATTCGCGCAGCGGCACGGGATTCCCGTCACGGAGACCACGGCGGGCCGGACGCTGGTGCCGCACACGCACGAGCTGCACGCCGGGCCGCTGGGCATCACCGGCTCGACGTCGGCGAACGTGCTGGCCGGCGCGGCCGACGTGGTGCTGGCGGTCGGGACGCGGCTGCAGGACTTCACCACGGCGTCGTGGACGGTGTTCTCCCCCGACGTCCGGCTGGTCACTTTGAACGCGGCCCGGTTCGACGCCGTCAAGCACGGCGCGCTCGCCGTGGTGGGCGACGCGGACGCGGGGCTGGCCGACCTCGGGGCGCAGCTGGAGAGCTGGCGCGTCGATCCACAGTGGACGGCGCGGGCCGCGGAGGAGCGCGCACGCTGGGATGCCCACATCGACTCGCTGCGGTCGGCCCCGGCTCCGGTGCCGTCGTACGCGCAGGTCGTCGGAGTGGTGAACGACCTGTCGGAACCGCACGACTACGTGATGACCGCGTCGGGCGGCCTGCCTGGTGAGCTGATCGGCGGCTGGCGCGGCTCCGGCGAAGTGAGCATGGACGTCGAGTACGGCTTCTCCTGCATGGGTTACGAGCTGTCCGGGGCGTGGGGCGCGGCCATCGCGCACACCGAAGGCCTGGTGACCACGCTCCTCGGCGACGGCTCGTACCTGATGCTGAACTCGGACCTGTTCTCGGCCGCCTTCGCGGGTCACCCGCTCGTCGCGGTCGTCTGCGACAACGACGGCTACGCGGTCATCGCGCGGCTTCAGCAGGGGCAGGGCGGGAAGCCGTTCAACAACTTCTACGCCGACTGCCGCACTTCGCACGCTTCGCCGCCACGCGTGGACTTCGCGCGTCACGCCGAGTCGCTGGGCTGCGCGGTCTTCACCGCGACGTCGCTGGACGACGTCCGTGGCGCGTACGCGAAGGCCCGCGCCGCCGCCGTCGCGGAGAGCCGTCCCGCGGTTGTCGTGGTGCGGACCCAGCCTTCAGCTTGGACGGAAGCCGGGGCGTGGTGGGAGGTCGGCGTTCCGGAGCACCTCGCCGGCCGCCCGGACTTCGACGCCGCGAAGCCCGGGCAGGTGCGCTACCTGCGTCAGTAGCGGCTGGCCGGCTGAATCATCACCGGCTGACTCATCGGAGGCCGGTCAGCCAGGGCCGCAGCACCGGCAGGACCGCGGTGGCCTGCATGGCGGTCATGTGGTCGAGCCCGTCGAGGACTTCGACGGTCCAGCCACGCTCGGCCAGCTCGGCGCGGCGGGTCTCGAAGGGTCCCGCGATGTCGACCGTGACGCCGCCCCAGCGTTCGCCGTACTCGATCCGGTCGGCTGAGCCCGCGAAGCACAGTCGAGGGCAGGCCAGCCGGGCCGCGTGGTCGTCGAAGTCCTGCAGGGCCTCGTACAGCGTGACGAACTGCCGCGTCTGTCCCGTCGACATAGTGACCTCGACGGAATCCCAGTCGCCCGGCTGGCTCTCGGAGGACCCAGCGGTCGGCGTCTCGGCTGGCCCGGCGACGGCCATCTCGTGGGTGGCCCGCGTGACCGCCAGCATTTCGGCGTATGGCCCGTCGAGCGGCGGGAAGCCGCCCATGGCCAGCCCGTCAAGACGGTCGGTGCGCAGGGCCAGCTGCAGCCCGGCCAGCGCGAGCCACGAATAGCCGTAATACGCGAACCGCCGCGCCCCCACCGTGTCCGCGACGGCGAGGAAATCAGCGGCGACGGCGGCCGGCGTCAGGCTGTCCGGCCGTGGATGCGCCATGACGTGCCCCTCGTAGTCAAAGGCGACAACGCGGAACCCGGCCAGCCCGCTGATCAGCGACCGGCCGAGCGCCGGGTCGGCACCCCACTGCCGCATCGACTCGGCCTGCTCGCCTTCGATCGGCCGCGGGTTCACCGGGAGCAGCACCGCCGGGCCCTCGCCGTGGACCTCGATCTCGAGCACACTGCCGTCTTCCAACTTGGCGTTCGCTGTGGTTTCGACCATGCCCCACCTATCTCTTTATGCCGTAAAGTGTTACCTCGGAGAGGATAGCAGGGCGACCGGGCGCGGTCGAGCCACCCAGCGACAGGGGAACGACCCAGCGCCGCCGAAGCGCTCGAGCCGTTGCAGAAGTTGTACGAAGTGCGGCCGGATCCCGAGTATCCGACGTATCCGATGCCACCCGAGTCGAAGGCGTCGATCATCGTGAAAGCGGCGAAGTCGTCATCAACACCACCGTCGGCGTTCAGGCGCGGATCAGCAGTCCGCGAGGCGCTCCATGATCTCCGCCGCTTTCGCCAGTGTCCGGCGTTCGACGGGCGAGAGGTGCTGCTCGATGACCTCTTCGAGCCAGGCTTCACGGATCGCGGGAATGGCCGAGAGGAGCTTGCGGCCCGCCGCGGTCATCGAGATGAGCGTCTTGCGCCCGTCCGTGGGGTCCGGCCCGCGGGCGATCAGACCCTCCCGGAGGAGCGCGGCGACCGTCTCGGCCATCGACTGAGGACGGACGTGTTCCGCGGCGGCGAGGGCGCTGACCGTCGTGGGCCCTTCGTCGCCGATCCGGCTGAGCGTGGTGACCTGCGACCACGTCCAGCGCCGGTCGGCGGGCGCGGACTCGGCCCGCAGCCGCGCCCGCAGCCGGATCATCGCGTGCGGAAGCTCGCGAGCGATGTCGCGGGGCAGTGGCGCCGTCATGGGTCCGCACTCTATCCCGGCACTCCACCATCGGCAGGAAGCCTGTATATTTAGACAGGCAACCTGTTCAGTTTCCCTGTGAAGGAGCAAGACTTCCGTGACCACAACCCCTGACCCGGCCATCGTCGCGCGGCGGACCGCGCTGTTGCTGATGGACTTCCAGCCCGAAATCCTGGGGCACCTCCCCCAGCCGGGCGCCGTGCTGGAGAACGCCATGACCGCGCTGGACTGGGCGCGCGAGCACGGCGTCAAGGCAGTGTTCGTGCGAGTGGCGTTCGCGCCGGAGGACTACGACGCGATCCCGGCTCACCACAAGGCGTTCAGTGCCGTCAAGCAGGGCCGCCTGTTCGCCGACGGCGACCCGGCGCTGGACATCGATCCCGCGCTGGAAGTGCGTGACGGCGACATCGTCGTCCGCAAGACCCGCTTCGGCGCCTTCAGCACCACCGATCTGCACGCCCTCCTCGGCGACGAGTCGATCGACACCCTCGTGGTGGGCGGCATCTCGACCGCCGGAGTGGTGTTGTCCACGGTCCGCGACGCCTCCGACCAGGACTACCGCATCTTCGTGCTCGCCGACGCCACCGCCGACCCGGACCCGGAGGTCCACCGGGTCGTCCTCGAGAAGGTCCTTTCGCACCAGGCGGACGTGATCACGACGTCCGACCTGAAGTCACTGGTCCGCGAAGACTGACCGGCCGATGACCTCGTCCGACACCACCGGGCCGGCCGTCGCGGGCGAGGCCGGTGACGACCGGAAACGCGGGGCGTTCTCGTGGCGGTTCGTCACGCCGCTGTACATCAGCTCGGCGCTCAACCCGATCAACAGCTCGCTCATCGCGACCGCGCTGGTGCCGATCGCGCTGGCGATGGGCGTGTCCGTCGGGGCGACCGCGGTCCTGGTGTCGGCGCTCTACCTGGCGAGCTCGGTCGCCCAGCCCACCGCGGGCAAGCTCGCCGAACAGCTCGGCCCGCGCCGGGTGTTCCTCGTCGGCATCGTGCTGGTGCTCGTGGGCGGCATCGTCGGCGGGGCCGCCCACGGCATGGCGACGCTGACCGTCGCGCGGGTCCTGATCGGAATCGGCACTTCGGCCGGGTACCCGGCGGCGATGGTGCTCATCCATCGCCGGCACGGTCACGGTGGCGGTCGGCCCGCCCATCGGCGGGGTGCTGGTCGCCGCGTTCGGCTGGCGCTCGGCCTTTCTGGTCAACCTCCCCGTCACCGTGATCGCCCTGATCCTGGCGGTGCTGTGGGTTCCCCGGGACGAACCGCTGGAGCGCCGTCCACTGCGGGAGCTGGCCGGCCGCGTCGACGTCAGCGGCATCGTGCTGTTCGGCGGCACGATGAGCGCTCTGCTGGTGTTCCTGCTGTCGCTGCCCGAGCCGAACTGGATTCCCCTCGGGATCGCCGCCGGGCTGGGCGCCCTGCTGGTGGGGTGGGAACTGCGGGCGGCCACGCCGTTCATCGACATGCGGCTGCTCGTGTCGAATCTCGCGCTGACCCGCACGTACCTGCGCGGCGCGCTCACGCTGTTGGCGTTCTACACCGTGCTCTACGGCCTCACCCAGTGGCTGGAGGCTGCCCACGGCCTGCCGCCCCAGGAAGCCGGGCTCGTGCTGCTGCCGATGGGCATCGTCGCCGCGATCGTGTCGCAGCCGATCTCGGCCCGCAACCTCGTCCGCGGCCCGCTCATCATCGGCGCGGTCAGCATGATCCTGGCCTCGGCCGCCGTCCTGCTGTTCACCTCGGCGACTCCGGTGGTGGTCATCGTCGGCGTCACGCTGCTGTTCGCGATCACGCTGGGCGCGACGACCGTCAGCAACCAGACCGCCCTCTACACGCAGGCGCCCGCCGACCAGGTCGGCACCGCCGCCGGGCTGTTCCGGACCTTCAGCTACCTCGGGTCCATCGCCTCGTCCACCGTCACCGGCATCGTCTTCCGCCACAACGTCACCGATTCCGGGCTGCACCTGATCGCCGGAACGCTGGCCGTCGTCAGCATCGTGGTCCTGGCGCTGACGCTCTTCGACCGCACCCTCAAAACCCCGAAAGCACGGGCCGGCGCCTAACGCCCGAGCAGCCGCCGGATCTCGTGCACAGCGGCGCGGCCCGCGCGGTTGGCGCCGACGGTGCTGGCCGACGGCCCGTAGCCGACCAGGTGCAGGCGCGGCTCGTCGACCACGCGGGTGCCGTCCATCCGGATGCCGCCGCCCGGCGTGCGCAGGTGCAGCGGCGCGAGGTGGTCGAGGGCGGCGCGGAAGCCGGTCGCCCAGAGGATCAGGTCGGCGGGCTCGAAGGTGCCGTCCGCCCAGACGACGCCGTCGGGCACCAGCCGCTCGAACATGGGGCGCCGGTTGAGGAAACCGGCCTCGCGGGCGGCGCGCACCTCGGGCGTCACCGCCAGGTCGGTCACGCTGACCACGCTCTCCGGCGGCAGGCCCGCGCGCACGCGCTGCTCGACCTTCGTGACGGCGTCACGGCCCCAGTCCTCACCGAACGGCTCCTCGTGCCACACCGGCGGACGGCGCGTGACCCACGTCGTCGAGCGGGCGACCGGGCCGATCTCCATCAGCAGCTGCACGGCCGACGCGCCTCCGCCGACGACCACCACGCGGCGGCCGCGGAACGGCTCCGCGCCGGTGTAGTCGGCGGTGTGCAGCTGCCGTCCGGCGAACGTCTCCTGGCCCGGGTAGTGCGGCCAGAACGGCCGGTCCCACGTGCCCGTCGCGCTCACCACGGCGCGCGCGGCCCACGTTTCGGCCGGGCTCTCGACGAGCAGCCGGTCGCCCTCGCGGCGGACGGCCGTGACGTCAACGGGCCGGCGTACGGGCAGGGAGAACGTCTTTTCGAACCGGCCGAAGTACTCGGACACGACCTCGCTGGCCGGCCGCGTCACGTCCGGCGTGCCGAACGCCATGCCGGGCAGGTCGTAGATGCCGTGCACCTTGCCCAGTACCAGCGACGGCCAGCGGTACTGCCAGGCGCCGCCTGGGCGTTTCCCGTGGTCCAGCACGACAAAGCCCGAATCGTCGGCGAAACCCGCGCGACGCAGGTGGTAGGCGGCCGAAAGGCCGGCCTGACCGGCCCCGATGACCACCACGTCCGGCTCGTGATCCGCACTCATACAACGTTCAACAACGTCGGCGGGCCGGTATTTCGAGCCCTGACTCACACGGCGACGCGGTTGCGCCCGGCGTCCTTGGCCCGGTAGAGCGCGGCGTCGGCGGAGCGCAGCACCTGGTCGAGCGTGCCGCCGGCCGCCGGGTAACACGCGACTCCGACGGAGACGGACAGCCCGTCGACCCGGGTGGAACCGGAGACGATCACGGTCAGCTCCCCCACCGCGACGCGGACGCATTCGGCGATGCCCAGCACGTGGGTGGCGCCGGTGGCCGGAAGCAGCACCACGAACTCCTCGCCGCCGAACCGGCCGACGGTGTCGCTGGTGCGCACCGAATCCTCGATCGCCACCGCGACGGCGGCCAGCACCTCGTCACCGGTCAGGTGGCCGTAGGTGTCGTTGATGCGCTTGAAGTGGTCGAGGTCGATCATCAGCACGGCGAACTCGCTGCCCGGGCCGCGGCGGCGCGCGCGGGCGTACTCGCGCGTCGCGAGATCGTGCCAGCCGGCGGTGTTCAGCAGGCCGGTCTTCTCGTCGGTCACGGCGGCGACCTGCAGCTGTTGTTTGAGCAGCAGATAACGGTGCAGCAGCAACAAAGGCGCGACGACGAAGACGACCAGCACCGGCTGCGCGACGAGCGCGAGCGCGGCCAGCCCGCCGAGGCACAGGGTGGCGAGCTCGAAGGCGTTGTCCTCCCAGGTGCCGATCAGGTCCGCGGCCGCGCGGCTCGCCGTATAGAGGTAAATCCCGAGGGCGACGAGCGCGACGTTCACCAGCTCGAACACGGCCGCCGCCAGCACCAGCGCGAACACGCCGCGCCAGGTTTCGAGGCCTGCCTGGTCGAGGCCGTCGACCGTAAGCACGGCAGAAGCCGCGAAGCAGGAGAGCATGGCCCACGCCGTACTGGCCGCGAAGCGATGCGCGGGCCTCGTACGCACCCCTCGCCAGACGCGCAGCCACAGATGCAGGTACAGCACGAGCGCGAGCAACGCGACCCACGCGGGCGGCAGCAGGAAGGCGCCGGCGAGGTACCAGACGGACGTGACGTTGATGTGCGTCTGGCCGCTCATCCACCGGCGCGCCCGCTCGATCCGCCGCGCCATCTCCGCCTGCGCGATGCCGAGCCCGACGAGCACCGCGAACGCGACTGGCTGCACCGGGCCGCCGAACTCGCCCGCCAGCCCGCCGATGACGGCCACTGTGGTCACCAGCTCGCACCCGACCGCGTACACGATCCAGCGTTTCCGGGCGACGGACCACATAGTCCAGCGGGACGGCCAGCCGGGCCACGCCGAAAGCGTGCCCCGGGAGACGGCTCCCTGCATCGTGACGCCCCCACTGCGAAAAGTCGGCCGGCGAGGTTGCCCAGAGTATCCGTCGCCCCCGCGCCGCGCCGCCGACCCGGGCGATTTCGGGGTCAATCTGCCCGGCTGACCCTGCTCGCGGTAGAGCCGAGGGGCAAATCCGGCCTGTTCGGGTGACGTTCGGGGCATTTCGTGGCGCAGGCGGGTGGGGACGGGGAGCGGGTTGTCCACAGGCTTGTCACCCTGTGGGCAACTGGGCTTGGGGGTGCCGCTTGCTGGGCTGTCGGCGGAGGTAGTGGCGGATCCTGCGCAGTGGCCCCCCGCGGGCGCGCGGGCAGACTGCCGTGCCCGGACAGTGCAGGTCAGCCGTACGTGGACCGGTGCCGGTCCGCCGTGAACAGGTCAGCGGCGGCGCAGGGCCCGGATGAGTGCGATGGCGCCGATCAGGACCGCGGCGACCACGGCGACGGGGATGAGGCGCTTGGCGACCGACCGGCCCGCGTAGTCCATGAGGTCGATGGCCTCCGCCTCGCCGGTCGCGCCACCGGCCGGGACGCTGCGGAGGTGGGGCTTGGGCCCGGCCGGGGTGACCGGCGCCGAGGTCGACGGCTTCGCGGGCGTAGTCGCCGCGGGAGTGGGCTGGTCCGGGTGCTCCCTGGCGGCCTTCTCGGCGATTTCCGCGGCCGCGCGCTCGGCCGCGTCACCGGCCGCCGCGGCGACGGCCGCTTCAGCCGCAGCCGCCGGGCTCGCCGAGGCTTTGGCCGCCTCCGCCGGGTCGACCGGGGCTTTCGCATCCGCCGGGGTTTTCCCGTCCGCTGCGGCAGCGGCAGCCGCCGGGGTATCCGCAGTACCCAGCGAACTCGCCAGGTTGGCAGCGAAGGTGTCCAGGATTTTGCCGCTCACCTCGGAGATCAGGCCGCGGCCGAACTGGGCCGGGCGGCCCGTGATGGCCAGGTCGCTGGCGACGGCGCCGTGGGTGCCGCCGTCGGTCTCGGTCAGGGTGAGGGTCACCGACGCGGCCGCGGTGCCGCCGCCGCGGGCGTCCTTGCCGGAGGCCTTGATGACCACCTTGCGAGCCGCCTCGTCCTTCTCCAGGAACTCGCCACTTCCCTTGTACAGCAAGGAGATCGGCCCCAGCTTGACCTTCACCGTGCCCGTGAACGAGTCACCCTCGACCTTGGTGAGGGCCGCCCCCGGCAGACACGGCGCGACGCGCTCCGGGTCGATGACCGCCTGCCAGACCTCCCCGATCGAGGCCGGGACGGTGAATTCGTGGTCGAGCCGCACGGGCCGACCTCCTCTCTGGATCAACTGGCCAATGAAGCCACCTTACGCACCGGCACCACCACCAGAAGGGGAACGAGACCGCGCCAAACGCCCTCACCAGGGCGGATACGTCAGCCGTCACCAGCGACGGTCAACAACCCGACCCATCAATCACCCGCCCACGGCCACGGCCAACACCGGCGCATCAACCACCACGGCCGGCACCCGGCCCTCAGCCGCCACCAGCGGCAGCCAGAGCCCGGCCCTTCAGCCACCACCCCAGCACCACGCTCACCACCCGCCCCTCAACCACCCACCGCTCAACCACCCACCGCGGCAGTCAGCGCCCGTCCCGTCAGCACCCGGGCGAGGTGCTGCCGGTACTCGACGTCGGAGTTGCCGTCCGCGGCCGGGTTGGTGCCGTCCGCGGCGTGGGCCGCCGCGGCTCGGATGGTGTCGGCGGTGGCGGCGGCGCCGAGCAGGGCCCGCTCGACGCCACTCGCGCGCACCGGGGTCGAGCCCATGTTCGTCAGCGCGACCCTGGCCTCCTCGATCACCCCGCCCTCGGTGCGGACGGTGGCCGCGACCGCGACCATCGACCACGCCTGCGCCACCCGGTTGAACTTCTCGTAGTGCGCCCGCCAGCCGGTGTGCTTCGGCACGCGGACCGCCACGAGCAGCTCGTCCGGCGCGAGCGCGGTGGTGAAGTAGTCCTGGAAGAACTCCGCCGCGCCGACGGTCCGCCGCCCGCCCGGGCCCGCGAGCACCAGCTCGCAGTCCAGCGCGAGCACCGGTGCGAGCAGGTCCCCCGCCGGGTCGGCGTGCGCGATGGCGCCGCCGAAGGTGCCGCGGTGGCGTACCTGCGGATCGGCGACGGTGTCGGTGGCCGCCTTGATCAGCGCGGCGTGCTCGGCGACCAGCGCGTCTCGCTGCACGTCGTAGTGCGTGGTCATCGCGCCGATCGCGAGCGCGTCGCCGTCCTCGCGGACGCCGCGCAGCTCCGCCACCTTCCCGAGGTCGACGAGCGTGGTCGGCGAGGCCAGCCGCATCCGCAGCACCGGCAGCAGGCTCTGCCCGCCGGCCAGCACCTTGGCGTCCTCGCCCGCGTCCGCGAGCGCCCGCACCGCTTCATCCACTGTGGACGGAGCCACGTACTCGAACGGGGCGGGGATCACTGGGCACCTCCGGAGGCGTCGATCGAACCGAGGCCGCCGCCGGCCTGATTGCCGGTGCCGCCGGCGTCGGTCGTCCCGTGCTGGATCGCGTGCCACACGCGCATCGGGGTCAGGGGCATCTCGATCTCGTCGACGCCGAGGTGGCGCACCGCGTCGATCACGGCGTTCACCACCGCCGGCGTCGAGGCGATCGTGCCGGCCTCGCCGACTCCCTTGGCGCCCAACGGGTTCGTGGTCGACGGCGTTTCGGTGCGGGCGGTGGTGAACGACGGCAGGTCGGCGGCCGAGGGCAGCAGGTAGTCGGCGAAGGTGCCGGTGGTGAGCGTGCCGCTCTCGTCGTGCACGGCCTCCTCGAACAACGCCTGCGCGATGCCCTGCGCGAGCCCGCCGTGCACCTGCCCCTCCACGATCAGCGGGTTCACCACCACGCCGACGTCGTCCACGCAGACGTACGAGCGCAGCTTGACCCGGCCGGTCTCGGTGTCCACCTCGGCCGCGCACAGGTGCGTGCCGTGCGGGTAGGAGAAGTTCTCCGGGTCGAACGTGGCGTCGGAGTCCAGCGAGGGCTCGACCCCGTCGGGCAGGTCGTGCGCGGAGAACACGGAGAACGCGACGTCCTGGATGGTCGTCGACGAGCCCGTGCCCTTCACGGTGAACTTGCCGCCGGCGAACTCGAGGTCGTCCTCCGAGCATTCCAGCATGTGCGCGGCGATCGGCTTGGCCTTGGCGACCACCTTCTCCGCGGCCTTGACCACGGCGATGCCGCCGACCACCAGCGAACGCGAGCCGTAGGTGTCCATGCCCTTGTGCGAGGACTGCGTGTCGCCGTGCAGCACCTCGACGTCCTCGAACGGCACGCCCAGCTGGTCGGCGACGATCTGGCTCCACGCCGTCTCGTGCCCCTGGCCGTGCGCCGAAGCGCCGGTGGTCACCTCGATCTTGCCGGTGGGCAGCACCCGCATCGACGCGTACTCCCAGCCTCCCGCCGCGTAGTCCAGCGCGCCGAGCACCCTCGACGGCGCCAGGCCGCACATTTCGGTGAACGTCGAGATGCCGATGCCCAGCTGGACCGGGTCGTTCGTTTCGCGCCGCGAAGCCTGCTCGCGGCGCAGTCCGTCGTAATCGAACAGTTCCTTGGCTTTGGCCGTGGCGGCCTCGTAGTTGCCCGAGTCGTAGGTCAGGCCCGCCACCGTGGTGTAAGGGAATTCCTCGTGCTTGATCCAGTTCTTCTCGCGCAGCTCCAGCGGGTCCAGGCCCAGCTCGTCGGCGAGTTCGTCCATGATCCGCTCGATCGCGAACGTCGCCTCCGGCCGCCCGGCGCCGCGGTAGGCGTCGGTGAGCGTGGTCGTGGTGAACACGTTGGTGCAGGCGAAGTGGTACGCCGGGATCTTGTAGATGGCGTTGAACATGAACGCGCCGAGGATCGGCACCCCCGGCCCGACCAGGCCGTTGTACGCGCCGAGGCCGGCGAGCAGCTCGACCTTCAGCCCGGTGACGGTGCCGTCGGCGTTCGCGGCGATGGTGATGTCCTGGATCTGGTCCCGGCCGTGGTGCGCGGCGACCATCGTCTCGGACCGGGATTCGTTCCACTTCACCGGTTTCCCGAGCTTCCGGGCGATGATCAGCGTCATCATCTCCTCGGGCAGCACACCGATCTTGCCGCCGAAGCCGCCGCCGACGTCGGGGGCGATCACGCGCAGCTTGTGCTCCGGGATGCCCAGCGTCAGGGCCGACATCACCCGCAGGATGTGCGGCACCTGCGTGGCGGCCCACATGGTGATCTGCGCGGTGGTCGGGTCGACCACACACGCGCGTGGCTCCATGAACGCCGGCACCAGCCGCTGCTGGCGGAACCGGCGCTTGAGCACGATCTCGGACGAGGCCAGCGCTTCCTCCACGCCCGTGCCGGTGCCGGCCTCGGCGGAGTCGAAGACCCAGAGCGCGTTCTTGTTGGTGCCCAGCTCCTCGTGCACGAGCGGCGAACCCTCGGCGAGCGCGGCCTCCATATCGAGGATCACGGGCAGTTCGTCGTACTCGACATCGATCTTCTCGAGCGCGTCGTGCGCCTCCGCCGAGGTGCGCGCGACAACCACGGCGACGCCCTCACCGGCGAAGTTCACCTGGTCGGCGGCGAGCACGGGACGGCGCGGGGCCTTCATGTCCGGCGTGATCGGCCACGCGCAAGGCATGCCGATGGCGCTCTCGGGGTCGAGGTCGCGGCCGGTGTAAACGGCGATGACACCCGGCTCGCCCTTGGCCGCGGCCGTGTCGATGGAGACGATCTTCGCGTGCGCCAGCGGACTCCGGAGCACGGCGAGGTGGAGCATCCCGGGCAGCACGATGTTGTCCGTCCAGCGGGTGCGGCCGGTGATCAGCCGCTCGTCTTCCTTGCGGAGACGGGACTTTCCGATCTCGGGCTCGATCGTGGCGGTCATCCTTCACCACCCACGCCGACCTGGTCGATCCGCTCGGCCTCGGGCCCGGCGCCCGGGGCCATCTGCCGCGCGGCGTCTTGCACGGCGCGCACGATGTTCTGGTAGCCGGTGCAGCGGCAGAGGTTGCCCTCGAGTCCTTCGCGCACGGCTTTCTCGTCCGGATCGGGATTGTCGGCCAGCAGGTCGATGGACTGCATGATCATGCCGGGGGTGCAGAACCCGCACTGCAGCGCGTGGTTGTCGTGGAACGCCTGCTGCACGGGGTGGAGCCGGCCGTCGCGGGACAGCCCTTCGACGGTGGTGACCTCGCGCCCGTCGGCCTGGACGGCGAGCACGGAGCAGGACTTCACGCTGTGCCCGTCGAGGTGGACGGTGCAGGCGCCGCAGTTGCTGGTGTCGCAGCCGACGACGGTGCCCACTTTCCCGACCCGCTCCCGCAGGTGGTGCACGAGCAGGGTGCGCGGCTCCACGTCATCGGTGTACTCGGTGCCGTCGACGGTGACGGTGATGCGCATCAAAGGCCTCCAAGAGCGGATGCCCGCCTGGCCCGGCCGGGCGGCGGGCCGGTTCGGGAACGGCCAAGGCGCGACGTGATCGGCCTCACAGCCGACCTTGCTACTCCCTTCGCCCGCGAACAAGCCCCGAGGTCGCCCGTTCGCGGGACAGTTCCGCATCTGCACGGGAAATCCGGACGGGCCGCCGTAGGTGCGGACTTAGCGTCCGGATGATTTTTCCGCCCAGCGGCAAAAAAACCCGGTTCCCTCCCGGGTGGACAGACCTTCCCGAGATGGGCACGCCGTTAAGGACTCCTTCACCGCGTTGGACGCGGGTAAGGAGGCCTTGACGGCGTGATCAGTTGCAGGTGAGGATCAGTGGTGGCGGCTCAGTTGTGGATGCGTCCCGACAAGGCGGCCAGACGGCGTCCGGTGCCGCTCCAGCGCAGCGCGATGATCTCCGCCGCGATGGAAACCGCAGTCTCCTCCGGGGTCCGGGCGCCGAGGTCGAGGCCGATCGGCGAGGACAGGCGCTCCAGCGACACCTCGCTGATGCCCGCTTCGCGAAGGCGCGCGAAGCGGTCGTCGTGGGTCTTGCGGGAGCCCATGGCGCCGACGTAACCGACGTCCAGGCCCAGCGCGACCTCCAGCAGCGGCACGTCGAACTTGGGGTCGTGCGTGAGGACCGTGATGGCCGTGCGGGCGTCGATGCGCCCGGCCTCGGCCTCCGTCTTGAGGTAGCGGTGCGGCCAGTCGACGACAACCTCGTGCGCGTCCGGGAAACGGCTGCTCGTGGCGAACACCGGCCGCGCGTCGCACACCGTGACCTGGTAGCCCAGGTAGGCGCCCATGCGCGCCATCGCCGCGGCGAAGTCGATCGCGCCGAAGACGAGCAGGCGGGGCGGCGGCTCGAACGAGTTGACGAACACGGCCATGCCCTCGCCGCGGCGCTGGCCGTCCGGGCCGTAGTGCAGGGTCGCGGTGCGGCCGGTGGCGAGCAGGCCGCGCGCGTCGTCGGCCACGGCGTCGTCCATGCGCGACGAGCCGAGCGTGCCGGCCACGCGGTCCGGCCACACGATCATGCGCTCGCCCACCAGGCCGTGGCGCTCGTGCTCGATGACCGTGACGACGGCGACCGGCTCCCCGGATCGCACCGACGCCACGACCTCGGGCAGCTCCGGCATCGAGTCGCGGTCCACGTGCTCCACGTAGATGTCGATGATCCCGCCGCAGGTCAGGCCCACCGCGAACGCGTCGTTGTCGCTCACGCCGTAACGCTGCAGCACCGGCTTCCGCTCGGCGACGACCTCCTGGGCCAGCTCGTACACCGCACCCTCGACGCAGCCGCCGGACACGCTGCCCGCCACCGTCCCGTCGGCGGCCACCACCATCGCCGCACCGGGCTCACGCGGCGCGGACGAGAACGTGGCCACCACCGTGCCGAGCCCGACCGTCTCCCCCGCCGACCAGCGGCGGTACACGTCGTCCAGTACGTCACGCATCGGCTATCTCCCCGAGCAGTCGTTCCAAGGTCGCCAGGCTGTGCCCGGCCAGTAACCGGTCGATGTGGGGCAAGGCGGCCACGATGCCGGACTGGACCGGAGCGTACCCCTCCCGCCCCGCGTGCGGATTCACCCAGAATACGGCGTGCGCGAGCCGGCGCAGCCTCGCGAGCTGGTCCCCGAGCAGGCTCGGGTCGCCGCGCTCCCACCCGTCGGAGAACACCGTGACCACGGCGCGGCGGGCGAATCCGCGCTGGCCCCAGCGGTCGAGGAACACGCGCAGCGTCTCGCCGAGGCGGGTGCCGCCGGCGAAGTCCGGCACCGCCGTGCCCGCCGCGAGCATGGCTCGTTCCGGGTCGCGCTGACGCAGCTGCCGGGACACGCGCGTCATCCGCGTGCCGAGCGTGAACACCTCGACGCCGGCCGGGTTCGCGCGCGTGAGCACGTGCGCGAAGCGCAGCAACGCGTCGGCGTAGGGGCTCATCGAACCGGACACGTCGATGAGTAACACCACCCGGCGCGCCCGTGTTCCCCGGCGGCCGCGGACCAGCCGGACAGGCTCACCGCCGGCGGCGAGCATCGCGCGCAACGTGCGTGACGGATCGAGCCGCCCGTGGTGCGCCGGCGTGCGCCGGGCCGATTTCCGTTGCGGCAGCACGGGATGCAGAGTGGCGAGCAGTTCGCGCAGGTGCTCGCGCTCGGCCGTGGTCAGCTCGGCGAGGTCGCGGTGGCGCAGAACCTCGTGGTCGCTGGCGGCGACGCGCAGGCTGTCGGCGCTCTCGCCACCCTCGGTTTCGCCGCCGCTCGACGCGATGAGGGGCGCGATACGCGCGCGTCTCTCCGCCTGGTTCGCGGCCCGGCCCCGCGGCGTCGGCTCCACCTCGAACCAGCGGGCGAAGGCCTCCTCGTAACGCGGCAGGTCGTCGGGATCGGAGCACAGTGTCAGCCGCCCGGCCCAGTACAGCTGGGTCGGCGCGGCGATGTCCACCTCGGCGACGGCCGCGAGGTACGCCTGCACCCGCCGTGCGTCGCAGGCCACCCCGGCTTCGCGCAGGGCCGCCGCGAACCCGGTGAAACCCACGAGCGGGTCGGCGGTTTCGGTGTCCATCTGCCCATTGTGCGCCGGATCCGGGCTGAAACGGTCCGCGCCGCCGCCCCCTCCCCCGGGACGACGGCGCGGACCGCGGCTCAACGCAGCGACCGACCCAAGGTAGCGGGGGGTGGGCGCGTCGAGCCTGCGGGAAAAAGAACCTGGTGATCGTAAGGGGAAACGCGGTCAGATCAGCGGTCAGCCGGGAAGACCGCGCGCTCCCGGCGATCGGGGTTCGTGGACACGGTCTTCCTCCTCTCGAGCGGATTTCTCACTGTGACAGGACCAAGCATGACCGGCCGTGCTCGGTGGGTCAACGCAATTAACTCCGGACTCCCGGTGGCGCCGGAAAGTCCTTGGCGCGCAACGGTTTTGCGAGGATGCGCGTGGCTCGGTCAGGCGAACAAAGCGTCCAGCTTCGCGCGGACGCGGTCGAGGTCTTCGCTGTACTTCAGGACGGCGCCGAGCGTGCGCGCCGCCGTCGCCGCGTCCAGCTCGTCGCGCCCCAAGGCGAGCAGGGCCCTCGCCCAGTCGAGCGATTCCGCCGTTCCCGGTGGTTTCAACAACTCCATCGCCCGGAGCCGGTGCACCGCCTCGGCGACCTGCTGGGCCATGGCCTCGCTGACGCCGGGGATCCGACGGCGCAGGATCCGCACCTCGCGGGGCAGGTCCGGGTGCTCCAGCCAGTGGTAGAGGCAGCGGCGCTTGAGGGCGTCGTGCACCTCGCGAGTGCGGTTGGACGTCAGGACGACCAGGGGCGGCACCTCGGCGCGGATCTCGCCGTACTCCGGGATCGTGACGGTGTACTCGTCGAGGAGCTGGAGGAGGAAGGCCTCGAACTCGTCGTCGGCGCGGTCGATCTCGTCGATCAGCAGGACGCACGGGGCGGCGGTCAGGGCCCGCAGCAGGGGCCGGGCCAGCAGGAACCGCTCGGTGTAGAGCGAGCGCTCGGCCGTCTCGGCATCGAGCCGGCCCCCTTCGGCGGCTTCCAGCGCGCGCAGGTGCAGCAGCTGGCGCGGAAAGTCCCACTCATACAACGCCTGCGCGGCGTCGATGCCTTCATGGCACTGCAGGCGCACCAGCGGCAGGTCGAGCGCGCTCGCCAGCGCCAACGCCAGCGACGTCTTGCCGGTGCCCGGCTCGCCCTCGCAGAACAACGGCCGGTGCAGCCGCATCGCCAGGAACCCAGCCGTCGCCAGCCCCTCGTCGGCGAGGTAGCCGACGGCGTCGAGCGCCACCGCGAGGTCTTCCGGGGACTCCGTCACAGTGCCGATGGTAGGGCGCTGGGGCTTGGATGCGCTGATCATCGGTCGGTCGGTCGGTCGGGTGGGTGGGTGGGTGGTCGGTCGGTCGGCCGGTCGGCCGGGTGGGTGGGTGGGTGGTCGGTCGGGTGGCCGGGGGTGGCTGGGTGGGTAGATGGGTAGGTGGCCGGGTGGGTCTCGACGGCGGTCAGCTCTCCGCGGGCCTCGACGGCAGTCAGCTTTCCGTGGCCTCGACGGTGGTCGGCTCTCTGCGGGCCTCGGCGGGGGTCGACGGGCGGGCCGCCGCTCAAGTCGGAGCGATGGTCGATCTCCTAGCCGTCGCCCAGGTCGGCGCGATGGTCGACATCCCGGCCGCTGCCCAGGTCGGCGCACTCGACGAGGCGCAGGTCGGCGCGGGTGGCCAGCCAGTCGCGGGCGCCGCGGTCCCCGCTGGCGGAACCGGCGATCTCGGCCCACCACCGGCGGCCCAGCAGGACCGGGTGGCCGGGGACCCCGTCGTAGGCGGCGCGCGCGACAACGTCCTCGGTCGCGCCGGCGGCCACCCGCGCGATCACGTCGGCGCCCACCCACGGGAGGTCGACCAGGTGCACCAGGGCGGCTTCGGGCCCGTCGACGTCGGCGAGCGCGGTGAGGCCAGCCCGCAGCGAGGCGCCCATGCCGCTCTCCCAGCCCTCGGCGTAGACGGCGAGCTCGGGATCAGGCAGCAACGCCCGGACTTCCCCGGCCGCCGCACCGACGACCACCCGAACCGGCCCACACCCCGCCTCGATAAGCGTGCGCAGCGCCCGGCGGACCAACGGCTCACCGTCCAGCTCGGCCAGCGCCTTCGGCCCACCGAACCGCCGTCCGGCCCCCGCCGCCAGCAGCAGACCGGCGACTCGCGGCCCCGGCACGCCGAGCCCGGCGATTTGCGGTTCAGCCACAGTGGCCCCAGCGACTTGCGGCCCAGGCCCCGGCGGCCCCGATGACCCGCGACCCGGACACGGTGGCACGAGGGACTCGCGGCCCAGGCGCGCCGAGCCCGGTGACTCGCGGTTCAGACGCAGCGACTCCAGCGACTCGCGGCCCAGGCCCGGTGACACCAGGGACTAGCGGCCCTGCTGTGGCGGACCCGGCGACTTGCGGCTCAGCCGCAGCGACTCCAGCGACTCGCGGCCCCGGCGCGGCGACCCCAGCGACCCGCGGCCCAGGCCCGGGCGCAGGCGCGGCGGCGGCACCGTCAGCCACGGGCGGCCTTGGTCGGGCTCGCGGCGGCGAGGTCGTTCGAAATGGCTGCCGCCGTTGCCAGTAGTGGGGGGACCAGTTCGGTGCGGACGGCCTCCGCTGTGGTGCGGCTGGCGTGGGTGGACAGGTTCACCGCGGCTACGACCCGGCCGTCGCCGCCGTGGATGGGGGCGGCTACTGAGCGGAGGCCCTCCTCCAGTTCCTGGTCCACCATCGCCCAGCCCTGCTCGGAGACGCGCGCCAGCTCGGCCTTCAGCAGGCCGCGGTCGGTCAGGGTGTGGTCGGTCAGACGGTCTAGGTCCGCGACGATGAAGTAGGCCTCCAGCTCCGCCCGGCTCATGTCCGCGAGCAGCACGTGCCCCATCGATGTGGCGTACGCCGGGAAACGCGTGCCCACGTTGATGCTCACGGTCATGATCCGCGACACCGCGACGCGCGCGATGTACACGATGTCCGGGACTTCCAGCACCGACACCGAACTGGACTCCCGCACCTCCGCCGAAAGCCGCTCCAGGTGCGGCTGCGCCACTTCCGACAACGACATGCTCGACAGGTACGCGTAACCCAGCTCCAGCACCCGCGCGGTGAGCGTGAAGTACTTGCCGTCCGTGCGGACGTAGCCGAGGTCGACGAGGGTGAGCAGGAACCGCCGCGCGGCTGCCCGGGTCAGGCCCGTGACCCGCGCGACCTCGCTGAGCGTGGGGTGCGGCGCCTCCGCGCTGAAGGCCCTGATCACCGCCAGCCCGCGCTCCAGCGACTGCACGTGGTGTGCGCCGCGCTCGGCCGGTTCGCCCTCGTCCATGGCGGGAACCCTATCCGCCGGCCGGTGGCTGGGCCGTCGGCTCACCCAGTTCGGCCAGGGTGCGCTGGGCGATCGCGATGGCCGTGTTCGCCGCCGGCACACCCGCGTAAACGCCGGTGTGCAGCAGCACCTCGCCGATCTCGTCCGCGGTCAGTCCGTTGCGGACGGCCGCGCGGACGTGCATCGCCAGCTCGTCGTGGCAGTGCAGCGCGGTGAGCGCCGCCAGCGTGATGCAGCTGCGCGTGCGCCGGTCCAGGCCTTCGCGCGTCCACGCCGAGCCCCACGCGGCCTCGGTGATGTACTCCTGGAACGGGCGGCTGAACTCCGTGGTGCGCGCGACGGCCCAGTCGACGTGCTCGTCGCCCAGCACTTCGCGGCGCACCTTCATGCCCGCCTCGTAACGCTCGCCGGTCACTTGGCCTCCGTGATGTGCTCCAGGATCAGCCGGGTGAACTCCGCAGGCTGCTCGTAACTGCCCAGGTGCGCCGCCGACGCGACCACCTCGAACCGCGCGCCCGGCACCCCCTCGGCGATGAGCCGGCCGTGCGGCTCCGGCGGGGTCGCGGGGTCTTCGGCCCCGGAGACGACCAGCGTCGGCGCGCTGATCTTCGGCAGCCCGGCGAGCAGGTCCATCCGCTCGATGACGCCGCAGCAGGCCGCGTAACCCTCGCTCGGGGTGGCCGCGATCATGCCGCGCAGGAACTCGGCTTCGTCCGGGTGCGCCTGCGCGTACGCGGGCGTGAGCCACCGCCCGACGGCCGCCTCGGCGATGGAGCCGGTGCCCTCCGCACGGACCTTCGCCGCCCGGTCCACCCACATCTCGGGCGGCCCCAGCTTCGCCGACGTGCAGCACAACGTCAGGCTCGCGACCCGCTCCGGCGCGTGGATACCCGCCCACATGCCGGTCATCCCGCCGAGCGAGAGGCCGACCACGTGCGCGCGCTCCGCGCCGACGTCGTCCAGCAACGCCAGCAGGTCCGCGCCCAGGTCGTCCAGTTCGTACGGCCCCGGCGGTACCGGCGACGCACCGTGGCCGCGTGTGTCGTACCGGACCACCCGGAATCCCCGCGCCACAAGGGGAGCCACCTGCGGCGCCCACACCCGGTAGTCGCTGCCGACGGAGTTGCCGAACACCACCACCGGACCGTCGACGGGGCCTTCGAGCACCCGGTGCACCCGGACCGCAGACACGTCATAACCTCCATTGTGGACACTCAAACCGCGAAAAAGACTGTCTCGCCTTCGCCCTGCAGCCGCACGTCGAACCGGTAGCCGGCTTCGGTCTTGGCCGCGACCAGCGTGGCACGCCGCTCCGCCGGCACGCTCGCCAGCACCGCGTCGCCCGAGTTGTCCTGGTCCTCGAAGTAGATACGCGTGACCACACGGTTCAGCATGCCGCGCGCGAACACCGAGACGTCGATGTGCCGCGCCTGGTCACCACCGTGCCCGGACGGCAGGATTCCCGGCAGCAGCGTGAAGATCCGGTACTCGCCGTGCTCGTCGGTCGGGCAGCGGCCGAAGCCGCGGAACCCGGACCCGCCGCGACCGCGCGGGTCGTCCGGATGGTCGAACCGGCCTTCCGGATCGGCCTGCCAGGTCTCGATCAGCGCGTCCGGCACCGGTGCGCCCTCACCGTCGAACACGGTGCCGCGGATCCACACCGCGCCTGCCGTGCCCTCCGGCACGACCAACGGCCCGTCCTCCCACGGCAGCCCGATCGTCAGGTACGGCCCGACGGTCTGCGACGGTGTGGTCCCCAACCGGCCCATTAGTCCTCGTCCTCCTCGTCCTCGAACACCGACTGCTCGCGCCCGCGGACCACGATGTCGAACTGGAAGGCCAGCGCCCACTGCTCCTCGGTGCGCTCGAGGTCGAAGCGCGAGATCATGCGCTGCCGGGCCTTCTCGTCCGGGATGGAGTTGAAGATCGGGTCCTGGCCGAACAGCGGGTCGTCCGGGAAGTACATCTGGGTGACCAGCCGCTGCGTGAACGCGGCGCCGAACACCGAGAAGTGGATGTGCGCGGGCCGCCACGCGTTGTCGTGGTTCTTCCACGGGTACGCGCCCGGTTTGATGGTGGTGAACTCGTACCGCCCGTCGCCGTCGGTCAGCGCGCGGCCGAGCCCGTCGAAGTTCGGGTCGAGCGGTGACGGCCAGCGGTCGCCGGTGTGCCGGTAGCGCCCGCCCGCGTTGGCCTGCCAGATCTCGACGAGCGAGTCGCGGATCGGCCGGCCGCCGCCGTCGAGCAGCCGGCCGGTGACGATGATCCGCTGTCCCTGCGGCTCGCCGGAGTGCTGGCGGGTGAGGTCGTTGTCGTGCTCGCCGAGACGGCCGGGGCCGAGCAGCGGGCCGGTCACCTCGGTGAGCATCTGCGGCAGCAGCACCAGCGGCTGCTTCGGGTGGCGCAGCTTGGTGGAGCGGTAGCCCGCGAAGTCCATCGGCGCGTGCGTGTCCTCGGGGTCCTGCCGGTAGCGCGGCAGGCGGAGCCCGGTCGGTGTGGCCACGTTTCCTCCCTGGTCGGTCTACTGGCGCTCGAGGACTACGGCGAGGCCCTGGCCCACGCCGATGCAGATCGCGGCCAGGCCCCACCGGCCGCCGGTGCGGCGGAGCTGGTGCGCGAGCGTGCCGATGATCCGGCCGCCCGACGCGCCGAGCGGGTGACCGATCGCGATGGCGCCGCCGTTGACGTTCACGATCTCCGGGTCGAGCTTTGACCACTCCTTGAGGCAGGCCAGCGACTGCGCGGCGAACGCCTCGTTCAGCTCCACCGCGGCGAGGTCGCCCCAGTCGATGCCGGCTCGGGCCAAAGCGATCTCGGCGGCCCGCACCGGGCCGATGCCGAACACGTCCGGGTCGACGCCCGCGGCCCCACGCCCGGCGATCCGTGCCAGTGGCGCCCGGCCGAGCCGCTCAGCCGTGGCCTCGTCACCGAGCAGCAACGCCGACGCGCCGTCGTTGAGCGGCGACGCGTTGCCCGCCGTGACGGTGCCGTTTTCCTTACGGAACACCGTCTTCAGCTTCGCGAGCTTCGCCACGGTGGAATCGGGCCGGATGCCCTCGTCCCGGGTCAGCTCGACCCCGGCCACAGGCACCACGTGGTCGTCGTAGAAGCCCTCGTCCCACGCGCGCACCGCGTTCGCGTGGCTGCGCGCGGCGAAGGCGTCCTGCTCCTCGCGGCTGATGCCGTAGCGCTCGGCGAGCAGCTCGGTGGACTCGCCGAGGGAGACGGTCCACTGCGACGGCATCGCCGGGTTGACCATCCGCCAGCCGAGCGCGGTGTTGTACAACGTCTGGTTGCCGGCCGGGAAAGCCTTGTCCGGCTTGGGCATCACCAGCGGCGAGCGGCTCATCGACTCGACCCCGCCCGCGACGACCAGCGACGCGTCACCGACCTGGATCGCCCGGCTCGCCTGCATGGTCGCCTCGACCCCGGAGCCGCACAGCCGGTTCACCGTGGCGCCGGGGACCGACGTCGGCCAGCCCGCGAGCAGGGCGGCCATGCGGGCCACGTTGCGGTTGTCCTCGCCGGCGCCGTTGGCGTCGCCGAGCACCACTTCGTCCACAGTGGACGGGTCGAGCCCGTTGCGCTCGCCCAGCGCGCGCAGCACGCCCGCGGCGAGGTCGTCGGGACGCACTCCGGACAGGGCGCCGCCGTAGCGCCCGAAGGGGGTGCGGATCGCGTCGAGTACGTATGCGTCGCTCATTCGCCGGCCTTCTTCAGTTCGCGGAGCAGGGTCAGTTCGTGCTCGGTGGGCGCGGGGGTGGTCTTGAGGTCCGCGGCCACCTTCAGTGTCCACCCGGTCGAGGAGACGGCCTGCTCGAGCCGCACCCCCGGGTGCAGCTCGGTGAGGGTCAGCTCGGCGGTCTCCGGATCGGGCCGCAACAGGCCCAGGTCGGTGACGACCAGGGTGGGGCCCGCGCCGCGCAGGCCGAGCCGCTCGCGGTCGCCTTTGCCGCTGCCGTGCCCGAAGGACGTCACGAAGTCGACCTTCTCCACGAACGCGCGGGGGTTCTGCCGCAGCACCACGAACACCTCCCGGCAGGACGCCGCGATCTCCGGCGCGCCGCCCGCGCCGGGCAGGCGGACCTTCGGGTCGTGGTAGTCGGAGCCGATCACCGTGGTGTTGATGTTGCCGAACTTGTCCAGCTGCGCGGCGCTGAGGAAGCCGACGTCGATCCGGCCCGGCTGCAGCCAGTAGTTGAACACCTCGGGCACGCTTACCACCGCGTCGGCCGTGTCGGCCAGCTCGCCGTCACCGATCGACAGCGGCAGCCGCGAGGGCTTGGCGCCGAGGCAGCCGGACTCGTAGATCAGCGTGAGGTTCGGCGCGTGCGTGCGGCGCGCGAGGTTGGCCGCGGTGCTGGGCAGGCCGATGCCCACGAAGCACGACATGCCCTCGCCGAGCGCCCGCGCGGCGGCGACGCTCATCATCTCGTCGGCGGTGTAGTCACTCACGCCTTGACCCCCCTCAGGTCGCTCAGCCACTTCGTGAACTCCTCGCGGTCACGGCCGATCTCGTCCCAGGCCTGGTAAGCGGCGTTGTCCCGCTCGTAGTAGCCCGCGGCGTACGAGGGCTTCGCGCCGCCGGGCACCTCGGCGACGGCGGTGACGGCCCAGGTGGGCAGCACCACCGCGCCCGGCCGGGGCGCCAGCTCGTCGACGACCTCCTCGACGGTGACCAGCGAGCGCTTCGCCGCCAGCACCGCCTCCTTCTGGACGCCCGCGATCCCCCACAGCTGGACGTTTCCGGCTCGGTCGGCGCGCTGCGCGTGGACGATCGTGACGTCCGGGTTCAGCGCGGGCACAGCGGTCAGCTGCTCACCGGTGAACGGGCAGGTGATCGGCTTGATCGTGTCCGTCTGCGCGGCCAGGTCGGTGCCGGTGTACCCGCGCAGCACGGCGAACGGCAGCCCGGACGCGCCCGCGACGTAACGGTTGGCCATGCCCGCGTGGCTGTGCTCCTCGATCTCCAGCGGCACCGGCCAGGAGTGCTGCACGGCATCGCGGAACCGGTGCAGCGAGCCGACTCCGGGGTTGCCGCCCCAGGAGAAGATCAGCTTGCTCGCGCAGCCGGCGCCGATCAGCTGGTCGTAGACGATGTCCGGGGTCATCCGCACGAGGGTCAGCCCCCGGCGGCCCTGCCGGATGATCTCGTGCCCGGCCGCGACCGGGATGAGGTGCGTGAAGCCCTCGAGCGCGACGGTGTCCCCGTCGTGCACCAGCTCGGCGACCGCCTCGCCGAGCGACAGCACCCTTGCCATCGAGTCCCCTCATCCTTGCCGTGGCCGAACGTTCGCAATGTTGTTCGCATTGCGCACATCCGTTCTTGATGAGAACATAGCACGACAAGACCGGGACAGGCGAGTGTCCGATCGAGTGGAGAGCAGGAGGGAGCCGCGTGAAACAGAAGCCTCGGAACAGTGGAACAGAAGCGGTGGCCGTCACCGGCCGGGGGCTACTCCTTCAGGCCGCTGGCCGCGATCCCGCGGACGATGAACCGTTGCGCCACCAGGAACATCGCGACCAACGGCGCGATCGTCACCAGCGCGCCGGCGAACAGGGCGGGCAGGTTGATCGTCTGGGCGGTGAGGAAGGTGGACAGCGCGATCTGGGCCGTCCACGACGACGGGTCCTGCCCGATCACCAGCGGCCACAGGAACGAGTTCCAGCTCTCGATGAACATCAGCGCGCCCAGCGAAGCGAGCATGCTGCCCGAGTTGGGCAGCACCAGCCTGCGGTAGACGCCGAGGTAACCCAGGCCGTCCAGCCGGCCCGCCTCCTCGATCTCCGCCGGGAAGCGCAGGTAGAAGTTGCGGAACAGGATCACCGTGAACGCGCTGAACAGGTTCGGCGCGATGATGCCCCAGGTCGTGTTCACCCCGCCCATGGCGCCGACCACGACGAACGTCGGCACGAACGTCACCGACTGCGGGATCATCAGCGTCACCAGCACGTACGTGAACACCGCGCGGCGGCCGGGCACGTCGATCCGCGCCAGCGCGTAGCCCGCCATCGAGCCGAACATCGTGCCGACCGGGGCGGTGATCACGGCGATCACCAGCGAGTTCAGCAGCGCGTGGCCCATCGGCACGGACGGGTCCGCGAACAGGTCGTGGAAGTTGACCCAGGACAGCGGGTCCGGCAGCCACGACCAGTCCGGCGACGACACCTGCGGGCGGGTCATCAGCGCGTTGCGCACCATGATGTAGAACGGCATCAGGAAGACCAGCACCAGCAGGCCGGCCAGCGCGTACTTCGGCGCCCGGCCCCAGCCCCGCCGGCCGGGACGAACGGGCCGGGCGGGAGCCGGGGGCGCTTCGGGGGTGAGCACGGCCATGTCAGTCCTTCTTCCCGAAGCCCACGAACTTCCCTTGCAGCAACGTGATCACCACGATGATCACGGTCAGCAGGAACGCGCCCGCGGAGCCGACGCCGTAGTTCTGGTCGCCCAGTGCCGAGTCGTAGAGGTACACCAGCGGCGGCTTCACCGGTGCCGTCGCCGTGCCCGAAAGCCCGGTGCCGAACAGGTTGTAGAACTCGTCGAACGCCTGGAACGCGCCGATCAGGATGAGCAGCAGCACGGCCACGGACGTGTTCCGCAGCTGCGGCAGCGTGATGTAGCGGAAGGCCTGCCACTTCGTGGTGCCGTCCAGCTCACCCGCCTCGTACAGCGACGGCGAAATCGCCTGCAGCCCCGCGAGGAACAGGATCATGTACAGCCCGACCTGCAGCCACAGCCGCAGCGTCACCACCGCGATCCAGTACACCGGCGGGCTCGTCTCCGACAGCCACGGCACCGGGTCCGCGCCGAACAGCCCGCCGATCACGTTCGCGACGCCCGACGGGAGGCCGTTGAACAGCGCCATCTTCCACACCAGCGCGGCGACCACGTACGACACCGCGCCCGGGATCAGGAACACCGTGCGGAAGAACGCCCGGCCGCGGCGGATGCCGTTGACGAGCATCGCCAGCCCGAGCGACGCGACGAACGTGACCGGCACGATGAACACCGTGAACAGCGCGATGACCACCAGCGAGTCGCGGAAGGCGGAGTCGCCGAGCAGGAACGCGTAGTTGTCGAAGCCGATCCAGTGGCCGATCGAGATCGTGCCGCGCGCGTCGTTGAACGACAGCAGGAAGCTCCACGCGATCGCCACGTACTTGAACACGCCGAGCCCGATCACCACCGGCGCCGTGAGCACCGTGAACGCGCCGACCGCGCGCCAGTCCACCTTGCGGCGACGCCGTTTCACCGGTGCCGCCGACGCGCGGGGCCGGGGCGGCACCGTCGCCGGCGGAGACGAGACGGCCATGTCAGGCCAGCTGCTTGTCGACTTCGGCCTGAGCCTTCTGCTGCGCGTCGCCGAGTTCGGCGGCGGGGTCGGCCTGGCCGTTGGCGATCTTCGTGGCGGCCTGCAGGAACAGCGTCGCGGACGCCTTGTTCCACAGGCCCGCGTAGGACAGGCCGTTCTGCTGGGAGATCGTGACGGCGTCCTTGGCCGGGCCGCTGGAGAACTCCGTGGTCTGGGCCGCGACCTCCTTGCGCGCAGGGATGTGGAAGCCGTACTTGACGGACCAGTCCTTCTGCAGGTCGGCCTGCTGGATCCACAGCCAGTTCACGAACTTCTTGGCGGCGTCGACGTTCTTGCTCTTCGCGTTGACCAGCTGGTACCAGCCGCCGACGCGCGCGACCTGGCGGCCGGCGTCGCCGAACTTCGGCCACGGGACCACGCCGAAGTCGTCCCCGACCGCCTTCTTGATGTCCGGCAACGACCACAGGCCGCCCCACTGCATCGCGGTCGCCTTGTCGGAGAAGGCACCCGGGTCGGACCAGTCCGTCGGATAGCCCTGCAGCAGGCCGCCGGTGTCGTGCAGCTGCTTGAGCCCGGCGATCGCGGCGACGCCCGCGGGGCTGGCGAAGGTGACCTTTTTGCCGGTGCTGTCGAAGAAGTCGGCGCCGGAGGACCACAGCAGCAGCGTGGCGGCCTCGCCGACGCCGTCCGTGCCGACGTAGAGCCCCTTCTGGTTGCCCTGGGTCAGCTTCCTCGTCACGTCGAGCAGCTCGGCGAACGTCCGGGGCGGCTGCACCCCCGCGGCCTGAAGCACGCTCTTGCGGTAGTACAGCATCATCACGTCGTCGATCGTCTTGACGCCGTAGATCTTTCCCTCGACGGTCGCGGTGTCCAGCGCGGCCTTCGAGAAGTCGCCCTTCACCGGGTCGACGATGTCGTCGAGCGGCGCGAGGAGCCCGTTCTTCACGTTCTGGTAGCGGAAGTCGCCGATCTCGAACAGGTCGGGCGCGTCCGCGGTGAGCATGGCGGAGTTGAGCTTGGTCTCGTAGTCACCGGCGATCCAGCTGACCTTGATCGCGATGTCCGGGTTGGCCTTGGTGAACTCCTGCGCGTAGCGCTGCACCGCCTGCTGCGTGCCCGATTCGCCGTACGCGTGGTACCACTGGTTGAGGGTGACCTTGGCCCCGCCCGCGGCACCGGCGTTCTTGTTCAGCGGGTCGGAGGTGCAGGCCGCCAGAGCGGCTCCCCCGGCGAACAGCACCGAGCCGACGAGAAAGTTCCGGCGGGACAGTGATGGGGATGGGGCCATGTCACTTCTCCTCACAAGCGGTCGGACACGAAAAGACTCTGAACGGCGACAGCGGCGGCGCCCCGTGCCCATTCCTCGAACGGCAGTGGCCGGATGACCAGGCCGCACCGCGCGGCACTGCCGAAGGCCTGCTCCGCGAACGTGCGGCGGATCTGGTCCTCGAACAGGTCGTAAGCGGCCACGCCCTCCCCCGAGACGACGATCCGCTCGGGGCCGAAAAGGTTGGCCAGCGCGCCGAGGCCGAGGCCGATGGCGTGGCCCGCAGTGGCGAAGACGCGGCGCAACGGCTCGTCCCCGGCCCGCGCCCGCGCGACGGCCTCGTCCATGGTCAGCGCCGGGTCGCCGGCGGCCCGGCGCGCGCTCGCGACGATCGCCTCGGTGGAGGCGATCGCTTCCACACAGCCCGTGCCGCCGCAATGGCACGGCGGGCTGTCCGGTCCCATGGCGGAGACCGGCACGTGCCCGATCTCGCCGGCCACCCCGTGCGCGCCGCCGACGAGCCGGCCGTCGAGGACCAGCGCGCTGCCGATCCCGGTGCCGACGGTGACGAGCGCGAACGACGAGGCGCCGACGCCTTCGCCGAACCACTGCTCGGCCACGGTGAGCGCCTTGACGTCGTTCTCCAGCGTGGTGGCGAGGCCGGTGGCGTCCTCGAGCAGCTCGGCCAGCGGCACGTCGTGCCAGCCCAGGAAGGGTGAGTAGCGGACCAGGCCCGAGTCGCGGTCGACGTCGCCGGAGACGGCGACGCCGAGGCAGTAGGCCCGGTCGCGGAAGTTCGTGGCGCCGTCCGGCGCGCGGCTGGCGAGCAGCTCGTCGACCAGGTCGGTGAGCGCGCGGACGACGTGCGGCACGTCGTGGCCGGTCAGCGCGTGGTGCCGGGCGACGCGGATCTGCGCCCGCAGGTCGGTGACCACGCCGATCAGGTCGTCGCCGGTGATCTTGACGCCGATGAAGTACTCGCGGTCCGGGCGGATGGCCAGCGGGCTGGCGGGACGGCCCGCGCCTGGCGCCGTGCGGCCGGCCGAGGCCAGCTCCTCCAGGTAGCCGGCCTCGATGAACGGCCGCGCGGCCTTGGTGACCGCGGCCGAGGAGAGACCCGTGCGGCGGGCGACGTCGACCCGGCTGACCGGGCCCTGCGTCAGCACCGTGGTGAAGACGGTGGCCGCGGCGGGACTCGTGATCGGCGCCCTTGCCGGTGCACTGCGTGGCATGCGCGGAACCGTACGGGGGATAAATTAACTTCGTCAAGAATTTATTTTTCAGCTGATCATCCCTACGCTCACCGGCATGTCGTCCGTGGAATTCGATGCCGGTCACCGGCTGTGGCTGCTCCGCACCCCGAACAGCGCGTACGCGTTCCGCCTCGACGAGGCCGACCGGCCGAGGCACGTGCACTGGGGCCCGCCGCTGACGCTGGAGCAGGCCGCCGGGATCCCGCCGCGGCCCAGCCCGACGGACTCGAGTTTCGACGAGCCCGGCGACGAGCGGCTGGAGCTGCCCGCGGACGGCGGCGCGTTCTTCGGCGTCGCGGGCCTGAGCGTGCGCTTCGCCGACGGCACGCAGGCGCTGGAGTGGACGTACGCGGGTCACGACGTCGAGGACGGCGAGCTGGCCGTCCGGCTGCGCGACCGGCACTACCCGCTGGAAGCCGAGCTGCGGTACCGCGGGCACGAGGACGTCATCGAACGCCGGCTTCGCTTGCGCCACACCGGAAACGACGATCCGATCACCTTGCTGCGCACGGACTCGGCGGCGTGGACGATGCCGCACCGCGCCGGGGCCCGGCTCTCGCACACGACCGGCTCGTGGAGCGCGGAATCGGGGCTGCTGCGGGAAAACCTACCCGTCGGGGAGACCACGCTGACCAGCCGACGCGGGGTTTCCAGTCACCAGGCGAGCCCGTGGCTGATGCTCGACGACGGCACCGCCACGGAAGCGAGCGGCGAGGTCTGGAGCACCGCGCTCGCGTGGAGCGGCAGCTGGCGGATCACCGTCGAGCGCTCGCACACCGGGCGCGTCACGTGGACCGGCGGCTTCGGCCACGAAGGCGTGCAGTGGCGGCTGAACCCGGGCGAGACCTGGGAAACGCCGGTGTTCGCCGGGCTCTACGCCGCCGACGGCTTCGGCGGGACCAGCCGCCGCTGGCACTCCTACGTCCGCGCGCACGTCCAGCCGCAGGCCGGCGAGCTGCGCCCGATCGTCTACAACTCCTGGGAGGCGACGGGCTGGGACGTCGACGAAGCGGGCCAGCTGAAGCTCGCCGCGGTCGCCGCGGAGGTCGGCGCGGAGCTGTTCGTGATGGACGACGGCTGGTTCGGCGCGCGCACCGGCGACAGCGCGGGACTCGGCGACTGGACGGTGAACCGGCAGCGCTTCCCGGACGGGCTCGGCCCGCTCGCGGCCGAGGTGCACCGCTTGGGCCTGGGGTTCGGCCTGTGGGTCGAGCCCGAGATGGTCAACCCGGACAGCGACCTCTACCGCGAGCACCCGGACTGGGTGCTGAACATGGCGCACCGCGAACGCACGACGCTGCGCAACCAGCTGGTGCTCGACTTCGGCCGGCCGGAGGTGGCCGAGTGGGCCTACCAGTGGCTGCACCGGCTGGTCGGCGAGCACGGCGTCGACTACCTGAAGTGGGACATGAACCGCGCGTTCACCGAGGCCGGACGGCCCGGCGACGACGATCCGGGACGGCTGTGGGTGGACCACGTCCGCGCCGTCTACAACGTGCTCGACCGGCTGCGCGCCGAGCATCCGGCGTTGCGGATCCAGGCCTGTTCGGGCGGCGGCGGGCGGGCGGACCTGGGCATCCTCGCGCGCACCGACGAGGTCTGGGCGTCGGACAACACCGACGCCGCCGACCGCGTCACCATCCAGCACGGCTACAGCCAGCTGCTGCCCGCGGGCACGATGGCGGCCTGGGTGACCGACAGCCCGAACCCGCTCACCGGACGGGAGGCGCCGCTGGAGTTCCGGTTCCACGTCGCGATGGCCGGGGTGCTCGGCCTCGGCGGTGACCTGACCCGGTGGAGCGCCGGCGAACTGCAGACGGCGACCGAGTTCGTGGCTCTGTACAAGGAGATCCGGCCCGTCGTGCAGCACGGTGACGCGTACCGGCTGGCGGATCCGGCGGCGTCGCCGCTCATCGGCGTGCAGTACGTGCTGGGTGACGACGTCGTGGTGCTGTTCCTGCGCCGGCCGCACGATTACGGGCGCCCGGTCGTCACGCCGGTGCTCACCGGGCTCGACCCGGACGCGCGGTTCCGCGATGTGGATACCGGCGAGGTCCACGACGGCGCGGTACTGCTGAACCACGGCCTGGGCCTGGGCTTCACCGGCAGCGGCTACGCGAGCCGGCTGATCCGGCTGCGCCGCGAACCTCGCTCCCGGTGAGGACCGCCCACTAGGCTGCCCCCATGCCCGCTCGCCCGACCATCGCCGTCACCCGCTGGATCCCGGACGAGGCGCTTAAGGTGCTCGCCGAAGCGGGCGACGTGAAGCTGTCCGACGCCGACCGGCCGCTGACGCCCGAAGAGCTGCGGGAGTTCGTGGCGGGCGCTTCGGCGGTGGTTTCGATGCTGCACGACCGGATCGACGGGTCAGTGGCCGAAGCCGCGGGGCCGGGGCTGAAGGTCGTCGCGAACGTCGCGGTGGGTTATGACAACGTCGACGTGGCCGCGCTGGCCGCCCGCGGCGTCACCGTCACCAACACCCCGGGTGTGCTCACCGACGCGACGGCGGACCTGGCGTTCGGCCTGCTGCTGGCCGTCACGCGGCGGCTCGGTGAAGGCGAGCGGCTGGTCCGCGCGCGCACGCCGTGGTCGTTCCACCTCGGTTTCCTGCTCGGCTCGGGGCTGCAGGGCAAGACGCTCGGCATCGTCGGGCTCGGGCAGATCGGCCGCGCGGTGGCGCAGCGGGCGGCGGCGTTCGGACTGCGGACCGTCTACTCGGGACGGTCGGCGAAGCCGGACTTCGACGGCGAGTTCGTGTCGTTCGACGAGCTGCTGCGACGGTCGGACTTCGTCTCGCTGCACTGCCCGCTGACGCCGGAGACGCGCCACCTGATCGACGCCCGCGCGCTGCGCGCGATGAAACCCGGCGCCTACCTGGTGAACACCACGCGCGGCCCGGTCGTCGACGAGTCCGCGCTGGCCGACGCGCTGGAAGCGGGCGAGATCGCGGGCGCGGCGCTCGACGTGTTCGAGGCCGAGCCGGACGTCGAGCCGCGGCTGCCCGGCCGTGAGGACGTGGTGCTGACCCCGCACCTGGGGTCGGCGACCGTGGAGACCAGGACCGCGATGGCCGTGCTGGCCGCGCGGAACGTGACCTCGGTGCTCGCCGGGGACGACCCGCTGACGGAGGTACGGCCTTGACCCGTGTTGTCATCGCGCCGGACAAGTTCAAGGGCAGCCTGACCGCGGTCGAGGCGGCCGACGCCATCGCGCTGGGTGTGCGCGACGCGTTGCCGGACGCCGACATCGCCGCCTGCCCGGTCGCCGACGGCGGCGAGGGCACGCTCGAGGTGCTGGAGAACGCGGGCGGCCGGATCGTGCGGCTGTCCGTGCGGGGGCCGTTGGAGGAGCCTGTCGACGCTCGTTACGTCGTGCTCGACGGCACGGCGTACGTCGAGTCGGCGCGCGCGTGCGGCATCGAATTCGTGACGCCGACGCCGGAAACCGCGCTCGCCGCGCACACCTGGGGCGTCGGCGAACTGCTGGCCGACGCGCTGGTGCACGGTGCCCGACGGCTCGTGCTGACCGTCGGCGGCACCGCGAGCACCGACGGCGGCGCGGGCATGCTGGCGGCGCTCGGCGCGGGGGTCCTGGACGCGTTCGACTCCCCCATCGGGCTGGGCGGCGGGACGCTTTCCCGCGTCGCGAAGGCGGAGCTGGGCCCGGCGCTCGAACGGCTGGGGACGGTGCCGGTGTCCGTCGCCACGGACGTGACGAACCCGCTGCTCGGCCCGGACGGGGCCGCGGCGGTGTTCGGGCCGCAGAAGGGCGCCGGACCTGGTGAGGTCGCCGCGCTGGACGCCGCGCTCGGACGCTGGGCGGAAGCACTGGCGAACGCGGGCGCGCCCGACGTCTCGAACCTGCCGGGCGCGGGCGCCGGCGGTGGCATCGCGGCGGGCGCCATCGCGGGGCTGGGCGGGTCCGTGGAGTCGGGCTTCGACCTGATCGCCGAGCTGACCGGCGTGGACACCGCGCTGATCGGCGCGGACCTGGTGATCACCGGCGAGGGCTCGCTGGACGAGCAGAGCCTGGCCGGCAAGGCCCCCGCGGGGATCGCGGCCAGGGCCCGCCGCGCGGCCGTGCCGCTGATGGTGCTGGCCGGGCGCATCCAGCTGGACGCCGACCGGCTGTCCGGGCTGGGCGTGGTGGGCAGCAGCGCCCTCATCGACCACGCGCCGTCGCTCGACCACGCCCGCTCGCACGCGGCCGAGCTGTTGCGCGCCCGCGCCGGCGAGCTGGTCCGCGAGTGGGCCGGCCGCCGCTGAATCTCCAGCAGCTGTGCTGGTAGCGATGTGCTGGTGCCGCTCTGTTTGATGCCGATGCGCTGATGCCGGGGCGGGGTCTGCCCGTTTGTCCCTGATCTGGCGAAGGTCGGCCGCACCGGCGATAACCTGCCGGTGAACAGGTGCCCGGCGCCGGACCAGCTGCGTGAGGAAAAGAATGAGCGACTCCCCGCCCGTCGTGCTGGTGCACGGTTTCTGGCACGGCAGCTGGTGCTGGAGCCTGGTGGCCGAGCACCTGGCCGGCCGGGGGATCCAGTCGGTCGCGGTCGATTGCGAAGGGCACGGGCTGCGCGGTCCCGCACCGCGCGCCAGCACGGCGCGGCCGTTCGACGCGGCGGCGTTCGCCACCGAACCGTCACCGGTCGCGGACGTCACCGCCTCGTCCGCGGCAGCTCTCCTCGCCGACCAGGTACGCACGATCGGCGGCGGCCGGCCGTGTCTCGTGGTCGCGCACAGCAACGGCGGGGTGATCGCGACGGCGATGGCGGAGCTCGCCCCGGAACTCGTGGCCGGGCTGGTCTACGTGGCCGCGATCGTGCCGGCGGGCGGCGGGCCGGGCGGCTACTACGCCACGTGCCCGGAGAACGACAGCGACAAACTGGCCAAGCTGATCGTCGCCGACCCGGCGGTGGTCGGCGCGGTCCGCATCGACTTCGGCGACCCGGCCCGGCGCGACGAGATCAAGAACGCCTTCTACGCCGACGTCGACGACCGCACCGCGGACGCCGCGATCGCCCTGCTCAGCCCGGACGGCCCGATCGGGGTCCCGGCCGAGCAGCTGACCGTCACCGCGGAGCGCTACGGCAGCATCCCGCACTCATACGTGACCTGCACCCGGGACAACGCCATCCCACTGGCGGTGCAACACCGTCTGATCAAGGAGATCGACGCCGTTTCGGCTTCCCCGACCGTCGTGACCGAACTCGAGTCCTCGCACTCGCCCTTCCTGTCCCAGCCCGCCGCGCTCGCCGAAGTGATCGCCGAGGCGGCGAAGGTCTGCTCAACGAGGGCGTAAGGATCCGCTCAGGACGACGCTGGAACGACCGGAGGCGTTGTCCACAACTGAACAGTGCTGCCGAACAGTGCTGCCGAACAGAGCTGTGGACAACCATCCCGGGAAATATCCCCCAGTAGTCCGCTAAAGGGACTGCTGCGGCAGCACCGCGAACGCGACGTCGCCCGTCTCGTCCTGCTGCACGTCCAGGACCTTGTCGTCCAGGAGCGCGGCGGCCTGGGGTTCCAGGAACACCTTGGCACCGTTGTCGGTGCCCACCACGCGGTCGCCGTCTTCGGGCGCGGGGGCCACGGAGAGGGCCAGCTGCGCGCCTTCGTTCTCCATGCTCTGGAGGGCGAACCGCAGCCCGCTCTCTTCGGCGCCCTGTTGTGCCGTCAGCGCGGTGATCGCCTCGGCGGCGGCTTCGGTCACGGTCAGCATCTTTCGGCCTTCCCTTCGTCGCGGTCGGATGCGATGGAATATCACGCTAAAGGCGGCCGTCCGGCGGCGCAGCGTGAGCGGCCATCCGGCGCAGCAGCCCGGAAATCCGCGTTGACCGGGTCACAAAGACGTTTGAAAACCAGGGCTCCGGTCAAGGGGTCTCGCGGGTCAAGCCAAAGGTCTCGCGGGTCAAGCGAGTGTCACGGATCGCGTCGGCGACGGCACCGCCCGCGACATCGGCGGGCGCGTCTTCGATCGAGCCGTCCAGCTCTTCCGCCGGGGTCGCGGCGACGGGCCGGGCCGGCACCGGCGAAAGCTGGACGTCGGGCTGCTCCTCGGCGAGGTGCTGCTCGTGCGTAGGGCTGTCGCCGGGATCACAAATCTTCATCAGGTTCATCAGGTTCACAAGTTTGTGAAACGGAGGTAGCGTTTTCATCATGACCACCACCAGGTGGACGCCCGGGCACCACATTGTCGAAGGCGCCCCGCACCGCCACCACGAACTCGGCGGGCACGCGGCGTGGTACCTCCTCGCCGGCGGCATCACGACCGGGCTGCAGGCCGTCCTCTTCCTGGTGCTGCGCCCCGAATTCGGCTCCCAGTGGGCGAATCTGGCCGCGATCGCGCTGACCACGGTCGGCAACACCGAGTTCCACCGCCGCGTCACCTTCGCTGGCCGTCAGAGCAACGCCGGCAAACGGCACCTGCAGGACCTGCTGACGTTCGCCTTCTACGCCGGGTACGGCTCGATCGTGCTGGCCCTCGTCGACTCGCTGGTGAGCGACCCGACGGCCTGGGAAGAGACCGGCACCCTGCTGGCCGCCAGCTTCGTCGGCGGCATCGCCCGGTTCGCCCTGCTCCGCTGGTGGGTCTTCGCCCGCCGCGAGCCGGCCACCGCCCAGCAGGACTGAACACCGCGGGACCGAACGCCGACGCCCCGGAGCGCAGACCTCCCCTGGGCCGGTCAGCGGTTCCCCATTTGGCCTAGATCAGCGGCGGCCACGCTCTGTTGTGCTACACCGACCTCACGCGCAGTGACACAACACCCCCTGGATCCGCACATTTCACGGCGCAAAACAACCACCGCGCGTGGGCCTGGTCTCGTTTACATCAAGACCACTCCTGCTAACGGGGTATTCGTAGTTGAAATCTGGACTGTCGCCCCCGCTGCCGCCTAGGGTTACAGAGCGTCGCAACGGGCGTGGCTTCCTTTCACCATACGGAGTAAGCCGCAATCACAACATCACGGAGTGTTGACCTTCCGGCCTCGGTGGTCGTGAGGTCGCCGGGGAGACGACCATGACAGCACCGCCGAAGATGGCTCGCACCGCGGAGCCTGATGTACCGGGTTATACGAGCCCCGAGACGCTACCGCGAGCCAGCGGACGGCTCTCGAAAGAAGACCTCGACCCGATGGTCCGCGCCGCGGGCCGCGGCGACCAGCGCGCGATCGACGACCTGCTGCACGTGCTCCGTCCCACCGTCGCCCGGTACTGCCGGGCGCGAATGGGCGGGCGCGACCTGTCCTACCTCTCCGCCGACGACGTGGCCCAGGACGTCTGCATGGCCGTGCTCAAGGCCCTGCCCGACTACCAGGACCGCGGCGGCTCCTTCCTCTACCTGGTGCACGCGATCGCGGCCAACAAGGTCGCCGACGCCTACCGCGCCGTCGCCCGCGACCGCTCCGACCCCGTACCCGAGCTGCCCGAACGGCCGCTGGTCGGCAACGAGCCCGAGTCCCACGCGCTGAACCTCGACCTCGGCGCCCGCCTCAGCGAGCTGGTCACCCGGCTCGCGCCGGTCCAGCAGGAAATCCTCACGCTGCGGATCATCGTCGGCCTCAGCGCCGCCGAAACCGCCGAGACCCTCGGCATCTCCCCCGGCAACGTCCGCGTCACCCAGCACCGCGCGCTGAGCAAGCTGCGCGAGATGGCCCAGGGCCAAGACCTCTGACGGTGGTGGCCGCCCGCGACCCGGGCGGCCCCCGTTCAGGACAGTGCGTAGACCCGTTTCGCCGTGTGCTCGAAGACTTCCAGCCGCTCCGGGTCCGTCAGCGATCCCGTGAGCGACACCGCCGCGTCGAGCACCACCTCGTAGGCCGCCGCCAGTTCGCACACCGGCCAGTCGGACCCGAACATCACCCGCCGCGCGCCGAAGGACCCGAACACGTGGTCCGCGTACCGGCGCAGGTGCCCGACCTGCCACTGCGCCCAGTCCGCCTCGGTGACGAGCCCGGACAGCTTGCAGTGCGCGTTCTCCCGCTCGCCGAGCGCCGCGATCCCGTCGGCCCACGGCTGCCACTCCCCCGCCGCGATCGGCGGCTTCGCGGCGTGGTCCAGCACCAGCTTCAGCTCCGGCAGCCGCTCCGCCACCTTCACCGCGGCGGCCACCTGTGCCGGCGCCACGAGCAGGTCGTAGACCAGCCCGGCGGCGCCGACCGCCGCGAGCCCGCGCAGCACGTCCTCGCGCAGCAGCCAGTCCGGGTCCGCCTCGTTCTCGACCTGGTGCCGGATGCCGACGAGTGGGCCCAGCGAGGCCAAGCGCGCCAGCTGGTCGGCGACGTCGGGCGCGGTGAGGTCCACCCAGCCGACGACCCCCGCGATCACCGGCTCCGCCGCCGCGGTGGCGAGGAACTCCTCGGTCTCCCCCTGGTCCGACAGGGTCTGGACGAGCACCGTCGCGTGCACGCCCGCGGCGCGCGTCACCGTACGAAGATCGTCCACTGTGTACGGATGGCGGATCGGGTCCAGCGCCGCGCCCGCCAGCCACGGGTAGTCGCGCCGCGCCGGGTCCCAGAGGTGGTGGTGCGCGTCGATCACTGCGGTCCTCCGGAGGTGACGGGGTGGCCGGCGACGGCTTCGGGCCGCAGCAGGCCGGCGTCGGCGAGGTCGGTCCACAGTACGGCCGGAACCGGCGCGGACGCCCGCCGGACGTTGAGCGCGACCTGCTCGGGACCGTGCGCGCCGACCACCACCGAGACCACGGCGGGGTGCGCGGCGGGCAGGGCGAGCGCGGCCTGCGGCAGCTCGACGCCGTGGCGCGCGCAGACCTCCGCGATCCGGCGCGCTTTCTCGACCAGCTCCGCGGGCGCCGTCGTGTAGTCGTAGATCTCCCCGGGCTCCGCGGTGGCGAGGATGCCGCCGTTGAACACGCCGCCCGCCACCACGCCGATCCCGCGGTCGAGGCACAGCGGCAGCAGCTCGTCGAGCGCCGGCTGGTTCAGCAGCGTGTAGCGGCCGGCCATCAGCACGTGGTCGAGGTCGAAGCGGCGGACGAACTCGGCCAGCATCGGCGCCTGGTTCATGCCCGCGCCGATCGCCCGGACCACGCCCTGCTCCCGCAGTTCCAGCAACGCCGGGAAGGCGCCGTCGACGGCCTCGTCGAAATGCTCGTCCGGGTCGTGCACGTAGGCGATGTCGACGCGGTCGAGGCCGAGCCGGGTCAGGCTGTCCTCGATCGAGCGCAGGATCCCGTCGCGGCTGAAGTCCCAGCGGCGGCGGTAGGTGGCGGGCACGTCGAAGCCCTGGTCGTCACGCTCGCCGGGCGCGGCGGCAGTCGGCTCCAGCACCCGGCCGACCTTGGTGGACAGCACGTACTCGTCACGCGGGTACGACGCGAGCGCCGCGCCGAGCCGCCGTTCCGAGAGCCCGAGCCCGTAGTGCGGCGCGGTGTCGAAGTAGCGGATGCCTTCGGCCCAGGCCCGGTTCACGGTCGCGGCGGCCGTCTCGTCGGTGATGGCGTGGTAGAGGTTGCCCAGCTGCGCGCAGCCGAGCCCCAGTGGGGAGAGCTTCACGTTCACTCCTTGCTAATCCGACCGAAAGTAGGCGGACACGGTCCGCAGCCGACCTACTCGGAGGAACCTGTTTCCGCCGTGGCTGCCGTCGGATTAGCAACGAACGGCCCAGTAACCGGCAGTTCCCAGACCTGGTGCAGCCCCGACGAAGTGTCGGCGCCGCCGTCGGCCGCGTCCAGCAGCAGGTTGATCCGGGCCTGCCAGGTGATGTCGGCCGGATCGTCGGCGAGAGCGGCGCGCATGGCGTCGAAATCGTCCACCTCGACGAAGTGGAACAGGTCGAGCCCGTCGCGCCAGATCCGCCACGTGCGCACCCCGGCGCGGCGCAGCGCGGCGTCGAGATCGTCCGGGATGACGGCGTGCACCGACTCGTACTCGGCTTCTCTGCCCGGCTTCAAGCGCGTGTGCAGGGCCACTCTTTTGGGGGCGCTGTGCGGGGGCGAGGAGTGGGTCATCGATCCTCCTGGGGAGTTACGTGGCACGCTGTGCTCAGCACACCGAAACATCCGAGGTCTCTGCAGGGAGGGCGGTCTGGATGCCCGTCACCGATGTCGCGATCGACAAGATCAAGGACATGATCATCTCGGGGGAGCTCGCGCCGGGCGACCGGCTGCCCAAAGAGGCGGAGCTCGCCCAGCGGCTGGGGCTCTCGCGCAGCTCCCTGCGCGAGGCTGTGAAGGCGTTGTGCCTGATCAGAGTGCTCGACGTGCGCCAGGGCGACGGCACGTACGTGACCAGCCTGGAGCCGAACCTGTTGCTCGACGCGATGACGTTCGTGGTCGACTTCCACCGCGACGACACCGTGCTCGACTTCCTCGCCGTGCGCCGGATCCTCGAGCCCGCGGCCACGGCGCTGGCCGCGCTGCACATGGGCGAGGAGGACATCGCCGAGCTGGGCGCGCTGCTGGACGAGCTGGCCGACTCGCCGACGGTGGAGGCGCTGGTCGCCAACGACCTCCAGTTCCACCGCAAGATCGCCGACGGCTCCGGCAACCCGGTGCTGTGCTCGCTGCTCGACAGCCTGTCCGGCCCCACTGCGCGGGCGCGGATCTGGCGCGGGCTGACGCAGGAGGGCGCCGTCGCGCGCACGCGCGAGCAGCACTCCGCGATCTACGAGGCCATCGCCGCGCGCGAGCCGGAGCTGGCGCGGTCCTGGGCGACGGTGCACATCGCGGGGGTCGAGCAGTGGCTGCGCAGCACGCTCGCCCCCAGCGACACCGCCGAGAACAACGCGGCCGAGCCCGAGCCCGAAGAGCCCGCCGCCGCGGCCTCCTGACCGCCCGTTGTCCCTGAAGGCCACCATGAGGGACCTGGATGCCCTCATGGTGGCCTTCAGGGCGCGAGGCGAAGGTCGGATGATCACGGCCGGTCAGGTCTGCGGCTTGCCGCCGGCGTAGCGGCTGATGATCAGCGCGACCAGGATGATGCCGCCGTAGATCGCCTTGAGCCACTCCGCGGGGACCTGGGCGATGCGCAGCAGGCTGTCCACCGACTGCAGCAGCAGGACGCCGGTGAGCGCGCCGACCAGCGTGCCCTTGCCGCCGTCGAGCGAGACGCCGCCGATCACCGCCGCGGCGAAGACCTGCAGGATCAGGCCGTCACCCTGGTCGGCGCCGAGCGCCCCGACGTAGCCGGTGTAGGCGAGCCCGCCGATCGCGGCCAGCACGCCGGCCACGATGAACACCGCCCACGAGATCCGGTCCACCCGGATGCCCGCGGCGCGCGCGGCCTCGCGGTTGCCGCCGATGGCGTACAGCGAGCGCCCGACGCGGTGGTAGCGCAGGCCGAGCCCGAACAGCAGGAACAGCAGCGCGGCCAGCCAGACCGACATCGGCAGCCCGCCGAACGTCGTGGTGGCCAGCGCCGTGAACGGGTCGAGCTGGTCGAACAGCGTCTTGCCGTTGGTGGAGCCGATCTGCGTGCCGCGCAGCACCGTGAGCATCGCCAGCGTGACGATGAACGCGTTGAGCTTGAGCTTCACGATCAGGAACCCGTTGATGAAGCCGATCAGCGCGCCGACCACCGGGATCGCGAGCAGGCCGAGCGCGGCGGGCCACTCCGTGCCGAAGCCGGCCGACGCTGCCGGGATCACCAGCATCGCGCCGATCGCCGGCGCGATGCCCATGGTGGATTCGAGCGAGAGGTCGAACTTGCCGGTCAGCAGCACCAGCGACTCGCCCAGCACCACCAGCGACAGCGCCGCGGCGGCCGAGAGGATGCTGATCACGTTGTCGAACGTGAGGAACGTGTCGCTGATCAGCCCGCCGATGACGAACACGACCACCAGCGCGGGCAGCAGCGCCAGCTCGCGCAGCCACAGCGCCTTCCGGCGTTTCGCCGGCGGCGGGGGCAGCGCCGTCTGGGGATCGCTCATCAGGTCAGTCATGGATCCCGACTCCTTCGATGTCGGCCACCAGGTCTCCATCGGACCAGCCGGCCGGGTGTTCGGCGACGACGGCGCCGGCGCGCAGCACCAGCACCCGGTCCGCCAGGCGCAGGTCGTCCAGCTCGTCGCTGACGATCAGCACCGCTTTTCCTTCGGCCCGCACCCGGTCGACGACCGCGAGCAGGGCCTCCTTCGACTTCACGTCCACACCCGCAGTCGGGTTGATCAGCACGACCACCCGCGGGTCGCCCGCGAGCGCGCGGGCCAGGACGACCTTCTGCTGGTTGCCGCCGGACAGGTCCGAAACCGGCTGCTCCGGCCCGGCCGCCACGATGTCGTAGTCGCCCAGCGCGCGGGCGCCGAGCGCGTGGCGGGCCCGCGGCGAGGCGAACCCCGCCCGGCCCAGCCGGTCCAGCACGGACAGCGTGGTGTTGTCCATGATGGAGTGCTCCAGCACCAGCCCCTCGTGGTGGCGATCCCTTGGCACACAACCGATCCCGGCGTGCAGTGCGGCCGGGATGTCACCGGGCGGCAGCTTCCGGCCGTCCACCGCGACCGTGCCGGCGGAAGGCACGCGAAGCCCGTAGACGGTCTCGGCCACCTGGTGCTTGCCGCTCGCGTTGCTGCCGGCCAGTCCGACGACCTCGCCGCGGTGCAGGTGGAGCGAGACGTCGTGGAAACCGTCACCGGACAGCGATTCCACCGTGAGCACCTCGGCGGCGTCCACGGCGAGCGGGTCGCGCGTCGCCGCGTCGCGGACGGACAGGCCGCCCTGGTCGCCGGTCATGGCGTCGACCAGCTGCGGCCGGGTGACCTCGGTGACCGGCGCGGTCAGCACGTGCTTCGCGTCGCGCAGCACCGTGACGGCCTGGCACACCTCGTACACCTCGTGCAGGTGGTGGGAGATGAACAGGAACGTCACGCCGCTGCGCTGCATCTGCCGCATGCGCTCGAACAGCCGCTCGATCGCCTGGCTGTCCAGCTGCGCGGTCGGCTCGTCGAGCACGATGAAGCGGGCGCCGTAGCTCAGCGCCCGCGCGATCTCGACGAACTGCCGGTCCTCCACGGACAGCTCGCCCGTGGGGGTGTCGACGTCCACGCCGACCCCCCACGAGTCGAGCAGCTCCCGCGCCTGACGGCGCAGCTTCGACCAGCCGATGGCGAACCCGCCCCTGGCCTGCCGGTTGAGGAACAGGTTCTCGGCCACGGTCAGCTGCGGCACCACCATGGCGTGCTGGTAGACGCACGCCACGCGCGCCTTCCAGTCGTCCTGTTTGGACAGTGGGGGCGCCGGCTCGCCGCCGAACGAGACGCTGCCGGTGTCCGTCCTGGACAGTCCGGTGAGGATCGAAACGAGCGTGGACTTGCCCGCCCCGTTGCGCCCGACCAGCGCGTGGGACTCGCCGGGGTGCACGGTGAGGCTGACGTCCTGCAACGCCACGGTGGGCCCGTAACGCTTCCCGACGCCCTCGGCGTGCACTACCGGCGCGGCCGGCTCCGAAGCGGGCGCGCTCACAGGTTGTTGCCCCACAGCGCCTTGTCGTCCACGTTGTCCTTGGTGACGACCGGGGCCGGCAGCTGGTCCTCCAGGATGCCGGGGCTGACCTCGACGATCGTGCTGTCGTGGTCGGTCGGGCCGGGCTTGAAGGTCTCGCCCGCCATCGCCTTCTTCAGCCAGTACAGGCCGTACTTGGCGTAGGAGTCGGCCGGCTGCGAAACGGTGGCGTCGAGCTCGCCGTTGCGGATCGCGGTCAGCTCCTGCGGGATGCCGTCGTTGCTGACCAGCACCACGTGCCGCGGGTCGCCGACCGGGAAGAACAGGTTCTTGCGCTTGAGCGCCTGCTCGGTCGGCGCGAGGTAGACCCCGCCCGCCTGCATGTAGACGCCCTTGATGTCCGGGTTCGCGGTGAGCAGGCTGTCGAGGCCGGAAGACGCCTTGTCCGCCTTCCACTCGGCCGCGATCTCCAGCACCTGCACGCCCGGGTACTTCTGCTTCATGCAGTCGCGGAACGCCGCCGAGCGGTCACGGCCGTTGACCGAGGCGAGGTCGCCCATCACCTGCACGACCTTGCCGCTCTTGACGCGCTTGCCGATCTCGTCGCACGCCTTGGTGCCGTAGGCCTTGTTGTCCGCGCGCACCACCATGGCGACCTTGCCGCCCTCGGGCGCGACGTCGACCGCCACCACCGGCACGTTCTTGTTCTCGGCCTGCTTGAGCCCGGCCACGATCGCGGCCGAGTCGAGCGGCGTCACCATCAGGCCCTTGACGCCCTGGTTGAGCAGTGTGCCGATGTCGGTGATCAGCTTGGCCGGGTCGCTGTCGGCGTTCACCGTCGGCAGCACGTCGAGGCCCTGCTGTTTCGCCATCTGCGGCACATAGTTGTTGTAGGCCTGCCAGAACGGCGAGGTCAGCAACGGCAGTGTCGCGCCGATCTTGCCGCCCGTGTCGCCGCCGCCACCGGCGGGCGCGGCCGGTTTGTCCTTGGTGGACCCGCACGCTCCGAGCACCAAACCACAGGCAGCCACCGCGGCAGCCAGCCGGATCACCTTCGTACGCACCGCATCCTCCTTGATGACAGCGTGGGCAGATCAGTTCTGCACGGGTCCGCGCGGGCGCAGGCCGTACATGCCGCCGTCCACCGCGAGCGCGGTGCCGGTGGTGGAGCTGGAAAGCGGGCTGGCGAGGTAGGCGATCGCGTTCGCCACCTCGCCGGCGGTCACGAGCCGGCCCATCGGCTGACGCGCGGCGAGTGCGCTGCGCTCGGCCGCCGGGTCCGACGCGGTGTCCAGCAGCCGGCCGACCCAGGGGGTGTCCGCGGTGCCGGGGCACACGCAGTTCACCCGGACCCGGTCCGGCAGGTGGTCCGTCGCCATCGCCAGGGTCAGCGACAGCACCGCGCCCTTCGTCGCCGAGTACAGCGCCCGCGAAGGCAGACCGGCCCACGCGGCGATGGAGCAGGTGTTCACGACGACCGCCGAGGGCGAGGCCTTCAGGTGCGGCAGCGCCGCGCGCGTCAGGCGGACCATGCCCACCACGTTCACGTCGAACACGCGGTGCCACTCGTCGTCGCTGTTGGCCGTGACGTCGCCCTGCGCGCCGATGCCGGCGTTGTTCACCAGCACGTCGAGCCGGCCGAAACGCTCGGCCACGGCGTCGATCGCGGACGTCACCTCGGCGTCGGAGGCGACGTCGCAGCGGAAGCCGGTGAGCGGCTCGGGCACGTCGTCGGGCTTGAGGTCGAGCACGGCCACGCGGGCGCCTTTCGCGGCGAGCAGCTGCGCCGTGGCGAGGCCGATCCCCGAGGCACCTCCGGTGACCGCGGCCACCAGGCCCTCGAATTCACTCACTGGGCGTCTCCGTCCACTCTGGACCGTCCGGGAACCGGAAGCGGCGCAGCGTCGCGTCGTGCATGCGCGCGGAGAACCCGGGGGCGGTCGGGGCGAGGTAGCGGCCGTCGCGCACGACGGCCGGGTCGGTGAAGTGCTCGTGCAGGTGGTCCACCCACTCGATGGTGCGGTCCTCGTCGGCGCCGGACACGGCCACGAAGTCGAACATCGACAGGTGCCGCACCAGCTCGCAGAGCCCGACACCACCGGCGTGCGGGCACACCGGCACGCCGAACTTGGCCGCCAGCAACAGGATCGCGAGGTTCTCGTTGACCCCGCCGACCCGTGCGGCGTCGAGCTGGAGCACCGAGAGGCCGCCGGCCTGCAGCAGCTGCTTGAACATCACGCGGTTCTGCACGTGCTCGCCGGTGGCGACCTTGATCGGCGCGAGCGCCTTCGCGATGGCGGCGTGCCCGAGCACGTCGTCGGGCGAGGTCGGCTCCTCGATCCAGTACGGGTCGAACGGCGCCAGCTCGGTCATCCACGCGATGGCCGTGTCGACGTCCCAGCGCTGGTTGGCGTCGACGGCGACGCGGATGTCCGGGCCCACCGTCTCGCGGGCCAGCTTCAGCCGCCGGACGTCGTCGGCGACGTCGCCACCGACCTTCAGCTTGATCATCTCGAAGCCGTCCGCCACGGCCTGCTCGGCCAGCCGCACCAGCTTCGCGTCGGAGTAGCCGAGCCAACCGGGCGACGTGCTGTACGCGCGGTAGCCCTCGGCCTCCAGCTTCGCGATCCGCTCGGCCCGGCCGGGCTCGGCGGCGCGCAGGATCTCGAGCGCTTCTTGTTCGGTCAACGCGTCGGACAGGTAGCGGAAGTCGACGAGCGAAACCAGCTCTTCGGGCGTCATGCTCGCGGCGAACTTCCACAGCGGCAGGTCGGCGCGGCGCGCGGCGAGGTCCCACGCCGCGTTGACCACGGCGCCGATCGCCATGTGCGCGACGCCCTTTTCCGGGCCCAGCCAGCGGAACTGCGAATCGCCGATCAGGTCGCGGGAGAGGTCGCCGAGTCCCTGCGCGTCTTCCGGCACGGCTCGGCCGATCACATGCGGGGCGAGCGCGCGGATCGCGGCGGCCTGCACGTCGTTGCCGCGGCCGATGGTGAACGCGAGCCCGTAGCCGTCCGGCCCGCCGTCGGTGTGCAGCACGACGTACGCGGCCGAGTAGTCGGGGTCGGGGTTCATCGCGTCCGAGCCGTCCAGCTCCCGGGAGGTCGGGAACCGGACGTCGAGTACCTCCATGCCGACGATCGTGGCCATCTCAGGCCTGCCTCAGCGTCTGGCGCTGGCGGCCGAGGCCGTCGATCTCCAGCTCGACGACGTCGCCGTCGCGCAGGTACGGCTTGGGCTCGGGCTGCCCGAGCGCGACGCCCTCGGGGGTGCCGGTGTTGATCAGGTCGCCGGGGCGCAGCACCATGAACTGGCTGAGGTAGTGCACGATCTCGGCCACGGAGAAGACCATGTCGGCGGTCTTCGAATCCTGGACCTTCTTGCCGTTGACCCAGGTGCGCAGGCCGAGGGCCTGCGGGTCGGCCACCTCGTCGGCGGTCACCAGCACGGGGCCGAGCGGGTTGAACGTCTCGCAGTTCTTGCCCTTGTCCCACTGGCCGCCGCGGTGGATCTGGAACTCGCGCTCGGAGACGTCGTTCGACAGCACGTATCCGGCGACGTGGGCCAGCGCGTCGTCGACACTGTCGAGGTAACGCGCCTGCTTGCCGATCACGACGCCGAGTTCCACCTCCCAGTCGGTGCTGGTGGACTTGCGCGGGATGAGCACGTCGTCGTCCGGCCCGACGATCACGTCGGGGGCCTTCATGAACAGCACCGGCTCGGACGGCACGGTCGCGCCGGTTTCCTCGGCGTGGCGCCGGTAGTTCATGCCGATGCAGACGATCTTGCCGGGCGCGGCGATCGGCGGGCCGACCCGCAGTCCGGCCGCCTCGGGCCCCGCGGCGGGCAGCTCACCGGCGTCGAGCGCCGCGGCCGCGCGGGCCGGTCCGTCGCCCGCGAGCCAGGCGCCGTTGATGTCGGCGGTCAGTCCGGAGAGGTCGTACAGCGCACCGTCACCGGCACGGACGAACGGACGCTCATCTCCCGCTGCTCCGAGACGCACTAACTGCACGGACGTTCCCCTCTCACCACTCCATCAAGACATCCGATGTATAGCGCACACGGCCTCGCGGATCCAGAGGGTAGGCGGATTTGGCCGAAAATTGATCGGATCACCCAGGTGGGAGTTGTCCGCCGCTCCGTGACGATCGTGCTCCCACCAGCCGGGGCGCGCAGCCCGGATCCGGGCATCCGGGGTGGTCCAGGCCACAACCGGAATAGCGGACAGCCGCCCGTGAGTTTGAGGGAAGGTCACGCGCCGCGCGCGTGCCTCCGACTTGGGGATGGGGACCACGCATGAGTACTACCGCCGAGACCGGGCGCACCACCAGAGCCGAGCAGAAAACCCCGAGGCGCGAAGGGACCCTTCGCTTCCTCTTGATCCTCGGCGGGCTCTCCGCGTTCGGGCCGCTGTCCATCGACATGTACCTGCCTGCGCTGCCCCGCCTGGCCGTTGACCTCGGCGCGAGTGATTCGACGGTCCAGCTCACGCTGACCGCGTTCATCGTCGGGCTCGCCGTCGGCCAGGTAGTGGCCGGGCCGCTGTCGGACGCGTACGGCCGGCGCGTGCCGCTGCTGATCGGGCTGGCGCTGTACGTCGTGGGTTCGGTGGCGGCTGCCGTCAGCCCGGACATCACTTTGCTGATCGTCGCCCGCGCGGTGCAGGCGCTGGGCGCCGCCGCCGGGCTGGTGATCTCCCGCGCGACCGTGCGCGACCTGTTCTCCGGCAAGGCGATGACGAAGTTCTTCTCCATGCTGATGCTGGTCAACGGCCTCGCCCCGATCATCGCGCCGGTGCTCGGCGGGCAGCTGCTGAACTTCACCACGTGGCGCGGGGTGTTCTGGGTGCTGACCGGGTTCGGCGTGCTGCTGCTGGTGGTCGTCGCGGTCGCGATGCCGGAGCCGCTGGCCGTCGAGAACCGCACGCCCGCGCGGCTGGGCGGGGTGCTGCGCACGTACGCGGGATTGCTCGCGGACCGTTCCTTCCTCGGCTACGCGCTGGCGTCCGGGCTGATGTTCGCCGGGCTGTTCGCCTATATCTCGGGCTCCTCGTTCGCGCTGCAGGGGGTGTACGGCCTCAGCCCGCAGCAGTTCAGCCTGGTGTTCGGCCTCAACGGCGTCGGCATCGTGCTCGCCGGCCAGCTCAACGGGCGCCTGGTGGGCCGGTACTCCGAGCGGACGCTGCTGGCCGCGGGACTGATCGTGGCGGCGGTCGGCGGCCTCGGCGTGCTGGTCGCGGTGACGGCCGGGCTGGGCCTGATCGGCCTGGTGATCCCGCTGCTGGTGGTCGTTTCCAGCATCGGCCTGGTGATGCCGAACGCGAGCTCGCTCGCGCTGGCCGAGCACGCGCGGTCGGCCGGTGCCGCGTCGGCGCTGCTCGGGGTGCTGCAGTTCGTGATCGGCGGGGTCGCGACGCCGCTGGTCGGCCTCGGCGGGCCGGGCACGGCGGTGCCGATGGGCGCGACGATGGCCGGTTTCGGCGTGCTCGCGCTGCTGGCGTTCCTCACCCTGACCCGTCCGGCGCCGCGGCTCGCGGCGAGTTTGGCCAAACCGTTGAAATGACGGGGCCGTTCGTGCCTTGATAGCCGGGACCTTTTCCCGGGAGTGAGGTGCGGATGCCCAAGCGGATCGTGATCTGCTGCGACGGCACGTGGGACACGGCCGACCTGGCCGACGGGGCGGTGGCCGCGCCGAGCAACGTCACGCGGCTCGCCCTGTCCGTGGCCCCGACCGGCGAGGACGGCATCCCCCAGCGCGTCTACTACCAGTCCGGGATCGGCACGACCCGCTGGAAGCTGCTGGGCGGCGCGTTCGGGCTCGGGCTGTCGGACGATGTCTGCGAGGCGTACCGGTTCCTCGTGCGGACGTACGAGGATGGCGACGAGATCTTCTTCGTCGGCTTCAGCCGGGGCGCGTACACAGTGCGCAGCATCGCCGGGCTCATCCGCAACTCCGGGCTCCTGCGGCCGGAGCACGTGGACCTCGTGCCACGCGCGTACTCGCTGTACCGCGACCGCCGCGACGAAAGCCACCCGCGCGAAACCGAGGCGACGCTGTTCCGCCGCACGTACTCGTGCGAGCCGCGGATCCATTTCATCGGCGTGTGGGACACCGTGGGCTCGCTGGGCATCCCGCTCAGCGGGCTGTGGCCGGCCGACTTGTTCAACCGCCGCTTCGAGTTCCACGACACGACGCTCAGCTCGCAGGTGAACGCGGCGTTCCAGGCCCTGTCGATCGACGAGCACCGCAAGCCGTTCGTGCCGTCGATCTGGCAGCCGCTGGCCACGGGGAGCAAGCAGCGCGTGGAGCAGGTCTGGTTCGCGGGCTACCACTCCGACGTCGGCGGGGGCGGCAAGACGGTCCACGGCCTGTCCGACGTGCCGATGCGCTGGATGGCCGACCGGGCCCGCTCGTGCGGCCTCACCCTGACCCGCGACCCGGCCGTCATCCCCGACCCGCTGGGACCGATGTACCAGTCCCGCAAGGGTTTCTACCGCCTGATGCCCCCGGTGACCCGGGCGATCGGCGCGACGGACCCGGCGCACGAGTCCGTCGCCTCCAGCGTCGTCGAACGCAAGGAAGTGCTGGGTTACGACCCGCCGAACCTGCGCGCCTATCTGGCTGGCGGGGGCCGGGTGCAGCCTGTCGACGAGTGAGGTTCGTTGCGGGGCAATGGGATCAGGCTGTTGCGGGGATCAGGCCAGCTTGGCGAGGTCTCCCGACTTCAGGTCTTCGGCGCTGACCTTCGCGCGACTGTCGACGAGGGCCTGCAGCGCGTCGCCGTCGTCCCACATGTTGACGTTCATCGCGGCGCTGACCTCGCCGGTAGGAGCGACCCAGAACGCGGTGAACTCGCGGCCCGCGAGGTCGCCGCGCACCACGAGGCGGTCGGTGTCCAGGTCGGCCAGGCCGCGGTACTCGCAGCCCAGGTCGTACTGATCGGTGAAGAAATACGGCAGGTCCAGGTACGGCTCGTTCTCGCCGAGCAGGTTCGGCGCCACGTGGGCGCCCTGTGTGCGCGCCGTCGCCCAGTGCTCGACGCGGACGCGGCGGCCGTAGCGCGGGTGGAAGTGCGCCGCGATGTCGCCGATGGCGTAGACGTCCGGGGCGGCCGTGCGCAGGCCCGCGTCGACGCTGACACCGCCGTCGTCAGAAAGTTCCAGGCCGGCCGCGTGGGCCAGCTCCACTCGCGGCGCCGCGCCGACGGACACCAGCACGACGTCCGCGGCGAGCTCGTCGCCGCTCGCGAGCCGCACGCCGCGCACGCCGCCCGGATCGCCGAGGACCTCCGCGACCTGCTCGCCCAGCCGCCAGTGCACGCCGTGTTCCGTGTGCAGGTCACGGAAAACGCCCGCGACCTCGTCCCCGAGCACGTGCCCGAGCGGCAGCCGTTCCGGCGCCACCACCGTGACGTCGGCGCCGTGGTGGCGCGCGGCCGCCGCGGCCTCGGTGCCGATCCAGCCCGCGCCGACCACCACCACCCGTTCGGCGTCCGCGAACGCCGAACGCAGCCGCAGCGAGTCGTCCAGCGTCCTCAGTGTGTACAGGCCCGGGAGGTCACCGCCGGGCACGGGCAGCGGGCGCGGCCGTGAGCCGGTGGCCAGCACGAGCCGGTCGTACAGGTGCTCGCCGCCGGCGTCGTCGAGCACGAGCCGCGCGCCCAGCTCCAGCCGCGTCGCCGTGACGCCCGAGGCGAGCCGGATGTCGTGCTCGGCGTAGTAGCCCTCGTCGTGGACCCAGTCCGGTTCGTCGCTGTTGCCGAGCAGCACGCCCTTCGACAGCGGCGGCAGCTCGTACGGCCGGTGCGGGTCGGTGCCCATCAGCAGCACGTCACCCCCGTAGCCCCGCTCCCGCAAGGCAGTGGCGGCCGACGCACCGGCCAGCCCCGCTCCGATGATGACGATCTTCCGGGCTTCCGACACCACGACCTCCAACGCCGACCGCGACCTGCCGCCCGGACGCTACTCCCGATGCCCGCCCGCCACATCCCGTCGGACGAGGTCAGCCGCGGGTCGGCGCCCCACGAGGTGTCCGGCGTCGAGCCCATCGTCAGCCGCAGCTCGCCGCCGCGGACGACCTCCTCGTGGGTCAGCCACGCCCGTCGCAGCGGACGGCCGTTCAGCCGCGCCGAACGCACGTACACGTTCTCCTCGGAGTTCCCGTCGGCCCGCACGGTGAACGTCGTGCCGCGGCCGGTGGTGAAGCGGACGCGGTCGAACACCGGACTGCCCAGGACGTACACGCCGCTCGCCGGTGACACGGGGTAGAAGCCCGCCGCCGCGAGCAAGTACCAGGCCGACATCTGCGCGCCGCAGATCCAGCCGCCGCCCGCGTGGTCGCAGCGCATCCAGCCTTCGACGGTGGTGGCGTCGACCTGGCGCACGGACTGCGCGATGGAGTGCGAGCCGTCGCCGCCGATCCGGCGCGTGAGGTCGACCTTCAGCCGGCCGGTGCCCGCGTCGTGGAAGGTGAAGCGCAGCCGGCCCGCCCGCGTCGCCGCGGTCAGCTCCGCGCGGACGCGGTACCGGTCCAGCTCCACCGGGTCAAAAACTACAACCAATAAACGGCGTGTGAGCCAGCGTGCACGGCCTCAGTTTCCTTGCGGTACGGGCTCTTCGCCGCGTCCCGGCCCAGCACGAGCGGGCCGGTCTGCGGCAGCACCTGCAGGTTGCCGAGGTCGCCGTAACAGCCGACGCCCGACATGTGCAGGAAGCTGAATCCCTCGATCGTGGTCATCTCGGCCGAGTAGCCGCTGCCGTTGTCGCCGCCGGAGACGGTGTCCGGGCTCAGCTGCACCATCCCGAACGGCAGCACGGCGCCGGGATACGTCTTTCCGCACGCTGTGTCGGCGGAAGTGGTCACCGCTCCGATGAATGGGTCGATCAGGTCCACCGGTGCCGCTCCCGCGACGACCGGCGCCGCCGAAGCTGGCGACGCCGTGGCGGGCAGGGCCGCCGCCGCGAGCACCCCGCCCGTAGCGGCCAGGAAACCGCGCCGGGAAAGGGAAGTTCCGGAGCCGTCAGGAGCGTCCATAACCGTTTTCCTCCAGGAGCGCCAGTCGGCGGTGGTGCACCCACACCTAACGGGAGCCCGTCCGGGATGGTCAACCCAGACATCGGATGTGTGGCTTTTTCTGTCCCGCCGCTGTCCCGGAAAACCCGCCAGTAGGCAATTCGGGTGAACCGGCGTAAGCAGCGCCGGAGGCCCTGGTCACACCTCCGCACGAAGCGCCACCACGAGGTGAATCGGAGGGCGAGGACCGTGTCGGGTCGGGACGAGTGGTCGGTCGGCTGTCGGGATCTGGCGGGCAGGCGGAGGGACGTGACGGTGTTCGTGAGCAGCGACGACAAGATCGTGCTCGTGGCACCACCGGGGGAGGCGGCGGTGCTGGGACCGCTGGACGTCGGCCGCCTGCGGGCCGCCCTGCGGGACGCCGTGGTGGTCGTCGCGCAGCATCCCGAGTGACAACTACCGTTCCTACTCGCGAGTAGGTAGAGTCGTCGCAGACTCCGAACAGAAGGTGCGGCCATGACGACCTACTTCGTGACGGGCGCGACGGGCTTCCTGGGGAAGCGCCTGGTCGCCCGGCTGCTGCGGCGGCAGGACACCACCACCGTGCACGTCCTCGTCCGGAACACCTCCCGCGACCGCCTGGCGGAACTGGCGCACAGCTGGGCGGGCGCCGAGAAGCTGGCGCCCGCGGTCGGCGACCTCACCGAGCCGTTGCTGGGCCTCGACCCGGAGGCGTTCGGCGGCATCGACCACGTGGTGCACCTCGGCGCCGTCTACGACCTGACCGCGAGCGACGAGGCCAACCGCGCCGCGAACGTCGACGGCACCCGCAACGTGCTCGCCTTCGCCGCCGCCGCGCGAGCGGGACTGCTGCACCACGTGTCGTCGATCGCCGTGGCCGGCAACCACGCCGGACGCTTCACCGAAGCCGACTTCGACCTCGGCCAGACGTTCAGCTCGCCTTACCACGCAACGAAGTTCGAGGCCGAGAAGCTGGTCCGCGCGCAGGGCGACGTGCCGTTCCGCGTCTACCGGCCCAGCGCCGTGGTCGGCGATTCGAGCACCGGCGAGATGGACAAGATCGACGGCCCGTACTACTTCCTCCCCGCCATCTCACGCCTCGCCGCGCTGCCGCGGCGGCTGCCGATGCCCGCGCCTGAGCTGGGCGCGACGAACCTGGTGCCGGTGGACTACGTCGTCGAGGCGATGGAGTACCTGATGCACCGCGAAGCGCCCTCGGGGAGCACGTACCACCTCGCGTCGCCGCGGCCGCAGAAGCTGGGCGAGGTCTACAACGCGTTCGCGCGGGCGGCGGGCGGGCCGCGGATCGCGGCGACCCTGCCGTCGGGCCCGCTGCGCGCGGTGGCTTCGCGACTGGCCTCGGGCGTCGACCTGATCCCGGGCGGGCGCGCCACTCGCGCCGCCGTGCTGAGCGAGCTGGGCGTCCCGCTGGAAGTCCTGCCGCACCTGAGCATGGCTGTCGAGTTCGACACCGCGCGGACGACTTCGGAGCTGTACGGCAGCGGCATCACGCTGGCCGAGCTACGGGACTACGCCGGGCCGTTGTACCGCTACTGGCGCGCGCACCTCGACCCCGACCGCGCGCGGAAGCCGGGGCTTAAGGGACGCGTCGTGCTGATCACCGGGGCGTCGTCGGGCATCGGCCGCTCTTCGGCGCTCGCCGTCGCGCGTCGGGGCGCGAAAGTCCTTCTCGTGGCGCGGCGCGCGGACGAGCTGGAAGAGGTGCGCACGGAGATCACGGCCGCGGGCGGTCAGGCCGCGGCGTACCCGTGCGACCTGACCGACGGTGACGCTGTCGACGCGCTGGTGAAGGCCGTCCTCGCCGACCACGGCGCCGTCGACATGCTGGTGAACAACGCGGGCCGCTCGATCCGCCGCTCGGTGCAGCTGTCGACGGAACGGTTCCACGACTACGAGCGCACGATGGCCGTCAACTACTTCGGCCCGGTGCGGCTGACCCTGGGCCTGCTGCCGTCGATGGCGGAACGCGGCTTCGGGCACGTGGTGAACGTGACCACGATGGGCCTGCAGACCGACACCCCGCGGTTTTCGGCTTACCTGGCTTCGAAAGCGGCGCTGGAGGAGTTCGGGCTGACGGCCGGCCGCGAGACGCTGACGGACGGCATCACCTTCAGCTCCGTCCGCATGCCCCTGGTCCGCACGCCCATGATCGCCCCTTCCGGCTACCGCGGCCTGCCCTCCAGTTCCCCCGAGCGCGCGGCGGCCCTGGTGGTCAAGGCGCTGGAAGAACGGCCGCAGGTCCTGAGCCTGCCGGAGGGCCGCGCCGCCGAACTGGCCGCGCTGGCCGCCCCGAACCTGACGCGTTTCGTGGTCCACCTGGCGTACCGGGTCATGCCGGAATCCGCGCCGGAGGCCAAGCACCTCCCGCGTGACCCGGCGGTGGTGTCGGTGGCCCGGACACTGACGCGGCTGCTCTGGCGTCGGCGGGCCTGACCTAGTCCTGGTCGTCCAGCTTGCGCCGCAGGTGGTCGGCCTGGACATCGAACCGCCGAGTCTCGTAGATCCTCAGGGCTTCCCGATACGACTCCCGGGCACGGTCTGGGGCGCCTTGGGCACGGGCGAGGTCGCCGAGTGCTTCCAGGGCGACGGCACGATCGAACCACCGGTTGCGCTCTTCCATCACCAGCAGCGCGTAGTTCAACGGCTCGGCGGCATCGCCGTACCGCCCTGCTTCGATGAGCTTCATGCCTCGACAGGTTGCTACCTTCGCGAGATTGACAGATTCGTCCTGTTGCATGCCCGCGAACAGCCTTGCAGCTTCGTCGAGCAACGGGAACGCCCGCTCAGGATGTTCGACTCGCGCCAGGAGCATGTCCGCGATCGCGAGACGGCGATCATCACCGCTGGCCGTAGCGATGACATGGTTACGTCGCAACGCGTCCTGCGCGCCCGGCGTGTCACCCTGGTCGAACAAGGTGAGCCCCCCGCCTTCCAGCGCGGTGCCTTCGGCGATGTCGAGGTTCACCAGGCGAGCAAGATCGACGGCCTCGGTGAACTCTGCCGCAGCTTTGTCCAGCTCCCAGCGGTCCCGGTAGGCGTAACCACGTTGGCTGCGGATGACACTGTGCACCCCTTGATTGCCGGTAGCGACCGCGGCGTCGATGCCGAAATCGCTCGCGAGAAGGAGGTCGTTGTCGTGTTTACCCTTCTCGTACAGCGGAAACAGCAGCAGATTCATCAGCAGCACCTCGTTGTGCCACTTCTTCTTCGCGGCGAACTCGATGCAGGCCAGCAAGTTGGCCCGTTCAGCCTCCAACCACCGCCAGGCCGCATCCCTGTCCGCGGCGAGATGGTCCGGCCGGACTGTCACTTCCGGGAAGAACAGCTGCCGCCAGCCCCGCCGGCCTGCCACGACATCCTCCGCGGCAAGGAGGACCTCACGATGGAACTGGAAGCTTTTCGTCGAAAGCAGCTCGCGCTCCGGCGTCTCGAGAGTGGTGGGTGTGTGTTTCCTGATCCACTCCCGCACCAGGTATCGGTCGGCGAAAGGTTCCTCGGCGAGCTTACTGGCGATCAGTTCGTCCATCGCGGCCCGCACCTCGTCCACAGGGAGACCGGTTAGGTGCTTGAGCAGGTCGAGGCTGACTTGACCGGTACTCGGTTCCAGGCCCAACAAGCCGTATACACGTCGTTCCACCGGCTTCAGGCGTCGGTACGCGGCGTTGAACACCGCCGCGACCGAGATCCCCGTCCCCGGTGACAGCACCGACAACCGACGCTGCTCATCGCGTAACGCCTCCACCAGGCGGGCGATGGGCCGCTCCCCGAACCGTCGCACCAACGATCCGGCCGCGCCCAAAGCGACGGGCAGCCCCGCGCAGCGGCGAACGACCTCACGTACCGCGTCAGGTTCGGCCTCCGCCCGAGCCGAGCCGATGATGCGGGTCAACAGCAACTCGGCCGCGTCGTCCTCCAGCGGATGCAGTTCGACGAACGTCACCGCCTCGGTGACGCTCAGATCGCTCAACGGTGCCCGCTCGGTCACCACGACCATGGACCTGCCGGGACCTGGCAGCAGCATCTGGACCTGCTCGGCCGAGACTGCGCCGTCGATCACCACCAGAACCGCATGATCCTCGGTGCTGCTGCGAAACCACCCTGCGCGCGCTTCCGTGCTGTCCGGCAGATCATCTTTGGCGAAGCCCCGTCTGATCAGGAAGTCACCGAGGATGGTGTGCAGTGCACCAGGTTCCCCGGTCCGGCTGCCTAGATCCGCGTAGAACTGCCCATCCGGATAGTCGGTTTTGCGTCGATGCGCGAGCACCAGCGCCGCCTGGGTTGTCCCGATCCCCGGGGGACCCTGGATCACCACTATCTTCGGGCCGTCGCGATCACCGTCGTGTACGACCCCGTCGGACGCCTTGCCCAGCGCGACGACCTGGTTGGTGAAATTCTCGGTTGCCCGTGGCAGCATCCGGGCCGGCGGTGCATCCTTCGATCGACGCTCGTTGAGGTAGACAGCATCGGCACGGCCGATCTGCACGACGTCTCTTGCGGAACCGCTCATGCTGTTGCGGACATCCCCTGGACCGGGAGTGCCGCTTTTCCTGCTTGTGGTCGCGGCACTGGTGCGGTTCTGCTGGACCGACCTGTCACCCCAAGCCACTAGTCCGAGAAGCCCCGTCGACACGAGGAGCCCGATCCCCAGCCCCCATCCCCAATGGGACGTCAACTGATTGGTCAGCAAGCCCACGATCACGGTGATCACCACCGCGGCGACAGCCATGAGATTCGCCCGCCGCCGCTGAAACCACCCGGCCATGTAGCCCCACTCCCCAGACAACACATGCACACTCGACAATCAGGACATCGGTGCCGGCCACCCCGATGGAGGTGGCCCGCCCGCGCCCCACGCCGAGGTGCGCTTGTCGAGCGTTAACAGGAGACTAGCCACAGTCGACTGTCCGCACAGCACCTCACGCGAACCTTGTTGGATCACCACCCCGATGGATGATCAGCAACCCGCAGGACCTGCCTGAAACTTTGCGCTGAAGCCGGAAAATGCGGTGAACCGTCAGTACACATCGTTCACATCGGGTTTCGGGGCATTGAGATCGCAGTACGAGTACAGTTCGGTTCGCTTGTCATCCGCGTTCTGCGGGATATTCTGCAACGGCACGATCCATGTACTGCGCTCGCCTGTTGAGCATGATGGGCTCGCTGGAGGCTGTTGTGTACTGCCGGCCGGATTGCCCTTGCCGTCGGGTGGGACGAGGTCGCCGCCGACGATCTTTCCGGTCGCGTCGCGGAAGACCACGGCGGTGCGGCGACTGGACAGTGCTCGACAATTGGTCGATTTTTCCGTGTATCGGACAGCATCGGCCGGCGGAGACGAGTGGACTCGGCTGGTGGAATCGTAGGTGTCCGCCGTAGGAGCGAATCCACCGAGGGCACCGTTGGGCAACCAGGTGGTTGTTTGCAGGTCGACGTCGGCTGAGGTCACCTTGTTCGTCGCACTGACGTTGATGAGTGGCCGGCCAACGCCTACTCGTTGGCCTGGCAGCATCACCGGGATCTCCATGGTCATCGACGGGCCCTGGATGGGTCCCGGCGGTAGGCCGTCGACGGAGACGACCACTTTGAGCGTCACCCTGGTCCGATAGGCGACAAGGTCGCTGGTGTTGTGCAGCACAGCCCCCATGCTCGCCAAACCCGACGATGAAACCCCTTTCTCCGCGACTTCGATCCCGCCACCACCCGGCGCGGTCTTCGCCGACGCCGGTTGCTCTCGAACCGAATCCGGGATATCGCACGGCTTTGACGCCGAATCATCACTTCCGGTGGACAGCACCACCGCCGTGATCCCGGCGGCCGCGAGCACCACGACAACAATTACCAGCAGCAGCAGTTTACGTTTCGTCATTCGTAGTACCGCTTCTTCAGCTCATCCACCTTGACCTGGAAGTCCTGGATCAGCTTCGTGGCCGCTTCGGCGGCGCCCGCACTGAACTGATCTTCAGAAATCTCGCGCACGGTGCCGGGTTCGATGTGAACCGAGAAGTCCTCCATGCCTACCGCGGTGATGGTGATCCGCTCGTCGCTCGACTCGCCGGCAGCCTCAACTTTGGCCCGGTCGGTGAAGAAATTCCAATCCCGCATGTCATCGGCATCGATGTTGAGGTTTGTCTCCTCTATCGCCGCCCGATACCGCCGCTGCCATCCAGCCCACAGCAGTCGCGCTATGCCGGCGAGTGCTCTCTCCAGTGCCAATTCATCGATGAATTCATAGACACTTTCGCCGAACGACAACGTGATACCGGTACGCTGACGCAGCTCCGCCTCGATCTCCGTCCCCGGCGCACGCACACGTACCCGGATACCGTCCAGCCTCTCAGCCAGGTCCACCACGGTCACCCCACCTCCTGGTCCTAGTCCGACTTGCCCAAGCCGCCGTCGCCGGTGAGATCGCGGTCGTTCATCCCGGCCAGGCTCGGCCGGGCGCTGACAAGTTTGTCTTTGTTCCCGTGCACGGCATCAGTCAGCGCCCGCACCTTCTGCGCGATTTCCTGCGTCTCGACCTCCTGAATGTGTCTGGTGAGGTCGTCGACCGCCTGCTTCATCGAGTTGATGATCGTGTCAGCCGAGTCCCCTGATGCCGTTAGACTGGCCACGCCCGCACTGCCCACAGACGCGGCTGCTCCGATCGCCACAAGTGGCACAACACCACCAGTCGCGACAGCAACAACCACCCCACCGACCGCAACGACCGCAGAGAGCACCGAGAAGCCGAAACTCCACTGATTTTTACCGCAACCACCGGCGTTGTCGAGTGCGTTCTTCGTGTTTTCTGCGATCTTGTCGATGTCATCGCGCGCCCTGAGCCACATCTCCCGGTGGGCCTGGAGGACACCTTTGAGGGTGGACAACACGGTAAACTGATTTCCGGAGACCGTTTTGAAGGTGTCGATGAAGTTGGCTTTGAATTCCATTGCTGCGTCGCCGGTCCAGCCTTGCAGATAACCGCCATCAGTCGTCATTTTGTCCAGATGCGGGTTCGCCAAGCTCACGTCGTTGCTGAGTTCAGTAGTGCGGACGGACCCGGTGGTCAGTTTCCCCATGGCGGCGTTCAGATCAGCGATCAGCGGATCATACCTTGCCGGATCGGGCAACCGCGAGAACGGCTCGAACATTGACTCGATGAATACGTAGGACTGCCTGATCGCGTTACGATCGGGGTTCGCCCCGGACTTCGTCGCGTTTTTCTGCGCCAGCTCCATCGCTGTCAAATCAACAGCCTTGTCCGTAATGTCCTTCGCATGCTGCATGAGCTGATCGAAGGTCATATCTTGCCGTTCAGTTCCGAGTCAAGGCGCGCCCGGCGGTTCAGCTCGTCACTCGCCGCGTGATCGGTCCCCGCGTAATATCGGGCTGCCTTGTCCAGCGCCGTAGCTGTGTCATCCAGGTTGTTTTTAGTTTCCTTGAGGAATCCTGTCACGGCATCGTGGAGATCGAGATAGGCTTGGTACACCGGGCCGAGCCCGTCGCCACCGAACTGCTCCGGGCGCTGCATCGCTTGGGCTATGTCACCTCGGACGCGGTCGCAGCTACCAATCGCATCACCGTAGTCAGCCGAGACTACCGGGAAATCGACCTTCGCCACTTTCTCCAGTTCGTACAGGTCAACGCCGAACTCTTTACCTTGATGAACCACGTTCCCACCCCTCGATCCTGATCCGTTCCCATTCTGGCGGATACCGCTTGATCAGCTCCGCGCTCGGCGGCCTACGCCCATCAGCCCCAAGGCAGCTGTCCCAGGAGGTCGTTGGTTTTGCTGATCATCGTGTCAGCAAGGTCGTGTGCGACGTGGATGCAGCGTTCGCAGCCGGGTTTTTCGGTGAAAGAGAACAAGTACCGGCCGTGGTCGGCGTCGTTCAGCAGCGGCGTTGGCTGCGGAGTCCTCCTGCTGACGTTGCTGATAGATCTTGGTGCCAGTAGAATTCATGGCCTCGTTGTAGCGGTCGTCCTGGGCTTTCCGCTGCGCCTGCTCTTCCGGCGTGAGGTACCCAGCCCGATCCGGCGGTTCGTGCGATGGAGGCCGGCTTCCTCCGCTGTCTGCCGGTTGCCGGTCGTTCCCCACTGCGTCCTCCCCCTATAACCCCCACGGCCCGTAACTCCACTAACGAACTGATCGTAGCCAACCCGCGACCCTGTGTCCCACAAACGGCAGAACCTCCAGCATCGGGACGGCGCGACTCCGCCGCGTGTCTCCGCGACTGGTCGCGCGCCCAGGCATACAAAAGACCTGAAGTAGATCGACCGGGAGAGGCGACAGGCCTGCACGAACTGCTTGATTTCAGGTCGATTCGGTATCTACCGCACAGCAAAGGATCGCGTACCCAGGCCCATGGTTCTCAACCACAAAATCAACCAGTCCCCGAGAGGAACGGGTGCATGGGATCTCTGGGCAACTACCGTGGGTGCGAACAAGGCGCGGCCGGTGAGGTGGGGCGCGGCCGCTACCATCGCTGTCCAGCCCGGCAGGGCGGGAAGGCAGTGCGGAAAGGGAAGGAAGAGGCCAGCGTGGACGTCGCCAGTCCGGCGCTGCCGTCGGTCGCCGGAGGGGTTCCGGCGCGGCGGAGGCGGGCGGTGGTGCGGTGGGCCGTGCACGCCACGTGGGTGGCGGGGCTCGCGCTCGCGACGGAGCTGCGCGTCGGACGGTTCGGGTTCCACCCGACCGACCAGGGGTTCATCCTGGCGCAGGCCTGGCGGGTGCTGCAGGGCGAAGTGCCGCACGCCGACATCATCTCCGCGCGGCCGCTCGGGTCGGCCGTCCTCCACGTGATCGACTTCGCGCTCCCGGGACCGTTGTTCTTCGCCTCCAGCTTCTTCGCGATGGTCGAGATCATCCTCGCCACGATCGCGTTCGCCGTGCTCGTCATGCGGCGGCCGGTGCTCACGTGGGGAGCCGGGCGCACGGCGCTGGTCGCCGCCACCGCGCTGGTCAACCTCAACGGTTTCCCGCTCATGGCTTGGCACACCGTCGACGGCATCACGCTCACCGCGTGCGGCGCGTGGGCACTGGACGCCGGCCTGCGCAGCGGGAAAACACTGCCCCGGCTGGGCGGGCTCTTGCTGCTCGGCTCGGCCGTGTTCATGAAGCAGAGCTTCGTGCCCGCCGCCCTGATCGGCCTGGCCTGGACCCTCAGTTACCCGGACCGCAAGCGCCGCCTGATCCCCGACGTCCTGGCGCTCGGCGCGTTCGGCCTCGGCTACGTCGCCTGGGTGACGGCCGGCGGCGGCTTCGGCGAGATGGTCACCCAGCTGACCGGCGCCGTCCCCGCGTACGGCGAACGCCTGCTCGGCCTGTGGCTGGACGACCCCGGGACGCTGATGCTCCCGCCGGTGCGCGAGCTGACGTTCTTCGCCGCGATCGCCATCGTCCTCGTGCTGGTGCGCCTCACCGGCGACCGGCTCGGCGTGGCCGGGCGCGCGGCTTCGTGGCTGCTGGCGCTGGGCGGCGCGGCCGCGGTGGTCTGGACCGTGGCCGACGGCCGGTTCACGGGCTCGTCGCGCTGGGCAGACGTGCTGTGGTGGATCCTCGCGATGGCCGTGGTGGTGAACGCGACCGTGCGCAAGCGGCTGCCGTGGGCGGGGCTGCTGGTGCTCGCGACCGGCTTCATGACCAGCCTTTCCTGGGGCAACGACACCCCGACGCTGCTCACCGGCACCCTCGCGCTCACCGCGTTGCTCCTGGTCGCCGGGATCCTGCCGGAACGCGCGCTGGTGCGGCGCCGGTTCGCCCGCCCATGGGTGACGACAACGGCCGGCCTCGCCACCGTCGCGCTGTGCGGCTGGGTGGTCGTCGCGTACCACGACGAGGCGGCCTACCGCGACCTCTCGCACGACAAGCTCACCGCCGACCTGGGCTCGGTCAGCCCGGCCATGCGGGGCATCCGCACGAACCCCGCCACGTTCGCCTACGTCACCCAGATCCGGGACTGCCTGAACCACTACCCGGCCGGCCGCACCGCCGTGCTGCCGGACAACCCGTTCGCCTACCCCGCTTTCGGCCTGCGCAACCCGTTCCCGCTGGAGTGGCCGCTGCCGCCGGAGATCGTCGGCGACGCGCCCGAGCGCATGCTCGCCACGGCCGACCGCCTCAACCACGAGGGCGACTACCTGGTGATCTTCGAGACGGTGCCGAACCAGACCCTCGCCGACGGCGGCCCGGTGCCCTCGTCGGTGCCGGCGGACACCCCGAACGTCGACTACCTGGGGCTGGAGAACACGATCCGCGCGAAGCTCACCGGGCAACCGGTGGTGTGCGGCAGCTTCGTCGGCAAGTGGGCCCCGCGCCAAGGCTCGTGAGTGTTTATGACGGTTAGAACCGTCATAAACACTCACGAGCCCTAATCAACGAGGGTGTCCTCCGGTGACCCGGCCGCCAGCCCGGCCAGCGCGTCGAGCGCCGCGGCCAGGGTTTCCTCCGGTGGCGCGGAAACGGCGATGCGCACGGCGTTCGGCGCGTGTCCCGGCAGCACGGCGAACGCGGCCGCGGGCGAGAGCGCGATGCCCCGCCGCGCGGCCGCCGCCACGAACGTCTCCGCGCGCCACTGTTCCGGCAGCTCCCACCAACGGTGGTAAGCGGCCGGGTCGCCGAGCACGCGGAAGCCGGCGAGCCGGTCGTCCACGATCTTCGCGCGCTTCGCTGCGTCGGCGCGCTTCGCGTCTTCGACCTCCGCCAACACGCCGCTGGCGATCCAGCGCGTCGCCGCCTCCATGGCGAAGCGCGACGCCGCCCAGCCGCCCGAGCGCACGGCCGCGGCCAGCCGCGAAGTCCACTGCGCGGGCGTCACCAGGAAACCCGCCGTGAGCCCGGGAGCGACGCGCTTGGACAAGCTGTCGACGAACACCGTCCGCTCCGGCGCCAGCGCGGCGAGCGGCGCGGTGTCCGGGCGCAGGAACGTGTAGATGCCGTCCTCGACCACGGGCAGGTCCAGCCTCCGCACGGTGTCCGCCAGCTCGGCGCGCCGGGCCGCGGGCATGGTCGGGCCGAGCGGGTTGTGCAGCGTCGGCTGGACGTAGAGCGCGCGCACCGGCGCCGCCGCGTGGGCGGCCGCGAGCGCGGCGGGGACCAGGCCGTCGGCGTCGGTCTCGATCGGCACCAGCTCAACGCCCAGCCGCGTCGCCATCGCCTTGACCACGGGATACGTCAGCGCCTCGACAGCCAGCCGCTCCCCCATCGGCACGAACGCCGAGACGGCCGCCGCGATGCCTTGACGGCCGTTGCCGGTGATCAGCACCGTGCCCGGGTCGGGCGTCCAGCCGCCGCGAGCGAGCAGTCCGGCGGCGGCTTCGCGGACGGCCTTCGTGCCCGCCGCGCCCACCGGGTACAGCGAGTCCGTGAAGACGTCGGCGCGGAGCAGCGGCTCCAGCGCGTACGCGAGCTTCGCGGACTGGCTTGGCAGCACGGCGAAGTTGAGCTCCAGGTCCACGCGCGCGTCACCCGGCTCGGCCAGCGCGGGCTCGGGCGCCGGACGCGCGGCGCGCACGAAAGTCCCCCTGCCGACTTCGCCGATGGCGAGCCCTCGGCGGATCAGCTCGCTGTACACCCGGGCGGCGGTGGAGCCGGCGATCCCGCGGTCACGCGCGAAGCGGCGCTGCGGCGGCAGACGGTCGCCGGGACGCAGGCGCCCGGCCTCGATTTCGGCGGCGAGCTCGTCCGCGACGACCCGGTAGTCGTCCATCGCCACCTTCGCTCACACCAGGGGTTTGCCGATCGCATGATGGCACCGGGTGGTCACGTTCGGCGAATGCGACCCACGGAACTCCCCGAATGAGGGTCACTAGGTTAGCCTAGCCTTTGTGGAACAGACGATCGCCGAAGCGCCGCCCCGGACCGAGTCGCGCCTGCACGCCGAGGCACTGACCCTCGCCTACGACGGGCGCACCGTCGCCGAGCAGCTCGGCGTGGTCATCCCCGACAAGTCGTTCACGGTCATCGTCGGCCCGAACGCCTGCGGCAAGACCACCCTCCTGCGGGCGCTGGCGCGCATGCTCAAACCGCGCCAGGGCTCGGTGTACCTCGACGGCGAGGTGATCTCCAGCTACGGCGCGAAGGAGGTCGCGCGCAGGCTGGGGCTGCTGCCGCAGAGCTCCGTCGCGCCGGACGGCATCACGGTGGCCGACCTCGTCGCGCGCGGCCGGTACCCGCACCAGCGCCTGCTGCGCCAGTGGTCCCGCGACGACGCCGCCGTGGTCGCGGAGTCCATGCGCGCCACCGGGGTCGACGACCTGGCCGAGCGGCTGGTGGACGAGCTGTCCGGCGGCCAGCGCCAGCGCGTCTGGATGGCGATGGCGCTGGCGCAGCAGACCGACCTGCTGCTGCTCGACGAGCCCACGACGTACCTGGACATCGCGCACCAGATGGACATCCTCGACCTGTGCGCGCAGCTGCACGCCGAGCAGGGCCGCACGCTCGTGGCCGTGCTGCACGACCTCAACCACGCCGCCCGCTACGCCACGCACATGATCGCGATGCGCGACGGGCAGGTGCTGGCGACCGGCGCCCCGGCCGAGGTCGTCACCGAGGAGAACGTCGAGAAGATCTTCGAACTCCCCTGCCGCGTGATGCCCTGCCCGGAGACCGGCACCCCGCTGGTGATCCCGAAGGCGACGCGCCGCGGCGAATGACGTTCTCCCCGCGCCGCCTTATTGCCCTAGATTGGCGACGGAGGTGCCATGAACCGCGAACTCTGGACCGAAGTCGACGCTTACCTGTCCGACGCGCTGATCCCCGCCGACCCCGTGCTCGACGCCGCACTGGCCGACTCGACGGCGGCCGGGCTGCCGGCCATCGCCGTCGCGCCCAACCAGGGCAAGCTGCTGCACCTGCTGGCCGTGACGGCCGGCGCGCGGTCGATCCTGGAGATCGGCACGCTCGGCGGGTACAGCACGATCTGGCTCGCCCGCGCGCTTCCGGCCGGCGGCAAACTCGTGACCTGTGAATACGAGCCGAAGCACGCCAAGGTCGCGCGCGCGAACCTCGACCGCGCGGGCTTCGGCGAGGACGTGGTGGACATCCGCGTCGGCCCCGCGCTGGAGACGCTGCCCGGGCTGACCGGGCCGTTCGACTTCGTCTTCATCGACGCCGACAAGGTCAACCTGCCCGGGTACCTCGCCGCCGCGCTCGAACTCTCCCGGCCCGGCACGACGATCGTCGTCGACAACGTCGTCCGCCACGGCGCCGTGGTCGACGAAGCCAGCTCCGACCCCTCCGTGCAGGGCGTGCGGCGGATGCTCGAGGCGATGACGGGCGACGACCGCATCGACGCCACGGCCGTGCAGACCGTCGGCGACAAGGGTTACGACGGGTTCGTGCTCGCCCGCGTCCGCTGACCCCGCGGCCGAGCGTCCGACCGAGCGAGAAGGTCCCTGAAGGCCACCTTGAGGGACCATACGTCCCTCAAGGTGGCCTTCAGGGACCTCACGAGCCAGGGCCCTGCTGGACGGGCATGCCAGGTGGGATAGGCAGGCCGGGTTTGGTCCACACCGGCGGCAGGGACGAGGCGTCCCAGCGGACCGGCAGCGACTTGTGCGTCTGCGTCATGAAGGCCCGCCAGATGTCGGCGGGCACGGTCGCGCCGACCAGCTTGGCGCCCTCGGCGTCGAACAGGCGGCGGTCGTCGTCGGAGCCGATCCACACCGCCGTGGCGAGCTGCGGGGTGTAGCCGATCGCCCAGCCGTCCTGGTTGTCGGCGGTGTTGCCGTGCTGGAACTCGCCCGTGCGCAGCGCGGCGGGGCGGCCGTCGGGCAGGGCCGTCTGCAGCACGCCGGTCACCCCGTCGGCGATGCGCTTGCTCGCGTCCGGGTCGGCGTCGAAGGCGGGCTTGGCCGTGTCGTCGTGCTGCCACACGACGGCGCCGTCCTCGTCGAGGACCTTCTCCACCAGGTGCGGCGTGGTGCGCAGGCCGCCGTCGGCGAAGCTCGCGTACGCGCCGGCCAAGTCCAGTGGCCGCAACGGATACCGGCCGACGGCGATGCCCGAGCCGATCAGGTAGCCGTCCTTTTCCCGCATCGTCGGCGCGCCGTCGATGGTCTCCGGGATGCCGGCGTCCCGCGCCGTCGAGCTCAGCGCGTCCGGCCCGACCTTGCCGGCCAGCCCGATGAACGGGGTGTCCGCGCCCGAGGCCATGGCGCTGCGCAGGGTGCAGGGTTTGCCACAGCGGTCGGGATAGATGAAGTCCTCCCCGAGGAAGCGGACCCGGCCCGGCGACGCCACCGGGGCGTCGGGCGAGATCCCCTTACGCAGCCCGGCGGCGAGGGTGAACGGGTAGAACGCGGAGCCCGGCGCGTGCGCCGTGCCGGCGTTGTCGCGGACGCCGTCGTTGCCCCCGTCGTACGCGCGCACCGCGCCGGTCGACGGGTCGACGGACACCAGGCCGCCGCGGAACTCCTTGGGCTCGCCCTTCAGCCGGTCGGCCAGCGCCGTGCGCGCGGCGGCCTGCGCCCCGCGGTCCAGCGTGGTCTGCACGGTCAGGTTTCCCAGCTGCAGCCGGGAAAGCGGGAACCCGTCCTGCTCCAGCTCGGCGAGCACCTGCTGTTTGACGTGGTACTCGTCGTAGCTCAGCCGGCTGGCACGCGTCTCCGAGGGCGCCTGGATCTCCGCGCCCGGGTACGTCATCGCCGCGGCGTCCGCGCCCTTGACGTAACCGCGCTCCACGACCTTGTCGCGCACGTAGTCCCAGCGCTTCGCCGCGTGCGCGTCGCCGGACACCGCGGGGTCGTGCACCGAGGGCGACTGGATCATCCCGGCCAGGAAGGCGGCCTCGCTCCAGGTCATGCTGTCGTCGAGGTTCCGGCCGAAGTACGCGTTCATCGCCGCCGCCGGGCCGAACGTGCCGCGGCCGAACGAGATGATGTTGACGTAGCTCTCGAAGATCTGCTCTTTGCTCTGCTGCTGCGTGATCTTCGTGGCGAGCACCAGCTCCTCGAGCTTGCGCCCGATCGTCGCGTCGTCGTCGCCGGTGGACTTCTTGATGTACTGCTGCGTGATGCCGGAGCCGCCGCCGACGCCGGTGAGGAACGCGCGGCCGATGCCGGTGGGGTCGAAGCCGGCGTTGTCCCAGAACGTCGGGTCCTCGGTCGCGATGATCGCGTCGCGCAGCTTCGAGGGCACCTTCGCATACGGCACGAACAAGCGATCGCCTTCGGCCGGTGGAACCTTGAGCAGTTCGGTGCCGTCGGCGTACTTCAGCACCACCGTTTTGTTCAGTGAGGAGAGCACATCCTGCGGGCTGCGGACGTCCAGCAGCAGGTAGGCGACCCAGAACGCGATCAGCGGCACGCCGACGGCGACACCGAAGACGCAGTAGGTGATCCGGCGGATCTTGCGCCATTTACGACGACGTGGCGCGCGGGGGTCATCCGCTGGATCGATCGGACCACTGTCGGTAGCACCATCCGTCTCGGCTTCCACGAATGGACGACGTCTGGACGGGGGAAAAGGTTCTGCGGGTCCGGTGAAAAATTCACGCGAGGAAGGCGCGCAGCAACGACGCGGTGCCCTCGATGTGCTCGGCCATCGCCCGTCGCGCGGCCACCGGGTCGCCCGCCAGTATCGCGTCGACGATCGCCGCGTGCTGGGCGTTCGAGTGCTCCAGGTTGGGCTCGAGCAGCGGGATCCGGTCGAGCAGCTGGTTCACGCGCGTCCGGGCGTCGGCCATCGCGGTGGTGAGCGAGCCGGACGCGGTGACCTCGGCGATCGCGAGGTGCAGCCGGGAGTCCTTGCGCCGGTAGTCGGCCAAGCCGGCGGTCGCGGCCTCGCCGAGCGTGCCGGTGAGGTGACGGCGGTCGGCCGGGCTGAGCGTGCGCGCGGCGGCGGCCTCGGCGGCCCCGGTCTCCAGCACGTGACGCAGGCAGAGCGCGTCCTCCAGCGCCGCGGCGTCGACCTCCCCGGGGCTGCCCTCGACGGGCTCCGGCAGGCTCTGGTTGACAAACGTGCCGCCGTACCGCCCGCGCCTCGACTCGACGTACCCGGCGTCAGCGAGCGCGCGGATCGCCTCCCGCAGCGTCACCCGGCTGACGCCGAGCCGCTCGGCCAGCTCCCGCTCGGACGGCAGCCGCTCCCCCGCCCCGACCACCCCGAGCCGGATCGCCTGCAGCAGGCGTTCGACGGTCTCCTCGAAGGCATTGCCGGCGCGCACGGGCCGGAACAGGGCCTCACCCGCGCTCACCACCGACGTCGCCTCCACGCCCCGAGTCTAGGCCGGACACCCGGCGGGGCTCCGTACCATCAACCGCAGAGGACCCTTCGCAGAGATCTCTTTGCAAAGGGTCCTCTGTGGTCTATCGTCGTTGGCATGACCTCGGAGAGCCCCGGCCGCAAGAACCGCGTCCTCGACGCGAAGTCGCTGCGCGCGCTGGCCCACCCGCTGCGGATCCGGCTGCTCGACCTGCTGGAGGAGGACGGCCCGGCCACGGCGACCGGCCTCGGCAAACGCGTCGGGGAGAGTTCCGGGACCACGTCGTGGCACCTGCGCCAGCTCGCCGACGCGGGCCTGGTCGTGGAGGACACCGAACGCGGCTCCAAGCGGGAGCGCTGGTGGAAGCCGGCCCAGAACTCGACCCAGTTGAACTCGGCGGACTTCCTCCACGACCCGGAGCTGGCCGGACCGGTCACGACCTACCTGCACCAGGTCATCGAGCAGCGCTACCGGGAGGAGGTCCAGTTCATCGCCGAGCTGCCCCAGCGGGGCGGCACCTGGGCCGACAAGGCGATGTTCAACAACGTCCGGCTCTCCCTCACCCCCGACGAGGCACAGGAGATGAGCCGGGAGGCGTCCGCGCTGATCGAGAAGTACCGCCGCGACGCGCGGCCCGGCGACGACTCCGTGATCGCGCACTGGGCGGCGTTCCCGCGCACCGCCCGTCCGGAAACCGAACAGTGACAGGAAAAACGGGGGAAACCGCCATGACCCATCATATCTTCACCGAGCAGTTCATCCACTCCCGGCAAGCCGACCTCCGGGCCGCGGCCGCGAGACGCCGCGTTCGCTCACCACAGGAACACAAACCACGCACCCGCACTCCGAAGGAGCGCTTCGGCTGGTTCCTGGTGGAGACCGGGCTGCGGCTCACCGCCCCCAGCCCGGCCCGCTGAAACCCTTTCAGCGCAAGGAAATCAGCACTCGATCACGTTGACGGCCAGGCCGCCGCGCGCCGTCTCCTTGTACTTCACGCTCATGTCCGCGCCGGTCTCGCGCATCGTCTTGATCGCCTTGTCCAGGGTGACCACGTGGCTGCCGTCGCCGCGCATGGCCATGCGGGCGGCGTGGATCGCCTTGGACGCGCCGACCGCGTTGCGCTCGATGCACGGGATCTGCACCAGGCCGCCGACCGGGTCGCAGGTCAGGCCCAGGTGGTGCTCGACGCCGATCTCGGCGGCGTTCTCCACCTGCGCCGGCGAGCCGCCCAGCACCTCGGTCAGCGCGGCCGCCGCCATGGCCGAGGCCGAGCCGACCTCACCCTGGCAGCCGACCTCGGCACCCGAGATCGACCCGGTCTGCTTGAGGATCGAGCCGATCGCGCCCGCGGTGAGCAGGAACGTCACGATGCCGTCGTCGGACGAGCCGCGGATGAAGCGCTGGTAGTAGTGCAGCACGGCGGGGATGATGCCGGCGGCGCCGTTCGTCGGCGCGGTCACCACGCGGCCGCCGGCGGCGTTCTCCTCGTTGACGGCCAGCGCGTAGAGGCTCACCCAGTCCATCGCGTACAGCGGGTCGCCCACACCGTCTTCGGCGATCAGCTTGTCGTGCAACGCTTTCGCGCGCCGGGGCACCTTCAGCCCGCCGGGCAGCACACCCTCGTGGGCGATGCCGTTGTCCACGCACTCGACCATCACGGCCCAGATCGCCAGCAGCCCGGACCGCACCTCTTCGCGAGAACGCCACGACAGCTCGTTGCGCATCATGATCTCGCTGGCCGGCAGACCCGTGTCGGCGCAGTGCTTCAGCAGGTCCGCGCCCGTGCGGAAGGGGAACGGCACCGGGGTCGAGTCCTCGATGAACACCGCGTCCGTCTCGTAGGACTCGTCGCGGACGAACCCGCCGCCGACCGAGTAGTACGTGCGCTCGCGCAGCAGCCCGCCCTCGGCGTCGAAGGCGCGGAACACCATCCCGTTGGGGTGCGCCGGCAGCGACTTGCGCCGGTGCATGGTCAGGTCGGTGTCCTCGACGAACACGACCTCGTGCTCGCCGCGCACGGACAGCCGGCCGGACTCGCGGATCGCGGCGACCTTCGCCGGCACCGTGTCGGTGTTGATCTCCTCCGGCCGTTCACCGGACAGCCCGAGCAGCACGGCCTTGTCACTGCCGTGGCCGAAGCCGGTCGCGCCGAGCGAGCCGAACAGCTCCGCCTGCACCCGGGCCACGCTGCCCAGGGTGCCGTCCTCGGCGAGACCGTCCACAAAGGTCCGGGCGGCGCGCATCGGGCCGACGGTGTGCGAGCTGGACGGCCCGATGCCGACGGAAAACAGGTCGAAGACGCTGATCGCCATTGATCGTGCCCCTTATCTGGTGAGCAGGGAGCTGGCCTCTTGTGCGGCCGGACCCTGCTCTGCGAGGTGGGAGAGGTTGTCCGGGAGGTCTTCGCCGCGATGGGCCTTCGTCTGCGCATACAACCGGCCCGCACGGTACGAGGAACGGACCAGCGGGCCCGCCATCACACCCGCGAAACCCATCGACTCCGCCGCCTTCGAGTGCTCCACGAACTCCTCCGGCTTCACCCACCGGTCCACCGGATGATGCCGCGGGGAAGGACGCAGGTACTGGGTGATCGTCAGGATCTCGCAACCCGCGTCGACCAGGTCCTGCATCGCCGCACCCACCTCGTCAGGGGTCTCACCCATGCCGAGGATCAAGTTCGACTTCGTCACCAAACCCGCCTCACGGGCACGGGTGATGACCTCCAACGATCGTGCGTAACGGAAACCGGGACGGATCCGCTTGAAGATCCGCGGCACCGTCTCCACGTTGTGCGCCAACACCTCCGGACGCGAACCGAACACCTCGGCCAGCTGCTCCGGGTCGGCATTGAAGTCCGGGATCAACAACTCGACACCCGTACCCGGGTTCAACTCGTGGATCTGACGGACAGTCTCCGCGTACAGCCAGGCGCCACCGTCGTCGAGGTCGTCACGGGCGACGCCGGTGATCGTCGAGTAGCGCAAGCCCATGGCCTGGACGGATTCGGCGACCTTGCGGGGCTCGGTGCGGTCCAGGTCGGCAGGTTTGCCGGTGTCGATCTGACAGAAGTCACACCGGCGAGTGCACTGGTCACCACCGATCAAGAACGTGGCCTCCCGGTCCTCCCAGCACTCGTAAATGTTGGGACAACCCGCCTCCTCACAAACCGTGTGCAGACCCTCCCGGCGCACCAAACCCTTCAGCTCGGTGAACTCAGGCCCCATCCGCACCCGCGTCTTGATCCACGACGGCTTCTTCTCAATCGGCGTCTCACTGTTACGGACCTCCAACCGCAACAACTTCCGCCCCTCGGGCGCCGCGCTCATCGGGCCAGGTCCGCGTACAGCGGGTGCTTCTTGGCCAGCAGCTCGACGCGGCCGCTCAGCGTTTGCCGCACGGATTCGTCGAAGTCGGGTTTGAGCGCCTGGGCGATGACGTCGGCGACCTCGGTGAAGTCGTCGGCGTCGAAGCCGCGGGTGGCCAGCGCCGGGGTGCCGATGCGCAGGCCGGAGGTGATCATCGGCGGGCGCGGGTCGAACGGCACCGCGTTGCGGTTGACCGTGATGCCCACGGAGTGCAGCCGGTCCTCGGCCTCCTGGCCGTTCAGCTCGGAGTTGACCAGGTCGACCAGCACCAGGTGCACGTCGGTGCCGCCGGTGAGCACGCGCACGCCCGCCTCGGCGCAGTCCGAGCGCGAAAGCCGGTCGGCCAGGATCCGCGAACCCGTCAGGGTCCGCTCCTGCCGCTCGCGGAACTCGTCGGTCGCCGCGATCTTCAGTGCCACGGCCTTCGCCGCGATCACGTGCTCCAGCGGCCCGCCCTGCTGGCCGGGGAACACCGCCGAGTTGATCTTCTTCGCCAGCTCCTCGCGGCACAGGATCAGGCCGCCGCGCGGGCCGCCGAGGGTCTTGTGCGTGGTGGTGGTGACGATGTCGGCGTGCGGCACCGGCGACGGGTGCAGCCCCGCGGCCACCAGGCCGGCGAAGTGCGCCATGTCCACCATCAGGCGCGCGTCGACCAGGTCGGCGATCCGGCGGAACTCGGCGAAGTCCAGCTGACGCGGGTAGGCCGACCAGCCGGCGATGATCAGCTTCGGCTTGTGCTCGACCGCCAGCCGCTCGATCTCGGCGAGGTCGACGATCCCCGTCTCCTTGTCGACGTGGTAGGCGACCACGTTGTAAAGCTTGCCGGAGAAGTTGATCTTCATCCCATGCGTGAGGTGCCCGCCGTGCGCGAGGTCGAGGCCGAGGATCGTGTCCCCCGGCTTCAGCACGGAGACCATCGCCGCCGCGTTGGCCTGCGCGCCCGAGTGCGGCTGCACGTTCGCGTGCTCGGCGCCGAACAGCGCCTTGGCCCGGTCGATCGCCAGCTGCTCGACGACGTCGACGTGCTCGCAGCCGCCGTAGTACCGACGGCCGGGGTAACCCTCGGCGTACTTGTTGGTCAGCACCGAGCCCTGCGCCTCGAGCACGCCCACCGGCGCGAAGTTCTCGGACGCGATCATCTCCAGCGTGGATTGCTGGCGGTCCAGCTCGGCCGCCACGGCAGCGGCGACCTCCGGGTCCACGACGGACAGGGGGGCGTCGAACGTCGTCATCAGTTCTCCTGGGTGAGCGCGGCGTAGGCGGCGGCGTCGAGCAGCTCGGGCGTGTCCCCGGTCAGCCGGACCTTCAGGAGCCATCCTTCGGTGTAAGGGTCGGAGTTGATCACCTCGGGGGTGTCCGATGTGGTCTCGTTCACCTCGACGACCTCGCCGCTCACCGGCGAGTACAGCTCACTGACCGACTTGGTCGACTCGACCTCGCCGAACACCTCGCCCGCGGTGATCGTGGCGCCCGCGGCCGGCAGCTGCACGAACACGATGTCGCCGAGCGACTCCGCCGCGAAGGCGGTGATGCCCACGGTGGCCACGCCGTCGACGACCGACAGCCACTCGTGTTCCTTGGTGTAGGACAGGTTCTGGGGGATGCTCACGGTTCTTCGCTCTCAGGCTCGGGAGTAGAAGGGCAGGGCTACGACCTCGACGGGCTCGATCCTGCCCCTGATGTCGACGGAAAGCTTCGTGCCAGGCTCGGTGTACGCCCGATCGACGTACGCCATGGCGATCGGGTACCCCAGCGTCGGCGACAGCGCGCCACTGGTCACCTCGCCAATCTCGGTGTCACCGTCCAGCAAACGGTAACCGTGGCGAGGCGCGCGCCGCCCGGCACCACGCAGTCCGACACGCACGCGCGGCACGTCCGCCTTGGCCAGCTCCTCCAACGCGGCGCGGCCGACGAAGTCACCCGGCTTCTCGAACTTCACCACGCGGCCGAGGCCGGCCTCGAACGGGCTCAGCTGGAGGCTGAGTTCGTTGCCGTACAACGGCATTCCGGCTTCGAGACGCAGGGTGTCGCGGCAGGCCAGCCCGGCCGGGACCAGCCCGTGCGGCTCCCCCGCCTCGGTCAGGATCCGCCACACCGACGGCGCCTCGGCGGCCGGCACGTACAGCTCGAAGCCGTCCTCGCCGGTGTAGCCGGTGCGGGCCAGGAGCACGTTGTGCCCCTTCACCACGGCCGGGACGCTGGCGTAGTACTTCAGCGCGCCCAGGTCCGCGTCCGTCACCGCGCCGAGGATCTCCACGGCCTTCGGGCCCTGGACGGCGAGCAGCGCGGTGTCCTCGGAACGGTTGTCCACCACGGCGTCGAACCCGGCCACGCGCTCGGCCAGCGCCGCCGCGACCACGTCGGCGTTGCCGGCGTTGGCGACCACCAGGTACTCCTCGTCCGCCAGCCGGTAGACGACCAGGTCGTCCAGCACACCACCGTCGGCGTCGCAGATCATCGTGTACCGCGCCCGGCCCGGCTTGACCCCGGACAGGTTTCCGACCAGCGCGAAGTCGAGCACGTCCGCGGCCTGCTTGCCGCGGACGTGGATCTCGGCCATGTGCGACAGGTCGAACAGGCCCGCCGCCTCACGGACGGCCTTGTGCTCGGCCAGTTCGCTGCTGTAACGCACGGGCATCGACCAGCCCGCGAAGTCGGTGAACAGGGCACCGAGTCCCTTGTGGACCCCGTGCAGGGAAGTCTCTTTCGACACGGCTCAGCCTTCGTAAGCGTTGAGGGGCGGGCAGGAGCAGACGAGGTTGCGGTCGCCGCGCGCGCCGTCGATGCGGCGGACCGGCGGCCAGTACTTGTTCTTGCGCGACACCCCGGCCGGGTACACCGCCAGCTCGCGGTCGTAGTCCGCGTCCCACTCGCCGACCAGCGCCTCCGCGGTGTGCGGGGCGCCGCGCAGCGGGCTGGTCTCGGCGGTCCACCGGCCGGCGGCGACCTGGTCGATCTCGCCGCGGATGGCGATCATCGCCGCGCAGAACCGGTCGATCTCGCCGAGGTCCTCGCTCTCGGTGGGCTCGACCATCAGCGTGCCGGCGACCGGGAACGACATGGTCGGCGCGTGGAAGCCGTAGTCGATGAGCCGCTTCGCGACGTCGTCGACCGTCACGCCGGTCTCCTTGGTGATGCCGCGCAGGTCGAGGATGCACTCGTGCGCGACCAGGCCGTCCTGTCCGGTGTAGAGCACCGGGAAGTGCGGCGAGAGGCGCGAGGCGACGTAGTTCGCGGCGAGCACCGCGACCTTGGTGGCCGTGGTCAGGCCGGGGCCGCCCATCATCCGGACGTAGGCCCAGGAGATCGGCAGGATCGACGCCGAGCCGTAGGGCGCGCCGCTGATCGGGCCGACGCCGGTGGCCGGGCCCGCCTGGTCCAGCAGCGGGTGGTTCGGCAGGTACGGCGCGAGGTGCGCGCGCACCGCGACCGGGCCGACGCCGGGGCCGCCGCCGCCGTGCGGGATGCAGAACGTCTTGTGCAGGTTCAGGTGCGAGACGTCGCCGCCGAACTCACCCGGCTTCGCCAGGCCCAGCAACGCGTTCAGGTTGGCGCCGTCGACGTAGACCTGGCCGCCGCCGTCGTGCACGATCTTCGCGAGCCGCTCGATGCCGTGCTCGTAAACGCCGTGCGTGGACGGGTAGGTGACCATGATCGCCGCGAGCGTTTCGCGGTGGGCGTCCACCTTGGCCTGCAGGTCGGTCAGGTCCACGTTGCCCTCGTCGGTGCACTTGACCACGACCACGCGCATGCCCGCGAGCACCGCCGAAGCGGCGTTCGTGCCGTGCGCGGACGACGGGATCAGGCAGACCTCGCGCTCGGGCTGGCCGTTCGCGTGGTGGTAACCGCGGATGGCGAGCAGGCCCGCCAGCTCACCCTGGCTGCCCGCGTTCGGCTGCAGCGACACCTTGTCGTAGCCGGTCACCTCGGCGAGCCAGGTCGAAAGCTGCTCGACGAGCACGTGGTAGCCCCCGGCGTCCTCGGCGGGCGCGAACGGGTGGATGCCCGCGAACTCGGGCCAGCTGATCGGCTCCATCTCCGCGGTGGCGTTGAGCTTCATCGTGCACGAGCCGAGCGGGATCATGCCGCGGTCGAGCGCGTAGTCCTGATCGGACAGCCGGCGCAGGTAACGCAGCATCGCCGTCTCGGAGCGGTGGGTGCTGAACACCTCGTGGCCCATGAAGCCGCTCTCGCGCACGATGCCGTTCGGCAGCGCGGTGGCCGCGGCCCACTCGCTGTCCACGCCGAACGCGCGGAGCACCTTCGCGAGTGTGTCCGGGCGAGTCAGCTCATCGCAGGCGACGCGCACGTGGTCGGCGTCGACGTGGCCGAGGTTGATCCCGGCCTCGCGCGCGGCGGCGTGGACCTCCGCGGCGCGGCCCGGGACGTGCGCCACGACCGTGTCGAAGAACGATTCGTGCACGACCTCGACCCCGCCGGCGCGCAGCGCGTCCGCGAAGCCGGCGGCCAGTCCGTGCACGCGGTTCGCGATGGCCTGCAAGCCGTCCGGGCCGTGGTAAACCGCGTACATCGCGGCGAGCACCGCCGGCAGCACCTGCGCGGTACAGATGTTGGACGTCGCCTTCTCACGACGGATGTGCTGCTCACGCGTCTGCAGCGCGAGCCGGTACGCGGAGTTTCCGTCGGCGTCCACCGAGACGCCCACGAGGCGGCCGGGCAGCGAGCGCTCCAGCCCGGCGCGGACGGCCATGTACCCGGCGTGCGGGCCGCCGTAGCCGAGCGGCACGCCGAACCGCTGCGTCGAGCCGGCCGCGACGTCGGCGCCGAACTCGCCCGGCGACGTGATGAGGGTGAGCGCCAGCAGGTCCGCGGCCACTGTGTACAACGCGCCCGCGGCCTTCGCGGCCTCGGAAACGGCGTGGTAGAAACCGCGTCCCCGCAGCACACCGGACGCGCCCGGGTACTGCACGACGACCCCGAAGAACTCCTCCGGCAGCCCGGTCAGCAGGTCGCGCACCTGCACGTCGATGCCCAGCGCCGCGGCGCGCGTGCGCACCACCGCGATCGTCTGCGGCAGGCACTCGGCGTCGAGCACGACGACGTTCGACTTGGCCTTCGAAGCCCGGCGCATCAACGTCATGGCCTCGGCGACGGCGGTCGACTCGTCCAGCAGCGACGCGTTCGCGGTGGCCAGGCCGGTGAGGTCGGCGACCATGGTCTGGAAGTTCAGCAGCGCTTCGAGCCGTCCCTGCGAGATCTCCGGCTGGTACGGCGTGTACGCGGTGTACCAGGCCGGGTTCTCCAGCACGTTGCGGCGGATCACGCCCGGGGTGACGGTGTCGGAGTAGCCGAGGCCGATCATCTGCGTCATCGGGCGGTTGAGCGCCGCCAGCGCGCGCAGCTCCGCGGTGGCCTCTTCCTCGGTGGCGGCCGCGGGCAGGTCCAGGTCACGGGTGGCGCGGATGGCCGACGGCACCGCCGCCTCGACGAGGGCGTCCAGGCTTCCGTGCCCGGTTTCGGCGAGCATCTTGGCCCGCTCGGCCTCGGCGGGGCCGATGTGGCGGGCGTCGAAGGGGGTGGAGGTGATGGGAGCTCCTCGGGACGGGCACCGGGCGCAGCGGTGCACTGGGAACTCCCCCTCTGTCATGGGCACCTGAGAGTTTCACCGTGCGCAGCACGGCTTTCACCTTGGGTGAGGCGCGGGTGCGCCTGCTTTCCAGAGTGGCCTCGCGCGAAGCGGTAGTGGGTACCTGAGAGATTCCGGGGAGTTTGCTCCTTCGGTGCCCCACCGCGTACATGGGGCTCTCCCGCTCCGGCTCGAACGGCCCGATTTTCAGTTGTCTGCGCTGCTGGGTGCTGCGGTGCGGCCACCGTACCTGCCGCTTTACGCGCGAGTCTACCTCTCCCGGCCTACGACACACCCCGAGCCATGACGGCGGGCCTACCCCTTCTCACGCTTGGCCAACTCGGCCAGCCCTTCGACCGACAAGTCGGGCCACGGCGGACGGCGAAGCACCGCGAGGGTCGAGATGACCGCCGCGGCCAAGCCGACCACCGTACCCATCAGCGCTATCCGGTTCGCGTCGACGGCGGGCTCCCACGAGGTCTTGCCGTCGTGGATCACGAACACCCCGACCGGCTTGGGCACATCGCCGCGCACGCCGGCGATCCGGACGACCGGGATGACCACGGCACCGTCCGGCAGCTCGAACGGCTCGCCGAAGACGCGCTGCGTGAGGTTGCCGGACGGTAGCCGGTCCAGGCTCTGCCGAAGGTTCATGGCGGTCAGCATCTCACCGGGACCGGCCCCCATGCGCCGGTTTCAGGTATTACAGCGGCGTGACGTAGGCGCCCGAGATCCCGCCGTCCACCAGGAACTGCGAAGCGGTGATGAAGCTGGCGTCGTCGCTGGCCAGGAAGGCCACGGCGGCCGCGATCTCCTCGGGCTCGGCGAACCGGCCGACGGGCACGTGCACCAGGCGACGGGCCGCGCGCTCCGGGTCCTTCGCGAACAGCTCCTTGAGCAGCGGGGTGTTCACCGGGCCGGGGCACAGCGCGTTGACGCGGATGTTCTCCCGCGCGAACTGGACTCCCAGCTCACGGCTCATCGCGAGCACCCCGCCCTTGGAGGCGGTGTAGGAGATCTGCGAGGTCGCGGCGCCCATCACGGCGACGAACGACGCGGTGTTGATGATCGACCCCTTGCCCTGGCGCCGCATATGGGGCAGCGCGGCCTTGCAGCACAGGTACACCGAGGTCAGGTTGACCCGCTGGACCCGCTCCCAGGCCTCGATGCCGGTGGTGAGGATCGAGTCGTCCTCCGGCGGCGAGATGCCGGCGTTGTTGAACGCGACGTCGACCGAGCCGAACTGCTCGACGGTCGTGGCGAACAGGGCCTCGACCTGCTCGGCGTCGGTGACGTCGGTCGGCACGAACAGGCCGCCGACCTCGTCCGCCGCCGCCTTGCCCTGCTCCGGCGTGAGGTCGCCGATCACGATCTTCGCGCCCTCGCTCGCCAGCCGCCGGGCCGAGGCGAGGCCGATGCCGCTCGCGCCGCCGGTGATCACCGCGACGCGGCCTTCGAAACGCTGCACCATCTCTTGCTCTACTCCTCTGTGCTAGCTAAAGCGTGTTCAGGAAAACGTTCTTGGTCTCGGTGAACGCGGCCGCGGCGTCCGGGCCCAGCTCACGGCCGAGGCCGGACTGCTTGAACCCGCCGAACGGCGTCCAGTACCGCACCGACGAGTGCGAGTTCACCGACAGGTTCCCGGCCTCGACCCCGCGCGCGACGCGGAACGCGCGCCCGACGTCGCGGGTCCAGATCGAGCCGGACAGGCCGTACTCGGTGTGGTTCGCCATCCGGACGGCGTCGGCCTCGTCGGTGAACGGGACCACGGCGACCACCGGGCCGAAGATCTCGTCCGCGGCCAGCGGGTCGGCCAGGTCCTGCGGGGTGACGACGGTCGGCGCGAACCAGAACCCCGGCCCGTCCGGCGCGCTGCCGCGGAAGGCGACCGGGGTGCTGCCGGTGACGTAGGAGGAGACCTTCGCGTGGTGCCCGGCCGAGATCAGCGGGCCCATCTCGGTCTTCTCGTCGCCCGGATCGCCGACGACCACGCCGCGCACCGCGGGTTCGAGCAGCTCCATGAACCGGTCGTACACGGTCGCCTGGACGAGGATCAGGGAGCGGGCGCAGCAGTCCTGGCCGGCGTTGTCGAACACCCCGTACGGCGCGGTCGCGGCGGCCTTCTCCAGGTCGGCGTCGGCGAACACGACGTTCGCGTTCTTCCCGCCCAGCTCCAGCGTCACCCGTTTCACCTGCGCCGAGCAGCCCGCCATGATCTGCTTGCCGACCTCGGTGGAGCCGGTGAACACGACCTTGCGCACGCCCGGGTGCTCGACGAATCGCTGTCCCACCACGGAGCCCTTGCCGGGCAGCACCTGGAAGACGTCCTCGGGGATACCGGCCTCGCGGGCCAGCTCGGCCAGCCGCATCGCCGTCAGCGGGGTCAGCTCGGCGGGCTTGAGCACCACGGTGTTGCCCGCGGCGAGCGCGGGCGCGAAACCCCAGCCCGCGATCGGCATCGGGAAGTTCCACGGCACGATCACGCCGACCACGCCCAGCGGCTCGTGGAAGGTGACGTTCACCCCGCCCGGCACCGGGATCTGCTGCCCGATCAGGCGTTCCGGCGTGGCCGAGTAGTAGTTCAGCACGTCGCGGACGTTGCCCGCCTCCCACCGCGCGTTGCCGATGGTGTGCCCGGAGTTGGTGACCTCAAGCTGCGCGAGGTTCTCGATGTCGCCCTCGACGGCGTCGGCGAACCGCCGCAGCAGCCGCGCCCGGTCCCCGGGGGCGACGTCACGCCAGGCCGGGAAGGCCGCCTGGGCCCTGGCGATCGCCGCGTCGGTCTCCTCGGCGCTCGTCAGCGCGACCGACCGCACCACCTGCTCGGTGGCGGGGTTGATCACGTCGAACGTGCTCATTCGTTCTCCTCTTCTTCTGCTGCTGCTACTGCTGCTGCCTCGACCAGTGCCTTGAACAGCCGGACGTCGCCGGTGTCCTGTTCCGGGTGCCATTGGACCCCGAGCAGGAAGTCTTCGCCCGGCGACTCGGCGGCCTCGATGGTGCCGTCGGCCGAGTGCCCGGTCGCGATCAGCCCGTCACCGAGCCGGTCGATCGCCTGGTGGTGGTAACACAGCGTTTTCGTCTCCGGCCCGAGGATCGCGGCCGTACGGCTGCCTTCGGTGAGCGAGACGGTGCCGGGGCCGAAGACCGCGGGCGCGGGCTGGTGCGCCGTGTCCCCGAGGGTCTCCGGCAGGTGCTGGGCCAGCGTCCCGCCGAGCGCGACGCTGATCACCTGCAGGCCGCGGCACACCCCGAGCACCGGCACGTGCGCGCGGCGCGCGGCCGCGAGCAGGCCGAACTCGAAGGCGTCGCGGCCCGGCCGGGTGTACGTCTTCTCGTGTGGAGCCTGGCCGTACCGGGCCGGGTCCACGTCGGCGCCGCCGGTGAGCACCAGACCGTCCACAGTGGATACCAGCCGGTCGTACGCGTCGCTCACCGGCGGCAGCAGCACGGGAATGCCGCCCGCGGCCACCACGCAGTCGAGGTACACCTGGTGCAGCAGCGCGGCCTCGGTGTCCCAGGCCAGGAACTTCGCCCGCTCCAGGTACGAGGTGAGGCCGATGACCGGGGCGCCGGCGCCGTCAGAGCCGTTCGAAACCACGGACCCGCTCCCAGTCGGTGACGGCCTTCTCGAACGCCTCCCGTTCGATCCTGGCGGCGTTCAGGTAGTGCTCCACCACGTCGTCGCCGAACGCGGCGCGCGCGATCTCGCTGGTCGCGAGCAGGCCGGCGGCCTCGCCCAGCGTGGTCGGCACGGTCGGCTTGGCCGAGGAGTAGGCGTTGCCGGTGAACTCCGGCTCCAGCGGCAGCTCGTTCTCGATGCCGTGCAGCCCGGCGGCGATCAGCGCGGCCACTGCCAGGTACGGGTTCACGTCCCCGCCCGGTACCCGGTTCTCCACCCGCAGCGACTCGCCGTGACCCACCACGCGCAGCGCGCACGTGCGGTTGTCGGTGCCCCACGCGACGGCCGTCGGCGCGAAGCTGCCGGGCACGAACCGCTTGTAGGAGTTGATGTTCGGGGCGAGGAAGTAGGTCAGCTCGCGCAGCGCGGCCAGCTGCCCGGCGAGGAAGTGCTCCATCAGGGGCGCGAAGCCGTGGTCGCCGCCGCCCGCCAGCACGGCGTTGCCCTCGGTCGAGCGCAGGCTGATGTGGATGTGGCAGGAGTTGCCCTCGCGCTCGTTGTACTTCGCCATGAAGGTGAGGCTCTTGCCCTCCAGCGCGGCGATCTCCTTGGCGCCGTTCTTGTAGACGCTGTGGTTGTCGCACGTGGTGAGCGCGTCGGCGAAGCGGAACGCGATCTCCTGCTGGCCGAGGTTGCACTCGCCCTTCGCCGACTCCGGGTACAGCCCGGCGCCCGCCATGTCGTTGCGGATGCGGCGCAGCAGCGGCTCGAGGCGCGCGGTGCCGAGCATCGAGTAGTCCACGTTGTACTGATTGGCGGGCTTGAGGTCGTGGTAACGCTTGTCCCACGCGGCCTCGTAGCTGTCGTCGAAGACGATGAACTCCAGCTCGGTGCCCACGAACGCGGCCAGCCCCCGCTCGGCGAGCCGGTCGAGCTGGCGGCGCAGGACCTGCCGCGGCGAGACGGCGACCGGGCCGCCCTGGACGCGCTCGACGTCGGCGAGCACCATCGCCGTGCCCTCTTGCCACGGCACCCGGCGCAGCGTGGCGAAGTCGGGCCGGAGCACGAAGTCGCCGTAGCCGCTCTCCCACGACGAGATCGCGTACCCGTCGACGGTGTTCATGTCGACGTCCACCGCGAGCAGGTAGTTGCACGCCTCGGTGGCGTGGCCGACCACCTCTTCGAGGAAGTACTCGGCCGAGCAGCGCTTGCCCTGGAGCCGGCCCTGCATGTCGGTGATGGCCACCAGCACGGTGTCGATCGTGCCCGCCTCGACCTGCGCCCGGAGCGCCTCGAGGGTGAGGAAGCCGCGCCTGCTTACCATCGCACCGTCCAAAGGTTTGGATCCGATCCTTTGCGGGTTCTTCCTACCGGGCCGACCCGGTGAGGTCAATCCAATCAAAGGTATTTTTCAGATCCATTGCCCGGACGTCGTGTATGTCCGGGTTGCCCGGCTGAGAAGAATCTGTGAATCGTGGTGGAATGGGACCAAACTCGCCGTCGCGTGCGTTGTACGGGTCAAGAGAGGTGAGAGGGATGACTGAAGCATTCACGCAGACCACGGCGGGCCGGGCTCAGGCACGGCCGCAGCTCCCGACCATGCCGACGGGCTGGCCGATCGGCTCCTACGAGTCCTACGAGCAGGCACAGCGCGCGGTCGACCACCTCGCGAGCACGGACTTCCCGGTCACCGACGTGACGATCGTGGGCGTCCAGCCGATGCTCGTCGAGCGCATCGCGGGCCGGATGACCTGGGGCAAGCTGCTCAGCAGCGCGGCCATGTCCGGTGCGGTGTTCGGCCTGTTCCTCGGCCTGGTGCTGAGCCTGATGAACCCGGGCGCGGGCCTGATCCCGATCCTGCTGGGCCTGGTCGCCGGCGTCGGCTTCAACCTGCTGTTCGGCGCACTGGGCTACGCGGCGAACCGCAACAAGCGCGGTTTCACCTCGCAGAGCCAGCTGGTCGCGCAGCGCTACGACGTGCTGTCGCAGCCCCGTAACGCCGAGAAGGGCCGCGCCTTGCTCGCGGACCTGTCAGCTCGCTCGGGTCTGCTTCACTGACGTTCGTCCCCCCAGTCCGGGCGTCCGGGTCCTCGAGACCTGGGCGCCCGGGCTTTTTTCTGCCGCGCCCTGGTCGGGCGACTTTCGTCTCCCGATGCCAACGCTGACGCTGCCGCCACGGCGCCCATCATCGCGCGCCGCTTCACCGGGAAGGCGGACAACGTGCACGGCCTGGACTGGCGATCGTCCTGCCACCGCTGATGAGCCCGGCCCACCGTCAAACCCACGGCAGCCCACCCGAGGACAACGCCCGCCGCCCGCGCACCCGCTGGTTCGAGCCGACCTGCTCGCACAGGTCGGTCTTCTGGGAAGGCGAGATGCCGCTCTGCGGCCAGCGCCCATGCCTGTGGCGGTGGTGGCGCCGGTACGGCATTCCCGCGTTGGCCTTACTCGTGGGACTGACCGTGTACCTCTCGGTCGAATACGGCACACCGCCGTGCCCGCCCGGATGGGAACCCCTCGGACTCGGCGACTGCGTCAGGCGCTGACCGGACGCACCCAAGCCCCCGGGATATAGAAACGGGGGAGCGGCCCCGACCTCCGCTCCCCCGCCCCTGCGCTGCTCTACCCCTCCGGCAGCGCGACCCCCGCCGCGCTACCTCGTGAGTGGAGCAAGTCCCTGCACCCCAACCCCGCAAGCAGGGCCAGCCCATCCCTACCGCGTGGGCGGAGCAGGACTCGTCGGCGTAACCGGGGCCGAACCGCTCGGCTTAGGGCTTTCCGGCGGGCCGGACGGCTTGCCCGTCGGAGCGGTCGCCGGCGCGGGGACCGGCTTCGGGATCGCCGCCGCGAACGGGACGCCGGTTACCTCGTGGCAGTAGCCGCGGTAGCCGTTGTAGCCGTCGAGGTTGCCGTTGGCGTCCTGCGTGCCCTGCACCAGCTGCGGCCGCGGGAAGCGGTTGTCCACGCCGCGCTTGGCCTCCGTGCCCGTGTCCTGCTCGCAGCCGTAGCGGGTGATGGTGATCGGGCGGCCCTGCTCGTCGTAGAGGTAGACGTCGGTGAGCGGCTTGCCGTCGGCGTCGAACGCGTAGACGTTCTTCAGCTCTTCGTTGCCGTAGCGCAGCTGCTGGTTGCCGTACTGGTCGTCGGAGGCGTACGACGTGACGTACGACGGTGTACCCGAGTTGTACGAGTAATGACCGACCCGGTCGATCATCGCGCCGACCCCGCCCAGCCCGCCGCCGACCACGAACGCCGACACCGGCACCACGATCCACAGCAGCCGCCGGTCGCCGGGCGCGCGCGGGCCGGCCCACACCACCGCGACCGCGGCCGCGATCAGGAACGGCAGCAACAGCAGCGCGTACGAGTGCCTCAGCATCAGGAACAGCCCGAACGCCACCAGCACCGCCGCGCAGGCCACCCACCAGGCGGGCTTGAGCGTGCCGAGGTAGGCGAGCGTCCGGTCGCCCTTGCGGTCCTCGCGGAACTTGCGGATCGTGTCGCGGACCCGGACCGCCTCGGGCAGCGCGAGCACCGCCGCGATGCCCCGGCGGTGGAGGAACCACAGGCTCAGCGCGAACACCGGCGCCAGGAGCAGCAGGCCCATCAGCGCGCCCGCGTTGACCGACACTCCCGCGCCGAACGCGAACAGCGCCAGCCCCGCGGCACAGAACACCATGCCCCACAAGGCGAATCGAGCCCCGAACAGGCTCTGCCCCTTGGCGGTCTTGAGCACGGCGGTCGCCGTCTCGCCGGCCCCGTCCGCGGGCGGCAGCGGGTAACCACCGGACGACCGGAGTTCGGCGGCGTAGCTCTCCGGCGTGCCCAGCCGCTCGATCAGCGCCTCGACCCGCGCGGACTGCCCCAGCTCCGCCTCGATCTCGGCCAGGTGCGGCCGGACGTCCTCCAGGATCTCTTCGACCTCCCCCGCGGGCAGGTCGGCGAGTGCGGTGCGGACCCTCGCCAGGTACACCCGCACGGCGGTGGGCTTCTCCGTACTCATGCTGCCTCCTGTGTCACGCGGGCCACCGGCCCCCAGCCGGCGGCGGCACGGATTCGCGTTGCCGTGTAAGGACTTTCCGCGCTCATGCCGCCTCCCCCAACAGATCGTTCATGGTCGACGCGAAGCTCTGCCACGTCTTCCCCGACTCGGCGAGCCGCGACCGCCCCGGCTCGTTCAAGCTGTAGTACTTGCGGTGCGGGCCTTCCTCGCTCGGCACCACGTACGACGTCAGCAGCCCGGCCTTGTACAGCCGCCGCAACGTCCCGTATACCGACGCGTCCCCCACTTCCTCCAGGCCGGCCACGCGAAGTCTTCGAAGCACGTCATAGCCGTACCCGTCGTCGTCGCGCAGCACCGCCAGTACAGCCAGATCCAGCACTCCCTTGAGTAGCTGACTGATCTCCACGGGCACCCTCCAGTCTTACGTTTGGAACGGTACCACGCATAGCACAGTAGTGCGCACGGCGGAGGGCTGTTCGGTCCATCGAATCCGTGGACGGTGCTAAGGCTCAGGCCGAAACGCCCAGCTCCCGCTGCGCCTCGCCGCGGATCTGGTGCACCACAGCCGAGTGCCGCCACGCCCGGGCGACCCGCACCAGCCACGCCGCCTCGGCCAGGACGTCCGCGTCGACGGGCTCGCCGGCCGGGCCGTCGGCGTCGTCGGGCTGGTAACGGTGGCCCGCTTCGCTCGCGACGAGGGCCGCGGCCAGCGCCGCCGCTTCGGTGGTCGCCACCACGTCCCCGTCCGGCACCCCCGCGCGGCGCGCGAGCGCCTCCACCCGCGCCGGCAGGTCCGGGTCGAAGTACGGGCGCAGCGCGAGGTGCCCGTCGCGGATCTCGATCACGCGGCGGTACAACGCGAACTCCACCCCGCCGAGCCCACGGGCCGGGTCGAGGGCGATGCCCGGCACGGCGTCGCGCAGGACTGTCCACAGTGGCTCGATCCGGCGGTAGCCCCGGTACGCGCGCAGCCAGCGCACCGGCGCGGCGAGCGATGGCCCCCACGCCGACAGCGTCGCGCCCGCCACCGCCAGCACCACACACGTCGCGCCCAGCGCCGCCGACGGCAGGTCGTCCGTCGCGTCGACCCGGCCGGTCTGCGCGACCATCCGGAGATCGTCGAGGTCCCACAGCGTCCACGCCACCGCCGCGACCACACCCGCGACGATCAGCCACAGCCCCAGCCGTAGCGGCCCGCCCCTGGCGCGCGCGGCGAAGCGCGCGAAGACCACGGCCAAAAGGATCAGGCTCGGCACGCCGTAGACGATGAACACCAGCTCGTACAGGAAGTAGTACGGCCGCCCGGCCGCAGTCGCCACCGTGTACTCGCCGGACCGGACCGGCGAGGCGAGGACGAACAGCACGGCCTCCGCCAGCAGCGCCAGCCACGTCACCACCGCGTGCCAGCCGAGCTTCGCGCCGTCGCCCAGGCGCATCGACCGCGCGAACGCCACCACGAAACCGATGGCGCCGATCTTGAACGCGTCACCGGCGAACGTCGCGAACTGCGCGTACCACGGCGCTTGCCCCATCATCGCGTCCAGCGCGGCCGTGCCCACGGTGATGCCCAGCGCGATGCAGATGCCGAAGCCGGACAGGTACCAGAGCCGCTTCACCGGCTGGTCGCGTCCCGCCTCCAGCAGCTTGGCGCTGAAGCCGGCGAACCCCAGCACGCAGGCCAGGTACGCGAGCGTCTCGCTCACGGGTTCCGGCGGCGCGGCTTGCCGCCGAACAGGTTGTCCATCCGGGCCATCCCGCCGGCGAAGCCGCTGCTTTCGTCGGCATCGACCGCCGGCCGGGTGCCCGAGCCGCGGGCCACGCGCTGCGCGATGAGCGACGCGACCAGCTCGGCCTCCTGCTCCTCGACGGCCGTGTACGTGGTCCGGCCGAGGACCCGGCGGACGAGCTCGGCCGAGAGGCTGGGCATCAGCTGACGGCTCGCGGCGGAGTCGATGGCCGCGCCGTCCGCGCCCGCGTCGGAGCCGACGTGGCCGCACAGCAGGTGCCCGACCTCGTGCAGCAGGATGTGCCGGCGGTGCAGCGCCGTGGTGTTCGTCGGATAGAGGATGTAGTCGGCGCGCTCGGTGCTCATCAGCAGGCCGCAGGGCCCGCCGGACGGGGTGTTCACCGGCATCAGCTCGATGGGCCGGCCCCGGTCGGCGGCGATGCCCGCCACGAAGCGCTCCGAGTCGAACGGCTCGGGCAGCGCCGCGGTCGCGGCCAGCCGGCGGCACCGTCGCCACAGCTGTTCACGCTGCCGGTCCGGCACGGCTCAGCCCTCCTTCTGCGCACCGCCGCGGCCGGCCTCCCTCCGCGCGATCGCGTCGATCATGTCGCTGATCGTGTCGAGCCCATCGGACGAGAGGGTGACCGCGCGCAGGGCCACGTCACGGACCCCGGCGTCGCGCAGCGCGCCCAGGAGGGCCAGCTCCTCGGCGATCTTCACACTCTGCTCGTCGTCGAAGAAGTATGCCGGAGGAACACCGAAGAACTGAGCGAGAGCCTCGAGATGACGCTTCGTGGGGTTGTCGCGACGCCCCGTGCGCAGCTGCCAGAGGTACGTGGTGGAGAAGCTCTCCCCCGTCGCCTCGCGGCAGGCGCGGGCGACCTCCTCGTGGCTGTACTGCTCACGGTCGGGCCGGCGCACCACGTGGAACAGCTGGTCGATCTTGCCGGAAAGTGAAGTCTTGCCGGACTCCGTGGCCACCATGCAACGCCCCCTTCAGCTGCTTTTCATCCTAGTTGATGCCATTCAGGGATGCATCAACGCGAGCTGCGTGGCCGCGGCTGGCAGCGCGGGCAGGAGTAGGACGACCGGTTCATGAACGGCTCCCGCCGGATCGCCGTCCCGCAACGGCTACACGGCAGCCCTTCCTGGCCGTACGCGTCGAGGGAGCGCGCGAAGTAGCCCGATTGCCCGTTCACGTTGACGTACAACGCATCGAACGACGTGCCACCGGCCTGCAGCGAGGAGTCCATCACCTCGGTGGCCGCCGCGACCAGCGTGCGGCCCTGCGCGGCGGTGAGCTTCTCGGCCGGCCGGGCCCAGTGCAGCTTCGAGCGCCACAGCGCCTCATCGGCGTAGATGTTGCCGACGCCGGACACCAGGGTCTGGTCCAGCAGCGCGCGCTTGACCTCCGTGCGCCGCGAGCGCAGCGCCCGGGCGGCCGCCTCCGCGTCGAACCTCGGGTCCATCGGGTCACGCGCGATGTGCGCGATGGTGCCGGGCAGCCGCTCGCCGTCGGACGTCACCAGCTCGTCGAGCGCCAGGCCGCCGAACGTGCGCTGGTCGACGAACCTCAGCTCCGGCCCGTCGTCGGCGAACCGGACGCGCACGCGCAGGTGCTTCTCGTCCGGCGCGCCCTCGGGCTGCACCAGCATCTGGCCGCTCATGCCGAGGTGCGCGAGCACCGCCTCGCCGCCGGAAAGCTCCAGCCACAGGTATTTCCCGCGACGGCGGGCAGCGTCGATCCGCACCCCGGCGAGCCGGCCGGTGAAGTCCTCGGCCCCCAGCACGTGCCGCCGGATGGCGCGCGGGTGCAGGACTTCGACCTTGCTCACGGTGCGGCCGGCGACGTGGGCTTGGAGGCCGGCGCGGACGACCTCCACCTCGGGTAGTTCGGGCATGGTTCCATTCTGCCCGCCGGGTACGACAGTTCCGGACCGGGCGGCGTCACTAAGGTCACCGGCATGGCTGAGGAAAGCGGGCTGCGCGGCAAGCGGGTGCTGGTGACGGGCGGGACACGAGGGATCGGCCTCGCGGTGGTGCGCCGGTTCTCCCAGGCGGGCGCGACCGTCGTGGCCAGCGCGCGCACCGAGGCCGAACTGCCCGAGGGAGTCCAGTTCGTCGCGGCCGACTCCCGCGACCCCGAGGCCCTGGTCCGCCTGGCGCGGGAGGCGGAACGGCTGCTCGGCGGCGTCGACGTGCTGGTCGACAACGTCGGCACGAGCAAGGCCCACCTCGGCGGCCCGCTGTCGGTGAGCGACGAGGACTGGACCGCGACGCTGGAGACGAACCTGCTCAGCGCCGTCCGGCTGGACCGCGAGCTGGTGCCGGGCATGATCGAGCGCGGTTCCGGGGTGGTGGTGCACGTGACGTCCACAGTGGACCGGTTCCCCCAGCCCGTCGGCGCGGACTACGCGGCGTCGAAGGCGGCGCTCTCGACGTACAGCAAAACCCTGGCTTCGGCGATCGCGGGCAAGGGCGTGCGGGTCAACCGCGTGTCCCCCGGCCTGACCCGGACGCCACTCGTCGAGTCCGGGCTCGAGGGCATGGCCAAGAAGCTGGGCATCGACTACGAGACGGCGAGGAGCGCCTTCGTCGAGACCATCGGCGGCATCCCGCTGGGCCGCCTGGGCGAGCCGGAGGAGATCGCCGAGGTGGTGGTCTTCGTCGCCTCGGACCGCGCCAGTTACGTCACCGGCAGCGAGCTGATCGTGGACGGCGGCCAGCTGCGGGTGGTCTGACCAACCCCGGAAACGCCGAGAGCCTGATGTTACTTCCCGGAACGGGAGCGACATCAGGCTCGGCGGAAATCACCGGCGGGGTCAGCCGTCGGTCTTGGGCTGGTCCTTGCCGTCTTCGGTGCCCAGCTCTTCGGAAAGCGCGCGCCAGGCCGTCTCGGCGGCCTTCTGCTCGGCTTCCTTCTTCGTGGTGCCGGAGCCGTGGCCCAGCGGACGGCCGCCGATGAGCACCGTGGCCGTGAACTCCTTGCGGTGATCCGGACCGGTGTCCTCGACGCGGTACTCGGGCACGCCGAGACCGGCCGACGCCGTGAGCTCCTGCAGGCTGGTCTTCCAGTCGAGACCGGCGCCACGCAGCGGGGCCTCGGCGAGCAGGCCGTCGAACAGGTGGTGCACCAGCTTGCGGGCGATCTCGATCCCGTGCGCCAGATACACCGCGCCGATCACGGCCTCGAGACCGTCGGCGAGGATGCTCGCCTTGTCCCGGCCACCGGTCTGTTCCTCGCCCTTGCCCAGCAGCAGGTGGGCGCCGAGCCCGCCTTCACCGAGCGCGCGGGACACACCGGCCAGCGCGTGCATGTTGACCACGCTGGCCCGCAGCTTCGCGAGCTGGCCCTCGGGCAGATCGGGGTGAGTGGTGTAGAGGTGGTCGGTGACGACCAGCCCCAGCACCGCGTCGCCCAGGAACTCCAGCCGCTCGTTCGGCGGCAGGCCACCGTTCTCGTACGCGTACGAGCGGTGGGTCAAGGACAGTCGAAGCAGCTCGGGGTCGAGAACGACCCCGAGCGCGTCGAGTAAGGATGCGGGATCCGCCGGTGCGCCACCAGCTGACTTGCCCCCCATGGCCGGCTGCCCGATCAGGCGGGCTCGACGACCTGGCGGCCGTTGTGCTGGCCGCACGCCGGGCACGCGATGTGCTGGAGCTTGGGCTGGCGGCAGGCGCGGTTGGAGCAGGGCACCAGCTGAACCGGAGCCGCCTTCCACTGGCTGCGGCGGGAGCGCGTGTTGGATCGCGACATCTTCCGCTTCGGGACGGCCACGAGTAGATCTCCTTAAAACGGTCTGCTCGCGCCTCGCGAGCGAACTTTCTTCTCCCGGATCGAGCTGGACGCTCGTCAGGCTTGCTCTCCGGAGCCGTGCGCAGGCTTTTCGCCCGCGTTCTCGTCGAAACGATCGACGAGCGCGGCCCACCGAGGATCTATCTTCTCATGCCCGTGTCCGGGCTCGAGATCGGCCCACTTGACTCCGCATTCGGTACACAGTCCGGCGCAGTCCTCCTCGCACAGCGGCGCGAGCGGGAGCGCCAGCACCACGGCGTCACGGACCGTCGGCTCGAGGTCGATCCGGTCGTCCACCAGGCGGGGAATCTCGTCCTCGTCGGTGGTCTCCTCGGTCGCCGAGCCCGGGTAGGCGAACAGCTCGGTGATGTCGACCTCGACCTCCTCGGTCACCGGGTCGAGGCAGCGCGCGCACGCGCCCTTCGCGGTGGCCGACGCCGTGCCGCTGACCAGTACGCCCTCGACGACGGACTCGAGCAGCAGGTCCAGCTCGACGGCGGAGCCCGCGTCGATGGAAATCACGTCGGGCACGCCGAGCGCGACCTCGACCGGGACGGTGCGACGCACCTCACGGCTCAGGCCGGCGCGCCGGCCCAGCTCACGGGTGTCGATCACCCAGGGGCTGCGGTCGTCGAGCTGCGCAGGCCGGGCTGGGTTAACAGGGTTCTCAGACATCAGTGACCAGGGTACGCAAGGCCCGCCAGCCCTTTAGAGCTGGCCGCACCCAGGCCCCTCGCCGTGGCTTGGGCCCACTCTCCCTGCCACACGCCCTGAAGGCCACCTTGAGGGCATATGCGTCCCTCAAGGTGGCCTTCAGGGCACATGGCCTAGCGGTGCTGTGGGTCAGACCTGGTAGTCGTACAGCGTCGGGCGGCCGCCGTTGCCGCCGAGGTTCGCCGGGGAGCGCAGGTGGTTGCGGCCCGAGTCGACGGTCCGCAGGGTGGTCGCCAGCAGCTCGGAGAACTCCGCCAGCTTGCCGTCCACGTAGACGTCGCACTCGCCGCGCTGGCGGTCGGCCTCGGCGTGCGCCTCATCCACGATGCGGGCGGACTCGGCGTGCGCGGCCTGGACCACCTCGGTCTGGGAGACGAGCCGGACCTGCTCGGCGCGGCCGTCTTCGATGGCGCGGTCGTAGGCGTCGCGGCCGGCCTGGATCATCCGCTCGGACTCGGCGCGCGAGCGGTCGGTGAGGTTCTGGTACTCCGCCTGCCCGCCGGCGACCATGCGCTCGGCCTCGTTGTGCGCGTCGGCCATCATCTGCTCGGCGCGGTCGCGGGCGTCGGCCAGGATGCGCTCGGCCTCCGAGGTCGCGTCGGACAGCGTCCGCTCGGCTTCCTCGTTGGCCCCGGAGACGGTCTCACCGGCCTCCTTGCGGGCCGCGTGCAGCACGTCGTCGCGCTTGTCGAGCACGTCCTGGGCGTCGTCGACCTCGCCCGGCAGGGCGTCGCGGACGTCGTCGAGCAGCTCGAGGACATCGCCACGGGGCACCACGCAGCTGGACGTCATGGGCACTCCACGTGCCTCTTCGACGATCGTGACGAGCTCGTCGAGTGCCTCGAAAACCCGGTACACGGCCACTCCCTCAAGCAGAATTCCCCGTTCGCTGCGGTCCAGTCTGCCCGCTGTGGCCCCTGAACCGGTGAACGCGCGCCGAGCTGGGCGTGTCCCTTTTGAAACGAGAGTGCCGCCCCACCCAGCGGGCGGGGCGGCACTGGGCACGCCGCCTCAGGAGTTGAGGTCGATGGCCTTGAAGGTGCTGTAGTGGTCGGGGGTGTAGACCAGCTCGCCGGCCTTGCCGGTGATCACGCGGTCGTCCGTGCCCACCGGGAACAGCTGGTAGTAGCCCGAGTCGCAGGCCGGGAGGACGCCCTCGCGGTTCTCGTAGGTGGTGCCGGTGGACGCGCCGCCCTTGACGGTGTCCACGACCTTCTTCGCGGCCGCCGACAGGGTGGAGTAGCCGACCTTGGCCAGCTTCGAGAGGTCACCGCAGGCGGTGGTGCCGCCCCCGCCGCCGTCGACGTCGATCACGCTGAACGTCGCGTAGTGGTCACCGGTGTAGAAGTACTCGCCGCCCTGGCCGGTGATGATCCGGCGGGTGCCGCGGTTGCTCGCGCCGGGCGTCGGCACCGTGTACTCGTGGTAGTACGACGTCGCGCAGGACGGGAGGATGCCCTCACGGTTGTCGAAGACGACGCCGTCGTTCTTCGGGTACGGGTACGGGCCGCCCTTCTGGATCAGGTTGTACGTGGTCGTCGCCTCGGCGGGCAGCGAGGACAGCGCCTTGTGCGAGAAGCCCGAGAGGTCGCCGCAGGAGTTCTGCAGGACCGAAGCGGGCGAGGCGGACGCAGCCGGGCCGGCCGGAGCTGCGGGAGCGGCCTGCGCGGCCGTCGCGAACCCCAGGAAACCGACCAGCAGTGCGAAAAGGACACCAGCTAAGCGGGAACGATGGTTGGTCATTTTCGGACCGTAACCCGATCGAATGGTCGACAGGATACCGCCAAGTGAACAGTCGCGGGGAACGGCCGAAGTCCCGACGATGGTCGCCGCCCGATCGGGCGAATGCGCCCGCTCAAGTTGCCGCCGAGGATGCCGTTAAGGCCCCCTTCGCCGCGTCGGACGCGGCGAAGGGGGCCTTAACGGCGTTCCGCACAAACCCGGCGTCGAGCTCGGCGTTCCGCGCGAACCCCCGGGGCTCAGGCCTGTTTCGGGAAGACCTGGTTGAGCCGCTCGAACACCACGGGCGGGACGAGGCTCTCGATGTCGCCGCCGAGCGCCGCGACCTCCTTCACCAGCGAGCTGGAGACGAAGCCGTACGCCGGGTTGTTGGCCATCAGCAGCGTCTCGAGCCCGGTGAGCTCGCGGTTCATCTGCGCCATCTGCAGCTCGTAGTCGAAGTCGCTGACCGAGCGCAGGCCCTTGGCGACGGCCGCGATGTCGTTCTCGCGGCAGTAGTCCACGAGCAGGCCCTGCCACGAGTCGATGCGCACGTTGGGCAGCTTCGCGGTGATCAGGCGCAGCATCTCCATGCGCTCCTCGACCTCGAACAGGCCCTTCTTGCTCTTGTTCACCCCCACCGCGACGACGACCTCGTCGAAGAGGAGGGAGGCCCGCTCGATGATGTCGAGGTGTCCGTTGGTGGCCGGATCGTAGGAGCCGGGACAGACCGCACGCCGCATGCGGCGGACGCTACCAAGCCCAGCGGCCGCGCGCGCAGCACGTGACTGCGCGGCACATGACTACTGCGTCACACCCCTGATCGCGCGCCGAACTCCGCCCAGTACAGCGCGGTGTCGCCGTAGCGCTTGTCGCGCGTCGGCGTGAAACCGGCGGGCCAGTCGGGCGCGCCGTCACGAGCGGCCCGCTCGACCACCACCAGCGCGCCGTCGCCGAGCCAGCCGCCGTCGCCGAGCGCGGCCAGCACCCGGCCGAGCGCGGCGGCGTCCACGGCGTACGGCGGGTCGGCCAGCACCAGGTCGAACCGCGCAGGCGCCGGAGCGGCCACCACGGCCTCGACCGGCGCGGCGCGCACGGTGCCGCCGAGGCCCACGTCGGCGACGTTCCCGCGGAGCACGTCGGCGGCCCGGCGGTCGGCTTCCACGAACCACGCGTCGGCGGCGCCGCGGGAGAGGGCTTCGAGGCCGAGCGCGCCGGAGCCGGCGTAGAGGTCGAGGACCCGCGCGCCGTCCAGCTCGCCGGCCACGTCGAGGGCGTTGAACAGGGCTTCCCGCACCCGCTCGGACGTCGGGCGGGTGCCCTTGGGCGGCACCTTCAGCCGCCGTCCGCCCGCCTTCCCGGCCACGATCCTCGTCACTCCCCCATCTTCGCCGAGGCCTGGGCCGCGGTGTTGGGCAGGACATGCTGAACCACGCGCGCGCAACGCGTAGAGTCGTTCTTCGCCCTGATGGGGCGATCGAGAGTCTTCAAGGAGCGATGCGTGTCCGAACCCGGGGTCAGGCGGGCTGAGATCGCCGTGGAGCAGGCGCACGTGGACCGGGTGTACACCCAGCTCGCGGCGCTGAAAGCCCAAGCCGAGGCGATGCGCACCAAGGGCTACGAAATCGGGCAGGGCGCCCAGCGCGAGGCGATCTTCGAACAGGCGTCGATGCTCTTCGAGCGCGACATGATGGTCCACCACGCGAACCAGACGCTGCAGACGCTCGACGCGGAGTACGAGGGCCTGGTCTTCGGCCGGCTCGACCACCGCGACGGCGAGCTGATCTACGTCGGCCGCCTCGGCATCCGCGACGCCGAGTTCGACAACCTCGTCACCGACTGGCGCGCCCCCGCGGCCGCGGCGTTCTACCAGGCGACCGCCGAGGAGCCGATGGACGTGGTGCGCCGCCGCGTGATCCGCTGCTCCGGGCCGAACGTGCTGGACGTGGACGACGACGTGCTGATCGCCGACGCCGTGCCCGAGGACATGCAGATCGTCGGCGAGGGCGCGCTGATGGCCGCGCTGGGCCGCTCGCGCGGCGAGAAGATGCGCGACATCGTCGCCACCATCCAGAAGGAGCAGGACGAGGTGATCCGCGCACCCTGGCGCGGGGTCACCGAGATCACCGGCGGGCCGGGCACCGGCAAGACGGCCGTGGCGCTGCACCGCGCGGCGTACCTGCTCTACCGCCACCGCCGTCAGCTGGGCGGCGCCGGCGTGCTCGTGATCGGGCCGTCCGGGGTGTTCACCTCCTACATCTCGCGCGTATTGCCGTCGATGGGCGAGACGAACGTGGAGCTGCGCGCGCTCGGCGAGGTGCTCGACGGGCTCGAGGCGACCCGCCAGGACAGCTCGCCGCTGGCCGCGGTGAAGGGCTCGCTGCGGATGCGGCGGGTGCTGCTGCGCGCGTTGCGCGACGCCCCGCCGGAGGCGCCGGCCGAGCTGCGGATCGTCTACCGCGGCGAAGTGCTGAAGCTGACGGACCGCGAGCTGGAGAAGGTGCGGAAGAAGGCCCACACGCAGGGCGCGCCGCCGAACCGCTCGCGCGTACGCGTCGCGGAGCTGCTGCTGGACGCGCTGGCCACGAAGGCCGAGGGGTACGCGAAGGAAGACGGCCGGCCGTTCGATCGCGCCGAGCTGATCACGGACCTCGGCGAGCGCATCGAGTTCCACCGCTTCCTGGTCGTCTGGTGGCCGGTGCTGTACCCGGCGCAGATCCTGAAGTGGCTGGGCGACGAGAAGCGGCTCGCGGCGGCGGCCAAGGGCGTGCTGAACCGCGGCGAGATCACCATGCTGGCGGCGGATTTCGCGGACCGCTCGCACGGCTGGTCGGTGGCCGACGTCGCGCTGCTCGACGAGCTGCGCGTGCTGATCGGCCCGGAGCCGAAGCGCCGCCGACGCCAGACCGTGCTCGAAGCGGAGCCCGAACGCCGCGGCGGGAGCGGCGCGACACACCGTCCGGAGCACTACGACGAGTACTCGCACGTGGTCGTCGACGAGTCCCAGGACCTGTCGCCGATGCAGTGGCGCATGGTCGGCCGCCGCGGCAAGTACGCGAGCTGGACCGTGGTGGGCGACCCGGTGCAGAGTTCGTGGCCGGACCCGGGCGAGGCCGCGGCCGCGCGCGACCAGGCGTTCGGCCCCAAGACGGCCCGGCGCCGCTACACGCTGCGCACCAATTACCGGAACTCCGCGGAGATCTTCGACCTGGCCGCGAAGGTCGTCATCGGCCACGCGGAGGCCGACGAGCTGCCGCGCGCGGTGCGGACCACGGGCATCACGCCGGAGGTCCGCCCGGTCGAGCGCACCGGCATGGAGGCCGCGACGCAGGGCGCGGTGAAGGAGCTGCTCGGCTCCGTCGAGGGCACCGTGGGCGTGATCACGGCGATGGACCGCGTCCCGGAGGTCACGTCCTGGTTCGCCGCCACCGCGGACGAACGCCTGAAGGTCGTCGGCAGCCTGGACTCCAAGGGCCTGGAGTACGACGCCGTGGTCCTGGTCGAGCCGATGGAGCTGGTCACGGAGTCCACCACCGGCCGCCGGGTGCTGTACGTGGCCCTCACCCGGGCCACCCAGCAGCTCATCGTGCTGGCCTCGGACCCGGACTGGCTGCCGTCGGCCTGATCGCCTACCGCCCGTCCCCCTCCCGTCACGTGCGAAGCGCCCCAATGTGGCGTTGGTTGCGTCCAGCGCACCCAATGTGGCGTTCGGTGCGTCCAACGCACCGAACGCCACATTGGGGCGCAAGAGAGGTGACGCGCGCCGCAGCCGCCCGGCGAAAAACGGAGGTTGCCTCGGGAAGGGAACAGCCCCCTCGCGCGTTACGCCAGACGTGAGTTCTCTGCCTGACGTGCCGCTGTCCGTGCTCGACCTCTCCCCCGTCTCGGAAGGGAGGGGGGTCGGCGAAGCGCTGCGTAACACCCTCGACCTCGCCCGCCACGCCGAGCGGCTGGGCTTCCACCGCTACTGGCTCGCCGAGCACCACAACATGCCGGGCATCGCCAGCTCGGCCACCGTGGTCATGATCGGGCACGTGGCCGACGCCACCGAGACCATCCGCGTCGGCTCCGGCGGCATCATGCTGCCGAACCACGCGCCGCTCGTGGTGGCCGAGCAGTTCGGCACGCTGGAGGCGTTCCACCCCGGCCGGATCGACCTGGGCATCGGCCGCGCGCCGGGCACCGACCAGCGCACGGCGCTCGCCCTGCGCGGGCCCGGCGGCCTGTCCGCCGAGAACTTCCCCGAGCAACTGCTGGAGCTGAGCGACTACTTCGAGCACGACGCGGCTCGCGGCGTCAACGCCGTGACCGCCGAGGGCAACAAGCCGTCGATGTGGCTGCTCGGCTCGTCCGGCTTCAGCGCGCAGCTGGCCGGGCGCCTCGGCCTGCCGTTCTCCTTCGCGCACCACTTCGCCGCCGAGAACACGCTGCCCGCGGTGCAGCTCTACCGTGAGAACTTCCGGCCGTCCGACGTGCTCGCCGAGCCGTACGTGATGCTCGGCGTCTCCGTGGTCGCGGCCGAGACCGACGAGCGCGCGCAGTTCCTCGCCGGGCCGAGCGGGATGACCTTCCTCAGCCTGCGCCGCGGCCGTCCCATCGCGCTGCCGACGCCCGAGGAAGCCGCCGAGTACCCGTACACGGAGATGGACCGCGCGTTCCTCGCCGAGCGCTTCGGCTCCGGCATCACCGGCTCGCCCGAGACCGTCCGCAAGGGACTCGAGCAGTTGCTCGCCGACACCGGTGCGGACGAGCTGATGGTCACGACCATGATCCACGGCCACGCTGACCGCGTCCGTTCCTACGAGATCCTGGCCGACCTCAAGAATTGACCCGTGGTAAAAGAATCCCGGTCCACCCAGGACCGGGATTTTTCTTTTCCACCTCTGACAACAAGATCAGCCACCTTTGTCATAAATGCACAAGAATTTCGCGGTTACCAGGCCGTGACCCCGTAACCAGCGACAAGTTCTTGTCTCCGAGCGGGGCCGTGGTTAGCGTACCGACCAGTAACGAAACCGCACGGTAACACCCGGAAAGCATTTGCCCGGCACGCGAGTCCGCCATTCGGACCAGTCGGAAAGGCCTCTCGCGGGTTGATTCACCGCGCCCGGAGAATGCTGGGAGGCTCGGATGGCGACACAGTTCCCGGGTGCCGCCGCGGTCCGGCAGACCGGACGGCTCTACGCGCTGGCCCTCGACGTGGTCCGGCTGACCTTCCGCCGCCCGTTCCAGTTCCGGGAGCTGGTGCAGCAGTTCTGGTTCATCGCCAGCGTCTCGATCCTGCCGACGGCACTGGTCTCGATCCCGTTCGGCGCCGTGATCGCGCTCCACATCGGCTCGCTGACCACGCAGATCGGCGCGCAGTCGTTCACCGGCGCGGCCAGCGTGCTCGCGATCATCCAGCAGGCCAGCCCCATCGTCACCGCGCTGCTGATCGCGGGCGCCGGCGGCAGCGCGATGTGCGCCGACCTGGGCTCGCGCACCATCCGCGAGGAGATCGACGCGATGGAGGTGCTCGGCGTCTCGCCGATCCAGCGCCTGATCGTGCCGCGCGTGCTCGCCGCGATGGGCGTGTCGGTGTTCCTCAACGGCATGGTCAGCGTGGTCGGCGTGCTGGGCGGCTACTTCTTCAACGTCATCATGCAGGGCGGCACCCCGGGCGCGTACCTGGCGAGCTTCTCCGCGCTGGCCCAGCTGCCGGACCTGTGGATCAGCGAGATCAAGGCGCTGATCTTCGGCTTCGTCGCGGCGGTCGTCGCCTCCTATCGCGGCCTCAACCCGCGCGGCGGCCCGAAGGGCGTCGGCGACGCGGTGAACCAGTCCGTGGTGATCACGTTCCTGCTGCTGTTCGTGCTGAACCTGGTGCTGACCACGGTCTACCTGCAACTCGTACCGCCCAAGGGGAGCTGAGCCGATGGCCACCAAGACCCCGCCCCGGGGCGCGCGGGTGCTCGAAGCCGTCGACCGCCGCTTCGGCTTCCTCGACACGCTCGGCGACCAGATCCTGTTCTTCCTGCGCGCGCTCGGCTGGGTGCCGCGCACGGTGCGCCGCTACCTGCGCGAGGTCGTGCGGCTGCTGGCCGAGGTGAGCTTCGGCAGCGGCGCGCTCGCGGTGATCGGCGGCACGATCGGCGTGATGATCGGCATGACCGTCGCGACCGGGACGGTCGTGGGCCTGCAGGGTTACTCCGCGCTGAACCAGGTGGGCACGTCGGCGTTCGCGGGCTTCATCTCGGCCTACTTCAACACCCGGGAGATCGCCCCGCTGGTGGCCGGGCTCGCGCTTTCGGCCACGGTCGGCTGCGGCTTCACCGCGCAGCTGGGCGCCATGCGGATCTCCGAGGAGATCGACGCGCTCGAGGTGATGGGCATCCCGAGCGTGCCGTACCTGGTCACCACGCGCGTGATCGCCGGCTTCCTCGCCGTGATCCCGCTGTACGCGATCGGCCTGCTGTCGTCCTACCTCGCCTCCCGGCAGGTCACCGTGTGGGCGTTCGGCCAGTCCGCGGGCACCTACGACCACTACTTCCTGCTGTTCCTGCCGCCCGGCGACGTGCTGTGGTCGTTCGGCAAGGTGCTGGTGTTCAGCGTCGTGGTGGTGCTCGCGCACTGTTATTACGGCTTCCGCGCGAGCGGCGGGCCCGCCGGGGTCGGCGTGGCGGTGGGCCGCGCGGTGCGCACCGCGATCGTCGCGATCAGCGTGATCGACTTCTTCCTCAGCCTCGCCATCTGGGGCGCGACGACGACGGTCCAGGTGGCCGGATGAGCCGGCACGCGCGGCTGCGCAAGGCGGGCGTCCGGACCGCGGGGGTGCTGTTCCTGGCCGTGATGTGCGTGTTCGTGCTGATCACGATCAAGATCTACGACAAGGACTTCGTCACGTCCGTGCCGGTCACGCTCAAGGCCGACCGCGTCGGCAACCAGCTGCACGAAGGCGGCCAGGTGAAGGCGCGCGGGGTCGTCGTCGGCGAGATCCGCGGCGTGCGCGCGGTGAACGGCGGCGCCGAGATCTCGTTGGCGCTGGACCCGGACAAGGTGGACCGGCTCCCCCGCGACGTCTCCGCGCTGCTGGTCCCGAAGACGCTGTTCGGCGAGCGCTACGTCCAGCTGTCCATCCCGGACGCGGACCGGACGCCGCCGCTGCGGGCGGGTGACGTGATCGCGCAGGACCACTCGGCCAACGCCATCGAGCTGGAACGCGTCTTCGACAACCTCCTGCCCCTGCTCCAGGCCGTGCAGCCGCAGAAGCTCGCCACCACGCTGACGGCGGTGTCCACCGCGCTGCAGGGCCGCGGCGAGCAGCTCGGGCAGACGCTGGCCCAGGCTTCGGACTACCTCAAGGATTTCAACCCCGACCTGCCCCGGCTGGACCAGAACGTGCACGACCTCGCCACCGTTTCCCAGCTGTACGGCGACATCGCGCCGGACCTGCTCGACGCGTTGTCCGATTCCGCCGTCACGCTCGGCACGGTCAACGAGAAGCGCGACGACCTCGGCGCGCTCTACCAGCAGGTGACCGCGTCCTCCGGCGACATCACGACGTTCCTGCAGCACAACGGGAACAACATCATCGCGCTGTCCGCCGACAGCAAGCGGCCGCTGGAGATCGCGGCCGAGTACTCCCCCAGCTTCCCCTGCACGCTCCAGGCGCTGACCGACCTGAAGCCCGACATGAACAAGGTGCTCGGCGCCGGCACGAAGCAGCCCGGCCTGCACGCGGAGATCTCAGTGACGCAGTCGCGCGGCAAGTACGTGCCCGGCCAGGACGCCCCGGTGTACAACGCCACCGGCGGCCCCCGCTGTTATCCCAGCGGCGTCGTGCCGACCACCGGCACCGCGGCGGCCGCGCCCGGCACGCAGGCGCACCCGCTGCTGCCCGGGACCGACGGCGACCTCGGCGTCGCGAACTCCCCGCAGGAGCAGGAACTGCTGGCCACGCTCGTCTCGCCGTCGATCGGCGTGCCCACCGCGCAGGTGCCCGCCTGGGGCAGCGTGCTGGTCGGCCCGCTCTACCGCGGCACGGAGGTGAAGCTCAAGTGAGGAATCTCGCCGCCCCGCTGGTCAAAAGCCTGATCTTCATCCTGGTCACGGCCGTCGCCACGCTGGTACTCGCGCTGTCGATCACCGGCGGCACCGTGGGCAGCTCGCAGGTCTACGGGGCGACCTTCCTGGACGCGACGGCGCTGAACGTCGGAGACGACGTGCGGATCTCCGGGGTCAAGGTGGGCCAGGTCGAGAGCCTGGACATCACCGACCACAACCGCGCGCACGTCGGCTTCTCGCTGGAGCAGGGGCGCACGCTGCCCTCGAACGTCAGCGCGGTGATCAAGTACCGCAACATGGTCGGCCAGCGCTACATCGCACTGGACCGCGGCGAGCCCGGCGCCGGCCCGCTGCCGCCGGGCGGCGAGATCCCGCTGTCCCGCACCACTCCCGCGCTGGACCTGACCGACCTGTTCAACGGCTTCAAACCGTTGTTCCAGGCGCTTTCGCCGAAGGACGTCAACGACCTCTCCGGCGAGATCGTGCAGGTGCTGCAGGGCGAGGGCGGGACGGTCGAGGACCTGCTGGCGCACACCGGCTCGCTGACCACCACGCTGGCCGACCGCGACCAGGTGATCGGCCGCGTGATCGACAACCTGAACTCGGTGCTGAAAACCGTCAACGGCAAGGGGGACGCGCTCGCGACGCTCATCTCGACGTTGCAGCAGCTCGTCTCCGGCCTGGCCGGCGACCGCACCGCGATCGGCGACGCGATCGGCGGCATCGCCGACCTGTCCCAGTCCACCGCGGGCCTGTTCGAGCAGGCCCGCCCGGGGCTGAAGGACAGCATCACCGGGCTCGGCACGCTGTCGCAGAACCTGAACACCGGACAGTCCGATGTGGACAACTTCCTGAACAAACTGCCGCCGAAGCTCACCGGCCTCGGCCGCGTCGGCTCCTACGGCTCGTGGCTCAACTTCTACCTGTGCAGCGCCACGCTGCAGACGTCGCCACCACGCGGCGTTCCGGCGACCGCGGAGAGGTGTGGCGCGTGAAGTCCTTCCGCGAGCGCAATCCCCTCACGCTGGGGGTGGCCGGCAGCATCGCGCTGGCGGCCGTGCTCACTCTCACGCTGAACTGGGACAACCTGCCCATCGTCGGCGGCGGCACCACCTACGAGGCCGAGTTCACCGAGGCCGCGGGGCTGCAGGCGGACGACGAGGTGCGCGTGGCCGGCATCAAGGTCGGCGAGGTGTCCAGCGTCGACCTGGCCGACGACCACGTGCTGGTGAGCTTCCAGGTGAAGGACGCCTGGATCGGTGACCAGACCTCGGCTCAGATCAAGATCAAGACCCTGCTGGGCCGCAAGTTCCTGGCGCTGAACCCGACCGGCGCCGGCGTCCAGGACCCGGACCAGCCGATCCCGCGCACGCGCACCGTGACACCCTTCGACGTCACCGACGCGTTCAACGGGCTCGCCGACACCGCGGGCGCCATCGACACCAAGCAGCTCGCGGACAGCTTCGCGACGATCAGCGACACGTTCAAGAACTCGCCCGAGCACGTCCGGACCGCGCTGGACGGCCTCAGCGCCCTGTCCAAAACGGTGTCCTCACGCGACAACGAGATCGCGGAACTGCTGTCGGGCGCGCGGAAGCTGACCACCACGCTGGCGAACTCCAACGACGACTTCGAAAAGCTCATCGGCGACGGCAACCTGCTGCTGACCGAGCTGAACAACCGGCGGGACGCCATCCACCAGCTGCTCGTGGGCGCCCAGCAGCTCGCCCAGCAGCTCAACGGGCTGGTCGCGGACAACAAGGACCAGCTCGGCCCCGCACTCAAGCAGCTCGGCCAGGTCACCGACCTGCTGCAGCGGCAGAACGACAACCTCGCGAAGAGCCTGCAGCTCGCCGGCCCGTACTTCCGCGTGGTGAACAACACCGTGGGCAACGGCCGGTGGGTCGACAGCTACCTGTGCGGCCTGATCCCGGAGAACCGCGACCCGTGCACGCCGCCGAAGGGAGGGGCGAAGTGACCACCACCCGGGCGGGCCTGCGCACCAGCAGGTTCCTGGTATTCGCCGTCATCCTCGCGCTGGTGCTCACCGGCGTGCTGTGGTGGGTCTTCTCCGGCGCCGGGCGGCACCACGTCACCGCGTACTTCTCCCGCGCCGTCGGCGTCTACAGCGGATCGGACGTGCGGGTGCTCGGCGTCAAGATCGGCGAGGTCACCGCGGTCACCCCGCAGGGCGAGCAGGTGCGGGTCGACATGTCGGTCGACTCTGGCGTGGCCGTCGCCGCCGACACGCCCGCGCTGGTGGTGGCGCCGAGCGTGGTCGCCGACCGCTACGTGCAGCTGGCCAAGCTGGCGCGCGGCGGGCCCCGGCTGCCCGACGGCGCCGTGATCAGCGAGGACCGCACGGCCACACCGGTGGAGCTGGACCAGCTCTACGCCAGCCTGAACACACTCGCCACGGCGCTCGGCCCGAAGGGCGCGAACTCCGACGGCGCGCTGTCGGACCTCCTGCGCACCGGCGCGGCCAACCTGCAGGGCAACGGCACGGCGTTCAACAACTCCGTCCGCGACTTCGCCCAGCTCGCCCGGACGTTGGCGGGCAATTCGAACGACCTGTTCGGCACCGTCGACGAGCTGCAGAAGTTCACCACCATGCTGTCCACCAACGACAGCCAGGTCTCCGACGTCAACCGGCAGCTCGCGGACATCTCGAACACGCTGGCGGCCAACCGCGGCGAGCTGGCCGGCGCGTTGAACGGGCTCGGCAGCGCGCTCGCCGGCATCCAGGCCTTCATCCACGACAACCGGGCGGCCATCAAGTCCAATGTGGACAAGCTGGCCGGCACCACGCAGACGCTGGTGGACCAGCGGGCGTCACTGGCCGAGGTGCTCGACGACGCGCCACTGGCCGCGACCAACGTGCTGGGCGCGATCGACCCCGTCACCGGCACGCTGCAGGGCCGGACCGACCTGCTCGACTATGTCTCCGGTCAGCACATCTCCGGTCTGCCGTTGCCGATTTCGGGCGACGTCGTCTCCGGAGGTGGGCGATGAAGGTCCGACCGCTGCTGACCGCGGTGACGGTGGCGTGCCTGGCGCTGGCCGGGTGCTCGTCGCCCGGCGGCTTCCACGGGGTGTACGACCTGCCGCTGCCCGGCGGCGCGGACCTCGGCGACCACCCGTACCAGGTCACCGTGCAGTTCGCCGACGTGCTGGACCTGGTGCCGCAGGCCGCGGTGAAGGTCGGCGACGTGCCGGTCGGCCGCGTCCAGTCCATCGGCCTCGGCGCCGACGGCTGGACCGCGCAGACCGTGCTGACGGTGAACGGCGGCGTCTCGCTGCCCGCGAACGCGGTCGCGCGGCTGCGCCAGTCCTCGCTGCTGGGCGAGAAGTTCGTGGAGCTGGCGCCGCCGGACCAGGCGGCGTCCGGGAAGCTGGGCGACGGCGCCGTCATCCCGGTCTCGCGCACCAACCGGAACCCCGAGTTCGAGGAGGTCTTCGGCGCGCTCTCGCTGCTGCTCAACGGCGGCGGCATCGGGCAGCTGCAGACGATCGACCGGGAGCTGTCGAAGGTGATGGACGGCAACGAGGACGAGATCCGCGGGTTCCTGTCCGGAGTGGACACCCTGATGTCCAATCTGGACGCCCACCGCGCGGACATCACCGCCGCACTCGACGGGCTCGACCACCTGTCCGCGTCGCTGGCGAACCGCGACAACCAGATCGCCGACGCGCTCACCGACCTCACCCCCGGCCTCAAGACGCTGACCGACCAGCGCGCGCAGCTCGTCACCATGCTGAACTCGCTGAACCAGCTGTCCGCGGTGGCCACGAACGTCGTCGACCGGAGCCGGGACGACCTCGTCGCGGACCTGAACGCGCTCGCGCCGATCCTGCACCGGCTCGCCGACGCCGGGCAGAACCTGCCGAAGGCGCTGGAGATCCTGCCGACCTTCCCGTTCACCGACCCGGTGCTGGACGCGATCAAGGGCGACTACCTCAACGTCTACGCGTCGCTGATCCCCGCGCCCGGCGTGCCGCTGCCGCCGCCGGGTGAGGGCACGCCGCCGAACCTGCCGACGCTGCCGTTGCCGGGAGGCCAGTGATGCTGTCGAGGAAGGCGCGGGTGCAGGTGCTGGTGTTCGTCGTGATCGCGCTGGTGACGACGGCGTTCGTCGGCGCGAAGTACGCGGGCATCAGCCGGCTGTTCGGCGTCGGCTCGTACACGGTGAAGCTGGAACTGTCCGACGGCGGCGGCATCTTCACCAACGGCGAGGTGACCTACCGCGGCGTCCCGGTCGGGCGCGTCGGGCCGCTGCGGCTGACCGACACCGGCATGGAGGCCGACCTGCTGCTCGACTCGTCGGCGCCGCCGATCCCGGTGAACTCCCAGGCGGTGGTGGCGAACCGGTCGGCCGTCGGCGAGCAGTACGTCGACCTGCAGCCGCGCACGGGCGACGGGCCGTACCTGGCGGCGGGCTCGGTGATCCCACGCGAGTCGACCACGCTGCCGCTGCCGGTGCAGACGTTCCTGACCAACCTGGACGACCTGACGGCCTCGGTGCCGACCGGCGACCTGCGCACGGTCGTCGACGAGCTGGACAACGCGTTGCAGAACTCCGGCCCGGACCTGCAGCTGCTGATGGACACGGCGTCTTCGTTCACGAAGTCGGCCGCGGACAACCTGCCGCAGACCCACCGCTTGATCGACGACGGCGCCACGGTGCTGCGCACGCAGGCCAATTCCTCGGACGAGTGGCGCGACTTCAGCCGGAACGCGCACCTGTTCGCCGCCCAGCTGAAGTCCTCCGACGGCGACCTGCGCCGCCTGATCGCGGCCGCGCCGCCCGCCGCCACGGAGATTTCGGGCCTGCTGAAGGACACCGACCCCGGCCTGCCGGTGCTGCTCGCGAACCTGCTCACGACGTCGCAGGTGTTCAGCGCCCGCACCGACGGTCTGGAGCAGCTGCTGGTCACCACGCCGAAAGCGGTGGCGGCGACGTCCGCGGCCATCACTCCGGGCGGCGGGAAAGTCTCGCTGGCGCTGACGTTCTTCGACCCGCCGCCGTGCCGCACCGGGTACGGGAGCACGCCGGTCCGCAGCAGCGCCGACACTTCACCGCTGCCGTTCAACACCGCGGCGGCGTGCACGCTGCCCGCGGGCTCCGCGACGTCGGTGCGGGGTTCGCAGAACGCGCCCCACCCGGGCCTGCCCCCCGTCGCCGTCCCGGGCGGCGCCGGCGGCCTGACCGACCTGACGCGCTTCGCGGGCCAGCCCACGTCCACCGATCTCGAGGAGATGCTGTGGCTGCGCAACGGAAACTGACGGCGGTCGCGGAACTGGACGCCGACGTGGACGCCGTCTTCAATGCGGTGACGGAGGCTGACCACGCTACGGCAACGACGTCCACGCCCGGTGAAACGGCAGCTGCCTCGCTGGACCTCGATCCGGCCTCGGCAGACTCCGCCGCGCGGCCGCCCGCGACGGGCCGGAAACGTTCCTGGGCCACCGTTTCACGCCGGAAGCCGGTCTGGGCCGCAGCGGTGGTCCTCGCGGCGGCCGCGGTGTTCGCGGGCTGGTCGGGTTACTCGTGGTACTCGGCGTCCCACTCCACCTCAGCCACCTACGGCGAGACCCGCGACGAGGCGCTGGCCACCGGCCGCACCCTCGTCGCCACCCTGAACACCCTCGACTACCACCAGGTGGACGCCGGCTTGTCCCGCTGGCTCGACGCGTCCACCGGCCCCCTCCACGACGAGCTGGCCCGCACCACCCCCCAGACGAAACAGGCGCTGTCCGCCGGCGCCACCGTCGCGACCGGCAAGGTCCTCGACGCGGGCCTGTCCGAACTGGACACCCACGCGGGCACCGCGAAGCTGATCGCGTCGGTCGAGGTGACCGTCGCCAAGGAGGGCACCGCCCCGGCCACCCGCCGCAACCGCTACGCCGCCACCCTGACCCGCACGGCGTCCGGCTGGAAGCTCAGCACCCTCGACCAGCTGGCGGTGACGTCGTCATGAGCAGCCATTCCCCCGACCACTCCCCTACACCGGCTCCCGGCGACTCGGCCACTTCCCCGCCCGGCCAGTCGCCTGCTCCCGGCGACTCGGCCGCACCGGCTCCCAACCAGCCACTCACTCCCGGCGACTCGGCCACTTCGCCACCCGGCCAGTCGCCTGCTCCCGGCAACTCGGCCGCACCGGCTCCCAACCAGCCACTCACTTCCAGCGGCTCGGCCGCTTCGCCACCCGGCCAGCCATCCACTCCGGCTCCGGCTCCCGGCGACTCCTCAACCCTCGCCAAACTGGGCTTCCTCTCCCCTCGACGCCCCGTCTCGCCGTCCAGCCCCGCCGACGCGTCCGCCCACCACGACGGCACCGATGCGAGCGACCACCACGAGGACACCGCCCTCGCCGAAACCACAGACACCCCCAACACCGCGGACACCGCCAACAGCTCCAACAGCTCCAACAGCTCCAACAGCTCCAACAGCTCCAACAGCTCCAACAGCTCCAACAGCTCCGAAACCCAACCCCCTCACCCCACCGACCCCTCACACACCCCCACCCCCAGCACCCCCGAACCCCCCGGCCACCACCCCCGCCGCCGTAACCGCCTCCCCGCAGCCCTCGCGGCCGTGGCCGTGGTCCTGGCCGCAGCCGGCGCCTGGTTCACCCTCGAAGCCCACGCCGCCGCGACCTCCGCCGCGACGACGAACCAGGCCCTCACCGACGTCAACGCGACGGCTGACGTCACCTCCGCCGTCAGCCTGGCGCTCAACAAGGTCTTCTCCTACTCCTACGACAAGACCGACGTCACCGAAAAGGCCGCCGCCGTCGTTCTGCGGGGCAAGGCGCGGGATTCTTACGACAAGCTGTTCGCGGACGTCCTCCGAATGGCTCCGTCGCAAAAGATCGTGCTCGCCTCTCGCGTTTCGGAGGTTTCCGTCCAGCAACTCGACGGCAACCACGCACAGTTGCTCGCATTCCTCGATCAGTCCGCCACTCGGGCGGATAATGGCACCACCAGCACTGCGGCGGCACAACTTTCCGTCACGGCCGAACGCGTTGACGGGAGCTGGGTCGTCACCGACCTCTCACCGCGTTGAAAAGGGTTTCCGGGGGCAGCCGGGGACCGATCGTCAAACCACTAAGGAGAACACTCATGTCCATTTCCAGAAAGGCGCGGACCGGCGCCCTCGTCGCGACGGCAGCGATCGGGCTGAGCCTCGCAGCGGCCGTGCCCGCCTCGGCCGACGTGGTGGAGATCCCGGTCTCCTACGGCGTGGCCGGCAGCACCACCGTGCAGAAGACCGGCAGCGCGATGAAGCTCGGCCCCGGCACCCTCGACGGCGCCCTGCTCATCGACGACCAGACCGGCAGCGTCGGCCTGCGCGCCGACCTGAGCCTGCCGCCCTCCCAAGCCGACATTTCGCTGGCCTCGGGCCTGCTCCGCATCAAAGCCAAGGTCACGGTGACCCCGACCGCGCCCGCCACCGGCACGATCGCCAACGGCACGCTCACCACCCACGCCACGGCGAACATGGAGATCAGCGACATCTGGGCCGGCTTCGTCGTGCCGGTGATCCCGATACCGACCGTGCCCAGCAGTTGCAAGACGAGCAAGCCGCTCGACCTGACGCTGGTCGCCAACGACGTCGACATCACCCAGCCCATCACAGTCAAGGGCACCTACACGATCCCGGACTTCACCAACTGCTTCATCGCCGACCTCGCACTCGGCGCACTGGTCTCGGGCCCGAACAACACGATCTCCCTGACGATGACACCCAAGACGGATTCCTGATTTCGATCACCGAACCGAAGGGGCGCCGGAAACATCCGGCGCCCCTTCTTTCATTCCCCGAATGAGAATTTGTCATCAACCGACGAAGACCGCGGGACTTTTAGTCGGACCATGACAAGAGAATCGGTCCAGCGACCGCAACGGAAAACGCGCACGTGACAGACTTGTTGCCAGCAGAACTCGCGGGTAACCTAGGCCTCGCGACCGGATCCAGATGGTCCGGACGCCATCCACAAAAGCCTACTGCGCTCGATGATTACTCTCGAGCCGGGGGGATTTCGTGAGCACGTTGTGCCCGCGCCGAAACGTAGGCCCCGCGGAAGTGAAACCCGAAACAAGGAGACAGGCATGTCCCGACTCAGGAAGCTGTCCACGAGCGCCGCGTTGACCGGCATCGCCGTGGGCGCCATCGCGGTGCTCACCGCCGGCACGGCGGCGGCGGCCACGACCGTCTACTCGGCCGGCACCACCCCGAACCCCGCGATCACCTACACCTGCACGTTCCCGGGCATCCCGGCGCAGCCCGTGGCGATCACCGCGCACCTCAGCGCGCCGGACACCGTTCCGTCGGGCACCACCATCACGCCGACCGACGTGGGCGGCACCGCGACGGTCTCGGCGACCGTCCACTCGCTGCTCACCGCCGTCGGCCTCGACGGGATCCGCGGCTCGGCCTCGGTTCCCGTGACGGCGACCGCCGGCACCCTCTCGCAGCCGGCCGCCACCGGGCTCGACATCCCGGAGACGATCTACCCGGCCGGCGGCCCGATCACGGTGGTCATCTCGCAGATCCCGACCTCCAGCATCCCGAACTACACCGCGGGCGCCGCCGGCTCGGCGACGCTCAAGCTCGGCACGCCGATCAGCGCCGCGCTGCAGTTCCACAAGGCGTCGGACGGCAGCTGGGCCAACTGGACCATGAACTGCACCCTCAAGGCGCAGTCCCCGGCGCAGAACACCTCGTTCAGCCCGAACCTCACCATCAGCTGATTCCCGGGGCACGAAGCGGGGGCGACCACCACGGTCGCCCCCGTTTTCGCATGCGGTCACTGGCAGACGTTCAAGTCCTGTTTGAGCACGAACGTGGCCCCGTCGCCCGCGGAGGCGCCGAAAATCGGGGCGCACGCCGAGGGATCGCTCTCCCCGGAGATGTCGGATCCCCAGAGGACGATCGTGCCGTCGGCCTTCACCGCGACGTTGTGGTTCCAGCCGGCGTCGATCGCGACCACGCCGGACGTCGCTTCGGCAGGCACGTCGACCTGGTGGAAGTTGTCCCGTCCCCAGGCGATGACCCCGCCGTTCTTGAGCGCCAGGCTGTGGTCGTAGCCGGCCGAAATCGCGCTGACGCCGGACGCCGCGGCCGCCGGCACCGTCGTCTGGCCGTAGGTGTTGTTGCCCCAGGCGAGGACGCCGCCGTTCTTCAGCACCAGGTTGTGGTCGCCGCCCGCGGAAATCGCGCTGACGCCGGACGCCGCGGCGGCGGGCACGTCGGCGCGCGAACCCCAGCTCACCACCTGCCCGCCCTGCTTCAGCGCGAGACTGTGCACATTGGACGTCGCGATCGCCGTGACCCCGCTCGCGACCGACGTGGGCAGGTCCGTCTGGGCGTACCAGTCGTTGCCCCAGGCGTAGACCTTGCCGTTCTTGAGCGCGAGCTCGTGCGCCCAGCCGGAGGCCACCTGCGCGACGCCCGACGTGAGCCCCGCGGGCACCTCCGTCTGGCCGAAGTTGTTGTCGCCCCAAGCGAGCACGCCGCCGTTGCGCAGCGCGAGGGCGTCGACGCCGCCGGCCGACATCGCCGTCACGCCGTCGGCCGACTCCGGCGGGATGGCGAGTGTCACCGTGATCGCCACGCCCCAGCCGAACACCCCGCCGGTGGGCGCCGCGGCGGCGACCCCGGTCGTCCACAGTGGCGCGACCACGGCCAGCGCGGCGCCGAGAACGACGCCGCGGCGCGGGATCCGTCGGTAACGGGAGACACCAGACACAGCAGCCTCTTTTCTCCTGGCCATTTTTCGCCGATGCTTCCAGCCGGTCCGAGGCCGGTAAACCGCGGCGGATTTCTTTGTCACCCTGCTACGAAAACGCCCCGCCGGGCACGCAGGATCGGACAACAAAAGCGGCCCCCACCAGGGCGTCGGCGCCGGGTCTTGTCACCCGCTGAACCCACGGGTAACTTCGACTCCGGCGGAGCGTGAATGCGTTTGCCCGCCCGGAAAATGGGGCGGTGGAGCAGCGGTGGCACTTCGTTTCCGGCAGCGGACCCGGTCACTCGCGGTGCTGTCGGCCCTGGGCGTCCTGAGCGCCGCCGGCGGCGTGTTGACGGCGGCCGGCTCGGCCGCCGCGCCGGGCCCGGACAAGACGGCCACCCACCAGGCGAGCGCGACCGTGGCGATGACGTGTCCCCTCGCCGGCCCGGTCCCGCTCACCATGCGCACGACCGCGACCCTGCCGGCGTCGGTGAAAACCGGTCAGACGCTGTCCATCAACGACTTCACCACCACCTTCACCCTGCCCCACGCCGTCGCCCAGACCCTGACGACGACCGGCAACCTGGCGGGCGGCCTCACCTTCGGCCTCACGGTCCACCGGGACGGCAAGAAGGACACCATCCCCGTCCCGATGACCTTCGCCCCCGCCGCCGTGCCCCCCACCGGCGACGTCACCCTCACCGCCACCGGCCAGGCCCCCGGCCTGGCACTGGACACCCCGGGCGCCGTGACCCTGGACGTCACCGCCCCAACCCTCGCCCTCTCCCCGGCCCCCGCGGCTACGGGCACTGGTTCCGGACCGGGCACCGGCACCAGCCCCGGAACCGGCGCTCCGGGCACCCCGTCCGGCAATCCGCCTGGCACTCCCAGCGCTCCCAGCAGCGCCCCCGGCAACGTCCCCCCTGCCAACGGCTCCCCCGACGCAGGCACCGGCACCGGCACCGGCTCAGCCGCCGCAGGCTCAGTAGGCACTGGTTCAACGGCCATCGGCTCGGCAAGCACCGGCACCGACGCAGCCGCCACCGGCTCCGCAAGCACCGGCTCCGGCTCGGCAGGCAGCGGCACCAACTCAGCCGCAGCAGGTTCCGCAGCCGCAGGCTCGGCAAGCACCGGCTCCGCAGGCTCCCTGTCCGGAACCACCAACGCCGCCAGTTCCGCCCGCACACTGACCACCGGCACAACCCCCACCGCCGGAACCGGCTCCAGCACGGGCGGCGGCTCCGGGTCCGACACAAACCCCAGCACCCCCGCCACCGGCGAACCTCCGACGACGGGCACCACTCCTCCCACCGGAAGCTCCCCCACCGGCACCCCGCCCGCGAAACAGGTGACCTGCACCCTGGCCCCCGACCAGCCCACCTCGCTCGGCACGCTCGTGGTGCTGCCCGGCCAGGGCATGGCCGGCGGGGTCAGCGCCCAGGACGAGAGCGACGAGCCGCTGACGATCGTGACGCCGCTGGTCCTGGTCCGGATCGTCGCCAGATCCACGGTCGTGCGCCTGGGCGCGAACATCACCAGCACGCCGACGGCCCTGCTCAACGGCATCTGGACCATCCGCCTCGACCCGAACACGGGGATCCCGATCGACAGCACCGTCTCGGGCACGACGTCGTTCAAGCCCCAGCAGTCCACCTTCCTGGGCTTCGGCTTCGTCCCGGTGACCGCGACGGTCGAGTTCCTCCCCGTCGATTACCGCAACGCCAAGCAGATCCCCATCAACGGCACCATCACCAAGGACGCGAGCAACGTCTCCATCCTCACCAGCCACATCGACGTGATGGCCCGCCTCAGCAACGCCAAGGTGAACGGCCAGCCCCTCGACGTCGGCCCGGACTGCGTCACCTCGGAGCCCGTCGGCCTCGACCTCCGCGGCCCCTACGAGCCCCTGGGTGTCGGCTCCATCGGCACCGATCCGAACTCCCCGGACCCCAAGTTCCGCGGTTTCACCCTCCCCCCGTTCCGCGACTGCGGCGCCACCGAACCCCTGAGCCCGCTCTTCACCGGCATGGCCTCGGGCCCCGGCAACCAGGCCCATGTCGAAACGCTGAACCTGGCCGAGTGCACGAACCCGGACCACACCCAGTGCCCGCCGGACCCGAACCTCCCGCCCGCGCAGACCGCCAAGTCACCCCGCTAACCCATCCCGACCCCGAATCCACCGGCACAGGCCACGCCTCTGCCCCGGTTAGTCGAGGATCCACCGGCGCAGGCCCCACTGGTCCCGTAAGCCAAGGGCCCACCGGCACAAGCCGACCCATCGGCCCCGCCGATCCCCGACCTCAGCACACCGCCGAATAGCCCCAGTAGCGTCGCCGTTCCCACCCGGGCCGCACCGCCACAGGCCGCGAAATCGCCTCGCCGGCTTCACCGGCCCCGCCAGTCCCGCCAGTCCCGCCAGTCCCGCCAGTCCCGCCAGTCCCGGCGACCTCTCCGCTCGACGGCCCCGCCCCGGCGCCCGTCAGCCTTCCAGCGCACCCCGGCCAAGAGGCCCGCCCTCGCCAACCCCGCCGCCGGTCAGCGGCGTCGCCTTACCGCGGCGAATCGAAAACCCTCCGCGAACCCGCTGCTCCGCAGAACAAGATCCAGCGTCGCCATTCCGCGGCCACTGCCGGTCCTAGCAGCTCAGGAGCCGAGTTCAGCGATCGCTCCACTGTGGGCTTCTGCGCGGCGACGGCATCAGCTCGCCCACGGGAATGCCGCCCACCCAGGATTCGCCGGCCAGCGGACGATCCGGGGCACATCCGCGCAGCACCAGTTCCAGCTCGAAGCGAGCCGACGGATCGCGCAGGCGGTCGCCGAACGTCGCCTGCAGCTGGCGCATGCGGTAGCGCACCGTCTGGGGGTGAACCTGGAGGCGTTCGGCGATCTCGACGACGTTGCCCTGGCTGTCGAGCCATGCCCGCAGCGTCTCGAGAAGACGGTCCTGCTGCTTGTCCGTCATTTCGGCGAGCGGGGCGAACAGACGGGTACGCAGCAGCGTGACCAGCGCGGTATCGGAGTTCACGAGCAGCGCGGCCAAGTGCTCCTCGGCGCGGATCACGCGCTGGCTGGGGATTCGCCCCCGATCGGCGAGAACCAAGGCGGCTCGGGCCCAGCGCAGCGAATCCGCGAGGCTCTCCAGTGGCACGCACGGCCCGATGGCCAGGCAGTGGTCCGGCAGCGCCGCCTGCAACGTCGCCAGCCGCGCGCCGCCGACCGGTCCCGGGACGACGATGCGGGGCTCCACGCCGTCGAGTTCGGCCAGCACGTCGGAGTCCAGCGTGACGCGCCGGCGCGGATGGGCTTCGAGCAGCGGCCGGACGGCGATCGGCGACACCAGCTCCGGCACCGCCCAGCCGGTCAGCTGCGCGAGTTCCGCCACGGCCTTCGCCGGGGCCGCCGGGACCTCCAGCAGCAGGCCGAGCAGCTTTCGCCGCCACGTCTCCAGCGCGCCGGCCGTCCGGGCCTTCGCCTCCAGGTAACCGTCGAGGGCCACCGACGCGAGCTCGTCCATGAACGCCAGCATCGCGTCCGCCAGCTGCGACATCACCGCCGACGAAAGGCCACTGCGCCGCCCGACCCACATGATCCGCCGCCACGACACCCGCGCGCCGACGCGGTACGCCGACTGCAGCGTGTCCAGGCTGCGGCCCTCGCGCATCTCGTTCTGCCCGAGCCGGTGGTGCACCTCGTGCGACTGCTCCTTGGACACGCTCGGGTCGGCGATCTGCGCGACGAACAGCGTGATCGCGTACTCGACGCCCGCCCGGATTGACTTCCCGTACGGCCCGTCGAGCGGCCGCGCATACGCCGGGATCGTCGCCTGGATCTCGTCGACGATCTCTTCAGAGAGACTCGCGAGTTCAGGGCGCAAGATCTCGGCCAGCTTCCGGGGCAGCGCCGACGGCGGCACAGGATGATCGAGTCCGCGCTCCACCGACATCGCAGCTCCTTTGCCCGCCCCGGTTCCCGGCCGTCGCCAAGGCGTGGCCGGACACCCCGCGGCCATCGAGGGGTGACACCGGACACATCGAAAAACCAAGCCCAAACGTGTCACCCCTCGCAGAAGAAACCGATTTCTTGTCGCGTTCGTGACAAGTTCACGGGATGCGGCCCGCACTTTCCGATAAATCTCCCCCGGCTGCCGCGAAAAGTACGTACGAACGGACGAACCCGCGCGTCGCCCTCCAGCGGCAGCGAAACGGACGGCCTCGCCCGGCACAGCGCACCGCAGCCTTGTACCATCCATTTGATACAAGGCTGGAGGTTCCACCATGCAACTCGACAACGCACTGGCCGTCGCACTGGTCTGCGGTCTGTTCGGCCTGGTCATCCTGATCGTGCTGTGGCCGGGTGAACGGCAGGGCGTGCGCCTGCTCGCCAAGTGGGGCCTGCCCGAGGCGACGCCGGACCAGGTCGCGATGGCCGTGCGTTACCTGCGCCGCCGCCGGTTCTGGTACCCGTGGCTGTTCGTGGGCCTCCCCCTCCTGCCGCACGCGGGCGACCTGCAGGACTCCAATGGCGGCGGCACGATCGTCGTCACCCTCCTGCTCGGCGCGCTGATCGCCGAAGTGTTCGCCCAGCGGCCGGCCCGCACGCCACGACGCGAAGCCACGCTGACGACCCGTCGGATGACCGACTTCGTCCCGGTGTGGGCGCTCGTCGTCAACCTCGTCGCCACGCTCGCCGCCGTGGTGCACCTGGCCATCCTCGGCCAGTGGACCCTGCTCGGCATCACCGTCGCCGCCAACGCCGCGGCCTGGCTGGTGGCCATGCTCGCCGTCCGCCGTCCGGCCGAAGGTGACTCCGTCGTCGACCTGGCGCTGCGCTGCCGCAGCGCGCGCGTCGCCATCGGCCTCGGCACGGGTATGTGCGCCATGACCGGCTGGACCTCCACCAATCTGTCGTCACTCGCGGCCTTCTTGGTGACAGTCATCGCGTTCCGCGCGATCGCTGCCCCGCCGGGGAAGCTGCCCGCGGCCGCGGCGGCGAAATAGATGCCGCTGCGAGTGGTGGTCGACGCCGACAACGGCGTCGCACCCTGGCGCCAGGTGTACGACCAGATCGTCCGCGCGATCACGACGGGCGCGCTCGCGCACGGCGCCAGACTGCCGCCGATCCGCCAGCTCGCCCGTGACCTCGGGCTCGCCTCCGGCACCATCGCGCGCGTCTACCGCGAGCTCGAAGCCGGTGGGCAAGTCGCCACGGGCCGTGCGAAGGGAACCGTCGTCACGGGTCCGGCCGAACAGCCGAACCGTGCCGAATTGCTTCGCGAGGCGGCCGCGGAGTTCGCCGCCCGAGCGCACGAACTCGACGCCGGGCCGGCCGAAGCCGTCGACGCCGTCCGCACGGCGCTGGCCGCGATCTCCTCCGAACGCGGCAGCTGACAGTCCGATCCGAATCCGAGCCGGCCGGCGTGGTTTCCGCCGTGCGACGACCGATCCGCGTCACGGCCTCGGGCACACCTCCTTTGGGCCGCACACGCGTGCGTGGTCGTTTACCTGCAAGGACATCGGGACGAACAGCCGGCGTTCCACGCCGAGGGCTCAAGCCCGCATCAGCAACCTCCCCACTGCGGCGACAACGGGCTCGAGAACGTTCAGTTCCGCGCCCGTGCCGACGCACTCCGTGATCCCCGCGCCGACGACGTCCATTTCGGACAGTCCGTCGAGCGCCTCGACAAGCTCAGTGATCGTCAGCCCGCCCGGCTCCGGGTAGTTCAGTCCGCCGAACTCGGCCGGGTCCAGGACGTCCAGGTCCAGGTGCAGGTACACCCGATCCGCGCCGCTCGCGCGCAGCGTCCCGGCGACGTCCTCGGTCCGCACGGCCAGCCCGCGGGTGACCGCGTCCTCCTCGGCCGCGTCGAATGCCCGCGCTCCGAACAGCGCAACCCGGCCGGGCTCCAGCGCGGGGCTGGCCGCGAACGACGCGTCCCCCTCGCCGAGCAGCGACCGCAGCACCATCCCGTGGAAGGCACCGGACGGCGACGACTCGGCCGTGTTCAGGTCCGCGTGCGCGTCGAACCACGCGACGCCCAGCCCTGCGCCGTAACGGAATCGCGCGACCCCGACCGGGATCAGCTCGACGCCGCAGTCGCCGCCGATGGTCAGCACCGGACCGCCCGGCGCCTCCAGCGCGGCCAGCTGCGCCGCCCGGTTCGGGCCGGTGAGCACGGCCCGGTTGGCGACGCCGTCGACCGCGCCGGACGTCGCCGTGTCCTGGCGGACATGGCGCACCGGCAGTTCGAGCACGTGCCCGGCCAGTTCGGAAAGCGCGAGGCAGCCGTGGACCAGCCCGGATGCTCTCGGACCGATCGCGCCCTGCCACTGCGGCACCGCGTTGATCAGCATGCGGCCGACGTTAGCGCGGGCACGGCGCGGAGCACGAGCCCAAAACGTCGCGAACGGCCCTTTCGCTACGCAGGGGAGCGAAAGGGCCGTTCGCGACACTGAAAGCTGGCGCCGCGGCCGATTACTCGAGCACGATGAGGAGGTCCCCGCCCTCGACCTGCTGAACGGAGGTGATCGCCAGCCGCCCGACCTTGCCCGCCGTCGAAGCGGTGATGGAAGCCTCCATCTTCATGGCCTCGATCGTCGCCACCGTCGCACCGGACTCCACCTCGTCGCCCTCGGCCACCTGCAGCGTCACCACACCGGCGAACGGCGCGGCGATCTGCTTCGGGTTCCCCTTCTCGGCCTTTTCCGTGGCCGGGATGTCCGAGGCTATGGAGCGGTCCCGGATCTGGATCGGCCGGATCTGGCCGTTCAGCGACGACATGACCGTGCGCATCCCGCGCTCGTCGGCCTCACCGATCGCCTCCAGCTCGATGAGCAGGCGGACACCCGGCTCCAGGTCAACCGCGTACTCCTCACCGGGGCGCAGACCGTAGAAGAAGTCCTTGCTGGGCAACACGCTTGTGTCACCGTACGCCTCGCGGTGGGTCTGGAACTCCTTCGTGGGGCCCGGGAACAGCAGCCGGTTCAGCGCGCCGCGGCGGTCGTCCGTCAGCTCCTTGCGGTCCTCTTCGGACAGTTCCGCCACCGGCTTGGCCGCCGAACGGCCCTCAAGAGCCTTGGTGCGGAACGGTTCCGGCCAGCCGCCCGGCGGGTCGCCGAGTTCGCCGCGCAGGAAGCCGATCACGGAGTCGGGGATGTCGAACTTGTTCGGCTCCGCCTCGAAGTCCTCGGGTGACACGCCCGCGCCGACGAGGTGCAGCGCGAGGTCGCCGACCACCTTGGACGAGGGCGTCACCTTCACCAGGTGGCCCAGGATCTTGTCCGCGGCGGCGTACATGGCCTCGATGTCCTCGAAGCGGTCGCCCAGGCCCAGCGCGATGGCCTGCGTGCGCAGGTTCGACAGCTGCCCGCCCGGGATCTCGTGGTGGTACACGCGACCGGTGGGCGACGCGAGGCCGGCTTCGAAGGGCGCGTAGATCTTGCGGACGCTCTCCCAGTACGGCTCCAGGTCCCCGATCGCCTGCAGGTCGAGTCCCGTGGAGTGGTCGGAGTGGTCGGTGGCCGCGACGATCGAGCCGAGCGAGGGCTGCGACGTGGTGCCCGCCATCGACGAAACGGCGCCGTCCACCGCGTCCGCGCCCGCCTGGATCGCGGCGAGGTAAGTGGCCAGCTGGCCGCCCGCCGTGTCGTGGGTGTGGATGTGCACCGGGAGGTCGAACTCCTTGCGCAGCACGGTCACCAGCTTCGCCGCAGCGGGCGCGCGGAGCAGTCCCGCCATGTCCTTGATCGCCAGGATGTGCGCGCCGGCGCCGACGATCTGCTCAGCCAGCCTGAGGTAGTAGTCGAGCGTGTAGAGCTTTTCGCCGGGGTCGGACAGGTCAGAGGTGTAGCAGAGCGCGACCTCGGCGACGGCGGTGCCGGTCTCGCGGACGGCCTCGATCGCCGGCCGCATCTGCTCGACGTCATTGAGCGCGTCGAAGATGCGGAAGATGTCGATGCCGGTGGCGGTCGCCTCCTCGACGAACGCATGCGTCACCTCGGTCGGGTACGGCGTGTAGCCGACGGTGTTGCGCCCGCGCAGCAGCATCTGCAGGCAGATGTTCGGCACGGCCTTGCGCAGCTGGGCCAGCCGCTCCCACGGGTCCTCGGCCAGGAAGCGCAGCGCGACGTCGTACGTGGCGCCGCCCCAGCATTCCAGCGAAAGCAGCTGCGGCACGGTGGCGGCGACCACCGGCGCGACGGCCAGCAGGTCCTTCGTCCGCACCCGCGTCGCGAGCAGCGACTGGTGCGCGTCGCGGAACGTCGTGTCCGTGACGCCGAGCAGCGGCGACTCGCGCAGCCAGCTCGCGAAGCCGACCGGGCCCAGCTCGGTGAGCTTCTGCTTGGAGCCGTCGGCCGGCTTGAAGCCGGCCGGGATCTTCGGCAGCTTCGCCGCCGCCTCCGGGGTACGCGGGCGCTCGCCGTGTGGCTTGTTCACCGTCTGGTCGGCCAAGTAGGTGAGCAGGCGCGTGCCGCGGTCGGCGGAGTGGCGCGCGGTGAGCAGGTGCGGGCGCTCCTCGATGAACGACGTGGTGACGTGGCCTTCGCGGAAGTCCGGGTCGTCGAGGACGGCCTGCAGGAACGGGATGTTCGTCGCCACACCGCGGATACGGAACTCCGCGACGGCGCGACGGGCGCGGCCCACGGCGGTCTTGAAATCACGGCCGCGGCAGGTGAGCTTCACCAGCAGCGAGTCGAAGTGGGCGCTGATTTCCGTGCCGGAGAAGGCGGTGCCGCCGTCGAGCCGAATGCCGGAGCCGCCCGGCGAGCGGTAGGCGCTGATCATGCCCGTGTCCGGGCGGAAGCCGTTGGCCGGATCCTCCGTGGTGATCCGGCACTGGAGTGCGGCGCCGCGCAGGTAGATCTTGTCCTGCGAGAGGCCGAGGTCGTCGAGGGTCTCGCCCGCGGCGATCCGCAGCTGGGACTGCACGAGGTCGACGTCGGTGACCTCCTCGGTGACCGTGTGCTCGACCTGGATCCGCGGGTTCATCTCGATGAAGACGTGGTTGCCCTGCTTGTCGAGCAGGAACTCGACGGTGCCGGCGTTGCGGTAGCCGATCTGGCGCGCGAACTTGACGGCGTCGGCGCAGATCCGGGCCCGCAGCTCGGGATCGAGGTTCGGCGCGGGCGCCAGCTCGACCACCTTCTGGTGGCGGCGCTGGACGGAGCAGTCGCGCTCGTAGAGGTGGATGATGTTGCCCACGCCGTCGGCGAGGATCTGTACCTCGATGTGCCGCGGTTCGACGACGGCCTTCTCCAGGAACACCGTCGGGTCGCCGAACGCGGACTCGGCCTCACGCGCGGCGGCTTCGATGGACTCGCGCAGCTGAGCCGGCTCCAGGACCCGCCGCATGCCGCGGCCGCCACCACCCGCGACGGCCTTCACGAACAGCGGGAAGCCCAGGTCGTCGGCCGCGGCCACGAGGGCGTCGATGTCGCTCGACGGCTCCGACGAGCCCAGCACCGGCACGCCGGCCTCGCGCGCTGCCTTGACGGCGCGGGCCTTGTTCCCCGTGAGCTCGAGGATGTCGGCGGAGGGACCGACGAATGTGATCCCCGCCTCTTCGCAGGCGCGGGCCAGGTCGGGGTTCTCCGACAGGAAGCCGTATCCCGGATAGACGGCGTCGGCGCCCGCCTTCTCGGCGGCCGCCACGATCTCGTTCACCGAGAGGTAGGCGCGCACCGGGTGACCCGGCTCACCGATCTCGTAGGCCTCGTCGGCCTTCAGCCGATGCAGCGAGTTGCGGTCCTCGTGCGGGAACACGGCGACCGTGCCCGCTCCCAGTTCGTAGCCAGCGCGGAACGCCCGGATGGCGATCTCGCCGCGGTTGGCCACCAGCACCTTGCGGAACATGCCCGGTCCTTCCCGTTTCGGATCGGTAGTGAAGGCACGTTACCCGGTTCTTCCCGCTGTCCGGGAGCCGTTGTCCAGGTGATGGACATCATGCGCGCCGACCTGGGTGCATGATGCGGGGAGTTCCGCTCCCCCGCAACAGTCAGGGCTTCGCGGCAGGCAGGGTGCAGAGGAGCCGGTTGGCCGTTCCCGTGGGCACGTTCTTGAGCACGTCCGGGGTCGCCGCCTGCACCAGGGCCGTGGCAACGTCCGCCGGCGAGGCGTCCGGGTGCTGCGACCGGTAGAGGGCGGCGGCGCCCGCCACGAAGCCCGCGGCCATCGACGTTCCGGAGAGAGTGCCCACATTCGACGAGCCCGCGAGCGGCGCCGGGATGTCGACGCCCGGCGCGTACAGGTCCAGGGGCTGGCCGAAGTCGGAGAAACTCGCCACCTGGTCCTGGACGTCGCTCGCGCCGACAGTCAACGCGGTCGGCACATGCGCGGGCGAGATCTGGCTCGCGTCCACGCCGCCTTCCCCCGCGGGAACCGCCACGGGCATCACGGCGGCGAGGCCGGTGACAGCGTTGTCGAGCTTCTCGTTGGGCACGCCGCCGATACCGAGAACGGCGACCGCGGGCTGGTGCGCGTTCTGCGTCACCCACGTGATGCCCGCGATGATGTTGTCGGTGGAGCCGCCGCCGTCCTTGTCGAGCACGCGGACCGGGAAGATCTGCGCGCCCTTGGCGACGCCGTAGCTGCTCCCGGCGATGATGCCGGCGACGCGCGTGCCGTGGCCGTTGGTGTCGGAGGTGTCGGCACCGCTGGTGAGAAAGTCCTTGCCTGGCGCCACCCGGCCTTGGAGGTCCGGGTGCTTCGCGTCGACACCGCTGTCGATCACGTACACGGTGACGTCCGAGGCGTCGGTTTCGTAGTGGTACTTCTGGTCGAGGCCGGTCCGCTGGTCGATCCGGTCGAGTCCCCAGTTCGGTGGGTTGGCCTGGGTGCCGCCGGCCGCCAGCGCCGGCGTTTGCACGCCCGCCACCAGCAGAAACGCCATTGTCGCCGACAAGAGACCACGCGCCGTCCGATTCCGCATGACTGCGTCGTATCCCGGTCGCCCGTGGGCGGCAACTCGACATCACCCGATGGGCTGGTCCGTGTTTGACCGAAACAGTTTGCCCTCGCGACGGCTCGTGGGGACAGTGGTCGGCAACCTGGCGAGGGGGAGCAATGAGCAGGACTGAGCCGTACATCGCCGTTGTCCTCTACGAGGCGACGAGCGATTCGCCGACGCACGAACCGCTGTACCGCGAGGACGTCGTGCTGATCCACGCGGCCGATGAAGACGCCGCACGCGAGGCCGTTCGCCGGCGTGCGGAGGGCGAGACGGGCAGCTACCGCAACGAGCACGGCGAACTGATCACGTGGACGTGCAAGCGGGTGGTGGACGTCGCGCGGACGCTGGCGGACGACCTGACCGGCGACGCCGACCTGTACGCCCGGCATTTTCGCGACTTCACCGCGTACCGGCAGTTCGAGCCGCTGCTGTCCGGTGACGCGCTCGACTGACGCTCCTAAGCGGACGGGACGTTGCCGCTGACGGACATCCGCGGCAGGTGGACCAGCGCGTCGAAGGCCTGCACGACGTCAAGCGGTGTGAACAGGTGGGCGTGCCGCATGCTCGACGGCCCCGTGACGCCCTTGGCCCGATTGGCGCGCAGGTCGACAAGACAGGAACCTGGCTCGGCCAACGCGGCTTCCACGCTGCCTTCCGCGGGCGGCGGCAGCTCGTCCTCGTGGACGCGGAAGCCGAGGCGCTTGCTGTCGTCCGGGGTGAGGCCGGTGGTGGTGCCCACGCCGGCGGTGACGCCGAGGGCGAAGTAGTCGTCGCCGAGTTCTGCCGCCAGGTGGGTGCCCGCCGAGGGGAAGCGCATCGACGGCATCGGCGCGAACGGCACGCGCTGCAAATGTCCGTTGTGGACCATCACGATGATCTTCTCGCCCTCGCCATGGAGGCGCCGTAGCAGCTGGACGGTCGAGGCCATGTACGTGTCACGCGAAGAGCTCACGAGCTCGGGCGCCGCGCCGGACATCATTACCGCCAGCTCGCGCAGGTAGGTGTCGATGCGGAGCGCGCCGGCCGCGTGGTGCTCGGCGATGGCCTGCGCGTGAGGGTCCCCATCGCCGCGCTGCCGATACACCGGCGCCAGCGAACGGAGGTGCGAGACGAGCACGGTCAGCGCCGCCGTCGCCGCATCGCGCGCGGGCGCGGCCATTGCCGCGTAACGGCCAGGGGCGACGGCGCTGCTTACCGACGCGTACGGCTTCGAAGCGGTGAGACCGGCCTCGACCAGGGGGAGGACGTCCGGGTCGATCTCTTCCAGATACCGCCGCACGGCGAGCAACGCCGGGACCGGCGAGCCTCCCGAACTCGGGACGTCGAGGCCCGCGTAACGGACCCCGCCGTGCCCGCGCAGCCAGGTGAGCATCTCGTGCATCTCGGGCGAGTCGCCGAGGCTGAAGGTGAAGCCGTCACGGGCGATGTCGGCAACGTCACCGGGACCACCGCGCAGCCATCCGTCGACGAGCTGTCCCTCGGCGAATCCCGACTCGAAGCCCAGCACGGTGAACCCGCGCTCCGTCACGAGGTGCCGCAGGAGCTGGTTGCGCAGCTCGCCGAACTCGCGGATGTGGTGGTTGTTCTCGCCGATCGCCACGACGCGCGCGTCGCCGATCAGGTCCGCGATCGGAGTCACGTCGTTCGGCGAAAAGGGCGTCACTGAGTCGAGGTCTGGCATAGTGAGCACACTAACGCAACGGGAGTCGCAATTGGCAACCGAATTAGCCGGGACTCGCCGACCGGGTGGCCGCACGGAGCGAACCCGCGTCGCCGTGCTGCACGCGACGCTCGACCTGCTCGCCGAGCGCGGCTTCGTCAACCTGACCGTGGAGGCCGTCGCCGAACGTTCGGGCGTGCACAAGACCACGGTGTATCGCCGCTGGGAGTCGACGGACGGGCTCGTCGCCGCCGCGCTGCAGATGGGCGTCGAGGACGCGTGGACGGCGCCCGACACCGGCTCGCTCGCCGGCGACCTGCACGAGATGCTGGCGGAGGTCGTCCGCTACTTCACCGACCCGGCCCTGCGTGAACTGCCGACGGCGTCGGTGCTGGCGGCCTTCCACTCGGCCCGCGCGGCCGAGGCTCTGCACGCGTTCTACCAAGACCGGCACGGCCGTTGCGCGGTGATCGTGACGCGCGCTGTCACCCGCGGTGAGGCCCCCACCGGCACCGACCCAGCGGAGGTCCTGCGCGCGGCGAGCGGGCCGATCTTCTACCGCCTGTTCATCTCGCGGGAGCCCGTGACCACCCGCGACGCCCGGATCGCCGCGGAGGCCGCCGCGGCCGCCGCCCGCGCGGGAGTGTTCGCCACGGATTCGCCACCGAACGACGACACCGCCGCTGGTGCTGGTGCTGGTGCTGGTGCTGGTGCTGGTGACGACCCTCGCGACAGCGGCGGTAGAGGTGACGACGACGGCAACGACCGCGGAGCCCTCGCCGATCCCGGAACCGATTCGCCGAATTCCGCCGACGACCAGCCCCGCCCGGCCTGACACCGGGAAGCCGACCCGCGGGCGCCCAGTCCGGGCGTAGCCACCGTAAGTCAGCTCGGCACCAGCATCCGCAGCACCAGCAATGGAGCCGGGAGTTCAGCCGCTCAGCGACAACCGATATCGGACTTCGTCAAGCGTGACAGTCCCGTTCGCGATCGTTTCGACCTTGGTGTGGTCGTCCGGTGACCAGCCGGCGCGTTCGTAGAAGAGGCGGGCGCGGGTGTTCGTCGAGAGGACCCACAGGGTGGCCGTGGTGAAAGTGACGGCCAGTTCCGCCACCACACGCTCGTGCAAGGCCCGCCCCGTACCCCGGCCCCACTGTCCCGGCAGCAGGTAGATCGACGTCAGCTCGCCGGTTTCCGGGGTCGCGTCCTCGTCGCGGCTGGGGCAGATGGCGGCGAAGCCCGTGACGGCGCCGTCCACTGACGCGACCAGCACCGTTTGGCGGGAATCAGCAGCGGACAATGTTCCCGCCCAGAAGCGTTCGCGCGCCGGCACCGAAAGGCCCGCGAGGAACTCCGCCAGCAGCAGGCCGTCGTAAGCCGCCTGCCAGGAGGCGACGTGGACGGCGGCGATGTCCGCCGCGTCGGCGACCGTGGCGAGGCGGACGATCGGCGTCAACTCTTCTCCAAGTACTCCGCGCGGTCCATGTCCACGACGTCCGACACCATCTGGGCCAGCCGCGGATACCCCGAGAGCGACGGGTCGCGCACCACGAGCTCCTGCGACTGCTCGCGCGCCTCCGTGATCACGTCCTCGTCGCGCAGCAGCGAAAGCAGCTTGAGGCTCGACCGTGTGCCGGACTGCGACGCGCCGAGGATGTCACCCTCACGGCGCAACTCGAGGTCCAAACGCGACAGTTCGAAACCGTCCGTGGTCGATTCGACCGCGGCCAGCCGTTCGCGGGTCGAGGTGCCGTCCAGCGTCTCCGTGACCAGCAGGCACAGGCCGGGCACGCTCCCCCGGCCGACGCGTCCGCGCAGCTGGTGCAGCTGGCTCACGCCGAACCGGTCGGCGTCCAGGATCACCATGGCCGTCGCGTTGGGGACGTTCACGCCGACCTCGACGACGGTCGTCGCCACGAGCACGTCCACCTTGCCGTCGCCGAACGCGCGCATCACGGCGTCCTTTTCGTCGGACGGCATGCGGCCGTGCAACGCGGCGATGCGCAGGCCCTTCAACGGCCCGCCCACCAGATCCGGGGCGACGTCCAGCACCGCGAGCGGCGGCCGCTTGTCGCTCTTGTCCGACGGCGGCTCGTCGCCGATGCGCGGACACACGACGTACGCCTGGTGCCCCTTCGAGACTTCCTCGTTGACGCGCTGCCACACGCGGTCGAACCACGCGGGCTTCTCCGCGACCGGCACCACGGTGGTCTTGATCGGCGAGCGGCCCACGGGCATCTCGCGCAGCGCGGACGTCTCAAGGTCGCCGTACACGGTCATCGCGACCGTGCGCGGAATCGGCGTCGCCGTCATGACGAGCACGTGCGGGCTGGTGGAGTCGGCGCCGCGCGAACGCAGCGCGTCCCGCTGCTCGACGCCGAACCGGTGCTGCTCGTCGACCACCACGAAGCCGAGGTCGGCGAACTGCACGGTGTCCTGGATCAGCGCGTGCGTGCCGACGATGATGCCCGCCTCGCCGCTGACCGTCTCCAGCAACGACTTCTTGCGCTCCTTCGCGCCCATCGAGCCGGTGAGCAGCGTGACGCGCGTGGCGTTGTCCGCCGCGCCCAGCTCGCCGGCCATGCCCAGCTCGCCGAGCATTTCGCGCAGCGAACGCGCGTGCTGGGCGGCCAGCACCTCCGTGGGCGCGAGCAGCGCGGACTGCCGTCCGGAATCGACGACCTGCAGCATCGCCCGCAGCGCGACCACGGTCTTGCCGGAGCCGACCTCGCCTTGCAGCAGGCGGTTCATCGGGTGCTCGGTCGCCAGGTCGGCGGCGAGCTCTTCGCCGATCGCGCGCTGGCCCGCGGTGAGCTCGAACGGAAGCCGCTTGTCGAACGCGTCGAGCAGCCCGCCGTCGGTGTGCGGGCTGGCCTTCGACGGCCGTGACACCGCGGAATGCCGCCGCTGCGCGAAAATCAGCTGAACGGCCATGGCCTCGTCCCACTTCAGCCGATGCCGCGAACTCTCCAGGTGCGCCCAGTCCTCGGGCCGGTGGATGCCGCGCAGCGCCCGCTCCAGGCCGGGCAGGCCGTGGCGCTTCAGCAGTTCCTCGGGCATCGGGTCCTCGTCGACCTCCAGCACGTCGAGCACCTGGCGCACGCACTTGGCGATCGACCACGACGGCATGCCCTGCGCCGCCGGGTACACCGGGATGATCTCGGCGAGGAAGCTGTCGAGGGCCTCGGCCTCGCGCTCGGCGTCGAGCAGCTCGTACTCCGGGTTCGCCAGCTGCAGCGTGTCGCGGAACGCCGTCACCTTGCCTGCGAACAGCCCCGTCTTGCCCGGCGAAAGCTCCTTCTCGCGCCACGCCTGGTTGAAGAACGCGCAGGCCAGGCGGCGTTTGCCGTCGGTGATGACCATGTCGATAATGGTGCCGTTGCGCGACTTCATGCGGCGCTTGCTGATCCTCTCGATGCGCGCCAGCACGGTCGCGTGCTCGCCCAGCTCCAGGCCGGCGATGTCGGTGAGCTCGCCGCGCTCGGCGTACCGGCGCGGGTAGTGCCGCAGCAGGTCCGAGACGGTCTCGATGTCCAGCGCCCCGGAGAGCGCCTTCGCCGTCTTCGCGCCCAGCAGCAGCGGGAGCTTGTCGCGTAGCCCGGCCATCCCTATTCCACCCCCATCAGCAGCACGGCATCGGCCTGGCCACTGGCATAACTCGTCAACTCCACCTCGGGGTGTTCCAGCCGCAGCTGCTCGGCGAGCTCGGCGGCCACCCCGGGCGGAGCGTCCGCGCCGCCCAGGACGGTGACCAGCTCGCCGCCGAGGGTCAGCATCCGGTTGAGCACGCCCATCGCGGCCGCGACCAGGTTCGTCTCCGAGGCGGGCGCCGGTTCGATCAGCACCACCTCGTCGTCGACCAGTCCGATCACGTCACCGGACTGGGCCCGGCCCACCCAGGTTAGCGACTCCTCGTCGGCGATCCGCAGCTCGCCACGCCTCGTGGCGGCGGCGGCCTCGGCCATGGCGACGACGTCGTCGTTGGCGCGACGGTCCCCGTCGTGCACCGCGAGCGCGGCCAGCACCTGCACCGGCGACGCGCACGGGATCACCACGACGTCGCGGTCCCCCGCCATCGCGTGCCCGGCGGCGGTGTCGGCGGCGGCGGTCAGGTCGATGCTGCCGGGCAGCACCGTGACGTGCCGTCCCGCAGCCTCGTTGAACAGCCCGATCATGTCCTCGACGCCCGGCGTCTCGCCGTCCGGGACAGCCAGCACGGCGACGCCCTCCGCGCGCAGCAGCTCGGCCAGCCCGCCGCCGCGGACGACGGCCACCACGGACCGGTCCAGGCCACCGCCGGGCTCGATCGGCGTGGGCGTGAGCAGCGGTTCGACGCGGATACGGCGTGGCCGGCCAAGGTCGAGCCCGGCCTCGATGGCGGCGCCGATGTCGGCGCAGTGGACGTGGACGGCGTGGCTGCCCGAACCGTCACCCGCGACCGTGACGCTGTCGCCGAAGCCGCTCAGCTCCTTGCGCAACGCCGGGAGCTGAGCCTCGTGGACGCCGTCGAGCAGGTACATGACCTCCCACGCATACGGCGCAGGCTCGGCCACAGGCGCGGAGACGGCGACCTCCAGCTCGTGCTCGGGCGCGGTGTTTTTGCCGGTGACGACGCCGGCGAGCGCGTCGAGCACGGCGACCAGCCCGCGTCCCCCGGCGTCGACGACCCCGGCCTTCGCGAGGGCGGGCAGCTGTTTGGGGGTCTCTTCGAGCGCGGCGGCGGCGGTGGCGGCGACGGTTTCGGCGACGTCGGCGAGCGGTCGCGTGTCCCCGCGGACGGCCCCGGCCACCGAGTGCAGGACGGTGAGCATCGTCCCCGCGACGGGGCGGCTGACCGCACCGGTGGCGACCTTGTCGGCGTGCCCCAGCGCGGCGGCCAGCCCGGCGCCGTCCAGCTCACCACCGGTGGCCGCCCATTCGGCGATCCCCCGGACGACCTGGGAGATGATCACGCCGGAGTTCCCCCGGGCCGCGGCCACGGCGCCACGGGCGAGGATCGCGAGGGCGGCGGCCACGTCGACGAGGGCGGCCTCGGTTGCGGGGGTGTTGCCGCTGGGTGGCGACGACGCGGAGAAGGGCGGGGCAGGGGCGTCGCCGCTGGACGGCGACTGCTCATCACGAGGCAGGGCTGCAGCGGCGCCAACCTGCGAAACGCCATCCCCAGCCACGTCGCCCGCCAGCGGCGAACCGCCATCCCCAACGACGTCGCCCGGCGGCGGCGAACCACTGCTCGGAACGGCGTCGCCCGGCGGCGGCGAAACATCCCTCAAGGCAGCTTCGCCCGCTAACGGCGAAACACCACCCGCGGCGGTGTCGCCTGCTGGCGGCGAACCCGCAGACTGCGCGGCGTCGCCCGTCAGCGGCGAAACCGCGATCGGAGCGGCATCGCCTGCCAGCGGCGAAACGGCATCCACACCGGCGTCGCCCGTCAGCGGCGAAGAGCCGCCCACGGCGTCGCCGCCTGCGGACGGGTCGCGGAGGGCGGCGGTGAGAGCGTCGCGGGCGCCGGTCAGGGTGTGGAGGAGGTTGGAGCCCGTGTCGGAGTCCGCGACGGGGTAGACGTTGATGCCGTTGATCGCCGGGCGCAGCACGTCCAGGCTGCGCACACACGCCGCCGACCAGGCCGCCACCGCTGCCACGTCCAGCACCCGCACGCCGTAACCTCCTCGCTGGTTCCCGCGAGGGTATCGACCCCGTGACGACCCACCCGAGACCACTCGTTACTATGGTCGAGTTGCCCGGCTGGTTCGGGCGCGCATTCTTAGTCCCATATCAGAGGAGTTCGACGTGGCTGCCGTGTGCGACGTCTGTGGCAAGGGACCGGGCTTCGGTAAGTCGGTCTCGCACTCCCACCGGCGTACCAACCGCCGGTGGAACCCGAACATCCAGACTGTGCACGCCAAGATCGGCGTGTCCCAGCGCAAGCGTCTGAACGTGTGCACCTCGTGCATCAAGGCCGGCAAGGTTGTCCGCGGCTGACGTGAAGGCTTGAAAATGGCGGGTGCTCCCAGGGGCACCCGCCATTTTCATGTCCGGGATCAGGCGAAGAACCCACTGAGCAGGGCGCGGAGAGACTCGGGCTGGTTGAGCACCCCGTGGTTCTGCCCTTCGAGCGTCTCGTAACGGCCATTGGGCACCGCAGCGGCGACGGCCTGCGCGGCGGCCCGTATCCACGCCTCGCCGTTGCCACCACCGATGGCCAGGACCGGCGCGTCGATCTTCGCCAGCCGGTCGGCGGGCAGGTGGTTTCCCGGGCCGCAGATGTCGAGGTCGTACGGCAGCGTGTGCGCCAGCGTCTTGAACCAGCCCCACACCGGCGCCGCCTTCATGCCCGCGACCTGCTTCGGCGGGGCCCCGACGCCTTCGGTCAGGAACAGCTCCACGGCGCCGCCGCGGTCGTCGGCGGAAATCAGCTCACGCACGCGTGAGGCCAGGTCGTCGCCGGGGCGTGGCCGCGAATCGACGACGACGAACGGCGGCTCGTAGACGGCGAGTTTCGTGATCGGCAAACCCTGCGAGGCCGCCTCCAGCGCGAGGATCGCGCCCGACGAGTGCCCGAACACCGCCGCCGAACCACCCACGTACGAGATCAGCGCAGCCAGGTCGTCGACCTCGCGGGCGACGTCGTAGACCGGCGCGTCACCGCTGTCGCCACGGCCTCGCCGGTCAGGGGCGATGGCGCGGAACCCCGCGTCGCCCAGCACGGTGGCGAGGCCGGCGACCGTGGTCCGGTCGTTCACGGCGCCGCCGACGAGGATCACGGGCGCACCCTCGCCGGTGCTGTCGAAGGCGATGAGGGTGCCGTCGGCGGAAGTGACGGTGGCGGTCATGGCTGTCCTCCTGGATCAGGGTGATTCGTCATGCCCTGGTCGGAACCGGACCACCGGGCCGGACACGGGAAAGGCCGGAGGTCAGGGAAGTTTCCACTCCACCGGCGCCGCGCCCTGGTCGGCCAGCAGCTGGTTCGCGCGGCTGAACGGGCGCGAGCCGAAGAAGCCGTTGTGCGCCGAAAGCGGGCTCGGGTGCGCCGACTCGATGCACGGCACGTCGCCCAGCATCGGCCGCAGGTTGCGGGCGTTGCGGCCCCAGAGGATCGCGACCATCGGCTCGTCACGCGCGGCGAGCGCCTTGATCGCCTGCTCGGTCACCTGCTCCCAGCCCTTGCCCTGGTGGGAGTTCGACTTCCCGGGCTGGACGGTCAGCGCCCGGTTGAGCAGCAGGATGCCCTGCTCGGCCCACGGCGTCAGGTCGCCGTTGGACGGCAACGGGTGGCCGAGGTCGTCGGCGTACTCCTTGTAGATGTTGATCAGGCTCTTCGGGATCGGCCGCACGTCGGGCGCCACCGAGAAGCTCAGGCCGACCGCGTGCCCCGGCGTCGGGTACGGGTCCTGGCCGACGATCAGCACCCGCACGTCATGGAAGGGCTGCTTGAACGCGCGCAGCACATGCTCCCCGGCCGGCAGGTAGGTGCGGCCGGCGGCGATCTCCGTGCGGAGGAACTCCCCCATCGCGGCCACCTGCGGGGCCACCGGTTCGAGGGCCTGCGCCCAGCCTGCTTCGACGATCTCGTTCAGCGGTCGTGCGGTCACGGCCCGCGAGCCTAGCGGGGGCCAGGCGGCGTCAGCTGGGCGGGTCGAGGCGGCGAAGCTCCGCGCGGAACCGGGCGGCGCGGCGGACGTAGGAGTCGACCACCGTGGCGATCTGCTCCGGCGGGAACGACCTGTTCGGCCGCGTCGTCGCCGGCACGCCGAGCGCGATCTCGCCGCTGCCGACATGGGAGTCGTACGACAGCACCGCGCCCGCGCCGACCATGCCGCCGTCCTCGATCACGGTCCCGTTCAGCACCACGGAGCCGGACGCGATCAGGCAGCCGGTGCCGATCGTGGCGCCCTCGACGTGCACGGCGTGGCCCACGGCCGACGACGGGCCGAGGATCGTCGGGTGCAGGCCGGTGCAGTGCACGACACAGCCGTCCTGGATGTTGGACCGCTCGCCGATCTCGATGTAACCGTGGTCGCCGCGCAGCACCGTCTGTGGCCACACCGAGGCGCGCGCGCCGATCCGGACGTCGCCGATCACGGTCGCGTCCGGATGGACATAGGCGTCCGGGTGGATCGAGGGTACGAGGTCACCGAGCGCGTAGATCGCCATGCCGCCTCCGGTTTCGTCAGTGCTGGGAGTCCTGTGGGTGGTGCGCCGCTTCCGCCACGAGGTCCTTGCCGTAGCACCGGCACTCGGGCTCGTCCTTGTACAGCCCGAAGCTGGGGATCGCCGCGTAGCCGGAAGAACCGTAAAGGGCGATCGCCTCGGGCTGCTCGGTGCCTGTCATGAGCACCGCGCGCAGCCGTCCGGCGGCGGCCGCCGTGCGCTCCAGCTCGGCCAGCATCACGCGGGCATACCCATGGCCACGAGCGGATTCGACGACGTACATGCGCTTCAGCTCGACGTCGCCGGGCCGGAACGTCGGCGCCGGCCCGTCGTACGCCCGCCACGCCCCTGTCGCGACGGGGACTTCATCGACGTAGCCGACAAGGAACAACCCCTGCGGCAGCGCGAACTGCGCCGGGTCCATCGGGCTGGCGTCCTCGCTGCCGTAACGCTTCACGTACTCGAGCTGGACCTCGGCCATCAGCTTGGCCGCATCGGGATGGTCGAACGCGACCGCACGGATCTCCACGCCGCCACTCTAGGCAGCTACCGCCAGTGCTCCCAGCCGCCTTCGTGGCCGTACTCCTTGCCGTCCACGGTGATGCCGGAGTCCGGCATGGTCACGGTGCCGATCCGGCGCCAGCCCTCGGGCAGGTCGCCGAACGGCGGGAAGGTGGCCACCAGCGCGTGGTCCTCACCGCCGGTGAGCACCCAGCGCAGCGGGTCGGCGCCGAGCGCGGTGCCCACCTCCCGCAGCCGCGTGGAGAGCTCCAGGTCGGTGGTCTGCACGTCGATGCCGACCCCCGACGCCGACGCGACGTGGCCGAGGTCGGCGAGCAGGCCGTCGGAGATGTCGATCATCGCCGTCGCCCCGGCGATCGCGGCCCGCGGACCGGCTTCGTAGGGCGGTTCCGGGCAGCGTTGCGCGTTGACGACGCCGACGGGCGAACGGAACCCGCGGCGCAGCACGGCAAGCCCCGCCGCCGCCCAGCCGAGCCGACCACAGACGGCCAATATGTCGCCGGGCCGCGCGCCCGAGCGGGTCACGGGCTCGCGGTCCTCGAGGTCGCCGAGCGCCGTGACACTGATCACGAGCTGGTCGGCGCTCACCATGTCGCCGCCCGAGACGCCGATCCCGGCCCGGCCCGCCTCGGCCCACATGCCGTTCATGATCTCCGTCACGACCTCGCCCGGCAGGTCCGGCGGGCAGGCGACGCCGACGAGCACTGTGGTCGGTTTCGCGCCCATGGCCGCGATATCGGACAGGTTCACGGCCACGGCCTTGCGCCCCACCTGCTCGGGGCTCGACCAGTCGAGCCGGAAGTGCACGCCCTGCACCAGTACGTCCGTGCTCGCGACCACGCGCCCGTCCGGCGCGGCGACGACCGCGGCGTCGTCGCCGGGGCCGAGCAAAGTGGACGCCGGCTGGCGGCGTCCTTCGGTGACCGCCTGGATCAGCGCGAATTCACCGATCGCGGCCACCGTGCCGTCTTTCGGTGACACCGGTCACCTCCGATTTCTCTCCGGGTACGAAGCCTCGACCACCGACAGTCGGATCCCCTAGGTTTTTCCCGGGGCTGGCGATACGTTGCCTACACCGTTCCTACCTCGACACCATCGCTACCGACGAAAGGGCACGCCGTGGTCCACGCATACATCCTCATCCAGACCGAGGTCGGCAAGGCGGCCGCGGTGGCGGCGGAGATCGCCGGTGTCCCCGGCGTGACCAGCTCGGAGGATGTCACCGGCCCGTACGACGTGATCGTGCGCGCGGCCGCGGACACCGTGGACCAGCTGGGCCAGCTCGTCGTCGCGAAGGTGCAGAACGTGGAGGGCATCACGCGGACCCTGACCTGCCCGGTGGTCCATCTCTGAGCCGTGGTGCACTGGTCCGGTGGCAGATTCCGACACCGGCGCACCGCCGAAGGTGGTGCTCATCACGGCGTCCGTGCTCGTGCTCGCGCTGGCCGTGGCGGTCGCCGTCTTCGCGCTGACGAGGGGAACGGCGTCGTCCAGCGCGGCCCCTGACGCGAACGGGCCCCTCGCGCTCGTCGCCGTCCCGGCGCCGCACGCGGACGAGCCGTCGTGCGGCACGCTCGTTTCCGCGCTTCCGGCGGACCTGACGTCCAACGGCAAGCAGCTCGCCCCGCGCACCCTGGCCACGCCGGCGCCGAAGGCCACGGTCGCCTGGGGCGACGGTGACCCGATCGTCCTGCGCTGCGGCCTCGACCGGCCGCCGGAGCTGACGCAGACCGCGCAGCTGCGCGTCGTCAACGGCGTGCAGTGGCTGCAGCTCAGCGAAGACGGCTCAGCCACCTGGTATGTCGTCGACCGGGACGTCTACATCGCACTGACCATCCCGGACTCCGCCGGCACCGGTCCGCTGCAGACGATCTCCGACACCGTCGCGGCGAAGCTGCCGGTCAAGCCCCTGAAGTTCTAGCGGCGATCGTCTCCAGCGACTCGCCGGTCGTGCGTGGCCCCAGAACGGCGACGTCGATCATCAGCAGCACCATCGCGCCCGCGACCACGGCGTACATCGTGGGGGCGCCCGCGCCCTGCAGCACCGGCAGCAGGATGAACGGCATCGCCGCGGTGGCCAGCCGCGAGAGCGCGTACGCCGAACCGGCGGCGGTCCCGCGCAGCGACGTCGGGAACAGCTCGCCCTGGTAGGTGTGGAAGGCGTTCGAGAAGACGTTGCTGACGGCCGTGTAGCAGAAGCCGAAGACGGCGATCAGCACCCCGGACGTCGCGTAGCCGAACGCGAGCCCGAACACCGCCATGCCCGCCGCGCTGGCGACGATCAGCCACTTGCGCTCTATCCGCTCGATGATCGGGATCGACAGTGCCGAGCCGATCGGGTAGCCGAGGAACGTCAGCGCGCTGAATGTCAGGGAGCTGACAAGGGAGAAGCCCTTGGCCGCGAGCACGATGGGGACCAGCGAGCCGAAACCGTAGTAGCCGAACGACTGCAGCAGCTGGAACACGTAGAGCATCGCCGTGCGACGGAACCACGGCGGACGCAGCAGCGCGGACACGCGCACGGGCTCCGGCGCGGGCGACTCCGGTTCCGGCTCGGCCAGCGGCTGCGGCGCCGACGCCTCCAGCCGGCGGACGATCTCGTCGGCCTCCTTCTCCCGCCCGCGCGCGGCGAGCCAGCGCGGCGACTCGGGCAGCGTGAACCGCAGTCCCCAGACGATCGCGGCGCCCAGCGCGCCGATCACGAACAGCCAGCGCCAGCCGTCGATGCCGAGCGGCGAATGGCCGACCAGCGCACGGGCCAGGAAGCCGGCGGCGGGGACGCCGCAGAAGCCGATCGTGTAGGCCCACGCCGTGGCCCGGCCGCGGGCGCGCGCGGGCAGCAGGTCGGCGAGGTAGGCGTCGGCCACCGGCAGTTCCGCGCCGATGCCGATGCCCGCGACGAACCGGCAGGCCACCAGCATCCAGACGTCCGTGCTGAACGCGCCGAGCAGCGTGAAGACCGAGTAGATCCCGAGGGTGACCAGGAACGCGCGCCGCCGCCCGAGCCGGTCCGCGAGCCGCCCGAGGAACACCGCCCCCACGAACGCCCCGACGAACGCCGACGCGATCAGCGGCTTCAGCAGGTCGGCCGTGACCCCGAACTCCTTGGTCAGCACGGTGCTGATCGTGGCGGCGAGGAACAGGTCGTAGAGGTCGAAGAACGTCGCCACCCCCACCACGGCGACGAAGTACCGGTGCCGCCTGGTGACCGGCAGCCGGTCGAGCCGGGACGCGATCTGCACGCGCTGCCTCCTTGTGCGCCGGCGCGCGTCGCTGGAGCCGCGTCAGCGCCGCCGGGATTTCCGGTTGATCACTGTAGTGGGTGACGGCCGGGGTGACGGTGCTCCCCGCAGTACGGTTTTGCCCGCCAGTGGCGACGGGCCGGCGCGGGTCCGTTTCGGCGGGTTTGGCTGGTGTGGGGCGATTTTTGGCGGGGTTGCCGGGGTTGGACGACAGTCTTGGGGACTTTCCCCACGGCGGGCGGGCGGCCGGGCGGGGCGGAGCGCTGGGCGATGGCGATGGCGATGGCGATGGCGATGGCGATGGCGATGGCGACAGGCTGTCTCGTCAAGCCCGTGCGCGCCAACGCCGATCAGGTCACCCAGCCGAGGCCCGACCGGTGCGGCAAGACTGACCGCACGCGGCGGGCGTCGACGAAGGGGCGCGGCGCGTCAGAGGAAAAAGCGCGGCAGGCGTCAGCGAAGGCCGGTGCCGCGGGCGATGGCCGTGTCGATGAGGGTCGCCAGGAGGGTGGGGTAGTCCACGCCGGTGACCTCCCACATCTTCGGGTAGGCGGACTTCGTGGTGAAGCCCGGCATGGTGTTGACCTCGTTGATCACCGGGTCGCCGCCCTCGGTGACGAAGAAGTCGACGCGGGCGAGGCCCTGGCAGTCGAGGGCGCGGAAGGCCTCGATGGCCATCGCGCGCACGCGTTCGGTGAGGGCGTCGTCGAGTTTGGCCGGGATGTCCAGTTCGGCGTCATCGCCGAGGTACTTCTTCTCGAAGTCGAACCAGGCGTTGTCGTCCTCGCTGAGGACGCGGATCTCGGCGGGGAGGGAGGCCTCGATGCGGCCGTCCGGGAACTCCAGCACGCCGCATTCCACCTCGCGCCCGGCCACGGCCGCCTCGACGAGGACCTTGGGGTCGGTTTGCCGGGCCAGCTCGATGGCGACGTCCACTTCGGACCAGTCGGCGACCCGCGAGATGCCCACCGAAGAGCCTGCGCGCGCCGGCTTGACGAACACCGGCAGCCCCAGCCGGTCACGGTCCGTCTGCTCCACTGTGGACTGTCCACGGCGGAGCGCCGAGTACAGGCCCACCGGAAGCCCTTCCGCGGCGAGGAGCTTCTTCGCGTACTCCTTGTCCATGGCGGCCGCGCTGGCGAACACGCCCGGGCCGACGTACGGGATGTCGGCGAGCTCGAGCAGGCCCTGGATGGTGCCGTCCTCGCCGAAGGCTCCGTGCAGCACCGGGAAGACGACGTCGACGCCGCCGAGCACCTCGGTCGCCTGGCCGGGGTCGATCGTGCGCAGCTCGCGGCTGGTCGGGTCGCCAGCCAGCACGAGCGCGCGGCCGGAGTCGACGGACGGGAGCTCGCGGCCCTGGATGCTCAGCTCCTTCGGGTCGCCGCTGCCGAGCACCCAGCCGCCCTGCGGCGTGATGCCGACGGGAAGGATCTCGAAGCGCTCCGGATCCAGGTTCGCGATGACACTGCCCGCGGACAGGCACGAGATCGTGTGCTCGCTGCTGCGCCCGCCGAACACGACCGCCACCCGGACCTTTTCAGCACTCATAGCCGGTCACCGTACCGGGTGACCACGGCGAACAGCGCGACCCCGTGGGCTGAGCGCGACGGACGCCACTCCCGCGCAACCAGGCGACGGGCGCGGTCCGGCGGGCCGGACGCCCTGCTCCAAAGGGCCTTCGGCCGGACACCCGGGCTCCGCCCCATCCGCCACCCAGCGACGACAGCCCATTCGCCACCCAGCGGCGACGACTTGTTGTCGCCTGGCGGCGACGGCCTGGTCTGCTCCGGGCAGCCGCTGGCATGCGCGGTGGCCATGTGCGTCACGCCGACGACGGACGCACCGCCGGTCCCCCATGCGCGGCGACCCGTCTCGCCCCGGCCCACGGCATCCGTCGCCACCCAGCGGCGACGGGAGCGGTGCCGGTGAGAGGGCGCTCGTGCCCCACCGGGGCAACGGCACGAAAGTCGCCATCCAGCGGCGGCGACTGTCCAGCTTAGGTAACAGCGTGGCGTCGCCATTTTGCGGCGAGAGGCGCGACCACGGCGCACCGCAGCACCGCAGCACCGCAGCGTCACCGAAGAACGTCACCGAAGAACGTCACCGAAGAACGTCACCGAAGAACGTCACCGAAGCAACGAAACCAACGTAGGCAGTGCCGTAACCAACGCCTCCCGCGAGCAGCCCGCATAACCCAGCGCCACGCCGTGAGCCGTGGGAGTCCCGGCGAAGTGGCGGGCCAGGCCGTCCAGACGGATGCCGTGGCGTTCGGCGGCGGCGATGCGCTCCGTCTCCTCCGTGGCGGACTCGAAGAGGACCACCAGGTGGGCGCCCGCGTCGTCGCCGAGGATGGGGACGCCGGCGGAGGACAGGGCGTCCGACAGTAGGGTGCGGCGCTCGGCCAGTTCGCGGCGGAGCTTGCGCAGGTGGCGGCCCAGATCGCCGTGGCGGGCGAGTTCCACGAGGACCCGCTGGCCCGCCGGGGACGGGCGCGTGCCCGTCAGGTCCCGGTACGCCAGCACGGCGCGCACGACCTCCGACGGCGCCACCAGCCAGCCCGCCCCGAGCGTCGGGGTGAGGATCTTGCTCGTCGTGCCCAGGTGGACGACGACGTCGGGCGCGAGGGCGGCCAGCAGGGGCAGCGGGGCGACGTCGAAGCGCAGCTCGCCGTCGTAGTCGTCCTCGATCACGAGAAGGCCGTCGGCACGGGCGCGTTCCACCAGCTCCACGCGACGGGCCGCGCTCATCCGGCTGCCCATCGGGTACTGGTGCGCCGGCGAGCAGTAAACCGCCCGCGCGCCGGCCGGAATGGCGTCCGGGCGCAGGCCCTGCTCGTCGACGGGCACGCCCACCACCGTGAGCCCCGCCTGCCGGAACGCCTGCACGGCGCGTTGGTAACCGGGCTCCTCGAAGGCGACGACCGCGCCCCGCCGCAGCACCGCGGCGGCCAGTTCGACGACCGCGGCCGTCGTCCCGCCCGTGGCGAGCACCGAGCCGGCGGCCAGGCCGCGGTGGCGCAGCAGGTGCTCGGACACGGTCGCGCGGTACTCGGGCAGCCCCGCCCGGTGCGCCCGGATCAGCGGTTCCGGGTCCGCCGCCGCCCGCCACGCGCGGCGCCAGGCCGCTCGGTCCAGCCCCGCGGCCCACGGCGTGCCCGGGCTGAGGTCCAGCATCGGCGAGGCCTCGGCGTCGGCCAACGGCGGTCCAGACGGCGAAACCGACGCGGCCGCGCGTGTCGGCGGGGTGGTCACGTACGTGCCGGAGCCGTGCCGGCCGGCGATCCAGCCTTCGGCGTGCAGTTGCTCGTAGGCGGCCGACGTCACCGTGCGGGAGACGCCGAGCCGATCGGCCAGCGCGCGCGTGGACGGCAGCCGGTCGCCGCCGCGCAAGTGGCCGCTCGCGGCGGCCTCACGCAGGGCGTCGGCCAGCTGGACGGCGAGCGGCGTGCCCGCCTCGCGGTCGAGATTGACCGGCAGCGCGGTGTCGGCGTACGACACGAGGGACCTCCCTCAGAGCAAAAGTGGACTTCCCAAGTATACGAGAAGTGGACGTTTCATGAGGCCACTTGCCTGTTTCACACTGACGGCATGACCAGCCTCTCGCCGACGCCCAGGACCACCCTCGGCCGCAAGAAGCACCGCGCGGCCACCGACCGCGCCACCCTCCACGCCGTCCTCGACGAGGCGCTGATCTGTCACCTCGGCGTCGTCCGCGACGGCACGCCGCTGGTGCTGCCCACCGGCTACGGCCGCGATGGCGACACCCTCTACCTGCATGGTTCCACGGGTGCGGCCAGCCTGCGCACCGCGACGGGCGGTGTGGACGTCTGCGTCACCGTCACGCTGCTGGACGGCGTCGTCTACGCCCGCTCGGTGAACAACCACTCGATGAACTACCGCAGCGCCGTCATCCTCGGCCGCGCCACGCTCGTCACCGACCCGGACGCCAAGATGCACGCCCTGCACGTGCTCACCGACCACCTCTCCCCCGGCTCGTGGGAGCACGCGCGCGGCGTCAACGCCAAGGAGTTCGCCGCCGTCACCGTGCTGGCGCTGGACCTGGCGGAGGCTTCGGTCAAGCTCCGTGCGGAGGGCCCGGACGACGAGGCAGACGACGTCGAGGCAGACGCCGCGTGGGCCGGTGTCCTCCCGGTGCGGACGGTCTTCGGCGAGCCCGAGCCGTCGGCGGACCTGTCCGCGAAATGGACGACGCCCGAGCACGTCGCCCAGCGCGTCACGAAGGAAGGGGCAGCCGCACGGTGAACGTCGTGCGGCCCGGTTCGCTGGCCACCTCGACGGTGCCGCCGTGCTCCACCACCAGCGACTGCACCACCGACAGCCCCAGCCCGGTGCCGCCCGCCGAGCGCGTGCGGGAGTTGTCGACGCGGAAGAACCGGTCGAAGATCCGCCGCTGGTCCTCGGCCGCGATGCCCGGCCCGGCGTCGCTCACGCGCACGACGGCCTGGCCGTCTTCGACCGTCAGCGCCAGCGAAACGGGCGTGCCCGGCGGTGTGTGGACCGCGGCGTTCGCCAGCAGGTTGTCAAGAACCTGACGAAGCCGCACCGGGTCCGCGTCGATTTCGACGGGCCCGGCCGGCACGGCGACCTCCAGCGGATGCCCCGGCCGTCCGGCCCGGAACGCGTCGGCGGCCGCGCGCGCCGGATCAGCCAGGTCGATCCGCTCCGGCCGCACCGGCGGCTCGGCGTCGTGCGCGTCGAGCCGCGCGAGCAGCAGCAGGTCGTCCACCAGCACGCTCATCCGCGCGGTCTCCTCGCGGATCTTCGTCAGGTGCGCCTCGCGTTCCTCGGGTTCGTTCGCGGCGGCGTAACGGAACAGGTCGGCGTAGCCGCGGATCGACGTCAACGGTGTGCGCAGCTCGTGGGAGGCATCGGCCACGAAACGGCGAAGGCGGTCGTTCGCCGCCGTCCGCGCCGCCAGCGAAGACTCGATGTGGGTCAGCATCAGGTTGAACGCCGTCCGCAGCTCCTGCACCTCGGCGCCGCCGCCCTCGCCGGAGGCGCGCACGGGCAGCGCGGCCGTGGCCATGAGGTCGTGCGACGCGATGTCGTGCGCCGTGCCCGCCATGTCCGACAGCGGCCGCAGCCCGCGCCGCAGCACCATCCGCCCCGCGACGACGAGGATCGCCAGCGCGATCAGGAACGCGATCACCTCGACGAGCACGAGCTGCCGCACGGTGTTGTCGAGGTCCGCCTGCGGCGCCGCGCTCAGCAGCACGGTGCCGGTGTCGACCTGGTCCGTCGCGACCGGGCAGGCGCGCACGCGGTACGGCCCGGTGCCGTCGATGTACACGTCCCGGAACACGTCGCCGCGCGTCGCGTCGACCGCGACCTGCGCGAGCGGGCCGACGTCGCCGGGCAGCGTCCCGCCCGGCTGCGGCGTCGCCACGCCCTTGTCCACTTCGAACACGGCGGAGTACCAGGAGTAGAGGGTCTGCGGGCTGCCGTGCGACGAGCGCAGCCCGGGCACCTGCGCGACCTGGCTGGTCTTCAGCTGCTCGTCGAGCCGGCGGCCGAGGTAGCCGTTCATGAAGCTCACGGTGACCGTGCCGACGATCGCGAAGACCACCAGCGCCAGCGCGCCCAGCCCGAACGCCAGCCGGGTGCCGAGCCGCGACGCGCGCCACGCGCCGTACCAGCGCCGTGCCCAGCGACCGAGCCGGCTCACCGGCCCGCCCGGCGCACGACGTACCCGACGCCGCGCACGGTGTGGATCAGCGGTTCCGCACCGTCGTCCAGCTTGCGGCGCAGGTGGGAGATGACCAGCTCGACGACGTTGGAGCGGCCGCCGAAGTCGTACTCCCAGACGTGGTCGAGGATCTGCGCCTTGGTCAGCACCGTGGGCGAGCGGCGCATGAGGTAGCGCAGCAGCTCGTACTCCGTGGGCGTCAGCTCGGCGGCGCGGTCGCCGCGGCGGACCTCGCGCGTGTCCTCGTCCAGCGTGAGATCGCCCACGCTCAGGACGGCACCGCGCGCGGCCGGCGGGACCGCGGCGCCGGAGCTGCGGCGGAGGACCGCGCGCAGCCGCGCCATCAGCTCCTCCACCGAGAACGGCTTCACGAGGTAGTCGTCACCCCCGCGGGTGAGGCCGGTGATCCGGTCGGCGGTCGCGTCTTTCGCCGTCAGGAAGACCACGGGCACGGTGTTGCCGTTCGCGCGCAGGCGGTCCAGCACCGTGAAGCCGTCGAGGTCGGGCAGCATCAGGTCGAGCACCACGATGTCGGGCTCGAACTCCGCCGCCCGGCTCAGCGCCGCCGCGCCGGAGCCCGCGGTCACGGCCTGCCAGCCCTCGTACCGGGCGACGGTCGCCACCAGGTCGGCGATGTGCGGCTCGTCATCGACGACGAGCAACCGCACCGGGTTCGAGGTTTCCACTCCCCCATCCTCCGTGAGCCGCGGGCGGGTGCGCGAGCCGAACCCCCGCTCGACAGCCAGTCGACAGGTTCCGCCCAGATCCACCACAGGTTCCGCGCCGACGCTGGCTGTCGTGAACCCGAACCGAAGGGACCCCGTGTGACTGTCATGCTGCGCCGTTGGTTGCCAATCCGACGGCAGCCACGTCGGAAACGAGCTACCACGGGCAGATCGGCTGCAGCCCGTATCCGCCTGCTTTCGGTCGGATTGGCAACGCCGATCGCCTCGCCGCCCGGACCGGCGGTCTCCCCGCGGGTCGCCGCGAAGGCGTGGCTCTTCGCGTTCCTGGGAGCCAACGTCCTCCTCGTCACCGTGCTCTTCGTCAACGGCGGCCTGTCCGACAACCCGTTGATCAGCGCCGGCCGGCTCGCCGGGCTGTACGCCGCGCAGGCCATGGCGTTCCAGCTGCTGCTCGTGGCGCGCTTGCCGTGGCTCGACCGGCGGCTCGGCATGGACCGGCTCACGGCGTGGCACCGCTGGACCGGCTTCACTCTGCTGTGGACGCTCCTCGCGCACGTCGTGCTCATCGTCTTCGGCTACGCGAGCGTGGAGGACCGCGGCCCGGTCGGGGAGCTGGTGCAGCTGGCCGACACGCTTGAAGGACTGCTGCGCGCGATCGTCGCGTTCGTGCTGATCCTCGTGGTCGGCGCCGCTTCCGCCCGGTTCGCGCGGAAACGGATGGCGTACGAGACGTGGCACTTCGTCCACCTCTACACCTACGCGGCGGTGCTGCTCGCGTTCACGCACCAGGTCGCCGTGGGCCAGTCGTTCACCAGTCACCCGATCGCGCGCGTCTACTGGTGGACGCTGTGGCTGAGCGCCGGCGCGGTCGTGCTGGCCGGGCGCGTCGGGCTGCCGCTGTGGCGGAACCTGCGGCACCAGCTGCGCGTGGTCGCCGTGGTCCCGGAGTCGCCCGACACCGTCTCGGTCTACATGACGGGCAAGGACCTCGACCGGCTGCCCGCTCGCGCCGGGCAGTTCTTCCTGTGGCGGTTCCTGACGAAGGACCGCTGGTGGCAGGCCAATCCGTTCTCTCTCTCGGCCGCGCCGGACGGCCGTACGCTGCGGCTGACCGCGAAGGCCGTCGGCGAGTCCAGCGCGAACCTGCGCTCGCTGCGCGTCGGCACGCGCGTGTTCGCCGAAGGCCCGTACGGCGCCTTCACCACCATCCACCAGCAACGGCCGAACGCGCTGCTGGTCGCCGGCGGCGTCGGCATCACGCCGATCCGCGCGCTGCTGGAGGACATCACCGGCCACGTCGTGGTCCTCTACCGCGTGCGCACGCCGCAGGACGCGGTGCTGCTGCCCGAACTGCGCGGACTGGCCAAGGCGCGCGGCGCGGTCGTGCATGTCCTCAGTGGACCGTCGGACCAGCGGGGCCCGCACGGACCGTTGCTGGGCACGGAAAGCCTGCACGCGATGGTGCCCGGCATCGACGACCGCGACGTGTTCGTCTGCGGGCCGCCCGGGATGACGGCGGCGGTGCTGCGCAGCCTGCGGGAGCTGCGCGTGCCGTCCGCGCGGGTGCACGCCGAACGCTTCAGCCTGGCCGCGTGAGGAGCGGGAAATGAAGAAGACGATCCTTGTCGTCGCCCTGTCGATCGCCGGGTTCATCGCCGTCTGGCGGTTCGAGCCCACCGCGATGGGGACCACCACGACCACCCCGCCGGCGGCCGCGGCACCGTCCACTTCGGTCGGCAGCACTGGCACCACGGTGACCGTGCCGGGCTCGACGCAGAGCAGCGAGTTCGGCACCGTGCAGGTCCAGGTGACGTTCTCGGGCAGCCAGATCACCGACGTCCAGCTCCTGCAGCAGCCCGACAGCGGCCGCGGCGTCAGCGCGCTCCCACAGCTGCGCGAGGAGACACTGCAGGCCCAGAGTGCGAAAATCGACACCGTCTCCGGCGCGACGCAGACCAGCGAGTCCTACATCCAGTCGCTGCAGGCGGCACTCGACACGAAAGGCTCCTGATGACCACCCACGTCGAGCAGGTGATGGGCCTGCCGGTATCGCTCGACCTGCGCGACGACGGCGACTTCTCGGCGGCCGTCACGGACGCGTTCGGCTGGCTGCACGACGTGGACGCTCGCTTCAGTACGTACAAAGTGGACAGTGAGGTGTCGCGGTACGACCGGGGCGAGCTGGCCGCGGGTGACCTCAGCGGCGACCTCGACGAGGTGCTCGACCTGTGCGCGTACTACGAACACCTCTCCGGCGGCGCGTTCTCGGCGCGGCTGCCGGGGCGCGCCCTCGACCCGTCCGCCGTGGTGAAGGGCTGGGCGGTGCAGCGCGCGGCCGACCGGCTGCACGCCGCCGGGGCGCGGCGGTTCTGCCTGAACGCGGGCGGCGACGTCGTCACCGCCGGCGAGCCCGAGCCGGGACGGCCGTGGCGCGTCGGCGTCCGGCATCCCGAGCTGCCGCAGTCGGTGTGCGCCGTGGTCAACTCTCGAAACGGCGCGGTGGCGACGTCCGCCGCTTACGAACGAGGGCAGCACATCCTCGACGGCCGCACCGGGCAGCCGGCCACCGGGCTGCTGAGCGTGACGATCGTCGCCGAAGACCTGACGAACGCCGACGCGCTGGCCACCGCGGCCTTCGCGCTCGGCGAGGAGGGCATCGCGTGGGCGGCACAGCAGCCGGGCTGCGAGGTGCTGATCATCGACGCGGCCCGCCGGGTGCACCGCTCCCCCGGCCTGGACGCCGCCTGAAAACCGATCGCCCGGCGACGGCCGTTTCCGGCACACTCCGTCACAAACCGGTCGACATGAGGAGCCTGATGGCCTCGGTAGTGCACAACATCACCTTCGACTGTCCGGACGCGTATGCGCTCGGACAGTTCTGGAGCGTCGTCACCGCGCGGCCACTGACCGACGAAGACTTCCCTGGCGACGAGGAGGTGCTGATCGAACTCGGCTCGGGCGTCAACCTGCTGTTCAAGCAGGTGCCGGACCCCAAGACGGTGAAGAACCGCGTGCACGTCTGCCTGCGCCCGGACGTCCCGCGCGACGAGGAAGTGACGCGGCTGCTGGCGGCGGGCGCGGCCCTCGTCGCCGATCAGCGGCGACCGGACGGCACCGGCTGGGTCGTGCTGGGCGACCCGGAAGGCAACGAGTTCTGCGTGGAGCGCAGCGCGGCCGAAAAAGCGGCGACGGCGTGACCGGCTCCTTCGACGTCAACCGCGCCAACTGGGACGAGCGCGCGCCGCTGCACGCGGCGTCGGAGCTGTACTCCGTGCGGAAGTTCCTCGACGACCCGGAGTTCCTCAGCGACGTGGTGCGGTTCGACCGGCCGCGGCTCGGCGACATCACCGGGCAGCGCGGCGTCCACCTGCAGTGCCACATCGGCACGGACACGCTTTCCCTGTCCCGGCTGGGCGCGCGGATGTCCGGCCTCGACCTCTCGCCCGCGTCGCTCGCCGAAGCGCGCAAGCTCGCGACGGGCGCCGGCGCGGACATCGACTACCACGAGGCGAACGCCTACGCCGCCGTCGAGGTCTTCGGCGAAAGCTCGTTCGACCTGGTCTACACCGGGATCGGCGCGCTGTGCTGGCTGCCAAGGATCGCGGACTGGGCCTCGGTGGTGGCGCGGCTGCTGCGTCCGGGCGGGCGGCTGTTCCTGCGCGAGGCCCACCCGATGATGTGGGCCCTGGACGACGAGGCCGAGCGCGCGTGGCCGAAGTACGAGTACTTCGAGCACGACGAGCCGCTGGTGTGGGACGACGACTCCACCTACGTCGACACCGAACGGCCCCTTCGCAACACCACCACGCACTCGTGGAACCACTCGCTGGGCGAGATCATCACGGCGCTGCTGGACAACGGTTTGACGCTGACCGGGTTCATCGAGCACGACAGCGTCCCGTGGAACGCGTTGCCGAACGAGATGGCCGTGGACGAGAGCGGCGAGTGGCGCATGCGCGAGAACCCGAGCCGGCTCGCGGCGAGCTACACGCTCCAGGCAGTGAAGGCTTCCTGACGCCGCCTGGATTCCCTGTTGTTGGCCGGATTCCCTGTTGTTGGCCGGATTCACAGTTCCTTAGAGTGGCGGCATGACTCGTCCCTTGATCGCTGTGGCCGCGCTGGGCGGCACCATCTCGATGACCCCCGGCGGCCGGATCGAGGACGGTGTCGTGCCGCGGCTGTCCGCCGCCGACCTGCTCGGCGGGCTGGGCACCGACCTGCCGATGGACGTGCGCGCGGCCACGCTCGCGGCCATCGGCAGCGCCTCGATGGACTACGCCACTTTGACGCGTTGCCTGGCCTGGGGATCCGAGCAGGTCGCGGACGGCGCGACCGGGTTCGTCGTGGTGCAGGGCACGGACACGCTGGAGGAGACGGCGTACTTCTTCGAGCTGGCCTGGCCGCACGACGACGTGCCGGTGGTGGTCACCGGCGCGATGCGCAACCCGAGCCTGCCGAGCGCGGACGGACCGGCGAACCTGCTGGCGTCGCTCACCGTCGCGGCCTCCCCGCGCAGCCGCGGCGCCCTGGTCGTGTTCAACGACGACGTCCACGCGGCGCGCTGGGTGCGAAAGTCCCATTCGAGCCACCTGGAGGCGTTCTCGTCGACGCCGGCGGGACCGCTGGGCCTCGTCGCGGAAGGCTCGGTGCACTACCTCCACCCGTCCGCCCCACGCCTGCCCGCGCTGCCGTTGGCGGACGCGGACTTCTCCGGGCTGGTGCCGCTGCTGGAGGCGGGCACCGCGGACTCGGGTGAGCTGTTGTCGTTGGTACTGGCGGGCGGCGCGCGCGGCGTGGTCTTCGCGGCCAGCGGCGTCGGCCACGTTTCCACGGGCACGGCGGACGTGATCGCGGCCGCGGAAGTCCCGGTCGTGATCGCGTCCCGCACCGGCGCCGGCCCGACTTTCCGCGGCACCTACGGCTTCCACGGCTCGGAGTCCAGCCTGATCCGCATGGGCGCGACGATGGCGGGGTGGCTGTGCCCGCGCAAGTCCCGGGTCCTCCTGCAGCTCCTGCTGGCGGGCGGCGCGTCGCGGTCCCGGATCGAGGCGGAGTTCCGGCTCCGCGGTGACCTGGACCGCTGACCGGGCGCGGGTTCACGGCCGCACGAACGGGACTTTCGTACCGGCAACCGGTTGTGTCCTATGCCAGTAAAGAACTTCCACCGCGGACACAGCCGCGGGCTCAGTCCCGGATCGGCCCGCCCAGCGGGTCCAGGTGGTACGGGCGCATGTCGCGGGGACCGTCGCGGTAGACGTGGATGCTGATGGCCGGGTCGGGACCGTCGTTGCGGACCTCGTGGACGTAGCCGGGGCCGAAGACGCGCGACTGGCCCGCGGAGAGGGCGTGCACCTCGGTCACGGCGCGGCCGCCGGGGGCGCGGCGCGCGACTGTCTCGCTCAGCCGGCCCGAGACGACCGTGAACGCGCCGGTCGCGAAGACGTGGTCGTGCAGGTCCGTGTGCTGGCCGGGCAGCCAGCCGAGCAGCCAGATCTCCTGGCCGTCCTCGCGGGAGACCAGCGCCGAGAAGCGCTCGTCGGGGTCGTAGCGGAGCAGGCCGCCCCAGCGGTCCCGGTCGGCGGCCACCTCGATGGCGACGCGGACCGGGTGGCGCAGGGCGGGGTTCTCGGGACGCAGCAGGGTGTTGTCCGGAACGGCGAACATGGAACTGTCCTCACAGAAGGAAAGAAGAGAAGAGCTGGGCCGGGGCGGGGTTCACCGACAGGAGCGACACGACGCGCACATGACGGGGCGGAGGTCACAGGACCCCGGCCACACGGTCATCAGGCACGTCGACATGCCGTACAGCGAACCAGCGCCACCGGCCCCGGTCAACCCGTCCCACCCCCTGGACCCGGCCGGGCCCAGGAACCGCTCGTGAGTGGCTATGACGGTTCTAACCGTCATCAACACTCACGAGCAGTTCAGCTCCACTCGTGTTTCTGCGACCGCCCCAGCAGCTCCGCGCCCGCCTGGCGAGGGTCGACACCCTCGTGGCAGACGCGGTGCATCGCGTCCGTGATGGGCATATCGACGCCCAGGCTCTGGGCCAGCGCGCGGATCGACGAGCACGACGCGACGCCCTCGGCCACCTGGCCGCCGGCCGCGGCCTGCGCCTGTTCCAGCGTGTCGCCCCGGCCCAGCCGCTCACCGAAGGTGCGGTTGCGCGACAACGGCGACGAGCACGTCGCCACCAGGTCGCCGAGTCCGGCGAGACCGGCGAACGTCAGCGGGTCCGCGCCGAGCTTCGCGCCGAGACGCGCCATCTCTGCCAGCCCGCGGGTGATCAGCGTCGCCATCGTGTTGGCGCCGAGGCCCATGCCCGCGGCCATGCCGCAGCTCAGCGCGATCACGTTCTTGCACGCCCCGCCCAGCTCGCAGCCGACCACGTCCGTGTTGGTGTACGGCCGGAAGTACTGATTGGAAACGGCCCGCTGCACCGCGATCGCGCGCTCGTGGTCGGCGCACGCGAGCACCCCCGCGGCCGGCTGGGACGCGGCGATCTCCCGGGCCAGGTTCGGCCCCGACACCACCACGATCTCGTCCGCGGGCACCTGCGCCAGCTCCGCGATGACCTCGCTCATCCGCTTCAGCGTGCCCAGCTCGACGCCCTTGGCGAGGCTCACCAGGATCGCCTCGCGGGGCAGCAGCGGCTGCCACGCGGTGAGGTTCGCGCGCAGGCTCTGGCTCGGCACGCCCAGCACCACGGCCTGGGCGCCGTCCAGCGCCGCCGCGGCGTCCGCCGTCGCCGTGATGCGCTCGGGCAGCCGGACGCCGGGCAGGTACGAGGAGTTCGTGTGCGCCGAGCGGATCTCCCCGGCGACGGACTCCCGGCGCGCCCACATCGTCACGTCCCGGCCGGCGTCGCCGAGCACCTTCGCGAACGCGGTGCCCCACGAGCCGGCGCCCAGCACGGTGACGCGCTGGACGTCGGCGGCGAAAGCGGCCATCAGGCGCCGTCCTCCGGCTTCTTCGACGGCGGCTCCTCGTGTCTGATCTCCGCCAGCAGCCGCGTGACCTCGTCCATCATCAGCTCGGTCACCGCACGCAGGGTCGACGCGCTGCGCGGGTTCGCGCCCTCGTAGGCCGACAGGTCGATCGGGTCGCCGACCAGGTGCGTCACGGTCTTGCGCGGCAGCGGCGTGAACTTCTTCGTGTAGCCGTTGAAGATCTCGTTCGTGCCCCAGCGCGCGATCGGGATCACCGGGACGTCGTTCTGCAACGCCAGCCGCGCAGCCCCGGTGAACGCGTCCTTCGGCCAGCCCTCGGGGTCCTTCGTGATGGTGCCCTCGGGGTAGATGACGATGACCTTGCCCTCGTCCAGCGCCTGGTGGGCGGCCTTGAGGCTGTCGCCGGCCGCGCTCGAACCCCGCGACACCGGGATCTGGCCCGAGCCGTCCACGATCTTCCCGAGCACCGGGACGTGGCGCAGGCTCTCCTTGAGGAAGAACCGCGGAACCCGCTTCAGCCGGTGCACGAACACCGCGTCGACCACGGGGTCGAGGTGCGAGATGTGGTTCAGCACCAGCACCGCCGGGCCTTGGCGCGGCACCTTCTCCGTACCGATCTGGACCCGCTTGCCGATCGCCGTCAACGGGTAGAACACAGCGGCGGCCAGTCCCACCCAGAAGCCGCCCTTCTCACGCCGTGTCAATGTCTCCTCCTCGAACTCGCACTCGTGCTGATCCTGCCGCGCGCCGGTTCGCGCAGTCCAGGGAGGGTGTGCTCACCACGGGCGGCGGCGGTTTCGGGTAAAGATGGACAGGTGGACGTGGACCTGATCGTGCCCTTGAAACACCCGCGCGACGGCAAGTCGCGGCTGCGGGGCGCACTCGCCGACGAACGGCACCCCGACCTGGTACTGGCGCTGGCGTACGACACGCTGGCGGCGGTGACGGCGGCCGCGCACGTCCGGCGGGTGCTGGTGGTCGCGGCGGACCCGGCGGCGGTGTCCGAATTGGCCGCACTCGGCGCGGAAATCGTCCCCGAGCCTGAGGTGCCCGGGCTCAACGAGGCGCTCCGGCACGGCGAAGCGCTGCTGCGAACGGCCTCACCCGGCGGGGTGATCGGCGCGCTGCAGGCCGACCTGCCCGCCCTGCGCCCGGGCGATTTGTCCACGGCGCTGGGCGAAGCGGCGGGACGGCGCGCGTTCGTCGCCGACCGTCAGGGCACCGGCACGACGCTGTTGCTGTCGGCACCCGGCGCGCCGCTCGACCCGCGGTTCGGCGTCGGCTCCGCGGGCCTGCACACCCGCTCCGGCGCCACCCCGCTGGCCGGCGGGCTGATCTCCCTGCGCAGCGACGTGGACACCCCCGAGGACCTCGGGCACGCCTGTTCACTCGGTGTCGGGGAGCACACCGCGGCGGTGCTCGGAACGGCGTGCGTGCCGCTGGGCTGAGCTGTTCATTTGACCTTCACCGTGGTCTGCGCAATCAGTAGCTTTGTAGTGAACAATGGGTCTCGTGAGCACAGACGACGGCAGCACTCCAGCCCGTAGCGGTCAGCCGGCCCGGCGGCGCGGGACCAACGCGGCGAAGCCGGCCGCGAAGGACCCCGCTCCCCGCCGGACCACGGCCGCCCGGAAGACGGTCACGAGCAGGGCCACCGGCGAAGCGGCCCCGAAGTCCACGGGCCCGGGTTCCGCCAAGGCGACGGCCGCGCGCACCACCGCGGCCGGCGCCGGTGTCTCCGCCGCCGCCCGGAAGACGGCCACGGACAGCTCCGCGTCGAAGAGCGAGCCGAAGAGCGCCCTGTCGAAGTCCGCCGCGCTGCGGTCCTCGGCCTCGAAGCCCGCGACGCCGAAGAGCCGGGCGTCCAAGAACACGGGTGCCAAGAGCGGGTCTGGCAAGTCCGCGCTCGCGAAGATCACCGCCCGCGCCTCCGCGGCGAGCGCCGCCGCGTCCGCGAAGGAGGCCGCGGGCGAGGAGTTCCGCGCCGTGCCGTCCGCGCCGCCGGCCGTCACCTCGACCGCGCCGACACCGGTGGAAACCCTGCCCGACGACCGGTACTTCAACCGGGAGCTCTCCTGGCAGGACTTCAACGCGCGGGTGCTCGCGCTGGCCGAGGACGAGTCGCAGGCCTTGCTCGAACGGGCGAAGTTCCTGGCCATCTTCGCGTCCAATTTGGACGAGTTCTACATGGTCCGCGTGGCCGGCCTGAAGCGCCGCGACGAAACGGGCCTGCCGGTGCGCAGCGCGGACGGGCTCACCCCGCGCGAGCAGCTGGACTACATCGCCAAGCGCAACCAGGACCTGGTGGAGCGGCATACGGCCGCGTTCGAAGAGCACCTGCGCCCGCAGCTGGCGGAGCAGGACATCCGGATCGTCGGCTGGACCGACCTCGCCGGGGCCGACCAGCTGCGGCTGTCCAGCTACTTCTCCGAGCAGATCTTCCCGGTGCTCACACCGCTGGCGGTCGACCCGGCGCACCCGTTCCCGTACATCTCCGGCCTGTCGCTGAACCTCGCGGTGACGGTGCGGGACCCGCAGGGCGGGACCGAGCGCTTCGCACGGGTGAAGGTGCCCAGCAACGTGCCCCGGCTGATGCGGGTGGAACAGGAACGGACCAACCGCACGGCCACGTTCCTGCCGCTCGAAGAGCTCATCGCCGCGCACCTCGGCGAGCTGTTCACCGGCATGGAGGTGATCGAGCACCACATCTTCCGCGTCACCCGCAACGCCGACTTCGAGGTCGAAGAGGACCGCGACGAGGACCTCCTGCAGGCGCTGGAGCGTGAGCTGGCCCAGCGCCGGTTCGGCCCGCCGGTCCGGCTCGAGGTCGCGCAGGACATGAGCGAGCACATGCTCGAACTGCTGCTGCGCGAGCTGGAAGTGGACCCGGCCGACGTCGTCGAGGTGCCCGGCCTGCTGGACCTGACCTGCCTGTTCCAGCTGTCCGGTGTGGACCGCAAGGAGCTCAAGGACCGGCCGTTCGTGCCGGCGACGCACCCGGCGTTCGGCGAACGCGAGACGCCGAAGAGCGTGTTCGCGACGCTGCGCGAGGGCGACGTGCTGGTGCACCACCCGTACGACTCGTTCTCCACCAGCGTGCAGCGCTTCATCGAGCAGGCCGCGGCCGACTCGAAGGTGCTGGCGATCAAGCAGACGCTGTACCGCACCTCAGGTGACTCCCCGATCGTCGACGCGCTGATCGACGCCGCCGAGGCCGGCAAGCAGGTCGTGGCGCTGGTGGAGATCAAGGCGCGCTTCGACGAGCAGGCCAACATCGCCTGGGCGCGCACGCTGGAGCGCGCGGGCGTGCACGTGGTGTACGGCCTCGTGGGCCTGAAGACGCACTGCAAGGTCTCGATGGTGGTGCGGCAGGAAGGCGCCACGATCCGCCGCTACTGCCACATCGGCACCGGCAACTACAACCCGAAGACCGCGCGCCTGTACGAAGACCTCGGCCTGCTCACGGCCGACCCGAGCGTCGGCGCGGACATCACCGACCTGTTCAACGTCCTCACCGGCTACTCGCGCCAGGACACCTACCGGACGCTGCTCACGTCGCCGCACGGCATCCGCCGCGGCATCGTGCGCGCGATCGGCGAGGAGATCGAGCTGGCCCGCGCCGGGCAGCGGGCCGGGATCCGGATCAAGTGCAACTCACTGGTCGACGAGCAGGTGATCGACGCGCTGTACCACGCGTCGCAGGCCGGCGTGCAGGTCGACGTGGTGGTGCGCGGGATCTGCTCGCTGAAGCCGGGAGTGGAGGGGCTGAGCGAGAACATCCGCGTCCGGTCGATCCTCGGCCGGTTCCTGGAGCACTCGCGGGTGTTCCACTTCCGCGCGGGCGGCACGCACTGGATCGGCAGCGCGGACATGATGCACCGCAACCTGGACCGCCGGATCGAGGCGCTGGTGCGGGTCAAGGACCCGAAGCTGACGCAGCAGCTGGACGCCGTGCTCGACTCGGCGCTCGACCCGACCACGCGTTGCTGGGTGCTGTCGGCCACCGGCGAGTGGCAGCCGTTCCCGGCCGCGGGCTCGCAGGTGCGTGACCACCAGACCGAGCTGGCGAAGCTGCACGGGGCGGCCGGATGAGCCCGGACGTCCGGGCGGCCGGCGCGGTGCTGTGGCGCGGCGCGGGTGACGCGTTCGAGGTGGCGCTGGTCCACCGTCCGCGGTACGACGACTGGTCGCTGCCCAAGGGCAAGGTCGACCCGGGCGAGACGATCGCCGCCACCGCCGTCCGCGAGATCCGTGAGGAGACGGGCTTTCGCACCGTCCTCGGCCGGTACGTCGCGCAGACCGCGTACGACGTGCCCGCCCGCCACGGCGAAGGGGTGCTGAAAAAGACGGTCGACTATTTCAGCGGCGAGGCGGTGTCCGGCTCCTTCGAGCCCAACGACGAGGTCGACGAGCTGCGCTGGCTCAGCCCCGTGGTGGCGGAGCGACTGCTGACGCGGGACACCGACGTCCGGGTGCTGCGGGAGTTCTGCGCGCTGCCGCCGGAGTCGACCACCCTGCTGCTGGTGCGCCACGCGAAGGCGGGCAAGCGCGAGGACTGGACCGGAGACGACGACCTCCGCCCGCTGTCGGACGCCGGGCAGCGTCAGGCGGACGCCCTGCGCGCGCTGCTGCCGTTGTTCGGCGCGGACCGCGTGCTGTCCGCGCCGCGGCTGCGGTGTGTGCAGACGGTGGGCGGCGTCGCGGAAGACCTCGGCCTCGACGTGCGACACGAGCAGCTGCTGTCGGAAGAGGGCTACTGGCCCGACCCGGTCCTCGGTATCGCCCGCCTGCTCGCGATCGCGGGCGACGGCGGCACTCCCGTGGTGAGCAGCCAGGGCGGGGTGATCCCGGACCTGGTGAGCGCGCTGGCCGACCGCGACGGCATCGAGCTGACGGCCTCCCGCGGCGGCGTGGTGCCCAGCAAGAAGGGCTCGCTGTGGGTGCTGACGTTCCGCCCGCCGTCGGGCAGCACCGGCCCGGAACTGATGAGCGCCGACTATTACGCGAGCGCGCTGCCTTCCCCGGCGCCGTCGCACTCCTAGCCACTCACCGGCGACGGTTCGTTCGCCGGTTCGTTCGCCGGTTCAGACCCGGGACCGGAAACGTACGTTCCTCCATTGTGGAGGTACCGGGATTCGGTCCCGGCGAAGATCGGCAATAACGCAAAGGCCTCCCGGACGCCTTTGCGAAGCCGCCGGATTTACCGCGGAATTCTATAGAGTCAGCGCTTTACTGTTGCGCCTCGTGAGTTGTTGTCCGCTGTCACCTGCTGATCATTGCGCCACTCGGGGGACGGCGTCTTCTCCGTTCACGCTCCGTCCTACGACGGCCGCTGAGCGACGTTGCCACGCAGCTGTCCTCCTGGGGCCTTCCTGCGGGCCACGGCTTGCTGGGCGGGCTTCCAGGCCTCCGGAGCGTCCTTTCTTGAGTACACGGCGGACGGCGGACCCGGCGCCGGAGAGCCGCGACCGGCGCGGAACACTCGTCGACTGACATCTGACGGTGACCTCGCTCGTCCGACCGGGTGGCCTCGATTCCACCCACCGGCGGGAACTTTCCCCGCCAGGCCACAGCGGGTACGACCAGGGCGGAGGCGCCTGTAGCTCGCGCCGATCCCCACGGCCCAAGTTCTTGCCCCAGTGCGGCGAACGTGGGTGCCGCACCGGCAGCTTCACGGCGCGGACGTCTCCGCACGACAGCCCGCCGCGTAAAGAACTCCTTACCTGCCTTACCCAACGGCAAAGCCGGGAGCCCGGTCCGAGGCAGGGAGTCCGAGACCCAGCGCGAACTTCGGAGTCAAAGCCCGGAGCCCGGCGAACTCAAGCCCAGACCAAGACGCCCAAGCCCCAGCTACCAAACCAACCCGCCGGCCGGCCCCAAACCACCAGCCCAGGCAGCTAGAGCCCCGAGCCCAGGCACCAACCCGAGCCCCCGAGCCCAACTGCCAGCCACCAACCCAAGTCGCCGCGCCCAACTGCCAGCCAGCAACCCGAGCCCCCGTACCCATCTGCCAGCCACCAACCCAGCCGCCGGCCGTCAGCCCCAAGCCCCGAGCCCCGAGCCCCGGCCCGGCCCCCAAAACCCAGCTCCAAGCCACCTTCCACCCACCCCACCACCCCACCCCGACGGATGCCTTGCCACACAGCCGATTCACAGGACCGGCCCCGAACATGCGGCAGGGCCCCACCCGTGGATCGGGTGGGGCCCTGCCGTTGCTCGCCTCGAGAGGTGGCTACAAAAACTGCCTACTTCTTCTTCGCAGCCGACGTGCGCTTGGCCGGGGCCTTGGCTGCGGGCTTCTTGGCTGCGGTGGTCTTCGCGGCAGTCGCCTTGGCGGCGGGCTTGGCGGCGGCCTTGGTCGCGGTCGCCTTGGCGGCCGGCTTCGCCGCGGTGGCGCGGGTCCGCGTGGTCGCCTTCGCCGCGGCCGGCTTCGCGGCCGTCGCGCGGGCGGCCGGCTTCGCGGCCGTCTTGGTGGCGGTGGCCTTGGCGGCGGGCTTCGCCGCGGTGGCACGGGTCCGCGTGGTCGCCGGACGCGAAGCCGCCGCACGCGTCGTCGCGGCCGCACGCGTCGTGGTGGCGCGCGAAGCCGTGGCGCGGGCCGGTGTGGCGGTGGCGCGTTTGACGGCGGTGGCCTTGGGCAGCTTCTTCGTGCCCGAGATGACGTCCTTGAAGGTGGTGCCGGCGCGGAACGCGGGCACGTTGGTCTTCTTCACCTTCACGGTCTCACCGGTGCGCGGGTTACGCGCGGTACGGGCGGCGCGAGCACGCTTCTCGAACACACCGAACCCGGTGATGTTCACCTTCTCGCCCTTGTTGACCGTCCGGATGATGATGTCGACGAGACCGTCGACGGCCTCCGAAGCAACCTTTTTGTCGCCCAGACGCTCCGACAGCGCCTCGATCAGCTGGGCCTTGTTGGCCATTCCAGTCCTCCAAGAAGAACTCTTCGTCCACGGCCACGTCGGCCGACTAGCGCACACGGTATTACCAACGCAGCACAAATTCCAAACGGCGCGCGGAAATTTCCCTTGCATCGGGAGTGGTTCCGCCTCTTGAGGGACCCGTTCGGGGCCCGCGGGAGGTGCCGTTCGGCGTGGTTTCGAAGGTTTCAAAGGACCTGGTGCGGGGGCACGGATTCCGAGCTCGGCAACGGAATCCGTGCCCCTGACCAGGGCTAGGAGGCCGCGATCGGGATGGTCACGGGCTTCCAGGACGGGCGGGCGGACTCGAACTCGGTGATCTCTTCGGCGTGGCGAAGGGTGAGAGCGATGTCATCCAGTCCTTCGAGCAGCCGCCAGCGGACGTAGTCGTCGATCTCGAAGGGCGCGGTGAAGTCCTTGGCCCGCACGGTCTTGGTCGCCAGGTCCACCGTGACCTCCGTGCCGGGCTCGTTCTCGAGCAGCTTCCACAGCAGCTCGACGTCCGACTGCTCGCACTGCGCGGCCACCAGGCCGCCCTTGCCGGAGTTGCCCCGGAAGATGTCGGCGAAGCGGGCGGAGATCACGGCGCGGAAGCCGTAGTCCATCAGCGCCCACACGGCGTGCTCACGCGAGGAGCCGGTACCGAAGTCGGGCCCCGCGACCAGGACGCTGCCCCGGTCGAACGGCTCCTGGTTGAGGATGAAGTCCTCCTGGCCGCGCCAGGCGGCGAACAGCCCGTCCTCGAAGCCGGTGCGGGTCACGCGCTTGAGGTACACGGCCGGGATGATCTGGTCAGTGTCCACGTTGGACCGGCGCAGCGGGACCCCGATGCCGGTGTGCTGGGTGAACGGTTCCATGGTGGGAGCTCCTTGTCTCGGGCGTCGGGGGTCTCAGACGGTGGCGGGGACCAGGTCCTCCGGGGAGGACAGCGTCCCCCGGACGGCCGTGGCCGCGGCCACGAGCGGCGACACCAGGTGCGTCCGCCCGCCCTTGCCCTGCCGGCCCTCGAAGTTGCGGTTGGAGGTCGACGCGCTGCGCTCGCCGGGGGCGAGCTGGTCCGGGTTCATGCCGAGGCACATCGAGCAGCCCGCCTGCCGCCACTCGGCGCCGGCCGCGGTGAAGACCTCGTCCAGGCCCTCCTCTTCGGCGGCCTTGCGGACGCGCATCGAGCCGGGCACCACGAGCATCCGGACCGAGCCGGCCACCTTGCGCCCGCGCAGCACGTCCGCGGCGGCCCGCAGGTCCTCGATCCGGCCGTTGGTGCACGAGCCGAGGAAGACCGTGTCCACGACCACCTCACGCAGCGGCATCCCGGGCTCCAGGTCCATATAGGACAGGGCCTTCTCGGCCGCGAACCGCTCGTTCTCGTCGGCGATGGCGGCCGGGTCGGGCACGTTCGCGCCCAGCGGCAGGCCCTGGCCGGGGTTGGTGCCCCAGGTGACGAACGGGGTCAGCTCGTCGGCGTCGAGGTGCACTTCGGCGTCGAACTCGGCGCCGTCGTCGGTGCGCAGCTCGCGCCAGTTCGCCACGGCGGCGTCCCAGTCCGCGCCCTGCGGGGCGTGCGGACGGCCCTTCAGGTAGGCGAACGTCGTCTCGTCCGGGGCGATCATGCCGGCGCGCGCGCCCGCCTCGATCGACATGTTGCAAACGGTCATGCGGGCTTCCATCGAGAGCGCCTCGATGGCCTTGCCGCGGTACTCGAGCACGTAGCCCTGGCCGCCGCCGGTGCCGATCTTGGCGATCACGGCGAGGATCACGTCCTTCGCCGTGACGCCGGGCCGCAGCGTGCCGTCGACGTTGATCGACATCGTCTTGAATGGACGGAGCGGCAGCGTCTGGGTGGCGAGCACGTGCTCGACCTCCGAGGTGCCGATGCCGAACGCCATCGCGCCGAACGCGCCGTGGGTGGAGGTGTGGCTGTCGCCGCAGACCACGGTGGTGCCGGGCTGGGTGAGGCCCAGCTGCGGGCCGATGACGTGCACGATGCCCTGCTCCGCGTCACCCATCGGGTGCAGCCGGACACCGAACTCCTTGCAGTTGCGGCGAAGGGTGTCGACCTGGGTCCGGGAGACCGGATCGGCGATCGGGAGGTCGATGTCCACCGTCGGGACGTTGTGGTCCTCGGTCGCGATCGTGAGGTCGGGACGGCGCACCGGGCGCCCGGCCAGGCGCAGGCCGTCGAACGCCTGCGGGCTGGTCACTTCGTGCACCAGGTGGAGGTCGATGTAGAGCAGGTCCGGCTCGGCGCCTTCGCCTCGGCGCACGAGGTGGCTTTCCCACACCTTCTCCGCCAGCGTACGGGCCTTGCCGGTCGGGCTGGTCATCTCCGGCTCCTTCCAATGGGGTCGGCGGGAGCAAGGAACTCGGGCGACGCGGCGAAGACGTGGCGAGCCGCGTCACGCGCGCAGCTCGAGTTCGTTTTTCCCAGATTCTGGACTTCCCAAAGTGCGGGAAGATAGTATCGAGTCGTGGGACAGCATAGCGGTATCGGAGTACTGGACAAAGCCGTGGCGGTGTTGCAGGCCGTGGCCGAAGACCCCTGTGGGCTCGCGGAACTCTGCACCCGTACGGGGTTGCCGAGAGCGACAGCACACCGCCTCGCCGTGGGCCTCGAGGTGCATCGCCTGCTGCGCAGGGGTCCGGACGGCCGCTGGCGGCCGGGCACCGCGCTCGCGGAGCTGGCGGGCGGTTCGACCGACCCCCTGCTCGACGCGGCGGGTTCGGTGCTGCCCAAGTTACGGGACATCACCGGCGAAAGCGTGCAGCTGTACCGGCGTGACGGCGTTCAGCGCGTGTGCGTCTCGACGGCCGAGCCGCCGAGTGGCCTGCGCGACACCGTCCCGATCGGCTCCCGGCTGCCGATGACGGCCGGCTCCGGCGCGAAGGTCCTTGCGGCGTGGTCGGATCCGCACACCCAGCGCACGATCCTGGCCGACGCCGTCTACGGCGAGCGCACGCTGCTGGAGGTCCGCCGCCGCGGCTGGGCGCAGAGCGTCGCCGAGCGGGAACCGGGTGTGGCCAGCGTTTCGGCGCCGGTGCGCGATTCGTCCGGGACCGTGGTGGCCGCGGTGTCGGTTTCCGGCCCCGTCGAACGGATCGGCCGCAAGCCGGGCGCCCGCTGGGCCGCCGACCTCCTCGCGGCCGCCGACGCCCTGCAGGAACGGCTCTGAAACCGCTGCCCTCCCACCACGCCTGAACCCGGCCGTCTCCCCGTTCCGAAGGGGAGACGGCCCTTGTTTTCAGATGTGCCCGGTCAGGCCTGCCCGGTCTCGAAGCGCGCGACCTTCCCGTCGCGAACCACGAAGTGCCAGCGGGTGCGCATGCCGCCCCAGGTGGCGTTGGAGTAGGTCGTCACGAACGACCGGCCGCCGTCGGTCACGGACTCCAGCGAATCCGTGTCGAGATGACCCTGGGAGCTGAAGACCTCCCGCTCGGTCCAGTCGCCGAGGTCCCGCTCCGTGCCGTCGTCGGACATCGCGGCGTCGTCGGTGAGCGCGGCGCGGAACGCCGCCCTGTCACCCGCGTTCAGCGCGGTCACGAAGGCCAGCACGGCGGGGTCGGTCAGCTTCTCGCTCATGCGCGCATCTCACCAGGACAACCGGGCACCGGCAACCGCGCGAGCACCACGTCGACCACGGCGCCCCGCTCGTGCCGTGGCACCACCACGGTGGTCACCGACGGCCGGAACCGCCCGGCCACGGTGAGGAGCAGGAACGAGCCGGGGCGCGGGACGTGAACCTCGAAGTGCCCGTCCGGGCCGGTGATCGCGCGGCGCAACTGGTGGCCGTGGCCGTCCATCAGCGTGAGCGGGGTCCGCGCAGCGCCCGCGCCGGACGGGCCGAGCACGGTGCCGCGGATGGGGAAACCGGCCGGGCGCACGGGTTCGGCGGACAGCGCGGGAACGGTGTCGCGACCGGCCAGCTCGTGCAGCAGGCGGCGCAGGTGGTCGAGCTCACCCCACGCGCGCCCGGCGGCGGTCGGCCACGAGCGGCGCAGCGCCGTCTCCGCCTTGGCGAGCCGGTCGAAAACGGCGTCAGACGGCTGTTTTGGGCTCCCGGCCAGCGCTTCGGCCGCGTCGGCCAGTGCCCGGCAGGCGTCCTCCAAAACGCGAGCGGACCCGTTTCGGCGCACTGCTCCGGTGAACGCGCGCGTGTGACTCACGAGGCCGGTGTGGACAGTGAGGCGATGCCGGACGCGCCGTGAGCCCGCGGCCCACGGCAGCACCTGACTCAACGGACCGGCCACGAGCAGCAGGCGCCGCAGCCGATCGTCGAGTCCGCGCGCCAGCCCGTCGCGCAGCAGCTCGGCGGAAAATTCGTGCAGCAGGCTGTAGAGCTGGGCGTAGGAGATCCGGGTCAGGCACGTGCCGAAGAACACACAGAGCACGACCACCACGATGACGCCGGCCGGGTCGCCACCGGTCAGATGGGCCAGCAGCACGCCGAAAGCGAGCCCGGCCAGCGTGCCCGCCACGCGGCTGGCCGCCTTCACGAACACCTCCGAGCGCGTTGCCGTGCCGGTGAAGGCGACGAACGCGACGATGGCGGCCCAGTAGTAGCGCGATTCGGAGATCTCCCGGCCGCTCGCGATCGCGAGCGTGCCGGCGACCGCGACCTGCACGGCCTGGCGGGTGGTGAGGTCGAGGTGGCGCAGCAGGTTTCACGGGCCACCGCGCGGCCGCACGTCGCGGGCGACGGAGACGCTGCCGGGCAGGTTGCCCATGGACAGCGTGACCACGGGCTCGAACTCGTCCGTGATCGCGCTGGGGGAATCGGCTTCCCGCATCAGCTCCGCATAGTCGCCGACGGCCGTGGCCAGTTGCCGTGCCGCGGCCCAGCCGCCGGCCCGGTGCGCACCCGCGGGACCGACGAGCGTGAGCAGTTCCGCGGCGGCCGGAGCGGCGGCCGGGAACCCGTCGCCACCCGCGATCCCGGCGACCCGCGCGGCGGCCAGCACCAGCTCGGCGTCACCACCGCGTAAACCCTCGGCACCGGCAACAAGATCATCGACGGCGAGCTGCGCGTCGAGCACCAGTCGCCGCAACGCTGCCGCGGACGCTCCGCCGGGAAGCTCGCCGGACCAGCCCTCGATCATCAGCGCGGCCTCGGCCAGCCGGTTCTGCGCCGCGCGAACCCGGCGCAGCCGTCGCGAGGCCTGCGCCACAGCCTTGGCCCGGACGCCGAACGCGCGGCGTGTGCGGGCGAGCACCTTGGCGGGCTTGGTCTTCAGGACCGTCAACGACAGCAGTAGCAGCCACGCGCTCGCCACCACCACCGCGACCAGCGACGACGGCAGCTGGGCGAACCCGGCGTGCAGCAGCGCCGCGAAGAAGTAGCCGATCCAGATCATGAAGCCGAGGAAGAAGAACGTCACGCCGAACCGGCGCACGTAGACCGCGACGAACATGACCGCCACGAACACCGCGAGCATCAGCAGGGTGTTCGTGGCGGTGAGCGCGCCCAGCACCATGCCGAGGCCGACGGCGAGCGGGAAGCACGCCGCCGTGCGGACCTTCGGCCACGCGCGGGAGCCGGCGAGCGCGGGCGTGCCGCTCATCGCGACGACGGCGCCGAGCATCATCGCCAGCACCGTCTGCTGCTGCGCCAAGCGGGTGAACAGCGCGAGGCCGTACTCCACGCCCAGCACCGTGGCGATGGCGACGGCCGTCGAGACCGCGCCGCGCAGCCGGGTCAGACCGGGATCCGAGGCGGTGAAGCGATCACCGGCCCGGCGCGCGGCGGCGGGAACGTCCATGGACCGGTTCCTCCTTACATCGCAAGGATGTTCGGCACCGGCCCCCAGAGACCAAACACTCGTTCACCAACTTACCGAACAGATGTTAGCCAATTTCCTTCGGGGCTGCCACAAGACAAACCTGTGCCGATCACCAGAGCCGGCTGAGAACCGGCCGCGCTTCTTCACCAGCGCGAGACGGGTGCCGATGGGAGGCTGGCGCGGGCGGACACCCCCGCCCGCGAACGATCCCCGGTGGACGGATCCCACGGAGGCCACGATGAGCTTGCCCGAACTCGTCCAGGACGCGCGCCGCGCCGCCGCCGCGGCGGACCCGATCGCGACCCTGCGCCGGCTGCAGGAGCTCGTCGCGGCCTCGGCGGACGACGTCCTGTCGTGGCTGCCCGGCGGGGATTCGGACGAGCAGGTCCTGCACGCGGAGCCGACGCTGACGCTGCTGCGCGTCGAAATCCCGCCCCGCACCGAGTACCCGCCGCACGACCACCTGATCCCCGCGTGCGTCGCCGTCCTCCAAGGCCTCGAGACGAACACCTTCTACCGCGCCGCCGGCCCGCTCGTCACGCCCGTCGCGGAGGTCGAGACAACCGCGGGCGGCGTGCTGCCGATGGACGAGAACGTGATCCACTCGGTCGGCAACCGAACCGGCGAGCGCTCCGTCGCGCTGCACGTGTACCTGGGTGATTTGTTCGAACTGTCGCGCAAGATCTGGGACCTGAGAGCCGGCACCTGCGCGGCTTACACCGACGAGCGGTACTTCGCGCTTTCCCGCACCACAGAGGCGGTCTGATCGTCCTCAGTGGACGCCTCCGGGCTGCTTGAGCGCTGATGGACGGCATCGTTGGACAAGGTCGTCGGCGGGTTCCCTAGGCAGCGGACGCCGGCCACTGGGCGCCCGACAGGCCACTCGCCACCCGTTCCCGCGCGGCGGGCTTCCACTCCTGCGCCGCGGTCATCGACAGCACGACCCAGCCAGACGCGGCTGCCGCAGTCCGCGTGGAGCAGGACCGGATCCGCCACGCGCACACGGCAGCCGGACTCAAGCCTCCTTCAGGATCCCCAGCACCTCAACGGCGGATGACTCGCACCGGCATCGACCGCGCCGCCCCCGCACACGAATGCCCGGCTGCCGCACGGGTCCCGTCGTCCTCGTTTTCACGGATCCGCCTACCGTGCCCCGCCCTCCGACCGCACCCGCGAACACGCCGCGCGGCCCCTCCTGCGGACCGGATCGCGGATCCTCCGAACAGTCGCTTGTGGACCACGGTATTTCGCCAACGGGCACAGGACTTCCGGCGAAACCGCTGCTAGAAGCCCTTTTGCCATCGTCGATCGAACAGGAGAGCGAATATTTCGAGGCCGTCGGAAGCCGCTCTGGAGACCCCGGATTGCCTTGGGTACAAGGAAACTCGAAGGGTCCCGTTTGGACTTTGTAACGTCATGGGTAATACTGTATTGAGGTTCGGCCGACGTGGCCGTGGACGAAGAGTTCTTCTTGGAGGACTGGAATGGCCAACAAGGCCCAGCTGATCGAGGCGCTGTCGGAGCGTCTGGGCGACAAAAAGGTTGCTTCGGAGGCCGTCGACGGTCTCGTCGACATCATCATCCGGACGGTCAACAAGGGCGAGAAGGTGAACATCACCGGGTTCGGTGTGTTCGAGAAGCGTGCTCGCGCCGCCCGTACCGCGCGTAACCCGCGTACCGGTGAGACCGTGAAGGTGAAGAAGACCAACGTGCCCGCGTTCCGCGCCGGCACCACCTTCAAGGACGTCATCTCGGGCACGAAGAAGCTGCCCAAGGCCACCGCCGTCAAACGCGCCACCGCCACACCGGCCCGCGCCACCGCGACGACGACCCGCGCCGCCGCCACCCGCGCGACGGCCTCGCGTCCGGCCACCACCCGCGCCACCACCACGCGGACCCGCGCCACCACGGCGAAGCCCGCCGCGAAGGCCACCGCCACCAAGGCCCCCGCGACGAAGGCGAAGGCCACCAAGGCCACCGCCAAGACCACGGCGGCCAAGACCACCACCACCCGCGCGAAGGCCGCGGCCAAGCCGGCCACCAAGGCGACCGCGACCAAGGCCACCGCCAAGCCCGCCGCCAAGGCGACTGCCGCGAAGACCACCGCGGCCAAGAAGCCCGCAGCCAAGGCCCCCGCGAAGCGCACCTCGGCCGCAGCGAAGAAGAAGTAACCCTCTCCCACCGGCGAGGATTTTCACCAGGCAGGGCCCCACCCGCACCGCGGCTGGGGCCCTGCCTGTTTGAGTGCCTGCCTATCCGCCTGTTCGCCTGCCCGCTTATTGGTCTGCCTCCCAGCCAGCCAGTCGACCCGCCTGCCTGCCCGCTTATTTGCCTGCCTCCCAGCCTCCCAGCCAGCTGGCCCGCCTGGCCCCGGCTGACCACCTGACCGCCCGCTTATTTGCCTGCTGGCCTGCCCGCCGTCTGTGTGCCCCGCCTATTTGTCTGCCTCCCAGCCCGCCGGCCCGCTGGGCCTGACCGCCGGACCGCCGGACCGCCGGACCGCCGGACCGCCCGCTTATTGTCTGCCCGCCCGCTTGTTTGCCCGCTGTCTGCCAGCCCGCAGTCCGCGTGCCCCGCTCATTTGCCTGTCTGCCAGCCGCTTGTTTGCCCGCTGTCTGCCAGCCCGCAGTCCGCGTGCCCGCTTATTTGCCTGTCTGCCGGCCCGCCCGCTTGCCTGCCCGCTGTCCGTGCCCGCTTATCTGACTGCCAACTGTCTGTATACCCGCGTCTGCCTGTTGCCTGCCTGGTTGTCCCTCCTGGCAGCCTGCTGGCCCCGTCCCTGCTGTCTCTGTCGGCCGACCGCAATGCGGTCCACTGACTCTCCGCTTGGACTATTTGCTGGCCCACCGCTTTAGTCGCCTGCCAGCCCCCCGCAAAGCCGTCCGCCGGCTCCTCGCTTGACCATCTGCTGGCTCTCCGCTTAGTCGTCTGCTGGCCCACCGCTTGGCCACCATCTGGCCCACCGCAATGCCATCCGCCGACTCTCCACTTGACCAGCTGCCGCTCCACCGTTGGCCATCGGCCGCCCACTGCTCGGTGGCGCCGGATCGCCCACCGCTAAGCCATCCGCTGGCCCACTACTCGGTCGTACCTGATTACCCACCGCTTAACCATCAGCCAGCCCACTGCTTGGTAGTGCCTGATCGCCCACCGCTTAACCATCGACCAGCCCACTGCTTGGCCACGCCTAATTGCCCACCGCTTAACCATCTGCTGGCTGTTCGCCTGGCCCTCCGCTCGGCCACCTACCCGCCTGCGTACTTGTCTGCCTGCACTACTGCCGACATGTGCTCTTATCCACCGCCTTGTTACCCATCTATCTGGCTGACTGCCCAGGTCTCTGTCTGGTTACCGGGTTGTTCCGCCCGTCTGCCTGACCATCTCCCTAGCCGCCTGACTGCTCGCTCGTGCACCCGGCCGCTTACTTGTACCGACTGCCCGCCTAGCCGCCCGCACATCAACGTGCTTGCGTAGCCACCTACTGACCTGCCCGCTTAACCGTCTACTTGCCTGCCTGCTTCAGGACTGCCCGCACGCCCGCTTGCTTTGCTGCCCACTCAACGATCAATCCAGAAGCACGATCTCCCGCCGGTCCAAGCCGACACGGAGCAGTACCTCGCCCCCGGCTCCACCGCACCAGCCAACAAACGGCTTCCGCAGCTAAGGCACCCCACCCACAACCCATGCCCAGCCAAACCGCCGACCGCCACAACCCGGGAACCGCCCCGACACCCGCACACCGATCCCGCCGACTCCCAGCGAACGCTCCGCCGCATCCCACACCCACCAGTCGCATGTAGACCCGACAACCTCGACCGCGCCCAGCGCACCCTGCACACAGCACCGCAGAACTCACAGCACTCCGCCAAACGAGAACCGCAACCTAAGCCACGCCCAAGAACAAAACCGCCGCCCAAGCCACACCTCCAGAACAAGCCCGGCAGCACCGCCCTCGGCCACAAGCCAGTTCACGATCACCCAATACCAGCCTCGCGAACGACACGATCAGGCCAGCACATCGCCACCACCCGCCCACCAACCAACGGATGCCCCCAACAGAAACCCCGGCGCCACCAACGTCACAACGACCGCCGAGGCCCCGCACGCTCCGCGTACAGGAACCCATGCGCCCAACAAACCCCCGGCCCCGACCACCTCACGACGCCGAACGCCGCACCACCAGCCCAGCACCGCACTGGCATCAGCCGCCTCACGACCACGTCGACACTCCGGACCGACCTCCAAGCCGCCTAACCACTCACAACCTCGAGCGCCCCAACCCGACGGCAACCCACCGCTCCGCCGCCAGAACCCGCCGCCCACCGAACCGCCCGCGTCCCGAGCTGCCTCTCAGACGACCCCCATCCCCCAAACGAACTCACCACTCACAACGAACTCGCCCTCGATGAACTCGCCACTCCCAACCACGCCGCTCCCCAATGAACTCGCCACTCCCCCATGAAGTCACCACTCACAACGGAGTCGCAATTCCCGATGAAGTCGCCGTTCAGATGAAGTCACCCTGAACCATCCCGGCGGACCACAAGATCGACCCCGCCCCCAGCCGCCATCGCCCCGAGAGACAACTCGACCTGCCCCACGCCCCATGACTGCCGCCCCGGCGAACTACCAGGCCTGCCCGCTCCTGCACGCGGAGCATGCCCAACGACCGTCACCCCAACGATCCGCCTAGGCCGACCCACCTCCGACCACCGTCACCAGCGGACCACCCAACCAGCCGCCCATGACCACCGTCACCGACAAGCCATCGAGACCAGCTCACCTTCAAGGATCGGCACCCGACGATCCACTCCGACCGGCCCACTACCGAGCACCGTCCCAGCGGACCATCAGATCAGCCTGCCCCGGCCACCAGTCGCCCCACAGACGACCTCCTGTACGCGGAGCGTGCAGGTCCAGCCCACCCCAGCCACCGATCGCCCACAGGCGACAAGACTCGCCCGCGCCGACTAAGCGCTCGCCCCGCAGACGACAAGACCAGCCGCCCCAGCCACCGATCGCCCACCGGCGGCCGGATCAGCCCTGCACGGTCACCCCCCGGCCACAGCCCACCACCGACGGCCCACCTCATCGCTCAGCCCTGTCCTCTGAGCCGACCGCGCCCAGTACGTCACCAGCGCCGACCAGCCCCACGAACACGCTCAGCGAACACCAGGCCAAACGCAAAAAACCCCGACTCAGCGATCAAGCTGAGCCAGGGTTTGTGCTGTACCCCCGATGGGATTCGAACCCACGCTACCGGCGTGAGAGGCCGGCGTCCTAGGCCGCTAGACGACGGGGGCTTAGGAACTTTCCCCGTTTCCGGGGCTTTTTTCTGTTTTCTTGCGAGAGAGAACTTACCAGAGCCGATTTCCCGCTCTGCAAGGGGGTCCCTCTCCGCAGCTGGGGTACCAGGACTCGAACCTAGACTAACTGGACCAGAACCAGTCGTGCTGCCAATTACACCATACCCCAGTGTGGTGCTTTCCCAGTTTGACCCGGTTCAGCACCGCACGAGGAGAAATACTAGAGCACGCTGTCACGTACCTGCGCAGCGGGGGTCCCCGCCGCACGCTGGGCCGGGACGCCGACCGTCGCGTACTCGGAAACCAGCAGCTCAGGCAGCTCGCCGAGACTGGTTACCGTGTGTACACCCTCAGGTGCGCGCTCGCCAGTGCGGCTGGTGCCGTCGCGATCGAGCCAGACGGCGCCGAGACCGGCGTCCTGCGCGCCAATGGCGTCGGTGTCGAGTTTGTCGCCGACGTGGACTGTCTGGGCCGGGTCGCAGCCGAGTCCCAGGCAGGCCGAGTGGAACATCAGGGGGTCCGGCTTGGCGACGCCGAGTTCCCCCGCGATGGCGACATGGTCGAAGAACGGCGCAAGCCCGAGGTCGGCGATCTTCCGCCGCTGGTGCGCCCCCGAGGCGTTCGTCACGGCGGCGAGCAGCAGGCCGGCCGCGCGCAGCCACTCGAGGCACGGCAGGACGTCGTCGAATAGCTGCCAGGACTGCGAAAGGATGTCGCGACGGCGTTCCTCGAACGAAGCGACCTGCGCGAAGTCCGCGAGAATGCCGAGCTCCGCGAGGAAGCACTCAGTACGGCGGTGGTGCATCACGCCATAGCCGAGCTGGCCGGCGACGACCATTGCCACGTGCTCCTCGGTGATCAAGTCCCACAGTGGCCAGAGGTCGCCGCGGCCCGTGAGGGCGTGCAAGGTGCGGCGGATCGCGGCGGTGCAGTCGATCAGGGTGTCATCGATGTCAAGGCAGACCAGCCGCAACTCGGGCGGTGCCCACGGTTCAGGGCCGGCGGGCGCCGGCGGGGCGATGCGCGAAGGGGTCCCTGATGCCACGGCGAAATCCACCCAGTGAGGCTAGGGCACTCGCCGCGTTCGCAACGCGGCCAAAAAGGTGACAGCGACTGGGCTGTTTCGGCGCGACAACTCTACTCCCGGTGGGCGGAAAGCGGCCGTCCGTTTATCCGGTCACACCGTCCCACGGCCGGCCGAGTGAAAGCCGATACCCCACCGTCCTATCCCGATAGCACCGCTCGAACGGCGGCAAAACCCTTACCAGCATTGAAAATTCCAGCCCCGCCTGCGTCCGCGACCAACCCCTGAGGACACCACGCCCCGCACCCGATGATCACGACCCGCGATACACCGACACGGACTTAGTTTCACAGCTTCGTCGCTGACAGTGAAATGCATCTCGTCGCCGCGAGAAAACCGGACGGACCGGGACGAGCCACTGGGTGGAAAAGCTTCGGCAATCAGTCGCATGAGGACAGTTGTTGACGCGGTAGCCCGATCGGACCGTCCGCGAGCGTCGGCCTTGACGCACCATCGCCGCCGGGTGCATGCTCCTCTTATTCAACGTATGATGAAAAAGAGGAGCTGAGGGCGATGGACGAGCGCACAGGGTGCGTGGTCGTCGGCGGCGGGCCGGCCGGGATGGTCACCGGACTGATCCTGGCGAGGGCCGGCGTCGAGGTGACGGTGCTGGAGAAGCACCCGGACTTCCTCCGCGACTTCCGCGGCGACACGGTGCACCCGTCCACGCTCACGCTGCTCGACGAACTCGGCCTCGGCGAGAAGTTCGACGCGGTGCCGCACAGCGAGGTGTCCTCCGCGGGTTTCCCGACCGAAGACGGCGGGATGATGAAACTGGCCGACCTATCCCGGCTGAAGGTGCCGCGCCCCTACATCGCGATGGTCCCGCAGTGGGACTTCCTGAACCTGCTCGCGGACGCCGCGCAGAAAGAGCCGACGTTCACCCTGCGGGTCGAGACGGAGATGACCGGGCTTCTCCGCTCAGGCGCCCGCGTCGACGGCGTGCGGTACCGGACCGCCGACGGCGTCGAGGGCGAACTGCGCGCTGACCTGGTCGTCGCCGCTGACGGGCGATGGTCGTCGGCACGCCGGTTCGCCGGGCTGGAGCCGAAGGAGTACGACACGCCGTTCGACGCCTGGTGGTTCCGCCTGTCGCGGCGCGACGACGAGACCGATACGACGCTGATGCCGAAAATGCGCCACCGTCGCTTCGCGGTGCCACTCCCCCGCACCGGTTACTACCAGATCGCTTACCTAGCGCCGAAGGGCGAGGACCTGCGCGCGGCTGGCATCGAGAACTTCCGGCACAACATCACCGAGGTCTGCCCGGAGTTCGCCGACCGCGTCGACGAACTCGAGTCGATGGACGACGTGAAGTTCCTCGACGTCCGCCTCAACCGCCTGCACCGCTGGCACACCGACGGCCTCCTCTGCATCGGCGACGCGGCCCACGCGATGTCGCCCGTGGGTGGCGTGGGGATCAACCTCGCGGTGCAGGACGCCGTCGCGGCGGCGGGCCTGCTGGCGGACGCCCTCCGCCGCGGCCGTCCCACCGACTCGGAACTGAGGGCTGTCCGCACCCGCCGCGTCCTGCCGACGATCGCCGTCCAGACGCTCCAGCGGATACTCCACCGCTTCGTGATGCGCCCAGTCATGGCCGGCCGCCGCGACGGGCCACCGCAGCCGATGGTGAAGATCTTCGCGCGCTTCCCGAAGCTCTCGTACTTCCCAGCGCTCCTGCTGGGCGTCGGCGTCCGGCCCGAGCACGCTCCCGCGTTCGCCCGCCGAGCCCAGGAACCGGCCGACCGCTGACCCCGCCGGGGCCGGACCCCACCGGGGAACTGCCGGCCCCGACAGGCCACGCTGTCCCGGGCTTCACCAGCCCTCGCCACCCAACGGCAACGGCAATCGCGCCGGACATCGCGGTCTCGCCACTCAGCGACAAGACCTTCGAACCTCCGGGCCCTAGGGCCATCCACCTGACGGCAGCGATGGTCGCCGCACGCCTGAAACGACGGCCTCGCCACCCAGCGGCGACAGTCATCGAATTCCAGACCGACCGTCCTATCCGCCCACCGGCGACGGCGACCCGGCAGACAGAGGCGTAGTCACTCAACGGCAATGCCTTCAAACGCCGGGGACAACCGTTTGGCCTCTCAAAGGCGACGTCGATGGACCACCGCTCAAGCGCCTATCTGCTCAGCGGCAGCCACCCCAGGTCCAGCGGCCGGACCACCCAGCGGCAACAACGGATCGCCACATCATGACCAGCGGCCCGGCCCCCAGCGGCTAAAGCGGTTCGCCACGCCTAAGGCCAGACCTCTAGCCAGCCAGCGGCAACCGCGACCGCGACCGCGACCGCGACCGACCGTCCTCACGGACCCGACCATCATCCGAGGCCTGACAAAGCCGACCACCGGACAAGCCCCAGCCCAGCCGTCACCCAGGATCAAAGGAAACACAGGCCAGACGCCGCCGCAGGGCATTCCCGCGACCGCGGCCGACCTGCGGGTCAGAGGTTCTGGACCGGGTTGGTCAGCGTGCCGATGCCCTCGATCGTGATCGAGACCTGCTGGCCGTCGTCGATCGGGCCGACGCCCTCCGGGGTGCCGGTGAGGATGATGTCGCCGGGCAGGAGCGTCATCACGCTCGACACGAACTCCACCAGCTCGGGCACCGTGTGCACCAGGTCCGACGTACGGCCGTCCTGCTTGAGCTCGCCGTCCACCTCACTGCGCAGCGCGAGGTCGGACGGGTCGAGAGAAGTCTCGATCCACGGGCCGAGCGGACAGAAAGTGTCGAAGCCCTTCGCGCGGCCCCACTGGCCGTCGGCCTTCTGGAGGTCGCGCGCGCTGACGTCGTTGGCCACCGTGTAGCCGAGGATCGCGCTCGCCGCGCGCGCGGCGGACACGTTCTTGACCGGCTGGCCGATGACCACGGCCAGCTCGCCCTCGAAGTCGACGCGGCCGACGTCCGCCGGGCGGCGGATCGGCACGTTGGGACCGATGACGGTGGTGGACGGCTTGATGAACAGCATCGGCGCGGACGGCACCTCGTTGCCGAACTCCGCCGCATGCTTGGCGTAGTTCCGGCCGACGGCGATCACCTTGGACGGCAGGATCGGCGCGAGCAGCCGGATATCGGCGAGCGGCCACCGCTTGCCGGTGAAGTTCGGCTGGCCGAACGGGTGCTCGGCGATCTCCAGCACCTGGGCGTCGTCACCGTCGCCCTCGACCGAAGCGAACGCGACACCACTGGGATGAGCAATACGAGCTAGACGCACCCGGCCAGTCTACGTACGCCCGCCGCCAGGCGCGCACCCCGCGCGTCGCGAGCGGCCCGTTCGCGACGTTCACGGTGCGAACGGACCACTCGCACCGTTCACGACCTCGGGAAACACCCCGTTTCCTCGAGCGAGGGGCCCGTTCGCGACAGCGCGACGCGAACGGTCCCCTCGTGACCTTCACCACGGCGAAACGCACGAGGGCACCTGCACGAGCGGAGCCGGTCAAGCCGAGGCGGCTTCGATGCCTTTAGGACCTACCCGCCATGCCACGGATCAAAGGCCGATCGCCTTGTCATAGGCAAAAGGTACGAACCGATGCCTGGCAGAACCGTCGCAGGAATTGAGCGCACGGATGTCGGCGCATAGCGTGCATTTCACTGCGCACGCCGACACCCCATCCGCGGCGCGAGCGGCCCATCCGCGCCGACAAGGTCGTGAACGGACCGCTCGCGTCAGGAAAACCTTGCGTGGATCAGGCCAAAGGGCTCAGGCTCTTGTGGACCAACGCATCACACATCGCCAGCCAGCTGGCCTCCACGATGTTCCCGTGGACGCCCACAGTGGTCCATTCATGCAAGCCATCAGTAGTTTCCAGCAGCACCCGCGTGACGGCGTCCGTGCCGGGATGGGAGGGAAGGATCCGAACCTTGTAGTCGGCGAGTTCGACGGTGTCCAGCCAGGGCAGGTGCGGGCTGAGTGCCTGCCGCAGCGCGGCGTCGAGCGCGTGCACCGGGCCGTTGCCCTCCGCCGTGGCGATCACGCGGTGCCCGGACACGTGCACCTTGACGGTGGCCTCGGACACCACCTCACCGTCGGAGCGATGGTCGAGCACCACGCGGTAGGACTCCAGCTCGAACGGCGGCGCGGCCGGCTCCTCGTCGGCGGCGCCCGCGACCTCGCGCCGCAACAGGAGCTCCAGCGAGGCGTCGGCGGCCTCGAACGACCAGCCTTCGGATTCGAGCAGCTTGACCTTCCGCACCGCGTTCGTCAGTGCTTCGGGCCGGCCGGCAAGGTCGACCCCGAGCTCACGTCCCTTGAGCTCGAGACTGGCCCTGCCGGCCATCTCCGTGACCAGTACCCGCATGCTGTTGCCGACTGAGGGCGGATCGATGTGGTTGTACAACAACGGATCCACCTTGATCGCGCTCGCGTGCAGCCCCGCCTTGTGGGCGAAGGCCGACGACCCGACGTAGGCCTGGTGGGTGTCGGGTGCGATGTTCGCGATTTCGGCAAGCGCATGGGAGACGCGGGTGAGCTCGGCGGCACCTCCGGTCGGGAGGACCTCCATCCCGAGCTTGGTCACGAGGTTTCCCGTCACGGCGAACAGGTCGGCGTTGCCGGCCCGCTCGCCGTAACCGTTCGCGGTGCACTGGACGTGCGTCGCGCCGACCTGCACTGCGGCGACGGAGTTCGCCACGGCGCAGGAAGTGTCGTCCTGGCAATGGATCCCGAGGCGGAATCCGGTCTTCTCCTTGACCTCGCGGACGGTCTCGGCGAGCCCCAGCGGCAGCTGCCCGCCGTTGGTGTCGCACAGCACGAGGACGTCGGCGCCCGCGGTCGCCGCGGCGTCGAGCACGCGCAGCGAGGTCTCCGGGGAGTGGGTGTAACCGTCGAAGAAGTGTTCGGCGTCAAGGAAAACGCGGCGGCCCTCGCCAGTCAGGAACCTGACAGTGTCGCTGACCATCGCGCAGGCCTCGTCGACGTCTACGCGCAGCGCGCGCTCGATGTGCCGCAGGTCCGCCTTCGCGACGAGCGTGATGACCGGCGCCGCGGCGTCCAACAACGCCCTGACCTGCGGATCCCGATCCGCCGTGGTGCCCGCCTTGCGCGTGGAGCCGAACGCGACGAGCGCCGCGTGCTTCAGCTCCAGCTCGCCCTTGGCCGCGCGGGCGAAGAACTCCGTGTCCTTCGGCAGGGCCCCGGGCCAGCCACCCTCGATGAAGCCGACTCCCAGCTCGTCCAGCAACCGCGCGACAGCCAGCTTGTCCGTGGCGGAGTACGTGATCCCCTCACGCTGGGCACCGTCGCGCAGGGTGGTGTCGTAGAGGTGGAAGGCGTCGCCGAGCGGGGTTTCGGCGGGCTCCGTGCGGGTCACGGTATCTCCTTGTGGCGGGGCAGAACCTGTTTCTGGCAACAAAAAAACCTCCCGCATGGGTGCGAGAGGTTGCGCGCCGGAAGCTCTTGTGGAGCGTCTATCCGGCGCGCTCGGCGATAATGATCGAGATCGCGGTCATGGTCGCATCATGCCACAGGCCCCGCCCGGCTTCCAACTGCCGGGCGGAGCTTCCCATCCTGTGGGAGACGTCAGCGAGCGAGCCCGGCCAGATAGGCGCCGAACGACTGGACGGCCGACGCGTTGCGTGGGCCCTCCACCAACGCCGCGTACGGCAGCGCGAAGAACCGGCCCTGCTTGACCGCCGGGATGTCGCGCAGGCCAGGCCGCGAGCGGAGGAAGTTCTCCTTGTCGGCGACGGTGCCGACCTCGCCGCCGTAGTCGTTGATCAAGATGACGTCGGGCGCGCGCTGGACCACGGCTTCCCAGCTCACCGTCGTCCAGGTGTCGTCGACGTCGGCGAAGATGTTGGTGCCGCCGGCCTTGGTGATGATCTCGTCCGGGCCCGCGTTGCGCGCGGCGGTGAACGGCTGGTCACGCCCGTCGTCGTAGAGGAAGACCTTCGGCCGTTGCCGCCCAGTGGCGACAGCTCCCTCGACCGCCGCGACCTGCGCGCTGTACTGCTTGACCAGCTGCTCGGCGCGATCGCTCACGCCGAAAATCTTCCCGAGGTTGCGCAGGTCGGTGTACAGCGCGTCGAGCGGGGGCATGATCCCGCGCTGCTTGCCGACGCCGTTGCGGCACGCCTCTGTGAGCTGATAGCTGGGGATGCCGAGCTGCCGCAGCGTGTCCGGGGTGAAGCCGGTGCTCTCGGAGAAGCCGTAGTTCCAGCCGGCGAACACGAGGTCGGCGCCCGCGCCCTGCACCACCTCGCGGTTGATCTTCTCGGCGAGCCTGGGCACTTTCGTGAAGTCGCCTTTCCACGGCGACGAGGCGACGCCGCCGGATTGCCCCTTGTCGACGACGTAACCGGCCATCCGGCCGTCGAGGCCGAGGGCGAACATCAGCTCCGTGATGCCGATGTCATTGGTGACCACCCGCGATGGCGGGCGCTGGACCGTGAGTGGCTGGCCGCAGTTCGTCACCGTGACGGGATACCCCGCCGGCACGGCACCACTGTCCCCTTCGGACACTTGGGCACCACAGCCCGTCACCGCCAGCGTGGCCGCCAGGACCATCGCGACTGCCTTACGCATGACTGTCCTCCTGGGACTCGAGCCGGTCGAACAACAGCTGCGGCCGGCCGGACGCCGGGTGCGGCACCACGTGCGCACGCACGCCGAACACGTCGGCCAGCAATGCGGGAGTGAGGACGTCCGCGGGAGTCCCGCTCGCGACGAGCCGGCCGCCGTCGAGCACGTGCACGGTGTCGCACACCGCGGCGGCGAGGTTGAGGTCGTGCAGGGCGGCGAGCACCGTCAGGCCGCTTCGCCGCACCAGGGCGAGGACCTCGAGCTGATGGCGGATGTCGAGGTGGTTCGTGGGCTCGTCCAGCACGAGGATCTTCGACTGCTGGGCGAGCGCCCGCGCGATGAGCACCCGTTGCCGTTCACCGCCCGACAGCGTGAGCACGCCGCGTCCGGCCAGGTCCGTCAGCCCGACCTGGCGCAGGGCCGCCGCGCAGATGTCCCGGTCGGCGGCGGTCGCCCGGTCGAGCAGGCCGTGGTGCGGCAGCCGGCCCATCGCCACGACTTCGGCGACGGTGAAGTCGAATTCCGTGTGCGACTCCTGCGCCACGGCGGCGATCGCGCGCGCCCGTTCGCGCGGCGCGAGGCTGTCGAGCGGGCGGCCGTCGAGCAGCACGGCGCCCGCCGCGGGCTTCAGCACGTGGTAAACGGCGCGCAGCGTGGTGGACTTTCCGCTGCCGTTCGGCCCGAGCAGGCCGACGAAACGGCCGGCCGGCGCGTCGAGCGTCACGTCCTCGACCAGCGCGCGGCCGGCGGCGTTCACCGTCACGCCGTGGAGCGAGAGGTCCATTCACGCACCCCCGAACACGTAGGCCCGGCGCCGCATCAGCACCAGGAACGCGGGTACGCCGACGGCCGCCGTCAGCACCCCGATCGGCAACTCCTCGGGCGCGGCGAGCACCCGCGCGGCCACGTCCACCCACACGAGGAACACCGCGCCCGCGAGCGGCGCGACGGCCAGCACCCGCCGATGGTCGGCGCCCACGACGAGGCGCACCAAGTGCGGCAGGATCAGCCCGACGAACCCGATCGCGCCACTGACCGCCACCAGCACGCCGGTCATGGCCGAACAAACGACGAACAGCAGCACGCGCAGTCTTGGCACACTCATGCCCAGCGTCGTCGCCGCTTCGTCCCCCATGGCCAGTGCGTTCAGCCGGCCCGACAGCGCGAACAGCAGCACTGACCCGGCCACCACGACGATCGCCGCCACCGGCAGCGACGCCCAGTTCGCCCCGGCGAGGCTGCCCAACAGCCAGAAGAGGGCCGAGCGCGCGGCCTCGCCGTTCGGCGCGTGGAAGACGAGAACCGTGGTGACGGCGAAGAACCCGTACGACATCGCGGTGCCGGTCAGCACCAGACGCAGCGGCGTGAGGCCTTCGTGCGTCCTCGCGACAAGGTAGACGATCACGGTCGCGCCGAGCGCGGCCAGGAACGCGCCGACGGACAGGGCGTAGATGCCCATCGACGCGAAGACACCGAACAACGCCACCGCCGTCGCGCCCACCGACGCCCCGGAGGAGATGCCGAGCACGAACGGCTCCGCGAGCGCGTTGCGCACCATGGCCTGAATCGCGACGCCCACCGTCGCCAGCCCCGCGCCGACGACCACCGCGAGCAGCACCCGCGGCAGCCGGATGTCCCAGATGATCCGGTACTGGCCGACGTCGCCCGGGCCGATGGTGCCGCCGACGAGCCCGGCCCGGAGAAATGCCCACGTGTGAGTGACCGGCACGGCGACCGTCCCGATCCCGACGGCCACCACGACGGACGCCAGGAGGGTTATGAGGAGGCCCAGGAGGATCGGCGTCAGCCGGCGGCTGGTGGGCTCCGGACTGGCGGCGCCGATGACAGCGGGGGTGCTGGGGAGGGCGCTGGTGCCGGTGGGAGTAGGTGCGGGGCTCGTCTCGGACTTCGGAGTCGGTATCGGTGCCGGAGTCGGAGTCGGAGTCGGAGTCGGTGGATCGGACCCCCGACGGCGACTGCCCGAATCGGGCACAGCCGAAAAAGCCGAGCGGCGATCCTCATCCGCAGGGGTGCCTTCGCCGAGAACAGGCGAGGCTGAAGCGGGCGCGACGGCGGCGCGACGGTTCGGAAGACCCTCGCCGGAAACAGGCGACGCTGGAGTGGGCTGGCCAGGGGCATGATGATCCGGAGGAGCGTCGCCCGAAACAGGCGAGACTGAAGCGGGCTGACCAGGGACATGATGGCCCGGAAGGCCGTCGCCGGAAACAGGCGAGACCGGAGCGGCCCGCCCGGCGTCGGGCAACTCGTCGTCGCGGGGAGGCACCGGGAGACCCAATCTGTTCCGGGTCCGCGCGACGAAGACAACAGCCATCCACGCAGCAGGGCCGACGATCAGCCACGGCGGGGAAGGATGCCGTCTCCCGCAGACCGCGACGGGAGGGGACGGGTGGGGCGAACCACCGCCGGTGTCGGGCTCGCTCGCGGTCCGGAGTGGGACCACGGGCCTACCGTTGCGGGTCAGCGCCGGATTTCGACCGGTCTTCCGCGGCGGGGGTCCTGCTACAACGACTAGTTACGACAGCGCCTGCCCAGCGCTCTGCGTGCCGAACCACAACTGCTGCCCAGCACGCGTTACGCACCGGGCAGCAGCCACTTCGCACCACAAGCACCTACGACAAGCGCCTGCTCACGCCGAGCGCCTACGACAAGCACGCTCCCACGTACAGGAACTCAGCCCGTACGCACGTTCGACGACACCAGCGCCGCCAGACGGTCGCCGATCGCCTGGGTGGCGCCGGGCGAGGCCTGGTCGCGGGTGGCCAGATCGAAGGCGACCGACGCCTCGATACGGCGCGCCGCCTCCTTCTGGCCGAGGTGGTCGAGCAGCAGCGAGACCGACAGCACGGCGGCCGTCGGGTCCGCGAGGCCCTGGCCCGCGATGTCCGGGGCACTGCCGTGCACCGGCTCGAACATGCTCGGGTTGCGGCGCGTGATGTCCAGGTTGCCGCTGGCCGCGAGGCCGATGCCGCCGGTCACCGCGGCCGCCAGGTCCGTGAGGATGTCGCCGAACAGGTTGTCGGTGACGATCACGTCGAACCGCGACGGGTCGGTGACCAGGTGGATCGTCGCCGCGTCCACGTGGGAGTAGGCCACCGTCACGTCCGGGTGTTCCAGCGACACCTCTTCGACGATCCGCGACCACAGCGAACCGGCGTGCTCCAGCACGTTGGTCTTGTGCACCAGCGTGAGGTGCTTGCGCGGCCGGTCCTCGGCGCGGTTGAACGCGTCGGCCACCACGCGCCGCACGCCGAAGGCCGTGTTGACGCTGACCTCGGTGGCGATCTCGTGCTCGGTGTCCTTGCGCAGCAGACCGCCGTTGCCCGCGTACGGGCCTTCGGTCCCTTCACGCACCATGATCATGTCGACCTCGCCGGCGTCGGCCAGTGGGCCGCGGACGCCGGGGTAAAGCCGCGCCGGGCGCAGGTTCACGTGGTGGTCGAGCTCGAAGCGCAGCCGCAGCAGCAGCCCGCGCTCCAGGATTCCGCTCGGCACCGACGGGTCGCCGACCGCGCCGAGCAGGATCGCGTCGTGCTGACGCAACTCGCCCAGCACCGACTCGGGGAGCAGCTCCCCGGTCGAGTGCCACCGGGCGGCGCCGAGGTCGTAGTTCGTGATCTCCGCCGCTGGTGCTACTTCACCGAGCACCTTGAGCGCCTCGGAGACCACCTCGGGCCCGATCCCGTCACCTGGGATCACCGCGAGCCGCATCCACACACCTCCGTAGACCAGGCCACCCGAACGCTCCGATGGCCCATCCGCAAGAAAACGCCAGCAGCGGAAGGTTACCGGCCGTAGACAAGAGGCCGTAGCCGCACCACCCTTATGCCGCATCCTCCCGCAGGGTGAGACACCTGAACGGGTGAATGACAAAGGGGGCCTCCCGAGCCGTCAAGGCCCGGAAAGCCCCCTTTTCCCGTCAATCGGCGACGGTGACCGTTCCGCCGATCGCTACCCGATCGGAGGATCACCTCGCCTTGCCTGGCCGGGTGACGCCGAGGGTGTTACGCCCGCGGCACTCCCGTCTCGATCCGCACGACGGCGGCGCGCGAGCCCGCCGCGTTGTGGTGCTCGATCGCCAGCAGGCCCTTCGCCTTGTCCTCGGCGACGGCTGCCGCGTTGCGGTTCACCACGAGCGCGGTGCCCGGCTTGGCGACGTAGCCCAGCGCCGCGTCGCCGCCGCCCTGGACCGAGTACGCCGGCGCGAGCGCGTCGAACGAAATCGGCGTGCCGACGTAGTCGATCAACCCGTTCGTGGTGCCCGGCGCGACGTAGTAGCCGCTGGTGCCCACGGTGTAGCTGATCCGGTGCGACGCCTCGTTCGGGTCGATGCCCAGCGCGGCGATGCTGACCGGCAGGACCATCACGTTCGAATCGAAGACGTTGGTGTCGACGTCGCCGAGCTGGCCGTTGATCGCCTGCAGGTCGACGCTCGGGAACCCGGGCTTCGTGAGCGACACGGTGTTCACCAGCAGGACGTCGGTGGCCGTCGCCTTGGTGACGAAGGTCTCGAAGTCCGGCTTCCCGTCGCCGGTGGTGTCGATGTCGACGAACGGCACGGTGTTGCTGCCCAGGTTCGCCCAGTCGCTCCAGGTGGTGAGGCCGAACGCGAGCACGGCGTTCTCCGGATCACCCTGCGCCTTGGCGAGCGGGGCGGTCGAGGCCGCGCCGACGTAACGCAGGTCGCCGCCCTTCGCGGTGCGGTTGAGCGTGCAGTCGGACGTCACGCCCCCTTCGCACTCCGGCAGCTGCGGCGACTCGGCCTGCAGCTCCAGGACGCTGACCAGCGAGCGGTACCGCTGGGCGCCGCTGCCCTGGTCCACCCCCTTGCCACCGAGGTTCAGCACGGCCTGGTCCTGCCCGGCGCCGAACCGCACGCCGGCGGGCGTGGTGATGGCCGAGACCGGCTTCGGCGCCGCGTAGACGGCCACGCGCAGCGGCACCGTCGCCCCGTTCTTCGGGGTGAAGGCGACGCGGCCCGAGGCGTCGGCGACGAACTGGCGGGCGAGCCCGGCCTGCGTGGTCTGCATAGTCGGGTCGATCACCTTGAGCAGCTTCTTGGGATCGGCGACCTTGAACGTCACCTTCACCGTCGCGACGCCGCGCGGGCTCAGCTTCACCGAGCTCTTGTCCACCGTGTACTCGACACCGGGCAGGCTGTTGACCGCCTCGTACGCCACCGAGTACTCGGCCGGCGTGACGCCCTTGTTGACGACCTTGATCGTCTTCGTCAGCGTGACCGGTCCGCCGGCCTCGACGGTGCCGAAGTTGACGCTCACCGCGCCCGGGTCGTCCTGAACATAGGCGAGCACCTGGTTGTCCAGCGCGGCCAGCGTGTCGATCCGGCCGGCGCCGACGCGCTGCGGCGCGTAGGTGTGACCGGCCCCGTCGCTCAGGTCGTGCCCGGCGGTGTCGATCACCGCGGCCTTGACCTCCTCGACCGACCAGTCCGGGTGCGCCTGGCGGATCAGCGCCGTGATGCCCGAGGTGTGCGGCGCGGCCATGGACGTCCCGGAGAGGACGGCCCGGCCGTTGCCGCTGCCGCGGAACGCCGACGTGATCGTGTCACCGGGGGCCGAGACGTCCGGCTTGAGCGCCGGCCCGCGGCCGCCGCGCGAGGTGAACGAGCTGGGACTGTCCACGATGGACTGGTCGTAGGTCTGCAGCGTCGTCCGGCCGGCGCCGAAGAACCGCACGGTCAGCGTGCCTGCGGTCAAGGCCGGCCGCTGCGCCGCGGTGGCCTTGCCGGTGAGCTGGAACATCGGCACGGCCGCGTTGCCGGCGAGCCCGGCGGAGAACTGCTCCAGTGTCGACGACACCAGAGCCGCCTTCGCCCCGGCCGCCTGCGCGTTGTTGGCGCGCGCGGCGGAACCGCAGGCGCGGCTGGAGTCGTTGTCGTCCCATTCGAGCCAGACGATCTTGCCCGCGGCCTTGGCCTTGTCCTCGGCCGAGTACGGCAGGCAGCCTGCGTTGTTCGCCGCGGAGAGGGCGACGACGGGGGCGGTCAGGTCGAGCGTGTCGTAAGCCGCGTAGTCCTGGCTGTACTGGCCCGGCTGCTGGCCCTTGGTCGGCGCGGTGACCTCGACGGCGTCTCGCAGCACACCCGCGTCGCGGCTGCTGGCCACGGTCAGCGCCTCCGGGGTGGCGCCCGGCGAGCCCGCGATGTCGTTGAGGTCGCCGCCGTTGCCCGCCGCGAACACCGGGAGCACGTTGTTCTGCGCGAGCTTGCGGACGAACAGCGAGTCCGGGTCGTCCGGCGCGCCGAAGTCGCTGCCCAGCGACAGGTTGACGACGTCGAGGTGGTCGGTGAAGTCGCCGTCGCCGTCCGGGTCGAGGGCCCAGTCGAGAGCCTGCGAGGTGACGTTCGTGGAGCCCGCGCAGCCGAACACCTTGATGGCGTACAGCAGCGCCTTGGGCGCGGTGCCCGGGCCGATCTTCAGCGCTTCGAGCTTCTTCTTGTCCAGCTTCTTGTAGTCGCCGGTGAAGGTGCTGCCGTCGGCGTTCACGCCGAAGCCGGCGACGGTGCCGGCCACGTGCGTGCCGTGCTCACCGCAGGCCAGCGGGTTGGGGTCCGGCTTCGGGGTCGGGGACCCGGTCTCGCCGTTGGAGTCGTAGTCGTCGCCGACCAGGTCGGTGCCGCCGACCACCTTGGCGCTCGGGAACAGCGGCGACGCCTTGGTCGGGTCGACCGCCTTGTACGCCTCGGGGGTGCCGGGGCCGCCGAAGTCGGCGTGGGTGTAGTCGATGCCGTCGTCGATCACGCCGACGCGGATGTTGTCGCCGTACTTCCCGGTCTGCTGCCAGGAGGCGAGCGTGTTCGTCAGCTGCTCGGCGCTGGCGTTCGTACGCGACTTCGGCACGACGGTGCGCACGGAGACGACGTCGGCGCGCTTCGCGAGTTCACGGATCTTCGCCGCGTCCGCCGTGACGACGGCACCCGCGACAGCGTTCGACGTCTGCGTGACGAGCTTCGCGGCCGAGTCCGAGGCCTTGAGCTGCCCGAGCACGGAGGTGACCGCGGCGGCAGTGTCGGCCTTCGCGGCGCGCGCGGCCTGCTTGGCCTTCTCCTTGCCAGCGCCCTTGTTCTGCTCAGCGGTGAACGCGTCGACGGCCGGCTTCTTGGCCAGCTCCACGAACGCCGTGATCTTGCCCTGCGCGGCGCTCAGCCGCGGCGAGAGCTTGCCCTGCAACCCGGAAGCGTCGACCTTCGCGGGCACGACCGGCTCCGCGAGCGGCGCCCCCTGCGCCGACGCGACCGGCACACCGGCGACGGCGGCCGCGAGCACCACGGCGGACACCACGGCCGTGGACCGGGCCGTCCAGCCAGGTAAGCGGGATCTACTCATGAACACCCAACCCCTTAACCCGAGGCCTGGATCGTGAACCTGCCTGCCGCTCCCCGATCACCCCCGACAGGTGAGCGCCCGGCGCCGCGCCGTGCTCTCACGGCGCGTGGTTCTGCCTCGCGGCACAGAACCTATCCGCCCGAAAGACCTACTTTCGTGCCGAATAGCCTCTGTTATGCGAATGTTGCCGGTCTGCCCGTACCGGCGAAAACGAAGGCCCCTTTCCCGCAGCGCGCGGAAAAGGGGCCTTCGACGTGGTCGTGTCCAGTGGAAATCTAGTTGAAGTCGACCCCGCGGATCGTGTGCGTGCCCACGGCGGCGCCGATCGGCTGGAGCACGTTGTTGTCCACATGCCGGTCGACGCGCAGCAGCATCACGGCGTCGGAGCCGTCGGTGGTCTGGCTGATCTGCGCGGCCTCGATGTTGATGCCGGCCTCGCCGAGCAGCGTGCCGACACGGCCCATGATGCCGGGGCGGTCCGGGTATTCGAGCAGCAGCACGTGGCCCTCGGCGCGCAGGTCGAAGTGGCGGCCGTTGACCTCGACGAGCTTCTCGACCTCGTCCTTGCCGGTGACCGAGCCGGACACAGTCAGGGTCGTGCCGTCGCCGTGCACCGCGCGAACGGTGACCAGGCTACGGAACTTGGGGCTCTCGGTCTCGGTGACGAGGTCGACCTGCACGCCCAGCTCCTCGGCCAGCCGCGGCGCGTTGACGAAGGTGACCTGGTCCTCGACCACGCCGGCGAACACGCCGCGCAGCGCGGCGAGCTGCAGCACGGAGGTGTCCTCGCTGCCCAGCTCGCCCTTGACCACGACGGTCACCGAGGTCGGCGCCTTCGGGCGCAGCGCGGTGAGCACGGTGCCCAGCTTCTGCGTCAGCGACAGGTACGGGCGCACGTGCTCGCCGACGGCACCACCACCGGAAACGTTGACCGCGTCCGGCACGAAGTCGCCGCGCAGCGCGAGCAGCACGGAGCGGGCGACGTCGGTGCCCGCACGGTCCTGCGCTTCGGCGGTGGACGCGCCCAGGTGCGGCGTGACCACGACGTTCGGCAGCTCGAACAGCGGGCTGGACGTGGTCGGCTCGGTGACGAACACGTCGATGCCCGCGCCGCCGACGTGGCCGCTGCGGATCGCGTCGGCCAGCGCCTCCTCGACGATCAGGCCGCCGCGCGCGGCGTTGACGATGATGACGCCGGGCTTGGTCTTCTTGAGCGCCTCGGCGTCGATCAGGCCCTTGGTCTCCGGCGTCTTCGGCAGGTGGATGGAGATGGCGTCGGCGCGCTCCAGCAGCTCGTCGAGGGTGACGAGCTCGATGCCGAGCTGCGCGGCGCGCGCGGCCGAGACGTACGGGTCGTACGCGATGAGCTTGGTGTCGAAGGCGGCGAGGCGCTGGGAGAACAGCTGGCCGATCTTGCCGAGGCCGACCACGCCGACGGTCTTGCCCTGCAGCTCGATGCCGGAGAACGAGCTGCGCTTCCACTCGCCCGCGCGCAGGCTCTGGTCGGCGGCCGGCACGCGCCGGGCGACCGAGAGCAGCAGCGCGACCGCGTGCTCGGCGGCGGAGACGATGTTGGACGTCGGCGCGTTGACCACCAGCACGCCACGCTCGGTGGCGGCGGGAACCTCGACGTTGTCCAGCCCCACGCCCGCGCGCGCGACGACCTTCAGCTGCGTGGTGTGGGCGAGCACTTCGGCGTCGACCTTCGTGGCGGATCGGACCAGGAGCGCGTCGGCACTCTTCACCGCCTCGAACAGCGCGGGACGGTCCGTGCCGTCCACATGCCGGACCTCTACCTCGTCACCGAAAACACTCACCACGGAAGGCGCGAGCTTCTCCGCGATGAGGACGACGGGTTTGCTGGGCTTGGTCACGATGCGGCTCCCACTATCTGGTCACATTCCAGGATGCTCTGGGTCGACAACGGTCTCAGCACGTCATTGTGCCCCGGTCAAGGCGGAGTTTAACCCGCTGGACCGGCCCCTGGCTTCTCCCGGTGTTAACTCGCCCGCAATCCCTCGAAAACAAGAGCAAGGAGGCGTTGCATGCCTCCGTCGCCGGGCAGGTGCGCACCGGCCCAGGATGCCGCGTGCAGCAACAGAAGCAGCTCGTTCGCCGTGACGTCGGCGCGGAGCTCGCCTGCCTGCTTCGCACGTTCCACTAGATGGGAACCCGCCTCGCGCATAGCGTGGCAGGACGCGTACAGCCGCGACGACTCGTCGTTGAGCGCGTCCGCGGTCAGTTCGACCAACCCGCGGAAGGTGCCGGTGGTGTCGCCGAGCCCCGCCAGCCAGGTCTGCAGGGCGGTCAGCGGCTCGGCGTGGGTGAGCAGTTCGCGCGCCCGCTCGGCCTGGACGTCGAACCGGGCGCGCAGGAGCGTCTCGAGTAGTGCTTCCCGGGTCGGGAAGTGCCGGTAGAGCGTGCCGATGCCAACGCCGGCGCGGCGGGCGATGTCTTCCAGCGACGCGTCGACGCCGTGCTCGGTGAACGCACGCTCCGCCTCCTCGAGGAGGCGTTCGTAGTTACGGCGGGCGTCCGCGCGCATCGGCTTCACTTCGGTCATCGCCCCGCCAATGCTACCCGGTAGACATTCGGAGGCAGCCTCCGTATGTTAACCGGAGGCAGCCTCGGATTACTGGAGGGAACGAGATGACCCTGCTCGAAGACACCCGGGCCCGGCTCGGCGCGATCGGCGCGTGGCTGCCGAGCGCGCCACTGGCCCCACCGCCGGACGTCGAACGCGCGGCGACCCGGCAGCTCGCCGCGCTCGGCTACCGCTCGGTCTGGAGCGGTGAAGGACCCGGCACGCGCGAGGTGTTCGCACACTTCGGCGACCTGCTCGCCTCGGTGCCGGACGTCGTACTCGGCACCGGCATCGCCAACATGTGGTCGCGGGCGGGGCGGACCGCCGAAAAGGGCGGGGCGACGCTCGCGCAGGCATACCCCGGCCGGTTCGTGCTCGGCATCGGCGCCGGGCACGAGTTCCAGACGGCGAAGCTCGGCAAGCGATACCGGCCGGTGGAACAGCTGCGGGACTATCTGTCCGAAATGGACGCCAGTGCGGCGGAGAACCCTTCCCCGGTGGCGTTTCCCCGGGTACTGGCCGCTGTCGGGCCCAAAATGCTGGCGCTGGCCCGCGACCACGCCGACGGCGCGCACCCGTTCGCCCAGACGGTCGGGCACACGCCGTACGCCCGCGAAATCCTCGGGCCGGACAAACTGCTGATCCCGCAGCAGACGGTGCTGCTCGGCAGCCGCGAAGAAGCCAGGGCGAGCGTCCGCCGCAGCGTGGCGCTTTCACACGAACACAACGTGAAAGCGTACATCGCAGGCTGGAAACGGCTCGGCTTCACCGACTCCGACATCAACGGCCCCAGCGACCGCTTCGTCGACGACTACCTCATCTGGGGCAACGCGAAGACGATCGCGAAGCGGCTCGGCGAACTCCTCGACGCCGGCGCGGACCACGTGCTCGTCACCCCGTCCGCCGGCTCCTTCGAATCCATTGTGGACGATCTGGCCGAGCTGGCCCCGGCACTGGCCGAGGTGACGCGATGAGCGTGGGAATCTGGCAGTTCTTCGACGGTGTCCCGGTCGGCGCCCTGCGCGAGACCGCCGCCGAGGTGGAGGAGCTGGGCTTCGACGCGCTCTGGTTCGGCGAATACGGCGGGCGGGACGCGTTCACGCAAGCCGCGCTGATCCTCGCGGCCACGTCGAAGCTGACGGTGGCGACCGGGATCGCGCGGTTCGACCGACGGGCGCCGATCACGGCGGAGGCCGCGACGCGGGCGCTCGGCGAGGCGTACCCCGGCCGGTTCGTCGTCGGCCTGGGCGGGCACTTCCCGGGCCAGCGGCCGCTCGCGGCGATACGCGAATACCTGGCCGGCATGGACCAGGCCGACCTGCCCGGACTGCCGCCGCCGGCACTGCGGCCGCGCCGGGTGCTCGCGGCGCTCGGCCCGAAGGCACTGGACCTGGCGGCGGAGCAGGCCGACGGGGCCCACCCGTACTTCGTCCCGCCGGAGCACACGGCGCTGGCCAGGGAACAGCTCGGCCAGAGCGCGTACCTCGCGGTCGAGCAGGCGGTGGTGCTGGACGGCGACACCGAGACGGCGCGTGAGGTGGCCCGGGAACACGTTGGCACGTACGTGAAGCTCGCCCCGCACCACCGGTCGAACCTCCGTCGGCTCGGCTTCACCGACGACGACCTGTCCGGCGGCGGCAGCGACCGGCTCGTCGACGCGTTGGTCGCCTTCCGCGGCGAACAGCAGGTCGCCGACCGGATCCGGGCCCATCTCGACGCGGGCGCCGACCACGTCTGCGTCCAGGTGCTGGCCCGGACCCCGCGGTCCTACCGCGCCCTCGCCGCCCTGCTGACCTGAGCAGCGAGCGGCGGGCCCCGAGGTAAGCTGGCGGGACGCGGTGAGGGCCGCGTCCCGTCCGCGGAAAGGGCTGAGCCCACCCCCGCAGCACAGCACCACCAGTTCCGCACCTTCTTTCCTGCCCGGTGCCGGCGGACCACGGGCGACGAGGGAAGGAGGCACTATGGGCACGCTGCCCGCGAATCCCAGCCTGGAGCAGTTGCGTAAACGCGCGAAAGAACTCGCGCGCGCCGAAGCCGTGAAGCTGTCCGAAGCGCAGTTCCGCATCGCGCGCGAGCACGGTTTCCCGAGCTGGCCCAAGCTGCAGGCGTACGTCCGCCGCGTCGCCGAAAACGGGCCAGACCTGCAGCACGCCTACCACGCCGACGTCGGCTACTACGCCGACCGCGCGATCGGGCTGCTCGCGTCCGCCGAAGATGGCACGCCCGGCGCGTGCGTGGCGTTCGAACGCCACGGTCAGGCCCTCACCCGCGACGGCGCCCGGGCGGTCGTCGCGCGGGAGCACGGTTTCGGCTCGTGGCGGGCGTTACGCGAGCACGTCGCGGCGTTGCCGGAAAGCGGCGAACCTTTCGCCCGCGCGTACCGGCTGGTCGAAGCGCGCGACGTCGACGGGCTGGCGGCGATGCTCGACGCGTTCCCCCAGCTGGTCCACGCCCGCGGCACCAACGGCAACGACCTGCTCGGCATGGCCGGCGCCACCGGCGACGAACGGCTCACGCGCGTGCTCCTCGATCGCGGCGCCGACCCGTCACGCGCCAACGCGCACGGCTGGACGCCGCTGCACCAGGCCGCCTACAGCAAGCTGCCGCTGCTCGCCGGCATGCTGCTCGACGCCGGCGCACCACTGGACGTTTCCGCGCGCGGCGACGGCGGGACTCCCCTGATCGTCGCCCTGTTCTGGGGAAACCGGGCCGTGGCCAAAAAACTGGCGGCGCGCGAACGGTCCCCTCACAACCTCCGGGTCGCCGCTGGCCTCGGCGACCTCGCACTGTTGGACGAGCTCATCCGTCCGAACGGGACACTCGCGCCGGGCGCGGGCGAGCACCGCGAGTTCTACCGCCCGCACAGCGGATTCCCGTTCTGGCGTCCCACGGACGACCCGGCCGAGATCCGCGACGAAGCCCTCAGCTGGGCCGCGCGCAACGATCGCGTGGAAGCAATCCGGACGCTCACCGCCCGCGGCGCGGACCTGGACGCCGACGTCTACCGCGGCACCGCCTTGACGTGGGCCGTCGCCCGGGGCCGGCTCGCCGTGGTGCGGACGCTGCTCGAACTGGGCGCCGACGTGAACCGCGTGGGCACGTTCGGCGGTCCGGAGCACGGCGTGGGCATCACTGCGCTGCACCTCGCCGCGGAGGGCGGCCGGCTGGACGTCATCACCGCGCTCACCGCGGCCGGCGCCGACCTCACCGTCCGCGACAGCCAATGGAACAGCACCCCCGAAGGCTGGGCCGAGGCGTGCGACCAGCCGGAGGCCCGCGTCCTGCTGCAGCAGCTGGCCGGCCCGGAGCACGCTCCCGAGCCGTAGCCACCCAGCGGCCAAACCCTGCTCAGCGCCCCGCCAAGCGCCGACCAGTGGACAACCGGAGTAGCTAGTCCGTATGGTCGTCGAGTATACGGACTAGATACTCCGTTTCATCGCGTCCACTGGAGGGCTTCATGACCAAACCCGCCGATGTGTTCACTCGCCTTTCCGATGGCCTGTCCGAGGGGCGGTACGACGAGCTTTCGTCGTTGTACGCCGAGGACACCGTGGTCGAGCATCCGACGGCGGTGCCGCGGCCCGGGCGGCTGGAGGGGCGCCAAGCCCTCCACGACCGGTTCACCGGCGGGCTCGGGGCGACGCTGCGCCTGAAGGGCCACGACGTGGTCGTCCACGAGACGACGGATCCCGAGGTGATCGTCGCCGAATACCGGAACACGGTGGAGTCCCTCAAGACGGGGCGGAGCACCGAAACCGCCAACATCCTGGTGATCCGCGCGCGCGACGGGCTGCTCGTCCACACCCGCGACTACCACGACTACCTCAAGCTGGCCGCCGTCCAGGGCGGCACCGACCAGCTCGCGGACGCCTACGCGCAAGCCCCGGCGCACGTGCCCGGGCCCATCGCGCCCCGGCCCGCCGAACTGGCCGACCGCAAGAGCCCACTGGGTGTGTTCCAACGGCTCTGCTTCGGCGTCTCGGACGGCCGCTGGGCCGAGCTCCCGGACCTCTACGCCGAGCAGACCGACGTCAGTCACCCGTTCCTGCCGAACGCACCGGCCCTGAAAACCCGCGACGACCTGCGGACCCACTTCGCGTCGGCCGGCGAGTTGGGGATCCGGATGCAGGCGACCGACCTCGTGACGTACCAGTCGACCGATCCGGAGGTGATCATCGGCGAATTCGGCTACGAGGGTGAACTCGGTGGAAAACCGTTCCGCGTCAACAACATCTTCGTGGTGCGGGTGCGCGACGGCCTGATCGTCGAGTCCCGTGACTACGGCGACCACCTCTCGCTGGCCGCGACCGCGGGACGGCTGCCGGAGCTGATCGCGAGCCTGGGCGACCAGCCGGCCTGACCTCGCGAGCAACGAGGACCAGCAGGAGCACAGCCCGTCGCCGATCAACGGCTACTTCGAGAAGTCCCCGGGTAGTTCGAACTCCCCGTCCTCGACGCCTTTCACGAACGCATCCCATTCCGAAGGCGTGAACACCATCGTGAGGCCGTCCGGCTCCACGGAATGCCGCAATGCCACGTAGGTGACGCCATCGGTGTGCGGCACGAAGGCGAACTCAAGGCGGTTCTCGAGTGTGATGCCTTCCTGCTCGCCCCGGATCCACTCGGCGTCGGCCAGGTCGAGTTCGTGCCGGATGTGCGCCTTGTCATCGACCGGCTGATCAGTCATGACGCCAGCGTAACCACCCGGTCACCGGCCACAAGGGACGGCCACGCGGACGGGAACGGCCCCCTCACCCGGCAGGGCGAGGGGGCCGTTCGCGACCGGAACCACGGCGATCGGGACCACTTCGGCAATCGGGACCACCGAGGTGATCGGGACCGCCGCGGCGATCGGGACCACCGCGACAGTCGGGACCACCGAGGTGCCCGGATCCGCGGTAATCGGACCCGCTGTGATCGGATCCGAAGGCAGGACTCAGGCAGTCTCGGTGATCGGCCGGTCCACCCAGGACATCAGGTCGCGCAGCTTCTTGCCGGTCGCCTCGATCGGGTGCTGGTTGCCCTGCTCCTCGAGCTTGATGAAGTTCGGCCGACCGGCCTCGTCCTCGGCCACCCACTCGCGGGCGAAGGTGCCGTCCTGGATCTCGCCCAGGATCTTCTTCATCTCCGCCTTGACCGCGGGCGAGATCACGCGCGGGCCGCGGGTGAGGTCGCCGTACTCGGCCGTGTCGGAGATGGAGTAGCGCTGGCGCGCGATGCCGCCCTCGTACATGAGGTCGACGATCAGCTTGAGCTCGTGCAGCACCTCGAAGTAGGCGATCTCCGGGGCGTAGCCGGCCTCGGTGAGCACCTCGAAACCGGTCTGCACCAGCGCGGAGGCACCGCCGCAGAGCACGGCCTGCTCGCCGAAGAGGTCGGTCTCGGTCTCCTCGGTGAAGGTCGTCTTGATGACGCCCGCCCGCGCGCCGCCGATGGCCGCGGCGTAGGAGAGCGCGAGCGCCTGCGCGCCGCCCGTGGCGTCCTGCTCGACCGCGATCAGGCAGGGCACGCCCTTGCCGTCGACGAACTGCCGGCGGACCAGGTGGCCCGGGCCCTTCGGCGCGACCATGGCGACGTCCACGTTGCCCGGCGGCTTGATCAGGTCGTAGCGGATGTTGAAGCCGTGGCCGAAGAAGATCGCGTCGCCGTCCTTCAGGTTCGGCGCGATGTGCTCTTCGTAGATGAACCGCTGCTTGGTGTCCGGCGCGAGGATCATGATGAGGTCGGCCTCGGCCGCGGCCTCCGCCACCGACAGCACGCGCAGGCCCTGCTCTTCGGCCTTGGCGCGGGACTTCGACCCCTCCTGCAGGCCGATCCGGACGTCGACACCCGAGTCGCGCAGGCTCAGCGAGTGGGCGTGGCCCTGGCTGCCATAGCCGATCACGGCGACCTTGCGACCCTGGATGATCGAAAGGTCCGCGTCGTCGTCGTAGAAGATTTCCACTGCCATGGGGGGTACTACTTCCTTTCCTGACTTCTGAACGTCTTGGGGCAAGCGCGGGCTTGCCCTCCGATGGGGGGTCTGGGGGTCCGGCCCCCGGGAACACTGTCAGCGGGGCGAGGTGGCGGTGATCGAGCGGGCCCCGCGCCCGACCGCGACCATCCCGGACTGCACGAGCTCCCGGATGCCGTACGGCTCGAGCATCCGCAGCAGCGCGCCGATCTTGTCCGACGTGCCGGTCGCCTCGACGGTGAGCGCCTCGGGGGACACGTCCACCACCTTGGCACGGAAGAGCTGGACGGTCTCGAGCACCTGGCTGCGCACGGTGTTGTCGGCCCGGACCTTCACGAGCAGCAGTTCGCGCTGCACCGCCGTGGACTGTTCCAGCTCCACGATCTTGATCACGTTCACCAGCTTGTTGAGCTGTTTGGTCACCTGTTCGAGCGGTAGCTCCTCAACGGCGACCACGATCGTCATGCGGGACACCTCGGGGTTCTCCGTGGGCCCGACGGCGAGAGACTCGATGTTGAAGCCGCGGCGGGAGAACAGTCCGGAAACCCGGGCGAGCACACCGGGCTTGTTCTCGACCAGCACGCTGAGCGTGTGGACGGTCATCGGTCTTCTCCTTCCGCGGTTGTGGCGGTCTCGGCCACTTCCTGCGAAACGTCGTCGTCGTCGAACAGCGGCCGGATCCCGCGGACCGACATGATCTCGTCGTTCCCGGTGCCCGCGGCCACCATCGGCCACACCTGGGCATCCTTCCCCACGACGAAATCGATCACGACGGGACGGTCGTTGATCTCCATCGCGCGGCGGATGGTGGCGTCGACGTCTTCCTTGGTCTCACAGCGCAGGCCGGCGCAGCCGAGCGCCTCGGCCAGCAGCGTGAAGTCCGGGATGCGGTGCTTGTGCGTGCCGAGGTCGGTGTTGGAGTACCGCTCGGAATAGAACAGGTTCTGCCACTGCCGGACCATGCCGAGGTTGCCGTTGTTGATCACGGCCACCTTGATCGGCGCGCCCTCGATGGCGCACGTGGCGAGCTCCTGGTTGGTCATCTGGAAGCAGCCGTCGCCGTCGATCGCCCACACCGGCGTGTCGGGGAGGCCGAACTGCGCGCCCATCGCGGCCGGGACGGCGTAACCCATCGTGCCGAGGCCGCCGGAGTTGATCCAGGTGCGCGGGTTCTCGTACTTGATGAACTGCGCGGCCCACATCTGGTGCTGGCCGACGCCCGCGGTGAACACCGCGTCCGGGCCGACCAGCTCGCCGATCCGCTCGATGACGTACTGCGGCGACAGCGAGCCGTCGTCGGGCCACTCGTAGCCGGCCGGGTAGTCCGTCCGCCACGAATCGACCTGCGTCCACCAGTCGGCGAGGTCGGGGCGGTGGCCGTGGTCGAACTCGGCGCGCACCGCGGTGATCAGCTCGCCGAGGATCTCCTTGCAGTCGCCCACGATCGGCACGTCGGCCTTGCGGTTCTTGGAGATCTCCGCCGGGTCGATGTCGGCGTGGACGACCTTCGCGTCGGGCGCGAACGACGAGAGCTGCCCGGTGACCCGGTCGTCGAACCGCGCGCCGAGCGCGATCAGCAGGTCGGCGCGCTGCATCGACGCGACGGCGGCGACGGCGCCGTGCATGCCGGGCATGCCGACGTGCTGGCGGTGCGAGTCCGGGAACGCGCCCCGCGCCATTAGCGTGGTCGCGACCGGGATGCCGGTCAGCTCGGCCAGCTCCAGCAACTGCTCGGAGGCCTCCGCCTTGATCACACCGCCGCCGACGTACAGCACCGGGCGGTGGGCCTGCGCGATCAGCTTCGCGGCTTCGCGGACCTGCTTGCCGTGCGGCCGCAGCGTCGGGCGGTAGCCCGGCAGCCGCAGCTCCGTGGGCCAGGAGAACGAGGTCATCTCCTGGAGCACGTCCTTGGGGATGTCCACCAGCACCGGGCCGGGTCGGCCCGTCGACGCCAGGTGGAACGCCTCGGCGATGGCCCGCGGGATCTCCGCCGGGTCGGTGACGAGGAAGTTGTGCTTGGTGATCGGCATGGTGATGCCGCAGATGTCGGCTTCCTGGAACGCGTCCGTGCCGATCAGCGAACGGCTCTGCTGCCCCGTGATGGCGACGATCGGGACCGAGTCCATGTTCGCGTCGGCCAGGGGGGTGACGAGGTTCGTGGCGCCGGGGCCCGACGTCGCCATGCAGACGCCGACCTTGCCGGTCGCCTGGGCGTAACCGGTGGCGGCGTGCCCGGCGCCCTGCTCGTGCCGGACGAGGATGTGCCGGACCTTCGTGGAGTCGAGCAGCGGGTCGTACGCGGGGAGGATCGTTCCGCCGGGAATGCCGAAGACGATCTCGGCGCCGACCGCCTCGAGCGAGCGCACAAGCGACTGGGCGCCCGTGACCCTTACCGGGGTTCCCGCCGGCGGCGCCGGCTTCGGACGTGCTCCTGGGACACCGGGCGCGGTGGGCCCGGGCTTCGCGTCGCTGCGCGACGTGGCACTGGTCATCGGTTCTGCCTCGTGGGTTGTCGGTGTCACTCGTTCGGGTTATCTGGGGCCGTACACCGGTCGAAAACCGGTTTCACGCAACAAAAAACCCTCGCCGACCATAAGGTCGCACGAGGGTCGCGCGTCGACGCAGCGGACTCTTCCTAAGCGTCGACGCGCTTGGGAAGTACGAGGCCGGTGTGCGTTGTCACGGCGCTGACGTTAGACCGGCCGCCGCGCGAGTGTCAACTCTGCGGGACGGCGATTCCGCATGCTGGACGGCCAGTACTGTCCCCGCAGACCCGCGCGCAGGCCCGCGCGAGGGCCGGTGCACCATTCTCCCGTGGACGGAAAAGAGCAGGACCAGAGCGTGGACGAGGGCCGGAAGGCCGTCTTCAAGATCCCCAGCACGGCATACCTGGCGATCGGGCTCCTGACCGTCTGTGTGACACCGATCGCACTCGGCGAGATCGGCGGGCTGCAGTGGCTGTACGTCTTCCCGATCGCGTTGTTCGTGTTCGTCGCGCGGTGGCGGACCGTCGCGACCAAGCGGGGCCTCGCCGTGCGGACCATGTTCGGCCAGCGCGACCTGCCGTGGTCCGCACTCAAGGGGCTGGCCATCACCGGCAAGTCGCGGGTCCGCGCGGTATTGCAGGACGACACGCAGATCGCGCTGCCCACCGTGCGGACGCGGCACCTGCCCGTACTCGCGCTGGTCAGCGAGGGCGTGGTCAAGGACCCGAGCGGGGTGCTGGGCGACGACGACGTCAAGACCGGTAAGGCCGACGGAGCCGGCGCCGAGACGGGCGTGACCACGCCGGAGGCGAAGGCCGGACCGGACGCCGGGGCCACTCCTGAGCCCGCTTCCAAGACCGCTGCTGAGACCGCTCCCGCGGAGACCGCCGGGTCCGAGGCGAAGCCGGGCGAGTAGAATTGGTAGGACCAGTTTGCGGGGCGATCTCGTGACTCCGCCTGGACCAGCCTTCTGACCTGGGAGAATGCCGTGCCGCACCTCCGTTCCCGGACCACCACCCACGGCCGCAACGCCGCGGGCGCGCGCTCGCTCTGGCGCGCGACCGGAATGACCGACAGCGACTTCGGCAAGCCGATCGTCGCCATCGCCAACTCCTACACGCAGTTCGTGCCGGGCCACGTGCACCTCAAGGACCTCGGCGACATCGTCGCGGAAGCGGTCAAGGAGGCGGGCGGCACCGCCCGCGAGTTCCACACGATCGCCGTCGACGACGGCATCGCGATGGGCCACTCCGGCATGCTCTACTCGCTGCCCTCGCGCGAGATCATCGCGGACTCCGTGGAGTACATGGTCAACGCGCACCAGGCCGACGCGCTCGTGTGCATCTCCAACTGCGACAAGATCACGCCGGGCATGCTGAACGCCGCCATGCGGCTGAACATCCCGACCGTGTTCGTCTCCGGCGGGCCGATGGAGGCGGGCAAGGCCGTGGTCGTCGGCGGGGTCGCGCAGGCGCCGACCGACCTGATCACCGCCATCTCCGCGTCCGCGAACAGCGAGGTGGACGAGGAGGGGCTGTCGATCGTCGAACGCTCCGCTTGCCCGACCTGCGGCTCCTGCTCCGGCATGTTCACCGCGAACTCCATGAACTGCCTGACCGAGGCGCTCGGCCTTTCGCTGCCGGGCAACGGCTCCACGCTGGCGACGCACGCCGCGCGCCGCGACCTGTTCGCGGGCGCCGGCCGCACCGTGATCGACCTGTGCAAGCGCTGGTACGGCGACGACGACGAGTCCGCGCTGCCCCGCTCGATCGCCACCAAGGCGGCGTTCGAGAACGCGATGGCGCTGGACATGGCGATGGGCGGCTCGACGAACACCGTCCTGCACATCCTCGCGGCCGCCCAGGAGGGCGAGGTCGACTTCACCATCGGCGAGATCGACGCGATCGGCCGCCGCGTGCCGTGCCTGTCGAAGGTGGCGCCGAACTCCGACTACCACATGGAGGACGTCCACCGCGCCGGCGGAATCCCGGCCATCCTCGGCGAACTGCACCGCGGCGGGCTGCTGAACACCGACGTCCACTCGGTGCACTCCCCCGACATCGACTCGTGGCTGAACGAGTGGGACGTTCGCGCCGAGTCCCCGTCGGAGAAGGCACTGGAGCTGTTCCACGCGGCGCCCGGCGGTGTGCGGACCACAAAGGCGTTCTCCACGGACAACCGCTGGTCGTCGCTGGACACCGACGCGGCGGGCGGTTGCATCCGCGACGTCGAGCACGCGTACACCAAGGACGGCGGCCTGGCCATCCTGCGCGGCAACCTCGCCGAGAACGGCGCGGTCATCAAGGCCGCGGGCATCGACGAGGACCTGTGGCACTTCCAGGGGCCGGCGCGCGTGCTGGAAAGCCAGGAGGAGGCCGTTTCGGCGATCCTCAAGAAGGAGATCCAGCCCGGCGAGGTCCTGGTGATCCGGTACGAGGGTCCCGCCGGCGGCCCCGGCATGCAGGAGATGCTGCACCCGACGGCGTTCCTCAAGGGCTCTGGCCTCGGCAAGAAGTGCGCCCTGATCACGGACGGCCGCTTCTCCGGCGGCTCCTCGGGCATCTCGGTCGGCCACATCTCCCCCGAGGCGGCCGCGGGCGGCCTGATCGCCCTGGTCGAAAACGGCGACCAGATCGTCCTCGACATCCACGAACGCCGCCTGGAACTCCTGGTCGCCCCCGAGATCCTGGCCGAGCGCCGGTCGAAGATGGAAGTCTCCGAACGGCCGTGGCAGCCGAAGGACCGCCAGCGCCCGATCACGGCGGCGCTGCGCGCGTACGCCCGGATGGCCACCTCCGCGGACACGGGCGCGGTGCGCGACCCGAACAAGTGAGCTGACCGTGGGGCTGGGTTGGTCGGGCCGAGTGCGTTGGTCGGCCTGACTGGGCTGGTCGGCTTTGGCTGGGTTCGGACTTGGCTGGGTTCGATCTTGGCTGGGTCGGTCAGCCTCGGCTGAGCTGCCTTGGCTGGGCTGGGCGGCCTCGGCTGAGCGGCCTTGGCTGGGCTGAGCGGCCTTGGCTGGGCTGAGCCGCCTTGGCTGGGTCGGTCCGACCGGATCGATCGGTCCGGCCTGGCTGCCCTGTGGCCGTCCGCTGATCTGACCGCCCTCGGCTCGGCCGGTCGGCACGACTTGCTTGGCCTCGCAGGTTCGACCGACCAGCCTTACCTGTTGATCTGGCTGACCCGACCAGGTTTGCCGGATTGCCCGCCATGGTCGATCCACCAGGCCTCCCGACCTGACCACTTTGACGCGAAAGGGCCGTTCACCCGTGGTGAACGGCCCTTTCGCTCGTCTTAGCCCGCCTCAGCGGGTCACCAGTCACCGGGTCAGGACGATGACCACCACAGACGCCGCCGCGGCGAGCAGTAGCGAAACGAGCCCCAGCGGCAATGGCCGTTTCCGCCACGGCGTGTTCCTCTCCAGCGAAATTCGGCCGGAACCCGTAAAGACCAGCGCCAGCGCGACCAGGCCGAGCAGCAGCTCGAACTCGAAGCCCTTGCCGTCACCCACGAAGAAGCCGCCGTGGAACTTCGCGTAGACGACGTTGGCCGCCACAGCGAGCAGCCCGGCGGCCGCGAGCGGGGTGAACAGGCCGACGAGCACCAGCGCCCCGCCCGCGACCTCGGTGACACCCGTGATCCACGAAAGCAGGGTGGTCTGTTTGTGGTAGCCGAACGTCTCCAGCACGTGCGCGAAGCCGCCGACCCCCGGCCCGCCGAACGCGCCGAACAGGTGCTGCAGCCCGTGCGCGCCCATGATCACGCCCAGCCCGAGCCGAAGGACCAGCAGGCCCAGGCCAAGGCCGGCCTGGCGCGGCTCGTCGAAATCGTCGCCGCTGGAGTCCTCCACGCCGGACAGCAGACTGGTCTGGTGGTCGTCCCCTTGACTGGTCACGCGCGAAGATTAGGCGATGACGCGCCCGGCCGCGAGCGAGCACGCCGAGGTCAGGGACCCCTTTCCACTGAACCGGTCCACTGAACCGGTCCACACCGCGTACGACACCGCCTCGTCTCCCTCCTCACACCATCTCGACGTCAAGCGGGCGAATTCAGTACTCCCCGTGCACCAGGTTGTCCGGTAGCTCGCCGCCGGCGTACCGCGCGATCTCGGCCGCGGCGACGGCGTACGAGCGGCGGCGGCCCCCGCTCACCGTCCCGCCGATGTGCGGCGTCAGCAGCAGGCCCGGCACCGACCACAGGGGGTGTTCCGGCGGCAGCGGTTCGGGGTCGGTGACGTCGAGGGCAGCGCGTAGCCGTCCCGCGGCCAGTTCGGCAACCAGCGCGTCGGTGGCCACGACGGGGCCGCGCGCGGCGTTGACCAGCACTGCGCCGTCCTGCATCGCGGCGAGGAACTCCGCGTCGACCATGCCGCGCGTACGCGACGTGAGGGGGACCATCAGCACCACGACGTCGTGCACCGGCAACAGGTCCGGCAGCTCCTCGACGCCGTGCACACCGTCGCGCGCGGACATGCCGACCATCGTGCAGCGCGCGTCGAACGGTTCGAGTCGCCGCCGTAGTTGCCGGCCGAGATCGCCGGCGCCGATGACGAGCACGTGCTTGCCTTGCAGCGTGTCGGCCGAGAACCGCGTCCAACGCGCTTCTCGTTGTGCGTCGGCGAAGACGTCCAACTGCCGGTGCATCGACAGCAGCACCGCGACGACCCACTCGGCCATGCTGCCGCCGTGCGCGCCGCGGCACGTCGAGAGGAGAACGCCCTCGGGGACTTTGCCGATCCAGTCGTCGGCGCCCGCCGTCAGTAGTTGGATCAGCTTGAGGTTCGGCAGCTCGCGCCACAGCTCGTCGCCCGCCGGGTGACGGCCGGGGATGAGCACTTCCGCCTTCGAGGCTTCCGTCGGCGCCGGATCGCCCCATTGGTAGCGCACGGCCTGCACGAGCGGGACCTCCGAGAGCGCGGCGACGCCCTCGTCATCGGGGACCAGCACGGTTACGGTCATGATCACCACGGTAACCACTTACCTGTGGCTCACGCGGCGCCACCTAGGCTGGGTCACCGTGCGTACCCGGTACCGGTGGTCCTCGCCGCTGGCCCTGCTGGCCTGCGGCGGTCTCCTGCTTTCCGGCTGTGCCCGGTTCGACGACAGCGCCGCGGGCCAGACGTTCAGCCCCGCGCCCGTCCCCAGCCCCGAGTCGCCCCCGCAGGTCCAGGGCCCCGGCGACGATTCCGGGGCTGGCCCCGGCAACCCGGGCGGGTCGCAGCAGCCGCCGACGCCGGTCCCGCCGCCACAGGGCTGCAAGGACTTCGACAAGGCCGTGATCGCCACCTGCCTGGACACCGTCGCGGCCGTGGCCGGGCTGCCCGGCGACGGCACCACGCCCAGCGCCCTCGCCGGCGAGCGGAAGTCCGGCCGCGTCCTGCTCGCCACCGCGGGCCACGACGCGACGACGTTCGCGCAGCTCGACGTCCAGGCCACCGGCGACGGCGGTCTGACCGGGCTGGCGCTTTCGCCCAGCTACGTCGAGGACCAGCTCGTGTTCGCGTACGTGACGACGGCCACGGACAACCGCGTCGTGCGCTTCGCGAAGGGCCAGGCGCCGAAGGCCGTGCTCACCGGCATCCCGAAGGGCACGACGGGCAACCGCGGCGCATTGGCGAGCGACGGCCGTGGCGCGCTTCTCGTCGCGACGGGCGACGCGGGCAACCCGTCGGCGGCCGCCGACGCGAATTCGCTCGCGGGCAAAATCCTGCGGATCGACACCTCCGGCAAGCCCGCCGCCGACAACCCGACGCCGAGCTCCGCGGTGTTCGCCTCCGGCCTCCACGCCCCTGGCGGCATCTGCGGCTCCGCCGACGGCAAACGCCTGTGGGTCACCGACCAGCCGGGCAGCGCCGACGCCGTCTACCGCGTCCAGGCGGGCCAGCAGCTCACGGTGCCCGCGTGGACGTGGCCGGACAAACCGGGCGTCGGCGGCTGCGCGGACTTCATCGACGCGAACGGCATCCTCGCCGTCGCCTCGTCGGGCGGCTTGCAGAACCTGCCGGTCAACGCGGACGGCGCCGTCACCGGCAAGCCCACCATCAGCCTCGACGGCAAGGGCAAGCCCCCCACGACGTACGGCCGCCTCGCCGGCATGGGCATGATCAACCCCCAGGTGGCCGTCGCGGGCACCACCAACAAGGACGGCGGCAAACCCGTCTCCAGTGACGACCGCGTCGTGCTCATCACCATCAGCCAGACCAACGGCGGGCAGGGCAAGGACTGAGCTGCCCTGGTGGTCTTCTTGTCGCCCGCCACTGGCGATTGCCTGGTCAGGACCTGGACCGCTTGGTACCGGCAACTCCTCCCCCGGCGATCGACGGCCGGGCGCCTTCCCCGTTGCCCACTGGCGACGACCCCTTCAGACGTCGCCGGTCAGCAGCAATCTGGCGGTCACCAGTTCGCGGCGGGTCCAGGCATCGCTGGTTGGCGGCCAGCCCGGACATCGCCGGTTAGGGGCAAGTCCGGGCATCGCCAGTTGGCGACCAGCCTGATCGTCGCCAGTTGGCGGCAAGTCCGGAAATCGCCGATTGACGGCAACCCCGGACGTCGCCGATCAGCGGCGAACCGGGCATCGCCGCTCAGTGGCAAGTCGGCACACCGGCTAGGTTTGCGGGCCAGTCTGATCGTCGCCGATTGGCGACATCCTGATCATCACCATCTGGCGGCTACTCCCCAGCTATCGCCGGTTGCCGACGACCGACCGTCGCCGCTCGTCGGCAACGCCAAGCACCGCTGCCGCGCGGCACGAGGGTGTCGCCACTGAGCGAACACAGCCGTTCCGGCGAGAGACGACGCAGCTCAGCCGGACGTCGCCGACCAAGGGTGACAACAATCAGCGAGGCCTCGCCAGTCAACGGCAACAACGATCGGCAACGCTCGCCAGCCAAGGGCTACGGCATCGCCGGAGCGTCGCCACTCAGGAACGACGAGGGCGTGGGGCTCGGGCTTCGGCGCGAGCAGCGCGGATGTCCAGGACAGCCGCCACCACCGAGACCACCGCGAAGAGCAGCCCCAGGTACCGCCCGATCCCGGCGTTGATCTCGACGCCGGCGGTCTGCAGGAAGGCGCGCTGGTCGCTGTCGAAGATCCAGTCGAGTGTGGTCCAGCCGATGACCATCAGCAGCAGCGCCCCGAGACCGGCGACGAGCCACAGGTGCGGCAGGCCGCTGGTCCGCACCTTCGTCACCTGCCCGAAAAGCACCACCGCCACGCCGGCGAGCAGTAGCACGAACGGCGGGAACCACGAGAAGAAATCCGCGTTCCACGCCGACCGCACGACGTCGCCGTGAGGGAGCGATGTGAAGGCGTCGCGCACGTCCGGCGTGGCCGTGTCCGCGGTCAGCGTCGTCCACGGCAGGAAGAGCGAGCCCAGCGCGAGCAGCCCGGCCGCCAGGCCGAGCCACTCGCGCCAGGTGACACGTTTGACGGAGAACGACACTCAGGAACCAACGCGCTCGATGATCAGCTCGCGGACGCGCTTGGCGTCGGCCTGCCCCTTGGTCGCCTTCATGACCGCGCCGACGATCGCGCCCGCCGCGGCGACCTTGCCACCGCGGATCTTGTCCGCGATGTCCGGCTGCGCGGCCAGCGCCTCGTCCACGGCGACGAGCAGCGCGGAGTCGTCGGAGACGACCTTCAGTCCGCGCTTCTCCACGACCTCGCGCGGCGAGCCCTCGCCCGCGAGGACGCCCTGGACGACCTCCTTGGCGAGCTTGTTCGTCAGCTCGCCGGAGGACACCAGCGCGATGACCTCGGCCAGCTGCGCCGGCGTGATCGCCAGGTCGGCGAGCTCCACCTCACGCGAGTTGGCCTCCTGGGCGAGCGTGTTGACCCACCAGCCGCGGGCCTCGTCCGGCGACGCGCCGGCCTCGACCGTGGCCGCGACGAGGTCGACGGCGCCCACGTTCAGCAGGTCGCGCAGGGCCTCGTCGGACAGGCTCCACTCGGTCTGGATGCGCTTGCGCCGCTCGGACGGCATTTCCGGCAGCGTCGCGCGCAGTTCCTCGACCCACTCGCGCGAGGGGGCGATCGGCACCAGGTCGGGCTCCGGGAAGTACCGGTAGTCCTCCGCGGTCTCCTTGGTGCGCCCGCCGGACGTGGTGCCGTCGGCCTCCTGGAAGTGCCGCGTCTCCTGCTTGATCGAGCCGCCGCCGGCGAGAATGGCCGCCTGGCGCGTCATCTCGTACCGCACGGCGCGCTCGACGCTGCGCAGAGAGTTGACGTTTTTCGTCTCGGTCCGCGTGCCGAATTCGGTGGCGTCCTTGGCCATCAGCGACACGTTCGCGTCGCAGCGCAGCGAGCCCTGGTCCATCCGGACGTCGGACACGTCGAGCGCGCTCAGCAGGTCCCGCAACGCGCTGACGTACGCCCGCGCGACCTCGGGCGCCCGCTCGCCGGTGCCCTCGATCGGCTTAGTGACGATCTCGATCAGCGGCACGCCCGCGCGGTTGTAGTCCAGCAGCGAGTAGTCCGCGCCGTGGATCCGGCCGGTCGCGCCGCCCACGTGCAGCGACTTGCCGGTGTCCTCCTCCATGTGCGCGCGCTCGATCTCCACGCGCACGACCTCGCCGTCGTCCAGCGTGACGTCGAGGTAGCCGTTGAAGGCGATCGGCTCGTCGTACTGCGAGGTCTGGAAGTTCTTCGGCTGGTCCGGGTAGAAGTAGTTCTTCCGGGCGAACCGGCACCACTCGGCGATCTCGCAGTTGAGTGCGAGGCCGATGCGGATCGCGCCCTCCACGCCCTTGCCGTTGACGACCGGCAGCGAGCCGGGCAGGCCCAGGCAGGTGGGGCAGACCTTGGTGTTCGGCTCGCCGCCGAACTCGTTGGCGCAGCCGCAGAACATCTTCGTGTTCGTGCTGAGCTCCACGTGGACCTCGAGCCCGAGCACCGGGTCGAACCGCTCGACGACGTCGGCGTAGTCCATCAACTCGGCCACGGCAGTCACTTCGTTCCTCCCAGCTCCGGGACCTTGTGCACGAGCGATCCGCCGGCGGCGGCGTCGCGCGCGGCCTCGTAGGCGGCGCCGACGCGGTAGAGCCGGTCGTCGGCGAGCGCCGGGGCCATGATCTGCAGGCCGACCGGCAGGCCGTCCTCGTCGGACAGTCCACTCGGGACGCTCATGGCGGCGTTGCCCGCGAGGTTCGACGGGATGGTGCACAGGTCGGCGAGGTACATCGCCATCGGGTCGTCCACGCGCTCGCCGATCTTGAACGCCGTGGTCGGCGTGGTCGGCGACACGAGCACGTCCACCTTGCCGAAGGCGTCGGAGAAGTCCTGCGTGATGAGCGTGCGGACCTTCTGCGCGGAGCCGTAGTAGGCGTCGTAGTAACCCGACGACAGCGCGTACGTGCCCAGCATGATCCGGCGCTTCACCTCCGCGCCGAAGCCCTTTTCGCGGGTCAGCGACATGACCTCTTCGGCGCTGTGCGAACCGTCGTCGGACACGCGCAGGCCGTAGCGCATGGCGTCGAACCTGGCCAGGTTCGACGACGCCTCGCTCGGCGCGATCAAGTAGTACGCGGGCAGCGCGTAGGTGAAGTGCGGGCACGACACCTCGACGATCTCGGCGCCGAGCGCGCGCAGCTGCTCGACCGCGGCCTGGAACGAGCGCAGGACGCCGCCCTGGTAGCCGTCGCCGCTGAACTCCTTGACGACACCGACGCGGACACCCTTGAGGTCGCCGTTGGCCCCCTCGCGCGCAGCCGCGGCGACGGGCGGAACCGGGGCCTTGATGGACGTCGAGTCCATCGGGTCGTAGCCGGCGATGACCTCGTGCAGCAGCGCGGCGTCCAGCACCGTGCGCGCGCACGGGCCGGCCTGGTCGAGCGACGACGAGAAGGCGACGAGGCCGTAACGCGAGACGCCGCCGTACGTCGGCTTCACGCCGACAGTGCCGGTGACGGCGCCGGGCTGGCGGATCGAGCCGCCGGTGTCGGTGCCGATGGCCAGCGCGGCCTCGAACGCGGCGATCGACGCGGACGAGCCGCCGCCGGAGCCGCCCGGGATTCGCGCGTGGTCCCACGGGTTGTGCGTCGGGCCGAAAGCCGAGTTCTCCGTGGACGAGCCCATCGCGAACTCGTCCATGTTCGTCTTGCCGAGGATGACGACGCCGGCTTCGCGCAGCCTGCGCGTGACCGTCGCGTCGTACGGCGGGAGCCAGCCCTCGAGCGTGCGCGAGCCCACCGTGGTGGGGATGCCCTTCGTGGTCAGGACGTCCTTCAGCGCCAGCGGCACGCCGGCCAGCGGCGATGCGGGCTGGTCGCCGGCGGCCAGCTGCTCGTCGACGTTCTTGGCCGCGCCCAGCGCGCCCTCGGTGTCGACGTGCAGGAACGCGTGGACGTGCTCGTCCACCTCGGCGATCCGGTCCAGGTGCGCCTGGGCGACCTCGACGGCGGACACCTCACGCGCGTGGATCTTCGCCGCCAGCTCGGCGGCGGTCAGCTTGACGAGTTCACTCACTGCTCTTCTCCCAGAATCCGCGGCACCCGGAACCGGCCCTCCTCGGCGGCCGGCGCACCGGCCAGTGCCTGCTGCTGCGTGAGGCTGGGCTGGACCACGTCGTCACGGAAGACGTTGGTCAGCGGCACGGCGTGCGAGGTCGGCGGGACATCCTCCGCGGCGACCTCGCTCACCTTCGCCACCGAGTCCAGGATCTGGTCGAGCTGGCCCGCGAAGACGTCCAGCTCGTCGTCGGTCACGGCCAGCCTGGCCAGCTTGGCGAGGTGCGCGACCTCGTCTCGGGAAATGTTGGGCACGCGGGTGACTCCCGGGTTGTGCTGTGCGGGTGCGGTCGGAAGCTGCAAGTCTATGGTGACGGCGTCGGCGAGCTCGACCGGGTTATCGCCGGGCGGGCCCGGGGCGAGGGTGCCCCGCTGGTGTCCCGCTCGCCGGACAGCGGTCCCCATCCACTGCCCGGTCTGTCACAATCGGCGGCCGGCACGCGCGTTCCACGGCAAGGCTGGAACGCTTGAGGCGAGAGGGGCGCGTGGTGTCGTTCCTGCTCCGGGTCCAGCTTCCGGACTCACCCGGCACCCTCGGCGCCGTTGCGACCGCGCTCGGCACGGTCGGCGCCGACATCCTCAGCGTCGACGTGGTGGAACGCGGCGGCGGGGTCGCCATCGACGACCTCGTGGTGGAGCTCCCGTCCGGCCGTCTGCCGGACGCGCTCATCACGGCGGCCGAGAGCATCGAAGGCGTCGAGGTGGACGCCGTGCGCCCGTACGCGGGGGTCCTCGACACGCATCGCGAGCTTGAGCTGGTCGAGGAGATCGCCGCGCAGCCCAAATCCGGCCTCGACCTGCTGGCCGAGGGCGTGCCGAAGATCATCCGCGCGGGCTGGGCCGTGGTCGTCGAGCACGCCGAGTCGGGCACCCGCCGCCTCGCCTCGTCGAGCGCCGCGCCGGAGAACCCGTTCACCGACCTGCCGTGGCTGCCGCTGGAACGCGCCACCGTGCTGGACGGCGAGGAGGACTGGATCCCGGAGACGTGGAAGGAGCTCGGCACCGAACTGGCGGCCACGCCGCTCGGCAAGCCGGGCAAGGCCCTGCTCGTCGCCCGCCCGGGCGGCCCGAACTTCCGCGCCGCGGAGGTCGCCCGCCTGGCCCACTTCGCCGGCATCGTCGCCGTTGTCTTGGACGGCTGACGGCCACCATTCGGGGCGCCCACCCGGCGGTGGAGGGCCTGGCCGGTCGTCGCCGCTGCTGGTCGTCGCCACTGGACGACAAGCGCCAGCTGGTCATCGCCGTTGAATGGCGAATGACAACCCGACCTTCGCCGCCAGAAGGCGAACGCTCATCGGCCATCGTCACCAGACGGCGAGCGCCAGCTGGTCATCACCACCGGAAAGTCGCGCCAACTGGTGCTCGCCGCTGGAGCGCAACGCCACCCCGCCGTCGCCGCTGAGGGCGACCAGTAGCCAGCAGCCACCACTAAGACGGCGGCGCCAATCGGCCGTCGCCGCCAAATGACGACCGGTGCCCAGCCCTCGTCATGGGAAGGCGAGGAGCGTGCCCGGCCCTCGCCGCTGGACGGCGAACAGCACCCAGCGATCACTATTGGGCGACAAGCGCCAGCCAGTCGCCGCCGCTGGAGGGCGAACCCAGGTCGTGGCATGACCATCAGCTGACGAACGCGGGATTCAGGTACCTGCGTGCGCGTCGCTCCTGGACGGCAACGGTTCGCGCATCGCCAACGAGGGGCGACAGCAGCCGGAAACTCGCAATCCGGCAACTGGCGGCTACTGCGCCGGCAACAGAATCGCGGCAACGCGTAGCCACTAGATGGCAAAGCGGACACCCCGCGCAGGAGATGGTGCCGTTGCCGACAAGCGGCAGCCAAGCCGCTCAGGGGCGGCAACGCGCTACAGGTCGTAGCCGTATGCGATCAGCGTGGTATCCGGGAACGGCTGCCAGTCTCGTTCCGGGAGCCGGTGGAAACCGATGCGCTCGTACAGACGGTGGGCGGTCCGCATGCGGTCGAGGCTGCACAGCACGACCCGGCCGGCACCCAGCTCACTCGCGCGCCCCAGCACGGCACGCGTCAGGGCCTCGCCGATTCCGCGCCCCTGCGCCGCGGTCGCGACCGCCAGCATCCGGAACTCCAGCTCACCCGGCCGCGAGATCTCCGCGTACTTCGTGCCCGGGTGCACCATCGCGACGGAGCCGAGCAGTTGCCCGGAAACGTCCACGGCGGCCAGCAACTCGGTGTGCTCCGCGCGACGGGAGACGTCGCGCAGTTCGTCCTCGTAGCCGACATCCTCCACGAGTAGGCCGCCGAGCTGGTAGGCCTCGACCGTCACCTCCCCCAGCGCGGCGAACTCGTCACCGCGCGGCGGCCGGATCTCGTAATCAGCCATCGTCCCTGCCCCGTCCCTCAGACTGCATCTCCAGCGGCCGCTCCAGCCGAACCGGGCTCCGAGCCCGCGTCCGGCTTCGAATCCGTGTCCGGCTCAAGGCCCGAATCCGCACCGGAATCGGAACCCGGCTCAGCCCCGGAATCAGCCTCGGCCTCCTCGTCGTCACCAGTCGGCAACGCCATCTCGACCGCCGCCTCCGGCCCGCGCTCCAGTAGCACCCGGAACCCGCCCTCGTCGAGTACCGGCACCTTCAGCTGCACGGCCTTCTCGTACTTCGACCCCGGCGATTCACCCGCCACGACAAACGCCGTCTTCTTCGACACCGAGCCCGCCGCCTTACCGCCTCGGGCCATGATGACCTCCTTGGCCTCGTCGCGGGAGAACCCGTCGAGCGAGCCGGTCACCACGATGGAAAGCCCTTCGAGGTGACGCGGGATCGAGTCGTCGCGCGCCTCCTCCATCCGCACGCCGGCGTTTCGCCACTTCTCGACGATCTCCCGGTGCCAGCCCACCTCGAACCACTCCTGCACGGCGTGGGCGATGGTCGGGCCGACGCCGTCGACGTCCGCGAGCTCCTCCTCCGACGCGTCCTCGACGCGCTGGATCGAGCCGAATTCGCGCGCCAGCGCCTGCGCCGCAGTGGGCCCGACGTGGCGGATCGACAGCGCGACGATCACCTTCCACAGAGGACGATCCTTCGCCGCGTCGAGGTTCGACAGCAGCTTGTGCGCGTTCGCCGACAGCTCGCCCGCCTTGGTGCGGAACAGCTCCACCTCGGCGAGCGATTCCTCGCTCAGGTCGAAGACGTCGCCCTCGTCCGCGACCACGCGCGCGTCCAGCAGCGCGACGGCCGCCTCGTAGCCGAGCACCTCGATGTCGAACGCGCCGCGCCCAGCCAGGTGGAACAGCCGTTCCCGCAGCTGTGCGGGGCAGAAGCGGGTATTCGGACAGCGGATGTCCTTGTCACCCTCCTTCTGGTAGGCGAGCTCGGTGCCGCACTCCGGGCAGTCCGTGGGCATGACGAACTCGCGTTCGTCGCCCGTGCGCGCGTCGACGACCGGGCCGAGCACCTCGGGGATCACGTCGCCCGCCTTGCGGATCACGATGCGGTCGCCGATCAGGACGCCCTTGCGCTTGACCTCTTCCTGGTTGTGCAGCGTGGCCCGAGCGACTGTGGAGCCCGCGACCTTCACCGGCTCCGTGACGGCGAACGGCGTCACGCGCCCGGTGCGGCCGACGCCCACCTGAATGTCCAGCAGCGTAGTGATGGCCTCTTCCGGCGCGTACTTGTACGCGATCGCCCACCGCGGCGCGCGCGACGTGGTGCCCAGCCGGCGCTGCAACGAGACCTGGTCGACTTTGATCACGACGCCGTCGATCTCGTGCTCCGCGTCGTGCCGGTGCTCGCCCCAGTACGCGATGTGGTCGGTGAGCTCCTTGGCCGTGTGCAGCACGCGCGTGTGCGGCGAAACCGGTAGACCCCACGCCGCCAGCGCGTCGTACGCGTGCGACTGCGTGACCGGCTCGAAGCCCTCGCGCTTGCCGAGACCGTGGCAGATCAGCCGCAGCCGCCGGGACTTCGTGACCTTGGGGTCCTTCTGCCTCAGCGAGCCGGCGGCCGTGTTGCGCGGGTTCGCGTAAGGCGGTTTGCCCGCCTCGACCATCTTCGCGTTGAGCTCCAGGAAATCCTCGACGCGGAAATAGACCTCGCCGCGCACCTCGACCAGCGCCGGCACCGGGAACTCGTCGGAGCCGGCCAGCGTGTCCGGGACCTGCTCGAGGGTGCGGATGTTCAGCGTGACGTCCTCCCCCGTGCGGCCGTCGCCGCGGGTGAGGCCACGGGTGAGCTTGCCGTTCTCGTACAGCAGGTTGATCGCCAGGCCGTCGATCTTCAGCTCCGCCAGGTACTCGGTGGCGCCGATCTCCTTCTCCACGCGCTCGACCCAGGTGATGAACTCGTCGGTGTCGAAGACGTTGTCCAGGCTCAGCATGCGCTCGAGGTGATCGTGCGCGGTGAACTCGGTGGAGAACGTGCCGCCGACGTTCTGTGTCGGAGAGTCCGGCGTGACCAGCGCCGGGTGCTCGTCCTCGATGCCCTGCAGCTCGCCCAGGAGCGCGTCGAACTGGCCGTCGGAGATCAGCGGCGCGTCCCGCACGTAGTATTGGAACTGGTGCCCGCGGATCTCCTCGGCGAGGGCGGCGTGGCGCTCACGCACGTCGGCGGGGACATCGGTGACGTCCTCGGCCGCCTCGGCGGGGGCGGCCAGCTGGTTCTGGGGAAGGTCACTGCTCACGGGTGGTAACCCTAGTCGGAGGCACCGACACTTTCGCCCGGTCGCTCGTCCAGGCCCCGGACCAGCTCGCGGAGCTCCAAGAGGCTGATCGTGCCCTCGGGCTCGGCCGACGCGGTCTCGACGCGGCGCAGGCGTTCGGCGGCCAGCCGCTCACCCAGCGTGGCGTCCAGCGGGAGGAAGGTCATCGTGGTGCGGGCCGCGTCGTCCAGCTCGGCCAGCATCGGGTGGTAGATGGCGACGTCGACGACCTGGTCGTCCACCTGCGCCACCACACGCACGTCGGCCAGGCTGATCCGGTGCTCGCCAAGGTTCACCGTCACCTCGGTCGGGTCCGGCACCGGCGGGACGGAGTCGTGGTACTCCCAGATGGCGTCGTCCGGCGGGGCTGCGGCCTTCCACGCGTCGGTGTACGGGCGCAGCTCCGGATCCTCCTGGCCGCTGATGACGAGCGCGTAGATCGCTCGGCGGCCACGCTCCAGCGCGAAGTGCAGCCGCGGGTGCAACGCCTCGACCAGCAGGCACAGGTCGTGCTCGAAGCGCTGCGGTTCGCGGTCGCCCAATGCCGCGCTGAGCAGCGGGAGCATCTCGAACCAAGCCTGCCAGAACTTCACCGCCGCAGCTTCGGCGTCGGCGGGCACGGGCCGGTCAGGCCACGGCGTGCGCGGGTCGGGCAGGTCGGAGCCGCTGCTTTGACGGCGGCGGAACAGGCGCATGATCGGCAAATCCCCGTTTCGGTCGGTCCCCGACACGCTACAAGTTCGGCGTCTCCTCCGTCCGCGGGTTGGCAGACTCGGCGTCATGGACGCATTCGGCACCACCGGCTGGCAGTGGCTGAACCCGCCCGCGGACTTCACCGCTTCGGACGACCTGGTCGTCCGCACGGCTCCGGACACGGACTTCTGGCGCACCACGCACTACGGCTTCGTCCGCGACACGGGTCACGCGCTCGGCCGCGCGGTTTCCGGCGATTTCACGGCCACTGCGACGTTCTCCGGCGAGTACACGCACCTTTACGACCAGGCGGGCCTGCTGCTGCGCGTCGACGAGGCGACGTGGCTCAAGACGGGCATCGAGTACGTCGACGGCGAGCAGCTGCTGAGCGTCGTGGTGACGCGGGAGGTGTCGGACTGGTCGGTCGTCTCGCTGCCGACGTCACCCACGTCGGTGACGATCGCCGCCGAGCGGACCGGGGACACGGTGACGGTGAAGTACGGCCTCGACGGCGCCCAGGCGACGCGGATGGCCCGGCTGGCATACTTCCCGCCGGACGCGCCCGTGTTCGCCGGCGTGATGGCGGCGTCGCCGCAAGGACCGGGCTTCAGCGCGCGCTTCGACTCCTGCGTGATCACTCCCGGCTGACGCTCACCAGGTCTCGGGCGGCTCCAGGAACGCCTTCCCGACGTCGCGGACCAGCGCGAGCGCGGTGCGCATCCACTCCGGCGTCGCGCCCGCCATCCCGCACGTGGGCGTCGGGACGGCGCGCTCGGCCAGGATGTCCCGGCTGAAGCCGAGGCGGTCGACGAGTTTGAACGCGGGCGCGGCGACCTCGCGCAGGGTCAGCGGCGCGCCCGGGTCCGTCGCCGGCACGAGGCCGAGGAACAGGGCGGTGCCGCTGTCCCACGCCTCGCCGATCTCGTCCAGGAAGGCGGCGGACGAGCCGCTGAGCAGCGTGAAGTCGAACGCGATCGCGTCCGCGCCGGCCGCACGGAGCAGCGAGATCGGCGGCCTGGGCGCGCAGCAGTGCACGACCACGGGCTGGTCGGTAATGCGGTGGATGCCGTCGATCACCGTCGACAGCAGGTCCCGCGCCGCCGGCTCGGGCACGGCCGAAACGTTGCCGTAGCCGGACGGCGTCGAAAGGCCACCGGCGAGCACGGCGGGCAGCGATGGCTCGTCGAGCTGCACGACGACGGGCGCCCCGGTCCGCGCCGTCAGCTCGCGGACGTGCTGGGCCAGGCCGTCAAGCAGCGACGACGTGAAGTCCCGCAACGCGCCGCGGTCGGTGAGGACGCGATGCCCGCGGGGCAGTTCGATGCCCGCCGCGAGGGTCCACGGGCCGGCGATCTGCGTCTTGATCACGGGCGGCGTGACGCCGGCTTTCTCTTTGGCCTCCTGGATCGCGTCGAGGTCCCACTGCAGCAGGTCGCGTCCGCGGCGGTGCTCGTGCCCGGGATGCGCGGCGACGCGATAGCCGCTGGGCACAACCTCGACGGCGAGGTCGACGAGCAGGGCGGCGGTGCGGCCGAGGATGTCCGCGCCGACGCCGCGCGCCGGGAGCTCGGGCACGTGCGGGAAGTCGGGCAGCTCGCCGAACACCACCGCGGCCGCTTCGACCGGGTCCATCCCCGGCATCGAGCCGATCGCGGTGGCAGCGCCCGCAGGCCAAGCTCGTTCAGTCACGACGGGGATTCTCGCCGAGCCGGCCGCGGTGGGCCCCACCGGGCCGCTCGCGAGCACGGGCAGTAGCCGGACATTCGCCGCATATCCCTTTGCCAGCACCGAATTCGCGAGGACCGAGATACCCTGGACTGCCATGACGAGTTCCGCGCCGCCACCGCCGGGCAGGTTCCCCGACGAGGTGAATCCCGATCGGCCCCACCGGTGGGACGGCGAGCCACGGATCCCCGAGCGGCGCTCGCCCGGCCGCTCCTACGGCGGCACCCTCTTCACCGAGCCGGTACTGGTGGTCAGCCGCCGGCCCGAGACCTTCGAGACGGCCGAGGAGTACGGCGTCTTCGACCAGCACGGCACCCGCGTCGGCGGCGTCGCCGACGTCAGCCAGGGCTTCCTGCACAAGGCCGCGCGCCTGCTGCCGAAGTACGACCAGTACGTCACCCACAAGTTCGAGGTCCGCGACGCCAACCACAGCACCGTCCTGAAAGTGGCGAGGCCGGCGAAGGACCCGCGCCCCCGCTTCCTGGTGACCCGCGCCGACGAGACGCCGATCGGCGAGATCCTCCGCGAACCCGCCGCCGGGGAGTCCCGCTTCACGTTCGTCGTCGGCGGAAGCACCATCGGCACGGTCATCGCCGCGGACTGGCGCACGGGCGACATCGCGATCAAGAACCAGGCGAACACCGAGGTCGCCCGCGTCCGGCAACCACCTCCCGAACCGGCGAACAGCCTGCCCGCGCACACCTACGTCGTCGAAATCCCGCGCCAGCTGCCGGAACCGCTGGCCAGCATGGTGGTCGCGACCACCCTCACGATCGACACCGCACTCGCCCGGGCCATCACCTGACCGAGTGACCGGTCTCTCATCCCGGTCAGGTGGACACCGGGGCGATAACGGCCCAATGTGAGGAAAAGGCCGGGACAGTGGAGTCCTGTCCGGACGGAGGTCGCCGTGGAGCCGTTGCCCGAAGACAGCAGCCGGAACTGGGCAGAGCCTGGCGTCTACGAAGTGGCCGCCGGCGTCTACCGCATCCCGCTGCCGTTGCCGAACGACGCCCTCCGCGCGGTCAACGTCTACGCCATCACCGACGGCACGAACCTCGTCCTCATCGATTCCGGCTGGGCCCTCACCGAAGCCCGCCAGCTGCTCGCCGACGCGCTCAAGGGCATCGGCGCCGAACTCGGCGACGTGCGCGAATTCCTGATCACCCACGTCCACCGTGACCACTACACGCAGGCAGTGGCCCTACGGCGGGAGTTCGGCAACAAGATCTCCTTGGGCCAGCTGGAAGAACCATCCCTGAAGGCTTCGGCCAACCCGGACCAGTTCCCGATGCAGGCCCAGATCGATCTGCTTCGCCGCAGCGGAGCCGACGCCGTCATGACCGCCCTCGGGCAGCTGTTCGGCGGCTCGCTACGCCACACAGAGGCGCACCTGTGGGAAGACCCCGACGAGTGGCTCACCCCTGGCCGCCGCGCCGTGCTGCCGAACCGTGAGCTCGACGTGGTCCAGACCCCCGGCCACACCAGCGGCCACGTGGTCTTCGTCGACGGTGCCGCCGGCCTGCTCTTCTCCGGCGACCACGTGCTCCCCCACATCACCCCGTCGATCGGCTTCCAGCCGGTCCCCGCCGAGTTGCCGCTGAACGACTACCTCGACTCGCTGAAGCTCGTCCGCGCACTCCCCGACCAACGCATGCTGCCCGCCCACGGCCCGGTCTCCGACAGCGTGCACACCCGGATCGACGAGCTCCTCGAACACCACCGGCAACGTCTCGAGACGATGGCCGCCCAGGTGGAAGCCGGGGCCACCACCGCGTACGACACCGCGAACCGGCTGGGCTGGACGCGGCGAGGCCGGAAACTGTCCGAAATGGATGCCTTCAACCAGATGCTGGCCGTCCTGGAAACCAGCGCTCACCTCGACCTCCTCGTCTCGCAGAACAAGCTCGTTGCCCAGCAGGTCGACGGGGTTCGCCACTACAAGACCACGTAGTCGCGCGAGCCCTGCCGAGCACATCCACAGCTGCCATGAGCGCAGTCGCCATTCAGCGACGAACAGCGTTGGACGATCGACGCCGTACTGACGATCAGAGCAAATCTGCCCAGACAACACCGAGACGCTCAACAGCGATCGTCCGGACGTTCTTCGAGAAACATCCGCGGCACTCGAAGACGGGCCAAGGTCTCTCTCATCGTCGCCGAAGGCTGCAACGAGAAAGCTCCGCACCGGCCAGCCGACCGGTGCTTCACGACCCGACAAGGCGCGGCGCGCGGTCACCCGGAACGAGTGCGCGATTCGCCGCGGAGTGACCACAACCCTGTTCGCCTGGGTGATCGACCAAGTACGCCGACGCAGCTGCCAGCGGCCGCACCTGGAATCCGGCCTCACACCCCGGACTCACGAACCGCTGCGCGCTTCGGCTTCGACCTCGCCTACCAACGGTTCACCCGATCGCTGGAATACTGGCCTCCATGTCCGACATCGAAATCAGGAAGGCCCGCCGCGACGACATCGAGGCGATCGTCCGGATGCTCGTCGACGACCAGATCGGCGCCACCCGGGATTCGACCGCCGACCTCTATCCGTACTTGCGGGCTTTCCAAGCCATCGACGCGGATCCCAATCAACTCCTGGTTGTCGCGGCCTCGGACGACGAACCAGTCGGGACTCTGCAACTGACGATCATCCCCGGCCTCGCCCGAAGCGGCGCGCTACGCGGCCAGGTCGAAGCTGTACGCGTCCGCCGCGATCATCGAAGCGCCGGCCTCGGCGGCGACCTGATGCGATGGGCGATCGACGAGGCAACGCGCCGCGGCTGCGCGCTCGTCCAACTCACCTCGGACACATCGCGCACCGGCGCGCACAAGTTCTACGAGCGACTCGGCTTCGTCGCGAGCCACACTGGCTTCAAGCTGAACCTCCAACCTCCTCATTCATCCACTTAGGACAACAATCTCGCCCCGAATCTCCACCGTGCCAGAACCGCGGGGCGACGACAAGGGAATGTCACGAGGGGACCTTTCGTGCCATTCTTTTCGTGCCAACGCGCCGAGTCGTGCGTATGGTCGCCGACATGAACCACCCGGAACTGCCGAAGACCGGCACCGAAAAGACCACCGAAACAACCGATCTGGCCTTCCTGCTACGCGCGATGCAGACGAACCTCGACATGTTCGAGCACCTACATCCGGAACAGCTCATGCAGGTCGCCCGAAGCGCGAGCTCGGAGATAGCGCGCCTGCAGGCACTGCAGCTCCATTGCCTGGCCGGCTTGCGGAGACGAAGAGCGGACCACCGCGAACTCGCCGCCGAAATAGCGTTGGCCCTGTGCATCACCGACAACCGGGCCGGCGCGATGATCTCCGCGGCGGAAGCCCTGACCAACCGCCTCCCACGGACGTTTCGCTTGATGGACAACGGATCCCTGGATCTCTACCGCGCCATGAAGGTCACCGACGGCACGCTGTGGTTGTCGGACCACAACGCGCGGCTCGTCGACATCGTCCTCGAAGGAAGGCTTTCGGACAAGAACCCCACTCAGATTCGCAAGGCCACCACGTACGCCGCTATGAAGGCCGATCCGGAAGGCGCGGCGAACCGTGCCCTACGGAGGCGAAGCGAACGCAGGGTCGCGCTGCACCAACAGGATGACGGTGTTGCGCATCTGTCCGTCGACAACGCACCAGCTGAGAAGGCCAACGCCGCCTACCTACGTATCGACAAGATCGCGCGCTCACTCCAGACGGGCAACGAGAAGCGCACCCTCGACCAGCTCCGCACGGACGTCGCGCTCGACCTGTTGCTCACCGGAAAGGGTGGCACCAGCGAACGGACGGAGGTCTATCTCTACGTCGATCTGCAGACCTACCTCGGTCTCAACGACAGCCCTGCCGAGCTGGCCGGCCACGGGAACGTCCCGGCCGAGATCGCCCGCCACATCGCGACCGGACCGGACACCACGTTGCGACGGCTCATCACCGACCCGCTCAACGGACAGGTCATCGAGGTCGGCAAGTTCCGCTATCGGCCAAGCGTCAACGTCAGCGAATTCGCACGAATCCGAGACCGCGAGTGCCGTCACCCCGGCTGCTCACGGCCGGCGCAGGGATGCGCGACTGAAAACACCGCGGCGGAATCGGCCAAGCCTGGGTCCGACGCCGACAGCACGTTGAGCTACTGCCTTCGGCACCGGCGTCTCAAGAACCGCGTCGATTGGGAGTACAAGGTGCGCGCTGACGGGAAACTCGTGGTCACCACGCCGACCGGGCAGACAGTCGAAAGCATCCCGCGGCCGCTGCACGAGCCGCGGCCCAGCTCCGAACAGCTCGGGGAGACAAGGCTGGGCGCCTAATCGCCGGGCTGGCTAATCAGCGCGTGCTGGAAATCTTCGCGCTGCCCAGTACGAGGTCGCCGGACTCACTGTCGGGCCGGTAGAGGACGACAACCTGCCCCGGGGCGACGCCGCGCAACGGCTCGCGCAGCTGGATGCTGACCCGCTCACCCTCGGTCTCCGCGACCGCCTCGGCGATGCCTCCGTGCGCTCGCACCTGGACGACGCACTCGGTCGGACCGTCGAGCGCCTGGCCACTGGGCCAAATCGCCCGGTCAGCTTCGATCGCATCGATCCCGAGCTCAGCGGACGAGCCGACCTTCACCGTGCCCGAAACCGGCTCGAGCGAAAGGACATACCGCGGACGCCCATCTGACGCCGGAGCTTCGATGCCCAGCCCCTTACGCTGTCCGACCGTGAAACCGTGCACACCCGTGTGCTGCCCCAGCACGGCGCCGGTCTCTGCGTCAACCAGTTCCCCGGGCCGCTGTCCGAGCCGGTTCTCGAGGAACTTCTTCGTGTCGCCGTCGGGGATGAAGCAGATATCGTGGCTGTCCGGCTTGTTCGCCACAGAAAGCCCACGCTGCTCAGCCTCCGCTCGCACCTCGGACTTCCACGAGTCGCCGAGGGGGAACATGGCGTGGCTAAGTTGCTCCGGGGTCAATGAGGCCAGCACGTACGACTGATCCTTGCCCTCGTCCGCGCTGCGCCGAAGCTTCGGTTCGCCGTCCACAACGGCAAGGCGGGCGTAGTGGCCAGTCGCTACAGCATCGAAGCCGAGCGCCATCGCCTTTTCCAGCAGCGCCTCGAACTTGATCTTTTCGTTGCATGTGACGCAAGGGTTCGGGGTACGGCCGGCGGCGTACTCGCCGACGAAGGTCTCGACGACCTCTTCGGTGAAGCGCTCGGCGAAGTCCCAGATGTAGAAGGGAATGCCCATGATGTCGGCAGCGCGGCGGGCATCGTGCGAATCCTCGATGGTGCAGCACCCGCGAGAACCCGTCCTCAGCGTGCCGGGTTTGGCGGACAGTGCCAGGTGCACACCGACGACGTCGTGCCCGGCGTCGACCGCACGCGCGGCTGCGACCGCCGAATCCACTCCTCCGCTCATAGCGGCCAGTACCCGCATTGCTTACACCTCTTGCTTCTGGGTCTGCTTGCGCATGCCGGCGAGTCCCGCCTGCCGGGCCCGCGCGACGACTCCGCCGATCTCGCGCGCGAGTGCCGTCACATCATCCAGTGTCGACGTGTGGCCAAGCGAAAATCGGAGGGAGCCCCGCGCGGCGGCCGCGTCGGCGCCCATGGCGAGCAGCACGTGGCTGGGCTGGGCGACGCCGGCGGTGCACGCGGAGCCGGTGGAGCATTCGATTCCCTTGGCGTCCAGCAGCATCAGGAGGCTGTCGCCGGCGGAGCCGGGGAAGGTGAAGTGGGCATGTCCGGGCAACCGGTCACCGGAACCGCCGTTGAGGATGGCGTCCGGCACCTCACGGAGGACAGCTTCGATCAGCTCGTCGCGAAGCTTCTCGACACGGGCCGCGTACTCCCCGCGGGCTTCGACGCTCGCTCGGACTGCCACCGCGAAACTGGCGATCGCCGGGACGTCGAGGGTGCCAGAGCGAACGCTCCGCTCCTGGCCGCCTCCGTGGAGTACCGGTACGCACGCGGTGTCGCGGCCGAGAAGGAGTGCGCCGACGCCGTACGGGCCGCCGAGCTTGTGGCCGGTGAGGGTCAGCGCGGCCGCGCCGCTCTCCGCGAAGTCGACAGGGACGGCGCCGACCGCCTGGACTGCGTCGGTGTGCAGCGGGATGCCGAACTCGGCGCATACAGCGGCCAACTCGGTGATGGGGTTGATGGTGCCGACCTCGTTGTTGGCCCACATCACCGTTGCGAGGGCGACTGTCTCGGGCGCCGAGCCAATGGCGGCGCGGAGGGTGTCCGGCGAGACCCGGCCCTGGGTGTCGACCTCGAGCCAGGTGATCTCGGCGCCACACTCGGCCTCGAGCCACTCGACGGTATCCAGGACGGCGTGGTGCTCTACGGCACCGCACAGGATGCGGCGGCGCTCGGGCTGCTCGCCGTGGCGGGCCCAGAAGATGCCCTTGACCGCAAGGTTGTCACTCTCCGTGCCGCCGCCGGTGAAGATCACCTCGGAGGGACGGGCGCTGAGGGCGGCCGCTATAACCTCGCGGGACTCTTCGACCACCCGGCGCGCTCGCCGTCCTGAGGAATGCAACGCGGAGGCATTGCCCACGGTGGACAGTGCCTCAGTCATCGCCGCCACGGCTTCGGGCAACATCGGAGTGGTCGCCGCATGGTCGAGATAGGTCATCGCCCCTTCAGGGTAGTCCGCTCCAGCCGGTGACGAAGCCCACCCTGGCCGCCGAAGTGGCCTGTCACACCTTCCGCGGCCAACGGCTGGTCAGGCGAACTCCCAGCGAGGTGAGCAGGACGAGAGCAGCGCCGAGGATCGCCATCGCCGCTGAAGGGTGGACGGCGGACGCGACCACGGCGAGGAGCACGCCGCCGAGGCCGATCAAAAGGGCCGAGCCGACCCAGTCCGCGAGCTGCATGGCGGAGGTGTTGAAGCCACGTTCGCCCTCGGGCGAGTACCTGAGCAATAGGACGGAGATCGCCGGCATCGCGATGCCCATGCCCGCGCCGCCGACCGCGCAGATCACGAACGCGAGCCAGGCCGGGAACCAGGGCTGCGACACCAGCACGAAACCGACCAGGCTCGCCGCGACCAACGCGAAGCCGGTGCGCAGGGACGCTTCGCGGGACCAGTCGAGGAATCGGCCCTGCAGCGCCGACCCCGCCGACCAGCCCAGCGCGGTGATCGTCAGGGGCAGGCCGGCCAGCGCGGGACCGTAGCCGTGGACGGCGCTCATAGTGAGCGGCAGGTAGGCCTCCATGCCTGCGTAGGCGCCGGAAAGCAGAGCCCGGGAGGCAATGACGGTCGGCAGGCCAGGACGAGCGGTCAGCGTGCCGGCGGGGAGGAGCTTCCTCAAGGCGGCAGCCAGGGCGACGAGGCCCACGGCGCCGTAGGCGATGGCAACCGGTGACGGATGCTGGGCGGCCCAGCTCAGGGCCGCGACACCCAGCGCGGCGACCACGGCGGGGACCACACCGGCGCGTCGGGCCGTAGCCGTCGGCACGTGTGCGGGCAGGCGGCGGGCCACGACGACGAGCAGGGCCACCCCGATCGCGACCAGCGGGCTCAGACCGAGGAACACCCACCGCCAGCCGATGCTGACGGTGATCAGGCCCGCGACGAACGGGCCGACCACGGCGGGCAAGACCCAGGCCGCGGCGTTGGCGGCGTAGATGACCGGGCGTTCACGGTCAGTGAACGTCGCGGCGATCAGCAGCGACACCGCGACCAGCAGGAAACCGGAGCCGAGGCCCTGCAGCGCGCGGCCGGCCAGCAGCATGGGCATCCCGTTGGCCGTGCCGGCGACGAGCAGGCCGGCGGCGAAGAGCACCGGTCCGGCCATCAGCGCGGGAACCGGGCCACGGCGGTCACCCATGCGGCCGGACAGGACCGTCGCCACCACGCTGGCGATCAGGAACGTGGTGAACGGCCACGAGTAGAGCGCGAGGCCGTGCAGGTCCGCGACGAGAGTCGGCATCGCGGTGGCCACGCCCATGTTCTCGAACGCGACCAGCGTGACCACCAGCAACAGACCGATCGTGGTGAGCCGATGCTCGCGGCTCCACAGGACGCTTCTTCGGGGCGGGGCGGTGGTCGTCCGGGTCATGATCGTCAGCGTGCAACCTCCAGTGCGGTGAAGGTCAATGCGCCGGGTGGGCTAGCGGGCTGAGGTGATCCGGTTTGTTCCGTGGGCAAGGGCTGTATCGCGGAAATGGGCGGTGGAGGGGTGGCTTCTGTCGCTCGGCAAATATCCGTGCGCTTGGTTTTGACCTGGACGGGCGTCGGCCAGGGGGACGGCTCAGGTGGCGTGACGCGACCTAAGGGTGAGCGTGGTGCGGGTGATCTTGGGAGACAGCGGGTTACACAGGACAGCGGCTTCGCGGCACAGCAGCTGGAGTGACCTCCCCAGTGGTGCGGCGGAACAAATCAGCGCCCAGCGCGACGTGGTCCGGCGCGTAGAGAATCCTGCCATTTGACCGGCAAGTCGAGCGAAGAGCAGGACCCGCGCAGGTCTGACGCGCCGGAAGCCGAAAGCCAGTCACAAGCCCTGTAGCCAGCGCGTGGAGCGGGGTTACGAAGCAGCCGCCCGGGGCCACGCACGCAGAGGTTCCGCGGCGCAGCGACCAGCAGCAGGCCTCACGCCGTCCGGTGCACTCACGCCGTCCGGTGCACCGCGACCGGCTCCAGTCGCAGGTCGTGGGCGAGGGCGGCGGCCTGGCCGCGGGAGGTGACCTCCAGTTTTTCCAGCAGGTTGCGCACGTGGAACTTCACCGTGTGCTCGCTCAGCTGCAGCCGACCGGCGATCTGGCGGTTGCGCAGCCCCTCCGAGATGCCCGCGAGCACCTCCAGCTCACGCGCGTTCAGCCGGTCCAGCGGACGCAGCTCGGGCGGATCGGCGGTGGTCAGCGGCAGAGCGGCGGTGATCGTCGTGCCCCAGCCGGGGACGGTGTCGACCTCCCAGTGGCCGCCGAGTGGGGTGATGCGCTCGGTGAGGCCCGGGGCGACGACGACGTCGGGGGCGTCCGGGCCGTCGTCGCGGACGGTGATGCGGAGGGCTGGGCCGTCGAAGCGCCAGGAGGCACGGACACGGGCCGTGCCCGGGCGGTCGAGCGCGGCGATGACCAGGCCACGCGTCACCGTCCGGGCGGTGTGCGCGATGTCCTGCGGCAGCCGGCGGTCCTCGACCGGGCCGACCAGGTCCACCGCGACATCAGCGTGGCCGACGATGGGCGCGAGCTGCTCCGAGAGCACCGTGAACGCAGCGCGAGCGGACTCCGCCGACAACACTTGATCACGTTCCGTCACCGCACGGAGGTCAACGAGGGCGCGAGCAGCCAGGTCCGTCGCGGTCTGACGGGCGGCGCTGTCGCCGAGCCGGCCGGAGCGGAGGACCGAAAGCAGCGCGACGAGCGTCGCCGCGTGCGTTTGGCCGAGGTCCGTCACGGTCTGGGCGCGTGCGGTCGCCGCGGCGAGGCTCGTGGCAAGCACGTCGGGGCCCGGGTCAGCGGCCCGCTGGCCGGCGTCCGTGCAGGACAGGTGCCACAGACGGGCGGCGAGGTCGAGCTCACGCGCCGACGGGAGGTCACCCTCCGGAACCACGACAAACATCGCCCCGTTGCCGACCGCCGGCCGCGAGGTCAGCAGGACCAACGTCCGCTCGACGCCCGCCAGCACCCCCTCGACGACCGCCGCCTCACCCACAACGCCCAGGTCGGCGAGGTGTTCCAGCTCGGTGCTGGTCACGGCATCCGTCACGGTCGTATCGCCGGTGACCTTGAACGGGCTGTGCGGGCAGTCGCCGGTCTGCATGGCCGCCGCACGGTGCGGCAGCACGGCCGCGAGCTCACGCGAGAACCGGGGCAGCAGCTCGGGCCGGGGCGCCGAGATGATGCGCGTGACAACGTCGAGCACATGAGCTGGATCGGACCAGGATTCGTCCATACGTCCACAGTAAGGGCGTGCGCGGTGCGCCCGGCTACTCGTCCGGCTAGTGAACACTGCTCGTCCGAGCGGTTCGGCTGGCGGCCGGGAGCAGTTGACTCTAGGCAGGACGTTCGACCGAAGCGTCCTGAACCGAAGGAGAGTACGAACCCCCATGCGAGCCATCACCTTCGCCGAGTACGGCGGGCCGGAAGTCCTGCGGCTGAGCGAGGTACCGGCGCCCGAACCCGGCCCCGGCCAGGTCCGCGTCGCCGTCCGCGCGGCCGGCGTGAACCCCATCGATTGGAAGATCCTCAGCGGCGGCATGAGCGAGGACAAGAAACCGGACGGCGAACAGATCCCGGGCATGGAGGTGGCCGGGGTCGTCGACGCGGCCGGTGACGGCGCGGCCTTCGCCGTCGGCGACGAGGTCTTCGGTTGGTCGGCCACTGGCGCGTACGCCGATTACGCGCTGGCCGAGGAGGTCACGCGTAAGCCGTCGAGCCTGTCCTGGGCGGACGCCGTCGCGTTGCCGGTGGCCGGCGAAACGGCGTTGCGCGTGCTCGGCCTGCTCGGCGTCAAGTCCGGCGAGGTGCTCTTGATCCATGGCGCGAGCGGCGCCGTCGGACGGTTCGCGACGCAGGCGGCCGTCGCCCTCGGCGCGACCGTCCTCGGCACCGCCGGCCAGCGCAACCTCGACGAGGTCAAGGCGCTCGGCGCGATCCCGGTCCTGTACGGCGACGGCTGGCCCGAACGCGTCCGCGAGGCGACGGACCGTCCCGTCGACGCCGTCTTCGACGCTTCCGGCCACGGCGTGCTGCCGGATTCCGTCGAACTGCTCGGTTCGAAGGAGCGACTGGTCACCATCGCGGACCCTGCCGCGTTCCAGCTCGGCCTGACGTTCTCCAGCGGCCGTGACGACAACGGACCGCGCACGGAGGTGCTGGACACGCTCCTGGAGCACGTCCAGCGTGGGCTGCAGATCGCCCACGGGAAGAGCTACCCCCTGGCCGACGCGGCCGCGGCCCTGCGCGAGAGCCAGGACGGGCACCCGGGCGGGAAGATCACTCTCGCCGTTTCCTGACCACGCCGACGCCGGGGACGGCTCGCCCGGCCGAACGAGGATTCGGCCGGGCGGCGGGACCGCAGGCAGAACGGGGCCTCGGTGAACGGCCGGGCAGGCGGACGGATTGTGGGATGTGGGAGGGCCGCCCGACGGGGTGCGCACGGGAGCGACTGAACCGACCACCGGATGGAGTGCCGGGTGGACCGCCGGTCAGACAAACCGCCAGTCACGCGGGCCGCTAGGTCACGCAGAGGCCGCTAGGTCACGCGGGCCGCTGAGTCAGGCCGCCGGTCACGCATGCCGCTGGGTGAGGCGAGACAGACCGCCTGGACACACAGGCCCGCCGGTCAGACAGTAGGAGTGGTGTCCGGACCAACCGCCGGAGCAACCGCCACCCGGACGGTCGAGTGGGTAACCGACGTAGCCGCAGGAGCAACCACCGAACCCACCACGCGCAGGGTGGCCGGACCGGTCGTCGCCACCAGGCGACGGCGTTGCGGCGGGATTCGGACCGTTCCGAGCGCCGAGTGCACCGAGGCCTCCGCCAGTTCGGCCAGCGATCGCCGGTCTTCGGCGCGGCCCGGGGCGATCTCCGGGCAGACGTGGACCTCCAGGACCAGCCCGCGGAGCGCGGCCACGCGGCGCAGCGACGCGATGAGCGACTCCGGGCCGACGAATGCCGGGCGGCTGGTCTCGCGGCCGTCCGACAGGCGATAGCGCAGCGCGACCGGGCGGACGGGCACGCCGCCGTCGATGGCGGCCTGGAAGGTGGCCGTCGTGAAGCGGCCGGAGGCCAGGCCGCACCACGTGGTGCCCTCCGGGGTGACGTTGACGAGCGAGCCGGAGCGCAGTGCGTCCGCGAGTTCCGTCATCGTGCCGGGCAGCGTCCGCAGGCGAGTGCGGTCCAGGAAGATGCTGCCGCCGCGGCGGACCAGCGTGCCCAGGACCGGCCAGCCGCCGATCTCGACCTTCGCGAGGGCGCGCATCGGGCGCAGCGCGTTGATCGCGACGATGTCCAGCCACGAGATGTGGTTGTTCACCACCAGCGCGCCGCGGCCGGCGGGCGCGGCGAGGAAGTCCGTGCCGCCGTGCACGGCCAGCTTCACCCCGAAGGACCGCAGCACGGCGCGGAAGATGGTGCGCACCAGCAGTTCCCGGCCCCGGCCGCGCAGCACGAGCAGCAGCGGCGCCGTCAGCAAGGCCGCCACCACTACCGAAATCGCGCAGCCGAACCGCAGCACCCGGCGCGGGAAGGCGACCGTCGGCCCGTCCTCGGTGAGGCAGCCGTCGCCGCACGGCGACGTCGGCATCCAGGCGTGGCTCACGACTGGACCCCGAGGAAGAACTTGAGGTACCGCTCGTCCACCTGGTGCAGGTCGAGCAGCACGAAGAAGTCCGCGACGCCGAAGTCCGCGTCGAGCGCGGGCGGGCCGCAGACCTTCGCGCCCAGCCGCAGGTAGCCCTTGATCAGCGGCGGCAGCACCGCGCGGTCCGGGCGCTCGACGCCGTCGACCTGCCACGGGTGCAGCGGCGACACGCGAGTGGTCTCGTCCGAATAGTGCTTGGCGCGCACCAGGTCCCAGACGCCCGCGGCGTAGCTGCCGCTGCCCGTCAGCGGGACGGAGGCGCAGCCGGCGAGGTAGCGGTGGCCCGAAAGCAGCATGTAGCGCGCGATCCCGGCCCACACCAGGCTGACGACGGCGCCGCTGCGGTGGTCCGGGTGCACGCACGAGCGGCCGGTCTCGACGAGCGACGGGCGCAGGCCCGTGAGCGCCGTCAGGTCGAATTCGCTGTCGGAGTACAGGCTTCCGGCCTGCGCGGCGCGCTCCGGCGGCAGCATCCGGTAGCAGCCGACGATCTCGCCGGTCCGGTCGTCGCGCACCACGAGGTGGTCGCAGAACTCGTCGAAGTGGTCGACGTCCAGACCGGGTTCCGGGGAATTGAGGTGCGCGCCCATTTCCTCGGCGAAGACCTCGTACCGCAGCTTCTGCGCGGCGACCACTTCTTGGTTCCCGTGGGCGACAAGGAGGGAGTAGCGCGGTGCGTCTGCCGGAAGCTCGGCACCGGCCTGATCAGTGCTGACGAGGAGCTGTGACGACGTCATGGTCAAGGTTTACCCGCCGCCCGGAAACCGCGGAGAGTGCGAATCGATGACCGATCAGTGCACGTTGAGTTAATTGAGGGTTTTCTCCCCCGGCCCGGAAACGCCGAAGGCCGCCAGGGCGGGCCCTGGCGGCCTTCGGAGCGGGAAAACGTCAGCCCTTGCGCTTCTCGACGGCCTCGGTCAGCTGCGGCGCGACGTTGAACAGGTCGCCCACGATGCCGAAGTCGGCGATCTCGAAGATCGGGGCCTCGGCGTCCTTGTTGACGGCGATGATCGTCTTCGACGTCTGCATGCCGGCGCGGTGCTGGATCGCGCCGGAGATGCCGAGCGCGATGTACAGCTGCGGCGACACGGTCTTGCCGGTCTGGCCCACCTGGAACTGCGCCGGGTAGTAGCCGGAGTCGACCGCCGCGCGGGAGGCGCCCACGGCCGCGCCGAGCGAGTCGGCCAGCTTCTCGACGACGTCGAACTTCTCCGCCGAGCCGACACCACGGCCACCGGAGACGACGATCGACGCCTCGGTGAGCTCCGGCCGGTCGCCGCCGACGAGCGGCTCGACGCCGGTCACCTTGGCGGACTTCGCCGGGTCCTGCTCCGGGAGCTCGACGGTCTCCTCCGCCGCCGCGCCCTCGGCCGCCTCGGCCTCGACGGCGCCCGGACGCACCGAGATCACCGGGGAGCCCTTGGCGGACTTGGACTTCACCGAGAACGCGCCACCGAAGATGGACTGGTCCACGGAGCCGTCGGCGTTCACGCCCACGGCGTCGTACAGCAGGCCGGAGCCGAGCCGGACGGCGACGCGAGCGGCCACCTCCTTGCCCTCGGCGCTGGCCGCTACGAGCACGGCCGCCGGCGAGACCTGCTCGGCGAGCTTCGCCAGCACGTCCACCTTCGGGGTCACCAGGAAGCCGGTAGCGGCGTCACCCTCGGCGACGTACACCTTGGCGGCGCCGTGGCCGGCGAGCGCGTCCTTGGCCTTGGCGGCGGTGCCGGTCGGGCCCACCACCACGGCGGACGGCTCGCCCAGCGCGCGGGCCGCGGTCAGCAGCTCGAGCGTGACCTTCTTGACATCACCGTCGACGTGGTCGACGAGGACGAGTACTTCAGCCATTTTCGAATCCTCCTCGAAACCGTGTCTCAGATGAGCTTCTGCGCGACCAGGTACTCGGCGACCTTCGTGCCGCCGTCGCCCTCGTCCTCGGCCTTTTCGCCCGCGGTGCGCGGCGGCTTCGGGGAGGACTCGACGACCGAGGACCACGCGTTGGCGAGGCCGACCTCGCCCGCGTCGATGCCCAGGTCGGCGATGGTCAGCGTCTCGACCGGCTTCTTCTTCGCGGCCATGATGCCCTTGAAGGACGGGTAACGCGGCTCGTTGATCTTCTCGCTGACGCTCACCAGCGCGGGCAGGCTCGCCTCGAGGTGGGTGATGCCGTCCTCGGTCTCGCGGTCGGCCTTCACCGTGGTGCCCTCGACGCTCAGCTGGCGCACGTAGGTCAGCTGCGGCAGGCCGAGCAGCTCGGCGAGGATCGCCGGCACGGCGCCGCCGCGGCCGTCGGAGGCCTCGTTGCCGGCGATGATCAGGTCGTAGCCTTCGACCTTGCCGATCGCGGCGGCCAGCACCTTGGCGGTGGCGATGGCGTCGGAGCCGTGCAGCGCCTCGTCGGAGACGTGGACGGCCTTGTCGGCGCCCATGGACAGCGCCTTGCGGATCGCGTCGGTGGCGCGGTCGGGGCCGACGGAGATCACCGTGACCTCGCCCTCGCCCGCCTCCTTGATCTTCAGGGCCTCTTCGACGGCCTTCTCGTTGATCTCGTCGAGCACGGCGTCGGCTGATTCACGGTCAAGGGTGTTGTCGGCACCGGAGAGCTTCCGCTCCGAGTAGGTGTCCGGTACCTGCTTGACCAGGACAACGATCTTCGTCATAGGTCTTCTTCGACCTCCCGGTAGGGGCCGGCTTTCGGCCGCGGGACAGTGCTCTACTGGCCGGTAGATTAGGGCCATTCGAGCGACAGGACCCGCTGAGGTGACGGCATTCACCTGGATGAGCAATCTATTGGGACCATAGTCCCGGTAGTCGGTCGATTAACTCTCCCAGCACACCGCTCGCCCGATCGGAGCAACGGTGGGCTACAGGCAGTAGGCCGATAGGCACTAACCTCCCCCACCATGTCCGCGCACATCGCCGTAGTCACCGACTCGACCTCGTGCCTGCCCGATCAGCTCGCCGCCCGCTGGGGCATCGGAGTCGTGCAGGTCCAGCTGCACGCCGGAGACGTCACGGACGACGAGCACCGGTTCGATCGCGGCCAGCTCATCGACGCCATGAAGGCCGGCCGGCCGGTCACCACGTCACCACCCGATCCGGGCGCCTTCTTCTGGACCTACCAGGACGCCGCCTCCAGCGGCGCGTCGGCGATCGTGAGCATGCACATCTCCGGCCGCCTCTCCGACACCGTCCAAGCGGCCCGCGAGGCCGCGCAGCAGGTCCGAATCCCCGTCCACATCATCGACAGCGGCACGGCCAGCATGAGCCTGGGCTTCGCGTCGGTGTCCGCCGCGCGCGTCGCCGGCGCCGGCGGCCAGCTGGAGCGCGTGCTCGAAGCCGCCGAACGACGCGTCCGCGGCTCCACCGAACTGATCTACGTCGACACCCTCGAGTACCTGCGCCGTACCGGACGGGTCGGCGCCGCCCAGTCACTGCTGGGCAACGCGTTCTCGATCAAGCCGCTGCTCACTGTCCGCAACGGCGAAATCAGCCCGCTCGCCCGGGTCCCGGGGACGAAGAGGGCCATGAACCGGCTCGTCGAACTCGCGGTGAAGGCCGCCGGCGACCGGAAGGTGGACCTCGCGATCACGCGGTTCGGCTCCGACGAACGCGAGGTCGTCCGGCGCTTGAAGGAAGAGATCCCGGACGTGTCCGACGTGGTCGTCGGCGACGCCAGCACGGTGATCGGGGCCCACGTCGGCCCCGGCGCGATGAGCATCACGGTGTCGCCGGTGAACTGACCCGCCGGCCCGGCAGGAGCAGCGCCACGGCCGGGAGCACCAGGCTCGCCGCCAGGGTCGCGATGATCAGTATCTGGTCGAGCTGCCCGAAGTGCGACAGGTGGCCGAGGTGGTAGACGAAGTGCGGCAGAGCGAACAGCAGCGTCGCCACCGAGGCCAGCCTGGCGACGGCTGTGGTGCCGATCACGGCGGCGCCGATCAGCGTCGCGGCGAGGGCGAGGTTGAGCCCGCCGAAGTCGCGGATCAGGTGCTCGTTGAACGGGCCGTCCATCGAGACCCAGCCTTGCCGGAAGCCGGGAAAGTCCTGGTAGAAGCCGGTCGGCGTGATCAGTGGCCAGAGCCCCGGCACTCCCTCGAAGACGCCGAGCAGGAGCAGCAGTACGCGAGTGAGGGTTCGTTGCATGGCCGAGGAACGAGACGGCCGTGCGGAACGTGACACGCGCTAGGGTCGCGCAGGTGACCACCCCAGCCACCCGGGCCGAGGCACTCCACCTCACCGGCGAACGAACCGTCCCCGGCATCCCCGAGGAGAATTACTGGTTCCGCCGCCATGAAGCCGCCTATGCCGCGCTGCTCCCCCACTGCGCCGGCGCGACGGTGCTGGAGGCGGGCTGCGGCGAGGGTTACGGGGCGGGCCTGATCGCGACGCGGGCGCGTCGGGTGCTGGCGCTGGACTACGACGTCCCGACCACGGAGCACGTCGCCCGCCGCTACCCGGACGTCACGGTGGCGCGCGCGAACCTGGCGTACCTGCCGCTGCGCGCCGGCTCGGTCGACGTGGTGGCGAACTTCCAGGTGATCGAGCATCTGTGGGACCAGGCCGGGTTCCTCGCCGAATGCCACCGTGTGCTGCGGCCGGGCGGAAAGCTGCTGGTCACCACACCGAACCGGCTCACCTTCACGCCGGACAGCGACACGCCGCTGAACCCGTACCACACGCGGGAGCTGGCACCGTCCGAATTGGACAGTCTGCTGCGCGCCGCGGGCTTTGACGTCGAACTGCTCGGGCTGCACCACGGCGCGGGCCTGCACACGGTGGAACGGCGTCACGGCGGCTCGATCATCGACGCGCAACTGGACGTCGTGATGGGCGAACTGCCCGGTCAGGCCGTCTGGCCCGAGGCGTTGCTCGCGGATGTCGCCGCGGTCCGGGCGGAGGACTTCAGCGTCCACGCCGACGACCTCGACGCCAGTCTCGACCTGGTCGCCGTGGCGGTGCGCGCGTGACCTCGACCGAGCACGAGGGCACGTTCTGCCTGGTCCTGCACAGCCACCTGCCCTGGTTGCCGCACCACGGCAGCTGGCCCGTCGGCGAAGAATGGCTCTACCAGGCGTGGGCGCACTCCTACCTGCCGATGATCGACCTGCTGCGCCGATTCGCCGATGAGGGGCGACGCGACGTGCTGACCCTCGGCATGACGCCGGTGCTCGCGGCCCAGCTCGACGACCCGTACGCGATCAGCGCCTGCCACGACTGGCTCGGCCACTGGCAGCTGCGCGCGCAGCACGCGTCGACGCTGTGGGGCGGCGACCCGCTGCTGCGCGAGCTGGCCGCCGCGGAGTACCGCACCGCCGTTCGCGCGACCGAGGACCTGGAGTCCCACTGGCGGCACGGGTTCTCACCGATTCTGCGGTCGCTTGTGGACAGTGACACGATCGAGCTGCTGGGCGGGCCGCTGGCCCACCCGTTCCAGCCGCTGCTCGACGAGCGCGTACGCAGCTTCGCGCTGCGCGGCGGCCTCGCCGACACGGCGTTGCGCATCGGGCACCGGCCGGAGGGCATCTGGGCGCCCGAATGCGGCTACGCGCCGGGAATGGAGCAGGACTACGCCGCCGCCGGCGTTCGCCGTTTCCTGGTCGACGGCCCGTCCTTGCGCGGCGACACCTCGGCGGCCCGCACGGTCGGCGGCTCCGACGTCGTCTGCTTCGGCCGCGACCTCGAGGTGACCTACCGCGTCTGGTCGCCGAAGGCCGGCTACCCGGGCCACGCGGCGTACCGCGACTTCCACACGTGGGCGCACGAGGTGGGTCTGAAGGCGTCGCGCGTCACGGGCAAGCAGGTGGAGCCGCAGGACAAGGCGCCGTACGACCCGGCGCTGGCCGCGGACATGCTCGGCCTGCACGTCAAGGACTTCGTGGACACGGTCGTCACGCGGCTGCGCTCCCTGCGCGCCGAGCACGGCCGGGAGTCGCTGGTGGTCGCGGCGTACGACACGGAGCTGTTCGGGCACTGGTGGCACGAGGGTCCAGCCTGGCTGGAGGGCGTGCTGCGCGCGCTGCCCGAGGCGGGCGTGCGCGTGACGACGTTGAAGGGCGCGCTGGACGCGGGCCACCTGGGCGCGCCGATCGACCTGCCCGCTTCGTCGTGGGGTTCCGGCAAGGACTGGCGAGTCTGGGACGGCGAGCAGGTCGCGGACATGGTGCGGGACAACACCGCGCTGCAGACCCGGCTGCTGGACCTGGTCGCGGGGCTCGACCGGTCCGCTCGCGACACGGTGGCCGACCAGGCCGTCGCGGAGGCGATGCTGGCGTTGTCGAGCGACTGGGCCTTTATGGTCACGAAAGACTCCGCCGCCGACTACGCGCGCCGCCGCGCCCACGTGCACACCGAACGCTTCGACACGCTCGCCGGGCTGCTCCGCGCGGGCAACCGGACACGCGCCGCCGAACTGGCGGCGGAATACCGGCGCGACGACGGGCCGTTCGGACATCTGGACGCGCGGGCACTGCTGACCTAGCCGCATTGCCGCGCGAGCGACATCGCCGCATGAGTGAAAGGGCACCAAAGAAATGGGTATCAACGAGATTCCGCTGAAGACGCTCTCGGGCGAGGACACCACCCTCGGCGCGCTCGGCGGCAAGACGCTGCTGGTGGTCAACGTCGCGTCGAAGTGCGGCCTGACCCCGCAGTACACCGGGCTGGAGCGGCTGCAGGAACAGTACGGCGACCGGGGCTTCTCCGTGGTCGGCTTCCCGTGCAACCAGTTCGCGGACCAGGAGCCGGGCACGGCCGAGGAGATCCAGACGTTCTGCTCCACCACCTACGGCGTCTCCTTCCCGCTGTTCGAGAAGCTCGACGTCAACGGCGAGGGCCGCCACCCGCTCTACACCTCGCTCACGGAAACCCCCGACGCCGAGGGCGACGCGGGCGACGTGCAGTGGAACTTCGAGAAGTTCCTGATCAGCCCCGCCGGCGAGGTCGTGGGCCGTTTCCGGCCCCGGACCGAGCCTGAGGACGAGGCCGTGGTCAAGGCCATCGAGGCCGCGCTGCCCGTCTGAGGCTGGCTGGGGTCGGCGCCGTTTTCGGTGCCGGTCTGGCCTCCGGTTCAGGCGCCGGGTTCAGGCGCCGGTTCAGGCGCCGATTTTGCCGCCGAGGGCGGGGACGCGGGTTGGTGCGTTTCCGCCCTTTCGCCGTTCCCAGGCTGCATCTGCACCGTCGCCGTTTCTCGGCGACGCGCTGTGGCCGCCGGTTCGGGGCAGCTCTTGGCCGTCGCCGTTTCCGGGCAACTCCTCCCGGCCATCAGCGGCTTGCCGCAACGCCGACGACCTTCGCCGCCGGACGACGACGCCCGCCCCCCTCTCACCCAGCCGTTCTCACTCAGCCGCCGAATCGCCGATTTCCGGCGACTTCCCCTCAGCCACCCCGGCCTCAGCCGAACCACGCCTGATGACCGCGCGGTTGTGGGCCGCCGCGACAGTCGCGTCGAGTTTCATGACCTGGCGGTCGTAGGTCAGCAGCCCGTTGACCTCGTTCTCGACGTCCGTCGTCTGCGTATAAATGGCGCCGGACAGACCGAGTTCGCCGACCAGTTGCTCCAGCCGTTCGCTGACCTCGACGTAGCGCTCGGTCAGCCGCGCCGAGGACGGCGCCATCTCGTAGGCCTGCGGCGGGCCGGGCCAGCAGTGACCGTCCAGGACCAGGCCGATGCCGCCGTACTCGCCGTCCACCAGGGCACGATGGTCCCGTTCGCGCGGCTCGCCGGGGCCGACGTAGGTGTGGTCGTCGTAGACGTCGCCGGCGCCCACGTCCGGACGGGAGAAGCAGCAGTTCACCCCGCTGTTCGCGACCACCAGCCGCGTCGGGTCCAGGCTCTTCACCAGCGAGGCGACGCGCGTGGTGTCGAACTCGCCCCAGCCCTCGTTGAACGGAACCCACGCGACGATCGACGTCACGTTCCGCAGTTGCGCGACGAGTTCCCGCAGCTCCGCCTCGAACCGCTCCTGCCCCTCCGGCACCGGGTCGGGCGCGGGCCCGGGCGGCCCGTCGAACGACACCATCAGCGACGGCATGTCCTGCCAGACGACCAGGCCCAGCACGTCCGCCCAGTAATACCAGCGCGCCGGCTCGACCTTCACGTGCTTGCGGACGAAGTTGAACCCCAGCTCCTTGGTCTTCTCAAGGTCGAACCGCAGCGCCTCGTCCGTAGGCGCCGTGTAGACGCCGTCCGGCCAGTAACCCTGGTCGAGCGGACCGTGGAGGAAGGTGACGCGGCCGTTGAGCGCTATCCGCGGCCGTCCGGCTTCGTCCGGCACGACGCTCACCGTGCGTAACCCGCCGTAGCTCGCCACCTCGTCGAGGACATCACCACGATGGTCCAGGACCCGGACCGTCAGGTCGTACAGGTATGGGTCGTCCGGCGTCCACAGGCGCGGGTCCGGCACCTCCGCCCGCAGCCGCTGGCCGGCGACGCCGCTGACCCGCGCGGCCTCGTCGCCATGCGGCGACGACACGACCAGCTCAACTCGAGAACCGACAGTGACCTGCGGAAACACCGTGAACCCGGTCAGGTCCGGGGTGATCTCGAGCCCCGAAACGCGCACGGCGGGCACCGGCTCGGCCCACACCGTCTGCCAGATCCCGGACGCCGGCGTGTAGCAGATCCCGCCCGGCTCGTTGCGCTGTTTGCCGACCGGGAAGGGCGCGATGTCGGTGCGGTCCTCCGCGCGGACCGTCAGCTCCTGCGGCCCCGACGCGCGCAGAGCGTCCGTGATGTCCGCCGAGAATGCCGTGTACCCGCCCTCGTGGGTGGCCACCAGCTGGTTGTTCACCCACACCTTCGCCGTCTGGTCGACCGCGCCGAAGTGCAGCAGAACGCGTTCGCCCCGCCAGTCGTCCGGGATCTCGAACAACCGTCGGTACCAAAGGACTTCGTCGCGCCGCGCGATGCCGGAGAGTGCCGACTCCGGCGCGAAGGGGACCAGGATGCGCTCGCCGTAGCCGACAGGCCGCGGCTCATCCGGCGAAAACGGCCACCCGGCGTAGTCCCAGAGGCCGTTGAGGTTCAGCCATCGCGACCTCCTCAGCTGTGGCCGCGGGTACTCGGGGAGCACCGCGGCGGGGTCGACGAGGCCGGTCCACGGCGTCGTCAGGGGCGGGTCCTTGCGCTGCCACTCGGGCTGACCGGAAGTCATCACCACCGATGGTGGCAGAGATCGACGACGGCGGCAGCCAGGCAGCCCACCGGAACCGACTGGCGAGTAACCTCTGCCCATGCGCGTGCTGATGCTGTCCTGGGAGTACCCGCCCGTGGTCATCGGAGGGCTCGCCCGGCACGTGCACGCGTTGGCTCGACACCTCGCGAAACAGGGCCATGACGTGGTGGTTCTTTGCCGCCACACGGCCGGGACCGATGCCTCGACGCACCCGCGCAGCGACCGCGTGACCGAGGGCGTGCGGGTGATCCGCGTGGCCGAGGACCCGATGCACCTGACGTTCGAGCGCGACCTCGTCGCCTGGACGCTCGCCATGGGCCACGCCATGGTCCGCGCGGCGCAGGACCTGCTGCGGACCTGGCAGCCCGACGTCGTCCACGCGCACGACTGGCTGGTGACGCACCCCGCCATCGCCATCGCGGAGGCCGCGCGCGTGCCGCTGGTCGGCACCGTCCACGCGACCGAGGCCGGGCGGCACTCCGGCTGGCTCTCGCACCCGCTGAACCAGCAGGTGCACTCCGTCGAGTGGTGGCTGGCGAACCGCGCGGACGCCGTGATCACCTGCTCGCAGGCGATGCGCAAGGAGGTCGCGCACCTCTTCGAGATCGACGCCGCCGACGTCACGGTCATCCACAACGGCATCGAGGAACGCAGCTGGCGCGTGTCCTCGGCCGAGGTCGCGCGGGTGCGCGAGCGGCACAGCCCGGACGGGGAGCCGTTCCTGTTGTTCTTCGGCCGGCTCGAGTGGGAAAAGGGTGTGCAGGACCTGCTCGCCGCGCTGCCCCGGATCCGTCGCCGTTTTCCGGGCACGCGCCTGGTCGTCGCCGGTAAGGGGCGACACTACGAAGAGCTGGTGGAACAGGCCCGCCGGCTGCGGATCCGGCGCGCGGTGGACTTCGCCGGGCACCTGCCCGACCGCGAACTGCGCGCCCTGCTCGCCGCGGCCGACGCCGTGGTGCTGCCGAGCCGGTACGAGCCGTTCGGGATCGTCGCGCTGGAAGCCGCCGCCGCGAAGGCGCCGCTGGTGGCATCCACGGCGGGCGGCCTCGGCGAGGTGGTCGTCGACGGCGAGACGGGTCTGGCCTTCGAGCCCGGTGACGTGACGGGCCTGACCACCGCGGTCACCACGGTCCTCGGCGACGCCGCGGCCGCGACCCGGCGGGCGCGAGTGGCCCAGTCACGCCTCGCGGCGGACTTCGACTGGGGCCACATCGCCGAGGCGACGGCGGAGGTCTACCGCCGCGCGCGGCCGGCCGAACCGGTCGAGCTGGGCCGCCCGAAGATCGCCACGGGCAACGCCTTCGAACTGTAGGTGTCCCCGCGTCAGAAGTGACAGGGCCGGATGCAGTCCGGTCGCGCCTGCCCGGGCCCCACGCCCGCCGCAGACGCCGGCGCGGCAACCAACCCCACCGCGACAACAACGAACAAAGCGGCGACGACGGACCTGAACCTGCTGGTCATGACGGCTCCTCGGGGACGGGGCGTGGTTTCCGAGCATCCGTCCGGGGCCGGGGCGAAACAATAAGGGGAACAACAGGTAGGGCTACCTGAACGCGCTCGGTGACGGGCTGATGTCGGCGGTTCGCCGAGCAGCGGCAACTCGCCTCAGGGGCGGTGGTTCGACACACAACAGTTGCTCCCCACGCAGCGGCGGTTCGCCGGGCAGCGGCAACTCACCGCACAGCGGTGGCTCGCCGCACTGCAGCAACTTGCCCCACTGCAGCACTCGCCCCACAGCGGCAACTCGCCCCACAGCAGCGGCTCGCCGCAGGGGCAGTGGTTCCCGCACGGCGGCAACTCACCGCAAAGCGGTGGCTAGCCGCAAAGCGGCGGTTCACACCGGGCCAACAGTGCCGCACGTCGGCTCGCGCTGGACCGGGAGTTCCGCGCCGCAGCTCGTCCCGGACCCGGGAGCCCGCACCGCGCCGCAGCCTTGTCAGTCCCCTATCCAGAGCGGAACGAACGGGACCATCGCAGCCAACTCCGGACAGGCCACAACCAACTCGCCGCCAAGGGGCGACGCAGGGCGCGTCAGGAGACCCGGCCAGTCAGCAAAGTGACCCGGACCGGTTCGACGTACGGCGAGTGCGGCTCGATCGCCGCGCGCAGCCGGGATTCGAAAGCCGCGCGTTCGCCGGTGGGCGGCAACGTGTCCTCACTCAGTGCGGAGTACACGTTGCCGATGATTTCGTCCGAGGTCAGCGTGCCGCGATAGTCCACAGTCCGGGCGCCGACGACGTAGCCGGCCTCGGCGAGCGACAACCGGTAGCGCTCGTGGCTGGCCTCGTCCGTGCCACACGGGAAAGTGAGCGGATGGCCCAGCCAGTCGGCGAGCGTCGCGCGCAAAGCGCGGCTCCAGTCGCTGTCCTGCAGCCACAGAGGTAGCCCGTTGGTGACCACCGCGACGCCACCACCCGGCCGAAACAGTGGCCGCAGAGCGGCGAAAAGCGTCGGGTGGTCCATCCAGTGCAGGGCCTGCCCGATGGTGACCGCGGCCAGACCATCGCCGACGAGACCGCCCAGCGCGGGCACGTCCGTGTCGCCGCCCAGGAGCCACACGGCGTTCGAGACGCCGGACTCGAGTGCGGTCTGCCGGGCGCGCGCCAGCATGTCCTGCGACGGGTCCATGCCCACCACCGTCCCGACCCGCGCGGCCAGGGGAAGGGTCAACTGCCCGGTGCCGCAGCCGAGGTCGAGGACCACGTCGTCCCCGGCCAGGCTGAACTCGGCGGCGAGCGCGTCCAGCACCTCAGGCGGGTAGCCACGGCGGTAACGGTGGTAGAACTCGGTCACTTCCCCGCTGAATCCCAGGCTCATGCGTCCGAGCCTGACGCTCCCATGGTGGGAAAGCACCCGGTTTCGCCCACAGCCGAGCGCACGGAACCGGCTCAGAAGACGGGGAACTCCAGACCATGCTCGGATTCCGGGCGGGGGCCGAAAATCCGCCGTTCGCTCTCCGCGATCGGCCGGTCGTTGATGCTCGCCTCGCGGCGGCGCATCAGGCCCTCGTCACTGAACTCCCACAGCTCGTTGCCGTAGCTGCGGAACCACTGCCCCGACGCGTCGCGCGACTCGTACTGGAAACGCACGGCGATGCGGTTGTCGCGGAAGCCCCACAGCTCCTTGCGCAGCGCGTAGTCCAGCTCGCGCGCCCATTTCGCGCTGAGGAACTCGACGATCTGCGCGCGGCCGACGACGTGCTGATCGCGGTTTCGCCACACGGAGTCCTCGGTGTAAGCGAGCGAGACCTTCTCGGGGTCACGCGTGTTCCAGGCGTTCTCGGCGGCCTGGACCTTCTGTTGGGCAGTGTTCTCGTCGAACGGCGGAAACGGCGGACGCGGTGCCATCGGGGCTCCTCCCGGATCAGCGGAGAACGTGCGTTCCCCTCTTGATCGGGTACTATAGAGAACGCTCATTCTCAGCACCAGAGGAACGTGACGTGGACACGGCGGAAGCCACCGAAAGGCTGCTCGCGGCAGCCGAAGACCTCTTCTACGCCCACGGCGTGCAAACCGTGGGCATGGACGCCGTGCGCACGCGGTCCGGCGTCTCGCTCAAGCGGCTCTACCAGGTGTTCCCCTCGAAGGACGACCTGGTCACTGCCTACCTGCTCAAGCGCGACGAACGCTGGCGACGGTCCTTGCGCGACTTCGTCCACGCCCGCGACGACGATCCGTTGACCGTCTTCGACTGGCTGCACGAGTGGTTCAGCGAGCCGGGCTTCCGGGGCTGCGCGTTTGTCAACTCGTTCGGCGAATTCGGCGAACCCGCCCCCGGCGTCGCGACGGCCATCCGGAAGCACAAGGACGAGGTGCGGGCCTACCTGCGCGGCCTCGTCCCGTCGCCGATGCTCGCCGACCAGCTCTTCTCCCTCATGGAGGGCGCCACGGTCCTCGCCGCGATCACGGGTGACGCCGGCGAAGCGCACACCGCCCGCGCCGCCGCGGAGACGCTGGTGAACAGCCAGAGCTGAACGGATTCGCCTCGGCCTGGCCAATCGACCGGAGCCGGCTGGGGCGAACGGGCTGATCGCCATTGAAAAACCAGCGGAGGCGCGCTGGGATCGTCATCGGATGACATGCGGTGGCGACGCTCGGATCGCCGGTCAGACGAGGTTCGTCCGGGGTTGGAATCAGTCCGCCAGCCGGGACGGGGATCCGGCGCGCCCCAGGCAAGAACAGTGCTGGCCGCTCAGCGGCAAATCTTGTCGGCCCAGCGGCGGACGCCTACGACCGGATCCGGTCGCTGAACCCGGATCGCCGGTAGGGACAAGGGCGCTACCCGTCGCCGACTCGCTCGCCACCAAGGCCGGACGACACCTGGTGGCACGGACGGATCGCCGACGTGCTCGTCACTAGAACCGAACAGCACCTGGGTGGCAAAGACGGATCGCCTCGGCTGGACGGCGCCCGGCTCCCCCACCGCCGCCGCGCCCGTGGGGCAACCCAGACCTGCGTCCTCGAAGTGCCGCGCGAGCCGTACAGCAGCCTGCCGACCACCTTCCTCCGGCACACCGCGCGCCAGACCTTGGTGGGATTCCGGTGTCAGGCGTCGGGATACCGGTGGTGAGCGCAAACAGCAGTGCATACCGTAGTGGTATTCCCGGCTGAGAAAAAACTAGTCAAGAATTCCCGAGGAGCCGATTGTGGCACCTATGGAAACTGACAAAAACGAATCCCTCCTCCTTATCGTCAATACCGGAGAAAACTCCGTGGAACTACGCGATGCCTCCTGGCGCCTCAGCCACGTCGAGTGTGGTCTCGATACGGGCCTCGACCGTGTCCACGACGTAGAGGCGCGGCGATTTCTGGCTTCCCACGAACACTCGCGAGCCATCCGGCGAAACGGGCCACACGGCCTCGTCTACCTTGAAGCACCCGTAAAGAACTGACGCACATCATGAAACTCAACGGCTGGCGGAGCACACCGGCGCGGTCGCCGAGGTGCACAACAATCTGCCGGCGGCGGAGATCGTCTACAGCTCGCTGTTCGAGGTGCACCTGCCGCGGCCCTGGCATTCGGGCCGGGCGTGGTGATCGGCGACGCGGCGCACGCGGTCGTCCAGCACCTCTCGCAAGGTGGGTCCCAGGCGCTTGAGGACGCGGTGGTGCTCGCCGAAGAACTCACCGAGCGCCCGCTCGCGGAGGCGCTGCCCGCCTTTATGAACCGCCGTTTCGATCGGGCACGGCACCTGCAGCGCGTCTCGGTCAGCGAGATGACCAGTCCGCCGTCCGGGGCGGCTGACCTCGAGAACCTGCGCGCCGAGTTCGCCCAAGAGATGGCGGCGGTCCGGGCGTACCTCGACCAGCCGGTCTGAGAACGAGAACGTTGTCGTCGGTCAGCGGCGACACGTCCCGATTCGGCCGGCGACCACCGCGAGCCGTTACGGGACACGACTACCGCACTGGTAACGAATACTCGGGTCCGGTGGCGGGGAGCCTCCGCCACCGGACCCGTCACCACACCATCCCATTCGGTGCGGAAACCCGGCCGCCCCCGGTCAGGTCGGGGACGGCCGGAGACGACTCACCGGGCGTCGGTGAGGTAACGGGCGTAGGCGCCCGTCGTGAGGAAGCTCGGCAGCTTCTCGCCGAGTGCGGTCTCGGTGAAGATCGCGTGGGCGTCGGCGAGGCGGCTGTCCGGTCCGAGGTCCGCGCGGACCTTCGTCAGCTCGTCCTCCAGGAACTCGGCGGCCAGCTCCCGGGTCAGCGCGGTGCCGTCCTCGAGCTTCGTGCCGTTGCGGATCCACTGCCACACCTGGCAACGCGCGATCTCGGCCGTCGCGGCGTCCTCCATGAGGTTGTGGATCGCCGCGGCGCCGGTGCCGCGCAGCCACGAGTCGACATAGCGCAGCGCGACGTTGATGTTCGCGCGCACACCCGCCTCGGTCACCTCGCCGCCGGCGCTGGCGACGTCCAGCAGGTCTTCGGCGGACACGGAAACGTCCTCGCGCAGCTTGCCGAGCTGGTTGGGCCAGCCGCCGAGCGCGCCGTCGAACACCTCGCGGCAGACCGGGACCAGGCCGGGGTGCGCGACCCACGAGCCGTCGAAGCCGTCGCCGGCCTCGCGCTCCTTGTCCTGGCGGACCTTCTGCAGCGCGATCTCGTTGGTGTCAGGATCCTTACTCGGAATGAACGCCGCCATTCCGCCGATCGCGTGAGCGCCACGACGGTGGCAGGTGCGCACGAGCAGCTCGGTGTAGGCGCGCATGAAGGGGACCGTCATCGTCACCTGTGCGCGGTCCGGCAGCACGAAGTCGGCGCCGTGCGAGGAGAAGTTCTTGATGACGCTGAAGATGTAGTCCCAGCGGCCGGCGTTCAGCCCGGCCACGTGCTCGCGCAGCTCGTAGAGGATCTCGTCCATCTCGAACGCCGCGGTGATCGTCTCGATCAGCACGGTGGCGCGGATCGTGCCGCGCGGGATGCCCAGCTCCTGCTGCGCCAGCAGGAAAACGTCGTTCCACAGCCGCGCCTCGACGTGGCTCTCCAGCTTCGGCAGGTAGAAGTACGGGCCGCTGCCGCGGGCGAGCAGCTGGCGCGCGTTGTGGAAGAAGTACAGCCCGAAGTCGACGAGGCTCGCCGAAACGGGGCGGCCGTCGATGCGGATGTGCTTCTCCACCAGGTGCCAGCCGCGCGGGCGGGCGACGATCGTGGCCGGCTCTTCGCCGATCGTGTAGCGCTTGCCGGCGCCGGTGGTGAAGTCGATGTTGCGGCGGATGGCGTCGAACAGGTTCAGCTGGCCGTCGACGACGTTGTGCCAGGTGGGCGACGTCGCGTCCTCGAAGTCGGCGAGCCACACCTTCGCACCGGAGTTCAGCGCGTTCACCGTCATCTTGCGGTCGGTCGGGCCGGTGATCTCGACGCGGCGGTCCTCGAGCCCGGGGGCCGGCGGCGCGATCTGCCAGCTCTCGTCGTCGCGGACGCGGCGGGTCTCCGGCAGGAAGTCCAGCTGCTCCTCGCCCGTCTGCAGACGCTCGCGACGGCGGCGGCGCTCGTCGAGCAGCTCGCGGCGACGGCCGGCGAAGGTGTTGTCGAGCTTGGCCACGAAGTCCAGCGCGGCCGGGGTCAGGATCTCGGCGAACCGGTCACCGGCGGGCCCGGTGACCTCGATGCGGTAGTTCAGCTTGTCGGCCATCTCGTACCTCCGCGAGCTGCAAGGGTGGGGCGGGCCGGCGGCGGGGAGGCCGCCGGCCCGCAGTGGGGGCAGGGCTCAGAACTGCGCTTCCTCGGTGGAGCCCTTGAGCGCCGTGGTCGAGCTCTCCGGGTTCAGCGCCGTGGCGACCAGGTCGAACCAGCCGGTGCCGACCTCACGCTGGTGCTTCGTGGCGGTGTAACCGCGCTCCTCGGAGGCGAATTCGCGCTCCTGCAGGTCGACGTAGGCGGTCATGCCGTCGCGGGCGTAGCCGTGGGCCAGGTCGAACATCGAGTAGTTCAGCGCGTGGAAGCCGGCCAGCGTGATGAACTGGAACTTGTAGCCCATGTGGCCGAGTTCGCGCTGGAACTTCGCGATGGTCGCGTCGTCCAGGTGCTTCTTCCAGTTGAACGACGGCGAGCAGTTGTAGGCCAGCATCTGGTCCGGGAACTTCGCCTTGATGGCCTCGGCGTACTTGCGCGCCACCTCGAGGTCCGGCTTGGAGGTCTCCATCCAGAGCAGGTCGGCGTACTGCGCGTAGGCCAGGCCACGCTCGATGCACGGGTCGATGCCGTTGGTGACCTCGTAGAAGCCCTCCGCGGTGCGGCCGCCGGTGAGGAACTGGCGGTCGCGCTCGTCGACGTCGCTGGTCAGCAGCGTCGCGGCCTGCGCGTCGGTGCGGGCGACGATCAGCGACGGCACGTCGAACACGTCCGCGGCGAGGCGGGCGGCGTTCAGCGTGCGCTCGTGCTGCTTGGTCGGGATCAGCACCTTGCCGCCGAGGTGGCCGCACTTCTTCTCGGACGCGAGCTGGTCCTCCCAGTGCACGCCCGCGGCGCCGGCCGCGATCATGCCCTTCATCAGCTCGAACGCGTTGAGCGGACCGCCGAAGCCGGCCTCGGCGTCGGCGACGATCGGCGCGAACCAGTCGATGTCGGTGCTGCCCTCGGCCCAGGTGATCTGGTCGGCGCGGCCCAGCGCGTTGTTGATCCGGCGGACGACCGCGGGCACCGAGTTGGCCGGGTAGAGGCTCTGGTCCGGGTAGGTCTGGCCGGACAGGTTGGCGTCGGCCGCGACCTGCCAGCCGGACAGGTAGATGGCCTTGAGGCCGGCGCGCACCTGCTGCACGGCCTGGTTGCCGGTGAGGGCGCCGAGCGAGTGGACGTAGTCCTCGGTGTGCAGGAGATTCCACAGTTTCTCCGCGCCGCGGCGAGCGAGCGTGTGCTCCTCGACGACGCTGCCGCGCAGCTTCACCACGTCGGCGGCGGAGTAGGTCCGCTGGACGCCCGCCCAGCGGGGGTCGGTCTTCCACTGCTCGGCCAGTCCGGCCGCCGCCTGCTCGAGCTGCTTGGCCTGCTCGGTCATCGGACTCTCCCGTGTTGCGAAGTTTGCGATTGCTCGCCTTGCCTGGTCACGACCCTCACACGAGCAGGAAAGCGCGGGCTATAGCTCCAAGTTGCCAATTTGTGTGAAGCTTCCGTAGCATCTTGCAAAGGTTGCGAATCTCTGATTCGCAACTGGGCGAAAATCCACGGGCTTGATCGTTCACGTAATCGTTCAGGTCCGGAAACCTTCCGGCCGGACGGAGCACCCATGGACAAAACTTTCGCCGGGGCGCGGCTACGGCACTTGCGCGAGAGCCGCTCGATGAGCCAGGCCGACCTCGCCCGTGTGCTGGAGATCTCACCGAGCTACCTCAACCAGATCGAGCACAACTCACGCCCGCTGACCGTGCCCGTGCTGATGCGGATCACCCAGGCGTTCGGCGTCGACACAGAGTTCTTCGCCAACAACGACACCTCGCGCCTGGTCGCCGACGTCAAAGAGGCCCTGCTCGACGAGGTCCTCGGCGTGGACGTCACCATCGGCGAGCTGAACGACCTCGCCACGAACCTGCCGTCCATCGCCCAGGCGCTGGTCAAGCTGCACCGCAGCTACCGCAACGCCGTGGAGAGCACTGCGGCGCTGACCACGGAAAACGGCCTGGGCCTGCACGGCAGCGCCGCCGCGGCGTTGCCGCACGAGGAGGTGCGGGACTTCTTCTACGAGCGCGAGAACTACGTCGCCGAGCTGGACGAGCGCGCCGAGCGCATGGCCGCCGAGATCCCGCTGCGCCGCGGCGCCGTCCTCGGCTCGCTGAAGGATCGCCTCTGGCAGCGCTACGGCGTGGACGTCACCGCCGAGGGGATCGACGAATCCGCAGGTCAGCAGCATCGTTACGAGCCGGCGACACGGGTGCTGCGGCTCGCGCCGAGCCTGCGCGTCGGGCAGCAGGCGTTCCGGATGGCGTCGCAGATCGCCCTGCTCGAGTACGACGACCTGATCACGGACCTGGCCGACTCGTGGGCGTTCTCCGGCCCGGCGGCGCGGACGCTCGCCCGCGTCGGCCTGGCGAACTACTTCGCCGGCGCGCTGATCCTGCCGTATGGCTCTTTTCTGGCGACGGCCGAGAAGTTCCGCTACGACATCGAACGCCTCTGCGACCACTACGGCGTCGGCTTCGAGACGGCGTGCCACCGGCTGTCGACGCTGCAACGGCCGAAGCAGCGTGGCGTGCCGTTCTCGTTCGTGCGCGTGGACCGGGCCGGGAACATGTCCAAGCGGCAGTCGGCGGCCGGCTTCCACTTCTCGCGTGTGGGCGGCGCGTGCCCGCTGTGGAACATCTACGAGGCGTTCACCTCGCCTGGCAAGATCCTGACACAGATCGCCGCCCTCCCCGACGGGAAGCGGTACTTCTGGGTCGCGCGAACCGTCTCCCGCAACATCGGCGGCTACGGCAGCCCGGGCAAGACGTTCACCGTCGGCCTCGGCTGCGAACTGCGCCACGCCGGCCGGCTCGTCTACTCCACCGGCCTCGACCTGGACGAACCCGCCGCCGCGACGCCGATCGGCATGGGCTGCAAAGTCTGCGAACGCCCGGCCTGCACGCAGCGCGCGTTCCCGGCGATCGGCAAGCCGCTGACCGTCGACGAGAACACGAGCACGTTCGTCCCGTACCCGGCGGTGCCCAAAGTCTGAGACGCGGCGGTGCCCCGGACGTGGCCGCAGGGCGCGAAGTAGATTCAGCCGGGTGCACGACATCGACACGGTGAACGCGGAACTGGTCGAGCAGGCCGCCGGCCGGCTGGCGGGCGTGATCACCCGGACGCCGCTGGAGCCCAACGCCCGGCTGTCGTCGCGGGTTGACGCGCGGGTCTGGCTCAAGCGCGAGGACCAGCAGACCGTCCGCTCGTACAAGATCCGCGGCGCCTACAACTTCATCGTCCAGCTCGACGACGCCACGCGCGCCCGCGGCGTCGTCTGCGCGAGCGCGGGCAACCACGCGCAGGGCCTCGCGTACGCGTGTCGCCGTTTAGGGGCGAACGGCCGCGTGTACGTGCCGGGCACCACTCCGCGGCAGAAGCGCGAGCGAATCGCGACGCTCGGCGGCGCGCACATCGAGGTGATCGTCGTCGGCGAAACGTACGAAGACGCCTTCGCCGCGGCGAACGACGACGCGCAACGCACCGGCGCCACTCTGGTGCCGGCGTTCGACGACATCCGCACCGTCGCCGGCCAGGGCACGGTGGCACTGGAGGTCGTCGAGCAGCTCGGGTTCGTGCCGGACGTGCTGGTGGTGCCGGTCGGCGGCGGCGGCCTGCTCGCCGGCGTCGCGACGTGGGTGCGCGAGCGGCACCCGGAGATCCGGATCGTCGGCGTCGAGCCGGCGGGCGCGATGTGCATGGCGGCCGCTATCGAGGCGGGCGAGCCGGTGCGGATCCCGACGGTGGACCCGTTCGTCGACGGCGCGGCGGTCCGCCTCGCGGGCACGGTGACGTACCCCCTCGTGCGCGACAGCGGCGCCGAGCTGACGTCGGTCCCCGAGGGCGCGGTCTGCACGGAAATGCTCGCGATGTACCAGTCGGACGGCGTGATCGCGGAGCCCGCGGGCGCACTCTCGACGGCCGCGTTGGGGAGCGCCGTGCAGGTGGAGCCCGGGCAGACGGTGGTCTGCATCGTCTCCGGCGGCAACAACGACGTCAGCCGCTACAGCGAGATCCTCGAGCGGTCCCTGGTGCACGAGGGACTGAAGCACTACTTCCTCGTCGGCTTCCCGCAGGAGCCGGGCGCGCTGCGCCGTTTCCTCGACGAGATCCTCGGCCCGGAGGACGACATCACCCGCTTCGAGTACGTCAAGCGCAACAGCCGCGAGACGGGGCCCGCCCTGATCGGCATCGAGATCGCCCGGCCGACGGACTTGTCCGGGCTGCTGGCGCGGCTGGACGCCAGCCCGCTGCAGGTGGAGCGGGTCACGTCGGGGAGTCCGCTGTTCCACTACCTGCTCTGAGGTTCCGCTGTCTGCTCTGACGCCTCCTTTGGGCGCGAGTGGTCGGCGAGTCGCGCGCGAAAGTCCCCCTCGCGACGGCGTGAAACCCTTCTGTACCAAAAGGTCCACCACCGCAGCCACGGTCAGGCGAGTTCCGCGCTGCCCTCGCGGTAGATCTTCGCCGAGGTGATGCGGCCGTCGCGGAGCCGGTAAAAGCCCGCGATGGCGAAGGTGCGCTCCTGGCCGTCGTGGGTGAGCGTTTCGGTCAGCTGGGCGGCCACGCGGTCGCCGTCGGTGAGGACGTCCTGGATCGTCAAGGTCGGGAGGAGCTGGGTCATCGCGTCGGCGAAGAGGTCGGTCAGCTCGTCGATCCCGCGGACGACCGTGGTGCCCGTGACCCAGACGGCGTCCTCGGTGAAGCCGGCGAGGAGCGCGTCCAGGTCACGGGCGTTGAAGGCGTCGACGTGCCGTCGCAGTGCTTCGCTCATCTCGCGAACGTAGCGACGGCGTCGAGCCGATTTCCCGTCACGTCCGCGGGGCCGGGATCGGCGCGCCGGGGCACGACTGCGTGGTCGTGCGGCCGGTGTCGAAAAACGTCACGGCGGCTTCGGCGCAGGGCAGTGACGACAGCGAGCCGTGCGCGTCGTCTTCGATCGTCATCAGCGCGCCGCCGATTCGCCGCTGCATGGCGACGGCCCAGCCGATCGGCGTCACCGGCTCGTAGGTGTGGCCGACGAGCTGCAACGGGCTGGTGCCGGGGCCCAGCTGCCACGGCCGCGCGGCCTCCGGCCAGCCCACGCACAGCTGCTCGTACAGCCCGTGCCCGCCGGCGACCGGGTTGCGCCGCATGCGGTCGAGGCGGTGCTGCCAGACGGTGTCGAAGTCGCGCGGGCTCGGGGACTCGTTGCAGAGCAGGGCCGTCTGCTGGAAGTGGTCGAAGCCGGTCGGCGTGGTGTCCCAGCCGAGCGCGCCCGTTTTCGCCGCGGACGACGGCGCCGCCGGGGTGCCGCCGTCCCGGATGGTCACGAGCTGCGCGGCGAGGTCCGCCCACTGGCGACGAGGGTCGGCGTACATGGCGTTGACGGTGTCGCCGTTGATCGGCGAACCGTCGGCGGCCGTGCGCGGGTGCGCGGTGAGCTCCGCACGCAGGTCGAGCAGGGCCTTCGCCACCGTGGCCTCGTCGGGGCCGAAGTGGTAGACGGCGTCGTAGCGCGCGATCCAGGCGGAGAACTCGTGGAAGGTGTTCTCGCCCGCGGTCGCCTGGCCGTCGTCCATGGCGGTGACGTTGAGGTCCGGCGGCATGACGGAGTCGAGCAGCATCTTGTCGACGTGCCCGTCGAAGAGGGTCCGGTACTGCGCGCCCAGCGCGGTGCCCCAGGAAATGCCGTAGTAGCCGATCTTCTGCTCGCCCAGCGCCTCGCGGATCCGGTCCATGTCTCGGGCGATGTCCGGCGTCGTGAACGAGTGGACGAGCGCCGGGTCCTGCGCGATGCACCGCGCGTTGGCCTTGGCGTCCCGCTCGGCGATGAACCGGGCCTGGTCCTTTTCGGGCAACGACGGGCCGGGCTGGGTCTCGTCGCCGGGGCACGGGAGGCTCGCGCTGTAGTCGACGCCGCGCGGGTCGAAGCCGATGAGGTCGTGGTGGACGAGCAGCCCGGCGGCCTTGCTCCCGGCGAGGTCGCGCGGCATGGCCATGCCGGACTGGCCGGGCCCGCCGGGGTTGATCAGGATCGCGCCGGTGCGCTCGCCGGTCGCGCGGATCCGGCTGACGGCGATGTCGATCGTCCGGCCACCGGGATCGGCGTAGTCGAGCGGGACGGGAACCATCGCGCACTCCGTGCGCTGGTCACTCGCGTCCCAATCCTTCGCCACGGAGGCGCACGGCTTCCAGTCCAGCCCTTCGGCCGCGGCCACCGCCGGCGCGAGGGGGACCATCGCCGCAGCCGCGACGAACGGAGCGAGATAGCGGAACTTCGGCATACGGCACTTCAACATAAGGCCCAGCTTCGTGATCACCGGTGTGCGGGGAGATCAGCCGATCGGCTGATGGTCACCGCCGAAGAGCCGAACCCGCCGGTGTCGCGGGGAAATATCGCGGGGGGCAAAGCAGCATCGCGGGCAACTCTTGTCAGGATCCTGACAAGGGGCGCGCTCCGGGCCATCGTCCGGAATCTGGAGACCGACGACGACAGTCTGACCGCGCCGTGAGCCTCGGACTCACCAACCCGAAACCCGAACCGGACGCCCACGAGTCAAGCCGCCGGCTCACGGCTCACGGGCCTGACACCACGAGCGAAGCCGCAGGATCGGGCTCCGGCGAACTCGTGTGACAGGAACCTGACACACCACCGGTTTCAGCGACCCAGCCCGACGAACATCGTCCGGTGGAGTTCGCCCACGTGCGCGCGCGTCACGAGCGCGGCGGTCTCCGGCTCACCGTCGGCGAGGGCCTGGAGGAGCAGTTCGTGCTCCCGGTTGGACATCCGCAACGCCTGCATCGGATAGGGCAGGTAGAAGCGGTACAGCTCGCGCAGCACCTGTCCGTACTGCTTCACCGCCGGCGCCGGCGCACCCGCGGCGGCCACGGCCAGGTGGAACTCGGCGTCGAGGTCGTGGAACTCGGCCCAGCCCGTCGCGGCGTCCATGCGGTGGACGAGGTCGCGGAGCCGGTCGATCGACTCGTCCGGGCGACGCATGGCCACCAGCTGGGCCAGACCCGACTCCAGCACCAGGCGGTGGTCGATCAGCTCCCGCACCTCGGCCGTCGACTCCTCGTACGCCTTGATCTCGCCGACCCGGCCCGAGGGCGCGTCAACGGCGACGAGGGTGCCGCCGTTACGGCCGCGACGGCGTTCGAGCACCCCGTCCTCGCACAGCGACACCAGCGCCCGCCGCACGGTGATGGCGCCGACGCCCAGCGCCCGCGCGATCTCGCCGTTCGGGGGCAACCGCTCCCCCGGTCCGAGCAGGCCGAGCTCGATCGCGAGCGCGATGCGGGCCCGGACGGTGTCGAGCGCGGACAGGCGCCGGATGCCCGTCAACGCGGGCGCGCGCAGGTCGGCAGCCATGAGTCGACGATAGCGCACAAAACTGCTCAAAATGAACACTCTTGTTTGAGTGTGCGAGATGGACTACTTTTCGCCCATGTCCCGCCCGCTGCCGATCGCGCTCGCCCAGCTGCCGCCGCGCCCGTACACCGACACCGTGCAGGCGTACGCAGGCGAGGTTCGCGCCCTGCTGGCCGATCACCCCGAAACCCGTCTGGTCGCGTTTCCGGAACTGCACCTCTGCGGCGTCGAGGGCACGGCCGAAGAACGCACGGAGCAGCTGAACGCCGCCGCGCAGCCGTTGGACGGACCACGCACCCGTGAGCTGGCGCAGCTGGCCGGCGACCTCGGCGTCTGGCTCGCCCCGGGCAGCGTCTGCGAACGCGGCGGCAACGGTGAGCTCTTCAACACCGCACTCGTCTTCTCCCCCGGCGGCGAGCTGGCCGGCAGCTACCGCAAGATCTTCCCGTGGCGGCCGTACGAGCCGTACGACCCGGGTGACCGCTTCGTGGTCGCCGACCTCGCCGGCGTCGGCCGTCTGGGCTTCTCCATCTGTTACGACGCCTGGTTCCCCGAGGTCGCCCGCCACCTCGCGTGGCTCGGCGCGGAGCTCGTGCTCAACCCCGTGCAGACCACGACGCGCGACCGCGTGCAGGAACTCGTGCTCGCGCGCGCGAACGCGATCACCAACCAGGTCTTCGTCGCGAGTGTGAATACCGCCGGTCCCGTCGGGGTAGGAGACAGCATCCTGGTCGACCCCGAGGGCATCGTGCTCGACGAGCTGCCGGGCGACGAGTCCGGCGTGCTCGCGCGCACGATCGACCTGGACGAGGTCGCCCGCGTCCGGCGAGAGGGCACGGCGGGCGTCAACCGGATGTGGGACCAGTTCACGGCGGCCGACGCGCCGCTGGAACTGCCGCTCTACCAAGGCCGGATCGAGCCGGACCGGTGGCGTCCGCGACAAGAAGGAGCCCGATGAGCACGGCGAGCACGGCCCCCAGGGCCACTTTGGAACGACGGCTGGGACTGCCCGGCGTCGTCCTCTTCGGACTCGCGTACATGGCGCCGCTGATCGTGCTCGGCACGTTCGGCGTCGTCGCGACGACGACCGGGGGCACGGTCCCCTCGGCGTACATCCTGGCGCTGGTCGCGATGCTCTTCACCGCGGCGAGCTACGGCAAGATGGCCGCCACCCATCCGGTCGCCGGGTCCGCTTACACGTACGTGCGCAAGGCCATCGATTCCCGGCTCGGCTTCCTCGTGGGCTGGGCGGTGCTGCTCGACTACTTCTTCCTGCCGATGGTGATCTGGCTGATCGGCGGCGCGTACCTGTCCGCGCAGTTCCCGGCCGTGCCCAGCTGGCTGTGGCTGATCGCGTTCATCGTGCTCACCACCGTGCTGAACGTGCTCGGCATCAAGATCGCCGAGAAGGCCAACTTCGTCCTGATGGCGTTCCAGATCCTGGTGATCGCGTTCTTCGTGGTGCTCTCGATCTCGCAGGTGGTCTCCGACGGGCATTCGCTCGCCAGCGGCGACCCGTTCTTCCACCCGGGCAGCACGTTCGCGACGATTTCGGGCGGCGCCGCGCTGGCGACGTACTCGTTCCTCGGCTTCGACGCCGTCACGACGCTCACCGAGGAGACCATCGAGCCGCGGCGCACCATCCCGCGCGCGATCCTGCTGACCGCGCTGATCGGCGGCGGCATCTTCGTCGTGCTCGCCTACTTCACCCAGCTGGTGCACCCGGGCAGCACGTTCAACGACGAGTCGTCCGCGGCGTTCGAGATCGCGACGCACATCGGCGGCAACCTCTTCGCCAGTTTCTTCCTGGCCGGCCTCGTCGTCGCGCAGTTCGCGTCCGGCATCGCCGCGCAGGCCAGCGCGTCGCGGCTGATGTTCGCGATGGGCCGCGACGGGGTGCTGCCGCGGATCTTCGGCCGGCTCCAGCCGAAGCTGCACACCCCCGCGTTCGCCATCGGGCTGACCGGGCTGGTGGGGCTGATCGCGCTGGCACTGGACGTGACCACGTCGACGTCCTTCATCAACTTCGGCGCGTTCACGGCCTTCACGATGGTCAATGTCAGCGTGATCGCCACGTGGATCCGCGACCGGAACACGACGCGGCGCAACGTGCTGACGTGGCTGGTCGCCCCCGCGATCGGCGCCATCGTCGACCTGTGGCTACTGATCAACCTCGACGGCATCGCGCTGGTGTTCGGCCTGGTGTGGCTGGCGATCGGGATCGTCTACCTGACGTTCCTGACCCACGGGTTCCGCCGGCCGCCGCCGGAGATCACGTTCGAGGAGTGACCTGTCCCCGTGCCGCCGGCGCCCATCCCCGGTCGGCGGCACGGGTGGTCTGACCAGTGCAGACATGGATTCGCCACTGAGCGGCGACGGGGCATGCTGGTTTTCGCCGCTGAGCGGCAATGCTGTTCAGCGGCTTTCGCCGCTGGACGGCAACGACGTCCGTCAGCTCTGGCCGCTGAGCGGCAACGGTGCCCGCCAGCTCTGGCCGCTGAGCGGCAACGGTGCCCGCCAGCTACTAGCCACTGGGCGGCGACAACGTCCGGTGGCAACACCGTCCACCAGCTCTCGCCGCTGAGCGGCAATAGTGCCCACCAAGCTCTCGCCGGTGGGCGGCGACAACGCCCGTCAGTTCTCGCCGAGGGTCTTCTGCAAGGCCTTGTTCGCCTTGCGGGCCATGTCGGCGACGGCCTCGCGGCGGGCGGCGTCGGCGGCGTAGTCGTCCTGGCGGTTACGCACCACGCGGGCCGGCGAGCCGACCGCGATCGAGTACTCCGGGATGTCGCCGCGGACCACGGCGTGCGCGCCCATCACACAGCCGCGGCCGATGCGCGTGCCCTTGAGCACGCTCACCTTCGTGCCGAGCCAGGTGTCCGGCCCGATGCGCACCGGCGACTTGACGATGCCCTGGTCCTTGATCGGCACGTGGATGTCGGCGGTGACGTGGTCGAAGTCGCAGATGTACACCCAGTCGGCGACGAGCGTGGCCGCGCCGAGCTCGATGTCCAGGTAGCAGTTGATCACGTTCTGCCTGCCGAACACCGACTTGTCGCCGATGCGAAGGGACCCCTCGTGACAGCGGATCGCGTTCCCGTCGCCGATGTGCACCCAGCGGCCGATCTCCAGCCGGCCGTAGCCGGGGCGGCAGTGGATCTCGACGTCCTTGCCCAGGAACACCATGCCGCGCAGGATGATGTGCGGGTTGGCCAGGCGGAACTTCAGGAGCCGGTAGTACCGCACCAGGTACCACGGCGTGTACGCGCGGTTGCGCACGATCCAGCGCAGCGAGTCGGCCGTCACGAACTTCGCCTGGTGCGGGTCGCGCCGGGCCCGCCGCCAGGCGCGCACGCGGGACAGCGCGGGCGCACCCCACATCGACGTCATGCCATTGACCGTAACCTGTGTGTGGACGCCCGCCACAGGCAAGGGGAGCACGGATGGGGACCAAGCTGATCATCGACACCGACCCGGGTGTCGACGACGCTTTCGCGATCGCGCTGGCGGCGGTCTCCGCCGACGTCGACCTGCTGGGGGTGACGACCGTCTTCGGCAACGTCCCGCTGGCCATGACCACCGTCAACGCCCGCCGTCTCCTGCAGCTGTGCGACCGCCCGGACGTCCCGGTCGCGGCCGGCGCGTCGCGGCCGTTCGTCTACCGCAACGAGCGCAACGGCAACGTCCACGGCGCCGACGGACTGTCCGGGCGCGCCGGCTCGCTGCCCGAGGCGACGCGACCGCTGGAGTCGCAGGACGCTGTCAGCCTGATGGTCTCGCTGCTGGAGGCGGCGGACGAGCCGGTGACGATCGCGCCGATCGGGCCGCTCACGAACATCGCCGCGCTGCTGGCCGCGCATCCGGGGGTCCGCGACAAGATCGCGCGCATCGTGCTGATGGGCGGCGGGATGGACCGCGGCAACGTCACGGCCGCGGCCGAGTTCAACATCTGGGCCGACCCGGAGGCGGCGCGGCGCGTCCTCGCCGAGGACGACGTGCCGTGCGTCGTGGTCCCGCTCGACCTCACGCACCGGTGCGCCGTCGACAGCGCGTGGCTGGCGAAGCTCGCGGCTTCGGGGCCGCTCGGTCAGGCGCTGGAGGCCTTCACGCCCGACTACCTCGCCTACTACCGCCGCGTGCTGGGCTACGACGGGATCGTGATGCACGACGCCGTCGCCGTCGCCGAAGCCATCAGCCCGGGCATCCTCCGGACGGAGACGTACTCGGTGAACGTCGACATCAGCGCGGGCCCCGCCCGCGGCATGACCCTGGTCGACCGCCGCCCCGCCCTCGCCGACCCCGAGTCGGCACCGGGGCGCCGGATCGAGGTCGCCACGGACACTGACCTGGACGGCCTGCGCGAGTTCGTCCTGTCGAGACTCGCCGGGGCCCGTTGATGGCTACGGGAGCGGCGCCGGGCTCGTCGCCGGAGGACGAGGCTGGGTCGACGGACGCTGGATCGACGGAGGCTGGTCCAGCGGGCGCTGATTCGACGGACTTTGGTTCGGCGGTCACTGGATCGGCGGGCACTGGATCAGCGAACGCTGGCCCGACGGACGCTGGTCCGGCGGACACCGGATCAACGGACACCGGCTCGGCGGAGGCTGAATCGGCGGGAACCGGCTCGGCGGAGGCTCGTTCAGGCGACGCCATCTCGGCGAAAGCCGAGCCAACGGGAGCCGCTTCGGAAGCCGTCCACTCGGCGAAGGCGGCAGAGCCAGGGGCTGGCACCCAGCCGGGCGCCGGGGTCGCGCGGCCAAGTCAGGAACCTGACACAGAGCCCGCGGTCATCCCCTCATCGCCGACCACACCAAGTCAGGAACCTGACATACAGGCTGCTGCCGCACTCACATCGCCGCCAGCGTCGAGTCAGGAACCTGACGCACAATCTGTCGCCACGCCCGCATTGCCAGCGTCAAGTCAGGAACCTGACATTCACCCCGGCGCGGCGCCCTTGTTCGGTTCGGCGCCGCCCTCGCAGCCGGGGCCGCCCGCGGCGCTGGGGGGATCGCCGTCGTGGGGCGAGGCGTCCGCTGGTCAGCCGGCTGCACAGGAGCCTTCGCCGGTTGGTGGCGACGGCGAAGTCACTGGCGTGCGACGCCCGAGGCATCGGCGCACCGTGGTCGTCCTCGCGGCGGTTGTCGTGGCCGTCGCGGCGCTGGTCGTTGCGGTGCAGTTCGCGCCCGGCAGCCAGCAGACGGCCAATACCGCGGCCGTCGCCCCTACGGCGCCGACGTCGCCTCCGCCGTTGGCGACCGCGCCGCCGTCGAGCAGCAGCGTGCCCACGCAGCCGAATGTGCCGAAGGCGAGCGAGTTCGACGCGTGGGCTTCGCGGACCAGCCAGTGGCTCGACATTCCGTTGCGGGCGATGACCGGCTACGCGGAAGCGACCGTCACGCTGAGCAAGGAACAGCCCGGTTGCCACCTTTCGTGGATCACCCTCGCCGCCGTCGGCAAGGTGACCAGTGACCACGGCCGCGCGCAAGGTGACCACCTCAGCCCCGACGGCACCCTCGCGAACCCCCTGGGCACCGTCGAGGTCCGCGACTTCTACAACCGCGTCGTCTCGACGGCGAACGCGTCCGGCCCGATGCAGCTGTCGCCGGCGATCTGGGCGAAGTGGCAGCGCAGCACGTCCGGCGGCAAGCCCGACCTGCAGAACGTCGACGACGCCGCCCTCACCACCGGGCGAGCCCTCTGCGCCGACGGGCGCGACCTGTCGAAGGACTGGTGGAACGCCGTCAGCTCCCTGCAGACGGCGCCGCTCTTCCTGCACCGCACGCTGGCGACGACAAACGTCTACGGCACCGTCGGGCAGGGCAGCCAGGCCCCCAACCCCGCGGTGCTGAGCGCGGTCGACTTCGCCATCGACCAGATCGGCCTGCCCTACGTCTGGGGCGGCAACGGCACCGGCGACGCCGACCCGGGCTTCGACTGTTCCGGCCTGACCACGGCCGCGTACAGCAGCGCGGGCGTCAAGCTCATGCGCACGGCCGACACGCAGTTCCGCAGCGTCCCGCACGTGAACGAACCGCAGCTGGGCGACCTGATCTTCTACGGCGAGCCCGCCACGAAGATCCACCACGTCGGCCTCTACATCGGCAACCAGCAGATGATCGACGCGCCGCAGACGGGCCAGGCCGTGCAGGTCCACCCGTACCGCAAGCCGGGCGACGACTACGCGGGCGCAGGACGGCCGACCGCGTAACCCCTGTAGTTTCCGCGTCGATTTGAGCATTTCCGCATACACTTGAGCACTGCGTGAGCATTTGCTCAAGTGCTGCGGAAACTCTGGATCACCATTCCTGTAGGGTCCCAAAATCGATGACACTTTCCCAAAGATATTGGCACTGAAATGGCACTAGTGCCACGAAAACTGGGATTGACCATTCTTCCACGCCCGTTGGGTCGTTCGAGTGGGAGTCCGCGACGCGCCGTCAATGAGCAAGCGAGTTGACGCTGAGGTGTAGCTCTGAAGGTCGTCGGGCAGCTCACCTGCGGCAGGGAGCAACATGACAGCTGATTCAAACGGCTTATCGGCGTCGGTCCGGCTTCGACTGCCAGGTCGTGAAGAACTCGTCTATCTCGTTTCACAGCTACGGCGGCTGTGGCTGGCACTACTCGCAGTTCGCGTTTGAACCGGGCAGAGCGCTCTACAGGTGGCGGGTTAACCAGCTTCTCGCCCGTAGCGACCTGGGCTTGAGGCTGGCCGACGACGGCGAGGACATCGGACGGCTCGTCGCCGTTACCGACGACGCCCGGGCCGATCTTGTCACGCGTCTTGCGAACCAGCCGCCCGGTCGCACATCCGACCGGGTTCGTCACGGCATCGCCTTGTACCGTGCGCGCGGATCGACCGAGCACGACAAGCGGTCCGCCATCCTCGTACTGGCCGGGATCATCGAGGAGCGCCGCCAACTCCTGAAGGACAATCTCGTCAAGAAAGACGAAGGCGCACTCTTCGACATCGCCAACAACTTCGCCCTACGGCACCAAGACCTGAAGCAGCAACGCGACTACGACCCAGTCTTCCTGGACTGGATTTCTGGTGGTACCTGGCAACGATCGAACTCAGCGACCACCTTCTTGCACGCCCCACCTCGTAGGAACCGATCTCCCTGTCCCACGCGCCTTAAGACAAGACCCGAAGATATTCGGCCCAATCCCGGTCACGTGAACATCCGCTACTGCCGATGACCGGATGGGAGCCATGCTCAAGCCGGGGAAACCGATACTGGACGGAGGCCTGTGGCGGGCAATGGTTCGGTGAGGCGGCTCCAGTGTTTCTCGATCGCGGCGAGTGCCTTCGACATCAACGAGCGGGTCACTGCTTCGGCGAGGTCGCGGTCTCGTGCCCGGTAGGCGTCGACGAGGTAGCTGTAGTCTCGGCACGAGACTTCCAACCGGCCCGGGAGCGACAGGCCGAAGCTGCGCAAGCGGTAGATCCGCAGTCCGAGGGAGTCCATGAGGAGACCGACCCGGCGATTGGGGCAGATGGCGGCCTCGACCCGGCGGAAGTCCACGGTGGCGTAGAAGTACGCCTGAACCTCGCCGGTATCCCGGGCTTCCCGCAGCCGGGCCAGCGGCTGGTCCAGCAGCAAGATCTCGTCCTCGGCCGCCCGTTCGGCCACCGCACCGGCGATCAGGGCGTAGAGGCCCGCGCGGATCTCGTAGAGATCGCGGACCTCGGTCAGGGAAAGTGTCGCCACTCGGGGGCGACGCCGGGGCTCGATCTCCACGAGGCCCTCGCGTTGCAGCACCCCGAGCGCTTCCCGCACGGGGGTTCGGCTCGTGCCGAATCGCCTGCCAAGTTCGGCCGAGGTCAGCTGGTACCCGCTGGGCAGCCGGCCCTCGATGATTTCCCTGGCCAGCGCGGTCGCCATGTCCCGGACCAGCTCACCGTGCCCGGCGAGGCTGTGCGAGCGCGCCAGCGCCTCGGTGATCCCCGCCGGGGTGCCCGGCCCAGCCGGTTCCTGCGCGTGCATGACCGCACTGTATCCCGTTCTTCGGCGACCTGGCAGCGCGCCACCAAACCACAATCTGTCGCCAGATTGCTTGCCAACAGCGCTTAGGTCGGCATATTGTCGCCTCGAACTCGCAAAGTGGCGACAGATTGGTGCTCATGTCTCAAGCTCACATCACCGCGGACCTCGTCCGCGAGCTGCTTCCCGAAGTCGACGAGATCGCCAGGGAGGACCTTCGCGACAGCGTCCTGGGAATCTGGACGCGGGCCTGGCGCTCCAGCGCCTGGGAGCGGCTGTCCGACGTGCCGAAATCGGTCGACCTGCCGAGCCACCGGACCCTGACCGTGCACTCCCGGGCGGTGGCCAGGATGTCGGCGCAGATGGCCGACACGGTCACGGAGTTGCACGGCGTATCGGTGGACCGTGACGCGGTACTGGCGATCGCGCTCCTGCACGACGTCTGCAAGATCTACGAATTCGAGCCGGCCCCCGAGGGGGGCGGGCGGTGGTCCACGACGGGGAAGCGATTCCAGCACGGCTTCCTGGGAGCACATTGGATGCTCGAAGCCGGGATGGACGAGGACCTCGTCCACGCGGTCATCGCGCACACACCGCACTCGTCGGTGATCCCGCAAACGCAAGAGGCGATCATCGTGCACTACGCGGACTTCGCCGACTCCGACGTGCAACTGCTCGACGCCGGGCAGCGGCTGTTCTGCAAGAGGCGCTCATGAACGCGACGGTCGGCACTTCGGAAGTGCCTCGTTACGACCTCGGCGTGCTGAGCGACTTTGCCCGCGACGTCCTCCAGACCACGAGGATGCGACCGGATGACGCACGGCTCTTGGCCCGTTCACTCGTCGAGGCCGACGCGACGGGGGTGGCCACGCACGGGCTGACGCGCCTGTCGGCCTACGTCGCCCAGCTCAGAGCCGGGCAGGTCAATCCCGTGCCGCAGGAGGAAATTCTCTCGGAGACGCAGTCGGCGGTGCTCGTCGACGCGGACCGGGGGTTCGGGGTTCCCGTCGGTGTCCGCATGATCGACCGGCTCATGGCCAAAGCTCGGGAGACAGGGGTCGCCTTCGGCGGTGTGACGCGTGTGGCGCACTTCGGGGCGGCGGCGTTCTTCACCCGGCGCGCCGCCCAGCACGGCTTCGTGGCCTTCGCGATGAGCAGCACGTCACCATCGGTGGTGCCCTTCGGCGGGCGCGGGCCGAGGATCGGCAACAGCCCGATGTCCTTCGCCGCCCCCGGGGTCGAGGAGCCCGAGCTGGTCATGGACATGGCGCAGTCGGTCAGCTCGCGCGGGCGGATCAAGGTCTTCGCGACCGAAGGGCGGAAGCTGCCCGTGGGGTGGGCTGTAGATCGCGACGGTCTGCCCACCCAGGACCCCACGGCAGCGCTGGCCGGTGGGGTGCTGCCCAGCGGCGGGCACAAAGGCGCGGCGTTGTCGCTGGTGGTCGAAATGCTGGCTTCCGGGCTGACCGGCGCGCATCTGACCCGCGATATCCGGCACGCCGGGTTCACCTCGGCAGGCACTCCCGACTTCGATGCCGACGTCACAGTCGGCAACGCCTTTCTGGTCCTCGACGCGGCAGTGTTCGGCGACTCCACCGCGGTACGGCGCCGTGCCACCGACATCGCGGAACACGTGCGCCGCAGCGAGCCCGCACGCGATGTCGACCGGGTTCTCGCACCGGGCGATCCCGAACGGGCGCGGTTCGCCAAGGCGACCGAATTCGGTGTCCCCCTCCCCCCGGGAACCGCGCACGACCTTCAGTCTCTCGCGGACGAGCTCGGGCTCGCCGCCCCCCTTCCCCTCAACGACGATCAGGGAGCAGCCGATGGACACCGCCGCGCGCACGGAACGGACGCAGCCCTCGGGTGAGAATCCGCCGGCCGTGCGCAGCGGCCGGGAACGCCGGCGAATGATTTTCGCGGCCTCGGTGGGCAATTTCGCGGAATGGTACGACTGGGGCGTCTACGGCGTGGTCGCCACTATGATCGCCCGACAGTTCTTTCCGGCGGGCGACAGTGCCTTGGCGCTCGTCGGCACCTACGCGATCTTCGCGATCGCGTATCTGACCCGCCCTTTCGGGACTGTGGTCTTCGGACACATCGCCGACAGCCTCGGCCGGACGAAGTCCCTGACGTTCACGATCGTCCTCACCTGCACGGCGACCGCGTTGATCGGATTCATCCCGACCTACGCGTCGATCGGCGCAGCCGCGCCACTGCTTCTTCTGCTCTGCCGGCTGATCCAGTCCCTCGGCACTGGTGGGGAACACGCCACGGCCGTCGCCTTCGTCTACGAGCACGCTCCCCGCGGGGGGAAGGCCAAGGCGGTCGGCATGCTGAGCGCACTGACTCTCGCCGGTCTCCTGTCCGGAACGCTGCTGGCCACCGGGCTGTCGGCCGTGATGCCGGCGGGCGCTTGGGCTGCCTGGGGTTGGCGGATCCTGTTCTGGCTGTCGCTGCCGATGGGCCTGATCGGGCTCTACGTACGTCGGAACACTCAAGACGGCGAGGAATTCCGTCAGCTGAAACAGCAACAACGGAAGAAGGCCACGCTGCGCTCCTCACCTGTCCTCGAGGCGATCCGCACCTCGTGGCGCAAGATCCTCTTGTTCGTCGCCTTCCTCGGCACGTGGTCGATCATCTCGGCCATCATGACGTCCTACCTGGCGACCTTCCTCGAACAGAACCACGCACTCTCACAAGCCCAGGCCTACGGCGCCAACACGACAGCCGCCGCCGTAGCGGTGGTGTTCGTTCTGGCCTTCGCGCCGTTCGTGGACCGGCTGGGGTTGTCTCGCGCCACCATCGTCGCCGCCGTCTTCGCGGCCGTGGCGATCGTGCCCGGTTTCCTGCTCGCCGGCACAAATCCGATCGGCGCCTACCTCGGCACGATCCTGCTGGGCGCGGCCAAGGGCGTGCTGGCAGTGCCCTCACTGCTCGCGGTCAGCCAGATCTTCCCCACGCGCTTCCGCGTCAGTGCCGGCGGCCTGTCCTACAACCTCGCAGCGTCGGGACTCGGCGGCACGGCGCCGCTCGTCGCGGTCGCACTCAACGAGGCCTTTGGCTCCTCGCTCGCGTTCTCGTCCTACGTCGTTCTGGCATCCCTGGTCACCATCGTGATCATGCTGACCGCGGGCCGGCGATGGATAACGGACTCCGCGCCACCCACCGCGTAGCACCGGCCTTGTCCCGAAACATCCTCATCTGCCGCTTACCGGTCGTTCGCCGAAGGCCCGGTCCTTCGCCGGGGCCTGGCTACGGCTTGCGGTGCTTGTCTTCTACTGCTCGTCTTCGGCTTGCCGGCGTCGGTATTCCGCCGCCCTGGTCTGGTAGTTCTGGTGTTCCCGCTCGTGGTCCGGGGGAAGGTGTGGCGCGTCCGGGGACGTCGTGGCGAAGAACCGAGTGAGCGCGGTGTTCGAGCTTACGGCGAGTTCACCGGAGCGCGGGAACATCTCTGTCTCGTAGCGCGCGACCGCGTCGTCGAGACTGCTCTCCTTCTTGATGGCGTGCGCGAGTTCCGCGCCATCGAGCAACGCGAGATTCGTGCCATGGCCACCGAAGGGCGCCATCAGGTGGGCGGCGTCGCCGATCAGGGTGACACCGGGGACGTGGTCCCAGGTCAGCGGAGCGGGCAGCGCCCAGAAGCTACGCTGCACGTAGTCGCCGTCATTGTCGGTGATCAGCGGGCGCATGACCGCGGACCATCCGCTGAACTCCCGCAGCAGATGTGACCGGACGGCCTCGCGGTCGGTGAGGTCCACACCGGCCGCGACATGCCAGTCGAGCTCGGCGCGGAAGGCTACGTAGCCGCGGACCACACCGTTGCTGTTGCGCTGGACGATCACCGCGCGGCCGTCGCCGTCGGCGGAGAACATGTGACCATCCCCCACGATCGCGGCGACCTCGGGGTGCCGGGTGTCCACGTCGTCGAATCGGGCGTCGAGGAAGTGGACGCCGAGGTACTGCGGCACCGCGTCGGTGAGCAGTCGGCGAACCGGCGACCACGCGCCATCGGCGCCGATGACGAGGTCGGCTTCCGCGCTGGCGCCGTTGGCGAACTCCAGTCGGTGCACCCCGCCTCCGAGCGGGGTCACGCGCACCAGTTTGTGTCCCCAGTGGACGGTGCCGGGCTTCAGGTGCTCGTGGAGCATGGTCCGCAGCTGGCCGCGGTCGATCTCGGGAGCGGCCTCGTCACCCTCGGCGGGGGTGAACTCGGCCAGGACGGCGCCGTGCTGGTCGCGGCGGCTCTTGGCCTGGCCCTCCACCCGGGCCAAAGCCCGGAAGGCGTCCATCAGCCCGGCGTCCTCCAACGCGATCTGGCCGGCGTCGGCGTGCAGGTCGAGCGTTCCTCCCGGGTCTCGGGAGTCCACGGCGGTGTCCGCGTCGTATACCGCTGGCTGGAAGCCGTGTCCCTGCAGGACGCGGGCGCACATCAAGCCGGCGGGGCCGCCGCCGACGATGGCGATACGGGGTGGGTTCGTCATGAGGTGAGTCCTTTCCACGAGTGCTGCGGCGGCGTGTTCGTCGCCGACGGGTGCGGAGCCAGGCGGCCCGGCTCCTCACACCATACGTAGAACTGTTCAAAAAGTAAAACGGTTCTATGTTTGAGTCTGTTCAACGCAGAGGTTAGGGTGGAGACATGACCGAGACAGGGCGCCGCGAGCGCAAGAAGGCCGCCACCCACCAGGCCTTGGCCGACGCCGCTCTGGAACTGTTCCTGGAGCGGGGCTACGACGCGGTCGGCGTACGGGAGATCGCCGACACCGCCGACGTCTCGGTGGCCACCCTGTTCAAGCACTTCCCCGACGGGAAGGAGGCACTGGTCTTCGACCAGGACGCCGACCACGAGGCCGCGCTCGTCACCGCTGTCCGCGACCGCCCCACCGGACAATCCATCCCTCAGGCGCTGCGCCAGCTGCTGCGCGACGAGCGCTCCAGGCAGGTCCGCACCGACCCGCGCCTCGCCGACTTCCTCCGCCTGATCGACACCACTCCCGCGCTGCGCGAGCACTTTCGCCGCATGTGGCTGCGCCACGAGAACGCCTTGGCCGCGGCGATCGCCGCCGACACCGGGCTGCCCGAAGGCGATGCCGCTTGCCAGGCGCTGGCCCATTTCGCCCTCGAAGCCGTCACCCTCGTCCGAGGGCGGGATGACGCCGAGTCCGCACTCGACCAGATCTTCGCCCTGCTCGATGCCGGATGGGCGGGCACGACGAAGAAACCGCGAAGCACGGCGACACCTGGTGGCAGCTGATGACCTGCGCCGCAGCAGAAGCATATTGGTTCGCCAAGGCCGTTGCTGGGTTGTAGATCGAGCGGCTGCTGAGCTACAGCGCCAGGCGTTCGGGCGTCGCGCGTTGTCAAGATCTACGGCCCCGCACCTGGCGCGTCAGAGTTCCAGCCCGAACTCCGCTCCGCATTCGGCCGTCCGGTCATGCCGCGATGAGGACCTTCGGACAAGCGGCTAGACCAGCCCACGCTGCCCGCTCGCCGCAGCCGCAGGCTCACCAGCCGAGGAAATGCCAAGAATTTGAGACTGATCACGAGCGGCGAGAACCTACATTAAGGCTTTTCCGCCGATTCTGCGCCGGCCTTCCGCTTGCGCAGAATCGGGATGCCAAGGTCTGCGCCCGCCGACGGTCAGGTGACGATGTCGGCGAGCCGGGTGACCTCGTCGAGGTCGTCGGTGGCGGGGACGAAGATGATCTCGTCGACGCCGAGAGCGGTGTAGTCCTTGATGGACTGCCTGATCATTTCCGGGGCGGTGCAGAGCACCACGTTGCCGGCGATGTCGTCGGGCGCCATCCGGTAGAAGTCCCGGATGTTCGCCCGGCCGGTCTCGCTGTCCCCCAATGCAAAGTAGGCGAGTACGACCAGTTTCGGGACTCCCTGGCGGCCTGCCTCCTGCCAGGCGCGTTTCGCCGCCTCAAAGCTGGGCGCCGTCATGGTCACCGGCAGCGAGCCGCCGATGTAGCCCTCGCCCCAGCGCACCATGCGGTCCAGCGTGGGCGCGGAGTAGCCGCCGAACAGCATGGGGACCTGCCGGGTTCCCGATGGCACAGCCGGATTCGGCCCGTCGCCGACCAGCCCGCCACCCCATACGTGGCGGTAGGTCGCCAGGTCGGATTCCAAGCGCCCGCCGCGACCACGCAGTCCGTGCCCGGGCACGGTGAATTCGTCCGCGCGTGACCCGACTCCGACGCCGAGCGTGAGACGGCCGCCGGAGACACCGTCGATGCCCGCGATTTCCTTGGCCAGCAAGGCACCCGGCCACGTCGGGGCCAGCAGGACCGCGCTGAGCAGGCCGATCGTCGTGGTCGCCCCCGCCGCGGCCGCCAGCGCGACGGTGTCACTCACGCCCGGGTACGCGTAGCGCCCAGTCGACGCGAGGGTGGAAAACCCCGCTTCCTCGGCCCGCGCCGCCCAGCGGGGAATGATCGACGTGTTCACGTCGCGCACCTGATTCGGAAGTCCGATGCCAATCCGCACAAGCGGTTCCTCTCCACGTTCGAGCCAATCGCGAGTTACCGCGTTGACCACATTGGACAGCCGAATTCGTAGTGCAACATGACAGCGTGCTGCCATGTCCGACCAAACTAGCTACATGACAGCACACTGTCAACTTCGATCGACAAGCCCGCGATGCCAGCAACGCGCCGAGGTCGCCCAGTGCTGATCGAGCTGACGTCAACGAATTGGTTGACGTAACAGGCCGTCAATCGATACGTTGACGAGGTGGATGAATCCTTGAGCGCGTTGCGGATGATGCCCTGGGCCCGCGAAGCCGTCGAGCAGGCCGAGCGGGTGCTGATCGAATCGATCATGGACAGCGGCTGGACGTGGGAACAGCTGGGCGCGATCTACGGCGAACGCTCCAAACAGGCGATGCAGCAGCACTACAAACGGCGAGGCGGCCAACGGAACTGGACCGCCGCCTCGCGACAACAGGAATCAGCTCAGCGCGACGTGGAACCGGTTCGGCGCGCCATCACCAGCCTGCTGCTGAACTTCCGCGCCACCGACGAGGCGCTGACCCGCACCATGGCCGACGCGTCGTGGAACGAACGTGATCCCGAGAAAGAGGCCATCCGGCGGCTGTCGTGGACCGAGCGTCTCAACGACAGCCTGGACGGGCTGGACGACTTCATCAACAACCGGATGTCCCGCATCCCTCGCGTCGACCGGCCGCTGGTGGTCGGCGATCAGACCCGGATCCACCCCGATCACGTGGAGGTCGAGCGCGGCGAAGCCGACGAGATCCGCGCCGAGATCGACCGGGTCGTCGGGCGGATCCAGCAGCACCGGGACACGGTCGACGCGACCATCGACGAATTGCGGCGACGCCGAGCCGAACTCGGCTGAACCCGAGTTCGGCAAGCGCGTTGGACCACGCTCCGCTCATCAGGACGCGGGAAGTCGTGTCCTGATGGGCTACTCGGGGTGAACCGTGGTCGTCACCTGTGGGTCGAAAAGGCGGTGCTGACCGAGGCGGTCTCCCAGGTGTTGAGGTCGTCGAGTAGACGGTGGACGTTGGCCCGAGTCCGGTCGAGAGCGTCAGCACCGAGCACGAGGTGCTCCGGCGGCCGGTCGCCGCTGACGGCATCAAGGATGATCTGGGCCGCGCGATCGGGGTCGCCCGGCTGGTGGCCGTTGATGGTGTCCAGGTGGGAGACGGACAAACCGCTGGTGGCGGCGTAATCGTCGATGGGAGACGAGGTGCGCCGGACGGATTCGGGCGTGAGGAACTCGGTGCGGAACGAGCCCGGCTCGACCGCGGTGACGCCGATGCCGAGGGGGCCCAGTTCCTCGGCCAGGGCTTCGGAAACGGCGACCAGGGCGGCTTTGGCCGCGGCGTAGAGGCCTGATCCGGCCCGCGGGTCCAGCGCCGCGATGGAGGCGATGTTCACCAGGTGCCCGTGCCCTTGCGCGCGCAGGTGCGGCAGTACCGCCTGGATGATGCGCATCGGACCGAAGAAGTTGACGTCGAACACGTGGGCAGCCTGTTCGGCGGTGGCTTCCTCGACGGCCCCGAGCAGGCCGTAGCCGGCGTTGTTGACCACGACGTCGAGTCCGCCCGCCAACTCTCGGGCGCGGGTCGCGATGGACCGCGTCTGGCCGGGGTCGGTGAGTTCCAGTGGGAGCACGTGCAGACGTCTCCCCGGAACGTCGAGGTCGGTGGCGCCGGTGCGCGTGGTGCCGACCACGGTGTGGCCGCGGTGGAGCGCGGCGAGGGCGAGGGAACGTCCCAAGCCGCGCGAGATGCCGGTGATGAGCCAGACGGACACGGCAGATTTCCTTTCGTCCGTGGCCGTCCCGCTGAGACGGCGGCCCAGCGGGACGAGCCGTTCAGTGCGCGGTGAGCCCGCCGTCGACGATGAGTTCGGTGCCCGTGACGAACGAGGATTCGTCGCTGGCCAGGAAAAGCATCGCGGGGGCGATTTCGGCGGGGCTGCCCGCGCGGCGCATGGGCGTGCGCACGACGTCGGGCTGCTGGTCGCCCTGTTCGTCGAGGATGTCCTGGATCATCGGGGTGGCGATGACTCCGGGGTGCACCGAGTTGACCCGGACGCCCTGGGTGGCGTACTCGACGGCGGCGGTCTTGGTCAGCAGCCGCACAGCCCCCTTGGACGCCTGGTACGCGGCGGCGACTCCGCTGCCGATGAGGCCGAGGACCGAGGAGGTGTTGACGATCGAGGCGTTGCCGGAGGCGCGAAGCAGGGGCATCGCGGTTTTCATGCCGAGCCAGGTGCCCGTCTGGTTGACCGCGATCACCCGGTCCCAGGATTCCTGCTCGGTGCCCTCGATGCCGGGCCAGTCCACGATGCCGGCGATGTTGACCAGCACGTCCAGCCGCCCGAAGCGCTGACGCGTCAGCTCGATGACCTCGCCCCAGTTCTCGGACGAGGAGACGTCCAAGCGGGCCGCGAGCACGTCGGCGCCCTTGGCCTCCAGGCGCGCGGCCAGGTCCCGTAACGCTTCCTCGGCGATGTCGGCGACGACCAGGCTGGCGCCTTCGCGGGCGAACAGTTCCGCGGTGGCCGAGCCGATGCCCCCGGTCGCGCCCGTGATCAGCGCGATCTTGCCGGTGAGCCGTCCAGGCATGGTGTTCTCTTTCCTGTCGTGGTGATTGCGGGAAGTCATGCCGCGGTGTAACCGCCGTCGGCGGCGACGACCGCGCCGGTGATGAAGCTGGACCGGGGCGAGGCCAGGAACCCGATCACCTCGGCGATCTCCTCGGGCTGCGCGACGCGGCCCAGTGGGTGGGCGTCGCCGAAGGAACGCAGGTACGCGCGGCTGTCGTCCCGGAAGTTGTCGAGCATGTCGGTCTCGATCACCCCGGGGGCGACGACGTTGGCGCGGATGCCGTGCGGGCCGCCCTCCAGCGCGAGCACCTTGGTCAACTGCGCCAACGCCCCCTTGGACGCGCTGTAGGCCGCGGCCTCGGGCAGCCCGACCGTGCAGGCGAACGAGCCGACCGTGACGATCGCGCCGCCGCGTTCACGCATGGCCCGGAACGCCTCGCGGGAGTGCAGGAACGCCGCGCGGGCGTTGATGGACATCAGCTCGTCCCAATCGGACGCCGTGGTCTCGGTGATCGGCTTGTTCACCGAGCGGCCGGCGTTGCTGACCAGGATGTCCAGGCCGCCGAACTCCTCGAGCGCCGCGGCCACCGACCGCACCGCGGTCTCCTCCCGCGACACGTCACCCACCAGGGTGGAAACCCCGTCGAACCGAGCCTCCAGGTCCGCCACCTCGGGGCGGAGGTCGGTGGCCAGCACCCGCGCGCCGCGGGCGTGCAGCCAGCCGACGGTGGCCGCGCCGACCCCGCGGGCGGCGCCGGTGACCAGCGCGACCTTCCCGTCCAGTTCGCGATCGGTGGACGGCGCGCTCATCGCCGCACCTGCCGGTGGTCGGATTCGCGGTAAAGGACGAGGTGCTCGTGGTAGAGCACGTTGTCGCGGATGTCCCCGGTCGCGGTGAACCCGGTGTCGTCGACGTAATCCAGATGGCCGCCGGTCACGGTGTACCGGCCGGTGTAGGCACTACGCCGGTCACCGCGCGCTTCGTCATAACGTCCATCGGCGCGCAGTTCTTGCCGGATGTGGCCGTCCGCGGTGACCCACATGCCCACCACGTCGGTGGCCGTTTCACGATCTGTCATCACTCACCTCAGTCCCTGTTGTGCTTCCCACCCTCGACGGCAGCCGAGGGGAATGGCAGGACGCGCGGTGACTGGGTGTGCCGCACCCAGCCAACCGGGCGGGCGGCGATCTAGCCTGGTGCCATGGGCGTCAACGAGCTGGGTGAGTTCCTGCGGGCACGCCGCGCGCAGCGGTCTCCGGAAGACGCGGGGCTGCTCTACTCCGGCCGGCGCAAGGTGGCCGGGCTGCGCCGCGAGGAGGTCGCCGTGCTGGCCGGGGTGAACGCCGACTACTACACCCGCCTGGAACAGGGCCGCGAGACCCGCCCGTCCGCGCAGGTTCTCGAAGCGCTGGGCCGTGCGCTGGACCTCGGCCAGGACGCCCTCGAGCACCTGTACCGCCTGGCCGGAACCACGCCGGAACGCGCACCCGCGCCGGTACCGCAGACCGTGAGCCCCGAACTGCGGCAGCTCATGGACGGCTACCCGCACACCCCGGCCTTCGTGCTCAACCGCACCCTGGACGTACTGGCCACCAACACCCTGGCCGACGCGCTGTTCTCACCGTTCCGTGCGCCGGACAACCTGGCCCGTATGACCTTCCTCGACCCCGCCGGACGGCAGTTCTACGCACGCTGGGACTGGACGGCGCAGGCCACCGTGGCGAACCTGCGGGTGGCCGCGGGCTTCGATCCGCACGACCCGGTTCTGCGGCATCTGGTAGCCGAACTCAGCGAGGGCAGCGAGCAGTTCCGCACGCTGTGGGAAACCCATCAGGTGCGCGGCAAGAGCCGAGAGCCCAAGCAGCTCGTGCACCCCGAGGTCGGCCCGCTCACCCTCACCTACCAGGCGTTCGACGTGCGCAGCGCGCCCGGGCAGCAGCTGATCATCTACCACGCCGAACCCGGCACGCCCAACGCCGACGCCCTCGCACTGCTGGGCAGCCTGCACGCCCCGGCCCACCACTCCCGCACCGCGGAAGGCTGACCCGCGGCAAGTCAGTCCACAGAGGACGGATCGCCAGTGGCGCTCGGCTGCTCCGCCTCGTCCGTGAGCGCGCGGCGCAGGCGGACGAGGCCGTACTCGAAGGCGCGATCGACGTCTCCCCCGAGCCGGAAGGCGCCGGCGAGTTCCATCTGGATGAAACCCGTGGCCCACGCGGTCAGCAAGCGTGCGGCTTCGAGCGCGGCTGCCTCTCCGACGAGTTGCCGGGACACCTGCAGAATCGGGGCGACGGCGCGGTCGAGGGCCTCCGCCGGGGCCAGCGCGGAAAGCATCATCAGCCGAAAGCCCTCGGGACTGCCCTGGGCGAAGCTGCGGTACGCGTGCACCAGCCCTTCGAGCGAGCCGTCGGTCGCTTCGAGCCGGGCGACGAGGTCGTCGACGGCGGCCCCGGCCACGGCGGCCAGCAGCGCCGCGCGGTCACGGACGTGCTTGTACAGCGACGGAGCGCGGACCCCGACGCGGCCGGCGACGCTCTGCATCGTCAGCCGATCCTGACCGCCCGACTCCAGGATTTCCCGGCCCGCCGCGACGATCGCGCTCAGCGAGGTCTTCTCAGGAGTCGGCACTGTTCGCCCCTTCCGCATCCAAAGCTATTGACCGTAGCCATCAAGGCTATGTACCGTAGCCATCGTAGCCGACCGTAACCCTCGAAGGGCAACCCCATGAAGCTCGCTCCTCACCTGCACCGCCTCGGCAACGACGTGGTGGCGTGCTACCTGATCGACACCGACGAGGGCATCACCCTCATCGACGCGGGCATGCCCGGCCACTGGCACGACCTGCAGAACGAGCTGCGGTCGCTGGGCAAGTCGGCCGACGACATCCGGGGACTGGTGCTGACCCACGGGGACGCCGATCACCTCGGCTTCGCCGAACGACTGCGGAGCGAGCACGGAGTGCCGGTCTACGTGCACGCCGCCGACGCCGTCCGCGCGCGCACGGGCGAGAAGCCCAAGACCCCGATGGGCCCGATGAAGCTCGGCGCCACGATCGGCTTCTTCTGGTACTCCCTGCGCAAGAACGCGCTGCGCACCAAGTACGTGCACGAGGTGATCGAGGTTGCCGACGGCGACGTCCTGGACCTTCCGGGAAGCCCGGTGATCGTGCAGATGCCGGGCCACTCACCGGGAAGCGTCGCCGTGCACGTGCCGCTCGCCGACGCCGTTTTCGTCGGCGACGCCCTGACGACCCGGCACGTGCTGACCGGGCGTACCGGCCCGCAGCCCGCACCGTTCACGGATGACCCGGACGAGTCGCGCGCGTCCCTCGAACGGCTCGCCCAGCTGCCGGCGTCGTGGGTCCTTCCGGGTCACGGGAGCCCCTCGCACACCTCTCCCGCTCAGGTGGCCGAGGCCGTCCGGCAGGCCGGCGCGTAAGTGGCGCCGGCTTGGTTCGATCCGCTCAGTCAGTCCAGGGACGCCCGCCCGAGAATTCGCCGGCCAAGGTTTTATCGACCGAACTGAGCCGTTTTATTCGTCCGGGTCGCGGAAGACCGAGACGACGAGGTCCACACAAGGCTCCGAGGTGTCGTCGTCCCGAGTGAGGACGTAGCCGGTGACCGAGAGGTCCGGCTTGAGCGGCAGGGCGCGCACGCGGTTCGTGCCCAAGCCGGCGATCTGGTCGGCCGGGAGCAGGGCCCAGCTGGACGGATCGGAGCCGACCTCGACGACGGTGTCCTGCGTGGTGCCGGTGGGGCGCCCCAGCGGCGGGGACACGCCGGCGTCTCCGAGGGCCTCGACGACGGCGTCGTAAAGGGGCGGGTCGTTCCGGCGGTCGGGCAGGCGCAGGACGTCGGCGGACAGGTCCTCGAGCGTCACCGCCTCCCCGTCGGCAGCCGCGTGGCGCGCGGAGACGACGGCGCGCAACGGCTCTGACCAGGCCGGCAGCACGCGTAGCCCCGGGGCGGCGACGGTGCCGCGCACCAGCGCGAGGTCGAGCTCACCGCGGCGGACCGCGTCCAGCCGTTCGGTGACGGGCAGGTCCACGAGGACCACCTCGAACGACGGGTTCCGCTCGCGCAGCGCGTCGATCCCGCGTTCCAGCCGGCCGGTGAGCCCCGCGGCCGTGCCGACGCGCCACTCCCCCGGCCGCTCCCCAGCGGCGACGCGGACCCGTTCAGCCGCCGACAGGGCATCACGCGCCGCGACCAGGACGCGTCGACCGGCGTCGGTGAGCCGGACCGCGCGCGGCGAGCGGTCCAGCAGCCGGACGCCCAGCTCCCGCTCCAGCCGCGCGATCTGCTGACTGACCGCGGGCTGCACGATGCGCAGCCGCTCGGCCGCGCGTCCGAAGTGCAGTTCCTCCGCCACCATGACGAAATAGCGCAGTGCCCGAAGCTCCATCAAACCCCCTCGACCTGCGACGATCACATTACCTGATCGCTGCGCAGGTCCAGTGGGCCTCGCTGCCCGGAGATTTCCGCGCTGAACTGGGGATATGCGCATCGGAACCCACCTCATCGCCACCGGCGGTGTCCCCATCAGCGAACTCCGGGACGAAGCGGCCGCGGTCACCGCACGCGGGCTCGACAGCCTCTGGGCCAACCAGCTGCCCGGCGGCATGGACCCACTCGGCCTGCTGCTCGCCGTCGGCGACGGCCCGGCGGAACTCGCCACCGCGATCGTGCCGACGTACCCGCAGCACCCGATCGTGATGGCGACGTCGGCGCTGACCGTCCAGTCCCTCACCGGCGGACGGCTCACGCTCGGCGTCGGGCCCAGCCACGCCACGTTCATCACCGGCCAATTCGGCATCCCGTACACCTCGCCCGCGCGCCACACGCGCGAGTACCTCGAGGTGCTCCGCCCGCTCCTGCGCGGCGAGCACGTGAAGTACGCGGGCGAGTTCTTCACCGTCGACACCCAGCTGGCCATCGACGTCGCCACGCCGCCGCCCGTGCTCGTCTCCGCGCTGGGGCCACGGATGCTGGAAGTGGCCCGCGACCTGGCCGACGGCACGATCGCGGTGTGGACCCAGCCCTCGACCGTCGCCGACTACCTCGTCCCCCGGCTGGCCGACGGCGCGCGGGTGGCCGCGGCGGTGATGACGTCGGTCAGCACGGACCCGGACGGCGTGCGCGAGGCGGTCGCCCGCGACTTCGGCATCGTCAACGACCTGCCGGCGTACCGCGCCATCCTCGACCGCGGCGGCCTGTCGGGCCCGGCGGACACCGTCGTCACCGGTGACGAGAAGACGGTGCTGCGCGAGCTGGCGCGATACCGCGAGGCCGGGGTCACCGACCTCATCGTCACGCCGCTGGGCTCACGCGCAGAGCGGGACCGGACGCTGGACGTGGCCGCGCAGCTGGACCGCTGACCGGGTCGGTTCTTGGGTCGCCCGGGTGATCGGTGCCCGTGGCGACCCAGGTGCCCGGTGACGATTTTGGCGACGTCGCGAGCGGGACAGTCGTGCCGCTCAGACCAGGACCGTGCCGCCGTCGATCAGCTGGACGGTGCCGGTGGCCCACGGCTGGGTCATGCAGTAGACGTAGGCGCGCGCGACGTCCTCGGGCTCGCCGACGCGGCCCGTGGGCAGGGCAGCACCCGTCTCCTCGTACATCTGCTCACGGTCGGCGTCGGCCATGCCCTGCCAGAGCGGTGAGCGCACGATGCCGGGGGCGACGGCGTTGACCCGCAGCGGCGCGAGCTCAACCGCGAGCGAGCGGGTCAGCCCTTCGACGGCCGCGCAGATGCTCGCCGCGACGCCCCAGCCCGGGCCGCCACGGGTGCCCGCCGTGCCGCTGGTCAGGGTGATCGAACCGCCCTTGCGCAGGTGCGGAACCGCGGCCTGCACGGCGGTGAGCGCGCCGAAGTAGCGCAGCCCGAAGAAACTGCGGGCGGCCTCGACGTCGAGGGTGTCCAGCGGCATCAGCGTGAGCGGTTCGGCCGCGGTGTAGACGAGGTGGTCGAACTCGCCCAGCTCGTCGAAGAGCGCACGGACCTTCGTGGCGTCGGCGAGGTCGAGCGCGCGGCCCGTCGCCGTCGCCGGCAGTTGCGCGAGCGCCCTGTCCACACTGGACTGCCGGCTGGACGCGACAGTCACTTTCGCGCCCTCGGCAGCCGCCGCGGCCGCCGTCGCGAAGCCGATCCCCGACGTGCCGCCCAGGACGACCACGTGCCGGCCGTCGAGCTGCCCAGTTGCCGTTGTCATGAGAAATTCCCTTCCGCGGTGGTGGTTCTCTTCCACTCTGCGGCCGGAGACCGGGCAGCGTCCAAGACCTGTTCCCACCCCTGTGATACCCGATGGGCATTACCGGGGCTGAGGCCTACGAGATGTCAAGGCACGGCTGCGTCGGCAGATGTCAGGATCCTGACGCGGGGCGGGCGCGGACGTGGAACCGCTCACCCTGCGGCCCGAACAACGCGAGCACCTCGCACGGCTCCGGCCCGGGATTGCCGAACCAGTGCGGAACGTGCGTGTCGAACTCCACCACCTCACCCGGCCGGAGGATGAAGTCGTGCTCGCCGAGGATGAGGCGTAACCGTCCGGAAAGGACATAGGCCCATTCGTACCCGTCGTGCACTCGCAGGTCCGGTTCCTGGTCCGGCCAGTGCGGCGGGAAGATCTGCTTGTACGCGCGCAGGCCGCCGGGGCGGCGGGTGAGCGGCATGATCGTGATTCCGTTGCGCACGACCGGACGCGGGTGCAGCCGCGGATCGCCCGTCGGCGGCGCGTCGACGAGCTCGTCGAGCGGCACCTGGTGGGCGCGGGCCAGCGGCAGCAGCAGCTCCAGGGTCGGCTTCCGCTGCCCCGACTCCAGCCGCGACAGGGTGCTGACCGAGATCCCGGTAGTCGCCGAGAGCTGCGTCAACGTCGCGTTTCGCTGTCGCCGCAGGCCGCGCAGCCGCGGGCCGATCGTCTGGAGTACCTCGCCGAAGTCAGGCTGGTCGTCGGTCATCCCTCTATTTGCTGGTTTGGCAAACATATTTGTCAAGTCCTCCGTCGGTGCGGATAGTCCGAAGGGACAGGCGAACAACGGGAGGAACCCAGTGGACGAGAGATACGACGTCGTGGTCGTCGGGGGCGGGGCGGCCGGCCTGAGCGGCGCGGTGGCGCTGTCGCGGGCGCGCCGTTCGGTGCTGGTCGTCGACGCCGGCGAGCCGCGGAACGCACCGGCCGGGCACGTGCACAACTACCTGACCCGCGAGGGCATCACGCCCGCCGACCTGACGGCGGCCGGGCGCGCGGAGGTCGAGGGCTACGGCGGCCAGGTCGTGAGCGGGACCGTCACGACCGCGCGTCGACGCGAAGACGGCGACTTCGTCCTGGAGCTGGCCGACGGCCGTTCGGTGCGCGCGCGTCGTCTCCTGGTGGCGACGGGCCTGGTCGACGAGCTGCCGGACGTGCCCGGCGTGGCCGAGCGCTGGGGACGCGACGTGCTGCACTGCCCCTACTGCCATGGCTGGGAGGTGCGTGACCAGGCCGTCGGCATCCTCGCGACGAACCCGATGTCCGCGCACCAGGCGTTGCTGTGGCGGCAGTGGACGGCGGACGTCACGCTGTTCCTGCACACCGCGCCGGCGCTCGACGCCGACCAGGTCAAGCAGCTGGCCGCGCGCGGGGTCCGCGTCGTGGAGGGCGAGGTCGCCGCGCTGGAGGTGACCGGCGACGCGCTCACCGGCGTCCGGTTGCGCTCGGGCGAGGTCGTCGCGCGGGAGGCAATGGTGGTCGCGCCGCGGTTCACCGCGCGGGTGGGCGTGCTCGCGTCGCTCGGTCTGGCGGCGGTGGAGCAGGAGATGGGCGGGTATGTGGTCGGCTCGGCCGTGCCGTCCGACGCGAATGGCGCCACGGCCGTTCCCGACGTGTGGGTGGCGGGGAACGTGACGGACTTCAAGTCGCAGGTGATCATCTCCGCGGGCGCCGGGCTGAACGCCGCCGCCGCGCTGAACTTCGACCTCGTCGACGAAGACGTGCGGCTGGCACTGGACGCGAACGGACCGTTCGCGCACGAAACCGAACAACGCGTCAGCGAGCTGGTGGCCGGTGCGAGAAGGCATGGGATCTGACATGACGGAGCAAATGCCGGTGTTCGACCAGGGATTCTGGGAAGAGCTCTACGGCTCGCAGACGTCGGTCTGGAGCGGGCGGCCCAACCCCCAGCTGGTGACCGAGGCGGCAAACCTGCGTCCGGGGCGCGCGCTGGACGCGGGCTGCGGCGAAGGCGGCGACGCACTGTGGCTCGCCTCGTCCGGCTGGCGCGTGACGGCCGTCGACTTTTCGGCCACGGCGCTGGAGCGCGGAGCCAAACAGGCGACGTCGCAGGGTCTGGACGAGCAGATCTCCTGGGTGCGGACCGATTTGACGTCGTGGGCGCCCGAGGAGCAGTTCGACCTGGTGTCGGCTCAGTTCATGCACCTGCCGACACCCGAGCGCACGGCGCTGTTCGCGCGCCTGGCGGCGGCGGTCGCCCCGGGCGGGACGCTGCTCATCGTCGGGCACCACCCGTCGGACCTGGAGACAGAGGCGCCGCGGCCGCAGGTGCCCGACATGTTCTTCACGGCGGAATCCGTCGCCGCGACGCTCGACGACGGCTGGGACCCCGTGGTCACCGACGCGCGGCCCCGGACGGCGGCTCTCCCGGACGGGCACGAAGTGTCCATTCGCGACGCTGTGCTGGTGGCCCGGCGGCGGGGCTGACCGGGGGCTGCGGTCGAGCCGGTGGGCAGACGTCGCCGGTTTTCGGCGAGGTCCGAGCGCTGGGTCGTGGGCGGCGCGCAGGCGTTGCCGAGGACCCGGCGCATCCCGGCTGCCGGGGTTGTCGCCGGTTCCCGGCAACGGCTGGGAGCGCGACCCGTTTTCGGCGAGGCACAGCCGCCGGCGCCTCAGCGGACGAGCGTCGCCTGCGAGAGGCGGCGGAGCTATCGGCTGGGGTGACGGCGCGGCTAGCGGGTGTCGCGAGTAGCGGGTGCGCGGGATAGCGGATGTCGAGGGTCGCGAGGTGGCGTTCTGAGCCGGCGGCAGCACGCACACGATCTCCGGAGAAACGGCTAAACTCCGGCCGATCGTCCGCGCCTGCGGGGGTGATCGGCCGAAGGGGGCGCGGATGCGCGGGATCGTCGTTGGGCTGGCGGTGGCCGTCGAGCTGGGGGCCAGTGGTGGGGTGGCCACGGCGTCGGACGTTGTTTCCGTGGGCGGGGCCGTGGCGGCGCCGGCGTCGTACTCGGCTGGGGAGCTTGCCGGGGACGGGCTGCAGCAGGTTGTCGCCGAATCGGCGCCTACGTTGCCGCCGGGGAAGAACACCGCGTTGCGCGTGACGGTGCGGGTGACGGGGAGCGCGCACCGGTCCGTGACGTTCGCGCTCGCCGAGATCGACCCGTCGATCGGCAATCACCCGGCGGTGTTCCGGGCCGGGCGCCATGGCGTCGACCTGACGGTGCCGGGTGACCGGAACGCCGGCCGCACCGTGGCCGACGTCCGGACTGTCACCGTCGTGGTGTCCGACGCCGGTGCGGCCGACCGGGCTGTGCGCGTTACGCAGGGCCGACGGTCCGTCACGCTGCCGCCGGCGCTGCTCGCCCACCTGCCGCGCCGGACGGTGACGGCGAAATTCAACTCCGACGCCGGGCCGCAGACGCACACCGAGTCCGGGCCGTCGCTCGCGCTTGTCCTGCTGCTGGCCGGGGTGCTGCCGACGCCGGACAAGCCGGTGGTCGCCGTCGGCTCCGACGGTTACGGCGCCGCCGTGACGCTCGCCGAGGAATCCGTCGGCGGACGGCCACTGCTGCTGTCCACGGTGGAGGACGGGAAGCCGCTCGCGCTGCCGCGCCTGGTGCCGTTGGGTGACCTGAAGGGCGGACGCTACGTCTCGGGAGTCACGGCGCTCGCTGTCGGCTGAGTCGGGCCCGGCAGCGGATGGCGGCCGGTCCGCGGCCGGTGGCCCGAAGCTGGCGAACGCCGAACCCGGCATGGTGGGCGGGCGCCGCGGCCACGTCTGGAGGGGCGAGATCGGGCGCGGTGGGTCGGGGTCGAGCACGGAATCTGACGCCCGGTGTGGCAAGCCGAAGCCTGAAATGGCGCCAGTGCCCGACATGTCGAGCCGAAGCCGGACCTAGCGGGCCGAGATCGGGCGAAAGCCGAACCGACATGGCGGGCGGGCGCCGCAGTCAGGCGCGACAGGCCAAGACCGACGCCGACCAAACACCGCAGTCAAGTGTGGCTGGCCGACGCCGACGCCGACGCCGAGCGGCAGGCGCGGCAGGCGCGGCAGGCGCGGCAGGCGCGGCAGGCGCGGCAGGCGCGGCAGGCCAGGGCTGACACGACTGAACGGCGCGGTCAAGCGCAGCGGACCGAGGCGGCGCCGACCGAAAGCCGCAGTCAGACGTGGTGGATCGACTCGACTGTGTACATGTGCGGGTCCGAGTGGGCGAGTGCGCGGGCGGAGTCCAGGTGCGGAATGCACTCCGGGTTGGCCAGCATCGCCTGGAAGGCGTCCACCGTGGACCACTGGGAGTAGTTGGCAACGCGGGTGCCGTCGAGGCTCGCGTGGATGTTCGCGGAGATGAAACCCGGCTGGTGGCGCATGACCGTTTCCGTGGCGGTCTCCAGCACCGTCACCAGCTCGCGCTGTCGGGCCGGGTCGACGGTGAAGACGTTCAGCAGGGTGGCGACCTCGGCGGCGAGGTCGATCGTCGTGGTGGGCATGGTGCTCCTTCTATGACAGGTTCCTTGCATCGGCCATTATGTGTAAGGTTCCTGTCATGAGTCAAGCCGAGACCACGAGCCGGCCCGGTTACCTGGTCAAGCGCACACAGCAGGCGTTGCGGCAGTCGTGCGATGAGCAGTTGCGCCCGATCGGGCTGTCGATGTCGCAGTACGCCGTGCTGCGGGCGCTCGCCGACAACCCAGGGGCGTCGTCCGCTGAGTTGGCGCGGCAGTGCTTCGTCACGCGGCAGTCGCTGCGAGACGTTCTCGGTGGGCTGCGGACGGCCAAGCTGGTGACCGTCGCGGCCGAAGCGACCAGCGGGCGGGCGCGGCCCGTGACACTCACCCGCTCCGGCAAGATCCACCTGCAAGGCGCCGAAAAGCTGATCGCCGAGGTCGAGGAACGCATGGTGGACGGCCTTTCCGCCACCGACCAGCGACGGCTCGCCCAGCTGCTCAAAAGGTGCTCGGACAACCTCGGCCAGTCCTGACGAAACCGGCGAAACCTCCACCACTCCCGCTGACCGGGACCCCACTGCCTCCGAATGGCCTATGGCCTGAACCAGTTTATTGGTCTATACCATTTGGACAAGGTTTCCCATTCTCCAGGTCCCCGCTGTGGAGGTTTCACCAATGCGACTCCCCTCTCCCCGGAAACTGGCCATCGCGTTCGGCGGGCTGGTGGCGATCGCCGCCGGGCTGGCCGCGCCGGCGACCACGGCCGGCGCCGCTCCCGCCGTCACCGGCTCGGCGGTTCCCGTCGCGCCCTATGTGGACATGGGCGCCTGGCCGACGCCGGTTTTGTCCACCATGTCCGCGAGCGGCGGCGCGAAGAGCTTCACCCTCGGCTTCGTCACCTCGGCCGGCTGCAAAGCGAGCTGGTTCAACGCCTACGACCCGCGTGCCGGCTGGCAGTCCGACGAAATCGCCAAGATCCGCGCGGGCGGCGGCGACGTGAAGGTGTCGTTCGGCGGCGCGTCGGGCATCGAGCTGGCCCAGGCGTGCACGGACACCTCGGCACTGGTCGCCGAGTACGACGCGGTCGTGAAGGCATACGGCCTCAAGTACATCGACCTGGACATCGAGGGCGCCGCCGTGGCCGACACGGCGACGATCCAGCGCCGGTCGCAGGCCCTGAAGACCGTGCAGGCCGACAACCCCGGCCTCAAGATCTCACTGACCCTGCCCGTGCTGCCCGACGGCCTCACCGCGGACGGCCTCAACGTCGTCAACGCCGCCAAGTCCGCGGGCGTCGACGTGGACATGGTCAACGTGATGGCGATGGACTACTACCAGGGCGCCGGCGACGAGGGCGCGAAGGCGATCTCCGCCGCCAAGGCCACGCAGGCCCAGGTCAAGTCCATCTTCGGGCTGTCGGACGCGGACGCCTGGCAGAAGGTCGGCGTCACCCCGATGATCGGCGTCAACGACTCGCAGAACGAGATCTTCTACCAGAAGGACGCCACCGCGCTGGTCGGCTTCGCGAAGACCGTGCACATCGGCATGCTGTCGTTCTGGGAGTCCGGCCGCGACGCGAACGCGTGCACCGGCGCGCTCTACAAGTGCACCAACATCCCGCAGCAGCCCTACGAGTTCGCGAAGATCTTCGCGGGCTACAACGGCTGAACCAGCCGAAAGCCACTCCGGCCATCCATTGTGGACGGCCGGAGTGGCGCCGGGCTCAAGGCAGGTAGTACATCGGGTTCGGCAGCTTGACCGGGTTGTCGGCGTAGCCGCCCTCGAGGTCGCTGAACTGGTCCCCGATGTTCAGCACGATGTGCGCGCCGGTCGCCTGGATGTGCGCGCGGGTGCCGGACTTGTACTGCACGGTGTTGCAGGTCAGCCCGCACGGCAGGTAGTCCGGCGCGGTGCCGGCCGGCTTGAAGAACGCGTCGGCCGGGGCCGGGTAGCCCTCGTTCGCCAGGTTCTTCAGCGACTGCGGGCCCTGCGGCGTGCTGCGCCCGGTGAGGAAGTAGACCTTCACCCCGCGCTGCGCCGCCCAGTTCGCCAGCTCCAGCACCGGCTTGTTGGCCACGAAGGTGCCGTTGTCGATCGCCTGCTGCTGCTTGACCGGGTCGAAGCCGAAGTCGTTGTCGGCCTCCCAGCCGTAGGTGACCTCGGAGGTGTCGTCGACGTCGAGCACGATCGCCGGGTTCTTCACCGTGCCGAGCTTCTGCGTCAGGTACCGCTTCGCGTCCGCGACCACGCGCTTGGTGTCGGTGACGAACCGGCTGCTGTCGGAGTAGTGGTGCTTGCCCGAGGCGTCGAGGTAGTCGCCGTAGTAGGCCTTGACGTCGTTCTTCACCTGGCCGATGTTGGCCGGCTCCCGGCCGTGGGCGGCGGTGACGGCGTCCGAGCCGGCCAGCGCGGTCGCACCGCCCGCCACGGTGGCACCGATCGCCGCGGCGGCGGCAAGCTTGACGAGACCTGAGAAACGGGACACGGGGACCCCTCCGTAGTTGTCAACGACCTGGAGAACTTACGCTGCCGCCGTCCGGGATTCCACCCTCCGAAGGGATGCGCTCGGCCTGGCAGACGAAAACCGCGGGCGACCGGCCGATCCGGGTGAGCACCACAGTGGACTCCGCGTGACCGCGCGGTTTCAGCCTGCGACGCAACGCGTCCGGGTCGATGTCCAGGCCGCGCACCAGGATCTCCAGCCGCCCCACGTCGAGTCGCTTGAGGACGGACCGCAGCGACTTTTCGTTGTACGGGCCGTGTTCCAGCACCCGGAAGGCCCGCACGCCGGGCGGCGGGGTGTCCCCGGTCAGGTACGCGATGCGCTCGTCGAGCTGCCACAGCCCGTGCCGCGCCGCGTAGTGCCGCACCAGCCCGGCGCGGACGACGGCGCCGTCCGGGTCGATGATCCACTTCCCCGGCTCCCGTACCGGAATCTCGTCCGGCGAGGCGTCGGTCAGCGTCCACTGTGCACCGTCCGAACGCAGCACGGTGGCCCGCCGCGAGACGCCGTCGGACAGGCCGCGCCAGAGACAGGCTTCACGGACTGCGCCGTCGAGCGAGACCAGTTCCACTTCCTCGGCCCACGGCGCGATCGTGAAGTCCATGCCAGGCGCGCACTTGATCGACAGTGGACGGCCGGGGTAGGCGTCCACCAGCCCGTCGAGCGGGGGCAGGAAATCGGCGGGCTTCCAGGTGCGACGGCCCGCCGAGTCGCGCCGGGCCGGGTCCGCGACCACAACGGTGCCGCGGCTGACCGGCGCCAGCGCATCGGCCCGGACGACGCCGGGCGTTACTCCGGCAACAGAAGCGTTGTGCCGCGCCATCTCCAGCCGCACAGCGTCCACATCGGACCCGAGCGCGCGACGAGCCACCCGGGCCAGCTCCACCAGGTCAGCACCCACGGAACACGTGACGTCATGAACATCGAAACCGGCGAGCCGAGTGGCCCGGTGCCGGGCCACCGGCGTCGCGCTCGCCTGCTGGAGCGCGTCGCCGGTGAACAGCCACTCGCCCGCGTCCGCCAGCTTCGCGGCCGATTTCCGCCGCAGCACCACGGTTTCCAGCACCGCGGCCGCGTACCGCTCCCCCACCGAGCGCCGCACGGCGCCGACGTCGGCGATGCGAGTGGCGTCGGTCAGCGGCAGCGCGGAGGACTCGGCGAGCGCCGCCCGTCCCGCGCCGGAGCGCAGGAAGGCGACGTCGTCGGACGTGAAACCGTAGGCCAATTCAGGACGGCCGTTTGGTCCCGGTGATCATCACGTTGTAGAACAGCTCGCGCGGCAGCACCTTCGAGAGCACCTTTTTGTCCAAAGCGGACAGTCGCAGCCACAGGTGGTAGGCGAACAGGCGCCAGCGCACCGTCAGCTTCTCCTGCGGCACGGCGGCCTCGAACGTCCGGATCGGCCAGCCCGCGAGCGCGGCCGAGAACTCCTCGGTGACCGCGCGCACGTCCTGGGCCCCGGCGCCGCGCGCCATGGACTCCAGCTCCGACGGGTCGAAGGTGTGGATGTCCACCACGGCCTCCAAAGCCGCCGCGCGCGAGGACTCGTCCAGCTCCTCCTGCGGACGGCGCCAGCCGCTCAGCGCGGACAGCTTCGTCACCCTGGTCGTCAGGAACCAGGTGAACTGGCCGAGCTTGCGGGCGTAGAAGTCGCCCACCTTGGTCGGCTCACCGGCGAACACGAACCGGCCGCCGGGCTTGAGCACCCGCAGCACCTCGGCGAACGCCGCGCGGACGTCCGGGATGTGGTGCAGCACGGCGTGCCCGACGACGAGGTCGAACGTGTTGTCCTCGTACGGGATCCGCTCCGCGTCGGCGACCCGGCCGTCGACGTCGAGGCCGAGGCCTTCCGCGTTGCGCAGCGCGACCTGCACCATGCCGGGAGACAGGTCGGTGACCGAGCCCTTCTTGGCGACGCCGCCCTGCATCAGGTTCAGCAGGAAGAAACCGGTGCCGCTGCCCAGTTCCATGGCGTGCTGGTACGGCTGGCCGTCCTCGCCCGCGACGGCGTTGAACACGTCGGTGGCGTAGGAGATGCAGCGCTCGTCGTAGGAGATCGACCACTTCTCGTCGTACGTCCCGGCTTCCCAGTCGTGGTAGAGGACGTTCGCGAGCTTCGGGTCGCCGTAGGCCGCCTGGACCTCTTCGGCCGTGGCGTGCGGGTTCGGTGCAGGATCGGTCACGCCGGTCACTTCCCCTCGAAAGTGGCCTTGCCGGGGCCGTTCTCGATGAACGACTTCATGCCGTTCGCCTGGTCTTCGGTCGCCCACAGGGCGGTGAACAGCTGGGTCTCGATCTTGAGGCCGGTGTCGAGGTCGACGTCGAGGCCCGAGTCGATGGCCGTCTTCGCGGCGCGCAACGCCACGGCGGGACCGTTCGCGAACTGCGCGGCCCACTTGCGCGCAGCGGCGTAGACGTCGTCCGGGGCCACGACCTCGTCGAGGATGCCCAGCTTGAGCGCCTCTTCGGCCTTCACAAACCGGCCGGTGAAGATCAGGTCCTTGGCCTTGCTCGGGCCGATCAGCCGCGACAGCCGCTGCGTGCCGCCGGCGCCGGGGATGATGCCGAGCTGGATCTCCGGCTGGCCGACCTTGACGTTGTCGCCCGCGACCCGCCAGTCCGCGGTCAGCGCCAGCTCCAGGCCGCCGCCGAGGGCGTACCCGGTGATGGCCGCGACGACCGGCTTCGGGATGTTCGCGATGCGCGTGAGCGACGCGGTCAGCTCGGCGCCGAACTTGGCGATCTCCGGGTACGTGCGGTCGGCCATCTCCTTGATGTCCGCGCCGCCCGCGAAGGTCTTCTCGCCGCCGTACAGGATCACCGCGCGGACGTCGTCGCGGTCCGAAGCCTCACGTGCCGCCTCGGCGAGCTCGGCCTGCACCTGGTTGTTCAGCGCGTTGACCGGCGGCCGGTCGAGCCGGATCGTGCCGACCCCGCCCTCGACCTCCAGGCTTACGAACTCTGCCACGCGACTTCCTCCTCGTTGACGCACCGGCCAGCAGGCTACCGGCCGGTAAGGACAACCTACCGACGACGGGCGAAGAACCGCTCGCCCGAGCGCTGCAGGACCAGGTCCTGGTCGAACGTCTTCGACAGGTTCTCGCTCGTGATCACGTCGTCCACCAGCCCGGCGACCACGGCGTGGCCGTCCTTCAGCAGCAACGCGTGGGTGAAGCCCGGCGGGATCTCCTCCACGTGGTGCGTCACGAGCACCATGGCCGGCGCGTCCGGGTCCAGCGCGAGGTCCGACAGCCGCGCGACGAGGTCCTCGCGGCCGCCCAGGTCCAGGCCGGCCGCCGGCTCGTCGAGCAGCAGCAGCTCGGGGTCGGTCATCAGCGACCGCGCGATCAGCACACGCTTGCGCTCGCCCTCGGACAGCGTGCCGAAGGTGCGCTCGGCCATGTGCGCGATGCCGAGCGTGCCCAGCAGTTCGGCGGCGCGGTTGATGTCCAGCGCGTCGTAGGCCTCGCGCCAGCGGCCCATCACGGCGTAACCGGCGCTCACCACGACGTCGCGCACCAGCTCGTCGCCGGGGACGCGCTGGGCGATCGCGGCGGAGGTGAACCCGATACGGGGGCGCAGGTCGAAGATGTTGACCCGGCCGATGCGGTCGCCGAGCAGGTCGACGGTGCCCGAGGTCGGGTGCAGCTCGGCGGCGGCCAGCCGCAGGAGGGTGGTCTTGCCGGCGCCGTTCGGGCCGAGCACGACCCAGCGCTCGTCCAGCTCGACACTCCAGTCGAGGCCGGCGAGGAGGTCGTTCCCGCTCCGTCGGACGCCGACACCGGCCATCCGCACCACGAGATCGTCAAGGTCGCTGGGCAGGGTCGGCTCGCTCACAAGCCCATTGTGGCCGCCCTCGCGCACGCGTTCGCACCCGCCCGGGTTTGTTCGCCCCGCGAACGTCCAGCCGGTGGGACAGAACACAGGCGGGCCGCCGGACTGTGGCAGGATCGAAGCATGTTCAGGCCCGCGCACGCCGCCGTCCCCGTCACCCGGGGATCGTTCTGGCGCCGTCGCGCGATCGACCTGCTCCTCGTGGCTTCGTCCGGGTGTACGCCCGCGCGGCACGCCCGCTGAAAAGCCGAGGACGCCCGGCGTCCTCGCGTGCCGCGCTGTGTGATTTCACGCGCTGGGTCACCTCAGCCGTCACCTTCGAACGAGGAGCACCTCCGTTGACCACTTCGATCAACCGCGTGGACGTCGAGATCCACCCCCAGCTGACCGACCCGCTGCTACCGCAGCTGCTGCACCCGTCGCGGCTGCTGTGGACGCCGCGGGAGCTGGCCGACCTGACCACGACCGTCACCACCGAGCTGACCGGCGGCCTGCGCGGGCTGCTGCGCTTCGACGAGGACAGCCGCTGGTGGGCGCGGCTCGCGCTGACCGACGGCGTCGAGCTGTGGCTGCTGTCGTGGCTGCCCGGCCAGCACACGAAGCCGCACGACCACGGCGGCGCGTCCGGCTCGTTCACGGTGCTGCAGGGTGAGCTGGGCGAGGAGTACCGCTACCCCGGCGGGCCGATCCGCCGCCGCACGCACACCGCGGGCGAGGGCATCGGCTTCGGCGCCGGGCGCGCGCACCAGGTCACGGGCATCGGCGACGCGCCGGCGGCCAGCGTCCACGCGTACTCGCCGCCGCTGGTGGCGACGCGGGACTACCGGACCCTCGCGGACGTGCCCGCGGAGATCCCGCCGCTCCCGGCCATACTCGGCCGATGAGCGCGATCGACGAACTCCTGGACGGCGCCCGGTCCTCGCTGGACCGCGTGGACCCGGTGCGCGCACAGCGGCTGCAGTCCGACGGCGCGCTGATCGTGGACATCCGGCCGCACGCGAACCGGCTCGACGAGGGCGAGATCCCCGGCTCGGTGGTCGTCGAGCGGATCCACCTGGAATGGCGCCTGGCCCCGGACAGCGAGTGGAAGCTGCCGGGCGTCACGACGGGGACCGTCGCGATCGTGGTGTGCAACGAGGGCTACTCGTCCAGCCTCGCGGCCGCTGATCTCCAGCGTCTCGGGCTGCCTGGGGCGACCGACCTCGCGGGCGGGTTTCGCGCTTGGGCGGCGGCTGGGTTGCCGGTTACGGCGGGTGGGGTCGGCCGCGGTGCCGTGAGGGCTCGTGAGTGTTTAGGACGGTTAGAACCGTCATAAACACTCACGAGCGGGTGCGGGGCTCCAGGCGTGCGGTGATGCCGCCCGCCGTCTGGAAGTGGCGAAGGACCGCGTCGCTGAGGGCCTGCAGGTCCGGGTTGGCGCCGCCGGGCGCGGGATGCTGGACTTCGTCCCATGTGGACAGCCGGGGAGCCGTGCTGGTGGGCAGCGAGAGACTGGCGGTAGCCGGTGGCTCCGGCGTCGCGGCGGGGCGATCGATGACGGGCGCCGGCTGAGCCGGAAGTCCGGTGAGCGTGGCTTCGAGTTCTTCCAGCGAAGCGGTCGCCACGTCCAGCATGCGAACGGCGTCGTCAGCGTGGTGACCGCGCTCCGCCAGCAAGGCGGCGAGTTCCGGACCGTCCGCGCCGTCGGGGTGCCGCGCGGCCAGGTCCGCGACCGCGTCGGCGTAGCGGTGCAGCGCGAGGGCGGCGCGACGGTGGGCGTCGGCCGCGCGCATGGCCTGGTCACGCTGCTTCCCGCGCACCCCGGAGTAGGCCTCCTGGGCCGCACCGGACCACGCGGGCAGCTTCTGCTCCTCCAGGCGCGCTTCGATCGGGTCGAAGAGCTCGGCCAGCCGGCCGCACCGCTCGGCCTCGGTGCGCATGAGCCTGACGATGTCGGACCACGACGCCGGCAGTCCCGAGTAGTGCTCGCCCATCAGCCGAGAACCCTCCGGATATCGCTCGTGTCCTCGGTGGCGTCAGGGGTGCCGGTCGGCGCGGCGCCGGCTTCCCGGATCGCCTCGGCCGCCTCGGACTCGTAGCCGGAGTAGTGGTCCGCGGCGGTCTTCAGACGTTCGGCGAGCCGGGCCAGATCGGTGCCCACCAGTTCCGTGGCGCGCGACGACGCCTCGTGGAAGCGGGCGAGGCTCCGCGCCAGCAGCGCCTCGCCCGCGCCTTCGGGTCGCATGCTGAAGCGCAGCGGGCCGCCGCCGTTCTCGAATTCGCCGTGCTGCTCGGCCAGCCGGTCGGCCGCCTGGCGGAGGCGCGCGGGATCGGTTTCGTAACCGGTCATCGTCGTCGGTCCGGCCGCCTCAGAACCCGGCCAACGCGCGTGCGGCGGCCGGCGGCAGCGAGAGCGATCGCTCAGTTCCCGCGCCCAGCACGCCACTCGGGTTCACCAGCACGCCGGCCGGCACCGGGCGGCGTACGGCGTCCTGCACGACCTGCCGGCCGGAGCGCCACCGGACCTGGGACCACAGTTCGCCCACGATGGCCCGGTAACTGTCGAGGAGCGCGTCGCTGGTGAACACGCAGCACCAGTCGCCCCCGTCGCCCAAGGAGGCGACGAGCGGGTCGTCGCCGACCATGGGGACGCACACCCGCTCCTCGGGGAACCAGGAAAGGACGAAGTGCACGGGGTCGACGAACACCTCGACGGGGTGCGGCTTACCGCCCTCCGCCGCCTCGGCCAGCAAGCCGCGGGCGGCGTGCAACTCGGCCGGAGTGAGCGGGGGCAGCGGCCGGCCGACGCTCTCGGCGAGCCGTTGGGTGAACAGCTTGCGCTGTCCGTCGAACTTGGTGCGGCCGGAGCCGAGACGCCGGAACCGGCCATCCAGCTTCTTGGCGGCCTCGTCTCGTGGCAGGCCGACATTGTACGCGACCCAGAAGACGTCGGTCAGGGTGCGGTCGCCGAAGTGCTCCAGCACCGCGGCGAGCCGGGCGACGACCACCGTGCGCACCTCGGCCGGCGAGGCGCCCGGCCGCACGCGCCAGCGGCGGCACAGCTCCGCGCCGAGGTACTCGTCCAGCTTTTTGCGCCAGACCCCCTCGTTCTTGTGCAGACCGTCAATAGCGCGTTCCACCGTCTTGTCCGGAGGGAATTCCCTTCGGACCGCCTCGAGCTGCCGATGCACCCAGCTCCCCCTTTCCGACTCAGGAGCGGCCGATCTTAACCGAAGCCGACACGAACGCGGCGCAGCGGTGCATTGACCCAGATCGGACAACTGTTCCCGGACGACGCTCTGACGTGGGGAAACTCGGAAAAGTCCCGGTGGCCCGGAGGGCGCCGGCCGAAAATCCCGGAAAAGTCGCGCCGCCGGATAGTCAACTCTCGGAAAAGTCACTTTCCGTGAAAAAAACGTACGTCTGTCTTCCGTGATTTCCGCGCGAGAATCACCGGAACGGCGGTGTGAAAGACACGAGCGCGGCTACGTTCGAAACAACGGGCAGGCCGGAAAGCGGCCAGCGGGACGAAGGAGACTTCGGTGGAACTCGTGGTCATCGTGGTGCTGGCGATGTCGAACGGCGCGCTCCTGACCGCTCTCGGCGTGAGCTGGCGGGCGCGACGCCGCCTCGAGCGGCGGCTGGCCGCGCGGGAGCTGGCGCGGAATCCGGCGGAGTACCAGGAGGGCGCGCGGACGGCGAGGTGGCCCGGGTACGCGGAAAGCAGGTACCCGGGCGGCGGGTTCCCGGCCTGGCCGGGGTTCCCGGCCGCCGAGCCGGACCGGCGGCCGATCGTGGTGCCGCCACCCACGGGTGCCACCGGCGGGCCGTGGGCGATGGTCCGCCCGGTGCCGATGTCCCGGATGGACGGGCGGCGTACTGGTCGTGAGTGTTTATGACGGTTCTAACCGTCATAAACACTCACGAGGCTTCAGGCGAGAACCACGCGGGCCAGCTCGGCCGGGCTGGCCAGCAGGTCGTGTTTCGGCAGCACCCGCACGGTGTAGCCGACCGAGCCCGCGCGCGGCAGGGTGAGCGACGCGGCGAACGCGCCGATGCCGTCCTCCCGCATCGGGACCGTGACGGTGTCGGTGAGTTCGTCGGCGTCGCCGACCTGGCCGACGACGGCCTGGACGTCCACTTCGGACCGATCGAGCCCGGCCAGGTCGATGCGGGCGCGCACGGTGACCTCGGCGCCGACCACCAGCCGTTCGGCGTGGTCGTAGAGCAGCTCCGAGTCGAAGATCCGCACACGCGGCCACGCGACCTCGAGCTTGGTGCGGTAGTCGGCCAGCGACAGGGCGCCGCGGTAGCCGTCGCCGGTCGCGGCGGCGACCATGCGCGCCGCGGGCAGGTAGCCGGAATCCACGTACTCGCGCACCATCCGCGACGCCTGCACGAACGGGCCGAGCGTCTCCAGCGTGTGCCACACCATCGACAGCCAGCCTCCCGGCACGCCCGCCGCGTCGTTGTCGTAATACAGCGGCGCGATCTGCTGGCCCAGCAGGTCGTACAGCGCGGCGGCCTCGAGGTCGTCGCGGCGCAGCGGGTCGGTGATGCCGTCGGCGGTCGGGATGGCCCAGCCGTTGCTGCCGTCGTAGCACTCCTCCCACCAGCCGTCCCGGATGGACAGGTTGAGGCCGCCGTTGAGCGCCGACTTCATGCCCGACGTGCCGCACGCCTCCAGCGGCCGCACGGGATTGTTCAGCCACACGTCGCAGCCGCGGTAGAGGTAGCGGGCCATGGACATGTCGTAGTCCGGCAGGAAGACGATCCGGTGCCGCACCGCCGGGTCGTCGACGAACCGGACGATCTGCTGGATCAGCTGCTTGCCGTTCTCGTCGGCGGGGTGCGATTTGCCGCCGATCACGATCTGGATCGGCCGCCGCTCGTCGAGCAGCAGCGCGCGCAGCCGGTCCGGGTCGCGCAGCATCAGCGTCAGCCGCTTGTACGTCGGCACGCGGCGCGCGAAGCCGACAGTCAGCACGTCCGGGTCGAAGACGCGGTCGGTCCAGCCCAGTTCCAGCGCCGACGCGCCACGCTGCACCCACGCCGCGCGCACGCGCCGCCGGACCTCGCCCACGAGCTTCTCGCGCAGCTCACGGCGCAGCGCCCACAGCTGCTCGTCCGAGACGCCGTCGCGCAGCGAGCTGCCCGGCGTCCGGCCCTCGTGGCCGAACTCGTCGTGGTTGCCGCCCAGCAGGGCGCTCAGTTCACGCGCGACCCAGGTCGGCCCGTGCACGCCGTTGGTGATGGACGAGACCGGCACCTCGTCCTCGTCGAAACCGGGCCACAGCCGGGAGAACATCCGGCGGGTGACGCGGCCGTGCAGCTCCGAGACGCCGTTCGCGCGCTGGGCGAGCCGCAAACCCATGTGCGCCATGTTGAACAGGCCCGGGTTGTCCTCGGCGCCGAGCGCCAGCACGCGCCGCGGGTCGACGTCCGGGACCAGCCTGCCGTCGGTGAAGTAGCGCTGCACGAGGTCCACCGGGAAGCGGTCGATGCCCGCGCTGACCGGCGTGTGCGTGGTGAACACCGTGCCCGCGCGGACGGCGGGCAGCGCCTCGTCGAACGCCAGCCCGTCGGACTGGATGATCTCGCGCGCCCGCTCCAGGCCGAGGAAGCCGGCGTGGCCTTCGTTGGTGTGGAACACCAGCGGCTGCGGGTGCCCGGTGAGCTCGCAGAACTTCCGGACCGCGCGGAAGCCGCCGATGCCGGCCAGGATCTCCTGGCGGATGCGGTGGTCGGCGTCGCCGCCGTAGAGCCGGTCGGTGACGGGGCGCAGGTCCTCGTCGTTGGCCTCGATGTCGGAATCGAGCAGCAGCAGCGGGATCCGGCCGACGCGGGCGCGCCAGATCTGCGCGCGCAGCTCGCGCCCGCCGGGCATGGCGACCTCGACGAGCACCGGGCGGCCGGCGTCGGTGACCAGCTCCAGTGGGAACGCGTTCGGGTCGATCACCGGGTAGTGCTCGACCTGCCAGCCGTCCAGCGACAGCGCCTGGCGGAAGTAGCCGGACCGGTACAGCAGGCCGGCGCCGATCATCGGCACGCCGAGGTCGGACGCCGCCTTGAGGTGGTCTCCCGCGAGCACGCCGAGCCCGCCGGAGTAGTTCGGCAGCGCCTCCGTGACGCCGAACTCCATCGAGAAGTACGCGACGGCGCCGGGCAGGCCTTCGTCCGTGCGCCGCTGGTACCAGCGCGGCTCCGTGAGGTAGCGCTCCAGGTCGGCGGCCGCCTCCTGGGTGCGGCGCAGGAAGTCCTCGTCGACAGCCAGCTCGGACAGCCGTTCCGGCGGCAGCGCGGTGAGCATCCGCAGCGGGTCGCGGATGGCGTTGAACAGCTCCGCGTCCATCGACGCGAACAGGTCGCGGGTCGGCGGATGCCAGGTCCAGCGAAGGTTGGTGGCGAGCGCCCCGAGACCGGCGAGCGACTCGGGCAGGCTGGCGCGAACGGTGAACCGGCGGACTGCACGCATGAGCAGCGACCATATCGGGCCGGGGCGGCGGGCGCTCGCGCCCCGCTTCGGGGATCACGTGGCCCGGGCCACACGGCTCGCGACCGCGCTTCCGCCTCCTACGCCCGCCGCCCGCCGCGGAAGGGAGTGGGTGCTCGGCCGGCTGCCACGCCGGCCTCGGGCGAGCGGCGCAGCACGCGGCCGTCCGGGCGACGCAGCACCGCGTCCTTACTCACCTCCGAGCCGCGACCACTTCGGGGATAACGCGCGCATCCGGCGTAACCGCTGAGTAGGGTCCTGCCTGGCCGTTGTCGACCCGGCCCCGGTGGGCCGAAGAGTGGAACGAGTGAAGATGAGCCAAGGGGGAGGCCGGGCGCTGGTGGCGCTCGCGCTGGTGGCGGCGCTCGGGGTGGCCGCGTGCGGCGGCAACGGGTCTTCCGGGCCGGCCACGGCCGGGGCGGGCAACGTCGCGGGCCTGCCGGTGACGCACTTCGAAAGCGGCCTCAAGCCCGGCGCGCCCGCGCCGGGGCTGGACGTCAAGAACGCCGACGGCGGCCAGGACGACCAGCTCGCCACCGCCGCGATCGCCGACGTGGAGACGTACTGGGGCGCCACGCTGCCCGCGGACTTCGGCGGCCTGAAGTTCAAGCCCGTCACGTCGCTGCTGTCCTACGACTCGAACTCCGACACCGAGGACACCGCCTGCGGCAGTGTCAAGCAGCTGGTGAACGCGTTCTACTGCGCGCAGGACGACTCGGTGGCGTGGGACCGCGGCGTGCTGCTGCCGATGCTGCGCCAGCGCTTCGGGCCGATGTCGGTGGTCACCGTGCTGGCGCACGAGTTCGGCCACGCGATCCAGTACCGGCTCGGGGACAAGGCGGGCATCACCAAGAGCACCCCGACCGTCGTGAAGGAGCAGCAGGCCGACTGCTTCGCCGGCGGCTACTTCCGCTGGGTGGCCGAGGGCAAGAGCAAGTACTACCAGGTGTCCACCGCCGAGGGCCTCGACCAGGTCATGGCCGCGATGTTCTTCATCCGCGACCAGGCGGGCACCAGCGCCACCGACCGGCAGGCGCACGGCACGGCGTTCGACCGCACCTTCGCCTTCCAGTCCGGGTTCGAGAAGGGCCCGACGGAGTGCGCCGGGATGAACACGCAGAACGTGCAGGCCCGGCTCACCGAGCGGCCGTTCGACAAGAAGGACACCGGCAAGGGCGACGCGAAGCTCAACGACAGCACGTTGAAGCTGCTCAAGGGAAGCCTCGACACGGCGTTCAAGGGCGCCGGTGTGGCCGCGCCGGAGATCGTGCCGGGCAACGGGAGCTGCTCCGGCGGCCCGAGCACACCGCCCGCGTCGTACTGCCCGGCCGACAACACCGTGAACATCGATCTGGACCGGCTCACCCAGCTGGCGCAGCCGTCCGACCCGCAGGCCGGACAGGCGGGCAAGGACCGCGGCGGCCTCGGCGATTTCGCGGCGTTCGCCGAAGTGGCCTCGCGCTACGCGATGGGGATTCAGAAGGGCGTGGGCGCGTCGCTGGACAACGCGAACGCCGGCCTGCGGACGTCGTGTCTCGTGGGCGCGTGGGCCGCGTTCACCAACCGCCCCGGCGAGCTGCGGCTTTCGTCCGGCGACCTGGACGAGGCCATCGCCGACCTGCTCCGCCCGGACGGCCTGGTCTCCGCCGACCTCAACGGCAAGCGCCCGGACAGCGGCTTCGACCGCGTCGAGTCCCTGCGGCGCGGGTATCTGGAGGGGTCTTCGGTCTGCTCGAAGCAGTACGGCTGAGGCCTGGTCTTCGAACGGCTACTGGTCCCCGCGCAGGTAGCGGGTGATCATGGCGACCAGCTCGTTCTCGAACGTTTCGACGGGGAAGTCCTGCGGGGCGGCCATGAACTTGTGCGTGTTCATCTCCACCGTGAACAGGATGAGCTCCGCGGCCACCTCGGGGTCGCCCACCTGGACGTCGGGGTGCCGGACGAGGACGTCGCGGACCTGGGCCGTGCGCAGTTTCCCGTGCCGGGCGACCGTGTTCAGCAGCTCCTGGGAGACCGGTGCCTCCTCGACCATCACCCGGAGCAGCCGGGGATCGTCGCTGTGGTTGTCGATCGCGTCGCGGATCAGCGCCCGGACCGTCGCCTCCAGCGTCCCGGGCGAGAGGTCGAGCGTGTCGGTCTCCGTCCAGGTGCCGCGGTCGATGTGCTGGATCAGGAGCTCGGCGAGGATGGCGTCCTTGTTCGGGAAGTACTGGTACAGCGAGCCGATGGAAATGCGGGCGCGCTCGGCGATGCGGTTGGTGGTGCCGGCGGCGTAGCCGTGCTCGGCGAAAACGTGAGCAGCCGCGGTGAGGATGCGCTCGCGGGTGAGCTCGGCGCGCACCTGGCGGGGCTTGCGACGTGGCTCTAAACGGCGGTCTGCCGGTGGCATCCTGGTCCTCCTCTTGGGGCGGCAAAAGCGAGTGGTCAATACTTGAGTTAATGCTCATAATAATGCTATGAGCTGCGTAAACAAGACTTCAGGCGGGATCGCGTGATCCCGAAGGTGCGCCTGCCGGAGTCGCGCACGATGATCACGCTGGAGGTACGCCGCCGCGAGTCGCTGACGCCGGGCTTCGCGAGCGTCACCCTCGGCGGCCCGGCGCTGCAGGACCTGACTGTCGCCGGTGGCGACCAGGCCGTCCGGCTGTTCTTCCCCCGCGAAGGCCAGACCGCGCTGCGAATGCCGACCGCGTCGAGCGAGGCGTGGATGGCCCAGGTGCTGCTGATGCCGAAGTCGGTCCGCCCCCAGGTCCGGACCCTGACGATCCGCCGCGCCCGGCCCGCCGAGGACGAGGTCGACATCGAGTTCGCCCTGCACGGCGACTCCCCCCTGTCGTCCTGGGTGCGCCGGGTGCGGCCCGGGGACCCGGCGGGCATCTTCGACATGGGCACCACGTACCGGCCGCCGGAGCACGCGCAGTCGCAACTGCTCGTCGGCGACGAGACCGCGCTGCCGGCCATCCTGGCGATCCTCGACCAGGCGCCGCCGTCGCTGACCGCGGAGGTCTACCTGGAAGTGCCGACCGCGGCCGACGTACGGGCCGTGGTGGCACCGCCCGGGGTGCGAATCCACTGGTCCAGCCGCGACGACGTCCCGGACCACCGACCGGGAACCGTTGTGCTGGAAGCGGTTCGCCGCGCGACGATGCCGCCCGGCCGCGTCTACGCGTGGGTCGCGGGCGAGTCCCGGCTGGCCACGTCGGTGCGGCGGCACCTTGTCAACGACCGCGGCCTGGCGAAGGCGGACATCTCGTTCGCGGGTTATTGGCGCCACGGCTGGTCCGCACCGGGATGAGGGGGAATTGACGATGCAGTTGAGCACACTCCACCGCCTGACCACGGTCGACGAGGTCGAGGGCATCCTGGGACAACCGCCGTCGATGATCGCGCTGAAGCAGATCAGCGCCCTCGACGAGGGCTGCCGGACCATCCTGGCGCACTGCCCGCTCGCGGGCTTCGGCTACCGCGACGCCGACGGCGTCAGCCACACGACGTTCCTCGGCGGCCCACCGGGATTCGCGCGCGTCCACTCGCCCACGCGGATCTCGTTCACCCTGCCCGATGACGAGGCGCACGGCCCGGCGTCGTTCGTCTTCCTCCTGCCGGGCGTCGGGGAAACGTTGCGCGTCAACGGTTCCGTGGCCAAGCGGAAGGGCGCCGAGACGTTCGTCGACATCGAAGAGGCGTACGTGCATTGCGCGCAGGCCGTCATCCGCTCGCGCCTGTGGCAGCCGCCCGCTCCCGCCGAGCCGACGCCCGAGGTCGAAGGCGAGGGCCCGCTGTCCCGGCCCGGCGTCGCGGAGTTCCTTGCCGCCGCCTCGTTCCTCACTCTGTCCACTTGGGACGGATCGGGTGGCAGTGACACCAGCCCGCGCGGGGACCGGCAGGCCGTCGCGCGGATCCTCGACAGCCGGACGCTGGCCATCCCGGACCGCAAGGGCAACAAGCGCGCGGACAGCCTGCACAACCTGCTCCAGGACGACCGGCTCTCGTTCGCCGCGCTCGTCCCGGGCCGGACCGGCGTGCTGCACGTCAGCGGCCGGGGCTCGATCACCGACGATCCGGCGCTGCTGGAGACGATGGCGTTGCGCGGGACGCCCCCGCACGCGGCGCTGCTCATCGACGTCGAGCACGCCGAAGTGACCGCCAGCGCCGCCGTGACGCGCTCGCGGGCGTGGACCGCGGCCGCGCACCTGGAGCGCGGCACGGTGCCGGACCTGATGGTGCTGGCCGGGGACCACCTCGCCACGAACATGGCCAACGCCGAGGGCGGCGTGCTCGCTCGCGTGCTCAAGGTCGTTGCACGGATCCCCGGGATCGGCCGGGTGGTGCGGCTGGTGATGAACCGCGCCTACCGGTCCGGGCTGCAGAAGGAGGGTTACGACGACGTCGAGGTCGGCTCACAGCGCGGCGCACGGCTGAAGCGTCTCGCCGCCGAGCCCGCGGCGGAGAACCCGTTGCGGGAGGTGCGGATCGCCGAGGTACGCCGGGAAACACCCAGCGCGGTCACCCTCGTGCTGGAAGACGCCGAGCACCCGGGCTCCTTCGACTTCCGGCCAGGGCAGTTCTTCACGCTGGTCACGGACATCGACGGCCAGCCGGTGCGGCGCGCCTACTCCGCGTCGTCGGTGCCCGGGGCAGCGCGGCTGGAGGTCACGGTCAAGCAGGTCGAAGGCGGCCGGTTCTCGACCCACGTCCACCGGAACCTTCGCGCCGGGGACCGGCTGTCGGTGCGCGGCCCTTCGGGGGCGTTCCACGCCGATCCGGCGGCGGCGCACGAGGTTGTCCTGGTCGCCGCGGGCAGCGGGGTGACGCCGATGATGAGCATGATCCGCACCCTGCTCGCGACGTCGGGGACTCACCGGATCGCGCTGCTCTACACCAACCGCAGCGAGGAGGAGGTCATCTTCGCCGACGAGCTCCTCCGGCTGGGCAAGGAGAATTCGGCACGACTCGCGGTCACACACGTCCTGACGCAGGAGCGCGGACGGCTCGACGCTGCGGGTGCGCGCAGCTGGCTCACCGAGCTGCGGCCGTCAGAAGACGCGCGGTACTACCTGTGCGGACCCGAGGCGCTGATGGACACGGTCAAGGGCGTCCTGACCGAGCACGGTGTGCCGGACGACCGCGTGCACCACGAGCGCTACACCAGCGGGGCGGACACCACCGCCGCGACCACCGCGCCGCAGGAGATGGTCGTCGAGGACGGGACGCACGAGGTCGGCTCCGTGGTGGTCGAGCCCGGCCAGACGCTGCTCGACGCCGGGCTCGCGGCGGGGCTGCCGATGCCGTACTCGTGCACGGTCGGCAATTGCGGCGACTGCATGGTGAAGCTCCGCAGCGGGGAGGTCGCGATGAGCGGACCGAACTGCCTGACGCCGTCGCAGAAGGCCGACGGCTACGTCCTGGCCTGCGTGGGTTGCCCGCTGTCCAAGGTCACGCTGGACATCGCCGAGCCGTGACGGGCGGGGATCCGGCGAGCACGGTGTCCGCCGTGCTCGCCGGTTCTCCTCAGAACAGGGCGCTCGCCAGATTGCGGCGAGCCTTCATGACGCGCTCGTCCGCCGGGTCGAACAGCTCGAACAGGGCGACCAGGTGCTCGCGGACGCGGTTGCGGTCGTCGCCCGCGGTACGGCGGACCGTGTCGATCAGCCGGGTGAAGGCGGCGTCCACGTCCTGCTCCGCGATGTCCAGGTCCGCGGCGGCGAGCTGGGCGTCGAGGTCCGCGGGGTCGGCGTCGGCCTTCGCGCGGGCGTTCGGGTCGGCCGCTTCGGCACGGGCGGTGAACTTCACCTGGGCCAGCGCGTTCTTGGCCAGCTCGTTGGCGGGCTCGGCGTCGAGGATGCGTTCGTAGGCGGCCTGCGCGGCGGCGAAGTCACCCTGTTCGAAGGCGTCCTCCGCCTCGGTGAAGCGCGGGTCCTCCGGCTCCTCGACCGGGCCGCCGCTCGCCTCCTCCGCGGCACGGATGCCGGGCAGCTGATCGCGCAGCGCGTCGAGCAGGGCGCTCAGCCACTTGCGGATCTCGGGCTCCGGCAGGGCGCCGGAGAACGCGTCCACGGGCTGGCCGCCGCCGATGGCGACGACGGTCGGGATCGACTGGGCGCCGAACAGCTGCGCGATGCGCGGGTTCGCGTCCACGTCGACCTTGGCGAGCACCCAGGCGCCGCCGGACTCGGCGGCCAGGCGCTCCAGCACCGGGCTGAGCTGCTTGCACGGGCCGCACCATTCGGCCCACAGGTCCACCACGACGAGCTGGTTCAGCGAGCGCTCGACGACGTCGGACTGGAAGGTGGCCTCGGTGACGTCGAAGACCGCGCCGGACGGCGGCGCGGAGCCACTCGCCGGCGGCGCGCCCGCGGGCGGCGCCGGGGGCTGGTTCCGGGACGATTCGGCCCGGGCCTTGAGCGCGGACAGGTCGACCGCGCCGGACAGTGCGGCGGACATCGCCGCCGAGTTCGCTGCAGATCCGCGTGGGTGTGTCACTCTGCCATCCTGGCACGTCTGCCCCCGGCATTTCACTGCCGGTGCCCGCCCCGCCCGGCGCGGTTCACCCGGCTCGGGCAAGCTCACGCGGGAACGGGCGGGAGGTGACGGCGGACATGATGAGCCGGCGGAGGATGACGGTGACCCTGGCGATCGCCGCGGTGGCCGTGTGGCTGGGGACGGTCACCGTGCTCATCGCCCACCAGCCCGACCCCGGCGCCCCCTCCCCGGCCGCCCTGCGCGACGCGCTGGCCTCGGCACTCACCGCCCACGACGCCGACGCGCTGGGCAGCCTGCTGAACTACCCCGGCTCGGGCGCCTCGGACTTCGCCGACGACTACGTCGCCGTGCTGAACGACCAGGCCGTCCGTGACGTCGCCGTGCGCCTCGTCCCGGACGACCGGTCGCCGACCACCGCCGTGGTCACCGGTGTGGCCGGTGACCACCGGGCGTTCAGCTACCGGCTGGCCGTGACGGCGGAAGAGGGCCGCTGGACGGTGGCGTTCACCCCGCCGTTGCCGTGATCGGGCCGCCTGATCAGCCCGGCCCGACAAAGGGACAGCTTGGAACGAACTGTCATCAGGTACTCTTACGTGTAGACGTTTTGTTCCACGAGCGGAGGTGGCTGCGATGACGACGGTGACACCGGGCACGGCCGAACGTCACGGCCTGTCGCGCAGCGGGCTGTACCGCGCCGCGCGGGAAGGACAGCTGGAGCGCATCGCCCGCGGGATCTATCTGCCGGCGGACGCCGCCGCAGCGGACTGGGATTGGACCGAGGCAGCGATCCGGCGCCCGAAGGCGACGGTCTGCCTGACCTCGGCACTGGCCCACCATGATCTGACCGACACCATCCCGGCCGCGCTGGACGTCGCGATCCCTCGGGGGTCGCGCATCCCCGCCGGGAACCCATCGATCGCGTGGCACTCCTTCGACCGGGCCACCTTCGAACTCGGCCGCGACGAGATCCCCATCCCCGGCACCGAGTTGGCAATCGGGCTCTACTCCCCCGAACGGTCGATCGCCGACGCCTTCCGCCTCCGCGGTGAGATCGGCTACGAACTCGCCCGGGACGCCTTGAAGGAGTGGCTGCGCCGCGGCGGTAAGCCCGCACACCTCATCAAGCTCGCCACCACCCTGCCCAGGGCCAAGACCCCGATCCTCACCGCGCTGGACGCACTCGCATGAACACCGGCGACGCGACCTTCAAGCAGATCCAGGCCACCGCACGTTCGACCGCGGCAAAAACAGGACACGCCGTCCCGACGCAGGAATACCTGCTCCGGCACGTCCTCGAATCGTTCCTTGACCGCCTCACCCGCACGACCCATGCCGAGGACTTCGTTCTCAAAGGCGGCATCCTGCTCGCCGCCTACGGGATACGCCGCCCCACCAAAGACGTCGACGCGAACGCAGTCAACGCCGAGGTCTCGACCGCGCACCTCAGCACCGTGGTGCACGACATCGCCGCCGTCGACGCCCCCGACGGCGTGGTCTTCGACGTCGAAACGATCACCGTGCAGGAGATTCGCGAGCAAGCCGACTATCCCGGCTATCGAGTGCGAGTGAAGGCCGCGATCGGACCCTGGCAGGGTGTCGCAGCCTGGGACGTGTCCACCGGCGACCCGATCGTCCCCGCTCCACGAACCGTGCGAATCGGGCGAGTACTCGGGGATCCGATCAAGATACTCGGCTACGCACCAGAGACGACCATCGCGGAAAAGGGCGTCACCATCCTCGAGCGAGGCATCACCAGCACCCGATGGCGTGACTACATCGACATCGTCCAACTCGCCCAGCACGGCGTCGACGCAGACGAGCTTCTGCGCTCCGCTCAGGCGGCCGCCCGCTACCGCGGCGTCCACCTCGAACCCGTCAGCCTGCACCTGGCCGGCTACGGAACCGTCGGACAGACCAAATGGGCCGCATGGCGACGCAAGGAAGGACGCGACACCATCTCCGAAGAGCTCCTCGACAACCAAGTCGCACTCGTCGCCGCGATTCTCGATCCCATCTTCCGCGCAGGGTCCAGCACGGACTAGCGATCAACCTCGGTCACGCATACCGCTACGGCCAGATGATCCCACCGCTGTGGCGTGCCCTGAAGGGAGCCTTGAGGGCACCAACGACCCTGATGGTGGCCTTCAGGGCACGGAGCCGCGCTCAGTCCTCCCGCAGGTGCGCCTCGACGCGCTCGACCTTCGCCGTCAGCTGGCCCGAGTCGTAGCCGGGGCGGATGTCGGCCTTGAGGACCAGCCCGACGCGCGCCGAGCCCTCCCCCGCGGCTTCGACGGCCTGCTTCACCACGGCCATGCACTCGTCCCAGCTGCCTTCGACGTTGGTGAACATCGCGTTGGTCGAGTTGGGCAGCCCGCTGTCCCGGACCACCTTCACGGCGCGCGAAACCGCCTCGCTGACTCCGCCGTCCGGGTCGCCGCCCGAGGGGCTCACGCTGAACGCGACGATCATGTCCGGGTCCCTTCACTTGTCGGATCGGTCAAAAGCCACCGAGCAGGTCGAGCGTCACGTTCGGAGTACTCGCTGGTAATTTCGCGTGTCATGAACCGTCCGTTGCCGTTCGACCCGATCGCCCGCGCGGCCGAGCTCTGGGAGGACCGGATCGGCCCGGCCGGAACCATGGCCGCGGTCACCGGTGTGATGCGGGTGCAACAGATCATCCAGTCCGCGGTGGACGGCGCGCTCAAGCCGCACGGCCTCACCTTCGCCCGCTACGAGGCGCTTGTGCTGCTCACCTTCGCCCGCACCGCCAGCCTGCCGATGCGGGTGATGGGTGAACGGCTGCAGCTGCACCCCACCAGCGTCACCAACATAGTCGACCGGCTGGAGCGCGACGGCCTCGTCAAGCGCGTGCCGCACCCCACCGACCGCCGCACCACGCTGGTGGAGATCACCGACGACGGCCGGCGGCGCCGCGAAGCCGCGACGGACGCCGTCATCTCGATCGACTTCGGCCTCAGCGGCCTGACCGAGCGCCAGGTCGAGCAGCTCACCGAGCTGCTCACCAAGGTCCGCAAGTCCTCGGGCGACTTCAGCGAATAAAAAACTCGTGAGTGTTCATGACGGTTCTAACCGTCATAAACACTCACGAGTCAGGAAGAGCAGGTCAGGCGGCCGCGGTCTCCGGCACGCGCGGCTCGAACAGGCCGACGCCGCCGTGGGTCAGGCGCTCCGGGCCGTCGAGGCGGCCGTTGCGCAGGGCCCACTTCTCGAACAGCCAGGTGAACAGCGGCGGGATGCTGGACAGCAGCGCGAGCACCAGGGTCTTCGGGCGCCAGCCGAGCGGCTTCGCCACGGAGAGGGAAACCAGCAGGTACAGGACGAAGATCACGCCGTGCACCATGCCGATGACGGGCACGCCGCCCTCACCGGAGGAGTGCACGACGTACTTGAGAAACATCCCGATCAGCAACGCGGCCCAGGACAGGGCTTCGGCGACTGCGGCCACGCGGAACACGAGAGCGGCCTTGCTGGACACGACTTCCTCCTGTGCGTCACACGGGTGCGTGCTGCCTGCACACACAAAAACGTCCGAGTAGCACTGTCCAAGACGGACGGACCCGCTTGGCGTCAACAGCACTGTCGGACGTTGTATGAGAACAGTGTGAGGCGTGATCGCCCTCACCGGAACACCGGGGGCCGTGATCGTGCTCACGAAACTGGTCCATTGTGGTCTGGACCACTGGGGCGAACCGCGGTGAGCCGCGGCGAAATGCCGGGAAAACCGTGAAGGCCCCTTCCCGATCCTGCATGGCGGGAAAGAGCCTTCACGGATTGTCCTCAGCCGGACACTAACCGGCACATGGCGACGGCGGCGCCGACGATGGTGACGTTGCCCACGTCGCCTCCGCCGCGTCCGTCGTCAGCGAGAAGTCCAGAGTCGTGCCACGGCGGAGTTGCTCGACGCTGACGTAGGACTTGTCGCTCGGACGAGAGCCCACCTTCAGGCCCTGCACGTACTGCAGCTTCGCGCCGTCCGCGCCGCCGGCCTTGATCGTGACCGAGCGGCCGTTCTCAAGATGCAGGACGGACTTCGCGAAGCGCGGCGCGTTCAGCACGAAATTGCCCGTGCCCGGCACCGCCGGGTAGAGGCCCAGCGCGCTGAAGACGTACCACGCCGACATCGTGCCGAGGTCGTCGTTGCCGGTGACGCCGTTGGGCGCGTTGGTGAACAGCGTGTGCGCCGCGCGCACCACCGCGGAGGTCTTCCACGGCTGCCCGGTGAGCGTGTACATCCACGGCGAGTGCAGGTCCGGCTCGTTATTTGGGTTATAGCGGAACTGGTTGTAGTAGCTGTACGGGCCGACCACCCAGTCCTTGCGGACGGTCGCCGCCGGGTCCTTCACCAGGTTGTCGTAGGAGAAGAAGTCGTCGAGGCGCTTGCCGACGTTCGCCGCCCCGCCCATCTTCTGCTCCAGGCCGGGCACGTCCTGCTGCACCAGCCACTGGTACTGCCACGCCGTGCCCTCGTGGAAGCCGTCCTGGCTCTGCGGGCTGTACGGGCCGTCGGCCGGGGTGAACCAGGAGCCGCCAGGGACCTTCGGCCGGAAGAAGCCGGTGAAGCCGCGGTCGCTCACGCTCGGGTCCCAGAGCGTGGAGTACGTGCGGCCCTTCGCGGCCAGCGCGGCCGCGTCCTGCTTCTTGCCCAGCGCCGCCGCCATCACCGACAACGAGCAGTCGCCGAGGGCGTATTCGAGGGTGGCCGAAGCGCCGTGGTTCGGGTCGGTGTCCTGGCCCTTCTTCGGGAAGTCGGGCTGGTACTGGACAAAACCGTCGGCCTGGTAGCTCGCGTTGCCCGAGCGGCCCTGGAACGGCGAGGACGCCGGCGGGATCTCCCGCGAGTTCTGCAGGAGCGCCTGGTACGCCCGCGCCTCGTCCCCGCTCAGCGCGCCGAACCGCCACAGGTCCACCAGGAACGGCGTGACCGGGTCGCCGGTCATCGTGTTCGTCTCCTGGCTCGCGTACGCCCACCGCGGCAGCCAGCCGCCCTGGTCGTGGATGGCGAGGATGCTCTTCGCGATGTCACGGGCCCGGTCGGGCTTCAGCAGCGCGAGCAGCTGGTTCTGCGAGCGGTAGGTGTCCCACAGCGAGAAGAAGTCGTAGTACGTCCAGCCGATCGCCCAGTGGATCTTCTTGTCGAAGCCGTAGTACCGCCCGTCCGCGTCGTTCGCGGTGAGCGGCTGCAGGAACGAGTGGTACAGCGAGGTGTAGAACACCGTGCGGTCGTCGGTCGTGCCGCCGCCGATGTCCACACTGGACAGCTCCTGCCGCCAGTCGCGCTGCACGTCGGCCTTCACCGCGTCGAACGGGCGCTGCCGGGAGGCGGCGAGGTTGATGTCGGCGCCCCGGGCGTCCACTTGGGACGTCGAGGTGGTGGCCGTGACCTGGCCGCCCTTCGGGAAGGTCAGCCACGCGCCACGCAGGCCCGCGCCACCGGCGGACTCCTTGCTGCCGGGCGTGCCGCCGGTGGGCGACCAGGTGCCGTAGCTGGAGAACGGCTTGTCGAACTTCGTGGTGAAGTACGTGGTGTAGGCCTTGCCGCCGCAGAACGCCTGTGCCTCGACCGTGCCCGCGATGGTGTGGTCGTCGATCACGCGCACACTGCTGCCCGTCACCGGTTCCTTGGCGTTGGCCTGCCCGACGTTCACGAACACGTTGGCGGGACCGGACTTGTCGAACGTGTAGCGCTCGACGCCGCTGCGGGTGCTCGCGGTCGTCTCCACGTCCACGCCGCCGTAGCCGGTGAGGTGCACCTTGTAGTAGCCGGGCTTCCCGACCTCGCCGTCGTGGGTGTACGGCGCGGCGTAGGCGGCGTTGTCGAAAGTGGCGGGCTTCGTCGTGTCGAAGGCGCCGCCCGGGCCGACCTCGCCGGTGGTGGGCAGCGTGGACACCAGGCCGCCCTGCTCCCAGCAGCCCGCGCCGGACAGGAAGAAGTGGCCGAAGCCGCGGATCGCGGTGTCGGTGTAGAGGTAGCCGGCGTAATGGGTCGTCTGCGGGCTGACCTGCGTCATGCCGAACGGCGCGGACGCACCGGGGAAGGTGTTCCCCTCGTCCTGCGTGCCGATGAACGTGTTGACGGCGTCGAGCGGGTCACCGCCCGGGCGCGCGCCGGCGGGCGCGGGGGTCAGCCCGGCCGCGACGACGGCGAGCGCGACGGCGCCCGCCAGAACTCTGCTCCTCATTGAGCTTCCTTACTGGTGAAAGTCCGTCAAGGCCTCCTTACCCGCGTCGGACGCGGGTAAGGAGGCCTTGACGGCACTGGGCTTGACGACTGCGGGGTTTCAGATCAGCCGATGCCGATGCCGAACACGTGCAGCACTCCGCCGCTGACGTTGGACGGCAACGTCACGCTGGCCACCGTCTTACCGGCGTCGAGCGTGATCGGCGCCGTGCCGAACACCATCGTGCGAATCTGCTGCGGGTCGCCGCCCGAGGCGTTGCGGTACGGCGTGTTCAGCACGATCCGGTTGCCGAACGCCGGCTGCGCGCCGCCGCCGCCCAGCGTCCAGTCCGACATCCCGACGGTCGCGGTGGACTTGCTGCCGTCGGTGTAGGTGATGGTGAGCGTGCCCTGCGCGTTGCCGTCCGCGCCCGCGCCGAGCAGGGAAAGCTGGGTGCCGCTGCCGGTCACGTTCACCGTCTGGCCGTTGGCGACCGCGTTGTCGGGATCGCCGGTGGCGAACGACGGCCAGGTGAACTTGATCCCGTCACTGGTCACCGTGCCGCCCGGCTTGGCGCCGGCCGCGGCCAGCGCGTCGGCCGAGTAGCTCCAGCCGCCGCCGTCGAAGTTGGCCTTCGACGGGTCGGAGTCCGGCGAGATGCCGGTGTTGTCGACCGTGGCGAGCCAGCTGTTCGGCTGCGCGACCAGCACGGTGAGCGTCGCCTGGGTGCCGGCCAGGCCCGGCGCCGAGAAGGTCACCGGGATCCGCCGTGAACCGTCGGACGTGCCGGGCGGCACGGAAACGGTGAACGTGGCGTGCGCCTTGCCGCCCGCGGGCACCACGACGCTGCCGGTCGACGGCGAGAGGGTGATCCCGTCGACCGAGCCGGTGGTGTAGGTCCACGTCTTCGCGGTACCGGACAGGTCCTGCACGCCGGCCGAGGCCGTAGTGGTCGAACCGGCCGGGGCCACCACGCGGGCCGGGTCCACAAAGGACAGGCTCGGCTTCTCCTGGTCGCGGAACGACGGCGGCGCGTCGGCCGCGGCGCTGCCCCACGCGGTGGCGGTGGCCGAACGCGTGTAGTCCAGCGTGCCCCCGGAGGAGATCAGCGCCTCCGGCAGCCACGCCTTGGCCTCGGGCGAGCCGTTGACCTTCAGGCTGCCCACGTAGTCACCGGTGCCCGGCGCGTTGACGGTGATCTTCTTGCCCGCGCCCGTGGTGAGCACGGAGTGGGCGAACCGCGGCGTGGTGAGCAGCGTCTCGGCGCGGCCCGGGATCTCCGGGTACAGGCCGAGCGCGGACCAGACGTACCAGGCCGACATCTGCCCGAGGTCGTCGTTGCCGATCAGGCCCTCGGGGCGGGGGTTGTACAGCTCGTCCATCGACCGGTGCACGATGGACTGGGTCTTGGCCGGGGCGCCCGCGAAGGAGTAGACGAACGGCGCGTTGGAGTTCGGCTCGTTGCCCATGAAGGCGTACGGCTTCTGCGTGCCCGCGTTCAGCTCGGTGAAGAAAGTGTCCAATCGGGACTGCACGGCGGTGTTGCCGCCGAACGCCGTGACCAGGCCGCCGAGGTCGTAGGGCACCATCCAGTCGTACTGCGCGCCGTTGCCCTCGACCCAGCCCTGCGAGCTGGCGGGGTCGAAGCTGCCGGAGAACGAGCCGTCCGCGTTGCGCGGCTGCAGGTGCCCGGTGCCCGGGTTGTAGAGGTTCTGCCAGTTCTGCGCGCGCTTCATGAACGTGGTGTACGTGGCGCTGTCGCCCAGCCGCTTCGCGAACTCGGCGATGGAGAAGTCGGCGCTGGAGTACTCGAGCGTGTCCGCGCCGGCGCCCGGCACGTAGCCGAGCTTCTGGTAGTCGGCCAGGCCCGGCCGCTCGGTGTAACCCTGCGTCGGCTGGGTCGCGCCCTTGATCATGAGCAGCAACGCCTTCTGGGCGTCGAAGTCACGGGCACCGAAGGCGTACGCGCTGGAGACGATGATGTGGTACGGGTCGCCGTTCATCACGCCGGTGTAGTCGTTGGCCACGGTCCAGCGGTCCCACGCGCCGCCCTGTTCGGCGTACGCCATCATCGAGCGGACGATGTCCGAGGTCTGCTTCGGGTCGATCGTCGCCAGCAGCGGGATCTCCGAGCGGTAGATGTCCCAGCCGGAGAAGTTGGTGTACATCGCGTGGCCCTTGTCCGCCTTGTGGATGCGCCCGTCGAAGCCGGGGTAGCTGCCGTCCACATCGGAGAACACGTTCGGCTGGATCAGCGAGTGGTAGAGCGAGGTGTAGAACGTCGTCATGTCGGCGTCGGCGCCGCCGCTCACCGCGATCTTGCCGAGCTGGTCGTTCCACGCCTGGCGCGTCGCCGCGGCCACCTGGTCGAACGACTTCTTGCCGTTGTTCTCGGCCTTGAGGTTCGCGTTCGCCCCGTCGACCGACACGAACGACAGGCCGACCTGGGCGTTGACCTGCGCGCCGTTGAGGTTCGCGAAGGTGACGTAGCCGCCGCTGCCGGGGCCGCTGACCGTGGTGTCCTGGGTCTTCTCCTTGGCCGGGCGCGCGATCGCGGCGTCGACGCCGTTCGGCTGGGCCACCTTGGCCTTCGCGCCGCCGGACTCGGCGGTCTTGTTCGGCGTCACCGCGCCGTTCTTCCAGGTGCCGACGGAGGCGAACGGGGTGTCGAACTTCGCCGAGAAGTAGACCCGGTAGCTGTTCTTCGCGCCGCAGAACCGGCCGCTGGTCGCCCAGCCGCTGATCGTGTCCTTGCCGATGCTGATCGACGCGTCGTCGGTGCCGTTGACCGAGCCGGAGGTGTTCACCAGCAGGGTCGAGGACGCGCCGGCCGGGTAGGTCAGGCGCGCGGAGCCGGTGCGCTGGGTCGCGCTCAGCTCGACTTTCGCGCCGCTGTCCAGCTTCACGTCGTACGCGCCGGCAGTGGCGTGCTCGTTGTCGTGCGAGAACGTCGAGGTGTAGTGGCCGGGGTCGGTCGCCGGGGAGGTGGTCACCTCGCCCACGTACGGGATGAACGGGATGTCCTCGTAACTCGAGCAGCCCGCGCCCGAAAGGTGCGTGAGGCTGAACCCGGTGAGGGCGTTGTCGTCGTAGAAGTACCCGCCCGGCTGGGACTTCACCGTGTCCGGGCTCCACTGCACCATGCCGAACGGCGCCACCGCGCCGGGGAAGGTGTTGCCGGCGCCGCCGCCGGTCCCCTGGTCCGCACCACCGGGCCGCGTCCCGACGAACGGGTTGACCCACTTGGCCAGGTCCTGGGCCGGGGCATTCGCCGCCGCGAGGGCGGGCGCGGCCGGGGCCATCGCCGCCACCACCGCCGTGGTCAGGAAGATCAGTCCGGCTCTCCAGCGCGCTCGCGCCATATCGCCATCGCCTCTCCAATTGTCGGCGCGACGCCGGTCGCCCACCACCGTGGTCCAGGCATGGATGACAACCTTGTCGCGCACACCGTCGATGCGGGCAACCTTGGGCAATACCTCACGAGAACGTCAAGTCCGAGGTGGGAGTCTGTCCAGTTCAGGACAGACTGATCAGCCGATTGCACCACGACTTTCGCAGGCTGAATTCCGGTCATCGCGGCACGGGGATTGACATACCCCCGCTGCGTGGTGTGCAATCTGCGCCACTATGACAACGTTGTCTCCTCACGGCCGGGAAGCGGACGGGCTCCCCCGCCCGGCGAGCAGACGGGCCACCATGAGCGACGTGGCCCGGCTGGCGGGCGTCAGCATCAAAACGGTGTCGCGGGTCGTCAACGACGAGCCCGCGGTGCATCCGGACACCGCCGAGCGGGTGGTCGCGGCCATCGAGCAGCTCGGCTTCCGGCGCAACCTCGGCGCGCGCAACCTGCGCCGCGGGTCCACGACCGGCACCATCGGCCTCATCGTCGAGGACGTCGGCAACCCCTTCTACTCGGAGCTGAACCGCGCGGTCGAGCGGATCGCGACCTCGTTCGGCCGCCAGGTGCTCACCGGCTCGTCGGAGGAGAACTCCGACCGCGAGCGCGAGCTGGCCCTGGAGTTCTGTGCGCGCCGCGTGGACGGCATCCTCGTCGTCCCCGCCGGCATGCAGCACGGCTACCTGGTGCCGGAGATGCGCGCGGGCACGCCCGTGGTGTTCCTCGACCGGCCGGCCGGCGACATCGTGGCCGACACCGTGCTCCTCGACAACCTCGGCGGCGCCATCGAGGCGGTCACCCACCTCGCGGTCCACGGCCACCGCCGGATCGCCTTCCTCGGCGACAGCCCGGACATCTTCACCGCGGCCGAGCGCCTGCGCGGCTTCCGCGAGGGCTGCGTCCGCAACGGCATCTCCTACGACGAGAGCCTGGTCGTGATGACCACGCCCACGCCGGAGACCGTCGGCCACGCCGTGCGGTCCCTGCTCACCGGCCCCGGCGCCGCCACCGCGGTGATCGCCGGCAACAACCGGGTGGCGGTCCACCTGCTGCGCGCGCTGGCGCACGCGCCGCACCGGCTCGCCATGGTCAGCTTCGACGACTTCGAGCTGGCGGATCTGCTGGACCCGCCCGTCACGGTCGTCGCACACGACGTCAGCGCCCTCGGGCACGCGGGGGCAGAGCTGCTGTTCGCCCGCGTCCAGGGGGATCAGTCCGCACCGAGAAAGGTAATCCTGCCCGTGCATCTTGTCGCCCGCGGTTCCGGTGAGGTCGCCCCGTGAGCACGCACCTCGAGCCGATCCGGCTCCCGGCCAACCAGCCGCCGCAGTTCTATCGCGGCGGCGACGCCATCGCGGCCCTGCGCGGCGTCGGCTCCGAGACCAAGTTCGGCCCCGAGGACTGGGTCGGGTCCGTCACCACGATGTTCGGCCAGGACACCACCGGACTGACCCGGCTGCCCAGCGGCGTCTGGCTGCGCGACGCCGTGCGCGAGAACGCGGCCGCGTGGCTCGGCGCCAAGCACGTGGCGTCGCTCGGCGACTCCACCGGCCTGCTGGTGAAGCTGCTCGACGCCGGGCAGCGGCTGCCGGTGCACTTCCACCCGTCGGACGCGTTCGCCCAGCAGCACTTCGACTCGCACTTCGGCAAGACCGAGGCGTGGATCGTGGTCGGCACCTACGGCGACGACCCGCGGGTGTACCCGGGCTTCAAGGAGACGGTGGACAAGGCGACCGTCGCCGAGTGGACCCGCGAGCAGGACGCGCCGAGCATGCTGGGCGCGCTCAACAGCGTCGGCGTCCAGGCCGGCGACACGGTGTACATCCCGTCGGGCCTGCCGCACGCGATCGGCGAGGGCGTGTTCGTGGTCGAGCTGCAGCAGCCCACGGACTTCTCGCTGACGTTGGAGTGGCGGGACTTCCTGGCCTCGCCGGAGAAGGGCCACCTCGGCATCGGCTTCGACACCGCGATCGAGACGCTGGACACCTCCGGCTGGGACGAAGAGCGGTTGAAGTCCATCGTCAAGCACACCGCGGCGGACACCTCGTCCACTGTGGACCTGCTGGCGGCGGGCTCGGACGCGTTCTTCCGCGCGGACCGGCTCCAGGTGACCGGTGCGCCGGTGGCGCTGGACCCGTCGTTCGCCGTGCTCGTCGTGCTCGACGGCGAAGGCACGCTGCGCACGGAGGACGGCGGCGAGCACCCGCTGGCCAAGGGCGACACCTACGTGGTCCCGTACGACTCCGGCCAGGCCGAGGTCACGGGGAACCTGACCGTGATCCGCTGCCGTCCCCCGCTCCCCGAGAAGAGGTAGGCCGATGAGCGAGATCCTGCTCGACGCAGTCGACCTCACCAAGCACTACGGCTCGGTCGAGGCCCTGCGCGGCGCCTCCTTCCAGGCCCGCGCGGGTGAGGTCACCGCACTGATCGGCGACAACGGCGCCGGGAAGTCGACCCTGGTGAAGTGCCTGTCCGGCGCCGAACAGCCGTCGTCGGGCAAGATCCTGCTCGACGGCGCCGAGGTGCACTTCGACACCCCCACCACCGCGCGGCGCCTCGGCATCGAGACGGTGTACCAGGACCTCGCGGTGGCGCCGGAGCTCGACCCGGCCGCGAACCTGTTCCTGGGCCGGGAAATCCACCGCAAGGGCTTCCTCGGCAAGATCGGCATGCTGGACAAGCCCGAGATGCGGCGGCGGGCGGTCGAGGAGTTCAAGCGCCTCGGCGTGACGCTGCAGAGCACCGACGTGCCGATCGGCTCCCTGTCCGGCGGGCAGCGGCAGAGTGTCGCGGTGGCGCGCTCGGTGGTGTGGGCGTCGAAGGTCGTGTTCATGGACGAGCCGACCGCCGCGCTCGGCGTGGTGCAGCGCGAGCGCGTGCTGGACGTGATCAAGAAGGTGCGGGACAAGGGCATCGCCGTGGTGCTGATCAGCCACAACATGCCCGAGGTCCTGTCGGTCTCCGACCGGATCGAGGTGCTGCGGCTCGGCAAGCGCGTCGCGCGGTTCGTCGGCTCGGCCACGAAGCTGGAAGACCTCGTCGCGGCCATGACCGGCGCTCTCGTTCAGGAGGAAGCGGCGTGACCGCACCCGCGAAGGACCCGGAGATCCAGACCACTGTGGACGGTGGTTTCGGCAAGGTGCCGCTGGGCAAGCGGCTGATCGGCGCCAACACGTTCTGGATCGCGCTGGTGCTGCTGGCGCTGGTCATCGTGTTCACCGCGATCGCGCCGAACGAGTTCGCGACGCTGTTCACCTTCCAGACGCTGCTGATCGAAACGTCCGTGCTGCTCGTGCTGTCGGTCGGCATGACGTTCGTGATCATCACCTCCGGCATCGACCTGTCCGTGGGCTCGGTGCTGATCTTCGCCGGCATGGTGGCGGGCAAGACGATGGAGGCGCTCAGCGGCGGCGACGCGTCGAACGCCGGCTGGGGCGTGATCATCGTCGGGCTGGTCGCGGCCGTCGCCGCCGGCACGGTGTGGGGCCTGATCAACGGGTTCCTGATCGCGGTGGCGAACATCCCGCCGCTGATCGTCACGCTGGGCACCATGGGCGCGGCACTCGGCGCGGCGTACCTGCTCAACGGCGGGTCCGACGTGCGCAGCGTGCCCACCGAGCTGAACAAGACGCTGGGCTACGGCACGTCGTTCGGCGGGGTGCCGAACCTGGTGATGGTGGCCGTGGTGATCACGCTGATCGGCGCGTGGCTGCTGCACACCACGAAGTTCGGCCGCTACACCTTCGCCGTCGGCTCCAACGCCGAAGCCGCGCGGCGCTCCGGCATCGGCGTCACCGCGCACCTGCTGAAGGTGTACACGCTGACCGGGTTCCTGGCCGGGACCGCCGGGTTCCTCTCACTGGCCTACTACGCGTCGACCACGATCTCGGCGCACACCACGGACAACCTGAACGCCATCGCCGCCACGGTGATGGGCGGCACGAGCCTCTTCGGCGGCGTCGGGTCAGTGCTGGGCACGGTGATCGGCGTGTTCATCCCGGCCGTGCTGAAGAAGGGCTTCAACATCACGCACGTCCAGGACTTCTGGCAGATGATCGCGGTCGGCGCGGTGCTGATCGCGGCCGTCTGGTTCGACCAGCGACGCCGTCGCAACCGCAACTCCCGCTGACTCCCCCCGAGTACGAAGAGGTGCTTGAAGATGAAGCTGAGCAAGACCCTGATCACCGCCGGCATACTGGCCTCGACCGCTTCGCTGGTGGCCGCGTGCGGCCAGGGCCAGGTGGGCCAGAGCAGCAGCGGCTCCGGCGGCACGTCGAACACGGCGAACAGCAAGAAGCTCGCGCTGGTGCCGGGCGTGCAGGCCGAGCCGTTCTACATCTCGATGCAGTGCGCCGCGCAGGACGAGGCCAAGAAGCTGGGCTACGACCTGACCACGCAGGCGCCGCAGATGTTCGACGCGGCGATGCAGACCACGATCGTCAACGCGCTGGGCTCCAACCCGCCGGCCGCGCTGCTCGTCACGCCGACCGACGACAAGGCGATGCTCGCGCCGATCCAGCAGGTGAAGAACCGCGGCACGAAGATCGTCGAGGTGGACACCTCGCTCCAGGACAAGAGTGTCGCGGTGTCGTCCATCTCCTCGGACAACACCGAGGGCGGCAAGCTGGCCGCGCAGACGCTGGCGAAGCTGGCCGGTGGCAAGGCGGGCTCGGTGCTGATCCTCGACACCATCGCGGGCACGTCGACCACGGCCGCGCGCGCCAAGGGCTTCGAGGAAGAGCTGAAGAACCACCCGAACCTCAAGTCGGCGGGCATCCAGTTCACCCAGAACGAGCCCGACCAGGCGGCGGCCAAGGTGACCGCGGCGCTGGCCTCGACCCCGGACCTGATCGGCGTCTTCGCCACCAACCTGAACACCGGTGAGGGCGCGGCCACCGGCCTGCGCAACGCGGGCAAGATCGGCCAGGTCAACCTGGTCGGCTTCGACGCCAGCCCGTCCGAAGTGGACGGCCTGCGCAAGGGCGAGTACCAGGCCCTGATCGCCCAGGACCCGGCCTCGATCGGCGTCCAGGGCGTCGACCAGGCGGTGGCCTCGCTGGAGGGCAAGTCGGTGACCCGCAACCTCACCGCGAACCTGCACTCCATCACCAAGGCCGACATGGACGCGAACTCGCAGTACTTCTACAAGCAGAAGTGCTGAGCTGGGACCAGCGCACTTCTCACGTTCAAGGCCGTCAAGGCCTCCTTACCCGCGTGCGGCGCGGGTAAGGAGGCCTTGACGGCGTTCGGGGCTAGGATCGGCTCCCCCAGACACCGTCGCCGAGGGGAGGCCGCCGATGACCGAGGGTGCGCGCCTGCCCTGGCGGCCCGCCGCGGGCGCCGACACCGCGTCCGTGCTGGCCGCGGCCAGGAAGGCCTCCGACGAGCTGATGGACGGGCTCACCGGCGTCCGCGCGCGCCGGGCGACCCACGGGCTGCGGCGGCTGTTCGGCTTCGCCGGGCTCGGCCTCACGGACCTGTCGGGTTCGCTGCTGTGGTCCGGGCGGCCGGGCGCGGACGAGGCCGTCGCCCACGTGCTGGACGAGGTGCTGCACAGCGAGGAGCCGACGTCGGCGGGCGGGGTGGCCGCCGTGCCGCTGCACGTCCACGATGAACTGGCCGGCGCGCTGCTGGTGATCGGCGACCCGCCGGGCGGCGTGCTGCGGCAGGCGGCCGACGTCGTCGTGCAGGCGCTCGAACGCGGTCGCCTGGAAGCCTCCGCCGACCAGGCGGCGCAGGCCGAGCTACGGGCGCTGCGAGCGGAGATGTCGCCGCACTTCGTGTACAACGCGTTGACGGTGATCGCCTCACTGGTCCGCGACGAGCCGGACCGCGCGCGGGACCTGATGCTGGACTTCGCGGACTACACGCGCTACAGCTTGGCGCGCCACGGCGAGTACACCGTGGTGGCCGAGGAGTTCCGCGCGGTGGAGACGTACCTGGCGCTGCAGCGCGCGGTGCTGGGCGAGCGGCTGCGGGTACAGGTGCGGGTGGCGCCGGAGGTGCTGGCCGTCGCGGTGCCGTACCTGGTGCTGGAGCCGCTGGTGGAGAACGCGATCCGGCACGGCATCGAGCCGCGGGCCGGCGCCGGGCTGGTCCAGGTGCACGGGCAGGCGGAAGGGAACGACTGCGTGATCAGCGTGGAGGACGACGGGGTGGGCATGGACCCGGCGCTCGCGGCGGACATCCTCGCGGGGCGCGTCGGGGAAAGCGCCGACGGTGCTGGTGTCGGACTGGCCAATGTGGACAGACGGCTCCGGAACGTCTACGGCGCGTGGTACGGGCTGACCGTCGAGACCGGACTGTCCGCGGGCACCCGGGTGATCGTGCGGGTGCCGAGGTTCCAGCCGGGGGTGCTGCCGTGAGCGGGCTGCGGGTGCTGGCCGTCGACGACCTGCCGCCGGCGCTGGCGGAGCTGTGCCGGATGCTGCGCGAGGCACCGGAGGTCGGGGAGGTCGCCGGGGCCGGGGACGCGCTGCAGGCGGTGAAGCTGTTGCAGGCGGACCGGTTCGACGCGGTGTTCCTGGACATCTCCATGCCGGGCCTCGACGGCCTGGAGCTGGCGTCGTTGCTGGCGAAGCTCTCGGAGCCGCCGGTGATCGTGTTCGTCACGGCGCACGACGGCCACGCCGTGGCGGCGTACGGCCTCGGCGCCGTGGACTACCTGCTGAAGCCGGTCCGCACGGAACGGCTCGCGGCGGCACTGGCGAAGGTGCTGCGGATGGCCCCGAGCGGCCGTCCCCGCCCCGCCCCCGACGCGATGGCCGCCCTGCCGGTCGACTCGGGCGGCCGCACGCGTTACGTCCGCCGCGACGACGTCCTGTTCGTGGAGGCCCACGGCGACTACGTCCGCCTGCACACCCGCGGCGGCGTGCACCTGGTGCGCATGCCCATCTCGCGGCTGGCGGAGTACTGGGAGGGCACCGGTTTCACCCGCGTGCACCGCGGTTTCCTGCTCGCCGTCGCCGGGGTGCTGGAGCTGCGCAGCGACTCCGCGGGCGGGCTGCTGGCCCACACCGAGGCCGGCGACGTCCCGGTGAGCCGCCGCCACGCCCGCGACCTGCGTGACCGGCTGCTGGAAGCGGCGCAACGAGGCCAGCTGGGATCGGACTCGTGAGTGTTTATGCCGGTTCTAACCGGCATAAACACTCACGAGTCCTGGTGGCGCGGTGAGCCGGACACGGCGAGTCGCCGTCACGAGCCCGCAGACGCGACTGGCCCGTTCGCGGCGACAGGCGCGCGGGCGTTGGCGCATGCCCCGGCTGCAGGTGGCCGACGCCGAGCGCGCGGCGGTCCTCTACCGCGCCCAGCGGCGGCGCGGGATCCCCGCGCTGGTGGCGATGTTCGTGCTCGTGCTGGGACTGCCCGTGGTCTTCGCGGCGGCACCGGGCCTCGACGACGTGCGGTTGTGGGGAATCCCGTTGTCCTGGTTGATGATCGCGCTGCTGCCGTACCCGGTGATGGTCGTGCTGGCCCGCTGGCAGCTCCGCCGGGCCGAGGACGCCGAACGCCCCGAGGACGAGCGATGACGCCCCCGCCCGCCGCGCCCCAATGTGGCGTTCGGTGCGTCCAGCGCACCGAACGCCACATTGGGTGCGTCCAACGCAACCAACGCCACATTGGGGCGTATCAAGGCGACCACCCGGCCGGGGCGCGCCAAGGGAGATCGCGCCAGTGGAGATCGAGCTAGTGGAGATCGCGCTCGCGGTGGCGCCCGTGGTGCTCGTGACGCTGCTCATCGGCGTGCGCGGGGTCGCCGCGATGCGGACGACGTCGGACTTCCTGGTCGCCTCACGGCGGATCTCGCCGTTCGTGAACTCCGCCGCGGTGTCGGGTGAGTACCTGTCCGCCGCGTCGTTCCTCGGGGTGGCCGGGCTGGTGGTGAAGGACGGCGTCGGCGCGCTCTGGTACCCCGTCGGGTTCACTGCGGGGTACATCGCGATGCTCGTGCTCGTCGCGGCGCCCATGCGGCGCTCCGGCGCGCTGACCGTGCCCGACTTCGCCGAGGCGCGCCTGGCCTCTCCCGCGTTGCGACGGCTGGCCGCGGTGGTGGTGCTGGTGATCGGCACGATCTACGTGGTCCCGCAGTTCCGCACGGCCGGGCTGGTGCTCACCGCGGTCGGCGCCACGCCGTACTGGGTCGGCGTGGTCATCGCGGGCACGGCCGTGAGTGTCACCCTCGCGCTCGGCGGGATGCGCGCGGCGACGTACGTGCAGGCGTTCCAGTTCTTCCTGAAGCTGGTGCTGTTCCTCGTCCCCGCGCTCTGGCTCGTGCTGCACGTCAGCGCGACGGACCGCGACGCCGCCCTCAACCCGGTCGAGTTCACGCACTTCGGGCGCGAGACCCCGGTCGAGTTCCAGGCCGACGTCACGCTGGTGCTGCGCGAGCCGACCACCCTCCTCACCGACGGCAAACCCGGCCTCGTCCCGCCCGGCGAGCTCACGGCCCACAGCGGGGAACGGCTGGTGTTCGCCGCGGGCGCACCGGTCCCGGCCGTGCGCGGCGGCGCGGCGCTCGGCGGGCCGGACTGGCAACGGCCGCTGCTCGACCTCGACGACAAGGGCTACCCGCTGCTCGGCACGTGGGCCGTCCTCATCGCCACGATGCTCGGCACGATGGGCCTGCCCCACGTGCTGATGCGCTTCAACACCAGCCCGGACGGCCGCGCCGCCCGCCGCACCGCGGCCATCACCGTCGCGCTGCTCGGGGTGTTCTACCTCTTCCCCGGCGTCTACGGCGTGCTCGGCCGGGTGCTCGTGCCCGAGCTGTACCTCTCCGGCGCGACCGACACCGTGGTCGTCGCGCTCCCGGCCCAGGTCGACCACGGCTGGGCCGGCCAGCTGTTCACCGCGCTGCTCACCGCGGGCGCGTTCGCCGCGTTCCTCGCGACGTCACTGGGCCTGCTGCTGGTGATGTCCGGCGCGCTCGCCTACGACCTGATGGCCGGCGGCCTGCGGCGCCTGCGCGTGACGGTGGTGTTCGTCGCCGTCGCGATGGTCCTGCTCGCGCTCCCCTCCGCGGGCCTCGACGCCGGGGTGCTGGTGACGTGGGGCTTCACCGTGGCCGCCTCGACGTTCTGCCCGCTGCTGGTGCTCGGCATCTGGTGGCCGCGGCTCACCGCGGCCGGCGCGATCAGCGGCGTGCTCGCCGGGCTGCTCGGCTCGTCCGGCTCGATCCTGTTCGCGCTCGCCGGGCCGGAACTGCACGGCTGGGTGGCGATCTTGGTCGCGCAACCGGCACCCTGGTCGGTACCGGTCGCGTTCGGCGTGATGGCCGCGGTCTCGCTGCGCGGGCGGCCGGCGGCCTGGGCCGGGGCGGCGATGCTCCGCCTGCACCTCGACGAGCGCGAGCGCGGTCCGGAGCCGCCCCATTCGGCCGCGCCCGCGTACCGCTCGTCAACCGTTCGTCGTGTCGCCCGGCGTTTGAGCCGCTGACGGTTCCTCCCGCCGTGTCCGGCTCCCTACTGTGGCGCAGACCACATTCGCAGCGTCGCGAGGGAGAAGCCCATGACCGCAGGCGACACCGAGGCGACCGGCGGGCCGCCGGACGCGGACTGGGAGCAGGTGCAGCAGAGCGCCGAGTTCCGGGAGCTGCGCGGGCGGCTGCGGCGGTTCGTCTTCCCGATGGCCGGGCTGTTCCTCGCCTGGTACCTGCTGTACGTGCTGCTGGCGGACTACGCGCACGGGTTCATGAGCACCAAGCTGGCCGGGAACTTCACCGTCGGCCTGCTGTTCGGCCTGCTGCAGTTCGTCTCCACGTTCCTCATCACGTGGCTGTATGTCCGCTACGCCAACCGGAAGCTGGACCCGCTGTCCGACCGGATCCGTGAGGACATCGAGCACCCGGCCGCGAAGGAGTCCGAATGACCACGCTGGCGGCCGGCGTCGAGGGCAGCAACCCGACGCTGAACATCATCATCTTCGCCGTGTTCGTGCTGATCACGCTCGTGATCGTGTTCCGCGCGAGCCGCAACAGCAAAACCGCCTCGGACTACTACGCCGCCGGGCGCGCGTTCACCGGCCCGCAGAACGGCATCGCGATCTCCGGCGACTACCTGTCGGCCGCGTCGTTCCTCGGCATCGCCGGCGCCATCGCGGTCTACGGCTACGACGGCTTCCTCTACTCGATCGGCTTCCTGGTCGCGTGGCTGGTGGCGCTGCTGCTCGTCGCGGAGCTGCTGCGCAACACCGGCCGGTTCACCATGGGCGACGTGCTGGCGTTCCGGATGAAGCAGCGGCCCGTGCGCGCCGCCGCGGCCATCTCGACGCTCGTGGTGTCGTTCTTCTACCTGCTGGCGCAGATGTCCGGCGCGGGCGGCCTGGTCGCGCTGCTGCTGGGCATCGAGGGCAAGGCCGCGCAGTCCGTGGTCATCGCCGTGGTCGGCGTGATCATGATCGCCTACGTGCTGATCGGCGGTATGAAGGGCACCACCTGGGTGCAGATCATCAAGGCCGCGCTGCTGATCATCGGCGCGCTCGCGATGACGCTGTGGGTGCTGGGCAAGTACGGCTTCAACTTCTCCGACCTGCTGCAGGGCGCCGTCGACAAGGCGGGCAAGGCCGGCGAGACGCTGCTCGGGCCGGGCAAGCAGTACGGCGCCACCGGAACGTCCAAACTGGACTTCTTCTCGCTCGGCATCGCGCTGGTGCTCGGCACCGCGGGCCTGCCCCACGTGCTGATGCGCTTCTACACCGTGCCGACGGCGCGTGAGGCCCGCCGTTCGGTGGTCTGGGCGATCGTGCTGATCGGCGTGTTCTACCTGTTCACGCTGGTGCTCGGCTACGGCGCCGGCGCGCTGGTCGGGCCGGACGAGATCAAGGCCGCGCCCGGCGGCGTCAACTCGGCCGCGCCGCTGCTGGCGCTGGAACTCGGCGGCCCGGTGCTGCTGGGGCTGATCTCCGCCATCGCGTTCGCCACGATCCTCGCGGTGGTGGCCGGGCTGACGATCACCGCGTCGGCCTCCTTCGCCCACGACGTGTACACGAACGTCCTCAAGAAGGGCAAGACGCGGCCGGGCTCGGAGGTCCGCGTCGCGCGGATCACCGCGCTGGTGATCGGCGCCGTCGCGATCCTCGGCGGCATCCTGGCCAACGGGCAGAACGTCGCCTTCCTGGTGGCGCTGGCGTTCGCCGTCGCCGCGTCGGCGAACCTGCCGACGATCCTGTACTCGCTGTTCTGGAAGCGGTTCAACACCCAGGGCGCGCTGTGGAGCATCTACGGCGGCCTGATCATCACCCTCGTGCTGATCATCTTCTCGCCCGCGGTCTCCGGGAAGCCGATCGACGCGAAGACGGGCAAGAGCGCGTCGATGCTCCAGGGCGTGGACTTCCACTGGTTCCCGCTCGACAACCCGGGCCTGGTCTCGATCCCGATCGCGTTTTTCCTCGGCTGGCTCGGCACCGTGCTGTCGAAGGAGCACAACGCGGCGAAGTACGCGGAGATGGAGGTGCGGTCCCTGACCGGCGCGGGCGCCGAGAAGGCCACCGAGCACTGAGCCACCGAAGTCCGTTAAGGCCTCCTTACCCGCGTCGGACGCGGGTAAGGAGGCCTTAACGGTTCAGTAAGGCAGCCGCCCCGCGGCAATACCGCCGAGGACGTCCTGCAGCACGCCGCGCAGATGCCGCCACAGCCCCGTGCCCAGGGAAATCCGCGCCACCCCCAGGTCGGCGAGTGCGGAGAGCCCCGGGCCGCCAGGGAAAGCGGCAGCGTTCACCGGGCCACCGACCTGGCGGACGAACTCGCCGAGCAGTTCGGGCGAGCGCACCAGGATCGGGTACACGCAGTCCGCGCCCGCCTCGAGGTAGGCGCGGCCGCGGGCCACAGCGTCGTCGAACACGGCCGCTTCGTCGGGCACGCCGAGGAACGAGTCGACGCGCGCGTTGAGCACCAGCTCGTCACCCGCGGCCTTGCGCAGTTCCGTGATGCGCGCGGCCTGCTCGTCGAACGGCCGACGCCGGCCACCGGCCGAGTGATCGGTGTCCTCGTAGTTGCACCCGGCCACGCCGATCTCCAGCAGCCGGCCCGCGAGGTCGGCCGGCGCCAGGCCGTACCCGGACTCCGCGTCGACGGTCACCGGCACGGACACCGCGCCGACGATCCGCGCGGCGGCGGCGAGCATGTCGGCCACCGGCGCGCCCTCGCCGTCCGGGTGGCCGAGCACCGCCGCGACAGCCGCGGAACTCGTTGCCACCACAGGGAAACCGGCCTCGACGACGAGTCGTGCGGAGTCGGCGTCCCAGGCGTTCGGCAGCACCAGCGGGCGTCCCGGAACGTGCAGCGCCCGCAGTGCGCCGGCGCTCACGCGGTGCGGTCCGGCAGCGGCGAATGGCTGGGGACCGCGATGCGGTTCCACGAGTTGATCGTGATGATCGCCCACGCGATCACCCGGTACTGCTCTTCGGTGAACACCCGGACGGCCTCGGCGTAGACGTCCTCCGGCACGTCCTTGGCGTCGGCGATCCGCGTCATCGACTCGGTCAGCGCCAGCGCCGCGCGCTCCTGCTCGGTGTACAGCTCCGTCTCGCGCCAGGCGTCGAGCACGAAGATCCGCCGGGGCGACTCGCCCATGCCGATGGAGTCGTGGGTGTGCATGTCGAGGCAGAAGGCGCAGCCGTTGATCTGCGACGTGCGGATCTTCACCAGCTCCAGCAGCTTCCCGTCGACCCCGGCGTTCGCGGCCGCTTTGTCGACCTCGCCCTGCAGGTGGGCCATGGCCTGGTAGATCCCGGGCACTCCGCGCCCGATCGCGATGCGTTTTGTCATGTCTTCAACGCTAACCCAAACTGGTCCACGAGTATGGTCCAGTGTCATGGCAGAAACGTGGTCCAGTTCGGGCATCGACGTGCACCTCGACTGGCGGCCGGACACGGGCCGGCCGGGACTCGCGGACGCGATCCGCGCCGCCATCCGGTCGGGGCGCTGGCACCCGGGCGCGGCGGTCCCGTCCACGCGCGCGCTGGCGGCCGACCTCGGCGTCGCGAGGGGGACCGTCACGCGCGTGTACGCCGACCTCGCCGCCGAGGGGTACCTGCACACCCTGCAGGGCGCGCCCACCCGCGTCGCCACAGCCGGGACGCTGCCGCAGTCCGCGCCCCAGCCCGTCCCGCACGAGCCGGCGCCGCGCTGGGACCTGCGCCCTGGCCGGCCGGACCTGACGATGTTCCCCCGCGCCGACTGGCAGGCCGCCAGCCGCAAAGCCCTGCAGCACACGGCCGCGGCCGACTTCGGCTATCGGGCCGAGCTGGGCGCGCCCGAACTGCGGGCCGCGCTGGCGGGTTACCTCTCCCGCAGCCGCGGGGTGCTCGCCGATCCGGAACGGACCGTGGTGTGCTGCGGTTTCTCGCACGCGGTCGCCTTGCTCGCCCGGGTGCTGCGGGAACGCGGGGTGACCGAAACGGCCTTCGAGAACCCGTCGCTGAGCATCTACCGCGACATCGCCACCGCGAACGGGCTACGGGTCCGGCCGGTGGACGTCGACGCGCACGGGCTTCGAGTGTCCGAACTGGACAGTCCCGCCGTCGTCGTCACCGCCGCGCACCAGTTCCCGATGGGCGTCGCGCTCGCGCCCGAGCGGCGGGCGGCGCTGACCCGCTGGGCCCACGAGACCGGCGCGATCGTCGTGGAGGACGACTACGACGGCGAGTTCCGCTTCGACCGCCAGCAGATCGGCGCGTTACAAGCATTGGCGCCCGAGCACGTCGTCTACGCGGGCACGGCGAGCAAGACGCTGGCGCCCGCGCTGAGGCTGGCCTGGCTGGTGCTGCCGCGGGCATTGGTCGAGCCGGTCCGCGCGGCGGTGGTCGACAGCGGCGCGCGGCCGCCCCTGCTCGACCAGCTCGCGCTGGCCGAGCTGATCTCCTCGGGCGCTTACGACCGGCACGTCCGCCGGTCCCGGGCGGAGTACCGGGCCCGGCGCGACCGGCTGCTCGCCGCGCTGCCCGGCACCGTCCGTCCACAAGGGATCGCCGCCGGCCTGCACCTGCTGCTCATGCTGGACGGTGCGGACAGCCCGACCGAGACCGAGGTGCTGGCCGCGTGCCGCCGCCGGTCCATCGGCATCGAGGGCCTCGACCCGTGCTGGCACGGCGAACGCGGGCCGGGCGGGGTGATCGCCGGGTACAGCGCCCCGGCCGGCCACGCGTTCGCGGGCGCCACCCAGGCCCTGGTCGAGGCCTTGTGGGAGGTCACCTCCTGAGCCTGGATCAGGGCCTGGCCGAATGCGCCCCAATGTGGCGTTCGGTGCGTCCAACGCAACCAACGCCGCATTGGGGCGCTTCAGAGTCAGCTCAGCCGCAGAACAGGCAGAGCGGGAGGACGTGGCGCAGCTCGGTGGTGCGCACCGGCGTGCCGTCGACGGGCGTGGTGCCCGGCGGGGTGTCCGCGTCCGGCTTGATGCCGCCCGCCGCGACCTTGTCCAGCGTGCGCAGGCCGGGGGCGCCGACCGTGCCGAAGACGGTGTAGTTGGGCAGCAGCGTGGAATCGCCGTAGACGACGAAGAACTGCGAGCCGTTGGTGTCCGGGCCGGCGTTCGCCATGGCCAGCAGGCCGCGCGAGTAGATCCGGCGCTGGCCGGTCGGGTCGTTCGGCGCGGGCGGCAGCGTCGTCGGCAGCTCGTCGCCGAACTTGTACCCGGGACCGCCCTCGCCGGTGGCCGACGGGTCGCCGCACTGCAGCACCTTCAGCGTCGGGTACGCCGTGAGCCGGTGGCAGGTGGTGAAGTCGAAGTACCGCTGGGTGGCCAGGTGCACGAAGCTCTGCACGGTGCACGGCGCCTGCGCGCGGTCCAGCCGCAGCGGCAGCGAGCCCTGGCTGGTGGAGACCAGGACGTCCACCTTGCCGTGGTCCGGGGTGTGCCGCGGGTCCGGCGGCAGCGAGACGGGCCGGACCGCGGGGTCGTCCGGCGTCTCGGTGTACTGGCACGGACCGTGCGTGACCTTCGGCGGCGCGGTGGCAGTGGCCGCGGTGGCCGCGGGCGTGACCGCGGCGAACAGCGCGCCGACCGCCAGCGCGGTGACGAGGACTCTCTTCATGCGATGCCTTTCCGATGATCCCCAGTAGCAGATCCGCAGTATAGGAACGCCCGCGCCGGCACGGCAGCCCGCGAAAGTCGCGGATGCTCATCGGACGCTGACCAGCGCCTGACAACTTCTCCCTAGCGTGCCGGTATGTCGATCATCCGCCTACGCGCCGTGCTGCTCGCCGGCGCCGCCGTGCTCTTCTCGGTGGGAGCCGTGACCCCTGCCTCCGCCGCCGCGTCGGACGTCGCCACCAGCGACCTCGCCGTGACGGCCGCCCAGCAGAAGGCCGTACTGGACTACTGGACCCCCGAGCGGATCAAGGCGCTCACGCAGCCGTCGTCGGACAACCCGCCGAAAGCCGCCGCCGACGGCGCGCCGTGGACCGGCCCGGCCGCGACCTTCGGCCGGCTCTTCTTCACCGACCACGGCGAGGACTCCAGCTGCACGGCGACGGTGGTCCGCAGCGCCAACCGCAGCACCGTCGTCACGGCCGGGCACTGCGTCGAAAACACCGACCTGCTCGGCGAAAACCCGGCCTGGAACGCCAATTCCCTCTTCATCCCCGGCTACCACGACGGCCAGGCGCCGTACGGGAAGTTCGTCGGCCGGCTCGGCGTCGCCGACCAGACCTGGCTCGCGAACGACCAGCAGAACGCGGCGAAGTTCGATGCCTACGACCAAGCCTTTGTGGCGCTGAACCCGAACGAGGCGGGCCAGCCCGTCGAAGACGCCGTGGGCGCGGCCCAGAAGATCGGCTTCGACACACCGGGCGACGCCGACGTCTACCAGTTCGGCTACCCGCGTGCGGCGTCCGACCCGGCGCGCGAGGGCTTGCCCGAGTACATCGGCGAACGCCTCGCCTTCTGCCACGGCCCCGCGAAGCACTACCCGGGCACCGCGGACTACCCCGACTCGCCCGATGAATGGGGCACCGCGTGCGTGATGGGCGGCGGCTCCAGCGGCGGCCCGCGCCTGCGTGATTTCGACCCTGCTACCGGTTCGGGCACCGTCGTCGGCGACAACACTCACGCGGGTTTCTTCGACGCCGCAGGGAAAGTCTGCCCCTCGGACGCCACCGAGAACTGCACCCGTCACCTGGTGGGACCGCAGTTCAGCGCGACGATAACCCAGCCGCTCTACGAACGGGCCCAGTCGGCCCACTGACAGCGGCGCGGGTCCCTGAAGGCCACCTTGAGGGCATGTACGTCCCTGAAGGTGGCCTTCAGGGACCGCGGCGAGCAAGCATGTCCGGGTCAATAACCCCGCAAGTCGGCGATCAAAGCCTCCGCCGCGGCGAACGGGTCCAGTTCACGGGCGACCACGCGGTCGGCGAGGCCGGCCAGCCGGTCGCCGTCGCGGAGGTCGGCCAGTTCGGCGCGCAGGCGGCGCAGCGCGATGGCCTCCACCTCGTCGCGGGCGCGGGCCGCGCGGCGGCGGGCGAGTTCGCCGTGGGCCGTCAGCCAGGCATGGTGCGAATCCAGCGCCGCGACGACCTCGGCGGCGCCCTCGCCCTTCGACGCGATGGTCCGCACGATCGGCTGCCGCCAGCTCGGGCCGCGCAGTTCGCGGCGGGCCAGGGAGATCATCTGTTTCAGGTCGTGCACCGTCGCCTCGGCGCCGTCGCGGTCGGCTTTGTTGACCACGAACACGTCCGCGATCTCCAGCACCCCCGCCTTCGCCGCCTGGATGCCGTCGCCCATGCCGGGCGCGAGCAGGACCACGGTGGTGTCAGCCAGTTTCACGACGTCCACTTCGGACTGACCGACCCCGACGGTCTCGATCAGCACCACGTCGAAGCCCGCCGCGTCGAGCACGCGCACGGCCTGCGGCGTCGCCCAGGACAGGCCGCCGAGGTGGCCGCGGGTGGCCATCGAGCGGATGAACACCCCGGGGTCGGTCGCGTGCTCGGTCATCCGGATCCGGTCGCCCAGCAGGGCCCCGCCGGAAAACGGCGAGGACGGGTCGATCGCCAGCACCCCGACCCGCAGGCCCGCCGACCGTAACGCCGTGAGCAGCGCGGACGTTGATGTCGACTTGCCGACACCGGGCGGGCCGGTCAGGCCGACCACCCGCGCGTTGCCGGTGTGCGGCGTCAACAGGCGGGCGATGTCCGCGACCCGCGGCGAGGCGTCCTCGACCAGCGAGATCAACCGGGCGACCGCGCGCGGCTGTCCTTCGCGCGCGCGGCCGACCAGCTCGTCGAGATCGGGTGCAGCCAACCCTTTACGCCGAGGGGACGCGCAGCAGCAGGGCGTCGCCCTGGCCGCCGCCACCGCACAGCGCGGCCGCGCCGAGCCCGCCACCGCGGCGGCGCAGCTCGTGCACCAGGTGCACGGCGAGCCGCGCGCCGGACGCGCCGATCGGGTGCCCCAGCGCGATGGCGCCGCCGTTGACGTTCACCTTCGCCGGGTCCAGGCCCAGCTTCTCGGCCGAGACCACGCCGACGGCGGCGAACGCCTCGTTGATCTCGACCAGATCGAGGTCGCTCACGTCCAGCTTGGCCTTGGCCAGTGCCTTGCGGATCGCGTTGGACGGCTGCTCGTGCAGCGAAGCGTCCGGGCCGGCGACAACACCGTGCGCGCCGATCTCGGCCAGCGGCGTGAGGCCCAGCTCCGCGGCCTTCTCCGCGCTGGCGACGACCACCGCGGCCGCGCCGTCGGAGATCTGCGACGAAGTGCCGGCCGTGATCGTGCCGTCGGAGGCGAACGCCGGGCGCAGCCGGCCGAGGCTCTCGACGGTGGTGTCGGCGCGGACGCCCTCGTCGGCGCTGAACAGCACCGGGTCGCCCTTGCGCTGCGGGATCGAAACCGGCGCGATCTCCTCGCGGAAGAACCCGGCCTCGATCGCCGCCGCGGCGCGCTGGTGCGAACGCGCGGAGAACTCGTCCTGCTGCTCGCGGGTGACGCCGTAGCGGACGTTGTGCTTCTCCGTCGACGCGCCCATGGCGACCTGGTCGAAGGCGCAGAACAGGCCGTCGTGGGCCATGTGGTCGAGCATCGTCACGTCGCCGTACTTGAAGCCGCCGCGGGATTTCGGCAGCAGGTGCGGCGCCTGCGTCATCGATTCCTGGCCGCCCGCGACGACGAGGTCGAACTCGCCGGCGCGGATCAGCTGGTCGGCCAGCGCGATCGCGTCCAGGCCGGAGAGGCAGACCTTGTTGATGGTCAGCGCGGGCACGTCCATCGGGATGCCCGCGGCCACGGCCGCCTGCCGCGCCGGGATCTGGCCCGCGCCGGCGGTGAGGACCTGGCCCATGATCGTGTACTGCACCGCGTCCGGGGACACGCCGGCGCGCTCCAGCGCGGCCTTGATCGCGAACCCGCCGAGCTGCGCGCCGGAGAAGTCCTTCAACGAGCCGAGCAGGCGGCCGATCGGAGTACGGGCAGCGCCCAGGATCACGGAACCGGACACGACGTCCTCCAAAGCATCAGTGCACTGGCAGTTCCAGCGACCATACCCGGGCGGAGACGGCCGGCGCGCTTCTTGATGGAGCCAGTGTGAGGGGGCGCACGTGCCGATTCAGGGGGCTTCACCAGCCGGTGGGCGCTTATCCTGCCGGGTATGAACGCAGAGTCCGCCCAAGCCGTGCTCAAGCCCTTCGTGACGGCCATCGACCACGTCGGCATCGCGGTGCCCGACCTCGACGCCGCGATCGCCTTCCACTCGGAGCACTTCGGCCTGGAAGTCGCGCACGAGGAAGTGAACGAGGAGCAGGGCGTCCGCGAGGCGATGCTGCGGGCCCCCGGCGCCGCGGGCACCGAGACGATGATCCAGCTGCTCGCGCCTTCGCGTGACGACTCGACGATCGCGAAGTTCCTCGGCCGCAGCGGGCCCGGGCTGCAGCAGCTCGCGTTCCGAGTGTCCGATGTGGACGCTGCGACCGCGGCCCTGCGCGCCAAGGGACTGCGCCTGCTCTTCGAGGAAGCCAAGCGCGGCACCTCGAACAGCCGGGTGAACTTCGTGCACCCCAAGGACGCCGGCGGCGTACTGGTCGAGCTGGTCGAACCGGCGGCCGCCGCGCACTGACTCGCCGTCAAGGCCTCCTTACCCGCGTCCTACGCGGGTAAGGAGGCCTTGACGGACCTTGGGGCGGCTCAGTCGGCCGGGGCGGCCTTGCGGACCTTCGACGAGAGGGCGTTCGCGAGGAACGTCAGCTCGCCGTCGAATTCGGCCGGGCGGTCGTCGCGGGAGTGCCGCGCCGTGGCGTGGCGGTGGCTGACCGCGCGGGCCAGCAGGCCGGAAGCGCTGTCGACGTCGGCGACCGCGAGCCGCCCGCCCGCCGCGCCCACGATCACCGAATGAACCAGCCGGACGAGCTGCTGGAACCGGTCCGCGAGCGCCTCGCGGACCACGTGGTGGGTGTCGGCCTCGCGCCAGAGCAGGTGGGAAAGCCCGAGCGAACCCGTGAAACGCCGGTCCAGCTCGACCACCAGCCGGCGCAGGCTGCCCGCCAGGTCGCCGGGGACGACCACCGTGGCGGGCTCGATCTGCTCGTCCGGCAGCCGGTCCACGAGCGCGGCCAGCAGGTCGGACTTGCGGCGGAAGTAGTAGTGCACCAGGCCCTTCGGCACCCCGGCGCGCTCCGCGATGCGGGACGTCGGGGTGGCCTCGAAGCCGGACTCGGCGAAAAGCTCCTCGGCGGCGCACAGGATCCGCTCTTTCGCCGAGTCCTCGGTCATGCCAGCTCCTTCGCTGCCGATCCTTCAGTGCTGCCCGCCTTCAGTGCTGCCCGGCCGTCCGGTGGGCGGCGTTCGCCACCGGCATCGCGGCCACACTGGCGATGATCGTCAGCGCGCCGGCCACCCAGGACGTCCACGACGCCCCGTTCAGCCCGGTGTACCCGATCACCCACGGCGCGATGAACAGCAACACGCCCAGGACGATCTGGATCCCTTCGCCGTAGACCGCGCCGGGCGCGCCGAGCGACACCAGGCCGTCGATGGCGACCAGCGCACCGAGGATCACCATCGTCCACATCGCCGCGTTGCTCGTGCTCAGCCAAAGGGGTGAAAGAGCGGCGACAACACCGATGACAACCTCGGCCCAGTCGTGGGGCCGGGTCCAGGCGCGCGTCGAGACTTCACTCATTCGTGCTCACCTCCGCAGAGAACTCACTGTTCAGGAAGTTTCCTGACACCAATTCTGCGCCTTGGTTGGCCAGCCGGTCAAGATCCGTGGGTCACACTTCGGGGTGTGCGGGTGCCCCTCGTCTCGTACAGTTGTGCCCGCGAGTTACTGGCGAGTAATTTCGGGCGCCACGCCGCGACCCGCTCCTTGTGGAGGTTCCGATGACGCAGCTCGACGAGATCAAGCAGGCCATCCTGAACGGCGAGAGCGCCGCCGTCGGCTCACTGCCCGTGCCCGAGAGCTACCGCGGGGTGACGGTGCACGAGGACGAGGTCGCCATGTTCGACGGCCTCACCAGCGCCGAGAAGGACCCGCGCAAGTCGCTGCACGTCGACGACGTGCCGACGCCCGAGCTGGGGCCGGGCGAGGCGCTGGTCGCCGTGATGGCGAGCGCCATCAACTACAACACCGTGTGGACGTCGATCTTCGAGCCGATCCCCACGTTCAAGTTCCTGAAGAAGTACGGGAAGCTCTCGCCGCTGGCGAAGCGGCACGACCTGCCGTACCACGTGGTCGGCTCCGACCTCTCCGGCGTGGTGCTGCGCACCGGCGCCGGCGTGCACACCTGGAAGCCGGGCGACGAGGTCGTCGCGCACTGCCTGAACGTCGAGCTGGAGAGCCCGGACGGGCACAACGACACGATGCTCGACACCGAGCAGCGGATCTGGGGCTTCGAGACCAACTTCGGCGGGCTGGCCGAGGTCGCGCTGGTCAAGGCGAACCAGCTGATGCCGAAGGCGGCGCACCTGACCTGGGAGGAGGCCGCCTCCCCCGGGCTGGTCAACTCCACCGCGTACCGGCAGCTCGTCTCGCGCAACGGCGCGGACATGAAGCAGGGCGACGTCGTGCTGATCTGGGGCGCCTCGGGCGGCCTCGGCTCGTACGCCACGCAGTACGCGCTCAACGGCGGCGGCATCCCGGTGTGCGTCGTGTCCAGCCCGGAGAAGGCCGAGATCTGCCGGAAGCTCGGGGCCGAGCTGATCATCGACCGGAACGCGGAGGACTACCGGTTCTGGAAGGACGAGCACGAGCAGGACCAGCGGGAGTGGCAGCGCTTCGGCGCGAAGATCCGCGAGCTGACCGGCGGCGAGGACCCGGACATCGTGTTCGAGCACCCGGGCCGCGAGACCTTCGGCGCGTCCGTCTACGCCGCGCGCAAGGGCGGCACGATCGTGACCTGTGCGTCGACATCGGGATACATGCACCAGTACGACAACCGGTACCTGTGGATGAACCTGAAGCGGATCGTCGGCTCGCACTTCGCGAACTACCGCGAGTCGTGGGAAGCCAACCGGCTGATCGCGAAGGGGCTCGTCCACCCGACGCTGTCCAAGACCTATCGCCTCGAAGAAACCGGCCAGGCCGCGCTCGACGTCCACCGCAACGCGCACCAGGGCAAAGTCGGCGTGCTCGCGCTGGCGCCGGAGGAAGGGCTGGGCGTGCGCGACGAAGAGTTGCGCGCCAAGCACATCGACGCGATCAACGCCTTCCGCGGGGCCTGACACCGGAGTCCATCGGCCCATCCCGTTCGCCCGGTCGGCGCACGCGTCGGCCGGACACCGTGGGTGCTCACCCGTCCGAGACCCCGTTACGGCTACGGTGGTGCCCATGAGCCTTGGCGAGGAACGGGAGCTTGTGCCGCTGGGAGCCGGCTTCGACGTGGCGAAGCGCGGGTACAGCCGAGCACAGGTCGACGAACATCTGGAACGGCTGGACGCCGACCTGAAGATGCTCACCGGCGACCGCGACGCCGCCATCGGCCAGGCGGGCGACCTGGCGCGGCAGCTGGAGATCGCGCGCGGCGAGATCGCCGACCTGCGCGGCCAGGTGGACCGGCTGGCGCAACCGCCGACGAGCGTCGAAGGCCTGTCCGAGCGGCTTCAGCGCATGCTGCGCCTGGCGCAGGACGAGGCCGCGGACACGCGGGCGCGCGCGGAGGCCGAAGCCGGCCACATCCGCGCGAAGGCGGAGACGGACGCGAGCGCCATGCGCGCCCGCTACGAGCAGCTGCTCACCGAGCTCGACCTCCGGCGCAAGGAGATGGAGGCGGAGCACCGCAAGGTGCTCGAGGACGCCCGCGCCGAGGGCAAGGAGATCACGGACAAGGCCGAGGCCGAGCGCAAGAAGCTCGACGCGGAGTCCGAGGCCCGCCGCACGCAGGTCGAAGAGGACTTCGAGATCGCCATGGCGGCGCGGCGCACCGAGGCGATGCGCGCGCTGGCCGAGCAGGAGGCCGCGAGCAAGGCCGAGGCCGAGCGCCGGGTGCGCGAGGCGGCCGAGGACGCCGCCGCGATCCGCGCGAAGGTGCTCGAGGAGGAGACCACGGCGAGGGCGGACATCGAACGCCGTCAGCGCGAGTCGGTCGCCGACGCCAACAAGCGCCGTCAGGACTCGATCACCGAGGCCAACGCGCGGCTCGCCGAGGCAGCCGACGAGGCCCGCCGCCGGGTGCGCACCGCCACCGACGAGTCGAACCGGCGGATCACCCAGGCGAACGAGCGCGTCGAGTCGCTGCGCAACGTCCGGTCCAGCCTGGCCGAGCAGGTGCGGCAGGCCCGGACCGTGCTGGCCGAGGCGCACCACGTGCTCGGCGAGACCGACACGAACGTGCCCGCGGACATCAAGGCGTCCGCGTCGCCGTCGCCCGCGGGCTCGGTTTCCGAAAAGAAGCCCCCGACCAGCGAGAACGACATCGAGAAGACCGTGCGGCTGCGGGCCTCGGACGTCCAGAAGCCGAAGGCCCAGGCCCAGGCGTCACCGCGCCCGGCGGGGAAACCGACTGGCGAGTAACCTTCCACCCGACAAGGGGCGGGATCGCCCTGTTCGCCGGTCGCTGGGAGGTTCTCGATGGCTGTGTATCGGACTGTGGTGGTGGGCACCGACGGGTCGGACTCGTCGTTCGCCGCGGTGGACCGAGCGGCCGGGGTCGCCGGCGACGCCGGCGCCACACTGGTCGTGGTGTGCGCCTACTACCCGGCGAGCAAGCAGGACGTCGACCGCGCGCAGGACGAGCTGGGCGACGAGTCCTACCAGGTCGTCGGCTCGGCGCCGGCCGAGGACACCCTGCAGAGCGCCCGTGACCGCGCGGCCAAGGCCGGCGCGAAGAACATCGAGACGGTGGCGCTGAAAGGCGAGCCGGTCGAGGCGTTGCGCAAGGTCGTGCACGAGCGCTCGGCCGACCTGCTCGTGGTCGGCAACCGCGGGCTCAACACCCTCGCCGGCCGGATCCTGGGCTCGGTGCCGTCGGAAGTGGCCCGCAAGTCGGGCGTCGACGTGCTGATCGTGCACACGACCTGAGCCGTGGCCGAGGACGATCTGCAGCAACGCCTCGAGCGGGTGCTGCTCGGCGGCCCGCGCAAGTACACGCGCCTGGACGTGGCCGCGAAGGCCGGCGTGCCCGAGGAACGCTCGCGACGGCTGTGGCGGGCCCTCGGGTTCGCGACGGTGGACGACGACGAGACCGTGTTCACCGACGCCGACGTCGAAGCAATGCGCACGGCCGACCAGCTCGTGCAGTCCGGGCTGGTGGAGCGGCACCTCGAAGTCGCGGTGACGCGCGCGCTCGGCCAGCACCTCTCGCGGCTGGCCGAGTGGCAGGTGCACATGCTGTGGGCGCTGATCACCGAGAACCCCGAGCTGGCGCGCAGCGACCGGCAGGTGGCCCGGCTGGTGGAGCGGCTGCTGCCCGAGCTGGAGCAGGTGCAGAACTTCGTCTGGCGCCGGCATCTGGCGGCGTACGCGGGCCGCGCGTTCGCGTCGTCGGATGAGGACCTCGAAGCACGCACGCAGGTCGTCGGGTTCGTCGACATGGTCGGCTACACCCGGCTGACCCGCCAGATCGACGAGGACGAGCTGAGCCAGGTCCTGGACGCGTTCGAATCGCTGGCCACGGAGGTCATCGCCGACCACCACGGGCGCGTGGTCAAGATGATCGGCGACGAGGTCCTGTTCGTGGCCGACGAGCCCGCCGCGGCCGCCGAGATCGCCCTGACGCTGACCGAGCGGACCAGCGCCGCGCCGGACCTGCCGGCGGTGCGCGCGGGCATGGCGTCGGGCCGCATCCTGTCCCGCTTCGGCGATGTGTACGGCTCGGTGGTCAACCTCGCCGCCCGGCTCACCTCGGTCGCCCGCCCGGACACGATCCTGGTGGACCGGGAGCTGGCGAGCGCGCTCGAATCCTTGCCGGCGTACGAACTCCGCACCCGGCGCCCGGTGGCCGTGCGCGGTTACAACCGCCTGCGCCCGTCGGCCCTGCGGCGGGCCAAGGACGAGCCTTCGGGGATGTTCGCGTCTTCGCAGCAGCTGGCGGCGGAGATGATGGGGCTGCCGGAAACCTTGGCAGACAACGTAAACGCAGCGGAACCCGGTCCCGAGGACTTGACGGTGGGCTCGCGGCGGCGACGCCGGCGTCGCTGAATCAGCTTCCGGGGACGTCGGCCCGCAGGAAGGTGGCCACGAACCGGGCGCCCACCGGACTGTCGGCCAGGCGGAGCGTGCCGCCGTGGCGCCGGGTGATGGTGCGGGCGATGGCGAGGCCGAGGCCGGTTCCCCCGGCGTCGCGGGCCCGCGCGTCGTCGAGCCGGGTGAACCGGTCGAAGACGCGCTCCCGGTCGGCCGGTGGGATCCCGGGGCCGTCGTCACCGACCTCGAGGACGACGGTGGCCGCCTCGACGGTGACGGACACGGAGACGGTGGATTCGGCGTGCCGGACGGCGTTGTCGAGCAGGTTGCGCAGCACCCGTTCCAGCTGTGCGGGGTCGCCCTGGACAACGGCCTCCGTTTCCGCGTGGCACCGGATGTCCCGGGCGTCAGCGCCGACGGCGAGGTAACGGCGTTCGGCGGACTGCTCCTCGGCCAGCGCGGCGAGGTCCACGAAACCGCTGGGCGCCTGGTGTTTCCCGTCCTGCTCGGCGAGCAGCAGCAGGTCGGCGACCAGTGCCTGCAGCCGGTCGATGTCGCCCAGCGCGCGGTCGGTGATCGACGGCCAGTCGGCCTGGTCCGGATGGCTGCGGGCGATGTCGAGCCAGGTGCGCAGGCCGGCCAGCGGGCTGCGCAGCTCGTGGCTGGCGTCGGCGACGAACCGCTGTTGCTGGCGCATGGCCTGCTGGAGGCGGTCGAGGGTGGCGTTGGTGGTGGCGGCCAGGTCGGCGATCTCGTCCCGCGCGGCGGGCACCGGCACCCGGCGCTGCAACGCGTGTTCGCTGATCTCGGCCATCTCCGCGCGGATCGCCCCCACCGGGCGCAGCGCGCGTCCGGCGACCGTCCACGCGGCGGCCGCGACGAGCAGCACCGACAGGGGAATGCCGATCCACAGCGCCCCGTCGACGCCGCCGAGCGCCCGCTCGGTGTAGTACGGCTCCACGAACACGTACACGGTGGCGTTCACGTACTCGGGCTGCTCGGGCACCGCGAGCGGGGTAGTCAGACCGCTGAAGAAGAAGTACCCGGACCTCCCCGGTGGATTCACCAGCTCGGCCGGGAGCCGCATCGACAGGCCCTCGACCTCGAACGTGCGGTCCTCCAGGTTGTTGTCGGCTCCGGCGACCGCGCCTTTGCCGAACGTGGCCGTCCGGTGCGGATCAACGATATTCGGCGGTAGCGGGGGCAACGGGGGCTGTCCGGGGTAGTAGGTCGCCAGGTTGTGGCTGCGGATCGCCGCCTGGCCCGAGTCCAGCACCACCTCGAAAGTGGTGCCGTCGAGGCTGGTGTTGGCGACCGGGAAGTCCGGCCGGTTGGGGCCGTCGTAGCGGGTGCCTTCGAAATGCGTGAAACTGAACTGCGTCAGGGCCTGGGTGGTGAGGAACCGCGACTGCTCCATGGTCCGGACCTCGACGAAGTGCCGGGCCGACAGGCCACCGAGGGTGAAGACGAACGCGCAGGCCAGCCCCGCGACCAGCGCCGACCTCGCCCGCGTCGGCAGCGGCCACCAGTCACGCATCGGCGAGCAGCCGGTAGCCGACCCCGCGCACGGTGTCGATGGTGCGGCAGCCGAAGGGGACGTCGATCTTGCGGCGCAACGCGCTCACATACACCTCGATCACGTTGGAATCCCCCTGGTAGGCGCCGTCCCACACCCGGTCCAGGATCTCCGTCTTCGACACCACGTAGCCGGCCTGGCGGGCCAGGCACTCCAGCACGGTGAACTCCTTGGCCGTCAGCCGGATCTCCTGCCCGGCGCGGTGGCAGGTGCGGCGGGCCGGGTCGATCACCAGCTCGCCGACCTCGATCTTCGGGGACCGGGTGGACGGCGCGCGCCGCAGCAGCGCCCGTAGCCGCGCGGTCAGCACCACCCAGGCGAACGGCTTGCTCAGGTAGTCGTCGGCCCCGGTGTCCAGCGCCTCGGCCTCGTCGTGCTCGCCGTTCTTCGCGGTCAGCATCAGGATCGGGGTGTCCACGCCGGCCCGGCGCAGCTCGGCGCAGACCCGGTACCCGTTCAGGCCCGGCAACATGATGTCGAGAATGATCGCCTCGTACGGCTGAGTCAGGGCCTGCTCCAGGCCGACCGCGCCGTTTCCGGTCACGTCGACGGCATACCCGTCGGCCCGCAGTCCCCAGGCCAGGGCGTCGGCGAGCCGCGTCTCGTCTTCGATCACCAGTACCCGCACCACCCCATGATCCATGAAGCGCCACCCGAGGCTGAAACGCGCTTCAGGATCCTTCAGGAACAGCTCACCCCGTTTGGCGACGCTCGAACGGTCATTTCGCCGAAGATCCGTTCCCAGGGTGAGCATGCTGACCGATCCCGCACTGTCCACAATGGCCCGGCCACACCGAGTGCCGGCGTTCCGGCTGGGCCTGCTCGGCTCGATCCTGCTGTGCGCCGGCGCGCCCGGCGCCGGGGCCACGATGGCGAACGACCCGCTGTTCACCGGCACCGTGCTCGGCGAACTGCGCCACGGCCCGGGAAGGGCACTCTCGACCACGCTGCTCTACCTCGGCGTGGGCCTGCTGATCCTGGCCTGGGTGCGGCTGGGCCGGGAGGTCATGGCCGGGACCGCCGACACGCGCGGGGTGACGCGGGCGGTCCTGTGGTGGACCGTGCCACTGTTGCTGGCGCCGCCGTTGTTCAGCACCGACCTGTACTCGTACCTGGCGCAGGGGGTCGTCGCGGACTCCGGGTTCGACCCGTACTCGACGGTGCCCGCCGCGCTGTCGCACCCGATCATCGAAAACCCGGACAGCCACCGATGGCTCACCGTCACTTCGCCGTACGGGCCGCTGTTCGTCCTGGTCACCAAGATCGGGATCGGCGTGACCGGGGGCCAGCTCCTGCCCGCCGCGCTGCTGACCCGGCTGCTTCTGGCCAGCGGTCTGGTGTTGCTGTGCGTCTCGCTCCCCCGCCTGTGTGACCACCTCGGCGGACGGCCGGCGAACGCGCTGTGGCTCGGCGCGGCCAATCCGTTCGTGCTGCTGGTTCTGGTCTCCGGCGCGCACAACGACCTGCTCATGGTCGGGCTGCTCGCCCGCGGCACGCTGTTCGTGCTCGACCACGCCCACGTCCGCGGTTTCGCGCTGGTGGCCACCGCCGCCGCGGTGAAGGTGACCGCGGCCGTGGCGCTGCCGTTCCTGGTGTGGATCTGGGTGGCGCACCGCGCTGGGACTTCCGGGGTCGCGCACCGCGCTGGGACTTCCGGGGTGGCGCACAGCGCCAGGGCTCCGCGGCGCGCGTCGGCGATGCTGGTCCCCGCGGCCAGCGCGGTCGCCACCGTGGTCGGCGTTTTCGGGCTGTGGACGGTCGTGGCCGGGGTCGATCTCGGCTGGATTTCCGCGCTGGGCACCAATTCGTGGGTCGAGACGTGGCTGTCGATCCCGACGGCGGCCGGGAAACTGCTCGGCTACCTGACCCCGCTGGGCACCGGGGCCGGGGTGCTCGCGGCGGCCCGGCTGGCCGGCTGGGTCGTGCTCGCCGGGCTCGTCGGGTGGCTGTGGTGGCGCTCCCGAGACGGCGGCCCGGTGGCGATTCGCGGGGCCGCGCTCGCCCTGCTCGTCACCGCGCTGTTCAACGCGGTGACGTTCCCGTGGTACTTGAGCTGGCCGTTGGCGCTGGCCGCCGCGATGAAGTGGCGGGCGTCCTGGACCGGCGTCGCCGCGGGTCTGTCAGTGTGGCTCCTCCTCACCACGCACCCGGACGGCGCAACGCTGTTGCCGTGGTGGGGCTTCGCCGCGGTCTACCTCTTCGCGCCGCTGGTCGGACTCGTGAGTGTTTATGACGGTTCTAACCGTCATAAACACTCACGAGTCCCTCAGGCGTCGTAGTCGACGGTGACGCGGTCGGTGACCGGGTGGGACTGGCAGGTGAGCACGAACCCAGCGTCCACTTCGGACTTCTCCAGGGCGAAGTTGCGCCGCATGTCCACCGAGCCCTCGGTGACGCGGGCGCGGCAGGTGCCGCACACCCCGCCCTTGCAGGCGAACGGCAGGTCCGGGCGGAACCGCTGCGCGCCGTCCAGCACCGAGGACTCGCGGGGCAGGCTCATGGTCGTCGAGCGGCCGTCCAGCACCAGCGTGACTTCCGAGGACGCGCCGACCACGGCCGGGTCCACGTGCTTCACCGGCTCCGGCGGCACGTCGTCGACGTAGAACAGCTCCTGGTGCACTCGCTCGGCCGGCACGCCGAGTGACGACAGCAGCTCCTGCGCTCCCGTCACCATCCCGAACGGGCCGCACAGCCAGAAGTGGTCCACCTCGTCCACCGGGACCAGCGAATCGAACAGCGCCCGCAGCTTGTCCACGTCGAGGCGGCCGGTGAACAGCTCCGCCTCGCGGGGCTCGCGCGAGAGCACGTGCACCAGCTCCAGCCGCGCCGGCCAGCGGTCCTTCAGGTCGGCCAGCTCGTCGGCGAACATCACCGTGTCCGTGCGGCGGTTGCCGTACAGCACGGTCACGGTGGCGTCCGGGGTGGCCAGCAGCGAAGACGCGATCGACAGCACGGGCGTGATCCCCGAGCCCGCCGCGACAAGCACGTGGTGACCGCCCGCGGTCAAGTCCGGTGTGAACGACCCCGCCGGGGCCGCCACCTCCACCTCGTCACCCGGGCGGACGTCGTTGACCAGCCAGGACGAGAAGACGCCGTCGGGCACCAGCCGCACCCCCACGCGCGGCCGCGAGCCCGCCTGGGCGCAGATCGAGTACGAGCGGCGCTCGTCGCGGCCGTCGACGGAACGCCGCAGCGTCAACGACTGGCCGGGCGCGAACGCGAACGTCTCCGCCAGCGACGGCGGCACGTCGAAGGTGACGGCGACGGCGTCGTCGCAGAGCCGCTCGACGTCGGCGACCCGCAGGGAGTGGAAGCCCGTGCGCCGGGAAACCGCGGTGGTCACTTCAGATCTCCTTGACGTGTTCGAACGGTTCCAGGCACGCGCGGCACCGCCGCAGCGCCCGGCAGGCCGTCGCGCTGAACCGCGACTGCTCCTCGGTGTCGAGCGAGCCGCAGTGCGGGCAGGCCACGCGCGAAACCGGCGGCCCCAGCGTCAACGGGATCGGCCCGGCCGCCCGCCGCGGCGCGGCCCCCGGCGGCGCGATCCCGGCCTCGGCGAGCTTGCGCCGCCCGTCGGCCGAGATCCAGTCCGACGTCCACGCCGGCTCCAGCACCGTCCGGATCTCGACGTCGGTGAACCCGGCGCCCAGCAACGCGTGCTCCAGGTCGTCGCGCATGGTGTCCATCGCCGGGCAGCCGGTGTAGGTGGGCGTGATCGCCACCGTCACCCGGCCGCCGGACTCGGACACCTCGCGCAGCACGCCGAGGTCGGCCAACGTGAGCATCGGCAGCTCGGGATCGGTGACGGTGGACGCCACCGCCACAGCGGTGCTGGATGCCGCCTCCGCGGGAACAAACACGTCGGCGGTCACCACGTCGCACCGGGCATCGCACGAGCGACACTCTGCAGCTCGCCCACCAGGAAACCCATCGTCTCGGTGTGCACGCCGTCGCGGCCCGTCCGCCCGGAAACCCCAGCGACAGCACCGGTTTCCGGCCGTTCAACGGTGGCCGCCGCGAAAACCTGGTCCACCACTGCGTCGAATTCGGCCCGCAGCGTCGCCGCGTCTACCAGCTCCAGCGGGTGCGTGGTGAACAGCTCGCCCACGTACGGCCAGACCTCGGCCAGCCCTTCCTGCATGCGCTCGTGCGACAGCTCGGTGCCGTCGCCGAGCCGGATCAGCCACTGCGCCGCGTAGTCGCGGTGGTAGGTCAGCTCCTTGACGCCCTTGGCCGCGATCGCCGCGAGCACCGGGTCGGCGCTCGATTCAAGCCGCTGCAGCAGCGCGAGCCGCCAGGTCGAGAACACGAACAGCCGCGCGATCAGGTTACCGAAGTGGCCGCCGCCCAGCTCGGCGAGCCGGACGTTGCGGAACTCGTTCTCCACGCGGGAGAAGGCGAACGAGTCCTCGGTCCGGTCCGAGCCGTCGGCCTTGCCGGCGCGGGCCAGCAGGAGCCGGGCCTGGCCGAGCAGGTCGAGGGCGATGTTCGCCACCGCCACCTCGTCCTCCAGCTCGGGCGCGTTCGTCACCCATTCCTGCAGGCGGTGGGAGAAGATCAGCGCGTCGTCGCCCAGCATCAGGCAGTACGCGCCCAGCGCGGCGGCGTCCAGCCCGGCCGGCACCGAAGTGTCCATTCCGGACAGTGGGTCGTCGAAACCGGTGCCGAACGCCCAGCGCGCGTCGTTCTCCTCGGTCAGCGACTCGTAGACGTTGTCGAAAGACATGGCTCTCCCCTACATGTGCGGAACGTCGTCGGGGATTTCGTAGAACGTCGGGTGCCGGTACACCTTGTCGCCGCTCGGCGCGAAGAACGGGTCCTTCTCGTCCGGCGAGGACGCGGTGATGTCCGACGCCTTCACCACCCAGATGGAAACGCCCTCGTTGCGGCGGGTGTACAGGTCACGCGCGTTGTGCAGCGCCATGTCGTCGTCGGCCGCGTGCAGCGAGCCGACGTGCACGTGGTTCAGCCCGCGCTTGCCCCGGACGAAAACCTCGTACAACGGCCAATCGTGCTTCATCACGAACCCTTCTTCGCTGCATGGGCGGCTGCGGCCTCACGCACCCAGGCGCCTTCGTCCTGCGCGCGCTTACGGTGCGCGACACGCTGCGTGTTGCAGGGCCCGTTGCCCTTCAGCACGTTCTTGAACTCGTCCCAGTCGACGGCGCCGAAGTCGTAGTGCTCCCGTTCGGCATTCCAGCGAAGCTCGGAGTCCGGGAAGGTGACGCCCAGCGCCGCCGCCTGCGGTACCGACATGTCGACGAAACGCTGCCGCAGCTCGTCGTTGGTGTGCCGCTTGACCTTCCAGGCCATGGACTGCGCGGTGTTCGGCGAGTCCGCGTCCGGCGGGCCGAACATCATCAGCGACGGCCACCACCAGCGGTTCACCGCCTCCTGCACCATCTCCCGCTGCTGCCCGGTGCCCCGCATCATCGTCATCAGCAGCTCGAAACCCTGCCGCTGGTGGAACGACTCCTCCTTGCAGATGCGGATCATCGCCCGCGCGTACGGCCCGTACGAGCTGCGGCACAGCGGCACCTGGTTGCAGATCGCGGCGCCGTCGACCAGCCAGCCGATCACGCCGACGTCGGCGAAGGTCAGCGTCGGGTAGTTGAAGATCGACGAGTACTTCTGCCGTCCGGTGATCAGCTTGTCGGTCAGGTCCGCGCGGTCCGCGCCCAGCGTCGCCGCGGCCGAGTACAGGTACAGCCCGTGGCCGGCCTCGTCCTGCACCTTCGCGAGCAGAATCGCCTTACGCCGCAAGGAAGGCGCGCGCGTGATCCAGTTGCCCTCCGGCTGCATGCCGATGATCTCCGAGTGCGCGTGCTGCGCGATCTGGCGGATCATCGTCTTGCGATAGCCCTCGGGCACCCAGTCGCGCGGCTCGATGCGCTGGTCGCGCTCGATGGTGTGCTCGAAGAGTTCTTCGAGGTCCGGCTCCGGCAAAGTCGCGGTCACGGCTGCTCCTTCGAAACGAGGGTGAGCACGTCGTACTTGGCCACGGAGTCGCCGTCCTGGTTGGTGACGTCGGCGTCCCAGCGCACTTCGCCGTACTCCTGGTCGATCCGCGGGGTGATCTGCTTGGCGGTCAACGTCACCGTCAGGGCGTCGTCGACCTTGACCGGGGTGAGGAAACGCAGGTTCTCCAGGCCGTAGTTGGCCAGCACCGGCCCCGGCTCGGGCGAGACGAACAGGCCCGCCGCGAACGACACCACCAGGTAGCCGTGCGCGACGATCCCGCCGAACAGCGGGTTGGCCGCGGCCGCCTCCGGGTTGGTGTGCGCGTAGAAGGTGTCGCCGGTGAACTCGGCGAAGTGGTCGATGTCCGCGCGGGTCACCGTGCGCGGGCCCGCGACAACGCAGTCGCCGACACGCAGTTCGGCCAGCGACTTGCGGAACGGGTGCTCGCCGCCTTCGGTCCTCGGGGCGCCGGCGACCCATCGGCCGGTGACGGCGCTCAGCACGGCCGGGCTGCCCTGCACAGCCGTGCGCTGCAGGTGGTGCAGCACGCCGCGGATGCCGCCCATTTCCTCGCCGCCGCCGGCGCGGCCGGGGCCGCCGTGGACGAGCTGCGGCATCGGCGAGCCGTGGCCCGTCGACTCCTTCGCGTCGTCGCTGTCCAGCACCAGCAACCGGCCGTGGTACGGCGCGACGCCGAGCACGACCGTCCGGGCGAACTCCGGGTCGCCGGTCACGATCGACCCGGCGAGGCTGCCGCCGCCGCGCGCGGCCAGCTCGATGACCTGCTCGATCGAGGTGTACGGCATGAGCGTGGACACCGGCCCGAACGCCTCGACCTCGTGCGGCTCCGAACGCTCCGGGTCGGCCTTCAGCAGCACGGGTGACATGAACGCGCCCTTCGCGGCGTCGCCGTCCACCACGTCGACGTGCTCGGGGTCGCCGAAGACCACGCTGCCCGCGTCGAGCAGGGCCTTGAGCGACCGCCGTACCTCTTCACGCTGTTCCAGGCTGGCCAGCGCGCCCATCCGGACGCCTTCCGCGGCCGGGTTGCCGACGGTCACCTTCGCCAGCCGCGCGCTCGCGGCCTCGGCGACGTCGTCCAGCAGCTCGGCCGGCACGAACGCGCGGCGGATCGCGGTGCACTTCTGGCCCGCCTTCACGGTCATCTCGGTGACCAGCTGCTTCACGAACAGGTCGAACTCCGGCGTGGACGGCCGCGCGTCGGGCGCCAGGATCGAGCAGTTCAGCGAGTCGGCCTCCGCGTTGAACCGCACGGAGTTGCGGACGACCGCCGGGTGCGCGCGCAGCTTCTGCGCGGTGGACGCCGAGCCGGTGAACGACACCAGGTCCTGCGCCGTGAGGTGGTCCAGCAGGTCGCCGACGCTGCCCGCGACGAACTGCAGCGAGCCCTCGGGCAGGATGCCCGATTCGATGATCAGCTCCACCAGCCGCGCGGTGAGGTAGGCGGTCTGGCTCGCGGGCTTGACCAGACTCGGCACGCCGGCCAGGAACGCGGGCGCGAACTTCTCCAGCGGCCCCCACACCGGGAAGTTGAACGCGTTGATCTGGACCGCGACCCCGTGCAGCGGCGTGGCGATGTGCTGCGCGACGAATGTGCCGCCCCGGCTCAGCGGCTCCACCGCGCCGTCGACGTAGACCGTGTCGTTCGGCAGCTCGCGCTTGCCCTTCGAGGCGTAGCTGAACAGCACGCCGATGCCGCCGTCGATGTCGAACTTCGAGTCGCCCAGCGTGGAGCCGGTCTTCGCCGAAAGCGCGTACAGCTCCTCGCGGTGTTCGCGCAGGTGCGAGGCGAGCGCCTTGAGCAGGGCCGCGCGCTGGTGGAAGGTCAGCTCACGCAACGCCGGCCCGCCCACCGTGCGGCCGTACTCGAGCGCGGCGGCGAAGTCGACGCCCTCGGACGAGACCCGGGCGACCTCCTCGCCGGTGGCCGCGTCGTGCAGCGGGACACCCTCTCCGGACGCAGTGTGCCAACCACCGGAGACGTAGCTGCGGAGCAGAACCATGCCGACCCTCTCGCCGAATTACCAACCGGACGTTCAGTAAGTCGCATGGTAGCCGTTCCCGGCCCGGATCGAAAGCCCCGGGCGCTTGACACCGGAGCCGCCGCGCGCCTTTACTGACTCCGGACGCTAATTACCGGCCATTCGGTCAGTTACTGGAGCACGGAGGCGCCGGACTTGGCACGCAACGCCGCGCACACGATGTTCGACACCGACGAGGCCTCCCGCGCGCTGGGGATCGAACTCGTCGAGGCCGCCGACGGACGAGCCGTCGCCACCATGGTGGTCACGGAGTCGATGGTCAACGGCCACGACATCGCCCACGGCGGCTACCTGTTCCTGCTGGCCGACACCGCGTTCGCGCTCGCCTGCAACACCCACGGCCCGGTCACCGTCGCCGCCGGCGCGGAGATCTCCTTCGTCGCGGCCGGCCGGCTGGGCGACCACCTCGTCGCCACCGCCGCCGAGCGGACCAGCTGGGGCCGTAACGGCATCTACGACGTCACCGTGCACCGGGAGACCCCCGAAGGGCCCGAGGTCGTCGCCGAGTTCCGCGGCCGCAGCCGCGTCATCCAGAAGACCAGGGAAGCCCGATGAGAGATACCGCCGAGAAGCTCAGCGCCGACGAGCTGGCCGCGCTCCAGCTGGAGCGTCTGCAGTGGACACTGCGCCACGCGTACGCGAACGTGCCGTTCTACACCAAGAAGTTCGCCGACGCGGGCGTTCACCCGGACGACTGCCACGAGCTGGCGGACCTGGCGAAGTTCCCCTTCACCACGAAGGCGGACCTGCGGGACAACTACCCGTTCGGCATGTTCGCCGTGCCACAGAAGGACATCCGGCGGATCCACGCGTCCAGCGGCACCACCGGCAAGCCGACGGTGGTCGGCTACACCGAGGACGACCTGGACGTCTGGGCCACGGTGGTGGCGCGCTCGATCCACGCGGCGGGCGGGCGGGCGGGGCACAAGGTGCACGTGGCCTACGGCTACGGCCTGTTCACCGGCGGCCTCGGCGCGCACTACGGCGCGGAGAAGCTGGGCTGCACGGTGATCCCGGCGTCCGGCGGCATGACCGCCCGGCAGGTGCAGCTGATCACCGACTTCGAGCCCGAGGTCATCATGGTGACGCCCTCGTACATGCTCACGCTGCTGGACGAGTTCGAACGCCAGGGCGTGGACCCGCGGGCCAGCTCGCTGAAGGTCGGCATCTTCGGCGCCGAGCCGTGGACCGAGCAGATGCGCTCGGAGATCGAGGAGCGCTTCGCGATCGACGCGGTGGACATCTACGGGCTGTCCGAGGTGATGGGCCCGGGGGTCGCGCAGGAGTGCGTGGAGACCAAGGACGGCCTGCACATCTGGGAGGACCACTTCTTCCCCGAGGTGATCGACCCGTTCAGCGAAGAAGTGCAGCCGGCGGGCGCGCAGGGCGAGCTGCTGTTCACGTCGCTGACCAAGCAGGCGCTGCCGATCATCCGCTACCGCACCCGCGACCTCACCCGGCTGCTGCCGGGCACGGCGCGCCCGGCGTTCCGCCGGATGGAGAAGGTGACCGGCCGCAGCGACGACCTGATCATCCTGCGCGGGGTCAACGTCTTCCCCACCCAGATCGAGGAAGTCGTGCTGCGCACCGAGGGGCTGAGCCCGCACTTCCAGCTCATCCGGTCGACGCGCGGCCGGCTCGACCATCTGACCGTGCGCGTGGAGGCCCGCCACGACGCCGAGGCCTCGCTGCGCGCGTCCGCCGCGTCCGCGCTGGCGGCCGGGGTGAAGGACGGTGTCGGGGTGACCGTTACGGTGGACGTCGTGGAGCCGGACACGCTGGAACGTTCGCTGGGGAAGATGCGCCGGGTGCTGGACCAGCGGGACCCCACATGACCGCTCCGGCACGGCGCGGTCGTCCCGGATACGACCTGGAGTCCCTGCTCCAGGTCGCGGTGAAGCTGTTCAACGAGCGCGGTTACGACGGCACCAGCATGGAGGACCTGTCGCGCAAGCTCGGCATCACGAAGTCCGCGATCTACCACCACGTGCCGAGCAAGGAAGAGCTGCTGCGGCTGTCGGTGGACCGGGCGCTGGACGGGCTGTTCGAAATCGCCGCGGAAACGGCGGAGCTCGAGGGGCGCGCGATCGACCGGCTGGAGCACCTGGTGCGCGGGAGTGTGCTGGTGCTGGCGGACCGGCTGCCGTTCGTGACGCTGCTGCTGCGCGTACGCGGCAATACGAAGGTGGAGCGGGCGGCCCTCGCCCGGCGGCGCGAGTTCGACCTCGTGGTGACCGACCTGGTCAAGCTGGCCGAGGCCGAGGGCGACGTCCGGCCGGACGTCGACCCGGCCGTCGCGGCCCGGCTGCTGTTCGGCACGGTGAACTCGCTGATCGAGTGGTACCGGCCGCGCCGCGGCTCCTCGGCCACCGAGCTGGCGGACGCGGTGTGCAAGATGGCGTTCGACGGCCTGCGCGCCTGACCCCGACGGATCCGTTGCGGTAAGCCGAATTTCGCGATTCCCGCCCGTTGTGCCCTGAAGGCCACCATGAGGGCACGCAGGTCCCTGAAGGTGGCCTTCAGGGCACGTCACCGGCAAAGCCTCCGGCAGCTATTCCCCCGTGGTCTCCTGCGGGGGACGGCGGGCCTGCCACAGCATGGCGGCCCGCAGCTGCTCGATCAGCACCTCGTCGTCCTCCTCCGTCGGTTCGACGCCCAGCGGGATCCACCGTTCGCCGACCAGGCGGTCCTCGTCGTAGTTGCTGATGATGATGCCCGGGTAGGACATGGACAGCCCATCGACCACACCGTCCAGCTCCTCTTCACCGCAGCCAGAGGCACACTCCTCCGGGCATTCCTGGTCGTCCATCCGAACGTGCCGGTGTTGCAGGCGCACACTCACCCAGCGTCCGGCCGGGCCGGTCGTGCCGCCGTCCGCGTCGCCCATCTGCTCCTGCCCCAAGCGCCCTTCCCCCTGCCGATCTCGTCGCGCCAGCGGCCGGGGAAGTTACCGGCCGGTCGTTCCGTTTGGGTAACGACGCCGGTTGACCGTACAAATACCGTCGCGAACAACCGGGGGTAACACTCTTTACGTGCGGTCAACAACTTGTTGACAGCACGAAGGCGGGCGACGAGGCTGACCCGATGAGCACCGGAGCGCAGCCCACCCGGCGACGGCTGGAACCGGCCGAGCGCAAGGCCGAGATCCTCGCGGCGGCGCGGCGGCTGTTCGGCGCCGGAAGCTACGCATCAGTGTCCACTTCGGACATCGCGGCGGCCGCCGGGGTGGCCCGGCCGTTGATCAACCACTACTTCGGCGGCAAGCGCGAGCTGTACCTCGAAGTGGTGCGGCAGATGATGATCGTGCCCGCGCCCGTGGTGGAGTCGCTGCCGGACGAGCCGATGGAGCGCCGGCTGGAGATCGGCATCGAGCGCTGGATCGAGGTCGTCGAGCGCAACCGCGACGCGTGGCTGACCGCGATCGGGCCGGAGTCCGCCGGCCGCGACCCCGAGATCGAGCGCATCATGCTGGAGGCCGACGAGATCGCGGCCGACCGCGTGCTCGCCGCCGCGCTGATGACCGACGTCGCCGAGGGCCGCGAGGAGCTGCGCGCGATGATCCGGTCGTACGGCGGGATGTTGCGCGCCGCTTCACGCGAGTGGCTGATCCGCGGCACGCTCGGGCGCGCGGAGCTGCGCACGTTCCTCGTCGAGTCGATCCTGGGCCTGCTGAAGGTCACCTACCCGGCCGTGCTCGCGGAGCGGAACGGCGCGCGAACGCGGCCGGGGTCATCCCGGTCCACCGTTTGAACGCGTAGATGAAGCTCGACGCCTCCGCGTAGCCCAGCCGCAGCGCGACGTCCTCCACCGACAGCGCGCCGGTGTCCAGCATCTCCTCGGCGAGCGTCTGACGGACCTCGTCCACGAGCTGGCGGTAGCCGGTGCCGGCGTCGCCCAGCCGGCGTCGCAGTGTCCGCGGGCTCACCGCGAGCTGGCGCGCGATCTCGTCCATGCCGGCGTCGACCCCGCCCAGGCGCACCAAGCGCTCCCGCACCAGCTGGGAGATGCCGGAACGCTCCCGGCGGCGCGCGACCAGCGCGTCACACTGCGCGGCGCACAGGGCCACGGTCTGCTCGTTCGCCTGCGGCAGCGGATACGCGAGCAGCGCGGGATCCATCGTGGCGCAGTGTTCCGCCGCGCCGAATTCGGGGACAAGGCCGAAGGCGTCCACATAGGACTGAACCTCGGCCGGGGCCTCGTGCCGGAAGCCCAGGTGCTCCAGGCGGATCTCCGGGAGCAGGTCGCGCATCACGGTGTGGATCGCGGCGAGGTCGCGCAGGACCAGGAAGCGGGCGACGTCGGCGGGCACCCGGGTGTCGTCGAGGACCACGCTGATCCCGTCCTCGCCCAGCTCGACGTGCGGGATGCAGAAGGTGAAGCTGAGGTCCAGGTAGCGCAGGGCGAACAGCATCGCGTCCCGCATCGTCGGGCTGCTGATGCAGGCGAAACCGAAGATGCCGAACGTCGTCACGCGGTAGCGGCGGCCGAGTTCCAGCGCCAGTTCGTCCGAACCCCCGGTGCGCGCGGCGACGGCGCGGACCACGGCCAGCTCCTGGCGCGCGTCCACCTGCTGGTCCGGCGCGTCCCATCCGCCCAGTGCGTCGAGGTCGGCGGCGGGCAGCAGGTCGTGGGCGGGCACGCCGTGGTCCTCGGCGAACCGGAGCATGAGCAGGATGCTGGCCGTGCCACGGGGGAAGTCCCAGTCGCGGACCGCGGGCGCGGCGAGCTCGGCCATGGCCGGGATTATGGATCAGGACCCCGGGATCGCGCTCGTCGAGGGCGGGAACTGTCCGCATTGGCGGTTACAGTCCGGTCATGAATCTGAGCCGGCGCGCCTTGAACCGCGCGACTCTGGACCGTCAGCTGCTGCTTCGGCGAGCGAAGCTGCCCGCGTTCGACGCCGTCGAGCACCTCGCGGGATTGCAGGCGCAGGCGCCGTTCCCGCCGTACTACGCCCTCCACGCGCGGCTGCACGGCTTCCGCCCCGAGGACCTGTCGAAGCTGCTCCTCGACCGGCAGGTGGTGCGCCTGGTGCTGATGCGCGGCACGGTGCACCTGGTCAGCGCCGCGGACGCGCTCGCGTGGCGGCCGCTGGTGCAGGTGATCATGGACCGCGACCTGGACACGAACCTCCAGTACGCGGCGAAGATCGCCGGGCTGGACCGTGGTGCCGTGGCCGACCTGGCGCGTGAGCTGCTGGCGGCCCGGCCGCATACGAGCGCCGAGCTGGGGGCCGCGCTCGCGTCGCGGTGGCCGGACCGGCTCGCCGGCGCGCTGACGCACCTGGTGCGGGGCCTCCTGCCGCTCGTGCAGATCCCGCCGCGCGGGGTGTGGGGCTCGTCCGGGCAGCCGACCTACCAGCACGCCCACGACTGGATCGACGTGCCCGCACCGGTCCCGTCGTCGCTCGCCGATCTGGTGCGGCGGTACCTGAAGGCGTTCGGCCCGGCTTCGGTGGCGGACGCGCAGGCGTGGGCGGGCGTCAAGCGGCTCGGTGAGGTCTTCGCGGAAATGGACCTGCGCACCTACCGCGACCCCGAAGGCCGGGTGCTCTACGACCTGCCCGACGCCGTTGTCCCCGACGAGGACGTGCCCGCGCCGCTGCGGCTGCTGGGGCCGTTCGACCAGACCCTGCTGTCCTACGCCGACCGGCGGCGGGTGATCAGCGACGAGCACCGCAAGCGCGTCATCACGCAGAACGGGCTGGTGAAGGGCACCCTGCTGGCCGACGGCCAGGTGCGGGGCAGCTGGGAAACGACCAAGACCGGCGGAAAAGCGGCCGCGAAGGCGACGCTGACCGTGACCCCGTTCGAGCGGCTGACCAAGCGCGACGTCACCGCCGCGGAGAGCGCCGGGCGGAAGCTGCTGGCCTGGGCCTCCCCCGACGCCACTCACGAGGTGCGGGTCCTGCCCATCTCGTGAGCGCCGGTGCCGGAGTCCGTTAAGGCCTCCTTACCCGCGTAGGACGCGGGTAAGGAGGCCTTAACGGCCTTTGCCCGATGGCCGGAATTCTCGATTCGCTGTCCGCCGCTGGCCTTCCCCGCACGGTGACCACTCGGTAGCTTCCGGTGCATGAGTGACACGGCAGGGACGCCGTCGGTGCTGATCGCCGGCACCGGGTTCGGCGGGATCGGGACGGCGATCGAGCTCAAGCGCGCCGGGTTCCACGACATCACGATCCTGGAGCGCGCGGACGAGCCCGGCGGCGTGTGGCGCGAAAACACGTACCCGGGCGCGGCGTGTGACGTCGCGTCGCCGCTCTACTCGTTCTCCTACGAGCCCAACCCGCGGTGGCCCAAGCGGTACTCGCTGCAGCCGGACATCCACGCCTACCTCAAGCGGGTCATCGGCAAGTACGGGATCGGCCCGCACATCCGTTACGGGCGCGAGGTCACCGCGGCCACCTTCGACGGGGGCCGCTGGCGCGTGGAGACGGCGGGCGGCGAGACCTACGAGGCGGACGTGTTCGTGCCGGCCGTCGGGCAGCTCTCGCAGCCGGCGATGCCCGGCATCCCCGGGAGCGGCACCTTCGAAGGCCCCTCGTTCCACTCCGCGCGGTGGGACCACGACGTGTCGCTGGAGGGCAAGCGCGTCGCGGTGATCGGGACCGGCGCGAGCGCCATCCAGTTCGTGCCGGAGCTGCAGAAGCGCGCCGCGAAGCTGACCATCTTCCAGCGCACCGCGCCGCACATCATGGCCAAGCACGACGCGCGTTACACCGCCTGGCAGCAGCGGCTGTTCCGGCGCGTCCCGGCCACTCAGCTGTTCGGCCGGCTGCGGATCTTCCTGCTGGCCGAGTACGCGACGTACGCGATGACGCGGCGCCCGATCCTGGCGAAGCTGCTCGAGGCCCGCACCGAGCAGCTGCGGCGCCGGCACCTCAAGGACCCCGAGCTGCGGCGGAAGCTCACCCCCGGCTTTCCGCTGGGCTGCAAGCGAATCCTGTTCACCAGCGACTACCTGCCCGCGGTCGCGCAGCCGAACGTCGAGGTCGAGACCACCCGGATCCGCGAGATCACCCCGCGCGGCGTGCGCACGGAAGACGGGGCCGAGCACGAGGTGGACGTGATCGTCTACGGCACCGGCTTCGCCGCGACCGAATTCCTCGGCACCATGAAGGTGAACGGCCTCGGCGGGCGGGCGCTCGCCGACGCCTGGGCCGGCGGCGCGCGGGCGTACCTCGGACTGTCGGTGCCCGGCTTCCCGAACCTGTTCTGCGTCTACGGCCCCAACACCAACCTCGGCGCGGGCTCCATCATCTACATGATCGAACGGCAGGCGCGCTACATCCGCCAGGCGGTGGAGCAGCTGGCCCGGCCCGGAGTGTCCTATTTGGACGTCAAGCCCGAGGTCGAAGAACGGTACGACGCCGAGGTGCAGCGGCGGCTCTCGCGCAGCGTCTGGAGCGCGTGCAGCAGCTGGTACCGGCAGGCCGACGGGCGGGTGAGCACCAACTGGCCCGGCCTCGTCACCGAATACGACCGCCGGACCCGGGTACTCGACCCGGCCGACTACCGGGTGGTGGCCGCGCGATGAGCCACGACTACGACGTGCTGGTCATCGGGTCCGGCTTCGGCGGCAGCGTCACCGCGCTGCGGCTGACGGAGAAGGGCTACCGCGTCGGGGTGCTCGAAGCGGGCCGCCGGTTCGCCGACGACGAGTTCGCCAAGACGTCCTGGCGGCTGCGGAAGTACCTCTGGGCCCCGAAACTCGGCTGTTACGGCATCCAGCGGCTGACCGTTCTCAAGAACACCTTCGTGATGAGCGGAACCGGCGTCGGCGGCGGTTCGCTGGTGTACGCGAACACGCTGTACGAGCCCCCGGACGCGTTTTACGCCGACCCGCAGTGGGCGCACATCACCGACTGGAAGGCAGAACTCGCGCCGTACTACGACCAGGCCAAGCGGATGCTCGGCGTGGTCGAGAACCCGACCACGACACCCGCCGACGAGGTGCTGCGCGAGGTCGCCGAGGACATGGGCATCAGCCACACCTACCGCCGCACGCCCGTGGGCGTCCACTTCGGCGACCGGCCCGGCGCCGAGTCGCCGGACCCGTTCTTCGGCGGCGCCGGGCCCGCGCGGCGCGGCTGCACGCAGTGCGGCGAGTGCATGACGGGCTGCCGGGTCGGGGCCAAGAACACCACCGTGAAGAACTACCTGTACCTCGCCGAACGGGCCGGCGCGTCCGTGCACCCGTTGACCACGGTGGTTTCCGTGCGCCCGGTCGAGGGCGGTTACGCCGTGGACACCGAGCGCACGGGCCGCTGGATCCGTAAGGAGCGCCGGACGTTCACCGCGCGCGAGGTGGTGTTCGCGGCGGCTTCACTTGGTACACAACGGCTTCTGCACAAACTGCGGGACGCAGGGACGCTGCCCGGGATCTCGCCGCGGCTCGGGCTGCTCGCGCGCACGAACTCCGAGGCCGTGCTCGCCGCGCGGTCGCTGCGCAAGGACACGGACTACACCCGCGGCGTCGCGATCACGTCGTCGATTCACCCGGACGCCGTGACCCACGTCGAGCCGGTGCGTTACGGCAAGGGCAGCAACCTGATGGGCCTGCTGGCCACGGTCCTGGTCGACGCCGAGCCGGGCCGCCGCCGGTGGGTGCTCGGCCTGCGCCAGCTGGGCCGGCAATGGCGCGACCTGCCGCGGATCCACAACCTGCGGCACTGGTCGGAGCGGATGATCGGGCTGCTGGTGATGCAGACGCTCGACAACTCCGTGACGACGTACACCAAGCGCGGGCTGTTCGGCCGCCGGATGACCACGAAACAGGGCGACGGCGAGCCGAGCCCCGACTGGATCCCCGCCGGGCACGAGGTGACCCGCCGCGTCGCCGGCAAGATCGGCGGCCTGCCGCAGGGCGCGTGGACCGACCTGGCGAACATCCCGGTCACCGGCCACTTCATCGGCGGCTGCGCGATCGGCGACTCCCCCGCGACCGGCGTCGTCGACCCGTACCAGCGGCTCTACGGATACCCCGGCCTGCACGTGGTGGACGGCTCGGCGATCTCGGCGAACCTGGGCGTGAACCCCTCGCTGACCATCACCGCGCAGGCCGAGCGCGCGATGGCGTTCTGGCCGAACCGGGGCGCCGCCGACCCGCGCCCGGCCCTCGGCGAGGCTTACCGGCGGGTGGCGGCGGTGGCGCCGCGCGCGCCCGTCGTGCCCGCGTCCGCCCCGGGCGCGCTCCGGCTCCCGATTGTGGACGTGCGCTCCGCCTGATCCCCGCCATCGTCGCCTGGCCCGGTGAAGACGGTCTGACCAGGCGATTCAACAGCTACACAACCGGTTCGCCTACCGCGACCGGGCAGGCTGGGCCCCGTCGCACGCGCTCACCCCCTCTGAGCGCGTGCACTGGGGGTGTTCTGGAGGGGCTCCCGCGGCGACGCCCTCCCCCTGTTGTCGCGGGAGCTCCTCCAGGGCCTGTCCGGATCACCCCTACGGCAGGTTCGCGAGGCCGGCACCGACGGTGTTCGCGAACGCGTACCCGGCGGACGCGTCCCAGTTGATCGACCAGGTCATGGCTCCGCGGATCGCCGGGTACGTCGCCGGCGGCTGGTACGAGTCGCAGTCCGAGCCCTTCGCCAGGCAGTTCAGCGCCGAGACCACGTTCGACGGCGACTGGTAGCCGCCGCCCGCCGCCGAGCCCGACGCGGGCAGGCCGAGGCCCACCTGGTCGTCGCGCAGGCCGCCCTGGAGCTGGATGCACGCGAGCGCGGTCAGGAAGTTGACCGTGGACTGGCCGTAGACCTGGCCGTCGCAGCCGAGCATGGTGCCGGAGTTGTAGTACTGCATGTTGACGATCGTCAGGATGTCCTTGATGTTCAGCGCGAGCTGGAAGTAGGCGGCCTGCGTGGACTGCATGTCGATCGTCTGCGGGGCCATCGTGATCACCTGGCCGCCGCCGTCGTGGATGCTGCGCAGCGCCTGGGCCATGTAGGTGGCGTTGACGCCGTTCTCCAGGTCGATGTCGACGCCGTCGAAGCCGTAGGTGGAGATCAGCGACTTGATCGAAGTGGCGAAGTTGTCCGCGGACGCCGAGTCGCTGACGTTGATCGTGCCGTTCTGGCCGCCGACGGAGATGATGACCTGCTGCCCGCGCGCCTGCACGGCCTTGATGTCGGCGCGGAACTGGTCGTCGGTGTAGCCGCCGAGCGCCGACGACAGGCCCGGGTCGAGCGTGAAGCTCACCGCGCCCGGAGTGCTCGTGGCGTCGGCGAAGGCCACGGCGATGAGGTTGTACTGCGACGGCACATCCGCGAGCTTCAGCGGCTTCGCGCCGTTGTCGAAGTTCTGCCAGTAGCCGGTGAGCAGGTGCTTGGGCAGGGCACTGGGGGCCGCTCGCACAGCGCCCGGACTTTCGGCGCCGGTCTTGACGCCGGCCGCGGAAGCGCTGCCGCTGACGGCGAACGTCACGGCGAGGCACGCGGCGACGGTGGCCACCAGCGCGGTCAGCGCCGGCTTGGGGTTACGGGACATGGGGAGACCTCCGCTGGAGAGTGAGGCAGGTCACCACAAAGTGGACTAGACCAATAAGGATGTCAAGGCACCCTTGGGCAGGCCCATACGAAAGTCGCACCGCGCCGGACGGCAGAATGAACGGCACGGAACGTCGAGACGGAGCAGGAGCTTGGTTGTGAGCGTGCAGTCGGTCGAGCAGCGGATCGCTGAAGAGCTGGAGGTGCGCGAAGGGCAGGTCAAGGCCGCCGTCGATCTCCTCGACGGGGGGTCGACCGTGCCGTTCATCGCCCGGTACCGCAAGGAAGTCACGGGGATGCTCGACGACGCGCAGCTGCGCACGCTGGAGGAGCGCCTGCGCTACCTGCGTGAGCTCGACGAGCGCCGCGTCGCCGTGCTGGAGTCCATCCGGACCCAGGGCAAGCTGGACGAGGCGCTGGAGGCGCAGATCCTCGCCGCGGACACGAAGTCCCGGCTCGAGGACATCTACCTGCCGTACAAGCCGAAGCGGCGGACGAAGGCGCAGATCGCGCGTGAAGCCGGCCTCGAGCCGCTGGCCGACGGCCTGATGAGCGACCGGTCGACCGACCCGCACGCGGCCGCCGCGGTGTTCGTCGACGCCGACAAGGGCGTGGCCGACGCGCAGGCGGCGCTCGACGGCGCCCGCTCGATCCTGGTCGAGCGCTTCGCGGAGGATGCCGACCTGATCGGCGAACTGCGCGAGAAGATGTGGACCGAAGGCCACATCACGTCGAAGGTCCGCGCGGGCAAGGAGACCGACGGCGCCAAGTTCGCCGACTACTTCGACTTCTCCGAGCCGTACACCAAGCTTCCCTCGCACCGCATCCTCGCGATGCTGCGCGGTGAGAAGGAAGAAGTCCTCGACCTCTCCATGGAGTCGGAGGCGCCTTCCGAAGAGCCGCGCGTCGGCCCCACGCAATATGAGCAGCGAATCGCGCAGAAGGTCGGCATCACGCAGGAGGGCCGCCCGGCGGACAAGTGGCTCGGCGACACCGTGCGCTGGGCCTGGCGCACGAAGATCCTCCTGCACCTCGGCATCGACCTGCGGATGCGGCTGCGCCAGTCGGCCGAGGACGACGCCGTGCGCGTGTTCGCGGCCAACCTGCGTGACCTGCTGCTGGCCGCCCCGGCCGGCACCCGCGCGACGATGGGCCTCGACCCCGGCTTCCGCACCGGCGTGAAGGTCGCGGTCGTCGACGCCACCGGCAAGGTCGTCGACACGCACGTGATCTACCCGCACCAGCCGGCGAACAAGTGGGACCAGTCCATCGCCGAGCTCGCCGTCCTGTGCGCGCGGCACCACGTGGACCTGATCTCGATCGGCAACGGCACCGCGTCGCGTGAGACGGACAAGCTCGCGCAGGAGCTGATCAAGAAGCACGCCGAGCTGAAGCTGACGAAGGCCGTCGTCTCGGAGGCAGGCGCGTCGGTGTACTCGGCGTCGGCGTTCGCTTCGCAGGAGCTGCCGGGCATGGACGTGTCGCTGCGCGGCGCCGTCTCGATCGCGCGACGGCTGCAGGATCCGTTGGCGGAGCTGGTGAAGATCGACCCGAAGTCGATCGGCGTCGGGCAGTACCAGCACGACCTGTCCGAGGTGTCGCTGTCCCGCTCGCTCGACGCGGTGGTGGAGGACTGCGTGAACGCCGTGGGCGTGGACGTGAACACGGCGTCCGCGCCGCTGCTCACCCGCGTCTCGGGCATCACCACGGGGCTGGCGGAGAACATCGTTTCCCACCGCGACTCGAACGGGCCGTTCAAGACCCGCACGGCGCTGAAGGAGGTCGCGCGGCTCGGCCCGAAGGCGTTCGAGCAGTGCGCGGGCTTCCTGCGCATCCCGGACGGCGACGACCCGCTCGACGCGTCGTCGGTGCACCCCGAGGCCTACCCGGTGGTGCGGCGGATCCTGACGGCCACCAGCACCGACCTCCGCTCACTGATCGGCAGCACGCGCACCCTGCAGGCGCTGAAGCCGACCGAGTTCGTCGACGAGACCTTCGGCCTCCCGACGGTCACCGACATCCTGGCCGAGCTGGAGAAGCCGGGCCGCGACCCGCGCCCGGCGTTCAAGACGGCCACCTTCGCCGAGGGCGTCGACAAGATCGGTGACCTCACGCCGGGCATGCGGCTGGAGGGCGTGGTGACGAACGTGGCGGCCTTCGGCGCGTTCATCGACGTCGGCGTGCACCAGGACGGGCTCGCGCACGTCTCGGCGCTGTCGAAGAACTTCGTGAAGGACCCGCGTGACGTCGTGAAGCCCGGCGACATCGTGAAGGTCAAGGTGCTGGACGTCGACGTGCCGCGCAAGCGGATCTCACTGACCCTGCGCCTGGACGACGAGCCGGGCGCCTCGTCCCAGGACCGCCGTGGTGGCGGTGGCGGCCAGCAGGGCGGCGGCGGCCAGGGCGGCGGCGGGCGTGACCGCGGCCAGGGCGGCGGTGGCGGTCAGCGCCGCGGCGGCCAGCAGCAGAACCGCGGCGGCGACCGTGGAGGCAACTCCGGCGGCAGCGGCAGCATGGCCGACGCGCTGAAGCGAGCCGGGTTCGGCAAGTAAAAGCTCGTGAGTGTTGGTGACGGTTAGAACCGTCACCAACACTCACGAGCCTTTCAGCCCGCCCAGTCTTCGATGACCGCCTCCGCGCGGAAGCGCAGGGCCGGGTCGACGTAACGGGCTTCGGGCACGGCGTACCGTCGCGGTGCCGATGGCGAGCCCGATCAGCGCGATCCACAGCGGCCACGTCCACGCCTGGAACTTCGAGCCGAACGTCATCCCGTACAGCGTCAGCGGGATCATCACGGCGGAGACGACCACATAGGACAAACGAAGACCGAGCCCAGTCAGCGCGGTCACCGCCTGCGCCATGATCGCGCCCTCGTAGGCGAGGAAGATCAGCATGTAGGTCGCGTAGACCAGCGAGGTCAGCGTCGAGCCGAGGTAGCCGAACCCGGAACCCCGGGTGAGCAGGCCGATGTCGACGTGCCGGCGCGTGATGGCGAACGCGATCACCAGCGTCCGCGGCAGCGTGACCGCCGCGGCGACGAGAAACCCGATCAGCGCGCTGGCGAAGCCGAACGCGTTCACGAACGCCGCGTCGAGCGCGTACCCGGCCATGGCCGAGATCCCGACCAGGCAGCTGAGGAACACCATCCACGGCGAACATTTCCGGAACGACGCCGGCGTGTAGCGCAGTGAATAGTCTGCCATGTGCGGATTGTCAGCGAGCCCCATGTCCGCTCCTTCCGGCCGGCTGGGCCGAAAGCCAGGAACGGAGTATTGCCGGGGTGTATCGGCGTGAGTTGCGCGCGGTTACGCCACGGCAAGAGCGTCGATCATGCGCTGACGTGCGGATTCCCGCGGGAAGATCGCGGAAACGCCGGTTCGCGGGCCGATTCTGCCGATAAGACTGGATCTGGCTCGGTTGTACGCGGAGCGGGAGGAGTTGACCGGCGGGAACCCGCAAGGCCCCACGGAGGCGATGACTCGGAAAGAAGCGGCCCAGAAGTGGGACGCGGCCGACAACGTCGAGAAGCGAGCGATGCTGACTGACGCACCCGGCCGGGACACCCTCTACGTCGATCCGTCGGACCGGACGGGGGTCCGTACGTTCAACCCGAAACGCGTCCGCGTCCAGGAGTACAGGGCCAAGGCACGGCACAAGGCGTCCTGACGGGGGCTGGAACGGACAAACGGTGGCTCACCATCCCGGAGCGGGTATGAGCCACCGTCAGCTGCTTCTGAGTGGTAAGAGGATGCGGGTCACGGCGTGAACAGCCCTGACCCGCACTGACAGGTGCAGCCGTTGATCTGTGGCGTGCGGTGAGTTGGTCAGTGTTCGGGCGTTGCGATCCGGGTGTCCGGCGACGTCGCTTGAGGTGTCAGCCGGTGTAGCTCTTGATCCAGGCCAGGTAGGGCTGGACTCGGGCGGCGTATGAGGACTCCAACCCACAGATCCCATCCACCTGGTCGTCGGCGAGGCTGATCACTCCGATCAGCTTGCCGGTCGCCATGTTGACCACCGGTCCCCCCTCGTCTCCGTTGCAGGTAGCGGATTTGCCGCTCTGCAGGCAGAGTATCCCATCGAATAGTTCTCCGGGAATATTCTCACTGGTTTGACAATCAGACTCACTAAGTACCTTGATGTCTGCCCGCCGCAGCTTGACCGTCGTGCAGGAGTCCATATCGAAGCAGGTCCGTCCCCAGCCGAAGGCCCGCAGGATGCGGTTGTCCCACTCCGTACCGGTTCCGAGCTTTACCGGAGCATTGGCCACGGGCTTGTCCAACTCGATCAGCCCGATGTCTTTGAACCTTTGCGCCTGCGGGTCGCTCTCGGGATACCTCACCCCGCGTTTGAGGCCGACCAGTTTGCCGCCTGCGGTCGAGTTGTTGGACCCGAGACGCGCCTTTCTCCCAGTGAGGTTCAGTACGGCGCAGTACCCCGTGGTGAGCAGCCAGGTCGGCGCGATGAGCGAAGCGCCGCAGGACTCGGGGCCCGTCCGGCCCTGATACGGGATCGACGCGATCCACGGGTAATGGGCGGTGACCTGCGTACCCCCGGCGATCGCCATCGCGGGCGCCGGCATGGCCGTAGCCGTGGCCGCACCGAGGAGAAGAGTGGCCATCAGGGCAGTGAACACGACACGAGGTCTGGGCATCTTCGAAACCCGTTTCTTCCTTTTGCGGAGAATATTAGTCAATATCTCCCACGGAAATGCAATCACGACAAGATCATTCGGCGGCGCGTACACGATCGTGGATCGAATATCAGCCAGATGCGCTGAATCACCTACGGTCAATAATACTTTGGACCCGAAAGGCGTCCGCGTCGAGGAGTACCAACCCACGACGTGACACACGGTGTCCTGGCGGGGTTGGAACGGACAAACGGTGGCTCACCAACCCGGTGCGGGCGGTGAGCCACCGTCAGCTGTGCAGCGGAGTTTGCCCAGGGCCGCAAGGAACACAGCGCCGGTCGCTACAAGTCGATCTGCGGGCATACGGTGCTGTTCGGCCCGATGTCGCTGCCACCCGGAGCGCCGGGCAATCGCTGCTGCGGCTGCCTGGACGCCCGAGCGACCGTGCGGACACCTGCGCAACGACCCGGCCCGCCGGCCAGTCATCACAAGCGCGGCCGGTGGAGTCGACTGTTCGGGAGCGCCCGAACTCCGGCCACGCCCCCTCCGCGTCCTGCGGAGCGGAGCGACCGGGAAAAGGTTCCGGTGGGCACGGGCAGCACCCCGCCCGCGCCCGTGTCCACCGGACGCCACACTCTGACCGGTGAGCTTGCGCCTGGTCACAAGTAGGTAGTCAATGAGTGTTGCGCTCTAACCGTCCTCAACACCCACGAGTCTTTCCGGGCCGGGTCAGGGATTCATCGCGTAGGCGCCGGAAAGCCCGCGCACCATCGTCCACACGCGATCGAAACGCTCGGCGTCGACCACGGGCTTACGCAGCGCCGCCAGCGCGATCGTCTGCTGCGCGTCGGTGGAGCTGGCCTTGCCGTTGAGGTCGACGGCGGCGGCGCTGAAGTCCTGCACCAGCACGGCGAAGATCTGGTCGACGACGTCGGTCTCCAGTCCGGTCAGCTCCGCCTGCTCCAGGACCAGCTGGCCGTAGACGACGAGGGTGAACAGCTCGGTCAGGGCCAGGCCGAAGTCGAGGTCCTTCTGCTGCGCCTCGTCCGGCGTGGCCTCGGTGAGCAGCTTGACCAGCGCCGCGGCCTGCTCGGTGAACAGCGCGACGTTCGGGATGCCGGACGCCTTCTCGTACGCGGTCTTCCAGTCGTGGAAGCGGACCTTCGACAGGCCGCGCGCCGGGCCCTGGCGGAACAGGAACTCGTCGTCCGCGGCGTCGTCGCGGGTCGGCACCGGGGCGTAGTCCTGGGGCGCGAAGAGGTACGCGGGCATGAACTTCGCGATCAGCGCGAGGTTCACCGCGACCGTGCCCTCCAGCTTGGGCAGGCCGTCGATGTCGTTCTTCGCCATCGCCAGGTAGGTGTCGGCCTCGAAGCCCTTCGCGGCGACGACGTCGGCGACCAGGCCGATCACCTTCTGTGCCTCCGTGGTCACCTTCATCTTGGTGATCGGGTTGAACAGCAGGTAACGGCGGTCCTCGGGGCCGGCGGAGCGGAAGTAGTCCACGGCGCGGTCGGAGAACAGCTTCATCGCGACCAGCCGGGCGTACGCCTCGACGAACTCGCGCCGCACGTGCGGGAAGTCGGTGACCGGGTTGCCGTAGAGGATCCGGTTCTGCGCGTGCGTGATCGCCTCGTACAGCGAGTGCGTCGCCATGCCGATGCCGCCGAAGCACAGGTTGAACTTGCCGATGTTCACCGTGTTGAGCGCGGCGCTGAAGGCCTCCGCGCCGACGTGCAGGATGTCCTCGGCGTGCACCGGGTAGTCCTCGAGCCGGAACTCCGCCACGTACATCTGCGACGGCACCACGTTCTTCACCACGTGGTAGTTCGGGTGGTTCGAGTCGGCGTAGAAGAACACGTACTGGTCCGGTCCCTCGACACCCTCGACCCGCCCGAACACCGAAACGGTCTGCGCACAGTTCCCGTTGCCGATGTAGTACTTCGAGCCGTTCGCGCGGTAGCTGCCGCCGTCGGGCGTGAGCACCAGGTCCGACGAGTAGATGTCGGCGCCATGATCCTTTTCGGACAGTCCGAACGCGCCGACGCCGCCCGCCGCGAGCGCGTCCGCGGCCCGCTTGCGCGCGACGTCGTTGGCGCTCTGCCAGACCGGGCCGAGGCCGAGGATGGTGACCTGCCACGGGTACCAGTAGTTGAGCCCGTAGAACCCGAGGATTTCCGACAGCGCGGCCACCCGGCTGGTGTCCCAGCGCTTGTCGGGGCTGCCGTCGGCGTTCGCGGCGGGGGTGAGGAAGGTGGCGAACAGGCCCTGCTCCCCCGCGAACTCGAGGAAGTCCGCGTAGAAGACGCGGGCGTGGTAGTCCTCGGTGAGCTTCGCCTTCCCCCGGGCCTCGAACCAGTCGATCGTGGCGCGCAGCAGGCGCCGGGTCTCCGGGTCGAAACGCTGCGGGTCGTACGCCCGCGGGTTCAGCAACAGCGACGTCGCGGTCATGGCACTCCTCCGGTGATTACTCATCGGTAACTTAGCAAGCGGGCCAAGTGCGGGCAAACTCACGCGACGGGAGCGGCACGGACCAGGTAAACTGATCATGCGGTCCGCTCAGTTCTGCCTCGGGCCGTGTTGTCGACTACCACGCGCCGCGGCCGTAAAGGGTCTGCGCCGGGCAGGACAACCCTTCTCAGGTATGGAGACCAGGGCGCTTCGAGCGTCCGCACCGCTTATGACGACTTTCACCGAACTCGGCCTGTCCGCCGCCCTTGTAGACGCCCTCGCGGCGCAGGGCGTGACGGAACCGTTCCCCATCCAGGCGGCCACGCTGCCGCACACCCTCGCCGGCCGCGACGTGCTCGGCCGCGGCCGCACCGGCTCCGGCAAGACCTACGGCTTCGTGCTGCCCATGCTCAGCCGGCTGGCCGAGGGCCCGACGCGCCGCCGTCCCGGCCGCCCGCGCGCGCTGATCCTGGCGCCCACCCGTGAGCTGGCCACCCAGATCGAGGCCGCGATCCTGCCGCTCGGCAAGGTGCTCGGCCTCAAGACCACCACGATCTTCGGCGGCGTCAGCGCCGGCCCGCAGATCACCCGGCTGCGCGACGGCGTCGACATCGTCGTCGCCTGCCCCGGCCGGCTGGCCGACCACATGCGCCAGGGCGAGGTGAAGCTCGACCAGATCGAGATCACCGTGCTCGACGAGGCCGACCACATGGCCGACCTGGGCTTCCTGCCCGAGGTCCGGCGCATCATGGACGCCACCCCGGAGCGCGGCCAGCGGCTGCTGTTCTCGGCGACCCTCGACGGCGGCGTCGACGTGCTGGTCAAGCGCTTCATGCACGACCCGGTCACGCACAGCGTCGACTCGGCCCAGTCGCCGGTCTCGACGATGACGCACCACGTGCTGCACCTCGAGGAGACCCACCGGCTGCCGGTGCTCGTCGACCTAACCGCGGCGCCCGGGCGCACCCTGGTGTTCACGCGCACGAAGCACCGCGCGAAGACCCTCACCCGCAAGCTCGTGGCCAGCGGCGTGCCCGCCGTCGAGCTGCACGGCAACCTCGGCCAGAACGCGCGGACCCGCAACCTCGAGGCGTTCTCCTCGGGCGCGGCGAAGACGCTGGTCGCGACCGACATCGCCGCGCGCGGCATCCACGTGGACGACGTCACGCTGGTCATCCACGCCGACCCGCCGGTCGAGCACAAGGCGTACCTGCACCGTTCGGGCCGCACCGCGCGTGCGGGCGCCTCGGGCACCGTCATCACGCTGATGACCGACGAGCAGGTGCGCGACGTGCGCGATCTCACCCGCAAGGCCGGCATCAAGCCGACCACCACGCAGATCGGCCCCGGCCACCCGCTGCTGGCGGAGCTGGCCCCGGGCGAGCGGACGTTCGACGCGTCCCCGCGCCGTCCGATCGTGGACAACCGGCCCAAGAAGGTCACCGCGGGCGGGCAGGCCGCCCCCGGCTCCCGCCGCGACGACGACGAGCGTCCCCCGCGCGGCCGCGGCCGCCGTGGCGGTCCCTCTGGCGAAAACCGCGGAGGCGCGGGCGCCCGCGCCGCAGCCGGAGCCCGCCGCGACGACAGCGGCCGTGGCCAGCGCTCCGGCGGCGGCCGTTCGGGCTCCGCCGGCCGCGGCTCGCGCCTGGAGTACACGACCGAGACCGGCTCTGACCGCCGTGACGACACGCGGCAGGGCCGTTCCCGCGGCCAGTCCGGCGCCGGACAGGGCGGTGGCCGCTCGGGCTCGGGCAGCCGTGGCGCGGCCCCGGCCCGCAACGGCCAGGCCCCGGCCCGGTCCGGCCAGCGCTCCCAGCAGCCGCCCGCCCGCTCCGCTTCCGGCGGCTCCCAGCGTGGCGCGGCCCCGGCCCGCTCCGGTGGCGGCCAGCCCCGCACCGGCGGAGCGTCTCGCGGCGGCGCGGCGGCCTTCTCCTCGGGCACCCGCGCGGGCGGCCGTCGCTCCGGTCGCTGATCCGAAACGCTCAACGAAGCAGGCCCGTGGGTTCGTCCCGCGGGCCTGCTTCGTTTTCCGGGAACGTTCAGCCGAGCAGGGCCAGCGCCGCCGGCCCCGCCGCGAGGACCAGGCAAGCCGCCGCATTCGTCTTCCGGTACTGGACCAGCAGGGCGACGAACTCGCGCAAGAAGGCGCTCGGTACGAAGTACGAGGCCGTCCTGGCGCCGATGACGTCCAGGCGCAGGCCGAGGCGACGGGCGAGGACCGCGGTGCGGAAGACGTGGTAGTTGTTCGTCACCGCGAGGACGCGGCCGGTGAAACCGCGCTCACGCAGCAAAGCGATGCTGTACCGCAGGTTCTCGTCCGTGGTCGTGGCCCGGTCCTCCAGCACGATCCGCGCCGGCGGCACGCCCGCGGCCACCAGGTAGTCCGCCATCGCGGCGGCCTCGGACTTCAGCTCGTCCGCGCCCTGGCCGCCGGACACCACCACCAGCGCCTCCGGGCAACGGCGCCAGAAGATCACGGCCCGGTCCAGCCTGCTCGCCAGCAGCGGCGGCACCCGATCCCCCAGCAGCCCCGAGCCCAGCACGATCACGGCGTCCGCGCGGGCGCGGCGGTTCACGCGGCTGTAGAGCACCGAGTACATCAACAGCGCGGTGAACACGAAGGCCAGGTACGCCGCCACCAGCAGGACCGACACCGCCGCGACCGCCATCCACCGCGGCTGCGCGACCAGCACCACGGTCACGGCCACGCCGTAGACCGCCAGCATGGCCAGCCCGGCCAGCAGCGAGAGCAGGTTCGCCAGGCGGTGCCCCTCGCGCCGCCACATCACCACGCCGTTCACGACGAGCGCCCACGGCAGCACCAGCGCGGACATCAACGCGAACACCAGGAGCAGCGTCAGCACCACGGCCTGCAGCCAGGTGACGCCGCCGAGCAGACCGAGCAGCCACAGCCCCGTCAGCACCAGCGCGATCGCGAACCACACGGCGTTGCCGAACCGTCGCGGCTCACGCAGAAACCGCACCAGGAAGATCAGGACGGCGATCAGCGCCAGCACCCCGGAGAACATGATCGGGGATTCTCGCACCAGGCAACGAGCCGACTCGTCAGAGTGACGCCGTGAGCCCCCGCGCACGCAGCACCGCGCGCTCCGCCGGGCGGAACACCAGCAGCTCGATGCTGACCCCGACCAGCATGATCAGGAAGATCGCCGAGATCACCTTTTCGATGGTGTTGAGCGACGAGCCCTGGTTCAGGTACGCGCCGAGCCCGACCCCGAGCTGCGGCGACAACGCGATCAGCTCGGCCGCCATCAGCGACCGCCAGGAGAACGCCCAGCCCTGCTTGAGCCCGGCGAGGAAACCGGGCAGCGCCGCGGGCAGCAGGATGTACCGCGCGGACGAAAGCCGCCCGGCGCCCATCGCCTGGCCGACGCGCGGCAGGATCGGCGGGATCTGGTCGATGCCCGACACCAGCCCGTTCGCGATCGAGGGCACCGAGCCAAGCAGCACGACGAAGTAGATGGCGCCGTCGTTGATGCCGAACCAGAGGATCGCGGCCGGCACCCAGGCCACCGACGGCAGGCTCTGCAGCCCGGTCAGCAACGGCCCGATCGCCGCCCGCACCACGCGGACCTTCGCCACGAGCAGGCCGAGCGGTGTGCCGATGACCACACCGGCGGCGAAGCCGAGCGCGGCCCGGTGCACCGACGTCCAGATGTAGCCGAACAAATCGCCGGTGACGACCCGTTCCCAGAACTCGTCCCACACCGCGAGCGGCGCGGGCAGGTAGGTCTCCGGCCAGAACGCCGCGGCCCACAGCACCTGCCAGATGACGACCAGCAGCACCAGCGCGAGCACCGGCGGGAGGAAGCCCCAGGCGAAGCGCTTCCAGAAGCCCGGACGCGGTTCCCCGGCCGGGGCGTCGAGCGCGTCGAGGCCGGCGCCGACGGCGTCCAGGTCCTCGGCCTCTCCGGCGGACCGGTCAAGCTGCGCCATGGGTACTGATCACCTCTCGCAGGTGCCCGATGATTTCCTCGGTCAGCTCCCCGGCGTCGGCCAGCGGCACGTCGGCCCACTCGCGCACGACCCGGCCGGGGCGCGAGGACAGGAGCACCACGCGCTGGCCGAGCCGGACCGCCTCGCGCACGTCGTGGGTCACGAACAGCACCGACGTGCCGGTGCTGCGGTAGACGCGCAGCAGCTCGCCCTGCAGGACGTCGCGGGTGATGGCGTCGAGCGCGGCGAACGGCTCGTCCATCAGCAGCAGCGCCTGTTCCGGGTCACCGCCGACGCGGTGGGTCGCGGCCAGCGCGCGGGCCAGCGCGACGCGTTGGCGCATCCCGCCGGAAAGCTCGTGCGGCCGCTTGTTTCCGGCCCCCTTCAGCCGGACCAGCTCCAGCAGTTCGGCGGCCTTCTCCCGGCGTTCGGCCCGGCCGAACCCGGCCAGCCGCAGCGGCAGCTCGACGTTGCGGGCCGCGGTGAGCCACGGCATCAGCGCGGCCTCCTGGAACATGACCGCGGGCCGTGACGTGTTCAGCGTGATCTTCCCCGCCGACGGCGCGTCCAGTCCCGCGACCAGGTTCAGCAGCGTGCTCTTGCCACAGCCGGACGCACCGAGCAGGCAGACGAACTCGCCCGGCGCGACCGTCAGGTCGAGGCCGTCCAGCGCGACCACCGCCCGGCCGGCCGGGCCGAACGCCTTGCCCACGCCGTCGAGCCGGACCGCGGCCGTGCCGGTGAAACTGGTCCGTCCACTGGGGAGCGTCGTGGTCATCGTCGGCTGCCTCTCCGCGTCACTTGCTTAGTTCGGGAGCGTCGACGGCGGGCCGGTTCTCGGCCTTCAGCACATCGTTGAGCGGGCCGAAGTCGGCGAAGCCCTTCAGCGCGACGGCGGACTTCACCACCCCCGCGGTGACCGAGTCCTGGGCGAGCTGCGGGAACTCGGCCGGGATCGGCTCGGGGGTCAGCTCGATGCCGGAGAACGCGCGGTCCAGCACCGCCGGGCTGAGGCTGCTGCCGGCCAGGTCCTTGAGCTCCCCGTTGACCACGGTCTTCGCGTCCGCCGGGTTGGCCTTCGCCCAGTCGATCGCGGCCAGCTGGCCCTTGAGCAGCGCCCGCACGGTGTCCGGGTGCTGCTGCAGGAACTCGCTGCGCACGATGACCACCGTGGTCGGGAACCGGCCGTCCGGCCACAGGGACTTCTCGTCGACCAGCACCTTCGCGCCGGCGTCGAGGACCAGCCTCGACGACCACGGCTCGGGCAGCCAGCCGCCGTCGACCTCGCCCTTCTTGAACGCGTCGAGCGTCTTCGGGTTGTCCATCGTGGTGATCTTGACCTGGTCGGTCAGCTTCTTCTCGGCGAGGAACTTCTTGAGCGCGACGTCCTGGGTGTTGGCCAGCTGCGGGGTGGTCAGGTTCTTGCCCTTGAGCCCCTCGACACTGGTGATCTCGGGCTTCACGACCAGCTGCGCGCCGCCGGAGACCGAGCCGGAGATCAGCTGGATGGCGCCCTTGGACTTGGTGAAGGCGTTGATCGCCGGGCCGGAGCCGATGAACGCGACGTCGAGGGAGTTGCCCAGCAGCGCGTTGACCTCGTCGGGCCCGGCGTTGAAGGTCTGGGTGGTGAGCTTGGTCGAGCCGAGCTGCTGGGTGAAGAAGCCCTTCTTCACCCCGATCAGCGCGGGCGCGTGCGTGACGTTCGGGAAGAACCCGAGCCGGACCTCGGTGGCCGCGCCTTCGTTCGCCGCGGGGGCGGTGGAGGTCTCGGCCCGGGAACAGCCGGCGAGCACGCCCACGACGGCCAGGGCGGTCAGCGCCGTGGCCAGGAAGCGGGTTCTGTGGTGGGTGCGCACGTCAGCGTCGCCTTTCGGGGGTTGAGGTCGGGGCGAGGTTCGCACGCTCACCCACTCGCGTGCATAGACATCCGCATCCCGGGAAACTCACTGAGATCCCTTGACATCCAAATCCGGTGCGGCTACCGCGACTCAATGTTGGTAATTCCCGTACAGACGCTCCCTTGTGGAGCTACGGTCGTCTCGAAGATCCACAACACCAATGGGGAGAGCTCATGCGACGTTCCGTATCCATTTTGACGGCTTTGACCGCCACCGCGGCCACGCTGGCGATGACCGCGCCGGCCGCACTGGCCGACGACAACCCGGACTGGCACGCGGGCTGCACCACCCGCGTCTCGCCGACCGAGGCCAACTACGTCTCGGGCTGGGCGAACGTCATCAACGACGGGAACAACTGGAAGATCGTCAACATCTACGCCGACGTGCGCAACGCCGGCGGCAAGATCAGCGGCGACAACCAGGTCACGGTGAACGTGTTCAACGACCCGGGCAGCTCGAACATCGTCGCGTCGCACACGTTCAACAACATCGCGAACGCCGACATCCCGCTGACCGCCGACGTGTACCCGGCAGTGCTGATCCCCAAGGGCAAGGCCGCCGTCCAGGTCGCCGCGACGACCGGCATCAACACCTGGCCGAAGCTCTGCAACGGCGTCGGCCTGGTGTTCTGAGCCGGCTTTCTGGCCCCGGTTCCCCCTGCGAAAGCCGTCAAGGCCTCCTTACCCGCGTGCCACGCGGGTAAGGAGGCCTTGACGGACCATCGGGACTCAGGCCATCAAGCAGCGAACTAGCCGCAGGTCGGGTCGTCCGACTGCGCCGGCACGCTCACCGCGTCCCAAGCCGCCTTGATGCTGTTGAACTGGGTGCAGCTGTCCGGGAAGAGGTTCTTCGCCGCGGTCAGCGTCCAGGTGCGGTACTTCAGGTACGAGCTGTCGCTGGTCTTCAGCAGCATCGCGTTGTAGAAGATCTTCACCGCGTCCTGGACACCGATGCCGGTGACCGTGGAGTTGTTGCAGGTCGGGCTGACCGGCTGGCCGTTGGTCGGGTTCGTCCCCTCGGCGGCCAGGTAGAACCAGTGGTTGCCGGGGCCCGCCGCGGCGTGCACCTCACTGCCGGGAACCGAGCTGTCATAGCAGTTCTTGTCCCCGAGCTGGGACGGGTCGTACATGTTGCGGATCGGGCCGCTCCCGACCAGGTTCACCTGGTTGCCGACGAGGAAGTCCGGCACGGCGTACGGCGCGGCCTCGTTGGCATACCACTCGGTCGAGGCGCCGAAGACGTCCGCGACGAACTCCTGGGTGCCGTTGCCGGACAGGCTGCCCGGGGTGTGGTCGTCGATGCCGTGCCCGTGCTCGTGCGCGATCACGTCGATCGAGCCGATCCACTGGCCGGCCGTGTTGTGCCCGATCTGGACCTGGCTGCCGTCGTAGTAGGCGTTCTCGTCGTCGAGGCCGACCCGGATCGGCCAGCCGCCGCCGTTGCCGTCGAAGCTGTTGCGGCCCAGCCAATCGGTCAGCATCTTGTTCTCGGCCTGGATGCTGTACAGGGCGTCGGCGCAACCGGTCTCACGGCTGGTCTCGTCGCCGTTGCCCCAGCTGTCGGTGGAGTTGGTGAAGGTCTGGTTGGTGTCGGCGTCCTGGCAGCTGACGTTCGACAGGTTCGGGTCGGCCATCGAGTAGCTGCCGTCGCTGGACTTGGTGGTGTCGATGTGCAGCGGCTCCGGGCCGTTCCACACGCCCTGCGCGTCACCGTGGGCCACGCGCTCCCGCGTGTGCAGCACCTTGCCGGTCACGGCGTCGACGACGACGTCCAGCTTGCTCGGCCCCTGCGCGTTCCGGCCGCTGACCTGGGTCGTCCAGGCGAGTTTCGGAGTGCCGGCCGCGTAGGCGGCGAGCTGCGCGGGAAGCACACTGTCCACAGTGGGCACCTGAGTGCGGGCGACCGCCTCGGCCTGCTGCGCGGTCAGCTTCGGCGAAGTGCTGGGCAGGTTGACCGCGCTGGTCTGCGCGACCGAGGTGGCGAGCACCTTGCCCGCGGAGTTCGTGGCCACGACGAAGTCGCCGCCGACGACCGGCAGGCCCTTGTAGGTGCGGTCGTAGGGCACGTACTTGAGGCCGTTGACCGACGAGATCACGTTGTGCGGCTGGAAAACGTCGTCCGGGCTGGCGTGCAGCGCGGCCGGCCGGGAAGCCACCAGCTGCTGCGCGGCGTTGACGGCCATCGCCTCGGCGGTCAGTGGGTTCCGGGGTTCGAGAGATTGTGCCTGGGCGGTCGCGGTCGTGGTGATGGCCGCGGCCAGCACACCGGCTGCGAGCAGCACAAGCGGTCGGCGCCATGTCATCGGCGTGTTCTCCTCCGGGCAGGCCGGATCAGGCCCCGATGGGGACCGGATTCGGGTGGGGTGGGGCGGAACCCCAACCAGAGTCCGGTTTTCCCGAACTTCGAACAACCGACGAAGGTCGTTAATTTTCAACTTCCGGACATTCGGGTCGACATTTGACCCGAATCTCCATCCCGGTTCCCGTTTAGCGGCACAGGCTCTGCCGCGGGCTACAGCCCGGCGATCCGGATGAATCCGGCAGAACGTATTTTTAGCCGACAAAAGGTCATTTCATCACTGCGTCGGCCGGTGTGGGCGGCGTCAGCGTGTCTCAGGTTCGAAGACGGTCACCGCGCCGCCTTCGAGGGCGACCGCGGTGCGTACCCCGTCGCTCCGGCGACCCAACCCGATCCGGCCACGATGAGCAGTACCTGGTGTACATCGGCCGGGTGGGTGCCGATGACGCCGCCGGGTGCCACGGTGAGGCAGGTCGCCCGCGCCGTCTCGGCGAACTGCGCGATGCGCGTCGCATGAAGGCCAGTGCTGCCGTGGCCCGTCACCGGGTGCGGCGCCCGCGCAGCAGCAGGTACACAACGAGCGAAACCACGAACCCCGCGTAGTACGCCAGATCCGCGCCGTGCAGGGCGGCCGCGACGGGTCCGGTGTAGACAGTCGTGTTCATGAACGGCACCGCGGCGGCGAACCCGGCCACGAACGCGACGAGCGCGGCCCACGAGCGGGCCGGTCGCGTCAGCTCGGCGGCGACGTCGACCTTGCGGCCGGCCCGGGCGCGGCTCACCCAGTCCGGCACCACGACGCCGAGGAACGGCGGGATCCAGTAGCTCACGACCAGCAGCACGTTCTCGAACTTCGAGGCCAGGTCGCCGCTGTGCATCCACAGGATCAGCGCGAACGCGAACACCGTCACCAGCACCGCGGACACCGGGCGGCGCAGCCGGACGCCGACGGTCTGCAACGCGAGCGAGCCGCTGTAGTCGTTCATCGCGTTGGACGAGATCGCGGCCAGCGCGATGACGAGCAGCGCGAGACCGCCGACCAGACCGCCGCCCAGCAGCGTCGAAACCCCCGCGGCGGTCTGGTCGCCCAGCGCCGTGCCGAGGGCCAGCCCGATGCCCTCGCCGATCGCGTACGACGCGGTGAGGCCGAGCATCGTGAACCAGAAGACCCCGCGCGGCCGCGTCGAGGCGGGCAGGTAGCGGCTGAAGTCCGACGCGTACGGCGCCCAGGAGATCGCCAGGCTGAGGGTGATCGTCGAGAACAGCACGATGCCGCCCGCGAGCTCACCGCCGCTCGCGGAGTTCGTGTACGTGATCGGGTGGTCCAGCCCGACCTTCACGGCGAGCGCGAGGAAGGCGACCACCAGCACCGCGCTCATCACGGCCTGCACCCGGTGGATCACGGCGTAGCCGAACACCCCCAGCGCGCATTGCAGCACCAGCACGATCAGCACCGCGCCCCAGAACGGCAGCCCGGTCAGCTCGGCCAGCGCCTCACCGCCGAACAGCCCGACCAGCGCGTCCCACGCGATCGAGCCGAGCCACTGCACCAGCCCGGGCAGCACCACGCCGCGGCGGAACGGCATCCGCGCGAGCGGCAGCTGCCCGGTGCCCGTGCGCGGCCCCCAGGTCGACAGGTACGCCACGGGCAGCGAGCCGATCACCGTGCCGGCCAGCAGCACCAGGAACCCGGTGGTGAAGCCGAGTCCCAGCGTGGCGCCGAGGGTGCCGGTGAACACCGCCGTCATGGTCAGGTTGGGCGCGAACCACACACTGGCCAGCCGCCACGGCCGGCCGAACCGGTTCGCCTCCGGGATCGGCGTGATCCCGTGCGTCTCGATCGCGAAGTCACCGGCCCCGGTGGGCATCCGCCCGCCGAAGGCCTCCGCGTCGATCCCGCTCATCTGCCGCTCCTGTGGTCGTTGCTTCCCGCGATACCCCCATACGCTAGGCGCGAGCCGGTCCGGCCGGTTCGCCGAGTGGTGAGCGGCACGATGAATCGGGCGGAGGGGAATCCCATGGCGTTCTTCGACGACTCGACTCAGTGGCCTGCCGGCCGGAGCATTTCAGTGCCGATATCGTCGTCTTTGCCCGGGTGGATCTGGGGAAAGACAGCAAGGGGAAAGATCGCGGGAAGTACCCTTCTTCACCCCGAGGGCTGGGCCGGTGGAGGCGGGGGAAGCTCCGAGCGCGGCAGGTGGAAGTTTCAGCGGGAAGAAATACAAGAAGCAAGTGCGCGATCCACAAAAATCTGGTGAACTCGAACATTTTCACCCACCAGAAACGGCGAAGGCCCCCTCCCCCGCGAACGGAAGAAGAGGCCTTCGCCGACCCTCAGTGCATTAGACGAGCAACAAGAAAGCCAGGCCGTTCGGCGAGCCGAGGCCGGTCACGTCGTCGTAGCCCTTTGTCGTGTGGATGGTCAGGTTCGGGTAGTCGAGCGTCCGGGCGGAGGTGAGCAGGCCGCCCGAGGCGTCCACGCTGTTGGCGTAGTCCACCCGCTGCACGGAGCCGTCCACGTGCTTCACGTCGCTGATCGCCGAGGTGCGCGAGGTCAGCTTGTAGAGCACCGGGTTGATGAAGCCGTGGTGGAAGTGGTCGAGGCTGTCGGCCACCGCCATGACCCCGGCGAACACCGGCGACGCGAGGCTGGTGCCGCCGATCCGGTACTGGTCGTAGTAGGCGCCGTCCGGGAAGGTCTGCGTCTGGCCCATCAGGAACCCGGTGTTCGGGTCCGCGACGGCCGAGATGTCCGGGACCACGCGGCCCTTCGCGTTACCGGTCTGGTTCTTCGTCGACAACGCGTCCGGCACGATGCCCTTCTGGTAAAAGGGCTGCGGGAACAGACGGCTCGTGCCGCCGCCGGCGCCGCCGTTGAACGCGCCCGGGAACGCCGGGGCGTAGGCGCCGTTGGTCAGCGTCGACTTGCCGGTCTCCCAACCGGTTTCGAACAGCCGCTGGCCGTTCTTGCCGACCGCCAGCGAGGTGCCGCCGACCGCGGTGACCCACGGCGCCGAGGCGGAGAAGTCCGGCGACGGCGTGCCGAGGCGGGCGACCTCGTCGCCGTTGTCACCGGAGGAGAAGTACACGCCGATGCCCTCGAGCACGGCCTGGATCGAGATCTGGTTGAACGCCTTGACCTCGTCGGCGGGGATGTCCTCGCCGGTGTCGCCGTAGGAGTTCGACACGATGTCGGCCTTGTGGCCCGCGATCACGTAGTTCAGCGCGGCGTCCAGCGACAGGTCCTGGCAGTCGGCACCGCCGACGTAGAGCAGGTTCGCGCCCGGCGCCAGCGCGTGCGCGGCCTCGACGTCGAGGGTCTCCTCGCCGTACCAGCCCGCGGCGTCACACTGGTCCGGCGCCTCCTGGCCCGGGGTGGGCGGGAAGACGTGCTGGCTGAACTGCGCCTGGGTCAGCGGGTGCGACGGGTCGTTGCGCTTGGCGTAGGTGGACGCGTCCGAGTAGATCGTCGGCGAACCGAAGGCGTCCACGATGGCGATCGTGGTGCCCTTGCCGTCGGCGCCGAGCTTCGCGGCGGTGTCCAGGCCGTACGCCGAACGCAGCTGCGCCGGGGTGTAGCCGCACGGCGCGTACGGCAGCTGCTTGCCCTGGTACGCCGGGTCGGTGGTGTCGACCTTCTCGCCGTAGTAAGTGCTGCACGGGCCTGCGTTGCGGAAGCCGGGACCGGGCGCCACGGCGCCGGGCTTGGCCGACTCCGTCGCCGGAGTGCCGGCACCGTCGGTGTGGTCCGGCTTGAACAGGCTGGTCGCCTGGTCCACGCCGATCACGCCGAGCACGTCGTTCGCCAGCGGGGCGGGCACGGACAGGTTCTTGTCCGCGGCCCGCAGGGTCTGGCCCTTGACCGAGTACTTGCCGAGCTTGACGGCGAACGCCTGCTGCACCTGGTCCGCGGTGCCGACGGCCTCCACGTACGCGCGGTTCGACGGCACGTCGCCGATCTGGAAGCCGCTGCCCTGCAGCCAGGTCTTCACGGCGCCGACGGTCTGGTCGGAAGCCGCGAACTGGTCACGAACCTGTTGCGGCGAAAGGTAGTTGCGGTACCCCTTGCTGTCCGGGTCGGACACGGCCTGCGCCGCGGCCTCCGCCCCGGCCTGGTCGCGCAGGTTCAGGTAGACGCGGAAGTCCAGCTTGGACGACGGCGTCGTGTCGGCCACCTTGGCCTGCGGGCTGGCCCACAGCGGGTGCGACTGGGGGATGTCCTGGCGTCCCTGCGCCGACGCGACGGCCGGCGCGGTCGCGGCGAGCCCACCCGCCACGGCGATCGAGAGGAACACGGTAAGGCTTCTTCGCACAGGCAACTCCCTTGTGAAGCGCGGCCCCCAGGCCGCAGAACGTCCGCACGAGACTATGTCGGCGATCCCGCGCCAGGGAAGCTTCACGCTGGTGAGTTCAGAACCGTTATCTGTCCTCACGGGACAGACGAATCCGGGCGACCGGGATTTCCGTACAGGGAGTCCGTTTCGTCCCGGCCGTCCCGAGTGGAATGTCGGGAAACCGAGGTAAATCCGGTTCCGCTGTGCCGCTCAGCGGTATGGCGGAACACGCGAGGCCCTGGCGCGCCACCTACTTCCGTCGGGCCTTGTGAGTGTTTATGACGGTTCTAACCGTCATCGCCACTCACAAGCCCTTGCGACGGTCGGCGGCCAGCTGCCGGTCCACGGCGGCGGGCGCGAACACCGATTCGACCACCGTGGCGACCGCGCCGCTCACCGCCGCGTCACCGCCGCGGCCGCCGATTTCCACGCGCAGGTTCCGCGTCGCGCGAGGCAGGGCGTGGCGGTACAGCACTTCGCGCACCCCGGCGACGAACGACGGTTCCGCGAGGTCCCCCGCGATCACCAGCACCTCCGGGTTCACCACGGACACCACGGTCGCCAGCACCTCCCCCACCTGGCGGCCCGCGATCTCGGCGAGCCGGACGGCGGCGGGCTCACCCGCGTCGATCCGTTCACGCACGCCGGAGCCGGACGCCGTCGGCAGGCCCTGCTCCGTCAGCCGGGCGGCCAGCGCGCCACCGCTGGCGACGGCCGCCAGGCAGCCGTAGGAACCGCACATGCAGCGGGCGTCCGGGAAACCCGCCAGGCGGATGTGCCCGATGTCGCCGGCGCCGCCGTCGATGCCGCGGTAGACCTCGCCGCCGATCACCAGGCCCGCGCCGATCCCGGTGGACACCTTGACCAGGACGAACGCCGGCGAGTCCGGGTAGGTCGAGCGGTGCTCGCCGAGCGCCATCAGATTCGCGTCGTTGTCCACCAGCACGGGCGCGGCGAAGCGGGTGCCGAGGTGCGCGCCGATCGGATAGCCGTCCCAGCCGGGCATGATCGGCGGACGGCTCACGCGCGCGACGCCGGGCTCCACCGGCCCCGGCACGGACAGCCCGACGCCGGCCACCTCGTCGGCGCGGCGACCGCTTTCGGCCAGCAGCGCGTCGAACCAGCCGGCGATGGCGTCGAGCACCGGCTCCGGCCCGTCCGCCACGCGCAGGGTGCCACCGCGGCGCGCGAGCCGACGGCCGGACAGATCGGTGACGGCGGCCTCGGTGTGCATCGTGTCGACGCTCGCGGCGAGGACCACGGCGTGCCGGTCGTCGAAGCGGAGGTAGCGCGCGGGCCGTCCGCCGGTCGAGTCCTCCTGACCGCCCTCGGTCAAAAGACCGGCCGCCTGGAGCTGCTCCAGCCGCCCGACCAGCGTCGACCGCGACAGCCCGCTGACCGTCTGCAGCGCCTTGCGCGTGGTCGCCTGACCAGTCCTGACCAGGTACAACAGCTCGCCCGCCGTGGTGGGGGCCGCTCCGCCCGTCACGCCTGGTCCTCCCTCCGCCGCCGTTCGGGTGTAGCGGACATCATCCCAGGTCACCACTTCTGTCCATTGACACTACAAAAGTCGGAGATAAATTAGACACATGCTGGAAACATCGAGCGCCTTGCGCGCCGCCGCCGCCCGCGTGCTCGAAGACAACTGGCTCGGTTCGTCCACGGTCCCGTCGCGGGGCCTCTATCCCCACCAGTGGAGCTGGGACTCCGCGTTCATCGCGCTGGGCCTGCGCCACCTCGCGCCGGAGCGGGCCCGCCGCGAGCTGGTGACCCTGTTCAACGCGCAGTGGCGCGACGGGCGGGTGCCGCACATCCTGTTCAACCCGGACACCCCGGCCGACGCGTACTTCCCGGGGCCGGGCTTCTGGCGCGCCGGGCGCACGTCCGGGCTGATCCAGCCGCCGGTGCACGCGCGGGCGGTGTGGGCGGTGCACCAGGCCGACCCGGTCGGCTCGGACACCGACACCTTCCTCGCCACGCTGTACCCGAAACTCAAGGCGTGGCACCGGTATCTGCTGGCGCAGCGCGACTTCGGCGGCCACGGGCTGGTGTCGATCGTGCACCCGTGGGAGTCCGGCATGGACAACAGCCCGGCGTGGGACGAGCCGCTGTCGGCCGTCACCCCGGCCGATCCCGGCCAGTTCACCCGCCGCGACCTCGCGCACGGTGAGGCCGCGGACCGCCCGACCGACGAGGAGTACTGCCGCTACGTGCGGCTCGCCGCGGGTTACCGCGACAGCGAGTACTCCGACGTCCGCTGGCCGACCGAGCGCGACGGGTTCACCGTCGAGGACCCGGGTTTCAACGCCCTGCTGGCCGACGCCGAGCTGGCGCTGGCCGAGATCGCCGTCGCGCTGGGCCTGCCCGCCGCCGCGGCGGGCCACCGCGAGAGCGCGGCCCGGATGGCCAAGGCGATGACCGAACGGCTGTGGGACTCGCGCGCCGGGTTCTTCTTCGCCCTCGACGTCCGCACCGGCAAGGTCTGCCGTGAGTACACCTGCGGCGGCCTGCTGCCGCTGCTGCTGCCGGGCCTCGCCGTGGCGCCCGCCCTGCTCAACACCGCCACCGGCCCGCGCTTCCGCCTCGGCCAGGTGCTCGCCGTCCCGAGTTACGACCTCACGTCACCGCGCTTCGACCCGGCGAAGTACTGGCGCGGCCCGGCGTGGGCCAACGTCGGCTGGCTGGTCCGTCAAGGCCTGCTCCGCCACGGCGAGGACGCGCTGGCCCACCAGCTGCGGCTCGACCTGCTGAACCTGGCCCGCTGGACGGACTTCGCGGAGTACGTCGACCCGCTGAGCGCCGCCGGCCACGGCGCCCGCTCGTTCGGCTGGACGGCCGCTCTGGCGATCGACCTCCTCGCCGACGAGGAGTCCTAGACCTCCGGGCTCTGTAACAAAACCGCACGCCGCTGTCACCGTTCCGCACGAACTGCCACGAAGCGCGGGCCCAGGCGTCCCTAGGATCGAAGCGAACTCGATCTTGGGAGCATCATGCCGCGACTTCTACTGGTCGAGGACGACCGGGCACTGGCCGAAGCGCTCACCCTGGCGCTGGAGGCGCTCGGGCACGACATCGTCGTCGCGCCGACCGGGGAACGGGCGCTGGAGACTCTGTTCACCGAACAGCTCGAACTCGACTTCGTGCTGCTCGACGTCATGCTGCCCGGGATCGACGGGTTTGAGGTCTGCCGCCGGATCCGCGCCAAGAGCAGCCTGCCGGTGATCCTGCTGACCTCGCGGGGCGACCCGATCGACGTCGTGGTCGGGCTGGAGTGCGGGGCCGACGACTACGTGGTCAAGCCCGCCGAGCCCCGGGTGATCGACGCCCGCATCAAGGCGGTCGGCCGTCGCGCCGTCCCCGCGGCGGGACCGTCGGCGGGCCTGCTGCGGGTGGGGAGCCTGGAGATCGACGCCGGGGCGATGCGCGTGACCCGCGGCGGCGCCGAACTGGCGCTCACCGCCACCGAGATCCGCCTGCTCGTCGAGTTCGCCGGTCACCCGAACCAGGTGCTGAGCCGCCAGACCCTGTTGAAGCGGGTCTGGGACTACGGCTACGTCGGCGACTCGCGGATCGTCGACGCGGCGGTCGCGCGGCTGCGGGCGAAGATCGAGGACGACCCGGCCAACCCGGTGCTGCTGCGGACTGTGCGCGGGCTCGGTTATCGGCTGGTCAACCCGTGAGGCGGCCGGCTTTCGGTCTCCGGGCCCGGGTGACGGTGGCGGTCGTGCTGGTGACGACGACGGCGACCGCGGTGATGGCCTTCGCCGCGGCCGCGTTGCAGGAGCAGGACGTGCTGAACGGGTTCACCTTCGCGGCCAAGACGTCGTTCGGCGCGATTTTCGAGCAGGCGAAACCCTCGCTGGACCTGATGGCGACGGGCGCACCGGTCGATCCCAGCAAGCTGTTCGGCAGCGGCCAGCACTCTGACGCGACGACAGAGTGGGCGCTCTTCGCCAAGAGCCCCCAAGGATCGCCCTATGTCGTCACTTCCGGCACAAAAGACCTCTCGTGGTACCCGCAGGAGTCTCCCATCCACGTCGACGACCGGGAGGCGGTCGCGGCCGCGGTCGCGGACCAGGTCCTGGTCCGCACCACCACTCCGTCGGACCTGCGGACGGCGACCACCATCGACCCGAAGAGCGGCCGGAAGCTCCTTGTGGTCAGCGGGAACTACGCCGGCTACTGGATGCTGGAGTTCTTCGACATCACCACGATCAAAGGCGGCCTGGCCCAGCCGCAGAAGCTGGTCTACGTGGCGCTCGCCGTGGCCGCGCTCGGGATCGTCGCCGCGCTGTTCGCCGCCTGGCGCGTCCAGCGCCCGATCCGCCGCGTCGCCTCCGCCGCCCGCGAACTGGGCGACGGCGCCTTCGACGTGCGCGTCCCGGTCAAGGGCCGGGACGAACTGGCCGACCTCACCATGTCCTTCAACACCATGGCGCAGCGCGTCAGCGAGTCGATCGAGGAAATGCGCGAGAAGGACGAGCAGCAGCAGCGGTTCGTCGCCGACGTCGCCCACGACCTGAGGACCCCGCTCGCCTCGATCGTCGCCACCGTCGACAGCCTCGACAGCGCCAACCCCGAGACCCGCGCCCGGGCGACGCAGCTGCTCGGCACTCAGGCCCGGCGGCTCGCGAAACTCGTCGAAGACCTGATGGAGATCTCGCGCTTCGACGCCGGCTCGACGGACTTCCGCGCCGAGCCGGTCGACCTGCCCGCGCTGGTCGAGGACGCGATCGAGGTCAGCATTCCGGACGCGGAGGTCCGAGTCACGAGCACGGGGGCCACGACGGTGGTCGCCGACCCGCGCCGCGTCCACACCATCGCGGGCAACCTGCTGGTCAACGCCGTCCGGCACGGCCGGGCCCCGATCACGGTGTCGATCGACGGCACTGGCGACGACGTCACCATCCGGGTTTCCGACTCCGGCCCGGGAATCCCCGCGGACCTGCTGCCGATCCTGTTCGACCGGTTCGTCCGAGGCGATCACGCCCGCCAGGCGACCGAAGGCAGCGGGCTGGGGCTGTCCATCGCCCGGGAGAACGCGCGGCTCCACGGCGGCGAACTCACCGCCCACAACCACGACGGCGCCGTCTTCACTTTACGACTCCCGAGGGATGCGGCGGACCCACCAGCGTGATCACCCGGGGCGCGTAGCCGTCGAAGTACGGCATCGGAATGTGTGTGAGGATCAGCAAAACCGCGGTCAGCGCACCCAGCTGCGACATCCCCAGCTCGCGCCCGCGGTGGCCGAGCCAGAGCCACAGCACGACGACGAAGTTGCTCACCAGCAGGAAACCCCAGCGGGCTTCGTCCCAGCCGGCGAGGGCGAGCAGCAGCGGGGCGGCGATCGCGGCGACGGGCAGTACCGCCGCGCCCGAGGGCCGGTGCAGGACCAGGAATCCGCCGATCACCACGACCGCGATCGGCACCAGGTACAGCAGGACGTCGGTGATCGAGTAGATCGCCCAGCTCTGGGACTGGCTGCGCTCGAACAGGCCCAGCGCGTCGGTGCGGTAGCGGAAGTCGGCGCCCGCCAACGTCTGCCCGAGCCGGCCGGCGGCACCGGGCGCGGCCGGTGACACCGCCAGGATCACCAGACCGGCCACGGCGGGCGGGGCGAGGAACGCGCAGGCCCGGCGGAACGGGAACTTCCGGAGCACCATGAAGCCGAACACCGGGAGCACGGTGAGCAGCGCGATCTCGTGCACCGTCACGGAAAGCACCATCAGCGCGCTCGCGATCCCCGGCCGGTTCCGATGCAGTGCCCACAGCGCGCCGAACAGCAGCAGGTACAGAACCTGGTCGTAGTACCCCACTTCGTGGAACAAGTAGCCGCCGGTCGGCAGCAGGAGCCAGGCGATGATCACCATCCGCCTGCTCCCGCTGGGGCTGCGGAAGAACGCGATCGCCACGGCCGTCAGCAGCCCGGCGAGCACCACGAAACCCGCGATCGCGAAGACCCGGTAGTCGTACCCGGTCGCGACGGCGAACGGGTGCAGCAGGGTGCCGACCAGGAAACGCCGGTGGAAGCCCCCGCTCAGGGAGGTGGCTTCCAGGGTCGCCACGTACTCCCCCGGCCACCGGAACCCGGTGTACCCCGCGAGGGCCACGGCGACCGCGAACAACGCCGTGGTGAGGCACTGTGCAGCCTTCCCGGACTTCACCGGAGCCGGAGCCGGTGGCCGGCGTTCTTCGAGCTGGGTTGTCATCGCCTGGTCCTCCCAAGATCACTTGGGACCCAAGCTAGGAGCGGATCACGCGCCTGCCGCGACTGCTGATCGACAGTTCCGCACGGTTCTGTGACGGAGCCGACTGTCCTCTGAGGACGGAACGGCTCAGACCGCCTGCAGGCCCTTCGAACCCGCGTTCACCACGAAGCTCTTGTCGGTCTTGATGACCAGCTTCGCCGGATCGTTGACGCTCGTGTCGGACACCACCACGAAGTCCGCCAGCATCTGCGCGGGCGTCGCCGTCACACGGACGTAGCCGCGCTCGCCCTGGCAGTACTTGACGTGCGGGTTGTTCGCGTACCACGCGGCGTTCGGCGGCGCGGCCCCGTCGCTGTTCGAGGTGACCGACGTGGTCACCAGCTCCGAGCCGACGATCGGGTCGCTGTGGTCGTAGTAGTCCTTGCGCAGGTCGGCCGCCCAGTGCCGGTGCACGTCCCCGGTGAGCACCACCGGGTTCGGCACCTTCCGGTCGATCCAGCCCTGCGTGATGCGGTCACGCGAGGCCTGGTAGCCGTCCCACGAGTCGGGGCTCTCGCAGGTGGTGTTCTTGCCGTCGCCGTCGCGCTGGGCGAAGAACACCTGCTGGCCCAGGAAGTCCCACGTCGCCGGGTGCGTCTCGAACGCCTTGAGCAGCCACTGTTCCTGCGCCGTGCCGGTGAGCGTGCGCGAGGTGTCGCGGTACGGGCCGCACGCCGTGCCGCTCACCTGCGCGCTGCGGAACTGCCGGGTGTCCATCATGTGGAAGCGCGCGAGGTCGCCCCACAGGAACTGGCGGTACAGCTGGATCGACGCGCCGTTCGGCTTCGCGGTCGAGCGGATCGGCATGTGCTCGTAGAACGCCTGGAACGCCGCGGTCTTGCGCGCTGCCGACGCGGGGCTCGTGGTGCCGTTCCAGTTGTTCATGACTTCATGATCATCGAATACGACCAGCCAGGGGGCGAGCGCGTGCGCGGCCTTGAGGTCGACGTCGGTCTTGTGCTGGCCGTGGCGCGCCCGGTAGAGCGCCAGCGTGGTGGTGTCCTGCGGGACCGCCAGCCGCCGCGGGTTCAGCTCGGACTTCACCCGGCCGGAAGGCTTCTCGTAGATGTAGTCGCCCAGGAACAGCACCAGGTCCGGGTCGTCGCGCACCACGCCCTTGTACGAGTGGTACCAACCCTCCTCCCAGTGCTGGCAGGACGTGAAGCAGTACTTCAGCTGGTTCACCGCGGCGCCCGCGGCAGGCGCGGTCCGCGTGCGGCCGACCGGCGAGATGTAACCGGCGGTCTTGAAGCGGTAGAAGTACTCGCGCGCCGGGTCGAGGCCCGCAGGCTCGACGTGCACGCTGTGCGCCGACGCGCGAACGGCGTTCACCGAACCGCTTTTCACCACCGAGGCGAAGTTCTCGTCGGTCGCCAGCTCCCAGTCCACGGCGTAGGTCGCGTCCGGCATGCCGCCGAAGCCGTCGGCGTTCAACGGCGCCGGCGCGAGTCTCGTCCACAGCACCACGCTGTCGGGAAGGGGATCACCCGAGGCGATGCCGAGCTGGAACGGGTCGTGGATGACCGGGGCGACGGCCGCCGCGGTCCGCGCGTTCGCCCATGCGGGGAGCGCCGTCGAAGCCGTGGCCGCGGTCACCGCGGCGAGTCCGCCCAGCAGCACCGAGCGCCGGTTCACCTGGCCCATGGCTAGGGGTCCTTCCGGAAGTAGGGGTGGGGAGTTCAGCCAGGGAACGGCTTCAGGCGGCGAAATCGGTGAGGCCGGCGCTGCAGCCGGCGAAGGTCGGCGGCGAGGTGTTGTGGCCGGTGCAGGTTTTGTAGTAGACCCACGAGCCCTTCGGCACCGCGACCGCCTTGTCCACGGACGTGCCCTGGCCGCCGGAGGCCCAGACGTAGAACGGGCCGGCGCCGGTCGCGAGCCAGTACTGCACGACCCCGGAACTGCCGTCCGCGTTGGTGTCGTAAACCACGAAATGCGCGTCCGACGAGCGGAACTGGCCCTCCGCGGCGCACGCGGAGGCGCACTGGGCGCTGCCGGTGCCGGTCCCGCAGTCGGGCGCGATCCGGCCGTCGGAGCCGGTCTTGACGTAGCCGTCGGAGAGGTAGCCGCCGAGGGCGGGCACGTAGTCCCAGATGGTGGTGGTGCCGAGCGGGCCGGCCACGGAGTTCCCGGTCGTCTGGCACTCGATGCTCACCGAAGCCCCGTTGGCCACCGTCTTCACGGCCGTCGCCGCCGTGTTCGGCGCGCGGCGGACGTTGAGCGGGTCACCCGCAGTCTGCACCGTCCCGGTCGTCGCCGCGGACGCGGGCACCGCAGCGGCGAGGGCGAACGCGCCGATCGAGGCCAGGACAACCCCTGAACCGGCCCAACGCCGGAGGTTCGAACGCTTCATGGCCACAGAGTGGCGCCGTCCTGTACACAACTCGTACAAAAGCGAATTAGGGTGCGTTGCCCTCCGAATGGATCTAGCTATGCCGCTCGAACGCTCCTACGATGCGCGGTCATGGGGACCTTGCCACCAAGGGGGGTAAAAAAATGCTGACCTCATTGGCTTTCCGGATTCTCGGGCCGCTGGAGGTCGTCGCCGAAGGCCGGGCCGTCCCGCTGGGCGGACCGAAACCGAGGTTGCTGCTGGCCGCGCTGGCGTTGCAGCCGAATGTCGTGGTGTCCACCGAGGTGCTGGTCGAGGTGCTCTGGCCGGGTACCGCGCCCCGTTCCGCGGCGGCGAATATCCGGACCTACGTCCATTCGCTCCGCCGGCGGCTGGCCGAAACGGCGCCCGAACTGGGCGACCGGATCAGCAGTCGCGCGTCCGGATATCTGCTGACCGCCGCGCCGGAAGAACTGGATCATGTCGTTTTCAGTGAGCACGCCGCCGAAGCGCAGAAAGCATTCGATCGCGGCGACGCGGAAGCGGCACTCGCTTTGCTGGAGCAGGCGGACGCGCTGTGGCGCGGCGAGGTCCTGGAAGGCCTGCCGCACGACCACGGCTGGGGCGCGGCCGTCGCCCGGCTGGCCGAGCTGCGGCTGTCGGTCCAGGAGCAACGGCTGAAGGCCCGGATCGAGCTGGGCCGCCACGGCGAGGCGATCGCCGAGCTGCGGGGCCTGGTCACCGAGCACCCGCTGCGCGAGGAACTCTGGGAGCAGCTGGTCACCGCCCTGCGCGACGGCGGCCGGACCGACGAGGCCGTCGAGGCCTATCAGCTGGCGGAGCGGACCCTCGACGAGGAACTCGACGCGAGACCCGGGGCGCGGTTGCGCGAGCTGCGGGCCACGCTGGCCGTGCCGTCTGCCAAAACCGTGCCGTCCGCCAAGCCGCCGAAACTGCCCGTGCTGCCCGCCGAAGTCCAGATCAAACGACCCGCCGCCGAGCTGCCGATCTGCCAGCTGCCCCTCGACCTGCCGGACTTCACCGGCCGTGAGGAAGTGGTCGACCGGATCGTCGAGCGGCTGCGCGAGCGCGGCGGGCACGGGCAGCCCTCGGTGTTCGTGTTGTCGGGCGCGCCGGGGGTCGGCAAGTCCGCGATCGCGGTCCGGGTCGCGCACGCCGTGCGTGACGGTTTCGCCGACGGCCAGCTGCACGTCGACCTGGCCGGCACCTCGTCGTCGCCGCGGGCGCCGATGGGTGTGCTGGCCGAGCTGTTGCGGGCGCTGGGAATCCCGGACGCGGGCCTGCCGCGTGACCTGCCGGAGCGCTCGGCGCTGCTGCGCTCCCGGCTCGCCGGGAAGCGGATGTGCGTGGTGCTGGACGACGCGGGCAGCGCGGCCCAGGTGCGGCCGTTGCTGCCGGGCACCGGTGCGTGCGCGGTGCTGGTGACCAGCCGCCTCCGCCTGCCGGATCTCGACGGCGCCGTGTCCGTGGACGTCGACCTGCTGCCCGAACCCGAGGCGGCCCGGCTGCTGCAGGGCATCGTCGGGGCCGAGCGCGTCGCCGCCGAGCCGGAGAACGCCGCGGCGATATTGCGCCAGTGCGGCCACCTGCCGCTGGCGATCCGCGTGGCCGGGGCGAAGCTGACCAACCGGCCGAGCTGGTCGCTGCGAGTACTCGCCGACCGGCTGCACGACGAACGGCGGCGGCTGGACGAACTGCGCGTCGGCGACCTCGCCGTGCGCGCCAGCGTGACCCTGAGCTACGACCTGCTGCCGATGTCCGCGGCCGCGGCGTTCCGCTGGCTCGGCGCGCTCGGCCCCGTGCAGTTCCCCGCGTGGGTCGTCGCCGCGGCGCTGGGCCGTCCGTCGGCCGACGACGTCCTCGACGTGCTGGTGGACGCCCACCTCGTCGAGCTCGTCGCCTCCGACGCCACGGGCCAGCCGCGATACCGGCTGCACGACCTGCTCCGCGTGTACGCGGCGGAGCTGGCCGAGCGCGACGGGCCGGGCAAGACGCGAGCGGCGGCGCGGCGCGTGCTGGAGGGTTACCTCGCGCTGGCCGTCGAGGCGGCCGACCGGATGCCGATCCACTTCTTCGGCCAGTACCGCGACGAAGCCGCGAAGCTGCCGGAGCTGCCGCCGGAAACCGAGCGGCTGCTGGCGGACCCCGCCGCCTGGTTCGCCGCGGAACGGCACACCACCGTCGCCGCGGTGAATCTGGCCGCCGAGCTGGGTTTCGACGACCTGACCTGGCAGCTGACCGCCGCCCTCACCCCGTACTTCGACCTGCGCGGGCACCAGGACGACTGGCACAGCACCCACGCGCTGGCCCTGGCCGCGGCGCGGCGTGCCGGGTCGGCGCACGGCGAGGCGATCATCCAGCGCAACCTGGGCCAGATCCACCTCTACCAGGACAGCTACACCGAAGCGCTGGTGGCGTTCGAAGCCTCGTACGCCCGTTACCAGCAGATCGGCGACGCGCAGGGGATGGGCACGGCGCTCGCCGGGCTCGGCACGATCCTGCGTATCGAGGGCGCGAACGACCGCGCGCTGGAGCGCTGCCACGAGGCGCTGAAGCTCTTCGCCGAAGCCGGGGACCGGCACGGCGAGGCCGTGGTGCGGGTCGCCGCCGGGACGATCTGGCTGGCCCAGAAGTGTTACGCATCAGCGAAACGCTGGTTCACCGACGCGCTGGAGCTGTCCGCCGAGATCGGCGACCGGCACCGCGAGGCGCACGCGCTGCAGCGGCTCGGCCTGCTGCACCAGCACGAGGGCAACCTCGGCCAGGCCCGCGAGCAGGTCACCCGCGCCATCGCCATCTTCACCGACCTCGGCGACGACCACTGCGTCGGCTACGCGAACCAGGCACTCGGCGAACTTTGCCTGTACAGCGGGGATTTCGCGCACGCGCAGCTGCTGCTGGTCAACTCGCTGAGCGTGCACCGCCGCAACGGCGACCGGCGCTCGGAGGCGGAGGTGTCGCAGCTGCTCGGCGAGCTGCACTCGGCACTGAGCCAGCCGGAGCGTTCGCGCACCTACTCCGAGCGGGCGCTGGTGATCTGGCGGGAGCTGTCCGCGCGTCCGCAGGAATCGGCGTTGCAGAACCGGATGCAGGGGGCGGACGAGCACCGCATCGCGTCCGCCTGACGCGCGGGTTGGGGCGTTAACTGCTCGGATGACCGACTTGCACGGATCGTGTACGGCCGGTGCCCAGACTTCCTTCCGTATTTCGACCAACGGGTGGTCAGGGCTCCCTGATCACGACCGAGCACCGGCTGGCCTCGGCCGCGAACCGCGTCACCGCGCAGGTGGCCGCGGACCGTCCGGCGGGCACCACGGTGGAGGTCGACGTCCGCGGCCGCACCGGCACCGGCTCCGGCTCCGGCTCCGGCTCCGGCTCCGGCTCCGACGACTGGACAGAGTGGACCCCCGCCGGCACCCAGCCCGCCACGTTCGACCGCGCGGTGAGCGTGGTGCAGGTGCGGATCTCCTTGTCCAGCAACGCGGACGGCCTCCAGCCGCCCGTGCGCGAGGTGATCCTTCGTGTCGTTCCCGTCGACGAAGTCGTTGTCCGCCAAGGGAACCGGCACCTACACCGCGAAGGTGTGCAAGACCGACGGCAGCCGCTGCGAGTACGCGCCGGTCTGGGAGGTCGGCCCGTCGTCGATCCGGGCCGAGTACAAGACGCTGCCGCAGGGCAAGCCCGGGGCGCAGGCCGCGTACCTGGAGGGTTCAACGGCGGCAAGGACGACAGCGGCCGCAAGGTGCAGAACCCGGCCGGCATCGACCTCGCCGACGGCGTCTTCTGGGACGGCCTCGGCCTGAGCGACAACGGCTACGTGAACGTCACCTATCTCTGGACCGGCTCGTCGGCCGCGACCGGCACCGTCAGCACCGCCGGCGACCCGATGAACATCCGCGAGAGCGCCAGCACCTCCGCCGCGATCAAGGGCCTCGCCGCGAACTACGCCAAGGTCCCCATCGAGTGCTACGTCAACGGCGACTCGGTCACCGGCAAGCTCGGCACCAGCACGATCTGGGACCGCATCGGGCCGGGCCACTACATCTCCGACGCCTACGTCCGGACCGGATCGGACCAGCCGGTCGCGCCGCTCTGTTTCTGAACTGCTCCTGAACTGCTCCTGGCTCCTGAGCCGTCACCGGCCGCTCATCAAACCCGTTCCGTGGACACGGCCGGGTAGAGGGCGGACGGGTGCTCGGCGAGCGCGGCCTTGGTCGCGATGCTGTCGGCGTCGGCGATGATCTCGATCTCGCCCGCCTCGATGCCGTCGAGGGCGGCCCGGACCACGTCGGCGGGGTCGTTCTTCGGGACGTCGAACCCGGCCATCATGTCGGTGTCCGTGCTGGCCATCACCAGGCCCGCGACCTGGGTGCGCTGGGCCGACAGCTCGAGGCGGACCCCGTTGGTCATGCTCCACGCCGCCGCTTTGGCGGCCGCGTAGCCGGCCGAACCCTGGTAGGAGATCCACGACAGGACGGAAAGCACGTTCAGGATGGCTCCGCCGCCGTTGCCGGCCAGTACCGGGGCGAAGGCGCGGACGACGTGGAGCGGGCCAAAGAAGTTGGTCTCCATCTCCCGGCGGATGTCGTCGAGGTCGCCGGTGACCAGGTCGGTGTAGGCGGCCAAGCCGGCGTTGTTGACCAGCAGGTCGACGTCCGGGGCCGCGGCGGCCGCGGCGCGGACCGAGTCGGGGTCGGTGACGTCCAGGGCCAGCGGCGTCACGCCCGCGATGTCGATCGACCCGGGGCGGCGGGCCGTGGCGTAGACCTTGGCGGCGCCCCGGTCGAGCAGGGCCTGGGCGAAGTGGCGCCCGAGCCCGCGGCCGGCGCCGGTGATCAGTGCGGTCGAGCCTGCGATCTGCATTGTCGTCTCCTGTCGGCATGAGGTGCTGACGCCGAGCCTGGTCCCTGACGCCAACGTCAGGTTCAAGCGGTTGTCTCGCAGGTCACACCCCATGGCGTCACGGAAGCCCGGGCTGATTCGCGCGTAAAGTTCGTGTCGTAACCGGGCCAGGGAGCAAACAATGCGTATCGGGGAAGTCGCCGAGCGGGCCGGGGTGAGCGTGCGGGCGCTGCGCTACTACGAGCAGCAGGGCCTGCTGGCCTCGACCCGCACCAGCGGGGGCCAGCGACGCTACCCCGACGACGCCGTCACCCGGGTCGAACTGATCCAGCAGCTCTACGCGGCCGGACTGTCCAGTCCCACCATCAAGGACCTGCTGCCCCATGTGGACGCCGGCGAGAGCACCCCGGCGTCACGCGCCCGGCTCCGCGCCGAGAAGGCCCGGCTTGACGCGCGTATCGCCGAGCTGCAGCACACGCGTGACCGGCTTGAGGCCGTCATCGACGTTTCGCAGGCGCCGAACCCGCTCTGCCCGCTCGTTGTCGACGACGAGTCAGCGCTCACGCGGTAACCCCGCGAAGGGCCAAGAATGGCGAGTTCACATCCGTGAACAATTCACAACCGTGAATAGCCGATTCGGCGGGTGTACAAGCACGTGTCGGTCGTGTAAAACTTTGCCGACCTTCCCGTGATGCAATTCCCCACTGTGAATGGCGGGCCCCCGTGAGCGTTTCCCGGCGAACCCTGCTGACCACCGCGGCCGGTGCCGCGGTGGCGGTGACCGCGAGCAGCACCATCCCGGCAGTAGCCTCCGACCAGGCGGTATCCCATTCGGCGAGCCAGACGGAGACGTTCCGCGCGGCGGCGGACTACGCGGTGCGGAAGCTGCGCGCGGTGGCACCGACCGTCACGGCCTTTCCGACCGGGACGAAGTTCGAGAAATGGGCGTATTCGCAGAATGGCGACTGGGTCGGCGGATTCTGGCCCGGCACGCTCTGGATGGCGTGGCTGCACTCCGGCGACGAACAATTCCGCACGCTCGCGCTCGCTTCGGCGGAAAAACTCGCGCCGCGGCAGACCGACACCAGCACCCACGACCTCGGTTTCCTCTTCTACCCGTCGTGGGTCACGGCGTGGCGAATCACCGGCGACGACAAGTGGCGGGCCGGCGCGGTCAAGGCGGCTTCGTCGCTGATCCAGCGCTACAACCCGAAGGGCCACTTCATCCGGGCCTGGGGCGCGCTCACCGACCCGAAGGACGCGGGCCGGATCATCATGGACACGATCATGAACCTGGACCTGCTGGACTTCGCGACCCAGCAGACCGGTGACGGCAAGTACCTCGACATCGCCGTCGAGCACGCGAAAACGGCGCAGCGCGTCTTCCTGCGCCCGGACGGCTCCACGCCGCACGTGTTCGACTTCGACCCGGCCACCGGCGCCGAGATCGGCCCCGGCACCGTGCAGGGCTACAGCCCCGCGTCGTGCTGGTCGCGCGGGCAGGCCTGGGGCATCTACGGTTTCACCACGATCTACCGCCGCACCGGCGACAAGCAGTTCCTCACCACCGCGCGCCGGCTGGCCGACTACGCGCTCGGCGCGCTGACGCCGGACCACGTGCCGGTGTGGGACTACCTCGCACCACAGGCGCCGAACGACATCAAGGACGCCTCCGCAGGCGTCGTCACGGCGTGCGGCCTGCTGGACCTGGCGACGGCCTCGAAGCAGCCGAAGTACCGCGACGCGGGCCTGAAACTCCTGGAGGCAACGGCGAAGACCTGCCTCACCACGAAGTCCACCCGCGCCGACGCCGTCGTCGCCCGCTGCACCCGCAACCGGCCGTCCGAGGACGGCATCGAGGTCTCCCTGCCGTACGCGGACTACTACCTGCTCGAAGGCATCCTGCGAGTGCTCAAGCCACGCGAGCTGAGCCAGGCGATCGACCTGTCCAGCGTCTGACCGGCCCTGAGGAGGTCCGCCGGTCACCCAGCCGCGCGGGACGCGCTCTCTCATAGCTGCGGCGACCGGGGTCGGCTGTTTCCGCGGTGTGGCCTTGGAGTGGCATGCATGGTGGCGTCGCGTTGGGCCTTTCCGGTCGCCGTGGGCAGTGGGCAGGGTGCTGAGGGCCGCGGGCGCCGATGAACGGCGGCAGGTCGCCGTGGACGTCCTGGCTCCCGGTGGTGGGGTTGGCTGCCGGTGGGGTTGGCTCGGCGGTTCATTGCGTCCTCGTGGGTGTCTGCGAGGGGTCGGTTGTCCGTCCGTAGTGGATTCTCCGGTGCCAGGTGTGCTGGGTCGGTCGGTGGCGTGGTGTCGTGGTGTCGTGGATGTGGTTGCGTCGGGGTGTGCGGTGGGGGTCGAGCCAGGGTGGTGGGAGGAATTCGGGGATTCCGTGGTGCATCTGGATGGTCCAGCCGCTGTGGTGGATGAGCCGGTGGTGGGTGGGGCAGAGCAGGACGAGGTTGGTGAGGTCGGTGGGTCCGCCCTGTGCCCAGGGGATGACGTGGTGGACGGTGCACCATTTCGGGCTGCGGTCGCAGCCGGGGTGGGCGCATCCTTTGTCGCGCAGGGTCAGGGCGTGGCGTTGGGTGGGGGTGGCCAGTCGGGTGGTGCGGCCGAGGTGCAAGGGCTGGCCGTCGGTGCCGTAGATGGCGGGTACGACTTTTGCTTCGCAGGCGTGTCGGCGTAGTGCGTCGGGGGTGCCGATGCCGGGGGTGGTGGACAGGGTGTGGGTGAGGCGGCTTTCGAGGTCGGCCAGGGTGACGGTCACGATCATCACGGCTCGTTCGCCGCCTTGCACGGCCAGGTCGTCGCAGCGGGCGGCGAGTTCGAGGATGTCGGCGAGGGCGTCGCCGCGGCGTTCGGCCGTGCTGCGCGGGTCGGGGCCGTGGGTGCCGGGGTGGGGGGTGTCGGGGTTGGGGCGGGGTTTGGCCAGGGGGCCGAGCAGGCCGTCGAGGACGGCGGTGGTGTCGGGGTCGAGTTCGCCGGTGAAGCGGGCGCTGCCGTCGGGGCGGTGGGTGATGTGCAGTCGTCGCGTCGGGTGCAGGTCGCGGCGTTGCCGGTCATCGGGTGGGGTGGTGTGGTCGTCCCAGTAGGCCAGCAGGCGTCGTCCGGCGGTTCGCAGGGCTTCGGGGGCTGCGTGGGTGGCCAGTGCGATCAGGGTGGCTTCGTCGGTGGCGCGGGTTTCGGCGTCGATCGCGGCCGGGCAGCCGGCGAACAGGGTCACGATGATCTGGACGTGTTCGCGGTTGATCACGCCGTCGGCGAGGGCCTGTCCGGTCGCTGCCAGCGAGGCTGGTTGTGGCGTCCCGGTTGGTGAGGTGGATGGTGTGGTCGCGTGTGCGTGGGCGATCCGGGTGGCGGCCTCGCGGGACGAGATCCGCAGCGTCTCGCGCAGCAGCGCGGTGGTGTCCTTGAACCCCAGCGTCTTGCCCAGCCCTCGCCGCCCGGCCTCGCCGACGAGGCCGAGCATTTCCGCCTGACCGCGGCGCAGTTTTTCCTCGCACGCCAGGAGAAGCGTGGCCAGTTCCGCATCCGGAAGCTGCCACACCTCGCGGGTGCCCGTGGTGGTACTCACCCAGCAAGAATACCGGCGAATCGAACGTATGGTCGTCACCCACATGGCTACACGTCGTGGTGTGCATCCCGTACCGCAGGACGCAAAAGGGCTGGACCGGACTTCGCGGGAGGCGGCCTTTTTCCCATAGTGGCGCCCAATGTCGAGCGCCTCAGTGGTGACCGTGGACGACGGCGTGCCCCCGGCCGCGGCCGATCATCCACTTGTTCACCGGCACCGTGATCACGAAGGCGACCGCCAGCGAGATCAGCAGCGACAGCCAGAACAGCAGACTCGCCAGCCCGGCGTCCATCGCGCCGGGAATGGCGACCACGACGGTGTTGTCGACGATCTCCATCACCGCGATCGACACCGTGTCCGCCGCGAGCGCGACCTTGAACGCGGCCGCCGGCGCCAGCCCGGACTTCAGGACCCCGCGCATGGTCAGCCCATACCCGAAAACGAACGCGAGCACGATCGACAGCACCACCGTGGCCGCATTGTGCAGCCCGAACACGGTGCCGAGGACCATGCCGAGCACCTCGCCGATGGCACAACCGGTGAGGCAGTGCAGCGTCGCCTGGGCCGCGGTGGACCAGGACGCGCCGTGCTGGTGTGTGGTCATGAGGTTGACCATACCCCTATGGGGTATTTGTTGCAGTGCGTGGTGAGACGAAGCACGCCTGGGTCGCGAGGTCTGGCTGGGCTAGGGGCAGAGCCGGACTTCGTGGCGCAGCGGGTCTGGTGACGGACCGGTGGCGGCTTCATCGCGGCCTGGCCCCGGCTTGGTGACGGCTTCGCGGAGTCCGGATCGAACTCCGCGAAGCCGCTCCCCGCCGGGGTTTCACCGAGGCGGCCGCCAGGGGAAACCACTCGAAATCAGCTGCCGAGCAGGGACTTCATCGTGGCGATCTCGGTCTGCTGGGTGTCGGTGATGCGCTGGGCCATGGCCTTCGCGCCGGCGTCCTGGCCCTGGGCCAGCTCGGTGCGCGCCATGGTGATGGCGCCCTCGTGGTGCTGGATCATCAGCTCCAGCCACTTGCGGTCGTAGGCCTGGTCGCGCAGCTGATCCAAGCCCGCGGTGTCGACCATGCCGGACATGGGCGCACCGGACGTGCCCGGCGCAGACGTGCCCGGCATGGGCGCACCGGACGTGGGCATGCCAGACGGGGAAGCGCCGTGGTCCATGCCGCTCATACCCCCCATGCCATCCGCGGTGGCAGCCGGCGCCGCACCCCAGGTCTTCAGCCAGCCGGTGAGCTGGTCGATTTCGGGCTGCTGGGCCTGTTGGATCTGCTTCGCGAGCCCGATCACCCGCTGGTTCGCGGTGTGCTGCGGCACGGGCGCGGCCATCTCGACGGCCTGCCGGTGGTGCGGGACCATGCCCTGCGCGAAGGCGACGTCCGCGGCATTGTGGCCCGGCTGCGAGCCCGGTGACGAGCCTTGCTGCGAGCCCGAGCACCCGACCAGTACAACGGCGATCACGGGCAGCACGAAGCCCGCCAGGAACTTGCGTTTCATGGTTTCTCTTCCTCACTGGGTACGGCGAATCAAATGGACACGGGAAACCCGGTCCACTCAGATCCGCAGCACGCAGGAGGCGGTGAGGAGTTCTCTGCCGCTCCGCCAGGGCGGTGGTCGCGCGCCGCCCGCCGAGCCCGGCCGCCCCGCGACTGCCGGACGTCCTCGCCCAGCCCGCCACGCGAGTGCGACGGCCAGCAGCAGTCCCGCGACAGCCAGCAAGACCGCCAGGCAGAGGTGCAGCATCGAGTGCGACGCACCGTCCATCCCGGCCGGTGCGGCCGTCTCATCCGCGTGGGACGCGTGGGTCATCGAGACACCGGCCACCGCACAGTCCGGCGCCGCCACGTGGTGCATGGTGACGACGCCCAGGACCACCGCGCTGAGCAACAGCCAGCGCGCCAGGAACGCGGCCGGGACCCGAGCGGGGCCCGGACCGGGAGCAGCCGGACGGAGTGTCATCGCAAACAGACTAACCCCATACCCCGAACGGGTACCAGGTGCGCCGTCGTCGCGATGAACTCACTTCAGTAACCCTTTGCACACAACCGGTTGACCCCCGTGAACGGTCTCCCCTACCTTCTGCCTGCAGGTCTCCACCGTGCAGACCGTGAGCAGAAGGAATGGTGGGGATGCGAGGGCCGACGAAGACGCTCGTGCTGGGCGTCGTGGCGCTGCTCGGGCTGGTGGCCATCCTCGTGGGCTGCTCGAGCGGGCTCGGGCAGGCGCCGCCGGACGCGCCGGTCAAGATCGCGTTCGTGCCGAAGGTCGCGGGCATCCCGTACTTCGACGCGATGAACGCGGGCGGGCTGAGCGCGGCGCAGCAGCTGGGCGCGCAGTGGATCACCCGCGGGCCCGCGACGGTCGACCCCGCGGCGCAGACGGCCATCCTGCGTGACCTGATCACCGAGCACGTGAACGTGATCGCCGTGGCGCCCAACGACCCCGCCTCGCTCGCGCCCGTGATCGCGGACGCGCGGGCGCAGGGCATCCACGTGCTCACCACCGACACCGACGCGGCGGGCTCGCAGCGTGAGGTGTTCGTCAACCAGGCCACCGCCGACGGGGTCGGCACCGCGCTGGTCGACGCGCTGATGGCCAAGACCGGCGGCGCCGGCAAGTTCGCCATCGTCTCGTGCGGGGCGACCGCGGCGAACCTCAACGCGTGGACCGCCGTCGAGAAGGCCTACACCGCGGAGCATTACCCCAAAGCACAGATCGTCGATACCGTCTACGCCGGCGAGGACACCGCAGCCGCGACGACGCTCGCGAAGCAGGTCCTCATCCAGCACCCGGACCTGACCGGGCTGATCGGGCAGTGCACCACGGCCGCGCCCGGCGTCGCGCAGGCCGTGCGCGACCAGCAGAAGATCGGTCAGGTGTACACCGTCGGCGTCGGCACGCCGCAGACGATGAAGCCGTACCTGCTCGACGGCTCGTCTTCGATGTCGGTGCTGTGGGACGTCGAGGCACTCGGCTACCTCACCGCGTGGACGGCCGAGCAGCTCGCCCAGGGCAAGCCGCTCGGCCCCAGCAACAACGTCAGCCTCGAACTGCCGACGGTGAAGTACGACGCGACCGCGAAGACCATCCTCCTGGGCGACCCGCTGCGGATCACCCAGGACAATGTGGACCAGTACAAGTACTAGCGGACGTCGATCGTCACGGTCGCGGTGCTGGTGCGCGCCGGGAGCTTCGTGGTGTCCACGGCCAGGTACTCGCCGTCGTCCGTCCGGCCGTCCGGCAGCGTCTTCGGGTGCAGGGTGTACGGCGCGGCGCTGTTCGCCACCCCGTCGATGCCGAAGTCGTTGTCGTTGCTGATCACCAGGGTCCGGCCGCCGTCGGTGGTCGCGACGCCCTCCACCTTGTCGTGGCCGAAGAAGCCGCCGGCCGGGTCGAGGTTCGTGACCAGCGCGCCGAGGTCGACGTACAGCTTCTTCGACACGGGCCGCACGCCCACCTTCGCGAGATCCTTCACGGCCTCGTCGGTGGTGTCCTTGCCGACGTAGGCGTCGATGCTCCGCTGGTCGTCGCCGACGAGCAGGCCGCCCTTCGCCGCGTCGTACGGCGCGTCCTTCACCTTCTCCCCCGGCCCGACGTCGGTCGCGCCGGTCAGGTCGATCTCGAACAGCTTCTTGTACGCGCCGGGCTCGAACGCGCCGTCGCGCTCGTCCACGAGGAACTTCGTCGGCGACAGCGCGGTGATCTCGCTGACCGCCGTGCCCGTGTCGTCGGGGTTGTCGAGCAGGTAGAGGTACTCGTGCGTCGCGCGCGTCTTCAGGTCGACGGTGACGATCCGCAGCGTGGTGACGTTGCCGGGCTTCTTGGTCAGGTCCGGCTGCTGCAGCGCGGACTGCATGATGCCGACGAGCGTCCGGCCGTCCGGGGTGACGGCGAGGCCTTCCATGCCCTTGTTGGGCACGCGGTACTTCAGCTCCTTCGGCAGCGAGCCGTCGAAGGGCGAGAGCCGCTCGATCGCGCGGCCGTCGGCGCGGAAGTGCGTGATGAACGGGCCGTACTCGTCCGACACCCAGAACGTGCCGTCGCGCTGGGCCACCAGGCCCTCGGAGTCGTAACCGCCGGGCGACGCGGGCAGCGGCTTGCCGTTGAGGTCCATGATCTTCTCGCCGGTGTCGGCGCTGGTGCTGACCTGTCCGTTGTACGGCGTGCCGTCGGCGGCGCGCAGCGGGATCTTCTTCTCCAGCACGGCTTTCCCGTCGCGGAGCCGGAACCGGCCGATCGAGGGGTCGAACGCGGGCAGCGGCTCCACTTTGGACCCGTCAGGGGCGTCGACGTTGGGGCCGCGGTCGGTGAGGCCGTAGAACTCGCCGGGCGCCCCCGGCACCGGCGTCAGCGCGGAACCGTAGGCGCCGCCGGTGAGGGGCACGCCGCCGATCGTCGCGAGCGGCGGCAGGTCCGTCGGGTACAGCCGGACGGCGTCCGACGCCGTGTAGGTGAAGGTGTCCTGGCCGTGGAAGCCGGGCGCGGGGGTGTAGCGGAACGCACCGTCGGCGCCGATCGTGAGGGAGCCGTGCGCGGGCGCGGTGTGCCGGACCACGGAACCTCCGGAGGCCAGTGTTTCGGTGCCGGGCCAACCGCGGGAGCCGAGCGCGTCGTTGCCGAGCACGCCGTCTCCGCGGACCTGCAGGGTCTGCCCGGACCGCGCCCGGTAGTGGTCGTCACGGGCGGTGGGCTGGTGGCCACTGCCCGAAACCGGGCCCGGCACCGAACCCGACGCCGTGCCCGTCGCCGCCAACGGCAGAGCGAGCAGCCCCGCGACGACCCCGAATCTCACGCGCTTCATCCGTGTTCTCCTCCTCCGGCGTCGAGCGACGCCGGAGGAGGAGTCTTCGCGGCCGAGTTGGACGGTGGCCGTCTTCGAGGCGAAACCCGGGTTAACGGCCGCGTCTCACATGCCCGACGGCGGCACCCGTGCCGAGCACCAGGATCAGTACGGTCAGGCCCCAGCGGCGCTGCTCCTTGACGTGGGCCGCGGTGTTGTCGACCGGTGCGGAGCTCGGCTTGGGCTTGGGCCGCCCGGACGGCGTCGGGCTCGGAGCGGGGGGCTCGGCCGGCGCCGGCGCCGGGGACTCGGACGGCGTCGGGGTGTCCTGCCGCGGTTCCGGCGACGGCTGCTCCACGAGCACCGGCGCGTCCGGCGGCGGAGGCACCGGGGGCAACGGCAGTGGGGCGGGCGTCGGCGTGGGGCTCGGGGACGACGGTGGTGGCGGAGGCGGGCTCGAAGAGGACGACGGCGGCGGGCTCGACGACGACGGAGGTGGCGGCGTCGAGGAGGACGGCGGAGGCGGTGAGGACACCAAGCAGCCCGCCGCGTCGGAACTGACCAGCGGCGGGCCGGTACCGATCTCCACCGCCGGACCGGAACCGTCGAGGGGAAGCCGATACGTGACGCTGCGGTAGCCGATCCGGTTCGCGGTCGCGTACAGCGCGTTGTCCGGCCCCAGCACCACGGCCCCGTACGCGCTCGCATCAGGGAAACGCAGTCCTGGCAACGGTTCCACGTGCCCGGTCCGCGGGTCGATCGTGACCACGCGGCCGTGGCCCGCGAACGACATGGAGACGCCGTACAGCAGTCCGGTCGCCGGGTCGTAGGCGAAGTCGTCGACGCCGGAGGACAGCACCACGGGACGCAACTGCACGCGGCCGGTCACGGTGAGGTAGTCCGGGCTCGCCGGGTCGATGTCCACTGTGTACAGATTGTTGGCGCGCTGCAGGTACCAGGTGGTGCCGTCGATCGCGCCGGCCGTCGCGCCGGTGGCCCAGCTCCACCCGCCGCGGCGGCCCTCGCGCCCGACCGGGCCGAGGTCGGTGACGTCCCCGGAGCGAGAGATCTCCACGGCGTGGGCGCCGTCGTGGAACAGGCCGTGGCGCGGGGCGTCGGCGACGCCGTACACCATGTTCTGCTCGGCGGAGTACGCGATCGCGTTGAGCGCGTAGCCGGTCTCGCCGAGTTCGCGGCGTTCCCCGGACGGCAGGGTGATGCGCACGGCCGACGACGAGCCGGGGAGTTCGTTCTCCACCTGCAGGATGTCGCAGGTGGAGTCCGCCGCGGCAGACGTCCGGCCGGGCGGGCTGAGCAGGCCGGACACGGCCAGCAGCCCGGATACGGCGACGGCGGCGGCCAGCGCGGGCAGGAGTCGGGCGTGGCGCACGGCGGTCAGGAAAGCCGCGCCAGCGCGGAAGCGAACGCGTCCGGCTGGATGTTCGCCCCGCCGGAGAACGGGTTCTGCAGCTGGAAGATCGCATACAGCAACAGGGCGATCGTGCCGGCCAGGGTGGACACGATCACCAGGTGCGCGGCCATGCGCGTGCCGCCGAAGAGGTTGGGCAACAGCACGGAGATGAAGCTGCCGAGGATCAGCGCGAACCACACGACGGAGCCGACGCCGCTGGCCGCCGAGGCGGTGAGCCGGGCCTGGCGCGCCTGGTAGACCTGCCAGAGCTGGTTCGCTGCCTCGGTTTTACGGTCGTTCGCCCAGTCGTCGCCGGCCTGCGCCCCCGCGATCGTCTTGCTCAGCTGGCTGAGCTGGTTCCAGCCGGTGTCGGGCATCGCGCCGCCGTCGGCGAGCCGCGGCCATTCCTGGCGCTGGACCGTGGTGGCGTAGGCCGAGGCCAGCTGATGGACCTTCGCGCCGGTGTCGCCGGGCAGCGAGTCGGCGGCCCAGCTCATCGCGACGAGGCCGTCAGCCTCGGTGTAGGAGCCCGCGCGCGCGGTGCTGACGTTGTCGAACAGCGAGATGAGCACAAAAGCGACGAGCACGGCGTGCAGGCCGCCGACGATGGTGAACACCTGCCCGGCCGCGTCGTTGTTGTCACGACGACCTTCGTCCCAGCCGAAGCGCCTTACCAGGTAGCCGATCACCGCCGCCAGTACGGCGGCACCGACCACCCAGAAGATCCCGGTCAGGTAGACGTTCATCCGCACCCTTTCACCCTCGCACCGCTGTCCCGCGTCACCATTCGGCGAATGGGCCCGGACGGGCTCCGCTCAAGCTAGTCAGGTGAATAGGGGGCGACAAGGCGAGTCTCTCCTTTTCCATCGAGTGGCCCCAGTCGGCCCTGTGAATCGCCGGAACGGAGCAATCGGAAGCGGTCACGGCCGCCTCGAAGCCCCGCTCCACCCTGGGAAAGTACGGCGATTTCCCCGAATTGTTCCCGACCGGGTGACGCCCTCGGACCGTCGGTGACGAGCCACCGGACCGGAAAGATCATTTCCGAAATAACGCTCCGGCAACGGTCAAAAAATGTCCGATTGTTGTTCGGCAAACAGGTGAACTAGTTCCAGGAACACGATCGTGTGATTGTCGGGTCCAGTCGGCTTGATATGTTCATTCCGGTGCGCCGATGCGAGGTAATCGCAGAACAAAGACGATCTTCATTTCACCCCGAGCTTCCCTGCCCGAAAATCGACGATAGGTGGTTTTCGCTGTGACCGTCACGGACCCCGTGGACTCCGCGAGCCCGGAACAACCGTTACAGAGCCTCAGCCGGGCCGCGGCCCGCACCCTCGCGACGACGACCAAGTCCGTCCCGCAGATGCAGGGGATCTCCTCGCGGTGGCTGCTCAAGCTGCTGCCCTGGGTCGAGGTGTCCGGCGGCTCGTACCGGGTGAACCGCCGGCTGAGCTACTCGGTCGGCGACGGCCGGGTCACCTTCACCAGCACCGGTTCCGAGGTGCGCGTGATCCCGCCCGAGCTGGGCGAGCTGGCGCCGCTGCGTGGCTACGACGACGAGGACGTGCTCATCGAGCTGGCCGGCCGCTTCGTGCAGCGCGAGTACGCGCCGGGCGACGCGCTGGTCGAGTTCGGCCACCAGGCCGACCAGGTGTTCCTGATCGCGCACGGCAAGATCAGCAAGATCGGCACCGGCGCGTACGGCGACCAGACCGTGCTCGGCACCCTCGCCGACGGCGACTACTTCGGCGAAGGCGTGCTCACCGCGGACGACGGGATCTGGGAGTACACCGCGAAGGCCATCACCGCGTGCACCGTGCTTTCCTTACCCCGCAACGAGTTCCAGGGTCTGCTGGACCGGTCCGAGACGCTGCGCGCGCACCTCGAGACGACCGCGGCCGGCGCGGCGGGCGCCGCCAACGACCACGGCGAGGCACTGATCGACGTCGCCTCCGGCCACGACGGCGAGCCGCAGCTGCCCGGCACGTTCGTGGACTACGACTCCGCGCCGCGCGAGTACGAGCTGAGCGTCGCGCAGACCGTGCTGCGGGTGCACAGCCGCGTCGCGGACCTCTACAACCAGCCGATGAACCAGATCGAGCAGCAGCTGCGGCTCACCGTGGAGGCGCTGCGCGAGCGCCAGGAGCACGAGCTGGTCAACAACGGCGACTTCGGCCTGCTGCACAACGCGGACTTCTCGCAGCGCGTCTCCACCCGCACCGGCCCGCCGACGCCGGACGACCTCGACGACCTGCTCGCCCTGGTGTGGAAGGACCCCGGGTTCTTCCTGGCGCACCCGAAGACGATCGCCGCGTTCGGCCGCGAGTGCAGCCGCCGCGGGATCTACCCGGACGCCGCCGACTTCAGCGGGCAGCACGTGCCGGCCTGGCGCGGGGTGCCGATCCTGCCGTGCAACAAGATCCCGGTCACCGAGACGCGCACCAGCTCGATCCTGCTGATGCGCACCGGCGAGCAGGCGCAGGGAGTGGTGGGGCTGCACCAGACCGGCCTGCCGGACGAGTACCAGCCGGGGCTGAACGTGCGGTTCATGGGCATCAGCGAGCAGGCGATCATGTCGTACCTGGTCAGCGCCTACTACTCGGCCGCCGTGCTGGTGCCGGACGCGCTCGCGGTGCTGGAGAACGCCGAGATCGGCCGCGGTGACTGAGCATGGCCACCCCGACCACGCCGCCGCGCCCGGCGGAAGCCGAACCGCCACGGCCTGGGGCGCCGCTTTCGGCGCAGCACCGGCAACCGCCGCCACGGCCCGGCCAAGCACCGCTTCCGCCGCAGCACGGACAACCGCCGCGGCCTGGCCAAGCACCGCAGCCGCCGCAGCACGGGCCGGTGCCACTGCCGCCGTCGGTCTTCGGCCCGACCGGGCTCGGCACCACCGCCGCCCGGATCGTGCCGAGGCCCGCCGGCGCGCGGCCGCCGGAAGCCCCCGAGCCACCCCGTCCTGACAAGCGAGGACCCGCATGACCGTCACGGAAGAACCCCGCGTTCCGCTCAGCCTCTCCACCCGGGCGGCCCGCACCCTCGCCACCACCACCAAGTCGCTGCCGCAGATGCGCGGCATCACGCCGCGGTGGCTGCTCTCGCAGCTGCCGTGGGTGGAGGTGCCCGCCGGTTCGTACCGCGTCAACCGGCGGCTCACCTACACCGTCGGCGACGGCCGGGTGAGCTTCTTCAACACCGGCGCGCGGGTGCAGGTCATCCCGGCCGAGCTGGCGGAACTGCCGTTGCTGCGCGGTTTCGGCGACGCGGACGCGCTGTCGGCGTTGGCGGAGCGGTTCGAACAACGCGAGTACGAGGCGGGCGACACGATCGTCACGGCGGGCTCGCCGCTGGACTCGGTGCAGCTGCTGGCCTTCGGCAAGATCGGCCGGACCACGCCGGGACAGTACGGCGAAGACGCGCACCTCGGCACCCTCACCGAGGGCGACCACTTCGGCGGTGAACTGCTCGGTGGCGACGCGGGCGGCTGGGCGTTCACCGCGAAGGCCCTCACGCGCTGCATCGTGCTGACGCTGACGGCCGAGGCGTTCGAGCGGCTCAACGGGCGGGCCGACAGCCTGCGCGCGCACATCCGCGACGTGCGGGCGAACCCGGCGAAGTCGCACAACAAGGCCGGTGAAGCGAGCATCGACCTGACCGCCGGGCACGACGGCGAGGTCCTGCTGCCCGGCACCTACGTCGACTACGACCCCTCACCGCGTGAGTACGAACTCGCTGTGGCGCAAACGATCCTGCGCACCCACAACCGGGTCACCGACCTCTACAACCAGCCGATGAACCAGCTGGAGCAGCAGCTGCGGCTGACCGTGGAGGCGCTGCGCGAGCGCCAGGAGCACGAGCTGGTCAACAGCACCGACTTCGGCCTGCTGCACAACGCCGACCTCGGCCAGCGGATCACCACGCGCACCGGGCCGCCGACGCCGGACGACCTCGACGAGCTGCTGTGCCGCCGGCGCAAGTCGCGGTTCTTCCTGGCCCACCCCAAGGCGATCGCCGCGTTCGGCCGCGAGTGCACCGCGCTCGGGCTGTACCCGGCGAACACCATCGTCGACGGCCGCCGCGTCACCGCGTGGCGCGGGGTGCCGCTGCTGCCGTGCGACAAGATCCCGATCACCGAAAGCGGCACCACGTCGATCCTGGTGCTGCGTACCGGGGAGGAGGACAACGGCGTGATCGGGCTGCGGCCCGCCGCGCTGCCCGACGAGTACCAGCCGGGGCTCAACGTGCGGTTCATGGGCGTGGGCGACCGGGCCGTGACGTCCTATCTGGTCAGTGCCTACCACTCGGCGGCGGTGCTGGTCCCGGACGCGCTGGGTGTGCTCGGCGACGTGGAAATCGGGCGCTGAGCCCGGCACCGGTGAGGGGACGACGATGACAACTGTGGACGCGCGGGCCGGGGGCCGGGAGGTCGCCGAGGTGCTGGGCTGGAGCCGGGCGCTGTGGGAGCCGTCGATGCGGGCGGCGGTGGACCGGCTGCCCGAGTCGATGCGGCAGATCGCCGGTTACCACTTCGGCTGGTGGGACGAGACGGGCCGGCCGGTGCACGTGCGCAGCGGGAAGGCGCTGCGGCCGGCGCTGGTGCTGCTGAGCGCGGAGGCGTCGGGCGGCGACCCGGCGGACGCCGCCGCCGCCGCGGTCGCCGTGGAGCTGGTGCACAACTTCTCGCTGCTGCACGACGACGTGATGGACGGGGACGAGACGCGCCACCACCGACCCACGGCGTGGACGGTCTTCGGCACCGGCCCGGCGATCCTGGCCGGTGACGCATTGCTGACACTCGCGTTCGACGTGCTGGCCTCCGACGGCCCCGACGCCTCCCGGCTGCTCGGCCGCGCGGTGCTCGACCTGCTGGAGGGACAGAGCGAGGACGTGGCGTTCGAGCGGCGCGACGACGTCGCGCAGGCGGAGTGCGTCCGGATGGCCGAGGGCAAGACGGGCGCGCTGATCGGCGTGGCCTGCACGCTCGGGGTGCTGGTGGTCGGCGGCCGGGGCGAGCACGTGGAGCGGCTCGGCGTGTTCGGCCACTCGCTCGGCCTGGCCTTCCAGCACGTCGACGACCTGCTCGGCATCTGGGGCGACCCGGCGGCGACGGGCAAGCCGGTGTACTCGGACCTGCAGAACCGGAAGAAGTCGCTGCCGGTGGTGACGGCGCTGGCGTCGGGCACCCCGGCGGCCCGGGAGCTGGCTTCGCTGTACGAGCAGGAAACCCCGCTGTCCGAGGAGCAACTGGCGCGGGCCGCGTCCCTTGTGGACTCCGCCGGCGGGCGCGAGTGGAGCCGCGCCCAGGCCGACACCCTGCTCACCGACGCCCTGTCCGCGCTGGCGGCCGCCGGCCCCACCCCGCGTGCCGCCGCGGAACTCACCGCCATCGCCAGGCTGGTCACCCGCCGGGACCACTGACCCCCCGTGAGTGGCTACCCAGGGTCCCTGAAGGCCACCATGAGGGCATGCTGGTCCCTGAAGGCCACCTTCAGGGCATCCAGGTCCCTCAAGGTGGCCTTCAGGGCACGAGTCATCGGCCCGGGCGGGTCAGGCCCTGGTCACCGGCGCCGCGGGAGAGGATCACCTCGTCGGTGCTGGTCAGGGCCTGCTGCCCGCGCGGGGTGACCGGGCCCGCGGTCAGGTCGCGGAGGCGGATGGGCGGGCCGAGGTCGATGAGCGTCGGCACGTACTCCGCCTTGTCGACGGTCCAGTGCCCGTTCGCGCGGGTGAAGCGGAAGCGGGCGGCGGTGCCCTCCTCGGTGGAGCCGCGCGGCTCGTCGTGGCGGGCGACTTCGTTGCCCAGCCCGAACGCGACCCACTTGCCGTTGACCTTCTCGAACGGCTGCACCACGTGCGCGTGGTGGCCGACGATCAGGTCGATGTCCGGCGAGGCGGTCAGCTCCTTCGCGAGCTTCTCCTGGTCGTCGGTCACGTCGTGCTGGTATTCGACGCCCCAGTGCAGGCTCGCGATGACCACCTCGGCGCCCGCCTGCTTGGCCGCGCGGGCCGCGGCGAGGATCTCGTCGGCGTCGATCTGGTTGGCCAGCCACGGTTTCCCGGCCGGGCGCTTGATTCCGTTGAAGCCGAAGGCGAACGACAGCTGCGCCACCTTCACCCCGTGCACGTCGAGGATCAGCGGGGTGTCCGCCTCCTTCGCCGAACGCGCGGAGCCGGTGTGCTTCATCCCGGCCGCGTCGAGTTTGTCCAGCGTGCGCGTGACCCCGGCCTGGCCCTGGTCGAGCGTGTGGTTGGACGCCGTGGAGCAGGTGTCGTAGCCGGTGTCCTTCAGCGCGTCCACGATCTCCGGCGGCGCGCTGAACGACGGGTACCCGCTGTACGGCCCGCCTTCCGGCGCCAGCGGCGTCTCCAGGTGGCAGATCCCGAGGTCCGCGCCCGAGACGAGCGGCTTCACCCCGGCCAGCAGCGGCCGGTAGTCGATGGCGCCGTTCCCGTCGGCCTCGGCCTGGTCGGTGAGCTTCGGGTGGATCAGCACGTCACCGGTCGCCACGACCGTGAACGAGTCCTGCGGAGCCGGTGCGGACGACGCCGAGCTGTCCGGCTTCGTGTCCGGCACGGTCACCGCGCCACCGCTGGAGCATCCCGCCAGCAGCAGCGCGACGCCCGCCAGTACCGCGCTCCGGCGCGCGTGTGCCATGTTCGCCCCCTTTGTCCGGCTGCGCGGCACATCCTGCCGCATGTCCACCGGACAGGAAGCCCGGCCCAGGCACAGCGGACGGTAATCAAACCTAAGTCAACAACAAAACCCACCAGCAACCGGAATCTTCAGCCTACCTGCGAGCCGTGACCCGCCCTGGTCAAGCCGGAAAAAATACGATAATTCCCTGGCATTCGTGAACGGCACTCTCACTCTCCGTAGGTATCTGTCCGCTAACTGCTGCCCCACCTGTGGTTGACGTCACCCGATCCGGTGTCTTGTAATACGAGTCACTCGAAGTTCACGCGTACGCAACACTCGTCCTCGGCCCCCTTGGGAGCGCTCGATGTCCACATACCCGCACAGGTCGCGCACCTGGAGCGTTGTTGGTTGTTGTTTGGTTGCCGGAGTGGTGTTGGCCGGGTGCTCGTCGGGCAAGGACACCGCCGCGCCCGCCCAGCAGGCGCCGACCAACGGCAAGGTCACGCTGTACTACCTGCAGAAGCAGGGTGACCAGCAGTACTTCGTCGAGCAGGCGCAGGGCGCCCAGGAGAAGGCGAAGGAGCTGGGCGCCGACCTGAAGGTGGTGAACCTCGGCCAGGACGCCAACAAGGCCATCACCGAGCTGGACGCCGCCGTCGCGCAGGGCGCCAACGGCATCGCGATCGTGGTGCCCGACCAGGCGATCGGCCCGCAGGTGATCGACAAGGCGAAGAGCGCGGGCATCCCGCTGGTCGCCTCCGACGACGTGATCAAGGACGGCTCCGGCCAGAACGCGGCGTTCGTCGGCTTCAACGGCACGCAGATGGGCACGTCGGTCGGCCAGGAGGCCGCGAAGCTGTTCAAGGCGTCAGGCTGGACCGCCGCCGACACCAAGATCATCAGCGCGTACAAGCAGGACCTCACCGTCTGCACGGACCGGGTCAACGGCGCGAAGGCCGCCTTCCAGAAGGACGCCGGCGCGGACGTCCCGGTGATCGACGTCGGCACCGACAACTCCCCCGTCGACGCGCAGAACCGCAGTGGCGCCGTGATCAGCTCGAACCCGGGCGTCAAGCACTGGGTGGTGTGGGGCTGCAACGACGAGAACGAGACCGGTGTGGTCACCGCGCTGGCCAACTCCGGCGTCGCGGCGGGCAACATCATCGGCGTCGGGCTCGGCGCGTACCTCGACTGCAAGGACTGGGCGGCGGGCAAGGCCACCGGCAACAAGTCCTCGCTCTACATCTCGGGCGCCGAGGTCGGCCGCACCGCGATCCAGGTGCTCTTCGACAAGGTGAAGAACGGCAAGGCGCTGCCGCCGGAGACCATCGCGAAGACCCAGATCGTGAACAAGGACAACTTCAAGCAGGCCGGCGTCAACTGCACCTGAGAGACGTCGTGGGTGATGGCGCCGGTGCGAGCCGGCGCCATCTCCCGCGACCTGAGGAAGGTCGGACATGTCCAGTTCCACCGCGCTGACCGCTGAGGGCATCGGCAAGCGCTTCTCCGGCGTGACGGCGCTCGACGACGTCTCGCTGGAGTTCCGCTCCGGCGAGGTGCTCGCGCTGATGGGCGAGAACGGCGCCGGCAAGTCGACGCTGCTGCGGGTGCTCTCCGGCGACCAGGGTCCCGACGACGGGACGCTGCGCATCGACGGCGAGCCCGTCGCGTTCGACACCCCGCGCGCCGCGATGGCCGCGGGCGTGCGCGTGATCTACCAGGAGCCGGAGATCATCCCGCACGTCTCCGTGGCGGAGAACGTGTTCGTCGGCGAGCTGCCCACGCGCGCCCGGGTGTTCAACCGCCGCACGCTGAACCAGCGGACGTACGAGGCGCTGGCCGAGTACGGCTTCGAGGGCGTGCTCGACCCGGCGACGCTCGGCAGCCGGCTTTCCGCCGCGCAGCGCCAGCTCGTCGAGATCCTGCGCGTGCTCACCGCGGCCACCCCGCCGCGCGTGATCGCGTTCGACGAGCCGACGTCGTCGCTGTCCGAGCACGAGGTGGAGGCGCTGTTCCGGCTGATCCGCCGGCTGCGCGACTCCGGCGTGGCCGTCGTCTACGTCTCCCACCGGATGAAGGAGATCTTCCAGCTCGCCGACCGCGTGGCCGTGCTGCGCGACGGCAAGCTGATCGGGGTCCAGCAGGCGGGCGAGACCGACGAGAACCAGTTGGTGCGCATGATGATCGGCCGGGACCTGTCCGCGCTGGAGCGCCGCGAGAGCGCGGAGCCCGGCGCGGTCGTGCTCCGGCTCGACCACGTGACCACCGACGACGTCAGCGACATCTCTTTCCAGGTCCGCGCCGGTGAGGTCGTGTGCCTGGCCGGGCTGGTCGGCGCCGGGCGCTCCGAGCTGGCGCGCGCGATCGTCGGTGACCTGCCGGTGCGCTCGGGCAAGGTGGAGCTGGACGGGAAGCCGCTGAAGGCCCGTACCCCGGGCGACGCGGTGAAGGCCGGTATCGGCTTCGCGCCCGAGGAGCGCAAGACGGACGCGTTGCTGATGCAGCGTTCCGTGCGCGACAACATTTCCATCGCCGTGCTCGACCGGCTGCGCCGCTTCCGCGTGATCCGGCGGGCGAAGGAACGCGAACTCGTCGCGGAGTACATCCGCGAGCTGAGCGTGCGGACGCCGTCGATGGAGCAGGAGGTCCGCAAGCTCTCCGGCGGCAACCAGCAGAAGGCCGTGCTCGCCCGGTGGCTCGCGCGGCGCCCGCAGCTGCTGATCCTCGACGAGCCGACCCGCGGCGTCGACGTCGGCGCGAAGGCCGAGATCTACCGGATCATCGACGGGCTGGCCGCCGAGGGCATCGCGCTGCTGGTGATCTCCTCCGACCTGCCCGAAGTCCTGTCGCTCGCCGACCGCATCGTGGTGATGCGCGCCGGCCACGTCGCGGGCGAGCTCAACCGCGACGAAGCGACCGAAGAAGCCGTACTCACCTTGGCCATCCCGGCGACGGAGCCGGCCGCCGAAGACATCCAGGAGGTGGGCGCGTGAGCACCCCGACCCGTCCCAGCCCCGCCCAGGAGCAGCCGACACCCGGCGCGCCCGGCCCGGACCACGTCTCGCCGGTCCGCCGCGTGCTGAGCGGGATCGGCGTGCAGAACAGCAGCCTGATCATCACGCTCGTGGTGCTGATCATCGTGCTGTCCACGCTCAACGACAACTTCTTCCGCACCAACAACCTGCTGCTGATCGGCAGCGCGGTCACCATCATGGGCCTGCTCTCGCTGGTGCAGACGCTGGTGATCATCCTCGGCGCGCTGGACATCTCGGTCGGCTCCATGGCCGGGCTGGCGTCGGTGATCTCGGCGATGGCGTTCACGGCCACCGGCAGCTCCGCGGTCGGCGTGCTGGCCGCGGTCGGTACCGGCATCGCGTGCGGGCTGGTGAACGGCCTGATCATCATCTTCGGCCGGGTCAACCCGGTGGTCGCGACACTGGCGACGCTCGCCACGTACAAGGGCATCGCGCAGGTCGTCTCCGACGGCAAGGCGCAGGGCTACACCGGCGCCGACGACCTGTTCATCTTCCTGGCCAAGGGCACCGTGCTCGGGCTGCCGACGCTGGTCTGGGTGTTCCTGATCGTCGCGGCGATCCTACACTTCCTGCTCAAGTACACCGACATCGGCCGCAACATCTTCGCCATCGGCGGCAACGACACGGCGGCACGGCTGGCGGGCATCAACATCAACCGCTACATCATCGGCGTCTACGCGCTCGTCGGCGTGGTCGCGGCGATCGCGGGCGTGCTGATCACCGCGCGCACCGGCTCGGGCCAGCCGACGTCCGGCTCGGAGGGCCTGGAGCTGCAGGCCGTCACGGGCGCGGCGCTGGGCGGCACGATGCTCAAGGGCGGCAAGGGATCCATCGTCTCCACCGTGCTGGCGGTGTTCATCCTCGGCGTGCTCGACAACGGCATGTCCGGGCTGGGCATCAACCAGTTCTGGCAGAACGTGGCGCACGGCGCGCTGCTCGTGGTCGCCGTGGTGCTGCAGCAGCTGCGCAGCGGGGAGCGCCGCGTCGGTCTCCCGGCCTGAGGTGGCGGCGGCGCCAGGAGCGGGCCTGCACGCCCGCCTCGTCGACGCGCTCGGCCGGCTGATCGTCGAGGGCAGCCTCCCCGAGGGCGAGCCGATCGTGCCGGAGGACCTGGGCCGCCGCTTCTCGGCTTCCCGGACGGTGGTCCGGGAAGCCTTGCGGGTGCTGGAATCCAAGGGCCTGGTGGCGGCGCGCCCACGCGTCGGCACCTGGCCGCAGCCGCCCGAGCGCTGGGACGCGATCGACCCGGACGTGATCGCGTGGCGGGTCGGCGGCCCGGACGGGCAGCGGCACCTCGGCGATCTGCTCGAACTGCGCGGGCTGGTGGAGCCGCAGGCCGCTCGGCTCGCGGCCCGGCACCGGCGGCCCGACGAGCTTTCCGCGATGGCCGCGGCCTACGGGCTGATGGCCGACGCCGTCGAACGGGACGACGCCGAGGCCTTCGCCGAGGCCGACCCGCTGTTCCACGCCGCGCTGGTGCGGGCGGCGGGCAACTCGCTGTTCGCCCAGCTGCAGGTGCCCGTGCTGGCCGCGGTGCGGGCGGCGCCGGAGCCGGCGGGCGAAACGCTCGTGGCGCATTCCCGCGTGCTGACCAAGGTGCTGGCGAAGGACGCCGACGGCGCCGAACACGCGGCGTCACGGCTGCTGGAAACCCTGGCGCAGTACCGCTGAACGGCACCTTGACACGCCCAGTGGGGCACAACCATAGTCCCGGGAGGCCATCGGACCCGGTGGCCTCCGCCGCCGTGAGCTCTTGAGGAGGACGCCGAAAATGCGTTTCCCGGGAATCCGTGGCTTCGCTGTGCTCGCCGCGGCGGTGACGGCGGGCGGACTGGCTCCGGCGGTGGCTTCGGCCGCGCCGGTCGCACCGTCAGCGCCATCAGCGCAGTGCGCCGTGGCCGACGCGATGGTGAAAGCGGGCGACTACTGGGTCGCCAACGGCACGAACCTCGCCCCCGCCGACTGGCAGAACGCGACGTTCCACGTCGGCAACCTCGCGGTGGTCCGCACCACCGGCGTGTCCAACCACCAGACCCTGCCGTGGGGCGAGGCGAACAAGTACCTGCTGCCGAAGACGCCAGGCCAGCCGTTCGCGGCCGGGGACGAGGCAGCGGGCGAGGCCTACCTCGACCTGTACACCTACTTCCACCCCGACCCGCCGATCCTCGCCGACCTGCGCGCGCGGCTGGCCGATGAGGTGACGCACGTCCAGTCCGGCGACACCGGCTACTGGGACAAAGTGGACGCGCTGAACATGGCGATGCCGTCGTTCGCCCGCATCGGGGTGCTGGACCAGAGCGAGGCGACGCTCGACGCGATGCAGAAGCTCTTCCACTACACCGAAAAGCAGGCCGGCGGCCACGGCCTGTTCAACGAGCTGACCGGCCTCTGGTACCACGACGCGGGCACGCGGGACTTCTGGTCGCGCGGCAACGGCTGGGCGCTCGCCGCGCTCACGAAGGTGCTGCAGGCCCTGCCCGCGAACGACCCGCGGCGCCCGGAGTACCTGCGCGTGTTCAAGAAGATGGCGACGACGCTGAGCCTGGTGCAGCGCCCGGACGGCTTCTGGAACACGAACCTGCTGAACCCGTTCGACCACGCCGGCCCGGAGAGCAGCGGCACCTCGCTGTTCACCTACGGCATCGCCTGGGGCGTCAACGCGGGCGTGCTGGACGCGCACTGGTTCAAGCCCGTGGTCGACCGCGCGTGGAAAGCCTTGTCCACCAAGGCGGAGCGGGCCGACGGCTTCGTGGGCTACGTCCAGCCGGAGGCGTCCGGGCCGGGCGCTGCGAAGGCCACGGACACCTCGGCGTACGGCGTGGGCGCGTTCCTGCTGGCCGGTCAGCAGGTCGCGGACCTGACGCCGGGCTGCGCACCGCCCGCCGCCTGAACCCGCTTGGACCCGCTTGGAAGGCCGCCGCGATGGTTCCGCGGCGGCCTTCCGTCAGTCGCGTTCATGCTCAGCTCTGGCCGAGTGCGGGCAGCATCACCGACGTGACGAACTGCTCGATGCTGGTGGGGGTGCTGGTGCGCGCGGTGCGAGGCTGCAGGGCGCGGGTGTGCCCGGAGTTGATCGCGTGCGCGACCTCGACCATCAGCGCGGTCACGTTCTCCGAGACCCCGGCCGCCCGCTGGTCCGCGGCGAACTCCTCGATCGGCTGCTGGACGTAACGTAGCTCGGGCCGGCCGGCCAGGCGGGCGACGACGCGGACGACGTCGGACATGCTCAGGTCCCGCTCGCCCTGGATCTCCCGGATCTCCGGGCCGTCACCGGCGGGCCCTGGTTCGAGCAACGTCTCGGCTGCGGCGTACCCGATGTCGGGGGCGGTGACGAACGGCATCGGCACGTCCGGGCCGAACGGCGCCGCCATCACGCCCCGGTCCAGGATCGCGGGCACTTGGCCGAGCAGGTTCTCCATGAAGTAGCCCGCCCGCAGGTGGGTCGTCGCGACGCCGAGCCGGTTGACCGCCTGCTCCAGGTGGTGCAGCCCGGCCACCGGCCCGGTCCCGTCCGGCTTGCCGGCGCCCCAGCTGCTCAGCGTCACCACGCGGGCGACCCGCGCGTCACCCAGCGCGCCGCTGATGGCCTCGACGATCCGGCGCTGGTGGCCGGGGAAGTCGTCGCTGTCGGGGATGTAGTTCGGCTGGACCATCGCGTACACACCCTCGGCCCCGGCGAATGCTCGGGCCAGCGCATCACGGTCGGTGGGCTCGGCGACAAACGGCTGTGCTGCTGGCGTTTCCTCACGCAGGCGCGACGCCGACCGGCCGACGGCGCGCACCTCGCGGCCCGCCTTCAGCAGGCCCTCCACCACCGCGGTCCCGGTGCGGCCCGTTGCCCCTGTGACGACGAACATCGTTGCTCCTGTTCCTCGATCGGCGATCGATCACCTTCGACCGTAGGAACAACCGCGCTGTCCGGGGTGGGTGCGCGACCACCACCCCGGGCCGTTAAGGCCTCCTTACCCGCGTCCTACGCGGGTAAGGAGGCCTTAACGGACTTGAGCCCGAAGACCAGGGCGTGGAGACGGCGCTCGTGCTCCGACCCGGCTTCCGCGTCGTACACCCACAGCTGCAGGTCGGGCCGTTCCGGCACGGTCAGCACGTGCTGGGTCAGCTCCAGTCGACCGATCGGGTGGTGGAAGACCTTCAGTGCGCTGCGCTTGCGATGGACGTCGTAACGGGCCCACTCTCGCCGGAAGTCCGCGCTGTGTAAGGAAAGTTCCTCGATCAGCTCGGTCAGCTCGGCCGGTTCGCGCCCGTCACTCGCCGAACGCAGGGTCCCCACGGTGCAGTGCGCGAGCTGGGCCCAGTCGTCGATGAACTCACGCGCCCCGGCGTCGAGGAAGGTCATGCGCGCGAGGTTGTCCCGGTGGAGGAGGCCGCCGTAGAGCGCGTCGGCCGCCGGGTTGCGCGCCACCACCTCCAGCCAGCTGGTCACGACCATGGCCGGGGTTGTGGTCCATCGCCGGATCAGCGCGGCGAAGGTCTCCGACGGCGGGCGCCCGGAGTCGGTCTGGTCAGCGGCGGTCGCGGCGGCGAGGTCGGCCAAGTGCTGATGGGCGTCGCGGTCGAGGAGAAGGGCGCGGGCCAGCGAAGCGACCACCTGGGCGGACGGGCGTCGCTCCCGCCCCTGTTCGAGGTGGATGTAGTAGTCGGTGCTGACCCCGGCCAGCATCGCGACCTCTTCGCGCCGGAGGCCGGGAACCTGGCGGCCGCTGCCGGCAACGAGGCCGACGTCGACCGGCCCGACCGCGCGGCGGCGCGCGCGGAGGAACTCGGCGAGCCGGCCAGGTCCGTCAGCAGAGGTCACACCGCCAGGCTACGGCGTTGGTGGCGCTCGCCTGGCAGGCCCTGAAGGCCACCTTCAGGGACCAGGATGCCCTGAAGGTGGCCTTCAGGGACCTACTTGCACCAAATGTGGCGTTCGGTGCAAGCCGGCTCAGGTGATCCGGAACACGCGCTCGGCCGTGCGGTGGCCGATCGCCGTCCGCTGCTCGTCGGTCAGCGGCGCGTCCCGTAGGAAGGCCACGGCCGCCGCCGGGTCCTCGTACGGGAAGTCGATCGCGAACATGACGTTGTCCGCGCCGACCGCCCGCAGGGCCAGCCCGAGCACGTCCGGATCGTCCATGCCGCTGGTGGTGAGCACGAAGTTGCGCCGGAAGTACTCGCTCGGGGTGAGCGAAAGGCGCGGCATCGGCGTGGCCGCCCCGGCCGTCCGCGCAGCGAACGCGTGCCGGTTGTCGATCCGCCGCAGCCAGTACGGGATGCCTTCGCCGAGGTGCCCGAGCACGAAGGTCAGGCCCGGGTAGCGGTCGAATGTCCCACTGAGGATGAGCCGCATGGCGTGCAGCCCGGCCTCGGCCTGGTAGCCCCAGATCGCCCCGGGCATCCCGTAGTCGCGGTAGGCGGCGAGCGCGCTCGGCGCCCGCGGGTGCAGGTAGATCGGCGCCCGGTTCGCCTCGGCCGCCGCCAGCAGCGGCGCGAACTCCGGCTCGTCCAGGTACCGCCCGCCGGTGTGCGAGTTGATCATGATCCCGTTGAGGCCGAGCGGACCCATGGCCCGTTCGACCTCGGCGGCCGCGGCGGCCGGGTCCTGCGGCGCCACCGTGGCCAGCCCGCCGAACCGGCCCGGGTGCCGCCGCACGATCGCGGCCAGCGCGTCGTTGAACTCCCGGGCCAGCGGCACCGCGTCGGCGGCCGGGTAGGGCTGAACCCCGGGCGGGTCGAGGCTGAGCACGGCCAGGTCCTGGCCGGCCGCGTCCATCTCCCGCAGCCGGGCGTCGAGGTCGACGAGCCGGGTGCGGAAGGCCGGGGTTTTCTCGACCGTCCGCATCAGCTCCATCTCGGTCTCGTCGCCCGCCACGACGTCCAGGCCGTGCGCGACGCGCAGGAACGCCTCGGTGGACAGGTGCTCCTCGACCGCGATGACCCTCATGCCCGGCGCCCGCCGTCCACCGACATGGCGATCCCGGTGACATACGCCGCGGCGTCCGAGCAGAGCCAGACCACGGCCGCCGCAGCTTCCTCGGGCGTGGCCAACCGGCCGAGCGGGGTGATCGCCTCCTGCCGCGCGATCATGTCGGTGTCGCCCGCCACCTGGTCGAACGCGGGGGTGCGGGTCGGGCCGGGGCAGACGGCGTTGACCCGGATGCCGTCCGGCGCGTAGTCGACCGCGGCGACCTTGGTGAGCCCGACGACGCCGTGCTTGGAAGCCACGTAGGCGGGGGCGTGCGGGATCGAGTAGAGGCCGCCGTTGGAGGCGACGTTGACGATCGCGCCACCGCCCTTGAGCAGGGGCAGCTCGTACTTCATGCACAGGAAGGTCCCGGACAGGTTGACGCTGAGCACGCGCTCGAACTCGGCCAGGGTCATCTCGTCGAGCTGCCGGTTGTGCGACGCCATGCCGGCGTTGTTCACGGCGAAGTCGAGGCCGCCGTACACCGCGACCGTGCGCTCGATGGCCGCCTTCACGGAGTCTTCGTCCGCGATGTCGACGGTGACGGGCAGCGCTTCCCCGCCGTCTTTCCCAATCAGCTCAACGGTTTCGGCTGCCGCGAGCTCGTCGATGTCGAGCACGGCGACCGCGGCGCCACCCCGGGCGAACTCCAGCGCCGCCGCCCGGCCGATCCCGCTGCCGGCGCCGGTGACCAGTCCGGTCTTCCGGGTGGCGCTCATGACAGCGGTTCGTGGTTCGCCCAGGCGACCTTGTACGAGTGCCGCGACTGCCAGCGCTTGATGACCTCGTGCAGGCCGGGGTCGGTGAACGTCTTCGCCAGCGTCTCGGTGTCGGCCACGGCGAACTGCACGATCGCGGTCGCGATCAGCGCCGGGATGGCCTCCTCGCCGGGGATCGGGAGGTGGCGCCGGGTCACGACCGACTGCGCGAAACCGGTGTCGAGTGTGGCCCGTTCCACGTCCGCCAGGTATTGATCCAGCTCGCTGTCCGGGAGGGGCTGATCGAAGGAGACGATCATCGTGTGGTTGATCATGCCTCGATTATTGGCGCGATCCGACCGCGGCGTCCAAGACCAGTTCGCTATTCAGCGATAACCTGGAGGCATGGTCGAACTGGAAACCCGAGAGCTCGAGTACTTCATCGCGGTCGCCGACGAGCTGCACTTCGGCCGGGCCGCCGCCCGGCTCTCGATCGCCCAGCCGGCGCTGTCGAAGGCGATCCAGCGGACCGAGAGCCGGCTCGGCGTCCCGCTGTTCGTCCGCTCCAGCCGGCACGTCTCGCTCACCCCGGCCGGGGAGGCGTTGCAGGAGCACGGGCGGCACGCGCTCAACGCGGTCAGCGCCGCCGTCCGCAGCGCCCGGCGCGCCGGCGACACCCAGGCCCACCTGCGGCTCGTGCTCAAACCCGGCGGCGACGCCAATCTGCTGTCCGGGATGCTGGCCGAGTACTCCCACCAGCCCGACGCCCGCCGGGTGGACATCCTGTTCAGCAGCCCCTCCGGCGGCGCCGGCTTCCTGCGCGACGGCCGGGCCGACCTCGGCCTGCTGTACGCGCCGTTCGAAGACCTCGACGGGCTGGCCCACGAGACGCTGCACGTCGAGGACCGCGTGGTCATCGTCCCGTCCGGGCACCGGCTGGCCGGGCGCGCTTCGGTGCTGCTGTCCGATCTGGACGGTGAGGTGCTGCCGCGCTGGAAGGGGACTCCCGGGGGCGACGGCACCGGTCCCGAGGTCGCCGACGTGGTCCAGATGCTCCACCTGATCACGGTGAGCCGGCTGATCGGGGTGCTGCCCCGTTCGCTGGTCGAGCCGGTCCAGGCCGGCCTGGTCTGCATCCCGGTTTCCGACGCGCCGCCCAGCCGGCTCGTGCTGGCCTGGAACGAGCAGGATCGACGGCCGCTGGTCGCGTCGTTCGTGGCCGCCGCACTCAAGCTGCCCCAGGGCGACTGAGAACCGTCTACTCCAGACAGTCCCACGGCTCGCCGCGGGACAGCGCCGGGTCGGCCTGCTCGAACGTCCGCGCCACCCCCGGCCCCGACGCCAGCGTCTCGAACCGCACGGTCACCCGGTTGTGCCCCGCGCCCTGTACCCAGCCCGTGCCGAACTCCGCGTGCACCACGTCGTCGCCGGGCCGCCAGCCGCCCGACGACACCGGCGCGGCGCCGCCGGGGGAAGGCTCCGGCGGGGGCGCCGTCACCACCGGTTCCGAGGCGGGCACGGTGAGCGTGAACAGCGCGTCCTGGTGCGGCACCGAAAGGCCGCTGAACGCCACCCCGGCCAGGCGCACGCCGCCGAACTGGGCGGGGTCCAGCAGGAGCCGCTCCGCGGTGGCGGCGAGCTGGTCGAGGTCGTCGGTGGGCGACGCCGTGGTCTCCGACCGTGTCACCGTGCTCATGTCCGTGTGCCGCAGCTTGATCACCACCGTGCGGGCGACGCGGCCGGCCTTGACCAGGCGCGCGTGGGCGCCCGTGGCGATCCGGCGGACCTCGGTGCGCAGCCGGGCCAGGTCGACCACGTCGACGTCGAACGTCGTCTCCGCGCTGACCTGCTTGGCCTCCCCGCGCTCGGCCACCGGCCGGTCGTCCGTGCCGCCCGCGAGCTTGCGCAGCTCACGGCCGACGGCACCGCCCAGCGTCGCGACCGCGTCCGATTCCGGGAGGTTCGCCAGCTCCCCCAGCGTTTTCACGCCGATGGTGTGCAGGTTCGCCTCGGCCACCGGGCCGATCCCCCACAGCGCCCGCACCGGCAGCGGCGCCAGGAACTCCCGCTCGGTGCCCGGCGCCACCACCAGCAGGCCGTCCGGTTTCGCGCGGTCCGAACCGATCTTCGCGACCTGTTTCCCCGTGCCCGCGCCGATCGACGCCGTCAGCCCGGTCTCCGCGCGGATCCGCGCGCGCAGGTCTTCGGCGAACGCCGTCACCTCCTCGATCGAGGCGCGGGACAAGGACGGCGGCTCCGCGAACGCCTCGTCGAGCGAGATCCGTTCGAGCACCGGCGCGACGGAGGACACCACGTCGAACACCCGCTTGCTCAGCCGTTCGTACAGCCGGAATCGCGGCGGCAGGATCACCGCGCCCGCGGGCAGCAGCCGCCGGGCCTGCGACATCGGCATCGCCGAGCGGACGCCGTACTCACGCGATTCGTAACTCGCCCCGGCCACGACGCCCCGCGGGCCGGTGCCGCCCACCACCACGGAGCGGCCGCGCAGCGTGGGCCGGGTGAGCTGCTCGGCCGAGGCGAAGAAGGCGTCCAGGTCGAGGTGGATCACCCAGCGGGGCAAGGTCAGCTCCCGCCGGTGGCGTCCAGCAACCGGTGCAGCGCCTGGGTGTAGGCCTCGAACGCGGCGCGGCCCTTGGCCGTCAGCCGGACCAGGGTGACGGGGGTGCGGTGCTCGTAGGCCTTGGTGATCTGCACGTACTCGGCGTCTTCGAGCTTGCGCAGGTGCGTGGAGAGGTTGCCCGCCGTCATTTCGAGCAGCTGCTGCAGCCGCGGGAAGGTGATCTGGTCGTCCGAGCGCAGGCCGGCCAGCGCGACCGTGACGCGCAGCCGCGCCTGGGCGTGGATGACCGGGTCGAGCCCGGGGAGTCCGGACTCGGTCACCGTCGCCTCGTCCCGATCGGACGGCCACGGCGCTCTCGCACGTAGTAGACGAGCGCCGCGACCAGGAACCCGCCACCGCCGGCCAGGGACAGCACGAGGAAATTGCCCGGGACGCCGACCAGCACGCTGGCCCCGCTGCAGACGATGATCCACACGCCGAAGCCGTACTGCAGCTTGTCCTGCCAGAGCATGCCGCCCGCGAGGTAGAGCGCGCCGGTGACCAGCAGCGAGGTGCCCGACCACAGCAGGGAGATCGTGGCCGGGGCCAGCTGGCCCACCGCCATCACGCGGAGGTTGACCAGCGTCAGCGCGGCGAAGGAGAGCATCCAGCTCCAGCCGTACATCGCGCCGACGAGCTGGGACGGGCCGCGGATGCCGCGGTTGACCCGGGTGCCGTAGAAGATGGAGTAGACGATCGAGGCGACGAACAGCACGGCCACCACCACCGAGGCGACCCAGCCGGGCAGAAGCGGCTTCGCGTGGCTGGAATCGGCCAGGTAAACGAGTCCCCAGCCGATCAGCCACGCGAAGGCCCATACCCCGAGCAGCCGCGCCGGGCTCGCCCCCATCTCCCGGCGCATCCGCTCGTTCTGCCGGGCGATCAGGTTCAGCGACTCCTCCGCCGACAGCGGCGGTGTTTCGTCGTCTTCCACCTTGGTTCGCCCTCCCACCGTGCTGACCCCACATGCAGCACGGAAGTTACTCTGCCATTGACTACGCGGTCAGCTCACTTTGGCCGTGTCCAACCGGAACCGCCGCACCACCACCAGCGCGGGCACCACCAGCCACGCGGCGAGCACCCCGACGGCCAGGCCGAGCCCGGTCCCGTGGCTCACCGGCAGCGTGCCGACCCGGCCGAGCCAGAACGTCGGGAAGAAGTGCGCGACCGCCGACATCCACTCCGGCATGATCGACAGCGGCATCCACAGCCCGCCGAAGATGCCCAGCGGCAGCATCAGCGCCCCGGTCATCGCGCCGACCGTGTCGCCCTTGCCGAACAGGCCGAGCAGCAGCCCCAGCACCGCGAACGGCAGCGCGCCGAGCCACAGCGAGAGCCCGCTGAGCACCCACTGCGCGGCCGTCAGGTCGACTCCGCGCAGCGCGCCGGCCACGAAGATCACCAGCACCACGGGCAGGGCCATCGCCATCGCGGACGCGAGCTTCACGAACAGGTAGCCCGGCCCGCGCATCGGTGTCAGGCGCAGCTGCCGCTGCCAGCCGTCGGTGCGCTCGGTCGCCACGCGGGTGCCGGTGAACAGGGCGCCGCTCATCGAGCCGTACGCGCCCATGTTGATCATCGTGGTGACGCTCGCCTTGATCCCGTCCGGCCCGGCCAGGTCCCCGAAAAGGCCGCCGAACAACAGGAACATGCCCAGCGGCACGACGATGGTGAAGAGCGCGAACTGCGGGCTGCGGACGATCCGCAGGATCTCCAGGCGCAGGTACACGAAGTTCATCGGAGCGCTCCTTCCGGCTCGTCGGCGGTCAGCGCCAGGAAGGCTTCTTCGAGGCCGACGGCGGTGATCTCGATGTCGGAGGCGATCGGGAACGCGGTGAGCAGCGCGCGGATCGCGAGGTCGGAGTCGGCGCAGGCCAGCTCGGCGTGCCCGTTCTGGACGCGCGCGGTGGTGACGCCGGCGAGCGCGGCCAGCGCGGCCTCGTCCGCACCCGGCACCACGGCGCGCAGCACCCGCCCGGAGACGGCGGCGCGGACCTGCGCGACCGGCCCGTCGGCGACCACCCGGCCGTGGCGCATCAGCACCACGCGGTCGGCGAAGTCCTCGGCCTCGGCGAGGTAGTGCGTCGCGAAGACGACCGTCCGCCCGGACGCGCTGAACTCGCGCATCGACGCCCAGAACGCGCGCCGTCCGTCCACGTCCATGGCCGCCGTCGGCTCGTCGAGGACCAGCAGCTCCGGGTCGCCGGTCAGCGCGAGCGCGTACCGGACGCGCTGGAGCTGGCCGCCGGAGAGCTTGCCGCAGCGGCGGTCCGCGAACTCGGTGATCCCGGCCCGGTCGAAGACCTCCTTGGCCGGCAACGGTTTGCGGTGCATCGAGCGCAACAGCCCGACCAGCTCGGCCGGGCTGACGTCACGCAGCAGGAACCCGTTCTGCACCATCGCCGCCATGCGCCCGCCGTCGACCGCCTCCCGCGGCTCGGCCCCGAAGACCCGCACCAACCCCTCGTCCGGGCGGGTCAGCCCCAGCAGCATGTCGATGGTGGTCGACTTGCCGGCCCCGTTGGGCCCGAGCAGCGCGACCACCTCACCCCGGCCGACCTCGACGGACAGGTCGTCCACCGCGAGCACCGGGCCGAATCTCTTGGTCAACCCTCGTAGGCTGAACGCCTCGCTCATCTTCGCTCCCCCAGGACTTTGTTTCGCAAACCTTGCCTGAACTTTGTAACACAAACCTCGCGGCCCTGCAAAGTCCCAGCGCAGGGCTCGTGAGTGTTTATGACGGTTAGAACCGTCATAAACACTCACGAGCCCTGGTGTGCGGCGGAAATCCGGTTGATCACCACCCGCTGCCCGGTTAACGTGGCACGCATGACCTACTTCATGCGCCTTCGCCAGTACTGAGACGGCGTGACTCTCCGGGCCGCCCGCCACCGGGCGGCCCCGCTTCTGCGCGCCGTCCGTTCCGTTTGAGTCCGGAAAGGACAGTTCATTGCGCAAGCACATCGTCATGGTCGGCTGCAGTGCGCCCAGCCACGTCTACCCGTCGCTGGCGCTGATCCGGGAGCTGGCCGAGCGCGGCCACCGGGTGAGCTACGTCGTCGGCGAGCCGCTCACCGGCCTCGTCGAGCCCACCGGGGCCGAGGTCGTGGCCCACCCGACGATCTTCCCGATCGGCGACGCCGCGTCGTGGCCGGACGACCCGGCCGACGGGATGCGGGTCTTCCTCGACGAGGCGATCACCATCTATCCGCAGCTCACCTCGCGGTTCGACGAGGACCGCCCGGACCTGCTGCTGTACGACATCGGCGGCCTCGGCGCGCCGCTGCTCGGCCGGCGTTACGACGTCCCGGCCGTGCAGCTGTCGCCGTCGATGGTGGCGTGGGACGGCTACGAGGAGGACATGGCCGAGGTGCTCGGCCCGCTCCGGTCCTCACCGTCCGGAGTGGACTACAACCGCACGTACACCCAGTGGCTGAAGGAAAACGACATCATCGCCGAGGGCTGGGACTGGATCAGCCAGCCCGAGCAGGTCCTCTCCCTGATCCCGCGCGCGATGCAGCCGAACGCGGAGCGGGTGCCGTCGACCGTGCGGTTCGTGGGCCCGTGCCTGGACCCGGTGCGGCTGGCGGACCGGAGCTGGACCCCGCCGGCGGACGGGAAGCCGGTGCTGCTGGTGTCGTTCGGCACGGCGTTCAACGATCAGCTGGACGTCTACCGGGCCTGCGTCACGGCGTTCGCGGACTCGGGCTGGCACGTGGTGCTCTCGGTGGGCAAGCACGTGTCGGCCGACGACCTCGGCCCGCTGCCGGATTCGTTCGAAGTGCACGAAAGCGTGCCGCAGCTGGCGGTGCTGGCGGCCGCGTCGGCGTTCATCACGCACGCCGGAATGGGCAGCTGCACGGAATCGCTGTGGTTCGGCGTGCCGACGGTCGCGATCCCGCAGGCCGTCGACCAGTTCGGCAACGCGGCGTTGCTGGATTCACTGGGCATCGGCCGTCACCTGCCGGCCGCCGAGGTCACCGCGGAGTCGCTTCGTGAAGCGGTCGACGCGGTGTCCTCGGACCCGGAGATCGCCGCCCGGCTGGCGGCGCTGAAGCAGGAGGCCCGCACCAACGGCGGCGTCACCATTGCCGCCGACGCGGTGGAGTCCTTCCTTAAGTAGCCGAATGCGCCCCAATGTGGCGTTCGGTGCGCTCAACGCACCCAATGTGGCGTTCGGTGCGTCCAACGCAACCAACGCCACATTGGGGCGTATCAGCCGGGACCCTCAGCCGCGGATCTCGTTGAGGTAGTTGTAAATCGTGTAACGAGTGACGTCCAGCTGCCCCGCGAGGTGGTCGACCGCGTCCTTGATCAGGAAAAAACCGGCCTCGTCCAGCTCGCGGACCACCGCGGCCTTGTGCCGTTTTTTCATCAGCTCCACCGGAATCCCCGCCTTGCCGATCGCGCGGGTCACCAGGAAGCGCTGCAGGCTGTCGACGTCCGGGGGGAAGGTCTCCTGGGGCGTCTCGGATTGCGCCGCGCCCGGCAGTTCGCTGTTCACGCACAGGCAGCCGACCGCCACGCCCGCCGCGTCGCGCAGGAACAGGGTGGACGAGCGGATGGCGCGGCCGTCCGGGCCGTGGGTGCGGTAGTTCGTCAGGTCCTGCGTGGTGCCGCGGCGGACCAGGCCGAGCAGCAGGTCCGTCATCGGGCCGCCGACCGTGCGGCCGGTCAGGTCGCCGGCGATGGCGACGATCGAGTCCGGCAGGCGGCTCAGGTCGTGCAGCAGCACCTCGTTGCCGGGGCCCAGCATCGCGGCCAGCCCGTCGACGGCCGGGACCAGCGCGCTGAGCAGCTCCGGCGTCGCCGAGCCGGACGCGGCGGGCGGGACCACGGACAGCGGCTTTCGTGGCCGGGTAAGGGTTTCCAACGCTGTGCGCAGCTGGTCGGCGGCGGCCACCGGAGTGGACGCGTGCGGCGAGAGGCGCACGTGCTCGGGCCGGACCGTCGCCGCGATCCCGGCCGACGCGAGCGCCGCGCCGACCTGCTCGGCCGGGTGACCGGGCAGCGTGAACGCGAGGATGCCCGCGCGCCGTTCGGTCGCCGACACGATCTCCGCGCCGCAGGAGCGCAGCACGTCCTCCAGCGAGCCGACGCGCTCGGCGATCCGGCCCGCGATCGCCCCGACGCCCGCCTCCTCCACCAGCTCGAGCGCGGCGGCGAAGGCGCCGGACGTGATCGGGCTGAGGTTGGAGATCGACCAGCCCGCCGCCGTGGCGTCGGCCGGGTGGATCTCGTTGTCGAACAGGCCGGGGTCGCGCGCGCCGGTCCAGCCGGACAGGATCGGGTCCATCCGCTCCAGCGCGCGGTCGGACAGCACGGCGAACCCCGTGCCCCAGCCCGCGCGCAGCCACTTCTGGCCACCGACCACCAGCACGTCCGCGACCTCCCACGGCGCCTCGGTCACGCCGAAGCCCTGGATGCCGTCGACGACCAGCAGCCGGTCGCCCGTGACCTCGCGCAACGCGGCGAGGTCGGCCCGGTAGCCGGTGCGGAAGTCGACCGCGCTCACCGAGACCGTGGTGATCTCCGGCGTCAGCGCCGCGGCCAGCCGGTCGGCCGTGACGGGGCCACCCTCCAGCCGTCGCACCTTGACCAGCCCGGCCTGTTCGGCGCGGGCCCACGGGTAGGTGTTGGCCGGGAACTCCGCGGCCGACACCAGCACTTCGCCGCCCGGGCTGTTGAACGCCGCCTGGAACAGCCCCAGGCTGGTGTGCGGCAGCAGCACGGTGTGGTCGGTGTCGCTGCCGCACAGCCGCGCGGCCGCCGCCTTGGCGCGCGTCTCCTGCCGCATCAGTTCATCCACAGTGGACGGACCGGCGACCGTGGCGTCTTCGAGCAGACGAGCCGTGGTGTCGAGCACGGCGTGGGACGGCGGGCCGAACCGGGCGAAGTCCAGGTAACCGGCGGGCTCGTCGAACTGCAGCAGGTACCGGGGCGAGATCCGCGTCATGGCAGGACCCGCGCGAGGAACTGGCGGGTGCGCTCGTGCTCCGGCGCCTTCAGCACCTGGCCCGGCGGGCCGGTCTCGACCACCACGCCGTCGGCGAGGAACACCACCTCGTCGGCGGCCTCGGCGGCGAAGGCCATCTCGTGCGTCACGACCACCATCGTCATCCCCTCCCGCGCCAACGTACCCATCACCGCGAGCACCTCCCCCACCAGCTCCGGGTCGAGCGCCGACGTGGGCTCGTCGAACAGCATCAGCTTCGGCTTCATCGCGAGCGACCGCGCGATCGCGACCCGCTGCTGCTGCCCGCCCGAGAGCTGCGCCGGGTACGCGTCGGCGCGGTGCGCGAGGCCGACGCGGTCGAGCAGTTCGAGCGCTTCGGCGCGGGCCTGGTCGGGTTTCACCCCGAGCACCCGGATCGGCCCCTCGACGACGTTCTCCAGCGCCGTCCGGTGGCCGAACAGGTTGAACCGCTGGAAGACCATGCCGATGTCACGGCGCTGCCGGGCGACGTCGGCCTCCCGCAGCTCGTACAGCTTCCCGCCGCGCAGCTTGAAGCCGATCGGCTCGCCGTCGACCCACACCTGCCCGGCGTCGATCGTCTCCAGGTGGTTCAGGCAGCGCAGGAACGTGCTCTTGCCCGCGCCGGACGGCCCGAGCAGGCAGACCACCTGTCCCTTGTGGACCTCCAGGTCGATGCCCTTCAGCACCTCGGTGTGCCCGTAGCTCTTACGCACGCCCACAGCGCGCAGCAGTGGTTCAGACACGGGCACTCCTCACCAGCGGTACTCCCCGCAGCGCCTTGCCCACGCGCGACGCCGGACCCCGGTCCGAGGCGCCGAACGCGCGTTCCAGGTAATGCTGGCCGACACCCGCGACGGTGACCACCACCATGTACCAGACCGCGGCCGCGATCAGCGTCTCCATCACCAGCAGGTTGTTGGACGAGATGTTGTTGGCCGCGTGGATCAGCTCGGTCACGCCGATCACCGACGCCATCGACGTGCCCTTGAGCATGTTGATGAAGTCGTTGCCGGTGGGCGGGATGATCACGCGCATCGCCTGCGGCAGCACCACCCGGCGCAGCGTGGCGCCCGGGGTCATGCCGATGGACTTCGCCGCCTCCGTCTGTCCACTGTCGACACTGTTCAGCCCGGCGCGGACGATCTCGGCCATGTACGCGCTCTCGTTCAGCGCCAGCCCGAGCAGGGCCGCGGTGAACGCGCTGATCAGCACGTTCGTCTGCTCGTGGAGGAGGTAGCCGCCGAACGGCAGCGGGATCGAGATCGTCGGGAAGATCAGCGCGAGGTTGTACCAGATCAGGATCTGCAGCAGCACCGGCAAGCCGCGGAACAGCCAGATGTAGGCCGCCGCGAACCACTTCGCCACCGGGTTCGCGCTCCGGCGCAGCAGCGCGATCAGGATGCCGAGCACGATCGCCACGGCCTGCGAGATCACCGCGAGCACCACGGTGTTGAGCAGGCCGAGCGCCATCACGCGGTAGAACACGAAGTCCGGCACCGAGTCCCACTCGATCTGGGCCTGCGCGAGCGCGAACCCGAGCAGCACCAGCAGTGCGACGATGACTACGGCGCTGACCCAGCGCCCCCAGTGCTTCAGCCGGATGATCGGCAGCGGCTCAGCTTCCGCCATTGACGGCCGCCTCCTTCACCGCGCCCTGCTCGACACCCCAGGACTGCAGGATCTTGCCGTACGTGCCGTCGGCGATCAGGGACTGCAGCGCCTGCTTCACGGCGTCGCGCAGCTTCGTGTTGGCTTTGGTGAAGCCGATGCCGTACGGGCCGCCCTCGATCGGCTGACCGGGCACGACCTCGAAGAACTTGCCCTCGCCCGCAGTGCGCGAGATGTAGACGGCGCTGGGCAGGTCGTTGAGAATCGCGGCGACGCGGCGGGTGCGCAGCTGGTTCTGGTTCTGCGTGTCGCTGTCGGTGGCCGTGACGGCGATCGCCGGCTTGCCCGCCTGCGTGCACTTCGCGCTCTGCGCGGCGGCGAACTTCTGGTGGCTGGTGCCCTGGACGACGGCGACGTTCTTGCCGCACAACGTGTCCGGGCCGGTGATGCCCTCGGGGTTTCCCTTGCCGACCATGATCGTGATGCCGGAGGAGAAGTAGTCGACGAAGTCGATCTGCTGCTGGCGTTCCTTCGTGTCGTTCATCGCGGCCATGGTCAGGTCGACGCGGCCGGACTGCAGGCTGGTGATCAGCGAGCCGAACGCCATGTCCTGGTACGACACCGTGACACCGAGCTTCGCGCCGACCGCCTTGGCGAGGTCCACCTCGTAGCCGATCGGCGTTTTGCCGTCGCCCGAGTAGAAGTTGTTCGGCGCGGACTGGATGTTGGACGCGAGGTGCAGCGTCTTGGCCTGCGCGACGGCGGGCGGCAGCGCGCCTGCGAGCTGCGGGTCAGCCTTGATGGCAGTGATCAGCGCGGCGTTGTCCGGGATGGCGGACGGGCCGTTCCCCGCGGCCGGCTGACCACCGGCACCGTCGGGACCACCCCCGCAGGCCGTGGTGGCAAGGACAAGCGCCCCGCCGAGCAGGGCGGCCTGCCAGGCGCGGGTACGGGACGGCGACGGCATCGGGGACCTCCAGGACGTCGTGATGGCGCGAACGCTACAACTCGTTGTTGAAGAGGTCAACAGTCAGTTGAAATCAGCTGGACCGCTAAGGTTCCGGCATGCGGATCGGAGTGCTGGGAGCAGCCGGGATCGTGCCGAGCGCGCTGGTCAAGCCCGCGCGCGGCAACGCCGAGGTGGAGGTCGCGGCCATCGCGGCGCGTGACCCGCGCCGCGCCGCCGAATTCGCCGCGAAACACGGCATCCCCAAGGTGCACACGACGTACGACGAGCTCCTCGCGGACCCGTCCCTGGACGCCGTCTACAACCCGACCCCCAACGGCCTCCACGGCCGCTGGACGCTCGCCGCGCTGGAGGCGGGCAAACACGTCCTGTGCGAGAAACCCTTCACTGCCAACGCGGACGAGGCCACCACCGTCGCGCGGGCCGCGGCGGCATCGGGCTTGGTGGTAATGGAGGCGTTCCACTACCGGTATCACCCGTTCGCCCTGCGGATGGAGGAGATCCTGGCTTCCGGCGAGCTGGGCACGGTGCTCCACGTCGAGACCGCGATGAGCTTCCCGCTGCCCAGCTTCTCGGACATCCGCTACAGCCTCCCGCTGGCCGGCGGCGCGATGATGGACGCGGGTTGCTACACCGTCCACATGGCCCGCGTCCTGGCCGCCTCGACGCCCACGGTGGTTTCGGCCAGCGCGAAGCTCCGCTCCCCCGGCGTCGACCGCGCGATGACGGCCTCGCTGCGGTTCCCCACCGGCGCCACCGGCCGTGTGCGCTGTTCCCTGTGGTCCTCCGACGTGATCCGTATCGCCGCCCGCGTCACCTGCACCCGGGGCGAGCTGCGGGCGATCAACCCGCTGTCCCCGCAATTTTGGCACCGCCTGTCGGTCCGCGGCCCAGGCGGCCGGCGCGTGGAACGGTTCACGCACCGGCCGTCGTACGACTACCAGCTGGACGCCTTCGCGAACGCGGTGCTGCGTGACGGTCCGGTGAGCACGCCGCCGGAAGACGCCATCGAGACGATGACGGTGGTGGACGGGATCTACCGGGCCGCAGGCCTGGAGCCACGGGTTCCCACGCCGTAACCAGACACCCGGTCAGCCAGTGGCCGCCCGGTGGTCGCGCACGGCGATGAGGTTGTCGACCAGGCGGGGGCCGTCGACGGCCGGGTCCAGGGGGCTGGACAGCAGGGCGCTGACGTAGGCCGGGGCGAGCACGATCTCGAAGACGTCCCGCCAGCCGATCGCGGTCGTGGCGCTGGCCTTCAGCGTGGCCTCGATCCCGCGGATCCGGGGTTCGGAGAACCGGGCGACGTCACCCAAGCCCTGTTCACCGGCGTCGCCCGCCCTGACCATGGCGCGGGCCAGGGTCAGCTGGACCGGCTTGTGGAGGTCGGTGAGCAGGTTGGTGGTCCAGACAAGCAGGTCGGCGCGCAGATCGCCGGTCGCGGGCAGCGGTGAGCGGTCGGCCAGTTCCTCCACGATCGTGTCGATGACCAGGCCCTCGGCGGTGCGCCAGCGCCGGTAGATCGTGGCGACGTGCACCCCGGACCGGGCCGCCACCTCGGCGATTTCGACGGTGCCGTCCTCGGATTCCGCCAGCAGCTCACGGGTCGCCGCGTGCACGGCCTCGCGAGTGCGGGCGGTCCGGCCGCCGGGACGGGTCACCCCTGTTGCCTGCGCCATGCCCTCAGACTACCGCGAAACTCTTGCGTTAGCACGTCCGTCGGGGCTACCGTTAACGCGAAACGTTCGCATCAGACATGTGGACGGGTTACGCGAGCAGGGAGGACATGTCGTGGCACGTGCACTTGTCGTCGGTGGTGGGATCGCGGGGGACACCCTCGCGCTGTTGCTGGAGCGGGACGGCTGGGCGGTGACGGTCGCCGAGATCGCCCCGGCTCCGCGCGCGGGTGGCCAGACCGTGGACATGCGCGGGGACAGCCGCGAGGTGCTCGCGCAGGCGGGCCTGCTGGACCAGGCGCTCGGCTGCCTGATCCCGCAGGCCGGGGCCGCGTGGATCGACGCGGACGAGCGGCGGCTGGCCGCGATGCCGGTCGAGGCGTTCGACGGCCGGGGCCTGGTGTCGAAGGAGGAACTGCTGCGCACCGACCTAGCCCGGATCATCCACGACGCGGCCGGCCCCGGCGTGACGCACCGCTTCGGCGAAACGGTGGAGGCGTTGCTGGACCAGGGAAACCGCGTGCTGGCCCGGTTCCGCAGCGGCGACGAGGAGGAGTTCGACCTGGTGGTCGGCGCGGACGGCTCGCACTCCAAGGTGCGCGCGCTGCGCTTCGGCCCCGAGGCGGCTTACCGCAAGCCGCTGGGCCTGGCGCACGCCTGGTTCACCCTCACCGAAAAGCCCGGCACCCCCAGCCTGGACGGCTGGTTCCTGATGCACAACGCTCCCGGCAGCCGGTCGGTGGAGGCCCGGCCGGGGCACCCCGGCCAGCAGGAGGTCGGCCTGACCTTCGCGGCCGGGACGCTGCCGTCACGGCACGACCGCGAAGCTCAGATCGCCTTGCTGGAACGGACTTTCGCCGACGTCGGCTGGCGCACGAAGGAGTTCCTGGCCGCGGCCCGCGAGGCCGACGACTTCGCGCTGGACACCTTCGACCAGGTGCACGTGCCCCGCTGGCACGACGGTCACGTGGTCCTGCTGGGCGACAGCGCCTGGTCCGCCAGCCCGCTGAGCGGCCTCGGCACCGCGCTGGCCCTGCGCGGCGCGGCCGAACTGGCCGCCGCACTGCGCGACCACGCTCGGTCCGGCGCCGACCCCGTGCCCGCCGCGCTGGCGGCGTTCGAAGCGGCGATGCGCCCTCGTGTCGTCTCCGCGCAGAAGCTCCCGCCCGGCCGGGTGGCCGCCGCGGCCCCGAAGACCGCGCTAGGCATCCGGTTCAACGCCTGGGTCATGCGCACCCTCCAAGCCCGGATCCTGCGTCCCCTGATCAACCGGGCCTTCGCCGATTCCGAGCACGGCCGCACCGCGGAAAACCAGTCAGCACAGGCGAAAACGGCCGAGGTGCGGTAACCGATACCGTGGCCTCATGAAGATCGACCTCACGGACCGCGGCGAGGACTTCCGCCTGTTCTGGACCGAACGCCGTCTCGCCAGCCTCACCACGGTCCGCCCCGACGGGACCCCGCACGTCGTCGCCGTCGGGGTCACCGTCGACTTCGAGACGGGCATCGCGCGGGTCATCACGTTCGACGGCTCGCACAAGGCGAAGCTCGTCCGGGCGGCCGGGGAAACGGGCGTCGCCGCGGCCGTGTGCCAGCTGGAGGGACCGCGCTGGTCCACTTTGGAGGGACGTATGACGGTCAAGGACGACCCGGAGTCCGTCGACGACGCGGTGAACCGTTACGCCGCCCGGTACCGCCAGCCCAAGCCGAACCCGGAGCGCGTGGTCCTGGAGATCGCGGTCAAGCGCGTGCTCGGGAACGCTTGAAGTGCTTGTGAGTGTTTATGACGGTTAGAACCGTCATAAACACTCACAAGCATCTCAGGCGAACAGCGCCAGCAATCCCTCGGCGCTGCGCACCACGACGTGTGCGGCGGCGCGCTCGGCCGGCGGACGGTCCGGGCGCTCGGCCTCGTGGCGCCAGCGGCGGACGGCGTCGATCCCCGCGGCGTAGACCTCGCGCGGGTCGGCGTCCGGGGCGAGGCCCAGCCGTTCCTCCGGCGCCGTGCCCTGCGCGCCCAGCAGCTGCACCGCCTCCTCCGCCGGGTCGCCGGACAGCGCGGTGCGGCCGCCGCGGATATCGGCGATCAGGCGCAGCTCACGAAAGTCGTGTGCGGTGGCGGCGAAACGCTCCACTCGCGCGGCCAGCCGGTCGCCGTGCGGACGGGGTTCGGCCTGCAGCACGGTTTCCAGCCGCACCACCGCGGTGCGCGCCTTCAACGCGTCGGCGCGCGCGGCGAAACAGCCGGCGATCGTGTCGCGCAGCTCGCCCAACCCGCTGCGGCGCACCAGTTCCGCGGACAGCTTCAGCCGGCTGTCGCAGCCCGTGCGGATCAGTGTGAGGGCCAGCCGTACGCCGAAGAGCCCGAAGCGCGACACCAGCGAGCGCCGCGTGTCCACCGACACCGGGCCCGGGAACGCCGGATCGGTGAAGGAGTCCACCGAAATCAAGTACCGCTCCAGCTCTTCGCGCGGCACGGCGGCGAACGCGGCGAGCAGCTCGAACTCGTCGTCGTCGAACGCGCGCGCCCCGTACGCGAGCTGGCCGGCGACGGCGATCACGCCCTGGGAACCGCTGCACAGCGGGTCTTCGCGCCAGGCGCGCCGCGCGAGCTGCTTCGCGGTGAGAAGGGCGTCGATACGGCCCGCGCCCGTCTCGTCGGCGCGCGCAAGCACCAGGATCGTGTCGACGGCCGTCTGGCGCGCGAACGCCGACCGCGGCGTGGGGAGCGCGGCCGCCAGCTCGTCCGGCTCGAGGTGCCGGAACAGCCGGACGGTGGCGTCGGTGAGCGTGCCCGGCGGTGGATCGTCGAGCAGCGCGAGATCACGCAACGCCCGGGTCGGCCAGTCGCCGAGCGCCGCCGCGAGCGTCGACTTCCCCGTGCCGGCCGCGCCGGTGATACCGACGCGCAGCGGCTGTTCGAGGTGGTCCAGCGCCTCGCGCAGCAGCCCGGCCGCACGCGGACTGCCGCGGTAGAGCGAAAAAGCGTCGGCCAGCAGGCCGCGGACGTCCTCGGTCACGCGGGCAGCTCCCGTGGCGCGCGGCCCGCGAGCAGGCCCAGTTCCCCGGCACGCTGGTGCAGCGAGGCCAGCCGCTCGATCTCCCGCCGCAGCCGGACGGTCCGGCGCTCCCGCTCCGCCGAGCCCGCGATGATCGTCTCGCGCTCCCTCGCCAGCTGCTCGGACAGCTCGTCCGCGAGCGCGGTGAAGTGGTCGCGCAGTTTCCGTTGCACACCACGGATCGCGTCGCGGCAGTCCTTGCTGAACCGCAGGAAGACGTCGTCGACGTGGCGCTGCGCGGTCATCTTCGCCACGGCCTGCCGTCGCTGCAGCCGCATGCCGCCCTCGTCGCTGATCGTCTTGGCGGCGAACGCCACGCCCGCGGCCGCCGAAATCGGGTTGAACATGCTCAGCCCCATGCTGATATTCGTGATCAGGCCGAACATCAGCACGCCGCCGTAAGAACCGCGCAGGCCGGTGAACATCTTCTGGCCGATCTTGAACCCTTCGATGCGCGGCTGGCGGACCTCGCCGATCAGCTCGGCGTCGGCATCCACGAATTGCAGGTCCGGCTGGTCGTACTGCTCCCCGAAGCTCACCGCGACGGCCTGCGCGATCCACTCCGCCCGCTCGGCCGCCCAGGCGTAGTTGGTCTCGACGGCCTTGGTGAGCGTGTCGCCGAGCCACGGCCCGAACTCGTCCCACACCTTGATCGGGTCGCCGCGGTCGAAGGTCTCGTCGATGACCTCGACGATGTGCCGGGTCCGCTCGCGCAGGTCGAACTCGGCGTCCGACAGCAGGTCGGCGATCTCGTCGGACAACAGGTTCTGCCAGCGGGTGTTGCGCTTGCGCAGGTCGTCGGCCTTGCGCTGGGCGCGGTGCAGCAACGTCGTCTGGTCGACGCCGGCGTCCCGCCCCGCCACCTCGGCGCGCGTGCGCAGCGTCTCGACCAGCTCCGCGGCCGCGGCCCGCACACTCACGGCGGCAAGCAGCGCGCTCGAGCGTTCCGCGGGCCGCGCGACCTGTTCGGCGATCCACGACAGCAGTTCCGGGAAACCGGAGCGGGCATTCAGCTCCTGGTCCCCCGTTTTCGCCGCGGCCTGGCGGACCGTGGCCGAGACGGGCAGCACCCGCGCGTCGATGCCGGCGTCGGACAGCGCCGTGCGGTCCTTCTCGGCGACGGCGCGCCAGCTCGGGCAGACGTCGATCTTGGTCAGGGCCAGGATCACGTGCGGGCACCAGGTGCGGACGTGGTGGGCCAGCGCCAGCTCGGCCGAGTTGAGCGGCGTGGTGGCGTCGGAGACGAGGACCACGGCGTCGGCGTCGGCGAGGACGTCGAGGGCGGCGGCCGTGCGGGCCGAGCGGGGATCGCCGATGGCGGGGGTGTCGACGAGCACGAGCCCCGCGGAGAGCAGCTCACGCGGCACGCCGACTTCGACGCGGCGCAGCGATCCCGTGGGCCGCGCGCCGATCTCACCGGTCATCCGCTCGACGGCGACTGGAATGCGCTCGTCGGAGCGCCCGATGAGCGTCGCGGCGGGCTCGGCGGCGTAGCCGATCTCGACCGGCACCGCCGGGGTGGGCGCGTCACCGACCGCGCAGACGGGCGCGTTGAGCACCGCGTTGACGAGATAACCCTTGCCCTGCTTCGGAAAGCCGAGCACGGCAACCCGGGTCCCCCCGGACGGCCGGTCCCGGCGGCGGAGGAGGCGTAACGCCAGGTCCTCGCGGCCGTGCGTCCGGCAGGCGGCCAAGGTCTCGTCGAGCACTTCGAGCCAAGGTGGAGCGGTCACGACGAAGCAGTGTCCCCCGTGTACGCGGAGTATCCAAACCCGGTGGTGGCTCCGCGGTCGCACCCAGACCGCGGAGCCACCTCCGTCAAACCTCTGCTCAGAGGGAAATGTGCAGGTCGCCGCCACCGTGCTGCGACTCGACACCGGCGTGGAGGCCGAGGCCGCCCACCGCGTCGTGCAGCGGGGCCGTCACCGAAGAGACGGTGTCGTGCACCGCGTCGACACCGGCGTCGGTGCCGCTGTGGACCGCGTCGGTCCCGCTGTGGATCGCGTCGGTGCCGGTGTCGGCCCGCTCGGCGCCGAGGTCCGGCGTGTGCACGGCCGACTGCGCCTCGTGGGTCAGGCCGGCGGCGGCGTGCTGCAGGCCGCCGTGGCCGAGGGCCCCGGTCAGGTTGCCGACCTGGTCGGTGACCTGGCCGGTGAGGTCGCTGACGTGGCCCGCGACGCCGCCGCCGGCCTCGGTCAGGTGACCGGCGAGGTCGCCGACCGGCGCGGTGGCGCCGCTGATGTCCGGCACCTGCGCGGTCAGGCCGCTGGCGTCCACCGGGGACGCGTGCTCGACGGCGCTGGTGACCTCGCCACCCAGGTGCTGGACCTGTGAGACGGCACCGTTGGCGATCCCGGCGGCCTTCGAGACGGCGTCGGAGTCGAGGCCGCGGGACAGGTCGTTGCCGAAGGCGAACGAGCTGGCGGGGCTCTGCGCCACCGCGGTGAGGCCGGCGACGGTGTTCTGCACCTCGCCGACACCCGGCAGGGCGGGCACGCCCGGCAGCGCCGGCACACCCGGCAGCGACGGAACGGCGGGCACACCGGGCTGGGCCGGCACGGAGGCGCCCGGCACGGTCGGCAGCGCGGGCAGGGCCGGGATCGCGCCGACGGGCAGGTCACCGAGGGGCAGGTCGCCCACGGGCAGGTCGCCGACACCCGGCAGCGTGGGCAGCGACGGCGCGCCGACGGCGGGGAGGCCGAAGGACGCGGTCAGCGCCTGCAGCTGCTCGATGGCACCCTGCGGGCCGTCGGACAGGACACCGGTGAGGTCGCCGGCCTGGGGCAGGTGGCCGAGCGCGGTCAGGTTGTCGACCGGGACGTAGTCGAGCACGAGCGGCATGACCTCGTGCACGTCGGCGGCGCTGATGTCACCGAGGCCGGCGGCGGCGAGGGCGGCCTGCGGGTCCTGGCCGAACGACGCGAGCGCGGCCGGGTCGCCGAGCAGGTTGAGCGTGAAATCGTGCAGGGTCTGCACCGGGTCCATGGGGAGATCTCCAGATTGTTCGTCTGTACGGGGGATTGACCCGACCGTCTCCGGTCTGGGTGGCGCTCAAGGTAGGGACCCCGGACCCCCGGCTACATCGGGGTTTACTCCCAGTCGCGACTCGCTCAGCCGTTAGGGAGTCGATATGAGATCGTTAGGGGGTTAGGGGCTCGTTCGAGCGAGATGATGTTGGGCAAAATCCCACGGTCGCCTTGCCCGAATGACCCTTACGGGTGAGGATGGACTACCCCTAGTGGTCCCTTAGGCCGATTGGCGGCCCCCCTGTACGACGAAGGGAGGAAGCGGCGTTGCCCTACGTGCTCGGCATTGATGTCGCCCACGCCCGGACCCACGCCGCCACCCGTCTCCGGCAAGGGGACGGCTGGGACGTCCCCGAACCGCTGTGGCTGGGTGAGCAAACCCCCGCCGCCGCGTCCGCGCTGTTCCTCGACGACGAGGGCTACCTGCTGACCGGCGACGCCGCCGCGCGCGCCGGGGCCGCGGTGCCGTCGCGCCTGCTCACCGGGTTCCACCGGCGGATCGGCGACGACGTGCCGATGCTGATCGAGGGGGACGCGTTCTCGCCCGAATCGCTGACCACCGTGCTCGTCGAGGGCATCGCGGAGCACGCGGCCGCGCAGTTCGGCGGCGCGCCCCGCCACCTCGTGGTGACCCACCCCGGTGACTGGGGCGACTACCGGCGGGACCTGCTTCGCCGCGCATTGGCCGAATCGGGGTTCGCCGCGGTGACGCTGCTGCCCGGCTCGATCGCGGCGCTGTACGCGCACCTGCCGGAGCCCGGCGCGGGCGACCAGACCGCGGCCGTCTGCGAATTCGGGCCCGACGGCGTCACGGTCACCCTCGCGACCGCGTCCGGCGCGAGCGGCTGGGTGGCGCGGACGAGCACCGAGGGCGTCGCCCCCGCAGCGGCCGTGAGCACTGCTTTCGCGCTCGCGCACACCTCTTCGGTCATGCCGGATGCGTTGGCGGGCATCGTGTTCTGCGGCGAGCCCGGCCCGGGCGCGCTGCCGGGGCGGCTGCCCTGCCCCGTGTTCGCCGGTCCCCAGCCCGCGCTGACGGCGGCGTTCGGGGCGAGTAGCCTCGCCGCCCAACGGACGAGCCCGCCCTCGCGGCGGGAGCGGCCGGCCGCCGAAACCACCCTGCTGCCCCGTGTCGACCACCCGCCCGAGCTCACCGAGCGGCCCGCCCGGCCGCCGGTCGACATCAAGCCGTTCGAGCTGCCCGAGCCCGAAGGGGCCGCGAAACTGCTCCGCCGGTGGCGCCCGCTCGCCGCCGCGGCCGCGGTCCTCGCGATCGGCTCGTCCATCCTGATCGCCACCCTCTCGTCCCACGAAGCCACCGCGGACAAGGGGACCACCCCGCCCCACTCCGCCACTCTGAGCTCCTGCGCCCATCCCGGCGCAGCCCCCACCGGTGAAGGTCACTGTTGAACGCACTGCTGGCGAAGACCGGCACCGAAGCCGTCCACCCCGTCGCGCGCCGGCTCCTCGCCGAGCTGGCCGCTACCCCCGCGGCGCCCGCGCGGCTTGTTGTCGTCGCGCCGGGCGGCTACGGCAAGACCGCGCTGCTCGGCGCCCTCGACCGCGGTTACCGCGCGGCCGGCGTCGAGGCGACTCTCGTCGACGACGCCGACCAGCTCGGTGAAGAGGACCTGGCGAGACTGAGCACGCTCGCGACCACCGCCGAGGGCCCGATCGTGCTGGCCCACCGGCCGAACGCCGGTTCGGAGGCGTTGCGCACGCTCGGCGAGGCGTTCGGGCGGCAGGCGCCGCAGATCGTGCTGACGCCGCTGGCCCCCGACGAGGTGGCCGCGCTGGCCCGGCACCTCACCGGCCGGTCCGTCGACGCGAAGACGGCCGCCGCGCTGCACACCCGCACCGGCGGCGTGCCGCGGCTGGTGGAGCGCGTGGTGACCGGCCGGCTGGCCGACTTCCGCGCCGAGCTGGCCGAACTGGACGACGACGTGCTGCGGTACCTCATCGCCGCCGAGGCCGGCGCGGGCCGGAACCTGGACCTGCTGTGCGCCCTGCTCGGCCGCTCGCCGGACCGGCTGCCGGAGGTCGTCGACGGCGCCCGCGCCACGGGCCTGCTCGACGCGGAGGACGCGCTGCTCCCGGTGGCCGCCGAAGCCGTGCGCACCTGCGGCCCCCCGGCGCGGCGGCTGACGGCGTTGCAGCAGCTGGTGGAGCTGCAGCTGCGCAACGGTTTGCCGGTGCTGGAACTCGCGAAGTCGTTGCTGGACGCGGGAAGCTCCGGCTCCAGCGCGGCCGCCGCCTTCGCCGCCGCCGCGGGCGAAGCCCTGCCGAGCGACGCGAAGCTGGCCGCGCGCCTCTTCGAAGCCGCTTCGGAAGCCGGCACCCGCGACCCACTGGTGACCACGGGCTGGGCCCGCGCCGCCGCGCTGTCCGGTGACCTCGACACCGCCCTCCGCCTCGGCGACGGCATGCTGAGCGCCGCCGATCTGGACACGCGCGCGGCGGGCGCCGAGATCGCCGCCACCGTCCTCGCCCACCGCGGTGAACTGGCCCGCAGCGCCGAGCTGTACCGCTGGGCGGGCCGCTGCGCCGCGGAAGCCGCTCGGGTTGTGCAGGCCACTCCTCGCGACGGCTTGTCTGGCAGTGTCGGATTTGGTGCTGGTAATGGGTTTGGCGCCGGATCCAGCGGCGGTACCGGTGCCGAGCCGAATCAGGACGGCGTCGCCCCAAGCATGCCCGGCACTCAGCCGGACGACTTCACCACCAGCCACGACACGTACCCCAGCACGGCGAGCACTCCGCACTCCGCCCGCGAGGGTTACCGCTGGACGGGCCAGGGCGCGGTGAACGCGTTCGCCGCGATCGCGCTCGTCGGGACGGGCGAGCCGGCCGGCGCGCGGGAACTGCTGCGGTCCCCGGCACCCGGGATGGCGCCGACGTTGTTCGCGGGCGCGGCCGGGCGCACGGCGGACGGGATCGCCGAGTCGGTGACCGGGCACGGGACCGAAAGCCTGTCGGCGCTGGTCGGTGCGGCGGCGATGCTGGAGCCGTCCGGGGGCGGGGCGCCGTTGCCGGACAGCCCGGCCGCGCTCGCGGCGATCGTCGGGCTGCACTCGGGTGAGCTGGGGCTCGCCGAGTCCGTCCTCACGCGCGCGCTCGCCAGCAACGTCGGCGGCGACCTGCTCGCGACGCGGCACCGCCTGTTGCTCGGCTGGGTCGCGATGACAGCAGGCAACCTGACCACGGCCGACGAGCACCGGAACGCCGTCGCGGCGTCCGGGCGGCTCGAAGCCAGGGACGAGCTGTTCTTCGCCACGCTGGAGCTGGGGCTGGCGCGCCGGGCGAGTGACCTCGTCGGGCTGCAGCGGTCGTGGGACCGCGCATACCAGGCGTCGATGCGGCAGCAGACCGACCTGTTCACCCTGCTGCCCCTGGGTGAGCTGGCGATCGCCGCCGCGCGCACCGGCGCGCACGCGAAGCTCGCCCGTCAGCTCGAACGCGCCCATGAGATGCTCGGCCGCCTCGACAGCCCTCCACTGTGGACGGTGTCGCTGTGCTGGCACGAGCTGCACGCGGCGATCACGCTTGAGGATCGCGCCACCGTCGAGAAGCAGCTGACGGCGCTGGCGGGCTTCGCGGACTGTGGCCGATACCCGTCGGCGCTCGCGCGGGCGGCGTCGTGCTGGCTGGCCGTCCTGAGTGGCGCTTTCGAGCCCGAGACCATCTCCGCGGCCGCCGCCGAGCTGCACGAGCTGGGCCTCTGCTGGGACGCGGCGCGCCTGGCGGGCCAGGCGGCGATCCGCACGTCCGACCGCAAGGCGATGGTGCAGCTGCTGGAGGCCGCCCGCCAGTTCCAGGGCATCACGAACCGCCGCGAGTCCCACGTCCCGGAACCCACGGCGGGCGCCGGCCTGAGCGCACTGAGCGAACGCGAGCTGGAAGTCGCCCGCCTCGTCGTCGACGGCCTGACCTACAAACAGGCCGGCAGCAAGCTCTTCATCTCCGGCAAGACGGTGGAACACCACATGGCCCGCATCCGGGGCAAGCTGGGCGCCACCGACCGGCGTGAGCTGCTGGCCACCCTCCGGGAACTGCTCACCAAACCCGACCCTTCCTGAGCGGCCCGCGGATCGGGGACCATGCAGCATGCCCACGGATGCCTGGCACCTCACCGAAGACGTCGAAGACTTCCACGCGCGAGCCCGGGACTTCCTGCACTCGCGCCCCGCCCTGCACAACACGCCGCTGACCGTGATCGAGAAGCTGCGAACGGCCGGCGACGCCGATGGCACCGCATTCGGCCGGCTGGAGCGAGAGGGCGAGGTCAGCGCCATCTTTTACCGACGCCCGTCTCTCCGGCTGCACCTCACCCCCGTCTCCTCCGAACAGGCCGACCTCCTCGCCACCCACCTGTCCGGGCTCGGCCACGCCCTCGCCGGCGTCACCGCGGAGCACGACACCGCCACTGCGTTCGCCGAGGCATGGCAACGGCGCACCAACGCAGCGCCGACGTTCCGTCAGGGGTTGCATCTGTACCGTCTCGGCACGCTCACCCCACCCGAGCCGCGCCCAGAGGGCCGGGGTCGCGTTGTGGGCGAGCCGGACCGCGAGCAGCTCATCCGTTTGTGCAGTGAGTTCGTTGCCGCTGTAGGGGAAGTCCCCGCCGTGGACGCCGATTCCTGGGACAGCTCGCGCTTCGCCGACCGGCACTTCACGTTCTGGGAGGCCCCGGACGGAACCCCGGTCTCCATGGCGGCCATGACCTCGATGGTCGCCGGCATGGTCCGGGTGGACCCGGTCTACACCCCGGCCCACCTCCGGGGCCACGGCTACGCGGGCGCCGTGACTGTCGAGGTGAGCAGGGCCGCGCTGGCCGCGGGCGCGACGGACGTCGTCCTGTACACGGACCCGGCCAACCCCACCAGCAACGCCCTCTACCAGCGAATCGGGTACGTCCCGGTCACCGACTTCGCCATGTACGAGTTCTCCTAGGACAGACTCGGTTGAGAACACGCGCTCGCCGCCGGGAAGCTGGATCCTGGTGCGCCGGAGCGTCAGTCGCGGCTGGGGCCGAAGCGTTCGGTGCGGATGGTGTGCGGGTCGTGGCCCAGTGCGAGCAGGATGTCGGCCACGGTTTCGACGAAGCCGGTCGGGCCGCAGACGTAGCTCGTCGCCCCGAAGTCCGCCGGCCAGCCCGCGGTGTTGAGCGTGGTGACGCTGATCCGGCGCGGGATGCCGGGTTGTCCCTCGGGCAGCTCGCGTGTGTAGACGTACGTGACGTCCAGCCCCGCGACCGGGCGGAGGAGTTCTTCGGCGTAGTACCGCTCGGCCGGTGTGCGCAGGGAGTAAACGAGCCGGAACAGTGCCTTGCTGCCCGCCGCGCGGCGGGCGCGGATCATCGCCATCAGCGGGACGATGCCGGAGCCGCCCGCGACCAGCAGGACGGGCGCCGGATCGGCGGGGCGCCACACGAACCAGCCGCCGACCGGGCCGCGGATCTCCACCGGGTCACCGGCCGCGTACCGGCCGGTGAGGTGTTCGGACACCTCACCGTCGGGCACTCGCTGGACTGTCAGCTCCACCCGGTCGCCGTCGGCGGGCGCGGCGAGCGAGTAGCTGCGCTGCGCGGTGTAGCCGTCGGCGGCGGTGAGCCGGACGTCCACGTGCTGGCCCGCGAGGTGGCCCGGCCAGCCGGGGATGTCGAAGACGAGCGTGCGCGCCGACGGCGTCTCCTGCCGGGCCTCGGCGAGGCGGGCGACGCGCCACGCTAGTCGCCCTGATACCGCTGTTCCCGCCATGGGTCTCCGTAGTCGTGGTAGCCCGCGGTCTCCCAGAATCCCGGGTCGTCCTTGGTGGTGAGCTGCAGGCCGCGCACCCACTTCGCCGACTTCCAGAGGTACAGGTGCGGTACCAGGAGCCGGGCGGGCCCACCGTGCTCGGGCGTCAACGGCTTGCCGTTGTACTCGTAGGCCACCCAGGCCTGGCCGTCGAGCAGGTCGGCCAGCGGCAGGTTGGTGGTGTAGCCGCCGTAGGAGCGGGCCATGACGTAGTCGGCGGAGGTGTCGAGGTCGCCGATGAGGGTCTCCACCGGGACACCGCGCCAGCGGGTGTCGAGTTTGGACCACTGCGTGACACAGTGGATGTCCACAGTGAACTTTTCGCTCGGCAGGGCGAACAGCTCCCGCCAGGACCACGCGCGTTTCTCGCCGCGTTCGGTGACAACGGTGAACTCCCAGTTGTCCGTGCGGACCCGCGGGGTCGGACCGGTGGACAGCACGGGGAAGTCTTCGGCGAGGTACTGCCCAGGCGGCAGCCGCGGGTCACCGCTGCGCGCGCGGCCGGTGAACCCCGGCGTGACGACGCCCATCCGGCGCTCCTTCCCGTTGTCCTCGCCGGAAAGCCTACCCGCGCACGTGCAGACCGAGCGAAGTCACGAGCACCGTCGCCTGTTCCGGTGAGACGATCGCCTCGGCCAGCCCCGCCTGCGTCGGATCGAGCGACGAGAGGTCACTGCCGCGCAGCTCGGCGCGGGCGAACTTGACGTTCTCGAGGTCCGCGCCCGACAGGTCGACGTCAGAGAAGACGGCGTCGGTGGCGTTCGCCCAGGTGAGGTCGGCCTCACGCATGCGCACGCGCTCGAACGTCACCCCACGCAGGTCGGCCCGCACCAGCCCGACGAACGACCAGTCGCCCCCGTGCACCCGCAACGGCCGCATCGAACACTCCTCGAAGCGGCTGCCGACCAGCTTGCAGCCGGTGAACTCGGCGTCGAACAGGTTGCAGCGCTTGAAACTGCACCCGGTGAACGCCGAGTGGAAGTGCTGGGAGGCGTTGAACCGCACGTTGCCGAACACGCAGTCGGTGAACGTCGCACCCCGCGTGACGGACTCCGTGAGGTCGACCTCGTGGAACTCGCACCGCACGAACCGCCGGCCGGCGAGCTCTTCGCCGTACCAGTCCTCGCGCCGGAAGGTCCGGTCCTCCTCGGGGGCCGTTTCGGGGGCCGTGACTCCGCCCGGCTCGTCCGCGGACGGGGCTGGTTCCTGGGTGGTCTTGGGCATGGGCAGTCAGGGACGCGGTACCCGAAGGGCCTGCTTCCCCGTCCCCCTTTCCATCCGTGTGCGGTCTTGTCCACCAGATTCGGGCCGGTGCCTCGCTTACGAAGCTTTACCCGCTGGCTGCTGATCAGTTCTGGGGCGCCGCGCTGCTTCCCGCTCTCCCCGGAGTCTCCAGGATAGGGCAGCGCTCAGCTCCCACCCGGTTGCTGCGACAACGCGTCGCTGCCCGTTGTTCGGGCGATGATGTTCGGAGTCCAGGGACCGATACAGAACAAACTCGTCCTGCTAGACATGACTCCTGGTGACGCCACTCAGCGTGACGAGTGGGTAGTCGCCCGCCCACGCCGCGAGGAAAGAGCGGTCAGGTGCGCGCCGGTCGGGTGATCGCCTCGACCGGCCGGGGGAATCCGAAAGTCAATGGTCTGGAATCGAGGGTCCGTTATGACATCACGAGGTGACACGGCGACGGCAAATCCGTCCCGGAGCTCCGGTGCCACCCGGCTCCGGCGAATCTTCGCCGCGGTGGCCGCTGCCGGTATCGCGCTGCTCTCGCTCGCCGGCCCCGCCGCCGCGGCGCCCCAGGGGACCTCGACCACCGCGGCCGCTTGTCCCTACGAAGACTTCTGCATCTACAGCCAGCCGAACTACACCGGCCAGCAGTACAACCTGCGCGACTGCCACGATTACCCGGTGGGGTTCAGCGGTATCGGATCGTGGCGCAACAACCAGACCAGCGGAACCCAGGCAGTATTCAGCAATTCCGACGGGTCGAAGTACATCACGAACCCTGCGCCGGCGTCCTCCCCCAGCTACAACTGGACGCCCGTCCTCGACATCAAGCCCTGCTGAAGTCCCGAGCCCACGCTCAGCAGGCGTGACGGTGCTTGATCCCACCGCTTGATCCCACCCGCTTGATCCCATCGAGCGGCGATGGGATCAAGCCTTTCTCGGCGGCAGCCGTGACGGGCCGCGCAGCAGGCCGACGCAGTCGCTTCGGGACCACGCTCGGCAGCCGTGGCGACGAACGGGGCCAGATCCGCGTCTCGGCCAGCATCCGCCGGGCACGGAGAGGTACCCCCGGCCAGCCACAGATTCCCGGCATGGCTCGTGCCAGCGCGGCGGTGCGGCGGTGCGGCGGTGCGGCGGTGTCGCTCAGAGCGACATCGCGGGTGACGCGGAGCAAGGACACCCGCCAATCGGCGCAATTTGCCGGGTGGCGCGTTTCAGCGTCACCCAGAGGTGGAATCCAGCGGCATGTCCAGATGGCGAGGCTCCACCAGAACCCATACCGCTGCTCGAGTGATCACCGGAATCGGCGCGCTCTTCGCGTTCATCGAGGTGCTCTACATGGTGATGCTGCTCGCCGGCGCCAACGCGGCGAACGGCTTCTTCGTCTTCATCCGATCATTGGCAGATCCTCTCGCGTTGTTCTGGCCAGGCCTGTTCCCGGTGGGCAACGCCGACTTGGCCGTGATCCTCAACTACGGTCTGGCCGCGGTGTTCTGGCTGGTGGTCGCCGGCCTCATCGCCCGCCTCGTGGGCCGGTGACGGCGGTCTCGACGTCTCCCTGGCCGTGGGCTCACACCGTGGGCTCACCCGGCCGGGGAGACACATTTCGTCACCGGTAGAAGCGGGAAACCGCTCCCTCTTTCTCTCGTCGTGCGCGAAACCGCGCGGTAAACCCGACGCGGCGAAGAACACAGCCGACGGCGAACAGCCGCTGTCCGCCATACGATGGCCGGATGACCGAAGGCCGAAGGTTCGGCGGCTTGCCGTTCGAGGGCTTGCCGTTCGGAAACCTGCCGTTCGAAAGCCTGGTGCCGTGGACTGAGCTGGCGGGCCTCGCCGCCGCCGGGCGCTCCCTGGTGCCGGACGTGCCCGCCGCGCTCGCGCGCACGGTCACCGAGCAGCTCATCGGCCGGCGCCTGACCGCCAAGGTGGACGGCGCCGAGATCGGCCTCACCCTCACCGAACTCGACTACCCCGCGGACTCCCTGCGACTGGCGACCGGCCGCATCGGCGACGTCCGCATCGTGGCCGAGGACGTGGACTGGCCCGAACGCGACCCGTTACCCTCCGACGCGCCCAGGACGCCCGACGGCCCGGACGCCGATGGCGGCGATACCCAACGCGAGGCCAACGACCCCGACGGCCGACCCGGCAAGCGAAACAACGGCGCCGACAGCCGATCCCGCAAGCGAGGCTCGGACCGCTCCGAAGAGCGGCGAAACCCCGGGGCTCCGCCAAAGAACCAGTGGGCGCAGCAGACACCCGAGCACCACCAAACACCGCAGAACCCGCAGACACCCGAGCACCAGCAGACACCGCAGAACCAGCGGACACCGAAGCATCCGCAGCCACCACAGAACCAGCAAACACCAGAGCATCAGCGGACACCGGAGAACCGGCAGCCACCGCAGAACCAGCAGGCTCCGGAACATCAGCAAGCGTCAAAGAACCAGCAGGCGCCGGAAGATCAGCAGACGCCACGGAACCAGAAGGCACCAAAGAACCAGCGGGCGCTGCAGGATCAGCAGACACCCGAGCATCGGCAGGAGCCAAAGGAGCAGCAGACGCCACGGAACCAGCGGGCGCCAAAGAACCAGCGGGCGCAGCAGAAGCAGCAGGCGCCGGAGCATCCGGGCGCAACCGAGCCGTCGAATCCCCGCGCACACTCCCGAAAGCACCCGCCGCAACACTCCACCCCAGCAGCCCGGGTTCCGCTGCGCCGGGTGGTCGTGCTGGCGAAGGACGTGCGCGTGCGCAGCCTGCCCACACCGTCGGTGATCCCGGCCGAGGTGGGGCTGGAGATCTTCGTCGATGGAGACGTGGTCCGGGAACGGGTGGCGGCCCTGCGTCCCGGGATCGTCGCCACGCCGCATCACGACGGGCTGCAGTTGCGGTGGGCCAAGCACCCCGGGTGGGGACACCTGACCCTGGAGCCCACGGTGAAGCCGGACGCCGTGGTGCTGACGCCGACCACACTCCACATCGGACAGCGGAAGTTCCGCGCGCCGAAACGGATCCGGCCGATCGTGCTGCCACTGCCGGAGCTGCCGAAAGGGCTGCGGCTGACCGGGGTCCGCGCCGAGGAGGGTGAACTGGTGCTGCACACCGTCGCGGACGAGTGGCCCGAGCGGCTCGCCCGTATCCCGCTCGGCGATCTGCTGAGCTGGCTGACCACAGCGGCACTGACCTTGACCCTGCCTCGACTCGGTACACGTTCCTGACCCTCCCCTGGCCGTGGAGCTCTTCCACCAGACCGACGATACTCGAACAAAGGTTCGAACGTCAGTCACACGATCGGGCGGAGCGGGCCGGGCCGGGCCGGCCCACAAAGGATCAGCTCAGAAAGACCCGAGCCAGCCGGAAGAAAGCCGAGAAGGGACCGAAACCTCAGTCCTGGTCCCGATCCCGCAGGTACCGGGTGTGGTCCGCCTGCCGGTTGACCTCCGTGGCGTAGACCTGCTCCGCCAGCCGGTCCGCCTGCCCGGTCAGCAAGTCGAGCTGGGCAAGCAACTCCGCCGCCGCGGCCGGACGTCGCGCGGCGAACCAGCGCGGCAGGTTCAGGTAACCCTCCACGGACAGCGGCAGGTCCGTCCGCGCCAGCAGCAGCACCCGATGCCGGAGCCCGGTGTCCACAATGGCGTGGCCGAGCAGGTCAGTGAGCACCTCCGCGACGTGCCGGACACTGTCCACTGCGGACTCCGGCATCCGGTTGGCGTGCACCGAAACCGTCTGCACCAGCGCGTTCAGCGACGTCCGCAGCTCGGCCGCCTCCGCCGCCGGGTCGGCGACCAGCCGCACCCGCTCCGGCGGCGCGAGCAACGCGCCCGCCGCGTACAGCACGACCACCACCAGCGGCCAGATCGCCCCGGCAATCCCCGTCAGGTACAACACGAGCCCGACCAGGCCACCAACGCAGCCGGCCAGATTCTTCGCCGACCCGAGCCAACGCCAAAACCGAGCCCCAGCCCCAGAACCAGACCCAGAACCAGACCGAGAACCAGCCCGCCGCGACCGACTCACTGATAACCGCGAATCTCCTGGAACACACTGGACAACTGCGTGTTCCTGGCATCAAAAACCTTGCCCCCGGTCATGGTCGCGACCTGCGTGAGCTCGTCGCCGCTGCCCTCCCCGAACAGCACCGTGAACACCGGCACCTGGCGCATCGCGGCGGGCAGCGAGCCGAACGCGGACCGGAACGACGCGAGGTCGCCCCCGTTCTCGTTCTCGCCGTCGGTCATCAGCACGATCGACGTGAACCGGTCCGGATCCTTGGCCGCCAACGGTTCCATCACCTGGTACGCGCGTTCGAGGCTGTCGTAGATCGCCGTGCCCCCGCGGGCCTGCAGTCCTTCGGCGAACGCCTTGATCCTCGCCAGCTCCGCCTCCGGCGCCTGCTCCGGCACGGTGAACGTCCGCGGCGGCTCCGGCCCGGTGTTGAACGGCAGCATCGTCACCTCCTCCCGGCTGCGGAACTGCCGGTACCGGCCCACGAGCGAGCGGTCCGCGCCGGTCAAGCCGACCAGCGCCGAGCGCAGCGCTTCGATCCGGTCGCCCTCCATCGAGCCCGACGTGTCGAGCAGGTACAACGTGCGCGACGGGCGGCGGATCTTGTTGAAGTAGGCCGAAAGCAGCGCGTCGACGGCAGGCTGCGTGGCCGGGAACGGCAGCTCCACCAGGTCCCGGGGCACGAACTGCGGCCCGAGCGCGACGCCCGGCACCACGGGCCGCCGCTGGGTGGTGTCCATGATGCGGCGCTGGGCGTCCGGCGTGCGCAGGTAGTCGGTGAGCCGCTGGTGCGCCCCGTGCGCGTCGTCGCCGGCGCTGGTCAGCAGCGTGAGCGGGTAGTCGGCGGTGACAACGCCGTCGCTGGGGTAGATCAGCTTCATCGGCTCGGGGAGCTTGCCCGCGGCGTTCATCGACAGCAGCACCGACTCGTAGTTGATCAGCCCGTCCACCTTCTGCCCGGGGTCCTGCCCGGTCGCGCGCCGCTGGTAGGCGTCCGACAGCCAGCCCGACGAGCCGGCGGACATCGCTTGCGCGCTGAAGAACTGCGTGAGCTGCGGCGTCACCGCGGTGATCTGCTGCGCGTCGACGGCCGTGCCGGAACCCGCCAGCGCGGACGCGACGCCGACCAGCGCGGAGAAGCCCGAGTTGGACGCCGAGGGGTCCGTCATGCCGTAGCTGAACGCCTTCCGGCCCGCCGCCGCGGCGATCTCGCCCCAGCTGACCGGCCGCGAGTCCCAGCCCAGCCGTTGCGCGGCCGAGCGGGCCAGCCCCAGCACCACGGGCGAGCTCATGATCTTGACCTGGTTCCCGAGCCGTTTCGCCGCCTCGGGAATGCCTGCGGGGTAACGGTTCGAGGAGAACCACACGGCGTCGTAGCGGCCGTCCAGGCTGCCGTTCGCCAGTGACTGGGTGCCCTCGAGCGTGCCGGTGAAAGTGAGCTTGACCTTGACGCCGGTCGCCTTCGCCGCCTCGTCGAGCACCGGCTGCAGGTCCGCCAGCTCACTGCCCGCGAGCACCCGCAGCGTGCCCGGCTCGGGCGGGCCCGCGGGCTCCGACGGATCCGCCGTCGACGAGCACCCGGCCAGCGCCAGCAGCGCCACGAGTACCAGCACGACCAGTTTCTTCACAGCTCCCCCTCGTGGCTGCGGCGCAGCCGGTCTTCCGCCCGGTGCAGCTCCCCCGTCAGAGACTCCACAGTGGACGCCATGGTCCGCACCGCCTCGGCCTTGAAGCCGTCGATCGCGTCCATGGCGGCGTAGATCCGGTCGAATGAGTCACGCAGCGTGTCGACCGCGACGGCGGGTGAGCTCGCCGCCCGGCGGATCTCCGCGCTCTGTGACTCCAGCAGCATGGCGTTCCCGCGCAGCAGTCCCTCGGTGGTGGACTGCAGCGCGGCGACCTCGTCGAGCACGTCTCGTTGCCCGGCCAGCGCGGAGCTCACCAGCAACGCGACACGCAGTGCCGAAACCGTCGTGGACACGGCCCGCTCGACGCCGCGGATCAGCTCGTCGTTGGTGCGCCGCACCAGGTCCAGCGCGAGATAGCCCTGCGCACTCACCGCGAGCTGTGTGAGGACGTCCTGGTGCCGCTGCCGGATCGGGTACAGGACGTCGGCGCGCAAAGCGTTGGCGCGCAGGGGATCCGTCAGGTCGAACACCCCCGCCTGCCGTTCGACCGCGGTGTCGACGGCCTCCGCGAACGCGGCTGCCTCCGCCAGCTTGCCGAGCGCGGCCCACAAGCGCTCCCGCTCGCCCTTGAGCACGGCGTTGTCCCGGCGCAGCCCGTCCTGGCGGGTGCGCAGGTCCCCGACCAGCGCGTTCACCGGCTCGTTGGCCGCGCGGTAACGGTCGAGCGCGCGCTTGGCGCCGGCCGCGGCGGGGAACAGGCCGAGCAGCTTGCGCCCGGTCAGCGGCAGCTTCGCCGGATCCAGCTCGGCCACCGTGCGGCGCAGGTCCGCGAGGCTGGTCGTCACCTGTTCCTGGGGTGAGGCAGCCGTCTCCAACGTCCGGGCCGAGCGGTCCAGCATCGTCCCGGCGACCGCGGCCGCCGCCCGCATGTCCGCCTCCCCGACGGCGAGCAGCTCGTCGAGCAGCGTGGTGAACTCCGGCGAGTGGACGTCCAGCGCCTCCAGCCGGGTCGCGAACCCGGCGGCGCGAGCGGAGATTTCGGCCCGCCGGTCGTCACCGAGGGCGATCAGGCCGGCGGCGCGTTCGACGGGCACGGCTTCGACCGCTTCAGGCGCGGTCAGGGTGAAATCCTCCATCAGTACTGGTTCTGGATCGCGTCGAGCATCCGTTCCAGCGTCTCGAACGACGGCGGCTCGACGCTGTCGACGAGGTCCGCCGGCACGGGTGCCTTCGCCTTCGCGACGACGTCGGTGAACAGCTTCGGGTTCGTGGTGCGGAAGCCGAACGTCGCCGCGAGCCCGCCGAGCTCGGGATCGGTCGAGAGCAGCTGGCCGACCTGGTCTCCGCTGGGGGACAACGGAACCAGCGTGTGCTTCGAGTACACGGTCGGCGCCGTGTAGAGCATCCGCATGTCCGGCCGGATGGACCCGTCGGCGCGCACCAGCCGGTCGACGTACTGCGACTCGTAGATCAGCGCCAGCGGCGTCTTGCCCATGCCCGCGGACAGGTAGTCCTCGAACGGGCCGTCGGTGCTGTTCTGCGTGTACCCCTGGTCCAGGAACAGCTTCGCGACCTGCGGCAGCACCTTCGCCTCCTGATCGGGGCTGCTGACCACGGTGTTTCCGTTGGCCACGAACGACACGATCGACAGGTACATCGCCGCGGAGTTGGACTCACGCGGGTCGGTGGTGGTGACGAGCACGTTCTTGCGCACCGGGTACGCCGTGTTGCCCGGCAGCTGGTCCCAGCGCGTGCCCGCCTGCGTGAGCTGGAGGTACTTCGCCACGTCGAGCACCTGGTAGTCGCCGGCGCCCTTGTGCACCACGCCGTTCGCGCTCAGCAGCGCCACGATCGGCTCGAACGTCGCGATCGCCATCGGCGACTGGAACGGCGTGTACACCGTGGTCACCTTGCGGTCGCGCTGGATCTTCTGCGCGGCTGGTGACGACGACGGGAAGGCGAACCCGTACTTCGAGAGGTCCACGGTGGTCGCGATCTGGCGCGAGCCCGCGGTGTCGACCTCGACTTTCAGCCCGTGCTTGGCGAATGCGTCCACCACGCGCGCGTCGGTGAAGAAGGCCTGCTTCTCCGACCCGATCACCCCGCGCACGACGGTCAGGTCACCGCCGGACGAGCTGTCCGAGCGCCCCCAGACGATCGCGGCCACGACCCCCAGCACCAGCACCACGGCCAGTCCGATGGACAACCGGCGCTTTGTCTCGACCAGCACAGTAAACGTGCCACCTTCCCCAGATCCCCCGATCGAACACCACGAATCCTTCAGCCCCCGCGACTCTTTTGACGCGCGGCAAGAGGATTTCGTGATGAACGGTCGGTGAACGGGAAGGGCCGGTCAGAGTGAGGCTTGTTCTTCCACCGGAAGGCAAATCTCGAACCGCGTGTCGCCGGGGGCGGATTCCACCTTGATGTCGCCGGAATGCCGCTCGACGACGATGCGCCACGAGATGTCGAGCCCGAGGCCGGTGCCCTCGCCCACGCCCTTGGTCGTGAAGAACGGCTCGAAGATCCGCTGCCGGATGTCTTCGGAGATGCCAGGGCCGGTGTCGCCGATCTCGACGCGCACCTGCTTGTCGACCTGCCACGTGCGCAGGGTCAGGGTGCCCTCGCCCGCCATGGCGCCCAGCGCGTTGTCGATGATGTTGGTCCACACCTGGTTCAGCTCGGCCGCGTACGCCGGCACCCTGGCGATGCTGTGGTCGTACTCCTTGACCACACGGATTCCCTGGCCGATCTTGCCGGACATCATCACCAGCGTGGAGTCGAGTCCTTCGTGGACGTCGACCCACTGGTGCGGCGCGCGGTCCATCTGCGAGTACTGCTTCGCCGCGCCGACGAGCGCCGAGATACGCGTGGTCGAGTCCTCGATCTCACCCATCAGCATCTCGGTCTCCAGCGCGTACGCCAGCCACCGCACCGCGCCGTCGAGCAGGCCCTCGCCGACGGACTCCAGGACGCCGTCCAGGCTGCCGGCGGTCAGGCCCGCGCTGACGAAGATGCTGGCGAGGTCCCAGCCCTGGTCGATGTCGTGCTCGTCGAACCAGTCGCCGATCTCGTCCTCGAGGTCGGACTGCTGCATCGCGGTGAGCTTCGGCGCGTCGGAGACCTGCTTGACCAGCCGTTCCTGGACGTCGAGCAGCAGCTCCAGCAGCTCCGGGTCGATGTCCTTCTTCGCCAGCAGCGCCAGCTTGTGGCGCATCCCGGCGACCCGCTCGCGCAGCGACGCGGTGGCGCGCACGGCGGCCGCGGCCGGGTTGTTCAGCTCGTGGGTCAGCCCCGCTGACAGCTCGCCGAGCGCCAGCAGCCGCCGTCGCGACGAGATCACCGTGTCGGTGTTGCGCCAGCCGACGTACATGCCCTCCAGCAGGTGCGCGGCCATCGGGAACCAGCCGCGGAACTGGACCGCGAACTCGGCCGCGGGCAGCGTCAGGAACGCGACGTCGCTGACCGCGTGCACCGAGGCGCCGTAGGAGTGCTCGGTCTCCTGGTGCACGAAGAACTGTGTTGCGCCGCAATAGGAACCGCGCTGGTCGGAACGCTTCATCTCGACCTCGACGCCGCTGACCAGGCGCGTCATCCGCACCGCGCCGCCGAGCAGGACGTAGAAGCACGTGGCGGGGTCGCCCTCGCGGATCACCACGTCGCCGCTCTCGTGGCGCTCGACCTTGGCGTGGTCGTCGATCCAGTCGAGCTGCTCGTCGGACAGGTGCTCGAACAGGAACAGGCTGCGCAATTCCTCACGCGGCAGTGCCGGAGTACTCACTGCTCCTCCAGGTAACGGTGGACCAGGGTGACCGCCATGGCGCCCTCGCCGACGGCGGAGGCCACGCGTTTCACCGACTGCGAACGGACGTCGCCGGCCACGAACACGCCGGGCACGGACGACTCCAGGTAGTGCGGGTCGCGGTCGAGCGACCAGCCGGCCGGGTAGCGCCCTTCGGCGACCAGGTCCGGGCCCGTGCGGACGAAGCCGTGCCCGTCGCGCTGGATCGTGTCGCCGAGCCATTCGGTGCGCGGCGCGGCGCCGATGAAGACGAACAGGTGACCGGTCTCGACCGTCTCGGTCACGCCGTTCTCGCATAGCGTCAACGACTCGAGGTGCTCCGAGCCTTGTGCCTTGACGACGGTGGTGTGCGTGCGGACGTGGACGTTCTCGATGGCCGCGAGCTGCTCGATGAGGTAGTGCGACATCGACGCCTCCAGCGAGGCGCCGCGCACCAGGATCGTCACGTCCGCGGCGTGGCGCGAGAAGAACACGGCGGCCTGGCCGGCGGAGTTCGCGCCGCCGACGATGTAGATGTGCTCGCCCTTGCACTCGGGCGCCTCCGTGGCGGCCGAGCCGTAGTAGACGCCGCGGCCGGTGAGCTCCTCGATGCCCTCGGCCTCCAGCGCCCGGTAGGTGACGCCGCTGGCGAGGATCACCGAGTGCGCGGCGATCTCCGAACCGTCGCCGAAGGTCACCACGCGGCTCGAGCCACGGGCCTCCAGGCCCACGACGTCGCGGGCGGTGAGCACCTCGGCGCCGAACTTCTGGGCCTGCCGCCGCGCGCGGTCGGTCAGCTGGGCGCCGGAGACGCCGTCGGGGAAGCCGAGGTAGTTCTCGATGCGGGAGCTGGTGCCGGCCTGTCCGCCGGTGGCCTTCTTCTCCACCAGCACGGTGCGCAGGCCTTCCGACGCGCCGTACACGGCGGCGCCGAGCCCGGCCGGGCCGCCGCCGACCACGACCAGGTCGTAGAACTCCTGCGCGGGCCGGGTCGACAAACCGACCGCGTCGGCGATCTCCCCGCCGGTGGGCTGCTTGAGCACGGTGCCGTCCGGGGTGACGACCACCGGGATGTCCGTCTCGCACGCCTCGGCGGCCTTCAGGATCCGGCCGCCCTCGTCGTCGTCCACCGAGTACCAGCGGTACGGCACGGCGTTGCGGGCGAGGAAGTCGCGCACCTTGAACGACGGCGCCGAGTAGCGGTGGCCGATCAGCTTCGTCTCCTCGACGGGCCGGTCGCCGACCGCGAGCCACGTCTCCACCAGGGAGTCGATGACCGGGTAGAGCTTCTCCTCCGGGGGATCCCACGGCTTGAGCAGGTAGTGGTCGACGTCGACCACATTGATGGCCTGGATGGCCGCGTCGGTGTCGGCGTAGGCCGTCAGCAGGGCGCGGCGGGCGTTGGGGAACAGGTCCATCGCCTTCTCGAGGAAGACGATGCCGTCCATGTGGGGCATGCGGTAGTCGGCGAGGATGGCCGCGACGGCGTCGCCGCGTAGCTTGATCTCACGCAGCGCGTCGAGGGCGTCGGCCCCCGAATCGGCGCGGATGACGCGGTAGTCCTTGCCGTAGCGGCGACGCAGGTCACGGGCGACCGACCGCGACACAGCGGGGTCGTCGTCGACGGTCATCAGGATCGGCTGGCTCACGGCACCCAGCCTACGGCGTGTGGTCCGGCGGTGAGTCCGAAGAGGGCGCCGTTGACCTCGACGGACCGGTTCCGGCCCGCGACGGGGTGGGGACCGGTGCACGCCGCGGCCGCCACCACGGCGTGCACCGGTTGTCCGGGGAGGTGGCTACGGGTAGCTCACCAGGTTGACCGGCTTCGTGCCGTCGGGCGTGGTCGCGCCCGAGGAGTTGATCACGTGCGTGATGGTGCCCTGGTGGTTCAGGGAGACCGTCACCATGTCGTGGAACCGCACGCCCGGGGTGTTCGGCGCCTCGAACGCGTGCGCGCTGGCGACCGAGGGGTTGGTGTTGAAGAAGCAGTAGCTGCCCAGCCCCCACGCCTCGTGACTGGTCACGTTCGGGCCCACCTGGTACGCGGAGTAGCCCTGCGTGGACCCGTTCATCCAGCCGGCCTGGTCCGGCACGTCGTAGGGCATCTCGTTCTGGAAGAAGTACGTCCGCCCGCCGTTGCCGTTCCAGACGACCTGGGTCTTCTGGTAGTGCTCGACGAACAGGCCGTACATGGTGACGTTGTTGCCGTTGACCGTCAGCCCGTTGTCAGCCGTGTTGGTGTTCCAGCCGACGTAGCTGTTGTCCGCCGCGTGGTCGGCGCGCCAGATCCACATGTGGTCGCCGATCACGTTGTTGCTGTTCACCACCAGGCTGGTGGTCGCCTTGCCGACGGCGGGGCCGCCGATGCGGAAGAACACGTCGTGCAGCGAGGTCGGGTCGGCCGAGTGGTCGGCGTTCGAGCCGGCGGCGCCGACCTGCATCAGCGTGTTCGAGTTCGTCGTGCCCGCGTCGATCAGCAGGCCGGCGATCTTGGCGCCGTTGACGTCGTCGACGTTCATCGCGGTGATGCCGTTGTCCGGCACCAGGGTGGCGATGCCGAGGCCGAGCACCACGGTGTCCGGCCGGGTCACGTGCAGGGTCTGGTTCAGGTGGTAGACACCGGGCGTGATCAGCAGGTTCTTGCCCGCCGCCAGCGCCGCGTTCAGGTCGGCCGCGGTCGCGCCCGGCTTCGCGATGTAGAACTGGTCGATCGGCAGGGAACTGCCCGGCGCGGCGCCGTTCGCCCAGCTGGTGCCCGAGGTGTTGGTGCGCACCGACGGGACGAACACCTGGTAGTTGCCGGCGTCGTCGATGTAGAGGAACGGCTTCTCGCGGACCACCGGCGCCTGCCCGACCGTGGTGTACGGCGGGGACGGGAAGGTGTTGGCGGGGGCGCCGTCGACACCGACGAACACCATGTTCCAGTTCGAGCCGTTCCAGCTGCCGAACTGCGAGTCACGCGAGATCCACTGCTGCTGCGAGCCGGAGCGGACCTGGCCGTCGATCTTCGAGTCGGAGATCCAGCCGCCGCTGGCCCAGCCGCCGTCGTCGAGCTGCAGGTCGCCGCGCAGGTGCATGCGGCGGTACGGCGCCGCCTGCGACACGGCCCAGCGGTCGGCGCCGCCGGTCGGGTTCACCGACAGGTTCTCGGCGCCGCGCCAGAAGTTCTGCGTCGCGTTCTGCGGCGGGAACCAGTCGGCCTCGACGTGCACGGCGCCGTTGATCGTCACCGCGTCCGGCGACAGGCCGAGGCCCAGCACCTGCGTGTAGAAGCCGACGTTGACGTCGTTGGAGTAGGTACCCGGCTTGAACATCACCGCGTACCGCTGACTGCCGAACTGGTTTTTCTCCTGCTGGCTGAAGATGCTGTTCAGCTTGCTCTGGATCGTCGCGCTGTCCATCGAAGGGTCGAAGACGACGACGTTCGGCCCGAGGTCCGGCTGCCCCGAGCTCGGAGGAGTAGTGCCACCCACGGGGGTAATTGTGAACGATTGGGCATTGGTGCCGTTACAGGCGTACTGCTGAAGCTGCACGCTGTCCGCCATCGAGGCACTCGGCACGTCAAGGCACTTGCCGCTGTTGCGGTTCACGAAGTGGTAGGCGCCGGAGGCCTCCTGGGCGGGCAGCCACTGCTGGTTCGCCCCGTTGGAGTAGGACCAGAGCTGCACCAGCCCGCCGTCGGCCTTCGAGACGTTCGTGACGTCCCAGGCCTGCGCGGCGTTGTTCCGGGTGTTCACGCGGTAGTACCCGTCACTGGTGGCCTGGAGCTGCCACTGCTGCGACGCCGCCTGATTGCACGAGTACTGCTGGACCGCGGTGGCGTTCACACTGGCCGCGGCCCGCGCGTCAACGCACTTCCCGCTGTTCACGGAGCTGACGGTGTACCACTGCCCCGGCTCGATCGCGGCCTGCGCCGCTGGCGCCGCCACCACTGTCAGATACCCCACCACCAGGGTGAAGGCGGACAGCAGCAACGTAGCCACTCTCCGTGACCGTCGGCTCATCGGAACCTCCTCCGCCGCACCGCGGCGTTCAGCGAGCAGGAAACGGCAAGGCTGTACCCAGAAATGGAGACGCGGCGTAGCGGGCGGGGACCTCGGCGTCACAACCGTGGAAAATGTAACCGAGACCACACGGAGAATCAATACAGGTATTAAAATAAGTCATGAACGTGCAGGTGACCTGCCCGAACGGTCCAGCGGTCACTGATCACCACCCCCCTGAGGCGAGGGCGGGGACGGGGTGTAACGTATGGCCACACGAGATACGGAGTTCACCTTCGCCTCGGGGCTATGGCGCAGCTGGTAGCGCACCTCACTGGCAGTGAGGGGGTCAGGGGTTCGAGTCCCCTTAGCTCCACCGACGTATTTTGGACACGCGACGCCGGATTGAGTCGGTTTCGTTATATAGAACGGCTCGACCGTGCCGGAGCAGGGATCCTGTTGCACAGGACGTGCTGCAGTCCCCGTGACCGACGCACCTGCGGTCGTCACTCACATCGCCTGGCCCGCGCACAGCCGCTCCCTCGCTCTCGCCGGGCTGATCCGCACGGCAACACAGCTGTGACAGGCACTGCGCGACCCGGTGAACACCCGGCCCCTCTTGCCAGGTTCCCACGTCGGCCAGCCTTGGTGAGATCGGCGGGCTGGCTCGGTGTGGCGGATAACGCTTCCCCTGCACTCAGCGCAGCGGAAGCGTTATCCGCCACCCACTCCGGGAGGGTTCGCGAGACTCGGCCAGCCTCCAGGGTGGTGCACCCTCCGTCCGGAGGCCGGCTGCGGTCAGATTGCGGTGCGGCCGCCGTCGACGTTGAGGATCGCGCCCGTGATGTAGCTGGCCTTGTCCGTGGTCAGGAACACGATGGCGTTGGCGATCTCGTCGGCGTCAGCCACATAGCCCAGCGGTGCCTGCTTTCCGAGCTCGTCGAGCCCGTCGCCCATGACGCCGACGACCTTCTGGGTGCGGGTAGTTCCCGGGCTAACCGCGTTGACTCGGACCCCGGCCGGGCCGAACTCCGCAGCCCAGGATTTGGTGAGCAGGTTCAGTCCGGCCTTGGTCGCGCCGTAGACCGCCATGCCCGGGGCGGCGAACTGGCCAACCATGGTCGAGGTGTTGACTATCACGCCCTTGCCGCGCGCGGCCATCTTCGGCGCGAGCTCCCCGACGAGGAAGAAGTGACCCTTGAGGTTCGTGTTGAACGTCGTGTCCCAGTTCTCCTCCAGCGTCTCCGCCGTCGGGCCGAACACCGCCGTCCCCGCATTGTTGACCAGGATGTCCACCTGGCCTCCGGAAATCTCCAGTGCTCGTTGGGCTAACTCGCGTGCCGACGCCGCGTCGCCGAGTTCGGCGCGCACGTAATCGGCCTTGCCGCCGGCCGCGCGGATCGCGGCGACGACACCGTCTCCGAGATCCCGGCGACGGCCGACCACGATCACGTGCGCCCCGTGCTCAGCGAGTTGCTTCGCCGTAGCCTCGCCGATCCCGCTGGTCGAACCGGTCACGAGTGCGGTGCGCCCCGCGAGGTCCTGTTCTGCCATTGCTTCTCCTTGTTGATGCTGGTGGCGGTGGGTGTGCTGGTGATGACCAAGTTCGATGCGCCGGAGTGTCAGTTCCAGCCGCCGTCGGCTTCGATGGTGGTGCCGGTGATGTAGGACGCGTCCGCGGAGAGCAGAAACGCGACCGTGGCGGCGATTTCCTCAGGTTGGCCGAGCCGGCCGAGTGCGCTCATCGAGCGGAGGAGGGCGGGGAACGGGACGTCGGTGAGCGCAGGGTGGACGTAGTGGGGGGCGTAGCTGGCCATGCGGGTGGCGGTGGCGCCGGGGGCGATCGCGTTGATGGCGATGTTCCGCTCGGCCAGTTCGGGAGCCAGATTGCGCACCATGGCCGGGATGGCGGCTTTGCTCGCCGCGTAGAGGGCGTGGTGGTGCACGGCCAGGCGTGTGCTGACTGAGGAGCTGAGCACGATCCGGCCGCCGTCGGCCATCGCGGCGACCGCAGCCTGGGTGACGAACAGTTGTCCGGCCACATTGGTCCGGAAGAGGTGATCGAAGTCGGCCTGGGTGATGGTTTCCAGTGCTCCGAAGTGCTCGACCCCGGCGTTGCTGACCAGCAGGTCCAGGCCGCCGAACTCGGCTACCACCGCGCCGACCAGCTCGTGGGCCTGCGCCGCGTCACTGACGTCGGCCGAGAAAGCCGATGCGGCACACCCGTTGTCGCACAGTTCGCCGACGAGTGCGTCAGCGGCGGCCCGATCGGATCGATAGTTGACCGCGACGGTGGCTCCCTGGGAGGCGAGCCGTCGCACGATCGCGGCGCCGATTCCGCTGGTGCCTCCGGTGACCAGGGCCCGCTTGCCCGCCAGGCTTGATGTCGATGTCATCGCGCTACCCACGTTCTCTCTCTGTCTTTCGCTGGATATGACTCTGGATGTGACGCTGGATGCGCACAGTCCCTGGCCACCCGTTCCCCACCGGAGCCACTACACAATCTAGTCAGGTATGTTTACTACAGTAGTCGTACATTGGCACCAATGACAACAGCGACTGTTGCAACCTCGCCGAGGGACAGGCAGCGCGCGGGACACAGCGAGCGCCGCCATGCACGCGCCGTCAAGACCTGGTCCGCAGCGATCCGGCCCGGCGGCGTTGACATAGGGTGTGGACCTCGCGGGATCAGGGGGCGATGGAACCGGATGGAACTGGGCGGCGTGGATGACGAGCAGCGGGTTGATCTAGGGGTGGCGTTGTTCATCCCGTACCGGTACATGGAGGACCGGATTTTCCGGACCCTCCAGGATGCCGGGTTCGACGACTGGACCCTCGCCCAGTGCCGAGTGTTTCAACGCGTCAATCCGGACGGTTCGCGCCTCACGGACCTCGCTGACCAGGCACAAATGAGCAAGCAGAGCGCCGGCGTGCTGGTTGACCAACTGGAGCGCCTTGGCTATGTCCACCGGGTCCCCGACCCCACGGACGGCCGCGCCCGGTTGATCGTGATCGAGCAACGTGGCCGGCGGGCGGTCGAGGTGGCCATGGCGACGCGGGACGAGATCCTCGCGGAGTGGCAGGCCTACCTGGGCACCCGCAACTTCGCGTTGTTGCACCAGATCCTGGAGCAGCTCCGCGAGATCACCGACCCCTACGCGCGCTAAAACCCGGCCCCAGCCGTCCTCTCCCGACTCCCAGTCGCTCCCGGTCCCCGCCCATCCCGGGCCGCTGGGCCAGCGGGGCGCCGGCAGGCTTCGACTCCGTCTTGACATCGTCAGTATCATTGACTACATTCATCAATGATCCTGACGAACGTCAGGCAATGGCTGAGTGGTAGCCACGGTGTCCAGACGAGTTGGACCCGCCACCGCACCGCCCGCGGACCCGCGCTGCCACCGCATCAGAGCCGCATCCCCTACCGAAGGGAAACACCATGTTCACTGTCATCACCGGAGCATCAGGCCACCTCGGCCGGCTCGTCGTCGACCAGCTCCTCGCCACCGGAACACCGCCCGCGCAGATCGTGGCCACCGGCCGGGACGTCGGCAAACTCGCCGGCCTCGCGCAGAGCGGGGTCGTGGTGCGGCGCGCGGACTTCGCCGACCCAGCCACTCTCGACGAGGCATTCGCGGGCGCCGAAGCCATGGTGCTGGTCTCGACGACGACGGTCGGGGAGCGGTTCGACAACGCGCGCAACGCCATCGACGCGGCGGCCCGGGCGAGTGTCTCCCGAATCGTGTACACCAGCATCGTCAACGCCTCGACCGCGCAGATGACCCTCGCCGCCGAACACCGCCGCACCGAGGACTACCTGCGCGCCAGCGGCACCGCGTTCGTCATCCTGCGCAACGGCTGGTATCTGGAGAACTACACCGACCAGCTCCCGATGATCACTCAGTACCACGCGCTGCTGGGCAGCGCGCACGACGGACGGGTCAGCGCGGTCAGCCGGGCTGACCTGGCCGCGGCCGCAGTCGCGGTGCTGACGCAGGACGGGCACCTCGGAGCGACCTACGAGCTGGGCGGAACACCGTTCACCCTGACCGAACTCGCCGCCACGATCAGCGACGTCCTGGGCACCCCCATCGCCTACCAGGACATGCCGGTCGCCGACTACACCGCGACCTTGACGGGCGCCGGGCTACCTCCGGAGATGGCCGCCGCCGTCGCCGATGCCGATGCCGGTCTGGCTCGCGGAGAACTGTTCACCGCCAGTGAAGACCTGGTGAAGCTCATCGGCCGGCCGGCGACCACCGCACACGAAGCCGTCCGGAACGCCGTTGCCGCCGGGGAGTCGCGGTGAGCACCTCCGGACCCGGCGTCGATACCCACGAGATGGTGCTGATGCACCGCGTCCTGCGGCGCGAGTTCGGTCAGCTCCCCCGACTGTTCCGCGCCGCGGCCGGTGACCGGACGCGATCCAAGGTCATCGGCGCGCATGCCCGGGAGATGCTGGACTTCCTCCACACACACCACACCGGCGAGGACGAGCTGCTCTTTCCCCTGCTGCGCGAGCGAGCCACGCTCGACCCGGAGCTGATGGACCGGATGGACGCGCAGCACGCCCAGGTCGACCACGCCGTCGCGGCCCTCGGCAAGGAACTGCCGGCCTGGACAGCCACCGCGGACGCCGCGACCGGCGAGCGAATGGCCGCCCTGATCGACGCCACGATGCCGACACTGATCGATCATTTGGCTGAGGAGGAGCAGAAACTGCTCCCGATCGTCTCGGTCACGCTGACCCAGAAGGAATGGGACGCGCTCGGCAAGCACGGCATGAGCGCGATTCCCCTCACGCGGCGGCTGGTCATTCTCGGCCACATCACCGAGGAAACCGATGACGCGGAACGCCAGCGGTTCCTCCAGGTCATACCGGCACCGGCCCGGTTGGCCTACAAACTGATCGGCCACCGCCAGTTCACCCGCGAAGCCACCGCGATCCGCGGCTGACCCACCCAGCGACCCGGCCCATGGCTTTGAGGAGTCCTGATGAGCTTCGACACACGCGCGGGCACGCGCGGCGGCAAGGTTCCCGCGGGACGGTTCGTCCGCGCGTTCAACAAACTGGCCGAGCGACGGCTACGCCGTAAGGGCGGCAGTTTCATGGGCTTCAGAGCGCTGGTGCTGACGACCACCGGCGCCAAGACCGGTACCGAGCGCACAACGCCGGTCGGCTACTTCCCCGACGGGGATGGAGGCTGGCTGATCGTGGCCTCCGCGAATGGCGCGGCGGGCAATCCCGGCTGGTATTACAACATCGGCGCGCACCCGGACAAGGTCCGGGCGCAGGTCGATGGCCGCACGGTCGCCGTCGCGCCCCAGCAATTGCGCGGGCCGGAGCGCGAGGCGGCGTGGAAGCGGATCACCGCGGCAGCACCCCGGTTCGCCCAGTACCAGGAGAAAACGGATCGCGAACTGCCGGTCATTCGCCTGACGCCGCGGTAGTGACCTCGCTCGCGATCTGTTCCCGTGCGGTCGGTGCCAAATCCGTCAAGCTCCTCGGCGCCGACCGCGTCCGTCCCGCGCTCCCTGCCGCCGCGGGCCGCACTCCCGCGCCCGGCAATCACGCCGCCAGGAGCCGCCGTCCACATGCAGCACGGCACCGGTGACCAGCGGCGTCTCGTCGCCGCAGATCCAGGGCTGAGCCACGACGTCACCTGAAACACGCCGCGAAAAACAAGGAAGAACAGGGAGGTTCACCATGGCCGAACCGCGGGGTCCTGCAGGAAAGAACGTTGTCGTGGAGGGCGTCCACGCGCTCCCCCCAGCCGAGATGCTGGACGCGACGGTCAAGGCCGTCGAGGAGCGCAGTGTGCGTTGCCACCAAGCCCTGCGAATCGCCGCATGAGCGCCGCCGACGTCCCCATCGACCTGCGTGGCCGTATCGCGCTGGTCACCGGAGGTACCGGAGGGATGGGCCGGGTCATCACGACCGAATTGGCCCGGGCCGGCGCTCACGTCGTTACCACCAGCAGGGACTACGAGCGAGGAGAAGCGCTGCGCCGCCGAATCGCGACCGATGTGGGTGCAGACCGGGTAGAGGTGCAGACCGGAGATCTCGCGTCCCGCACCGACCTGCGCCGGCTCGCCGCCGAGTTCGCGGCGCGACACGATGCCCTGCACATACTCATCAACAATGCCGGTGCGCATTACCGGCACCGATGGCTGACCGTCGACGGCGTCGAAGCGCATCTGGCGGTCAACCACCTCGCCGGGTTCAGCCTTACCTACCTCCTGCGTGACCGCATCCGCGCAGACCCTCCGGCCCGTGTGGTCAACATCGTCTCGGCGGCGATGTCCAACATCCGCCCGCCGCTGTTCGGCCGCCCGCGTCCGGTTCCGCTCGACCTCAGCGGCGTCGCCGACGTGCGCGAACTCAATCCGGCCACAGGGTTTGCCCCGTTCGCCGCCTACGCCAGAGCCAAACTGCTGACCACCATCTGCGGCTACGAATTCGCCGACCGGTGGCGAGACGAAGGCGTGACCGTGAACGCCGTGCACCCGGGAATCGTGAGCACCAGCATCGTCGACGACATCCTGCCCACCGGGCTCGCACCGTTCCGCTCGCTGATCCACCGACGGCTGCTGACCCCCGAGCAGGGCGCCTCGGCAGCGCTGCGCCTGGCCACCGACCCGGGCCTCGCCACCGCGTCCGGCCGCTACTACGTGCGTGACCAGGAAACGCGTACCCCCAGCATCTCCTACGACCCCGCCACCCGCGCCACAGCTTGGCAACTCAGCCTCAAATGGATCACAGCACCAGACTGATCGACCCGACCAGTTCCAGAACTCCCGAAGCTGTGCCCAGACGCAATGCAGATCGTTACTACTGGTCAGGCGCACCGCGGGTTCTCACGCGAGGTCCGGTGTCGGCGCCTTCGAGGTCCGTCGTCCGCCGGAGTATGTAGTCACATTGGTGTCCGTTGTGGACACAAGATGCCATCTGGATAATTTGGGTGATGGACTCAGGCGCGACTTCCCGAGGATCCCATCGGGAGAAATGAGAGCTAACGTGACGGACGACAAGCCTGCACAAACATTCGTTCTGGTTCCCGGAGCATGGCTAGGAGGCTGGAGTTGGCAGCCGGTAGCCCGGTTGCTCGCCGACCGCGGCTACCAGGTCATCACGCCTACTCTCCCCGGGCTGTCTTATGACGGGTCTCCCGCCGGGCTCAGGCTTGCTGACGCCATCGACTACCTAGTCAGCGAAGTCGAGCGGCGCGATCTCACCGATGTCGTCCTCGCATGCCATAGCTGGGGAGGCTACCCCGCCACCGCCGCTGCCCACCGCCTGGCCAGCCGCGTAACGAAGGTGATCTACCACAGTGCGGTGGTCCCCGAGCAGGACAAGTCGATGGCTGACGAGAACGGGCAGTACGGCGAGATCATCCGGCAGGCCGTCGCGGCCAGCCCCGATTCGACCATCTCGATCGGTCTCGACGCCGTCCAGGGCGGCCTGATGGCAGGAGACTCCGCTCCACTCCAGGAACTCGTCAGCCGGATGCTGGTGCCGCAGCCAGGCGGATACATGCTCGACAGCCTGGATCTTCCCCCGGTCACGAAGATAGGGCTCGACGCAGCGTATGTGCTGTGCGCTGACGACTTCGCCCTGGCCCGGCCCGGAGCCGAGTTCGCGGCACGGCTCGGCGTCGATCCGGTGGTCGTGCCGGGCAATCACATGACACTGCTGACCCGGCCAGAGATCGTGGCCGACGCGCTGATCTCCGTGCTCTGAAGCCGTGCGTATGCCGACGTCCAGGTGACGAGGTGTAGTAGGTCGAACTACGGACTGAAAGCTCAGGCCCGGTCGCCTGCTGCGGAACCAACGCACGAGTGGCGATGATCGCCGGTCAGGTCGGCGACTCGACAGCATTCGCGTTAGACGCCGCCTTCCGCCGCGAGTACGGAATACCACCAGGCGTTGAGCAATCTCGACATCAAGCCAGGCAAGACAGAATCGCGTTCGGCACCGCCGACGCCACCGTGATCGAGTTAGCGGCTCACGTTGGAAAATACTGGCCGCCATCATCAGCGGTGAAACGATCGTGCATGTTAGGGAGACACCAATGACAGTGCATCCACCGACCGACGACCGGCGCTGGGGCGGGCGGTTACCGCTCGCGGAAGCGGGCACGCTGGACCAGGAGCAGCGAGCGGTTGCCGAGCAGTTGCACCTGTTCGCGGTGCCATGGGCACAGCAGGCGGGTTTCACGCCGACCACCGATGACGGGTATTTGATCGGGCCGTGGAACGTCTTGGTCCACCGGCCGCAACCAGCCAGGGGTTTCAACGAGTGGGTCAAGGCCGACCAAGTCGGATCATCGCTGCCGGCCACCGTGCGCGAGGTCGTGATCCTGACGGTCGGAGTGGCCTGGCAGGCAGGCTACGAACTCTACGCCCACACGGCAGTCGCTCGGCATGTCGGCACGGCCGGGCCGGTGATCGACGGTGTGCTCAACCATGCGCCGAACGACGACTTCTCGGTGGCCGAACTCGCAGCGCATCGCTTCACCGACGAACTGGTGCGTGCGCGCACGGTCACCGACGAAACATACGGGCGGACGCTGGAGGTGTTCGGACAGCGGGGCGTCATCGACATGGTGCACCTCATCGGGATTTACCTGGCGACGTCCGCGCTCCTCAATGCGTTCGAGATCCCGACGCCCGACGCCGGCTGCCTGTAGATGATCTTGACTACCAGCCGGCAGCACGGTCACCAGTGGCCGAAAGGATCAGCCGGCGGGAGTCCGACCGGTCGCGGGAATACGGGGCCGCGGCTCGCCATGTGTTTGGTCGGCACTGGGGATGCCAATGAATCTCCTGTGGTTGGGTTTCGCCGGCGGCGGCACCGTGCCGACGAAAGACTGGTTGGCTCTGTGGCCTGAGGCGTGGTCGTGCGACGCCGTGCCGCACCGGTCGGCGCGGTTTGCCGGCCGGATGTGCCGGACGCCGAGCTTGTCTTGTGTGGACATCCAGGGTGGCCCCTACGCGTTGCCGAGCCTACTGGCGTTCGCTGCCCCTGGGCACATTCTGTTCGGCAGTGACTATCCGTGGGCGCCTACCGAGGTGATCGAGTCGTTCAATGATCCGCGCTTGCGCTGTAGATCGCCTGGCCTTGCTCATCGGTGAGAAGCGTCGTGGCGTCGAGACGATACGTGCCCCGCCAACTGGATTCGCCGCAGCCATCCACGTCTTCGGGTTGATCGGTAATGGACGCGACTCGGTCACCACGGGCGAGCAGTTGCCTGATCAGCTCCGGCCCGAACGCCTGCGACGGGCCGGTGAGAAACCCGGATGTCATGTCACTCCCAGGATTGGTGGATCTCACTGCCGCTGCCGCGGTTCAGGCGAAGGCCGCGGCGTGCTGGGTGACGAAGGTATGCAGACTACGCGGCGCGGTGCCGGTGAGGGTCGCCACGTCGCCGGTCAGCCAGGCCGCGTCGCCCTCGGCGATCAGCCCGAACGCCTGGGCGTTCGAGGTCGCCACCGCCTCGGGCACACCGGCCCGGACCATCGCGACCCGATGCTCGTCAGGGAGAATCCGGCGGTGCTCGATCTCGTGGCCCAGCGCGGCGGACAGTTGTTTCGCGATGTCGGTGTAGGTGATCAGGTCGGGTCCGGTCAGCCAGTAGGTGTGGCCCGCGTGCGCGTCCGGCGCGGTGGCGACCGCGGTCGCGGCGGCGGCGACGGATCTCCCACACGGTCGAGGGAGCGACCTTGATACCGAGCAGGGCAAGTTCGCCGTGGATGCGCCGGCAGCCCCAGGCGGGGTTCTAGGCCGCAGGTCGCGATGCCACCGGCAGCACCGTGTCCGGGCTGACCACAAGCCGGAGCCGACGCAACACCGCGCGCGACAGCGGCACCAGCAACATCGAGAGGAACATCCTGTCCTCGGGCCGAAGTCGCGGGCACTGGCCACCGAGCTGTCGCTGCAAGATGGTCAGTTGATGGCGCAGGGCGAGGATCTCGACGTCCCTCTCGCGGTCGGTCATCGACAGTAGCTGCAACACAGCGCCGAGCCGCAAGCGGTCACCCGCCGACGGCTCTTGACCCGCACAGATGCATTTCTCGGCACGTACAGGGACTCTCCCTTCCATTCTTCGTTCGCATGCGGGCGGTAACCCCCTGATCATGCGAAAGCACCCCTATCATCGCCCCCTCCAATGGCGGTGAACGCGATCCTTGGTCGCGTTCACCACCATTGGAGGGAAACGTGCACAGATACCGGTTACTAGGTGGCGCATTGCTGCTCGCGGCGGCCTTGCTCGTCCCGACCTCGACCGCGTCCGCCGCGGCGGCCTGCACCTGGCGTCCGACGGCACTTCCCGTGCCGGGCCAGAGCGGGCTGCCGACCGCGACCGACCACCAGAGCGGCTTCGCCGGCGTCGCCAGCACCGCCGACGGCCTGCGGCCGATCGTTTGGAAGAACGGCGCGTACTCCGTCCTCCCCGGGATCGGCAACCTGCCCGGCTACGAGGTGGCCGACGAGAACCGCGCGGGCACGATCGTCGGCACCGCACGGGTCAGCGTCTCGGGAGTCTCCGTGAGCACGGCGTTCCGCTCTCGGGGCGGCGTGCTGGAGGAGCTGCCGAAGCTGGGGAACAACACCAAGGCCGCCGCGCTCGGCATCAACGACGCGGGCGACATCACCGGCTACGTCTGGGGCGACAGCAGCGGCCTGACCACGGTGGTGCGCTGGCCTGCCGCACAACCGGGCACCGTCACCACACTCCCCGGTCTGGCTCCGGACCCCACCTCGCCCCAGGCGGTCGACGAGGACGGCTCGGTGCTGCTGCTGCGCGACTCCGGTCTCGCGGTCTGGCGGGCCGGCACGATCACCCGGCTCGGCACGCTGCCGGGCCTGCGCTTTCCCGGCGGCACGGCGTTCTCCAACGGGCGCGTGGTCGGCTACGCCACGTACGACGACAAGAAGGCCGGCGTCTACTGGGACCAGCAGGGCGCCGCGCACGTGCTGCCCAACTCGAGCTACAACCTGTCCAACGGCAACCCGCAGTTCGACATCAATCGGGACGGCCTGATCACCGGCCGGATCGACGAGGCACACGGCGGCAACGACCTCAACGGCACCGGCTACGGTGTGTGGCGGCAGGGCGCATGGGTGTCGAACTTCGGCGACATCACGCTCGACATCCCGTCCCGGATCGGCGACGACGGCACGGTGGCCGGGGCGCGCATGGACGCCGACCGGACCTACCACCCGTACGCCTGGCGCTGTTCCTGATCACCAGCCGAGCGTCCTGACCATCTTCGCCGGCAGCGGGACGGACCGGTCGCACTCGTAGGTCTTCGGCACGTCCTTCTTCGCCGACCGGCCACTGAACTGGATCCACGCCGGCCCTCCGTCGACGTAGATCAGGCGGTAGTTCCCGTCGTCCGCCTGGACATAGCCGGGCTTGCCCGCGACATCCACCCGCCGCTTGGCGTGCTGCACATCCCGGTCCTGGTTGGCCGGCTGGTTCAGCAGCACACCGACGCTCGCGTCGGCCCCGGTCGCCTTCCACGTGCAGCCGGGGCCGATGCCGGCCAGGTCTTCCCGCGCATGCGTCACCTGCGCGACGCCCAGCAGCGTCGCCGCCTCCGCGTCGGTGAGCAGTGCGCACGGATCCGCCTTCTGCCAGTCGTTCGACGGGGGCGCGGTACTCGGCTTGTTGTCGCCGCCGCGGCCGGCGAGCAGCAGCGCGCCGGCCGCGAACGCGCAGATCGTTCGCCAGCTCACCAGGAATCCTCCCGGAAGGTGGTCCGGCCACTGTAGTATTCGTCCACATCGGACGGTTGCGGACGCGGCCCGGACTGCTCGGCCTGCTGTTCCTCCATGAGCCGGGGCTTAGCGGCCGAACAGAGACTTCAACTGCTCGGGGACGCGCTCACCCTGGATTTGGGCCGCGGCCGCCTCGATGCGTTGCAGGTCGCCGGACGTCAATTCGACATCGAGCGCTCCCAGGTTCTCTTCCAAGCGATGTAGTTTGGTTGTGCCGGGGATCGGCACGAACCACGGCTTCTGCGCCAGCACCCAGGCGAGAGCGATCTGGGCTGGCGTGGCTCCCTTGTCGTCGGCAATCTGTCGCAGCAAGTCGACCAGTGTTTGATTGGCCTGCCGTGCTTCAGGAGTGAAGCGGGGCAGCATGCGGCGGAGGTCGTTCTCGGCCAGCTATGTACGGGAGTCGATTGTGCCGGTCAGATAGCCCTTGCCCAGCGGGCTGTATGGCACCAGACCGATGCCCAGCTTCTCCAAGGTCGGAATGATCTCGGCTTCGTGGTCTCGCGTCCAGAGCGAGTATTCGCTTTGCAGCGCCGTCACAGGCTGCACGCGGTGGGCGCGGCCGATCGTCGTCGCACCGGCCTCCGATAAGCCGAAGTGCTTGACCTTACCTTCGGTGATCAGCTCCTTGACCGTGCCTGCTACTTCTTCGATGGGCACGTCGGGATCGACGCGGTGTTGGTAAAGAAGGTCAATGCAATCCGTTTGCAGACGCCGGAGCGAGGCCTCAGTCACTCGACGGATCTGCTCGGGCCGGCTATCGAGCCCCGACGCCGGGGTCGGCCCGTGCTCTCCGTGCTTGAGACCGAACTTGGTGGCGATCACCACCTGGTCGCGGACCGGCGCCAGCGCCTGACCGACCAGCTCTTCATTGGTAAAAGGGCCATAGACTTCGGCGGTGTCGAAGAAAGTCACGCCGCGGTCAACCGCGGCCCGCAGCAGCCTCGTCATCTCGGCTGGGTCCGGGGGCGAACCGTAGAAGAAGCTCATGCCCATGCAACCGAGTCCCAGGGCTGAAACTTCGAGGTGCTGTCCAAGTTTGCGTTTCTGCAGTGGAGAATGCTCCTTCGATACAGGTCATCTGGCCCATTGTTCCCGCTGTTCAGCCGGAGCCGGTCACCGCAGGTTAGGCCCGCCTTGCGGGCGGCGGGAAGGTCCTCCTGGTACAGGTACTGTCGATGCCCCCTTGACCGTCAGCTACGTGCAGCGCCGACGAAGGTCACCGCGGAAACGCTGGTGCGGCAGACGAAACTGCGGCAGCGCGCGTCAATCCGTAAGGCAAGGGTGGCTCTGACAGTACCTGTATCACCAGGGTCTCCCAGACGTCCAGGACGCCTGTCAACCTGGTTTTGCACGCCCGCAGATCCACGGGAGGCGCGCCGCGGCCGCCGCGCGACCGTATCGGCGCATTCTTCCACGACAGAAGGGACAGAGACCAATGGCGGACAGCCAATTCACCACTCACACAGAACTTTTCGATCTGAGTGGGAAGCGCGCCCTTGTCACTGGCGGCACCAGAGGCATTGGGATGATGCTAGCGCGCGGCCTTCTCCAGGCGGGCGCCCGCGTCGTTATCAGCTCACGCAAGGCGGACACGTGCGCGGAGGCACAGCGTCTACTGTCCGAATTCGGCGACGTTCAAGCAATTCCCGCCGACCTGTCCAGGCACGACGAGTGTCAGCGCCTCGCTGATCTTGTCAATGCCGGCTCGGAACGCCTGGACATCCTCGTCAACAACGCGGGAGCGATGTGGCGCGAGCCGCTGGAGACGTTCCCGGACGAGGCCTGGGACTCAGTGATCGATCTCAACCTCAAGTCGCCGTTCTGGCTGGTGCAGGCGCTGCTCCCCGCACTTCGCAGGGCGGGCACCGCCGATGATCCCGCGCGGATCATCAACATCGGCAGTATCGCCGCCATCCACGTCGCCGCGTCGCCCAACTACTCGTACGCCAGCAGCAAAGCGGGACTCCATCAACTCACCAGAGTGCTTGCCAGAGAACTGGGCCCACAGCACGTCACGGTGAACGCGGTAGCACCGGGACCGTTCCCGTCGCAGATGATGGCGTCCACGCTCGATGCCATCGGCGACGCGATCGCGGCGAAGGCCCCTCTGCGCCGGCTTGGCCGCGACGACGACATGGCAGGTATCGCCGTATTCCTCGCTAGCCGGGCTGGGTCCTACCTCACGGGCACCGTCATCCCGGTAGACGGCGGCATCGCCACGACCGCATCAGGCACCTAGGTGTGATGTCCGGGGACGTTGTTCCGGTTTGGGCGGGCTGAGCCGCGGCGCCGGGTGCGGGAGTACGTCTCCGGGCTGGTGGCGGGGTTGCCGCGGTCGAACGGATAGACCCTGGCTGAGCAGGCCGGGGAGGTCTCCCCGGACGGGATGCAGCGGCTGCTGCGTCGCGCGGACTGGGACATCGCCGGTGTCCGCGACGACGGTCCACCTCGAGCGGCGAGATCGCCTACTACATCTGCTTCGGGCCCCGACGAGCCACCTTGTCGAACCTGGCCTGGATCGCCGGATCACGCTGGGCCATCGAGGAGTGTTTTCAGCAGGCCAAAGGCGAGGCCGGGCTGGACAAGTACCAGGTCCGCGACTACCGGGCCTGGTTCACTCACACCGCCCTGTCCAGGCCGGCCGCCGCATGGCCGGCCGGCACCCGCGCCGCGGTCGCCCCGCAGACGGCCTCGGCAAACACCACGCCCAGCTCGAAAGGCATGATCAACTACGCGATCGCGGGGTCGGCCCCTCTACGCCGGCTTGGCCGCGACGACGGCATGGCGGGCATCGCCGTGTTCCTCGCCAGTCGGGCTGGGTCCTACCTGGCGGGCGCCATTATCCCGGTCGACGGCGGCATTGCCACGACTGCTTCGGGTATCCAGGTGTCGACGCGGGCCTTTTCCTGCTACGACGCTGGGCGCATGCCGCGTGTGAGGGGTGCGCAGCCGTCGGGGTACCAGCAGAACCTCCCTTCGTCTGCGGACAGGGCCTATGGTGAAGAGGTGGTCAAGATCGATCTGCGCACTGAGATCAAGGAGTTCCTGAGCTCGCGTCGCGCGCGGATCGCGCCCGAGCGGGCCGGACTGCCCGCCTACGGCGGCAACCGCCGGGTCAAAGGTCTGCGTCGCGAAGAGGTAGCTCTGCTGGCAGGGGTATCGGTCGACTACTACGTGCGTATGGAGCGCGGCAGCCTCGCCGGCGCCTCCGACGGGGTGCTCGACGCGCTGGCCTCTGCCTTGCAACTTGACGAGGCCGAGCGCGATCACCTCTTCCACCTTGCGCGGCAGTCCAGGACGCCCGGCGGTCCACGCCGCCGGCGACCCGCCGCGACGGTGCGTCCGGCGCTTCAGCAGGTGCTCGACGCCATTACCGATGCGCCGGCTTGGATTTGCAACGGCCGTTATGACGTGCTGGCCATGAATCACCTTGCCCGCGCGCTGTATTCACCGGTGCTGGCCGACACGCGGCGGCCGGCGAATACCGCGCGGTTCGTGTATCTGGAACCCGAATCGGCAAAAACGTTCTTCGTCGACTATGACCGAATCGCCTGCGATGTGGCCGCGAAGCTACGCATGGAAGCCGGCCGCAATCCGCACGACGAGGAGCTGATCGCGCTAGTCGGTGAATTATCAACACGCAGTGAGCTATTCCGGCAGCGGTGGGCATCTCAGGACGTTCGGCTCCACCGGTCCGGACGCAAGCGTGTGCACCATCCGGTAGTGGGCCAGCTCGACCTGGATGTCGAGTCGATGGATCTGCCTGCCGACCCCGGACTGCTCCTGAACGTCTACACCGCGCCCGCTGACACGGCGACCGCGGACGGTCTGGCCCTATTGGCGTCGTGGGCGGCTAGCCAGGAGAAGCTAGCGACCGAGATTCAAGCACTCAGCTGATATTCCAACCTTTTCAGTCCGTCTGAGTCAGCGCGCCAGCGACCGCCATAGCCGGTTTGCTTCGCGCTCGACGCAGGCCCAGTGGTCGTCACCGAGATAGTCCGGGCAGCCGATCTCGAACCGCGAGTACGGGTCAGCCATGCTCCCGAGCATCACACGCGGTTCGTCACTGACTGTGTCGGCGTCCCTCAAATCAACGCCGGCTGGCGCGGGACCTCCGCGTTCGCGATGATGATACCGGCGTACGTCGGCATCAACGGCGTGGCGGCCCGACGATGTGGGTCCGTGCTGTGGGCACGAACTGGCTCGGCGGTCGTGCCGCGGAGCTCCCGGACATCCCTTCTTCTTCGACGGCGAGCCTGTACGCCGGGCAGCCGTCGTCGAGACCGGTGACGACACATCCGTGGGGCTGGACCGCTGGCTCGGGCTCGACGCCGAATTCGGTGCCACCGCCCGGAATAGCCCTGGCTGACAGCATCGCTGTGCTCGACGCATCCTGATCGACTGGGCATAGCCGCATCGGTGTGCTCCAGCGGCCGAGGCGGCTGCTCGCGCAGCGGTGCTCAGCGGAGGCGGCGAGGTGTCGCAGCACAACCAGCGGGCACTGAAGTCCCCGTCCGGCCTGCCGCGCCGGCCTCCTCCCGCGAGTACCCGTCGCGCTGCTCAGTTCCGGGCGAAGACGGCAAGCGGGTCGGTGTGGCGTGGTTCCCAGCCCAGCTCACGCTGGGCCTTGGCCGGGGTGAACTGCTGGTCGAGGGCGAACGCGTCCGCGATCGGGCCCATCTCGGTCTGGGCCTGCTCCAGTGTGATCGAGGTGGTCTTGCCCTCAAGCCCGGCGCCGCGCGCCAAAGCTTCGGCGACCTCCTTCGCCGTCGGATTCACTCCGCCCACACCCAGGTAGACGGACCCGGCCTCGGCGGTCAGCGCGGCGACGTAGAGCGGGGCGAGGTCGTCGATGTGCACCAGCGCCCAGTGGGCGCCGCCGTCACCGAGGTAGGAAATGGCACCGTGCCGCACGCCCGGCTGGATGAAGAAGTTGTCGATCAAGCGGTTGTCGCCACCGTAAAGCAGCCCCGGCTGCACGATGACCGGACGGCCGCCCTCCCCCGCCCGCGCGAGCACCGCGTCCTCGACGGACTTACGCCACGCCACCAGGCCCGGCGGGTTCCAGGCCGCGGTCTCGTCCTGGACGCCGTCAGTGTCGCCGTAGACCCAGGAGCCGCCAGTGTGCACGTAGGTGCCGGCGCCGACGCCGTCCTGCATCGCGGTGGCCGCGGCGAGGTCCTCCTCCGCCGTGCTCGCCTGCGCGAGGTGGATCACGGCCTCGGCCCGCGCGGCGGCGTGCTTGAGGACGCCCAGGTCCCGCAGGTCGCCGCGGACTGCCGTGGCGCCCGCCGCCACGACGGCTTCACCGGCCCGCTCGCTGCGGGCCAGCGCCTCCACCGTGTGGCCCTGCCGGAGCAGTTCCGCGATCGTGGCCCGGCCGATATAGCCGGAGCCGCCGGTCAGGAAGACCTTCATCGTTACTCCTTCGTTCGTCTGGCGCTCTTCCAGGATGCGGCGACGGCGGCCGGTCGGTCCAAGACCTGTTTCGCGCCCTGTGATACCCCGAGGGCATCAGACGTCGTGTCGCACGCGTGGGTATCACAGGCGACGGACGAGGTATTGGACGGTGCTCCCCCGGCGGGATCACGCTGGGACCGTCCACATCGCACTGCCGGAAGGGAACGTCTCATGCGTCACGATGTCGAGTTCGATGCCGAGGGTGTCACGCTGCGGGGCTGGTTCTACGAAGCCGCGCGAGCCGCCGGTCCCGCGCCGTGCGTGGTGCTGGCGCACGGCTGGTCGGCCACGCGCCGGCTCTACCTCGACCGGTTCGCCGAGGTGTTCGCCGCGGCGGGGTTCTGCGTGCTGCTGTGGGACAACCGCGGGTTCGGCGACTCGGACACCGCGCCGGGCAAGCCCCGCTACGAAATCGACCCGTGGGAGCAGATCCGCGACTACCAGCACGGGATCTCCTATGCGCAGAACCGGCCCGAGGTCGACCCCGACCGGATCGCGGTGTGGGGCAGCAGCTTCTCCGCCGGGCACGCGTTTGTCGTCGCCGCGATCGACCAGCGGGTCAAGGTCGTGGCCGCCCAGGCGCCGTTCATCAGCGGCCGGGCGACCTACGCCAATGTCGCGCGGGAGGACAACCAGGTGATCGACCCGCAGCGCTTCGCCGACGACCGCCGAGCCCGCGCGGCCGGCCAGCCGGCGGCGATGATCCCCGTGATCGGCACCGACCCCGGACAGGTCACCGGGATCCCGACCCCGGACGCCCACGACTGGTTCAGCCAGGCCCACAAAGAACTGGCACCGGAGTGGCACAACGAGGTGACACTGCGGAGCCTGGAGCTGCTGCGCGGCTACGAGCCCGCGCTCTACCTGCCGTTGATCACCCCGACCCCGATGCTCATGGTGGTCGGCAGCCACGACGGCCTGACCGGCGGCAACCTGGCCGCCGCGGCATACGGGACTGCCGCGGAGCCGAAGAAGATCGTGTTCATACCGGGAGGCCACTTCGCCGCTTACACGGGCCCCGGATTCGACATCGCTTCGGCTGCCGCCCGTGACTGGTTCCTCCAGCATCTGGGCTGACTCGGGCCCGGCATCAGACTCGGCGACAGAGCCCGACGCTGGCGGGCACTCGCATTCCTCTGTGGATTTCCCAGGGAGGCGGTTGTCCCCGCGGCCGGACGCTGGCCACTGCTGACGCTGCCTATCCGGGCAGGTCCGACGTGTGATCGCGGGTTGGGTGAATGCGCCGGGATGGTGTGAGATCGTTGCCGGGTGCGGGTACTTGTGGTCGAAGACGAACGGCGGCTGGCCGAGTCCTTGCGAGCCGGGCTCACGGCCGAGGGGTATGCCGTGGACGTCGCCCACGACGGGCGGGACGCGCTCTGGCTCGCCGGCGAGCATCCCTACGCGGCCATGATCCTCGACATCATGCTGCCCGGCCTCAACGGCTACCGCGTCTGCCGGCGGCTTCGCGCGAGTGGCAACGCCACCCCGATCCTGATGCTCACCGCCAAGGACGGCGAGGACGACGAGATCGAGGCCCTCGACACCGGTGCCGACGACTTCCTGGCCAAACCCTTCTCCTACCAGGTATTGCTGTCCCGGCTGCGTGCGTTGATCCGGCGCGGCGGCGCGGCGCATGGCGGCCCGCTCCGGCTCGGCGACCTCGAGCTCGACCAGACGAGCCACCGATGCCGCCGCGGTGAAGCCGAGATCTCCTTGACCGGCAAGGAGTTCGCCCTGCTGGCCTTCCTGATGCAACGGCCGGGCCAGCTCGTCGGCAAGGACGAGCTGCTGCGGAACCTGTGGGACTTCGCCACCACGGCCACGGTGAACGTCGTCGAGGTCCACATCAGCGCGCTGCGCCGGAAGATCGACACGCCGTTCGGCACCGAGACGATCAGAACCGTCCGCGGCGCCGGCTACCTCGTGGTGGCTCCCGGTGCGTAGGATCTGGCATTCGACCCGGTTCCGGGTCGCGCTGGTGGCGTCGCTGACCTCCGCGGTCGCGCTCGGCACGCTCTCCGTGTGGTTCGTGGTGCAGCTCCAGGGGCGGCTCGAACAAGCCGCGCAGGAGGTCGCCGGGGAACGGACCAGGACGATCGTCCAGATGCTGCGCAACGGCACCTCGGCCACCGACCTCGACCGGCTGACGGCCGGCCTGCTGTACGAGGTCACCGACCGGCAGGGACGCGTCCTGGCGAGCTGCCCGGTGCTGCGGGACGCCTCGCTGAAGCCGCCGGGCCAGGTCGACGTGGTCACGGTGCAGCCGTACGAAATCGAAATGCAGGCGGAGAACACCGTCCATTGCGCCGACATGTTCGGGCGCTCGGTCGCGGACGACGGAACCCTCACCCTGTACGTCGAGACGCAGGCCAGCGACGACAACCGCTACCTCGTGCGCGGTGCCGCGGCAGTCGACCCCGCCGGAGCGGGAGCGGTCACCTCGGTGCGGACGGTGCTACTGGCCGTCGTGCCGCTCGTATCGCTGCTGATCGGGGCGATCGCCTGGCTGGCCGTGCGCCGCTCGCTTCGGCCGGTCGAGGCGATCCGGTCGGAGGTCGCCGAGATCAGCGCCCACGAACTCGGCCGCCGGGTGCCGGTCCCCGCGGGCGAAGACGAGATCGGCAGGCTCGCCGAGACCATGAACACGATGCTGACCAGGCTGGACACCGCGGTGACCCGGCAGAGCCAGTTCACCGCGGACGCCTCCCACGAGCTGCGCACCCCGCTCACCTCGATCCGGACCCAGCTGGAGGTGCTGCTGACCCACCCGGACCACATCGAGTGGCGGCCGGCGTGCGAAAACGCGGTCCTCGACGTCACGCGCATGCAGGACCTGGTCGCCGACCTGTTGCTGCTCAGCAAGCTCGAGAAGGCCGCGTCCGGGGAGTTCGTCCCGGTGCCACTGGCCGGCGTCGTCAACGCCTGTCTCGCCGGGCGGGAGCCTCGCGACGGGGTGGTGATCACCTCCGACATCGCCGGGGATCCGGTGGTGCGGGGGAACCGCGCCAGGCTCACCCGGATGGTCCGCAATCTCGTCGACAACGCCGAACGCCACGCCGGCGGATATGTCCACATAGCAGTGTCTACAACAGACACCGAATGCGTGGTGACCGTGGCGGACGACGGCCCGGGTATTCCGGCGGAGGACCGGCAGCTCGTCTTCGACCGCTTCGTGCGGCTGGACGACGGCCGTGACCGTGACGACGGTGGCTCCGGGCTCGGCCTCGCCATCGTGGCCGAGATCGCCCGCGCCCACGGTGGCAGCGTGACCGTCGGCGACGGCGCCCGTTTCGTCGTCCGGCTTCCGCGCGCGGAAAGCTGAAGACACCGTCCTTTGTGGTGAGCGGCGCCCGGTCAGCCGGTGGCCGGCGACCCGGCCCAGAACCGGCGCGTCACCTCGTGCAGCGCCGACAGGTGGGGCTGGTCTCGGTCAGTCGCGGGCCAGACCACGCCGAACTCGCAGCCGGGCAGGTCGTCCACCGGCAGGTAGCGCAGGTCCTGGCGGGGGTACAGCCCGGCCGCGGTGGACGGGACGAACGCGATCGGCCCGCCCAGCGCCACCGTGGACAGCAAGGACTCCAGCCGGGCGACCTGGTGGCTCGTGTACCGGACGGCGGAACCGTCCGGCCGGGGATCCGCCGCCCAGAAGCCACGGCCGGCGGGGAACGTTTCCGGCGCCAGCCCGACGACCGGATGGCCGGCGAGGTCGGCCAGCCGCACCGACGAGCGGCGGGCGAGTGGGTCGCCGGCGGACACGCACACCAGGCGGGGCTCGACGGTGAGCGGCTGGGAGTGCAGGCCCTCCGGCACCGGGAGGTACACGAAGGCCGCGTCGATCGCGCCCTCCTTGAGCATCGCGAGCTGCTCCAGGAACGAGTCCGCGACCAGCACGTCGGGACCCAGGTCCGGACGCGCCGCCGCCACCTCGGCGATCACGGCACGCGTGGCCGCCAGCGAGCCGAAGCTCTCGCACACGCCCAGCCGGAGCCTGCCGGTGCCGGTGGCCGAGCGGACCGCGGCCGCGCGCAGCTCGTCGGCGGCGTCGACGACGTTCTTCACCAGCGGGAGCAGCTCCTGGCCCGCCTGGGTGAGCTCGACCCGCCGGCTGGTCCTGGCGAACAGCTGCACGCCCAGACGCTGCTCCAGCGACCGTATCTGCTGGCTGAGCGCGGGCTGCGTCAGGTAGAGCCTGCTCGCGGCGCGGCCGAAGTGCAGCTCCTCGGCGAGCGTCAGCAGCAGCCTCAGCTGGTGGGCGGTGGGGTCTTCACCGCTGATCATGAACCCGCAATCGATCCATAATTCGCACATTATCAGCGTACTCCGGATGCTGATCGATTCTCCATTGCCGTTTCGGCTCGGCCTCTGACAATCTGGAGCAGCGAATCTCGATTTGTTCCGACGGGCATTTGTTCAGTAAAGTCGAAGGACAGCGAAGAAAACCATCATGCCTTTGAGCCTGATTTCCCTGATGCTGTGCGTTTTCGGCATCACCACCGGCGAGTTCGTCATCGCCGGCATCCTGCCCGGCATCTCGACGGACCTCGGCGTGTCGATCCCGGCCGCCGGGCTGCTGGTGACGGCGTACGCCATCGGCATGATCGTCGGCGGGCCGGTGCTCACCGCGCTGACCTCACGCTACGCGCGCAAGCCGCTCATGATCACCCTGCTCGTGATCACGGTGGCGGGCAACCTCGCGTCGGCGGTCGCGCCGGCGTACCCGGTGCTGTTCGCCGCCCGGATCATCACCGCGCTGGTGACGTCGACGTTCTTCGCGAACGCCATCGTCACCGCGGCGTCCACCGCGGCGCCGGGCAAGCAGGCGTCCACCGTCTCGCGGCTGGTGTTCGGCATGAACCTGGCGATGGTGCTGGCGCGCCGATCGGCACGCTCATCGGCAGTGCGTACGGCTGGCGCGCCACGTTCGTCGCGATCGCCGTGGTGTGCGCGCTCGGGCTGCTGATGACGCTGAAGCTGGTGCCGGCGGTGGCGGGCGCGGGCACGTCGGCGGTCGCCGAGCTGAAGGTGTTCCGCAACCGTGACGTGCGGCTCGCCATCGGCGTGACCGCGATCGCGAACATCGGGCTGCTGATGGTGTTCACCTACTTCTCGCCGCTGCTCACCCAGGTCACCGGCTTCGCGGCGGGCACCGTCGCGATCATGCTGCTGGTCTACGGCGCAGGCGCCGCGGTCGGCAACTTCGCCGGCGGCTGGCTGTCCGACCGCGCGCTGATGCCGTCGCAGCTCGGGTTGCTCACCCTGCTCGCGGCGGCGCTGGTGGTGATGTGGGCGGGCAGCGGCAGCATCGTGGTCACCGGCGTCATGGTGTTCGTGGTCGGCGCGTTCGGGTTCTCGGTGATCCCCGGTATGCAGACCCGGGTGCTCAGCACCGCGATCGCCGCGCCGACCCTCGCCATCGCCGTCAACGCCTCGGCGTACCAGCTCGCCGCGGCGTTCGCGGGCTGGCTCGGCGGCCAGGTCATCGGCGGGCCGGGGCTGAAGCCCGTCTACCTGGTCGCGGCGGCCGTGACCGTCGCGGGCATCGCGCTGAGCGGTGTCGCCTGGGCCCGGGACCGCGCGGCCGCCCACGGCTTGACGCATACCGATATGGGAATATGATGGCGTCATGGCACGAGCGACGACGACGTCGGACGTCTTCAACGCGATCGCCGAGCCGCAGCGCCGGGAGATCCTGGTGTTGCTGCGGGCGGGTGAGCGGCCGGTGACCGAGCTGGCCCGGGAGCTGGGGATGACTCAGCCGGGGGCGTCCAAACACTTGCGGGTGCTCCGGGAGGTCGGGCTGGTGCGGGACCGCAGGGCAGGCAAGCAACGCCTGTACGGCCTCGACGCCCGCGGGCTGCGGCCGATCCACGAATGGACCGGCGGGTTCGAGCGGTTCTGGAACGAGAGCTTCGGCCGGCTGGACGAGTACGTGCAGGACCTCAAGCAGGCAAGGCAGGAGGAGTAGCTGATGAGCACGACGGGACGAGCAGCGCCGGCGCGGTCCGCGACGGCCGACCGCGAGATCGTCATCTCCCGGGTCATCAACGCCCCACGAGAGCTGGTGTTCGAGGCGTTCACCGAGGTGCGGCACCTGTCGCGGTGGTGGGGGCCGGACGGGTTCAGCACCACCACGCGGTCGTTCGAGTTCCGCGTCGGCGGGGAGTGGGACTTCGTGATGCACGGACCGGACGGGACGGACTACTCCGAGTGGATCTCCTGGACCGAGATCGCCCCGCCGGAGCGGATCGCGCTGCGGCACGGTGAATCCCGCGACGACCCGAACGCCTTCGAGTCGGTCCTGACGTTCGCGCCCGACGGTGCGGCGACCCGGATCGAGATGCGCACGGTGTTCCCCACCAAGGAACTGCGCGACGAGGCGGCCGAGAAGTACCACGCGGTCGAGGGCGGCGAGCAGACCCTGGGCAACCTGGCCGTCTACGTCACCGAGATCGTCCGGAAGAGAGCGGAGGGCTGATGGCCGGGAAAGTGTTCTTCAGCGTGTCGATGTCGCTGGACGGGTTCATCGCGCCCGAGTCCTCTGAGGACTTGATGGGGCAGCAGTGGATGGAGCTGCAGCAGTGGATCTTCCCGCAGCGGTTCTTCCGGGAGAACCTGAAGCTCGGCGAGGGCGGCGAGGAGGGGCGCGACAACGACATCGCGCGGGAGACGCATCTGCGCACCGGCGCGAGCGTGATGGGCAAGCGCATGTTCGACGCCGGCGAGCACGCGTGGCCGGAGGAGGCGCCGTTCCACACGCCGGTCTTCGTTGTGACGCACGAGAAGCGTGACCCCTGGGAACGGCCGGGCGGGACCACCTTCCACTTCGTCAACGACGGCATCGAGCCCGCGCTCGACCAGGCCCGCGCGGCCGCCGGCGATCGCGACGTCCGCATCGCGGGCGGCGGCGCGACGATCCTGGAGTACGTGAACGCCGGCCTGGTCGACGAGTTCTCGATCGCGCTGTCGCCCGTGCTGTTCGGCGCCGGAATCCGCCTGTTCGAGGGCGTGGACGCCGGCCGCGTGGCCTTGGAGCCGGTCCGCGCGGAGCCGACGCCGCGGGCGACCCACCTGACCTACGCGATCCGGGAGCGGTGACTCTGCTTTCGGCGCTCAGGCGAAGGCGACCGCCCGGTCCAGGAAGCGTTCTACATCGGCGACGAACAGCTCCGGGTATTGGAACAACGAGCCGTGCCCGGAGTCCGGGTAGATGACGAGCTGGGCGCCGGGGATGTTCTGGGCCAGATGGTAGGAGTTGATGGTGGGGACCATGACGTCGCGCCGGCCGTTGATCACCAGGGTCGGCTGAGTGATCGTCTTCAGCTCCGCGAAGGGCTCGCCGTGCGGAAGCTTCCAGTCGACGATCGCGGCGGTCTGGGCGAGCATGGTCTGCTTGGTTGTCGGCGGGTCCACGTCGACGGTGCGCTGGTGGCGACGCTCCCAGAACCGTTCCCCGGCGGCTTGGCTGGTCGGCGAAGGCGCGAAGAACAGGAACCGGAAGTCTTCGAGAGTCGGCACGTCATGCCTGGTGCCCACGGTGTTCACGTCGGGGTGGCGTTCGGTGTCGTCGCCGGCGCGGGGCTTGGTGCCGGCCAGAACGAGCCTGCGCACCAACTCGGGGTGGCGAAGCGTGAGGGCCTGCGCGATGTAGCCGCCGATGGAGAAGCCGAGGAGGTCGACGCGCGTCAGGCCCAGCGCGTGGATGAACGCGGCCGCGTCCTCAGCCTGTTCCTCCACCGTGTCCGGGGTCTGGCCGCTGGTGCTCGCCACCCCGGTGTTGTTGAACAGGACGACCGGACGGTGCGCGGCCAGCCCGTCGGCGACGGCCGGATCCCAGTGGTCCAGGCCGCCGCGGAAATGCTGCAGGAACACCAGTGGCGTGCCGGTCTCGGCGCCGAAGTGCCGATAGGCATAGCGAATCCCGTTCGCCGTAACGAATTGCGTCGGAGCCGTCACATGGGAATGCCGGGGCTCGGTGGTCATCTTCAACTCCATCGTCGGTGATTTCTGGTTCGATTGAGGTGGTCTACTTCATCAGTCGAAGGGGTGCGCCGGCTCGGAATGCGGCGATGTCCTCGACAGCGTCCTGATAGAAGATCTTGTACAAGTCGCGGTTCACATATCCGACGTGCCCGGTGAGCAGTGCATTGGGCAGCGACCGCAACTGATGGTCCGCAGGCAGCGGCTCGGTGTCGAAGACGTCGATCGCGGCCCCGCTGATCCGGCCCTCGCGCAAGGCGTCGACCAAGGCGGCTTCGTCGACCACCGGTCCGCGCGAGGTGTTGACCAGGAGGGCCGAAGGCTTCATCAACCCCAGTTCCGCCGCGCCGACCAGACCGCGCGTGCGCGCGCTCAGCACCACGTGGACCGAGACCACATCGCTCTCGGTGAACAGCTGCTCCTTCGTCACCGCTCGCACCCCGTGCTCGGCCGCGGTCTCGGGAGTCAGGTTCCGGCTCCAGGCGATGGTGTTCATTCCGAACGCCTGTCCGACCCGTGCCACCGCAGACCCGACTCGGCCCAGACCCAGAATGCCGAGAGTCCGGCCGTGCAGCCCTTCGCCGACCGTGAGCTGCCAGCCGCCGGCGCGCATCGACTCCGCCTCGGCGACCAGGTTTCTCGCGGCGCCGAGGATCAGCGCCCAGGTGTGTTCGACCGTGGCGTGCGATTCATAACCCGTCCCGCACACCGTGATGCCGAGCCTGCTCGCGGCCGCGACGTCGATGGCGGCGTTGACCGGGCCGGTACTCACCAGGAGCCGGAGGTCGGTCAGCCGCTCCAGGACCTCGGCGGGGAATCGCGTCCGTTCCCGCATGGCCACGAGCACGTCGAACCCGGCGAGGCTGCGGACCGCCTCGTCGGCATCGGCGAACGGCTTGGTGAAGACGACTACTTCGGCGGCGAGCGAGCCCCAGTCCGCCAGGCTTGTGGCAACGTTCTGGTAGTCGTCGAGAATCGCGATCTTCATTTGTGGCGACCTCCGTTTTCCGAGTGGCCGAACTGCCGCCGTGACGGCAGAGGTGGTTAGGCCAGCAAGCCCAGGCCGCTGTACCACAGCGGTCCCGGGTTGAGCCGGTCACTGTGGAGCTTCATCATTTCGTCGAAGAATTCGAGCGGGGTCGGCTTTCCGGCCAGCAGCCGGATCGCGTCGCGCAGATACTGGCGGGTCTCGTCGAGGATTTTCGGGTCGTCGGGCCGGTCCTTGTTCTTGTGGCCGGCGACCAGATGTCGCGGGTCGAGTTCGGCGATCCGGTCGATTCCGTCGATCCACGCCTGGAGCCCGCCATCGCCGCCTTCGAGCATCATCTGGTGCACGCCGTTGTAAACGACGTCACCGGCGACGACGAGGCCGATCGAGGGCACGTGGAGCACGGAACTGTCGTCGGTGTCGGTGTGGCCGGTCTCCACCGCGCGCAGGAGCCGGCCCTCCAACCGGAACCCGTCGGCCAGCACGGGGACGGCGAGGACCGGGGTGTGCTCCGGGACCTCGGGGAAGGAGTTCGCGAACCCGTTGTCCTTGTCCCGTAACTGTTCGCGCATCTGCCGGATGGTGCCCTCGGTGGCGTAGACGACGGTGCCGGCGTCGCCGAACTGTTCCAGCAGCGCCGCGGTTCCGAACCAGTGGTCGGGGTGGCCGTGGGTGATGTACACGAACGCGAGGCGCTTGCCGGAGCGCGCCACGCCTTCGGCGACCTGCGCGATCTGGACGCGGGTCAGTGGCGGGTCCACCAGGACCGCGTCCCGTTCCCCGTAGATCAGGGTTGTGGAGATCGGCGAGGAGACGATCGCGTCGCCGTTCGGCAGCCGCAGGTCGATCGTCCGGGCAACGCCATCCGAGACGAGGACTTCGTAGGACAGGGCAACGGTTTCAGGCATCTCGCTCCTTCTCTCATAACCTGGGCGTGGTCAGGACCGGCCCACGGCGAGCAGGATCTTCCCGCCGCGCCCGAGCCGCTCAATGGCCGTGTTGATGTCGTCGAGGTCGAACACGGCGGCAGGCGGGACGAACAGGGCCCCGCCGGCGACCAGGGGCGCCGCCTCCCGGATGACGGGCAGCACCTTCGTCGCGTAGTCGAACTGGCCGGCGAAAAATCCGCGGACCGTCACGCGCTTGCCGATCAGCGTCAACGCGTCGACCGCCATCGGCTGCCCGGTCGCCGCGGCGTAGGTGACGAGCGAGCCACCGTCGGACAGCAGGTCGAGCAGGCGGCCGGGGGCGTCGCCGCCCACCGAGTCGACGGCGAGCGCGACCCGTTCGTCGCCGATCGTCTTGCGGACGTCTTCGGCCGCTGTCGCGTCGTCGAGATGGACGATGTCGGCGCCGGACGCGGTCAGGCCGGCGAACGCGGACTCGTCGCGGGCGAGGTTGATCGTCCGGAATCCGCGTGCCTTCGCCAGAGCGATCAGGGAACGGCCGACGCCGGAGTTCGCGGCGTTCTGCACGATCCAGTCGCCCGGCCGCAGGTCGGTGTACTCGCTGAGGATCAGGCCGGCCGTGGGCGGATTGCTGCCCAGCATCGAGAACTGCTCAACACTCCCCTCCGGCAGCCGGAACAGCCCCTCGGCCGGCAGCACCAGCCGCTCGCGCCAGGCCCCGGCGAACAGCGGCAGGACCACCAGGTCGCCCACCTCGACCGTGTCGACGTCCGGGCCCAGCTCGATGATCCGGCCGACGCCCTCGTTGCCCAGGACCAGCGGGAGCGGCGGCTGCCCGAGCGCGCCGCCGACAACCAGGAGGTCGTGCTTGTTCAGCGGCGAGAACTCGACACCGACCTTGACCTCGCCGGCACCGGGAGCGGGCGGCTCCGGGAGATCGACGACACGCACGACGTCCTCGGGCGCTCCGAACTCGGTGATCTGGATGGCACGCACATGGACTCCCGGCGAGAGACGACTTTGACATAGTCAATCACAGTTTGACCATGTCTGCATCTCTGGCTGTGGCAGAGGTTCACTGGCCGGTTGCCATGAAAGTGCCACATTGAGCACGTAAGCATACGGATTACACTTGCGTCGCCATCGCCTGATCACGTAACCTCGCCTCATGTCCGACCCAGCCACCGAGCGCTACGCAGCAGCCCCCGCGCCCGTGTCGTTGCGGCGTGTGCAGTCGTTCCTGAACACCCGCTCCGCAGGCCGCCCGCCCGAGGTCGACCTCTTGGCCGACACCGCCTCGGCGAACGGTTGGCTGCGCACACTCGAGTGGCCCGCTGTCCCCCGTTTGACCACGGACGACCTGCAGCCCCTGTACGAGCTGCGCGAAGCGCTCCAAGCCCGGCTCGAAGCCGGCCAATCAGGATCTCGGCCGGACTTGGCGCACCACCTCGAAAAGCTCCGCTGGAAAGTGACTCTCGCCGAGGACGGACAGCTCGCCCTCTCAGCCGAAGGCGAGGGCTGGCGCCAGGTCGGCGGAACCGTGCTGAGCGACGTCCTGCTCGCCCAGCAGCACGACCTGTGGCCTCGCCTGAAAGCCTGCCGGAATCCTCCCTGCGCGGTGGTTTTCTACGACAGCTCGAAGAACCGGTCCCGGGTCTGGCACAACACCTCGGTCTGCGGCAACCTCATCAACCTTCGTGCTTCCCGGGCCCGCCAACGCGAACAGGCGTAAGACGGCGGATTCCGGCCCGTCGGCACCTCGTCCGGATCAGCATCCGTTTCTCAGGCAAGGAGCCCTTTGTGACGAGCTCGGCAATCATCCCGAACAGCGACATCGCCTTCCATCGCACCGGTGCCGGCGACCGCGCCGTTGTGTTCTTGCACGGCTGGATCGACGACCTGCACGTCTGGGACCCGGTCATCGCGGAACTGTCGGTGCCCGGGTTCGAGACCGTGCAGGTGGACCTCGCCGGCTTCGGAGACCGCACTCGGGCCAACGGGCCGTTCACGTTCGACCGGTTCGCTGCCGACCTGCTGGCCGTCGTCGACGCGGTGGACAAGCCGTTTGTCCTCGTCGGCCACAGCATGGCGGCGCCCATCGTCGAACTGGTCGCCGCGGCGCGCCCCGAGCGCGCGTTGGGCCTGGTGCTGCTGGCCCCCATCCCGATGGCCGGAACCCGGATGCCCGACGAGGCCATCGAGAGCTTCCGATCGTTGGCCGGAGCCGAGGCGCCGGCCATTCAGGCCATGCGTCAGCAAGCGGGGCCGTCGGCTCCCGAAGCCGAGTTGGCGCGAATCGCCACGGTGGCCGCGAACGCCCGCCCCGAGGTAGTACGGGCCACGGCGGACCTGTGGAACAACGGCCACCCCGCCGAGTCAGCCAGCGGTTTTTCCAAGCCGGTACTGATCCTGACCGGAAGCGACGACCCGATCGTCACCTCGGCGGTCGTCGCCTCCGCGGTCGTGCCACGCTTCGGCTCGGCCACGATGACAACAACCGAGATCGAGAAGTCCAGCCACTGGCCGCACATCGAGCAGCCCTCCGTCGTGGCCGCTCGGATCAGTCGTTTCGTGGTCGGTCACGTCGTGGCCGTCGGCGCGGACGCGAGGCATGGCCGGTAAGCAGGGGAAAGTAGCGGAGGTACGGTCGGGATTGGGCTTGTTACGGCAAGACTCCTTGGCACAGAAGGTGCCTATGTCGCCGGTTGTGGCGGCGAGCCCACGAGCCGCGAGACCGAGCTTCCAGCCCAGGTTCGCCGCTTCCTGCAGGCCGAGGTTGAGGCCCTGCCCAGCATCGACAGGTCCAGCAACCCACGGGACTGCGCGCGCTCGACCGCAGGACGGACGGATCCGCGACGGAGACAGCGGCCACCCGGCCGGTCATGGTCGCGTCGGTCGTCGACGACTTCGCTGCCGGCCCTCACAGTGACCCGAGCGAAGCGACCCAGTCCGCGAGCGGGCCGCGCGCCAGGTCATGGTGATCGTGCGTTCGAAGTTGCCGTATCCGGCGCGCTGGAAGGCGTTCGCCATGATGGCCCGCGGTCCTCATCGACAGGGCTCCGGCCGCAGGTTAACGTCGCCAGACGTGTCGAGCACGCCAATGAACAGGGACCTCGTAGTCGTCGGCGCCGGCGTTGTCGGTGCTTCGGTGGCCTATCACGCCGCCCGGGCGGGCGCTGGGGTGACCGTTGTCGACGCCGGGCGGCCGGGTGCCGGGGTGACGGTGGATTCCTTCGCCTGGATCGGATCGTCCGGGGCACGCACCGGTCCCGCCACCGGGCTGCGGGTGGCGGCGATCGACGAGTACCGACGGCTCGAGGCCGAGCTGCCGGGCCTTCCCGTGACGTGGTCCGGCTCACTGTCGTGGCGCGCGGCGGGCAGCGCGCCGGAGGCCGGGCCGGGGCAGGAGATCATCGACGCGGCCGCCGTGGCGGCGCTCGAGCCCCACCTGCGCCAGCCCCCGGACTGGGCCGTCTGGGCATCCGGCGACGCCGCCGTCGACCCGGTGGGCGTGACCGAGCGAATGCTCGCGGGCGCCCGTGACCACGGCGCACAAGTACATCCCGGCGTCCCGGTCACCGCCGTCCGCCGAGACGCCGCGGGACGGGTCGCCGGGGTCGAGACCGTCGCGGGGCCCCTCTCTGCCGCGACTGTGGTGCTCGCGGCCGGAGTGGCCACGGCCACGCTGGCCGCGCCGCTGGGCATCCGCGTCCCGGTCGACCCGTCGCCGGCGACGCTCTTCCGGTTCCGCGCCCCGGCCGGTCTGGTCCGCACGGTGGTCAACACCCAGGACTTCGATCTTCGGCAGGTCGCCAAGGACCGGGTGATCGCCGCCGCGGATTCGCCGGAACAGACTCTGGCCGCCGTCCGGTCCACCTTCCGCGGCACCGCGAGCGTCGAGCTGCTCAGCGCCCGGGTCGGCGCCCGCCCCATGCCGGCCGACGGCGAGCCCATCGTCGGGCCGGTCACCGGGGTTCCCGGCCTGTACCTGGCGGTGATGCACGCGGCAGTCACGCTCGCCCCGGCCGTGGGCCGGCTGATCGCGAGGGAACTGGTCGACGGCACCGGCGAGCCGGCGCTGGCGGGTTGCCGCCTCGATCGTTTCCAGCGGTCCCGCAGTTAGCCCGGAGGTACCGGCCGATCGGTAACGTTCGCCGATCAGGGGGATATATCCCGTATGGCTGGGGATCACCGGGTTGTCGCTCTGGGTGGGGTTCCTCGTGCTCGACCACGTCGGCGAGCAGAACGAAACTGACAACCGAACATATGACAACTATGGGTAAGTCCAAGATTCGCGGCCTGATGGCCTCTTCCGCCGCCGTTCTCACCGCAGTGACCGTGCTCACCGGGGTCGTCGCCCCGGCAGTGGCGAGTGCCGCTTCGGCCGAGACCCCGGCAGCCGTGGCACAGACGCCGGACGAGTTACGCACCAACGCCGCCGCCGTCGTCGGGCTCACGGTCACTCCGGAACTGCTGCGGATGAGCGAAAAGGCCTTCGTCTACGAGATCTACAAGGCCGCGGCACAGCAGGGCGACGTCGCGCGGGAGGTTCAGTACGAGGCGAGTGACGCCTATCTCAACGACAGGACGTCGTATTTCCTCACGACCGGGATCTACGAGGCCCATCAGCGGGACCTGGACCGTGCGGCGTTGTACCAGGCCCGGCTGGCGGAGCGGCAGCCCGCCGCCACGCTGCTCGGTTTCGAGCTGACCACGGTCCTGGTGGCCCAGGAGGACAAGGACTTCGTCTTCTCGTTGTGGGAACGGGCCGCCAAGGGTTCGTTCGTGAAGGCCACCGCGGGCACCGTTTACAGCGGAACTCCGGCGGAGCAGAAGGATTTCATCGTTCGCGGCATCTTCGTCGAGTACCAGCGTGACGTGGACGCGGCGAAGGAAGCGGCCGAGAAGGAAGCCGCGGAGAAGAAGCTTCGTGACGCGCGGGTGAAGGCGGGCGCCGTCGTCGGCATGGATCCGGCGCTGGCCGCGCAGCTGACGGACCAGGACTTCGTGGACGCCATCTGGTCCCGTGGCCTGGCGCCTCAGGATTCCGAGGTGTGGTACCAGGCTTACACCAGCCGGACGCCGGAGCAGCGGCGGGCGTTCATCGACACCGGCATCTTCGACGCCGCGGCCAAGGACAAGGTCGACACCATCAAGATCCGCGCCGCCGCTGTCGTCGGCATCGACGCCGGGTACGCCCGGCACCTCCAGGAAGGCCCCCTGGTCCGCGAGATCTGGACCAGGGCGAAGGCCGGCACTCAGGTCCAGGCCGCCGCCTATCGCGCCATGCAGAGCGAATCCCCCGCCCAGTGGCGGACCTTCCTGGAAACCGACATCTTCACCGCTGACGCCGCGGACAAGCACTGAGGCTCTGCAACCACCCGTAAAACGTGTGGATCAGGCCGAACGCATCGACCGCCTCCGGGGAATCCGGGGGCGGTCGACGTGTTCCGCATCAGCCGGCCACAGAGGCACTGGGGTTCATCCGGCGACCAGATCGAACTCGTTGCCCTCGGGGTCGCGGAAGGTGGTCCAGCGGGCGCCGCCGGTCTCGACGTCGGTCACCCGGGTGGCGCCGAGGGACAGCAGCCGGTCGGACTCCGCGGCGAAATCGTCGCTGATCAGGTCCAGGTGCAGCCGGTTCTTGACCGTCTTGGCTTCGGGGACTTGGTGGAACGCCAAGGGGGGACCCGGTTTCGGCTCGCTCGCGGCGATCGCGGCGAACTCGGCGGTGGGCTGGGGGCTGACCGGCCGGCCGAGGACGTCGGCCCAGAACCGGGCCAGTCCGGCGGCGTCGGCGCAGTCGATGCTCAAGCCGAGCACGGAGTTGCTCATGATGAGTCCTTCTGGGGATGGGTGCGGAGCTAGACCTGGGCCATGCCGCCGTCGACGGACAGGTCGATGCCGGCCACGAAGCTGCTCTCGTCGGAGGCCAGGAAATAGGCGGCGGCAGCCACTTCCTCGGGCCGGCCCATCCGCCCGAGCGGGATGACCGAGGCGAACGCGGCCCGGATGGCGTCGGCGCCTTCCTTGGTGTCGGCCTGGCCGTCCATGATCGGGGTGTCGATCGGCCCGGGGCTCAGGGTGTTGATCCGGATGCCGCGGTCCTTGAACTCGTGGGTCCAGGTGCGGGCATAGGAGCGCACCGCCGCTTTGGTGGCGCTGTAAGTGGTGTAGCCGTTGATGCCCTTGTGCCCGGCGATGGACCCGACCAGGATGATCGACCCGCCGTCGCGCATCAGCGGCAGCGCCTTCTGCGCGGTGAACAGCGCCGCCCGGGCGTTGAGGTCGAAGGTCTTGTCGAAGTTGTCCTCGGTGACCTTCCCGAACTCCTCCGGCTCGACGCGCCCGGAGTTGGCGACCAGGATGTCCAGCGCGCCCTCGTCCGCCTTGACCGTCCGGAAGAGGTGGTCGAGGTCGGCGGTCCTGGTCGCGTCGCCGCGCACGACGGTCACGCCGTCGCCGATCAGTGCCCTGGTTTTGTCCAATTCGGACTGCCGCCGGCCGGTCACGAAGACGTGCGCGCCCTCCTTCGCGAACCGCTGCGCGATGGCCAGGCCGATCCCGCTCGTCCCGCCCGTGACGACGGCGACTTTTCCGTTCAGTCCAGACATGTTTCAGACCTTCTTCGTCGCTGCTTCGGTCGGATGACCTGACCACGACATTGCTCCCGCGCCGGCGGTGCGACATCGCACGGCCGTGCGATCCCTAATCGCCGACGGTGTGCGCGGCGACCACGCGGGCGAGCTCGAGGCGGGAGTTGACGCCCAGCTTGGTGAACGCGTGGCGCAGGTGGCTGTTGACCGTGTGGGGCGAGACGAACAGCCGCTCGGCCGTCTCCCGGTTGGTGAGCCCCTGGGCGATGAGCCGGACCACGGCCAGCTCGGACGCGGTGAGCGCGGCCCACCCGGCGTCCGGGCGCGTGCTGGTCACCAGCCGGCGGCGGACGCCGTTGGCCCGCAGCCGCCCGCGCACCCGTCCCGCGTCCCAGGTCGCGCCCGCCTCGGAGTACTGGACGAGTGCGCGGCCGAGCGTGTCCACACCCTCCGGCAGAGCGCCGGTGCGCAGCTGCGCGGCCCCCAGGTCTTCGAGCGCCGAGGCGAACGCCATGGGCCGCGGGCTTGCCTCGAAGAGCACGCAGGCTTCGGCGAGCAGCGCGACGTCGGCGTCGAGCAGACCACGGGACTGAGCGGCCGCCGCGCGCACCGAGCCGATCCCCGGATTGCGCCGCGCCCGCTCTTCGGCGGCGGCGACCGTGTCGGCGGCGAGTCGCGAATCCCCGGCGGCGAGCGCGATCCGGACGAGCTGCGGGTCGTCGGTGACGTCCATCGGGTAGAGCGGGACGATGCGCCCGGACACGGCGTCGAGCGCCGCGCGGGCGTCCTCCGGTTTGCCGTCCGCCATCGCTCCGAGCGCGAGCAGCCAGCCGCCGTGAGCACGGTTGGCGGGCGTGCCGTCCGCCAGCATCCGCCGTGCCAGCGCGGTCGTCTCGCGCCGCTGCCGCTGGTCGGCGGTGTGGATCGCGACCCGCCCGAGTGCGACAACGCCTGCCGCGTACAGCGCGCCGACGACGGGCACGTCTCCGGTCGCGTCGAAGCGGCCCTCCAGCACGGCCGCCGCGTCGGCGAGGCAACCCAGCTGGAAGAGCTGCCGCCCGCGCCAGGTCTCGAAGAAGTCGAGCGCGAACGCCTGCCGCTCCCGGTTCGCGGCGGCGATACCCATCGAGATCAGCTCGGTCGACTCGTCGAAACGGTCGAGCACACCGAGCAGCTCGCTGCGCCACTGCCGCGCCACCCATTCACGGGTTTCCTCACCGGGGCCGAATCCCTCACGCATCGCCTGCTCATGCGTCGCGAGCGCGTCCTCGAAGTGGCCCTCGACGTACCGCAGCGCCCCCTCGGCGAGCCGCAGGATCGAGCGCGCCGCCAGGTCTCCCGCGCGTTCGACCGTCTCCCGAGCGCGCTGGAGCTGCTCGGCCGCCGCCACCGGCCGCCCGGCCTGGACCAGGTTGTAGGCCAGGCGCGCCTGGTGCTTGGCGCGGTCTTCGCCGGACAGGTCCCGCAGCGCGAGTGCCTGCTGTCCCGCCTCCGCGCGCACGTCGGCTGACAGGGCGAACATGCTGGCCAGGCTGAGGAACACCGCCGCTTCCTCGGCCGCCGGCACGACATCGCGCAAACGCTTGCGCGCGAACGCCTGGGCATCGCCGGCCTTGCCCGCGGCGTGGAGCAGGACCGTGGTGGTCGCGACCAGCGGACCGGCGGCGGGATGCCCGGCCGGAATCAGGTCCAGGGCGTGGCAGCTCAGTTCGGCGGCCGCCGCGGGGTCGCGCGAGCCGATCGCGTCGGCGGCGTCCTTGAGCAGGCCGGCCGCCACCTCGTCACCCGGCTCCGCGCTGGTGGCCAGCTGCGTGGCCACCTCGACCGGGATCGCCCCGGCCGCGAGCAGGACGTCGACGGCCTGGCGATCGAGGGCCCGGCGCGCGGACACCGTTGTGCTGTCCCGGAGGGCCTCCCGGATGATGTCGTGGCGAAAGCCGAGCCGGTCGGCGCGCTCGGCGAACACGCCGGCTTCGAGCAGCTGCTCGAGCGGGGTGAGCAGAGACGCCGCCGGAGCCCCCAGCATCGACGCGAGCTCCCCGACGGTGAAGCTGCGGCCGAGCGAGGCCGCCGCGACCGCGAGCTGGCGGGCCGACTCCGAGAGGCGCGCGAGCCGGTGGCGCATGCCGATGGCAACACGCTTCGGCAACCGCGCTTCCAGCAGCCTCGCGACACCGTCCTCGATCCGGACAAGCCGCTCCTCACGCAATCCGCGCAGCAGCTCTACGAGGAAAAACGGATTGCCCGCCGCCTCCGCCGCCAGGTCGAGCAGGCCCTGATCGGGGTTCGCCCGCATGACGTCCGACGCGAGCCCGGCGACCGCGGCCGGGGCGAGCGGTTCGAGGGTGATCCGCCGCGCCCCCTGCGACACGAGCTGGTCGACGACGTCGTCCAGTCCGCTGCCAGGCTGAACAGGCCGAGCCGCCAGGATCCACGCGATCGGGACCGATTCGAGCCGGGCCGGGAGTGCGCGCAGCGCGGCCAAAGTGCCGCTGTCCGCCCATTGGAGATCGTCGAGGCAGACCACCAGCGGCATTACCGCCGCCGCGCCCTCCAACAACGATTCCAGGTCCTGCAGCAGCCAGTAGCGCTGCTCAGGACCGCCGCGTGCGCCCGGCAGCGCGGAACGGCCAAGCAACGGCGCCGTCCCGTCGAACAGCGCCCGCAGCAGCGGCGCCAGCTCGACGACAGCCTCGGACGGGTCGGCCTCGCCCAGGCCCACCCGGGCCGGCAGGCCACCCGCCAGCCGCATCGCCTCGGCGAGCAGACGGCTCTTCCCGATCCCCGGGCTGCCCTCGATCACGACGACCACACCCGCCCCCGAGCGCAGCGAACCCAGCGCCTCGCGCAAGACGGTCAGCTCCGGCTCGCGGCCGTGCAGCACCGTGGTCGTGGTCCCTGCCATACCCGAGAGCCTGGCACGTTCCGGCTCGCCCGACCCTCCCGGCCGAGGGATCACACGTTCATGCGGTGCCAGGGAGCCGGCGCGGCGGGACGCTCACTTCAGCTGGACAACGCCAGCGAACTCGGTAGGGAGCACGCCATGACCAGCACTCAGCCCGGCCTGGACGGCCGGATCGCCCTCGTCACCGGCGGCACCTCCGGCATCGGGCGGGCCACCGCCGTGCAGCTGGCCCGGGAAGGCGCCGAAGTCATCGTGCACGGCCGCGACGCGGATCGGGGCGAGCAGGTCGTCGCCGAGATCACGCGAGCGGGCGGAAAGGCGCGTTTCATCGCGGCCGACCTGTCCGACCCGGCCGAGATCCGCCGTCTCGCCGACGAGGCCGGCGAGGTCGGCGTGCTCGTCAACAACGCCGGTTTCTCCTGGTTCGGCCCCACCGCCGACCTGGACGTCGCCACCTACGACGCGCTGTTCGACGCCAACGTGCGGGCGCCGTACTTCCTGGTCGCGGCACTCGCGCCCCGGATGGCGGCGAACGGCGGCGGCAGCATCGTCAACGTCGCCAGCATGGCGGGCACGGTCGGCCTCGCCGGCGGCGCCGCCTACGGGGGCACGAAGGCGACGCTCACGGCCATGACCCGTGCGTGGGCGGCCGAGTTCAGCCCCAGCGGCGTGCGGGTCAACGCCGTCGCTCCCGGCCCGGTGTTCACCGCCGCCGATCCGGAACGCATCGAGGCGCTCGGGGCCACCACGCCGCTCGGCCGGGCGGCTCAGGCCGACGAGATCGCCCAGGTGATCACGTTCCTGGCCTCCCCCGCCGCCGCCTACGTCACCGGCGCCACGGTCGCCGCCGACGGCGGCCGGACCGCCATCTGAACCCGCTTTCTGTTCACCCGAAAGGCAATCATGACCACGTACACGCACAACACCGTTCCGACCGAGTTCGTCGAGGCGAACGGTATCCGCTTCGCCTATCGCCGATTCGGTGCCACCGGCGGTGTTCCGCTGGTCTTCATCCAGCACTTCATGGGCAACCTCGACGACCACGACCCGGCGTTGACCGACGCGTTCGCTCTTGAGCGCGAGGTCATCCTGTTCAACAACGCCGGTGTCGCCTCCTCCACCGGCACCACTCCGGACACGATCGAGCAGACCGCTCTCGACACCGAGGCGTTCATCGACGCCCTCGGCCTCGGCACCGTCGACCTGCTGGCCCATTCGATGGGCGGCCTGGTCGCCCAGCAGGTGGCGTTCGACCGGCCCGAGCTCGCGCGCCGGCTCGTCCTGGTCGGCACCGGGCCGCGCGGCGGCGAGGGCATCGGCGAAGCCCCGCCGGAAACCCGGGCGCTGTTTTCCAAGACCTACGAGCACCAGGAGGAGATGTGGCTGCCGATCCTGTTCTCCCCCTCTGAAACGAGCCAGGCCGCCGGCCGTGCCTTCCTGACGCGCATCATGGCCCGCACGGACCGCGATGCCGGCGTCTCGATGGACACGATCCAAGCGCAGACCGCCGCCATCGCCGCCTACGGCGCGGCCAAGGACGAGACCTACGCGCACCTGAAGGGGCTGCGCCAGCCGGCCCTGGTTGTCAACGGCAACAACGACATCATCATCCCCACCGTCAACTCCTACCTGCTCCAGCAGCACGCCCCCGACGTGCAGCTCATCCTCTACCCCGACGCCAACCACGGCGCCCACTTCCAGTACCCCGAGCTGTTCGTCAAGCACACCAAGCTGTTCCTCGACGCCGGGTAGCCTTTGTGGACAGCCGCCCGGCGGTCACGGGTGGTAGATCTCCTTGGCCATGGTGATGCGGTCGTTGCCGTCCACGTGGATTTCGGCGAACGGCATGTTGCCGCCGGTGGCCAGCGACTGCTGCAGCTGCCGCGGGGTGCACGGCGTGGTGCCGCGGTTGCGACTGTCCACAGTGACCGAATCACCCGGGCACAGGCTGGCCGCGCTGAACACCTCGCCGCGGGCGTCCAGCGGCAGCCGGTAGGTCTTGGTGTCACCGGGGACATCCACGTAGTGGCCGTTGTCGGGGCCGCCCGCCTGCCACTGGATCAGCTGGAACCGGGCCATGTTCGTGGCGGTGTCGTAGCCGGTGAAGTGCACGTTCTGCGTGGTGTTCGGGAACCGGCGCGCCGGCTCTTGCGACGGCGCCTGCCCGGCGGTCGTACTCGGCCTGGTCTCGATGTTGGAGTCGGGGTCGTCCTGCTTCCCGCAGAACACGGCGCCCTGGCTGCCCTCCGGCTCCGGCGCCAAGGCGCACTTCCAGGTCCCCTGGATGTCCAGCACCCGGCGGCCCGGGCCCTCACCTTCGGTCGGGGCCTTCGCGTAGTACTCGGTGATCACGTTGAACGCCTCGGTGCAGCCCGGGATCGTGCCCCCGGTCGACTGGTCCGCGATCAGGTCCACCCGCGGGCCACCGGGAGGGCCGACCTGGCCGCCCTGGGCGCTGCAGTTGACGTCGCCGTCCGAGCCCTTCCCATCGCTGTTCGATCCCCCGCCGCCGGCCGCGCCATGCCCCGCCCGGGCCGCGGACGCGTCCGAAGCGTTCTTCACCGGAGAACCGTTCGCGGCGGCATTGTTCCCGCTGCAGGCGGAAAGAAGCGCGGTCGCGGCGAGCGCGCCGCCCACCATGGCCAGCTTCATCGACTTCATCGCGGTGAATCCCATATCCGGCAACCCTTCTACGGCAGTTTGGTCAGCTCTGATCAAGGGACGTGAGGCACCACAACGGCGTTGCGCGGGGGTGGCGGCGGACCGGAGGGCTGCCCGGATGACCGGCCGGCCCCGTCCACGAGGGCAGACCCGGTGGAGGCGCGGCAACCCGGCTCTCACCCGGCGGCCGGGCCGGGCACGCACGCCGGCACGGACATTTTTTGTCGGTGCCCCGCGCGATGATGTCCCCAACGGCTACCGATCGAGGAGGAGCGGTTATGCGGACACTGGTGAGCGGCGACGTGCCGGTCGACTACGGGCAGATCTACGTCCAGAGCGGGCGCGAGTTCGCGGAGGTGCCCGGCAGTTTCGGCGGCCAGCAGAACGGGCTGTGCGGCGGCGCGATACCGGGCGCCCTGTTCCTGGTCACCGGCCTGAACTCCGGCTACGTCGGCTTTTCCGTGGAGCTGCATGACAAGCCCCCGCCGCTGGACGAGACCTGGGAGGAGATAGTCGAGGTGTCGTTCCGCCCCGCGGGCGAAGCCTCGCTCGTCGGCTGGGGCGGCTCGGGGGTCTGGCCGCTCGACCTGCTGGAGACCGACTATCGGGTCCGCTACTGCGGAACGCGGATGGACGAGGCGCACACCCTGGGCATCCCGGAGGGCGAAGAGCGCGAGCTCGACCGCTACCTCCTCCAGTTCTGGCCGGGCCCGCCGGAGCCGGACAGGGTGGTCAAGCAGACCAGCGCGACCGCCGCCTACTGGCACCGAAACGCCAGGGAACAGCCACCACCCCCGTCCCCTGAAGAGAAAGCTGCGGCCAAGCGCCAAGCGCTTCAGGAACGAGAGCGGGTGCGCGCGGAGGCACGTCTGAAGGCGGAGGAGCGTGAGTGGGGCGGGAGCCTGCCCAGCGAACGGCTGCGGCAGCTGGGCAACGCACTGAGTGTGGCGAGGCTGGACCGGCCTCTCGTCGATGCTCTCGCGGAGACGGACCCGGTCACCCAACGCGCGATCGCCCGCTGGGTGACCAGGCGCGCCTTCGTCGAGGCCCAGCTGACGGAGGTCGAGTGGATCGCCCCCGCGTTGGCCGCGATGGACCGGGGTGAGGCCCTGCCTTCGCTATTCGACGACGACCGGCAGGCCTGGGATCTCCTGCTCACCGACGAACGGGTCCCTCGGACGACAGCGACCTCGCCTGACGGCAGACACGACAACTGCCTGCAGCAGGCGATGGCGTTTCCGGCACTGTTCTCCGCCCGTGAACCGGATCCGCTGCGCGCAGCCTTTGACGCACTCTGGTCGGCCGCTGTCACCTTCGGTTATGGCCGGCACGGGGTGTTGTTCACCGAGGTCCGCCAAGTCTTTCCGGCGGTCGCGGGGAGCGTCCGGTGAGCCGCGCCGGGCATCCGCTGGTGGATCCACCTCACCACGGCGGCGGTGTGGAACGTGCGGCCGCACTCGGCGCGGTGCGCACGACTCTGCCGATGGGGACGGCTCTGCCGATGGCGACGACGGAATGGGCCGGAGGAATCGTTCCCCCGGCCCACCACTTCCGAGTGTGGTCAGTCGGTCCACCGCGTCGCGATGCCGGTGGAGTCACCGACGATCACGCCGGCGGTGTTGATCCCGCGGGCGAGCCCGCCGGCCCGGTCGGGCAGGAAGCGCAGGTCGGTGACGCTGCCGTCGGGGGACCACCGCACCGCGGTCCGGTAGAAGTCGGCGGCCTGGGCTTCTCCGACGATGGTGCCGTCGGCGTTGATCGCGTAGGCGTAGCCGTCCGCTTTGGCGGCCCCTGGCAAAGCGGGGAGTTCCCTGATCGTGCCGGCGGCCGTCCAGGTCACCGGGTGGGTGTATCCGTCGGCGCCGCTGGAATACCCGACGACAGTTCCGCTTTTGCTGATGCCGCTGGGGGTGCTGTAACCCTGGCCGTTGCCCTGCAGGGTGCCGAGGCGGGTGACCGTGCCGTCGGTGTTCCAGCGCACGGCCTCGCCGATCGCCACCCCCGGGCCGTCCGCGTCGCCCACGATCACACCGTCGTTGTTGATGCCCCACGCGTCACTGCGCTGCCCGCCGGTGCCGGGGCCGAGATCGGTGACCGCGCCGTCCGGGTCCCACCGCACGGCGTGGTCCTTGCCGTCGACCTGGGTCCAGCCGACGATCACCCCCGCGTCGTTGACCGCTCGCGCTTCGCCGCCCACCGCGCCGACCGGCAGTCCGAGCGTGCTCGCCGTGCCGTCGGGAGCCCAGCGGGTCGGGTTGCGGTGACCGTCGCCGTCGTGGCTGCCGACGACCACACCGCTGCCGTTGATCCCCCAGGCCTCGCTCCAGTCCACTCCGAACGGAGCACCGAGATCGGTTATGGAGCCGTCGGCGTTCCAGCGCACCGCGTGCGCGGCGCCGTCGGGTGTGAACGACTTGCCGGCCGCCTGTCCGGCGTCGTTGACCGCGCGCGCCTCACCGACTGTGCCCTTGGTCAGGGCGGGCAGCTCGGTGATCGTCGTGTGTGGTGATGCCGAAGCTGGTACGGCGGCGAACGGGGCCACGACCAGCGCCGTGATCGTGCCGCCGACCATCGCGAATCTTCGGATCTTTTTCACTCGATCTCCCCTGGATCATGGTAAGAAAAAACGACCGGCCGAGGGCACGACGCCACGTCGGAACAACACAGAAGGCCCCCGGAGTCTGCGAACAGCAGTCAAGCTAGCAGAGCTTCGAATGAATCCGGTTCCCGTTCACCGCCGCCATCGTCGTACCCAGGACAGCAGTTCCTCATCGCGCAGTGACGGAACGACGACGTCGGCCGGGAAGTCGGCGTGCGACAGCGTCGGGACTCCGACCACCGGCACGCCCGCCCCGCGGGCGGACCGCAAGCCGGTCATCGAATCCTCGAACGCGAGCGCGTCCGCGGGCGCGACACCCAGCCGAGCGCAGGACGTCAGATACATTTCAGGATCGGGCTTGGGTGATTCCACCTCGTCCGCCGCCACGCTCACCGGAAAGGCGTCCGCCAAACCGCCCCGCGCCAGCGCGGCCTCGAGCAGCGCACGAGGCGAATTGCTCGCCACGGCGATCGGCACCGCGGCCGCGGCCAGCTCGACCAGCGCGCGGGCACCGGGCATCGCTTCGGCCTTGGCTGCCACGACCTCGGTCACCAGGCCCAGTAGCTCGACCGCGATCGTCGCCCCGGTTCCGGGTTCCCCGAACACCTCGGCCATGGCGCCGGCCGCCGCCTCGACCGACTTCCCGATGACCAGTGCCTTCTGCTCCGGCCCGAACGGAAGGCCACGCCGGGCGAAGAGCTCCGTCTCCGCCACCGTCCAGCACGGCTCGGTATCCATGAGCAGGCCGTCGCAGTCGAAGACCACGGCCTGCGGAAACCAGTCGAAGAGCCGACCCTCGGACATCACCTTTCACCCTCCAGCGCGCCGATCGCGTCATCCGGTTACCGGACAACCAGTCTGACATCGGTGATCAGGGGCAGCGGCCACGCCGGCCCAACCGGTTCACGATTCGGCCCGTGGGTGCAGTTCGACGCGCAGCAGCATGGCGTTTCGCACGATTCCGTCGGGCGGGGCGGTGGTCCCGCCGTCGGTGGTCACGTAGGCCACCCGGCCGTGCTCGCCGGGACCACGGCCCCAGGCGGCGCTGGAGGGCCCGACCAGGGCCTCGTCGAGCGGGTCGCCGGCGAGGTGGCGGACTTCGCTGCCATGGCGCGGGGCCAGCGGGACCCGGTCGAGTGTGTTGGCGCGATGCCGGGTGACATAGGCGAACCCGGCGTTCTCGTCGACGCAGAAGTCGTCGGCGTTGTCGATCGCCGCGACGAATTCGGGGCCACCGGCGGGATCGAGCGTGGCCGGGTCCACCGGGACGCGCATGAAAACCTTCTGCGCGGTGGACGTGTAGTAGAGGTACCCGGTTCGCGGGCTGTAGCGGACGCCGTTGACACCCGGCTGCGGGGGCGGCGCGACCTCGCCGTCCGGGTCGTCGGCCATGGTGTCGTGGGCCAGCCAGACCCGGGCAGTCGCGCTCCGCGCACCGTCGCCCAGGTCGACGCGCCAGATCAGGCCGGCGAAACAGTCGGCGACGGCCAGCACACCGGGGCCGAGCAGGCAGCTGCCGTTGAGCGCCCGGACCCGGTCGTCGAAGGTGAAGACGGTCTCCGGGCGCACCGGCTCACCGGGCGTCCAGCCGTTGAGGTCGATCCGCACCAGGTGCGACTCGTGGGTGGTGTAGCCCTCGGTCAGGCTGACCACGAAAACGTCGGGCTCGGCTTCGGCGATCCCGGTGACCATGTGGTCGAAGCGGTGCACCAGAACCGGGCTGACCACCGCGGATCCGCGGGTGCCCGGCACGATCCAGAGCTCCTTCTGGAGCACGGCGGTGATCAGCACCGAGCCGTCGGCGCGGACGGCGAGGTTCTCCAGGAAGTACTTCTCGGGGAAGTACGCGACCGGGGTCAGGGTGACATCCGGAACGGGGGTCATCGGCATGACAAGGCTCCGTCTCCTCGAGTAGGGCGCTAAAAGAGGACGGACGTCCGCTTTTGTTTGAATATAAGCTCGAGCCCAACGGATGTCAACCAGGTGAGGACGGGCAGCCAATGCCGCGGGTGAGCCAGCAGTACAAGGACGATCAGCGTGCGGAGATCCTCGCGGCGGCACGCCGGTGCTTCGTCCGCAACGGTTTCCACCGCACGTCCATGCAGGACGTGTTCGCCGAGGCCGGCAAGTCCGCGGGCGCCGTCTACCGGTACTTCCCCAAGAAGGAGGACATGATCGTGGGCGTCGCCGACCAGAACCTCCACGACGTCGCCGAGGTCCTGCACACCGCGCTGGCCCGCGGCGAAGACGGCCGCGGAACCGGCCAGGTGATGGCGGAGCTGATCGAAGCGGTGACCGAACGGCACCGAGACCGGCAGCTGGCCGTGATGGCGCTGATGGTCTGGTCCGAGGCCCTGCGCGACGCGGCACTGGCCGAGCGGCTGAAGGCGGCGACCGTCGTCATGAGCGAGGACGTGGCCGCGCTTGTCCGTGAGCGGCAGCGCGCCGGCGCGTGGACCGGGACGTCCGCGGAGGCCCTCGCCCAGGTGATCCTGTCGATCCTGCCCGGCTTCCTGTTCAACCTGGCCCTGCTCGGCCCGGACGGGGTGGCCGGATTCCCCGACGCCGTGCGGACGTTGTGGCCGAGCTGAGCGAGCAGGTCAAGCGAAGGCTGGCGTTCGGACCGGCGCCCTCAGGTAAACACGGTGGCACCGGCGAAATCCGGGTCGGCTGCGTCAGTGGTCAAGCCCCGCCACCCGGAGCCACACCTCGACGCAGGTTTCGGACGCCTCGCGGAGCTTCTCCGGCGATACGGCCGACGCGTGGTAAAAGGACCGCTCGACCATCCAGCACAACGCGCGCGCCAGGGCCGCGGCGCCGGCCGGACCGTCACCGGACTCGACGCCGGCCCGCACCAGGATCGCGGCGATCGCCTCGATGAAGATCTCCGCGGTCTCCGCCCACAAGGCGTCCAGCTCGGGAATGGCCGAAGACTGGTCGATCGCGACCCGCATGATCAGACCGTGTTCCAGCCAGCGATCGCGGGTACGCGCCATCACCATCGCGATCGTTTCCTGGGGAGCCGCGGAGTCTTCCGCCGCCGCGCGGGACTTCTCCCGCAATGATTCGACGGTGTTGGCGAAGAGGGCCACCAGCGCGTCCTGCTTCGAGCCGAAGTAGAAGTACGTCGAAGCACGGGAAATCCCCGCGCCGGCGGCGATGTCGTTGATCGTGAGGGCGTCGAAGCTCTTGTCGGCCAAGAGGCCGGCGAGAACCTCGAGAATCTGCTGCTCCCGCAAGTCTCCCTTCGACGGCGCCGCGGACCGCCGGCGAACCGCCTTCGCCGTTTCATGCATCAGCACACCTCCCAAGGCCCAGGGAACCTTACTAGTAGTCAGCGATAGCAACCGGGCGCGCCGAAGCCACGCCAGTCGTCCGGGTCGTGCGGGATCCACACCTCGGCGCCCGTGGCCGCGGCGATCTCCTTCAGCCGGCGGATGGACGCCCGCGCGCGGGGGTGATCGGGATCCATGGGCATCGCCACCTCGTCGTGCCACGCCTGTCGCAAGTGGACGGTGTCCGCGGTGAGCAGGATCGACCGGGTCGGCAGCTTCACCAGCAGCGCGGCGTTACCGGGGGTGTGCCCCGGGGCGTGCAGGATGCGCACGGCACCGTCGCCGAAGACGTCGAGGTCGTCGTGGAACTCGATCCAGTCCGCGGTCTCCAGTCCGGCGAAGTCGTCGATCCGGTACGCCCGCACCGGATCGTTCGCGTGCTCCCGGACGTGCTGGAGCTCACCGGCTCCGCGGTAGAGCCTCGCGTGCGCGAACAGGCCCAGCCCGCCGGTGTGGTCGAAGTGACCGTGCGACAGCACGACGTGGGTGACGTCGGAGCATCGGAAACCCAGTGCCGACAGGCCCGCTTCGACCGTCCGCTCCGGCGGGTAGTCGATGAGCAACAGCTCGCCCAGGTCGGGGTAGTGGCCGGCCGGATCGCCGGCGGCGGCCGGTGCCAGCCCGGTGTCGAGCAGCACCAGGCCCCCGGCGTGTTCGACGAGGAAGGTGGGCACCGGGATCCGGACGACCCCGGTGCCTCCCGTCATCAGGTCGCCGCGGGCCATGGTCAGGGTCGCTCCCGCCAGCGCCCACAACCGCCCGGCCGTGCCCGCCACGGTCAGTTCGACCCGATCTGGTGACCGTCGGCGAAGTCGGTGGACCGGGACAGCTCGTCCCACGCCTCGATCTCCGCGGTGACCGCGGCCCGGCCGTTGCCCACCAGGCGCAAGGCGTCGGAGCCGAGCACCAGGTGCACCGGCGGCTTCTCCGCGTCGATCACCTTCAGTACCGCCTCGGCGGCCTTGGCGGGATTGCCCAGCTGGTTGCCGCTGGCCGCCTGCCGGGCGGCGCGGATCGGCTCGAACAGCTCGTCGTAGTCCTCGATGGACCGATCGCTGCGGACCATCGAGCGGCCGGCCCAGTCGGTGCGGAACGAGCCTGGCTCGATGATGGTCACGCGCACGCCGAAGCCGGAAACCTCTTTGGCCAGGGTCTCGAGCATGCCCTCGACCGCGTACTTGCTGCCGTGGTAGTACGCCAGCCCCGGAACCGTCATCAACCCGCCCATCGAGCTGACCGCGAAAATGTGCCCCGAGCGTCGCTTCCGCATCCCCGGCAGCACCGCGTGCACAGTCGCCGCCACACCGAACACGTTGGTGTCGAACTGCGCGCGCAGCTCGGACATCGGGGACTCCTCGAAGACCCCTTCATGGCCGTATCCGGCGTTGGCGATCACGACGTCGATCGGGCCGACGCTCTTCTCGACCTCGTCCACGACGGCGAAAACCGCCTTGTCGTCAGTCACGTCGAGCTGCCGCGCGTGGGCGCGTCCGGGAGCGAGCGCCTCGAACTTTTCCAAGTCCTCAGCCCTGCGCACGGTGCCGACGACGGTGTGCCCGGCTTCCAGGGCGCCCTCGGCGAAGGCGCGGCCGAGACCACTGCTGGCGCCGGTGATCAAGAAGGTTCGTGTTGTCATGCCACCGACTCTACACCGTGTCCATTAGTATCGACACAGTGTCGACTAATTCATCACAGGGCTGCCCCACGGGCGGGCGGGTGCCCGCGGATCGCGCGATCCGCACCGATACCGGTGGATGATCCCCTCGATCGGCCGACTTTCATCTGACCACTCCTCGCGTAAGCACCGCCGGTTTCCCGGCGCACAACGAACTTACGGCGGCGGCCAGCCGTCACATCAGGTGCGGAAACGACATGATTGATAGCGTTTCCGCCATTCGCTGACGGGTCTACCTCCGCGCTTCGTCCCCGTTGCGCGGCGCGCGTGAGGGCGAGGCACGGTTCAGGCCATACCCCGCCCAGCACGCTGTACCAGAGGTCGGCGCCGGCGAGCAGCCCGCCGGCGGCGGAGGCGTCCCCGCTGACCCCGATCGCGACCGTGTCCGGGATGACCCGGCGCAGGCGGTCCACGCGCTCGCGCGCCGCAGCCGGGTCCGCGAGGGTCGGCGGGATCTTGATCGAGGCCACGTTCGGGAGCGCGGCGATGCGGCTGTGCAGTTCGTCGCTGAACGAAAAGTGTGTGGTACCAGGGTAGTCGTAGACGCAGAGCGGAACTGAGAGCTCCGCGGTCACGTCGGCGTAGAGCTGGTACACCTCGTCGTCGGTGAGCGGCTGGTACGACATCGGTGGGAGGAGCACCGCGCTCGCGCCGGCGTTCTGGGCGTTTTCGGCGTGCCGCAGCACTTCCGCGGTGCGCAGCGCGCCGATGCCGATCATCACCGGGGTGCCGTCGGCGGCCTGGACCGCCAGCTCCGCGACCCGGTGGCGTTCGGCGGCGGTGAGATAGGCGTAGCTGCCGGTCGAGCCCAGTGCGCCGATGGAGTCCACATTGGCCTGATGGAGCCGCGCGACGAGCCCCGTAAAGGCCGCCTCGTCGATCCGCTGCTCGGTCATCGGCGTGAGCGGGAACGCGCTGAGCCCGGTGAACAGGCCGGTCATCCGTTGTCCAGCCCCATGGCGACCATACGGGCCGCGGTCTCCTGCTCCGAGCTCGTGCCCTGCTCCAGCCCGCGGACGACCCCGGTGCGGTCGGCGGCGGTGCGGTTCTGGTTCAGCTTCGCCTTCGCCACCACGCGGGTGATCGACAGCTGGATCCCGACGATTCCCTTGAGCTGCGACGTGATGAACCGCTCCGGGGCGTCGGAGACCTGCCACGGGGCCGAGCGGCCGCTCTCGTGGTTGTCGGTCAGCCGGCTGACGTGCTCGCGCAGCCAGTCGCGGTCGTCGTGCGCCTGCAGCCGGCCGTGGACGCAGAGGGCTTCGTAGTTCCAGGTCGGGACGGCCTTCTGGGTCTCCTGCTTGCTGGGGTAGTAGGACGGTGTCACGTACGCGTCCACGCCCGGGATGATCGCCACCGACTCGGCCTCGGCGGTGTCGCGCCCGGTGTAACGCCATTGGGGATTCGGCCGCGCCAGGTGGCCGACGAGCGAGTGGCTCTCCGCGTCGTAGAGCAGCGGCAGCGAGGTCACCTCCAGCGAGCCGTCCGGGGCGGGGGTGACCAGGTGGCCGAATCCGCCCTTGCTCAGCAGGGCCGCGGTGTCCTCATCGGACACCTCGAACTGCTTGGGCAGGTACATGTACTTCTCCCTCGCGGTCGGCGCAGTTTGTCACGTGACAAACACCGTACGCGCCGAAGACGGTTCTGTCACGTGCCATACTGGGCCGGTGACGAACCAGGCCGCGGAACGCGCGCCGATCAGCGGGGCGACGGCGGGAGAGATCTCCGAGAGCGTGCGCAACCTGGTCGGCACCGGTCGTCTGCGGCCGGGTGACCTGGTCCCGCCGATCCGCGAACTGGCCACGGAGCTCGGGGTGCACCGCAACACCGTGGCCGCGGCCTACCGCATGCTCGTCGCCGCCGGGGTGGCCGAAACCCGGGGCCGCCGTGGCACGGTCGTCGCCTCACTCCCCCGGCTGGACGGGGAGGCGGCCGCGAACACCGAGCTGGTCGACCTCTCCAGCGGCAACCCCGATCCGGCGCTGCTGCCGGACATCGCCGCCGCGTTGGCCAAGCTCGACTACCACCCGCAGATGTACGGGAGCCTGGCTGTGGAGCCGCGCTTGGCGCAGTGGGCGCGCACGACGTTCACGCCGGAGGTCGGCGCGCCGTTCGAGGTGTCCGTGACGCATGGCGCGGTCGACGCCGTCGAACGGCTGCTCGTCGCGCACCTGACCCGGGGCGACCTCGTCGCGCTGGAGGACCCGTGTTTCTACGCCAGCTCGGGCACCGTGCGGCTCAACGGTTTCCGCGCCGCGCCCGTTCCGGTGGACGCCGAGGGCCTGGATCCGGTGGCCCTGCGCTCCACATTGGACGCCGGTGCGCGCGCCGTGATCATCACCCCCCGGGTGCACAGCCCCACCGGCGTCAGCCTCACCGCCGAGCGCGCGCGGGAGATCCGTTCGGTGCTGGCGCGCTACCCGCACGTGCTGGTGATCGAGGACGACCACTTCTCCGCGATCTCCCGTCACCCCTATCACCGGGCCACGCCCGACACGGCTGGGCGGTGGGCGCTGGTGCGGTCGGTGGCGAAGTTCCTCGGCCCGGACCTGCGCGTCGCGGTGGTGGCGTCCGATCCGGACACGAGCGAGCGGCTCGGCACCCGGCTGCGCCCCGGCGCGACCTGGGTGAGCCGGCTGCTGCAACAGCTCGTCGTCGAGCTGCTCGAATCGGACGCAGCGGCCAAGCAGTTCGACCGCGCCCGCCGCGCCTACGCCGAGCGCGTGGACACGCTTCGCGCCGAGCTGGCGGCGGAAGGTGTGGAAACCCCGTTCCCCACTGACGGTTTCAACGTCTGGGTCCCGACGCCGCACGGTTCGGCCGCGACGGTGGCCGCTCTCCGCGATGCGGGCTGGTCGGTCCGGGACGGCGCCCCGTTCCTGACCCCGGCGAGCACGGCGTCACCGGGGTTTCGCATCACCGCGGCGAGGCTGGCCCAGCCGCAGGCTCGCGAATTCGCTCAACGGCTGGGCGCGGTGCTGCGCTCGACGTCCGGCTGAACCCGGTCAGGCCTGCGGCTGCTTGCTCACCAGCGCGGCCAGCTCCGGGTCGTTTTCGTACCGTCGCCGGTTCAGGTCGGCGAGCTTCGCGCCCATCTCCGGGTCCTCGTCGTCGGTGACGTCGAACGAGTCGAACTTCTCGACCAGGGGCATACCGATCACGTCGGTGTGCGTGTGCGCCGGATGCGTCCAATACCACTAAGTTAAGGGTGTCTGCGCAGTGGAAATGATTGGGCAACACGCCTGGCAATTGCTTTCCTTGGGTATCGGGATTGAGTAGTATTGAGTGGTGAGTCGAACTGGGCATGTGAAATTGCTGGGAAACGGTGGAGCGGACGTTCGGTTGACGGACCGGATTTCACTGGGGGTCTTGTCTGATGTGGTGCCGAGAGATTTCATTGAAGACGTGCTGAATAGAACTGGGCGTCGCGAGCAGCGATCTCGACTGCTGCCGGCCCATGTGATGGTTCGTTTTTGTATGGCGATGTGCTTGTTCTTCGATGATGACTACGAGGAAGTGATGCGTAAGCTCGTGGGATCTTTGAAGGATATGAGATCGTGGTCGGATTCGTGGCATGTTCCTTCGACCTCGGCGATCACTCAGGCTCGGCGGCGTTTGGGCGCCGAGCCGTTGCGGGAGTTGTTCGAGGATATAGCGGTTCCGGTGGCGGGTCCGGGCACGAAAGGCGCATGGCTGAGATCGTGGCGGTTGATGTCGATTGACGGGTGCACGTTGAATATTCCGGACACCGCGGCCAACGTCGCCGAGTTTAATCGGTCCAACAACGGTCCGAATGCGAGTGCCTACCCGATCGTGCGAGTCGTCGGGCTTGGCGAATGCGGCTCACATGTCCTCGTCGATGCCGCGCTTGGCGGTGCGCCTGCCGGAGAGACTACCCTGGCCAAGGAGCTGACCCGCTCATTCGAGGCAGACATGCTCATCACCGCCGACCGCAGCTTCTACAGCTTCCCTGCCTGGCAGGAGACGCTCGAGACCGGCGCCGATGCCCTGTGGCGGGTGAAGTCGAATCTTCTGCTGCCGGTCGCGCGTGTCCTGCCGGACGGTTCCTACCTCTCGGCCGTGTTCCCGCCGAAATTACGCAACTACCACAAGAAGGAAATCCTCACACGGATCCGAGACGGCGCCATGCCGCACACGACTCAGGCCATGGTGGTGCGTGTCGTCGAATACGAGATTCCCGACCGTGAGCGAACCGAGGAACATGACACCATTCGCCTGATCACCTCAATACTCGACCCTGAAGACATACCTGCTATCGAGTTAGCTACTGCCTATAGTGAGCGTTGGGAGTACGAAAGCCTGCTTGATGAGGTCAAGACTCATCAACGCGGGCCAGGGCGAGTGCTGAGGTCTCAATCGCCGGAGATGGTCAGGCAAGAAATATGGGCGTTGCTGCTGACTCACTACAGCATACGGGCGCTCATGTGCCGGGCTGCCGACGAAGCCGATGTCGATCCCGACCGATTGTCGTTCATGCGCACTCTCCGCGTCATCCGCCGCCAGGTCACAAGCCAGGCGGCTTTTTCCCCCTCAAAAACTGAAAAAGGCACGCGCGGAGACGACGACTGAAATTCTTGAACGTCGCCACCGGCCGCGGCGACACCGAACAAACCCACGCGCCCTCAGGAGACTCAGATACAACCGCTACAGAGTCAAAAAACCCGCCGACCACAGCATCCGACACGCCGGCCCGCCGACCATTACCCTACAGCCTCCAGCGGCTTAACTTAGTGGTATTGCGGATGCGTCAGGTATTCCCAGTAGCCGTCGAGGTCCTCGATGACGAACACGCCGGACCAGTCGAACTCGCCGCCGAAGTCGCGGCCGACGACAAACGACTTCACCGCGTCGATGACCCGGCCCTGGTTACGCATGCTTTCCAGCGCCTCAGCCGCCTGCTCCTGCGTCACGCCGGCCTTGGCCTTCATCCGGATGCTGTGGTAGATCATCGTGCTCCCCTTCTCGCGGTCCTGGGCCGACTATGAACCGGCCCGGCGACTCGCGGCATCGGCAAGAATTGCCTATTTCGACGGTGTACTCCGCAATTTTGTGCATGGAACGAACCGGTGCCGATGGCCTAGCGTGGCGGTCGTGACTGAGATCGAGCCATTTCCGGTGAGCATTCCCGAGCACGACCTGGAGGACCTGCGGGCGCGGCTCGACCACGTCCGGCTTCCCGAAGCGGAGACGGTCGAGGACGGTACGCAGGGCATCGGCGTGGAGCGCCTCCGGAGCCTGCTGGACGCCTGGCGGCAGCACGACTGGCGGTCACTGGAGAAGCGGTGGAACGCGATCCCGCACTACCGCACCCGGCTGGACGGCCTCGACATCGCGTTCTGGCACGTGCGCTCGCCCGAGCCCAACGCCTTTCCGCTGGTGCTGACGCACGGCTGGCCGGGCTCGGTACTGGAGTTCGAGAGCGTCATCGGCCCGCTGACCGACCCGGTCGCGCACGGCGGTTCCGCCGAGGACGCGTTCGACGTGGTCGTGCCGGCCCTGCCCGGTTACGGGTTCAGCGAGCGGCCCCGGGAACCCGGCTGGAACCCCGGCCGCACCGCGCGGGCCTGGGCCGAGCTCATGACCAGGCTCGGCTACGAACGCTTCGGGGCGCACGGCGGCGACTGGGGCGCGTTCGTCAGCACCGAGCTGGCTTGCCTGGCGCCCGAGCGGGTCGCGGCCCTGCATCTGACCATGCCGGTCGCGTCGCCCCTGCCCGAGGACTTGGCGACGGCCGACGACGCCGAGAAGGCCATGATCGCCCAACGTGACCGGTTCATGAGTACCGGCCCCACCCATGTGATCGCCCAGGCCATGCTCCCGCAGACGCTCGGCTACTCCCTGCTCGACTCTCCGGCCGGGCTCGCCGCGTGGCTGAGCCAGGCGCTGGTCGGCTTTTCGGACACGCGGCCCGAGGCCGGTGGCGGTGTCAGCGTGGCGCAACAGGTGGACGACATCGCCCTGTACTGGTTCACCGGCACCGGCGCCTCCACCGCCCGCTGGTACTGGGAGGCGGTCCGGTGGACGCCGCGCGACGCCGAGGCGCAGAACGCCCGGGCGGTCACCGTGCCCACCGCCTGCACGTTGTTCCCGGGCGAACCGTTCCCCGTCGCCCGGCGCTGGGCGGAACACCGGTACCACAACATCACCAGCTGGAACGAGATGGAGTACGGCGGGCACTACCCGGGTTGGGAGAAGTCCGCCGTGTTGGTCAGCGAGCTGCGGAACGCCTTCCGCGAGGCCCGCGATCGCTAGTGTCGCGTGCTCCGGCTTGGTCCGAAGCGCTCCATTGAGGTTTTCTCAGTGGAGCTGGGTGCGGTGGGTGCTGCCGTGGGATGTGGCGTGGGCCGCTGGTGGGACTGAGTTCGCGAAGACCGAGTCCTGGAGTCCAGAGGCCCCACGTGATTTCCTATGGGGTCACGCTTGATGTGGTGCGCGAGTTGGCCTTGTTCGTCGCCGGTGCGCTCCATGTCGAGCGCCGGCATCGGGGCACTCGCCGCGACCGGGGCGCCACGGGTGCACTGTGGTACTCGGGCAATACCGCGCCTTCGGCGGCAACATCCAGTTCGTGGCCAGCGCCGACGGATTCCCGCGCTGGGCCTTCCCGGTGCTGCCCGGCTCCCCGGGACGACCAAGCAGCCCTCGTCGTAGAAAGGGCGGAATCACGCGACGCTGGCCCAGCTTTGGAGGTTCCTCACTGTGTGCCGGGTCAGGCGGCTTCCTCGCGCCCGGCCTCGGCGTCGCCTGCGGCGTCTCGGACCCGGCTTTCGTGCAGTGGTGGTGGTGTTGTCGCGTATACCCGCCCTGTCGGTGTGGTGATGGTGCCTTCACCGCCGGGCGCTGTGGTGTAGGACCAGCCTGGTTCGTCTTTGAGGCGGTGGTGTCGCCGGCAGCGCGGGCCGAGGTTGTCTTCGGCGGTGTGGCCACCTGTCGCGAAGTCGCGGGTGTGGTCGATGTCGCTGTACTGTGACGGGCGATGACATCCCGGGTGTTGGCACACCCGGTCCCGTACCTGCACCAGGTCGGCGAGGGCGGCTGGTGGTCGGTAGCGGGTGCGGCCGACACTGAGGACCTGCCCGGTGTCGGGTTCGGTGATGATCCGCCGCCACACCGAGTTCGAGTCCGCCGCAAGCGCCCGCGCCAGCCACGCCGGAACCGTGCCACAGCCCGATAGTTCGGCGGGGTCCTCGTTCAATCCGGCCAGCGTCAAAAGGTCCACATAGACATAGACAACAGGCTTCACGCCGCTGTCACCCGGCGCCCGGTTCAGCAGCCGATCAACCAGGACATCCGCACGCAACTGCTCCAACGTCCGGGACTCGCCTCCGCGACGCAGCCTCCGCGCCTCCTGATCGAGGGAGATGTAGATCGCCGAGGCGTGTTCCACGGGCAGATCACACAGCAACGTGGACATGGTCTCGTCCTGATGAATCAAACACACATTACGGTCGCGCCGTCGCGCCCGGGATCTTCGCTCGTATCCCTCGGCATCCACCTTCTGTACCACCCGATTCACCGCAGCCCGTAACGACGACGGATTCTTCCCCACCAACCGCGTCGCCACAATCGCGTCAACCTGACCAGCCATCTCATCAGACAGAGCGATAGTCGGCTCGAATACCATCCGCGCCTTGAAAGCGTCGATTTCCCCACGTCGAAACGCCGCGAACGTTGCCGGTAACCGGGTGGTCAGTGCCTGCGCCAACGCGACATCAGCCCCAGCACGCCGCTCTGTCACCGACAACTCCAACGCCAACTCAGCCGCCACCGACCGGGCAGACCCACCCGTCGCCGCGAACAACGCGACATCAGCAGCCTGCTCAGCCTCCAACTGCGCCACCCGGATGGCCCGTTCATGAATCCGAGACAAAACATCGGAGGCAGAATCTCTAGAACAATTCACCCTTTAATTTTACCGACGCCACCCATCGAAAACGTCACCAAATAGAGTGAACAAAAAATCTTCATATCAACCCGCGAGGCCCGCGATCACTAGGCCGACCGGCGATCGCTTGTCCGCGGCGACCACTGTGACGGCCGTACCCCGGTCTCGCGGAGGAAAACCGCGGACAGGTGTGCCGTGCTGTAAAACCCGCACCGCTCCGCCGCTTGCGTGACCGTGGCCCCACCTTCCAGCAGCCGTTTAACCTCAGCGACGCGCAACAGGGTCAGATAGCGGTGCGGCGTGTGGCCGGTGGCCCGCTTGAACACCCGCAGGAAGTGGTACGGGCTGAACCCCGCCACGCCGGCCAGCTCCGCGACGGTCACCGGCCGCTCCAGCTGGTCCCGCATGAACACCACCGCTTGGCGCACGGCCTCGCGCGGGACGGGCTCAGCGAGCGGCATGATCGTGTCCTTCGTCGTTACGTGCAGTGACGTCGTGATCATCAATCGGCCAGTCGGCCCGCACCAGCCCAGCCACTGCCCAGTCGCTGCCCATCCGGTGCCCAACTACCGTGGGTCACCAGTGCGCCGGGTCGGTTACCGTTGATCTGTGACGGTGCTGGGTGAGCGGCTGCAAGAGCTGCGGAGACGTTCGTTCGTCGGCCGCGACAGTGAGGTGTCGCTGTTCCGGGACGCGCTGGCCGAACCGGGCCTGATCTTCGTGCACGGAGCAGGCGGTGTCGGCAAGAGCGCGCTGCTCGAGGTGTTCGCGGACGTCGCGGCGACCGCCGGACGCTCCGTGGTCCGGGTCGACGCACGGCAGCTGCGGCTCGCGCCGGACACGATGCCCACGGTGACCGGCAGTGACCGGCCGGTGCTGCTGATCGACACCTATGAACTGCTCGCGGACAGCGACGACTGGGTCCGCGAGGAATACCTGCCGTCACTGCCCGGCGACGTGCTCGTGGTGATCGCCGGGCGCCAGCCGCCCCGGCCGTTGTGGCGGGCGGACCCGGCCTGGCGGGACCTGATGCGGGTGGTCGCGCTGGACAACCTGCGGCCCGGCGACGGGCGGCGGTACCTGGCGGCCCAGCAGGTCCCACCCGAGTGGCACGACCGGTTGCTGGCCATCAGCCACGGCCATCCCCTCACCCTGTCGATGGTGGTCGACGCGGTACGCCGGGGCGCGGAGCCGCGCACGCTCGCCGATCTGCCCGACGTGGTGAGCGGGCTGCTGATGCAGGCGATCGACGCGGCGCCGAGCGCGCGCCACCGGGCGGTGCTGGAGATCTGCGCCCACGCGGCCGTGACCACCGAAGAACTTCTGCACGAGGTGATCGGCGCGGACGCCGGTGAACTGTTCGCCTGGCTGCGCACGCTGCCGTTCGTCGATGAGGGGCCGCGCGGGTTGTATCCGCACGACGTCGCCCGCGACGCCCTCGACGCGGACCTGCGCTGGCGCGCCCCCGGCCGGTACGCCGAGCTGAAGGCCAGGGTCTCGGCCGCGATGCTGGCCCGGATCCGCGCGTCGGTGGACGAGCGTGAGCAGATCCAGCTGCTCGTCGACACGATCGTCCTGTCCGGTGCCCGCTCGAAGATCGAAACGTGCACCACCCCGCCGCCGACGATGCAGGCGTACGCCGACCGGCTGCGGGACGGGGACCGGGATCCGATCATCGCGATGACTTCGGCCTGGCAGGGCGAAAAGCAGGCCGAGCTGGCCGCGTACTGGCTGGCGCGCCAGCCCGCGGCGTTCTGGGTTTTCCGTTCCCTGTCGGGCGAACCTCGGGGCTATGCCGCGTGCCTGGAGCTGACCGAGGCCGAGGCCGAGCTCGACGTGGACCCGGGGGCCGCCGCCATGTGGCGGCACGCGCACGAGAACGGCGCGCCCAGGCCCGGCGAGCGGGTTCGGGCCTGGCGGTTCTTCCTCGACCGCGACCACGGTCAGTTCACCTCGCCGTCGGTGACCCTGTTCGCGGCCTGCCAAACCCTCGACATCCTGATCCGCGGCGACAACTCGGCGTGGACGCTGGTAGGCGCGTACGCCGACGCGGCCCGGTGGGACCGCACCCTGGCGAACCTCGGTTTCCAGCCGGCGCCGGAAGCCGAGTACGCGGTCGGCGACCGGCGGTTCCCCGTTTTCGCGCACGACTGGCGCCGCACGGACGTCACGGAGTGGCTGCGTTTCGTCCATGCCCGCCAAGCCGGCGCGTCGGCTCCCCCGGCCGAACCCGGCAACGCGATCCTCTCCGAGCCCGAGTTCGCGAGCGCCGTCCGGGATGCCCTGCGTGACCTGCACACGCCGGAACGGTTACGGGACAACCCCTTGCTGCGCTCACGAATGGTGCGGCAGCACCAAAGCGGCGGGCCGTCCGCGCTCCAAGACCTGCTGACCACGGGCGCGGGCATGCTGCGGCCCGATCTGAGCGAGCTGGTGGACCGCACCTTCCTGCACCCGGCCACCACCCAGGAACGCGTCGCCCAGACGCTGCACCTGTCCTTCAACACCTATCGGCGGCACCGGGACCGGGCGGTCGCCCACCTCACCGAGTGGCTGTGGGCCCGCGAGGTCGGACAGCAGCCGAACAGCGCGTGACCCCGCCGGCCAAGGTCAGTGCCCCATCAGGTCGGGGTGGTCCTTGAGCTGCCTTCGTGAAGTCACCCCGAGTTTGCGGAAGATCATGCGCAGGTGCGCGTCGACCGTGCGCTTGCTGATGAACAGCGTGGTGGCGACCTCGTTCGAGGCGGCGCCCGAGGCCACCAGCCGGGCGACCGCCAGCTGCTGCATCGTGAGCTTCTCGTGGGCTTGCGCGGATCGGCCCTCGACCCGCTGCCCGGCGGCACGGAGCTCGTCGGCGGCGCGCCGGGCGAACCCGTCGGCCCCGGCGGACGAGAGCAACTCGTGGGCGGCTCGCAGTTCTCGCAGGCAATCCTTCAGGCGGCCCTTGCGCCGCAACCACTCCCCGTACAGCAGGTGCGCCCGGCCAAGGTAGGGCAGGAGGGGACTGACCTCGAGACACTCGACGGCTTCCCGGTAGTCGTCCTCGACTCCCGTCACGAGCCCTCGGGAGTACGCCGTGACTCCTCGGCCGAGTGTGGTCCCCGCCGCTTGCGCGCGTTCGGTCAACGACTCCAGCGCTCGCGCGGCCACCGCGGGCTCGCGGCATTTGACGGCGGCTTCGACGAGCTCGGGCAGGGCCACTCCGATCAGGAAGAGGTCGCCGTGCTCCGTCGCTTCACGGGCCGCGGCCAGTGCGGCGGGGTAATCGGCCAAACCGTTGTGCAGCACGGCAGCGGCCCAGTGCAGGTTGGTCACCTGGCCCGTTCCGCCGGAGGACTTCGCCGTGGTGGCCGTCCGGAGGAGGCCCATGGCTTCCTCACGGCGGCCCCTCATGGCGGCCAGCTGCAGCCGGTGGTACATCAGCGGGGGCTCGCCGGCCGCGTCGGCGATCGCTTCCTCCTCGGCGGACGCGGCGAGCGCCAGCCCGAGGTTGCCGGCGAGGATGGCGTGCAGGGCTTCTTGCGCGAAGGCGAGCCTCAGCAGCAACGGCGAGCCCGACTCCCGGCCGGGCTTCACCAGCCATTCGGCGATGGCGGTGGGGGTGTCGGTATCCCAAAGCTCGGCGGCGATCATCGAGGCGAGCGCGGGGCGTCGGCTCCACAAGTGGCCGCCTTCGGCGTGCAGCGCATCGCGAAAAATCGGAATCGACGTGCGGTAATCGTGCTCGGCAAAGGCGATCAGCGCTTCGAGGAGATCCGGGGAGCTGGGCGCCGGCGCCACGGCCCGTGCCGCGGTGAGGACCTCGTTGACGACCCCGCCGGCGCGACCGACGACCAGACTCGTCTCGAGGGCGTCCAGGAAGCAGTCCCGTGCTCGGTCGGGGTCCAGTTCGGACAGTCGTCGCGCCGCGCTCACCGTCAGCGACGGGCCGCTGCTGTCGCCGGGGCGGGTGAAGGCGATCCGGCTTCCCAGCAGGTCGACCTGGGCCCGTTGGAACTCGTCCAGCGAGGCGGTCTCGATGGTGGTGAGGAGGCCGGCCGCCCGGTCGATGGCGCCGGCCTCGATGCCGGTCCGCACCGCGGTCAGCGTCCGTTCGACACGGCGTTCAGGGTCCAGTGACAGCGCGACCGAGCGTTCGAGGAACTCGGCCGCCGCCGCGACGCCCCCGCGCGACCGAGCCCGCGACGCACAGCGCTCCAGGTCGGCCGCCACGTCCTCGTCCGGGCCGACGCTCGCTTGCGCGCGGTGCCACGCCCGCCGGTCCGGGGCCGTGAGCGGGTCGGTCACCTCGGCCAGCGCGCCGTGAACCGCACGGAGCTGACCGTCCTCCGCGGCGTGGTAGACCGCCGAGCGCGCCAGCGGATGACAGAACCGGATGCGCGCCGCGAACTCGACCAGCCCGGTGGCGGCCGCGGCCGCGCCGGCGACCGGCACGTCGATGTCCAAGGCGCCGGCGGCCGGCCACAGCAGACCGGGATCGCCGGTGGGATCCGCGCTGGCGAGGGTCAGCAACAGCCGCGCGTCGGCGCTCAGACCGGCCAGCCGCGCCCGGAAGCCGTCCTCGATCCGCGACGGCACCGACGACGCCGCGGGCGGGATGAAGCCGCCGGCCCGGGGCAGTTCGAGCAGGGCGAGCGGATTGCCGTCCGCCTCGGCGATGAGCCGGTCCCGGACCCGGTCGTCGAGCGGGAACGGGTTCCGTGCGGTGAGGAGGGTCTTGGCGTCCTGGTCGCTCAACCGGTCGACGGCCAGCCACGGCAGCGCGGTCAGCTCGCCCACTGTGGACGGTGTGCCGGTGGACGGTGAGCGAAGCGCGAGCACGATGGCGACGGGGTCCGCCCCGACGCGGCGGGCGAGGAAGGCCATGGCCTGTGACGACGCCGCGTCCAGCCACTGGGCGTCATCGATCACGCACAACACCGGCTGGGCACTGCTCACCGCCGTGACCAGCTCCAGGATCGCCAGGCCGGCCTGAAACGGCTGGGGTGTCCCGTCGGCCAGGCCGAACGCGATCCGCAACGCGTCGCGATGCCGGTCCGGCAGCTCGGCGAGGTGTTCGAGGACCGGCACGCACAGCTGGTGCAGGGCGGAGTACGGCAGCTCCTGCTCGAACTCGGCGCCGGAGGCCCGCAGCACCCGGAAGCCGGAGGCCGCTTGTTCCGCGTGCTCCAGCAGCGTGCTCTTGCCGATCCCGGCCTCGCCGCCGAGCACCAGCGCCCCGCCCCGGCCCGCACGCGCGGCGCCGATCAGCTCGTCGACACGGCGCTTCTCGCCGTGCCGGCCGACCAGCAGCTCGGCTCCGGGCATCAAGGTGACCATGCTTTGTCGCTGATCATGGGCACCAGCATAGTGACGGGTTCTTCGGTCGCCGGGTGGCTACTCCTCGGGCTCCCAGTCGCGGAGCAGGTCGAACAGGCCCGCGTCGCCGTCGATCCGCACGGCGTCCGCCGGGATCCGGTCGTACATGAAGAGGACCAGCTCACTGGCCGTGCCGTGGACGGAGACGCCGGCCGGTTCCGGGCCCTCACCGGCAGCGATGGCGGGCGTGGGGAGGCGGGTGGAGCGGGCGCCGTCGCCGTCGACGGTGAAGCGCCAGGAGCGGCCCTCGGTGGTGTGGAAGTCGAACGCGGTGGGCTTGTGCGGCCAGGCGCTCGTCGTCGCGCAGCAGGTGAACAGGAACTCCTCGAGACCGTCGAGCGCCACCTCGTCCGGCAGCGGCCGTGGGGCGCCCGCGGTGAGCTGGGCGTCGTAGGTGTGCACCGCGATCTGCTGGAGCTGGTGCCGGGCGACGGCCCCGCAGGTGGGCGGCGACTGCGAGGCTCCCCACCACGTCCAGCAACCGCGATCCGGGCCGGCTTCCCGCAGTGCGTCCAGCAGCTGCTGCGTCGATGCGGCCAAGTTGGCTGACAGGGCCTCACGCTCCCGAGGCACCGGATCGTTCTGCAGTGCGGCCTTGGCCGTGGCGGCGGGCCCGGCGGCGATGGTGGCGGCCCAGGCGCGGCGTCCGTCGCTCAGGTGCTGCGCCAGGTCGAACAGCGTCCACTCCGGGCAGGTCGGCACCTGGAGGTCGAGGTCGGGTGCGGCGGCGACGGCGGCCCGGAAGGCGGCCGACCGTTCGTCGATCAGCCGCAGCAGATCGGGGAACTCCAGAGTTTCGTCCACTCCGGATGTCTAGCACTGTGCTCCGGCGATCGGACAGCGATTTTCGTCAGTTCACGGGGTACAGCGTGCGCAGTCCTTCGCTCAACGCGTACGACGCCGCCGACCCGTGGGTCTGTCCCGGGTACAGGCGGGTGGTGAGTTCCAGCGAGGGGTAGTCGCGCAGCCGCAGCAGCTGCGCCATGCGGGTCATCGACCCGACGACGTCGGCGGCGGCCACGTAGGGATCGGCGAGCTCCGCCTCGCCCGCGCCGAAGAACACCCTTGCCGCCAGGTCGTCGTGGGCCGCGGCGTAGTCGGCCTCCAGGGTGAACAGCAGGTCCTCGCATCCGCTGAGGGCCGGGCTGCCGGCCAGATAACGGCCGAACGCCTCCGGGCGGGAGAGCAGGGCGTAGCCGACGAAGTGACCGCCGGCGGAGAATCCGGCGATGCCGTGATCGTCGTCGAACCGGAACTCGGCCGCCAGCTGCGGGCGCAACTCCTCGACCAGGAACGAAAGAAGAGCGGCGGCGCCACCGCCGGCCTTCGCCATCTCCTCGGGCAGGACGGCCGCCATCTGCGCGCCGCCCGGCCCCGCGTTGACCCATTTCGGCCGCGGGTAGAAATCGTGCGCTCGACGTTCGTTGAACTCGACGAGGTCGATGTCGTCGGGCGCGCCGACTCCGACCAGGATGAGCTCGGGGATCTCCTGCACCATTCCGAGCACGTTCATCAGCCCGACGACAAGCGAGAAGTCGAGGGAAGCGTCCGTCACCCAGAGGACGGGGTAGCTGCGGTCGCCCTGGCCGTAGGACGGGGGCAGCGCGATGTGCACGTCGTGCGGCCAGGGCACGTCGGTCCCCTGTACCCGCCTGGCGGGCAGTACCTGATACGTGTGCCGGGGTTGGTGCACAACTGCCTCCTGCTGATGCCGGGAATCGGTTCGGGCAGACGATCGGGGCCCGCTCAGGCTTCCGTCCAGATCGCGGGTGACGGTCCTTCCAGGACGTAGTCTGTTCGGTACTCACCTTCACCGAAGCGCCGAACAGGGCGAACAGGCTGTCGATCATCACGTCGAAAACGGGACCGCCGCCTGGCCGTGAGGTTCTCGCAATGCGGAGCCGCTCCGCGGCTGGACTTGAGCCCGATGAGACCGCACGTGGCGGCGGGTGTCCGGATGGACCCGGCGCCGTCGCTGCCGTAGGCGATGGGAAGCAGGCCGGCGGCGACGGCCGCCGCGGCTCCACCACTCGAGCCCGACGACGAGCGAGTCTCGTCCCACGGCGTTCTCGCGTCGGGCGCCAGATCGTTGGCGGTGTAACAGACAACGCCGAACTCGGGCACGTTGGTCTTGCCCACCGAGATCAGCCCGGCGGCCTTGAGCAACCCGACCGCATGGCCGTCGGCTTCCGGCACGTAGTCGCCGAGCGCGGCCGAGCCCAGAGTCGTGCGGACGCCCGCCGTGGGATAGAGGTCCTTGATGGCCGTTGGAACCCCGAACAAGGGCGGGAGTTCCCGGGGGTCCGCCGCCTCCCGCACCTGAGCGGTCGCGCGCTCGGCCGCCTCCAGCGCCGCCTCGGGGGTGAGCGTGATGAACGCCCCCAGCCGGCGATCGTGCCGGTCGATCCGCTCCAGGTAGTGCCGCATGAGTTCGAGCGGGCTGATTTCCTTGGCCTTGATCAGCTCCGCTTGTTCGGTCGCGCTGAGATCGTGGAGCACGCTCATGGGTTCTCCGGTCTGGTTGCCCGATATCCAACCTCAGCGTGACGCGCGCCGCCTCGTCCAGTTGAACGAACGAGAGCCTTCCGGTTCATCGCACCACACGAAGTACGGATACACCGGGTCCTGGCAGCGTGGCCGGCTACATCTCCGTCTCAGGAGGCCACGATCGGATTGCCGAACAGCATCGAATTCTTCGAGGCCGTACTGGCAATCTGCAAACTGGGCGCGACGCCTCAGCCGATCTCGTCGCGCCTTCCGGCGGCCGAACGCGCCGCGATCATCGAGCTGCCGAATCCCGCCCTGCTGGTCGGGTTCGAGGCCGGTGAGAGCGGCCGTGCCGACAGGCTTCCAGTCCGATTCGACCCTGTCTGGTGAGCCGCTGTATCACAATGCGCCTTTCCTGACCGCCGTCCTCGGGCTTTTCACCGGAAACCAGCAGTGCTCATGACCCGGTTTGTGGGAGTTGTATGCGGCCACCGAAGGCCAAGCCGCCACCGTGATCACCGGCGAGGAGTGGCTGGAGCACAAGGGTCTCCGGGACCGGATCGCGGTGGGCGAGATCCACATCCTGGGGCCCGGCGGCGCCGAGCTTCCGGCCGGGGAGACGGGGGCTGGGATCCCCTGGGGGATCTCGGGCACGTGCTCCACGCCATCGTCCAGCTGGATGGCCCCGTCCGCGACGAGGATCTGCTCACGCACCTGCGCGAACATCTGGTCTCCGACAAACTGCCACGGACGTTCGAACGCGCCACCCAACCGCTCCGGGGCGATGACGGAAAAGTCAGGCGTTCGGCGTTGCGGTCCGCACGACTCGACGAACGCAGGCGATCGTGACCGCCGCCAGCTCACGGCACTCAGTGAGCGGCGTCGTCGCCGCTGAGTGCTTGCGCGACGGTGAGGCTGTCCTCGTAGACGTGGTAACGGGTGATGACACCGCCTTCGACGGTGAGGTGCAGTGCACAACGGGCGCTGTACGCCCGGCCAGTGGCCTTCACGGTCTGGCGGATGTCCCCGAGCACCACCGCGTCCGGGCCGTCGACCAGGATCCGTGGCGCCATCCCGCCCCGCTTCTCGTTGACGTGGAAGGCATTCAGCAAACGGAAGTGGTCGGCGACGTCGGCGCGAGTCGACCGCTCCCGGATCCAGGGCACAGCCGGATGCCCCGCGCTGGGCCAGTCGAGCTGCCAGTCGACGGTGTCCGCGAACAGTTCGGCGATCCGGTCCGGATCGCTTTCGGCCAAGCGGCTGAGGAACTCGGCCACGGCGGCCCGGGTGCCCGCTTCCTTCCCGGTGAACTGGTAGTCGCGCTGGATTCGTCCCTCCGGATCGAGCAGGAGGAACATGACCCCGCTCCACACGGGGACGCCGCCGGCCGCGGGAACCATGTGGGTGGAGAACGTGACCGCGTTGTGGTGGGCGACGGCGTCCCCCGCCTGGACGAAGACGAACCCGCCCGCTGCGACGAACTGCTCGTACGCGCCGGTGACCCGGGCCTGGATGGCGTCGTGCCCCTGGTACTCGTCGGTGTCGGTGAATTCCGTGCCATCCTCGGCCCACAGTTCCTCGATTGCCTTGCGCCGCAGCGCATCGTCCGGCTCGTTCCACACTGCTGCGTAGCGACTGGTCAAGGTATCGACATCGGCGGTGAAGGTCATGGCCGAACGCTAACGCCAGTTCACTGACATCTTCTGGCAGTGGATACGGCATACTTGCGGGCATGCGCGCGACCCGTCTGGTGTCCCTGCTCTTGCTGCTGCAGTCCCGCAACCGGATGACCGCCCAGGAGCTGGCGGAGGCACTGGAGGTGTCGGTCCGGACGATCTACCGGGATGTCGACTCGCTCAACGCCGCGGGCGTGCCGGTGTACGGAGAGCCCGGCCACGATGGCGGGTACCGGCTGGTCGACGGCTACCGGACCCGGCTCACCGGCCTCACCGCGGCCGAAGCCGAGTCGCTGTTCCTGACCGGGCTGCCCACGGCCGCCGCCCAGCTGGGCCTGGCCGCGGCGGTGACCACCGCACAGCTCAAACTCAAGGCCGCGCTGCCCGCCGAGCTTCGCGACCGCGCCGGCCGCGTCGCCGACCGGTTCCACCTCGACACCCCGTCCTGGTACCACGACGCCGAGCAGACCCCCCATCTCGCCGTGATCGCGGACGCCACCTGGAACCAGCACGCCGTGCGGATCCGCTACCTGCGCTGGACGGAACCCCACGAGATCACCCGGACCGTCCAGCCGTACGGCCTGGTCCTCAAGGCCGGTAACTGGTACCTCGTGGCTCACGGCCAGGGTCAGTTCCGCACCTACCGGATCTCCCGCATCCGCGACGCGGACGTTCTCCCCCAGCCGTTCGACCGCGTCGAAGGCTTCGACCTGGCCAGTCACTGGAGCAGCTACCTCGACCACTTCGACCAGCGCCGCCACCGGGGCACCGCGATCCTCCGGCTCTCCCGTGACGGCCTCGACCGGCTCCCCGACCTGCTGGAACCGGTCGCGGCCCGCGCGGCCCGGCAGACGGCGACCGGACCGGACGCGGCCGGCTGGACCGAAGTCGAGATCCCCATCGAGTCAGCCGAAGCAGCCGTTCCCGAACTCCTCAAGCTCGGCGCCGACGCCGAGGTTATCGCGCCGGAAGACCTCCGAGAGGAGATCGTCCGGACCCTGCGAGCGATGAACGGCATCTACGGCGTACGCACGAACGACGCTCACTGATCCGCGTCGCTCACCGCCGGTTCGAGCAGCGACAACGTCCGCTGCTGCGCATCCAGGCCGACGCGGATGCCGACCGGCATCGGCAGATTCGGGCCGGCGTGCCCGAACTCGACGTTGCCCAGGACGGGGATGTCACGGTCGCCGAGGACGTCGAGGACCAGCTCGGGGAGCGTCGGGGACGCGCCGGGGCCTTCGAGTCCGCCGATCTCGCGCGGAACGCCCACGACCATGCCGGAGATCCGATCGAGAATGCCGCTGTGCCGCAGTACCTGCAGATAGCTCCACACGTGCGAGGCGTGGCCGCCCATCTCCTCCCAGAACAGCACCGCGCCGTTGAACCATTCGAGCGGCAGCGCGTAACGCGTCGCCTGCGCCAGCACAACGCGGTTGAGCACTCCGCCGATCAGCCGGCCTTCGGCCCGGCCGGCCCGCCAGCACTCCCACGACGGGCCGGCCGGCAGCGCACCGATCGGCTCCGCACCGGTCAGCAGCGTCGAGTAGAGCTGCTCAAGCTCCTCCCGGCGCGCCGCGGTGACGGTCTGCCACGCCTTGCCGAGCCCGGGCGTGGCCAGGTCGGCATGGAACCCGACCAGGCCCGTGCGCGCGTAGAGCACCAGGTGCAGCAACGAGATGTCGCTGTAGCCGAGGATCGGCTTGGGGTCGGCGGTGATCGCCTCGACGTCGATCAGGCCGAGGTAACCGAGCACCGTCATGCCGCCGTCATGCGCGATGATCGCGCGTACCTCAGGATCACGCAGAAGCGCGTTGAACTCCTCGGCGATCTCCGCCGGCGGCGCCGCGCTCCACCAATGGTGCCGCCCGGCTTCCAGCAGCGGCGCCCGGCGCACGCGGAATCCCATCCGCCCGAGCACGACTGCCGCCTGCTCCAGGTCAGGCTCGTAAACCGGTTGGAGCGGCCCGGACAGCGACGCGATGACAACGAGATCTCCGGGTGCCAGAGCACGAGGCCGGAGCAGTTGAGGCAGTGGAGCACGGGTCACCGACGCAGTATCCCGACGCCCGCAACGCATTTACCGACCCCGGCGCGCCCGCGAGAGCACTGGCCGGCATCGGCCACCTGACGTACCTTCCTGCTCGGGCCACCTCGACCACAAGTCCCAGAAAGCGTGCACCTTCATGAGCGAAAACCTGGCGAAGCTGGCAGTGCTGATCGACGCGGACAACGCCCAGCCGGCCATCGCCGACGGGCTACTGGCCGAGGTCGCCAAGTACGGCACCGCCTACGTCAAACGCGCCTACGGCGACTGGACCGGCACCAGCCTGCGAGGGTGGAAGGACCAGCTGCTCTCGCAGTCGATCCAGCCCGTCCAGCAGTTCGCCTACACCAGCGGGAAAAACGCCACCGACGCGGCGATGATCATCGACGCCATGGACCTGCTCTACTCCGAACGGTTCGACGGCTTCTGCATCGTCTCCAGCGACAGCGACTTCACCAGGCTCGCCACCCGGCTACGCGAATCCGGCGTCACCGTCTACGGCTTCGGCGAACGCAAGACGCCCAAACCGTTCGTCGTGGCCTGCGACAAGTTCATCTACACCGAAAACCTCACCTACACCACCAGCCCCACCGCCCCGGCCGACACCACACTCGCACCACCCCCACGAGCCACCGCCACCCAGCTCAAGCAGGACGCCGCCCTGATCAACCAGCTGCGCAACGCGATCGAAGCCGCCTCCGACGACGACGGCTGGGCCACCCTCGCCGCCATCGGGCACATCATCACCAAACAACGCCCCGACTTCGACGCCCGCAACTACGGCTACGCCAAACTCAGCGACCTCATCACCGCGACCACCCTGTTCGACCTCGACCGCCGCAGTCCCGGAGACGGCAAACCCACCGTCATCTACGCACTCGACAAGAGGCACCGCACGGAGAAGAAACCCAAGGCCGGCCCACCGGAACCGGCGCACGGCGATTGAGCACCTCCGGGGGAACCGGGAACTGTGGCCGCTGATGAACTAGAGCCTCATCGTTCAACGACTCTGGGTTTGCGGCGTTGTCCCCACAATGGAGCGGCGGCCGGCCTCGTCAGTTCGGGCCGGCCGCCCGTGAGCAGATCCAAGCAATTCCGCCGGACCAAAAGACAGCTACGCCTTTAAGCGCTGCGTATCGCGTTCGAACCTCATGTAGCACAAGACAATGTCCGTACGGTGGGTCAGGTCAGACCGTGGCCAGGAAGACCTGCGCAGCAGAGCGGTGCTGGGGCCCCCGGGCTTCCAATGGTCGGTACCCAGTTGCCGTCGCCATCGCTGCTCGTCACAGCTGTGTCGTGGTTGGGCCGAGCGGTCTCCGCGCTGGCCATGCCGGTCAGTGACAGCACGGCGCTGGTCACCGCCAGGGCGAGCACACCCGCGGAGGCGGTGCGACGAATCAAAGTCATGTCTTGGCTCTCCTGATGTTTCCGCGGTGATCCCACCGCATCCTTCTGCCCAGGCGATCTGGGCATCATCACCACGATGCCCAGATCGGCTGCCCTGCCGCCAGGTGCCTGCCCTCAAGATCAAGGGGGAATGCCCGATAGGCCTGAGCCTATACCGCAAACAGGTGGATTCAGTCCCCTTGGCCACCATGTCCAGTCGTCCAGCCACCAAATTTGCGCGAAAGAATACGTCCTGGCACGATGTCCACGCGACACGGTTACAACGTCAACGTTCCTTGATGAGGCACTAGAACAAACGCGGATTGCCGTTGGAGGCGGAGAGGCCGCCGTCGACCGGGATGTGCACGCCGTTGACGAAACGGGCGTCGTGGCCGGCGAGGAAAGCGATCACGTCGGCGACCTCGGCGGGTTCGGCCGGGCGCCCCAAGGGGTTCCGCTCGCGGAACGCGGCGAGGACGGGCTCCGCCAGGAATGACGCCGTCAGGTCGGTCACGGTCAGGCACGGGTGGACGGCGTTGACACGCACCCCCTCACGGCCGTGGTCGAGCGCCATGGCATTGGTCAGGTTGGCCAGCGCTCCCTTGGCCGTGTTGTAGGCGGCCAAACCCCAGTCCCCGCCGAGGCCCGAGACCGAACCGACGTTGACGATGCAGCCGCCGACGGCGCGTAGCCGGGGCAGCGCGGCCTTCGACGCGAAGAAGACGCCGTCGACATCAACGGCCATCACCTGGCGCCAGTCAGCCGTGCCGGTGTTCTCGACCGTGCCGAGCGTCGCGATGCCCGCGTTGTTGACCAGGACGTCGAGGCGGCCGTATTCCCTGGCCACTTCCTCGACCAGCGCGGTGATCGACGACTCGTCGGCGACGTCCGCCGCTCGCGCGACGATCGCCGAACCGGCGGGTGCCTCGGCCACCGTCCTGCGCAGCTTGTCTTCGTTGCGTCCGACGGCGATCACGGTGGCGCCGTCGCGCCCGAATCGGTGCGCGGTGGCGGCACCGATACCGGACCCGGCGCCGGTGACGACGACTACTTTGCCGGCGAAAGGACTGTCGGCCATCAACGGCCCCGCTTTCTTCAGGAATGGGTCAGGCGCTTTCCACCTTCCGGCCGCGGACCACTTCACGTCCAATGAATGTTTCGCAAGGAGGGATACGGATCTCGTATCAGCCGTGGCCACCGAAATACCGGACGATCGCCGGATCCGGTGGCGGCACCTCGACCGCACTGCCGCCCGACCGCAGCGACGTCGTGGCGGCGACTCCGGCTGCGACAGCCTCCCGGGCCGCGACCGGCGACGTCTCGATCGAGCCGCCCTCGGCGACGAACCGCAGGAACTCCGTGACCAACGCCGCGTCCGCGCCGCCGTGGAGGCCGCCCGGCTCGGGCGGGACCGGGATGGTCAAGTCGCCTTCAGCCCGGTAGCCCGACCTTCCGCTGTTCCACACCTTGATCACCGCGTCGTCGCCGGAGATTCCGTCGCCGAAGTTCTCCATCCGGCCCGCGTCGCCGATCACGGTGTAGTTGCGCCAGTAGTCCGGCGTGTAGTGGCACTGCTGGTAGCTGGCGAACACCCCGTTGTCCATTTCGGACAGCATCAGGCTGAGGTCTTCCACGTCGATCACGGGATTCAGCCCACCCAGCGCGGACGGCGGCCAGACACCCGGGTCGAACCAGTCCGTCATCCGCTGCCCGGCCGTAGCGTCCCCCGCAACCGGACGACGCGGGTTCGAGCCGTACACCGTCAGCCCGCCCATCGCCGTGACGCGGCGGGAGAAACCGCCGGCCAGCCAATGCATCACGTCGAGGTCGTGCGCGCCCTTCTGCAGCAGCAGGCCGGTGGTGCTGGCCCGTTCCGCGTGCCAGTCCTTGAAGTAGTAGTCCCCGCCGTGCCCGACGAAATGCCGGCACCACACGGACTTGACCGCACCGATCACGCCCTCTTCGATCAGGGCGCGCATCCGGCGCAGCACCGGCAGATGCCGCAGGTTGTGGCCGACGAACAGCCGCGTCCCGGTCTTCGCCGCGGCCGCCAGTATCGCGTCGCAGTCCTCGATTTCGATCGCGAGCGGCTTCTCCACGAACACGGCGACTCCGGCGGCCAGGAACGCCAGCACGGGCTGGGTGTGCACGTGGTCGGGAGTCAGCACGAACACCGCGTCCAGCGAGTCTTCGAGCATCGCCTCGTAGTGCTCGTGAATCGCGACGTCGGCGCCGAAGCGGTTCCTGGCGTCGGCCCGGCCACGCGGGTCCGGGTCCGCGCACGACACCACCCTGGCCGTTCCCGGACGGTTCGCCAAAGTGGCCACGCCCGCGCGTTGCCCGACGCCGACGACGCCGATCCTCAGTTCCGGCACGGGATCAGCTCGCCTGGAGAACGACGGAGCGGGTCAGGTGCGCCGGCCGGTCCGGATCCCGGCCGGCCGCGACGGCGAGCCGGACCGCCAGCCGCTGGACGACGACGAGTTCGGCCAACGGGTCGAGCCGCGCCTGGCGCAGGTGCCCGCCGGTGGCCCGGATCTGCTCGACGAGCGGCTCGGCCAGGCCCGCCATGCTCCACACCGCGCGCCCCGGCCCGGCGACCGCGATCGGGCCGTGCCGGTACTCCATGGCGGAGTACGACTCCGTCCACCACGCCGCGGCCTCCCGGACCTTCAGCGCGGCCTCGTTGGCGATGCCGATGTGCCAGCCCTCGCCGAGGAACGAAACCTGCTCGGCCTCAAGCAGTTCGTCCTCGATCGGGGTTTCGAGCGCCGTCACGACGTCGTCCAGCACGCGGTCGGTGACCTGCCCCAGCTGGGCTCGCAGGAGCAGCAGCTGGGTGGTGGGAAACCGGGTCTGCACCACGGATCGCTCGTCGGCATAGGGCAAGCAGACCACGTCGTCGGCGAGGTCCGCGACCGGTGAGTCGCCGACCGCCGTGATCGCGGTGACGCGGGTGCCCGGCCGGGCCTGCTCGATCGCGGTGAGCACCTCGGTGGTGGTGCCGGACCGGGTCATGGCCAGGACCCGGTCGTACGGGCGGTTCAACCTCGCCTCCGACGCCGGGTAGACGTCGGTGAGCCCGTGCCCGGCGTCTTCCCGCAGCCGCGCATAGGACTGAGCCATGAACCACGACGTCCCGCAGCCGATCACGGCGACGTGCTCACCGGGTTTCGGCAGGGCGGCGGCGTGCTCGGGCAGCTCGCGGAGGACGCGTGCCCAGCAGTCCGGCTGGCTGGTGATCTCGTCGGTGGTGTACGACATGGGTTTCTCCCGGTGGATCGAGGCGGCTCAGCTGCCGAGGATGGCACGCAGGGCGGGTTGCAGCCGGTCGGCGTGCGCGCGGACCAGGTCGTCGCACAGCTGCCAGATCTGCTCGACCGGCAGCGTCGCCGCAGTGGCCGGGTCGGCCATCGCGGCGTGCCGGATGTGGCGCGGCTCGTTGTCCACGGCGGCCCGCACCACGAGATCGTTCATGCTGAGGTAGGCGCGGTTGAGCGCGGCCAGCTGCGGGGGCAGCGCGCCGATCCGGGTCGGCTGCACCCCGGAAGCGTCCACCAGGCAAGGAACTTCGACGACGCCGTGGGCCGGCAGGTTGTCGATCAGGCCGTGGTTCGGGACGTTCCCGTACACCGTGCGCGGGGTTCCGGTGACGATGCTGTGGATGACCTGCGGCGCGTACTCGTTCGTGCCCTCGACGGTCAGCGGGGCGTCGGCGGCGAGCGCGCGGCGGGTCTGCTCGTAGGTCGCCACGTTCTCCTCGACGATGCCGAGGTAGTCGCCGATGGGCAGGCGCAGCCGTTCGACCTCGCTGTCGTGGTGGAGGTACCAGGGCACGTACTCGGCGGAATGCTCGCTGGTCTCCGTCGGGTAGTAGCCCAGCCGCCGGAACATGTCGAACCGGACGCGGCGGCGCAGCTCACCGTCCTCTTCGGCCAGTGCCGCCAGCCGCGGGTACAGGTCGGCGCCCTCGTGTTCGAGCCGCAGCAGCCACGCCTGGTGGTTGACGCCCGCGGCGCGGTAGACGACCTCGGACAACGGCACGCCGAGCAGCTCCGCGAGCCCGTGCACCGTCCAGTACACCGAATGGCACAGGCCGACCACGCGGGTCAGGCCGGTGGCTTCGGTGAGGTACTGGACGTTCATCGCCATCGGGTTGGTGTAGTTGAGCAGCCACGCGTCCGGGCAGACCTCGGTGATGTCCTCGCCGAGGGCCTTGAGGAACGGGAACGTGCGCAGGGCCCGGAAGATCCCGCCGATCCCGATCGTGTCCCCGATGGTCTGCCGCAGGCCGTAGCGCGCCGGGACCTCGAAGTCGGTGCGGGTGGCCTCCCCCATCCCGATCTGCACGATGTTGACGACGAAGTCGGCCCCCTCGAGCGCCTCACGCCGGTCCGTGTACGCGGTGATGGCGGGCTTCACGCCGCGTTCGGTCGCGATGTACCGGGCCGCGCCCAGCGCGGTCGCCAGCCGTTCGGCATCGATGTCGTGCAGCGCGATCTCCGTCTCCCCCAGGTCGGGGTAGGCGAACAGGTCGGCGAGCAGGCTCTGGGTGAACACAACGCTGCCGGCGCCGACGAAGGTGATCTTGGTGCTCATGCTGGATCCGTTTCGGTGCGAAGGAGATGGACGAGGAGGTCGTCCCACGTGGGCTGGCCGGTGGTGCCGCCGGCGGCGCGGACGGACAGCCCCCCGCACACGGCGCCGGCTTCGAGGGACTCCCCTGGTGACATGCCCGCGAGCAGCGCGGCGAGGAAGCCCGCGTTGAAGCTGTCCCCGGCGCCGACGGTGTCCACAGTGTCCGCAGCGTCCCCCGGGATGCCCGTGGTCACGTAGGTTTCGCCGTCGACGCGGGCGAACGCGCCCCGGGAGCCGTCCTTGACCACCACCGCCGGTCCCCGCGCGGCCAGCAGCGCGGCCGCCTCCTTGGCACCGGCCATCGGGGTCGCGGCCAGGTTCCGGACCTCCTCGGCGTTGGGCAGCAGGTAATCGGTCTCGGGCAGCAAGGCCGCGATGCCGCCCGGATCCCAGGCTCCGGACGGGTCGTCGTTGGTGTCGACCGACGTCGTCGCGCCGTGCGAGCGGGCGAGGCGCAACAGGCGCGGCAGCTCGGGGGCGAGCTTCGGCAGGAGGAAGTAGGACGAGACGTGCACGTGCCGGCTGGCGGCGAGCAGGCGCTCCGGCACGTCGGCGGCAGTGGTCGCGGCGAGCGCCCCACCGGCGGTGAGGATCGCGCGGTCGCCATCCCTGGTGAGCACGACGGTCAGCGGGGTCGGCGCGTCCGGGTCGACGGCCAGCGCGCTCGTGTCGACTCCGCGCTCGTCAAGTGCTTCGCGGACGAACCGCCCGGAGGCGTCGTCACCGACCCGGCCCGCTATGGCGACCTTGAGCCCGAGGCGAGCAGCGCCCGCCGCGGTGATGGCGGCCGACCCGCCCAGGGTCAGGGTGCCCGAGTCGACGAGCTGTTCCCGCTGGCCGAAGGCGATCGGAGTCCGAAGTGGACCGAGAATGACGTCGGGGTTGGCGTCCCCGATCACGAGCAGGTCAAAGTGGTGTGACACGGACTTCCTCGGTGGTGTGGCGGAGTCAGCCTTTGAGCCCGCTGGAGGTGATGGACTGGATGAACGTCTTCTGCGCGGCGAGGAAGGCCAGCAGCACCGGCAGGACGGTGATGACGTTGCCCGCCATGACCGCGGCCCATTCGGTGTGATGCTGCCCCTGGAACGTGCTGAGCCCCAGCTGCAGCGTGTACTGCGTGTCGTGGTTGACCGCGATCAACGGCCAGGTGAGGTCGTTCCACGTGCTCAGGAAGGTCAGCACGGCGACGGTGCTCAGCGCGGGGCGGGACAGCGGCAGCACGATGCGGAAGAGCACCCGCAGCCGCGAGCAGCCGTCGATCCACGCGGCCTCCTCCAGTTCCCTCGGCAGGGAAAGGAAGAACTGCCGCAGCAGGAACACCGCGAACGGGGTGACCAGTGACGGCACGATCAGCGCGCCGAGGGTGTCGATCAGCCCCAGCTTCTTCATCACGAGGAAGGTCGGGATCATGGTCAGCTGGAACGGGACCGCCATCGTGGCCAGCATCAGCACCAGCATGACCCGGGACCCGGCGAACCGCATCCGCGCGAAGGCGTAGCCGCCCAGTGAGCCGAACAGCAGGTTGGACGCGACGGCCACCGCGGACACGATCAGCGAGTTCGTGAACCAGCGCAGGAAGAGCGCGTTCTCGAGGACGTAGCGGTAGCCGCCGAAGTCTATTGTGGATGGCCACAGCGCCTGCGGGAAGCGGTTGATCTCCGTGTTGCTCATGAACGAGCTGAGCAGCAGCCAGATCAGCGGCGCGGCGAAGAGCAGGGCCAACGGCGCGAGCAGCAGATGCCACGGGCTGAACGGGAGCCGCAGGCGAGCCCGGGCACGTCCGGGCGTGAAGGTGTCCACAGTGGGAAGGAGAGCCCTGACGGTCATCGCGGAACCTCCGTGCTGCCACGGCTTCCCGGCCTTCGCAGCAGCCGCGCGGCCACAGCGATCACCAGCAGGACCAGAGCCAGCAGGTACGCGGCGGCCGCGCCGTAGCCGGCCGTGAAGTTCTGAAACGCCTGCTGCCAGATGAAGTAGACGATCACCGTGGTGGAGCCGAGCGGCCCGCCCTTGGTCGTCACGTACACCAGGTCGAACACCTGCAGCGAATTGATGACCTGCCACATCAGCAGGAAAACCGTCATCGGCATGATGGTCGGCAGCGTCACGTGCCGCAGCACCTGCCAGGGTCCCGCGCCGTCCAGCCTCGCGGCCTCCACCAGAAACGACGGCACTTCCTGCAGCGCGGCCAGGTACACCACGACGCAGAACCCCGTGCCGCTCCACAGGGTGATGCCGATAAGGACCATCAGCGCCTGTCCCGGGTCGGAGAGAAACCCCTGGGGTGAAAGGCCAAGATGGTGCAGCAGCGAGTTCGCGGCGCCGAACTGCGGATCGAGGATGAAGGAGAACAGCACCCCTTGAGCCGTGGCGGAGATGACAAACGGCACGAAGAACAGGGTGCGGTACAGGCCCACGAACTTGATGCGCCGGTTGAGCACCAGTGCCAGCAGCAGTCCGAACACGATGCTGAGCGGAACGTACAAAGCCGTGTACAGCAGGGTGTTTTCGACGGCCTGCGCGAAATGCGGGTCCTGCGCGAGCGCGTGGTAGTTGTCCAGGCCCACCAGCCGGCTCGGGGTCACCAGGTCGTCGGCCTGGAAGGACAGCAGAAACGACCAGACGACCGGCACCACACCGAGGCCGAGGATGATCAGCACGGAAGGCGAGATGTACGCCCACGCTGATGCGGCCTCGCGTCGGCGCCGACGGCGGTTTCCCTTGGCATCCACAGTGGACCGTACGGACTCAGTTGACACAGCAGGACGGGATATGGTGATCGGGGCCGGCAATCCGGGCATCTGCGAACTCCCTAGCGCGGAATGATCAAGGCGGCGTTGGCTTCGTCGGCACAGGCACGCATGGCGTCGGCCGGGGTGCTCTTGCCGAGCAGCACCGCGACGACGGCGGTGGCGACAGCCTGGGACACCTGGGGATAGGCGGGGTGCACCGGCTTCACCCGCGCGTTCTCCAGCGCGTGGATGAACACCGGCAGTCCCTCGGTTTCCGCGGCTTTCCGCTGCCACACGGGCATCGCCTGGGCGCCCCGGCTCAGCGGCAGGCTCCCCGCGCCGACGTCCCAGCGCGCGTCCTGGCCCGGTTGGATCAGCCAGCTCACGAACGTGCGCGCGGCCTGCACGCGTTCCTCGCCGTTGTCGAACAGCGTCCACGTGTCCGGCCCGGAAACGGTGACCGGCCTGCCGCTGAACGTCGGCAGCGGGACCACGTGGTAGTCGATCCCCGCGTCGGTGATGTCCTGGAGCTGCCACGGACCGGTGGCCACCATGGCGATCCGGCCCGAAGCGAACGCCTGGTACATCTGCTCGCTGCCCGGCTTGGGGTCGATGTAAACGCTCTTCTGTGCGGCGAGGTCCCGGAGCACCTCGAGTGCGCGCACGCCGGAGTCGGCGAATCCGATGCTGCGGCCGTCCGGGCCGATCACCTCTCCGCCGAGGTCCCACACCAGCGGCCACAGCCGCCACACGGTGTCCTCGTCACCCGCGCCCGGCCAGCTCGTGCCGAACGTGCCGGACGGCGCGTCGGTCAGTTTCCGCGCGGTGGCCACGAATTCGGCCCACGTCCAGTTCTCCGCCGGAAGCGGGATCCCCTTCTGCGCGAACAGCGCCTTGTTGCACACCACGGCCAGTACGTCCAGCATGGCCGGGGCGGCGCGGACCCGGCCGTTGACCGTGACCGCGTCCCGCCCCGGCGTCCAGTAGTCCGCCCACGGCGCCGGTCCGGAATGGACCAGGTCGGTCAGGTCGACCACCTGCGGGCTGCGCGCGACGCTGGCGAGGTCCGCCCCGAAGACGTACGCGATGTCCGGATAGGACCCGGACGCCAGCGCCGCCATCACTTTCTGGAGCATCGCGTCGGCCAGCACGCCGCCGCCCGGGTTGACCCGGATGCCGGGGTGGGTCCGCTCGAAGTCGGCCACCAGCTCTTCGATGACCTTGCGGCCGACGTCGGACTGGCCGTGCCACAGCTCGATCGTGACGGGCCCACCGGAGCCGGCTCGCGCGGCCGAGGCGCACCCGGCCATCGTCGTCCCGAGGGCCAGCGCACCGGCCCCCCGCAGGAATCCACGGCGCGACAACGGCACCCGAACGTCCATCGTTTCCTCCGAAAGTGCGGCAGGGACGGGATTCGCGCGGACCGGTCAGCAGGTCCGGCGGACGTACCCGTCGCTGCCCTTCGGGGAAACGTCCTGGTCACGCTCGACGATGCTCAGGTTTCCCCAGCGGTCGCACGCGGTGGCCAGGCCGCCGTCGGTGTACTCGATCACGATCACGTGGTCGCCGAACGCCGAGGTGAACTCGCCGCAGTTCTTCTGCTCGCCGCATTCTTCGGCGACCGCGAAGTCCAGGCCGTTCTGCACGTGCTGGCCGGAAAGCTCCGAGGTGTTCTTCTGCGCGATCGCGAGGCCCTTTTCGTGGGCGTGCGAGGAGAGCAGCCGGATGTAGGCCTGCGCGTCGTCCGCGGTCAGCAGGTCCTGCGAACGCGTGAAGCTGTCGTAGTTGTCCGGCTCCACGGCCTGGTATCCCTTGGCCGCGCACTGGTCGACCCAGGCGTTCACCTTCGCGGCGGCCCGTCCGCGTTTGTCGTCGGTGCGGAGGTCCAGCAGGGCTTCGCCCCAGTCCTTGTCGTAGACCACGTCGCCGTTCGCGTCGTGCAGCAGCAGGTCGCCCCAGCTGTCTTCGGCATTGGGCTGTGCCTGGAAAGCGTTGACGTAGCAGATGTTGTAGAGCCCGGGAGCGGGAGCGGCCTCGTGGTCGCGGCTCACGATCTTGACGCCGGCCGGGGGCTCGTAAGCACCGCCGATCTGGTAATCGAACCCGGCCCCGACCGGCGGCGGGGTGGCGGCCGGCGCGGCGGAAGCGCCGGCCGCGGACGAAAGGGAGGTACCGAGGACAACCGAGACCAGTGCGGCACAGCTCAGGAACTGAACGCGGGTGAAGGGCATCGTTGAACTCCGGAATGCTGGCGGGCACGACCCCGCCTCGGATGACCAGCATCCTGGCGACTCAGTCCGGGCTCATGGCGACCGCCATTTACCGGCTGGGCGTACCTCTGACGTCGGGCGTTCGTTGCGACGTGCCTCACAGTAAAGCCAGCCGATCCGGACATGTCAAGTGCTCGATACTGCTTGATTTCTGGCCATTTAGAGCATGACCGAGCATGACGGACTTCAGCGGAAGTCGTCAGCGTGGTCGACGGCCCACTGGGCGTACGTGTGCGCCGGCGCGCCGGTGATCTTTTCGACGATGGCCGAGGTCGGGACCGGGACGCCGTCGGCGGCAGCCCATTGGCCGACGATCGCCTCGGCCACGAACGGGGCCATGGTCCTGCCGACCTCCGCGCGAGCCTGCTCGTCGGAGATCTGCTCGATCCGGACGCGGCGGCCGAGGGCCTCGCCGATGTGCTCGACCTGGCGTTGCAGCGTCAGGGATTCGGCCCCGTAGATGGTGTAGGCCTGGTGCGAGTGGCCCGGTTCGGTCAGGGCGGTCACCGCGAGCGCCGCGATGTCCTTCTCGTGCATCGGCGCCGACTGCGCGAGCGGATAGGGCAGGCGGACGACGTTGTCCGTGCGGATCGATTCGGCCCAGAAGGTGCGGGTGTTGGTGGCGAACGTGCCCGGCCGGACGAACGTCCAGTCCACACCGGACTGTTGGATGGCCTGCTCGATCGCGCGGTTCACGCGGGGGACCAGGTGGTCGGCGCCGGGGTGCAGGACCGACACCGACGAGAGCAGGGCCACCTGCCGGATCCCCGCGGCCTCGGCCGCGGCAACGACTTTCCCGATGTCGTAAGGGTTCCGGGGGTCGAGCATTCCGTAGAGGAACATCTTGTCGGCACCGTCGAACGCCGCGGGCAGCGTCTCGGGACGGTCCAGGTCGGCGGCGACGGCTTCCAGCCCGGGCGGCAAACCCGCGGCCGGGGTTCGGCTGACTGCTCTGACCTGTTCACCGGCGGCCAGCAGGCCATCGGCCACATGACGACCGACGTTGCCGCGAGCGCCGAAGACAACTACCACCATGACGGGATCTCCTGCTGGTTGTGAGCATGAATTGCCGGTCGGTCGAGAGCGGGGCGCGCTGCCGGCGTGGACGTCGGCAGCGCGACTGCCCCTTCGGTCAGGGCTGGATGTTCTCCAGGTCGTCCAGCAGCCGCGGGTGCTTCGGCTCCCAGCCGAGCACCTCCCGGGTCTGAGTGCTGGACGAGGGCTGGTCGGCCGAGAAGATCGGGCCGAGAGTGGCGTAGGTCTCCGCCGGCACGGGCTCGACCGGCAGGCCCAGCCGCCGGCCGATGACCGTCGCGATGTCATGCACCTTGTCGCCCTCGTCGTTCACGGCGTGCCAGACGGTGCCGGCTTCCGCCCGCTCCAGGGCGAGCCGGAACAGGACGGCCGCGTCGAGCGCGTGCACGGCCGGCCAGCGCTGCGTGCCGTCGCCCGGGTAGCCGGAAACTCCGCTCTGGCGGGCGATGTTGGTCAGCAGACCGGCGAACCCGCCCGCGCCCTGGTTGTGAACCGTGCGCGGCAGGCGCACGGCCGAGGTCCGGACCCCGCGCGAGGCCAAGCCCAGTACCGCCGTGACCGCGCGGCCACGACCGCCGACCGGCCCGTCCGTCGAGGTCGGGTCGGCCTCGGTGGAGACGCGGCCCGGCACGAGGGGCGTGCCCGAGACCGTGACGAGGGGGCGGCCGCTGTCGACGAGTGCCTCACCGAGGGTCGCGATGGCGGCGCTTTCCTCGGCAACCACCTTCGCCAGGGTCTCGGGGCTGCTGAAGTCATTGCCGAACGCCAGGTGGATCACCCCGTCGGCCTGGGCGGCGCCGGCGCGAAGGACGTCCAAGTCGGCGAGCGTCCCCCGGAGGGTCTCGGCGCCGGCCGCCTCGGCCGCCAGCGCCGACGCGTCGGAGCGGACAAGGGCGAGGACGGTGTGGCCGTTGCCGAGCAGCTCGGCGACGACGGTGGACCCGATCAGACCGGTGCCACCGGTGACGAAAACGCGCATGGAAACTCTCCCCGCAAGCGATGGGACTCTTGTCCCGTCACACGCTACCAGAGTGACGGGACCATGGTCTCATCACGTATGGTTGATTCATGGGACGGTGGGAACCAGGAGCGCGGGAACGCCTCGTCGTGGCGGCCGTCGACCTGTTCACCGAGCAGGGCTACGACGCCACGACGGTCGCGCAGATCGCCGAGCGCGCCGGCGTCACCAAAAGCACCTTCTTCCGGCACTTCCCCGACAAGCGCGAGCTGCTGGTGGCCGGGCAGGAGACACTGAGCCGGCTGCTGACCGAGGGAATCGCCGAGGCACCCGCCACCGCCAGCCCACTCGAGGCGGTCGCGGCCGGCCTCGAACGCGCATCGACCGCAATGAGCCCCGCGAGCCGCGAACTCGGCCCTCGCCTGAAGGCGGCTGTCGCTGCCAGCACTGAGCTTCAGGAGCGTGACGCCCTCAAGAACGTCAGCCTCGCCGCCGCCATGACCACCGCCCTGGTCGCCCGCGGCGTGCCCGAACCGACCGCGGCTCTCGCTAGCGCACTGGGCGTTCTTGCGTTCAAGCGTGGGTACGCCGAATGGTCCGAGGGCGACCGTGACGGCGAGGGCGAACTTGCCGGGTTCATCCTTCCCGCTCTGGACGAGCTGCGGACGGCGAGCGCGTCGTTGGGCTGACCGGCACGAAGACGTTTTTTGTTCACTCTATTTGGTGACGTTTTTGGTGGGTGGCGTCGGTAAAATTAAAGGGTGAGTTGTTATGGGGATTCTTCTTTACATGACGCTTCCGATGTTTTGTCTCGGATTCATGAACGGGCCATCCGGGTGGCGCAGCTGGAGGCCGAGCAGGCCGCTGATGTCGCGTTGTTCGCGGCGACGGGTGGGTCTGCCCGGTCGGTGGCGGCTGAGCTGGCGTTGGAGTTGTCGGTGACAGAGCGGCGAGCTGGGGCTGATGTCGCGTTGGCGCAGGCACTGACAACCCGGCTACCGGCGACGTTCGCGGCTTTCCGGCGTGGGGAGATCGACGCATTTAAGGCGCGGATGGTTTTCGAGCCGACTATCGCTCTTTCTGACGAGATGGCCGGTCAGGTTGACGCGATTGTGGCGTCGCGGTTGGCGGGGAAGAATCCGTCGTCGTTGCGGGCGGCGGTGAATCGGGTAGTGCAGAAGGTGGATGCTGAAGGATATGAGCGAAGATCCCGCGCGCGACGGCGCGACCGCAACGTCTGCCTGATTCACCAGGACGAGACGATGTCCACCTTGCTGTGTGATCTGCCCGTGGAACAAGCGTCGGCGATCTACACCTCCCTCGACCACCAAGCACGGAAGCTCCGTCGCGGAGGCGAGGCCAGGACGTTGGAGCAGTTGCGCGCGGATGTCCTGGCTGATCGGCTGCTGTACCGGACATCGGGCGACAGCGGCATCAAGCCCGTTGTCTATGTCTATGTGGACCTTTTGACGCTGGCCGGATTGAACGAGGATCCCGCCGAACTCTCCGGCTGCGGCACGGTCCCGGCGTGGCTGGCGCGGGCACTCGCCACAGACCCGAACTCAGTGTGGCGGCGGATCATCACCGAACCCGACACCGGACAGGTCCTCAGCGTCGGCCGCACCCGCTACCGGCCACCAGCCGCCCTCGCAGACCTCGTCCAGGTGCGGGACCGGGTATGCCAGCACCCGGGATGTCATCGCCCGTCGCAGTACAGCGACATCGACCACACGCGGGACTTCGCAAAGGGCGGCCACACCGCCGAAGACAACCTGGGCCCGCGCTGTCGACGACACCACCGCCTCAAAGACGAACCCGACTGGACCTGCACCACGGCGCCCGGCGGTGAAGGCACGATCACCACCCCGACCGGGCAGGTGTATGCGACAACACCGCCACCACTGCACGAGAGCCGGTCGAGAGACGCCGCAGGCGGGGCCGGGCGCGAGGCAGCCGCCTGACCCGGCACACAGCGAGCACCCCCAGACTGGGCCAGCGTCGCGTGATACCGCCCTTTTACCTGGTTGCTCCGCCTCCGTGGTGTTCGTGGTGGGTGAGGACGAGTGCTGCTTGGACGATGGTGCCCGCTGGCAAGCCCTGCACCGCATCACCCTCTGCCCCAAACACATCGGGGTGCGGAGCAGGTTGCACGTCTGGTGATCGACCGCGAGTGGCGGTTGCGTGGTAGGCCTTGTCGGCGAGGGGTTTTCAGGCCCTGGGTTGCGGCGGCGGTCAAGGCGCTGATAACGCCGAGGTCGCGGGCGACGGAGAGGTCGTCGCGGGCGACGGGCAGTACCGGGGAAGCCCAGAGCGGGAACCCGTCGGCGCCGGCCAGGAATTGAATGTTCCCGCCGAAGCTGCGGCGCTTGCCGGAGTACCACAGGTGCACGGTAGCGCCGCGGTTTTGCCCTTGGTTTTGATCGTGGTGGCCGCGACCCGGGCAGCGGGGATGAGGGTGCCGTCGAGGATCACGTGGGTGTCGCCGGCGGCACGGCGTTGCTGCAGGACCTGGTGCAGGTCCGGGGCGTGGCGTCGCGGAACCAGCGCAGCACCAGCACTGCCTGCCGGAACGGGGTCAACGCGCGCCGGGTGCCCCGGCGGCGGCGTTCGGCACGCAGCACATCGGCGACGAACAGGGCCAGCTCGCGTGTCACGCCGAGCGTGGCACCATAGGAAATCACATGGGGCCCCGGACCCTAGGATTCGATCCTTCGCAAATCCAGTCCTACCAGCGACCCCACGCCTCACCCCACGACAACACCCACCCCACCCAGCCCCACTGAGAAAACCTCAATGAGGCGCTCCGGGCGGCGGCGAATGCCCCTAGTGGTTTAGACCAACCGGGCTCACCACCTTGACAAGTCCATGGTCTAGTCCAATTGTGAGTGCATCTGACCGATCCCCACCACTGCTGCTGGAGCGATCATGCGTCTGCTCAGACCCGCAGTCACCACCCTCACCCTCGCCGCGACGGCCGTCGCGGCCGTTGGGCTGGCCGTTGTCGGCGCCGGCACCGCTCAGGCGGCGACGCCGTTGCCGAGCCATGTCTTCGCCCCGTACTTCGAGGCCTACAACGGCGACGACCCCGCCACGCTCGCCCAGCAGTCGGGCGCGAAGTACCTGACCATGGCGTTCGTCCAGGCCGCCACGAAGGGCTCGTGCACCGTCTACTGGGACGGGGACACGAGCACGCCGATCTCGCAGTCCACCTACGGCAGCTCGTTCGCGACCATCCGGGCCAACGGCGGCGACGTCATCCCGTCCTTCGGCGGGTACGCCGCCGACAACGGGGGCACCGAGATCGCCGACAGCTGCACGAACGTCAGCCAGATCGCGGCCGCCTACGAAAACGTGATCACCACCTACGACGTCACCCGCCTCGACTTCGACATCGAGGACAACTCCCTCACCAACTCGGCCGGCATCGACCGCCGTAACAAGGCCATGAAGCAGGTCGAGGACTGGGCCGCGGCGAACGGCCGGACCGTCCAGTTCGCCTACACCCTGCCGACCACGACCAGCGGGCTCGCCGACAACGGCATGGCGGTGCTGAACAACGCGGTCAGCAACGGCGCCAGGGTCGACGTCGTGAACATGATGACCTTCGACTACTACGACGGCGCGAACCACGAGATGGCCAACGACACCGAGTCCTCGGCGAACGGCCTGATCAGCGAGCTGGCCGGGCTGTACCCGGGCAAGACCAACGCCCAGCTGTGGGCGATGGTCGGCATCACCGAGATGGTCGGCGTCGACGACTACGGCCCCGCGGAGACCTTCACCACCGCGGACGCCACGACCGTCTACAACTGGGCGGTGTCGAAGGGCATCAACACGCTGTCGTTCTGGGCCCTGCAGCGCGACAACGGCAGCTGCCCCGGCAGCGCCGCGTCCGACACCTGCTCGGGGATCGCGCAGAGCACCTGGCAGTTCAGCCACACCTTCGCGCCGTTCACCAGCGGCACCACCACCCCGCCGGCCAACGACTTCTCGGTCTCGCTGAGCCCGGCGTCCGGCTCGGTCAACGCCGGCGCGTCGGTCACTTCCAGCGTGCACACGGCCGTCACGTCCGGTTCGGCGCAGAGCGTGAGCCTGTCTGTCACCGGTGCGCCCGCCGGCGTGACCGCGTCGGTGAGCCCGACCTCCGTCACTGCGGGCGGCAACGCGACGCTCACCGTGTCGGCCGCCTCGTCCGCGGTCTCCGGCAGCTACCCGCTGACCGTCACCGGCACCAGCCCGTTGGGCAGCCACAGCACGACGTACACGGTGACCGTCAACGGCACGACGCCGCCGCCCACGGGCCTCACCAACGGCGACTTCGAGGCAGGCGCGCTCACCCCGTGGACCGGCGACTCCGGTGACGCGGTGGTGTCGAGCCCGGCGCACGGCGGTTCGCACGCACTGAAGGTGAACGCGACGAGCTCCCAGACCGGCCAGGCGTCGCAGACCGTGACGCTTCTGCCGAACCACTCGTACACCCTCAAGGGATGGGTGCAGGGCAACTTCGCCTACATCGGCGTCAGCGGCGGCGCGAGCGCGACCACGTGGACTTCGTCGAGCGGATGGACGCAACAGTCGCTGCCGTTCACGACCGGCTCGTCGGGCGCGGTGACCGTGTCGGTGCACGGCTGGTACGCGCAGGGAACCGTTTACGCGGACGACTTCTCGATCTCCTGAGCGCACGTCATCCGGAGAACCCGGGCGGCTCACCAAGTCCGGTGGGCCGCCCGGGTTCTGTGCATGTTGCGGGGTACCGCCAACGCCCGCAAACTCGCTGGCCCCAAGGATCACCATCTGTGACGATGCGTTGATGGCTGGTGATCCGTTACTGACCCGAGCTCGGCGCGTCTGGCTTGAGCAGGCCGGCGCCCCGGTGGCCTTCCCGGCCGAAGGCGGGGCGCATGTGGTCGTCTCGGCCGGATCGTTGCTGTGCCCGCCGGGCTGGGTCGGCATCGTCTCGGTGGGTGACGCCGCGATCGTCACCGTTCCCGCGCCTGGCTTGCTCGACGTCATGCGCGAGGCCGGTGCCGGGCTGCCAGCCGCGGCCCTGACCGACCCGGACCGGTTGCGCCGCGCCGTGCCGGTCGCCGAGGTGCTGGGGCCGGGCACCCTGGACTACTGCGATGAGCGAACCTTCCAGCCCACCACGCCGAACGCCACCGAGACGATCCCGCCCGGTCACCGCGATCTCGCCACCCTCCTCGCGTCGGTCCCGGCGGGGGACGCCGAGCAGTGCGGCTTGGCCGAGATCACCTCGCCCGCGTTCGTGGTGCGCAACGGGACCCGCGTTGTGGCGGCGGCCGGTTATCAGCACTGGCCCGGGCAGGCGGCCCACGTGTGCGTGCTGACCGTGCCGGACCAGCGGGGCCGCGGGCTGGCGCGCGTTGTCGCCGGCGCAGCGACCGCGGACGGGTTGGCCAACCGGCTGCTGCCGCAATGGCGGGCGGGGCACGAAGCGTCACGGCGGGTGGCGTGGGCGCTCGGGTTCCGGCGGCTCGGTGTTCAGTTGAGCGTCCGGATCGAGGGCTGAACCCGGCGCCGGGAGGTGGTGACGTTAAGCGAAAACGGATCCAGGTAAACATCTCGAAAGATCCACTACGGGTTCACTCCGCGGACCCTCCCTCCCAGACGAAAACGATCTACGCTGACCCAGCTTCTTCCGGTCAGGTCGATCGATGCTGGAGGGCCTCCTTGTCACCCATCCCTCTGCGTTCCCGGCGAACGGGACCACAGCCCGTGCCCGCCGGGCGTCTCTCCGAACTGTTCTGGTCCCAGGTGCGCGGCGAGTTCTGCCTCGACCCGGCGCGGATCCACCTGGCCAACTTCTTCCTGGCCTCCCCGCCGGCCAGCGTCCGGGCGGCGGCGCAGCTGTGGCGCGACCGGTTGTACCGCGACCCGCACCTGGTCGAGTCCTACCTGCTGGGAACCCTGCAGGACCTGGGCGCCGACATTCCCGCCGACAGCCCGTACCTGCAGGCCAAAACGGCCATGGCCGGCTACCTCGGCGCTCCCGTCGAGGAGGTCGCGCTCGTGCCCAACACGACCACCGGCCTCGCCCTCGTCTACAACGGGCTGACGCTCCCGGCCGGGTCGGAGATCCTGCTCGTCGGCGATCCCCACTACGCCCACCACGAATCCGCCCGCCGGGCCGCCGAGAAGGCCGGCGCGAACGTGCGGGTCAGCACCCCGGGTGACGACGGAGTCCAACCCAGCGCCGACGAAATCGTCCACCGCGTCCGGAACGCGATCGGCCCGCGGACCCGGTGCCTCGGCCTGACCTGGGTCAGCTCACGCACCGGGGTCAAATACCCGGTGCGCGAGATCGCTCAGCTCGTCGACGACGTCAACCGCGCGCGCGACCTCGGGGACCGGCTCATCCTGGTGGTCGACGGGGTGCACGGCTTCGGCGTCGAAAACACTGACGCCGCCACGCTGGGAGCCGACTTCTTCATCGCCGGGGCGCACAAATGGTTCCTCGGCCCACCGGGCACCGGCGTGCTGCACGGACGTCCCGACGCCTGGTCCCACCTCGCCCCGACCGTCCCCTCCTTCGAGATCGACGCGACGCTGCACGCCTGCTGGCTGCAAGGCACGCAACTGCCGTCCACCCGGGCCTCCTACGTCGCTCCTGGCGGTTTTACCGACTACGCCAACATCTTCGCGCTGGAAGAGGCCTGCCGGTTCCACGAGCGCATGGGGCGAAGCGTCATCACGGCGCGCATCCACGAGCTGAACTCCCGGCTCAGGCACGGGCTGGCCGAGAACCCGAACGCCCAGGTGCTCACCCCGTGGGAGCAGAGCATGGCCAGCGGCTTCGTCTGCTTCCGGCCCCTTCGGCACACGCCCAAACACGTCGTGGACAACCTTGCCGCTCAGGGCATCGTCGCCGCGACCTCGCCCTACGACCACCAGACCGTGCGTCTGGCCGCAGGGATCAACAACACCCTCGACGAAGTCGACCTCGCGCTCAAAGCGGTGCACAACGTCATTTAGAGCTTCACCCACAGGCTGTCCAGGTGGTGGCCCAACGGCATGACCGGGCGCCAGTCCGGGGTCTCGTAGCCGGGCCGGAGGTCGGGGCAGCGCTCCAGCACCACGCGGAGGCACGGGTCGCGGTTGCTCGCGTTCAACCCGAGGTAGAAGCGCTCGCCGGCCGGGAAGGTGTGGCCGGCGACCTCCACCGGCTCCGCGCTGACGCGGGAGATCAGGCCGGCCGGGCCGTCGCAGCGCATCATCTCCTCGACGGCCGACGGCATCAGCTCGGGGCGGGACTTCAGCCAGCTGATCCGGGTTCTCGAACAGCAGCACCAGGCCGTTGGCGATCAGGTTCGCCGTGGTCTCGTGCCCGGCGAACAGCAGCAGCAGGCAGTTCGCGACGATCTCGTCCTCGTCGACCTTGCCGTCCCGCTCGGCCTCGACGAACATCGTCAGCAGGTCGTCCCGGGGCTCGCGCCGCCGGTCGGCCACCAGCACCCGCAGCCGCTCACGGTCGGCGATGGGCATGCCGAGCATCTCGGCGATGATGGTGGCGGGCAACGGGTAGGCCAGGTCTTCGACCACGTCCATCTTCCCGGCGGCCGCCACAGCGTCGAGCAGCTCGTTGGTGAACTCGCGGACGCGCGGGCGCAGGCCGTTCACCATCGCCGGGGTGAAGTACCGCTTCAGCAGCTGCTGGAACCGGACGTGGTCGGCTTCGTTGGTGAGGCCCTGCGCAGGTTGCCGGAGACGAGCCGCTGGTCCCGCAGCGCCGCGACGACGTCGGCGTCACGGCTGGCGTCGTCATATCCCCGAGTCTGCCAGAAAAACGAGGCAAGGAACGGCGCGTGACAACGCCGTTCCTTGCCCCTGTGAACCGGTCAGCGGTACCAGGTCAGAGGTACCGGGTCAGAGGTACCGGGCCGAGTTCTTGACCAGCTTCGTCAGGCCGGGGTTCTTCGGCTGCGGCTTGACGAACTCCGCGGCCCCGCCGATCCCGGAGTCGTACGCGGCGGTGATGATCTGGTTCCGCTCCTGGGCCGAGAGCGCCCCGTTGTCGACCAGTTCCTGGGTCACCGCACTGACATAAGCGACGAACTGGCTGTTCGACGCGTACTCCGACTCGTCGTCGATCGTGTCGTTGATCGTGCACCCGTTGCCGAGGTCGCGGTTCTCGACCTGGCTGTCGGCCACCCCGAGCACCACGGTGTCCCGGACGTCCGAATCCGGGCACAGGTCCGGCCCCGGCGGTGCCTCGGCGATGGTGAACGCCCCGCCCTTCTCGGCCGAGATGTTGCCCGCTTTGTCGGATGCCCGGTACCACACCGAATGCGCGCCGATTCCGGTCACCTTGACCGGATCCGCATAGGTCGTCCAGGCGCCACCGTCGAGTTTGTACTCGATCTTGTCCACTCCGGACCCACCGGCGTTGTCCTCCGCGGTCAGGGTGACGGTCGCGTTCTCGATGTAACGCCAGTCGGCATCAAGATTGCCGCTGACCACAATGGAAGCGGCGGGCGCGACGGTGTCGCCGCCCGCGACGATCGTGAACGCCGACGTGCCCTCAGGCGAGACGTTCCCCGCCTTGTCGGTCGCCCGGTAGGTCACGGTGTGCGCACCGGCCGCCGTCAACGCGAGCGGTTCGGTGTACACCAGCCAAGCGCCACCGTCCAATTTGTACTCGACCTTGTCGAGGCCGGAGCCGGCGTCGGTAGCCGCGAGGGTCACGGTCACCTTGCCGACGTAGTTACCGTCCGGGTCCTTCGTGCCCGCGACGGACGCGGTCACGGCCGGCGCGGTGGTGTCGCTGCTGACCACCGTGAAGTGCGCCATGCCCTCCGTCGACTGGTTGCCCGCCTTGTCGGAGGCGCGGTAGTGGAACATGTGCATTCCCGGCGCCGTCACCGGAACCGTTGCCGCGTAAGCGGTCCACGCACCGTCGTCGAGTTTGTACTCGACCTTGTCGATGCCGGAGCCACCGTCGTTGTCGGCCGCGGTCAGCTTCACCGTGGCGGTGTCGAGGTAGTTGCCCGCCGTGTCCTTGTTCCCGGTCACCTCGGCGGTCACCGTCGGCGGCGTGGTGTCACCCGGTTTTGGCTCGACGACGGTGAACGACGCCATCGCTTCCGGCGAAACGTTCCCAGCCTTGTCAGTCGCTTTGTAGTGGACCATGTGCGAGCCCACCGTGCTGACCACCACGGGTGCGGTGTACGTGGTCCACGCGCCGCCGTCGAGCTGGTACTCGACCTTGTCCACTTCGGACTGAGTGTCCGTGGCGGTCAGGTTCACCGTCGCGGACCCGACGTAGTTGCCCGCCGTGTCCTTGTTCCCGGTGACGTTCGCGGTCACCGTCGGCGGCGTGGTGTCGACCGGCGGCCCACCGGTGACGACCAGCTCGCCGACCATCTTCTCGTGGCCCTGCACCACGCAGTGGAACCGGTACTTGCCGGGTGTGAGCGTGATGGTCGCCTCGTGCTCGCCGTTCTGGTCGTCGTAGGGGTTGGCGGTGATGTTCAGGTCGACGTCGTGGTTGTAGCCCGGGGTCGTGGTGTCGAACGTCAGGGTGTGCGTCATCGTCGAGCCGAGCGCTTCGGTGTTCTTGAACAGCACCAGCGTTTCCCCGGCCACAGCGGTGGCCGGCGCGCTGAGGTAGTGGTCGGTGCTGTTGCCCGCCGTCCAGGTCAGGGTCTGGACCGGCGCGGCGGCCGGCGCGGGCGGGGCGGGCGCGGAGGGCGTGGCGGAGCCTGGCCACGCCAGCCCCAGCAGGGCGAGCGCCGCGACCAGCACGGTCACCACGAGATTTCTTGGGGACATCACGGGAGAACCTTCCTTACCGCCTGTTGGCGAAGGTCAAAGCTCGTGAGTGTTGCGGACGGTTAGAACCGTCCGCAACACTCACGAGCGTTTACAGCTGCCGCACCCGGATGTTGCGGAACTCCATCAGGTCGTTGTCACTGTGGTTCTGCAGGCCGATGAACCCGTTGACGAACTGCCGGAAATCGGTCGACGGGTCACCCGCCCGGGACGAGACCTGGCCGGGGGTGTTGTCGAACTCGTTGATCACCGCGCCGTTGCGGATGATCGTGTAGTGCTGCCCGACGACCTTGACCTCGTACTCGCTCCAGGTTCCCTTCGGGGTCACGCCGGCGTGGTCGATCGTCTGCGGGTCGAAGTTGTAGATCGACCCGGTCTTCTGCGGCTCGCCGGTGACCCCGTCGTACAGCTGGACCTCGTGTCCACAGTAGATCGCGACCCAGGCCTGCGAGGTCCTCGCGGAGCCGACGGTGCCGCAGCTGCCGGGCGGCCGCTGCTCCAGTGGCGTCCGCGGATCCGGGAACCGGACGAAGACGCCGCTGTTCGCGCTGCCGGTCGGCGCGACGTCCTTGAACTGCAGTTTCACCGAGAAGTTCCCGTACTGCCGGGCCGAGTACCACAGCATGCCCAGTCCCCCGGACGGCTTCAGTGACCCGTCCGGCTGAATCGTGAACTCGCCCGAAGGCGCCTGCGACCAGTTGCGGAACGATTCGGCCGTCCCGTCGTAGATCGCGTCGTAACCGGTGACGCCCTTGTTGCCGATCGGCGACGCGGTGGCCGCGGCGTTCAGCTTGTCCGCCTCCGCCTCGTTCACCACTCCCCGGTCCGCCAGTGCGTCGACGGCTTGCCGGACGTGGTTGACGAAACCGGCGTGGCTGGTCCACGTGCTTTCGTCGTCGATCAGGTCGTCGGCCGTGCAGCCGCCACCCGCGTTGCGGTTGGGGACCGCCGTGTCCGTGTCACCGATGGTCACCGTCGGACTGGGATCGGCCACGAAACACCCGACGTTCACCGGCGTCTTCGTGGTCGCCGTTTCGCCGTTCGCGTACGTCGTGGTCAGCTTCGCGGTGAAGAGGCCGGTCGCCGGGTAGGTGTGCCGCGGGTTGGCCTGAGTGGACACCGCGCCGTCGCCGAACTCCCACTTGTACGAGACGCCGCCGGACTTCGACCCGGTGAACGCGGTCGTGAGCGGCTTGTTCTGCACCATGGTCGACGACGCCGTCACGGCGGGGGTCGCCTCGCCGCCGATGTAGCTGATCTTCAGCAGCTTCTGGTTGCTGTCCAGGGTGAAGAAGCCGCTGCCGTAGTCGAGCAGGTACAGCGCGCCGTCCGGCCCGAACTTGGCGTCCATCCAGCTCTGCAGCTTCTGGTCCCCGCCACCGGAGGGGAGGATCTGCCGCAGCGTCTCGGCGAACAGCGGCGGCTCCTGCTTCGGGACCCCGGCCGGGTCGACGGTGACCGCGATCCGGTTCTGCCCGTTGCTCTCGTCGCCGATGAACCACTTGTCGTTCCAGTACGCCGGCCACGCCGACCCGCTGGCGGTGTTGACCAGGTCGCGGTGATAGGTCGGCCCGTCCATGACCGCCTGGCCGCCGCCCTTGAGGTAGGGCTGCGTATAGGTGGCCTCGGCCGCGTTGTACGTCGGGATGGCACTGTTCGGCCGGTTGGGGAACACCGGCCCGCCGCCGTCCGGCGAGTACCAGATCATGTTCTTCTTCACCGGCGGCAGGTTCACCAGCCCGGTGTTGCGCGGCGAGGTGTTGACCGGGTTGTCACAGTCGTACCAGCCGGTCAGCTCCGCGGCGTTGGTGCTGCTGCGGTCGCGGTAGGGCTGCTTGTTGCCCATGCAGTACGGCCAGCCCTGGTTGCCCGCCTCGGTGATGATCGTGGCGGTCTCGTACTTGGCCGGGCCGAGTTCCGGGCTCGGTGACGACGCGTCCGGCCCGACCCACGCCGCGTACAGCTGGTTGGTCTTCTTGTCGATGTGCAGCCGGGAGATGTTGCGCACGCCCATCACGTAGATCTCCGGGCGGGTCTTGTCCGCCGGGTACTGGCCCACCGGGAACAGGTTGCCCGCCGGGATCGTGTACGTGCCGTCGGCCTCCGGGTGAATCCGCAGGATCTTCCCGCCCAGGTTGTTGGTGTTGCCCGCGGTGCGGCGCGCGTCCTGGAACGAGAGGCCCTGGAACTCCTCGGTCCAGTTGTTGCCCGAGTAGCCGTTGGAGCCCTGCGACGAGTTGTTGTCACCGGAGCCGACGTAGAGGTTGCCGTCCTTGTCGAAGTCCATGCCGCCACCGGCGTGGCAGCAGCTGTGGATCTGGACCTCCCACGACAGCAGGTCCTTGCGGGTGGACTGGTCCAGCGTCTGGTTCTTCAGGTCGTAGGTGAACCGGGAGACCGTGCGCTTGCCGACCTGCTTGACCCGGTCGATCGAGTCGTGCGGCATCCAGTACGCGTACATGAAGCCGTTCTCGCTGAACTTCGGGTCCAGTGTGAGGCCGACCAGGCCTTCCTCGTTCTTGACCAGCTCGTCACCGGCGCCGCGGTTGCCCATCACCGCCAGCGTGGTGAGCAGCTTCGGCTTCTTGGTGACCGGGTCCCACTGGTGGATCGTGCCGCAGCCGAGGCCGACGTTCGGGTCGTCCCAGCTGACCACCGGACCGGTCGGGCAGGCCGCCTTGCCGATGTAGAAGACCTTGCCGTCCGGCGCGATGGTGAGCCCGTGCGGCTCGCCGATCTGGTCCAGCTGGCCGGGCTGGTTCTTCGCGGTCAGGCGTTCGACCTTGTAGTTCGCCGCGATGCCCGCCTTGCAGTCGCCGCGGACCATGCCGGTGGTCCACTTCAGCGCGCCGAGCAGGTGGCTGCGGAACTCGGCCTCGCCGTAACTCGCCTCGGTCCGGCCCATGCCGGTGTAGAAGGAGCGGCCGCCGTCGTAGTCACGGCACCAGGAGATCGGGTGGAACGGGCCGTTCGCGCCCGCCGCCGGGGTGTAGCCGGCCTCCTCGACCTGCGCGACCGTGTGCACGGTGCCCACCGGGTTGACCTCCCAGTTGGGCCACCGGTCGGTGCGCTCCCACTTCTGCGGCAGGTCGGCGGTCGCCGGGTTCAGCTTGTCGAGCACGTCGACGGTCGCCTTCGCCGGAGCGGACTCCGGGGGCGGCGGCGCCGACGGGTCGGTGGCCAGCTTGAAGTCGGCCAGCTGGATGATCGGCTCACCACCGTTGGCGGTGATGTTCAGCCGGTAGTTCGAGTACGCCGTGGTGTTGGCGAAGGTGAACGTGCGGCTCTGGCCCCGGTCGGCGAACGTCTCGTTCGTCCGGGTGTCCAGGTCCTTCCAGGTGGTCCCGTCGGTGGAGCCCTGCAGGGTCCAGTTCTTCGGGTCGCGACCCTCGTAGTCGTTGCCCGACACCAGGTCGTAGCTGGCCACCGCGGTCGGGGCGGCCAGTTTGTAGGCGACCCAGCCGGTCTTCGCGAACGCCAGCCACTTGGTGCCGGGGTCGTTGTCGGCCAGCTTCTCCTTGGACTCGCCCGGCGGGTTCTCCGCGCTCGCGGTGATCGCCACCGGGGTGGGACGGGCGCCCACCGGCCGTGCGCCGATCAGCCCGGAGAACCACTGCGAACCGTCCTGCGCGCGGGCCGCGTCGGAGAGGCCGAGGAAGCCGCCACCGGCCTTCATATAGTTCTGCAGCGCGGTTTCCTGGTCACGGTCGAGCGTGACCCCTTGGGCGGACAGGAAAACGACCCCGCGGTACTTGGCCAGGCCCGCCGGGCTGAACACCGCCGGGTCCGCGGAGGCGGTGACGGTGATCCCGTTCGCCTGCCCCAGGCTGGTGATCGCGTCGGTGGCGCGCAGGACCGGGTCCTTCTGGTCCGCGGCCGCGCCGTGGAAGACCAGGACGTCGATCGGGACGTTCGTCGCGGCCTGGGCCACGGGCGTGATGGTCAGCGGCAGCCCCGCCGCGACGACGGCCCCGACCGCCAAGGCGGCCAACGGCCGTCTGCGGAACCAGCGTTGCGAGACGTTTCGTCTCATTCTCTCGCTCCTTTCGTGATGGTCGGGGGAACTAGTGGTGGTGCCCGGTCATGTCCATTCCGCTCATGTCCATTCCGGACATGTCCATGCCCGGCATATCGGCCATCCCCGGCATGGTCGGCTTGGCGGACTTGGCCGACGCGTCCGTGGCCACCGTGGGCGGCGCGGGGGTGGCCGGCTCGGCCGCCGCGGTCCCGTGGTGGTGCTCCTTGAACCGGTCGAGCGCGTCCTGCGCACCGGCGGGCATGCCCCCGTCGGCGTTGCGGACCAGGAACACCCCGGACATGCCGTCGTCCGAGTGCTGCTGGACGTGGCAGTGGTACATCCACGCGCCCGGGCCGACGACGTCGCCCGCGATCACCTGGAACCCGAACGAGTTACCCGGGTCCAGGGTCTTGTTGTCGATCACCGGCGCGTTGTCGGTGGCGCTGGTGAGCATGCCGGTGCGGGTGTCCGCCCAGCGGTGCGCGTGCAGGTGGAAGGTGTGCATCAGGTTGCCGTGCCCGATGCAGATGAACTCGACGCGCTGACCCAGGTTCGCCTCGAAGATCGGGGTGTTCGGGGCGGTCTGGTGGTTGATCCACATCTCGGTGAACACCACGGTGAACGTCTTGGCGGGCAGCAGGTCGCCGCGCTTGCGCACGATCAGGCCGCCGTAGAGCCCTTTCATCAGGCCGACGGTGCCGTGGTCGCCGCCGAACGCGTGGTCGTGGTAGTGCCAGTAGCCCGCGCTGCCGGGCATCCACAGCCCGTTGGCCGCCTGGTACGCGGCGCGGGACTTCCAGGTGTAGGTCTTGGTCTCCCCCGGGTTGTTGAAGGAGTTGTTGAACGGCGACCCGTCCGACTTGGTGTCGTAGAGGACGCCGTGCGGGTGAATGGACAGCCGCTGGTCGGTGTTGTTGACCAGCTCGATCTCGAAGGTGTCGCCCTCGTACATTTCCAGCAGCGGCCCGGGAATCGTCGGCTTTCCCGGCTCGAGCCCGTACCCGACGCGGGTGCTGCCGGGCAGGTAGTCGGCGTAGAGCGTGACCTGCCTGGTCAGCCCGGCCGCGGCGGCCAGTGACGAGCCGGCGGCGCTGGCGACGGCGACCGGGGCCACCACGCCGGCCGCGGCACCCGCCAGCACCGTTCTGCGGGACAGTCTGCCCCTGGTCATCTTGTCCATAGTGGATTCCCCAGTCAGAAACGGAGGTAACGGAGATAGCTGAAGCCGTTCTGAGCGGTGCTCAGCGCATCGGTCGGGTTGTCGTGCTCGACGATGTACTCGGCCAGGTTCGGCGTGGTGGCCCGGAAGATGCGCGGGAAGTCGATCACGCCCTGACCGGGGTCGACCATCTGGCCGTCGGCGGTCCGGTCCTTCACGTGGTACTGCGTGGTCCTCGGGAAGTTCTTGCGGTACACGTCGATCGGGTCCACCCCGCCGTCCACCGCCCAGAACAGGTCGATCTCGAGGTGCACCAGGCGCTTGCTGGTGTTCGCCCGCAGCACGTCGTAGGGCAGCACGCCGTCGATCGGGGCGAATTCGTGCGCGTGGTTGTGGTAGCCGAGCGGGATCCCGGCCTTGCGGAACGCCCGCGCGGCCGTGTCCATCCGCCCGGCGAACTCCTTCCAGCCGGCGATGGTGTCGAACGCCGCGAACGGCACGTTGGCCCGGGTGTTCCCGAGCACCTTCGCGTCCGCGATGGTCTGGTCGAGGTCGCCGTCGATGCCGACGTGGGTGGACGACGCCCGGATGTGGTTCTTGTCGAGCAGGCCGCGGAACTCCTTGGCCGTGCGGCCGTAGGTCCCGGCCAGCTCGACCTTCCGGTAGCCGATGTCCGCCAGCGCGGACAGCGTGCCGCCGAGGTCGGCCTCCAGCGCGGTGCGCAGGGAGTAGAGCTGGATGCTGATCTTGTCCACCGGGATCCGGCCGCGCCCGTGGCCCGCGCTTTCGGTTTCCGGGGCGTTCTGGCCGATCACGGCGCTCGCGACACCCGGCAGCGCGACCGCGGCGCCGACCGCGACCGCCGCCGTGGCCGCGCCACGCAGCATCGAGCGCCGGGAATGGAACTTTTCGGCTTCTTCACCGCACATGGGGACCGACCTCACTTCTGGTTGCTGAAAGCCGCGTCGAAGGCCGCCGCCGGCTTGTCGAACAAGAGATTCCGCAGGTAGGTCACGGCTTCCGCCGCGCCCCGCAGCCGGTCCATGCCGGCGTCTTCCCACTCCACCGAGATCGGGCCGGTGTAGCCGATGGAGTTCAGCGCGCGGAAGCAGTCCTCCCACGGCACGTCGCCGTGCCCGGTCGACACGAAGTCCCAGCCCCGGCGGGGATCGCCCCACGGCAGGTGCGAGCCGAGCCTTCCGTTACGGCCGTCGAACCGCTTCCTGGTGTCCTTGCAGTCCACGTGGTAGATCCGGTCGGCGAAGTCGAGGATGAACCCGACCGGGTCGAGGTCCTGCCAGATGAAGTGCGAAGGATCCCAGTTCAGCCCGAACGCCGGACGGTTGCCGACGGCTTCGAGCGCCCTTTTGGTGGTCCAGTAGTCGTATGCGATCTCCGACGGGTGCACCTCGTGCGCGAACCGGACGCCGACCTCGTCGAAGACGTCGAGGATCGGGTTCCACCGGTCTGCGAAGTCCTGGTAGCCCTCGTCGATCACGGCCTGCGAAACCGGCGGGAACATCGCGACGTACTTCCAGGTCTTCGAACCGGTGAAGCCGATCACCGTGTCCACGCCGAGCTTCGCCGCCGCGCGGGCGGTGTCGGCCATCTCCTTCGCCGCCCGCTGGCGAACGCCCTCAGACTCACCGTCACCCCACACCCTCGACGGGATGATGGCCTGGTGGCGTTCGTCGATCGGATCGTCGCAGATCGCTTGTCCGACAAGGTGATTCGAGATGGCGTGCACCTTGAGGCCGTGCTCGGCGAGCAGGCGCAGCCGCCCCGGCACATAGTCCTCTTCGGACAGTGCGCGGTCGACCTCGAAGTGGTCGCCGGAACAGGCGATCTCGAGGCCGTCGTAGCCCCATTCGCCGGCAAGCTTGCACACCTCGGTGAACGGCAGGTCCGCCCACTGGCCGGTGAACAGGGTGATCGGACGGCTCATGAGGTCTCCTCGAAAGTGATCGCATCCAGGTCGTACAGTCCGCCGGAACCGCCGCGGAACACGAGGAACAGCGGGGCGGTGCCACCGGGGTCGGTGATCGCGGCCGGCGCGAGGTCGGCGTAGGTGTCCCAGCCGCCGGTGTTCCCGACGGTGACGGTCTGCACCAGCGGGCCGTCCAGCGCCCCCGAGTGGACCTCGATCGTGCCGCCGGTTCCGCCGGAGGAGACCCGGTAGCCGATGCCGCTGACCCCGACCAGGTTCACCGGGTCGAACTTGATCCAGTCGCCGTTCTCGATGTGGCCGACGCGCTTGCCACCGCTGGCCTCCGCGTGCCCGACGACCTCGATCCCGCTGGACTCGTTGTAGAACTCCGCCTGCTTCAGCTTGGGCTGCAGCAGGGATTCCGCCTCACCGGACAGCGCCGGGACGCCGTTGCCACCCGCGTCGGTGTAGCTCGCGTTGATGACGCCGAACACGTCGGCGTCGAGGCCGTGGCCTTCGTCGGCCGGGGTGGCGATGGTGCCCTCGCAGCCGGTGGCCCGGCTCAGCGGATGGCCGTGGCCCTCGTGCCCGAGGATGTACTCGACCGTCACTTTGGCGCAGTCGATCGGGTTGTCCTCCGCGTCGGCCACCTCGACCTTGAACGGCACCGTGTCGCCGAAGCTGAACACACTGCCGTTGACCGGAGTCTTCAGCGTGACCACCGGGGCCGTGTTGCCGACGGTGACCACGACGCTCGCCGCGCCGGTCAGCCCGGTGGCGTCGGTGACCGAAAGCTTCGCCGTGTACTGGCCGTTTGTGGTGTAGGTGTGGGAAACCGGGGTCTGCTCGGTGGAGTCGGTCGTGCCGTCACCGTCGAAGTCCCAGGCGTAGGTGAGGGCGTCCTGGTCGGGGTCGTGGGTCCCGGCCGGGTCGAACTTCACGGTCAGCGGCCCCTGCCCGGACGTCCGGTCCGCGGCCACCTTGACCTCCGGCGTGCGCCGGCCCTTGGTGTAGTCGATGCGGTAGACCGCGGATTCCGCCGAGCCGCCGAAGTAGCCGGTGCCGTAGTCGAGGACGTAAAGCGCGCCGTCCGGGCCGAACTCGATGTTCATCGGGCGGGTCAGTGTCATCGAGTCGAAGAACGGCTTGATGGCGCCGCGTTCACCGTTAGCACCAACGGTGATCTCCTTGATCCAGCCGCGTTCCCACTCATAGGCGAAGGTCTTGGCGTCGAAGTACTCCGGGAACTTCGTCTGTGACGCGTTCGCCGCGTCGTAGTGGTAGACCGGGCCGCCCATCGGTGATTCGGCGCCGGTGCCGAGTTCCGGTACCGAGCCGCCGTCGTAGGGGATCCAGGCCTTTTCGACCGGCGGCAGATCGGTCAGACCGGTGTTGTGCGGGCTGGTGTTCTTCGGTGCGGCGCAGTTGAAGGCCGCGCCCGACTGGCCGGTCGCGAAGTCGTAGTCGACGAACGGCTGGTTGTCGCCGACGCAGTACGGCCAGCCGAAGTTGCCCGGCTTCTTGATCAGGTTGTACTCGACCGTGCCGCCCGGGCCGCGGGCCGGGTCGGCCGCACCGGCGTCGGGACCGTAGTCGCCGAGGTGGAGCCAGCCGGTCTTGCGGTCGACGGCGAACCGGAACGGGTTGCGGAAGCCCATCGCGTAGATCTCGGGCCGGGTCTTGTCGGTGCCCTCGGCGAAGAGGTTGCCCTGGGGCACGGTGTACGCGCCGTCCTCGCCGACCTTGATCCGCAGCACCTTGCCGCGCAGGTCGTTGGTGTTGCCCGCACTGCGCTGCGCGTCGTACACCGGGTTGCGGTCGGCCCGCTCGTCGATCGGGGTGAAGCCGTCGGAGGAGAACGGGTTGGAATCGTCCCCTGTGGACAGATACAGGTTCCCCTGTGCGTCGAAGTCGATCTCGCCGCCGGCGTGGCAGCAGATGCCGCGCTCGGCCGGCACCTGCAGGACCTTCTGCTCGCTGGTGAGGTCCAGGGTGTTGTCCTCGGCCAGCTTGAACCGCGAAAGCTGGTTGTAGCCCTTGAACGGCTCGAAGTCCGCCGGGGTGCCGGTCTCCGGCGCGTCACCGGCCGGGGTGCTCAGTGTGGGCGCGTAGTACAGGTAGACCCAGCGGTTGTTCGCGAAGTCCGGGTCGATGGCGACGCCCTGCAGCCCGTCCTCGTCGTGGTTGTAGACGGGGATCTGCGCGGCCAGCTTGGTCGTCGCGCTGGAGCTGGTGTACCAGACGCGGCCGTCACGCGAGGTGTGCAGCACGTCGCGGTTGGGCAGCACGGAAAGCGCGATCGGCTCGCCGAGCTTCTCTTCGCCTTTGGCCAGGGTGATCTGGTCGAAGTCCGCGTCGACCGGGTCCGCTTGGGCCGGCTTGCCGCAGCCCGCCTCGCTCAACTTGGTGGCGTAGCGGATGCCGCCCGCGAGGTGGGCGCGGAAGGCCGGGTCGGCGTAGGACTCCTTGGTGTGGCCGCCACCGGTGTACCAGGACCGGCCGCCGGAGTTCTCGTGGCACCAGGCGATCGGGTGATCGCCCATCGCGTCCGCGCCGGGCTGGTAGCTCTTTTCGTCCAGGCTGGCCAGCACGTGGACGTTGCTGCGCGGGTTCTGCCGGTAGTTGTACCACTCGTCGGCGCGCGGCCAGGTCTCCGGAAGATCCTTTGTGGACACGTGGTCGCGGTCTTCGACCTTGACGTCGGCCTGCTGGATGTTCGGATGGGACTTGAAGTACGCCCCGACCAGGTCGCCGTACCAGGGCCAGTCGTATTCGGTGTCGGAGGCGGCGTGCACGCCGACGTACCCGCCGCCGGCCTTCACGTACCGCTCGAACGCGGCCTGCTGGTCCGCGTTCAGCACGTCACCGGTGGTGGAAAGCCAGACGACCGCGCTGAACCGCTTGAGGTTCGCGTCGGTGAAAGCCGCCGCATCCTCAGTGGCCTCCACGCCGAAATGGTTCTCCGCGCCCAGTTCCTGGATCGCCCGGATTCCTTCGGGGATCGAATCATGGCGAAATCCCGCGGTCTTGGAGAATACGAGCACCGTCGCCTCTTCGTGCGCCGGTTCGGCCTCCGCCGGTAGCGCGATGCCGGTCAGAGCCGTGACCATCGACGCGACGAGCACGCCGAGCCGTCGTTTCAAAGACATAGCTGTAGCGATCCTTCCAATGAGCGGCAGCGATCAAAGAACCGGACGCGGTGGAGCTACTCTCCTATTTCAAGCCTTGTAGGGACAACAACAATGGGTGGACGCCAGTCGCGCCGATACGGCCGGACGGCTGAAAAGCGGGGTCCGAACACAGCAGCACCGGACCGTCTTCGGCGGAATCCGGAAGCCGCCCGTGCGAGCCGCGCACCCAGCGCGGATCGGTCGGGACGACGTCCATCGCGTAGCGCAGCCCGGCGAACTTCTTCGCCAGGTTGAGCCCGGCCCGCGCCTTCGCCAACTTGTCCTCCGGGTCGAAGAACAGCTCGGCCGGGTCGTACCCGGGTTTGCGGTGGATCTCGACACCACGCGCGAAGTCGGGCTTACGGTCATCGTCGAGCCAGTAGTAGTACGTGAACCACGAATCCGGTTCGGCCACCGCGACCAGCTCACCCGCGCGTTCGTGGTCGATCCCGTACTTCGCCTGCGCCTCGCGGTCGAGGACCTCGTCGACGCCGGCCAGCTCGCCGACGATCGACCGGACTCGCTCCACATCGGACTCATCGCGGACGTAGACGTGCGCGACCTGGTGGTCGGCGACGGCGAACGCGCGTGAGGCCCACGGGTCGAGGTATTCCATCCCCGCCTGGGTGTAGACCTCCAGCAGCCCCTCGCGACGCAGCACGCGGTTGATGTCGACCGGCCGGCGCACGTTCGTGATGCCGTATTCGCTCAACGCAACCACGGTCGCCCCGGCATTACGGGCGTCGTCGAGCAGCGGGGCCAGCGCGTTGTCCAACTCCCGCGCGGCGTGCGCCGCTTCGGGTCCGTCGGGGCCGAAGCGCTGGAGGTCGTAGTCCAGGTGCGGGACGTAGGCCAGGACCAGGTCCGGCCGCCGCTCGCGCAGGATCTGCCGCGCCGCGCCGATCACCCATTTGCTCGACTTGAGCGACGCCGTCGGGCCCCAGTACTGGAACAGCGGGAACTCCCCCAGCTCACCCGTCAGCCGGTCGTGCAGCTCGGGCGGCCGCACGTAGGCGTCCGGCGACTTGCGGCCGTCGGCGTGGTAGATCGGCCGCGGGGTCACCGTGACGTCGGTGGACATCCCCATCGCGTACCACCAGCAGACGTTCGCCGCGGTGTACCCGGGATGCGCCGCGCGCGCGGTCTCCCAGAGCTTCTCGCCGCCGACGAGCCGGTTGTGCTGGCGCCACAGGAAGATCTCGCCGAGTTCGCGAAAGTACCAGCCGTTGCCGACGATCCCGTGCTGGGCCGGCATCAGCCCGGTGAGGAACGTCGACTGCGCGCTGCAGGTGACCGCCGGCAGCACCGTGCCCAGCTCCGCCTGCCAGCCCTCGCGCGCCACCGCGGACAGCTTCGGCATGTCCCGCAACGCCTTCGGGGTCAGCCCGACGACGTCGATCACCACCAGCGGCTTCACGCGGAAACCCCTTCCCCGACAAGGTTGCTCTGAGCCCATTCGACTTCGGCAGCGATCCCACCGACCAGGTCCCCGGCGTCCGGCAGGACACTCCAGGTGTAGGTCTCCACTTCGACGTGCGGCGCATCGGTCAGACCGGCGGCCACCGCGCGCAGCACCTCCGTCGTCGTGCTGAGCGGCGCCGCCGGCTCCTGGTGCAACGGCATGTGGAAGTGCACCCGCCACGGCCCCTCCCCCGGCAGCTCGGTCCACGCCTCCGGCAGATCGTCGGACTGGTGCACCACCCCGTCGGCGCCGAGTTCCCGCACCTGGTGCAGGTACCGCGGTTCGGCGAAGGCGGCCAGCGCGTCGCGCGCCTCGGCCGGCTTCTCCACGTGCAGGGCCGCGGAAGCCTGCACCTTGACGACGTCCAGCCCGGACTTCGCGATCGCCGCCAGGGTTTCCGCCGGGTCGGCGAACGAGACCGCGAGGTGGCAGGTGTCCAGGCACAGCCCGACGTATTCCGGGTCGACGCGGCCCGACAGCCAGCCCAGCGCGTCGGCCACGGTGTCCAGCACACAACCCGGCTCGGGTTCGACGGCCAGCCGGATCGGCCGGTCGCCGGTGGCCCGGATCGCCTGGACGACCTGTTCGAACGCCTCGGCCGCACGGTGGTCGTCGTGCTCGGTCCACGGTTCGCGCCAGGCGAGCGGGAGCGTGGAGATGCTGCCGTACGACGCGTCTTCGGCGAGCAGGTCCGCGAGCACCGTCACGCAGTCGATCGTGTAAGCCGCCCGGTCCTTGCTGGTCCACGATGGACGGTAGACGGCTTGCTTGACGACCTCGTCGTGGAAACCGCCGTACGGGAAGGCATTGAGCGTGTACACGGCCAGCCCGCGGGCGTCCAGCTCGGCCCGGAATTTCCTGCGTGCATCGGCGTCGTCGGCGAGCCCGCGCGCAACCGGAGCGGACAGCCAGAGCCCGACACCGAGCCGGTCGGCGCCCAGCCGCTCGCGCACCGGCAGTGCGTACCGCTCCAGTTGCGCGACGATGCCGTCAACATCCTCGGCGGGGTGAACGTTTGTGCAGTAGGAGATCATTTGCGCGCCCCCCGCAGGATCGAGTTGCCCGCGAACTCGCTCGCCTCGCCGGTGAACCCGGGCAGCGGGTCAAGCGTGAGCCGGCCGCTCTGGCCGTAGAAGGCGACCGGGTTCTCCCACAGCAGCTGGTCCACCTGCGCCTCGGTGAAGCCGCCGTCGAGCATCGCCTGCCCGGTCTTCGCGGTCTTCAGCGGATCCGAGCGGCCCCAGTCGGCGGCCGAGTTGACGATCATGTTGTCCAGGCCGTACTGGCGCAGGATCTCCACCATCCGGTGCTCGTCCATCTTGGTGTCGGGGTAGATGGAGAACCCCATCCAGGCGCCGGAGTCCTTGACCAGCTCGACCGTGACCTCGTTGAGGTGATCGACCACCACCCGCTCCGGCGCCAACCCGGATTCGCGGACGACGTCGAGCGTGCGCTTGGTCCCTTCCAGCTTGTCGCGGTGCGGGGTGTGCACCAGAACCGGGAGTTCGTGCTCGACGGCGAGCGCCAGCTGCCGCGCGAAGACCTCGTCCTCTTCCTTGGTCATCGAGTCGTAGCCGACCTCGCCGACCGCGACCACGCCGTCCTTGGCGAGGTACCGCGGCAGCACGTCGAGCACCTCGACGCACCGGGGATCGTTGGCTTCCTTGGGGTTCAGCGCGATCGTGCAGTGGTGCCGGATGCCGAACTGCGCGGCGCGGAAGCGCTCCCAGCCGATGAGCGCGTCGAAGTAGTCGGTGAACGAGCCGACGCTGGTACGGGGCTGGCCGAGCCAGAACGCGGGTTCGACGAGGGCGCGGACACCGGCCGCGTACATCGCCTCGTAGTCGTCGGTGGTCCGGGAGGTCATGTGGATGTGGGGATCGAAGATGCGCACAGTTATCGACCTTCCTTACTAATCCGACCGAAAGTAGGCGGATACGGTCTGCAGCCGACCTGCTCATCGGAACCCGTTTCCGCCGTGGCTGCCGTCGGATTAGTAAGCAACGGCACAGTTAGCAGCGCTAGGGCGTCCGCGGGCACGTCACGTCCGGCCGCCCGGCGTTCGTCGGCAAAGTCGGCGAGCATCCGCCGCAGCTCCTCGTCCGCGCGGGTTTCGAGACTCGCGACGGCAGCGAGCGGAACGCCGGTGAAGACGCATTTCAGGACCCCGTGCCGCCAGGCGTGCGGCTCCAGGTGACGCGCCGCGAAGGCGCCCATGGCGGCGGCGACCAGCCGAATATCGTTGGCGCGCAACGCTTCCGCGACGATCAGCTGTCCGGCCGCGCTGATCTTGCCCTCGATGACCCCGTCCTCGACGAGCTGGTTCAGCCCGCGCAGGACGCCGCGCCGCTCGGCGTCGTCGCCGTACCGGTACAGCTCACCCAGCTCGGCCGCCAGCTTGTCGGCCGTCAGTTGCTGCGCGAGCACGGTGATCAGCCGGGCCCGGGCCTGGTCGTCGACGGTCCCGTCGACCAGTCCCTGCGGATCGGTCTCGGGGCTCAGCGGCGCGCGGCCGACCTCTCGGCCGACGGCCGGAAACAGCGAGCCGATGACCGACGGCTGCTCCCGGATCCGGCGTTCGGCCCGGCCCAGCCACGTATCGGGCGCGGTTTCGACCGGTCGCGCCGCCCGCAGCGCCTCGATGGCCCGCCTCGCCACGTCCGGCGCGGCATGGCTGTGCCGGGGCAGTTCGACCGCGGCCAGCCCGGTGTAGCCGATCTCGTCGAGCGCGGCGAGCGTGGCGGGCAGGTCCAGCTGTCCGTCACCGAACTCCAGGTGCTCGTGGATGTTCGGGACCATGTCGTCGAGCTGCACGTTCCACAGCAGCGGCCCGGCGATCCGGACGCATTCGGCCGCGTCGGCCGGTTCCACGGCGACGCAGTGCCCGACGTCGAGCGTGACGCCGAACAGCTCCGGCGCGCCGAGTTCCTCACGCAGGTCCAGCACCTGGCTCAGGTGTTGCACCAGGTGCCCGGGCTCGGGCTCCATGGCCAGCCGGACGTTCAGCCGGCCCGCGTGCTCCAGCACCGCGGCGACCCCGGCCCGCAGCCGGACCCAGGCGAGGTCTACGTCCACTGTGGACACACCGGACCAGAACGAGACACAGTCCGCGCCGAGGTGCGCCGCGATCCGCAGAGCGCGCACCAGGAAGTCGATTCGCGGCGCGGATTCGTTGGACAGCAACGTCGGCGAGTGCTTGTGCCACGGGTCGAGCAGGTACCGCGCGCCGGTTTCGATCACCACGCGGTTCAGCCCGAGCCCACAAAGCCGGGCGGCGACGTGGTCGACGCGCTGGGCCAGATCGTCGGCGAACGGGTCGAGGTGGTCGTGGTCCAGCGTCAGCGCCACCCCGGTGTAGCCGAGGTCGGCGATCACCGCGAGGGCGTCGTCGAGCCGGTGGTTCGAGAACCCGTTGGTGCCGTAGCCGAGGTGGAAGGTCATGTCGGGCTCACCTTCCGCGACAGCCTGCGGGCGATCGGCAGCGCGGCCGCGACCAGCGCCGCCCCGAACACCGAGTGCTTGGCCGCGATCGAGGCCTGCAGCGGGACCATGCCGTGGATGCCGGTTTTAGTGGCGTTACGGACCACCTTCGCCGACGGGTCACGGACGGCGTCCGCCTGCGCCCGGCCGACGAAGCCCGCGTAACCCGAGCCCGCCGCGACCGACACCAGCCGGTTCCACCGGGTGCAAGCCGGGCCCGAGACTGCCAACGTTGTCGCGACACCGCTCGCGGCGAGCGCGGCACGGGCGGTGTTCGGGTTCGCGCCGTGCACCTCTCCGGTGGACAACGCGGTGACACCGAGCGTGTGCACGCCCACCGCCGCCGCGGCCGTCGCCGCTCGCCGGGTTTCTCCGCCCGCGCCGAGCAGGACGTCGAGTGCGCGGCAGACCGCCATCGCGACCGGGCCGGCCGGGGTCGGCTTGAACACGGTGTCGTAGGCCCACACCGAAACCGCGAGCGGGACCGCCACCCGCATCGCCGACCGGCCGCCGCCGAGCGCGGCCAGGCCCAGCCCGGCCCCGGTCAGCGCGGCCCCGGTGCCGAGCGCCGCGCCGGGGCTCACGCGCCCGGACGGGATCGGCCGCTCGGGCCGTTCCACGGCGTCGAGCTTCCGGTCCGCCCAGTCGTTGAGGGCCATCCCGGCCCAGTAGAAGGCGACCGACGAGAACGGGAGCAGCAACCGCCGCCCGGTCATCCGCAGCCCGGCGGCGGCGGACCCGGCGACAGTGTCACCGAGCACGGTCAGCGCGGCCGGCGCGCGGACCAGCTGCACGTAATCCTTGAGAGCAGGGCTCTTCACCGCTGGCACCGGCACAGCTGTGGGTTTGACTGATGAGGGTTGGACAGCGGGCGCCTTCACAGGGTCGCCGCCCAGTCGGTCAAACGGCGGGCCTGCTCGGCGAACCGGTGTTCGTCGCTGCCCAGCGGGTCCTTGAAGAAGAAGCCGAGTTCGGTGAGCGCCCCGGTCAGCCCGGCCGAGTGCGCCGCGCCCACCAGCCGGGCGAGGTCGAGGATCAGCGGTGCGGCGAGCGCCGAGTCGTAGCCGGTCCAGGTGAACTGCAGGCTCATCCGCGCGCCGAGGAATCCCTCGAAGGACACGTGGTCCCAGGCCGTCTTGACCTCGCCGAGGTCGGGCACGTTGTCGATGTGCAACGGCGCGGTGACGTCGTCGCCGAGCAGCGCCGCCAGCCCGCGGGCCTTGGATTCGAGCTTGCTGCCGACGGTCACCGGGTCGGCCAGCGTCTCGCCGTCACCGCCGCCGAGCAGGTTGGTGCCGGACCACGACCGGACCTTCAGCGCCCGGGCCGAGAACATCGGCGCGAGGACGGTGCGAAGCAGGGTCTCGCCGGTCTTGCCGTCGCAACCCGCGTACGGCAGGCCTTCCCGCTCGGCGAGCTGCCGCAACGCGGGCAAGGTGATCCCGGCGGACGGCGTGAACCCGACGTACGGGCTGCCCGCCTTCAGTGCCGCGTAAGCCGAAAGCGAGCTGGGCGGAAGGACGGCGCGGGCCGGGTCGGCCAACGCTTGTTCCAGCGCGTCGAGATCGTCGTGCTCGGGAAGGTGAGGGCACGGGGCCTCGGTGGACGAAATGTCGATCACCACAACCCGCGCGAGGTCGTGCCGGGCGGCGAAGGACCGGATGTCCGAGGACAGCCGCTCGGCCGCTTCGGCCTGCGCACCCGTGTGCGTCGCCGGGTGATAACCGTCGCGGATCTCGGCGTCCACCTCGGCCAGCCCCGCCCGTATCGCCGCGAACACCGCGTGCCCGAGCACCCCGGCCCCGGCCAGCTGCTCGGCGCGCTTCTCCAACGGCGTGGCCACGATGTCGTGGCCCCCGATGACCAGGTCGTCCCAGCCGGGCAACGGCGCCGAGGCGAACGCGGGCAGCTCGGTCACACAGCCGGTCGGCCCGGCCACCCCCGCGCGCAGGGCGAGCAGCCCGGCCGTCGCGGTCGTGGCGACCGATCCCCTCGCTCCTACCAGCCAAAGGCCGGTGCGCTCCTGAGCAGGCATACCCTCCACCTTTCCCAGCCGCGTCCCGACGCGTGATCGGGCACTTCGGCTCGAACCAGTCGTAGTGATCTCTTCACCTGCGACTTCGGCTGGATCGACTTGTCAGTTACTCCCTTTTCGCGGTGGCCACCGGTCCGGCGTCCGGAACCGTGGTCCACCGGGCCTCGTCGGCCGAGCTCCGCTCGACCGCGTCGAGCACCTGCTGCACCCTCAGCCCGTCCTCGAACGACGGCTCCGGGTCGGTGCCGTCCCCGATCGCGGTGAGCAGGTCGGCGACCTCGTTGGTGAACGTGTGCTCGTAACCGAGGAGGTGCCCCGGCGGCCACCACACCCCGACGTACGGGTGCTCGGGCTCGGTGACCAGGATCCGGCGGAACCCGGCCTCGGTCGCCGGCTCGGTGCCGTCGAACCAGGACAGCTCGTTCATCGATTCGAAGTCGAACGCCAGGCTCGCCTTCGTCCCGTTGACTTCGAGCCGCATCGCGTTCTTGCGGCCCAGCGCGTACCGGGTCACCTCGAAACCCGCCACCGCCCCGCCGGAGAGCCGCCCGAAGAACAGCGCGGTGTCGTCGACCGTGACCTGCCCCAGACCGCCGTCGCCGTCCGGCCGTTCCGGCACGAAGGTGTTCATCAGCGCGGACACCCCGGTGATCCGGTCACCGGTGACGAACTGGGCGGCGTCGACGATGTGCGCGCCGAGGTCGCCCAGCGCCCCCGAGCCGGCCTTTTCCTTGTGCAGCCGCCAAGTCATCGGCGACTGCGGATCGGACAGCCAGTCCTGCAGGTACACCGACCGCACGTGGCGGATCTCGCCGAGCGCCCCGCTCGCGACCAGCTTGCGGGCGTGCGCGAGCGCGGGCACCCGGCGGTAGTTGAAGGCGACCATCGACCGGACGCCGCGTTCGCGGGCCTTCGCCGCCGCCTCGGCCATCGCCTCGGCTTCGGCCAGGGTGTTGGCCAGTGGTTTCTCGCACAGCACGTGTTTCCCCGCTTCGAGCGCGGCGATCGCGATCTCGGCATGGCTGTCCCCCGGCGTGCAGATGTCGACCAGGTCGACGTCGTCGCGGGCGATCAGCGCCCGCCAGTCCGTCTCCACGTCCGCCCAGCCGAACCGCTCCGCCGCGGCCTTCGCCCGTCCTTCGTCACGGCCGCCGAGCACGGCGAGTCTCGGGATCAGCGGCGGGTCGAAGAACCGGTGGACGTTGCGCCAGGCGTGCGAATGCACCGCACCCATGAACGCGTGGCCCACCACGGCGATCCCGATCGTTTCCCTGGCCGTGCTCATGCCCCTCCTCAAATCCGCCTGCGGTGTCGCGATTTCCCGGTCAGGAGTCGAAACCGACGTCCAGGTACTGGTCGACGTTCTCCTTGGTGACCACCGCGGAGTACGTGGTGATCTCGGACGGGATCTCGTGCTCGGCGAAGTCGCTCGCGCCCTTGTTCTGGCCGAGCAGCCGCGCCAGCGCGATCGCCGACGAGGCCATCGACGGGCTGTAGAGCACCGTCGCCTTGAGCGGCCCGGAGTCGGCCTTGATCAGGTTCATCGCGTTCTTCGAGCCGGCGCCGCCGACCATGATGAACTCGCTGCGGTTGGCGTTGCTGAGCGCCGCGACGACGCCGACGCCCTGGTCGTCGTCGTGGTTCCACAGCGCGTCCAGCTTGGGTGCCGACTGCAGCAGGTTCGACGTCTGCTGCTCGCCGGACTCCGGCGTGAACTGCGCGGAGACCCGCGGCCCGACCTTGAAACCCTGACGGGCCAAGGCATCCTTGAAGCCGCGGCTGCGGTCCTGCGTCAGCGGGAGCGAGTCGATGCCCGCGACCTCGCCGATGATCGGACTGGTGATGTTCTTCGCCTTCATCTGCTGGGCGACGTAGCTCCCGGCGTTGACGCCCATCCGGTAGTTGTCGCCGCCGATCCAGGTGCGGTACGCGAGCGGGGTGTCGAAGACGCGGTCCAGGTTGATCACCGGGATGCCGGCGTCCATCGCCTGCTGGCCGACGGCGGTGAGCGCCTTGCCGTCGAACGGCAGGATCACCAGGACGTTGACCTTGGCGTTGATCAACGTCTCCACCTGGGAGATCTGCTGGTTGACGTCGTTGGTGCCCTCGGTCGCGTTGAGCGTGACCTCACTGAACTTCCCGGCCTGCGCGCGGGCGTTCTTGGTCATGGCCGCCATCCAGCCGTGGTCGGCGGCGGGCGCCGAGAACCCGATGGTGACGGGGGTGCCCGGCTTGGCGTTGTCCCCGGCGCTCGCGACGTTGGCGCCGGCGTTCTCCTGCGCCGGTGCCTGGTTCGAGGTGCACGCCGTGAGCAGCGCGCCCGCCCCGACGGCCGCACCACCGAGCAGGAATCTACGACGGTGCAGGGATTGTTCGGTCATGACGGCTCTCCATCCACGGTGACTACGGGCTCGTCTTGGTTTTATTGGAGCGGGATCGGAACTGGAGCAGCGCGGCCAAGACGATGATCACGCCCTTGGCGATGTTCTGGATGTCGGTGTCCAGGTTGTTCAGGGTGAAGATGTTGGACAGCACGGTGAAGATCAGCACGCCGATGAGGGTGCCGATGAGCGAACCGCGGCCGCCGGTGAGCAGCGTGCCGCCGATGACCACCGCGGCGATGGCGTCGAGTTCGTAGAGCATGCCGTTGGTCGAGGCGCCCGCGGTGGTGCGGGCGACGACCATCAGCGCGGCGATGCCGCAGCACAGCCCGGCCACGCCGTAGACCAGCGCGGTGTGCCGTTTGACGTTGATGCCGGCCAGCCGCGACGCCTCCGCGTTGCCGCCGACCGCGTAGGTGCGGCGGCCGAAGGTGGTGCGGTTCAGCACGACCCAGCCGACGGCGAACACCAGCGCGAACATCCAGATCAGCACCGGGATGCCGAGCAGGTTCCCGCGGAAGAAGTCGAGGAAACCGGGGTCCGAGACCACCTGGGTGCGGCGGCCGCTGATGCGTTCGGCGAGCCCTCGGGCCGCGACGTACATCGCGAGGGTCGCGATGAACGGCACGATCTTCCCGTAGGACACCAGAATCCCATTGACCAGCCCGCACCCGAGCCCGACGAGGGCGCCGCAGACGACCATCACGACCGGGCCGTAGGACTGGGTGGCCAGCGTGGTCAGCCAGACGCTGGAGAGCGCGACGATGGACCCGACGGACAGGTCGATCCCGCCGCTGATGATCACGAACGTCATCCCGACGCTGACCACGCCGATCGCCGCGGCGAGCCGCAGGATCGTCGAGATGTTGCCGTCGGTGAAGAACTGGTCGGGCCGGGTCAGCTGGCCGACGAGGCACAGGACCACCAGCACCCCGGTCAGCCCGAGCAGCCGGGGATCGGCTCGCCAGGCGAACCGCTTCTGCTTGGGGGCCAAGGGTTTACCGGGGTCGGTGACCCGGACCGACTCGGCTTGGTCAGTCATGCCGCACTCCCCTCGAGAATCACGTCGAGCACGTCCGCCTCGGTCAAGTCCGCGGACGGCCTCGTCGCCAGGACACGTCCTTCGCGCAGCACCAGCACCCGGTCGGACAGTCCGAGTACCTCGGGGATCTCGCTGGACACCAGCACGATCGCCACCCCGGTCGCGGCCAGCTCGCTGATCAGCCGGTACAGCTCGGCCCGCGCGCCGACGTCGACGCCGCGGGTCGGCTCGTCCAGCAGCAGGACCCGGCAGCCGCGGACCAGCCAGCGCGCGAGCACCGCCTTCTGCTGGTTGCCGCCCGAGAGCGTGCGGATGATCCGCGTCGGGTCGGCGGGCCGGAGGTCGAGGCGCCGCAGGCTTTCCCCGGCGTCGTCGAGTTCCCGCGACCGGTCGGTGAAGCCGAACTTCGCGTACCGGCTGAGGCTCGCGAGGGTCACGTTGTGCACGACGGGCAGGTCCAGCAGCAGGCCCTGGCTCTTGCGTTCCTCGGGTGCCAGGCCGATCCCGGCCTTGACGGCGGCGGAGACGCTGCCCGGCCGGACCGTTTTCCCGTCCACGGTCACGGATCCCGCGTCCGGCTTACGCGCGCCGAAGACCGTCTCCAGCAGTTCGCTGCGGCCGGAGCCGACCAGGCCCGCGATGCCGACGACCTCACCCGCGTGGACGGTGAAGCCGATGTCCTCGAACTCGCCCTTGACGGTGAGGTGCTCGACCTTGAGAACCTCGGTGTCGCGGTCGATGTGGGCCTCGTGGCGAGGGCCGAACACCGTCTCGACCTTGTGCCCCGCCATCAGCCGGACGAGTTCCGACGTCGGCGTCTCCTTCGCGTCGAGGTCGGTGGCCACGGTCTTGCCGTCCTTGAGCACGGTGACGCGGTGCCCGATCCGCCGCAGTTCCTCGAGCCGGTGGGAGATGTAGACGATCGCGACGCCTTCCGCGGTCAGCTCGCCGACGATGCGGAACAGGTTGTCGACCTCTTCACCCGCCAGCGCCGCGGTGGGCTCGTCCATCACGAGCAGCTTGGCGTCGTGCGCGAGCGCCCTGGCCATCGAGACCAGCTGCTGGCCGGCGGCGGACAGTGTGCCGACCTCGGTCGACGGGGTGATCTCGGGGTGCCCGAGCCGGGCGAGCAGTTTCGCGGCCAGGCCACGGGATTCGCCGATCTTCGTGAAGCCGAAGCTCGCGCGCTCGCGGCCGAGGAAGATGTTGTCGGCGACGGAAAGCCCCGGCACCAGGTCGAGTTCCTGGTACATCGTGGCGATGCCGATCTTCAGCGCGGCGACCGGCGAGGGCAGCGTGACGGGCTCGCCGCGCCAGGTGATCTCGCCTTCGTCGGGGCGGTGCGCCCCGGCCAGCACCTTGATCAGCGTCGACTTGCCCGCGCCGTTCTGGCCCAGCAGGCAGTGCACCTCGCCGGGCTCGACGTCGAAGTCGACTCCGTCGAGCGCGCGTACCCCCGGGAAGGTCTTCACGATCCCGCGAACGGAAAGCAAAGTCATGCCGGCGCCTCCTCGGTACTTGTGGAAGAACTCGTGGCGAACGGGACCAGCGTCGGGTCGGCGAAAAGCCGTTCGGTGGCCAGGTGCGCGGCACCCCGCAGCGCGGCGGTGGTGCCGAGCGGGGACGGCTCGACCCGGCAGGACGGCTCGTGGCCGAGCGGGCGCGCGGACAGTTCCCGGCGCACCGGCTCGACCAGCCACCGGCCCAGCGCGGCGAAATACCCGCCGAGCACCACGACGTCGGGGTCGAGCACGTCGACCACGGTGACCACGGCGACCCCGAGCGCGACACCGAGTTCCGACACCGCGGCGACCGCGCGCTGGTCCCCGTGCAACACGCGGTGCTTGAGCAGCGCGACGCGGCCGTCGACGCCCAGCGCGGGATCGTGCAGCGGATCGCCCGGTGAAGCCGCGGCGCGCAGCACGGCGTTCAGCCCGGCCTTGGTTTCGAGGCAGCCGGCTCGCCCGCACGGGCACTGCTCGCCGGACGGGTCGACGGTGATGTGCCCGACCTCGCCGGCGAAACCCCTGGCACCACGCAGAATCGAGCCGCCGGAGACCAGCCCGCCGCCGACGCCCATGCCGCCGCTGAGGTAGAAGAGTTCGCGGACACCCGCGCCGATGCCCGCGACCGATTCGCCGACCGCGCCGAGGTTCGCTTCGTTGTCCACCACGATGGCGTCGGCGGTCAGGCCGAGCCGGGCGGCCATGAGGTCGGCGATTTCCGCGTCGCGCCAACGCAAAGTGGGCGCGAACCGCAGCACGGCCGCGGCTGAATCGACCAGTCCCGGCACGGACACGGTGACCCCGACCGGCTGCTCGCCGGCCAGCACCTGCCCGGCGAGGAACGCGAGTTCGTCCATGCTCCGGTGGAGGCCGAGTGCCGCGACGTCGGCGGTCTCGGTGCGCTCCGCGATGACGCGGCCTTCGAGGTTCGTGACGACCGCGGAGAACCGGTCGGCCTCGACACTCAGCGCGAGCCCGTACGCGCTTTCGGCGTTCAGCTCGACCAGCTGGCTGGGCCTGCCGTTGCCCCCGGCGAGCATCCCCGCCGCGCGGACCAGCCCGCGGCCGGACAGCTCCGTGACCAGCCCGGAGACCGCGGCCTTGGTGATCCCGCACCGGGTGGCCAGCTGGGTCCGCGACAGCGGGCCCGCACGGAGCGCCCGCAGGAGCGCCGCGAGGTTCGCCGTGCGTGGGCTGACCGGTGCGTGCTGCTGCCCGGGATCAGTCGCGGCCACACTGCCCTCACTTACGACTCAGCCGTAACAAACTTTGTTACTTAGGGAGCGAAAGTAGGGTGACTGCTGTCACCCGTCAAGGTGACAACAGGACAGAAACCACCCCATTCACCCGAATAGCCGTCCGATTTATGGCGAACTTTCGCATCTTGAGTGCAAAAGCGTGTACCGATTCGACGTTACTTACGGGGTTCGGACGGCTGCGCACCGTGCCGTCCGGCGCTTGCCGGGGAGGTGTCGGGGGGCCTCAGCTGCTGAGGGTGAAGGCCTGATCGGTGGCGGACCAGGCCGCGCCGATGACGCCGGCGGTGTCGCCGAGTTCGGACAGCACGATCGGGAGGTTGCCGGTCGCCAGCGGCAGCGAACGCCGGTAGACCGAGCTGCGGATCTCGGCCAGCAGCTGGTGCCCGAGCTGCGCCACGCCGCCGCCGATCACGACCATGCCCGGGTTCACGAAGCTCACCAGTGACGCGACCACCTGGCCGAGCCGCCGTCCGCCGTCACGGATCAGGTTGACCGCGCCGAAGTCCCCCGCCGCGGCCGCGCGGCCGACGTCCCGCGCGGTGATCACCCCGCGGTCCGCGACCACGTCGGCGAGGTAGGCCGACCGGCCGCTGCGCGCGAGCGTCAGCCCGTCGCGGGCCAGCGCGGCCCCGCCGAAAAACGCCTCGAGACAGCCGACTTCGCCGCACGCGCAGGTCGGCCCGTAGTCGTCGAGCCGGATGTGCCCGATGTCGCCCGCGGTGCCTGCGACCCCGCGGTACACCTTGCCGTCGAGCACGATCCCGCAGCCGATCCCGGTGCCGATCTTGACGAACACCAGATCGTCGATCGACCGCGCGACCCCGGCGTGCCGCTCCCCGAGCGCCATCGAGTTGACGTCGTTGTCGACCGCGACCGGGCAGCCCAGCAGGCCGCCGAGGTGATCACGCACGGAAAACCGGTCCCAGCCCGGCATTATCGGCGGGGCGACGGGCATGCCCTCGGCGAAGCTCACCGGCCCCGGCAGCCCGATCCCCGCGGCGATCAGCTTGCCCGGCACCTCTTCGCGGATCTTCGCCGCCAGCTCGCCCACGCGCTTGAGCACGACGTGCGGCCCTTGCCGGACATCACCGTCCTCGACGGTGTGCACCAGCACTTCGCACGACGCGTCGGTCAGCGCGACCCCGATCGACGTGGCGCCGACGTCCACCGCGAGCACCCGCAGGTCCCCGGCGAGCCGCACCAGCGTCGACCGCCGTCCGCCCCGGCTCGCCGACGGCCCGGCTGTCTCGACGAGCCCGACCTCACCCAGCCGTGCGACCTCGGCTCCCACCCGGGCCCGCGGCAGCTCCAGCCGCTCCCCCAGCTCGACGCGGGACATCGGCCCCTCGTCGCGCAGCAGGGTGAGCAGCTGGGTCTGGTGCCGGGTTTCGACCATCGGATGCTCCGAGGTGGATGCCGTGCTCATTCAGCTGAGCCTACGGCGTTCCCCCCGGAGCGTCCTTGCCGAGTGTTGGGCCCCTTCAGAAAGAGCGAGAGAAGGCCGGTGGCGACGCTGACCGCGGCGACGACAAGCAGGGCGACGCGGTAGCCGTCGACGACTGACGCGGGGCCGGTGACGCCGCTGTGGCGGGTGACGGTGGAGGCGACGGTGACCAGTGCGGCGAGTCCGAGCGCGGCGCCGAGCTGACGGCACATGTTGATCAGCCCGGAGGCGACTCCGGCGTTGCGCGGCGCGACGCCGGTGGTGGCCGCGACGATCGCCGGCATCATCGTCACGCTCATCCCCGCCCCGACGACCAGGGTCGGGAGAAGCACGTGGGCGACGTAGTCCGGCCGCACCGGCAGCCGGGCGAGCCATCCCAGCCCGGCGGCGGTGACCAGGCAGCCCACCAGCACGAGCCGCCGTGGGCCGACCTTCGGGATCAGCTTCTGCGAGGCGAGGACTCCGGCGCTGATCACGGAAACCATGGGCAGCAGGGAAAGCCCGGCGCGCAGCGCGCTCTCACCCAGCACCTGCTGGAGGTAGAGCGAAAGGAAGAACAACGGTGTGGTGATCACGATGCCCATCAACAAGGTCAGCACGTTGCTCACCCGGATGTTGTGCACTGCGAACACTTCCAGCGGCAGCAGCGGCTCCGCGGCGCGGCGCTCGATCACGACAAACGCTGCGAGCAAAGCGATTCCGGCGACGAGCGCGGTGAGCACCGGGCCTGAAGCCCAGCCGTGGTCCGGGGCGGCCGAGACGCCGTAGACGATCGCGGCGGCGGCGAGGGTGACCGTGACGGCACCGGGGATGTCGATCCGGATACGGTCCCGGGAAGCCGGAGAAGGCCTGAGGCAAAGGAAAGCGGCGACGAACAGCCCGACGCCGATCGGGACGTTGACCAGCATCACCCAGCGCCAGCTCAGTGACGCGGTGAGCAGGCCGCCGAGCACAACACCGGCCGCTCCGGCGCTGGAGGCCGCGACCCCCCACCACGTCATCGCGCGAGTGCGCTGACGTGGATCGGCGTGGCTGGCGGTGATCAAGCTGAGGCTCGAAGGCGCGAGCGCGGCGGCGCCGGCCCCCTGGAGGAAACGCGCCAGCAGCAGCATCCAGCCGTCCTGGGCGAGACCGCCGAACAGGCTGGCGGCGGTGAACACGGCCAGCCCGAGCTGGAAGACCCGGCGGCGGCCGAACAGGTCACCGGCACGCGAGGCGGCCAGCAGCAGCCCGCCGAAGGTGATCAGGTAGCCGTTGACGACCCACTGCTGCGCGTTCGCCGACAGGCCGAGCCCTTCCTTCATCGCGGGAAGCGCGACGTTCACGATGCTCGAATCGAGCACCACCATGAACTGCGCCAGGCAGGCGATCACGGCGACCACCGCCACGCCCACGCCCGCCTTGGCGACCTCCTGCGGCTCGTGGTCCCGGACGGCCCCTCGTGAAAGCTGGTGTTCGAGCGGCACGTGAAGCTCCCCTGCAAGTTGTCGGACAGGCTATCCGTCAACAACATAGCCGATTCCGGATAGCCTGTCCACCAACTCCCTTGAAGGCAGCGGACGGGATCCACTAGGGTCGGTTACCGCAGGTGAGGCACGGAGTCACGCCGGATCGGAGTACCACGATGGCGTCGGGCAGCACGTCCTTCCCCACCCGGCGGGCGGCGGCCGCGCGCAACCGCGACAAGATCCTCGACGCCGCCCGGGACGCCTTCGCCGACCCCGGCGCGGAGATCTCGATGGCCGAGATCGCGCGGCGCGCCGACGTCGGCATGGCCACCCTCTACCGCAACTTCCCCGGGCGTCAGGAACTGCTCGAAGCCCTGTACGCCGAGGAGGTCGACGCCCTCTGCGAAGCGGCCGGCGAGGACGCGCCGTCCCCGAGCGCGGCGCTCATCAACTGGTTACGCCGGCTCTTCGCGTTCGTCCCCGGCAAGCGCCTGATCGTCTCGGAACTGCTGGAGCACACCGACCCCGGCAGCCCGGTCATCCACGGCAACCGCGCCCGCGCGCTGGCCGCCGGCCGGCCGTTGCTGACCGCGGCGCAGGCCGCCCGCGAAATCCGCGACGACCTGACCCTCGAGCAGGTCTTCGACATCATCGTCGCCATCGCCAAGATCCACGGCGGCCCGGACTACCTCGAGCCGCTCTTCCAGACCATGCTCGACGGTCTCCGCCGCCCGGCCTGACGGCGGCTGCTCCGCGACTTGCTCCGAAGCGCCCCACTGAGGTTTTCTCAGTTGTCGACCGAATTCTGAGTGGACCTGATAGTTGGAGCTGTTTTGTTCACTCGATTCGGTGACGTTTTTAATAGGTGGCGCCGGTAAAATTAAAGGGTGAGCTGTTATGGGAATTCTTCTTTACATGACGCCGTCGATGTTTTGTCTCGGATTCACGAACGGGCCGTTCGAATGGCACAGTTGGAGGCCGAGCAGGCTGCTGATGTCGCATTGTTCGCGGCGACAGGCGGCTCTGCCCGGTCGGTCGCGGCCGAGCTGGCGTTGGAGCTGTCGGTGACAGAACGCCGCGCGGGGGCCGATGTCGCGTTGGCGCAGGCGCTGACAACCCGGCTACCGGCGACGTTCGCGGCGTTCCAGCGTGGAGAAATCGATGGGTTCAAGGCGCGAATGGTATTCGAACCAACCATCGCGCTGTCCGATGAGATGGCCAGCCAGGTCGACGCGATTGTCGCGACCCGGCTGGCGGGGAAGAACCCGTCGTCATTGCGGGCCGCGGTGAATCGGGTAGTGCAGAAGGTGGATGCTGAGGGATATGAGCGAAGATCCCGGGCGCGACGGCGCGACCGTAACGTATGCCTGATCCATCAGGACGAAACGATGTCCACCTTGCTGTGTGACCTGCCGGTGGAACAAGCATCAGCGATCTACACCTCCCTCGACCACCAAGCACGAAGACTCCGTCGCGGAGGCGAGGCCAGGACGTTGGATCAGTTGCGTGCGGATGTCCTGGTCGACCGGCTGCTGAACCGAGCGCCGGGCGACAGCGGTGTGAAGCCCGTAGTCTACCTGTATGTGGGAGCCTGTCACGTTTTTTGTGTAAGCTAGAGGTGATTGCTTACATTTGTAGGTTATCAGAAGAGTATGCGTCCGGGGAAGATGTCGATCAGTGTGTTGAGTGCCACCTTCCAGCCGCGTGTTCCGGTTCCTGATTCACCACCGCGTTGACTGGATATGTTGCGGAGTCCGAGGTAGAGAAGTTTCATTGCGGCGTCTTTGTCGGGGAAGTGGCCGCGATTCTTGGTGATTTTGCGGAGTTGGAAGTTGATAGACTCGATGGTGTTGGTGGTGTAGACGATTTTGCGGAGTTCGGGTGGGTAGTCGAGGAATGGGATGAACTCGTCCCATGCGTTGCGCCACACGTCGACAGCGCCCGGGTATTGGGTACCGAATTGTTTGTCGAATTCGGCCAGGCCGAGCTCGGCTGCTTCGAGAGTGGGCGCGGTATAGATTTCTTTCATCGCTTTGACGATCTTCTTGCGGTCGCCGTAGGACACGAATCGCATCGCGTTGCGGATGACGTGCACAACACAAGTCTGCACGACAGTGTCCGGGAAGATCGCGTGAATCGCGTCGGGCAGGCCAGTCAGTCCGTCGCAGCAGGCGATGAGGATGTCCTTGACACCTCGGTTACGCAGGTCGGACAAGACCTTCTGCCAGAACTTCGCTCCCTCGGTGTCCTGGATCCAGCATCCCAGGGCGTGCTTGCGGCCGTCCACGTCGACCCCGATGGCCAGGTAAGCGACCTTGGTGGTGACGACCCCGTTGTCCTTGACCCGGATCCGGATTCCGTCGACATACAGGATCGGATAAACCTCGTCCAGCGGGCGCGATTGCCATGCTTTGATCTCGTCGACCACCACGTCGGTGATATTCGAGATCAATTCCCGAGACGCGTTCACGCCATACACTTCACGTAAATGCGCCTCGATATCACGTGTCGTCATACCGCGCGAATAGAGCGACAGGATCATGTCATCAATGTTGCCGATACGCCGTGCTCGTTTCGGCACGATAGCCGGTTCGAACGAGCCATTCCGGTCACGAGGTACCTCAATATCGACCGGGCCATTCGTGGTCGACACAGTTTTCCGGGACTTTCCGTTACGAGAATTTCCGGACCCATGACCTGCCGGGTCACCGGCATCGTAGCCCAAATGGTCGGTCAACTCGGCCTGCAAAGCGCGTTCCAGCACCGCTTTGGTCATCTGATTCAGCAGGCCGTCCACGCCGTCGATCGGCGTGCCGGCCGATTTCGCGTCCTTCAGCAACGCGTCAATCGTGGACGGCGAGAACGCGTCCGCGAGCCGCCGCGCCGCCGTCTCGTCACCCTCACGAGACGATGTGTCCTGAGTCACTCGGTGTCCTTTCCGACCGCCAAACCAGCGAGTCGATCTTGGTACACCTCTGACTTACACGGTTGTCATGACACGCCCCCTGGTTCACGCTGGCTGGACTGAACGAGGACCCCGCCGAACTATCCGGCTCCGGCACGATCCCCGCTTGGCTGGCGCGGACACTCGCCACAGACCCGAACTCAGTGTGGCGCCGGATCATCACCGAACCCGACACCGGGCAAGTCCTCAGCGTCGGCCGCACCCGCTACCGGCCACCCACCGCCCTCGCCGACCTCGTCCAAGCCCGGGACCGCGAGTGCCGTCACCCTGGATGCCGCCGTCCCTCGCAGTACAGCGACATCGACCACACCCAGGACTACGCGAAAGGCGGCCACACCGCCGAAGACAACCTCGCCCCACACTGCCGACGACACCACCGCCTCAAAGACGAACCAGGCTGGACCTACACCACAGAGCCCGGCGGTCAAGGCACCATCACCACACCAACAGGACGGGTCTACCCGACAACACCACCACCACTGCACGAAAGCCGAGTCAAAGACACCACAGGCGAGGCCGGGCATAAGGCAGCCGCCTGACCCGGCACAGAGTGAGCAACCGCTTGCGTTGGCTCAGGTGCATCCCACAAAGCCCCAACATTCTTCTGCAGCAGGGAAAAAAGCAGTTGCCACCGGAGCCTGATCAGCGAGGGCTGTGATGACTCGTGGAGGGCCTCTCAAGCTGAGGATCCGGTCCTCGCAGATCCAGTCCCGCCAACGCCCCACACCTCGTCTCGCGGCACCCCCACCCCAAGCCCGACTGAGGGCCAGAGCCACGAGACTGCCGCGGTGCCAGTACCGGCATCAGCCCCGTATCAGCCCCGTATCAGGCCTCTCGGTGATGGTGGTCCCTACCAAGCCACCACGAGAGGAACCGAAGATGAGTCAGCCGGTCAGCATCCCGAAGAGCCTCCCGGTGGAGCGCGACGCGAGCCCGTTCGACCCGCCGCGCGAGATCACCGGGCTGCGCGCCGCCCGCCCGGTCTGCCCCATGGTCTTCCCCGACGGCCACGAAGGCTGGCTCGTCACCGGTTACGACGCGGTCCGCCAGCTTCTGGCGGACACCCGGTTCAGCTCGCGCCAGGACCTCGGCGTGGTCCACGTGCCCTACGAGACCCCCGGCATGCCCGTCCCGACCGAGCCGTCCCCGCAGACGCCGGGCCTGTTCATCAGCATGGACCCGCCGGACCACACCCGGCTGCGGCGCAAGCTCACCGGCGCCTTCACCGTCCGGCGGATGAAGATGCTCGAAGAGCAGATCATCGACATCGTCGAGCGGCAGCTGGAGGAGATGACCCACCTGACCCCGCCGGTGGACCTGGTCAAGGAGTTCGCGCTGCCGGTGCCCTCGCTGGTGATCTGCGCGCTGCTCGGCGTCCCCTACGAGGACCGCGGGAACTTCCAGGCCAACTCCACCAAGTTCCTGGAGAAGGACGTGAACCTCGAGGACAAGATGGCCGCGTACGGCGCGATGACGGGATACCTGGCCGAGCTGGTCACGCGCAAGCGCGCCGAGCCCGGCGAGGACATCCTGTCCGATCTGGCCCGCCAGGACGACCTCACCGTCGAGGAGCTGACCGGCATCGCGTTCCTGCTGCTGCTCGCGGGCCACGAGACCACCGCCAACATGTTGGCGCTGGGCACCTTCGCGCTCCTGGAGCACCCCGAGCAGCTGGCCGAGCTGCGGGCCGACCGGGACCTGCTCCCCGACGCCGTCGAGGAGCTCATGCGCTACCTGTCCGTCGTCGACATCAACTACCGCTACGCCACCGAAGACCTCGAACTCGGCGGCGAAATCATCCCGAAGGGCTCCACCGTCGTCGTCTCGATGCTGGCCGCCGACCACGACCCCCAGCGCTTCGACAACCCCGACACCCTGGACATCCACCGCAAGGCCCGCGGTCAGCTGGCGTTCGGCCACGGCGTCCACCAATGCCTCGGCCAGCAGCTGGCCCGCACCGAGATGCGCGCCGGCTTCGAGGGACTGCTGCGCCGCTTCCCGACCCTCAAGCTCGCCATTCCCGCCGGCGAGGTGCGGCTCAAGACCGACATGAACATCTACGGGGTCCACGAGCTGCCGATCACCTGGACGGAAACGGCCCAGTAGCGCCCGGGTTGCGTCAGCTACTGACACGATGTATCGTCAGTGACTGTCACTAATATGTGACAGTCACTGACGGCGGCTCGCCTCTCGAAGCCGCCCAGGAACGAAGAGAGACCCACTGTGGAACGTTTCCACGGCAAGACGATCGTGGTCACCGGAGCCAGCTCCGGCATCGGCGAGGGCATCGCCCGGCGCTTCGCCGCGGAGGGAGCGAACGTCGTCCTCGCGGCCCGCCGGAAGGACCGGCTCGACGCCCTCGCGGCCGAACTCGGCGCGCAACGCACGCTCGCCGTGGCCACTGACGTCACCCAGCCGGAAGAGGTCGAGGCGGCCATCCAGGCCACCGTCGACCGGTTCGGCGGCATCGACGTACTCGTGTCGAACGCCGGTGTCGGGCTGGGAAAGGAATTCGAGGAAACCACGCTCGCCGACTGGCGGCTCATCATGAGCACCGACGTCGACAGCTGCTTCTTCGGCGCCCAAGCGGCGCTGCCACACCTGAAACTGAGCCAGGGCACCATCATCGCCATCGCGTCCGCGTCCGGCCTCGGCGGCGATCGAAAGCTCAGCGCCTACAACGCCGCGAAGGGCGCCGTCGTGAACTTCACCCGAGGGCTCGCCTTCGACCTCGGCCAGTTCGGCATCCGGGTGAACACCGTCGCCCCCTCCCTCACCGTGAACGACGAACAGGCCGCCATCCCCGAGTACGGCAGGCTGATCGAACGCTTCAACGAGCGCAGGGCCATGAGCGGCTACGCCACGCCCGCGGACATCGCCGGCGCAGTCACCTTCCTCGCCTCCGACGACGCGCGCTTCATCACCGGAACGGTGCTTCCCGTCGACGGCGGAATCACCGCAGGCAGCGGACAGCCGGACTTGTTCTGACCCGGCACGCACCCTCCCGCACCCCCTCCGGATCCCTCGACCTCAAGGAACACCCATGGCGGTAAACCACGCTTCCCTCGACCCCGAGCTCGCTGCCGCGCTGGCGGCCATGCCGAAGGGCGCCAACGGAAGTCTCATGGATCTCACGGACATCCCGGCACTGCGGGCACAACTGAGCGCGGCCGGCGAGCAGCGCCCAGAGCCGGACCCGCGAGTCACCATCAAGACCCTCCGCGTGCCGCGGCCCGATGAGTCCACAATGGACGTCGTGCTGTTCACCCCGGCCGACGCCGACCGCCCGCTCCCGGCTTTGGCCTACTTCCACGCCGGCGGCCAGGTTCTCGGCAGCGCACACGACGACACCACGTACCCCAGCGCTCTTGCCTTGTCGCTCAACAGCATCATCGCCGTCGTCGACTACCGGTTGGCGCCGGAGACGCCCGCGCCGGGCGCGGCCGAGGACGGTTACCTCGCCTACACCCACCTCGTCGCGCACGCCGCGGAACACGGGATCATCCCCAACCGGATCGGGCTCGCGGGCGCGAGCGGAGGCGGTGCGCCCGCGACGGCGACCGCGCTCATGATCCGGGACCGCGGGGCGACACCCCCGTGCCTGCTGTCCCTGAACTACGCCATGCTCGACGACCGCAACGAAACACCGTCGAGCTTCGAGGTGACGGACCTCGGCATCTGGGACCGCCGCGAAAACCTCCTGGCCTGGGCGGCGGTGCTCGGCGACCGCGTCGGCCGGCCGGACGTCGACCCGTACTCCGCGCCCGGGCGCGCCACCGACCTGCACGCGATGCCGGAGACGTTCGTCGCGGTCGGCCAGTTCGACGTGTTCCGCGACGAGAACATCAGCTTCGCCAGCCGTCTCCTGGCCGCCGGGGTTCCGGTCGAACTACACGTTTACGCGCACACCTTCCACGCGTGGGATCTCTTCGCCCCGGAGTCGCGCCTCACGTTGTCGTTCGAGCGCACCTGGCACGACTTCCTCTCCCGCCGGCTGCACAGCTAGACCGGCTCGGCCCGGTGCGTCCGGCCGAATTCGTGGTACCAGCTCATGAGGCTCGGCTGGTCGATGCTGCCAGGATCGGCCACCGTGTCCGGGTCTTCACCGCGGAGCAGGCGCTTGACCGGGACTTCCAGCTTCTTCCCGGTCCGGGTGTGCGGGATGCCGGGGGCCGCGACGATCTCGTCGGGCACGTGCCGCGGCGAAGCGCCGTGACGGATCGCCTCACGGATCCGCTCTCGTAGCGGTTCATCGAGGACGACCCCGTCGGCCGTGGTCACGAACAACGGCATCCAGTACTCGCCGTCGCCCCCTTCGACGCCGATGACCAGCGCCTCCTTGACCTCGGCGAGTTCCTCGACCGGGCCGTAGATGTCGCTGCTGCCCATGCGCACGCCGTGGCGGTTCAGGGTCGCGTCCGAGCGGCCGTGGATGATCACCGAACCGCGGTCGGTGATGGTGGTCCAGTCCCCGTGGCGCCACACCCCCGGGAAGGTGCCGAAGTACGCGTCGCGGTAACGGGTGCCGTCTGGGTCGTTCCAGAACCGCACCGGCATGGACGGCATCGGCCGTCGCACGACCAGCTCGCCGACGGTGTTCCGCACGGGCTCCCCGTCGGGCCCCCACGATTCGAGGGCCACCCCGAGGCACGCGGCCGACAGCTCGCCTGCCCACACGGGGGTGGTGGGCGACGCGCTGACGAAGGCCGTCACCACGTCGGTCCCGCCGCTGCTGGAAGCCACCTGCACCCGGGGCCCGAGTTCGCCGGCGGCCCAGCGGTGCAGGTCGGCCGGGAGCGGCGACCCGGTGACCCCGAGCCGCACCAGCGTTTCCAGGTCGTGGTCCTGAAGCCGGACGCCGGCTTTGCGGCAGGAGGCCAGGTAACCGGGGCTGGTGCCCAGCACGGTGACGCGCAAGCGCGCGGCCAGCTCCCACAACGCGTCCGGGCGGCCGAACGCGGGGCTGCCGTCGTAACACACCACAGTCGCCCCGACCAGGAGCGCGCCGACGAGGGAGTTCCACAGCATCCAGCTCGGCGTGGTGTACCAGAGGATGCGGTCGCCCTTACCCAGGTTGTGGTGGAACGCGAGCTGCTTCAGCTGTTCGAGGACAACGCCGCCGTGGCCGTGCACCATCCCTTTAGGACGCCCCGTGGTCCCGGACGAGAACAGGACCCACAGCGGGTGGTCGAACGGGACCGGCACGGGCGCCAGTTCGGCGTCGCCGCTGGTGATCGAGGACCAGGAAATCGTGCCGGGCAACGAATCCGCGTTGTCGATAACCACGGTGGCGGTCAAGGTCGGCAGCGCGGCGCGCAAACCCGCCACATCGTCGCCGCGGTCGACGAGCCGGCCACCGTGCCGGGACCGGGTAGCGGTGACCAGCACGGTCGGCTCAAGCTGCGCGAACCGCGCCTCCGCGGCCGAGCCGACGTAGTCCAGGCCGCAGACGGCCCAGATCGCCCCGAGGCTCACGGTGGCCAGGAACGCCACCATCGCCTCCACCGAGTTCGGCAGGTACCCCACGACTCGGTCGCCCGGCCGCACACCCAGCCCGCTCAGTGCTGACGCGACCGAAGCGACCTGGCGACGCAGCTCGCCCCAGCTCACGTCGACGGGAGCGCCGGTTTCGGTCACCCCGACCGCCGCGATTTCACCGTCTTCGCGGCCGCGGAACACTTCGGCCGTGTAGTTCAGGGTGCTGCCCGGAAACCACACGCTGCCCGGCATCGCCTCGCTCGCCAGCGCGGGCTGTCCCTCCGGGCGGGACGGCAGCCCGAAGTAGTCCCACACCGCCGACCAGAAGCCGTCGATGTCCCGCACCGACCAGTCCCACAGCTCTCGGTACCCGCCCGTCACGTCGTGGCCGGTCCGGGCCGACGCGTACCGCGCGAAATCGGTGATCCGAGCCTGCTCCACCTCGGCGGCGGACGGGACCCACGACGGTTGCTCACTCATAGCGTCTCCACCATCAGCCGAAGAGTAGGGGGTTCAGCCCAAGCGAGCGAGCGGCCCGTCCGGGTTCGCGGGGGCGAGGCAGCTGGTCAACGCGTCGACGAGGGAGCAGAAGCCCGGCCCCTGCACGAGCCGATAGCCGGCGGGCACCCCGCCGTCCGCGATGGTCTGCCGGTACACCGGGACGGCGGCGGTCGGCTTGCGGGTGAGGGAAGGATCGGTCCGGACGTCCACTGTGTACAGACCGAAGCGTGGGCGGTAGCTGCCCCACTCGTAGTTGTCGGTGATGCTCCAGTAGTTGTAGCCGATCACGTTCATCCCGTCGGCCTTGGCGCGCTGGACCCAGAAGACCGAGTCCCGCAGCGCGGCTTCGCGGGTGTAACCGTCCGCGCGGGGTTTGCCGTCATCGGTGGGCATCCCGTTTTCCACGATGTACAGCGGGAGGTTCGGGTACCGGCCGGCGTAGTAGCGCAGCGCGTCGTAGATACCCTCGGGCTGCATCTTGACCTTCCAGAAGTCCCCGGAGGCGGCGTTGATCGCAGTGAGGTTGTCGAGGCTGACGCCGTAGTAGTAGTCGAAACCGATGAAGTCGACCTTGTCCCGGATCTGGTCCATCACGACGAGGTCGGTCAGCCCGTTGAACCCGGCGTAGAACGCCTGGTTGCTGGTGACCTTCGCGGTCGGGTCGAGCTGGTGGATGAGGTCGTACGCGCGACGGTGCGCTTGGACGACGTCGGCGATCCAGACGGGCGCGAGCAGCGGGTTGAGCGCGCCGATCTTGATTTCCTGGCTGAGGAAGGTGACCGGCTCGTTGAAGGTCACCCACAGCACGCCGAGGTCGCGGTACCGCGGCACGATCTTGCCCACGAAACCGGTGAAGTCGCCGATCACGCGGGGATCGGCGAACCCGCCGCGGTCGGCGACCCAGCCCGGGTAGGCCCAATGGCTGAGCGTGATCATCGGCGTCATCCCCGCGGCCCGGACGAGCCGGACGACGTCGTCGTAATAGGCCAGTTCCTGCTCGTCCCACACCCCCGGCTGAGGCTCGACGCGCGCCCACTCGACGCTGAACCGGAACGTGTTCACCCCGAGGCCGGCGGCGAGCTGGATGTCTTCGGGGTAACGATGGCGGAAGTCGTCGGCGTTGCCGTACGGGTCAACGCTGCCGGAGGCCGCGACGTAACGCGACCAGTTGCTGTCGGGCGCGCTGCCCTCCGACTGGAACCCGGCGGTGGCCACACCCCAGTAGAACGGGCGCGACCAGCTGCCGGCGGCGTAGGCGTTGGCGTTCGCGGGCAGCGGGGTGATCAGCACGAGCGCGGCGGTGAGGGCGAGGATGAGCGTCCGGCGCAACATATGAAAGAAATTTACGTTCCTGGTGACGACAGGTCAACGAAGCGTCAACACTTAGCCCTTGCGCTAAGTGTTCCGCTGGGCTAATACTTAGCCTCATGGCTCAGTATTCAGCTGTGCTCGACGGTGTGTTCGTCGCGCTGGCCGACCCGACGAGGCGCGCGGTCCTCCGGCGGCTCGGCCGCGGGCCGGCGAGCGTCGGCGACCTGGCCGGGGAAGCCCCCATGACGTTGCCGTCGTTCATGAAGCACGTCCGGGTGCTCGAGTCGAACGGCCTGATCCGCACGGCGAAGTCCGGCCGGGTGCGCACCTGCGAACTGAACCGCGAACGGTTCGCGCTCGTCGAAGACTGGCTCGCGGAGCAGCGGAGCATCTGGACCGATCGCACCGACCGCCTGGAGCGGTTCGTCACCACCCCTGAGGAGAAGCAGTGAATCCCGACCTCGATCTCGGCCTCGACCGGATCATCCGCGCGCCCCGCAAGCAGGTGTGGAGCGCGTGGACCGAGCCCGCAAACCTGGCACAGTGGTGGATTCCCGCGCCGACCCGCTGCCGCGTCGAGCGCCTCGAAGCCCGGCCCGGCGGCGCGTTCGTCACGCTGATGAGCGACGACGGCGACACGTTCGTCCCGCACCTGGACGCCTGTTTCCTCGTGGTGGAGGAGTACGAGCGGATCGTCTTCACCAACGCGATCAACAGCCAATGGCGGCCCGCGAGCCCCGCCCCGGTCCCGATGACCGCCGAGATCGTCCTGCGGGATCACCCGGACGGCACCGACTACCGCGTCACCGTCCGCCACGGCGACCCCGCCGCCCGCGCCCGCCACGCCGACCTGGGCTTCGCCGACGGCTGGGGCACCACCACCGCCCAACTCGCCCGGCTGGCCGAGAACGGGGCCGGGGCCGGGCGATGAAGATCGCCGTCACGCAGTTCGTCACCCAGGATCGTCCACTGAGGACACCAACGACGGCGGACGTACACGGCGTGCGCGCGACCGGCCGGCGATCACCGACCCCGACCCGTTCACCAAGCGGATGAACGCCCTGCCGAAGTACGTCGTGTCGAAACGGGCGTAGAAGGATTCGCCCCGGCGCGCGCCGAGGTCGATCAGCGGGCCGCCCGCCGCTGCAGTCCGGGATGGACACCCGGCAGCAGCTCGGCGTGTACGGCGACCCGGTGCAGCATCGCGATGAGCCGCCGCCGTTCCGGCTCGCTGAGGGGGGCGAGGACGGCCGCCTCCATGCTGTTCGCGGAGGCTTCGGCCTCGCGCAGCACGGTGCGGGCCCGGTCGGTCAGCCGGACGGCGTAGGCACGGCGGTCGTCCGGGTGACGGGTGCGGCGGACCAGCTCGTGCGCTTCGAGGTCGTCGACCAGTCCGACCATCGAGTTGCGGTGGATGCCGAGTTTGTCCGCCAGGCGCTGCTGGGTGAGCCCGTCGTCGGCCTGCAAATGGGACAGGACACCGAAATGCGCCGGCTGGAGCCCCAGCGGCATGAGACTCACGGCCATCCGCTCCGCGACGTGGTGGCCGATCTGGGACAACAGGAACACCCCGCGTTCATCAAGCTGCACAGTGCCAGCTTAGCAACAGCCAAGGATTGTCATCACTAGTGACAATCCATCCCAGGGCGTTTATGGTCGGGGGCATGACCGCTCCCGGACACACCACCGCCGGCGTGAGCACGCCGGTCACGCTGATCAACGCCTTCTCGGTGCCGATGACCCAGCAGGACCGGTTCTTGAGCCGCTGGAAGGACAACGCCCGCCTGATGGCGTCCGCCCCCGGATTCGTCCGCGCGCGCATGCTCCGCGCGATGAGCGACCAGGCGGAGCTGACCTTCGTCAACGTCGCCGAATGGGAGTCCGGCACCGCCCTCGACGACGCCCGGCGCAACCCCGAGTGGCTGGCCTCGATCCAGCGTCTGATCAACGACCCCGAGCTCGACGCCAAGGCCCGCCCGATGGTCTACCAGGCCGTTGTCAACGTGGAGCCCGGCGACGAACTGCCGTGACCGTTTCCCCACGGCACCGGCCGCGGCCCGTCACGCGGGCCGCGACCAGCGTTCATCACGGGTCGCAGCCGGGCGTGGGGCCCTGGTAACCCGGCTTGGAGGACTTGTCGATGCCGACCTCGCACTTGATGGACGGGTCGAGCTTGTTGTCCTTGACGTGGGCGTCGGTCGACTTGTTCTGCAGGCCGATGGCGTGGTCCGGCCCGGCGGCCCAGGTGTTGCCGGTGACGGTGAGGTGCTGGACGTCGTCGACCATGAGCGTCTGCGAGGCTTCGCGCGTCTGGCAGTAGTTGTTGCTGAACGTCCAGTCTTCCGAAACGCCCTCGCCGCTGCCGTCGCCGGCCTCGGAGTTCGGGCCCTCCGCCATCAGGCACATGTTGTCGACCTGCTCGCACCGGTTGCTGTCGATGACCAGGTGGCTGCTGGCCACGTCGTCCTCGTCGGTGGCGAAGGTCTGCATGCAGTCGGCGTGGGCGCCGGTGCTGTTGTCGGTTTTGCTGATGGTGTTGTGCTTGATGGTGATGTTGTCCCCGAAGAACCGCAGCCCGTCCCCGTCGTCGCCCTTCGGCGCGGTGACGGTGTTGTTCTGGACGGTCACGCCGTTTCCGTGGACCTCGATGCCGGGCGCCGAGGGCTCGTTCATCGTGTAGCCGTCGACCACCACGTAGTCGGCGTCGATGTCGATCCCGCCCACCTGCTGGCCGGCACCGGAATAGGTGACGGGCGCCTGGGCCGTGCCGCCCTTGGTGATCTTCAGCCGCTTGGCCTTGGCCGCGGTGTCGAAGCAGACGACGTCACCGGGGCGCACGGCGTCGGCTGACCCGGTGCCGGCGAGGTGCCGGGTACAGGCCGGCCCGTTCCCGGCGTGCGCCCCCGCCGCGACGGGCGCGGCCGAGGCCGTCCCCGCGAACGGCAACATCAGCGCCAGCGCGGCGCAGCTCACAACGATTCTGGTGATGGACAACGTTTTCACCCTCCGGTATTCGTCACTGGTCCTGGTGGGCGACGGTCAACCCGTAGACCACCGTCTCGCCGTAGTTCTCCGTGCTGCACGGCGAAGATTTGTCGCAGTTGGCCTGGGTGTAGACCCCCGCTTTGAAGTAGTCGCCCGAGGACTTCTCCGCGAAGTCCGCGACCTTGGTCCCGTTGTAGAAGGCCGAAATCCGGCCGTCCGCGGCGACGAAGCGGACGGTGAACCGGGTGCCGAGCTTGTAGTTGCCGTCGGCGAGTTTGTAGTGCGTCTCGTCGCCCTTGGTGACGTAGAGCTTGCTGCCCTCGAGACGGAAGACGGTCACGTCGTCCTCGCTGTCGTGGATCTGGGCGACGACGACCTCGGGCTTGTCCGCGGGCAGGTGGGTGACCGAGGTGTCGACCGTCAGCGTGCTGGTGCCCTTGGTGGTGGACCAGCTCGCCCCGTCGCCGTCGGACATCTCCCGCAGCTCCGACCTCGGGTAGCCGCTGCCGCTGGTGGTCACCCCGTTCACCGCCGCCCGGAACTGGACTCCGGTGCAGCCGGCGGCGGTGGTGAACCACGGGTCGGCCGAGAAGGTCTTCAGCTTGGGCTGGCTGACCTCGGTGGGTTTGCCCTCCGAGCCGGTGGGCAGGGTTTCCTTCCAGTTCGCCAGGTCCAGCACGTCCGCCGGATGACTGCAGGCTGGTGTCGCCGCTTCCGCCGCGGTGGAAAAACCTGGCACGAACGCGCCGGCCACCGCCGCCGCGAGGAGGATCCGCTGGGTCCGTTTCATGATCGGCAAGCTAGCCCCGCCGGTCGGGACCGGTCCCCGGCGGCATCCGGCCGACGGTTTCGCCCGATCTTCCGACGGTCTTTGCGCCACGGATCAGCCGCAGTATTGTACGAGTCGGGCACGTTCCGTGATGGTGACGGAACTTGGAGTAGGGGGATGAGGATGGTGGACGCCGTGATGCGGTCATGACCGCACCGCGCCAACCGGTCGGCGATCTCAGGCAGCTGCAGCAGCAAGCCGGCGAACTGGACGCCCGGCTCGCGGCTGCCCGGCACGCCGCGCGCACAGCCGACGGCCTGGTCACCGCCGTGGTGACCGGCCAGGGAAAGCTCGTGGACCTGCGGATCGACGACCGTGCGCTGCACGGTTCAGCCGGGCAGAAGCTGGGGCTCGTGATCGTCCAGACGATCAAGAACGCGCGCGATACCGCGCGGGCGTCGTCACTGCCGGAGTTGAACGCGCTGTTCGGCAAGGAGCCACCGACGCCGCCGGAGCCGCAGCCGGAGTGGACGCCCTATGCCGAGGAGGACCGCCCCGAGCCGGCTCCGCCGACGTCCACCAGGACGCCGCGCCGGCCGGACGACGAGGAGAACTTCGAGGAGATCGACTTCCTGACCGACGAAGAGCCGGAGACCGGACGGGGGCACTGGTGAACACCGAGGAAGAGCTGTACAACCTGGCCAAGGAGATCGACGCCCGGGTCGCCGCGGTGGAGCAGGCCGCGGCCGACGGGGAAGCCCTGCCGCTGGTCCTGGACATCGGCGCGGACCTCGGCCAGGTCATCGTGGACGGTTCGGGCGCCCTGATCTCGGTCGAGCTGGACCAGGACGCGGTCGCCGTCCAAACCGGCGCCAGCCTGGCAGGCCACGTCCTGCGCGCGGTGAACAACGCGGAATCCGCGGCTTCGACCCGTCGCAAGATCATGGTCGACGAAGCCGCCCGAGAGGTGGGAACCCGATGAGCGGTCTCGACCCGATGACCAACGACTCGTCCGGCTCCGGCTTCGAGGTCTACCCGCAAGCCCTGCGAGGAGCGACGGAGGACATCTTCGCCGCACGCGAGAAGGTGCTGAAGTTCGCCAACAACGATCTGTCGTCGATGGTCCTTCGCAACGAAGACGTCGGGTTGCTCGGCGTCGAATCCAGAGTCGTCGAAGCCTTCAACTCGGCGATCTCCAGCATACGCGATAAAAGCGTGCGCGGTGCCGGACAGTTGGAGCAACTCGCCGAAGCGCTGGACAAGGCCGCAGACTACTACGAAACCCAAGACGAAGAGGATTACAGACGCCTACGAAACAAGGAAGAGGGGTTGAACTGATCATGGACGATACAACAGTCACCCCGCCGAAGCGGATACCGCCACCAGGACCATACCCCGAGGGATCCGACGCGAAGATCCGCCAGGTGGCGAACATCTTCGGCCGTGACGACATCATCCGTTTGCTCGACACCATCCGGAACAAGTTGCTGGGCAATGCCGTCGTAGTGCAGGAAATGGCATTTGCCTTCGCTCAGAACAACACACTCGACACCGCGAGAGAAAAAGGCGTCAACGCAGCAGTCCAGGCAGTGAGCGGAACCTGGTCGGGCCGTGCAGCCGACCAGTTCACGACCTATGCTAATCGAGTCAGCGGCACCCTTGATCACCAGCAGAATGCCGTGGCGAGCATGTCCGAGAACCTTGTCAAGATCGCCCAATGTGTGATTACAACCTACGAAAGCGCTCTCGAACTTGTCGGCACCTGCGCGTCCGAGCTCGCCAAAATCGGCATCAAAGGAGTACTCGCGGCACTCACCGTGGAAATCCCCATCGCAGACTTCTTCACAGCTAAAGACGTAATAGACACGGTGATTGACGCCTTCAGTACACTGGTGGATAAGATCGGCGCCCTGTTCGCCAAATCAGTCACGACACTCGGCGATTTTGCGGCTGGCTCGATCAGCCTGCAGCAATCTGCCACCAATTTCCCAGAGCTGCCGGAGATGCCGGGCAACTCCGGCATGAACAACGAAAAGCAGTGGCGTGTCAACCCGACAGCGTTCCCGGAATGAGTCTAATGAACTCGACGAAGTCCGCGGCCATTTTGTGCGCGCTGGCAGCGGGTTCCGCATTGCTCACCGCTTGCGGCCCGAAGCAGCCCACTCCGATCCTGGACCAGCCGCCCACCCCAGTAAGGCCGGGTGCCGCTATACCGTTCACTCCGGTAAAGCAGCCGCTGGATCCCACGCCGTTCGAGAAGGCCCCCTGCCAAATCCTGGACAAGGAACAAGTGGCCGCCGTAGTGGCTGACCCACCCAGCGACGTCCAGCCGTTCGTGAGCAACGACCCCACGTTGTTCCGCTGCAACTGGACTTCGCCGCGTGGACCGCTCGTCACCATTTTGGAACCGCTGGTGAAACCACAGAATCTCACCGAGCTCGCCGCGTCTCGATCGTCTGCGGAGCATGGCCTCGAGCCCTGGTCCGAAGTTTCCCTCGATGGCTACCCGGTTGTCATTTACCACGAATTCAGCGGACCCAATGACTGCAACGTCGCAGTCGGGATAAGCGACGCAAAGATGCTGCAATTCAGCTACCGAGGAGAGACCTCACCGTCACACTACTGGGACAAAGACCGCTGCGGCGGCGTACTCAAAACCGCAGAGTTCGTCCTCACCAACCTCCGCCACCACTAACCACAAACACCCTCAAACCCGATGCCGCAACGAAACCCCGGCCGGCACCTCAAGCACACGCCCCACGATCCAGGCCAAACTGTCCGCCGTGCGCGCCGGCGTGTCGGAAGGCTGCATGACGTGGCTCAGGACCGTCCGGACGATCAGGTCGATCACCGCGGCGAGCTGGTCGGGGTCCAACGGCGGCCGGTAGGACTCCACGCGCCGGATGAGTGTCGTCCGCGCCTCGGTGAGGAGGGTGTCCGCGTGGGTGGTCAGCAGGGGCAGCAGCTCGGTGTCGGCGCCGTGCGTGGCTGAGGCGATCGCGCGGAGCAGGGTGTTGTCGTCGGCCAGTTCGAGGACCGCGCGGACCGCTTCGTAGACCGCTTCGACGAGGTCGTCCGGACGGCGGTCGAAGGCGGCGCGGACGACCGACAGGAACCGGTCCAGCTCGTGCGCGACCATCGCCTCCGCCAGCGCCGCCTTGGAGCCGACCTCGTTGTAGACGGTCTGACGGCTGACGCCCACGACCTCGGCCAGCCGGACCATCGTGACCGCCGACCAGCCGGACCGCGCGGTCAGCTCGATCGCCGCGGCGACGATCGGCTGCCGGTACTGGCCGCCGTCGGTCGGGGCGGCCGGAGGTGATCCGCTCATGATCGTCATTCTAGGCCCCCGAGCCAACGGCGTACCGGACGCGCTGGCAACCCCAAGAGTCACGGTCAGTCCCGCAGTTTCAAGGCCAGCACAGGGCAAGCGTTGACCGCGGCAACAAGGTCGTGCCGGTGCTCCTCACCAGGCCGCTCGTCGAGCACCAGCACGGTGCCGTCGTCCCCGACCTCGAAGAAATCGGGCTCCATCGCCTCGCACATGCCCAGCCCGGCGCACTTGCCACGGTCCGCTTCGATCCGCATCACGCACCCACCCGTCCCGGCGCGACGAAGTCGACCTTCTCGCGCACGCCGCAGTCCGGGCAGCACCAGGAGTCCGGGATCGCCGACCACGGCGTGCCCGCCGGGAAGCCCTCACGCGGGTCGCCGAGCTGCTCGTCGTAGACGTAGCCGCAGCCCGGGCACATGCCGCCTTCGGTCGCGTCGCCGTGTGTGTCCACTGCCGTCGAGGCCGTCGAACCGGAAATTCCGTACCGCGCAAGGATCTTGGCCCGCTTACGCGGCTGGAGGTTGGCCCGGCTGAGATCACCGCCGAAGTGGGCGAGCACCCGCGGGTCCATCACCCGGCGCCACAGCGGCGGGACCAGCGCGAGCACGATCATCCCGGCGTACCCGGTCGGCAGCACCGGGGATTCGGCGAAATCACGCAACGTCTGGTAGCGGCGGGTCGGGTTGGCGTGGTGGTCGCTGTGCCGCTGCAGGTGGTACAGCAGCACGTTGGTGGCGATGTTGTTGGAGTTCCAGCTGTGGCTGGGATCCACGCGCTCGTACCGGCGCCGCCCCGGCGCGCCCACTCGCTGCCGTCGCATCCCGTAGTGCTCCATGTAGTTGACGACTTCCAGCAGCGAGAAGCCGATCACGGCCTGGATCACCAGGTACGGCAGGACACCGACGCCCAGCCACACGATCATCGCCGCCCACAGCACCGCCGACATCAGCCAGGCGTTCAGCACGTCGTTGCCGATGCGGTACGGGTGCCGGTCGCGCCGGGCGTAACGCTTGCGCTCCAGCCGCCACGCGGACTTCAGCGAGCCGAACACCGTACGCGGCCAGAACCGGTAGAAGCTCTCGCCGACGCGGCTGCTCGCCGGGTCCTCCGGCGTCGCCACGCGCACGTGGTGGCCGCGGTTGTGCTCGATGTAGAAGTGCCCGTAGAAGCTCTGCGCCAGCGCGATCTTCGACAGCCAGCGCTCGTGGCTCTCCTTCTTGTGCCCCAGCTCGTGCGCGGTGTTGATGCCGATCCCGCCGATGCAGCCGATCGAGACGGCCAGCCCGATCTTGTCCACAATGGACAGGTCCCCGCGGGCGATCAGCCAGAACGCCACGACGAAGCCGAGGTACTGGACGGGCAGGAAGACGAAGGTGATCCACCGGTAGTAGCGGTCGTTCTCCAGCCGCTCGATCACGTCGTCCGGCGGGTTGCCGCGGTCCAGCCCGGCGAGCAGGTCGATCAGCGGCACGACCACCAGGATCACGATCGGCCCGATCCAGAACCACACGCCCCACCCGGTCGCCGCGTGCAGCCCGATCGCGAGGAACGCCAGCGAGGGCACCACGAGCCCGATCAGCCACAGGTACCGCTTGCGATCGCGCCACTGCTCGGTCGAGCCGGCGGGCACGGTCCCGATCACTTCACTCATCAGACCCTCCTCCGTGGGCTGGATTTACAAAACGGTAACCGATGTACAAGGTGATTTACAAGTCCTAGATATCTGTAAACCACGAGCAGGACGGCTCGCCGGCTCGGCCCCGGACCGTCGCGCAGGAGCCGGACGTGGTGCTGATGGACGTCCGGATGCCGGAGATGGACGGGATCGAGGCGACCCGGCGGATCCGCGGCGACCGTTCCCAGCTCGTGATCAGCGCCTACGAGTCGGGACTGCTCGCGCGATAGCCGGGCGCGGTCAGTCCTCAGTGGACGGTCAGCGTTTCTCCACGGTGCGGGCCAGGATGCCCAGCGTCGCGCGCAGGGCGGTTTCCGGGATGACCGGGAAGGCGACCTTGTCGCGGTAGCGCTCCTCGATCTGGCTCCAGTCGTAATACGAGGTGACCAGGGTGCCGGCCTCGGCAGGTTCCAGGCGGTAGCCGTAGAGGTGGCGGATCGGCGGCTGGATCGTGCCGGAGATCGTCCACTCGAGCTGCGCGTCCGGCTCGAACCGGGTGATGATCACGGTGACGTCGTACTTGCCCATCGGCAGGTCGTTGAGGGCCTCGCGGTCCATGTGGACGACGAACTCGTCACCCACCGCGCGGACCGGCTCGCCGTCCGCGGACTGCAGCATGCCGGAGCTGTCGATGGCCACGTGCCCCTGTGGATCGCAGAGCAAGGCGAACACCGTCGCCGGAGGCGCGGCCACCTCGCGCCGGACCTCGAATCGCTCGGTCGTCATGGGCCTCACCCAACCACGGCGGCCTGCGGCGCGCGGCCCGAGCCGCTACAGCCAGCCCCGCTCGTCGGCCGTCCGCAGGGCCTCCATCCGGTTGCGGGTGCCCGTTTTCGAGATCGCCGCCGACAGGTAGTTCCGGACTGTGCCCTCCGACAGGTAGAGGTTCGCCGCGATCTCCGCGACCGAGACGCCGGAGCGGGCGGCGATGAGCACGTCGCGTTCGCGGGCCGTCAGCGGGGATTCCCCGGCGGCCAGGGTGGCGACGGCCAGCGCCGGATCGACCACGCGCTCGCCCTTCATCACCCTGCGGATGGCGTCGGCGAGCACCTCGGCCGGCGCGTCCTTCACGACGAAGCCCACGGCGCCCGCGTCCATCGCCCGGCGGAGGTAACCCGCGCGGCCGAACGTGGTGAGCATGACCACGCGGCAGTCCGGCACCTGCGCGGCGAGCACCGCGGCGGCCGCGAGCCCGTCGAGGCCGGGCATCTCGATGTCCAGCAGGGCGACGTCGGGCCGTCCCGCGAGCGCGGCGTCGGCCACCAGGTCGCCGCGGCCGACGGAGCCGACGACCTCGAAGTCGTCCTCCAGCTCCAGCAGCGCGCACAGGGCCTGGCGGACCAGCTCCTGGTCGTCCGCGAGCAGCAGTCGGATCGTCATGCGGGCGCTCCCATCACCACGGCCAGCCGCCAGCCCTTCGGGTCCAGCGGCCCGGCTTCCATTCGCCCGCCGGCCTCGGCGACGCGCTCGCGCAGCCCGGTCAGGCCGCTGCCCGCGGACGCCCGCGCGCCCACGCCGTCGTCGAGGACTTCCAGCGCCGACGCGGAAAACACGACTGTGCAGCGCGTCGCGCGGGCGTGGCGGGCGACGTTGGTGAGCCCCTCGCGCACGACCCAGCCGAACAGCTCCTGGTGCGCGCCGTCGACGACGTCCGCGGCCGTGGGCAGGTCGGCGATGACCCCCGACGCGCGAAGCAGCTCCCGGCCCCGCGCCAGCTCGCCCGCGAGCGTGACGTCGCGATACCCCGAAACGGCGGCGCGCACGTCGGCGAGTGCCTGCCGGGAGAGCGTTTCGACCTCGGTGATCTCGTCCACCGACCGCTCGACCCCCTTCACGGCGAGCCGCCGCGCGAGGTTGCTCTTGACCGTGATGGCGGTGAGCGAATGGCCGAGCAGGTCGTGCAGGTCCCGCGCGATCCGCGCCCGCTCGGCCTCCGACGCGAGCCGGACGACCTCGGCGCGCGCCTCCACCAGCGCGCGGTTGGCGCGGATCGCCTCGGCGAACGCGTAGACCATGAGCGCGGTGAACACCAGCGCAACGGCCTGCGTCCAGCCCGGCCCGCTCTGCCACGGCCGCACCACCCACGGCACCACGAGCGCGGCGAGCGCGGACCCGGCCACGAGCGGGACGGCGTAACGCGGCAGCCGCGGCGCGACGAGCGAGACGATCACCGTCGCCAGGAAGAACGCGTTCACGTGCGTGAACGGCAGCGCGGCCAGGAACAGCAGGGTGAGGACCCCGATCAGCGTCCAGAACCGGCGCGTCAGCCCCCGCGCCGCGGACCACGCGGCCAGCACGTAGCCGACGCAGAACGCCGCCACGATCACCCAGCCGGCGACCAGGCCCGCGCCACTGGAGTCCTGCGCGATCGCGGCCGCCGTCACCAGGGGGTAGACGAGCAGCCCGGCGTCCAGCAGGAACCGCCGCCAGCCCAGCAGCCACCGATCCGGCCGGCCGGCCACCCCGCTGCTCTGGTCCACCTCCCGCACGCTACCGGTCACGCCTGCTCAGCTCCGGGCGAACAGCGCCCGCAGGTGCCGGCCGTTGACGACCAGGACGACCCCCAGCAGCGCGAGGCCGCAGACGCCCTGCTCGATCCGCAGCCACACCGGGAACGCCCCCGGCAGCGCCACGATCACCACAATCGCGACCAGCATCACGCCCGAAACGATGCGCAACCGCAGAAACGCCCGCCGCGACCCGCGCGCAGCCCGCACGGCGAACGAGAGCGTCAGCAGCGCGCTGGCCACGACGATGGTCGCCCGCACCCAGACGGCGTCGGTCACCATCGTCTTGTTGTCACGCATGAGGAAGATCGCCACGAGCGTAAGCACGCTGAGCCCGAGGTACCCACCGACCAGCCCCCGCACAACGCGGAACGCCGACCGGCTTTGCGGCTGTTCGAGGGCTTGGGCGGAGATCGCGGTCATGACTGTCCTTTCCGGACTTGGTGGGTTTTTGTCACCTCTTCATGCTGGTCGTCCGCGGTGGCGCGGTGTAGTGAGGCCGCGCATCGGTCGGGGGTGACATTTGTCAGTGGTCCTGACGTCTCCCATGCGGCTCCGACCGGTGGATTTCACCCGTTCGGCACGGTTCGGGCGGGCCGCGGGCGAGCTCAGCCCGTGTACAGCGGATCGTCCTCGACACGCGCGGACGGCGTTCCTACCAGAGCCTCGCTGGGATCGATCTCGACTGCCTTGCTCGGACCTCAGGACCTCGGATCACCTCCGAACACCGTCCAGCCCGAGCTGGGCGACGATCCACTCAGCGACCCGGCGCAGGCCAGTCTCGTCGTCCTCACTGTCGACTACTGCCGACAACCAGCCCCGGAGGGCATGATTGACCAAAGATCCCTACCAGACGCATCCTCTTCAACGACATAACTTCGCACAGACTTCATTCTGAATCACAATGATCCGACCTGTCACGGCCAACTTCGTAGAGTCGTAAAGCCCAGTCTTCGTGGTCCGTAAAGGCCTCCCAGAAACCCACTTCACTCCATTCAGACGGGCCGAAAACGGGGGCTCAATCTCCGAGAATCGGATGCGGAATTTGTTGGCACCGTCCGACTGGGAGTATATCCCAAGGAAGCGGTAATCCTCACCCATTCGAAGAGCTTCCGCGCCTTGAGGTATGCGCCGTTCAGGGCTATCGCATCCCGTGAATCTGACCATCACTGCCACCCACCTCCGATCATAACCACCTTAACACCAATCCCACTTCAGCAACCACAGAAGACGAGGCCACTCACTCACTCGAAGGCCGTTGCAGTACTAAGATTTCGAATCCACCGAGATGCCATTTGATGCGAGCGAGAATATTCGCGCAAACGCCTTACGGGTATCCAAATTCCGATCGAGACGTTCGAAAGATTCCAGCCTTGCGGGATCAACATCCATCGTGACAACCTTGCCGGATCCCAGGTCATCGGTGCTTGAGAAAAGAATCATGCATCGATACAAGCTCACAGCCCATTCTCGCTTCTCCCGCATAGGGTCCGAAGTATCACGAAGTCTTCCTTGACCTGACTACGAAGTGCATCTACCGAGGTCCATCGAGTAGCCCAACCTCGAGCTTCGGCTTCAAGTTGAATATCGATCAACGTGTTGAAATTTAACTTACACGCGCGGAACCCTGGATCGGACGAATTAATAATCGACATTAAACTACCAATCCCTGCCATAGACTTCGGCTCGAATTCGAGTATCAAACTCGAGGCGTCCGCCCCCCACTCGCGCTTAACCTCATCCGACTAGCGACGGGCTCGTCGCAATCAAGGAATTGTTGAGCGACGCCCACATCGGCGTGACCGAACAGCATACGCCGACATCCGCCTCAGCCTCCGGCGCAGCGCCACCGACCCGCCCGGCAACGCCCTCCGCCAGACTGGAGTTGGCCTGCTTCGACCCAGTGATGGCTGCGCACTTCCGATGAACGTTGCCGTCAACCACTACCACCAGGCGCCCTGCGACCCCACGGAAACATTTCAGTGCGGTCACTGATTTTTTTCCCGGTTGCGTTCCTCTACCGTCAAACAGAAGCACTAATCGTTACCTGAGGCCCAATTAGAAAATGGGTAGACCTGCGCAATCGGAGAACCGATCACAGTAAGAGAGATCGCAAAGTCCATAGCCAACCGAGAGAGCATTTCTTCGAGGTTTTTTCTGCTCATGATCTCAATACTCGGATTCGGCACCCAGTCCGTCCTCGACAGGCAGCGAATCTCCACCGATTCTCCCTTGTGGGTGAATTCCAACGTTCGCTCAATACCCTGAGAATACATGTCAAGCTCCGCATAGTTTCGCGCCCTGATCCGCGCGATGAGATCAGGCAACTGCTCCATGAAGGCCGAGAGGTCGTATGCAACGTCCACGGGCCATTCGAGACTGCCAAACCCCTCGATGTGAAATCGACAGTCGGTGTCCCCAAGCATGCCGCAGGCCGCCATGACCATGCTCTCAAAGTCATCCTCAACCCCTAGGGCGATCAGCACCTCGGGAGCCGACGATGACCAAGATGGCTGCTCCAAAGTGCAGCGGAATCCCAACGAAACTCCTTCTATCCGGACCCGAGGGTTGGAAAGGCCGTCTTATACAGGCCACCTGGGCTCGGCACCAGGGTAGCAGCCCTGGCTGGAACGATGCTGCCATCCGGCATGATCACTTGCCCCAAGCCTTCGGGAATTTGAACTGACCTAGGGCCTGCGCCCTCAACATGCACGCCCTGCAAGAACTCGGCAACCGCATCATTGTCCAGCCATTGACCCTGCTGATTTCCAGTACTACGGGCACGGTCAATCAGGCTCCGAGTGTTCTTTGCACCGGCACCGTGGGTGTTGAAAGTGTGACCGAACGTCTTAATGCTCTTGGGCGACCAGTTCACACAGTCGGTATTGTGAACAAGTACTGGGCTGGTCCCAGCCAGTACATAGTACGTGTGGACACTGTCGATCGTCAGGTCATAAGTGGTCCCTTGCTCGACGCCAGCTCGGACCTTGGTGATCGTCAGGTTACCGGTGAGGGTTTCGAACTTGTCGCCAGGCTGGAGTTGGCCTGCTTCCACCCAGTGATGGCTGCGCGCTTCCCAGATTTGGTGATGCTCGGTGGTGTTGACCTGGTCTGGCCCGCTCGCCGTCGTAAGCTCGACCCGGTCCTGGTCATCGGTCGTCACGTGAACCGCGGTTACGGTGTGAACCTCTACACCTCGACCGTCAGGCTCAGCGTTCATGATCTCGTCGCCGACCTTGACCTCAGCGATCGGTTTTGTGCCCCCGTCAGCCATCAGGACGCGAGTATCACCAGTAAAACTGTGTCGCGCGCACGCTGTGACCGCGACATCGACCGCATCGTCACCTCCTCGCACAGCGTCGGCGATGTCGCCGATGAACTTTCCCGCCGCAGCGAACTTCTCAGACTCCGCCAAGGCCTTGATCGCCTTGCCACCCTTGAGGTAAGGCACAAGCGATGCCGCCGCAGACAAACACGAACCCCACGACGGATCGTTGACACAGTCGATCGCGTCGGGAATACCGGTCATCTGCCAACCCAGCTCGACGATCTGCTGAATCGTCATTCCCTCGTGGTGGAACTGCCGGTAGATCGACTCCGCGCGCTCCTGAGTAGGTGCCCTACGGCCCTTGGTCGTAACGTCACGGTTGTCGGTCAGGCAGTGACGGCTCCAATTGCAGAGCTTGATCGAGGAACGCCGATAAGTGTTGTAGAACTTGTCGTCCGACGCGTTACCGGTACTGGCTGTGTAACCCCAGTTCTCACATGCAAGCCGATCGTCCGCCTTGTCGCACTCCGACAGTTGGGGCTCAAGGCCTGTGGGGTCAGGGCTGCCGATCGGGTTGTCGAACCCGTACGTGTAAGCATTCAGGTGCGCCGGCTGGCTCAGATCCAGGACCGGGTCCGGCGTGGTGAAGCTGCCCGTGAGCGGGTCGTAGTCGCGGGCGCCGAGATGCGTGAGCCCCGTCGTGTTCTGGAAGCCGCCCAGGAAGCCGTGATTGTCGGCCCAGGGCCCATCGGTATTACCACGAGGAACGCCGTAAGGATCCTGGTAACGCTTACGGACAGCCAGGTTCGCGGCATCGACCGTGGCGTAGGCAGTGCCTTGGTTGTCGGTGAGCAGCCAGGAAACACCAGAGACCGCGTTGCGTTCCGCGATGGGCTGGCCGTTGTAGGAGTAGTAGCGGGTGCCGATCGCCGTGGTCCCGCCGGCGGCGACGTGCAGTTCAGTGTCACCCACAGTGAGAGTGACACCGGACGGATCGCGAGTAACGAGGCGGTTGCCATCAGCGTCGTAGACGTAAGTGCTGGTCTTCCCATCGGCCTCGGTGACCGACGCGATGTTGCCTTCCGCGTCGTAGGTGAAGGACTGCCCCGCCCCAGACGGCCCGCGAGTCTTCGTACGACCGTCGTCGTCATAGCTGTAGTCGCTGGCCGTGGTGGCGTTCCCACTGGTCTTGCTCGCGGTCAGGGCAGCGTGGGGGCGCGTCTGTCCCGGATCTGGATAGGTAGTGGTCGTCGTCGCGACACCGCCTGTTGCGTGCTGGACCTGCTGGGTGCGGTTTCCGGCGGTGTTGTAGCTCCAGGAAGTCCAGTACGGTGCCGCGCCGCCGAGCGCGCTCGCGTTCGGGGTGGCTCCGCAGTCGGCCTTTGCCGGGTCAGTGCTGGCGGGTGTCCAAGCGTTGGTCAGCCGCTGCAGGTAGTCGTACTGGAAGCACTGCACGTCAGGTGAGCCGCCCTGAGGAATATCAGCCAGCTTCGTGAGGCTGCCGTCGGGGCCGTAGGTGTAGTGGCGGTTGGTGACGTCGTGCCCGGTATCGGTGGCACGCTGGGCCAGGGTTCCGGAAAGCCGGTTGGTGCCGTCCTCGTAGGTGTTGGAAACGGCTACCTGGTAAGGGCTGGCGGGGTCCTGGAAGTTGGTCCGCAGGACCTGGGCCTGGGGGTTGTAGTCCGTTTCGGACACGAGGTACAGCAAGTTGCCACCGGCCGAGGACGCGCGTAGCCCGGTGGGCTGGCCGAGCGCGCCGTAGTCGTGGTAGATCGTTTCCCGCGGCACACCGCCCTTCTGCGGGCTCGTGGTCGTGGCGACCGCACCGGTCAGCGAGTTGTACTCGGTGCTGAAGCTGTATGTCCCGCCGAGACCGGTCTCGAACGCCGGAATGGTGTACCTGGTACCGGTGACGTGACCGGCGGGGTCATAGCCGGTCACCGCGGTGGAGTAGGCGCGTCCGTCCACGTAGTGAGTCGAACCGGAGGGCTGACCGGGCATGACCGTGTCGTAGGCCCATTCAGCGAGCTTGGTCCCAGTGAGCGAGTCCTGGTATTCGCCGGTCCTGCGACCGATGTTGTCGTAACTGTAGGCGAGTGTCCGGTGCATCGCGTCGGTGCTGGTGGCGAGCCGGTCGGCGTCGTCGTAGGTGTAGCTGATGGCCCCGGTGTCCGGGTCGGTGGAGGAAGCCTTGCGGCCGTGTAGGTCGTAGCTGGTGGTCCAGGTGTTGTTGCCGGTCGCGTCGGTCACCGTGGCCGGCTGGCCACCGGGTGTGTAGGTGTAGGTCGTGACGTCACCGGGATCGGTGGTGCCGGTGTGGTCACGGTCGTGGAACTGGATGGTCTGGACGTTCTGTCCCAGCCCGTTGGTGACTGCGGCGGTCGCGGTCCCGCCGACGGGAGGGATGGTGACCGTGCGGTCACCGTCGTACTTGGTCGTGGTGCGCCACTGCTCGGTGCCGTCCAAGGCATAAGCGACGCCGATGGTCCGGCCGGCACTGTCGTAGGTCGTGAAGGTGCTGTTCGGAACCGCGTTGTGCTGGACGACGTGCAACGTCTTGTCCGGGCCCGAGTCGCCGTTCCAGTAGTTGTTGTGCGTGGTGCAAACGCGGCCCTGGGAGTCGTAGAGACTGTCGGCGATCAGCCTTCCGCCTTGGCTGTACGGCGTCGGGGCCTGGGTCTGGATTGTGCGGCCGAGACCGTCGACGAGCGCGTAGCTGGTGGAATAGCCGGCGTTGGCGAGCAGGGTCTTGGTCGCGACGTAGCTGACCTTGCCGGTGTCTGCGGTTACGGAGTACTCATAGGTGGTGGTCGGCTGTGCGTTCTGGCTCTTGTCGTGTCCAGGACTCCACACCGCGGTGATCCGGGCGAGCGGGTCATAGGTGGCATCGGTGCGCATCCCGCTGTTGTCGATCTCGGCGAGAATCGCGCCGGAGAACGGGTCCAGGATCTTGGTCGAAGTGAATGTCCTGGTGTCGGTGGCGCTGACCGGTGGTGTCGTGGTGGCGATCTGGGTGACCGGACCTCCAGTCTCCGGGGTGTAGGCCGTCAGGGTCGGCAGATTGCGGTGATCCGCGATTTTGAGGCTGCGGCCGTATTTGTCGAACGTGGCGGTGTGCGCCGGGGACTGGAACGTCTCGCCGCCTGGGACCCAGGTGTCGAGGACGTCGGTCTGGGTGATGTCGCCGATGGTCGGCGCGCTGCCGTAGGGCAGCGAGTCGAAGGAGTTCTTGGAATCGGAGACGATCGTGGCCGCGGTCACCGGTGTCGAACAGGTGCCGGCGAACGTCCTGGCCTGCTGGACGCTGTTGAGCAGCCAGATACTGGTATTGGGCAGGTAGGTGCTCGTGGTGCAGGTGGTCTGGCCGGGATCGGGCGTGGTGCCGTTGAGGAGGCCGTCGTTCTCGGTGGCGACCTCGAGTCCGTAGTCGCCGAAGGTGCTGATCTTTCGGCTGACCCGCCATTGCTGCGTCGCGGCGACCCAGACCCGGGTTCGCGCGACCGCGGTGCCGGTGTAGAAGGACTGAAGCCCGTCTGTGTCGGTCGCTGTCGCGTTCGGACTGCGCCACGGGTCGTTGAGGGACTCGGCGATGACGTTGCCGTCGAGGTACGTCAGGTTCTCTCTCGTGAAGCCGGCGTACTGGTCGAGGTCGGTGACGTTCTCGCCCCAGTAACTCGGAACCGAGACACTGCGGTGGCCACCGCCCGGCTGCGTGTCGCCGTCCATGCCGCGCAGGTAGCGCGCGTCCGTCACGGTCCGGGGCCCGGACGGATCGCCGGATGCAGCTCCCTTGGTGGTCTTGACCTCACCGTAACCGCGGAATTGTGACCAGGTGCGGTACTTGGGGTCGGAGAGAGGGTTGTCGTCGTGGTGCCAGGCCGCACCGTCGATGTAGTCGTAGTGCGTGACGATTTGCTGGGACAGCGCGGTGTTGCCATCCTCGGTGATGTCGGTGGCCGGGAACTTGTTGAACCAGTCGAGGATCGGGTCCGTCGCGCCGCCAGGCGTCCAATAGACGGGGTAGCAGGCAAGAGTGTTGCTCTCCGGGGACGCGGGCATCTTCGAACCGGGTACGCATTCCGGCTCGGCGTACTTGACCGTGGTGACCCCGCCCATCGGGGTGGTGATCGAGTCGATCCGTTGCCGGGTCAGCGCGGTGTAGCCCGTGGAGGCGTCGACGCGGTTGGCTTTCGGTATTCCGTGGAACAGCGTCGGCGGCAAGGAAACCGGCGGCCTGCTGCTTGAGGTTCCTGCCAGTCCGGTCTGAGTGATCGAATCGAGCCACAGCGCGGGACTCTTCCCGTCTCCGCTGGGCGGGTAGGACTGGCCGAGCGCCCACGAGACCACCGGCTTCCAGCTGCCGGCACCGTCGGTGACTTGGCCGGTGATCGTGGTGTATCGCTTACGGCTGAAGAAGCTCGGGGAGGCGTTCAGGCACTTGGTGCCGACGGTGCAGATCCGATCGAACGGCACATCCGGCCAGTGCGTCGCGTTGTCCTTGGTGAGCTGCCCGGCGTCACACGTGAACGTCGCGTTCGGAAGACAGCGCTCGGTGGTACCCAGCAGCACACGGGCCGGCGGCGTCGAGTAGACGTTCGCGACGCGGGTGTTGAACCCGTACTCGATCCGCGACAGGTATCCGCTGCGGACGTAGGTGCTCGGCGCGGCAGTGTTGGCGTTGACCGCGTAGGCGTTGTTCTCGGTGTCGTAGTAGTAAGCGGTGGCGTTGCCGTGGGTGTCGACCGTGTAGTCGAGGTTCCAGCGCCACGCCGTGTTGGCGCAGAGGGAATCAGTGAAGGCAGCGTGGTAGCACGGTTCACCGAGGTTGTTGCCGTAGACCGGCTCAGTCCAGGCCGAGTGGGTTTCGGCGTTGCCGTTCTGCCAGCCGGGAAGATGGTTGAGACCGAAGAAGTACTGCGTCCCGTCAGAGGTGGTCAGCTTCCAGGCTTCGCTGCCCTGAACGCCGTTGGCGGCGTTGTCCAGCTTCTCGATCTTCGAGCCCTTGTCGATCTTGGTGTGCCAGCTGTTGGCGCTGTTCTTGTCCTTGACCAGCATGTCGCTGGACCCGCCGAACGAGAGTGTGGCGTTGTCGGAGAACCAGCACAGATCACCGTTCTGCTTGTTCTGGCCGTTGTTCCCCCCGAGGTCTTCGGCACAGGACTTGTAGGAGCGCTCGATGAACCCGCCGCCCGACAGCGACCAGCCGTCACCGATCGGCGAAGCCTGGTTGTTCGTGGCCGAGGTCAGGCCGTCCACCGCGTCAGACGAGTAGTCCAGGCCCAGTCCCGGGCCCTTGCCACTAGGGCCGGCCGGGACGTTCAGCGGATACGAGTAGGTGAACGCACCGGTCGAGCCACCCGAACTCCACGAACCGGCGGGCTTCAGGTCCGTCGCCTTGAAGTCACCGCCGTCTCCCTTGTCGTCAGCCTCGGCAGCGATCACCATGGCGCTGCTCGGCGAAACGAGCGATGCCTGGCCCGTCAGATGATCGGTCTGGGTGTTGTTGGCCGACGGCAACGGCGTCTTCACCTGGCACTGCGGCTGGTCCGGAGTGGACAGCAGACACTCCGGGTACTGCACGAACCGCAGCCGCGACCCATAGCTCGCGCCGTACGCCCCGGCGAACGAGCGGTAGTCGAGGTTCAGCTCCAGCGGCCCGCTGGTGTCCCCCGCCGACGGTGTCACCTTCATCAGGGTGCCGCGGACTCCGGCCTTGTCCGCGGCGGACTTGTCCAGTACGTCGAGCTTGACGGTGCCTGCCGCGTGCGCTGCAGGCGACGCCTTCTGGCTACGGGTAACCGTGACCGGTGTTTTCGCGGCCACTGGGTCCGAGGTCAGCGCGACGTCGGTGCTCGACGCGGCCGGCCAAGCGACGGACGGTAGCGGTGCTGACGGTGTGGGGGCCGGATGCGGTTCCAGACCACCGGTCTTCCCCGCCACTGACGCCGTCGCTTGCAGCGGCGGCAGATCCCATCCCAGCCCGTGCCAGCCGCTCGGCCCTGCCGCCGGTGCCGCTACGGCCTGCTGCGCGCTCGCGGCCAACATCAGGACGACCGCGCCCGCCGTGGCTCTTACCCACGTGCTAAACCGAAATTGCGTCCGCATGACAAACCCCTGCCCTCAAGCCCTCGAAGAAACGGCGAACTCAGCCCGCGAACAGCTGGCGAGGGTCGTCCTCGAACCGGTCGTTGCCGACAATGGCCAAGCCACGCACACCGGAATAGACCCGGACGCCAGCGAGGCCCCCGTACCACTCGTCCGACCGGTTGCCACTCCAGATACCGCGGCCCAGGAACAGCCCGGCACTCGCGTCGCGGCCCGATACTCCGCTGCCGTCCTGGGTGTTGAGGAAGAAGTTCTGCTTCACGTCGTTCACGTACAAGGTGACCATCTTCGAGGACGCGTCGTAGGAAACCGCGAGATGAGTCCATGTGTTGTTGACGGCGTCGGCGTCGCTGAGCGCGTACCAGGCTCCGTCCGCGGTAGCCGACGTCGAGAGCAGGAAGCTCCATTTGCCGTGCAATGTTCCCGAACTGCCAGCGACCGCCCGGTATCCCAGCATGAACGGCGAGTACTGCGCGTCGTTCCCACCGACCACTGCCCGCGCGAAGGGATCCACAGCGCCTTGTGCGGACACGTCCGCCGCAGTCCAGGTGTGCTTCACCCATGCTTCGACGGTGAACGACTTGTCAGTGCGGAAGTTCGCCGGCTTCGGAACGTCGACCTGCCCGCTCCACGAGTTGTCGAATCGGGCAGCGCACGCCGTCGGCTTACCATTCGCGTCCGCCTCCGCCTCCAGGGTGACTCCGCCACTGGCGCCGGCGACGGTCTGGCTGACCGAGTCGTAGTGGCTGTAGCCCGCCATCGCGGCGACTTGATCGTCGGAAAGAGCGGTTGCCCAAGCTCCGACCTGGTCGACTGTGCCCTTGAACAGGTTTCGCGCACCGGGCTCAGCACCCAGGAATGTCTTGCCCGAGCCGGACCAGGCGGCAGGCACTGCAGTAGCCGCCTCACGCTTGCCGTTGACGTACAGCCGGGCCTGCATGGCTTCGATGTCGAAGACCGCGGTGACCATCGTCCACGTCGTCGCCTGGGGCGCCGAGGTCCCGGTCGCCCACTGGACCGGGCTCGCCGCATCGTCCGCCGGGGACATCCCGAACGCCCACCGGTTGACGTCCTTCCCGTACCGCAACAGGAAGGCCGGTGCGTGCGCGCCGTCCTGGGACAGCACCGTGTAGGTCGCAGCGAGGTCGTCCGGCTTCACCCAAGCGGACACGGTGAACGAGCCAGAAGTGTCGGCTACCGGGCCGGCTGTGCTCCCGGAACCGCTGGCTCCGTCGAGGTGCACGCCACCTCCGACGCGGCCGGGAACCCAGCTGTAGCCCCCGGTCAGGGTGAGGTCGTGGCCGAAGCTGCTCGAGTCCTTCCCCGTCGAACCGGTCGTTTCGTCGACCGGCCAGTTGGCCTGCTGCGAGGGAACCCGGGAGGCCGGGCTCGTCAGCTCAGGTCCGCACCCCTCGGCGAGGCCGTAGCTCGCCACGAGTACGCCGGTGTTCCCCAGGTCGTGTGCGTCCTGGGCCGATAGCTCACGCTGCCAGACCTGGGCGTCGTCGATCTGGCCGTGGAAGTAGTCGATGCGGCTGCTGTTCCACTTGCTCGCGCCGATCAACGTGGGTCCGGTCGCGGACCACGGGTGCGCGAGGACGGTGCCCTGTTTGACGCCGTTGACGAAGAGGGTGGCGATGTGAGTGGACGCGTCGTAGGTCGCGGCGAGGTGCGTCCAGATGCCGAGCTGCGGCGGACTGGTCGCGACTGCACGGTTGTCGTTGACCTCGGTGTTGTCGCCGGTGGTCATCCTCATCACCCAGGCGTTGCTCTCCTTGTTGTACTGCAACAGAAATGGGTCAGTGAGCGTGCCGTCCTGGGCGAGGACCGACTGCGAGTGGCTCGTGTCGGTGAGCTTCACCCACGCGGCAACGGAGAACGACTCGGTGGTGTCCAGCAGTGGCCCACTCGTCTGCGCATAACCGGAGACGCCGTCGAGAGTCAGCGCGCCCTTCTGCCCCTCGCCGTAGCCATTTGTGTCCGGGTGGGTCCAGCTGTTGCCCTGGTTGTAGCCCGCGGACCACGTTGCGCTGCCCGCGAGAGTGGCCGGGTGAGCGGCGAGACCGGAGTTGCCCGGAGTTGCCGCGGCGGTGTCACCGAGGACGGTGCCGCTGGTCTCGTCAGCGGACCAGGCGGCGAGCAGGCTCTTGGCCGGAGTGACCGGCTGGACGTGGTACGAGCAAGACGGACCATCCAGGTGGCCGTCCGCGACACAGGTCGCGTTCGGACCGGGGGTGCCCGCCTTGTTGACTGCCTTGACCCGGATCAGGTTCTGGTTGCCGTTGACCGCTGTCGTCGACAGGCTCGTGGTCGCGACCAGGTTGCCGGAGGCATTGGTGCTCTGGGCAGCAGGCGCCGTCGGCGAGCCCTGCGTCTGTGGCTCGGATCCATCGGTGGTGTAGATGAAGTGGTCGATGTCATACAACCCGGCGGTCGCCATGTCGACCGAGACGGTGAAGCTCGCCGGATCACCCTGGTTGACCGGGGGTGATCCGCTCATGGCCACGCTGGGAGCGTGCGGAACTTTGGAGTCCACCGTGAACTCGCAGTTGCCGACGAAGTTCGACTGCAGCTGCCCATCGGTGACCTGCATCGACCAGTTGTAGATCCCGTCGTCGTTGATCCAGCCGCCCGGAACCGCGGCCAGCTGCGCGGTGGCCTGTTGATTCGGGCCCGGCGTACCCACGGTCACCATGTTCGCGGCGTTGTCGTGGGTGTAGACGTTGTGCCCGAGCGCGCCGAACGCAACGGCGAACTTCGCCTGCAGCGTGCCGCCGTCGGGATCGGACACCCGGCCCGCCAGCTGCGGGGACTTGGTGAACACCCACGGACGGTTCGCGCCGCTGGTACACGGCAGCAGCCCGTTCTGCATCGACAGGTTCGCCGGCGGGTTCGGGTAGGAGTCGTAGTTCACTTGGAAGTACGGGTTCAGAGCGAACCGGCGCCACGTGTCCGTTCCAGCACCCTCGTTCTTGGCAGCCAGTACGAACCACGCGCTCTGCCAATAGTTCGCGGCCGCGTCCCGTGCGGGTTTCAACGCGTCGAACTGGCCGGTGACGTCGCCCGCGTCGTGACAGTTGGCCACGTTCATGTCGGACACGAAGTACGGCCACGACGGCTGGTTGTTCCAGGTGGTACCGCTGTCACCCGGATTCGAGATCCACAGGCCGGTCGGCTCCGGAGAACAGCTGTAACTGTGCAGCACCGTGGTGTTCAGGGTCGCGCTGTTGATGACCGTGCCACCCAGGCGAGCCGTGTTCATCTGAATGTAGGACCGCGATGTCCCGGCCTTGTCGTAGTTCTCGTAGCCGGCTTTGAGATCCGAGAAGTCACCGGTCGAGGCGTTCCAGTTATGCGCGTCCTTGTAGCCGTCCTGGACCACCACGTGCGACTGGATCCCACAGGAGGTGCACCAGTTGTCCGGGTCCAGAGACACGGGATAACGCGTCGCCGGATCGGCCAGGAAAGCCTGGTCGGGACTGATCGTCACCTTGTCCGGTGTGAGCGCGAAGTTCATCACCGCCTCACGCCGGCCGCCACCCTCCCCGAGCTGCTGTTCAGCGGGCGAGCCCGTCCCGGAGGAGTCCCACATCCGTGACGCGTCACCGGCGAAGACAACCTGGCCCGCAGTGTCCTTGACCTCGAGCCCATCAGTCGGCTTCGACTGCGCGGGGGTGCCCCGACCGTCGCCTGCTGCGACGGACACAGTGGCGTTCTTCGTGTAAAGCCCGAACGGAACGTCCCGCAGCTGCGGGTTCTTCGCCGCGTCGGGCGTCTTGATGACCAGGTTCTCGGTATAACCCTCAGCCGCTGCCTTCACCGTCAGATCGACGCCCGGCAGTACCTCGGAGTAGGTGGCGGTGTCACCGTCGAGCGTGGGCACCGGAAGGTCGCTGATCCACTTGAGACCGACCTCTGTGCCTTCCTCGCCCGCTTGCACGATCGGCTTTGCCGCAGAGCCTGCACCGCCGGGGTTGAGGGCGACGTCCACCGTCACCGCCTTCGGCCCGATGGTGCCGTCCGGTCTTCGCATCAACGAGGTGTCGATCGGCGCCCAGCTGCCGCCCTGCTTGACCCGTACCGGATGGACGTACTCGGTCAACGTCCACGAACCATCCGGGTTCGCGACGGTCCGGGAAGTTTCCGTCGTCTCCGACGAGACCTCGACCGGCTTGTCACCGGACCGGGCATACGCCGTCGCCGTCGCCTCGTCCGGTGCCGAATCCGGGACACCCGCGGCCGGCGCCGCCAATACCGGCTGAACCACCGCCACTGAACCGAGAACAACCGCAGCCGACACCACAAAGGCGCGCCAACGCACACGGGAAAGACGCACGAGATCCCCCTCGTCAAGAGCAACCAGCCAATCGCCAGGCCCCCGACGAACCCATGATCACCCTGTCAAATCAGCAAACCGGCGAGAAGAGGCCAAGCGGCGTATTCGACAGAGAGTGACGTAGACCCCAGGACTAGCTATGTTCACACAAACGACTATTGACATTAATCAGACTAAGCAGATAAAAAGGACGACTGTCGTCACCCGTCTGACGCCTCGGCATGTTCGGCCGAACCGGCCCCGAGGCAGTACCTCCGCCAACCCCACCAGCGCCGACCACAACAACCACACCCTCGTCGGCACCCGCACCCGGTCGGCACCACCCCAGCCACTCCAGCGGCCCGCCGGTACGATCGCGCAGCGGTCGCGGGCCGCATGACAAAGCAGCCTGACCTGGCCGGCGAGGAGATCCGATGAGCACCGTGGTGAGTGAAACGCTGCCCACGAGCCCCGGCGCGGACCCGGCGCAACGGGGCTGGACGCGGGCGCGCGCGTGGAACTGGGCGGTGCTCGGGCTGACCGTCGCGGGGTTCGCGGTGCTGGCGTGGAACCGCCGGTGGATGAGCGACGACGGCATGATCGTGCTGCGGACCGTCCGCCAGATCCTGGCCGGCAACGGGCCGGTGTTCAACGCGGGCGAACGCGTCGAGTCCAACACCAGCACCCTGTGGACGTTCCTGCTCCTGGCGTTCGCCTGGATCCCCGGGCTGCGGCTGGAGTGGCTGGCCGTGGTGACCGGTCTCCTGTGCTCCGTCGGCGGGCTGCTGCTCGCGCTCGACGGCGCGCGCCGGCTGGCCGGGGCCACGCGCTCGGTGTTCGTGGTGCCGCTGGGGGCGCTGGTCCTCGTGGCGCTGCCGCCGTTCCGGGACTTCGCCACTTCCGGGCTCGAGACCGGCCTGATCACGCTGTGGCTCGGCGGCACCTGGTGGCTGCTGGTCCGCCGCGCACGGCACCAGGGCGCCGGGCCGGTGTGGCTGACGGCCGTGGTGATCGGCCTCGGGTACCTCGTGCGGCCGGACCTGGCGCTGTTCAGCGCCGTCGCGGGCGTGGGGCTGCTGGTGCTCGCGTGGCGCGGCTGGCGCGCGGGGCTGCTGTGGATCGTCGCCGCGGCCGCGCTGCCGGCCGCCTACCAGGTGTTCCGCATGGGCTACTACGGGCTGCTCACGCCGAACACCGCGCTCGTCAAGGAAGCGTCGAACGCCTTGTGGCACAAGGGGTTCGGCTACCTCGCCGACTTCGTGGGCCCGTACTGGCTGTGGGTGCCGGTGCTGCTGTGCGCGCTGATCGCCGTGGTGCTGCTGTGGGGCAAGCGCGTGAACCGCGAGATCGCGGTCGTGGTGGCCGTGCCGGTGCTCGCCGCGCTGGGGCTGGCGCTGTACGTGATCCGCGTCGGCGGTGACTTCATGCACGCGCGGATGCTGCTGCCCGCGCTGTTCTGCCTGCTGCTGCCCGTGATGGCGATCCGGCTGACCCGGCTGACGGTGGTCCCGGCGATCGCGCTGGGCGTGTGGGCGCTGGTGGCCGTCGGCTGGCTGCGCACGCCGTACACGCACCTGCAGCACCCGATCGACGAGGCGCGCGGGATCGCCGACGAGCGCGCCAACTACGTCTCCGACAGCCACCACGAGCACCCGATCCTGGCCGAGGACTTCGACGAGTTCACCGCGATCGCGACCCCGATCCGCGCCCTTCTCGACACCGAGCCCGAGCCGGTGGTCCTGGTCCAGACGGCGCAGGGCGAGTGGCACGCCTACCCGACCACCTCGGGCCACGACACCGTCACGTTCTTCAACATCGGCGGCCCCGGCCTGCTGCTGCCGCTGGACGCGTGGGTGCACGACCCGATCGGGCTGTCGAACCCGATCGCCGCGCACACCACGCCGTACCCCGACCGCCGGACCGGCCACAACAAGTACGCCGGCATCGACTGGGACGTCGCCGACGGTGGCCGCGGCACCACGGCCGAGCTCGCCGCCAGGGGCGACTTCACCGCCGCCCGGCTGGACGACATCCGCCGCACGCTGGCCTGCCCGCACAACCGGGAGATGCTGGACTCCGTGCGCGCCCCGCTGACGTTCGGCCGGTTCTGGGACAACCTGGTGCACGCCGTCGGCCGGACCTCCCTGCGCTACGACCACGACCCGGCGAAGAACCAGACCTGCGGCTGAGCGCCGCTCAGGCGGACGGCCCGGGCCAGCGCGAGGCACCCAGCTCACGCGAGATCGTCCGGGCCGTCTCCGCGACGGCCACCCGCACGGCGCCGGCCACCGGCCAGTCCGCGAGGGGGACCACCACGCCGATCGCGCCCGCCACGGCGTCGGCGGCGTCGAAGACCGGCGACGCCAGGCCGCACTCCCCGAGCACGGCCTCCTCCTGCTCCGCGGCGACGGCGTCGCGGCGGACGTCGTCGAGTTCGGCCCGCAGCACGGCCAGGTCGGTCACCGTTTCGCCGGTCATGCTGCGCAGCTCACCCGGGTCGGCGCCGGGCGAGAAGGCGAGCACGGCCTTGCCGAGCGCCGTCGCGTGCGCGGGCACGACCAGGCCGACCTCCGACATCTGCCGTGACCCGTCCGGGCGTGGCTCGTGGTGCACGATCATCACCTCGCCGGGCAGCGGGACACCGGCGCGCACCGCGTACCCGGTGCGCTTGGCCAGCTCCGCGGACCAGGCGAACGCGCGCGAGCGCAGCTCCAGGCTGCCCAGGTAGGCGTTGCCGAGCCGCAGCACCACCGGGCCGAGCCGGTACCGCGTGGAGCCCGCCTCCTGCACGACCATTCCGTTGGCCTGCAACGTTTTGACGATCCCGTGCACTGTGGACGGTGCGAGCCCGAGCCGCGCGGCGATGTCCGAGAGCGGCACGCTCCGCGCACCCTGCAGGACCCCGAGGACGCGAACGGCCCGGTCGACGGCCTGGATCATCGCGACACCTCTTCCGCGTGGACGCGGTGCACTTTACAACAGCGGGCCGGGCTCGTATGGTTCGTCGAACATTCGACGATGTCGAATCAAAGTCGACGATGACGAACCATGGCGAGGTGAGCACAATGGCCGTGCGACAGCTGGTGAACGATCCCGACGACCTGGTGGCCGAGGCCCTGCGCGGCCTGGAGCAGGCGCACCCGGACCTCGTCCGCTACCACGCCGACCCGGCGTACGTGGTCCGCGCGGAGGCCGCCCGGCCGAAGGTCGCGCTCGTCTCCGGAGGCGGCTCCGGCCACGAGCCGCTGCACACCGGGTTCGTCGGCCCCGGCATGCTCGACGCCGCCGTGCCCGGCGCGGTGTTCGCGAGCCCGACCGCGTTCCAGGTCCGCGCCGCCGTCGTGGCCGCCGACCACGGGCGCGGGGTGCTGCTGATCATCAAGAACTACACCGGCGACGTCCTGAACTTCACCATCGCCGCGGAGCTGGCGGCCGAGGACGGCGTCGAGGTCCGCACGGTGCTGGTGGACGACGACCTGGCCACCGACCGCACCGAGGGCCCCGGCCGGCGCGGGACGGCCGCCGTGGTCGCCGTCGAGAAGATCTGCGGCGCGGCGGCCGAGCGCGGCGCCTCGCTGGACGAGCTGGCGACGCTGGCCGAGCGCGTCACCTCGTCCGCCCGGACGCTCGCGCTCGCACTCTCCTCGTGCACGCACCCCGGCGAGTCGCGGCCGTCGTTCGAGCTGGCCGACGACGAGATCGAGTTCGGCGTCGGCATCCACGGCGAGCACGGCATCGAGCGGCGCCCGTTCGCCCCGGCGCGGAAGCTGGTCGCGGACCTGGCCGACCCGGTCGTCGCGGCACTCGGGCTCACCGCGGGCGAGCAGGTGATCGCGATCGTCAACGGCCTCGGCGCCACCCACGGCCTGGAGCTTTCGGCCGCGCACCAAGACCTTCGCGCCCATCTGGCCGGCCTCGGCATCGAGGTGGCGCGCTCGCTGGTCGGCTCGTACGTGACCGCGCTCGACATGCGCGGCTGCTCGATCACGCTGCTGCGCGCCGACGCCGAACTGCTGGAGCTGTGGGACGCCCCCGTCCGCACGCCGGCCCTGACCTGGTGAGGAGAAAAACCATGGAGACCATCAACGCGCGGAGCTGGGTCGAGCGGTTCATCAAGACGGTCGTCGACCAGGCCGGAGAGCTGACCGAGCTGGACCGCCGCGCCGGCGACGGCGACTACGGCACGAACCTGCGCTCGGCGTTGCGCCGCGTGGAGGCCAACCTGGCCGGCGTCGCCTCCGACGCGCCGGACGCCGTGTTCACCGCCGTCTCCGACGGGTTCCTGAACACCGGCGGCACCAGCGGCCCCCTGTTCGGCATGTGGTTCCGCGAGTTCTCGCGCTCGCCGGAGCTGACCACGGCGGCGCTGGCCGAAGCGGCCGCCGGCGGCGTGGCCGTGGTCCAGCGCCTCGGCAAGGCGGAGGTGGGCCACAAGACGATGGTCGACGCCATGGTCCCCGCCGCCGAGGCCCTCACCGCGGCCGCCGGACGCGACGAGCCGCTGGCCGAAGCCGTGCGCACGGCCGCCTCCGCCGCCCACGCCGGCGCCGCGTCGACCGAAAGCCTGCTGGCGAAGCGCGGCCGAGCCAGCTACGTCGGGGAAAACGCCCGCGGCGTGGTGGATCCGGGCGCGCTGACCGTGGCGCTGTTCTTCGACGCCGCCTCCTGAAGGCCCCAAGGAAAACTCATTATGAAAGTGTGATGAGTCAACTTTGGTAGTCCGTCAACTGACGAGGTAGGCTGGGCCGGTGAGCGAGACGACGCAACCCCTCGGCCGGCGCGAGCGGAAGAAGGCCGCGACCAGGCAGTCGCTGGCCGACGCGGCCCTGGCGCTGTTCCTGCAGCACGGTTACGACCAGGTCAGCGTCAAGGACGTCGCCGAGGCCGCCGACGTGTCCACCACCACGGTCTTCAAGCACTTCCCCGGCAAGGAGGCGCTGGTCTTCGACGAGGAGACCGAACACGAGGCGATGCTGGTCGCGGTGGTGCGTGATCGCCCGGCGGGCCAGAGCGTGCTCACGGCGCTGCGGGAGCACGTGCTGCACTCGCACCTGAGGACGTCGGACAACCCGGCCTTCACGGCGTTCCGTGAGCTGATCGCGGAAACGCCGGCCCTGCGCGACTACTCGCACCGCATGTGGATGCGGCACGAAACCGCGTTGGCGCGGGCCATCACCGAGGACGCCGGGCTGCCGGCGGACGACCCGTCGGCCGCCGCGCTCGCCCACTTCGCCCTGGAGTCCACCGCGCTCACCTGCGACCGCGACGACTCGCACGCGGCCGTCGCCGCCGCCTTCGACCTGCTTGAACACGGCTGGCAGGCCTGACCGCCTTGTGAGTGCCTATGCCGGTTCTAACCGTCATAGCCACTCACGAGGTCAGTCTCGCCCGGCGAAGGCGCCTGGCGCGTAGCCGGTGGGCAGGAAGTCGTCGGTGTCGGCCAGCTCCGCCTCGGCGGCCAGCTCGTTGCGGCAGCCGGCCAGGCCGAACACGTGCGGCGTGCGGCGCTCGCCCCCGTACTCCACGCAGCTGCAGAACCCCCGCAGCGCGCCGGTGGGCGGGTCGTATGGGCTGGCCAACTTCTGCCTCCTGACGGATCGGTCGGGTGGAACTCGTTACCACGGTGCCGGGTGCCGGCCGGACGAGCCAGACTCCGGCCCGAGCCGGCGGCCAACGGTCAGTGCCGGGAGCCGAACACCCGGCCGACTTCGTCAGCACTGAAGTCCGGACGTGAGTTCAGCGGGGCATCCCCGGTGCCTTGCGCGGGCCGATCGCGGCACCCACAACTACCAGGAGCGCCCCGCCGACCAGCAGATACGGCCCCAGCCCCAGCAGCGAGAAGTTCCGCGCGAAGATCAACACGACCCCGGCGGCGTGCAGCAGAAGCATCACCGTCGCCCGGCCCGCGAAAACCGTGCGGTACCACCAGAAGTTGGCGTGCGTCAGCTCCTTGCGCCGGATGCTGCTGAGCAGGAACGCCGAACGCTTGGTGCGCAGCGCGCCCAGCGTCCACGGCAGCACGCTCGCCATCGTCACGACCGTGACGAGGAAGGCGAACCACTGCACGTACGACGTGGCCAGGCCGGACGAGAACCGCACCGCGTCCGACTGGCGCAGGAGGTCCAGGAAGGTCATCGAAACCGACGCGGTCCCCGAAGTGAACGTCACCCACGGCACGGCGAACAGCGCCACCAGCTCCAGCACGATCCCGAGCGCGGCCGGGATCACGCCGAGCCCGACCGCGGTCAACGGAGCGGGTCGCTGCGGTTGTCCCTGACCCCAGGCGGCCTGAGGCTGCTGCGCCCACTGTTGTTGCGGATACGGGTTTCCCGGCTGGGCCCACTGCTGTTGACCGGGCTGCTGCGGCCACTGCTGTTGCCCGGGCTGTTGCCCCGGCCCCGGCTGCGGCTGGTGCGGCTGTCCGGGCTGCTGCGGATACCCCGGCCACGGCTGCTGTCCCGGCGGACCCCCTGGGTGGCTCATAACCGGAGATCGTAGCCGTCCGAGCGCCTCCGCACGGGGATCTCGTTACCCCAGCGGCTTGTCCAGCACGGCCTTCAGATTGCTGAACGTGTCGATGGAGTACTTCCCGTGGTAGCGCCCCATCCCGCTCTCGCCGACGCCGCCGAACGGCAGGTCGGACGCGGTCAGGTGCGCCACCGGCAGGCCGAATCCCACGGCGCCCGAGGAGGTTTCGTCGAGAATGCGCTGTTTTGTCTCCGCGGAGCCGGTGAACGCGTACAGGGCGAGTGGCTTGTCCCGCCCGGTGATGAACGTGATCGCGTCGTCCAGCGAAGCCACCTTCAGCACCGGCAGGATCGGCCCGAAGATCTCCTCGCCCATCACGGGCGAGTCCGGCGCGACGTCGGCGAGCACGGTCGGCGCGATGAACTTGGCGTCCCGGTCGGTCTGGCCGCCGGTGACCACGCGGCCGCTGCCGAGCAGTTTCGACAGCCGGTCGAAGTGCCGGGTGTTGACGATCCGGCCGTAGTCGGGGCTGGCGGCCGGGTCGTCGCCGAACCTGGCGCGCAGCACGTCCGCCAGCAGCGGCTCCAGCTTCTCCGCGGTGTCGCCGACGGCGAGCACGTAGTCCGGCGCCACGCAGGTCTGGCCCGCGTTCATGAACTTGCCGTAGACGATCCGCTCGGCGGTCAGCCGCAGGTCGACGTCGGTGTCGACGATCACCGGGCTCTTGCCGCCCAGCTCCAGCGCCACCGGCGTGAGGTGCTTGGCCGCGGCGGTCATCACGATCCGGCCGACGGCGCCGTTGCCGGTGTAGAAGATGTGGTCGAAGTGCTGCTCCAGCAGCTCGGTGGTCTCCGGGATCGCGCCCTCGACCACGGCGACGCCCTCGGGGTCGAGGTACGCCGGCACGTGCCGGGCGATCGCGGCGGACACCGTCGGCGAGAGTTCGCTGGGCTTCACCACGGCGGCGTTGCCCGCGGCCAGCACGCCGACCAGCGGCGCCAGCACGAGGTGCAGCGGGTAGTTCCACGGCCCGATGATCAGCCCGACGCCCAGCGGCTCGCGCACGACCGTGCCGCGCCCGGGCATCAGCCGTTCCGGCAGCGGCGCGGCTTCCGGCGCCACCCACTCGTCGAGGTGCTCCAGCGTGTGCTCGACCTCGTTGGCCACGAAGGTGATCTCCGCGCTGCGCGCCTCGGCCGCGTTCTTCCCGAGGTCGGCGTGCAGGGCGGCGAGGAAGTCGTCCGCCTGCTCCAGGAGCATGGCCTTCAACGCGGTCAGCTGCGCCTTCCGCCACTCCAGCGGCTTAGTCCGCCCGGCCTGGAAAGCGGTACGCAGACGGGACACGACTTCGGGGATCTCGCTCATGATCACGACCCTAACGCTGCAGCCACTCGGCGCGACCCGAACCGCGGGGCACCAAGATCGTCGAGAACTCGCCCGGCGTCTCCGACATCCGGACCTGGTCGGTGACGCCCTGGTAGCGCCCCAGCGGCGTCTCGGCGGTGAACGTCTCCGGGTCGAGGTAGGCGTGCCGCTCGCCGGTGCCCGCGATCGCGTGCGCGTAGTTCTTGTCGAACACGCCGAGGCTGATGATCCACAGCGCGATGCGCGTGAGCGAGATGTGCACGCGGTAGCTGCCGCCCTCGGTGGCGCGGCGCATCAGGGCGGCGCAGATGCCGGTGGTGGCGAGCCACGGCACCAGGTAGTCGTTGACCACGGTGATGTGCGGCAGTTTCGGCTGGTCCGGCGTGCCTTCGAGGGTCATCATGCCGGTGACGCAGCCGGCGGTCTGGTCGAAGCCGACGCGGCCGGCCCACGGCCCGCGCTCGCCGTGCAGCGAGACGGTGGTGTGGATGATGCCCGGCCGGATCTCCGCGGCGCGCTCGGCCGAGAGCCCGAGGCCGGACACCAGCCCGGGGCGGCGGTTGGCGTAGAACACGTCGGCGCCGCGCAGCAGCTCGTGCACCCGCGCCATGGCCGCGGGGTCCCGTGCGAAGTCCACAGTGGACGAGCGGACGCCGACGTTCGCGGTCAGGTAGACCACGTCGTTCTCCCACTCGGTGGGGCGCCACAGGTTCAGCGCGTCGGCCCCGTGCTGCGCCAGCGCGCGGCCGATGCCCGCGCCCGCGATCACGTGGCCCATGCCGAGCGCGCGGATGCCGTCGAGCGGCTGTGTCGCGCCCTCGGGCAGCGGCTCCGGGTCCGAGTCGCCGATCTTCTCGATCTCGATCAACGGCAGGCCGGCGAGCACGTCCTGGTACTGCCGGGTGGCCAGGAACTCCTCCGTGCTGCGGACCATCGGCATCACGAGGCCCGCGTCGGAGCCCGCCTCTTCCAGCTCGGCAGCGCTCCAGCGGGCCACGGCGTTCGCGATGGCCGTGCTGTCGTCGTAGGTGCGCAACAGCTTGAGGGTCTTGGACTTCAGCTTCGGGTAGATGTTGAGCGGCATCACCCAGCGGCCGTCGCCGGCGCGGTAGAAGCTGAGCGAAAGCGGGCTGCCCGGGTCGCCGGTGTTGGTCGGCGGCAGGCCGTTCAGCAGCTCCCACTTCTTGTCGTAGAACGGGCACAGCCGGTGCGGGGCCTGGCGCAGGTCCATGCTGATGTCCTGGCCGGGACCGCCGCGGTGGCGCCACAGCGCGGCCAGCGCGACCGACTTCGCGACGAGCCCGATCGCGGGCGCCGCGCCGAGCCGTACCGCGCTCGGCACCACGGGGTCGGCGCCGGCGAACTCGACCTTCCCGCCACTGTCCTTTTCGGACATCCCGGCCGCCGCGAGTACCTCCCCGAGCGCCTCGTGGATGTCGAACGTGTCCTCGTCCTCGGAGCGGATCGGGTTCGCCAGCGCGGCCTCGATCTTCTCGGTGACCGACATCAGGACTCCTGTCCGGGAGTGGTGCCCAGCGCCTTCATCACGGCGATCTGCGCGGTGTCACGGGCCTTCGCCAGTTCGTCGACCGTCCCGCCGAACCCGGCGGCCTGCTCGCTCAGCAGCGCGACGGTGGGCTCGTCGAGGTCCGGCGTGCCCAGCTGGCCCCAGCGTTTGCGCAGGCCGGGACCGAGGTGCTCGAGGAAGTGCGGCAGTCCGCCCGCGCCGCCGCCGAGGTGGAAGCTCAGGAACGGCCCGCTCACCGCCCACCGCTGCCCCAGCGAGGACGTGACGACGTCGTCCAACTGCTGCTCGGTCACCACGCCGTCGGCGACCAGGTGCACGCATTCGCGGAAGATCGCGGCCTGCAGCCGGTTCGCGACGAAACCCGGCACCTCCTTGCCCAGCACGATCGGCTTCTTGCCCAGGCTCCGGTAGAACTCGACGGCCCGTTCGACCGTCTCCGCCGACGTCCGCTCCCCCGGCACCACCTCGACCAGCGGGATCAGGTGCGGCGGGTTGAACGGGTGGCCGACGATGAGGCGCTCCGGCCGTTGGAGCGCGGTGGCGATCTCGGTGGCGGGGATGCCCGAGGTCGAGGTCAGAAACAGCGCGTCCGCCGGCGCGGCGGCCTCGATCGTCGACCAGATCTTGTGCTTGAGGTCGAGCCGCTCGGGCCCGTTCTCCTGCACGACACCGGCGCCCGCGACGGCGGTGGCGAGGTCCGCCTCAAAGCTCAGCCGCGCCTCGAGGCCGTCGGCCGGCAGGCCCAGCTCACGCAGCGCCGGGACCAGCTCGGCGAGCCCCGCGCGCACCTGCGCCTCGATATCCGGCGCCGGGTCACTGACCGTCACCTCGAGCCCGCGCGACAGCATCAGCCCGGCCCACGAAACGCCGATGACCCCGGCTCCGACGATGGTGGCCTTCATGTGGTTGCTCCTCAGGCGAGGTAGTCGTGCACCGCGGCCGCGCGGCCCAGTGTCAGGTCGGTGAGCAGGTGGCTCGCGGAGACGACCTCCAGCACGGGCAGGTCGGCCAGTGGCGCGAGCGCGTGCGCGACCAGGTGCAGCCGGGCGGGGCCGGTCCACGCGCCCTTGACCGTGAGGTCGCTGATCTGGCTGCGCGCCAGCTCGCAGATCCGCGGCTTCCCGTCGTAGCCGGGCACGATCTTGAGCATGTACGTCGGCGCGGTCAGCTCTTGGCGGGCAACGCTTTTGTCCAGTTCACGGTGTTTGTAGCCCATGGTGGCGAGCGCGACGCGGATCGAGCCGTAGTCGAGTGTGCCGACGAGCGTGTCTGAGTCGACAAAGAGCTTCGGTGCCCCGAGCTTCTTCGGGTACGCGGCGACCTCGCGCCCGCTCGCGATGGCGGGCAGGCTGTCCACGTACATGCCGAGGGTGAACTCGCCGGGTTCGCCGTCGTAGGTGACCATCGCGACCTGCCCGGACTCGGTGTAGTCGCCCAGCCCGGTCACGTCGGGCATCCGCATCACCTCGAACCGCACCAGCGGCTCGCCGACCCGCAACGGCTCGGGCACCAGCGCCCGCAACGCGTCCGGGTCCGTCCGGTAGGTGATGTTCAGGTATTCCCGGTCGGTGAACCGGTACGGCCCGCGCGGGAACGCCGGCGCGGCCAGCGGCGTGGTGAGCTGCGCGCGGACCTCGTCCTCACGCATGAGCAGCCTCTGTCAAGGTCACGACCGCGAATCTACCTGCGGTTATAGCGGATCGCATCTCACGATCCCGGCGCCGGTCAGGCCGCCACCAGCTCGGTTTCGCTAGCCATCAGGGCCCCCGCCCGGCTGGTCACGACGCCGGTCAGGACCATCGACGTCAGGAGGGCCGCCACGAAGATCACCGTGCCCAGCCAGACCATCGTGTCGATCGGGAGGGTGAAGGCGCCGACCACGCGGGCGGCGCTCTCCAGCACAAAAGCACAGCCCCACACGACGCTCGCGCGGCGGAGGATCGACGAGAAGCGGCCCGGGCCGGTCATGAGACGCTCCCACGCTGTCTCGCGCGCGGCGTCGCCGTTGGTGAGGAACGGGCGGAGGGCGGCGGTGAGCAGCGGGCGCGCCGTGGCGGCCGATACCAGGATCACCACGCCCGTCACGCCGCTGCCAATGGAGTCCTTCGCGATCATCATCCGGGCGTCACCGGAGACGAAGGTCAGGATCATGCCCGCGACGTTCGTCGCCAGCACCACCAGAGCGAGGCCGTTCAGCGTGCGCTCGCGGGCGAACTGCAGCAGCGTCCGCGCCAGTGGGATCACGCCGCTCAGCGCAAGCGCCGCGAACGTGCTCACCCCCATCGCGTGCAGCGCGTAGTACGCCCCCGTGGGCAGCGCCACGTCGATCGCCAGCATCCGGGCCACGTCGCCGGGCCCGCCCTTGTTCGTCGTCATGCGCTCAGCCTCGCGGCGGCGGGGCTGCCGGAGGTATGCCGTCCGGCCGGAACCGGGCCTGACAGATGTCACGGGCCCGGCCGGACGGCGTTTCTCAGAGGCCCGCCAATCCGTCCGGCGTGCCGACGCCCGTGGGCGCGTCGTAACCGGCCGCCGCGACGCACAGGTAGTCGCCGCTGCACTTCGCGCCACCCGTGGCGCCGTCGTTCGAGCCGCTGGTGACGTCGAAGAAGTGCGCCCCACCCGCGTAAACGGTGGCCGCACTCGTCGTGCCCGCGTGCCCGGCCCGCGCGATCAGCCCCGCCACGAACGGCGCCGACGCGCTCGTCCCGTCGACCGTGCCCCAGCTGCCGTCGTAGTACAGCGACAGACCCTCGGCGACCGCGGAGACGTCCGCGACCGTGCGATTACGGCAGCTCTTGTCCTTCTGCCACAACGGTTTCTCCACGTACGCCGAGCAGCCGCTGCCGGCCCCGGCCCAGGCCGACTCCGCCCAGCCGCGCCCCGACGTGTCCTTCGCCAGCGTCGTGCCGCCGACGGCGACCGCGTCCGGCAGCACCGCCGGGAAGCTGGCCGCGGTGAACCCGGAGTCGCCGGAGGACACCACGGTCGTCACGCCCGGGTGCTGGTAGCTGCCGGCATACGACAGCGAGAAGCCGCTCTCGCGCCCGCCGTAACTGTTGGTCACGATCTTCGCGCCCAGCCGTACGGCCGCGTCCTCCGTGGCGGCGAGATCGGGAAACGACGGACTGTTCCCTTCCACCACCAGGATCCGGCACGACGGGCAGGCGGCCGATACCATCGACACGTCCAAAGTGGACTCCAGGCCCCAGCCGTAGTCCGCCACGGGCAGCGGCGCCGCGTCACCCTTCTGGTTCACCTTGCGGAAGCAGCCGCTCGCCGAGGTGCACGGCGACAGGCCGTATTGAGTGCGGTAGGTGTTGAGGTCGGCTTCCAGGTCCGGCGAGTCGTAGGCGATGGAGATCGCCACGAGGTCACCGGGCCCGGCGTCGGCGGGCAGCCGATAGGCCGACGCGAGGTCGGTCGCTCCCCAGCCCTCCGGCGCGTCGGCCGCCCTCACGTACTCGGTAAAGCAACGGGCCTGGGTCGGCCCGACGGCACCGCACACCGCACGCGGGACCGCGTTCGCCTCAGCTGTTCCCGTGGGGGCGACGATCGCCGCCCCCACCACCGCCGCGACGGTGATCACTCTTCGGTACACAGTGGACTTCCCCTCAGTAGTTCACGTGGTAGGCGGCGGTGAGCGTCTCCGCGATCGTGGCGCCGGCCGCGTCGGCGGCGGTGACGCGCAACGCCACGTCCGTGCCGCGCATGCTGGTGGCTGTCACGGTGTAGGCCGCGTGGAAGACGCCGTTCGCGCCCGGGGTGACGGTGGCGTCCTGCCAGGTCTTGCCGCCATCGGTGGAGAACTGCACCGTCGTGCCGGTGACGGCGCTCCCGGCCGCACCTTGCAGGTGGCCCACGGTGACGTCGAGCGTCTGCGCGCCGCCGGCCGCGGAACCGTTCACGCCCAGCCCGCCGACGGCGTAACCCAGCGAGAGCAGCGGCTCGACCGCGCACGCCCGGTCGGGCGCGTCGCCCCGGGAGATGACGCACACGAGCGGAGCGGGCAGCCCGCCGCCGTCGACGTGCTGTGAACGCCAGGTCCACTCGGTGTGACTCGCCGTCGAAAGCAGGTAATTCGGTCCCTGGCGGCCGGCATCAACGGTCAGCCCGAGCGTCGACGGCGTCGCGCTCACCGGCTGGCTGAAGCTGACGTCCCCGTCCGGCACGCCTTCGGCGACGGTCTTCCCGTCCTGGGTGAGGACGTAATGCCCGGAGATGGTGTCGCGCGACTCGCCGTAGAGCCCCATGCCGTTGTGCCCGGGCTGGTTGTCGCTGAACGGCGTGAGCAGCACCGAGACGTCGTCGCCCTTTCGCACGGCGCCGGGCACGGTGAGGAACGAGTTCTTGATCGCCGGGCCGACCGCGGTGTGCGCGGTGGGGTGCAGCGGGAACTGGTTGAAACCCTCGCTGAAGTGCCGGCCGGCCGGGTAGACCTCGCTGTTCGTGTACTGCGCGCCGTACCAGCCCTCGAAACCGCCGGTGCTGTCGACGTACTTCGCGAGCCCGCCGAACCAGAGCAGGTCGGGTGCCGCGGAGACGTACTCGGTTTGCCGGCGGGGCAAGGCGATCGGCACGCTGCTGCGGCCGCCGCTGTCCTCGAAGGAGAACATGCCGGTCTGCTGGTGGCGGCCCACCAGCTCGAACTCCGAGTAGTAGCTCGCGTCGATCGTGGCGACGTCCTTGTCGGTGACGACGTAACGCTGGCCCGGGATGGTGCCGACGGTCGCCTTCTGCAGCTGGTACTCATACGGCGTGCCCGGTCCGGGCGGCGAGATGAGCCGCGAGTACGGGTACGACTGCAGTTCGCCGGTCCGCACGGCCTTGGCGACCGGCGAAACCCAGACGGGCACACCGGGCCCGGCGTCGTAGTCGAGCGTGAGCGCCGGCCCGGTTTTGGCGGCGCGGCGGATGAAGAAGCCGTTGTCGTCGAGAAGCGCCGGACGCGGCGTCACCCAGGTGACCTTGCTGGTGGCGCGGGCGGCATCCATGCGGACGGTGGTGTCGCCCTTGACGGTCAGCTCCGGGTTCACCACCTCCCGCACCTCGGTGACGGAGCCGTCGGCGCCGGTGGTGAAGAAGACGCTGAACGCGCTGTAGTTCCCGGCGGGCGCACTGAACTTGGCGACGCCGCCGTAGTAGGTGTTGGAGGCCTCGTTCCCGTCGAACAACGTGGCGTCGTCGTTGTTGTACAACACGGCGAGGCCGGTGTCGGACGGCTTGCCGTCGATCTCGTTCGCAGCGAGGGTGACGGTGTTCATTACCGTGCGGGGTTGTTGCTGCGGTGTCTCGGTCTTCGGCGGCTCGTTGGTCGGCGACTCGTCGGTCGGCGACTCGTCGGTCGGCGACTCGTCGGTCGGCGGCTCGTCGGTCGGCGGCTTGTTGGTCGACGTCCCAGTCTTCGGCGCCCCAGCCTTCGGCGTCGCGTCCTTCGGCGTCCCGGTCTTCGGCGTCTCGGTCTCCGGCGTCTCGTTGGTCGGCGTCCCGGTCTCCGGCGTCTCGTCGGTCGGCAACTCGCCCTTCGGCGTCGCGTCCTTCGGCGACTCGTTGCCGAAGTGGGCGCCGTTCGCGAACAGCCCCTGTCCCCCGAAGCTGCCGCGGGCACGGTCCTGGTCGTACTGCCGGGCGAGCTTGCGGCCGAACTCCGCCGCGGCCACGCGGTCCGGCTGGTTGGCCGCGGGCGCGTGCACGTCGAAGAGCCCGAGGTCGAGCCCCTTGCCCAGGTAGGGCAGAGCGGTCGCGGGGATCTCGTAGTCCCGCCCGCCGAGCCCGAGGTGCACGATCGACCGCGCCGCCCCCTTCTGCGCCGCGGGCTGCACGTCGAACACCTCCCGCCCGTCCCCAGCTGGCCGGACGGTGACGACGTCACCGGTGATCAGCACGACGGATCTCGCCTGTGGCTGCCGCTGTTGTTGCTGTTTCTGCTGCCGCTGTTCCTGTTGTTGCTGCTGGTTCCACTGCTGCAGTTGCTGCTGCGACGGCTCGGCCGCCGCCACACCCGTCGCCCCGGCCGCGACGAACACCGCGACACCGAGGACGGTCAAGGACTTACGCACTGGCACCTCCACTGGCCATGGATCACCAGGTGGTTACGGCGAGGTGGAGGGCGAGGTTCCGTCCGTGCCGCAATTTGGACCATTCGGCCTAGCGGGACGGATCCCCGGTTCGCCGGAGGTCGGCGACGAGGGCGTCGAAGCGGTCGGCCTCCCCTTCCACAACAGGGCGAGAAGGGTCCGGCAGCACGGCGGTCAGTCCCCAGGCCCGGCCGCGCGCCCACGTGGCGTCGTCGACGGCGAGGGCTTCACGGAGGACCCCGCGGGCATCGTCGTCCAGGAGGGTCCACGCGACGATGAGGTCGCAGGCCGGGTCGCCCACTGCGAGGGTGCCGAAGTCGATCACGGCCGACAGGCGGCCGTCGCGGGCCAGCAGGTTGCCCGGGGCCGGATCGCCGTGCACCCAGACTGGTGGGCGGTCCCACGCGGGTGCCGCCAGCGCCGTCTCGAACACCTCCGTCGCCGCGTCGGTGTTGATGCGCCCCGCGAGCGCGGCGATCCTGGTGCGCAGCCGCGACTCCACCACAGCCGAATCGCGCGGATCCCCCATCGGGACGCCGCGGAAACCGTTGCTCCACTCCGGCGGCGGCCCGTCGGTGGTATCGATAGCTTGCAGCGCAAGGAAAAACCCCGCCAGGTCGAGGGCCGTGCGCCACAGGTCCGTGAGCCGCTCCGGGTCGGCACGCTCGCCGTCGAGCCAGCGGTAGACCGACCACGGGAACGGGTACTCGGCCGTCGCCGCGCCCACCGCGAGCGGAACCGGCACGGCCAGCGGCAGGTGCGGCGCGAGGCGTGGCAGCCAGCGCTGCTCGCGCGTCACCTGCCCCTCCCACCGTGAGAACCGCGGCAGCCGCACCGACATCGTTTCGCCGAGCCGGTAGGTGGCGTTGTCCACCCCGGGCGACGGCACCGGCACCACCGGCAGCTCGGCCCACTCCGGGAACTGCCCGGCCACGAGCCGCCGCACCACGGCCACGGTGATGGTCACCTCGTCGGACGACATGTCCCCAGTGGACACTCAGCCTCCCCGGCCTCGAATGTCTCCCGATCACACCGGCTCCCCCGTGCGCTGTCCACTCATTTCCGCCGCCGGCTCACGCGCTGCGGGCCGTGGTCATCCGTTGCACCGCGGTGACGAGCGGTGCAAGGCGGGTGCCCAGGTTGCGGACCGTCATGCCGGCGCGGGTGGCGGGGATGAGCAGGGCCGCCGCGACGGGAACGTTGCGTTGTTTCGGCGCCGTCAGCTTCCGGTGCGTGGTCTCGTACCGGCGGAACGCGGCGACGTGGTCGCCGGGCGACTCGGTCAGGGCGGTGGCGAGCGTGTGCGCGCCGGTCATCGCCAGGGTCGAGCCGTCTCCGAACAGCGAGACGCACGAGGCCGCGTCACCGGCCAGCACGATCCGGCCCGCGGACCAGGCGGGCATGCGGACCCGGCTGACGGAGTCGAGGTACAGGTCGTCCGCGTGCCGGACCTGTTCGAGCAGCTCCGGCACCCGCCAGCCGGCCCCGGCGTATGCGGAGGCCAGCATGCGGCGGTGCTGCGCGGTGTCGCGGTGGTCGAAACCAGGTACGGCCGCGCCGCGGTACATGAACGCCGCGATGCCACGGCCATGGTCATGCCCACGGCCTGGGTGCACGGCGACCGCGCGGCCCGGCGAGTTGTACATGACCACGTTGTGCGGGTCCGCCACCGGACCGTCGAGCGGCAGAGTCGCGACGTACACACCCATGTGCTCCACGAACGTCGTCTCCGCGCCGAACGCCAGCTTGCGCACGGCCGAGTGCAGGCCGTCCGCGCCGACGACGAGGTCGAACCGCCGTGGAGCGCCTTTCTCGAACGTGACGTCCACGCCGCCGTCGTCCTGTTCCAGCGCCGTCACCGAGTCATGGAAGACGAACTCGGCCTCGTCCTGGCTCGCCTCGTAGAGGATGCGCGCCAGCTCGGTGCGGCTCAGCTCGACGTCCTCTCCCCCGGCGTTGTCCAGCGTCACCCGGCCGACGCGTTTTCCCCGGTCGTTCACGAACTTCAGGCCGGTGACGTCGGTGGCCGCCTCGCGCAGCCGCGACAGCAGGCCCATCTTCCGGGCCACCTCGGCGGCGGGGCCCCGCACGTCCACCGGGCTCCCACTCGACCGCAGACCGCCCGCCCGCTCGACGACGGTGGGCCGGAAACCGGCGCGGGCCAGCCAATAGGCGAGTGTCGGCCCGGCGACGCCCGCTCCGGAAATCAGCACTGTCTTCGCTGTCATGTCTTCGGTCCCCCAGGTATTCCCGCCGAACGGCCTCCTGACCGCTGGTCAGAATCGACAGTACGCTCCTGTCCGCCGGTCAGGCAAGTGGTCTAGGATCGGGCCGTGAGTGAAGAGGTTCCCCCGGACACCAGGGCCCGCATCCTGCGCGCCGCCATGGACGAGTTCTCCGCGCGCGGCTACCACGCGACGTCGGTGCGGGAGATCGCCGAGCGCGTCGGCGTCACCAAAACCGCTGTGCTGTACCACTTCCCCGGCAAGGCGGACATCATCACGGCGCTGGCCGAGCCGCTGCTGGTGGACCTCGAGCGCTGCCTCGCGATCGCCGAGGCGGCCGACCCGGACGAGGTGCGCTGGAACGTCTTCGAAGGCCTCCTCGACGTCTGGCTCCAGCACCGTCACCTGCTGCGGCTCAACCTGCGAGACCTCGGACTGACCGCGTCATCGGTGACCTTCGACCGATTCCGCGACAGCATGCTGCGTGCGAACGCACTGGTCGCGGGCCCGGAAGCGGACTTCCCGCAGCGCGTGCGCGCCGCACAGGCCATCGCCATGCTGAGCGACCCCGTGGTCCTGTTCGCGGACAGCCCGCTGCACGAACTCCGAGCCGCCGTCCTCGACGGTGTGCGCCGCCTGTTCGCCGGCCAGGCAAGCCCCCGCCCCGCCCGCGGCCGCCCCAGCAAGATGACGGACAACCTGGTCATCATGTGCCGAGACCTCCACGATCGGGGGTTTTCAGCCAACGAAATCGCTGCCACGGTGGGCGTTTCCCGCGCGACGGTCTACCGGCACCTTTCGGGCTCGCATTAATGAGACGGTTTATGATACTTTTGAGACACGGCGGACGGAGTGGATGACGGGAGGAGGATCGAGGACGGAAGGAGATGGCCACGGGACAAGGACTGTGACCGCGATCAAGGCACCCTCGGCACCGGTTGGGCTCGGGCGCGCGACGGATTCCGGGATCGGCTGATGCTCTCGGTTGGCTCCGTGTACAGGAGGTTGGCCGATGCCCTCCGTTAGCGGGGAGTCCACGCGTGATGGAGAGTCCACACGCGAGCGTTGAGTCGTCAGGGCGCCCTGGTGTCGGAGTGGCGAGGTGCCGGAGTGGCGAGGTGCCGGGGTGTCAGGGCACCGGAGCGTGGGCTCGTCGGGCTGCCGGGACGTCAAACATCGGAGGGCCGGGGCGCGGGGTGCCGCTGGATGCCGGGTCCGGATGCCGGGTGCCGGGCATCGGAGCGACGGGCGCCGGAGTGCCAGGGTGTCGCCAGGTGCCGGGGCATCGGAGTGCCAGGGTGTCGCCAGGTGCCGGGGCATCGGAGTGCCAGGGTGTCGCCAGGTGCCGGGGCATCGGAGTGCCAGGGTGTCGCCAGGTGCCGGGGCATCGGAGTGCCAGGGTGTCGCCAGGTGCCGGGGCATCGGAGTGCCAGGGTGTCGCCAGGTGCCGGGGCATCGGAGTGCCAGGGTGTCGCCAGGTGCCGGGGCATCGGAGTGCCAGGGTGTCGCCAGGTGCCGGGGCACCGGAGTGTCAAAGTGCCGGGACGTCAGGGCAGGAGCGAGCGCACTGATTCCTCGTCGCGCGCGATGAGGGTGGTGCCGTCGTCGGCGGTGATGATCGGGCGCTGGATCAGGGTGGGGTTGGCGGTGAGGGCGTCGATCCAGCGGGATCGCGCGTCGGGGGTGCGGGGCCAGGACTTCAGGCCCAGCTCGGCCGCCACCTTCTCGCCGGTGCGGGTGATGTCCCACGGGTCGAGGCCCAGGCGCTGGAGGACGGCGTCAAGTTCGGCGGGCGTCGGCGGTTCGTCGAGGTAACGGCGCACGGTGTAGGCGACGCCGGCCTCGTCGAGCAGTGAGACGGCGGAACGGCACTTCGAACAACGCGGGTTGACCCAGATCTCCACGCGCCACAGGTTACTTCGAAAATGCCTGTAGCCGACGCTGGCCGGCGGGCGCTGCGCTGACGGCGCTGCGCTGGCTGCACCAACACCGCTGCACTGGCGAACGGCGGACACTGACGATGAAGGTGCCGCTCGTCACCTGCCGCTGGGGTACTGGTCCGGCGTACCGTTCAAGCATGGAAATGCCCTTGGCCACCGACCGTCTCGTGATCCGTGACTGGTCGGCCGGAGACGCCGAAGCCGCGTACGAGGTCTACGGCACGGCGCAGGTCACCCACTGGCTGACCCCGGCGATGGACCGCGTCACCGACGTCGCCGCGATGCGCTCGGTTTTGCAGGCATGGCTCGAGGCGCAGCCGAACATGATCCCGCCGCGTGGGCGGTGGGCCGTCGAGCGGAAGTCGGACGGTGCCGTGGTCGGCGGGCTCGGGATTCGGCTGCTGCCGCCGTTCCGTGAGGACCTGGAGCTGAGCTGGCAGCTGCACCCGGACGCCTGGGGCCAGGGTTACGCGACGGAGGCCTCGCGCGCGCTGATCGAGTGGGCGTTCACTCAGGACACCGACGAGCTGTTCGCGGTCGCGCGGCCGAACAACACCCGCGCGGTCGCCACGGCGAAACGGCTGGGCATGGAATGGGTCGGCGAGACGACCAAATACTACGACCTCAGCCTGCAGGTCTACCGAATCCGGCACAGCGACATCGCCGAACAGCGATGAGGCTCGTGAGTGTCTGAGCCGGTTCCGCCGGATGACAGCGCTCACGAACGAAGCCCGGTAACGCAGCCCGTCGACAAGCAGGATCAGCAGGCGGTTCGCCAGCGCTGCCTAGCCGGGCTGCCGCCGAAGAGGGCGACGCAGCACTCACACAACGCCGCCGTCGACAAGCAGATTCAGCAGACGGTTCAGCAACGCCGCCTCTAGCCAGACCGCGGCGATGAGGGCAACGCCATACTCACGAGGCCTGGTAGCGCAGCCCGTCGACAAGCAGGTTCAAGGGACGGTTCGCCAACGCCGCCTAGCCAAGCTCGGGGCGATGAGGGCGACTCAGCACTCACGAAGCCTGGTAACGCAGCCCGTCGACAAGCAAGTTCAGCAGGCGGTTCGCCAACGCCTCCTGGCCGGGTTCGCCGGCAATGAGGGTGACGCCGCCCAGTCCCATGAGGACGTCGTTCGTGTCGACGTCGTGGCGGAGGGCGCCGTTGGCGGTGCCGGCGGAGAGCAAGGTTTCCAGCGCGTCGGTGAGCAGGTCGCGGGTGCGCATGCGGAGGTCGCCGTCGGTGGTCAGGACGGCTTTGAGGGTGTCGGCCATGCCGTGTTTGGCCGCCATGAACGCGACGAAGCGGTCCATCCAAGTTCGCAGCGCGTCGGTGGGGGGCGTGGTTTCCAGTAGGGCCGGGACGGCGTCGCAGAGGCGCGCGACCTCGTTGCGGTAGGTGGCCTCGACCAGCGTCTCCCGCGTCGGGAAACGGCGGTACAGCGTGCCGATCCCGACGCCCGCGTCCTTGGCCACCGCCTTCAGCGACGCCCCGACACCGTCTCGCGCGAACGCCCGAGCGGCCGCTTCCAGCAACCGGTCCTGGTTGAGCTGCGCGTCCGCACGCAGCGGCTTCACCTCTTCGGCCACGACCTACCTCACCCGGCTAAACGGACCTGACTCCAGTTAACCAAGTGTACGAGGATCCGCCGCGGTGGACAGCACGGCGGACGGGCTTCGCAGCTACGGCCACTACTGCCACTACGGCGACCGCGGATGCGATAGCCCGCCGCAAAGCCGGATCGAGTCCAGCATCCGTCCACTGTGGATCAGCCGAGGACACCGCGGCACCCTCCCGGGCCGCGGGACCCGCCGGGGACCTCAACCGGAGCCCAGCGGGACCCCAGCCAGACCCCAGCGGAACCTCAGCGGAACCTCAAGCGTTGGCCGGAACCCAAAGCGCGTCGATCTCACGCTCCGCCGCGGCCAGGCTTTCGGCGGCGAGGCCGCGCAGTCCGGCCATCGCCGGGTTGGACTCCGCGAGCGTCAGCTCGGCCGAGATGAACCGCGGCTCCAGGCCGGTCATCGCCAGGCCGTGGGGCAGCCAGGCCTCGGCGTGGTCCCAGCCGGCGCGGGGCGTGCCCTCGCCGTACCCGCCGCCGCGGCTGGCCAGCACCAGGAACTCGCGGCCGTCGAGCAGGCCGGCGCCGGTGGCCGGGTCAAAGGCCAGCCCGGGCGCGATCAGGTGGTCGACCCAGGACTTGATGACGCTCGGCGCGCCGAAGTTGTACAGCGGCAGGCCCAGCAGGACCGTCGTCGCCTCCTGCAGCTCCCCGACCAGCTCCTCGGTGAGCTTCCAGGACGCCTCCTGCGCGGGCGTGCGCTGCTCGGCGGGCACCACGCGGGCCAGGCCGTTTTCGGCGTCCAGGTGCGGCAGCGGGTTCCGGCCCAGGTCGCGGTAGGTGACGGTGCCCTCGGGGTGCGCGGCGCGCCAAGCGGCGGCGGCGCGGGCGGTGAGCTTGCGGCTGACCGAGAGGTCGCCATTGATGCTCGAGTCGATGTGCAGCAGGTGAGCCATCTCGTTAGCCATCCATAGATAGTTTAGGTAGGTCAAACCATTTATAGCATGCCTACGCTCACCGCTCTCGTATGCTGGGCAGATGACCTCGCTCCCGGTCGTCAACCAGCCGCCGCACCGCTGTGGCGCGCTGCTCGACCACCTCTCGCGCCGGATGCGGCTGCGGGCGGAATCCGTGCTGGCCCCCCTCGGCCTGCGGCCGAGGCACCTGCTCGCGCTCACCGTGCTGCGCGACCAGGGCGGCAGCACCCAGCGGGCACTGGCGAGCACGCTGGAGATGGACGGCACCACCATCGTCGGGCTGCTGAACGACCTGGAGGCCGACAACCTCGCCGAGCGCCGCCGCTCCCCCGAGGACCGCCGCCGGCACGTCGTCGAGCTGACCGACGTCGGCGCGAAGAAGCTGGCCAAGGCGGAGTTCGCGCTGGCCGGCGTCGAGGACGAGGTGCTGGCCAGCCTCAACCACGACGAGCGCGAGCAGCTCTACGGCCTGCTCCAGCAGGCGACCGCGACCACGGAGATCGGCGCGTGCGCGGGCGCGGTGGACGAGCCGGTACCGCCGTCCGTCTGCTGAGCCGGAGACACGGCCGAAACCAGCGCGTTGTCCTACCCTGGGACGAGGAGGGCGGCGACCATGGACGAGGCGGCCGAGCGGCTCGCGAAGTACCGCGAGATGCGGAATTTCGAGCGCACCGCCGAGCCCGCGGGCGGGGAAGCCGCGCCCGGCAACCGGTTCGTCGTGCAGCGGCACCGGGCGCGCAGGCGCCACTACGACCTGCGGCTGGAGCTGAGCGGGGTGCTCGTCAGCTGGGCCGTGCCGAAGGGCCCGACGCTGGACCCCAAGGTCCGCCGCATGGCCGTGCACGTCGAAGACCACCCGCTGGAGTACGCCGACTTCGAAGGCGTGATCCCGCACGGCGAGTACGGCGGCGGTGACGTGATCGTGTGGGACCGCGGCACCTGGGAGCCCGTCGACACCGACGACCCGGAGCAGGCGCTCGCCGACGGCAACCTGCACTTCGACCTGTTCGGCGACAAGCTGGCCGGCCGGTTCGTGCTCATCCACCCGAGCCGCGACGGCGACGGCAAGCAGTGGCTGTTGCTGCACAAGCAGGACGACCACGCGCAGGCCGGCTGGGACGCCGAGGACCACCCGAAGTCCGCGAAGAGCGGCCTGACCAACGACGAGGTCGCGGCGGCTCCCGCGGCGCTGTGGCACGGAGACCGGCCCGCGGCCGAGGCGGAGGAGCCCGTCCAGCCGGTGTTCGAGGGGCCGACCGACGACGAGCTGGCCGCGCTGGACGCGCTCGGCGCCCGGGGCAGCTGGACGGTCGGCGGCCGGAAGCTGAACCTGACCAACCTGGACAAGGTGCTGATCCCCGGCCGCGACGACGAGGACCCGATCACCAAGCGCGAGCTGATCCGGTACTACGCCTCGATCGCGCCGGTGATGCTGCCCTACCTCGCCGGACGGCCGCTCAACACCCAGCGTTTCCCCGGCGGCATCGGGAAACCCGGGTTCTGGCACAAGGAAGTGCCCGACCACGCGCCGGAATGGTTGCACCGCTGGCACAACGAGGCCGCCACGGCCGACGAGGTGCAGCAGTACCTCGTGCCCGGCGCGGCCGCGGACCTGGCGTGGCTGGCCAACTTCGGCGCGCTCGAGCTGCACGCGTGGACGTCGCGGATCCCCGACGTCGACCGTCCTACATGGACACTCTTCGACATCGACCCCGGCCCGGAAACGTCCTTCGACGACGTGCTGGTGCTCGCCCGGCTGCACCGCACGGCGCTGGAGCACCTCGGCCTGACCGGGCGGCCGAAGGTGACCGGGCAGCGCGGCATCCAGGTGTGGGTGCCCGTCGAACCGCGCTACACCTTCGCCGAGACGCGGGCGTGGGCCGAGACCGTGTCGAAGACGATCGGGAAAACCGTGCCGGACCTGGTGAGCTGGGCGTGGCACAAGGACCGCCGCGGCGGGCGCGCCCGGCTGGACTACACCCAGAACGTGCACAACAAGACCCTGGTGGCGCCCTACAGCGTGCGGCCGCAGCCCGGTGCGCCGGTGTCGGTTCCGCTGGAGTGGGACGAACTCGACGACCCGGACCTCACCCCCGGCCGCTGGACCATCCGGACCGTCTTGGACCGCGTCAAAACGGCCGGTGACCCGTTCGCCGCGTTGCTCGGAGTTTCCCAGCGGCTGCCGAAACTGTGAAATAGCCGGGTTCGCGCCGCAGGTGGAGTGACTCCAGGCTTAGGGTCGGGGCCATGCGATTCGGACTCTTCGTGCCACAGGGCTGGCGCCACGACCTCGTCGGCATCGACCCCGCGGACCACTGGACCACCATGCTCGACCTCGCCCGCTACGCCGATGCCGGGCCGTACGAGTCGATCTGGGTCTACGACCACTTCCACACCGTTCCCGTCCCCAGCGACGAAGCCACGCACGAGGCGTGGAGCCTGATGGCGGCGTACGGCGCCGCGACGAGCCGGGTTCGCCTCGGCCAGATGTGCAGCTGCATGGGCTACCGCAACCCCGCGTACCTCGCGAAGGTCGCCGCCACCATCGACGTGATCTCCGGCGGCCGCGTGGAGATGGGCATCGGCGGCGGCTGGTACGAGCACGAGTGGCGCGCCTACGGGTACGGCTTCCCCAGCGCGGGCGACCGGCTCGGCCAGCTCGACGAGGGCGTGCAGATCATGCGCCAGCTGTGGACCGAGGGCAAGGCCACCCTCGACGGCAAGCACTACCAGGTGGACGGCGCGATCTCCCGCCCGCTCCCGCTGCAGGAAGGCGGTATCCCGCTGTGGATCGCCGGCGGCGGCGAGAAGAAGACCCTGCGCACGGCGGCGAAGTACGCGTCGTACACGAACTTCGTCGGTGACACCGAGGGCTTCCAGCACAAGTCCTCCGTACTGGAAGCGCACTGCAAGGACGTCGGCACGGACTACGGCAAGATCGTCCGCTCGGCCAACTACAACGTCGTCATCGGCGAGACCGAGAAGGACGTGCAGGACCGCCTGGCGTGGATCCGCTCGCACTACGAGCCGCTCCTCCCGGCCGACGTGCTGGAGGGCGCGTACCAGAATTTCGCCTCGGGCCCGCTGGTCGGCACCCCGGAGCAGATCATCCCGCGGCTCAAGGAACTAGAAGGCCTCGGCATGACGTACGCGATCACGTACTTCGTCGAAGCGGCCTATGACCGCTCGGGCGTCGAGCTGTTCACCTCGAAGGTCGTCCCGGAGCTTTCCTGACGCTTCATACGAACCGGCCGGGGACTCGTTCCCCGGCCGGTTTGTCCTTTGTAGACGGCTTCAGCGCTTCGTGAGCACGACCAGGTACCGGCAGGGCTCGGTCGTCGGGTTCACGTAGGCGCAGGGCTGCGGACGGCCCAGCTGCAGGCAGTCGCCCGCGTCGAGTTCGTGGACGGCCGGGCCCTCGTGGAAGCGCAGATGCCCGTCCAGCACCCAGATCTGGTGGTCCGCGAAGACGTAGGAGTCCGCCGGGAACGCGACCTCCGCGCCCGCCGGCAGCGTGACCTCGACGAGTTCCGTGGCGCCGCGGCCCGGGGGCGAGACGGACTGGCGGAGGTAGCCCGTCACGGGGTCCGTCCACCTCGGCTGGTCCGTGACGCGCGCGACGCGCCGGTCGTCGCCCTCCGCCCTGGCCACCAGTTCCGACAGCGACAGGCCGAGGGCGGACGCCAGCCGGCTCAGCAGCACCGCCGTGGGCTGGGCCTCGCCGCGCTCGATCTTGCCGACCATGGCACGGGAAACGCCCGCGCGTTCCGCGAGTGCGCCGGCCGAGATGTCGTGGGCCTGGCGCGCCGCGCGCAGCGTCGCGGCGATCGACTCGGAGAGGGGATCCGTCACAGCTGTCGACTATAGCAGCGGTCTATGTTTACTATAGTGGCCATGCTGATTCGAGACGCCTCGGCGAGCGACGCCGAAGCCTGCGCGGCGATCTACGCGCCGTACGTCACGGACACCGCGATCACCTTCGAGACCGAGCCGCCCACCGTCGAGGAGATGACGGACCGCATCACGAACGCCGTGAAGACCCACGCGTGGCTGGTGATCGAGGACGAAGGCCGCGTTGTCGGCTACGCGTACGGCAGCCCGTACAAGGCGCGCGCGGCGTACCGGTGGTCGTGCGAGGCGAGCGTTTACCTGGAGCTGGGCCGACGGCGCACCGGTGGCGGCCGCGCGCTCTACGAAGCCCTCTTCGCCCGGCTCGTCGAGCGCGGCTTCCGTACGGCCGTCGCGGGCATGACCCTGCCGAACGACGCGAGCGTCGGCCTGCACCGCGCGCTCGGCTTCGAGCCCATCGGCACCTATCGCCGCATCGGCTGGAAGCACGGCGCCTGGCGCGACGTCGCCTGGGCGCAGCGCGACCTGGTGCCGCCCACCGTCGAGGTGCCGGACGAGCCGCACTAAAAGACTCGTGAGTGTTTATGCCGGTTCTAACCGTCGTGAACACTCACAAGCCGGCGCTGTCGTCCAGGTCTTCGATGTCCTGTTCCAGCCGGGCGCGCCACGACCACTGCGGCTGCGTCCAGTCCGTGTCGGACGGCGGGGGCTCGCCCAGCGGCAGGGCCTGGTCGGTCACCCCGTGGGTCACACGGTAGGCCAGCACCGACGAAGACGCGCGGATCCAGCGGTCGCCCGCCGCGCCCGAGGGCGGGGCCACCCCGAAGGCGTGCGTGAACCACACCGGCAGCAACGCGCTCGACCCGATCGCGCCGGTGATGCGCTCGCGCAGGCGGGAGTGCAGCTCCTCCCAGTCACGCTCGGCCTTCTCGATCTGCGGGAGGACGCGGGTGCGCGTCACGTCGTCGGCGTCCAACGCCTGCCGCGCCGCCTCGGCGTCCTTCACCGCGGCGGGAAGCTGACGGTCCAGCACCCCACGACGGCGGGCGACCACTTCGGACAGCCGGGCCTCGGCGTCGGCGCGACGCTCGTCCGTGCGCTGGGTCGTCGCCAGCACCCCGAGCACCGCGATCAACGACTTTTCGCTGTCCGCCAACGCTTCCCGCGCTTTCGGCAGCAACGCGATGTCCTCTTCGTACGGCCGCCGCTGGTTGGCCGTCATGAGCTGCGCGGTGAGCGAGTGCCGCCGCTCCGCCTCGGCCGCGAGCGTGCGCAACGCCGGGCCGACGTCGTCGAGGTCGACCACCGGCACCTTCTCCGACACCCGCACGGCGCGTTCCAGCAGCAGCAACCGCTGCTTGAGCCGTTCCAGCTGCCGCGTCGCGAGGTCCAGCCGGGACTCGTGGCGCTCCTGCGCTTCGCGGTAGGAGTCCACGGACTCGCGCAGGTCGGTCAGCTCCCGCCCGGTGCGCGACTCGAGGTCGTCGACGGTCTCCTGCATGCCGTCGACGGTGTCGGACAGGACGGTGAACTCGTCCTCTCGCTCGACGCCGGAATCGTCGCGCGGGTCGTCGTCCGGGTAGTACCCGGCGGTGTCGGCGTAGTACTCCGAGTGGGTCACCGGACCTCCTGCACCAGGAACATCGCCGTGGCCACGGCGGCGAGCGAGGCCAGCAGGACCAGGATCACCTCGGCGACGCTGGATGCCTGGAACACCAGCGCCGCCGCTGTCAGCGCGCCGGCCGCCGCGCCCGTGTACGCCGCGCGCAGCCGGCGGTCGACCATCAGCGGCGTCGGGCCCACCGGGCCGAGCGCGATGCGCAGCCCGGTGACGAGCAACGGCAGGACGAGCAGCACCCACACCGGGCTGATCCCGCCGAACAACATCAGCGCGCCGGCCACCAGCCCGACCCCGACCGGCAGCGTCGCGAGGTACAGCGCCATCCGCTGCGTGCCCACGCGCCGGGCCTCCAGCCGGGCCAGGCGCACCTGCTCGGCGGCGGCCTCGACCTCACGCTCGGTGCGGAGCAGGTCGCCGGCCGCGTCGACCAGCTGGTCCAACGCCGCGGTGCGCTCGTTGTCATCCGTGAGGGCGGGCAGGCCGGACAGCCCCGCGCGGATGCTCTCCTGGAGCCGGCCGACGCGCGCGGTCGCCTGGTCGCGCTTGTGCTGTGCGGGCGTAGTCACCCGGCCACTGTAGGTACGAAGCGCGCCGGAGGACGGGAACGACGCGACTTCGTGTCACCGCCTCTTGGCGCGGACCCGGATCGTGCGCAGGTCCGTGACGGCGAAGTTGAGGTCCCGGTACGGCAGTCCGTGGGCCCGCAGCGCCTCGGTCGCGCGCTCCCTGGCGACGCGCTCGTCGTCGTCCGGCCCGGCGGGTACCTGACAGCGGAACGTGAACGCGGTGGCGTTGACGTCGTAGGTGAAAGTGCCTTCCTCGCTGAAAAGCGGGTCGCCGCCCTTGGCTCGCAGGGCGGCGCGGCCGGTGTCGTCGAGGCCGTCGAACTTGCCGCGGACGATCACCCGGAACAGATCCTGGGTCATTGGTTTTCCTCCCTGATCGCGTACTTGAGGACTCGCTCGCCAAGGAGGCCTTCGACGGCGTCGAGCAATTCTTCGGCGGCCGCCGCAACGGCATCGGGCCGCTCCCCCGCGACGATGTGCTCGCCGATCTCGGCGTACACCAGGTTGTGCACCCACCCGATCTGCGCGGCGACCAGCCCGGGCACGCGGTCGTGCGGACCCGCGCCGGCCTCCTCGGCGAGCAGGGTGGCCAGCTCGCCGGTCATCCGCGTGCCCAGCTCGCCCAGCCGCGCGGCGAGAGTCGGCGCCGCCAGCATCATCGGCAGCACCCGGCCGAACCCGTCGGTCAGGCCGATCGTGCGCTCGCGCCCGCGCACCTCGGCACGCAGGCGGCCGAGCACGGCGTGCGCCGCGGACACCCCCAGCCCCCGCGCCCGCACCATGTCCGCGAGCCGCCCCGGCGACGCCTCCTCCGGCGGCAGGACCAGGTCCTCCTTGGTCCGGAAGTGGTTGTAGACGGTGTTCACGGACACGTCCGCGGCCTCCGCCACCTCGGCGATGGTGACGGCGTCGAACCCCCGCTCGACGAACAACCCGATGGCGACGCCGGAAATCCGGGCGGCCGTCTCGCGCTTCTTGCGCTCACGGAGTCCTTCGGTCATGCCGTTCAGTGCAGCAGACTGCAAAATTGGGGTCAACTCCATTTTTGCAGTCGGCCCCAGCAAACGGCGGTGCGCCGTAAATCCGGGCCATCCCCGAGGCGACGGAGCCCCTGGAGCAGGCAGAATCGGATGGTGCGGATCAGCTTGCTGGGACCCTTGGACGTCCGGACCGAAGACGGCACCGCCGTCGAGATCACGGGCGCCCGTTTACGCGCGCTGCTGACCGCGCTGGCGCTGGAGCCGGGGCGGGTCGTCGCTTCGGCGCGGCTGGTGGACGCCGTCTGGGGCGAACACCCGCCGGGCACGGCGAACGCGCTGCAGGCGCTGGTCTCCCGGCTGCGGAAGGCGGGCGTCGCGCCGGATTCGACGGCCACCGGGTACTGCCTGGCGGCCGAGACCGACGTGGCCCGGTTCGAGGAACTCCTCACCGCGGCGCGCGCGGGCGGCGACGCCACCCGGCTGCTGCGTGAGGCGCTGGATCTATGGCGCGGCCCGGTGCCCGCGGACGGCGAGTACTTCCAGGCCCCGCTCGCGCGGCTGGCGGAGCTGCGGCTGACCGCCGTCGAGGAGCACGCCGAGGCGTCGCTGCGGCTGGGCGCCGGGGCCGCGCTGGCCGGTGAGCTGGCCGACCTGCTGGCCGGACACCCGCTGCGCGAACGGCTGGCCGCGGTGCTGATGCGCGCGCTGTGCGCGGCCGGCCGGCCGGCGGAGGCACTGAACGTCTACGAGCGGACCCGCCGGGTGCTGGCCGAAGAGCTGGGCGCCGACCCGTCGGGTGAGCTGTCCGCACTGCACTCGTCGATCCTGCGTGAATCCACAGTGGACGAATCGCGGACGAACCTGCGCACCGGGCTGACGAGCTTCGTCGGCCGGGACACCGACGTCGCCATGGTCGCGAAACTCGTCGACGAGTACCGGCTCACCACGCTGATCGGGCCGGGCGGCGCCGGGAAGACCCGGCTGGCCACCGAGACCGCGCGCACGCTGCTGGATCAGGCGGACGGCGGTGTGTGGCTGGTGGAGCTGGCGCCGGTCACCGACGGCGCCGACGTCGCGCAGGCCGTGCTCACCGCGCTGGGCCTGCGTGGCCAGTCCTATCTCGGGCTGGCCACCGGCGGGACGCCGCGGGACCGGGCCGTCGCGGCCCTGCGCACGCGGAATGCCGTGCTGGTACTGGACAATTGCGAGCACGTGATCGACGCCGCGGCGGAGCTGGCGGACGCGCTGCTCGGCGAATGCCCGCGGCTGCGGGTCCTCGCGACGAGCCGCGAGCCGCTCGCCGTCACGGGCGAGGCGCTGTGGCCGGTGGAGCCGCTCGCGCTGCCGCCGGAGGGCAGCGGTGTCATGGAGGCGATGTCGTGCGCGTCGGTCCGGCTGTTCGCCGACCGCGCGGCGGCGGTGCGCCCCGGGTTCACCGTGGACGCCACGACGGCCGGCGCCGTCGTCCGGGTCTGCCGCGCGCTGGACGGGATGCCGCTGGCCGTCGAGCTGGCCGCGGCCCGGCTGCGCGCGCTCACCGCCGACCAGCTCGCCGCCCGGCTCGACGACCGGTTCCGGCTGCTCACCGGCGGCAGCCGCACGGCGCTGCCGCGGCACCGCACGCTGCGCGCGGTGGTCGACTGGAGCTGGGAACTGCTGTCGGACGCCGAACGCACGCTGCTGCGCCGTCTCGCGGTGTTCTCCGGCAGCGCGACGGCCGAGGCGGCCGCGGCGGTCTGCGGCGACGCGAACGCGTTCGAACTGCTCACCGCGTTGGCGGACAAGTCGCTGCTGGTGACCGCCGAAGACGGGGGCGAGCCGCGGTACCGGATGCTGGAGACGATCAAGGCCTACGGGCTGGAGCGGCTGGACGAGGCCGGCGAGCGCGAGCAGGTGCGACGGGCGCACGCGGACTGGTTCGCCCGTCTCGCCGAGACGGCCGACCCGCACCTGCGCCGCGCCGAGCAACTCGAGTGGCTACGACGGCTGGCCGCCGACCACGACAACCTCACGGCCGCGCTGCGCGGCGCCATCGCCGCGGGTGACGCGGCCGCGTGCGTGCGGCTCGTCGTCGGGGCCGGCTGGTACTGGCTGCTGGGCGGGCACCGGAGCGAGGGCATGGACCTGATCACCCAGGTGCTGACTGTGCCCGGCGAAGTCGACGACGAGGCGCGGGCGACGGCGTACGCGCTGTACGCCATGTTCGTCACGGCCGGCGTCAGCGACGACCGCCCGGTCGGCGAGTGGCTGAAGATCGCGTTGGAGTTCAGCCGGAGAAAGGCTCCCGCGCACCCGATCCTGCGGTTCATCATCCCGCTGGAGGAGCTGATGGGCAGCCTCCGCGACGGCGCGGCCCCTCGACTGGACACTTTGGACGGTCTGCTCATCGACGAGGACCCGTGGCTGCGCGGCCACGCCCGGCTGACCCGGGCGCGGATGCTGATGAGCCTCGGCGACCGCTTGGACGAGGCGGAAGCCGACACCCAGGAGGCGCTGCGGGACCTCCGGACGACCGGGGAACGGTGGGGACTCTCGCTCGCGCTGGGCGGCCTGGCGGAGCTGGAAGGCCGCCGCGGGGACCTGGCGGCCGCCCTCGGCCACAACGAAGAGGCGATCGACGCCGTCGCCGAGATCGGCACGCTGGAGGACGTCCTGCACCTGCGCAGCCACCAGGCCCAGCTGCTCTGGCTGCTCGGCGACACCGAGGCCGCCGCCGACACGCTGGCCGCGGCCGACCGGGAGGCGCTGACCGTCGTGTTCCCCGACGCGCTGGCCGGACTGGCCCAGGCGAAGGCGGAGCTCGCGCGCTGGCGCGGCGATCCGGCCACGGCCCGCGCGGAACTCGACCGCGCCGACGCGCTGATGGCGCATGCGCCGGTACACCCGGTGTTCCGCGGCATGTTGCTGTACACCCACGCCTTCCTCGACGCCGACGCCGGAGATCTGGCGGCCGCAGCGGTTTCCCGCCGCGAGGCCTTCGACCTGGTCCAGGCTTCCGGCGACGCGCTCTACCTGGCCCAGATGCTGATCGGCGTCGCGGACCAGGCGCTGCGCCAGGACAGCCCCGCCGACGCCGCCCGGATGCTGGCCGTCGCCGACTCCGTGCGCGGCGGCCGTGACCTGACCCAGCCGGACACCGCCCGCATCGAGGCCGGCGCCCGCGCGCGGCTCGGCGACGACGCGTACGACGAGGCTTTCCGGGCCGGTGGAAACGTGACCACCGCGGAGATTCCCGCGCTGGTCACGTCCATTGTGGACTAACGGACCAGGTTCCGGTCGTACAACCGCAGCGCCCACCAGTAGCCGCCCGCGGCGATCAGCAGGCACCAGCCCACGGCGAGGATCGCGGTGCCGCCCACCGGCGTGCCGTGCAGCAGGCCGCGGACCGTCTCCATCACCGGGGTGAACGGCTGGTACTCGGCGAACCAGCGCACGCCGGCGGGCATCGAGTCCGTCGGGACGAAGCCGCTGCCCAGGAACGGCAGCAGGACCAGCGGCATCGGCAGGTTGCTGGCGGTCTCGACGCTCTTGCTCACCAGGCCGAACGCCACCGTCAGCCAGGTCAGCGCGAACGCGAGCAGCGCCAGCACGCCGATCGCGCCGAGCCACTCCAGCGGGCCCGCGTCCGAGCGGAACCCGATGGCCAGCGCGAGGCCGAGGATCACCGCGACGCTGAGCATCGCCTGGATCACGCTGCCCAGCACGTGCCCGGTCAGCACCGAGGCGCGGCTGATCGCCATGGTGCGGAACCGCGCGATGATGCCCTGGGTCATGTCCATCGACACCGACACCGCGGTGCCCTGGACCGCGCCGGCGATCGCCATCAGGATGATGCCCGGCGTCACGTAGTTGACGTACGCGCCGCGCCCGCCGCCGAGGCCGGCCCCGAGTGTGCCGCCCAGGACGTAGACGAACAGCAGCAGGAAGATGACCGGCATGCCGACCAGCAGCACTGTCATCGACGGGTACCGGATCATGTGCTTGATGTTGCGGCGCAACATGGTCGAGGAGTCGCGCCAGGCGTAACCGCTCATCGGGCCGAGGTCCTTTCGGTCAGTGCGAGGAAAACGTCGTCGAGGTCGGGCAGGTGCACGGACAGCTCGCCGACCTCCACCGACGCCGTGTCCAGCCGGTCGAGCAGGGCGCGCAGCGAGCGGACGCCGCCGTCGCTGGGGACCTGCAGGGACAGCGCGTCGTCGTCGCGGGTGGACTCGTCGAAGAGCCGCTCGGCGGCGGCCAGCGAGGCGACGTCGGCGAAGCGCAGCTGGATGTGGCCGCCGGGCACCAGCCGCTTCAGCTCCTCGGCGGTGCCCTCCGCGACGAGGCGGCCGTGGTCGAGCACCGCGATCCGGTCGGCCAGCTGGTCGGCCTCTTCCAGGTACTGCGTGGTGAGGAAAACGGTGACGCCGCCCGCGACCAGCTCGCGGATGATGCCCCACATCGTGCGACGGCTGCGTGGGTCGAGGCCCGTGGTCGGCTCGTCGAGGAAGATGATCCGCGGCACGCCGACCAGGCTCATCGCCAGGTCGAGGCGCCGGCGCATGCCGCCCGAGTACGTCGAGGCGAGCTTGCCCGCGGCGTCGGCGAGGTCGAACCGGCCCAGCAGGTCGGCCACCCGGTGCCTGCCCTCGGCGCGGCCGAGGTGGTGCAGGTCCGCCATCAGCTGCATGTTCTCCGCACCGCTGAGGAGGTCGTCGACGGCCGAGAACTGCCCGGTGACACCGATCGCGCCGCGCACCGCGTCCGGCTCGCGCTCCAGGTCGTGGCCCACGACGCGCACCTCGCCGCCGTCGGCCGCGAGCAGGGTGGACAGGATCTGGACGGTGGTGGTCTTGCCGGCGCCGTTGGGGCCGAGCAGCGCGAAGATCGTGCCTTCGGTGACGTTCAGGTCGATGCCGTCGAGCACCGTGTGGTCCCCGTAGGCCTTGCGCAGTCCGGTCGCGGTGATGGCGGCGGCGGTCCTGGTTGTGGTCAAGGCTCCCCCTCTCTCGGTTGGTCGGCCCAGCGTGCGCCGTAGCGCTGACACGGCCTGGCGACAGCGCTGACACCGCGCTGACGCCGCGGCCAAACACCCTCTGGCGCTGGGCGGCTTGTGGGAACATGCCCGGGTGAACGGTGAGTGGAGAGACCCGCGCTTGGTGAGCGAGGAGTTCTTCACCGACCACGAGTCGTGGACCGCGCGGGTCGCGCTGGGGGTGCTGGTCGACGACGCGCTCGAGACCGACGAAATCGGGCACGCCCTACGCATGGAGGAGCTGCGCGCCGCGGATGCGCGAGCCGCGCTGCTCGGCGACGAGGCGCTGCTCGCGAAGATCCGGATGATCCAGGACCGGGTGGGGGACGCCGAACCGGATCGCCGGACCCCGACGGTGGAGGCGCCGGAAGTCGCGTGGCTGGTGTTCGCGATGCTGCTCGGCGTCGGCTACCTCTCCCTGTTCCGCGCCGCCTGGCCGAGCCTGCCGGTGTTCCTCCGGATCTTCACCGTGGCCGGGCTGTTGTGCGTGCTGGTCCTGTCCGCCGGGCTGGCGATCCGGCGGGTTCCCCGGCTGCTGACCGGTTTCGAACTCGGCAAGCAGGGTCAGGCCCGGTTCGGCGTCGAGCAGCTCTGCTTGGGAAATCGGCAGGAGTTCGCGCTCCAGGAAGTCGTGCTGCCGGGGCTGCGGGCGTACATCACCGCGCATCGCCAGTGTTTTTACGGGACCAAGCTCGCCTTCGACGATCAGCTCGGCCTCTACGACGAAGAGGACCTGCGGGTTGTCCCGACGCCGGCGGCCAAGCGGCTGCGGCGGATCATCGAGCGGGCGGACACCGGGGCGGTCGCGCTCGGCGGGCAGCGCGGGGTCGGCAAGACGACCGCGATCGAGTCCATGCAGCGGGGGCTCATCCACGGCAGCGAGGCGCCCGCGCCGTTGGTCGTGGTGGCGTCCGCGCCGGCCAACTACGACGCGCGGGACTTCGTGCTGCACCTGCACGCGCTGCTGTGCAAGGCCGTGATCGACCTGGTCTCCAGGCGGGTCGACGAGCCCGCGAGCGGCTGGCGGCCGGCCCTGCGCGCGGGGCTTCGCGGGCTGGCCAACGTCGTCGCCTCGGCCGCGATCGGCTGGGGCGTCGGGGGCTGGCTGTGGGGCGGCTCGCTGTTCAGGTTTCCCGCCGAGCTGTGGCACCTGCTCAGGCGGGACTGGCGGACGCCGCCGCTGCTGTGGACGGGTCAGCCGACCAGTCACCGCATCGCGCTGATCGTGGTGGGGATCCTCGCGCTCTGGCTGGTGGCCGACGCACTCATCGTGGCCGCGGGATGGCTGACGCGGGCGTACGGCCGGGGACGGCAGGGCCAGCTGCGGGGGCTACTCGCCGAGGCTCGGGAGCAACTCGACCGGATCCGGTTCCTGCAGACCCACACCAGCGGCTGGTCGGGCAAGCTCACCTTGCCGGCGGGCGGCGACCTCGGCCGCACCCGCACCACACAGCGGGCCGAGCAGCAGCTGACGCACCCCGAGGTGGTGGCGAGCTTCCGGGAGTTCGCCCGGCGCGGCGCCACGACGTTGCGGGACACGGGCGTCACCGACCGGCTCGTGGTCGCCATCGACGAGCTGGACAAGATCGGCGAGCAGGAGAAGGCGCACCAGCTCGTGAACGACGTCAAGGGCATCTTCGGCGTGCCCGGCTGCCTGTTCTTCGTGGCGGTGTCCGACGACGCGGTGCTCAGCTTCGAAAAGCGCGGGCTGGCCGTGCGCGACGCGTTCGACAGCGCGTTCTCCGAGCTGGTCCGCCTCGAACCGTTCACCTTGGACGAAAGCCGGCTGTGGATCGCGACGCGGCTGCCGCGGATCCAGGAGCAGTTCTCCTACCTGTGCCACTGCCTGTCCGGCGGCCTCCCCCGCGACCTGCGGCGCACCACGATCGACATGGTGGACGTGACCACCGAGCGGTACCAGCCGACGCTGTCGGTCGTCGCGGGCATCCTGGTGCGCACCGAGCTGGCCGCCAAGTCCAGCGCGTTCACCGGCCAGGCCCGCGGCCTGGAGCACAACGCCGTGCTGGACGAGCTGTGGTCGAAACTGTTGCGTATCCCCGAATCCGGCAACGCCGTCGAGCTGGCCGCCCTAGCGGCCGAGCTGAACGAGGACGCCACCAACGACCTCGCCGACGAGGTCAACCGCCTTCGCCGGCACAGCAGCGCGTTCGTGCTCTTCTGCGCGACGCTGCTGGAGGTCTTCACCGACGCGCTCACCGAGGAGCGCCTCACCGGCGACCTCCACCAGCTGGCCATCGCCCGGCGCCACCTCGCCCTCGACCCGCACCTGGCCTGGCTGACCCTGGCGGACTTCCGCAAGTCCCGCGATCTGGCGTTACCCGGCTCGGGCTGAGGTTTTCGGCGCCGGGTGTCGATCCGGGGCCACGCCGTTCGACGCACCGGTATGACTGAAACCACGATCGAGCCGTACGCCACGAAAAACCTCGACCAGGACGGGTCCGCGGAGCTGCCGTGGAGCCGTGCGCTCGACGCCATCGTCCAGGACTGGCCCACAGCCAACGTGACGTTCTTCCTGTCCACGGTGGGGCCCGGCGGGCGGCCGCACTCCGCGGGCGTCGGGGCCGCCTTGGTGGACGGCGCGCTGTACTTCACCAGCGGGCCGGACGTCCGGAAGTCGCGTCATCTGGCGGCGAACCCGGTGTGTTCCGTGTCGGTCCGGCTGTCCGGCATCGACGTGGTGCTGGAGGGCGAGGCCCGCCGGACCACCGACGCCGCCACCTTGGAGCAGGTCGCTGCCGCCTACCGTGACAGCGGCTGGCCCGTGACGGTGGTGGGCGACGCGTTTACGGCCCCGTTCACCGCGCCCAGTGCGGGCCCGGCGCCCTGGCACCTCTACCGCTTCACGCCGCACACCGCGTTCGGCGTCGCCACCGCTGAGCCGCACGGCGCGACCCGCTGGGACTTCACCCGGTGACGCCCCAATGTGGCGTTGGGTGCGCTCAACGCACCCAATGTGGCGTTCGGTGCGTCCAACGCACCGAACGCCACATTGGGGCGCATCACCGGGCAGCGGGGCCCGATGAGCGCGCGGAGGTCACGCGGCGTCGAGCGCCGCGACCTCGTCCGCTGTCAGTGTCAGGTCGACGGCGAGGGCCGAGTCGCGGATGGTCTCCGGGCGGGACGAGCCCGGGATCGGGATCACGACGGGGGCTTTCGCGAGCATCCACGCCAGCGTCACCTGCTGCGGGCTGACCCCGTGGGCCTTCGCGACGTCGGCGAACGGCGCGAAGCGCGAGCCCAGCTCGCTCGCCTTGGTGATGCCGCCGAGCGGGCTCCACGGCAGGAACGCGATGCCGAGTCCGGCGCACAGCTCCAGTTCGGGCTCGCTGGAACGGAACGCGGGCGAGAACTGGTTCTGCACGCTCACCAAGCGGCCGCCGAGGATGTCGTTGGCCTGCTTGATCTGCTCCGGGTTGGCGTTGGAGATGCCGGCGAAGCGGATCTTGCCCTCGTCGAGCAGGTCGCGGATCGCGCCGACCGATTCGCCGTACGGCACCTTCGGGTCCGGGCGGTGGAACTGGTACAGCCCGATCGCCTCGACGCCGAGGCGCTTGAGCGAGGCCTCGGCCGCCTGCTTGAGGTACTCGGGCGAGCCGTTGAGCGTCCACGAGCCGTCGCCGGGACGCAGGTGGCCGCCCTTGGTCGCGACGAGCACGTCCGAGGTGTCGCCGCCGTAGCTCGCGATCGCGCGGGCGATCAGGGACTCGTTGTGGCCGACCTCTCCGGCGTCACGGTGATAAGCGTCCGCGGTGTCGAAAAAGGTGATGCCCGCGTCGAGCGCGGCGTGGATGGTGGCCACCGAACGCTCTTGGTCCGGCCGGCCTTCGATGGACATCGGCATGCCGCCGAGCCCGATGGAGCTGACATCAACATCGCCGAGGCGGCGCGTCTGCATGGACTTCCTCCTGATGGTTACCGTCGTACTCCTCCACCCTCCGCCCGTGGCATTAAGCTGTCCAGCAGAAGAAACCGATCCGGTTGAGCAGTCAGGGTGATGAATCGTGGAGCTTCGCCAACTCGAGTACTTCGTCGCGGTCGCCGAGGAGTCGCACTTCACCCGGGCCGCGTCGCGGATGCACGTCGCGCAGTCCGGTTTGTCGGCGTCGATCCGGGCGCTGGAGAAGGAGCTGGGCGCGGCGCTGTTCCGGCGCAGCACCCGCCAGGTCCAGCTGACCGCCGAGGGCGAGGCCTTCCTCGGCGAGGCGCGGCGGGCGCTCTCGGCCACGAGCGCGGGCCGTGACGCCGTGGCCGCAGTGCAGGGACTGGTGCGCGGGAGCCTCGCGATCGGGTCGCTGCAGTGCCTGTACTCGCTGCACCTGCCCGCGGCGCTGAGCGGGTTCCTGACCGTCCATCCTGGACTGGACGTGCGGCTCCAGCACGGCGGCTCCACCGAGCTGGTGGAGCAGGTGCGGGCCGGGCGCCTCGACGTCGCGTTCGTCTCGAGGCCTGCGCGCTGCCCGGACGACGTGCGCATCGCGCCGCTGGGCAGCGAAGCGCTGGTGCTGGCGTGCTCGCTCGACCACCCCTTCGCCACGCGCCGCTCCGTCAAGCCGCTGGAGCTCGCCGACGAGCGCTTCGTCGACTTCCAGGCGGGCTGGGGCACCCGCGACCTGGCCGACGCCGTCCTCGCCGAGGCCGGGGTGCACCGCAAGGTGGCGCTGGAGATCACCGACGTGCACTCGCTGCTCGACCTGGTGATCGCCGGGCTGGGCGTGGCGCTCGTGCCGGAGACCTTCGCCCGCAAAACGGACCGCGCCGCCTTCGTCGAGCTGGACGGCGACGTGCCCGCGTGGGAGACCGTCTCCGTCACCACGAACCCGACGAGCGCGGCGGCGACGGCGTTCCTGGAACACGTGCGAGGCCCGGCGAAATAGTCGCCACGCCCGTGCCGTGATGGGCGAGAGCCTCGACCAGCTGGCCGCGCTAGCCCCCGCCGGCTACCCCGCCAGGTCTGGCACCCGCTCCCCCGCGGGCGGCGGGCCGGGCGGGGTGCCGTCACCGAACGGGCGGCCGCCCAGTTCCTCGCGGCCGTGCGCGGTGAGCCAGCCCGACGGGTCCGGGCCGAGCGGCACGATCCCCGTCGGGTTCACCGAGCGGTGCACCACGTAGTAGTGCTCCTTGATCTGGCCGAAGTCGATCGTGTCGCCGAAGCCCGGCGTCTGGAACAGGTCACGCGAGTACGCCCAGAGCACCGGCAGCTCGGTCAGCTTCTGCCGGTTGCACTTGAAGTGGCCGTGGTAGACGGAGTCGAACCGCACCAGCGTGGTGAACAGGCGGACGTCGGCCTCGGTGATCGTGTCGCCCACCAGGTAACGCTGCCCGGCGAGCCGATCGGAGAGCCAGTCGAGCCGGGCGAACAGCGCGCGGTAAGCCTCCTCGTACGCCTCCTGGGTCGTGGCGAAGCCGGCTTTGTAGACGCCGTTGTTGACGTCGCCGAACACCTTCTCCGAGACGTCGTCGATCTCGTCGCGCAACGGCTCGGGGTACAGCTCGGGCGCGCCTTCGCGGTGGTACTTCCGCCATTCGCCGGAAAGGTCGAGCGTCAGCTGCTTGTAGTCGTTGGTCACCAGCTGGCCGCTGGGCACGTCGACGATCGCGGGAACGGTGATGCCGCGCGGATATTCGGGATCGCGCCGGAAAAACGCCTCCTGCAGCCGCTCGATGCCCAGCACGGGGTCGCGGCCGCCGGGGTCGAGGTCGAAGGTCCAGCTCCGCTCGTCGTGCGTCGGGCCGCAGAGCCCGAGCGACAGCGCGTCCTCCAGGCCCAGCAGGCGGCGGACGATGGCCGCGCGGTTGGCCCACGGGCAGGCGCGCGCGATCACCAGCCGGTAGCGGCCCGCCTCGACGGGCCAGCCGTCGCGGCCGTCCGCGGTGATGCGGTCGGAGAGGTAGTTCTGGTCACGCTTGAACTCGCCGGTCATGGCTCTGCTTTCGTTCGACGTCGGTGGGACAGGGCTAGCCGGGCTGCGGCGCGTTCCGATCCGGGGATTCGAGCGCCGCGGCGAGCCGCGCGAGGATCGGGCCCGCGGCGGCGACCTCGCCGGGCGTGAGGTGGTCGAACAGGTACGCCCGCACCCGCGCGAGGTGGCCCGGGTACGCCTCGTCCAGCTTGGCGTGGCCCAGCTCGGTGAGGGTGGCGTTGGCGGCGCGGCCGTCGCTCGCGCACCGGGACTTCTCGACGAACCCGCGCTTGACCAGGCTGTCGATCACCCGGCTGATCCGGCTCAGCGACAGGGCCGCGGCCTTCGCCAGGTCCGTGAGGCGCAGCCAGCCGTCGGGGGCTTCGGACAGCGAGACGAGCACCGTGTAGTCGGTCATCGACACGCCGGTGTCGTTCACGAACTGGTCCTCGAGCGCCCGCGGCAGCACGGTGATGATCCGGGTCAGCGGCCGCCACACCGCCTGCTCTTCGCTGGTCAGAGGGCTGGTGTCCACCATCCGGGCAGTTTACCCGACGCTTGCTCGCGCAATCAGTTATTGTGGTCTACAGTCCTTTGTTGAGCCCTCAACAATCTGGGGGCCGACCCCGGAGGAAGAAGAAGTTCATGACCAGCGCGACCACCTACCCGCAGCACACCGGCGAATACATCATCGACGGCTCCCACTCCCGCATCGGCTTCGTCGCCCGCCACGCGATGGTGACGAAGGTGCGCGGCTCCTTCAACGAGTTCGTCGGCAGCTTCACCGTCGACGGTGACGAGCCGTCGAAGTCGAGCGCCCGGATCACCATCGAGACCAAGAGCATCGACACCCGCAACGCGGACCGCGACGGCCACCTGCGCACCAACGACTTCCTGGCCATCGAGCAGTACCCGCAGATCACCTTCACGTCCACCGGCGTCACCCAGACCGGCGAGACCAGCTTCGACGTGACCGGCGACCTGACCATCAAGGACGTCACCAAGTCCGTCACCATCCCGTTCGAGTTCGAAGGCTCGGCCAAGGACCCGTACGGCAACGAGCGCGTCGGCTTCGAGGGCTCGACCGCGATCCAGCGCAGCGACTACGGCATCAGCTTCAACGCCGCTCTCGAAACCGGCGGCGTGCTGGTGTCCGACAAGATCACCCTCGAGTTCGAGATCTCGGCGATCAAGAACGCCTGAGTCTCGTCCCGGACCCCGGGTAAACCGGGTCGCGCAGGGCCGGCTCACCGACTTCGGTCGATGGGCCGGCCCGTCGGGCAAAGTCCGTCAAGGCCTCCTTACCCGCGTCGGACGCAGGTAAGGAGGCCTTGACGGCTTTCGACCCAGCCACCCGCGAGCGTTACCCCCGCAGGTTCTCGATCCCCACGTCCAGCGCGGCTTCCAGGAAGCCGGTGTCGCCCGTCGACAGCAGCATGATCACCCCGCCCTGCACACCGGCCAGCAGCGCCGACGCGGCACGCGCCGGGTCCGTCGACGCCGGGATCTCGCCGGCCGCCTGCAGGTGCCGGATGCCCGCGACCAGTTCCGCCAGCCACCGGTCCATCAGCTGCGTCACCACGGCCTGCGCGCCCGGGGTGTTGCGGCCGATCTGCGACATCACCACGTTCAGCGGGCAGTGCTGCCCCCGCTCCGTGTAATGCGCGACCACGGTGTCGCGCCACGCCCGCCAGTCGGCCCACGTGTGGAGCCGGCCCAGGTGCGGCTGCTGCGTGCTGATCACCCGGCCGGCCTCGAAGCCGGCGACGGCCAGCAGTAGCTGCTCCTTGCCGTCCGGGAAGTAGTGGAACAGCTGGCTCTTGCTGGTGCCCGTGCGCTCCCGCACGTCGTCCAGGGTCGTGTCGAGCACCCCGCGCTCCTGGATCACCGCGGCCGCGCCCTCGACGATGCGCTGCCGCGTCGCGGCTCCCTTGCGGGTGAGCGTGCCGGTCATCGGGGCCTCCTCCGGGCTTGGACCTGCTGGTCCATTTTACGGGCCTGGAGACCGGGTCAGTAAGCCGTGCCGCCGTCCGACCAGTTCGTGTCGCCGAAGTCCTCGTCGTCCACGGCTTCGCGGCGCGGGCGCGGTTTCGCGACCGGCTCCGGCTCGACCGGGAGCGCGGGCTCAGGCTCAGGCGCGGGCGGCTCCCCGTCCGGCCAGACGCACGGCGAGGTCGCCCCGAGGTAGAGCTTGCCGAGGTCGTTCGCCTGGATCGACATGTCGAAGCCGTCAGCTTCGTTACGCGCGAACACATACTGGTCCGCGGGCCGGTTGTCGGCGAGCACCGTGAAGCCGTGCCCCGACCACCAGGCGACGACCGCGTCGAAGTGCTCGCCGAACGCCGCCGGGTCCAGGCCGGTCACCTCGTAGGTCGCCGAGATCTCGTAACGCCCGGCCGGGCCGTCGTCGGTCGGGTCGGCGCACTCGGACCGGTTCTGCGAGAACAGCGTCCGCCCGGCCGCGGCCGGCAGCGCCGCGAAGGCCGCGCGGATGTAGTCCTCGACGAGGTCGTGGGCCTGGTGCTCGGTGATCGTGGGGTTCATGGCTCCACCTCCGGGGAGCGGGCGACGGTGGTCAGGACGGCGGCCGCTCACGCCGGCTTCCCCGCGATGATGCGGCCGAAGCTGCGCAGCGAGGGATTGTTGTCCTCCCAGTATTGACTGTGCGCGGCGCCGCTCAGCCCGCCCTCGTACCAGGGCCCTTTCGTACCGGGCGCCGACGCGAACACCTGCCCGCCGAAGTCGGAGCCGGTCGGCGACGGGCCCAGCGCGACGTCGTGGCCCGGGATACCGAGGTTGGACAGCTTGATCATGTCGTGCTCGGCGACAGTGGAGTGCACGTGCTGCCCGACATCGTCCTGGCTGACACCGTCGAGGTGCAGCTGGTTCGCGTGGTCGACGCCGACGCCGGGGCTGGCGACGAAGATGATGTCGTCCGCGTTCAGCCCGCCGTCGCGCGCGGCGTGGCCGACCACCGTGGTGCCGTAGCTGTGGCCCACCACGGTGTTGTGCGACGGCGGCCCCTCGTGCGAGGCGCGCAGGCCGTCTTCGAACCCGGACAACGCGGCTTTCCCGTTGTCCGCGTACTTCTCGCTGGCCGCGTCCCACAGCTCGTTCGGCGCGTCGTAGCCGAACCAGGTGACGACCGAGGTCGACGGCGAGCCCGCCGTCGTCGCCGACTGCCACATCTTGTCGGAGCGGTTGAGGTCGCCGCCGATCTTGGCCAGTTCGCTGCCGGTGCCGGGCACGGAGGTGGCGACGTTCACCGAGGTGTCCGGATTGCCGGCCGCGACGATCGCCTTGCCGTCGCCGCTGGTGTCCAGGCCGACGAGGTACGCCTGCGGCAGGCCGGGCCCCGCCGCGTCGAGCCGGGTCCGGATGGCGTCGAGGCCACGCAGCTTCGCCTTCGCGGCTTCGCTCGGATCCCCTTGCAGCCGGGCCATTTCCCGTTGCAGGACACCACGATTGGCCGCGTCACGGTCGGTCACCGGGATGCCGTCGAGGTTACGCACGAGGTCCGGGTTGTCCCGCAGGATCGTGGCCTGCGTGGCGTCCGGCAGGCTGTCCCACCACGCGCGGTTGTCACCCGGGGTGCCGCCTGGCGGCGGGCCCTGCGTCGACAGTCCGCTCTGCGCCGAGCCCGCGTCGGCGGCCTGCGCGAGCGAAGTCGCGCCCTGGTCGGTGATCTCACCGTTCGCGGCGCGGGTGAGGATGGCCGCGAAGTCCGCGTCGACATCCGTGGCCTGGCGCAGGATCTGCTCGACCCGGTCGGTCAGCTCCCCCTGCGCGCGCTGCCGGGCGGCGGCGACGTCGGACGGCACCGGCGGACCGGGCACGGCGGTGAGCCAGCCGTCGTCGTCGATGGTGAAACCGTTGTGGGCGGCCAGATCGTCGGTGTCCCGGACGTACGCGCTCAGCCGCTCGACCGCCGCCTGCACCTCGTGCGCGCCGCGCCGCACGGCCGAAGCCTCGGCGACGCGCTGCTCCAGCGCGGTGGTCAGTGCCGTGCCACGCGCGGTGGCAGCCGTGGCGGCGTCACCGGTCCAGCCGTCGAACTTCGCCATACCCTCGACGTCTTCGTCCACCGCGACGAGACGGGTGCACCGATCGTTGAGTGCGTCGGCCACCCCGCCGAGCGCGGCGGCGTCCCAGCGCCGCACGTCTCCCCAGGTGATCATCGCGCCGCCGCCTGGACGTCGGCGCCGGCCCGGTCCTCGGTACCGCGATAACCGCGGGCGGCTTCGTCGAGCTGGCCCCCGTACGCCTCGGTGTCCGACGCCCACTTCGGCACGGCCTCGCCCCAGACGTCGGACAGCCGCGCCGCCGCCGGGACACTCGTGCCGCCGGGCAGGCCCGCGGCCACGCCGGACAGCGCCCCCGCGAGGTCCACCGGCCGCACCGCCGCGGCGGCCCGGTGCGCCCGGCCCGCCGACTCGCCCACCGACGCGGGAACCACCTCGAAACCGGCGCTCATCGCGCTCCTCCCCCAGCCTGACCGCAAGACGACCGTACGACGAAGGCCTGGTAACCACGGTTCCCGGAAACCCGGATTGTCCGTTAACCCCCCGCTGACCTGGGAAATCCTCCCGTTACTTCATCCACATATGTGAACGCTAGTCACGTGACTGAATAGTTATCAGCCGGTGTATTGCCCGCCGGTAGGCAGCGTGTGACTGTGTACGGCGAAGTTCATCGGATCGCGCCGACGGTTAAAACGGCTGAACGGCCCGCGACGAGGAAAGGCGTCGCAGGCGGGGGAACCAGCCGTTTCGCAGCCCTGCGCTGTGAAAACTCCGGCGCGCGCCGAAGCCCGGATCACCGGCCATCAGACCCACCCGCCCGATCCCGCTCCGCTGGCCGCCCCCAGCTGAACCGGACCGGCCGGCCAGCCCCAGAAAAGAGACGGCTCGGTTATGACACAGACAGCCGCGGCGCGGCGGCCCATCAACAGGACCACGTTGTACTTCTTCGGTGCCCTCGGCGGCATCCTGTTCGGATACGACCTCGGTGTCATTTCGGGTGTGCTGCCGTTCATCGGCAAGGCCTGGAGCCTGACCGGGTGGGACAAGGGCGTGATCACCGCCAGCCTGTCCGTCGGCGCGATCGTCGGCGCGATCTTCTCCTCACGCGTCAACGAAAAGCTCGGCCGGCGCCGCACGATCATGGTGGCCGCGGTCATCGTCATCATCGGCACGGTGGCGGCGAGCGTTTCCCCGACCTTCGCCCTGCTCATCGTCTCGCGGCTGGTGATCGGCGTCGGCATCGGATTCTCCTCGTCCACCGTGCCGACCTACCTGTCGGAGCTGGCGCCGGCCCGGCTGCGCGGCGCGATGGGCGCGCTGAACCAGATCTTCATCGTGCTCGGCATCCTGATCGCGTTCCTGGTCAGTTACGGCCTCGGCCCGTCCGGCAACTGGCGGCTGATGTTCGCAGGCGCCGTCGTGCCCGCCGTGATCCTGCTGGTGGGCTTGATCTTCCTGCCCGAGACGCCGCGCTGGCTGGTGGCCAAGGGCCAGGAGGACGCGGCCCGGTCCGTCCTGATCAGCTCCCACGGCAACTCGGTGAACGTGGACGAAGAGATCGGCACCATCCGCGAGGTCATCCGGCTCGACGCCGAGAGCTCGAAGACCCGGTTCCGCGACCTGCTCACGCCGATGGTCCGGCCGATGCTCGTGGTCGGGCTGCTGCTCGCCATCGGCCAGCAGTTCAGCGGTGTCAACGCGGTGAACGCGTACTTCCCGACCATGCTGATCGGCCTCGGCTTCGCCACGCAGGCGGCGCTGCTGTCCGGGGTGCTGCTGGGCGTCACCAAATTCCTGTTCACCGCGTGGGTGGTCTTCGTCGTCGACCGCTGGGGCCGCAAGCCGCTGCTGCTGATCGGCAACGTGATCATGGTCGTCACGCTGATCGCGGCCGGGCTGGTCGTCTACCTGGTTCACGACACCAACACGAAGGGCATCCTGATGCTCGTCGCGATGGTGCTCTACCTGGTGGGCTACGAGCTGGGCTGGGGCGCCGTGGTCTGGGTGATGATGGCCGAGGTGTTCCCGCTCAAGGTCCGCTCCGCGGGCATGGGCATCAGCAGCGTGGTGCTGTGGGCCGCGACCGGCATCATCAGCGCGATCTTCCCGATCATCTCCGACCCGGGCGCGCTCGGCATCGGCGGCTCGATGTTCCTGTTCGCGGCCATCAACGTCGTGCTGTTCGCCCTCACCAAGTGGCTGGTCCCGGAGACCAAGGGCCGCACGCTGGAGCAGATCGAACTGGACCTGCGCGGCGGCCACAAGGGGGCCGTGAAGGCCGCCTGAGTTTGTCCTTGACACGGCCGGGCACGGACGGGGATTCTTCCCGTTCGTCCCGGCCGCAAGTGTTTTCGGGTCCACTTCGGACGGGTTTCGCGGTACGCGCTTGGCACGGGTGTGAGCACGGTGCTGTACTGCCCTCCTGAGCCCGAGGAGGTGGCGCCGTGACCGAGCCGGAGGTCCCCGGCCGCGGGTCGCCGTCGGGACGCCACCGGATGGCCGACCCCGGCGAACCGCCGTCGGTCCGCCCGTACGCGCCCGACCACATCCCGCCGCGGAGCGCGCACCAGCTCGCACTGGAAACATTGGTCTCGACCACCGATCTCGGCTACCGGCTGCGGCGGCTGCTGTGGGAGCAGTACGCGCGGGTGTGCGAGCTGTGCGCGTCCACGATGTCCGTGGTGGAGCTGTCCGCCCACCTGGGCCTGCCACTCGGCACCACCCGCACGCTCGTCGAGGACCTGCTGGCGGAAGACCTGCTGCGCGCGCACCAGCCGGTCGGCACGTACGACTCGGAGGCCCGCACGGTGGTGCTGGACCGCGTGCTCGACGGGCTGGACCGGCTGTACTAATCCGACCGAAAGTAGGCGGACACGGGCTGCAGCCGACCTGCTCGTAGAAACCCGTTTCCGCCGTGGCTGCCGTCGGATTAGTACAAACGGCACTGTAGGACTCGATTAGAGTCGGAGCGGTGACGACTGTGGGGACTACAACGGGCACGACTGCGGTGGACCGGCTCGACCGGTGGATCAGGAACGAGTTCGTCGAGTACAACACCGTGCTCGAGGAAGCGTATTTCGCCGAGCGGCGGGAAATCGTCCACCACCGGCCCGAATTGGAGAAAATCAAACAGTCCGTGGCGATCGAAGGCGGCCAGCTGATCGGCGCGGTTTCCGCCGCGGGACCGTTACCGGTTGGCGCCCGGGAAAAGTACCAGCTGCTCGGCATGGTGGGCTTTTATCTCGCCGCCTGTCGCCGGCACGAGTCCGCCGGTCCGGTCGAGCCCGCCTGGTCACTGGCCCAGCTGCTGGGCTCGGCCCTGGGCGTGGCGCCGCGATTCGTCTTCGCGCACCAAGCGCTGTACAACCCGGCGGTGCGGGACCGGTACCAGACTTTCACGTCGCTGGAGGACGAAGCCGTTTTCCTGACGAACAACGGGCTTGCCGTGCTCGCCTACCAACGGGCCGCCGACGCGCTCCGCCGCGTTCCGCCCATGGGTGTCTCGAATCCGCTGACGACGTACCTGCTGGAAACGGCGCTGTCCGCGCTGGAAGACGTGCTGCAGTTCGACCAGACCCTCGGCAAGACGCTGGACGTCGAGCGGTTCTTCTTCAACATCCGGCCGTACTTCAAGTCGCACCGGGTCGGCGCGGTCGAGTACCGCGGGGCCAACGCCGGCGACTTCTCCGCGATCAACGAGATCGACCTGCTGCTCGGCCTCTGCGACGCGCGGGATCCCTTCTACCAGAACGTGATCGCGGAGAAGTACGCCTACGTCGCGCCCGAGGACCAGGTGCTGCTGCGCGCCGTGGTCGACGAGGAGTCACTGCTGGCCAAGTTCCTGCGCGAGGCGGAATCGGGGGCCGGTCCGCAGCTGCGACAGAACGCCGAGCTGTTCCTCGCCGTCTGCCGCGCGCACGGCGCCGCCTACACCTATCACCACCACCGGCTCGTCAAGCCGTTCCTCGTGGTCCCGGCGGAAAAGGCGCCAGCCGACCGGCTGACGGAGATCACCGCGAGCGGGCCGCCGCTGGACGTGGTCGTCGCAGGGCTTTCCCGGCTGAGCGACCTCCGCTCGGCGCGCGACCGGCCCGGGGCGCCGACCGCGCGGCCGGCGCTGGAACGGTTGCGCTCACTAGTTTCCGGCGCACTCGTCACCTCGGAGCAATAACTGTCTTGGCCGCCCGCGGGGTCCGTCGATGCGCCCCAATGTGGCGTTCGGTGCGTTGGACGCACCGAACGCCACATTGGGTGCGTCCAACGCAACCAATGCCGCATTGGGGCGCATGCCCCAATGCCGTCAGCAGCTCAGGAGCAGGCTGGTGATGGCACCGCAGGTACGCGAAGCCTTGTCGTTGACGACGTTCGAGTCGGCGGGTGAACTCTGCTGGCGCTGGGCCGTGGTGGTGAAGCTGCCGATGGTGAGCAGCCCGGCGCTGGTGGTGAAGCTCGCCTTGGCCGAGGCGCCGGACGGGATCGACGCGATGGTGCAGGTCACCGTGCGCCCGGATGCCGTGCAGGCCGAGGATTTCGAGAACACCAGGCCGGACGGCAGAGTTGCCTGGAGCTTGACGCCGGTGGCCGCGTCCGGGCCGTGGTTGGCCGCGGTGATCGTGTAGGTGAGCTGCGAGGTCAGCACGCCGGCCGGCGAGGCGGCGAGCGTCAAGCCGACGTCGGCCGCGCCGGCCGCCTGCGAGATGGTGAGCGCGGCGCCGTCGATGGTGTCGAACGCGTAGTTGTCACCGACGAACTGGTGCTGCAGCGTCAAAGTACCGAGCGGGGCGGTGTCCTTGACCTTGAGCGTGAACGTGACGGTGGCGCTCTGCAGCGGGGCGAGGTCCCCGACGACGGCGCGGTAGCTGCTGCCCAGCGCGCCGCAGGGCACGGTGCAGGAGACGATGTCGGCGACGTCGGTGATCGCCGCTTCCTTGCCGTAGAGCGCGGGCTTGGCCCCGGTGACGGTGAAGTTCTCGGGGTTGTAGATGGTCTCGGTGACCGTGAAGGTCGCGCCGCGCTGCAGCGCCGTCTGGCTCACGGTGATCGCGCTGGTCGGGGTGTCGGCCAGGGCCGCCCCCGGCGTCACGAGCACCAGCGCGACCGAGGCCGCCACCATGGACAGAATTGTGATACTTCGCCGGCGTCTTCGCAGATTCATGTTATCCCTGTTTCTTTCGGGGGATACCGCTCTGACTTTGTGGGACGGTGCGGAAAAAGGACAGCTGCCCATCCGTCGTCAGAGATCCACGATTCGTTACAGCGTGTTTCGGCGGGGTCACCCGGACCGCGACATCGAGGAGGAACAGCCCAGCGTCGTGGGCCACGGTGTGGTGCGGGCCCGGCCGGACCCCCAGACCCGGCCGGACCCCGTCAGCGCCGCCGTTCGGCCCATACCGTGACCGGGACGTCGTCCGGTTGTTATCGAACGACGTCCCGGCGGTTTCACGCCAGGTGAATTGTCACCACTTCTTACAGGGGGTTCCGTAGGTCTGTCCGGAGGAAACCCGCTTGATCTGGCCGCAGCTCTTGATGCCGATGCCCTTGGCGTAGGTGGCGTTGACCGAGAACTTGTGCGAGCAGCTGCCACCGGTCGAGCTGCCGCCGCAGATCATCGTGAACGTCTTCGTGGGTGAAGTCGTTGCGCTGTAGATGAATTCGTACTCGGCCGGCCCCTGGAGGTCCGGGATGCTGTGGACCGTGGCCGAGCTCACGTGAGTGCCGCTGCCGAAGAGGACCAGCTCGGTGTTCCCGCTGAGGATGGGGGCGTAGGCGGAGGCCGTTCCGGCGGCCGCGATCGACAGGGCCGCGCTCGCGACGACCGCACCGATCACTGTCATTTTCTTCATGCTTTCAACTCCGGAAATAGCAGTATGTGATCTCGATAGCTGCGAATTCCTCACTCGCGCTGAGCAGAGCTTGCCATCCGCTTACCTGCTGAGCGCGGATCGAATCCTGGTTTCAAGCTCGGCTGAAAGGTCGAAGCACCCCTTGACAGCTGCTCGCCGGTGTCGTAGAAGCCGGCCCTAGCCCGCCTGGATCAGGCCGAGTCCCAGCGGGGTGATCTCGTGGACCTGGGATTTGCCGGAGCGGGTGCTGACGATCAGCCCGCTGGAGCGCAGGACCGACGCGTGCTGGCTCGCGGTGGAGAGGCGGGTGCCGGTCAGTTCGGCCAGGGCGCTGGTGTTGCACCGGCCGATCGCGATCGCGGTGAGGACCCGGGCGCGGGTCGGTCCGAGCAGCGCGGCCAGCGACGGGCCGGGCTCGGCGTCGCTGTGGAGGCTGGTGTGGCTGATCGAGCAGGCCAGCACCGGCGGGCGCCCCGGATCCTTGTACGTCGTCGGCATTCCGTGGGCGAAGAACGTCGGGAGCACCCGCAGCCCCCGGCCGTTCAGGTGGAGTTCCTGCTCGATCGGGAAGCGCACCCGCAGCACCGGCGGGCTCCAGGTGACGTCGGGGTGGAGCGTCGACAGGAGCAACTGGGGCCCGCCGAGGTCAAGGCACGACTGCAGGCGCCGTCGTTCACGGGCGACGGCGCCGCGCACCGTCACCCAATGCGGGGCGACGCACTGCTGGTAGTAGTCGTGCAGCGCAGTGCCCAGCCGGCGCAACTCGCGCGTTTCCCCACCCGCGAGGCCAAGCAGCCACGGCGGGACGCGGGTGCCCTGCGCAACCAACTCGGCGACGTCGGCGGCCAGGACCCGCTCGGGCGTTTCGAGCACCGCCGAGATCCCGTCGCCGACGGTGCGGGCCTCCGGCGGCGTGAGGAAGTCCGGGCAGTACCCGTACGGCGGAACAGCGGACATCAGCAACCGCCCCGAGTCAGGAATCGCCGAGCGCGACCCCCGCCGCCACCGCCCGAAAAAGGGCTCCCCCTCGGGACGCCGGATCCGATAGCTGCTCATCAACAGCTCCCACATCGGGTCGGCGTCCTCCGCGACGGCCACCTTTCCCAGGTCCGCTTCGGTGAAGTGCACGTTCAGCAAGGCAGGCCGCAGTCCTTCCGGAACTCGGGATGTCACTGGGCAGGCGAACACCGGTCAGGGTCAACAGTGGTCAGGCGAACACCGCTCCCGGCGACCAAGGTTCAGCCTGCCGGACTCCCGACTGACAGGACTTCGACTGCCATGATCGCCATTCCGTTCCACCGGGTGCGCAGACAGCCCGGTATCGAGGCTCGACCCAGCACCCAGCCCGGTACCCTCCGCTCCCACCCGGCCCTCTGTCTGACACCCCGCACCCAGCCCGACACCCACCCAGCCCTCCGCCCCGCACCCGGCTTAGCCCGGCACCCAGCCCTCCACTCAGCACCAGGCCTTCCACCCCGGCACCCGGCACCCGGCACCCGGCACCCGGCACCCGGCACCCGGCACCCGGCACCCGGCACCCGGCACCCGGCACCCGGCACCCGGCACCCGGCACCCGGCACCCGGCACCCGAGTCCACCCAACCCCGACCTCAGCCCGGCGGCAAACCCAGCCCGGCACCAAGCACCGGCCCGGCGCCAAACCCAATCCGGCACCAAGCCCAACCCAGCGACCAAGCACTCACTCCGGCAACAACGGCACCTCCACCCCCGCCTCGACCCCCAGCAACGCCGCCCGGGTGACCGCCCCAGCACCGAACCGGTCCCGCACCACGTCCAGTGTCGTGTCCAGCGTGTCCCCGTCCCCCGCACCGAACGGGAGCACCAGCTGCACCGACCCGTCACCGTCCAAATTGGACAGCGACAGCCCGATCAACGTCAGCCCCCGGTCGTACACCAGTGACTGCGACTCGTACAGCAGCCGGCGGGCTGCGGCCAAGATGGTCTCCGTGTGGTCGGTCGCCTCCACCAACGTCCGTGAGCGCGTGGCGCGGCCGAAGTCCGCGAAGCGCATGCGCAGGACGACCGTGCGGCAGACGCGCTTCGCCGTGCGCAGGCGGCGGGTGAGGCGGTCCACGGTGGCCACCAGGATCTCGTCCAGCTCCGCCATCGTGCGGGGGCGACGGCCGAGCGCGCGCTGGGAGCCCATCGAACGACGGCGGCGGCCCGGCTGGACCGGGCGGGGATCGCGGTTGCGGGCCAGCGCGTGCAGGTGCAGCCCCGGACCGCGGCCCAGCAACGAGACCAGGTCCACCTCCGGCATCGCCGCCACCTGGCGCACCGTGCGGATACCCCGGTCCCGCAGCTTCGCCGACGTCACCTTCCCCACGCCCCACAACCGCTCCACCGGCAGCGGGTGCAGGAACTCCAGCTCACGGTCGTGCGGCACCACCAGCAGCCCGTCCGGCTTCGCGACGCCGCTCGCGACCTTCGCGAGGAACTTCGTCCGCGCGACGCCCACCGTGATCGGCAGGCCGACCGCGCCCAGCACCTCCGAGCGCAGCCGCGCCGCGATGCGCGACGGAGTGCCCGCGATCCGCAGCAACCCGCCGACGTCCAGGAACGCCTCGTCGATCGACAGCCCCTCCACCACCGGCGTGGTGTCCCGGAAGACCTCGAACACGGCCTTGCTCGCCGCGCTGTAGACCGACATCCGCGGCGGCACCACCACGGCCTGCGGGCACAGCCGCCGGGCCTGCGCCCCGCCCATCGCGGTGCGCACGCCGCACGCCTTTGCCTCATAACTCGCCGCCAGCACCACGCCGCCGCCGACGATCACCGGGCGGCCACGGAGCCGGGGATCGTCGCGCTGCTCGACCGACGCGTAGAACGCGTCGAGGTCGGCGTGGAGGATGGGGCCTTCGCTCGTCACGAACATATGTTCGCATCGGACACCGACAAAAACGGGCTTCACGCCACCCGAACGGCCTAAGAAGAGCCGAAAGTGCGGGTGCGGAGTTCCCCGCGCCGTTCCACGAGGCCCACAGGAAGACCGGTACGGCACCGCACCGCAGCTCTGTCCGGGGTAACACCATTCGCCCGCACGGACGCCACAGTGCGCCGGCCGGGTCGTTCATGGCTGGTCAGCGTGCGGGGCGACGGGGAGTCTGCCTAGGGTTCTTCCCGTGCGGCTGGTGCTGTTCGACCTCGACAACACCCTCGTCGACCGGGCGGAAGGCGTTCGCCGGTGGGCCTGGGAGTTCTGCGCGGAACACCGGCTCGGCGGCGAGGACGCCAAGTGGCTGGTGGCCGCCGACCGTGACGGCCTCGAGCCGAGGGAAGCGTTCTTCACCGCGGTCCGCGAACGGTTCGCGCTGCACGAGACGGTGCCGGAGCTCCTCGAAGACTTCCACGAACGGCATCCCGCGCTGATCCCCGTGGCGCCGGGCGTGCGCGGCGGGCTGCCCCGGCTGCGCGCCGCGGGCTGGCGGATCGGCGTGGTCACCAACGGCGACGCCGCGCAACAGCTGGCGACCCTCGTCTGCACGGGCCTCGCGGGGCAGGTCGACGGCTGGGCGATCTCCGCGCACGAGGGCTTCGGCAAACCCGACCGGCGGCTGTTCGAGATCGCGGCCGGCCGCTGCGAGGTTCCGCTCAAGGGCGGCTGGATGGTCGGCGACTCCGCCGCGGCGGACATCACCGGCGGCCGCGCCGCGGGCCTGCACACGGTGTGGGTCGACCGCGGGCGCCGCTGGCTCGAAGACGACGGCGCCCCGGACCACGTGGTCGGCGACGCGGCCGGGGCGATCGAACTGCTGCTGCGCTGAGACTCAGGACTCGGTGTCGATCTTCCAGACGCCGTCTTCCTGCACCATCCGGTAGGTGTGGTGGTTGGTCACGCTACTGCCGCCGGGCTTGACGTAGGTGACATCCGCGCTCAGCGTTTCGGGCCCGGTCTGCTGAACGTTCGCCACCGTGACCTCGCTGTACAGCTTCCAGTAGCTCTTGTAGCTCTCCAAGGTCTGCTTCCGCTTGGCGAGGAAGCCCTTTGACAGCAACGTGAACCCCGTGTCGGTGTTCCCCGGGAGCAGGCCGAAGTAGTTCTCCAGCGCCTGCACGGTGTTCTGCGGCGGGGCCACGCTGGACGAGGTCGGCGGGCTGGAGGACGTCGGGGGCGTCGAAGGCGAACTGGGCGGCGTCGAAGGCGTCGCGGAGGGGCTCGGAGCTGGGGAAGAAGCAGGCGGCTGGGAGCTTGACGGCGAACCGCCCGCGGTGTTGCCGGTGCTGCTGTTGCGGTTGACGAGCACGATCACCACGACCGCGACCACCACGAGCAGCGCGCCGATCCCGGCGAGGAGCATCGAGCGGCGTCTTCGGTCCACGCTCGGGTCCCCCGGAGGGGCCGGCGTGGTCGGAGCCGCCTCAGCCGAAGCCGAAGCCAAAGCCGGGACAGCAGCCTCAGCCGAGGCAGCGCCGACCGCCGGGGTCGCGACCGCGACGGGCTTGGTCCGGGGCAGCGTCAGCGGCTCGGGGATCGTCGCGACCGGGGTGACGCCGCCGTCGAGGTTGCGCAGCTCGACCAGAACCTCCGCCATCGACGGCCGGTCCTCCGGCTTGAGTTCGAGCAGCTTCAGCAGCAGCGGTTCGAGCCGCCCGGCCTGCTTCGGCGGGGTGATCTCGCCGCTGGACACGCGGTACAGCAACGCGATCGCGTTGTCGGCGGTGCCGAACGGCGGCACGCCCTCCACCGCCATGTACAGCGTGGCGCCGAGCGCGAAAACGTCGGAAGGGAACGTGGCCTCTTCGCCGCGCGCTGCTTCAGGCGCGAGGAACGCGGGCGTGCCGGAGATCTCGCCGGTGGCGGTCAGCGTCACGTCGCCGACCGCGCGGGAGATGCCGAAGTCGGTGACCTTCACCGTTCCGTCTTCGCCGAGCAGGATGTTGCCGGGCTTGACATCGCGGTGCACGATGCCCGCCCGGTGCGCGGCGGCCAGCACGCCGGCCAGCTGCACGGCGACCGGGATGACCTCGTCGACGGTCATCTCGCCGTCCTCGTGCAGCTTCGCCGACAGGCTGCGCGAGGGCAGGTATTCCATGATCAGCCACGGCCGGTCCTCGTACTCGACCACGTTGAACACGGAAATGGCGTTCGGGTGCTGAAGCCGCGCGGCGATCCGGGCCTCGCGCATCGCGCGGCTCTTGGCCTCGGCGACTTTCTCCTCACCCTGGTTCACGGGCATGAGGAGTTCCTTGACCGCGACCACGCGGCCGAGGATCTTGTCCTCCCCGCGCCAGACCATGCCCATGGCGCCGCTGCCGATGAGCTCGACGAGCTGGTAGCGACCGGCGACTTGCCGGCTCTCCTCGGTCAACGGACTAACCCCTCGGTGCGGCGTTCACGGACGGCGACCACCAAGTTTTTCACGCCACGGAAGTGACGGTCCAGACGACCCACCCGAGCTGCCGGGGGTTGCTCCACGTGGCCGAGCCAGGACACTCTGATCACATGAGCCCGGCTCCCCCGACGTTCCGGAATGTGTTCGGTGTGACCGAATTCCGGGCACTCTGGCTGGCTCACGTGCTGTCCGTGGCCGGCGACCAGCTGGCCCGCGTGGCACTGACAGTGCTCGTGTTCGACCGGACGGCGTCGGCCGGCTGGGCCGCGCTGACGTACGCGCTCACCTATCTGCCGGACCTCCTCGGTGGCGCGCTCGGCGGGCTCGCCGACCGGTATCCGCGACGGTCGGTGATGGTCGTGGCGGACGTGCTGCGGGCCGCGCTCGTCGCGGTGATGGCGATCCCCGGGCTGCCGTGGCCCGTCGCCGCGGCGCTGCTCGTGGTGGTCCAGCTGGCGGCGGGCCCGTTCCAGGCGGCGCGCCAGGCCGTGCTGCCGGACCTGCTGGGCGAGGACCGGCTGCCGGTCGGCCAGGCGATCCTGTCCTCGACCTACCAGGCCGCGCTCGTGATCGGCTTCGGCGCGGGCGCGGCGGTGGTCGCGTGGCTCGGTGTGGCGGGGGCGTTGTGGGTGGACGCGCTGACGTTCGCCGTCTCGGCGCTCGCGCTGCGCTGGGGGCTGCGGCCGCACCCGGTGGAACGGGTGACTTCGCCCACGCCGCAACGGTTGTCCCAGTGGGCCGCGCTCGTCGCGGGCTGCCGGCTCGTGGCGCGGGACCGGAAACTGCGGTCGCTGCTGGCGATCGCCTGCTGCTGCGGGTTCTACGTGATCCCGGAGGGGCTGGCGGTGCCGATCTCCGCCCAGCTCGGCGGGACGGGGGTGCTGGGCTGGCTGCTCGTCGCGAACCCCGTCGGCACGGTGCTGGGCGCGCTGCTGATCAGCCGGCTCCCGCGGGCGCGCCAGCTGCGGCTGCTGGGCCCGCTCGCGGTGCTGACCAGCCTCCTGCTGCTGCCGACGGGCTGGGCGCCGGGGCTGGTCCCGATCGTCGTGCTCTGGACGCTGTCCGGCATGTGCTCCGCGCACGACCTCATCACGCAGGTGCAATACAGCCTCTCCGCGCCGACGGAACAGCGCGGCCAGGTGATCGGCGTCGCGATCGCGGCGCTGCGGGCTTCGCAGGGGGTGGGCATCGCCGCCGCGGGCGCGCTCACGCAGGTGCTCGCGCCGACCGCCGTGGTCAGCGTCGCGGCGGCCGCCGGGGCGACGGCCGCCGCGCTGGCCGCCACAGCCTGGACGCGCGCGGCGTGGTCCCGCCGAAGCCCCCTCGGCGGGACCACACCACCCGCTGTCCCTTGACCGGTCCTCGTACCCGGCTGTCGTCTCGTTCACCTCCTCGGACCGGATCTGGTGATCACGCGGTCGCTCGGCCTCATCGGGTCCAGTTGTTGTCGCGCACGCCTTTCACCTCCTCGCCGCAGTTCCTTCGCTCGGGACGGGGTTCAGCAGGTCCAGTTGTTGTCGCGCACGGGCTTGCCTCCTTCCGATTCGCACAGGGACTGATCAGCACGGCTCAACGGGTCCAGTTGTTGTCACGCATCGGGCCACCTCCTCCCGGTTCGCATCGGGGCTGGTCAGCGGGCTCAGCAGGTCCAGTTGTTGTCACGCACAGCGCGCCTCCTCTCACTCGTTCCGTCACGGTCGGTACCGGCGACTACGTCCAGTTGTTGTCGCGCATGGTCGGCACCTCCTTTCCTGCTCCATGGATTCCCAGGTCGACCGGGGGTTTACCGCCGATCGTCGTCACGCACAGTCGTCACCTCCCCTCCGCGACGCCCGGGCGCTGGGCTGTCCGGGCGAACTTGCCCGGGCTGCTCCCATAGTCCGGGCCACGAGCGTCACACGAAGCGCCTCGTCGTTTACGGTAGAAAGCCAACCGGGTGAGGTGAAGAGTGCGCGGAGGAACAGACCGGCCGGACAGCTGGTTCAGGGGCTGGCGGCTTTGGCGGTTGCCTCCCCGCGTGCGCACCTACGTGCTGGTGGTGAACGTCGTCGCGGTCGCCTCGTCGGTGGGCACCGCGTGGCTCGCGCCGGTGCGCCACCAGGATCTCGTCCGTTTCGGCGTGCTCGCCGTGTGCGCGGTCGCCGCGATCGAAGCCACCCGGCACATCGAGCGCCAGCGCGAGTACAACCGGGCGCCCACGGTCGCGTACGTCGACACCAAGGCTGTGTGGAGCATCGCGGCCGTCATCGCGCTGCCAGCCGTGCTCGCGTCGGCGATGGTCGTGCTCACCTACGCGGTGGCGTGGTGGCGGATCTGGCCGCACGAACGGCCCGTGCTCCCGCACCGCTGGATCTTCTCCGCCGCGACCGTGCTGTGCGGCACGCAGGCCGCCGTGCTCGTGCTCAGCCTCGGCCTGCACCACTACCCCGGCATCCCGGATTCCGGGTTCCTGTCCGGCCTCGGCGACCTCGCCGTGATCGCGCTGGCCGCCGTGCTGCGGTGGGCGATCAACACGGCGCTGGTGATGGTCGCGATCGCGCTGTCGAGCACCCCGCGGTCGATCAGCGAGCTGTTCTCCGGCTTCGGCGACCAGATCCTGGAGGCGGGCGCGATCGGCCTCGGCCTGGTCACCGCCACGCTGCTGGTGCTGGCCAACCCGCTGGTGCTCGTGGGAGTCGTCGTCGCGCTCGTGGCCCTGCACCGCGGCCTGCTGCTCACCCAGTTCCAGCGCGACGCGCGCACCGACGTCACCACCGGGCTGGCCACCAAACGCTGGTGGCGCACCATCGCCGAGCAGTACCTCGAGCGGGCCAGGGCGGGCCACGGCACCGTCGGCGTGCTGCTGCTCGACCTCGACCACTTCAAGTCGATCAACGACACCTACGGTCACCCGACCGGCGACCTGGTGCTGCGCGAGATCGCCATCGCGCTGCGAGACGAGATCCGCGAGCAGGACGTGTGCGGCCGGTGGGGCGGCGAGGAGTTCGCCATCGTCGTGCCGAACGTGCCCAGCATGGCGCACCTCGGCCAGCTCGCGGACCGCATCCGCCGCCGCGTCCCGCGGGTCGCGGTCGTCCTGCCCGACCGGGACACGGTGATCACCGACGTCACCGTGTCCATCGGCTGCGCCCTCTACCCCGCCGAGCACCTCACCGGCGTCGACGACGTGCTGGTGGCCACCGACACCGCGCTCTACCGGGCCAAGCAGGCCGGCCGCAACCGCGTGGAGCTAGCCACGGGCTGACGGGCCGAGCCAGGTCTCCAGCGCCTCGGCCAGACCCTCGCCCGGCCCGGCCCACGCCACGTACCCGTCGGGCCGCGCGAAGGCCGACATCACCACGTCCGCGAAGGCCGTGGCACGGGCCTCGACCACGGTCAGCCGCCCCGCCCAGCGCGCGGCCACCTCGCCGCCGAAGCCGCCGTCGAGGAACACCGCCCGGCCGGACGCGAAGTGGGACGCCAGGGTGCTGCCGTCGGTCAGCGGCAGATCCGGCGCGCGGTGCCCGACCAGCGGGTGCGCGCCGGGCAGGTCGTAGTGCTGCCACACGCCGGCGATCCGCTTGACCACAAACGTCGCGCCGTCGCGAGTGTCCAGCAGCTGGCCGACGACGGTGCGCAGGGCGTCCGCGCGCGGGCTCCGGTCCAGGCTGAGCGCGGTCTGCGCCATGCTCCACTCCTGCACCCACCGGCCGATCGGGTGCCGCTCGGCGACGTAGCTGTCGAGCAGGTCCGCCGGCACGTCCCCGCGGACCACGGCGGCCAGCCGCCAGCCGAGCCCGAACGCGTCACCGAGGCCCAGGTTCAGGCCCTGCCCGCCGGCGGGCGAGTGGACGTGCGCGGCGTCGCCGGCCAGCAGCACGCGCCCGCGCCGGTAGGTCTCCGCCTGGCGCGTCACGTCGGTGTAGCGCGTGGCCGTGTGGACGGCCGTGACGGTGACGTCGAGCCCGCTGACCCGCCGCAGGCTCGCCTGCACCTCCTCGGCCGTCACCTCGCCGTCCGGGACGGTGCCGATGGGCTCGACGGTGTGCACCCGCGTATCGCCGCCACCCCAGCCACCGACCACGTACGACCCGCCGGGGCCGTGCTGCCAGCCGGCACTCTCGTCAAGGCTTTCGATGTCCGAACCAGTAATGTCCACAGTGGCCTGTCGTCCGAGGAAAACCGCGTCCACGCCAGGGAATCCGATGCCGGAGAGCTTACGAACGGTACTGCGGCCGCCGTCGCAGCCGACCAGCCAGCCGGCGCGCACGGAGGTGCCGGCAGCCGCCACCGTCACGCCGGTTTCGTCCGCCTCGAACCCCGTCACGGCCGCACCGCGCCGGATCTCCACGCCCAGCTCCTCCGCCCGCGCGGCGAGGATGTCCTCCAAGTCCTGCTGCGCGACCACGCCGGTGCCGTACAGCTCGGCGGTCATCTCCGGGTCCTCGAAGTCGAGCCGGTCGGCCCGCACGCCGATGCCCGCGAAGTGCCCGACGAACGGGAGATCGGGCGGCTTCGGCGAGCCGTCCTGAGGCCGGACCTCCGACCGGGCCGCCTGCGCCGCTGCCTGGAACTCCGCCTGCATTTCCGGCGTGATCTGCTTGGGGTCGAACCAGGACAGCGCCGCCGCGCTCACGGCGGGCAGCAGCCCGCGCAGGTGCAGGGCCGCGGCCGTCGGCGTGTTCACCGACCGCGCCCCCATCGACCCCACCCGCCACGGCCGCACCACCTCGGCGTCCCGCTCCAGCACCAGCACCCGCGCCCCGCCCAGCCGCAGCTCGGCGGCCAGCAGCAGCCCGACCGGACCCGCGCCCGCCACCACCACGTCGTAGTCCATGACCCCACCCCCAAAACTGAGAACATCGTTCGCAATAACTCCGACTCTACCCCGTGCGGGACAATGACTGCCATGGATCAGCCCGCCCCCGTCATCTGGATGCGGCCCGAGCAGGGCGCCCGCGGCCCGAAGGCGGCGTACCGGCGCGACGACGTCGCCGCCGTGGCCGTGCGCGTCGCCGACGCCGAGGGCATCGACGCCGTCTCGATGCGGCGGATCGCCGCGGAGCTGAGTGTCGGCGTCGCGTCGCTCTACCGCTACGTGCTGCGCAAGGACGAGGTCCACGAGCTGATGACCGACGCCGTGATGGCCGAGCTGGCCGACGCCCGCACCACCGGCGACTGGCGCGCCGACCTGCGACGCTTCGCCCACCTCCTGCGCGAGGTCTCGCTGCGTCACCCCTGGTTGCCCGCACTGTCGGCGGGCCGGCCGACCCACGGCCCGTACAGCCTGCGCTGGACGGAGCTGACCCTGGCCGCGTTCGACGGCACCGGCCTCGGCACCGACGACATGCTGCTGGCGCTCGGCACGCTGTTCTCGTTCGTCCGCGGGCACGTGCAGGCGGAGCTGGCCGAGCAGGAGGCGATCCGCCGCTCCGGGCTGAGCAACGACGAGTGGCTGACGCAGCAGGGCGAGTACGGCCCGGCGATCATGAACAACGGCGCGTACCCGCGATTCAGCCGCGTGATGGTCGAGGCCGAGACGCCGCACGCGGCCGACCGCCTGCAGCAGGCCTTCGAAGCCGGCCTCGATCGTGTCCTCACTGGACTGTCGGCCACGATTACGGAGGATGTTCCGGACAAACAGCCCTGATCGCCGCTTCCCGGCTCCGACCAGCGCTCCAGTCGTGCCACGATGGTCGGTGAGGGCCCGCCGCCACGGGCCGCGAGGAGGTCCGAGTGCCCGACTGGGATGGCCGTGGGCTGCCGCCGGTCGCGCGGGCGCGCGTCGACCGGTTCGCTTCTTCGGGCCTGCACACCTCGCTGCTGAGCGTGCCGGCCGCGGTCGGCGCCGAGGTCGTGGGCTTCACCGCCGTCGGCGAGGTGATGGGCTGCATCGTGGAACGGCTCGGCTGGGCCCCGGTGTACGGCATGACCCCGAACCAGCAGGTCGGCCTGTACGCCGACGCGCTACGCCAGGGATACGGCGTCGCTCTCGACCGGCTCCGGCTGGAGGCGCAGGCGATCGGCGCGGACGGCGTGCTCGGCATCACCCTCTCCGTGACCCCGCTCGACGAGACCATGCAGGAGTTCGTCGCGCTCGGCACGGCCGTGCGCGCGGACTCGAAACAGCGCCCGGGCCGGGTCTTCACCACCGAACTGCCGGGGCAGGACGTCGGCAAGCTGATGCAGGCCGGCTGGGTGCCCGCGGACATCGTGACCGGCATCGCCGCGCACACCACGTTCGACTACAACATGCAGTACCAGACCACGATGTGGGCCGGGAACATGGAAGTCGACGCGCACACCCGGCTCGTCACGCACGTGCGGGCCGACGCGCGGAACCAGTTCCGCCGCGCCGTGAAGGCCACCGGCGCCGACGGCGCGATCGTCTCGCGGATGACCCTCAACACCTGGCAGCTGGGCGAGGTCGGCGTCGCCGGGGTGTCGAGCGTCTTCGGCACCGCGATCGGCCGCTTCCACCGCGGGGCCGCCGCGCCGACGTCCGCGCTCACCATGCTGCCGCTGAACCGAGTCTGAGAAGGAGGCCCTGTGACCACTGTGGACCCCGCTGCGCAGCACATCCCCGAGGATGCGATGCGCCGGCTCGCCGAGATGCGGCCGGGACAGGCGACCAGCCTGTTCACTTCGGACCTGAGCGTGAACGAGTTCCTGCTCGTGCGCGAGGCCGGGTTCCGGCCGCTCGGGCTGGTGCTCGGGTCGAGCATCTACCACGTCGGCTTCCAGATGGGCCGGTGGAGCAAGAACCAGGAGCTGGACCGGCTTTCCGCCGCGATGTACCACGCCCGCGAGCTGGCGATGTCACGCATGGAGGCCGAGGCCGACCTGCTCGGCGCCGACGGGATCGTGGCCGTGCGGCTGGAGATCGAGTTCAAGGAGTTCGGCAACGACCTGGCCGAGTTCGTCGCCGTCGGCACCGCGGTGAAGGCCGACGAGCCCGGGGAATGGCGCAACAACACGGGAAAGCCGTTCACCTCCGACCTGTCCGGCCAGGACTTCTGGACGCTCGTGCAGGCCGGCTACGCGCCGCTCGGCATGGTGATGGGCACGTGCGTCTACCACATCGCGCACCAGCGGTTCCGCCAGGCGATGGGCAACATCGGGCAGAACGTCGAGATCCCGCAGTACACCGAGGCGCTCTACGACGCACGTGAGCTGGCGATGTCACGCATGCAGGCGGAGGCCGAGCAGCTGCACGCCGAGGGCATCGTGGGCGTCCAGCTGCTGTCGCAGTCGCACCGGTGGGGCGGGCACACCACGGAGTTCTTCGCGATCGGCACGGCCGTGAAGCCGCTGCGCGCCGACCACCACATCGCCAAGCCGCAGCTCGTGCTGCCGCTGACCGACTGATGGCCGGTTCGGAGCTGGACTTCCACCTGCTGGTCGCGACGCTGCGCACCGACCGCGCCGACGTCGAGTCCTACAGCCGCGTGCTGTCCGAAACCCTGGGCGCGGCGCTGCCGCCGGGCATGGTCGAGGTCGACCGGCGCCGCACGTTCGCCGACCGCGTGGCGGGCCGCACGGGCCAGCCGGTGGAGGTGCGCGTGACCACGCCGGACCAGCTGCTGGTGCTCACCGCCGGCCGGGGCGGCGGCGTCGCGGCCGAGGTCCGCCAGGTGGTGCGCGGCGTGGTGATCAGCCGCCGCGACACCGAGCTGGACGAGTGGCTGACCGTGCTCGCCTCGAAGCTGCAATCCTTGGCCTCACGGGACGAGCGCGCCCGCGAAGCACTGGCCCGGCTGCTCGGCGGCTGACAGTTGTCCGATGTGGACTGAGGTGCACGCCGCCCGGCCCGGTTGGGCTCGGATCGGGCAGCAGATCTCCTCGCACCGTTTAGCCGCAGTCTCTTCACGCCGCCAGCGTCTTGTGGCTCTGGCGGGTTGCGCCCCAATGTGGCGTTCGGTGCGTCCAACGCACCGAACGCCACATTGGGTGCGTCCAACGCAACCAACGCCACATTGGGGCGCTGTGGGCCGAGCCGGAGCCGGCGCACCGCAACCAGGCAGAGAAGGCGGAATCACGCGACACTAGCCGACCAGCGCGGTCAATCGACCAGCGCGCCGCAGCTGATGTTGGCCGTCGCGGCGGTCATGCAACGAGCCCGGTCCGACGCGACGAAGGCGGCCACCGCGCCGACGTCCGCGAGGGTCGCGGCGCGGCCGAGCATGGTGCTCCGCGCGATGCCGCCGGCGATCTCCTCGGCGCCCGGCATCCCGGGCGTGAGCGTTTCGGGCACCCGCCGGTGCGCAGCGTGACCGTGCGGACGCCGTACTGCCCCAGCTCCGCGGCCAGCTGGCGGCGCATCGTCTCCAGCGCGTGGAACGCGACCTGCAGCCGACGGGCCGCTCGTAGTCCGCGAGCGACAGGTCGACCAGCGGGATGCCCTGGACGTCGCCGTGCGTGATGACGTTAATCGAGACGTCGATGCTCCCGGCCGCCGCGACCACGGCGTCGGCTCCCCAGATGCCCCCGGCCACCTTCTCGAGCTTGGCGCGCGTCCGCCCCGCAAGGAACACCCGGGCCCCTTCCTCGGCGAACCCCGCGCGATCGCCCCGCCGATCGCGCCGCCCCCGCCGTAGACGACCGCGTTCTTGCCTTCAAGCAGCATCGACAGGTCGAACGGGTCAGGCCCCGAGCAGCCGGCGCGTGGCCCCGGCGATGGCGTTGGTGGCCATTTCCGCGGCGAGCTCGGCCGAGCCGCCCGCGTCGAGTAGCACCGACTGGGTGAACATCGGGCTCAGGTGGGCGGCGACGGTCTGGCGCAGTTCTTGCGGCGCGGCGCCGTTGCCCCCGGCGGCGCCCCAGACCGTGACCGTGACGGTGTCGAACATGCCTTGAAGTGCTTGCCGGTGCTCGGAATAGGCCTGCGCCAGCCGCTCGGGCAGGCGGCGTGAGGCGAACTCCCAGTACAGCCGTCCCCCTCTCGCCGACCGCTGGTGCATCACGCGGGCGAAGTCGGCCAGCCAGGCGCGCCAGTCCTCGCCGGAGCAGTCCGCCATGGCACTCAGATAGTCGGCCGACGCGGCCGCGATGGCCGCGCTCAGCAGGTCCTCGCGGGTGGCGAAGTAGCGGAACACGGTCCGGCGGCCGACTTCGGCCAGCTCGGCGATGTCGTCCATGCTCACGTCGAGCCCGCGGTCGATCATGCCGAGCTTCGCGGCTTCGAGCAGCGCGTCGACCGTGACCTGCCGCCGCTGTTGCTGCACCTGGGTGAGTTCCTGCGTGTTCTTTGTCATGCCCGCGCCCCCTTCGAAGGGTTGACACTCACGAGTGCCAAGGTGGCACACTGTAGTTACACGATGACACTCTGAAGTGCCACTTCTTGCGTGCCCCCAGCAGGATAGGAGACGGGATTGACATCGACCGATTCACAACAGTCACGGCTTGAGCACCGCATCGCGCAGCTGTACGCCACCGACAGCCAGTTCGCCGACGCCCGGCCGATCGAGGCCGTCACCGAGGCGTCCGAACAGCCTGGCCTGCGGCTGCCGCAGATCGTGCAAACGCTGATGGACGGTTACGCCGACCGGCCCGCCTTGGGGCAGCGCGCGACCCGGCTGGTCGAAGACCCGCAGACCGGCCGAACCGCGCTGGAACTGCTGTCGAGGTTCGACACGATCACCTACCGCGAGACCTGGGATCGCGCCCGCGCGATCGCGACCGCGCTGACCGGCGACCCGGTGCGCCCCGGCGACCGGGTCTGTGTGCTGGGTTTCGCCAGCATCGACTACACCACCATCGACCTGGCGCTGATCCGGCTGGGCGCGGTCTCCATCCCCTTGCAGGCCACCGCCCCGCACGACCGGCTGGGACCCATCGTCGCCGAGACGGGGCCGAACGTGCTCGCGTCCAGCCTCGATTCGCTGGACGACGCCGTCGAGCTGGTACTGGCCGGCCCGTCGGTCAAGCGGCTCATCGTGTTCGACTACCACCCCGAGGTCGACGACCAGCGCGAAACGTTCGAAGCCGCCCGGACCCGGTTGGCCGAAGCGGGCGGCCCGGTGGCCCTGGAGACGCTGGCGACCGTGCTCGAACGCGGCCGGTCACTGCCGGCGGCCCCGGCGGCCGTTTCCGATGAGCCGGATCCGCTGGCGCTGTTGATCTACACCTCCGGCAGCACCGGCTCGCCCAAGGGGGCCATGTACCCCGAGCGTCTGGTGGCCAATTTCTGGCGCCGGTCGGCCGCGTGGCTGCCGGGGGTCCGGGGCTCGTCCGGCGCCGCCCCGTCGATCGTGCTCGGCTTCATGCCGATGAGCCACCTGATGGGGCGCGTAATCCTGTACACCGCGCTCCGCAACGGCGGCACCGCCTACTTCGCCGCCAAGAGCGACCTGTCGACCTTGCTGGAAGACCTGGCGCTGGTGCGGCCGACCGCGCTGGACTTCGTGCCCCGGATCTGGGAGATGCTCTTCCAGCACTTCCAGAGCCAGCTGCACCGGCGAGCCGCCGACGGGCTCGACGCCGCGACGCTGGAGGCCGAGGTGGTGGCCGACATGCGGCAGAACGTGCTCGGTGGCCGGTTCCTCTCCGCGCTGACGGGCTCGGCCCCGATCTCGCCGGAGCTGAGGGCGTGGGTCGAATCGCTCACCGACCTCCACGTGATGAACGCGTACGGCGCGACCGAAATCGGCATGGTGCTGCGCGATGGCCTCGTCTCCCGGCCCCCGGTGATCGAGTACAAGCTCGTCGACGTCCCGGATCTGGGCTACTTCACCACCGACCGCCCCCACCCCCGGGGCGAGCTGGCGGTGAAGTCCGTCAACGTGTTCGGCGGCTACTACAACCGGCCCGAGGTCACCGCCGGGGTCTTCGACGCCGACGGCTTTTACCACACCGGGGACATCGTCACCGAGACCGAACCGGACCACCTGGCCTACCTCGATCGCCGCAACTTCGTGCTCAAGCTGTCCCAGGGCGAGTTCGTGACGGTCTCCAGGCTGGAGGCGGTGTTCGCCGAAAGCCCGCTGGTCAGCCAGATCTACGTGTACGGCAACAGCGCCCGCACGTACCTGCTCGCGATCGTCGTGCCCACCGAAGACGCGCTGGCGAGCACCGGCGGCGACGCGCTGAAGTCCTCGATCAGCCGCTCGCTGCGTGACATCGCCAAGACGGCGGCGCTGCAGTCGTACGAGATCCCTCGTGACTTCCTCGTCGAAACGACGCCGTTCAGCCTGGAAAACGGTCTGCTGACCGACATCCGCAAGCTGGCCCGGCCCAAGCTCAAGGAGCGTTACGCCCCGCGGCTGGAGCAGCTCTACCAAGATCTGGCCGAAGCGGAGACCGACGAGCTGCAGACTCTGCGCCAGGGCGGCGCCGACCGGCCGGTGCTGGAGACGATCATCCAGGCCGTCGGCGCCCTGCTCGGCACGTCCGCCGACGAGCTCCGGCCGGAGTCCCGGTTCACCGAGCTCGGCGGGGATTCGCTGTCGGGGCTGACCTTCGCGAACCTGTTGCGCGACATCTTCGGCGTCGAGGTGTCCGCGGGCGTCCTCGTCAGCCCGGCGAACGACCTGAGGAGCATCGCCGCCCACATCGAGAAGCTGCGTGCCCCCGGGGCCAAGCGCCCGACCTTCACCGCGGTACACGGCCAGAACACCACCGAGATCCGGGCCGCCGACCTGACCCTGGACAAGTTCCTCGACGCCGAGATCCTCGCGGCGGCCCCGAACCTGCCCAGCGCCGGCCCGGAGGCGCGCACCGTCCTGCTGACCGGTGCCACCGGTTTCCTCGGACGCTACCTCGCCCTGGAATGGCTCGAGCGTCTGTCTATTGTGGATGGAAAGCTGATCTGCCTCGTCCGGGCCAAGGACGACGCGGCCGCGCGGCAACGCCTGGACGAAACCTTCGACAGCGGGGACCCGGAGCTGCTGGCGCACTACCGGTCGCTGGCCGACGGTCACCTCGAGGTACTGGCCGCCGACAAGGGTGAGCCGAACCTCGGGCTGGACCAGGCCGTCTGGCAGCGGCTCGCCGACACCGTGGACCTGATCGTCGACCCCGCGGCCATGGTCAACCACGTCCTCGGCTACGACCAGCTGTTCGGCCCCAACGTCGTGGGCACGGCCGAGCTGATCCGGCTCGCCCTCACCAGCCGGCTCAAGCCCTACACCTACGTGTCGACCCTCGGCGTCGGCGACGGGATCGAACCGTCGGCGTTCACCGAGAAGGCCGACATCCGGGAAGCGAGTCCGGTCCGCAAGTCCCGTGACAGCTACGCGAACGGCTACGCCGACAGCAAGTGGGCCGGCGAGGTGCTGCTGCGCGAGGCCAACGACCTGTGCGGCCTGCCGGTCTCGGTCTTCCGCTGCGACATGATCATGACCGACACCCGGTACGCCGGTCAGCTCAACGTGCCCGACATGTTCACCCGCACCATGCTCAGCCTGGCCGCCACCGGCATCGCGCCCGCCTCGTTCTACGAGCTGGACGCCGACGGCCACCGGCAGCGCGCCCACTACGACGGGCTGCCGGTCGACTTCATCGCCGAAGCGATCACCACCATCGGCACCCAGGTGGTGACCGGGTTCGAGACCTACCACGTGTCGAACCCGCACGACGACGGCATCTCGATGGACACCTACGTCGACTGGCTGATCGAGGCCGGCTACCGAATCGAACGCATCCCCGGCTACGACGCGTGGCTGCAGCGTTTCGAAGCGGCCATGCGGGCCCTGCCCGACCAGCAACGCCAGCATTCCCTGCTGCCGCTGTTGCACAACTACCAGCGGCCGACGCCGCCGTCGGACACCGGCATGGGTTCGGCGGAGCAGTTCCGCGCGGCCGTGCAGCGGGCGAACATCCCACCGGACAAGGACATCCCGCACATCACCCCGACCGTCATCGTCAAGTACCTCAGCAACCTCAAGTTGCTCGGGCTGCTGTAGTTCGTCGCGGGTGGGCGGGCATTGCGCTCGCTCACCCGCTTTCGGTCACGCCGCGGCCAACGGACGGCCCGGACGGAATCGACACGGTCACGCTCAGCTTTCCGGCGGATCCGCGTGCCGCGTCAGCTGACGATCCTTGGCCGCCAGATACTCGCGGGCCCGCTCGCCCAGCCCCGAAATACGCAACGGACGCTGGACGACCTCGATGCCCGCTTCTTCCACAGCGGCGACCTTCGCCGGATTGTTGGTCAGCAGTGTGACCTTCCGCAGCCCCAGTTCATCAAGCAACTCGACCGCACCGTCGTAGTTCCGGAGATCAGACGGCAGACCCAGCTCCCGATAGCTGGAAAAAGTGTCGATCCCCAGCTCCTGGCTGAGCGCGTAAGCCCGGGCTTTGGTCAGCAGCCCGGCACCACGGCCTTCCTGATCCAGATAGATCAGCACGCCGGATCCCGCAGCATGGATGAGTTCGAGCGACCGGTTCAGTTGCGCACGACAGTCACAGTCGAGGGAATCGAAGACCTCGCCGTAGAGACAGCGTGAGTGGATCCGCACCAGACAGCCCTGCCCGGGCTCGCCGAATACCGCCGCACAAGGTGGGTTGGCTTCATCCGACTGGCCGGCTTTGAGGACAAGAACCCGGAAGGGCCCCTCGGCACCCGTCAAGGAGTGCACACCCACCCGCCCATCGGTCTCGCAGCTACCCTGAGCCTTCCAGCTTACGATCAACTTCCTGGGGAGTCGGAAAACGCTCGAGTCCCTCTAACGCAGGTTTGATGGTTGTCGCCGCCACGATCCAGTCTAGGGCATCAACACTGAGCTTGCGACCAAACTTGAGCAGCCAGAAGGCAAGGGCGGCGGAGAACACCTCCCGAGAACCCGGCGCATCGTTGAGCGGCAGAGACGAACCCTCGACCGTCGCGGTGAGATCTCTCGACCAGATCCGGCAGCCGAACTTCTCCACCGCGCAGACCGCGCCGACCCCCAGCCCCAGGAGGAGCGGCACCACGAGGCCGAAATCTTCCTCTCCCGGATCGGGGAGAAGACGGCGAAGCTCCCATTCGCTGCCGACGAGGTAGTCGACGCTGCCCAACTGCCCGTAAAGGTGCTGAGGGGTGTCGAGGGGCGGCGAGGGCTGCAGCACGACCAGCGGCCGGTGCGGCTGATGTGCCGCCGCACCCAGTGCCCACCGCACCACGTCCACGGCTGGCTCGAAGGTCACGAATACAACCTCCGCATCAGTCATCGCGCTCTGGAAGGCAGGGCTGCGCATGTCCGCGGTCGACAGTGCGACCTGGCTTTCGTTCTTCCAGCCCAGGTAGCTGGCGTTCCCCTCCTGCGTCACGATCACCCCGGTGACCGGCGTTGTCGCACCGGGCACGATCTTGATCAGGTCGTCCCGGAGACCGGTGTCATCGATGGTCTGCAGGATCTGTTTGCCCCAGAAGTCGTCCCCGACCGCCGTCATGAGCCGGGGGGCGAACTCCATCTGCGCGGCCGCGACGGTGAGGTTCAGCCCCTTGCCACCCGGGCGGCTCTCGAACAGTTTGGCCTGTGTCGAGGTCCCGGCGGCGGGAAAGTAGTCGACGACGAAGATCTGGTCCATCACCGCGCCGCCGACGACGACCACGGACTTCGCGTCGGCCGGGGGCATGCGGTCCGGGCGGGCCGGGGACGGGGCCGGCGAGCCCGCGCACTCCTCCGCCAGGCGCGCGAGGGTCGCGGCCTCCAGGGAACCGCGCAGGCCGCGCACGGTCACGGCCACCGGGGATGGGGTGGCGTCGAGCAGGGTGTGCAGTTCCGTCCAGTGGTCCGCCAGCGCGGCGCGGCGCTTGCCGAGGTCGTCGGCGTAAACGCCGGCCAGGTCGGCGCGGCCGGTCATCCGGTCGCGCAGCAGGCCGAGCGCCAGCACGGCGTCGGCGACGATCAGGTCCGTCGGCGGCAGCCGGCGCGCGGCTTCGGTGACCACCCGCACCACCGCTTCTTCGACCGGTGACCCGGCCGCGACCGCGGACTCCACCGCGGGCAGCGTGACCAGCCGCGACAGGTCCACCTCGGTCGTGCCGAGGCGCTCCGCCTTGAGGCCGCTGCGCTTGCGCAGCCCGAGGAACGCACCCTGGATGCCGTCGACCTCAGCCATCACCTCAGCCTAGCCCTCCCGGCAAATGCCTGAGCCACCGGTGTCATTTGCTTCCGGAACGGAATTCGACCAGCGCGGCGGCCCGATCGGCCACCGCTGGCGTCAAAGAGCACTGGCTGATGGACCATTCGGGGGCACACCTCCGGCCGTTCGCCGGTCCGAGGTGGCAGGAAGTCACCGTGCAGCGGACCGAGTGGGAAACCCTTCGCGTCGAATCCATCTCGGCAATTGACGCTCATCTCAGGCAAGTGTCATCCTGGGCTTGCTCATGGACCCTAGGGAGGTCGTCATGAAGCCCAGAACCGTTACACCGGCCCTGCCGGTCGATCCGGCTGGAACTGGTTACTTTCCCATTGTGCGGCGGTTTCGGTCGCCCACGAGGAAGGCTCGCCGCGGCCTTTCCGTCGGTTTGGCAATTGCCGTCACTGCCCTGCCACTTCTCCTGGCCGGCTGTGCCATCCCCCCGCGAAGCTTCACGCCTTCGGGTGGCGAACGGGTGGTCGTCGTGGTCAGCGGGACCGCGAACGAGCCGAAGCCCTTCGCCACGGCGGCCGCGCTGAAGGTGCTTCGCGACGCCGCCGACAGCACCGACGTTTCCGCGCAGGGGTCCGGCAAGAGCAGCGTCGCGCTCATCTCCGGGGCCGACGGCGGTGACGCGCAGCAGGTTGTCCTCACGCCCCGGCGGGCGGACGGGGCACTGGAGCACGGGCTGAACCGGCCCGCGCTCGTCGACCGGAACGTGCAGGACGCGGCGGACGTCATCGCGGCCAGCGCGGCCCGAAAAACCGGCCTCGACCTGCTCGGCGGCATCAACGACGCGGTGCGCGGGATAAGCCCCGGCACGCTCGTCGTCGACAGCAACGGGCTCGCCACCGCCGGCGCGTTCGACCTGCGGCAGGTCGGCTGGAACGCCGACGCGGCCACCATCGCGGGCCGGCTGAAGGCCGCCGGGCAGCTGCCCCACCTCGACGGCTGGCACGTGCTGTTCACCGGGCTCGGCGCCGTCTCCGGGGCCCAGCCGCCGCTGCCCGAGCCCGCCCGCGACACGCTCGCGCGCTACTGGCAGGCGATCTGCACGGCGGCAAATGCCCTCTCCTGTGACGTCGACCAGAGCCGTGTGCCGGCCCGGCGCCCGGCGGCCACGGTGGCCACCCCCGTCGTGCCGGTCCCCGGCGTCCAGTCGGTGGTGGGACCGGACGGCCGGATCAGCACCACCGTCTCCGACAGCGCCCTCGGCTTCAGCGGTGACTCCGCCGCCCTGTCCCCCGCGGCGAAGGACCTGCTGGGCTCGCTGGCCGGGAGCATCTCGGCCCGGCTCGCGGACCGGCCGGACGCGCCGGTCACCATCCGCGGCTACGCGGCCGACCCGCCGGGCTCCACCGCCACGGGCCGGCAGGAACTCGCCACGCTGCGGGCGCGCACGGTGGCGGCGGCACTGACCGGGGCCGGCGTCACGAGCCCGGTCGACGCGGCGGGCGCCGGCACCCAGCCCGGCGTGACCGCGATCGTCGGCGGCCGGTTCGACGAACCGGCCGCGGCCCGGATGCGCCGGGTCGAAATCACCTACTGAGGATCACGGAGGCAAGGCCATGTACAGCAACGACGAGACGCGTTACCTCCCGTCACCACGGCCTCCCGCGGAAGCTCGCGGGGGCTCCACTGTCGCCGGTGAACGGCTGCTGGCCCGGATCCGGGAGCTGCAGTACCTGTCCGCCCGGGTCCTCGACGAGCCCGTGGTCGGACCGCACGGCCAGAACCTGACCGCCGGCGAGGCCCAGGCCAGAGCCGACCTGCTCGACGACCTGATCGAGCTGGAGCAGGTGCGCGGCAGCCTGCGCCACCGCCGCGTCAACCGGCTGACCCGCGTGCTCACCCTGCTCGCGGTGACGATCGTCGACCTGCCGATCATGCTGTGGCTGGCCAGCTCCGTGTTCAATGTGGACTGGAGCGACCCGCTCGGCCTGCCGCTGGCGATCAGCGTGGTGATCTCCGTGCTCGCCACCGGCGGCGCGGCCACCGCGCTGCACCACCTCGGGCACAACCAGCGGCAGCACAAGAACCACCGCCGCCAGCTCGTATGGGCCGAGCTGACCACCGGGGCCAAGCTGAGCCTGGTGACGGTGGGCCTGCTGGTGGGCCTGATGGGAGTGGTCATGTTCGTCCGGGTCTACACCGAGGGTGTCCTCAGTGGACTGTCGGATCTGGCGGTGCTGCTGGCCGTGCTCGTCGCGCTGGTGATGGTGGTTTCGGCGACGCTGGTCTTCTGGACCGCTTTCCGCGACGGCTCCCTCGACCAGGACGACCTGCGCCACTACAGCGAGACGGCCCGGCCACACCTGCTCGCCAAGCGCCGGCTCGAGGACGAGGCCTACGAGCTGCGCTGCCAGTACGACCTGTTGTGCCGCCGCACCGGCGAAGCGGAGCCCGGCCGCGTCCCCACACCGGCCGACTGATGCGCCCTGAAGGCCACCATGAGGGTCGGATATGCCCTCATGGTGGCCTTCAGGGACTCGGCTCGGTGAAGGAGTTTCACGGCCGTGGCAGGCCCATCGGGTTCGGTACCGGCACCACGCCGGTGTCGACGATCACGCGGCTCAACCTCGTGGCCAACGCGATGACACGCTCGACGTCCGCCGCACCGAGCGCTTCCAGCGGTCCGGCGGCGAGCCAGTCGGTGGTGGCCTCGACATGGTGGCGGAGGGCGGCGCCGGTCTCGGTCAGCCGGCCGGCGGGGTCGAGCAGGCCGCGCCCCAGCAGCCGCGAGCGGGACGCCTCCCACTCCTCGTCGGTCCAGCCGCGGGCGCGTTGCAGCAGCCCACGGGTCGTCGCGCCGGTCGCGATGTGGGTCAGGCCCGCGTCGAGCCCGGTCAGCCCGGCGGCCACGGACGCGAGGACGTGACCGTCGCCGCGGTGTTCGCGGAGCACGCAGGTCGCCAGCCACAGCCGCGCGAGCAGCCGCGGCGGGCGCGGGATCGCGGCCCACGCCGCGGCCAGCGGGCGGCCGTCGAAGCGGCAGCCCGCGACGGCCCATTCCAGCAGCCCGGTCAGCTCGGCCAGTCCCGCGTCCGGCAGCACCCGCGCGAGCACCGCCTCCACCGCTTCCACCCGGGTGCGCAGCACGTCCTCCGGGCTCGCGAACTTCCACGCGTCCGGCAGCGCGCGGGCCACCATCCCGGGCGCGAAGCCGAAGAACATCGACGTCACCGGAGCCGGCCCGACCGGGCCCAGCGGCGCCGCGCGACCGGCGAAGTACCCCATCCACCAGCCGCGCAGACCGACGTCCTTCGCCGCCGCCGCGGGCTCCGGCGCGAAGTAGACAACGGCGTGCACCGGCTCCAGCGCCACCCAGAACCGCCTGGCCAGGCTCGAATTCGGCTCCATGAACAGCCAGCGTAATAGCCGGAACCGCGAAGAAAGCCCCCTCCACCGGACGGTGGAGAGGGCCTTCTCGAAGAGAGATCTACCGGAGGATCAGGCCAGCTCGAGGCCGTAGGACTGAAGCTCCAGGGTCAGCGGGTAGAAGTAGCTGGTCACGGTGTCGCCGCCGGACAGGGTGCCCAGGCCCTTCGAACCGTCGTACGCCGGGCCGCCCGAGTCGCCGTGGTCGGTGTGGGCGGTGGTGCCGAACTCGTGGTTGAGGACACCGACGTCGAAGTTGACCGACTCGTCGACCGAGGTGACCTCACCGCTGCCGCCACCGGTGGTCGAGCCCTGCTTCTCCATCTGCTCGCCGACGGTCGGCGTGCCCGCGCTGGTGATGGCCTGGCCGGTGTTGATCTCGCCCGGGCCGGAGCCGTTCGGGCGGGTCAGCAGGCCGGAGTCCGCACCCGGGCAGTCGCTTTCGACGACCTCGGCACCGGAGACGTCGCCGCCGGACCAGGTGCCGCCGAGGTTGGTGCAGTGGCCCGCGGTGAGCAGGAACGGCGAGCCGCCCCGGGTCACGTTGAAGCCGAGCGAGCAGCGGCCCTGGTCGTTCTGGATCGCGTCGCCGTCGGCGATGTAGAGCGACAGCTTCCCGGTGAGGTGCTGGACGCGGGCCGAGTCGCCCAGCTTGGCGGCGGCCGCGGTCACCTTGTCCGCCGTGGCCTTCGAGGCCGAGTCGTAGATCTTGACGACGACCTGGTTGTTCTTCGTGTCGATGCCCCAGGCGGTCTGCGGCACGTCCTTCACCGCGTCGAGAGAGTTCTTCGCGGAGGTCAAGGCAGCGAAGCTGTGCTTGACCATCTTCGTGGCGAAGCCGGCGGCTTCGGCCTTCTGCTGCGAAGCGGCGTCGGTGACGTTGACGACGGCCTTGCCGTTGTCAAGGAAGATGCCGCCGCTCGCCGCGCCGAGGCTGTCGGCGACCTGCGTGGCCTGACTGATGGCCTGCGCCTGCATCTGCGCGAAGGCCACCGGGCTCGCGGACGCGGCCGACGAGCAGATGCCCGCCGTCAGCGCCGCGGCCGAAAACAGGGTGAAACTCGCGACGACCGTTTTCCGGGAAGTCATGGAATCTTCCTCCAGTTGTGCTGGACGGATCCTGCGTGACCGGGGGCCACGCACCACGGGGGGGGGACGCCCCACACTTTTGTTGCCCAGAAACCGATGCACTACCGACGAAGGTTGGTTAATAACCAAGGTATCGGACAAACCGGACTCCCGGCAGTCGTTCGGCCCAGCCTGATTGGACCGGACGGCCCTGCCCAGAACGGGTTTATCCGGTCATCGGGGCGGCTAGGGCGAAAACCCCGCACACGGGGTTGCACCGAATGGCGGAGCCACCCGCGCGAGTGAGGCCGGACGTCGCGCCGTCCCCCGCTACGCTCAGGCGTGCCCGACACCGAGCTGCGCCATACCTTCACCGTGGCGGCCGCCCCCGCCGCCGTTTCCGCGCACCTGGCGGAGCCCGCCAACTACGTCGGCCTCTCACCCCTCGTCGTCGAGGTGCGCGACGTGAGCCGCGAAGACGAGGCGACGCGCTACACGGCCGTCGAGCGCTTCCGGTTCCTGGGCTTTCTGCGGCACGACAACCCGATCGTCGTCACGCTCCACCTGGACGGCACCGAAGCCGTGTACGGCGATGTCGTCTCCCCCGGCGGCGTACGCATCGGCTACCGCTTCGACCTCGAGCCGGACGGCGACGGCACGCGCGTCACCGACACCCTGCGGCTGCACGCGCCGTTCGGCCTGCTGCGCTTCGCCGCGTCGCGCGCCCGAGCGGTTCAGCTGGCCCGCTCGGGCATCCTCACCGGACGGCTCGAAAGCTAGTCCACAGAGGACTTGTTATTCAGCACACTCATTATTCGGCAGAAGTGCCGTCCGGCCAACGGACATGGTCGCCATAGCCGGGATTCTTCCGGAGGTACCCGGCGATGAACGGGCACACCGGCACGATCACCCGGCCCCGCTCCACCACCTCGTCCAGCGCCGCCTTCGCGAGCACCTTGCCGAGGCCGCGGCCGCCGAACGCGTCGTCGATCTCGGTGTGCGTGAACACCGTCAGCTGTCCGCGTTCGGTGTACGCGGCGAAGCCGGCCAGCTTGTCGTCGGCGAACACCTCGTAGCGGCTCTCGTCGTCGTTGCGGACAACGCGGGTCTCGTCGCTCATCGTCACTCCTCGCAGTCGGGGCATCCGGGTGAACGCCGCAGGCCCCTCCACACTTCCCGGTCCGGGCCCGGCCGCGGCCCGGCGGCGGCGCGGCGCGAGAGGTCCCCTCGCTCGCAACCGCACCGATGATCTTCACCTTAGAGCGACGGAACAGCACCCCGAACCGACCGCGCGGTGACCTGCGCTGGGCCGCTTGGGCGACGGGGCCGGCTCGTTCGGGTAGTCGCGCGCCGCGGGGCTTCCGGCGCGCGGGCGGGTTTGGTTGCCTCACGGGGCCCGCACCCAACGACAGGGAAGGCCAGGGAAGCCGCGTGCAGCCGTTTGTTCTGCCCGAGTTCTACATGCCGTATCCGGCCAGGCTGAACCCGTACCTGGAGGGCGCGCGGGAGCACAGCAAAGCCTGGGCGTACACGATGGACATGATCGACGTGCCCCAGCACGGCACGGTGATCTGGGACGCCCGCGACTTCGACTCCCACGACTACGCGCTGCTCTGCGCCTACACCCACCCGGACGCGGGCGCGCCCGAGCTGGACCTGGTCACCGACTGGTACGTCTGGGTCTTCTACTTCGACGACCACTTCCTCGAGTTGTTCAAGCGCACCGGCGACATCGACAGCGCACGCGCGTACCTCGACCGGCTGGCGCTGTTCATGCCCGTGACGGGCGAGATCACCGAGAAACCGGAGAACCCCGTCGAGCGCGGGCTCGAGGACCTGTGGAACCGCACCGTGCCGTTCCGGTCGGCGGGCTGGCGGCGGCGGTTCGTCGAGAGCACCCGGAACCTGCTCGACGAGTCGCTGTGGGAACTGGCGAACATCAACGAGGGCCGCGTTTCCAATCCGGTCGAGTACATCGAGATGCGCCGCAAGGTCGGCGGCGCGCCGTGGTCGGCGAACCTGATCGAGCACTCCGTGCACGCGGAGGTGCCGGACGCGATCGCCGCGAAGCGCCCGATGGAGGTGCTGCGCGACTGTTTCGCCGACGCCGTCCACCTGCGCAACGACCTGTTCTCCTACCAGCGCGAGGTGGAGGACGAGGGCGAGCTGTCCAACGGCGTGCTGGTGTTCGAGAAGTTCCTCGGCTGCTCCACGCAGGAGGCCGCGGACGCCGTCAACGACCTGCTGACCTCCCGCCTGCACCAGTTCGAGCACACCGCGCTCACCGAGGTGCCGGGGCTGTTCGAGGAGCACGGCGTGGACCCGGCCGGGCGCACCGAGACGTTCGCCTACGTCAAGGGCATGCAGGACTGGCAGTCCGGTGGACACGAGTGGCACCTGCGCTCCGGCCGGTACATGAACGAAGGCGCGCTGGAACAACGCGGCGGGCCGGAGCTGCTGGGCGGCCCGGCGGGCCTCGGCACGTCGGCGGCGCGGATCTTCTCTTCGCTGGCCGCCACGGCGCCGCAACGGATGCGCAGTTTTCAGCACAAGCCGTTCGAGCCGGTGGGGCCGATCGACCGGCCCGAGATCTTCATGCCGTTCTCGCTGAAGCTGAGCCCGCACCTGGACCAGGCGCGGGAGAACATCGTCGGCTGGTCGGAAGCCATGGGCATCCTCGACGGCGTGGTGTGGGACGAGCACAAGCTGCGCGCGACCGACCTCCCGCTGTGCGCCGCGGGCATCCACCCGGACGCGACGCCGGAGCAGCTGGACCTCACCAGCGGCTGGCTGACCTGGGGCACTTACGGCGACGACTACTACCCCGTCGTCTTCGGCACGACCGGCAACGTCGCGGGCGCGAAGGCGATGACGGAGCGCTTCAAGCTCTTCATGCCGATCGACGACGAGCCGATGCCACCCCCGTTGAACGCACTCGAAACGGGGCTGGCCGACCTCTGGCGCCGCACCACCGCGACCATGGCCCGGGATTTCCGGCAGACGTTCCGCAAGACCATCGTGGACATGACCGACAGCTGGGTCTGGGAACTCGGCAACCAGATCCAGAACCGCATCCCGGACCCGATCGACTACGTCGAGATGCGCCGCAAGACCTTCGGCTCGGAGCTGACCATGAGCCTGTGCCGGATCGGCCACGGCCGCTCCGTGCCGCCCGAGATCTACCGCACCCGCACCATCCAGGCCATCGAGCATTCGGCGATGGACTACGCGTGCCTGCTCAACGACGTGTTCTCGTACCAGAAGGAGATCGAGTACGAGGGCGAGCTGCACAACGCGGTGCTGGTGGTCCGGAACTTCCTGGACATCGGCGAGCAACCGGCCTTCGAGGTCGTGAACAACCTCATGACCGCCCGCATGCAGGAGTTCCAGCACGCCGTCGACGTCGCCCTGCCCATCCTGTTCACCGACTACAACCTCGAAGACGCCGCCCGCAAAACCCTGCTCGCCTACACCGAGGAGCTGAAGAACTGGCTCTCCGGCATCCTCAACTGGCACGAGCGCTGTCACCGCTACACCGAGCCGGAACTCAGCTACCGACCCATCGCCGCCACCCCCGTCGCCCCGGCCACGCACCCGTTCAGCGGGCCGACCGGCCTCGGCACCAGCTCGCTCAAGATCGCTTCGCTCCTGCCCACCCCTTAGCCCCGGGCCCGGCGGGAACCCGACAAGGTGCGACCGGCCACTCCACCGGGCATTTCCCTGCCAACCAGGTGATACTCGGAACCGTGACCGGCCTCAACCTGCACTTCCTCGGCCACGCGACCACGCGGGTCGAACTCGGCGGTCGCGTGGTCCTCACCGATCCCGTGCTCACGTCCCGGGTCGGCCCGCTCACCCGGGTGGCCCCGCTGCCCGACGCGGCCGCCTGGTCCGACGTCGACCTGGTGCTGATCTCGCACCTGCACGGCGATCACCTCCACCTGCCGTCGCTGCGGCTGGTGGGCCGGCGGACGCGGATCGTGGTCCCGCGGGGGGCCGGGCACTGGCTCGCGAAGCGGGGTTTCCCGAACGTCGAGGAGCTGTCCCCGGGCGAGACCATCACCAACGGCGACCTCCGGGTCACGGCGACCGAAGCCGTCCACTCCGGCCACCGCTGGGGACCGAGGCTCACGCACGGACCGCAGAGCCCGGCGCTGGGGCACCTCCTCGAAGCCGGCGGTGTGCGCGTCTACTCGGCCGGCGACACCGACCTGTTCGACGGCATGGCGGACCTCGCGCCGCTCGACGTGGCGTTACTGCCCGTCTGGGGCTGGGGACCGAACCTCGGCCCGGGGCACCTGACACCCGAGCGCGCGGCGGAAGCGGCGAAGCTGCTTCAGGCCAACGTGATCATCCCGGTGCACTGGGGCACGCTGGCCGTGCCCGGGATCCACCGGACCGCGCGGATGCGCAAGCTGCTCGTGGAGCCGCCGCGCACGTTCGCGGCGGAGGTGTTCAAGGCGGGCCTGCCCACCGAGGTGCTGCTGACCCGCCCCGGCGCCGAGGTCGCGCTGCCCCTGCCCGAGGACCGGGTGTGAACTGGTCCGACCCGTCGGCGATCGGCTACCCGGCGCTGTTCGGCGGGGTCCTGCTGGGCTCGGTGATCCCGATCGTGCCGACGGGCGCGGTCGTCGGCGCCGCCGCCGCGGTCGCCACCACCACCGACCACCTCTCGCTGCCGCTGGTGATCGTGCTCGCGGTGCTCGGCGCGTACCTCGGCGACGTGCTGACGTTCGCCGTCCCCCGGTTCGGCAGCGAGGCGCTGCTGCGCTGGGTCGAACGCCGTCAGCAGGCCGACCGGCTCACGAAGGGCCGCGAGCAGTTCGCCCGCCGCGGCTGGCAGCTCGTGGTGATCGGCAGGCTGGTGCCCGCCGGGCGCATCCCGGTGCTGCTCGCCGCGGGCACGCTGAGCTACCCGTGGCGGAAGTTCCTGCCCGCGAGCCTGGTGGCCTGTGTGCTGTGGGCCGTCGCCTACTCACTGCTCGGCATCATCAGCGGCGGCATCTTCGACTCGCCGCTCATCGCCACGTTGCTGGCCACCGTGCTGGTGCTGCTCGTCACCGTCGCCATGACGCTGATCAGCAAGCTGCGCCGGAAACCGGAGCGGACTGGAGGACCCCGGTGACCAACCCCGAACCCGGCAAGGGACGGCTGCTGCAAGGCGGCCGCGTCGTCGCCCGCGTGATCCTGGTCTGGGCCGCGGTCACCGGCGCGCTGCGCCTGCTCGACCTGTGGCTCGACGGGTTCTCGATGCAGTCCTGGTGGCAGCCCACGGTGTGCGCGCTGATCCTCGGCCTGCTGACGTCCGTGGTCTGGCCGCTGGTAGTCCGGATCGCGTGGCCGATCGCGTACTTCACCCTCGGCGTCGGCACTTTCCTGCTGTTGAGCGCGGCGACGCTGGCGATCCTGCAGGCCGTGCCCGGCGTCGAGCTGCACAGCTTCAGCGCGGCGGTGATCGTCACGGTCACGATGTCGGCCGTCGGCGCGGTGATCTCCAGCCTGCTCGCGGTCGACGAGGACGAGATCTTCTTCCGCCGCGCGGCCCGCCGCCGTCGCCGGCACAGCCCGGACGCCGACCTCGCCGAGCAGCCGCCGGGCGTGATCTTCCTGCAGATCGACGGCCTGGGCTACGACACCGTGCGCCGTGCCGTGCGCGACGGCGACATGCCGACGTTCGCCGCCTGGCTGGGCCAGGGCACGCATTCGCTCACGCGCTGGCACACCGACTGGAGCTCGCAGACCGGCGCCAGCGTGTGCGGCATCCTGCACGGGTCGAACCACGACATCCTCGGCTTCCGTTGGTACGAAAAGGATCGCGACCACGTGATGGCGTGCGCGCACCCGACCGACGCGGCGGAGATCGAACGCCGCCACACCAACGGCCGGGGCCTGCTCTCGGGTGACGGCGCGAGCCACGGCAACCTGTTCTCCGGCGACGCCGAGCACGTCAGCCTCACCATGAGCTCGATCCCGGTACTGGTGCCGCGCACCTTGCGCAGCCACAAGCGTGACCGGGTCGGCGCCGGCTACCGCGCCTACTTCGCGAACCCGGTGAACGTGCTGCGGACGTTCGGCGTGGCACTGGTCGACGTCTTCCGCGAGCTGTCCGCGGCCGCCAAGCAGCGCCGCGCCGGCGTGATGCCGCGGATCCCGCGCGGCGGCTTCTACCCGCTCGCGCGGCCGGGCACCACGGTGATCGCGCGCGACGTCGTCGTGTCCGCGATCATCGGCGACATGCTGGCCGGGCGGCCCGTGGTGTACGCCGACTTCCTGGGCTACGACGAGGTCGCGCACCACTCCGGCATCGAGCGCTTCGACACCCTGGAGGTGCTGCGCTCGATCGACCAGCAGTTCGCGCGGCTGCAGCGGGCGAGCCGGATCGCGCCGCGGCGCTACCACATCGTCGGGCTGTCGGACCACGGCCAGACCCAGGGCCAGGCGTTCGTCGACCGGTTCGGCGAGACGATGGAGGCACTGGTCGGGCGCCTGTGCGGCGGCGATTCCGTGGCCGAGCCGGGCAAGCGGCGGCAAGCGGAGAGCTGGCAGGTGAACGCGGCGCTGGCCGAAGCCAGCCTCACCGGCGGCCTGATCGCACGCCGGCTACGCGGCCGCGTCGAAAGGGCCGAAGGCGCCGAAAACCGGCCGCGCACCACCAGCGGCTCCCCCGGCGCGGTCACGCGCGTGGCGCCTGGAGTGGTCGCTGTCGTGTCCGGGCACCTGGCGATGGTGTCGTTCACCGAGCACGAAGGCCGGGTCGAGCTGGAGACCATCGAGCGCGAGTACCCGGACCTGCTGCCCACCCTGGTCGACCACGACAGCGTCGGCTTCATGCTGGTGCGCAGCTCGGAGTTCGGGCCCGTGGTGCTGGGCCGCGACGGGCTCAAGCGGCTCGCCACCGGCGTCGTGATCGGCGAGGACCCGCTGGCCGACTACGGCCCGTACGCCGACGAACTGGTCAAGCGCGTCGACTCCTTCCCGCACTGCGCGGACGTCATGATCAACAGCCGGTACGACCCGGAGTCCGACCAGTCCTCGCCGTTCGAGCGGCACGTCGGCTCCCACGGCGCGCTCGGCGGGCCGCAGCAGCGTGGGTTCATCGTGCACCCGCGGGAGTTCCCGGCGCCGGGCGAGCCGGTGGGCGCCGAGGCCGTGCACCACGTGTTCCGTGACTGGCTGACGTTCCTCGGGCACCCGGAACCCGGTGCCACCGAAGAGAAATCCACTCCCGTCCCCTCGGAGGTCGTGTCATGAAGCCAGTGGTCTACGGCGCCGGCTGGTGCCCGGACGTCAAGCGCAGCCGCGCACTGCTCGACGCTGAAGGCGTCGCGTACGACTACGTCGACGTCGAGGCGGACACCAAGGCCGAAGCGCTGGTCCGTGAGCTGCAGGGCGGGCCGCGCCGCATCCCGACCATCGTCTTCGGCGACGGCACCCACCTCGTCGAGCCGAGCGACGACGAGCTGACCGCGCACCTGTCCCGGTGACCCCGCTGACGGAGCTGCCGCTCGGCACGCGCGTCGTCGTGCGCTACCGCATCGAAGGCGGCTTCACCGACGCGCTCGGGCCGCTGCGCGAGCGCGACGCCGTCACCTGCACGGTGGAGACGAAACGCGGCCTCGTGGTCGTCCCGCTCGACGCCGTCGTCGCCGCGAAACCCGTGCCGCCGCCACCGGTGCGGCGTCGCTGAAACCTCCGTTAAGGCCTCCTTACCCGCGTAGAACGCGGGTAAGGAGGCCTTAACGGATTTGCCGCCGTCCGGCCCCGGCTGTGACGATCGGGTCATGACACGCGCGTTCGAGGAGCTGGTGGCCGAGGCCTCGGCCGTTTCCGTGGCGGGCTGGGACTTCTCCTGGCTCGACGGGCGGGCCACCGAGCAACGGCCGTCGTGGGGCTACCAGCGGCTGATCGGTGCCCGGCTCGCGCACGTCGAGTCCGCTTTGGACATTCAGACCGGCGGCGGCGAGGTGCTGGCCGGGGTGCCGGTGCTGCCGCCGCTGACCGTCGCGACCGAGTCGTGGCCGCCGAACCTGGCGAAGGCCGCCGCGCTGCTGGAGCCACGGGGCGGGGTGGTCGTCGCGGACACCGACGAGCCGCCGCTGCCGTTCCGCGCCAACGCGTTCGAGCTGGTGGTCAGCCGCCATCCCGTGACGGTGTGGTGGGACGAGATCGCGCGGGTCCTGCGTCCGGGCGGCGCCTACCTGTCCCAGCAGGTCGGCCCGGGCAGCGTGTTCGAGCTGGTCGAGTACTTCCTCGGCCCGCAGCCACCAGAGGTGCGCCGGGGGCGTCACCCCGACGACGCCCGAGCGGCCGCCGAACGCACCGGGCTCGAAGTCGTCGACCTGCGGCCCGAGGAGCTGCGGACCGAGTTCTTCGACGTCGGCGCGGTGATCTACTTCCTGCGCAAGGTGATCTGGATGGTGCCGGGCTTCACCGTCGAGGCTTACCGGCCCCGGCTGCGCGAGCTGCACGAGCGGTTGCGCGACGGGCCGTTCACCGCCACCACCACCCGATTCCTCATCGAGGCCCGGAAGCGGACGTGAGGATCAGGTCGAGGCCGAAGGTGAACCGGTCATCGAACCGGTCGTTGGCCTCGCGCAGCAGCACGCGCCGGAGGTGCGGGTACGGCTCCAGCATCGACGGCGATTCGAAGTGCAGCTTCGGCGTCTCCGCGCTGCCCTGCTCCTCCACGACCAGGCCGATCGCGAAGTAGACGATCGTCCAGCAGGTCCAGTTGGCCTGGCGGTCGTCGAGGCCGAGGCCGGCCAGCGCGCCGATCAGCGCGTCCGCCGTGCCGAGGGTGCCCGGCCCGGCGGTGAACGTGCCCGCGACCACCCGCCCGCCGTCGCGGTGGGCCAGCAGCGCCGCGCGGTAGCGGTGAGCCAGCTCGACCACGCGTTCGCGGGAGTCCTCGGGCAGGCCGCGCAGGTCGATGCTGTCCAGGATCGCGTCGGCCATCAGCTCACGCAGCCGCGCCTTCGTCTTCACGTGCCACAGCACGGTGTTCATCCGCACGCCGAGCTTGCCCGCGACCGCGCGCAGGCTCGTGGCCTCCAGCCCGGACTCTTCGAGCACGTCGAGCGCCACCCGCACGATGTCGGCACGGCGGTCCGGGGCGGCGGAAGTGGTCACCGGCCGATCGTAGGTGGTCGGCGCCACCTTGCCAGCCACTTGGTCAGTGACCTACATTGAACCCAGGCCTACGTTGGTCAGTGACCAAGAAGGGAGACGGCCATGGAGCTTCCCGTGACCGCCCGGCAGCTGCGCTGGGAAGCGGCCGGCGTCGTGTCCGTCGAGCTGGCGCGCGAGGACGGCGGGGCGCTGCCCGAGTGGCGGCCCGGCGCGCACGTCGAACTCGTGCTGCCGACCGGCATCAGCAGGCAGTACTCGCTGTGCGGCTCGCCGGACGACCGGTCGAGCTACCGCATCGGCGTGCGGCGGGACCCGCGCAGCCGCGGCGGTTCGGAGTACGTGCACACGTTCCTGCGGCCCGGGCAGACGGTGCGGATCCGGGGCCCGCGCGACAACTTCGGGTTCAGCCGCGCCGAGGAGTACCTGTTCATCGCGGGCGGCATCGGGATCACGCCGATCCTGCCGATGGCGCGCCAGGCCGCCGAGTGGGGCGTGCCGTGGCGGCTGGCGTACGGCGGGCACACGGCGGACTCGATGGCCTTCCGCGCGGAGCTGGAAGCATTGGGCCCCTTCGGTTTCCACGCGTCGGACCGGACCGGGCGGCTGCCGTTGACGGAGCTGCTGGAGGAACCGCGCGGCGCGGTCTACGCGTGCGGTCCGGAGCCGCTGCTCGAAGCCGTCGAAAAGGGGACGGCGCACTGGCCGGCCGGCTCGCTGCACCTGGAGCGGTTCAAGCCGCGGCCCCGTCCGCCCCGGCCCGACACCGCAGTCGAGGTCGTGTGCGCGCGATCCGCGCGGACGGTGCCGGTGCCCGCCGACCGGAGCGTCCTGCGCGCGTTGGAGGACGCCGGGCTGCCGGTCGAGGGCTCGTGCCGCGAAGGCGTGTGCGGGACCTGCCGGACGAAGGTGCTCGAAGGCGTCCCCGACCACCGCGACGACATCCTGTCCGAAGACGAGCAGGCGCGCGGCGACGTGATGTTCCCGTGCGTTTCCCGCGCGCTGACCCCGAAGCTGGTGCTTGATGTCTGACATCCCCGCCCGCACGGCCGCCGACGACTACGCGTCCATCGACCACACCCGGCTGCGCGAGATCATCGGCCAGCCGATGCGGTTCATCGCGGAGAAGAAAGAGCCGGCGCTGGGTGAGTTCCTGGTGCGGTTCATCGCGCACAGCACGTTCTTCTGCCTCGCGACCACCGACTCGGAGTCCAATTTGGACATCAGCCCGAAGGGCGACCCGCCGGGCTCGGTGAAGGTGCTGGACCCGTGGACGCTCGCCCTGCCGGAGCGGCCGGGCAACCGGCTGGCGGACTCGTTCGAAAACATCCTGCGTAACCCGTCGGTGGCACTGCTGTTCTTCGTGCCGGGTATGCGGGAAACCCTGCGGGTCAACGGCCGCGCCACCGTCTCCGACGACCCCGCCCTGCTGCGGCAGCTGAGCGCGGGCGGCAAACCGGCGCTGCTGGCCACCGTCGTGCGCGTCGAGGAGGCCTTCACCCAGTGCGGCAAGGCCCTGATCCGCGCCCACCTCTGGGAAGGCGACGACCGCGGCCTCACCGAAGCCCTCACCCTCGGCGGCGGCTTCTACAACCTGATGATCGCCCAGGAGGCCGCCAAGATGGCCGACGCGCTCGGCGGCGTGGTCGGCTCCATCCGGGAGATCGCGGAGGAGGACTACCGGGCCAACCTGGTCTGACCGGTGCCGCCGCCGCGACGGACCCTGAAGGCCACCTTGAGGGCATGTACGTCCCTGAAGGTGGCCTTCAGGGCAGGTCAGGACTGCCGCGCGATGGCCGTTTCGATGCCGTCCAGCAGGAGTTCCACGCCGGCGTCCAGGCTGAGCCACGCCTCGCGTTCCAGGTAGGACCCGGTGTCCGACGGGGCGGGCGGCGGGGTCTGGCCCTCGCCCAGGCTCGCGACCAGCGGGTACCGGTCGGCGAAGTCCGGGACCAGCTCGCCCAGCAACGCCGAGCGCGAGTACCACCAGTCCTCCTCCGACCGGCCCGTCTCGCGCGCGGCCTGGCGGGATTCGGCGGCGATCTGGACCGAGCCGCGCACGACGTGGAGCAGCGCGCCGAAGATCCGGCGCACCCGGGCGGCCGGCAGCCCCGTCGCCAGCAGCACGCGCAGCAGGACCTGCTGCATCCGGAACTCCCCCGGCCCCAGCACCGGCCGCGCGTACGACACCTGCAGCAGCCACGGGTGCCGCAGGTGGAACTCCCCCAGCTCACGCGCCAGCTCGACCATCGCGGGCCGCCAGCCGGACGACAGGTCGTGGTCGTCGCGCAGCTCGCCCAGCACGTGGTCGTACATCAGGTCGATCAGCTCGCTCTTGCCGGGCACATAGGTGTAAAGCGCCATCGCGGTGCGCCCCAGCCGGTCGCCGACCGCGCGCATGGACAGCGCCGCCATGCCGTCGGCGTCGGCGACCTCGATGGCGGCGGACACGATGCGGGCGACGCTCAGCCCCGGCTTCGGCCCAGGCGCCGTCCTGGCCGCGACACCCGTGCGCCACAACAGCTCCATCGAACGGCGACCGTCCCCCTGCCCGGCGAACACGACCACGGACGGCTCCTCACCCCTCGAACGACTCCTTACAGGATAAGGGAAGGGGTGACGGTGTTCAGAAGCCCGCCGTTCAAAATCCCGCCGTTCAAAATCCCAGTGTGGCGGCAGTCAGCACGTACTTGCCCTGCAGCAGCTCACCGCGCATCTCCGGGGTGACGGACCGGGTGACGCTGGTGAAGGTGGCCGGAGCGGCGGCCTGCAGGGCGGAGGCGAAGGTGCTCACGCTGGGGTCGACGACGAGGCTGACGGTCGGCGTCTGCGTGGGCGAGTAGCGGTTGACCGCGCCGACGTAGCCGAAGATCGAGCCGACGACGCCGGCCGCGGCGGCCGCGTCGGCCGGGCAGGTGGCGCCGGGAGCGGCCGGAAGCGAGACGGTGGCCTTCTGGAACGCCTTCGAGGCCGGGGTGGCGGTCGCGTTCGGGTCGCTGCCCATCCCGCTGACGATGGTGTCCACATCGGAACGCAGCTGCTCCGTCACCGCGCCGACGGCGGCACAGCGCGCCGGTGACGGCGGCATCGGCGCGATGGACGCGGAAGCCGGCCCGGCGGCACCCGCCAGCAGCGCCGGGCCGGCGAAAAGCACAGTCACACAACGACGAATCGACACGGCGGGAGTTCCCTTCCCCGGCAACAGGACGAGTCACCCTAGCCAGGACGGGCCCGGCCCCGACATTCCCCGGACGAGCGTCACCCCACCGGGAAACCTGCGGCAGGGAGGAGCCCCGAGAAGCCGCCCCATTCAACACAGTGGACGGACGACCACGAAGGGCCGCCCGTCCACCGGGAACGGCTACCGCTCAGTCGGCCAGCTCGATGGCCAGCGCCGGGCAGATCTGGGCCGCTTCACGGACCTGCTCGTGCAGCTCCGCGGGCGGGTTCTCCTGCAGCAGCACGACGACGCCGTCTTCCTCGCGCTGGTCGAACACCTCCGGCGCGGCCAGGACGCACTGTCCCGCCCCGACGCACCGGTCCTGGTCGATGAGCACCTTCATGACTTTCCTCCCGAACGAATCACCAGGTCACGGGAAGCGCGTGCAACCCGTAGACAACCATGTCGTGCTTGAACTTCAGCTCCTCGACCGGCGCGGCCAGCTTGAGCGTCGGGATGCGGCGGTACAGCGTGCTGTACACGACCTGCAGCTCGACCCGGGCCAGCGGCTGCCCCAGGCACTGGTGCACGCCGTACCCGAACGCCACGTGGTGGCGCGCCTTGCGGGTGACGTCGAGCTTGTCCGGGTCCGGGAACGCCTTCTCGTCACGGTTCGCGATGTCCGAGGCGGCGATCAGGCCGTCGCCCTTGCGGATCTCGTGTCCGCCGATCTCCATGTCCTCCAGCGCCACGCGCCGCCGTCCGGTGTGGACGATGGTGAGGTAGCGCAGCAGCTCCTCCACGGCGTTGGCGACGAGCGCGGGGTCGCCGTCGCGGACCGCGGCCAGCTGGTCCGGGTGCTCCAGCAGCGCCGCGGTGCCGAGCGCGATCATGTTGGCCGTGGTCTCGTGGCCCGCGACGAGGAGCAGCTGCCCCATCGCCGCGACGTCGTCCACGGTCATCGCGCCGGTCGCGACCTGCTCCGTCGCGAGCCGGCTCAGCACGTCGTCAGCCGGGTCGGTCAGCTTCTGCTTGACCAGCCCGCCGAGGTACGCGAGCAGCTCCTCCAGCGCGGCCAGCGACTCCGCCGGCGGAGTGTCCTTGGAGATCAGGACCTTGCTGACCCGGTGGAAGAACGCGCGGTCCGCGTAGGGCACGCCGAGCAGCTCGCAGATCACCAGCGACGGCACCGGCAGCGCGAAGGCCTGCACCAGGTCGGCGGGCTTCGGGCCGGCCAGCATGTCGTCGATCAGGTCGTCGACGATCTTCTGGATCCGCGGCCGCAGCCGCTCCATCTTCTTCACCATGAAGTCACCGGTGAGCAGCCGTCGCTGGGCGCCGTGCTCCGGCTCGTCCATGGTGATGAACGCCTTGGCCCGCTTGCGGCGCGCCGCGATGCCGGGCGACTGCGGCGGATAACCGGCCTTCGAGGTGTCGGCACTGACCCGCGCGTCGGCGAGCATCGCCCGGACGTCTTCGTAGCGCGTGAGCAGCCACGGCTCGCTGCCGTCCCAGATCTTCACGCGGGACACCGGCTCGTCGTGCAGCCGGCGGTCGAGCTCCGGCGGCGGGTCGAACGGGCGGCGCCCGCGCACCATCGGGAACTCGGGCGCGTCGGACAGGGCCTCCGACATTTAAGCCTCCTACACAGAGTCACCAAACGATTGTTCGGACACTTACTGAACACATGTTAGGCAATCTGGTGGAGAGTTCGCCACCCTGGCGACGTAGATCACCAGTACGGCCGAGAACAGGCGGTGCGAAACGGGAGAAAACGCCCTGGATCAGGCGAAAACGAGCGAGACGAGCTCGTCGACGAACGGCAGCACCGTGGCCGCGCTCGCGCGCCGCGGCGAGTTGTGGAACAAGGCGACGCGGCCGTGTGCGCAGACGAACGCGAGCACGCCGGCGCGCTCCGCCGGAACCCGCAGCGCGTGGCCGGCGGCGTCGCAGCGCGCGAACCCGGCGGAGAGCAGGTCGACGATGCCCGGCAACGAGGCCGTCGGCCGCGCCTCGATCGAGGACCGGGTGGCACCGTTGGCCGTCATCAGCCGGTAGTGGCCGGGGTTGTCCATGGCGAACTGGCAGTAGGCGTGGACCAGCGCGCGGACCCGGCCCATGGCGTCGTCCGGGTCCTCACTCGCCTCGGCGGCCTCCATCGCGGCGCGCAGCCGGGCGAACTCGTACTCCACCAGCCCTTCGACCAGCGCGGACCGGTCGGTGAAGTGCTGGTAGATGCTCGCGGGGGCGATGCCGACGGCACGCGCGACGCCGCGGATGGTCAGGCCGTCCTCGCCGCCGAGCTCCGAGAGCAGGCGACTGGCCGCGTCGAGGATCTCCCCGCGCAGCCGGTCACCCTCACCCCACCTGTTGCGGGTGCGAGGGGCGCTGACCTCGACCTCTTCCGACACGCCCCCATTCTTACCGCTTACCCGGCCGCACCGTGGGTCAGCCCCGCCGGGTGCCGCGAAAGGAGTATCCGGTCCCGTCAGGACACCAGCTGTGGGTACTGCCCGGCGAGATCACCCGACAGCCCGGCCCGCACGCGTCGGCTGACCTCGTCGGCGACGACCTCGAAGTCACCCTTCTCGACGCCGTCCAGCGCCTGAGCCGCGACGTCCGAGGGATCGGCCTTCGGACCGTCGACGTGGGCCGCCATGTCGGTGTCCATGTAGCCGACGTGCAGCGCGGTGACCTGTGTGCCCTGGTCCTGGAGTTCGATGCGCAGACCGTTGGTGAGCTGCAGCCCCGCGGCCTTCGCGGCGGAGTACGCGGCCACGCGCGGCGCGGTGAACCACGAGAGCACCGACAGCACGTTCAGGATCGCGCCGCCGCCGTTGCGGTTGAGCACCGGCGCGAACTCGCGCGCCATCACCAGGGTGCCGAAGTAGTGGGTGTCCATCTCAAGCCGGGCGTCCTCGAGCGAGCCGCCGAGGAAGGACGCGCCGGTGGACGAACCCGCGTTGTTGACGAGCAGCGTCACGTCGCCGGCCAGCTCGGCCGCGGCGCGCACCGACGCGGGGTCGGTGATGTCGAGCTTGATCGGCACGACGCCCGGCAGGTCGACGGACTCCGGGTTCCGCGCGGCGGCGTACACCTTCGCGGCGCCGCGCTCCAGCAGTTGCGCGGCGAACCGGCGGCCCAGACCGCGGTTCGCGCCGGTGACCAACGCGACCGATCCCTTGATCTCCATGAAGATCGACTCCTTCTGACTTTCTAGTAGCAAGCTAGCCAGCGACGACGGTACGGCGTAAACTTGCTTGAAGCAAGTCAGCAGGGGGAAGGAGATCCGATGGGCCGTCGAAGCGACTGGACCGGCACGCCCTGTCCCACCGCCCGCGGCGCCGACGCGCTCGGCGAACCGTGGACGCTGCTGCTCCTGCGCGACGCGCACGCGGGCGTCACGCGGTTCGAGCAGTTCCGCGCGAGGCTGGGAATCGCGGACAACGTGCTCTCCGCGCGGCTGGCCCGGATGGTCGAAACCGGCCTGTTCACGCGCGTGCCGTACCGCGATGGCGGCCGGACCCGGTACGAGTACCGGCTCACCCCGGCCGGCGCCGACACCCTGCCGATCCTGCACGCGATCGCTGCCTGGGGCGACGCGCACACGTCGTCACCCGCCGCCTCGGAGCCGATGCGGCTGGTGCACACGCCGTGCGGGCACTCGACGCGCCCCGGCGAGACCTGCGACCACTGCGGCACCGCGATCGAGCGGGCCGACCTGCGCCTGGTCGAAACCTGGCAGCACCACCTCGACTTGCCACTGGCCGAGCCGGTCGGCTGACCCATGCACGGATGAGCATGTCAACCCGGGGAAGGTGTTGGGAAATCACCATTTGCCGGACAGTACGAAAGTCGGGTCACAAAAGGGCGGAAACTGCCTAGATTTGCCTCTGCGCGCGCAAATCAGGCAAATCTCCGCTCTGTCTCCCCCCATCCCCATCCCCATCCCCCTCCCCCGAGGAGCTTTCCGATGTCGAGGAAGTTTCTGCTGTCCGGCGCGATCGCACTGGCCTTCGCCGCCGCCCCGCTGGTCTCCGGCACGGCCACCGCCGCCCCGGCCACCGGCCAGCAGGCCGCCGCGGTCACCACGGTGTACTACAGCACGTCCGGTGCCCCGACCTTCCGCTCCGCCATCAACGCGGGCGCGGCCAACTGGAACAACTCCGTGACGAACGTGAAGCTGGTCGAACGGTCTTCGGGCGCGTCGCTGCGCTACACCGAGGGCAACGACCCGCGGGGCTCCTACGCCCAGACCGACGGTCACGGCAGCGGCACCATCTTCATCGACTACGCCCAGGCGCAGCAGTACAACCAGACCCGCATCACCGCGCACGAGACCGGCCACGTGCTCGGGCTCCCCGACCACTACTCGGGCCCGTGCTCGGAGCTGATGTCGGGCGGCGGCCCCGGCCCGTCGTGCACCAACGCCCTGCCGAACTCGCAGGAGCGCTCACGCGTGAACTCCCTGTGGGCCAACGGTTTCCGCGTCGACATGACGGCGCCGCAGCAGCGCATCTACGAGGAGCTGCCGGTACTGACCCACTGAACGCGGTGACGTGAACGGGGCCGGCTCTCGTGAGCCGGCCCCGTTTTTCACTGCTCCCCCGTTTTTCACTGCTCCCCCGCTTTTCCGTGCTCGTCAGTCACCGTTGGCCTGTGGAGTCACGTCCGCACGAGCAGGGACGAACGCGGTTCGGAGGACGTTCGAGTCGCCCCGGAACTCGCCGGCGGCGACGGCCTGCTCGATGCTGATCGCTCCAGTGGCCAGACCGACGACCACGTCGGGAGCGGCAGTGAGCACCGAGGCCGGATCCCGATCGGGCACGAATGCGCTCGGACCGTCTTCGTCGACTCTCAGGACCATGAGGAAGCCGTCCGTCTCGATGCCGAGCTCGACGGGAGGAGCGGCGGTCGCGCCTCGGAGCAGGGCGGGAAGCGCCAGGGTCAGCCAGCGCGGCTGGAAGGCGTCGTCGCCCTGGCCGGTGGCCAGCAGCGGCGCGCCCCACCGGCCGAGCGCCTCCATGGGCTCTCGCAGCCCCGCTCCCCATGGAGTGAGGGCGTAGCCGACGCCCGCGCCCTCGAGACGCCGCTCGACGATCCCGTTCACCTCCATGGTCTTCAGCCGCTCGGACAGGAGGTTCGTCGCGATGCCCTTGAGCGAGGTCTTCAGCTCTGTGTAGCGCATCGAACCCGGCAGCAGCTCGCGCACGATGAGCAGCGTCCACCGGTCGCCGACGACGTCCAGAGAGCGCGCGAGGGCGCAGAACTGCCCGTAGGAGCGCGGACCCTTGGCCTTCTGATTGACTTTTTCCATCGCACTTGATTATATCAACCGCGCGGGAGAGTGTCGAGCAGGGGAGATTTCGTGGAGCTGAGCATCAGCTGGCCGGCCGTCGTGGCCGCGATCGTGGTCGGCATGGCGATCGCCTGGGTCTGGTACAGCGACTGGGGGCTGGCCGGCGGCGTCTGGCGGAAGCTGACCGGGGTGACCAAAGAGGACTCCGCGAGCGGCGGCAAGGGGCCGTTCATGGTCCTGGTGGCGTCGATCGTCGTCACCGCGCTGGCTCTCGCAGCCGCCAGCTCCATCGCGTCCGGCTTCTTCGGCACCGGCTCCTTCTGGGTCGCCCTGGCGGTCGGACTCGTGGCGTGGCTCGGCTTCTCGCTGTCCACTCTGGCGCAGCACAACGGCTTCGAGCAGAAGCCGGTTCGGCTCACTGTGCTCAACAGCGCCTATCAGCTCGTGCTGTTCCTGGGCATAGCGGTCCCGATCGGGTTGCTGCAGTAGCAGTAGCCCTAGACGGTGATCTGGTCGACGTCGAACGCGCTGTCGCCGGGATTGCCGAAGACGACCTGGTTGTCCCCGGCCATCAGGTGCACCGGCACCGTGATGGCCCGGGCGGTGCTCCAGTCGTTGTCGTTGCTGCCGGGCACCGGCAGGTTGAACGCGCTGCCGTTCACCGTGACCACGGCCGAGCGGCTGGTGTCGCCGTCGACGTAACCCAGCCGCACCAGGTAGGTGCCTTCCTTGGCCGCCTTGATGTTGTTCATCGTCAGCTGGCCGCTGCCGCCGACGTAACCGACCTTCTTGCCGCCGGAGCAGGTGCAGTCGAAGACGGACGCGCCGCCGCTCAGGCTGCCCGCCTCCGCCTCGTAGACCACCGGCCCGGTCGCCGCGGGCGTCACGTACGACACGGCGGTGCCCGGCGCGGAACTGCGGCCGAACCGGTCGCGGGCCACCACCGTGAAGCCGTACGAGGTCGAGGGTTTGAGGCCGCCCACCGTCACGCTCGTGCCGGTCACCGAAGCGACCTTCCGGCCGCCGGCGAACACGTCGTAACCGGTGGCCCGATTCCCCGAACCGTCCCAGGCCAGCGAGATGCTGGACGGCGTCGAAGCAGTGCCGTGGACGACGGCCGGTGCCGGGAGCAGCACTGGGTTCACCGGCGTGAGACGCAGCAGCTTCGAGCCGTGCGCCGGCAGGGTGGCGCTGAAGGAACCGTTCTGTGGCCCCAATTCCTGATGACTCCACAGGTCGCGCGCCTTCGCCGTGCCGGTGAGGCCGAAGTCGCCGAAGTCCGCGGTCACCTTCGCCGGCGCCGAACCGAGGTTGAACAGCGCCACGGTGTAGCTGCCGTCGGCGTTGCGGGCGTACCAGACCTGCTGGTCGCTCTTCTGGCTCACCGGCTTGGCTGGCACCCCGGCCTGGTCGACGGCGATGACCTCGTCGTTGGTGAGCAGCTTGACGCCGTAGTCGTCGAGCTGGGTCAGGTCGTCGCCGAGGTACAGCGGCGCGGATTCGATGGCCCACAACGTCATGTAGCTCTGCCGCTCGGCTTCGGTGATGCCGTCCATCTTGCCGCTGCCGACGTCGAGGGAGTCGAGGTTGTTCCAGTGGCCGGGGCCGGCGTCGGGGATGTACTGGACGACGTCGTTCCAGCGGCCCTTCACCGAGTTGTTCCAGGTGACCAGGGTGTCGCAGTAGCACTCGACGTCGGTGTCGATGCGCCAGCCGTTGGCGTTCGGCTTCCACACGTCCATCCGGTCGTGGCTCAGCGACCAGGACAGGATGAACTCGATCGGCCGCCCGGTCTTCTTCAGCGCCGCGGACCACGCCTTCACGTCGGCGGTGTTGTCGTACTGCGCGCCGCCGCGGAACGAGCCGGGGCCGACGCCGTCCAGCTTCAGGAAGTCCACGCCCCAGCTCGCGAGCAGGTTCGCCTCGGACTGGATGTACGCCTGGGCGCACGGGGTGGCGAAATCGATCTGGTACGACTGGTTGTCCCAGCCGCTGGTCTGGCGCAGGTCGGGGTAGACGAGGTCACGGGTGTGGCAGCCGGTGGTGCCGAAGATCGGGGAGTTGCCGGCGTTGTAGGCCTTCATGTCGAGGCCGACCGCGAGGTAGGAGCCGAGCTTCAGGCCCTTCCGGTGCACGTAGTCGGCGACGTACTTCATGCCGTCGGGGAACTTCTTGGCGTCGACGACCGGGCGCGCGTACTGGTCGAAGGAGCCCAGCCAGCCCGCGTCGAGGTTGAGGTGGTCGTAGCCGTGCTGCTTGAACTTCGCGGCGAGGATGTCGGCCTGCTGCAACACGTTCTTCTCGGTCAGCCAGCTGGCCGAGCCGGTCGGGTTGACGCCGGGGTAGTTCGTGGACTCGAGACTCCAGCTGCTCCAGCCCATGTAGGGCTTCTGCGCCAGCTGGGCATCGGGCCGTGCCGCGCTTGGCTCAGCTGGGACCGGTGCCGGGGCCGGCGCCGCCGAGGCGGCCGGGATCTGGATCGCCGACAGCATCAGCACCGACGCGGCGAGGACGCTGAACTTCCGCCTCCCGGCCCTGCCCGATGTTGGCCTGACAACCATGGCCGCTCCTTTGCGGTCGGACCTCGTAACTCCGTGCACAAAGATCCGATGAATGAGCCGCCACGTCTACCGGCCGCGAACACGGGCGGAATTATTTTGGCGACCGACAGTGAGATGACCAGGTGGATAGGCCCGATCCGGCCACGAAGGTAGTCACGATCGTTATCAAGCTCCGACGAATCCTGATCTTGTCGGTGGGCACGGCTAGCGTCGGGCGGGTGTTGACCACTCTGGCCGTCGAGAACTACCGCTCGCTGCGCGACCTCGTGCTGCCGCTGTCCCGGCTCACCGTGGTGACCGGCGCCAACGGGAGCGGGAAATCAAGCCTGTACCGCGCGTTGCGGCTGCTGGCCGATGCCGCGCGCAACGGGGCGGTCGCCGCGCTCGCGCGGGAAGGCGGGCTGCCGTCGACCCTGTGGGCCGGGCCCGAGTCGGTGGGCCGCGCCGTCCGCGAAGGCCGCGCGCCGGTGCAGGGCACGGTCCGGACGAAGCCGCTCGCGCTGCGCCTCGGCTTCTCCGGCGACGAGTACGGGTACGCGCTCGATCTGGGGATGCCGACACCGGTGGACAGCCTGTTCGACCTCGACCCGGAGTTCAAGCGCGAGTGCGTGTGGAGCGGTCCGGTGCTGCGCCCGTCCGGCCTGCTCGCCGACCGGGCGGGCCCGGTGGTCCGCACCCGCGGCGAGACGGGCGCGTGGTCGGGTGACAGCCATCGGATCGGGCTGACCGACAGCATGCTGAGCGAGTTCGCCGACCCGCGGGCCTCGCCGGAGTTGCTGGTGCTGCGCGAGCGGATCCGGTCGTGGCGCTTCTACGACCAGTTCCGCACGGACCCCGGCGCGCCCGCGCGGCAGTCGCGCATCGGCACCCGCACCCCGGTGCTGCACCACGACGGCACCGACCTCGCGGCGACCCTGCAGACGATCTACGAGGTCGGCGACCGCGACGGCCTGGCCACCGCCGTCGACGACGCCTTCCCCGGGTCGAGGCTGGTGGTCGACTCCGTCGGCGGACGGCTGGAGCTGTGCTTCCACCAGCACGGCCTGCTGCGCCCCCTCAGCGCGCCGGAGCTGTCCGACGGCACCCTGCGTTACCTGCTGTGGGTGGCCGCCCTGCTCAGCCCGCGCCCGCCGGAGCTGCTGGTGCTGAACGAGCCCGAAACGAGCCTGCACCCGGACCTGCTGCCCGCGCTCGCCGCCCTGATCACCCGCGCCGCGAAGACCACGCAGCTGGTTGTCGTCTCCCACGCCCGCCCTCTGGTCCATGCGCTGGAAACGATCGCCCCGGACGTCACCACGCTGGAGCTGGCCAAGGAATTCGGCGCCACGATCGTTGAAGGCCAGGGGAGATTGGACCAACCAGCCTGGCATTGGCCGAAACGGTGAGTTCCGAGCCGTCACCCGGTCAGCGAAGAACTTCCAGCGTAGGAGTGACCGGCCGTCGCCGCCCTGTCCATCCGGTGCGGTGAGGTGGACGCTTCAGCATGAGAGTGGAGGGTGACGCCGGTGTCCTTGCGGCACAGGACATCGGAACCCCCAGACCCCGGTCCCACGCCCCATCCTCGGGCCCGCGGCATCGGCCTCGGGCCCATCCCACGGGTGGAGACCGATCATGAGATCGACAGCACGCAGCACCACAGCCGGACGGACCGGACGGGCCCTGATCGCCTTGGGCACCGCCGCCGGATTCGCACTGGTGGCCGCGCCCGCGGCCCACGCGGACCCGCTCGGGTGCACTCGAACTCCCAACGGTTCCGGTGACACCATCGTCTGCACCGCGGGCATCGCCTCCGGCCAGACCCTCACCGGCACCGCGGGCAACGACGTCATCACCGTCACCGGCGGCCCGATGAACGGCACGGTCTTCGGCACCACCGGCAACGACTCGGTCACCGTCACCGGCACCGCCGGCACGGTGGGCGGCGTCGGCGGCAACGGCGCGACCGGCACCAGCACCCATCCGGCCGGCTTCGCCGGTGGGGTCGGGGTGGCGGGCGGCGTCGGCGGCATCGCCCTCGGCAGCTCGGGAATCATCAACTCCGGCAACGGAACCGACAGCGTCACCGTCCGCGGTGGCGTGGGCGGCAACGGCGGCACGGGCGGATCCGGCGGCGCCGGAGTGCTGGGCGGCGCGGGCGGTGCGGGTGGAGCCGGCGGGGCTGGTGGCGCCGGCGGCGTGGCGAGTTCCGGCACCATCACCGCGGGCAGCGGCAACGACACCGTCATCGTCACCGGCGGTGCCGGTGGCCTCAGTGGACTGGGCGGTGGTGGCGGTGTCAGTGGCCCCACTGCCGGAACCGGTGGTGTCGGGGGAATCGGCGGCGCCGGTGGCGTCGGCGGGATCGGCAACTCCGGGCCGCTCACCCTCGGCGGGGGAACGGACACCGCCACCATCGCCGGCGGCGCGGGAGCGACCGGCGGCATCGGGGCCATCGGTGGTTGCGGGCACGGCGGCGGCGCCGGTGGCGCGGGTGGCGTCGGCGGGGCCGGCGGGATCGGCAACTCCGCGACCATCACCGGCGGCAGCGGTGTGGACACCATCAAGGTCACCGGCGGTACCGGCGGGAACGCCGGGCTCGGCGGCAAGGCGGGCAACGGCATGGGCACCGGTCAGCCGGGCGGGGCCGGCGGCGCGGGTGGCACCGGCGGGGCCGGTGGTGTCGGCAACAGCGGCACGACCCACGGCGGTCTCGGCGCCGGAACCACGACCGTGGCCGGTGGCAAGGGCGGAAACGGCGGCGCCGGCGGCAACGGCGGCACGGGCTGTTCTCCCGGCGCCGGTGGTGCCGGCGGCTTCGGCGGCACCCTGGGTGCCGGTGGTGTCGGTAGCTCCGGCACCGTCACCGTCGGCGGTGGCACGGCCGGCATCACCAATGGCGCCAACGGTCTCGGCGGCGCCAACGGCACCGCCGGAGTGATCAACACCGGCGTCTGCACCTGCTGAATGTGAACCCGCGGATCCCGCCGTCGCCCGACGGCGGGATCCGTGCCGTCGACCCACGTCCGGACCGATCGGGCCGGGTTCCCTTTGGTGGTGCCGTTTTCGGCCAGGCCGACGGGCGATCCGGTGACCTGCGTGCGCCGTGAGCGGCCACGCAGGTCGCCCGTTTGCCGATAATTCTTCGGGCACCTTTGAGCGTACTGAACGGGCAGGCCGGGCCGTGGACAGCGGGACCGGCTACTGGTCGTCCCGGGTCCGGGCGGCACCACCCGCGCCGCCGGCCTGGTGCTGGGCCTGGGCGCGCCGGCCCGGTAGCGAAGCCGGGGTCCGCCGGATATCGCGGGCGTATCGGAAAGTGAATACGGGCCGGCAACGTGGGGATGCGTTGACTGGCGGGCATGAGGTACAGCGAAGCGGTGCGGGCCGGGTCGTCCGCTCTGGGGGTGCGGGCGACCGGGGTCACGGTTTACGGCTGTGAGGCGGACGAGACCGCGTTGTTCCGGGAACTGGCCGCTCACTGGGGCGTGCGGCTGGTGGTCACGGCGGAGACGGTGGGGGAAGCCAACGTCGGCCTGACCGCCGGGAACCGGTGCGTCAGCGTCGGGCACAAAGCGCGGATCTCGAATTCCGCGCTTCTCGCGCTCAGCCGGGCCGGCGTGCGGTACGTCTCGACGCGGAGCATCGGTTACGACCACATCGACGGGGAATACGCGCGCAGCGTCGGCATTTCCGTCGAAGGCGTCGCGTATTCGCCGGACAGCGTGGCCGATTACACGGTGATGCTGATGTTGATGTCGGTGCGAAACACCAAAGCCACCTTCAGGCGCGCGGAGGTGCACGACTACCGCCTGGCCCCGGCGCGGGGGAAAGAACTGCGCGACCTGACCGTCGGGGTGATCGGGACGGGGCGGATCGGCGCGGCGGTGATCGACCGGCTGCGGGGATTCGGGTGCAGCGTGCTGGCGTACGACCGGCGTCCGCGAAGTCCGGCCGGCCACGTGCCGCTCGACCAGCTGCTGCAGTCGAGTGACATCGTCACGCTGCACACGCCACTCGACGCGCGCACGCATCATCTGCTGGACCGGTCGCGTATCGCCCAGCTGAAGGGCGGCGCGGTGGTCGTCAACACCGGGCGGGGCGCGTTGATCGATACCGGGGCGCTGCTCGACGCTCTGGAAAATGGCCGGCTGGGCGGCGCGGCGCTGGATGTCCTCGAAGGCGAGGAAGGGGTCTTCTACGCCGATTGCCGGGGCAAGGTCGCCGAAAGTGCGGCAGTGGCGCGATTGCAGCGAATGCCCAATGTATTGATCAGCCCGCATACCGCCTATTACACGGACCACGCGCTGAGTGACATCGTCGAGAACAGCCTGATCAATTGCTTGAAATTCGAAATCGGGGACAAGGCATGAACAAGGTGAAGGTCGGAATCATCTTCGGGGGCACGTCCGAAGAACACCCCGTGTCGGTCAAGTCCGCGCAAGAGGTGGCCCGGAACCTTGATGCCGGGAAGTACGAGCCGTTCTGGATCGGGATCACCCAGGACGGGGCTTGGCGGCTTTGCGCCGGCCCCGGGGAAGGCTGGGAAACGGGCGATCACTGTCCCGTCGCGTTGTCGCCGGACCGGAGTGCGCCCGGGTTGCACGTGCTGGCGCAGCTGCGCTACGAGGTGATCGAGCTGGACGTCGTGCTGCCGGTTCTGCACGGCCGGCACGGCGAGGACGGTGCGATGCAGGGGTTGCTGGAGCTGTCCGGCATCCCCTACGTCGGCTGCGACGTGCCCAGTTCCGCGCTGTGTATCGACAAGTCCTTGGCCTACGCCGTCGTCGCGAGTGCGGGGATCGCGACGCCGGCCTGCCGGGTGGTCGCGGTGGACGAGAACCTGGATGCCGGCCGGCTGGACTATCCCGTGTTCGTGAAGCCGGCCCGGTCGGGGTCGTCTTTCGGGGTCAGCAAGGTGTCCGGCCGGGAAGAGCTGGCGAGCGCGGTGGAGGCCGCGCGGAAGTACGACTCGAAGGTGCTGGTCGAAGCGGCTGTAGCCGGCAGCGAGGTCGGGTGTGCGGTGCTGGGGAACGAGCAGGACCTGATCGTCGGCGAGGTGGATCAGATCACGCTGTCGCACGGGTTTTTCCGGATCCACCAGGAAATCGATCCGGAAAGTGGTTCCGAGAACTCGACGGTGACCGTGCCCGCCGATATTCCGGCCGAGACGCGCGTGCTGGTGCAGGAGACGGCGAAGGCGATTTACCGCGCACTCGGCTGCCGGGGGCTGGCACGAGTGGACATGTTCCTCAAGGAGGACGGCACGGTAGTCCTCAACGAGGTCAACACCTTTCCCGGCCTGACCCGCTACAGCCGTTACCCGAGGATGATGGCGGCCGCGGGGCTGTCGTTCGCCGACGTGCTCGACCGGGCCGTGTCACTGGCGTTGGCGGGGAGGGTCCGGTGAAAGACGGCTTCAGCTTCGTCGACGAGGTGGTGCCCGGAATTCGCTGGGACGCCAAGTACGCCACCTGGGACAACTTCACCGGCAAGCCCGTGGACGGATACCTGCTCAATCGCATCATCGGCACGACGGCTTTGTGCGCGGCCCTGGAGAGCGCGCACGAGAAGGCCGCCTCGCTCGGCTTCGGTTTGGTCCTGTGGGACGGCTACCGGCCGCAACGCGCCGTGGACCGGTTCGTGCGCTGGTCGAAGGAGCCCGACGACGGCCGGACGAAGCCGCGGCACTATCCGAACATCGATCGGGCCGACATGTTCGAGCAGGGCTACGTAGCGGTCAAGTCGGGTCACAGCCGGGGCAGCACGGTCGACCTGACGCTTTATCACCTGGCCTCCGGCGAGCTCGTGGCCATGGGCGGCGACCACGACCTGATGGATTCGGTCTCCCACCACGGCGCACCGGGAATCGCGGAGGCCGAAGCCGGGAACCGGCACCATCTCCGCTCCATCATGGAGTCCTGCGGCTTCGCCGCCTACGAATACGAGTGGTGGCATTACACGCTCGAGGACGAGCCTTACCCGGACACCTACTTCGATTTCCCCATCACCTGGTCGAGCCGGGCGGCATGACCGCCCAGGTTCGGCGTGCTCACCGGTGGCCGGGCCGGCGCGGGTAGCTGCACCGCGACGCGAAGCCCGCCGGCGGCCAGCGGGGTGAGGTCGAAGATCCCGTCGTGGGCGCGGGTGATGCTTCGGACGATGGCCAGGCCGAGGCCGACCCCGGCATGATCACCGCGGGCGCGGCCGGTACCGCGCTGGAAGGGTTCGGTGAGGGTCCAGACCCGCTGGGGGCTGAGCTTGTCGCCGGTGTTCTCGACGGTCAGCATGACGAACCCGGAGCGCGCGGCGGTTTCGATCCGCACGCTGCCGTGCTCGGGGAGATTGTGGACGATGGCGTTGTGCAGGAGGTTCGTCGTCAGCTGCAGCAGCAGGGCGGGTGAGCCCTCGGTCAGGGCGAGGTCACCGGAGGTCTCGACGGTGACGCCGTGCTTCTCCGCGAAAGGAAGAAGCGTTTCGGTGGCTTCTTCCGCGATGAGCGACAGGTCGACGGGCTCCCGCGTGAAGGATCGCTGCGGTGCGGCTGAGCAGGAGCAGCGCTTCGGTGAGCTCGATCGCCCGGGCGTTGACGGTGTGCAGGCGTTCGACCAGTTCACCGGAGTCGTGGCCGGGATCGTTGCGGGCGACTTCGAGCATGGCCTGCGAGATCGCCAGCGGGGTACGCAGCTCGTGCGAGGCGTTGGCCGCGAACCTCCGCTGCTCGACGACGTGTGCTTCGAGGCGTTCGAGCATGGCGTCGAAGGCGTCGGCGAGCTCGCGGAACTCGTCCTGGCGGCCCGGCAGCCGGATCCGGTGGGACAGCGATCCGTTCGCGGCCTCGCGGGCGGCGTCGGCGATGCGGGTCAGCGGGGTGAGCATGCGGCCGGCGAGGATCCATCCGCCGACCAGGCCGAAGACCAGCAGGAACAGCATGACGACGCCGACCGCCTGCACGAAGACGGCCGGGCCGAAGTTGCGGGGGTCGAAAGCACGCAGGAAGTTGCCGAAGTTGGGCGCGAACGCACTGGCGGGAAAGCCTCTCAGCAGGAACACCCACACGGCGGCGAGCAGCACAACACCGGCGATCATCAGGAATCCGGCGTAGCTGAGGGTGAGTTTGAGGCGCACGCTCAGCCCGGAACGCCTAGTCACGGTCTCCGCCTCCGGCGTCGATGCGGTAGCCGACGCCGGGCACCGTCGCGATGAGCCAGGGTTCGCCGAGCCGTTTGCGCAGCGCCGAGACCGTGATGCGCACGGCGTTGGTGAACGGGTCCGCGTTCCCGTCCCACGCGCGTTCCAGCAGCTCTTCGGCGCTGACGACACCGCCTTCGTCCGCGACGAGGACTTCGAGCACCGCGAACTGTTTGCGGGTGAGCGCGACATAACGGCCGTCGCGGTAGACCTCGCGGCGGAACGGGTCCAGCCGCAGTCCGGCGATCTCCCGTACGGGTGGCCGGCTGTGGCCGCGCCGGCGGTCGAGTGCTCTGAGCCGCAGCACGAGCTCCCGGAGTTCGAACGGCTTCGTGAGGTAGTCGTCGGCGCCCAGCTCGAAGCCGGAGGCCTTGTCGTCGAGCCGGTCGGCGGCGGTGAGCATGATGATCGGCAGGCCGCTGCCGGAGGCGACGATGCCCCGGGCGATCTCGTCACCGGACGGGCCGGGGATGTCGCGGTCGAGGACGGCGATGTCGTAGGCGTTGATGCTCAACAGTTCCTGCGCGGTGTCCCCGTCACCGGCGACGTCGGCGGCGATCGCCTCCAGGCGCAACCCGTCGCGGATGGCGTCTGCCAGGTAGGGCTCATCCTCGACCACCAGCACACGCATGCTCCGATAGTACGAGCCGGCCCATATCGCGGGCATATCCAAAACCGCCAACGCGCCGGCAACACCACGCCGCCTTCACTGACGGCATGCCCTCCCTCGAATCAGCACGAACCCGCCCGCCGCAGTCCCACGGCGCCGTCCCCGACCCCGTGACGCCCTTCGACGACGGGGCGGCGGCCGTGGCCAACCTCGACCCCGCGCTGCTGAGTGCTTTGCGCCGGGCCGCCACCGCCGCCGCGGCCGACGGCGTCGAGTTCCGCGTCAACGGCGGCTGGCGTTCCCCGGAATACCAGGAATGGCTGTTCGCCGAGGCGGTCTCGAGGTACGGCTCCGCGGCCGAAGCCATCCGGTGGGTGGCCACCCCGGACACGTCCGCCCACGTGTCCGGCCACGCCGTCGACGTCGGCCCCTCCGCCGCCAGGGCGTGGCTGTCCGAGCACGGCACGGCGTACGGGCTGTGCCAGATCTATCGGAACGAACCGTGGCACTACGAGCTGCGGCCGGAAGCAGTCGAGGCGGGCTGTCCGCCGATGTACGCGGATCCGACCGAGGACCCGAGGATGCAACGGTGACCGGCCGGCGCCGTCACTGCGAGCTGACAGTGCGCCGGAACTCGCTCGGATTGACGCCCCGGACCCGTTTGAACGCCGCGCTGAAACCGAACGGATCGGCGTAGCCCACGGTGCGGGCGATGTCCGCCACGGTCCCCGACTGCTCGACCAGCAGGTCCGCCGCGAGGGTCATGCGCCAGCGGGTGAGGTAGGTCAGCGGCGGTTCGCCCACCAGGTCGGCGAAGCGCTTGGCCAGCGTCGAACGCGACACCCCGGTGCGATCGGCCAGCGCGGCGACGGTCCACGGGGCCGCCGGTTCGGCGTGCAGCAGGCTCAGCGCGTCGCCGACCACCGGGTCGCGCTGGGCGGCCCACCAGGCCGGGGGCTCGCCGCCGGGGCGGTCGAACCATTCGCGCAGCGTGCAGACCAGCATCCAGTCCAGCAGCCGGTCGAGGACCACCTGCTGGCCGGGTGCGTCGACCGCGACCTCGGCGGCGAGGTTGTCCAGCACGGCATCGGTCGTGTCGCATTCGTCCGCGCGCAGCACGACGGGCAGCGCGTCCAGCAGACGGCGGCTGATCTCGCCGCGCACCGGGTACGCGCCGACGATCAGGGTTGTCGCGCCGCCACCGTTGGCGTCGGGCACACCACCGCAGTCGTAGCCGGGATCGTTCCAGCCGAGCCGGTGCCGGGTGCCGCCTTGGTCGGGCGTCGCGCAGAATTCGCCGCACGCCACCAGTTCGGCCTGGGTGCCGACCTCGTCGACGAAGCTGAACGTCGCGGGGCCGCGCACGATGATCGTCTCGCGGGCGCGAAGCGGCTCGGGCCGGCCGTGCTCCGGCACGATCCAGCCCGCCCCGGTCACCACGGTGCACAGCGTCAGCGGCGCGCCGTCCACGAAGTGCAGCGCCCACGGCGTGGACAGGGTCGAGCTGCCGAACAACGAGCCGTGGGCCCGCACCCCGCGGATCAAGTCACTGAACACGTCCACCCCCGCAAGGTTAGACGAACAGACAGGCGATCCGGCTTTTGACCTATGGGATTGTCCGAGCTCGCCGGGTTGAATCAACGCCATGAGCAACAGCAACACTCTCGTCCTCGGCGCGACCGGCAAGACCGGCCGACGGGTCGCCGCCCGCTTGCGGCTGCGCGGCACGCCGGTGCGCGCGGCCTCCCGTTCGAGCGAGACCCGGTTCGACTGGTCCGACCCCGGCAGCTGGGACGCGGCTCTGCGGGATATCGCCGCCGCGTACGTGGTGGCCCCGTTCGTGCCGGGCCCGGCGCACGAGTTCGTGGCCAGGGCCGAGGCCGCCGGCGTGCGGCGGCTGGTCCTGCTGTCCGGGCGCGGCGCCGACACCTGGGGCGACTCCGCGTTCGGGCTGGACATGCGTTCGGCCGAGGAAGCCGTGCGCGGCTCGTCGCTGGAGTGGACCGTCCTGCGGCCGTCGAACTTCGCGCAGAACTTCGACGAGGACGTCTTCCACGCCCCGCTGGTCGCCGGGGAACTGGCGCTCCCGGCCGGCCCGGTCCCCGAGCCGTTCATCGACATCGACGACGTCGCCGACGCCGCGGCCAAGGTGCTGGCCGAGCCCGGCAAGCACGCCGGACGCGTCTACGAGCTGACCGGGCCGCGGGCGATCACCTTCGGCGAGGCCGTCGAGCTGATCTCCCGGGCGTCCGGGAAACCCATGACCTACAAGCAGATCTCCCCCGCCGAGTACACCGCGACACTGGTCGAAGCAGGCCTGAGCGAGGAAGACGCCCACCACGTCGCCGAGATGTTCGTGCTGATGGAACGCTGGCTGCTCGCCGTGACCACCGATGACCTCGCCACCCTGCTGGGACGGGCGCCCCGGACCTTCGAGGACTACGTCGTGCGGGCCGCGGCGGCGGGCGCCTGGCCGCGCTGATCACCGGGCTTGGCCAAGAATTCCTTTCTCCTGAAGAATAGAGCTGTGATGACCACCGATTCGCTGACCACCGAAGACCTCGAGTTCCTCCGCCGCCCCCTGCACGGCTTCCTGACCGTGGCCGCCGGCCCGCTCCCGCCCCAGCCCCGTCCGGTCTGGTTCGAGGCCACCGACGAAGGCACGATCCAGCTCTTCACCGAACCCGACGCGCTCAAGGTGCGGCGCGTGGCCCGCGACCCGCGCGCCTCGATCGTCGTCGCCGCCCCGGTGGGCGAACGCGAGCACTGGCTGTCCATCGCCGGCCACGCCACGGTCGAACCCGACGGGGGCCACGACCTGGCCGCCCGTCTCGCCGCCCGCTACTGGGACCTCGACGACCCGGCCCGCGCCGGCGCCCTCGCCGAGATCCTGGCGACCGAGCAGGTTCGCCTCGTCATCCGTGCGGAGGCCGTGCGCCGCTACCGGTCCTGAGCTCGGCGCCCTAGCCGGCCCCGGCCTCGACCCCCACCGTGCTTTCCCTTATCTCCAAGGAAAACGGCGGCTGGATCTCCCGCGGCGCCCCGTCCGTGCCGATGGTCAGCCTGCCGTGGATCAGCTCGATGGCGGCCTCCGCGATGGCCGCCTTGTCCGGCGCGATCGTGGTCAGCGAGGGCAGGCTGAACGCGCTCTCCTCGGTGTTGTCGAACCCGACGATGGCGATGTCGCCCGGCACGTTCAGCCCGCGCTCGGCGGCCGCGCGCAACGCGCCGACGGCCAGCAGGTCGTTGAAGCAGAACACCGCGTCCGGCGGCTCCTTCAGCGCCAGCAGGTTCTTCATCGCCGCGGCGCCGACCGCGCGGTGGTACTTCGCCGCCGGGGCGAGCAGGGAGTCCACAACGGACAGTCCGGCGTCCGCCAGCGCCGCCTGGTAGCCCTCGAGCCGCAGCGACGCGGTGCCTCTCGCCGGGTTGACGCCGATCGCGGCGATCCGGCGCCGGCCCAGTGAGAGCAGGTGCGAGACGGCGGTGTGCGCGGCCACCACGTTGTCGATCGCCACCCGGTCGATCGGCACGTCCACGGCGTGCTCGCCCAGCATCACCATCGGGATTCCGTTGTCCAGGTCCGGGAAGTCACCGGCCTCCAGCGCCTCCGGGTGCACCAGCGCGCCGTCGACCAGGTGCGGGCCCAGTGAGTCCAAAGTGGCCCGTTCCCGCGCGCGCGTGCCCTGCGTCTGCTCGATCAGCACGCTCCAGCCACGCCGCTGCGCCGCCGTGATCACCAGCCCGGCCAGCTCGCCGAAGTACGGGATGCTCAGCTCCGGCACCATCAGCGCGAGGAAGCCGGTGCGGCCGCGCCGCAGGTTGCGGGCGCCGACGTTGGGCCGGTAGCCCGTGACCGCCAGCGCCTCCTCGACGCGGCGCCGATTGTCGGGCTTCACGAACGCGTACCCGTTCACTACGTTGGACACGGTCTTCACCGACACTCCCGCGAGTGTGGCGACGTCCTTGAGCGTCACGGCCAACGCCGACTCCCCTCTGCTCGGGAGCCGGGGACCATGACCCCGGCGACCACGAAGCATAACGACTATTTGCCTGTTTACAACGTTGTTCCAACGATGTAAAAAAGGTACCAGGCTCCCGTGGTGACAGCGATCACCCGGTGAGCGGGTCATCGTCGTAGCTGTCCCGAGGAGTCCACCGTGTCCGCCGCGCCCCTGCTTGTCTCAGCCCTGTCCGCCCCTGCCCGCCGCACCCGGCTGGTCCTCGTGACCGGTGCCGCCGCGGCCCTCGTCCTCACCGGCTGCACCAGCCGAGAGGAGACCTCGTCCGCGCCTTCCAGCGGCGCCGGCCCGGCTGCCTCGGCCGCCTCCGCGGCCCCGTCCGCGGACGGCTGCACGCTGGCCAAGACCGGGTATCCCAAGGTCGACCTGAAGACCGCGATCGTCGGCTTCTCCCAGTCGGAGAAGGAGGCCAACCCGTTCCGGATCGCGGAGACGCAGTCCATCCGCGACGAGGCGGCCAAGCTCGGCATCCCGGCCGACCACCTGCTCACCACCAACGCGCAGAGCGACCTCAACAAGCAGATCAGTGACATCAAGTCACTGCTCGACCGGGGCGCGCAGCTGCTCATCGTGGCCCCGCTGAACTCCGACGGCCTGGCGCCCGCGCTCGACGCGGCGAAGGCCAAGAAGGTCCCCGTGGTCACCGTCGACCGCCAGGTGACCTCGAAGCCGTGCACCGACTACCTGACGTTCATCGGCTCCGACTTCGTGAAGCAGGGCCACCGGGCCGCCGCCGCGCTGGTGAAGTCGACCGGCGGCAACGGCAAGGTCGCGATCCTGCTCGGCTCCTCGGGCAACAACGTGACGACCGACCGCACCAAGGGCTTCAAGGACGAGCTGGCCAAGACCCCCGGCCTGTCCGTGGTGGCCGAGCAGACCGGCGACTTCGACCGGTCCAAGGGCCAGAACGTGATGGAGCAGCTGATCCAGACCCACCCCGACCTCACCGCCGTGTACGCGGAGAACGACGAGATGGGCATCGGCGCCGTCAACGCGCTGAAGACCGCGGGCAAGGCACCGGGCAAGGACGTCAAGATCGTGTCGGTCGACGGCACGCGCAACGCCGTGCAGCTGATCGCCGACGGCAGCTACAACGCCGTGATCGAGTCGAACCCGCGCTTCGGCCAGCTCGCCTTCCAGACGCTGCAGCAGTTCGAGGACGGGCAGCCGATCGCGCCGAGCATCGTGATCTCCGATGACTCCTACGACGAGTCGAACGCGGCCCAGAAGGTCGGGAACGCGTTCTGATGACGAGCACGGCCGACGAGGACGTGGTGACCACGTCCGCACCGGTGCTCGAGGTGGCCGGGGTGACCAAGCGGTTCCCCGGCACGGTGGCCCTCGACGACGTCTCGTTCTCCCTGCGCCGCGGCGAGGTCCACGCCCTGGTCGGGGAGAACGGCGCCGGCAAGTCCACTTTGATCAAGGTCCTCACCGGCGTGTACCGGCCGGACGAGGGCGAGGTCCGCCACCTCGGTGAGCCGGTCGGGTTCCGCCGGCCGATCGACGCGCAGCGCGCCGGCATCTCCACGATCTACCAGGAGGTCAACCTCGTCCCCCTGATGAGCATCGCGAGCAACGTCTTCCTCGGCCGCGAGCCGCGCACCCGCGCGGGCCTGGTGGACTGGGCGAAGATGAACGCGGACGCGCGCGAACTGCTCAAGGGGTACGGGATCGAGACCGACGTGCGGCGCCCGCTGCACACGCTCGGCGTCGGCGCGCAGCAGATGGTCGCGCTGGCGCGGGCGGTGTCCACGGACGCCGGCGTGGTGGTGATGGACGAGCCGACGTCGTCGCTCGAACCGCGTGAGGTGGACACGCTGTTCGAGGTGCTGGCCCGGCTGCACGCCGAGGGCATCGCGGTGATCTACGTGAGCCACCGGCTCGACGAGCTGTACCGGGTCTGCGACAGCGTCACGGTGCTGCGCGACGGCAAGGTCGTCCACAGTGGACCGTTGAAGCCGCTGCCGCGGATCGAGCTGGTGTCCATGATGCTGGGCCGGGAGATCCGGCAGATCCGGGCCGAGGGGGTCACCGCGTTCGGCGAGGAGCACCATGCCGAGCGGGAACCGTTGCTGCGCGCGGAAAACCTCTCCGGCGGCCACAAGCTCCGCGACGTCTCGGTCAGCGTGCGGCCCGGCGAGGTCGTCGGGCTGGCCGGGCTGCTCGGGTCCGGCCGCAGTGAGACGGCGCGGGCGCTGGTCGGCGCGTTCCCGCTCGACGGCGGCACCGTGCTGGTCGCCGGGAAGCCGCTGAAGCGCGGCCGGATCGCGGCCGCCATGCGCGCCGGGATCGCCCTGCTCGCCGAGGACCGCAAGTCCGACGGGATCATCCCGAACCTGTCCGTGCGCGAGAACATCGTGCTGGCCGCGCTGCCGTCGTTGTCCACCTGGGGTTTCGTCAACCGGGCCAAGCAGGACCGGGTGGTGCGGACGTTCATGGACCGGCTGCGGATCAAGGCGGCGAGCCCGGAGCAGAAGGTGTCCGAGCTGTCCGGCGGCAACCAGCAGAAGGTGCTGCTGGCCCGCTGGCTCGCCACCGGGCCGAAGATCCTGCTGCTCGACGAGCCGACGCGCGGCATCGATGTCGGGGCCAAGGCCGAGGTACAGGCCCTGATCGACGAGCTGGCCCGGGAGGGCCTCGCCGTGCTGCTGATCTCCTCGGAGCTGGAAGAGCTGCTCGACGGCGCCGACCGGGTGGTGGTGCTGCGCGACGGTTCCGTCGCCGGCGAGCTGACCGGCGAGGCCATCACCGAGGACAACGTGCTGGCCGCGATCGCGGCGGGGGGCGACGATGTCGACTGAACAACTCGTGAGTGTTCATGACGGTTCTAACCGTCATCGCCACTCACAAGCCGTGACGAGCTGGCTGCAGAACTACGGCGTGTACCTGGCCGTGGTGGTGCTGCTGCTGTTCAACGTGTTCTTCACGGAGAACTTCCTGACCGCGGGCAACTTCCGCACGCAGCTGGTGCAGGCCGCGCCGGTGTGCATCGTCGCGCTCGGCATGGCGCTGGTGATCGGCACCGAGGGCATCGACCTGTCGGTGGGCTCGGTGATGTCGGTGGCCGCCGCGCTCGTGCCGCTGTACCTCGGCGCCGGGCCGGTCACCGCGGTCATCGTCGCCGTGATCGCGGGCGTGGTTTCCGGCCTCTTCAGCGGTTTCCTGGTGGCGCACCTGGGCATCCAGCCGATCATCGCGACACTGGCGTTACTCGTCGGCGGACGCGGGCTGGCGCTGGTGATCGCGCACGGCCAGCTCGTCCAGCTGCACAACCAGGACTTCCTCGCGCTCGGCACCGGCGACCTGCTGGGGATCCCGGTCATGGTGCTCGTCGCCGCGGTGCTCGCCGCGCTGGCGGGACTGCTGGTGCGGCGCACCACGTTCGGCCGTCACCTGGTGGCGGTCGGCGGCAACCGCCCGGCCGCGACGCTGGCCGGGCTGCCGGTGAAGCGGGTGCTCATGGGCGTCTACGTGATCTCCGGCGCGCTCGCGGCCATCGCCGGGGTGCTGTCCACGGCGCGGCTCGGCGCGAGTGACCCCAACGACCTCGGCCTGCTGATGGAGCTGTCCGCGATCACCGCCGTGGTGGTCGGCGGCACGCCGCTGACCGGCGGCCGGGTGCGCGTGCTCGGCACAGTGTTCGGCGCGCTGCTGATGCAGCTGGTGCACGCGACCCTGATCAAGCACGACCTGCCGGACTCGGCCGCGCAGATGGTCCAGGCGGCCATCATCGTCGCGGCCGTCTACGTCGCCCGTGAGCGGAGCAGCCGATGACCGCCGTGACCGAAACCGACACCGCGGGCTCCGAACGCGGTGCCTCGCTCGCCGCGGTGGTCCAGCGCCAGGGCGCCGCCGTGGTGCTCGTGCTCGGGATCGTGGCCGCCTGGTTCGCGTTCCCGCGCTTCGGCTCCCCCGACAACCTGCGCGACCTGGCGCTGCAGGGCTCGTTCCTGGCCGTGATCGCGCTGGGCATGACGTTCGTGATCATCTCCGGCGGCATCGACCTTTCCGTCGGCTCGGTGTACGCGCTCGGCGGCGTGCTGGCCGCGTACGGCTCGCAGTACGGCCTGGTCGTCGCGATCGTGCTGCCGGTGGCGGTCTGCGCGCTGATCGGGCTGGTGAACGGGCTGCTGATCGCCCGGACGAAAATGGCGCCGTTCATCGTCACGCTGGCTTCGCTGCTGTTCGCGCGCGGCCTGCTCCTCGCGCTGACGAACGAAGGCGCCACCACGTACAAGGTGCCGGACGGCTCGGCGTTCCTGTGGCTGGGCCAGGGCACGATCTTCGGCGTCGGCGTGCCCGTGTACCTCGCGCTGATCTTCTTCGCGATCGGCGGGGTGGTGCTGCGGCGGACGCGGTTCGGGCAGTCGGTGTTCGCCCTCGGCGGCGCCGAGCAGTCCGCGCTGCTGATGGGGCTTCCCGTGGTGCGCACCAAAATCACGCTCTACACGCTCAGCGGCACCCTCGCCGGGCTGGCCGGCGTGCTCACCGCGGCGTACCTGCAGTCCGGCGTGACGGTGCTCGGCGTCGGCACGGAGCTGGACGCGATCTCGGTCGTCGTCATCGGCGGCACGCTGCTGACCGGCGGCGCCGGGACGATCATCGGCACGCTCGTCGGCGTGCTGCTGCGCATCCTGATCCAGAACGTGATCAACCAGGTCGGCACCCTCGACTCCAACTACCAGACGGTGGTCAGCGGCGCGTTCCTGCTGATCGTCGTCGTGATCCAGCGGCTATTGGCTCGTTCTCGCCGGTCCTGACCCGTCTCACCAGGAGGTTCGACGATGTTCCGTCCTGCCCGCAGACCCGGCCGATGGGCCACGGCGGCGGCCGCGCTCGCCGTGGTGCTGTCCGGTCTTTCCAGTGCCCCGGCCACGGCCGCGGCCGATCCCCCGCAGTGGCAACGGCTGACGCCGCCGTTGACCACCCCGTGGACGAACCAGGTTTCGCCCACGAACGCGCTGCCGGACTACCCGCGCCCGCAGCAGACCCGCGACAAGTGGCAGAACCTCAACGGCGTCTGGGAGTTCGCGAAGGCCCAGCCCGGTGAGGCGCCGCCGATCGGCCGCTCCCTCGGCGAGCGGATCCTCGTGCCCTACCCGGTGGAGTCGGCGCTGTCCGGGATCATGCGGCACGAAACGCAGATGTGGTACCGGCGCACGTTCCAGGTGCCGAACAACTGGCAGGTCGGCGGCCGGGGCCAGCGGCTGCTGCTGCACTTCCAGGCCGTCGACTGGGACGCCACGGTGTACGTCAACGGCAAGCAGGTCACCCACCACACCGGCGGGTACGACGCGTTCTCCGTGGACGTCACCGACGCGCTGACCACGGCCAAGAACCAGGAGATCGTGGTCGGGGTCGCCGACCCGAACGACGCCGGCGGCCAGCCGCTCGGCAAGCAGCGCAAGCCCGGCGACGGGATCTTCTACACGCCGTCGTCCGGTATCTGGCAGACCGTGTGGCTGGAGCCGGTCACGCCGGCGCACATCGACCGCGTCGACACCACGCCGGACGTCGCGAGCGGCTCGGTGACGGTGAACGCCGTGGTCGGCGGCCCAGTGCGGCAACGCGTCGAAGCCATCGCCTACGACCACGGGCGCGTGGTGGGCTGGGCCACCGGTGAGGCCGGCAAACCGTTGAAGCTCAAGGTGGACAAGCCCCACCTGTGGACGCCGGACGACCCGTTCCTGTACGACCTGCGCGTGTCACTGTCCTCAGGGGACAGTGTCGGCTCGTACTTCGGGCTGCGCTCGATCTCGGTCGGCAAGACCGCGGACGGCAAGCAGCGCATGCTGCTCAACGGCAAGTTCGTCATGCAGCTGGGCCCGCTCGACCAGGGCTTCTGGCCGGACGGCATCTACACCGCGCCGACCGACGCCGCGCTGAAGTTCGACCTGCAGCAGGAGAAGGCGCTCGGCTTCAACATGGTGCGCAAGCACATCAAGGTCGAGCCGGACCGCTGGTACTACTACGCCGACAAGCTCGGGCTGATGGTGTGGCAGGACATGCCGGCGATGAAGGACGACGTGGACGCGACCCCGGCCGCGCAGGTGAACTTCGAGTCGGAACTGCACCGGATGATCGACCAGCACCGCAGCTTCCCGTCGATCGTCACCTGGGTGCCGTTCAACGAGGGCTGGGGCGACTACGAGGTCGGCCGGATCGCCGACGAGGTCAAGTCCTGGGACCCGACCCGGCTGGTGGACGCGGAGTCCGGGGTGAACTGCTGCCGGTCCGAACCGGACAGTGGCCGCGGCAACCTCTACGACGACCACACCTACACCGGACCGGGCACCCCGGCACCGGACGCCACGCGCGCCGCCGTCGACGGTGAGTACGGCGGGCTGGGGCTCAAGGTCGACGGCCACCAGTTCGACCCCGCCGGCAGCTTCGCGTACGAAATGGAGCCGGACAGCGCGACGCTCACGAGGCGTTACGGCGAGCTCCAGCAACGACTTCTGCTCGCGGCACAGCAATGCGGCGTCTCGGCCGGCGTGTACACGCAGACCACGGACGTCGAGAAGGAGGTCAACGGCTTCTTCACCTACGACCGTCAGGTGAAGAAGATGGACTTCGCGGCGGTGCGCGCGGCGAACCAGGCGGTGATCAAGGGCGCGACCGGGGCACCGGTCAAGGGCCCCCAGACCGCACAGGGCACTCCGGGCATCGACGGCATCGCCGCCTACCCGTTCGACGAGAACACCGGCGTCACGGCGGCCGACGCGGTCGGCGACCACAACGCCACCCTCATCGGCGGAGCTTCCTGGACGGCGGGCCACAGCGGTTCGGCGCTGGCGGTGAACGGCTCCGGCCAGTACGCCGACACCGGTGCGCCGCTGGTCAAGACGGACGGCAGCTACAGCGTCGCGGCGTGGGTGAAGTTCACCGCGCTGGGCGACGGCTTCCAGACCGTGGTGAGCCAGGACGGCAGTGACCACAGCGCGTTCTTCCTGCAGTACTCCGGCGCGGACCACAAACTGGCGTTCAGCTTCGTCGGGGTGCGGGCCCTCGCCCCGGTCGCGCCGGAAGCCGGGCGCTGGTACCACCTGGTCGGCGTCCGTGACGCCGCCACGGGCCAGCTCGCGCTGTATGTGGACGGCAAGCAGGCCGTCAGCCGCAACGTCTGCCTCGGCGAGGCGTCGACCGGCCACACCGTCATCGGCCGCGGCCAGTACGGCGGCAACCCGGTCGACTACCTCAACGGCGCCGTCGACCAGGTCCACGTCTACGACCGCGCGCTGACCGAGCAGGAGGTGGCGACGCTCTACAGCTCCGGTGCGTGATCAACGCTGAAGAAGGCCGCCACGGGATCTCTCGTGGCGGCCTTCTTCGTCTTCTCCTGGTAGGAACAGGGCATGACCGAAGAAGAGCGGTACGAACTCGGGTTCAAGACCTTGAACGCCCTGAGCGACGGCAGTGCCCAGAAGGTGATCGAAAGCCTCGGGGACGTCGCGCCGGAGCTGGCCCGGCAGATCGTCTCCTGGGGGTTCGGCGAGGTCTACTCGCGGCCCGCGCTCGTGCCGCGGGACCGGCAGCTGCTGACGATCGGCATGCTGACCGCGCTCGGCGGGTGCGAGCCGCAGCTGGAGGTGCACATCGGCAACGCGCTGAACGTCGGGCTGACGCCGGCGGAGATCATCGAAGCGCTGCTGCAGGCGGCGGGCTACTGCGGGTTCCCGAAGGCGCTGAACGCCACGTTCGTCGCCAAGAAGGTCTTCGGCGAGCGCGGATTGCTGCCGGTGGCCGGCGCATGAAGGTGATCCTGTTCGGCGCGACCGGCATGGTCGGGCAGGGCGTGCTGCGGGAGTGCCTGCTCGACGACCGCGTCGAGCAGGTGCTGGCGATCGGGCGGACGGCCACCGGCGCCGTGCACCCGAAGCTGGCCGAGCTGGTCCCCGACGACCTCGCGGACCTCAGCGGGCACGCCGCCGAACTCGCCCGCCACGACACGTGCTTCTTCTGCCTCGGCGTCTCCTCCGCGGGCCTGCCGGCCGAGGACTACGAGCGGATCACTTACCAGCTCACGCTTTCCATCGCCCGGACGCTGGCGGCCGCGCGGCCGCACGCCACGTTCGTCTACGTCTCGGGCGCCGGCACGGACAGCAGCGAGCGGGGGCGCGTCCGCTGGGCGCGGGTGAAGGGCGCCACGGAGAACGCGCTGAAGCGGCTGCCGCTCACCACGTTCTTCTTCCGGCCCGGCGTGGTCCAGCCGTTGCACGGGATCACCTCGAAAACCCCGCTGTACCGGGCGATCTACCGGTACACCGGGCCGCTGCTTTCGCTGCTGCGGCGGCTGCTGCCCGCGACGGTCACCACCACGGAGGAGCTGGGCCTCGCGATGGTGTCCGTCGCCGCCGACGGGTACCCGCGCCAGATCCTGGAGCCGCGCGACATCACCGCTGCCGGGCGACGAGACCGACCAGCAGGTTGACCAGGCCCTCGGTGAGGCCGTCCGCGAACATCTGCGACGCGGGCGGCGCGCCGAGTTCGGCCGCCGCCGTCGCGACGGCCTCGGTCGGGTTGGCGAACGGCCACAACCCGGCGACGACCACGAGCGCGGCGCTCGCGAAGTGGTTCGCGCCCTCGGGCGACAGCTCCGGCACGCGGGCCCGGACCAGCCCGGCGAGCCGGTGGGTGCTGGCGACCGCGCGAGCCTTGAAGCCCCGCGCGGACTGCACGGAGATGTTGCGCTCCAACACGGAAGCCATGGCGCTGATGAGTTCGCACAGCAGCCGGTCCCCCTGCAGCGAACGCGCGATCGTCGTGGCAACGCGTTCTTCGCGCGCGTAACCCGGCCCGTCCTCGACCGGCTCGGCCAGCTCCCGCTCGACCTCCTGCTCGACACGGTCGAGCCACGCCCGCCACACCTGGTCCAGCACCTCGAGGAAAATCGCCTCGCGGCTGTCGAAGTAGCGCAGCACGTTGGACTTCGCGAGCCCCACGCGGTCGCTCAGCTCGCGCAGGCTGATCTCGGCGACCGGCCGCTCGCGCAGCATCGCGGTCGCCGTCTCGAGGATCGTGGCGCGCCGGGCCTCGATCTGCTCGGGCCGCCGGGCGCGCTGGAAACCGGTGCTCACCAGGCCGAGAATAGCAGACCGGCAGTCTTTTAACGGTCGGCTCACCCTGCTCACGGCGGCGGGCGACCCTTGACAGTTAGAATTCAAACAGTTAGTGTTCTAACTATGACCGGACCGAAACCCACCAGCACCCTGGAGCTGATGCGCTGGGCCGTATGGGCTCAGCGGAAAGCCGGCGAGGACCTGTTCCGGGCCCGCGAGCTGAGCTTCGAGCAGGCCTTCGCGCTCGGTTACCTGGTCGAAAACCCCGGTGCGATCCAGCGCGACCTCGCGCAGACGACCCGCACGAGCGCGGCGAGCGTCTCGAGTCTGCTGCAGGGGCTCGAGCGCCGCGGCCTGGTCGAGCGCCGCTCGGAGGGCGGCGACGTGCGCAGCAAACGCGTCTACGCGACACCGGCCGCCGTCGAGCTGATCGCCGGGATCGACACCGAAATGGCCGCCGTCGAGAAGACAACCCTGGCCCCGTTGAACCGGGCTGAGCGGGACACCCTGCACGCCCTGCTCAAGAAGATCACCGCGGAGCTTCCGCAACCGACCCTGTCGTAAACCGCGGCTGGGCCACGCTTTCAGAACACCCCCTCGCCGTGCCGGCGTCCGCCGGCGCGCGCTCGAACCTGCCTGAAAAAGGAGCCACCATGAACACCCCCGTCACGATCATCGGTGCCGGACTCGGCGGCCTCGTCCTGGCCCGTGTCCTGCACGTCCACGACATCCCGGTCACGGTCTACGAGGCCGAAGCCTCCCCGTCGGCACGTTCGCAGGGCGGGATGCTCGACATCCACGACTACAACGGACAGCTCGCCATCGAGGCGGCGGGCCTGACCGCCGAATTCCGCGGCCTCATCCTGGCGGGCCGTCAAGCAATACGGGTTCTCGCGCCGGACGGGGCCGTCCTGCTCGACAAAGCCGACGACGGCACGGGCGGGCGCCCCGAGGTGCAACGTGCCGATCTGCGGCAGCTCCTGCTCGACTCGCTCCCGGCCGGCACAGTCCACTGGGGACACAAAGTCAGCAGCGTCCACGCCCTCGGCGAGGGTCGGCACGAGGTCACCTTCGCCGACGGCAGCACCGTCGGCACGAGCTTGCTGGTCGGCGCGGACGGCGCGTGGTCACGGGTCCGGTCGCGGCTCTCCACCGCCACGCCGGAGTACGTCGGCACGTCGTTCGTCGAGACCTACCTGTTCGAGGCGGACACCCGGCACCCGGTCGCCGCGAAAGCGGTCGGCGCCGGGTCGATGGTCGCGCCCGCGAACACGGGGGGAAGGGGGATCCAGGCGCACCGGGAGAGCGGCGGCACCCTGCACACCTACGTGACTTTCGCCGAACCGCTGGACTGGTTCGCGGACATCGATCTCGCCGATCCCGCCGCGCTGATCGCACGGGAATTCGATGGCTGGGCCCCGGAACTCACCACGCTGATCACCGAAAGCGACACCCCGCTGGTCCTGCGCCCGCATTACGCGCTGCCGACCGGGCACCAGTGGGACCGGGTGCCGGGCGTGACCCTGCTCGGCGACGCCGCGCATCTCGCGGCCCCGGACGGCGAAGGCGCCAACTGGGCCATCTACGACGGCGCCGAACTCGGCCAAGCGCTCGCCGCGCACCCCGGCGACGTCGAGACCGCGCTCACCGAATACGAGCAGGCCATGTTCCCCCGCAGTGCCAAGGCCGCCACCGAGAGTGCCGAGCGCACCGCGGCCCTCTCGGACGGCAACCCCGCTCAGAACCTGATCGAGCTGTTCGCCGGCGCCCAGCAGAACGACTGACAGTCACCTCGACAGTGGAGGAAAACCCATGACCGGCGACCCCCTGGTCCTCATCCACGGCGCGCAACACGGCGGCTGGTGCTGGCGCGAAACCCTCGGACCGTTGCGGGGCTTGGGCTACGACGCGCACGCGATCACGCTCACCGGCCTCGGCGAGCGAGCCCACCTGCTGACCCCGGACGTCGACCTGAACACGCACATCACCGATGTGCTGGCGCTGATCGAGGCCGAGGAGCTGACCGGCGTGACCCTGGTCGGGCACAGCTACGGCGGCCTGGTCGCGGCCGGCGTCACCGCCGCGCTGCGGCACCCGGCCGTGCGCCGACTGGTCCATCTGGACAGCGTGGTGCCGGTCGACGGCGACAGCGTCATCACGGCGACCCAGTACGGAGACCTCATCGCCCAGGCACGCACGGTGGCCGACGGCGTGGCCGTGATCCCGGTCGGCGACGCCACCGCGATGGGCGTCCGCGGCGACGACCTGGCTTGGGTGCGGCGCCGGATGACCGCGCAGCCCTACGCCACGGTCACCACGCCGCTGCACCTGCCGGACGGCTGGAACGACGGCGTCGAGCAGGTCTACCTCCGCTGCGTCACCGAACCCGGCGCCGAACCCCGGCCCGCTCCGCCCCGGGTCGACGAGTCGGCCGGCTGGCGCTACTTCGAACTGCACAGCGGCCACGACGCGATGGTCGACGCGCCCGGCGAGCTGGTCGCGCTGCTGGACAAGGTGTGCGCCGGCGAGGAAGCCGTCGCCTGACCTCGCGGTGACCCGCCTGGCCTAGACCTCCGGCGCCGGCTCGTCCGGCGCCGGGGCCGCGCGACGGGCCTGCACCCGGCGGTAACTCCAGATCAGCAGCGTGAACAGGATCAGCCCGGACAGGATCAGGCTCGAGCCCGCGCTCCAGCCGCCGAACGGGAGTGACTTCACCAGGCCCCACACCACGCCGGCGCCGAGCAGGCACAGACCGGCGAGCACCGAGCCCGCGATGCGCAGCGGTGACGAAACGCTGTCCTCCGCCGCCTTCATCGCGCGCTTGCGCACGGGGTCGACGAACTTCTCCAGCGCCGGGAACTCCGAGGCCAGCACGATCAGCCCCGCGAGCACCAGCAACAGCCCGGGCCCCGGCAGCACCAGCAGGACCACGCCGACGGCCACCAGCACCCCGCCGGCCACTGCCGCGGCCACCCGCTTCACCGGCTTGCCGACTCCCACGCGCTTTCCCCTCCCGTGTCCGATTCCGCCAGTCTGCCCGCCCCGGACCGCCCATGCCCGGCGACCCCCCGGGCGAGTCCGATGTGGACTACCTCGGCCGCACCCGGCCTAACCGGCCAGGTAAGCGCCCAGCTGGTCCAGCCAGTCACCAGTGCCCTGCACCCGCCAGGACGGGTCCTCGTGCCCGTCGAGGAACGTGCCCTGCTCGGTGAGGACCAGGCGGGTGCCGTCACCGTCGGACTCCAGCTCGATGGTGGTCACGGAAATCGTCGTGATCACCCCCGCGGGCGAGCGCAGCGTGCCCGAATAGACGATCCGCTCCCCCGGCACGATGTCGTGGTACTCCCCGGTGAACACCAGCCCGCGAGCGGAGTTCACCTCCTGACCGCCGACGCGGAAGTCCAGCGTGTGCTCGCCGCCCGGCGTGGCGAACCAGGCCGCCTTGGCCGTGGGGCCGGACCACGCGGCGAACACCTTCGCGGGCGGCGTCGAATAGTGGCGTTCGAGTGTGAACGTGGCGTGTTTGGTGAAAACGTCGGTCATCACGTGCTCCCTTGGTCGGGTCTTGACGGGTCTTCGGTGAGGAAGTCGCCGAGCCGGTCCAGCCGGCGCTCCCAGTCGGTGCGCTGGGCGCCCAGCCACTCCTCCGCCAGCCGCAGCCCCGCCGGTTCGAGCCGGCAGGTGCGGACCCGGCCGCTCTTCTCCGAGCGCACCAGGCCGCAGTCCTGCAACACCTGGAGGTGCTGCATCACCGCGGGCAGCGACATGGCGAACGGCCGGGCCAGCTCGCTCACCGCGGCCGGTCCGCGGACCAGCCGTTCGACGAGTTCGCGCCGGGTGGAGTCGGCGAGGGCCTGGAACACCCGGTCGAGCCACGCTCCATCGTTAACCATGTCCTTAACCATCCGCTCACCCACGCCAATAGTCAAGTAACTACTTAGGTTTCCAAACGGGCCCGCGACCGCTGTCTGTTTCGGCCGTCCCCGGTGGTCGGGTAGGAAACACCCGAGAGAAGGAGCGATCCGATGCGCTACATGTTGCTGATCTGCGGCCTGACCCACGAGGACGGCAAGCCGCCCGAGGACGGTCCCGCCGACCCGGCCACCGAATCGTGGGTGGAGGAGATGGACGGCCGCGGCGTGCGGCTGCTGGGCGACCGGCTCCGGCCCGCGAGCATGGCGACCACCGTGCGGGTGAAGGACGGCGAGGTGCTGCTGTCGGACGGGCCCTTCGCCGAGACGAAGGAGCAGATCCTCGGCTTCGACCTGCTGGAGTGCGCGGACCTGGACGAGGCGATCGAGGTCGCCTCGAAGCACCCGGCCGCGTTGTGGGGGCCCATCGAGGTCCGTCCGCTGTGGCCTTTCGAAGCAAAGGAACAAGCCTGAACACCGAGGCCGCGGTCACGGCCGTCTTCCGCGAGGAAGGCGGCCGGGTGGTCGCCACGCTGATCCGGCTGACCGGCGACTGGGACCTGGCCGAGGAGTGCGTGCAGGAGGCGATGACCCGCGCGCTCGAACGCTGGCCTCGAGACGGCGTCCCCGAACGGCCGGGCGCCTGGCTCACGACAACCGCGCGTAACCACGCCCTGACGCGTCTCAAGCGAAGCGCCACCGAAGCAGCGAAGCTCCGCGACGTCGCGACACTCGCTTCGCACGACGAACCGGACGCCGACCCCAGCGGCGTCCGGGACGACCGGCTGCGGCTGATGTTCACCTGCTGTCACCCGGCTTTGCCGCTGGAGGGCCGCGTCGCGCTGACGCTGCGGACGCTCGCCGGGCTGACCACGGCGGAGATCGCACGGGCGTTCCTGGTCACCGAGTCCACGATGTCGCAGCGCCTGGTGCGGACGAAACGCAAGATCCGCGAAGCCGGGATCCCCTACCGCGTGCCGCCCGCACACCTGCTGCCGGAGCGGACGACGGCCGTGCTGGGAGTGCTGTACCTGCTGTTCAACGAGGGTTACGCGGCCACCGCCGGCGACGAGCCCGGCCGCCATGACCTGTGCGCGGAGGCCATCCGGCTCACCCGCACCCTGGCGGAGCTGAGGCCGGCCGAGCCGGAGATCGAGGGGCTGCTCGCGTTGATGCTGCTGCAGTCCTCACGCCGCGACGCGCGCCTCGACGACGACGGCGAGCTCGTCACGCTCGAGGACCAGGACCGTTCCCGCTGGGATGCGACCGCGATCGAGGAAGGGCTGGTGCTGGTGGAAACGGCGCTCGGCCGCGGCTCGGCCGGGCCGTACCAGCTGCAGGCGGCGATCGCGGCCTGTCACGCAAGCGCACCCACCGCCGACGCGACCGGCTGGCCGCAGATCGCGGCGCTGTACGGCGAGCTGGTGAAACGCCTGCCCTCGCCGGTCGTGGAGCTGAACCGCGCGGTGGCCGTCGCCATGGCGGACGGCCCCGAGGCGGGCCTGGCACTGGTGACGGCCATGCAGGCGGACGAGCGGCTGGCGGGCTACCACCTGCTGCCCGCCACCCGCGGCGACCTGCTGCGCCGGCTCGGCCGCCGGCCGGAAGCCGCCGAGGCCTACCGCCGGGCGCTGGAACTGGCGACCAACGAGGCGGACCGCCGGTTCCTGGCCCGCCGCATCACGAACCTGCGCTGAAGCCCTTACACACCACCGGAAAGCAGCTGCTCGAACGGAACCGACGCGAACTCCGGCTCGGCCACGGACTCGGGTGCCGCGGAGACCAGCGCCGCCAGCTCGCCCGCCGCGCGCTCGACACGCTGCTGCAACGCGCCCGTCGCGGCGACGCTGCCCCAGTCCGACGAAGCCGCGTACACACCCGTCGCCACCGGCGTTGCGCGAAGGTAGGCGAAGAGCGGGCGCAGGGCGAAGTCCAGCACGAGCGAGTGCCGTTCCGTGCCGCCCGTCGCGGCGAGCAGCACCGGCTTGCCGTCGAGGGCTTCTTTGTCCAGCACGTCGAAGAAGGACTTGAACAGCCCGCTGTACGACGCGGTGAACACCGGCGTGACGGCGATCAGCCCGTCGGCGCGCGTCACCGTGTCGACCACCTCGCGCAACCGCGGGCTGGGGAAGCCGGTGAGCATGTTGTTGGTGACGTCCACGGCCACGTCGCGCAGCTCGACCACCTCGACCGTGGTCTCGGGGCCCAGCGCGGCGCGGGTGGCCTCCGCCAGCCGGTCGGCCAGCAGCCGCGTCGACGACGGCCGGCTCAGCCCGGCGGTGACCACGGCAATGCTGCGTGCGGTCATTTCTCTTCTCCCGACTCGGATTCGGACTCTGCTCAGCTGTGCCCTGAAGGCCACCTTGAGGGCATGTACGTCCCTGAAGGTGGCCTTCAGGGCACAACGGGACAAACTCAGACGAGGGTGTTTTCGCTGTCGTGCGCGGCCTTCAGCGACGCGTGTGTGGGGGCGTCCGGGACGTGCGCCGGGCGCTTCGCCTCCAGCTCCTTGCGCAGCACCGGGACCACCTCTTCGCCGAGCAGGTCGAGCTGCTCCAGCACGGTCTTCAGCGGCAGGCCGGCGTGGTCCATCAGGAACAGCTGGCGCTGGTAGTCGCCGAAGTGCTCACGGAAGGTCAGCGTCTTGTCGATGACCTCCTGCGGGCTGCCGACGGACAGCGGTGTCTGGTCGGTGAAGTCCTCCAGCGACGGCCCGTTCCCGTACACCGGCGCCTGGTCGAAGTACGGCCGGAACTCGTTCCACGCGTCCTGCGACTTGGGCCGGATGAACGCCTGCCCGCCGAGGCCGACGATGGCCTGGTCGGCCTGGCCGTGGCCGTAGTGCTCGTAGCGCTGGCGGTAGAAGGCGATCAGCTGCTGGTAGTGCTGCGTCGGCCAGAAGATGTGGTTGGCGAAGAAGCCGTCGCCGTAGAACGCGGCCTGCTCGGCGATCTCCGGGCTGCGGATCGAGCCGTGCCAGACGAACGGCGGCACGTCGTCGAGCGGGCGCGGGGTGGACGTGAAGCCCTGCAGCGGGGTGCGGAACTTGCCTTCCCAGTCCACCACCTCCTCGCGCCAGAGCCGGCGCAGCAGCGCGTAGTTCTCGATGGCCAGCGGGATGCCCTGGCGGATGTCCTGGCCGAACCAGGGGTAGACCGGCCCGGTGTTGCCGCGGCCCATCATCAGGTCCACGCGGCCGTCGGCGAGGTGCTGCAGCATCGCGAAGTCCTCGGCGATCTTCACCGGGTCGTTCGTGGTGATCAGCGTGGTCGACGTGGAGAGGACCAGCTTCTCGGTCTGCGCCGCGATGAAGCCGAGCATGGTGGTCGGCGACGACGGCACGAACGGCGGGTTGTGGTGCTCCCCCGTGGCGAACACGTCCAGGCCGACCTCTTCGGCCTTGAGGGCGATCCGGACCATCGCCTTGACGCGCTCGTGCTCCGACGGCGCCGTGCCCGTGGTGGGGTCCGTCGTGACGTCGCCCACCGTGAAGATTCCGAACTGCATGACCGCTCCTCGACGCTGGTGGTTCCTGCGCTCTGCCCTTACTGGTCCGCTCAACCGCTCGCGCGCAAGATGTATTCCTTCTTGACCATACCGGTGACCTGGGACACGCCGTCGCGCCACACCCGGGCCGGAGGGCGCCGAACCTGTCGGTGGGTGCGGATATCCTGCAGTACGGTGTCAGCCCGGGAGCGCCGCTCCGGCGTGCGCACCGAGCCCTTATCCACCGCCAGCTTGTCTTGATCCGGGAGAGCGACCTCGTGACTGCTGAAACTCTGTACGGGGCCGACGACCTGACGCATCTCGAAGGTCTCGAAGCGGTCCGGAAACGCCCCGGGATGTACATCGGCTCCACCGACAGCCGTGGCATCAACCACCTCTTCTCCGAGGTCGTGGACAACTCGACCGACGAGGGCGTGGCCGGCCACGCGAGCCGCGTCATCGTCACCCTGCACGCGGACGGCAGTGTGCAGGTCGACGATGACGGGCGCGGCATCCCCACCGGCGTCCACGCCAAATCCGGCCTTTCCGGCGTCGAGCTGGTGCTCACGCGGCTGCACGCCGGCGGCAAGTTCGGCGGCTCCGGCTACAAGACCTCGGGCGGGCTGCACGGCGTCGGCGCGTCGGCGGTGAACGCGCTGTCGCACCGCTTCGACGTCACGGTGAAGCAAAACGGCCAGGTGCACCAGATGTCGTTCGCGCACGGCGTGCCCGGCACCTTCGACGGGCCCGGCCCGAAGGCCAAGTTCACCCGCCGCTCCGGCCTCACCCTGGTCGGCAAGATGAAGCGCGGCGAGCGCGGCGGCACCTCGATCCGCTACTGGTACGACACGCGGTACTTCGAAACCGGCTCTTCGCTCGACGTCGAAGGCGTGCGCGGGAAGCTGCGCAACACCGCGTTCCTCGTCCCCGGCGTCACGTACGTGCTGCGCACCGCCATCGAGGACACGATCAACGAGGAGACCTTCCACTTCCCGCACGGGCTGGTGGACATGGTCGACTTCCTCACCCCGGACGGCGAGAAGCCGGTCTGCGGCACCCTGGTCATCAACGGCGAGGGCACGTACAAGGAGAACGCGGCCGACGCCAGCGGCGTGATGCAGTCCAATGTGGAGCGTCGCGCCGAGGTCGAGGTGGCGCTGCGCTGGGGCACCGGCTACGAGCGCACCGTCGAGTGCTTCACCAACACCATCCGCAACGTGCACGGCGGCACCCACCGGCGCGGCTTCGACCGCGCCGTCACGAAGTCGCTGCAGGAGGCGATCGGCAAGACCCGCGGGCTGCTCAAGCCCAAGGAGGACCCGCCGACGCTGGAGGACGCGCTCGAGGGCATGACCGCCGTGATCCACGTGCGCATCCCGGAGCCGCAGTTCACCTCGCAGACCAAGGACGAGCTGTCCACCGCCGGCATCACGCGCGTGATCCAGGGCGTCGTCGACAAGCACATCAAGGCCTGGGTCGACGACCGCAGGACCAAGTCCGAGGCGAAGGTCGTGCTGCAGAAGGTGGTCGACGCCGCGCGCGTGCGGCTGACCCAGAAGCAGCAGAAGGACGCCGCCCGGCGCAAGACCGCCCTCGAAGGCGCGGCGATGCCGCCGAAGCTCGTCGACTGCCGCACCACCGGCGTCGCCCGCAGCGAGCTGTTCCTCGTCGAGGGCGACAGCGCATTGGGATGTTTTACCGGAGATACAAGGGTCGCGCTGGCCTCCGGCGAGAGCCGTTCGTTCGCCGATCTCGCCGCCGATTGGGAGCAGGGCACAACCCACTTCGGCTACACGACCAACAAAGCGGGCCGGGTCGTGGTGGTTCCGTTGGTGGAGCCACGGCTGACGAAACGCGCCGCGCCGCTCGTGCGCGTCACCTTGGACAACGGCGAATCGGTCCGGTGCACGCCGGACCATCTCTTCCGGCTTCGTGACGGCTCGTACCGGCGCGCGGACGCGCTCACCCCAGGTGACTCGCTGATGCCGCTGTACCGGTCAGTCTCGGCCAAGGCCGAAGGCGACAAGCTGGACGGCTATGAACGCGTCTGGATGAACGACCGGGACGAGTGGGTCTACACGCACTACCTCGCGGACAGCTACAACCTGAGGCACGAACTCGACAGCGCAGGCAACGGCAATGTCCGGCATCACGTAGACGTGGACAAGCGGAACAACGACCCGCGCAACATCCGGCGGATGACGTGGGAGGACCACGCCGCCCTGCACGCGTCGATGATGGGCGAACACGTGCACGCGGGCTACCGCGCCTGGCTCGCCAATGGTGGTTTGGAGTTCAAGTCCGCCATGCTGTCGACACAGTGGCAGGACCCCGCGTTCCGCGAGGCGTGCCTTGCCCGGCTCGCGGCGCGCAACGAAGACCCGGCGTTCCGCGAGCGGATCGAACAAGGCTTCCAGGACTGGTACGCGTCGCTCAGCGACAGCGAGAAGGCGACTTACGCCGAGCGGATGCGGCAGCGCCAGGCCGAGTACTGGGCCCACCCGGAACACCGTGCGGACGCAGCGGAGCGGGTACGCATCTTCTTCGCGGCGCCCGGCCGGCGTGCGGAATGGAGCGAGCGTTCCAAGGCCCAGTGGCAGGACGAGGAACTGCTCGCGTGGCGTTCACAGGCCACGACGGAGCAGTTCGCGGATCCCGCCGAGTGTGAGCGGCAGCGGGCCGCGGTCCTGGCCTGGCACGACCAGAACCCGGAGTTCGGGGAGCGCCACTCGATCCGGATGAAGATACGGATGAGCGATCCCGCCACTGGCCATCTGTCGAAGGTCCAAGCCGGTCGCGCCCACTACGTGGCCTCCGTATCCCGCACCGAGCGGGTGGCGAAGCAAAATGACGGGCGCCGTATCGCCGCGCTGAAGCGCCTGTCCGGGCTGCTGTCGCTGCCCGACGCAGAGCTCGGCGATGCCTACGAGGCGTTGCGCCTGGAGCAGGCTCGCACCGGCCTGCGCTTCGCCAAGCTGCTGGCTCATTTCGATGGCGATCACGCCCGGTTGCGCGAAGCCGCGTCGCAGGTCAACCACACCGTCGCGGCCGTGGAACCGCTGAGCGAAACGGCCGATGTCTACGACCTGACGGTCGAGGGCTACCACAACTTCGCGCTGGAAGCCGGCGTCTTCGTCCACAACAGCGCGCGAATGGCGCGAGTGTCGGAGTACCAGGCGCTGCTTCCGTTGCGCGGCAAGATCCTGAACGTGCAGAAGGCCTCGCTCGGCGACACGCTGAAGAACGCCGAGATCGCGTCGATCGTGCAGGTGCTCGGCGCGGGCACCGGGCGCACGTTCGACCTGACCACCATGCGCTACGGCCGGGTGATCCTGATGGCCGACGCGGACGTCGACGGCTCGCACATCCGGACGCTGCTGATCACGCTGTTCGCCAAGTACATGCGGCCGGTGATCGAGGACGGCCGGCTGTACGCGGCCATGCCGCCGCTGCACAAGCTGGTCACCAAGGGCCGCAGCCCGGAGACGCACTTCACCTTCACCCAGCGCGAGATGGAGACGAAGTTCGCCGAGCTGGAGCGGTCGGGCAAGCAGATCGTCACCCCCGTGCAGCGGTTCAAGGGCCTCGGCGAGATGGACGCCGACGAGCTCTGGGAGACCACGATGAACCCGGCCACCCGCGCCGTGCGGCGAATCAACTTCGACGACGCGGAAGCCGCCGAGACCGCGCTGGAACTGCTGATGGGCGAGAAGGTCGAGCCCCGGCGCAACTGGCTCGTCGAATCCTCCGACCGCGTCGACCGCGAAGCCATCGACGTCTGATTTTCCTTCGTTCCCAAGGAGTTGTGAGCCATGGCTCGCCGTAGCAAGACCCCGGTGACGCGGGTGGACGCGAGCGCGTTCGACCGGCCGGGCGCACAGGTCTTCGACAACCCGTTGCAGACCGAGATGGAGGACTCCTACCTGGAGTACGCCTACTCGGTCATCCACTCCCGCGCCCTCCCCGACGCGCGCGACGGCCTCAAGCCGGTCCACCGCCGCATCATGTACTCGATGAACGAGAACGGCTACCGGCCGACCCACGCGTACGTGAAGTCGTCCCGCGTGGTCGGCGACTGCATGGGCAAGTACCACCCGCACGGTGACGTCGCGATCTACGACGCCATGGTCCGGCTGGCGCAGGACTTCTCGCTCAACGCCCCGCTCATCGACGGGCACGGAAATTTCGGCAGCCCGGACGACGGACCAGCTGCTTCGCGATACTGCGTGGTGGGTGATACCCGGATCCGGCTTGCCGACGGGTCGAGCCCGCGGATCGCCGACGTGGTGAACCTGCCGGCGGATTCCGAAGCCGACGCCGACTTCGAGGTACTCGACAAGGACGGCAAAGCCGTTCGCGTCGACAAGGTCTTCAACTCCGGTGTCCACCCGACGGTCCGGATCGCCACGAAGTCAGGCTTTTCCCTTCGCGGCAGCGAAAATCACCCGGTCTTGTGCCTCGAAGCTCCGATGGGCGTGCCGGTTTTCCAGTGGCGGCAGCTCGACGAGGTCAAGCCGGGCACCGTGGTGTGCATCGCCCGCAACGCGTGGACACAGGTCGCGCCGACGGCGCGTGAGTACGTCCTCGGAGTCCTCACGGGCGCCTGGGTGTCCGAGGGCTTCGCCAGTGAGAACCGCGCGGGCTTCAACAACACCGACGAGCACTACTTCGGCGAGGTCCTCCACGCCTACGACCAGGTCGTGGGCGGCAAGCGCTACGTCTCCCAGCGCCAGACCCGCCGCGACCGGAAGCTGATCCACGAACTCGACGTGCAGGACGACGCGGGCGGCATGGACGCCTTTCGCGCGAGCCCGCTCTCGGAGTTCATCGAGCACAAATCCCGGGACAAGTTCGTGCCCGAGTGCGTGTGGAACGGCGGCCCCGGGGTCAAACGGGCCTTCCTGATGGCTGCGTTCGAGGGTGACGGCGGCTGCCGGGTCGCACTCGACGGCTTCACCATCCAGTACACGAGCTACAGCGCGCGGCTCGCGGGCGAGTTGCAGGAGCTGCTCGCCGAGTTCGGCGTGATGGCCACGCACCGGCAGTACACCCGCCCGAGCGGATCGGTCGAGCACCGGCTCGTGCTGTCCGGGCTGCGCAACGTCCGTGCGTTCGCCGAGCGGGTCGGCTTCCTCAAGACCAAGCAGGCCAAGCTGCAGAGCCTGCTCCGGCGTTCCGTGCTGCGGCCGCACCGGCTCGGCGGCGACCGGGTGCCGTTCGTGGCCGACTACGTGCGCGGCGCGCTGGACTTCGACCGGCGGGGCAGCGGTCGTAAGTGGCTGACGCAGCACAACTTCGACCGCGTCGAGCGGTGGGAGACCGAGCGGCTGCGGATCATCGACCGGATCAACGACACCGAGATCCTGTCCACGATCCTGCCGATCATGGACTCGGGTTACCGCTTCGAGGAAGTCACCGAGGTTGCCTCGGCCGAGGCAACCGAGGTCTACTCGGTGCGGGTCGCCACGGAGGACCACTCGTTCCTGGCCGGTGGCTTCGTCAACCACAACACCGAAGCCCGCATGTCGCCCGAGGCGATGCTGCTGGTCGGCGAGCTCGGCGAGGACACCGTCGACTTCCGGCCGAACTACGACGGGTCGCTGCAGGAGCCGTCGGTGCTGCCCGCCGCGTTCCCGAACCTGCTGGTGAACGGCACGTCCGGGATCGCGGTCGGGATGGCGACCAACATGATCCCGCACAACATGGGCGAGATCATCAACGCGGCGCGGTGGCTGATCAATCACCCGAACGCCACGCTGGACAAGCTGATGGAGATCGTCCCCGGGCCCGACCTGCCGACCGGCGGCGCGCTGCTCGGGCTCGACGAGGTGCGCCGGGCGTACGAGACCGGCCGCGGCGTCGTGCGGATGCGGGCGAACGTCGAGACCGGGCCGCTCGAGGGCAGCCGCGGGCGGCAGGCCATCACGGTCAACGAACTGCCCTACGGCGTGGGGCCGGAGAAGGTGATCGAGAAGATCACCGACGAGGTCAACAAGTCCAAGCGGCTCACCGGCATCGCCGACGTCAAGGACCTCACCGACCGCGAGAACGGCACCCGCCTGGTCATCGAGTGCAAGGTGGGCGTGAACCCGCAGGCGCTGCTGGCCGACCTGTACCGGCTGACGCCGCTGGAGCAGTCCTTCGGCATCAACAACCTGGTGCTGGTCGACGGCCAGCCGCGCACGCTCGGGCTCAAGGCGCTGCTGGAGGTCTTCCTCAAGCACCGCTACGAGGTCGTCACCCGGCGGACGCGCTACCGCCGTCGCAAGCGTGAGGAGCGGCTGCACCTCGTCGAGGGCCTGCTGACCGCGCTGCTGAACATCGACAAGGTCATCAAGCTGATCCGCGAGAGCGAAAACGCGCAGGCGGCCAAGGACGGCCTGATGCAGCGCTTCAAGCTCTCCGAGATCCAGGCGACCTACATCCTCGACACCCCGCTGCGCCGGCTGACCAAGTACGACCGGCTGGAGCTGGAGGCGGAGCAGGACAAGCTGCGCGAGGAGATCGCGGAGCTGAGCACGATCCTCGACGACGAGACGGTGCTGAAGAAGCTCGTCTCGTCGGAGCTGGCGAAGATCTCGAAGGACTTCCCCACCGAGCGGCGCACCCGGCTGATCGACGGTGACCTCAAGGAGGTGCTGGCGGCCTCGAAGCCGTCCGGCCCGCTGGAGATCACGGACGACCCGTGCCAGGTGATCCTGTCGGCCACCGGCCTGGTGGCGCGGACGGCCGCCGAGTCGGAGGAGGCGTCCGAGGTCCGGCGTCGCAACGGCCGGGTGAAGCACGACGCGGTTTCGGCCGTCGTGCACACCACCGCGCGCGGGCAGGTACTGCTGGTGACCAGTCGCGGGCGCGCGTTCAAGACGGACGTGCTGCCGTTGCCGGTCCTGCCGGAACAAGCCGGCACGGTGTCGCTGCGCGGCGGTATGGCGGCCAAAGAGCTGGTGCCGCTGGAAAAGGGCGAGACCGTGGTCGGTATCGCCCCGCTCGGTGAGCAGGCGGCCGGGTCAGCCGGGCTGGCGCTGGGCACGCGCGGCGGCGTGGTGAAGGTGTGCGCGCCCGAGTGGCCGGTGCGGTCGGACGAGTTCGAGGTGATCTCGTTGAAGGCCGGGGACCAGGTTGTCGGCGCGACTTGGCTGACTGATGGCAGTGAGACGCTGGCGTTTGTGTCGTCCGAGGCTTCGCTGCTGCGGTTCGCCGCTTCGCTGGTTCGCCCGCAGGGGCTGAAGAGCGGCGGCATGGCGGGGATCAACATTCCCGCCGGCGGCAGCGCGGTCTTCTTCGGCGCGGTCCGGACTGATGACGAGGAGCACGGGGAGCCGATGGTCGTGACGGCGACCGGGCAGAGCGTGAAGGTGACCCCGTTCAGCGAGTACCCGGCGAAGGGCCGGGCGACGGCCGGGGTCCGGGCGCACCGGTTCCTGAAGGGCGAGACCGGCGTGACGGTGGCCTGGATCGGGCCGCGGCCGGCTGGGGCGGCCCGGAACGGGGATCCGGTGGAGCTGCCTGAAGTGGACTTGCGACGCGATGGGTCCGGGCATGCGCATCCGGGGCCGGACGTGGTGGGGCACGCGATCGAGCGGGATTAACGGGCTGCTGCGGGGAATGCGCCCCGAAGCCGGACCGTGACTACGGGCGGCGACCCCTTGTCAGGCAAGTGTGCCTTGGCAAGGGGTCGCCGCCCGTAGCTGATTCCGAAGTAGACGGTCACGCGGGCGACGATCGGGAGGCATGGCGTGGTCCAGTCCTGAAGTTCCGGCTTGGAAGAAGCTGGAACGCCTCGGCGAGCAGGACACCCATGGCGAGCATGTGTGGTGACTGGGCCCGGCTCCGTCGCTGAGCGAGAAAGGCGCGTGGATCACAGGGACTTTACCTCGTCACGTAGGCAAGGCTAACCTCACTCTCGATCGAGAGTGAGGGGGACCATGACTACCGACGAGCTGACCCGCGCGGAACCGGTCCGCCTGGCCCGCAAAGGCAACTTCCGGCGGTGGCTGCACCGCAAGCCGGTACGGCGGGCGCTGATCGTGACGCACCGGTGGACGTCGCTCGTGCTCGGCCTGTTCCTGGTGCTGGAGACGACGTCCGGGGCGGTGCTGCTGTACCACGCGGAGTACTTCCGGGCGACGCACGGCGAGTTCTACCAGCACACCGACAGCTCGCACCCCGTCGGTTTCCAGCAGGCGCGCGACATCGTCGCGGCGGCCCACCCGGAGTTCTCCCCCGCGTGGGTCAGCGCCGACGGCGGGATCCTCGCCGTCGGTGACGCGGACTTCGCGCAGGCGTACGCCGTCGACCCCGGCACCGGGCGGATCAACGGCGAGGCCCGGATCGAAAACGGCGTGATGGGCTTCCTGGTGAACCTGCACGACTGCGGGCTGACCTGCGCGAACGACCCGGGTTACGTCTCGTGGCTGGCCGCGCCCGTGCCGTCGATCGGGATCGACTGGTCGCCGAGCATGAACTGGGGACTGCTGATCCTGGTGGTGCTCGGCCTGCTGATGGTGCTGCTGGCGCTGACCGGGATCGTCGTGTGGTGGCCCGGGTTCCGGCGGTTCTCGCACGGCTTCCGCGTCCGCACCGGCAAGGGCCGGTTCGCCCGAGACTTCGACCTGCACAACGTGATCGGCATCGCGACGGTGCCGTTTGTGCTGATGTGGGGCGTCACCGGCGCCGCGTTCTACCTGCCGCAGGCGAAGGACGCGTGGCTGGCCGTCACCGGCGGCGCGCCCGCCGACACAGCCAAGTACTCGTTCACCGCGAGCCCCGCCGCGCCGGGCACCCCCGAGATCGGGATCGACCGGGCGGCCGCCGCGGCCCTCGCCGTCACGCCCGGCGAAGTGCGTTACGTGACCGCCCCGCAGAGCGGGTACTACAACGTCTCGATCGCGAGCCCCGGCTACCAGCCGTACGGCGAGCGCGCCTTCTTCGGCGGCGACCACACGGTGTACGTCGACAGCCACGACGCGACGCATGTGTCCGATATGGACGGCAAACCGCAACCGGGCGCGAACACGTTCTACGACAGGGTCTTCGAGCCCGCCCACTTCGGCTGGCTGATCGGCCCCTGGTGGCGGATCGTGTGGTTCGTGCTCGGCTTGGCGCCCTTGGCGCTGATGCTCACCGGGCTGTCCACCTGGCTGTTCCGGACCGGCTCGAAACGCCGCCGCCGCAAGGCGAAACAGGCGACAGCAGCGTGATCGAGTCCCTCGCCTTCACCACCACGGTGGTCTGCGTGGCCGGCGGGCTCGTGGTGCTCGGCACCGGGCTCGCCGGCCGCTACCGTCGCCGCCGGGTACTGCCGGCCCTGGTCGTGATCGAGCTGGCGCTGCTCGTCCAGGCGGTCGCCGACGTGGCCGGCCTGCTCGGCGGCGACCACCCCGGCGAGCCCGGCACCCACCTGGCCTACCTCGTGACGTCGCTGGTGATCCTGCCCGCCGCGCTGGGCGCCGCCCCCGACGACGGCCGGTGGGCCGCGGTGCTGATCGCCATCGCGTTGCTGGTGCTGGCCGTGCTGGTGGTCCGGATGCAGACGACGTGGCGTCCGGCTTGAGCGCAAAGTCACCCAGAGACGTTCAGGCAGACCTCGGCTCAGCCGGTTGAAGCCCCCTGACCACGCTGGAAGAGTCGGCCTCACTCTCAGCGACCATTTCCGCTGGGCCGAGACGAACCCTCCGAGGAGACGAATGAGCATCTTGCGCAAGGCCGGGTCCGCCGGTCTTCTCGTGGCCGCCTCCGCGGCCGCCGCGGTGTTGTGCGGCGGCATCGCCAGCGCCGACGGCGGCGGCGCGAGCCCGCCGATCGAATACGGCTCGTACGGAGAATGCATGACGGCCGGCAACATCATGGCTCAGCAGGGACAGCTGCACGGCTTTCACTGCGAGACGCTGCGCGCGGCCCCGGCCGGTGTCGATCCCGGCGGCTGGCGCGTGATCGCCGACTACTGATCCACCCGGGCGTGAAGACCCGAAGCGAACGCGGCGCGGCCTGATTGAGGCCGCGCCGCGTTCGTCGGTGGGCAGCCGCGACCACCGCCCGCGCGACTACTTGCCTAATCGGAAAGAAGTGAGTACTTTCCAAGTAGGCAAGTAGTCAAAGGGAGGCAGTCATGAACCAGCAGGACGAGCGGCAGCAGGCAGCGGAGGCGCTGGCGTCGGTCCGCGCGCACCAGGAGCAGACCCGGCGGGCGGCGCGCCTGCCGTGGTGGGTTTACGCGGTGATGTTCGTGGTGGCCGCCGGGGGCTCGGCCGCCAACGACTTCATCTCGCTCAGCGGCGCCAAACTGGTCGCGGTACTGGTCATCGTCGCGCTGGTCGTGGTGTTCGTGGCCAGCCGCTACGAGCGGTCGTCGCTGCTCGGCAGGATGCGCGGGGTGCAGCAACGGCAGCCGTTCGTCCCGTGGGTCTTCGGGGTCGTGCTGGCCATCGGGGTACTGGGTGCGTGGCTGATCGCCCAGTACGGCACCGATTTCGCCGGCAGCCTGGCCGGCGCGGTCGGGCTGCGCGACTACCCGAACACCGTGGTCGGCGTGGTCTACGGCGCCGCGTTCACCGCGCTGTTCGCGCTGGGCCAGTCGCTGGTCGCGGCGTCGCAGCGGCGCCCGAACGCATGACCGCACCGCAACTGGACCGCCTGTTGTCGGACCCGACGCGGCTGGCCATCATGTCGGTGCTCTGCGCGGCCGAGTGGTGCGACTTCGCCTTCCTGCGCGACGGAGTGTCCCTTTCGGACTCCGCACTGTCCAAACAGCTGGCGACACTGAAAAAAGCCGAGTACATCGAGCAGCGCCGGACCTACCTCGGCCGGGTGCCCAAGACCTCGGTCCAGGCCACCGCCGAAGGGCGGGAACGGTTCCTGGAGCACGTCGAGGCGTTGCGAATGATCGTCGAGCGAGCCCCGAACCGTTGAGAAAGTCCGTTAAGGCCTCCTTACCCGCGTCGGACGCGGGTAAGGAGGCCTTAACGGCTTTTGACCCAAGAACTCGTCACGCCACGTGGAACGACTGCGCCGCACCACCGTTGCAGGCCGACTGGACCAGCTGGACACTGTCCGCCGTCGAGCCGCCGGGCACGGTCAGGCACTTTCCGCTGTTACGGGCCACGAAGTGGTAGTACCCGGCACCCTCGGAGACCGGCTGCCACTGCTGGTTGGTCCCGCCGCTGTAAGCCCACAGCTGCAGTCCGGCGTTGTCCGTGGTGGCCACATTGGACACGTCGATGACCTGCGCCGGATTGGTCCGGTTGTTCACCCGGGTGAACCCGGCGCTGGTCGGCTGGAACTGGAACTGCTGCGCGTTCGAGGCGTTGCACGTGTACTGCTGGATCACGGTGCCGTTGGCCGAGGCCGCGGAGCGCGCGTCGACGCACTTGCCGTTGGCCTTGTTCACCACCGGGTACCACGCGGTCGGCGAGATGCCGCCCGCCGGCGGGGTGCCGCCGTCACTCGAGGCGCCGCCCAGCCAGCGCAGGCCGTCGAGGATGAACTTGTTCTGGTCGGCGCTCTCGAAGGTCGACGACAGCGCGGTGTTGGTGTCGTAGTTCATCTTGTTGTGGCCGAAGTTCGCGTAGATCATCTTGTAGTTCTTGTTCGTCCACATGATCGGGTAGTACCCGCTGTACCAGGTCTGGTTCGGGTCGTCGCCCACCGGGAAGGTCGACGGGTCGAGCGAGGCCAGGATCGAAATGTTCGGGTTCTGCCGCAGGTCGTTCTGCCAGGAGTACCACTCACTGACCGAGGACTGGATGGTCGCGGGCAGGTTCACCGTGGACGGGTGCGTGCGGTTCTCGATCTTCAGCGTTTCGGCGGTCGGGCCCCAGCTGTTGGAGACGAACCGGCCGGTGCCGAGGAAGTCGTTGTGGAACCAGTTCGCGTACGACGGTGTGGAGTCGTCGTTGTACGCCGTCACGTGGAACCCGAAGAACGCGCCGCCCGCGTTCATGTACCGCTGGAAACCCTCGAACTGCGCCTGCGACTGCGGCTGGTCGTCGTAGAACATCACCACCTGGTACTGGTCCGGCGTGATGCTGGTGAGCTGGTCCCAGTTGGTGGTGGAGGAATAGCTGAAGCCGTTGGCCGCCGCCTGCTGGGGGAACCAGACGTTGGCCTCCTTCTCGAAGCTGATGTGCGCGGCGTCGTACGTGCCGCTGTAGAACGCGAGCACCTTGAACGGCGTCGCCGCGGTGGCGTGTGGAGTGAGGGCCGGCGAGCCGAACGCGAGGCCGAGGCAGGCGGCGAAAAACGCCAATGCCTTGCCCACGAGCCCGAACGGGCGTCGTTTGACGGACATGGGGAACCTTCCGGTGGGGGCGGGGAGGCAAGTGAGCATCACCGGAAGCGGCAGGAGTACCGCTTCCGGTGGCCGAAAGGGACCCGCGCGGGCCGCTGGCCGGCGCCGCGCATTCGGGTTCTCTTCGACGAGAAACCAAACTTCACGTCTTGAATTAACGCACAGTTCCCCACGGTGGTCCAGACCTCACCGAGCCCGCGTACCGGTCACCGGGATTACCGGCCGGGCACCACGTGCAGCACCGCACTGATCCGGTCCATGGTCGTCACCCGGATGTCGTAAGCCAGCGGCGTGACCCAGTTGTACTCCTCAACCGTGACCGTTTTCCCTTGCACAGCACTGATGTACGCCACGTGCCCGCTCTCCCACTGCGCCACGGCGCCGGGCACGGGCACGCGGTCGACGCGGTAGCCGAGCTTGCGCGCGTTGTCGTCCCAGTCGACGGCGTTGCCCCAGTGGCCGGGAATCCCGTTGTGCCACTGGAAGTTGTGGAAGTACCCGAGCGTCTGCTCCAGCCGCCACGCGACGAACGACGTGCACTGGCCGCGGTAGAACGCCCACCTGTCAACGTTGTCGGCACCGGCCGTCCGGTACGGGTAGTCGTCGCCGGCGGGGTACGCGCCGGTCCCCTCGCACTCGGGCGCGGCGGTCACCGTCTTGAGTTGCGCTGCCGGGACCCAGCCGCCACTGCTCAGCCGTGCCCAGCCGTCATTACCGTCGACCGGTTCGGCGCGCACCGTGCAGACGGCCGCGGCTCGATCGTCGAGCGCCCCGGCCGCGGCGGGGAACACGGTGCCGGGCCCGGTCCGGGCGCTCACGCTCGCGGCGGCCGCCGGAGGCGCGCAGACACCGGCCAGGAGGAGTACGGCGGAGACGATCTTCGTTCGCATGCCCGGATTTTCGCCTCACCCGGCCCGAACCCGCCTCCGCAGCCAGCCGTTCGGGTTCGCCTGGAGTGGTGATCTCCTCAGCGGTCCGAACGCAGGGAGGCCGGGTCGAACGTGGTCCAGTCGTCGTCCGCTGAAACGTCCGCGACGGGCGTCGCACTGGAGGCAGCGACGGTCCGCTCCCCCAGCCGTTCCGCACGCTGGCGCTGGAACTCCTCGACGGTCATGCCCGGGTCGTCGTCCTCGGCGCGGGCCGGGGCGGGCACGCCGGAAAGCTGTTCGACCAGCTCGGTCATCTCCGCGCCGAGCAGCAGCGCGACCTTGTTGTAGCTGTCCTGCGCCGCCTCGGTCATGGCGGCGGAGGTGACGTCGATGATCAGCGCGGAAAGCCGTGACGGATCGGCGTTGATCACCGACGGCGCGAGCCACAGCCGGTGCAGCGAGCCGAGCGCGTCCACGGTGACCTCGACCGTGCCGTCGGGCGCGTGCGCGGTGCCGCGGGCCTGCGCCATCAGCGCGGAAACCTGGGTCAGCGCGGCTTCGCGGGACCGCGCCTGCTCGATCAGCGCGCGGGTGCTGAGCGCGTTCACGGCATCTCCGGGCGGTCGTCGTAGTAGTCAGGGTCGTCTTCAGCCAGCGGCTCGTAGCCCAGTGACGTGAGCTGCGCGGGCTCCAGCACCGGCGCGAGCACCTGGTGCATCCGGTCGCCCGCCCGCCGCTGCGCGCGGTGGGCCAGCTCGACGATCTGCGCGGCCAGCGCCTCGGAACCCGAACGCAACGCGGACCGCGAGAGCGTCAGCCCCGTCAGCAAACCGCCGGGGGCGACCTCCACCGCCACGTCACCAACCTCCGCCTTGCCCACCACGGGACCGGACCGGGCGAACCGCGCGGCCGCGTCCGCCCCGGCACGCTCGGCCTGTTCGGCGACACGCGCCGCGGCCAGGTCGACGTCGAACTCAGCCATACTCTGCCTTTCAGTTGCTGATCCGACTACAGCCACGGCGGAAACGGTTCCCGTGAGCAGGTCGGCTGCGGACCGTTCCGCCTGCTTCCGGTCGGATCAGCAACTCATCCCGTCGGCCGGTAGAACCCGATGAACTGCTGGCCCGCGTTGGTGGTGCGGATCTTGCTGACCTGCACCGGGTCGCCGGCCTCGACCAGCTGCCCGTCGCCGATCACCATCGCCACGTGCCCGGACCAGACCACGAGGTCGCCGGGCAGCAGCTGGTCCATCGAGGGCACCTCGGCGCCCACGGTCTGCTGCTTGGCCGTCCTCGGCAGCTGCAGGCCCGCGTCCTGGTACGAGGTCATGGTCAGCCCGCTGCAGTCGAGGCCCTGGCCGCGGGCGGTGCCGCCCCACACGTACGGCACGCCGAGCTGGGAAAGGGCCGCGCGCACGGCCTTGGCCGCCGTCTCGTTCGGCGCCATCACGGATTTGCCGCCGGGCAGGTTGATGCCGACCCCGCTGCCCGGCTGCGGCGGGACCGCGACCGGCAGCCGCGGCTTCGTGACGGACCCGCCGCCGCTGTCGCCACCGCCGCCGCCCGCGTGGGAACCGTTGCTGTTGAACGATTCCGGCACGTGACTCGAAGACGCGCTGCTCGTGCTGGTCGAGTCCGAACCGCCGAGCTGCCGGCCAAGATCGGTGAGCTGGTTGATCGTCTGCTCGGAGAAGGTGGCCGCCTGCCCGGTGAGCTGCCCGATCTTCGTCTGCAGGTCCATCAGGATCCGGCGTGAGGCCGCGGCCCGGCTCTCCGGCGGCTGGATCCCGTTCACCGCCGCGAGCGCCTTCATCGACGCCGCGATCTCCTTGACGATCTGGTCAGAGAACCTGGTCGTTCTTGATCTCGCCGACGTGCAGCGCCTCGGCCGCTCCGGCCACGGCGCGTTCGATCTCCGCGCTCTCGTCCAGCAGGTCCTGGACTTCCTTCTCCAGGCCCTGCGACGTCGCGGTGGCTCGGTCGGCGGTCTGCCCGGAGCTGGCGTTCGCCAGGTTCACGCGCTGGGCGCCGGCGTGGTCGTTGGCCTGGCCGACGGACGTCTGCAGCGCCACGTGCCCGTCTCGCGCGCCGTTGATCGCCGCCGGGTCGTGGCGGAGCTTGCCGGCGAACTGATTCGTGGTGTCGAGCCCGCTGCGGACGACCTGGTCGACGTGAGTGGTCACGAGAATCTGCGCACGGCGCCGGAGTGCTCGTCCTCGACGGCCGCGTAGTTGGCCTGTGTCCGCCGGGAAGCGTCGCCGACCTGGCGCCAGCCGCCGCCGACGCCGTGCAGCCGCTCCCGCAACGCGCTCATCCGCGCGGAGTACGCGCCGGCGAAACCGGACTCGTGCCCCATCGCCGAAAACCCGTCACCGGCCAGCGTCACGTGGGGGCCGACGTGCTTCTCGGCCGCGTCCCGGACGTCGTCGCCGAGTGGGTCGACCTGCCGTGCGAACCGCTCGTACGCACCGTCTTCAACGTGAAAACCGGACACAACCCGCCCTCCCCTCCAGCCGTAGGGCCAGGTTAGCGGACGGGTTGTGCCCGGACAGGCGAAATGACCGGATCAGGCGGTGCTGCCCGGTCAGGTCAGGAGGCGGTGCCGTTCAGCACGTTGGTCAGCCAGTCGCCCGAGGCCGAGATGGCCTTGCCGTTGATCGCGATGGTCGGCGTGCCGAAACCGTGCTGGCCGCCCGGGAAGTCCTGGGCCAGGTTCGGGTCGTTCTCCGCCTGCTGGAACGCGGTCTGCAGCTGCGCGTCGTAGGTGCCGGCGTTGACCGTCTGGGCGAACTTCAGGCCGGTGATGCCGACGTCCTGGCCGAGCTTGATCAGCTGCGCCTTGTCGTAGCCGCGCTGGCCCTCCTCGGGCTGGTTCTTGAACAGCGCGTCGTGGAAGGCGGTGAACTTCTGCTCGTCGGCCGCGGCCAGCGCCGCGTTCGCCGACTCGAGCGAGTAGCCCGGCGGGTCCGAACGGTCGTTCAGCAGCGTCAGCATGTGGTAACGCACGGTGAGCTGGCCGTTGTTGATCGCCTGCTCCATCCTCGGCCCGTAGTCCTTCTGCAGCTGGCCGCAGTACGGGCAGAGGAAGTCGGCGTAGAGGTCGATGGTCTTCGCCGCGCCGGGCTTGCCGACCGACACGACGGCGCCGTCGCGCTTCTCCACCACACCGGCGGCGAGCGTCGGGGTCGCGCCGGGCTGGATCGCGGTGCCCGCCGTCGAGTTCTTGTTCGAGTTGATCCAGATCACGCCGCCGATCACCAGCGCGGCGAGGACCACGACCGCGGCCACGATGATCGCGACCTTCTTCGGGTCGCCGCCGGCCGTGCCCCTGGCTTGCGCGACCGACCTGGCCGCCTGCGCCTGCTGCCGGTTCTTCCGAGCGCTCCGCGCTGCTCCACCCATCAGTTCCTATTTCCCTTCAGCGATGCTCGTGGAGTAGTCGTCGGCGGGACCGGCGGAGTTCCCGCTCCCGGTGACCTTCTCCCGGCCCCACCCGAGCCATCCGTCGAGTGAGAACCACGTGCGCGGGCGGACGATCAGCCAGACCGCCAGCAGCGCGAACCCGGTGTCGCGCAGGATCTCCTGCGGGTATTCGGTCTGCCCGGCCGCCACGCTCCCGCCGCCGCCGAAACAGCCGCAGTCGATGCTCAGCCCGCGCGCCCACGACTGCGCGATGCCCGCGATCAGCACGGCCAGCAGCACCAGCGCGGCCCAGGCCACGTAACGCGTGGCGAGGCCGGCGAGCAGCAGCAGGCCGAGGACCAGTTCGAGCAGCGGCAGCGCCGTGGCGACGGGGCCGACCAGCGCGTGCGGCAGCACGTCGTACGCCTGCACGGCGATGTAGGTCTGCCCTGGATCCACCAGTTTGATGCCGCCCGAAACGAGCCATACGGCCGCCAGTCCGAGCCGGGCCAGCGTGCCGATGGTGTCGAGCACGGGTTGGGGCAGTCTTCGCACAGGCTTAGGCTAACCGCCGGACCTGAGAACTTTGTGAGTTGGTCACCGATCGCGAACGGAGGCGGCATGCGAGCTCGTACCCTGTTCGCTGCCGCATTGCTGCTGGTCACGTGCGTGGCGTGCGGGCCGGGAGAGGTCACCGCGAGTGACCCGTTGGTGAAACGGGCCAGTGACGGCAACCACCTGACCATCGGCATCCGCTTCGACGCGCCCGGCCTCTCGCAGCGCACGATCGACGGCCGCTTCATCGGTTTCGACGTCGATGTCGCCGAGTACGTGGCCGGCAAGCTGGGCGTCGACCCGCAGCACATCACCTGGCACGAGACGACCCCGGCCACCCGCGAATCGGACATCACGTCGGGCGCGGTGGACCTGATCGTGGGGACCTATTCGATCACCGACAAGCGCAAGCAGCTGGTGTCGTTCGCCGGGCCGTACTTCATCACCGGGCAGGACCTGCTGGTGCGGCTGAACTCGACGGACATCACCGGCCCGGAGACCCTCAACGGCCGTCGCCTGTGCTCGGTCACCGGCTCGACCCCGGCGCAGATGGTGCGGGACAAGTTCGCGCAGGCCGTGCAGCTGGTCGAGTACCCGCGGTACCCGGACTGCGTCACGGCGCTGCTCGCGAACCAGGTCGACGCCGTGACGACGGACGCGGTGATCCTCGCCGGCTACGCCGCGCAGGACCCGGAGCTGCTGCGCGTGGTCGGGAAGCCGTTCTCGACCGAGCGCTACGGCATCGGCCTGCGCAAGGGCGACACCGAGAGCCAGCACGCGATCGACGACGCCATCCGCGACATGGTCTCCAGCGGCGCGTGGCTGAGGTCGCTGCAGGCCAACATCGGCCCGTCGAACTACCCGCTGCCGCCGCCACCGGAGATCACCGAGCGGTGACGATCCCCCCTCCCGAGCAGCTGCCGGACCTGCCCGTCCGCGCGGTGCTGCCGTCGCTGCTGGCGGCGCTCGACGCCCACGGCACCGCTGTGCTCGTGGCGCCGCCGGGCACGGGCAAGACGACGCTGGTGCCGCTCGCGCTCGCCGGTTCCCCCGGCCGGGTCGTCGTGGCCGAACCACGTCGGCTCGCTGCCAGGGCCGCGGCCACGCGGATGGCCGGGCTGCTGGGCGAGCCGGTCGGCGAGACCGTGGGGTACGCCGTGCGCGGCGACCGGAAGGTGTCCTCGCGCACGCGGATCGAGGTGGTCACGTCGGGCCTGCTCGTGCGGCGGGTGCAGAACGACCCGGAGCTGCCCGGGGTGTCGACGGTGCTGCTCGACGAGTGCCACGAACGCCACCTCGACGCCGACCTGCTGCTCGCCCTGCTCCTCGACGTCCGCGCGGGCCTGCGCGACGACCTGCGGCTGCTGGCGACCTCGGCGACCGTCGCGGCCGGGCGGCTCGCCGAGCTGCTGGGCGACGCGCCGGTGATCACGGCCGAGGCCCGCACGTACCCCGTGACGGTTTCCTACCGCGCGCCCACCCGCGGCGAGCGGCCCGAGGCGGCGGTGGCCGGCGCGGTCCGGCGCGCACTGTCCGAAGGGGACGGTGACGTGCTCGCGTTCCTCCCCGGCGCCGGGGAGATCGCGCGGACCGCGAACCTTCTGTCCACACTGGACGCCGACGTCCTGCCCCTGCACGGCCGCCTCACCCCCGCCCGCCAGGACGACGCGCTGCGGCCGCGATCCCGGCGTCGCGTGGTGCTGTCGACGGCCGTGGCGGAGTCGAGCCTGACCGTGCCGGGGGTGCGGGCCGTCGTGGACTCCGGGCTCGCGCGGGTCCCCCGCGTCGACCACCGGCGCGGCCTGCCGGGCCTGGCGACGGTGCGGGTGTCGGCGGCCGTGGCCGAGCAGCGGGCCGGTCGCGCGGGCCGCGAGGCGCCGGGCCGCGCGTACCGCTGCTGGGCAGAGCACGAGCAGGGGACGCTGCCCGCGTACCCCGAGCCGGAGATCCGCACCGCGGAGCTGGCGCGGTTCGCGCTGGAGCTGGCCTGTTGGTCCACTCCGGACGGCAGCGCGCTGTCGTGGTGGGACCCGCCGGGGGAAGGCGCGCTCGCGGCGGCGCGCACGTTGCTCGTGACGCTGGGCGCCACCACTGCCGACGGTGAAGTCACCACCCGCGGCCGCCGCATGGCCGACCTCGGCCTGCACCCGCGGCTGGCCCGCGCCCTGCTCGACGGCGCCGCGGAGACCGGGCCGCGCTTCGCCGCGGAGGTGGTCGCCCTGCTGGACGCGGGCGCGACGCTGACCGACGTCGAAGCCGAGCTGCGAAGGCTGCGGTCCGCGACCGACGAGGGCGCCCGGCGCTGGAAAACCGAGTCCCGCCGGCTGGCGAACCTCGTGCGTAGCCCGGAGCGGAACGGAAAGCCAGACGCGGCACTGGTTGTCGCCCTCGCCCACCCGGAACGGCTGGCGCGGCGGCGGTCCGGCACCGCGCCGGTGTACCTGATGGCCGGCGGCACCGCGGCCGAGCTGCCCGCCGGGAGCGGGCTGGGCGACGTCGAATGGCTGGCCGTCGGGGAGGCCACGCGGGATCCCGGGCGGGTCCACGGCACGATCCGGCTCGCCGCGGCGGCCGACTCCGCGCTGGCCGTGCGCGCGGCGCCCAACTTGGTGTCCGAAGTAGACGAAGTGGCCTGGGACGGCGACGTGGTGGCCCGCCACGTCCGGAAGCTGGGCGCGATCACGCTGTCCTCCAAGCCGTTGCGCTCGCCGGACCCGAAGCTCGTGCGCGAGGCACTGGTGACCGGCCTGCGCGACGAGGGCCTCGGCCTGCTCCGCTGGACCACCGACGGCGCCCGGCTGCGCGAGCGGATGGCGTTCCTGCACCGCGTGCTGGGCGAGCCGTGGCCCGACGTCGGCGACCACGCGCTGCTGTCCACTCTGGACACCTGGCTGGACGTCTCCCGCGCCCGCCGCCGCGCGGACCTCGCCACCCTGGACGCGGGCGCGGCCCTGCGCGGCCTGCTCCCGTGGCCCGACGCCGCCCGGCTGGACGAGCTGGCCCCGGACCGGCTGGAGGTCCCGTCGGGCTCCCACCCGCGCGTCGACTACAGCGGCGACCAGCCCGTGCTCGCGGTGAAGCTGCAGGAGACCTTCGGCTGGCGCGCCACCCCGAAGCTCGCCGACGGCCGGGTCCCGGTGCTGCTGCACCTGCTCTCCCCCGCGGGCCGCCCGGCCGCCGTGACCGCGGACCTGGAGTCCTTCTGGCACAACGGCTACCCGGCCGTCCGGGCCGACCTGCGCGGCCGTTACCCGAAACACCCGTGGCCGGAGGACCCCGCCACCGCCGCCCCGACGCGGCACACCACGCGCCGCGCCCGCTGAGCCGCCCCTGCCGAAAGTCGGGGGTCATCCGGACCGCTCGGCCGATGTCCGCGGGGCACCGCGGGCCCCAGACTCGATCGCAGACGGGGATCGAGGAGGACGAACATGATCACGCTTCGAGGTTTGACGAAGCGCTACGGGGAGAAAACGGTGGTGGACGCGCTGACGTTCGTCGTCGCGCCCGGCGCCGTGACCGGGTTCCTGGGGCCGAACGGCTCGGGGAAGTCGACCACCATGCGGATGGTGATCGGGCTGGACCGGCCGAACGCCGGCGACGTGCTGGTGGGCGGCAAGCCGTACGCCGAGCTGCGGCACCCGCTGCGGGAGGTCGGCGCGCTGCTCGACGCCAAGTCGCTGCACCCGGGCCGCAGCGCGGGCAAGCACCTCACCGCGATGGCGCGCAGCAACGGAATCCCGGTGAGCCGCGTCGAGGAGGTGCTCGCGACCGTCGGGCTCACCGACGTCGCGGGCAAGCGGGTGGGGCAGTTCTCGCTGGGCATGAGCCAGCGGCTGGGGGTCGCGGGCGCGCTGCTGGGCGACCCGGGGGTGCTGATGTTCGACGAGCCGGTGAACGGCCTCGACCCGGACGGCGTGCGCTGGGTGCGCCAGCTGATGCGCTCGCTCGCCGACGAGGGCCGGACCGTGTTCGTGTCCAGTCACCTGATGAGCGAGATGCAGCTGACCGCGAGCCGGCTCGTGGTGATCGGCAAGGGAAAGCTGCTCGCCGACGCGCCCGTCGACGAGTTCATCGCCGGCAACTCCACCAGCTTCGTCTCCGTCCACGTGCCCGTGCCCGCGGAGCGCGAGGCGCTGGCCGCACGACTGGGCCCGGCCGCGCGGCCGGGTGAGCCCGGCGAACTGCTGGTGGACGGCGTCTCGGTCGGCCAGGTCGGCGACCTGGCGCACGAGCTCGGCGTGCGGCTGCACGGCCTGGCTGCGCGGACGGCGTCGCTGGAACAGGCGTACATGGAACTGACCGCTTCGTCGGTCGAATACGGGGTGACGGCATGACCACGACGGAAACAGTCCGGGGCGGGGGCTTCAGCGGCGCGGTCGCGTCGGAGTGGACCAAGCTCTGGTCCGTGCGCGCCACCTGGTGGTGCCTTTCCGGCGGGCTGCTGATGATGCTGCTCTACAGCGGCGTCTCCGGTCTTTCCCAGCGGCTCGACTACAACCGCCCGGAAGCCGCGCACAGCATGGTGGCGGCCGGGGCGATCTACCTGACCGAGTTCTTCGTGATCGCGGTGGCGACGCTGTTCGTCACCAGCGAGTACGCGAACGGCGGGATCCGTTCGACGCTGCAGTGGGTGCCGGTCCGCCACCACGTCCCGGCGGCGAAGGCCGCGGTGCTGGCGCCGGCGCTGTTCGCGTACGGCGTGGTGGTCGCGCTGGCCGGGATGGGGCTGTCCGGGCTGCTGATGGGGAGCCACGGCCTGCCGACGTCCTTCGGCACGGGCCTGCTCACCGCGGTCGGGATGGGCGTGTTCTTCGCGCTGCTCGGGGTGTTGAGCATGGGCATCGGGTTCGCGTTGCGCAGCGCGGCGGGGACCATCGTGACGGTGATGGTGCTGCTCCTGCCGTTGCCGATGCTGCTTTCGTCGTACGTCTCGGCGGGGATGATGAACTACTTCCCCGCGTTCTCCGGCCTCAACGCGATGACACCCCCGGACACGGAGAGCCCGCTGTTCGGCGGCCTGCCCCCGTACAGCATGGGGGTGGGCATGCTGATCAGCCTGCTCTGGGCGGTGGCGGGACTGCTGGCCGGCACCGCGGTGCTGCGGCGCCGCGACGCCTGAAGTCCGTTAAGGCCTCCTTACCCGCGCCGAGTCCCTGAAGGCCACCATGAGGGCATATCCGACCCTCATGGTGGCCTTCAGGGCGCGCGCTCACGAGTTCCGGGGCGGCAACCCCAGGCCTGCCAACAGTTCCCGCGCGCTCTCGGTCAGCTCGTCCAGTCCGGGCGGGGCGAGCGAGCCCGTGCCCGCCAGCGCGTCGAAGATCGACCCGTCCAGCCAGCCGATCAGGACCCGCGTGTGCCGGGCCGGCGCCGGGGAGCCCACGGCCAGGAGGATTTCCTCGCAGCGGCGCCGCAGCCGGAGGCCACCGCGGTCGTAGGCGGCCCGCAGCTCCGGGCGGCGCACGGCCTCCAGCGCGAACTCGTACCGCGCGAGCATCCGCGTGCGCCCCTCGGTGATCGACTGGTGGACCGCCGCGGCAAGGAATTCGGCCAGCTGCCCGGCCGGCGGGTCCAGTTCGGCGCTGTCCAGCTCCACCATTCGCGAGACGGCCAGCTCCAGCAGCGCGGCCCGCGTGCGCGCGTAGTACGACGTGGAGCCGGCCGGCAGGCCCGCGGCCCGGTCGACGGCCCGGTGCGTCAGCCCGCGCATGCCCTCGGCCGCGATCACCTCGATGGCCGCGTCGCCGATCACCCCGATTCGCTCCACCCGGCCACTCTACAAGTGTAGAGTCCTCTACATCTGTAGAGGAGGGTGTCATGGCACAACGGCACGCCGTGGTGGTCGGCGGCGGCATCGGCGGGCTGAGCGCGGCGATCGGGCTCCACCGCGTCGGCTGGCGGGTGACCGTGTACGAGCGCGCCGCCGCGTTCGACGCGATCGGCGCCGGAATCTCGTTGTGGCCCAACGCCCAGCGCGCGCTGGGCGAGCTGGGCGTGCACCCGCCGCTGGCCCCGCAGCGCGGCGGCGGCCTGCGCACCGCGCGCGGACGACGGCTGGCGCGCTGGGACGCGGCGGCGTTCGAACGCCGAAACGGCCTGCCCCTCGGCGTGGTCCACCGCGCCGACCTGATCGAAACGCTGTGCGCCGAGCTGCCCGCGTCGAGCCTGCGTGCGGGGGTCACCGTCACGTCCGTCTCGCCGGACGGCCTTGTCCGCCACGACGGCGGAGAGGTGCGCGCCGACCTCGTGGTCGCCGCCGACGGCATCCGCAGCCCGGTGCGGCAGGCGTTCTGGCCGTCGTCACGGCTGGCCTACAGCGGCGGCACGGCGTTCCGCGGCGTCGCCCGGCTGCCGGAACCGCAGCAGCTCAGCACAACGTGGGCGCGCGGCACCGAGGTCGGCGTGCTGCCGCTGCTCGACGGCCGCGTCTACTGGTGGGTCTCCGAAGCTGTCCCCGAGGGCATCCGGCACGCCGACGCGCGCGCCTACCTGAGCGCCGCGTACGCCGGCTGGCACGCCCCGATCCCCGCGTTGATCGCGTCGACGCCGGAAATCCTGCACCACGACGTGTTCCAGCTGGCCACCCCGCTGCCCACTTTCACGCGCGGCCGGGTGGCGCTCCTCGGCGACGCCGCGCACGCCATGCCCCCGTTCCTCGGCCAGGGCGGCTGCCAGGCGATCGAGGACGCCGTGGTCCTGGCCGCCGCGATGTCCACTTCGGACACTGTGGCGGCGGCACTGACCCGTTACGACGCGGAACGCCGCCCACGCAGCCAGCACGTCGCCCAGGCCTCGATCCGCGCCGGCGCCGCCGGTCCGCTGCTGCGCAACCGCGTGGCGCTGGCCATCCGCAACAGCGTGCTGCGCCTGGCGCCGAGTTCCGTGACCTCGATGGTCGGCGGCGACATCAACGCGTGGTCACCGCCCAGCCTGCCGCAGCCTCAGGCCTCGGAGCCGCCCACCAACCCCGCTTCGTAGGCCGTGATCGCCGCCTGCACCCGGTTACGCACGCCCAGCCGGGTCAGGATCGTGCTCACGTGGGCCTTGACCGTGCCTTCCACCACGTACATCCGCGCGGCGATGTCCGCATTGGACAGTCCGCCGCCCAGCAGCGTCAGTACTTCGCGCTCGCGCACCGTCAGCGCCTCGATGCGTTCCCGCGCGGCGACGCCCCGGCTGAGCTGCCCGCCGGAAAGCCGGGAGATGACGCGGTGCGCCACCTTCGGCGAGAGGAACGCCGCCCCGTCCGCGACGGCCCGGACCCCCGCCAGCAGCTCGCGCGGGTCCCCCGACTTCAACAGGAAACCGCTCGCGCCGAGGCCGAGCGCGCGTTCGATGTAGGCGTCCTCACCGAAGGTCGTCAGCATGATCACGCCCGTTTCCGGCAGCAGGCGGCGGATCTCCTCGGCCGCGGCGAGGCCGTCGAGCACCGGCATGCGGATGTCGAGGAGCACCACGTCGGGCCGGGTCGCCAGCGCCTGCTCGACGGCCGCGCGCCCGTCGCCCACCTCGGCCACCACCTCGATGCCCTCACCGGTGGCGAGGATCGCGGCGACCCCCGCGCGGATCATGGCCTCGTCGTCGGCCAGCAGCACCCTGGTCACCGTCGGTCCTCACTGTAGTAGTCCTTCGCCACCAGCCGGCCGTTCACGAAGCACAGCCGGTACGCGGCATAGTCGTCGTTCGTCCAGCTGCGGCCGGTCCCGTAGTACTCGCAGTTCGCCCCCGGCGCCCCCGACCCCGGCGGCACCGGCGGCTCCCCGGTCACCGGCAGCGCGATCCGCTGCCGCGCGGGCAGCAGCCCGGCGAACGACTCCCTGGCCGCCCCGATCCGCAGCTGCTCGTAGGCGCTCGCCGGCAGCACGGACTCGTTCCACTGCACCAGGAACACCAGCCCGCCCCCGCCGAGCACCACGCCGAACATCAGCACCGGGATCACTATCGCCTGCACCAGGCTGCGCCGCACGTCCCGGCGCGCCAGCTCCAGCTCCCGTGCGGAGTTCGACGGCCCGACCACGGCCTCGTCCGCGTCCCGGCTCTCCGCCGTCTCCTCGACCGGCGCCGCGTCGTGCGGCAGCTTCGCCACCAGCTCGTACCCACGAGCGCGCGGACCGGCCTGCAACGTCCCGCCGACCAGCCGCACCCGTTCCCGCAGGCCGATCAGGCCACGCCGTCCCGACTTCCCGGGCAGCGGGCCCGCGGGCGCCGCGGCGTTCAGCACGCGGACTTCCGTGGCGTCCGCCGAGCTCAGCACCCGCACCGTCACGGCGGCGCCCGGCGCGTGCTTCGCGACGTTGGTCAGCGCCTCCTGCAGCACGCGGTACGCCGCGCGCGCCACCATCGGCGGCGCGGCCACGACATCGTCCACTTGCGACTGGATCAGCAGCCCCGACGCGCGCGCCCGGTCGACCAGCTCGCCCAGGTCGCCCTGCACCGGCTCCACCGGCGCCGCGTCCTCGCGCAGCACGCCGATGATCTCGCGCAGCCGCTCGGTCGCCGTCGCCGCGCTTTCCCGCAGCTCACCCGCGGCCGTGCGCTGCGGCTCGTCCAGCCCGCCCGCGACTTCCAGCGCGGCGGCCCGCACCGCGATCAGGCTCAGCTCGTGGCCGAGCGAGTCGTGCATGTCGCTGGCGATCCGCGCGCGCTCCCGCAGCCGCGCCTGGTCGGCGACGAGCCGCTGGCGGTTCTCCATCTCCGCGGCCAGCCGCCAGCCCGTGCGCGAGAGCGCCCCGCGCGTCCGCACGAACCGGCCGAGCAGCCACGGCGTCACGGCCGCGAACGCCATCACCCCGAGCATCCCCGCCCAGGCCTCCAGCCCGGTGTGGGGCAGCACCAGCGCCACCGGCAGCCCGGCGAGGACGATCGCGCCGCACGTCACGCCCACCCGCCACACCCGCGTGGTCCGCAGACCAGCGCGGTAGGCCATGGTGAGCATGAAGAAGACCTCCCACACCGCCACCCGCCCGCCCCAGCCGACGGCGATCAGCACCGCCGTGGACATCGTCACGGCGAGCGAGACCGTCGGGTACCGGCGCAGGGTCGCGCTGGCCACGGTGACCGCGACCAGCCCGCCGAACAGCTCCCAGCGGTTCGGGTTGTTCGAGGCGTCGATCACCACCAGCAGCGAGAGCAGCAGCCAGACCACGACGTCCAGCACCACCCCGCGCACGCGCCTGGCCGCCTCCTTCATGCGCCAGACGCTACAAGCGCGACCGGCGGCGTCACCACTGCCGAAAGTCAACCCCGCTCGCTCTGCGCCACCGCGGCCCTGGGGCATGATGGGTGACCATGGCCGAGCGCACACTCGCCGAGCAACTCGGCGGCCCCCTCCCCGAAGGCATCGAAGCCCTGCCCGAGGAGCAGAAGCGGGATCTCGCCGAGGTACTGCGCGACGCCCGGCACCGGCAGGCCAAGGCCCTCGGCGAAGCGGGCGAGGAAGGCCTCCGGTACGTGCCGGCGCTGCTGCGCGGGGCGGTCCGCAAGGTGGTCGGGCTGTGAACCCGGAGATCCTCAAGCTCGCGCGGGTGCTCGGCGTCGAGCCCGAGCGGCTGGCCTACCTGGCCGAAGTGGACGTCGCCGACCTGCGGCTGTTCCGCGAGCAGGCGACCACCACGCTGTTCGACGCGAACCTCGTGGTGCTGGAGCGAATGGCGCTGGCCAGCCGGCTGCTGCCCGCGCCGCTGATCGCGAAGATCGCGGAGAAGGTGTTCGGCCCGCTGCTGTGCGCGAGGATCGCCGGGCTGGTCGATGTCTCACGCGGCGTCGACGTCGCGAAGCGGCTGCCGCCGAGGTTCCTCGCCGAGGTGGCGGCCGAGCTGGACCCGCGGCGCGCGACGTCGATCATCACGCGCATCCCGATCGACACCGTGCTGGCGGTCGCGCGGGAGCTGACGCGGCGGCAGGACTGGATCACGCTGGGCCGGTTCGTCGGGCACCTGCCGGACCCGACCGTGCGGCGCAGCCTCAGCCTGCTCGACGACGCGGCGCTGTTGCGCACCGCGTACGTGCTCGACGACAAGACGCGCATCGACCACGTGATGGGGCTGCTGCCCGAAGGCCGCCTGCCCGGCCTGATCCGCGCGGCCGCGGCCGACGAGACGCTGTGGGAGCCCGCCCTCGACGTGCTGTCCCACCTGGGCGAGGCCCGCCGGGCCGCGGTGCTGCCGCTGCTCGACGAGCTGCCCGAAGGCCTGCGCGCCCGCGCTCAGGCCACGATGAGGTAGATCCCGTAGGCGACCACCGCCGCGCACACGGCGAAGCAGACGACCGAGCCGGTCAGCTGCACGGTGCCCGTGCCGCCCTGCTCCCGCGCCGAGTCACGCTCGGACAGCCCGCGGATGCCGTAGGCGAACAGCGTGGTCAGCCCCACGGCGGCGACCAGCGCGACGACGAAGACCAGGCCGAGTGCGCCCCAGTCGATGTTCATGCTCGCTCCCTCAGGCCGGGACCGGGGTGGCCTCGACGGCCTCCGGCTCGTTGATGGTCTTGGCCGTCACCGGGTTACGCCGCGAGATGAGCCAGATGGCCAGCGCGAGGAGCACGCCGACCCCGCCCACCAGCACCGTGCCCCAGCTCCCCCGGGTCGAGACGGCCGAGGCGATGGCGCCCACAACGGCGGCGGCCGGCAGCGTCAGCGCCCAGGCGATCACCATCTTGCCCGCGACGCCCCAGCGGACCTCGGCGAGCTTGCGGCCGAGGCCGGAGCCGATGATGCCGCCGGACGTCACGTGCGTCGTCGACAGCGCGAAGCCCAGGTGCGACGAGGCCAGGATGACCGCCGCCGAACTGGTTTCCGCCGCGAAGCCCTGCGGCGTCTGGATCTCGGTGAGCTTCTTGCCCATGGTCTGGATGATCCGCCAGCCGCCGAGGTACGTGCCGGCCGCGATCGCCAGGCCGCAGGCCACGATGACCCACAACGGCGGGTTCGAGCCGGGCGCGAGCGTGCCGCCGGCGATCAGCGCGAGCGTGATCACGCCCATGGTCTTCTGCGCGTCGTTGGTGCCGTGCGCGAGCGAGACCAGGCTGGCCGACAGTATCTGGCCGGTCTTGAAGCCCTTGCCCACCACGTCCTGGCGCGACTTCTGCGTGATGCGATAGGTCAGGAAGGTGCCGAGCAGCGCGATCACCCCGGCCACGATCGGCGACGCGACCGCGGGGATCAGGACCTTCTCGACCACCTTGCCGAAGTGCACGGCGTCGGCGCCGGACGCGATCCAGGTCGCGCCGATCAGCCCGCCGAACAGCGCGTGCGAAGAGCTCGACGGCAGCCCGAGCAGCCAGGTCACCAGGTTCCAGATGATCGCGCCGATCAGCCCGGCGAAGATCACCACCGGGGTCACCTTGGCGTCGTCGACGATGCCGCCGGAGATCGTCTTCGCGACCTCGATCGACAGGAACGCCCCGACCAGGTTCAACACCGCCGAGATGGCGACCGCGACTTTGGGCTTCAACGCTCCCGTGGCGATGGATGTCGCCATCGCGTTCGCAGTGTCGTGGAACCCGTTGGTGAAGTCGAAGGCGAGTGCCGCCACGACCACCACCAAGACGATCAGGGAAAAGTCCATGCGCGCTCTCCAGCTCGGCTCGACGTGCCGATTCGACGCTACCCACCGATCGGGCGACCCCCGATCCCGCGCGAATGTCGAGTTACTGAACTCTGAGTGAACCGGCTTTCCTTTTGCTGCACGGAATGTGCGAATTGACGGAATTGGCCGAGCCGGACTTCACCGCCGCCGGACCCCACGTCTCGCTGAGCGAGATTCCCTGTCGTCGCAGGTGAAGACGGTTCACGTCTCGCCCGTGCGGGCATCGTCGGTGCCCCCGCTCCCCTGGAATTCCTTGATCTTTCCGGCTTACCGTGGGCCCGTGGAAATGCATGGGAAGCACATCGTCATCACCGGCGGCGCGGGCGGGATCGGCCGCGCGCTGGTCGAGCGGTTCACGCGGGAGGGCGCCCGCGCGATCGTCGTGGCCGACGCCGACCTCGACGGGGCCCGCGCGGTCGCCGCGGAATTCGGCGCCACCGCGAGGAAGTTCGACGCCGGGCGCGAATCGGACGTGGCCGGCCTGATCGACTTCGCCACCGAGGCCAACGGCCCGATCGACGTCTACTTCTCCAACGCCGGCGTCGGCGGCCCCGCGGCCGGACCGGAGACCCCCGACGGCGAATGGGACCGCCTCTGGCGCATTCACGTGATGTCGCACGTGTGGGCGTCACGAATTCTCGTGCCGCGGATGACCGAGGCCGGCGGCGGTTACCTCGTGAACACCTCGTCCGCCGCGGGCCTGCTGATCCAGCCGTCCGCGATGGCGTACACGGTCACCAAGCACGCCGCGGTGTCCGTCGCCGAATGGCTTTCGATGACCTACCACCACAACGGCATCCGCGTTTCCTGCGTCTGCCCGCAGGCCGTGCAGACGCGGCTGCTCGACGAAGCCATGGGCCAGTCCACCGGGGCGTCCGAAGTGGTCGCCGCCGCGGGGGTGCTGCAGCCCGCCGACGTCGCCGAGGCCGTGGTCGAGGGCATGCGCGCCGAACAGCTGCTGATCCTGCCGCACAAGGACGTCGCCGAGCGGATGGTCCTGCGCGCCACCGATCACGAGGCCTGGCTCGCCAGCGTTCGCACGCTCGTCGAAGGCGGGGCCGCCCGATGATCCGCGGCATCCACCACCTCGCCATCGCGACGCTCGACCTCAAGCGCACCGCGGCCTTCTACGTCGACCTGTTCGGCTGCGAGGTGATCAGCGACTGGGGCTGGCAGGTCGGCACCGACGTCGCGGACCAGATCACCGCGTTGCACGACTGTTCGGCCCACAGTGTCATGCTGCGCAAGGGAAACGCGTACATCGAGCTGTTCGAGTACACCAGCCCGGAGCCCGGCCCTGGCGACCCCGCGCGCCGCGTCTGCGACCCCGGCCTGACGCACCTGTGCTTCGACGTCACCGACCTGGACGCCGAGTACGAACGCCTGGTCGCCGCGGGCATGACGTTCCACTGCCCGCCGCAGCTGGTCGCGCCGAACGTGCGCACCACGTACGGCCGCGACCCCGACGGCAACGTCGTCGAACTGCAGGAAGTCCTGGACGAGACGCACCGCATCGCCGTCCCGTGGCTGCCGGAACGGGGGCTCGCCGGTGAGTGACCTGCGAGAGCTGACGCTCGAAATCGGCCAGCACCGGCACACCGCGCTGGCCGCCGGCCCGGAAACCGGCGAGCTGGTCCTGCTGCTGCACGGCTGGCCCGAGTTCGCCGATTCCTGGACGGCCGAACTGCGCGCCCTCGGCGAGGCCGGCTGGCACGCCGTGGCCGTGGACCAGCGCGGTTACGCCCGCGAGGCCCGCCCGTCCGGCGTCGAGTCGTATTCGATCGACCATCTCGCCGCCGACGCACTGTCCTTTGTGGATGCCTTGGGCGCGGACCGCTTCCACCTGGTCGCCCACGACTGGGGCGGCATGGTCGCGTGGGTGGTCGCCACCCGCCACCCGGAGCGCCTGCGCTCGCTGTCGGTCCTCGCGACGCCGCATCCGGTCGCCCTGCAGTGGTCCGCCCAGTCCGACGAGGGCCAGAACCGCAACCTGGACTACGTCCGCTTCTTCCGCGCCCCCGGCGGCGTCGCCGAGGCGTCCCTGCTGGCCGACGACGCCGCCCGCCTGCGCGCCGCGTACGCCGGCCGTATCCCGGAAACGCAGGTCGAGCGCAACGTCCAGCGTCTCACCGAACCAGGCGCCCTCACCGCCACGCTCAACTGGTACCGCGGCGCCACCGACGACGCCTTCACCATCCCCGCCGGCCCCATCACCGTCCCCACGCTCTACATCTGGGGCGGCCAGGACACCAAACTGGGCCGCGGCGCCGCCACCCTCACCCGGGAACTGGTCGAAGGGCCGTACCAGTTCGAGATCCTGGAGGGGGCCAGCCACTGGCTACCGGAGGAGGCGCCGGACCAGGTGATTCCCTTGGTGCTGAACCACCTGGCCACCCACTCGGCCTGACTCCGGTGCCGGGAGACCGGCACCGGTTCAGACCGGCAACGGATCCTGGCCCAGGAACTGGTGCCCGTTCGCCGCGGACTCGCGCACGGCAGCGAACCCGTGGGCAATCATGGTCTCCTCGTAAGCGGCGATCGTGCCACCGGCAACGGCCTCATCCGGCCCCTCACCCAAGGCCGCCGCCAACGCGGCCCCGTCCCGCAACGCGCAGTTCGCCCCGGCCCCGGCCGCCGGGCTCATCGCGTGCACCGCGTCCCCCAGCAGCGTCACCCGGCCGGAATCCCACGGCGAGAACGGCACACTCGTCCGGATCACCAGCGGGAACACGGTTTCCAGCGCCCAGCCGGCCACCATCGCCCGCACCCGCGGATGCCATCCGTCGACGAGTTTCAGCGCGAGTTCCTGCAGCTGCGCGCCCGAGAGCCCGGCCAGTTCGTCCTCGGACAGCCCGATCGCCTCCCGCCGCACACCGACCGAGCAGGTCATGAACGGCTCCGGGTGCGCCACCGGCGCCACGCCGACCATCGTGCGACCGGGGCCTGCGATCATGCTGAACACGGCGTGCATCTCGTCGTCGAACAGCCGCCGGGCCTCGTCGTCCAGCGGGATCTTGCCGTACAGCTGCCGCAGCCCGGTGTCCTCGATCCGCGCGTGCGGCAGGAGCCGGCGCCGGACGGGCGAGTTCACCCCGTCCGCGCCGACGAGCACCCGGCCGCGCGCCGAGGTCCCGTCAGCGAAGTACGCGGTGACCCCGTCGGCGTCGTTTTCGTAGTGGGTGAGCCGTTTCCCGAAACGCACGTCGTCGAGCCCGCTCAGCAGGATGTGCCGCAACGTCATGCGGTTGACGTTGAACCCCGCGTCCGGGAACTCCTGCACGGACTGCAGCGCGAGCTGGTCGTCGTAGAGCGGCACAGTAGGCTTGGGTCGCAACGACGTGTCCAAGAACCGGTCGTACAGCTCGTCCGGCAGCACTTCCCGCAACGCGCCGGTGCCCGCCCCGTCGATGTGCAGCCGGTACCCCTGCAGCCGGGCCTCCGGCGACGCATCCCGTTCGTAGACAGCACAAGGGATTCCGGCCCGCCGCAACCCCTGGGCGAGGCACAGTCCCCCGATCCCCGCCCCGATCACGACAACACCGTCTTCGAGCACAGCACGATCGCTCGGCACAGACATGGCAAAGTCCCTTCACAGACGTATCGACTGAAAAGGGACGCACAGGGTTCACGCGAGCCGTGCGCGACAGCCGCGAGATGCCGGGCGAATCATCCGGACTAACCCATACCGGACTAGGTCTTCGCGCGTCCTCCGGCTCCAGGCTAGCGGATTCGATCACCGCCTCGCCAGACTCCGTAGGTGAGCGGCACCCCCGGCCGGTAGGCCAGGTGCGTGACCGACGGCGCGTCCAGCACGTGCACGTCCGCCCGCGCCCCCGCCCTCAGCACACCCACATCGTCACGCCGCAGTGCCCGCGCCCCGCCCGCGGTGGCCGCCCACACCGCCTCGTCGATCGTCATCCGCATCTGCAGAACGGCTGTGGCGACACAAAAAGCCATCGAGGTCGTATACGAGCTGCCCGGATTGGCGTTGCTGGCCAACGCGACCGTCGCGCCCGCGTCCAGCAGCCGCCGCGCCGGGGCGAGGGACTGGCGCGTCGAGAGGTCACAAGCCGGCAGCAGCGTCGCGACCGTGTCGGACGCCGCCAGCGCCGCCACGTCCTCGTCGCTCAAGTACGTGCAGTGGTCGACACTCGCCGCGCCGTACTCCACCGCCAGCCGGACCCCCGCGCCCTCGCCGAGCTGGTTGCCGTGCACCCGCAGCCCGAGGCCGCGTTCGGCCGCCGCCTTGAGGACACGCGCCGACTGAGCTTCGTCGAACGCCCCGGTCTCACAGAACACGTCCGCCCACCGCACGTGGCCCGCCACCGCGTCGAGCATCTCGCCGCAGACCAGGTCCACATAGGACTCCGCGTCGGCGCCCGGCGGCACGAGGTGCGCGCCCAGGAACGTGACCTCGTCGGCCACCGCCGCCGCGATCCGCGCCGAGCGGGCCTCGTCGGCGACAGTCAGCCCGTACCCGGTCTTGGTCTCCAGGCACGTGGTGCCCTGCGCGGCCGCCTCATCGACATGTCGACTCAGATTTCGGGTCAGCTCCTCGTCGGAGGCCGCCCGCGTCGCGCCGACAGTGACGGCGATTCCGCCTGCCGTATAAGGCTTTCCGGCCATCCGCGCTTCGAACTCGGCCGTGCGGTCACCGGCGAACACCAGGTGCGTGTGGCTGTCCACCCACCCTGGCAGCACCGCGCGCCCCTCGACGTCCACGCGCTCGTCCGCGGCCGGCGCGCGCCCGGCCGGCCCGGCCCACGCGACGACACCGCCGTCCAGCACCAGCGCGGCGTCACCCAGCTTGCCCAGCTCGGCGTCGTTCGTGGTGAGCTCGCCGATTCCCGTGATCAGTGTTGCCACAACGCCTCGATCTCCCCGGCCAGTACGGCCTCCGGTCGCTCCACCAGCAGGTGCCCGCCGTCGCGAACCACCTCGCGGCCCGCCACCACCACGTTCCGCACGTCGGCGGCCGCGGCCGCGAACACCACCCCGGACGGCTCAGCGCCGGCCGTGCGGACCGAGTCCATCACCACCGTCACCAGGTCCGCTCCGGCGCCGACGGCCAGCTCGCCCACCTCCGGCCAGCCGACCGCGGCGTGGTCGGTGCCCGCCGCCAGCAGCTCCTCGACGCTGAAGCGGCCGCGCTGCTCACTTGCCAACCGGTCGTTCAGCTCCAGCGCCCGGGTCTCCTCGAACGCGTCGACCACGGCATTGCTGTCACTCCCGATGCCCAGCCGCACCCCGGCGTCGAGCAACGCCCTGGCCGGGCCGATGCCGTCGCCGAGATCCCGCTCGGTGGTCGGGCAGAAGCACGCGCCGGCCCGCCCGGCCCCCAGCCGCTCGATGTCGAGCCGGGTCAGGTGCGTGGCGTGCACGGCGGTCAGCCGCTCCCCCACCACCCCATGGCTGTACAGCAGCTCGGTCGGCGTCATCCCGTACGCGGCGAGGCACTGCTCGTTCTCGGCCCGCTGCTCGGAAAGGTGGACATGCAGCGGCCGGTCCTCGGGCACGCCCTTGTCCACTTCGGACAGCTGATCGCCGGGAACCGCGCGGACCGAGTGGATCGCGCCGCCCACCCGGAACCCAGCGTCTTCTTCGAGCAACGAGACGCGTTCCGCCCACCGTTCCGCGGAGCCGTCGGAAAACCGTTGCTGCACCTCGTCCGGCGGCACACCGATGCCACCCGCGAGATAACAAGTGTCAAGCAGGGTAAGACGAATCCCGGCGTCACGCGCGGCCTGGCGCAGCGCGTCGCCCATCGCATTCGGCGACGCGTACGGCTTCCCACCCGGCGCGTGGTGCAGGTAGTGGAACTCCCCAACACTCGTGTAACCGGCCAGCACCATCTCCGCGTAAACGCCACGCGCCAGCCGGTAGTAGGAGTCCGGATCAAGCCGCGCGGCGAGGGAGTACATCCGCTCACGCCAGGTCCAGAACGTCCCTCGCTCATGGTGCGTCCGCCCTCGCAGCGCCCGGTGGAACGCGTGGGAGTGGCCGTTCGCGAACCCCGGCAGCGTAAGTCCATTGAGGACTGTACCGACCCGCGGCGCATCTGGCGTCACCGCAGTGATCCGGCCGTCCGCCACCTCGACCAGTACCCCGTCGGCGATCCCGCCGGGTAACCAGGCTCGCTCACACCAGAAGGCCTTCATGCCGCCAGCCGCTCCAGCACCTCGGCCAGCGCCCGCGCCCCGGCCTCGACGTCACCGGACTCGGCGAACTCCTCCGGCGAGTGGCTGATCCCGGTCGGATTGCGCACGTAGAGCATCCCAGCCGGCACGAACCCGGACAGGATCGCCGCGTCGTGCCCCGCCCCCGTGGGCAGCTCCGGCGGGTCGCCGAGCCACTCGCCCAGGTCACGGCGCAGACCCGCGTCGAACACCACGTCGTCCGAGTACGACTCGCGCGTGACCACCAGCCGGCAGCCCTCCGCCTCGGCCGCCGCCCCGGCCGCCCGCCTGATCTCCTCGACCAGCTCGGGCGTGCCGGTGCCGGGCACCCGCGCGTCCAGCCAAAGATCCACAGTGGACGCGATGACGTTCGTGCCACCGGGCGTCGGAACCAGCCGCCCGACGGTGGCGCGCGCGTCGGCGTGCGTCCGCGCCAGCCGCCGGACGGCGACCACGGTCTCCGCCGCGGGCAGCATCGGGTCGGCGCGGTCGGCGAGCAGCGTCGCCCCGGCGTGGTTTCCCTGGCCCTCGAACGAGAACCGCCACCGGCCGTGCGCGATCACGGTGCTGCCGACCGCCACCGGCCGGCCGAGGTCGACCAGCCCGCGGCCCTGTTCCACGTGCAGCTCCAGGAACCGCCCGACCAGCGCCAGCCGGTCCGGGTCGGCGCCCATCCACTCGGCGTCAAGGCCGGACTTCACGGCCGCCTCGGCGAACGTGACCCCGCTCTGGTCACGCAACGCGCGGGCCTTGTCCGCGTCGATCGTCCCGGTCAGCAACCGCGAGCCGAGGCAGGGCACCCCGAACCGGCCGCCCTCCTCCTCGGCGAACACCACCACGGCGAACGGCTTGACCGGCCGGAACCCCTTGTGCTGCAACGACTCCACCGCAGCCAGCGCGCTCGCCACCCCGAGCGGGCCGTCGAACGCGCCGCCGCCGGGCACCGAGTCGAGGTGGCTGCCGGTGACCACCGCGTCCGGCCCCGGCGCGCCCCACCAGGCCCACAGGTTGCCGTTGCGGTCGGTCTCGACGTCCAGCCCCAGCCCCTGCGCCCGCTCCACGAACCAGGTGCGCAGGTCGTGCTCCGGCGCGTCGAACGCGTGACGCGAGTAGCCGCCGCGCTTGCCGTCACGGCCGACGTCGGCGATTTCCTCCAGCAGGCCGGACGCCGTCACTGCTCATCCCGCATCGGCACCCGGACGCCGCGCTCGTCGGCGACCTCGGCCGCGCGCTCGTACCCGGCGTCGACGTGCCGGATCACGCCCATGCCCGGGTCGTTCGTGAGCACGCGCTCCAGCTTCTGCGCGGCGAGCGGCGTGCCGTCGGCCACGCTCACCTGTCCGGCGTGGATCGACCGGCCCATGCCGACGCCGCCGCCGTGGTGGATCGACACCCAGCTGGCGCCCGAGGACGTGTTGACCAGCGCGTTGAGCAGCGGCCAGTCGGCGATCGCGTCGGAGCCGTCGGCCATGCCCTCGGTCTCCCGGTACGGCGAGGCGACGCTGCCGGAGTCGAGGTGGTCGCGGCCGATCACCACGGGCGCCGACAGCTCCCCGCTGGCCACCATCTCGTTGAACCGCAGCCCCGCCAGGTGCCGCTCGCCGTAGCCGAGCCAGCAGATCCGCGCAGGCAGGCCCTGGAACGCCACGCGCTCGCCGGCCAGCTTGATCCAGCGCGCGAGGGACTCGTTCTCCGGGAACAACTCCAGCATCGCGCGGTCGGTCGCCGCGATGTCCTCGGGGTCGCCCGACAGCGCCGCCCAGCGGAACGGGCCGTTGCCTTCGCAGAACAGCGGCCGGATGTACGCGGGCACGAAGCCCGGGAAGTCGAATGCGCGCTCGCAGCCGCCCAGCTTCGCCTCGCCGCGCAGCGAGTTGCCGTAGTCGAAGACCTCGGCGCCGGCGTCGAGGAAGCCGAGCATCGCGTTCACGTGGTCGGCCATCGACTCGCGCGCGCGGTCGGTGAACTCGTCGGGCTTCTTGGCGGCGTAGTCCGCCCAGTCGTCCACGGAGATGCCCTTGGGCAGGTACGACAACGGGTCGTGCGCCGAGGTCTGGTCGGTGACGATGTCGGCCTCGACCCCGCGGCGCAGCAGCTCCGGCAGCACCTCGGCGGCGTTGCCGACGACGGCGACCGAAAGCGCCCGCCGCTCCTTCTTGGCGGCGGTGACCCGGCGGATCGCGTCGTCGAGGTCGTCGGCCACCTCGTCGAGGTACCTCGTCTCCACGCGGCGGTGCGCGCGCTGCGGGTCGCACTCGATCACGAGCGCCACGCCGTCGTTCATCGTGACGGCGAGCGGCTGCGCGCCGCCCATCCCGCCGAGCCCGGCGGTGACGGTGAGCGTGCCCCGCAGCGTGCCCCCGAAGCGTTTTTTGGCGACGGCGGCGAAGGTCTCGTAGGTGCCCTGCAGGATGCCCTGCGTGCCGATGTAGATCCACGAGCCGGCCGTCATCTGGCCGTACATCGTGAGGCCCTGCTGCTCCAGGCGCCGGAACTCCGGCCAGGTCGCCCAGTCGCCCACCAGGTTCGAGTTCGCGATCAGCACTCGCGGCGCCCACTCGTGCGTGCGGAACACGCCGACCGGCTTGCCGGACTGGACGAGCAGCGTCTCGTCCACCTCCAGCGCGGTCAGCTCGCGGGTGATCGCGTCGAAGCTCGCCCAGTTGCGGGCCGCCTTGCCGGTGCCGCCGTAGACGACCAGGTCGTCGGGCCGCTCGGCGACGTCGGGGTCGAGGTTGTTGTGGAACATGCGCAGCGCGGCCTCGGTCTGCCAGCTCTTCGCGGTGAGGGTGGTGCCGCGGGCGGCGCGGACAGTGCGGGCGGTGCTCATCGGACCTCCAGTTCGGCGGCGGCCAGGACAGCGCCCGACCGCACGAGTTCTTCGGCGGCCGCGATCTCGGGCGCCAGGTGACGGTCGGGGCCGGGGCCCGCGACCTGGGTGCGGAGCAGGTCGCGGACCCGGCCGGTGACCGGCGACGGCTCCAGCGGCGCCCGGAAGTCCAGCGCGCGGGCCGCCGTGAGCAGCTCGATCGCCAGCACCGTGGTGAGCCCGTCGACGGCCTTGCGCAGCTTGCGCGCCGCCGACCAGCCCATGGACACGTGGTCCTCCTGCATGGCGCTGCTCGGGATCGAGTCGACCGAGGCCGGCACCGCGAGCCGCTTGAGCTCGCTGACCACGGCGGCCTGCGTGTACTGGGCGATCATGTGGCCCGAGTCGACGCCGGGGTCGTTCGCGAGGAACGGCGGCAGGCCCTGGGAACGGGCCTTGTCGAGCATCCGGTCGGTGCGGCGCTCGGCGATGCTGGCGACGTCGGCGACCGGGATGGCCAGGAAGTCCAGCACGTACCCCACGGGCGCGCCGTGGAAGTTGCCGTTGGACTCGACCCGGCCGTCGGCCAGCACGACCGGATTGTCCACAGCGGACCGCAGCTCGGTGTCGGCGACGAGTTCCGCGTGCGTGAGCGTGTCCCGCGCGGCGCCGTGAACCTGCGGCGCGCACCGCAGCGAGTACGCGTCCTGGACGCGGTTGCAGTCCGGGCCGCGGTGGCTCTCGACGATCTTGGAGCCCTGCAGCGCCGCGAACATGCGCGCGGCGGACGTCGCCTGGCCCGGGTGCGGGCGCAGGGCCTGCAGGTCGGCGGCGAAGGCGCGGTCGGTGCCGAGCAGCGCCTCCACGCTCATGGCGGCGGTGAGGTCCGCGACGTCCAGCAGCCGGTGCAGGTCGGCGGAGGCCAGCAGCAGCATGCCGAGCATGCCGTCGGTGCCGTTGGTGAGCGCGAGGCCCTCCTTTTCGGCGAGGACCACGGGCTCGATGCCGGCCTGCGCCAGCGCCTCGGCGGCGGGTTTCGTACGGCCTTCGTGGACGACCTCGCCCTCGCCCATCAACGCGAGCGCGACGGCCGCGAGCGGCGCGAGGTCGCCCGAGCAGCCGAGCGAGCCGTACTCGTGGACGATCGGGGTGATGTCGGCGTTGAGCAGGGCCGCAAGCGTTTGCGCGGTCTCCGGGCGGACGCCGGTGTACCCGCTGGCGAGGGTGCGCAGGCGCAGCAGCATGAGCGCGCGGACGACCTCGGGCTCCACCGCCGGCCCGGCGCCCGCGGCGTGCGAGCGGATCAGGCTGCGCTGTAGCGCCGTGCGGCTCTCGAGCGGGATGTGCCGCGTCGCGAGCGCGCCGAAGCCCGTCGAGACGCCGTACGTGGGTGTCGTGGCGTGCGCGAGGTTCTCGATGTGCAGGCGGGTGGCGGCGAGGTTCTTCCCGGCCGCGTCGGTGAGCCCGACGGTCGCGTGGCCACGGACGACGTCGACGACGTCCGCCGCGGTCATCGGCTGCGGGCCCAGCAGTACTTGTTCCGGCATGGGGCCATTGGACAACGATCGGCGGCGGGGCGGGAGTCGCGGTCGGGTGGTTGTGTCTGGTATTCAAGACAGTGCGTGGCCGGGGCGTCGGTGTGTGGTGCGAGTGTCCCTCTCGTGCGCGTCGATGGGATCCCTTCGCGCTTGTGCTGAGCTGGTGCCGGAACGGACGGAGGCCCACCCGTGAGCAGTTCGGACGTCCCCGCGCTCCGCGGCGGCCTGGCGGTGCTGCGGCTGCTCGCGGGCCACGCCGGCCCGGTCTCCGCCGCGGCTATCGCGCGTGACCTGAGCCTGCCCCGCTCGACCACGTATCACCTGCTCAACGAGCTGACCGCGGCCGGTTTCGTCGCACACCTCCAGGCGGAACGCCGGTACGGCTTGGGCATCGCCGCCTTCGAACTGGGCTCGGCCTACCTGCGTCACGACCCGCTGGAGCGCCTGGCGGGCCCGTTGCTGCGCAAGCTCGTGGACCGCGTCGGGCACACCGCGCACCTGGGCGTGCTGCACGGCAACGAGTCGCTGTACCTGATCAAGGAACGCCCGGCCCGCCCGGAAACCCTGGTCACCGACGTCGGCGTGCGGCTGCCCGCGCACCTGACGGCGTCGGGCCGCGCGATGCTGCGTCACCTGCCCGCCGCGCACGTCCGCGCCCTGTTCCCGTCCTCGGCGTCCTTCGTGCTCCGCACCACCCGCGGCCCGGACTCGCTGGCCGCCCTGCGCCGCACCCTCGCCGCGGAACGCCGCCTCGGCTGGTCCCTGGAAGACGGCCACGTCACGGCAGGCTTCGCCTCAGTCGCAGCCCCCGTCTTCGACCACGGCGCCCGCCCCATGGCCGCGATCAGCGTGACGCTGCGCCACCACTGCCCGGAGCACCACCCCTGCCAGGAAACGTTCCCCACTTTGGCCACCGAGGTCGCCAACGCCGCGGCCGACCTGACGAGCCGCATCGGCGGCACCCCGGCCTGACTGCCGTGCCAAGAACGCGGAGCCCGGACGGGCGCCGACGTTACTCCGTTTGCCAATATTCAGTAGCCCCGATCGGGCTACTCCTTTCCGGGGTTGTCACGGATAGGAAACATGTATACCCCCTGATGCAAGATGTTCTCGCCCTTTCGAATGGCACCCCCAGCCCCTCCCGTGACAGCCAATTCGACGGGATTCCAGGCTGCGTTTGACGAAAAAATCTCCCCACCCCGGCACGACACTCTTGGAGACCACATTGAACCAGGTAGACATGATCATTTCGCTCGACCATGAATATTCCACTTCCATATCCCCCTCCCAGTCACTTCCGAAAACGATAGTATTTATCCCGTTTGCGAGACACGCGGTTCCGAAAACAGTGTTCGAGTCAGGCGTAACGGGGAGAACGCAGATGACTGAACCGACAGGAGCACCAGGCAAACCGCTAGGCGGGGCCGAGTTTTTCGTCATCGACAGCCCGCCTGATGGCGGCGGCGGTGCAGCATCAGGCGCGGCGGGCTTCCACCTGAGCCGGGATGCCCTGGCCACCGAGTTGGCGAACTTGAAGAACCTGCGGGAGCGGATCAGCTCCCAGGTCGACGAAGCTCGGCCGATGTGGTCCATCGTGCCGCCGGGGCAAGACCCGGCATCCATGCGCAACACGGACGCCAGCAACAACTCCGGGAACTTCTACCATGGTCACCTGCTGAAAGAGAGTGCCTACCTCGACAGCTTCATCCACAAGATGGCAGAAGCTCTCGGCACTCACGAAGCCAACGATCAGCAAGCCAGCACCGACGCCAAGCAAGCCGGCCAGGGGCCGATCTGATGGCTTCGCACCCTCACTGGAAAGTTCTCGGTTTTGGTGTTGCCGCCTGCATGCTGGCCGGGTGTTCGAGCGGCCCTGGACCGGCAACGCCGAACACCAGCACCCCGTCCTCACCCGAATCAGGCGCCGCTTCTTCAGTCTTCGCACCGCCGAAGATCACGAATCCGCTACCGGCCGGAACACTCGACGGTGATCCGTGCCGTGCTCTGACCCCGAGCCAGCTCACCACCTTCTTGGGCGCCTCCGCCACCGGTAAACCGAGCGACAGTGGACTCGCGAAGACCTGTCACTGGGCCAACAACGATCGAGGGTCCCTCATCACCGTTCAGTTCGTGTACATCTGGCGGGACGGCCTGGGCCACGTCTACGCGAAAAAGGACAGAGGATTCTTCGAGGAGCTGGCGCCCGTACAGGGCTATCCGGTGGTGGCGTATGGGTCGAGGGACGATCGTTCAACTGGACGATGCGGTGTCGCTGTGGGCATCGCGGACAACGCCGCCTTCGAAGCGGATGCCACCATTTCCCGATCGAATGTCGGCAAAACAGACGCGTGCGACGCCGCCCGCCGGATCAGCGACGCCGTGGTCACCACGTTGAAAGGCGGTGCGTGATGGGGTTCGGGCCAACGGAGGATTTTCTGGCGTACCTGAAGCAGAAGCAGGCCGAAAGCAAGATCATCCCGCCGGGCGAACTGGTACGCCGGGTGAAGGCCGGGCCCGGTCCGCAAAGTCTCGGCGAGGCGCAGCAGACCAGTGCGGCGCAGGCGAGCGCACAGCAAGGCATCGAAACGGACACTCTCAGTGCGGTGGGCCGATTGGAGAATGCTTGGTCGGGGCCGAGTGGAGACGCGGCCAGGGAGGCGCTGCGGCCGCTCGCCGACGTGGCCATCTCAGCGTCGGCTGCTCTGGACAACGGCCAGAGCATCCTCACCGACCAGGCCCACGCGTTCACCTCGACCCGGAATTCCCTGCACGAAGTGTCGGATACTTCGCCGTCGAAGACCACGTGGGACGCGATCACGCCGTGGGACACCGACAACGAGGACAAGATCAACGAGCGCAATGCCGCCATCCAGCAGAACCATGCCGTCTACCAGGGTTTCACCAGCGCCAGCGTCGGTCACGCCCAGAAGATGCCCGTCGATTACGGCCAGATCCCGGACACCGCGGGCACCACGGGCACCACGGACACGACGCAGGAATCAAGCCAGGTCGCAGGCAAGCAGGACCACACCCAGCACACCGTCGCCCGCACCAGCGCTCCCCCACGGCCCGTGGACCGGCCAAGCTCACCCGGTCAGCCCGAGACCACCACGGCGCTTCCGAGGCAACGCGGCAGCGAGCCGCACCCTGGCGGACAGCAGTCAGTCCCCACTCCGGCCGCCTCACCTGCCGAAGACGGAACTCGCACTGCCGGATACATCCCCAGCGCAGATGTGCACAGCTCGCCGGGATCCAACCCAGCCGGCTACAACGCCCCATACGTTCCCAGCCCGGCAGCGGGCTCCGGCAGCCACAACAGTCCCGGGATCTACCTGCCCCGGGGATCCAGCGGCGGCACCGGTGGCGGCGCCTCCCAGCGCGGAAACCCAGCTGCGCCAGGCAAAACGACCGGCACCGGCCGTTCAGGTGGTGCAGCCGAACGCCTAGGCCGGACGGGCCCGGGAACGGCCGGTGCGCGCGGCGCCAACGGCATGCCCCTCGCCTCCGGCACTGGTAAGGGCGACAAGGACGAGGACAAGGAGCACAAGACTCCCGACTACCTCCTGGAAGCCGACCCGAGCGCCCTGTTCGGCTACGACGGCAAAGCCACGCCACCCGTGATCGGCCAATAGGCAGCATCCAAGCGGGGGGACAACGTGATGCTGCTCGACGAGCCGGTGACGGTGCCGCGTCTGGCGGTCGCGAAAGCCTGGGAGTGGGAACAGATCGGCCCGGCTCATCCGGTGCTGGGCGTCGTGGATGTCTGGGTCGAAGACGACGCCGCCGAACGCTTGGACGAGCTGACCCGGCAGGCACTGGCGGAGCCCGGCTTCTACGACTTGCGTACCGGCCGGGTCACCGGAGAGTTCCGCGACCTGATGTTGGCGATCGCCAACGCCGACGCCGAGTGCTACGGCTGGTCCACCGACCGCCGGGGCCACGACCGGGCCGTGCTCGCGGTACCGACCGGCCGCAACGCCGTGCTGGCCACCGTCGAGAACAACCTGCTGACCCTGGAGACGATCAAGGCGAGTCGGCTGGTCCGCGCCATCGTGGACGGGCTGCCCGACTTCCCGGCCGCCGACATCCGCGAGTTCTCCATCCCGAAGGCCGGCTACGAGCCGAAGACGACCAGCGACTACACGCTCGACACCACCAGCGACTACACCGCCGCCGAACAGCTCCGCACCCTGATGACGTCACGGCGAGCAGCCAGCCACCAGCTCTACGTCGCCGCCCGTACCGACGGCGCCCGGGAGTCCAGCCTGCCGCTGACCGCGGTGGACAGCCAAGACCACGGCCGCATCCTCACCTACCTGAGCGCCGCCACCAACGGCGACCTCGACATCACCTGCGGACCAGGCCATCCCGACTACATCGCCAGCACCCTCGAAAACACCCTAACCGCGCTCCGCGACTAACACCCCCCGCTAACCCACGCCCCCACAGCACCACCTACCAAACCGCGCCTGACCACACAACGTCACCACCACGATTGGGGGTCCGGGGGCGAAGCCCTCCGGGCGGGGCCTGGGGGTTGCACCCCCAGAAAACACTACGAGCGAGGAAGGTCCGCGTCTTCTGCGGACATTCCTCGCTCGTGAGCGAGTGGAGGTGCCGGGAATTGAACCCGGGTCCTCTAGCGTCTTGCCAGGGCTTCTCCGTGCGCAGTCCGCTCTGTCTCTACTCGGCCCCTTCAGTCACACGAACAAGCTGAAGTGACAGGCCCAGCCACTGTTTGCTTCCCAACCAGGACCCGTGGCCGGGACTGGCGGTAAGCCTCCTAGCTGATGCCGGCTACCGGGTCGGAGGCGATCCCGGGCCGACAGACTCACTCTGCTACTTAGGCAGCAAGAGCGAAGTCGCGCTGGCTATTGGCCTTGGCGCTTATAGGTTTGCGATGACGCTTACGGTGGTCTCTCGCCTGCACCGGCACGCTTCCCCTGACTCAACGTCCAGAGTCGAAACCGTTCACCCCCTTGTAGGTGCTACCTGACCTCACCATCATAACGCCATCGGCAAGCCGATTGATCCCGGCCGGGGTGGGGCTGGCCCTACCCGCAACATGCCCGCTCGCCCCCTGTCCCCGCGAGGGCTCCCGAAGCGATGCTGTGCAGGTCAGCCGCACAGATGAGGAGCCCCGCCATGGTCACCGTTTCAACCGGGAGGCGCCGGAACCCGCCGTTGGGTGGGGGCCTGGCGTTCCTGCTGCTCAACCTGCCGCTGGGGATCGTGTCGTTCACGGTGATCGTCACGCTGTTCTCGGCGGGGGTCGGGACGGTCGTGGTCTGGCTGGGTGTTCCGCTGCTCGCCCTGCTCGTGCTGCTGGCGCGCGGCGCGGCGCGGCTCGAGCGGGCCCGCGTGTTCTCCCTGCTCGACACGTTCGTCGACGTGCCGTACCTGCCGCTGCCGGAGGGCGGGCGCGCCCGCTGGGTCACCCGGGTGAAGGACCGGGCCACCTGGCGCGACCTCGCGTACCTCTTCCTGCTGTTCCCGGTCGGCCTGATCGAGTTCGTGCTGGTCGTGACGTTCTGGACGACGAGCCTCGGCCTGATCGCGCTGCCCGTGTACTACCGATTCCTTCCCGACGGCGCCTACTTCTTCCCGAGCTACGATGTGCGCTGGATCATCGTCGACTCGACGGTGGCCGCGCTGCCGTGGGCGGCGCTGGGGGTGCTGTTCGCCGCGCTGTCCGTGGCGCTGACCAGGGGGCTGGCCAGGCTGCACGCCGGCTTCGCCGTGGCCATGCTGCGGCCGACCGTCGCCCAGCGCCACCGCATGGAGCGCTCCTGGAACGCGATCGACGGAATGAGCACGGTGACCGGATGACCACGGAGCAGCAGCTGCGGCCAGAGCATCCGCGGCCCAACCCGGCCCGCACGATCGTCTACATGCTCCTCAGCTTCGTGCTCCGGCTGGTGCAGTTCATCCTCATCGTCGTGGGCGCGGTGGTCGGCGTCGGCACGGTGGTGGTCTGGGTCGGCTTCCCGATCCTGCTCGCCACCACCGCGTTCGTCCGCTGGTCGGGCGACATGGAACGGCGCTGGGCCCGCAAGATGCTGCGCACGCCGCTGACGTCGGTGGAACGCCTGTCGCTCGAGGGCCAGTCCCTCACCCGCCGCTGGCTCACCCGCCTCACGGACCCGACGACCTGGCGTGACCTGGCGTACCTGATGATCGCGTTCCCGATGGCGGTCGCGGAGCTGCCGGTGGCCATCGCGTCCATCGTGCTGCTGCCGATGGCGATCTGGGTGACGCCGTGGCTCGGCTGGCTGCACGGCAACCTCGCGATGTCGCTGCTGGGCCCGAACCGCACGAAGAAGCTGGAAGAGAAGGCCGAGCACCTGCAGGCGTCACGGGCCCGCGGCGTGGACGCCGCCGAGGCCGAGCGCCGGCGGATCGAGCGCGACCTGCACGACGGCGCGCAGCAGCGGCTGGTCGCCGTCGCGATGAGCCTCGGCCGCGCGAAGTCGAAGTTCGACAACGACCCGGACGCCGTGCGCGACCTGATCAACGAGGCGCACTCGGACGCCAAGCTGGCCGTCTCGGAGCTGCGCGACCTGGCCCGCGGCATCTACCCCGCCGTGCTGGGCGACCGCGGCCTCGACGCGGCGCTCTCGGCGCAGGCGGCGAAGTCCCCGATCCCGGTGGACGTGAGCGTGGACGTGGAGCCACGCCCGCCGGCCGCGGTCGAGACCACGGCGTACTTCATCGTCGGCGAGACGCTCACCAACATCGCCAAGCACTCCGGCGCCAGCGAGGCGATCGTGAAGGTCTGGCGCAGCGACACGCACGTCATCGTCGAGATCACCGACAACGGCCACGGCGGCGCGGAGGTGCGCCCCGGCGGCGGCCTGGCCGGGCTGGCGGACCGCGCGGCGACGATCGACGGCGTCATCACGGTGGTGAGCCCCGTCGGCGGCCCGACGGTCATCCGCGCCGACCTGCCGTGCCAGTGGTGACCGGCTCGTGAGTGAATAGCCCCGGAGCTTTTCACTCACGAGCCTGGGGGCCTGATGCGGGTAGTGATCGCCGAAGACGCGGTGCTGTTGCGAGCCGGGGTCACGCGCCTGCTCGCCGACGAGGGCATCGAGACCGTCGCCGCCGTCGACAACGGTGACGAGCTGCTCGGCGCGATCACCGAGCACCGCCCCGACCTGGCGATCGTCGACGTGCGGATGCCGCCGACGTTCACCGACGAAGGCCTGCGCGCCGCGCTGTCCGCCCGGAAGGCCGTGCCCGGCCTGCCGGTGCTGGTGCTCTCGCAGTACGTCGAGGAGAGCTACGCGGTGGAGCTGCTCTCCGGCGGCGCCGGCGGGGTCGGCTACCTGCTGAAGGAGCGCGTCGCCGACGTCGCGGAGTTCCTCGACGCGGTGCGCCGCGTCGCCGGCGGCGGCACGGCGATCGACCCCGACGTGATCGCCCAGCTGATGGCCCGCGGCCGCCGCAACCCGCTCGACGCGCTGACCGCGCGCGAGTCCGAGGTGCTCGGCCTGATGGCCCAAGGCCTGTCGAACACCGCCATCGCGAACTCCCTCGTGGTGTCACATGGCGCCGTGGAAAAGCACATCGGCAACATCTTCGCCAAGCTCGGCCTGGAGGCCAGTTCGGAGGAGCACCGGCGCGTCCGGGCCGTGCTCACCTATCTCGGCCGCTGACCTTTCGTCGCTCTGGGTGAGAATTCCTCACCCGTTTCCACGGCAGCATCCGCCCACCGGCCTCGCCTACCATGGACCGATGCCGAGTGAGGAGCGCCCGATGACCGACCGCAGCGTCCGCTTCTTCGGCGGCCCGCTCGACGGCCGCGTCCAGGAGCTCACCGACGCCGAGCCCGCGCCCGGCACCGTCGTCCGGCACATCCACCTCCACGGCGGGCCGAAGATCGAGACGCTGTACGAGCTCGGCATGACCGAAAACGGCTGGGAGTACCGCGTGCGCACGTCGTCGCACAGCGAAGCCGAGCCGGAGCCGGACGGGCTGAGGTAGGGACAACCCCCGTATCGACCCCCAGCTGGCCGGAGCACGAAAACGGCGGTCAGCACCGCTGTTCCGGAAGTCCGTTCCCGCCAGGCTTTACGCATGACGACGAGCCAGCTGCCGGTCAGCACACCCGCCGCGAAAGGCGGCCGGGACAAGTTCCTCGACGTGGTCCGGGCGGGCGCGATCCTGGCCGTGATCACCCAGCACTGGGTGATGCCGGTGCTGTCCTACTCCGACGGTCAACTCGCGACCGGGAACGCGCTCGCGACGCCCGGCTGGTGGGCCGTGACCTGGCTTTCCCAGGTGATGCCGCTGGTCTTCTTCGCTGGTGGCGCCGCGAACCTGATCTCCCTGCGCCGCGCCCCGTCCGCACGTGCTTGGCTGGCCGGGCGCATCCGGCGGCTGCTCGTGCCGGTGCTGCCGCTGGTGGCCGTGTGGCTGGTGGTGCCGGATCTCTTGCAGGGCATGGGCATTCCCCCGCAACCCCTGCAGATCGCCGGCTCGATCGCCGCACAGCTGCTGTGGTTCCTGTCGGTCTACCTGCTCACCGTGCTGGTCACGCCGCTGATGGTCGCCGCGCACCGGCGCTGGGGCCTGAAGGTGCCGTTCGTGATGGCCGCCGCCGGAGTGCTCGTCGACGTCGCCCGCTTCAACGACCTGGGGATGATCGGCTACGTCAACGCCGTGTTCGTCTGGGTCGCCGTGCACCAGCTGGGCTTCCACTACGTCGAAGGCAAGCTGGGCGAGCTGAGCCGCCGCGCCGCGCTGGGCCTGTCCGCCGCCGGCTTCGGCGTCACCGCGCTGATGGTCGCGTTCGGCCCGTACCCGGCCAGCATGATCGGCATGCCGGGCGCGCCGGTGTCCAACATGAGCCCGCCGACCGTGCTGCTCGCGTTCCTCGCCGTCGGCCAGATCGGCCTGCTGCTGGCGTTCCGGCCGCAGCTCAACGCGCTGGCCGCGAAGCCGCGCTTCGGCGCCGCGCTGAGCTGGATCGGGGCGCGGTTCATGAGCGTGTACCTGTGGCACATGCCGGCGCTGATCGTCGTCTCCGGCATCACCGTCTACGGCCTGGGTTACGCGACGCCGGCGCCGGGCACGCTGTTGTGGCTCGTGATGGTGCCGATGTGGTACGGCGCCTGCGCCGCGGTGCTGGTGGGCCTGCTGCGCCTGTTCGCCCGCTTCGAGATGCAGCGGGAGAGCGTGCTCGTCACCGCCCGCACGCCGCAGCTGGTGCTGGCGGGCCTGCTCGCCTCGGGTGGCCTGCTGGGGCTGGCCGCCCACGGCTTCCAGCCGCTGAGCGCGGGCCTGGCCCACGGCCCGGTGCCGTGGGTCGTGCTCACCGCCGCCGGGTTCGTGCTGGCTGGCCGCCAGGTGCCGGTGACGCGTTTCCTCGGCCGGGCCGTCGCGGTCGCGGAGACCGCGCAGCTCAAGAAGGTCTAGGGGGCCTGGGGGTGAGCCTCCGGCCGGAGCGCGGTCCGTTCCAGGGCCCGCTCCGGTCGGAGGCTCTCTGGCGTCTAGGCCTTGAGCAGCCGAGCGGGAGTGTCGTGCAGTACCGCCCGCAGGAACGGCTCGCCCAGGCGGTCGTCGGCGGCCCAGCCGGCGATCGCCTGCAGCTGGGTGGCGTAGGAGTACGGGATGTTCGGGAAATCCGTGCCGAGCACCACCCGGTCGGCGACGCCCGCCAGCCGCGCCGTCCAGTCCGGCGGCAGCGGCGACATCTTCGCCACAAACGGCACCCCGACCATCGTGGTGTCGATGTGCACCCGTGGGTAGCGGTCCATCAGCTCGAACGCGGTGGTGAACTCGGGCATCGCGGCGTGGGCGAGCACGGCCGTCAGATCCGGGTGTTTCGCCAGCACCTCACCGAAGACCTGCAGCCCGGTGAAGTCACCGCGCAGCGGACCGTGTCCACAGTGGACGACCACCGGCACGCCCGCGTCGGCCAGCGCGCCCCAGACCGGGGTCAGCAGCTCGTCACGCGGGTCGTACCTGCCGATCTGCACGTGGGCCTTGAAGCAGCGCGCGCCCGCCCGCAGCGCCGCGTCCACAGAGGACGCGGCCGACGGCTCGGGGAAGAACGTGCCGGTGCGCACGGCCTCGGGCACCTGGTCCGCGAACTCACCGGCCCACGAGGTCAGCCACTCGGCCATGCCCGGCTTGTGCGGGTACACCAGCGGTGCGAACTGCTTGACGCCCAGCGACCGCAGCGTCTCCAGCCGCTCCTTCTCCTCGGTGCGGTAGAACACCGGCCACTCGGTGCCGTAGTGCTCGGGCGCGCGGTCGAAGTACGCCCACACCTTGTCCATCACGGACTTCGGCAGGAAGTGCACGTGCAGGTCGACCAGCCCGTCGAGGCCGAGGGACGCCGTCCATCGCGTGACGTCGGCGTCCGACGCCGGACCCGCCGTCACTCCGTGAACCGGCCCTTCAGCGCCCGGCCCATGGCCTTGCTGATGTCGCGCTCGGCGTCGCGCTTGGCCAGCGTCTGCCGCTTGTCGTAGGCCTTCTTGCCCTTGGCCAGCGCGATCTCGACCTTGACCTTGCCGTCCTTGAAGTACATCGACAGCGGCACCAGGGAGAGCCCGCTCTCCTTGGTCTTGCCGATCAGCTTCTCGATCTCACCGCGGTGCAGCAGCAGCTTGCGCGTGCGCCGCGGCGTGTGGTTGGTCCACGTGCCCTGCGTGTACTCCGGGATGTGCACGTTGCGCAGCCACACCTCGCCGTCGTCGACGGTCGCGAACGCGTCGGCGAGCGAGGCCTTGCCCTCCCGAAGGCTCTTCACCTCCGTGCCCTGGAGCACCAGTCCTGCTTCGTAGGTGTCCAGGATGGAGTAGTCGTGCCGAGCCTTGCGGTTCGACGCGATGACCTTCTGACCACGTTCCTTGGGCATGATGACAACTCTACGTGATTTCCGGGCCCCGAGCAGGTGGTTAACCAGCGGCTAGTGGCGGACGTACAGACGGAGCGTGACGTAGCCGGTGATCGCCGAGATGACCACCGAGACCGCGAGCAGTATCGGCGCGACCGGGAACAGCAGCTCCAGCGTGGTGATCTGCGGGAACACCTCGCCGGTGAACACGGTGTCGAGGAACGACACCTTGGTCAGGATGAGGAACACCGTCCCGAGCACCGCACCGACCACGCCGGCGACCACCGCCTCCAGCAGGAACGGCAGCTGCGTGTACCACCGTGTCGCGCCCACCAGCCGCATGATGCCGACCTCCGTGCGCCGGGTGAACGCGGAGACCTGGATGGTGTTCGCGATCAGCAGCAGCGCGGCGACGGCCATGATCAGCGCCATCACGAACGCGATGTTCCGCACGCCGTTGAAGACGTTGAACACGCGGTCGAGGAACTTCTTCTGGTCGTCGACCTTCCGCACGCCGGGCTGGCCGGTGTACTGCTTGATGATCGCGTCGGAGCGGTCCGGGTCCTTGAGCTTGACCTGCAGCGACGCCGGCAGCGCCTCCGGCCCGGTCAGCTCCAGCAGCTCCGGCTGGCTCGCGAAGATCTTCTTGAACCGGTCGTAGGCCTGGTCGCGGTTCTCGAACACCACCGACTCGACGCCGGGGTTGTTCTGCAGCGACTGGCGCAGCCCGCTGCAGAGCGCCTGCTGGCAGCTCTTGTCGTTGGCGCTGATGTCGTCGACCAGGCTGATGGAGATCTCGACCTCGGCGAGGAAGTTCGCCTTCATCTTGTCGATCGTGCGCACGGCGAGCAGGCCACCGCCGAGCATGGCGAGGGAGACCGCCGTGGTGAGGATCATCGCGATGGTCATCGTGACGTTCCGGCGCAAACCGGTGAGGACCTCGCTGAAGACGAAACTGGCACGCATCGCAGGTGTATGTCCCTTGTCGGTTTCGGGGCGTTCGGGGTGGGCGGACGGCTTCGGTCAGCGACCGATGCCGTACACCCCGCGGGCGTCGTCACGGATCACTTGGCCGAGCTGCAGCTCGACGACCCGGCGCCGCATCGAGTCCACGATGGAGTGATCGTGGGTGGCCATGAGCACGGTGGTCCCCGTGCGGTTGATGCGCTCCAGCAGCAGCATGATGTCCTGGCTGGTGTCGGGGTCCAGGTTCCCGGTGGGCTCGTCGGCGAGCAGCACCAGCGGGCGGTTCACGAACGCGCGCGCGATGGCCACGCGCTGCTGCTCACCGCCGGACAGCTCGTTGGGCAGCCGGTCGGCCTTGCCGTCGAGGCCGACGAGCTCCAGCACCTCGGGCACCACCTTCTTGATGGTGAGCCGCGGCTTGCCGATGACCTCGAGCGCGAACGCGACGTTCTCCGCCACGGTCTTGTTCGCGAGCAGCCGGAAGTCCTGGAACACGCAGCCGATCGTCTGGCGCAGGCGGGGCACCCGGCGCCGGGCCAGCTTCGCGACGTCGAAGTTCGACACCATCACCCGGCCCTTGCTCGGCACCTCTTCACGCAGCAGGAGCCGCAGGAACGTCGACTTCCCCGAACCCGACGGTCCGATGAGGAAAACGAACTCGCCCTTGTCTATCTCGACCGACACCCGTTCGAGGGCGGGACGGGTCGAGGTCTTGTAGACCTTGGAAACCTCTTCGAGCCGGATCACGGTTCGGCATACTACCCATGAGCCTCGTTAAGCCCTGGTTGCCCGTGCCCCGGAAAGCGGGCAAGGGACCCCCGCCGTCGCCAAGCGTGGTGAAACCGTCGCCGGGCGGTAGCGGAAGTCCCTCGTCGTTGCCCCGGAATGCCCGGCGGTGAAAAAGATCAGGAGACGCCGGCCTGCTTGCGCCAGCGGATGCCGGCCTCCAGGAAGCCGTCGATGTCGCCGTCGAGCACGCCCGAGGGGTTGCCGACCTCGAACTCGGTCCGCAGGTCCTTGACCATCTGGTACGGGTGCAGCACGTACGAGCGCATCTGGTTGCCCCAGCTGGAGCCGCCGTCCTTGAGCGCGTCCATCTCGGCGCGCTCTTCTTCCTTCTTGCGCAGCATCAGCCGGGCCTGGAGGACCTTCAGCGCGGCGGCCTTGTTCTGCAGCTGCGACTTCTCGTTCTGGCAGGAGACGACGATGCCGGTCGGCAGGTGCGTGATGCGCACCGCGGAGTCGGTCGTGTTCACGCTCTGTCCACCCGGGCCGGACGATCGGTACACGTCGACGCGGATGTCCTTCTCCGCGATGTCGACGTGGTCGACCTCTTCGACCTCGGGCAGCACCTCGACGTGCGCGAACGACGTCTGGCGGCGGCTCTGGTTGTCGAACGGCGAGATCCGGACCAGCCGGTGGGTGCCCTGCTCGACCGAGAGGGTGCCGTAGACGTAGGGGGCGCTCACCTTGAACGTGGCCGACTTGATCCCCGCCTCTTCGGCGTAGGAGATGTCGTAGACGTCGGTGGGGTAGCCGTGGCGCTCGGCCCAGCGCAGGTACATCCGGAGCAGCATCTCGGCCCAGTCGGCCGCGTCGACGCCGCCGGCCTCCGAGCGGATGGTGACGACGGCGTTGCGGGCGTCGTACTCGCCCGACAGCAGCGTGCGGACCTCGAGCCCGTCGACGTCCTTGGTGAGGCCGACGAGGTCGCTCTCGGCCTCGGCCATGCTGGCGGTGTCGCCCTCGGCCTCGGACAGCTCGTAGAGCACGGCCAGGTCGTCGAGGCGCTGGCGGAGGTCGGAGACGCGCCGCAGCTCGCTCTGGCGGTGCGACAGCTGGCTGGTGACCTTCTGCGCCTCCTCCGGGTTGTCCCAGAGGGTCGGGCTGGAGGCCTGCTGTTCGAGCTCGGCGACCTGCGCGCGCAGCGCGTCGAGGTCCATCACCGACTCGATCTGCGTCAGCTTGCCGGTCAGGTCCTTCAGCGCCGCATCGAACTCATCACTCACGTTTACCAAGGTTACGGCAAAACCCACGACCGGTTGCGCACCGGTCGTGGGCCGCGTGGGGCCTCAGGCCTGAGGGATGGCGTCGAGCAGCTTCAGGGCGGCCTTGGCCTGCGCCTGGGCGAACTCGGCGACGGCCTTGGCGTAGGGGCCGTCGGCCGCCTTCGTCGCGACCTTCGCGTCGTCGAGCTGCTGCTGGTAGCTCGTGCGGGCGGTCTCGAGCAGGGCGGCGCGCTGCTTGATGGTCAGCGAGCCGGCGTGCACGAGCCGCAGGATGAGCGGGCTGCGCAGGTGGTCGGGACCGGCCTCGGACGCGAGCCACGTCTTGAAGGCCTTCTTGCCCGCCGCGGTGAGCACGTACTGCTGGCTCGACCGGGGGCCCTGCTTGCCGAGGCGGACGAGGCCCTCCTTGGACAGGGCCGGAAGCTCGCGGTAGACCTGGCTGCGGGTGACACTGAAGAAGGCGCCGAAGCGCTCGTCGGCTCCCGCGACCAGCTGCCCGCCCGTGGCGGGACCGTCGTGGAGCAGACCAAGCAGAGCGGCGGCAGTTGCATTCAATTCGGACACACCCCTACGTTCCCACTTATCGGGCGCTGTGTCCACAGTGGTCTGCGGATCTGTCCATTGTGGCTAGTGTTATCCCCTCGTTCGGCCCAATCCGGAAGCAGGTCCACTGTGGACCCGACCACGCTCCGCAACCGACACCCGCCGAGGACAGCACTCCCCACCAACCACAACCACCACACGGGCGCATTCCACCCCCCACTCCGACCTGCAAGGGAATCCGCACGCGCACCCTCCCGCCCACAAGAACCCCACCCACTCGCCACCCAGGAATCCACACCACCCCCGCCCCCCAACAACGAAAATCCACACCCCACCCACCCCCACCAACGATTCCACTTCACCACCGGGGGGATCAAAGGACCGAAGGTCCCCCCACACCTCACCACCCCACGCAACCACAGCAATGGGGGATCCAAGGGGGCGAAGCCCCTCTTGGCGGGGGTTCGGGGGTTCGACCCCCGTAGAAATGCGAAAGAGGCCCTCACTTGCGTTTACCGCAAGCAAGGGCCTCCCAACCTCTGTAGCGGGGACAGGATTTGAACCTGCGACCTCTGGGTTATGAGCCCAGCGAGCTACCGAGCTGCTCCACCCCGCGTCGTTGTGTTAATAGATTACACCGAGGCCCAACCCCCTTTCAGGCACCCCCCGTTAACACCCCAGCAACCCACTGACCTGCACCAATCCACCCCCACCCCACCACCAACCCCCACAACCCCACAGCACCCTCCGGTCCCCCCACCACCAAATCGCCCGACAGCACACCCGCCTGTTCGGCCGCGACAGTCGCAGATGGACGCAGAACCGCCAAGCCCCCCGACCCAGCGCACCTCACCACCCAGCTCAACCACGGCAATTGGGGGATCCAAGGGGGCGAAGCCCTCCTTGGCGGGGGTTCGGGGGTTCGACCCCCGAAGAAATACGAAAGAGGCCCGCCTTCGCGCTTTCCGCGAAGACGGGCCTCCAACCTCTGTAGCGGGGACAGGATTTGAACCTGCGACCTCTGGGTTATGAGCCCAGCGAGCTACCGAGCTGCTCCACCCCGCGTCGTAGGACCTACCTTACGCCCGGGGGGTTTCCGGGCGCAAAGCAGGTGCCTCTTACGTAAGCGACGTCACCCGCCGGGCTGGTTCGCGCCGGCGCTGGACGGCGGAGCGCTGGTCGGCTTGGCCGCCGTGTACTCCTTGGTCGCCGTGTCGAGTGCGGCGAGGGCCGCGCCCTGGTCGGTGAAGTTGCCGGACTGCTGGGCGGCCTTGAGCTTGGCCAGTGCCGACTGGATGTCGGCCACGGCCTTGTCGAGTGCCGGGTTGCTGCCGCCGGAGTTCGGCGGTGGCGTGGTCGGTGACGTCGGTGTCGTGGGTGTGGTCGGCGGGTTCGGATCGCCCGCCGGCGGGGTTGTCGCGGACGCACCGGTGCCGGTGCCGAACACCTGGTCCAGTGCCTCGTTGAGGGTCGAGGCGAAGCCGATCTTCGCGCCGTAGGACACCAGCACACGGGCCAGCTGTGGATAGCTCAGCTGGTTGCGCTGCCGGATGTACACCGGTTCGACGTACAGGAACCCGTCCGCCACCGGCAACGTGATCAGGTTGCCGTAGATCGGGATGACGTTGGGGTTGTTGAGCAGCGTTCTGTCCTGGGCGACCCGTGGATCGCTCTGGAATCTGTTCTGCACCTGCACGGGCCCGTCGACCTGGTTGGCGCCGCTGGCCGGCGGTAGCCGGAGGACTCTGATCGTCCCGTAGTCGCCGGGATCGGAGGAGACCGACATCCAGGACGCGAGGTACTGCCGTTGCAGGCCGGTGAGCGCGCTGGTCAGCTGGAACGTCGGTTTTCCTTCCCCTGCCGCGTCGGCGAGGACGTAATAGCCGGGTTGGTTGGCGACGTTGGCCGCGGCCGTGGTCGAACTGCCGTCCTCGGTCGGGTCCTGCGGCACGCTCCAGAAGGCCTGTTGCGCGTAGAACTCCTGCGGGCTATTCACGTGGTAGCGCGCCAGCAGCTCACGCTGGATCTTGAACAGGTCCTCCGGGTACCGGAAGTGCGAGCGCAGCTCGGGTGAGATGGCGGAGCTGGGTTTCACCAGCCCCGGGAACACCTTCTCCCACGCTTTCAGCACCGGGTCCTTGTCATCGGCGGAATACAGCGTCACGGTGCCGTCGAAGGCGTCGACGGTCGCTTTCACCGAGTTGCGGATGTAGTTGATGGAGTTGTTGGCCTGCTTCGTGACGCCGTTCAGCGAGTCGTTGGTGGCCTCGCCGAGCTGGGTCTGCTGGGCGTACGGGTAGTTGTTCAGCGTGGTGTAGCCGTCGACGATCCACTGGATCCGGCCGCCGACCACCGCGGGGTACGGGTCGCCGTCGAGCGTCAGCCACGGCGCGACCTTGCCGACGCGCTCACGCGGGTCGCGGTTGTACATGATCTTCGAGTTCGCGCCGATGGCGTCGGAGAACAGGATGTTCCGCTCGCCGTACTCGGCCGAGAAGACCAGCCGGTTGAACCAGTTGTCCAGCGAGACGCCGCCCGTGCCCTGGTAGATGTAGCCGCGCTGGGCGTCGGTGTCGTACTCGCCCGGCGCCGTGCCCGGCGTGCCGCCGACGATGGCGTAGTCGTTGGTCAGCTCGCCGTAGTAGATGCGCGGCTGCGTGACCTGGATGCCCGGCTGGCCGCCGTTGGCGCCGGCGCCGGTCGGGTTCGTCGTGTCGCTCGTGGTGGCGATCGGGTAGCCGCCGTCGGAGTTCGAGTCCTTGACCGCGCGGTCGATCGTGTTGGCCGGCGCGGCGACGAAACCGTTGCCGTGGGTGTAGACGAGGTGCTTGTTGATCCAGCTCGTCTGGTTGCCGGTGAGGCCGTCGGTCTTGATCTCCTTGGCCGCCACGATGTAGTCCTGCGTGGTGCCGCCGACGTTGTAGCGGTCGATGTCGAGCTTCGCCGGGAAGCCGTAGAAGTTCTCCCGGCCGACGCGCTGGGTGAAGGTGTCGCTGAGGATGTTCGGGTCCAGCAGCCGGATGTTGGACACCGTGCCGGTGTCCGACTTCACCGCGTCGGTGCTCGCCTCGGTCTTGCCCGCGTAGTCCTCGTACTTCACGTTGTTCAGCCCGAACGACTGCCGCGTCGCGTCCATGTTGCGCTGGATCGACGCGGCCTCCTTGTCGTTCGCGTTCGGCTTCACCGAGAACTGGTCAAGGATCGCGGGCCACGCGACGCCGACGAGCACGTTCGACAGGATCAGCAGCACGAGCGCGATCGCCGGCAGCTGCAGGTTGCGCAGGAACGCGCCGGCGAAGAACGCGACGGCGCAGATCACCGAGATGCACAGCAGGATCAGCTTCGCCGGCAGCACCGCGTTCAGGTCGGTGTAGGTGGCGCCGTTGAACAACGGCATGTCTCGATCGGACAACAGCAGGTTGTACCGGTCGAAGAAGTAGTCGACGGCCTTCAGCAGCACGAAGAGGCCGACGGTGATGGCGAGCTGCGCGCGCGTCGGGCCGGCGAGCTGGCCGCCGCGGCCGGCGAGGCGGATGCCGCCGAAGATGTAGTGCGCGATCAGCGCGCCGAAGAACGAGACGACGATCGTGATGAACAGCCAGCCGAGCAGCCAGTTCACGAACGGCATGTCGAAGGCGTAGAAGCCGATGTCGTGGCCGAACTCCGGGTCCGTCTGGCCGAACGGCGTCCCGTTGAGGAACAGCTGGATCAGCTGCCAGTCGCCCATCGCGGACGCGCCGGCGATGAGCCCGGTGATCAGCGGGATGCCGATGCCGAACAGCCGGATGCGGCTGACGATCAGCGAGCGGTAGCGCGACAGCGGGTCGTCGGCGCCCGAGACCGGCACGAACACCGGCCGCGTGCGATAGGCGATGGTGAGGCTGATCGCCAGCGCGCCGCCGACCAGCAGCCCGACCGCCACGAAGAGGACTATCCGGGTCAGCAGCTCCGTGGTGAACACCGACCGCGCGCCCACCTCACCGAACCACAGCCAGTCGACGTAGGTGTCGAGCAGCCTGACGCCCAGCAACAGCGCCAGCACGATCACCGCGGCGATGATGAGGAGGATCCGGCTGCGGCGGGACAGCTTCAGGCTCACGGGGGGCCGAGTCGCCACGGCAACGCTCCTGTCTTCGTGAACACGTTCTCGGGGACAGCGATGTCCCCTGACGCTCTAACTCTACGGATGGGGTCCCTGGTTCCCTGGACCGCCCAAACCGGGCGTCCGACGGCGGCGCGCGGACCGGCCTGGGACGATGTCGCCATGTCACCGAGTGAGCCGCCTGCCGCCAACCCTGTCGCCGGCCTGGCCCGGGAAGTCGAAGAATTCGTCGCCTCCGGCGGCTGGGAGCAGCCGCCGCAGTTGTTCGCGCTGGTGCCGACCGCGGCGCTGCTCGACGAGCAGCCGGAGCTGGCCGGCCAGCTCGACCGGTCGAGCCCGCTGACGCCTGTCGCGCAGGAGGCGCTGCCCGACGGCGACCTCGCCGAGTCGCTCGGCCGGATCGCCTGGCCGGAGATCGTCGTGGGCTGCGCGCTGGCGCAGGAGATCATCGTCCTGCCGCCCGACGTCGAGGCCGAGTTGCCGGGCTTGGCGGACGCCGACGCCGACCGCCTGCGCCGAGCCGCGGCCGACCACCCGCGACGCACCGAAGCCCGGCTCGTCGCGGCCGTCCTGCGTGAAGGCGACGCCGCGTGCGTCATGCGCCTGCGCGGCGCGCTCCCCGACGCCCCGGAAGGCGACGACGAGGCCGTGGACGAGATCGTCGAAAGCCCGGACCTCGCCCCGAACCTGCTCGAAGCGCTCAAAACCACGCTGATGCCCTGATCGCGCCCGCCACGCCGGCCGCGGGTGCCGCGGCCGGCGTTGGCCCGAGTGCTGTTGTCTTCGTGGTGCGCGCGGCGTCCGGTGCGGAGGCCTTCACACGAAGGCGTTCCGTTCCGGACGGGCGTCAGCACTCGGTTTCCTTCAGCAGTGTGTGGTCGGCCGGCCGGCCTTGAGGTTCTCCAGCTGGGTCAGCGCGTCGTCCAGAGTGGACACCTTGATCAGGTTGAGCCCGTCCGGCTTGGCGGAGACGGCCTCGGCGCAGTTGTGCTCCGGCACCAGGAAGTCGGTGGCCCCGGCCTCGCGCGCGCCAACGACCTTGAACGAGATGCCGCCGATCGGCCCGACCACGCCCGTCTCGCTGATCTCGCCGGTGCCGGCGATGTGCCTGCCCCCCGCGAGGTCGGCCTCCGCCTTCCCCGGCGGGGTGAGGCGGTCGATGATCGCGAGGGTGAACATCAGGCCCGCCGACGGGCCGCCGACGTCCTGCAGCGAGATGCCGACGTTGAACGGCGCGACGGCGCGGTCCGAGGCGGTCAGGCCCATGAAGCCCTGCGTGCGGTCGGAGCGCTGCGCGAGCGTGATCGGCACGGTCCGGATGGGCTGGCCGTCGGCCTGGAAGGAGATCGCCACGGACTGGCCGGGCTTGGTGGTGGTCAGCGCCGCGGCGACGTCCGCGGCTTCCTTGACCTGCTTGCCGTTGACGGTGACCAGCTTGTCGCCGGGGGCGAGCACGTGGTCGGCGGGGCTGCCGGAGACGATCGTCTTGGCGACGACGTCCACCGGGTAACCGAGGTGGCGCAGGGCGGCGACCTGGGCGTTGCTCTGCGAATCCTGCAACTGCTGGATGTTCTCCTGCTTGACCTGTTCGTTGGTCTCGCCGGGCTTGTAGTACTCCTCGCGCGGCGCGAGCGCGTAGCGGCCGCTGGCCCAGAGGCCGAGCGCGGTGAAGAGGTTGATGCCGTCGTTCAGCGAGACCGTGGTCATCCGCAGCTCGCCGGTCGTCGGGTAGGCCTGCTTCCCGTTGACCTGGATCACGGCGTTGCCGGCGGCGTCGCGACCGAGCGTGTCGTAGGTCGGCCCCGGGCTGATCGCGACGTACGGCACCTGGACCAGGAAACCGACAACGACGAACACCAGGAACAACGCGCCGCTGACCAGCAGGGTCCAGCCGCGGCGGGTCATCCGCCACTCGGTGCGGGCCCGCTCCCGCGGTGGCTCGCTCCGGCTGCTCTCGGTCGCGGTCTCCTCGTCGGGTTTGGTCACGTGCGACAGCGTACGGTGACCGTGTTCGCTTCACGGTTAAGGCCACGGTTGACGCGCTGAGAAGGGTCTGACCCGCGTACGGTGGACCCCATGAGCAAACCCCCGTTCGGTTTCGGACCGCCCGATCCCGACAAGCGAGGCGACAACGACCCCTCGGAGCAGCCGAACGGCCCCGAGGCCTTCAACCAGCTCGGACAGATGCTGAGCCAGCTGGGCCAGATGCTCAGCCAGGCGGGCACTTCGAGCGGGCCGGTCAACTACGACCTGGCGAAGCAGATCGCGCTGCAGAACCTGAGCGGCAGCGACGACGGCAAGATCGGATTCTCGTCGTCCGGCGCTTCCGGGGACTCCTCCACTGCTGTGCGCGACGCCGCGCATCTGGCGGAGCTGTGGCTCGACGCGGCGACGATCCTGCCCGCGGGCGCGACCACCACCGTTGCTTGGTCCGCGCGCGCGTGGGTGGAGAAGACGCTGCCCACGTGGCAGCGGCTCTGCGACCCGGTCGCGCAGCAGGTGTCCGGCGCGTGGATGCAGGCGCTGCCCGAGGAGGCCAAGCAGGCCGCCGGGCCGCTGTTGTCCATGATGGGCCAGATGGGCGGGATGGCCTTCGGCTCCCAGCTGGGCAACGCGCTGGCGCAGCTCGCGCAGGAGGTGCTGACGTCCACGGAGGTCGGCCTGCCGCTGGGCCCCGCCGCGACGTCCGCGCTGCTGCCGGCCAACATCGAGAAGTTCACCGAGGGCCTGGAGCTGCCGAGCAGCGAGGTGCTCGTGTTCCTCGCCGCGCGTGAGGCCGCGCACCAGCGCCTGTTCGCGCACGTGCCGTGGCTGCGTCAGCGGCTGCTGGCCACTGTGGAGGAATTCGCCCGCGGGATCACCGTCGACACCTCCGCGCTCGAGTCGCTGGCCGGCCAGATCGACCCGGCCAACCCGGCGAGCATCGAGGAGGCCATGTCCTCGGGCCTGCTGGAGCCGCAGACCACGCCCGAGCAGCAGACCGCGCTGAAGCGCCTGGAGACGATGCTGGCCCTCGTCGAGGGCTGGGTGGACGTCGTGGTCGCCGAGGCGATCGGCGACCGTCTGCCGGGCGCCGAAGCCCTCCGCGAAACGCTCCGCCGCCGCCGTGCGACGGGCGGCCCGGCCGAGCAGACCTTCGCCACCCTCGTGGGCCTGGAGCTGCGCCCCCGCCGCATGCGCGCGGCGTCTTCCCTGTGGAAGCTCGTGGGCGACCGCCACGGCATCGACAAGCGCGACGGCCTCTGGTCCCACCCGGACCTCATGCCGACCGCCGAGGACCTCGACGAGCCCCTGGACTTCGCCGACCGCCTCGCCGACCCGACCACCCTCCCGGACGATCTGGATCCGATCGCGGAGCTGGAGCGCACGGAACGCAAGGAACAGGAAGCCCGCGACCGCGCGAACCCGTCGGCCTCGTCGCCGAAGGACGCGCCTTCTTCGGATGCCGCTTCCTCGGATTCGGACGCGTCGGGCAAGGACCGGCCTTCCGACTCTGGCTCTGGCTCCGGTAAGGACGAGGGCACCAACCCCTCGAACTGACCAGCTGACCACCCCCGATCCGCCGCCTCGCTGCACAGCCAGGCGGCGGATCGGCCGGTTCCGGTCCAATCAGGACAATCAAGCCGGGTCTGACAAGGTAGGTCTGATCGGTCCCCGGGCCGGGACCAAGTCAGTCCCGATCTGGGATCTGGGCAAGCCCCGATCCAGGCCAGTCCCGATCTGGGATCTGGGCAAGCCCCGATCTAGGCAGGTCGTAACCCAAGCCGGGCCGGGACCAAGCCAGGTCGCGCCCAGGCCAGGTCGCACCCAAGCCAGCTCAGCGCCGACTGAGGCCAGGCCGACCCCATCTGGGGCAGCTCGGCCCAAGCCGAAGTCAGATCAGCCGAGGCCAAGATCAGCCTTGGCCAGATCCTGGTCAGTTCAGGCTGAGCCGAGCCGGCGCCGACACCCGTCCGCCTCGCGCTCGCACCCACTGCGCGCCCTGGCCGCCGCGCCCTCGTAACCGCCGCGCCCTCAGCCACCGCGCCCTCGTAACTACCGCGCCCTCGTAACTACCGCGCCCTCGTAACTACCGCGCCCTCAGCCGCCGCGCTCTCGTAACTACCGCGCGCCCTCAGCCACCACGATCTCGTAGCTACCGCGCCCTCAGCCACCGCGCTCTCCTAACCTTCGCGCGTTCCAGCCACCCCGCACTGTCGGCCGCCGCACTCTCCTAGCCGCGCACGCCTTTCGAGCACCGCGGGCCCCACGCACTGTCGGCCGTGCTCTCCCGGCCGCACACCCTGTGGCCACCGCACTCTCCCGGCCCGCCGCACCACACGCGCCGCGTCCACCAGTCACGTCAGCCACCAGGCCCCTCACCGCCCAGCACGCTCCGCGTACACGAAGCACAACAGCGGCAAGGGAACCCGGCAGCACCTGACCCAGCTCAATCGTCCGTAGCGATCCCCCAGCCTGCCGCCGCGGACAGCCCTTCCAGGTAGCCCATGGCCCGCTCGGTCTTCGGGTAGCGGTTGACCAGCGCCCAGAACGCCGCGTCGTGACCGGGCTCGCGGAGGTGGGCCAGCTCGTGGACCAGGACGTAGTCCAGGACCCACGGCGGGACCCGCCGGAGCCGGTCGCTCACGCGGATCGTGGCGTCGACCGGTGTGCAGGACGCCCAGCGCGTGCGCATGGGCGGCACCCAGCGCACGCTCGCAGGCAGCGCCTTGCCGTCGAGATACCTCGACGCCAGCACGGCGCACCGTGCCAGCAGCGCTTCGTCCGACGCCTTCGGCGGCGCCGCCTTCCTGGGCTCGGAGCGCTGGAGCTTGCGCTCCATCTCCGCGACCCAGTGTTTCTCCTCCGCGCGTGTCATCCGTGCCGGGATGAGCACCACCAGGGTGTCGTCGTTCCAGTACGCGGTGACCGTGCGGTGCCGGCGCTGGCTGCGCCGCACCTCGACCTTGTGTTCAGGAGTGTCCGATGGGGGGATCATTGCCCCCCGGCCCCGCAACGAGGGCATCCGTGCTTCGACCACTCGACAACGGTAAGGCCAGCCACCGACAACTCCGAGAGCCGAAAGGTCACAGCCCTGAGTTGTCCACAACTGGGCATGCCTGTGGATAACTGGCTTTTCCGAGCCGGTTCGCCGCGGCGCGGGTGTCAAGCTGGCCGACATGATCCTGTCGACCGTCCCGCCGCCGGACGTCCTGCTCCCGGCGTATCCGACGCTGCTTCCCGGGCTTCACCTGCTCGAACGTGGCGACGACGAGATCCAGATCGGCCTCGACCCGCGCCACGGCGTGGTGGTGGCCGGCCTGGCGCCGAACGTCGTCGACCGCGTCCGCGGGCTCGACGGCAAACGCGGCCTCGAGACGATCCTGCTCGCCGAGAGCGAACACCGTGACCAACTCCGGCTGCTGCTGAAGCAGCTGACGGCGCTGGGCCTCGTCACGGAGGCCCCCGGCCACGCCGCACGGCGCGTCGAGACCGGCCTGTGGTCGCTGCGCGCCCGCCATCACCAGACCGCCCTGACCGAGCGCCGGCGGCACAGCATCGTCACCATCCGGGGCGAAGGACGGCTGGCCGTCGCGGTCGCCCTCCTGCTCGCGAACGCCGGCGTCGGGCACATCGACCTGCGGATGAAGGGCACGGTGGCCGAGTCCGACCTCGGCTCCGGGCTCACCGCCGCAGAGCTCGGCCTGCCCCGCCGCCGGGCGCTCGCCGACGTCCTCGCGCGCGTGGCTCCGGACGTCGTCACGACCCGCAACCACAGCGGGCGCGCGCCCGATCTCGTCCTGCTGACCGACGCCGTCGTCCCGCCTCCGGAGGAGGTCGCGGAGCTCATGGAGGGCGGCGTCACCCACCTGGTCGCCCGGGTCCGCGACGGCACGGGCATCGTCGGCCCGCTGGTCGTGCCCGGCCGAAGTGCCTGCCTGCACTGCGGTGACCTGCACCGGACCGATCTCGACCCGTCGTGGCCACGCGTCGCGAGCCAGCTCGTCGGGTACGTCCAGCGTCCCGATCTGGGGGCCGTCCAGTCCTGCGCCGCGCTGGCCGTCGCGCAGGCGATGCGGGTGCTGTCGCCGAGCATCGAACCGCCGCCGACGTGGAACACCACGCTGGAGCTCGACGCCTTCGAGGGCCGCCTGCGCCACCGCTACTGGGAGCCACATCCGGACTGCACCTGTGGCGCTCCATGCGTACTGCAGGAGACGTAGCCCACAGACACAACGTCAACAGGCTGCGGCAGCCCTCTCGACCAAGGCAGAATCTCCAGTGTGACCGACTTCCGCGACCGCCCAGGAGACCGCGAATCCGCTTTGCCACGCCGAGGTGCCGCGCGCACCGCGAAGCTGGCCAGTCTCCCGCTGGGGATTGCCGGACGCGCCGTGGGCGGATGGGGGAAGCGGCTCGCGGGGCAGAGCGCGGAACAGGTCAGCGCCACGTTGTCGGCGAAGGCCGCCGAGCAGCTGTTCGAGGTGCTGGGCACGCTCAAGGGCGGCGCGATGAAGTTCGGCCAGGCCCTGAGCGTGTTCGAGGCCGCGGTGCCCGACGACATGGCCAAGCCGTACCGCGAAGCGCTGACCAAGCTGCAGACGGCCGCGCCGCCGATGTCCGCGCGGCAGACGCACCGGGTGCTCGCCGAGCAGCTGGGCCGGTCGTGGATGGGCCGGTTCTCGCACTTCGACGACGAGCCGGCCGCGTCCGCCAGCATCGGCCAGGTCCACCGCGCGACCTGGCACGACGGCCGCGAGGTCGCGGTCAAGGTCCAGTACCCGGGCGCCGACGAGGCCCTGCGCAGCGACCTGCGGCAGCTGCAGCGGTTCAGCAGGCTGTTCCAGGCGTTCGTGCCCGGCACCGATGTCAAACCGCTGCTGGCCGAGCTGGCCGAGCGGATGGACGAGGAACTCGACTACCTCGCGGAGGCCGACCACCAGCGAGCCTTCGTGAAGGCGTTCGAAGGTGATCCGGCGTTCCGCATCCCGCGCGTCGTGGCCAGCGCGCCGAAGGTCGTGGTGAGCGAGTGGGTGACCGGGATCCCGCTGTCCCGGGTGATCGCGGACGCGGACCAGGAGACCCGTAATCTCGCGGGCCGGCTGCTCACGGAGTTCCACTACTCGTCGCCGGCGCGGGCGCACCTGCTGCACTCCGACCCGCACCCGGGCAATTTCATGCTCACCGACGACGGCCGCCTGTGCGTGATGGACTTCGGCGGCGTCTCGAAGCTGCCCCACGGCATCCCCCGCCACCTCGGCGAGATGACGCGCCTCGCCCTCGACGGCCAGTCCGACGACCTCATGCGCCTGCTGCGCGAGAACCGCTTCATCCGCGGGGACTCGGACCTCACCGCCGACGAGGTGCTGGCCTACTTGTCGCCGTTCACGGAGCCGCTGGCCACGCCGACGTTCCACTTCACGCGCCGCTGGATGCAGCGGCAGGCGGGCCGGGTCGGCGACTCCCGCGGCAGCGACTTCCACGTCGGCCGCTCGCTGAACCTGCCCCCGGAGTACCTGATGATCCACCGGGTCACCGCGGGGTCCACGGGCATCCTCTGCCAGCTCGACGCCGAGATCCCGGCGCGGGGCATCGTGGAGCGCTGGCAGCCCGGTTTCGCCGGCTGAGTTGTCCACAGGATGAGGCGCTGAAAGGTCGTCTCGGCCGGAGTTGTCCACAGATTGCGGTGACCGGTTCCACCCGGATGGCCGAGCGGTCATGCTCGAAGTATGGCGACTACTGAAAGCGCAGAACCGCTGGCACTCAGTGACACCGTCTGCGGTGTGCTGACCAGCAGGCAGCTACGCAGTGTCGGGGTCTCGGCGCGAAGAGCCGCGCGGTTGTCCGGTCCCGGCGGCCCGTGGCGAAGGCTGTACCCCGGTGTGTTCCTGCTGCACGACACCCCGCCGACGCGGCGCCAGCTGCTGCACGCGGCGATCAGCCGTCACGGCCACGAGGCGGTGATCACGGGGGCCGACGCGCTTCGAGCCCACGGCGTCCACCGCCCGCTGACCGACCAGATCCACCTGCTGATCCCGCACTACCGGCGGCTCGCGCCCGACGCGGGCATGCTGACCTGCCGCACGGCCCGGATGCCCGAGCCGGTGATGATCGACGGGCTGCCCTTCGCCCCGGTGGCGCGCGCGGCCCTGGACCTCGCGCGCCGGGAGCCGGACGTGTCCGCCGTCGAGCAACTGGTGACGCTGCCGCTGCACTGGGGCCTGGCCGACCGCGCGGAGCTGCTGGCCGAGCTGGACGCGGGCAACCAGCGCGGCTCGGCGACCGTCCGCACCATCCTGCGCGGCCTCGACGAGCGCGACACCTTCGCCCACGGCCTGGCCGCGAAGGTGCTCCGCAGCACTCCCCTGCCGGCCCCGATGTGGAACGTCGCCGTCTGCGACCGCCGAGGCCGCCGCATCGGCACGGCCGACGCGTGGTGGGACGAAGTCGGCCTCGCCTGGCGCTATCTGACCGGCGTCGGCGTCGGCGACTTCACGCACCTGGCCCTGACGGCGACCGGCACCGTCCTGGCTCGCTGCACAACCCAGCAACTAATTGACCATCCGGCCGAGGTCGGCCGCGAACTGATCCGCGCGTACACACAGGCCGCGCGCACGCCGCGCCCGAAGGTCCGCGCGGTGCACCACGTGGGGACCGCGGCGTGAGAACGCTTCTCGCGGCGTGGCGCCAACGCCGAACGCACCCGCGGCGGTCGTGGCGATTCGCCCTGCGTCACCGGGCAACAACACGAAGGGCCGCGTGTCCGGCAAACCCTGGCCAGTCCGTGCTGGACCGCGCCAAGCCGGGTACCAGCTCGGCCGGAACGCGCCGAGCCGACTCTCGCACCACCACAGCCGGGCAGACGCCAAGCGTGGCCGGAAGCGGGCGTCGCGCGGCGGTTACCAGTATTCGTCGGGGAGTTTGGCCTCGATATCGCGGGCGTGGTCGCGCGCGCAGTGCGGGCACAGCCAGCGCTCACGACCGTCTTCCCTGGTGGAGACCCAGGACAGGGCAGCCAGCGAGTCCCGCTCGTCGGAACGGGCGCGGCCGCAGCGGGAACAGGTGGCTTCCGGCGCCGTCATGGTTGGCGTCCACAGTGGACGTTCTTGGCGCCGAACAGGTAGAGGTCCTGGCGGGCGCCGACGAAGTGGGGGCCCGTCGCGTCGAGGAGGGCGTCGAGCGTGGCCCGGTCGCCGGTTGTCAGGTGGTCGCCGGCGAACTCACGCAAGCGGCCGATGCGGTTGACCACGTAGTCCGCGAGCGAGTCCGGGCCCGGCGACGGGTGGTGGACGAGCGCCCCGAACGAGTCGACGCCGGTGAGCCCCGCCCGGTCCAAGGCGATGGGCCAGCCGTACGGCATGGGGACGGCGCCATCGATGCCCTCGCGCATCCCGATGAACCACTCGGCCTGCGCGGCCAGCATCCGGTTCTCCAGTCCCGGCCGGCCGACGCCGAGATCCCAAGGCAGGCAACGGAAGTCGAGACCACCTTCGGCGAGCGCGACGAGCCCGCCGGGCTTCGCGACCGCCGCGACCGTCCCGACAGCGGCCTGCTGGTCCGCCAGGTGATGCACCACGTGCGACGCCCAGACGAGGTCCGCCGGCGGCACCGTCTGCGGCAAACCCGCGTCGGCGAGGTCCCCGAGGATCGCGCGTACCTCGACGGACACGGGTCCGTGCTCTCCCGTGGAGCCCGGCGCCACGTGCTCGGCGGCCTCCGTTTTCACCGCGCGTTCGGCTTCTTCGAGCAACGCCGGGGTCGCGTCCACGAGGACAACCGTGCCGCCCGAACGAGTGGCGAGTTCGCGGGCGAAGTGTTTGCTCATGCCGCCCGCGCCGCAGCCGACGTCGACGACTGTCGGCCGCGGAGGCAGGGCGGCGACGAGACGGCGGGCGACGGTGGCCATCGCGGCGGCGTCGAGGGCGTCGGCGGCACGCAGGAGCGCGAGGCGGTCCGCCCAGTCGATGTGGTCATGGGTGTGTGCGGGCATGACTTTATTCAACACCCGCGGCAGGCGGCCGCGGCTGGTGTTGAGCGGCCACGGTTTCATCAGCCGGCCGCAAGCGGGGTCGAACGGAAACGGCTCCACCCCAGCCGCGAACTGGCCGCGGCCGGGGTGAAAGCCGTGCATACCTGGAAGAGCCGGAGGGCCGTCCGGGTGGACCGGCCCTCCGGCAACTCAACTCGCGTCCCGGTACCGCTCGGCGCGGTCGGCCGCCCATCGGGCGACGCGCGACCACCGGCGAACGGCCCTGGCCCGACGCCATGGGCGTTGTACTTCGAACTCGTTCTCCAGCTCCCGTATTCGGGCCCTGGACAGTTCTTCGTAAAGCAACATCTCGCTCGGCTCCTGAATCTTGATCTGCTTCAGCTGCGGATGCGCGCGATCAGTGTCGGTGCGCGCTTCGTAATCCCTGGTGGTGACTGGTTCGACGATCATGCGGCGGCACTCCGGGCAGCGGCGGCGGGCTCGAGAGCGGCGTTCTTGCGCGGGCGCCCACGGGGACGCTTGCGCGCGATCACGACACCGCGCTCGAAGATCTCGCCACCCCAGACGCCCCACGGCTCACGCCGTGCGAGCGCACCCGCGAGGCATGCCTCGCGGACCGGGCAGTCGGCGCAGAGCGCCTTGGCGCGCTCCAGCTCCGCGGGCGACTCGGCGAACCAGAGGTCCGCGTCACGCGAGCGGCAGGGGAGGTCGAGTTCCGGGGCGGCGATCCCGTCGAGCAGGTCGCCGATGCCGACGTCGAACCCGTCGGTTATTGCCCCCTCGGCGAGGGCGATGGCCGATGACATTTCCGTGCTCCTTGTGGTTGAGGCGGTTTTGATGGGATGGGCGATCGAACTGGACAACTTGTTCCTTGCGGTTGTGCAGCCAAAAAAACACGAAGGCCGCGGATCCGGTTACCGGTTCCGCGGCCTTCGTGAGCCTCTAGTCCTGACTAGGTCAGGAACTTCGCTCCCGTATGGACAACGGAACACGGAACTGCTTGATGGTCGGCAGATCGGCATCAACCTGCGGGTACGCGCTGACAACGCCGACAACGGCAGCGGTCTTCACGAGGGTGATTCCGAAGGTGCCCCGGTCGCGCTCGACGCGGTGCGTGCCGAACGGAGCGTCAACGCCCGCGGACACACCGGTACCCTGGCGCGAGAAGGCCATGACTCCACAGGTGGACAGACCGGTGCCAAGGTTCGTGAGCGTTGTGTTACTGATCATTTCACCGGCACCACCTTTCGCTGTCCGGACGCGCTCCGCCTGAAGCGGTACTCGTCGTGTGGATCCCCAGACCGAGCTCTTCCCGCCCGGGTACCTGCAGATTATTGCCCCTCGCACACGGGGGCAACTTATTTTCCCGAAATCTCACCGAAGCTACGAAGATCGGCTTCGAGCAGCGGGTTCGCCGCACCGATCAGGGTACGGACGCGGTCAAGAGCGCATCGCGGTGCGGACGACGTCGAGGACCTCCGCGCCGAAGCGCTCCAGCTTAGTCGCGCCGATGCCGGAGATCGACACGAGCGCTCCGTCGTCGGTCGGTCGCTGTTCGGCGATGGCCATCAGAGTGGCGTCGGTGAACACCACGAACGCGGGCACCTTCAGCTCCCGCGAACGCTCACCGCGCCAGGTCTTCAGCTTCTCGAGCAGCCCTTCATCCACAGTGGACGGGCACCGCGAGCACCGGCCGAGCTTGACCTCCATGGTCTCCAGCAACGGCCCGCCGCACAGGCGGCAGCGCGCCGTCACCCCCGCCGACGGCTTCCCCTGCGAACGCGCGACGCGGGCGGCCGGGTGGTCCTCGGGGATCAGCCCGTAGAGGAACCGGCTGCGACGGCGGTTGCGACGGCCACCCGGCGTGCGCGAGAGGGACCACGACAGCGACAGGTGCTCGCGGGCGCGGGTGACGCCGACGTAGAAGAGGCGCCGTTCCTCCTCGATCGCTGCTTCGTCGCCGTCGGCGTGGAGGATCGGCATGGTGCCTTCGGACAGGCCGACGAGGAAAACGGCGTCCCACTCCAGGCCCTTGGCCGCGTGGAGCGAGGCGAGGGTGACGCCCTCCACCGTCGGCGGGTGCTGGGCGGCGGCGCGCTGGTCGAGCTCCGCGACGAAGCGGGGCAGGTCGGCGTCGGCCACGCTCGACGCCAGCTCCTCGGCGAGCTCGACGATGGCGAGCAGCGCGTCCCACCGCTCCTTCGCCGCGCCGCCCGCCGGCGGCTGCTCGGTGAGGCCGACCTTGGCGAGCGCCGAGCGGACGGCGGTGACCAGGTCCGGCCCGGTGGGGTCGCCCGACGCGACCCGCAGCGCGGACATCGCCTGCCGCACCTCGGTCCGGGAGAAGAACCGCTCGCCGCCGCGGACCAGGTACGGGATGCCGGCCTCGGTGAGCGCCTGCTCGTAGGCCTCGGACTGGGCGTTGATGCGGAACAGCACGGCGATCTCGCTCGCCGTCGCTCCCCCGTCGAGCAGCTCACGCACGCGACGGGCGGCGGCCGCGGCCTCGGCCGCCTCGTCCTCGTACTCGGCGAAGCGAGGCTCCGGGCCCGGCGGGCGCTGGCCGACGAGCTTGAGCCGCGACCCGGCCGGGCGGCCGCGCGCCGCGCCGATCACCTGGTTGGCCAGCGAGACGACCTGCGGCGTCGACCGGTAGTCGCGCTCGAGGCGGATCACCGACGCCTCAGGGAAGCGCCGGGTGAACTCCAGCAGCGGGCGCGGCGAGGCGCCGCCGAAGGAGTAGATGGTCTGGTTGGCGTCGCCGACCACGGTGAGGTCGTCGCGGCCGCCGAGCCAGGCGTCGAGCAGGCGCTGCTGCAGCGGCGTCACGTCCTGGTACTCGTCGACCACGAAGCAGCGGTAACGGTCGCGGAACTCGACGGCGACGGCCTCGTGCTCCTCCAGCACGGCGGTGGTGTGCAGCAGGAGGTCGTCGAAGTCGAGGACCTGGGCGGAGTTCTTGATCTCCTCGTACTGCCGGTAGACCTCCGCGACCTGCGCGGCGGGCGCGGGCGTGTCGCGCTGCATGCGCGCGGCGACGGCCGGGTAGTCGTCCGGGGAGACCAGCGACGCCTTGCTCCACTCGATCTCGCTCGAGAGGTCGCGCAGCACCTCGGTCTCGGTGCTCAGCCGGACCCGCGTGGCGGCCTGGGCAACGAGGCGGAACTTGTTGTCGAGCAGGTCCCACGGCCGGTCGCCGATCACGCGCGGCCAGAAGTAGCGGAGCTGGCGGCGGGCGGCGGCGTGGAACGTCAGCGCCTGCGCCGCATCGATGCCGAGACCGCGCAGCCGGGTGCGCATCTCGCCCGCGGCGCGCGTGGTGAAGGTGACCGCGAGCACCTGCCCGGCGGACACGTGACCAGCGGCGACCAGGTGCGCGATGCGGTGCGTGATCGTGCGTGTCTTGCCTGTGCCCGCGCCGGCGAGGACGCAGACGGGCCCGCGCGGGGCGGAGGCGGCGGCCCGTTGCTCGGGGTCGAGCCCGTCGAGCAGGCCCGGACGACTCTTTTCCGACGATGCGCTAACCACCCCGCGATCCTCGCAGAGGGGGCCGACGGATTCGTGGCAGGGCACGCGGCCGTATCCTGGTCAGATGGCGGGAAAGCAGGACAAGGAAGCGGCCAAGCTGGCCAAGAAGGAGAAGCGCGCGGCCAGCAAGGCCCGGCGCGGGCAGCTCTTCGAAGCGTTCAAGATGCAACGCAAAGAGGATCCGCTGCTCATCCCCTGGATGGCCGGCTCGATCATCGTCGTCGCCGGCGTGCTGTTCGGCGTGGGCTTCATCTTCAACATCCAGTGGGCGCTGCTCCCGCTGGGCGTCGTGCTGGGCATCCTGCTCGCCGTGATCATCTTCGGGCGCCGGGTGCAGCGCACGGTCTACTCGAAGGCCGACGGGCAGCCGGGTGCCGCGGCGTGGGCGCTGGAGAACCTCCGTGGCCGCTGGAAGGTGACGCCGACGGTGGCCGCCACCACGCAGCTCGACGCCGTGCACCGCGTGCTCGGCGGACCGGGCGTCATCCTCGTGGCCGAGGGCGCGCCGCATCGGGTCAAGACGCTGCTCGCGCAGGAGAAGAAGCGAGTGTCGCGGCTGGTGGGCGACACCCCGATCTACGACATGACCATCGGGCACGAAGAGAACCAGGTCCCGCTGAAGAAGCTTCAGAACCACCTGATGAAGCTGCCCCGCAACCTCAAACCGAACCAGGTGGACGCCCTCGAGGCGAAGCTCGCCGCCCTCGGCAACCGCGGCGCGGCCATGCCGAAGGGCCCGATGCCGGCCGGCGCGAAGATGCGGAACGTGCAGCGCACCATCCGCCGCCGCTGAGCTGAGCCACTGAGCTGAGCCACTGAGCCCAGGACATGAAGAAGGCCCCCGCCGTTCTCCGCGGGGGCCTTCTTATTGCGTGCGGTTCAGCTTGCTCCGTACGGGTTCAGCGCATCCGGACCACAACGGTGCCGGTGAGCCGATCGAGCCAGCTGCGGCCGTCGATATTGCGCACCGCCGCCGGGATGATCACCACCGTGAGCACCATGCGCACCGCCGCGCGCCACGGGCCGACCATGGACGCGCCGTCGAGGCGAGCTACGCGGATGCCGAACATGCCCATCGCGGGGGTGAAGCCGAAGAACGCGGCCGACACCGTGGTGATGGCCGCCCAGACGACGCCCGCCCACAGGTTGAACGTCTGCATCGCGGCCGAGTCCTGCAGGTCGTAGCGGACGAAGATCGCCGTGACCAGGGAAGCGAGCACGAGGTCGACGATCAGCGCCAGCAGCCGCGAGCCGCCGCCCGCCGCGGAGCCGACGCCGGACTCGGGCAGGCCGAGCCGTTCGCCGCGCCATCGCGGTGCCTGTTGATCAGCGGTCGCGGGGCCGTCGCCGGCGCCCGGCAGCCATTCACCCGTCCATCTAGCCACCCGTCCAGGGTATGCCGGTGGCGCGCACCACCTCCGACCTGGTCGACTACCGGGTATCCACCGACCCGTTAACACCCGCGAAACATTCGGGTGACGGTCGGGCAACACCGCGCTTTTAGCGTGAGCCGAAGAGAGTACTGCCGTCCGAGCTCGAACGAGAAGGAGTCACCGAGGGTGCCCACTACTCCAGACGATATTCAGCGCCTCATCGCCGACGAGAACGTAGAGGTCGTCGACGTCAGGTTCTGCGACCTGCCGGGCGTGATGCAGCACTTCACGGTCCCCGCGAAGGCCTTCACGGAAGAGGCCTACGAAGAGGGCCTCGCGTTCGACGGCTCCTCGGTGCGCGGCTTCCAGTCGATCCACGAGTCCGACATGCTGCTCCTGCCCGACCCCGAGACGGCTCGCATCGACCCGTTCCGCAAGGCGAAGACGCTGTCGCTGAACTTCTTCGTGCACGACCCCTTCACTCGTGAAGCCTACAGCCGCGACCCGCGCAACATCGCGCGTAAGGCCGAGCAGTACATCTCCGAGTACGGCGTCGCCGACAACGTCTTCTTCGGCCCCGAGGCCGAGTTCTACATCTTCGACTCCGTGCGCTTCGACTCGGCCGAGCACGCCTCGTTCCACGAGATCGACTCCGTCGAGGGCTGGTGGAACACCGGTGCCGACGAGGTCGGCGGCAACCAGGGTTACAAGACGAAGTTCAAGGGCGGCTACTTCCCCGTCCCTCCGGTCGACCACTTCGCCGACCTGCGCGACGACATCGTCCGTAACCTCGAGGGCTCCGGCTTCGAGATCGAGCGCGCGCACCACGAGGTGGGCACCGCCGGCCAGACCGAGATCAACTACAAGTTCAACACGCTGCTGCACGCCGCGGACGACCTGCAGTTGTTCAAGTACATCGTGAAGAACACCGTCTTCGCCCAGGGCAAGACGGCCACGTTCATGCCGAAGCCGCTCGCCGGCGACAACGGCTCGGGCATGCACTGCCACCAGTCGCTGTGGAAGGACGGCCTGCCGCTGTTCCACGACGAGTCCGGTTACGCGGGCCTGTCCGACACGGCGCGGCACTACATCGGCGGCCTGCTCCGGCACGCCCCGAGCCTGCTGGCCTTCACCAACCCGACGGTGAACTCGTACCACCGCCTGGTGCCGGGCTTCGAGGCGCCGGTCTCGCTGGTGTACTCGCAGCGCAACCGCTCCGCGTGCGTCCGCATCCCGATCACGGGCAACAACCCGAAGGCCAAGCGCGCCGAGTTCCGCTGCCCGGACTCGTCCGGCAACCCGTACCTGGCGTTCTCCGCGATGATGATGGCCGGCCTCGACGGGATCAAGAACAAGATCGAGCCGCCGGAGCCCATCGACAAGGACCTCTACGAGCTGCCGCCCGAGGAGGCCAAGAACGTCAAGCTGGTCCCCGGCGACCTGGGCACGGTGCTCGAGACCCTGGAAGCCGACCACGACTACCTGCTGGAGGGCGGTGTCTTCACGCCCGACGTGATCGACACCTGGGTCTCCTACAAGCGCGAGAACGAGATCGACCCGCTGCGGCTGCGCCCGCACCCGTACGAGTTCTCGCTGTACTACGACGTGTGATCGACCGCCGCGCGTCGCGGCAGTCCGGACACGGGGCGGTGGCTGTGGGGAACACCCCGGCCACCGTCCCGTTTTTTTGCGTTGTTCCTCGGTATCGGGGGCGGATACCGTCAGCCGCGTGACTGATCGGACCGGTTTCCGGCGCGCCTGTTACGTGGTAGCCCGCAGCACCGGCGCCACGGTGCTCGAGTTCCGCCTCTCCAGCGGCACGATGCCCGGATTCGACCAGTGCCTCGTCGACTGGCGTGGCCGGGCGGTCGCCGTGGTCCGGACGGTGGAGGCGGCCGTGCTGGCCATCGCGGAGCCCCGGGCCATCGATTTCGCCGACGGCCACATGGAGTGGGGGCCGCTGACCTTCGTCGACGTCCCGGAGCTGGTCGTCGCGCTGGCCGAGCAGTCGGAGTTCCAGGTGCTCACCCCGGCCGAGCTGGACGGCCCGTTCGACCCCGCCGCCTGGCCACACGTCCTGGCGTCCGACGTCAAGTACTGGCGGCCCGGCAACCTCGGCGAAGCGCTCTTCAACTACTGGGACTGAACCGGCCGCCGGGCAAAGATGATCGCGCCGGGCACGCGGTCGTCCGGGTTCAGGACGACCTCGGATTCGATCGTGAAGCCCGCATCACGCATTAAGGCGGCGACCTGGGCCGGACGACGACGGTGGACGCGGATGTTCATCGGGTGACCGCCATAGCCCTCGGTCTTCAGCGTAGTCACGTCGCCGACGTGGAAGCCGACCATCAGCGGGCCGCCTGGACGCAGGACGCGGTGGAAGTGTGCCAGGACCGTCGGCACCACGTCGTCGGGCACGTGGATCAGCGACCACCAGGCGAGCAGGCCCGCGACCGATTCGTCGGCGAGGGGGAGGTCCGTCATCGAGCCCACCTCGAACCGCACGCCGGGCTGCTCTCGCCGAGCGATGTCGATCATCGCCGGCGACAAGTCGATCCCGAAGGCGTCGATGCCCAGTGCGCGCAGGTCGGCGGTGATCAGGCCGGGGCCGCAGCCGACGTCCGCGACCGGGCCGCCGTCCGGCACCAGCTCGGCGAACAGCGCGAGCATCGCCCGCAGGTACGGCAGGTCGGCGAGCGCGCCGCGCAACTGTTCGGCGTAACTGGCCGCGACCGTGTCGTAGGACGTCCTGGTGTCGGCCAGCCAGCTCTCCATGGCCGGAAACCCTAAGCCCGCCGGCGATCCGCGCCGCGGAGGAAACGCCGGACGCGTCACTCCGTGGTCGAGAGCACCTTCAGGTCCAGCCCGGCGCGTTCGAAATGCCCTCGCGGGTCGGCCACGAGCTTGCGCCGCACGAGGTCCATCACGCCCAGCGTGCACTTGATCTCGGCCGACAGCGTGCCGTCCAGCTTGATGACGCGCGAGGTCATCCAGAAGACCTTGCCCTCGCCGAAGGTCGTGTCGCAGGTGACGTCGACGACGTCGCCGCCGCGGAGTTCGCGGCGGTAGACGATGTGGGACTCGAGCAGGACCGGGGCCGCGTGGTCCTCGCCCACCCGCGCGTTGCCCGCTGCCTCGAAGGCCTCGAGCCGCGCGACTTCGCCGTAGGAGTGGTAAACGGCCTGGTTCACGTGCCCCAGCGCGTCGAGCTCGTACTGCCGCACCTTGAGCCGGGTCCGGAATGGTTCGCGATCAGTCACGAGCCCCAGACTAGTTGTCGTAGAACAGTTCCTCGACCACGGCGTGAGCGTGCCGCGTCACCCGGCGGTAGTGGTCGAGGAACTCGCCGGGGTCGTCGTCCGGGGAGTAGCCGAACACCCGCGCCACGGCGGCCAGGTCGCGGCCCGAGCTGGGGACCTGGTCCACGGCCTTGCCGCGCACCAGCATCCCGGCGTTGCGCACGCGCGTCGCCAGCAGCCACGCTTCCCGCAGCGACTCGACCGACTCCGCCGGCGCCAGTCCCGCGTCGGCCAGTGCGGTGAGGCCGTCGAGCGTGGACGTCGTCCGCAGGCCCGGCACCTCGTGCGCGTGCTGCAGCTGCAACAGCTGGACGGTCCACTCGACGTCCGCCAGCCCGCCGCGGCCGAGCTTCGTGTGGCGCGTCGGGTCGGCGCCGCGCGGCATCCGCTCGGTCTCCACCCGCGCCTTGATACGCCGGATCTCCCGGGCGTTCGTCGCGTCCAGGCCGCCCTCGGGGTAGCGGAACGGGTCGATCATCCGGATGAACCGCTCGCCGAGATCGTCGTCGCCGGCCACGAAACGGGCCCGCAGCAACGCCTGCGCCTCCCACACCTCGCCCCAGCGCGCGTAGTAGGCGCGGTACGACTCGAGCGTGCGCACGAGGGGACCACTGCGTCCCTCCGGCCGCAGGTCCGCGTCGACGACCAGCGCCGGGTCCGAGCTCGGCGCGCCCAGCATCTTCCGCACGGTCTCGGCCACCGAGGACGCGAACCGCACGGCGTCGGCGTCCGAAACACCCTCGGCGGGCTCGCAGACGAACAGCACGTCGGCGTCCGAGCCGTACCCCAGTTCCGCGCCGCCGAGGCGGCCCATGGCGATGACGGCGACGGCCGCCGGCGTCTGCCCCAGCTCCGCCTGCCGCTGCCGGTACGCGGCGGCCAGCACGCCCTGGAGCACGGCGACCCACACACTCGACAGCGCCGCGCACACCGCCGGGACTTCGAGCAGCCCCAACAGGTCCGCGCTGGCGACGCGCAACAACTCGTGCCGGCGCAGCGAACGCGCCGCGACCACCGCCGCGTTGATGCCAGGCTGACGGCGGACGGTCGCGCGCAGCGACTTCGCGACGTCCGCGGGGTCGCGGCCGGTCAGCCGCGCCGGGTCGCCGAGCAGCTGCAGCACCTCCGGCGCGCGTACCAGCAGGTCCGGCACCAGCCGCGACGTGCCGAGCAGGAACGCCAGCCGCTCGACCACGGTGCCCTCGTCCCGCAGCACCCGCAGGTACCACGGCGTGTCCTCCAGCGCCTCCGACACCTTGCGGTACGACAGCAGCCCGCCGTCGGGATCCGGGGTGTCGGCCAGCAAGTCGAGCAGCACCGGCAGCAGCGCCTGCTGGATGGCCGCGCGCCGGGAAACGCCGGTGGTCAGGGCCTTGATGTGCTGCAGCGCGCCCTCCGGCGCCGCGTACCCGAGGGCGGCGAGCCGGCTGGCGGCCTGCTGGGTGGTCAACAGGAGCGCCTCCGTCGGCACGTTCGCCACGGACTGCAGCAGCGGCCGGTAGAACAGTTTCTGGTGCAGCCGCCGGACTCCCTGCGCGTGCCGGCGGAACTCCGCCAGCAGGGTCTCGCCCTGGCTGCGCCCCCGCACCGCGCGGATGTCGCAGGCGCGCGCGAGAACCCGCAGTTCAACGGTGTCGGTGAACTCCGGGAACAGGTGCGTCCGCCGCAGCTGGCGCAACTGCAGCCGGTGCTCGATGGTGCGCAGGAATTCGTACGATTCCGCCATTTCGGCGGCGTCCTTGCGGCCGACGTAACCGCCGTCGCCGAGCGCACCCAGAGCCTCCAAAGTGGACGGTGAGTGCAGCTCGGGATCGATGCGGCCGTGTACGAGCTGCAACAGCTGCACGGCGAACTCGACGTCGCGCAGCCCGCCGCGGCCCAGCTTCAGCTCGCGCTCGCGGTGCTCCTCCGGCAGGTGGCGCTCCACGCGCCGGCGCATCTGCTGGACCTCGGTGACGAAGTTGTCGCGGTCGGCCGCCGACCAGACCATCGGCGCGACCATCTCGGCGTACTGCCGTCCCAGCTCGGCGTCGCCGGCCACCGGGCGCGCCTTCAGCAGGGCCTGGAACTCCCAGGTCTTCGCCCACTTCTGGTAGTACGCGGTGTGTCCCTCGAGCGTGCGGACGAGCGCGCCGCTCTTGCCCTCGGGACGCAGCGCCGCGTCGACCTCGAAGCAGGCCCGGCCGACCACGCGCATCATCGTGCTGGCCAGCCGGGTCGCCACGGCGAGGTCGCCCGTGCCGACGAAGATCACGTCGACGTCGCTGACGTAGTTCAGCTCGCGGCCGCCGGTCTTGCCCATCGCGATCACCGCGAGCGAGCCCTCGGTCGTGGCGCCGACCTCCGTCTCGGCCACCACGAGGCCCGCGGTCAGCGCGGCCTCGGCGAGCACCGTCAGCTGGCTGGCGATGACTTTGAACGGCGGGTGGTCGAGCCCGGGCTCCACCACGTGCCCGAGGTCGATGGCGGCAATGCCCAGCAGCAGCCCGCGGTACGCCGCGCGCAGCGCCTGCTCGGCGGCGAAACCGGTGACGTACGAACCGTTGTCGTCGCGCAATCGGTCCAGCAGCCGCTCGGTGAACCGATCCGGCACGGTGCACCGGTTGTCGACGAGGCAGCGCCACTCGCCGGGGTGCGCCGCGAGGAAGTCGGACAGCGCGGTCGACGTGCCGAGGACCGCGAGCAGCCTGCCGCGGAACGTGCGGTTGTCCCGCAGCGTGCGGTCGAGTTCGGGCCAAGCGTCCTCGTCGGCCTCGCGGATACGGTCGAGGCCGCGGAGCGCGAGGTCCGGATCGGCGGCGCGCGAAAGCGCGGCCAGGACGTCGGCGACGCCGTCGACCGGACCGGCGGCGTCCCACCAGCCCGCCGCACGCAACTGCCCGTCGGCCCGGGTGTCGGTGAAGCCGTACCTGGCCGCCGATGCGGCCGTCCGCGCGCGCTCTGCCATCACGACCACCGTAGCCGGATCGGGCCCGGCCGAGGAGACGGGCACGCAGTCAGTTCGCCACCCGTTCAGGCAGCGAGCCGGTCCGGCTCCGAGCCGGGGGCGGACGGCTCCGGGACCTGGAAGCTGTGCGCCGTGACGGGCTTGCGCCGCGAAAGCAGATAAATGCCGGCGCCGAAGGCGATGCCCGCCGCACCGACGCCGATCGTCCCCACCGCGCCGAAGGATGCGAGCTTCCCGGCCGCCGCGCCGACGACGGCCGCCGCAGGCAGCGTGAAGAGCCAGGCGACGACCATCCGGCCCGCCATCCGCCAGCGCACCGGTGCCTCACGCCTGCCGACGCCGGAGCCGACGATCCCGCCGGAGCACACGTGGGTGGTCGACAGCGGGAAGCCGAAGTGCGAGGACAGTAGGATCACCGCCGCGCTGCTCGTCTGCGCCGCGAAGCCCTGCGGGCCTTCGATGTCGGTCAGGCCCTTGCCGAGGGTGTGCGTGATCCGCCAGCCGCCGAGGTACGTGCCGAGGGCGAGCGCGGACGCGGCGCTGACGATCACCCACACCGGCGGCGCCGAGCCAGCCGGGAGGCTGCCCGCGGTCACCAGCGTCAGCGTGATCACGCCCATGGTCTTCTGCGCGTCGTTGGTGCCGTGCGCCAGCGAAACCAGCGACGCCGAGACGATCTGGCCGACGCGGAAGCCGCGGCTGCCCCGCCGTCGCACGAACAGCCGGTAGACGAGGTAGGTCACGCCGGCGGCCACGAGCCCGGCGATCACCGGCGACGCCGCCGCGGGCACCAGCACCTTGTCCACGATCTTGGCGAAGTGGACGGAGTCGGCGCCCGCCGAAACCCAGGTGGCGCCGATCAGGCCGCCGAACAGCGCGTGCGACGAGCTGGACGGGAGCCCGACGTACCAGGTGAACAGGTTCCACGCGATCGCGCCGATCAGGCCGCCGAAGACGATCTCGGGGCCGATCTTGGTGTCGTCGACCAGCCCGCTGGAGATCGTCTTCGCCACCTCGACGGAGAGGAACGCGCCGACGAGGTTCAGCACCGCTGAGATCGCCACCGCGACTCTGGGCTTGAGCGCCCCCGTGGCGATGGACGTGGCCATCGAGTTCGCTGTGTCGTGGAAGCCGTTCGTGAAATCGAAAACCAGCGCCGTGACGATCACGACGACAACCAGCAACGAGGGGTCCACCCCGACCTCCGAGCCCTACGAGAACACCTCCCGCAAGGTACCTGACCGATCGGGTGAATCGTTAACGCGCCGTAAGTGATTTGGACATCAGGCGTCAAGCCATCGGTAACCGGTGTTGACTCTTCGCCGCGGCGTCCAGCTCTCCCGCGGCCAACTGGACGAACCGTGACGCGAACGGGCGCCAGGTCTCCTCGATGTCCGCGTGCACGGCGGTCAACTTCTCCGGCTCCAGTGCGCCCGGACGGGTGAGTTCCGCCATTTCCGGTTCCGATTCGGCCCACGCGAGCACGATGTCCGGCGTGGTCTCGATGTGGAACTGGACCCCGTAGACACACCGGTTCATCCGGAACGCCTGGTTCTGGTACCGCGGCGCCGACGCGAGCAGCTCCGCGCCCGCCGGCAGGCGCTTGATCACGTCGTTGTGGAACTGCATGACGTCCGGCATCAGCGGAAGGCCGGCGAACAGCGGGTCGGTCCAGGCGGCGTCCTTCTTGGACACCAGCGCGGGCCCGACCTCCGGCCCGTCCTCCCCGACGGCGACCTGCCCCCCGGTCGCCGTCACCAGCAGCTGCGCGCCGAGGCAGATCCCGAGCGTCGGCAACGCGGCCGCCGCGGCGGCGCTGAGGAGCTTCCGCACGTCGGCGAGCCAGGGGTGCTGTGCGTCGTCGAGCGCGCCCATGGCGCCCCCAAGGCAGACGACGCCCGCGTAGCCGTCGAGGCTCGTGGGCAGCTCTTGCCCCGGCGGAAGCCGGACGTCCAGCTCGGCGCCGGCCTCGGTGAGCCAGTCGCCGAGCCGGCTGAGCGGATCGCTGACGTCAGGTTGGATGATCAGCAGACGAGTCACGCCTCCCAGGGTACGGAGCACCGGCGACAGCTGTGCCGGGGTGACCACTCAAGGCGGGCTGTTGATCCCGGCGACCACCGCAACACTCGCCGACCTGATCTGGTGGCGGCCGGTGTCAGCGGGAACCAGCCGGCGGGGCTGGCCATCGGTAGCGGCCATCAACGTCGGCAAGGGCCGGTCCAGCGGGACTTGCCGTTCGCAGTCCGGTGTCGGCAAAGTTCGGTCCGGCGGGGCCCGCCGATCGCGGGCCCAGTGCTGGCGGGCCGGCGTCGGCAAGGACCGGTGAGCGAGGGCTGCGATCGGTATCAGGAAGGTCCGGTCGGCGGAGCCGGCACTCGTGGCCGGTACTGGCGGCAGGTGCCGACAAGAGGTTCTCTGCCGTTGCCCAGCGGCGGCGAACTCCGCCTGGTCAACGGTTCTGCGGCGCTGGTGGGATCGCTTCGCGAAGCTACGCCTTTGCAGTCCGGGGCCCGCCCCCGCGGCCCGGCGCCTGCGCCAGTGCCACCGCAAGGCGAAGCACTCGATCGGCCGGTTGGTCGCCGGCGATCAGAACACCGGCGAGGTGTGTCCGAGCCGAGTCGCGTTCCCTGGAAAGAGTCTGGAACCGGAAAGGGTCCAGATATAGCAGTAGGGCCCCGGGAGAATCATTGCTGATCCTCGACCGGGGCCCTACTGTCATGTTGAGTTCGGCGGCGTCCTACTCTCCCACAACCCTTCGGTTGCAGTACCATCGGCGCTACCAGGCTTAGCTTCCGGGTTCGGAATGGGACCGGGCGTTTCCCTGGCGCTATAACCACCGAAACACTACGAAACAACACACACCCACCACCAACATTTCGATGGTGTCGGTGTGGTGTTTCAGAGCTGTAGAGTGGATGCGTAACATCTTCGTGGGCAAGTCCTCGGCCTATTAGTACCAGTCAACTCGATAACACATTACTGTGCTTCCATCTCTGGCCTATCAACCCAATGGTCTCTTGGGGGCCTTAACCCACACGGGGTGGGATACCTCATCTTGGAACAGGCTTCCCGCTTAGATGCCTTCAGCGGTTATCCCTTCCGAACGTGGCCAACCAGCCATGCCCCTGGCGGGACAACTGGCACACCAGAGGTTCGTCCGTCCCGGTCCTCTCGTACTAGGGACAGCCTTCCTCAAGTATCCTACGCGCGCGGCGGATAGGGACCGAACTGTCTCACGACGTTCTAAACCCAGCTCGCGTGCCGCTTTAATGGGCGAACAGCCCAACCCTTGGGACCTACTCCGGCCCCAGGATGCGACGAGCCGACATCGAGGTGCCAAACCATGCCGTCGATATGGACTCTTGGGCAAGATCAGCCTGTTATCCCCGGGGTACCTTTTATCCGTTGAGCGACACCCCTTCCACCAGGTGGTGCCGGATCACTAGTCCCGACTTTCGTCCCTGCTCGACATGTCTGTCTCACAGTCAAGCTCCCTTGTGCACTTGCACTCAACACCTGATTGCCAACCAGGCTGAGGGAACCTTTGGGCGCCTCCGTTACTCTTTAGGAGGCAACCGCCCCAGTTAAACTACCCATCAGGCACTGTCCCTGAACCAGATCATGGTCCGAGGTTGAGATTCCCAATTCGACCAGAGTGGTATTTCAACAACGACTCCACCACCACTAGCGTGATGACTTCACAGTCTCCCACCTATCCTACACAAGCCGAACCGAAAACCAATACCAAACTATAGTAAAGGTCCCGGGGTCTTTCCGTCCTGCCGCGCGTAACGAGCATCTTTACTCGTAGTGCAATTTCGCCGGGCCTGTGGTTGAGACAGCCGGAAAGTCGTTACGCCATTCGTGCAGGTCGGAACTTACCCGACAAGGAATTTCGCTACCTTAGGATGGTTATAGTTACCACCGCCGTTTACTGGCGCTTAAATTCTCAGCTTCACCCCCGAAGGGATTAACCGGTCCTCTTAACGTTCCAGCACCGGGCAGGCGTCAGTCCATATACATCGTCTTGCGACTTCGCATGGACCTGTGTTTTTAGTAAACAGTCGCTTTCCGCTGGTCTCTGCGGCCACCCACCCCTAGCTTGCAAGAAGCTTCAGGATGTTTGGCCCCCTTCTCCCGAAGTTACGGGGGCATTTTGCCGAGTTCCTTAACCACAGTTCACCCGATCGCCTTAGTATTCTCTACCTGACCACCTGTGTTGGTTTGGGGTACGGGCCGTGCATGCACTCACTAGAGGCTTTTCTCGGCAGCATAGGATCACTCTACTTCGCCTCAAACGGCTACGCATCACGTCTCAACCTATATGGAACACGGATTTGCCTATGTTCCGGCCTACACGCTTACACCAGGACAACCATCGCCTGGCGGAGCTACCTTCCTGCGTCACCCCATCGCTTGACTACTACGAAATCAGGTCCCACGCTCCACAATCCCCACTCAACCCGAAGGCATCACAGGAACGCTTTGGGTGGTTAGTATCAAACGCCTCGTCATGGGCGCACATGCTCGGGTACGGGAATATCAACCCGTTGTCCATCGACTACGCCTGTCGGCCTCGCCTTAGGTCCCGACTTACCCTGGGCGGATTAGCCTGGCCCAGGAACCCTTGGTCATCCGGCGGCAGAGTTTCTCACTCTGCATTCGCTACTCATGCCTGCATTCTCACTCCCACACCCTCCACGACTCGTTCACACGGCCGCTTCCCTGGATGCAGGACGCTCCCCTACCCATCAACACGACTACACCCTTACTGCAAGAGCAAGGCGGATCTATTGTGTCAATGACACAGCTTCGGCGGTGTGCTTAAGCCCCGCTACATTGTCGGCGCAGGACCACTTGACCAGTGAGCTATTACGCACTCTTTCAAGGGTGGCTGCTTCTAAGCCAACCTCCTGGTTGTCTGGGCAATCCCACATCCTTTCCCACTGAGCACACACTTAGGGGCCTTAGCTGGTGTTCTGGGCTGTTTCCCTCTCGACGACGAAGCTTATCCCCCGCCGTCTCACTGCCACACTCTCACACCACGGTATTCGGAGTTTGGTTGATTTCGGTAACCCGGTAAGGCCCCTAGACCATCCAGTAGCTCTACCCCCGCGGTGAAACATGTGACGCTGCACCTAAATGCATTTCGGGGAGAACCAGCTATCACGGAGTTTGATTGGCCTTTCACCCCTACCCACAGCTCATCCCCTCAGTTTTCAACCTAAGTGGGTTCGGGCCTCCACGACGTCTTACCGTCGCTTCACCCTGGCCATGGGTAGATCACTCCGCTTCGGGTCTAGACCACGCGACTATACTCGCCCTATTCAGACTCGCTTTCGCTACGGCTACCCCACACGGGTTAACCTCGCCACGCAGCACTAACTCGCAGGCTCATTCTTCAAAAGGCACGCCATCACCGTAACGTCTTACGACATGCTCGGGCTCTGACGGCTTGTAGGCACACGGTTTCAGGTACTCTTTCACTCCCCTCCCGGGGTACTTTTCATCTTTCCCTCACGGTACTAGTCCGCTATCGGTCTTCAGGAAGTATTTAGGCTTACCGGGTGGTCCCGGCAGATTCACAGCAAATTCCACGAGCTCGCTGCTACTCGGGAACACCACCAAAAACCACAACACAAGCTTTCGCGTACGGGGCTCTCACCCACTCCGGCCCGCCATCCCAAACGGTTCCACTAACTCATGCGTGACTTCGAAAAAATGTCAGTTTCTTCAAGGTGGGTCCCACAACACCGACTACACAACCCCTGACAGGTATCACATGCAATCGGTTTAGCCTCTTCCGCTTTCGCTCGCCACTACTCACGGAATCACGGTTGTTTTCTCTTCCTACGGGTACTGAGATGTTTCACTTCCCCGCGTTCCCTCCACACCGGCTATATATTCACCGGCGGGTAACACCACATCACTGGTGCTGGGTTTCCCCATTCGGAAATCCTCGGATCACAGCTCGGTTGACAGCTCCCCGAGGCTTATCGCAGCCTCCTACGTCCTTCATCGGCTCCTGAAGCCAAGACATCCACCATGTGCCCTTAACAACTTGACCACAAAGATGCTCGCATCCACTCTACAGTTCTCAAACACCACACCAGAAACAACAGTGTGTTGCCTCAGGACCCAACAGCGTGCCAATGAACATGCCCAGACCCGACCCGGAAACCCGACTTTCCACGCACCCACCCCGAAGAGCATGTGCAGTACTCGCCGGCGACCGCAGTCACCACCTGAACACCTAGACCAGTAGTTCCACAATTCCTTGAGCAACCCGAGCAGAAACACAGTCGGCTTCTAGACTCGAGCCACTCCACCATGGTTGGTCCGGGTATCCCGGCCAGGTGGATGTGTTGTGCTCCTTAGAAAGGAGGTGATCCAGCCGCACCTTCCGGTACGGCTACCTTGTTACGACTTCGTCCCAATCGCCAGTCCCACCTTCGACCACTCCCTCCCCTTGCGGGGTTGGGCCATGGGCTTCGGGTGTTACCGACTTTCATGACGTGACGGGCGGTGTGTACAAGGCCCGGGAACGTATTCACCGCAGCGTTGCTGATCTGCGATTACTAGCGACTCCGACTTCACGCAGTCGAGTTGCAGACTGCGATCCGAACTGAGACCGGCTTTAAGGGATTCGCTCCACCTCGCGGTATCGCAGCCCTCTGTACCAGCCATTGTAGCATGTGTGAAGCCCTGGACATAAGGGGCATGATGACTTGACGTCATCCCCACCTTCCTCCGAGTTGACCCCGGCAGTCTCCCACGAGTCCCCGCCATAACGCGCTGGCAACGTAGGATAAGGGTTGCGCTCGTTGCGGGACTTAACCCAACATCTCACGACACGAGCTGACGACAGCCATGCACCACCTGTACACCAACCACAAGGGAAGCCCCATCTCTGGGGATGTCTGGCGCATGTCAAGCCCAGGTAAGGTTCTTCGCGTTGCATCGAATTAATCCACATGCTCCGCCGCTTGTGCGGGCCCCCGTCAATTCCTTTGAGTTTTAGCCTTGCGGCCGTACTCCCCAGGCGGGGCGCTTAATGCGTTAGCTACGGCACGGACAACGTGGATGTCGCCCACACCTAGCGCCCAACGTTTACAGCGTGGACTACCAGGGTATCTAATCCTGTTCGCTCCCCACGCTTTCGCTCCTCAGCGTCAGTATCGGCCCAGAGACCCGCCTTCGCCACCGGTGTTCCTCCTGATATCTGCGCATTTCACCGCTACACCAGGAATTCCAGTCTCCCCTACCGAACTCAAGTCTGCCCGTATCGACTGCACGCTGAAGGTTAAGCCTCCAGATTTCACAGCCGACGCGACAAACCGCCTACGAGCTCTTTACGCCCAATAATTCCGGACAACGCTTGCACCCTACGTATTACCGCGGCTGCTGGCACGTAGTTAGCCGGTGCTTCTTATCCAGGTACCGTCACTTGCGCTTCGTCCCTGGCGAAAGAGGTTTACAACCCGAAGGCCGTCATCCCTCACGCGGCGTCGCTGCATCAGGCTTTCGCCCATTGTGCAATATTCCCCACTGCTGCCTCCCGTAGGAGTCTGGGCCGTGTCTCAGTCCCAGTGTGGCCGGTCACCCTCTCAGGCCGGCTACCCGTCGTCGCCTTGGTAGGCCATTACCCCACCAACAAGCTGATAGGCCGCGGGTTCATCCTGTACCGCCAGAACTTTCAACCAACCCCCATGCGAGAGTCGGTGATATCCGGTATTAGACCCCGTTTCCAAGGCTTATCCCAGAGTACAGGGCAGATTACCCACGTGTTACTCACCCGTTCGCCACTCATCCACACCCGAAAGTGTTTCAGCGTTCGACTTGCATGTGTTAAGCACGCCGCCAGCGTTCGTCCTGAGCCAGGATCAAACTCTCCAACAATGAACAGTTCGATCGAGACTATTTCTCAATCATTCTCAAAGGAAACCCCAACGAGGGGGTTTCATATAAGCTCTACTGGCTTAGTTCACTAGCACACTGTTGAGTTCTCAAGCAACACACTTAATTGCTTCAAGCGATATTCACAAGCTTTTGGTCGAGCATGCCTGTACCTACGGTGTTAGTCGTAGGGAGTCGGCGGCCGCTCGTGGGCCGACGCTGAACGTTACCTGGTCCGTTTCGCGGTGTCAACCCGCTCGGCCCTGGCGCCTGGCCCGTGGGGCTTTCGGCCCCGCCGACCCGGTGTTCCTGGCGACGAAGAGAAGATTACATGGCCTGGAACCCTCCGAAAACAGGGGGGTCACTTAACGCCATCGCCGCAGGTCAGGGCCCAGAAACGGGAGCCGGCGGCAGCTCAGGCAGGTAGCTCGGCGGCACGCGGGCCGGCGCGACGCGTTCGAAGTCGGCCGCGAGCGCCAGCATCCGGCCGTCGGACCACCGGGCGCCCATGAACGAGATCCCGACCGGCAGCGGTCCGACGAACCCGGCCGGCACGGTGACGTCCGGGTAGCCCGCGACCGCCGCCGGGGTCGAGGACGGGATCACGTCGTCGTCACCCGTGGCGCAGTCGGTCTTCCACGCGGGCGGGTTCGTCGGCGACGCGATGGCGTCGAGGTGGTACTTCGCCAGTGTCTCGTCGAGAGAGCGGCGCGCGAGGTCCGACAGCTCCGCCCGGCCCGCGCGGTACCCCGGGTCGTCCGGGCCCGGCGCGGCCAGCGCCTGCTCGAACAGCTCCTGGCCGGCGAAACAGGTCTGCTCGAGCGGGTCGGCGCGGTTGTACGCGATCAGATCGGCCAGGTTCCGCGGTCCCGAAGGGCGCTTCGCCAGGTAGGCGTCGATGTCGCGGTGGAACTCCGTGAGCAGCGCCAGGAACTCCAGCTCGCCCAGCCGGTCCTGGTACGGCAGGGTCACCTCGACGACCTGCGCACCGGCTTTGACCAGCGAATCCTTCGCCCGTGACATGACCGCGTCGGTGTCCGGGCCCAGCACCGGGAGACGCCAGAGGCCGATTCGCGCGCCGCGCAGCGAGCCCGGGCGAAGCAGCTTCGCGTAGTCCGTGGGCTGCGTCGGCGGGTACAGCGCTGTCGCGGGATCGGAGGGGTCGCGGCCCTGCAGGACCGAAAGCGTCAACGCGACGTCGACGACGTTGCGCGCGATGGGTCCCGCCGTGTCCTGCTCGGCGGAGATCGGCACCACCCCGGTGCGGCTGACCAGCCCGAGGCTCGGCTTGTGCCCGACCGTCGCCGTCATCCCGGCCGGGCAGACGATCGAGCCGTCCGTCTCGCTGCCGATCGCGACCTGCGCGAGCGACGCGGCGACGCCGGCCGCGGATCCGGCGGACGACCCGCACGGGTTGTGGTCCAGCACGTACGGGTTGTGAGTCTGGCCGCCGACGCCCGACCAGCCGGAAGTCGGCTTCGCGGCGCGGAAGTTCGCCCACTCGGACAGGTTCGCCTTGCCGAGGATCACCGCGCCGCCGTCACGCAAGCGGGTGATCAGCGTGGCGTCGGCCGCTGGGCGGCTGCGGAGCGCGCGCGAACCGGCCGTCGTCGGCTGGTCGCGGGTGTCGACGTTGTCCTTGACCAGCACCGGGATGCCGTCGAGCGGCCCGCGGACCCGGCCGGTGCGGTGCCGGACGTCGCTCGCGGCGGCCTGCGCGAGCGCCGCCGGGTTGAGCGCCAGGACCGCGTTCACCCGCGGGTCCACGGCCCGGATCCGGTCGAGGTACGCCCTGGTCAGGCCCACCGCGGTGAGCCGGCCGGACGCCATCCGTGCCTGCAGCGCGGGGATGTCGGCGGAGTCGAGGTCGAACCCGCTCGCCGACGAAGCCGGTGGCGCCGTCATCGCGGCGACGCCGAGTGCGGCGACCAGTGCTGAGAGAACTCGGAACACCGGCCGCCGCCCCATCAGAGCACCGGCAGCAGTGTGCGGAGCTCGTACGGGGTGACCGCGCTCCGGTAGTTGTCCCATTCGACCCGCTTGTTCCGGAGGAAGAAGTCGTAGACGTGCTCGCCGAGCGCGTCCGGCAGCAGCTCCGACTTCTCCATCTCCGCGAGGGCCTCACCCAGGTTCTGCGGCAACTGCGCGTAACCGGCGGCGCGGCGCTCGGAGTCCGACAGCTGCCAGATGTTGTCCTCGGAAGGCGGCGGCAGCTCGTAGCCCTTCTCGATCCCCTTCAGGCCCGCGGCCAGGATCACCGAGTAGGCCAGGTACGGGTTGCAGGCCGAGTCCAGCGTCCGGATCTCCACCCGCCGGGACGACGCCTTGCCGGGCGAGTACATCGGCACCCGGACGAGCGCGGAGCGGTTCGCGCGGCCCCACGAGACCGTGGTCGGCGCCTCGCTGCCGTGGATCAGGCGCTTGTAGGAGTTCACCCACTGGTTCGTGACCGCGGAGATCTCCTTGGCGTGGTGCAGCAGTCCCGCGACGAACGCCTTGCCGGTCTCCGACAGCTCGTACGGGTCCTCCGCGTCGTAGAACGCGTTGCGGTCGCCCTCGAACAGGCTGACGTGCGTGTGCATGCCCGAGCCGGGCTGGTCGGTGAACGGCTTCGGCATGAACGTGGCCCGCACGCCCTGCGTCAGCGCGACCTCCTTGACCACGTAACGGAAAGTCATCACGTTGTCGGCCATGGTCAGGGCGTCGGCGTAGCGGAGGTCGATCTCCTGCTGGCCGGGCGCGCCTTCGTGATGGCTGAACTCCACCGAGATGCCCATCGCCTCGAGGGTCTCGATGGCGTGGCGGCGGAAGTGCGTGGCCGTCGCGTGGCTGGCCTGGTCGAAGTAGCCGCCGTTGTCGGCGGGCTCGGGCTCGCTGCCGTCGTCGGGGAGGTTGGCGAGGAGGAAGAACTCGATCTCCGGGTGCACGTAGCAGGTGAAGCCCGCTTCGCCCGCCTTCGACAGCTGGCGCCGCAGCACGTGCCGAGGGTCCGCCCACGACGGCGAGCCGTCGGGCATCGCGATGTCGCAGAACATGCGCGCGGAGTACGGCCCGCCTTCCGGGGTCTCCCACGGGAGCACCTGGAACGTCGACGGGTCGGGCTTGGCGACCATGTCGGACTCGTAGACCCGGGCGAAGCCCTCGATGGCCGATCCGTCGAACCCGATCCCCTCGCTGAAGGCGCCCTCCAGCTCGGCGGGCGCGACCGCGACGGATTTGAGGAACCCCAGCACATCGGTGAACCAGAGCCGGACGAAACGGATGTCGCGCTCTTCCAAGGTACGGAGCACGAACTCCTGCTGGCGATCCATGGCCGCACCCTAACCAGAGCGTGTTAACGGGATGTTTCGCGACGCGCCGGAAGAGTCCTGTCTGCGTGAATTCCCCCTCAGCGCGCGAAAGTGAGCTCACGCTTCCCGGATCGGGTGATCGACACCGAGGCCACCGACGCGATCACCGCCAGGCCCGCCGCGACGTACCAGGCCAGCGCGTAATCGCCCAGCTGATCGCGCACCGCGCCGGCCGCCGAAGCGGCGAAGGCCGCCCCCACCTGGTGACAGGCGAAGACCCAGCCGAACACGATCGGGCCCGCCTCGTCGAAGGACCGGATGCAGAGCGCGACCGTCGGCGGGACCGTGGCCACCCAGTCGAGTCCGTAGAAAAGGATGAACGCCCACATACTCGGCTGGACGGAGTCCGTGAACAGCTGCGGCAGGAGCGCCAGCGAGACGCCCCGCAGCGCGTAGTAGACGCCGAGCAGCAGCCGCGGGTCGACGCGGTCGGTGAGCCAGCCCGACGCGACCGTCCCCACCACGTCGAAGACCCCGACCAGCGCGAGCAGGCTCGCGGCCGTCGTCTGCGGCATGCCGTGGTCGTGGGCCGCGGGGATGAAGTGGGTGCCGACCAGGCCGTTCGTCGTGGCGCCGCAGATGGCGAAACCGATCGCGAGCAGCCAGAACGACTTCGTGCGCGCGGCCTGGAAGAGGACCACCAGCGCGCGGCGGGCCGAGCCGCCCTTCGGGACCGGGCGGGCCACCTCGGCGTCGGCCGGGGCGCCGAACGCCGTGGTGCCGATGTCCGCCGGGTGGTCGCGGACGACGAGCAGCACGACGGGGACCACGGCGAGCGCCGCGATCGCGATGACCAGCGACGCCGTGCGCCAGCCGTTGCTGACGGCGAGCGTGGCGACGATCGGCAGGAAGACGAGCTGCCCGGTCGAGCCCGCGGCGGTCAGCACTCCCGTGACGACGCCGCGGTGGCGGACGAACCAGCGGGTGGTGACGGTGGCGGCGAAGCTCATCGCCATCGAGCCCGTGCCCGCGCCGACCAGCACGCCCCAGCAGAGGATCAGCTCCCAGCTGGTGCTCATGAACACCGTGCCGCCGGCGCCGAGCGCGACGACGAACAGCGCCGTCGCGGCGACGCGTCGGATGCCGAAGCGCTCCATGAGCGCGGCCGCGAAGGGGGCGAAGACGCCGTACAGGACGAGGTTGACCGAGACGGCGGCGCCGATCGTCGCGCGCGACCAGCCGAATTCCTCGTGCAGCGGGTCGATCAGGACGCTGGGCGCGGCGCGGAATCCGGCGGCGGCGAGCAGCGCGACGAACGCGGCCGCCGCCACGAACCAGGCGCGGTGGACACGGGGTGCGGGACGGGTTTCGACGGTCACAGCAGGTGAGTCTGGTTCGTCGCCACGCCGTTCGACAGTGGCCTGAAGGACACCGGCCGAAAAGATCGGGCCACCCGGGTAGGCTCACCGCCATGCGCTGCCGACGCTTCCTGCCGGCGCTGCTGCTCCTCGGGCTCGTCGGCGGTTGCACAGCGTCACCTTCGCTGCCCGCCGGCGGCGAGTTGCTCGGCGCCGCGAAGACGACGTTCTCCCAGGTTCGGAGCCTGCACTTCTCCGTCGCCGTGAACGGGGTGCTGCCCGGCCTGCCGCTGCGGCAGCTGGACGGCGACGCGGCCCTGGCCGACGGCGGCCGCGCGAGCGGCCAGGCCCAGGTGCAGAACGGCGCGCAGGACCACAAGTTCGACTTCGTGCTCGACGGGGACACCGCGACCACGAAGGACACCTCCGGCGTGTCGTGGACCGGGCCCTCGCCGTTCACCGTGGCCGGTTTCCTCGGCGCGGACGGCAGCCTGTCGGCGATGCTCGGCGCCGTGTCCGGGGCGCGCACGGAGATCCGCGAGCCGGTGCACGGTCTGGACACCTACCGCGTCGGCGGGTCCGTGCCCGCTGCCGTGGCTGCCCGGCTGCTGCCGCAGATCCACGACGACGTGCTGGTGAAGGTCTGGGTGACGGCGAGCGAGCCACGCCGCTTCGCGCGGCTGTGGCTGCAGGTGCCGCCCGAGACCGAGCGGGACAGCCCGGTGATGTTCGAAGTGACGCTCTCGCAGCAGGACCAGGCGGCTCCCGCGCCGCTCGGCTAGGCGCAGCGGGCGTCGGCGGCGGTGCCGGTGCGCAGGTAGTCGCCGACGGCTTTGTCGACGCAGGCGCTGCCGCTCAGGAACGCCGTGTGCTGTGTGCCCTCAAAGGTGAGCAACGCGGCGCCAAGGTCCTTGGCCAGGTCGACACCCTGCTGATACGGCGTGGCCGGGTCGTGGGTGGTGGAGACGACCAGCACCTTCGGCAGGCCGCGGGGCGGGGCCGGCTGGTGCGCCCGCGACGTCGGCGGGACGGGCCAGTTCGAGCAGATGTCCAGCTCGCTCGTGTCCGGCGTGCCGCCCGCGAGGAACGGCGCGCCCGCCAGCATCTGCCGGTGCGCCGCGTCGATGGCCGCGCGGTCGGCGACGCGGGCAAAGTCCACGCAGCGCACGGCGAAGTACGCGTCGATCTCCCCGCCGTAGTGGCCCTGCTGGTCACGCTCGTAGTAGCTGTCGGCGAGGTCCAGCAGATTGCCGCCTTGACCCTGCGCGAGCTGCCGCAGGCCCGTGGCCAGGTAATCCCAGCGTTGCCGCGAATAGAGCGCGGCGCTGGTGCCGGTGATGGCGTCCTCGAAGGAAAGCTTCCGCGCGCCGCGGGCCGGGACCGGCTTGGCCACGAGCGGGCGGACGAGCCGCTGGAACGCGGCGGTGGCGTCGCCCTGGAGCGGGCAGCCGGACCGCGGGGCGCACCACTTCGCGAACTCCGCGAACGCGTCCTGGAAGCCCGCCATCTGCGTGGTCAACGCGCGCGGGAGGTCCAGCGCGGGGTCGATGGCGCCGTCGAGGACCATCGCGCGGACGCGGGTCGGGTACGCCTCGGCGTAAGCGGAGCCGATCTGCGTGCCGTAGGAGTAGCCGAGGTAGGTCAGCTTCGGCTCGCCGAGGGCGGCGCGCAGCACGTCGAGGTCCCGGACGACTTCGCGGGTGCCGACGTGCTCGAGGAACTCCGCGCCCGTGTGCGCCGCACAAGCGGCGCCGTAGGCCTTCGCCTCGGCGAGCTGCTTCTCGACGCCCGCGGGCGAGCTGTCGCTCTCGATGTCGGACGAGCGGTCGGCGTCTTGCTCGGCGTCGGACCGGCAGGTGATCCGCGGCCGGCTCGCGTGCACGCCGCGCGGGTCGAAGCCGACGAAGTCGAACTCCTTCGCCAGGTCGCCGGCCGGTTTGACCAGCGACGCGGCGGACATCATGCCGGAGCCGCCGGGACCGCCGGGGTCGACGACCAGCGCGCCGACGCGTTTCGCGGCGTCCGTCGCGCGGTGCCGGAGCAAGCCGACCGTGACGGTGTCGCCGGTCGGCTTCGCGTAGTCCAACGGCACGGTGAGGCTGGCGCACTCGAGCGATTTATCCGCGTACGCCTGCTTCTCGAAGTCGTTCTGGCCGTACGGGGCGCATGCGCCCCACGCGAGTTGCTGGGTGGTGAATCGGTCCAGCGCGTCCGGGCCGGATGTCGGCGAAGGTGCGGGAGCGGGCGACGCCGAGCACGCCGTGGCCGCGAGGGCCACTGCCGCCACGGCGGCCAGGCGTCGCACGGTCAGCTCCCGGCGCAGCGCGTGCCGTCGGCCGGCGTCGTGCCGTCCACGAGGTACGCGACGCCCACCTTGTCCACGCACGAGTTGCCCTGCAGGAACACCGTGTGCTGCGTGCCCTCGAAGGTGAGCAGCGAGCCCTTCAGCGCCTTCGCCAGGTTGACGCCCGCCTGGTACGGCGTGGCCGGGTCGTTCGTGGTGGAGATGGTGAGCGTCTTCGGCAGGCCGGCGACGTTCGGCTCGTGCGGCTGCGAGGTGTTCGGCACCGGCCAGAACGCGCAGGCGTCGCGGGCGGCGCTGGCCTGGCGGCCGTCGTCGAGGAACGGCGCGACCTGCACGTACTTCTCCTGGGCCTGGAGGATCTCGTTCGGGTCGGTGATCCGCGGGTCGTCGACGCAGCGGATGGCGGTGAAGGCGTCCTGCGTGGTGCCGTAGCGGCCGTCGGCGCCACGCTCGTTGTAGATGTCCGCGAGCTTCTCCAGCGTCGCGCCGCGCTGCTGCTTCAGCTCGTTCAGGCCCGTGTTCAGGTACTCCCAGAGGTTCTGCTGGTAGAGCGCCTGGATCGCGCCCGTGGTGGCGTCTTCGTAGGACAGCTTGCGGCCGTCGCCGACCGGCACCGGGAAGTCGATCAGCGGACGGGTCAGGCCCTGGAACGCCTGCACCGCGCCGGCCGCGTTCGGGCCCAGCGCGCAGTCCTGCCGGGCGGCGCACCACTTGGCGAACTCGCCGAACGCCGTGCCGAAGCCCTGGCCCTGCGCGATCAGGGAGTCCTCCGAGTCCTGGTCCGGGTCGACGGCACCGTCGAGGACCAGCGCGCGGACGTTCTGGGGGAACGCCTCCGCGTACGTCGAGCCGATGCGCGTGCCGTACGAGTAGCCCAGGTACGTCAGCTTCTGGTCGCCGAGGACCGAGCGGAGCACGTCCATGTCCTTCACGACGTCGCGCGTGCCGACGTGCGCGAGCATGTCGTCGCCGTACGTCGTGCGCTGGGCGCACTTGGCGGCGAAGTCCTTCTCCTGCGTCTCCTGCTTCGCGACGCCGGCGGGCGAGCCGTCCGTCTCGCTGTCGTCCGCGCGGTCGGCGTCGCGCTCCGGGTCGGTCAGGCAACGGATCTGCGGCTCGCTGGCGCCGATCCCGCGCGGGTCGAAGCCGACCAGGTCGAAGCGCCGGCCCAGGTCGAACTTGGCGACCTGGTCGAGCAGGCCGGCGGCCGCGACCATGCCGGACGCGCCGGGGCCGCCCGGGTTCACCACGAGCGAGCCGATCCGGGCGCCGGAGTCGCTGGCCTTGTGCCGCAGCACGCCGAGCTTGATGGTCTGTCCGTCCGGTTTGCCATAGTCCAGCGGGACAGTGAGGCGCGCGCACTGGATGCCGGACGCCCGGAAGGCGGACTGCGCGTCGTCCGAGGTCGCGTAGGGTGCGCAATCGGCCCAGGACATGCTCTGGCCGTAGAAGCGCTCCAGCCCCGCCGGCACCGGCCCCACCGGTGCGTGCGACTCGGTCGCCGGCGACGGCAGGGCCTGGCCGGTGTTCGTCGAACACGCCCCGAGCGTGACGGCGAGCAGGCCGGACATCGCGAGAGCGGCGATTCGGTGGGCACGAGGGCTGGCGCTGACATGAGGGGGCACGGTTTGATCGTGCCATCCGGCCGCGGAACTCGGACGCACCACCGGCGCGTTGGGGAGTAGGGGCCGGCCGCGGTCCGCGTACAGAGCGACACGGCGTTACACAGGACGGGAGACCAGGGGTGGCACTGATCAGCCGGGTGGGCAAGCGGCTCCGCCGGATCATCCAGCGGCCGGGCAGCGTCGAGCTGACGCGTTACGAGGCACTGCTGCCCGCAGTCGAAAAGCTCGAACCCGAGCTCGAAAAGCTGTCCGACCCGGAGCTCACCGAGCGCGCGGGCAAGCTGCGCGAGCGCCTCTCCGGCGCCACCGCGTTCACCGACGACCAGCTGGTCGAGGTGTGCGCGCTCGGCCGCGAGGCCGCCCGGCGGGCGCTCGACGAGCGGGCGTTCGACGTGCAGGTGCTCGGCACCATGGGCCTGCTCAGCGAGCACGTCGTGCAGATGGAGACCGGTGAGGGCAAGACGCTCGCCGGCGCGCTCGCGGCCGCGGGCCACGCGCTGCGCGGCAAGAGCGTGCACGTCGTCACGGTGAACGACTACCTGGCGCGACGCGACGCGGAGTGGATGGGGCCGGTGTACGACCTGCTCGGCGTGTCCGTCGGCTGGGTCGAGCCCGCGCACTCGCGTGAGCAGCGCAAGGAGGCGTACGGCAAGGACGTCACCTACGGCGCCGTCGCCGAGATCGGCTTCGACGTGCTGCGCGACCGCCTGGTGACCGAGGTCGACGACCTGGTGCAGGGCGCCCCCGAGATCGCGATCGTGGACGAGGCCGACTCCGTGCTCGTCGACGAGGCGCGCGTGCCACTGGTGATGGCCGGCTCGATCGACCACAACGACGCCGACGAAGAGGTCGCGACCGTCGTCCGGCGGCTGCGGCTGGGCCTGCACTACGAGACCGACTCCGACGGCCGCAACGCCTGGCTGACCAGCGCCGGCGCGTCCGTGGTCGAGAAGTCGCTCGGCGGCATCGACCTCTACGGCGACTCCGGCTCCGATCGGCTCGCCGCCGTCAACGTCGCGCTGCACGCCCACGCGCTGCTCACCCGCGACGTCGACTACCTGGTCCGCGACGGCAAGGTGCAGCTGATCAACGCCGCCCGCGGCCGCGTCGCCGAGCTGCAGCGCTGGCCGGACGGCCTGCAGGCGGCCGTCGAGGCGAAGGAGCAGGTGGCGGCCACCGACCGTGGCGAGATCCTCGACTCGATCACCGTGCAGGCGCTGCTCGCGCGCTACCCGGAGGTCGCGGGCATGACCGGTACCGCCGTGGCGGTGGCCGAGCAGCTGCGCGAGTTCTACCGGCTCGAGGTCGCCGTGATCCCGCCGAACACGCCGAACGTCCGCGAGGACCAGCCGGACCGGATATTCGGGTCGCCGTCGCAGAAGCTGCGCGCGATCGAGGAGGAGATCCGGAAGGTGCACGAGACCGGGCGGCCGATCCTCGTCGGCACCCAGGACGTCGCCGAGTCCGAGGAGCTGGCGGACAAGCTCGCGAAGGCCGAGCTGCCGTGCGTCGTGCTGAACGCGCGCAACGACGCCGAAGAGGCCGCGATCATCGCCGAGGCGGGCAAGAAGGGCGCGGTCACCGTGTCCACGCAGATGGCGGGCCGCGGTACCGACATCCGGCTGGGCGGCACCGAGGGCGCGAGCCGCGAGGAGGTCGCCGAGCTGGGCGGCCTGCACGTGATCGGCACCGCGCGGTACCCGTCGAGCCGGCTCGACGGGCAGCTGCGCGGCCGCTCCGGCCGTCAGGGCGACCCGGGCAGCGCGATCTTCTTCGCCAGCCTGAACGACGACCTGGTGCTGTCGAACGCGCCGGACATCCCCGAGGGCATCGACTCCGACTCCGAGACCGGCGAGGTCACCGACCAGGCCGCGCACCGGCAGATCAACCACGCCCAGCGGGTGGCCGAGGGCGTCGACCTGGAGATCCACCGCAATACCTGGCGCTATACGCGGCTGATCGAGCGGCAGCGCGCCGAGCTGCTGGAGCACCGCGACAAGGTGCTGCGCACGGGCCTGGCGGCCGAGGGCCTGGAGAAGGCGCACCCGGAGAAGTTCGCCGAACTGAAGGAGAAGCTGGACGACGAGGCCCGGCTGGAGCAGCTGTCCCGCGAGGTGCTGCTGTTCCACATCGACCAGCTCTGGTCCGACCACCTCGCGTACCTGACCGACGTGCGCGAGAGCATCCACCTGCGGGCGCTGGCCCGGGAGACGCCGCTGGACGAGTTCCACCGCGCGGCCATCCCGGAGTTCCACAAGATCATCCCGGAGGCGGCGTCGCGAGCGGCGAAGACGCTGGAGGAGGCCGAGATCACCGACGATGGCCTCGACCTCGCCGACAACGGCGTGCGGCGCGCGAACACCACGTGGACCTACCTGGTGCACGACAACCCGTTCGACTCGGACTTCGAGCAGACGATCAAGCGGGTGCGCAGCATGATGAAGATGAAGAAGGCCTGACCCAGCTGGACACAGCCTTGTGAGTGTCTATGACGGTTCTAACCGTCATAGACACTCACAAGGCTTTTGGCCCACATTCGCTCGGCTGGGGCCGCCGCGGTGGGACAGAATGGCGGCATGCCGCAACTGCGCATCGCACTGGCCCAGGTCAACACCACCGTCGGCGACCTCGACGGGAACACCGCGCTCACCGTCGAGTGGACACGCAGGGCCGCCGAGGCCGGCGCCCACGTCGTCGTGTTCCCCGAGATGTCCCAGACCGGTTACCCGGTGGAGGACCTGACGCTGCGCCGGACGTTCGCCGACGCGTCCCGCAAGTCCGTCGAAGAACTCGCGCGCCGCCTCGACGAGGCCGGCTGCGGCGAGGTGCTGGCCTACGTCGGCTACCTCGACTTCGACGAGGTGGGCCCGCGAGACGCGGCCGCGGCGCTGTACCGCGGCGAAGTCGTGGCCCGGCAGTTCAAGCACCACCTGCCCAACTACGGCGTCTTCGACGAACACCGCTACTTCAAGCCGGGCACCGAGCTGGAGGTCGTGCGGCTGCACGGCGTCGACGTCGGCATGGTGATCTGCGAAGACGTCTGGCAGGACGGCGGGCCGATCTCCGCGCTCGGCCGCGCCGGAGTCGACCTGGTGGTGTCGCCGAACGCCTCGCCGTACGAGCGGGCCAAGGACGAGCAGCGGCTGCCGCTGGTCGCGCGCCGGGCCGCGGAGGCGGGCGCTCCGCTGGTCTACACCAACCAGGTCGGCGGCCAGGACGACCTCGTGTTCGACGGCGACTCGCTGGTCGTCGGCGCGGACGGGACGCTGCTGGCGCGCGCGCCGCAGTTCGTGGAGCACCTGCTGGTGCTGGACATGGACCTGACCGCGGGCGGCCACGCGGCCGACGGCGAACTCGCGGGCCTGCACGTCCGGCGCCGGGTGCTGAGCGAACAGGTGCTGCCGGCGTACCCGCCGCTGACCGACCCGGTGATCAGCGAACCGCTTTCCGACGAGGCCGAGGTCTGGTCGGCGCTCGTTGTGGGGCTGCGCGACTACGTGCACAAGAACGGCTTCGCGTCGGTCACCTTCGGTTTCTCCGGCGGCATCGACTCCGCCGTAGTGGCGGCGCTGGCGGCCGACGCGCTCGGCGGCGACAACGTGTACGGCGTCTCGATGCCGTCGAAGTACTCGTCCGGGCACTCGAAGGACGACGCGGCGGACCTGGCCCGGCGGATCGGCGCGCACTACCGCGTGGAATCGGTCGAGGACATGGTTTCGGTGTACGTGAACCAGCTGAAGCTGACCGGGCTGGCCGAGGAGAACATCCAGGCGCGCACCCGCGGGATGCTCCTCATGGCACTGTCCAACCTGGACGGTCACCTGGTGCTCGCGACCGGCAACAAGACCGAGCTGGCCGTCGGCTACTCGACCATGTACGGCGACGCGGTGGGGGCGTTCGCACCGATCAAGGACCTGTTCAAGACGCACGTGTGGCGGTTGGCGCGGTGGCGCAACGACGACGCGGCCAAGCGCGGCGAAACTCCGCCGATCCCGGAGAACTCGATCACCAAGCCGCCGTCCGCGGAGCTGCGCCCCGGCCAGGTGGACACCGACTCCCTGCCGGACTACGCCCTGCTCGACGACATCCTGGACGACTACGTCGAGGGCGACCGCGGGTACGCCGACCTGCTGAAGGCGGGCTTCGACCCGGAGACGATCGACCGTGTGGTGCAGATGGTCGACAAGGCGGAGTACAAGCGGCGGCAGTACCCGCCGGGCACGAAGATCACGTTCAAGGCCTTCGGGCGGGACCGGCGGTTGCCGATCACTAATTCCTGGCGGGAGCGGAAAGACTGACTGTTGGGGTGGTTGGGCTGGCTGGGTTGGTTCGGCGGTTGAGCTGAGCTGATCGGCTGGGCTGGGCTGGTCGGCGGCGGATCGGTTCGGCGGCAGCCCGAGTCGGCTGTGGACTGGGTCGGCGGCAGCGCCCAGTCGGCATGACGGGGCCAGTCGACTTTACGACGCCAGCCCCTTGACAGCGGTCAGCCCGCTTGACGGGGCCAGCCGACTTCACGACGCCGGCCCGCTTGACGGGGCCTCCCCTCGCTACGCGCGTTGGGGAGGCCCTTTTTCGTCACGGCTCCTGGCGAAGGTGACCGGTCAGCCGGGTCAGCAGCTCGACGCACCGGACCAGCTCCGTGCGCTCAGCCGGGTCGAGGGCGTCGTCGATGGCGGCGGCGAGGCGGTCCGCGCGGGCCCGGCGGTGGCTGTCGAGCCGGGCGTGTCCGGCGGGCGTGAGGTGCAGGACCACCTTGCGGCCGTCGCTCTCGTGCGGCGCGGTGCGGACGAGGCCGGCGTCGACGAGGTCCTTTACCGTCCTGGCCGCCGTCTGGTGGCGGATCTGGCGCCACTGCGCGAGTTCCGCCGTGGTGGCGGGGCCTTCGCGGTCGAGGTGGCCGAGGACGGCCGCTTCGCCGGACGGCAGCGTGTCCGTCGTCCTCGCGGCGCGGACGAGGTGCCCGACGGCCGCGCGCAGGTCCTCCGCGAGCCGGTCGCTGTCCACCGCCGCCGTCACCCCGCCAGCTCGACACTGTCACCGGCGGGGACTTCGGTGATGGCCACGCCGGTGAGGCCGTTTTCGCCCAGCAGGGTGGCGGTCGACCGGCGGCCGAGGTCGCTGAGCATCAGCTCGTGGATCTGGATGACACGCTCCGGCCGGACGGCGCGGACGAAATCGGCCGCCTCGCCCAGCTTCGTCCACGGGCCGCTGGTGGGCAGCAGCAGCGTCGACACCGGTACGCCCGGTGCGAAGTAGGCGTCGCCGGGGTGGAACAGGGAGCCGTCGACGAGGTACCCGACGTTGTCGACGAGCGGGATGTCCGGGTGGATCGCGGCGTGGCGCTCGCCGTGCACGGTGAGCCTGAAGCCGGCGGCCTCGAGGACGTCGCCGGCCACGACGGCGCGCACCCGGCCACCGTGGTCGCCGAGCTTCTCAAGGACGGACGCCGGCCCGAAGACCTGTAGCTCCGGCTGCAGCTCGAGGGCCTCGGCCACCAGGGCGTCGTCGAAGTGGTCGAAGTGCTCGTGGGTGATGAAAACGGCCCCGGCGCGGGCGACGGCGTCCTTCGCCCCAGGAGTGAGCGTGCCCGGGTCGAACACGATCGACGTGCCGTCTTTGGCCAGTTCGACGCAGGCGTGGGCGTGTTTGGTGAGGCGCACTGGGGGTCTCCTTCTCGCGGATCAATACAGCAAGACTGTACACCTTTGCTGTAGATATCGCCGAGCCTGTCCGACGCGTGGCGGGCCGCGGCGTGGGTGCGGGCGGTTTGGGGGCATGCCGTCGCGCTGGTGGCGTTTCTGTCGGTGGTGGCTCGTACGCTGGTGCGATGACGGTTGCGTTCACCGTGTTCGGCACCCCGATCGGCCCGTGCGGCGTGGCCTGGCAGGGCGAGTTGCTGGTGGGCACCACGCTCCCGGAGGGCACCGAGGCTCGCACCCGCGCTCGGCTGCGGGCCAGGTTCCCGGACGCGGTGGAGGTCCCGGTGTCGGAGATCGGCGCGGATGTGCCGGGTGGCGGGGTCTCGGCCGAGGCGGGGCGTGGGTTGGTGTCGGGGGCGGGGCGCGGGCCGGTGTCGGCGGCAGCGCGCGGGCTGGTGACGGGGGCCGAGCGCGGGCCGGTGTCGGGGGTAGGGCACGGGGGTGTGCCGGAAACAGGGCGCGAGCCGCGGCCAGAGGCAGGGCGCGAGCCGGTGACGGAGACAGCACGCGGGTCTGGGCCGGAAACAGGACACGAACCAGCGCCGGAAGCAGAGCGCAGGCCTGTGCCGGAAGGAGGACGCGAGGCGGTGCCGGGGGCGGGGCGCGGGCTGGTACCGGAGGCAGCGCCAGAGGCGGGGCGCGAACCGGCGCCGGAAGCAGAGCGCGGGTCTGCGCCGGAGGCAGGGCTCGGGTCGATGCCGGGGGTAGGGCACGGGGGTGTGCCGGATGTGGTGCGGGTGGCGGTGGAGGGGATCGTCGCGTTGTTGGGTGGGGAGCGGCGGGATTTGGTGGAGGTGGGGCTCGACCTCAGTGGGGTGCCGGAGTTCAATCGGCGGGCCTATGAGGTCGCGCGGGCGGTTTCGCCGGGGAAGACGGTGACGTATGGGGACATCGCGCATCGGCTGGGGATGCCGGGGTCGGCGCAGGCTGTTGGGCAAGCCATGGGGCACAACCCGTTTCCGATTGTCGTGCCCTGCCACCGGGTCTTGGCTGCCGGCGGGAAGGACGGCGGGTTCTCGGCGCACGGCGGCGTCCAGACCAAACGGACCATGCTCGTGATCGAAGGCGCCATCGCCGACGAGCCGACTCTGTTCTAGACAGGCTGATGCTGTTCTGGAGAAGGCGGATGCGGCTGACGTTCCAGATACGGCGAACGGAATCAGGGGGCGTGTCATGACAACCGTGTAAGTCAGAGGTGTACCAAGATCGACTCGCTGGTTTGGCGGTCGGCGCCAGAAGTGCAGGAAGCAAATCCGCAGCCGCTCAGCCTCTCGGTAACCCGACACCCCAGGCACCAGCCCTCGGTAACCCGACACCCCAGGCACCAATCCCTCGGCAATCCGACACCTCAGGGACTGGTAACCCGACCCCTGGCCTTCACACGGCAACAATCCAGGGTCCGGGGCGCGACCCGGCCCAGTCACCCCAACCCGGCGAACCCAAGCCCGGGCCGGACCGGGCCCAAGACCAGACCTGGCCCAAGTCCCATGGAACAGACCAGACTCAGCCACGGGCCACGGGCCACGGGCCACGGGCCACGGGCCACGGGCCACGGGCCACGGGCCACGGGCCACGGGCCAGAAGCAAAGCCCATCAACCAGAAACCCGTCAACCAGAAACCAGAGCACTCCGCCAAGGCTTGACCCAGTCGGTCTCCGGCCAGCCCTCCGCCGCGGCCATCAGCGGCATCGCCGTGGCCCCGTCCAGTGACTCCCGGATGATGTCCGCGTGCCCGGCATGGCGGGCCGTCTCCTCGATCAAGTGCAGGAGCACCCACCGGACCGACCAGGCGTCCACGTCCTTCGGGTACCAGGGCACTCCCTTCGGCACCGGCACCGGACGGCCCAGGTCCGGGATGCCCGCGACGACCTCTTCCGTGCGGGCGGCGATGCGGTCGTACCGGTCCAGCACCGACTCCAGCGTTTCCGACTCCCCCAACCGATAATTCTCGAAGTAGTCCGCCATGCCAGCCTCGAACGGCTTCGGCGGCAGCTGCAGCACCAGGTCGATCCAGCCGCTCTCCGTATTGGCCACGTGCTTCACCAAGCCGCCGACGCTCAGCTCGCTGGCGCTCGGCACGGCTCTCGCCTGTTCGTCCGACAATCCGTGTGCCGCTACCCGGATCACGTGGCGCTGCTGGGCCAGGAACCCCAGCAGTCCGCTGCGCTCGTCGGTCACCGGAGGGACGTTTCCAGCCATGGATGGGCCTCACTTCCAGAGGGGTCGTACCCGAACCCCAGAAGCATCCCAGCCACCACCGACAATTTCAGACGCGTCGAGGCACCGGCGCCACCACGACGTACATGACGCCGACCCCCAGCAGCACCGTCCGCACCACGAGCTGCACCCGCGTGAACAACCCCTCCAGGTGCCCCGGCCCCAAAATCCCCGCGACGAGCACCAGCGCCCACGTCACCAGCACCAGCGCCAGCCCGCCGACCGCCCACTCACGCCAGCGCGGCGGCCACCACAACACCAGGCTCAACGCGCCCGTCACGAACATGAGGTTGGCCGCCACGTCGATGACCGCCGTCCCCGGCTGGGCGGCGTCGGCCAGCATCAGGAAGCCGAACAGGCACACCGAGATCGCGCTCAGCCGGCCCGTCCAGTGCACCGGGGCCAGCCTCATCAGCGGCGGTCCGGACAGGACGAACGCGAGCCCCGCCACCCCGCGCGCGATCCGGAACACCGGGTTCGCGCCCAGCAGGTCCTCGGCCGGCCGGTCGAGCGGTGAGAGTCCGGTCGGGACGACGAACTCCAGCAACCACGCGGAATACGCCACTAGTCCGATGGCGAACAGGACCACCGCAGCGATTCGCGCAGCACGCACCCGGACACCCTAAGGGACAAAGTGCGACGTTGCTCGCGATGGTGTCACAGCCGTGATTTTCGCTCCACACCAAGGATCACGACCAGCGACCGCACCGTCACTCAGCCGTGCGGGCGCACGAACGGGAACAGCACCGTCTGCCGGACCGAGGTCCCGGTGAGCATCATCAGCAGCCGGTCGATGCCGATCCCGAGCCCGCCGGTGGGCGGCATGCCGTGCTCGAGCGCCAGCAGGAAGTCCTCGTCCAGTTCCATGGCCTCGACGTCGCCGCTCGCCGCTCGCAGCGACTGGGCCTCCAGGCGCCGCCGCTGTTCGATCGGGTCCGTCAGCTCCGTGAACGCGGTGCCGACCTCCAAGCCGAACGCGACCAGGTCCCAGCGCTCGGCCAGCAGCGGGTCGACGCGGTGCTGACGGGTCAGCGGCGACACGTCGGTCGGGTAGTCCGTGTAGAACGTCGGCAGCACAGTGGAGCCCTCGACCAGATGCTCGTACGCCTTCAGCACCAGGTCGCCGTGGCCCGCCTCCTCGGCCACCGGCACCCCGGCCGCCGCGCACAGCCGGCGCAGCTCGGCCACCGACGTCGAAGAGGTGATCTCTTCGCCCATCGCCGCGGAAATGGCCTCGTGCACCGGGATCACCGGCCAGTCACCGGAGATGTCGTGCTCGACCACGCGCCCGTCCGCGTCGATCCGGCGCACGATCTGCGCGCCGTACGCCGCTTCGGCCGTGTACTGCACCAGCTCGCGCGTGAGGTTCCGCATCGAGTTGTAGTCGCCGTACGCCTGGTACGCCTCGAGCATGGTGAACTCGGGGTTGTGTGTGGCGTCCACGCCCTCGTTGCGGAAGTTCCGGTTCAGCTCGAAAACCCGCTCCACCCCCGCCACGCACAGCCGCTTCAGATACAGCTCCGGCGCGATCCGCAGATACATCCGCATGTCATACGCGTTGATGTGCGTGACGAACGGCCGCGCGTTCGCTCCACCGTGGACAGTCTGCAACATCGGCGTCTCGACCTCGAGATAGTCACCCTGATGCAACCGCTCACGCACCGCTCGGACCACAGTGGACCGCAACCGCAACATCTGCGCCGACTCCGGATTCACCGCCAAGTCGAGATAACGCTGCCGCACCCGCGTCTCCGGATCCGTCAGCCCCTTCCGCTTGTCCGGCAACGGATGCAGGCACTTCGCCGTCACCGTCCACTCATCCACCAGCACCGACAACTCACCACGCCGCGACGTCACCACCTGACCACTCACACCGACGTGATCACCGAGGTCAATGCCACCGCGCCAGCCGGACAGGTCGAGCTCGCGTGCGTCGAGCATCAGCTGCAGCTCACCGGAGAAGTCCTTGATCCGCGCGAAACACAGCCCACCGAGGGTCCGCAGGGCGAGCACGCGGCCCGCGACGCGGACGCGGTGCCCGGTGTGCGAGTCCGGCGCCAGATCGCCGTACTTGCGCACGATGTCGCCCAGCAGGTCCTCCCGCTGGAAGCCGACCGGGTACGGGTCGACGCCCAGCTCCCGCAGCTTGTCCAGCTTCGCGACGCGCACCCGCACCTGCTCCGGCCGCCGCGTGGTCTTCGGCGCGGCCTTGGCCGAGGACTCGTCGATGCGCTTGGCCTCGGCGACGAACTCCTCCCCCACGTTCTCCAGTCGCAGCGAGCGTGACCGGCCCGTGGGCACGAAGCCCTCCAGCGCGCCGGCGACGATGCCGACGCGCGGCAGCCGGCGGGCCGAGGAGTAGCAGAGGAACCGCGGTTCCCAGTCCGGCCCGTACTTCGCGTTGGACCGGTACAGCGACTCCAGCTGGAAGAAGCGCGACGCGACGCCGAGGACGCCGCGCCACGCGCGCAGCACCGGCCCGGCGCCGATCCGCTCGCCCTCGGAGAACACCGCACGGAACATGGCGAAGTTGAGCGAAATCCGCTGCGCGCCCAGCTGCTGACCGGCCGCGACGACCTCGGCGATCATGAACTCGTTGAGCCCGTTCTCGGCGTCACGGTCCCGGCGCATCAGGTCGAGCGAGAGGCCGCGGCGTCCCCAGGGGACGAACGACAGCATCCCGCGCAGCCGGCCCTCGGCGTCGTAGGCCTCGACCATCACGCTGCGGCCGTCGCTCGGGTCGCCGAGCCGGCCCAGCGCCATGGAGAACCCGCGCTCGGTCTCCGCGCCCCGCCACTCCTGGGCGCTCGCGAGCAGCTCGGCCATCTCGTCGTCCGGGATCTCGCTGTGGCGCCGCACCCGCGAGGTGTAGCCGGCCCGTTCGATCCGCTTCACGGCCTGGCGCACGGACTTGCGCTCGGGCCCGGTCAGCGAGAACTCGCGGATGTCCAGCACGGCCTCGTCGCCGAACTCCAGCGCTTTCAGGCCCGCGGCCGCGTACACCTTGGCGCCGCGCTCGCTCGCGCCGAGCGCACCGGGCGTCCAGCCGTAGGAACGGGTCTCGTCGAGCCACGCGCGCACGGCGTCCGGCCACGCGTCGGGGTCGCCGATCGGGTCCGCGCTGGCGACGCTCGTACCGCCGAGCACGCGGTAGGTGACCGCGGCGCGGCCGTTCGGGGCGAAGACCACGCTCTTGTCGCGGCGGGTCGCGAAGTAGCCGAGGGAGTCGTCCTCGCCGAACTCCGCGAGCAGCCGGCGCAGCCGCAGCTCCTCGTCGTCCGTGCGGAGGCGACGGCTGCGTACGCCGCGGAAGAGCACGTACAGCGCGGCGGTGGCGACGAACGTCGCGCCCAGGTCCAGGAACACGTCCAGCCACTCCGGGCCCTCGCCGACGCCGATGCGCCGCAGCTGCACGTTCTCGCCGGTCGCGTGGTTGACCACCCAGGCGAACCGCTCCCAGGCGTCGCCGAGGTGGCCGGGGAACGCCTCGCTCAGCGCCCAGCCGAGCACGATCACCACGAGCAGGCCGCCGAGCAGCACCGACAGCCCGTCGCGCCAGGCCCCCGGGGCGAGCCGCGCCGGGAACGCCGGGCGCAGGACGAGCAGGAACAGGATCAGCAGGACCGAGATCACGTCGGCGATCGTGAGCACCGACACCTGCATCGGGATGTGCCGGATCTGGCGCGGGCCGAGCGAGAGCAGGCTGGGCGACCAGATCAGCACCGCCTGCATGGCCAGGGTGATCAGCAGGCCGCCGACCTGGAACAGCAGCAGCGTGTACAGCGCGGCCTTCTTGCGCCGCCGCAGCGCGCCGCCGAGCACCACCAGCAGCAGCACGATCACCAGGCTCGCGTTGGTCGGCACGCTGAGCGCGGAGAACGCCATGTCGATGCCGTTGAGCAGCCGGCCGTGGGCCCCGCCGGCGATGAGGAGGATGACCGAGAAGACGGCCGCCAGCTGCACGACGGTGGCAACCATGCCACCCGCCCTTGCCTTCCAGGCGGGGATGCGCGGGCGCGCGCTCGCAGGGGTACCCATCGTTGCCTTTCTCCGCAATGGTCGTGGTTGTCACGACGACTTCAAGGACGTCAGTGAACAGCGATTGGTTGTCTCCGGTCATCACCCGGGAGGCTGAGCCGCTGTCGTCCTCGAGGCGCAGGCCACCGCCGTGTGAAGCTGGTCGCACGGACTTGGGGGCGCCGTCGGGGCGTGTCACGCTTTGAACCGCATCTGCTCCACGACCCGGGGACCTCTTCGAGGCCCCGAGGGAAGGACGGTCGACGACGATGTCTGCCCAAAAGACCCCTGCCGACAGCATGCCCAGCGGATCCGCCGAAGAGGTGGCCGCGCCCTACGGCTCCGGTGCCGCGGCCCCCGCGCAAGCGGCGCCCGCCAAGAAGGTGCGCATCCACCACCTGCGTGAGCTGAAAGAACGCGGCGAGCCGTGGCCGATGCTCACCGCCTACGACATGTACACCGCGGAGCTGTTCGACGAGGCCGGTATCCCGGTGCTGCTCGTCGGGGACTCCGCCGCCAACAACGTGTTCGGCTACGACACCTCGCTGCCGGTGACCGTCGACGAGCTGCTGCCGCTCGTCCGCGGCGTCACGCGCTCGGTGAAGCGGGCGCTCGTGGTCGCCGACCTGCCGTTCGGCTCCTACCAGCTCTCGCCGGAACAGGCGCTGGCCACGTCGGTGCGGTTCATGAAGGAGGGCCGCGCCCACGCCGTGAAGCTCGAAGGCGGGCGCCGGTTCGCGGCCCACGTCGAGGCGCTCACTTCGGCGGGCGTGCCCGTGATGGGCCACATCGGCTTCACCCCGCAGAGCGAGCACAACCTCGGCGGCTACCGGGTGCAGGGGCGCGGTGAGGCGGCGGACGTGCTGCTCACCGACGCGCTGGCGCTGCAGGAAGCCGGGGCGTTCGCGGTGGTCATGGAGATGGTGCCGGCAGAGGCCGCCAAGCGGGTGACGCACGAGCTGAAGATACCGACTGTCGGCATCGGCGCCGGCCCGGACTGCGACGCGCAGGTGCTGGTCTGGCAGGACATGGCCGGCCTGCGCCGTGGCAAGGCGCCGCGGTTCGTGAAGCGCTACGCCGACCTGGCCGGGGTGCTGCAGGGCGCGGCGACGGCGTTCGCGGAGGACGTCCGGCGCGGCGAGTTCCCCGCCCCGGAGCACGCCTTCCACTGACCGAGTTCCGTCAAGGCCTCCTTGCCCGCGTCCCACGCGGGTAAGGAGGCCTTGACGGCGGGACAGGAGGATAGGGGTGGGAGTGGGGGTCATTGACGGCGGAACCGCTGGGCCAGCTCGGGATCGCTCTCCCACCAAAGCCCACCGGACGGGGCCTCGCCGGACTCCTCTTCTTCGTCCAGACGCTTGTCGAGCTGCTTCGCGCGCTTCTCGTCGTCTCGGGCCCAGCGGATGAACAGCGCGCCGACGAACGGCAGGCCCGCCACGTCGCCGCCGATCCACAGCACCCCGGCGCCGACGATCTGGTCGGTGCGCGGGTCCGGGCCCCAGCCCGGGTGCGCGGTCGCGTAGTGCGCGGGCGCGAGCAGCGGGCCGAGCCACAGCACGAGGCCGAGCGCGCCGTCGAAGACCACCTCGGTGAACGAGATCCACACCGACACCAGGTGCGAGCCGCCGCGCGGGGTCGGGTCGAGCTGCACCCGGCTGTAGAAGTAGAGGAACCCGGCCAGCACCAGCAGCAGGCGGACGAGCCCGCCGACGACCGGCGAGTCCAGCGACAGCTCGTACAGCGGCGTCAGGTAGATCAGCAGGAACGGCGCGATCAGCACCACGGTGACCGACGGCGGGAAGGTCAGGAACCGCGCGAAGCCGCTGCGGCCGTAGCGGCGCAGCCACGCGGCGAGGCCCGGCGACGCGGTGCGCATGAGCAGCGTGACGGGCGCGCCGAGCGCGAGCAGCAGCGGCGTCACCATCAGCAGCACGGTGTTCTGCGTGGCCCGGACCCAGAACAGCGTGGTGTCGTAGACGCCGAGGAACGAGCAGGTGACCAGCACGATCGTCGCAAGCCCGGCAAGGAACGCGGTGGTCCGGCCGGGTGACCAGACCGGCTGCCGCCGGGCGGCGGACAGGTACGCGACGGCGAGCAGGAGCACGACAAGGACGGCCGGGATGTCGATGGTCCAGGCCGTGAAGAGGGTTGCCCCGCTCAGCGGAGGCACATTCGCCGCGAGTCCGATGCCGATAGTGTCCCCTTCCCGGAATTCGGGCCGGACACCACCCTCAGAACGAGAAAAAGAGCAGGCTCCCGATTCCGGCGACCACGCAGTAGATCGCGAACGGCGTCAAGGTACGCGTTTCGAAGTATTTCGTCAGAAAACGGACAGCGATATACGACGCAACGCCCGCGACAAGGCTTCCGACGAGCGCCGGGCCGAGCGACGGGCTGTTCTCCGGGGTGAACAGCGACGGCAGCTTCAGCACGCCCGCGGCGAGGATCACCGGCGTCGCGAGCAGCCACGCGAAGCGCGCCGCGTCCTCGTGCCCGAGGCCCCGGCGCAGGCCCGCGACCATCGTGATGCCGGACCGGCTGATGCCCGGCAGCAGCGCGAGGATCTGGGCCGAGCCGATCAGCACCGCCTCGCCGACACCGAGCTTCGCCAGCCGCGCGTCGGTGGCCTCCTCGACGGTGACCGCGCGCATCACGAGCGTCTCCTCCGCCGAGAAGTCGATCGTCTCTTCCGACCGTCGGGCTGGGGTTTTCGCCGACGACTTCGGCCGGGAGAAGCGCTCGGCGGCGAGCAGCACCCCGCCGTTGAGGGCGAGGAAGATCGCCGACGGCACGGGCTTGCCGAGGAAGTCCCGCAGCACGCTTTCGAGCAGCAGGCCGGCGATGCCGACCGGGATCGTGGCGAGCACGAGCAGCCACGCGAGGCGCTGGTCCGGCGTGCGCACTTCGCGGTGGCGGATCGACGTCCAGAAGCCGCCGATGATCCGCACCCAGTCACGCCGGAAGAACAGCACGAGGGCGAGCGCGGTGGCCACGTGCATCGCGACGAGCACGGCGAGATAAGGCGAGTCCTTGCCGATGCTCAGGTCCCGCTGCCAGGAGCCGCCGATCAGCGCGGGCAGCAGGATGCTGTGCCCGAGACTGGACACCGGAAACAATTCCGACACGCCTTGCAGGGCGCCGACGACGATCGCCTCGACATAGGTAACCGCGGACATTCGCAAAGCCTTTCTCGGCGCCGTTCCGGGTCGATCCGGGGAATTACCGAAAAGCCAACCATGGCCGGGTTAACAACGGGCAAAAGTGCGAAGACGACCGGACTCGGCCCAGTTCGTTCACGTATATGAACATCAATCATGTCCTTGACTGGCGTTCGGGCCTTGGCTTAGCGTCTACGCCATCGCCGCACACCACGAAGTTCAGCCCTCGACGAGGAGGACGAGATGCGTGTACGTGAGCGGGTTCTGGCTGTGGCGGCCGGAGCCGCCGCACTGCTCGCCCTGGCCACACCCAGCGCTTCCGGCGCGACCGTGTCGGTCTCGACGTCCGCGGAACTGAAGTCGGCGCTGGCGGCGGCGACCCCCGGCACGACGATCCAGCTGGCCGCGGACACCACGTTCACCGGCAACTTCAAGGCCGCGGTCAACGGCACCGCGGCCGACCGCATCACGCTGACCGGCCCGCGCAGCGCGGTGCTGACGGCGTCCGGCGGCCGCGGGCTCGAGCTGACCGGCAGCTACTGGACGATCTCGGGCTTCACCATCACCGGCGCCCAGTTGGGCCTGATGGCGCTCGGCGTCCACGACACGCTGGTGGACGGCCTGAAGGTCACCGGCGTCGACAACGAGGGCATCCACTTCCAGTACACGAGCAGCGACAACGTCGTGCAGAACTCGGAGATCTCCGACACCGGCAAGGACAACGGCGGCTTCGGCGAGGGCATCTACTTCGGCTCCGCGAACAGCAACTGGCCCGACGGCCAGCCCGACCACAGCGACCGCAACAAGGCGCTGAACAACAAGATCGGGCCGGACGTGCGCGCCGAGTCGATCGATGTCAAGGAGGGCACTACCGGCGGCGAGCTGCGCGGCAACACTTTCGACGGAACCGGCCAGAGCGGCGAGACTGTGCCGTTCGTTACTAATCCGACTACAGCCACGGCGGAAACGGGTCCCTACAAGCAGATCGGCTGCAGCCCGTATCCGCCTGCCTCCGGTCGGATCAGTAACTGCGCCGACAGCTGGGTCGACGTGAAGGGCAACGGCTACCTGGTCACCGGCAACAAGGGCAGCAAGGTCTTCATGCACGACGCCACCTACGGCGCGTTCGAGGTCCACGTGCAGGTCGACGGCTGGGGCCAGGACAACACCTTTTCGGACAACACCGCCGACGTGCAGGCGCCCTCGGCCTACGGCTTCTACGTCGTGGCCGCCGCGCAGGGGAACAAGGTCTGCGCGAGCAACACCGTGACGGGTGCCGGAAAGGGATTCGCGAACGTGGCGGCCGCTCAAGGCTGCTAGCGCGACCACAGACTGGGGGCCCGCTCAGCCCGGCGGCGGGGGCGGGCCCCCACCTTCTTCCCCATTCCGGCAGAGTGTCCGCCATGGACGACGATCTCTACCCGCCGCTCCCGGTGCGCGCCGACGGAATGCTCGACGTCGGCGACGGGCACCGGATCTACTGCCAGGACGCGGGAAACCCGGACGGCAAGCCGGTCGTCGTGCTGCACGGCGGGCCGGGCAGCGGGATCGCGTCGATGGCGCGCCGGCACTTCGACCCGGACGCCTACCGGATCATCCTGTTCGACCAGCGCGGCGCCGGCCGCAGCACGCCGAACATCGGCGACCCGGACGTGGACCTGACCACGAACACGCTGTGGCACCTGGTGTCCGACATGGAACTGCTGCGCGAACGGCTGAACATCGAGCGCTGGCAGCTGTTCGGCGGCTCGTGGGGCTCGACGCTCGCGCTGGCGTACGCGCAGACGCATCCGTCGCGGGTCTCGGAGATCGTGCTGCGCGGCGTTTTCACGGTGCGAAGCAGCGAGCTGGACTGGATCTACCGCGGCGGCGCGGCGAACCTGTTCCCGGCCGAGTGGGAGGAGTTCCTGGCGCCGCTGCCGGAATCACTCCGCGCCGACCCGCTGGCCGGCTACGGCGAGCTGCTCGCCTCCGACGACCGCGCGGTCCGCGAACGCGCCGCGATCGCCTGGAGCGTCTGGGAAGGCGCGACGGTCGCCCTGCTGCCACAGGAGGCGTTCCGCAACCAGTACGCCAGCCCGGCTTTCGCGTTGACCTTCGCGCGCCTCGCCGTGCACTACTTCAGCCACGGCGCCTGGCTCGAAGAAGGCCAGCTGATCCGCGACGCGGGCCGCCTCGCCGACATCCCGGGCGTCCTGGTGCAGGGCCGGTACGACTCGGTCTGCCCGCCCGTCACGGCCTACCAGCTGCACCGCGCGTGGCCGGGCTCCTCCCTGCAGCTCACCGAAGGCGCCGGCCACGCGGTGAACGACCCCGGGATCCTGGCCGCCCTGCGCGCGGCGACGGACGGATTCCGTTGACCGCCCAGGGCTCGTGAGTGTTTATGACGGTTAGAACCGGCATAAACACTCACGAGTCCTAAATCCGGCCGCCGCTGGAACTGTCGCCACCCGACAGCCTCTGGGCGAAATACACCGGCACAGTCGAGACGACGATCAGCACCGCCGCCACCACGTTCACCACCGGGGCCTGGTTGGGGCGGAACAGGTTGTCGTAGATCCAGATCGGCAGCGTCTCCAGGCCGGTGCCGAGCGTGAACGTGGTCACGATGATCTCGTCGAACGACAGGGCGAACGCCAGCAGCCCGCCGGCCAGCAGGGCCGAGCGCAGCATCGGGAACGTGACCAGGCGGAACGTCGTGACGCCGTCGGCGCCGAGGTCCATCGACGCCTCTTCGAGGTTGCCGCCCATCCGGCGCAGCCGCGCGACCACGTTGTTGAACACCACCACGATGCAGAACGTCGAGTGCGCGATGATCGCCGTGAGCAGGCCGAGGTCGATGCCGAGGATGGTGCGGAACGCGTTGTTCAGCGCGATGCCGGTGACGATGCCGGGCAGCGCGATCGGCAGCACGATCAGCAGCGAGACCGAGTTCCGCCCGAAGAACCGGTAGCGCTGCAGGGCGAACGCGGCCATCGTGCCCAGCACCAGCGCGATCGCGGTGGCCGCGAGGCCGGCCTCGACGCTGGTCCACAGCGCGCGCAGCGCACCCTCGTTCGTCACCGCGCGGCCCCACCACTCCAGGGTGAAGCTCTTCGGCGGCCAGCCGAACGTGGTGTCCGAGTTCACCGAGTTCAGCAGCACCACCAGCAGCGGGAAGTAGATCACCGCGAACCCGGCCCCGAGCGCCGTCCACAGCAGCACCCTGGCGGTCTTCGACATCCGCACGGGGAGCCTCCTAGAGATTGTCCAGCGCGCCGGTGCGGCGCACGACGGCCAAGTACACGAGCATGATCACGACCGGCACGGTGGCCACGGTCGCCGCGAACGGCAGGTTGTTGGCCGCGCCGATGTTGTCGTAGACGACGTTGCCGAGCATCTGCGACGTGCCGCCGACGATCTTCACCGCGATGTAGTCGCCGAGCGACAGGGAAAACGTGAAGATCGAGCCCGCGACGATCGCCGGGAAGGTCAGCGGCAGGATCACCGAGCGGAACGTGCGGAACGACTTCGCGCCGAGGTCGCTGGAGGCGTCCACCAGCGAGTCGGGCAGCCGCTCGAGCCCGGCGTAGATCGGCAGGATCATGTACGGCAGCCAGAGGTAGGACAGCGTGATCACGGTGGCCGCGACGCCGTACCCGGGTCCGGAGAGGCCGAACGGGTCGAGCAGCCAGTTGATCGCGCCGTTGCCCGAAAGCAGCGTCCGCCAGGCGTACGCCTTCACCAGGTAGCTGGCCCACAGCGGCGTCATCACGGCGATCACCAGGATCCGCTGCGCGCGCGGGGAGGCGAGCTTGGCCATGGCGAACGCCATCGGGAACGCGATCACCGCGTCCACCACCGTGACCAGCGCCGCGATGCCCACGGTCCGCAGCGTGATCGTGCGGTACACCGAGTCGCTGAACAGCGTGACGAAGTTGTCGAACGACCAGCTCGTGACCACCTGGCCGGTGAACACGTCGGTCGACCAGAAGGCCGTGATGAACAGCGCGGCGAGCGCGCCGAGGTAGGCCAGGCCGAGCCACAGCAGCGGTGCCGAAAGCAGAATGGCCAGGCGCAGCCGGGGTTTGCGGAAGAAGAAGGCCGAAGCTCGGCGGCTCGGCGGGCTCACGGCGGTCATGTCGGGCACCTTCGGGGCACGCTAGCGGGAAGGGGGGTCCGGGGGCGGCAGACGAGGGGGGAGGGTGCCTGCCGCCCCCGGAGTCAGGGGGCTTGTGAGTGTTTATGACGGTTCTAACCGTCCTAAACACTCACAAGGGGGTCAGCCCTTGATCTCGGTCCAGGCACGGGTCCAGTCGCCGTAGTCCTTGCACTTGACGTCCGTGCGGCCGTCGAGGCACTGCGGGATCGGCGTGGTCCAGTACTGGATCTTGGCGGCGTACGCGGCGTCGTTCGCGTGGTAGGTGTCGCACAGCGACTTGTCCTTGAACTCGGCGCAGGCCTTGCTGTTCGCCGGCGCCTCACCGAAGTACTCGGCGACCTGGGCGTTCACCTTCGGGCTGACGATGTAGTCCATCCACTTGTACGCACACGTCTTGTGCTGCGACTTCGCGGCCACCATCCAGGTGTCCGACCAGCCCGTAGCGCCCTCGCTCGGCACCGCCGACTGCAGCGGCGCACCCTCGCTCTTGGCCAGGTTGACCGTCACCTGCCAGGCGGTGCCGATCACGCCGTCGCCGTTCTTGAGCGACTGCGTCTCCTTCAGGTAGTCCGCCCAGTACTCCTCGACCTGCGGGCGCTGCTTCTTGAGCAGGTCCACCGCGGCGTTGAACTGCTTGTCGTCCAAGGCGTACGGGTTCTTGATGCCCAGGTCCGGCTGGTGCGCCATCAGGTAGACCGCGGCGTCGGCGATGTAGATCGGGGAGTCGTAGGCGATGATCTTGCCCTTGTACGGCGAGTTCGGGTCGAACATCGCCGACCACGAGGTGGGCGCCGGGTTCACCTTGTCGGTGCGCCAGGTCAGCACGTTCGCGCCCCAGCCGTGCGGGATGCCGTAGGCGACGTTGTTGACGCTGTTCCACGACTTGTTCTTCAGGAACGGGTAGATGTCGTTGTAGTTCGGCACGAGCGCGGTGTTCACCGGCTCCACGTCACCCGAAGCGACCAGCCGCAGCGACGCGTCGCCCGAAGCCGACACGACGTCGTACTGCCCGGTCTTCATCAGCGTCACGGCCTCGTCGGACGTGCCGAACGGCTTGACGTTGACCTTGCAGCCGGTCTGCTGTTCGAACGGCGTGACCCAGTTGACCTTCGGGTCGTTCGAGCCGTTTTCCGCGTAACCAGGCCACGCCAGCACGTTCAGCTGGCCTTCCGGCTGGCCGAGCTCGGTGAGGGCGGACAGCTTCGGCGGGGTGAACCCCTGCGCGCCCGGCGCCGATCCCGAGGAGGAACTGTTACTGGCCGTGCCGCAGGCCGCGAGCAGGAGGCTCACGCCGCACAAGCCAACGAGCAGCGTCTTCCTGTTCTTCATGTCGAGAGAAACCTTCCCGTGAGGACTAACCGGCTTCGGGGACCCGGAAACTGTGTTCGCGGCGCCAGCTCAGCCGAACCCGGCCATCGGCGAACTCGGTCGGATCACTGGTGTTCTGGCGGACAACGGACAACTGGCCCCCCGCGTCGAGCGCGACAGCGTAGCGCACTGTGGACCCGGCGTATACGACATCCGTGACGATTCCGGTCGCGCTCGTCTCGCCGGGACCCGCTGGTGAAGCCAGGTTTCCGTCGATGGTGATCTTCTCCGGCCGGATGCTGTAAACACCCGGACGGCCGATCACCGCCTCCGCTCCGCGGCCACTGAGCAGGTTGGACGTGCCGACGAAACCGGCCACGAACGCGGTCGCCGGCTTCTCGTACACCTCCACGGGGGTGCCGACCTGCTCGATCCGCCCGGCGTTGAACACCGCGATGCGGTCGCTCATCGTCAGGGCCTCGTCCTGGTCGTGCGTCACGAAGACGAACGTGATGCCGACTTCGCGCTGGATCTGTTTCAGCTCGACTTGCATCGCTTGACGCAGTTTGAGATCCAACGCGCCCAAGGGCTCGTCAAGCAATAACACTTTCGGGCGATTTACCAAGGCGCGGGCGAGCGCGACCCGCTGACGCTGGCCGCCGGAGAGCTGTGACGGCTTCCGCCGCCCGTACTCCTCCAGCCGCACCGTGCGCAGCGCTTCTTCCGCGCGACGGTGGCGCTCGGCCTTGCCGACGCCCTTCACTCGCAGGCCGTACTCGACGTTCTGCTGCACGGACATGTGCGGGAAGAGCGCGTAGTCCTGGAAAACCGTGTTCACGTCACGGTCGAACGGCGCGAGCCGGCTGACGTCGCGGCCGTCCAGCTCGATGCCGCCCGCGGTGGGCAGTTCGAACCCGGCGATCAACCGCAGCACGGTCGTCTTCCCGGAGCCGGACGGGCCGAGCATCGAGAAGAACTCGCCGGGCGGGATGTCGAGGTCGACGCCGTCGACCGCGCGAACTTCGGCGAAGTGCTTCTGCAGTCCGGTGAGCCGGATCGCCGGGCCGGTTCCCGGGGTCCGCGCGGCACCGGCGCGGGGGGCCGTCGAGGGGGCTTGGTGGGGCATGGCGGGCCTTTCGGCGTCGTTCCGGTCTCGGTTACAGCGCGCTCATCACGTGCTTGACGCGGGTGTAGTCCTCGAGGCCGTAGAGCGAGAGATCCTTGCCGTAGCCCGACTTCTTGAACCCGCCGTGCGGCATCTCGGCGACCAGCGGGATGTGGGTGTTGATCCACACGCAGCCGAAGTCGAGCTTGGCCGACACCCGCATGGCCCGCTGGTGGTCCTTGGTCCACACCGAGGACGCCAGCCCGTACGGCACGCCGTTCGCGGCCTTCACCGCGTCGGCCTCGTCGGTGAACCGCTGCACGGTGATGACCGGGCCGAACACCTCGTTCTGCGTGATCTCGTCGTCCTGCGTGACGCCGGAAACCACGGTGGCCTCGTAGAAGTAGCCCTCGTCGCCGGCCCGTCGCCCTCCACAGTGGACGGTGGCGTGCTCGGGCAGGCGGTCCACGAAGCCGGACACCTTTTCCAGCTGCGCGGCGTTGTTCAGCGGGCCATAGGCGACGGTGTCGTCGTCCGGCAGACCGGTCTTGGTCGCCTCGGCCTGGCGGGTGAGCGCGGCGATGAAGGTGTCGTGCACGTCGTCGGAGACGAGCACGCGGGTGGCGGCGGTGCAGTCCTGGCCGCCGTTGAAGTAGCCGGCCATCGCGATCGTCTCGGCCGCGAGGTCGAGGTCGGCGTCTTCGAAGACGAGCACCGGGGCCTTGCCGCCGAGCTCGAGGTGCACGCGCTTGACGTCGCGGGCCGCGGCGGCGGCCACCTCGATGCCCGCGCGGACGGAGCCGGTGATCGACACCATCGCCGGGATCTCGTGCTCCACCAGCGCGCGGCCGGTGTCGCGGTCGCCGCACACGACGTTGAACACGCCCGGAGGCAGGAACTCGCCGCAGATCTCGGCGAGCAGCAGCGTCGACGCGGGTGTGGTGTCGGATGGCTTGAGCACGATCGTGTTCCCCGCCGCCAACGCGGGCGCGATCTTCCAGATGGCCATCAGCAGCGGGTAGTTCCACGGCGTCACCTGGGCGCAGACGCCCACCGGCTCGCGGCGGATGAAGGACGTGTGGCCCTCCATGTACTCCCCCGCCGACCGGCCTTCCAGCACCCGCGCGGCGCCGGCGAAGAAGCGCAGCTGGTCGACGATCATCGGCAGCTCCTCCGACATCGTCAGCGCCACCGGCTTCCCGGTGTTCGCGGACTCGACGCGGATGATCTCCTCCCCGCGGGCCTCGACGGCGTCGGCGATCTTCAGCAACGCGAGCTGGCGCTGGGCCGGAGTGGTCTCCCGCCAGCTCTCGAACGCCTCCGCGGCGGCCTTCAGCGCGCGGTCGACGTCCTCGGCGCCGGCCACCGGAGCGGTGCAGTACGGGCGCCCGGTCACCGGATCGATGATCTCGGCGACCTCGCCGGACAGGGAGTCGACGAACTTCCCGCCGACGTAGTGCTTCAATTCCTGCACGCGTACGCCTCCTGACTCTCCGTGGCAGGCTGAAACATATAACTCCATATTTCAAATCACAAGACTTTGGGGCAGGATTGACTCAATCGCAGGTGCGAGACGGGTGGACTCATGCGCAAGGAGATGCCGCACAACGCGCGACTGGCCATGTTCGCGCCGCTGGACCAGCTCGGCCGGGCTGAGGCGGTGGCGGCGCGGCTGCTGGACGCCATCACCCTCGGCCTGCTCGACGACGCCGAGCAGCTGCCGAGCGAGGTCGAGCTGGCCGCGCAGTTCCGCGTCTCCACGGTCACGGTGCGAGAGGCGCTCGCGGTCCTGCGCCACCAGGGGCTGGTCGAGACGCGCCGCGGACGGGGCGGCGGCAGCTTCGTGCGCACACCCGCGTGGCCGGCGCCGAGTTCGTGGGCCGAGCGCCTGCGCCTGGTCTCGCTCGCGGACCTGCGCGACTTCGGCGACCACTACCTCGCCGTCGCCGGCTCCGCGGCCAAGCTCGCCGCCGAGCGCAGCTCCCCTGAGGACCTCGAACGGCTGCGGCTGGCCGGCGAGGACCTGCTCGACGCCGCCGGGCCTGACGCGACGCGCGCCGAGCGGCACTTCCACCTGGAGGTGGCGGCGGCCGCGCAGTCGCCGCGGCTCACCAACCAGGAAGTTCAGTTGCAGGGCGAACGCGGGGGGTTGCTCTGGGTGCCCCTCGGCGGCGAGGAGGGTTCCCAGCAGGCCTACGCTGAGCACCGCGCGATCGTCACGGCGATCGCCGCCGCGGACGGCGACCTGGCCAGGAAGCTCACCGAGGAACACATACTGGGCGCACTGGACCGGCTAGCCGATCTGCACTTACAGTGCCAATAGATACCAAACCGACCGGAAGCAAGCAGTTCGTGCCACTATGTCACCTGTCCCGGTCGGCTTGCTTCCGGCCTTTTTGGTATGTCTCGAAACGCCGTAAGCTCTGATGACCCCGCATCCGAGGTGAGCATGGTGAACGACACCCCAACGCTGACCGGCGATGAAGTCGTGGCCCAGGTATCTGCGCTGGTGGAAGAAATCTTCGAGCGCCTGAAGCCGGTGCTGGCCGCCGCCGAGTCCCTGCTCGCCGAGCCGGACGGCTCGACGTCGGCTGCCCTGCACCGCATCCGGCCGCAGGTCATCGAGGCCCTCGGCGGCCTGGTCATCGGCGCCGGCTTCGTCAGCGCGCCACACGTGCTGTCCGACCAGGAGTTCGGCTTCGAGTGGTGGACCAGCGCCGCCGAAGAGGGCGAGCCGCCGGAGCAGCTGTTCATTTCCCTTGACCCGGACAGCGAGAACTTCCTCGACTACACGCGCCAATCGTGGTTCACGGTGCCGCGCGACAGCGGTCGACGGCACATCAACGGCCCGTACGTCGACTACCTCTGCACCGACGAGTACACGCTCACCTTCACGCTGCCGGTCGAGCGAGAGGGCTTCGCCGGCGTTGTCGGCGCGGACGTGTACGTGCGCGAGTTCGAGCGCACGGTGCGTCGTCGGCTGCGGTCGCTCGGCCGCGAGGCGGCGCTGCTGAACGCGCAGGGCCGGGTGATCGTGTCCAACAGCGTCCGGCAGGCGACGGGCTCGCTGGTGCGGGCGGTCGACGTGCCGGCCTGGTGGGCTTCCGGCGCCGAGCCGTACACCACCGACGGCGGCCTGACCCTGCGCCGCTGCGGGGACTCGCCGATCGCGCTGCTCGTCACGACCTGACCTGCAGCGCCAGCCAGAGTTCGGCGCGTACGCCGGGCGAGTCGAGGTCCCGGCCGAGCAGCTCGCCCGCCTTCGTCACGCGGTTGCGCAGCGTGTGCCGGTGCACGCCGAGCTTCGTCGCGGCGAGGTCCCAGTGGCCGTGGTGTTCGAGCCAGCCGCGCAACGACGTCTCCAGGTCCCCGCGGCCGGTCGCGTCGAAGGCGCGCAGCGGGGCGAGCAGTTGCGCCGAAAACGCTTGCGCCGCTTCGGGTTCCAGCAGTCCGAGCAGTCCACGGCCGGCATGGTCGGCGTAGCGGACGAGCGGGACGCCGGTGGTGCGCGCGGCGGCGGCCGCCTCGCCCGCCTGGTGCAGGGCAGTGGCGAAACCGTCCGCCTCGGCGACGCCCACGTGGAACTCGCCGACGCCCTGGGCCGCGGTCACCACTCGGTCCACGTCGTCGGTCACCGCGACCAGCAGCGCGTCGCGGTGGGCGAAGAACACTTGCCCCGCAACGGTTTCGAGCCGGTCGTACAGCACGTTGCGTTGGCCTTTCGCGCCGGACAGGGCGAGCACCGTCCACGGCCGTGGCGGCACCTCCTGCACGGTGCGCAGGACGTCCAGCGCGAGGTCCTCCTGCCCTGCCACCAGCAGCTCCAGCAGGCCGGTGCGCAGCCGGGACAGCGCGGCGTGCTGGGCGCGATCCTGTTCCAGGGCAAGGGAAAGCAGCGAGACGGCGGTGTTGACGATGTGCCGCCCCGGCGCGTCGAGCGGCTCCTTTCGCCCGACCGCCAGCGCACCGCGCGTGTGCAGGGTCTGGAGCACGACCTCGTCGTCGCCGAGCGGCACCACACGGGTGCCCGCGCGAAGCCCGGCGACGTCAAGGCGTTCGCCGTGCGCGCGGGCGGCGGCGGGCGCGGCCTCGGTCACCCGGCCGGCGGAGTCGAACAGCACCACCCAGGCGTCGACGAGCCGCGCCAGCCGGCGGACCACGCCCCCGGCGCCGCCCTTGCCGACCGCCGTCCGGGTCAGTTCCTGCTGAGCCCGGCCGACTCGGACGGTGGCGGCGTACTCGTCGGCGGCCACCGCGCGCGAGACGGCCCGGGTGATCGCGATGAACGGCGTCTTCCGCGGCACTTCGAGCACGGGCAGGCCAACCTCGTCCGCCGTGGTCACCAGCGCTTCGGGCACGCGCGCGTGGCTCAGCCCGACGCCGAAGCCGAGGCCCGCGACACCTGCTTCGACAAGGCGTCGGACGTACGCCGCCGAGGTCGCTTCGTCCAGCGCGAGGCCGGTGGTCAGCAGCAGCTCGCCGCCTTCGAGGAACGCCTGCGGGTCGGTCAGCTCGGTGGGGTGCACCCAGCCGATCGGCCGCTCCAGCGCCGCGGCCCCGGCGACCACCCGCAGGCCTAGCGGCCGCTCGTCGGCCAGCGCGCGCAAGGTCAGTGCCATAACGGCCAACTCTACCGGCGAAATTGGCCAACTCGGCCACCTGACTCCGCCCCCTCCCGGCTGCACCCTGGTGAACGACCCAGCCCGTCGTGAGTGTTTATGCCGGTTAGAACCGTCATAAACACTCACGAGTCCTTCCAGGAGCGCCCGTGACCACGACTGCCGCCGAGCCCCAGGCCCCGGCCCCCCAGCAGCGCAGGCTGCGCACCGAGATCCCCGGCCCCGCGTCGCGCGCGCTGCAGGAACGCCGGGCGAACGTCGTCGCGGCCGGCGTCGCGTCCACGCTGCCCGCGTACATCACGTCCGCGAGCGGCGGGCTGCTGACCGACGCCGACGGCAACGTGCTCATCGACTTCGGCTCCGGCATCGCCGTGACGAACGTCGGCCACTCCGCGCCCGCGGTCGTCGACCACGTCCGCGAGCAGGCCGGGCTGTTCACGCACACCTGTTTCATGGTCACGCCGTACGAGGGTTACGTGGAGGTCTGCGAAGCGCTGGCAGAGCTGACCCCTGGCGACCACGCGAAGAAGTCGGTGCTGTTCAACTCCGGCGCCGAGGCCGTGGAGAACGCGGTGAAGATCGCCCGCGCCGCGACCGGGCGCCAGGCCGTGGTCGTGTTCGACCACGCCTACCACGGCCGGACCAACCTGACGATGGCGCTGACCGCGAAGTCGGTGCCCTACAAGCACGGCTTCGGCCCGTTCGCGCCCGAGGTCTACCGCGTGCCCGGCTCGTACCCGTTCCGCGACGGGCTGGACGGCCCCGAGGCCGCGCGCCTCGCGATCGACCGGATCGAGAAGCAGATCGGCGGCGACCAGGTGGCCGCCGTGGTGATCGAGCCGATCCAAGGCGAGGGCGGGTTCATCGAGCCCGCACCCGGTTTCCTGCCCGCCCTGTCGGCGTGGTGCTCCGCGAACGGCGTGGTCTTCGTCGCCGACGAGGTGCAGACCGGCTTCTGCCGCACCGGCGACTGGTTCGCCTCCACCGACGAGAACGTGGTCCCCGACCTGATCGCGACGGCCAAGGGCATCGCGGGCGGCCTGCCGCTCGCCGCCGTGACCGGGCGCGCGGAGCTGCTCGACGCCGTCGGCCCGGGCGGGCTCGGCGGCACCTACGGCGGCAACCCGATCGCCTGCGCCGCGGCGCTCGGCTCGATCGAGACCATGCGCGGGGCGGACCTGGCGGCGTCCGCGCGCCGGATCCAGGAGCAGGTCGTGCCCCGGCTTCGCGCGCTGGCCGCGGAGACGGGCGTGATCGGCGAAGTGCGCGGGCGCGGCGCGATGCTGGCGGCGGAGTTCGTGAAGCCGGGTGGGGTGGAGCCGGACGCGGATCTGACCAAACGCGTCGCCGCGGCCTGCCACGCGCTCGGCGTGGTGGTCCTGACCTGCGGCACCTACGGCAACGTCGTCCGGCTACTGCCGCCCCTTTCCCTGTCCGACGAACTGCTCGACGAGGGCCTGTCCGTCCTCGAGTACGCGATCCGCACGGAGGCCCGCAAGTGACCGTCCCCTACTGGGTCGCCGGCAAGCCGGTGACCAGCAGCACCACCGCCGTCGTCCGCCATCCCTACGACGGCGGCGAGGCCGGTTCGCACCACGTACCGTCCACTTCGGACATCGAGACGGCCGTGCAGGCGGCGGCCGACGTCGCCGACGAGTTCGCGACGCTGCCCGCGCACGTCCGGGCGGGCGCGCTGGACCAGGTGTCCCGGGGCTTGGACTCGCGGTCCGAAGAGATCGCGCAGTTGATTACGGCGGAGTCGGGTAAGCCGTTGAAGTGGGCGCGTGGTGAGGTCGGGCGGGCGGTGTCCACGTTCCGGTGGGCGGCCGAGGAGGCCCGGCGGTTCTCTGGTGAGTTGCAGCGCCTCGACACCGACCCGGGTGGAACGGGACGGCTCGCGCTGGTCCGGCGGGTGCCGCGCGGGCCGGTGCTGGGGATTACACCGTTCAACTTCCCGTTGAACTTGGTGGCGCACAAAGTAGCGCCGGCGATTGCGGTTGGGGCGCCGATCGTGCTCAAGCCCGCGCCTGCGACGCCGTTGACTGCGTTGTTGCTTGGCGAGATCCTGGCCGAGACGGGGTTGCCTGCTGGGAGTTGGTCGATTCTGCCCATTGGCAATGAGGAGACCGCCGAACTGGTTAAGGATCCTCGGCTGCCGGTGGTTTCGTTTACCGGGTCGGTGCCGGTCGGCTGGAGTATCCGCGAGAGCGTGCCGCGTAAGCATGTGGCGTTGGAGCTGGGTGGGAACGGTGCCGTTCTGGTGTGTCCGGATTGGACGGACCTGGACTTCGCGGCTGAGCGGATTGCTACGTTTGGTATGTATCAGGCTGGGCAGTCTTGTATCTCGGTGCAGCGGGTTTATGTGCACACCGACGTTTACGATGCGTTGCGGGAGAAGGTGCTGGCGCAGGTCGCGGGGCTGCGGACGGGTGATCCGCGGGAGGAGGGGGTGGACGTTGGGCCGTTGATCAATGAGGCGGCTGCTGTGCGGGTTTCATCGTGGGTTTCGGAGGCGGTGGCTGCTGGTGGGACTCTGCTGGCTGGGGGTGGGCGTTCTGGGGCCGCTGTGGAGCCGACCGTGTTGGCGGATGTGCCTGAGGATGCGTTGGTGATGGCTGAGGAGGTTTTCGGGCCGGTGATTTCTTTGGTTCGGGTGTCCTCTGTGGGCGAGGGGGTTGCGCGGATCAATGCTTCGCGGTTTGGGTTGCAGGCTGGTGTGTTTACTCGGGATCTTCCTACGGCTTTTGACGTGTCTGCTCGGTTGAAGGTTGGTGGGGTTTTGGTGGGTGACGTGCCTAGCTTTCGGGCTGATCAGATGCCTTATGGCGGGGTTAAGGATTCTGGTGTTGGGCGTGAGGGGCCGGGGGCCGCTATGGCTGATCTGACTGAGGAGCGGGTTACTGTTTTGACTGGGGTTACGTTGTAGGTTTTTTTGGGGTATGCCCCGATGTTTTAGTGTCACTGACGCTCACTGGGATTTGTCAAGGCTGGAGGGATGCCTTGACAAATCCCAGTGAGCGTGTGGGCGGCGGGGATCGGGGGCGGGGAGGTGTGGGCATTCAGGGTGGTGGCGTTTCGTGGTCATGTTTCGTATGCAGTTTTTCCGTTCACCCTATTTGGTGACGTTTTCCGTTGGCTGTTTAGGTAGAATTAAAGGGTGAGTTGTTCTGGGGATTCTTCGTCCGAGGTGTTGACTCGGATTCATGATCGGGCTATTCGGATAGCGCAAATGGAGGCTGAGCAAGTCGCCGATATCGCCGCGTTCGCTGCGGTGGGCGGGTCATCGCGGTCTGTGGCCGCCGAGCTCGCGTTGGAGCTGTCGGTGACTGAACGGCGGGCCGGTGCCGATGTCGCGCTGGCGCAAGCCCTGAGCCCCGACCACCCGGCTGCCCGAAACCTTCGCCGCGTTTCGGCGTGGGGAGATCGACGGGTTCAAAGCGCGGATGGTGTTCGAGCCGACCAATGCCCTCTCCGATGAGATGGCCGCCCAGGTTGACGCCATCGTCGCGAACCGGCTGGCTGGGAGAAACCCCTCTTCGCTCCGGGCTGCCGTCAATCGAGTCGTCCAAAAAGTCGATGCTGAAGGCTACGAGCGACGGTCCCGGGCTCGGCGGCGCGAACGTAGCGTCTGCCTCATCCACCAAGACGAAACCATGGCTACCCTGCTCTGCGACCTTCCCGTCGAACAGGCCTCCGCCATCTACACCTCCCTCGACCACCATGCCCGGCAACTCCGCCACCACTGCACGAAAGCCGGACCAGAAATCCCTTGGCGGGCCGCCAAAGCCGACGAATGCCAGGCCCGGCTACAGGGTGCGCAGCGCCTCGCTCAACACAGCATGCGCCTCAACAAGCGAAGGCCCATACCAGGTCAGATACCGGCCCGACACCAACAGCGGACGGGCCGCCGGGAAGAACTCCGGGCCGTCCTCCGCGGTGAACTCGTACGGCTCGTCCGGCAGGACCACGAGGTCGTCCGCCCGGGTTCGCAGCTCGTCGATCGGGGGCCGTGGGTAGCGCTCGGCCGAGTCCGCGTAGACGTTGTCCACCCCGACTCGGCGCAGCACGTCACCGGCGAATGTGTCGCGGCCCAGCACGATCCACGGCTTCCGCCAGACCGGCACCACCGCCCGATGCCGGAGCGGCGCGACCTCCCGCCACAGCTCCTCGGCCTCGACGAGCCAGGTCGGCTCGGGGATGTCGTAGGCCTGCGTCAGGATCCGGCGCAGCGACCCCAGCGCGGCCGGCACGGTGGCGGAGGCCTCCATCACCCAGACCGGGATCCCGTTGGCGCGCAAGCGTTCCACGTCTTCGGGCCGGTTCTCCTCCGAGTTCGCCAGCACCAGGTCCGGCGCCAGCTCCAGCGCGCGGTCCACCTTCGGGTACTTCGAGCCGCCGACGCGCGTGACCTCCAATGTGGACGGATGCGTGCAGTAGTCCGTGGCGCCCACCAGCCGCCCCGGCGCGCTCACCGCCACCGCCTCCGTCAGCGACGGCACCAGCGAGACCACCCGGGACGGCGACCCCTCGACCGGCACCAGCTCACCCAGGTCGTCGACCAGCTCACGGCTCCTCATACGCGTTCGAACAACACCTTCCGCTTGTCGACGTCGACGGCGGTCAGCCGCACGCCGATCCGCTCACCCTCCGGAAACCGCTCCCCCGCGCACTTCGCCATCACCGGCGGGTCCTCGACGAGGATCTCCGCCTTCGTCTCCTCCGCACGCAGCACCACGGCCGTGAACTCGCCGCCGACGCGCTCCGCCAGCACCCACGCCTCCACCTGGTCGATGCAGGCCCGCTCGACGCGCGCGGCGAGAACGTCCGAAGCGGACATCTTCGCCGGCACCTCCTCCAGCGCCTCCCGCGCCCACGACGGCACCTCGCGCCCCGCCACCACCGCCAGGCAGACCTCCGTGGCGAAGCGGTCGACCAGCCGTCGGATCGGGGCGGTGACGTGCGCGTACGCCCCGCCGATGCCCGCGTGCGTGGCGAGGCCCGGCAGCTCGCCGTCGAACGACGTGTACCCCGCGCCGCGCAACAGCCGCGTCGTGTCGGCGTACAGCGCCATCGACGAGGGCCGTCCGGGGTCCAAAGCGGACAGGAACTCCGAGACGGTCAGCCCCTCGGGCCAGGCCACGCCCAGCGCGTGCGCCGAGCGGCGCAGCCACTCCACCGCGTCCGGCTCCGGCGGCGGCAACGTGCGGAGGACGCCGACCCGCGCGTCCAGCATGATCTGCGCGGCGGCCATGCCGGTGAGCAGCGAGATCTCGGCGTTCCAGGCGTCGACGGCGGTGCGCGGCCGGCGGGCGAGCGCCCAGCCCCCGTCGGCGTCGCCGCTGATCTCCTGCTCGGGCAGCTGCAGCTCCACGGCCCCGCGGCGGACGGCCAGCTCACGCCGGACCCGGCCCAGCTCCGGCAGCGCGGCCACGGACGGGTGCGAGCGGCGGGCGTCGAGCGCGGCCTGCACGGTCTCGTAGTCGAACTGCTCGGTGGACCGGACCAGCGCCCGGCGGACGCGCGCGTCTGTCAGCTCGCCGCCTTCGTCCACGTCGATCGTCCACAGCACCGCCGGGCGGATCTCGCCGGGCAGCAGGCTCGCGGCGCCCTCGGACAGCACGGGCGGATGGAGCGGGACGTTGCCGTCGGGCAGGTACAGCGTCTGGCCACGGCGGCGGGCCTCGCGGTCCAGCGCGCCGCCGGGCGGGACGAACGCCGCCAGGTCCGCGATGGCGTAATGCACCCGGAAGCCGTGGCGGGTGCGCTCGATGAGCATCGCCTGGTCGAGGTCCTTGGAGCCGGGCGGGTCGATGGTGACGAACGGCAGGTCCGTCGCGTCCTCGCGGCCGCCGGCCGACGCGAGCGGGTCGAGCACCGACTGTTCCGCCTCGGCCAGCACCTCGGGACCGAAGGACTCCGGCAGCGCGAACTCGGCCCGGAGACGACCGAAGTCCCCTCCCGCCGCGTGTGTCCTGATCACGAGTGGAGGCACCACACAACAGTATCCCGATCGAGCGCCGGCGATCGCCCGTTCGGGCGCGCGCCGGTCGGGTGTACGTTGAGCGCGGCCTGCAATGAAAACCATCTTCATTTTCGGAAAGGGTTTCGCCGTGAAGATCGCGTTCGTCGGCAAGGGCGGCAGCGGGAAGACCACGCTGTCCTCGCTGTTCGTCTCGTACCTGGCCGACGCCGCCAAGCCGGTGCTGGCGATCGACGCCGACATCAACCAGCACCTCGCCGTGGCACTGGGCGCCACCGAGGAGGAGGCCCTCGCGTGGCCGACGCTGGGCGACAACATGGCGTTGATCAAGGAGTACCTGCGCGGCGCCAACCCGCGCATCCCGGACGCCGCGTCGATGATCAAGACCACCCCGCCGGGCCGCGGTTCGCGCCTGGTGAAGCCCTTCGAGGACAACCCGGTCTTCGACGCGTGTTTCCGCTCCCTCGGCGGCGTGCGGCTGGGCGTCACGGGCCAGTTCGACGAGGACGACCTCGGCGTGGCCTGCTACCACTCGAAGGTCGGCGCGGCGGAGCTGCTGCTGAACCACATGGTCGACGGCCGGGGCGAGTACGTGGTGATGGACATGACGGCAGGCGCGGACGCGTTCGCCTCCGGCCTGTTCACCCGCTTCGACGTGACGTTCCTGGTCTGCGAACCGACTCTGCGCAGCGTCGGCGTGTACCGCCAGTACGCGGACCACGCGCGCGACTTCGGCGTGCGCCTCATGGTGGTCGGCAACAAGGTCACCGACGCCGACGACGTCGAATTCCTGAGCGCCCAACTGGGCGACGCCCTGATCGGCTGGCTGAGCGCCTCCGGCCACGTCCGCGCAACCGAACGCGGCGCGACCCGCCCCATCGGCGAGCTGGAGCCGCACAACCTGGACACCCTGTCCACCATGTTGTCCACGGTGGACGCCGAACAGCGCGACTGGGCGCGGTACCAGCGGCAGGGCGTGGAATTCCACTTGCGCAACGCCCGTGCCTGGGGCAACGGGCGCACGGGGGCGGACCTGGAGGCCCAGGTGGACCCGGACTTCGTGCTGGATCCTTCGGTTCCTGCTTTGCGCTGAGCTGTTGTCGGCGGGGTGCTGGTTTCGGGGCTCCTTCGACTGCCGTTGCCCTGAGCTCGGCCACCACCCTCGCGGCAGGGAGCGGCAACTTCCCAGCGGCTCCGGGCGACGGCTGCTTCCGTTGTCCTGCACACGGAGCGTGCTCGGCGGGGGAACCGGTGCCCACCTCAGGCGGTTTCCGGATCCGGTGACCGGGAGACCGTCCCACCGCGGATGGTTTCCCGGCCGCGGGTGATTCCCCGGGCGTTGATGGTCTCCCGGCCGTCCGTTGTCAGTCGCTGTCCCAGGCGCGGTCGGCTGCGTCGGCCTGTTGTGTCCGTTCCCGGGCGATCTGCAACGCACGGCGGGCCGTGGCCTCGTCCGGGTACGGGCCGAGCAGGTCGATGCTCCGGCTGCGCTCCAGGTGCTCCACCTCATTGGTGCGGGTGTTGTAGTACCACCCTTGGTCCGGGTTCGGGTCGTCAACCATGCTTCTCAGCGTGGCACCTGGCGACCCGCCTGTCACTCCGGCGGTCGGTTCGGGTGACGGGGCGAGGAGTCACTTCCGGAACTTGTAGGGGATCTCCGTCGGCTCGCCGGTCGGGCCGAATTCGCCGCCGCCGTTGTCCTCGCGGTTCTCGAACTCGTCGAACCACCCGCGTGACTGCGGCAGCGGCAGCCCCCGAGGCGGCGTGTCAGCCTCGTCAGCCGGAGAGGGAGCCGAAAACGCGATCGGCGCATCCCTCACCTGCGGCGGCTCCGCATCACCCGCCCCACCTTCAAGCCTCCGAGCCATCGACGACGGCCGCGGCAGCCCACCCCGCTCCTGCCCCCAGGGCCCGGCCGGGCCCTGGTGCCCACCGGACGCCTGCTGCTCCGCAGGCCCCTGCCCTCCGACGGATCCTTGCTGTTCCACAGCCCCCTGCTGCCCGCCGGCCCCCTGCGGTACGCCGGGCCCCTGCTGCTGCGCGGGCCCCTGCTGCAACGCGAACGTCTGCTCCTGCGCGGGTCCCTGTGGTGCAGCAGGTCCCTGCTGCACAGCGGTCACCTGCGGTTCTGTGGGCGCCTGAGGCACCGGCGGCACAACCGGCTCCCGCCCCGGGAACACCGGCGGCGCGGCCCGGAAACTCCGCACCGGCGGCGGAGCCCCGGCGGGCCCCTTCTCCTGCCCGGGAAACACCGGCAACGGCCGCCCATCCGGCCCCAACCCCGCCGAACGCCCCCCACCAGGCTGCGGCAACGACGGCCGCTGCCCCTGCGGCTGAGGCAACGACGGCTGCGGCAACTGCTGCTGCGGCTGACTCGCTGGCTGCGGCGGGTTCCCGTGCTGCGCCTGGCTCCCCTGCTGCGCCTGGCTCGCTTGCTGCGGCTGGCTTCCGTGTTGTGCCGGACTCTCGTGCTGAGGCTGACTCGCTGGCTGCGGCTGGCTCTCGTGCTGTGCCTGGCTCGCTTGTTGCGGCTGGCTCCCGTGCCGTGTCTGGCCCGCTTGCTGTGCGTGGCTCCCATGCTGTGACGGCTGTACAGGCCAGCCCGTCGGCTGCCCAGGCAGCTGGTTCGCCTGCTCCGGCTGGCTCACTTGATACGGCTGCCGACCAGGGTGGTCCACCGGCTGCGTTGGCTGATTTCCCGGCTGTGCCTGCCAACCTGACTGTTGCAACTCCGAAGAGGACGCGTGTCGCGCGTGCGAGTCAGTCGCAGTATCCGTCTGTCGCGCGAGCAGCTCAGCTGGGGCCTCCTGAGGCTGCCACTCCCGCACTTCCGCCACCGGCGACTGCACTGATGGCACGATCGACGGCTGAGCCTGCTCAATCGACTGCCGCTGCGAGGCCTCCGTGGCGTGCTCTGACCGTTCCGGGCCCTCCGGTGCTTGCGCGACAGGCTCCGGCCGAGTCACTGGCTCCGCATCAGACTCCGGCTGGACTTTCCGTTCCACGGCGGACTCCAGCGAGTCCATCGGCGCCGCGGCAGCTTCCGGCTGGTCTGTCTGTTCCGCTGGGGCCGTCGACGCCGCAACAGGTTCCGGCTCGGCAACCGGCTCCGGCCGCGTCGCGGGCTCAGCCTCGGCGGTCGGCTCCCCCGGCTCGTCGGCATCGGCTTGAGCAGACGAGTCCGGCCGAGCATCTGACTCGAACTCAACTGCCGGCTCGGCTTCCACCGCCACACCAGGCGGCGTTGCTGCACCATCGGGCTCAGTCAACCCCGCGGACTCTGGCTGCGCAACAGGCTCGGCCAATCCGCCCGGCTCAGGCTGAACGACCACTTCGGCCGAACCACCCGGCTCTGGCTGAACGACCGTCTCAGCCGAACCACCCGGCTCAGGCTGAACAGCCGTCTCAGCCCGGTCGACGGGTCCAGGCTCGGTGGCAGTCTCAGCGGCCCGACTCGGCTCAGGTTCAGTCAGGTCAGCAGGCCCGGACTCCGCCGCACCGTCTGGCCCCGACTCGCCGACAGACTCAGCCCGGACAGCAACACCAGGCACAGCAACAGGTTCCGTCAAGCCACCAGCCTCAGTAACCGGGCCAGCCGGATCGGGCTTCGTGGCCGGGTCTGTCAGCGTCGCGGGCGGCGCCTCGGCAACGGACTCCCGCTGCGGGCTCGGCACGGACTCCGTCGAGGTTTCGCTATCCGGCGACGCGGCGTCAGTGGGCTGCTCGGCCTGTGGCGTCGGAGTGGTCACTTCTGAGGGTGCAGCGAAAGCGTGAGGCGGCGTTGCCGGTTCCGGCGGAAGCTGGCCCGGTTCCGGGGTCTGATCGATCGGCGCGCGGTGGAGCGGCTGCGACTGCGGCTGAACGGTCCCGGCCTCGCCCGCCTGTTCGGGAGCGTGCGACGGGGAAGTCGACCACTTCGGTGTCGGGCCGGGCGACCACTGCGGGAAGGCCTCACGCGCAGGGCCCGCAGGCATCGACGCCGAACCGGGCGGCGCAGCATCGGGCACGGGACCAGGACGAGAGGGCATGACAGGCGTCGCGGCACTGCCCGGTCCCTTCGACACAGCCTCACGAGCAGTGTGAATGCCCGCAGCAGGCCCCGCGCTCTCTGCTGCGCTGCTAGAAGAAGGTGCTGCAGCGGCCGAGCTCTGTGGCGCAGCACCAGTGCGGGGTGCACCGGCAGGCCGTTCCGCACTACCCGCTGTTCCCTGCGGCGCAGTCTCGGGCGCAGTCGGAACGTGACCAGCCCTCGGACGCATTCCCGCCGCGGAACCCGGCGAGCCCACGCCCGACCCACCAGGTCCATTGGCAGCGCCCGGCGCAGCGGCACCAGCTTCGTACCCATCCGGCCCACCAGAACCAGAACCAGAGCCAGCAACACCAGAACCCGGCACCCCACCCTCAGGACCAGCCGAAGGCGGCATCGTCCGCCAGACCGGGGCCGGGCCGATGTTCATCGCGGCGGGAGCGGCAAGAGGGCCCGCCGTGGGGGCGGGGGCGGCGGGGCGCGGGGCGGGTTTCGGGATCGGGTCGAGGCAGGAGACCAGGACGGTCGTGTTCAGCGGGTCCGTCACCTTGCGGCCGCTGCGCTCCCGGTAGATCATCTCGCCCTCGGTGTCGATCTCCACGAGGTAACCGGCCTCCGCCAGTTGCTCCTCGTCCAGATCCACGAGCTTTTCGTAGCGGGACGGCACCACGCGGTAAACCGGCCAGGTCAGGCGCGCGTGCTCGGCGTGGAACTGCGCCAGCAGGGCCGCCATCTGCTGCTGCCACGGCAGCGACATGCCCTCCGCCAGGGAGCGCGGCAGCACGACGTAACCCGGGTCGACGCCGGGCCATCCGTGGTTCAGCTGGTCGGACAGCGGCGTGCTGGACGCCGGGTGCGCGGACTGACGCTGCGGCTGCGGTGCGCCGAACAGCGTTCGCGGGTCCTGGGGCTCGCCCTGGCCGGGCTTGCCTCGCTTGCCGAATTTCCGTGCCACGTGTGTCATCCTCTGCCAGCGCGCGGCCGCGTGCTCGTGGACAGGCCGCGACTTCGGGTGAATCGGGCCCGCCGGCGGGTAATCAGGCAGGCCATAGCGGTCACCCCGGTCGGTGTCAAGAGCCGGTGACTCCCGAACCCCATGCTAGACGCCGGGACGCACCGCCTGCGGTACCACTTCCGCCTCGTCGAAGGAGAACGGCCGGATGTGCACCGGGACGCCGGTCTGCTGGGCCTCGACGATCTTGCCGTCGCCCAGGTACATCGCGACGTGGTGGATCGTCGACGGGTCCGACGGGTCGGTCGCGAGGAAGATCAGGTCACCGGGCTGCGCGTCACGCACCGGCATCATCGCACCGGCCTTGTACTGGTCCTGTGAAACCCGCGGCAGGATCACGCCCGCCGACTCGTACGCGCGCAGCATCAGGCCGGAGCAGTCGTACGAGTTGGGCCCGGTGGCGCCCCAGACGTACGGCTTGCCCTGCTCCCCCAGCGCGAACTTGATCGCCTGCGCCGCCGCCTGGCTCGGCGGCAGCGCCGCGCCCAGCCCCTGCCCACAGCCGGCGGCGTCGGCGACCTGGCCCAGGTTCTGCACGAGGACGGCCGCCATCGCCTCCCACTTGTGGTAGCGGTCGGGGAAGCCGGACCGCTCCACGGACTGGGCCGCGTCGCCGGGGCGCAGGTCAGCCCAGTCCGGGATGCCCTGCAGCACGTCGAAGAACTTGTTGATCGCGTAGTTCGGGTTGGTCACCTCGGCGGCGGTGCCCCAGTTCATCGACGGGCGCATCTGGAAGATGCCGAGCGAGTCGAGGTCGCCGTGGTCGTAGTTGTGCAGGGTCGATTCCGTCATGCCGGCCTGGATCGCCACCTGCCACGCGCGCGGCGCGAGGCCGCGCTGCTTGCCGATCGAGATGATCAGCGCGACGATGCCGCGCTGGTCCTGGTCCAGGTTCGACGCGTCGGCGGCGCCCTGCTCGGGCTGGCCCGGCTGGGTCGGGCCGATGGCGGCGTCGCAGGAGGTGTTCATCAGCCCGCCGGCCGCGGCCTGCTGCTGGTCCACCACCACCTTCGTCACGGCGCTGGTGGTCAGCACCGCCGCGAACACCGCGGCGACCAGCACCCCGACGAGGATCCCGAGCTTCACCGGGCTCAGCTCGCCTGGTCGTAGTCCGCCACTCGCCACCCCGCGCCGGTGTTGACCACGGTGATGCTGAGCTTCGGACCATCGGTGGGGACGACGACCTGGACGGAACTGGTGTAGGAGGACGTGACGGTCGGCTCACCGGTCACGCGTGTGGCCGGGATGTTCGAAGGGTCCACAGTGGACATGACGGGCAGGTACTCGTCGGTGGTCAGCGCGCGCATCCCGTTGAGCCAGTCGGCGTTCGAGATGCCCGCCGGGTGGTTCACCCACGCCGTGGCCCACTGTTTCGCCACGTTCAGGGCCTCGGGGTTCGGCGGCGCGGACGTCGGCGTGGCCAGCGGGCTGGACAGCCGCGTGGGCAGCGTCGACGGCGTCGGCACCGGCACGGCGAGCCCGGACGGCGGAGCGGTGCGGGTCGCCGAGGTGGTGGGACCGGGCGCGGCCGTGGCCGGCTTGTCGATCGCCTTCGGCAGCACGATGCCGAGCACGGTGACCAGGATGGCCAGGAACACCAGCGTCCCGACGAGGTGCCGCGGCGAGCGCAGCGGCCAGCCCCACAGGCGGCGGTAGACCGCGGTCCGGCCGCGGTTGGTGCGGATCGGCATCCGTCACCGCCCCATGACCTGGTCGGTATCGCGCACCTCGATGCCCCGCGAGGGACGGTAGAGCACGAACACCGGTTTGCCCGCCACGACCTCGGGGTCCACCCGGCGCGGCTGCGCGCGGATGCCCGGCGGCGTATACACGTTGGCCTGGTCGGGCACGACCTCCGGCGTCGCGTAACCGCGGTCGGCGTTGTTCATCCGCGACGGCACGACGACCGGCTCGGGCTCGTCGCTCCAGCGCAGGTCGGCGACCGGCGAGGTGTCGACGCGGCGGCTCTCCTGCATCGGCAGGCGGCGGCCGCCCACGTAATCGCCGGGTTCGCCGGAGACCGGGTTGTACTGGCGGTACACGGGTGAGCCCGGGCGTCCCGACGGCAGCGCGGCCGCCGCCCCGCCCGAGCCGACGGCGCCGGGCCACGGCGCCCCGGACCACGCGGCGGCGGGCCGGACCGCGCCGGAACCGTTATCGAGCCGCTGGGAGCTGGCGAAGACCGTCGCCTCGGGCCGGTAGCGCCCGCCGCCGACGGTGGCGCCCATGGGCCCGCGGGCTTCGCCGTCCACCACGTCGTCGGTCTCGCGCACGTTCTGCCAGAACGAATCCTGCGGCGTCGGCCCGTTCGCGCCCTTGCGGAACTTCGAGAAGATCCCACCGGACGGCGACGGCACGGCGGCGCCGACCATGCTCACGGACATCTCGACCATCTGCCACAACCGCCGCACCGGACGGCCGACCATGAACAACAGCACGGTGATCAGCCCGGCGAGCACCATCTGCGTCAGCATGTTCAACGAGTTGCCGGCGTCGAAGATCGCCTGCAGCAGCAACGCGTGCACCCCGGCCAGCACGGACAGCACGACCAGGTTGAACGCCACCCCGCCGGCCACCTTCAGCACACGCCGCAGGATGTCCGGGTGCAGCAGCGCCACCAGCCCGATCAGCGGCGCGGTGAGCGCGAACAGCCGGATCAGCACCTGCGCGAGCAGCACGGAAGCCTTGGCCAGCAACTGGAACAGCGAGTAGACGATGCTCTGGCCCAGTGCCAGGAACCCCGCCCCGGTCCGCCCGCCGGACTCCCCGGTGAAGTAGCCGGTCGCGGGGCCGAGCTTGGTGGAGATGTCCTTGAACGCGGCCTTCTTGGCGTCTACGACGTTCTGCTTGCCGTCGTCGCCGTTCACCAGCTGGTCGCGGGTGAAGGCCTGCGCGTCCAGCAGCGGCTTGCCGAACTGGTCGGCCTGCGGCGCCGTCGGGCTGCCGAACTCGCCGCGCAGCCAGTTGTTGTAGACGATCTGCGTGTGCAGGTTGGTCGGCAGGATGTCGCGGACGATCCGGTCGGAGCTCTCGTCGACGAAGCCCGCCTGGATGTTCGTGGTGGTCTGGACGATCGCCTTGTCGATGGGGTCGAAGTATCTGAGCATCGCCAGTGACGACGCGGCCAGCCACACAGCCGCCAGCGCGTACAGCGCCCGTTTGCTGACCGCGGCCAGGTCACCCCGCCAGATGTTGCGGAACAGCATGATCGACAGGATCAGCGCGACCAGCCCGAACAGCTGCGCGTAGATGTTGTTGTAGACCTTCTCGGCGCCCGACTTCACGGCGTTGTAGATCGGGTTCAGCAGGCCGCCCTCGAGCACGGTGTAGTGCAGCGAGTTCGTGGCGCCCACGATGTTCTTGCCGATGTTGAACAGCTGGTTGCCCGCCCAGGTGTCGATGGTCGAGCTGGGCGAGGCGAGACTGGAGAGCGGGGAGCAGTCGGTCTGGAACGTGTCCCAGACGAGCCCGGCGTAGCTGTAGTCGATGTACGCGCTGTTCGGCTCGCCGTGTCCCTCCGGCGGGTCGATCGCGCCGACCATGCCGGAACCGGGCCGCTCCGGGTTCGGCGAGTCGCCGCAGGCGGCGGCGCTCGCGGACGGAGCCAGCACCACGGTCTGCATCCCGAGGATGACCATGACCGCGATCATGGTGGCCCGGCGGCTGGGCTTGTGCTTGCCCGGCTTGGGGCCCTCCTTGATCCGCCGCCGCAGGGCGTGCCAGGCGGCGGCGAACGCCAGTACGAACGCCAGCGTCCAGACTGTGCTCACGCGGCATCCCTGCCGGTGCCGCCCTTGCCGCCGGTTCGGGCGGGCTGGCCCTGGCCGCGTCCGTTGGCGCCGTTTCCGTTCTGCTGCACCGCACCCTCCACCTCGCCGGTCTCGGACGCGAGCGGGTCCGGCGAGCCGAGGAGCTGCTCGTCGGTCAGGCCGACTTCGAGCTCGGCCTCGAGCTCGAAGTCGTGTTCCAGCTCGTCGTCTTCCGGTGGGGTGGGGACGTACGGGGCGGGCTCTTCCTCCGGCGGGTGCGGCACGACCAGGTCGGTGCCCGGCTTGGTGTACGCGTCCTTCGAGCCCGGGGTGGTGTCCATGACCGACCGCAGCTGCTGCAGGTGCGGGCCGGAGAAGTCGACGCGGATGCGCTCCACGCCGCCGGCGCCGTCGCCGAAGATGAACTGGCGGGGTTCGACGTCGCGCTCCAGGCCGCGTTGCGCGCCCGGGCGGCGGCCCAGCGCCGCGACGACCTGCTCGTAGCCCACGCCGACGGGCACCTTCAGCAGGCGCAGCGCGTCGGCCTGCGCGTCGTCGTCGTCCAACCGGCCGACGAAGACCGAGTCCAGCAGCGCGACGAAACCCTGGATCTTCAGGAAGTCCGCCGGGATCTGCGAGGACAGCAGCACCCGGACGTTCCACTTACGCGAGTCACGCGCGAAGCGGTTCATCAGCACGCGCCCGGTCGGCACCTCGGACAGGAAAAACGCCTCGTCGATCCAGACGCCCTTGCGCAGTTCCTTCGGCTTCTCGTACACCGACCGCTGGGTCAGCCACGCCGCCAGGTTCAGCATCTCGACGCCGAGGGACTCCGCGTCCGTCCAGTACTCGCGCGGCACGCCGTCCTTGGGCAGGGTCAGGCCCGCCATGGTCAGCACGGTCATGCGGTCGTCGCGGGTCTCGGCGTACGGGTCGGCGTCGTCCTCCGGGATCAGCAGCGCCATGCGCTCACGCATCTCGTCGAGGAAGTCCGCGACGACGACGGCGTGCTCGTGGTGCTCACTGGAGTCCCGGCGCAGCGCGTCGATGACCTGGCCCGGGTCGGCGTCGAACCGGCCGCCGACCGCGCGGACGGCGCGCAGCAGCACGATCCGCGTCTGCGCCATGCGCGACACCTCGTACGGCAGCACGCCGGTGAGCACGTCCAGCACCAGGCGGCGCCGCGTTGCGCCCGCCAGCGCCTTCTCCCGGCGCCAGGACCGCTCGGGGTCCTCCTCGTCCATGAAGTGCTCGAGCAGCGGGTCGGCGACCACGCGGTACGGGTTGAGGATGCCGGGCTGCGCGTTGAGCAGGTTGATCGGCCGCGCGTACGGGCGCAGCTCGGGCAGGTCGCACAGGCGCGAGAGCGGGCCGGACGGGTCGAGGATCGTCCAATGTGCCCCGGCGCGCAGTGTCTTGTAGACGATGCCGCCGCCGAGGAACGACTTGCCGCCACCGAGTCCGGCCACCATCGCGGTGAGGCCCGAGCCGTCGCGGATCTCCTGTGCCATCCACGGGTCCCAGGCCACCGGGCGCCGGGTCGCGGTGACCGTCTCGCCGAGCAGGATGCCGCGCCGGTCGCCGACCTCGGCCGTGGCCGTCGGCACCGCGGACGCGCCCCACACCACGGAACCGCGGCGCATGTACGCCGCCGAGGCCAGCGGCTCGCCCGGGATGAACTCCCGCGCCATCGCGTACTGCGCCTCGGGGTGCTCGATGGCGACCTTCGGCTTGTACAGGTCGAGCAGCTGCTGGGCCAGTCGCAGCGCGTCACGCTCGGTGGGGCCGGACACCGCCAGCCGCCACCACGAACGCACGCGCGTGGCAAGCGCGGTGAAGCCCGACGTCATCTCGTCGTCGATCTCCAGCACCCGCCCGGCCTGGCGCGACAGCGACTGCGGCGGCTCCAGCTCGTGCTCGTCGGTGTAGTGCTTGACCTGCGAGCGCACCTTGTTCATCTGGCGCTGCAGCTCGCCGGACACTTCCTCGGGACGGCGGACGTAGATCCGCGCGGACACCTCGACAGCGGCGGGCAGGCGGTCGGCGTGCTGGATCCACGGGTCGTCGACCTCGGGGATCTGCAGGCCGTGCATCTGGCCGACGGTCAGCACGGCGAGGTGCCGCGAGACGCCCGCGTTGGAGCCCGTGCGGCCGCGGACGGTGACCGTCGGGGCGTACGGGTCGGCGTAGAAGTCGGCGGCATCGGTGAAGCTGGCGAGGTCCTCGGGCTCCCACGCGGCGCCCGGCACGGCGGGCATGTTCCGGGGCGCGGGCAGGCCCAGCGAGCAGGACCGGTGCATCAGCCAGGACATCTCCTCGGCGTGCACCGGGCGGCCCTCCAGCCCGGCGCTGCCGATGACCTGGTCCAGGTGCTCGACCTCGGAGTCCAGCGCCGCCAGCTCGGCGTCGACGGCCTCGGGCAGGATCTTGCGCAGCACCGGCGCGGCGCGCTCGACCGCGCGGTCCACCATGCGCCGGGTCTGGACCTGGACGCCGAGGTAGACCTCCTTCTCCGCCATCGACCGGCCCATCAGCTGCTGCTGCTCGCCGATCAGGTAGTCGTCGAAGGACAGCGCGCCGGGCACGTCACCCGGCCGCCCGACCGCGTTGTGCACGTGGGCCTCGGCCCACATCCGGATCGGGTACGGCCGGTTGGTCACGCGCAGGTGCAGCCAGCGGCCCTGCAGCTCGGCGTACTGGCCCGCGATGGCCGCGATCAGGTCGCGGCGCTGTGAGTCGGAGCGGAACGACCAGCGCTGCGGCGCGAGCCGGTACCAGGCGTACACCTCATACCCTGTGCGCAGCAGGTGCCCGTCGATGCTGCGGGCGGCTATCGACGGGGTGTAGGCCGGTATGGCCTGCTCACCCGTCAGGCGTTTCCCGCCCTTGCCGCCCGAGGAGTTGTTCCTGGCGTTCGCGGACCGGACCTGCTGGGGCGTCTGCCAAGCGCCCACCGGCACGTCCTGATCCCGCTTCCCTCGGCTTCCGCCGCGACCGAACAACGACTACCTCCCGGCCCGAGCCGCGGGGCGGCTCCGGCGCGCTCGTGGTGCTCCCTGTGCCCCGGCCTGTGCTCCAGCGACCTGGCCGTAGCCGTGGTGCTGGTACTGCCGCCTTTTCTTGTGCTTCGGGACCGGGCGCTCGGCCCGGACGCGGATCCGGCTGGCGCTGACCGCGCCGCCCGTGCCCATGCCCCGCTCCCGCGGCGTGTTGAGCTCACGGCCCGCCATCCCGACCACCGCGCCCAACGGGCGTTCGTGGCTGATTTTGGCCGTGATCAGCCTGGTGATCACGATCGTGATCACAAAGGCCCACGCCGTGGAGAAGAACCCGAAGCTCCACCCCGCCCAGCGCTCGACAGTGAGCACGAGCAGGAAGACCGGTATGCCGATGAGCCACGCTACGTAGCGGGCCCTCCAGGGAAAAGTCGCCTTCGGCGGGCCGAGCCAGACGGCGTCGACCCGGTAGACCTCGTCATCTGTCCTGATACGCACGCCTGCCCCGCCTCAGCCGGTGAACAGGCCGGCGATCCACTGGCCCACGTTGACGCCGGCGCCGCTGACCGCGAGCCCGATGATCGCGAGCGCGATGACAACACCGGCGAGCCGGCGCATCACACCCGCGTTGTCACCCTTGCCGCCGCCCAGCCAGAGCAGCAGGAGCGCGACGGCGAGCAGCACCAGGGGGATGACGTTGTCGATCAACCAGCTACGGACGTTGCCGGTGCCGAGCTCGCCGGCAGCCAGCGTCTCGAGGGTGGTCATGGTCATCATCGCGATACTCCCGGTGCGCGGAGGGGGCCGCGCGGTTCTGGCTTCGGCGAAGCTTCGAACAACATCATGGCGTCACAAGGGGTAGTGGTCAAAGCGCGCTTTGTAAATGTCGACTTGTGGGCAGGGGCCGGAGCCGGAGCGGTCTGGTCAGAATTCCTCGCCCTCCATCATGGTGGCAAGGGTGCTCGGGATTAACCCCGGACACCCGGATTTCGCAGTGGACCGACGAACTCACTCCGCCGGGAGCACTTTGCTCACTCTCGGTGCTCCCGGTGCCGACGTGATGGGGTCGGAACCAGTGTGGCATGCCCCATTCGGCCGCCTGTAGCGAGTCCGCTGAGTGAGCGCCACGCTGCGGCCGTGGTCCGAAAGCGATCACGAAGCAGTGAGGCGCTTGTCACGATACGCGCAAGTCGGACGCCTTTTTTCACTACATAGCGTGATATCGGACATCGGGGACTGGCGTCGCCGAAAGCCGTGTACGGGCGTCCTCCGAGCCAGGAAGGCCCGATTCCCGGCACCAAGGCGTGCTCACTCCGGGTACACCCTTCGGCCGCCCGAACCAGCGCGACCTGCGCCGTTCGGCGGCTCCGGTGCCCACGACCGCAGGCCGCGAAACTGGTCGGGTCAGGACGGTCCGGTGATCGCGCGCGGGAACGCGCCGGCCTTCACCACGGCGCGGCTCAGCGGACGGCACAGCTCGCGCAGGCGGGCGGACTTCTGCTCGCCCAGGTGCGTCCACGGCTCCTCGGACGCGAGGTTCGTCGCGGCCTCGATCCGCTCCCGCAGCTCGGCGCCGCGGTCGGTGAGGGCGTCGTCGGCGCCGACGACGCCCTGGCCGACCAGCTCGGCGACGGCGGCGTCCCACTGCTCATCGCTCCAGCCGCGGGTTTGCTTCGCGGCTTCCGGGGTGAAGCCGGCGCCGGTCGCGACGTGGGTGACGAGGGCGCCGATCCCGCTCAGGCCGTTCAGCATCAGGGCGGCGACGTGCGCGTCGCCGCGGTGCTCGCGCAGCAGCGAGACGGCGTGCCAGAGCGCGAGGTGCGGCCGGTCGGGCCAGGGCAGGCTCGCGTGCCCGGCGTAGAGGGGACGGCCCTCGGCGGTGCAGCCGCCCGTGGCCTCGCGCGCCAGCTCGGCGGCCTCGGCCACGTCGTCGGACGCGAGGACCTCGTCGCCGAGCAGCCGCCGGTACGCCGCGTCGACGGCCTCGAGCCGGGCCTCGAGCACGGCCTCCGGCGTCGCCAGGGTCCAGGCGCGCGGGATGTGCCGGGCGACGATGTCGGGGTTGAAGTTGTAGAACGTCGCGGCCACCACGGCCGGTCCGACGGCCCCCATCGGCGCGGACCGCCCGGCGAAGTAGCACATCCGGCCGGGCCGCAGCCTCGCCGCGGTGAGGTACTGCTCCGTCTCCGGCACGAAGTACACCAAGGAGTGCAGCGTGTCGAAAGTGCCCTTGAACTGCTTCGCGACGTCCGTGGCCTCGCCCATGCCGGGCACCCTACCGCGTGGTAACCACGGGTGCGCACCGCCGGAAGCAGCAGTCCGAGGCCTGATGGCGGGCCTGGTCTGAAGCGCCCCAATGTGGCGTTGGGTGCGTCCAACGCACCCAATGTGGCGTTCGGTGCGTCCAACGCACCCAATGTGGCGTTGGGTGCGTTAGACGCACCCAATGTGGGATTGGGGCGGACGAGCTGGCATGTAAGCCGGATCCTGTTCCCGGCCGCGCCTTGCGGCGGACCGGGCGACGGTCATCCATCTCGGCCTGCCGTTGCCGGCAGGCTCCAGCGGCCTACCCGCAGGCATCGGACGGGCCGTCCTCGAACGCCTGCGCAGGAGCGTGAGCTCCCTCTTGGCCTTGCTCCGGGTGGGGTTTACCGAGCCATCCCGGTCACCCGGGATGCTGGTGGTCTCTTACACCACCGTTTCACCCTTACCCCCGCCGAATCGAGCACTGACGGGGGCGGTCTGTTTTCTGTGGCACTGTCCCGCGGGTCGCCCCGGGTTGCCGTTAGCAACCACCCTGCCCTGCGGAGTCCGGACTTTCCTCGGACCGGGTCGCCCCGGGCCGCGACCGTCCTGCCAGCTCGTCCGCCGGCGAATCGTACCTGCCGCTGCGCGTCCGCCTCGCGCGCGGTCGGGTTTGCCCCGCGGCGACGGCGCCGTTCACCCGGGTCTTTGCACCATCCTTTGTGGACGCCGTTCTCATCGCATGGACGACCGTTGACGGTGCCGGTGCCCCGCTGTTCACTCGGCCCATGTCCGTACCAGACCTGCACGAGCCACTGAAATTCGCCTACTGGGTGCCGAACGTGAGCGGCGGCCTGGTCACGAGCGACATCGAACAGCGCACCGACTGGGGGTACGAGTACAACCGGAAACTGGCCGTGCTCGCGGAGGACAACGGCTTCGAGTACGCGCTCAGCCAGGTCCGCTACACCGCCAGCTACGGCGCCGCCTACCAGCACGAGTCGACCGGGTTCAGCCTCGCGCTGCTGCTGGCGACGCAGCGGCTGAAGGTGATCGCGGCGGTCCACCCGGGGCTGTGGCACCCGGGCGTGCTGGCGAAGTTCATCGCGAGCGCCGACGTGATCTCCGGCGGCCGCGCCGCGGTCAACGTGGTGAGCGGCTGGTTCAAGGACGAATTCACGAAGCTCGGCGAGCCGTGGCTGGAGCACGACGAGCGGTACCGCCGCACGGAGGAGTTCATCCGTGTGCTGAAGGAACTCTGGACCGACGACCACGCCGAGTTCGGCGGCGACTTCTACCGCATTCACGACTTCGACATCAAGCCCAAGCCCGAAAGCCGCCCGCACCCGGAGATCTTCCAGGGCGGCAACTCCACCGCGGCGCGCAAGCTGGCCGGCCGCGTCTCGGACTGGTACTTCAGCAACGGCAAGGACTTCGACGGTTTCACCGAACAGGTCGAGGAAGTCAACGGCTACGCGGCGGAGAACGACCACAGTGTCCGCTTCGGACTGAACGGTTTTGTCATCGCCCGCGAGACGGAGTCCGAGGCCAAGGACGTCCTGCGTGAGATCGTCGCCAAGGCCAATGTGGACGCCGTCGAAGGCTTCCGCTCCGCGGTGAAGCAGGCTGGTAAGTCCACTTCGGACACTAAGGGCATGTGGGCGGACTCGGAGTTCAAGGACCTGGTCCAGTACAACGACGGCTTCCGCACGGGCCTGATCGGCACCCCGGAGCAGATCGCGGACCGCGCCATCGAGTACAAGCGCCGCGGCGCGAACCTGCTGCTGCTCGGCTTCCTGCACTACCTGGAGGACGTGGCCCACTTCGGCTCGCACGTGCTGCCGGTCATCCGCTCGAAGGAACAGGACCTGGCCCGCGGCGCCGGGGTCCCGGAACCGGCTACCGGCCGGGTCTGAGGGGCTCGCCCACGAGCCGCTGTCCGAGTGTCCACATGGGGCCGGTTAGCGTTGGCGCGTGACCGGACCCGCAGCGGCAGTGGCCAGCCTGATCCTGCTTGCCGCCACGCTGGTGTTCGCCATGGTGCGGCCGCGGGGGTGGCCCGAGGCGGTGGCCGCCGTGCCGTTGGCCGGGGTGGCGTTGCTGCTGGGGCTGGCGACTCCCGCGGAAGCGGGACAGCGGGTGGTCGAGATCCTGCCGACGATGGGGTTCCTCGCCGCGATCCTGCTCGTCAGCCATCTCGCCGCGGCGGACGGGGTGTTCAGCTGGCTCGGGACCCGGCTCGCGGAGGTCTGCCGCGGGCGGCCGCGGCGGCTGCTCGTCCTCACGTTCGCCGCGGCGGCCGGGGTTACCGCGATCCTCAGCCTCGACGCGACCGTCGTGCTGCTCACGCCCGTTGTCCTCGCGACCGCCGAAGGGCTGCGGCTCGAATCGAAGCCCCACGTCTACGCGTGCGCGCACCTCGCCAACTCCGCGTCCACCCTGCTGCCCGTCTCCAACCTGACGAACCTGCTCGCCTTCGCCGCCTCCGGGCTCACGTTCGCCGGGTTCACCGCGCTGATGGCGCTGCCATGGCTCGTCACGCTGGCCATCGAGCTGGCCGTGTTCGCCCGGTTCTTCCGCAAGGACCTCCGGGCCGCGCCCAGCACCCGTACGCCCGAGCACCGGGACGCGCCGGTGTTCGCGCTCGTCGTGCTGGCGGGCACGCTGGTCGGGTTCGGGGCCGGGCAGCTGGTGCACGTCGAGCCCGTCTGGGTGGCCGCGCTGGCCGCGCTCATCCTCGGCGTGAAAGCACTGGCCGAACGCAAGATCAAGCCCTGGCAGCTCGTCACCGAGGCCTCGCCGATGCTGATCCTCTTCGTGCTCGGGCTGGCCGTGGTCGTCGAGGCCGTGTCGGAGCACCTGCTGGGCGGCGTCCTGCACACCCTGCTGCCGGACTCCGCCGGACTGCCCGAGCTGCTGGCCACCGCCGCCATCGCGGCCGTGCTGGCCAACCTCGTCAACAACCTGCCGGCGACGCTGATCCTGCTGACCGTGCTGGGCCCGCACCCGAACACCGGCATCCTGCTCGCCGTGCTGCTCGGCGTGAACATCGGCCCGAACGCGACCTACCTCGGCTCACTCGCCACGCTGCTGTGGCGCCGGGTGCTCGCGAAGGCCGGGCACCGGCCGTCGGCGAGGGAGTTCCTGAAGCTCGGCGTGCTCACCACGCCGCTCTCCCTCGCCGCGGCCACCGTGGCGCTCTGGCTCGTGCTCCCCTGAAAAGACTCGTGAGTGTTTATGACGGTTAGAACCGTCATAAACACTCACAAGGGGCTCAGGGACGCGGCGGGATGGTCTGGCCCGGCTGCATCGTCGGGCCGCAGTCGTTCAGGCCCTCGCCGAACCGGTAGGCCTCGACGTCCATCATCGTGGTCGCCGCGTAGTGCTGGACGGCCTTGAGCTTGGCCATGTCCGTGACGGCGTCCTTGCGCACGAAGTCGCCGTTGCGCGGGCCCGGGCCCGGGTAGACGAAGATCGGGTAGTAGTCGCGGTCCACGCGCGGGTCGACCGTGATCCCGTTGCCCGCCGCCCACGGGCCCCAGGAGTGGATGAAGGTCGGCTTGACCGAGTCGAACACGTAGTTGCGCAGGCCGGCGAGGTCCTCGTTCTTGGTCAGGTCCGCGATGTCCGCGTTCACCAGCCCGGCCATGTCCACCAGGTGCAGGCGGCTGGTCATCGACGAGCCGCCGAGGTCCGGCAGCAGCAGCGAGGCCTGCTGGAGGCCCAGCATGTCGGCGTAGGTGTTGAAGCCGCGGCCGAAGCGGTCGGCGACCAGGCAGGCGGGGATGGTGGGGCTCTTGATGAACTGGTCGGAGGCGTGCGTGAACCCGACCAGCGACGGGATCGCCGCGGCCACCACCACGACCGAAGCCACCGCGCGCCAGCGCACCTTGACCGTGCGCAGCAGCTCGGCGAACGCCAGCGTCCCGCCCAGCGCGCCCAGCACCCACACCGGCGTCGCGAAACGGTTCTGCGCCATCCAGTCCGGGATCATCACGCCGAAGGCGATCACGCCCAGCGCGAACGGCGTCATCAGCGCCACCAGCGCCCGGCGCCACGGGGCCTTGACCAGCGCCCAGATCACCACGGCGGCGAGCACGATCGTGGCCGCGATGCCGGCGTACGCGATCAGGTTGCCGGGCCGGATGATCGAGTACAGGTCGGGCAGGCCCTGCTTCTTCGCCACCGACGGGTTCGCCAGCAGCCGGTGAAACTCGCTGTAGCGCCAGGCCACGTACGCCCCGAACGGGACGGCGAAGGCCACGATGGACAGCACGGCGAAGCGGAAGCTGCGCCAGAAGCCGTCCCGGCGGATGCCGAAGAGCAGGACGATCGGGTACGCGGCCATGTAGATCAGGCCCTCAGGACGCGTCAGCGCGGCGAACGCGACGATCACGCCCGCCGCGATCGCGACCTTCGGCGTGAGCGCGCGCTCCTTGTGCACCGCGCTGAACAGCAGCACCGCCAGGCCGAGCACGGCGAACGCGAACAGCGAGTTCTCCAGGCCGGAGACCACCCAGATGACAAACGACGGGATGGTGGCCAGCGTGAGGCCGACGGCCAGGGTGACCGCCCACGCGCGCCGCGGGAAGAGCTGGCGCGCCGCCACGTGGCAGAGGATCAGGATGCCGGCGGTGAACAGCAGGCCGAGCAGCTTCGGGAACAGCACGTAGTCCGGGATGCCGAACAGCAGGCCGTGGTCGAACAGGCCGGCCAGCTTGCCGAGCGCGAGCAGCACCATCCAGGTCGGGTCGGAGAAGCCCTCGACCGGCGGCGCGCCGGGCTGCAGCACCGGGCCGAGGCCGTCGGCGAAGCTGCGCGAGTAGGAGAACGTGATCGCCGCGTCGTCCACGATCCAGTGGCCGTAGCGAGTGGCGTGCCAGGCGACCGCGGCCACACCGGCGAGCACCGCCAGCGTCGCGGCGATCCAGCCGTGACGCAGGCCGCGGGCGGTCTCGGGCGCGTCCTGCTCGGGCAGGTCACGTTCGGATGCTTCGCTGAGTGCGCTTGCCGTCATGTCCTCGTCACTGTTTCTACTCGCAGATCTTGCCGAGAAACGCACGAGCCTGCGCCCCCCTATGAGGATCCCCGGGGATCCGCGCCGCGGCGCCGCGGTCGACTCAGCACTCTAGCCAATACCTCACCGGCCGGTTCCCACGCGTCACCGTCGGGCGTGATCCGCAGCACATTCCCGCCGGTCAGCTCAGGTGTGAGATGTCGTTGACCAGCCGGACGGAAGCGTTGCCGTCGGGGTAGAACTCGACGATCGACAGCGACGCCAGGTCCAGGTGCAGCCGGAAGAGCAGCGACGGGCCGGAGTCCAGGCCCAGCCGCAGCAGCGTCTTGATCGGCGTCACGTGGCTGACCACCACGACCGTGCGGCCGGCGTACTGCTCGACCAGGTCGTCGAGGGCCTGGCGGACGCGCACGTAGACCGCGTCGAAGCTCTCGCCGCCGGGCGGCGCGCACGAGGCGTCGGACAGCCAGCAGCGGTGCAGCTCCGGGTCGTGCTCCGCGGCCTCGGTGAAGGTGAGGCCCTCCCACTCGCCGAAGTCGGTTTCGATCAGGCCCGGGTGCGTCTCGACCCGGCCGCCGAGCGCGTCGGCGACGGCCTGCGCGGTCTGCTTCGTCCGGGTCAGCGGCGACGCGACGATGGGCGCGGCCTCGCCGTCCTCGCCGATCAGGCCCGGCATGCCGGCCAGCCGCTTCGCCGCGGCGGCGGCCTGCCCACGGCCGTGCTCGGTGAGCGGGACGTCGCCGCGGCCGGAGTAGCGGCGGTCGACCGACATCGCCGTCTGGCCGTGGCGCAGCAGGAGCAGCTTGGTCGGCGTGCCGCGGGCGCCGGTCCAGCCGACCGGGGAAATCCGGTCCGGCTCGGTGACCTTGGCGGCAGCGGTCTTGGCGGCAGCGGTGGCGGCCTTGGCGGTGGGACGGCCGGTGCCGCTGTCCATCGCGACGTTGGCGAGCCGGTCGGCGTGCGAGTTCTCGGCGCGGGGGATCCACATGTAAGTGACACGGTCGAACCCGTCCGCGAGTTCACGCGCCTCGGCGGCGAGCGGCTGCAGCGCGGCGTGCTTGATCTTCCAGCGGCCGGACATCTGCTCCACGACGAGCTTCGAGTCCATCCGGACGTCCACAGTGGACGCACCGGTCTCGGCGGCCGCGGCGAGCCCGGCGATCAGGCCCGAGTACTCGGCCACGTTGTTGGTGACCACGCCGAGGAACTCGTGCCGCTCGACGAGGACCTCGCCGGTCGCGGCGTCCTTGACCACGGCGCCGTAGCCGGCCGGGCCGGGGTTGCCGCGCGAGCCGCCGTCGGCCTCGACGACCACCCGGTCCGTCACAGGCCCGACTCCAGGGTGCGGACGAGGATCGCCCCGCAGTTCTCGCACTGCACGACGGTGTCCTCGGCGGTGGCCTTGATCTCGTTGATCGTGTTGCGGTCCAGCTCCAGCTGGCAGGCGCCGCAGCGGCGGGCGCGCAGCAGGGCCGCGCCGATGCCCTTGTGCTCGAGGGTGCGCTGGTACAGCTTGAGCACCGGCTCCGGGAAGCGCGGCAGCAGCTTCGCGCGGTCCTCGTCGCGGCGGGCGCGGGTGGTGTCGAGGTCCTTGAACGTCTCGTCGCGGCGGGCGATCGCGGCGGCGACCTCCTGCTCCGCCTTGGCGACCTCGGCGCTGGTGCGCTTGGCGTCCAGCTCCAGTGCCTCGCGCTGCTCCATCAGCTCCAGCAGGTCGTCCTCCAGCGCGCCCTGCCGGCGGCCGAGCGTCTGCAGCTCGTGCTCGATGTCGGTCATCTGCTTGGAGTTCACGGAACCGGACTCGAGCAGCTTGCGGTCGCGGTCCTCGCGGGCGCGCACCGACTCGATCTCTTTCTCCTGCCGGGCGATCTCGCGGTCGAGGTCGGAGACGGCGGTCTGGACCGACACGAGGGCGTCACGCTTGTCCCGCTCGGTCTTCTCCCCGGCGTCGATTTCGGCGAGCTCGGGGAGGGTGCGGCGACGGTGCGCGGTGCGCGAGAGCTCGGCGTCCACCTTCGCGAGTTCGAGCAGCTGGCGCTGGACGGCGGGGTCGGCCTTCACGGTGCTCCTTGTTGGCTAGCGCGGACGGTCCACGGGTCGGTGCACCGCGTGGAGACGTGACTGTCGACGTTACCCGCAAAGGCCGCGCCGACAATGGCCGAGGCTTGCCTGCACCAGGGCCATTCGCTGGCCCAGTGCGTGAGCCCGACCAGTGCGGGCGCTCCCCCGGCGGCGGCGAGGTGCTCACCGGCGGGGTGATGGCGCAGGTCCGCGGTGACGTAGGCGTCGACGCCCGCCGCGGCGGCCTTGGCGAGGTGGGAGTCGCCGGCCCCGCCGGACACCGCGACGGTGCGGATCGGCCGGTCCGGGTCGCCGGCGCCGAGCACTCCGGGCAGCGTCGCCGGCAGCGCCTCGGCCACCCGCTGCACGAACGCGCCGAACGGCTCGGCCTCGGGCAGCTCCCCGATCCGGCCGATCCCGGTGCGGCCACCGGGAACGTGGGGGTCCAGCGGCCGCCGCACGGTGAGCCCGATGGCCTCCGCGAGCGCGTCGGACACGCCCGGGTCGGCCGAATCGGCGTTGGTGTGCGCGCAGTAGAGCGCGATGCCGCCCCGGATCATGCGGTGGACGAGACCACCCTTCGCCGTGTCCGCCGGCACCCCGTGCACACCCCTGAGCAACAACGGATGGTGCGCGACGATCAGCTGCGCGCCCAGTTCCTCGGCCTCGGCCACCGTCGCCTCGACGGGGTCTACGCAGAAGAGCACGCGCGTCACGTCGTCGGTGGGGTCGCCGCAGACGAGGCCTACGGCGTCCCAGCTCTCGGCGAGGTGCTTCGGGTAGCTGCGTTCGAGGACTTCGATGATCTCGGATAGGGCGGGCACGGGGGGATCTTCCCACGTCATCAGGTTGACGGGCTCGTGAGTGTTGATGCCGGTTAGAACCGGCATCAACACTCACGAGCCCACCTGGCCGCGGCGGTTCTGGAAGACTCCACCCCGTGACTCATGTCGTGTTCGTGTGTTCCGGCAACATCTGCCGGTCTCCCATGGCGGAGATGGTGTTCCGGGCGAAGCTGGCCGAAGCGGGGCTCGAAGGGGCCGTACGGGTGTCGAGTGCCGGGACGGGGCCGTGGCACGTCGGGGAGGCTGCGGACCGGCGGGCGCGCGCGACGTTGAAAGCGCACGGCTACCCCACGGAGCACGTCGCGGCCGAGGTCGGCGACGAAGATCTCGAAGCCGACCTGCTGCTGGCCGCCGACGAGGGGCACCTCGAGTTCCTTCAGGCGCGCGTCGCGGAGCCCGGGCGGGTTCGGCTGCTGCGGGACTTCGACCCCATCGCGCCGCCGTGCTCCGAGGTGCCGGACCCGTACTACGGCGCCGACGGCGGCTTCGAAGAGGTGCTCGGCATGATCGAACGCGCCATGCCCGCCCTCGTCGACTGGGTGCGCGCGCACGGTTAGCGCACTTTGTCCCGCGCGAAAGCCACTGGTGGAGAGGTCGCCGCGCGCGCCGTGACGGCGACCGCCTACCGTGGAGGGGTGCGGTTGCGCTTTCTGCTCCGGCCAGGCTGGCTGGCCTTGACGGTGGTGGTCTTCACCTTCGCCGTCTGCTGCTTCACGCTCCTGGCGCCATGGCAGTTCCGGCGCGACGCCGAGCAGTCGGCGCAGAACAACGCGCTGACCGCGTCGTTCACCGCGCAGCCGGCGGCCGTCTCGCAGCTGCTGGCGCCCGGCTCCGCGCCGGACCAGCAGAACGAGTGGCACCTGGTGTCGCTGACCGGCACGTACATCCCGTCCGCCGAGGTCGTGGCGCGGCTGCGGACCGTGCAGGGCGAAGCGGCGTTCGAGGTCCTTACACCGCTACGCGCGTCCGACGGCATCGTCTACCTCGTCGACCGCGGCTACGTGCGGCTCGACGACAAGTCCGGCGTGCTCCCGTACGCCGCCGCGCCGGGCGGACAGGTGACGGTGGTCGCGCGCATCCGCAACGACGAGGCCGACCCGAAGCACCGCAACGCCTTCGCCGACGCGTCCACCGACGGCAAGCTGCAGAGCTACACCGTGGACTCGCAGGTGGTCGCGCGCTCGTCCGGCCTGACGATCCGGCCCGGTTACTTCCAGCTCGACCAGAACCAGCCCGGCGTGCTGGGCGCGCTGCCGTTGCCGCAGCTGGACTCGGGGCCGTTCTTCTCGTACGCGCTGCAGTGGATCGCGTTCGGCACCATGGCCGTGCTGGGCTGGCTGTACTTCACCATCCGCGAGCTGAAGCCCGGCGGAGCCCTGACCACGGAGAAGACGGACCGCACCCGGCGCAAGTCCGTCGCCGAGATGCTGGCCGAGGACGACGAGGAGTTCACGGCGGCCCGATAGGTGGGCTGCTGGTTCGGCCGGGAGCAGGCTCTTTGACCCGGCCACCGCGGCGGTGCTGAGCGGATCCGATGCACTCACGTGAGGGAACGGCTGTGACCCACAAGGCGCAGTGGACGCACAACGCGTGATCCATCGCCGCCTCGGCTCGACCGCATCAGCCGAGTGACCTGCTGAGATCTCGTTCGTAGCGTGGAACGAATGGCAACCCGGAAGCCGCCTCGCGCAGGTGAACGCCCTTGTCGGTACTTCGCCGGTCACAACCACCGCCCAGGATCGGAGCGCGAGCAGGAGTGCGCCAGGAAAGCCGCTCAGCAGCGGACGAGCAGCGGTTCCGGCCGCAATGTCCACCCGCCTCGTTGGGAACCGTCCTCGCCTCCGCGTCCGTCGCGGCCTTCCCTCTCCAATGCTCGCCCGGCCCCCGTACCGCCGCGGGACCGACGACAAGAACGGCGCGGCCGCGCGCGCGAGGTGCTGAGAAAGCAGCCGTCGGCGATCTCGATGGACGCGGTCACCTACGTCTTCGACGAAGACGGCTTCTACGTAAAGCTCGCGAACCAGCTCCTGGACAAGACCCGGCGTCGCCCAACTTACCGCTTCGGCCATAGCCTCTGCGTCAAGCTCAACAGCCTGGCGAAAGGCATTGATCCGGCCACTTACGCTCAGCTGTTCCAACGGCCGGTGAGCGCCGGGCTGCTTGCGCTCGGATTCCCGAAGTTCATGGCGGAGACGCTGGGGCTGGCTTCGGCGTTCGGGGTGAAGAAGGTGCTCGGCACGCTGCCGGCCGGGCACCTTACGAAAGCGCTTCGTGCGCTGATTCCGCTTACCTGCCCCGACTTGGGCGTCTGCCCGGCAGGTAACGACGTCCTCAAGACCTACGCCTCCCCCGCGCTCGCCGGCGAGCTGAAGGAGCTGACGTTGCGGCGAGCTTGAGCGGTCAGCCCTTGCGGTGACGCAGGCCCACGGTCAGGGCCACCACCACCGAAGTGGCGCCGGCGAGCCAGCCGACGACCCGGGAAAGCTCGACGGCCCTGGTCACGTGGCCCGCGTCCGGGTTGCGGCCGACGCCCAGTACCGGGAGCTCGACGACGCCGTGCGGGTAGACCGTGCGGCCGCCGACGCGGATTTCCAGCGCACCGGCGAAAGCGGCCTCGACGCGGCCGGCGTTCGGGCTCGGGTGGGCGATCGTGTCGCGGCGCCAGGCGCGCCAGGCCCCGCCCGCGGACCCGCCGACGACGGGGGCCGCCAGCACCGTCAGGCCCGCCGCGGCGCGGGTCGGGACCAGGTGGATCAGCTCGTCGATCCGCTCGACCGCCCAGTGGTGCCTGCCGGTGCTGCCCCGCGCCGCCCGCCGCAGGACGCTGATCGTGCGGGACGCCAGCAGGCCCGGCACCCCCGCGAGCGCACCCCACAGCAACGGCGCGACGACCACTTCGGACGTGTTCTCCGCCAGGGTTTCCACGGACGCACGGGAAAGCGCGATCAGCCCGAGCCCGTCCGCGACCCGGGTGTCCAATTCGGACAGTGTGCCGCGGGCCGGTTCAAGGCGGCCCTCTTCGAGTTCGCGCGCCAGCTCGGTGCCCTGCGTGGCGAGCCCCGCGGCGCCGACGACCGCCCACGTCGTGACGGCCGTCGTCGCGGCCTGCACCACCGGCCGCCCCCGCCCGGCCCGCTCGACGACCACCCCGACAGCCACCGCCGCAGCCGCCACGCCCAACCCGACCACAACGGACCGCACCGACGCGGGGGCGGCTGGGGTTATCGGGACGAGTGGGGTTGGCGAGTCAGATCGTGGCGTGGCGGCAGATGGGGACGAAGTCGCAGCCGCGGTCGCCGAGGTCGCAGCCGCAGCGGCAGCGGCCGGAGGCCCTGAGGCCTGGGTCGAGGTCGCCACCCCAGCATCCCGCCCCACCGGAGCACCCGGTGTCGAGGCCAGCCGCCGGAAAGCGGTGACCGGCGGGCGTTTCCGAGGGTTGCCCAGGACGCCGTCTGCCGCCAGGCCCAGCATTAAGCCGATAGCGCGCGCCGCGCTCACAGAAGCCCCCCGGATTCGTGAAAAGTCGAGTGCGGGCCCGAGATTACCCGGCCACGGCGGCGGCGATCTCGTCGCGTGCCTGGTCGACGATGTCGCGCATCGCGCGCTCCGCCCGGTCGGCCTCGCCGGCGTCGACGGCGCGGGCGACCTCCACGTGCAGGGCGACGGCCTCCGGCTGCGGTTCCGCCGGCATCAGACCGTGTTCCGTGCGGCCCGCCAGCACCTCGGCGACCACTGACGACAGCTGCGCGAACATCGGGTTCCCCGAGGCCGCCAGCAGCAGGTCGTGGAAGGCGACGTCGTGGCCGAGGAACGTCGGCAGGTCCCGCGCCCGCGCCGTGCGCTCGAGGTGCGCCGCCAGCGCGCGCAGCCGGCCGCGGTCCTCCGGCGTCGCGCGCAGGGCCGCGAACCGCGCGGCGCACGGCTCGACGCCGGACCGCAGCTCGGTCAGGGTCCGCAGGGCGACGGCGCGGCCCGGGCCGTCCAGCTGCCAGCGGATCAGCCGCGGGTCGTAGTGGTTCCACTCGGCCGGTTCGCGCACGATCACGCCGACGCGCCGCCGGCTGCTGGTCAGCCGCATCGTCTCCAGCACGCGCACCACCTCGCGCGCGACGGTCCGCGACGCCCCGAAGCGCTCCTGCAGCTCGTCGGAGCGCAGCACCGAACCCGGCGCCAGCTCACCGCCCGCGATCGCCGCGCCCAGCGCGTCGAGGACTTCCTCGTGCCTGTCACTCCCCACCCGGCCAACCTAACCCTCTGATTCGATTAAGTAGTACTTCTTCTTGATTAAGTAGTACTTTTGAGTTTGACTGCTCCGGGCACAAAGACGTGGGAGGTGCGGATGACCGTCATCGTGGTGATGGGCGTTTCGGGATCCGGCAAGACGACGGTCGGCACGGCGCTGGCCGAACAGCTGGGCGTCGAGTACGCCGAGGCCGACACTTTCCACCCGCAGGCCAACATCGACAAGATGACCGCGGGCCACGCGCTCACGGACGCGGACCGCGCGCCGTGGCTCGAGTCCATCGCCGAGTGGATCCGGCGGCACCAGGAGACCGGCGGTGTGGTCACGTCGTCCGCGCTCAAGCGCCGTTACCGCGACGTCCTCCGGACCGGCGGCCGCGTCTGGTTCCTGCACCTGGACGGCGACCGGGCCGTCCTCGCCGAGCGGATGAAGACACGCACGGGCCACTTCATGCCCGTCTCGCTGCTCGACTCCCAGCTCGCGGACCTCGAGCCGCTGCAGCCGGACGAGCCGGGCCGCGTCTTCGACATCGCCGAAAGCCCCACTGACATCATCGCCGCCGCACTGGCCGGCTTCCGGGAGCGCGCATGAGGACTGCTTGCAGGTCCGAATCATCGGCGCCATGCCTGGCCGACGCGGAGATACAGTCGCGGCTCGCCGCGTCCATCGAGGAGGACGCATGACCACCCTCGCCGCCGGCTGGACCGGCCACGACACCCGCCTGATCGGCGCGACGGTGCTCGCCATCGCCGTGATCGTCGCCGGAATCAGCAAGGTGAAGCTGCACCCGCTGCTCGCGCTCACCCTCGGCTCCGCCGTGCTCGGCCTGGTCGCCGGGATGCCGGTCGACAAGTTGCTGAAGAGCTTCGAGACCGGGGTCGGCAGCACCATCGCGTCGGTGGGCGTGCTGATCGCGTTCGGCGCGATGCTCGGCAAGCTGCTGGCCGACTCCGGCGGCGCCGACCGGATCGTGGACACCGTGCTCGGCCGGGTGCGCGGCCGCGGGCTGCCGTGGGCGATGGCGCTGGTGGCCGCACTGATCGGGCTGCCGATGTTCTTCGAGATCGGCCTGGTGATGCTGATCCCGGTGGTGCTGCTGGTCGCCAAGCGCAGCGGGAAACCCGTGCTGCTGCTGGGAGTTCCGGCGCTGGCCGGGCTGTCGGTGCTGCACGGCCTGATCCCGCCGCACCCCGGCCCGCTCGCGGCCGCGGGCGCGCTGGGCGCGAACGTCGGCATCACGCTCGCCCTCGGCCTGCTCGTCGGCCTGCCGACGGTGGTCATCGCGGGCCCGCTGTTCGGCCGCCTGGCGGCGAAGCTCGTGCCCGACGCCACGCCGCCCGAGCGGCTCGTTCCCGATTCGAAGCGCAGCGACGCCGACGACCGGCCGAGCTTCGCCGCGACACTGTCCACTGTGCTCCTTCCTGTGGTGCTCATGCTGGCCAAGGCGCTGGCGGACATCTTGGCGGGCAAGGAAAACGGCGTCCGCCGCGTGCTCGACTTCATCGGCGACCCGCTGGTGGCCCTGCTGCTCGCCGTGCTCGTCGGCATGGTCCTGCTGGGCCGCCCCGCGCGCCTCGACCGCGCCCGGCTGACCGCGATCATCGGCGAGTCGCTCGGCCCGATCGCCGGCATCATGCTCATCGTCGCCGCGGGCGGCGGGTTCAAGCAGACGCTGGTGGACGCCGGCGTCGGCGACGTGATCACCAGCCTCGCCACCGGCGCCCACTTCTCCCCGCTGCTGCTGGGCTGGCTGGTCGCTGTCGCGATCCGGCTGGCCACGGGCTCGGCGACGGTCGCGACCGTGTCCGCCGCCGGCATCGTCGCCCCGCTGGCCGCCACCCTCGACCCGACGCACAACGCCCTGCTGGTGCTCGCCATCGGCGCGGGCTCGCTGTTCTTCTCACACGTGAACGACGCCGGGTTCTGGCTGGTCAAGGAGTACTTCGGGATGTCCGTCGGCCAGACGCTGAAGACCTGGTCGGTGATGGAGACGATCATCTCGGTGGTCGCGATCGCGCTGATCCTCCCGCTCGGCGCCCTGCTCTAGACACCTGCTCCTACCCAGCCCTCAGACACACAGCGCCGCAGGACCACCCCGGTCCTGCGGCGCTGTTTTGTCGGTTTCGCGCCTTGCCCGAAAGTTTGTTGACACGGTTGTGAGTGTGCGGTTACATACTTAGTGACCGATCAATCACAACGCCACTCAGGAGAAGAAGTCATGGCCATCCGTCGCTCCGTCACCACCACCATCGCCGCCAGCGTGCTCGGCATCGCCGCACTGGGCGGACTCGCCGCCTGCGGCTCGGGCGACGACAACGGTTCCAAGGGCACCCCGGAGATCGCCGCCAAGTGGGACGCCGCCTGGAACAACGCCGACCCCAAGGCCGTTTCCGAGCTGTTCGTCAAGGACGGCGCCCGCTACACCGACCACGCCTTCCAGAAGACCAGCAACGGCACCGACGGCGTCACGGCCTGGGCCGCCCGCACCCACCAGTACGTCCACAACGCCGGCCTCAAGGTCACCAACTCCTTCGCCGGCGGCGACCAGGTCACTCTCCAATGGACCTTCACCGGCCAGATGGAAGGCGCGCCCAAGCCGTTCTCCGTGCCCGCCGTCGCGGTACTCAAGATGCAGGGCGACAAGATCGTCTCGGACGACGACTACTACAGCGTCGCCGACATCCTCAAGCAGTCCGGCCTGCCCGCGAACATGTTCGGCTGATCGGCACGGCTCCCGGTTGACATGTGACCTTTTGGTCACCTATCCTTCCTCCATGCCGGATGACGACCTGGTGTTCAAGGCGCTGGCGGATCCCACCCGGCGGTTCCTGCTCGACCAGCTGTTCGCGCGAGACGGGCGGACACTGGGCGAGCTGGAGTCCGAAGTGGACATGACGCGCTTCGGCGTGATGAAACACCTGAAGCTGCTGGAGGAGGCCGGGCTGGTCATCAGCCGCAAGGAGGGGCGCGAGAAGCGGCACTTCCTGAACGCGGTGCCGATCCGCCAGATCCACGACCGGTGGATCGGCAAGTACACCGCCCGTCACACCGCGGCGCTGCTCGACCTCAAAGCCGAACTGGAGAAGGAGCCACCAGAATGACCGAGACGAAGACCGTGCAGGTCAACCGCGTTTACATCAAGGCGAGCCCGCAGGCGATCTGGGACGCCATCACCAAGCCCGAGTGGACGGCGAAGTACGGCTACGGCGGCCTGGCCGACTTCGACCTCCAGGCCGGCGGCAAGCACCGCTTCCGCCCGACGCAGGACTTCATCGACGCCGGGTACACCGGTGACCTGCTCGACGGCGAGGTCGTCGAGGTCGACCCGCCGCGCAGACTGGTCATCACCTGGCGGCTGCTGATGGACCCGAGCCTGATCGCGGAGCCGTACACCACGCTCACCTACGACATCGAGGAAACCCAGTCGACGGGCACCCGGCTCACCATCACCCACGACGTCACCGGCGCGCCGAACCACGCCGCGATGGTCGCCGGGGTGCACGAGGACCTCAACGCCGGCCCCGGGCAGAACGCGGGCGGCGGCTGGGCCTGGGTCCTCTCGGACCTCAAGTCCCTGCTGGAAACCGGCGAAACCGTCGCGGTCCGCTGACCCCCGCTTGGTCGAAGTCCGTTAAGGCCTCCTTACCCGCGTCGGACGCGGGTAAGGAGGCCTTAACGGCTTCGGAGGTCAGGCCCGCTGGGTGGCGGCCTTCAGCGCGGCCTTCGCCGACGCGGGTGAGCCGAGCGCGTCGAGGCCGAACAGGGCCGCGCCGACGACGGGGTTCACGTCGACCACCCGCACTCGCGCGAGCGGCGCCACCTTGAGGCAGCGCCGCTCGATCTCCGCGATCACCGGCGCGCCGACACCGGTCAGCACACCGCCGCCGAGGATCACCTCCGGGGCCGACTCGGTGAGGTCCAGCCGCCGCAGGATCACCGCGACCAGCACGCTCACCTCCTCGACGAACCGCGCGACCACCTGCTGCGCCACCTCGTCGCCGTCGGCCGCGACCTCGAACAGCAGCGGGCACAGCCCGTGGATGGACGCTGAGTCCAGCTCGCCGAAATGCAGGCCCTGCACCACATCCAGCAGCGTCGGCCGGCCGAAGAAGCCCGCCACCGCGGCCTGCAGTTCCGTCCGGGGGCCACGGCCGTCCTCCGCGCGGACGGCCCACCACAGGGCCTCCTCACCGAGCCGGTAGCCGCCGCCCCAGTCGCCGGAAAGCCGGCCCAGCGCGGGAAACCGGTACACGCGGCCGTCCGGTCCGACGCCGATGCCGTTGATTCCCGCGCCGCACACCACGGCGACGCCGGTGCCGTCCGAGCTGCCGGCGCGCAGCAGCGCGAGGACGTCGTTGCCGACCTCCAACGTGACGCTCCAACCGCGGGCAAGAAGCGCTTCACGCAACGCCTTTTCCTCGCGCGGGAAGTCCAGCCCGGCCAGGTACGCCGAAGTGTGCACGCCGTACGGCCGTTCCACCGGCAGCCCGGCCGAGGTCAGCGCCTCGGCCACCAGCGATTCGAGCGCGGCCACACACCCCGCGACGCCGACGTTCTGCGGGGAGGCGCCGGGGCCGCGCGATTGGGCGAGCACCTCGCCGTCGCGCGACACCAGCAGTACTTCGGTTTTGCTGTTTCCTCCATCGATGGCGACAACCGCGGACCTCACGCCCATGGCAGGAAGTCGCGGTTGATCGACACCAGGGAGTCGGCCAGCTGGTCGGCCTTGGTGTACTGCCCGATCAGCGGGTGGGCCAGCAGCGCGTCGGCCACCCGGTCGCGCCCGCCCTTCACCGCGGCCTCCAGCGCGAGGTGCTCGTACGCCGTCACGGCCGCGATCAGCCCGGAGAACCGCGGCTCGACGGGCTTCTGCGGGATCGCCACCGCGCCACCGGAGTCCACAGTGGAGGATACCTCGATCACCGCGTCGTCCGGCAGGAAGCCGAACGTGCCGTTGTTGGGCACGTTCACCACGTGCTCCTCCGGCGGCCCGCCCGCGGTCAGCGCGTGCACGAGCTGCACCGCCGCCTCCGAGTAGTACGCGCCGCCGCGCTTCTCCAGCGAATCCGGCTTCGTCACCTGCTCCGGGTCGAGGTAGAGCTTCAGCAGCTCCTCCTCCACGTCGCTGACCACCTCGGCGCGCGGGCGTTCCTTGAGCTGCTTGGCCACCTGCTCGTCGTGTGCGTAGTAGTACTTCAGGTAATACGATGGCACGGCGTTCATCCGCCGCATCCACTCAACCGGCGCCGTCACCTCTTCGCCGAGGAACTCCGCGTGCTCGGACAGCAGCTCCGGCAGCCGGTCGACGCCGTCGACGAAAACGCCGCGCTCCCAGCTCAGGTGGTTCAGTCCCGTGTGGACGAGCTTGACGTCGCCGGTCCCCGCGCCGAGCAGCTTTCCGAACTTCCGCTGCAGGTTGATCGCGACGTTGCACAGCCCGACAGCGCGGTGGCCCTCCTGCAGCAGCGCCCGCGTGACGATGCCGACCGGGTTCGTGAAGTTGACGATCCAGGTGTCGTCGCCCGCCACCTTGCGCACGCGTTCGGCGATGTCGAGCACCACCGGCACCGTCCGCAGCGCCTTCGCCAGCCCGCCCGCACCCGTCGTCTCCTGGCCGAGGCAGCCGCACGCGTGCGGGAACGTCTCGTCCGTCGCGCGCGCCCGCTGCCCGCCGACCCGCAGCTGGATCAGGACCGCCGAAGCACCGTCGACGCCCTCCTCCAGGTTCGCGGTTGTGCGCACCCGGGCCGGGTGCCCGGCGTGGTCGAGCAGCCGCTGGCTGAACCCGCCGACGGCCTCCACCCGGTAGGCGTCGGGGTCGATCAGCACGATCTCGTCGACGTCCAATGTGGACCTTCGCCCGGCGATCCCGTCGACCAGCTCCGGCGTGTAGGTGGACCCACCGCCGACCACTGCCAGCTTCATCCCTTGACTCCCGTGAACGTGATGCCCTTGACAAAAGACTTCTGCGCGAACACGAACAGCACGATCACCGGCGCCATGATCAGCGCGGTGGCGGCCATCGTGAGGTTCCACTCGACGTGGTGCATGCCGCGGAACGACGCGATCGCCAGCGACAGCGGCCAGTTGTCCTGGTTCTCGCCGGTGTAGAGCAGCGGCCCGAAGTAGTCGTTCCAGGTGAACAGGAAGCAGAACATCGCGGTGGCCGCGATACCCGGCTTGGCCATCGGGAGCAGCACCCTGACCATGGCCTGGAACTCGTTGCAGCCGTCGATCTTCGCCGCTTCGAGGTAGTCCTTGGGGATGGTGAGGAAGAACTGCCGGAGCAGGAAGATCGAGAACGCGTCGAAGAAGAAGTACGGCACGATCAGCGGCACCAGCGTGCCGGTGAGGCCGAGCCGCACCCACAGGTCGTACAACGGCACGATGGTGACCTGCGGCGGCAGCATCATCGCCGCCACCGTGAGCATGAAGAACAGGTTCTGGCCGCGCCACCGCAGCTTCGCCAGCCCGTACGCCGCGGGGATGGCCGAGACGAGCGCCCCGACTGTCGCCAGCGAGGAGTAGAGCAGGCTGTTGCCGAAGTACTCCAGCAACGGCGCCCGGCGGAACACCTCGACGAAGTTCTCGAAGTGCCACTCCGTCGGCCACAGGCTGGACGACATCGCCTGGTCGCTCTTCATCACCGCGGTGAGGAAGACGAACAGCAGCGGCAGCACGAAGACCACGCCGAGCGCGATGCCGATGGCGTGCGTCGCGATGAAGCCGAGGCGTTTGTCCCACTGGCGCTTGAAATGCACGCGCGGGGGCACGGACGCGGGTGGGCGCGCGGGCGCCGAGATCGTGGTCATGCCCCCTCCTCCTGATGCTGGGCCTTACGCAACTGCCGCACGAGAATCCACGTGAAGCCTGCGGAAACGATGAACAGCAGCACGGCCATGGCCGCCGCGTAACCCATGTTGAAGTAGCGAAAACCCTGGACGTACAACCAGATCGGGTAGGTCAGCGTCGAGTTCTCCGGCGCGCCGATCAGCTTCGAGTTGCCCGCGACGTCCGCCGTGCCCGCCGAAGCGGACGAGGCGACGATCGCCTGGGTGAAGAACTGCAGCGCGTAGATCATCGAGTTGACCACGCCGAACAGCAGCACCGGCGAGATCGACGGCAGCGTCACGTGCCAGAACCGGCGGACCGGGCCGGCGCCGTCCAGCTCGGCGGCTTCGTACTGCTCGACAGGCACGTCGAGGAGCGCGGCGAGAATGATGATCATCAGCTCGCCGGAGCCCCACAACGCCAGCAGTGTGAGCGCGGGCTTCGACATCTCCGGGCTGTTGAACCACAGCCCGCCGTCGATGCCCAGCAGGCGCAGGAACCGGTTCACCGGGCCGAATTCGGGGTTGAACACGAAGACGAACGCCAGCGTCGCCGCGGCCGGCGGGGCCAGCGCGGGCAGGTAGCAGAGCGTGCGGACGATGCCGACGCCCGACTTCAGCCGCGAGATCACCGAGGCGACGCCGAGCGAGAACAGCACCCGGCAGATGGTCAGGATGATGACCAGCCACAACGTGTTGTAGGCCGCGGTCTTCACCAGCGGCTCGCTGGTGAACATCCGCACGTAGTTCTCGAACCCGATCCACTGTGGAGGGTTGATCAGGTCGTACCGGGTGAACGAGTAGTAGACGGTGGCGATCAGCGGGTAGCCGAAGAAGATCAGGAACCCGAGCGACGCCGGGGCCATGAAGTAGAACACCGTCCGGCGGCGCTTGGCCCGCCGGGCCCCCGCCCGCACCTTCGCGGGTGCGGGCGGGGTGCTCGTCTTTGACGTCAGTACGCGCGGCGAGGCAATTTCTACCGCCGAGGCGCCATCGGACGGAGTCATCCGCCCGAGCCCTTCTGCGCCAGCTCGTCGTTCACCTGCGCGTCGACCGCCTTGAGGCCGGCGTCGAGGTCGGGCACGGAGCCGGCCTGCCACTTCTCGGCGAAGTCGTTGACTGCCTTGAGGAAGGCGTCGCCGATCGGGGTGGACGGGTTCGCGACCATCTTGCCGCTGCCGTAGATGTCGAGGAACGTCTTGAACTGCGGCGGCACGTCGAGCTTCGGCGAGGAGAGCGAGTCCTTGGTGCTGGGCACGTTCTTCAGGCCGTTGGCCATGTCGACCAGTGTGTCGGTGTCGAGCGAGGCCTGCTTGATCAGTTCCCAAGCCGCGCCGGGGTTCTTGGCGCCCTTGGGGATGGCGATGATGGTGCCGGTCGCGAAGCCGCCGCCGTAGTGGTCGGCCATGCTGTCGAGGACGGGGGCGGGCGCGGTGGCGTAGTTCAGCTTCGGCGTCTGGTCCTTGATGAACGCGGTGCGGAACTCACCGTCGTACATCATCGCCAGCTTGCCCGTCTGGAAGCCGTTGTCGGCCGAGTACTCGTCACCGAGGCCGGCCTTGAACTTCTCGACCTTGTCGTGGCCGCCGTAGAAGTCGATCAGCTGCTTCTGGAACTCGAACATCGCCTTCCAGCCGGGGCTGGACGCGAGTGAGGACTTGCCGTCCGGGCCGATGAACTGCGCGCCGAAGTTCGGGGCCCAGTACTGCGCCTGGTTGGCGTAGAACGGCATCGCGGGGATGAAACCCGCGGTCTTGATCGAGCCGTCCGCGTTGAACTCGGTGAGCTTCTTGGCGTCTTCGAGCAGCTCGCTGGTCGTCTTCGGCGGTGCGGTGATGCCCTTGGCCGCGAACAGGTCCTTGTTGTAGTAGAGCCCGTAAACGTCGGCGAGCATCGGCATGGCGCAGCGCTTGCCCTGGTACGACGTGTAGTTCCGGACCGCCTCGGGGATCTGGTTCAGGTCGACCTTGTCCCGGTCGAGGTAGGGCTTGAGGTCCTGGAAGCTGCCGGTGGAGCACCAGGCGCCGAGGTTGTCGGTGTAGAACGAGATCGCCACGTCGGGCGGGTTGCCGCCGCGGATCGACTGGGTGAGCTTGTCGTCGTCCTGGTTGCCCTCGTGGTTGATGGTGATGTTGGGGTACTTGGCCTTGAGCTTGTTCAGCGCGTTGGTGACGACGCCGTACTCGCGGTCGGTGAACTTGCTGTAGACGGTGATGGTGAGCTTGTCGTCCTTGCCCGGCGGCGCGGCGGCGTCACCCGAAGCGGTCGGCGCGGCCGCGCCACAGGCGGACGTGAGCAGCGCGGTGGCGGTCGCGGCGCAGAGCAGCAGGGAACCGCGCCTTCGTGCGATTCTCCGGATGCGGGTCGTGAGGGGCATGACCCTCCTCCTCATCGGTGGGGACTACTCGGTCGGGACTCATTTTCTGGAGACTCGTCTTTCCGGGACTCAGCTGAGCTCGGGAGCGCCGCGGACGGCGTTCCCCCCGCGGGCCTGCGCGACCCGAGGAGCGTGGGGGTGACGACGCCGAAGACGTCCTCACGGGCGGTGGCGAGCGCGGACTGCAGCGCGCCCGCGCGCACCGCGTTGCCCTGCACCGAAGCGACGCCGACGGGCGTGCGGGGCAGGACCAGCGCGTGCAGCTTCTCGGCGACGTTCGCGGCGAACTCCTCGCCGCCGGCGCGGCTGGTTTCGCCGCAGAGCAGGATCAGCTGCGGGTCGGCGACGGCGACGAGGCTCGCGATGCCGCCCGCGACCCGTCGTGCCAGATCGTCGAGAAAACCGTTGCCGGGCAGGGACTTCGCCTGGGCCACGGCGTCCCAGGCGGCCTCGGCGGTGATGCCGTGCGCCTTCGCGAGCCTGGTCACGGCGGGTGAGTCCACGAGGTTGCCGAACCGCGCGCCGGCCTCGGGCCACTCGTCGCCGGTGTCCACAATGGCCGGATCGGGGACGCGCATCCAGTCGATCTCACCGCCGCCGCCGGTCGCGCCGCGCAGCAGCCGCCGTCCGATGACCACGGCGCCGCCGACGCCCTCGGACAGCCAGACCATGACGAAGTCGTCGACGTCCTGGGCCTTGCCCTCGCTCATTTCCTCCACCGCGACGAGGTTCACGTCGTTCTCGATGGTGACTGCGATGCCCAGCTCCTCGGACAGCCGCGCCGGGACGTCGAAGCCGAGCCAGCCGGGGATGTGCGGCGCGGAGGACAGCCGCCCGGTGCGCGGGTCGAACGCGCCCTGCGCGCCGATCACGACGTTCGCCAGCGCGGCGAGGTCGATCCCGGCCTGCGCGGTGACGTGCCGCAGCGCTTCGCCGAACGTGCCGACAACGTCCGCACCCTCGTGCACGGGCAGCTGTACCCGGTATTCGGCGAGCACGGTCCCCGCGACGTCGGCGACCACGAAGTCCGCGAGATTCGGCGTAAGGTCCACGGCCACGACGTGCGCCAGCCCGCCGTTGACCGCCCAGAGCTGCGCGCGCGGCCCACGGCCACCCCCGCGTTCACCGGCCTTGCCGACGACTTTGTCCTGCTCAAGCCGGGTGAGCAGCTGCGCCGTGGCGGGCTTCGACAGCCCGATCGCGACCTCCAGCTCGGACCGCGTCAACGGCCCGCTGCGCAGGAGCACCTCGATCGCCGCGCGATCATTGATCTCGCGCAGCATCCGCGGACTGCCGGCTCGCACGGGGGTTCTCCTTAATTAGGATACTTTACAGACGGTTTCCGGGGACTGTAGTGAGCGCGGCCACAGCTCGTCAATGGGCGCCGGGAACGGGCGGGTAACGCTTCGGGTCCGGCGGGTAAACCGGTGCTCATAGTGACTGATCCGCTGCCGGCCGTGAGCGGTTCAGGACAGCGAGCGGCCCCGATCTTCCCCGTTCACGAGCTGACTCTTATTGGCCCGCGACAAGGGAATCGAGCTTGACCGCGCACGCCTGCAGCTCGTTCAAGGCCGCCGCGGCATGGCGCGCGAACTCGTTGTCCTCCGACGCCATCCAGCGCTCGATGGCGATCCGGAAGGCGAGCATCCCCACTTCCGCCCCCAGCCGGGCGGTCAGCTCGTCCGCGCCACGGGCACGCAGGGCGTCGCTGATCGACCCGGCGATCCGGGCGTACTTGAGCAGTCCCCGCTCCTGCGCTTCGGCGTTCGCCGCGACCACCTGCACGCGCTGGCGGGCTTTGGCCCGCCGCTGCGGAGTCATCGCGACCTCGGCGGCCGCGAGCGCGGCCCGTAGGCACGCTGTGAGCGTCGACCCCGGCGGGGCTGCCCGGACAGCGTCGCCGAGCAGCCCGGCCAGCACGTCTTCACCGCCGAACAGGACTTCCCGCTTGTCGGCGAAGTGCCGGAAGAACGTGGCGCGGTTCAACCCGGCCCGGTCCGCGATCTGGGCGACGGTCGTCTCCTCGTACCCGTTCTTCACGAACAGGTCCAGCGCCGCGGCCTCGAGGCGCTCACGCGCGTCCGGCGCCCATCTACTCACCAGCACAGTCTAAGCGAGGCGACTGAGTCGCGTCACTTGTGCTAGCTTTGATGCGACCCGATCGCATCACTTACCCCAGGAGAACTCCCATGCGCGTCTTCGTCACCGGTGCCTCAGGCTGGATCGGCTCGGCCGTGGTCCCCGAACTCCTCGGCGCCGGCCATCAGGTCCTCGGGCTGGCCCGCTCGGACGCCGCCGCCAAAACCGTCGCCGATCTGGGCGCCGAGGTGATGCGCGGCGACCTGAACGACCTCGACGTACTGCGCGCCGGCGCCCTCGACAGCGACGGCGTCATCCATCTGGCCTTTGTCGTGCCCAGCACCACCGAGGCCGCGACGCGGACCGACGCCTCGGCCGTCACCACGTTCGCCACCAGCCTCGCCGGCTCCGGCAAGCCCCTGGTGGTCTCCGGCGGAACCCTCGTCAGACCCGGACGACCCGCGACCGAGCGCGACGAGCTCATCGCCGAAGGACCGATCGCGGCCCGCATCACCACCATGCGGGCCGCGCTGGCCGCCGCCGACCAGGGCGTTCGCTCCTGCCTGGTCATGCTGCCCCGCTCAGTGCACGGCGATGGGGACCGGCACGGATTCGTCCCCCGGCTCATCTCCTTGGCCCGGGACAAGGGCGTCTCCGGCTACCTCGGCGACGGGACCAGCCGCTGGCCCGCCGTCCATGTGAAGGACGCCGCGAGTCTCTACCGGCTGGCCATCGAGCAGGCGCCCGCCGGCGCGGTGCTCCACGCTGTCGGCGACGAAGGCGTGCCCGTCCGCGACATCGCCGAAGCCCTCGGGCGGCACTTGAACCTGCCGGCCAAGCCCCTGCCCGCCGCGGAGTACGAGGGGATGTTCGTGCGCCTGCTCGGCACCGACATGCCCGCTTCCAGCGCCATCACCCGGGAACTCCTGGGCTGGAAGCCCACCCACCCGAGCCTCATCGAGGACATCGAGCAGGGCCACTACTTCTCGTGAGTGTTTATGCCGGTTCTAACCGGCATAAACACTCACGAGTCACTCGTCGGCGTCAGCCCAGGCTTTGAGCATCACGCGGGCGATCGAGGAGTTGCCCGGGAGGATCATCTCCGCCGTGCCTCCCGCGATGGGGGTCGGGACGGCGCCCTCGTTGCGGATCTGGCTGTTGCGGAAGGCCGCGCGGACCTCCTCGCGGGTGACCCACAGGGCCTCTTCGATCTCGCCGTCCGCCGGGACCAGCGGCAACGACGGGTCGGCGCGGGCGGTGAAGCCCAGCATGATCGAGCGCGGGAACGGCCAGGGCTGGCTGCCCAGGTACCGCACGTCGGACACCTCGGCGCCGACCTCCTCGCGGATCTCCCGCTCGACACAGCCTTCCAGCGACTCGCCAGCCTCGACGAAGCCCGCCAGCACCGAGTAACGGCCCGCGGGCCACACCGGCTGGCGCGCGAGCAGCACGCGCGAGCCGTTGACGCCTTCGTAGTCGTGCACCAGGCAGATCACCGCGGGGTCCGTCCGCGGGTACTCCTCGTGTCCGTTCGCCTCGCACCGGCTGGCCCAGCCGAACTGGGTCAGCTCGGTCGGCGAGCCGTCGCGCGTGCAGTACTTCGCCTGGCGACGCCAGTTCCGCAGCGCCTGCGCGGTGGTGAACAGGCCGGCCGACGTGTCGTCCAGCAGGTCGCCGTGGCCGCGCAGCTCGACCCAGATCTCGCCGTCGACGCGCGGGACCTCTTCGACGAAGCCCCAGCTGCCGGCCATCCGCACGGTGTCCGCGTCGCCCTCGGCGCGGCCGGGCAGCGACCAGTAGTCGGTGTCCTCCCACTCGCCGAGGAACACCGCGTCGGCGGGCGGCTCATTGCCGTAGTTGGCGGCCTTGCGCGTGGCCAGCGAGGTGGTGCCCTCGACGACCGGGGTGCGCCCGGCGTCGTCGAGCAGCACGACCCGCGCCTGCGGCCACTTCGAGACGAGCCGCTCCGGGTTGGTGCGCAACGTCTCCTGACGGTCCACAGTGGACCGGGACAGCGTCGGAAGCGAATCGAGGGTGTACGGGACGGTCATCAGGCCTGCTCGCCCGCTGTCTCTTCGCCCACTGCTTCTTCGCCCACCGTGACGTCGCCCAGCGCGGTGAGCTTCGGCCCCAGCAGGTCCGCGTCGCCCACGACCACGCCGGTGAACCGCTTGGGCGCGAAGAAGTCCAGCGCCGCCTGCGCGACCTGCTCCCCCGTCACCGCCGCGATCCGCGCCGGGTGCTCCTGCAGCCACTCGACACCGAGGCCGGTGGACGCGAGCGCCATCACCTGCCCGGCCAGGCCGGTCTGCGAAGAGGTCGAGGTGAGCAGCGAGCCGATCGCGTACTGGCGCACCGACTCGACCTCGTCGGCCGTCGGCGGCACCAAGCCGAGGCGGCCCAGCTCGTACCGCGTCTCCAGCAGCGCCGCGGCCGTCACCTCGTTGGCCGTGTCGGCATCGACGTTCACCGTCGCGTTCTGGTCGGTGAACTCGAAACCCGAGTGCGCGCCGTAGGTGTAACCCTTGTCCTCACGGATGTTCTCCACCAGGCGCGAGGAGAAGTAGCCGCCGTAAGCCAGGTTCGCCAGCTGCAGCGACGGGTAACGCGGGTCGGTGCGCGGCACCGTCTGCGCGGACAGCCGGATCTGCGACTGGACCGCGCCGGAACGCGGCACCAGCAGCACGTTGCCGCCGGTCAGCTCGGGCAGCGCGGGCAGCCGCAGCGCGGAGCGGTCCGACGCCCAGCCGCCGAGCGCGCGCTCGAGGTCGGCCGGCACGGTCTGCGGGTCGATGTCGCCGACGATCACCAGCACGGAACCGCGCGGCAGCACCGAAGCCGCGTGCAGCGCCCGCACCTGCTCCGGCGTCACCACCTCCACATCGGACGCCTGCGGCACCTCGCGCGTGGCGGGGTGGTCGCCGTAACGCTGCTTCTGCAACGCCTCACGCGCGATCGTGCGCGGCTGCGTGCGCGAAACCGCGATGCGCTCGATCAGCCGCTCACGCTCGCGGCCCACCTCGGCGTCGGTGTACGTCGCGCCGGTGAACACGTCGCCGAGTACGTCGAGCAGCGTCGGCAGGCCGCTCGACAGCGCGGAACCGGTGACGTACAAGCGTTCCGGGTCGACGCCGGTGCCCAGGTCGCCGCCGATCAGCGCCAGCTCGGCGTCGATCTCGACGCGGTCGCGGCGCGCGGTGCCGGTGAGCAGGGTCTCCGCCAGCACCTCCGCGGTGGCCGGGTGCAGCTTGTCCTCGCCCGCGAACGGGATCCAGACGCGGACCTCGACCAGCGGCACGGTGGCCTTGCGCACGGCCACCACCCGCAGGCCGTTGCTCAGCGTGGTGTCCACATGGGACAGGTCGGCCGCCGGGGACTGCGAGCCCAGCGGGGGCAGCGGGCGCGGCCCCGTGGCCGTGCGGCCGATCTCCGCCGCACTGCGATGCGTAGCCGAAGTCACTGCTGATCGTTCCTTTCAGAGTCGGCCAGGTTCACGATCAGGTGCGTAGCCGAAGTCACTGCTGATCGGTCCCTTCAGAGTTGGCCGGCTTGATGACCAGCACGGCGCGCGAGTCGGGCCGCAGCGCCTTCGCCGCGGCCGACACCGCCTCGCCGGTGATCGCCGACATGCGGTCGGCCAGCCGGTGCACCAGCGTCGCGTCGCCGTACAGCAGCTCGAACGCGCCGAAAGCGAGCGTGCGCGACACCAGCCTGTCGTGCTCCGAGTGCAGGCTCGCGGCCCAGCGCGCGGTGACCTTCTTGAGTTCCTGCTCGTCCGGCGGCGTCGACGCGAGCTTCTCCAGCTCCTCGTCGAGCGCGGCGAGCACGCGCTCGCGCGACACGTCCGGCGGGTGGATCGCGGTGATGGTGAACGTGTCCGGGTCGCGCGCCTCGAACGGGCCGAACAGCCCGGCGCCCGCGCCGATGTCGACCACCAGCGGCTCGCGGTGCACCAGCCGCTGCTGCAGGCGGGAGCCGTCGCCGTCGGTGAGCACGCTGGCGAGCACCAGGTAGGCGAGGTAACCGTCGAGCTCGTTGATCGGGTCCGGCATGCGGTAGCCCACGGCGAGCGCGGGCAGCGGCGCGTGCGCGTCCTGGTGCTCCCCGTACAGCTCGCTGGTGGGCGCGGGCTCGGCGAACGAGCGGCGCGGCGGCGCGGGCCGGTACGGGACATCGCCGAAGTGCTTCTCGATCAGTGCTTTCGCGTTCTCCACCTCGAAGTCGCCCGCGACGGTGAGCACCGCGTTCGCCGGTGAGTAGAAGGTGTCGAAGAACGCCGCGCAGTCCTCTAGGGTGGCGCCCTCGAGGTCCTCGAACGCGCCGTAACCGTCGTGGGCGTTCGCGAAGGTGTTGTACAGCACCGGCGGGAGCAGGATCCACGGGAAGCCGCCGTACGGCCGGTTCCGCACGTTGAGGCGGATCTCCTCCTTGACGACCTCGATCTGGTTCGCCAGGTTCTCCGCGGTCAGCTTCGGCGCGCGCATGCGGTCGGCTTCGAGGAACAGCGCGCGCTCGAGCGCCGCCGACGGCAGCACCTCGAAGTAGTCCGTGTAGTCCGGGTGGGTGGACCCGTTGAAGGTCCCGCCGCTGGACTGCACGTGCCGGAAGTGGGCGAGCTTCTCCAGGCTCTCGCTGCCCTGGAACATCAGGTGCTCGAAGAGGTGCGCGAACCCCGTCAGCCCCTCCGGCTCGGAACGGAAGCCCACGTCGTAGTGCACGCTGACCCCGACAACCGGCGCGGTCGGGTCCGGGGCGAGCACCACGCGCAGACCGTTGTCGGTGGTGAAACGGACGAGTTCGGGATCGGCCATACCCCCACCCTACGCAGGAGCCGGGTCCCTCGGTGCGTCCGGTCGGATGCCTCTCACCCCGTGGTGCGCTGTCGCGAACGCGGCGACCAGCGCGGCCGCGAAACCGCTGGTCGCGGCCACCGCGGCGGGGCCTTCGGCGGCCGTTCCATACCAGTACGCCTGTGGCGAACGGCCGGGCGCGGCGAAGGCCGCCGCCCATTGATCGGCTTCGCCGAGGGCGAGTGCGTACGGGAGGGCCCGGGAGAAGAGCAGCTCTCGGTCCGCGGCGGTGAGGCGGGCGGGCTCCGGCGCGGCCAGCCGGGCGCGCAGGCCGAGCAGGCGACGGCGCAAAAGCAGACCCGACGTCGTCCGCGCGGGGAGCAGGCGGGCGCCGAGCGCGAGCGCCGCGCCGCAGGCGATCACCACGAGGCCGAGCTGGGCGTAGCCGACGGTGAAGGTGAGCAGCACCGTCAGGAACACGCCGTACAGACAGAGTCGCGCGCCGGCCCGGGACAGCCGCGGGGCGCGGCGGGAGAGCCAGCGGCGGCGGACGACGTCGGCCAGCAGCCCGGCCCGGAACGATGGCAGCGCTGTTGAGCGCAGTGACGACACCGTCACCGACTCCCCCGGCAGCACGGCTTCGTACACCGCGCGCTCGAACCGGCCCAGCTGCTCGTCCGGCGGGTTCCGGCGCACGAGCGTCCAGTCGCGCGGGCCGTCCTCGCTGACCCAGATGTAGTTCCGCACGCACAGGTCCAGCACGGTCGCGGCGAGGTCGACGGCGTCGGCGCGGCCGGTGAGCAGCGGGCCGACGTGGCCGGGCAGCACGCCGTCCGGCGAGGAGAAACGGCCGCCCGCCAGCAGGTCCACCGGCATCGGAGCGGCGGGCGCGGCGTCCCGTCGGCGCAGGAACGCCACCATCGCCAGCGCCGCCAGCAGCAGCACCACGAACGCGCCCCACGCCCACCGCACCGGGGCCGACGCCGAGATCGCGCCCGCCACGGTCTTCGACGGCACCAGCCGCTCGGTGACGGGCACGGTGCCGCCCGGCAGCTCGGCCGTCAGCTCCACGCGCTGGCCCGCGGCGAGGTTCGAGACCGACACCCGCGTGAGGCCGGAGTGGTCGATCTGCGCGGCCCCGCACGGGGTGACCGTCTCGGGTGGGCCGGCGACGCAGGTCAGCGCGTCCGGCACATTCGGCGCGGCGAACGTCGCCCGCACCAGCTCCAGCCGCGTGTCCCAGCCGCCCGCGAGGTCCCACGTCACCCGCTCGACGCCGCGGCCCGCGCCGACCGCACCGTCCACCGTGTACTGGACGATCGACGTGCCGCCACGGAGGTCCAGCGTCACGGCGTCGGCCGAGGTCTCGGAGCTGCCCGCGCCCTCGATGCTCAGGTCGCGGACGGTGAGCAGGCGGTCCTGGTCGTCGTCGGCCGGTGCGCGCAGCGGGATTCGCCGGGTCATCGACGTGCCCTCGGGCACGGAGACGGCTTCGGTGACGGACAGGCTGCCGTCGCGCTGCACCTTCAGCGTGACCTCCGCGCTCTGCGGCAACGCGGGCAGATCCTGTGCGGACGCGGCCGGGGTCAGGACCAGTAGCAGCGCCGGAACGGCGAGGAAGATGGTGCGCCTCATGCGAAAACCCCGTCCGGCTCCAGTGCGCGGCGACGTTCGGACAGGGCTAGGACCCCGTCGAGCGCGGCCTCCAGGGCTTCGTCGTCGGGTCGGGGCGGGGCAGCGAGTGCCCGCCCGCGCGCGGTCCGGCGGGGCAGGCTCGGCGCGGCCGCGACCAGCGCGAGACCGGCGACGACCACCGCGACGCCCAGCAGCGCGTACCCGACGGTGAAGGTGAGGACGGCCGTCGCGACCACGCCCAGCGCGAGTAGGCCGAGGCCGAGTCGCCGCGCGCGGGCGGGTAAGCGGGACAGCCAGCCTTCGCGGACGGCGTCGGCGCGAAGGCGGTCACGCAGGGCCTTGGGATCGAGGGCGCGGACTTCCGACAACCGGGGGACGTCGAATGCCGCGAGCACGGTGCGTTCGAAGTCCCGCAGCTCGTCGCCTTCGCCGCGGGTGACTTGCCAGTTGGCGCCGTCCGTCTCGGTGAAGCGCAGGTGACCGCGGGCGGCCAGGTCGAGTGCTGTGCCGGCGAGGTCGAGGCGGTCGCCGTTCACGATCGCGGCGTACGCGGGCGGGACGACGGTCGTTGTGGTTGGCGATATCGGCTTGGTCGGTATGCGGTCGCGGCGGCGCAGCCACCAGACGGCGAGTGCACCGAGAAGCAGCAACACCGCCAGGACACTGAGTCCCACAGCGGCGACCGGGCCGAACACGAAGGCCGCCGCGACCGTCGAGACCGGGACGAACCGGGCGTTGGCGGGCAGCGCCCCGGCCGGCAGCCGCACGGCGAGGTCGATGCGGTCGCCCCGGGCGAGGCCGTCCTGCTCGACACGCACCACGCCGTGGTCGCCGATCTCGGAGAACGTGCACTGCCGCGCCGATCCGGGCGAGCCGGCGAAACAGTCCGCAGTGGACATTCCGGGCACGGGCGGGGTGAAAGCGGCGGTCACGCGGGCCACGTCGGTGTCCCAGCCGCCGGTGACCTGCCAGCGCAGCTGGCCGCCGTCGTCGACCGCACCGTCCACTGTGTACGTCAGGGTGGCGGTGCCGCCGTCGAAGGTCGCCACCACGCCGTCGGCGCCGGTTTCGACGTGGCCGCCGGTGATGCGGACGTGGTCGATCGCGTAGCGGCGGTCCTGGTTCTCGGTGGCGGGCACCCGCAGCGGGATCCGGTGGACGGCGTGCCCGCTGGTGGTGACCCGCTCGGTCACGGTGAGCGAGCCGTCCCGCGCGGCCGTCACGGCGACGTCGTCGGTCACCCCGCCGGACGGCGCGAGCACCAGCGCCACGGCCAGTTCGGTCAGCACGGCGACAGCGTAAGGCCCACGGTCAGCTCGGTGGGGTGAACGGGTTCTCCGGCTCGGCGCGCGGCGGGTCCGGCACGTAACCCGACGCCAGTCCGGGGTGCTGCGAATACCCCGGCTGCGGCGGGTACTGGACCGGCGGCGCAGGCCGCACGTACGCCTGCGCGAGCCGCGCCTGGTCACGATTGCGGCGTTCCGCCAGCACGGCCTGCAGGAAAGTCCACGGCGGCAGGCCGTACGGGATGGCTGCCCCGACGGCGTTCGCCACCTGATGCGCCAGGCCCTGGCCGAGCGACGCGGCCGCTTCCGGGCGCAGCTCGTGGTAACGGCCGAGGAACTGCCGGGACGCCAGCGCCAGGTCGTCCGGCAGGCGGCTGAGGTCCAGCTGCGCGGCCCACCCCTCCAGACCCGGCGGCATCACGACGTACGCCTGCGCGCTCTCCGGCACCCGCTCACGGATCACCAGCGTGCCGGCCAGGAAGTCGCCGACGCGGCGGCCGTCCGACGAGGTCAGCGAGACGATCACCGCCACGGCGCCCAGGAAGCCCAGCGCCCAGAAGTCCACGAAGAACCCGGCCAGCGCGCGGGTCAGCGCGTGGCGGAAGCGGATCGGGCCGCCGTCGAGGCGGACCACGCGCAGGCCCAGCGCCAGCTTGCCGAGCGAGCGGCCGCGGCTGAGCGTCTCGAACAACACCGGGTAGCCGATCACGACCAGCACGAACAGCACGAGCAGGAGCGTCAGTGCCAGCGACGAGTCGGCGCTGGGCATGGCGAACACCAGCACGAACACGGCGATCAGCAGCAGCGCGGCCTGCACGAGGACGTCGAGCAGCATCGCGACCCCGCGGCTGGCGAGCTTGGCCACCCGCAGGTCCAGCACCACGGCTTCGCCGGTGACGAGATCGGACTCTTCCTGCACCGGGCCAGCCTAGTGAACTGCGGGTGGTTACGGCGCGATTGTCCGCAGACCCAGCCGGCACAGAGGTTTCCGGCCGGGAATCGGGGCGAGCCGCACCCGGTCGGCGCTTCTGCCGGGCTCGGCCGGATCAGCAGAATCGGCACTGGAGATCCGCCGAACCAGAGGAGCACTCAGTGGAGCCGAGAACCACGACCGGGCCGTCCGAAGTCGCGGACGTGGTGATCGTCGGCGGTGGCGCGGCCGGTTGCGTCGTGGCCGGCCGGCTCGCCGCCGGGTCGGACCGGGAGATCGTGCTGCTGGAAGCGGGGTCGGTGGCGGACGCCCGGCGGTCCCCGATGCCCGGCGGTGCCTTCGCCGCGCTCAATGACGAGATCCTGCACACGGACGTCACGGTGCCGCAGCCGGAATTGGGCGGCCGGAAGATCGCCGTGCTGACCGGGAAGGCGCTCGGCGGTGGCAGCTCGGTCAACATGCTGGCCTGGTTCCAGGGCGACCCCGCGGACTACGACGGCTGGCTCGCCGCCGGCGCCGAGGGCTGGGGCTGGGCGGACGTGCGCCCGGTCTTCCAGCGGATCGAGCACAACGCGGCGGGCGCGGGCGAGTTCCACGGTGCGGGCGGCCCGATGGCGATCGACTTCGCGCGGGACATCGAACCCGGCCTGCTGCGGTTCGTCGCCGCCGGGGAGCAGGTCGGCCTGCCGGTTTCCCACGACCTCAACGGCAAGGACCGGGTCGGGGTCGGGCTGAGCCCGACGAACATCCGCAACGGCGCCCGGCACAGCGTCGTCGACGGGTACCTCACGCCGGTGGCGCACCGGCCCGGCCTGAGCGTCCGCGGCGACTCCCCGGTGGAACGGATCCTGATCGAGGACGGCCGGGCCACCGGGGTCCGGCTGGCGGACGGCACGGTGATCCGGGCCAGGGAGAAGGTGGTGCTCGCGGCGGGTGCGCTGAAGACGCCGAAGCTGCTGATGCTCTCCGGGGTGGGCCCGGCGGAGCACCTGCGCGCGCACGGGATCGACGTCGTCGCCGACAGCCCAGGCGTCGGGCAGAACCTGCACGATCACCCGATGGTCCCGGCGGTCTGGCAGGTGCACTCCGGGCGCACGCTGCTCGACGCCCAGGACGAGCAGTCGCAGGAGGCGTACCGGCTGCTCGGCCGCGGGCCGTTGAGCGCCTTCCCCACGGTGGCGGCGTTCTTCCCGCCGGCGGACGGGGACGGTGCCCCGGAGGTCCAGGGGCTGTTCTACCTGATCGGGCTGGACGGGGACCTGCAGCCGCTCGACGAGCCGGCGGTGACCGTGACCGTCGCCCTGCTGACCCCGCGGAGCCGGGGAACGCTCCGGCTCGCGTCGGCCGATCCGGCGGCGGCGCCGATCGTCGACCCCGGTTACCTGACCGATCCGGGCGACCTGCCCCGGCTTCGCGAAGGGGTACGACGGGTCGCCGAGCTGATGGCGGCACCCGCCGCGCGGAAGGTCAGCGGGGCCCGCGTCTTCCCGGCGGAAATCGCCTCGGACGAAGCGCTCGACGAGTGGATCCGGCAGAACGTGCAGACGCAGTGGCATCCCTGCGGCACCTGCCGGATGGGCACCGATCCGCTGGCGGTGGTCACCCCGCGGCTGGCCGTGCACGGCGTGGAGAACCTGATGGTGGCGGACAATTCGGTGATGCCCGCCGTCACCCGGGGCAACACGCACGCGCCCGCGGTGCTGATCGGCGAACGCGCCGCGGAGTTCATCCTCGGCGGGTGAGCCCGGCCTCTAGGCTGGGGGTTCCAGCAGAGGGGGTGACGGGTGGACGTCGACGTTTTCGTCGCGGCGCACAGCGCGGAGTGGTCGCGGCTCGGCCAGCTCGTGCGGCGCCGCCGGCTCAGCGGCGCCGAGGCCGACGAGCTGGTGACGCTGTACCAGCGCACGGCGACGCACCTGTCGATCATCCGCTCGACGGCGCCGGACCCGGCCCTGCTCGCGCGCCTGTCCGCGCTGGTGGCGCGGGCGCGCTCGGCCGTCACGGGCTCGCACAGCCCGGCGTGGCGCGAGGTGGCGCTGTTCTTCACCCGCCGGTTCCCGGCCGCGGTGTACCTGAGCCGGCGCTGGTGGATCCCCGCCGCGCTGGTGTCGGTGGCGGTGATGGCCGTGCTCGGGGTGTGGATCGCGGGCGACCCGCAGGTGCGCGCGTCGCTGATCTCCCCGGACGAGCTGAAGGCGATGACCGCGCCCGGCGGCCAGTACGAGACGTACTACTCGACCGGGCCCGCGGCGTCGTTCGCGGCGAAGGTGTGGACGAACAACGCCTGGGTGGCCGCGACCTGCCTGTTCCTCGGCGTGGCGCTTGGCCTGCCGGTGATCAGCGCGTTGTGGCTGAACTCGCTGAACGCGGGCATCGCCATCGGCCTGATGTCCTCGGCCGGCCGCGGCGACGTGCTGCTCGGCCTGCTCCTGCCGCACGGCCTGCTGGAGCTGACGGCCGTGTTCATCGCCGCGGGCACCGGCCTGAAACTCGGCTGGACGGTGATCGACCCCGGCCGCCGCTCGCGCAGCGCCGCGCTGGCCGAACAGGGCCGTTCCGTGGTGGTCATCGCGCTCGGGCTGGCCTGTGTGCTGCTGGTCTCGGGCGTGATCGAGGCCTTCGTGACGCCGTCGGGCTGGCCGACCTGGCTGCGCATCGGCATCGGCGCGGTGGTGGAGCTGCTCTTCCTGACCTACGTCTTCACCCTCGGCCGCCGCGCCGCCCGCGAAGGCGAAGTCGGCGACCTGGACTCCCAGTACACCGGCGACGCCCTGCCCGAGGCCGGCTAAAAGCTCGTGAGTGTTTATGACGGTTAGAACCGTCATAAACACTCACGAGTCACAAGCGCCCGGCGGCCTTCAACGCCAAGTACCGGTCGGCCAGTGCCGGGGGCAGTTCGTCCGGCACGGCGTCCACCACGGCGACCCCGCGACGGCCGAGGCGGGCCACGGCGGACGCGCGCTCGGCCATCGCCCGCTCGGCCGCGGCCGCGTCGTACACCGCTTCGGCGTCACCGCGGCCACGCGCCATCTCCGCGACGCGCGGGTCCGCCACCGACGCGACGATCACCTCGTGCCGCGAAGTCAGCGAGCCCAGCACCGGGAACAGGCCCTCCTCCAACGGCGCCGGGTCGAGGCCTGTCAGCAGCACGACCAGCGCCCGCCGACGAGTGCGCCGCAAGATTTCCGCGACCATGCCGCGCGCGTCCGTCTCGACCAATGACGGCTCCAGCGGCGCCATCGCGTTCACCAGCGACGGCAGCAGCGTGGTCGCCGAAGAGCCCTGCACAGCGGCCCGCAGACGACGGTCGTAAGCCAGCAGGTCCACCCGGTCACCCGCGCGGGAGGCCAGCGCCGCCAGCAGCAGCGCCGCGTCCATCGCCGCGTCGAGACGCGGGGCATCGCCGACGCGCCCGGCCGAGACGCGGCCCGTGTCGAGGACCAGCACCAGGTGCCGGTCGCGTTCCGGGCGCCAGGTCCGCACCATCACGTCGGCCGCGCGGGCCGAGGCGCGCCAGTCGATCGAGCGCACGTCGTCGCCGATCACGTACTCGCGCAGCGAGTCGAACTCCGTGCCCTGGCCGCGGATCATCACCGCGTTGCGCCCGTCGAGCTGCTGCAGCCGCGCGAGCCGCGACGGCAAGTGCTTACGACTGTGGAACGGCGGCAGCACCCGCACCGACCACGGCACCTCGTGCGAACCCTGCCGTGCGGCCAAACCCAGCGGCCCCACCGCGCGCACGGTCACGCGGAACGCCGGCCGGTCACCGCGTCGCGTCGGCAGCAGGCGCGTGGTGAACGCGCGCCGCTCCCCCGGCGGGACGGCGATCCGGTGCCGGTCGTCGGCCGCGGCGCTCGGCGGCCACGCGTCACGCAGCAGCCCGCGCACCGCGCGTCGCCCGGGATTGGTGACGGTCAGCGTCACCTCGGCGGGCTCGCCGAGACGCACGGAAGTCGTTCCAGCACGCGAAAATCGCAGCGCGCGCACGCTGCCCGCGAGCGCCAGGTCCACCACCACCAGCACCAGCAGCACCAGGAGCACGGCCGCCACGCCAGCACCGGACGGGGCCAGCAGCCCGACCACCAGCGCGCCCAGCAGGGCCAGCAGCCCGAGCCGCCCGGTCAGCGCCATCGGCTCAGCGCGGCACCGGCACGGAGGCCAGCACCCGGTCGAGGACGCCGTCCGCGGTCACGCCTTCCAGCTCGGCCTCCGGCCGCACGCCCAGCCGGTGCCGGAGCGCGGGGCGGGCGAGCGCCTTGACGTCGTCCGGCGTCGCGTAGTCGCGCCCGGCGAGCCAGGCCCACGCGCGGGTCACGGCGAGCAAAGCCGTTGCGCCACGCGGGGAAACGCCCAGCTGCACCGAAGGCAGCTCACGCGTCGCGCGGCACAGGTCCACGACGTAGCCGATCACCTCGGGCCCGATCGTCACCCGCGCGACCGCCTGGCGCGCCGCGGTCAGGTGCGCCGCGCCGGCCACCGGGCGGATGCCCGCGGCCGCGAGGTCACGCGGGTCGAAACCCTGCGCGTGCCGCCACAGGATGCCGATCTCGTCCTCACGCGACGGCGCGGGCATGGTCAGCTTGAGCAGGAACCGGTCCAGCTGCGCCTCGGGCAGCGGGTAGGTGCCCTCGTACTCCACCGGGTTCTGCGTCGCCACCACCACAAACGGGTCCGGCAGCGGGTGCGAGCGGCCGTCGATCGAGACCTGCCGCTCCTCCATCGCCTCCAGCAGCGAGGACTGCGTCTTCGGCGGGGTCCGGTTGATCTCGTCGGCCAGCAGCAGGTTCGTGAACACCGGGCCCTCGCGGAAGGAGAACTCGCCGCTGTGCGCGTCGTACACGATGGAGCCCGTGACGTCGCCCGGCATCAGGTCCGGCGTGAACTGCACGCGGGTGGTCTTCAGGTCCAGCGACGCCGCCAAAGCCCGCACCAGCAACGTTTTCGCGACGCCGGGCACACCTTCGAGCAGCACGTGCCCACGGCAGAGCAGCGCCAGGATGAGCCCGGTGACGGCCGCGTCGTTGCCCACCACGGCCTTGCCGACCTCGGCGCGCAGGGCGATCAGGGCCGCCCGCGCGTCAACCGGCGCCTGCGTCTGTTCGGTACTCAAGACCGCTCCACCTCTCGTTCCACCCTGTCCAGTTCGTCCGCCAGCCGCACCAGCTCGGCCTCGTTGGCCGGCGGCGGGCCGTGCAGCACCGAGCCGATCTCGGCCGGCGCCCGTCCGGCGCGCGTGCTGACCGTCTCCACGAGCGACGCCGGATCGGCGTCACGCGGCAGGCCGAGCCTCGACCGCAGCCGGACGCGGGCGGCCTCCCGCAACGTCTCCGCGGCGTGCCCGGTCGCGCCGCCCCGCCGGTACAGCCGCGCGCGGCCCTCGGCCGTCTCGGCCGCGCGCACGACGATCGGCAGCGGCTCGCGCACCACCGGCCCGAGCCGCCTCGCCCGCCACAAAGCCAGCAGCACCACGGCGATCCCGGCGGTCAGCGCGCCGTAACGCCAGCCCGCGGGGATGAGGTCGAAGAACGGCTTCTTGTCCCCTCCCAGCGCGGGATCCGTGGGTGAGGGCAGGTACCAGACGAGCCGGCCGTGGTCACCCAGCAGCCGCATGGTGAGCGCCGCGTCGCCCTCGTCGGCGAGCCGGTCGTTGGTCAGCGGTGCGGACGTGCCGAGCACCGTGACGGTGCCCGTGCGGTCGGCGAACTGCACGAACGTCGGGTCGGCGCCGTCGCGGTAACAGGACCGCGCGGACGGGTCCGTGGTGCGGTAACGCACGCCGCCGAGCGCCGCCGGGCCCGCCGCGACGGCCGAGCCGACCGTGCAGTCCGGCGCCAGCGTCCGCACATCTCCGGTGCCGGCCACGGTGACCGACGGCAGCACCTGCCGCAGCGCCTCCGGCCCCGGCGCGATCAGCACGAGGTGCGCGACGCGGCGGCGCAGCTCGACAAGTCCGTTACCAGGCACCAAATCCGGTGCGGTGATCAGCAGCGTGCCGCCGTCGGCCTGCTGCAACGCCTCGTCGATGGTGTGCGCCGGATGGACGTTCACGCCCTGGCGGCCGAGCAGCTGAGCGAGCGCGCGGCTGCCGCCCGGTTCGTAGGAACCGGGCTCCAGCTGCCCGCTCGTCTGGTCGCCGCGGCTGAGCACCAGCGCCAGGCCGGTGAGCACGATCAGCAGCAGCAACGCCAGCGGAATCCTTACGCCGCGCCAAATCCGGCGCAGATCGGGCGAGACAGAGGTGCCGGTGTCGCTCACGCGCCCACCAGTGCCGGCCGCTCACGGCGGACGCGGTTTTCGAGGTCGGTCAGTGCGCGGTAGCCGTCCTCGGTGCCGGGGCGGCCGCCGTAGTGCACGTCGTCGAACAGCCGGGCGCCCGCGGTGAGGTCGGCGGCCAGGTTCGGCAGCAGCGTGCCGGCTTCGGCGGCGGCCTCGTCGGCGGTCCGGCCGGAGCGGCTGTCGAGCAGCGCGCGTTCCTCCAGACCTCGGACGAGGGCACGGAAACGCTCACGGACGGCGTCGGCGAACTGTCCTCGCGCCGCGGCCTCGTCGGCGGCACGGCGGTACTCGTCGGCGGAACGGCGTCGCCCCGCGAAAACCTGCTTGGCCGCCTGCCCGGCGCGGCCGACCTTGCCGACGCGCAGCCGGACCACCACGACCAGCACGATCAGCAGCGCGAGGACCAGCAGCACGCCCAGCGGGCCGCCGGGCACGCCGGACAGCGCGTCGAGCAGCTTGTTGAAGAGCTCGCCAAGCCAATGGCCGAGCCGTTCCAGCAGGCTCGGCTGGGCCGCCCGGTAGCCGGGGCCGGTCAGTTCCTGTGCCGCTTGCGCGCGGGCGGGGTCCCGGTCGATGTCGACCGGGACGTCGGTGAGCAGGAACGTCACCACGCCTGCTGCGGCGGCGCCGGCGGGTTGATCCCCGCGGCGCGCGCCAGCTCGATGTCCATGCCCTCGCGCCGCATCCGCTGGTCGATGTAGAGCACCACCGTGACCAGCGCCGTGAACGGCGTGACGATCGTCGACGCGATCACCGAGCCCACCGACTGCAGCACCAGCGAGCCGGTGCTCTGCTGCGGCACCCCGGCCTGCGGGTCGAACAGCCCGGAGAACGCGCCCGAGCCGAGGTCGAACGGCAGCCCGATGATCGTGGTGATCAGCCAGCCGATCAGCGACGCCAGCAGCAGGATGCCGAGCACCCGCCAGAACGTGCCGGACACCAGCCGGCGCGAGCGCCCGAAGGCCTGGCGGATCGTGCCGCGCTCCAGCACCAGCGCCGGACCGGCGAGCGCCCAGAAGACGTACGGGATCACCGCGGGCAGCAGGCAGAAGATCGCCGCGACCATGGTGGCCAGCGTGTACAGCAGGGTCAGGCCCAGCAGCGGCAGCAGCCGCGGGCCGGCCTCGCGCATCGCCGTGCGGAAGTCGACGGGACGGCCGAGCACGGCCTTGCCCATCACCACGGTGAGGAAGCCGGTGAGGAACGTCTGGCCGAGAATTGTGATGATCAACGTCGGGATCAGCGTGAGCAAGGTGCTGCCGAGCAGGTTGTAGACCGCGTCGAGCTGCTCCTGCTGGGTCGCGCCGGGGCCGAGGGTGGCCACGCGCGTGACATCCGGCAGCAGCGTCAGCGAAATCGCCAGGTTCAGCGCCGCCACGATCACCGCGACGACCGCCGAAACGCCCAGCACCAGCAACGGGTAGCGGCGGATCGCGGTGATGGCGCCGTCGAGGATGTCGCCGATGTTGAGCGGGCGCAACGCGATCACGCCGGGTTTGCCGAGTCCCTGCGGGCTCCAGCCGGCGCCGGGACGGCCGTAGGCGCCACCGGGGTACTGGGGCATCGGGGGCTGGCCGGGCGACTGCCACTGCTGACCGGGCTGGCCCGGCTGTCCGGGTGCGCTGTTCTGCGCGGCGAACGACGGCGGGCTCTGCGCGGCGTTCCCGCCCGACGGGGCCTGACCGGCGCTGCCGGACGGCGGAGTCTGCTGCGGCACACCCGAAGCCGGGGTCTTGGTGTCGTCGCCGGCCTCGGTGCTCGCGCCGGACGCGGGCGGCGAGGCCACGCCGCCGGGGGTCACCTGCGGGGCCGGGCCGGAGCCGTCGCCCGCCATGCCCTGCTGGGGCGTGACCGGCGTGGATCCGGCGTCGGGCTGGGACGGGGAAGACGCGGGGGTCGCGCCGGGAACTTCGGGCCTCGGGAAGCCCTGGCTCGGGGTGGGCGTCTCGTCGTCCGCACCGGGCCCGGGCGAGCCGGGTGTGTCTGTCATCGAAACCCCTCGTCCTCACGACCCGTCACTAACTGGCGCTCACTCTTCCAGAGCCCCCCAAACCCGGCCAGACCTGGGGTGACGACCGGGACGGGTGACCAGTCTCGGCAAGTGGTGGGGAAGCGGCCTGTTCCCCCGATATGCTGAACGGAAGCCGGGGGCCGCCCGGCTTCGCGCCGAGACCCACCGGGACTGCCCTGATGACGCAACCGCCCTACGGCCCAGTGCCGCCACGCGGGACCGTTCAACCGCCCCCGGTACCGGGCCGTGGGCCCGTCCAGCCGCCGCAAGGGCCGCCGGGCCAGCCGCCGTATCAGGGCCAGCCGCCGGGCCAGCAGTACCCGGGCCAGCCGTACCAGGGCGCACCGCAGGGCGCGCCGGGGTCGTACGGCCAGGGATCGCCGCAGGGCCCGCCCGGGGCGTACAACCAGGGTCCGCCGCAGGGTCCGCCCCCGCAGGCGCCGTGGTCGCAGCCGCACAACTTCCCGCCGCCGAAGCGGCGTTCGACCGGCCTGATCGTCGGGCTCTGCCTCGGCGCGGTGGCCGTGCTGGTGCTGGGCGTGGTGGCGATCGTCGCGCTGAACTCGCCCAGTTCCTCCGTCGCCAACGCCGGTTACCAGAACACCCCGTCGCCCGCGCCGAGCAGCCCGTACGAGCTGCCGCCGAACAACGGCTCGTCGTCCCCTTCGTCCGCACCGTCGACTTCGGACGCGCCCAGCAGCGCGCCCAGCTCGACCGGCCCGCAGAAGGTCCTCAAGCTCGCCGACCACCCGATCCTGCAGGACCCCAACGCCGGGCTGCAGAACCGCGTCTGCAACCTGCCGCCGTGGGTGAGCACGCAGGACGGCGCGGAGGCGTTCTTCACCGCGGCCAGCAAGTGCCTCGACGCCGCGTGGGGCCCGTTCCTCGAGGCCTACAACCTGCCGTTCACCTCGCCCGCGCTGCACTTCCCGACCGGGCCGAGCTTCGAGACGGAGTGCGGCACCATCCAGGTCGGCATCGCGACGGCCGCGTACTACTGCGAGAACAACCTGTACGTGCCGTTCAAGGGCCTGCAGACCGACCAGTACGGCAACAACCCCGGCGTCTACCTGGCCCTGTTCGCGCACGAGTACGGCCACCACGTGCAGGAGGTCGCCGGGATCATGGACGCCGCGTGGCAGAAGATCTACGCGGCGGGCCAGAACAGCGCGGACGGCCTGGACATGTCGCGCCGCAAGGAACTGCAGGCGCAGTGCTTCTCCGGCATGTTCCTCGGCGCGCACGTCGACCAGGGCGGCACCGTCACCCGCGACATGTACAACAAGGCCTGGAACGACCAGGAAACCCGCGGCGACAACACCTCGCACAGCCACGACCACGGCACCAACGCCCACTACGCCCAGTGGTGGCGGGCCGGCGCCCGCAGCAACCGGATCACGGACTGCAACACCTTCGCGGCCCCGGCTTCCGAGGTCAGCTGAGCAACGCCGCCCCCGGCTCCAAACGCCCCAATGTGGCGTTCGGTGCGTCCAACGCACCGAACGCCACATTGGGTGCGTCCAACGCAACCAACGCCACATTGGGGCGCTTCAGAACCGGCTGGCCGGCCAGGCGATCAGCTGAGCAACGCCAGCCGACCGGGTCCCTTGATCACCAGGTACGCGTACATCCCGCCCGCGAAGCAGGCGAACACCAGCAGCACCAGCGCGATCGGGCCGCGGGAATCCTGTGAGCCGGCCGAGGTGTCGGACGCGCGGACGGTGACCGGGCCGTCCGCCGGGGCGTCCGAGGGGACGCCGACCTCCACGTGGTCGCCCTGGGCGTGGCCGCAGCCGTTCAACGAGCCCTCGCGCGGCTTGCCACCGAGGGTGAACTTCACCGACTCCACCGGGTTCGCGGCCGAGCAGGCCGCCGGCTTGGTGACCTCCGCCTGCGTCGGCACTCCCCCGTCGTTCACGGCGATGCCGAAGAGGCCGGGCCCGGCGAACCAGGCCAGCACCACCACGAGCACACCGGCGGCCGTGGGGATGCCCACCTGCAGCCACCGCTGCAGGGAGGTCTTTCTCGCCGGGTCGGAAGACAGCACGCCGCCATGGTTCCAGATACCCCGGGCAAAACCCAGTGAAGGTGACGGTGGCCCCGGGTGACCCCCGCGCCGGCCTGCGGACCTTAGCGCTCCACCTTGTCGGTCTGGGTGACCTTCTTGACGTACAGCAGCCGGTCGCCGGGCTCGATGGCGTCGGACTGCGGGGCGTCCACGCGGTAGAGCACGCCGTCGCGGACCACGCCCAGCACGATGTCCGGCAGGTGCCGCGGCGAGCCGCCCTCCTCGGACGGCTCGACCGCGCGTTCCGCGATGGCCAGGCCCGACTCCGGCGTCAGCAGGTCCTCGACCATGTCGACCACCAGCGGGGTGGACGTCGCCAGGCCGAGCAGCCGTCCCGCGGTCTCGCTGGACACCACGACCTGGCTGGCCCCGGACTGCTTGAGCAGGTGGACGTTCTCCGCCTCCCGCACCGACGCCACGATGTGCGACTTCGGCGCCAGCTCACGCGCGGTCAGCGTGACGAGCACGGCGGTGTCGTCACGGTTCGGCGCGACGACGACGGCGCGCGCGTGCTGGACGCCCGCCACCCGCAGCACGTCCGCGCGGGTCGCGGAGCCGTGCACGGTGACGAGGCCGAGCGCGCTCGCCGCGTCCAGCGCCTGCTGGTCGGTGTCGACCACCACGATCCGGTTGGGCTGGACGTCCTCGTCGCCGAGCAGCGCGTTGACGGCCGACCGGCCCTTGGTGCCGAACCCGACGACGACGGTGTGGTCGCGCACCTTCGTCCTCCACTTCTGGATCTTGAATGCCTGCCGGGAGCGCTCGGTGAGCACCTCCAGCGTGGTCCCGACGAGGACGATGAGGAACAGCACCCGCAGCGGGGTGATGATCACGATGTTGACCAGCCGCGCCGTCGCCGAGGCCGGCGCGATGTCGCCGTAGCCGGTCGTCGAAAGCGAGACGGTCGAGTAGTAGATGGCGTCCAGGAACGAGACGCCGTCCCCGTTGACGTCGCGGTAGCCGCCGCGGTCGGCGTACACGATCAGCACCGTCGCCAGCAGCGCGAGCAGCGCGCCGATGACCCGCTTCACGATCGAGCGCATCGGGCTGACGGTCAGCTCCGGCATCCGGATCACGCCGACGAGCTCGTGATCGGGACGGTCGTTCAGCCGGACGTTCAGCGGTAGCCGTTTGAGGGCCTTCATGCACCGGCTCCCCGCGGGTGTTCGGCGTCACTCACGCAGGCGAGCCTAGCCCAAGGCCACCCGCCGCACACCCGTCGCTGTGGCAGGGTGGGGACATGCCCGACTCCCGCGGTTCGCAGCGGCCCGCCTACCTCCTCGCCGGCCTGCTGGCGACGTCCGGCGCCCTGCACTTCCTGCGCCCGAAGCCGTTCGACGCACTGGTCCCGAAGGAGCTGCCCGGCACGCGCCGTGCCTGGACCTACGGCTCGGGGGTCGCCGAGCTGGGCGTGGCGGCGGGCATCGTCGCGCCGCGCACCCGCCGTCTCGGCGGTCTCGCGGCGGCGCTGCTGTTCGTCGGCGTGTTCCCGGGCAACGTGAAGATGGCGCTCGACTACCAGCGCCGCGGCCGCCCGGCCCGCGACCGCGCCATCGCCTGGCTGCGGCTGCCGGTGCAGTGGCCGCTGGTCCGGTGGGCGCTGACGGTCCGCGACCGCGGCTGACCCGAACCCACGGGAGGCCTTACAGCTCCGTGGCTCGCTCGTGGCGGGGCTCGTACAGGCCCACCTCGCCGCCACCCGGCAGGCGCAACCTGGTCAGCCTGCCCCAGCCCGCGTTGGTGACCGGCTGGGTGAACTCGACGCCCTTCGCGACCAGGTCGGCCACGGTCGCGTCGACGTCGTCACACATCAGGTAAAGCTCCTGCGTCTCCGGGCCCTCCGCGGGATGCACGGCGACCTCGCTCGGCGGGAGCTTGAAGATCAGCCAGCCGCCTCCCACGTCCACGTGCGGGAACTCCAGCACGTCCCGGAAGAAGGCCCGGTCCGCTTCCGCGTCGCGGCTGTAGACGATGACGTGCCCACCATTGATCACGCGGCCAGGATAAGCCCTCCGGACTACTCCGAGGGCACGTTTCGCAGCAGGTCACGCAGGCCTTCCGCGTCCAGCAGGTCCGCCGGCCGCAGCGTGTGGTCGTGGCGGACGTAGTGGAAGGCCGCGCGCACCCGCTCGACCGGCACGCCCTTGAGCGCCGCCCACGCGAGCCGGTACGCGGCCAGCTGCACGGCGAGCGCGGGCAGCCGCTCGGTGGACGGCACACCGCCGGTCTTCCAGTCCACCACGGTCCAGCCGCCGTCGGCGTCGGCGTACACGGCGTCCATCCGGCCGCGGACGGTGATGCCCTCCACGTCGGCCGAGAACGGGATCTCGACGGCCAGCGGGACGCGCTCGGCCCACTCGCTGCGTTCGAAGGCCGCCTGCAGCTCCTCGAAGTCGCTGTCCGGGGCCTCGCCGAAGTCCGCGGCACCGGGCAGGTCGTCGATCTCCAGCAGGCGATCACCGGAGAAGCGCTGCTCCAGCCAGCCGTGGAACGCCGTGCCGCGGCGGGCGAAACTGTTGGGCGCCAACGGAAGCGGACGACGCAGCCGTTGCGCGAGCGCGTCCGCGTCGGCCGCCAGCTCCACCAGCTGGCTCACCGACAGCTGCGACGGGAGCACCACCCGGTCCACTGTGGCCCGTGCCCGGGCGCGCTCGGCGAGCAGGACGTCGGTGTCCGACGCCCAGCCGTCCGGGTCCTCCGGGTCGACCTCGTCGGAAAGGTCCTCATCGGACTCTTCGAACGGTTCGTCCTCCTCGGAGAACGAATCCTCGAACTCCTCCGGCTCCGGCGGCAGCGGCCACTCTTCGTCCGGGGCCGCCCCGGCCGTCTCGACCGCGGTTTCGGCCGGAGCGGAAACCGGCGCGGCCACCGGCGCGGCGGCATCGGCGGTGGCGGTGGCGGTGGCGGTGGCCGGGTCCGGCTCCGGCGGCGCGGCGGCCATCTCCGCGAAGACCAGCTCCACCCCCGTCGACACCCCGGTCCGCCGGTCGCCCAGCGGGTCCAGCGGCCAGCGGCCGGTCCGGGAGTCCGCGACCAGCGGGTTCTCCTCGTCCGCGGCCGGCTCGTCGGCCCACGACGCGAGCGAGCCGATCGGCGGGTCCGAGGCGCGCAGCACCTCCGCGATGTCGGTCAGGAAGACCGACGGCCCCTTGGCCCGGGTGCTGCTCTCGTTCCACCAATGCCCGGAGACGATCAGGGCGCGCTCGGACCGGGTCAGCGCGACGTAACACAGCCGCCGCTCCTCGTCGGCCTCCCGTTCGACGAAGCCCGCCTCGTGCAGTTCAAGCGCCTCCTGGACTTCCTTGCGGTCGAAACCGTCGGAGACGCGCAGCTCCGGCAGGTCCGCCGAGTCACCGCGCAGGATCGCCGGCAACGCCGTCGACGTCCGCAGCCACGAGGACGAGCGCCGCTTGCTCGGGAACACGTCGGCCACCAGGTGCGGGACGGCGACGACCTCCCATTCCAGGCCCTTCGCCGAGTGGACGGTCAGCACCTGCACGCGGTCCGGCACGACCTCGACCTCACCGGGGGTGAGGCCGTCCTCCGCGTGCGCGGCGGTGTTCAGGTAGTCCACAAAGGACAGCAGGGTGGCGGTCGGCGCCGTCTCGGCGTAGTCGGTGACGACCTCGGCGAACGCGTCCAGGTGCGCCCGCCCCGCCGAGCCCGGCCGGGCCAGCGACTCGACGTCCAGCAGCAGCGTCCGCTCGACGTCGGCGACCAGCTCGGGCAGCGACTGGTCCAGCCGCCGCCGCAGCGCCGCCAGCTCGGCGCCGACGCGCCGGATCCGCCGGTACCCGTCCTCGGAGTAGCGCTCGGGTGAGCCCGGTTCGTCAACGGCGTCGATCAGCCCCGCCTGCTCGGCGCGTTCCATGACCAGCGTCGGCTCCTCGCCCGAGCCACCAGACGGCGCCGGCGACGAGAGTTCGTTGGCCCGCCGCCACAACGCCGCGAGGTCCGCCGCCGCGAGCCGCCAGCGCGCCCCGGTCAGCAGCCGCGCGGCCGCGCTGCCCGCGAGCGGGTCGGCCAGCACCCGCAGCGTGCTGACCAGGTCGGCGACCTCCGGCTCGTCCAGCAGCCCGCCGAGGCCGACGACCTCCACGGGCAGCCCGCGCATCCGCAGCTCACTCGCGATCGGCGCCATGTCCGCGCGGCGGCGCACCAGCACGGCCGCGGTCGGCGGCTTGCCGGACTCCTCCTTCTCCGCGAACCAGCGCCGGGCCAGCGCGTCCGCGACCCACTCGCGCTCGGCGCGCACGTCCGGCTGCAGCGAGACGGCGATGTCCGCCGGCCCGGCGCCCTCACGCGCCCGCAGCCGCTCCACGCCCAGCCCGCGCGCCCGCAGCGGCTCGGCCACGGCGTTGGCCAGCTCCAGAATCTCGGGAGGGTTCCGGAAGCTCGTCAGCAGCCCGAATTCGTGCGCGGGCTCCAGCCTTTCCCCGCTGTCCTCCGAAAAACTGTGCCTGGGGAAGTCCGTGGTGAACCGCGGCAGGTTGGCCGCGCTCGCCCCGCGCCAGCCGTAGATCGCCTGCGCCGGGTCGCCGACCGCGGTGACCGGCATCGGCCGGTGCCCGCCACCGCCGAACAGCGACCGCAGCAGCACGCGCTGGGCGTGGCCGGTGTCCTGGTACTCGTCGAGCAGCACAGCGCCGTAACGCTCCCGCTCGCCGGTCACCACGGCCGGATAATGGTCGGCGAGCTGCGCCGCCAGCGACATCTGGTCGGCGAAGTCGAGCGCGCCCTCGGCCCGCTTGCGCCGGTGGTACGCCTCGACGAGCGGCAGCAGTTCGAGCCGGAACCGTTGCGCCGCCATCACTTCCGTGAGCTTCACCGGCAGCGAGGCCCGCTGGCCCTTCGCACGCGGCGCGTTCTCGATCACGTCGCACAGCCACGACGTGTACTCGCCCAGCCGCTCGGTGGACACCAGGTGCTCGCCCAGCTCCCCGGCCAGCGCGAGCAGCTGCGCGGTGACCGAGGACGGCACCCGGTCGGTCTCCAGGTCGTTGTCCCATGTGGACACCACGCGGTGCGCCAGCTGCCACGAGGACGTCTCCGAAAGCAGCCGCACGCCGGGCTGCACCGGCAGCCGCAGCCCGTGCTCGCTCAGCAGGCGGCCGGCGTACGCGTGGTAAGTCAGCACTGTCGGCTCACCGGCGACGACGGTGGCGCGCAGCCCGCCCGTCGGGTCGAGCCGTTCCAGCAGCCCGGACCCGGCCAGCCGCCGCAGCCGCGCCCGCACGCGCTCGCCGAGCTGCCGCGCGGCCTTGCGCGTGAACGTCAGGCCGAGCACGCGCTCCGGGCTGACGATCCCGTTGGTCACCAGCCAGACCACCCGCGCGGCCATCGTCTCGGTCTTGCCCGCGCCGGCGCCCGCGACCACCAGCGACGGCTCCACGGGTGACGCGATCACGGTCGCCTGCTCCGGCGTCGGGCGGTGCAGCCCCAGCGCGTCGGCGATCTCCGCCGGCTCCACCGGGTTCGCGATCAGCAACGGGCTCACGGACCGGTCACCTGCCTGCCCTCCGGGCGCAGCGGGCAGCAGCCGCGTGCCGGGCAGCGGTCGCAGTCCGGGTTCTCGCTGGCCTGGTAGTCCGGCCCGGCCGCGGCGTTCGCCGCCGAGCGCACCAGTTCGAGCCACTGCTTGCCGCCGTCCTCGTCGAGCGGCAGCTGGTCGCGCTGGGTCGAGCCGGTCTGCTTGTTGGACTTCGCGACGTACACCAGCCTCGCGCCGCCGGGGGTGTTCTTGCCCTCGATCGCGCCGAGCAGCACGGCCAGCTGGTACGCCGCGAGCTGCGGGTGCTTCTCGGCATCGGAGGCGGACACGGGCACCTTGCCGGTCTTGATGTCGACGATCACCGGGCGGCCGTCCTTGTCGAGTTCGACCCGGTCGACGCGCCCGCGCAGCATCACCCGCACCTCGTCGTCGCCCATCGGCAGCTCGACCTCGATGTCCTGCTCGACCCCGGCCTCGATCAGCTCCCGGCGGCTGGTCTCCAGCCAGGTGACGAAGTTGCGCAGCATCTTCTCCACCCGGCCGCGCTCGCGGCGGGAGAACCACGGGGCGCCGGCGTCCACGCGCACCCACGCGTCGTCGAGCGCCGCCTGGATCTGGTCCTCGGTGCTGCCGCCCGCGACGGCCTGCGCGAGGCCGTGCACCAGCGTGCCCGTGACGGCGGCGAGCTGCGCCGGGTCGCTGCCGCCGTGGCGCTCGATCAGCCAGCGCAGCGGGCACTTCACCAGGATCTCCACTGTGGACGGTGAGATCCGCATCAGGTCGCCGGGCCCGTGCACGGGCCGGTCGGTGGACGGCGGCAGCAGGCCGTACCAGGTGCTCGGGTGCGCGCCGGGGACCCCGGCGTTCGCCAGCCGCGCCAGCTGCTTCGCCGCGCGGGCCCGGCGCTCGGGCTCGGACTTGTCGTCGCAGACCACTTCGCGCAGCTCGCCGACCAGCTCGGCCAGCACGAGCGACCGGCCGGCCGGTTTCATGCGCGAGTCGAGCGCGCCGTCGTCGGCGCCGTTCTCCTCCAGGTCGTCGAGGAACCGCGACGGCTGCTCGTCCTCCCCGGCGACGGCGGTGACCAGCAGCGTCCGGCGCGCACGGCTGGCGGCCAGGTAGAACAGCCGCCGCTCCTCGGCGAGGATCGGCGCGATGGCGGACACCTTGTCGTTGTCGTCCACTCCGGACAGCAGGTCGACGAGCCGTTCCACCCCCAGCAGCGAGCCGCGCAGCCGCAGGTCCGGCCACGCGCCCTCCTGCACCCCGGCGACGGCGACCACTGTCCACTCGCGACCGGCCGAAGCGTGCGCGGTGAGCAGCGAGACGCCGTCGCCCGGGATCGCGGCGGGCGCGAGCGTGTCACCCGCGATGTTCTGTGAAGACAGGTAATCGGCGAACGCCGCGACGCTCGCGCGCGGCAGCCGGTCGACATATCGGCCGGCCGAGTCGAACAGCGCCACTACGGCGTCGAGGTCACGGTCCGCCTGCGCGCCCAGCGAGCCGCCGCGCTCGACCATCCGCAGCAGCCGTTCCTGCAGCCCGCTGGCCTGCCACAGCTCCCACAGCACCTGCTCGACGCCGTCACCACGTTGCACCGCCTGGTTCGTGACGCTCAGCAGCGAGCCGACGCGCCGCACGGGCAACGACTCCGCGTCGGCGAGCCCGGCCAGGATGTCGCCGCCGCGCAGGGCTTCCACGAGCAGTTCGTCGCTTGAGCGCTGCCCGCCGCCGGCCAGCTCCAGCCGGCGCAGGCCGCGTCGCAGCCGCCTCAGCGCCAGCGGGTCCGCGCCGCCGAGCGCGGACGACAGCAGCATCTCGGCGAGGTCGACGTCGAGCAGTTCCGGCTCGGCGGCGATCCGCAGCACGGCGAGCAGCGGGCGGACGGCGGAGTGCCGGGCCAGCGGCAGCTCCTCGGTCGCCGAGCCGATCGGCACGCCCGCCGCGCGCAGAGCCCGTTGCAGCACCAGGAAAGTCCGCGCGGGCGAGCGCACCAGCACGGCCATCTCCGACCACGGCACCCCGTCGACGAGGTGCGCCCGGCGGAGCTGGTCGGCGATCCAGCTGGCCTCGGCGGCCGGGGTCGGCATCAGCCGCACCCGCACCTTGCCGCCGCGTTTACCTTGTGGCGTAACGAGTTTCCGATGCTGGGACGCGCCGGGCAGCGTGGCGCCGAGCCGGGCCACGGCCTCGCGCACGGTCGGGGCGAGCCGGTGCGAGGTCGTCAGCGTCACGGTCCGGTCGCCGTCGGTGTCCGCGTCGGCGAACAGGCGCGGGTCGGCGCCACGGAAGGAGAACACGGACTGGTCCGGGTCCCCGGCCACCACGAACTCCGCCGCGGTGTGCCCGATCAGCCGGATCAGCTGGCTCTGCAGCGGGTCGAGGTGATGCGCGTCGTCGACGAACAGGTGCCGCACGCGGGCGCGCTCACGGTCGCGCAGCTCGTCGTCGTCCTCCAGCGCGAGCAGCGCGGACGTGACCAGCTCGGCGGCGTCGAGCGCGGGCGCACTGCGGACGCCCAGCGCGTTTCCGCCCGCGCCCTGCAGCTGCGTGACCTCCTCGTACTGCGCCCAGAACCGCCCGGCGGCCACCCACTCCTCGCGGTCCTTGCGGTGCCCCAGCTCTTCGAGGTCTTCGGGCCCGAGGCCACGCTCGGCCGCGCGCATCAGCAGGTCGCGCAGCTCCTCGGCGAACCCGGGCACGACCAGCGCCGGGCGCAGCTGCTCGGGCCAGTCGAGCGCGCCCGACTCCAGGTCGCCCTCCAGCAGCTCGCGCACGACGACGTCCTGCTCGGCGCCGGCCAGCAGCCGTGGCGCGGGCAGCTCTTCGGCGCGCGCCTCCAGGCGCAGCAGGGAGAACGCGTACGAGTGCACAGTGCGCACGAGCGGTTCACTCACCGTGCGCGGCAGCGGCGAGGTCTGGTCGGGATCGGCGGTGAGCCGCCGGGTGATGTCGGCACGCAGCGCGTCCGCGGCCTTGCGCGACGTGGTCAGCACGAGCACGCTCTCCGGGTCCGCGCCGTCGGCGATCCGCCGCGCCGCCGCGGAAGCGAGCAGCGACGTCTTCCCGGTGCCCGGCCCGCCGAGCACCCGCACGAAGCCGCCGGGCGCCGCGAGGACCCGCCGGGCGCCTGCGTCCCAGGTGAACGAAGGCGTGCCGACGGCGGGCGGGCGCACCAGTCGCGCCTGCCCCTGCGCCGTTCTCCGCCCGTTCACACCAGCGATGGAACCATGCCTCCTCGCGGGGGTGGCGCACCGGCACGCACTTGGCGGGCCGGTGCGGCACGGTGTTGTCCGACAGAGTGTCGGTGTGGTGCGGCAGAGTGCGCGGTTATGGACGACGAACTGCACGAGCGGATCCGCGCGGTGATCACCGACGTGCCCGCGGGGACCGTCGCGACGTACGGGGACATCGCGGCGCTTTCGGGCGCGCCTTCACCCCGGCTGGTCGGCCGGGTCCTCGCGGAAGACGGCCACGACCTGCCGTGGCAGCGGATCCTGCGCGCGAACGGCACTCCGGCGCCCCACCTGGCGCACGAACAGCTGGAGCTCCTGCGTGGCGAAGGCGTGCTCGCCGACGGCCCGCGCGTCGACCTGCGCAAGTACCGCTGGCGCCCGGACGGCGTCGACGAGGAGGATGGCCCGGCCGGATTGTTTTAGTGATCCGACCGAAAGCAGGCGGATACGGTCTGCAGCCGACCCACTCGTCGGAACCGTTTCCGCCGTGGCTGCCGTCGGATCACTAAAACGAACAGCACAGTAGGTTAGCCTGACCTAATGGGAATGAACTACCACCGCGGCCGGGTCACCGCGGTCCGCCGGCTGACGCCGCACATGGCCAGGATCACGTTCGCCGCCCCGGGCCTCGCGTCCGCCGGGCCGGTCGCGCCCGACGCGTACATGAAGGTCTTCTTCCCTCTCCCCTGCGAAGCCGAGCCCCAGCTGCCGCCGCCGGTGAACGGCGAGGTGTCCTCCTGGTACCGCGGCAGCTACCTGGCGATGCCCGACGACGTCCGGCCGCCGATGCGCACGTACACCGTGCGCGCCGCCCGCCCGGACACCGGCGAGGTGGACGTCGACTTCGTGCTGCACGAGGACGACGGTGGCCCGGCGTCCGCGTGGGCGGCGCGGGCCGGAGTCGGTGACACAGTCGCGTTCCTCGGTCCCCACGGCCTGTACGACGTGCCCGACGACACCGGCTGGCAGCTGCTGGCGGGCGACCAGACGGCGTTGCCCGCCATCGGCGCGATCCTCGAGTCGCTACCCGCCTCGACGCGCGCGGTCGTGTACGTCGAGGTCCCGGATCGTGAGGAGCGCCAGACGTTCGACACCCGCGGCGCCGTGGAGCTGCATTGGGTGGTCAACAACAGCCGTCCCCACGGCGATGCCCTGGTAGACGCCGTCCGGGCCGCCAACCTCCCCGGCGGCGCGCCGTACGCCTGGATTTCCGGCGAGGCGGGCGTGGTGAAGCTGCTTCGCCGTCACCTGGTGCGCGAGCGAGGCTTCGACAAGCGCGCGATCTGCTTCACCGGGTACTGGCGCCAGGGGATGAGCGAGGAAGCCGTGGGCCGCGCGAATGTGGAAGCGGCTCAGCGCGCCTGACCAGCGCCGGTTCAGGCCGGAGTCACCGTCGTCGGGAGGTGGCTCAGCCCGCGGACTGTGTTGTTCAGCCGTCGTTCCGGTTCGCCCGTCTCGAAACGCGCGACGTGCTCCAGCAGGGCCGAGAGCAACGCATGGGCTTCCAGGCGGGCGAGACCCTGCCCGGCGCAGACGTGGATCCCGCGGCCGAAGGCGAGGTGCTGGGAGGCGTCGCGGCCGATGTCGAACTTCTCCGGTTCGGTCCACGCTCGCTCGTCGCGGTTGGCCGAGCCGTAGAGCAGAAGCGCCCGTGCCCCAGCGGGCAAGGTCACCCCGTCCAGGTCGTAGTCGGTGGTCACCCCGCGCGCGAACGCCTGCACCGGAGTCTCCAACCGCAGGATTTCGTTGAACGCCGCCGGGATCCGGGTCCGATCCGCGCGCAGGCGCTCCCATTGCTCCGGATGTTCGCTGAACAGCAGCGCCACGTTCGACATCGCGTTGATCGTCGTGTCGAGCCCGGCATCGACCAGCGCCGCCAGCAGGTTGACGCACGACTCGTGGCTGATCTCGCCGCGTTCGGCCGCCTCGTAGATGCCGTGCCCGATGCTCCCGGGAGTCAACCGGCCGGATGCCACCACGGACGCCAGGTAGTCGATCTTGTGCCGGCTGACGGGCAGGGCCTGGCGAAGGCGTTCGTTGTCCGGGCCGAAAGCGTTGAACGCTCCGTCGGCCCAGCGTAGTACCTGGTCCCGCCCGTCCTCGGGCAGTCCGATCAGATCCAGCAGCACAGCCACGGGGAACGCACGGGCCAGATCGTCCACCGCGTCGAACGAACGTCGGTAGACCAGATCGCGGACCATGATGTCCGCCTGCTCACGCACACTGCCACGGAAGCCGCCGAGGACACGAGGAGCCAGCCGCTCACTCATCACCGCACGGAGCTGATCGTGTTCCGGCGGGTCCGAAGCGAGCACCATCCCCTTCAGCGCCTGGTTCACCCCGTCGGTCAGGGCAATGCCGGCCGCCGAGGAAAAAGTCTCCCAATCGGTGAGCGCAGTACGCACTGAAGCATCCCGCGCGAGCACCCACGCGTCGATGCGTTCCAAGTAGACAGCGGGACCGGCGTCACGCAACAACCGGTAAGCGGGGTACGGATCCGCCAGTACCTCGTTGCTGAACAAGTCGATCGACCGCACCGAACCGCCGGACACCGCCATCGCTGGAACCTCCCGAGTGGGTAACGCAGTTTTCAAACCCGGCACCGAGATCGCGCGCACGGGACCTCGACCGTAAGGGATCCGCGCGCCGGTGCGGGTGCCGGTGTCCGGGTCGGTGGTGATGGCGGCCCAGAAACCGCGGGGCAGGGTGGGATCGTCGGCAGAACGGGTCGTCACGGGGTACCCGGCGTCCCGCGCGGCGGTTACGCACGCGGGGGAGAAGCGCTCGTCGATGACGTGGCTGGGGCTGAGGGTGGCGCGGCAATCGCCTCGGTGACGGCCGGCCGGGGGCGAGGGCGCGGTGGATGCCGAGCAGGGTGGCCTGGTGCAGCCCGACGCCGATGCTGCCGCAGGCGAGGACGTGGCGTCCGCCGCGCAACGCGATGGCCGGTTCCACGGGCATCGGCAGGTGGTCGCCGGGGGCGAGACTCGCGAGCACGGGCTGCTGGAACGCGGCGGCGTCGGGGAGCGGGAAACGGCGCCTTACCTGCGGCGCACGATGGCCTCGGTCGCCGGAATGAGTCCACTTCGGACGGATCGGCCCTCCCCCGGGGCGTGCTTTCCCATGGGCATGTTACGAGTGAAGAGGGCCAATCTGCCTGGCCACCGGTACGAAGTCACCCAGGACGGGCGGCAGCTGCCGGAGCTGGCCCTGAGGCGGGGCAGCATCGACGGCACCGGGTACCGCGTGCGCAAGCACCGCTTCAGCGGCGTTTACGACCTGCTCGCCGAAAACGACGAGGTCCTGGCGAGCACGGACCGGGTGCGGCGTCGGTTGAGCCCGCACCTCACGGGCCGGGACGTCCAATTCCGCCAGAGCGCCTTCGCCGGCCGCGAGTACTCGATGCTGGGCCCGGCCGGCGATGCGACCGGCACCATCCGCCGCGACGGCATGGCGGGCGCCGGTGCCTCCGCCGACTTGCCAGGGCTCTCGACAGAACTGCAATTGTTCGCCGTGGTGGCGGTGCTGCTGAGCTGGCGGCGCAGGCGGACCGCGGCGACGGCTCGTGGTGGCGCGGCAGCCGGCGGCTGAGGACCCATTCGCACCGGCCGGGTCCCCACCGGTGGCCGCGACGACGCAATGGTGGCAGCGACGCAATGGTGGCAGCACAGTGACGGCAGATCGGTCCCGAGGCAGGTCCTCGCTCAGCTTTGTGGCCCCTGCTGCCCCAACCTGGTGACCAGCAGCTTCACCAACGCGCCGAGACGCTGGCGTTCCGGCTGCAACGTCCGGACCCCGGCGTCCTCCAGCGGCGCCGCCGTGACCGGCCCGACGCAGGCGCACACGACGTCGCCACGGCGCAGGACCGTCAGCAGCTCCTCGCGACGGCCGTACTCGGCGGCCAGCGCCAGGAAGTTCGCCGCCGCCGGGGCGCTGGTGAACGCGATGGCGTCGACCTCGCCGGACAGGACGTCGTGGATCAGTGAGAAGACCGGCTTGGTGTTCGGCGGCGAGTGCCAGCGGTAGGGCTGCACGGTGACCAGTGACGCGCCCGCGTCGGTGAGCAGCTTCGTGTACTCCGGCAGCGGCGTGCCGTGCAGCTGGACGGCGACGCGCGCGCCCGCGACCCCCGCGTCCACCAGGCCGCCGAACAGCTCGGCGTTGCTCTCCCCCGGCGCCGAAAAGTCCTCGCGCAGCCCCGCGCCGCGCAGCGCGCCGACCGCCTTCGGGCCGCGGGCGAAGATCCGCGACGCGCCGAAAGCGTCCAGCAGCGGCTGACGCAGGCCCCAGTCCTCGGCGGCCGAGAGCCAGCCGCGGAAGCCCGCGCCGGTCGTCACGGCGGTGAAGTCGACCGGCTCGGCCAGCACGTCTTCCGTGCCCTCACGCAGCTGCGGGTCGTCGGGCAGCGGGACGATGGTGATCGTCGGGGCGTGCCGGACTTCGGCGCCGGCCCGGGCGAGGGCCGCGATCAGGTCGTCGGCCCGCCGTTCGGCCGTGACCCCGATCCGCACCCCGTCCAGCTCACCCATACACCGCGCCCATCTCCTCGATCGCCTTCGCGAGCCGCGTCCGCAGGTCCGCCGGTTCAAGCACTTCCAAGTGCGGCCCGAACCGCAGCAGCTCGCCGATCGCGGGCTCGCCCGGCTCGACCGGCAGGTCCAACGTGAGCCAGCCGCCGTCGTCGGGCTCCGCACCGCCGTCGACGGCCTCACGCAGCGCCCGCGCGCCGACACTGCCCAAGTAGAACGGTACGAGAGACTGCGCGCGCGACGACAGCCGCACCTTCGCGGCCGTCGGGTACATCCGCTTTTCGAACTGCGCGGACCATTCCTGCCAGTAGGCCGCGAGGTCGAAGTCCGACGGCCGCTCGAACGGCTCGCCCAGGTCTTCCAGCTCCAGGACCCGGGAAACGCGGTAAGTCCGGTCGGCGCCTTCGCAGCGGCCGGCGAGATACCAGTTGCCCGCCTTGAGGATCAGGCCCAACGGCTCCAGCACCCGCTCGACCACCTGACGGCCCCAGCGCTCGTACCGGATCCGGATGCGGTGCGCCGACCACACCGCGTCGGCGACGGCCGAAAGCTGCGGCAGGCTTTCGATGCCGCGGTGCCAGCCGGGCACGTCCAGGTAGAACCGCTCGGCGACACGGCCCGCGCGGCTGCGCAGCTCCTTCGGGAGCGCCGCGTGCAGCTTGAGCTGGGCCGCCGCGAGCACCGTGCCGAGCCCCAGCTCAGCGGCCGCCGTCGGCAGCCCGGCGAGCGAGAGGGACTGCGCCTCCTCCTCGGTCAGCCCGGTCAGGCGGGTGCGATAGCCGTCGACGAGCTGGTAACCGCCGGTGCGGCCGCGGTCCGCGTACACCGGGACGCCGGACGCCGAAAGCGCCTCGATGTCGCGGTACACGGTGCGCACGGACACCTCGAGCTCGGCCGCCAGCTCGTCGGCCGTCATCCGGCCGCGGTTCTGCAGCAGCAGGAGGACGGAGAGGAGCCGGCTGGCGCGCATGGATTCGAGTATGACCGAAAAACCTGACACAAGCTGACAGGTATGGCTGATTGAGTAGGTCTCATGAACTCGTTCACCATGAAGAACTGGGAAGAACACCTCGCCAGCGGCGCCGAAGGACAGCCTCGGGTGGCGTACGCCCACGCCACGATGGCGTACAGCGGCGTCATCGAGGGTGAGTCGATCTGCGATTACCTGCTGTACTACGCAGGTGAGGGCTACGACGGCGGCGACACGACGTCGCCCGGCTACGAGCGCTTCGACGGCAGTGTCAACGGCCGTCGCGGCACCTTTGTCGTGCGGCACGAAGTCGGCTTCGACCCGAAGGGCATCCAGTCGAAGTTCGAGGTCGTGCCCGGCTCCGCGACCGGTGAGCTGGCCGGGCTCACCGGGACGGGCTCGGTGGACGGCGTGATGGGCGAACCGGCCATGTCCTACACCTTCGACTACCGGCTCTGAGCGGAAAGGGGCCCGACGTGCTCGACGTGTCGCGCAAGCAGGTCATGGCGTACCGGATCGCCGAACACGGCCTGCACCGCGGCGCGGGTGACCCGCTGTCGCTGGCCGTGTTCGACCTCGGCCTCCAGGACAGTATGCGCGACACGGCGTTGCTCGGTCTCGCGGCGCGCTCGGCCGGGCCGGTGGTCCCGACGACGCTGGCCGACGACCCCCGGCTCGCGCTGGTGTGGTCGCACCGCGGCGCGCCGCACTTCCACCGGCGCGCGGACCTGCCGGAGCTGGTCGCGTCGCTGGTCCCACTGGACGAGGCGGATGCGCTGGCCCGGATGTTGTGGCAGCAGAAGGAACTACAGGCCACCGGACTGTCCGCAGTGGACGTTCTCTTCACCACGGCGCGGGCGCTGCGCAAGGTCGTGACGAAGACGACGTCGAAGGGCGCCGCGAGCACCGCGGTGACGAAGCTGCTGCCGGACTCGTTCTCCTACGCGTGCCGGGGCTGCCAGGCCACGCACGTCTACGAGCAGCTCATGCGCGTCGCCGCGCTGCACGGCGGCGTCCGCCTGGAAGCCGGCCAGTCCCCGGCGACGCTGGCGCCGTTGGAAGACCGCGGCCGGGTCTCGACCCACGCGGATCCGGCGGCCGCGTCCCGGGTGCTGGAGCGGTACCTGCGCCTGAACGGCCCCGCGGCCCAGGGCGACGCGGCGGGTTTCGCGGGCACGGCGAAGAGCGTGCTCAAGCAGACCTGGCCCGACGACCTGGCCGAGGTCCGGGTCGACGGTCGCCGTGCCTTCCTGCCCGCGGACCGGGTCTCGGCGCTGGAGAACCCGCCCTCGCCGTCACTGGTCCGGCTGTTGCCGCCGTGGGACCCGTTCACGCAGGCGCGCGACAAGGCTGTACTGGTCCCGGACAAGGCGTACGCGAAGGAGGTCTGGAAGATCCTCGGCAGCCCCGGCGCCCTGCTCGTCGACGGCGAACTACTGGGCACCTGGCGCGCCAAGGCCGCGGGCAAGCGCCTGACCTTGACGATCGCGCCGTTCATCCCACTCCGGCCCGCGGACCGCACGGCGGCCGAGGACGAAGCTGCGCTGGTGGCTGCGGCTCGTGGGTACGGCACCTATGCGGTGACCTGGGTTTAGGGCTCGTGAGTGTTTATGACGGTTCTAACCGTCATAAACACTCACGAGTCCACTGCCAGCCGATAGCCGCGCTTCACCACCGTCTGCACCACGCCGCCACCGCCGAGGGAGGTGCGCAGACGCCCGATCGCCGTCTCCACCGCGTGTTCCTCACCGCCGCCGGGCAGCGAGGAACACAGCTCGCGACGGGAGACGACCCGGCCCGGCGAGCGGGCCAGCGCACGCAACAGCGCCATGGGAGCCGGGGCGACGTCGCACCATTCGCCGTCGACGATGGCGGCCTGGCCGCGGAGTTCGATGGCGTGCCCGGCGGCGGACAGCCGCGGCGAGCGGGACACCAGCGCCTCCGAGACGGTCCGGGCCAGCGCGCCGATGCGGGAACGCTGTGGCTGCACCGTCGGCACGCCCAGCGCGGCGAGCGGTCCCGCCGTGATCGGGCCGACGCACGCGACCACCACCCGGGACGACAGCGCGTCCACCAGCGCGGACAGCCGCCCGGTCCGCCGGGCCATGGCCAGCGCCGACGCCACCGCCGGCGCGCTCGTGAACGGCAGCGCGTCCACGGTGCCGTCCAGCACGGCGTCCAGCAACCGGTCCAGCGGCGCCGGGTCCGCGGGGCCGACCCAGCGGTACACCGGGATCTCGATCACCTCCGCGCCCGCCGCGCGCAGGGTGTCCACAAAGTACGGCAGCGGCTCTCCGTGCAGCTGCACCGCGATCGACTGTCCATTCACACCGGACTCCAGCAGGTGCTCCAGCACCTCGGCGTTGCTTTCCGACGCCGGCGAGTAGTCCTCCGAAAGCCCAGCCGCGCGTAACGCGCCGGTCGCCTTCGGGCCGCGCGCCAGCAGGGCCGAGTGCGAAAGGCACTCCAGCAACGCCTCGCCGAGCCCCCAGCCCTCGGCGGCCTCCACCCAGCCGCGGAAGCCGATGCCGGTCGTCGCCACCACCGAGTCCACCGAGGACTTCAGTAGCCGCAACGTCGCCTCGTGCAGCTCGGTGTCGTCGGCCAATGGCACGATCCGGATCGCCGGCCCGTACCGGATCTCCGCCCCCTTACGCACCAGCAGCGCGCCGAGCTCTTCAGCCCGGCGCGCCGCGGTGATACCGACCACGAACCCGGCCAGCGGAAGCACGTCCGTCACGGTGAGCCCACCTCGACCACACCTGAGCGCACCCGGATCGGATACACCGCCACCGTCACGTTTTCGTCGTCCAGACAGCGTCCGGTGGTCAGCTCGAACCGGTCCTTGTACACCGGCGACGCGACCACCGGGACTCCCCCGGCGTCACCGACGATGCCGCGTGAGAGCACCGCCGCCCCGCTGCACGGGTCCCAATTGGACAATGCGTACCACCGTTCTCCGTCCACATGGAACACGGCCACCTGGTCACCGTCCACCAGCGCCGCGACTCCCGAGAACTCCGGGACCGCCGAAGCCGGGCACACCGCGGTCCAGGTCCGCTCGATCGACACCGTCATCGCCTGACCTCCGGCACGCCCAGCATCACGGGCACCTTCTGCGCGCGCTCCTCGCGGAACGAGATCGACGGGTCCGGCGTGCCCGGCGCGTTCACGAACGAGCTGAACCGCCCCAGTTTCTCCGGATCCTCCAGCACCCCGCGCCATTCGTCGGTGTAGCCCTCGACGTGCTTGGCCATCGCCGCGTCCAGGTCCTCGCAGATGCCGAGGCGGTCGTCCACGATCACCGCGCGCAGGTGGTCGAGGCCGCCGTCCATCTCTTCGATCCACGGCGCCGTGCGCTGCAGCCGGTCGGCCGTGCGCACGTAGAACATCAGGAACCGGTCGATCGTCCGCACCAGCGTCTCGGTGTCCACATCGGACAACAGCAGCTCGGCGTGCCGCGGCGTCGCCCCGCCGTTGCCGCCGACGTACAGGTTCCAGCCCTGCTCCGTCGCGATCACGCCGAAGTCCTTGCTCCGCGCCTCCGCGCATTCCCGCGCGCACCCGGACACACCGGACTTGATCTTGTGCGGCGAGCGCAGCCCGCGGTACCGCAGCTCCAGCTCGATCGCCAGCGCCACACTGTCCTGCACGCCGTAGCGGCACCAGGTGGACCCGACGCACGACTTGACCGTCCGCAACGCCTTGCCGTACGCGTGCCCGGACTCGAACCCGGCGTCCACCAGCCGCCGCCAGATCTCCGGCAGCTGGTCCACGGTCGCGCCGAACAGGTCGATCCGCTGGCCGCCGGTGATCTTGGTGTACAGCCCGAAATCCTGCGCCACCTGGGCGATCGCCATGAGCTTGTCCGGTGTGATCTCCCCGCCGGGGATCCGCGGCACGACGGAGTAACTGCCGTTGCGCTGCATGTTGGCGAGGAACTTGTCGTTGGTGTCCTGCAGCGTCGCCTGCTCGCCGCCGAGGATGTGGCCGTTGCCGAGTGTGGCCAGGATCGACGCGACGGCCGGCTTGCAGACCGCGCAACCGGTGCCCGTGCCGTACCGCGTGATGACCTCGCTGAACGTGGTCATGCGCGTGGCCCGGATGATCTCGAACATCTCGGCCCGCGACTGTCCGAAGTGCTCACACAACGCCTTGGACTGCTCGACCCCGCAAGCGTTCAGCAGCTTCGTCAGCATCGGCACGCAGGAGCCGCACGAGGTGCCCGCGCGAGTGCACGTCTTCAGCTTGCCGACCGAATCGCAGCCGTCCGCGGTGATCGCCCGCGTCAGCCGGCCCTTGGAAACGCCGTTGCACGAACAGATCAACGCCTCGTCCGGCAGCGCGTCGACCCCCACCGACGCGGCCCCGCCGGCCGGGGCCAGCAGCGCGCCGGGCTCGGCAGGCAGCGTCCGGCCGACGAGGGCTCGCAGCGTGTTGTACTCCGCAGCGTCACCTACCAGCACGCCGCCGAGCAGCGTTTTGCCGTCGTCGGTGACCACGAGCTTCTTGTACGTGCCGGTCACCGCGTCGTTGACCGCGACCTCCAGCGCGCCCTCAGTGGCCGCGTGGGCGTCGCCGAAACTCGCGACGTCCACGCCCATCAGCTTGAGCTTGGTCGACGTGTCCGGCACCGGGAACGTCGCGCTGTCACCGGTCAGCCCGGCCGCGACCACCTCGGCCATCGCATAACCCGGCGCGACGATGCCGTACACCCGGTCCTCGACGGCCGCGCACTCCCCGATCGCGTACACCGCCGGGTCGCTGGTCCGGCACTCCGCGTCGACCAGCACGCCGCCGCGCCCGCCGACCGCCAGGCCGGACTCGCGCGCCAGGTCATCACGGGGCCGGACCCCGGCGGAGAACACCACGAGGTCGACGTCCAGCTCGGTCCCGTTGCCCAGCTTCGCCAACAACCGGGAGCCGTCCGCCTCGATGACGTCCGTGGACGTTCCCGTGTGGACGGTCACGTCGAGCCGCGCGATCAGCCGCCGCAGCAACGCGCCACCGCCCTCGTCCACCTGCAACGGCATGAGCCGCGGCGCCATCTCGACGACGTGTGGCGACAAGCCCATGTCACGTAACGCTTTCGCCGCTTCCAGACCGAGCAAGCCACCGCCGATCACCACGGCGGACCGGCGTCCCCGGCCGGGGCGGGACGCGGCTTCGCGGATGGCGTCGAGGTCCTCGATGGTCCGGTAGACGAACACACCCGGCAAGTCCCGGCCCGGCACCGGCGGCACAAACGGCCGTGACCCGGTGGCCAGCACCAGCGCGTCGTAGGCCTGTGTGCGCCCCGATGCGGTGGTGACGGTCTTCGCGGCCCGGTCCACCGACGTCACCGCGTCGCCCAGCCGCAGCTCGACCGCGTCGTCACTGGCGTAGTCGGAGCCGGGCAGCGCCAGTGCCGCCGGGTCCCAGGTGTCCACATAGGATGTCAGCGCGACCCGGTCGTACGCCGGCCGCGGCTCCTCGGCGAGCACGACGACCCGCCACAACCCGGCCGTGTCCGCCGCGCGCACCGCCTCGACGAGCCGGTGCGCGACCATGCCGTGCCCGGCGACCACCAGGGTGCGCATCAGACCTGGGCCCCGGCCAGCGCCGGTTTCGCCTGCGTCGCGGGCTTGCGCAGGTAGGCGGCCCAGGTGACGGCCACGCACACCGCGTAGAACACCAGGAACGCGACGAACGCGGGCACCCCGCTGTGCGCGTCGGCGAAGGACTGGCGGAAGGCGAGGTTGATGAACAGCCCGCCCAGCGCGCCGATCGCCCCGGCCAACCCGATCAGCGCGCCGGACAGGCGGCGCGCCTTGAGCAGCTCGGCCGTCCCGTCGGCGCCCGCGTCGATCGCCGCCCTGGCCTTGACCTGGAAGATCGCCGGGATCATCTTGTACGTCGAGCCGTTGCCGATCCCGGTCAGGACGAACAGCACGATGAACGCGACCGTGAACAGCGCCAGCGAGTTCGCCGACGAAGCCAGGATCAGCACCACCGTGGCCAGCGCCATCGCGGCGAACGTCGCGAAGGTGACCCGGGCGCCGCCGATCCGGTCCGACAGCCGTCCGCCGAGCGGGCGGGACAACGAGCCGAGCAGCGGGCCGAGGAACGTCACCGCGGCGGCCTGCAACGGCGTCCGGCCGAACTGGTTCTGCAGCACCAGCCCGAACGCGAAGCTGTAGCCGATGAACGAGCCGAATGTGCCGACGTACAGCAGCGACATCACCCAGGTGTGACCGTGCCGGACGACTTCGCGCATCGCCTTCTTGTCACCGCGGACGGTGGCGAGGTTGTCCATGAACAGCGCCGCGCACACGGCCGCGATCACGATCAGCGGAATGTAGATGTAAAGCACCAGCCGCGGCACGGTCGCGCCGGCCACGGCGATCACGAACAGCCCGACGAGCTGGATCACCGCCACGCCGAGGTTCCCGCCGCCGGCGTTGAGGCCGAGCGCCCAGCCCTTGAGCCGCTCGGGGTAGAAGGTGTTGATGTTGGTCATCGACGACGCGAAGTTGCCGCCGCCGACCCCGCCCAGCGCCGCCATCACCAGGAACGTGCCGAGTGACGTGCCGGGGTGCAGCACGATCGCCGTGAGCACCGTCGGGACGAGCAGCAGGAGCGCGCTGACGACTGTCCAATTGCGACCGCCGAACTTCGCCACGGCGAAGGTGTAGGGCAGCCGCATGAGCGCGCCGACCAGCGTCGGTGTGGACACCAGCAGGAACTTGTCCGCGGCCGAGAAGCCGTACTTCGGGCCCATGAACAGCACGACCACCGACCACAGGGTCCAGATCGAGAACCCGATGTGCTCGGCGAACACGGAGAACCAGAGGTTGCGGCGGGCGATCTTCTTCCCGGTGGCCTCCCAGAAGCCTTCGTCCTCGGGCTCCCAGCGCTCGATCCAGCGGGCTCCCCGGTGGGCCGTGGTGGTCATGGTTTCCTCCTGGTTGACGGTTCCTTGGTCGACAGGGGTCTTCATTGCGCCGCCAGCCAGTCCGCGACGGCGCCGACGGTGTCCCGGCAACCACCGCAGCCGGTGGTTGCCCGGGTGACGCGAGCCAGTGCGGCGACGTCGGTCGCGCCGCCGCGCCAGGCGTCGACGAGCCGGCTCTTGGTGACGGCGTTGCACCGGCAGATCAGCGCCGACGCGGGCAGTTCGGCGGGGCTCGCGGCGACCGGACTGCCGGTGGGCAGCGCGCGGCCGAGCAGCACCGCGAGCCGGTCTTCGGGCAGCGGAATACCACGGTCATGGAACTGCGTGACGGTTGCAGCCGCGTCCGGCAGGCCGAGCAGGATCGCGCCGGTAACCCGGTTATCGCGGATCACCAGCTTGCCGTAGCGGCCGCCGGACGGGTCGTCGAAGGTGAGCACGTCCGCGTCGCCGTCCTCGCTGGTCACGTGGGTCTCGCCGACGGCGGTGAGGTCGACGTCGCGCGCCTTCAGCCGCGTGACGGCAGTGGTTCCGCGGTAGCGCGCGGCGGTGTCGGCGCCGGTGAGCAGGTCGGCGAGTACCGCTGCCTGTTCCCACGCGGGCTGCACGAGCCCGGCGGGGGCGTGCGCGTGCCGGGCGCAGTCGCCGAGGGCGTGGACCCGGCCGTCGCTGGTGCGCAAGAGATCGTCGACCAGCACACCCCGGTCAATGGCCAGCCCGGCCGCCTCGGCCAGCGCGGTCTCCGGGCGGACCCCCGCCGCGACCACCACGAGGTCGGCCGGGACGAGCGTGCCGTCGTCGAGCTTCAGGCCGTCGCCGGGCAGGTACCGCGCGGCCGTCGCCTCGAAGCGGAAGGTGACGCCCAGCTCCGCGAGCCGCCGCGCGAGCACCCGCCCGGCACCGGGGTCGAGCTGGCGTTCCATCAGATGCCGGCGCGGGTGCACGACAGTGACGTTCGCGCCGCGACCGGCCAGCCCGCGCGCGGCTTCGAGTCCCAGCAGGCCACCGCCGAGCACGGCGACGGGCGCGCCGGGACGGGCGGCGTCGACGATGCGGGCGCAGTCGTCGAGCGTCCGGAACGGGACGACGTCCGGGCCGGGTTCGAGCCCCTCCACCGGCGGCAGCCAGGGCGACGCGCCGGTGGCGAGCACCAGCGCGTCGTAGGACATTGGGCCGTTTTTCGTTTCAACACAACGGTTCTGGCGGTCGATCGCGGTGACACTCGTGTCGAGACGCAGGTCGACGTCCGTGCGCGCGGCCCAGCCCTCGTCGTGCAGCCGGACCAGCTCGGCGCTCAGCCCGCCCGCGACCACCGAGGACAGCAACACCCGGTTGTACGCCGGATGCGGCTCGGCGCCAACCACGGTGAGCCGCACGCGCTCCCCTGCAGGATCGCGTCGGCGGATCTCGTCCGCGAGCCGCGCCCCGGCCATGCCGTACCCCGCGACCACCACGTGCCGCGCACTCATGCGTCCACCTTGGACAGCGACACCGAACACACCTTGAACTCCGGCATCCGACTGACCGGGTCAAGCGCGGGATTGGTCAACAGATTCGCACGACCCTCACCCGGGAAATGGAACGGCAGAAACACCAAGTCCGGCCGCAACGAGCCGACGCACCGGACCTTCGCCACGGTCTCACCGCGCCGCGAGCGGACCAGCGCGCGCTCACCGTCGGCGAGGCCGGAGCGCGCGGCGGTGTCCGGGTGGACCTCGACGAACATCTCCGGCACGACGTCCAGCAGCTCGGTGATCCGGCGGGTCTGCGCGCCGGACTGGTAGTGCTGCAGCACCCGGCCGGTGGTGGCCTGCAACGGAAAGTCCGCGTCGGGCAGCTCGGCGGGCCCGGTGTGGTCGACGGCGGCGAAGCGGGCGCGGCCGTCCGGGTGAGCGAAGCGGTCGAGGAACATCCGCGGCGTGCCGGGGTGGTCCACGGCCGGCACCGGCCAGTGCAGCGCCTCGCCCGCGCGCAGGCGCTCGTAGGTGACGCCGGAGTAGTCCGCGGTGCCACCCTTCGACGCGGCGCGCAGCTCCTCGAACACGGTCTCGGCGTCGGCCGGGAACCGCGCGGCCGGTTGGCCGAGGCGGGTGGCGAGGCCGTGGATCACCTCGAGGTCGGTGCGGACCTCCGGTGGCGCGTCGAGGGCCTTGCGACGCAACAGGATCCGGCCCTCCAGGCTGGTGAGGGTCCCGTCCTCCTCGGCCCACTGCGTCACGGGCAGGACGACGTCCGCCAGCTCGGCCGTCTCGGACAGCACGAGGTCGGCGACCACCAGGAGATCCAATGAGGACAGTCGATCTTGGACGCCCGACGCGCGTGGCGCGGACACCACCACGTTGCTGCCGAAGACAAGCAGCGCGCGGGGACCGCCGTCGTGGCCGAGCGCTTCGAGCAACTCGGTGGCCGACCGGCCCGGCCCCGGAAGGCTTTCCGGCGTCACACCCCAGACTCCGGCGACGTGCTCGCGCGCGGCGGGGTCGTTGATCTTGCGGTAGCCGGGCAGCTGGTCGGCCTTCTGCCCGTGCTCCCGGCCTCCCTGGCCGTTGCCCTGACCGGTCAGGCAACCGAAGCCGGAACCCTCGCGGCCGGGCAGGCCGAGCGCGAGCGCCAGGTTGATCCAGCCGCCGACGTTCGCCGTGCCCGTGGCATGTTGTTCAGTGCCGCGCGCAGTGAGCACGTACGCGTTGCGCGCGCCGGCCAGCTTGGCCGCGGCGGCTCGCTGGTCGGCGGCCGAGACGCCGGTGACGCGCTCGGCCCGCTCCGGCCACCACGCGGCGGCGATGCGCCACATCTCGTCGAAGCCCGTGGTCCTCACGTCCACAAAGGACTTTTCCAGGTGGCCTTCCGCGACCACGACGTGCAGGATTCCCAGCGCCAGCGCGAGATCCGTGCCCGGCGCGGGGGCCAGGTGCAGGCCCGCCAGCTCGGCGGTCGGCGTACGGCGCGGGTCGACCACGATCAGGTCCGCGCGCCGCAGGTGCTGCACGAACGGCGGCATCGTCTCGGCGGGGTTCGCCCCGGCCAGCAGCACCACGTCGGCGTCACCGAGGTCGGTGACGGGGAACGGCAGCCCGCGGTCAGCGCCGAAGGCCTGGAGCCCGGCGGCCGCAGCCGACGACATGCAGAACCGGCCGTTGTAATCGATCTGCGAGGTCCCGAGCGCGACGCGGGCGAATTTGCCGAGCAGGTAAGCCTTTTCGTTGGTCAGCCCACCGCCGCCGAACACCGCGACGGAATCGGGACCGTGCTGTTCCCGCAGCTCCCGCAGCGTCCCGGCGACGACGTCCAGCGCCTCGTCCCAGCTCGCGGGCCGCAGCTGCCCGCCCCGCCGGACGAGCGGCGTCGTCAGCCGCCGCCCGGAGCGCAGCAGATCGCCGGACGTCCAGCCCTTCTGGCACAACCCCCCGGCGTTGACCGGAAAGTCCCGCGGCTCGACCCGTGAACCCGTCAAGCGCATCCCGCACTGCAACGCGCAGTACGGGCAATGCGTGTCGACGTGCGGCACGGGCGCTCCTCGGGATCGGCGAGGACCCCGACGCTAAGGACGCCGTGTTACCTGGAAACTCCCGAATGTTTCGGCCAGTTCACATATCCCCCCGCCGCGCGCGGGCCCGCTGGTGAGGTCCGCGCTGCTCGTCCCGATGCAGCGGATGCCTCAGAGGACAGCACTGACCTCACGGGCCGCCGCGCGCAGGCCGTCCAGGGCGGCGCCGGTCGCGCGGGGGTTCAGCGCGTTCGCGGCCAGGCGGAAGAGCACCGCGCGCAGCAGCAGTTGCGGCCACTCCGGCAGGTGGGCCCAGCGGTCGATCAGCGCGGCCGTCGCGCCGCCCCAGGACAGGGCGTCGACGGCGGCGATGGCCGCGCCCCATTCGCCCGGCCGGTAGTACGGCACGAAGTCGACGATGCCCGGGGCCGCGGCGCCGTCGAACAGGACACCGCCGAGCAGTTCGCCGTGGGCGACCTGCGGCGGCAGCTTCACCGGGCGGCGGGCCGGGGCCAGGATCTCGAACCAGCGGCCGCCCTTGGCCTCGTCGAGCGGGCGGTCCAGCTCTTCCCACGCGATCCGGTCCGCGACCGCGTCAAGATCCTTGCGGGCAGCCAGAAAGTCCGGCCGGGGAAGGTCGGCCGTGGCGCGGTGCAGCTTCACCGCGGTGAGCACGGCCTCGTCGCAGCGGTGCTCCGGCGTGCCGGAAACGTAGTGCCACGCGGACCAGTCGCCGACGATCCAGCGGCCGTCGCGCGAACGCACCGGCTTCGCGACCCGCAGGCCCGGCTCGTCGACGTGGTCCAGCGCCCGCGCGGTCCACAGCGTGCGGGACTTGTCGGTGACCGGCTTGAGCACCAGGTCGCCGCAGCGCCAGGCGGACGAGTCCGGCAACGCCGAAACCCCGCCGGTGTCGCCGCCGAAAGCAACGCACACGCGCTCGGATGGCCGTTCGAGAGTGGACCGCACAAGAGGAAACGGTACCCCTCCCCACCAGCCACGAACGAGAAGACGCGCTGGTCACGCACCGTTTTCTCACGCCCTGCCGACACTTCCCCGCCGTAAGGCCCTGAAGGCCACCATAAGGGACGTAGATGCCCTCAAGGTGGCCTTCAGGGACCTAGATGCCCTCATGGTGGCCTTCAGGGACCACTACTGTCAGTACGTCGGCAGGCTCGGGTCGATCTGCCGCGCCCAGGCCAGCACGCCGCCGCCCAGGTGCGTGGCGTCCTTGAAGCCGGCCGCGTGCAACGCCGCGAGCGCCTCCGCGGACCGCGCGCCGGACTTGCAGTGCAGCACGATCGGCTTGTCCTGCGGCAGCTCCGCGAGTGCCTCGCCCGAGAGGATCCGGTCCTTCGGGATCAGCTTCGCGCCCTTGATGTTGACGATCTCGTACTCGTGCGGCTCGCGGACGTCGATCAGGGCGAAGCTGTCGCCGTTGTCGAACTTGGCCTTGAGCTCCGCGGGCGTGATCGTGCTGCCCGAAGCGGCCTCGGCCGCCTCGTCGGACACGACGCCGCAGAACGCCTCGTAGTCGATCAGCTCGGTGATCTTCGGGGTCTCGGGATCCTTGCGGATCTTGACCTCGCGGTACTTCATCTCCAGCGCGTCGTAGCTGATCAGCCGCCCGAGCAGCGGCTCGCCGATGCCGGTGATCAGCTTGATCGCCTCGGTCACCATGATCGAGCCGATGGACGCGCACAGCACGCCCAGCACGCCGCCCTCGGCGCACGACGGCACCATGCCGGGCGGCGGCGGCTCGGGGTAGAGGTCGCGGTAGTTCAGGCCCTTGCCGTTCGGCGCGTCCTCCCAGAAGACGCTGACCTGGCCCTCGAACCGGAAGATCGAGCCCCACACGTACGGCTTGCCCAGCAGCACGGCGGCGTCGTTCACCAGGTACCGCGTGGCGAAGTTGTCCGTGCCGTCGACGATCAGGTCGTACTGGCCGAAGATCTCCAGCGCGTTCGCCGACTCGAGCCGCTCGGTGTGCAGGTAGACCTTGACGAACGGGTTGATCTCGGCGATCGACTCCTGCGCCGACGCGGCCTTGAGCTTGCCGACGTCGGAGATGCCGTGGATCACCTGGCGCTGCAGGTTGGACTCGTCGACCACGTCGAAGTCGACGATGCCGAGCGTGCCCACGCCCGCCGCGGCGAGGTACAGCAGCGCGGGACTGCCCAGGCCGCCGGCCCCGATGACCAGGACCTTCGCGTTCTTGAGCCGCTTCTGCCCGACCACCCCGACATCGGGGATGATCAGGTGACGACTGTACCGGCCCACCTCTTCCTTGGTGAGCTCGGCAGCCGGCTCTACGAGCGGCGGCAGTGCCGTGTCTGACATCGGGTCCTCCATCTCGCGCGGATCGCGTTGTCGATCCCAGTATCCACAACGCTCACTGGCAAGTTGGGCTTCCCAGGGTCCAGATCGTGAGAAGGGGGTTGCTTTGTACGGCTACTGCGGCGGGGTCGGGTTCGGCCACGCGTTGGGCACGCAGACGCGGTGGTCGGGGGCCACCTTGCCCTTGTCGCCGCCGGGGATGTTGTTCAGCGCGGCCACGTAGTCGTCGGCCACGCCGAACGACTGCTGCATCATCACCGGCGCGGGCTGGCCGTTGCCGGGGCAGCCGACGTGGATGTTGCCGAGCGCGTGGCCCACCTCGTGGTTGATGGCGTACTGGCGATAGCCGGTCATGTCCGCGCCGTAGACCTTCGCGCCGCGCACCCAGCGGGCCAGGTTGATCAGCACCCGGCCCATGCTGCGCCGGTAGCAGGAGGCCTCGAACTTGATCTGGAAGCCGCACGCGTCGGCCCGGTGTGTGGTGTTCGGCGAGGTCAGGCTCACCTGGAAGTCCGGGTCCGGGTAGCTCGCGTCGACGCGCTGCAGCCGGATCTCGCCGTTCCACGTCCAGCTGCGCGGGTCGGACAGGATGCCCTGGACCGCAGTGCCGAAGCTGTCGTCGCCGGCGTAGCTGGCCGGGTCGATGCCGTCCTCGACCGCGACGGTGTAGGTGTACAGCTTCCCGGCCTTGCCGACGACCGGCCCGGAGCCGGCCACGACGTGCCAGGTGCCCTTGCCGTCCTGGGTGAAGTCGCCGCCGTTCGGCAGTTCCGCCGTCGGCACGTTGACGTCGACCGGTTTCGCCGGGTTCTCCGGAATGCCGTCGCCGCCGTCGATCGCGCCCGACGAGGAGTTGCCCACGGCGGCCTCACCCGAGGCGGCGCCGGCCGGCGAGCCCGGTTCGGGCGGGCCGGTGGCCGTGTTGAACACCACCAGCGCGGTGATCACCACCAGGATCGGCAGCGCGTACACGCGCCAGCCGTAGGTCTTCACGAACTTGCCGACGCCGCCGCCGGACTTCTTGACGGGACGGCGGGCGGGCCGTTCGGGCTCGTCCTCGCCCTTCGGCTTCCACGACGCGCGCAGCGGCTCCGCGCTGGTGCGGCGGGTGCCGGGGCGGTAGCGGTCCTCGCCGACGCGCTGCGCCGGGGCCTTCGAGGGGCGGAACTGGCCGACGCGCGGCGAGCCGGTGTCGGTCAGCGGGGAGTTCGCGGGCTTCTTCGAAGAGCCCGAAGATGACGAGGAGGACGCAGCCCCGGAAGACGACGTGCGCCGTGACGACCCGGCGTACGAAGCCCGCCGGTCGTCTCCTCGAGCGTCGTGCTTAAGCCGGTCCACGGCCCCAGGGTGCCATAACCGCACGGTGATGCTGAAAGCGACTGGCGGATTACCGAGAGATCATCTTTCACCCGATCGGACTACCACTGACCGTTTTCAGCCGACTCCCAGAGCCCCAGGACCGCCCGGGCTACGACGTTCGGGCGCTCCATCTGCGCCACGTGGCCGGTTCGGGGGAGCACCAGCAGCCGGCCGTGCGGGATCAGCCGCGCGGTGCGGGGCGCGCGGCGGGCCGAGATCACCCGGTCGTGCAGCCCCCAGACGACGAGTGTGGGGCTCGTCACGCGCGGCGCGACCGCCCACAGCGAGGCCTCGCCGCGCGCCGACCAGGCCCGGAAAATGCCGAACGTGCTGCGGGCCATGGCCGGCGCGGCCCAGGCGAACGCGGCCCGCGCACCGTGCTCTTCGGCCAGCTCGTCCAGCTGGGCGTCGGAGAACCTGGCCGGGTCGTGGAAGCACAGCTTGATCACTTGCGCGGCGCGTTCGCGCGGGGTCAGCCCGGCCAGCCGCCGCCGCACGCGCGAGCCCACCAGCGGCAGGTACGCGAGCGCCATCATCGGGTCCGACAGCCGGCGCGGGTCCGGGCGGCGGTCCGGCATCGCGGGCGAGATGAGCGTGAGCGTCTTGACCAGCTCCGGCCGCCGCGCCGCGACGAGCAGGGCGATCGCGCCGCCCATGGAGTTGCCGAGCAGGTGGACGGGGCCGGCGTCGAGCCCCTCGACGTACTTCGCCAGGACTTCGGCGTGCGCGTCGAGGCTGAAGTCGAACAGCGCCTCGGGCTCGGAGTAACCGAAGCCGGGCAGGTCGATCGCCCGTCCGCTCGCGACGGGCGAAAGCAGCGCGGCCAGGTCCGTCCAGTTGCTGGACGAGCCGCCGAGGCCGTGGACGTAGACCGCGACCGAGCCGTCCGGGCCCGGGGTGCGGCGGACGTTGAGGGCCACGCCGCCGACCTCCTCGACGGCGCCCGGCCAGGGCGGGAGCACCGGGTCGAGCTGCGGCAACGGCCGCGTGGAGAGGGGCACGTGGGTGAGCGGCGCGCGGGTCGCCGGGTTCGCGGCCGGGCGGGTGGTCGGACTGGTCACGAATCCAGAATGCCCGACACTTGGCGTTTCAGGCGTACCGACGAGTAATCTCAAGGCCACTTCACGCGGTGGTGACCCCGCCCGTCGAAGCCGCGGACGGGAGGCACAATGACGGACATGGCGCGACTGCAGCAACGGGGCGTCCGGCTGCCGAGGACAGAACGCCGCGCCCAGCTCCTGGCGGCCGCGCAACGTGTCTTCGCGGAGAACGGCTACCACGCGGCGGCGATGGACGAGATCGCCGAAGAGGCGGGTGTCAGCAAGCCGGTGCTCTACCAGCACTTCCCCGGCAAGCTGGACCTGTACATCGCCCTGTTGGAAAGCCACGTCGACGACCTGGTCGGCCGGGTGAAGGGCGCACTGGACTCGACCACCGAGAACCGCCAGCGCGTCCCCGCCACCGTCGCCGCGTTCTTCGACTTCGTGCACAACGACGCCGGCGCGTTCCGCATGGTCTTCGAGTCGGACCTCAGGGGTGAGCCCGCCGTGCAGGAAGCGGTGGACCGGGCCACCTCGGCCAGCGTCGAGGCGATCACGGAAACGATCACCGCGGACGCGGGCCTGGACGAGGACAAGGCGCGGCTGCTGGCCGTGGGCCTGGTCGGGATGAGCCAGGTGAGCGCGCGGTACTGGCTCCAGCACAACCAGTCGATCAGCAAGGAAGAAGCCGTCGCCCTGACCGCCAACCTGGCTTGGCGAGGCGTCGGCGGCGGCTTCCCCCTCAAGGACTCGTGAGTGTTTAGGACGGTTAGAACCGTCCTAAACACTCACGAGCTCTTTCGCACCAGCGCCCCGATCCGCACCGCGACCTCCCCCGCCCGTTCCTGCGGCAGCATGTGCCCGGCCCCCGGATAACGCACGAACTCCGCGTCCGGCAGCTCGTCCGCGATCACCTTGGCGTGCGGCAACGGGCACAGCCGGTCCTTCTCCCCCGCGAGCACCACCGCCGGCACCCCGCGCAGGGCAGCCAGCGCCACCCGCCGGTCGTGCGTGGAAATGGCGTCCTGGAACTCCCCCAGGCTGGCCGGGTGCGCGCACAGCAGCTGATCGGCGACCAGCCGGACGTCGGCGCGTCGCGGATGCTCCCCGAACACCAGGAACCGGGCCCCCGAACGCACCAGCGCCGGGCTCAGCGGCAACCGCTCCCCGCGCCGGTGGGCCAGCGCCTTCGCGATCCGCCGCTCGAAGCGCACCGAGAACTCCCCGGCCAAACCCGGCAGCCCCAACGTGATCCGGTCCATCTGGCCCGAGGACGTGGCCACGAAAGCCGCCCCCACCACGCGCGACGCCACCAGCTCCGGATGCCGTTCGGCCAGCGCCATCACGGTCATCCCGCCCATCGAGTGCCCGGCGAGCACGATCGGCCCGGACGGCACGCGCGCGGCGATCAGCTCGGCGAGGTCGTCGGCCAGGCGCGGGATCGTGGCGGTGCCCCGGCGGGCCGGCGCCGATCCGCCGTGGCCACGCAGGTCGTAACGCAGCACCCGGGTCCCCGGGCCGAGCGCGGCCACCACCCCGTCCCAGGTGCGGTGGTCCTGCGTCCAGCCGTGCACGAGCACCAGCGTCACCGCGGCGTCGGCCGGACCGGACGCCTCGACGTGCAGCGCACAGCCGTCACTCGTGACGAACCGGTGCTCACGGGCCGGGTGGCGAAGCCGTTCGACGGTGGTCATGCCGCCTCCGCGGGAAGAAGTACGTCGGCTGTAGTCACCTATTTGCCCTTCGGCAGCAGGAACGACTTGCGCCAGAAGTACCGCCCCGGCCACCCGACCAGGCCGGACTCCTGCAGGAACGGCATGATCTTCTCGCCGGCCCAGGCGATGGTGCCCTGCCACTTCGGGTTGGCCAGCGCGGCCTTGACGCCGTCGCGCGGCCGGATGCCGACGGCCTTGTAGACGTTCGGGTTGATGAACGCGCGGGTCACGAAGTACGAGATCAGCGCGATGATGAACTGCTGGTAGACGATCTCCGCCTTCGACAGCTTCGCCATCCCGCGCGTCACCTCCTCGCGGGCGAACGTGACGTGCCGCGCCTCCTCCAGCACGTGGATGCGGTTGACCATCCGCACCAGGGGCTGCACGTCCTCGCTGATCATCTGCTCGCGCTGCAGCCGGTCGAGCACCTCCTCGGCGACCAGGATCGCGCCGTACCGCGCGGGGCCGTAGGAGATCGCCGGCATCAGCTTCGCGAAGCGGCGCAGCAACGGCACCGGGCCGTACGCGGGGCAGCCGATCCGCGACGCCATGCGCGCGAACATGGTGGAGTGGCGGCATTCGTCGGCGATCTCGGTGAGCGCGAACTGCGCGTGCGCCGTCGTGGGGTCCTCTTCGTAGACCTCTTTGAGCAGCATCTGCATCAGCAGGATCTCGAACCACAGGCCCGTGGTCGCCACGCTGGCGACCTCGTGCTTGCCCAGCTCGATACGCTGCTCCGGGCTCAGCTTGTCCCACAGTTCGGTGCCGTAGAGCGAGGAGCGCTCGTCGAGGATGAAGCGCTTGCCCTCGACCAGCGGGGCATCCCAGTCGATGTCGACGTCGGGGTCGTAGAACTTGTTGGCCGAGGACTTCAGCAGCCGCTCGGCGGTCCTGTCCCGGTCCGTGTCCTTGAGCGTCCGCGTCATGAACTCGCCCCTTCCGGCGCCGGTGCCGCCTGTAATTCCCATACGTGTAACTTGAGGTAACAGTTACCTCTGGTAGCATGACCTGCGTGATCGAACGTGTCAAGCGCTCCAGCAAGCAGTCCGGCAAGCAGTCCGCTTCCGGGGAGGCGACGACCGGCGACGCCCGGCGCGACCGGTGGCGCAAGCACCGCATCGCGCGCCGCGCGGAGTTCGTCGAGGCCGCGCTGCGGGCGCTCGACAACCACGGCCCGGACCTGGGCATGGAGGACGTCGCCGCGGAGGCAGGCGTCACGAAACCCGTGCTGTACCGGCACTTCGAAGACAAAGCCGACCTGTACGTCGCGCTCGGCCAGCGCGGCACGGAGATCCTCTTCGAGCGGCTGATCCCGGCCATCAACGCCGAACTGGCGCCGGTGCCGCGGATCCGGATGGCGCTCGACGCGTTTTTCACCGTGATCGAGGAGCACCCGAACCTCTACCGCCTGCTCGCGCACGGCGGCCTGCAGGGCAAGGTCGTGGACGCCGACGTCGTGGCCGAGGACAAGGAGGTCATCGCCACCGCGCTGACCGCGCTCCTCGGCGACTACATGCGGATGTTCACCATGGACTCCGGCGCCGCGGAACCGTGGGCGCACGGCATCGTCGGCATGGTCCAGAGCACCGGCGAATGGTGGCTCGACCGGCGCTCGATGAGCCGCGACTCGGTCGTCGAGTACCTCACGCAGATCATCTGGGCGGCGATCGACGGGCTGACCCGCCAGCACGGCGTGGTGATCGACCCGAGCCTGCCGCTGGAGGCCAACAAGGTCGTCCAGCTCAGCCGCGCCAAGGACGACGAGAACCCGGCCGACAGCGACGCCGGCTGAGCAGAGGAGCACGGTCATGAGCGAGCACGACGAAGACGGCTACACGGGCCCCGCCACCCTCGTCGCCCACGGCCGGGAGCTGCCGGTGGAGGTCGACCTGCGCGGCTACTTCCAGCCCATCGACGGCTACTACCACTGGTACGGCCGGATTTCCGCCGACCCGGCCGTCACCGAGCTGGCCGGCGGCAAGAAGAAGGCGTGCGAGATCCGCGTGGCCGACCGCACCGCCACCGGCGAGCTGTCGGACCCGGACCCCTGGGGCCGCTACCGCGTCATGGGCACGTCGACGCCACCGTTCGCGGTGCCGACCAGCCTCGAGGAACTGAACGCCTGACTCGCACTTGGCGTAAACGCCGTCAAGGCCTCCTTACCCGCGTGTCACACGCGGGTAAGGAGGCCTTGACGGCGTTTTGGAACGCAGCCGGACCTCAGTCGCCGACGCCGAAGCCGACCTTGCGGGCGTCCGAGGGGGCGATCTCGACGTACGCGATGCGGTCGGCGGGCACGAGGTACTTGCGGCCCTTCTCGTCGTTGAGGCGGAAGAGCCCGTCACCGGCCGTCAGGGCTTCGGCGACCAGCTTCTCCACCTCGTCGGCGGTCTGGCCGCTGGACACCACCAGCTCGCGCGGGGTGTCCTTGATGCCGATCTTGACCTCCACGTGGGACCTCCGCTGAAAATTCGATGGGGTTACGCCTGGCAAGGCTAGCCGAACCGCTCCGCTCCGGTGTCGCGCGTCCGCGCGATAAAGCCACGTCACCCGAGACCGAGAGCCTGCATGCGCTTGGTGTGCCCCTGCTGCAACCGGCGGAACAGGGCGCCGATTCCCGACAGGTCGCCCGATCCGGCCACGATGAGTTCCGCCAGGCCATCGCGCTCGGCGACGACGTACTGGGCCTGCGTCAGCGCCTCGCCGAGCAGGCGGCGGCCCCACAGCGCGAGCTTGTCGCGCGTCTTCGGGTCGGCCTTGATGCCGGCCGCGACTTCGCGCTCGGCGAACGCCGAATGGCCCGTGTCGGCCAGCACGGTGAGCACCAGGTCCTTGGTCTCCGCGTCGAGCCAGCTCGCGATCTCGCGGTACAGGTCGGCCGCCAGCCCGTCCCCGACGTAGGCCTTGACCAGCGACTCCAGCCACGACTTCGGCCGCGTCGAGGCGTGCCAGGCGTCCACCTGCGCGACGAACGGGCCCATCGCGTCCTCGACCGTGACGCCGCTGCCCGCCAGGTGCGCGGCCAGCAGGTCGTAGTGACCGATCTCCGCCGCGGCCATCGACGCCAGCGCGGCGCGGCCGGCGAGCGTGGGCGCGCTGCGGGCGTCCTCCGCCATCCGGTCGAACGCGGAAAGTTCGAGATAGGCGATCACGCCGAGCAGGTCGACGACGCCTTCGCTGATCTCTTTCGGCTCGGTCACGGCGACGAGGGTATCGCCGAACCGGCCGCGGCCGTCGGGAAGAGACCGATCCCACCCGGCCCCGCCGCGCCCGGTACTGTTGAAAAACTCCTGACCAGGTACACTGCCGAAGAGATTGACAAAGCTTCCGCACGCCATCGGCTGCGGGAACCAGGCGGGCGACCGGCGCCACCAGGGCTGCCGGGGTTCGCCGCAAATTGTGCGTGCACGCCTCCAGCGGCATTCCTGGGTGGGCGGCTCCGACATCGGAAGACGGTGCGAGCCCGAGCCCCCGGTCGAGTGTCGAGTGACAAACCGGCCTGTGCGCGCTGGTCACGAGAGAGGCGATCACCCTGACCGCAGAGAGTTCGACAACCGAAAAAACCGCCGCGGTGGCCCTCGAGCACAGCGAGAACGCCCCGCCGGCACTCGACACCTCGCACCCGTTGCAGGCCGGTGCCCCGGTCACGCCCGAGGCGCCTACCTTCGCCGAGTTCGGCGTCAAGCCGGAGATCGTGCGGTCGCTGGCCGAGGCCGGCATCGAGCGCACGTTCGCCATCCAGGAGCTCACCCTCCCGCTGGCCATGGCCGGCGACGACCTGATCGGCCAGGCCCGCACGGGCATGGGCAAGACCCTCGGCTTCGGCGTCCCGCTGCTGCACCGCGTCCAGGTCCCCGGCGACGGCACCCCGCAGGTGCTGGTCGTGGTCCCGACCCGCGAGCTGTGCGTCCAGGTCGCCAACGACCTCAAGGGCGCGGGCAAGCACCTCGGCATCCGCACCCTGGCCATCTACGGCGGCCGCCCGTACGAGCAGCAGACCGACGCGCTGCGCAAGGGCGTCGACGTCGTGATCGGCACCCCGGGCCGGCTGCTCGACCTGGCCGAGCGGCAGGACCTGGTGCTGGGCAAGGTCCGCGGCCTGGTCCTCGACGAGGCCGACGAGATGCTCGACCTGGGCTTCCTGCCCGACATCGAGCGCATCCTGCGGATGGTGCCGGACGAGCGGCAGACCATGCTGTTCTCGGCCACCATGCCCGGCCCGATCATCACGCTGGCCCGCACCTTCCTGCGCCAGCCGACGCACATCCGCGCCGAGGAGAACGACGCGAGCGCGATCCACGAGCGCACCACCCAGTTCGTCTACCGGGCGCACTCGATGGACAAGCCCGAGGTCATCGCCCGGATCCTGCAGGCCGAGGACCGCGGGCTGACGATGATCTTCAGCCGCACCAAGCGCACCGCGCAGAAGGTGGCCGACGACCTGGTGGAGCGCGGCTTCGCGGCCGCCGCCGTGCACGGCGACCTCGGCCAGGGCGCGCGTGAGCAGGCGCTGCGCGCGTTCCGCTCGGGCAAGGTCGACGTGCTGGTCGCGACCGACGTCGCCGCCCGCGGCATCGACATCGACGACGTCACGCACGTGATCAACTACCAGTGCCCGGACGACGAGAAGACCTACGTGCACCGCATCGGCCGCACCGGCCGCGCGGGGCGCACGGGTGTCGCCGTCACCCTGGTCGACTGGGACGAGATGCCGCGCTGGAAGCTCATCTCCGACACGCTCGGCCTGGACAAGCCGGAGCCGGTGGAGACGTACTCCTCGTCGAAGCACCTGTTCAGCGACCTGGGCATCCCGGAGGGCACCACCGGACGGCTGCCGCTGTCCAAGCGCACCCGCGCCGGGCTGGCCGCGGAAGAGGAAGAAGACCTGGGCGGCAAGCGTCGTGGCCGTAGTGGTCCCGGCCGTGGTGCCGCCGCAGCTCCGTCCGACGCCGAGGAGGCGCCGCGCAAGCGCAACCGCACCCCGCGCAAGCGGACCCGCGGCGGCTCGCGTGCGGCCGAAGCCGTGGAGGCCGCCGACGCCGCGGCCTCGGGTTCTGGCTCGGGCTCGGCCTCGGCTGATTCCGGCGCGGACACGGCCGAGGGCGGCGAGCGCACCCGCTCCCGTCGTCGCTCGCGCGGTGCCGCGAACTCGAGCCCCGAGGCCACCGGCCCCGCCGGCTCGGCCGAGAAGGACTCCGGCGAGAACGGGGAGCGTCCGGCCCGCCGGCGCCGTCGTCGCCGCCCCTCCGCGACGTCTGATACACCTGCGTCGGCAGACTGAGGGGAACAAGCGGAGCCGACGGCGGGAGCAAGGTACGTGAGCGACCACGGGGACGGTGCGGAGCACAACGCACCGGAACAGCCCGGATCGGACGTAGCGGGCACTCCCGCCGACGGCCAGCAGGACACCGGATCGCCCGGCGCTGAGGAACTCGGCGCCGGGCGCTTCGGCGAAGAACAGCCTTCGGGCGTTGTCTCCGCGGAGCGGTACGAAGCTGAGCCAGCCGCGTACAGCGACGAGCAGCGCGACGCTGAGCCGGGCGACGCTGGGGCGGCCGCGTACGAGGCCGAGCAGGGCGACGCTGAGCCGCCCGCGTACAGCGACGAGCCGCGCGACGGTGAGCCTGCCGTGTACAGCACGGAGCGGCACAACTCCGAGCCGCCGGCGTACGGCGATGAAGACGTCCTGATCCCGTCGCGGCACGACGTCGCGTCGGGCCGCGACAACGCGCCGCCGGTGAAGGCGCGGAAGTCGCCGTGGAACCGGGGCCGGGATCGCGTGATCGCGGCCCTGATCGCGGTGGTCGTGGTGGTGGTCGCGCTGATCGTGGCCGTCAACAGCGACAACCTGCACACCAGCCGCGCGATCGCCGAACCGCCGCCGGCCCTGCCGCCCGCACCCGCCGCGGTGCCGGGGTCGATGGCCCAGCTGTGGCAGGCGCCGAGCGCCGCCACGCCCGTGCCGATCGGCGAGGGCGGCAACGTGGTCACCGCCGATGGCGGCGAGGTCGCCGGCCGCGACCCGCTCACCGGCCGGATCCGTTGGCACTACACACGTGAGAACCTGCAACTGTGCACTGTGGACACTGCGTGGGGGCGGGTGAACGCCGTCTACCACAAGTCGCAGGGCTGCAGTGAGGTCACGCAGCTGAGCCCGTCGACCGGGCACATCACCGCCCAGCGCAACGGCGACGCCGAACTCGGCACCCAGCTCGTCAGCGACGGCAGCCATGTGACCACCACCGGCAAGCAACTGCTCGACACCTGGCGCGACGACCTGGTGAAGAGCATGGAGTACGGCAAGGTCCCGGCGATCGTGAACCCGAACAAGCAGCCGCGCACCGGCTGCACGTACGGCACGGTGGCCGCGGCGGCGGAGAAGGTCGGCGTGATCGAGCGCTGCCCCGGCGACCCGCACGACCGTCTCACCGTCTACAAGGCGACGGGCGAGCACGAGGACGAGCCGCCCGTGGTGTTCAGCTCGGTGCTGGCCGGCTCTCGCGCGCGAGTGATCGCGATGTCGGGCGATCTGACGGCAGTGCTGCTGCCGGACCAGAAACTGCTGGTCATCTACGGCCCGGACGGCACTGAGAAGTCCGCGTACCCGATGGACCTGCCGGCGAGCGACCTCGCGGGCGACCCGCCGGGCGGCGTCGAGCAGACCTCGCGCACCGACAGCGGCATCTACTGGTTCACCGGCACCAAGACCGTCGCCCTCTCGCGCGACGACCTCACGCCCCGCTGGACCCTCGACGGCACCCTCGGCCCGGGCATCACCTTCGCGCGGCAACTGGTCGTCCCGATCAAGGGCGGTCTGGCCGTGCTGAACGAGGCGGACGGCTCGACGGTCCGCACCGTCGGCGTCGACCGCAGCGGCTACGGCGGGGTCGTCCGGCTGACCGCGCTGGGCCCGGTACTGCTGGAACAACGCGGCCCCATCCTGGCGGCGCTGAAGTAGCTCGGCCGCTGCTTGCCCGGCCGCCGGGATTCAGCCGACGCGCCGGGCGATGGTCACGATCTCCCGGCTGGCACCGGTCAGCGGGCCGCGCTGCCAGTCGCCGTACTGCTCGGCGACCTCGAACCCGGCTTCGGTGAGGAACGCGTTCAGCCGCGCGACGTCCAGGAACCGCAAGGCGCCGCGGTCGACACGCAGCACGGTGCCGTCCGGCTGGGCAGTGGTCTCGGCGAACGTGACGACACCGTCCTCGACGGACTCGACCTCATGCCACATCCGCAGCCCCGCGATTTCGGTGACGTCGGCGGGATTCCAGTCCTGCCAAGCCTTTGCCTGCGGGTGGCGGGTCTCGAACGCGAAGCACCCGCCGTCCGCCAACGCCCCGCGAACGGCCGCGAGCGAGCGACGGAGTTCGTCGTCGCCGATGAGGCACTGGAACGCGTGGCTGACCATGGTGGCGAGCTCGAACTCCTGCCGCAGCCCGATTTCCGCGGCTGTGCCGGCGATCCATTCGACGTCGGTCCGCCGCCGCGCCCGCTCCAGCGCGGCAAGATCCGGATCGATCCCGACGAGCCGCCCCCGATGCCCCCGCTCGCGCGCCCGGTGCAGCATGGCCCCGGTCCCGCACCCGACATCAAGCACGGACCCGGCGGCCGTCACCAGCCCGTCGTAAAACGCGTCCGCCGGAAAGCGGCTGCCGTCCCAGGGATTCAGCGCGTCGTACAACTCGGCGGCGTCAGCGTCGGAGAACACCCCACCAGTTTCACCGAACGGCGGGAGCCGGGCCAACTGCTTTACGTGCCCGGTCAGGCCCACCAGAACAACGTCAACGCCACCAAGGTGATCACCAGAACGCCGACACCGGCCACCCCGGCCACCGCCCCGTTCCGCCGATCGGCGACGCGCTGCACCAGCAATGCCGCCACCGCCGCAACGGGATGGCCGATCAGCAGGAACAGTCCCGGCCCCGGCGCACCGGTCACCAGGCACACCACGGCCACGCCCAGCACCCCGACCGCCAGCACAGCCAGCCCCGCCGCGACCGACCCGGTGAGCCCACGCCACCACCGGCCCGGCTCCTTCGCCACCCGGCCGCCGACCTCGGGCCCCGCTTCGACTCCGGCCCCGGTCCCGATCTCTGCCCGGCCCGGCGCACCTTCGACCGCAGGACCCGCGGCACCACCGGTCGACAGCTGCACCGTCGCGGCCGCGCTGTCGACCGCGGCCGCAGAACTCGCAGCCGCTCCGCCCGCGGACACGTCGCCACTGCCACCAGCTACGACCGCGGAACGGCCAGCCACCGGAGCCTGGCCGTTGCCACCAACCACCGCCGCGGAACGGCCAGCCGCACCATCCCCAGACAGGTGGCTGCTGCCACCAACTGCCGCGGAACGGCCAGCCGCACCATCCCCGGGTGCCTGGCCACCGCCAGAACCACCCGCACGCCCGGCCGCGTGGCCACCATCGCCACCCGCAAGCCCAGCCGCCTGGCCACCACCGCCACCCGCAAGCCCAGCCGCCTGGCCACCACCGCCACCAGAACCACCCGCACGCCCGGCCGCCCCCGGCCTCCCACCAGAGCCAGCGCCGGCGCCGGAGCCGGTACCAGCCCCAGTGGGCAGCTCAGCAGTCGGCCCGTCCCCGGGCGCGGAAGTATCCGGGTGAGGGCGATCGCCGGCGGGCAGGGGAACGGTCGCCAGGTTCTCAGTCTCGGGTGACGCCACGTTCTCGTCGGTCCAATCGTCGTCTCGGGCGGCCTTACGGGGCGAGCAGCTCCCATGGCTGCAGGCCCGGCGCCGCCTGGCGGCCCTCGGCGCAGCTCGGGCGGAAGTCGCACCAGGAGCAGCGGCGCTCGGGGCGGGCGGGGAAAAGGACGTCGCCGTCGCCGCCCGCGTCCAGGGTATCCGTCGCGAGGCGGAGGTCCCCGGCGGTCTCCTCGGCGCGTTCCAGATGCCGCCGCAGGCTTTCCGGCGTGTGCTCGGCCGCGGCGACCGTGCCCGTCGGCAGGTGGTGCAGCTCGACCTTCGTGCACGGCATCCGCAACGTCCGCGACGACGCCACCGCGTACATCGCCAACGCCTGCGACGCCCGGGCCTCGTACTCGTCCGGCTCCCGCCGCCCCGTTTTGTAGTCGACGATCACCAGCTCACCGCCACGCTGGTCGATACGGTCGGCCCGGCCTTCGATGATCAGGGTCGGCGGCCCGCCCGCCGGACTCACCGGCGCCGACACCCAGCGCTCGAGCCCGATCGGGTCCTCGCTGACGTCGTGGTCCTCCACGTACTCCGCGACCCAGCCCTTGGCCCGCGCCCGGTACCGCGCGGCCTGCTCGGCATCGGCGAAACCCGCGTCCTTCCAGTACTCGGCCACGAGCGCCATGGCCCGCTGCGCCGTGCGCTTCGCGACCGGCAGGTCGAACAGCGCGCGCAAAGCGTTGTGCACCACCGCGCCCAGAGTGCTGTGGGCCCACGGCCCGGTGCGCTGCGGCGTCGGCCGCTGCAGGTAGTTCAGGCGGTATCGGCGCGGGCAGTCCTCGAACGTGCTCAGCCGCGCCGGCGACACCTTGGTGAGCCGCTGCGGCTGCTCGACCCCGAAGTCGAACCCCATCTGTTCCTTCACGCCACCCCCCTCTCCTGGAGCCGGTGCCCACGCTACGCACCACCACCGACACTTTCCGGCGCGGGGGCGGCCCTCAGAACAAGCCGGCGTTGCGCTCGCACCAGTCCCGGAACGTCGCCGCCGGGCGGCCCAGCAGACGAGCGGCGTCGTCCGATCGCGAACCGGTGACGTCCGCGCGCGCTCGCGTGTAAGCCTCCACGAGGGCGTCGGCGAGCACCTTCGGCGCCCCCGCCGCGAACCGTGCCCGCACGACCTCCTCGGGCGAGGCCGCCTGCCGGACCTCGATCTCCCGGCCGAGCACGTCGCCAAGGGTCTTCACCTGCTCCGCGCACGTCGTCAGCTCACCGCCGTCCAGCACGTACTCCGCGCCTTCGTGCCCGTCCGAGGTCAGCACCACCGCCGCGACCGCCGCGATGTCCGCCGTGTCGATCGGCGCGTACCGGCCCGGCCCGGACGGGTCCAGCACGTACCCCTCGCGCAGGGAATCCCGCCACTCCAAGGCGTTCGACATGAACCCGCCCGCCCGCAGGATGGTGAACGGGATGCCGGACGCGCGCACCATCTCCTCGCGCTCGTGGTGCCAGCGGCCCATCAGCGGCATCGGGTCGCCGAGCACGTTGCTCGACGACAGGTGCACCACGTGCCGCACGCCGGCCTCGCGCGCCGCCGCGACCGCGTTCGCGACGTTCACGGTCACCATCCCGGGCGTCAGCAGGAAGAACCGCTCGATCCCCGCGAACACGGCGGGCAGTGTCGAGGGCTCCCCCAGGTCCCCGACGGCGAGTTCGGCCTGCGGCGGCAGGCCGGCCGCGCGGGCGGGGTCGCGGGTCAGCGCGCGGACGTCCGCACCCGCACCGACCAGCGCGCGGACGAGTTGACTGCCGATGTTTCCGGTGGCTCCGGTGACCAGTAGCATGAGTTCCCCAAGTCGTTTGCCGTCTAATGACTTCACCAGAAACGCTAGCCGGTAAATGATTAGCCGTCAATCGATCTGGAGGGCACGGTGCCTGAGTTCCTCGAACTGCACGGCCGGACGAACAAGGCGATCCGCGCGCTCGCCGATACCGCGATGCGCCGCCACGGCCTGCACGAAGGCCAGAACGTGCTGCTCGCCGTGCTCTGGACCACCGACGGCGCCACCCCGGGCGAGATCGCGGCGAAGCTGCGCGTCACCACGCCCACGGTCGTCAAGATGGCCACCCGCATGACCACCGCCGGCCTGCTCACCCGCCGCCGCGACGACAAGGACAACCGGCTCGTCCGGCTGTGGCTGACAGACGCGGGACGCGCGCTCCAAGAGCCCGTCGAAACGGCGCGTCAGGAGATCGAGGAGAAGGTGACGGCGGGCCTGACCGAAGCCGAGCACAAGCACCTCATGTCGGCGCTCGCCAAGGTCAACGCCGCGGCGAGCGAGCTGCTGGCCGAAGCCGGATCCGGACGGGCCTAGAAGGCGCCGTCGATGAAGCCCTTGACGGAGTTGGCCACCAGCTCGACCGCGATGGCCGCGAGCAGCAGGCCGGCGATCTTCGCCAGCAGCGTGATGCCGCTTTCCTTGATCAGCCGGATGACCACGCCCGAGAAGCGCATGCACGTGTAGAGCACGAAGTGCACGGCGATGATCGCCAGCGCCAGCGCGATGTACGCGCCGATGTGGCCGTCGGCCTGGCGCACGAACACGATCGTCGCCGCGATCGCGCCCGGGCCGGCGAGCAGCGGGGTGCCGAGCGGGACGAGGGCGACGTTGACGTCGTCGCTGGCCTCCGGCTCGTTGCCGCCCTTGCCGGTGAGCAGCTGGAGCGCGATGAGCAGGAGCAGCAGCCCGCCGGCGCCCTGCAGCGCGGGGATGCCGATGCCGAGGTACGCCAGGATCGCCTGCCCGGCCACCGCGAACAGCGAGATGACCAGCAGCGACACCAGCACCGCCTGCCGCGCGGCCTTCACCCGCGTGGCCATCGGCTTGCGGCCGACCAGGCTCAGGAACACCGGCACCGTGCCCGGCGGGTCCATGATCACCACCAGCGTGATGGTGGCGCTGATGAAGAGCTTGGCGTCGAAGAAGTCCGAGATCGACATCTCACCCCTTCACGATCTGAGAACCGGTGGCGCGCGAGACCAGCTCCTCGAACTGGCCGGGGTCGGTGGTGTCCTGGCCGAGCCCGATCGTCTTGTTGGTGCCGTGGTAGTCGCTCGAACCGGTGCGGACGAGCCCGAGCTCGTCGGCCAGCTCACGGGTCCGGACGCGGGTCTCCGCGGTGTGGTTGGGGTGGTCGACCTCAACGCCGGTGAGGCCGCGCCGGGCGAGTCCGCGCAGGGTGTCCTCGCTGATCGTCGCCCCGCGGCTGTACGCGAAGGGGTGCGCGATCACCGTGACGCCGCCCGCGGCCACGATCATGTCGATCGCTTCCTCCACGGGGGTGTCCCGGCGCGGCACGTAGTAGCCGCGGCGACCGCCGAGGTACTCGGCGAAGGCCTCGTCGACGCTGCCGACCAGTCCGGCGCGCACCAGCGCCTGCGCGAGGTGCGGACGTCCGGCGGGTGAGTCGGCGGGCAGCAGGCCCATGATCTCGTCGGCGTCGACCGGGAGGCCGTCGGCGGCCATCCGGTCGGCCATCGTGCGCAGCCGCGTCCGGCGTTCGGCCCGCAGCCGCGTCTGCTCGGCGACGAGCGCGGGCGACGTCGGGTCGAACAGGTACGCGAGCAGGTGCACGCTGACCGGGTACGGCACGTCCAGCTCGTCGGAAACCGTGGACAGCTCGGCGCCGGGCACGAGGGTCAGGCCGGGCGGCACGGCTTCGGACGCCGGCGCCCAGCCCGCGGTGGTGTCGTGGTCGGTGATCGCGACCACGTCGAGACCGGCCCGCGTCGCGGCGCCGACCAGCTCAGCTGGGCTGTCGGTACCGTCAGAGGCCGTGGAGTGGGCGTGCAGGTCGATGCGCATCGTGTCCATCATCAACGATGCGCTGGGTCACAGCGACGCCGGTACCTGGGACAACGCCAGGAGGTCAGCCGACCGGCTTCTTCCCGCGCGCGGCGCGCTGCGCCTTGATCATCGAGAAGCGCTCGGCCTGCTTCTGCTTGTCGCCGAACACCAGCTCGGAGATCGTGTCGTAGAACTCCTCGGGCCGCGGCAGGTAGTCAATGCGGTTGAGCGCCTGGATCTGGCCGGCGGACTCGACGACCATCGTCCCGTAGCCGAGCACGCGGCCCCAGGCCGAGCGCTCGTAGGTGAGGTCGGTGACCTTCGTGATCGGCATCATCAGCACCTTGGTGGTGAAGACGCCGGTGGTCATGACGAACCGCTTGTCGGTGACGACCAGCCGTTCCACCCACCACTCGACCACCACGTAGGCGAACCGCAGCACGACCAGCAGCGCCACGTACCAGAGGATGTTCTGGACCACCCACAACGAGGGCGGCAGGAGGTACGACACGAGAACACAGACGGCGAGCAGGGCGGCCGCTTCAAAGGTGTCCCAGAGGAGCACAGCCCAATGGCGGCGGATGCGGATGACCCGCCGCTCGGTGTCGAGGAGGTACTCGTCGGGGTCGCGTGGCGCGAACATGGTTCGAGGGTATCCCCCGTCAGCCGTGGAAGACGTTGCTGACGAACGTGATCACCGATTCGGCCGAGCTGCGGAGGAAGTCGACGATGTTGCCGACGAGACCCGCGGCCTGACCCGGCTGGGCAATCACGAAGAACAGCACCAACGCGATACCCACGAGACCCGCAAGCTTCTTCGCGTTCACAGCGATCAATCCCGTCTCTTACGTGGCACCCGGAAAAAACTGACTTTCTACGTTGTACCGCACCGACCACCCACGCGGGAGGAAAGTCCCGCGCATGGGTCAGCAGGGCGTCCGGAGTGTACCGTATGACTACTCTCCGTGTACAGCATCACCATTTCAGACGTAGGGGTGAGCTGGCTACTGTCGGCAGGCATGGACCCCCGCGTGCGCTGCGTCGGCGGCATCGTGTTCGACGACCAGGGCAGACTCCTGCTGATCCAGCGCGGCCACGAGCCGGACAAGGGCCTCTGGTCGATACCCGGCGGACGTGTCGAAAAGGATGAAACGGACAGTGCCGCGGTCGTCCGCGAGCTGCGTGAAGAGACCGGACTGGACGTGAGACCGCACACACTCGTCGGCACGGGCGTCCGCGGCGTTTACGACATCCACGACTACTCCTGCACCGTCATCGGCGGCACGCTCACAGCGGGCGACGACGCGGACGACGCCCGCTGGGTCGACTCCGCCGAACTGGTCGCGATGGACGCTTCGGGACAACTCGCGGAATTGCTTTTCGTGACATTGCGTGACTGGGGTGCGCTGCCGCGGACATGAGTAGGGGTGGTCGCATTTCCGGGGCGCCGTGATTGCATTCGGAAACGACTTGACATCGGCGCGACGGGTTAATGGCGTTTATTCACGAGCTGAGCACTGTGAATGGGGTAATGCCGGTATTCCTTATCAACTCATGCGCATGCGACTCGGGGTCAGGTCAGCGGGTTCCGGTGGTCCGGGATGTGACTGATGGGGTGAAAGTGACACATGTGACCCTGTGTGCGGGCTCGGCGCGTTCGACGCCGTTAAGGCCTCCTTACCCGCGTCGGACGCGGGTAAGGAGGCCTTAACGGACTAAGGACACGCGACCGTCAGGCGGGCAGCCAGGTCATCCGCTGGCCGTGGGGTGCGGTGCGGGCCAGCGCGCGGGCCGCGGGCTTGCCGTCGGTGAAGCGGATCAAGCCGAGGACGCACATCTCGCCCGTGCCGGGGACCGCGGCGGACAGGTCGGGGCGGTCCGGGAGGACCAGGTCGAGCGCGGCGGCGTAGAAGCCCTCCGTCACCCACCAGACCGGGCGGTCCGCGGACAGTTTCGCCAGCTCCTCGACGAAGGCGGCGCGGCGGTCGCCGAAGTAGGCCAGCGCGTGGCTGGTCAGCACGACCAGCGGAAGCTCGGCCGGCAGGGACGCGGCGGCTGACGCCAGGTCCTCGATGCCGTCGCCGGTGATCAGGGCCGGGGCGTGCTTGCGCTGCTCCGCGGCGGCCGTGCGCAGGAGCCGGATCCGGTCGGGCTGGTCGGCCCAGACGCAGGCCTCCAGCCAGGCCAGCTCGTCCTCGTCGGCGAGGTCCACCGGGGCGCGGTCCAAGCCGGCGCGGGCGCCGATGGCGACCTTCTTCGGCAGCTTCGGCAGCACGGCGCCCGGCGCGAGGTCCAGGCTGCAGTGCAGCCCGACCGCGGCCTTCGCGGGGCCGGCGACGAGCTGTTCCCCGCCGTCGCACTGGTAGCGGTAGGCGAAGCGGTCCAGGCCCAGCAGCAGCCCGGCACTGCAGCCGACCTCCAGCAGCGCGATCTTGCCGCCCGCCTCCTTCGCCGCCGCGGCGATGGCCGGGTAGACGAGCGCGGCGCGGCGCACCTCGTTGGTCTGCGTGTAGCGCGACGCGATGATCTCCCGCGCCTTGTCCGCCCGCTCCAGCAGGAACGAGCGGAACAGCGGCCAGGTCTCCCCGTCGACGCCGTCGAACCCGCCCAGCGACGGGTAGTACCGCGACAGCGGGTGGATCGGGTCGGCCTGGACGAGCCGGTGCGCGGCGGCCATCAGCAGCGTGCCGCGGGCCTCACCGCCGCGGGCGTCCGCCAGCAGGCCGGCCACGTCGTCGTCCTCGGCCGCCCGGGTCGCGAGGTGGTCGTACAGCGGGGATACGCCGCGTGCCTCGACCTCCGCGAACGTGCGCAGCGTCTGCTTGATCTGTTCCAGGGCGATGGCCACCCGTGCTCCTCGTTCCGGTGTGTCACTCGTGCGGCGTCGGGCGGCCGGGCTGCTCGCCGCCGCGGGTGTCGCCATAGGACCGCTTCGGCACCATCACCTTGCGGCGGAAGGTGCACACGATCGTGCCGTCCTGCTTGTAGCCACGAGTTTCCACGTACACCACGCCACGGTCGTCCTTGGACTTCGACGGCGTCTTGTCGAGCACCTCGGTCTCACCGTAGAGCGTGTCGCCGTGGAACGTCGGCTTCACGTGTTTCAGCGACTCCACCTCGAGGTTCGCGATCGCCTTGCCGGACACGTCGGGCACCGACATGCCCAGCAGCAGCGAATAGATGTAGTTGCCGACCACGACGTTCTTGCCGAAGTCGGTGGTCTCGCCCGCGTAGTGGGCGTCGAGGTGCAGCGGGTGGTGGTTCATCGTGAGGAGACAGAAGAGGTGGTCGTCGTACTCCGTGACCGTTTTGCCCGGCCAGTGCTTGTACACCGCGCCGACCTCGAACTCCTCGTAGTACCGACCGAACTGCACCCGTGGGCCTCCGTCCGAGTAACGCCGCCTGAGCCGCGTGCGACACGTATTCGTGGTGAGGAGTACCCTCGACCATTGGTGTTCGTGCGTCAACGCGAGCCCCACCACTCTCCGCGTCTAACGACCGCGCCGGCCAGAAGGAGGTGAGGAACGCCCCATGAGTAGTGGCGATAGTCCGCTCCCTAGTAGTCCCAGCGTTCCCCCTTCGCCGGCCGGCCTCCTCTCCTCTTCCTGGTAGGCCTGGCGATCCGGGAACGCCGGTGATGCCGGACGGACGTCGAGTCCGCCTGGCCGTCGTCTTCGTGCTCCACCACGACGCCAGCCCCAGGAGATCCCATGCCTGCCATTCCCTCGCTCGGTGGCCTTCGAGGCCGCGGCGGTAACCGCGCCAAGGCGGCGGCCCCGCGCCCGATCCCCGTTCCGCTGTCGGCCTATGTGGTCGACTGCGCGGTGTACGTGGAGGGCAAGCGCCTGCCGGGGCGATGGACGCACTCCGAGGCCATCAAGGAGGTCCGCAAGCGCCACGCGGGCTTCGTCTGGATCGGGCTGCACGAGCCGGACGCCGAGCAGATCCAGGGCGTCGCGGACACGTTCGGGCTGCACGAGCTGGCCGTGGAGGACGCGCTGGAGGCGCACCAGCGGCCCAAGCTGGAGCGCTACGACGACACGCTGTTCATGGTCGTGAAGACCGTGCGTTACGTGGAGCACGAGTCACCGACCACGGCCAACGAGATCGTCGAGACCGGCGAGCTGATGGTGTTCCTCGGCCGGGACTTCGTGATCACCGTCCGGCACGGCAACCACTCCGGGCTGGCCCGGCTGCGCCGTGACCTCGACGACGACCCGGAGCGCCTCGGCCTGGGGCCCGCCGCCGTCGTGCACGCGATCGCCGACCATGTGGTCGACCACTACCTGGAGGTCACCAGCCGGATCGAGTCCGACATCGACGAGATCGAGGCCCAGGTGTTCGCGCCGCGCTCGCTGGTGAGCGCGGAGCAGATCTACCTGATGAAGCGGGAGGTGCTGGAGCTGCGGCGCGCGGTGATGCCGCTCGGCACGCCGGTCTCCCGCCTGGCCGAGGGCTACACCCGGCTGGTGCCGGACGAGGTCCGCTCCTACTTCCGCGACGTCGCGGACCACCTCGCCACTGTGTCCGAGCGCGTGGCGGCGTTCGACGAGCTGCTGAGCACCCTGGTCGACGCCACCGTCGCGAAGATCTCGCTGCAGCAGAACACCGACATGCGCAAGATCACCTCGTGGGCGGCGATCATCACCGTGCCGACCATGGGCGCCGGCATCTACGGGATGAACTTCGACTACATGCCGGAGCTGCACTGGAAGTTCGGCTACCCGCTCGTGGTCGGCGTGATCTTCGCGATCTGCCTGCTGTTGTACCGAATATTCAGGAAGAACGGCTGGCTCTAGCCGCCGACGCCGCCCCGTTTCTTCCACCCGGTAGCACTGCAGGAGTACTCCCATGCCTCGTTTGCTGACCAACCTCAAGTTCTGGGCCGTCACCCTCAGCCTCGCCTGGATCCTCGCCATCGTCACCGTGATCAGCCTCAACCCGGGTTTCTCGCACGGCATGAAGTAACGTCCATGGCCGTACCCTGGGCGCATGCCGAAAGCGCTGGTGGTCGCCGACGAGGTCGACGAGCGGTTGTGGACCGAAGCGGTCCGCGCGCTCCGGGTCGACCTCGTCGTCGGCGCCGGTGACCTGCCGTACGACTACCTCGAGTTCCTCGCGAACACCCTCGACGTACCGTGCGTTTTCGTGCCCGGCAACCACGATCCCGACCTGACCGGCTACACGCGCTACGGCGGACTGTCCATGAAGGACGGTTTCCCGACCGCGTGGCCCGGCCCGGCGGGCGCGGTGAACGCCGACGGGCGCGTGGTGGACGTCGCCGGGATCCGGTTCGCCGGCCTCGGCGGGTCCATCCGGTACAACGACGGCCCGAACCAGTGGACGCAGCGGCAGGCCTCGCGCCGCGCCCGCGGGCTCGAGCGGCGGGCCCGGTGGCGGCGGTGGCGCGACGGCCGTGAGGTCGACGTGCTGCTCACCCACTCCCCGCCCTTGCACCTTGGCGACCGCGAAGACCCGCCGCACCGCGGTTTCGCGTGCCTGCACCGGACGATCGAGACGCTGCGGCCGAGCTGGCTGCTGCACGGCCACATCCACCCCCACGGCGAGCCGGTGCCGGACCGCGTGGTCGGCGGCACCACGGTCCGCAATGTGGTGGGCCACCGGATCATGGAGTTCCCGCGATGACCAGACCCACGGGTTTCCCGCGCGCCGACGCCGAGCACGACTTCCTCCGGGCCCGGCGCGGCCAGGTCCTCTCGCGGCTGGCCACCTGGCTGCGCCGCGAGCCGGACGACGTGAACATCATGCTGCCGTTCCACGAGGTGGTGGAGGCGCTCGGTTACGCGGGCGAGTCGCGCCTGGGCCTGCGGGTGATCAGCCTGGACTCGATCGTCGGCACGGTGGACCGCAGCCGGGACTTCGACCGCCGCTTCCGCCCGACGTCCGGGCGCGTGCGCGAACGCTGGGAGCGGCTCGCGCTGGCCGCCCGCCGGGGCGAGGAGATCCCGCCGATCGAGGTGTACCGCGTGGGCGAGCTGCACTTCATCATCGACGGCCACCACCGCGTCTCCGTGGCGCTGGCGCAGGGAGTGTCCACAATAGAGGCTTCCGTGACGGTGGTGCGCACGAAGCTGGACCCGAGCGGCATCCGCTACCGCGGCGACCTGATCGTGAAGGACTACCGGCGGCTGTTCCTGGAGCGCGTGCCGCTGACCGGCCACGCGCGCGCGTCGGTGATCGTCTCGGACCCGTGGGACTACGCGCGGCTCGGCGAGCACGTCGAGGCGTGGGGCTTCCGGCTGATGCAGGACGAGGGCCACTTCACCGAACGCGCCACGATCGCCCAGCGCTGGTTCGACGAGGAGTACACCCCCGTCGTCGGCATGCTCCGGCAGGCCGACCTGATCGGGGACCGCACCGACGCGGAGGCCTACATGTGGGTGGCTTCGGAGCGTTATCGCCTGATCCGCACCCATCGCTGGGACGACGAGGTGATCGAGGCACTGCGGGCTCGGCGGCACTGAACCCTTGTCAGGGTCGCTCTGACGTCGACAAACTGATCGCCGGCCCCGGCGTATCGGCATCCTCGCCGAAGGCGGCGCAGGCCGACAGCCGCATCCAGACCCCGGTGGACCTCCTGCGCTCGCGCGGCGTGGCCTGGGCCCGGATCGGCACGGCGCTCGGCGTGGCCCGGCAATCCGCGTGGGAACGGTTCTCCGCGGAAAAGTGACCGTCCACACGGGATCGTCCAGACGGTTCTCCCCGGGCCAGTGACGGTCCACTTCGGATCTTCACGGGATCAGCCCGCGGGTCAGCACGACGTCGGCGACCTGCTCCGCGGTCAGTGGCGGGAGCGGCCTCTGCACGGCCAAAGCGTCGGCCGGGTCGTGGCGCAGGACGCCGCTGTTGTTGGTGGTGACCACGGCCAGCCAGCCCGGGGCGGCGAGGCGGGCCTCGTACGTGACCAGGCCGTTGCGGCGGTAGGTGACCGACTGCAGCGCCCCCTGCGAAAGCTGGGAAACCCAGCAGCCATCCGGATTCGGCGGCCTGACGTCGGTGCAGCGGGGCACCGAAAGGTCGTCCGCGGCGATCAGCTGGACGTACACCGCGCCGGCGCCGTGCTGGTCGGTGACCCGCACCCCCAGCTGGTACATCGAGTCCCCGGTGGCCGCCGGACGGAACGGGTCCACGGGCGGAGTCTCGCCCGGGATGGTGAGGCGCTCGATCTTCGCCGACGGGCTCAGCCGCGACCGCACGGCGTCGCCGATCACGCAGGTCAGGCGGGTGCGGACCTGCTCGGGGGTCTCGGTCGCGGACTTCACCGCGCAGGGCGTCCCCGCGGCGGGCGGCGGCGCCTGCCGTCCCGGCACGCTGACGGCGAGCGTGACCGCGGCCACCAGCACCACGACCGATCCCCCGGCCGCGGCGGCCAGCCGGCGGCGACGCGAGCGGCGGCCGGCGGCCAGCACGGCGGCCCCGGAAAGGCCGATGGGCGGCTCGTCCTCGGTGACGTAGGAGCTGAGCGCGGACCGGATGTCGAGGTCTTCCATCAGCACTCCCTGGTCTTCGAAGTCTTGGGGGTCTTGGGGGTCTTCGGCGCGGGCAGGACGGCGCGCAGGGCCTCCACGCCGCGCGCGGTCTGGCTCTTGACCGTGCCCTCGGCGACGCCCAGCAGACCGGCCACCTCCGTGACCGGCAGGTCTTCCAGGAACCGCAGCACGACCATCGCGCGCTGGCGCGGGGTCAGGGTGCCGAGCACGCGTTCCAGGTCCAGCCGCTCGTGGCTGTCGTACGCGGGCCGCGCGGGACGTTCGGGCGGCTCGGCCGTCACCTGCTCGCGGCCCGCCGTGCGCCGGCCGGAGAGGAAGCCGTTCAGCAGGATCCGGCGCGCGTAGGCGTCGACGGTGTCCGGCCGGACCCGCCGCCAGCGCCGGTACAGCTGGACGAACATGGCCTGTACCAGGTCTTCCGCCGCGTGCCAGTCGCCGCACATCGCGAACGCCAGCCGCCGGAAACGCTGCACCCGCGCGGCGAAGTACTCGCTGAAATCGAGGTCTCTCGACGTCACTCGCGCCCTCCCGTCCTCACCCATTACTAGGCGACCGGACCCCGGAAAGGTTCAAGTGCGCGCAAAAAAAGGACGGGCCCCTCCCGAACCGATGTCGGGAGGGGCCCGTCCGCCCCCGGTCCAGACCCCTTACATGTGCACCGCGGCCACCGTGGCCTGCTGCTTCGGCGCGCCCGGGCGCAGGAGCAGGCCCGTGATCACCGCGCCGGCCACGAAGATCGCCGCCGCCCAGGTGAACGCCGTGGTGTAGCTGTGCACCGCGGCCTCGGCCGCGAGCTGCGGCGTCGGCGTGCGACCGGCGATGAACGACGACGCGGCGTTGCCGGCCAGCGTGCTCAGCAGCGCCGTGCCGATGGAGCCGCCGACCTGCTGCATCGTGTTGACGGTCGCGGACGCGACCCCCGCGTCGTGCATGTCGACGCCGAACGTCGCCACGCTCATCGCGGGCGCCATCGACAAGCCGATGCCGACGCCCATCACCATCAGCGGCCCCAGCACGCCGCCGACGTACGTGGTGCCGACGTCGATGCCGCTCAGCCAGAACAGCCCGGCCCCGGCGATCAGCATGCCCGTGGGCACCAGCGGCCTCGGCCCGAACCGGGGCAGCAGCACGCTGGTGGCGGTGGTCGCGGCGATCATCAGCGTCGCGACCATCGGCAGGAAGCCGAACCCGCTCTGGATCGGGGTGAACTTCAGGTTCAGCTGCACGTAGAACGTGAGGAACAGGAAGATCGAGAACATCCCGATGGCGAGCAGGAACATCGCGATGTACGAGCCGCCGCGGTCACGGTCGAGCAGCACGCGCAGCGGCAGCAGCGGGTGCCGGACGCGCTGCTGCAGCCCGACGAACGTCGCGAGCAGCACCAGCCCGGCGCCCAGGAAGCCCCACACCGAAACCGATCCCCACGAGTCGTGCTCGGCGTTCGAGAAGCCGTAGACGAGTGCGAACAGGCCGGCCGACGCGGTGATCGTGCCCGGCAGGTCGAGCTTCGGGCGCGGGCCGTCGGACTCCTGGCGGCGCAGCAGGATCGCGCCGCCGATGAAGGCGACCACCGCGAACACGATGTTCACGAACATGCACCAGCGCCAGTCCAGGTACTCGGTGAGCACGCCGCCGAGCAGCAGGCCGATGGCGGCACCCCCACCGCCGATCGCGCCGAACACGCCGAACGCGCGGCCGCGCTCCTTCGGGTCGGTGAACGTGGTGGTGAGCAAGGAAAGCGCGGCCGGCGCGAGCAGCGCGCCGAACACTCCCTGTGCCGCCCGGGCGATGAGCAGCATCTCGATATTGCCGGCGAAGCCGCCGATCGCCGACACCGCCGCGAACCCGGCCAGGCCCACGAGGAGCGCGTTCTTGCGGCCGAACAGGTCCGCGAGCCGCCCGCCGAGCAGCAGCAGGCTGCCGAACGCGAGCGCGTACGCGGTGACGACCCACTGCCGGGCGTCGTCGGAAAAGCCCAGGTCAGCCTGCGCGGAGGGCAGGGCGATGTTCACGACGGTGGCGTCCAGCACCACCATCAGCTGGGCGAGGCCGATCACCCCGAGGATCAGCCAGCGTCTGGCGTGGTGCGGGTTGTCGGCGTGGCTCGGCGCGTCCTCCCCCGGACGGTCGAGCGTGGCCGTTGACTCAGTCATGCGGTGCATACCTCACGGATAGTGATCGCGGCGCTATGTGGAGTAGGTGCCTCCCCTTACGTCGACCAAGGTACACAAAAAGCGGAGACCATGCCTCGACTTATTTTGGTAACCTGGTCGTCATGACACGGGACGCTGCTCCCGCCGCACCGGCGCGGCCGCTGCGGCGTGATGCCGAACTCAACCGCCGGCGGATGCTCGAATCCGCGCGCGCCGTCTTCGGCCGGCGCGGGCTGGAAGCCACGCTGGACGACGTCGCCCACCACGCGGGCCTCGGCGTCGGCACCGTCTACCGGCGCTTCCCGAGCAAGGAACACCTGGTCGAGGCCATGTTCGCCGACCGGATGGACGGCCTGGCGGACCTCGCCGCGAAGGCACTGGAGCACGAAGACCCGTGGTTGGGCTTCGTCGAGTTCACCTGGCAGGCCGCCGAGCTGGCCGCGTGCGACCGCGGGCTGCGCGAGATCATGCTGTCCAAGGCGTTCGGGCACGAGCACATCGCCGAGTCCAAGGCGCGCATGGTGCCGTTGATCACTCAGCTCGTCGAGCGGGCGCAGGCCTCGGGCCAGCTCCGCGCCGATGTGGTGCCGACCGACCTGCCGCTGATCCACCAGATGATCGGCTCCGTCGTGGAGTACACGAGCCTGGTCGAGCCGCACCTGTGGCGCCGCTGCCTGGCCCTGATCCTCGACGGCCTGCGCGCCGAGCCGGGCCGCTCGTCCGACCTGCCCCACCCTGGCCTGGACCAGGCCGAGATCGACGAGGCGATGTGCGCGTGGCGGCAGCCGAAGCACCCGGTCGCGCCAAAAGGCTCGTGAGTGGCGATGACGGTTAGAACCGTCATCGCCACTCACGAGCCTTACTCGCGGGGTCGGGGTTACTCGCTGGGGATGATCGCCCAGAGAATCAGGTAGGCCACGAACTGCGGGCCCGGCAGCAGGCAGGACAGCACGGCGAGCAGCCGCACCTTGCCCGGCGTGGTGCCGAAGCGGCGGGCCAGCCCGGCGCACACGCCGCCGATCATGCGGTCGTTTCGCGGACGGCTGAGCCTGCGCGTGACAGATGCGGTCATCGTCTTCCCCTCCCGTTGGGTGCTTGTTCCCATGTCACCACGGCAGCCGGGGCGCGCACATCGCTCCGCGGAACGATCCGGGCCCCTAAGGGCTGACGATCGCAGGGGTGGAAACCTCCGTCGCGAACCCGTTTTCCCCTCGCTGACCTGCGGAGACGCCATCAGGGAAGGTGAGATTTCCCTGTCAGGGCTGGTGTTTCGGCCATTCGTGGTGATACTTCACCCCGTGCGTAACCCACTCGGACCTCTTGTCCTAGCGCTCGGTGGCGCCCTCGCCCTGGCCGGCTGTTCCAGCGCGCCCGCGGCGGTGCCCGACGACTCCCCGCCCGCGCCGCTGACGGCGAGCGCCGCGCTCGGTGAGTTCACCACGCTCGACTACTGCAGCCTGCTCGACGTGAACCGCCTGCGCAGCGCCACCGCCGACCAGCCCGACTCGTCGTTCGACGCCTGCCACGGCGAGTTCTTCCAGAACGGCGTGCACCGCCAGGTGGTCGTCGGCCCGCTCGCCTCCGACAGCGACCCGAACATCAAGCCCTACGACTACTCCGGCGCGATCCCGGACGGCCTCGCCGTGGCGCAGTCGAGCTTCAACGCGGCGGCCTCGTGCGCCCGCGTGGTCACCTTCGCCGACGGCCTCCGGCTGAACGTCTCGGTCACCGACTCCGCGGGCCCCTCGGCGTCCAGCGACCGGTGCGCCGACGCCGACGCGACCGTCGGCGGGGTCCTCGCCGCCGTCAGCGGGAAAACCGTGCGGCACCAGACGTTCGCGGACCGCTCGTGGGGCCGCGTCGACGCGTGCGCGCTGCTGAACGTGCACGACCTCGACGCCACCAGCGGCGCCGGCACCCAGCCGGCCGGCGGGCTGTCCGGGCACTCGTGCATCCGCGGCAAGCTGAGCGTGAAGTTCTCGGTCGAGGACTCGGCGCCCACCGGGCCGTCCGAGCTGCTCGGCGGCCGGACCTCGCGGGTGGGCGCCGACGGCGCGTTCTGCCGCGTCATCACTGTGCAGCCGGCCCCCGGCGCCGCGGGCCACAGCGAGCAGGCCGAGGTCGACGTCGTGGACACCAGCGGCTCGACCGGCGAAGCCGCGTGCGCGGACGCCCGCACCGCTGCGGCGGTCGTCTTCGCGAAGATCCCCTGAAATCCTTCGCCAGAGCCGAAGCCCTGAAGGCCACCATGAGGGCATATCCGACCCTCATGGTGGCCTTCAGGGAACTCTGGCGCTATTCGCTGTAAGTGAGGTTGCGGCCGTTCGACGGGTCGAACAGCTTGATCTTGTCCGGGTTGAACCAGATCTGGACGTCGGCGTTCTCCTGCGCGGCCGAGGCCGCCGAAAGCCGCGCGACGATCTGGGACTCCGCGCCCGGCACGTCGGAGGAGCCGCTGTCCGCGGCCAGCTCCGCGAGCTCGGCCGACGTCGCGACCTCGCCCTCCAGCGTGAAGTGCGCGAACTTCTCCGAGCCCATCGACTCCAGCACGTCGACGTGCGCGGTGAACGTGCCGCCGCCCTCCTCATCGACCAGTGACGCGTCCTCGAAGTGCTCCGGCCGGATGCCGACGATCACCTCGCGGGGCGCGTTCGCCGCCTCGGCCATCCGGCGGATCCGGTCGGTCAGCGGCGTGGTGCCCAGCGAGCTGTGCAGCTCGCCGTTCTCCAGCGTCGCCGGCACGAAGTTCATCGACGGCGAGCCGATGAACCCGGCCACGAACAGGTTCGCCGGGTTGTCGTAGAGGAACTGCGGCGCGCCGATCTGCTGCACGTAACCACCGCGCAGCACCACCACGCGGTCGCCCAGCGTCATGGCCTCGGTCTGGTCGTGCGTCACGTACAGCGTGGTGGTGCCGAGCTGTTTCTGGATCTTCGACACCGAGGTGCGCATCTGCCCGCGCAGCTTGGCGTCCAGATTGGACAGTGGCTCGTCCATCAGGAACGCCTTGGGGTTACGCACGATCGCTCGCCCCATCGCCACCCGCTGCCGCTGCCCGCCGGAGAGGTTCGCCGGCTTGCGGTCGAGGTGGCCGGTCAGGTCGAGGATGTTCGCCGCCTCCTCCACCTTCGCCTTCACCGTCGCGTCGTCCACTTTGGCCAGCCGCAGCGGGAACGCCATGTTCTCGCGCACGCTCATGTGCGGGTACAGCGCGTAGGACTGGAACACCATCGCGATGTCACGGTCCTTCGGCGCCTTCTCGTTGACCCGCTTGCCGTCGATGCGCAGCTCGCCGGAGGAGATGTCCTCCAGCCCCGCCACCATGTTGAGCGTGGTCGACTTCCCGCAGCCGGAGGGGCCGACGAGGATGATGAACTCGCCGTCCGCGATCGTGATGTCCACTTCGGACACCGCGAGCGCGCCGTCGGGGTACTTCTTGGAAACCTTGTCGAGAACGATCTCAGCCATGGATCAGCCCTTCACCGCACCAGACGTCAGCCCCGCCACGATGCGACGCTGGAAGAACAACACGAACAGGATGATCGGGATGGTGATCACGACCGCGGCCGCGCTCACCTGACCCGTCGGGTCCTCGAACTGCGAGGACCCGGTGAAGAACGACAGCGCGGCCGGCACCGTGCGCGACGCCGTGGTGGACGTCAGCGAGATGGCGAACAGGAAGTCGTTCCAGCAGAAGATGAACGCCAGGATCGCCGTGGTGAACACGCCCGGCGCGGCCAGCGGCGCGATCACCTTGCGGAACGCCTGCGCCGGCGTCGCCCCGTCCATCTTCGCCGCTTTCTCCAGCTCCCACGGGATTTCCCGGAAGAACGCGGAAAGCGTGTAGATCGACAGCGGCAGCGCGAACGTGATGTACGGCAGGATCAGCCCCGGCCAGGTGTCGAACAGGCCGAGGCTGCGCTCGATGTTGAACAGTGGCGTGACGAGCGAAACCTGCGGGAACATCGCGATCAGCAGGGAGAGCCCCACCAGCACCCGTTTGCCGGGGAAGTCGAGCCGCGCGATGGCGTACGCCGCCATCGTGCCCAGCGCCACCGCGATCACCGTGGCGATCACCGCGATGCCGATCGAGTTCAGCAGTGCCCGGATGAACTCCGAGGTCTGGAAGATGTCGGCGTAGTTCTTCAAGGTCCACGACTTCGGGATGAACGAACCGTCGGTGAGCGTGTCCTTCGTCTTGAAGGACAGCGAAACCACCCACAGCACCGGGACGAGCGCGAACACCACCACGAGGATGTCCACCAGGCCCCAGCGGATCTTGCGGCCGGTCGTGACCGCTCCACCCATGACCATCAGCGTTTACCCCCGTCGTCCGTCCCAGGTGCGGCCGTGCCGAACACCTTGATGAAGATGAACGCGATGATCGCCACCGTGATGAAGATCAGCACCGCCATCGTGGAGCCGATGCCGAGGTTGAGGCCCTTGACCAGGTTGTCGTAGGTCTGCATCGACACGGATCCGGTGTCCTGCGCGCCGTTGGTCAGCACGAAGATGTTGTCGAAGATGCGGAACGCGTCGAGCGTGCGGAACAGCAGCGCCACCAGGATCGCCGGCTTCATCACCGGCAGCATCACCTTGGTGAACCGCTGCCACGCCGTGGCCCCGTCCATCGACGCGGCCTTGAGCAGGTCTTCCGGCACCAGTGCGAGGCCGGCCATCAGCAGCAGCGCCATGAACGGCGTGGTCTTCCACACCTCGGCGGAGATGATGATGAACAGCGACGGCCACTGCTCGGTGAGCGGCGCGCCGCTCGAGGCGAGCAGGTTCGCCAGATAGCCGGTCTTCGGCGTCCACGCGAAGAACCACGAGTACGCCGCGACCACCGTGACGATGCCGTACGGGATCAGCGCGACGGTGCGCACCAGCCCCCGGCCCACGAGCGTGCGGTGCATGATCAGCGCGAGCAGCATGCCGAGCACGAACTCGATGGTCACCGACACCACGGTCAGGAACATCGTGGTGCCGAACGCCGTCCACCAGTACGAATTGGACAGCACGGCCGCGTAGTTGGACAGGCCGATGAACTCCTGCTGCGCGGGGAACCGGAGGTCGTAACGCTGCAGTGAAAGCCACACCGAGTAGATGATCGGGTAGCCGGTCACCGCCACCATCACGATGAACGCCGGCGCGCACAGCCACAGCCCGAGCCTCCGCTCGGCCTTTTTCCCTTCACTGAGCGCGGGTTTCCCCTTGCGGTGCGTCGCCGCCTGATGCGCGGCGACGTCGGCGGTGGGGTCCTGGACGGTCACGGGATCACTCCCTTCGACTGGAGCGCGTCACTGAGTTGTTCCCGCAGCTTGTCCGCCGTCGCCTGCGGGTCGATGTCCGAAGGCGGGGACAGGATCTTCGCCATCACCGTCGAAGCGTTCTGGTACGCGGGCGTGAGCGGGCGCACGGCTGCGGTCTTCAGCGCGTTCAGGATGGTGTCGCGCATCGGGTACTTCATCGCCATGTTCGGGTTGTCGGCCGACGCCGGCTTCGACGCGTCCACCGGCACGTCGTCGTGGTACACCGACTCGATGGTCGGCGGCACGCCGTCGTTGATCGCCGAGAACTTCTGGCTTTCCGCGCTGCGCAGGCACAGCGCCGCTTCGAAGGACTCCGGCTTGTGCTGCGAGTACGTGCTCACCGCGAGGTCGAAGCCGCCGATCGTGCTCTTCGCCGGCATGCCCGCCTTGGCCTCGGGGTACACCGCCCACTTGAAGTGCGAAAGGTCCTGCGGCTTCTCTTCGGCGTAGGAGGCGTAGACGAACGGCCAGTTCAGCTCGAACGCGGCGTCACCGCGCTGGAACGCCTGGCGGACGTCGTCCTCCTTCTGGTTGGTCAGCGACGGGTCGGTGATGCCCGAGGACGTGACCTGCTTGAGCAGCTGCAGCGCCTGCACCGCGCCGGCGTCCATCACCACGGACTTGCCGTCGTCGGACAGGATGTGGCCGCCCAGCGAAGCGACCAGCGTGTTGTAGATGACCACCAGGCCCTCGTACTGGGCGCCGGTGAACACGATGCTGTACGGCTTGTGCTCACCCTTGAGCCGCTGCGACATCTGCATCATCTCGTCCCACGTCTTAGGCGGGGCCGGCGTGACGCGGTCGTCGTACCAGAGCAGCTGGACGTTGGTGTTCTTCGGTGCGGCGTAGACCTTTCCCTTGTAGGTGGCGGTCTCCATCGGGCCCTGGAGCACGCCCTGCGACGCCGCGGCCTTGTTCGCCCCGGTCCACTCCTCGGCCCAGCCCGCCTCGGCGAACTCCGAGACCCAGGTGACGTCGAGGCCGAGCACGTCCATCGACGTGTCGCCGGCCGCGAGCCGGCGCGCCATCTGGATGCGCTGGTCGTCGGAGCCGCGCTGGAGCTTGTTGTAGACGATCTCGTAGCGCCCGCCCGCCGCCTTGTTGCAGTTGTCGACAACGGTCTGGAAGTTGTCCTCGGGCGAGTAGTAGACGTTGATCTTGATGCCCGAGCCGGCCCCGCAGCCGGCCACCAGGCCCGTCGTCACCAGCCCGGCGGCCAGTAACGCGGCGGCACGCGCGGGCGAGCGCCCGCGCAGCCTTTTTTTCCCCATTGAATGCCTCCTCACCCGCACGCACGCCAGTTACCGTGACGCCCCCAGGCACCACGACGCGATGAGGCAAACCGCGCCAGCACCCCGACGTGCTAGTGATCGGCCGGTCGCAGTGCAGAACGCGACCGCCCGACTTGGTGTCGGACAACCTATGCCGGGCGATCACACCCCGCAAGCAGTATCGGTAACGATTCAGCCCTGTGCCGGGTGAAACGCCGGGAACTCCGCGATAACCGGGAATTCCGACGGTCGGGCTGCCTCAAACGAGTGATTCAAGATCGCCGGTGAAAGCGGTGAGGGCGGGCAGGCCGAGGACGCGGCGCTGGAAGGCCCGCGTGGCCAGGCCGTAGGACGGCTCGTCGAGCACCTGCTGAAGGCCGGCGGCCAACGCGTCCGGGGTGAGCCCGGCGGCCTCGGTCCGGACACCCAGTCCCAGCTCGTGGACGCGGACCGCGTTCCCGGGCTGCTCGGCGAACAGCGGGAGGGCGACCATCGGCACGCCGGCCGACAGCGCCTCGCGGACCCCGCTGAACCCCGCGTGCGTGAGGAACAGGTCGCACGCCCCGAGCAGCGAGCGCTGCGGCACGAACGCCGCCAGGTGCACGTTGGCCGGGCGCGGACCGGTCCACCCGGCCACGGCCTGGTCGCTGCCGAGCACGGCCACCGCCTGCACGGGCAGCGAGCCCAGCGCGGCCACGGTGATGCCCATCAGCTCGGACCCGGTGGCCAGCAACGAGTGCGCGTTCGAGCCGAAGCCGGCCAGCACGAACGGCCTGTCCGGCGGAAGGTCCACGATGGCCGGGTCCAGCGGCGGTTCGTCGGCCACGCCGGGCACGCGGTAGTACCGATGGCCAGGGGTCCGCTGCTCCTCGGGGTACCACGGCTCCGGCAGCAGGCCCGCGGTGAGCCGGCCCGACGCGTGCGCGGCCGAGCCGATCGCCGGCAGGCCGAGGTCCTCACGCAGCCGGTTCAGCCGCTCGGTCAGGTCCGGTACCAGCCGCCCGATCAGCGGCGCGATGTCGATCACGGCCGACGGCAGGCCGAGCACCTCCGCGGCCAGGTAGCCGCCGTACTCGTTGGTCTCGCGCACGATCACGTCCGGCCGCCAGGTTTTCGCGGCGTCGAGGAGATCGGCAGCGAACTCCGCGGTCATCAAGTCGTTGAACAGCGGGACGGACAGCGGGCCCGTCCGCTCGGGCCGCCACTGCCGCAGCTTCCCCAGGTCCAGCCCGGCCAGCAGTTCGGGCCGCCGCCCGACCTCCTCGGGCGCCAGCACGCGGGGCAGCACCAGCACCGGCACCCCGAGCCGTTCGATCTCCGCCGCGACCGCCCCGCCGGTGGCGATCGCGATTTCGTGCCCGGACCGCCGCAACGCCAGGGCCACCGGCACCACCACCGGCACGAGATGCGAACGAATGGGCAAGCCGGTCAGCAAAATTCGCACCACGGAACCCTTCCCCCGGTTTTCCGAAGCCGATCGGAATGCAGAATAGCCGCCGCGTCGCTCGAATTCTCTCGAGAATCCGGGCCACCGCCACGAATGGCGTCAGGCCGGCGCGGCCGGCGGCTTCAGCGCGAGCTTCGCCAGCAGCCCGCGCCCCTGCTCGGCCGTGCGCGGCTGGCACAGCACGTCGTAACGGCCCGCGACGAGCTGGCTCGCCGAGGAGAAATCGCGGCGGCCGCGCGACATGCCGTACCCGAGGGCGGAGAACAGCAGGCCCGCCAGTATGCCGAGCACCAGCCCGGTCAGCAGCTGCAACGGGAAGCCCTGGTTCACGAACATTCCGAGCAGCAGCCCGGCGAAGAGGCCGAACCACGCGCCGGAGACCGCACCGGCGCCGAGCGCCCGGCCCCACGACATCCGGCCGATCACGCGCTCCACGAGCATCAGGTCGACGCCGACGATGGTCACGTCGGTGACCGGGAACTCGCTGTCGGCCAGGAAGTCCACGGCCTGCTGGGCCTCGCCGTAAGTGCCGTACGAGCCGATCGGCCAGCCGGTGGGCGGGGTCGGGAGACGCGGCAGCCCGGCCGCCGGCCGCCCGCCGCCAAAGGGACTGCTCACCATCGTCTCCTGCGCACTCGTCCGGACCGGGGACTCCATCTTGTCAAGAACCGGCGAACCGTGCGAACCGCGTACACCGCCAGGAGCCGGTGAATGGCGTTCACCGGCTCCTCGCTGGGGCTCAGCGGGCGACGAAGCCCACCACCGCCCGGGCGAACGCCTCCGGCTCCTCCAGGTGCGCGAAGTGGCCGCTGCGCTCGAACACCACCAGCCGCGAACCCGGGACGCCGTCGTGCAGTTCCTCCGCCCAGCGCACGCCGCAGATCACGTCGTAGCGGCCGACGAGCACCAGCGTGGGCACCTCCAGCGAGCCGAGCAGTGCCCGGTCGTCGATCACGTCCGGCTCCAGACCGGCGTCGAGGCCGGAGATGAACACCCCGGACGTCTGCTCCGGCAGCGGGCCGAACTCCGCGAGCCGGCCCCAGAAGTCGGCGAAGTACGCCGGCATGATGCCGCGCACGGCCACGGTCACGTCCTCGTCGGAGCTCAGCGCGCCGAGCGAGGCGAAGGCGGCGAGGACGGCCGGCAGCTCGGGGTTTCCCTCGTTCCGCGCGGCGAACTCCGCCACCTTGGCCATCGCCTCCTTGCCGTGTTCGGGCCCGGTGACCGGCGCGCTGTCGTAGAGCACGACGCCGGCGACGCGTTCCGGGTGGGTGAGGGCGAGGCGCTGGGCGACGAAACCGCCGTGGGAGTGGCCGAGGAAGTGCGCCCGTTCGAGGCCGAGGTGGTCCAGCAGGCCGAGGACCGCCTGGACGTAACGGTCGCGCGTGTAGCCGTGCGGGTGCGTGGCGAGCCGGCCCGAGCCGCCGGTGCCGATCGGCTCGACGTAGACCACGGTCAGGTGCTCCTCGACGGCGGGCATTCGCAGGTACTCCCAGGTGATGCCGGGGCCGCCGGAGTGCGCGAGGCACACCGGGCCCTGGCCGTGCACGTGGTAACGCTGGACGACGCCGTCCAGCTCGACGGTGTGGGTGCCGGGGGTGAGGCGGTCGGTCATGCGGTGCTCCGGTGGTGCGGGTGTGGACAGGACACCCGCACGATGCGGCCCGGACGCGGTTAGTTCGCCCCACTCGCTGTGACGGCGGTCATAGGCGAGTGGTGCAGCCGGAGCCGGGTCACGCGCCCCTGGTCCAGCGACATCAGCCAGGTGACCCCGGGCGGGCAGTGCTCCGGGTCGTCCGGCGGGTTCAGCAGGTCCATCTCCCAGACGACGAGGTCACGGCTCGCCACCGTGTGCACGAGCCGCTGGCGCACGCCCGCGGTCAGGTCGCCTTCCATGCCGCGCAGCAGGAACCCGGGCCCGATCACCGGCTCCGGGCCGCCGAGGAAGGCGACCCGCGGCGACCACCGGTCGGCCAGCACGCGGTGGAACTCGCCCCGCTCGGCGGCGGCGAGGGTGTCGAGCGCGTTCTGCCTGCTGCGCGCGGCGAACAGCCCGGCGTCGTCGTGCGCCACGGCCGACGTCGCCCGCAGCGCCTCGGCGAGCTTGGCCCGGCCCTGGCTGAGCCGGCTGCGGACCGTGCCGACCGGGATCCCGCAGGCGCGGGCGATCTCCTCATAGGACGTGACGCGCTCGCTGAAGTGCCGCAGCATCATCACCAGCCGCACGGGCGGCGACAGGTCCTCGATGGCGCGCCAGAGCCAGTCGCGCATCGCGTGGCTCTCCAGCAGCTGCTCAGGCGTCGCCTGGGTGGACGGCGCGAGGTCCCACCCGCCGTCCACCGGAATGTCCTTAGTGGACCTCAGCCGCGCGCGGCCCGCGTTGCGCACCACCATCTTCAGCCACGGGCCCACCGCGGCCGGGTCACGCACGTCGCCGATCCGGCGCAGCGCGACCACGGCCGCGTCCTGCACGGCGTCCTCAGCGTCGGCGGTCCGCCCGAGCACGGCCAGCGCCACCGCGCGCATGCCCGCCTCGTGCCGCGCGAGCAGCGCGCCCAGCGCCGTCACGTCACCGGACTGCGCGGCACGCGTGAGCTCAACATCGGAAGGAGCGGGCACGCCTCCAGATTACGGTGTCCTAGGACTTCGCCTTGTACTCGCGCAGGAGGCCGCGGCTGATGATGGTCTTCTGGATCTCGCTGGTGCCCTCGCCGATGAGCAGGAACGGGGCCTCGCGCATCAGCCGCTCGATCTCGTACTCCTTGGAGTAGCCGTAACCGCCGTGGATGCGGAACGACTCCTGCGTGACCTCGGCGCAGTACTCGCTCGCGATCAGCTTCGCCATGCCGGCCCCGACGTCGTTGCGGGCGCCGGAGTCCTTGAGCCGCGCGGCGTTCACCATCATCAGGTGCGCCGCCTCGACCTTCGTGGCCATCTCCGCGAGCTTGAACGCGATCGCCTGGTGCTCGGCGATCGGCTTGCCGAAGGTCTTGCGCTGCTGGGCGTAGTCGATGGCCAGCTCGAACGCGCGGATCGCGATCCCGCACGCGCGCGCCGCGACGTTCACGCGGCCGACCTCGACACCGTCCATCATGTACGAGAAGCCCTTGCCGGGCGCGCCGCCGAGGACCTTGTCGGCGCCGATGCGGAAGCCGTCGAACACGGCCTCGGTGGTGTCGACGCCCTTGTAGCCCATCTTCTCGATCTTGCCCGGGATCGTCAGGCCCGGCGCCACTTCGCCGAAGCCCTCGGGCTTCTCCACGAGGAACGTGGTGAGGTTCTGGTGGGCCTTCTCCGCGCCCTCGTCGGTCTTCACCAGCAGGGCGATCAGATTCGAGCTGCCGCCGTTGGTGAGCCACATCTTGGCGCCGTTGATGACGTAGTCGTCGCCGTCGCGCCGGGCACGGGTCTTGATCGCCGCGACGTCCGAGCCGAGGTCCGGCTCCGACATCGAGAAGCTGCCGCGGACCTCGCCGGTCGCCATGCGCGGCAGGAAGTGCTGCTTCTGCTCCTCGGTGCCGTGGCGGGAGATCATGTGCGCGACGATGAAGTGCGTGTTGATCACGCCGGACACGCTCATCCAGCCACGCGCGATCTCCTCGACCACCAGCGCGTAGGTCAGCAGCGACTCGCCGAGCCCGCCGTACTCCTCCGGGATGGTGAGCCCGAACAGGCCCATCTCCTTCATGCCTTCGACGATCGCCGTCGGGTAGGTGTCGGAGTGCTCCAGCTCCTGCGCGTGCGGGATGACCTCCTTGTCCACGAACGAACGGACGGTCGCGAGGATCTCGGACTGCACGTCGGTCAGGCCGTCGGTCTGGGCAAGGCGGGCCATCACAGCTCCCTTCGGCGGGCGACGCCGGCTCCCGGCGCTGGGTTACCGGCGAGTATGACGGTAATCCGGCCACCCTGCTATGAGGGTGCTCACGCCTCCGGCCGGTTCCACGCGTTAAGGTGCGGATCCACCGCCGAAAGCGACATCCCGGGCCGCCTCGTGACCGTCCCGGGGCTTCGGGGTTCAGGGCTTCCGGCGCGCCCGGGCCGGACGGAGATTCCGCCGAGGGAGGGACACCCGATGAGTGAGCGTTACGAGCAGCCGTCGTTCGAGCACCAGCCCTACCCTCCGCAGGGGCCGCCGCCCGGCGCGGGGCTCGCGATCGGTTCGCTGGTGTGCTCGATCGCGGGGCTGATCGTCTGCGCTCCGGCGGCGATCGCGGGGATCGTGATGGGGCACATCGCGTACGCGCGTTCACGCCGCGGCACGGCGACCGGCGGCGCGGTGGCCGTGGCGGGCTTCGTGATCGGGTACCTCGGACTGCTGGTGTGGGGGATCATGATCCCGTTCGTCCTGCACGAGCTGGTCAAGTACGGCGCCTTCGGCTGAGGCGCCCCGCTACGGTGGAGACCCGCACGACCCGAGGGGGCATCCGATGACCAACCCGTCCGACCCGGCCAACCCGTCCGAGCCGACCGGCCAGGCGCTGCCGTCCGAGCCGTCGCAGCCGTCGGCCCAGCAGCAGCCGCCCGCGCCGTTCTCACCGCCGGACCAGCCGAGCGACCCCACCGCGGGCGACGCCACGGCCTACTCGACGCCGTCGGACTCGTTCACGGCTCCGTACGACTCGCCGTCCGCGACGACCCCGTACGCCCCACCCGCGACGGCCGAGCCGGGCCCCTTCGACGCGCCGTCCACTTCGGATCCCGCCGCGACGGCGAGCCCGGTGTCGGGTGGGTTCGCGGCACCTGGGGGCCAGACCACCGCCGCGCCGTATGCCGGTGGGCCGGCCGCGGCGCCCAGCTCGGACCCGTTCACCCCGCCGCAGGCCGGCGCGTACTCACCGCCCGCCTATCCCGGGCAGCCCTACCCCGGGGCGACGGCGGGCTACCCGGCCGCGGCACCACAAGGTCAGCTGCAGCCCTACGGCCAGCAGCCCTACGGCCAGCCGTACCCGCAGCCGCCCTTCGCCCAGCCGTACTCGCCGTACGGGCCGATGGGCTCACCGCAGTCGCAGGACAGCGGGCTCGCGATCGGCGCGCTGGTGTGCTCGCTGCTCGGCCTGCTGACCTGCCTCGTCGCGGTCCCGGGCATCATCATGGGCCACATCGCGCTGAGCAAGGCCAATCGCGGCGAGGCCGGCGGCCGCGGCATCGCGCTGTCCGCCGTGGTGATCGGCTACGTGATCGTGGCGCTGTACATCGGCTTCTTCGTGACGATCATCATCCTGGGCGTCAACGGCTACCTCGACAACTGACATCCAGAGGTGCGTCCGCCGGCACTGAGGCGGCTCACTCGGACTCGGTCAGCGCGTCGCCCGGCTGGCGGGGCGAGGGGGTGATCCGGCCGTTCGCCTCCGGCTGCGCAGGCTCCGGTGGGGCGGGCTCCGGTGGGGCGGGCTCCGGCACAGCAGCCGGTGCCGCGGGCGCGGCCGCTGCGGCCGGCCGCGGGGTGGCCGCGTCGAGGAACCGCAGCAGCTCCACCGGGAACGGCAGCACCAGGGTCGAGTTCTTCTCCGCCGACACCTGCACCACGGTCTCCAGCAGGCGCAGCTGCAGGGCGGCCGGGGTGTCGGCCATCGTGGCCGCCGCCTGGGACAGCTTGTACGACGCCTGCAGCTCGCCGTCCGCGGAGATCACCCGGGCGCGGCGCTCCCGCTCGGCCTCGGCCTGGCGGGACATCGAGCGCTTCATCGTCTCCGGCAGGGCGACGTCCTTGATCTCGACGCGGTCGATGTGGATGCCCCAGTCGAGCGCCGGGCTGTCGATCATCAGCTCCAGGCCCTGGTTGAGCCGCTCACGGTTCGACAGCAGGTCGTCGAGGTCGCTCTTGCCGATGATCGACCGCAGCGAGGTCTGCGCGACCTGCCCGACGGCCGCGCGGTAGTCCTGCACGTTCACCGAGGCCACGATCGGGTCGACCACCTTGAAGTACACCACCGCGTCCACGCGCACCGTGACGTTGTCGCGCGTGATGCCGTCCTGCGCGGGCACCGGCATGGTGACGATCTGCATGTTCACCTTCTGCAGCCGGTCGGCCACCGGCCACAGCCACGTCAGCCCCGGCTCGCGCAGCTTCGGGCGGACCCGGCCGAAGCGGTACACCAGGCCGCGTTCGTACTGCTTCACGACCCGCAAGGTGGACCCCAGCCACACCCCGCCCACGACTACGACCGCACTCAGAATTTCGACGATCATGGCAGCTCCCGGGTCCGTCGCCCCTGGTCTGCCCACTCTACGCGCGCCGCGCACCAGGGGAAATGGACTGGACACCGGTGACAGGCTGAACCGGTGACCCCGCTGCGGATTCCGCCCGCCTTCGCCGCCCGCGCGCCCCGGGTGCTCGGCCCCGAAAGCCGGCCATGGCTCGCCGCTTTGCCCGGCTTGGCCGAGAAGTACTCCCGCGAGTGGGGCCTGACGCTGGAGGGCGAGGCGATGCACGGCTTCGTCGGCGTCGTCCAGCCGGCGCGCCGAGCGGACGGCACCCCGGCCGCGCTCAAACTCGGCTGGGTGGAAGAGGAATCGCGGTACGAGCCGCTCGCACTGTCCACATGGGCCGGTCGCGGATCGGTGCTGCTGCTGGAGTCCGCGCCCGCCGACGGCGTGATGCTGCTCGAACGCCTCGACCACACCCGGACGCTGGACCACGAGCCGCTGCTCGAAGCCGTCGACGTGATGAGCGGGCTGGCGCGGCGCCTGGCCATACCCGCGCCGCCCGAGCTGTCGCGGACCCTGCGCGGCGAGGCCGAGCGGCTGCTCGACGAGCTGCCGAAGGCCTGGCACGAGCTGGGCGAACCGCTCCCCCGCCGGCACCTCGACGCCGCGCTCGAGGTGTGCCGCGACCTCGGCCCGTCCGCCGGCCACGCGCTGGTGAACGAGGACCTGCACTACCAGAACGTGCTCGCCGGACAGCGTGAGCCGTGGCTCGTGATCGACCCCAAGCCGCTCTCCGGCGACCTCGAGTACGGCGTGTTCTCCCTGCTGTGGAACCGGTTCGACGAGTCCACATTGGATTCGAAGACCGAGGTCACCGGGCTGGACGTGGAGCTGGTGAAGGCCTGGACGCTGGTCCGCTCCGTCGAGAACCAGCTGTGGTTCGCCGAAGACCTGCGAGACACCGGGGACCTCGGCGACGAGCAGCCCGCGTACGAGTCGCTCCCGCGCCTCGTTTTGTGGGCCATGTCCTGACTAAGAGGACACGAAGAACCCCACTCGGGCGGTGCGGGCGCGACGGCGCGGCAGCCGATAGTGTCTGGTGCATGTCCGCCGTGAACAGGGTTTTCGCAGCTCAGCTGGCAGGTCTGCCGGTGTTCGGACCCGACGGGGAATCGATCGGGAAGGTCCGTGACGTCGTCGCGGGCCTGCGGCTCGACCAGCAGCCGCCGCGTGTCCTCGGCCTGGTGGTCGAGCTGGCGACGCGGCGGCGCGTCTTCGTGCCCATGCTGCGCGTGACGTCGATCGAGCCGAACGCCGTGACGCTCGCCACCGGCTCGGTGAACATGCGCCACTTCACCCAGCGCCCCAACGAAGTCCTGGTGTGCGGGCAGCTGCTCGACGCCCATTCGACGCTGGTCGGCACCGAAACCCGCGTCACCGTCGTCGACGCCGCGCTGGAGCCCACCCGCACGCGTGACTGGGTGCTGGCCAAGCTGGCGATCCGCGAACGCTCCACGCGCCTCGCGCTGGGCCGCCGACGCGCGGCGATGCAGGTGGTGCCGTGGAGCGAGGTCGCGGGGCTCGGCCTCACCGACCTGTCCGGGTCGCCCCAGGGCGCGGGGCAGCTGCTGATGCTGTTCGACACGATGCGCGCGGTCGACGTCGCCGCGACCGTGCGGGACCTGCCGCTCAAGCGCCGCCACGAGGTGGCCGACGCGATGGACGACGAGCGCCTCGCCGACGTCATCGAGGAGCTGCCCGACGACGACCAGAAGGAGCTGCTCGGCTACCTGACCGAGGATCGCGCCGCCGACATCCTCGAGGCGATGAACCCCGACGACGCGGCGGACCTGCTGTCCGAGCTGACCCCCGACGAGCAGCTGCGCCTGCTGGAGCTGATGGAGCCGGAGGAGTCCGCGCCGGTCAAGCGGCTGCTGGCGTACTCCCCCGACACCGCGGGCGGCCTGATGACGCCGGAGCCGGTGGTCCTCACGCCCGACGCGACGATCGCCGAGGCGCTCGCGCACATCCGCAACGCCGACCTGCCCGCCGCGCTGGCCACCATGGTGTTCGTCTGCCGTCCGCCGTCGGCGACACCGACCGGGCGGTTCGTCGGCGTGGCGCACTTCCAGCGGCTGCTGCGCGAGCCGCCGGCCGAGCTGATCGCGAGCGCGGTCGACACCGACCTCACCGCGTTGCGCCCGACGGCGTCGCTGCCCGAGGTGACGCGGTACTTCGCGGCGTACAACCTGGCGTGCGGCCCGGTGGTCGACGCCGAGGACCACCTGCTCGGCGCCGTCACCGTCGACGACGTCCTCGACCACCTGCTGCCCGACGGCTGGCGCGAAACCGGCCTGCGCGACGTCGCCGACGGCGTCGAAACCGCTGATGCCACAAGTACTTCCGGGCCTGCTGAAACCACCAAGACCGCCGAGACCCAAGGGGCCGAACGTGCCTGAACTCACTTCGGGCCGCCGGCTCGACCAGCCGCGCGGGCAGGCCCGGCTGCGGCTGAACATCGACCCGGACACCTTCGGCAGGCTGACCGAGCGCCTCGCGCGATTCCTGGGCACCGGCAAGTACCTGTTCTGGCAGACGCTGATCGTGGTCATCTGGATCGTGCTGAACCTGGTGGCGGTCTCGTTCCGGTGGGACCCGTACCCGTTCATCCTGCTCAACCTGGCCTTCTCGACACAGGCCGCGTACGCCGCGCCGCTGATCCTGCTGGCGCAGAACCGGCAGGACGACCGTGACCGCGTCGCACTGGACGAGGACCGCAAGCGCTCCGCCCAGACCAAGGCCGACACCGAGTACCTGGCGCGCGAGCTGGCGTCGCTGCGGCTCGCGGTCGGCGAGGTGGCCACCCGCGACTACCTGCGCAGCGAGCTCGAACGGCTGCGCGAGGACCTCGATGTCGGGGCCAAGCCAAGGCGGACGAAGCAGGCGTAAAACACTGCCGCGCTACCAGTACGTAACATGGGCTGGGTGACGAGTACACAGCAGCTCCCCAGCGTCGACGACGTCCGCACAGCGCTGAAGGACGTGTACGACCCCGAAATCAAAAAGCCGATCACCGACCTCGGCATGGTGAAGGACGTAGTAGTCGGCGAAGACGGTGTGGTCACCGTCGGCATCTACCTCACCGTGGCCGGCTGCCCGCTCAAGGCGACGCTGACCGCGGACACCACAAATGCCGTCAAGAAGCTCCCCGGCGTCGCCGACGTGCGGGTCGAGCTCGACGTGATGAACGACGAGCAGCGCAGCGATCTCCGCAAGTCCCTGCGCGGCGACGCCGCCGAGCCGGTGATCCCGTTCGCGCAGCCGGGTTCCATGACGCGGGTGTACTGCGTGGCGTCCGGCAAGGGCGGCGTCGGCAAGTCTTCGGTGACGGTGAACCTGGCCGTCGCGATGGCGCAGCGCGGCCTGTCCGTCGGCGTCGTGGACGCGGACATCTACGGCCACTCGATCCCGCGCATGCTGGGCGCGCGCGAGAAGCCGACCAAGGTCGACACGATGATCATGCCGCCGCAGTCCCACGGCGTGAAGGTGATCTCGATCGGCATGTTCACCCCGGGCAACGCGCCCGTGGTGTGGCGCGGCCCGATGCTGCACCGCGCGTTGCAGCAGTTCCTGGCCGACGTGTTCTGGGGCGACCTGGACATCCTGCTGCTGGACCTGCCGCCGGGCACCGGCGACATCGCGATCTCGGTGGCGCAGCTGATCCCGAACGCCGAGATCCTGGTGGTCACCACGCCGCAGCAGGCCGCCGCCGAGGTGGCCGAGCGCGCGGGCGCGATCGCGATGCAGACCCGCCAGCGCGTGGCCGGGGTGATCGAGAACATGTCCTGGCTCGAAACGCCTTCGGGCGAGCGGATGGAGATCTTCGGCTCGGGCGGCGGCCAGTCGGTCGCCGACTCGCTGTCGAAGTCCATCGGCTCGCCGGTACCGCTGCTCGGCCAGGTCCCGCTCGACCCGCGCCTGCGTGAGCAGGGCGACGAGGGCACGCCGATCGTGCTCGCGGAGCCGGACGCGCCCGCGTCGCTGGTGTTGAAGGAAGCGGCGCAGAAGCTCACCGTCCGGGCCCGCGGCCTGGCCGGGATGATGCTGAACGTCAGCCCCGCCGGGCGCTGAACCCTACGTCCCTGAAGGCCACCTTCAGGGACCTAGCTGCCCTCAAGGCCACCTTCAGGGACGCCAGATGCCCTCATGGTGGCCTTCAGGGCATTCAACCAGGGTCAGGCGGCGTGCACGGTGACCAGCACGGTGTTCGCCTCGCGCAGGGAAACCCGGGTGTCACCGGCCTTCGTCACGGTCCAGTCCACGTCCTCGGGCTCGCCGGGGCCCACGTCGGCACTGCGGTCGGGCTGGCCCTGCACGTCGATGTTCTGCTGCTTGTCCGAGGTCACGGAGATCTTCACCTTCTCGCCGACCTGCACGTCGACGACGCCGGCGGGCGGGGTGACCTGGCCGTTCGCGTAGGCGACGGTGATCAGCACGTCGACGCCGGCCTCACCGGTCTCGCCGCCGCGTTTCACATTCGACTGGGCTCCCGCGGCGGGCGCGCTCGGCGAGCTGGGCGCGGCCGAGGAGCTCGGGCCGGCGGGCGTCACGACCGGAGTGGTGGTGGCCGGCGGCGCGGTGCTGGGCTCGTCGTCGGCGGTGCAGCCGGCGAGCGCCATCGCGGCGACAGCGACCGTCCCGGCCAGTACTCCCGTGCGACGTGACATCTCAAGACCTCCTGGCGGTTATGGACGGTTTGCCCAGAGGCTACCCAGGAAGATCGAAAACAGCCCGCAGGGGTCAGGTGGCGTCCGGGTCCACCGGCGGGCGCTCGCCCGGCTTCAGCGGCTCGGCCTGCGGGGCGATGCTCTGCGGTTTGACGCTGGACCCGTTGGAGCCATTGGACCCGTTCGAGCCGTTGGACCCGTTGGAGCCGCTCAGCGAGCCGAGCCCGAGCGGGTCCGAGTCGCCGTCGAACAGGTGCTGGGTGACCACGCGCTTGGGGTCGAAGTTGCGCAGGCCGCGCAGGTCTTCGAGCGGCTTGCGGAGATGGTCGAACTCCGGGCCCATCTCCTCGCGCAGCTGTTCCTTGGCACCAGTGGCGAACTCGCGGACCTTACGCACGCTCTTGGCCATCCACGACGCCGCTTCGGGCAGCCGCTCCGGCCCGAGGATGAAAAGACCGGCGACGATAAGCACGAGGATTTCGCCCCAGCCGACACTGTCGAACACCCGTGAACCTCCGCTCGCGCCTTACCGGCTCAGCCTACCCGGGCCACCCCGCGCTCCGGCAGGCCCGAACGCGAACCTGTCGACCAGGTCAGTCCGACCCGAGGGTGACGTCGACCACCAGCAACGCGCCGTCGCGCGCCAGCTGCACCGGGACCACCTCGCCGACGTCGTGGTTGCGCACGGCCACGGTCAGCTCGGCGGAGTCGCGGACCAGGCGGTCGCCGATCTTCGTGATCACGTCGCCCTCCTTGATCCCCGCGGCCGCGGCCGGGCCGTTCGGCGCCACGTTCTTCACCTGGGCGCCCATGGTGGAGGAGCCGGCGACCGTGGACGAGGCGTTGATCCCGATGTCCGCGTGGGTCACCTTGCCGTCCTTGATCAGCGCCTTGGCGATCTTGATCGCGTAGTCGCTCGGGATGGCGAAGCCGATGCCGATACTGCCGCCGTCGGAGCTGGAGGAGCGGATCGACGAGTTGATGCCGACCAGCGCGCCGGTGGAGTCGACGAGCGCGCCGCCGGAGTTGCCGTGGTTGATCGCCGCGTCGGTCTGGATCGCCTCGTAGGTCACCGGGGGCGAGCCGTTGTCGCCGCCCGCGGTGATGGGCCGGTTCAGCGCGCTGACGATGCCGGAGGTCACGGTGTTCTGCAGCGCCAGCGGGGAGCCGACGGCGATCACGGAGTCGCCCACCTGCAGCCCGGACGACTTGCCGATCTGCAGCACCACGGGATTGGTGACGTTCACCTTCACCACGGCGAGGTCGCTCTTCGGGTCCGAGCCGACGACCTTCGCCTCGGTGCGCGTGCCGTCGTTGAAGATGGCGGTGACCTTCACGGTCGAGTCGGCCACCGCGGTGCTGACCACGTGCTCGTTGGTCAGGATGTAGCCCTGCGGGTCGATCATCACCCCGGAGCCCTGCTCGCCGGAGTCCGCGCCGGGCTTGAAGACCTCGAGCGAGACGACGGCGGGCGACACCCGCTTGGCGATGTCGGCGACCGAGCCCGGCGGGCGCTCCTTGGCCGCGCCGGCCTCGGAGATCGTGGCGCTGCCGGTGAGTTCGGACCCGGTGTCGGCCACCCACCAGCCGACCAGCCCGCCGACCGCGCCGACGAGCAGCGCGACCACACCGAGCAGCACCAGCGCCTTCGTCTGCACCCGGCGGCCGAACAGCACCTCGGGCAGGCTCAGCAACGCGCCGGGCGGGCGCTGGCCGGGCTTCGGCTCGTCCTCGGCCGACACGGCGGGACCGGCGAGCACGGCGCCCGCGGCGGGGTCGCGCCACGGGTCGTTGTCGTCCGTCCACAGGGGAGGCTCCGCGGCGGCCGCCTCGCCGGTGGCCTCACGCGGCCGTTCCAGCAGCACGCCTTCGGCCCCCGGCGGGCGCCGGAACGCCTCCGCCAGCGATTCGGGCGCGGGCGGCGCGAGGCTCAGGTTCTGGCTGCCGTTGGACGCCGGGGTGTAGAGCTTGTCGAACGCGCCATCGACCCCACGCGGCCGGCCGAACACCGCCGTCTGGGCCGGATCCACGGTGGGGCGGTCCAGCGGGCGCGGGCCCAGCCGGTCGTCACCGGCGGAGCCCGGCTGGGCAGGGTTCGCGTCAGGCTGCTCGGTCATTTTTCCCCGGGGCTGAGATCAGGTGGCTGGGCGTCGACGATACCCAAGGCTCGACGTCCGAGTCTGCCCAGACGACGGTGAAATGGCTGTTGTCTGGGAACGCAAAAGGACAAATAGGACTCACGGTTCGGTAGAAGCGCCGCGAAAGCACTGAGGGCCCACCTGATAACCAGGCGAGCCCTCACCAAGCGGATCTTCGAACAAGCAGGGTTTTCAGCGAGCCGGGACCACCGAGGTGGTGTCGCTCACCGGTTTGATCGAGGTCGACGCGGCCGACTGGAGCGGCTGCGGCACCTGCATCTGGGCCGGCAGCAGGTTCGCGTTCGGCGGCGGCTGGGTGCCCGGGTCGGGCGAGCCCTCACCGCTGTCCGCCGACGTCCCCACCAGGGCCAGCGCGCTCAGCACCAGGCCCGAGACGACCACGCCCGCGCCTTGGGCCGCCTTCTTGCGGCTGAAGGTGAACCGGCCGCCGCCGAGCACGTTGGACGAGTGCCCGAGCGGCGCGGTCGAACCCAACGGGGTGCCCCCGAAGACTCCGCCTTCACGCAGGCCGGCGACGCGGTCGGGACGCTGGATGGCGACGAGCTGGCCGTCGGCCGTCATCGCCAGGTTGTCGGGTGAGCTGGGCAGGTCGGTGTGCTCCGGGATGGAGCGGAGGCTGGCCAGGAACCCGGCCGACATGGACGGGGCGCCGGCGCGCTTGACCGCCGCGACGGCCTGCCGCTGGGCGGCCACCTCGGCCGCGCAGCCGGGACAGCGCGCGATGTGCGAAGCGGCCCGGTCCTGCGGGCCCAGCGAAAGCTCGCCGTCGACGAACGCGACGACTACGTCCGGTAGCAGATGCGACTCGGGGAGGCCCCAACCTCGCGGTGCGGTCATACCGACACCTTCGCAGACTCGTTCCGCTGCGCGCGGCGGCGCTCGAGCGAGGCGCGCAGCGCCTGGCGGCCACGGTGGATCCGGCTGCGGACGGTGCCCAGCTTGACACCGAGCGTCGCGCCGATCTCTTCGTAGGAAAGGCCTTCGACGTCACACAGCACCACGGCCGCGCGGAACTCCGGGGGCAGCTCGTCGAGCGCCGCCTGCAGGTCCGGGTCCAGGTGCGTGTCGGTGTAGACCTGCTCCGGGCTCGGGTCGTCGCCGACGATCCGGTCGGTGTCGTCCGGCAGCCCCTCCATGCGCACCCGGGAACGGCGGCGCGCCATGTCGAGGAACAGGTTCGTGGTGATCCGGTGCAGCCAGCCCTCGAAGGTGCCCGGCTTGTAGGACGCCAGCGAGCGGAAGACGCGGATGAACGTCTCCTGGGTCAGGTCTTCGGCGTCGTGGGCGTTACCGGTCAGGCGGTACGCCAGCCGGTAGACCCGGTCGGCGTGCTCGCGCACGATCTCGTCCCACGAGGGCGGCGTCCAGGCCGCCTCGCCGCCACCGTCCACGGCGACCGGCTCGGCTTCGGGCATTTCGGCGTTCTGCATCAGGGGAGCAGGCACCTCCATCTGCGTGTCTCCTCTTCTGCTCAGTCAACGCGGTCGGGGTGCACGGAGTTCCCGTGCGCTTGGACCTGAGTCTCGCGGGTCTCCCTATGGTTCTAGTGAGACAGGACTGAGAACAGCCTGAGAAGTTATTTCGGCGGGCTTACCAGGGAGCCTTCGCGGATTTATCGACAACCAACGCTAACCTTCGCGCGTGAGTTCCGGGACGCATGCGGCCTCGGCAGCCGATCCGGTCGGCGCCGAGTACGTCGACGGGTACCTCCCCGACGACGACGTACTGGCCGCGGCGCGAGCGCGCGCGGCCGATCTCGGCTGTGTCCCGCTGGCCTCGGGGGCGGGCGCGACCTTGCGTTTCCTCGCCGCGACGGTGGGCGCGCGGGCGGTCGTGGAGGTCGGCACGGGCACCGGCGTGAGCGGGCTGCACCTGCTGCGCGGCATGGCCGCGGACGGCATCCTGACCTCCATCGACCTCGAGCCGGAGTACCAGCGCGCCGCGCGCAAGGCGTTCCTGGAGGCGGGCTACCCGCCGGGCCGGACGCGGCTGATCGTCGGGCGCGCGCTGGACGTGCTGCCGCGGCTCACCCCCGGCGGCTACGACCTGGTGTTCATCGACGCGGCGCGGATCGAGTTCCCCAGCTACTACGAGAAGGGCGTGGCCCTGCTGCGCCGCGGCGGGATCATCGCGTTCCACAACGTGCTGGCCGGTGGCCGCGTCGCCGACCCGTCCCGCCGCGACCCGGAGACGCTCGCCCTGCGCGAGGTCGCCCGCGCGATGCGCGAGGACGAGCGGCTGGTCCCGGCGCTGCTCCCGGTGGGCGGCGGACTGCTGGTCGCGGCCGCCTGCTGACCTGCCCTGAAGGCCACCTTCAGGGTCGTACATGCCCTGAAGGCCACCTTCAGGGTCGCAGATGCCCTCAAGGTGGCCTTCAGGGCAAAAATGACCCTCAAGGTGGCCTTCAGCGCGGCGCCAGCTCACGGCGGGCCGGGGCGGGCGAGCGGACGGTCGTGCCCACCCAGACCGCGGCGACGGCCAGCAGCAGCCACACCACGACCGCGCCGATCAGCCAGGCCCAGCCCGCCTGGCCGTAGACCGCGCTGCCGATCGAGCCGCCGACGCTGCTGCCCAGGTAGTACATGAGGGTGTAGGTGCCGCCGACCTGACCGCGGGCGTTCGACGGCGACTCGGCCGCGGCCCAGCCGTTCGCGATCGCGTGGGCGGCGAAGAACGCGCAGGTCAGCACCACGAAGCCGAGCACGACCATGGGCAGCGAGTCCGAGATGGTCAGCGCGGCGCCCACCGCCATCAGGACCAGCGCGGCGCTCACGGCGCGGCGGCGGCCGATCCGGGCGGCGAACCGGCCCGCCGTCGCCGACGAGACCGAGCCCAGCGCGTACGCCAGGAACACCAGCGAGGCGATGGCCGGTGACAGGTTCAGCGGGGAACCGGTGAGCCGGAAGCCCGCCGCGTTGTAGAGCGCGACGAACGAGCCCATCGCGAGCAGCGCCACGGCGTACTGCGCGAGCAGCACCGGCTTTCGCACGGCGGCGACGAGCCCGGCGCCGACGTCACGAAGGGTCTGCCGCTCGGCGCCCGGCTGCCGGATCGACGGCGGCAGCGCGACCGCGGTGATCACCGCGCACACCAAGGAAATCCCGGCCACGACGTACAGTGCCCCGCGCCAGCCGAGCGGGCCCGCGGTGAAGCCCGTCGCGAGCCGGCCGGTCATGCCGCCGATGGAGTTGCCCGCGATCATCGCGCCGACGGCCGCGGCCACGCCCGTCTTGCCGAGCCGCTCCACGAGGTACGCCGTGGCGACGCCGGGGAAGCCCGCGATCGCGACGCCCTGAACCGCGCGTAGCACCAGCATCAGCGAGTACGACGGCATCAGCGGCAGCAGCAGGCCCAGCAGCGCGGACAGCAGCACCGACGTCAGGATCACCGGCCGCCGACCGACCACTTCGGACAGTGCCGCGATCGGCAGCACGGAGATGGCGAGCGCGCCGGTGGCGACGCTGACCGCGAGCGAGGCGCCGGCGGGGTCGAGGTGGTACTGCTCGGCGAGCTGCGGCAGCACCGGTTGAGGGGCGTAGAGCAGGGCGAAGGAGGTGAATCCGGCGGCGGCGACGGCGACCTTGACTCGTCGGGTGGGAGCGGTAATGGTCACGACTCTGAAAGTAAGCAGCGCTAACCAATACGTCCAATACGGTGATCAGCGATAATCGATACCATGTCGCATGAAAGCCTGACTGCGCAGCTCGCGCCCCATCTGCTGCTGCTCGCGACCCTGCGCAAGACGAGGAACGTCACACGCGCGGCCGAGCTGCTCGCCGTCCCGCAGCCGACCGTCAGCCGCCGGCTCGCCGCGCTCGGCGAAGCGCTGGGCGCCCCGCTGACGGTCCCCGACGGCCGCGGCATCCGGCTCACCCGCGCCGCCGAGCTGCTGGCCGAAGCGGCGGAACGCGCGCTGGGCCCGGTCGACGCCGGCGCGCGGCTGGCGCGTGAGGAGATCGAGCCGGGCAGCGGCCGCGTCGTGCTGGGCTTCCTGCACCTGCTCGGCCGCTCGCTGGTGCCGACGCTGCTGCGCGACTACCGCGCCCAGGCCCCGGCCGCGCGGTTCACCCTCGTGCAGGGCTCACGCCAGGAGATGCTCGACCGGCTCTCCAGCGGCGAGCTGGACCTGGCCCTGCTCGCCCCGGTGCCGGACGACCCGGCGCTGGACACGGCCGTGCTGGACGAGCAGCCGATCCTGCTGTCCGTGCCGGCGGGCCACCGGCTGGCCGGCCACCCGGGCGTCCACATGGCGGAGCTGGCCGACGAGGAGTTCGTCATGCTGGAGCCGGGTTACGGCCTCCGCCGCATCACCGACGACCTCTGCGCGGCGGCCGGTTTCAGCCCGCGGATCGCCTTCGAGGGCCAGGAATCGGACACCGTGCGCGGCCTCGTCGCGGCCGGGCTGGGCGTCGCCCTGCTCCCGCACTTCGAGCCGGGCGCGCCGGCCGGGGTCTCGGAAGTCCCGCTTCTCCCCGCGGTCGGCCGGACGATCGGGCTGGCCTGGCGCGCGGGCGAACCGGCGTCCCCGGCCGTGCGGGCGTTCCGGGACCATGTGCTGCAGGAAAAGGCTCGTGAGTGTTGATGACGGTTAGAACCGTCATCAACACTCACGAGTCAGGAGCTGTAGGAAGCCGCGAACTCCACCAGCGTCCGGCTGGCGAAGCCGGACGCGCCGGGCACCACGTCGTCGTAGTTCTTGTCCGCGCGGCCCGGGCCGGCGATGTCCAGGTGCGCCCACGGCAGGCCCGCCGTGAACTCGCGCAGGAACAGCGCCGCCATGATGCCGCCGGGCCCACCCGGGGCCTGGCGGACGTCGCCGAGTTCACCTTGGACCGAAGCGGCGTAGTCCTCGACCAACGGCATCCGCCACCAAGCCTCGCCGACGCGGGCGCCGGCGGCGACCACCCGCGCGGCCAGCTCGTCGTCAGTCGCGAAGAGACCGCCGGTGCGCAGGCCGAGCGAAACCTTCATCGCGCCGGTCAGCGTGGCGGTGTCGACCACGACGTCCGGCTTGTACTTGTCGATGCCGTACGCCAGCGCGTCGGCCATCACCATGCGCCCCTCGGCGTCGGTGTTGCCGACCTCGGTGGTGCGGCCGCCGTAATGGCGCACGATGTCGCCGGGGCGGTAAGCCGAGCCGGACACGTGGTTCTCCGCCGACGGCACCAGCGCGGTCACCCGCACCGGCAGCTTCAGCGCGGCGATAGCGCGCACCGCGGCGATCACGGCCGCGCCGCCCGCCATGTCGGTGCGCATCAGGTGCATGCCCTCGGCCGGCTTGATCGACAGGCCGCCGGTGTCGAACGTGATGCCCTTGCCCACCATCAGAACGTGCGAGGACGCGCCCCGCGGCTTGTACTCCAGCTCGATCAGCCGCGGCGGCGAAGCCGAGCCGCCGCCGACAGCGAGCACCCCGCCGAAGCCGTTGTCCGCGAGCCACTTCTCGTCCCGCACGGTCACGGTCACACCCTCGACCGCGCCGACCACCTTCGCCGCGGTGTTGGCCAGCCAGGCGGGGTTCTTGACGTTCGACGGCGTGTTCGCGAGGTCCCGGGTCAGCGCGGCGGCCGCGGCCAGCTCCCGCACCCGCGCCACCTGCCCGGCGTACTCCGCGACTGCGTCTTCACGCGCCGCCACCAGCCGGACGGCCTGCAGCGCGGGCTTCGGCTCCTCAGTGGTCACTTTGAACCGGTAGCCGCCGAGCAGCAGGCCCATCGCCAGCTCCCCGACCTGCTCCCCCGTGACGTCCTCGGGCAGCAGCACCTGGACGGCCCTGGACGGCCCGGCCTCCACGGCGGCGCGCGCCGCGCGGGCGAGCGCCGCGCCCGCCTTGCGGTAGTCCCGCGGCTCGCCGTCGCCGATCCCCGCCACCCAGCGGGGTGAGTCGTCACCCGGCACCTCGTGGACGTCGCCGCTCTTGCCGCTCGCGCCGTGCTCCACATGCGACTCCCCGTCCGGATCCGGCGCCAGGGCGAGATGCGCGAGCGGGGCCCCGCGCCGGTAGGTGACGGAGACCTCGATCTCGGGCAGCTTCGTCGGGACGGGCGGTAGTGAGTTACGCACAGTGGGCAACCTTTGGGCGCAGACGAGCCGCGACCCCGGCCTCCAGAAGGAGACCGGGGTGCGGAAAAAGGACGGGGAGTGCAGCCGGGATCAGCCGGTGACCTCCTGGAGTGCTGCGCCGAGATCCTTCGCTTCATCTGCGGAGAGCTCGACGACGAGCCGGCCACCACCTTCCAGTGGCACCCGCATCACAAGGCCCCGCCCCTCCTTAGTCACTTCGAGGGGACCATCTCCGGTCCGGGGCTTCATGGCCGCCATAGCGTGCTCCCTCCGTCTCAACCGGCGCGCCCGGGTCGCGCACTCCCAAACCAGCCGGGTCTCGGCCCCCATTGTCCCTCATCAGCGGCCGGGCGCGAACGCGGACCGATCATTTGCCCTTGCATCGGTGCTGGTATGCCGCCCGCCGGGCTGAAACACTCGGTTCGTAGATCCGTGTTTTCGCCAAGAGGAGCATCAGTGACCACATCCGACGTCCTGCTGACCGCGAACGCGGACGGCGTGCGCACCCTGACCCTGAACCGGCCGCAGGCGTACAACTCGCTGACCGTCGAACTCAAGGAGCGGCTGCTCGCCGAACTGCGCGCGGCCGCCGACGACGCGGACGTGCGCGCGGTCGTGCTCACCGGCTCGGGCCGGGCGTTCTGCGCCGGGCAGGACCTGAAGGAGCACGTAGGACTGCTCCAGGCCAACGACCCCGCCCCGTTACACACGGTGGTCGATCACTACAACCCGATCGTCCACGCGATCATGGACCTGCCGAAGCCCGTGATCGCGGCCGTGAACGGCACCGCGGCGGGCGCGGGCGCGGCCTTCGCCTATGCCAGCGACCTGCGGATCGCCGCGAGCTCGTCGACCTTCCTGATGGCCTTCGCGAACGTCGGCCTCGGCCCGGACTCCGGCGCGTCCTGGACGCTGCAGCGGCTCATCGGCCTCGGCCGCACCGCGGAGCTGATGCTGATGGCGCGCACCGTGGACTCGGCCGAGGCGCTGCGGATCGGGCTGGTCGGCGAGGTCGTGCCCGACGAGGAACTGGCCGCGCGCGCCCAGTCCGTGGCCGCGAAGCTGGCCGCCGGGCCGACAGTCGCGTACGCGAAGATCAAGCACGTGCTGTCCGTCGCGGCCGAGTCCTCTCTGGACGACGCGCTCGCCGCGGAGGACGTCGCGCAGACCGCGCTGGGCGCCACCGCCGACCACCTCGAGGCCGTCGAGGCCTTCGTCGGCAAGCGCCGGCCGAACTTCCAGGGCAAATAGGACTCCGTTAAGGCCTCCTTACCCGCGTCCCACGCGGGTAAGGAGGCCTTAACGGCATTTGCCCGGACGGAACACTCACGAGCGCTTCGCCCGGAAGCAGCCGGCCACGTGGTCGTCGACCATGCCGGTCGCCTGCATCAGCGCGTAACACGTCGTCGGGCCGAGGAAGGCGAAGCCGCGCTTCTTCAGGTCCTTGGCCATGGCCTTGGACTCGTCGGTGATCGCCGGCACGTCGGCCATCGTCTTCGGTCGCCGCCGCGACGCCGGGGCGAAGGACCACAGCAGCTCGTCCAGCGGGGTGTCCAGTGCGGCGATGGCGCGCGCGTTGGTGATCGCGGCCAGGATCTTCGCCCGGTTCCGCACGATCGAGGCGTCCTGCATGAGCCGCTCGACGTCTCCGTCGCCGAAGCGCGCGACCTTCGCCGGCTGGAACTTCTTGAACGCCTTCCGGAAGTTCTCACGCTTGCGCAGGATCGTGATCCACGACAGCCCGGACTGGAACGACTCGAGGCAGAGCCGCTCGTACAGCTCGGCCTCGCCGTGCAGCGGGCTGCCCCACTCCTCGTCGTGGTAGGCCGCGTAGTCCGGCGCCGAGTTGCCCCACGAGCACCGGGCGACGCCGTCTTCGCCCAGCAGTCCCGTCATCCCCGTCATCGTCCCCCTATCGAATAGTCCTCGGCGAAGCGCGCGAACTGCCGTAACGAGTGCCGCACCCCCAGCGCGAACGCCGGCCGCAGCACCGGCCAGGCCAGCTGCCCGGCGAGGCCGAACGGCAGCTTCAGGTGCTCCGCCCAGACGAACGTGCAGCGCGCCCCGCCCTTGGCCACCACCTGGAACACGCCCGTGCCCTGCACCACGCTGCCGAGGTGGCGCACCGTGCACCGCAGCGGCGGCTCCCAGGCGGTGATCTCCATCGTGTCCGTGAAACCGATCCCGGCGACGCCGGTGAACGCGGCGATCCTGGAGCCCACGCTGCGGCCGTTGCCCTCGACCACCCGCACCGAGGTGCCGAGCATCCACTCGCCCTGGCGCGTCCAGTCGGTCAGGGCCAGCCAGGTCGTCCCCGCCGGCGCCGCGACGTCGACGGACAGCACCAGGTCACTCACCCGTGGCCCGCGCCTCCGCGCCCGCCTCGTCGACCTCGTGGGCATCGCGGGCATCGCGGGCCTCCAGCTCGGCGACCCGGGCGCGCAGCCCGTCCAGCTCCACGCCCAGCCTGCGCATCACCCAGTCCACTTCGGACATCTTGTAGCCGCGCAGCACGAGCTGGTAGTGCACCTGCTGCACGTCGTCGCCGGTGATGTCCTCGGCGGGCAGGCGCGTGGGCGAGCTGCCCGGCGGCAGCGGGGCCAGCTCCTCGCCCCGGCCGAACACCACGGCGGCGAGCAGGAACACCACGGCGGCCACCAGCAGCATGACTACGAGGTAGATCAGCGCGGTCGTCACGTCACGATCGTGGCACACCGGCCCCAGGAACGTCGCGCGAGCACGACCAGCCGCACGGAAAGCAGGGCCCACGCCACCATCAGCAGCCCGCACGGCACGCTGAGGAACAGCCTCGACGCGTCCACGGCGCCCGTCACGACGAGCAGCCCGGCGAACGAGAGCAGGTTCAGCCCGACCGCCGCGGCGATCAGCGCGCCGCAGATCCGGGCCAGCCGGACGCCGTCGACGCGGCGGCTGAGCCAGCGCGTGCAGAGCAGGGCCACCAGCCCGACGAGCGGGACGGCGAAGATCCCGCCGTGCGCCACCTGCGTGGCCCCGACGTACCAGCTCGGGCTCGGCGTCGACAACCTGGTCCAGGCGCCGAAGGTGAGGATCCGGGCGAGGTCCCAGCCCAGCGACATCGCGGGCACGCCGAGCACGAGCTTCCACAGCGTCCGCACGCCGCTGTGCATGCTCAGCTCGGCCTGGTAGTCCCCGGCGACCGCCGCCGCCCCGCCGAAGTCGGCGACGGCGCGGCGCTCGGCCTCGTCGTCGGTCCAGCCGCCGGCCCGGTAGGCGTCCGCGGCGTCGTGCAGCCCGTCGCGCGCCTCGCCGAGCAGGTCGGCCTTCGTCGACCGGCAGCCGATCAGCCGCCGGTCGAGGTCCGCGAGGTACGCGTCGATCACGGTCACGCTTCCACCCGCAGGACGCCGCCGATCACCGTGGTGAACTCCTGCCACTCGGCCCGCTCGGCGGCGAGCGCCTGCTGGCCCGACCGCGTGAGGCGGTAGGTGCGGCGTTTGCGGCCGGACACCACGTCCCACTCGCTGGCCAGGTAGCCGGCCCGCTCCAGCCGGCGCAGGGCCGGGTAAACGGTTCCGGTGGGCAGGTCGAGCGCGCCGTCACTGCGCAGCGCCAGCGCCTCGATGATCGCGTAGCCGTGCAGCTTCCGGCCGTCGAGCACTGCCAGCAGCAGCGCGTCCAGGTGTCCGCGCAACGTGTCCGCCTTCATAGGTTGTCACTCTACTCATACCAGTACGGAAAGAGTAATCCGCACGGGCCACGGAAGCGCTCCGGGGAAACCCTGAGATGTCCCTGACTTCATAGATTTCCTTGCTACATGTAGGCACGCTACATATAGACTCCGCCGCATGGACGCACTCCCGATCGCGAGAATCCAGTTCGCGGCGACGACCTCGTTCCACTTCCTGTTCGTGCTGCTCACGCTGGGCCTGGTCACGATGGTGGCGATCATGCAGACCCGCGCCACCCTCGGCGGGAAGCCCGAATTAACCCGGATGACCCGGTTCTGGGGCCGGCTGTATGTGATCAACTATGCGCTGGGCATCGTCACCGGAATCGTGATGGAATTCCAGTTCGGGCTCACCTGGACCGGACTGTCCGCATTCGCCGGCGACGTCTTCGGCGCACCGCTGGCGATCGAGACGCTGGTGGCGTTTTTCCTCGAGTCCACGTTCCTGGGATTGTGGATCTTCGGCTGGGGGCGGCTGAACAAGTGGGTGCACCTGGCCCTGGTCTGGCTGGTCACGCTCACCGCGTACGCCTCCGCGCTGTTCGTCATGGTGGCGAACTCGTTCCTCCAGGACCCGGTCGGCAGCCACCTGGAAGGCGGGGTGCTGCGGCTGGACGACTTCGGTGCGCTGTTCACCAACCCGGCGCTCGTGTCGTCGCTGCCCCACCTGCTCTCGGCGGCGCTGATGACCGGCGGCTTCTTCGTGACGGGAGTGAGCGCGTACCACTTCCTCAAGCGCACCACGGAGGTCGAGTTCTTCCGCCGCTCGATGCGGATCGGCGTGCTGACGGCGTTGGCGGGCAGCATCCTCACGGTCAACCAGGGCTTCGCGCAGTTCGGCGAGCTGAGGATGTACCAGCCCGGCAAGCTGGAGCAGGCGAGCACCGGGCTGCCACTGGGCCTGATGATCACGATCGGCTTCCTCGCACTGCTCTGCTCGCTGGCCGGCACGCTGCTGCTGTTCCGCGACTGGCTCACCCGCGCCCGGCCGCTGCTGTACCTGATGGTGCCCGCGATCGCGCTGCCGTTCGCCGCCGCGATCTGCGGCTGGTTCGTGCGGGAGATCGGCCGTCAGCCGTGGCTGATCTGGGGGAAGCTGCGCACCGCGGACGCGCTCGCCGGCGTCGGCGCGGGCCAGATTCTGTTCTCCTTCATCGCTTTCTCGCTCCTGTTCCTCACGCTCGCCGTGGCCGACTGGGTGCTGCTCGCCCGGATCGCACGCCGCGGCCCGGAGTCCGAGTCCTCCCCGGCCGAGCCCGAGCTGACCGTCCTGAGTGGAGTCTGACCATGGTGACCCTCTGGTGGTGCGCGCTGGGCCTGCTGCTCGGCGGGTACTTCGGCCTGGCCGGCTACGACTACGGCGCCGGGATGCTGCTGCCCGGCCTCGGCCGCGCGGACGAGCCCCGGCAGCGGCGGGCGCTCGGCGCGCTGGGGCCGTTCTTCCTGGCCAACGAGGTGTGGCTGGTCGCCGCGGTCGGGGTGCTGTTCGGCGCGTTCCCGCACTTGGAGGGCAAGGTCTTCGCCGGCGCGTACGTGCTGGTGGTGGTCCTGCTGCTGGGGCTGGTCACGTTCACCGCATCGGTGCAGCTGCGCAGCCGGCGGCCGGACGCGCGCCGGGGCCCGTGGTCGTTCGGCATCACGGCGGGCGCGCTGGTCACGGCGGTCTCGTGGGGCCTGTTCCTCGGCAACCTGGTGCTGGGCCTGCCGGTGGACGCCCACGGCGGCCCGGTGGACGACGTCCTCGCGCTCTTCACCCCGTACGCCGTGCTGTGGGGCCTCGGCTTCGTGGCCCTGTTCTGCTTGCAGGGCGCGGTTTTCCTCGCGGTGCGGGGGCCGGCCGAGCTGACCAGGCGGGCGGAGCGGCTGGCCCGCTCGTCGACCCTGCCGGTGGGCGCGTTCCTGGTGATCGCGACGGTCTGGGGCGCGGTGGTGGTGTCCGGCGCGTCGTGGCTCGCACTGGTGGTGGTGCTGCTGGCGTTCGCCGCGTTCGCCACCGTCCTTTTCGGACTGCGAACCGGCCGGAGCCGGCTCGCGCTGCCCGCGGTGATGCTGCTGTCCGCCACGCCGGCACTACTCGTGGGCATCCTGCGGTTCCCGACCGTCCTGACGTCCAGTGTGGACCCGGCGTACGCGCTGACGGTGGACGCCGCGGCCACGGCGCCCGGGACGGCCGCGCTGCTGGCCTGGTTCGCGGTGCCGTCGCTGGTGCTGCTGATCGTGGTGCAGTGGCTGACCTGGCGGATGAACCGCACGCCGGTCGACCGCGACTCGGTTCTGCACTTCTAGGACTTCCAGGATTTCAGGGGGAGAAAATGCCGTCACTGCCCGGTTTACGCCGGTATCTGGCCGTGCTCGGGGTGCTGGGCGCGCTGACCGCGGGCGCGGTGCTCGTCCAGGCCGAGGGGCTCGCCACCCTGCTCACCGGTGGCGGGATCGGCGCCGCGCTGCTCATCGCGGTGCTCGCGCGGGTGCTGCTGGCGCTGGCCCAGGGCGTGGTCACCGGGCGGTTCGCGGCGGACGCGCAGGCCGGGCTGCGCCGTCGGCTGCTGGGCTCGGACTCGCCCTCGGTGGCGACCCGGGTGACCAAGGGGGTCGACGCGGCGGAAGCTCATCTGACCGGGTACCTGCCGGCGCTCGTGGTGTCCGCCGTGGTGCCGGTGGCCGTGCTGGTGCGGCTGTTTTCGGCCGACCTGACCTCAGCGCTGATCGTGACCGCGACGCTGCCGTTGATCCCGGTGTTCGCCGCGCTTGTCGGCGCGCACACGCGGGCCCGGACCGAGCGGCAGTGGGCGCTGCTGACCAAGCTGGGCGGGCACTTCCTGGACGTGGTCCGCGGCCTGCCGACCCTGAAGCTGTTCGGCCGCGCCGCCGCGCAGACCAAGACCGTGCGCGCGATGGCCGAAGCCCACACCGGCGCGACGATGAAGACCCTGCGCGTCGCGTTCCTCTCCGCGCTGGTGCTGGAACTGGTCGCGACGCTGTCCATCGCGCTGATCGCCGTGCCGATCGGCTTCCGGCTGCTGGACGGCTCGATGTCCGCCCACACCGCGATGCTGGTGCTGGTGCTCGCGCCCGAGGCGTACCTGCCGCTGCGTGCCGCGGGCGCGAAGTTCCACGCGTCGGCCGAGGGGCTCACGGCGATGCGCGAGATATTGGCCGAGCCCGTCGCCGCGCGGTTCGGCGGTGCGGTGGCCCGGCGGCGAGGCGCGCCGGAGATCGTGTTCGAGCGGGTCTCGGTGTGTTACGGCGACACGCCAGCACTGTCCGAAGTGGACATGACGCTGCGGCCGGGCGACCACGTCGCGCTGGTGGGGCCGAGCGGCGCGGGCAAGTCCACAATGCTGGCCGTCCTGCTGGGTTTTGTCCCGCCGACCGCAGGCCGGGTGCTGATCGACGGCGTCGACCTCCGCGAGCTGGACCACGAGGCGTGGCTGAGCGACGTCGCATGGCTGCCGCAACGTCCGACGCTGTTCAGCGGGACAGTCGCCGAGAACATCGCCATGGGCGGCCCGCGTGACGTCGTGGCCGCGGCCCGCGCCGCCGCGCTGGACGACGTCGTCACCGCCCTGCCCCAGGGCTACGCGACCCGGATCGGCGAACTGGGTGCGGGCCTGTCTGCGGGGCAGCGGCAGCGGGTCGGGCTGGCCCGCGCGCTGGCCCGCACCGACACGTCGCTGGTCCTGCTCGACGAGCCCACCGCCCGGCTCGACGCCGGCACCGAGCGCACCGTGCTCGACGGCGCCCGCCACCTGCTGCCCGCCCGCACCGCGCTGCTCGTCGCCCACCGTCCGGCCATGGCGGCGCTGGCGACGCGGGTCGTCGAGCTGCGGGGCGGCCGTGTGCCCCAGCCCGTCTGAGCCACTGGAGAAGGACACAATGGACATTCCCCGACTGCTCCGGGCGGCGCTGCTCGCCGCGGGGGCCGAGCTGTCCGGCCTCGCGCTGACCGGCACCGCGGCCTGGCTCCTGCTGCGCGCGGCGGAACGGCCGCCGCTCGCGGCGCTCACCGTGGCCGTGATCGCGGTGCGGGTGTTCGCGTTGCTGCGCGGCGGTTTGCGGTACGCGGAACGGCTCGCGGGACACGAAGTGGTACTGCGCCATCTCGCCGAACTGCGCACCCGCGTCTACGAAGCGCTGCTGCCCCATCGCGTCGCGCGGCATTCGGGCGCCGACCTCGTGACCCGGCTGGTGTCCGATGTGGACGCGGTACAGGACGCTGTGCTCCGGCTGCTGCTGCCCGCCGGGGTCGCGGGGATCGCCGGGCTCGTCGTGACGACCGTGGTCGCGCTGGTGAGCCTCCCCGCGGCCGCCGCGGTGGCCGCGGGGCTGGTCGTCGCCGCCCTGCTGCCCTGGCCGGCCGCCCGCGTCACCGCCGCGGCGTCCGCGGCCGCCGCACCGGCCCGGCAGGAACTGGCCGAACGCGCGGTCGAGCTGGGCACCGGCCGTCGTGAGCTGGTCGCGTACGGCGCCGAACCGGCGGCTCGTGCGGCCGCCGACGCCGTGGTCGACGGCCTCGCCGCCCGGTCGCGCTGGACCGCCACCTGGCTGGCCGTGCTCACCGCGGCCGGGGTGCTGGTCCAGCTCGCCACCACCGCGGCCGTCGCGCTGCTCAGCGACGCGAGTGTCCCGGTCACAGCCGCGCTGACGCTGTCCGTGATGGCGCTGTTCGAGGTTGTCCTGCCCCTCACCGGTGCCGCCCGGCGGCTGCCGGAGGTGCGCGCCTCGCTCCGCCGCGTACGCGCGGTGCTGGACGAACGGCCGACACCACGCGAGGACGGCCGGCCGGGCCTGGCGCACCTCCCACCGACCAGCGAACCGGGCCTCGGCCACCCCCAACCGCACGGCGAACCAAGCCCCGGCCACCTCCGACTCCACAACGTCGGCGTCACCCACCCCGGCCGCCCGCCGGCGCTCGCGGGCGTCAGCCTCGACCTGCCGCCGGGCCGGCGCCTCGGCATCCTCGGCCCGTCAGGCTCGGGCAAAACAACGCTGCTGCACGTCCTGCTCGCCTTCGTCGAGCCGACGTCCGGCCACGTCACCCGCGACGGCCGCCCGCTGCGGGACCACGACGCCCGGGTCGCCTCCGGGGCGCTCGCCGACGCGCACGTCTTCCACACCACCGTCCGCGAGAACCTCCGCCTGGCCAAACGGCGCGCGACCGACGACGAACTGCTCGAAGCCTGCGAGACCGCGGGCTTCGACCTGCCGCTGGACCGCGACACCGGACCCGACGGCGCCGCGCTGTCCGGCGGCCAGCGTCAGCGCCTGGTGCTGGCCCGCGCCGTGCTCGCCGCGCCGCCGGTGCTCGTGCTGGACGAGCCGGTGGAGGGCCTCGACCCCGAGCACGGCGACGAGGTGCTGGCCCGGGTGCTGGCCGCCGCGAAGGGGACCGTCGTGCTCGTCACGCACCGGCCCGAGCACCTGACCGGGTTCGACGAGGTGCTCACCCTCGAAGCCGGCCGGCCCGTACCTCACGCATCGGCGGCCGGTCCAGGACCGGGACCTCGGTGACGTCGGGCAGCCACTCCCCGGAGACCTGCACGAACTGCGTCAGCCGCGCGGCGGCGTCCGTGGGCACGCCGCAGCGGCCGAGCGCCGTGCCGAGGATCTGCCGCGCCATCACGCCCAGCTGCAGCAGCGAGCGGTTGCGGTGCTTGCGAACGCCCAGGTTGACCTGCGCGAGGGCGTCGAGGCCGTGGCGCGCCTCGGCGTCGAGCAGCAGCCCGATCTCCACGCCGTAGCCGCCGGCGAACGGCACCGACTCGAAGAACTCGCGCGTGCCCGCGTACTCCCCGCCGAGCGGCTGCACGAGGTCTGCGAGCGCCGGCCGCAGCGCCGAGAGCACGGGCCGGGCCAGCAGTTCCGTCACACGGCCGCCGCCGGTGCTCTCGAGCCGCAGCGGGCGGCGGTAGAAGCCCTTGACCAGGTGCACCCCGGGCTCGGTGAGCAGCGGGCCGAGCAGCGCCGGCACAAACGCCGGGTCCGGGTCCACCAGGTCGGAGTCGAGGAACACCACGAGGTCGCCGCTGGTCGCCGCCAGCGACCGCCACAGCACCTCGCCCTTGCCGGGCCGGGGCGCGAGGCCGGGCAGCACGTCCTCACGCCGTACCACCCGCGCGCCGGCCGCCTCGGCCAGCGACACCGTCGCGTCGGTCGAGCCGGAGTCCATCACCACCAGCTCGTCGACGACGGTGCCGAGCAGCGGCCGCACGGACGCGACGACACCACCGACCGTCCGCTCCTCGTCGAGCGCCGGCAGCACGACGGACACCGTCCGGCCACGCTTCGCCGCGAGGATGTCGGCGGGCGCCCACCGCGGCTCCTGCCAGGTGCGACGCTCGAACCAGGTCATGGGGGCGATCGTGCCATGCTGGGGATACCGACTGGCCCCCTGGAGGGAGACCCCTTGCTGTCCCTGCTCGTCCGCTTCGTGCTCGGCCCACTGGTCCGCGTGCTCTACCGCCCGCAGGTCGAGGGCGTGGAGAACATCCCGGCCGAGGGCCCCGTGCTACTGGCCTCGAACCACCGGGCGGCGCTCGACACCGGCGTGATCACCTTCACCACCCCGCGTCAGGTCCGGTTCCTCGGCAAGGCGGAGTACTTCACCGGCAAGGGCCTCAAAGGACGGTTCATCGCCAAGTCCCTCGACGCGCTCGGCTACATCCCGGTCGAGCGCGGCAACGCGCAGGCCGGCCTCGCCGCGCTGGAAGCGGGCCGCAAGGTGCTGGAGGCGGGCGGCGTCTTCGCCATCTACCCCGAGGGCACGCGCTCCCTCGACGGCCGCCTGCACCGCGGCCACACCGGCGTGGCCGCGCTGGCCCTGTCGACGGGCGCCAAGGTCATCCCGGTCGCCCTGTTCGGCACCGAGGGCATCCAGCCCGGCGGCGCGAAGATCCCCCGGCCGGCCAAGATCAAGGTCGTCTTCGGCGAGCCGCTGGACTTCTCCCGGTACGAAGGCCAGGACTCCTCTTCCGCCATCCGGCGCTCGGTCACCGACGAGATCATGTACATGATTCTGGAGCTGTCCGGCCAGGAGTATGTCGACCGTTACCACAAACGCCCCGACGAGGGCGCGGCCTGACCTGTTCCGGCCAAAAAATAAATGGTCAAACGGCGAATACCGCGACCCTGACAACAGGACAATAGGTTTACGATCAATAACGTCGGGACCCAGGACGTGACAGCGGGACGGCAAGTGCCACAGCCGTCAAGCCACCGCCATCGCTTGAGAACACTACTTTCTCCGGTTCCGCCAAATGGTCCAGTCCGGTATGGACCAACCTACTCGGACGTAAAGTCACAGGTACTAAAAGGCGAATGCCGCTAATCGGTATTGCCCCCGGAGCTAATCGTCCGTAACCTGTCACCCGCCGTCACCGGCATTCGTTCCGGCTCACGACACCGCTTGCGGTTCCGGGGAATTCGGCGGTGCCGGTTGTGGCCGTCTCCACCCCCTCCACGGATGGGAACCCGGATGCCTGTTACCGCCTCAACAGTTCACGAAGACCTGGAGCGTTTGTTCGACGCGGTGGACCGATGGGCCGAGAGCACACCCACCGAGACCGCCTTCTCCGCACCCGACGGCACCCTCGACTTCCGCGGGCTGGCCCGGCACACGGCGTCGATCGCCTCGGCGCTGGCCGAAGCCGGGACCGGGGCGGGCACCGTGGTCGGGGTGGCCACCGGCCGCTCCCGGTTCGCCGCGGCCGGCCTGCTGGCCGTCTGGCGGCTCGGAGCGACCGCCGTACTGCTCGACGACCGCCATCCGGCCGAACGGCTCGCCTACGTCCTCGCCGACGCCGGCGTCGAAGTGCTGCTGGGCCACGGGGTCCCGCCGTTCACCGGCGACCTGCCCAGGGTTGATCCCGAAACCACCGTGGAAACCACCGTGGAAACCGACGTGGAAACCGACGCCGCACCGGCGCCCGCGCCCACCTCGCCCGGCGAGATCGCCTATGTGGTCTACACCTCCGGTACCACCGGACGGCCCAAGGGCGTGGAGGTCACCTATCGCGGCCTCGGCGTTTTCCTCACGGCGCTGGCGGAGATCGGCCTCACCCCCGGCGGGCTGGGCGTCAACGCGCTGTCCCCCGCCTTCGACGGCTGGCTGTGGTGCACCCTGCTGCACCTGCTGCACGGACAGGGCACGGCGGTCATCGACCTCGCCGACGACCGCACCGACGACGTCGACCTGGCCCAGCGCATCACCGCGATCGGCCCGCGCACGGTCGTGCTGACCCCGTCCCTGATGGCCACCTGCACCGACGCGTTGTCGACCGCGGAGGTCGTGGTCGTCGCCGGTGAACGCTGCCCCCGCGGGCTCGCCGAGCAACTGGCGGCGAACCACCGCGTGCTCAATGTGTACGGCCCGACCGAAACCACCATGGCCGCGACCTGCGCCGACACCGCCCGCGGCGACGACGTGTCGACCATCGGCCGCGCGCTGACCGGCTACCAGGCCTTCGTCCTCGACGAGAACCGCCGGCCCGTCCCGCCGGGATCGCCAGGCGAGCTGTACATCGGCGGCGACGCACTCGCCCGGGGCTACCGCAACCAGCCGGAGCTGACCGCCGAACGGTTCGTGCCCGTGCCGGGGATCGCCGAACGGCTCTACCGGACCGGCGACCAGGTTTCGGCCCGGCCGGACGGTCAGCTCGACTACCTCGGCCGCACCGACGACCAGGTGAAAGTGCGGGGTTTCCGGATCGAACTGGCGGAGCTGGAGAAGGTCGCCGAGGAGCTGCCCGCGATCACCACGGCGGCCGCGTTTGTCCTGGAGTCCGGCGAAGCGCTCGGGCTCGCCGCCGTCGTGGCGGCCGGGCACGACCTCACCGCCGGGGCCGCGATGGTCCGCGAACACTGCCGCGCCAAGCTGCCCGGCCACCTGGTCCCCTCCATGGTCGACTTCGTGCCCGCGCTGCCCGCCACCGCCAACGGCAAGGTGGACCGGGAAGCGCTGGCCCGGGCGTGCGCCGACGAGCGCGCGTCGACCGGACGAGCACCGAGCACCCCCAGGGAAGCAGAGGTGTGCACCGCCTGGAGCGAGCTGCTGGAACGCCCGGTCACCGACGTCGATGCCGATTTCTTCGAGCTGGGCGGGCATTCGCTGCTCGCCGCGCGGGCGGTGGCGGCGCTGCGCCGGTCGACCGGCATCCGGTTCTCCATCACCGTCCTGCTGGCCAACCCGACCCCCGCCATGCTGGCGCGGGAGCTCGACCGGCGCACGGAGCCCAAGACCGAGACCGTGCGCCCGGCGTCCTGGCTCGTCACCTGGCACCCGGAGCCCGCCCAGCGCCCGACGCTGCTGTGCCTGGCCCACGGCGGCGCCGGCTGCGGGCGTTACCGCTCGTGGCAGGACAAGCTCGGCGACGACGTTTCCGTGGTCGGTGTCCAGCTTCCCGGGCGGGAGAACCGCTGGCGCGAGGAACATCCGTCCACAATGGCCGAAGCAGCCGAGGCCGTGGTGGCCGAGGTCGCCGGGCTGGTCGCGCCGACGACCCCGCTGGTCGTGTTCGGGGAGAGCTTCGGCGGCCTGCTGGGCTACGAGGTCGCCCGGCGGCTGGGCGAACGCGGACGGCCACCGGCCGCACTCGTGATCGCGGCCAGCGACCCCCCGCACACCTGGGCCGGCGACGACCACCAGTACGGCAGCGACACCGTTCTCCGGCAGCTGCTGGAATCCAGCTCCGCGGAGGTCCAAGAGCTCGACGATGACGCCCGCGAGTACACCCTCGGCATCATGCGCAAGGACGGCGCGCTGGCCTCGACCTTCGTCCTGCCCGCCGAAGCCCGGCTGGACTCGGCCGTCCACGCGTGGGGCGGCGACACCGACAAACTGGTCACCCCGGCTTCCCTGGACGAGTGGAGTTCCTACACCACAAGGGAGTTCGTCAGGAAGCAGTTCGACGGCGGGCACATGTTCGGCACCGACCTGGCCGAGACGACCCTGCCCCTGCTGGCGCGACTGCTCGGGGGCACTCCGTGCTGATCGACCTCACCGACGAGAAGACGTTCTCCGGCAACGGTTTCTGGAAGGACCTGGCCTGGCTGCGGGAGAACGACCCGGTGCACTGGCACCCCGAGCCCGACGGTCCGGGCTTCTGGGCGGTGACCCGGTACGAGGACGCGCTCGGCGTCTACCACGATTGGGAGACCTTCAGCTCCCGCAACGGGATGCGGCTGGACACCAACCCGGCCGCGGTGGCCGCGGTGACCCAGCGGATGCTGATCGTCTCGGACCCGCCCGACCACTCGCAGCTCAAACGCGTGCTGGCCAAGGGTTTCTCGCCGGCCGAGATCCCGCACGCCGAGGACCTGATCCGGCGGGTGGTGCGGGAGCTGCTCGGCGAGGCCCTACAGGACCGGGAGATCGACATCGTCGACCTGGCGCGACGGGTCCCGACCCGCGTCGTCTGCGCGCTGATGGGTGTCCCGCGCGAGGAATGGGACTGGCTGGGCGGCACGATGAACGCCGCCTTCGAGGGCGAGGACGAGCAGAGCCGGCTGGCCGCGCACGCCGAGATCTTCCTGTACTTCTCGGAGCTGGTGACCGAGCGGCGCGAATCCCCCGGGGACGACTTCGTCAGCCGCATCGCGCACGACCGGCGGTCCACTTCGGTGCCGGGCGAGACGCGGCTGCTGTCGGACGAGGAGATCGCGGTCAACTGCAACGGCGTCCTCGCCGGTGGCAACGAAACCACCCGTTACTCAGCCGGCGGCGCGGTGCTCGCACTGCTGGAAAACCCGTCCCAGTGGGAAAAACTCCGCACCGCGGGCAGCTCGATCCTCCCGACGGCGATCGAAGAGGTGCTCCGGTGGACCACGCCGGGGGTGCACGTCCTGCGCACCGCCACCCGTCCCGCCCGGATCGCCGGCACCGACATCGCGGCCGGTGACCGGGTCACCGTCTGGAACGTCTCGGCCAACCGCGACGAAGCCGCCTTCGACGCCCCGGAGCGGTTCGACCTGGCCCGCACCCCGAACAAGCACCTCTCGTTCGGCGGCGGACGGCACCAGTGCCTCGGTGCCCGGCTCGCGAGGCTGGAGCTGTCGGTCTTCCTCGAAGAACTCGTCGCCGGGGTCGACTCGATCGAGCAGACCGGGGAACCCGGCTACACCGCGTCGAACTTCACCTGGGGCGTCCGGCACCTGCCGGTGCGCCTGACCCCCGCCCGCTGATCACTGGGCTGAAAGCCGTTAAGGCCTCCTTACCCGCGTCCGACGCGGGTAAGGAGGCCTTAACGGCGTTCCTGGGCTCAGTCCCGGCGCCCGCGAGCCGCCACGGTCATCCAGGTGTAGTCCACCAACGACGGTGTCTCGTACATCGCGAACGCCTCGTCGAGTTCTTCACGCGTGATCAAGCCCGTGGTCAGCGCGTGCTCCTCGACCAGCTTCGTGGTGTTCTTGAGCCACTGCGCCAGCGGTTCCCCGCCCCTGGCCGGCAGGATCGACCCCTCCGCCGCGCAGTCGGCCAGCCCGGCCGCCTCCAGCGGGACCGGCAGGGTGCGGGCCCAGTCCGCGGCGGTCCCGACGCGTTCGGTCATGACCTGGGTCAGCACCGCCATGGACCGGCGGGTCGCCGGGTGCGAGGCCAGTTCGGGCATCGTCGTGCCGATCTCGATCAGCAACCACCCGCCGGGCTTGAGCCACGACGCCATCCGCTTGATCACGGCCTCGCGCGCGGGCAGGTGGTCGAGCACGAACCGGGTGTGGATGAGGTCGAACTCCCCGGGCGCGTCATCGGTCGTGACATCGTGGTGCAGCACCGTCACGCCCAGCTCGGCCAGCGGCCCGAGGAACTTGAGGCTGAGGTCCGTCGCCACCACGTTCCCCGGCCCGGCCAGCTCGGCCATCCGCCTGGCCACCGACCCCGCCCCGGCGCCGACCTCAAGGCACTTCCAGCCCGGCTTCACCCCGAGGTCGTCGAGCTGCCGGAGGCTGAACGGGTCGAAGACCTGTTCCAGCAAGAGCAGGCGCCGATGCTCCGCCTGCGCCTCGGTGTCAACGAAGTTGTTCCAGCCGATCGCCTGCGACATCAGGGATTCCTCTTCAATGTCAGTGCGCACCGGAGCGGTACGCAGAGGCCGCCTTCATGCATAGCTCCGTGAAACGTCCAGGTCGTCCGGCGTGTTCGGGTCCTCTTCACCGGCAGTCGGCACCGGAGAGGACGTCCGCGGTTCCTCGTCGCCGGGCGCTTCCTGGTAACCGTCCAGCAGCGGGGAACCCGACAACAGCGCCGCGCCGACCGCGAGCAGCACGGCTCCCAGCGCCGCGCCGAGCAGCCACCACCCGCCCCTGACCTGTTCGTGGAACACGAGAACGCCCCAGAGGACGGCCACCACGGGGTTGGCGAGGGTGATGCCCGGCTGCGAGGCGACCAGCCGCCCGGCCTGCAGCGCGTTCTGCAACAGCACGAACGCCGCGGCGCTGACGAGGATCAGGGCCCAGGTCTGCCAGGTGGTGACCAGCGCCCCCACGCCATGCCCCACCGCCGCCGTGACCGGTTTGACCACCACGGCGATCAGGCCGGCCCCCATGCCGGCGGCGATCCCGGCCAGCGCCGTCCTGGCCACCCGCCCGGCCCACCGCGAGGCCAGGAGGATCCCGGCGACCGCCGCGACCGTCACGGTGAGCCCGATCAGCCAGGTGCCCAGCGGGACCTCGTCCGCGTGACCGCCGTGCGGCGACAAGGCCAGTAGCAGGACGACGATGCCGAGCGTCATCGAGGCGATCGCCGCCCATTCCCGGTACTTCAGGCGCCCGCCGAGGATCAGCTGGGACAGGATGAGGGTGAACGGCAGCTCCATCACCACCAGCAGCTGCACCGTCGTGACCGTGCTCTGCGACAGGGCGAGCGCGTGCAGCCCGAACTCGGCGAGCATGGTGACGATGCCGGCCAGCCAGAGCGGGCGATGGCGGATCATCAGCCACAGCCGCGCCCACGAGAACCCGGGCCGCTCCGGTTCGGCCTGGTTCGCCTTGCGCAGCAGCACAAGGCCCAGTCCGCTGACGGCGGCGGCGAGCAACACCAGTAGGACCGCCACCGTCGAACCTCATTCCGTGCGCTCAGTCGGCGGGACAGTTCGACTTTAACGACCGGCGCCGAGGCGACCGCGGCAAGGCCCACCGCGAAGACCTGGGGTAACCCACCGAACACGACTCGTCACAGCGAGGTGGGTGAAGGTGTCCCCACCTTCCGGCCGACTGGAACTCGAAGTATTTTCGCATCGTACCTGCGGTGGGCTTCGTCAATAATCCGACCGAAAGTAGGCGGACACGGACTGCAGCCGATCTGCTCGTAGGAACCCGTTTCCGCCGTAACTGCAGTCGGATTGGTGACGAACGGCACAGTATTCACGCGCCCAGCCCGAGCCCGCTGATCGGCCCCGTCGCCAGGATCGGAGAACCAGCGTTGCCTCGGGTGATGACCTTCAACGTGCTACAGCTCCCGGTCGTCTCGGCCGGGCCGGCCGGGATCCGCCGCGCGGGCCTGGCCGCCGAGCTGATCGGCGACCTCTCCCCTGACGTCGTGGTGCTCAACGAGGCCTTCGGGCTGTCCGCGGCCGGGCGCATCGTCTCGCGGCTGACCCGCCTCGGCTACCACACGACTCCGCCGGTCGGCGGGCTGAGCGGACGGGCGGGCTGGGACAGCCGGGCCGAACCGGACTCGCTCGTGCGACGGCTGGTCGGGGGCGGTGTCCGGGTGCTGAGCCGGCACCGGATCCTCCGGCAGCACCAGCACGTCTACCGCGCTTACCGGCGCCGCACGCAGGACGCGTGGTCCGCGAAGGGCGTCGCACTGGTCGAACTCGACGTGCCGGGTTGTCGCGATGCGCCGGGTAGCCCAGTGTGGCTGGCCGCGACGCACCTGCAGGCCGACGAACCGCCGACCGCGGTGCGGGCCACCCACGACGTCCGGCTGCGCCAGCTCGCCGAGGTCCGCGAGGTCGTCTCCGCCGTGGTGCCGCCCGACCGGGCGGTACTGCTCGCGGGTGACCTCAACGTCGAGTACTACCAGTCCGATGTGGACGGTGCGCCCGGCCCCGACCCGGTGGCGGCCGCCGCCGCGGTCGGCGGACGGCTGACACCCGACGGCCCGATGCACGCCCCCACCTTCGACGGCACGGGAAACCCGCTGGTGACACCACCCGGCTACCGCAACGTGCTGGACTACGTCGGGTACCTCGACGAGAGCGGACGGCGGCCCGTCCCCCGGATCACGACGGCCACGATCCCGTTCGCGTCCGGCCGGGCCGCCAGCGACCACTACCCCGTGCTGGCCGAGGTCACCTGGCCGGCCTGACGCCCGCCGTCCCGGTCAGCGAGACGGTTCTCCCGACACGGCAAGGCAAAGCCGCGCGACGAGGTCAGGCGCCCATCCCGAAGCGGTCCAGCAGCTTCGCGGCGTCGGCGTCGATCGTGAGGAGGTCGCGGTAGTCGGCGCCGAGGAAGCCCTCGGTCACCATGTGCTCGGCGAACGACATCAGCGGCGCGTAGTACCCGGCGACGTCGACCAGCCCGATCGGCTTACCGTGCAGGCCCAGCTGCGCCCAGGTCCAGACCTCGAACAGCTCCTCCAGCGTGCCCGCCCCGCCCGGCAGCGCGAGGAACGCGTCGGACAGCGCGGCCATCTTCGCCTTGCGCTGGTGCATGTCGGCGACGACGTGCAGCTCGGTCAGCCCGGCGTGCGCGATCTCCACCCGGGACAGCGCCTCCGGGATCACCCCGATCACCTCGCCGCCCGCGGCGAGCGCGGCGTCGGCCACCGCGCCCATGGTGCCGACGCTCGCGCCGCCGTACACCAGCCCGATCCCGCGCTGCGCCAGCAGCTTGCCCAGCGCGGACGCCGCCTCCGCGTACACCGGCGAAAGGCCCATCGAAGAGCCGCAGAACACACAAACCCGCATCAGTGCGAATCCTCCCAGGCCTGGTACGAGTCCTGCACCACCTGCACGGCGTCGTCGATGTCGTCGGTCAGGTGCAGCAGGCTGAGGTCCTTCTCCCCGATCTTCCCGCCGCCCAGCACGGACTTCTCGATCCAGTCGTACAGCCCGCCCCAGTACTCGGTGCCGAACAGCACGACCGGGAACTTGGTCACCTTCTTGGTCTGGACCAGCGTCAGCGCCTCGAACAGCTCGTCCAGCGTGCCGAAGCCGCCCGGCAGGCAGATGAACGCCTGCGAGTACTTGATGAACATCGTCTTCCGCGCGAAGAAGTAGCGGAAGTTCACCCCGAGGTCGACCCACGGGTTCAGGCCCTGCTCGAACGGCAGCTCGATGCCGAGGCCGACCGAGAACCCGCCGGCCTCGGCCGCGCCGCGGTTCACCGCCTCCATCGCGCCCGGCCCGCCGCCGGTCATCACCGCGAAGCCGGCCGCGGCCAGCGCCCCGCCGATCTTGCGGCCCAGCTCGTACTCGGGGTGGTCCCGCTTGGTCCGCGCGGACCCGAACACGGTCACCGCGCGCGGCACCTCCGCCAGCGCGCCGAAGCCCTCCACGAACTCGGCCTGGATGCGCAGCACCCGCCACGGGTCCGTGTGCACCCAGTCGCTCGGCCCGCGCGCGTCCAGCAGCCGCTGATCAGTGGTGCTGCCCTGGTCACGACGGTCGCGCCGCAGCACCACCGGGCCCTTGTGGCGCTCCACCGGGCGCTCCGGGTACTGGCCGTCGGGAAACTCAGACTGTTCGCTCACCCATCCCAGCCTACGGCCCGGCCAACCTGGCAGAACCCCAGCATCGCCCCTGTGCCACGGCGCCGGTGACCCCTGGATGACGCCCCCGGCGTGGATCACCGGCACACCCCTACGAACGGGGTGTACCGGACAAATCCCTACGAAAGTCTTGACGCACCACCGCGCGGCGCAAAAGCCCTGATGTTCAAGGGTTTTTTCCGGTTGATTAATGCCGAAGTAATACTTCGCTGGGCCATTCGGCGCATTGACCGACCCGGTGACCGCTCGTTTACTCACGGTGTCCGCGGATCTGAACAGAGTCTCCCCAGCTCGAAGGCAACAACAGCCCCGTTCCGCTCACCGTGAACCCGTGCCCGGCAGTCTCGAAGACCAGCACTGTCCCCACCGCCGGTGCGTCCGGACGCGGTCAGGCACCCGAGAGGACCCCGAATGACCGTCAGAAAAGTGCGCACCGCCGCAGTGGCCACCGCCGCCGGTTTGGCGCTCTCCCTGCTCGCACTGCCGGTGACCCCGGCCGTCGCGGCCCCGGCCCAACCCGCCGCCGACCCACTGGCCCTCGCGGCCACCGCCTCCGACCAGGCCGCCGCGGCCGGCCTCGACCAGCTGCGCAAGGGCGCGGACGAGGCGTTCCGCCGCCTCGGCACCACCCCGGGCGACGCCGGGCTGTTCTACAGCTCCTACGAGCGCACCTACCGCGGCCTGAAGGTCGTGGGCGGTGACGCGGTGGTCGTCGCCGACGGCGCCGGCCGCGTCCGCGACACCGCGGCCGCCGAGACCGCGCCGATCGGCCTCGCGACCACCGCGACCTTCGACGCCGCCCGCGCCGCCTCCATCGCCCGCGCCCAACTGCCCACTGTGGACAGTGTCGGCAAGCCGGACCTGGTCGTGCTGGCGGGCTCGGCACCGAAGCTGGCGTACGAGGTCGTCGTCGCGGGGCGTACCGCGAAGGCGCCCAGCAATCTGCACGTGTTCGTCGACGCGGCCACCGGCGCCGTCCTCGACCAGCGCGACGACGTGAAGGCCGACGCCCCCGAAACCATCGGGAACGCGCAGACGCAGGACAGCGCGCTCGCCGGCACCGGCAACAGCTACTACGTGGGCAAGGTCAGCATCGACACGACCGGCTCCGGCAGCTCGTTCTCGATGCGCGACCCGGGCCGCAGCGGCCTCAGCTGCGGCCGCGAGGGCGGCTCGGTGTACACCGGCACCGACAACGCCTGGGGCAACGCCAGCGGTACCGACCTCGAGACGGCCTGCGTCGACACCCTGTTCAGCGTCCAGACCGAATGGAACATGCTGCGCGACTGGCTGGGCCGCAACGGCATCAACGGCTCCGGCGGCGGCTACCCCGCGTCGGTCGGCCTCAACGACGTGAACGCCTACTGGAACGGCTCGTCCACCCACTTCGGCCACTCGCAGGACAACAAGCGCCAGGCCACGTCGATGGACGTCGTCGGGCACGAGTTCGGCCACGGCGTCTTCCAGACCACCCCGGGCGGCGCCGGCGGCGGCAACGAGAACGGCGGGATGAACGAGTCCACCGGCGACATCTTCGGCGCGCTCACCGAGGCGTACGCGAACAACGCCAAGGACACCCCGGACTACCAGGTCGGCGAGGGCGTGAACCTGGTCGGCCAGGGCCCGATCCGGTACATGTACAACCCCTCGCTGGTCGGCGACCCGAACTGCTACTCCTCGTCGATCCCGAGCACCGAGGTGCACGCCGCCGCGGGCCCGCAGAACCACTGGTTCTACCTGCTCGCCGAGGGTTCCGCCGGCGCCGGCAAGCCCGCCAGCCCGACCTGCAACAACAGCGCCGTGACCGGCCTCGGCATCCAGAAGGCCGGCAAGATCTTCTACAACGGCCTGCTGAAGAAGACCTCGTCGTGGAACCACAAGGCCGCCCGCAAGGCGACGCTCCAGGCCGCGCTGGCGCTGTACCCGAACAGCTGCACGGAGTTCAACACCGTGAAGGCCGCGTGGAACGCGGTCAGCGTGTCCGCCGCCAGCGGTGAGCCGACCAGCTGCACCGTCGCCGCCGGACGCCCCGCCAACTGACCGGAAAGGGAAACCCCATGGAATGGAAGAGCAAGGCCGTGGCGGGCCTGACCGGGTTGACATTGGCGCTGGGCGTGATGACGCCCGCCGTCGCTCAGTCCGCCGCCCGGCCGACTGCCGTCCGGCCCGCCGCCGTCGCCCCGGACATCTCGCTCGCGAACATCAAGGGGCACCTGAACCAGCTGCAGACCATCGCCCAGCAGAACGGCGGGAACCGCTCCGCCAGCGGTGGTTACGCGGCATCAGTGTCCTATGTGGAGCAGAAGCTGCAGGCCGCCGGCTACACCGTCACGCGGCAGACCTGCACGAGCTGCGCGGGCCGCACGCAGAACCTGATCGCGGAGTGGCCGAAGGGCGACGCGAACCAGGTGCTCATGCTGGGCGCGCACCTCGACAGCGTGAGCGCCGGGCCGGGCATCAACGACAACGGCTCCGGCAGCGCGTCAATCCTCGAAGTCGCGCTGACGCTGGCGCGCACCGACCCGGCGATGGCCAAGCGCGTGCGCTTCGCGTGGTGGGCCGACGAGGAGTCGGGCATGCGCGGTTCGCGGTTCTACGTCAGCAGCCTGTCCTCGGCCGACCGCACGAAGATCAAGACCTACTTGAACTTCGACATGATCGGCTCGAAGAACTGGGGCTACTTCGTCTACGACGACGTGGCCTCGGTGAAGGCGGTGTTCGACGAGTACTTCACGTCCATCGGCATCCAGACCGAGGGCGACAGCGAGGGTGACGGCCGCTCGGACCACGCGTCGTTCAAGAGCGCGGGCATCCCGGTCGGCGGCCTGGCCACCGGCGCGGGTGACGTGAAGACCACCGCCCAGCAGCGGAAGTGGGGCGGCACGGCGGGCGCCGCGTTCGACAACTGCTACCACCGCTCGTGCGACACCGTTTCGAACATCCCGGACGCGCCGCTGGAGCGCAACAGCGACGCGATCGGCTACGCGGTCTGGAAGCTCGCGACAACGTGAGCCGCCCGGCCGCCTGAGGCGAGCGAACTTGGCGGGGTGGTGACGTGGAGTCGCCACCCCGCCAAGTTGTCTAGACCACCCGTTCGTAGGTAGTCAACCGCCGAGCGGGGCGCCTACCGTTCTCGGGAACGCCGTGTCATACCAAAAAGAGCGGAAGTAAGCCGACCGGCAAAGGCGACGTACCCGCACCAGCTGCTTACTTCCGGTCGGTTTGGTATCCACCAGCACAGCGGAGGGCAGTTCTCGAGACGGGAGCCGGTATGTTCGGTCGGAAGTCACGTGTCTTCGGCGCCGCGCTGGCGGCGCTGCTCGCCGTCCCGATCGCGTGGGCCGCGCCCGCCGGGGCGTCCGCGCAGGGCGACACCTGTGCCGTGAAGTCGCGGCCATCGGGCAAGGTCCTGCAGGGCTACTGGGAGAACTGGGACGGCGCCGCGAACGGCGTGCACCCCGGCCTCGGCTGGACCCCGATCACCAACCCGGACATCGCGGGCCACGGCTACAACGTGCTCAACGCCGCGTTCCCGGTGATCCAGTCCGACGGCACCGTGCTGTGGCAGGACGGCATGGACACCGGCGTGAAGGTCGCGACCCCGGCCGAGATGTGCGCCGCGAAGGACGCCGGCTCCACGATCCTGATGTCCATCGGCGGCGCGACGGCGGGCATCGACCTGAGCTCGTCAACGGTGGCCGACAAGTTCGTCAGCACCATCGTGCCGATCCTCAAGCAGTACAACTTCGACGGGATCGACATCGACATCGAGACCGGCCTCACCGGCAGCGGCGACATCAACACCCTGTCCGCCTCGCAGTCGAACCTGATCCGGATCATCGACGGCGTGCTGGCGCAGATGCCGTCGAACTTCGGCCTCACGATGGCGCCGGAAACCGCGTACGTCACCGGCGGCAGCATCACCTACGGCTCGATCTGGGGCTCCTACCTGCCGATCATCAAGAAGTACGCCGACAACGGCCGCCTGTGGTGGCTGAACATGCAGTACTACAACGGCAGCATGTACGGCTGCTCCGGCGACAGCTACGAGGCCGGCACCGTCACAGGCTTCACCAAGCAGACCCAGTGCCTCAACAACGGCCTCACCGTGCAGGGCACGACGGTCAAGGTCCCGTACGACAAGCAGGTCCCCGGCCTGCCCGCCCAGCCCGGCGCGGGCGGCGGCTACATGGACCCGGGCCTCGTCTCGCAGGCCTACGGCTCGGTCTCCGGCGTCAAGGGCCTGATGACCTGGTCCCTCAACTGGGACGGCTCCAAAGGCTGGACCTTCGGCAACAACGTCAAGTCCCTCGAAGGCCGCTGACTCCCCCGCTCCGGGACGTCGGTGCCGACGTCCCGGAGCCCTGGTCGCCACGCAGCACGAGGACCAGGGCGCGGGTGGAGTCGAGTCGAAGTACCAGGCTGTGAAGGACCGTGCGGCTCAGGCGACGGCGAAGCGGGTCAGCACCGCAGCCGGCCGGACCTCGGGCAGTGCCCGGCGGAACGCGCGGTAGTAGGCGAGTTCCTCTTTGGACCGCAACTCGGTGACCGGGTCGTCGCGCCGCTCGGCCAGTTCGGCGTCACCGATGTGCTGGTTCCAGTACGGGGTCAGCAGGTCGGCGGCGCCACTGCCGGTGCCGAACTCCAGTTTGGGCCGCCAGAGCAACCGGTCGGGGAGCCAGCCCGTGAACGCCCGGCGGAGGTGGCCCTTTTCGAGCCCGTCGGCGTCAAGTGACTTCACCGCGTCCGGCAAGGACATCGCGTGGTCGACCACCCGGGAGTCGAGGAAGGGCACCCGCGCCTCGAGCCCGTGCGCCATCGTGACGCGGTCGCAACGCTGGAGGTTGAGGCCGTGGAGCAACTCGATGGTGCGCTGCAGCTCGCAGTGCAGCGTCGCCGGGTCGTGGTGACGATCGTGGTAGTAGCCGTACCCGGCGAAGAGTTCGTCGGCGCCCTCGCCGGTCAGCACCGCCTTGACGTGGTGTGAGGCCAGCTCGGCGAGGAACCAGTTCGGCACCGCGCTGCGGATGAGGCCGGCGTCGAACGACTCGACGGAGGCGATCACGTCGTCGAGCGCAGCCACGGCCTGCGCCGCGTCGAAGACCGTTTCGTGGTGGTCCGTACCGAGAAATCCGGCGACCTCACGGGCCGCGCGCAGGTCGGGCGAGCCGTCGACCCCGACGGCGAACGTCTTCAACCGCCTGCCTTCGCGCGCGTACTCAGCCGCGGCGACGGCGGCGACGATGCTGGAATCGAGCCCACCGGAGAGGAAAACCCCGACCTCGACGTCGGCCATCAGATGCCGGCGAACCGAGTCGACGAGCACGCCGCGCGTCCGGCTCTCCAGCTCCGCCGCGGTGAGGCCGTCCTGAACGGGAGCGGCGGTGACGGCGTCGGCGAACCGGACCAGGCCGTCATCCGGCGTCCACCAGCAGCCGGGCGGGAACATCTCCACCGCGCGCTGGACCGCGAGCGGGAACGCGCGCATCTCGGACGCGAAGTAGTACAAGCCATCGGCCCGCGCCCAGTAGAGAGGCTTGATGCCGAGGCGGTCGCGGGCCGCGACGAACCGCCCGTCCGGAGTCGCCGCGCACAGCGCCCACATCCCCTCCAGCCGGTCGAGCGCCCGAGGCCCCTGGCCGGCCAGCAACGCGAGGGCCGACTCGTTGTCCGAGGCCGTGGTGAAGCGATGGCCGGGCAGGCTTTCGCGCAGTTCGGCGTCGTTGTAGATCTCGCCGTTGCAGACCATCGACCACGGCCCGGTTTCGCCGAGAGGTTGCCGCCCGTTGGCGGGGCCGACGATCGACAACCGGTTGTGCCCAAGCCAGGCCCGCTCACCGACGCGGGCCTGGCCGGTGTCGTCGGGGCCGCGATGGGCCAGCCGGGCAAGCATGGCCGGGCCGGTGGCCAGTACGTCGGAGGTGACTGCTTCGGAGGACGGGGTGTACCACGCCACTATTCCGCACATGACGCCCACGCTAGGCCGGTCCGTGCGTGGATAACAACGCCAGTTGCGCCCCGCGCACGGACGCCGGACACTGGGCTGATGGCGAATGACAGTCTGACCAGCGTTCACCGGGCTCTCGACGTGCTGCGGGCGCTCGGTTCGGGACCGCTGGGCGTCCAAGCGGTCGCCGAAGCCCTGGATGCCGAGAAGACCCAGATCTCGCGGACGCTGAAGGTGCTGCTCGAGGAGGGTTTCGCCGAGCGTGATCCGAAGTCACTGGAGTACCGCCTCGGCTGGCGGCTCTACGCGCTGGCCGGGGCGGCCGGGGACAGCCGGCTCCGCCTGGACGCGCCCAGGGCGCTCCGCGTGCTGGTCCGGGATCTGGGCGAGGCGGCGTACCTGACCGTCCGGGAGGGTGACGCGGCCCTGACTGTCCTGAGCGAACAAGCCGGCCGCAGTGTCCAGGCCCGCGAGTGGATCGGCCGGGCCACACCGCTGAACTGCACCTCCAGCGGGCGGGCCCTGCTGTTCGGCCTGGACGACGACGAAATCACCACCCTGCTCTCGACCCGGCCAGGCGAGTGGCCCGGCACCCGCCACGCCCCGCGAACGATCGCTGCGGTGCTGAAGCGGCTTCGCCAGGAGCGAGCAGCGGGCCACGTCATCGCAGCGGAGGAGCACGAGATCGGCCTCACCGCAGTCGCGGCCCCGGTGCTCGACTTCCGCGGCACCCCACTGGCTGCGGTGAACGTATCGGTGCCCAGCTTCCGGCTGACACAGGACGGGTTGAAGGCAATCGTGAAGGCGGTGACCGCCACGGCTGCGGACCTGTCGGCCGGCACCCGGGATTGAGCCGCGGTTCTGAGCCACAGTTTTGAGCCGCCGGTTTTGAGTCACGGCGCGGTAGTATCCCTTATGCCCGAGCACTTCCGCAGCTACCGGGAGGATCCGCTCATGGGTCGGCTCGTCTGCCGCACGCGCACCGAGCCACTACGGGCCGGGCATCGATAGCCCGGCCGACAACCGGCATCGTTCGGCATGGGGCTTCGCACGCAGACTGCGCTCACCTAGCCGGAACCCGTTGCCACGCCTTGATTTCGCCGGAACCCGCTACTACCCCTGGCCCACCGAAACCCGCCGCAACCCCTCAGCCCCACCGGAACCCGCCGCCACGCGCGTTCCCCGCCGCGGAACCCGCCGTTACCCCAGGAACTTGCGGAGCACGTCCGTGACCTGCCGGATCTCCGCGAGCCGGACGTTCTCCTGCTGGGTGTGCGCCAGGGTCGGATTGCCGGGACCGAAGTTGACCGCCGGCATGCCCAGCGCCGCGAACCGCGCGACGTCCGTCCAGCCCAGCTTGGCGGCAGCGCGACCGCCCGCGGCGGTCACCAGCTCCGCGGCGGCCGGCGCGGACAGGCCCGGCAGCGCGCCCGGCGACATGTCCACAAGGGACACATCGTGCCCGTCGAACACCTCGCGCACGTGGGCCTCAGCCTGCGCGGGGCTGCGGTCGGGCGCGAAGCGGTGGTTGACGGTCAGCACGGCGGCGTCCGGGACCACGTTGCCGGCCACCCCACCGGAGATGTTCGTGGCCTGCAGGCCCTCGCGGTAGGTCAGGCCGTCGATGTCGACTACGCGGGGGCTGTACTCGGCCAGCCGGCGCAGCGGCTCGGAAAGCGCGTGGATGGCGTTCTCCCCCATCCACGCCCGCGCGGTGTGCGCACGCGTCCCGCTCTTGCGGACCTCGACGCGCAGGGTGCCCTGGCAACCGGCCTCGATCACGCCGTTCGACGGCTCCCCGACGATCGCCAGGTCGCCCACCAGCCACTCCGGCAGCTCGCGCTCGATCCGCCCGAGGCCGTTCTTCACGGCCTCGACCTCCTCGTTGTCGTAGAAGACGAACGTGATGTCGTGCTTCGGCTCCACCAGCGTCGCGGCGAGGTGCAGGAAGACGGCGTCGCCGCCCTTCATGTCGACCGAGCCGAGGCCGTGCAGCGTCTCCTCGTCACCGGTGCCCGAGCGCCGGGACGGCAGATTGTCGTTCAGCGGCACCGTGTCGAGGTGCCCGGCGAGCACGATCCGCGACGCGCGGCCGAGGTTCGTGCGCGCGAGCACGGCGTCGCCGTTGCGGATCACCTCGAGGTGCGGCGCCTGCTCGCGCAGCGCGGCCTCCACCGCGTCCGCCAGCTCGGCCTCCTGCCCGGAGACGCTGAACACGTCCACGAGGGCGGCGGTCAAGTCGGCGGGATCGGCGCGCAGCTCGAGGGAGGTCATACCGGCACCGTACCGAGTCGGCGCGAGGGCTAACGTGAGGGACGTGCGCACGCGAAGCTCCCTGGTCGCCCTGAGCGGCATCCTGGCCTTGGCTCTCGCCGGCTGCGGCAACGAGGCAGGCCCCACCCCCGGTCCGAACCCCGGCACCCCCGGCCCGGACGCGCTGCCGATCAAGCTCGACGCGCTGTCCGCCGACGCCTGCTACACCAGCCCGGAGACCCAGCTGCCGAAGGGCTGCGAGAAATACGTCACGGAGGTCGGCGGCACCGCGGGCACCGTGCACCAGCGCGCGCAGCAGGGCAAGACCGTCGACCGGCCGCTCGACGGCGAGGCCACCGGCCTGGACCAGGCGGTCAGCTCGTTCCGCGCGGCGGGCTGCACCACCGTGCCGACCCCCGGCGGCGCCTGCACGAAGGCGCTCACGGACATCTCCGAGGTGCTGACGTCGATCAAGAACCTCGTGAACCAGCAGGCCACCACGGGTTGAGGCGCGTCGCTCGGCTACCGTGACCAGCGTGAGCGAGCAGACCCCTGACCCCGAAACGACCGGCGCCGTCGGCGTCGGGCTGGCCACCGTCACCTCCGACGGGACGGTGCTGGACACCTGGTACCCGCACCCGAAGCTGACCGACGCGGGCACGAGCGGCACCGAGCGGCTGTCCGCCGCCGAGACCGCCGAGCTGCTCGGCGACGCCGCCGCCACCCTGCTGGGCCCGGACACCGACCGTGGTGTCGAGGTCGTCGCGGTGCGCGTGACGGTCGACCGCCTGGCCGCGGCCCCCGCCGACACCCACGACGTCTACCTGCGGCTGCACCTGTTGTCGCACCGGCTGGTCCAGCCGCGCGGCCAGAGCCTCGACGGCATCTTCGGACTGCTGTCCAACGTCGTGTGGACCAACCACGGCCCGTGCCCCGTCGAGGGCTTCGAGCAGACGCGGCTGCGGCTGCGTTCTCGCGGCGCAGTGACCGTGTACGGCGTGGACAAGTTCCCGCGAATGGTCGACTACGTGCTGCCCACCGGCGTGCGCATCGCCGACGCCGACCGCGCACGCCTCGGCGCCCACCTCGCGTCCGGCACGACCGTGATGCACGAGGGCTTCGTCAACTACAACGCCGGCACGCTCGGCGCCTCGATGGTCGAGGGCCGCATCTCGGCCGGCGTGGTCGTGGGCGACGGCAGCGACGTCGGCGGCGGCGCGTCCATCATGGGCACGCTCTCGGGCGGCGGCACCGAGGTGATCTCGATCGGCGAGCGCTGCCTGATCGGCGCGAACGGCGGCGTCGGCATCTCGCTCGGCGACGACTCGGTCATCGAGGCCGGCCTGTACGTGACGGCGGGCACCAAGGTCGTCGTCGAGGGCAAGACCGTGAAGGCGCGGGAGATCTCCGGCATCTCGGGCGCGGTGTTCCGCCGCAACTCGGCCACCGGCGCCGTCGAGGTCGTGGCCCGCACGGGCGTGGGCATCGAGCTGAACGCGGCCCTGCACGCGAACTGAATCCGGCTCCTGAAGGGCGCGTTCCCCGGGCGGGGAGCGCGCCCTTCGTCGTTTTTGTTCACCCGCCATTCACCTGGCCCAGACCGCATTCCCCAAGCGAGAGCGTGACCTTCGTCGTTCCGGCAGGCGACTTGTTCACCTACCATTCAGGTGGTGACCGCCGAAGCAGCCCCCGCGACGCCGGCCCGCCGCCGCGCCCCGAAGCCGACGACCCCCGCCGAGCTGGGCCTGCCCGACGAACCCGCGAAGGCCGAACCGCGTGACCCGGCAGCGACCCACATCCGCGCGAAGCTCGACCACGAACTGCGCGAACTGCTCGCCCGCGAGCCGGGCACCCGCGCCGGCGCCGACCCCGAGGACCTGCACCAGATGCGCGTCGCGCTGCGGCGCATGCGCAGCGTGCTGAAGACGTCCGGCGCGCTGGTCGGCCCGGGCGCCGAGCGGGCGCGCGCCGAACTCGGCTGGCTGGGCCAGTCACTCGGCGAGGTCCGGGACTACGACGTGCTGATCGGCCACCTGCGCGAGGTGATCGCGACGTTCGAGGTCCGCGACCAGCCCGCCGGCCGCCGTCTGGTGTCCGCCTTCGTCACCGAACGCGCCGCCGCCCGCATGCGCCTCACCCGCGCCCTGTCCAGCTCCCGCTACGCGATTCTGTTGCAGAGCGTCGCCCAGCTCACCCGCACCCCGGACCACGAGATCGACGAGACCCCATCCGCCGACCGCGACCTGGTCGCCGACGTGCGCAAGCCGTACCGCCGCCTGGCGAAAGCCGTGCGCGCCCTCCCCGCCGACCCACCGGACGACGACCTGCACGCCCTGCGCATCCACGGCAAGAAGCTCCGCTACAACGCCGAGCTGGCCCGCTCGTCGGCGAAGAAAAAGCAGGCCGCCAAGCTCGCCGCGCTGGTGAAAGCGACCCGCAAACTCCAAACCGTCCTCGGCGACCACCAGGACGCCGTCGTGGCCACCGACCGCGTCCGAGCCCTCCTGCCCACCGCGGACGCCGAACTCGGCTTCGTCGCGGGCCGCATAGCCGAACACGAACTCCGCAAACGCACCGAGGCCCGCGCCGCCTGGCCCGCGGTCTGGGCGCGAATCCAGCGGGCCGCGCCTGCCGTTACGCCGGGTTAGTCCATAAAGGATGGTCGCGGCGGCCTTTCTGGCTGCCCGGTCCGGCTCGGCGCGGTGACCCACCGGCGCCGGACCCCTAGCTGTCAGCCCAGCCCGGCGCAACGACCCAACAGCGCCCGCCGGACCCCCGGCCGCCAGCCCTGCCCGGCGCGACACCCAACAGCGCCCGCCAGCTGCCAGCCCAGCCCGGCACGACGGCCCAGCAGCGCCCGCAAGACCTGCCGAACCGCACCCACCCCACGTCCGATGCCCAGCACCACTCCGGACGCTCCGCCTGCGCGTCCCCACAACACGACTGTCCCGGCACTGCCAGACCGCCGCGCCCACCGCCCAAGCGCCACCTGACCTGCCGCACTACCCGGGCGCCCCGAACACCGCTCCCGGCCCCCGGCCTGCGCGTATCCCCCACAACCCGGCCAACCCCAGCACCACCAGACCCGCCGCCCAACCCAGCCGCCCCACCAGCTCACCAGCCCCGCCACCACCGCGACGTCAGCAGCCGGACCAAGCTCAGGCGATCGACCAGACATACCCATCCGGCCGCACCACCACACGACGGCCGGAAGTGGCTCCGTAGGCGGCATACGCGTGCCCGCCCACGTCGACCAGATCCGTGCCCGTCGCGGCCACGCCGGCAGGCAGGATGCGGTACCCCGGGAAACCGGCGTCCACCGGGCCGTCGCCGAAGACCAGTTCGGTCGCGTGCGGGCCGCGGAAGAGCTCGAACAGTCGCAGTTGCTTGCCGTTCGCGTCGGCGAGCGGGGCGTCCGGGGCGCGGTCGCCGGGGCGCAGGTCGCCGGTGGCGGGCGCGGACAGCGGGCCGCCACGGTAGGTGATGTCCAGCTGCTGGGTTTCGGGGCCGCGGCGGTGGGCTTCCTCGTCGCCGTCGGCGTACTTGTCCATCAGTGCCGTCGACACCCCGAGCACACGAGCGGCGACCGTCCGGCGCTCCGGCTCGTAGCTGTCCAGCAGCTCAGGTGAGCCGTCAGCGAGCTTCCAGCCCAGGTTGTACGCGTCCTGCACGCCCGTGTTCAGCCCCTGGCCGCCGGTCGGCGGGTGGACGTGCGCGGCGTCGCCCGCGAGGAAGACGCGCCCCCGCCGGAACGACTCGGCCAGCCGGATGTTCGGCCGCCACACCGTGGACCACGCCAGGTCGTGCAGCCGGACCCCGCCGCCGGAAACCGAGTCGAGCCGGGCCTGCAACGCCGCCAGCGACGCCTCGGCCTCCAGGTCACCGTCACCCAGCGGCGCGCCGAACTGGAAGTGCGGCGTGCCGGCCAGCGGCGTGAAAATGACCCCTTCCATGGGATTCGCCGCGGGCGCGAACCAGTACGCCGCCCTGCGGTCCAGACCTTCGGCCTGCACGTCGCCGAGCAGCATCCGGATCGACTCGTCCGTGCTCCCCTCGAACGCGATCCCCAGCGTCTTGCGCACGACGCTCTTCCCACCGTCCGCCCCGACCAGGTAAGCCGCGCGCACCGTCTCCTCCACGCCGCCGCGCGAGAGCACCGCGGTCACGCCGAGTTCGTCCTGCGTGAAACCGGTCAGCGCCGTCCCCAGCTCCACTCGCACGCCGAACTCCGCCAGCCGCGCCCGCAGAATGCCCTCGGTCTGCGACTGGCCCAGGAACCAGATGTTCGGATACGGCACGGCGGGCGTCGGCTCGATGTGCTCGCTCATCCAGCGCTCGGTGACGAACTCGCCATCCAGGTAGACCTTCGTCGGGTACTGCGGCGAACCGGCCGCGAGCACCGCGTCCAGCACGCCGAGGTCGTCGAAAACCTCCAGTGTGCGCGGCTGCAGCCCGTCCCCGCGCGAGCCGGCGAAGTAGGTGTTGGCCTTCTCGACCAACCGGACGTCGACGTCGCGCCGCGCCAGCTCGATGGCGAGCGTCAGCCCGGTCGGCCCCGCCCCCGCGATCAGCACTGTGGTGTCCATATCGGTGGCCATATCCCCTCCAGTGAACTATGATTCAGTGAATCTGAATTCAGGATGCTCGCTGCTAGCGTTCCTGTCAAGGGAGGTGCCGCATGACGGCGACCAGCCGCAAGGAAAAAGCCGCCGAAACCGAGACGGCACTGAAGGAGGCGGCCAAGCGCGTGTTCGCGCGCAAGGGCTACCTGAACACGAAGATCACGGACATCACGACGGAGGCCGGCCGCGCCGCGGGCTCGTTCTACAACCACTTCGCAGGCAAGGAAGAGCTGCTCGAAGCGCTACTCGGCGACCTGGCCGCGTCGGGCGACGAGCAGGCGGCCGAAGAGGGCCACCTGTCCGACTTCAGCGATCCGACGGCCGTCCGCTGGCACGTGCGCCAGTACTGGGACTTCTACCGCGTCAACGCGGCCACCATGCAGGCCCTGCGCCAGGCGTCGATGGTCAACGAGGCCTTCGCGCGGACGTTCGCCAGCTTCGGCGTGGCCCAGGCCGCCGACATCGCGGACCACCTCGACCACGTCACCGCCGCCGGCCACCGGCTGCCCGCGACGACCCAGGTCAGCATCGCGATGATGTACCAGCTGATCGACGGATACGCGCAGATGTGGCTGCTCGCCCCGGAACCCGAGGGCTGGACCGCCCCCACCGACGACGAGGCCATCGAGGCGCTCACCCGTTTCATCTACCGCGGCTTCACCGGCCGCGATTACTGACCGGCACGCTCCACGTACAGGAGCAACAGCGACCGCCGGTCGACGTCCTTGTGCGGCCTGAGGACCGGCTGCAGCTACTGACCCGACGCGCCTCACTGCAGCGCGGCGACAGCGAGCGCTGAACGCCGCGGCCCCCGAAAACCGGCCGCGACTCTCCCGCCGCAGCCCCACAAACCGACCACGACCGCACCAGCCACAGCAACCGGGCCACGACCTCCTGCCCGCAGAGCGTCCACACCCAGCGCAGCCCCGGAAGCCCGGGGACTCACCACGCGCCGCTCCCGGCCCCAAAACCTGAGGCCCCTACTCCTGTCGGCGCCCCTATGCCTTTTTTACTCCACTTGTAGTGGTCTGGATTCAGACCACTACAAGTGGAGTAAAAAGACCATAGGGCGCCCACCCCGGACAACGGACCCCGGTTTTCAGGCCCGTTGAGGAGCGTCAGACCCGGTTCAGGAGGCGAGTCGCTCGGCGGCCGCGTCGATGCGTTCGTCGGTGGCGGTCAGGGCGACGCGGACGTGCTTGCCGCCCGTCGGGCCGTAGAAGGTGCCCGGCGCCACGAGGATGCCGCGGTCGGCGAGCCAGCCGACGGTGGTCAGCGAGTCTTCGCCGCGGGTGGACCACAGGTACAGGCCCGCCTCGGAGTGCGAGATCTCGAAACCGTTGTCCTGCAACGCTTTGCGCAGCACTACCCGGCGACGGAGGTAACGCTCCCGCTGGGCGGCCAGCGCCTCGTCGTCGGTCAGGGCGGCGACCATGGCCTCCTGGACCGGGCGCGGCACGATCATGCCGGCGTGCTTGCGCACCTCCAGCAGGTCCTTGACCAGCTTCGGGTCGCCGGTGACGAAGCCCGCGCGGTAGCTCGCGAGGTTCGCCGACTTCGACAGTGAGTGCACGGCCAGCAGCCCGTCGAGCCGTCCACCGTGGACAGACGGGTGCAGCACCGACACGGGCTCGGCCTCCCAGCCGAGCGAGAGGTAACACTCGTCCGACACCACGATGACGTCGCGCTCGCGCGCCCACTCCACCACCTTGCGCAGGTGGTCGGGGCCGAGCACACGACCGGTGGGGTTGGACGGCGAGTTCAGCCAGATCATCGCGGGACGCCGCGGGCCGAGCTGGGTGAGACCGTCGGCGCGGGCCACCTCGGCGCCCGCGAGCAGCGCACCGACCTCGTACGTCGGGTAGGCCAGCTCCGGGATCACGACCAGGTCGCCCGGCCCGAAGCCGAGCAGCCGCGGCAGCCAGGCCACGGCTTCCTTCGAACCGATCGTCGGCAGCACGGCGTCGGGCTCGACGCCCTCGATGCCGTGACGGCGGCCGAGCGCCTCGATGGCCGCGGCCCGCAGCGCGGGGGTGCCGTGGGTGGCCGGGTAGCCCGGGATGTCCGACACCGACGCCAGCGCGTCACGGATCCCGGCGGGAACCGGGTCCACGGGGGTGCCGACGGAGAGATCGACGATTCCCCCGGGGTGTTCCTGCGCGCGGGCCTTGAAGCCGGCGAGCGAGTCCCAGGGGAAGTCGGGCAGCTTCGTCGCGGTCATTCGCCCTGCGGGGGAAGCGCCTTGATGAAGGCGGGATCGTGGCTGGTCTTGCCCACCTTCGAAGCGCCGCCGGGCGAGCCGAGCTCGTTGAAGAAGTCGACGTTCGCCTTGGTGTAGTCCGACCAGTTGTCGGGGACGTCGTCCTCGTAGTAGATGGCCTCGACCGGGCAGACCGGTTCGCAGGCACCGCAGTCGACACACTCGTCCGGGTGGATGTACAGCATCCGGTCGCCCTCGTAGATGCAGTCCACGGGGCATTCGTCGATACACGCCTTGTCGAGCACGTCGACGCAGGGCTCGGCGATCACGTAGGTCACTGCGTACTCCTGCTTTTCTCTGCTTTGCCAGTCGCTGCGGACATTACGCGCTTCCCGCACCCCTGGTGGTGATTAGGCAACCCTTATCCATACCCCTGGTATGGCCGGAGATGGACCGTTCAGCGGTCCCTGCGCCGGGGCTTCGGCGCGGACCGGGCGTCACCCGTGATGACGAAGCCGGGGCTCTTCGGCTTCCCCTCGTCCTCGGGCTCCTTCAGCGTTCGCTTGAAGCCGTCGGCGATCTCTTCGACCAGGTCCTCGTTGTGCCGGTCGTCCTTGCGCGCCAAGCTCATCGGTTCTCCTGCGGTAATCGGGCCGGAGTCTCAGTCACAATCTAACCGTGAACGCCTCCGAAAAGCTTGAGATCGTCTGCGCGCGGGCTTGGCCGCCGGTCGTGGAGCGGCCGCTCGGGCAGTGGCGGCTGCGGTGGGCCGATGGCTTCACCGGCCGCGCGAACAGCGCACTCGCCGTCGGCGACCCCGGGATCGGCGTCTCCGAGGCGCTGAAAGCCGTGTGTGACTTCGCCCACGATCAGGCGATCCCGCCGGTCGTCCAGGTGATCGAGAACGCCGAGGCCGAGCGCGCGGTGGCCGGCGCGGGCTGGGTCGAGTGGACCGAGCACGCCGCGGGCCATCGGGTCTCCGTGCTCACCGGGCCGCTGCCGGACAGTGCGGTGCCAGGCAGTGCGGTGCCGGATGGCGAGGTGCTCGACGAGCCGACGCCGGGCTGGTGGGAGCTGACCGTGGACGGCCGGGAGCCGAGCGACGCCGAGCGGCACGTGCTGACCACCGGGAAGGTGGGCTACGGCGTGCTGGAGGTCGACGGCGTCACCGCCGGGGCCGTGCGCGGCGCCGTGGTGGACGGCTGGCTGCACGTGTCACGGCTGGCTGTGCAGCCGGACTTCCGCCGCCGCGGGCTGGCGTCGGCGCTGATGCGCACGCTGGCCGTGTGGGGACGCGGGCACGGGGCCACACAGTGGGTCCTGCAAGTGGCGGTGGGCAACGCCGGCGCACTCGCGCTGTATTCCGGCTTGGGCTGTACGGAGCACCACAGGTACCGGTATTGGGGCCCGGGCCCCGGCGCGTGCGAGGATCCGCAGTCGTGAAGATCGTCGTATTGGTGGGCGGGGTGGGCGGCGCCCGGTTCCTGCTCGGGGTGAAGACCGCACTGGGAATGCCCGCGATCGGCCCGGCCGAGCCGCCGTCGCCCCACGAAGTGACCGCGCTGGTGAACACGGGTGACGACGTGTGGATGCACGGGCTGCGCATCTGCCCGGACCTCGACACCTGCATGTACACCCTCGGCGGCGGCATCGACGCCGAGCGCGGCTGGGGCCACTCGGGCGAGACCTGGGTGGTGAAGGAGGAGCTCGCCGCGTACGGCGCCGAGCCGACCTGGTTCGGGCTGGGCGACAAGGACATCGCCACGCACCTGATCCGGTCGCGGATGCTGCGCGCGGGCTATCCGCTCTCGGCCGTCACGGAGGCGCTGTGCGACCGGTGGCAGCCCGGCGTGCGCCTGCTGCCGATGTCGGACGACCGGGTCGAGACCCACGTCGTGATCGACGACCCGGAGCAGCCGGACCAGCAGAAGGCCGTGCACTTCCAGGAGTGGTGGGTGCGCTACAAGGCTGGGCCGCCGGCGCACTCGATCGTCTCGGTCGGCAACGACGAGGCGAAGCCGGGGCCGGGGGTGCTGGAGGCGATCGGAGAGGCGGACCTGGTGCTGTTCGCGCCGTCGAACCCGGTGGTGTCGGTGGGCACGACGCTGGGTGTGCCGGGCGTGCGCGAGGCGCTGGTGAAGTCGCGGGCCAAAGTCGTGGGCGTCTCCCCGATCATCGGAGGCAAGGCGCTGCGCGGCATGGCCGACGCGTGCCTGACCGCGATCGGTGTCGAGACCTCGGCCGAGGCGGTGGGCCGGCACTACGGCGCACGGAAGGACGGCGGCGTGCTGGACGGCTGGCTCGTCGCCGAGGAGGACCACGACGTGACCGTGCCAGGGGTGACCGTCCGCGCGGTGCCACTGCTGATGTCCGATGTGGACGCGACCGCGGCGATGGCGCGCGCGGCCTTCGACGTTGCGGGAGTTTCCCTTGACTGAGTTCACCGGGTCCGAGTTCACCGACCACGCCTCGGCGAAGGTCGAGATCCTGCCGGTGCCCGGGCTGCCGGAGTTCCGGCCCGGCGACGACCTCACCGGCGCGATCGTCGCGGCGGCCCCGTGGCTGCGCTCGGGCGACGTCGTGGTGGTCACCTCGAAGGTCGTGTCGAAGATCGAGGGCAGGCTCGTGCGGGTGCCGAGCGACCCCGAAGCCCGCGACGCCGCGCGCCGCGAGCTGATCGAGCAGGAGTCCGTGCGGGTAGTCGCGCGGGTGGCGCGCACGCTGATCACCGAGAACCCGCTGGGCATCGTGCAGGCGGCGTCGGGCATCGACGCGTCGAACGTGCGGGGCGACGAGGTCGCGCTGCTGCCCGCCGAGCCGGACGCGTCCGCGCTGGCGCTGCGGAACGGTCTGCGCGAGCGGCTGGGCGTCGAGGTGGCCGTGGTCATCACGGACACGATGGGCCGGGCGTGGCGCGTCGGGCAGACGGACGCGGCGATCGGTTCGTCCGGGCTGCGCGTGCTGCACGCGTACGCCGGGCAGATCGACTCGCAGGGCAACGAGCTGGCCGTCACGGAGATCGCCGTGGCCGACGAGCTGGCCGCGGCGGCGGACCTGGTGAAGGGCAAGCTCGGCAGTCTGCCGGTGGCCGTGGTGCGCGGACTGACGCTCACCGACGACGGCTCCACCGCGCGGAACCTGATCCGGCCCGTCGACGAGGACCTGTTCCGGCTGGGCACAAACGAGGCGCTGGCGCAGGGCCGGCGCGAGGCCGTGCCGCACCGGCGGTCGGTGCGCTCGTTCAGTGACGAGCCGGTGGATCCCGAGGTGCTGCGCGGCGCCGTCGCGTCCGCGCTGACCGCGCCCGCGCCGCACCACACGCACCCGGTGCGGTTCGTCTGGCTGCGCGACGCCGGGCTGCGCAAGAAGCTGCTGGACGCGATGCGCGACTCCTGGCGCGGCGACCTGGGCGACGACGAGTTCACCGAGGAGCAGATCGCGAAGCGACTCTCGCGCGGCGACATCCTGTACAACGCGCCCGAGGTGGTCATCCCGTTCCTGGTGCCCGAGGGCGCGCACACCTACCGCGACCAGCGCCGGAACGATTGTGAGCACACGATGTTCACGGTCGCCGCGGGCGCCGCAGTGCAGGGCCTGTTGGTCGCGCTGGCAGCCGAGGACCTGGGCTCGTGCTGGATCGGTTCGACGATCTTCGCGGCCGACCTCGTACGGTCCACGCTGGGCCTGGACGAGCGATGGGAGCCGCTGGGCGCGGTCGCGGTCGGCCACCCGGCCGGTGGTCCGCCGCCGGCGCGGGAGCCTCGTCCGGCCGGTGACGGGCTGGTCGAGCTGTGAACGGGCGGGCCGACGCTGTGCAATCAGATGCTGTGCAGTCAGATCCTGTGCAGTCAGACGCTGCTCTGTCGGATGTTGCGCACCGCGCTGCGGTGCTTTCGGATGCTGTGCACTCCGATGCCGTGGCGGCGCTGACGTCCTGGGCGCCGTCGTCGAGGTCGCAGGAGACGTTGCGGCAGGCGTTCCTCGGCTTCCTCGCGTCGCGCGACGACAGTTGTCGGCGTTCGTGCGAAGCGGGGCACCTGACGGCATCGGCCGTGGTCCTGGACTCGACGGGGACCCGGGTGCTGCTGACGCTGCACCCGCGCGTCGGGCGGTGGCTGCAGCTGGGCGGGCACTGCGAGCCGTCGGACGTGTCGCTGGTCGGCGCCGCGCTGCGCGAGGCCACGGAGGAATCCGGGATGACGGGCCTGCGTATCAACGCGGGGCCGGTGCACCTGGACGTCCACCCGGTCACCTGCTCGCTCGGCCTGCCGACGCGGCACTTCGACGTGCGGTACGTGGTGCGCGCGCCGGCCGGCGCGGAGCCCGTGCGCAGCGACGAGTCGGACGACCTGCGCTGGTGGCCGTTGGACGCTCTGCCAGCGGGCTCGGAGGATCTGGGCGAACTGCTGAGGGCGGCCGTTTCGTCCGGTTAGACTGAATGGCATGGACCTGTTCCTGACCCGTCCGCACATCCACACCGGCGACGGCGGTTACGTCAGCCTGTGGGTGGTGCTGGCCGGGTTCGGGCTGGCGTTCCTGGCGCTGATCGTGGCGATCGTGATCCGGCTGCGCAAGCAGCGGCGCCGCTAAGGTGGGCTCGGTGACCGTCAGCTTCGACAGCGCTTCGCCGGTGCCGCCGTACGAGCAGGTGCGCTCGTCGCTCGCCACTCAGATCAACGACCGGACCCTGCCGGTCGGCACCAAGCTGCCCACGGTGCGCCGGCTGGCGGCCGACCTGGGCGTCGCGCCCAACACCGTCGCCCGCGCCTACCGTGAGCTGGAAGAGGCAGGCCTGATCGAAACCCGTGGCCGCGCAGGCAGTTTCGTCGGCTCGACGGGCGACGAAACCCGCTCCCGCGCCCGCGAAGCGGCCCAGGAGTACGCCGCCGTGACCCGCCGCCTCGGCCTCTCCCCGGCCGAAGCCTTGGCCATCGCGAAGGCGGCACTGGGCTGAGGCCCCTACGATGGGCCTCTCGGGGAGATGAGGTGCTCATTCCGTGAACGCGATTCAGCCGGGGCACGTGCTGGTCCTGCTACTCCTGCTGGCCGTGGCCGGCATCGTGACGGCGGTCGTGGTGGCAACGCGGAAATCCGCCCGCCGGCGCCACCCGGGCCCGCCGTGGCAGGGCGGGCCCGGATACCCACCACCACCCGGCGGCCCGACTGGGCAGCCGGGGTTTGGTTCGGCGCCACAAGGGTCTCCACCATCACAGGGGTTTCCACCGCCACAAGGGTTTCCTCCGCCGCAGGGATTCCCACCGCCGCAAGGCTTCAGCCCGCCGCAAGGGCCTCCGGGGCAACAAGGGTTCCCGGGACAGCAAGGGTTCCCACCGCAACAACCCGTTCCGCCACAGCAGCCCTTTCCTTCGCAACAGCCGTTTCCGCCGCAGCAGCCGTTCTGGCCGCAACAACAAGGCATGCCGGGCTACCCGACGGCACCGGGCCCGGATCAGCAGACAGCGGACCAGCCGCCATCCGGTCAGCAACCGCCAGGGCAATAGGCAACTGATCAGCCACCGTCGGGCCGACAGGCACCAAGTCGGCAAACGGTGCAGCCTGAGTATCAACACCCCACCGCAGTCCCCGTTCGTTTCCGGGAAGTGAGAAGAGGAGTCATGGCTTTGGGCCATCTCGTTATTGTTGTCGTTCCAGCCCTGGCGGTGATCGCGCTGGCGATTGTCGTGGTGCTGAGGATCGTCAAGGCAAACAAATCGACCCCGCAGCCGCCGCTCCCTCCTCAGCAGTACCCCGGTTCGCAGCCCGGTTATCCCCCGCAGCAGCAATACCCGGGGCAGCAGCAGTACCCGGGCCAGCCGCCGTCCGGTCAGCCGCAGCAGTATGCGCAGCCCGGTCAGCCACCGCAGTACGGCCAAGCCCCCGGCGGACAGCAGCAGTTCCCTCAGCCACAGGGCGGGCAACAACAGTTCGGCCAACCGCCGGCCGGGTCGCAGCAATACGGCCAACCGCAGCCCGGCCAGCAGCAGCCCCCGCAGCCAGGCCAACAACAATCCGCACAATCAGGCCAGCAGCCCAACCAGCCGCAGGCCTTCCAGCCGGGCCAGCAGCCCGGGCAGCCACAGGCCTCGCAGCCGGGCCAGCAGCCAGGTCAGTCGCAGGCCCCACAGCCAGGCCAACAGCCCGGCCAGCCGCAGGCCCCATTGCCGGGCCAACAGCCCGGTCAGCCGCAAGCCCCGCAGCCGGGTCACCAGCAATTCCCGCCCCCGGACCAAGGGCCGCACTCCCCACAGCAGCCCCACTGAGCCGACCAGCAACAACCCCACTGGGTCAGGCGCCGGCAACCCCGCTGAGCCACCGAATCACCGAGCATCAAGCGCCCGTTCGCCAAGCACCAATCTGCAAGCACCGTTCGCCAAGCACCACGAACCACGCGCCGAGTGCCGAGTGCCGAGTGCCGAGTGCCGAGTGCCGAGCATCGTTCACCAAGCACCAAGCACCAAGCACCAAGCGACGTTCGCCAAGCGCCAAGCGCCAAGCACCGTGCGCTAAACGCTAAGCACCGTCGTCAACCGCCAATGACCAAGCGCCAAACCCAGCGCGGAGGCTCACATCGCGCGGTAGTCGCGGAGTTCGATGCGCGGGCCGAAGCGGGGTTTGCGCGCGCCGGTGGCCTCCAAGTAGCGGATGGCGCGCTGGCGTTGCGGCGCGTAGGGCGCCAGCAGTTCCGCCATGCCAGCGTCGTCGGTCTTCCGGCCGATCAGGGTGTGGCCGACCACCGACGAGATGTTGTAGTCGCCGAAGCTGACCGCGTCCGGGTCGCCCCAGGCGCGTTGCGCGATCTCCGACGCGGTCCAGACGCCGATGCCCGGGACCTTCCGCAGCAGCGCCCGCCCGGCGGCGCCCCGCAGCGCCACCGCTTCCTCCAGCCGGGGTGCCACGCGCGCGGCGTTGATCAGCGCCGTGCGGCGTTTCAGGTCCACGCCGATGCGGTGCCAGTTCCAGTCCACGATGGACCGGATCGCGACCGGGGTCGGCGGCACGCGCAGGCGGTCCGGCCCCGGGCCCGGCGCGCGCGTGCCGAACCACCGGCACAGCTCGGACCACGAGCGCAGGGCCTCCGGGCTCGTCACCTTCTGCTCCAGCACCGCAAGAACCAGCGAGTCCCACACCCGGCCCGTCGCGCCGAGGCGCAGGCCCGGGGAACGGCGGCGGGCCTCGGCGACCACCTCGTGGTGCGCGACGAAACCCGTGTCGTCATCGTCGGCGCCGAGCAGGGACGGGACGCCGTCGAGCAGGAAATCCGCGCCGTCGCCCCAGGCCTCGGCATCGATGTCGCCGTCCGGGCGGTGCAGCAGCGCGAGCGTGCCCGGGCCGGCGGGCGTGTTCGCCGCCAGCCACCACACGCCACGGTCGCGCTGGAAGTTCAGCGAGCCGCGCCCACGGCTGAGCGGCCCGAGCACGGAGCCCGGGTCCAGCGTGAAAGGCGGCCGCCACAGCATGGTTAGGCGTCGCTCGAGAAGCGGATGCCGCCGTCGGGCAGGGTGATGCCGGGCCAGACGCGGGCGCCGTCGAGCAGTTCGCAGCCCGCGCCGACCGTCGCGCCGTCGCCGAGTACCACGCCGCGCAGCACTGCGCCCTCGCCGACGCGCGCGCCGCGGCCCAGCACCGAACGCTCCACAGTGGCCCCTTCCGCGACCACGGCGTCGTCGAACAGCACCGAGCCGGTCACCGTCGCGCCCGAAGCCACCACGGCCTTCGCGCCGATCGTCGAGCCGCCCGAGACGACGGCCGTGTCCGCGACCCGCGCGCCGTCCAGTACCAGCGACTCGCCGATCGGGCCGGGCAGCGCGGACGTCGGCGCGATGCCGCGCACCAGGTCGGCGCTGCCCCGCACGAACGCATCGGGTGTGCCGACGTCGAGCCAGTACGACGAGTCGACGAAACCGTGCAGGTGGGCGCCGTCCGAGAGCAGGCCTGGGAATGTCTCGCGCTCCACGGAGACGCGCCGTCCCGTCGGAATGGTCTCGACCACTGAGCGGCGGAACACGTAGCAGCCGGCGTTGATCTGGTCGGTCGGCGGGTTCGGCGTCTTCTCCAGGAAGGCCTGGACGCGGCCGTCGGCGTCGGTGGGCACCGAGCCGAACCGGCTGGGGTCGGGCACTCGCTGCAGGTGCAGGGTGACGTCGGCGCCGGAGTCCACATGGGTCTGCAGCTGTTCGCGCAGATCGGCGCCGGACAGGATGTCGCCGTTGAAGATGATCGCGTGCTCGGCGCGGAGCCGGTCGTAGACGTTGCGGATCGCGCCACCGGTGTCCAGCGGCTCGTCCTCGACGACGTACTCCAGCTCCAGGCCGAGGGCGGACCCGTCGCCGAAGTACTCCTCGAACACCTCGGCGCGGTACGACGTGCCGAGCACGACGTGGCGGATCCCGGCCGCGCGGATACGCGAGAACAGGTGACTCAGGTAGGGGGCCCCTGCCGTCGGCAGCATCGGCTTCGGCGCGGACAGGGTGAGCGGCCGCAGGCGGGTGCCCTTGCCCCCGACCAGCACGACGGCGTCGACTTCGAGCTCGGACGTCACAGAAAACTCCTCTTTTATCACGCGCCGCTCAGCGACAAGCCGTGGGAAACCCTGACGGCTCGGGCTCCGAGGGCCTACCCTAGACAGGAAACAGGTGGGCCTTTCCCCAGAGGGCCCCGGGTCAGTCGGGAGGCCGAGGGGATGGACCCCCGCGATCGCGCGGACGCCTTGCTCGCACGTGCTCGTTCCCGCGGCGCCTTCGTGGTGACGCCGGACAACATGACGTCACCGATGGACGCCTCCAATACCCAGCAGATCGCCAGAGCCGTGGTCGCCGGGCTGGACCAGCAGGACCCCGACACGACGACGCAGCTGCCGGCGTCGCTGATCGAGGAGAACGACCACCCGCTGTCCGGCTACAACCCGACCACACCGCTGGAAGTGCCGGGCGGCTCCGCCGAGCAGGACACCAAGCCGCAGCCGGTGGCGGCGCAGCAGGTCACCACGCCGCTGGTGCCGCGGCCGCAGGCCAGGCCTGTCCCCAGCCCGCTCCGCGAGCCGACCGAGGAGGAGCTGACCGGGCTGGTCCCGACGGTCAAGCAGAACAACGGCCGCTCGAACCTGTCCCGCCGCCTCGACGGGCTGTGAGCCGGCCCAGCCACCCTCACCCGGCCTGACGGGCCGAAAGCAAACCCGGCCGCTTCACTCGGCCCGCCCGGCCGAAAGCAAAGACGGCCGCTCGCTCGGCCCGACGGGTAGAAAGCAAGCCGGCCACCTCGCCGGGCCGGACACGCTCCGGCCCGGCGATTGCCGGACTTGATTTCAGCCGGACACGCTCCGGCCCGGTGATCGTCAGACTTGATTTCGGCCGGGCAGAACGGTGATCGGCTTGGCCCGCGTGTGCTCGGGGTCAAGCGGCTCGGTGCTCACCGAGCCGCTTGACCCCGCCGAATGCGAACCGGCCCCGTGATCGCCGAGTCGTGGTGACCGTCAGCCCTTGCGGGTCTCCAGCTTGACGCGCAGGGCCAGGCCCAGCTTCACCGCGGCCAGCACCGGCTTCCAGCGCAAGCCCTGGTGCCGGTCGGCGAGGTAGCGGTAGGCGCTGGCGTGGTGCGCGCGCAGCATCTTCGCGGACGCGCGCGCCGTGGAGTGGCCGCCGATGTGCATCACGCTGGAGGACGGCGCGTAGACGTTCAGCCAGCCGGCCTTCGTGAGGCGGTCGCCGAGGTCGACGTCCTCGAAGTACATGAAGTAGCGCGTGTCGAAGCCCCCGACGGAGTCGAACGCCTCGCGCCGGAGCAGCTGGCACGAGCCGGACAGCCAGCCGGACGTGCGCTCGACGGGGGTGCCGGTCTCCTGGCGGTACTGGCGCGTCCAGGGGTTGCCCGGCCAGACCTTCGCGAACACGGCGTGCCCGATCCCGCGGCCGAACGACGGCAGCAGCCGCGCGGACGGGTAGACGGTGCCGTCGAGGTCGTGGATGAGCGGCCCGAACGCGCCCCCGCGCGGCCACCGCTTCGCGACCTCCAGCAGCGCGTCGAGCGATCCGGGCTCCCACTCGAGGTCCGGGTTCACGACGACGATCCAGCCGTAGCTGTCGTCGAGCGCCGCGACGCCGCGGTTGGCGGCCGTCCCGTAGCCGACGTTCTCGCCGATGCTGACCAGCTGCACGTTCTCGCGCTCCGCCGCCCGCTCCGGCGCGCCGTCCGTGGACGCGTTGTCGGCGACGACGACCTTGACCTCGCGGTCGGTCGCCTTTTCGAGCGTGTCGAGGAACTTCTCGAGGGTCTCGCCGGGGAAGTACGTCACGGTCACGACGGCGAGCCCGTCGCCGTAGCTGGGGTGCTCAGTCACCGCGCCATTGTCCCCCGGTCACCCACCGCGACGCAGACGGACCAACCCGCCTACCGAGGGTGACCGTCGACCGGCCAAGATTCTCTGATGACCGTGCACGCCTTCGTCGACGAGTCGGCCCGCAATCGTCAGTTTCTCTTGTGCATGACGCTGGTGGAGCCCGCGCACCTGGCGTCGACCCGGCGCACCCTCGCGGGCCTGCTGCTGCGCGGCGCGCGGGAACTCCACTTCAAGAAGGAGAAAGAACCCAGGCGAAGGCAACTCATCGACCGCATGGGCAAGATGTTCGTCACCACGCGGGTGTACACGGCTTCGTGCATGCCAAAGACCGAAGAAGCCGCTCGGCAGAGGTGTCTTGCCCAAGCGGTTGAAGACCTGCTCGGTATGGGCGCGCGCCGGTTGGTGCTCGACACCCGAAACGAGCGTGATGAGCACGACCGCCGAACGCTCCAGCGCTCGTTGGGGTCTTTGCCGTCGAAGAGCGAGCTGACCTACGAGCACCTCGACTCGACGCTCGAACCGCTGCTCTGGATTTCGGATGCCGTCGCGTGGTGCTTCGGAGCGGGCGGCGATTGGGCCCGGCGCTCAGCCTGCCTCGTCGAGGAACACATTCGGCTGTGAAAGGCACGGTGGTGAAAGCGCGATTGTGAAAAGCGGCTGGAAAGCGAAAAGCCTGCGAGACGACCGTCCGGACGCATCACAGGCTTTCATACTCGGCCCCACGGGGGCCTCGCGCTTATGAGACTAGCACGCTTTGTAACGAACCCCTGCCCTCAGCGGTTGTGCAAGTGCCGCGCCCAAGCCTTGGCATAAGCCTCACGATGGCGCTCCGCCGTGGTGGCCCAGGAGAACTCCTTCGCGCGCTGCTGGGCCGCCGCGGCGAGCTCGGCGCGGCGGGAGGGGTCGGCGAGCAGTTCGGTGATCGCGGCGGCCACATCGCCGGCGCCGACGCCGCAGTAGGCCACCGCGTCGCCGCCGACCTCGGGGAGGGAGAGGCGGCGGGTGGTCAGTACGGCGGCGCCGCAGGCCATCGCCTCCAGGACCGGGAGGCCGAAGCCCTCGCCGAGGCTCGGGTAGGCCACCAGCTCCGCGCCGCCGAGGAAGCCCGCCAGCGTGCCGAACGGGAGATAGCCCGCGCGGATCACGCGCAGCCGGTGCGGCACGCCGTCGAGGGCGCGCTCCACCTGCGTGTCCCAGCCCGGCTGGCCGGCGAGCACCAGCGCGGGCGCGTCGGCGCGGCCGGCGACGGCGCGCGCGTACCCGCGGATCAGCGCCGGCACGTTCTTGCGCGGCTCCAGCGCCCCGAGGAACGCGATGTACGGCGTCCGCCCGATCCCCATCGCCGCGCGGGCCGCCGCGATCTCGTCCGGGGACGGCGGGTGGAAGCGGTCCGTGTCCACGCCGTGGTGGATGATCTCCAGCTCCGCGTGCCGCACGGGGCTCACGCGCGCCAGCTCGTCGGCCGTGGCCTGGCTCGGGACGACGCACATCGTCGCGCGGCGCAGCGCGGCCGACGTCCACGCGCGGAAGAACCGGGCCTTCACGGACGAGTGCAGCACGGCGTCGGTGAAGAACGTCGCGTCGTGCAGCGTGACCACCGAAGCGGCGCCGCTGGCCAGCGGCATCGTGTAGTGCGGCGAGTGGACGACGTCGGCGGCGAGCTTGCGCACCAGCCTCGGCAACGTCGCCTGTTCCCAGGTCAGCCGGGCCGTGCGGGTCGACGTCGACGGCGACGCGGGCACCACCCGCGCACTGGGCGCGAGCCGGTCGTACAGCGGCAGGTCACGCGGCTGGCAGACCACCGTGAGCCGGGCGCCGTCCTGGTCGAGCGCCGCGACGAGCGAGTCCACGTACCGGCCGACGCCACCCCGGTCCGCGGGCACCGCGGTCGCGTCGATCAGCACTCGGGGATCACCGGTCACTTGAGCAGAGTACGACCGTGACAGCGTGCGATGGTGAGGAACCGACAAACTGCTCCTCGCCTGGGAATGCTCGTGAGTGTTTAGGACGGTTAGAACCGTCATAAACACTCACGAGCCCGATCTCAGGCCCGCCGCCGGTGGGCGGCCCACACGGCTTCCGCGGCGGCGCGCCAGGTGAACGCGCGGGCCCGCTCACGGCCGAGCCGCGCCAGTTCCGCCGCGCGGTCCGGAGACGCCAGCACCGAACGCAGCCCGGCGGCCAGGGCCGGGACGTCACCGCGCGGCACCACCACGCCCGCGCCGCCGGCGACCTCGACCAGGGCCGGGACGTCGGTGTGCACCACCGGGACGCCCGCGGCCATCGCCTCCAGCAGCGGCAGGCCGAAGCCCTCCGCGAGGCTCGGCACGGCCAGCACGCTCGCGCCGCGCAGGGCGGTGGCCAGCTCGGCGTCGGTCACCTTTCCCAGCACCCGCACGTCGGACAGGCCCCGGTCGGCCGCCAGGCGCACCGGGTCGATGCCGCCCCAGCCGGGCTGGCCGGCGATAACCAGCGCGACGTCGCCGAGCTGCGCGACGGCGTCCACCAGCACGTCCATGCCCTTGCGCGGCTCGATCGTCCCGACGGCCAGCACGTACCGCTCCGGCAGGTCCAGCGGCGCCGCCTCCGCCGGCACGGTCACGCCGTGCGGCACCACGCGCACCGGCACGGTCACGTCCACCAGCACCGCCAGCTCGTCGGCGACGGCCCGGGTCGGCACGATCAGCCCGGACGACCGCCGCGCCGCCCGCGCGATCATCGACCGGTGCCAGCTGACACCGCGCGCGGTGAGCGTCTCCGGATGCGTCCACGGCACGGTGTCGTGCACGGTCACGGTGAGTGTCCGCCCGGCGGGCGCGCGCGGCGGGGCGAACGGCGTGGGCGCGTGCACGGCGTCGCCGCCCGGCCACCACGGCACGCCGAGCTGCCAGAGGCCGATCAGGCCGCGGGGCGGCAATTTCAGCACGCGCGGGCCGTCGATGCCCTCGACCTGGGCGGCCGTGACATCAGCGTGGCGCGCGACCACGCTCGACACCGTCCACCCCGGTGGCGCGGTGCGCGCCAGCGCGGGGAGCAGTTCGGCGGTGTACCGGCCCGTACCACCCGGGACGGGGGCGAGCAGCTGCTCGGCGAGCACTACCAGTTCGGGCACGCCGCTATTCTCACCCAGGTGACCAGCGCGGACTCCAGCACCACCGTCGTCGTGGTCACCTGGCGGGGCGCGGCCCACGTCACGGCCTGCCTCGACGCCCTCGCCGCCCAGACCCGTCCACATCGGACGCTGGTCATCGACAACGCCTCCGACGACGGAACGGCCGGCCTCCTGGCCGCGCACCCGTCGCGGCCGCGGGTCCTCCGGCTGCACCGCAACACCGGTTACGCGGGCGCGATGGCGACGGCGCTGAAGCACGTCGACACCCCGCTCGTGGCCTGGCTGAACGACGACGCGGCCCCCGATCCCGGCTGGCTCGCCGTGCTGGAGGACACCCTCGACGAGCAGCCGCTGGCCGCCGCCGTCACGTCGCGGCTGGAGCTGGCGGACGGCACGACGCAGTCCACGGGCGTCCGCCTGACCGCCGACGGCCACGGCGCGGACCTCACCGAGCCGGCCGATGAGGTCTTCGGCTTCTGCGGCGGCGCCGCACTGCTGCGCGCGGACGCCGTGCGCGCCGTGGGCGGCGTCCCGGCGAGCTTCTTCTGCTACTACGAGGACACCGACACGGCGTGGCGGCTGCGGCTCGCGGGCTGGCACGTCGTCGCGGCGGGCCGGGCCCGCGTTCAGCATCTGCACGGCGCCAGCACCAGACCCGGCTCGCCGCTGTTCCACCGCTGGAACGAGCGGAACCGGCTGCTCATGCTGCTGCGCTGTGCCCCGGCGGGGGTCGCCGTGCGGGAGCTGGCCCGGTTCGCCGCGCTCACGGCGGTGCTGCCGCTGCGCCAGGCCCTGCACCGAATAAAGCAAGAACCCACCGCGGCGAACTTCGACCCAAGGCTCCGAGTGCGGGTGCTCGCCGAGGTCGCCGCGCGGCTCCCGGCGACGTTGCTGGCGCGCCGCCGCGTCACCCGGATCACGACGCTCGGCCGAGGCGCGATCTGGGAAGCATGGGCTGACCATTACTGATCCGACCGGAAGAAGGCGGAACGGTCCGCAGCCGACCTGCTCGTAGTAACCCTTTCCGCCGTGACTGCCGTCGGATCAGTAACGACCGGCACAGTACGCTGGGCGAGGCCCGACATCACGGACAGGAGCTCGTCTTGACGCAGGGGGACCCGTTACCACTTGTCTCGGTGATCGTGGTGAACTACCGCGGCGCCGACGACACGATCACCTGTCTGCGGGCGCTCAGCACCGAGCTGGACTACGCGAACGTCGAGCTGATCTGCGTCGACAACGCCTCGGGCGGTGACGACGCCGCCCGCATCCGGGCCGCGGTACCGGCGGTGAAGCTCGTCGAGTCGCCCGTGAACACCGGGTTCGCCGGCGGCTGCAACCTCGGCGCGAAGCAGGCCAAGGGCACCGTGCTCGGCTTCCTCAACAACGACGCCCGCCCGGCGCCGCGCTGGGTCTCCGCCGCTGTCGCCGAGCTGCGGGCGCAGCCGACTGTGGCCGCCGTGGCCAGCAAGGTCGTGGACTGGGAGGGCACCGGCACCGACTTCGTCGACGCGGGCCTGACCTGGTTCGGCATGGGTTACAAGCGGCACGCGGGCAGCCCGCTGGCCGACGTCCCCGAGGCCGAGCACGAGCTGGCCAAGGACGTGCTCTTCGGCACCGGCTCGGCGATGTTCGTGCGCGCGTCGGTGTTCGCCGAGCTGGGCGGGTTCGACGAGCGGTTCTTCATGTTCTACGAGGACGTCGACCTCGGCTGGCGGCTGAACCTGCGTGGCTGGCGGGTGCGTTACCTGCCGGAGTCGCTGGCGTTCCACCGGCACCACGGCACGATGTCGGCCGTCGACGCGCCGGAGACCGGCCGCGAGACCTTCCTGCTGGAGCGCAACGCGCTGGCCGCGCTGTACAAGAACCTGTCCGACGAGTCGCTGGCCCGCGCGCTGCCCGCCGCGCTCGCGCTGGCCGTCCGCCGCGCGACCGCCCGCGGTGGCCTGGACCCGGACCAGCTGGACCTGGAAAAGGGCGTCGGACCGGTCGAAACGGGCGACATCGCGGTGCCGCGGACGACGCTGGCCGGAGTGCTGGCCGTCGACCGGTTCGTGGAGCTGCTGCCGTCGCTGGCCGAGTCGCGCGCCGTTGAGCAGGCCGCGCGGGTGCGCACGGACGCGGACCTGCTTCCCTTGCTTCGCAAGGCTTTGGAGCCCGCGTACCCGCTGCCGGACTACCTGCGCGCGCACGAGATCCTGGTCGAGGCGTTCGGCATCGAGGCCGTGTTCAGGCACCGGCGCAAGATCCTCGTGCTGACCGGCGACTCGATCACCGAGCGGATGGCCGGGCCGGCGATCCGGGCCTGGAACATCGCCTCGACGCTGGCCGCCGAGCACGACGTGCACCTGATCACCACGAACCCGCTGGTCTCGCCGCCGCCCTCGGCGTTCCGCGTCAGCTCCGGCAAGCACCGCGACCTGGACGCGCCGATCGAGTGGGCCGACGTGGTGATCCTGCAGGGCCACGTGCTGGAGCTGGCGCCGTCGCTGAAGAAGCAGCACGAGAACAAGATCGTGGTCGCCGACGTCTACGACCCGATGCACCTGGAGCTGCTGGAGCAGGGCAAGGGCGTGGCCGACGACCAGCGCGCGCTGGACCTCGCCGGGGTGACGCGGGTGCTGGACGCGCAGCTGGAGCGCGCGGACTTCTTCCTGTGCGCCTCCGAGCGGCAGCGGCACTTCTGGCTGGGCCACCTGGCCGCGCTGGGCCGGCTCTCGCCGCGGCTCTACGACGCGGACCCGACCACGCAGTCGCTGCTCGCGGTGGTCCCGTTCGGACTGTCGCCGCAGGCGCCGGTGCGGACCGGGCCGGGCCTGCGCGCGACGCTCGGCATCGGCGAGTCCGACCACGTGGTGCTGTGGGCGGGCGGGGTGTACAGCTGGTTCGACCCGCTCACGCTGATCCGCGCGTTCGACCTGCTGCGCGAGCGCCGCGACGACGCCCGGCTGGTGTTCCTCGGCATGAAGCACCCGAACCCCGAGGTCGCCGAGATGGACATCGGCGCACGGACCGTGCGGCTGGCCGATTCGCTGGGGCTCACCGACAAGCACGTGTTCTTCAACGAGCACTGGGTGCCCTTCTCCGACCGGCAGAACTGGCTGCTGGACGCGAACGCCGGCGTCACCACGCACTACGAGCACGTGGAGACCACGTTCGCGTTCCGCACGCGGGTGCTGGACTACCTGTGGGCGGGCCTGCCGATCGTCACCACGGACGGCGACGCGTTCGCCGACCTGGTGCGGGCCGAGCGGCTCGGCGTCGTGGTGCCGGCGGAGGACGCCGTCGCGCTGGCGGCGGCGCTGGAGAAGTCGTTGTACGACGAGGAGTTCGCGGCCGGCTGCGTCTCGCGCATCACCGAGGTCGCGCGGCGGTACGCGTGGCCGGAGGCGCTGAAGCCGCTGGTGGAGTTCTGCCGCGACCCGCGGCCGGCGGCCGACCGGCTGCCCGGCACCGCGGACCTCACCACCACGCCGCCGGTGCGCGGCCGCGAGATGGTGCGGCGCGACGTCGACCTGGTCCGGGAGTACCTGACCGCGGGCGGGCCGTCGGAGCTGGCGCGGCGTGTCGGCGGGCGGGTCGTGAAGGTCGCACGCCAACGGCTGCGCCGTGGCTGACCGCCCCTTGCGGGTGCTGATCGACGGCACTCCCCTGCTCGGCTCGCGGACCGGCATCGGCCGGTACACCGCCGCGCTGAGCGAGGAACTGGCGTCGATGTCCGATGTGGACCTGCGCGCGGTGGCGTTCACCTTGCGGGGCTGGCGAAAGCTGCGTCACGTGCTGCCACACGGCGTGCAGGCGCGCGGCATGCCGGTGTCCGCGCGGCTGCTGCGCCAGACCTGGCTGCGCTCGGAGCTGCCGCCGGTGGAGCTGTTCGCGGGCTCGACGGATGTGGTGCACGGGACCAATTTCGTCCTGCCCGGCCGGCTGCGGGCCGCGGGCGTGCTGACCATCCACGACCTGGCGTTCCTGGACGCGCCCGCGGAGCTGGCGCCGTCGGACCGCGACCTGCCGGAACTGGTCCGCCGCGGCGTCGACCGCGCGAACGTGATCTGCACCCCGACGGCCGCCGTCGCCGACGCCGTGGCGGCCCGCCTCGACGTGGACCGGGACAAGATCGTGGTGACTCCGCTGGGCGTCAACCCGGCGTGGTTCACCGCCCGCCCGCCGGACGACGGCCAGCGCGCGAAGCTCCGCCTGCCGGACAAGTACCTGCTGTTCGCCGGCGCCGCCGGACCGCGCAAGGGCCTGGACTGGCTGGCCCGCACCCACGCCTCGGCCCCCGACCTGCCGCCGCTGGTCTTCGCGGGCCCGGGCCCGTTCGAACGGCTTCCCCGCTCCGGCCAGACCGGTTATCTGTCCGATGTGGACCTGCGCACCGTCGTCGCCGGCGCCGCCGCACTGGTTTTGCCTTCTCGCGACGAGGGTTTCGGCCTGCCCGTGCTGGAAGCCATGGCCTCCGACGTCCCCGTGGTCTGCACCGACATCCCCGCCCTGCGCGAAGTCGCGGGCGAGTGCGCCACCCTGGTCCCCTACGACGACGTGGACGCCTTGGCCGAAGCCCTGCGCACCGCCGTCACGGATCCCCATGCCACCGCGACGTCCACCGCCCGGAGGACGCACGCCGCGAACTTCACCTGGCGGAAATGCGCGGACCTGACCGTCGGCGCCTACAAGAAGGCCATGGAAAGCTAAGCCCCAGCGAAGTAGGCCTTCAGCGCGTCCTCCCAGGAACGCACGGGCGTCAACCCGGCCTCACGCCAGGAAGCGTTCGACAGCACCGAATACGCGGGCCTCGGCGCTGGGAGGGGGTAGTCCGCCGTTGTACAAGGCTTGACCCGCCCCGGATCGGCCCCCAGCTCGGTGAAGATCGCCTTCGCGAACCCGCACCACGAAACCTCGCCTGCACCCGTGCAGTGCAGGACGGGTGAAGCAGGCCCACGGTCCTCCGCCAAGAACCCCGCCAGCTCCACCAGCCCCGCGGCCAGATCGGCCGACCACGTGGGCGATCCGACCTGATCGTCCACAACGGACAGAGTGTCTTTCTCCTGCTCCAACCGCGCCATGGTCTTCACGAAGTTCTTGCCGGACTTGCCATACACCCAGCTCGTGCGCACCACCCACGACCGCGCGCCCGAGCCCAGCACCGCGTCCTCGCCCGCGGCCTTCGTGCGGCCGTACGCGGTGTGCGGGCCGAGAGCGTCCGTGACCTCATAAGGACGGGAGGCGTCGCCGGGAAACACGTAGTCCGTCGACACGTGCACCAACGGGACCCGGCGGGACGCGCACGCCGCCGCCAGCACCCGAGGACCGTCGACGTTCACCGCGAACGCGCGCTTCTCGTCCTTCTCCGCGGCGTCCACCGCCGTGTAAGCCGCGGCGTTCAGCACCACCGGGAAGGCGCCCGAGGCCGCGGCCCGCGAGGCCAGGGCGCCCACCGCGGACAGCACGTCGCCCACCGACGTCAGGTTCAGCTCGGCCGAGGACGGCGCGAGGACATCCACCTCCGGACCGGCCTTCGCGGCCAGGTCACGGCCGAGCTGGCCGGACCCGCCGGGCACGAGCAGAGCTAGCCGCACCGCTTACCTCCCACAACGAACTCTGACGATCAGGACGCGCCGAGCGCGGCACGGGCCTTCAGCGGCTCCCACCACGCGCGGTTGTCCGCGTACCAGCGCACCGTACCCGCCAGACCGTCCTCGAAGGACACCCGCGGAGCGTAACCGAGCTCGCCGCTGATCTTCGTGATGTCGACGGAGTACCGCCGGTCGTGGCCCTTGCGGTCGGCCGCCGGCTCGACCATCTCCCAGCCCACCCCGGCCGCGTCCAGCAGCCGTCCGGTCAGCTCGCGGTTGGTCAGCTCGGTGCCGCCGCCGATGTTGTAGATCTCGCCGGCGCGGCCGCCGTCGGCGACGAGCTGGATGCCGTGGCAGTGGTCGTCCACATGCAACCAGTCACGGACGTTGAGGCCGTCGCCGTACAGCGGGACCTTGCGGCCGTCGAGCAGGTTCGTGACGAAGAGCGGGATCACCTTCTCCGGGAACTGGTACGGCCCGTAGTTGTTCGAGCACCGCGTGACACAGACCGGCAGCCCGTGCGTGCGGAAGAACGAGCGCGCGATCAGATCGGAGGACGCCTTCGACGCCGAATACGGCGAATTCGGCTCCAGTATGTGTTCTTCCGACCACGAACCGTCCGCGATGGACCCGTACACCTCGTCCGTCGACACGTGCACGAACCTGCCGACGCCCGCCTCCAGTGCCGCCTGCAACAGGGTCTGGGTGCCGAGCACGTTGGTCAGCACGAAGTCGGCCGAGCCGAGGATCGAACGGTCCACATGGGACTCCGCGGCGAAGTGCACCACCAGGTCGACGCCGCGCATCAGGTCGGTGACCAGCGCCGTGTCGCAGATGTCGCCCTGGACGAAGCGAAGCCGCTGGTCAGCGGCCACGGGGTCGAGGTTCGCCTGGTTGCCCGCGTAGGTGAGCTTGTCCAGCACCACCACCTCGGCGTCACCCAGCGTCGGGTAGGCACCCGTCAGCACCTGCCGCACGTAGTGCGATCCGATGAAGCCGGCACCGCCGGTGACCAATACCCGCATTTCTGCACCCTTCCTGCCCGTCTCTTCTGCCCGACCGGGCAATGAAAGCACCAGCCTACGGATCTCGCCCTGGAGACTCGGTAGAGTCAGCTGATGCCACGATGGTGGCCTGGGGGTTCTTCGTGGTTCATCTTGGGGCGGGGGAGGAACACGTGACCGAGTGGCCTGGGTCACCTCTGCCGGCCCGCCGTGGTCGCGGCGTGCTGGTCGTGTTCCGGCGCGGCGGCAAGGTCCTCATGTCCGTGCTGTCGATCGTCATCCTGGCGCTGACCTGGTACGGCTGGCAGTTCATCGGCGACCCGCAGACGGGGTTCACCACCACCGAGATCTTCGACCAGGCGCAGTCGCACGCGAAGCCGCTCGACGGCGCGATCGACATCCTCCTGGTCGGCCAGGACAGCCGCACCGACGCGCAGGGCAACCCGTTGCCGCGCGAGGTGCTGGACATGCTGCACGCCGGCGTCTCCGACGGCGAGCGCCAGACCGACACGATGATCCTCGTGCACATCCCGCAGAACGGGCAGCACGCCGTCGCCATCTCGTTCCCGCGCGACTCCTACGTCGACATCACCGGCGGGTTCGGCAAGCACAAGCTCAACAGCGCGTACGTGTACGCCTACAACGACACGTTCAAGACACTTCAGGCGCACGGCGACGCCGACCTGAAGGACGTCGACGAGAAGTCGAAGGTCGCCGGCCGCAAGAACCTGGTCGCCACCCTCGAGAAGTTCATGGGCAAACCGGGCATGATCGACCGTTACGCCGAAGTGAATCTGGCCAGCTTCTACGAGATCACCAACGCCATCGGCGGCGTCGAGGTGTGCCTCAACAACGCCGTGAAGGAGAAGAAGTCCGGCGTCGACCTGCCGGCCGGGCAGCAGAGCATCGAGGGCGTGCAGGCGCTGGCGTTCGTCCGGCAGCGCTACGGGCTGCCCAACGGCGACCTCGACCGCATCGGCCGCCAGCAGGCGTTCCTCTCCGGGCTGGCCAACAAGGTCCTGTCGTCGGACGTGCTGGCCAACCCGGTGAAGATCGCGCAGCTGATCAGCGCCGTGAAGAAGTCCGTGGTGCTTTCGGCGGGCTGGGACCTCAACGAGTTCGCCGAGCAGATGCGCGGGCTCACCGGCGGCAACGTCGAGTTCCACACCATCCCCACGCAGGGCAACGCGACGATCGGCGGCGCCGACGTGCTGCGCGTCGACCCGGCCCAGGTGCAGGCCGAGGTCAGCCGGCTGGCCTCCGACGGCGGCGCACCGCAGGACAAACCCGCCTCGACCACGCTGCCGGGCGCGGACGCCGTCACGGTGGAGCTGTTCGACGGCACCGGCGCCGGCGTCGCGACCCAGGCGCACACCCTGTTGCAGGGCAAGGGGTTCAAGCTCGCGAGCGACGCCAAGCTGTCCCTCCGGTCCAGCAGCGTGATCCGCTACAACCCGGCGGACGAGTCCGCGCTCGCGCTGGTGCGCCAGGCGCTCGGCACCGAGGTCGAGGCCGAGCCGGACTCCGACGTCACCGCCGGGCACGTGCGGGTGTTGCTCGGCAAGGACCTGCGCGGGAAGCTGACGCCGGATTCGTCCTCCTCCAGTCCCTCCACCTCCGCCGCGCCGAAGACTTCGGTCGCGCCCGTCACACCGACCGCGCCGCCGATCACGGCGGGCGGGGTGCCCTGCGTCAACTAAAGTCGGGCACTGAGCGTGGCGGCCGGGAGTGCCCTGGCCGCGCGCCTTTAAGGTGGGGACCGGGGAGGTGCATGGGGTGCACGAGAACGAGGGCAAGCCGGAGAGCGCGGACGAAGCCGAGCCGACGTCGGAACCTGCCGATGTGGAGGCCGCTTCGGCGGAGAGTGCGACGGAGACGGCCGAGAGCGCGCCGAAGCCGGTCATCGACCTGCCGCAACCGACCAAGCGGCCGGACGCGGACACGGAAAGTGACGAGAAGCCGGTCTGGAAGCCGTCGCCTTACCCCCGTACGCCCAGTCCCGCACCGGTGGCGGTCACTCGCCGCCGTCGCGTGGGCCGCGCGGGACGGGTGACGGGCCGGATCGCGATCGGGCTGGTGTCGATGCTGGCGCTGGGCGGCACCGGCTACGCGTACGTCACCACGAACCAGGTCCAGGATAACGTGCCCACCACTGACGTGCTGACGCCGCGCGCGGGTGAGCCGCCCGCGCCGCCCGCCGACGACGGCGCCACCGACATCCTCCTGGTGGGCAGCGACGCCCGCACCGACATGCAGGGCAACCCGCTGCCGACGAGCATGCTGAAGTCGCTGCGCACCGAGGAGAAGGCCGGGATCAACACCGACACGATCATCCTGCTGCGGTTCCCGAAGGACGGCGGCAAGCCCTCGGGCGTCTCCATCCCGCGGGACAGCTGGGTCGACATCCCCGGCCGCGGCCAGTCGAAGATCAACTCGGCGTACGGCGTCGCGAAGGGCGCGTTCGCCGCCGACGAGCGCGCGAAGGGCGAGAAAGACCAGGCGAAGATCGAGCGTGACTCCGACGGCGAGGGCCGCCGTATGCTGGTCCAGACCGTGCAGGACCTGACGAAGGTCCGGATCGACCACTACGCCGAGGTCAGCCTGCTGGGCTTCTACCTGCTCACCGAGGCGCTCGGCGGGGTCAAGGTCTGCCTGAACCACGCGACCACGGACAAGGACTCGGGCGCGGACTTCCGCCGCGGCGTCCAGACCGTCTCGGGCGGTGAGGCGCTGTCCTTCGTGCGCCAGCGCAAGAACCTGCCGAACGGCGACCTGGACCGGATCGTGCGGCAGCAGGCGTTCCTGTCCTCCGCGCTGCACCAGGTGCTCTCCGCGGGCACGCTGGCCAGCCCGTCGACGATGAGCGGCCTGATGGACGCGGTTCACCGCTCCATCGTGGTGGACGACGGCCTCGACGTGCTGACCTTCGCGCAGCAGGTGAAGGGCATCGCGTCCGGCGACCTGAACTTCACCACCATCCCGGTGATCACGGCCAACGGCCGCAGCGCCGACGGCCAGAGCATCGTGCAGATCGACCCGGCGGCGGTGCAGTCCTTCGTGGCCGGGCTCGTCGGCCGCGGCGCCCCGGCCGGTGGCGGCGGTGCCGCGGCCGGTGCCCCCGCGGGCGGCGGCGCTGCCGCGGGAGCGCCCGCGCTCACGCTGGACTCCGGCATCCCGGGCGTGCCCTGCGTGGACTGACTCGTGAGTGTTTATGACGGTTAGAACCGTCATAAACACTCACGAGTCCTGGGTCAGGCGAAGTCCGCGCGGTGCTCCTCCGCCCACTGGCGGAAGGTGCGCGCCGGGGTGCAGCACGGTCACGTCGAGGCCCGAGGCGGCCAGCGCCTGTTCGACGGCTCGATGCAGCGAAGCGATCCGGCTCGTCTGCGAATGTGGCTCCAGCACGGCGATCGAGGACAGCTGCACGACGCGGCGCACACCCGCCTTCCGCGCCGCCGCGATGAACCCCTCGATCCCCTGCGGCCGGGTGTACAGGAACACGGCGTCAACGCCGTCGAGCACACCGTCCAAGGTCTCCGGCCGTTCGAGGTCCAGGCTGACGGCCGGGCCCGCGACGTCCAGCACCGAGGCGTCCCTCGCCCCGGCGATCACGTCCTGACCGGCGGAAATCAACTGCGAGAACAGCGCGCCGCCAACGTTTCCGCGCGCGCCGGTCACCAAGATGGTCATGGAACCCCCAGATCGCAAAATACATTTGCTTTGCAATGCAATCTAACGACGGACGTGGCTACGCGTCAACCGCGCGCTGACTAGCCTGGACGCATGAGTCTCACCGAGCAGCTGCTGCGCCCGCTCCTGGCGTCGCCGGCGAAACCGCTGATCACGCATTACGACGACCGGCTCGGCAGCCGCGTCGAGCTGTCCGTGGCGACCACGGTGAACTGGGCCGCGAAAACGGCGAACTGGCTGGTCGACGAGTTCGACGTCGAGCCGGGTGACGATGTCGCGGTGCGCCTGCCCCCACACTGGCAGACCGCGGGCGTGCTGCTCGGCGCGTGGTGGTGCGGCGCGCGCGTGGTCGCCGAGCCGGCCGGGGCGCGGGTGGTGTTCGTCGGCCCGGACGAGGAGCTGGACGCGCCCGCGGTGGCCGTCGTCTCGCTCGACCCGATGGGCCGCGGCCTCAGCCAGCCGCCCGGCGGCTCCGCGCTCGACTACCTCAGCGAGGCCCGGCTGTCCGGCGACCAGTTCAGTCCCCTGTCCCCCATCCCCGGCGACACCCCGGCGCTCGGCGAGTCCACAGTGGACGAAATACTGACCGAAGCCCGAAACCGGGCCGGGAAGCTCGGGCTCACGGCCGCCGACCGTGTTCTGTCCACACTGGACTGGTCCGTGCCCGAGGGAGTGCTCGACGGCCTACTGGTGCCACTGGCCGCGAGCGCCCACCTGGTCCAGGTGACCAACGCGGACCCGGCGAAACTCGACGCCCGCCGCGAGGTCGAGCGCACCACCGCCGACCTCTCCTGAACACGACGATGGCCCTCTCCCACTGGAATCCCAGTGGAAGAGGGCCATCGCGCGCTTGCGTCAGACGGTCTCGAGTTCCCGCGCCGAGATCCGCGCCTCACGCTTGCGCCAGAACAGCACGTGGTCCAGCGAGAGCCGCCCGCCGTTGAAGCCCAGTGCGAGCGCGGCCAGGCCGAGCACCAGCACCAGCTCGTAACCGCCGTTGCCGGTCAGGCCGTTCTGCGCGTGCACGGAAATCAGCGCGCCGGCCATGTCCACGGCGTAGCCCACCGCGATCAGCGGCAGCAGGAAGCCCGCGACGAACGCGATGGACCCGAGCACCTCCAGGATGATCACGAAGACCGCCGCGATGGTCGGCAGCGGGATGCCCATCTGATCGAACATGGTCCCGGTGGCGGTGACCCCGGCGTTCCACTTCTGCACGCCGTGGGCGAAGAACACCACAGCGATGCCGATCCGGCCGAGCAGCAGCGCGACGTCCTTGACTCGAGCGAACATAAAGGTCAGAGCTCCCCGATGGGTGAATGTTCAACGTACTGAATCCACGGTAGGGCACCTGTCGGCGATCACCAGGCTTCGGCGAGTGATCGACAGGAAACCGACAGGCACGACCAATGACAAGAAGCTCGTCGGTTTGGCATCTACAAGCACAGAAGTCGGTGTACGCGCCCGGCACCGCGCGGTACCGTGCCGGACGCCCTGGTCGAAGCCAGTGCTCACGACAGCGAGGAGCCCCCGATGCGCCGACAGTCCGACCGACCCCAGTTCGGCCTGTCCACCGCATCCCTCGAGGACCTCCATGCTGACCCTGACCATCGGAATTCTCGCGCATGTCGACGCCGGTAAGACCAGCCTGACCGAGCGCCTGCTCTTCGAAGCGGGCGTGATCGGCCACCTCGGCAGCGTCGACGGCGGCGACACCCAAACCGACTCGATGGAGCTGGAACGCCGCCGCGGCATCACCATCAAGTCCGCCGTCGTGGCGTTCACCACGGGCGGGCGCCGCGTCACGCTCGTCGACACCCCCGGCCACTCGGACTTCATCGCGGAGGTCGAGCGCGCGCTGCGGGTGCTCGACGGCGCCGTGCTCGTCGTCTCGGCCGTCGAAGGAATCCAGGCGCAGACCCGGATCCTGATGCGCACGCTGACCCGGCTCGGCATCCCCGTGCTGGTGTTCGTGAACAAGATCGACCGGATGGGCGCGCAAGAAGGCCCGCTGCTCGACGCCCTGCGCGCGAAACTCTCGCCGCGTTGCGTCGCGCTCAGCACCGTGACCGGGCTGGGCACCGCGCAGGCGAAGCCGTCACCGCTGCCGTTCGGCGAAGAGCTGGCCGAGGCGCTGGCGGACGACGACCGCTTCCTCACCGCCTACGTGGCCGGCGAAGTGTCCGAAGAGGACTATCGCGGCGCGCTCGTCCGGCAGGTCGGATTGGGCACCGTCCACCCGGTGCTGTTCGGCTCCGCGATCACGGGCGCCGGCGTCGGCGAACTCGTCACGGCCGTGCGGGAGCTGTTCCCGGCCCGTACCCGCGACGACGCCGGGCCGTTGGACGCCACGGTGTTCAAGATCGAACGCGGCCGCGCGGGCGAGAAAGTCGCGTACACCCGGGTGCGCTCGGGCTCGCTGGGCCCGCGGCGGCCGTTTCCCTTCTACCGACGGGAAAACGACGGAACCGTGGTCGATCTGGCCGGCCGCGCTTCGGCCGTACGCGTCTACGAGCACGGCGCGACGCCGGTCGAAGGCACGGCGCTGGCCGGTGATGTCGCCCGGGTGTGGGGATTGAAGGACGTCCGCATCGGCGACCAGCTCGGCTCACCCGAGCACCTGCCCGCCCGCGGGTTCTTCGCGCCGCCCAGCCTGGAGACAGTGGTCCACCCAGTGGACCCGGACCAGGGCGTCGCGCTGTACGCGGCGCTGGAACGACTGTCCGAACAGGACCCGTTCATCGGCATCCGACGGCGCGGGCACGAGGTTTCCGTGCGCCTCTACGGCGAAGTGCAGAAGGAGGTCGTCCGCTCGACGCTGGCGGAGGAGTTCGGTGTGGACGTTCGGTTCGAAGAATCACGGACGCTGTACGTCGAGCGTCTTTCCGGCATCGGCACGGCCATGCGAAACCCGGCGCCGGACGAGCGGGTCTACTTCTGGGCGACGGTCGGCCTTCGGGTCGAGCCCGCGGCGCCCGGCTCCGGCGTCGGCTACGCGCTGGCCGTGGAGCTGGGTTCGCTGCCGCTGGCGTTCCACCGGGCGATCGAGGAGACCGTGTACGAAACGCTGCGCCACGGCCCGCGCGGCTGGGAGGTGATCGACTGCCTCGTCACGCTCACGCACACCAGGTTCTACCCGCCGCTCAGCACCGCGGGCGACTTCCGCGGGATGACGTCGATCGTGCTGCGGGAGGCGGTGCGCCGGGCCGGGACCCGTGTCCACGAGCCGGTGAACGCGTTCGAGGCCGAGGTCCCCACGGCCGCGGTGAGCGCGGTGCTGCGCAAACTCGTGGAGCTGCGCGCGGTGCCGGGTGAGCCCATCGTCCGCGGCGCGGTGTGCACGGTGGCCGGGACCATCCCGGCCGCCTCGGTGCACGAGCTGGAGCAGGCGCTGCCCGCGCTGACGCAGGGCGAGGGGGTGTTCGTCAGCGAGTTCGGCGAATACCGGCCGCGCTGAGCCGGCGCCCTGAAGGCCACCATGAGGGACCTATGTGCCCTGAAGGCCACCTTCAGGGCACGGGCCCTCAGACGGGGCGGCGGCGGGCCGAGTCGAGTTCGGCCCAGCCGCCGTGCCGGGCCAGGAGCGTGAGGACCTGCTCGGCGTGGTTCGCGAACCGCCGCAGGTCGTCGTGGAGGGTGCGGGCGCGCTCGAAGTCCAGCGGGGCGTGGTCGTCCCACCACAGGCCGATCACGGCGCTCGCGCAGAGCACGAGGGCCTGGAGCAGCCGGACGAACTCCTCCGACGGCTCGGCGGTCACGGCGCGGTAGCCGGTCTCGATGTCGTCGACCGCGTCGAGCAGCTCGCGCAACTGGCTGACGGCGTGGGCGGGAGTGCCGTCCCACGCCGCGCTCGGCCAAGCGCGGTCGCTCAGCTCGAGCCACAGACGCCAGCCGGCGACCAGCTCGGCGTCGTCACTCGGCTTCCAGGTGTCCGGGACCGGCCATAACATGCTGTCGACTGTGACATCCACGGCTCGGAAAGCACAACCAGAACCGCCCACCCGACCCGAAAAAGTTCGCGTTTTTACCCCGCCGCCCCTGCCCGCTCGGCCCTGGTCCCCGCACCCGCTCCGGCCTGGCCTCCGAGCCTGGCTTCGGCGATACTCGCGATGGTGATCATCCGTGACGCCGACGCGGCCGACTGGCCCGCCATCTGGCCGTTCCTGCACACCATCGTCGCCGCCGGCGAGACCTACCCCCTGCCTCTCGACCTGGACGAACCGGCCGCGAAGGAGATGTGGCTGCTCACCCCGCCGGGTCGCACGGTGGTCGCCGTCGACGATGCCGGGACCGTGCTCGGCTCGGCGAAGATGAACCCCAACCGCGAGGGTCCCGGGGCGCACGTCGCGAGCGCGAGCTTCATGGTCGACCCGGGCCAGGCGGGGCGGGGCGTCGGCCGGGCCCTCGGCGAGCACGTGCTGGAGTGGGCCCGCGCCGAGGGCTACCGCGCGATGCAGTTCAACTCCGTCGTCGAGACCAACACCCGCGCGGTAACCCTGTGGAAGTCATTGGGGTTCACCGTGATCGGCACGGTGCCCGAGGCGTTCCACCACCCGCGGCACGGTTACGTGGGACTGCACGTCATGCACCAGTTCCTCAGCTGATCACCGGGGGCACGAACACGCACTGCGGGGCCTTGGCGTGCGCCGGGTCCAGCGCGTTGAGCACCTCGCGCTCCGCGATCGGGTCGTAGGTGATGCCGAGGTGGTCGGTGAAGTCCTGCGCGCAGACGTCCTGCAGCACGAGGTTCTTGACGTTCGCGGCGGGCTTGAGGAAAGCGTTGGTGTAAGGGGTGACCACGTCGTCGTACTTCGTCTGGATCACGGTGTAGTCGATGCCCGCCACGGTGTCGCCGCCGGCGTTCAGGTCGGTCAGGAACGCGGAGCCGGTGGCCTGCTCGTTGCACGAGGCGCAGGCGAAGCCGACCAGGTCACGCACCGGCGGGATCACCTGGACGGCCGAGAGCAGGCCGAACAGGCTGGTGCCGTAGTTCGACGGCGAAAGGCCGATCAGCTTGCCGATCTTCGAGGCGCCGCCGAGGTACTTGATCCAGTAGCGCGGGTTCATGCCGCCCTGCGAGTGGCCCACGACGTCCAGCTTCGACGCGCCCGTGGCGGCCAGCACCTTGTCCCCGAAGGCGGCGAGCTGCGCCGTGGTGTCCGCGACCGGCCCGACGGTCTGCAGGAAGCTGCCGGGCGCGCCGCCGAAGTTGCCGGCGAACACGCAGTAGCCGGCGTCGGCGAGCTTCTGCGAGAGGTTCGCCCAGTTCTCGTAGGCGTTGGCCGTGGTGCCGTTGGACAGCAGGACCGGGTTCGGGTGCTCGGCACTGGGCTTGCAGTTCCAGTCGTTCGCGCCCGGCGGGGCGATGGTCGGCTGCAGCACCGAATACACCGCCGCCGCGATGATGTTCGGCTGTAGTGGCCCGGTCGGCTCCTTCACCGCCGCGTCCGCGGTGCCGGTACTGAGCGCGAACGCCCCGGCCACGGCCAGCAGAACCACCACTCGACGCCCGAACGCGCGCACGCCCATCCGCTTCACCTCTCTGTGAGCCGATGGTGACCAGTGTCACCTGGTCACTTAACGCACGAGTAGGTGAAGGGAAACGCACCCGGGTGGGTTACTTTCCGGCCGCGTGCGCCGCGAGGAACTCCTTCAGGTGCGGGTTGACGTCCGAGGCGTGCGAGAGGCTGAGGAAGTGCGCGCCGTTCACCACCGTGACCAGCGGTTCGGCGTTCGGCAGCGCGGCCACGAGCGACTCGGCCCGCGCCATCGGGTACTCGCTGTCGGCGCTGCCGTGCAGCACGAGCACGGGCGCCTGGATTTCGCCGACCCGCTCGAGCACGCTGTCCCGGCTGACGAGCGTCTCCATGATTCGCCGGAAGTCCTCACCACTGCGCTGACGCCACTTCGCCTTCCACGAGGACGCGTCGTACTCGCCGAGGCAGAACGTGGCCACTCCGTCGACCAGCGGCTCCGGCCCGGTTTCCGACCAGGCCCCGATGAGCTGCCGGTAGACCGCGGCGGTCCCCTCGGCCTCCGGCTCGGCGGACGTGCCCAGCACTGCGAGCGCGGTGACCCGCTCGGGCTCGAGCAACGCCATCCGCAGCCCGATGAAACCGCCCTGGCTCGTGCCGACGACGGCGGCCCGCTCGATGCCGAGATGGTCCAGCACGCCGAAGGAGTCGCGCGCGACGTCCCAGTAGTCGAAGTCCGCTTCGGCGGGCGTGCCGCCGTGGCCGCGTTCGTCGATCGCGATCAGCCGGTGGTCCGCGCCGAACGCCTCGACCTGCGGCTCCCACATGTCCACGTCCATCAGGAAGCTGTGCAGCAGCACGACCGCCGGACCGTCACCGCCGTAGTCGACGAAGTGGACCTGCTGCCCACCGTTCACGGTCACCGTAGCCATCCGATACCTCCGTGTAGAGACAGGTAGGAAACCTTCTCTCACGCGGCGAACGCTTTGGCAAGCGGGGCGTTAACGGCGGCGCAGGCGCTTGTCCAGGATCGCCGGGACCGGGCTGATGTAGAAGTCACCCGAGTGGACGTCGACACCGGGCGGGACGATCTCGTCGATCCGGTCCAGCACGTCGCCGTCCAGCTCGATGTCGGCGCCGGCCAGCAGGTCGGCGAGGTGCTCGGGGCGGCGCGGGCCGATCAGCACCGACGTCACCGCCGGGTGCGCGCGCACGAACGCGATGGCCAGGTGCGAAAGCGGCATGCCCGCGTCGGCGGCCACCTTGGTCAGTTTCTCGACCGCTTCGGCCTTCGCCTGGACGCCCGGCCGCGACAGGTCGAACATCTGAGCGCCGATTCCCGCGTTTCGGTGCCCGGCGGTCGGGTCCGCGCGGCCGGAGAGCCAGCCGGAATTGAGCGGGCCGAACGTCAGCACGCCCAGGCCGTAGCGCTGGGCCGTCGGCAGCACGCGGTTCTCGATGCCGCGGGTCAGGATCGAGTACGGCGGCTGCTCGGTGCGGAAGCGGTGGTGGCCGCGGCGCTCGGCCGTCCACTGCGCCTCGACGGTCTCCTCCGGCGAGAAGAACGAGCTGCCGATCGCGCGCACCTTGCCCTCGCGCACAAGGTCCGACAGCGCGCCGAGGGTCTCGTCGATCGGGGTGTCGTGGTCCGGGCGGTGCATCTGGTAGAGGTCGATGTAGTCGGTGTCGAGGCGGCGCAGGCTGTCCTCCGCCGCGCGCTTGACCCAGCGGGGCGAGCCGCCGCCGTGGTTGGCGTCCTCGCTCATGGGGAGCGCGAACTTCGTGGCGAGCACAACGTCGTCACGGCGTCCCTTGAGCGCTTTGCCGACAATCACCTCCGACTCGCCGCCCGAGTAGACGTCGGCGGTGTCGACGAAGTTGATGCCGCCGTCGAGCGCCGTGTGGATCATGCGGACCGACTCGTCGTGGCTGGTGTTGCCCATGGCGCCGAACATCATGGTGCCGAGCGCGTACTCACTGACCGAAATGCCCGTGCCGCCGAGAATCCTGCGTTGCATCGCTGTCCTTTCCTGGTCGCTGGACCCAGCCAAGCACCGGTGGGCGGCGGGATGGGAGAGCCGCTCGTACCGGGGGTCCAGCAGACCCCCTTTCGTGGTTACGACCGGGCCCGAAACCGCTCTACGCTGGACTCATGAGCGAGCCGAACGCGGACCTGCGGGAGTTCCTGCGCTCACGCCGGGCGAAGGTCACCCCCGAGGAGGCGGGCCTGCCGCCGTACCTCGGCGCGCGGCGCGTCCCGGGTCTGCGGCGTGAGGAGGTCGCCCAGCTCGCGGGCGTCAGCGTCGACTACTACGTACGGCTGGAGCGCGGCCGCAACCTGAACGTCTCGGAATCGGTGCTGGACGCCGTCGCGCGGGCGCTGCGGCTGAACGACCTGGAGCGCTCACACCTGTTCACCCTCGCGAAGCCCCGCCGCGGCCGCCCGCGCGCCCTGCCGCCGCAGCGCGTGCGCCCCGGCCTGCGGCTGGTCCTGGAGAGCCTCACGGACGTGCCGGCGCTGGTCCTCGGCCGCCGTCTGGACGTGCTGGCCGCCAACCGCCTGGCCCGCGCCCTCTACCTGGACTTCGACGCCCTGCCGCCTCGCTCCCGCAACATGGCCCGCCTGATCTTCCTGGACGACGCCATCCGCTCGGTGTACGCGGACTGGGAAGGCGCCGCGCGCGGCATCGTCGCGTCCCTGCACCTCTACGCCGGCCGCAACCCGCACGACCCGGCCCTGGCGGAACTCGTCGGCGAACTCTCCGTGCGAGACCAGGACTTCCGCCGCTGGTGGGCCGACCACGACGTCTTCGAACGCACCCACGGCGTCAAGCACTTCCACCACCCGCTCGTCGGCGAACTCGTGCTGGGCTACGAGGCTTTCGCCCCCGCCGACGACCCGGAACAAACCCTCGGCATCTGGACCGTGGAACCGGGCTCCCCTTCGGCGGAACGCGTGCGGCTGCTGGCCAGCTGGGCGGAACCGGCTACTTCGGACAGTTAGGTTTCCTGTTACCGCAACGATCCCCGCTCGCCGGTGTTGGCGAGCGGGGATCGTTTACCTTGCTGCGGGTCAGCCCTTGAGCAGGGCCCGGGCCATGACGACCTTCTGGATCTGGTTCGTGCCTTCGTAAATCTGCGTGATCTTCGCGTCGCGCATCATGCGCTCGACTGGGAAGTCGCGGGTGTAGCCGGCGCCGCCGAAGAGTTGGACGGCGTCGGTGGTGACCTCCATGGCTGTGTCGGACGCGAAGGTCTTCGCTGCGGAGGCCATGAAGCCCGCGCGCTTGTCGCCGCGTTCGGTGGCCGCTGCGGAGGCGTAGACGAGGTGGCGGGCGGCCTCGATCTTCGTGCCCATTTCCGCGAGCATGAACTGCACGCCCTGGAACTCCGCGATCGTCTTGCCGAACTGGCGGCGGTCCTTCACGTACGCCACCGCCGCGTCCAGCGCGCCCTGCGCGATGCCGAGCGCCTGCGCGCCGATCGTGGGACGGGTGTGGTCCAGCGTCCGCAGCGCGGTCTTCAGGCCCGTGCCCGGCTCGCCGATGATGCGGTCCGCGGGGATGGTGCAGTTCTCGAAGTAGATCTCGCGCGTCGGGGAGCCCTTGATGCCGAGCTTGCGCTCCTTCGGCCCCACCGAGAAGCCCGGGTCGTCCTTGTGCACCGCGAACGCCGAGATCCCGTTGGCCTTCTTCTCCGCCTCCGGGTCCGTCACCGCCATCACCGTGTACCAGGACGACTCGCCGGCGTTGGTGATCCAGCACTTCGTGCCGTTGAGCACCCAGTGGTCGCCGTCCAGCCGCGCACGGGTCCGCATCGCCGCGGTGTCCGACCCGGCCTCGCGCTCGGACAGCGCGTACGAAGCCGAAGCCTCGCCCGACGCGATCGCGGGCAGCACCAGCTTCTTCAGGTCCTCCGACGCCGACAGGATGATCGGCTGCGTGCCCAGCTTGTTCACCGCCGGGATCAGCGAAGCCGACGCGTCCACGCGCGCGACCTCCTCGATCACGATGCACGCGCCCACGGCGTCCGCGCCCTGACCGTCGTAGGCCTCGCCGATGTGCACGGCGTTGAAGCCGGACTTCACCAGCGCGTTGTACGCCTCGACCGGGTAGCGCTCCTGCTCGTCGACCTCCGCGGCGTACGGCGCGATCTCCTTCTCGGCCAGAGCCCGGACAGCCGCCCGCAGCTCCTCGTGCTCCTCGGCAAGCTGGTACAGGCCATCGGCCACTTCCGTCACCTCTTCTGCAGCGTTGGGAGAGTTCCGTCGATGTTAGCGCTCGTTCACGTCGGGAGCCGGGTTCGTCCTTGTGTCTTTGGCCGCAGAATTCGTAAGGTCGGGTGATGGCCATCACCGCGTCGACGCCGCCGCCCGGATTGCCCCGTTCGCTCGATTACCCCGATGTGCCGACGGGTTCGATACTCGCCGGCGCCGCCACCCGCTACGGCGACCGTCCGGCCTTCGTGATGGGCGACGAGAGCCTCTCCTTCGCCGAGACCTACTCAGCCGCGTGCCGCTTCGCCAACGCGTTGCACGCCCGCGGCATCGGCCACGGCGATGTGGTCGCCATCCACCTGCCGAACTGCCTGGCCTACCCCGTCGCCTACTACGGCATCCTGCTGGCCGGGGCCACCTTCAGCCCCACGAACCCGCTGCTCCCGCCCGACGACCTGGCGTTCCAGCTCACCGACTGCGAGGCGGCCGCGGTGGTCACGTTCGGGCCGGTGGCGGGGACGCTCGCCGCCGTCGCCGACCGGATCCCGTCGCGGCTGACGATCGTCGTGGCACCCGAGGGTGGGCCTGAATCGAACGGTCTTGAGTCGAACGGTCTTGAATCGGACACCGTCGAGTTCCAGGCTTTCCTGGCCGGTCAGCCGGACACCAGGCCGGACGTGACCATCGACGTCGACGAGGACCTGGCGCACCTCGCGTACACCGGCGGCACCACCGGCCGGTCGAAGGGCGTGCAGCTCACGCACCGCAACATCGTGGTCAACAGCCTCCAGAGCGCCTGCTGGAACAGTGGCTCGGTACCGGCCCTCGATGCGAACGGTGACGTCGTCCTCGACCAGATCGCCGACGAGGACGAGTTCTCGTCACGGCTCGGCACGGGCATCTCGATCAATCTGACGCCGTGGTTCCACGCGATGGGCGTGATCGCCGGGCTGAACTCCGCCCTGCTCGGCGGCACGACGATCGTGCTGCACTCGCGCTTCAATCCGGTGGCCTACGTCGCCGACGCCGAGCGCCTGCGCGTCACGTCCCTCGGGGGCGCGCCCGCGCTGTTCGCCGCGCTGCTGGCGACGCCGTCGTTCCACACCGCCGACCTGTCGTCCGTGCGCGGCATCGGCTCCGGCGCGGCGCCGATGAACCACGAGATGATCCGCGCGCTGCAAAAACGCTTCCCCGGGATCATCATCGCCGAGGGCTACGGCCTGACGGAGATGACGATGGGCGCGGTCGTCTCCCCGTCGTACCGCTCGGGCCTGCGCAAGGTGGGCTCGGTCGGGCGGCCGGTCTTCGACACCGAGCTGAAGGTCGTCGGCCCGGACAGCGAAGAGCCACTGCCGTCCGGACAGGAGGGCGAGGTCTGCCTGCGCGGCCCGCAGATGATGCGCGGCTACCGCAACCGCCCGGAGGACAACGCCGCCGCGCTGGTCGACGGCTGGCTGCACACCGGCGACATCGGCGTGATCGACGAGGACGGCTACCTGTCCATTGTGGATCGCAAGAAGGACATGCTGCTGTACAAGGGGTACAACGTTTTCCCGCGCGAGCTGGAAGAGCTGCTGATCACCCTGCCGGGCGTCCGCACGGCCGCCGTGGTCGGCCGCCCCCGCGCCGACGTCGGCGAGCTCCCCGTCGCCTTCGTCGTCCGCAAACCCTCCGAGACCCCCGACGCCGACCAGCTCATCGCGATGGTGAACGAGAAAGTGTTGCCCTACAAGCGCTTGCGCGAGCTGCACTTCGTGGACGACATCCCGGTGTCCGCGGCGGGGAAGGTGCTGAAACGGGAACTGCGGAAACAGCTCCCCGAGTTCAGCTGACCTCGCCCGCCCCGGCTTCCCAGTGCGCTACTTGCCGGCCTTCTCGCGGAGGGCGGCGTCCTTGTCGAGGACCAGTTGCTCCAGGTCGGCCTGGAACTGGGTGATGCGGGCCTGCAGGCCGGGGTCCGCGGCGGCCAGGATGCGGACCGCGAGGAGGCCGGCGTTGCGCGCGCCCCCGACGGACACCGTGGCCACCGGGATGCCGGCCGGCATCTGGACGATCGACAGGAGCGAGTCGAGGCCGTCGAGGTACTTCAGCGGCACCGGGACGCCGATCACCGGCAGCACGGTGCCCGAGGCGACCATGCCCGGCAGGTGCGCGGCGCCGCCCGCGCCCGCGATGATCACGCGCAGGCCGCGCGAGGCCGCGGACGTGGCGTAGTCCAGCATGCGCTGCGGGGTCCGGTGCGCCGAGTAGACGCCGACCTCGTACTCCACGCCGAACTCGGCGAGCGCCTGCCCGGCGGCCTCGAGCACCGGCCAGTCCGAGTCGCTGCCCATGATCACGCCCACTTGCGGCGCCATAGTGCTCCCTTTCAGTGGATCTCGTAGCCGTCGAGCCAGACGGCGTGGGACAGCCAGTGCGCGGACAGCAGCGCGCGGTTGCGCAGGTCCTCCATGCGTTCCCCGGCGAAGTTGACGTGCCCGAGCTTGCGGCCGGGCCGGTCCTCCTTGCCGTAGAGGTGGATCTTCACCTCGGGGTAACGCGCGAAGAGGTGGTGGACGCGCTCGTCGGTGCTCATCCCGGGGGTGACCTCGGCGCCGAGCACGTTCGCCATCACGCACGCGGGCTCGATCAGGTCCGTGCGGCCCAGCGGGTAGTCGAGCACGCCGCGCAGGTGCTGCTCGAACTGCGACGTGCGGGAGCCGTCCATCGTCCAGTGCCCCGAGTTGTGCGGGCGCATGGCGAGCTCGTTGACCAGCAGGCCGGTGTCGGTCTCGAACAGCTCGACGGCCAGCAGCCCGGTGACGTCGAGCGTCGCCGCGATCCGCAGCGCGAGGTCCTGCGCCTCGTGCACCCGCGACTCGCTCAGCCCCGGCGCCGGTGCGAGCACCTCGGTGTTGATGCCGCCGGTCTGCACGGTCTCGACCACGGGGTACGCCGCGCCCTGCCCGAACGGCGAGCGCGCGACCAGCGCGGCCAGCTCGCGTTTCATGGCCACTTTCTCCTCGACCAGGAGCGCGGTGCCCGCGTCGAGCAGCTCGGGCACGGTCTCGCGCGCCTGCCGGGCGGTGTCGAGCATCCAGACGCCGCGGCCGTCGTACCCGCCGCTCGAGGCCTTGAGGACAACCGGCCAGCCGTGCTCGTCGCCGAACTTCACCACGTCGTCCACAGTGGACACTTCGGCGAACGCCGGGCCGGGCACACCGAGGCCCGCCATCATCTCGCGCATGACGAGCTTGTTCTGCGCGAACCCGAGCGCCGACGGCGCGGGCCGGATGACAAAGCCCTCCATGGCGAGCGTCAGCAGGTGCTCGCCCGGAACGTGCTCGTGATCGAAGGTGAGCACGTCGACCCCGGCGGCGAAGGAGCGCAGCGCGTCGAGGTCCGTGTGATGCCCGAGCACCACGTCACTGGCCACCAATGCGGCGGAATCGCCCTCGCTCACCGCGAGCACCCGCAGCGACTGTCCGAGCGAGATCGCCGCCTGGTGCGTCATCCGGGCGAGCTGTCCGCCGCCCACCATCCCCACGACGGGAAGACCGGTACGTTTGTCCATAACGCCGCCCAGGTTACTGGGCGCTCCCCGGCCGACCTGCGGGTACCTGGCGCTGTTGACGCAGCTCACCCACCCTGCGGGCCGGGTTGTCCCCGAGTCGGGGCTCGCCGGGCCGCACGGCGCGTGGACGCCAAGCTCCCGCTCGCCCGTCGACCAAGCACGAGAACGTCGACCCCGGCACGGACCACGTACGAGAGCGCGGGCCATCTGTCTATTCGGCCGGCTCCGGCTGCACCGTCTATTCGGCGGGCCCCGGCTGCACCGCTCGCGCAGCTGTACGAGCGCGTAGCCGGAGTTCGCGGGCGGCCAGGCCGAGGATGGCTCCGGCGGCGGCGAGGACGTAGGCGTTGCCGAGCAGGGACCAGCCCGGGCCCCAGGTGAACTCGGTGTTGCCGCCGTTCGGGACCAGCATCACGATCTGCGAGGCGAACAGCACGACCACCAGCAGCGCCCACCACCGCCGGCCCTTGACCACCAGCAGGCACACCAGCGGCACCGCCCACACCCAGTGGTGCGACCACGACACCGGGGAGACCAGCAGCGCGTAGAACGCCGTCACCAGCAGCGCGGCCGCACGCTCACCCCGGCGGTGCCAGCGGACGACCAGCCACACCGCGGGCACGGCCAGCACCGCGGCCACCGCGACAGCCACCGCCATCGACCACGGCGCGAGCGACGACGCGCGGTTGACCAGGCCGTTCAGCGACTGGTTGAAGATCCAGTGCACCGAGCCCACCCGGCTGGGATCGGTGACCGACTTCGTCCAGAAGAGCCACGCGTCGCCTGGGATGACGGCGAACATCACCGCCTCCAAGGCCACGAACGTGCCCAGCGCGCGCAGCCCGTCCTTCCACCGGCCGATGAAGAACAGGTGCGGGACGAAGATCAACGGGGTCAGCTTGACCGCCGCCGCCACGCCGACCAGCACACCCGCCCACCGGCTGCCCCACGCACGCTCCCCTACCGCACCCGCCGAGCCGCCGGCGCCCGCCGCATCCAGCGAACCCGCCGAACTCGCTGAGCCGCCGACGCCCGCCAAGCCTCGCGAGCCCGCCGCATCCAGCGAACCCGCCAAGCCCACAGCGCCCGCCGGGCCAGCCGCACCCGCCAAGCCCACAGCGCCCGCCGAACCCACAGCGCCGACCGACCCACCGGCCTCCACCGACCCAGCCGCGCTTCTCGACCCAGCCAAGCGCCCCAAGCCCGCACCGCGCCCCGACAGCACCAGCACGTCGAAGACCACCAACGCCATCAGTATCAAGTTGATCTGGCCCAGGAACAGCGTTTTCCACACCGGTTCCAGCACCAGAACGATGGCCGTGCCCGCCGGCAACCAGACCCCGGACGGCCGCGCCACCACCGCGATCACGACAGTAAGGGAGACCACCGACAAAACCGCGATCACGCCCCAGACCAGGCCCGACGGCACCAGCACGAGCGGCACGAACAGCGCCGCCGCGGCCGGGGTGTAGGTGAACGGCAGCCGTACCCAGTCAGGAAGCGTCGTGAGGTCCGACGCCGTGTACAGCGGCTCGCCCTTGAGCAGCGTCAGGCCGCCCGCGCGGTAGACCGCGCTGTCCGCGCCCACGTGCCACCCGGACAGCCACACCACGACCCCCAGCGCCGCGACCAGCAGCAGCAGAACGCCGAGCAGGAGGTACGAAAGCAGCGAAGGCGAAGGCCACGAACTCAAGCGTCGCGAATGCCGTAACCGCGGGACAGCAGGCGGACGAGAATCAGTCGCCTGGCGTGACGTCGGCATACTGCGCGGCCTCCTCCGACGCGCGGCGGCCGCGCGCCCGGCGCTGCAGGCCCCACCTGAAGATCAGCGCGAGGGCGAGCACCACCGGCATCAGGATGTAGGCGTCGCCGAGCACGTTCTGCCACACCTTCCAGTGCAGCTCCACGTTGCGGCCGTTCGGCAGGATCAGCAGCACGCAGCTGACGAACACGAACGCCACCAAACCCGTCCCGACCCAGCGTTTCCACGCTGTCGCCGGAGTGGTTTTAGGCAAGCGCGAAACGAGCAACACGATCAGCGGCACCACCCACACCCAGTGGTGGGTCCAGGAGATCGGCGAGATCAGCAGGATCCAGAACGCCGTGACGAGCAGCGAGGCGAGCGCCTGCCCGCGGCGGTGGAACCGGATCACCAGCCACAGCGCCGGGATCGCGAGCAGGAGGCCGATCCCCATCGCGGCCTTCGACGCCCACGGCGCGAGGTCGGTGGCGCGGTTCATCAGCGCGTTCAGCGACTGGTTGCCCGCCCAGTGCACCGGGCCGATACGGCCGGTGTCCGGCAGCGTCGAGGTCCAGTAGCGGAACGCGTCGTGCGGGTTGACCAGGAACATCAGCGCCTGCATGAGGACAAACGTGGCGAGCCCGCGCAGCGCGTCCTTGCGGCGGCCGGTGATGAACAGGTGCCCCAGGAACACGATCGGCGTCAGCTTGATCGCCGCCGCGACGCCCACCAGCACGCCGCCCCAGCGGCTGCCGCGCGCGCCGATCACCAGCATGTCCAGCAGGACCATGGCCATCAGGATCAGGTTGATCTGGCCGAGGAAAATGGTGCGCCACACCGGTTCCAGGCCGAGGAAGACCAGGAAGAACACGATCGTCGAACGGGCGGGCGAGGCCCACCAGCGCGGGCCGTCGTCGGCCGGGCGCGGCAGGGCGCCGATCGCGATGCGGATGGACAGCGCCATCGCACCCAGCGAAACGGCCGTCAGGAAGCCCCACGCCACCTGCGTCGGCACGACCGCGAGCGGGACGAACAGCAGCGCGGCCGTCGGCGGGTAGGTGAACGGCAGCATCGCCCACCACGGCTCCGGGTCGAGCGTGTTCGCGTCGTAGAGCGAGTGCCCGTGCAACAGGGTGAGCGCGCCGGCGCGGTAGACCGCGCTGTCGACGCCCAGCACCCATTCGTGCGTCCAGCCCCAGACGCCGAACCCGATCGCGACCAGCGGGATCACCGAGAGAATCAGGATCGACCGTGGGCGGACGGAGAGGCGGGCCAGCGACTTGCGCAGGGCCAGGCGAGGTAAGCCAGCTCTCGCCGGAGCTTCGCCTTCGACGGCGGAGGGTGCGGTCCTGGTCACCCCATCAGGAAAGCATGACCGGCGTCGAGCTGGTCCAGAAGGGTAGGACGGATTCTGTGGCGACGCCGGAGTTGTCCGGCGTGCCCGTTCGTCCCGCGTGCCCGGCTACGACCGGGACAGCTCCGCGAGCAGACCGCAGGCACGCTCGTGCGTCGGCGGCAGCCGCAGCGCCGAAACGCGCGGATGGCTGACCTCGCACAGCTGGTCATCGACCGACAGCCGGTCGTTGAGCGCCCGCCGCAGGGCCACGCCGTGGGAGGCGAGCCGGTCGTCACGGTGGGCCAGCACGGCGACGGTGGACGGGCCGAGCGTCGCGTAGCTCTCGCCCGCGTCGAAGACGGAGCGGACGGCGTCCGCGGCCAGGATCATGCCGGTCAGCCGCGGCCAGCCAGAGACGGCGGAGAGGTCCATGGAGACCACCAGCAGCACCTTCTCCTCCCACCCGCCGCCGCGGTACAGCTCGGCGAGGCGGGTGCGCAGGTAGGCCGAGGACGGCAGGCCGGTCAGCGGGTCGGTGACCTCGGTGTGCACGAGCTGGTCGGTCGCGACGTCGGCCCACGCCAACGCCGTCACCCTGAGTATCCGGGCGGGCGTCGCGTCCACGTCCGGGGACACGAAGCCGTCGACGGCGTCGGGGTCCGCGAGCACGGCGTGGAGGGCGGCCAGGTCCGACAGCGTCTCGGCCAGCCCGGCGCCGGCGGCGGCCCGCGCACGGCCCAATCCGGCCAGCGCCGTCTCGGCCCCGATGGCCCCGTGCCGGACGACGGCGGCACACACCGCGTCGACCTCCGGCAGGGCCCAGTCGCTGGGGAAACGCCACCCCGCGGCGAGGCTGGCGGTGCGCCAGCGGGCCCGCAACGCGCGAAGGGTGCGGTCCCGGTCGAAACGGGTGCGCGCCTCCTGCCCGTCGGCGGCTCCGGACCGGGCCCCGGTCGCCGGTACGTCCACTGGCCACCGCTCCTTTCGTCCGGATCTTGTCGATCTTGTCCCGCTACACCAGAGGGACTGCACCACCCCGTCCGCGTGACGACGTTCCGGGGCCTTTTTCCTCGCCGACCGTGAGGTCACGGGTGAACTCGTTGGGCCATCGGTGGCAGTACCCCGACCACGACGTGACGAGTGTCGCCGCGTCCGTCACACTTGGGCACGCGTTAGAGAGGTAGATCGTGGCTGGTCTGGCCGCGTGCGCGCAGAAGAAGGAGCCCCGTGTCCACCGTTCCCGCCGACCTGTCCGGTAAGAGTGACGCCGAGCTGATCGCCGAGGTGCGCGCCGGGGAGATCGCCTCCTACGGGACGCTGTTCGAGCGTCACAGCGGAGCGGCGTACAACCTCGCCCGGCAGCTCGCGCGCTCCAGCGCCGAGGCCGACGACCTCGTCTCCGAGGCCTTCGCCAAGGTCCTCGACACGCTCCGTGGCGGCAAGGGGCCGGACACCGCCTTTCGCGCGTACCTGCTCACCGCGCTGCGGCACACCGCGTACGACAAGACCCGCCGCGACCGCCGCGTCGACCTGAACGAGGACATGAGCGACGCCGGCGGGGCCATCGGCGAGGCGCTCACCGTGCCGTTCTCCGACACCGCCGTGGCCGGCCTCGAGCGGACGATGGCGGCGAAGGCGTTCGCGCGGCTGCCGGAGCGCTGGCAGGCCGTGCTGTGGCACACCGAGATCGAGCAGCAGAGCCCGGCCGAGGTCGCGCCGCTGCTGGGGCTGACCGCCAACGGCGTGTCCGCGCTCGCCTACCGCGCCCGTGAGGGCCTCCGGCAGGCCTACCTCCAGGTCCACCTGCAGGAGAACAACGCCGACCGGTGCCGCGCGGCGGCCGACCGGCTGGGCGCGTGGACCCGGGACGGACTGTCCAAACGCGAGCGCTCCCAGGTCGAGAACCACCTCGACGAGTGCGAGGCCTGCCGGGCGCTGGCCGCGGAGCTGGCCGACGTCAACGGCGGCCTGCGCGCGATCATCGCCCCGATCGTGCTGGGCGGTGCCGCGCTGGGCTACCTCGCGACGATCGGCGCGGCCAAGGCGGGCGCCGCCACCGCGGCGACGGCCGGTGCCGCGGCCGTCACTTCCGGTGCGGCCGCCGCCGGTGGCGCGAAGGCGGGTGCCGCCGCCGCGGCGTCCGCGCCTCGCCAGTTCGCCGGGGTCGCGGTCTCGGGCGCGGCCATCGTCGCCGCCGTCGCCATAGCGCTGGCCTCGAGCGGATCGCAGGAGATCCCGGTGGCGGCCCAGGTCCCGCCGCCCGCCGCGGCGCCTGCGGCCCCGCCGCCGAAGCCCGCTCCCCCGGCCGCGCCCGCCGTGCCCGCCCCGCCGGCGCCCCCGGCGGCCCAGCCCGCGCCGCCGCCGGTCCCGCCGCCGGCCGCGCCCGCGCAGCCGGCACCGCCGCCCCCGGCCGCGCCCGCACCGGCGAAGATGTCCGCGACCACGCCGTCCGGCGATCTCGAACTGCAGCCGGGCGCGGGCCCGGTGAACCTGCCCATCACCGTCCGCAACGACGGCGGCAGCCTGTCCGACCCCGTGCAGGTGGCGCTGAACCTGCCGGCGGGTGTCTCCGCGGTCCCGGTCGGCGGTGGTGGCGCGGTGAGCGCCTTCCGCGCGGACAGCGCAGGCGCCCAAACCCAGGCCGCCCCGCTGGCCGTCAACTGCCCCGGCGGCACCGGCACCGTGACCTGTAAGACCGGCTCCGGCCTGCAGCCCGGCCAGACGGCGGTGCTCACCTTCCGGCTGCTCGCCGACGAGAGCGCGAAGGGCGGCACCGTCACCGGCTCGGTCACCGCGGGCACGGCGCTGAAGGTCACGGTGAGCGTGAAGGTCACGGTGAAGACCCCTCCGCCGGACGCCGTGCTGCTGCAGGCGGACACCGACGGGCTTTCGGCGTTCCCCTGGACGCGCAACCCGCTCGTCTACGTCCGCGTGCGCAACACCGGCGAGACCACGAAGCCCGTCACGGTCACCTTCGACCACGCGATCTACCAGTCGTGGAGCCTCAGCGGCTTCCCCTGCGAGTCGACGGGTTCGAGCGCCACCTGCACCACCCGCGGCTCGCTCGCGCCGGACCAGCACGTGAACCTGTGGGTGCGGCTGGACGGCCGGCCCACGCGCGACACCCCGGTCACCGTGAGTGCCACCCTCGGCAAGGCCGAGGCCAAGCCGGTACAGCTGTTCTTCGGCTGCTGGCTGGGCATCTGCGACGTCCCGTACCCGACCACCGGGAGCCCGGAGCCGTCGGAGAAACCGACGAATTCGCCTGGCACCAGCACGAGCCCGTCGAAGCCGAAGAAGCACCCGAGCCCGAGCAGCACGCCGCCCGCGCAGCCGGCGGACCCGACGACCACCGCCGCGCCCGGCACGCCCTCCACCAGCACGAGTGCGCCGCCGGACCCCGGTTCGGGCAACTCCGGCAAACCGGGCCAGACCCCGCCGACGATCGAGCCCCGCGGCTTTTTCGACTGGCTGAGGGGGTAGCGTCGCGCAGGTGCGGATCCTGCGCGAGTTACTGACGAAGCACCGTGAGCTGCTGCGGTTCGCCGTGGTCGGCGGCATCAGTTTCCTGATCACCACGGCCATCACGTACGCGCTGAAGTTCACCGTGCTCCGGACACACCCCGTGACCGCGCTGATCGTCGGGGTGCTGGTCGCGACGATCTTCTCCTACGTCGCCAACCGCGAATGGTCCTTCCGCACGCGCGGCGGGCGCGAGCGCGCGCACGAGGCCGCGCTGTTCTTCCTCATCAGCGGCGTCGCGCTGGGCCTGAACGCGCTGCCGCAGTGGGTCTCGCGCTACATGCTGGACCTGCAGGAGCCGCACCTGACCCTGCTGGGCCAGGAGGTCGCGGACTTCGTCAGCGGCATGATCCTGGGGACGCTGCTGGGCACGCTGTTCCGCTGGTGGGCGTTCAAGAAGTGGGTCTTCCCGACCGAGGGCGCGCGGCTGAAGACGGTTTCCGGCGACCAGTCGGGGGATCCGGACATTACCGGCAGGAAGGCCGCCTGAGGCCGCCGGTGACCTCGGATTCTCTAGACTGCCTGGTGTGACCGTTGTCGAAACCGTGCTGTCCCGCACGCCGGAGCCACTGCGCGCGGTGCTGATCAAGCACCGGGAGATGCTGAAGTTCGCGCTGGTCGGCGCCACGACGTTCATCGTCGACAACGGCGTCTGGTACCTGCTCAAGCTCAGCGTGCTGGAGTCGAAGCCGACCACCGCGAAGGCCATCGCGATCATCGTGGCCACGATCGTCTCGTACGTGCTGAACCGCGAATGGTCGTTCCGCACCCGCGGCGGGCGCGAGCGCACGCACGAGGCGACGCTGTTCTTCGTGATCAGCGGCATCGCCGTGGTGGTCAACCTGATTCCGCTGTACCTGTCGCGCTACGCGCTGCACCTGGAGGTGCCGCACGTGACCAGGCTGGTGCAGGAGGTCGCGGACTTCGCCAGCGGCTCGATCATCGGCATGCTGCTCGCGATGGTGTTCCGGTTCTGGGGCTTCAAGAAGTGGGTCTTCCCGGACGACCTCGGCGAGCGCCGGCGCGAACAGGTCACCCACCTGCCCCGGTAGTGCCCGAAAAGCGCTTGCCCGCGTTGCCCGGCCCTGTTTAGGGTCGGCCCCGCAGCTACTCCTGTGACAGCGACGCCGCCCGGGTTCGACCGGGGCCGGCGGGACGATTCGAGGTGGTTCCCGAGAGCGAAGAGGACCGCGCCCCGTAGCCGGGCGACGGTTGGAACCTTTTCACCCTCGTGGCCCCCGCACGCCCTCGTGTGTGCGTTCTCGTTCCTGCACAAGGAGTTTTCAGTGATTCTCGTTCTCGGCGCGACCGGCAAGATCGGCCGCTCCCTCGTTCCCGCTCTGCTCGACGCCGGCGCCGAAGTCCGCGCGCTGACCCGCGACCCGTCCCGGGCCCGGATCGACCCGCGGGCCCAGGTGGTGCGCGGCGACCTCGACGACACCGCGTCGCTGCCCCGCCTGCTCGACGGCGTCGAGCGCGTTTTCGTGCTCACCTCCGGCCACGGCTCCGACGGCGCGGCACAGGAAGCCGCTTTGGCCACCGCTGCGGCGAAAGCCGGCGCGGCGCACCTGGTGAAGCTGTCCACCACGGGCGTCTACTTCGGACAGACGGACCCGATCAGCACCGGCCACGCGCGCGCCGAGCGGGCGATCCGCGAAGCCGGTCCGGCGTGGACGATCCTGCGTCCCGGCGCGTTCATGGACAACCGGCGCGGCTGGCTGCAGTCGATCCGGGCCGTCGGCGCGGTGTACGGGCCCGAAGGCGACCCGGCGTCCGCGCTCGTGCACGTCCGCGACATCGCGGCCGTCGCGACGCTTGTGCTCACCACGTCCGGCCACGAAGGCGCGACGTACGAGCTGACCGGCGGCGAGGCCCTCACGGCCGAGCAGCAGGTCGCCATCCTCGGCGAAGCGCTCGGGCGTCCGGTCCGCTACATCGAGGAACCGCACGACGCGGCGCGCGCCCGCATGCTCGCCCAGGGCTGGCCCGCCGCGGCCGTCGACGGCTCCTTCGAACTGAAGCGCCAGTCGGCGGGCAACGAGGACGTCGTGTTCGACACGGTGGCCCGGCTACTCGGCCGCCCACCGCTGACGTTCGCCGATTGGGCCCGCGAGCAGCGCGCCTGATCCGCCGTTACACCACCTACATGCCCTGAAGGCCACCTTCAGGGCATCCTCAGCGGGGCACGGGCTCCGCGGGCCAGCGCACCTGGCCGACGTCGTCAGGGCGCGGCACCTTGAGGAACAGGCTGAAGATCGCCGGGCGTTTGTTGGACAGCTCCAGCCGGCCGCCGTCGGCTTCCACCAGCGCGCGGGCCAGCGCCAGGCCGACGCCGGTGGAGCCACCGCCGGAGAAGCCGCGTTCGAAGATGTGCGGGGCGAGCCCGTCCGGGACGCCGGAGCCGGTGTCCCCGACCTCGATCACCACCGTGCCGTCGGCGTCACCGCGCCGGGCGGCGAGCGTGACGGTGCCGGCGCCGTGGCGCAGCGCGTTGTCCAGCAGCACCCCGATAACCTCGCGCAGCCGCCCAGGCGTGGCGCGCGCCATCAGGCCGTCGGCGATCTTCAGCCGCAGGTTCCGGCCCTCGACGCGCAGCAGCTGCCGCCACTCCTCCGCGACCTTGGGCAACGTCGCGGGCAGGTCCACGGGCTCGGCGTCCACCTCGCGGGCCGCGCGGGCGGCGGCGAGCAGCTCGTCGAGCGCCCCGGCCAGCCGGTCGGCCTGCTCCTGCGCCGCGCGCGACTCCTCGACGACGTCGGGGTCCCCGTGCATGGTCAGCGGTTCCAGGCGCAGCTGCAGCGCCGTGAGCCGGCTGCGCAGCTGGTGCGAGACGTCGCCGACGAGCTGGCGCTCCCGTTGGACGAGCTGCGCCAGCGCCGAGCCCGACGTGTCCAGTGCCTCCGCGACCATGTCCAGCTCGGCAACGCGGTAACGGCCAGGGTCAGGCCGGAAGTCGCCGCCACCGAGACGGGACGCGCGGTCCGCGACGTGCCGAAGCGGCTTCGCGAGCCTTCGCGCCGTCACCGTGGCCACCACCGTGCCGGTGCCGACCGACAGCACGACCAGCAGCACCACCAGCAGCGTCACCTGCGTCTGCTTCGTCCGCACCGGACCACCCGGGATGGCCAGGATGACGGAGCCGTGGCGGGCCGTCGGCACGGACTCGACCACCGGGTCCGGGCCCGGGTTGACGCCGAGGTGCTTCTCGATCAGGCCGTCGCCGCGCACCGTGAGCAGGCCGCCCTGCGGGACGCCGACGCGGAACTGCTCGATGTCGATGTCCTGGCCGTTCGCGACCTGCGTGTCCACCGTCGCCGCGATGTTCCGCGCGCGCTCGGCCAGGCTCTCGCGGTTCAGGTTCTCCACCAGCCGCCAGGCCGTGACGCCCAGCGGAATGCCCAGCACCGCCGCCGTGACCAGGACGGCGAGCAGGATCGCCAGCAGGATCCGGCGGCGCATGCTCATGGGACCGGACGCTATTCGACGTTGAAGCGGAAGCCAACGCCGCGCACGGTCGCGATCCGCCGCTCGCCGTCGGAGTGCGTGGACTTCGCGGGACGGCCCGCCGCCTCGTCGGCCGCGATCGCGAGCTTCCGGCGCAGCCACGACATGTGCATGTCGAGCGTCTTGGAGGTCTTCGACTCCAGGTCGTTCCACACCTCGGCGAGGATCTCGTCGCGGCTGACGACCTGGCCGGCCCTGGTCATCAGCACCCGCAGCAGCTCGAACTCCTTGTTCGCCAGCTGCACCTCGTGCAGGTCGACGGTGACCAGCCGGGCGCCGAGGTCCATCCGGACCCCGCCGGCCTCCAGCACCTCCGGCACCCGGCGGCGCAGCAGCGCGCGGATGCGGGCGAGCAGCTCGGCGAGCCGGAACGGCTTGGCCACGTAGTCGTCGGCGCCCGCGTCGAGGCCGACCACGAAGTCGACCTCGTCGGTGCGCGCCGTGAGCATCAGCACGGGCAGCTCGGTGCCGCTCGCGCGCAGCCGGCGGCAGACCTCCAGCCCGTCCATGCCGGGCAGGCCGAGGTCGAGCACAAGCAGGTCGACCCGGTGGGCGGCCGTCGCGTCCAGTACCGACGGACCGTCGGTGACGACCTCGATCTCGTACCCCTCCCGTTGCAGGGCGCGGGACAGGGGCTCGGCGATAGCCGGATCGTCTTCGGCAAGTAGGACCATGCTCACCTCGCCAACCTTACGGTGAACCGGCGTGAAACCATCGTGATCGTGCCTGGTTATGAGGATGATCTGACGCTTGCCACCCGGCTGGCTGATGCCGCCGACTCGATCACCACGTCGCGCTTCCGCGCGCTCGACCTGTCGGTCTCCCGCAAACCCGACCGGACGCCGGTGACGGACGCCGACACCGCCGTCGAGGACGCGATCCGCGCGATCCTCGCCACCGAGCGTCCCGGCGACGCCGTGGCGGGCGAGGAACGCGGCGGCACGGCGGGCTCGAAGGGCCGCGCATGGGTGGTCGACCCGATCGACGGAACCAAGAACTTCCTGCGCGGCGTGCCGGTCTGGGCCACGCTGATCGCGCTGGTCGAGGACGGCACGCCGGTGGTCGGGATGATCTCCGCGCCGCTGCTGGAACGGCGCTGGTGGGCGTCCCGCGGCGACGGCGCGTTCCTGCGCGACGCGGCCGGGAGGCGGCAGCTCGCGGTGTCCTCGGTGGCGTCGCTGGCGGACGCGTATCTGTCCACGACGGACCTCAACACCTGGACGGAGTACCACTCCCGCGAGAAGTACCTGGAGCTCACCGAAGCCTGCTGGGAGAGCCGCGCGTTCGGCGACTTCTGGCAGCACTGCCTGGTCGCGGAGGGCGCGCTGGACCTGGCCGCGGAGTGCGTCGTGAACCCCTGGGACGTCGCGGCCGCGCAGGTGATCGTCACGGAGGCGGGCGGACGCTTCAGCGACCTGTCCGGCGCGGCGACGTACGAGGGCGGCTCGGCGCTGTCCAGCAACGGCCTGCTGCACGACGACGCGCTGGCCGTGCTGGAGCGCTGAGGGGTCAGGGCCGGGTTTCGGGCGCTGATGTTCTACGTCAGCTCCCGATTGGTCAGCGGACAGTCCCCCGCCAGCGCAGCTGCTTGAGCTGCCGTCTGGCGACTTGCACCTCATCGGCGAAGCGGTGGTCCTCCGCGGCGATCGATGCGAACAGCGCGACCGCGGTCTTGGTTGCGGTACGAGCATCGCCACGTCGACCGGCCCGGCTGTAGAGCCGGCCCAGGTTGAGCTCCGTCAGCGCGACGAATTTCAGCTGGAACGAGTTGCGAGCTGCCTCTTGGCGATAGTCCGCCGCGGCCAGCTCCAGCTCCTCGATCGCCGCGGCGAGGTCACCCGCCGCGGCCAGATCGGCAGACAACACGCCGCGGAGTTCGGCCGATTCGGCAACCGCTCCCGCGGCGGCGAACAATGTGACGGCTTCCCGGCGCATCGCCACCTTCTCGGCCGATGACACCCGGCTGGCGCGTCGATCGAGTGCTTTGGCCAGCAACAGGTCGATGCCCCGCTCGCCGGCCCTGGCACGCAGCGCGCCGATGCCGCTGCCGGTGCCGTCCGCGCATTGGGCGGGCAGATGCCGCTCCAGATAGCGTCGAACCCCCGGATCGCTCGCTGGTGTGTCGAGCAGCTCGATCAGCGCGGCGGCAATTTTGTCCTCGACCGTGAAGGGCCCGAAGGTGTCCTCCATCGCCGCGGCGATCGACGGATCGGACATGAGGAGACGGCCCACGGCACCGTCGGCGCCGACTGCCAGCTGGTAGCGCATGCCGTCAGCGGTCTGGTGCGCGGACACCTGATCCGGACGCGCGCGGCACAATGCTTTGGCGTCAGCGTCTTGGTATCGCACACCGGCCGGTGCCATCGCGTTGGCCATGGCGAGCCAGATCTCGATCGGGAACCCGCCGATGCCTGATCTGGTGAGCGCGTCCAGCAGCGGCTCGACGGGCTTGCCCGGACGGGAGCCCTGCCTTTTCGGAGTCTTGCCCGCAGCCATCCACCCTGCTCCCCGCCCATGCCCGGCGACATGACCCGGTCAGGGAAGCACGCTTCCACCGGGACCGGTCCCGGGTCCGAGCACTCACGAGGGGTCAGTTGGCGCCGGGCAGGACCCCGACCGCGCCGCGCGCCACCTGCGACCACGCCAGGCGGCCGAAGAGGTAGTGGCAGGCGACCTGCTCGGTGCTGAAGCGGGCCCAGTCGTACCGGCTGCCCTGCTCACGCCAGAAGACTTCCCAGCCGTTGTCCTCGACGGGCATCAGGCACCACGCGTTGTCGGCCTCGGCGCCCACCGAGACCACTTCCGCGGGCACGCCCAGCACGTCGAGCCAGCGGTGGATCGACTGGGTGTTCATCGCTTCTCCCCCGTGACTTCGGCCAGGAACCCCAGCGTGACCAGCTCGTCGGCGGCCAGCACCGCACGGTACCGGATCCCGCCGCCGGGCTGGCCGAACCACTCCGCCGACGTCGAGCGCCACATCGGCACGGGCTTCACCACGCGGTAGCGCCGATAGCCGCCGTCCACGGCGGACGGTGGCAGCGAGCGCCGCGCGAACGGCGTGCCGTCGGCGGCGAAGACGCGGCCGTGCTCACCGCCGAAGCGGTCGAGCAGCGTGTCCTTCGGCAGGACAACGGGTTCGGGCTGGTCCAGACCACCTTCGGGGAACTGGGTGGCGGGCGGCCAGATCGGGCTGGCCTGCTTTGGTCTGGTCTGATCCGGGTTGGACTGCTCCGGGCCGGTCTGCTTTGGACTGGACTGGGGCTCGTACCCGTCGAGCAACTCGGCGGGCGGCCCGACGGCGGCGGGTGGCGTGGGCGTACGCCGGAGACCGCGGGTGACGTAGTAGAGGGCGTCGCTGTCGTCGAGCAGCGCGGAGTCCGGGTGGTCGAACGGGGCGCGGCCCACACTGTCCGTTTTGCCGGTTGTGTTGGGAATAGGCAGTTGCTCAGCCGGCCGCGCGGCGGCGACGGGCAGGTGGCCGAGGGGGAACATGTGGACCAGGAAGAGCGCGAGGACGCTTTCCCGCTCGGTCCGAGGGGATCCCATCGGCGGCCGTTGCGGGTGCTGCGGTTGTTGCGGGTGCTGCTGGTGCGGCGGTTGCTGTTGCGGCGACTGCAGCGGTTGCTGCTGCGACGGGTAGCGCGGCCCGGCGACCGGCCGGTGCGACACCGGCGATTGGCGCTGCTGCTGGTACTGCTGCGACGGCTGCTGGTGCCGGTACGCCTGATGCTGTTGCGCTTGCCGCGGAGCCGACTGCCCCGGCTGGTACGGCGCCGGCACCCCCTGCGACCACGACTGCCCGGGTGCGCCGCCACGGTGCGGGACGGGCGGGAGCCGGGTGCCGGACGGCGGGGTCGGGACGTCGTCGAAGCCGCCGTTGTCCAGGAGGCCGCTGTACTGGGCCGGGAGACGGATCGGTCCGGTGGAGACGTCGGTGTCGGCCGGTTCGGCCTGCTCGGTCACGGGCACCCTCCGTCGGTTCCGCCGGCACAGGGAAGGACGTTTCCCCGGCCACCCGGTTGCCGTCGCCCGCGCGCAATTCCCCGATAGGGCGAATTCCGCACGCGCGGTGGCAATTCCACCTTATCGGCCGCGGGCGCTCCGGCGGCGCGTTGACCGTCGGGCTCGCCGGGGGGACTCTCGACGGCGCAGACATCGACATCGGCGCCGAGCCAAAGCCGCCCGACCAAAAGCCGAGCTACCCCGCCAAGGCGTTCACCACACGGGACGGCGAGGGCCGCCCCAGCCGGCCCGCCATCCAGACGCTCGTCTCCACCAGCTTGGCCAAGTCGACGCCGTGCTCGATGCCCAGCCCCTCCAGCAGCCAGACCAGGTCCTCGGTCGCGAGGTTGCCCGTGGCGGACTCCGCGTAGGGGCAGCCGCCGAGGCCGCCCGCCGAAGAGTCCACAGTGGACACACCAGAGCGCAGAGCGGCCTCGGTGTTCGCCAGCGCCTGGCCGTACGTGTCGTGGAAGTGCACAGCCAGCGACTCCGTCCCGACGCCCGCCGCGACAAACGAGCCGATCAGGTTCGTGACCTGGCCCGTCGTCGCGACGCCGATGGTGTCGCCCAGCGAAAGCTGCGAGCAGCCGGTGTCCAGCAGCCACTTGCCCACGCGGACGACCTGCGCCGCGGGCACCACGCCCTCCCACGGGTCGCCGAAGCACATCGACAGGTAGCCGCGCACCTCCAGGCCTTCGGCGCGGGCCCGGGTCACGACCGGCTCGAACATGGCGAACTGCTCGTCCAGCGTCGTGTTCAGATTCCGCTTGGCGAAGGTCTCGGTGGCGCTGGCGAACACGGCGATGTGGTTGACGCCCGCGTCCAGCGCGCGATTCAGGCCCCGTTCGTTCGGCACCAGCACGGGATACCGGACGCCCTCGTGCCGGTCCAGGCCCGCGAGAAGCTGCTCCGCGTCCGCGAGCTGCGGCACCCACTTCGGGTGCACGAAGCTGGTCGCCTCCAGCGTGGTCAGGCCCGCGCCGGCCAGCCGGTCCAGGAACTCCAGCTTCACCTCGACCGGGACGACGGTGTCCTCGTTCTGCAGTCCGTCGCGGGGGCCGACCTCCCAGATCTCCACGCGTGACGGCAGGCCGGCGGCCGGCACCCGCTCCGGCAGGCCCACCTCCAACGCGCCCACGTCAGCGCCTCCGTCCGCGCGGCTGGCGCCCCTGCGGCGGTTGCGGCGGCAGCGGCTCGGTCTGCTGCGGGCCCGGCGCGCCGGTGTAGTCGTCGTACGGGTTGTCGTTGACTTCGCGGTAGATCACCGTGTGCACGCGCTCGACGCGCGGGATGTCGTCGAAGCGCAGCGGCTCGTGCGAAGCCGACTCGATGATCAGCGTGCCGCAGCCGAACACCCGGTCCAGCAGGCCGTGCTCGAACTGCACGCTGTTGATCCGCGACATCGGGATGTCGATGCCGGTGCGCTTCAGCACGCCCTCGCGCGCGATCAGCCGGTCGGTGGTGACGATGAAGTGCGTGGTCCGCCAGCGCACCACCGGCGCCAGGAACAGCCACACGACCAGCACCACCCCGACCACCGCGATGGCGATCCTGGCCACGTTGTTCCACGGCGCCGGCGCGTCCGGCGCCAGCATGAGGAGCCACACGGCCGCGGCGACCGTGATCACGAACGCCACGAACGGGAAGATCAGCATCTTGAAGTGCGGGTGGCTGTGCACCACGACTTCCTCGTGCTGGCTGAGCAAATCGTCCGGATAGGCCACGGCGGACGCTCCCCTGGTGTGTGCTGACGCTGGTGAACCAACCGTACCGGCGCGAAGGCGTCATGGACGCCAGGACACCGTGATTCGGCTCAAGCCGGGCGCACGTGCACGACGTCGCCGGCGAAGACGGTGAGCCGGCGCCCGTCCTCGACGTCCACCTGCAGCTGGCCGGCCGGGTCGATGTCGGCGGCGCGGCCGGTGAGCGACGCGCCGTCGGGCAGTTCCACCCGGACGTCCTGGCCGAGCGTGGCGCAGTGCGCGCGGTAGTCGGCGAGCAGACCGGCCTCGGTGAGGTCGCCGCCCGCGAGGCGCCAGCGGCGTTCCAGGTCGTCGAACCGGGTGAGCAGGGCGAGCGCGACGCCGGTGCGGTCCGGGTCCACGGCCCCCTGCTCGGCCAGCGACGTCGCGGGCAGGCCGCCCGGCCCGGCCGGCACGTTTTCGCCGAGCGGCAGCACGTTCAGCCCGATGCCGAGCACCACGGACGGCTCCGGGCCCGCGACCGCCTCCGCGAGGATGCCCGCGCACTTGGCCCGGTCCGGTCCGGCGAGGACGTCGTTCGGCCACTTGAGCACGGCGTCCACCCCCAGCTCCGACGCGACGGAACGCACCGCGAGCCCGGCCACCACGGACAGTGAGCCGAGCGCGGAGAACGCCACGCCGGAGGGACGCAGCGCCACGCTCAGGTACAGCCCGGCGCCCTTCGGCGAACTCCACGAACGGGCCCGGCGGCCGACCCCGGCGGTCTGCTGCTCGGCGATCAGCACGGTGCGGTCAGCGGCCCCCGCGACAACGGCTTCCCGCAGGTCCGCGTTAGTGGAGCCGGTGATCTCCACGACGTCGACCCTGGCGTAGCGACCGGCCAGTCCCTCACGCAGCAGTACTGCGTCCATTCCAGGCATGTGCCCACAATATGAGAGTCCCCCTAACGTGCAAGCCGCTCGCTCGTTACACAGCAGTGGGCTCTTCTAGATTGGATGCCGTGACGCCGCCGCCCGAACCTGACGCCGAACCCGCCACCGGCAAGGACCCGAAGCACTCCTGGGCCCGTGGCGCGCTGCACCGCGGCCTCGTCGCGCTGCCGCTCGTCGCCGGGCTGGTGACGGCGGGCTGGCTCGTCGCGGACGGCAACGAACCGGCCCCGCCGACTCCCGTCGCGGCGGCGGCCGACACCGCGCGGACGGACGCGGCGTCCGGCCCGTCGGTGCTCGAGGTCAGCGCGCCCGTGCAGGCTCAGGCACCTGGGCAGGGCGCGTCCGGCGGTGGCGGCAAGTCCCCGCTGCAGCAGTGGGCCGACAACCTCAGCGGCCCGCTCGGCATCCCCGCGGCGGCGCTGATCGGCTACGCGAACGGCGAGCTGACCCTGCGCTCGGAGGACCCCGGCTGCCACCTTTCCTGGGTGACGCTCGCGGGCGTCGGCGAGGCCGGCTCGGACCACGGGCGTCAGGGCGCCAACCCGCTGGGCCTGTCCTCGGCGCAGTGGTCGAAGTACGGCGAGAAGATCACCGGCGTCAGCAAGCCCGCGATCACCGACCCGGACTCGGCGTCGGTCGCCGCGGGCCGGGCCCTGTGCGCGGGCGGCACCGACCTCAGCGGCGGCACCGGCTGGTGGAAGTCGGTGGCGGGGTTCAAGGGCGGCAAGGACGCGGAGCTGTTCCGCCAGCAAGTGCTCGGCAACGCGCAGCTGTACGCCACGCTCTCGCTCGACCCGGCGAAGGCGGACAGCCCGGCCGTCCACGCCACCCGGTTCGCCCTCGGCCAGCTCGGCCTCCCCTACGTCTGGGGCGGCAACGGCCCCGACGCGGGCGCGGCCGGCTTCGACTGCTCCGGCCTGACCAAGGCGTCGTACGACAGCGCGGGCGTCGGGCTGCCGCGTACGGCGGACAGCCAGTTCCGTGCCATCACCCGGGTCCCCGCCGCGCAGGAGCCGCAGCTGGGCGACCTGGTGTTCTACGGCAACCCGGCCACCCGCATCCACCATGTGGGGCTGTACCTGGGCAACGGCCTGATGATCAACGCGCCCACCGAGGGCCAGGCCATCCAGATCCACACCTTCCACTCCCCGGGCGACGACTACGCCGGAGCGGGCCGGCCCGCCTGACCGGCCGGGCTCAGCGGAAGGCCGCGATGTTGCGGGCGGTCCAGTCGGCGAAGGAACGCGGGGCGCGGCCGAGGACCCGCTCGATGTCCGGGCTGATGCGCAGCTCGGCCGGGATCGGCGAGCTGATGATGTCCAGGGTGTCGTCGGCGAGTTCCGGCGGCACCTGCTGGACCATGAAGGCCTTGGCCTCGGCCCGGGTCAGGTCCTGGAACCGCACCGGCGAGCCCAGCGCGGCGGAGATGACCTCGGCCTGCTGACGCGGCGTGATCACTTCCGGCCCGGTCAGCTCGTACACGCCGCCGTTGTGCTGATCGTCCAGCAGGCAGGCCGCGGCCATCTCGGCGATGTCCGACGGATCGACGACCGGCACCCCGGTGTCACCGAAGGGTGCTGCGACGACCCCCTGCTGACGCACGGATTCGGCCCAGCCCAAGGCATTGGAAGCGAAACCGCCGGGCCGCAGGATCGCCCAGTCCAGGCCGGACTCGCGTAGTGCGTCCTCCACCGCGCGCACCGCGATGCGCGTCGTGCCGTGCGGCCTGGTCGCGACTCCCTGCGAGGAGAGCAAAACGATTCGGCGCACGCCGTGAGCCGCGGCCTCACGGATGGTCCCGGCCGGGTCGGCCCCGGCGGCGTGCATGTCACCGGACAGCAGCAGGAACATCGCCTTCGCCCCGGCCAAGGCATCGCCGAGGCCGGCCGGCCCGGTCAGGTCGGCCACCACGTGACGGCCACCCTCCGGTGCCGTCGCGGGGTGCCGCGACACCGTCGTCACCTGTTCGCCCGCGTCCGCCAGCGCCTGCGCCAACGGCCTGCCCACGTTTCCGGTAGCCCCGGTCACCACAATCATGATCTGCTCCTCTTTCCCGTGATCCACTGTGGGCAGAACGGTAGGAGCCGAAGCTAACTTTTGGTAAGAACGTACCCTTGGGTAAGCCCAGAACCCGAGGGAAGGTGCGCAGCGTGTCAGCTCCGGCAGATCAGCGGTATGAGGTGTTTCACACCGAGTGCGCCGCCCGCGATGTGATCGATCACGTGACGAGCCGGTGGGGCGTCTGGGTGCTCATCGCCCTGCAGCACAACGACCTCCGGTTCTACGAGCTGCGCGAGAGCATCCAGGGCATCAGCGAGAAGATGCTCGCCCAGACCCTGCGCGGGCTGGTCAAGGACAGCCTGGTCTGGCGGAACGTCGAATCGACGACACCGCCGCAGGTCACCTACGGGCTGACCGAGTTCGGCCGGACCGTCGGCGAGCCGTTGACGGAGCTCCTCGCGCGGATCACCCGGCAGCTGTCGCCGGACGACGCGGACAGCGAGCCGGCCGTCGAAGCCGCCCGTTCCTGAACCGACCGGCCAGGGACTTTCGGGCCGCGCACCCGGCACACGCTGGGCCCGGAGCCGATCCCGTCCTACGGTGATCTTCGATGACTTCCCTCAAGGACGATGACTTCGGCGCCCAGCTCGACCTCCGGGTCCGGCAGGCCGATCTCGGCCGGGACGGCTCGGCCGGCACGGTCGGTATGGCCCGCTGGCTGGAGGACGCCCGGATCCGGCTGCGGCTGCCCCGCTTCGAACGCCTGGTGGGCGCGGGCGGGTTCGGCCCGTTCCAGATCCTGCTGGTCGGCCAAGCGGTCGAACGGCTCGCTCCGGCCGGGCCGACCGGTGCCCGCGTCCAGGTGCGGACCGGCATCCGCCGGGCCGGGCGCACGTCGTTCACCTACGAGCAGGTGATCCTGGCCGGGGACCAGCGCGTGGGAACGGGCGACGCCACGGTCGTGCTGGCCGACCGCTCGGGGCCGCTCCAGCTTCCCGACGAGCTGCTCGCCGACCTGGCCGAGCTGCAGCTGCAGCTGCAGCTGCCGGAGACGGCAACGCCGGCCGCCGGCCGCCCGGGCCCGGAGCGCCGGGAACCCGCCCACTACGCGTATTGGGCCCCGCTGCGTTCCCGGATCGGTGACGTCGACTCCAACCAGCACGTCAACTTCATCGCACTGGCCACTTGGTACGACGAGGCCGTCGCCGCGTTCACCACGCACCCGCTCGGGCCGGGTGCCGCGGGCCCGGTGCCGGACCTGCCCCCTCGGTCGTACCGGATCCAGTACCTCGGCGAGGTGACCTACCCGGGCGACTACGAGGTCGGGCTCACGGTCCGCTCCGCTGACGCCGACTCCGTGCAGTACGAACTCGGCGTCTTCCGCGACCACACCTGCCTGGGTGTGGCCGACGCCGTCGGCCCGCGCGGCGAACTGACCGACGAGGCCCTGAAAGCGGTCTGGGCGACGGACTGACCGCGGTGGGCCGGTCTCAGGATTCCGGGTGCAGCTGCCGGTCGAGCACCTCGGCCTCGGCCCGGAGGTTCGCGGCCAGGTCGGCGCGGCCCAGCCGCTCGTACTCGTCGGCGGCGGAAACCCGGTCGACGGCCTCTTTTTCCACGATCGAACGGACATCGGCTTCGGTCAGGTGACGACGTTCCACTTCCGCCGCGCCCAGGCCGACCGCCGCGCCCGCGACGTGTTCGTTCGAGGCCGCGCTCGACGGCAGGTGCTCAGCGGGGACCGACTCGGCGTTGTCGATGGCAGCCAGAGCCGAACGGAGTGCGGTGATGGCGGCGCGGTCACGGTTCTTCATAGCTGTCGTGAGCGCACGCCGCAGATTGGTGCGCATACGGGCACGGTAACTGTGCGGCGACGGCCCGGCCAACGCGTTTATCACCGCGATGCGGCCTCGGCGAGGTCGGACAGGTCGAGCACGAAGCGGTAGCGGACGTCGTTGCGGGCCAAGCGTTCCAGGGCTTCGTTGACCTTCGCGGACGGGACCAGCTCGATGTCGGCGGTGATGCCGTGCTCGGCGCAGAACTCCAGCATCGCGGCGGTCCCGGGTCGGCCGCCACTGCCCGCGGAGCTGAGCTTCTTGCGCCCGGCCAGCAGGGACATCGTCTCCACCGTGACCGGGCCGAGGTACCCGACCTGGCTGAGGGTGCCGTCCATCGCGACCAGCAGCAGGTACGGGCCGAGGTCGTGCTCGACGGCGATGGTGTCGATGAGCACGTCGAACCGGTCCCGGGCGGCCGTCAGCTGTGCCTCGTCGGTGGACACGAGCAGTTTGTGGGCGCCGAGCCGGCGGGCGTCTTCGGCCTTGTCCTGCGTCCGGCTGATCACCGTGGTCTCGGCCCCGAGCGCGACGGCGAACTTGACCGCGAGGTGCCCGAGCCCGCCGAGCCCGGCCACCGCGACCCGGGTGCCGGGGCCGACGCCCAGCGCCCGCAACGGTTCCCAGACACTGACTCCCGCGCACAGCAACGGAGCCGCGCCCGCGGGATCGAGCCCAGCGGGCAGCGGGTAGGCGAACCCCTCGCGGACGACGTACTCGCGGGAGTAGCCGCCCAGAGTGGTGGACCCGTCATGCCGGTCGGTGCCGTCGTAGGTCAGGGTCGGGAACTCGTAACAGAAGTTCTCCTGACCCAGCAAGCACATCCGGCACACCCCGCACGAGTCCACGATGTTGCCGACGGCCACGGCGTCACCCTCGGCGAATCGCGTGACGCCGGGTCCCGCCTCGGTCACCACGCCGGTGAACTCGTGGCCGGGCACCAGCGGCCGGTCGGTGCGGCCGTGCAGCGCGTGGAGGTCGGTGTGGCAGACCCCGCAGTAGTCCACGCGCACGGCGATGTCGTCCGCCCGCAGCTCCCGGCGCTGGAGCGGCACTCGCCGCAGCACGTCCCCGGCGCCGGCCTGCCAGCCCACGGTTGTCCTCATGACCCACTCCTCAAGCAAACAGACTGTTCGGTCTATTCAACCGTAGCCGAGCACCGGGAATTCGGCAAACAGACTGGTCAGTTGTTATCGTGACGGGCATGGCCGACCCGCCCTTGACCTCGCGTGGCATCGCGACCCGGCAGCGCATCGTGGACGTGGCGACGCAGGAGTTCGCCGAGCACGGACTGGCCGGGGCGCGCGTCGAGCGGATCGTGGCTGCCGCCCGGACCAACAAGGCCCAGCTGTACGGCTACTTCGGCAGCAAGGAAGCGCTGTTCGACGCGATCTTCCACAGCTCGCTGGAACGGATCATGAACGTCGTCCCGATCGACGCCGCCGACCTCGCGGACTGGGCCGTCCGCCTGTACGACGAGTATCTCCGCCGTCCCGACCTGATCCGGCTGGCCACCTGGGTACGCCTGGAACGACGCCCCTCCGGGCACCTCGTCGAAAACGCCGACCGCGTCGAGGAGGCCAAACTGCGCGCCATCACCGACGCGCAGGCCGCGGGGACCGTCCGGGCCGGTGACCCGTTCGACCTGATGGCCATGGTGATCGCGATGTCCATGGCGTGGTCGCCGGTCAGCAACGTCTACGCCGCCACCGACCAGGAGCCGCCGGAGCGGCACGAGTCACGCCGGGCCCTGCTCCGCGAGTGCGTCCAACGGGTTGTCGCGCCGGGCTGAACCTCACGACCGGGCGCGGGCCTCGACCTCCGCAGCCTCGCGACGGTGGACGGCGGCGTCCCGGCCGAGGGTTTCGGCCAGCGCGGCCAGGTAACCGGCGACCGGGCCGAGGGTGACCAGGCCGCTGCCCGCGCCCGCGAGTTCGCGGGCCGCGGGCAACAGGGCGTCGTAGAGCCGCTTCATGACGGCCCGGTCCCCCGCCGCGATGGCGGCGACGGCGTGCAAGCAGGTGCGGGCCTCGAAGAGCAGGTCACGGGGTGAGTCCGGGATCTCGCCGGACGGGCGGCACCACGGGGCATAGCCACCGAAGTCATCGTCCACTTCGGACTCTTCACCATGGAGACGGCGGAGGCAGAGCAGGGCCAGCGGGAGGATTCCGTTGTCCACACCGGACATTCCGGTGCCGGAAAGGCGCGCCGCGGCGGAGCGGTACGCGGCTTCGGCTTCGGCGGACGGGCCCGTGACCGCCGTGCGCAATGCGCGGTACCACTGCGTGAACACGCCGACGAGCGGAATGTCGTAAGCCTCGCCGAGCCGGTCGGCCGCGGCGGCGTGGGTGTCGGCGGCGGTGAAATCGGCGAGGGCTGACTGGGCCTGCACCAGGATCAGGTGCCCCAGCACCTCGAACGTGACCAGCCCGTGCCGCGCGGCCAGCTCCACCAGCTCGGCGCCGAGTCCGGCCCGCTCCGGGGCCAGCCCGGCCCGGTCGAACGCCTGCATCCACCGTGCGTTGAGGGCGAACGCCAGCAGCGCCGGATCAGCCAGTTCACGCGCGAGCGCCTCGGCTTCGCGGGCGGCGGCACGAGCGCGGCCGCCGCCGGTGTTGCGCAGTTCCAGCGCGAGGGTGGCCAGCAGGCGGCACCGCGTCGGCCGGTCCGTGCCCGGCAGGACCCGCTCGACGGCGTCCGCGACCCGGCGGGCCAGCTCCGGGTCGTCGTTCTCGGTCCAGATACCGGGGACGTCGAACGCCGTGAGCACCCGGACGGTCAGCTCGCGGTCGTCGCCCGCCAGCGTCAGTGCTTCGGCGCGGTGGCGGCGGGCCTCGCCGAGGGCGCCGGCGAAGGCGAGCGACCGGGCGAGTCCCATGTGGAGCCCGATGTCGTCACCGTCGAGGTCGAGCGCGGCCCGCCACAGGCGCGCGGCCTCGTGCGGCGCGAAACGGCGCTCGGCCCGCTCGGCGGCGGCGCGCGCGTAGGGAACGCCACGACGCGAACCGGCCAGAAGGAAGTGGTGGGCCAGCGCTTCGACGTCGTCCGGCCGCAGCCGCTCGACGGCCTCCGCGACGTCGGCGTGCAGGCGCGCGCGACGGGACCGGGAGAGATCTTCGTAGACGGCGTCGCGGACCAGCGCGTGCGCGAACCGGAACGCGCGTGGCCCGCGTTCGGCCAGGAATCCGCGCTCTGTGGCGGTTTCCACGGCGTCGAGCGTGCGGTCGTCGTCGCCGAGCAGGTCGAGGTCCACGTCGGTGCCGATCACGGCGGCGCGGCGCAGGACCGTCCGGACGTCTTCGGGCAGCCGCGCGACGCGGTAGCGCACGACGTCGCGCACGCCCTCGGGCAGGCCGCCCTCGGCGTCGAGGACCCGGCCCAGCTCACGGACGAAAAACGGGTTCCCGCCGGTCCGCCGGTGAACCACCTCGGCGGCGTCCGGGCCGACCAGCTGCGCCACCGCCTCGACGGCCAGCCCGCCGAGGTACACGCGGACAGGCTCGGCGCGCGCGACCCGGCCGAGCAGTTCCGTCAGCTCCGGGGAGACGTCCGTGGTCCGGTAGGTCGCGACCACGAGCACCGGCCGCGCGACCGATTCAGTAACCACTGCGGCGAGCAGGGCGAGCGTCTCCTCCCCCGCCCAGTGCAGGTCGTCGAGGACGAGCAGCCGCCGCCCCGGCCCGTCCGCGAGCCGCCGGGCGACGGCGCGGTGCCAGTGGAACCGCGCGACCGCCGGATCGCCCGCGGGCTCCGGCTCGGGCACGGATCCGCCGAGTGAAGCCAAAATCCGCGTCCACGGCCAGGCGGCGGGCACCCCCGAACGGTCCGGGCTGGTGCCCCAGGCCGTGGTCCAGCCGCGCGCGGCGAGGTCGTCGGTGAACGCCTCGGCCAGCGCGGTCTTGCCGGCCCCCGCGTCGCCGGAGACCAGGACCAGCCCGAGCCGCCCCCGTGCCTCGACGGCTGCGGCGGCCTCCGTGAGGCGGGCCAGCTCCTCCGCGCGGCCGACCAGGACTCGTGAGTGTTCATGACGGTTAGAACCGTCATAAACACTCACGAGGGTGAGATGCGGGGCCTGGTCCAGGATGTCCTTCTCCAGCGCCCGCAGCTCCGGCCCCGGGTCCACGCCCAGGTCCGAAGCCAGCGCCGCCCGCGCCCGCCGCAGCGCGCCGAGGGCGTCGCCCTGACGGCCGGTGCGGTAGAGGGCCAGCGCGAGCAGCCGCCAGGCCTCCTCGCGCCACGGGTGAGCGTCCACATGGGACTCCAGATCCGGGGCGGCCTCGGCGGCACGGCCTTCGGCGAGCCAGCCCGCCGCGCGCCGTTCCACGGCCACGAGGCGCAGCTCCTCCAGCCGCGCGGCCTCGGGACGGGCCCACGGCTCGTCGGCGAACTCCGCGTACGCCGGGCCTCGCCACCAGCGCAGGGCCTCCTCGATGCCCTCGCCGGACCGGACGGCGGCCTCGAACCGCCAGGCGTCGACGGCGTCCGAGGGCAGGCGCAGCGCGTACCCGGGGGCCTCCGTCACGAGCAGGCGCGCGGGCGTGCGCGGCGCGCGATCCGGCTCCAGTACCCGGCGCAACGCGGCGACGAACGTCTGGAGCGCGCCCACCGCGCCGGGCCGCGGCTCCGGCCACAACGCGTCGACCAGCGCGTCCACCGGGACGACACGGCCGTGCGCGACCAGCAGCCGGGCCAGGACCGCGCGGTGCCGGGGCCCGGGCAGCGCCAGCGGGCCCCGCCCGTTCCCGGCCACCAGCGGGCCGAGCACCCCGAACGACACGTCCATCGGTCTCGCACTGTAATCACTCAGCCGACGCTGATCGAACGCTGATCGGCCGATCGCAGGCTGGGGCCATGAACTTCGACCTCCAACGGGTGCCCGTCGCCGAAAACGTGTCACTGAACGTCGCCGTCGCGGGCAGCGGAACTCCCGTCGTGCTGCTGCACGGTTTCCCGCAGACGCACCTGATGTGGCGGCACGTCGCGGCCGACCTCGCCGCCGACCACACCGTCCTGTGCCCCGACCTCCGCGGCTACGGCGACAGCGACAAGCCCGCCGACACCGACGGGCAGGCCTACTCCAAGCGCACCATGGCATCCGACGTCGTCGCCCTCGCCCGCGCCTTCGGGCATGAGCGCTTCGCGCTGGCCGGGCACGACCGCGGCGCGCTCGTCGCGATCCGCGCCGGCCTCGACCACCCCGAAGCGGTCAGCCACCTCGCCATCCTCGACGTGCTGCCGACGCTGGACATGTGGAACGTCCTGCACGGCACGAGCGCCGCCGTCGCGTTCCACCTCTACCTGATGGCGCAGCCGCCGGGCCTGCCCGAGCAGCTGATCGGCGCCGCGCCCGACGCGTTCTTCGGCTACTTCCTCGACCTCTGGGCCAACGACCCGGCGGCGATCCCGGCGGACGTCCGCGCCGCGTACCTCGAAGCCTCACGGAACGCCGTCCCCTCGATCGTCGCGGACTACCGGGCGTCGGCGACCATCGACGTCGAGCACGACACCGCCGACCGCGAAGCGGGCAACCACCTGCGCATGCCCGTCACGGTGCTGCAGCAGGACTGGGGCGCGGCCCTCGGCTACGACGCCACCGCGCTGTGGCGGCCCTGGGCGCCCGACCTCGCCCACCGGACGGTGACCTGCGGGCATTTCATGGCCGAGGAGGCGCCGGCCGAAGTGGTCAAGGCGCTGCGGGAACTGCTGGACCGGTGACCGATCGCGCCGGGCTTCACTGACAGTCCTTGTCAGTGAAGCCCGGTTAACGTCCCGGCATGACCACGAAAACCACCGGCTACGGCGATTTCGACTTCCTCATCGGCACCTGGGAAGTGACCAACCGCCGGCTGCTCGCGCCGCTGACCGGCCGCACCGGATGGGACACCTTCCCCGGTGTCTCGATCTGCACCGGCCGGATCTTCGACGGCGGCGCGAACCTCGACGAGATCGTCTTCCCGACCAAGGGCACCCGCGGCCTGACCCTGCGCCTCTACGACCCCGAACGCGACGAGTGGTCCCTCAACTGGGCCGCCAGCCCCGACGGCCGTCTCACCCCGCCGGTGACCGGCCGCTTCGGCCCGGACGGCCACGGCGAGTTCCAGGGCGACGACTACCACGAGGGCGAGAAGGTCCGCTGCCGTTACCTCTGGTCGGGCATCTCGGCGACAACCGCCCGCTGGGAGCAGGCCTACTCCACCGACAGCGGCCAATCCTGGGAGACGAACTGGACGATGGACTTCCAGCGGCTCGCCGGCTGACCCGGGACGGGCGGCGAAGGGCCGCTCTCAGGAGATGTCAGAATTGTCAGAATCAGCGGATCTGACAACCGGGAGCGGCCATGGGAGACGACGGCCCGATGTCCGGCCGGCCCGCCAGGGCCGACCTGCTCGCCACGGAGCTGGCCGCGCTGCGGGCGAGCGCCGGGAACCCGTCGTTCCGCAAGATGGCCGAACTCTCCGGCTGCATCTCCCACACCACCCTGCACGAGGCCGTCAAGGGCATCCGCTTCCCGTCCTGGGAGACGACCCGCGAGTTCGTGAAGGCGTGCGACGCGGACGAGGCGCCGTGGCGACAGCGGTGGGAAGAGCTGAAGGGCCTCACCCCGCCCGCCGTCCTGGCCCCAGTGAACGCTGTCGGGCACCCGTCCGGCGGGGTGACCACCGCCGTCATCGAACCGGCGAGCCTCGGCCAGCCGGACGTCGCCGAATCCGGTCAGCCACCCGAGCCCCCGGCCGACGACATCCAGCTCGCATCCCACGAAGGGCCGGGGCGGCGTCCGAAACGGCGGACCGCGCTGATCGTCGTCGGTGCCGTGATCGCGGTGCTCGCCGCAGTCGCCGCACTGGTGGTGACCGGCAAGCTCGACGGGGCGGCCCCGGCGGTCGACGTCGGCGCGCGCATCAAGGGCGACAACACGAAGTTCGTCGGCGACGTGACGGTGCCCGACGGCACCACCGTGCGCGCCGGCGTGACCGTGCTGAAGGTGTGGGAGATCGAGAACGCCGGCTCGATCCCCTGGCACGAGCGCTACCTGCAGCGGATGGACCAGCCGCCGGCGCCCGGCACCTGCCGCACGCCGGACCGGGTGCTGATCGGCGACACCCCGCCTGGCGACCACGTGATGATCAGCGTGCCCGTCACCGCCGCCGACAAACCGGGCCGCTGCTGGATCGGCTGGAAGATGGTCGACGCGGCGGGCCGGGAGTTCTTCACCACCCGCCGCCCGGTGTACGTGCTGGTCACCGTCGTTCCCTGACGCTGTCAGATCTGTCAGACCGGTACCGAACACCCGCCCGCCCCGACCAGGATGGACAGCGGCTTCCAAGCAGAAGACGCCCTTCCTCCGTCTTCCGCGATTCTCTGGGGGTCGGTCCGTGGCGGCGTCTCTCGGCGAGGCGCCACCACGGACCGCCGGCCTCAGACAGCGCTGCGGAAAGTGCTCCGGTACGCGCTGGGCGACACCCCGAGCGCGCTCTGCAGGTGCTGCCGCAGCGAGGCCGCGGTGCCGAACCCGCACTCCGTCGCGACGCGGTCGATCGGCAGCTCCGTCTCCTCCAGCAGCTGCCGCGCCCGTTCCACGCGCTGCTGCGTGAGCCACTGCACCGCCGAAATCCCGACCTCGTCACGGAAGCGTCGAGTGAACGTCCGGGTGCTCATCGACTCCCGCGCCGCCAGCTCCCGCAACGTCAACGGCCGGTGCAGGTGCTCCAGCGCCCACGCCCGCGCGGCGCTGGTCGAGGAGGACCGCGGCTCCGGCACCGGGCGTCGGATGAACTGCGCCTGCCCGCCTTCGCGGTGCGGTGACACGACGGTGCCGCGCGCGACCTCGTTGGCCACCGCCGCGCCGAAGTCACGCCGGATCAGGTGCAGGCAGAGGTCGATGCCGGAGGCGACACCGGCCGAGGTGAAAACGTCGCCGTCCTCGGTGTAGAGCACGTCCGGGTTCAGCCGCACCCGCGGGTACTCCAGCTGGAACGCGCACGCCGAGCTCCAGTGCGTGGTCGCGCTCCGGCCGTCGAGCAAGCCCACGGCGGCGAGCACGAACGCGCCGGTGCAGATCGACGCGATCCGCGTGCCGGGCCGGATCAGGTCCATCGCCTGCTGGACCGGCGGCGTGATCCGGCGGGCGTTCGGCTCGTACTCCATCGAGGACGCCGGGACGACCACCGTGTCGGCCTCGGCCACCGCTTCCGGCCCGACCAGGACCGGGATCCGCACGTCGGAGTCGGTGCGCAGCTCACCGGGCTCGGGAGTGCAGGTGACGACCTCGTACAGCGGCTCGCCCTCGGCCGAGCGCGCCTGGCCGAAGAGCCGGTGGATGATGCCCAGCTCCATCACGAGCAGGCCGGGCCGGACCAGCACGGCGACGTGGTGCCGGTCGGGATGGCGGAAGACGGACATGGCTCGATTCTTGCACAGGTCGTCCATCAGGCCACTGGTTCGCGTCCGGCCCCGGAGAGAACCTGGCCGTATGAACGTGTTGTGGATCTTCGCCCACCCCGAACCCCGGTCGCTCGGCGGCGCGTTGCGCGACGAAGGCCTGGCCACGTTGCGCTCGCTCGGCCACGACGTGCGCGAGTCCGACCTGTACGCCATGGGCTGGAACCCGGTGGTCGAGCAGGTCGGCACCACCCCGGCCGACGTCCGCGCGGAGCAGGACAAGCTGGCGTGGGCCGACACGGTTGTCGTCCAGTTCCCGCTCTGGTGGTACGGCACGCCCGCGATCCTGAAGGGCTGGTTCGACCGCGTCTTCGTGAAGGGCTACGCCTATGACGTACGCGGCGAAGACGGCCGGACACTGCGCTACGGCGAAGGCGTGCTGGCCGGGAAACGCGCGCTCGTCGTCGTCACGGCCGGTGGCCGCGAACCGAGCCTCGGGCCGCGTGGTGTGAACGGCCCGCTCGACGAGCTGCTGTTCGGGCTTCAGCACGGCACCCTCTTCTACGCCGGGATGTCCGTGCTGCCGCCGCTGGCGGTCTACGGCGCCGACCGCCTGTCCCAAGACGGGTTCACCGAGGCCGCCGAGCTGCTGCGCAAGCGTTTGCGGACCCTGTCGACCACGGCCCCGCTGCCGTTCCGGACGCAGAACGGCGGTGACTACGACCGCGACTTCGTCCTGCGCCCGGAACTGGCCCCCGGCCGCGCCGGGATGGGCGTGCATCAGTGCCTCACACCGTGAGGCGCTCCCCGAGGCCGCCGTCGACGGCCAGCTCGGAGCCGGTGGTGAACGTCGCCTCGAAGGCGAGGAACAACACCGCGGCGGCGACCTCTTCGACCGTGCCGTGGCGCTTCAACGGCGTCACAGTGTCGCCCTGCTCCTTGAACGCCTGCACCGCTTCGGCCGGCAGCCCGGTGACGCCCATCGACGGCGTGTCGATGAAACCCGGGCTGACGACGTTCACGCGCACTCCGCGCGGCGCCAGCTCGGCCGCGAAGCCACGAGCGAAGGCGCGTACGGCGGACTTCGCGCCGGAGTAGACGCTCATGCCCGAGTAGCCCGAGCCGGTGGCGACCGACGTCGTGAAGACGAACGAGCCGCCGGGCCGGACGAGCGGCGCCAGGTGCTGCGCGGTGAAGTAGGCACCGCGGGTGTTGATGGCGAACGTCCGGTCGTAGCCCTCCGGCGTCACGTCCGGCAGCGGCTGGAGCGACGCGAAGCCGACGTTGACGAACACCAGGTCCACCTCGCCCAGCGTCTGCCGCACGGTTTCGCCGAGCTTCGCCACCTCGGTGACGTCGGCGGCGTCCGACCCGACCACGTGCACCTTGCCGGACAGCTCGGCACGGGCGTTGGCCAGGTTCTTCTCGTCGCGGCCGGTCAGCAGCACCTCGGCGCCGCCGTCCAGCAACGCGCGCACGACGGCGAGCCCCATGCCGTGCGTGCCGCCCGTGACGACGGCCTTCTTCCCCAGGAACCTCATGACTGCTTGATCACCTCGAAAACGCTGGAAATACCGTGCGCGCCATGGCCTTGCGCCACAGCCCGGTCGAACAACTCGCGGATCGGCTCCGGCACGGCGGTGCTGATGCCCTGCGCGCGGCTGGCTTCGACGAGAAGGGCGAGACCGCTGGCGTTGATGTCCAAAGCGGACACTTCCGTTTCGTACGCGCCGGTGGCGGTCTCCTCGCCCATGCGCGGCAAGAATCCCTTGACCGCGTCGAGCCAGCCGAGCGCCAGCGGCGTGAACCGTTCGGCCGTGACGCCCTCGGTCCCGACGAGCGCGAGCGCGTGCAGGTAGCCGCTCATCGTCGACCACATGATGCCGAGCAACGCGAGGTCGTAGAGGGCGGGCAGACCCGCGTCTTCGCCGAGATAGGTAACGGCGCCAAGGGTTTCCAGCAGTGCCCGATGTTCGGCGAGCACCTCTTCCGTGCCGCCGTAGAGGATGTTCGCCGACGGGCCGCCGATACCCTGCGGCACAGCCATGATCACGCCGTCGATGTACGCGATGTCACGCGAGGCGGCCCACTTGGCCGCCGCCCTCGCCTGTTCGGGCGTGCCGGATGTGAGATTCACCAGCACCGTTCCCGGCCGCAGCCGGTCAAGCACCTCCTGTTGATCGTCGTATGTGGACAGACAAGCGAGCACGAGCCCGGTGACGTCGGCCACGCGGTCCGCCACCTTCGCGCCGCGCCCGGCGAGCGCGGCGGCCTTTCCCGGCGAACGGTTCCACACCGTCACCTCGTGTCCGGCCCCCAGCAGAACCCCGGCGAGCGCCGAGCCCATCCGGCCCAGCCCCAGCACACTCACCGGCTTCGGAATCTTTTCCATGGCACCGATGCTGCTGCCCCGCTTTACTGGGGACAAGTACCTACTAATCCGTGGGGTGCCCACCAAAAGGTAAGGATCGAGCATGCAGCCACGCAGCTACCGATGCGGCCTGGACGCGGCCATCGACGTGATCGGCGGCCGTTGGAAGTCGCTGGTCCTCTGGGCGTTGCACGAGAAACCACTGCGCTTCGGCGAGCTGAAGCGCAGCGTCCGCGGGATCAGCGAGAAGATGCTCATCCAGTCGCTGCGCGAACTCGAGCACGACGAGATCGTGCACCGCGAAGCCCACGCGGAAATCCCGCCGCGCGTCGAGTACTCGCTGACCGAGCGCGGCCAGGCGCTCAACACCGCGCTGTTGCCGCTCGGCGATTGGGGCGAGACCAACATGCGGCACATCGCCGGACGGCGCGGCGTCGAACCGGCTCCCCAGCACTGAGGACTCGTGAGTGTTTATGACGGTTAGAACCGTCATAAACACTCACGAGGCGGGGGGTGGCACTAGCCGGCGAAAAACGTGCCCGCCGACTTCATCGCGATTTCGTCGCGGAGCACGTCGCCGGGCCGGCTGCCGTTGCCCAGCAGCACCCCGCCCCACCGCATCCGCAGGTAGTCCGCGGTCTTCTCCAGGGTGCCCACCAACGGGTCGGCCTGCTCCGGCCCCTCGCTCAGCACGCTGACGCCCCACAGCGCCTTGCCCTTCATCCGGGCCTTGAACTCCACCTCCGGCCGGCGCATCCAGCCGGACCAGTAGTCGAGGTACAGCTTCGCGCTCGCCGCCACCGAGTACCAGTAGACGGGCGAGGCGATCACCAGGTCCGTGGCCGCGAAAGTGGCGTCCAGCAACAGTTTTTCGTTGCCTTCGGGGACCGGGTGGGCACCGGCGCCGTGCCGCCGGTCCTCGAACGCGGGCAGTGGCACCTCCGGCAGCCGGATCCAGGTCTGCGCGGTCCCGCGCGGGATCTCCTCCGCGGCCCGCCGCGCGAGCAGCTCGGTGTTGCCCTCGGCCCGCGCCGCCGCCACCAGGAACAGGAAGCTTCGATCCGTCATGGGTCTCTCCCCAGCTAGTTATATGTATGTGCATGCAGATGTTGTCACTGCATATAATCTCGCGTCAAGGAGGTCGACGCATGAGCACCGACGAAGAGACCTGGGGGCGGATGCTCGCCCTGCACGCGCGCGTCGAACAGGAGCTGGCGAAGGCGTTACACCGCAGGCACGGGCTCGGCCTCTCGGAATACCGCGCACTCGGCAAGCTGGCCGTCGCCCGCAAGAGCGGGCTGCGCATGCAGGAACTGGCCGAGGCGGTCGGGCTGAACCAGAGCTCCGTCAGCCGCATGGTCGCGCGGCTGGAGGACGGCGGACTGACCGTCCGCGACATCTGCGAGGGAGACCGGCGCGGCGTCTACTCCGTGATCACCGACGCCGGCCGCGCGCGCCATGCCGAGGCCGAGCCGACCTACCGCGAAATCCTCGCCGCGGCCCTCGACCAGGCGGCCGCCGATCCCGCGCTGACCGAGGCCGTCGCCACCATCCGGTCGGCTTGACACTTATATGCCTCGATGGTTATATGCGGGCACTGACTACCCGAGGAGGACGTCGTGCCCGCACGCGCACAACTCGAGACCGTCGGCGACCGGCCGGTGCTCCGCCTGGAGCGCCGCCTGCGCCACCGCCCCGAGCGGGTCTGGCCCATGGTCACGGACCCGGCCGAGCTGAAGCACTGGTTCCCCGCGGCGATGAGCGGCGAGTTCGAGCCGGGCGCGACGATCCGGTTCACCTTCGAGGGCGCGACGGAGTCCAGTGAGGGCAAGGTGCTCACCTTCGACCCGCCGCGGGTGTTCGAGTTCTCCTGGAACTCCGACGTCCTGCGCATCGAGCTCACCCCTGACGGCGACGGCTGCCTGCTGGAGTTCACGCACACGTTCAACCGCGGCGAGCCCGCGATCGCCCAGCTCTCCGCCGGCCGAACCGCCGCCGGCTGGGACACCTGCCTCGACGCCCTCGGCGCCCGCCTCGACGGCCGCGACTCCACCCCGCCGGACGGCTGGCACGAGCGGATGGCCTCGTACGTCGAGGAATTCGGCCTCGACGAGGGTGCGGCCCTCGACGGCGGCAAGCTGATCCGCTTCCGCCGCGACCTGGTCTGGAAGCCCCTCGCCGACGTCTGGCCGCTGCTGCCGGGCCCCGGCGACGGCGAGGTGACCGAGTCCGTGGAGCCGGACGTGCTCGAATACACCTGGCTGCACAACGGAAACCCGGCCGGACGCGTGCGCTGGGAGCTGCTGCTCGACCCGCTCGACGGCGTCCGCGCGCAGTTCACGCAGACCGTGCCGGCCGAGCTGTCCTCGCTGCTGCCCGAGCTGCTGACCGCCCGGCACGAGCAGCTGGCCGCGCTGTTCGCCCGCACCTTCGGCGTCGAGCCGGAGCCGTGGCCCGCCGACCGGGTGGAAGCGGTCACGAAGCACTACGCCGAGCGGCTTCAGGCGTCCCGGCGCCCGTAGCTTTTGCCCACTGTGACGAGCCGTGATACCTGGCACCTGGCCACGACGGTTGGCACCGTCGTCCGACGGTAGAAGGGGTGCAGCACTGGTGAGACCGCGTAATCAACTTCCCTGTCAGGTCTGCGTGTCGAGAGTCCGTGACCGGCGCACCACACTCGGGCTCAGGCCGGGTGACCGCTCAGTACAGGCCGCGCCATTGAGGCGATTCCACCAACCGATCGGCACCGCGACCGGGCCTTCGAGGGTCAGGAACATCCGCCGCCACTCGAGTTGCTCGAACGGCACCGCGAGGCGCAGCCGTGGAGCGGCGGCCAGCAGCGCGCGCAAGCCGGTCTGGAGCTCCAGCCGGGCCAGCGCCGCGCCGAGGCAGTGGTGCGGACCGTGGCCGAACGTGAGGTGTCCTGGCGCACGGGCGAGATCGACCAGTGCCGGTTCGGGGAACCTCCTGGCGTCGTGATTGCCCGCGCGCAGTGGCGCGAGCACGAACTCGCCCTCGCGGATCGGCACCCCGCCGATGTCGGCGTCCTCGAGCGCCACCCGTCCCTGATCGGCGGCCGAACCTTGGTCCTGGCGCAGGATTTCCTCGACCAGCGCGGGCACCGAGGCGGGATCGCGAGGCAGGTCCGGTTCGATCGCCAGCCGCAGCACGGCCTGGGCCAGCGCGTTCGCGGGCGGGACGTATCCGCCCAGCAGGATCGCGAAGGCGAGCTGGGTGACTTCTTCCGGGCTCAGCGCGTCGCCGTTGTCGTCTCGTGCCTGGAGCAGCCAGGTCAGGCAGTCATCCCCGGGCGCGTGCCGCTTGATCTCGACCAGTTCGGCGAGGTAGCCACCAAGTTTCTGGGCCGCGTCCGCCATTTCCTCGTAGCTCAGTGCGGTGAACACCGCGACGATGCCGTCCGCCCACCTCCGCAGATCATCACAGGCGGTCGGTGGGACACCGAGGAGTTCGTTGAGCACCGAGAGGGCGAACGGGATCGCGTACCCCTCCAGCACATCGACGGGCGGGCCCTGCGCGATCAGCTTCGCGGCCAGTTCTTGCGCGAGTTCTTCCACCCACGGACGCAGCAGTTCGACCCTGCGGGGGCTCAACGCCTTGGCGGCGATGCGCCGGAGCCGTGCGTGCTCGGGCCCGGCCATGGTGAAGAGCAGCCCACCGGCGTCAGCGGCGGGCGTATGCCGGGCCGCACGGCGACCTCGAGCCCGCGGTCGCCGGCCTGCGTGATGTCGGTGACCAGCAGGTTCGCCAGGTCCGAGCACCGGGCCGCGATGGGGAAGCCGATGAGCAGCATGGCCCGGTCGCGGCGGCCGGCGAGCGCGTCCGGGCAGGCGCGGAACCCAGACGTCCTCGAGGTGGAAGTCGCCAGTCGCGGCCGGTTTTCGGAAGTCTCTGGCCGGAGAGCGCGGTCAGTCGGACCTTTTTCGACCAGCGACACCGCACTCCGGCCAGATCATTTACCTGAGTCGCCTAGACATAGGCTGTATGATTACCCAGCTTTGATCGGGTAGTGCGCACGTCGCCCGGCCCGAGGCAAACATATTCAGTAGAGATTGAGCCTCCACTACCCCTCAGCTTGACACTCTCCAGAATGAAGTCGGCCGGGCAGTTCAAATGGCTTCTGTTGTTGGCGCTCGCCGCAGGGGCCACGGTGACGAAAAGTGCCGCAGCAATACCGACAGCGGAGGCGATTCTGGAGAGACGAGGTGAGAACATGACCAATCCTCCCGAAAATTGCAGTACACGCGACTGATCTACTCTGACTTTCACTTCCGCGTGTCAGTGTCACGAATACGCACATGGCTCACAAGTACACTTTTACACCCTCGCTGCCATGATTTTTTCACTTGCCAAATGCGGAAGACGCCAGGCACCTTTCGGTGCGCGGGCGCCTCGGCGCCGACTCCCGGGCCGGTCGGCGAACGAGGCCCGGGAAACCTCAGGACCGCTCCCGCCGCCCCAGTTCGTTGTCGATGAACACCAACAAATCATCCGCGCTCGCCGACAGCCGTGTGGGCATCGGCTGCTCAGGTAGCCACCCGGTCAGCCGGTCACCTTGGCCAGGAACCCGGCGAGGTTGGTCATGGTCCGCTCGACCTGCGCGTCCAGCGTGAGCGACTCGTGCAACCGGCCGCCGGGTCCGGCGTCCTTCTTCCCGCGCAGGTAGAGCGAGCAGGCCAGGTCGTCGCAGATGTAGGAGCCGACCGAGTTGCCCTGCCGCCCCTCGGGTCCGGCCTTGCGGGCGGTCATCAGCGAAACGCCGGTTCCCGAGTGCGTGGTCAGGCACAGCGAGCACATGCTGCGCCGGGGCTGCCCCGTGTGGGTCGCCCGTCGCAGCGCCAGGCCGACGAAGCCGTCGCCGGATTCGGCGACCAGGTAGGCGCGATCGGGTGAGGCAGGGTCTCGCCAGCCGAGGAAATCGAGGTCTTCCCACGGCCGCTCGGCGAGGTCTTTGGGCACGGCCAGGCGCTTGGTTCTTCGATCGCGTCACTTCTGCGGCGACCTTGCCTCGGTAATAGCGGCCGCCGTCCAACCACCCAACCGGCACCTCGAACGTCAGCATCGACCCGCCCTCCGCCCGGCGCAGCCCCGACGAGGTCAGTAACCGCACGAAGGCCACATTTCGATCTTCCAGCCGCCCGGCCCAGCCCGGTTCCGGCACGCCATCCTGGGACTGGCCACGCAGCCCGACATCGATCCACCGCCGCCATGTCCGTGGCGTCAACCAGTGCACGTTACTGCGCCTGGCATCCTTGGCTCTGGCCTCAGGCACCGTGATCACATCGCCGTCGCGGCCCATCACCTGCTTCATCGCCACTGGGTTCAGCGAGACGCGACCTGCTTTGTCAGCCCAGCCGTAGAGGCTGGCGAACGCGGCCAGCTCCCGGTCCCATTTGGCCCCGGACACCCGGCTGGGGTTGGACTCGGCGAAGCGGCGCCAATGCTCGTAGTCCTCCAAGTCCCGCGCCACCGCGTGCGTCCACGCTCGGCCCCGGCTGCCCAAGAACATCAGCAACAGGCAGATGTCTGTCGCGTAGTTCCGGCGGGTCTCCGTGGTGTACCGACGAAACCGTGCCGCCTGCCCATCAAGCGCTAGTCCAGGATCCACCTGGCGATCCGGGGACAAGAAGATCGGATCTCCTGCCTTGATTCCGACCTCGGCCTCGCGGGCTGACAGGTCCTCCCAACCGCCAACAGCCGTCGCCGTAGCCCGCCACCTGCTGCTGCCCGCGGAACCCAAAACACACGCCAACTCGCCACTCGACCATCTCTATCCGACCTGCATCAACACGCAGATCTAATAGGGAATACAACTGTCGCGTGTTCTTCGATCTTGTAACCGGGTGTGATCACCGGCGGCGTAGCGAGCCCAGGTTCATCCAGCCTCGGTGACCAGGCGGGCGGTATGGTCGGTTGAGTGGCCGAGCGTCTTGGCGACGACGGGTGCTGGTGCTTACAGGACGAGTTGCCAGAGCGCGGCGGTCCGGCCGCGGAGACCGGGAATCCCGACCTGTCGAAGACTCTGTTCGAGCGTCTTCGGGGACATGAGCCGGCCTGCCGGCGGCCAGGGAACAGTCAGCGGGCCCCAGCGAAGGGTTGCGGCACCGGGGATGGCGGGTCGCCGAGCCGGATGCTGACCCCACTGTCCTCGACCAAGACGTCCTCCTCGGTGAGCTGCCGCGGCAATCGGCCGATCGCCGCCCTGGGGTGGCCGATCGGCCGATGGGCCCGGACCCGGCGGGCGGCCACCATGAGCCGAATGTCGATCAAGAAACTCGCTGGACCGGTCCTTGTCGGCCTGCTGCTCGTACCGCTATCGCCGGGAACGGCAGCGGCTGCGGACGGCCTGTCTTGGCAACCGTGCCGAACCATCGCGGACGGCTGGCCCGCGGAGGACCAGCGCACCGAATGCGCCATGATCACGGTGCCGGTCGACTACGCGAAACCGGACGGGCGCACATTCGAGCTGGCGGTGAGCCGGATCAAGGCCACTGGCAGCCGGGACGGGGTCATCCTGGCCAACCCGGGCGGCCCCGGCGCGTACGGCATGGACATGCCGCGGAGACTGCTGGACTCGAAGACCGCGGGACTCGGCGTGCACCACGACATCATCGGCTTCGCCCCGCGCGGAGTCGGCTACAGCGCCGGGCTGTCCTGCCCGCAGGACAGCACTCCGCCGGATCCTTCCTTGTCCGACAAGGAAAAAGCCCGTTTCCTGTCCGAACGCGACGCCCGGCACTACCAGGACTGCGTGGCGCGGGACCCGGAGTTCACGGCGAATCTGACCACCGCGAACGTCGCCCGCGACATGGACCGGATCCGGCAGGCTCTCGGCGAGGAAAAGATCGGCTACTACGGGATTTCCTGGGGCACCGCGCTGGGCGCCGAATACCGCACGCTGTTCGACGACCACGTCGCCGCGATGCTGCTCGACTCGGTCGTGGTGTCCACTTTCGACCTCACCGCGGTCGACCACGACCAGATGACGGCGCTGGAGAACTCGTTCCATGACTTCGCCGGCTGGCTGGCAGGCAACGACCGCGTCTACCACTTCGGCGCCACGAAGGAGGCGGCCACCTTGGCTCTGCTGGACCTGCGGGCGCAGGCCCCCGACCGGAGCACGGTCGACAGCCTGCTCCTCGGAGCCCGCCGCAAATGGCCGGACTCGGCCCAGCAACTGGTGAAGCTCCGCTCCGGCGGCAAGGTGCCCGGCGCGGCCGGGCCCACCCGCACCGGCTTCGACTGGCACGATCCGAACCCGGCGTTCAACCTGGACCAGCAGAATGCGTTGATCTGCAACGAATCGAGCGGCACCCGCGACTTCGAAACGCGCTGGCGCAACCACCTCGCGCTGTCCGCCGAACTCCCGGTCGCCGGCAGCCACGGCTCCTACGACGGCCACTGCGCCGGCTGGCCGCTGCCCGCCACCACGTGGCATTTCAAGCCGGGTAAGAGCCCACTGCAGCTCGTGGGTCACGCCTACGAGTCGGTCACCCCGCTACCGTGGGCCTACGACATGCGCGCCCACATTGGCGGCTCACTCCTCACCGTCGAGGACGACATGCACGGCTCACTGTCGATCCTGCCGTGTGCTTCGAAAGCGGTCGAGTTCTTCGACACCGGCAAGACCTCCAGCGCGACCTGCCCAGGTGCTCCGATCCCCCCGGCGGCCTAGCCACTCCTCGAAAGCGGTGCGGCGCTTGGTCTTCGGGTGGCCGAGGACCTCGTCGGAGGCCAGGAGGCGGTAACCGAGACCTGCTGGGCGTGCTCGACGAGATCGACGGCGCCGAGTCGCTGCTCGCGGCGTTCGGCGTCGCGGCCTGACCCGTTCTAGCCGAGTGCGCGGTTGTACGCCGCGAACCGGCGGGCGGCGTCACCGGGCAGGGGCTTGCCGCCCAGTGACATTCGCGGTGCCGGGTTCTCCGGCGCCAGCCCGTGGGCGCTGCACCACTCGCCGAGGCCGGGGTGCCCGAGGTCAACGTCGACGCGGACCTCGCCGCCCGCGGCGTGGGCGATCCCGCGGATCAGGGCGCGGGCCTGCTCCTCATCGGCCGCGACGACCGGGCCGATCACGATGCGGCCCTCGGACTCCGTGCCCAGCGCGTACCCGGCTTCGGTGACGTGGACGTGCTCGGCCTCGAACAGCAGGCGTTCGAGCAGCGCGCGGCGGTCGAAGCCCATGACCGCGGCGTCCAGCTCGTACACGCGGGCCAGGTCGGGCGGCGCGATCGGCCTGGACACCGGGCCGCCGTCGTCGGCGAGGGACCCGACGTGGCCCCGGCAGCCGCCGTCGACGATGAAGCCCATGGGCTCGTACAGGAGACGCCCGGCCTCAGTGGCGTGCAGGACCACGGTCGCGTCGCCGGCCTCCGCCAGCACAAGGGTCATCAACTGGCGGCCGATGCCCTGGCGGGCGAAGCGGGACGCGACCAGCATCATCGCGATCGACGCGAGCGGGCCGGTCTTGGTGACGACAACCGTGGCGGCGAGGCCGCCGTCCGGCGCGTCGATGCCGAACCCACGGCCGACGTCGAGCACCACGGACCACTTGCGCACATCGCGCGCCCAGCCGCGGGCGGCGGCCAGGTCAAGGCAGGCGGACAGGTCGGCGGGCCCGATCGGGCGAACGGCGAACGGCACGCCGCCAGCTTAGGCCGGGACGAGGCCTACGCCACACGCGTGGCGACCCGACAGTAGCTAGGCTGCGGATCCATGAGCAGTGCGACGCAGCCGCTCGGGACCCCGCCCGAGGAAGAACCGGACATCCACACGACGGCCGGCAAGCTCGCGGACCTCTATCGCCGGTACGACGAGGCGGTCCACGCCGGGTCCGAGCGCGCGATCGAGAAGCAGCACGCCAAGGGCAAGAAAACGGCGCGCGAGCGGATCGACCTGCTGCTCGACGAGGGCTCGTTCGTCGAACTCGACGAGCTGGCGCGGCACCGCTCGACGAACTTCGGGCTGGAGAAGAACCGCCCCTACGGCGACGGCGTGGTGACCGGGTACGGCACCGTCGACGGCCGTGGCGTGTGCGTGTTCTCCCAGGACGTCACCGTCTTCGGCGGCGCGCTCGGCGAGGTGTACGGCGAGAAGATCGTCAAGGTGATGGACCTGGCGATCAAGACCGGCCAGCCGATCATCGGCATCAACGAGGGCGGCGGCGCGCGCATCCAGGAAGGCGTCGTCTCGCTCGGCCTCTACGGCGAGATCTTCCGCCGCAACACCCTCGCCTCCGGCGTGATCCCGCAGATCTCGCTGATCATGGGCGCGAACGCGGGCGGGCACGTCTACTCCCCCGCGCTGACCGACTTCGTCGTGATGGTGGACGAGACCTCGCAGATGTTCATCACCGGCCCGGACGTGGTCAAGACGGTGACCGGCGAGGACGTCACCTTCGAGGAGCTGGGCGGCGGGCGCACGCACAACACCAAGTCCGGCGTCGCGCACTACCTCGGCTCCGACGACGAGGACGCGATCGCCTACGTCAAGGAGCTGCTCTCCTACCTGCCGCAGAACAACCTGTCCGAGGCGCCGGTCTTCGAGGCGGGCGACGCGCCGGCGGGGTTCTTCGACGACGTCACCGACTCCGACCGCGAGCTGGACACGATCATCCCGGACTCGCCGAACACCCCGTACGACATGCACGAGGTCGTCACGCGCGTGCTCGACGACGGCGAGTTCCTTGAGGTCCACGAGCTGTTCGCGCCCAACATCCTGGTCGGTTTCGGCCGGGTGGACGGCCGCAGCGTCGGCGTGGTCGCGAACCAGCCCACGCAGTTCGCGGGCTGCCTCGACATCGCGGCGTCGGAGAAGGCGGCGCGGTTCGTGCGGACCTGCGACGCGTTCAACATCCCGGTGCTCACCTTCGTCGACGTGCCCGGCTTCCTGCCCGGCACCGACCAGGAGTGGAACGGCATCATCCGCCGCGGCGCGAAGCTGATCTACGCCTACGCGGAGGCGACGGTCCCGCTGATCACTGTCATCACGCGCAAGGCGTACGGCGGCGCGTACGACGTGATGGGCTCGAAGCACCTCGGCGCCGACGTCAACCTGGCATGGCCGACCGCGCAGGTCGCGGTGATGGGCGCGCAGGGCGCGGCGAACATCGTGCACCGCAAGACACTGGCGGCCGCCGCGGCCGAGGGTAAGGACGTCGACGCGCTGCGCGCCGAGCTGATCCAGGAGTACGAGGACACACTGCTGAACCCGTACGCCGCGGCCGAACGCGGTTACGTCGACTCGGTCATCGTGCCCGCGCACACCCGCGGCCACGTGGCGAAGGCGCTCTCGCTGCTGCGCAACAAGCGCGAGTCCCTGCCGCCGAAGAAGCACGGCAACATCCCGCTGTGAGGAGTCCCCGATGACCGACGACCGCCCGCTGCTGCGTGTCGTCCGAGGCCACCCGGACGACGTGGAACTCGCGGCGCTGACGGCTGTGGTGGCCGCCGCGGCCGCCTCCTCCGCCGCGGCTTCGCCCGCCCCGGCCCGCCGGACCTCGTGGTGGGGCGACCGCGCCGCGCAGCTCCGTGCCCCGCTTAGTCCCAGCGAAGGGGCTTGGCGCGCTTCGGCGCTGCCACAGTGACTCTGGCGCGGCTGGCCCGGTTCGAGCACGGCGTGCCCTGAAGGCCACCTTGAGGGCATATAGGTCCCTCATGGTGGCCTTCAGGGCACGACAGGCGAGCAATCCGCACTAGCCAGCAGCCGGTCGACGAGGGCGTCGGTGAACGAGCCCGGCACCGGCTCCCCGGTCACCAGCACGCGGTAGTGGACCGGCCCGACCAGCCGTTCCACCGCGTCGTCCAGGTCGGTTCCGGGCGCAAGCTCGCCGCGTGCCACAGCGCGTTCGAAGGGCAGGCGATCGCGCGCCCGCTGGTCGCTCAGGTGCCCGGCGCGCAGCCGGTCGGCCAGCTCGGGGTCGTGCTGGGCCTGGCCGAGCAGGGCCCGCAGCACCGCCCCCGCGTCCGCGGTGACGAGGAACTCCGCGACGGCGGCGAGGTGCTCCCGCAGGTCACGGCGCAGGTCCCCGTGGTCCGGCGGCGTGAGCTCCTGCGCCAGGTCGCCGCCGAGCGCGTCCAGCAGGATGTCCACTTTGGACGGCCACCAGCGGTAGATGGTCTGCTTGGCGACGCCGGCCCGCACCGCGATCTTCTCCATGGTGAGGCCCGCGAACCCGAGCTCCACCAGCAGGTCGTCAGCCGCGTTGAGCACGGCGTGCCGGGCCTGCTCGCTGCGCCCGTGCCGGTTGCCGTGATGACGGCGCCCGAGGGCCGGTTCGTCCGGAATCGTGATCTCTCCCACGCCGGGGAAGTGTACTGACTTCTAGACAAGACGCAACGTCTCGTCTAGCGTTTACCCGGGGGAAGTACTTTCGAATCCGTCCCGGCGCCCGGCGCCGGCGAAGGGGGTAACTGTGTGTGTCGCCTGCGGCGTGCCCGGACACGTGCCTGAGGCCGTTGAGGCAGCAACGGCGCCGGGACCGCGGCCGCGTAAATTCGCCGCGCTCTACAACAAGGACTGCCGTCCGTACCTGTTCGGCACCGCGCTGGCCATGATGGCCGACAACATCGAGCACGTCATCACCTACTGGGTGCTGTGGGAGAAGTTCCACTCGCCCGCGCTCGCCGGGTTCGAGGTGATCAGCCACTGGGTGCCGTTCCTGCTGTTCTCGGTGTACTTCGGCTCGCTGGCCGACCGGCACGACTGCCGCCGGATCATCCAGGCGGCGCAGGTGCTGTTCATGGCCGTTTCGGTGGCGTGGGGCGTGCTCTTCCTGACCGGCTCACTGCAAGTGTGGGAAGCCTGCGTGCTGCTGGTGCTGCACGGCTGCGCGGGCGCGGTCTGGGGACCGGGCGAACAGCTGATGCTGCACGACTTCGTGGGCCCGGAGGAGCTGCCGAGCGCGGTGCGGCTCAACGCCACCTTCCGCAGCCTCGGCATCCTGTTCGGCCCGGTGGTCGGCTCGGCGCTGCTGCTCGGGCTGGGGCCGGTGGCCGGGATCTTCGCGAACGTCGCGTTCTACCTGCCGTTGACGATCTTCCTGTTCCGCACCAAGTTCACCGGCCACACCCGCGACGGCGGGGTGAAACGGCAGCGAGTGGGGCTGCTCGACTCGATCCGGGTGCTGCGCGAGGTCAAGGCCGACCCGACGATGATCGGCATGATCGTGCTCGCGGGCCTCGGGGCGTTTTTCGTGGGCGCCTCGCTGCAGACCTCGATGCCGATCTTCGCCCAGGACCTCGGCGCGGGGAACGCGGGCACGGCCTACGGCGTCCTGCTCTTCGCGAACGGCGCGGGCGGCGTGATCGGCGGCATCCTGCTCGAAGCGACCGGCAAGATCAAACCGAGCGTGAAGGCGGCCGTGGTGAGCACCGCGGTCTACGGCCTGTCGAGCCTGTTCTTCGCGATGACGGCCAGCTATCCGGTCGCGCTGGCCCTGCTGGTCATCGGCGGGGTGGCCAACCTGGCGTCGATGTCGATCGGCCAGACCGTCGTGCAGTTGCTCGCGAAACCCGCCGACCGCGGCCGCGTCATCGGGGTCTACAACGTTTCCGCGAGCGGCCTGCGCGCGGGCAGCGGCTTCACCGTCGGCCTGCTCGGCGCGGCGGTGGGCGTGCACTGGTCACTGGGCCTGAGCGCGGCGGCCCTGACCGTCGGCACGGGCATCGCGGGCTGGTACTCGCTCCGCGGCCTCCGGTCCCGCAAGCCGGTCGCGGAGACCGCTGGTTCCAAGGACTGACTCCGGGCCGATTTTCCGGCCGGTTCAGAAACCCCGCCGTCGCCTCCTCGGGCGCGGCGGGGTTTTCCGTGTCCGGCCCGTCGTCACCCACCCCGTCAGCCGGCGATCCGTTTTTGTCGGTCCCCCCTCGTACTCTCGACACCATCATCACCGGCTGTTGTCACCGACAGCGACAGGGCGCTCACCAGCGCAGATCACACTGGACCACGGCTACTCTGAGTCGTATAGTCCACGTGGAATAACCGACTTGGGCCAACTGAAGGGATCACCGAGCATGGCCGCGGCGAAACTGACCCCGATGGGCGTCGCTGTGCTGGAGCTTCTGCACGAGAAGCCCATGCACCCGTACGAGATGGCGCAGCTGATGCGCGAGCGGTACGTCGACAACCGGGTCAAGCTCAAGGCCGGCTCGCTCTACCACACGGTGGAACGCTTGCAGCAGAACGGATTCGTCGAGGTCGTCAACACCCAGCGCGACGGGCGCCGCCCGGAGCGGACGGTGTACGCGATGACCACGCCGGGCAAGGACGCCTTCCAGCAGCGGGCCCGCGAAATGCTCGGCGACGTCGTGCAGGAGTACCCGCAGTTCCTCAGCGGGCTGGGCGTGATCGACGACCTCGGCGCGGACATCGCGCTGGCGGAGCTGGAGCACCGCGTCACCCGGCTGCGGGCCGGCGTCGCCTCCGACCAGGTGGTCCTCAAGCGCATCCAGGACGACGGCACCCCGGAGATCTACTGGCTCGACTTCCGTTACCTCGCCGCCCAGCGGGCCTTCGAGCTCGAGTGGGCCGAACAACTGCTCGCCGACCTGTCCTCCGGCCGCATCCCGTTCCAGGACACCACGAACACACTCAGCCTCGTTACCAAGGAAAGTCATGAACGCAAGACAAGCTAATCCCTGGGCCGCGCTCAGCGCGCTGTGCCTCGGCTTCTTCATGATCCTGCTGGACACCACCATCGTGTCCATCGCGATCCCCGCCATGCTGCGGGAGCTCAACGCGGGACTGAACGCGGTCGTCTGGGTGATCAGTGTCTACCTGCTCACCTACGCCGTGCCGATGCTGTTCACCAGCCGGCTCGGCGACCGGTTCGGGCCGAAGCGGGTGTTCCTCGCCGGGCTCGTGGTGTTCACCGGGGCCTCGCTGTGGTGCGCCATGTCCGGCAACGTCGAAATGCTCATCACCGCCCGCGCGGTGCAGGGCCTCGGCGCGGCGCTGATGACGCCGCAGACCCTGGCGTTCATCACGCACCTGTTCCCGCCGGCCAAGCGCGGCCCGGCCATGGGCATGTGGGGCGGCGTCGCCGGGCTGGCCACGATCGCCGGCCCGCTGCTGGGCGGCGTGCTGGTGGACCACTTCGGCTGGGAGTGGATCTTCTACGTCAACGTGCCGATCGGGGTCATCGCGATCGTGCTGGTAATGGCACTGGTGCCGGACTGGCAGCCGAAGAACTCGCACTCGTTCGACGTGCTCGGGATCCTGCTCTCGGCGGCGGGGCTGTTCCTCATCGTCTTCGGCGTGCAGAACGGCCAGCAGTACGACTGGGGCACCGTGTCCGGCGGCATCACCGTGTTCGAGATCATCGGCGCCGGGGTGGTGCTGCTGGTCGCGTTCGTGTGGTGGCAGCGGGCCAACCGCAAGGAACCGCTGGTGCCGCTGAACGTGTTCGCGAACCGGAACTTCTCCGCGGGCACCCTGACCGCGGCCACCGTCGGCTTCACGATGACCGGCATGTTCCTGCCGCTGATCATCTACATCCAGACCGTGCTCGGCTTGAGCCCGACCCTGGCCGGGGCGCTGACCGCGCCGATGTCGCTGGTGTCGGGGATATTGGCGCCGTTCGTGGGGCGCGCGTCGGACAAGGTCAACGGCAAGTACCTGGTGATGGCCGGGCTGTCGCTGCTCGCGCTGGGCATCGGCATCATCGCGCTGCAGGCCCGGCCGGACACGAGCCCGTGGGCGCTGATCCCGGCGCTGCTGGTGTGCGGCCTCGGCATCGGCTGCATCTTCTCGCCGATGAGCAACCTGACGATGAGCGCGGTCGAGCCGCGGCTCACGGGCACCGCCTCGGGCATCTTCAACACCGCCCGCCAGGTCGGCGGCGTGCTGGGCAGCGCGGCCATCGGCGTGCTGCTGCAGGCGCGGATCAGCGCGTCGATCGCGGACGAGGCGAACGCCGCGGCGGCGCAGCTGCCGGAGCCGTACCGCGCGCCGTTCGCCGAGGGCATCGCGCACGCCGCGGCGTCCACCGGGGAGTTCGGCTCGTCCTCGGGCCCCGCGCCGATCCCGGGCCTGCCCGCGGACCTCGCCGCGCAGGCCGGCCGCCTGGCCACCGAGGCCGTCCACAATGGACTCACCGACGCCGCCCGCACGACGCTGATCCTGCCGATCGCCGTCCTGTTGCTGGGGGTCGTCTCGGCCGCGGTCATGCGCCGCGCGAGGCCTCCCCGTCAGCACACCCCCACGCCCACCCAGGAGTCCGAGGCTCCCGCGGCGGCCTGACCCGCGGCCGGTGGGCGGCCACCACGCCGCCCGCCGGCCCGGAAAACACGTGACGGCCCCCGGCGCCGGTGCGGGAACCGGGGCCGGGGGCCGTCACGCTTACCGCGGGAGAGAGGTCAGTGCCGGCGACACGAAGCCGTGGCCGTGGCCATTGCTGTGGCCGTCCGGGACGAGCGTGGGTAACCGAGTTCGTGGGCCGCGGAGCGGGCCGGCTGAAAGCCGGGCTTCAGCTTCGCGACGGTGTTGCTGCCTCAAAGGCCCTGGTCTTAGGGGCCGAGGCCGGGTCCGCCGGGCCAGGCACCACGCCCTTCGGCGTGCGGTGTTTCGCCCACCACAGCGACCGCGACCTGGTGGAACGAGCCGATTCCGTAACCCGCACAGTCATAGGTCACCGTCGTGCCCTTCCCGGCGTCAGCGCTGACGCCGTCGAAGATGGTCGTACGCGTGTGGTGCGGAGGTGTGCCATCGTTCCCCCTCCGGGAGCCCTCAAACAGATATGTTGCGAGCAACAACAAACTAACTCGACGATCGGGTGTCGCGGGTCACAATTCGGCATCAACGAGGGCGGGCGGTAACTTTCCCCCGTGCGCCTCGTTCTCGCTTCCCAGTCCCCCGCCCGCCTCATGCTGCTGCGCAGCGCCGGTCTCGACCCGAGCGTCGTCGTGTCCGGCGTCGACGAAGACGCGGTGGCCGCCGCGCTCACCGACCCCGCCCCCGAGGAGCTGGTCACGGCGCTGGCCAAGGCCAAGGCCGAGGCGGTGTTCGGGACCGTCGCCGGCACCCACGCCGACTCCGTGATCGTCGCCTGCGACTCGATGCTGTCGATCGGCGGCGAGATGGTCGGCAAGCCCGGCACGCCCGAGGTCGCCCGCCGCCGCTGGGCGGACATGGCCGGCCGGTCCGGCGAGCTCCTCACCGGCCACGCCCTGATCCGCATCGACGGCGGCCGGCGGGTCAAGGAGGCCGAGGGCAGCCAGCATACGACCGTCCACTTCGGACGCCCGACCGACGAGGAGGTCGAGGCCTACATCGCCACCGGCGAGCCGCTGCAGGTGGCGGGCGCCTTCACCCTCGACGCGCTGGGCGGCTGGTTCGTCGAGGGCATCGAGGGCGACCCGTCGAGCGTGATCGGCCTCAGCCTGCCGCTGGTGCGCCGGCTGCTGGGCGAGGTCGGCGTCAGTGTCGTGGATCTCTGGCGGACGTCCACATCCTGAGAGCACTGTCACCCGAACGAGTGATCCGGAAGAGTTCGTTGCGGCCCAAACCGGGCCATAACGGGAACTTTCGAACCTTGGGGGTGGCCTCGTGTCCCTCATCCGGACGTACACGCGACCGCGTGTTTTCGCGGCCGCAGTACTCGGCTCGCTCGTCGTCGGCGCCGCACTCGGTGTCCTCGCGCGGACGACGGGCGCCGGCTGGCTGACCGATCTGCTGGACCAGATCGGCACGATCTTCACCACGCTGCTGCAGATCGCCGTGATCCCGCTGGTCTTCACCGCGATCGTGGTCGGCATCACCAGCCTGCGCAACCTCGGCGGCGGCCGGAAAGCCGCGCGGCTCGGCGGCAAGACCGTGCTGTGGTTCGCCATCACGTCGCTGATCGCCTCGCTCATCGGCATCGCCGCCGGGCGGCTGTTCGACCCGGGCTCGGGCGGGCTGGGCGCCGGCATCGCCGCCACCGCGAAGAACGCCGACAAGGCCGCGAAGAGCGTGAGCGGCTGGGGTTCGTGGGACTCGTTCGTGAACGGCCTGCTGCCGGAGAACTTCTTCTCCGCCTTCGCCGACGGCAACACGCTGCAGGTGCTCTTCCTCGCCGTGGTGATCGGCGCCGCGGCCTACAGCCTCGGTGATCGCGCGAAGCCGTTCGTGGACTTCACCACGAGTGTCTTCGAGGTCGTCCAGCGCTACCTCGGCTGGATCGTCCGGCTCGCCCCGATCGGCATCATCGGCCTGATCGGCGCGGCGGTGTCGAACTACGGCGACGCGCTGTTCCGCCCGCTGCTGTCGGCCACGCTCGCGGTCTACGCGGGCTGCTTGGTGGTCCTGTTCGTCGTCTACCCGATCCTGCTGCGGTTCGTCGCGAAGGTGAGCCCGGCGAAGTTCTTCGCCAAGGCGGGCACGGCGATCCAGTTCGCGTTCGCCTCGCAGTCCTCGTCCGCGACGCTGCCGCTGACCCGCCAGGCCGCGGTGAACCTCGGGGTGGACCCGGCCTACGCGGCGTTCGCCACCCCGCTCGGCAGTGCGACCAAAATGGACGGTTGCGCGGCCGTTTTCCCGGCCATCGGCGCCATCTTCATCGCGAACCTGGCCGGGGTGCAGCTGAGCATCGGACAGTACGCGGGCATCGCCGGAGTCGCGGTCCTCGGCGCGCTCGCCACGGCCGGCACCACCGGCTGGCTGACCGCGCTCACGCTGACCACGGCGTTCATCGGCCTGGACGCGAAGCAGGTCGCGCTCGGCATCGCGCTGATCTACTCCGTGAACCCGATCATGGACATGATGCGCACGGCCACGAACGTCGCGGGCCAGATCGTGGTCCCGACGGTGGTGGCGCGCAGCGAGGGCCTGCTGGACGACGAGGTGCTCAACGCCCCGGCCGACGCGAAAGCAGACGCGGTGCCCACCGCCGCGTGAAGGACTCGTGAGTGGCTATGCCGGTTAGAACCGTCATAGCCACTCACGAGGGGCAGGCGGAAAGCTCGCTGCGCCGGACCTGGACCGCGGGCCAGCCGCGCAGCTGCGACGGCGACGTCACCTTGCGCGTGCAGCCGACGATTTCGCCGCTCAGCTGGTAAACCTCGGCGAGCACGGGCGCGGCCTGGCAGGTCGTGGTGCCCGGGGTCGCGCCGGGACACTCGTGGCGGACGAGGACCAGGTCCGGGCGGCCGTCCTGGTCGACGTCGTCGAGGACGATGGTGCCGGCGTCGGCGAAGTAGGGCTGGCCGAAGTCGCGCCAGACGCCGCCCGACTCGATCAGCAGCTCACCGAAAGCGCCACCGCTGACGTCGCCGCGCACGAGGCAGGCCGATGTGGTGCCGGCTATGCACTGGAGCGAGTTCGGCGCGAGCTTCGCCCCCATCCCGGTGATCGCCAGCTCGAACTCGGTGTCCGGCTTCGCGCCGACGCGCACCCGGCCCCAGCCGCCGGTCGCGTCGGCCAGCAACGAGACCGGGGTGCCGCCGACGGTCATGGCCGCCAGCTCACGGCACGGCCCCGTGCCACACGTCGTGGCCGTCGACTGGTCCGGTGCCGGCGCGGCGATCTGCGGCGCCCCCGCAACCGAGTCCGCCTCTGAGTGCGAGCGCAGGACGACAACCGCGACAAGCGCCGCCGCTGTCACCAAGGCCGCGAGCAGCGCGGTGAGCAGCGCCGATCGTGGCGTCCGCTTCGGCGAAGTCCCCATATCCGAGACTGTAGGCGACCTTGCGCTGAGTGGCCGTCTATGTTGTCCCGGTGACGAACCCCAATCTTCCGCCGGCCCTTTACCTCCCGACTGGTCCGGTCTCCGGCACCACCGACGGCGGCACCGGCGCGAACGTCGAACTGCGCCGCACCCCGGACGGGCGGGTGGCGCTGGTCGCCTTCACCGCGCTCGACCGGCTGGTCGACTGCTGCGGCGAGCACCAGCCGTGGATCATGATCAACACCGAGCACCTGCCGCGGATCCACCAGGCCAACCCCTACGACGTGATCGTGCTGGACTCCGAACTCCCGGTCGAGCTGCGCCACGGCGCGCGGGTATAACAAGAGCCGGGTGGTCCAGCTCTCATCCCAGCCGGTACGGCGGTCCGTAGACTCCCGGGTTACCAGCAGTGGAGCTGACGTGACACGGGAGGTACGGGGTGACCGAGCAGGACGTCGCGAGCACGGGTGGTCCGGTGACCAGGATCCTGGTCGCCAACCGGGGTGAGATCGCGGTCCGCGTGATCAGGGCGGCGAAGGACGCGGGGCTGACGAGTGTCGCCGTGTACGCCGACCCCGACCGTGACGCTCCCCATGTGCGCCTGGCCGACGAAGCCTTCGCGCTCGGCGGCAGCACCGCCGCGGAGAGCTACTTGTCCATCGACAAGCTGCTCGACGTCGCGAAGCGGGCCGGCGCGGACTCCGTCCACCCGGGATACGGCTTCCTTTCCGAGAACGCCGAGTTCGCCCAGGCCGTGCTAGACGCGGGCCTCACGTGGATCGGGCCGAGCCCACAGTCCATTCGCGACCTCGGCGACAAGGTGACCGCGCGGCACATCGCGATGCGCGCCGGCGCCCCGCTTGTGCCCGGCACCAAGGAGCCGGTGCAGGACGCGAGCGAGATCATCGCGTTCGCCGACGAGCACGGCCTGCCCGTGGCGATCAAGGCGGCGTTCGGCGGCGGCGGGCGCGGCCTCAAGGTGGCGCGCACACGCGAAGAGATCCCCGAGCTGTTCGAGTCCGCCACGCGCGAGGCCGTCGCCGCGTTCGGCCGTGGCGAGTGCTTTGTGGAGCGCTACCTGGACAAGCCGCGGCACGTCGAGGCGCAGGTGCTGGCCGACCAGCACGGCAACGCCATCGTGGTCGGCACGCGGGACTGCTCGCTGCAGCGCCGCCACCAGAAGCTGGTGGAGGAGGCGCCCGCGCCGTACCTCACCGACGACCAGCGCGCCCGGATCCACTCCTCGGCCAAGGCGATCTGCCAGGAGGCCGGCTACTACGGCGCCGGCACGGTCGAGTACCTGGTGGCCACCGACGGCACCATCTCGTTCCTCGAGGTGAACACCCGGCTGCAGGTGGAGCACCCCGTCTCCGAGGAGACGACCGGGCTGGACCTGGTGCGCGAGATGTTCCGCATCGCGCGCGGCGAGAAGCTGCGGATCACCGAAGACCCCGAGCCGCGCGGCCACTCGATCGAATTCCGCATCAACGGCGAGGACGCCGGGCGCGGCTTCCTGCCGGCGCCGGGCACCGTGACGAAGTTCGTGGCGCCGAGCGGCCCCGGCGTGCGCGTCGACTCCGGGGTGGAGTCCGGCAGCGTGATCGGCGGCCAGTTCGACTCGATGCTCGCCAAGCTGATCGTCACCGGCTCCGACCGCGACAACGCGCTGGAGCGCAGCCGTCGTGCGCTGGCCGAGATGGTCGTCGAGGGCATGGCGACCGTGCTGCCGTTCGACCGCGTGATCGTGGACCATCCGGCGTTCATCGGCGACGACAACGGCTTCGGCGTGTACACCGACTGGATCGAGACCGAGTTCGACAACCGGATCGAGCCGTTCACCGCGCCGGAAGCCGACGCCGAAGAAGAGGCGCCGCGGCAGAACGTGGTCGTCGAGGTCGGCGGACGTCGGCTCGAGGTCTCGCTGCCGGGCGGCTTCGCCCTCGAAGGCGGCGCGGCCACGGCAACGAAGTCCAAGCCGCGCAAGCGTGCGGGCGGCGCGAAGGCCACCGTGAGTGGTGACGCCGTGACGGCGCCGATGCAGGGCACGATCGTCAAGATCGCCGTCGAAGAGGGCCAGCAGGTCGAGGCCGGCGAGCTGATCGTGGTGCTCGAGGCGATGAAGATGGAAAACCCGGTCACCGCACACAAAGCGGGCACGGTTACCGGACTTTCGGTCGAGGTCGGCGCCGCCGTGACGCAGGGAACGCAGCTTCTGGAGCTCAAAGACTGAAGTTGTGCCGAATGTCGTGGGTCGGCGGCCGCTGGGCGGCATACCATCGATGACGTGACAGAGGTTCCGTCTCCGCAGCTGCGGATCAGCGACCAGGAGCGGGAATCCGCACTGAGCGCGCTCGGCGATCACATGACCGCCGGGCGGATCGACATCGACGAATACGGTGATCGCTCAGCCCGGATCACCGCGGCCAAGACGCGGGGTGAGCTGGGCGAGCTGTTCGCCGACCTGCCCCAGCCGCACCCGACGTACGGCGGGACGGCGGTCGCCGCGTCTCCACCGGCGGACTCGGCTCCGGCTCCCCAGCCGGAGCCGTCGACTGCCGTGGCCGCGCCGCGCGGCTGGTCCGGCGGTCAGCGGCTGGCCGCCTCGATCGTGCCGCTGGCCTGGCTGGTGGCCATCGTGCTCATCTCGACCGGTGTGGTCGCCGCCTGGCCGATGATCGCGCTGCCGATCGCGTGCACCATCTTCGGCCGGGCGCTGTGGGGGCGCGGCTCGGACGACGACGATCGCGACCGTGACGACCGCCAGGACGACCGCCGGATGGACCACCGCGAGCACCGGCTCGACCACCGTGACCGGCGTCGCGAGATGCGCGACGAGTTCCGTCGCCAGCGCCGTTTCGACCGCTGAGGACCGCCGTGACCGACATGCGGCTGAGCGACGACGAGCGGCAGGACGCCCTCGACGTCCTCACCGAGCACGTCCGCACCGGGCGGCTCGACGTCGACGAGTACGGCACCCGCTCGGCGAAGGTGACGGCCGCGAAACATGTCAGCGATCTGTTCCCCCTGTTCGACGACCTGCCGTCGCCGCGGCCGAGCGCGCTGCTGACCGCGACACGGGACAACGGCGCGCCGGTGCCGCGCGCACCGGGCCGGCCCGTGGGTGAGAGCCCGTTGACGCGGTGGGCGATGCGCAGCGCGGTGCCGATCGCCGTGGTGCTGGCCATCGCGGTCTTCGTGCTCTCGCGCGGGCGGCTGATCCTGGTCTTCGCGCTGCCGCTGGCCGTTCTGCTCATCACGGGCTGGCGGCGGCGCTGATCCACCGATCGGTGGATGCCGCGGTCGATCGACGGACTCCCCTGCGCAGCCCGGACTGCAAGAATCTCCCCGTGATGGGTCTGCGGCCGGGTGAGGTCGACCCGCGGGCCGAACGGCTCGGCGGGCGGATCCTCGCCGGGGTGGGCCTGGTCGGACTCGGCATCTGCACGACCATCGCCGCCTCGCTGCCGCACGGCGAACCCGCCCAGTGGCGGCTCACGCTGGTGTTCGTCGCGGTCACCGCCGCGTGGATCCTGGGAATTGTCCCGGTGTTCCCGCGGCGGCATCGGCGGCCGTGGCTCGCGGTGGTCTTCTTCCTCGGCCTGCTCGCCGGTTCGGCGGTACTGGGCGCGCGGGTGGAGACGTTCACCGCCTTCGCGTCCGTCGGCTACCCGATCGCCTTCTCGCTCTTCAGCGCCCGGTGGAGCATCTTCGCGGTCGCCGCGACGGCGGTGGTCCCGGTGGTGGTCCACAGCGGCTGGAGCGCGGACGCCACCGCCCCGGCCTGGGTGGTCGTGGTGTCGGTGATCGGCCCGATGCTCTTCGTCGCCTGGTTCGTGGGGGTGGAGAACGACAAACGCAAGCGCGCCAACGCCGAACTGGCCGAGTCCAACGCCCGGCTGGAGACCGCGCTGGGGGAGAACGCCGGGCTCCAGGCCCAGCTGCTGGCGCAGGCGCGTGAAGCCGGGGTGCTCGACGAGCGCCAGCGCATGGCGCGCGAAATCCACGACACGCTGGCGCAGGGCCTCACCGGCATCGTCACGCAGCTGCAGGCCGCCGACCGCGCCACCTCCGAAGCCTCCCGAGAACGGCACCTGACGCAGGTCCACACGCTGGCGAAGGACAGTCTCACCGAGGCGCGCCGCGCCGTGCAGGCGCTGCGGCCCGAACCCCTCACGGACTCGCGGCTGCCGGAGGCGCTGGCGGACCTGGCGCGGCGCGTCACGGGTACGTCCGGCGTCGCCGTGTCAGCGGAGACTTCCGGCGAAGCGCGGCAGCTGTTGCCGGAGCTGGAAGTGACGCTGTACCGCGTCGCGCAGGAAGCGTTGGCGAACGCGGAAAAGCACGCGCGGGCGTCGCGGATCGGCGTCACGCTGACCTACGCCGACGACGTGGTGCTGCTCGACGTCCGCGACGACGGCGCCGGCTTCACCCCCGGCGAACCCGCCCGCGGCGACGGCACGGGCTTCGGCCTGCAGGCGATGCGACAGCGCGTGCACCGGGTCGCGGGCACGCTGGCGATCGAGTCCGCGCCGGGAGAGGGCACCGCGGTGAACGTGCAGGTCCCGGCGATCGCCCTGGCGGCGGACTCGTGATCCGCGTCCTGCTCACCGACGACCACCCCGTGGTCCGCGACGGCCTGCGCGGCGCGCTCGAAGGCGAGCCCGACATCGAGGTGGCCGGCGAGGCCGCGACCGGCGCCGAGGCGCTGGCCTTCGTCGCGCGCCACCACCCCGACGTCGTCCTGATGGACCTGCGGATGCCGGAGCTGGACGGCGTCGGCGCGATCCGGCGGCTGGCCGTCGAGCACCCGGCGGTGCGGGTGCTGGTGCTCACGACGTACGACTCCGATTCCGACGTGCTGCCCGCCATCGAGGCCGGCGCGACCGGTTACCTGCTCAAGGACGCGCCGGTGGCGGACCTGCTGCGCGCCGTCCGCGCGGCCGCCCGCGGCGAGTCCGTGCTCGCGCCGAGCGTCGCGGCCCGGCTGATGGCCCCGCTGCGCCTTACCCCGGCGGGTGAACTTACGCCGCGGGAGCGGGAAGTCCTGCGCCTCGTCGCGGAGGGCTCGACCAACGCGGCGGCCGCGCGACGGCTGTTCATCAGCGAGGCGAGCGTGAAAACGCACCTGCTGCACCTCTACGCGAAGCTTGGCGTGAACGACCGGGCGGCCGCTGTGGCCGAGGCCTACCGGCGAGGCCTCCTCTGACCCGCCGCGCGCGGTTACGCTCGTGGGGTGGAACCCGTGGAAATCAACGCGGGCGCGTACTACCTGCGCCAGCTGCGGGCGGACCGGCACCTCGATGACCGGGCCGCGCTGATGGAGGCGTTCGCCGATCCGGCGCACCGCCGGTACTTGCTGAACTACCGGCTGCGGACGCTCGACGAAGCCACCGAGTACATCGCGTTACGCGCCGCGCAGTGGGCGTGCGACGAGCGGTGCTCGTGGGCCGTCGCGGAGCCGCCGACGGGGCGGCTGCTCGGCGAAGTCGGGCTGCGCGAGCTGGACCTCACCTTCGACACCGCCGAGGCGGCTGTGTGGACGCACCCCGCCGAGCGCGGCAAGGGCATCGCGGCGACGGCGCTCGCCTCGGCCCTGCGCTACGGGTTCGGCGGGCTCGGCCTGCAGGAAATCAGCTACCGGCACGAGGAGAGCAACGCCGTCTCCGCGGCCGTCGCGGCCCGGTGCGGCTTCACGCTCGTCGGGCCGGAACGCGACCCGTCGCCGTCCGGCGAGCCCCTGATCCGCTGGATCCGCAAGGCCTGACGCGGCACCGCCGATGTCCCTGAAGGCCACCATGAGGGCATCCAGGTCCCTGAAGGTGGCCTTCAGGGACCTGGACGACAGCGGCCCCGCGGGCCTGAGAACGACGTCAGCTGACGGGCTCGATGATGCCCGCCCTGGCCTCGGGCGCGGCGGCGCGCAGGGCGTCGGCCAGGTCGTCCGTGGCCTGCGACTGCGACTCCTTCTCCGCCTGCACCCGGGCCGAGTAGACCTCGACCTCGCGGTCGATCGTCTCCGCCGACCAGCCGAGCACCTCGCCGACCAGCTGCGCGACCTGCTTCGCGCAGTCGACGCCGCGGTGGGCGTACTCGATGGAGATGCGCGTCCGGCGGGCGAGCACGTCCTCGAGGTGCAGCGCGCCCTCGTGGGTGGCCGCGTACACGACCTCGACGCCGAGGTAGTCCGGCGCCGACTCGATCGGCTTGAGCAGCTCCGGCCTGCCGTTGGCGAGCGCCAGCACCTCGTGCACCAGCGAGCCGTAACGGTCGAGCAGGTGCCGTACGCGGTACGGGTGCAGCCCGTGCTCGGAGGCCAGGTGGTCGGCCTGGTTGACCAGCGCGTGGTAGCCGTCGGCGCCGATCAGCGGCACCTTGTCCGTGATGGACGACGGCGGCCGGCCGGGCAGGTCCACCACGGCGGCGTCGACGGCGTCGGCCGCCATCACCCGGTACGTCGTGTACTTGCCGCCCGCGATCGCGACCAGGCCCGGCGCCACCCGCGCGACGGCGTGCTCGCGCGAGAGCTTCGACGTCTCCTCGCTCTCCCCCGCCAGCAGCGGCCGGAGACCGGCGTACACACCCTCGATGTCGTCGTGCGAAAGCGGGGTGGCCAGCACCTTGTTGACGTGCTCGAGGATGTAGTCGATGTCGTGCTTGGTGGCCGCGGGGTGCGCCAGGTCGAGGTTCCAGTCGGTGTCCGTGGTGCCGACGATCCAGTGGTTGCGCCACGGGATCACGAACAGCACCGACTTCTCCGTGCGCAGGATCAGCCCCGACTCCGAGACGATCCGGTCGCGCGGCACGACGATGTGCACACCCTTGCTCGCGCGGACGCGGAACCGGCCGCGGCCGCCGGACAGGCGCTGCAGCTCGTCGGTCCACACGCCGGTGCAGTTGATCACGGCGCCGGCCTGGATCTCCGTCTCACGCCCGTCCTCGACGTCGCGCACGCGGACGCCGGAGATCCGGTCGGCCTCGTGCAGGAATCCGACGACCTGCGTCGACGTGCGCACGACGGCGCCGTAGTGCGCGGCCGTGCGGGCGACGGTCATGGTGTGCCGGGCGTCGTCGGACTGCGCGTCGTAGTACCGGATTCCGCCGATCAGCGACGAGCGCTTCAGCGCCGGCACCATCCGCAGCGCACCCGCCCGGGTCAAATGCTTCTGCCCCGGCACGGACCGGGCGCCGCCCATCGTGTCGTACATCAACAGCCCGGCCGCGGTGTACGGCCGCTCCCACATCCGGTGGGTCAGCGGGTACAGGAAGCTCACCGGCTTCACCAGGTGCGGGGCCAGCTTCGTCAGCATCAGCTCACGCTCGTGCAGCGCCTCGCGGACCAGCCCGAACTCGAGCTGCTCCAGGTACCGCAGCCCGCCGTGGAAGAGCTTGCTCGACCGGCTGGACGTGCCGGACGCGAGGTCGCGGGCCTCGACCAGCGCCACCCGGAGCCCGCGCGTGGCCGCGTCGAGCGCGGTTCCGGCACCGACCACACCGCCGCCTATGACCACCAGGTCGAAGGTCTCCTTGCCGAGGCGCTCCCAGGATTCTTCCCGGCGGAGCGGGCCCAGCCGGGCCGCGGTCTGATCGGCTTCGTGCTGAGAACTCGTCACCAGTCACTCCTCCTCGTGCTACCGGAGTCCAGCATCGCACGGGTCGGTGACCACGCGCTCACCTCGGTGTGACACGTGTGGCGTAACCCTCCAAGATCTTGGTGACATTGGTGGCATCAGTGCCTGGAATGATCATGTACGCACAGGTAACGTCCCCCCGATCTGGGTCGGCAACGATGCCGTGGCACCGCGTGATCGGCCCTGCGCAGAGTGTCCAGTGTGGAGGTAACGAGCTTGAGTGCCGGAGCGATTTTCATCTGGGAGCTGCTGGGTACAGCAGTGCTGATCCTCTTGGGTAACGGCGTCGTGGCCAACCACGTGCTGCGTAAGAACAACGGTCACAACGCCGGGACGTTGTTCATTACTTTCGGCTGGGCCTTCGGTGTGTTCGCGGGTGCCAGCATCGCCGCGCCGAGCGGCGCGCACCTGAACCCGGCCGTCACCCTCGGGCTCGCCATGGCGGGCAAGACGCCGTGGTCCGATGTGCCGTACTACATCCTCGGCCAGATGGTCGGCGCCATCCTCGGCGCCGTGCTGTGCTGGGCGGTCTACAAACTGCAGTTCGACGACCACCCCGAGCCCGCCGAGACGCTGGGCATCTTCTCCACCGCACCGCAGATCCCGAACAAGGTGTGGAACCTGGTGACCGAGATCATCGGCACGTTCGTGCTGGTCGCGTGGATCCTGCTGAGCCCGGTCTACGCGACGAGCGGCGGCACGCCGAACTTCGGCAACTCCGCGCTCGGCTACGCGGGTGTGTCCTTTGTGGTCCTGGTCATCGGCATCTCGCTCGGCGGGCCCACGGGCTACGCCATCAACCCGGCGCGTGACCTCGGCCCGCGCATCGCCTACTCGTTCATCCTGCCGATCAAGAACAAGCGCGACGGGAACTGGGGCTACTCCTGGATCCCCGTCCTCGGCCCGCTGGTCGGCGGCGCGCTGGCCGCGCTGCTGTACCTCGCCGTGCACAACCTGACCTGACCCCGACCGCCGAGTTACCCGGAGCTAAAACATGACCTCGTACGTAGCCGCGATCGACCAGGGCACCACGTCGACCCGCTGCATGATCTTCGACCACTCCGGCCGGGTGGTCGCCGTCGACCAGCGTGAGCACGAGCAGATCTTCCCCAAGGCGGGCTGGGTCGAGCACAACGCCGAAGAGATCTGGGAGAACACGCGCGCCGTCGCCGCGGGCGCGCTGGCGAAGGCCGACCTGAAGCCGAGCGACATCGCCGCCGTCGGCATCACCAACCAGCGCGAGACGGCGCTGGTGTGGGACCGCAAGACCGGCAAGCCGGTGTACAACGCGATCGTCTGGCAGGACACCCGCACCGACAAGATCGTCACCGAGCTGGGCGCGCTCGGCGGCGGCCAGGAGCGGTACCGGCAGAAGGTCGGCCTGCCGCTGGCGACCTACTTCTCCGGCCCGAAGGTCAAGTGGATCCTCGACAACGTCGAGGGCGCCCGCGCGCGGGCGGAGGCCGGTGACCTGATCTTCGGCAACATGGACACCTGGGTGCTGTGGAACATGACCGGCGGGGTCGACGGCGGCATCCACGTCACCGACCCGACCAACGCCTCGCGCACGCTGCTGATGGACCTCGACACGCTCCGCTGGGACGAGGGCATCGCCGCCGAGATGGGCATCCCGCTGTCGATGCTGCCGGAGATCCGGTCTTCTTCGGAGGAGTACGGCAAGGTCCGCGAGCGGGGCGCGCTCGCGGGCGTGCCGATCGCGGGCATCCTCGGCGACCAGCAGGCGGCGACGTTCGGCCAGGCCTGCCTCTCCCCCGGCGAGGCCAAGAACACTTACGGCACCGGCAACTTCGTACTGCTCAACACCGGCACCGAGAAGGTGATGTCGGAAAACGGCCTGCTCACCACCGTCTGTTACAAGATCGGCTCGAACGACACGGTGTACGCGCTGGAGGGCTCCATCGCGGTCACCGGCTCGCTGGTGCAGTGGCTGCGCGACAACCTGGGCCTGCTCACGAACGCGGCCCAGGTCGAGGAGTACGCCCGCACGGTGGAGGACAACGGCGGCGCGTACTTCGTGCCGGCGTTCTCCGGCCTCTTCGCGCCGTACTGGCGTTCCGACGCGCGCGGCGCGATCGTCGGCCTCACCCGGTTCGTCAACAAGGGCCACCTGGCGCGGGCGGTGCTGGAGGCCACGGCGTTCCAGTCGCGTGAGGTGATCGACGCGATGAACGCCGACTCCGGCGTGCCGCTCAAGTCGCTGAAGGTCGACGGCGGCATGGTCGTGAACGAGCTGCTGATGCAGTTCCAGGCCGACATCCTCGGTGTGCCGGTGATCCGGCCGGTGGTGGCCGAGACGACCGCGCTGGGCGCCGCGTACGCCGCCGGGCTGGCCGTCGGCTTCTGGGAGTCCGAGGACGACATCCGCACCAACTGGGCGCAGGACAAGCAGTGGGACCCGTCGATGGACGAGGCCCGGCGCGAGTCCGAGTACCGCAACTGGAAGAAGGCCGTGACGAAGACCTTCGACTGGGTGGAGGACTGAGGCCGGCCGCCCTTGCTCCGGTGACCGGAACCCGGGCCCCGCGCTCACCCTTGACCGGGTGGCGCGGGGCCCTTTTATTTTTGCGGACCTGCCGGAATTTCGCCCGAAACATCCGTTTTTTATTCAGGCAGTTGAATGCCGGTTCACCCATGTGACGACCCCATTTACCGGCCGGAAAATGGCTGTCCATCCTCTTGACCTTTTTGGTTCGGACCACACACACTGGTCGGCAACGTGATCCGGAACACGGCCTTCCTCTCCCCGTCCCCAGGAGAATTATGTCCACCATTCGCGTGACCCGGCTATTCGCCTGCGCCACGGCCGTCGCCCTCGGTGCGCTGGCCGTCCAGGTCGTCCCCGCTTCGGCGGCCTCGCTCGACCCGGGCGCCCCTCCGGGCAGCAACTTCAACCTGTCCCTCTGGGAGCTGCAGGAGCCCACCGGCTCGCCGGGCAGCCCCGACACCATCTCGCCGTCGAAGCTCAAGGGCGGCTTCCAGGACAAGTACTTCTACACCGACTCCGGCGACGGCTCGATGACCTTCTGGGACCCGGAAAATGGGGTCACCACACCGAATTCCAACTACTCACGCTCCGAGCTGCGCGAGATGGCGTCCTCGGGCAAGGCGGCGAGCTGGAAGGTCCCCGGCACGCACAAGCTCAACGCCAGTGTGAAGGTCACCGAGGTGCCCGACCACGTGTGCGTCGGCCAGATCCACCTCGCCGAGGGCAGCGGCTCGACCAAGCCGGTGGTGGAGCTGTACTACTACAAAAACGGCGACATCAAGATGGGCGTCGAGCGAGGCCCGGACGGCGGCCAGGACCAGCACAAGGTCGGAAACGTGCCGCTCGGCACCCAATGGTCTTACACGATCAGCCTCACCGGCGGCGATACGCTCGGGCTCACCGTGAACGGCAAGAACACCACCTGGCCGTTGCCGTCTTCATTCAAGAGCTACCCGATGTATTTCAAGGCCGGCGACTACGACCAGACCAGCGGAAGCAGTTCCACGGTGGGCGCGCGAGTGCATTTCTATTCGCTCTCGCTTTCCCACAGCTGAATGGGCGACCGGGTGCGCCGGACAATCCGGCACACCCGGTGCTGTTCAGCCCCGGTGCTGTTCAGCCCCGGTGCTGTTCAGCCCTGGTCCTGTTCAGCCCTGGTCCTGTTCAGCCCTGGTCCTGTTCAGCCCTGGTCCTGTTCAGTCCTTCCAGCCCGGCGGGTTGCCGGACTGCTCGTTCGGCATCATCAGCCGGAACGCCGCGCCCTGGTCGTCCACCGCCGTCACCAGGCGGCCGTGCGGGGTGTCGGCCGGCGCGTCCACGACCTGGCCGCCCAGCTCGGTGACGCGCGCGGCGGAAGCATCGGCGTCGGCCACCCAGAAGTACGCCAGCCAGCTCGACGGGATCTCCGCGGGCACCTCCGGGCCCAGCTGCCCCAGCCCGCCCACCGGGCGGCCCGCGAGGTCCAGCGTCGAATACGTGAACCCGCCGCTGGACAGGTCACCGAACCCGTAGCCGAAAACCTCTCCGTAGAAGGACTTCGCCGCGGCGAAGTCCCGGCTCATGCACTCGTTCCACGCCGGCGCGCCGGGGGCGTCGAGCACCCCCGTGCCGTAGTGGTCACCCGCCTGCCACAGCCCGAAGACGGCACCGGCCGGGTCCTGGGCGATCGCCATGCGGCCCGCGCTCATGACGTCCATCGGCGGCGCCAGCACGGTGCCGCCGGCCTCGGTGACGGCCGCGACGGTCTTGTCCACATCGGACACCGCGAGGTACGTCGTCCACGCGGCCGGCATGCCCTCCTGTCCCGGCGGCGTCTCGCCCACCCCCGCGACCGGCCGGCCGGCCACCATCGCCATGCCGTAGAAACCCGTGTCGGCGCCACCGACCTCGATCTGCCAGCCCAGCAGGCCCTGGTAGAACTCCGCGGCCCGCACGCGGTCGGGCACCATCAGATCCACCCAGCACGGCGTGCCATCGGCCCAGCGCTCGTCTCGGTACAGCATTTGACTCTCCCACCATCGGTTGTGTCAGTGGTCACAGTGTTGCACCGGGCACCGACAAAACCGGGTTTCGAGCCGAACTACCACGTACGAGGTGCGATCAGTGACCGTCGGCGACCAGTCCCGCGTAGACGATGATGTTGTCCACGTAGTTGTGCTCCGAGCGGTCGAACACGCCGCCGCAGGTGATCAGGCGCAGCTCGGGGCCCGCGGTGTCGCCGTAGACCGCGTCGCTCGGGAAGACGTCCTTGGGGACTTCGTCCACCTTGGTCACCTTGAAGTGCGCGGTGGTGCCGTCCTTGCGCGCGATCGCGACCTCGTCGCCGGGCTTCATGTCCTTGAGCCGGTAGAAGATGCCCTTGTGCTTGTTGCCGTCCACGTGCCCCAGCACGACGGCCGGGCCGGTCTCCCCCGGCGTCGGCCCGAACTTGTACCAGCCGGCCTGCAGCGGGGTGCTGACCGGCGGCACCTGGACGGTGTTGTCGGCGTTCAGCCCGAGCGGCACGAGCGACGAGTGCGCACCGATGCTCGGGATGTCCATCGACACCGGGTCCGACTTGGCCATCGCCCCCACGGCCGACGCCGGTGCCGCGGGCTGGACCGGCGTGACGGGCGGCGCCTGCGCGGTCCCCGGCCCCGCCCCGCACCCGCCGAGCAGCAGCGCGGCCCCGACTGCCACCGCGGCGAACGTTTTCCTGATCATGTCTCCCCCTCCGGCTCCGAGGCCGAGCGGTCACGGCCCCAGCCAACCAGCCCCGTGTTTCCGATTACGCGCGGGCCACACCCCGGGTTGGCTGTGCCCTCTCGACGCCACCCCGGTGGCGGGTCCGTTGCCGGGCCCGCCACCGGGCGGCAGTTCACCCGTCAACGACGGGTCTTGTGACGCACCAACGCGATTCCGGCGCTGCCGAGGGCCAGTACGCCCATCGCGGCCGCGGCCGGGTACTCGTCATCACTGCGCGGAGCGGGAGCTCCGGCCGTGGCCGTGGCTGTGACCCGATCCCCGGCCGGAGCCGGAGCCGAGGCCGTTGCCGAATCCCCGGCCGAGGCCGGACCCATCGATGCCGCGGCAACCACCGGCGCCACCACCAGGAACCCCGCGGTCACCAGACCCGCGACCGTCACCTTCTGCACAGCTCCTCCTCCGAAGACCCGGAATCCTTCAGCCGACGGACTTCAGTCGACGACGTAGCCGTCGCTGCCGCCGGTCTGCGGGGCGCCCGCGGGCACCTTCGTGACCTGCTTCGGCGCCTGCTTCGCCGGCAGCACGGTGAACTTGGTGGTGATCTGCGCGCCGCCGCATTCGTAGGACGCGGTGTACGTGCCCGGCTTCGCGTTCTTCTTCACCGTCGCCGTGCCCTTCGACAGCGGCGCGACCTTCGGGTCGTTCTGCGGGCCGGCGGTGAGCTTGCCGAAGTCCAGGACGGGCGAGCTCAGCTTCGCGATGTACCCCGCCTCGCAGCCCACGCGCACCGCGATCTGGGAGCCGGGACGGCCGACCGTCGGCAGCAGCCGCAGGAACGCCTTCGGGACCCCCGCGTTGTCGTCGGTCGGCGGCGCTTCCGTCGGCGAGCTGGTCGGAGTGCTGGTGGGCGTGCCCGTCGCCGAGGTCGGCGGCGCGGTGGGTGTGCTGGTGCTGCCGGCGGCGAACGCCGGCGCCGCGATGAGCATCCCCGCGGCCAGCACGGTCGAGAAAACAGCAATACGCTTCATGGTTAACCCCGATTAATGAATTCTTCCCGATATCCGACACGGAGGGCCCCACACCCGACGCGCAGTTCCCCCTGCCGTCCTGGCGCTTTTTCCTCCGACACCCTAGAGACGTCTCGGCTGGTACGGGGGTTGCCAGCCGGTCCGGAGAAAAACGAAAGAGCCGCCGGGAACGGATTCCCGGCGGCTCTTGATCGTTCTGCGCACTTATTCGGCGAGGCTCCCGTCGCCCGCTTTCGCGGCGCCCGCGGGCACCTTGGCGACCTGCGCGGCCGGCACGGTGAACGTCGCGCTGTACGCCTTCCCACCGCAGTTCACCGTGAGCGGGTAGCTGCCCGCGGGCGTGCCGGTCACCAGCAGCGCGTCGGCGCTCATGGTGGCCTTCACCCCGACCGTCTGGCCGAAGTAGTAGTTCTCGAAGTGCAGCACCGGCGAGCTGAACGAGGTGGCGCCCGCCTTGGCCCCGGGGCACTGGGCGAGCGCGACGTTGTCCTCACCGCGCTGGAACTTGTTCACCATCCCGTGCAGGCCGGCGGTGTCCAGGTTCAGCTGGACGGACACCGCCGGGTCGGACTGGCTCTGGGCCTGCCCACCGGTCGCCGCCGTCGCCGGACCGGCCACCGCGGCCGCCCCGATCGCCGCCACCGCAACGAAAACCGCCCTCTTGCGCACCCTCGGCCCCTTGTCCCACATCGCAGTCAGCCTGTCACCGAGCTAGACGCGGGGATCCTCGACGGGGTTGCCCGCGCGGGGAGAATCAGTCCAGATCGTCGTGGCGCATGAGCTGACGGCCCGCCTCGGTGATCGACCCGGACAGCGACGGGTACACCGAAAAGGTCAGCGCCAGGTGGTCCACGGTCAGCTGGTTCTGCACCGCGAGCGCGATCGGCAGGATCAGCTCGCTCGCCGACGGCGCCACCACGACGCCGCCGACCACCACGCCCGTGGCGGGGCGGCAGAAGAGCTTCACGAAGCCGCGGCGCAGGCCTTCCATCTTGGCGCGCGCGTTGGTCGCCAGCGGCAGCATGATCGTGCGCGCCGGCACCTCACCGGAGTCGATCGCGTGCTGGCTGATGCCGACGGTCGCGATCTCCGGGTGCGTGAACACGTTGGCGGCGACGGTCTTGAGCTTGATCGGCGCGACGCCCTCGCCCAGCGCGTGCCACATCGCGATGCGGCCCTGCATGCTGGCCACCGACGCGAGCATCAGCAGGCCGGTGCAGTCACCCGCGGCGTAGATGCCGGGCACGCTCGTGCGAGAGACGCGGTCCACGGTGATGAAACCGCCGGGGCCGGGCTCGATGCCGACCCGGTCGAGGCCGACGTCGGCGGTGTTGGGGATCGAGCCCACGGTCATCAGCGCGTGGCTGGCCTCGATCACGCGGCCGTCGGCGAGGTGGACGGCGACGCCCTTTTCCGTGCGCTCCACCCGCTCCGCGCGGGCGTGCTTCGCGACAGTGGTGCCACGCTGGGAAAAAACCTCCTCCAGCACGGCGGCGGCGTCGGCGTCCTCGTGCGGCAGCACGCGGTCGCGACTGGAGATCACGGTGACCTTGACGCCCATCTCGGTGTACGCCGAGGCGAACTCGGCGCCCGTCACCCCCGAGCCGATCACGGCGAGGTGCTCGGGCAGCTCGCTGAGGTCGTAGAGCTGGCGCCAGTCGAGGATGCGCTCGCCGTCGGGCACGGCGCCGGGCAGCACCCGCGGGGTGGCGCCGGTGGCGATCAGCACGACGTCGGCGTTCAGGGCCTCCGTGGTGCCGTCCGTGTGCGTGACGGCGACCTTGTGCGTGGCCAGGCCCGGCTCGTCGTCGCAGAAGCGCGCTTCGCCGATGACCACCCGGACGCCCTCGCGCTGCACCCGCGCCCGGATGTCGGCGGACTGCGCGAGCGCGAGCCCCTTCACCCGGCCGTGGACGGTCGGCAGGTCGACACTCGTGTCCGCCATGTCGGTGTTGATGCCCAGCTCGCTGAGGTCGTGCATCTTGGCGAGCGCGCCGGAGGAGGCGATGAACGTCTTCGACGGCACACAGTCATAGAGGACACACGCGCCACCCAGGCCGTCGCGTTCGACGATCGTCACGTCGGCGCCGTGTTGCGCGGCGACCAATGCGGCCTCGTAACCTGCCGGGCCCCCGCCCATGATCACGATCCTGGTCACCTGGAGTCCTCCTAGTTGGACGCGTCTGCGGTGCTCTCACCGTACGCGGAGGGGTGCCGGCCACACGGAAGTGGCCGGACACGGCACGTGCTTCCGCTTGTGCGGCGGATGGGTCGCTAGGCTGTCGCCCGTGCCGTTGTATGCCGCTTACGGATCGAACATGGAGCCCGCCCAGATGCTGGAGCGCGCCCCGCACTCGCCGATGGCCACAACCGGCTGGCTGGAAGGCTGGCGGCTGACTTTCGGCGGTGAGGACCTGGGCTGGGAAGGCGCGCTGGCCACCATCGTCGAAGACGCCGGCTCCCGCGTGTTCGTGGTGATCTACGACGTCACCCCGCTCGACGAGGAAGGCCTCGACCGGTGGGAGGGCGGCGAGCTCGGGATGCACACCAAGCTCCGGCTCCGGGTGCAGACCATGGACGGCTCGGTGCTGCCGTGGCTGTACGTCCTCGACGCCTACGAGGGCGGCCTGCCCTCAGCCCGCTACCTGGGCGTGCTGGCCGACGCCGCCGAGGCCGCCGGCGCCCCCGCCGACTATGTGGATGACCTGCGCACCCGGCCGTGCTCCGGGATCACCGGCTGACCCAGCCTGTGGATAACTCGGCGGCGCAGGCCGCCGACCAGGGCTTCATGAACAGCGTTCACCATTACCGGGCTTAGGTCCGGCACAAGATCGTGTCCTGTTTCACCACCGGCGGCGTTCCGGGACTTCCGCCAATATCGGGGCACTGCGCTCGTGGTTGCGGAATCCGTTGGGACGCAAGGGAAATCGGTCGCCTACGGCTTGTCTCCAAGAGGTCTCGCGGGGGTGTGGAATCACCCGCGGTGAATACATCATCCACGGTCGTGATCATGCGTCACGAGACCGGGTGAAATGGTCGCCCACAGCGCCCGGGATCGAGGCGGAAATCACCCACCGGAGTTGTCCACAGCCGAGGGTCGCCTGTGGACAACCTGGGGCGGGCTGGCCGGGCAGGCTGTGGACAGATCTGTGGATAACCGAGGGGCCGCGCAGGTCGTGGACAGTGCTCGACCATGGCTCGAGGCTTGTCGGCGACCCGTTTGAGCGAGTCATGGCGCCCTGAAGGCCACCTTGAGGGCATCTACGTCCCTCAAGGTGGCCTTCAGGGCATCACGACCACCAGCCGCAAGTCACGAGCGCGCCCGACCGTAGGTTCGTGGCGTTGGCATCCAAGGCGGGTAAGGGGGCCTTGACGGACGTTGAAGCGGCGGCCGCGGGCGGCCCGAGGTCAGGCCAGCGTGGCCAACGCCGTGTGCACCAGTGTCCGGACCCCCACCAGCAAGGCTCGCTCGTCGAGGGTGAACGTCGGGCGGTGGATGTCGGATTGAGGGGCCGGGGGGCCGGACCAGACGCCGAGGCGGGCGAAGGCGCCCTGGACGTGTTCCAGGTACCAGCCGAAGTCCTCGCCGCCCGATGACTGCTCCGTGCCGGCCAGGCCCTGCTCGCCGAGGGCGGCCTCGACGCCGGCGCGCATCAGCGCCGTCGACTCCTGGTCGGAGACGACCGGGGGGACGCCGCGGCGGTAGTCCAGTGAGAAGCCGACGCCGGTGGGCGCCAGCAGCGACTCCACCGAGGCCGCGACCAGCGGCTCCAGCTGCTTCCACACCTCGTGGTCGGCGGTGCGCAGCGTGCCGCGCAGCACGCCGTCCTGCGGCACGGCGTTGGCGGCCTGGCCGGCGTGCACCGCGCCCCACACCAGCACGGTGCCCGACCGCGGGTCGACCCGGCGCGAGAGCACCGAGGGCAGCGAGGTGATGACCGTGCCGAGCGCGTACACCAGGTCGGCCGTCAGGTGCGGCCGCGAGGTGTGCCCGCCGGGTGAGGTGAGCCGCAGCTCGATCAGGTCCGCCGCGGACGTCAGCGCGCCCACCCGGGTGCCGACCTTGCCGACCTCCAGCCGCGGGTCGCAGTGCAGGCCGTAGATCCGCTCGACGCCCTCCAGCGCGCCCGCCGCGATCATGTCCAGCGCGCCGCCGGGCATGACCTCCTCGGCGGCCTGGAAGATCAGCCGCACGCGGCCGGGCAGCTCCGGGGCGCCGGCGAGCGCGCGGGCCGCGCCCAGCAGGATCGCCGTGTGCGCGTCGTGGCCGCACATGTGCGCCGCGCCCTCGGTGGCCGAGGCGAAGGGCAGGCCGGTGTCCTCGGTGAGCGGCAGCGCGTCCATGTCCGCGCGCAGGGCCACGCAGCGGTCGCCCTTGCCGATGTCGCACACCACGCCGGTACCGCCGGGCAGCACCCACGGCTTGAGCCCGACGGTGCGCAGCAGCGACACGACCAGCTCGGTGGTCGCGAACTCGTGCCGCGACAGCTCCGGGTGGGCGTGGATGTGCCGGCGCCAGGCGAGCACGTCGGTGGCGTTGGCCCGCAGCCAGTCGTCCAGCCAGAACGGTCCGCGACCCGCGCCGAAATCCTCCACGGGTGCCATGCTGACTCCGGCTTCGGTGATCAGCGCGGCGGGCACCTCGTTCGGGTTGGCAATACGACCCTGAGGGTCGCCTGGAACGTCCGGTCGTGAATCAAGCACAGTCACGCCGCGCCTCCTCCCGCAACACGGGTGGCCCAGGGGTCACGCAGCGTGCCGATCGTTCTGTCTTACGCATTTGCCGACGATCGTGCACCATGCAGGTGGCAAGAGTCGCGCCGCCGACGGGCGTCCGAGACGGCCGGTACCGGATCTGCGTTGAACGGCTTGCCGGAATTCGGTCAGGGCGAACGGAAAGAGCTACTTGCCCGCGGCCTGGTCCTTGCTCTTCTTGCGCTTCTTGGCCCGGGACCGGCGGCCGAAGAAGACGATCGCGAGCAGCACCACGGCGACCCCGCCCGCGATCAGCTTGTTCCGGGTCTTCGCGGCGTTCGCGGCGTTCGTCTGCGCCGGGTCGATCACCGGCCCCGGCTGCACCTGCTGCGGCGCGATGAGCAGCGCCGACGCGGTCACCGCGACCTCGGCCGGCACCGGCGCGGGCCCGGCGGGCACGACCACGACCGCCTGCGCGGGCGGCGCACACAGCAACAGCACGCCCAGCAGCCCCACCAGCAGCAGACCCCGCACCTTCGCCATGACTTCCCTTCTACGGCACTGAAGGGCATTGTGCCCGCCGAATGGCCCGTCCGTCAGCCGCCACGCGGTGGAGACGGCCTCCGCTCAGCCCTCGGCGTCGACCGCCGGGCGCCGCCGGACGGTCGTTCGCCGTCCACCGTCCGGCGGAGCGGTTCATTCTCCGGCCGGCGTGGAAAAGGCGTCCAGGATCCGCCCGGCGGCCAGCGTGGCCGTCAGCTCGCCCGCCCGGACCGCGCGTTCCAGCTCGCTGACCAGCGACCGCACGCCGGGGTGCGAGGTCAGGCGGTCGAGCAGCTGTTCGCGGACCATCGACCAGGTCCAGTCGACCTGCTGCTGACGGCGGCGGGCCGCCAGCTCGCCGGACTCGGTGAGCTGGTCGCGGTGCCTGCCGATCTCGCCCCACACCTGGTCGAGGCCGGTTCCTTCGAGGGCGCTGCAGGTCAGCACCGGCGGTGTCCACGGCGCGTCCCGGCCGTAGATCATCCGCAGTGCGCCCGAAAGCTCCCGCGCCGCCCGTTTCGCGTCTTTCTCATGCGGCCCGTCCGCCTTGTTGACGGCGATGACGTCGGCCAGCTCCAGCACGCCCTTCTTGATGCCCTGCAGCTGGTCGCCGGTGCGGGCCAGGGTGAGGAACAGGAAGCAGTCGACCATGTTGGCCACGGCCACTTCGGACTGTCCTACGCCGACTGTCTCCACCAGCACCACGTCGAAGCCCGCGGCCTCCATCAGCACGATCGTCTCGCGCGTGGCGCGGGCGACGCCGCCGAGCGTGCCGGACGTCGGCGACGGCCGGATGAACGCCTTGCTGTCCACCGCGAGCCGCGCCATGCGGGTCTTGTCTCCGAGGATCGAGCCGCCCGTGCGGGTGGACGACGGGTCGACGGCCAGCACCGCGACCTGGTGCCCGGCCGAGGTCAGGTCCGTGCCCAGCTGGTCGATGAAAGTCGACTTGCCGACCCCGGGCACACCCGTGATGCCGACCCGCTGCGCGCCCCCGGCGTGCGGCAGCAGCTCGACGAGCAGCTCCTGCGCCTGCGCCCGGTGGTCGGTGCGCTGGGACTCGACCAGCGTGATCGCCTTGGACAGCGTTCCGCGGTCACCGGCGAGGACGCCCTTCGCGTACGCGGCGACGTCGATCTTGCGCGGCAAGGCTCAGGACTCCTGCTTGGACAGCTGTTCGAGCAGGCCGATCGCGGCGTCCGCGATCACCGTGCCCGGCCCGAAAATCGCGGCCGCCCCGGCGGCCCGCAGCTCGTCGTAGTCCTGCGGCGGGATCACGCCGCCGACCACGACCATGATGTCCTCGCGCCCCAGCTCGGCCAGCTCGTGGCGCAGCGCGGGCACCAGCGACAGGTGCCCGGCGGCCAGCGACGACACGCCGATCACGTGCACGTCGGCCTCCGAAGCCTGCCGCGCGACCTCTTCCGGGGTGGAGAACAGCGGGCCGACGTCGACGTCGAAGCCGATGTCGGCGAAGCCGGTGGCGATCACCTTCTGGCCGCGGTCGTGCCCGTCCTGGCCCATCTTCGCGACCAGGATGCGCGGGCGGCGGCCCTCGTCCTCGGCGAACTTCGCGACCAGTTCACGGGCCTTCTCGACGTTGTCCGACTTCCCCACCTCTTCCCGGTACACCCCGGAGATCGTGCGGATCTGGCCGGAGTGGCGGCCCCAGACCTTTTCCAGCGAGTCGGAGATCTCGCCGACGGTGGCCTTGGCCCTGGCCGCGTCGATGGCCAGCGCGAACAGGTTGCCGCCGTTCTGCGACCCCTCGGTCAGCCGTCGCAACGCGTCCTCGGTGGCTTGGGGGTCGCGTTCCTCGCGCAGCCGCCGCAGCTTCTCCAGCTGCTGGGTCCGCACGCCGGCGTTGTCAATTTTCAAGACCTCGATGGCTGTGTCTTCGCTGTCGGCGCCGGTGACCTGGTACTTGTTCACGCCGATCACGGGCTGACGGCCGGAGTCGATCCGCGCCTGCGTGCGCGCGGCGGCCTCCTCGATACGCAGCTTCGGGATGCCCTCGTCGATCGCGCGCGCCATCCCGCCCGCGGCCTCGACCTCGGTGATGTGCCCCCACGCCTTGCGCGCCAGGTCGAAGGTCAGCTTCTCGACGAACGCACTGCCGCCCCACGGGTCGATCACGCGGGTGGTGCCGGATTCCTGCTGCAGCAACAGCTGCGTGTTGCGGGCGATGCGCGCGGAGAAGTCGGTGGGCAGCGCCAGCGCCTCGTCGAGGGCGTTGGTGTGCAACGACTGTGTGTGCCCCTGCGTCGCGGCCATCGCCTCGACGCAGGTGCGGGTGACGTTGTTGTAGACGTCCTGCGCGGTCAGCGACCAGCCCGAAGTCTGCGAATGTGTACGGAGCGACAAGGACTTCTGCGACAGTGTCTTACCAACAGCGGGCGCGAACTGCTTGACCAGCTTCGCCCACAGCAGCCGGGCGGCGCGCAGTTTCGCGACCTCCATGAAGAAGTTCATCCCGATCGCCCAGAAGAACGACAGCCGCGGCGCGAACTTGTCCACGTCCAGCCCGGCGTCCACGCCCGCGCGGATGTACTCGACGCCGTCCGCGAGCGTGTACGCCAGCTCCAGGTCGGCGGTCGCCCCGGCCTCCTGCATGTGGTAGCCGGAGATCGAGATGGAGTTGTACTTCGGCATGTGCTGCGAGGTGTACGCGAAGATGTCGGAGATGATCCGCATCGACGGCTGGGGCGGGTAGATGTAGGTGTTGCGGACCATGAACTCCTTGAGGATGTCGTTCTGGATGGTCCCCGCGAGCTGCTCCGGCTTCACCCCCTGCTCCTCGGCCGCGACGACGTAGAGCGCGAGCACCGGCAGCACGGCGCCGTTCATGGTCATCGACACGGACATCTTGTCGAGCGGGATGCCGTCGAAGAGCTGGCGCATGTCGTAGATCGAGTCGATCGCCACGCCCGCCATGCCGACGTCGCCGGAGACGCGCGGGTGGTCCGAGTCGTAACCGCGGTGGGTGGCCAGGTCGAAGGCGACCGACAGGCCCTTCTGCCCGGCCGCGAGGTTGCGGCGGTAGAAGGCGTTGGACTCCTCGGCGGTGGAGAACCCGGCGTACTGGCGGATGGTCCACGGCTGGTTCACGTACATCGTCGGGTACGGCCCGCGCAGGTAGGGCGCGATGCCGGGGTACGTGCCGAGGAAGTCCACATCGGACAGATCGTCGGCGGTGTACACCGGCTTCACGCCGATGCCCTCGGGCGTCTCCCAGGCCAGCGCGTCGGGCCCCTTGCCGGTGGCGTCCTGCACGGCCTGCGCCCACGCGGCGCGATCGGCCGGCTCGGGCGCGCCGAGCGGGACGTCGGCGAAATTCGGCACGGTCATGCGGACACTCCCAGCTGTACGTGGATGCCGGTCAGGACTTCGAGTGCGTCGCAGCCGGCGAAGACGTTGCCGCTCACCCCGTCGTAGGACGCCTTGCCGGCGAGCAGCACGGTCTCGGCGCCGAGCGCGGCGGCGACCGAAGCCGCCTGTTCCTCGTACGCGGCGTCCGTGCCGCAGAGGCAGGCGACGCGGGCGCCGCTGGCGCGGAACGCGGCGGGCAGGTCGTCGGTCGCTCCCGGGTTGACCGCCTCCAGGCCGCCGGCCTGGAACAGGTTCGCGGCGAACCCGGCACGCGTGGTGTGCGCGGCGACCGGGCCGAGCGTGGCGAGGAAGACCTTCGGCCGTTCTCCGTGCGCGGCCAAGTGGGCGTCCGACGCGTCGCGCAGCTTCTCGAACCCCTCGGCGTAACGGTGGCGCGGCAGGCCACCGTCCTCAGTGGATACAAACGAAGGCTCGCGCCGCACCGGCTTTTCAGCCAGGTTCGGGAATTCGCTGACGCCGGTGATCGGGTCACGGCGGGTGGCCAGGCGCTTGGTGCGCTTCTCCCAGGTCGCGGCGAGCCGCCCGGCCAGCGCGCCGGAGGCCAGCTCGGCCTCGACACCGCCCGCGCCCTCGATCTCGGTGAACTCGGCCCACGCGGCCTTCGCCAGGTCGTCGGTCAGCTTCTCGACGTACCAGGAGCCGCCCGCCGGGTCGATCACGCCGCCGAGCCGGGACTCCTCCAGCAGCACGGCGTTGGTGTTGCGGGCGATCCGCGAGGAGAACACGTCCGGCCGGCCGATCGCGGAGTCGAACGGCAGCACCGTGACGGCGTCCGCGCCGCCGATACCCGCGCCGAAGCACGCGACGGTGGTACGCAGCATGTTCACCCACGGGTCACGCTGGGTCAGCATCGCGGGCGACGTCACGGCGTGCTGATGCATGCCGCGCGCGGCCGGCTTGGCCCCGGAGACCTCGAGGACGCGGTCCCACAGGCGCCGGGCGGCGCGGAACTTGGCGATGGTGAGGAACTGGTCGGCGGTCGCGGCCAGCCGGAACTCCAGCTGTGCCGCGGCGGCGTCGACGTCCAGGCCCGTCTCGGTGAGCGCGCGCAGGTAAGCGACACCGACAGCGATGGTGGCGCCCAGCTCCTGCGCGTCGGACCCGCCCGCCTCGTGGAACGGCAGGCCGTCCGCCACGAGCGTGCGCAGCTTCGGGTACTTCGCGGCGACGCGCGCGGCCAGCTCGGCGGCCGGCGCGACGGGCTGGGCTTCGCCGGTCCGCGCCGTCACGCCGATCGGGTCCGCACCCAGCGTGCCGACCGCCTCACTGGCCGGGATCTCCCGATCCGCGAACACGTCCAGCAGCGCCCGCGCCGCGGCCTCGTACCCGGGGCCGGCGTCCAGGACCACGGGCGCGAGATCGACGTAGACCTCGTTCAGCGCGTCGGCCAGCGCGGTCAGGGGCAGGGCCCCCTCGCCGAGGCGCAGCCACACGGAGGAGGCGCCGCCTTCGAGGTCGGCGAGCACGGCGGTGTTGACGGCCTTCGCGTCGGTGCCGGCGTGGCGGACGCGGACGTCCCAGCCGGTGCTGACGACGCCTTCGGGCTTCGAGCCGCGGACGAACGGCGGCAGGCCGGGGAAGCCGAGGTCGCCGACAGCGTCTTCACGGGTGTAGAGCGGCTGGATCTCGATGCCGTCGTAAGTGCGGGTGACGAGCTTGCTCTCCGGCGCGCCGTCGAAGTCCTCCGGCAGGCGCCCGCTCTTGCGCAGGACGCCGGCCACGAGCTCCTGCCACCGGGCCCGCTCGGCTGCCGGGAACTCGGCGGCGAGGGCGAGCTCGGGTTCGGAGATCGGCACTGACTCCGGGCCAGCCACGTTCGTCATACCCAGTGATGGTAGAGGCACGCCAGTCCCGGCACCTGTGACTCTAGTCGCCTGCCGGAAGTATCCAGGGGTACCCCCGATTTGGCCCGGAAGGGCTGGACACCCCCACTGAGTCGAAGACTGTCGGTGCCTTACGACACAATCAGGGGGTGTCGTCCTCGAGCGAATCCCCTTCCCGCGAGACCTCGCGAGTGGTCGCCGGCCGGTACCGCCTGCGGTCCGTGCTCGGGGCCGGCTCCATGGGCACCGTCTGGTCCGCCTACGACGAGTTCCTGCACCGGCCGGTGGCCGTCAAGGAGATGAAGCTGCCGCCGGGGGTGCCGGCGGCGCAGGCCGACGAGCTGCGCGAGCGGACCCTGCGCGAGGCGCGCGCCATCGCGGTGCTCTCTCACCCGAACGTGATCATCCTGCACGACGTGGCCCGCGACAACAACGAGCCGTTCGTGGTCATGGAGCTGCTGCCCTCGCGCAGCCTCGCGCACATCCTGCGCGACCACGGCCCGCTGAACGTGGAGCAGGCCGCCGCCGTCGGCATCGCGGTCGCCGCGGCGCTGGAGGCGGCGCACGCGGCGGGCATCACGCACCGCGACGTGAAGCCGGGCAACGTGCTGGTGGCCGGCGACGGGCGGATCAAGCTCACCGACTTCGGCATCGCGCGCAACGTCTCCGAGGCGACGATGACGCGCACCGGGATCATGCTCGGCTCCCCCGCGTACATCGCGCCCGAGGTCGCGTCCGGCGGCGCGGTCACGCCCAACGCGGACCTGTGGGGCCTCGGCGCCACGCTGTTCGCCGCCGCGCAGGGCGCCCCGCCGTACGACGCGGACGGTGACCCGCTGGAGACGGTCGGCAAGGTCGTCAACGGCAAGGTGCCCAAGCCGAACCCCGGGCCGCTGGCCGCCGTCATCAGCGCGCTGATGAAAAAGGAGCCGGAGAAGCGGATCTCGCTGCGCGAGGTGCGCCACCGGCTGTACCCGATGCAGGGCAAGACCGCGCTGGACCTGTTCGGGCCGGAGCTGTTCCGTACCCCGGACGGGAAGAAGACGGCGGCGCACCTCGACGCCACCGACACCCAGGTGATCAAGACCGTCACGCCGGAGAGCGACGCGGCCGAGCCGAAGGCCGCGTCCAGCACCGAGCTGGCCGCGGACCCCGGGCCGCTGCCGTTCCTGCGTGGGTCGTCCGGCTCCGGTCCTGGGGCTTTCGGTCCTGGGGCATCCGGCCCTGGGTCATCCGGTACTGGAGCTTTCGGAGCTGGAGCGGCCGGAGCGTCCGGCATGGGGTCGTTCGGCGCCGCGCTGTCCGGTCTCGGGGCTTCCGGCGCCGGCTCGTCCGGGTCCGGCGCTTCCGGCCCGTCCGGCTCCGGGGGTTACCCGCCGGCTCCTCCGGGGCCGGCGGTTCCGGGGACGACGTCCGTGGCCGCCCCGGTGCCCGCCCGCCGCGGGGCCAAGGCGTCCGTGGTGCTGGCGCTGGTCGCGGTGGTGCTGTTCCTGGCCGCCGCCGGCGGCGGGTTCGCGCTGGCCCGGGTGGCCAGCGGGCAGGAGCTGCTGCCGCCGGCCGGCATGACCGACGGCACCGAGGCCCCCGGCGGGACCACGCTGCCGCCGGAGCCGCTGAAACTGGTGCCGCAGAAGGGCGACGCGAGCGACACCGCGAACGCGACGGCGGACAGCCTGTACACGGTGTCGATTCCGGACGGCTGGAAGCGGTTCGTCGCCGGGCGCACCAGCAAGCTGGGGCCGTCGACGATCGTCCAGTACGTCTCGCCGGACGGCCGCCAGTCGCTGCGGCTGGAGCGCTTCCCCGGCTACTTCAAGACCCGCTCGACCGACGACTACCTGAAGAGCCTGCCGGAGACCTACGGCCCGGAGTCGTTCACCATCGTCCAGGGCCCGGCCACCACGGCCGGCGGCACAGACCTGATGTACCGCAACGTCGAGCACGCCACGTCCCCCCGGCAACAGGAATCGAGCACGCCGATCACCCGCGCGACGTTCGCGTCGCTGCGGCAGGCCGAGGGGAACCTGTGGGTGTTGTCGTTGACCGTGCCTTCGGAGCAGGAGGACACGGCGGCGGGGACGTTCAACGAGATCGCGCCGACGTTGACGTTCCCCTCCTCCTGAGGTCTTCGGCGGCGCGGGTCAAGCCTCGGCGGGCAGGAAGCGGCGGGCCGATTCGGCGCTTTGGGCCAGGCGGCGCAGGCCGGAGAAGAGACGATCGCCCAGGACGGTGCCGATGACGGCGGCCTCGACGATGCGGTCCAGTGACGGCATTGACGTCACGGTGTCCAGGTCCACTTCCGCGGTGCGGTCGGCGAGGGCGGCGTAGTCGTCCAGCCGGGCGAGCAGGCCGTCGTGGCCCTGGGCCAGGTCGCGGATGGTGCAGAGGGTGACGATCAAGGCGGAGACCGTCGGGCTGCCCGGCTCCGCCTTCCAGCTGTGCCGGGCGGCCAGGCCCTGGATCAGGTCCAGCGCCCAGGCCTGGGACTCCTCGTCGACGTCCTTCGCCGAGCCGGACAGGACGCGTTGCGCCAGGCCCAGGACCTTGTGGGTCGGGGCGTGGGAGTCGACCGCGGAGAGGACCTCGCCGACCGTGGCGACCGAGAGGCCGCCGACGTCCAGCAGCGCGCGGATCAGCTTGAGCCGCTGGACGTGGTCGTCGCCGTACCGGGCCTGGTTGGGGCTGGTCCGCTCGCCGGGCTGCAGCAGGCCTTCGCGCAGGTAGTACTTCACCGTGGCCACCGGCACGCCCGACTCCGCACTCAGTTCCGCCATCCGCACGTGACACCGCTCCGATCTCAGGGACAACCCTGAAGACTTCTCAGGATGGATAGTTTAACTTCCCATAACGGAGAGCTTCACTATCCATTTTGGGAGGACCAACCATGACCATCCTGACCGATCTCCGCGGCCGGACAAGCACGTGGCACCGGCCATCGGCCCTCTTCGCGGGTGTGCTGGCCGTGGTGGCCGTCGGCTGCGTCGCGCTGCTGCTGCTCGACCAGCGGACCCTGCTGGGCGCCCCGGTCTGGGCGAAGCCGCTCAAGTTCGCCATCTCCGGCTCCTTGTACTTCTCCACCTGGAGCTGGCTCGTCTCGCTCCTGCCGCGCTTCCGCCGCGGCGCCGGGATCGCCACCGACGTCGTCATCGTGCTGTTCTCGGGTGAGTACGTGCTGATCGTGTTCCAGGCGGCCCGCGGCCGGGCGAGCCACTTCAACAACGCGACGCCGTTCGACAACGCCCTGTTCCAGGTCATGGGGTCCATGGTCGCCGGGATCTGGCTCGCCACGCTGGTGCTCACCGTCCTGCTGATGTTCAGCCGGATCGAGGACCGCGCGACCTACTGGGCGGTGCGCACCGGCGCGGTCCTGTCGCTGATCGGGGCCGGGCTCGGCGCGCTGATGACACGTCCGACGGCGCAGCAGCAGGCGTCGCTGAAGGCCACCGGCGTTTCGGACCTGATCGGGGCGCACAGCGTCGGCGTCACCGACGGCGGGCCGGGGCTGCCGCTGCTGGGCTGGAGCACCACCGGCGGCGATCTGCGGATCCCGCACTTCATCGGCATGCACGCGCTGCAGGCGCTGCCGCTGCTCGCCCTCGGGCTCGGGCTGCTCGCGACGCGCCTGCCGCGGCTGCGGGAGAGCGCCGTCCGCGCGCGGCTGGTGTGGGTCGGCTCGCTGGGGTACGCGGGCCTGGTCGCGCTGGTCACCTGGCAGGCCGAGCGCGGCGAGTCGCTCGTCCACCCGGGGCGCGCGACGCTCACGGCGCTGACGCTGCTGCTCGCCGCGGTGGCGCTGGGCGCCCTGGTCTCGGTGTACCGGCCGGTGCGGGAGCTGACCCGATGACGGACCTGACGGTGTTCGCCTGGACGTTCCCGATCGCCGTGCCGTTCTGGGCGCTGATGATCTTCCTGCCGGGCTGGCGGTGGACGCGGCGGGTGCTGGCGTCGCCGTGGGTGCCGCTGCTGCCGCTGGTCTGCTACTTCGTGCTCGCCGCGGCCCACTTCGGCGAGCTGTGGACGGCGGTCAGCCGGCCGGACCTCGGCGTGCTGCAAGCGTTTGCGGGCTCTTCGTACGGGGCCGCGCTGATCTGGGCGCAGCTGATCGCGTTCGACCTGTTCCTCGGCCGGTGGATGTTCTTCGAGGCGCGGAAGCACGGCGTCCCGTGGTGGGTGCTGAGCCCGGTGCTGGTGCTGACGATCTTCCTGTCGCCGTTCGGGCTGGTCGTGTTCCTGGCCGTCCGGAGTGCCCGGATACGCTCGGCGGCATGAGTAACCACGAGGAGGCGGCCGCCGCCGTCATCGCCGAGCGCACGGGCGTCGAGAAGCACGACATCGCCGTGGTGCTGGGCTCGGGCTGGCGCCCGGCCGCGGACGTGATCGGGACGGCCGAGGCGGAGATCCCGTTCGGCGAGCTGCCCGGTTTCACCACCCCCGGAGCCGTCGGGCACGGCGGCACGGTGCGCTCGCTCGACGTCGGCGGGAAGCGCGCGCTCGTGCTGCTGGGGCGCACGCACTTCTACGAGGGCAAGGGCATCGACCCGGTGGTGCACAACGTGCGCACGGCCGCCGCGGCCGGCGCGCGCACGGTGCTGCTCACCAACGCGGCCGGCGGCCTGCGCGAGGGCTTCAGCGTCGGGCAGCCCGTGCTGATCTCCGACCACCTCAACCTGACCGCGCGCTCGCCGATCGTGGGCGCGAACTTCGTCGACCTCACCGACCTCTACTCCGCCCGGCTGCGCGGCCTGGCGAAGGAGATCGACGGCTCGCTGGAGGAGGGCGTCTACGCCGGCCTGGTCGGCCCGCACTTCGAAACGCCCGCCGAGATCCGGATGCTGCGCACGATGGGCGCCGACCTGGTCGGCATGTCGACCGTGCTGGAAGCCATCGCGGCCCGCGCCGCCGGCGTCGAGGTGTTCGGCCTCTCGCTGGTGACCAACCTCGCCGCCGGCATGACGGGCGAGCCGCTGAACCACGAAGAGGTCCTGGAGGCGGGCCGCAACGCCGCCACTCGCATGGGTTCGCTGCTTCGGGAACTTGTTGCCCGCGCCTGAACCCGCTCGTGAGTGTTTATGACGGTTCTAACCGTCATAAACACTCACGAGTCCTTGGACCACCTCAGCCGGTGAAGGCATGCCCGCGACCTCGGCAGCCACCCCGCGCACGGCGTCGGCCACGGTTGAGTCGGTCAGGAGGCGGGCGGCGGTCTCGTGGACGGACTCGGCGGTCACCTCGTCGCCGAGGAGGCGGGTGCCCGTGCCGGAGGCCAGGACGGCTTCGGCGTTCGTGAACTGGTCCGCGCCCTGCGGGAGGACGAGCTGCGGCGCGCCGGCGGAGAAGGCGCCCAACGTCGTGCCGCTGCCGCCGTGGTGGACCACCAGGTCGACGTGCGGCAGCAGCGCCGACTGCGCCACCCAGGACTCCAAGCGGACGTTCGGCGGCACCTCGCCCAGCGACGCGGGGTCCAGCGACGGCCCGGTCGCCACCAGCACGTCGGCGTCCAGCCCGGACAGGCCGGTGATCGCCGAGGTGAACACCGCCGCCTGGCTCATCGGGGACGTGCCCAGCGTGAGGTAGACGAGCGGACGGCCCCGGTCGCGGTCCGCGACGCCGTCCGGCAGGTCACCGGCGTCGCTCCAGCCGACCGGGCGCAGCGGCAGGCGGCGGGCCCGCGCCAGGAAATCGGGCGCCTGCACCGAAGGCGGGCAGATGTCGACGACCGGGTTGCCCCACGACGGCCGGTCGTCGGTGATACCCAGTTCGGCGGCGTGCTCCTGCATCACGCGCTCGATCTCGATCATCTGGCCGTCGCGCGAAACCCGGCCGAATCCGTGGCCCACGGCCGGAATCCCGGCGGTCATCGCCGCGAAGGCCCCGCCGGCGTTGCCGAACTCGTAGACGACGAGGTCCGGCCGGTTCTGCTCGAAGAGCGCACGGAGGTCCGCGGCGAACGCGTCGGGCATCACCCGGCCGAAAACCTTGCCGATCAACGCGTTCAGGACCTCCGGCGGCGCCTCTTCGCGGGCCTGCCTGGGGTCACCGGAAATCTGCGTGGCGAAGGCCTCCCCGATGGTCAGCCCCGCCTTGGCCGGTTCGAAGCCCGCTTTCCCCAGCGTGGCGTGGAAATCCTCGGCCGTCGCGAAGACGACGTGATGCCCGGCTTCACGCGCGGCGACCGCGAGCGGCATCAGCGGGTACAGGTGGCCGTGGGCCCCAAGGGCGGTGAAGAGCATTCGCACTTTCCCGAGAGTAGCGGCATCAAGCCCGCCGGATCCCCCGAATTCCACCCCTGCCCCGGGATCAACCGGACGCCCGCCCCGGCCGGGTCGTAGGCTGGCGCGGTGCCGAACAACCTGACCACCGAGCTGCGCGACGCCACCTACCGCTGGATCGCCGACGACCCCGATCCGGCGTCGAGCGACGAGCTGCAGCGGATCCTCGCCCGCGCGCTGGGCCAGGAGCCCGGCGCGGCCGACGAACTCGCCGACCGCATGGCGGGCCCGCTGGAGTTCGGCACCGCCGGCCTGCGCGGGCCGGTGCGCGCGGGGCCGAACGGCATGAACGTCGCGGTGGTCACGCGCACCACCGCGGGGGTCGCCGACTGGCTGACCGCGCACGGTCACGCAGGCGGCGTCGTGGTGGTCGGCCGCGACGCACGGCACGGCTCGGAGGCCTTCGCCACGGCCGCCGCCGAGGTGCTCACCGCCGCTGGCTTCGCCGTGAAGGTGCTGCCCGAACCGTTGCCGACGCCGCTGCTCGCGTACTCCGTGAAGCACTACGGCGCGGTGGCCGGCATCCAGATCACCGCGTCGCACAACCCGCCCGCGGACAACGGATACAAGCTTTACGACGGCACCGGCGGCCAGATCGTGCCGCCGTCCGACGGGGAGATCGAACGCGCGATCCAGGCCGTGCCCGCCGCGGTGAGCGTGCCGCGCGCGCCCGGCGCCGAGGTTGTCGACCCGCGCGCCGCGTACCTGGCGGAAGTCGCCGACCTGCCGCAGGGCCCGGCCCGCGAAATCCGGATCGCCGCCACCGCGCTGCACGGCGTCGGCGCTGAGACGGTCCACGCCGCGCTGGCCGAGGCCGGGTTCACCGACGTCCACCTGGTCGCCGCCCAGTCCGAGCCCGACGCGGACTTCCCCACGGTCTCCTTCCCCAACCCGGAGGAGCCCGGCGCCACCGACCTGCTGCTGGCGCTGGCGTCCGAAGTGGACGCTGACCTCGCGGTGGCCCTCGACCCGGACGCCGACCGCTGCGCCCTCGGCGTCCGCGACCGCGACGGCGGCTGGCGCATGCTCCGCGGCGACGAGACGGGCGTGCTGCTCGGCTCGCACGTTCTGTCCACAACGGACAGCACGGACCCGCTGGTGGCCACCACCATCGTGTCGTCCTCGCTGCTCGGCGAGCTGGCGAAGGCCGCCGGCGCCCGCTACGCCGAGACGCTGACCGGCTTCAAGTGGCTGGTCCGCGCGGGCGAGGGCCTGGTCTTCGCCTACGAGGAGGCGCTGGGCCTCTGCGTGAACCCCGGCTTCGTGCGGGACAAGGACGGCATCGCCGCGGCGGTGGTCGCCGCCGGGCTGGCCGCCTCGCTCAAGGCCGAGGGCCGGAGCCCGCTGGACGTGCTCGACGAGATCGCCACCCGCCACGGCGTGCACCTCACCGACCAGGTTTCCTTGCGGGTCACCGATCTCGCCGTGCGCGGCAAGCTGATGGCCGGGCTGCGCGCGCAGCCGCCGTCTTCGCTCGGCGGTGTGCCGGTGACGCTGGAGGACCTGCTGCCGGACGCCGACGTGCTGCGCCTGGCGGGCGAGGGCCTGCGAGTGGTGATCCGGCCGTCGGGCACCGAGCCGAAGCTCAAGGCGTACCTGCAGTCCGTGCAGCCGGTGACCGGCAGCCTCGCCGCGGCGCGGGAAAGCGCGGCGGCCCGCCTCAACGCGGTGCGCGCGGACATCAACGAACTGCTGAGCTGACCGGCGCCGAGGGCATTGCCGGATCGGTGCTCCTGACCAGCAGCTCCGGCCCGAACAGGCCGGCCACGTCGATCACCAGCAGCACCACGAAAGCGGCGACGAACTCACGACGCCGCAGCGCGAACGCGCCGGCCAGCCCCAGGACGGCCGGCAGCAGCCACGGCCACAGCTCGCGCAGCTCCTCGACCCAGCCGTGGGCGGGCTGGAACAGCGCGGCCATGAACGCGTAGACGAGCAGGATCAACGTGGCCGCCAAGCCGGCCACTCCCAGCAGGACAAGCACGACGACGTCAACGCGCCGACGGCGGATCTCCCCCATCACCCGCGGAAGCTTGCCCGCGCGCGGGCGTCCGCACAAGTGGCAGGCTCGGGGCATGGCAACGCTGTTGATCGTGCACCACACGCCTTCGCCCTCGATGCAGGCGATGTTCGAGGCCGTGCTCGCCGGCGCGAAGCACCCGGACATCGAGGGGGTCGACGTCGTCCGCCGTCCCGCGCTCGGCGCGACCGCCGCCGACGTGCTCGCCGCCGACGGCTACCTGCTCGGCACGCCCGCCAACCTCGGCAGCATGAGCGGCGCGCTGAAGCACTTCTTCGACACCGTCTACTACCCCTGCCTCGACGCCACACGCGGGCGCCCGTTCGGCGCGTACGTGCACGGCAACAACGACACCGCGGGCACCGTCCGCCAGCTCGACGCGATCACCACCGGCCTCGGCTGGGAACGGGTGGCGGAACCGGTGCTCGTCACGGGCGAACCGGGCAAAGCGGAATTGGACGCGCTGCGGGAATTGGGCGGCACAGTGGCGGCGACGCTGATGTCCTGAATCGGTGCGGAAATGCTCATTTGAGCGGAAACAAAGCCGAATATCAAACAGGCCCGGAAAAGTAAGGGGCCTGTCACCGGAAGCCCTGGGGGTCGACCTCCGGCAACAGGCCAGATCAAGGGTTCGCAACGAGGCGATCGACCTTGACCAGCCAAGCGTACTACAGACAGGGCGATCATGACGAGCCAGGCGGCAGGACAAGATCCCGCTCCGGGTTCCGGACACCCCCAGAGTGCGGACCTCCGGAGCGGGACGCGGCCACTGTAAACCACTGCATACAACAGCTGTCAACAGGTGCGTACAGTAGTCCGGAGCTACGATCCGGCCATTGAGGGAGAAGGGGGCGGCATGCCATCGCAGCGCACCTTCGCGGAGAAACTGAGCACGTTGATCGACTCCGCCCGCGCCGACGGCCGCGCGCCGCACAGCTATCGGGAGATGTCGGCGGCGATCGAGCGGGCCGGCGGTCCCGCGATGTCGCCGGCGTACCTGCAGCAACTGGCCACGGGCAAGCGGGTCAACCCGAAGATCCATTACGTCGAGGCGCTCGCGAAGCTGTTCGCCGTGCCGGTGACCTACTTCTTCGAAGACGAGGCCGAACGGGGAACCGGGGGCGGTGGCGCCGACGTCGAAGTGAAGCTGATGGCCATGCGCGCGCAGGAGCTTTCGCCGCAGGGCCGCCGCCAGGTGATGGCCCTGCTGGACCTGGTGGAGCGGTACGAGAAGGCGGAGCGGGACAGCCCGGGGGGCACGTGAAGGAACGCGAACTGCGCAGGCGCTGCCGACGGCTGCTCAAGGACCTCGACATCAGCCCGCCGCTGGACGTCGCCCAGCTGTGCGAGCGGCTGGGCGCGAGCCGGGAGCGGCCGATCCGGCTCATGGCGTACCCGCTGGAGGTGCCTGGCCCGTTCGGCTGCTGGATCGCGACCGGGGCCGCGGACTACATCTTCTTCCAGCAGGAGACCACCAAGGCCCACCAGGACCACATCATCCTGCACGAGCTGGGCCACCTGCTCGCCGAGCACGAGCCCGGCGGTGACGCCGAGCCCGCCGACTTCCTGCGCGGCCCGGCCACCGGCCTCGAAGGCGACGCCGTGCGCCGCGCCCTGCGCCGCACCTCCTACGACGAGGCCCACGAGTGGGAGGCCGAAACGGTCGCCACGATCATCCTGGAGTGGGCGTCGGTGCTGAACTACACGATCCCGCGCCGCGCGGCCGACCACGACCTGCGCCGGATCCAGGGCACGCTCGGCGACCACCAGGGCTGGCTGTGAACTCCGGGTCCCTGCTCGCCCTCGTGCTCTTCGCCGTCGCGCTCGGCTGGCGGCTGTACCAGCTGGTGCGCTCGCCGCGGCTGCCGAACGGGGCCGTCACGGCGGCCATCGCGTGCCTGACCGCGGGGTTCCTGTTCCAGCAGAAGGGAATCTCGGACTGGTTCGACGCGCTGACCGCCCCGGGAGGCGCGCGCCTCGCGAACAACGTGCTGCTCGCCGGCGCCGCCTGCGCGCTGCTGGTCTTCTTCCACGGCTCCGCGCACGGAGAGGGCCAGGTGCGCCAGGTTGCTGATCCGGCCGAAAGCAGGCGGACACGGGCTGCAACCGATCGACTCGAAGGAACCCCTTTCCGCCGTGGCTGCCGTCGGATCAGCAACGACTGGCACAGCATGGTGGAGCTGGTGCCGCTCGGGGCCGCCGTCGTGCTGATGTTCGTGGCGACGGGCCTGACCCCGGCGCCGCTGCGGGGCGCCGCACTGAGCCCGGCCACGGTGCACGTCTCCGGCATCGCGCTGTTCTACCTCGGCGCCGGGCTGTACCTGATCTACGCGATCGTGGCGTGCGTCTGGTGGATCACCCGGTACCAGCGCACGGCGGACCGGCACCTGCGCACCGGCCTGCGCCTGGCCGCCGCGGGCCTCGCCGCGGCGGCGATCGGCAGCACGTTCCGCGCGCTGTACATCGTGGTCGCGTGGGCGTTCGGGCCGGTGGTGCCCGCGCTGCTGTGGCTGGGCGTGCCGTTCGTGGTGATCGGCAGCGTGCTGTTCCTGGCCGGGATCACCTACCCCGGCGTCCGCGCGCGGCTCTCGGCGCTCGGCCGCCGCCGCCGTCATCGCGACGACCTCGAGCGGCTTGCTCCACTGTGGACACTGCTGGCGAAGGCCTACCCGAGCATCGTGCTGCGCACGCCCCCGGGCGGGATGCGCGACCGGCTCGCCGTGCACCGCCGCTACTACCGGCGCGTCATCGAGATCCGCGACGGCCTCGTTCAGCTCAGCCCGTACCTCGACACCGACTTCGCCGCGCTCACGGCCGAAGACCCGGCCGCGGCGGCGAAAGCGCTGCGGCGGGCGCTCGACCGGCAGGTCGCGGGCGAGGCGAACGACGGCCGCGCGAAGCTCGTCCTGCCCGGCGGCGCGAGCGACCTGGAGTCAGACGTCCGGCCGCTGCTCGCGCTTTCGGCGGCCGTATCCGGAAAGGACGATTGAGACTGTGGACACCCTGATCACCGCGGACCGCGTGCTGCCCCGGCCGAACACCCCGCTGGAGCACGGCGCGGTGCTGGTCCGCGACGGCGAGATCGTCGCCGTGGGCCGCCGTGACGACGTGGCGCCGCTGGCGATCGACCCGGTGACCCGTGACTTCCCCGGCGGGACCGTGCTCGCCGGGCTGTTCAACGTCCACGTGCACCTGTCGTTCGACGCGAGCCCGGAGATGCTGCCGAACTTCCTGGCCGCGGACGAGGAAACCCTGGCCGACGGCGCGCGCGACCGGCTGACGCAGCTCCTCCGCAGCGGGGTCACGACCGTCCGCGACCTCGGCGGCCGCACCGTCTCGAAGCCCGGCGTCGGCCCGCGGCTGCTGGCGTCCGGCCCGCCGTTGACCGTCCCGGAGGGCCACTGCCACTTCTTCGGCGGCGCGGTGTCCGGGGACAACGAGATCCGCGCGCTGGTCGACGCCAACGCCGCGGCCGGCGCCGACGTGATCAAGGTGATGGCCAGCGGCGGCCAGATCACCGAGGGCGGCGCGGACATGTGGGAATCGCAGTTCGACTCGGCCGCGCTGCGGGTCGTCGTCGAGCAGGCGGCCCGGCACGGCCTGCCGGTGGCCGCGCACGCGCACGGCGCGGACGCGATCGCGGACTGCGCGGACGCGGGCGTCGCGACGATCGAGCACTGCACCTTCATGACCGGGCCGGGGCAGACGGACCTGCGGCCGGACGTCGCCCGGCGGATGGCCGCGGCGAACATCTCCGCCTGCTCCACCAGCAGCCGCAACTGGCGGATGATGGCCGAGCGGATGGGCGAGGAAGTGAGCAGGCGCGTCTACGGCCGGCTGCCCTGGCTCGAAGAGCACGGCGTCCGCCTGATCGCGGGCACCGACGCGGGCCTGCGCGGCTCGGTCTTCGACGACCCGGTCGGCGCGCTGGAGCTGTACGAGTGGCTCGGCTTCTCGCGCCGCCGCATCCTGGAGATCTCGACGGAGGACAGCGCCGCGGGCCTCGGCCTGGGCGGCGTCACCGGCCGCCTGGAGGCCGGGCTGGCCGCGGACGTCCTGGTCGTCGACGGTGATCCCCTCGCCGACCTCGACGCACTGCGGCACCCGCTGCTGGTCATGGCGGAGGGCCGCATCGCCTGACCCCTCGTGAGTGTTTATGACGGTTCTAACCGTCATAAACACTCACGAGGCCTTTCGATACGCCAGTGTATTGAGTACGTTGGCGTATCGAAAGGGGCTCACCATGACCACTCGGGTACCCCGGCGCCGGACCGAGACCCGGCGACGGCTGCTGGACGCCGCCCTCGAAGTGTTCGCCGAAGAGGGCTTCGGACGGTCCACTGTGGAGCAGATCTGCGAGCGCGCGGGGTACACGCGCGGCGCGTTCTACTCGAACTTCGCCTCGCTGGACGAGCTTTTCCTGGCCATGTGGGAGCAGCGGTCCGCGGCGATGATCGACGGGCTGCGGGCGGCGTTCGACGAGGCGGGCGCGGACGACGTCACCGATGTGCGCGCCGCCGTCGAGCTGCTGCTGCCGGCGATCCCGGTGGACGACGCCTGGTACCGGGTCAGCGCCGAATTCACCGCGCACGCCCTGCGCAATCCGGGCCTGCGGCGGATGATGACGGCGCGTGAGGACGCGATCGTCGAGGCGCTGATGCCGTTGCTCGAACGCCTGCTCGCGCGGGCCGGGCGGACCGTGCCCGACCGCGCCGCGCTGGGCCAGGCACTGATCGCGGCCCACGACGGCACCACCGTGCAGTGCCTGATGGAACCGGACGACCCCGTGGTGTGGCAGCGCCGCACCGACCTCGCCGTGCACGTCGTGACGGCTTACAGCACCCCAGGAGTGTGAAATGACCTTCGAACCGGACGTCATCGTGGTCGGGGCGGGCCTCGCCGGGCTCGTCGCGACGCACGAGCTGGTCAAGGCGGGCCGCCGGGTGCTCGTGCTGGACCAGGAGAACCGCGCCAACCTCGGCGGCCAGGCGTTCTGGTCGCTGGGCGGGCTGATGTTCGTCGACAGCCCCGAGCAGCGCCGGCTCGGTGTGAAGGACTCCTACGAACTCGCGTTGCGCGACTGGCTCGACTCCGCGGGCTTCGACCGTGAGGACGAGGACCACTGGGCGCGGAAGTGGGCCGAGGCGTACGTGCGCTTCGCCACCACCGAGAAGCGCCAGTACCTGCGTGACCTGGGCCTGCGCGTGACGCCGATGGTCGGCTGGGCCGAGCGCGGCGGCGGCACGGCGGGCGGGCACGGCAACTCCGTGCCGCGGTTCCACCTCACCTGGGGCACCGGCCCCGAGGTGGTGCGGGTGTTCGCCGAGCCCGTCCTCGACGGCGAGCGGCGCGGGCTGGTCCAGTTCGCGTTCCGGCACCAGGTGGACGAGCTGGTCGTCGAAGACGGCGCGGCGGTCGGCGTCCGCGGCACGGTGCTGGTGCCGTCCGACGAGGAGCGCGGCCGGAAGTCGTCGCGCGAGAAGGCGGGCGAGTTCGAGCTGCGGGCGAAGGCGGTGCTGGTCAGCTCGGGCGGCATCGGCCACAACCACGAGCTGGTCCGGCGCAACTGGCCGGTCGAGCGGCTGGGCCCGGTGCCCGCCACGATGATCCCCGGCGTGCCGGCCCATGTGGACGGTCGCATGATCGCGATCACCGAGACGGCCGGCGCGAACGTGGTGAACCGCGACCGGATGTGGCACTACACCGAGGGAATCCACAACTGGGACCCGATCTGGCCGAACCACGCGATCCGGATCATCCCCGGCCCGTCGTCACTCTGGTTCGACGCCACCGGGCAGCGCCTGCCCGCGCCGAACTTCCCCGGCTTCGACACCAACGGGTCGCTGAAGACGATCCTCGCCACCGGCCACGACTACTCGTGGTTCGTGCTGACGCAGACGATCCTGGAGAAGGAGTTCATGCTGTCGGGCTCGGAGCAGAACCCGGACATCACCGGCAAGGACCTCAAGCTGACGCTGACCGCCCGCGCGGCCAAGGGCGCGCCGGGGCCGGTCGACGCGTTCAAGCGCCATGGCGTGGACTTCGTTGTCGCGCAGGATGTTCCCGCACTCGTCGACGGGATGAACAAGCTCTCGCGCGGGCCGCGGATCGACGCCGCGGAGCTGGAGAGCCAGATCGTGGCCCGGGATCTGGAGGTCGGGAACCCGTACTCGAAGGACCTGCAGCTGATGGCCGTCGCGAACGCGCGCCGGTTCATCGGCGACCGGGTGGCGCGGGTGGTCAAGCCGCACCGTTTCCTCGACCCCGCGCACGGGCCGTTGATCGCCGTCCGGCTGAACATCCTGACCCGCAAGACCCTCGGCGGCGTCCAGACCACTTTGGACTCCCAGGCGGTCCGCGCCGACGGCTCGGCGTTCCCCGGCCTGTACGCCGCGGGTGAGGTCGCGGGCTTCGGCGGCGGTGGCGTCCACGGTTACAACGCACTGGAGGGCACTTTCCTGGGCGGCTGCATCTTCTCCGGCCGCGCCGCGGGCCGGGCGATGGCCCGGGCCGTGGAATGACGGCGCCGCTGCACGTCCGCGAGGACGGACCGTCGGACGCGCCGGTTGTGTTGCTGGTGCACGGGTTCAGCGGCTCGCTGCGCTCGTACGACCGGCTCGTCCCGCTGCTCGCCGAGGACTACCGCGTGGTGCGCGTCGACCTGCGCGGCCACGGTTCGACGGGCGGGCATACCGGCCTCGATGCGCTCTCGCAGGCCTCGGCGGTGGCGAACGTGTTGGAGGTACTCGGTTGTTCGGCGGTCACGGCCGTCGGGCACTCCTTCGGCGCCGACGTGGTGCTGGCGCTGGCCGAGCGGACGGGCCTGGTCGAGCGGGTGGTCGTGATCGGGCAGGCGCCGGACTACAGCTACGCGACGTTCCCGCCGGGCCACGGCCTGCTCCCGTTGGTCGGCGGCCCGCTGCGGTTACTCGCGGCCAGCCCGTTTCTGCGGCGATTCGACCTCGTGGCGGACTTCGCCGTGAGCAGTCCCGCCATGGACCGCACCGTCCTGGTCGACCGGCGGCGCGTCCTCGCGGCCCGGCCGCTGGACGTCCAATTGCGTGAGCTGGGCCTGCCCGCGCTGGTGATCCTCGGTGCCCGCGACAGCTTGTACGACTGCGCGAAAACCGCGACCCGTTACGCGGCGGCGGGGGCTCGGGTGGAAGTGGTGGCGAATGCGGGGCACTCCGTGGCGAGTACCCGGCCGGCGGAAGTCGCGTTGCTGCTGAGGAAACTGCTCGTGAGTGGCTATGACGGTTAGAACCGTCATAGCCACTCACGAGCCTTTAGTGGTCGAGCAACGCGGAAACCACGGCCGGCACCTCCGCCAGCGCGACCTGCTGCTGTTCGCGAGTGGCAAGGCCCCGGACAGTAACGTTTCCCGCCGCCCAGTCCTCCTGGCCGACGATGACCACGGCGGCCGCCCCGGACTTGTCGGCGCGGGTCAGTTCCTTGCCCAGCTTGCGCGGCTCCAGCGGGGTGGACGTGCGCAGGCCCGCGCGGCGCAGCGACGTCGCGACCTCGCGCGCCGCGTCGCCCAGCTCCTCGGTCACCGGGATCACCACGACGTCGACCTCGCTGCGCGGGGACGGCGTGAGGCCGTGCGTGCTGAGGAAGTCCATCAGCGTCACGTCGCCCATGCCGAAGCCGATGCCGGGGATCTGCTCCTTGGTGAACAGCGACGCGAGGTCGCTGTACCGGCCGCCGCCGAACAGGGCGCGGCGGTTCTGCGGCGAGGTGTCGAAGACCTCGAACACGGTGGACGTGTAGTAGGCCAGCCCGCGCACGATCATCGGCTCGAAGCGCACCAGGCTCGCGGCGCTGCTGGACAGCACGCGCACCAGGTTCGAGTTCTCCTTGACCTCGGCGGGCAGCTCGTCGAGCAGCGCCGGGCCCGCGGCGAGCGTCTCGGTCAGCTTCTCGAACTGCTTGTCCGCGAGCCCGATCTCCGCCGCGCTCGCGGCAAGGTCGTCGGCCGCCGTCTTCTCCCAGCGGTCCACCAGCGCGAACACCTGCGGCAGCTGCTCGGCGCTGACGCCGACGACGTCGGTGAGCGCCGAGGAGAGCAGGTTCCGGTCGTTCACGCGCACCGCGAACATGTCCGGCGACGCACCGAGCGCGCCCATCAGGTCGTGGATCAGCTCGAACATCTCGATCTCGCAGTTCGCGCTGTCCGAGCCGAAGATGTCCGCGTTGATCTGCCAGTGCTCACGCACGCGGCCGCGCTGCGGGCGCTCGTAGCGGTGGCAGTTCGGGTGGCTGTACCAGCGCACCGGGAACGAGAGCGACTTCGCGTTGCCCGCGATCATCCGCGCCACCGACGGCGTCATCTCCGGGCGCAGCGCCAGCCGCTCGCCGCCCCGCGTGGTCAGCGTGTACAGCTGCTGGTCGGCGATCTCCTGGCCGGACTTCCGCTCGTAGACCTCGGCCTGCTCCAGCACCGGGCCGTCGTAGCGGAGGAAGCCGTAGCTCTCCAGCACCTCGTAGAGATGGCCGAACACCTGCGTGCGGACGGACATTTCGGCGGGGAGGAAGTCTCGGGTCCCCTTGACAGGCGCGGTCGACAGGTATTCAGGCACGTCATCAAGCTTAACGACCGGGTGCGAGCGCGTTCTTCAGGGGAACGCGACGCCGTACGCCGTGATCAGCATCGAGGCGCCCAGCAGCACGGCGCCGGCCGTGGTCACCCGCATCCCGACCTTGGTCTTCAGCATGGCCAGGAAGAACCCGCCGGACTGCGCCAGCACCCCGAAGAGCAGCAGCAGGCAGACGACCCACCGCGCGGAGTCGCCGAGCCCGCCGCGGTCGAGTACTTGCAACGCCGCGAGCACGAGGACCAGCAGCACCCCGGCGTGCGCGTGGCCGGCGCGGAACATCCCGCGCTGGGCGTCGGTGAGGTCGCCGCGGCGGAGCACGCCCATCAGCGCGTACCCGCCGTACATCACGGTCGGCAGCGAGACCAGGGCGATCACGGTGAACAGCTGAACGGGGCCGTGCATGGTCATCATCCTCCAGGTCGACTGGCGACAACCGTAACACTGTTTTGAAACACTGTCACGAAACTCCCGTGCGCAGAGCCAGGCCGGACGGCTAGCGAGCAGCGCGGGTGAAACGCAGGGTGAAAGTCGCGCCCACGCCCGGCGCTCCGGCGGCCGCGATGGTGCCGCCGTGGCCGGTGACGACCTCGTGGACCAAGGCGAGACCCAAGCCGAAACGGCGCCCCTCGCCGCTGGTGCCGTGGGCGAAGCGCTCGAACAGGCGCTCCGCGTCACGCTGGGCGAACCCCGTTCCCGTGTCCTGCACGCGGAGTTCCACGTGCCGGTCGTCCGGGTTGGCCAGGGTCACCTCGATCGAACCGCCCGGCGGGGTGTGGCCGATGGCGTTGTCCAGCAGCGCCGAGAGCACGCGGCGCAACGCCGTGGGCACCCCCGGGACGACGTCGGCCAGCCCCGGGGAACGGTGCACGCAGATGTGCACCCGGCGGTCGCCCGCGCGGACGGCCTCGGCGGCCACCGCCTGCTCCGCCAGCAGGCCCAGCTCCACCGGCTCCAGCGACGGGCGCTCGCACCCCGCCTGCGCCGACAGCAGCAGGTCTTCCACCACCTCGCCCAGCTCGCGGGTGCCGTCGACCAGCGTGTCCAGCTCGGCCGGGGATACCGGCGCCGACGAACCGCGCGCCCGGCGGGCCAGCAGTTGGGTACGGGTGTGCAGCCGCGTCAACGGCGCGCGCAGCTCGTGCGACGCGTCCGCCACGAACGTCCGCTGCCGCCGCAGCGCCTCGCCCAGCGGCCGGATCGCGCGGCCCGCCAGCAGGTAACCGCTGACGACGGCCGCCAGCAGCACCACCAGCTCCGCCACGGCCAGCCCGAACACCAGCTGCTCGCGGTCCATGATCAGGTAGTACTCGTCCATGAACGCCTGCGACACCTGCCCGCCGCGGTTCACCGTGCGCATCATGTACGTCCCGCCGCCGAGCGAGCGCTCCTCCGTGACGACGTCGCCGTCGTTCGGCACCGATGCGGGCGGCGGCACGGCGAACGGCATCGGCCCGGACGGCACGTGGCCGGCGGGCGTCACCAGGTAGACGCAGCCCGGCGGCGTCACCGACAGGCCGCGAGCCAGCGTGGTGTTCAGCGTGCGGTCGACCTCGTCGTTCTGTCCGCGCAGCAGCACCCAGTACGAGATCCCGCCCGCCGCCAGCACCACCAGCGTGATCACCACGGCGATCTGGCCCGCGATCGTCCGCCGAGCGCGCCGCAGCGCCCGCGTCTCCGGATCGACCACCGCCGTCACATCACCACCGCCGTCACATGGCCCCGATCTGGTAACCGAGGCCGTGCACGGTCTTCACCACGTCCCGGCCCAGCTTGCGCCGCAGGTAGTACACGTATGTGTCCACTATGGACTCCCCCGTCGAGTCGGCGAACACGTTGGTGCGCAGCGCGGCGCGCGGGTGGATCGACTTCGGCCGCTGCGCCAGCGTGCGCAGCAGCTCGAACTCGCGCCCGGACAGCGTCACGCGCTCGCCGCGCGCCAGCACCACCTCGTGGCGCAGCAGGTCCAGCGCCGCCGTGCCGAGCGGGATCGACTCCGCGCCGTCGAGGTCACGACGGCAGAGCGCCCGCAGGCGCGCGAGCAGTTCGTCGGTCTCGAACGGCTTCACCAGGTAGTCGTCGGCGCCCGCGTCGAGGCCGTTCACGCGGTCGGCCAGCTCGCCCAGCGCCGAGAGCACCAGCACCCGCGCCGTGACGGCCTTGCGCCGCAGCCCGGCGAGCACGGCCAAGCCGTCCATCACCGGCAGCCGCCGGTCGAGGACGATCACGTCGTAGTGCCCGGTGAGCCCGAGGTGCAGGCCGCGCTGACCGTCGTGCGCCTGGTCGGTGTCGTAACCCTCCTCGCGGAGCAGCTCGGCGAGCATCCCGGCCAGTTCACGGTCGTCCTCGACCAGGAGCACCCGGGCCGGAGCCTGGGATTCCACCTCATCGTGCACATACCCATACTGGCAGTGATTCGCCAGATTGAACCCTCAACTTTCGTCGGTAATCGGTCATGATCGGGCCGGTTGTGCCGAAAGGAGGAATTCCGGCAGCTCCTGGCCCGCGTACCGGCGCGCGTCGCGGCGGTCCAGCCAGCTCAGGAGCGGCGCGGTCATGATCGTGGTGACCAGCGCGACGAGCACCAGCACCGTGAACAGCGCCGGCGACACGATCCCGGCCTGCAGCCCGACGTTCAGCGCGATCAGCTGCATCAGCCCCCGCGCGTTCACGAGCACGCCCACGCGCAACGCGATCGGCTGCGGCTCCCCCGCCAGCCGCGCGGCGCCCCACGAAGCGCCGAGCTTCCCGATCACCGCGACCACGACGACCACCACCGCGTACGCCAGCAGGCTCGGGTCCGCCAGCAGCGCGAACCGGGTGTTCAGGCCGGAGTAGGTGAAGAACAGCGGCAGGAACACGATCCGCCCGATCGGCATGAACTTCGCGATCACGGCGTCGGACGCCTCGCCCCGCGGGAACGCGATGCCGAGGACAAACGCGCCGAACACCGCGTACAGCCCGATCACGTCGGTGAACCACGCGGAGGCGAACAGGAGCACCGCCGTGACGAGCAGCCGGTGGTCGTCGCTCAACCGCGGGCTGGCCATCGTCTTCGCCAGCACGCGGCGCACGACCAGCCAGATCAGCAGCGCGAACAGGACCCCGCCGCCGACGGCCGTCACGACCGGCCCGGTCGAGCCCGCGTGCATGCCGAGCACCACGGCGAGCAGGACCCACGCGAGCACGTCGTCGAGCGCGCCGCAGGCCAGCGCCAGCGAGCCGAACCGGGTGCGGCCGAGACCGCGCTCGGTGATGATCCGCGCGAGCATCGGGAACGCCGTGATGGCGATCGCCACCCCGACGAAGGCGGCCGAGACCGCGGGCGACACCCCGGGCTTGAGGATGCCGACCCAGCTCGCGCCCAGCACGCTCACCCCGACGCCCAGCACGAGCGGGACCACCGTGCCGGCCGCCGAAACCGAAACGACGGACTTCACCGAGCCCTTGATCGTGCCGACGCGGAACTCGTAACCCGCGCCGAACATGTAGATCACGAGCCCGATCTGGCCGCCCAGGTACAGCAGCATCCGCACGGTGTCGGGGAACAGCGCGGCCTGCACGCCGGGCAGCACGAGCCCGAGCAGCGACGGCCCGAGCAGCACGCCGGAGACCATTTCGCCGACCACGGGCGGCTGCCCGATCTTCACCGCCAGCGCACCGACCAGCCGGCACACCGCGAGGATCACGACCACCGCGAGGAAAAACGCGGGCGCGGCCTGGGTCGGGGTCATCCCTCGCCTCCGTAACTCTCGAAGTACTTGGCGCACAAGCGTTTGTGCCGGGCGTCGAGCACCATGTAGGTGCCGAACACGAGCTGGGCCAGGCTGCGCCACACGTCTTCCCAGCGGTCGCGGGCGGCGAGGCTCGCCAGCGCCGCGCTCGACGGGGCACGCGAGCCGCGCGGGGTGAGGATCACCGGGCCGCGGTTGGGGATCGAGCGGGTGTGGGCGGCGCTCGACGCCAGCGAGAACCGGCGCAGGACCTCCCGTGTGACCACGCGCATCGTCAGCGGGGCCAGGCCGCGGGCCGGGCACGCGCGGTTCTGCGCCACGCCGAACGGCAGGAAGTTGGCGTCCTTCTTCGCCGGCACCGGCGCGACCGCGGTGCGGACCGGGAACCCGGCGGACGCCACGGGGACACTCGCTTCCGGCTGCGTCTTCAAGGGCTGCGTGTTCAAGGGCTGCGGGTTCAACGGCTGTGGGTTCCAGCGCTCGGGGTCGAACTCGTCCGGCCGCTCGAAGCCGGCGTGGTGGAAGTCCGGGTAGCTGAACAGCAGCACGGTGCCCGCGTCGATCTTCGTGTGGTCCAGCTCGATGTCGTCGGTGGCGATGCGGTGGGCGATGCCGAACAGCGGGTACGTGCGCAGGCCCTCGTCGATCACGCGGTCCAGGTACTCGTCGTCGTCCGGGTCCGCGGCGAGCCGCGCCTGCACGTCCGGGTGCTGCGCGATGATCATCAGCAGGTGCGCCATCGCCTCGGACATCTGCACCACGGCGGTGTTGAAGAAGGTGCCCTGCAGGTAGAAAACCTGCTCCTCGGGGGTGAGCCGCGACGGCATGGTGTGCGGCACGTCCGCCAGGCGGCGGCGCAGGTACGCGGTCAGCCGCGCGCGGCGTCGCATGTTCCGCGGCCGCACGCACTTCAGCGCCGACACCACGTCGTCCGCGTGCCCGACGATCAGGTCCCGCGCCTCGGCTGGGCACGGCTCGCCGAACACCAGCTCGTAGTACAGCTCGGCCCAGATCGGCATCATCTCGTCGCGCAGCCGGATCGTCCGGCCGTCGCCGGCTTCCAGCCCGTCCAGCACGCGCGCGGCGCAGCGGCGGGTCAGCTCCTCCGACTCCGCCTTGGTCTTGACCAGGATCTGGCGGGTGGTCTTGGCGACCTCGTCGTACCGCGGCCCGGCCTCCAGGTGCTCCTGGTGCACCTGCGGACCGGGCGCGAGCCAGTACCAGAACAGGTCCGACAGCGCGGCGCCCTTGCTCCGCCCGCCGGCCGCCGGGTCGGCGTACACCCGCCGGAAGTCCTCGACCCCGACACGCTCGCCCGGGATCGGCAGGCCTTCCTCGCCGTTGACCAGCGCGAAGATCTTCATCCGCAACGCCACCACCCGGCCCGGCAGCCAGCGGGGCAGCGTCACCGCGAGACCGGCGAGCCCGGCGAGCAGCACCCGCACCAGGAACCGCTTCATCGGACGAGGTCCGCGGTCAGCTCGGCCGGTGTCCTCGCCCCGCACAGCGCGAGTGTGTGGTCCAGCTCGTCCCGCAGTCGTTCCAGCACTTCCGCCACTCCTTCCCGGCCCGCCGCGGCGAGGCCCCACAGCACCGGCCGCCCGATCCCGACGGCGTCGGCGCCCAGCGCCAGCGCCTTCACCACGTCCGTGCCACGCCGCACGCCGCCGTCCAGCACCAGCGGGATCGCGCCGCCGACGGCCGCGGCCAGCTCGGGCAACGCGTCCAAAGTGGACACCGCCGTGTCCAGCTGGCGGCCGCCGTGGTTCGAGACCACCAGCCCGTCGACCCCGGCGGCGACGGCCAACCGCGCGTCTTCGGGATGCAGGACTCCCTTGAGCAGCACCGGAAGCGACGTCGTCTCCCGCAGCCAGGCGATGTGCTCCCAGGACAGCTCGGCCGACATCTCGATGTCGCGCACCCGCCCGGAGCCGTCCCGCATGTTCTCCACGACCAGCTCCGGCGGCAGGTCGTGGAAGCCGTTGCGGTGGTCCCGCTCGCGCCGGCCGTACACCGGCGAGTCGACGGTCACCACCAGCGCCCGCACGCCCGCGCGCTCGGCGCGGCGCACCACAGACCCGGTGAACTCCAGGTCCGGCTGCAGGTACAGCTGGAACCACAGCGCCGGATCGGGCACGACGGCCCGGGCCGCGGCCGCGATGTCCTCGATCGCCGTGGTCGCGGCCATGCTCACCACCAGCACCGTGCCGGCGGCGGCCACCGCCTCGGCCGTGGCGCGCTCGCCGTCCGGGTGCGCCAGCCGGTGGAACGCCGTCGGCGAAACCAGGACGGGCATCGACAGCGGCGAACCGGCGATTTCGACCGCCAGGTCCCGTTTTCCCCCGCCGCGCAGCACCCGCGGCACGAGCGAGCGCCGGCCGAACGCCTCTTCGTTGGCGCGCAGGGTCAGCTCGTCTCCCGCCGCGCCCGCGAAGAAGTCGTAGTGCGCCGGTTCGAGCCGCTCGCGTGCCGCGGCCTCGAACTCCGCGATCGTGCGCATGGTCAAGCCAGCTGCTTCGTGAGGAACGCCGTGAGCGCGTCCACGTGCACCTCGCGGTTCCACTCGTTCTCGAGGTTCTCCGTGACGTGGTGGGTCGCGACCAGCTCGCCGTGCCGGTAGTGCCGGACGATGGGGTGCAGGTAGTGGCCCTCGCCGGTGTCGTTGGCGACGTCCTGGCTCGCGCGCTTGACGGTGAAGTCGAACGGGTCCACCTTGTCGTGGTCCGGCCCGTAGTCGAGGGTGATCACAAACGCGTTCTCGACGTCCGGCGAGCGCTCGGCGACCCGCGCCACCGGCACCTCCTCGTAGTACCGCGCCTGCCCGCGCTCGAGCGTCAGCACGTCGGCCAGGAAGCCGAACTGCTGGTACAGCGCGGAACTGCGGTTGATCCGGGTGATCACGGCGTCGACGAGGTCGCCGATGTCGGTCTTCAGCACCGTGTGCGGCCACTCGCGGCCGTGGTAGCGCTCCTCGAAGACCTTCGACAGCGCGCGCACGCCGTAGCGGAAGCCGTGGATGAACGCGCTGGTCGCCTTCTTGAAGTCGCGGACCTGCGTGATCGTGCCGGCGAAGTACAGCCCGGGCACGTTCACCGACTCCCAGGACGAGGTCTGCGCCGGGAACCGGCCGTTGATGGTCAGCTCCGGACGGCAGTCCGCGTCGAAGATCGAGGCGTCGAACCGGAAGCCGGTGCAGGCGATCACCCGGTCGTAGCGCAGTTCCTTGATCACCTCTTCGGCGCGGTAGAAGGCGAACTTCACGTGGTAGCCGTCTTCGCGCTTGGTGATCTCGCGGACGTCGCCGTCGAGGATCGCGTGCTGCAGCTTGAGCTGGTACATGTCCAGCACACCGGCGTTGAACGCGCGCAGGTGGCCGACGAAGTGCGTGCGCCAGGCGAGCTTCACCGGCCGCGGCCCCGCGACGTGCAGCACCGCGGCGTGCGCGTTGAGGCTGTCGGCGGTCTCGAACGCCGAGTTCCCCTTGCCCAGCACCAGAACGCGCTGGTTGGTGAACTGCGCCGGATCGGTGTCGAAGTCGGCGTACTGGTCGACCAGCTCCATCCCCGGGACGTCCGGGACGTACGCCTTGGTCACGCCCGTGGCCACGATCAGCCGGCGCGCGGTGAAGGCGGTGCCGGCCTCGTCCGTCGCCACGAAGTTCCCGTCGGCGCGGCTGATCCGGGCCACCCGGGTGTCGTACCGGACGGCGATCTTGTGCTTCGCCGCGTAGTCCGCGGTGTAGCGCAGCAGGGCCTCGGCCGGCGGGAACATCTCCGCGCTGTAGTCGGTGAACAGCAGCGGCTCGGGGTCGCCCGCGGCCAGCAGCGAGTTCCAGTCCATCCGGAGGTTCAGCTCCGGGTCGGTCCAGCCGGTGTACTTCTTGTTGACCGAGATCAGCGTGCGGTGCCGCGGGAACGTGCGGAAGAACGTCGCGGGCGCCGAGCCCGCTTCGAGTACCAGGTAGCTGTGCCCCGCCCGGTCGAGCTGCTGGCCGAGCTGCAGGCCCGCGGGCCCCGCGCCGACCACCAGATAGTCCAGAACGTCCTCCGACACGTAAGCCTCCTGCGTCCGATCCCGATCACCCGATCGGCGACAGCCTGGACCGGAGATCTCAGAAAAGGCTCAGAGACGCCCTGAAGGCCACCTTGAGGGACGCAGATGCCCTCAAGGTGGCCTTCAGGGACGCAGATGCCCTGAAGGTGGCCTTCAGGGCATCAGAACGCCGGGGTGCGGGAGATCAGCGCGAGAGCAGCCGCAGGGCGGCTTCGGGGTAGCGGGCGCCCGCCACCGCGTCGGCCGGGAACGCGGCCTCGATCGCCTGAACGTCCTCAGTGGACAGTTCCAGCGCGACGGACGCGACGTTCTCCTCCAGGTACTTCCGCCGCTTGGTGCCCGGGATCGCGACGACGTCGTCGCCCTTCGCCTGCACCCAGGCCAGCGCGAGCTGCCCCGCCGTCACGCCCTTCTCCGCCGCCAGCGTGCGCAGCGCTTCGACGATGGCGACGTTCTTCTCGAGGTTGCCTTCAGCGAACCGCGGCTGAGTCGTCATCCGGAAGTCGCCCTTGCCGAAGTCCTCCTTCGAGGCGAACCGGCCGGTCAGGAAGCCGCGGCCGAGCGGCGAGTACGGCACCAGGCCGATGCCCAGCTCACGGCACACCGGCACCACGGCCTCCTCGATCTCGCGCGACCACAGCGACCACTCCGTCTGCACGGCGCTGATCGGGTGCACGGCGTGCGCCCGGCGGATGGTCTCCGCGCCCGCCTCCGACAGCCCGAGGTGGCGGACCTTGCCTTCCCGCACCAGCTCGGCCATCGCGCCCACGGTGTCCTCGATCGGCACCTCCGGGTCGACCCGGTGCTGGTAGTACAGGTCGATGTGGTCGGTGTTCAACCGCCGCAACGACTTCTCGACAGCCCCGCGCACGTACTCCGCGTCGCCGCGCACACCCCGCACGCTCGGGTCCTCCCGGTCGCGCACGATGCCGAACTTCGTGGCCAGCACCACCTGGTCGCGCCGGTCCGCGATGGCCCGGCCGACCAGCTCTTCGTTGTGCCCGATGCCGTACATGTCGGCGGTGTCGAGCAGGGTGACGCCCAGCTCCAGCGCGCGGTGGATGGTGGCCGTCGACTCGGCGTCGTCGCCCTCGCCGTAGAACTCGCTCATGCCCATGCAGCCGAGGCCCTGCGCGCCGACTTCCAGCCCGCCGAGCTTGCGGGTGGGCAGCGTCGGTCCAGTCATGATTTCTCCCCTGTGGTACGGAAAACCGTTACTTCCCGGCAGCGCGCGCGAGCCGCTCGGGGTAACGCGCCCCGGCGACGGCGCTCTGCGGGGCCGCCCGCTCGATCGCGGCAATGTCCTCTTCGGACAGCTCCAGCCCGGCCGCCGCGACGTTCTCCTCCAGGTACTTCCGCCGCTTGGTGCCCGGGATCGGGACGACGTCGTCACCCTGGGCCTGCACCCAGGCCAGCGCGAGCTGCCCGGCGGTCACGCCCTTCTCCGCCGCCAGCGCCCGCAGCGCCTCCACGATGGCCATGTTCCGCTCGAAGTTCCCCTCGGCGAAACGCGGCATGGTGCGGCGCATGTCGTCCTCGGGCAGGTCCTTGAGCGAGGTCACCTGGCCGGTGAGGAACCCGCGGCCCAGCGGTGAGAACGGCACCAGGCCGATGCCCAGCTCACGGCAGGTGCCGAGGATCTCGTCCTCGATCCCGCGCGTCCACAGCGACCACTCGCTCTGCAGCGCCGTCACCGGGTGCACGGCGTGCGCGCGCCGGATCGTCGCGGCACTGGCCTCGGAAATCCCCGCATACCGGATCTTCCCGGCCTGCACGAGCTCCGCGAGCGCGCCCCAGGTCTCTTCGATCGGCACGTCCGGGTCGACCCGGTGCTGGTAGTAGAGGTCGATGTGGTCGACCCCGAGGCGTTGCAGGGACTCGTCGCAGCTCTGCTTCACGTACGCCGCGTCGCCGCGCGCGGTCATGCCGTCCTCGGTCCAGACGATGCCGAACTTCGTCGCGAGCACCACCTGGTCGCGCCGGTCCGCGATCGCGCGGCCGACCAGCTCCTCGTTCACGCCCGCGCCGTAGACGTTGGCGGTGTCCAGCAGGGTCACGCCCAGCTCGAGCGCGCGGTGGACGGTGGCGATCGACTCCTCGTCGTTGTCGCGCACGCCGTAGGCCTGGCTCATGCCCATGCAGCCGAGGCCCTGTGCGCTGACTTCCAGCTCGCCGAGCTTCCTCTTGCTGATCACGCGGAGATCTCCTCCATGGCCGGCCGCTGGCCCAGTGCCTTGCGGTCGATCTGGTCGTAGTGGCTGATCTTGTAGTCGAGGATGTCCAGGCAGCCCTGGAGCTCGGCGATCCGGTCGGCCACCGACTGGCGCTGCTCGACCAGGATCGCCTTGCGCCGCCCGGCGCTGGCCACCCCGTGGCGGCGCAGCGAGGCGTATTCACGCATGCTCTTGATGGGCATGCCGGTGAGCCGGAGCTTGGTGAGGAACTCCAGCCAGCTCAGGTCTTCGTCCGAGTACGCGCGCCGCCCGGCGCCGTCGCGGGCCGGCGGGTCGACGAGCTTGATCCGCTCGTAGTACCGGAGGGTGTCGATGGACAGGCCGCTACGTCGTGCGGCTTCCGCTATCGAGTAGCTCATGCGCTCGACAGTACGACCTGGAGTGCACTCCAGGTCAAATCATCGATCGGGGCACTTCAGCCGGTCAGGGCGGCCGAGATCCGGGCCAGTTCGTCGACGACGTCCTCCAGCGGCGCCCGGTCCCCGGCGGCGCACCAGTCCTGCAGCAGGCCGTTGACCGCGCCGATGTAGGCGCTCGCGGCCAGGCGGTAGTCGCGGCCGGGGATCTCGCCGGCGGCGACGCCCGCGCGGAGCAGGTCGCGGATCAACCCGGCCCAGCGCGAGCGGGTGGCCATCCGGTGCGCCTCGACCGCGGGATTCACTCCGATGATCTCCACGTACGCGACCCGCGCGCGGCGTAGGTCGGTCGCGGTACTCAGCGCGTACGCGGTCAGCGCGACCCGGATCCGCGTGGCCAGTGGTTGGCCATCGGCCCCGGCCAGCGCGTCGGCCACCGCGGCCGTCGCCTCGGCGTTGACCTGGTCGTACACCGCGATCAGGAGGGCCTCACGGCCGGCGAACTCCTCGTAGTACTGGCGCGTGGACAGGTTCGCCGCGCGGCAGACCCGCCCGACGGTGGACGTCGCGTAACCCGCCGTCCCGAACAGCTCCAGTCCCGCGGCCATCAGGCGGTCCCGCCGCTCGGCGCGGCGTTCGGTGGCGGTGCGGCCGGCGTAGCGGCCACGGGGTCCGGGCTGGGTCACAGCGTCACCCTAGGCGGTGGATCGATCCACCTACTACCGCGTCTTGCCCCCGCGCACCAGGAGGGCTACCTTCCGTGGTCAAGTCTGAAACACGAGTTATTCAGATAATGGCTTTTGGAGGCCGCAGATGTCCTCGAAGCATTTCCGCCGCTGGTTCCCCGCAGTCCTCGCGGCGATCTCCCTGACCGCGCTCGCCGCCCCAGCCGGCGCGGCAACGAGTTATCCGGTGACACCGAACCTGTACGCCGGGATCGCACAGTCCTTGAAGGACCCGTCGGCGCCGCCCGCGGGCGTCAACGTGGCTTCGTGCGAGCCCAGCGCCGCGCACCCGCGCCCGGTCGTGCTGATCACCGGCACGTTCGGGAACATGACCGACGACTGGGCCGGCCTCGGCCCGACGCTCGCCAACGCCGGTTACTGCGTTTACAGCACGCCGATCGGCGGCAGCCCGAAATCGGTGGTGCAGACCATCGGGCGGGTGCCGGAATCCGCGAAGCAGATCAGTTCGTTCGTCGACCAGGTCCGGACGGAAACCGGGGCGGCGCAGGTGGACCTCGTCGGCCATTCGCAGGGCGGGCTGATCGGCGAGTACTACCTGAAGCTGCTCGGCGGGGCGGCGAAGGTGCACAGCTTCGTCGGCCTGTCGCCGACCACCCACGGCACCACCCTCGACGGCCTGGCCTACCTGGCCAAGGCGTTCCCCGGCGGCGAGGCGCTGGTCGGCGTCGCGTGCCCGGCCTGCGCCGACCAGATCGTCGGCTCCCCGGTGGTGCGCGCCGTCGGCGACGGCCCGATCGCCCAGTCCGATGTGGACTACACGGTGATCGAGACGCGTAACGAGTCCGTGGTCACCCCGGCCGGCTCCGCGTTCATCGACGAGCCCGGCGTGCACAACCTGTGGGTGCAGGACACCTGCCCGGCCGACCAGGCGAGCCACGGAGAACTCAGCTATTCGAAGACGGTGTACGGCCTCGTCGGCAACGCGCTCGACCCCGCGCACGCGCAGCCGGTGAGCTGCTGACCGCTGCATCCGTAACACTGTCGCGTTACGGTGGGTGCATGCCCCGTCCCCGTACGCACGACGAAGCACTCCGCCTGAAACTGCTCGACCGGGCCGGCGAGCTGATCTCGGCCGACGGCCCCCGGGCGCTCTCCCTGCGCAAGCTCGCGGCCGACGCGGGCACGTCCACCACCGCCGTCTACTCGCTGTTCGGAAGTAAGCCCGACCTGGTCAACGCCCTGTACGTGGAGGGCTTCCGCCGGTTCGGCGAGCGGCTGGCGGCGGTGGAGCGCACGGGCGACGCCGTGGAGGATCTGGTCCGCCTCGGCGTCGCCTACCGCGCCAGCGCGCAGGCCGACCCGCACCTGTACGCGATCATGTTCACCCGCTCCGTGCCCGGCTTCGAGCCCAACGACGAGGCCGACCGCTTCGCCCGCGCCACCCTGCGGCCGTTGGAGGAGATCGCCGCCGACGGCGTGGCGTCCGGGCAGTTCGCGGACGTCGCGCCGGAGGTGATCACGATCGGCGCGTGGGGCGTCGTCCACGGACTGGTCTCCCTCGAACTGGCCGGGAACCTGCCGGAGGGGTTCACCGTGAGCGGCGCGTACGAACAGGCGTTGCGCGCCAACGCTTCGGGCTGGCTCAGAACAGCTTGAGCGAGGACTGAAGCACCAGACTGCCTGCGGCGTCGTAAGCCTTCACCGTGGTCCGCGCGTCGACGACAGTCGACGAATCGTCGGCATCGGAGTACCAGACGGCGAAGGTCCCGTGCGCCACCACCGCGTCTTTCGGCTGCCCGCCGGGAAAAGTGACCGACATCTTGGTCACGTTCTCCGGTACGGCCGCCGCGACGACCAGCTGCTCGGGGGTGCCCGTGTCTTTGACCGGCGCCAGCACCGGAAGCAGCGTGGCCACTCCGTCGCCGGGCTTCAGCTCGCCAGGCGAGACCTCCGGATTCAGCCCGTAGTAGACCGCCCCGGCCTGGCCCGGGTCCGGGCGCGCCGAGCACACGAGCACCCGCTGCCCCAGCCGCGCGACGACCAGTTTGCGGCCATTCCAGCTGAGGTAGGCACCCGCCACGTACGCGTCGCGGTCCGGGACCTGCTGCTGGGCACCAGCGAGGCACTGGCCGAGGAACCGGCCGGCCTCGGACGTCCGCTCCGCGGGCGCCGGCCGGTCGACCACGGTGGCGAGCGGCGCCGGTGCCGCCGGAAGGTCCGCGAGCTGTTCGGTGTTCGACGGCCCGATGGCCAGCGGCACGGCCGGGCCGGCGTCGGTGAACGCCGCGAACTGCCGGGACAGCGGCGAAAGGCCGGTGGTGTTGATGCCGGACGGCAGCAGGTTCGCCTCGCGGGCCGTCGCCCGCACGCCCGGCCACTCCGGGTCCGCGAGGCCCGCGATCAGGCCATCGGTCGTGCGCAGAAGCAGCTCGGCCTTCGTGCCGGGCACCGGGACGGGGGCGGCCGCCGGGTTCGAGACGGTCACCGAGGTCAGCGTCGCCTCGCAGAAGAGCGGCCGGTCCCCAGCCATCACCGCGACCACCACCGCGTCGCCGTGCTTCACCGTGAACAGGGGCGTCCAGTCCCGCCGGTCGGCGACGACGGCGCCACCGGACTTCGCGGCGGCCCAGCACCGGTCGAGGGACTTGGCCGCGAGGCCCAGGTCCAGCTGCGCCCCGCCGGCCGGTGGGGCGGGCGACGGTCCGGACGAGTCGTCCCGCAAGACTCCGGTCGCGAAGACCGCGCCCGCGGCGAGCAGGACCACGGCCGCGGCCGCGAGCCAGACCGGACGGCGGTGGTGGCGTTCCGGCTGATCGAGCCCGGCGCGGAACCGCAGGCGGATGCGATCGCGCGCCTCGGGCGGCAGTTCGCGGCGTGGGGGGAGGTCGTAGGTCATTTCTCCTCCAGGAGGGCACGCAGGTGGGCCCGCGCCCGGGACAGGTGCGAGCGGACGGTGACCTCCGCGACCTCGAGCAGCGCCGCCGCGTCGGCGATCGCCACGTCGCCCAGCAGGCACAGCTCCACGACCTGGCGCTGCGCCTTCGGCAGCCCCCGCACGGCGGCGAGGACCTCGCGCAGGCGCGCCTCGCCGTCGAGCTGGCCGGCCACGGCGTCGGCGTGGTCGGAAACCGTGGCCGGCTCGGGAATCCGGTGCAGCAGCCGCAGCCGGCGATGCGCGCCGCGGTACTCGGTCCGCGCGAGATTGCCGACGACCGTGTAGAGCCAGGGCAACGCGCTGTCGCGCACCAGCTTCAGCTCGGCACGCTTGCGCCACGCGATCAGGAACGTGTCGGACGTCAGGTCCTCGGCCAGCGACCACGAGCCGGTCAGCCGGTACGCGTGGTTCCACACGGCTTGCACGTGGCGCTCGAACAGCTCACCGAACGCCCGCTCGTCGCCGTCCGCGGCCCGGCCGAAGAGCTCGGCGTCCACGGTTCCCCCTTGGATGGTCACATCGGGAAGTGGCCGGCTCCGGGGAAAGTGTTGTGAACCCGCTCAGACGGCGCCGTACTGCCGGTCCCCCGCGTCGCCGAGGCCGGGCACGATGAAACCGGAGTCGTTGAGGCGCTCGTCGATGCTCGCGGTCACCACGCGGACCGGGAGGCCGGTCTGCTCCAGGTGCGCCAGGCCTTCCGGGGCGGCCAGCGCGCAGATGGCCGTGACGTCCGTGGCGCCGCGGCCGGTCAGCAGGCGGATCGTGTACTCCATCGAGCCCCCGGTGGCCAGCATCGGGTCGAGGACCAGCACGGGCCGATCGGCGAGCGACTCCGGCAGCGACTCCAGGTACGGCGTCGGCTGCAGGGTCTCCTCGTTGCGCGCCAGGCCGACGAAGCCCATCTGCGCGTCGGGGATCAGCCGGTGCGCCTCGTCGGCCATGCCGAGTCCCGCGCGCAGCACCGGGACCAGCAGCGGCGGGCTCGCCAGCCGGTACCCCTCCGTGCGAGCGACGGGCGTGTGGATCCGCTCCGCGCGCACCGGGACGTCGCGCGTGGCTTCGTACACGAGCATCACGGTCAGCTCGTGCAGCGCGGCCCGGAACGCGGCGCTGTCCGTACGCGCGTCGCGCATCGTGGAGAGGCGGGCCTTGGCCAGCGGGTGATCGACGACGTGCACATCCATGCCGCACAACTTAGCTGGCAGACCGCGCCCGCGACCCGCCGGAAGTCCGTCAAGGCCTCCTTACCCGCGTCGCACGCGGGTAAGGAGGCCTTGACGGCAGTTACTCCGCGAACCAGCGCACCCACCGCCGTTGCCAGGCCGTCTCCACCGCACGGTGGTGGTGGTTCTCCCGCACCCACGCGACGGCCTCGTCCGGGGTCAGGCCGGACACGGTGGCCAGGCAGGCCAGCACCGTGCCGGTCCGGCCGACCCCGCCGTAACAGGCCACTTCCACGGCCTCGCCCGCCAGCGCGCGGGAGTGCAACCCCAGGATCCGGCGCCGGGCCCCGGCCCAGTCCAGGGGTAACAGGAAGTCCGGCCAGTGGATCCAGTCGTGGTCCCAGCCGAGCCCGCCGTCGTACTTGCGGCGCAGGCGGTGCGAGCCGAGGTAGAGGCCGTAATCCGGGTCCGGGCCTCCGGGTTTCGGGCGGCCGAGGCCGCGGCCGCGCAGTTCAGCGCCGTCCGGCAGCACGAGAGTCCCCACCAGTGCGGATGCCATCGGCCCATTCTGACCCCATATCCGTCGTTCGACGGACGCCGGGCGCACCCGGCCAGGGCTAGGCTGCGCCGGGTGAGTCAAGACCCAGCCATTCCCGGCCCCGAGCAGATGCGGGCGTCCGACGCCGACCGCGAGCAGGTCGCGCAGGTTCTGCACCAGGCACTGTCCGAGGGCCGCATCACGATCACGGAACTCGAGGAGCGGCTGACCGCCGTCTACGCGGCGAAGACGGTGGGCGAGCTGAAACCGGCGACCGCCGACCTGCCGATCGGCAACCCGTCCACGGCGCTGCAGCCCGCCACCACCCGCGCGCTGGGCCTCCCGGACACCCGCGTCGGCGGCCACCCCGGCTCGAACCTGTCGATCGCCGTGATGTCCGGTGCCCAGCGCAAGGGCAGCTGGGTGCTGCCTTCGCAGCACACCAGCGTCGCGTTCTGGGGCGGCACCGAGATCGACCTGCGCGCCGCCCGTTTCTCGGAGAAGCACTCGACGATCACCGCCGTCGCGATCATGGGCGGCATCGAGATCACCGTGCCCGACGACATCAACGTCGAGGTCACCGGCATCGGCCTGATGGGCGGCTTCGTCCTGGAGGACCGCTCCGGCGCCCAGCCCGCGCCGCCGACCGCGCCGACCGTCACCGTCAACGGCCTCGCCTTCTGGGGCGGCGTGGTCGTCTACCGCAAGCCCGCCAAACGGGACCACCCGCAGATCGAGGGCTGAGCACAAACTTCCTGGGGGAAAACAAATGCGCTTGATCCACGTACTACTGAGCACCGTCACTGCCGCCGCGCTGGTTACCGCGGCCCCCGCCGATGCGTCGGTGGACCGCAGGCAAGCCGCCATGGACGCGGCCACCGCGGCCGGGATACCGGGCATGACCGCCGTGGCCCCGGACTGGCGCGGGTCCAGCGGACGGCTCGACCTCGAACGGCCGGGCAAGCCGGACCCGTCGGGGCAGTTCCGCGTCGGCAGCGTGTCCAAGACGTTCACCGCGACGCTGGTGCTCCAGCTCGTGGCCGAGCACCGCCTCTCGCTGGACGACGTGGTGCAGCAGCGGCTGCCCGGCCTGCTGCCCTACCCCGAGCCGATCACCGTGCACGAGCTGCTGCAGCACACCTCGGGCGTGCCGCGCGACCTGCCGCTCGCGTACACCTGGGCGACGCTGCCGGAAGTCGACACGGAGCGGTTCGAGCACTTCGACCCGGCCGAATCGGTGCGGCTGAGCACCACGCAGCCACTGCTGTTCGCGCCCGGCACCGGCTGGTCGTATTCCAATACCGGCTTCAACATCCTCGGCCTGCTGGTCGAGAAGGTCACCGGGAAGCCGCTGGCGAAGGTGCTCGACGAGCGGATCGCGCGGCCGCTGGGCCTGCACAGCACGTTCCTGCCCGGCGACTTCCCGTTCGTCCCGCGGCCCGCCGCGCACGGCTACGAGCAGGCGTACCCGGTGCCGCACCCGATCACCAACGTGACGACGTACAACTACTCGCGTTACCTCGGCGCCGGGCAGCTCGTCTCCAGCGGCCCGGACGTCAACCGGTTCCTCGACGCCCTGCTCGGCGGGCGGCTGCTGCCGGCCGCGCAGCTGGCCGAAATGCAGACGACCGTGCCCGCCGTCGACACCCCCACCGGCGTCAACCAGGGCTTCGCCTACGGCCTCGGCCTGATGAGCTTCGACCTCACCCCGATCTGCGGCACGCCGGTGAAGGTGTGGGGCCACGCCGGCGACGTGTTCGGGTACAACACGCTGGCGTTCAAGGACGCCGCCGGGCCACGGCAGATCACCACGGTCGCCACGCTGGACGTCACCGCGAACACCCGCCAGATGCTGCTGCGCCAGGTCCCGTTCGTGAACGAGTTCTGCGCCTTCACCCCGCCACCGGCCTCGGCACCGGCGGCGTCGGCCGCGTCGGCCCAGCTGTTCCGCTTCGCGGTCTGAAGGGCCCACCTACACTCACCCGTATGACAGCTACCACCAGCTCGTCAGCGGCGCCGGCCACCCCGGCGCCACTGGCGGACGTGACTCGCGACGAGGCGAGCCTGCGGCGGTTCCTCCACGGGCTGCCCGGCGTCGACCAGGTCGGTGTCGAGCAGCGCGCGGCGGGCCTGGCCACCCGCTCGATCAAGAAGGACGCCAAGCGCTGGGCGATCGACACCGCCATCTCCATGGTCGACCTGACCACGCTCGAGGGCGCCGACACCCGCGGCAAGGTCCGCGGGCTCGCGGCCAAGGCCGTGCGGCCGGACCCCGAGCGCCAGGACTGCCCGCGGGTGGCCGCGGTGTGCGTGTACCCGGACATGGTCGAGGCCGCCGTCGACGCGCTCGGCACCAGCGGGGTGCACGTGGCGAGCGTCGCCACCGGCTTCCCGTCCGGCCGCACGAGCCGCGAGGTGAAGCTGGCCGACACGCGGCTGGCCGTGGAAGCGGGCGCGCACGAGATCGACATGGTGATCGACCGCGGCGCGTTCCTCGAAGGCCGCTACCTGAGCGTGTTCGAGGAGATCCGCGCCATCAAGGCGGCCTGCGGCGAAGCCCACCTCAAGGTGATCCTCGAAACGGGCGAGCTGGCGACGTACGACAACGTCCGCCGCGCGTCCTGGCTGGCGCTGCTGGCCGGCGGCGACTTCATCAAGACCTCCACCGGCAAGGTCTCCCCCGCCGCGACGCTGCCCGTCACGCACGTGATGCTGCAGGCGGTGCACGACTGGCACGCGCAGACCGGCGAGCTGCGCGGCGTCAAGCCCGCGGGCGGCATCCGGACCACCAAGGACGCCATCAAGTACCTGGTGGCGGTGCACGAGGTGGCCGGTGAGGCGTGGCTGACCCCCGGCCTGTTCCGGTTCGGCGCCTCCAGCCTGCTCAACGACCTGCTGCTGCAGCGGCGCACCCAGGTGGACGGCCACTACAGCGGCCCCGACTACGTGACGGTGGACTGACATGGGCATTTTCGAATACGCCCCCGCGCCCGAGTCGCGTGCGCTGGCCAACCTCAAGGACCACTACCGGCCCTTCATCGGCGGGGAGTTCGTGGACGGCTCCGGCGAGCCGCTGAAGACGATCAACCCGGCCACCGAGGAGGTCCTCGCGGAGGTCGGCACGGCGTCGGTGTCCGATGTGGACACCGCGGTGAAGGCGGCGCGCAAGGCGTACACCTCGGTCTGGTCGAAGATGCCGGGCACGGAACGGGCCAAGTACCTGTTCCGCATCGCCCGGCTGATCCAGGAGCGCTCGCGCGAGCTGGCGGTGCTGGAGTCGCTGGACAACGGCAAGCCGATCAAGGAGTCACGCGACTCCGACGTGCCGACCGCCGCCGCGCACTTCTTCTACCACGCGGGCTGGGCCGACAAGCTCGACTACGCGGGTTACGGGCCGGACCCGAAGCCGCTCGGCGTGGCCGGCCAGGTGATCCCGTGGAACTTCCCGCTGCTGATGCTGGCGTGGAAGATCGCGCCGGCGCTGGCCACCGGCAACACCGTGGTGCTGAAGCCGGCCGAGACCACGCCGCTCACCGCGCTGGTGTTCGCCGAGATCTGCCAGCAGGCGGAGCTGCCGCCGGGTGTGGTCAACATCCTGCCGGGCGCCGGCGACATCGGCGCGTCCATTGTGGAGCACGCCGACGTCGACAAGATCGCGTTCACCGGCTCGACCGAGGTCGGCAAGCTGATCCAGCGCACCGTCGCGGGCACGCGCAAGAAGCTGACGCTGGAGCTGGGCGGCAAGGCGGCGAACGTGGTGTTCGACGACGCGCCGCTGGACCAGGCCGTGGAGGGGATCGTCAACGGGATCTTCTTCAACCAGGGCCACGTCTGCTGCGCGGGCTCGCGGCTGCTGGTGCAGGAGTCGGTGGCCGAGGAGGTGCTGGAGAAGCTGCGTTACCGCGTCTCCACGCTGCGCCTCGGCGACCCGCTGGACAAGAACACCGACATCGGCGCGATCAACTCCGCCGAGCAGCTGGCGAAGATCCGCGGCCTGGTGGAGTCGGGCGACGCCGAGGGCGCGCAGCGGTGGACCAGCCCGTGCCCGGTGCCGGAGCGCGGTTTCTTCTTCGCCCCCACCGTGTTCTCCGAGGTGCACCAGTCGATGCGGATCGCCCGTGAGGAGATCTTCGGGCCGGTGCTGTCGGTGCTGACGTTCCGCACGCCGGAGGAAGCCGTGGCGAAGGCCAACAACACGCCGTACGGGCTCTCGGCCGGGATCTGGACCGAGAAGGGCTCGCGCATCCTGTGGATGGCGAACCAGCTGCGGGCCGGCGTCGTCTGGGCCAACACCTTCAACCGCTTCGATCCCGCCGCGCCGTTCGGCGGTTACCAGGAGTCCGGGTTCGGCCGCGAGGGCGGGCGTACGGGACTGGAGGCCTACCTCAGTGTTTGATTCAAATCAGTCTGAGACTCGTATAGCCGTCGCGAAGACGTACAAGCTTTACATCGGTGGAAAGTTCCCGCGTTCGGAGTCCGGCCGGGTGTACCCGGTCACCGGCCCGAAGGGGAAGTTCCTGGCCAACGCGGCGCACGCGTCGCGTAAGGACACCCGGGACGCCGTGGTGGCGGCGCGCAAGGCGTTCGGCGGCTGGTCCGGTGCCACGGCGTACAACCGCGGCCAGGTGCTCTACCGCGTCGCCGAGATGCTGGAGGGCCGGCGCGGCCAGTTCACCGCCGAGGTCGCGGCGTCGGAGGGGCTGTCCGACCGCAAGGCCGAGTCCCTTGTGGACACCGCCATCGACCGCTGGGTCTGGTACGCGGGCTGGACGGACAAGATCGCGTCCGTGCTCGGCTCGGCGAATCCCGTGTCGGGGCCGTACTTCTCGTTCACCGTCCCGGAGCCGACGGGTGTGGTGGGTGTGCTGGCGCCGCAGCAGTCCTCGCTGCTGGGCCTGGTGAGCGTGCTCGCGCCGGTGCTGGCCACGGGCTCCACCGCCGTCGTGGTCTCCAGCGCCGAGCGGCCGCTGCCCGCGATCACGCTGTCGGAGGTGCTGGCGACGTCCGACCTGCCGGGCGGCGTCGCGAACATCCTCACCGGCCACGCCGCCGAGCTGGGCCCGTGGCTGGCCTCGCACGGCGACGTCAACGCCCTCGACCCGACCGGCGCCACGGTCGCCGACCGCGTGAAGCTGGCCCAGGAGGCGGCGGGCACGGTGAAGCGCGTGCTGTCCGTCCCCGACGCGGAACCGGACTGGACCACGCGGCCCGACCTGTCGCGCCTGCGCCGTTATCTGGAGGCGAAGACCGTCTGGCATCCGCTGGGCGTCTGAGAACCGGGCGTCTGAAAAACCGAGGGGACGACGATGGGCCGGGCCCGGCCACCGGTGCGCTACCAGCCGATCCCGCCGGACCGGGTGGCGCGGATCCGGCGCTCGGCCCTGCCCGTCGGGCTGGGGCAGCTGGGCCTGGTCATCGTCGCCACCGTCGCGGTCGTCTTCGTCGCGGTCCGCTCGACCGGAACGCCGGCTTCGCCGCCCAGCGGAACGTGATCGTGCTCTGGCTCGCGGGCCTGGCCGAAACAGTGCTCAGCTTCTTCCTGCTGCCGCTCGCGCTCAGCATCAACTTCGGCAAGGTCACCGTCGGGCTCGACCTGCTGCTGCCCGCGCTCGTGCTGGCCGCGTACGGCAGGTTCGCGGCGTTTTTCGTCCGGCGAGTGGTCCCGCGGTGATCAGTTGATGTCGTGACGTCCCAGCGCGCGGCCGGGCAGCGGGGTGCCCGGGTTGGCCCGGAGGCCGTCGATCATGATCGCGATGCAGCGGGCGGTGGACATCTCCCTGATCTCCGGCCGGCGCGACTCCATCTGGCGTAGCAGCAGCGCGAACAGCATCGCGACGTCGCCCGCCCCGATGTCCGGGCGCAGGTCGCCCTCCTCCTGCGCGCCGCGGACCATCGTTTCGACCTCGACCAGCAGCTCGTCGCGCAGCCGGGTGATCGCCGGGTCGTCCTTGACGATCTCCAGCGCCTTCTTCGACAGCATCGCCAGCTGGATCGACAGGTGCAGCTCCACGGACTGGTACAGCAGCCGGACCAGCGCCTGCCACGCCGTCGGCTCCTGGGCCATGGCCTCGCGCGCATCGTCGAGCACGCGGGCGAAGTTGTCGACCGCGACCGCGCGGATGAGGGCTTCACGGTCGGGGAACCGCCGGTAGAGCGTGCCGACACCGACCCCCGCCGAGCGGGCGATCTCCTCCATCGGCACCTCGGGGCCGTACTCGGCGAAGATCAGCCGCGCCGCCGCGATGATCTGGTCACGGTTGCGCCGCGCGTCCGCCCTCAAGGGAATGTGGGGGTCTGCGCTCATGGCCCCGCCCTTCCGCCTAGCCCGTTCGGATCTATTACGAGCCCGAATTCTCGCATGGTCAGTCGTCGACGCACTGCGACCACGACTCGTCACCCCTTTGCTAGTGGACGAAGATATTCCGCTTCGGTACCGTGGACCACGAACCGGAATGTAGTCCTCCACATACGTTCCGTACAGGTTCATATCACCCAAAGGGGACTCGATCATGACCGAAGTTGCCGAACCCGAGCTCGCCAGCTTCCCGATGACGCGCACTGACCCGTTCGCTCCGCCACCGGAGTACGAACGGTTCCAGAAGTCACGGGCGGAGCGCGTCGAGCTCCCGACCGGCCAGAACGCCTGGGTGATCTCGAAGCACGAAGACGTGCGCGCGATGCTGAACGACCCGAGGTTCAGCTCCGACCGCTTCAAGCCCGGCTTCCCGAACCTCGTCAAGGACGCCCCGCAGCAGCCGGGGCAGCGGCGGCTCAACCCGTCGCTGATCAACATGGACCCGCCGGTGCACGGCCCCGCCCGCCGTGCGGTGCTGGGCGAGTTCACCGTCCGGCGGATGAAGGCCCTGCAGCCGCGCATCCAGGAGATCGTGGACGAGCACATCGACGCGATGCTGGCCGGTGACCAGCCGGCCGACCTGGTGTCGGCCCTGTCGCTGCCGGTGCCGTCGCTGGTGATCTGCGAACAGCTCGGCGTCCCCTACGGCGACCACGACTTCTTCCAGGCGAACACCAGCAAGCTCCTCAGCCGCGAGGTGCCGGGAGAAGAGCGCCTGAAGACCGTCGAGGCGCTGCGGGACTACCTCACCGACCTGGTCGTGAAGAAGGAGCAGGCCCCCTCCGACGACCTGCTCGGCCGCCAGGTCGTGAAGGGCCGTGAAGACGGCACCTACGACCGCGAAGACCTCGTGGCGATGGCCTTCCTGCTGCTCATCGCCGGGCACGAGACCACGGCGAACATGATCTCGCTCGGCACGGTGGCGCTGCTGGAGCACCCCGAGCAGCTCGAGGCGGTCAAGGCCGACCCCGGCAAGACGCTGGACGCCGTGGAGGAGCTGCTGCGCTACTTCACCATCGCGGAGTTCGCCACCACCCGCGTCGCGACGGCGGACGTCGAGATCGCGGGCGTCACCGTCAAGGAGGGCGAGGGGGTGCTGGGCCTGAGCTACGCCGCGAACTTCGACGACGACGCGTTCCCCGAGCCGGACAAGCTCGACATCACCCGCGGCGGCCGCCACCACGTGGCGTTCGGCTTCGGCGCGCACCAGTGCCTCGGCCAGAACCTCGCGCGGATGGAGCTGCAGATCGTGTTCGACACGCTGTTCCGCCGCATCCCCACGCTGAAGCTGGCCGCCCCGGTCGAGCAGCTGCCGTTCAAGCACGACTCCCAGATCTTCGGTCTCCACCGCCTGCCCGTCACCTGGTGAGGAGGAACCCATGACCACGATGGAGCTCCCGGTCCCGCGCACGGACCCGTTCGAGCCGCCCAAGGAATACGCCGAGCACCTCGCGAAGCCGGGTGAGCACCCGGTCCAGCGGGTGCGGCTCCCCGGCGGCAACGAGGCCTGGGCGGTCTCGCGGCACGAAGACGTGCGGACCGTGTTCAACGACCCCCGGTTCTCCGCCGACCGGTTCAACCCCGGCTTCCCGGTCCTGGCGGAGGGCGGCAACGCGTTCCGCCGCAGCGAGTCCGACCGGAACATGCTCTCGATGGACGCGCCGCAGCACGGCCCGGCGCGCAAGGCGGTGCTCGGCGAGTTCACCGTCAAGCGGGTCGCGGGCCTGAAGCCGCGGATCCAGGAGATCGTCGACGAGCTGATCGACGAGATGCTGGCCGGGCCGAAGCCCGCCGACCTCGTCGAGCGGCTCGCGTTGCCGGTGCCCTCACTGGTGATCTGCGAAATGCTCGGCGTCCCGTACGCCGACCACGACTTCTTCCAGGCGAACACCAGCAAGCTGCTCAGGCGCACGACCGGCAACGAGGACCGGCGGGCGGCGTTCGACAACGTGATCGGCTACCTCTCGGAGCTGATCGCCGCGAAGGAGACGGCCCCCGGTGACGACCTGATCAGCAGGCAGATCGCCAAGCGCCGCGCGGAAGGCCCGTACGAGCGCGGGCCGCTGACCAGCCTGGCGTTCCTGCTGCTGGCGGCCGGGCACGAGACCACGGCGAACATGATCTCGCTCGGCACCGTGGCGCTGCTGGAGAACCCGGCGCAGCTGGCCGCGATCAAGGCGGACCCCGGCAAGACGCCCGAGGCCATCGAGGAGCTGCTGCGGTACTTCTCCATCGTCGAGAACACCGCGCGGGTGGCGAAGGAGGACGTCGAGATCGGCGGCGTCACCATCAAGGCCGGCGAGGGCGTGGTGGTGATGAGCTACGCCGCGAACTGGGACGCCGGGGTGTTCGCCGACTCCGGCACGTTCGACGTCGAGCGCGGCGCGCGCCACCACGTGGCGTTCGGCTTCGGCCCGCACCAGTGCCTCGGCCAGAACCTGGCCCGCACCGAGCTGCAGGTCGTCTTCGACACCCTGATCCGCCGCGTGCCCACGCTGGCGCTGGCGGCCCCGGTCGACGACCTGCCCTTCAAGGACGACGCGCTGATCTACGGCCTGTACCGGCTGCCGGTCACCTGGTGAAGGAGAAAGCATGACCACGCTTGAAGAACTGGAGTTCCCGCTCTCCCGCACGAACCCGTTCGGGCCGCCGGAGGCGTACACGCAGATCCGCGAAGAGCAGCCGATCACGCGCGTGCGCGTGCCCGACGGCAAACACGTCTGGCTGGTCACCCGGCACGAGGACGTCCGCGCGGTGCTCAACGACCGGCGGTTCTCCTCCGACCGGTTCAGCGACAACTTCCCGATCCTGGTCAAGGGCGGCAACGTGTTCCGCCGCAACGAGTCCGAGCGGTCGCTGATCTCCATGGACGCGCCGCAGCACGGCCCGGCGCGCAAGGCGGTGCTCGGGGAGTTCACCGTCAAGCGCGTGAACGCGCTGCGGCCGCGGATCCAGCAGATCGTCGACGAGCTGATCGACGAGATCCTCGCCTCCCCCGGCCCGGTGGACCTGGTGGAGATGCTTTCACTGCCGGTGCCCTCGCTGGTGATCTGCGAGCTGCTCGGGGTGCCCTACGAAGACCACGACCTGTTCCAGAAGGACACGGCGAAGCTGCTCAAGCGGGACCTCCCGTTCGAGGAGCGGCAGGCCGCGTCCGACCGGGTGCGCACGTACCTGCGCGAGCTGGTCGCCACGAAGGAGGCCGCGCCGGGCGACGACCTGATCGGCAGGCAGATCGTCAAGCTGCGCGAGGAAGGCACCTACAACCGCGACGGGCTGGTCGGGCTGACCTTCCTGCTCCTGCTGGCCGGGCACGAGACCACGGCGAACATGATCTCGCTCAGCACCGTGGCGCTGCTGCGGCACCCCGACCAGCTCGAGGCGATCAAGGCGGACCCGGGCAAGACGCTCCACGCGATCGAGGAGCTGCTGCGCTACTTCACGATCGTCGACCTGGCCACCTCGCGCTTCGCGACGGAAGACGTCGAGATCGACGGGGTCACCATCCGGTCGGGTGAAGGTGTGCTCGCGGTGGGCTACGCCGCCAACTGGGACCCGCGGGTCTTCGACGAGCCGGCCGAGCTCGACATCAAGCGCGGCGCGCGCCACCACGTCGCCTTCGGTTTCGGCCCGCACCAGTGCCTCGGCCAGAACCTGGCCCGCGCCGAGCTGCAGATCGTCTTCGACACCCTGTTCCGACGGATCCCGGACCTGAAGCTGGCCGCGCCGGTCGAAGAGCTGCCATTCAAGGAAGACGCGTCGATCTATGGCCTGTACCGGCTGCCGGTGACCTGGTAGAGATCAGAGTGCTCCCACCACGAGCCAGGAAGAGGAAGTCATGAAGATCATCGCGGACACCGGCAAGTGTGTCGGCGCCGGCCAGTGCGTACTCACCGAACCCGCCCTGTTCGACCAGAGCGAGGACGACGGCACGGTCATCGTGCTGAACGAGACCCCGGACGGCGAGCTGGTGGACAAGGCCCGTGAGGCCGTCAACGTCTGCCCGAGCCAGGCCCTCTCCCTGCAGGAGTAGGACGACAAAGCCGTTAAGGCCTCCTTACCCGCGTGCCACGCGGGTAAGGAGGCCTTAACGGCGTTTGGACCCGGGAACGCCTCAGCTCAGGCTCAGCGACGTCCCCGGGTGGAATGCGTGGGTCTCACCCTCGCCGCGCAGGGCAACGCGCACGTTGTCCCCCATGCGGGGCGGCGTGCGGCCGTCGACGCGGACCACGAACCGGTCGTCGCCGACCTTGCCGTGCAGGTAGGCGTCGGCACCCAGCTCCTCGACCAGCTCCACCACCAGCTCGAAGCCCTCCTCGGCCTCGCCGACCAGGCGCAGGGACTCCGGCCGGACACCGAAGATCACCTCCGACAGGCTGTCCGCGCGGGCGGCCGTCAGCTCGGCCGTCGGCAGGGGTATCACGAGGTCGCCGAGCTTGACCCCGCCCTCGGCCAGCGGCAGGGTCGCCAGGTTCATCGCCGGCGAGCCGATGAAACCCGCGACGAAGGCGTTTGTCGGGTTCTCGTACAGCTCCCGCGGCGCGGCGCACTGCTGCAGCACGCCGTCCTTGAGCACGGCCACCCGGTCGCCCATCGTCATGGCCTCGACCTGGTCGTGGGTCACGTAGATGGTGGTGGTGCCGAGGCGCTGCTGGAGCTTCGCGATGTTGGCGCGCGTCTCCACCCGCAGCTTCGCGTCCAAGTTGGACAGTGGCTCGTCCATCAGGAACACGCTCGGCTCGCGCACGATCGCCCGGCCCATCGCCACGCGCTGGCGCTGGCCGCCCGAGAGCGCCTTCGGCTTGCGCTCCAGGTACTTGGTCAGGTCCAGCATCGCGGCGGCCTCGGCCACCTTGGCGTCGATGTCCGATTTGGACATCCCGCGCAGCTTGAGCGCGAAGCCCATGTTGTCGGCCACGGTCATGTGCGGGTACAGCGCGTAGGACTGGAACACCATGGCGATGTCCCGGTCCTTCGGCGGCAGGTCGGTGACGTCGCGGTCGCCGATCCGGATGGCGCCCTCGTTCACGTCCTCCAGCCCGGCCAGCATCCGCAGCGCGGTGGACTTGCCCGAGCCGGACGGGCCCACCAGCACCAGGAACTCGCCGTCGGGGACTTCGAGGCTCAGCTTGTCGACGGCGCGCACGCCCGGGTTTCCGGGGTAGACACGCGACGCCTGGTCGTAAGTCACTTCAGCGGACACAGCGTCTCTCCCTTTACTTCACGGCGCCCATGGACAGACCGCGCACCAGGTGGTTCTGCGCGATCCAGCCGACGATCATCACCGGCAGCGAGGCCAGCAGCGCGGCGGCGGACAGCTGGGCCCAGTACAGGCCCTCGCTGGTGATGAAGCTGACCAGGAACACCGGCACGGTGCCGGCCCTGGCAGCGGTGAGGTTGACCGCGTAGAAGAACTCCGTCCAGGAGAAGATCACGCAGATCAGCGCGGTCGCGGCCACTCCGGGCGCGACCACCGGCATGATGATCTTGCGCAGCAGCGTCGGCAGGTTCGCCCCGTCGATCCGCGCCGCCTCGATCATCTCGCCCGGCACCTCCAGGAAGAACGAGCGCATCATCCAGATCGCCAGCGGCAGGTTCATCGCGGTGTACAGGATGATCAGCGCCCACACCGTGTCCAGCAGGTTGGTGTTCTGCGAGATCACGTACAGCGGGATGATCGCCGCGACGATCGGCAGCATCTTCGTGGAGAGGAAGAAGCTCAGCGCGTTCTTGGTGCCCTTGACCGGTGCCAGCGACAGCGCGTACGCCGCCGGGATGCCCAGCAGCAGCACCAGCAGCGTGGAGATGACCGTGACGAACGCCGAGTTTCCGAGGTAGGGCAGGAAGTCGCCGTTCAGCACCCCGGAGATCTGGTCGAAGGTGGGCTTGAAGAACAGCTTCGGCGGATCGCTGTAGGCGTCGGACTCCTGCTTGAACGCGGTGAGGATCATCCACAGCAGCGGGAAGACGAACAGGATCGCCAGCACCCAGGTGACGACGGTCAGCGAGCCCGCCCCGACGCGGCGTTTCGCCTTGCGCCGCGGTGGTTCCGAGCCGGTGCCGACAGGTGCGGTGGCGGTTGCGGTGGTCACTTCGTGCCTCCGTCCACGGAGAACGCGCGGAACATCAGCCGCAGGGCGAAGGTCGCGACGATCATGGTCAGGATGACCACGACCACGCCCATCGCCGAGGACTGGCCGATGTCGAAGCCCTCGAACGCGCGTTGGTAGATGTAGAACGGCAGGTTGGTGCTGGCCGTGCCCGGCCCGCCCTGCGTCATCAGGAAGATCGCGTCGAAGCTGTTCACGATGTAGATCGCGCCGAGCAGCGTGGCCAGCTGCAGGAACCGCGAAAGGTGCGGCAGCGTGATCGAGAAGAAGGTGCGCCAGCGGCTCGCCCCGTCCACCGACGCGGCCTCCAGCACCTCCTTCGACTGGCTCTGCAGGCCGGCCAGGGTCAGCAGCATCATGAACGGCGTCCACTGCCACACGATCTGGGCCATCACCGCGGCAAGCGGGAACTGCGAAAGCCAGTCGACGTCGGTGTTGAACACGAAGTGCAGCAGGCCGAACGTCGGGTCGAACATCGTGGTCTTCCACAGCAGCGCGCCGGCCGCCGGGAGGATCAGGAACGGCGTGATCAGCAGCGTCCGGACGAACCCGCGGCCGGCGAACTTGCGGTCGAGCAGGATCGCCAGGCCGAGCCCGAGCAGCAGCGACACGAGCACGCACACCACGGTGAGCACCACGGTGTTGAGCAGCGCGCCGAGGAACGTGGTGTCGGTGAAGACGTCGACGTAGTTGCTGAAGCCGACGAAGTGCTGTGAGCCCGGCCGCACCAGGTTCCAGGACTGGAACGAGTAGTACAGCGTGAGCAGGAACGGGATCTGCGTGACCGCGATGACGAAGATCAGCGCGGGCAGCAGCGGCAGCCGCCGCTTCCCGGACTTGTTCACTTCCTTCTTCGCCGGTGCGGCCGCGGTTGCCGGCGCCGTGCCGGCGGGGACCGAGAGAGTACTCACCGGGCCACCTCCTGATAGGACTTGCCCACGGTCTCCGCGTACTTCTGCGACTGCGCGAGAGCGTCCGCCACGGAGGTCTGCCCGGCGATGGCCGCCGACAGCTGCTGGCTCACCCGGGTGCCGAGGTCCTGGAACTCCGGGATCCCGACGAACTGGATGCCCGGGTAGGGCACGGGGTTGACCATGGTCTTCTGCTGGTTCGCGTTCGCGATGCCGTCCAGCGTCGGCTGCGCGTACGCCTTGGCGGCTTCCTTGTACTGCGGGATCTCGTAAGTGGACTTGCGGATGCCCGGCGGCACGCGGTTCCAGCCGTAGGTCTCGCCGACCTTCTTCGCGTACTCCTTGTCGGTCATCCAGGCCATGAACTTCCAGGCGTCGTCCTTGTCCTTGGCGACCTTCGGGATGGCCAGTGACCAGGTGTAGAGCCAGCCGCTGGCCTGCGTCTTGTCGACCGGGGCGGGGGCGTAGCCGTTCTTCCCGACCACGAGGCTGGTGGACGGGTCCTCGGTGGTGCCGGTCATCGACGTGGCGTCGTACCACATCGCGGCGTTGCCCTGGGCGTAGCGCGTGCCGCACTCGGTGAACCCGGCGCTGGAGGCACCGACCTCACCGTGGTCGCGCACGAGGTTCACGTAGAAGTTCGCCGCCTTGGTGAACTCGGGGCTGGTCAGCTTGGCGTTCCAGTCCTTGTCGAACCACTGCGCGCCGAACGTGTTGGCGACCGTGGTGAACGGCGCGAGGCTCTCGCCCCAGCCGGGCTTGCCGCGCAGGCAGATCCCGGAGACGCCGGTCTGCTTGTTGTCGAGCTTCGCGGCGAAGCCGGCGATCTGGTCCCACGTGGGGTGCGCGGGCATGGTCAGGCCGGCCTGCTGGAAGAGGTCCTTGCGGTAGACGACGAAGGAGGACTCCCCGTAGAACGGCACCGCGTACATCTGGTTCTGGTACGACAGCGACTCCCGGATGCTCGGGATGAAGTCGTCCTCGTCGTAGCCGGGGGTGGCCTTCATGTGCGGTTCGAGGTTCTCGAGCCAGCCGTTGGCCCCCCACTGCGGGGCCTCGTAGTTGCTGATCATCACCACGTCGAACTCGCCGCCCTGGGTGGCGGTGGAGGCGGTGATCTTCGCGCGGGCCTCGTTCTCCGGCAGGGAGACGAACTTGAGGTTCACGCCGGGGTTGTTCTTCTCGAACTCGCCCTTCAGCGAGATGGCGTCCTTCATCTGGGCGTTGGACACGATCGCGACGACCAGTGTCCGCCCGCCGTTGCCGAGTGAACCGGCTCCGGCGCATCCCGTCACGAACAGCGCTGTAACGGCCAGGAAGCACAGGAGTTTACGCACGGCTGCCTCCGGGAAGGACCTGGATCTTCAGGCCGGAGCCGCTGCGCATCTTGGCCAGCGCGTCCGGGTACTGCTCGAGCGGCAGGGTGTCGGTGATCAGGGCCTCGGTGTTGATGACGCCCTTGGCCACCAGGTCGAGCGCGTTCGCGTAGCTGTTCAGCACCGCCATCGAGCCGACGATGGTGATCTCGTCGTTGTAGATGCGGAACGGCGAGAGCGCCACGCGCGCCTCGGCCGGCGCGACGCCGAACACGAGCAGCCGTCCGCCGCGCCGCAGCGCGTCGAAGGCAGACTCGATGGCGGGGGCGGCCCCGGTGCAGTCGACCGCGGCGTCGTACAGCTCGCCGTCGAGCGCGGACACGTCCTCGGCCACGGCGACGGCGCCGAGCCCGGTGGCGCGCGGCAGGCGGCTCGCGTTGCGGTCGACCACCGTCACTTCGGCGCCCGAACGCTGCAGCAGCTGCTGCATGATCAGGCCCATCGTGCCGGCGCCGACGACCAGGAACCGCTCACCGGCCTCGACGCCGATGCGGCGCACGCCGTGCACGGCGCAGGAGACGGGCTCCACGATGGCGCCCTGTTCCCAGGTCATCGAGTCCGGCATCCGGTGGCAGGTGTCGGCGGGCACGGCGACGTACTCGGCGAACGCCCCGTCCACCGTGTCACCGGTCGCGTTCCAGTTGGCGCAGAGGTTCCCGTGCCCGGAGCGGCAGGGGGTGCAGTACCCGCAGTACAGCGACGGGTCGACGGCAACGCGGTCGCCGACCTTCCACTCGGGCGGCACGTCCGCGCCGAGCTCGACGATCTCCCCGGCGAACTCATGGCCGGGGACGATGGGATACGGGGTCGGCGGGAAGTGCCCGTCGGCGATGTGCAGGTCGGTCCCGCAGATCCCGCAGGCACCCACCTTCACGACGACCTGGCGCTCTCCGGGCTTCGGATCGGGAACGTCCCCGACCCGGATTTCGCCGGGCCGGTCCACGATCGCGGCGCGCATGCCTCATCCCCTTCCTGTTCGCTCATCTGAGCGACTGTGATCTATAGCTCAGCTAACATGTGTGAGCATTAGAGGTGTTTCCTAGGGGTTACGTCAACCTCTTCTAGTGATTTTCAGGCTAGAGTGCTCATATGAGCAGGAAGAAAGGGCAACCTCGCCTGACTGAGATGCTGGAGCTGGCCACTATCGCCCGGCGCTTCTACGTGCAGGGCCGCTCGAAGCTCGAGATCGCGGACGAGTTCGGCGTCAGCCGGTTCAAGGTCGCCCGCATGCTGGACACCGCTCGGGAGAGCGGGCTGGTGCGGGTCGAGTTCGACCTGCCGGCGCCCGTCGACGTGGAGCTGTCCGACGAGCTGCGGCTGGCCTACGGGCTGGACCGGGTGCTGGTGCTCGAACGCACGGCGGAGAAGGAGCCGAAGGAACTGGTGCGCAAGAAGGTCGGCGCGCTGGCCGCTCATCTGCTCGAAGAGATCGTCAGCTCGAAGGACGTCGTCGGCCTCTCCTGGGCCCGGTCGGTCAACGCCATGACCGAGGCCATCCGGACCCTGCCGCGCTGCCCGATCGTCCAGCTGTGCGGCGTGCAGGCCGGGATGGACATGCGGGGCCGGTCGGTCGAGACGGTGAGCCGCGTGACCGCGGTGTCCGGCGGCGACGCGTACCCGATCTTCGGCCCGCTCGTGCTCCCCGACCGCCGGACCGCGGAGACCCTGCGCCGCCAGCCGGGCATCGCGGAGACGTTCGGCCAGTTCAAGAACCTGACGAAGGCGGTGGTGAGCATCGGCGCCTGGCAACCGGGCGAGTCCACCGTCTACGACGCACTGGACGAAGCCGAGCGCGCCGCGATCACCGCCCGCGGCGCCACGGCCGAGGTGGCCGCGAGACTGTTCGACGCCTCCGGCAACGCCGTGTCGACCGGCCTGGCGCACCACGTGCTGGCAATCAGCACGGAAGACCTGCGCGCCGTCCCGGAGGTGATCGCCATCGGCTACAGCGAGCCCAAAGCCGCGGCCGTGGACGCCGTCCTGCGCTCCGGCATGGTCTCGACCCTCGTCACGGACGCCGCGGCGGCCGGGCCGCTGCTGGAACTGGTGGCACGGAACCCGCTTCCCGAGCCGGCGGCCACTTAGGGCATCCCGTGACCGTCCCTGGTTTGCGCCCCAATGTGGCGTTCGGTGCGCTCAACGCACCGAACGCCACATTGGGTGCGCTCAACGCAACCAACGCCACATTGGGGCGCTTCAGCCGGACGCTCAGCGGCCGGTGGGCACGACCCCGTGCGCGTAGGTCACCACGACCAGTCCCAGCGGGCTGTTCTCCATCCGGGGCGGGGCCTGCGGCTCGCGGGCGTCGGCGATCCGGGGCTCGCCGCCCTCGTTCACCGCCAGGAACAGGTTCCCGACGGTCTCCCGGCCGTGCCGGTCCTGCCGGCGCGCCCACACCAGGCCCGCGGTGCCCTCGGGCAGGGTCGCCAGCTCGGCGAGCACCTCGGGCCAGCTCGCGAGCAGGCGCTCGGCGCGGACCGGGCCGAGGCCGGCCATCGTCGGCGCGAACCAGGCCGCGGCCCCGGTGTCCGGTGGGGCTGGCAGGTCCGGGGCGCCGCCGTCCCAGCGCTGGAAGTAGGTCCACGGATCGTCGTTGGGCAGGCCGAACGGCGCTTCGCCGTCCTGCGGGACGACCAGCGCGGCGTCGAGCATCTGGTGGTGCCAGTCGCCGGTCGCGGCGAACTCGCGTGTGGTGCAGGCGAACAGCCAGCCCCGGCTGGTCCGGTCCACTTCGGACGGTGCCACCAGCACCGCCTCGCCGTCGTAGGTCGCCTCCAGCCACGCGGTGGCCTTCCGCACGGCCGCGGCGAGGTCGGCCGCCGGCGCCTGCCACGGCGCGGGCACCGGTTCCACCGACGCGTGCCGGAACGCGGCCACGACCAGCTCCAGCACCTCGCTGTCCTGCACCGCCGCGGGCAGGCCGCGCTGCGGGTCGAGGACCATCACCCCGCGGGCCGTGCTGTCGGCGTAGAGCAGGTGGCCGGTGATCTCCGCGTCCCGGTAACGCCGGCGCAGCCACACGATCGCGCCGCCGCCCGGCCCGGTCGCCGCGATCGTTTCGCTGGCCGAAGCCCAGGTGAGGTGCCGGGTGGTCACCGCGTCGGGGAAGTGCGCGGCCAGCAGCCGGGACCACCAGTCGGGCTGCTCGTGCTCCGGCTCCCACCTCAACGCGCTGGCCGGGGCGCCGTGCAGCAACGCGTCGGCGGCCAGCAGGCAGCCGCGGGCGTTGACTCGCGAGCGCCACGGCTGCCCGCCCTGGGCGCCGGGCCCGACGTTCAGCAGCTCGTCGAGCGGGGCGGAGTTCGCGGCCGGGAAGGGATCGCCGCCGTCCTTGGGCACGAGCACCGTCGAGGCCAGCAGCGGCTGCGGGGCGGCGTGCCCGCGGATCACCTCGTCGGCGAACCGGCAGGCCACGAGCCAGCTGTGCCGCCCTTCGGCGATCGGGCGGGTGCCCGCCACCACGACACGTCCGCCGTAGGTCTGCCGCAGCCAGCCGGCGGCGGCGGAAATCGGGTCCGTCATCTCGGTGCTTACCTGCTCCTACTCGGGGACGGCCAGACATTCGGGGCCATGGTCACGGTACGGCCGCCCCGGGGAGCGGGTACTTCATGGTCCAGATCTCCGAGGGAGGCCTGCTCATGTCGGCGGGCAGGCCCGACTGTCCGTCAAGGTAACGCACCGTGCCGTCGGGAGCCCGGTGCGCGTTGAAGAAGTGGCCGACCGACTCACCGGGCCACTTGACCGCGATCGACGCGTGTGTTCCCGGCGGCGAGCTCAGCATGTCCTGGTGCAGTTTGCCGTAGTCGCCGACGGGCTGGAACTTGCCGCCGAAGTCGGTCCGGCCCTCGACGTCGGTGAGCGTCTGGGGCTTCGACGGCCCGGCCGGGTTCACCTTTCCGTGCAGCAGCAGATCGGCCGTGGAGCTGGTGCAGTTGCCGCAGTTGGTGTTGTGGTCGGGGACGTTGTTGTCGTACTTCTGCTGGTTGATCTTGTCGAAGTCCGGATACTCGTGCTTCATGAAGATCTCGGCGTCTTCACGGGACTTGAAGTGGCCGCTGGTGATCGCGTCCGTCGGCCACCCGGGCGGCGGCCCGTGGGGCCCCTGCTCCGGCCCGTCCGGCGGCGGCGGCGAATCCGGCTTCTCGTGCTCCGGTGACGGCGGGTCACTCATTTCGTGATCCTGTGCCGGGGGATCTTGGTCCTTCGGCGGATCATGCTCCTTCGGCGGCGCGTCAGTCATCTCGTGGTCCTGCGACGGCGCGTCAGTATCCGAATGATCCTTCGGCGGGTCACTCATCTCGTGATCCTGCGCCGGCGGATCCTGCTGCCGTCGCGACTGGTTCCGGCGCAACTGCTGCTCCACCCGCTCGCGCAGGCGCTGGCGCTCCTTCTCGGCCTTGATCTGCTGGAAGGTCTTGCGCGGCCGTCCGCCGGGGCCGCCGAACGGGTTGTCCGGCGAGTCCGAGCCGTCCTTGCCGCCGCCGGACTCGCCGGAGCGGTCCGGCCCTTTGCCGGGCGGGCCACCGAAACTGCCCGAGGGGTCGGTGTGCTCGTTGTCCTTGGGATCGGACTTGGGTTTGTCGGACTTGACGTTGATGTCCTTGGGCTTGTCGGCCGATTTGACCTTGCCGCCCTTGAGGTTCTTGAGCGCCTTGCCCGCGTCCTCGAACAGCGTCCCGGCCTTCTTCAGCAGCGGCACCAGCGCCTTGATCGCCTTCACCAGCTTCGTGGTGACCTGAGTGATCTTCGACGCCGTCTTCGCCACCGCGGCGATAACCTGCGGCACCACCCACGTCATCCCGATGCCGAGGGTGAACACCACCTGCAACGCCCACGAAATCAGGTGCCCCACCAACTCGGCGATCGTGTCACGCACCAGCGTGCGAACCGCCCCGACCACCTCACCCGCAGTCTTGACCCCGCTGCCCGCGCCCTCGCAACCCTTCTGCGCACTGGCGATCAGCGCCGAAGTGTCCTCCGCCTTCTTCCGGTACGCGTCCGCCGCGTCGCCCTTCCAGCTCTCCAAGTCCTTCTTGACCAGATCGGTCAACTCCGCCGAGACACTCTCGAGCTCCTTGGCGACGTTCGCCCACGTCTCCGACTGCGCCGCGATCTGATCCGCATCCCCGGTCAGCGCGTTCAGCGCTTCCTTCAACGGACCTACGTGCTCGATCAGCCAACCCACACCTGCGGCGAAGATCGCGCCGAACGGGTCCATCACCGCGGTGAGCGCGTCCAGCGCAGTCCCCACCGCGCCCATCGCGACCCCGGCCCAGTCCTTGCTCTCGATCGCCGACTTCAGCCCGGTCGCATCCTCCAGCAACGGCACACCCGACACCGACGTCGTCGAATCCTTCACCGGCGCGACCAACGGATTACTCACGAAGGGTGTCTCTTTCACTGATCAGGGCGAACAAGGGGAGCCAATTTCAAGCTAACACCGGGTGATCAACGGCGGAGCGCCTCGACGGAATCAGTGCCCGAGTGTCCCTGTTACGGCGTCGAAGCAGAATGGGCGCATGCCAAAGGCCGAGGTCCGCGCCGCCCGTCTCGCCGAACTCGAGGCCGTCGCCGCATTGCGGTGGCGTTGGGTGGCGGAGCAGGACGGCCTGCCCGACGGCGGGCTAGCCGAATTTGTGAGGGAGTTCACCGCCTGGGCGCGGGAGAACGCGGCCACCCACCGATGCCTCGTCCTCCTCCGGGACGAGCAGCTGATCGGCATGGCGTTCCTCGCGATCACCGCGCGGGTGCCGACGCCACGGGTGTTCTCGCGCGCGTCCGGTGACGTGCAGTGCGTCTACGTCGTGCCGGAAGCTCGCGACAGCGGGCTCGGCGGGCTGCTGATCGACGCCGTCCTGCATCTGGCCGCGGAGCTCGGACTGGAACGGGTCACCGTCCACTCCTCCACCCGAGCCGTGCGCGCATATGAGCGGCACGGGTTCGCCGGGTCCCCGGCGTTGCTGCAAGCCAAGCCGTGACCCGGGTTTCACCTCGGTGGCGGCGTCCCCGTGCGCCACGGCGGAATGCGCCCCAATGTGGCGTTCGGTGCGCTCAACGCACCCAATGTGGCGTTCGGTGCGTCCAACGCAACCAACGCCACATTGGGGCGGAACAAACGGAGCCCGGCCCGGCGCCCGGGAACGGCGCCGCGGTGGGTGTTCGTGCTGGGCGTCGCCGCGCCGGTGGCGGACACGGTTGTGGGGCTGCTGCTGGGTTATCCGCTGCCGGCGTTGTCGGTGGTGATGCTGGTCGTGCTGCTGAGCGGGCGGCGTCCGCGGCTAGTCGCGGCCTGACCCCGAGGCCGCCTCCGCAGCTGCCTGCGCCGCGAGGACGGCGTCCCCGTGCTCCACGACCCATCGGCTGAAGCCTTCGATCGGCTCGAGGAACGTCCGGCCCAGCTCGGTGAGGCCGTACGCGCCGTCGACGCGGGTGAGGAGACCGTCGTGCTCCAGCCGCCGTACGGCTTCGGTGAGCACTTTCGCGCTGATGCCGCCGATGCCCCGGCGAAGGTCCGCGTGCCGGCGCGGCCCGTCCTTGAGCGCCCACAGCACCACGGGATGCCACGTGTTGGCCACCAGGTCGAACGCGAGCCGGGTGCGGCAGTCTGCGAGGAACTCCATGCGCTGGTTACCTTTCGGTTCCTGGCGGGGTCTCTAACGTCGGGTGCACTTCGCACCTATGGGAGGACCCTTTCATGCGCATCGCACTCTTCGGCACCGGCGGCATGGCCGACGCCCTCGGCACGGCGTGGTCCCGGGCGGGCCACGACCTCGCCGTCGCCGGCCGGGACCCGTCGCGGGCCGCCGCGCTGGCCGGCCGCCTCAGCACCGCCGGCCCGAACCCCGCGGCCGTCCGCACGCTCTCCTGGCCGGCGGCCGCGGAGTTCGCCGACGTCATCCTGCTGGCCCTGCCCGTCCCGGCGCTGGCCGAACTGCTGCCGCCGCTGTCCCTGAGCGGCAAGATCCTCGTCGACTGCACCAACGACCCGGGCCCGACCAGCGAGGACCCGCCGTCGGGGGCACCGGTCGCGGCGCGGATCGCGGAGCTGGCGCCGGGGGCGTCGGTGGTGAAGGCGTTCAACCTGGTGCACGTGGACGTCTTGCGCCTCACCCCACCGGTCTTCGCTGGCCGCCCCGTGGCCATCCCGCTGTGCGGCTCACCCGAAGCGGTCACGACGGTCTCCACCCTGGTCCGCGACGTCGGCTGCACGCCGTTGCCCGCCGGCGACCTGTCCCGAGCCGCCCTCCTCGAAGCGACCGCCGCCTTCACGATCAGCCTGTGGATGTCCGGCTTCGACGCCCAAGCCATCCTCGCGCCGTCCTGACCCATCCCCGGGACAAGAGCGGCTACAGCTGGTTCACGTCCACGATGTGCACCACCGCGGCACCCACCTCGTCCGAAGCGCGCAGGTCGACCTCGGCGCTGATGCCCCAGTCGTGGTCGCCGGCCGGGTCGTCGAAGATCTGGCGGACGCGCCAGAGGTCGGTCTCCTGCTCGATGAGCAGCAGCGCCGGGCCGCGGGCGTCCGGGCCGATGCCGAGCGTCTCGTGCTCGTCGAAGTAGTCCTCGATCGCGTCTTCCCACGCGTCCGCGTCCCAGCCCGCTTCGGCGTCCAGCTCGCCGAGTGCGTAGAAGTTGCGGCGGGCGGCCAGTTCCACGCGGCGGAACAGCTCGTTGCGCACCAGCACGCGGAACGCCCGCTCGTTGCGGGTGACCCCGGGCGGCTCGGACGGCGGACGCTGCGAGACGGGGCCTTCTTCGCCCGGATGACGGAGCGCTTCCCACTCGTCGAGCAGGCTGGAGTCGACCTGGCGGACCAGCTCGCCCAGCCACTCGATGAGGTCCTGCAGCGCCTCGGTCTTCGCCTCGTCCGGGACGGTGTGGCGCAGCGCGTCGTAGGTGTCCGCGAGGTAGCGCAGCACCAGGCCCTCGGACCGGGCGAGCTGGTAGAACCCCACGTATTCCACGAAGTTCATCGCCCGCTCGTACATGTCGCGGACCACGGACTTCGGCGAAAGCTCGTAGTCCGCGACCCACGGGTGACCGTGCCGGTAAGACTCGTAGGCGCCGGTGAGCAGCTCCTCCAACGGCTTCGCGTACGTGACGCCTTCGAGCAGCTCCATCCGCTCGTCGTACTCGATGCCCTCGGCCTTCATCGCCTGCACGGCCTCGCCGCGGGCCTTGAACTGCTGCTGCGACAGGACCGGCCGCGGGTTGTCCACAGTGGATTCCACAACGGACACGACGTCCAGCGCGTACGACGGCGACTCCAGGTCGAGCAGCTCCACCGCCGCCAGCGCGAACGGCGAGAGCGGCTGGTTCAGCGCGAAGTCGAACTGCAGGTCGACCGTGAGCCGCACGATGCGGCCGTCCTCGTCCGGCTCGGGCAGCCGCTCGACCACGCCCGCGGTCAGCAGGGCGCGGTAGATCGCGATGGCGCGCAGGATCAGCTTGCGCTGCGCCGGCCGGTCGGAGTGGTTGTCCTCCAGCAGGTGCCGCATGTGCTCGAACGCGTTGCCGGGCCGCGAGATCACGTTCAGCAGCATCGAGTGGCTGACCCGGAAGCTCGAGGTCAACGGCTCGGGCTCGGCCGCGATCAGCCGGTCGAACGTGCTCTCGGTCCAGTTGACGAAGCCCTCGGGCGCCTTCTTCCGGACGATCTTCTTGCGCTTCTTCGGGTCGTCGCCCGCCTTCTCCAGCGCCTTCGCGTTCTCCACGACGTGGTCGGGCGCCTGCACCACCACGTACCCGTCGGTGTCGTACCCGGCGCGGCCCGCGCGGCCGGCGATCTGGTGGAACTCGCGCGCCTTGAGGTGCCGCTGCCGCACGCCGTCGTACTTGGTCAGCGCCGAGAACACCACCGTGCGGATCGGCACGTTGATGCCGACGCCGAGCGTGTCCGTCCCGCAGATCACCTTGAGCAGCCCGGACTGCGCGAGCGTCTCGACCAGCCGCCGGTACTTCGGCAGCATGCCGGCGTGGTGCACGCCGATGCCGTGGCGGACCAGCCGGGACAGCGTCTTGCCGAAGCCCGCGGAGAACCGGAAGCCGCCGATCAGCTCGGCGATGGCGTCCTTCTCGGCCTTGGTGGTCACGTTGATGCTCATCAGCGTCTGCGCGCGCTCGATCGCCGCCGCCTGCGAGAAGTGCACCACGTACACCGGCGCCTGTCCGCCGTGGAGCAGCTCGGACATCGTCTCGTGCAACGGGGTGAGGGCGTAGCGGAAGGTCAGCGGCACCGGCCGCTCCGCCGAGGTGACCACGGCCGTGGTCCGGCCCGTGCGGCGGGTGAGGTCCTTCTGGAAGAAGGACACATCGCCGAGGGTCGCCGACATCAGGACGAACTGGGCCTTGTCCAGTTCGATCAGCGGGACCTGCCAGGCCCAGCCGCGGTCCGGCTCGGAGTAGAAGTGGAACTCGTCGGCCACGACCTGGCCCACGGGCGCGTCGGCACCGAGCCGTAACGCCATGTTCGCCAGGATTTCGGCGGTGCAGCAGATGATCGGGGCATCGGCGTTGACCGACGAGTCACCCGTCATCATCCCGACGTTGTCCGCGCCGAAGATCTCGATGAGCTGGAAGAACTTCTCCGAGACGAGCGCCTTGATCGGCGCCGTGTAGTAGCTGCGGCGGCCGTGGGCGAGCGCGGTGAAGTGGGCGCCGACGGCCACCAGGCTCTTCCCGGAGCCGGTGGGCGTGGAGAGGATCACGTTCGCGCCGGAGACGACCTCGATCAGCGCCTCCTCCTGCGCCGGGTACAGCTGGATGCCCCGCTCGGCCGTCCACGTGGAGAAGGCTTCGAACAGGGCGTCGGGATCGGGATCCGCAGGCAGGAGGTCTGTGAGTGTCATCGCGGGACCCATCGTGCCATCCCTTGGCCGGTTTCTTGGTGAGGGGCGATCGCGGCTGCTTGCCCAAACCCGTAGGCTTCGCGGTACCGCGCACCGACCGGGGGATACTTTCGGGCGAGCGCGCACACGGGCGGTACATCCGGAGGGTTCAGGAATGGCACAGGACATCATCCCGATCGAACTCGGACTGCCGCAGGGCGACGTCGTCACCCTGTGGGCGCCGCGGTGGCGGGAGGACGGCGAGGAGTGGGAAGCGTTCCTCGGCGACGAGGACGACCTGTACGCCTTCCCCGACGCCGCCCACTTGGCCGCCTTCGTGCGCACGTCCGAGCAGCACGACCTGCTGGACCACCCGGCGTGGGACGCGGTGCCGGCGCTGAACGTGCCCGAGCTGATCCCGGACGACGACCACTCCTACGACCTGGTCGGCGTGCCCGAGTTGGTGGCCGAGGAGCCGGACTCGTGGACCATCGCCGAGCTGGCCGAGATCGTCGGCATCGTCCGCTCGCTCGCCGACGTGTGCGAGCTGGAGGAGGTGCACGAAGTCCTCGACGCGTACGAGGGCTTCTCGCTGCTGGAGCAGGGCCGGCTGCCGTTCACCGGGCGTGAGGGCGAGGCGCTCTGGAACGACCTGTCGAAGGCCGTGTCCGAGAAGTGGGACATCGTGCTCGACGCGATCGACAACCTGGTCACGACGCCCGACGTCGACGCCGCGGTGCTGGAGCAGACGGCCGAGGAGCTGGCCGCGTTCCACGAGGAGTCGGCCGAGGCCGAGGCCGCGCAGCCCGAGGACCTCGAGGCCGTGGACGCGCCCGACTCCGACGAGGAGGAGGAAGACGACGAGCCGGTCGGCTTCTGGGGCGAGGTCGGGATCGACCCGATCAAGATCGTCACCTCCGGCACGGAGTACTACACCCTGCGCTGCTACCTCGACGACAAGCCGCTGTTCCTGGGCAGCGACGGCGAGATCGACGTGTTCACCTCCGAGAAGGCGCTGCTCAAGGCCATCAAGGGCGGCAAGGACCTGGCCGACACCGACATCGCCGACGTGTCCACTTGGGACGAGGTGGTCGCCAAGGCCACCGCGGGCGAGCTCGAGGTCGAGGTCGACACCGAGAACACCTACGTGCTGGGCGGCCTGGACGACGACATCGCCGAGGGCCCCGAGTCGATCGACGCGACCCAGCTGGAGCTGGCGGTCGAGCTGATCACCGACGCCGCCGACTGGGCGGGCGACGACACCGTCGAGGCCGCGCTGGCCGCGAACGAGAGCCTCGGCTGGCTGGTCTCCTTCGTCCTGCGCCCGGACCCGACGCGCCTCGAACCGAGCGCGCCGTTCGAGGCGGAGCAGGGCGCGTGGCGCAAGCTGGTGGAATCGTTCGAGAACCGCCTCACGGTGGTCTGAACCTGACGTTCGTCCGACCGGAGGCCGTCCCCGCGGGGGCGGCCTCCGGTCGTTTTTTACGGTTTTTCTCTACCGCTCAGTCGAAAACGCTGACGACGGCCTCGGCCTCGCTCCGGTCCGAGTACAGCTGCCAGGCGACGTCCGCGATGGCGTCCGGGTCGAGGTGAGCGCGGGCGACGTCGCCGAACTCCTCCGGCCGCGAGGCCACCATGCGGTGGATGTCGCCGCGCTCGATCACGCCGCCGATGGTCAGGCTGCCCGCGTAGACGCCGGTGCCGTCGAGTCCCGCGTGGAGGGTCACGGCGTAGTTTCGCAGCGCCGCCGCCGAAACGGCGAGGGCGCCGAGCGCGGGCATCGGCCGGACCGAGCTGAGCCCGCCGGCGAACAGCAGCCCGCCGCGGCCGCGCTCCCGCATGCCGGGCAGCACCCGGCCGACCACGTCGATCGCCGGGTACACCCAGCTCATCGCCCGCGCGACCGCGGCGGAATCGGCCTCGGTGATGGCCGTGGGGAAGCTGTCCGGGTCGGTCCCCGCGGGTCCGTAGTAGACGAAGTCGATGGCCCCGAACCGTTCGGTGATCGCGTCGAGGGTGGTCAGGACGCCGTCGCGGACGTCACCGACGAAGGCCTCGGCGGTGATCCCGGCGTCGGCGAGGGAAGCCAGGTAACCGGCGTGGCGGGTGTCGGTGCGCGAGACGAGCGCGACGTCGTACCCCTCGCGCCCGAACCGGTGCGCGATGGACATCCCGAGCCCGGGCCCGGCCCCGAGGACAACGGCGGTCGGGCGGGTCGCTGCAGCCATGGTGGAATTCCTTTCCCCAGTAAGTCGAGGGTCACCTCGATTTCGCCGCCGACGCTACCACAAAACCCGAGGGTGCCCTCGACTTGTAGGATGGCCGCATGGCCGCCGGACCCAAGCCGCTGCGGGCGGACGCCGCGCGCAACCGCGACAAGCTGCTCGCCGCCGCGACCCGCGCGTTCGCCGAGCACGGGCTCGACGCGCCGCTGGAGCAGATCGCGCGCGCCGCCGGTGTCAGCATCGGCACGCTCTACGCCCACTTCCCCACCCGCGAGGCGTTCCTCGACGCGATCCTGCCCGCACAGCTGGCCGCACTGGACGAGATCGCCGAACGGGCACTGGCCGAGCCGGACCCGTGGCGCGGGTTCGTCGAGTTCATCGAGGGCCTGTTCACCATGCAGGCCAAGGACCACGGCCTGAACGACGCCCTCGCCCGGCGGCTCCCGCTCAGCCCCGCCGTCCTCGAGGCCTGCCACCAGGGCTTCCAGCACGCCGACCGGATCCTCACCCGCGCGAAGGCCGCCGGCGGGCTGCGCCCCGACTTCGAGCCGTCCGACCTGGCCTCCCTGGTCGGCGCGATGTCCCAGCTGATCCACGAATCGATCGACACCGCACCCGACGCCTGGCGCCGTCACCTGTCGTTTTTCCTGGACGGGCTGCGGACTTCCGCCGCCCAGGCCTGACGGGAAGTCAGTCCGCTTCGGACTCCGCGCGGACCGGGACGACGGCGATGGCCAGCGCGGGGAAGATCGCGGCGACGCAGAAGGCCAGCGCGTACCGGCTGTCGCCGATGACCAGGCCCAGCAGCGGCGGCGTGAGGGAGGCCGCGATGTTCTGGGCGGTGTTCTGCGTGCCCATGGCGCGGCCCGACCACGCGACGCCCGCCAGCTCGGCCGACGCGGTGAAGCCGAGGCCGTTGTCGGCGACCGTGATGACCGCGGCGAGGACCAGGGCGACGAGCACGAGCCACAGCCAGCTCACGTCGCCGACCGCCACCAGCAGCATCACCACCACACTCGCGACGGCGAGCTGGCGCATCGGCCGCAGCCGGCTGCCGACGCGGTCCGACCAGTAACCCGACCCCAGCCGTCCCGCCGCGCCCAGCACCTGGGCCACGGCGAGGAACACCCCGGCCCCCGACGGGCTCCAGTGCTGCTGCGAGACCAGGTACACCGGCGCGAACGCCGACACCGCGAACTGCGGCACCACCAGCAGCGCGCTCGCCCCGTGCACCCGCCACAGCCAGGGCTTCCGGTACGGCGACGGCGGCTTCTCCCCCGCAGCCGCGCGCGGCGGACGCGGCGGGTCGACCACAAACGCGGCGACCAGCAGCGAGACCAGGATCGCCAGCGCGGCCGGCAGCAGCATCGCGGCCTGGAAACCCCAGTGCGCGGCCAGCGGCGGCAGCCCCAGCGCGGCCACGCCGACCCCCAGCGGCTGGGCCGTCTGGCGGATGCCCATCGCGACGCCGCGCTCGGATTTCGCGAACCAGCCCATCACGACCCGGCCGCTCGCCGCGTTGACCGAGGCCGTGCACGCTCCGGTGACGAGAAAGATCCCAATGAGTAGGCCGACTGGGTGATGCCAGACGGCGGCGTATACCAAGAGTAGCCCCGAGACCCCCAGCCCGAGGGCCATGATCAGGCGCTCTCCGTAACGGTCCGCAGCCGCGCCCCACACGATCAGGGTCAGCAGGAGCCCGATGCTGGGCGCCGCGACGACCGTTCCCGCCTCGGCGAGGGACAGGCCCTCGGCGGCGCGCATCGCGGGCACCAGGAACGGCAGTCCATAGAGGAACGAGCAGCTCGCGGTCTGCGCGGCGAGGCCGAGCGCGAGGATGAGCCACCGTCGAGAACTGGGCTTTTCCCGCACTGCGCCATCGGCCGCGACCTGCGCCATCTTTGTCACCGTCTCAAAATATGGGAACCACTTCCTACATGGTGAACATTAGTTGGGCATGCTAAAGGACGCAACCGCCGTTCTGGCGATCACGTCCGGAAGCAGCTGACTCAGCCCAGAGCGGCGTACCCGGGCTTGATCACGTCGTTGATCAGCGCGAGCCGGGAGTCGAAATCGAGGAACGCGGATTTCATGGCATTGATGGTGAACCAGCGCAGATCGTCGAGGCCGAACCCGAACGTGGCGGTCAGCGCGGCGAATTCGCTGGTCATCGTGCATCCGCTCATCAGCCGGTTGTCCGTGTTCACGGTGACCCGGAAGTGCAGCCGGGCGAGCAGCCCGATCGGGTGCTCGGCGAACGACGGCACGGTGCCGGTCTGGACGTTCGACGTCGGGCAGATCTCCAGCGGTATCCGGCGGTCCCGCACGTAGCTCGCCAACCGTCCAAGGTGGACCGTTCCGTCCGAATCGGTCTTGATGTCCTCGACGATCCGCACGCCGTGCCCGAGCCGTTCCGCGCCGCAGTGCTGGATCGCCTCCCAAATAGAGGGCAGTCCGAACGCCTCTCCGGCATGAATAGTGAAATGCGCATTGTTCTGGCGCAAATACTCGAATGCGTCCAGATTGCGGGTCGGCGGGAATCCGTCCTCCGGCCCGGCGATGTCGAAGCCCGCCACGCCGGCGTCGCGGTAGCGCACCGCCAGCTCGGCGATCTCGAGCGAACGGGCGTGCTGGCGCATCGCGCAGAGCAACGTCCGGACGACGATCCGGCCCCCCTCGGCGGCCACGCGCCGTGTTCCCTCGGCGAACCCCTCCTGCACAGCCTCGACCACCGCATCGAGTGACAGGCCGCGCTCGACGAACAACTCTGGCGCGTACCGCACCTCGGCGTAGGCGACGCCGTCGGCGGCCAGGTCTTCGACGGCCTCGGCCGCCACCCTGACCAGCGCTTCCTCGGTCTGCATCACCCCGCAGGTGTGGGCGAACGTCTCCAGGTAGGACACCAGCGAGCCCGAGTCGGCCGCCTCCCGGAACCAGCGGCCGAGGGCGTCGACGTCGGTCGTCGGCAGGCCGGGGTACCCGGTCGCCTCCGCCAGCTCGACGACGGTGGCGGGACGCAGGCCGCCGTCCAGGTGGTCGTGCAGCAGGACCTTGGGGGCCTGGCGCAGGGTCTCAGCGCCGAGCGGGGTTACATCTGACATGCCCCAACGGTAACCTCGCTGTCATTCCCCTACATGGCCGTAACTCAGAGCCCCGAGGCAACCCTCAGCTTTGTCGATCAAGGATCGAATCGGCCATCCGGGTAGCCCGGCCGTTATCCCACGTTCACGGGGGCCACACGCAGCGCAATTTTCTTATCGATAAGCTTCGTCCCACGTCCCTTCCATTTCCCCGCCGACGAAGGACACAGCAGTGACCACTGACAACCACATTGCAGCTCCGTCCTTCGACCGGATGCGCAACATGCTGGTGCGCGCGGCCGAGGTGCGTGAGAGCGAACAGCAGCAGATCTTCGACGCGCTGGACGACATCTACGCCCGGCTCGCCCCGGTCGACTCGCTGGGCGCGGTCCGCAAGCGGCTGTCCGAGATGCCCGACCGCACCGAGGTCGGCGTGCTCGCCGAGCGCCTCGACGAGGCCATGACCCGCCTCGAGGCCCAGGACAACGCCATCGCGGCGATCACGCACGCGGTGGAGAGCATCGTCGACAAGCTGGCGAAGCCGTTCGCCCAGCTCGACGGCCGCCTGGACGGTGTCGCGGCCCGGTTCGAGGGTGTCGCGGGCCGGATGGACGGGCTCGAGGACAAGCTCCAGAACATCCACCGCCGGATCGACGAGCTGGGCGGCCACCTGGACAAGCAGGACGCCAAGCTCGAGTCGATCCCGCAGTCGGTGCTCGGCCCGGTGCGCGAGCGCGTCGAGTCGGCCGAGGCCGCGCTGCGCGAGCGCATCGAGACCTCCGACGCCAGCCTGCGCGAGCGCATCGAGACCACCGACCACGAGCTGCGCTCGCGCGTCGACGAGCTGGACCGCGCCACCAAGGAGCGGATCAACGCCGGCACCGAGGCGCTCAAGACGGCGCTGACCGAGACCGGCGAGATGATCGACTCGTCCGACCGGCTGGAGAACCTGGGCAACCGGCTCGAGAACGTCACCCAGCGCCTCGACGACCTCGGCAACCGCCTGGACAAGGTGGAGGACGGCTTCGTCTCGCAGCTCGGTGACCTCGACGGCGCGCTCAAGACCGGCCTGTCCAAGGTCGAGGGCACGCTGGCGAAGCAGCCGGACACCGACTCGGTGGACTCGCTGGTGCGCCGCAGCAACGACGAGTCCGTGCGCCGCATCGGCGGCCAGCTGGACGAGGCCATGGCCACCTTCGCGGAGCTGATGCTCGGCGGCGGCCCGGCCGTGCAGCAGATCTCCCCGCCGCCGCCCGCGCCGCGCCAGCCGCGCCGCAGCTCGCGCAACGGCCGTTCCCCCAAGGCCGCGGCCGACGCCAAGGCGAACAACGGCTCCGACGCCGAAGGCACGCCTTCCGAGTAGCTCTCCAACGCTCACGCTCAAAGCCGTTAAGGCCTCCTTACCCGCGTAGGACGCGGGTAAGGAGGCCTTAACGGCTTTTCGGCGTTCAGGGGCGGACGGTCTCCAGCACGATCGGGCCGACGCCGGGCGCCGAGTCGGCCACCGTGTACGCGCCTTCCAGCGCCGCCAGCGCGGACGGGACCGCGTCGGGGGTGTCCGTGTGCAGTTCCAGCAGCGGGTCGCCGGCCGAGACGCGATCGCCCGGCTTGGCCAGGCACAGGATGCCCGCGCTCGCCTGGACCGGGTCCTCCTTGCGGGCCCGGCCCGCGCCGAGGCGCCAGGCCGCCACCCCCACCGCGTACGCGTCCAGCGAGGCCAGCACGCCCGACGAAGGCGCCTTGACCACGTGGACGTGCGAAGGCTCGGGCAGCGCCGCCGACGGGTCGCCGCCCTGGGCCGCGATCATCCGGCACCACGTCTCGTACGCCGCGCCCGACGCGAGCACCGCCGCCGGGTCCACTGAGGACAGGCCGGCCAGCGAGAGCATCTCCCGGGCGAGCGACACCGTCAGCGACACGACGTCGGCCGGGCCGCCGCCCTTGAGCACCTCGACCGCTTCGGCGACCTCGACCGCGTTGCCGACCGCGCGGCCCAGCGGCACGTTCATGTCGGTGATCAGGGCGACCGTGGCGACGCCGTGCGCCGTGCCGATGTCCACCAGCGTCCGGGCCAGCCCCCGGGCGTCGGAGACCGTTTTCATGAACGCCCCGGAGCCCGCCTTGACGTCCAGGACGAGCCCGGACGCGCCCTCCGCGATCTTCTTGCTCATGATCGAGCTGGCGATCAGCGGGATGGACTCGACGGTGCTCGTCACGTCCCGCAGCGCGTACAGCTTCTTGTCCGCCGGCGCGAGCCCGTCCGTCGCCGCGCAGACGACCGCGCCGACGGAGTCGAGCTGGGCCGAGATCTCGTCCAGCGACAGCGCGGCCCGCCAGCCCGGGATCGACTCCAGCTTGTCCAGCGTCCCGCCCGTGTGGCCGAGGCCGCGGCCGGACAGCTGCGGCACGGCCGCGCCGCACGCGGCGACCAGCGGCGCCAGCGGCAGCGTGATCTTGTCGCCGACCCCGCCCGTCGAGTGCTTGTCCACGGTCGGGCGCGAGACGTCCAGCGACAGCCGCGAGCCCGACTCGATCATCGCGCCGGTCCAGCGCGAGATCTCGCCGGAGTCCATGCCACGCAAGAAGATCGCCATGGCCAGCGCGGCCATCTGCTCCTCCGCGACGACCCCGCGTGTGTAACCGTCGACGACCCAGTCGATCTGCTCGTCACTCAGCCGGCCACCGTCGCGCTTCGTCCTGATGACATCTACAGCCGCGAAAGTCACGGCAGGTCCTCAGGCCCGAACGCGTCCGGCAGGACCTCCGACATCGGCAGCACACCCCGCGGGGTGTCCACCAGGCACGTCGAACCGCCCAGCTCGAACAGGATCTGCCGGCACCGGCCGCACGGCATCAGCAGCTCGCCCTCACCGCTGCGGCACGCGACCGCCACCAGCCGGCCGCCGCCCGAGAGCCGCAGCTGGCCCGCCATCGTGCACTCCGCGCACAGGCCGAGGCCGTACGAGGCGTTCTCGACGTTGCAGCCGGTCACCTGACGGCCGTCGTCCACGATGCCCGCGACGCCGACGTGCAGGCCCGAGTACGGCGCGTACGCGTGCGTGGCGGCGGAAACCGCCGCGGCCCGCAACGCCGTCCAGTCCACAGTAGACACAACCATCAGTCGCCTTCACCCCGCCGGTAGGGCTGCCCGTCGGCCTTCGGCGGCCGTAGCCGTTGCGAGGCAACAGCTAGCACGATCAGCGTCACGAAGTGCGCCGTGTACGGGATGAGGTCGCTGGGCAGCGTGTCGTTCGTCCAGTAGATCGCGTACAGGATCCCGGCGCCGACAACGCCGAGCCCCGCGGCCAGCCACCGCCGCCGGAACAGCTGCACGACCACGATGACCGCCAGCAGGATCACGGAGCCGTACAGCAGCGCGAGCACCGCCTGACCGCCGCCGGCCAGCTGCAGGCCGTCCGCGTAACCGAACAGCGCGGCGCCGCCGAGCAGCCCGCCGGGCCGCCAGTTGCCGAAGATCATCGCGGCGAGGCCGATATAACCGCGGCCGTTGGTCTGGTTCTCCAGGTAGTCCGCGCCGCCCTTGAGCAGCACCAGCGAGGCGCCGCCCATGCCGGCGAAGCCGCCCGAGATCAGCATCGCGACGTACTTGTGCCGGTAGACGTTCACGCCCAGCGACTCGGCCGCGACCGGGTTCTCGCCGCACGAGCGCAGCCGCAGCCCGAAGCGCGTGCGCCAGAGCACGTAGTAGCTGATCGGCACCAGCAGGATCGCGATCATCGTCAGCGGCGCGACGCCGGTGACCAGGCCGCGCAGCACGCCCGCGACGTCCGAGATCCCGACCCGTTGTTCGTTCTCCAGCGAGCCCAGCCAGTCGGACAGGCCCGACGCCGAGTAGGTGTCGAACTTCGGCACCGGCGGCGACTGCCGCGGGTTGCCGGAGATCGGCGTGAAGATCAGGTTCGCCAGGTACTTCGCGACGCCGAGGCCGAGCAGGTTGATCGCGACGCCGGAGACGATGTGGTTGACGTTGAACGTCACCGTCGCCACCGCGTGCAGCAGGCCGCCCAGCGCGCCGAACACGATCGCCGCGATCAGGCCGGCCCACACGCCGCCGTTGTACGCGCCCCAGGCCGCGCCCCACGTGCCGAGGATCATCATGCCCTCAAGGCCGATGTTGACCACGCCCGCGCGCTCGGCCCACAGGCCGCCGAGCGCGCACAGCAGGATCGGCAGCGCCAGCCGCAACGCGGTCGACGCCGTGTTGCTCGACGTCAGCGCCGCGACGCCGGTCGAGTACGAAGCGGTCGACATGACCACGATCGCGACGACCGCCCAGATCACGCCGCGCGCCCAGCCGGGGATCCGGCGACGGCGGGGCTCGGCCGGCCTCGGCGTGCCGGACTCGGGCTCGGGGCGGGAGAACTCCGTCGTGGCGGTCACACCGCACCGCCTTCCGCGACCGAGGAGCCCTTACGCCCGTTGCCGGCCAGTGCCCGGCCCACCCGGCGTTGCTCGGCGGCCAGGTCCGCGCGCCGCACGACCTCGTACGCGACGACAACCGACAGCACGATGATGCCCTGCATGATGGTCGCGATCTCCTTGGACACGTTGAGCTGCTCCAGCGACACCGCCGAGGTGTCCAGGAACGCCCAGAGCAGCGCGCCGAGCGCGATCCCGCCCGGGTTGTTGCGGCCGAGCAGCGCCACCGCGATGCCCGTGAAGCCGTACATCTGCGTGGACGTGATGCCGTAGCTGTAATCGCGGCCGAGCAGCTCCGGCATGGCGACCAGGCCGGCCACCGCGCCCGAGAGGATCATCGCGATCAGCGTCATCTTCTTCGCGTTGACGCCGCCCGCGGCCGCCGCGGTGGACGACTCGCCGCTGGCCTTGAGCTCGAAGCCGAACCGCGTCCGGTTGAGCATGAACCAGTACGCGACACCGATGACGGCCGCGATGATCACGAAGCCGAACAGCGTGCCCGAGCCGATCGGGATGCCCGGGATCCGGCCCGACGGCGCGATCACGCGGGTGCCGATGTTGTTGCCGGTCTGCACGCCGAACTGGTCGGCGTTGATCAGGAACGCGATGATCCCGGCGACGATCGAGTTCAGCATGATCGTCGAGATGACCTCGCTGACCCCGCGGGTCACCTTCAGCACCGCCGGGACCGCCGCGTAGAGCGCGCCGGACACGATGGCGACGAGCAGGATCACGATGGTGTGGATGACCGGCGGCAGCTGCAGCGCGCCGCCGATGATGGCCGCGACCACCGCCGCGAACCGGTACTGGCCCTCGACGCCGATGTTGAACAGGTTCATCTGGAAGCCGATGGCCACCGCGAGCCCGGACAGGTAGTACACCGTCGCCAGGTTCACCGTGTCGACCGCGGTGGACCCCTTGAACAGCTGGCCGACCATCGTGCCGTACGCCTGCAGCGGGTCGGCGCCGGAGATGATCAGCGCGATCGCCGAGAGCAGCAGGGCGAAGACGATCGCCAGCAGAGGCGGCAGCAGCCGCGTGCGCCACGAACTCATAACTCTTCTTCACCTTCTTCGGCGCCGGTCATGGCGGAGCCGAGTTCCTGCGGGGTCACGGTGGCGGGGTTCGCCTCGCTCACCAGACGGCCGCGCAGCATGACGCGGATGGTGTCGGACAGCCCGATCAGCTCGTCGAGGTCCGCGGAGACCAGCAGCACCGCGAGCCCGTCGGCGCGGGCCTGGCGGATCTGTTCCCAGATCATCGCCTGCGCGCCGACGTCGACGCCGCGCGTCGGGTGCGAAGCGATCAGCAGCACGGGGTTCCCGGACAGCTCGCGGCCGACGATCAGCTTCTGCTGGTTGCCGCCCGACAGCGCGGCGGCCGGCACCTCGATGCCGGGCGTGCGCACGTCGTACTCACGCACGATGCGCTCGGTGTCGGCGCGCGCGCCCGCGATGTCGAGCAGCTGGCCGCCCGAGACCGGCCTGCGCGTCTGGTAACCGAGGATCCGGTTGACCCACAACGGTTGCGTGAGCAGCAGGCTGTGCCGCGTGCGGTCCTCGGCGATGTAGCCGATGCCCGCCTCCCGCCGCGCCAGCGTGCCCAGCTTGACCAGGTCGCGGGCCTCGCCGTCGGCGGACACCAGCTCGATGTGCCCGCCGCTGGCCTTGCGCATCCCCATGACCGTCTCGACGAGCTCGGTCTGGCCGTTGCCCTCGACGCCGGCGATGCCGAGCACCTCACCCGCGTGCACGGTGAAGGTGATGTCGTCGAGCACGTTCCGCGCGGAGCCCTCCGCGGCGAGCCGCAGGTCGCGGAGGCGCAGGATGTCGCGATCGGTCACCGTCGACTCGCGGGTCTCCGGGCTGGGCAGCTCCGAGCCGACCATCATCTCCGCCAGCTGGCGGCTGGTGATGGTCTTCGGGTCGGCCGTGCCGACGGTGGTGCCGCGCCGGATCACCGTGACGGTGTCGGCGATCGCGCGCACCTCGTCGAGCTTGTGGGAGATGAAGAGGAACGTGTAGCCGTCGGCCTGCATCTCGCGGACGGTGGCGAACAGCGCGTCCACCTCCTGCGGCACGAGCACGGCGGTCGGCTCGTCGAGGATGATGATCTTCGCGCCGCGGTAGAGCACCTTCACGATCTCGACGCGCTGGCGGTCGGCGACGCCGAGTTCCTCCAGCAGGGTCTCGGGTTTCGCGTGCAGGCCGGTCTGCTCGGCCAGCGTCGCCAGCCGGGCTCTGGCCGCGCGGCCGATCCCGTGCAGGGCCTCGGCGCCGAGGAAGACGTTCTCGCCGACGGTGAGGTTGTCGGCGAGCATGAAGTGCTGGTGCACCATGCCGATCCCGGCGTGGATGGCGTCCTGCGGGTTGCGCAGCTTCACCTCGGTGCCGTTGATCGTGATGGTGCCCTCGTCGGGTTGCTGCATCCCGTAGAGGATCTTCATCAGGGTCGACTTGCCGGCGCCGTTCTCACCGCAGAGGGCGTGGACCTCGCCCGGTGCCACGGTCAGGTAAACGTCGGAGTTCGCGACCACACCCGGGAAGCGCTTGGTGATCCCGGTCAGCTGGACGGCCGCCACGCCCCGGTCCGGGACGGCTTCGGCCTCTGCGGTGCTCATGGAGGAAGGCATCCAGTTCTGTCGAAACGCGTGAGGGCTCGGAAGGAAGATCCTTCCGAGCCCTGGCGCGTCAGTGAGCTACTTCTTCTCTGGTTTGTCCGAAACCTTGATCGTGCCGTCGATGATCTGGGCCTTGTACCCGTCGAGCACGTCCTTGATGTCGTCGATCTTGCCGCCCGAGGTGGAGTAGCCGACGCCGTCGACCTTCAGGTCGAAACGCTTCGGCAGCACGCTCAGGTCACCCTTGGCGACCGCCTGGATGTAGTTGAAGACGGCGACGTCGACGCGCTTGATCATCGAGGTGATGATGATGTCCTTGTCGGCGGCGACGGTCTTCTGGTTGTACTGGTCGGAGTCGACCCCGATGGCCAGTGCCTTGCCGGACGTCTTGGCGGCGTCGAACACGCCCTTCCCGGAGGCGCCGGCAGCGTGGTAGATGACGTCCGCGCCGTCGGCGATCTCGGCCGCGGCCTTCACGTTGCCCTTGGCCGGGTCCTGGAACCCGGAGAAGTCACCGGCCGGGGTCAGGTACTCGTCGTCGATCTTGACCTTGTCCGACACGGCTTTCGCGCCCTGGATGTAGCCGGCCTCGAACTTCTGGATCAGCGGGGTGTTGACCCCGCCGACGAAGCCGATGTGGCAGCTCTTGCTCTTGTAGACCGCGGCGACGCCGGCCAGGAACGAGCCCTGCTCCTCGGCGAAGACCAGCGGGGTCACGTTCGGCTGATTGATCGAGTCGTCGTCGACGATCGCGAACTTGGTGCCCGGGTGCTTCGGCGCGATGGCGGCGACGGAGGGGGCGTACGCGAACCCGACCGCGATGATCGGGTTCAGGCCATCCGAGGCCATCTGCTCGAGACGCTGCTGCTTCGCGGACTCGGCCTCGCTGGCGCTGGCGGTGCTCTCGCTGACCTGCGTCACGCCGAGGTCGGCTTTCGCCTTGTCGGTGCCGGCAGCGGCCGCGTCGTTGAACGAGGCGTCACCACGGCCGCCGACGTCGAAGGCCAGGCCGATCTTCAGCTTGCTGGCGTCGACCTTCCCCTCGGTGGCGCTGCTGCTGGTCGCCGCCGCGGGGGCGACGGGCGGCTTCGGCGCGGTCACGCAGCTCGAGCCGGAGTCGGCGGTCGAGCCCGAGGCGGTGTTACTGCTGTTCCCGGTGTCCTTCGCGCAACCGGCCAAGGTCAGTACCCCAGCCATGGTCACGGCGGCCAGCGCGGTTCCACGCATGCGACGCAACGTGTGTCTCCCTCCCCGCTGATCCAGCGGATGATCCGAGAACGACCCGGCCACAACGCCGGGTTCGACCGCCAGACCGTACCCAACGGCCAGGAAGACGCCATAGGAAAGGCACGCTACGTAACACAAACGTTTACTCAGCGGCCCGATGCGCGACCATTCGTGTACTTACGGTGAGCACGCCGGACACACTCCGCAGGGTCGGCTCGCCGGTCTCACCTGATCAGCGGAACCGGTCGGGTGGCCCGGCCCGCCCGACCGGCACGTTCGGTGTCCATTGTGGCCATCCCGGGGGCGACGCGGAGGCCCTCCGACAGCGCAGCGGCACCGCCACGTGCTCCACACCACACCCCCGAGTGGAGCAGGACGCTCCCGGTGTCTGGTCCATCACAGAGACGAACCCGGAGGTGAGCCGGGTCCGGATAGCGGGTCTAGCATCCATTCATCCACGCTCGATGGCCCCTGATCTCGGCACCGTTGCCGGAGTTGTCCCCAGTGGACCGACCCCGGAGGCGAGTGCGGACCTCACCGGTCACCCGGGCACGACAGATGACGTTGGAGGCCGTTCACCGATGTCCACCACGGCGAGCCCTGCCACTGAGGCAGGCGCGAGCGATCGGGCGGGTGCCTCACGCCGTCAAGGATCCTTCTACCGGGGCGACCCGGGCATGTGGTCCTGGGTGCTGCACCGCATCACCGGCGTGCTGACATTCTTCTTCCTGTTCGTCCACGTGCTCGACACCGCGCTGGTGCGCGTGTCACCGAACACGTACGACCAGGTGATCGAGACGTACAAGACCCCGCTGGTGAACCTGCTGGAGGTCGGCCTCGTCGGCGCGGTGCTCTTCCACGCGCTCAACGGCGTCCGGGTCATGCTGGTCGACTTCTGGTCGAAGGGCCCGAAGTTCCAGAAGACGATGCTGTGGGTGATCGGCGTCGTCTGGGTGGTCGTGATGATTCCCGGTGCGTTCTTCATGCTCAAGCGCACGGTCGAGACGCTCTTCGGGGGTAACTGACCATGGCCGACTCGCTCATCATCGAGAAGCCGCGCGCGCCCAAGCGCCCCGCGGCCCGCCGCAGCAACTTCGAGCTGTACAGCTGGCTGTTCATGCGGATCTCCGGCCTCGCGCTGATCATCCTGGTGCTCGGCCACCTGCTGATCATGAACATCCTCGACGGCGGCGTGCACCGGATCAACTGGGGCTTCGTCGCCGGCCGCTGGGCCTCGCCGTTCTGGCAGTTCTGGGACCTGGCGATGCTGTGGCTCGCGGAGATCCACGGTGGCAACGGCCTGCGCACGATCATCGACGACTACGCCCGCAAGGACTCGACGCGGTTCTGGCTGAAGATCCTGCTGTACGTCTCGATGGCGCTGATCCTGGCCGTCGGCACCATGGTGATCTTCACGTTCGACCCCGAGATGCCCGCCAGCTGACGGCGCACCCACCACAGCGCACATCCGAGAACAAGCGGAGTCTTTCCCATGCAGTTCCACAAGTACGACGTGGTGATCGTCGGCGCCGGCGGCGCCGGCATGCGCGCGGCCATCGAATCCGGCCAGCGCGCCCGCACCGCGGTCCTCACGAAGCTGTACCCGACCCGGTCCCACACCGGCGCGGCCCAGGGCGGCATGTGCGCCGCGCTGGCGAACGTCGAAGAGGACAACTGGGAGTGGCACACCTTCGACACCGTCAAGGGCGGTGACTACCTGGTCGACCAGGACGCGGCCGAGATCATGGCCAAGGAGGCCATCGACGCGGTCCTCGACCTGGAGAAGATGGGCCTGCCGTTCAACCGGACGCCCGAGGGCAAGATCGACCAGCGCCGGTTCGGCGGGCACACCCGCGACCACGGCAAGGCCGCCGTCCGCCGTGCCTGCTACGCCGCGGACCGCACCGGGCACATGATCCTGCAGACGCTGTACCAGAACTGCGTCAAGTACGGCACCGAGTTCTTCAACGAGTTCTACGTGCTCGACCTGGTGACCAACGAGGACGAGAACGGGAACCCGGTCGCCTCCGGCGTCGTCGCCTACGAGCTGGCCACCGGCGAGCTGCACGTCTTCCAGGCCAAGTCGATCGTGTTCGCCACCGGCGGCGCGGGCAAGATCTTCAAGACGACGTCGAACGCGCACACCCTCACCGGTGACGGCCTCGGCATCATCTTCCGCAAGGGCCTGCCGCTGGAGGACATGGAGTTCTTCCAGTTCCACCCGACCGGCCTCGCGGGCCTGGGCATCCTCATCTCCGAGGCCGTCCGCGGCGAGGGCGGCATCCTCCGCAACTCCGATGGCGAGCGCTTCATGGAGCGTTACGCGCCCACCATCAAGGACCTCGCGCCGCGCGACATCGTCGCCCGCTCGATGGTCCAGGAGGTGCTGCAGGGCCGCGGCTGCGGGCCGAACAAGGACTACGTGGTCCTCGACGTCACGCACATCCCCGAGGAGACGCTGAACGCGAAGCTCCCGGACATCATGGAGTTCTCGCGCACCTACCTGGGCGTCGACCCGGTGAAGGAGCCGGTGCCGGTGTTCCCGACCTGCCACTACGTGATGGGCGGCATCCCGACCAACATCCACGGCGAAGCGCTGCGCGACAACGAAAACGTGATCCCGGGCCTGTACGCGGCCGGCGAGGTCGCGTGTGTTTCGGTGCACGGCTCGAACCGCCTCGGCACCAACTCGCTGCTGGACATCAACGTGTTCGGCCGCCGGGCGGGCATCGCGGCGGCGGAGTACGCGCTCGCCCACGAGCACGTCGACCTGCCGGAGATCCCGACCAAGCTGGTCGAGGACCAGCTGGAGCTGCTGCTGTCGGACCACGGTGACGAGCGCGTCGCCGACATCCGCAAGGAGATGCAGCAGACGATGGACTCGCACGCTTCGGTGTACCGCACCGAGGACACGCTCAAGCAGGCGCTGACCGACATCCAGGCGCTGAAGGAGCGGTACACGCGGATCACCGTGTCGGACAAGGGCAAGCGGTACAACACCGACCTGCTCGAGGCCGTCGAGCTCGGCTTCCTGCTGGAGCTGGCGGAGGTCCTGATCGTCGGCGCGATCGCGCGCAAGGAGTCCCGCGGCGGCCACGCCCGCGAGGACTACCCGACCCGCGACGACACGAACTTCATGCGGCACACCATGGCCTACAAGCAGGGCGAGGGGCTCTCGTCCGACATCCGGCTCGACTACAAGCCGGTGACCTTCACCCGCTACGAACCGATGGAGCGGAAGTACTGATGACGACGGCAACCCCCGAGGCCCCCGCGTCCGAGGCCTCCGAAGAGCACACGCCGATCACGGTCACGCTGAAGATCCTGCGGTTCAACCCGGAGGTCGACTCCGAGCCGCACTGGGAGTCCTACGACGTCCCGGCGCAGCGCACGGACCGGCTGCTGAACCTGCTGTTCTACGTCAAGGACTACCTCGACGGCACGTTCGCCTTCCGCCGCTCCTGCGCCCACGGCGTGTGCGGCTCGGACGCGATGCAGATCAACGGCATCAACCGGCTGGCCTGCAAGGTCCTGATGAAGGACCTGCTGGAGAAGGACGGCAAGAAGACCGTCATCTCGATCGCGCCGATCAAGGGCCTGACCACCCTGAAGGACCTCTATGTCGACATGGACCCGTTCTTCGAGGCCTACCGCGCGATCAAGCCGTACCTGATCACCTACGGCAACGAGCCGTCCCGCGAGCGCATCCAGTCCCAGGCGGACCGCGACCGCTTCGACGACACCACCAAGTGCATCCTCTGCGCCTGCTGCACGTCGTCCTGCCCGGTCTACTGGAACGACGGCTCGTACTTCGGCCCCGCCGCGATCGTCAACGCGCACCGCTTCATCTTCGACTCCCGTGACGACGGCGCCGAAGAACGCCTCGACATCCTGAACGACGGCGAGGGCGTCTGGCGCTGCCGCACCACCTTCAACTGCACCGACGCCTGCCCGCGCGGCATCCAGGTCACGAAGGCGATCCAGGAAGTCAAGCGCGCACTGCTGTTCAAGCGCGTCTGACGTCTGTTGGTCCCTGAAGGCCACCATGAGGGCATGTAGGTCCCTCATGGTGGCCTTCAGGGCATCACGCGACCTGTTGTCTCAGGGAAACTGCTGGACGGGGGCGGGCGCTCGCAGCGCGAAGTGCGCCTGCAAGTTCAGCCAGCACACCAGCGGGATCCCGCTCAAGCCTCGACGGCAACGTCTGTACCACGGTCACACCAGCCGCGGCGTAGCGCGAGTTCCGCTTGAGAGTCCGTGCGTAGCCCGATCGCTCGAAATGGAACTCGAACGAATCAATTTCCCAGGCGAGCGCGACATCGTCCCACCAAGCATCGGGACAGCCCACATACCGACCGCCAGGCAGCCAAATCGGCACGTTCCAATGACTCGGCGGCATCTCTAGTTCCGAGACCAGCGCCTTCGCCCTGACTTCGGCCATCGACCGCACTGTAACGAGGCCGGCCAGCACACGCCGTGCTATCGCTGTACCGCGCTGCGTGCCGTGATCCAGCTCATAACCGATATCCCCAGGCGGGCATCGCCCCTGTTGAAGCGCCTCTACGAGCAGCCGTTCAACCGGCTCGATGCTCCGCAGCCTGCGAGCGGCGTCGGTGGTGGCGCGAACCAGTGGTGCCAGCCGAAATCCCTCACGCAGCTGTAATGGCGGTATTCGGATTGTTCTCTCGACGGTGACGAACTCCGCGCTTTTGATTTTGTGCTGATGTGGGACCAGCACATGCAGCTGGCTCACGTCAGGCAATGCGCCTGTCCGGAGGCCGTGCCGACGACACGCTTCTGCACCAGTCAGCAGCGCGTCCGGACCTGCGTAAGTCAAAGCAGCCGTGACTTTTTCGTCCTGGCTCGGTGTTCCGTTATGTAGCAGAACGACGCCCGGTAGCAGCCGCTGCCACGTCTGCCCGGGCAGGCATTTTCGGTAGATTGTCTTGCTGCTCATCCCCAGTCTTTTGAGCGTGGCCGCCGTGATGACGCCGCGCCTACTATGGCCCCATAACGTTTGAGGCCGATCGGCCCAGCTCCCGATTTTGATCATGAATACAGCATGCCCTGGACAAGCAACGGCACTGACCCATCACGACGTTTGTCCACAGCCACCGCCGTATGTGCACAACTCCTGAAGGCCCTGAAGGCCACCATGAGGGCGCATAGGTCCCTCATGGTGGCCTTCAGGGCCGGCCAGGAACGGTCACCGGACCGCGTCCAGGGCGTTTACCAGGCCGTGCCCGTAGTACGAGTTGTCCCGGGCCGAGCCCGAGCATTCCGCCACATCGCAAGCCACCGGATCCGCCTCGCCCTCCAACAACGCCGTCAAGATCCGAGGCGAGGCGAACGGATGGCGCGAAGCCAGCAAAGCCGCCACACCGGCCGTGTGCGGGGAAGCCATCGAGGTGCCGCACTTGGTGCCGTAACCGCCGTCGAAGATCGTCGACAGGGGGCAGCCCTCGCCCGAGCCCGTGGGCGGGAGCTGCGAGAAGTCGCCGCCCGGGGCGGTGACCGTGACGGCGCCGAAGTTCGAGAACGACGACTTCGTCCCCAGGTAGCCGACCGACGAGACCGTGACGACGCCGTCGATCGCCTTCGGGAGGATGCCGCATGAAGAGTCGACCGGGTGCGGGCGGTTGGGGTCCGTCGTCTGCTTCGTGACGTCGAAGCCGCTGTTGCCCGCCGCCGCCACGTTCAGCACGCCGCGGTGGGTCGAGTACACGACAGCGCGCCGGACCGCCTCGTACGCGGCCGAATCACCCGGCTCGCGCGAGCAGTAGAACATGCCCGGGTCGATGTAGTAGCTGTTGTTCGTCACGCGGAAACCGTGCTGCGCGGCCCAGACGAAGCCGCACACGGCGGCCTCCGGGAAGATGTAACCGCCGTCGTTCACCACCTTCACCGACGCCAGCCGCACGCCCGGGGCGATGCCCGTGAAGCCGCGCGCCGGGTCCTTGCCCGCGATGGTGCCGGCGACGTGCGTGCCGTGGTCGGAGTTCGTCGGGGCCCACGACGCCGGGGTGCGGTCCGGCGCGCCCGTCACGCAGCCCGCCGACGAACGCGCGTCCACGGCCTTCGCCAGCGCCGGGTGCTTGGCGTCGATGCCCGAGTCCAGCACGCCGACGGTGACCGACCGCGAGCCCTGGTCCACCTTGTTCGCCTCGGGCGCGTGGATCGCGCGCATGTCCCACTGCTGGGCCGAAAGGTCGTCGTCACCGGCCACGCGCTGCGTCGCCTCCAGCGTCCGGACGGCCGACCGCGCCGAGACCCCCGCGGCCTGCGAGGCCACGTCCTTCCCACCCGAATAAGCCCGGTTGACGCCGATCCGCTGCGCGAAGTCCGCATTGCGCGAACTCGCGACGGCGACGCCGATCTCCGGGTAGTACGCCACCTTCGTCCCGCACTTGGCTCGAAGCTCCGTGTCGACCACGAACTGCGGCGAGCCCGGCTGGTACAGCACCACGTAGCTGAACGGCGTGCTCGTGGTGTCACAGGCGGCGGCCGGAGCAGCGGCCGGGGTGGCAGCCGAGGCCGGCGCGGCCAGCCCACCGGCGACGACGGACACCAGCGCCGCGGGCACGAGCAATCGACGTAAACGGGACATTCCCACCTCCGGGGTTGGTGGCGAGAACGTTAGGCAGCGCGTGCGCCGCCCGCCACCGACCAAAGGACCGTCACCGGATCAGGTGTTGGAGGTGGCCCGTTCCTTCGCCGTCGCGCGGACCGCGCGCCAGCCCAGCACGCCGATGATCGTGCCGAGCACGAACGAAACCACCGTCAGCACCGCGTGCACGATGAAGTACGCGGTGGGCGAACCGTCCGCTGACCAGGACTGATCGCTGGCCCACAGGTTCTTCGCGAACGTGATCCAGATGATCCAGGACCACACGCCGAAGGCCAGCAGGAACAACGCGGTACCTCGAGTGATGCGCATGTCCTGAGTATGCAACCGGGCCCGCCGGGCTAGATTGCGTGGGTGTTCAGCTCTTCCCCCCGGTCACTCCGGCTCCTCGTCGCGTCGCTTGCCGTCGGCGTCCTGTCCGTCGCCGCACCACCGATAGCGGGCGCCGCCCCGCAGTCCGGTGCGGCCCCGCAGGCGCTCGCGCAGTCGCCGTCGTGCGCTGCCGGCGCAGCGCCGCCGGCACCGGTGGACACGTCCGAGAAGCCGGCTCCCGGCCAGACCGTGCCGCCCCCGCTGCCGGTGCCGGCCCAGCCCGTCGGCGGCCCGCTCCTCGGCAGCTGCGACACGATCCTCCCGCCCGGCGCGCCGCCGCTGCCCGCCGGCGACACCGCCGCGTCGTGGGTGGTGCAGGACCTCGACACCGGTAACGTCATCGCCGCCAAGAACCCGCACGCGCGCGAGCGGCCCGCGTCGCTGATCAAGACGCTGCTGGCGCTGGTGGTCGTCACCGAGCTGAAGCCGGACAAGATCGTGGTGCCGACCGAGGAGGACGCCAAGCAGGAGTGCACCTGCGTCGGCATCTCCGCGGGCGCTCCGTATACCGTCGACCAGCTACTGCACGGGCTGCTGATGCATTCGGGCAACGACGTCGCGCACGCGTTCGCGACCGCGCTCGGCGGCGTGGACGTGGCCGTCGGGAAGATGAACCGGCTGGCCGCGCGCATCGGCGCCACCGACACCCGCGCGGCCACGCCGTCGGGCCTCGACGGGCCGGGCATGTCGACGTCATCCTACGACCTGAGCCTGATCTTCCACTACGCGATGAAGCAGCAGGCGTTCGCGCAGGCCGTCGCGACGAAGGCGTACACGATCCCGGCGACCGGCGGGAAGCCGCCGATCCCGGTCTTCAACGACAACAAGCTGCTCGGCGTCTACCCCGGCTTCCTCGGCGGCAAGACGGGCTTCACCGACGACGCCCGGCACACCTACGTCGGCGCCGCCGAGCGCGACGGGCACCGCCTGGCCGTGGTGATGATGCGGGCCGAGCAGCGGCCCACCCTCGTCGTCGCCCAGGCAGGCAAGCTGCTCGACTACAGCTTCGCGCTGGAGGACAAGCACGCGGCCCCGGTCGGGCGGATCGCGTACGAGGCCCTCGTCGCCACCGCCCCGCCCGGCGCGCCGCCGGTCAACGTCGCACCCGCCGCGGCGAAGTCGGCCGCCCCGGTGAAGCCGGACCCGTTCGGCACCACGGGCTGGATCCTCACGCTGGTGGTGGCCGTGATCATCGTGGCCGGGTTCAGCCTCCGCCACCGGCTCCGCAAGCAGCGGAGTTCTTAGGGCCGGCGCCGTCCCAGCCAGCCGAGCAGCGCACCGGCGCTGAAGGCGCCCGCCGCCGCGCCCAGGCCCAGTCCACGTTGGACAGTCACCTGCGGCTCCAGCCGCACCGGCGGCGGAGGCAGCACGACGCGGCGCTGGTTCTCGCGCGCCGTCGCCGTCCACGCGGTGACGAACAGCAGGAAGCGCGAGACGAGGTTCGCGAAGACCAGCAGCCCGATCACCGGCCCGAACAGCGCGGCCGACGGTGACTTCGTCACGCTGACCAGGTAGTACGTCGCCACCTGTTGCAGGATCACGAATCCCACGGCGGCGAAGATCGCACCCTTCACGGCGCTGCGCAGCGCGACGCGTTCACGCGGCAGCCGCGCGATGACCCACAGGAACACCAGCGTGTTCGCGACCAGGCCCAGCACGATCGTCGCGGCCGTCAGCAGGAATTTGGCCCAGGCCTGGTCTTCCAGGCCGACCAGTTCCAGCAGCAGCTTGCCGATGCCGCTGCCTGCGGCCGTGAGCGCGAACGAAACAACAAGCGCGAGAGCGAGCCCGAGCAGCGACAGCAGGTCCTTGAGCGTCGTGGTGACCAACGGCTGTTGCTTCTTCTCCTGGCCCCACTGGGCAGTCAGCGCGTCGCGCAGGTTCGCCATCCAGCCGATGCCGGAGTACAGGGCGATCAGCAGGCCGAAGATCCCGATGCCGCTGCCGGACTTGATCGCCGCATCGGTGATCTGACCGACCAGGCCGCGCAGGCCCTCGGGGACGGAACTGTTGATTCCGTCGTTGATCTGCTTGATCACCGCTTGGTCGCCGCCGACGGCGATGCCGACGACCGCGAAGGCGACCATCAGGATCGGGATCACCGACAGCACACTGAAATAGGTGATCGCGGCGGCGTAGTGATTGCCGTAGTTCTCGCTGAAAGAGTCATTGGCGCGGATCAGGTGATCCAGCCACTGGTACTTCCGCCGCAGCCGGGGCAGCAGCTTTTCCTTCTCGCCGGTCTCTTTCGCCACCGGTTGACGCTAACTACGCGGGTGTCACCCCGCAACGCGAGCGGGTGCGAGTGGGTCAGTCGAGACAGGACAGGAACGCACGGTAGGCGTCGTCCACCCGTCCGGCGGACACCTGCACCACGTCTGCGCAAGAACGGGCTTCGAGGAGTGACGCGAGCCGGTCGTAGAGCGCGGCGACTTCGGCGGGCGCGGTGTCGGCGTGCTCGGGCCTCGGCGGCCGCTCCGCGAACCGGCGGAGGATCTCGTCCTTGGTGTCCCACAGGACGATTTCGTGGAAGGCCGCGCCGGTTTCCTGCGCCAGCACTTCCAGCCGGTCCAGGAATTCCACTCGCCCGAGCAGCTGCGGGACGACGACGTCGTGTCCCGCCTCGAGATGCGCGCGGGCCGCGGCAACCGCCAGCTCACGCGCGGCGAGGCCGGCGCCGGACGGGTCCTCCCGCCAACCGCCGATCAGCGCGCGCACCTTGTCGATGTCGAGGGCCAGCGCCGGCCGATGCTCGTCGGCATAACGGCCCGCCAGCGTCGACTTGCCGACGGCGGGCGGGCCGTTGAGGACGATCAGCCGCGGGCTCAGCGTGCCGCCGGGAGGAAGCCGATGCGCTCGTACACCGTCGCGAGGGTGGCGGCCGCGACCTCACGGGCGCGCTGCGCACCGGCGGCCAGGACCTTGTCCAACTCGGCCACGTCGTCCAAATAGGACTGAACGCGCTCCTGCAGCGGAGTCACCCACTCCACCAGGACGTCGGCGAGGTCCTTCTTGAGGTCGCCGTAGCCCTTGCCGTCGTACGCCGCCTCGAGATCGGCGATCGTGCGGTCGGTGAGGGCGGAGTAGATGGTGAGCAGGTTCGAGACGCCGGCCTTGTTCTCGGCGTCGAAGCGGACCTCGCGGCCGGTGTCCGTGACGGCGGAGCGGATCTTCTTCGCCGAGCGCTTCGGGTCGTCGAGCAGCTCGACCAGTCCGTTGGCCGTGGACGCGGACTTGCTCATCTTCGCCGTCGGGTCCTGCAGGTCGAAGATCTTCGCGGTGTCCTTGACGATGTGCGGGTCCGGCACGGTGAACGTCTTGCCGAGCCGGTTGTTGAAGCGCTGCGCGAGGTTGCGCGTGAGTTCGAGGTGCTGCCGCTGGTCCTCGCCGACGGGCACGGCGTTCGCCTGGTAGAGCAGGATGTCCGCGGCCTGCAGGATCGGGTACGTGAACAGCCCGACGCTGGCGCGGTCAGTGCCCTGTTTGGCGGACTTGTCCTTGAACTGCGTCATCCGGCCGGCCTCACCGAAGCCGGTCTGGCACTCCAGCACCCAGCTCAACTGTGCGTGTTCGGCCACGTGGCTCTGCACGAAAAGCGCACTCCGGCCCGGGTCGACGCCGATGGCCAGCAGCTGGGCCGCCGACCGCCGCGTCCGCTCGAGCAGCACCTTCGGATCCTGCTCGACGGTGATCGCATGCAGGTCGACGACGCAGTAGAACGTCTCGTGCGTCTCCTGCAGCCGCACCCACTGGCGCAGCGCACCGAGGTAGTTGCCGAGGTGGAACGAGTCGGCAGTGGGCTGGATCCCGGAAAGCACCCGCAGGCGCCCGTTCTGTTCGTCGGACACGCGTGGATTCTTTCAGGCCCCGCCGCGACGGGTCACACGGAGGTCTCCCCCGGGTGTCCTCCGCTCACTCGACGCAGCAGTGGTTCACGGACAGCTACCGCGGTTTCGGCCGGAGGTATGGGAAACGGCCAGGTCAGGCTGGTTTTTTCCGCCACGACGGCCTTTCGGCGGCCGTCGGAGCCGGCTTCTGCCCGGGGAGCACCGTGCCTGCCCGAACGACAATGAAACGGCTCAGCCCGGCCTCAGCGCTGGACCTGCTGGAGCGATCCCGAAGCGGCTCAGCGCGTGCCGCCCCGCCCAGGAGAGCGCGAAACGGCGCTCTGAACGGCGTCAGGGCTGGCGGAGCGGGGTAAGCGGGCGGGTCGGGTCCTCGCTGTCCACGCGGGGCTCCGCGACCGGTGCGGGCGCGGCGGCCGCGCGGGCCTTACGGCGCTGGCGCAGGACGCCGAGCATCATGCCGACGATGCCGAGGGCCACGGCGACCAGGCCGACCGGCCCGAGCATGCCGAAACCCGCGGAGGTGGTCTCCGCGCGGGCGACCCCGTCGTCGGCGAAGGCGACGCTGCTGCCTGCGAGGAGCAGTGCCGCCGGGAAAGCGACCAGCGTCGCCGTCCGGGCCGAGCGCAGGGTGTACCGCATCAGGAGATGACCTGGGTAACGCACCGGAGTGCCTCCCGCGAAGTGACTGTGCCTGGCGAGAACGCTCACCCGTAAGGATGAGCTACTGGTGAGAAAACTACCGAGCGTGTCAAGACCCGACGGTTTTGATCAACTCGGGCGCCGAGACTAGCGCCCATCCGTGGCTGTCGAATGACCACCCCCAGCGTCTCGGTGTTGTTCGTGGTCAGCGCTCCGTGACTAATCGGTCACCGGATGGCGGACCGTCGGCTGAACGCACGAAGGACGCCGGCGCCGTCCGGACCAACGCCGTTGCCGCCTCCCAGCCGCCGGGAACCCGAAGAATATTCACCCACATGGCGGCATCGGACTCACTCTCCGCAAATTTCTCACCAAGTCCACTGGTCTTATCGCGGCTTTCTTACCGATGTCCGGTTTCCGCCCCTGTTCAGCTGACGCTTATTGGTCTATACCTCTGTGGTGTAGACCACTTCAGGGGGCCCGACCAAGGGAGCTGACGATGTCTCTACGAAGGATTCTGACGGCCGTCGGAATTACGGCGGCCGCGTTCGTCGCCACCGCGGCGGCGGTCATCCCGGCCTCGACGGCCACCGCGGCACCCACCAGAAGCGCCACCGCCTCGTCGCCGGACGCCAGTTTTGTCGTCAGCGAGGACCAGTTCAACCAGATGTTCCCGGGCCGGAACGCCTTCTACACCTACAGTGGACTGACGGCCGCGCTCGACGCGTACCCCGGTTTCGCCAACACCGGCAGTGACACGGTGAAGAAGCAGGAGGCGGCGGCGTTCCTCGCGAATGTCAGCCACGAGACCGGCGGCCTCGTCTACATCGTCGAGCAGAACACCTCGAACTACCCGCATTACTGCGACACGAGCCAGTCCTACGGCTGCCCGGCGGGCACGGCCGCGTACTACGGCCGCGGCCCGATCCAGCTGAGCTGGAACTTCAACTACAAGGCCGCCGGCGACGCGCTCGGGATCGACCTGCTGAACAATCCTTACCTGGTCGAGCAGGACGCGGCCGTCGCGTGGAAGACCGGGCTCTGGTACTGGAACACCCAGACCGGCCCCGGCACCATGACCCCGCACGACGCGATGGTCAACCAGCGCGGCTTCGGCGAGACGATCCGCAGCATCAACGGCTCCATCGAGTGCAACGGCGGCAACCCCAGCCAGGTGCAGAGCCGGATCGACGCTTACCAGAAGATCACGGGCATCCTGGGCGTCGACCCGGGTGGCAACCTGAGCTGCTAGTCAGCATTTGAGTGAAAGGTCCCCTCGGCGCCTGCCGAGGGGACCTTTCGCTTGTGCGGCAAGGAAATCAGCGAGTGAACGGGTAGTCGTAAACGGCGGTGAGGGGCGCGTGGTCGGACCAGCGCTGGTCGTAACTCGCGGCGCGCTCGACGACCACGGAGGTGACCTTCTCGGCCAGGCCCGGGGTGGCGAGCTGGCAGTCGATGCGCCAGCCCGAGTCGTTGTCGAAGGCCTGGCCGCGGTAGGACCACCACGTGTACGGGCCAGGCCCCGCCGGGTCGAGGCGCCGCTGGACATCGGTGTAGCCCGCCTCCTCGTAGACGCGGCCGAGCCACTCGCGCTCCTCGGGGAGGAAGCCGGAGGACTTCTGGTTGCCACGCCAGTTTTTGAGGTCGACGGTGTCGTAGGCGATGTTCCAGTCGCCCACCACCACGACCTCACGCCCGGCGGCGGCGGACTTCGCGCGCAGCTCGACGAGGTAGGGCAGGAAGGCCGCCATGAAACGTTCCTTTTCGTCCTGCCGCTCGGTTCCGACGTCACCACTCGGCAGATACAGGCTCGCGACGACAACGCCGGGCAGGTGCATCTCGAGGTAACGCCCACTGTCCTCGAACTCGGCCTCGCCAAAGCCGACGCGCACCTCTTCAGGCTCAACGCGGCTGTACAGCGCGACGCCGCTACGCCCCTTCGCTGAGGAGGGCGCGTGCACAGCGAACCACCCCTCGGGCGACACAACGGACGCCGGCAACTGCGCAGCCTCAGCCCGCACCTCCTGACAGGCGACGACATCGGCCTTCGTGGTGGCAAGCCACTCGACGAAGCCCTTCTTCACGGCGGCCCGAAGGCCGTTGACATTCACGGTCGAGACGGTCAGCACGTCGCGAACGCTACCTCGCGGGTCCGACAATCCGCGGCGAGACCTTCTGCGAGACTGCGCCCATGACCCAGCTCACCGTCCTGGGCAGCTGCGGCGCCTGGCCAGAACCGGGCCGCGCCTGTGCCGGGTTCTTGTTGTCCCACAACGGTTTCCACGTGGTCCTGGACCTCGGCTACGGCACTGTGAGCCGACTGCTGGCCCACACCGCCGCCCGGGACGTCGGCGCCGTGGTGATCACCCACGAACACCCCGACCACATGGCCGACCTGAGTGCCCTCGGCCGCGCGTGGCACTACACGGTGCAGGCTGCGCCCTCCCTGACGGATCCGGACGCGCGCGCGTCGCGTGGCCACGACGCCGAGGGCCTGCCGCCGTTGCCGCGGCTGCTGTTGCCCCGGCTGCCGTTGCCCCGGCTGCCGCTGTTCTGCACACCCGGCACACTGCGACGCCTCGAGGCCACAGAACCACGCCCCCACCCCACGACGATCTTCGACGTGCGGGACCTGAGTTCGGGGCGCGCGCATGCCTTCGCTGGGGAACTCAGCTCTGAGCGGCCGCCCGGCTCTGGACCGGAGCACGGTGCAGCCTGGCCACCCAGCCCGGAACCAGACCACGGTGCAACACCGGAGCCAGACTCAGGGCCGCAGCCCAGCCCAGGACAGGAACACAGCTCAGCACGAGAACTCGGCTCACAGCGCCAGCCCCGCGCGGGGTCCACACCCGGTTCAGCGCGGCAGCCCAGCCTGGAACCAGAACACGGTGCAACACCGCCACCCAACCCGGAACCAGACCACGGTGCAGCCCGGCAACCCAGCCAGGGACCAGACCACGGTGCAACGCCGGAGCCCGACTCAGGGCCACAGCCCAGCCCAGGACAGGAACACAGCTCAGCACGAGAACTCAGCTCACAGCGGCAACCCAGCCCGGGGTCAGCGCACCGCGCAGCGCGGGAACTCGGTTCGGAATGGGACGTCGGGCCGTTCCGGCTCACCTCCGTTCTGTTGCCCCACTACGTGCCGAACCACGGCGTGCGGCTGAGCGCGCCGGGGCTGAACGTCGTCTATTCGGGTGACTGCGGGCCGTCGCGGCTTCTCGTCGAGTTGGCTCGGGGCGCGGACCTGCTGATCTGCGACGCGACCCTCCAGGGCGAGCCGCCCACGGACGAGCCGCGACAGTTGATGACGGCGGCCGAAGCCGGGCGGACAGCGGCCGAAGCGAAGGTGGGCACACTTCTCCTCACACATTTCTGGCCCGGGACGGACCGGGCGGTGTCGGTGGCCGAGGCACGCGCGGAATTCCCCGGCGACGTGCTCGTGGCGGACGAGGGACTGACCCTCACTCTGTGATGCCCCAGGTCTACCACCCGGCACCGACAAAACCCGGAAGCCCGAGAAGCCCTGCGGCACGAGAGAGGACGGACGAGGCGCAAAAGACCTGACCGGGCGCCAAAACCGTCGGCGCGGGGAGGACCGCTCAGACAATCGGCGGCGGTCAGCACCGAGACAACTACTCGGCCAACCCATCAGCGCCGAGCCAACAAGCGCGGCCCAAACCGCAGGCGCCTAGCCCAACGGCGTGGCTCAAACCCACCAGCGCCAAACAACCGCGCGGATCAAACCGTCAACTGCGAGCCAACAGCGCGGCTCAGGCCGTCAGCGCCGAGCGGCTCAACTCGCCACCGCCGGAAACCGACCAGCGTCAGTACCAGAAGCCAGCCACCGTCAACGCCGGAAACCAGCCACCGTCAGCACTTCGAACCAGCCAGCGGCTTCACGAAGTCGCCGGCCACCCACTTGTCCTCCGCGACCTTGCGGAAACCGTTCTGCACCACCGGCAGCGCGTCGAACTGGGCTCCGTTGAGGTATTTGCCGACGACCTTGCCGTTGCCGTCCGGGGTCTCGCGGGCGTTCAGGACGTCGGCGGTCACCGCGACCTTGCACCCGGTCGTGGAGCCCTGGGCGTCGGCCTGGCCCTTCTGGTTCAGCACGTAGATGATCACCACAGCGGCGACCGCGGCGAGGATGATCAGCGTTTTCTTCGACAAGCCCAGCATGCCGGCCGCTCCTCTGTCGCGAAAAGTGTGCTGGACCAGGGTAGACACTGAGTGGGTCCGGCGGACAGGCCTCGGACCCCAGACCACCCGGAGGCGCCAACCGCGTCACCACATCATCACTCTGCGTAAAAACGACAAGGGCACCTCGGAAGACTCCTCCGAGGTGCCCTTGCGGAAAAAGCGCCGAAGATCAGCCCTGCGCGATCTTCTTGGCCAGGTTCTCGTCCAGCGTCGCGAGGAACTCCTCGGTGGTCTGGAACGGCTGGTCCTTGCCGATCAGCATCGCGAGGTCCTTGGTCATCTTGCCGCCTTCGACGGTGTCGATGACAACCTGCTCCAGCTTGTTCGCGAAGCCGACCAGCTCCGAGTTGGAGTCCAGCTTGCCGCGGTGCTCGAGGCCCCGGGTCCACGCGTAGATCGACGCGATCGGGTTGGTCGAGGTCGGCTTGCCCTGCTGGTGCTGGCGGTAGTGCCGGGTCACCGTGCCGTGCGCGGCCTCGGCCTCCACGGTCTTGCCGTCCGGCGTGCGGAGCACCGACGTCATCAGCCCGAGCGAGCCGAAGCCCTGCGCGACCGTGTCCGACTGGACGTCACCGTCGTAGTTCTTGGTGGCCCAGACGTAGCCGCCCTCCCACTTGAGCGCCGCGGCGACCATGTCGTCGATCAGCCGGTGCTCGTAGGTGAGGCCCTTGGCGTCGAAGTCGGCCTTGTACTCGGCTTCGAAGATCTCCTGGAACACGTCCTTGAACATGCCGTCGTAGGCCTTGAGGATCGTGTTCTTGGTGGAGAGGTACACCGGGTAGCCGCGGTCGAGGCCGTACTGCAGCGACGCGCGCGCGAAGTCCTCGATCGACTGGCGGTAGTTGTACATACCCATGGCGACGCCGCCGCCCTCGGGGTACTTCGCGACCTCGAACTCCATCGGCGCGGAGCCGTCGTCGGGCACGTAGGTCATGGTGAGTGTGCCCGGGCCCGGGACCTTGAAGTCGGTGGCCTTGTACTGGTCGCCGTGGGCGTGGCGGCCGATGATGATCGGCTTGGTCCAGCCCGGCACCAGCCGCGGGACGTTCGACATGATGATCGGCTCGCGGAAGACCACGCCGCCGAGGATGTTGCGGATGGTCCCGTTCGGGCTCCGCCACATCTTCTTCAGGCCGAACTCCTCGACGCGGGCCTCGTCCGGGGTGATCGTCGCGCACTTGACGCCGACGCCGTGCAGCTTGATGGCGTTGGCCGCGTCGACCGTGATCTGGTCGTCGGTGCGGTCCCGCTCCTCGATGCCCAGGTCGTAATAGTCCAGGTTGACGTCCAGGTACGGGTGGATCAGCTTGTCCTTGATGAACTGCCAGATGATGCGGGTCATCTCGTCGCCGTCAAGCTCGACGACGGTGCCCTGGACCTTGATCTTGGCCATGAGCAGCGGTGCTCCTTCCGCGGATCTTCGCGATACTTCTTCGACTCGTCGTAGCGGTACAAGCGTACTGCTTGACGGAGCTGGATGGTTCCAGAAGTGGTAGGCGTCAAGTCTCCAACAAGCGCCGATGGCGCCGATCACCGGGTTTACCCCGCGTTCAGCGGATCGCGGAACCGGCCGGACTCGGCGATCATCCCCTCGGGCACTCAGTCACCCGGGAGGTCACGCCATGTCGTACTCCGAGCCGTACACCGCCTACCAGCCGGCCGTCGCGGAACCACACAGCCGGGCCGTGCCGCGCTTGGTCAGCGGCGTCCTCGGCCTGGTCCTGACGCCCGTCGCGCTCGGGCTGCTGAGCTACGGCGGCTTCCGCGAGCAGCAGAACGAGCTGGCCATGGTCGTCACGCACCGCGACGCGCCGGCCATCGCGATGCTGGCCGGCGGCGCGATCCTGCTGCTGGTCGTGGCCGCGCTCGGCGCGTGGTCGTCGACCGGGCCGCTGCTCGGCGGGCTGGTGTGGGGCGTGCTGCCCGGCGTCGTGGGGCTGGCGATGCCGGAATGGGACCTCGACCTGCTGCGCGCGCTACCCTTCGACCTGATGGCGGGCGCGAGTGTCTGGCTGTTCTCCGGCGGCCTGATCGCGGCCGGGTTCCTGCTGGTGGGCACGGGACTGACGGCGACACTGGTGCGGCGCCGCCGATGACCGCCCGTCCCGGTGGGAACATTTCGCGCATGGGACTGTTCACCGTGCCGGAGGCTCGCGCCGAACTCGCCCGGCTGCGCCCCGTGCTCGACGAGCTGGTGCGGGTGCGCGCCGACGCCGCGGAGCTGGCCGCGTCGCTGCGGCCGGGCGGGCGGGACACCGACCTCGGCGGGCTGCCCGAGTGGAAGGCCGCGCAGGCCCGGCTCGACGACCTGATGACGACGGTCCAGCGCACCGGCGCGGAGCTGAAGGGCTTCGCGCCGCTGCTGGTGGACTTCCCCGCGGAGCTCGACGGCGTCGACGTGCTGCTGTGCTGGCTCGAGGGCGACCACGAGCTGTCCTGGTACCACCGCACCGATCTCGGCTTCGCCGGTCGCCGGCCGTTGGGCTGAAAATCGCTGGTCAGCGCCACTAAAGTGAGCCGGTGAGTGAATTCTTCGACGCGCTGGCCCCCGGTTACGACGACAACGCCTTCCACCCGCTGGTGGCCGAGGCACTGATCAACGGGCTCACCCCCGAACCGTCCCTGCTGGTCGACGTGGCGACCGGGACGGGCGCCGCGGCCTTCGCGGCGCTGCGCCTTTCACCCGGCTCGGTGCTCGCGGTGGACATCTCGCCGGCGATGATCAAGCTGGCCGCCGCGAAGGTCCCTTCGCTGGACCCGGACGGCCGGATCTCGTGGCAGGTCGGCCCCGGCGTGCCGCTACCGCTGGAAGACGGCTCGGCCGACGCCGTCGTCTGCGCGTCCGCCCTGCACTTCCTGGGCCCCGCGGCGCTGGCCGACTGGCGGCGCGTGCTGCGGCCGGGCGGGCAGGCGGCGTTCAGCGTGCCGTCGGTCCACCGGTTCCAGAACTCGGACGCATTCGCGGACGTGGTGGCGGCCGACCTGCAGATGCCGGGAGACCTGGCCGAAGCCGCGGCGCTGGCCACGGCGGCGGGCTTCCGTGAAGCGACCGCCGACACCGTGACCAGCACCGCGGGCGACCGGACTCGCTCGGTCTTCGTGGTGCACGCGGTGGTTTAGCGGTGGAAGTGCACCTCGCCGTGGGTGGCGGGGGCGTCGGCCGCGCCGCAGCGCTGATCGAAGACGGCGTCGAAGTCCGTGATGGCGCCACCGCCGTCCCGCACCAGGCGGCTGACGGTGAAGTCGGCGTACACATCGCTGCAGCCCACCGCACCAGCCCGAGTGCCGCGGACGACGTAGAACCCCGGGGTATCAAGCTGCTCGGCGGTCTGGTCACGGTACCGCGCGCCGGTGTACGTGCCTTCGTGCAGCTGCTCTCCCGCAGGAGCACTGAGTTCGACACGCGCCGAGTCCCAGCCGTCAGCCGTCTGGGCGTCGACCTTGACCGCGCCCGAGTACTCCCAGACGTCGACCTCGTCGGCGGGCGCGGCCCACTTCGCGTCACCGCTCAGCGGCGAGGCACCCGGCTCGGACGTGTACCCGAAGCTGGACACGGGCTCGGCGTTCGCGGCCGTCGTGGTCATTCCCGCGACCGCGGCGGCCACCGCGACGACCGTCAGGACATGGCTCGGCTTCATCTGTTTTCCCTCCCCTGGACAGTGCTGCGTACGCGGCACTGTCGGTGATCTTTGCAGCGCGGCGGGTCACCAGGAAGGCGCCGTTCGGCGCAAACCGTCGTCCTCAGCGATGCAGTTCCGCACCCTTCAGGATCTTGTCCACCGCGTTTTTCGGGCCGTGGACGGCAAGCCCGGCCAGTGCGAGCTTCTCGCGCGGGACGGCGCGGACGGCGGCCCGGTTGTCGGCGTCGTTGCCCGTGTGGAAGAGGTCCTCGGTGAAGATCGGGATGCGGAAGCCGCGGTCAAGGGCCCGGCGGTGGGCCGTCGCGAGGGTGTCGGCGGAGCCGGAGAAGACGAGCACGGGCTGGCCGAACATCGGCAGGTACTCGGTGCCGTCGGCGTCGGCGTAGGGCTCGCCGATGAGCTCGGGCGTCACGTGGGCGATCCCGCTGACCAGGAACGCGGTGACGTTGAGCCGTTGCCACGAGGCGAGGTCGTCCCGCAGCAGCACGGCGATCTTCGTGTCGAATCGGATCATGGCGGCCAGCGTCGCCCAACCGGAACGCGCGGGTCTTGTACGTTCTGAACATGACCGTCTCGGCGTGGCGCCCGCAGGTGCCGGGCATCGCCGAGGTGTTCCACGCCCGCTTCGTCGACCACGCCTACCCCGTGCACACGCACGACACCTGGACGCTGCTGATCGTCGACGACGGCGCCATCCGCTACGACCTCGACCGCCATCACCACGGCGCGCTCGGCACCGCCGTCACGCTGCTGCCCCCGAACGTCGCCCACGACGGCCGCGCGGCCACCAGCCACGGCTTCCGCAAACGCGTGCTCTACCTCGACGCCGGCGTGCTCGGCGACGACCTGATCGGCGCCGCCGTCGACCGGCCGAGCCTCGCGGACGGGCTGCTGCGCACCCGCGTCCACCAGTTGCACGAGACGCTCGCGAACCCCGAGCCGCTCGAGGCGGAGAGCCGCCTGGTGCTCGTCTCCGAACGCCTGCGCGCGCACCTCGGCGCCCCGGCACCGACCGGTGTGACCACCAAGGGCCTGGCCGAAGACCTGCGCGACCTGCTCGACGATCGCCTGCCCGGCGCGCTGACCCTCGCCGAAGCCGCCGACGCCCTCGGCGCGCACCCGGTGCACCTCGTGCGGTCCTTCGGACGCCGGTTCGGGCTGCCGCCGCACCGGTACGTCACGGGCCGCCGCGTCGACCGCGCCCGGCGGCTGCTGCTGGACGGCACCCCGCCCGCGGACGTCGCGGCCGCCGCCGGCTTCACCGACCAGGCCCACCTGACGCGGCACTTCAAGCGCTACCTGGGCACGACGCCCGGCCGGTTCGCCCGACGCTGAAACCCGGCTAACCCGCCTTGGCCGCGGCCTTCGCGGCCTTCTTGAACGCGCGGACCTCCGCCAGGGTCTTGGGGTTGACGACGTCGGCGATCGAGCGACGCGAGCCGCGGTCGCCGTACGCGCCGGCGGCGGCGCGCCAGCCCTTCGGCTGCACGCCGTACTGCTTTCCCAGCAGGGCAAGGAAGATCTTGGCCTTCTGCTCGCCGTAACCGGGCAGGGCCTTGAGCCGCTTGAGCACCTCGGGCCCGTCCGGCTTGGGCCGGCCGGACGTCCAGATCGCCTCGGCGTCGCCGTCGTAGTTCTCCATGATGAACTGGCACAGGGCCTGCACGCGGCGCCCCATCGAGCCGCCGTAACGGTGGATCGCGGGCGGCGTGACGCACAGCTCGACGAACTGCTCGGGATCCGCCTCGGCGATCTTCCGCACGTCGAACCCGTCCATCCGGTCCGCGATCTTGCGCGGCCCGATGAACGCGACCTCCATGGCGATCTGCTGGTCCAGCAGCATCCCGACGAGCAGCGCCACCGGGTCCTCACTCAGCAGCTTGTCGGCCTCGGCCTCGCCGCTCAGGTGCACTTCACGCGTCATGGGCTCATTTTGGCAGGTCGCGGAGCCAGACGCGCAACGCGCCGAGCGGCTCGGCACCGCCAGCGAGCGCGGCGGACAGGGCGGCGCCGTGCTCGTAGCCCACCACCGGCAGCCCCGGGAAAGCCGCCGAGACCGCGGCAACGGCACCGCGCCAGTCATCGCCCGTGAAGTTCGAAAGGCCGGCCGCCGACGAGCCACAATGGGCGACCGCGGACGAGCCCGGCCCGGTCAAGAACACGAACGACGGATCCGGCGACGGCGAGGCCGTCCACCCCGAAATCGCGGCGGGCACGGGGAAGTGCAGCCACGAAGCCTCGAACAGCAGCGTGAAACCCGGCAGGTCCAGGCTCGCGAAGCTGTCCTTCACCGAGCAGCCCGCCGACGCGTCCACGAGCGGCAGCACGTCCGCCGCCGTGGCGGACGGGGTCAGCGTCACCGCGTCCGGATAGAACTCCGGAGTTCGCGAGGGCGCCGTCCACGCACGCGGGCCGAAGACGCCCGTGACGCCGTGGACCCGGCAGTACGCGTCGCACCAGCCCGCGTTCTCCTCGACGGCCGCGGTCAGGAGCGGGCGAACCACAGCACGTCCGGCTCTCCCCGGGGCACCGGGACGTCGACGGTCCGCACGTCGCCGAACCGGGCGCGCAGCCGGTCCGTGAACGCCGGCGCCGCGCCCGCGCTCCACACGGCCAGCACGCCGCCGGGGCGGAGCAGCCGCGCCAGACCGTCCACTCCGGACTCCGCGTACAGCTCGGCGTTGCCTTCGGTGACTGTCCACTCCGGACCGTTGTCGATGTCCAGGCACAGCGCGTCGAACCGCTCCCCCGCCGACCACGCGGAACGCAGCCACGCCACCAGATCAGCCTCGACGACGCGCACGCGCGGGTCCGCGAGCGCGTCGCCGTGCACCGGACGCAACGGGCCGCCCCGGTTCCACTCGATCACCGCGGCCTCGCGCTCCACCACGACGACGGAGCCGACGTTCGGGTGGTCCAGCGCGGCCCGCAGCGAGAACCCGACGCCGAGGCCGCCGATCAGGATCGTCGCGCCGGGCGCCAGCCGGCCGGCCGCGCCGGTGACGAGCAGCCGCTCCGACTCCCCGTTACGCGTGTCCATCAGGAAAACGCCATTGGCGATCACCTCGAACGCCGACCCGTCACGCCGCAGCACCAGCTCACCGCCGCGGCCGGTCACCACATCCAGCACCTCAGCCACGCCGGGCAGCCTCTCACAATCACCCGGCGGTCGAATCGGCCGGCAGCCGCTCCTCACGCACGACCGGACGGGCCCGCGCGCCCCAGAAGAACAGCATCACGGCAAACGCCACAGCGGTCAGCACCGCGGCGATCTCCGGCAGCACCTTCGGGCCCGCGGACGTCAGCACCGCGCCGCCGACCACGCCGGACAGCCCGACACCGAGGTAGATCGCCGACGCGTTGAGCGACAGCGCCAGGCCCGCGTGGCCGGGCGAAAGCTCGATGAGCCGGTGCTGCACCGGCGGGCTGAACGCCCACGTGCCCACGCCCCAGAAGAACAGCGTCACGCCCGCGCCCACCACCGTGGTGGTGGTCAGCGGCAGCAGCGCCAACACCAGGGTGATCCCGGCCAGCACCACGAGGATCGGCACCCGCGCGCCCCACCGGTCGGCCACCCGGCCGCCGACGTAGTTGCCGACCGCGCCGCCGATGCCGTAGCAGAACAGCAGGACCGTGACGGTCGCACCGGTGACCCCGGCCGTCGCGGCCAGCAGCTGCGACACCAGCGTGTAGACCATGAACGCGGCGAGGCACGCGAGCACGGTGGTCACCAGCAGCGCGACCACGCGCTTGTCCCGCGCGACCGCGAACCGCTCGGCCAGCCGCACGGCCGGCGGCGGCGCGACCTTCGGCAGCACGAGCCGGATGCCGACCGCGCCGGCCAGTGACAGCACGCCGACGAGCAGGAACGCGGCCTCGTAGTCGAGCTGCTGCGAGATCAGGCTGCCAAGCGGCACCCCGAAGATGAGCGCGACGGTCAGCCCGCCGAACACCGTCGCGACCGCGCGGCCGCGGCGTTCCGGCGTGGACAGCTCCGCGGCGACCGCGGTGGCGCCGGGGGTGAAGACGGCGGCGCCGACCGCGGTGACGACCCGCGCGATCATCAGCGTGGTGTAACCCGGCGCGACGGCGGCGAACAGGTTGCCGAGGCCGGTGACGACGAGCGCGGCGACCAGCAGTGACCGGCGCTCCCAGCGCCCGGTGGCCGCGGCGAACAGCGGCGAGCCGATGGCGTACGCGATGGCGAAGGACGTGACGAGCTGCGCGGCGGCCGTCGCGGAGACGTGCAGCTCCGCGGTCAGCGACGGCAGCAGCCCGGCGACGATGTAGCCGCTGGTGCCGACGCCGAAGGCGCCGAACGCCAGCACAGCGTTCCGTGACGTGCCCGAGGACGGGACGGTGGACATGGACGTGCCCCCAAAGGTGAACAAGTGATTGGTTCGACGAACGTCGTAGTTCGATCTCGACCGTACTACGGCCCACCGACAATTTCGACGGGCGTCGTACAATGGGCCCGTGGCCGACACTGTGCACCTGACCCCGCTCGTTCATCCGGCGCGCGACGAGATCACCGTCGAGGCCGTGCTGCGCGCGCTCGCCGACCCCGTCCGCCTGGGGATCGTCCGCCAGCTCGCCGCAGCCGGCACCGAGATCGCGTGCGGCGTGCTCGAGGTGCCGGTGACGAAGTCCACAGTCACGCACCACCTCGGGATCCTGCGCCAGGCGGGTGTCGTCGCCGGACGCCAGGAGGGCACCACGCGGTACAACTCCTTGCGCCGCAACGATCTTGACGCGCTCTTCCCGGGCCTGCTGGACGGCGTGCTGGCCGCCCGGCGCTAGCGCGGGCGGGCGGCGTGAAGAGGCTCACCCGAATACCGGGATGACAAACCGGCACTGGTTCGGTTGAACTGGAACGAGACAGCTCGACGGCGTCGCGGCCGCACAGCTGTCTTGTTTTTTGCCCTCGTACTAAAGCGCTTCAGAACGGGTTAGGCCCGGACTGAGTAATCGATTTCTCAAGGAAGGAGAGCCGTGCCCGTCGCGTTGCTCGCACTCGCCATCGGTGCCTTCGGCATCGGTACCACCGAGTTCGTGATGATGGGTGTGCTGCCCCAGACCGCCGCGGACTTCCACATCGACATCCCCACGGCCGGTTACTTCATCTCCGCCTACGCGCTCGGCGTCGTGATCGGCGCCCCCCTGCTCACCGCGGTCGCCGTCCGGCTGCCGCGCAAGACCATGCTGCTCTCGATGATGGGCCTGTTCACGCTGGGCAACGGCTTGTTCGCGCTGTCGCCGAACCAGGAGTTCGGCGTGGCGTTCCGCTTCCTCGCGGGCCTGCCGCACGGCGCGTTCTTCGGCGCCGGCGCGGTGGTCGCGTCGAGCATGGCCAAGCCGGGCCAGCGCGCCAAGGCCGTGTCCATGATGTTCATGGGCCTGACCCTGGCGAACGTCATCGGCGTGCCGCTGGGCACGCTGCTGGGCCAGCAGGTCGGCTGGCGCGCGACGTTCGGCGTGGTCGCCGTGATCGGGCTGGTGGCCGCGGCCGCCATCGCGAAGCTGGTGCCGCACCAGGGCCGCCCGGCCGAAACGTCGCTGCGCGGCGAGCTGGGCGCGTTCCGCCGTCCGCAGGTGTGGCTGGCGCTGGCCATCGTCACGTTCGGCCTCGGCGGGGTGTTCGCGTGCCTGTCCTACATCACGCCGATGCTCACCGACGTCGCCGGATACTCGCCGTCGAACGTCACCCTGCTGCTCTCGCTGGCCGGCGTGGGCATGACCCTCGGCAACTACCTCGGCGGCCGCCTCGCGGACCGGGCGCTGATGCCCGGCCTGTACGCCGCGCTGCTCTCACTGGCCGCGGTGCTCGGCATCTTCACGATCACCGCGCAGGGCAAGGTCGGCGCCGCCATCACGATCTTCTTCGTGGGCGTGGCCGGCTTCATGATCGGCCCGATGATGCAGGCGCGGATCATGGAGAAGGCCGGCGGCACCCCGTCGCTCGTCTCCGCGGCCGTGCAGTCGGCGTTCAACATCGCCAACTCGATCGGCGCGTCCCTCGGCGGACTGGTGATCGCGGGCGGCCTCGGCCTGGTCGCGCCGAACTGGGTCGGCGCGTCGCTCGCGGTGCTCGGCCTCTCGATCGCCCTGTTCTCCGGCACGCTCGACCGGCGGGAAGCCCGCGAGGCCGAGCAGCGGGAACAGCGGGAGCTGGCGCTGGCCTCCTGACCTGCTCGTGAGTGTTTATGACGGTTAGAACCGTCATAAACACTCACGAGCTGTTGGGGTCAGGACGACAGGTCGAACGGGCCGCCGGTGATCGTCAGCGCGATGTAGAGGACCGCGGCGCACAGCGCGGCGTAGGTGACCAGGTCGACCTTCTTGCCGCGGATCGCCAGCAGGCCCACCTTCTCGGCGGGCAGCACCGCGCGCAGGAGCCCGGCCACGAACAAGGCGACGGCGACCAGGATGGCGCCCTCGCGCCAGTGGTACTGGAAGGTGCGCAGCGCCGCCACCGCGAGGAGCAGCAGCACCACCGCGAACGGCGCGTGGACCGCCCAGCCCCGCCCGGCGCGGCGCCGGTCGCCCGCCATCGCCATCAGCCCGCGACCGCGCGTTCCGCGGCTTCGACCACGTTGCTGACGAGCATCGCCCTGGTCATCGGGCCGACGCCGCCGGGGTTCGGCGACAGCCAGCCGGCGACCTCGGCGACGGCCGGGTCGACGTCCCCGGTGAGCTTGCCGTCGACGTGCGAGACGCCGACGTCCAGCACCGCCGCGCCCGGCCGCACCATGTCCGGGGTGATGATCCCGGGCACGCCGGCGGCCGCGACCACGATGTCGGCGCGGCGGACCTCGGCGGCGAGGTCACGGGTCCCGGTGTGGCAGAGCGTCACGGTGGAGTTCTCGCTGCGGCGCGTGAGCAGCAGGCCGAGCGTGCGGCCGACGGTGATGCCGCGGCCGACCACGGTGACCCGCGCGCCGTTCAGCTCCACGCCGTGGCGCTTGAGCAGCTCGATGATCCCGTACGGCGTGCAGGGCAGCGCGCCCTTCTCGCCGAGCACGAGCCGGCCGAGGCTGACCGGCGCGAGGCCGTCCGCGTCCTTGTCCGGGTCGATGCGCTCGAGCACGCGGTTCGCGTCGAGGTGCTTCGGCAGCGGCAGCTGGACGATGTAGCCGTGGCAGGCCGGGTCGGCGTTCAGCTCGTCGATGACGGCCTCGAGCTTCTCCTGCGAGATGTCGGCGGGCAGGTCGCGGCGGATCGAGTTGACGCCGATCTTCGCGCTGTCCGCGTGCTTCATCTTCACGTACGAGTGCGAGCCGGGGTCCTCGCCGACCAGCACCGTGCCCAGCCCGGGGACCACCCCCCGCTCGGCGAGCGCGGCCACCCGCGGGCCCAGCTCCGCGAAAATGGCGTCCTTCGTGGCCTTGCCGTCCAGAATCTTCGCCGTCACGACGCCCATTCTGGCAAAGCGGCGCCGGGGGCCGCAGTCTGCCCGGAGGAACCCGGCCCGCGCGGACCGCCCGGGGCGGATCACGATCACCCCGCGCGTCGCGACCGGGCTCGCATCGCCACTGCCCGTACACTGCTCGTCACCCCACCACCGGCTCCGCGGCTCGCCTCGCACGGGCGTGTGATCTTCCGCATACGGCGTCGGCCGAGGTCAGACCGCATGCCGGCTTGCCCCCGAGTGGCAAAACCCGCATGCGGGGTGCGTTCGTGCGCGCGAACAGTCAAAATGTCATCGTGGCACAACCGACGACGCAGCTGAACGCGACGGAGCAGGACACACTGGTCAAGCAGATCGGACTGGCCCTGCTGCGCGCCGCACCGCGCGACTGGCGCAAAGTCACCGCGGAGTACCGGGCTGTCGGGAGGTACCACGAGCTGACCGGCCAGATCCTCACCGAGGACGGGACCAGTCAGGAGTGGGTCGCCACCCACGACATCGCGACCCTCTTCGGACGGCTGCGCGGCGGCATGTACCGGGACGGCCGAGGCACCTGGTTCAACGCGCGCTACCAGCTCGACCACCCCTCCAGCTACAACCTCGAGTACAACCGCGACGAACCGCCGTGGAACCTCGCTCCACCGCCGCAGGCCTACCAGGACGAGCTGCGCATGTTCCCCCGCACGGAGGAGAATGTGCCCGAGTGGCTGATCCGGCGCATGTCCGGCCTCGGCCCGGAGCAGCCCGGCCCGCACTTCCGCATCGCGCGGATCTTCGACACCATCGGGCCGGCCGGCCGTCCCGTGATCAACCGTCCCGACCTGGAGGTGGCGGAGCAGGACCGGCTGCTCGACTACCTCGACCACGCGCCCCTGGTCGTCCAGGAGCGCGGGTACGACATCGACCGGCTCGCGCCGGCGCCCGAGGCCACCGTGCCCGTCGCGTTCCACAGCGACGGGCAGTGGATCTGGCCCGCGGCGGTGAACTTCTACCTGCAGCGGTACGGCGTCTCGCCCGAGTCGGACCTGATCGAGCACATCCGCTCGAACGGCTTCCAGCTCCCGCCGGTCGACGACCTGGCGCTGCAGGGCGCCGCGGCGTATCTGACCCGTGGCAACCAGCAGCAGCCGCCGCAGCAGCGGCCCGGACCGCCGCCCCAGGGGCAGCAGGCGCCGATGCCGCAGGGTGGGCCCGGTGGGCCCGGTCAGGGCGGACCCGGCGGACCTGGTGGGCCCGGCCAGGGTGGTCCTGGTGGGCCTGGTCAGGCTGGTCCTGGTGGGCCCCAGGCTGGTCCTGGCGGGCCCGGTGGTCCTGGTCAAGCTGGTCCCGGTGGGCCCCAGACCGGTCCTGGCGGACCCGGTGGTCCTGGTCAGGCTGGCCCTGGCGGCCAGCCCGGTCCCGGTGGCCCCGGTGCGCCGGGTGGTCCCGGTCAGGCCGGTCCCGGTGGGCCTGGTGCTCCGGGCGGACCCGGTGGGCCCGGCCTCGGCGCCGCGGCGCTCGGGGCCGCGGGCCTCGGTGCGGCAGGAATCGGTGCGGCGGGTGCCGCCGCGCTGGCTGGCTCCGGTGGCCCGTCGCAGCAGGAGGCGCCGGCGCCGGTGGACGTCCCGCTCGCGGTGCACACGCCGCCCGCGGAGCCGGAGCAGCGCGACGAACCGCCGTTCGAGCAGGCCTTCGACGACTACCCGGACGAGCATCACGAAGACGCCCCGGCGTACGGCGAAGAGCAGTACCACGAAGCCGAGGGCTACGGGGACGAGTTCGACAACCGCTTCGCCGACGAGCAGCACGCCGAGTTCGAGCCCGGCCAGGACTCGAACGGCCCGTCGGCGACGCCGTCGGCCGAGCGGACCGCGCTGTACAGCCCGGTCGACCCGAACGCCGCCCCACCGGGGCAGCCGCACCCGGCCGAGGAAACCGCGCTCTACGCGCCCGTGGATGCCGCGCCGCAGCTCGACAACGAGCAGCACACGCAGATCTACGCCCCGGTCGACGCACCCGGACAGCCGCACCCCGCCGAAGAGACCGCGCTGTACGCGCCCGTCGACCCGAGCGCGGGCCCGCCCGTGCCCCAGCACGACGAGCAGCACACGCAGCTATACGCACCGGTCGACCCGGAAGCCGATCCGCGTGGCCGGCACGACGACCTGTACGCACCCGCGGAGCAGGACGAGCAGCAAGCGGACCAGCACGGCCTGTACACCGGCCCGCAGGACGAAGAGCAGCTCGACGAGCAGCACGGCCTGTACACGGGTCCGGAATCCGGCGCGGGTCACGACGAGCACTACGAGGACGAGCAGCACACCGACCCGTACGGCGATGAGGGCGGCCAGCACGTCGACCAGTACAGCGACGAGAGCGGCCAGTACGGCGACGAGGGCGGGCACCAGCTGCGCGAGGAGGAGCCGGAGTTCGACGCGGGTCCGCCGACCTCGCTGATGACCGCCGACACGTCCGTGCCCGGGGTGCCGCCGGTGCCCGGAGTGCTGCCGGTGCCCGAGGCGCCGTTGCCGGTACGCGGTGGCCACGCGATGCGGTCCGAGGAGCCGGACGCGCCCGAGGAGCCGCAGGCCGATCTCCGGCCCGTCGAGCCTCAGCCGGTCCAGCAGCAGGCCGCCCCGCCGCAGCCGCGCCGGTCACGCCGGGCCCGGCCCGCCGAGCCCGCGCTGGCTGGCTTGCAGGACAAGCTCGACCAGCTCGACGTGCCCGAGGAGGCCTACCGGCTCGGCGAGGCGACCGACCGCGGCTGGAGCGTCGAGCAGGTCGAGGAAGGCTGGCGCGTCGCTTGGTATGACGGTGATCTGGTTAACCCGGCCGTGTTCGGCGACGCCGAGGACGCGGCGGCCTTCATGCTCGGCAAGGTGCTGATGCACCCGGACGGCCACGCGCCGGTCGAGGAGGAGCCGCCACCGGCGCCGCCCGTCGAGGACCCGGTGGCCGACGCCCCGAAGCCGCCGGTGATGGCGACGCTGTCGCCGGCCGTCGCCACGGGCTCGTTCCCGGTGCGGCCGCGCGACGACGTGCCGCCGCAGGAGCAGACCGCGTTCACCTCGGCGGAAGAGCTGCTGGGCGAGGACGAGCCGCCGGCCCGTCCGCCGGCTCCGCTCGCCCCGCCGGTTCCGGCGCAACAGCCCGTGGCGGCACAGGCGCAGGCCGCGCCGCCCGCCGCTCCCCCGCGCCGGGAACCGCCGATGTCGGCACCTTTGGCGGCACCGCTGCCGCCGATGTCCCCGCCGCCGCGCCGGGAAGAGCCGGTCCGCGCCGCCGCCAACGGCGTGGGCGGCCGCGCCGTCAACGGTGGTGGTGGCGGAGCCGGGCAGCAGTGGCCGATCTCGCCGCTTTCGGGCGAGCCGCCGCTGACGCTGTTCCGCGGCAAGGAGCTGCGCGAGCTGCCCGCGGGCAGTGAGCTCGACCGTTTCGGCGGCCCGAACGGCAACTTGACCTACGCCGCCGGGACGCCGTTCGAGGAGCGCTCGCTGGTGCCGGAGTGGGTGCACCGGCCGTACCACGTGTACCGGGTGCAGCGTCCGCTGGAGACGCTCGCCGGGGTCGCGATCCCGTGGTTCAACCAGCCGGGCGGCGGGTCGGCGTACCTGTTGCCGGCGTCGATCGAGGAACTGGTCGCCGAGGGTGACCTGATCGAGCTGGACCCGGGCGAACCGCCCATCGACTGACCGTTGTCACGGCGAGGGCCCCCGGTTTCCGCCGGGGGCCTTCGCCGTTCTGCGGGCTTACTTGACGACGAGCCCGTGGGCGGCGGCGAAGGCGACGGCCGTCTCCGGGTCGATGTACGCGCCGCGCAAGTCGGCCTGCACCAGCGCGTTCGCGTCGAGCACCGCGCCGCGCAGGTCGGCGCCGGGCAGCTTGGCCGCGAGGAGGCGGGCGCCGCTCAGGTCGCTGCCGCGCAGGTCCGTGTCGGTGAGGTCGGCCTCGGTCAGGTTGGCCTCGCGCAGCCGCAGCCCGGACAGGTCGAGCTTGCGCAGCCGTCCCCGCGCCAGCGACGCGAGCGACAGGTCGCACTCCGTCAAGGCGATGCCTTGGAACCGACAGTCCATAAAGGACGATCCGAGCAGCGAGCACGACGACCACCGGCTGTCGGCCAGCACCGACCGGTCGAACTTGCACGACCGGAACGCCGACGCGTCGTGCCGCGAGCCCGCGAGGTCGGCCCTCGTGAAGTCGCAGTCGTCGAACGTGCAGCCCCGGGTGCGCAGGTCCCGCAGGTCCGCCTCGGCGAAGTCGCAGCCGACGAACTGGCGTTTTTCCCACCACTGGCCGGAAAGCACGGCGTCGCGGTAGTCCTCACCCGTCTCGATCACCCCGACAGGATGTCACAGCCGCGCCGGCGGGCAGGCGGGCGGCGCAGGCGAACGGCTCAGGCGAGACCGCGGCCGATGAGGCTTTCGGCGCATTCGACGGCGGTCTGCTCGGCGGGGCGGGGCGTCCAGCCGAGAATGCGCTGCGGTAGCTCCCGCGCGGAAACCTTCGCCGCCTTGTCGCCGAGGGCGGCCTGGAGGGCGTGGGCGATGCCGGCCATCCAGATGAACGGCCCGGTGCCGAGGAACCGCTGGCCGGCCGCGTCGGGTGAGGTCATGGCGCGGATGTGGAGGTCGACGAGGTCGCGGACGTCGACGACCTCCAGGCCGATCTTGGGGGCGCCGCGCATCTGCCCGCTGAGCATCCGCTGGATGATCGACGCCGTGCCAACGGTGTCACGCGTGAGGACGGGGCCGAGCACCGCGCCGGGCAGCACCGTGGTGAGCTCGGTCGGGCCGTCGTAATCGGCCATGAAGTCCCATGCCGCCTTCTCCGCGATCGTCTTGGAGCGCCGGTAAGCCGGCAGGGACGGGTCGTCGACGGTCCACAGCGTCTCGTCGGTGACGCCCTCCGTTGTGTAGGACATGGGGCTGGCCGTGTTGGCGGCCGAAGTCATCACAACCCGTTTCACCCGCGCTGTCTCGGGCGGGAACGATCAGCTCGTCGGCCTTCTTGTCGCCCCCTTCGCCGGGGGGGGTGACGCGACATGCAGGACGTAGTCGACGCCGTCCATCGCGGCGTCCCACCCGTCGTCTTTGGTCAGGTCCGCGTAGGCGAAGCCCAACCGATCGCCCAACCGCCGATGCACCCGGTTCCGCCGGTGACCAGAACCTGCGTCATCTCGTTGCCTCGCTCTGCTCGGTGTTCGGCCTCAACTCAGGGCCATTCCCGGGATACGGGCGCGGATCGCGTTCAGGGTCTCCTCATCGGAGACGCCCTGCCAGTCGTAGCGCGGCGTGTAGGGGGCGGTGAGGGCGCGGACGTCCTCGTCGGTGAGCTCGACGTCCAGCGAAGCGATCGCGGCGTCGAGCTGCGTGATGGAACCGGCGCCGACCAGCGGGGCGGTGACGACCGGCTGACGGTGCAGCCAGGCCAGTGCGACGGACGCGCGGCTCACGCCGTGGGCGGCCGCGACCTGGCCGACCGCGTCGATGATGGCGTGGTTGGACGTCTCCTGCTCGGGCGAGTAGAGCGCGTCGGCGTAGGAGCCGTCGCTTCCGGAGCGGGCGGTGGACTTCGCGTCGTCCCAGGCCCGGGCCAGCCGGCCGCGGGCGAGCGGGCTCCAGATGATGGTGCCGACGCCCTCGTCCAGGCACAGCGGGATCATCTCGCGTTCTTCTTCACGGGCGAGCAGGTTGTAGTGGTCCTGCATGGACACGAACCGCGCCCAGCCGTTCTGCTTCTGCAGGTGCAGGGCCTTGGCGAACTCCCCGGCGAACATGGACGACGCGCCGAGGTAGCGGACTTTGCCGGCCTTGACCAGGTCGTGCAGCGCTTCGAGGGTTTCCTCCAGCGGGGTCGCGTGGTCGTTGCGGTGCACCTGGTAGAGGTCGATGTAGTCGGTGCCGAGCCGCCGCAGCGAATGGTCGGCCTCGGTCATGATCGCCTTGCGCGACAAGCCTTTCCCGTTCGGGCCGGGACGCATGGGATGCCGCAGCTTGGTCGCGATCACCACGTCGTCGCGGTTCGCGAAGTCGCGCAGCGCGCGGCCGAGGATCTCCTCGCTGGACCCGTTCGAGTACATGTTGGCGGTGTCGAAGAAGTTGATGCCGGCGTCCACGGCGTGCTTGACCAGGGGGCGGGCGTCTTCCTCCCCCAGCGACCAGACGGGGTGGCCGCGGCCGGGCTCGCCGTAGGTCATCGCACCGATGGCGACGGGCGAGACGTCCAAGCCGGTGCGGCCGAGTTTCACGTAACGCATGGGTGGCTCCTGCCGAGGGAAACTTGCGGAGGATTCTCCGCAAGTACCGTTGAAACTAGCGGAGGATTGTCCGCAAGTCAAAGGGCAGGCATCATCAAGTGATGACCGACCAGACGCCGAGCACCTACGGCACCCAGCGCAAGGCCGCCGCGCGCAACCGTGTCGCGATCATCGAGGCCGCCCACGAGCTGTTCGCGGACAACCCGCTCGTGCCGCTGAGCGAGGTCGCCAAGCGGGCGGGCGTCGGCGCCGGGACGCTCTACCGCCACTTCCCCACCCGGGAGGACCTGATCCTCGCGGCCTACCAGCACGACATCGAACGCCTGACCACCACCGCCGACCAGGTGCTGGCCCGCCACTCGTCGGCCAAAGCCGCGTTCGTCGAATGGTTCGAGACCCTGTCGGCCTACATCCGCATCAAGCACGGCCTTGGCGACGCGCTGCACAGCGCCGCGGCCCAGGACGTGATCAGCGCCTCCTGGGCGCCGACCACCGCGGCGGTGGCCAAGCTGGTCGACGCCTGCGTGGCCGAGGGGAGCATCGCCGCCGGGCACGACCCCGCCGACATCATCATGCTGATGAGCTTCCTGTGGCGGGTGGCGGACAACGACGACGGCATGGCTCAGGGACGACGCCTGATCGCCGCCGTTTTCTCCGGTCTGCAGGCGCCGCCCCGACCGATCTGAACAGCACCGGCCACGCGCTCAGCGGAAATCACGGGACTTCGCCGTGATGCGCAGGGGCAAGGGCTCGAGCTTGAGGGCCCGGACGCTCGCCACCCCGTCCGCCTTTTCGAGGACGCCGTGGACCAGCAGCGCCGCGCTGGAGCGCGCGACGCGGTGGAAGCGCTGCCACAGGCCGAGTGTGCAGATGACGTTGACCATGCCCGTCTCGTCTTCGAGGTTGATGAAGGTGACGCCGCCGGCGGTGGCCGGGCGCTGGCGGTGCGTGACGGCGCCGCCCACGAGCACGCGGTCGCCGTCCTCCAACCCCAGCAACCGGTCGGCGGTGACCACGCCGAGCGCGTCGAGGCGTTCGCGGATGAACTGCGTCGGGTAGCTGTCCGGTGAGAGGCCGGTGGCCCAGACGTCCGCGGCGGCGACGTCCAGCGCGTCCATGCCCGGCAGCGTCGGCGCGTCGACCCCGGTGCCCGTGCCGGGCAGCTTCTCCGGCCGGTCCTGGGCCGCCGCGCCCGCCGACCACAGCGCCTGGCGACGGTCGGGGCCGAAACCGGCGAACGCGCCCGCCGTGGCGAGCGCCTCCAGCTGCGGCGTGGTGAGCCGCACCCGGCGGGCGAGGTCGGACATGCTCGCGTACGGCCCGTGCTCCTCGCGCTCGGCCACGATCTGCTCGGCGACCGCGGTGCCGACCGTGCGGACGGTGCCGATCCCGTTGCGCACGGCCCGCAGCTCTCCCTTGTCCGGCAAGGGTTCCAGCGTGGCGTGCGGCAGGCTGAGGTTGATGTCCGGGCCGAGCACGGTGACGCCGTGCCGGCGCGCGTCGGCCACCAGTGATTGCGGCGAGTAGAAGCCCATCGGCTGCGCGCGCAGCAGCCCCGCGCAGAAGGCGTCCGGGTGGTAGTACTTGAAGTACGCGCTGGAGAACACGATGTGCGCGAAGCTCAGCGCGTGGCTCTCCGGGAAGCCGAAGTTCGCGAACGCCTTGAGCTTCAGGAAGATCTGCTCCGCCAGCTCCAGCTCGACGCCGTTGGCCACGGCGCCGTCGAGGAACCGCTGCCGCAGCCGTTCCATCTTCCGCACCGACCGCTTGGAGCCCATCGCGTGGCGCAGCTGGTCGGCCTCCGCGGCGGTGAAACCCCCGACGTCCAGGGCGATCTGCATCATCTGCTCCTGGAACAGCGGGACGCCTTTGGTCTTGTGCAACGCGTTCTCCAGCAGTGGGTGGTCGTAGTCCCACTTTTCGCGGCCTTGCGCGCGGCGGATGTACGGGTGCACCGAGCCGCCCTGGATCGGGCCGGGGCGGATGAGCGCGACCTCCACCGCGAGGTCGTAGAACTCCCGCGGCCGCAGCCGGGGCAGCGTAGCCAGCTGTGCGCGGCTCTCCACCTGGAACACGCCGATCGCGTCGGCGCGGCAGAGCATGTCGTAGATTTTCTGGTCCGTCAGGTCGAGGTCGGCGAGGTCGACGTGCACATCCTTGTAGTCGCGGATCAGGTCGAGCATGTAGTGCAGCGCCGAGAGCATGCCGAGGCCCAGCAGGTCGAACTTGACCAGCCCGGCCGTGGCGCAGTCCTCCTTCTCCCACTGCACCACGCTGCGGCCGGGCATCCGCGCCCACTCGACGGGGCAGATCTGGCTCACCGGCTCGTGGCAGATCACCATGCCGCCGGAGTGGATGCCCAGGTGCCGCGGGAAGTCCTCGAGCGCGAACGCGAGCTGGACGACGTCGTCGGGGATGTCGTGGTCGTGGTCCTTTTCGGTGCTGCGCAACGAACCCCAGCGGTCGATCTGCTTGCCCCACGCGTCCTGCTGGCCGGGTGAGTAGCCGAGCGCGCGGGCGGCGTCACGGATCGCCGAGCGGGCGCGGTAGGTGATCACGTTGGCGACCTGCGCGGTGTTGAGCCGGCCGTACTTCGTGTAGACGTGCTGGATGGCCTCCTCACGGCGGTCGGACTCGATGTCGAGGTCGATGTCCGGGTAGCCGTCGCGGTCCGGGGCGAGGAACCGTTCGAAGAGCAGCTTGTACTGGACCGGGTCGATCTTGGTGATGCCGAGCGCGTAGCAGACGGCCGAGTTCGCCGCGGATCCCCGGCCCTGGCAAAGGATGTCCGCCTGGCGGCAGAACTCGACGATGTCGTGCACGATCAGGAAGTAGCCGGGGAACTTCAGGTCCTCGATGATCTTCAGCTCGTGCTCCAGCTGTTGGTACGCGCGTTCTTTGTGGTCTTTGCCGCCGAAGTGCTCCTCCGCGCCCTTCATGGTGAGGACGCGCAGGTGCTCCGCCTCGGTGCGCCCGTCCGGCAGGTCGAACGGCGGCAGCTTCGGCTTGAGGTGGTGCAGTTCGAAGGCGCACTCGCGGCCGAGCAGCGCGGACCGCTGGACGGCGCCGGGGTAACGCTCGAAGATCTCGGCCATCTCCGCGCCGGAACGCAGGAACGCCATGGAGTCCGGCGGCAGCCAGGGCTCCAGCTCCTCGATGCTGCGGCGCGCGCGGATGGCCGCGAGCGCGTCGGCGAGCGCACCTCGCTCCGGCCAGGCGTAGTGGGCGGCGGTGGTCGCCACGGTGGGCAGGCTGAAATCCCGGGCCATCTTGGCGAGCAGGTCGTTGTGCGTGTCGTCGAGCGGCAGGCCGAGGTCGGTCAGCTCGACGTACACGTTGTCACGGCCGAAAAGCTCCACGAGTTCCCGCAGCCGCTCGGCCGCGGCGGCGGGCCCGTGGGTGACGAGCGCCGTGCGGACCGAGCCCTTGCGGCACCCGGTGAGCACGGCGCACTGCCCGGCGACCTCCTCGGCGACCTCGCGCAACTGATAGACCGGCCGCCCCTTCTCGGCGTGCAGCTCGGGTGCGGTGCGGCCGTCGTGCCCGCGCATCTGCCCGGCGGTGATGGCGCGGCACAGGCTGCGGTACCCCTGGTCGCCGCGGGCCAGCAGCAGGAGGTGCGCGCCCTCGGGATCGGCGTCACCGTTCTGCGGCCCGGAAAGCCCGAAACTCAGCTCAGTCCCGAACACCGTCGCGACGCCCAGCTCCTTCGCCGCCTCGGCAAACCGGACGACGCCGTACATCCCATCGTGGTCGGTCAGCGCGATCGCATCGAGCCCGAGCCGCAAGGCCTCCTCGACGAGCTCCTCGGGATGGTTGGCACCGTCGAGGAAGCTGAAGTTGGAGTGGCAGTGCAACTCGGCATACGGCACCCGCGCCCTGGCCACCTCGAGATCACTCCGCGGCGGCGCCACCCGCTCGGGCCGCTGGTACCCGTCACGGCGCCTCCCCCAGGCCGGACTGTCCCCATGGTCCCCGGGCGGCAAGGCACCGGACAACGCCCGGGCGAGGTCCTTCCACGGAACCGGTGGATTGTTCCAGCCCATCTGTCCGACCTATCTCTCTGACGGGAGCCGGGGAGATGGGATGAGGAAGTTGGGGTTGGGGGCGCCCGGTCCTTCCCGACGCTCGCGCCGAACCGGTACCACCGGCGTCCGAGCGCCGGGTTGCCGTTTCCCTTGCGGCGGAACCACAAGCGGGCGGGCACGGGCACCATCGAGCCTTGCCCTCTGCGGCGGGATCGTGGGCAGGCGAACACCGGCGCCGTCCGGCCGCTCTCCTCGGGGCGGGATCGCAGGCAGGCGGGCACCGACCTCTCCCAGACCTACCTCCTGCGGCGAGATCGTGAGCGGGCGAACACCGGCCCTACCCGGCCCCTCCCCCTGCTGCGGGACTGCGGGCAGACGACCGGCTCCGTCCGGCTTCTCCTCTCGGGGCGGGACCGCGGGCAGACGGGCACCAGCATCGTCCGACCTCTCCCCTCGGGGCGGGACTGCGGGCAGGCGTGCACCGGCGCCGTCCGGCCTCTCCCCCTGCCGCGGAATCGCGGGCAGGCGGGCGCGGCTCGACCAGGCCGTGTCCAGGATCTCCGGCCGGAGCGGGAGTGCGGAGCGCAGCCAGGCCAGGACCTGGCGCACGTAGTCGTCGTTCACCTAGTCGTACACTCCCTCTACTGTCCACAGTGGATTTTCGATGCCCGCGCACAGGAGCAGGACCGCCTCGGGCGGCTCGTCCGGGGCACCGGCGATCAGCATCTGCACCCGGGCGCGCGGGGGGCCCGGCGCGCGGTTGGCCACCCTGGTCATCGGCCAGACCCGCGACCAGTCGAGCACCATCCTCGACGGCTCGCCGAGAATGCTGAGGCGGCTCGGGGACGCGGTCAGGCGACGGTGGGCAGTCAGGCCCACGAGCTGCCCTTCGGCGTCGACGACCTCGGCGGGCAGTGGCCGGACGAGCACCGTCGCCGGCGAGGGCGTCGGCAGGCGGCCCGGCCAGGTTGCGCCGAGTGCTTCGCCCCAGGCGGTGGGGCCGTTGTCGTGGCTCCAGCCTTCGCGGGGCGGTGTCGGCGGGGCGAGCATCGGCGCGTCCGGGGGCGAAACCGGGTCACGGGCGTCTCCCCACGGGACGAGGCGGACCCGGCCCGCGGGGTCGCGCCCGCCGTCGAGGAGTGGCGTGACGACCCCCTCCGGTCCGAGCAAGCCCTGGACCCGGACGAAGGCGCGACCGGCGCGTTCCAGCGTCAGCTCCTCGTCCTCGTCGGGGCCCGCGGCCGGGTTGCCGCCACGCCAGAGGCCGAGCTGCAGGGACCGGCCCTCGACGGTCTCCTGCGGCTCCAAGGTCAGCCGGGCGACGCCCGAGGTGGGCCGCGAACCGGGTGCGGCCCGCAGCCAGCCCTCGAACTGCCAGCGCACCCGGTCGGAAACTCCTTGCGGCGTCAGGGGTTCCGCGCAACGCCAGACGCGGCCGAGCTGCTCGCCGGACTCGGTGATGGCGTAGATCCCGAGCCGGGTGCAGGCCAGGCCACGCTCGGCGAGGCCCGCGTGGAACCGGACACCGATGCTCTGGGCCACGAACGCGGCGACGTCGACCCGCTCCAGCACCGGGTCGAACGACTCGGTCAGCGACAACTCCGGCGGAGGACGGCGACGCAACGGCGGCCGCTCCGACAGGCCGCGGGCGAGCCGGTGCGCGAGGACGCCGTCGAACGCGAAGCGGGCCAGCACGTCGCGTTCGGTGAGCGCGGCGAAGGCACCGAGCGTGCGCAGGCCGAGGCGGGTGAGCAGGCCGACGAGTTCCGCGCGGTCGCTGCCCGGCTGGTCGAGCTCGGCGACCGGCAGCGGCGCGAGGAACGCGGCCGCCTCCCCGTGCTCGACGAACTCGCCGTGCCGGGCCGCGATGGTCGCGGCGAACAGCCCCTCCGCGACCCCGACCTGGCATTCGACCCCGGCCTCGGCGGCGACCTGGTCCAGCAGCTTCTCGGCGAGCCGGATCTCGCCGCCGAAGTACCCCGCCGCGCCGGACACGGGCACCGCGATCAACCCGGGCCGCACCACTTCCAGCCCGACGACCAGTTCCTCGACCGCCCTCGCGACGGCCTCGAACAGCCGCGCGTCCCGCCCGTCGTCCGCTCCGAACACGGCCAGCTCGGGGCACCGGGACTCCGCCTCGCGCCGCCGCATCCCCCGGCGGACCCCGCGGGCCCGCGCCACGGCCGTGCACGCCACGACGCGGTTCGCCAGGAACACCGCGGCGGGCCTCGTCACCGCCACCCCGCCCGCGGCCACCGCCGCGACGGCCGGCCAGTCCGGGCACCAGAGGACCAGCAGGCGGGTGGGCAAGGTGCTCATGAGGTCACCACCCCGCGCGAGTGTGCATTGTGGACGGATGTGGTCCGGCGGCGGGATCCGGCGCGGGTACGGACATCAGCGGTTCGGGCAGCGCCGGGACGGGCGGGGCGTGGGCCGACGTGGTGAGCAGTCACCCGGGTACCGCGGAGTGAGGCGACGACAGTGGGAGGGGCAGTGGCAGTGGCAGTGGCAGCAGCGGGAACGGTGCCGGTGACGGCAACGGCGGCGGGAACGACAGCGGTGGTGGGAACGATGGCAGCAGCCGGAACGGCGGCCCCGGGAACGACAGCAGCAGCGGGAACGGTGGCAGGAGCGGCGGCAGCGGGAACGGTGCCGGTGACAGCAACGACGGCGGCAGCGGCGGTGGGAACGGTGGTGGTGGCGGGAACGGTGGTGGCGGGAACGGTGGTGGTGGGAACGGTGGTGGTGGGAACGGTGGTGGTGGGAACGGTGACAGCGGTGGTGGTGGGAACGATGGCAGCAGCGGTGGCGGTGGGAACGGTGGCGGTGGCGGCGGCGGAGAGAACGGCAGCAGCTGCGGGAGCGGCCGTGGAAGCAGCAGCGATTGCGGCAGCAGGAACGGCGACGGCGGCCGGATGGACAGACCCGTGGAAACCGGGGCGGGGAGTGGTCATCCCACTGCCTCCTCGGGGATCAGGTGCGGCGGGGCGGCCAAGGTCTCCTCCGCGGCCTCCGCGCGGGTCAGCTGGCTCGGCACCCCCACCGGCACCCCCACCGGCACCCCCATCGGCTCCGCCACCGGGTCCACCAGAGCCGGGGCGACCCGGCCCGCCGGGGTGGGCAGGGTCAGTGAGGCGGACAGCGGGCGGGCCGCGGCGCCACGGCCCGCGGCGTGGACCACGACGGGGCGGGACTCCAGATGGCCGTTGCCCTGCGAAAGGCCTGACCAGCGGCCCCGGGCGCAGTGGAGTTCGACGTCGGCGGCGGGCCAGGGGCCCAGGGAGATCAGGACGGCGCCACGGTGGCGGGCGCGCGCCGAGAGGCGCCGGGCGATCGACGGCTGGATCGAGCGGGGCTCGGTGACGACCAGGTCGACGCCGTCGAGGAGGGCGGCCATCACGGCCGGGTACTCGGCGCCCGGACGTGGGACCAGTGCCAGCCGGGAGACCGCGACGCCGTGCTCGGCCGCCGCGGCCACCCCCAGCGAAGGCACGCCGACCACCGCCGCCCACGACCCGGCGGCGGTGGCCTCGGCGAGCAGGGCGAGGAGCAGCGAGGTGGAGCTGTGGACCGCCACGGTGCTCCCGCGCCGGAGCCCCGAGGCGGGCAGCAGACCGGACAGCGCCGGGGACACCGGGAGCACCCTTCCCGTCGTCCTGGCGTGCGCGGCCTGGGCCGCCACCCGGCTCGCCGTGCTCACACCGGGCAACGCCGCCAGCCGCGCGACCGGCGGTTCCACCACAGCCGTCACCACATCCACCTCCCCTGTGTCATTCAAAGCGGTCACTCAAAGCGGCCACTCAAAAGTGACCGCTCACCAGCGACCGCTCGAAAGCGGCGACTCGAACGCGGACACGACGTGCGTCGCGCCACGGCACGCCATGACGCCGAACGCCATGACACGCACCGGCGCACCGCCCGCCCCCACGCCGGAAGGACCATGGGACGGACGAGGCGCCGTTTCACCGCGGGGAAGGCGGCTCCAACACCCTGCATCGAACACCTGTTCGATGCATCCAGTAGACCTCAGACCCGGAATCCCTGTCAAGCGGGCCGCGGGGTGTCCACCCTCACGCGGCCCGGATTCCCTTGTCCGCCAAGGAATATCGACCCTGGCGCGAAAGTCCCCCTCACGCCGGACCAACCCGGAGCCATCTCCAGATCACACCCGGACCACGCCCCGATCGCCACACGACCGCGGCGACCGAAGCGACCGAAGCCGCGAGAGCACCAGCCCCACAGCCCCAGCACCAAGACCCGCCACCACTCACCCGGCCAGCAACACGTTCAACACCTGCCAAGCCTGCCAAACCCGCGTCGCCCCGAACTGGGCGTTGAACCGCAGCACGGAGCGCACGTCGTCCGGCGAAGCGCCGCCACGCAGAGCCCGGCCGACGTGGGCCGTGAAAGTCTCCCCCAGGGTTTGGTAGTGGATGTCGACGCTCATGGTCGCGAATCCGCGCTCCCGCTCACTCAGGCCGGCGAAACCGGGGTCGGTCCGCATCCTCGACTGCAGGTCGAAGAACTCCGCGAAGTGCGGGTCCAGCTCGGCCAGCTGCGCCCGCACCGGCGGCGGCAGCGGGCTGGGCCCCGGCGCCAGCAGGTCCTCGGCGGGCAGGGGCAGCTCCGGCCGCGGCAGACCCAGCGTCTCCTCCAGCTCGACGAGCCGCTCGAAGCCGGCCGCCGCCGCCGGGTAACCCGTGTCGTAGGCGATGAACCGCAGCAGCGTGCGAATGTCCACAACCGACACTCCCGCCGCCAGGCCGGCGCGGACGTGCGCCTCGAACGGCAGGCCAAGACTCGGCTGGCAGACGTCCGCGACCACACGCAGGAACACCTTCTCCCGCTCGGTCAGCCCGGGCACCGCCCCGACGAACCGGGCGGTCGCCTCGGCCATCCGCGCGAACGCCGGGTCCAGCGCCGTCAGCCGATCAAGATCGCTCATAACTTCGGAAACCGTTGCCACAGCAGTACTCCTCGTCTTGTACATCCGTAGCGCTACACCTGTAGCCCGAAGTGACGCTACACCTGTAGCGCGATAGGTGTCCAGCTACACTGGAGGACGCCATGGAGAAGACCCCCCGACGCCGCCCCAACGCCCGCGGCCACGGCGAGCTGCTGCGCGACGAGATCGTCACGGCCGCCGTCCGCATGCTCGAAGAGCTGGCCGACGACGAGGCGCTGTCACTGCGGGCCGTCGCGCGCGAGGTGTCGATCGCCGCGACGTCGGTGTACCTGCACTTCCCCGACCGCGACGCGCTGGTGCTCGCCGCCATGCAGCGCTGCAACGAGGAGCTCGTGCAGGGCGGAGACGAGGCCGAACGGGCGCACGAGGGCGACCCGGCGGCCCAGCTGCGCGCCCGCACCGTCTCGCAGTTCGAGTGGGCGCAGGCGCACCCCGGCCTCTACAAGGTGCTCCATGAGAGCACGGTGCACCGGCGGCTCGGCATGCCGTTCAAGGAAGTCCTGCTCGAGCGCACCCGCTCGGCCGTCCAGCGCTGCATGGACGCCGGCGTGGCCCCGCCCGGTGACGCCGCCACCGTGACGATCGACTTCCGCACCGCCGTCAACGGCATGCTCTCCCAGCGCATCAACGAGCCGGACCTGGACTGGCCGCCCGCGCTCGATCAGATCGACCGCTACCTGACGAAACTGGTGGGCTTGAAGTGAAACACATCGCGCTCCGCGCCTTCACCGAAGACGACCTGCCGGTCCTCGACCGGTTCGCCACCGACCCCGAGGTGCTCGGGGCGTTCCAGTGGAACGGTTTCGCCGATCCGCAGGCGCGCCGCCGCCGCTTCGCCGAGGACGGTCTGCTCGGCGGGGCATCGAGCTTCATCGCCGTGACGGTGGACGGCGCCCTGGCCGGGATGGCCAGCTGGCGGGCCGCCGACCGCGGCGGGCCGGCCGGCGGCTGCCACGAGATCGGCCTGACCCTGCTGCCCGACCACCGCGGCCACGGCACCGGGACGAAGGCGCACCGGCTGCTCGTCGACCACCTGTTCCGCTTCACCCGCGCGCACCGGCTGGAGGCGTTCACCGACGACGACAACGTCGCCGAGCAGCGGGTGCTGGAGAAGGCCGGCTTCCACCGCGAAGGCCTGCTGTGCCAGGCGGCCTGGCGCGACGGCGCCAACCGCGACGTGGTCGTCTACGGCCTCCTGCGCGAGGGATGACAAAAGGGCCGGCCGGGAAACCCCGGCCGGCCCTCGGAAAACCTGTGGTCAGTGCGCGAAGTGGCGTGTGCCCGTCAGGTACAGCGTGATCCCCGCGGCCTCCGCGGCCGCGATCACCTCGGCGTCGCGAATGGACCCACCGGGCTGGACGACGGCGCGCACGCCGGCCTCGATCAGCACCTCGAGCCCGTCCGGGAACGGGAAGAACGCGTCGGACGCGCCCACCGAGCCCTTCGCCCGGTCGCCCGCGCGAGCGACCGCCAGCCGCGAGGAGTCGACGCGGTTGACCTGGCCCATGCCGACGCCGACCGTGGCGCGCTCGTGCGCCAGCAGGATCGCGTTGGACTTCACCGCGCGCAGTGAGCGCCACGCGAATTCGAGGTCCGCGAGCGTCTGCTCGTCGGCCGGGGCGCCGGTCGCGAGCTGCCAGTTGGCCGGGTCGTCGCCGGGGGCGTCGATCGCGTCGACGGTCTGCACGAGCACCCCGCCGGAGATCGGCCGGAACTCGATCGGCGCCGGCCGCTCGATCACCGGCAGCTTCAGCAGCCGCACGTTCTTCTTGCGCTGCAGGACTTCCAGCGCCTCCGGCTCGAAGTCGGGCGCCAGCACGACCTCGGTGAACACCTCGGCGATCTGCTCCGCGGCCTCGACCGTCACCGGCCGGTTCGTGGCGATCACGCCGCCGTAGGCCGAAACCGGGTCGCACGCGTGGGCCTTGCGGTGCGCCTCGGCGACGTCCAGGCCCACCGCGATACCGCACGGGTTCGCGTGCTTGATGATCGCGACGGCGGGCTCGGCGAAGTCGAACGCGGCGCGCCGGGCGGCGTCGGTGTCGACGTAGTTGTTGTACGACATAGCCTTGCCGTGCAGCTGCTCGGCGTGCGCCAGCCCCGGCTGCGCGCTCTTGTACAGCGCGGCCTTCTGGTGCGGGTTCTCGCCGTAGCGCAGCACGTCCGCGCGTTCCCAGGTGGCGCCGGTGAAGTCCGGGAAGCCGGAGTCGTCCGCGGGCGCGTACGTGTTCGCGAACCACGAAGCGACAGCCGTGTCGTACGCCGCCGTGTGCGCGTACGCCTGCGCCGCGAGCCGCTTACGGTCGGCCAGCTCGAAGCCGCCCTCGGCGACGCGCTCCAGCACCCAGGCGTAACGCGCCGGGTCCACGACCACCGCGACGCTGCCGTGGTTCTTCGCGGCCGCGCGCACCATCGCCGGGCCGCCGATGTCGATGTTCTCCACGCAGTCCTCGGGGCTCGCGCCCGACGCGACGGTCTGCGTGAACGGGTACAGGTTCACCACGAGCAGGTCGAACGGCGCGATGTCGAGCTTCTTGAGCTGCGCCACGTGGTCGTCGTTGCCCCGGTCGGCGAGCAGCCCGGCGTGCACGCGCGGGTGCAGCGTCTTCACCCGGCCGTCGAGCGACTCCGGGAACCCGGTGACCTGCTCGACCGGAGTGACGGGGACTCCCGCGTTCGCGATCACCTTCGCGGTGCCGCCGGTCGACACGATCTCCACGCCGGCCGCGTGCAGACCGGTCGCGAGCTCGAGCAGGCCGGCCTTGTCCGAGACGCCGATCAGCGCGCGCCGGACCGGGCGTCGTCCTTCTGCAGTGCTCACGAAAACCTCACCTTTCGTCCGTCCACGGTGCAGCCACCACGGCCGAGTCGCTCGATCGTTTCAACCAGCAGCCTGCGTTCCACGGCCTTGATCCGCTCGTGCAGGACGTCTTCGGTGTCCTCGGCCTCCACCAGCACCGCCTCCTGGGCGATGACGGGCCCGGTGTCCACCCCCGCGTCGACGAAGTGCACGGTCGACCCGGTGACCTTGACGCCGGCCGCCAGCGCGTCGGCGACCGCGTGCATCCCCGGGAACGACGGCAGCAGCGCCGGGTGTGTGTTGACCACCCGGTTCTCGAACCGGGACAGGAACTCGGGGCCGAGGATCTTCATGAAGCCCGCCGACACCACCAGGTCGGGCTGGTAGACGGCGACGGCCTGGGTCAGCGCCTGGTCCCAGGCCGCGCGGTCGGGGTGGTCGGCGACGCGGACGGTGAACGACGGCACGTCCGCGCGCTCGGCCCTGGTCAGCGCCTCGATGCCGGTGCGGTCGGCACCGACCGCGGCGACGTTCGCGGGGAAGCCGGGGCGCGCGACGGCGTCGAGCAGGGCCTGCAGCAGTGTGCCGGAACCGGACGCGAGCACGACGATCTTCACCGGGGTGGGCAGGTCCAAACGACTGGCCAGAACGGGCTCCTTGCACGGCGGCACGCCTCGGGCGCACGGCGCTTCAGCAGGTCACCCCAACCCTAACGGTCGTCCTCGCGGGGCTTCTCGTCGACGGAGGCCTCGGTGGACCCGGTCACAGCGCCGGGCGTCTCGCCGGGCGTCTCGAGCAGGGGTTCCGGCTCGTCGAGGACCACGTCCTCCGGCTGCTCCAGGCCCAGTTCCGCGTCGGCCTCGGCGTCGAACTCATCGAACTCATCGGACTCGGCTGTGTCCGGCTCGGTCTCCGGCTCATCGGGGTCTTCGGGCTCTTCCGACGCGGCGTCGGTCTCGGTGTCCGCGTCCTCGGCCGTGTCCTCTTCGGACTCCTCGGGCTCTTCGGCTTCCTCGACCAGCTCGTCGTCGAAGACCTCGTCGGGCTCGACGTCCAGCGTGGTCGGCGGTGCGGCCGGCGCGTGTGCCCCGGCGAAGAACGCCACGAACCCGCCCGGGATCACGATCCAGCAGAACGCCACGATCGAGGCGACGCCGACAGGCACGCTGACCGGGTCGAACGGGCCGTCGCCGAGCCGTCCGCCCGCGAGCGTCCCCAGCACCACGCAGCCGAAGCCGACCACGGCGCCCGCGACGGCGACGACGCGGATGCGCGCGGCCGGGTCGTCGTCCACCCGGCGGACCGACCAGCCGACGAGCGCGCCGACGGCGGCCGGCAGCACCAGCAGCGCGGGCCACCACACGGCGGCGTGCGCGGGGATGCCGCCGAGCAGCGGCAGGGCGGGCACGTCGCCGCCGTGGTAGCCGACCAGGCTGACGTCGAGCGAGCCGATCGTGAACCCGGGCCCGGTGACGAACGACAGCGCCGCCACGACGGCGTTGGGCAGGTACAGCACCGAAAGCAGCAACAGCCCGAGGCTGCTGCCGACCGACGGCTCGAACAGGTCGTCCACAGTGGACATCGACAGCACCGTGGCGAGCGTGAACACCAGCGCGCCCACCAGCACCAGCGCGGCGAGCCCGAGGGCGCCGGCCCGGACGCCGCGCGCGGCCAGCGGGTCCAGCCGTTCGGCGAGGGCGTGCGGCAGGCCGCAGCGGCGCACCACCCCGGCGGTGGCGGCGAGCGCGGCCAGCACCCCGGGCACGGCGAACGCGAGCGCCGGGTTCACCCGCACCGGCGCGCCGAGCGCGAGCAACGCGATGACCAGGCCGAACAGCGCGTGCGCACCGGCGATCACGGCGACCAGCGGGATGGCCTGCCCCGGCCGGGTGAAGCCCAGCCGCAGGACGGCGCCGGACGCCGTCCGCGCGACCAGCAACGCGGCACCGGCCGTGGGCAGCAGCGGCAGCACGCCCAGCGGGTGGCCGCCGATGCCGAGCTGCACCTGGTACGCGGCGAGCCAGCCCGGCCCGGCCGTGAGCAGCGCGCCCGCGGCGGAGAACCGGTCGGCGGTCAGCGTGACGAGCGCGATCAGGGTCGCGACCAGGGCGTATCCCGTGATCAGCGGCCCGACGGCGGCGGAGAACAACACCCGCACCCGCGTCGCCGGAGTCACTTCCGCGGCGAGTTCAGGGGAGTCCGCCACCGGTCCGTCGCCCGGCGGGCGTCCGGAACTGGTGAGCAGCTGCATGAGTTGACCATGACATCCGCGCTGGTCCGTCCGGGTGAGGCACGCCGCCGCCGGGTGGCGTGGCGAACCTAACCCACCCGACCGGGTCCCCCAGGACAACAAAAACACCCGCTGTGACACGGAGAGTCACAGCGGGTGTTGTGATTGCGACAAGCGCCCCAATGTGGCGTTGGTTGCGTCCAACGCACCGAATGCCACATTGGGTGCGTTCAACGCACCGAATGTGGCATTCGGGCGCTTCGCCGGAGCCGCGGTCAGCCCTGCTGGCCGAAACCACCCGGCGGAGTGCCCGTGCCCGAGCCTGGCTTCGGCTGGTCGGCCGGGGGCTGCTGGAAGAACTGGCCCTGCTGCGGCGCGTACGTGGTCGCCTGCTGCCCCGGGCCCGGCGGCGGCGTGGCGCCCGGCTGCTGGCCGGGGGTCGAGCCCGGCTGCTGGCCGGGAGCCGGCGGCGTCGCACCGGGCTGGTACTGCTGCGGCTGGCCGAACGGGCCGGCCGGACCGGACTGGCCGTACTGCGGCTGGTGGTACTGCGGCGTGGCCGGCTTCGGCGCCGGCAGCTTGAGCACGCCGTACTCGAGCAGCAGCCCGCCGACGGAGACCAGCAGCTGCACGATGCCGAGGATCAGCACGACGGTGACGATGCCCGGCGTGCTCGTCTCGGCCACCACCGTGTCCAGCGCCCCGAGCGCGCCGACCACGCTGAACAGCGCGGCGAACGGCAGCACCTTCGGGGCCTTCGGCAGCACGTGCAGCGCGGAGAGCAGGCCGCCGACGAGCAGGAAAACCGTGTCCTGGCCGACGTCGCCCGCCTCGTCGGAGAAGCCGATGAAGTACTGGACGACACCGAGCACGGCCACCACGAGGGCGAGCAGCGTCGGCAGGTTCTGCGGCAGCGCCGGGCCGCCCGACGACGGGGGCGGGCCCTGCTGCGGGAACGGGCCGGACGGGGGCGGGCCCTGAAGGGGCTGCTGACCGCCACCCTGCTGGGGGTAACCGGGCCCGCCGCTGGGGTAGGTCATCGGAAGCTCTCCTGTCGTTGGGGCCGGCAAGTAGCGGGACGTGCGGCAACCCGGTCCGGCGAAGACGGCCGGGCACCCGAACGCTAGCGCATTCGGACACACCCCTGTTCGGGCCGTTGGACGTGCGGACCACCCGATCGGTTGCCGCCGGAAACACCGGAGGCCGGGCACCGACGTGGTGCCCGGCCTCCGGGAGGGTGTCATCGCAGGTCAGCCTGAGCCGACCGGCGGGTCAGCCCAGGCTGTTGTACAGCTCACGTGCGAGCACAGCGGTCTCGCTCGGAGTCTTGCCGACCTTGACGCCGGCGGCCTCGAGGGCCTCCTTCTTCGCGGCGGCCGTGCCGGAGGAGCCGGAGACGATGGCGCCGGCGTGGCCCATCGTCTTGCCCTCGGGCGCGGTGAAGCCCGCGACGTAGCCGACGACCGGCTTGGTGACGTTGGCCTTGATGTAGTCTGCCGCCCGCTCCTCGGCGTCGCCGCCGATCTCGCCGATCATCACGATGACCTTCGTCTCGGGGTCGTTCTGGAACGCCTCGAGCGCGTCGATGTGCGTGGTGCCGATGATCGGGTCGCCGCCGATGCCGACGGCGGTGGAGAAGCCGATGTCACGCAGCTCGTACATCATCTGGTAGGTCAGCGTGCCGGACTTCGACACCAGGCCGATCCCGCCGGGGCCGGAGATGTCGGCCGGGATGATGCCGGCGTTCGACTTGCCCGGGGTGATCACGCCGGGGCAGTTCGGCCCGATGATGCGGGTCTTGTTGCCCTTGGCGCCCGCGTGGGCCCAGAAGTAGGCCGAGTCGTGCACCGGGATGCCCTCGGTGATGACCACGGCCAGCGGGATCTCGGCGTCGATGGCCTCGAGCACGGCGTCCTTGGCGAACTTCGGCGGCACGAAGATGACCGACACGTCGGCGCCGGTCTCCTTGATGGCCTCTTCGACCGTGCCGAAGACCTTGAGGTCCTTGCCCTCGATGGTGACCGTCTGGCCCGCCTTGCGGGCGTTGACGCCGCCCACGATGTCGGTGCCGGACTTCAGCATCTTGGTGGCGTGCTTCATGCCCTCGGAGCCGGTGAGGCCCTGGACGATGACCTTGCTGTTCTCGTTGATGAAGATCGACATCTCACGCACCTGCCGCGGCGAGCTCGGCGGCCTTGTCGGCCGCGTTGTCCATAGTGTCCACCACGGTGACCAGCGGGTGGTTGGCGTCGGCCAGGATCTGGCGACCCTCCACGACGTTGTTGCCGTCGAGCCGGACGACGAGCGGCTTGCTGGCCTCGTCACCCAGGATCTTCAGCGCCTCGACGATGCCGTTCGCCACCGCGTCACAGGCGGTGATGCCGCCGAAGACGTTGACGAACACGCTCTTCACGTCGGTGTCGTTGAGGATGACGTCCAGACCGGCCGCCATCACCTCGGCGGACGCGCCGCCGCCGATGTCGAGGAAGTTGGCCGGCTTCACGCCGCCGTGCTTCTCGCCCGCGTACGCCACCACGTCCAAAGTGGACATGACCAGGCCCGCGCCGTTGCCGATGATGCCGACCTGGCCGTCGAGCTTGACGTAGTTGAGGTTCTTGGCCTTCGCCTTGGCTTCCAAGGGGTTCTCGGCCTGCTTGTCGACCAGGGCCTCGTGGCCCGGCTGACGGAAGTCCGCGTTCTCGTCCAGGGTGACCTTGCCGTCGAGGGCGATGATCTTGTCCTGGGGGTCGCGCACCAGCGGGTTGACCTCGACCAGCGTCGCGTCTTCCGCGACGAAGGTCTCCCACAGCTTGACGACGACGTCGGCCGCCTCGTCGAGGACCTTCTCCGGGAACTTGCCCGCGGTGAGGATCTCGACGGCCTTCGCCTTGTCGACCCCGGCGATCGCGTCGACCGGGATCCGGGCGAGCGCTTCGGGGCGCTCGACCGCGAGCTGCTCGATCTCCATGCCGCCCTCGAAGGACGCCATCGCCAGGAAGGTGCGGTTCGACCGATCCAGCAGGAAGGAGAAGTAGTACTCCTCGGCAATGTCCGAGGCCGCGGCCACCAGCACGCGATGCGTGATGTGGCCCTTGATGTCGAGGCCGAGAATGGCTTCCGCCTTCTCCTTCGCCTCGTCCGGCGTCTGGGCCAGCTTGACGCCACCGGCCTTTCCGCGGCCACCGACCTTCACCTGCGCCTTGACGACGACCTGGGTGCCGATCTGCTCCGCGGCAGCCTTGGCTTCTTCGGGGGTTGTTGCCACCGAGCCCGGCAGAACCGGTACTCCGTGGGCGGCGAAGAGATCCCTCGCCTGGTACTCGTAGAGGTCCACTACTCCAGTCTCCTGACGACACGCCACTGTGGTGGTCCCTGAACGGACCGCGCTGTCGGACCAGTCGAGGTTAGCGACCTGCGCAGACGCAGGGCACTCCGCACCTGGTGAAGTCGGTCACCGTGCGCGGTCAGACGGTATGCGGGCGGTGTGAGACCGCCCACCGGCGAGCCGTTCGGCCAGTGCTTCGAGCGGTTCCGCCGGGTTTTCGGGGTCGTCGGTGTTTCCGGGGCCCACCACGAAGAGGTGAACGTCGCCGAGCCCGTCGGCCAGGCCCGCCGGCGCGGCGCCGCCGAAGACGCCGAGCGCGTCCGGGTCCTCCTGCTCGGCGGTGCGGAGGATCGGCTCGGCCCCGGCGAGCACGCCGGCGTGGATCACCTCGACGCCGGCGTCCCGCAGGAGACGGCTGAGCCGCGCGGCCTCCGGCGTCTCGGTGAGTTCGACGAGCAGCACGCGCGGCCGCACTCGGGTCACGGCCGGGTCTTCGCGGTTTCGGTGGTCTCCGCTGTTTTGGCTCCCGCTGCCGCTGTGATGGCCGCGACCACGGTGGCGACGACGGCCGCGAGACCGAGCCAGAACCCGATGCCAGGGCGGGATCCGTCGATCGCGGAGCCGACGAGCGGGAGTTCGGCGACGTGCAGGGCCAGCACCAGCGCGGCCCCGCCGAGCGCGGCGGCCGCGGCGCCAGGCCGGGAGCGGACGGCCAGCGCGAGCACGCCCAGCACCACGAGGACCGCGGTGAGCAGGCCCCACGACGGGGTGTCGAAATCGGACCAGAGCCCGGGCGACGGGTAGTCCGGCGCGGTGAACACCGGCGTCCCGAACGTGGCGACGGCGAGCACGGCGGCCGCCACGACGGGGATGAGAACGTTGGGGCGCGGGCCTTCCGTGCCTTCGTCGTCACGTTCGACGACGCCGGTGACAGTCGCGGCGAGTGCCGTCAGGCCCGCCAACCCGAGCGCGATCGCGGTGAAGACGGCGCCGGCGCCGAGGTGGTAGCTGATGGCGCCGCCGAGCCCGCCCAGCCCGGTCGCCTCCGACGCGGTGATGGCGGTGCTGAGCACGGCCGTCCCGGCGAGGACGACGCCGGCCCAGAGCACGGCGAGGAAACCGCGCGCCGCCCGTGCCGTCTTCGCGGCGAGGAGGAACGGCGCGGGCAGCAGCACGAGTCCCGCGGCGACGACAAGCAGCCAGCGCGCGGGACTGTCCGTCTGGGTCTGGCCCGCGAGTTGCGGGGCGAGCGCGCCGATCACCGCGGCGACGGCGGTGAGGACGGCGAGCAGCCCGGTGGCCGTGCGCCAGAGCGTGAGGCCGGGTACGCGGGCTTCGCCGGCGAGGTCGGTGCGTTCGGCCGCCGTCTGCTGGGGAGTGGCGAGCGGGGTGAGCAGGAGGACGAGCAGCGTCGCGACAACGGCCATGCACGGCCCCCACGCGACGTGCAGGTCCGGCACCACGAGCCCCGCCACCACCGCGGGCAGCGCGACGGCGAACACCGCGGCCGCGGCCCCGCCGAGCGTCCCGCGCGCCACCCCGTCGGACGCCGACGAGAACCCGAGCACCGCGGCGATCAGCAGCGCCCCGGCGAGCAGGACGTACCCGGCCAGCGCGGCGCCGGGCCCTTCGAACGCCGAGCGCGCGAGCAGGTACGGGTCGGTGGAAACCACCGGCGACATCAGCAGCCCGACGGCGGTGACCACGGCGAGCAGCGGCACGACGAGCCGCCACCGCCGCTGTCCGGGCGAACTGCCCGCGATCTCGTTGAGCTCCCGGGCCACGCGCGCGGCCCGCAACCCGGCGGCGATCGTGAGGAGGTGCCCGATGGCCAGCAGCCAGAACCCGGCGGCCACCCCGCTGCGGTCCAGGAGACGGTCGGGCAGGTACAGCTCGGGGCGGACGGTGAGGGAGCCGTTGGCGAAGAACTGGACGTCGAGCAGCAACCGCCCCGGAGCAAGCGCGGCGAGCCCCGCGATCAGCCCGGCGGCCAGCCCGTGCCGCCCGGTGTACGCGGCCCACACGGCAAGTCCGGCGGGCACCAGCGCGAGCACCGCGAGAAGCGGCCAGCTGAGATACCCGGGCCCGGCATCGGGCGAAACGGGCAGCACCGCCCCGACGGTCAGCGCGACGGCCCCGGCCACGGTGAGCCACACAGCCGCGGCGAGGGCCGCGGAGGGGCGCCGCTCGGCGAACTCGAGTTCTGGCTGGGAGTGGGCTTGGGGTGCGGTGCTGGGCTGGGTTCGGGACTGGGTTCGGGACTGGGGCTGGGTTTGGCCGCTCTCGGAGTGGGTGCGCGCCGCCGGGTCCGAACTGTCGACATAGGACCGCGACGACACTCCACCAGCTGTCCCCGATTGGGCGGAGTCGCCAGTGGAGGATCGCTGGTCGCGCGAGGCCGACCGGTCGCGCGAGGCTGATTGGTCACCCGAAGCTGATCGGTCACGCGAAGCCGATTGGTCACCCGAGGCAGACCGGTCGCGCGAGGCTGATCGGTCAAGCTCGGCGTCGGGACCACTTCGGCCGCCGGAGTCGCCCGTGGCGACTGGGGCTGCAGGGTCGCCCGTGCCCGCGGAGGCAGCCGGGCCGTCTGTGGCGGCGGGGGTAGTGGGGCCGCCTGTGGTGGTGGAGGCAGCGGAGCCGCCTGTGGTGGCTGGGCCGCCTGTGGTGGTGGAGGCATCTGGGGCGGCGGGGCTGTCTGCGGTGTCGGAGGCTTCGGACCGAGTGCCGCGGCCGCGGCGAGAGTCACGCCGGGCGCGCTCACGGGCGGCGGCCTTGCGCTCGGCAAGACTGGGCCGCCGCGAACTGGCGGGCGACCCGGGGTTGTCCTGACCGGAATCAGGCCGGACCGCGGATGGGTCCCCGTCGGGGGGCCCTGAAGGCGAATTCATCGGACGCGACGCTAGCAAGCCAGCCCGCCGAGGGCGCGCCGCCGCCGGACAAGCCACACCATCACCCACACGACTGGGCACCCACAGCGGTGGAACAGGTCGACAAGAACACGGCATCGGGGCAGGAGCGACGGGCAGCGGCCACCACCGATCGGACAGCGGAGTGGCAGCCAAGAGGACCGGTCGAAGCCGCCAAGAGGCCAGTCGGAGGGGACTGGTCGAGGTGCAGTCACACCGAGCGGCGCGGTGGCGCGGTCACGGGCGGGCGCAGTCACTGACAGGAGAGCGCGGTCACGGGCGGGAGGGTGCAAGTCGCTGGCGGGAGGGCGCGGTCACAGGCGGGAGAGTGCAAGTCGCTGGCGGGACGGCGCGGTCACAGGCAGGAGAGTGCACTCGCGGGCAGGAGGGTGCGGTCACAGCCGGGGAGGGTGCGGTCACAGCCGGGGAGGGTGCGGTCACGGGTTTCATGGCGGCCTGCACGAAGGTGGCCGCGTTCGGCGGGATCCTGCGGGTGCCGTCGGTCGTCGTGGTGCGAGCGGCGTAACGAGGTGCCATCGGATGGGGTAGTCGGGCGATCGGCGCACCACGGGTCTCAAGCGGACAAAACAGGCGCAATCAGCCCCGTTGCGAGGTGAATGCGCCTCAACAGCGGGCCGTAATCGTTTATTTCGGAGGCGGAGGCCTTCAGAGGGGGCCGGAGGCCTACCCGGAGAGCCGATCGCCCGAAAGACCTGTAACCGAAGTCACACCTTTCGGAGTAGTTCCGGATTAACTTTGAGTAATCCCCACAGCTAGCCGCCGGATCGGGGCCGCTCGTTCGGCCGACTCGCGGGCGACGCCTTGCCGTCGGCGGTGTCGCTTGGTTACTGTCCCACGGTCCCCATTACAGTCAGGTCACAAAGCAGGACGACGAGCGAACCACCCCCGAGGTTGGCTCACCGGGTTCCCCCGCCCGCAGTCTTCGCAGATCCGGCTCCCCGACGATGGAAGGCCCTGTCTTGGCTTCACACCGCTCCCCCGGCGGCCAAGCCCCTTCCCCGGCGCTGAAGGACGCACTGGACGGTGCGGTCATCCGCGTGCGGGGTTCGCACCGCATCGCCCCGCCCTCTTCCGCCCTGCGTGGGCGGGTCGTGGTCGCCGCTGTCGCGGCAGGCGCGTTCGCCGCAGCCGCCGCAGGCCAGACGCTCAAGACCGTGACCGCGGACTCCGACGCCGCCGTCACCCCGCTCGCCAACGCCCAGGAAGCGAGTGCCTCCTTCACCCTCGGCAGCGCCGGCTCCGGTGGCGCCCCCGAGCTGCTGCCCGCCGGCCACGGCATGGATGCCTCCGCCGAGGCCGCCAAGATGGCCGACAACCAGAAGGTCACCGAGGCCCGCGAGCAGGCCGAGGCCGACGCCGCGCGCAAGGCTGCCGAAGAGGCCTCTCGCCCGAAGACCTGCCTGCCGGCCAACGGCACGTTCACCTCCGGCTTCGGCGCCCGCTGGGGCACCAGCCACCTCGGCATCGACATCGCGAACTCGATCGGCACGCCGATCTACGCCGCCTCCGACGGCACCGTGATCCAGGCCGGCCCGGCCAGCGGCTTCGGCCTCTGGGTCCGCGTCCAGCTCGAGGACGGCACCATCCAGGTCTACGGCCACATGGACAGCTTCTCGGTCCACGAGGGCCAGAAGGTCAAGTGCGGCGAGCAGATCGCGAAGATCGGCGACCGCGGCGAGAGCACCGGCCCGCACCTGCACTTCGAGGTCTGGCAGAACGGCAGCAAGAAGATCGACCCGCGCCCGTGGCTCGCGGCTCGCGGCATCACGGTCTGACCCAGCCCAGCAATAACGGTCTGGCCCAGCCCCGTATCGCGGCTTGAGTCGGCCCGGCATCGCTTGAGTCGGCCTAGGTCGACCGCAGTCTCGACGCGGCGGAACCAAGGCCACCAAACCAGTCGGAGCCCCTGCAAAGGCTGCAGGCAGATCCGATGGACACAGCTTCACTCGACCGTTGCGGCCGCACTACCCGCCACCGCAACGGCTCGCTTGTCCCCACGCTTCCGCATAGCAGGAGTCCACGGCCCCGATTCCGTGGCGACGCGCCTTCACCAGGCCATGCGAAAACTGACTGAGACGGCCACAGCGCCCCGGTCCGCCACTTGCCTGGGCTCGGACACTCGCTAGCGCTCGCCGTTCGGCAGCCGTCGGATGAAGTACGCGACAGCCACCTGCCAGACGGTGCACAGTCCACTCTGCCGCCGCGTCGGCCACCAGCCGAACCGATTCGGCCAGCCCGGCCACCAGCCGGACCGGCCCGAGCCACAGTCAGCCAGGCCTGGATCGCGGTGGGCCAACGATGAGCGGGCCGAAACCGACCTCGTCGTCCACCGGCCCCGGCCACAAGCCAGGCAGCGGCCATCCGCGCCCAGCTCGTGCTGCCGGAGCAGCGCCCGCCAGGCGGCGGCCAGCCTTGGTGCTTCCCCTGGGCCAGCGCCACCCCGGCCCTGGCCCTGGCCCTTAGTCGTCCCCACGACTCCCTGCAAGTACTCCTGTACCCCACCGGCCAGGACACCAAACAAGATCGCGTCCACACCCCTCGTCCTCCCCCTTCCCCAGGGGCACCGGCGCGAGCACCAGCCTACCCCATCAAATCGAACTTGTGTTCGACTGAGTTGAGGTTAGCGAAGGGGTCCGACAAAAACGCCACAGACGAGCCTCAGAGCTTCACCATGGGGACGCTGCCGATCAGCATCAGCCGGACCTTGCCCGACGCGCCGAAGTCGATGGTCGCCGTCGAGCGGGGGCCGACGCCGTCGCAGGACACCACTGTGCCGAGGCCGTACTTGTCGTGGCTCACGCGGTCGCCGACGTCCAGCTTCAGGGCCACCGTGTCCTTCCACGCCTTGCCGAACGGCGACGTCGACGAGGTGGACGAAGACGGGGACCGCCGGCCCCACGTGGTCGCCGCCCGCGGGCCCGAGGACGAGGATCCGGAGGACGACCCGAAGTTTCCGAAGCCCGCCGACGACGGCTCCAGCCGCCGCCAGTCGACCAGGTCCGGCGGGAGCTCGTCGAGGAACCGCGAAGCCGGGTTCATCTGCGGCTGCCCCCACGCCGACCGCACCAGGGCGCGCGAGACGTACAGCCGTTGCCGCGCCCGCGTGATCGCGACGTACGCGAGCCGCCGCTCTTCGGCCAGCTCCGCCGGGTCGCCGAGCGCGCGCATGTGCGGGAAGACGCCGTCCTCCCAGCCGGTGCAGAACACCACCGGGTACTCCAGGCCCTTCGCGGTGTGCACGGTCATCAGCGTGACCACGCCCGCACCGCCGTCGCCCTCCTCGCCGCCGTCCGCGGCCGGGATCGAATCGGCGTCCGCGACCAGCGACACGCGCTCCAGGAACGCCGGCAGCGAACCGGGCGCCGGCACGCCGTCGTCCAGCACCAGCTCGGCGTTCTCGTCCTGGGTGACCTCGGCGGTGAACTCGGTGAACTCCCGCGCCACCGTGACGAGCTCCGTCAGGTTCTCCACCCGCGAAGCGTCCTGCGGGTCGTCGGACTCTTCGAGCTCCGCGCGGTAACCCGTGCGCTCCAGCACGGACTCCAGCAGGTCGTGCACCTCCGCGCCGGACGCGGCCACCTCGCCGAGGTCGTCGAGCAGCGACACGAAACCGGTGATCGCCTTGGCCGAGCGCGGGTTCAGCAGTGGCACCTTGCCCTCGACGGCGTCGCGCAGCGCGGCCGCGAAGGAGATCCGCTCGCGCTCCGCGTGCGTCGCGACGACGGCCTCGGCGCGGTCGCCGATGCCGCGCTTCGGGACGTTCAGGATGCGGCGCAGGCTGACCGTGTCCTCCGGGTTCGCCAGCACCCTCAGGTACGCCAGCATGTCCCGGACCTCGCGCCGCTCGTAGAACCGCACGCCGCCGACGACCTTGTACGGCAGGCCGAGCCGGATGAAGATCTCCTCGAACACCCGCGACTGGTTGTTGGTGCGGTAGAAGACGGCGACATCGGAGTAGTCCGCCTCGCCCTTCTCCGCCAGCGCGTCGATCTCGCCCGCGACGAAAGCCGCCTCGTCGTGGTCGTTGTCCGAGACGTAGCCGACGATCTTCTCGCCGTCGCCGGAATCGGTCCACAGCCGCTTCGCGCGCCGGTTCGGGTTTCGCGCGATCACCGCGTTCGCCGCCGACAGGATCGTCTGCGTGGACCGGTAGTTCTGCTCCAGCAGGATCGTGTGCGCGTTGGGGAAGTCGCGCTCGAACTCCTCGATGTTGCGGATCGTGGCGCCGCGGAAGGCGTAGATCGACTGGTCCGCGTCACCCACCACGCACAGTTCGGCCGGCGCGATGCCGGAGTCGCTCGGCTCGGTGCCCGCCAGCACACGCACCAGGGTGTACTGCGCGTGGTTCGTGTCCTGGTACTCGTCGACGAGTACGTGGCGGAACCGGCGCCGGTAGTACTCGGCGACGTCCGGGAACGTCTGCAGCAGCGACACCGTGCGCATGATCAGGTCGTCGAAGTCGAACGCGTTGGCCTGGTCGAGCCGGCGCTGGTACTCGCCGTACACCTCGGCCACGCGGCGCTCGAGGTCGTTCGCCGCGTTCGCCGCCGCGTCCTCCGGGCCGATCAGCTCGTTCTTCAGGTTCGAGATGTTCACCGCGAGCGTGCGCGCGGCGTACTTCTTCGGGTCGATGTCGAGGTCCCGCGCGACGAGCGTGATCAGCCGCTTCGTGTCGTCGGAGTCGTAGATGGAGAAGCTCGACGACATGTCCAGCGTCTTCGCCTCGCGGCGCAGGATCCGCACGCACATGGAGTGGAAGGTGGACACCCACATCGCGTTGGCCCGGCGGCCCACGAGCGCCGCGACGCGCTCGCGCATCTCGGCCGCGGCCTTGTTGGTGAACGTGATCGCCATGATCTCGCCGGGGTGCACGCCCCGCTGCCCCAGCAGGTAAGCGATCCGGCGGGTCAGCACCCGGGTCTTGCCCGAGCCCGCGCCGGCGACGACGAGCAGCGGCCCGCCCGCGTGGCTGACGGCCTCGCGCTGCGCGGGATTGAGGTCCTCGAGCAGGTCGGCCACCCCGTTCCGGGCGGGCACGCGCTTTTCGTCGGGGAGTTCGGCGGGGAGATCGAAGAGGGTGTCCATCGTCTGTCCACGCTACCCCTGGGGTACGACAGGTATTCAACAGCCACAGCGGCTATTCGACAGACGGCTATTCGACAGACACAGCGGCCGGCTGCGCTTGTGAACGTACGCCGCGGTGCCGCCTGGCGACCGACGCGCGGAGGCGGCGCGCGGCGGAGCATCAAACGGTATGGACGACAAGATTCCCGCCCGCCTCAGGGCTTCCGACGACGACCGAGAGCGCGTCGCCGCGACGATCCAGGCTGCCGGCGCCGAAGGACGGCTCACCCTGGCAGAGGTCGAAGACCGGCTGAGCACGGTTTACGCGACCCGCTTCACCGACGAGCTCGGCGAGCTCACCACCGACCTGCCCCGGCCGCAGCCCGAGCGCCGGCCGTTCGTCCGCGACGCGCTGCGGCACCCGGCGCTGCGCGTCCACCTCGGGATCGTGGTGGCGATCGCGGTGTTGCTGATCGTGCGGTGGGCGGTGTCCGGCGCCGAATTCTTCTGGCCGGCGATCCCGATGTTCTGGCTCTTCATGAGCGTCCTCGCACACGCGCGCGTGCGTTCTTTGCGGGGCGCAGTTCGGCGGCGGAGCGGCGAGCCTGTGCCATACTGACCGGGTGCGGCACTGCAGTGAGCGATTTTTTACGGGACCCGGACTCCGGCTCCCGTGATCGCGTAGTGCCACACCCGCCATCACCCGCAGCCCCGGAGTCCACGGACCCGGGGCTTTCGCCGTCCCAGGGGCCCGCTGGGAGTCCGGACTTCAGAGAGGTCCCGATGAACGCGCAGACGCAGAACGCCGATGGACAGCCCGCCGAGAACACCACCGCGGGCGAGGACATCGCCTCGCTCCGCAAGGAGATCGACTGGCTCGACGCCGAGATCCTGCGGCTCGTCAAACGCCGCGTCGAGGTGTCGAAGACGGTCGGCGCCGCCCGGATGGCCGCCGGCGGCACGAGGATCGTCTACAACCGCGAGATGGACGTGCTGGCCCGCTACCGCGAGCTCGGCCCGGAAGGCCGGCAGCTGGCGATGGCGCTGCTCAATCTGGGCCGTGGGCGGCTGGGCCGGTGAATTTCGGGTGGCATCGGGGACTTCCCCGATTCACGCGGCGGCGGAACCAGGCAGACTGGACCCATGATTAACGTCATCGCCATCATCATCGCCATCGCGAGCGTGCTGGCGGCACTGGGCCATGTCGGCTACCTCGCGCTGCTGAACAACGCGGCGGGTAAGCGCGCCGGTGGTGCGCCGGTCGCGCAGTACGTCCGGAGCCGCTGGGCGGTCGCCGGTGGTACCACTGCGGCATCACTGCTGGCCTGGCTCTTCACGAGTGGGGGAACCGGCCTCGACATCATCGCCATCATCGTTGCCGTAGGTAGTGGTGCGGTGGCCATGAAGTCCCTTCAGTCGACCCAGACGAAGTACCGCAGCGGAGGGTAAGCAGCGCGACCTGCGCTGATAGCACTGCGTAGCGTGAGCCGCGCCCGTTTGGGCGCGCCCGACAGGGTGAAACCTGTGCAAGTTGCAGTTTGCCCCGAGACTTTCGCCCGGTGGGTCTTTTACTGTTGGGCCCGTGAGGACCCTTGCGTCTGGGTCGGGATACGGCCGTCGGACGCGCGGCAGCTGCGGCGCCGTGCGCCCACTGTCGGATGCGCGTGCAGATGCTCAGGAGTCCGCAAGTGTGGAAGCAAGTGACTCCGCAGGCGCGCCTGCTCCGTTCGGCTTAACCGAGGCACGGACTCCGTCACGACCACACCGGGGAGGGGTCGGACGGGCATGACCGGAAACGCGATGGGCGGGTCAAGTCACCCGGACACGATGGCAGCTGCCGAGGTCACGATGCCGGGCCGCCACCGGCCGCACGGGCCGGACGCCTGGACGCCCGCCGTGCCGCGCCGGACCGGCGGGAACCACCGGCACCGCCCCGGACCGGACAAGATCGACCCGTCGGCCGTCGGGGCGTTCCCGCCTCCGCGCGGCGAGCAGCCGGACGCGCGGGCGGCCTTCCCCTCGGCGCGCGGGACGCTGCCGGCCCCGCAGGGACGGCCCGACTTCCTGGCGGCCCCGCTGCCGCAACCCCAGAGCCCGTCCCGGACAACACCGTCCGACGACGCCTTCCGGCCGCCGGCCTCGCGCCGCGATGCCGGTGCACTACCGCAGGCTGACCAGGCTTTCCGGCCGCAGCACCCGGCGCAGGGCGACACGACTTTCCAGCACGGGCACGTCGGCGAGGCCTTCCAGCCGCAGCAGCCGTGCGAGCGCGGTGACAACACCTTCCCTTCGCAGCACTCGCGCGGGCGCGGTGACGAGGCCTTCCGGCCGCCGGCCCCCGAGCGGGCCGACGCCGGTGCGCAGCCGCAGCGTTTCCCCCAGCAGCACCAGGCCGGTACGGCCGTGGCGGCGCGCGGGCAACTGGGCACGGGCCCGGATGACGCGGCGTTCCGGCCGCCGCAGCGGTCCGGGGCGTTCGAACTGCCCCAGCCGCAGCGGCTCGCGGAGCCGGAGGACACCGGGTTCCAGCCGCGGCGGGAGCGGGTCGACTTCGGGTCGGCGCCGGTGTCCGGCCGGCTGCCGGGTGAGCCCGCGCCGCGAAGCCGGCGGGAGCGGGTCGCCGCGACCTCTGCTTCGCTGCAGCGCCGGGCCGACGACGAGCAGACGTCCCAGCCTCAGTCCCAGTGGGCCGAGAACGACGAAGACCTCCTGCCCTTCGACGGCGAGACCGACGAGGCCGACGCGGCCCAGGACCCCGCCGAGCCCCCGCAGCGGCAGCGCGTCACCTTGCGGACGCCCACCACACGGCTGTGCCAGCGCGAAGAAGACGACGAGGTGCGTGTGTACGCCGCCCCGGCCGTCGACGGGCTGGGGACGTTCGACCTCGGCTCGGTGCCGGCGTCGGTGACCCCGCCGAAGTCGTGGCGCAAGGCGGCGTGGTTCGCCACCGGGGCGTCCGGCGCGGTGGTCGTGGGGCTGCTGTTCGCCGGGACGTTCCTCGTCGGCGGGCCGACCACCACGACCACCACCGACGCGCTCGGCGGGGGCTGGCCCGGACGGCAGAACGGCGGCAACCCGCTGCTCATCCCCGACTCCCCCACCGGTCACCACGGCGGCACGGCCGGCGAGACGCACCACAGCGCCACCGGCGGCGCCAGCAGCAGCCGGGACTCCGCCACGGACGACCCGCGCACGCACCCGGAGGCGGCCGGCTACGGCGGCTCCACGAGCGACGACGTGACGTCCTCCGACCCAGTGCGCGGCGGCTCCTCGTCCGGCCCGGTCACCACCGGCTCGTCCTCGCGCCCACCGCGGAAGCCGCCGGTCACGCCCGCCCCTCGCGAGACCGAGCCGCAGGACCCCTTCTACTCGACCGCGGTGGACCCCAAGAAGATGGGCGACAACTCGGAGAAGTTCTTCAACACCGTGACCACCGACCCGAGCCAGGCGTCGGCCGTCACCACCGGCCAGCTGCACGACCAGGGCGCCAAGGGCCTGCGCGAGCGGTACTCCGACGTCGCGTACTTCGAGGTCAAGAAGGTGACCATCGACCCGGACCGCGACGTCACGGTGAACACCGTCGAGGTGACCCACACCGACGGCAGCAAGACCACGGAGCAGCGCACGCTCACCTTCGGCGACGACGAGAAGATCACCGACGACGGCGCCTGAAAACCGCGTGATCGCCCAGGTCAGACCCTGCGTTTCATGCAAGTGCAGGGTTCCCGTTCCGATGCACGTGCGGTGCGGTAAGCGGTTGTCCATGGCCCGGCTGGGTGACATAAGCTGCCGCTCGTCGTATGGCGACGGCATTCCGGCGACAGAGCCTGGCGGGTGCCGGTCGTCGCAGGGTTATCTGACGACAGCGGGTCCGGCAGCCGACCATGAATCGGCGGTCCGGACCAACGGCATACGGCCGAACGGCCGCATCGCCGTCCCCCGGAACCCCAGAGCGAGGAACTTCGTGCTTGATCGGCAGCGCACACGGCGTGAACCAGACGCCGTACGCGTCGAGGACGTGATCCCTCCCGACCTGCTCGACGGCGTCGGCGACGAGGATCGTGACTACCTCGAGCAGGTCTTCCGCGAGCCGCAGAAATACCTGCCGCCGCGGTCGCGGCGAGCGGCCATGGCCAAGCGTCCGGAAGAGCCGGCCGAGGAGCCCGAGAGCCGGTTCGCGCGCCGCGCCAAGCTGGTGGGCCTCGTCGGCGCCGGAGCGCTCGTCGCGGGCGCTGTGGTCACCGCGTCGCTGCTCAGCGGCGGTCCGCGCCCGACCGCGCCGGTCACGGCCGAGGACTCCGTCCCCGTCGGGTTCAGCGGCGCCGCCGCGCTCGGCGGCGCGGCCGTGCCGGAGCAGCACCACGGCTCCGGCGGCACCACCCCCGGCCACCGCGAGGGCACGCCGTCCGCGGCGGGCGGCGACACCACCGTCACCACGCCGGACACCGGCGGCCTCACCCGTGAGAGCACCGGGCCCAGCTCGTCCACCTCGTCGGACGCCACCTCGTCGCAAAACAGTGGCGAGTCCGCGAGCACCACCCCGACCACGGCCGGGAACAAGCTCGCGGCCGTGAAGAAGTTCTACGCGGCGATCGAGCAGAGCCCGAACACGGCGCTCTCGCTGCTCACTCCCGCCCTCGCCGGCGGTGAGGCGGGCAGCCTGGTCCGCGCGTGGAGCGCGATGAACGCCATCGACGTCCAGGACGTGCGTGTCCAGGACGACGGCACCGTGCTCGCCGTCGCCGTGCTGCACCAGGCCGACGGGACGTTGGTGCGGGTCACGCAGCTGTTCGGCGTCACCGGGCACGACGTCATCTCGGAAGCCCGGGTACTGTCGGCCGTCGCCTTCGCGTGACCTGCGCATATCACGTGCCGGGAAGGCGACCAGAGCGTGCCGAGTGTGTGTGCACAGAGTGAACGCCTAGCCTTGTCACGGGCCGGTCTCGGAAAAACCGGCACACGGCCCACGACAGGTGCCTACGCTCCGGTGCTGCGGCGGATTGGCCGCCCCCTCGGGGTGGGCAGGTCCCGCCCCGGGAAGTCGGAGCCCCAAAGGGAGGTCGCGTGAGCGACGAGGGTCGTCTGGTCGCCGGCCGCTACCGCGTCATGGGCAAGATCGGCTCGGGCGCGATGGGCGCCGTCTGGCAGGCGCACGACGATGTCCTTGGCCGCACGGTCGCCATCAAGCAGCTGCTGCTGCAGCCGGGCCTCGACGAGAACGCCGCCGAGGACGCGCGGCAGCGCACCATGCGCGAGGGCCGCATCGCGGCGCGCCTGCACCACCCCAACGCGATCTCGGTCTTCGACGTCGTCACCGACGACAACGGCCAGCCCTGCCTGATCATGGAGTACCTCAAGTCCACCAGCCTGGCGGAGGTGCTGCAGGAGCACGGCACGCTGCCGCCGCTGGAGGTCGCGGCGATCGGCGCGCAGATCGCGGCGGCGCTGCGCGAGGCGCACGCGGTCGGGATCGTGCACCGCGACATCAAGCCGGGCAACATCCTGCTCGCCGACAACGGCACCGTGAAGATCACCGACTTCGGCATCTCACGCGCCAAGGACGACGTCACGGTCACCAAGACCGGGATGATCGCCGGCACCCCCGCGTACCTCGCGCCCGAGGTGGCCATCGGCGGCGACCCCGGCCCCGAGTCCGACGTCTTCTCGCTCGGCTCCACGCTGTACGCCGCCTGCGAGGGCCAGCCGCCGTTCGGGCTGTCGGAGAACACGCTGAGCCTGCTCCACGCGGTCGCGGCCGGGCAGATCAACCCGCCGCGGCAGTCGGGCCCGCTCGCCAGCGTGCTCGCCGTGCTGCTGCACCCCGACGTCAAGCACCGGCCGACCGCCGACGAGTGCGAGGAGCTGCTCTCCGCCGTCGCGCGCGGCGAGACCCCGCTCGGCGGGTCCGCGGACGAGACCGTGATGACGCCGATGGCGGGCACGCTGGGCGCCGCGGCGGTCGCGGGCGCGGGCGCCACCCGGATGCTGGGCGAGGAGGAGATGCCCGCCGGGCACTCCGGCACCCTGCTCGGCGAGCCCGGCCCGGCGCAGCAGTACTACGACGAGGACGAGTACCCCGCGGGCACCGGTTACCCGGAGAACGACTACGACGGGTACGACCAGTACCAGCAGGAGCCGCCGCTCTACGGCGACCCGAGCCGCAACGGGCTGGCCGCCACCCGCGCCGTCCCGGTCGGCGGTGGCGCCGGTGCTGGTGGGCACGACGGCTACGACGAGCCGTACGACGACTACGACGACGAGCCCCCGCCCACGCGAGCCCACACGAGCCCGCACGACGAGGACGAGGAACGCCCCGGCGCCTGGAAGAAGCCGGCCATCATCGGCGGCATCGTGGTGGTGGGCCTGGTCGCGCTCGGTGTGTGGCTGCTCAGCTCCAACAACCCGCCGGACGCCTCCCAGCAGCCGGCCCCGGCGCCGTCCTCCTCGATGGTGGTCCCGACCACGGACACGTTCCCCTCCACGAGCGACGCAACCAGCAGCTCCGACCAGACGTCCAATGCACAGGCGTCGACCTCTGGACGGGCCAGCTCGCGGCGATCGGAGCCTCGGGACACCCCGACGCGCGACAGCCCGACGAAGCCGCCGAAGACTTCGGACGCCTCATCCGAAGAGCAGACGACTCCGGACAAGCCGCCGTCTTCCAACAAGCCGCCGTCTTCCTCGTCCGCACCGCCGAACAACTGATCCAGGAATAGATTTGAGTTCTGAAGGCAGCATCGTCGGCGGCCGGTACCGGCTGGACCAGCCGATCGGCCGTGGGCGCGCGGGCATCGTGTGGCTCGCGTTCGACACCCGGCTGTTCCGCACGGTCGCGATGAAGCGCATGTACCTGCCCGTGGGCCTGCCGCCCGACCGGGCGGAGCAGGCGCGCGCGATGGCGATGCAGGAGGGCAAGGACGCGGCGCGGATCGAGCACCCGTGCGCGATCACCGTGTTCGACGTGCTGCCCGACGGCCAGGACGTGTGGCTGGTGATGGAGTACATCCCGTCGCGCGGGATGTCGACGTTCCTCTCCGAGCACGGCCGGCTGACGCCCGAGCAGGCCGCGTCGCTGGGCATCCTGCTGGGCGACGCGATGGCGGCGATCCACGGGGCCGGCATCATCCACCGGACGCTGGAGCCGGGCACCGTGCTGCTCGCCGACGACGGCGGGGTGAAGCTCACCGACATCGGCATCACCGGCGGCGGACCGCACGCCGCCTACCGCGCACCCGAGGTGACTCGCGGCGGTGCGCCGTCGCCGGCCGCGGACGTGTTCTCGCTGGGCGCCACGCTGTACACGGCCGTCGAGGGAGTGCCGCCGTTCGGCGACGACGGCGACTCGTCCGAGCGGCCGGCGCAGAACGCGGGCGTGCTCAACGGCGCGCTGCGCAAGATGCTGCGGATGGACCCGACGACCCGGCCGACGATGGCCGACACCGTGAGCGCGCTCAGCGCCATCACCGAGGGCCGCGAGCAGACCGCGTTCGTGCCGCCGACGGCGCCCGCGATGCCGACCATGCCCGCGTCGTGGCCGCTGCCGGCTCAGCCCGCGGGCCCGCAGCAGGGGCTTCAGCAGCAGGGACCGCCGTCCGGTCCGCAGCAGCAGCCGTTCTCCGAGCAGCCGACGCAGCAGGCGCCGTTGATGCAGGTCCCGGTGCAGCAGGTGCCTTACGCGCCGGCGCCGCCGCAGCCGATGGCCCAGCAGCCCACCCAGCAGATTTCACCGCAGCAGATTCCACCGCAGCAGATCCCGCCGCAGCAGCAGCCCATGCCGCCGCAGTCGCCGACGGCCCGGTTCGTCCCCTCGGCCGCGCAGCAGGCGGCTTCGGCGGAGGCCGCCGCGCAGAAGGCGGCGGCGCGGCGGAAGCTGATCATGACCGTGGCCGCGATCCTGTGCGCCGTGCTGATCGGCATCGGCGTCTCACAGCTGCTGTTCGTCTGAGCCTGGTCAGCGGGCCTTCCCGACCGCCTCGCGCATGGCCGTCACGAGTGTGCGCACGGCCGGGCTGCCCGCCGCCCGCGCGGTGACGGCGGCGTAGATCATCCGGCACGGCTCCGGATTGCGGATCCGGCGCACGACAACACCCGGGTGCGGCGCGCCGAGGCCCAGCTCCGGCACCAGGCCGACGCCCAGCCCGGCGGCGATGAACCCCTGCGCGGTCTGGTAGTCCTCGGACTCGACCACGATGTTCGGGGTAAAGCCCGCGGACGCGCAGGCGCTGTCGAGGATCTCCCGGCACATGCCGGGCATCGGGTCGACGCCCACCCACGGCTCGTCGGCGAGCTCCGCCAGGGCCAGCACCCGCTTGCGCGCGAGCGGGTGGGCGCGGGGCAGCACCGCGCGGTACGGGTCGTCGAGCAGGTGCAGCAGCTCGATCCCCTTGGCGGGTGGGTTCGACCGCGGGAAGACGACGATGGCCACGTCGGCGCGGCCCGTCTCGACCTCGGGCAGCGGGTCCTCGGGCTCCACCAGCTTGAGGTCGATCCACACGCCGGGGTGCTCGCGGCGGACGGCGGCCACGGCGTGCGGCACGACCGACGCGCCGGCGGTGGCGAAGTACCGGACGGCCAGCTTGCCGGTGCGCCCCTCCTTCAGCTCGGTGAGCGCGGTTTCGGCCCGCGCCAGCTCCACGCTGAGCGCCTCGGCGTGTTCGCACAGCAGCGTGCCGGCCGGGGTGGGCCGGACCCCGCGGCCGACGCGCTCCAGCAATTCGGTGCCCGCCTCACGTTCCAGCGTCGAGAGCTGCTGGCTGATCGCCGATGGGGTGTACCCGAGGTTCCTGGCCGCGGCGGTGATCGACCCACTGGTGACCACCGCGCGCAGCACCTGCATTCGCCGCACGTCGAGCATGGCCCCGATTCTACAGCTGAGCTTAAGTGTTCGTGCAGCTAATCTCGCTTGTCCTTACGTCTTGGCACGACGAAGCTGGCGCTTGATCGTAAGGAGGACACTGGTGGGCGAGACGAAAACCCTGCTCAGGATCGCCGCGTTGGCGCTCATGTGGGGTTCGAGCTTCTTCTGGATCAAGCTGGGCCTGGAGGCGCTGTCGCCGGTACAGCTCGTGCTGGCGCGGCTGGTGCTCGGCGCGGTGGTGCTGCTGGCGCTGTGCCGGCTCTACGGGCACCGGATGCCGTCGGACAAGCGCACCTGGGGACACCTGCTGGTGGCCGCGTTCTTCCACAATGCGTTGCCGTTCCTGCTCTTCGCGATCGGCGAGACCACTGTGGACTCCGGCATCACCGGCGTGCTGAACTCGACGACGCCGCTGTGGGTGCTCGTGGTGGCGCCGTTCCTGGGCGTGCCGAACCGCATGACGGCGACGCGGGTGGCCGGCCTGGTGCTGGGGCTCGCCGGGATCCTGCTGATCTTCGCCCCGTGGCAGGCCTCGGGCCTGCTGAGCTGGGGCGCGCTGGGCTGCCTCGCGGCGGCGGCGAGCTACGGCTTCGCGTTCGTCTACGAGGGCCGCTACCTGTCGGACACGGGGTACTCGCCGTACGCGCTGTCCGGCGGGCAAATGCTGCTGGCCACCGGTTTCCTGCTGCTGGCGATGCCGTTCGGCGGACTGACCCCGGTGCACCTGAGCCCGCTGCCGGTGATCGCGATCGTGGTGCTGGGCGCCGGCTCCACCGGGATCGCGTTCGCGCTCAACTACCAGCTGCTGGCCAGCGAGGGCGCCGTGGCCGCGTCCGTGGTCGGCTACCTGCTGCCGGTCGTCTCGGTGCTGCTGGGCGCGGTGTTCCTGCACGAGCAGCTGAACGTGGGCGTGATCGTGGGCATGCTGGTGGTGCTCGCGGGCGTCGCGTTGACGCGGTTGAAGCGCAAAGCCTTGCCCACGCTCGAATCCACCACCGCGACGGCGGCGCCGGAGCGGGTCTAAACGAGGCGGCGGTCCGAAGCCCAGCGAGACAGCTCATAGCGGTTCGACAGCTGCGTCTTGCGCAGGACGCTCGAAACGTGCGTCTCCACCGTCTTCACCGAGATGAACAGCTCCGACGCGATCTCCTTGTACGCGTAGCCGCGCGCTAGGAGGCGGAGGACGTCGCGCTCACGCGGGGTCAGCAGGTCCAGCTCGGGGTCGCTGATCGGCGCGGAGCCGGGGCGGTCGGCGAACGCGTCGAGCACGAAACCGGCCAGGCGCGGGGAAAACACGGCGTCGCCGTCGGCCACGCGGACCACCGCGCGGACCAGTTCCTTCGAGGAGATCGTCTTGGTGACGTAGCCGCGCGCGCCGGAGCGGATCACGGCGATCACGTCCTCGGCCGCGTCCGAGACCGATAGCGCGAGGAACACCACGTCCGGCAGGTCCGGGCGCACCCGGCGGAGCACTTCGGCGCCACCGCCGTCGGGCATGTGGACGTCGAGCAGCACCACCTGCGGTTTGGTGCGCACGATGCCCGCGACGGCGTCCGCCACCGAGCCCGCCTCGCCGACCACCCGCACCTCGTCGGTGATGGAATCGAGCTCGGTGCGGACCCCGGCGCGGAAGAGCGCGTGGTCGTCCACGAGGAAGACCTTGACCGGCTCCCGCTGGCTCTCCGTCACGACACCACTCCCTCGCTCTGGGTACTCCCGTCAGAGCATAGCGAGGTCACGCCGCCCCCTTACCGGTTTTGACCGGCATGGCCAGCTGGACCTCGGTGCCCTCGCCCGGCGCGGTGCGCAGTTTGCACGTGCCGCCGTGGCGCTCCATGCGGCCGCGGATCGAGTCGGCGAGCCCGTGGCGGTCGGCCGGGACGACGTCCGGGTCGAAGCCCTTGCCCCGGTCGCGGACGAACACGGTGACCGACGTCGGCTCCACCTCGGCGTACACGCTGACCTCGTCGACGCCGGCGTGCTTGGCCGCGTTGACGATCGCCTCGCGCGCGGCCTGGACCAGCGCCGTCAACGGCTCGTTCAGCTCCGCCTCGCCGACCACGACCTGGCCGACGGAGATCGCGAACTGGTCCTCGACCTCCCCGCAGGCGGCGGCGAGCGCCTCGGACAGCTGACGTCCGCCCTCGTCCTGTTCCTCGGGCTTCTTCTCGCTGGGCTTGCCGTAGCCGGTGGGCCCGTACAGCCAGCCGCGCAGCTCGCGCTCCTGGCCGCGGGCCAGCCGCGCGACCTCACGCGGCTGGTCGGAATGCTTCTGGATCAACGCCAGCGTCTGCAGCACGGAGTCGTGCAGGTGGGCGGCGATCTCGGCGCGCTCGTCGGTGCGGATGCGCGCGCGGCGCTCGTCGCCGAGGTCGCGGACCAGGCGCAGCCAGAACGGGACCGTCAGCACCGCGACGCCGAACAGCGTCGCCAGCACCGCGATCAGGGCGAACCGGACCTGGTCGAAGCTGCCGCTCTGGAACACGACCACGCCGATGCCGGTGGCCACCAGCGCGACGCCCGCCAGGATCCGGATGATCGCCGAGCGCCGGCCGCCCCCGCCGACCAGCGCGCCGGTGACGCCGTCCTTCGCGCCGGCCCGCCAGCGGCGGCGCTGCGACTCGTCGGCCTCCCGCCAGACCACCGCCGCACCGAGCATCACCACGGCCAACGGCACGGCGACCCAGCCGCGGATGGCGCCGGTGAGCGTGCTGAACGCGATGGCGAGGCCGATGCCGAGGGCGATCAGGCCGTACGCCTGCTGACGGTCCTTCGGGTTGACCTTCGGGGTTTCGCCCTCCTCGGCGCGCTGCTGCACGAAGACCCACAGGAGGCCGTACGCGAGCATCCCGGCGCCGTTGAGGGCCGCGAGCAGGGCGAACGCGGTGCGGACCCACACCACCGGCACGCCGAGGTGGTCCGCGAGCCCACCGGCGACGCCGGCGACCGCGCGACCGGACCGGCGCCGGTACATCTTCGGCCGCGTCACGGCCTCGGGCACGCCCACGGCCGTGGGCAGTACAGCGGTCGGCACGCCGGTGGGCGGCACAGCAGCGGGCTTACCGGCGGGCGGCACAGCCGTGGCCTCGCCGGTCCGCGGCACAGCAGCGGGCTCGCCAGTAGGCGGCCCGGCGGTGGCGGACGCGGTCGGCCCGGTCACGGCCGGGTCAGTCGCGGCCGGCTCCGCCACCGGTTCGGCGGTGCCGTTGTCGAGGGAGTCCTGCACGCCGTCCATGGTCACACGGCACGACGTCCCGTGGCATCGGGGAAGCCCCTGATCCACAACCCCGAGCCGGTCAGCGCGGCCCGTAGACCAGGCTCGACGACGACGGGCCGGGGCAGACGTAGTCCCAGCTGATCGACTCGCAGCCATCCGGCACCGGCCACCACTTGCGGGTGTCCTTGGGGACGCTCGCCAGCGCGATCGGCTCGTGCTCGTGGTTGAAGTACAGGTGCAGGTCGGCCATGTCCTGATAACCGGCGCTGAGGGCGAACCAGACGTCGCCGACGATCTGCGACGTCTTGCGCGTCTCGATGGTGCGATGGTGGAACTGCCGATCCCCGCTCGGCGGGTACTCGTGGTCCTGTGGGCCTGGCATGTCGTTCTCCTGTTCGGGTGGGCTGAACCGCGCCCCGAGGTCGCCGAGCGCGGCTGCGCACCTGGCCTCGGTCGCGACGATCTCGAAGTGCATGCAGTCCTTGCGGCCGACGTAATCGCCGCCCCAGCGCACGCAGCCCGCGACCTCGGCGAGCAGGGCGTGGATCTCGGCGATCTGCGCCGCGCTGTAGTTCGCCGACGGCGCGGTGCCGAGCGGGTGCCGGGGCGCGTTCAGGTCGATCGCGGTGCCGCTGGCGTGGTTGGACAGGTCGTGGCCGCCGGCCACGTCCCGGAACGCGTAGCCCCAGCAACCCGGCCACTCCAGTGCCTCGACCCGGCTGTGGAACTGCTCGCCGACCCACGCCAGCAGGTCACCGGTCACACCCGCCCGGAGCGGGACGGTGCCACCGGGCAGGTTGCGGCTGACGGGGCCGATCGGAGCGCTGTAGCCGTTCTGGGAAGTCCTCATGGCTGCACCACCTTTCGCAGGAAGGAGCCCGCGAAGGGTGGTGGTGATACATATTCGGCCGCGCGAGTTCGCGGCAGCGCCCGGGCGCGGGGTCAGCGGAAGCCGGCCGTCGCGATCACTTCGGGCTTGTCCGCCGGGGCCGGGGCCATCGAGTACGTGATCTCCGCCGACACCAGATCGCCTGCGCCGCGGGCGCCCTGCAAGGGAATCTGCCAGGGGCGGCCGGCATCGACTGGGAACGGGTCCTCGGTGTAGTCGAGGGTCTGGAGCGTGTTGGTCCCGGTGTCGGGCGTCGGGCCGAAGAGCGCCACCTTCGCCACATACATGCTGACCCAGCCGACGGTGATCACCAGCTCGGCCGCGGTCTTCGGCACGACCAGCGTGACGGATCGGGTCCGTGCGCCGTCCGTGGGCAGCAGTTCGCGATCGGGCATGTCGTCCTCCGAGACGTGGGTGGTGGTGAGGTAGGCGTCGGTGTAACTCCAGTCGAGGTCGACTCCCTGCGCGTTGATGCCGGCGATGGAGCCGCTCGAGCTGTACTGGTGGATGTCGTAGCGGCCGGCCGCCGCGTCGGGGCGCGCGCCGTAGCGGGCGATCCAGATGACCAGGTCCGGCACGGCCCACGTGTCGGGGCGGATGATCTTCGCGAGGGCGTTGTTCAGGTACACGCCCGGCCGATACCCCTGCGCCGCGAGGCGGTTGCAGAACGCCGTGCCGAACGCGGCCTTCTGGTCGTTCGGGATGTTCGGCAGGCTTGAGGACGCCGGGTTGTCCTCGAGGTCCAGCATCGGGACGCAGCCCGTGGCGCCGAGCCGGGCGACCTCGCCGAGCAGGATGTCCGCCTGTGTCTCCGGGGCCGGGTTCAGCTGGACGAAGTGGTAACCGCCGACCGGGATGCCGACGGACCTGGCGCCGTTCACCTCGTTGTCCCCGGTGCCGCCGACCGGCATGCCACCACCGTCGGACAGCTTCACGTAAACGAACTCGACCCCGGCGCCCTGTACTGCGGGCCAGCTCGTCACCGTCTGGAACGACCGGTAGATGTCGATACCGAGTGCCATCGCGGCACCACCTTCCATGACGTGGAGGGCCGTCGATCCTGCCACCTTCCACGATCGAGCGAATCCGGCGTGCGGGTATCCGACCGGCTACTTTCCGCTACGACTTGGTGCCGGAGGGGCGTCGGCGCTCATCATGGCGATCCAGCTGTGGGGCGCGTCGTCGCCGAGCATGAGGTCGTAGATGTCCTCGCCTCCCGCCTCGGCGGCGACGCGCGGGAACATGGCCTGCTCGTACTGGGCCAGCGCGGCCTCGACGTCGTCGGGGTGCGCGGCGATGGCCCGGCCGAGTTCGGCTCCGTCCTGCATGGCCGTGTTCGCGCCTTCGCCGTTCGGGGGCGCGAGGTGGGCGGCGTCGCCGATCAGGGTCACCCCCGGCACGCGAGCCCAGCGGTGCCCGGCCGGCAGGGTGTGGAGCGGGCGGATGACCGGCGCGGTGTCACTGTCGGTGATCAGCGCGGTGAGCTCGGGCGCCCACCCGTCGAACTCGGCGACGATCCGCGTCGACACGGCTGCGCCATCGTCGGTGCCGGCGAGCCAGCCCCGTGGCGCCTTGATCTGGACGTACGTGTGCAGAGTGCCGCCTCTTTCCCGGTAAACCAGGAATCCCTTGCCCGGCGCGAGCGCGAACAACGACCCGGCGCCGACCGCCTCCGCCGTGGCGCGATGGCGGGTGTCCCCGTCGAACATGAAGTACTCGACGGACGTGACGCCCACGTACTCCGGGGTGGCGTCGGACAGCAGCGGACGGATCCGCGACCACGCCCCGTCCGCCCCGATCAGCACGCTCGTGGGAACGGTGGCGCCGTCGGTGAAACGCAACTCATGGCGGCCGTCGCCGAGGGCCTGCACGCCGCTGACCTTGCGTCCCCATCGCACGATGCCGTCCGGAAGCGAGTCCAGCAGCAGTTGCCGCAGCTCGCCGCGTGACACTTCGGGACGCTCGCCGGTGCCGTCGTCGGGCCGGTCGAGCAGAACCGTCCCGACCTGGTCCAGCACCCGATAGGACTCACGCCCGGGCAGGACGAGGCCGCGGAACTTCTCGATCAAGCCGGCGGCCTCGAGCGCCGGCTGGCCGTTCCAGGGGTGGATGTCGAGCAGCCCGCCCTGGGTGCGCGCGGCCGCCGAGGCCTCCGCTTCGTAGACCGTGACCGGGATGCCGTGTACGTGCAGGACGCGGGCCAGGACGAGGCCGCCGAGGCCGGCTCCGACGATGGTGATCGGGGTAGTCATCGTGCTCCTCCGAAACTCATTGGATTGTCGCTCCAACGACGTTAGCAGAAGTTTGGAGCGGCGATCCATTTATGGCAGGATGAGGCCCATGGCGACCAAGCCCGCACGGGCCCCCCGACGCAAGGAGGCGCTGTCCAGGGACGTGATCGTCAAGGCCGCCACCGAAATGCTCGATGCCGACGGCGAGGACGCGCTGACCTTGCGGGCGCTCACCGTGCGCCTGGCCACCGGGTACGGGGCGATCTACCACCACGTCACGGACCGGGACGACCTGCTCGCGGCGGCCACCGACCACGTCATCGCCGGCATCGTGACCGACCTCGCCGCCGGCGCCGGGCCCCGGCAAACGCTGCGTGCCGTCGCGCTCGGCCTGTTCGATGCGATCGACGCCCACCCCTGGGTCGGCGCCCAGCTCACCAAGGAGCCCTGGCGGCCGGCGCTGCTGGACATCTACGAGAGCATCAGCCGGCAGCTGCAAGCACTCGACGTGCCCCAGCGGGCGTTGTCCGATTCCGCGGGTGTGCTCGTGAACTACATCCTCGGCGTCGCCGGGCAGAACGCCGCCAACGTCCGCGCGCTCGCCAACAGCAAGATGGACCGGTCGGCCTTCCTCGCCTCCGTCGCCGCACGGTGGGCGCAGCTCGACCCCGCCAGGTACCCGTCCGTGCACCGGGCCAGGACTCAACTGCGCGAACACGATGACCGCGAGCAGTTCCTCGCCGGCATCGACCTCATCCTGGCCGGCATCGAGGCCGTGCACCGTAAGGACAGTTCGGCCCGGTAGGAGTGGGCCTGACCCTGAGCCGAAACATCAGGGACCATCCCCGATGTGGCGGCCCCGCTCGTCCCGCATGCTTTTCGGTATGAGTGGTGCGAATGAGGCGCGGGCTCCGAAGACGAATCCCCTCAACGGGTTCGAGGAGACGGTCAAGGACTTCTGGGTCAGCAGGCCCCGGCGGCCGCACGCCAACCGGAAGGTGGCCGGGGTCGCGGCGGGGCTGGGCGACCGGTACGGGGTCGACCCCGTGGTCATCCGGGTCGCGCTGGTGGCGGCGACCGTGTTCGGCGGCTTCGGGCTGGTGTTCTACCTGCTGGGCTGGCTGCTGTTCCCGAGCGAGGGTGACGACGTGTCGGGCTTCGAGTCGATGGTCGGCCGGGGCCGCTCGTCGATGACGACGGCGTTCACCGTGGTGCTGTGCGTGGCCCTGATCCCGGCCGTCGCCTGGACGTTCGGCGGTGGCTGGTTCGACGGCGGCTTGTTCGACGGCGGCGGCCTGATCGGCTTCGCGCTCCTCTCCATCGGCCTCTACCTCCTGCACCGCAGCCGCGGTCAGTACAACCGCCCGGCACCCGTCGCCTCCTACGCGGCGGCGCAGGCCTCGTCCGGAACCGGAGCCTTCACGATGACCGATAACACCACCGCGGCGGGCACGGCCGCTCCCGGCTGGGACCCGCTCGCGGCCGCGCCCGGGGGCTGGGACCTGCCCGACCCGGCGGCGCCGCCACCACCGCCTGCCCCGTCCTACTCCGAGGAACCGCGCTCCTACCAGCCCCAGCCCCGTCAGCCGCGGTCGAAGATCGGCTCGATGACGTTCTGGGCGGCCGTGCTCGTGGCCGGCATCGGCGTGATGCTGAACCTCAACGGCGTCGACTGGTTCTCGGTGCGGCACATCGTCGGCATGGTGCTCGGCGTGCTGGGTGTCGGGCTGGTGGCGGGCGCGTTCGTCCGCGGCTCACGCGGCCTGATCGGGCTGGCGGTGCCGCTGGCGATCGTCGGGATGGTCCTCACCACGAGCCCGTTCTCCGGCCTCGACCTGCGCGGCGGCGTCGGCGACCTGAACGCCACCCCGCGTTCGGCCGCGGAGCTGCAGCCGGTCTACCAGCACGCGGCGGGCGACCTCCGGGTCGACCTGACCCAGCTGCCGCTCACCGGCCCGATCACCACCACGGTGTCCAACGGCGCCGGCAACACCGTCGTGACGGTCCCCGCGAACGCCGACGTCACGTTCGACTGCAAGAACACCGCGGGCAACGTGACCTGTTTCAACCGCTCCGCCGACGGCGTCGGCCAGTCCCCCATCACCGGCACCGACCTCGGCGACGACGGCCCCGGCGGACAGAAGATCACCCTGCACGTCTCGAACGGCGTGGGCAATTTGGAGGTGCGACGTGGCTGAAAACCCTTACGCCTACCCGGAATCCGAGCAGCAGCAGACCCGCCCGGCGCGACGCGGCGTGGACGTGTTCAGCCTGATCGTCGGCCTGGTGACCCTGCTGGTGTCCGCGTACGTCCTCTCCGACGGCGCCAGCTGGATGCCGACCTTCGACTTCCGCTGGATCCTCGCGGGCGGCGCGGTGTTCGTCGGGGTGCTGCTGCTGGGCGCGTCGTTCCGCAAGCGGCGGCCGTAACCACGGGAAAACCCACTCATACCAACGAAGAAGGCCCCGGACGCGATGTCCGGGGCCTTCTTCATGTCCAGTTCGAACAGACGCGCCCTACCGGACGATCCCGACCACGGTCAGCGCGATTCCGCCGAAGAACGCGATCAGCACACCGGCCGCGAGGAGCTTGTGGCGGCGGGTCCGGTCGGCCCGCAGCTCCTCTTCGGTTTTGGCCGCGATGAGGAAATGCCCGCGCTCCCGGGGTTTCCCGATCACCAGCGGGCCGGCGTTGTCGTGCGCCTCGCCCAGGACGTACAGGCGCGTGCCCGGCCGGATGAGCCATTCCCGGTAGCGGTAGCCGAGGGTCGAATCCCGGCTGCCCCCGAGCAGGGCCGGCAGCCGGAGGCCGAACAGTTCGAACGACTGGTCGCCACCCTGGTAGGGCTCGAACCGGTCCACCGTCTGCTCGACGGCCTCGGGCCGGGTCCCGTCCGGCGCGACCCCGATGGTGCGGCCCTGCTCGTCGATCAGCGCGTAGCCCTCGTTCGAGGTGTGGTCGGCGACCTTCTCGGTGCGCTTGGACCGGCGGCGCCGGCCATCGCGGTACACAACGTGCTCGTACTCGCGCTCGACCTGGTAGCGGTACCAGACGCACGGGGTCTTGCTGACCTCCGCGATCAGCGGCCCCTCCGGCCTCGGGTGCGCGGCGCCGACCACCTCGGTGACCTTGCGGAACCCGCCGCGCCCGCCCAGCTCATCGGAGACCCGGCGCAGTTCCTCCAGCTCCGGGAAACTCAACGTCTCCGTGCCGATCATCGCGTGCAGCTCGCTCTTGGTCGCCCGCATCCAGACGAAACCCGCCACGGCCGCGACGACCAGCAGGACCCCCAGGACCCACATCCGTCACTCCCACTCGATGGTGCCCGGCGGCTTGCTCGTCACGTCGAGCACCACGCGGTTGACCTCCGCGACCTCGTTGGTGATGCGCGTCGAGATCCGCTCCAGCACCTCGTACGGCAGGCGGGTCCAGTCGGCGGTCATCGCGTCCTCCGACGACACCGGGCGCAGCACGATGGGGTGACCGTAGGTCCGGCCGTCACCCTGCACGCCGACGCTGCGCACGTCCGCCAGCAGCACCACGGGGCACTGCCAGATCTCCTGGTCGAGGCCCGCGGCCGTCAGCTCCTCGCGGGCGATGGCGTCAGCCGCGCGCAGCGTTTCGAGCCGCGACGCGTCGACCGCGCCGATGATCCGGATGCCCAGGCCCGGGCCGGGGAACGGCTGGCGCTGCACGATCGTCTCCGGCAGGCCCAGCTCCAGGCCCACGCGCCGCACCTCGTCCTTGAACAGCAGGCGCAGCGGCTCGACCAGCTCGAACTGCAGGTCGTCAGGCAGGCCGCCGACGTTGTGGTGGCTCTTGATGTTCGCCGTGCCCTCGCCGCCGCCGGACTCGACGACGTCCGGGTACAGCGTGCCCTGCACGAGGAACTTGAAGTCGCCCTGCGCCTTGAGGTCGCGCTCCGCCTGCTCGAACACGCGGATGAACTCACGGCCGATGATCTTGCGCTTCTGCTCGGGGTCGGTGACCCCGGCGAGCGCGTCGAGGAACCGGTCGCGCGCGTCGACGGTGACGAGCTTGACGCCCGTGGCGTTGACGAAGTCGCGCTCCACCTGCGTCCGCTCACCGGCGCGCAGCAGGCCGTGGTCGACGAACACACAGGTCAGCCGGTCCCCGATCGCGCGCTGCACCAGCGCCGCGGCGACGGCCGAGTCCACGCCGCCGGACAGGCCGCAGATCGCCCGCCCGTCGCCGACCTGAGCCGCGATCCGCTGCACCTGCTCGTCCACAATGGACAAAGTCGTCCACTGGGGACGGATGCCCGCGATGTCGTGCAGGAACCGGCGCAGCACCTCCTGCCCGTGCGGCGAGTGCGCCACCTCCGGGTGGTACTGCACGCCGGCGAAGCGCCGCTCGACGTCCTCGAAGCCGGCCACCGCCGCGCCGTCGGAGGACGCGGTGACCACGGAGCCCTCGGGCGCCTTGGTGACGCTGTCGTTGTGGCTCATCCACGCCGTCTGGTGCGAAGGCAGGCCGGTGTGGAGCACGCCGCCCTCGCCGACCATCCGCACGTCGGTGCGGCCGAACTCGCGGACGCCGGTGGGCTCCACGACCCCGCCCAGCGCCCGCGCGAGCAGCTGGTGGCCGTAGCAGATGCCGAGGATCGGCACGCCCGCCTCGACGAGCTTCGGGTCCATGCCGGGCGCGCCCTCGGCGTAGACGCTCGACGGGCCGCCGGACAGGATGATCGCGGACGGGTTCTTGGCCAGCAGCTCCTCCGCGGTCGCGCTCGACGGCACCACCTCGGAGTAGACCTGGGCCTCCCGCACGCGGCGGGCGATCAGCTGCGCGTACTGCGCCCCGAAGTCCATGACGAGTACCGGACCGGTGGGACTGGGCACCTAAGACCTCCAGGCGGTGAGCGCTTTGTGCCCCCATCGTCCCAGGTGGGCCCCGTCACGCCGCCGCTGCCCCACGAACGAGGACGCGGGCTGTCCTCGATGGGGCTTACGGTCCCCTCATGACTGTCGCTTGGACCACCGAACTGCACGAACAGCTCGACTGGCACTGGTCGAACCACGTGCGCCCGCGCCTGGACGGGCTGACCGACGACGAGTACCTGTGGCAGCCCGTCGACGGCTGCTGGACCGTGCGCCCGCGGGCGGAGCGGCCGGACGGGCCGGGCTCCGGGGACTTCACGATCGACTTCAGCTTCCCCGAGCCGGAGCCGCCCCCGGTGACGACGATCGCCTGGCGGATGGCCCACGTCACCGTCGGCGTGTTCGGCATGCGCGCGGCGTCGCACTTCGGCGGCCCGCCGATGAGCTACGAATCGTTCCCGTACGCCGGCACCGCGGCCGAGGCGGTCAAGCAGCTGGACGACGCCTACGCCTCCTGGATCGCGGGCGTCCGCGACCTGGACGCCGAAGCACTGGCGCGCCCGGTCGGGCCGGCGGAGGGCCCGTACGCGGAATCGCCGATGGCCACGCTGGTCCTGCACATCACCCGCGAGGCGATCCACCACGGCGCGGAGGTCCTGCTGCTGCGCGACCTCTACCGCAACCGGCCCGGGCACTGACGTAACAAGGCGGTCCGGTCCGCTCGCCCCCTCGGCGAACGGACCGGACCGCCCTACCCCCAGCGTCCCCCTTAGTCCGTTAAGGCCTCCTTACCCGCGTCGGACGCGGGTAAGGAGGCCTTAACGGACGCCTTCGGCAGGAGCGCGAACCCCAGCGCCATCCCCAGCAGCGCCGGCATCCCGTGGTTGTCGTGCAGCAGCGTGTCGAGCAGCGCGAGCGAAAGAACCAGCAGCGGCGCGACGAAGGCCGGCGACGGCAGCTGCACCCCGTGACGCGCCGGCGCCCGGTACAGCGCGACGGCGAGCGCCCCGATCAGGCCCGCGACGCACATCGAGTTGCCCGCCCCGACCGGCTGCAGCCAGACATAGCTCAGGAACTGCCCGAACAGGCCGCAGCCGAAGTACAGGACGAACCACCGCGCCCGGCCGAAATAACCCTCGGCCAGCGTGCCGACCACGACCAGGGCCACCAGGTTGAAGAGCCCGCCGAGCAGCTTGCCGTCCTGGAAGAACATGCCGGTGACCAGGCGCCACCACTCGCCGGCGTCGATGGCCGCGCCGTCGCGGCGGAACTGGCCGAACAGGGCGGGGTGCACGAGCTGCGCGACGAGCACCGCGGCGGTGACCACGGCCACGACCCCGGTGAGCACCGGCTTGCGACCGGTGCCGATCCGGTCGAAGACGGCCACGATCGGGTTCCCGTGCCAGCGCGACATCACCGAAGTGCTCATGCTCTGAAAGGTAGGTCCGGCCGCCGCGGAGTACCCCCGACATTTGTCACCAGTCGCCCACGGCATGCGTCACGTGGAATGAATCGGGGCCGAATCGACTCTCAACAGGGTGAAGCCGAACCCCCGGGAAAGGATCTTCATGCGAGCGACTCTCATCTACGGCGCCGGCGACGTCCGTGTGGAGACGGTGCCGGACCCGAAGCTGGTCGAGCCGACCGACGCCCTGGTCCGCGTCGTCCGGTCGTGCATCTGCGGCAGCGACCTCTGGCCGTACGGCAGCATGCCGGCGCAGGAGCAGGGCCGGCCGATCGGCCACGAGTTCCTCGGCGTCGTCGAGGAGACCGGCGCGGAGGTGACAAGCGTGCGCAAGGGCGACCTCGTCGTCGCGCCGTTCAAGTACTCCGACAACACCTGTGAGTTCTGCCGGGAGGGCCTGCAGACCTCGTGCCTGAACGGCGGCAACTGGGGCGAGCCCGGCGTCGATGGCGGACAGGGCGAGGCCGTGCGGGTGCCGCAGGCCGACGGCACGCTCGTGCAGCTGCCGCACACCGAGGACGAAGACCTGCTGGCGTCGATGTTGACGCTCTCGGACGTCTTCTCCACCGGCCACCACGCCGCCGTCACCGCGGGTGTGACGAAGGGCAAGACCGTCACGGTGGTCGGCGACGGTGCCGTGGGCCTGTCCGCGGTGCTGGCCGCGCACCGCCTGGGCGCCGAGCGGATCGTCCTCATGGGACGCCACGAGCAGCGCACCGCGCTGGGCCGCGAGTTCGGCGCGACGGACGTGGTCGCCGAGCGCGGCGAGGAGGGCATCGCGCTGGTCCGCGAGCTGACCGGCGGCCGCGGCACGCACACCGTGCTGGAGTGCGTCGGCACGAAGCCGGCGTTCGAGATGGGCCTCGGCGTGGTGCGCGCGGGCGGCGCGCTGAGCCGCGTCGGCGTGCCGCAGTACCCGGAGGGCCCGATCGGCCGGCCGGTCTTCATAAACAACGTCACCATCACCGGCGGCGTCGCCCCCGCGCGGCGCTACATCCCGGAGCTGCTGCCCGACGTGCTGTCGGGCCGCTACCAGCCCGGCCGGGTCTTCGACCGCACGATCGGCCTGTCCGACGTGCCCGCGGGCTACCAGGCGATGGCCGACCGCGAGGCGTTGAAAGTGCTCGTCAAGCCATGAACCCGGCGTCCGGGGCGACGCGCGCGTTGCCCCGGACGGGTGGGGGTCCGCCCGGCCGGGCCCCGGCCCGAATACCTTGGTACGTATGGACATGATCACCCCGGAACCGCGGCCGTCGTGGATCGCCGGGCGGCCCGAGCAGGGCGTCGCCACGCTGACGGTGCACCACCCGTACGACGGCAGCGAGGTCGCGACCGTCGCCGTCCCCGGCCCGGAACAAGTGGAACGCGCAGTGGCCGCGGCGGCCGGAGTGGCGAAGGAGTTCCGCCACAGCCCCGCGCACGTCCGCGCCAAGGCGCTCGAACACGTTTCCCGCGGGCTGCAGGCGCGCGCCGACGAGATCGCCGAGGTCATCACCGCGGAGAACGGCAAGCCGCTGAAGTGGGCCGAGGCCGAGGTGAGCCGCGCGGTGTCGGTGTTCCGCATCGCCTCCGAGGAGGCCCGCCGCTACACCGGCGACGTCCAGCGGCTCGACAGCGACCCGGCCGGCGACGCCCGTCTCGCGCTCACCCGGCGGGTTCCGCGCGGGCCGGTGCTGGGCATCGCGCCGTTCAACTTCCCGCTGAACCTGGTGGCGCACAAGGTGGCGCCGGCGCTGGCGGTCGGCGCGCCGATCATCGTCAAGCCCGCGCCGCGCACCCCGCTGTCCGCGCTGGTCCTCGGTGAGATCCTGGGCGAGACCGAGCTGCCCGAGGGCGCGTTTTCCGTGCTGCCGCTGGGCAACGAGGAGACGCAGGCGCTGGTCGCCGACCCGCGGCTGCCCGTGGTGTCGTTCACCGGCTCCGGCCCGGTCGGCTGGTCGATCGCGGACGCCGCGCCGCGCAAGCACGTGGTGCTGGAGCTGGGCGGCAACGCCGCGGCCGTCGTCCTGCGCGACTGGCCGGACCCCGAGGGCGCCGCGCACCGCATCGCGACCTTCGGCAACTACCAGGCCGGCCAGTCCTGCATCGCGGTGCAGCGGGTGATCGTGGACGCCGCGGTCGCCGAGGAGTTCGTGCCCGCGCTGGTGGAGGCCGTCGAGGCACAGCAGACCGGTGACCCGTACGACCGCAACACCGACGTCGGCCCGGTCGTCGACGAGGCCGCCGCCGAGCGGATCGTCGCGTGGGTGGACGAGGCGGTGGCCGCGGGCGCGAAGGTGCTCACCGGCGGCACCCGCGACGGCGCGACGGTGGCCCCGACCCTGCTCACCGACGTCCCGCCGGAGACGAAGGCGTGGGCCGAGGAGATCTTCGGCCCGGTGCTCGCGGTGTCCGTTGTGGACGGTGTGGACGAGGCGTTCGCCGCCGTCAACGCCTCGGCCTACGGGCTGCAGGCCGGCGTCTTCACCAGCGACGTCCAGCTCGCCTTCCACGCGTCGGCCGAGCTGGAGGTCGGCGGCGTGATCATCGGCGACGTGCCGTCCTACCGGGCCGACCAGATGCCCTACGGCGGCGTGAAGGGCTCCGGCGTCGGCCGCGAGGGCGTGCTGTCGGCGATGAACGACTTCACCGAGGAACGCGTGACGGTCTTCACCGGGGTCGACCTCTGAACCCCTTGTGAGTGTTTAGGACGGTTCTAACCGTCATAAACACTCACAAGGACTGGGCGAACTTGAACACGCCGTCCGGGTCGTAGGTCTTCGCGACCTTCTCGAGCCGGGCGGCGTTGTCGCCGTAGTACGCGGTCTTCCAGTCCGGCAGGTCCGGGTCGATGTAGTTGACGTAGGCGCCGCTCGCGCCCGCGTCGGCGAGTCCACCGACCACAGTGGACACCGGCTTCGCGACGGACGAGCGGTTCCCTGCCGTCGCCGGCGCGTAGACCTGCACGCTGGCCAGCGCCTTGCGGTGCCAGAACGCGGTGTCCGTCGGCGCGAGGTTCGCGACCGCGCCGCCGAGGCCGTCGATCAGCAGGTCCATGCCCTTGTGGCCGGACGCGAGGTCGCTCACCTTCGCGCCGGCCACCGGGTCGGTGATGATCCGCGACGAAGCCACGAACGTCTGCCGGCTGGAGCTGCCGGAGAAGTAGTCCATCGCGCCCGAGTAGGTCAGGCCCTTGATGGTGCGGCTCGACGGGGTGGCGTCCAGCTTGCCCAGCAGCGCCGTGAGCGCGGCCGAGCCGCCGACGAACGCGCCGCCGATCCGGCACTGCACCGGCGAGCCGCCGGAAACGACGATGTTCGACCACAGCTCGGGCGGTGTGGTCGGCAGCCACCGCTGCCACGCGTCCAGCGCGTCGGCCGCCGCGCCGCCCGGGAAGTGCAGCGAGAAGACGGTGATGTCCGGCGCCGGTTCGGTGCTGAACGTGAACGAGGTGACCACGCCGAAGTTGCCGCCACCGCCGCCGCGCAGGGCCCAGAACAGGTCCGGCTCGGTGCCGGCGTCGGCCGTGCGCAGTTTGCCGTCCGCGGTCACCACCTGCGCGGAGGTGAGGTGGTCGCAGGTCAGGCCGTACTTGCGGGTCAGCACGCCGATGCCGCCGCCGAGGGTGAGCCCGGCGATGCCGACCGTCGGGCAGGAGCCCGCGGGCAGGCACCGTCCGGCCTTGGCCAGCGCTGCGTAGACGTCCGTGAGCCGGGCGCCCGCGCCGATCGTGACCTGCTCGCCCTGAACGTCCACTTGAGACAGCGCGCTGACGTCGAGGACCAGCCCGGCGTCCGGCACCGAGTAGCCCGCGTAGCTGTGGCCGCCGCTGCGCGCGGCGATCGGGAGCCGTCCCGCGGCCGCGCCGAGACACGCCTGCACGTCCTCGGGCTTGCCGATCTTCGCGACGGCGGCCGGGTTGTGACCGTCGAACAGGGGGTTGAAGCCGCGCTTGGCGCTGGCGAACTTGCCGTCGCCGGAGAGCAGGAGGTCACCGCTGAGCTTGCCCCGCAGCGCGTTCCAGTCCGGCGGCCCGGACGGTCTGGTGCTGGTCGGCGGCGGTGACGACGGCATGGCGCTGCTGCTCGAACCGGCCGGCGGGCTGCCGTTGCCCGGCGAGCACGCCGCGGCCACCGCGCCGACCGCCGTCAGACCGGCGGCACGCAGGAACGTCCTTCTCCCGACTGCAGTCATGTTGTAGAGACGTTACGCGGACGGCGCCGGTTGCGCTCAGTGCCGGTCCGGGTGCTCTCGACGAGTCCGGCCAGCAGTGCGGCGAGGGCGAACTCGAACCGCTCCGCGTGCCGCGCGCCGTCGCTCAAGGCTCGTGCGAGCAGGGGAAACCGACCGGCGTCCAGGTTCGCCAGACTGTCCACATCAGACTCGACGCCGGGTGCGCGACCGGCCTCGGCGAGGGTGTGGCCGAGCACGAAGGTCATCACCGTGCTGACCACGTCGAGCCCGCGGGCCGGCGGCAGCCCGAGCACGCCCAACGCCGTCTCGGCCAGCTCCAGCGACTCGACGCTGGTCACCGGCCGGGTCGCGGCGAGCGGCAGCACGCCCGGGTGGGCGAGCAACTGCTCGCGGTAGGCGCGCGCGACGCGGCCGAGCCAGCCGTCCCAGCGCTCCCCCGGCTCGGGCCGGATGCCGGCGAGCGCCGAGATGAGCCGGTCGACGAGGGCTTCGAGCAGGGCGTCCTTGTTCGGCACGTAGTGGTAGAGCGTCATCGCCTCGACGTCCAATTCGGCGCCGAGCTTGCGCATGGACAACGCGGCGATGCCGTGCTCGTCGATGAGAGCCGGCGCCTGGCGTCAGTGGTGGCCGAGCACGTCACGGAGACCGGCCCGGTGGTGGTCGACGCGCCGACCGGCGGGCTGGCCGCGTTCCGCGCCGGCTGGGAGCAGCTGCTGACAGCCTTCCCCGACCTCCGCGTGACGGTGGACTCGATGATCGCCGAGGCCGACCTGGTCGCCGCCACGGTCACGCTTTCGGCCACCAGCACGGGCTACTACCGCCGCGGCTCCGCGACCGGCCGCAGCGCGACCTGGCGCGGTTTCCTGAAGCTGCGCCTGTCCGGCGGCCTGATCACCGAGGTCGACGTCATGACCGACCGCTTCGCCGTGCTGCAGCAGCTCGGCATCGTCGGCGACGACGACGAGCTGGCCGCGCCCCGGCAGGCGGGCTGAAACGGACGTCTCAGATCAGCGAACCCAGGTCCGGCACCGGCCCGCTCAGCGCGGAGCCGTCGGCCCGGCCCGAGACCCAGGCCAGCAGGTCGCCGGGGCTGCCGGTGACCGTGCCGCCGGAGCCGTCGCCCATCGTCCAGCTGCGGGTGCCGTCGGTCGTGACCAGGAGGCGGGACGGGAGATCGCCGGTGTACATGCCGATCATGTTCTCGATGACGTCGCCCACGAACGGGCCCAGCAACGCCGTGGCCCGGGCGAAGTCGTGGCCGCGGTCCAGGTCGACGAGGTGGACAGTGGTCTCTGCCAGGCGCAGTGTCAGCGCGTTCGCGCCGGTGATCCGCTGGCCGAGACGGGCGCGGACCGGGGCCGTCCAGGCGCGGTCCGGCAGCGCCGACGCGACGTCCACCAGCCGCTCCCCCGACGCGACGACGTCGGCCAGTATCTCCGCGGCGCCGCGGTCCGCGCCGGCCTCGATGTCGTCGTCGCGAGCCGTGCCCGGGCCGTACATCGGGTGCTCGACGCCGGTGTCGGCCCAGGTCAGCAGGTTGACGATGCCGTCGGCGTTGCGCGCGAGGTGCGTCAGCAGGTGGGCTCGCGACCAGCCGGGCAACGCGCTCGGCGCCCGCACCGCCGCCTCGTCCAGCGCGCCGATGACCAGTGCCCACTCGTCCTGCAGGTCCCGGACCCGGGCCACCGCCGCCGTCTGATTCACCCGGCGATCGTAGGGCTTATCGGCGCAGCGCGGCAGGTGCGCCGGAAGGGACCGCCGGGTTCTTCGGGACCACCGGGTCCAGCCGCGTGTACGCCGCCTCCTGCGCCGGGCGCCGGTCCGCCTCGCCCTTGTTGGGCCAGAAGGAGAACGCCCGCTCGGCCTGCGCCGCGATGGTCAGCGACGGGTTCACGCCGAGGTTCGCCGTGATCGCCGATCCGTCCACAACGGACAGTCCGGGGTAGCCGAAGACGCGGTGGTACGGGTCGATCACGCCGGCCTCGGCGCTGTCGCCGATCGGCACGCCGCCGATGAAGTGGGCCGTGAGCGGGATGTCGAAGATCTCGCCCCAGGTGCCGCCCGCGATGCCGCCGATGTGCTCGGCCGTGCGCTCGTTCGCCTCGTGCCCGGCCGGGATGAAACTCGGGTTCGGCTCGCCGTGGCCCTGTTTCGACGCGTACTTGCGCCGGCCGAACAGGCCTCGCTTGGTGTAGGTGGTGATGGAGTTGTCCAGGCTCTGCATCACCAGCAGGATCACGGTCCGCTCGCTCCAGCGGTAGCCGTTGAGCAGCTGGGCCGACTGGATCGGGTGCTTGGCCATGAAGGTGACGGCCTGGCGCCAGCGCGGCACCGGCGAGGAGCCGTCGGTGGAAATGGTCTGCAGCAGGCTCATCGCGTTGCTGCCCTTGCCGTAGCGCACGGGCTCGATGTGGGTGTTCTCGTCCGGGTGAATGGACGAGGTGATGGCGACGCCGCGGCTGAAGTTCCGGCTGTCGTCGACCTTGGTGCGCCCGGCGCCGATGATGGCCTCGGAGTTCGTGCGCGTCAGCTCGCCGAGGCGGCGCGACAGCTTCGGCAGCGTGCCCGTGTCCTTCATGCGGTGCAACAGGTTCTGCGTGCCCCAGGTGCCCGCCGCGAACACCACCTGGCCGGCGGTGACCGTGGTGCGGAAGCGCTTCGAGCGAGTGCCGGTCTTCTGCAGCGTGACGCGGTAGCCGTCGCCGACGGGGCGGACCGAGGTGACCGTGGTGAGCGGGATGACCTTCGCGCCGTCCTGCTCCGCGAGGTACAGGTAGTTCTTGACCAGCGTGTTCTTCGCGCCGACGCGGCAGCCGGTCATGCAGGCGCCGCATTCGGTGCAGCCGACGCGGTCGGGGCCGGCGCCGCCGAAGAACGGGTCCTTCACGCTCTCACCGGGCTTGCCGAAGTACACGCCCACCGGCGTCGCGTGGAAGGAATCGCCCACGCCCATGTCGTCGGCGACCTCGCGCATCACGACGTCCGACGGCGTGACGGTGGGGTTCGTGACCACCCCGAGCATCCGGCTCGCCTGGTCGTAGTGCGGCGCCAGCTCCGACTCCCAGTCGGTGATGTGCGACCACTGCCGGTCGGCGTAGAACGGCTTGAGCGGGCGGTAAAGCGTGTTCGCGTAGACCAGCGAACCGCCGCCGACGCCCGCGCCCGCCAGCACCATCACGTCCGAGAGCATGTGCACGCGCTGGATGCCGTAACAGCCGAGCTGCGGCGCCCAGAGGTAGCGCTTGAGGTCCCAGGAGGTCTTCGCGAACTCGTCGTCCGCGAACCGCCGCCCGGCCTCGACCACCGCGACGCGATAGCCCTTCTCGGTCAGCCGCAGCGCCGCGACGCTGCCTCCGAACCCCGACCCCACGACAACAACGTCGTAGTCGGGGCTGCCCGGCGATGTGGTGGTGTTACTGGCAGTCACAGGATCGAGAGTAACCCCGGGATGTCCTTCTGGCCAGACGTAAGTTACCCGCCGGTTACCCCCGCCCCGGCAATGTCCCTGAAGGCCACCATGAGGGACCTTTATGCCCTCATGGTGGCCTTCAGGGCATTCGTTCGCGTCAGCGGCGCACGGTCAGCCCGACCCGCTGGAACTCCTTCAGGTCCGAGTACCCGGCCTTCGCCATCGCGCGGCGGAGGGCGCCGAACAGGTTGACCACGCCCTCGGCGTCCGAGGACGGGCCGAAGAGCAGGGTCTTCAGGTCGACCGCGTAGTCCGAGTCCGGGCCGGCGACCACGCGGGAGCGCGGCAGCGACGGGTGGGCCGCGGCGGCCGTCCAGTACAGGCCCTGGCCCGGGGCGTCGCTGGCGGTCGCGAGCGGGGCGCCGAGCATCACCGCGTCCGCGCCGCAGGCGATGGCCTTCGCGATGTCGCCCGACGTCGTCATGCCGCCGTCGGCGAGCACGTGGACGTACCGGCCGCCCGTCTCGTCCAGGTAGTCACGGCGGGCGGCGGCCGCGTCGACCACCGCGGTGGCCATCGGGACGCCGATGCCGAGCACGCGGTCGGTGCTGGTGACGCCCGGGGTGTAGCCGTGGCCGACGATCACGCCCGCCGCGCCGGTGCGCATGAGGTGCATGGCCGTGCGGTAGTCGCTCACGCCGCCGGCGATCACGGGCACGTCCAGCCGTCCGATGAACTCCTTGAGGTTCAGCGGCTCGGCCTCGCGCTCCACGTGCTCGGCGGAGATGATCGTGCCCTGCACGACCAGGATCTCGACGCCCGCCGCGAGCAGGTCGGGCGTCAGCTCGGCGGCGTGCTGCGGGCTGACCCGCGCGGCCACCGTCACCCCCGACTCGCGGACGGTCTTGATGGCCTCGCTGAGCAGGTCGAGCCGGACCGGCGCCGAGTGCAGGTCCTGCAGCTCGCGGACGACGGCCGTGGGGTCCTCGCCGTCCTCGGCCGCGCGGACCAGCCGGAAGATGGCGTCCTCGACGTTCGGGTGCCGGGCCCAGAGGCCCTCGGCGTTCAGCACGCCCAGCCCGCCCAGCTCGCCGATCGCGACGGCCGTGCCCGGCGACACGATGGCGTCGGTCGGGTGCGTCACCAGCGGCAGGTCGAACCGGTAGGCGTCGATCTGCCAGGCCGTGGACACCGCGGAGGACGACCGCGTCCGCCGCGACGGGACGATCTCCACGTCATCGAGGTCATACGCCCGCCGCGCGGTACGACCCATACCGATCTCGACCAGATCCCGCACGTGAAGTCCCTTCTCCGCACCGACGACAACGGCCTCCATTGTCGCTAGGCCGCGTGGGTGACCCGCGCACGGGGTGAGCAAAGCGGCTTGTGAGTGTTTAGGACGGTTCTAACCGTCCTAAACACTCACGAGTCCGGATCAGTGGGTGGTGTAGTTCGGCGCCTCGACGGTCATCGTGACGTCGTGCGGGTGGCTCTCCTTGAGCCCGGCCGCCGTGATCCGCACCAGCTGCGCTTCCTGCAGCTGCGCGATCGTCTCGGCGCCCGCGTAGCCCATGCCGGCGCGGAGGCCGCCGACGAGCTGGTGCACGACGTTCGACAGCGGGCCGCGGAACGGGATGCGGCCTTCGATGCCCTCGGGGACCAGCTTGTCCTCGTTGAGCACGTCGTCCTGCGCGTAGCGGTCCTTCGAGTACGACTTCGCCTGGCCGCGCGACTGCATGGCGCCCAGCGAGCCCATGCCGCGGTAGACCTTGAACTGCTTGCCGTTGACCAGGATCAGGTCACCGGGCGACTCGGCGGTGCCGGCCAGCAGGCTGCCCAGCATCACGGTGGACGCGCCGGACGCGATGGCCTTCGCGATGTCGCCCGAGTACTGGATGCCGCCGTCGCCGATCACCGGGACGCCGGCCGGGCGGCAGGCCTGGTCGGCCTCGTAGATCGCGGAGATCTGCGGGACGCCGACGCCGGCGACGATGCGCGTGGTGCAGATCGATCCCGGGCCGACGCCGACCTTCACGCCGTCCACGCCCGCGTCCACCAGCGCCTGCGCGCCCGCGCGGGTGGCGACGTTGCCGCCGACGATGTCGACGGTGTCGCCCAGCTCCTTCTTCAGCAGCTTCACGGTCTCCACCACGGCGCGGGAGTGGCCGTGGGCGGTGTCCACCATGAGCACGTCGACGCCGGCCTCGGCCAGCGTCATCGCGCGCTTGTGCCCGTCGGAGCCGACGCCGACGGCGGCGCCGACGATCAGCCGGCCGTCGGTGTCCTTGGTGGCGTTCGGGTACTGCTCGGTCTTCACGAAGTCCTTGACCGTGATCAGGCCGCGGAGCTTGCCCGCGCCGTCGACGATCGGCAGCTTCTCGATCTTGTGCCGGCGCAGCAGCCCCAGCGCCGCCTCCGCGGTGACCCCGACCTGGGCGGTGACCAGCGGCGCCTTTGTCATGACCTCGCTGACCAGGCGGGTGTAGTCCACCTCGAACCGCATGTCGCGGTTGGTGATGATGCCCACGAGCGAGCCGGAGGCGTCGGTGACCGGCACGCCGGAGATGCGGAACCGGGCGCACAGGGCGTCGACCTCGGCCAGCGTGTCGTCGGGCGAGCAGGTGACCGGGTCGGTGACCATGCCGGCCTCCGAGCGCTTCACGACCTCGACGGCCGCGGCCTGCTCGTCGATCGGCAGGTTGCGCTGCAGCACGCCGATGCCGCCCTGGCGCGCCATCGCGATCGCCATCCGGCCCTCGGTGACGGTGTCCATGGCGGCGGAGACCAGCGGGATGTTCAGCGTGATGTTGCGGGTGAGCCGGGTGCTGGTGTCGACCCCGCTGGGCACCACGTCGGATTCGGCCGGCAGCAGCAGCACGTCGTCGAAGGTCAGGCCGAGCATCGCGAACTTGCTCGGCACGGGGGCGGTGATGCTTTCGCTGGTCATGGCGGGCGAAGGGCCTTCCTGGCAGGGGTGTGCGGAGTCGCTGGTGGCTAGCGACCGACGGGGCTGGGCCTTCCCCTCATGATATCCGGGCCGGACCCCCGACCTGGGCGGGTGGGGATGGCACCGCGTGAGCAGGTACCGTGCAGGCCGTGCCGCACGATGTGTTGCCCCCAGACCCGTTCGCGGATGACCCGGACGATCCGGCCCGGGCCTTCCTCGACCCCGAAGACCACCTGGACGAGCCGATCAGCGCGGACGAACGCACCGAGCTGCTGGCCGACCTCTCCGATCTCGCCGTCTACCAGGCCCTCCTGGAGCCGCGCGGCGTGCGGGGCATCGTCGTGGACTGCGGCGAATGCGACGAACCCCACTACCACGACTGGCACCTCCTGCGTGCCAGCCTGGAGCAGCTGCTGGCCGACGGCCGCATGCGCCCGCACGAGCCGGCCTTCGACCCCAACCCGGGCGACTACGTGAGCTGGGACTACTGCCGCGGCTTCGCCGACGGGGTCACGGCCAACGAAAGCGCCTACTGAGCCGGTACCGGCTTGACGAAGGCCTCGGTGACGTTGCTCACCGAGGCCTTTTTCATGCCCGTTTCCTGCCGTGGTTTACGAAAAAGGCCTCAGCGGAGGTGATCCGCCGAGGCCCTCTCTCGAAGAGCATCCAGTCGAAAAGCTTCCGGGCTACGGGGTTTGCGGGGACCCGTTCTGGGCGTCGCCGCCGCTGGTCTCGTTGCGCGGGCTGCCGCTGCTGCCCGAGCCGGGGTTGCTGCCCGTGACCCCGGTCGGCGGGGTCGGCGGGGTCGTGGTCGTGTCGCCCGACGTGGGCGGCGGCTGCGTGACGCTGGTGGCGGGCGGCGGGGTGGCGGTGCCGCCACCCGTGCCGGGCAGCGACGTCGGCTGGCCACTGGCCTGCTGCGACCCGGTGGTGACCGGGTCGTTCGCCTGCGGCTTCGTGGGCGGAGTCGCCGGGTTCCCGCCCGGGTTGGGCGCGGACGGATCGTCGAGCTGCGCCGCCAGCTGACGGTGTTGCTCCATCAGCTGGTTGCGGTTGTCGTCGTCGGTGACCTGGCTGAGGGCGGCCTGCGCGTCGTCGAGCGCCTTGCGGGCGTCGGAGAGGCGGTTGTCGGCCAGCGCGAGGTTCGCCTTCTCGAGGTCGAGCTTCACCGTGGCGGCGGCTTCGACCGAGTGGGCGTGGTCGGCGTAGAGGACCTTTGTGAGGCCCCAGAGGGTGTCGCCCGGCTGCGCGTCACGCGCGGCCAGGCCGGTGCCGGTGAAGGCGATCGCGGCGGCGGCGCACGCGGCGGCGACCGGCACGAGGAAACGACGGCGGCGGCCGCGCAGGGAGTGCTTGCGCGCCAGCGATGCCGTCCGGACGGTGGTGACCGCGGTGTCGACGTCGACCAGCTCGGCGAGCGGCTCACTGTCGATGTCGCGCCGCCAGGCCAGCAGCAGCGCGTTCAGCTCCTGGTCGCCGAGGCCGTCGGCGATGGCCGGGTCCGTGCCCCCGAGTGCGTCCAGCAGCGCGTCGTCGGCCTGGATGGCCGACAGGTCCTCGTCGGCCTGGGCGTCGAACGCCGTCATGCCGCTCGGCCACGCGGATGGCGACAGGTCGCGGTCGTCGTCTCGATCGGTCACTCAGATCACCTCCTCGGCGGCGAGCACCTTGCGCAGGCGGGCCAAGGCGCGGTGCTGGGCGACGCGGACGGCGCCCGGCGTCGACCCGACGGCCTCCGCGGTCTCCTCGGCCGACAGCCCCACCACGACCCGCAACACGACGATCTCCCGTTGCTTGTCCGGCAGTACCTGCAACAACTGCGACATCCGCTCGTTCAGCTCACCCTGCAACGCGCGCTGCTCGGGTCCGACCCCGCCCTCGATCTCGTCGGGGACTTCGGCGACCGGCTCAGCCCGGTTGCGAGCCGCCGCGCGGTGCGCGTCGGCCACCTTGTGCTGAGCAATACCGTAGACGAACGCAAGGAAAGGGCGTCCCTGGTCACGGTACGAAGGCAATGCCGTGAGCACCGCGAGACACACCTCCTGCGCAACATCGTCGGCAGAAGCGAAAGAACGCTCCTGCCTGCCAACCCGGGCGCGGCAATACCGCACTACCAGAGGACGGATGGCCGCCAGCAACCGCTCGACCGCTTGAGGGTCTCCCTCAACAGCAGCGGCGACTGGCTCATCCAGTCCATCCCCCACATTGGCCATCGCAGACAACAGTCCCAGTGTTACGTGTAGGCGTGCAAAGAATCCGGCGCGTGGTCATCCTGCCCCGCCCGCCGGTGACAGTTACCGTACCGTCGGCGACCCCTCGGACAACCGCCAGAGGTGGTCCCCGGCGCGCCGCGCTCGCGGCGGCCGTGAAAACACGGCTTTTACTGGCCCTTGTCCGCGTTCGCCGAATCCGGCCGAACGGCTGGCCAGTGAGGTACGGGAGCTGCCCGGGCGGGGTGGCGACCAGTCCGGAAGCCTGCCCGAGCGGTGGGGACAACAGCTTTGTCCGTGACACGGAACACAGGTACGGGCCAGGGCGCGAGCCCTGGCCCGTCGTCACCGTGCAACCACGTCAGGAACGAAGCCGCTGGAGAGCGCTTTACCTCGAGGGCCCCGGAGGGCCCGGAGCCTCAGGAGACGAGACCGCGGCGGAAGCCGTGGGCCACCGCCTGGGCACGGTCGCGGACCCCGAGCTTGCGGAACAGCCGCCGCGCGTGGGTCTTCACCGTGTCCTCGGACAGGTAGAGCTCGCGGCCGATCTGGCCGTTGCTCTTGCCCTGGCTCATGCCGCGCAGGACCTGCAGCTCGCGTTCGGTGAGCTGCACGCCGGGGTCCGACGGCTGGCGCGGTGCCGGCACCGAGGTGCTGGCGAGGGTGTGGGCCAGTGCGGCGACCAGCTCGGGCCGCGAGGCGTCCCAGCGCAGGTAACCGCGGGCACCGCCGGCAATCGCCGCGGCGATGCTGCCCGCGTCGTCCGGGGCGCCGAAAACGATGACGTTCGCCTGGGGGTTCGCGGAGACGAGCCGGCGCGTGGCTTCGACGCCCGTCGGGACCGCGCGTTGCGTCCCGACCAGCACGACGTCGACCGGCTGACGGGTGTACCGGGCCAGCAGCTCGTCACCGTGCGCTACGCAGTCGATGCGACTGACCCCTGGGACCGCGGACATCACACGGGTGAGCCCTTCGCGGACACTGCGTCGGTCGTCGCAGATCAAGACCGTCGTCACGGGGTTTCCTTCCTGCAGCCGGGTGACATTCCACTTCCCCTATCGGACGCTTTAGCCCGAACCTTGACACGATCCGGTGGCTTTTTTTGAAGTTTCTTAGCCCGGATGCCGGAACGGCCTTTCCGGGAGGCTCAACCGGCCCCGGTGGGAACCCACGGTGAATCCTGTGCGATACGCATCACGCAAGGATCGACTCGTCGTAACACTGCGTGCAACACCTCCCGGCTTCTGAATCGATACTTCTCGGCGTGTTGGGCCCCGAGATCGGCCGCGACACGCGTTGCCACCCATATAAGTGAATAGAGTTCGCATTTCTCGGCCTCGGCGAGGGCGCTTTCGACAAGGGCCAGCGCCGCCTCCCGATCACCGGCGTCACCGGCCGCCGACAGGGTTACCCCGAGCACGATGTCGGATTTCACGACATGACGGCGCGCGCCGCGTTCCCGCGCGGCCTCCGCGGCCCGCCGCGCCGGCGCCACCGCTTCGGCAGGCCGTCCCGCCGCCAGCTCGATCTCGGCCCCGACCCACCCGGCCCGCACGGTCGCCCGCCAGCGCCCGTCCTCGGCCACCGCCCGCGCCGCCAACCGCCGCGCCGCCGCGATCCGGCCCAGGGCGAGGTTGTCGGCCGCCAGGCCGAGCAGGGCATCGGCCCTGGCGCCGGGGTAGTCGAGACCGTCGGGGTCGGAGGGGGCGAAGGCCGGGGCGGGCGGGGCAGCGGCAGCGTCGCGGTCCGCGACAGCGGGGGTTGCAGCGGCGCCAGGGTTGGCGGCAGCGCGGTTGGCGGCAGCGCGGTTGGCGGAGCGGTGATCGGAGGGACGGCCATCCCGGGGGCTCAGGGGGCTCAGGGGGCTCAAGTCAAGCCACGGTGCCGGGCCGCCCAGTACGAGCGCCAAGGCCTCACCGTCCAGGGATCGCGCCGCGGTGTGGCCGCCGAGTTGGCGGCGGTGCGAGGCGAGCGTGGTGGCGGCCAGGGAGGCCAGCAGCGGGTCCCGGCTCTGGCGAAGATCGGACAAAGCCGTGGAGGCAGCGGCATAACGGCCTTGCGCGCCAAGCACGATCGCGGCCAGCAGGCGGTCCCACGGCGCGGCGGAGCGCGGCGCCGTGACCGGCTCCGGTGGCTGCGGGTGGCCACCGAACGCGAGGGCCCGCAGGGTCTCTTCCTCCACCCGTTCTTTCTAGCGCTTCCCACCGACAAAATCCGCCCGTTGAGAACACCGGAGACCACCAGCTTCAACTTCGCGGGAGCGCCACCGAACAGCTCCGGCAACCGGCCTAACCCGTCGCCCCCACCAGGACGTGTTCGACGCGGTCCGCGGCCGTGGGCAGGTCCACCAGCAGTTCCACCTTGTCCGGCAAGGCGGCCGGGTCCCAGCCGGGGCCGCAGGCGAACAGGCGGCTGCGCTGGCGGCCGCGGGAGACGCGCGCGAACAGACGCGGGTCCGCCACCGCTCGGCGGTGCGCCCACAGCACAACGGCGGCGGGCGCGCTCCGCCGAACGGCCACCGCCAGCACCTCCGCGGGCAGCGGCACCCCGAACAGCTGCGTGCCGATCCGGCGGCCTGCCAACGCGGCCGCCAGCGCGTACGCCGGAGTGCTGTCCCGTTCCTCCGGCACGCAGCCGAGCATCACCGGGCGCTGGTTGCGCGGCTGGTCGAGCACGGGAGTCGCGCGGACGAGCGACGCGTACACGCACTCGGCCAGCAGGTACTCGACCTCCGCGCCCGCGCTGACCCCGCGCCAGCGCGCCCCCAGCGCCGTCAGCACCGGGTCGATCACGCCGGACCACGCGGCGAGCACTCCCAGCTCGCCGATCGCGTCGGCGAGCATGCGCTGCACGGCGCCGACGTCCATGGCCAGCGCGGCCGTGCTCAGCCGGCGGGCGAGACGGGACGGGACCTCGTGGTCGCCGTCGTCCGGGGTGGGTACGGCGGGCTCGTCCTCTTCGGGAGCCGGAGCAGGCGGAGTCAGCTCGTCGACGACAGCACGGGGCATGTGCTCAAGGGCGTAGCGCGCGGCTTCCGCCGTCGACGCGCCGCGGAGCAACGCGCGCTGCATGAGTTCGAGGCGCCCGATGTCAGAGCTGCCGTACCTGCGATGACGGCCGTCGGTGTGCCTGCTGGGGCCCAATCCGTAACGGCGGTCCCAGGTACGAAGGGTGGACGGGGCGACCCCGAGCCGGCGAGCGACCGAGGCCACCGGCAGGGTGGGCTCTCCTTCGCTCGACCCGGATCCCACTCGGCCCAATATCCAGGCCTGTGCCGGTCCCGGCAACCGGAGCCAAAAGCCCTGCTCACACATCCGGGGGATGCCTAACGGCTGAATCGGCCCGGATCTCTTGAACAACTATTGGCGCGCTTCTAACGTTACCGCCGTTGCACCGAATGGAGTATCGGCACCACAGCAGAGCAGCTAATGGCATCGACCGGATGACGGAGGCGGTCAGGATGGCAGACACGCGCAGGCTCCCCGGCCCCAATGCGGACATGTGGGACTGGCAGCTGGAGGGGTCGTGCCGGGGGATGGACAGCGCGTCCTTCTTTCACCCGGACGGCGAGCGGGGGCCGGCGAGGGCACGGCGCGAGGCCAGGGCGAAGGCAGTCTGCCTGGCCTGCCCGGTACTGGAGATGTGCCGCCGGCACGCGCTGGCAGTGCACGAGCCCTACGGCATCTGGGGCGGCCTGTCCGAGTCGGAGCGGGAAAACCTGATCAAGCAGGACAAACGAGCGCTGAGCATGTCCAACGGCTGAGCTCACCCGGACCCGGGAGGGGCGGCGTCCACACCGGGCGCCGCCCCTTCCGCATGTCCGGGCCAGGCCGCGAGCGCGCCGTCGATGACCGCGGTGAGGACGTCGAGGCCGAGGCCGTCACGGGCCTGCAGCGAAAGCCCGTAGAGGACGGTCGCGTACAGCGCCGCGAGGGCCTCGACGTCGGCATCCGGTGACAGGTCGCCCTCTTCCACGCCACGGCGCAGGCGGGCGCGGATCAGCTCGCGGGTGTGCTCGCGTGCCTCGGCCAGGTGATCGTGGACGCCTTGGTGTGACGGCGCGTAGTTGGTCGCGGCGAGCACAACCATGCAGCCTGTGGGGTTCTCCGGGTCGACGTACGCACGGGCGTTGTCGCGAAGCATCGCCTCGATCGCGGCGCGCGCCGTCAGCCCTTCGTCCAGCGCGCGCCGCGTGTAGCGGCCGTGGGTCTCGCCGTAGCGCGCGACGGCCTCGCGGAACAGCTTCTCCTTGTCCCCGAAGGCGGCGTACAGGCTGGGAGGGTTGACGCCCATGGCGGCCGTCAGGTCGGCGAGCGACGCCCCTTCGTAGCCACGCTCCCAGAACACGAACATGGCCTGTTCGAGCGCGCGTTCGCGGTCGAACGCACGGGGCCGGCCGCGCGGTGACATGGACCACCTTCTTTAGCGAGCGATACAAAATCCTTGACGGGCCTATCGTACGACCCCTTTTATGTACCTATCACTACAGAAAGGAACTGGGGTCATGGGCACGCTGGACGGAAAGGTCGCGCTGGTCACGGGCGGCAGCCGGGGTATCGGCGCGGCGATCGCGACGCGGCTGGCCGCGGACGGCGCCGACGTCGCGATCACGTACGAGCGCGCACAGGAGCGAGCGGCGCAGGTGGTGGCGGTGATCGAGGGGCACGGCCGGCGCGGGCTGGCTCTGCGGGCCGACGCCGCGGACGCCGCCGCGGTGGCCACCGCCGTCGACCGCGCCGCCGAGGAGCTGGGCCGGCTCGACGTGCTGGTCAACAACGCCGGGGTGTTCCCCGCCGCGACCATCGACGAGCTGAAGGTCGAGACCATCGACCACACCCTGGCGGTGCACGTCCGCGCCGTGCTGGTCGCGACGCAGGCGGCGGTGCGGCACATGGGCCGCGGCGGGCGGGTGGTGTCGATCGGCAGCGACCTGGCCGAACGCGTGCCGTGGCCGGGGATGAGCTTGTACTCGGCCAGCAAATCGGCGTTGATCGGCATGACCAAGGGCCTCGCGCGCGACCTCGGCGAACGCGGCATCACGGCCAACGTCGTCCACCCCGGCTCCACGGACACCGAGATGAACCCCGCCGACGGCTCGCACGCCGCGAGCCAGCTGGCTCACATCGCGCTCGGCCACTACGCCGAAACCGCGGACATCGCGGCGGCCGTCGCGTACCTGGCCGGGCCCGACAGCCGCTACCTGACCGGCACGTCGCTCACCGTCGACGGCGGCTTCACGGCCTGACCCGCCGAACACAAAAGCGGGGCGGCACCCCCTCGGAAGGGAGTGCCGCCCCGTTTTTCGTTGCGGTGAAACAGAAGCGACTAGTGCGAGTGGCCGTGGCCGTGACCCGCGTCGCCCTCTTCCTCAGCCGGCTTCTCGACCACGGCGCTCTCCGTGGTGAGCACGAGCCGGGCGATGGACGCCGCGTTCGCGACCGCGGAGCGGGTCACCTTGACCGGGTCGACGATGCCGGCCGCGATCAGGTCGGTGAGCTCGCCGGTGGCGGCGTTGAAGCCGTGGCCCCAGGACTGCTCCTTGACCTTGTTCACGATGACCGCGCCCTCGTGGCCCGCGTTCGTCGCGATCCAGAACAGCGGGGCGGTCAGCGCGTCGCGCACGATGTGCACGCCGGTGGCCTCGTCGCCGGTCAGGCCGAGGTCGCCCTCGAGCTCCTTGACGGCGTGGACCAGCGCCGAGCCACCACCGGGGAGGATGCCCTCCTCGACGGCCGCCTTCGTCGACGCGACAGCGTCCTCGATGCGGTGCTTGCGCTCGTTGAGCTCGGTCTCGGTGGCCGCGCCGACCTTGATCACGGCCACGCCGCCGCCGAGCTTCGCGAGCCGCTCCTGCAGCTTCTCGCGGTCCCAGTCGGAGTCGGTGGTCTCGATCTCCTTGCGGATCTGCGCGGTCCGGCCGGCGAGGGCGTCCTTGGTGCCGCCGCCGTCGACGATCGTGGTGTCGTCCTTGCTGACGACGATCCGGCGGGCGCGGCCCAGCGAACCGAGGTCGGTCTCGGACAGCTTGCTGCCGATCTCGGCCGAGATGACCTCACCACCGGTGACGACGGCGAGGTCGTCCAGGAACGCCTTGCGGCGGTCGCCGAAGAACGGCGCCTTGACCGCGACGGCGGTGATCGTCTTGCGCAGCGAGTTCACCACGAGGGTGGACAGCGCTTCGCCGTCGACGTCCTCGGCGATGATCAGCAGCGGCTTCTTCGCCTCGACGACCTTCTCCAGCACCGGGAGCAGGTCGGCCAGCGACGAGATCTTCTCGCGGCTCAGCAGGATGTAGGCGTCCTCGAGGACGGCCTTCTGGTCCTCGGGGTTGGTGGCGAAGTGCGCCGACAGGAAGCCCTTGTCGAACTGCACGCCCTCGGTGATCACCAGCTCGGTCGCCAGGGTCGACGACTCCTCGATGGTGATGACGCCGTCCTCGCCCACGCGCTCGACGGCCTCGCCGAGCAGCTGGCCGATCGCGGCGTCGCGGGAGGTCACGGTGCCGACCTGCGCGATGTTCTCGCGGCCCTTGACCGGGGTGGCCTTGGCCTTGAGGATCTCGACGACCTTGTCGGCCGCCGCCTCGATGCCGCGGCCGACCGCGGTCGGGTTGGCGCCGGCGGCCACGTTGCGCAGGCCCACGCGGACCAGCGACTGGGCCAGCACCGTAGCGGTGGTGGTGCCGTCGCCGGCGACGTCGTTGGTCTTGGTGGCCACGTTCTTGGCCAGCTGGGCGCCGAGGTTCTCGAACGGGTCGTCGAGCTCGATCTCACGGGCGACGGTCACGCCGTCGAGGGTGATGGTCGGGCCGCCGAACTTCTTGTCGAGGACGACGTGGCGACCGCGCGGGCCGAGGGTGACCTTGACCGCGTCAGCGAGCTTGTTCACCCCGCGCTCCAGCGCGCGACGAGCGTCCTCGTCGAAACTGATCTGCTTGGGCATAGCGTTTTCCGCTTACCTTTCAGGTGTCTTAGGACACAAGAACGCCCCGTCCCCCGGCTTGTGCGGGGCCCGGGGCGTTTTTGCGCTGCGGCCGGTTCGTCAGTTGATGACGGCCAGCACGTCGCGGGCGGAGAGGATCAAGTAGTCCTCACCGTTGTACTTGACCTCGGTACCGCCGTACTTGGAGTAGATGACGACGTCACCCACGGCCACGTCGAGCGGCACGCGGTTGCCCTTGTCGTCGATCCGGCCCGGGCCAACGGCCAGAACCTTGCCCTCCTGGGGCTTCTCCTTGGCGGTGTCGGGGATGACGAGGCCGGAAGCGGTCGTCTCCTCGGCCTCACTCGTCTGGACAACGATCTTGTCCTCGAGCGGCTTGATGTTCACGCTCACCGGGTTGACCTCCACGGTCGTCGAAAGCGTCGGCAGGATGATACGGCTCCTACCACCCCCGCCGTCGCGGGTGCCGGGGCGTGTTCGGGCCGTGCGATTAGCACTCTAGCCACGTGAGTGCCAGCTTCGCAAGGAGGGTGGCCTTACCCTGCGAAAACTCGCCTCGCGGGCACCTGACCGGCCGTTTCGTTCCGCCAGGGTTCCGCACGGTCCACAATCCGACTCGGCCGGACACGTTCAGTATGCCCGCACCCTTGGCGCACGCGTGGGCGCGCGTGGTTCGAGCCTGCGCCTGCCGGTCAACCAGCTCGAAGCGGCTCCACAACGCGATCTGGTTCAGAGGGGGTCGACTGCTCGACTGCTTCATAGTTGGCGCCTCTCCGACTGCTCGGGCTCGGTGACACGGGACGTAGCGGCTGTCCGCCCCCATCTTCCTCGCCCCCGCCGCGGTTAGCGCCGGGCTGTCGGCGTCAAGGGTGGGCGCTTGCGTCCATCGCGTAGCGACGCCGTAGGCGCCCTTGATGCCGGCGGACCGGTGTTAAACGATCGCCTGCGAGGAACGGCCACTATCGGTGAGCCGATCGGGCGTAACACCGTGCGACTTGATCGCGTCTATGCCGGTATGCGACTCACGGGGTTGTCAGTCGCCGTCGACGGCGCGCGTGCCTCACCGCCACGTCGGCGGACCCGCCCGGCGGCCGACGGCCGGAGCGGAGCGGCAGGCCGTCGTGTCACACTCGGGCGGGACCGCCGTACGCGTGGTGACCTGCGCGCCGCCGACGGCGGCGCCTTGATCCCATAGAGCCAAGTTCGGCAGCAGATCAGCCAACCGTTACTTCCTGCTCCTGTGGTGATTGTCGGCTTGTCGGTCTAGTCTTACCCGAGTGACCGTCGCTTACCTTCGCGAAATACGACTTGGCCAGTTCAAGTCGTTTCGGAATGCTGTTCTTCCAGTCGATTCGATCACAGTCCTGACAGGTCGAAACAGTGCTGGCAAGTCGAATGCCCTGGACGGCGTCGAGGTTCTTTCCCGCCTGGCAACCGGCGAAGAACTGGTGGACGCTCTGGATGGCCGTCGACGCGAAGGGGGGCCCGTCCGCGGCGGTTCACGAGGCTGCGCCCCACATGGAGCCAATAGATTCCTGCTCGGATGCACAGTCCAAAGTGGCAACAACTCATATCGCCTTGATATCGGCATTCAAGTAAAACCAGAATTGCGAGTAATTAGCGAGGTCTTGCGCGGACCTGCCCCAGCCGTTGAGTCAGGCGTCGTAAAAGATCGTCATCTCTTCCAAACAAGAGGACCCACAGAAGGCGACGCAGGTATCCATGTTGAGATCTTTAATGGAAAACGCGGAAACAATCCTATTGTTCCTTTTCGAGACTCCAGGCTGATAACATCACAAATTCCACTCAGAGTAGCCCCTGAAAATAATGCCACTCAGGCCGTCATAGACGCCGCACAAGCCGTTACCGCAGCGCTGAGGGGAATATTTCATCTCGACCCAATCCCTCACTTGATGCGAGAGTACGTGTCGGAGCGAGATACCGACCTGCGCAGGACTGGTGCAAATATCTCGGCAGCGCTCGACAAACTGGAACGCACCGATCGAGATACTTTTCGACAGATAGGCGACCTAGTGAAACAAGTCGCCGACCAAAGTGTTCGCGACATATACATTGCCAGATCCCAACTCGGGGACGTCATGATTGCACTTCGCGAGGGATACCTGGGACGAAAGTCTGAGCGAACTCCAGCGCGAGAAATGAGCGACGGGCTTCTCAGGTTTGTCGCAATCGCAACTGCCTTACTTACCGCAAATCGAGGCCTAGATATCGAAAAAGGCCTTGCACTAGGCGGCCCAACGTCAGGCGTACTGCTCGTAGTTGAGGAACTCGAAAATGGCCTACACCCCTCTCAGGCCGACAGAGTTCTTGAGTTAATGCGAGAAGCCAGCAAAGAGCAGGGCAACCGCGTCATGGTCACGACACACAGCCCCGCTTTGCTAAATGAAATGACCGGCAGCCTCAATCGTAGCGTTATCGTATGTTACCGCGACCAGGACACTGGACTAAGCAAACTTGAACGATTGCCCGATCTGAAGGGCTACGCTGAAGCGATGGCTACCGGCAGACTAGGGGACGCAGTTACTGGCGGACGCCTAGTTCGTCCGGAAGAATTTGACTCTAATTATGATCAGTTCGCTCGACTTCTCGGAATGAACTAATGTCTCGCCGAGTTAACTTTGTCGACACGTCGATACTTTGCAACCTGATTCCCGTCCCCGGTCGCGACCAAGACAGGTCGGAAGTATTAAAAGAGCAAAAGGCAAAGATCGAAACAAAGGAAGCTTTTATTCTTCCTGTTACGACGATCATTGAAACCGGGAACCATATCAAGCAGATAAACAACGGCAGCCTGCGCCGAGCTGCAGCCAACACCTTTGTCGAAGTTCTAAAGATGGTTCACGACGAATCGGCACCTTGGCGATTGCACGAGTTCGTCTGGGGAACTAATCTTCTCGACCTACTCATCAAGGGCGCCAGGACTGGCACGAACTTTGTCGATCACTCCGTTGGCGGCCTCGGAGGAGGCGACCTGTGCATTCTTTGCGAACGCGAAATTTATATGGAGAGAACTGGGATCGAAAATGTCTTCGTCTGGGCAAAAGACCACGAACTTGAAAGTCATTGTTAATGACGAAATGAACGTCGCTGCATCGCAGCACTTAGCAAACTCGAAGACCGTCTCAAACGCGCGCCGACCTGGAGATCATTACCCATTTTTGAACACGACTATAATCAAGTTGGACTGCGTCGGCGACGCGGGCGACTGCTTCAGAGATAGTAAGGGCATCGGCAATCTTGAAGGCCATTACTGCTGCGTCGTACTCGACTTCGCCACGCATCCCGCGCGGATCAATGAACATCCACCGGCCGTCAGCATCCGCGACGACGTTAAACGTGGAGGTATCCCCATGGCACAAGCCGGTCCGGGTGTCGTCGGCTAGCTCGTTGAGCAGGTCGAGGGCGTGTTTGCGGTCCTTGGCATCCGACCGAGTCTGACCGGGCGGGATGTCCGCGAGGTGATCATCTGTTAGACGATCCCGAAGCCAGTCAGTAATGCTAGGTAGGTCGCAGGAAGGTGCTGGCTCCCCGACCATTGAGCGGAGCGGAGCCGTCAGATCGTCGAGGTTGAGCGTGCGGGGGTCGGTCTCGGCCAGTGTGGTTCCGGGCGTGACCTGGTCCATCACCATCCACGTTCCGGCCTCGGTGGTGTCCACAGTGTGGATGGCGGGGGCAACGCCGAGTTTGGCTAGCGCGCTCGCAACTGACGCTTGAGCTGCTGCGTCCGGGTCGGCGGTAGCACGCAGGATGAGACTGCGGTCCGTCGTCTTGGCCGAGATGACGAGAGCGCATCGCGCGGGTAGTACGCGCTGCGGCGCGGCTGAGTAGCGACGGCAAAGCTCCGCTAGCTCGGGTTCGACGACGTTAAGCCATCTGTCTGCGCGCTCTGGCCAGCGTGCGCGCACCGATCGAGCGAGTTCCGCCGGGACCTTCATGAGACGGGCACCAGGCCGGCAAGCGTCTCAGTGATGGCATCGGCTCCGGCCGCGACGAACCGCGCATGCTTACCGGGCTTGTTGGCGTAGCCGAGGGCCGGGACGCCTGCGGCGTGGGCTGCCTCAATGTCAGACATCGAATCGCCGACGAACACACAATCGGCCGGGGTGACGTCGAGCATCGTGATTGCCTGGCGAAGCAGGTGTGGGCTCGGCTTGAGCAGCGCGACATCGGAGCCGGTGCGGGCCGACACTGTGTCGACGGCCGGCCGGAGGTTGTAGAGGTCGAGATAGACGCTGATCGCGGCAGCGCTGTTGTTGCTCACGATCGCGAGCGGGCGGCCGGACGCGTGCCATGCCTCGATGAGGCCATGTGCTCCGTGAGCTGGGGCGGCGGTGGGGATGGCCTCGACTTCGTGAGCGGTGAAGGCGGCTTCGACGTAGCGGGCTTCGTCGGGGCCGAGGGCGGCCGCGTGGCGCAGGACGTCGAACGGGTCAGCGCTGGTGGCCACATTCTCGGGAAGCTCGACGTGTCCGCCGTCGGCGAGGATTCCGCGGAGCTGGTCGGCCACGACGGACGCGGGGATGCCCGCGAAGACGGAACAGACTGGGCCGTCGAAGTCGAGCAGGAGAACGCGGGCTTGGGCGAGTAGGTCAGCGGCGGTCATCGCTGGTAGTCCTGGGCCACGCTGTTCCACACGCTGTCGAACCACGTCTTGGACTGCTCGACGTACTGCGCCCCGGTGGAGGTGTCGTCGTCGCTGGTCGAGTGGTGGAACAGGACTGCGTCCTTGCCCATCAGGTCGTAGATCGCCTTGGTCTCGTCGCCGAAGTTGATCACGTGTTCGCGGACGGGGTAGAAGCCGAAGAACGCCTCTTCGTTGTTGATCAGGTAGAGCTTGAACATCGGCGGCGAGGGATGCACCCGCACCTGGGCCGTGGCCTTGTTGATCAGGCCCAGCTCACCGAGTTCGGTCACCGAGTCGACGATGGCCAACGTGTGCCGGCGCATGATCTCTTCGGCGCGCTTGCGGAACGCCGGGCTGTCGGCGTGCTCGTCGACTGTGCATGGGAGCGACCACGGTTGGGTCGGGTCCGGGACGAGCAAGCGGACGGTGATCGACTCAGGACGCAGCCGGCCGATTCGGATCTTGTCCAGCGGTTCGGTGATGACGCCGTGCAAGGTCTCGCCGGAGAACCCGGCGAAGTCGATGGTGACGTCTTGAGCCTCGAAGGCTCGTTCGATGTGTGGACGGAGACCGATCGGGTGCTCAGTGCGCTCTCGGACGAACACTCCGCTCCCCTGCCGCGACACGATCAATCCCTCTTCGCGAAGCTCGCGCAGGGCGTTCTGCACCGTCATCGGCGCGACGTTGTACGTCTTCGCCAGCTCGTTGCGGGAGGGCAGCTTGTCACCAGGTGTGAACTTCCGAGTCAAGATCGCCGCCCGCAGAGCGTTCGCTACCTGCACATACGGCGGCCGCGAGTCGTCCGGATCAAGTGGCACGACAGCCTCCTTCCTCTCGTCTGCGGTGTCTGCACGTCTTGCAAGCCCCCCTTTCGCCTGCAAGCCCCCCTTGCATCTTCCCCGAGCTGCGCCAAGCCTGTCTAGGCAACCTAGGAAGCTAGACACTTTTTTACTTGATTGACTTGCCTAGCCAACCTAGCTACTCTGGCCATGTCAGCCACGTTAGGCAGCGCCGGATGAGGCGCAGACAAGGAGCAGCTGAGATGGCCGTACCGCGCGGAACACGCTTCGAGATCGAGCATGACCACGTCTTTCCGGCCGGCGCCGCGATCGTCGGCCCGGTGACCCCGGACATGGAGTACGTCTCGAACGAGGACAAGGCCCGGGGCAAGCAGCCCAAGCAGAAGATCGACGAACAGAGCGGCCTGCCGCAGTGGAAGGTCACGGTGACCGACCCGTCGGCGGAGAAGGATCGGGACAAGTCGGCGACGGTGACGCTGCTCGACCGGGTCCAGCCGGTGCCGCCCCCGGCCGCCATGGCGGGTTTCGACTTCCGACCCGTCATGTTCGAGGGCCTGATGGTCGAGCCGCGGGTCATGGGCGAGAAGTTCAAGTATCAGGGCTGGGTGCTGCGGGCTACCGGGATGCGTGAGCCCGGGAGTGCTGCGGCTCCCAAGCCTGCGGCGTCGAAGGGCACCAGCGCTCAGGGTGCGAGCGGTCAGAAGGCCGCGTGATGGCGGGGCGGCCGTCGCGTGAGGCGGTCGCTCGGTGGAACGACGCGTATGCGGAGCAGACGGCCGCACTGTTCGCTGCGATGCGATCGGCATCCGACGACGTAGCAGCAGTGCGGCGTCTCGCTCTCGCCTATCACGCTGTCGCGTTCGCCTGGCGCGCGTTGTCCGGTGAACTCGCCGCGCCTCTGTGGGCTCGGCACGCGGCGGCCGTGGCAGCTGAGGAATTCGACCGACGGGCGCGACTGGAGATGGGACGCGCCGATTCGGCCCAACGAAAGGGAGAGGCGACATGAGCGATACGGCTCGTGACGCTGCGGCGTTCTCGAAACTGGTCCGGGCGTGGGAGCTGGAGTACCAGGGCTACATCGAGGTGTGGCCGCGCTACCGGTCCGACCGCCCGACGGCGGCTGCGCAGAACGCGGCGAACTCGGCGCAGCGGATGTCGGATGCCTGGCTCGGGTTGGCGAATTCGTGCGGCCTTCCGTGGCGGTGCGTGGCTGCGGTGGATCGGAGGTCGTGGTCATGAAGGACACGGAGATGTTGTCGCCGCGGGCTCGGGTTCTTGGCGCGGCGTTGCGTGATGCCCGATTGGGTGCCCGGTTCGGGGTGCGGGAGCTGGCGCGGCGGATCGGCCGGGCCCCGGGGCATTTGTCGAATTGGGAGAGTGGTTCGCGGGTGCCTGCGGTTGAGGATGTGGGCGCGGTGCTGGGTGCGTTGGGGGTTACCGGCGAGGCGAGGGAGTGGATCTTGTCGATCGCGCGCGGGGTCGTCGCTCCGGACTGGTTCACGGCGGGGCCGCAGTCAAGTCCTGGGCACTTCGCCGCGCTGGTAGCCCATGAACGCGCCGCTGCCTCGGTCACGGTGTGGGCTCCTGCCGTGCTCCCGGATCTGTTGCAGATTCCCGACTATGCGCAGCTGACGTGTGATGCCAAGCAGTTCAGCACCAAACAGATCAGCGAGCAGGTCGAAGCCCGAATGCGGCGCCGGAGCGTCCTGTTCGGCAGCGATCCGGTTCCGGCGGAGTTCTTCATCAGCGACGAAGCGATCCGTCATCCCCTCGCCGATGAAGAGGTCATGCTTCGGCAGCTACGTTTCATCGTCGACACGGCAACGATGTCCCGCAGTATCGGTGTCCGCATTCTGCGTCGCAGCGATCCGCGGAACGCCGTGCTGGCCGGAGCGTTCGCCACATTCACGATGAACGACTCGCCGCCGGTGGCGTACTGCCCGCACTACAACATGGGCGCGTTCCTCATCAACGAGCACACCGGCACTTACACGAGGGCTGCCGCTCGGCTTGGCCGCACTGCGCTCTCTCGCGGGGAGTCGATCGACTGGCTCAACCAGGAAGTGCGCAAGCTTGCTCGTTCGCTGGAATCCCAACGAGACCGTGACGACGTCACGCCTCTGGCAGTGCTGGCCAGGGAGGCGATTGACTGACAACCATCAGGACCGGGCGCTGATACCGGACAACTGAATAGGTCACAAATACACGCTTCGACGCGTGTTGTATTAAACGCGTCCTTTAATTCGTAGATTCTTCCTTAAAGACGCAGAACCGGCTACCTGGCTACCAACCTTTCACCGGTTCTGCGCCTGTTCACTGGAGGTGAACAATGGCAACAATAAATGATGACAACCAATGCCAGTCAACCGGGGTCACCCGGATGCGCTGCGCGGAATGCAAGCGGTTCGCGAAGTTGCTGCCTGGCGAGACGAAGTGTTCTCCTTGCCGGGGGATGCTGCCACTGGACCTGACCATCACTCGCGCGGTGCGGGGTGGTCAGCGATGAGTGCCGGATTTCTGGTCGTGGCCCTGATGGTTGGGGGCCTGGGTGTGTGGGTGTTGCACAAGGCCGGCCGTGCGCTTGCCTCGATTCTTGAGGCGCTGGCGGCGGCAGCATTCGTTTTCGTGGCAATCTGCTGGTTGCTGAAAGCCGTTGTGTGGCGGGGAAAGCAGGTCGCGACGCGGTGGCGGACGTCGCTCGCGCTGTTGGCGCTGGGCGCGTGGTGGTACTGGATCGGATGGGTGTGGCTCGTTATCGGCGCGGCCGTGCTGGGTGTCAGCCTGACCGCATGGCGACTGATCGACGTGGCATCGTTCGAGTACTACGCGGGGCGCCGGTTGCGATCGTGGTGGCTGCGCTGGGCCACCTACGGCAGGAAACTCCCGGGTTGGCTGCATGCCTGTGGTCTGTCGGTATCGGACGGCACGCTTCCGCTGGAAGTGACGGTGAACCTGGTCGGTCGTCGGCGGCGGGCCGTCTCGCGTTCCAATACGCGGGCTGCTGTGGCGATTCCCCGGATTCTCGGTGTTCGCTCGGGGCCGTCCTGGGATGAAGTCCGGTTGGAACTGGTGCCGGGCCAGAAACCCGAGGACTTCGACGAGGCGGCGCGGACGCTGGCTACTGCGCGGAAGGTCACGCGGTGCCAGGTGCGAGAGTTGGAACCCAACGTGGTGTCGCTGGATTTCATGCGTCGTGATCTGCTGGCCTCGGCCGTGTCGTGTCTGCCGCTGCCGGACCTCGTCGCGGTCGACCGTGCGGGCGTGGATCTGCGCAAGGCGTACGCCGGACGCACGGAGTACGGGCAGGACTGGCGGGTGCCGCTGGTCGGACCTGGCGCTCACTGCCTGGTGGCCGGCGCCACGGGTGCGGGCAAGAACTCGGTCATGTGGAGCCCGCTGATCTCGGTAGCTCCGGCTATCCGCTCTGGTGTCGTGCGAGTGTCCGGGATCGACCCCAAGGGCATGGAACTTGCTTACGGGCGTGGGATTTTCGCCCGGTACGCCGTGACAGGAGCGGAGGTGCTCGCACTGCTGGACGAGCTGTTGGCGGAGCTGGAGCGGCGCAAGGCGGAGTTCGCGGGAAAGGTGCGCGAGGTACCCATCTCGACCCTGTGGCCGTTGGAACTGCTGGAGTTCGACGAAATCGGCGCGCTCACCCGCTACACCGACCGCAAGACCCGGGAACAGATCGTCGAGAAGATCGCGATCCTGAACACTCAAGGCCGGGCGCTGGGGTTCACCGTGCGCGGCTATGTGCAGGAACCGACGAAGGACACGGTTCCGGTCCGGGAGCTGTTCCCCCGCCGGGTGTGCCTGCGGGTCACGTCCAAGACCCATGTCGGCATGGTGCTCGGCGACGGTGCGTACGAACGGGGCGCGTGGGCGAGCCGCATTCCCGAATCCGCTGCCGGGACTGGGTACGTGTGGGGTGAAGGTGTGCGGGAACCGTTGCGGGTCCGCGCGGGCTGGGTACCGGATGAGACGGTCAAGGCGCTGGAAACCTACGTCACCAACGGGGGCGCCCACATCGTCGACCTGTCCGCCCGTCACGGTGGTACGGGGGTGGCGGCATGAACCCGGTGATGATTTTCCTGGACGCCATCCGCGATCACCTCGACCTGCACGTACTGCCTCCGGTGTCGTCGATCGACATCACGAAGTGGACCAATCCGATCACGGTGCAACTCGATGCCGACGACCTGGCCGGGGTATCCCGCGCGCTGCTGGCGTGGGCCAACACCCTCGACACCGTGACCGCGCACATCCAGCGAATGAAGCCCGGGGACTCGGTGCACCTGTCGATCTATGGTCGGACTCCTTGCGGGGTCCTGGTGAAGGTCTACGGCGGCGTTCCGTTCGCCGAGGACACGTTCCCCGATCTGCCTGTCGGGATAAAGCAGGACGTGCCGCTGTTCATCATGCGCCGGTGGGCCGACTCTGCCGGGGAGGTGGCGGCGTGACGGTCATGAATGCTCCCGAGGCCGGCCGGAGGTCTGCCGGTTCACCCCGGGTCCGTGACCCGCTCGCATCGGACATCGTGCGGGCAACGGCGGAGAAGCACGGGGTGTGCGTCCGGCCGTTCACTATGGAGGTCGCCGACACCGAAACCGGGGAACTGCGGTACATCCCGGTCCCGTGCGGGTCCACAGTGGAATCTGTCTGCCTGCCGTGCGCGCGCAAGGCAAAGGCACTGCGACAGGCCCAGTGCCGGGAGGGGTGGCACCTCGACGAAGAGCCCAAGCTCGCTTCCAAGGCTCCCACCGAGGACCACAAGGAGTTGCTGACCTTCCGTGCTGATCTCGTGGCGGCCTACCGGGACTGTGTCGAGCACGAGGACCAGGGGGAAGCCGAGCATCTGCGCGAGGAGGTCCGCACGGTCGACGCGGAACTTCGGCAACTCGGGATGAGGGGGCGGCTCCCCTCCCCCGACCTGCCAACCAAGAAGGCGGTGAAACGGTCGACGCGTCGTCGGCAGGACGCTCCGAACCTGCCTCGGCGCAAGGTCACCAAGACAACGGTGGGCCGCGAGTACGCGGGGAAGTTCCGGCCGTCGATGTTCGTCACCCTGACCTGTGACAGCTACGGACCAGTCCGAGGAGACGGCTCGCCGGTCGACCCGGCCACGTACGACTACCGCCGGGCAGCCCGAGACGCGGTGCACTTCTCCGCGCTCGTCGACCGGTGGTGGCAGAACCTCCGCCGGGTCGTCGGTTGGGACGCGCAGTACTTCGCGACGGTCGAGCCGCAGAAGCGGGCAGCGCCACACCTGCACACGGCAATCCGCGGCGCCATCTCGCACGAAGTCGTCCGCCAAGTCACCGGAGCCACCTACCACCAAGTGTGGTGGCCCAACCATGACCGTGTGGCTTACGTCGACCGGATGCCGCGGTGGAACCCGGACAGCAGGGCGTTCGTCGACCCGGACACTCACGAACCGCTGACCGCCTGGGACGACGCGGTGGACGAGGTCGAGCACCCGGCGCACGTCGTCACCTTCGGGCGGCAGGTGCATTCCAAGGGCATCCTCGGCGGTTCGGAGGAAGCTGGGCGGCACATCGGCTACCTGACGAAGTACCTCACCAAGTCCACGGGTGAGGTCGTGTCGGCCGAATCAAGGCGACAGGAAGATCACCACGAACGGCTGCACGCCGAATTGTCGGTGACACCCTGTTCTCCCCGGTGCGCGGTCTGGCTGCTCTACGGCATCCAGCCCAAGGGCGCCAGCACCAAGACCACCCCGGGGCACTGCAAGGGCCGCGCTCATCGGCGGACCACCCTCGGTCTGCCCGGCCGGCGGGTGCTGGTGTCGCGCAAGTGGTCCGGCAAGACGCTCGGCGATCACAAGGCAGACCGGCAGGCGTTCGTTCAGCAAGCGCTCGCGGCTATCGGCATCGAGAAGCCGCAGCCTGATCCGGCCCGGCTCGTCTGGCGCAAGGTCGAGCCAGGAGACCAGCACGTACCACCCCGGGATCACCTGATCATGCACGCCATCTCCGAACGGATCACCTGGCGGGCCGAGTACGACCGGGCGCTACTCGCGGCCCAGGGACCACCCGGTGGTCCGGAAACTTCGGCAACTCGGCAAGCGGCCTGAGCAGGGGGATCACATGGGCCAGAACAACAACGTGGCAAGGCTCGACGCGCTGCTGAGCACTCCGGAGCTGTGCGAATTCCTCGGCATCAGCCGGGACACCTTGTACGAATGGCGGGAGATCAACAACGCTCCCCCGGCGATCAAGCTGCCCAACGGCCACCTCCGGTTTCCGCTGGCCGACCTCCATGTGTGGCTGGTCGAGCGGCAGGAGCGGGCGGCATGAAGGCCACGCATCAGGTGCGGCTGTGGGACATCAAGACCATGCCGCCGGACCCGAAGACGGGCAAGAAGCGACGTCGGCCGTACGGCGTTCGGTGGGTCACCGCCGGCCGGGAACACTCGCAGTGGTTCGTGACGAAGGCGCTCGCCAAGGCGGAGCTGGCCAAGCTGCAACGGGCCATGAACGGCGGTGAAGCGTTCGACGTCGAGACCGGGCTTCCCGAGTCGATGTACCGCGAGGAGCACTCGCCGACACTGCTGCGTGCCATGCGGGAATTCCTCGACCACGTGTGGCCGGACATGGCGCCGAAGTCTCGTGGTCGGCTCGTCGATGGGCTCGCCGTGGCGGTCCAGGGGTTTCTGACCGAGCAGCCGGACGTGACTCCCGCACACGTGCGGCGAGTCCTCACCACGTTCGCGCTGCCGCCGGAGCAGTCGGCCGTGGAACCGACTTCGGAAGACCGGGAGCTCGCCGCGTGGCTTGAGCAGCATTCGCGGAAGGTCGCGGAACTCGGCGAGTCGGACAGCGTGACCGAGGTGGGCCGTGCGCTGCGGACCAACCTGGATGGCAAGCGGGCCGCGACCAACACCGTGGACACCCGGAAGAGCGCGCTCGTCCAGGCGCTCGCGTTCGCGGTCGACAAGTCCTACCTCGGGGAGAACCCGTTCTCCGGGGTGAAGCTGGTCAAGTTCGGTGACGTGCTGGCCGTGGACCCCGGCGTCGTCGTCAACCCGCTGCAAGCTCGGGAGCTGCTGACGTCGGTGACCTACGTCCGGCCGCGTGGAAGGAACCGATCGTGGTTGCCGTTCTTCGCGTCGCTGTACTACGGCGGAGTCCGACCGGGGGAGGCGCGGTTCCTGGCTGACACGCACTGCGATCTGCCCCGGAAAGGCTGGGGTGCGTTCGTGCTGCCCAACTCGCTCGGCTCGTCGGCGGCCCGGTACAGCGACGACGGGCTGACGTACCAGGTTCGATCGCTCAAGCACCGCGCCGAGGAGCACACCCGAACCGTGCCGATCCCCCCGGTGCTGGTCCGGATGCTGCTGGATCACCTTGACGACGTCGGCACCGGACCGGATGGCCGGCTGTTCTGGGCCAAGGACGGCGGCCCGGTGAGCAACGCGTCCTACTCCGACATCTGGCGACTTGCGCGTCTCCTGGGCCTGCCGCCGCGTCTGGTCACGTCGATGCTCGCCGGTCGGCCGTATGACCTACGTCACGCTGCCGTGTCCTCGTGGATCGCGGCGGGGGTGTCACTGCCCGACATCGCGGACCGAGCGGGACACACAGTGAACATGCTGACGAAGGTCTACGCGAAGTTCGTCCACGGGACCCGCGACACGGCCAATCGCAGGATCGAGACGTTCCTTGAAGACGATCTCGGCTAGCCGCGCTACGGTGGATGTGCCCTCGGACAAAACACCAGGTCCGGGGGCACATCCGCGTTCCATGCCTGTTCCGCGTCTGTTCCGTGGACCCCACCAGCTCCCCGGGAACGATCACAGACAGTGCCAGACGCGATTTCTCCGGCAACTCGCCGATTGACTTGGGGCGCAAGGGAAGTCGCCCTCGGCCAGCCAAGAAGCCAGTAACCTAACGTGACCGAAAATTCGTGAGCGTTCTAGCCACGGGAGTGCCAGCTTCGCAAGGAGGGTCCGTCTGGGAGGAGAACGAACCGCTCGCGGGCGCCCGTACGCCCAGTATGCCCGCCACGCGCGCGGGCGGCGGGCGGCCGCGACGGCCGCCAGTGGATCACCGCCCCGGCCGGGCCGCGGAAAACCACTCGTAAACCTTGCGGATACACCCGGACCAGGCCTTACTCGGTGCCCCGGCTTCTGGTTAGGTCTTGCCTGAATGACACCGACACCTGGGGGTCACACCATGTCGTTCCCTCCTCTTCCCCGGCGGCTGGCCGTGGCGGCCGCCGTCGTCTCGCTGGGCGCCGGGCTGTTCGCCGCGGCGCCCGCGCAGGCCCAGCCGGCCGGCCAGCAGCGGCAGCGGGACTTCGCGGCCGCCGCGAGTGAGTTCGGCGTGCCGCTCGACGTGCTGCTCGGCGTGTCCTACATGGAGTCACGCTGGGACTACAACGCGGGCACGCCCAGCACCGCCGCCGGCTACGGCCCGATGCACCTGACCGATCTGCGGACGGCTGGCGTCGCCGGCACCGAGTTCGACCAGGGCACCGAGGACCCGCGCGGGGACACCGCCCGCCCGGCGCTGCGGCCGAAGGCGAGTGAACCGGCCGCGCCGCCGCCGACCCTGCAGACCGTCGACACCGCGGCCTCGCTGCTGCACACCGACGCCGCCACCCTGCGCGCGAACCCGGCGCAGAACGTCCGGGGCGGCGCCGCGCTGCTCGCGGACTACCAGCGTCAGCTCGGCATCCACAGCCAGGACGCGAAGGACTGGTACGGCGCCGTCGCGCGCTACAGCGGGTCCGACGACGTCACGGCCGCCCAGACGTTCGCCGATGAGGTCTTCGACACCATCACCACCGGCGCGTCCCGCACCACCGACGACGGCCAGCAGCTGACCCTCGCCGCCGCGCCCGGCGTCACGCCGGACCGCGCGCAGGCGAGCCGGCTCGGCCTGCGCGCCGACGCGCCCGCCGCGACGGAGTGCCCGAAGCGCGTCGCGTGCGAGTCGGTGCCCGCGCCGTACCAGGAGCTGCCGAACGGCAGTTACGGCAACTACGACAAGGCGAACCGGCCGCAGAGCCAGAAGATCGACTACATCGTCATCCACGACACCGAGGGCTACTGGGACGACGCGCTGAAGCTGGTGCAGGACCCGACCTACCTCGCGTGGCACTACACCGTGCGCTCCGCCGACGGCCTGATCGCCCAGCACGTGCCGACGAAGGACGTCGGCTGGCACGCGGGCAACTGGTACATCAACTCGAAGTCGCTCGGCGTCGAGCACGAGGGCTTCGCCGCGAAGGGCACCTGGTACACCGAGGCGATGTACCGCGCTTCGGCGAAGCTCGTCGGCTACCTCGCGAAGCGCTACGACATCCCGCTGGACCGCGCGCACATCATCGGCCACGACAACGTCCCGGGCACCACGCCGGCCACCATCCCCGGCATGCACTGGGACCCGGGCCCCTACTGGGACTGGTCGCACTACTTCGACCTGCTCGGCGCGCCGTTCCAGACCGCCGGACGGCCGAACTCCTCGCTGGTCACCATCGACCCGTCGTTCGCCAAGAACCAGCCCGTCTTCACCGGCTGCGACAAGCTCGGCTCCGGCACGGCGTGCGCGCCTCGCGGATCCGAGGCCGTTGTGCTGCACACGGCGCCGAGTGACACCGCGCCGCTGCTCGCCGACCCCGGCCTGCACCCGGACGGCAGTCCGTCCACAATGGACGTCGCGGACATCGGGAGCCGGGTCGCGACCGGGCAGAAGTACGCGGTGGCGGGCGTCCAGGGCGACTGGACCGCGATCTGGTACCTCGGCCAGAAGGGCTGGTTCCGCAACGCGCCGGGCGCCAGAGCCGCCGTGCCCGCCGTGGGCCTGGTCGCCACGCCGAGGCCCGGCCGCGCCACGATCCCGGTCTACGGCCGCGCGTTCCCGGAGGCCTCGGCCTACCCGGCGAACGTGCCGGTGCAGGCGCTCGCGCCGATGCCGTACACGCTGGCGGCGGGGCAGAAGTACTCCGTCGGCGGCGTGGTGGGCTCCGAGTACTACTCGGCCACCACGTTCGACCCGGCCGAGCACGTAGTCGTGAAGGGCAAGACGAAGTACGTCGAGATCCAGTTCGGCCACCGCATCGAGTACGTCAACCTCGACGACGTGCTGTTGCTGCCGGCGTTCTGACCCTCGTGAGTGCCTATGACGGTTCTAACCGTCATAGGCACTCACGAGTCAGCTGTCCAAGGCGACCTTCACGCCCGCTGTGGTCTCGGTGTTGCGGCGGGTCTTGGCCCAGCCGTTGCGGCCGCGCACCAGGCGCAGGAGCGCACGCCACGACGTGATGTAGAACGTGTAGATGTACGCCGCGTAGAGCAGGCCCATGCCGATGCCGCGGAAGATGTTCTTGCTGCGCAAGCACTTCAGCTGGTAGATCGGACCCCAGACGATGAACGGCAGCAGGCCGAACGAGCCGTAGATGACAAACAGGATCCAGGCGCCGCCGCTGAACCAGGCCCAGACCTGGCCCGGGTCGCCGGCCGTGCCGACCAGCAGCAGGATGAACGGCACCGGGTAGAGCAGGGAGCCGAGCAGCTGCATCCACGGCTGCGCCAGGTAGTACATCATCTCCGCGGCGCCCAGCGTGGACACGTGCGGCGAGTCCCAGATCCGGCGCAGGTAGCGGGAGCACTGCATAGTGCCCTGGCCCCAGCGCGTGCGCTGCACCAGGAACCGCCGCAGGCTGTACAGACCTTCCTGCGCCACATGGGAATCCGGCGTGAAGCCGGTGCGCCAGCCCGCGGTGAGCAGGTGCACGCCGAGCTCGAAGTCCTCCAACAGCGAGCCGCGCCACGGCTGCCGCTCGTCGCCCGCGATGGAGTCCAGCGCGGCCAGGCGGGTGAACTGGCCGTTGCCGCCCATCGAGATCGTGCCGGTGAAGCCGCGGGAGGTCTGGATCGCCGCGATCGCCGTGCGGAACTCCAGGTCCTGCAGCTGCGCCAGCTTCAGGCCGAACGCACGGGACAACCAGGTGCGGCCCGGCGGGCGCGTGCGGACGTTGCTCATCCGCACGTCGAGCTGCACGGCGCCGATCTGCTCGTCGCCGAACAGGTGACCGGCCGCGCAAACCTCGAGGCAGTTCGGGGCCGGCCTGCCGTCGGCGTCCACCACCACGACGACCACGTCCGCGCGGGGCTTTCCTGGGTCCAGCCACTCGTCGAGGGCACGCGGCTTCTTCGAGCCCAGCCACTCGTTGAGAGCACGGTACGCGGCGTTCAGCGCGTCGCCCTTGCCCGTGCGGGCTTCCGGCCGCGTGCGCGCGACCAGGTGCAGGTTCTGGTCGTAGCCGCCGTTGCGCCGCCAGAGCGCGCGCACGACGCGGGCGGTGCGGTCCTCGGAGTCGTCGTCGACGACCCAGACGTGCGCGCGGCGGAAGGTGGCGCGCAGGTAGCGCACGGTCTCGCCGATCACCGCCTGCTCGTCGCGGCACGGCACGAAGAAGTGCCACTCGAAGTCGTCCGGATCGCCCACCGGCGCGGGCTTGCGGCGCAGGTACGGGACCACGATCACCACGACGTACACGATGAACGCGACACTCATCGTCAGCGCGAACGCCTGCGTGATCGAGAGCAGGATCTTCAGCCCGTTCCCGCTCACGCGGCGGCCTTCGCGGCGCTCTTCTCGGCCTTGGTCCTGCGAGTGGCGAGCCACACGAACAGCACCAGCGACACCGCGCCGCCGAACACGCTGACCATGGAGCCGAGCAGGGTGTGGCCCCAGTAGTAGCCCTCGTCCGTGCCCAGCCCGTTGACGAGCCCGACGATGGTGAGAATACGCAACTGATTCACCAAGATGACGGCTATCGCGGATATTCCCAACGAGAAGAACAGCCTTCGCGCATTTCCCGGCCGGAAGTAGAGCATCACCGCAGTGACGAGCAGGAGCGGCAGGAGCAGGAATACCGACGAACATTCCGGAGTCATTCTTAACCCGAATGGAGTAGCGCCGGTCAACCCGAAGTAAACGGATTCACGATTACCCGCCACATAAACACCCGAAGAGGTGATGACCCTGAGTATCGCCCCGGCCAGCTGCACCTCGAACTCCCGGTAGAGCCGCTCGATCAGCACGAGGCCCACGCCGGCGGCCACCACCCCCAGCACCGCCACACGCAGGGGAAACCGGGCGCCACCAGGTACAGGTGTGTTCACTACTGCCACGACGACCCTCTCAGCCGGAAGCGACGTTGAACGAGCAGACCCCGGGCGTCAGCGTAAGCCACCTTGCCCCGGAATCCCGGCGGGTCCCCCTTTCGGGGAACTCCTGAAAACGCCTTTCGGCACCCTCGGCGAGAAACTTGCTAGGCCGTTCAGGTGAGTGCTCACTCGACCTGGGAAAGGCCTCGATGAAACCACTCGATCCGGTGAGGTCCCGAGAATTGTGTGCCATTTCGGCCGCCATCGCCGATATCCGACTCGCGTGCCGACTCTTTGATCAGCGGGATTCGTCCGTGCAGCGGCTCGCTCTGACAAAAATCGGAGGACCAGTGAAAAGACACCTCGTGCGACGGGGCGGAATGCTCGCCGCTGTGGTGGCGTGCGTCGCCCTCGCCGGAGCGGCTCCGGCCTCGGCGGCGCCCGGCGACGGCTCCGCGTACGGCGTCAGCGTCGACGTCCAACTGCTCGGGCAGTCCGCGGTCAAGGTCGGGCCGCTGGCCGCGTCCAACACCAACGGGCCGACCAGCGCCAGCGTGGTGAGCGCCAACGCCGCCGGGATCCTCACAGCGGGGGTCATCACCAGCTCTGCCGTCCGCGACGACAACTCCGGCGCGGTCACGGCGAAGGCGAGCACCGCCGACGTCGGGCTGCCGGTGCTCAAGGCGGCTCTCGGCGCCGTGAGCGTCAAGGCGATCGAAGCGGTCTGCACCGCGACCCAGGAGGGTGTGAAGGGCAGCAGCACGCTGGCCGACGCGAAGCTCGGCAGTGTGGGCACAGTGGACGCCAACCCGGCGCCGAACACGCAGGTCAAGGTGGCGCTCGGGCCGGTCAACGTGGCCACGCTGATCCTCAACGAGCAGATCAAGAACCCGGATGGCAGCCTCACGGTCAACGCCCTGCACCTGAAGCTGCTCGGCGGGGTGGTCAGCGCGCTCGGCTCGGGCGACGTGATCGTTTCGTCGGCGACCTGCGGCCCGGCCGCTCCGCCGATGCCGCTCGCGTCCGGAGCCGGCCTGTGGGTGGGCCTCGGCGTGCTCGGGGCCATCGCGGTCCCGGTGGGCCTGCGCTTCTCCCGCCGTCGCTCCGCCGCGGGCGCCTGACCGGTACGGGGTGATCCGATGTACAAGATGCCAGGAGCGGGTGTCGGCGTCGCCGGTGGCAGCGTGGGGACCCTCGCTTCCACCGGTGCCGACATCGGCTGGTGGCTGGCGGTCGGTGTGCTGCTGGTGGTCCTCGGGACCGTCGCGGTGATCGCCGCCCACCGCCGTAATCGGCGCCTCGCCCGGGCGCGAGGCTGAAGACCCGGGCTGCCGGTGAGCGCGCCGGCAGCCCGGGTCTTCCGGGACACTCGAAAGTGTGGAACCTGTGGACGTGATGTTGCTGGCCGGCACCCGGCCGGAAGCCGTCAAACTCGCCCCGCTGACGCTGGCCCTCGGGCAGCGTCCGGGGCTGCGGCCGCTGCTCGTGCACAGCGGCCAGCACCAGGGCATGGTCGAGCAGGCGCTGGTGCCGTTCGGCCTCGGCGTCGACGCGTGGCTGGACATCCCGCCGCGCGTCTCGGGCACGCAGGCCGAGCTGGTGTCGGGGCTGCTGCCCGCGCTCGACGCGGCGCTGCGGCGGTTCTCCCCCGGCGCCATCGTGGTGCAGGGCGACACGACCACCGGGCTGGCCGGCGCGCTCGCCGCGTTCTGGCTCGGGATTCCCGTGGTGCACCTGGAAGCGGGACTGCGCACGCACGACCTCACCGCGCCGTTCCCCGAGGAGGGCACGCGCCAGATGGTGTCGCGCATCGCGTCGCTGCACCTCGCGCCCACCGGCGGCGCGGTGGCGGCGCTGCGCGCGGAGGGCATCGAAGACCGGCGGATCGCGCTGACCGGCAACACCGTCGTCGACGCGGTGCTGGCCATCGCGGCCCGCGACCTGCCTGCTCACGACCCGGGGCTGGCCCTGCTGGAGATGGAGATCGCCGAGACCGGCGGACGGCTGGTGCTCGTCACGTCGCACCGGCGCGAGTCGTGGGGCGAGCCGCTGGGGCGGACGCTGGCCGCGGTCCGGCGGATCGTCGCCGAGCACCCGGACGTGCAGGTGCTGTTCCCGGTGCACCCGAACCCGGTCGTGCGCGCGCAGGTGGTCGACGCGCTGGGCGGCCGGCCGCGGGTGACCATCACGGAGCCGCTGGAGTACCCGGACCTGGTCCGCGCGCTGCGGCTGGCGTCGCTGGTGCTGACGGATTCCGGCGGCATCCAGGAGGAGGCCCCGACGTTCGGCACCCCGGTGCTGGTGCTGCGCGAGGTGACCGAACGCGCGGAGGCGATCGAGGCCGGCTGCGCGTGGCTCGTCGGCACCGACACCGCCCTGATCACGGCGACCGCGGGCCGTCTGCTGCGCGGTGACCTGCGCCCGTCCCCGGTCGGAAACCCTTACGGGGACGGCAAAGCCGCCGAACTGGCGACCGCGGCGATCGAGGAGCTGCTCGGCCTGCCGGAGCAGGCCGTGCCCGATCTGGAGCAGGCGCGGAACTGACGCTTGTTTCGGCGACGCAGGCAGGCACTCGGGGCCGCAGCCGGTGATGGTGATGCCCTGAAGGCCACCATGAGGGACATAGATGCCCTCATGGTGGCCTTCAGGGCCTCGGCGTGGGACGCCGTGGAAGGGGCTACAGCGACACGATTTCGACCGGCAGCGCCGGGTTGGCCGAGAAGTCCAACGAGGCCACCGGCCGGTCCGCCGCGACGACGTGCGCGCCCAGCGCCGCGATCATCGCGCCGTTGTCCGTGCACAGGCGGGGGCGGGGCACACGCAGCTCGATGCCCGCGGCGGCGCAGCGTTCCGCCGCCAGCGAGGACAGCCGCGAGTTCGCCGCGACGCCGCCGGAGATCACCAGCGTGCCGATGCCCTGGTCCTTCGCCGCGCGGATGGCCTTGGCGGTCAGCACGTCGGCCACCGCCTCCTGGAACGAGGCCGCGACGTCGTTCACCGGGATCTCGGCGCCGCCCCGCTCGGCCTTCTCCACCCAGCGTGCGACGGCCGTCTTCAGGCCCGAGAACGAGAAGTCGAACTTCGCGTCCCGGGGTCCGGTCATGCCCCGCGGGAACGCGATCGCGGACGGGTTGCCTTCGCGGGCGGCCTTGTCGATCGGCGGGCCGCCGGGGTAGGGCAGGCCCAGCACCCGCGCGACCTTGTCGTACGCCTCCCCCGCCGCGTCGTCCACAGTGGACCCCAGCTCGGTGATCTTCGACGCGATGTCGTCCACGCGCAGCAGCTGCGTGTGCCCACCCGAGACGAGCAGCGCCAGCACCGGCGAAGGCAACGGCCCGTGCTGCAGCGTGTCCACCGCGATGTGGCCGGCGAGGTGGTTCACGCCGTACAGCGGCACGTCGAGCGCCGCCGCGTAGGCCTTCGCCGCCGAGACGCCCACCAGCAGCGCGCCCGCGAGGCCAGGGCCCGCGGTCACGGCGATGGCGTCCACATCGGACAGCTTCAGGCCCGCGGTCGCGAAGGCCCGCTCGGCCGTCGGCACCATGGCCTCCAGGTGCGCCCGGCTCGCGACCTCCGGCACCACGCCGCCGAAGCGCGCGTGCTGCTCGACGCTCGACGCGACCTCGTCGGCAAGCAGCTCGACCGCACCGTTGTCGGACAGCCGGACGAGGCCGACGCCGGTCTCGTCGCAGGAGCTCTCGATCCCCATGATGATGCGCGACATCAGCCGGCCACCTCGTCTCGCGCCGGGGTCCGCGCGGGGCGGGCCATGGTGTACGCGTCGGCGCCGGAGGGCTGGTAGTAGCGCTTCCGGACGCCGAGCTTCTGGAAACCGTGCCGCTCGTACAGGCCGACGGCCGTGGCGTTGTCCGTGCGGACCTCGAGGAACACCGGAGCCGTCAGCTCGTCGGCCCGCTCCAGCAACGCGCGCAGCAGCGCCTTGCCGATGCCCTGGCCCTGCGCCTCCGGCACGACGCCGATGGTGTGCACGCTTGCCTCGTACTCTCCGCGCCTGCCAACTACGGCGAGGCCCGCGTAACCGAGCAGCTCCGTGCCGTCGTCCGAGCGCGCGGCGAGGTAGTAGTGGCCCTGGTCCAGCTCGGAGTGGAACGCGCGGGCGCTCCACGGGTCGTCGCCGGGGAAGAGGATCTCCTCGATCTCCGCGCACTTCCGGACGTCGCCGCGGCGCAGCTGGTCGAGCTTCACGGCGCGGTCACCCGCTTGCGGCCGGTGGGCTCGACGGCGTCCGGGCGACGCAGGTACAGCGGGGTCAGCGGCTCCGGCTCCGCGCCGGACAGCAGGGCCGCGCGCGCCGCCGCGACCAGCCCGGCCGGCGACGGGAACCGCGGCTCGATCGGGGTCACGCCGACGGCTTCGGCGTATTGCAGCGCGCCGTCGCCCGCGGCCACGCGCACGGTGGTCTCGACCTCGGCCGGACGCTGGACGCTCGGCCCGTCCACCCGCGCGCCCGCGGCGTCGTAGGCGGCCCAGTAGACCTCGCGGCGGCGCGCGTCCGTGAGCACGAGGAACGGGTTCTCGGTCTTGACGACGCCGGCGGCGATCGCGTCCAGGCTGCACACCGGGTACGCGGGGATGCCGAGCGCGTGGGACAGCGCCGCGGCCGTCGCCATGCCCGCGCGCAGGCCGGTGAACGGGCCGGGGCCGACGCCGCAGACGATCGCGTCGAGGTCACGCAGCGTCACGCCGGCCGCTTCGGCGGCGGCGAGGGCGTGCGGCGTGATGAGCTCGCCGTGGGCACGCGCGTCGACCGTCACGCGGTCGCCGCGGGTGGTCAGCTCCGCCTGGTCCACGGCGACGATGCCCGCGGTGACGGCCGGGGTCGAGGTGTCGATCGCCAGTACTAACACGGTGTCCAAGCCTACGACCAGGCTCGGGGCGCATGACTGCCGGGCCGAACGGGTTACCCCCTGACGCTGTGAACCGCGTCGCAGGTGGCAGGCGTCATTGCGCGGTACCGTGCGAAGCCAGGCGCCGGTCGACGAAGCGACGCAGGAGGTCCTCGAAGTGCCCGATCCGCTGTTCCCCGCGATCACCACCGGTTCGGACACCGAGGCCTTGCGCTTCGGCGAGCTGGCCCTCAGTTACACACAGCTCGGCGCGGTCGCCGGCGCGCTGGCCCGTGAACTGCCCGGCGACCGGGTGGCGGTGTGGGCCACGTCCACGCTGCACACGAGCGTCGCCGTGGTCGCCGCGCTGCTCGCGGGGGTCCCCGCGGTGCCGGTGAACCCGAAGATCGGCGAGCGCGAGCTGGCGCACATCCTCGCCGACAGCAAGCCCGCGCTGGTGCTGGCCGAGCCCGGCGCCGAGTTGCCTGCGGGGCTGGCCGGGCTGCCGCGCCTCGACGTCACGCTCGAAGGCGACGGCCCGGTCCCCACCGCCGAGCCGGACCCCGAAGCGCCCGCCCTGATCGTCTACACCTCCGGCACCACCGGCCCGCCCAAGGGTGTGGTCCTCCCCCGGCGCGCGATCTCCTCAACGCTCGACGCGTTGGAGGACGCGTGGGAGTGGAGCGCCGAAGACGTCCTCGTGCACGCGCTCCCCCTGTTCCACGTCCACGGCCTGATCCTCGGCATCCTCGGCCCGCTGCGCCGCGGCGGCTCGGTGCGCCACCTCGGCCGGTTCTCGACCGAGGGCGTCGCGCGCGAGCTGGCGAACGGCGCCACGATGATGTTCGGCGTCCCGACGATGTACCACCGGATCGCCGAGGCCGTCGCGACCGACAGCGATTTGTCGACCGCCCTGCGCGGCGCCCGGCTGCTGGTGTCCGGCTCCGCGGCGCTGCCGGTGCACGACCACCAGCGGATCACGGCGGCGACCGGGCAGCAGGTGGTGGAGCGGTACGGGATGACCGAGACGCTGATGAACACCAGCGTCCGCGCCGACGGCGAGCGCAAGCCGGGCACGGTCGGCGTGCCGCTGGCGGGCGTCGACCTGCGGCTGGTCGACGACGCCGGGGCCGAGATCACCGATCTCGAGACGGTCGGGGAGATCCAGGTGCGCGGGCCCAACCTGTTCACCGAGTACCTGAACCGGCCGGACGCCACGGCCGCCGCGCTCGACGGCGGCTGGTTCCGCACCGGCGACATGGCGACCCGCGACGCCGACGGGTACGTGAAGATCGTCGGCCGCAAGGCCACCGACCTGATCAAGAGCGGCGGGTACAAGATCGGCGCGGGTGAGATCGAGAACGCGCTGCTGGAGCACCCCGGCGTCGCCGAAGCGGCCGTCACCGGCGAGCCGGACGACGACCTCGGCGAGCGGATCGTCGCGTGGGTCGTGCCGGACGGCGAGCGGCCGTCGGCCGAGGAGCTGGCCGGCCACGTCGCGAAACTGCTGGCGCCGCACAAGCGGCCACGGGTCGTGCGGTACCTGGAAGCGTTGCCGCGCAACGACATGGGCAAGGTCATGAAGCGGGCGCTGGGATGAGGCCGCCGGCCCGTGAGGTGATCGCGGCGGTCTCGACCGGCTTCGAGGAGCTGGCAGTATCCTCAGTGGACACCGACGGCCCGGACGGCCCGATCGGCTGGCCCGGCTACGGCGCGGCCCGGGCCGCGGCCGCCGAGCGCAGCGGCGAATCCGAGTCGGTGGTCGTCGGCACGGCGAAGGTCGGCGACGTCGAGACGGTGCTGATCACCTGGGAGTTCGGCTTCCTCGGCGGCTCGATCGGGCAGCGCACCGGGGACCGGGTGGAGGCCGCGTTCGCGAAGGCACGCGAGCTGAAGCTGCCCGTGGTGTCGCTGATCGCGACGGGCGGCAGCCGGATGCAGCACGGCATGCGCGCGCTCTCGCAGCTGCAACGGATCGCACGGGCTTCGGCGGCGGCGCGGAAGGACGGCGTCGCGCAGATCTCCGTGCTGCGCGACCCGACGACCGGCGGCGGCTGGGCGACGCTCGGCGCGAGCGCCGACGTTGTGCTCGGGCTGCCGGAGGCGCAGGTCGGCTTCGCGGGCTCGCGGGTGCGGCCGGCGACGTCGCCTTCGGAGGCGTACACGGCCGAGGCCAAGTACGAGTGGGGCCAGGTCGACCAGCTGGTGGAGCCCGAGGACCTCGCCGACGTACTGGCGCGATGGCTGTTCCTGCTGACGGCCCGCTCGACCGAGGCCGTCTCGCCGCCTGCGGCACTGCGCGCGGTGGAGCCGGAGGAGTCGGGCTGGGACGCCGTACGCGCCGCGCGCGCGTCTTCACACGCCCGCGCCGCGGAGTACCTCGACAGCTACTTCGACTGGCGCGAAACGATCAACGGCGACCGCACCGGCGGTGTCGACGAAGGCGTCCTATGCGGCTTCGGGCGGCGAAACGGCCGCGCGGTCGCGTACGCGGCCCAGTGCGGCACCCCGACGCGCCCGGCGGGCTTCCGCACGGCGGCCCGTCTCGTGCGGCTGGCGTCGCGGCTGGGCATCCCGGTGCTGACGCTCGTCGACACCCCGGGCGCGGCCAACGACGCGGACGCCGAGCAGGCCGGTGCCGGCGCGGCCATCGCGGAGCTGTTCGAGGCGATCGCGACCGCCGAAGTCCCCGTCACCACGCTGGTCATCGGCGAGGGCGGCTCGGGTGGCGCGATGGCCTTCGCGGCCCCGGGCTCGACCTGGGTGGCGCCGGACGCGTACTTCTCCGTCACGTCACCGGAAGCGGCCGCCGCGATCCTGAAACGGCCGATGACGGAGATCCCGGAGATCGCCGACCGGCTGCGGCTGCGCCCGCGGGACCTGGTGGAGCTGGGCATCGCGAACGGCATCGTCCGGCCCGCCGCACCGTGACCGCGTGGCTCCTCGACTCGGATCCGGCGCTGCGCTGGCAGGTCGAGCGCGATCTCCAGCACGAGCCGCCCGAGGTATGGGAGGCGACGCGGGCGAGAGTCGCGACCGAGGGCTTCGGCGCGCGCCTGCTCGCGCTCCAGGACCCGGACGGCCAGTGGGCAGGCGGCGCGTTTTTCCCGGCGGGCTTCCGCGGTGGCGAGGACGGGCAGCCGTGGACGGCGACGACCTGGTCGCTCAACTCCCCGCGGGAGTGGGGCCTCGACCCCGCGATCCTGCGGGCGCGCCGCACGGCCGAGCTGCTCGCGGAAAACAGCCGCTGGGAGTACGACAACCTGCCGTACTGGGGCGGCGAGGTCGACTGCTGCATCAACGCCTGGACGGTGCTGAACGGCCTGTGGCTCGGCGCCGACGTCACCGGCATCGTCGACTGGTTCGTCGAGCACCGGCTGCCCGACGGCGGCTGGAACTGTGAATGGGTCGAGGGCTCAACCCGTTCGTCTGTCCACTCGACACTGAACGCGCTCAAAGGCCTGCTCGCCTACGACATCGCGACCGGAGGCACGGACGCGACGCGCGCGGCCCGTCGCTCCGGTGAGGAATACCTGTTGCAGCGCAAGCTGTTCCGCCGCCTTTCGACGGGCGAACCGATGGCGCCGTGGGTGGACAGGTTCGCCTACCCGTTCCGCTGGTTCTACAACGTGCTCAACGCGGCCGAGTACTTCCGTGAGGCCGCGCTGTTCGACGGCACCCCGGCCGGGTGTGGCAAAAGGGCTCGTGAGTGTTTATGACGGTTCTAACCGTCCTAAACACTCACGAGTCTGCGTGACGCCCAGGTGCCGTGCGGCTCCAGCTCCACCCAACGCACGTCGTCGTCACGGCGGTCGAGGCGGACGACCAGGTAGTCGGCCGACAGGCGGTCCGCCGTGCCCTCGCCCCATTCGACGACGACGGCGGAACGCTCCAGGTCCGTGTCCAGGTCGAGGTCGTCGAGCTGGGAGAGGTCGCCGCCCAGCCGGTAGGCGTCGACGTGGATCAGGGGCACCCCGAGCGGGCCGGCCGGGTGGACGCGGGCCAGCACGAACGTCGGCGAGCTGATCCGCCCGCCGACGCCGAGGCCGTCCGCGATGCCGCGGGTCAGCGTCGTCTTGCCCGCGCCGAGCGGGCCGGCCAGCAGCACCAGGTCGCCCGCGCGCAGCGACGCGCCCAGCGCCCGGCCGAACGCCATCGTGTCGTCGGGGGTCGCGAGCAGGAAGGTCACCGTTTCCACCACCAGTTCCGCCGGTTCGGGGCCGCGCTGCCGAAACAACGCTGCAGCAGGTCGATCAGATGGCTGGTGACCAGCTCGGGCTGTTCCAGCAGCACCATGTGCCCGGCGCCGCGCACCCGCACCAGCTCCGCTTCGGGCAGTTCGGCGGCGATGCGCTCGGCGTGCGCGAACGGCGTGAACCGGTCGGAGTCGCCGCCGATCACCAGCACCTCGGCGTGCTTCAGGCCGGCCAGCGCGGCGTAGCGGTTGTGGCTGCCGAGGGTGTCGACGAAGTTCACCAGCCCGCGCACCGGCGTCAGGTCCAGCATCTGCAGCATGAAGTCGACCAGCCGCGGCGAGACTTCGCGGCTGCCGAACGCCAGCCGCCGCACGGCCTGGCGCGTGAGCTGGCCGCCCGCGGCGCGCACGAACTCCACCAGCCCCGGCTGCCAGCCGGCCAGGTTGCCGACACCGCGTGTCAGCGGGTTGTACTTCGACAGCAACGGCCGGGGCAGCCCGCGCGAGCCCACTTCGCCTGCCGCCGTGGCGATGAACGCGACGCCGCACACGCGGTCCTCGAACAGCTCCGGGTGCTCCGCGGCCAGCTCCATGATCACCATGCCGCCCATGGAGTGTCCGATGAGGACAATCGGCCCCTCGGGCACGAGCGCCCGCAGCACGCTGTCGAGGTCGTGCGCCAGCTGCTCGATGGTGCTCGTCTCCGCCGACGCCTGACCGGACAGGCCGTGGCCACGGTGGTCGTAGTACACCTGCCGCACACGCGGCAGCCGCAACGTCGCCAGGTCCCGGCGCTGGAAGTGCCAGGAACGGCGGGACAGCGCGAAACCGTGCACGCCGACCACCGTCAGCTCCGGCGTCCCGCCGTCTTCCGGGTCGATCTCCTCGACCGACAACGGCGTGCCGTCGTCGGCCGCGACGGTCGAGGTCCGATCGGGCTTCAGCTCGCCGAGCCGCTCGTCCACGTACGGGTCCTCACTGTGCCTGCGCTGCTGCGCGGCGACGAGCGCCGCGGCCGCGGTGCCGGTCGCCACGGCGCCGACACCGCCGACGATGGCCCACAGTCTCCGTGAAGGTGTCACGCCGGAGCTCCCAGATACCGGCGGCGCACCCGCGGCCGGTACATCGAGGTCACGATCTCGTAGTCGATGGTGCCCAGCTTGTCGGCCCACTCGCGCGCGGTGGGCGCCCCCGCCGTGCCCGATCCGAAGAGCACGACCTCGTCGCCGACCGCGGGCGCGTCGTCGCCGCAGTCGACCACCAGCTGGTCCATGCACACGCGCCCGGCCACCGGACGACGTCGCCCGCCCAGCCACACGTCCATCCGGCCGGACAGCGACCGCGGCACCCCGTCGGCGTACCCGACCGGTACCAGCGCCAAGGTGGTGTCGCGCTCGGCGGTCCACGTGTGTCCATAAGAGACGGACTCGCCGGCGGGCAGCCGTTTCGTCAGCGCCACGGCGGAGCGGAACGTCATCACCGGGCGCAGGTCCTCGGGCTGCGGCACGGGGTTCAGCCCGTACATCGCGATGCCGGGGCGCACCAGGTCGAAGTGCAGGTCCGGCCGGGTCAGCACGGCGGCGGAGTTGGCCAGGTGGCGCAGCGGCTCCAGCCCGGCGGCGCGGGCGATGTCGTACGCCTCCGAGAAGCGCTTCGCCTGCGCATCGACGGACGGGTGGCCCGGCTCGTCCGCGCAGGCCAGGTGCGACCAGATGGCGACGACGTCGACCCGCGGCTCGGCGGCCGCGGCCTCGACCAGCTCCGGCCACGCGTCGGGCGGGCAGCCGTTGCGGGACAGCCCGGTGTCGATCTTGAGGTGCACCCGCGCCTGCTTGCCGGCCTGCCCGGCGGCGGCCGCGATACGGCGGAGCTCGTCGACGGAGCTGGCCGCGAGGTCGACGTCCGCCTCGACGCCGGGCGCGAAATCGGCCGTCGGCACGTCGAGCCAGCTCAGCAGCCGGGTGGTGACGCCGCCGTGGCGCAGGTCCAGGGCCTCACCCAGCGAGCAGGTGCCCAGCCAGGTGGCCCCGGCCTCGACCGCGGCGCGCGCGACGGGCAGCGCGCCATGGCCGTACGCGTCGGCCTTGACCACGGCCATCACTTCGGCGCCGGACGCGCGTTCGGCCAGCAGGGTCACGTTGTGGCGCAGGGCGTCGAGGTCGATCATGACCTCGGCCCGCAGGAAACTGGCAGTCATGCTGCGCCGCCGGTTGGCAATCTGACCACAGCCACGGCGGAATCGGCTATGCACAACAAGGTCACCACTGCTCCGCCTACTTTTGGTCAGATTGCCAACGACCACCAGTTTCCCACGTCACGGCGTCAAGGGAGCCGCAGCCCGGTGGTGCCGGAGAACACATGCAGCTCATCGGGACGGATCCGCAGGTGCAGGGTGTCGCCCATCTTCGGCGGGGTGCGGGGGTCCACCCGCGCGACGACGTTGGACTGCGTTCCCGCCGCGTCCTCACCGGCCAGCTTGCCGTAGACGTAGGCGTCCGAGCCCAGCTCCTCGACCAGCTCGACCTTCATCGGCAGCGTGCCGTCGGTGTCCGTGGTCACCTCGAGCGACTCCGGGCGGAAGCCCAGCGTGATCGTGTCGCCGTCGGCCGCGCTGATGATCTCGCGGCTGAGCGGCACGCTCGCGCCGCCGACCTCGGCGCCGTCCGCGGTCAGCTTCGCCGTGGCCAGGTTCATGGCCGGCGAGCCGATGAAGCCCGCGACGAACACGTTCGCCGGGTGGTCGTACAGCGCGCGCGGGGTGTCGCACTGCTGCAGCAGGCCGTCGGACAGCACCGCGACGCGGTCGCCCATCGTCATGGCCTCGACCTGGTCGTGGGTGACGTACACGGTGGTGACGCCGAGGCGGCGCTGCAGCGCGGCGATCTGCGTACGCGTGGACACCCGCAGCTTGGCGTCCAGGTTGGACAGCGGCTCGTCCATCAGGAACACCTGCGGCTCGCGCACGATCGCGCGGCCCATCGCGACGCGCTGGCGCTGGCCGCCCGAGAGCGCCTTCGGCTTGCGGTCGAGGTAGTCCTCGATGTCGAGCAGTTTCGCCGCGTCGAGCACCTTCTGCTTGATCTCCGACGCCGGGCGGCCCGCGATCTTCAGCGCGAAGCCCATGTTCTGCGCCACGGTCATGTGCGGGTACAGCGCGTAGTTCTGGAAGACCATCGCGATGTCGCGCGAGCGCGGCGGCAGCTGGGTGACGTCGCGGTCACCGATCCAGACGGCGCCGTCGTCGATGTCCTCGAGGCCCGCGAGCATGCGCAGCGCCGTCGACTTGCCGGAGCCGGACGGGCCGACGAGCACCAGGAACTCGCCGTCGGCGATCTCCAGTTCGAGCGCGTCGACGGCGGGCCGGTCGGTCCCGGCGTAGCGCCGGGACGCCTTGTCGTAGGTGATGGTGGCCATCGGTCAGTCCTCTCCGAATTTCGCGGGAACCCCGTGCGCGGCTTCGCGTGCCTCGAGGTGGCGTTGCTGGATCTCGTGGCCCGTGGCGCACTGCGCCCCGGTCGGCTCGTCCAGCTCGAGCCGGTTTCCAGGTCCCTGTCCCGCCCAGGCGGGCGGCTCGGCGGTGCCGGCCAGCGCCCAGGCGGCCTGCCGCGCGGCGCCGAGGGCGACGTACTCGCCGACCTCGGGGATCACCACGGGCACGCCGAACACGATCGGCGCCACGGCCCGCACCGCCGCGGACTGCGCGCCGCCGCCGATGAGCAGCACGCGCCGCACTTCCATGCCCTGCGCGCGGACGGCGTCGAGGCCGGCGGCCAGGCCGCACAGCATGCCTTCGACGGACGCGCGGGCCAGGTTCTCGGGGCTCATGTTCGACCTGGTCAGGCCGTGCAGTGAGCCGGTGGCGCCCGGCAGGTTCGGCGTCCGCTCGCCGTCGAGGTACGGCAGCAGCGTGAGCCCGCCCGCGCCCGGCTCGGCGGCCAGCGCGAGGCGGTCGAACTCGGCCAGTCCGACGCCCAGCATCGCGGCGCCCGCGGTGAGCACGCGGGCGGCGTTCAGCGCCGCGGTGAGCGGGAGGAACCGGCCGGTCGCGTCGGCGAACCCGGCGACCAGGCCGCTCGCGTCGGCCGAGCCCTGCTCCGCCACGCCGAACACGGTTCCGCTGGTGCCGATCGAGACCACCGCGTCGCCCGGCGCCAGTTCCAGCGCGAGGGCGGCGGCCATGTTGTCGCCGGTGCCCGCGGACACGAGCACGCCGTTCTCCGTGTGCCCGGCGACCTCGGCCGGGCCCAGCACCGTGGGCAGCTCAGGCGTGCGGCCGCCGAAAGCGTGGGCCAGCACGTCGAGGCGGTAGGTGTCCTCCGTCGGTGAGAAGTAACCGGTGCCGGACGCGTCGCCGCGATCGGTCACGGCCGTCTCGGGCCGGCCGAGCAGCCGCCAGGTCAGCCAGTCGTGCGGCAGCAGCACCCGTGCCACGCGGTCGGCGTTCTCCGGCTCGTGCTCGGCGAGCCAGCGCAGTTTGGTGACGGTGAAGCTCGCGACCGGCACGGACCCGACGGACTTGGCCCAGACGCCGGGCCCGCCCAGCTCGTCGGTCAGGTCCTTCGCGGCCTGCGCCGAGCGGGTGTCGTTCCACAGCAACGCGGGGCGGACGACCTCACCCGCCTCGTCGAGGGTGACCAGACCGTGCTGCTGACCGCCGATGCCGATGGCCTTGACGCCGTCGAGCACGTCCTTGGCGGCTTCCCCGAACGCCGTCCACCACTCGGCGGGGTCCACCTCGGTGCCGTCCGGGTGCGGCGCGCGACCGGTGCGCACGACCTCACCCGTGCGCGCGTCGCAGACCACCACCTTCGACGACTGGGTCGACGAATCGACCCCGGCCACCAGCTCAGCTGTCATAGGGCTGCCCCTCCTCGACGTGTTCGACGGTCTCCACGGCCGTGCCCTCGTTCAGCGCGGCCTCGATCTCCTCGGTCGGCGTGATCTCGCTGGTCACCAGCAGGTCGTAGTCGCCGACGGAGCCGTGCGCGTACGTGGCGGTGCGGCCGAACTTCGAGTGGTCCAGCACCAGCACGTTGCGGTTCGCGGCGCGCAGCACGGCCTTCTTGAGCTCGGCGTAGTCCCGCACGGGGTGGAACAGGCGGCCGACGGCGACGGCGCTGACGGAGACAAACGCGACGTCCGCGCGCGTCCGGTCGAGCAGGGCCAGCACGTCCGGGCCGGAGCAGGAGTCGTACTCGGCGTCGTAACGGCCGCCGGCGAGCACCACCTCGACGCCCGTGCCCAGCAGCCGCGCGGCGTGCAGGGAGTTGGTGATCACGGTCAGGCCCGGCACTTCCGCCAGCCGCTCGACCAGGGGGAACAGCGTGGTGGAGTCGTCGACGAACACGGTCTGGCCGGGCTCCACCTGGCGGATCGCGGCCTCGGCCAGCGCCTCTTTCTCGCCCGCGTGGAGCGTGAACCGGCTCGCGGTCTCCATGGTGAGCGCCGGGTACGCCTCGACCTTGCCGCGGAGCTTGCGCAGGAGGCGGCGCTCGGCGAGGTCGTCGAGGTCGCGGTGCATCGTCATCAGGCTGACGCCGAAGCGGGCGGTGAGGTCGTCGATGCGGACCTCGCCCAGCTCGATGACGTGGTCGAGGATCTCCTTGCGCCGCTGCTCGACGGCGGCGTCCGACGGCCGGGTCCTAGGCACAGGCCACCCCGCCGGGGGTCGCCTGATCAGGGGTGTCGCCGCTCACACCCTGCTTCTTACCAGATTATTCCCCCGGAGTTAACACATAACTCGATAACTCCTCGCCGCGTCAGGGCAGGTCGGCGAAGAACGCGTTCATACCGTCGACGTCGGACAGGTAGGTCTCGATCGCCGCGACCTTGCCGTCCTGGAGGGTGCAGACCGTGGCCAGGTGCTCGTCGAGGACGTGCAGCGGCGTGAAGGTCACCTCGTAACCGGAGGCAGGAGCGACCCGTCCTTCTTCGCCAGCGCTTCGAGGAACTTGGCCGCCACAGCCAGCTTGACCTGCTCGGACGTCATCGCGCCACGCTCCCTGATAGTTCGACTCACATCGAACTATAGCCGGAGCCCCCTACGAGTCGCGGCCGACGGCGCGGACCACGCGCAGCGCCGCCGGGATGGCGTCGACGATCCCCGAGGCCGAGGTCGGCACGCCCGCCGCGGCCAGCGTGCCGGCCAGCGAGTGCACCTGAGCGGCCGCCGACGCCGCGAGCCACGGGTCCACGCCGGCCGCCAGCAGCGAGCCGACCAGCCCGGTCAGGACGTCGCCGGAGCCCGCGGTGGCGAGCCAGGAGCCGCGCGGGGTGTTGACCGAGACACGGCCGTCCGGCGCGGCGACCACCGTGCAGTGCCCCTTCAGCAGGACAACGGCGTTGTACTTCTTCGCCGCTTCGCGCGCGGCGGCGAGCCTGTCGGCGCCGGGCTTGCGGCCCATCAGGCGTTCGTACTCCCCCGCGTGCGGCGTCAGCACGAGCGGAGTGTCCGGGTCGCGGGCGTCGAGCACGTCGTGGTCACGCGCGATGATCGTGGTGGCGTCGGCGTCCGCGCACACGGGGACACCCTGGCCGAGGATGTGGCGCAGCAGCTCACGGCCGTCCGCGCCGGTGCCGATGCCCGGCCCGACCACCCAGGCCTGCACGCGCCCGGCGTCGGTGACCGAGCCCGTCGCGACGATCTCCGGCCAGCGGGACCGGACGGCCTCGGCGGCGTGCCCGGCGTAGCGGACCATGCCGGCCGTCGCGTGCACCGCCGAGCCGGAGGCGAGCACCGCCGCGCCCGGATACGTCGCGGAGCCGGCCGCGATGCCGACAACCCCCTGGCTGTACTTGTCGTCCGCCGGGCCGGGAATCGGCCACACGGCGGCGACATCGGCCAGCTCGAGCTGACGCAGGTCGGGCTCGCCCAGCGAGGGCCGCAGGCCGATGTCCACCAGCACCACCTCGCCGCACTCCTGCGGCGCGAGCGCGTGGACGGGCTTCAGCGCTCCGAACGTGACCGTGCGCGTGGCCGTGACGTGCGGTCCGTCGACGGCGCCGGTGTCCGGGTCCACCCCACTCGGCAGGTCCACCGCGACGACGGGCGCGTCCACCTGCTCGACGAGCTTCGCCGCGTCCGGGCGCAACGGCCCCTTCGCGGAGATGCCGACGATGCCGTCGACCACGACGTCCGCTCGCGAGATCCACTGTGGACTGTCCTCAAGCGACACCACGCGACCGCCGGAACGCCGCAGTGCGGCCAATCCCGCCGCGTGCGCCTTCTCCGGCTTGAGCAGTACAGCCGAGACGGCGACACCGCGGCGACGCAGGAACGCACCGGCCCACAGGGCGTCACCACCGTTGTTGCCGGACCCGACGAGCAGCACGACCCGTCGTCCGGACACCGACCCAGCGGTCTCGGTCAGCAGGTCCGCGACCTGCCCGGCCAGCCCGAAGGCGGCCCGCCGCATCAGCTCGCCGTCCGGGGTGACGGCGAGCAGCCGGTCCTCCGCCGCGCGAATCCGTTCCGTGGTCCAGATTCCCAACACGGCGAAGCCTCCCGTTTTTACACTGTGCTATTCCACGGTGACGGACTTCGCCAGGTTACGCGGCTTGTCGACGTCGTACCCGCGGGCGCGGGCGATCTCCGCGGCCAGCACCTGCAGCGGCACGGTGGACACCAGCGGCTGCAGCAGCGTCGGCACGGCCGGGACCTCGATCAGCTCGTCGGCGAACGGCCGCACCGTCTCGTCACCCTCTTCGGCGATGACGATGGTGCGCGCGCCACGGGCCTGGATCTCGCTGATGTTCGAGACCAGCTTGGAGTGCAGCACCGCGCGGCCCTTCGGCGACGGCATCACGACGACCACCGGCAGGCCCTCTTCGATCAGCGCGATCGGGCCGTGCTTCAGCTCGCCCGCGGCGAAGCCCTCGGCGTGCATGTACGCCAGTTCCTTGAGCTTCAGCGCGCCTTCGAGCGCCACCGGGAACCCGACGTGGCGGCCGAGGAACAGCACCGCGCGCGAGTCGGAGATGCGCCGGGCCAGGTCGCGGGTCTGATCCACAGTGGACAGTACTTTTTGCACGGCGGCCGGCATGGCCTCCAGCTCGGCGAACTCGCGGGCGACCTCGTCCGGGTACTTCGTGCCGCGGGCCTGCGCCAGCGCCAGGCCCACCAGGTAGTTGGCCGCGATCTGGGCGAGGAACGCCTTCGTCGAGGCGACGCCGATCTCCGGGCCGGCGTGCGTGTACAGCACGGCGTCGGACTCACGCGGGATCTGCGCGCCGTTGGTGTTGCAGACGGCCAGCACACGCGCCTTCTGCTCCCGCGCGTGGCGGACGGCCTCCAGCGTGTCGGCCGTCTCGCCGGACTGGGACACGGCGACCACCAGCGTGTCGCGGTCCAGCACCGGGTCGCGGTAGCGGAACTCGCTGGCCAGCTCGACCTCGACGGGCAGCCGGGTCCAGTGCTCGATCGCGTACTTGGCGACCAGGCCGGAGTGGTACGCGGAACCGCAGGCGACGACGAAGACCTTGTCGACGTCGCGGAGGTCCTGGTCGGAGATGCGCTGCTCGTCGAGGATGATGCGGCCGGCCTCGAAGTGCCCGCGCAGCGTGTTGGCCAGCGCCTCGGGCTGCTCCTCGATCTCCTTGAGCATGAAGTACTCGTGGCCGCCCTTCTCGGCGGCACTCAGGTCCCAGTCGACGGTGAACGGCTTGGCCTGCGCGGCGTCGCCGTGGAAGTCGGTGACCTCGTAGCCGTCGCGGGTGATCACCACGAGCTGGTCCTGCCCCAGCTCGACGGCCTCGCGTGTGTGCTCGATGAAGGCGGCGACGTCGGACGCGACGAACGTCTCACCCTCGCCGACCCCCACCACCAGCGGCGACGACCGGCGCGCCGCGACGATGGTGTCCGGCTGGTCGGCGTGCGTCACGACCAGCGTGAACGCGCCCTCCAGGCGGCGGCAGACGGCGGCGACGCTGGCCGCGAAGTCGCCCTTGGTCTCGCCACCGTCGTAGGCGCGGGCGACCAGGTGCGCGGCGGTCTCGCTGTCGGTGTCGCTGGCCATCTCGACGCCATCGGCCTCCAGCTCCGAGCGGAGGGCGACGAAGTTCTCGATGATGCCGTTGTGCACCACGGCAACGCGGTTCGAAGCGTCCCGGTGCGGGTGCGAGTTCCGGTCCACCGGGGCGCCGTGCGTCGCCCAGCGGGTGTGCCCCATGCCGGCGGTGCCCGCGAAGGCGTCCCGGCCGACCTCGTCGAGCCTGGTCTCCAGGTTCGCCAGGCGGCCGGCTTTACGCTCGACGTTCAGCGCGCCCTTGCCGTCCAGCACCGCGACGCCGGCCGAGTCGTAGCCGCGGTACTCCATGCGCCGCAGTCCGCCGAGAACGACGTCCAGGGCCGGCCGGTGTCCGACATATCCCACGATTCCACACACGCGGATAAGCCTAACGAGGGATGTCCAGTCCCCTACTCCGGTACCTTGACGAGCGATTTCGGGTGCGTTGACCAGGCGTTTCACTCATCGGGACATACGCTGTAAGGCTGAGCCCGACCCCACCCCTGAAGCGTGACGGGATGACTCGGAGCGGCGGGCGGGCCACGCGCGGGCACGGGCAGTAAGGTCGCGCGCATGGCCAGTAAGCCCAAGCAGCTGCTCGCGGAGCTGTCACACCCGGGGCCCCACGAGGTCCTGCGCGGCAATCTCGCCCTGGTGGGGCTGCCCGGCATCGTGTTCACCCCGCGGAGCGGCCTCGGCCTGCCCGCCATCGCGTTCGGGCACGGCTGGCTGCAGCCGACCGGGCGCTACCGCCAGCTCCTGCACCACCTCGCCGGCTGGGGCGTGGTCGCCGCGGCGCCCGCCACGCAGCGCGGCCCGCTGCCGTCGCACCGCCTGCTGGCCGCGGACCTGCTGACGACGCTGGACGTGATCACCACAGTCCGCCTCGGCCCGGACGGCATCAGCGTCGACCCGGAGAAGCTCGGCCTGGCCGGCCACTCCACCGGGGGCGGCTCCGCGGTACTGGCCGCGGGCACTTCGGCTGCTGCGGCCGGTTCTTCCGACTCGGCGGCGGCCGGATCCGGCGCGCGTTCCGGCAAGGCCAAGGCCGGTTCCAGTACGGCTTCGGGGACGGCTTTGGCCGGTTCCGCCACCGACGCCGAACTGCTCGGCCGGACGTACCCGCGGATCGGTGCCGTCGCCACGATCACCGCCGCCCAGACCTTCCCCCCGGCCACCGAGGCCGCGAAGCTGATCACCGCTCCGGGCCTGCACCTGGCGGCCGAGGAGGACCTGGTCGCCCCGGCCGTCGGCCACGCGGAGGCGATCGCCAACGCCTGGGCCGGGCCGGTGCAGCTGCGGACGCTCGGGAAGTCCTCGCACCTCGGCGTCACGGAAGGCAGGCACTGGAGCCAGCTCCTCCTGCACGGCAAGCCCCACCGCGGCACCCAGCAGCTGACGCGCGCCCTGTTCACCGCGTTTTTCCTGACCCACCTCACGGGCACGGACAAGTACCTGCCCCTGCTGGAATCCGACGTGAAACGCGCCCCGATCGACCTGCCGGAAGAGCCCGCGGCCTGAGCCACCGAACAGAGTGCGGCGCGGGTCAGTCGACCATCCAGCTGTTGTTGGAAAAGTCGTCGTCGTCGAAGGAGTCCGCGCGGGCGTGGCGGCCTCGCGAGGGTGACTGTGCCGGAATCGGCGTCGTCGGCGGAGACGGTGCGGGTGACGTGTCCGTGGCCGGCAGGGTCGCGGCCGGGGGCCGTTCCATGATCGGGGCGTCGATCGGTCCTGGCGGTTTCGGCGGGATGTGCTTGCCGAAGTCGTCGCGGGGCTGGTCTTCGTCCTCCGGGCCGAACTCCATGGTGTGGCTGTGGTCCGCGAGCGCCTTTTCCGTGAGCCAGCCGCCCGTTTCCTTGTGCCGGCGGTTCAGCTCCTGCATGTGCGTGATGTAGCGGCCGTGCACGGCGGCGTCGCGCTCCATTGACTGACGGGCCTGGGCTTTGGCCTCCTCGAGGTGCCGCTCGCGCAGGCCGCGCTGCTCCTGGTGCTCACGCGTCGCCGACTCCATCGCCGCGCGCGCGGCCGCGAGCCGGTCAGCCGCGCCGGTCACCGGCCGACCTCCTCCTTGCCGATCGGTCACCCTCGTTGTGGAAGGGCCAGCCAGCCGCACTGGGCACCGGCCACCCCCACGTTGCCGATGGGCCGGTCACCGGCCACCCCCGTCGTTGCGGGTGGGCCGCTCGCTCTCGTCGTCCAGCGAACCGCTGATGCGGCTGCCGGAACCCCGCGGCTCGAAGACGTCGTCCCCCACCCGGTGCTGGCTGCCGGCCCGCTGCTGGTCGCCGCCGCCGGGCGCGCTGCCCAGCCCACCGCCCATACTGCCCATGCCCATGCCGCCGAAGCCGCTTGTCCCGTCCGGCATCGCGCCGGTCGGCTGGCCGACGCCCAGCGGGTCGATGGTCAAGCCGCCAGGCGCGGCACCCAGCTGCCCATCGGTCGACGCCTGCTCCGCCCCCGGTCCGCCGTCGTGCTGCGGTGGGCCGTCCGGGTCGAGCACGTGCGCACCGAGGTCACCCAGCGACGCCGACGCCGTGGTCATCTCATCGGACGCCCCGGTATCAGCCGAAGCCGTCCCCGTCGACGACTCCACACCGACGCCGCCCGGCGCCGTGAACCCACCACCGTCCGCGGAGACGACGGACATGGCCGCCCCATCGGTCCCCGTCGAGACATCCGCCCCCGCTCCGTCCAGAGGCGCGAACATCGTCGAGACGTCCGGCGCCACCGCGCCGCCACCAGAACCCGTTCCCCCCACCGAAAACGAGTTCGCGCACCCCTCCATGAACCGCGAGAGCGTCTGGAAGTGTGTGGTGATCGTGTCCGTGGCCGTTTGGCACAGGCCCTTGAACGAGTCGTAACGCTGCCCGAACTCCGCCGAGAACGACCCGTTGAGCCACTGCTTCGCAGCCCCGATCGCGTAGTCCTTGTTCTCGTCGTTGAGCCCGCAGTCTTCGTCCTGCAGCCGGTCGTACAGGTTGTTGCCGGGGCACGCGGAATCCAGCCACTGCGCGATGTCCAGCAGCTTGTCCTTCGAGTCGACCTTGCCCCGCGCGACCTCGACGACCTGGCTCGCCAGGTACAGCGGCGCCGTGGCGACCTCGTCGACGCGCAGCTTCAGCACCTCGTCGACCTTGGTCTTCAGCGCGGTGTAGATGTGCATCATCGTCTCGGGGATGAGCTTCGCGGCGCCGTCGATCTGGTCGAGCAGGTCCTGGGCGCTGGGCTGGATGCGCTGCTCGTACTGGGCCTTCGCGGCCTCGGCGCCGTCGCCCTTCCAGTCGTGGAACAGCGTGGTCACGGCGTTGGTCGCGTCGGTGCGCGTCCCGTCGAGGGTCTGGCGCGCGTTCGCCAGGCCCTCGGCGTCATCGAGGAACTTCCGGAAGTCGAGGTCGGCGTTCTCGGCGAACTTGTCCCAGATGTCCTTCCGGGAGTCGATTTTCTCCGGCGGGGCGTCCGGCATCTTGTTCCAGACCTGGTCCGCCCAGCGCGAGAAGAAGTCGAGCGCCGGCTTCGCGAGGTCAAGCACCTCGTCGGACTTCTTCACCCCGACGCCGCCCGGCGCCGGACCCTGTTGCGCATCAAGGGTTTTCTCCGACTGCACCGTCTCGTCGCGGTTGGCTTTGTCGTCCTGCGCGTGCGAATCGTGCTCCACCTGGGCCTGCTCGTAGGCCTCGTCGGCGCCGTCCGGGCCGAGCCGGTGGTACGCCGAGATCGCCGACTGCTTCGTGCCCTCGGTGACGTACGGATCGTTCTGCAGCGCCTTGATCTGCGCCTCGGTGACGGTCATCGGCGCCCCGCGTTCCGCGCGTCCGAGCCCTGTTGCTGGTCGTCCGCCGAATACCGCGTCGCAGCCGTGCCGACGCCGCCGCCAAGCTGCGCGAGCTGGCCGGCGTAGCCCTTCATGGCGTCGCCCATGGCGTTGATGCCGTTGCTGTAGCCGGTGAACGCGTCGCCGTGGACGCGGCCGAAGTCCTTCGCGGTGAGCAATGTCGGCGCGACCTTGCCGGAGTCGCCCGACGTCTTCTCGGCCGCGCGCTCCAGCGACGTCTTGGCGGACAGCATGCTCTCCGAGTCGTGCCGGTAGCCACCGTCAGACATGGCCCTCGCCCCCTTGGTCCCCCATGGTCTCGCCCGGTTCGACGCCCACGGGTGCCGCATTCCGTGCAAGGGGGAATCTACCCACCCAACGCGCCCGCGAGAACCGGCGCGGCGGGCCCGGGCGAGCGAGTGACCGGGTGTTCCCACCGCGCCACGGTGCGTTCCCACGCCGGGGTGAGCGGCTAGGTGGCCAGCCAGTCGGTGTTGGCGAAGTCGTCGTCGTCCGGGTGCGCCGCGCCGCGCCGATGCCGGCCGGGCACCGGCGGCGGTGGTTGCGGTGCGGGCGGTGTCTCGACCTTGGGCAGCGGAACGGCGCGGCCCCCGAAAGCGGGCTCGGGCTCCGCCGCGGCGCGGTAACCGGCGCGGCGGTCCTTCTCCGTGTCGTCCTCTTCGAACCCGAAGTCGTTCTCGTCGCCGGGCTTCTCCCCGACGGTCGACTCCGTCACCCAGCCGCCCGCGGCCTTGGCCCGGCGGTTGCGTTCCTGCAGCCGGGCGAACACCTCACCCTGGATCTTGCCCTGCTTGTCGAGCTTTTCCTTGCTCTCCGCGACGGCCTCGTCCCGGCTGCGGTCCAGCAATGCCGCGCGGGCAGTGTTCTCCGCCTCGAGCGTCGACAGCTTCGCGCGCATCGCCGCCAGCGCGTCTTCGGAACTCATCGGACTCCCCTTTCCGACACCGGTTACCGGGAGCCGATCGCACTGTCGTCGTCGAGCGAACCGCTGATCCGCCCACCCGACGCAGACGACTCGAACAAGCCGCGATCGACCCGGTACGGGCTGGCGGAACGCTCCTGGTCCTGCTCTCCGCCGCCTCCGCCGCCGCCCATCATCCCGCCGCCCATCATGCCCATCGAGGCGGGCTGCGAGTGCTGGTCACCAGCGGTCGGCGCGACCCCCAGCCCGGACGCCGACGGGTCGGTCGCCCCGCCACCACTCAGCGCGGTCGAGTCGACGGCCGCGCCCAGACCGGCATCCTCGTGCCGGCCGACGCCGCTGTGGCTGTCCATCGGATCGGTGAGCGACTGGGCCGAGGTCGAGTCGTCCGGTCCGGACGCCTGGGCCGCGTGAACGCCGACGGCCGGCTGGGCCGCGCTGGTGTCCGTTGTGGACTGGACGTGGTGAGAAGGATCCACTTGCGCCGCAACGGACTGCGCCGAGGATGGGTCATGCCCGGCGGAGCCCGGCTGAACGGACGCCGGGTCGTGCACCGCCGAAACGGACTGGGCGGACGCCGGATCATGACCGGCCGAAACCGCATGGGCCGAGGCCGGGTCGTGCGCGGCCGCGGCCGGCTGGGCGGAACCAAACGGCGTCGCCGGGTCGTGGCCGGTCACGCCGGGATGGCCACCGGGCGTGGCAGCGCCGCCGGCCGCAGCCGGGTCTCCGGCCGTCGCACCGCCGGAATGGCCACCAGGCGTGGCACCGCCTGCAGCCGTTGCAGCGCCGCCGGCCGCAGCCGGGTCTCCGGCCGTCGCACCGCCGGAATGGCCACCAGGCGCGGCACCGCCTGCAGCCGTTGCAGCGCCGCCAGCCGCAGCCGGGTCACCGGCCGCCGCACCGCCGGGATGACCACCGGGCATGGCACCGCCTGCGGCGGGGTCGCCGGCCGCCGCAGCGCCGCCGGCCGCAGCCGGGCCGCCAGCCGTGGCGGCGCCGCCGTGGCCACCGGCGACAGCCGAGCCGTCAGCGGGCTGCCCGGTCGCCGCGTCGTCACCGAGGGTGTACTTGACCGGCTCGCCGCTCCCGTCGTCGACGGTCACCACGGTCGGGCCACCGGCGCCCTCGGGCTGCTCGGCGGTGATCTTGAGCGGGCCGTCCTCGATGTGGATCTTGCCGTCCGGGCCCGGCCGATAGCCGCCGTCCGGAGCGGGCTGGGCACCGGGCTCGTGCCCGGCCGGGCCACCCGGAGCGGTGCCGTGGGCCGGAACCCCGGTCGGCGTTGTCCCCGGCACCGCGCCATCGGCAGGCGTGGCCCCGGGCGTCGCGCCGTCCTTGGCCGGGTCGAAGTCGAGCTGGTAGTCCTTCGCGGCCCCGGAGCCGTCGTCGACCTTGATATCCATCCGGCCGTCCGCGCCCGGCTCGGTCATGGCGATCTTGTGATCACCCTGCTCGACGGTCATCGACTCCGGCGTGGTCGAGTCGGTCTTGATCGCGGCCCCGGTGCGCGGGTCGATCGGGTACGGCTGCCCGGTCTCGGGATTGGTCTCGAGGGCCTGGTGGGTGACCGGGTTCAGGCTCGGGTCCGGCACCTCGGGCGGCTTCGGCTGCGGTCCCACCGACGCGGACGGCGGCGGGGTGACGCCGCCACCCCCACCACTGTTGACGCCACCACCGCTGCCGACACCGCTGCCAGAGCTACTGCTGGCCTTCGTCGACCCACCGTCGTCAGTGGACTTGCCGACATCGGCGAACGGATCCTCCGGCAGCTTCAGCAGGAAGTCCGACAGCGCCTTCCACGCCCCGTCGACGGCCGTGTGCGTGTTGGTGCACATGGTCTTGAAGTCGCGGATGTACCCGTCGAAGAACTTGCCGAAGTTGTTCTTCAGGTACTGGGTGCACTGGTCGACGATGTGGTTGATCGTGTCGTCGTTGAGGTCGCAGTCGTCGTCGTTGATCGAGTCCTGCGACTGCTGGTCGAGGAATTTGGCGCAGTGCTTGAAGTCGTCCTGGCTCGCGTTGCTGCGCAGCTCGACGATCCGGATGATCCGGTCGAGGTCCTGCGCGGTGACCGGGCCGAGCGAGTCGACACGGTACTTGATCACCCAGTTCGCCTTGTCCCGGCAGGCTTTGCCCACCGACCCGACGGCCGCCAGCATCGCGTCGGCCGCGTGCCCCATGCCGTCCGCGGTGGTCTTCGCGTCGGCGAGGTAGTTCTTCTGGAAGGCGTTCGCCTGGTCCGCCGCGCCGCCCTGCCAGTTCGCGAGGTCGGTCGCGAGCTGCCCCTTCACGTCGTTGGACGAATCCGCGACGGCGGTCTTCAGCTTGGTGAACTCGTCCGCCCCCGCGACGAACTTCGTGAACGGGATCTTCCGCTGCTCGTTGTAGAGCTTGTACAGATCATCCTTGTTGGCAGGCTGGTAAGTGCCGACAGCGGCGACCGCCCGGTTGAACAGCGGCACGAAGACGTCGAACGTCCGCATCCCGGCGTTGCCGAGGTCGAGGATCTCGTCGGAGGTGTTCGCGCCGGCGTTCGTCGCGGACGCGCGCCCGGCCATCTCGTCCAGCTTGCCCTTGGCGTCGTCGGCGGCTTTCTTGTCCGCCTGACGGCCGTTTTCCTGATCCTGGTCGTAGACCGCTTTGGCGTTCGAGTACGCGCTGTAGACGTCCTGCTGGAGGCTCGACACCCCGGGGATGTCGGAGGTGAAGCCACCGACGAAGTTGTTGGCGTTGATGTCGCCTTCGCTGATGCTGAAGTCCTGCTTCAGCTTGTCCCGCCACTGGTTGAACTCGTCGCGGTCCTTGAACCCGTACTTCGTGGGGTCTTCGTCCTCGACGTAGTCCAGGTACTGCAGCGCCAGATCCCGCCCGGTGTCCGTCTTGGCCAGGCCAGGCGAATAGACCAGCTGCTCGACTTCTTGCCTTGAAGGAGCATCGTCCTCGGCGCTCGCACTCACTTGCCCGCACCCCCGGCCGCCTGGGCGCTGTCGGCCTCGTTGGCCTGGTAGCGGCCGCCCGCGGCGTTCAGCTTCTGAGCGAAGGCGTCCGACGCCTTGAGGTAAGCGTCGGCCATGCCGGCCAGCCGCAGTACGCCGGTGTGGTACGAGTCGAAGTTGCCGCCGTGCGCCTCGCCGAAATCGGCGGCGGCGAGCTGGACGTCCTTGACGGCCGCCAGCGGCTGCTGCAGCGTGTTCCGCGGCGTCTCGCTCACCGCCCTGGCCGCACTGGTCAGCGCTTCCGTGTCGACCTTGTGGCCGCCCGCCATCGCTCGTCCTCCCTCAAAGCCCTGCTGTGTACAGCACACTAGGACGCGGGAAACCCACGTCCGGTGCCGTCGCACTCGCACACGGAATGTACCTGGCCAGTGACGGCGAGCGCAGCGGTTCGGGGGAGATCGAGTGAGGTCAGGAGGCCGCGGAGACGACCCCCGCGAGACGGTCGGCGGCGGCCTGGGCCGTGGCGGGCGACGGGGCCTCCACCATGACGCGGACGAGCTGTTCGGTGCCGGACGGGCGAAGCAGGACGCGGCCTTCCTCGCCGAGTTCGGCTTCGACCTCGCCGACGGCGTCACGGACTTCGGTGGACGCCGCGACGGCGGCCTTGTCCGCGACGGGGACGTTCACCAGCACCTGCGGGAGACGGTTCATCACGGCGGCGAGCTCGGCCAGCGGCTTGCCCGTCGCGGCCATGCGGGCCATCAGGCGCAGCGCCGTGAGCAGGCCGTCACCCGTGGTGGCGTGGGCCGGGAGGACAACGTGGCCCGACTGCTCGCCACCGAGGGCCAGCCCGGACGCACGCAGTTCCTCCAGCACGTAGCGGTCGCCGACCGCCGTGGTGACGACCTTGATGCCGTTGGCCTTCATCGCCAGGTGCAGGCCCAGATTGCTCATCACGGTGGCGACCAGGGTGTCCTTCACCAGCACGCCCTCTTCGGCGAGCGCGAGCGCCAGCACGGCCATGATCTGGTCACCGTCGACCAGCTCGCCGGCGGCGTCCACGGCCACGCAGCGGTCGGCGTCGCCGTCGTGCGCGATGCCGAGGTCGGCGCCGTGCTCGACCACGGCGGCGCGCAGCAGGTCCGGGTGGTTCGAGCCACAGTGCTCGTTGATGTTGATGCCGTCCGGCTCCGCGTGCAGGGCGACCACCTCGGCGCCGGCCCGGCGGTAGGCCTCCGGCGCGGCGACGGACGACGCGCCGTTCGCACAGTCGACGACCAGCTTCAGCCCGGCGAGCGGGTGCGGCGTGGCCGAGAGCAGGTGCTCGACGTAGCGGTCCAGCGCGTCCGACACGTCCGACACGCGGCCGACGCCGGAGCCGGTCGGGCGGACGACCTCGGCGCTCAGGCCCGCTTCGATCTCGTCCTCGATGCCGTCGGGGAGCTTGTGCCCGCCCGCGGCGAAGAGCTTGATGCCGTTGTCCGGCATGGGGTTGTGCGAGGCGGAGATCATCACGCCCAGGTCGGCGTCCAGCGCGCTCACGAGGTGGGCGACGGCGGGCGTCGGGAGGACGCCGAGGCGCAGCACGTCGGCGCCGGCGGAGGCGAGGCCCGCGACCACCGCGGCCTCCAGCATCTCGCCGCTGGCGCGCGGGTCACGGCCGACCACGGCGATCGGCCGGTGCGAACGGTCGTGGGCGGCGAGCACCCGCGCCGCACTGGCGGCGAGCGACAGCGCCAGCTCCGGCGTCAGCTCGGCGTTGGCCAGGCCACGTACCCCGTCGGTGCCGAATAGGCGAGCCATTCTCGACCTCCTTGTCCCAAACAGTGCCGTTCGTTGCTGATCCGACGGCAGTCACGGCGGAAACTGGTTCTGCGAGCCGGTCGGCTGCAGACCGTATCCGCCTGCTTTCGGCCGGATCAGCAACAACCACGACAACCTAGCGGCCGTCGCGGGCCGCGGGCCCCCTGCCCCTGCCCCTGGAAAGTCGCTCGCGGAACGCGAAACGCATCGCTTCAGGGACAGGCAGACGCAAAAGGGCCCAAAAAACACGGGAGCGCCCATCCGATGGACGGATGGGCGCTCCCGGGGTTGCGCCGGAGGCGCGAGAATCAGCGCTTGCTGTACTGCGGAGCCTTACGGGCCTTCTTGAGGCCGTACTTCTTCCGCTCCGTGGCGCGAGCGTCACGGGTCAGGAAGCCGGCCTTCTTCAGGGCCGGGCGGTCGTCGGCGTCGACCTCGATGAGCGCACGGGCGATGGCGAGACGCAGCGCGCCGGCCTGGCCCGAGATGCCGCCACCGTGCAGGTTGGCGAAGATGTCGAACGAGTCGGGCTTGTCGACCAGGACCAGCGGCTCACGGATGAGCTGCTGGTGCACCTTGTTCGGGAAGTACTCCTCGATGGTGCGGCCGTTCAGCTTGAACTCGCCGGTGCCGGGGACCACGCGAACGCGGACCACGGCCTCCTTGCGACGGCCGACGGTCTGGGCGTTGCCGCCCGCGGCCCGCGACGGGCGCGGGGCGGCAGCGGACTCGCTGGTCGCGACAGCGTCGGCGACCGCGGGGGTCTCCGACGTGGCGACGACGGCCTCGGCCTCGGTCTCGGTGCTGGTCACAGACTGTTCCTCACTCACTGCGCGACCTGCGCGATCTTGGTGATCTCGCGCGCCTGCGGCAGCTGCGCGGCGTGCGGGTGCTGCGGGCCGGCGTAGACCTTCAGCTTCTTCGCCTGGGCGCGGCCGAGCTTGTTCTTCGGCAGCATGCCCTTGACGACCTTCTCGAGCAGGTGCTCGGGCTTGGTGTCGAGCAGCTCGCCGAACGAGCGCTTGCGCAGGCCACCGGGGTAACCGCTGTGGCGGTACGCGAACTTCTGCTCGCGCTTGTTACCGGTGAGCGCGACCTTCTCGGCGTTGACGATGATGACGAAGTCACCGGTGTCCACGTGCGGGGCGTAGGTCGGCTTGTGCTTGCCGCGCAGCAGCGTGGCGACCTCGGTCGCGAGCCGGCCGAGCACGACATCCTCGGCGTCGATCACGTGCCAGGCACGAGTGACGTCGCCGGGCTTGGGGCTGTACGTGGGCAAGGGTCTACCTCGTCGTCAACATTGCGTGTGGGTTCTGTGCGGGCCTAGCGCTGACGCGCCGCAACGCACAACGACATATGAAGATACCCCCCTGTTCGCGGCACCCGGACAGCGGGGTGGCGAACAAGGCCTCATCCTACGGTGCACGGTAGGCCCGTTCACGTGAAGTGTACCGGGTGGTTCCGAGGGAACCACCCGCGCATCCGAGCGTCGGACCTGATGATGAGACGATCGCGGCGGGGATCGAGGACCGGGGGACATCGATGGGGAAACGAGCAGTCAGGGCGATCGGCGCCGTGAGCGCCGTGCTGGTGCTCGCGACCGCGTGCGGGCAGGCGCGCGCCGGCACCGCGCTGCCGGACGGCGACCAGGCGGCCTCGTACGTCGGCGCGAAGTTCGAGAAGGCGATGTCCAAGCTCGAGGACTCCATCCTCGACGCCCGCGACGTCACCAACTCCGCCGACGCGTACCTCCGCTTCGACGACAAGTACGTGCACAACATCATCACCTCGGCCCGCACCGGCAGCCCGGAGAGCCGCGTGGTGCACAACCGGTCGCAGAAGAACCCGGACGAGGTGATCGACTCCTTCACCCCCGCCGACGGCCCGGTCGAGTACCTGTACCTAGGCCCGGCGTACAAGTCGCTGGAGCCGACGCCGTGGGTGTCGATGCCGAAGCCCGAGGCTGGCCTGGTGCAGCCGTGCGCCTGGGGCGGCGTGCTGACGGCGTGCAAGATGGCCGACGCCGTCGACGCCTCGTACGCCGCCGACAAGAAGGCCGTCCGCGGCGCCAAGAGCATGGGCGACGGGACGACCGAGCTGACCGTGAACGTGCCGCTCTCGCAGTTCCTCGACAAGCGCGTGGAAGTCCTCCCGCCGGACATGCTGGCGAAGATCGGCGCCGACCTGCGCAAGGCCCCGGTGCCCACCACGATCCGCCTGAACCCGGACGGCTCCCTGATCGAGTTCGTGATGGACGCCAAGCTCCAGGGCGGCGGCCACAACATCGAACTGCGCTACGACTTCCGCTTCACCGGCAAGGCCAGCGCCCAGGACCTGCCGAAGATCCCCGACGCGGCCCAGGTCACGGCCCTGCCGGACGCCGCCGCGAAACAGGATTTCTACAACCGCCTCAGCCAACTGCAGGGCAACTGATGAGCACCCGAGGTGATCTCCGATGAGCCAGCCGCCTGAGCAGCCCACTGGGGCGGGCGAGCCGGCCGGGTGGCCGGGTGGGCAGCCAGGGGTGACGGGTGGGCAGCAGCAGTGGTGGCAGCCGCCCGCTGCTGGACAGCCGGGGCAGCCGGGGCAGCCGGGGCAGTTGGGCCAAGCGGGTCAGCTGGGTCAAGCGGGCCAGTTGGGTCAACCGGGCCAGTTGGGTCAACCGGGCCAGGTAGGTCAACCGGGTCAGCTGGGTCAACCGGGCCAGTTGGGTCAACCGGGCCAGGTAGGTCAGCCGGGACAGGCGGGTCAACCGGGTCAGGCGGGTCAGACTGGGCAGCCGGGACAGGCGAGTCCGCTGGGTCAGACCGGGCAGCCGGGTCAGCCGCAGGGCGCGGCGACCGGGCCGTGGCAGCCGCAGCCGGACCAGACCGGTGGGGGTTGGTCGCCGAGCGGTCCGACATCGTCGGGCCCGTGGCAGCAGCCCGGCGACAGCCAGCAAAGCCCATGGCAACAGCCCGGCGACAGCCAACAAGGCCAGTGGCAACAGCCCGCCGACAGCCAACAGGGCCAGTGGCAGCAGAGCCCGTGGCAGCAGCCGGGCGGGCAGCAGGCCGCTTGGCAGCAGCCGGGGCAAGCGCAGCTCGGGCAAGCGCACCCTGAGCAGGCACAGCCAGGACAGCTACAGCCGGGGCAGGCGCAGGGTTGGCCTCAGCAGCCGGTCCAGCAGTGGGCACAACAGTCGACACAGCAGCCGCTTCAGCAACCGACACAACAGCCGCCGCAGCAGTCGCCTCAGCAACCGACACAACAGCCGGCCCAACAGTCGCCTCAGCAACCGGCACAGCAATCGGTCCAGCAGTGGGCACAACAGCCGGCACAGCAGTCGCTTCAGCAACCGGCGCAACAGTCGGCCCAACAGTCGCCTCAGCAACCGGCGCAGCAGGCGGCTCAGTCGGGCGCATGGGCCCCAGCCGCCAATCCGGACAGTGGCGGCTGGCCGGCACAGCAGCAGCCCGCCGGCGGGTTCGGGCAGCAGGTGCCCGGGGTGCCGTCACAGCCGGGGCAGCAAGACCCGTCCGGGCAGCAGTTCGGGGGTGGGTTCCAGCCGTCGCAGTATGGGGGGCTCGGGGCGTTTTCCGCGGAGGCCGTGCGGAAGGCGCCGCGGTCGAAGCGGCCCCTCGTGATCGGCGGGGGCGTGGTGGCTGTGGTGGTCGTGGGCGGGGTCGTCGCGTGGCTGCTCGGGGCATTCCAAGGGGACACTCTTGAGCAGAAGTCCTTGCAGGACGGCGTTTCCCGGGTGCTCAACCAGAACTACGGCGAGCCCGACGTGAAGAACGTCCAGTGCCCGAGCGGCGAGGCCGTGGCCAACGGGACGACGTTCGACTGCAGCGTGCAGATCGGCGGCCAGCCGAAGAAGGTGACCGTGCGGGTGCTCAACGACAAACCCGAGTATTCGGTCGGCGCACCGCACTGATTTCCTGCCGCACCAAGCATCCTCGGCCGACCTGCCCGCTTAATTCACCGATGCGGAGACAGCCTCGGTCAATTCGTCACACCTAATCCGTGACGCAACGGCATTCTTGGCCGGCGCCATCAATCAGCACCCAACCGGAAAACTATGACGCGACGGCACCCTCAGGCCGTCGCCGAATTACGTGACGCACCGGTGTCGCACGAACAAAAAATCGCTGAACTCTTTGCCCGGCAACGAAAAACGGCGGGCCGGCACCGAAGTGCCTGGCCCGCCGTGGTTTCGGCCGGAGGTGGCTCAGAACAGGTTCTGAACGCCCTTGTCCGTGCTCTGGTAACCATCCGCGATCTGCGGCAGCACCGCGGCGATCTGCGCGAGAACCTGCTTGAGGTCCTCGAACTTCTGGTCCCACTCACGCTGCGCGTTCATGTACTGGTCCTTGGCTTCACCGGACCAGCTCTGGATCAGCGGGTTCAGGTCGTCCTTGAGGGTGTCGAACGACTGCTGCAGCTCCTTGCCCGTCGACGTGCAGTCGTCGGCAGCCGCGTGGATGGTGGCGTAATCGACAACAATGCCGTCAGCCATGGTGCACTCCCTTGCGAATCAGTGAAGAAGAAGTCTGGGGTGGAAAGAAAACCGGGCGGGAAGCCCAGATCAGCCGAGGACGCCGAAGCCCTTGTTCATCGACTGCATGATCTCCTGCTGCTGCTCCTCAGAGCGCTTGTACTTGGAGCCCGCTTCCTGGAGCAGGTTCGCGATGTTCTGCAGGGCCTGGTTCATGCCCTTGCCGTCCTCGTCGAAGCGCTGCATGACGTGGTCGAACGCCTTCTGCGCCTCGCCCTGCCACCCCGCGCGGGTCGCTTCGATCCGGTCGCGCAGCTGCGAGAGGTTCTGGTCCATCCGGGCGCGAACGTCGGTGACGCGACCCTCAGCGTCGGTGAACTGCTCCGGAGTCCCTGTAAAACCGCCAGCCATGGGAGCTACCCCCTTCATTTAGTGGTTGTCCACACTAGCTCGTGTTTGTTTCGTACGGACCTACGACGAAGACATTGCCATGACTGGTTCCCCCTTGTCGCTGTTTGGCGGCAAGTAGTTGCTTGCGGGAACGCGAGATCCGGGAACCGATCGCCGCACGCAGCGCCAGGTACGGGCCGTACGAAGACCTGTTGTCGAAAAAGAAGACTTCCACCTGCGTGGTTAGCAGACGCACAGCGGCAACCGAAGCGGATTCACTACGCCTGGCGCATGATTCGCAACTGCGAAAAGTCTTCGTCATCTTCACTCGTCCGTGGTGGACGCGGTGCGGAATTCGGCGCCGGCTCCGCCAATTCCGCCGCGGAGGGGACCTCCGGCACGGGCAGGCCGCGCGCCGCGCGGAACCGCTGGGCGGCGCCCCGCAGCACACTCGGCACCGGTTCGGCCCCGCCGGAGAGCCGCTGACGGCCGAACTGCTTCAGCAGCTCCCGGTTCTCGCTGCGGTGCCGCTCGTTGCGGGCGAGCGCGGTGCCGGCGACGCGGCGCGCGTACGTGACCGCGTCCTGCCCCGCTCGGGTGAAAGCCGCCGTTGCGGATTCGGGTTCGGACGGCACGGGCACTCCTCAGCTGGTGATCTTCAGCGTTCGCACGACCTGGTCACAGGCCGCGGCGACACGCTGTCGCAACGCCGGCACGTTGTACTGACAGCCGACGTGCACGCGGAACTTCCCCTGCACGACCACGTACCAGTCGACCTGTAACTGGTCGCCCTTGGTCTCGTGGTAGCCGACGACGGTGCGGCCACCATAGGTCATGCCGGGATCGAATCCGCTGTACTTCTCCTGACTACCCGCTTCGGCCCGCAATGCGGTGATGAGCCGCTGCCGGTCCGCCGTCGCGTCATAGTCCATGACGTACTCCTGCGCGACGACGAGATCGTTGCCCCCGGCGGACTCCTGCGGGTGCAGGATCACCTGCCGCTGGGCGACCTGGTCGCTCGTCTGCACCCAGTCTTCGGGCGCGACAAGGCTGAAATCGTACTGCGCGTACGTCCGGCCCTGCGCCGTGCCGGACTGGTCGCTCGTCCGGGTCGTCAGGAACACCACGAGCCCCGCGACGAGCAGGGCCACCGCGGCGGGCACGATCCACAGCAGCTTCGAGCGCCGCTTCCTGCCGTTCGCCTCGGCGTCGTCGCGGCCTGGCGACGGCGCCCACGGTGCGCGCCCCGGCTGCGACATCCCGCCCGGACGGACGGCGTTCGGGCCGACGGGGCCGCCACCGCGTCCACCGCCCAACGCGGGCCCACCGCTGGGCCCGCCGCCGAGCGCGGGTCCGGCGCCACCGGGCACCGCGTTCGCGACGCCACCGGGCACCGGGCCGCCGTAACCGCTCCGACCCGGCGACGGCGGGCGCACGACCGGGATCGGCCCCGACGGCGTGCGCCCCGGCCGCGACAGCAGCTCCGTGCGGCTCTCGGCGTCGGCCCGGCCATCGCGCGGCAGCTCCCGCGGGCGGACGACCTCGGTGCGTTCCCCGTGCTGGTCCTGAGTCCCGCCAAGGCGCGCCACGGACGAGCCGGGCAACGCGCCGGTCCGGTCCGGGTCCACGAGCACCGCGCGCAGCGCGCCTCGCGCCACCACGGTCTCCGGCTGGTCCAGGCTCGTCGGCACGACGCCGGTGCGCTCGTGCACGAGCCGCGAGATCATCGGGATCCGGCTGGACCCGCCGACGAGGAAGATCGCCGTCAGCTGCTTCGGCCGCAGTCCCGCTTCGGCGATGGCCGCGCTGGTGAGTTCGACCGCGCGGCCCAGCGGCGCCGTGATCAGCCGCTCCAGATCCTCACGCGTCACGTGCGCGTCGGCGAACGGCGATGGCATCGGCACGTCGGTGTAGGCGTGCCGGGAGAGCGTCTCTTTCGCGCCGCGGACGTCCTGGCGCAGCACGCGCCGGCGCCGCCGGTCGGTCAGCTCACGGCCCTCCACCAGCTGACGCCACGCGTCGGGATCGGCGGCCGACACCAGCGAGCCGACGTGCTCCAGCAGCGCCTGGTCGATGTCAGCGCCGCCGAAGCTCGGGTCACCGCGGGTGGCCAGCACCTGGAACCCGCCGCGCGGGGGCACCCCGGCCTGAGCGGCTCCGGGCGACGGCCGCCGCGCCCGGTCGTGCGGCGCTTCCGGCAGCCGCTGCACCACGCTGACGTCCACCGTGCCGCCGCCGAGGTCCAGCACCGCGAGCGCGTCGCCGGGACGGCCGCTGAACTCGACCGTGCGGTCGTCAGCCTGCGCGGCCGGCGCGAACGTGGCCGCGTGGTACACCGCCGCGGCGACCGGCTCGGGTACCAGCGCGACCTCCCGCGCCAGCCGGCCCGCGGCCTGGCGGAGCAGCCGGGTGCGGATCGCGCCCCAGTCGGCTGGGTGGGTGAGGACAAGCAGGTCGACCTCGGCGTCGCCCACGATCCGCCGGGCCTCGGTCACCACCCGGCCCAGCACGGCGTGCACGACGTCGGTGACCCGCAGCACGGAGTCGCCGAGCAGCAGCTCGCCCTCGTCGATCCGCCGCTTCGGGTTCGGCTCGTACCGCGACGGGTCGATGGCCGCCTGCCGCTCGGCCTCCTGGCCGACGAACAGCGTGCCGTCGGCGGCCGCGTAGACCGCCGACGACATCAGCGGCAACCCGTCGATCACCACGACCTGCGGTTCGCGGCCGTTGACGGAGATGACGACGCAGGTGCTCGATGTCCCGAAGTCCACCGCCACCCGCACCGTCACCGGAAAGCCCCGCTGACGCTATAACGCACTCCTGCCGACCTCAGTCCGGCTGGATCCACGACACCTGCACGAGCTGCTTGCCCGCCTTGCGGGTGAGCAGGTTGCCCCGGCCCGGCGGCATGGCGCTCGGCCTGATGTTGCCGATCAGCGCACCCTCGTCCTTCGAGCCGTTCATGACCATGCCCGGCGCCGCGATCTCCTTGAGCTTGCCGATGATCGGGTCGTACGACGCCCGGCTCGCGCCACCGGTGCGGCGGACGACGATCAGGTGCAGGCCGACGTCCTTCGCCTGGGCCAGGAAGTCCGAGAGCGGCTTGAGCGGGTTGTTGGTCTGCGTGACCACCAGGTCGTAGTCGTCGACCAGGATGAACAGGTCCGGCCCGGTCCACCAGGACCGCGTCTTCAGCTGCTCCTGGGTGACGTCCGGACCCGGCAGGCGCCGCGTCATCGACCCGTAGACGTCCTGGACCATGCTGTCCAGCTGCGTCGCCGACACGGCGTACCCGAGCAGCGAGTCGCCGCTGAGGAACCCGAGCATCGTGCGGCGGTAGTCGACCAGCAGGATCACGGCCTCCTGCGACGTGAACCGGTCGGTGATGCCCCGCACGATCTGCCGCAGCAGGTTCGTCTTGCCCGACTCGCCGTCCGCGAACGCGAAGAAGTGCGGGTCGGCGTTGAAGTCCAGGTAGATCGGCTGGAGGTCTTCCTCGTTGACGCCGATCGGCACCAGCTTGGAGTCGCGCCTCGTGTCGGCCCTGAGGACGTCTTCGTAGGTGATCATCTCCGGCAGCAGGCGGACCTGCGGGGCCGGGCGGCCACGCCACGCGCCACGGACCTTCGCGACGGCGTCCGCCACGCCCGCGGCGACTGTGTCCGCGTCGCTGGACCCGTCGATCCGCGGCAGGCCGGTGAGCATGTGCAGCTTTTCCCGGGTCAGGCCACGACCGGGGCGGCCGGCCGGGACGTTGACCGCGGTGCGGCGGTCGATGTCCGACTCGGTCGGGTCACCGAGGCGCAGCTCGAACCGCGTGCCCAGCATGTCCTTGATCGCCGGGCGCAGGTCGGCCCAGCGGTTGGCCGAGATCACCACGTGCACGCCGTACGACAGGCCCTGCGTGGCCAGCCGGGTGATCGAGGTCTCGAGCTCCTCGAAGTCGTCGCGCAGCGCCCGCCAGTTGTCCACCACCAGGAACGCGTCGCCGAACGCGTCCTGCTCCGGCGGGATCTCGCCGCGGCGCTTGCGGTTGCGGAACTCGTTCATCGAGTCGATGCCCATGGCCCCGAACCGGCCCTCCCGCTCGGTGAGCAGGGTGGTCAGCTCGGCGACGATGCGGCGGGCCTTGTCCGGCTCACGCCGGGCCACCGCGACCCCGCCGACGTGCGGCAGGTCGGCCAGGCCGGCCAGCGTGCCACCACCGAGGTCGAGGCAGTAGAACTGCACCTCTTCCGGCGTGTGCGTGAGCGCCATCGACATGATCAGCGTGCGGAGCATGGTCGACTTGCCCGACTGCGGCCCGCCGGCGAGCACACCGTGGCCCGCCGCACCGGCGAAGTCCGCCCACAGCATGTCGCGCCGCTGCTCGTACGGCCGGTCGACGATGCCCATCGGCACCTGCAGCCTGCCGTTTCCGAAGAACCCGACCGGGGACAGCCCACGGTCGTCCGTGGGGTTCAGGTTCGGCAGCAGCGTGTCCAGCGAGTTCGGCTCGTTCAGCGGCGGCAGCCACACCTCGTGCGCCGGCGGGCCCTGGCCCACCAGCCGCGAGACGATGACGTCGAGCTCGCTCGGCTCGACCGCCTCTTCGGGCTGCTTCTCCTCCGCCTTCGGCTCTTCCTCGAGCTGCTGCTGCGGCTCGGGTTCCTTCGGCAGCTCCACGAAGTCCGGCACGAACAGCTGCGGCCGCTTGTCCGCGCGCACCACCGTGGCGGCCGGGCCGGCCGCCTGGATGCCGGCCGGCCGGTACGCGCCCGAGACGTAGGACGCCTTGAACCGCACCAGCGTGGACGTGTCGAACTTGAGGTAACCGCCACCGGGGACCGACGGCAGCTCGAACGCGTCCGGCACGCCGATCGCCGCGCGGGACTCCGCCGCGGAGAACGTCTTCAGGCCGATCCGGTACGACAGGTGCGAGTCGAGCCCGCGCAGCTTGCCCTCTTCGAGCCGCTGCGAGGCGAGCAGCATGTGCATCTGCAGCGACCGGCCCAGCCGGCCGATGGCGACGAACAGGTCGATGAAGTCCGGCTTCGCCGCCAGCAGTTCGGAGAACTCGTCACAGACGATGAACAGCGCGGGCAGCGGGTCGAGGTCGGCGCCGTTCTCGCGGGCCTTCTCGTACTCCCAGACGTTCTTGAAGTTACCGCCGTTCTTCAGCGCCTCCTGGCGCCGGTTCATCTCGCCGGCCAGCGCGTCGCGCATACGGTCGACCAGCGTGACCTCGTCCGCGAGGTTGGTGATGACCGCGGAGACGTGCGGCGCCTTGTCCAGCCCGAGGAACGTCGCACCACCCTTGAAGTCGACCAGGACGAAGTTGAGCGTGCTCGACGAGTGCGTGGCGAGCATGCCCAGCACCAACGTGCGGAGGAACTCCGACTTACCGGAACCGGTGGCGCCGATGCACAGGCCGTGCGGGCCCATGCCTTCGGCCGCGGCTTCCTTGATGTCCAGCTCGACCGGCTGGCCGTACTCGCCGACGCCGAACGGCACGCGGTAGCGGTCGCGGATCGGGCGGGGCCGCCAGGCCTGCTGGACGTCGAAGGTCATCGGGTCGCCGGGGATGCCGAGCAGCTCCAGCAGCGACGGGTTGGACAGGAGCGGCTCCTCGTCGCTCACATCCGCGCCGGTCGCGGTGCCGACGCGGTACGGCGCGATCAGCCGGGACAGCGCCTCGGCCTCGACGACCGTGAGCGTGTCCGGACGGCCGAACCACTCCACTCCGCCGGCGCTGCGGGCGCCGAGGCGCTCCGGCTCGACGACCAGCCGCAGGCCACGGCGGGCGGCGAGGTTGCCGACGGACTCGGACAGGTCGATCAGCGTGACGCCGACCAGGCCCTCCTCGAGGATGATCTGCTCCTCGCGGGTGACCTCGGCGTCGTCGACGATGATCACGACGTGCGGCTGGTCCGGGGCCGGCGTGGCGTTGCGGGAGAACCGCTGCCGGTCACGCAGCTCCTCGTCGAGCCACTGCTCGATCTGGGCGAGCGAGCCGGCCATCATGCGCAGCTGCCCGATGCCGTCGGACAGGGTGGGGTGCTGGACGTGCGGGAGCCACTTCGCCCACTCCCACTCCTCCTTCGCCCGGCCCGCGGTGGCGATCGCGATCATCACGTCGTCGGGGCCGTGGAAGGCGACCAGCTGCGCGACCATGGCGCGGGCGAGGCCGCGGGTCAGCGCGCGGTCGCCCTGCATGCTCACCGCGGCGAACCCGCGCAGGGTGATCTGCGTGGGCAGATCGGGCACGATCGAGTGCGCGCGCACGAACCGGCGCAGCGCGAGGGTGGCGATCGGCTCCAGCTCGTCGACCGGGCCGGTCTGGGGCGGGACCAGCCGCGTGGCGAGACGGTGCGAGCTGCGGCCGACGCGCAGGTGGAGGAAGTCCTGGTCGTTCTGCCGGCGCTCCCACATGCGGCGGCTGGCCGCGAGCGACCACAGGCTCTGCGGGTCCGGGTGCACCCACTCGAGCGCGGCGCGCTGGTCGACCATCGCCTCACGGGCGCGGTCGCGCATCTGGCCGAGGTAGCGCAGGTAGTCCTTGCGGTCCTCGTCCATCTCGGCCTTCTTGGCGCCGCCGCCCTTGCCGCCGCCGCCCGCGAGCATGCCGACGGTGCCCATCAGCATCATGCCGCTCATCATGATCGTCGTCGGGTTGCCCTTGGACGACGTGAACATGAAGCCCATCATCCCGAGCGAGGCGAAGATCATCACGCCGGGAATCAGCTTCGCGATGATGCTGCCCGGGATCGTGCGGGGCACCTCGGGTGGTGGCTCGAGGTGCACCTCGCCGCCCGGCGGGCGCGGCGCGGCCAGCCGCGGCGACTTCTTGAACTGCAGCGTGCTCATCGAGGCCCCTCTATTCCTACTCGACGACGGCGGCCGGCGGTCTGCGCTCGGGTGCGCGGCACAACCTATCGAACGTCGCCGTGGAAATCCGGGCAACGCCCGGATCCGGCCCGTTCAGCCCCCACGGCGGGTCGTTCGCCCACCCGTTTCCTCTCGCGGCCAGAGTCTACGACCCACCACCGACAGTAAAGATCCACTCACCGCGTCCGCGCCCGGTAGCGGCCGCCCCCGGTGGTACGGCAAGGTACTTTCGCCGGTCATTTTCAGACAGTCGGTGTAAGGGTCGCCCGGGTCCGGTATAAGTTCCCCCGGGAGCTGACTCATCAGAGCGGGGGCAACTAGTGGCAACGGGCACGACGGTTTTCAGCAGGGTGACGGTGGTGGCACCCAACACCCGGATCGACGTCGCGCTGCCGGCGGACGTCGCGGTGGCCGACCTGCTGCCCATGCTGCTGGACATGGCGAAGGAGACTTCGCCGGACGGCGGCGCCCGCCACGGCGGCTGGGCACTGGCCAAACTCGGCGACGCCGCACTCGACCCGAGCCGGACGCTGGCGTCGCTCGGGATCATCGACGGCGAGCTGCTGCAGCTGCGCAAGCGCAACGAGAACCCGCCGCCGCCGCTGTACGACGACGTCGTGGACGCCATCGCGGAGTCCGCGCCGGACAGCTTCCGGCCCTGGACCAAGGAGACCGCACGCCGCTTCGGCCACGTCGCGGGCGGGCTGGCGCTGGCGCTGTCCGCGCTCGCGCTGTTCCTGAGCGGGTCCCTCTACGGCGGCAGCGCGATCGCCCCCGCCATCGCCGGCGGCATCGGCGCGATCGCGTGCGTCGCGATCGGCGCGACGCTGGCGAAGGCGTACCAGGCGGAGGCCACGGGCGTGCTGATCGCCGCCTCGGGCGGCCTGCCGCTGGCGTTCGTGAGCGGGTTCTACATCGTGCCGGGGCTCTCGGTGCGCGCGAACCTGCTGCTGGGCAGCGTGCTGGTGCTGATCGTCGCGTCCGTCTGCATCGCGGTCATCGGCGCGGGCATCACCGTCTTCATCGCGGCCGCCACGGTCGGCACCTTCGGCGCGCTCGCCTTCCTGGCCGCGACGCTGATCTCGACGGAGCCGGCGGCCGGCGTCGCCGCCGGTGCGGTCGCCGTCGCGCTCGCCTGCATCTCGATCCTGCCCCGCGCGACCATCTGGCTCGCGAAGCTCCCCCTGCCGCACGTGCCCAGCACCGCGGAGGAGCTGAAGGAGGACACCGGCTTCCCGGACTACCACGCCATCGAGCAGCGCACCTCGATCGCCCACGACTACATGACCGGCCTGATGATCGGCTGCGGCACCGTCACGGCGATCTCGGCCGTGATCGCGGCGACCGCCCCCGGCGTCTTCGGCATCATCCTCGGCGTGGTCGCCACGCTCGTGCTGCTGCTGCGCGCACGGGCCTACGCGAACGGCGCGCAGGCCATCGCGCTGCTGACCACCGGCATGGTGGCGGCCGCGGGCATCCTGATCGGGTGGATGACCTCGGCCTCGGCGGACCAGCGCGTGATGTACGTCTTCGGCGCGCTGATCCTGGTCGGCGCGGGCGCGCTCGTGGTCGGCGTGATCTTCCCGAACCAGCGCTTCTCGCCGCCGCTGCGGCGGACCGTGGAGATCCTCGAGGCGATCTGCATCGCCGTGGTGCTCCCGCTCGCGCTGGGCGTGATGGACCTCTACACGACGCTGCGACACCTGAACCTCAAGTGACCGGCCGCATGCGTCCCGCCGCCAGGAAGCTCGGCCGCACCGGCCGCGTCGGAGTCGTCCTGCTGTCCGCCGGGCTGGGGGTGCTGTCCCCGTTCGCCGTCGCCTCGCCGGCGCTCGCACAGACCACGAACGCCGCGGGCTCCTGGGCGGTGCCGCCACCGGTGGACATGTCCAAGCTGCCGTCGGACGAGAAGAAGCCGGACAAGGACTACCAGCAGAAGACCGCCTGCGTGCAGCGCAGCACGCTCGGCAACGTCGACATCAACTACCGCCCCTGGGGCCAGGACTACCTGCAGTTGCCGAAGGCGCAGGACATCGTCCGTGCCAAGTTCGGCAATGTCGGCGGCAACCAGAAGATCGGCGTGATCGACACCGGCGTCACCCCGCACCCGTGGTTCGGGGGCCGGGTGCAGAGCGGCGGCGTCGACTACGTCGCCCCGCCGACCAACCACGCGGACCCGAGCCTGCAGGACTGCGACGGTCACGGCACCGAGGTCGCCGGCATCATCGCGGCCAAGCCGGACAACCCCCAGGTCGGCTTCATCGGCGTCGCACCGGACGCCACGATCGTCTCCTACCGGCAGCTGAGCGAGAACTACGGCGAGAAGGACCAGAGCAGCACGGGCGGCGGCAGCTCGAGCCAGCCGAACAACAGCGGTCAGCCGAGTGGCGGCTCCTCGCTCCCGCCGTCGACCTCCGGTGGCGGTGGCGGTGGCCAGCCCGGCGGCACCAACTCCCAGCAGGACGACAAGGGAGACCAGCGCCAGCTGGAGAAGGGTGGCACGGCGGGCACGCTGCAGACGCTCGCCGAGATCATCCGCAACATCGCCGACCGGGGCGACATCAAGGTCGTGAACATGTCGGTGGACCACTGCCGCGCCGCCGACGGCACCATCCAGGACGGCGAGCAGAAGGTCCAGGCCGCGGTGAAGTACGCGGCGGACCGGGACGTGGTGGTCGTCGCGGCCGCGGGCAACGTCTCCGACACCTGCCCGCAGAACGACCAGGCGGACGCGAACAAGCCGCGTTCGATCGTCACGCCGCCGTGGTTCGCCGACGACGTGCTCTCGGTCGGCGCGATCGACCGCACCGGTGGCGTGGCGAGCTTCAGCGTGCACGGCCCGTGGGTCGGCGTCGCCGCGCCGGGCACCGAGATCGTGTCGCTGGACCCGGCCGAGGGCTCGACCGGGCTGGCCAACCTGACCATCTCCAGCGGCAGCCAGACCTCGCCGATCCAGGGCACCAGCTTCGCGTCGCCGTACGTCGCCGGAGTGGCCGCGCTCGTGCGGCAGATGTTCCCGAACCTCAGCGCGCGCCAGGTGATCCAGCGCATCGAGGCGACCGCGCAGCACCCGGCGGCCCCGGGCGGCCGTGACGAGTACGTCGGCTACGGCGTGATCGACCCGGTGGCCGCGCTGACCGCCAACCTGCCGGGCGACGTCGGCGCGCTGGCGACGCCGAAGCCCATGGTGCAGCAGGCACAACTGCCTCCCGGCGACGGCCAGAGCTCCACCCCGATGATCGTCGCGCTGGCCGGCACCGGCGGCGGGGTGCTGGCGCTGCTGATCACGCTGTTCGTCATGCACACGATCCGGCGCAACCGCTCGACGGCACCTCCGTCGACGCCCTCGCGCTGACCGGCCGCCGGCCCGTACTCAAAGACCCCCTCACCGCCTTTCCCGGCAGTGAGGGGGTCTTTGGTCATTTCCCGGTCTTCGGCTTCTTACCGGGCTTCTGAGCGCTCTTGGGGTCCTCGCCGATCACGGGCGGGGTGACGTTGGCCGGCTCGCCGAACAGCTCCGGCCGCTTCGCGACCGTCTGGTGCTTCGACTTGTGCTGCGTACCGCCGCCACCACCGCCGCCGCCCATTCCGCCCATGCCACCCATGGGCATCATCGCCATCCCGCCGGACTGGTTCTGCGCGGCGGCCGGCGCGGCCGCGGCCGCCGGCTCCGGCGTGAGCGGGACGGCGCCCGCCTGGCCCTGCTCCATCCCCGGGTCGGCGGCGGTGTGCTTGCCGTCGTGGGAATCGCCGGTCGCCGACGGGGACACGGAATCGTCCGCGCCGGAAGGGGAAACGCCGTCGTCGGCCGGGGCGGACGCGGGCGTCTCCCCCGAACCCGAACCCGAGCCCGAGGCCACTGCCGCGGGCTGCGGCTGGTCGCCCTGCGGGGCCGGGCCACCGTGCGACTGATGCGGCGCCGGGTCGGCGGGAAGCGTCCCGGACGCCGGCTCCGAGCCGCCCGCGGTGGCGGCCGGCTGCGCGTCCTCGTCGTGGAGGCGGAACTGCTCCTGCGGGTACCGGTGCCGGACCTCGATGCTCGACGCCGTGCCGGGCGGTGCGTCGACGCCGTCGCACAGCTGGCCGAAGCCCTGCAGTACGTGCTCGGCGGCGTCGTGGAGCGACTTCATCGACTGCTCGGTCTCGCGCAGCTGCGCGCGGGCGCGGCTGGTGCCGCCGGACGGCAGCATCGCCGACTCGGACAGCACGTCGGCCGCGTCCACGAGCACGTCCTCGGCGTCGTGGACGATCCCGGTCAGCGAGGTGACCAGCTCGTCCAGCGCGTCCGCCAGCGCGTCGAGAGCGTCCTCGACGCCTTCGCTCGCCGACCGGATTTCACTCATGTAGGCGATGAACGCGTCGGCGTCCGCGCCGGACCAGGACGCGTCGAGGCGGCCCAGCTCGTCATTCAGGCCACCGGAGGCACCGGCCGCGGTCTTCGCCGCCGCACGCAGGCGTTCAGCCTCCGCGCTCAGCTCCTCCCAACGGCCCGCGAGAGGCCGGTAGTACGTCTCGACCGGGTCGGTCGCGCCGAGTTCACGCGCGAGATCCGAGACGAAGGCGAGCGACGGTTCCGTCACGAGGTCCTCCCGGCGCTGGTGATCCGCTCGGCCGCGTCGGCGTCACGCTGCGCGTGGCCCGAGGCGAGCTGCTCCAGCGCGGCAGCCGCCGACCGGAGCGCGACGGCCCCGGTGGCGAGCTGCTGCCGGAGCGCGTCCGACGCCCGTGCGTACGACTGGTCCAGGCCGAGCCGGCCGCCCAGCTCACCGAACCGCTCGGCCGTGGTCGCGGCGGCGCCCACCCCGGCCGCCGCGGCGTCCAGCTCCTCTGCCGCCTGCGCGACCTGCTTCGCGTAGCCACCGACGACGACGCCGTCGATCCGCAACGCGTTCTGCCCTGGGGCCACAACGCCCTCCACTTCACCCGACTGTGTTCGAGTGTGGACGGTTGGGACCCGCCGGTGGTTCCGGCGGTCAGTTACCGGCCGGCGGGGTGGACGCCGACGGGAACGCGCCCGCGTTCGGGTCGATCGGCACGGAGTCGAACTGCTTGAGCACGTTCTGCGTGTTCAGCGACGAGCCGGTGGGCAGCAGGCCGATGATCGCCTCCGGCGCCGGCTGCCGGTCGTTCAGGCCGAGCCCGTCGGCCGTGGCGGCGTCCGGCACGCCGTAACGGATGCCGCGGTCGGAGATCAGCTGGATCGGGCCCTTGCCGAAGGTCGCGGGCGACTCGGTCGCCGACTGCACCACCGCGCCGAAGCCCGGCGTCATGTAGAAGCCGGTGATGGGCAGCCCGTTCGGCCCCGTGGCGCTGACCGGGAGCACCTTCGACGAGCCGTCGGCGTTCTTGTCCACCGGCAGCTCGCGGCCCATGTAGACGGACGTGTGGGCGCTCGTCTTGTCCGCGCTGAGCGACCAGCCGAGGCACGCGACCGGCGAGCCCTGGGTGGCGTCGAGGACGGTCGGCACCTTCGCCGGGAAGTCGTCGACCTTGATGTAGCCGTTGTCGGTCGGCTGCAGCTGCTGGGTGGTCTTGGTCTTGTCGAGGCCGAGCGACCGGATGGTGCCGCTGTCGCCGTTGCGCGCCACGCGGATGATGTCGGCGACGGCCGGGCTCACCTTCTCGATGCCCGTCTGCGTGATCAGCCAGAACTCCGGCTCCTGGCCGGCCGGCGTGGTCGAGAAGACGTCGCCGACGGTCAGGCCGTCGAAGTCCGCGGACGGGCTGGTGCCCGCGCCGGGGATGGCCGGCGCCACCAGCGGGTTGACCTCCGGGATGGCGTTCAGGAAGGCCTGCGAAACCTTGCGCGCGTGCGACGGCAGTTGGAGGGCCGAGTGCGCCGGGTCGTTGGTCTCCATGCTGACCTCGGCCCGCACCGTGTTCGCGGACGGGCGGCTCTGGTTGGCCGGCAGCCGGTAGATCAGGTACGTCTTGCCGTTGTCGGCCGCGCCGAGCAGCGCCTGGCCCTGCTGCAGCTCGGCGCCCACGTTCGCCACCCCGGCGACGACCGTGGTGTCGGTCTTGCCGATGTCCGGCTGCGGCAGCTGCGGGTCGAGCCGCACCTGGTCGCAGACCGCCCAGTTGGGGGTGATGCGCTGGTTCGCGTCGGGCAGCAGCTGCGGGCCGTCCGGAATTCCGGTCAGCTTCGTCCGCGGGATGTTCTTCAGCTGTTCATCCGAGACGACGGTCGGGATCTTCACGTCCGCCGCGGCCGGCTGCGCGCCGGCCGGCCCCTGGCCCTGTCCCTGGGACGCGTTCTTCTTCTGCGCCATCAGGATCAGCCGCGCGGACGCGAGGTTGAACGTCGGGGTCAGCTTGATCGGGTTGCCGGAGACCACGTAGACGGTGCCGGACTGCTCGCCGATCACGATGTTGTCCGTCGCCGGCACGGACGGTGCCGGGCTGAGCAGCGCGATCAGCACGAAGACGACGGCGCCGAGGACACCGAGGACCACACCCACGACGGTCGCCCGCGTATGCGTGCGCATGGGGTCGTGGAGCATGACGGCATCGCGCCGGACCAGCGCTGACTGCATCCGGCGCAGAACGAACTTGTAGGCCTGAACCTGAGACTTAGTCGTGGGTGTTGATGGCATTCTCGACCTACAGTCCTCCCCGTCGCGGTACGGTTCCGCAGGATAGCCGTACGGGGACCGTCTGGTGTGGGGTTTCTACCAACTCAAGCTAGGGTCGGACACCCCGGGACCGGCTATCCGGGTACGCAGCACGCACGAGGGGAAGAGAACGCGCGGATGTCCGTCAGCACGCCTCCACGCCAACCTGGCCCCCCGGGGCCACCGCCGCCGCCCGGGGGACGCCCCCTCGGCCCGCCTCAGCGGCCCGGCAGAACCGGTGGACCGGGCGGTCCTGGTGGACCCGCTCTGCCGCCGCGCGGCCCGGGTGGACCGGGCGGTCCCGGCGCGGTTCCCGGTGGACCTGGCGGCCCTGCGGGCCCTGGCGGACCCGGCCCTCGACCTGGTGGCCCCGGTGGACCCGGCGGCCCTGGAATTCCCAACGCTCCCAAAGGACCCGGTGGTCCTGGCGGGCCTGGTGGTCCTGGTGGTCCTGGTGGCCCCAAGGGACCCGGCGGTCCCGGTGGACCGGGCGGTCCCGGCGGGCCCAAGGGCCCCGGCGGCCCGGGTGGACCCGGCGGCCCCAAGGGACCCGGTGGTCCTGGCGGCCCCGGCGGACCGGGAGGCCCTGGCGGTAACGGGCCCGCTGGCCCCGGCGGACCTGGTAGTCCCGGCAGTAACGGACCTGGCGGCCCCGGCGGCAACGGTCCCGGTGGACCTGGCGGCCCCGGTGGACCCGGTGGACCCGGTGGTGGCGGCCCCGGTGGACCCGGTGGTGGCGGACCTGGCGGCCCCGGACCGGACGGCCCCGGCGACACGCCTCAGCCGAGCGCCGCGTCCGCGGTCCGGATGGCCCCGCCCTCACGCCGTCGCTCCGGCGGCATCAGCCTCGGCCCGCTGCCCGTGGCGAACCTCGTGCTGCTCGAGGTCGGGGTCGCGGTCGGACTGGTGCTGCTCGCGATCAACATGTCGCTCAAGTACGTCGCGATCGGCATCGCGGCGGTCTGCCTGATCTTCGCGTTCCTGCGCTGGGGCGGCCGCTGGTTCACCCAGTGGCTCGGCCTGACCCTGCGCTACCGCTTCCGTTCGCACGACCGCGTCGCCACCCCGCCGCCGCCGAGCAGCCTCGAGTCGCTGGCGGCCGAGGGCGAGGACAACGCGGTCACCGGGCCGGACGACGCGCGGGTGAACCTGCTGCGCCTCGCCGTGCCGGACCTCGTCGTCGCGCACGGCGTCGACCACGAGCGTCAGCAGGTCGGCCTCGCCTGGAACGACGGCACCTGGACGGCCGTGCTGCTCGTCGAGCCGGCGCCCGCGCTGATCACGCAGGCCGGCGGCGCGCCGAGCCTGCCGCTGTCCGCGCTCGCCCCGTGCCTCGAAGACCGCGGTGTGGTCCTCGACTCGATCCAGATGATCTGGCACAGCTACCCCGGCTCCGCGGCGCTGCCGTCGGACTCGCCGGCGCTCAGCTCGTACATGGAGGTGCTCGGCCCGCTGCCCGCGGCGGCCCGGCGGACCACGTGGATCGCGATCCGGCTCGACCCGCGGCGCTGCCCGGCGGCGATCCGGGAGCGTGGCGGCGGCGTCGTCGGCGCCCACCGCGCGCTGATCGGCGCGATGTCCCGCGTGCGCAACGCGCTGGAGTCCCAGGGCGTGCCGACGCGGCCGCTGGACCCGGACGAGCTGCTGCGCTCCAGCATCTCCGCGGCCGAGCTGACCGCGGTCGCTGGCTCGCCGACGGAGGTCTCGCTGCAGGAGAGCTGGACGGGCGTCACCGCGGCCGGCATCGGGCACTCCAGCTACGCCATCACCGGCTGGCCGAAGGGCAAGATCAGCGGCAGCCTGGACGCGCTCACCAGCGTCCGCGCGCTGTCGGCCACGGTCGCCATGTCGATCTCGCCCGCGTCCGACGAGGGCCGGATCGGGCTGCGCGGCGTCGTCCGCATCAGCGCGCGCAACCCGCGTGAGCTGGACGTCGCCGACCAGCGGCTGAAGACCATCTCGGAACGGCTGGGCGTCGACCTGACGCCGTTGCGGGGCCTGCAGATCTCGGCCTTCGCCGCGACGCTGCCGATCGGAGGTACGGCATGAGTTCCCGCGTCCGCGACGCCGGCCAGAACGCCGGCGTGGCACCGGAGTTCACCGTCGACCCCGCAATGCTCGACGCGATCAGCCCCTCGGGCGACCGCGGCGGCATCGTGCTCGGCTCGGGCCTCAAGGGCGAGCCGCTGACCATCTCGGCGCTGCGCTCCACGCCGACCCGCATCGTGCTCGTCGGCGGGCTCTACCTGGCCCGCCAGGTGGCCATGCGCGCGATGGCCGTCGGCGCCTGGGTGGTCGTGGCCACCGGGCGTCCGGCGGCCTGGCAGGTGCTCCCCCAGGCCGCGGGCGACCGCGACGGGCGGCCGTCCCCGCTGGTGCAGATCCGGCGCCTGTCGCCGGTCGAGCTGCCGCGCCCGTCGGAGGACGCGCCGCTGCTGGTCGTCACCGACGGCGGGCCGACGCCGCAGGACCTGTTCCCGCCGCGCTCGGCCTGGCAGACCACCGTGTACGTGCTGCCGTACCTGCACCCGCAGGCCGGCGCCACGGCCAACGCCGCCGACCTCGTGCTGATGCAGCGGCTGCCCGCCGGGCAGGCCGAGCTGGCCGCCCGCATCTGGCGCCTGCCGCCGCAGATGATGCGCCAGCTGACCACGCTGAAGGACGACCAGGTGGTGGCGCTGGGCCGCAACCTGTGGCGGCCGCTGCGCCTGGTCACCACGCAGAAGGAGCAGCAGCTGCTCGGCCCCGTCCGCCGCGGCGACTGAGCCGGCCCTCCGCCCGTCCAAAGACTCGTGAGTGTTTATGACGGTTCTAACCGTCATAAACACTCACGAGTCTTTTGGTGAGGTACGCACGTTCCTGGTCTGCTCCGCCCGCGCGGCCAGCTCCGCGTCCGGCGGGTAGTCCACGGCCGTCAGGGTGAGGCCGTGGGCCGGGGCGACGGCGCTGTCCCGGACGCCGCTCGCGAGGACCTCGGCGGGCCAGTCGCCGCCGCGGCGGCCGTCACCGACCAGCAGGAGGGCGCCGACGAGGCTGCGGACCATCGAGTGGCAGAAGGCGTCGGCCGAGACCTCGACCTCGACGAGGTGCTCGTCCACGCGCCGCCAGACGAGCCGCTGCAGCTCGCGGATCGTCGTGCCGCCCTCACGCTGCTTGCAGTACGCGGCGAAGTCCTGCAGTCCCAGCAGGGCTTGCGCGGCCTCGTTCATCGCGTCCGTCGACAGTGGACGGCCCCACGCGAGAGTGTCGTTGCGGCGCAACGGGTCCACACCCCAGGGAGCGTCGGAGACCCGGTAGCGGTAGTGCCGTCGGATGGCGGAGAAACGGGCGTCGAAGCCCGGCGCGGCCACCTGCGCGCGCAGCACCCTGGCGTCACCGGGCAGGAGCCGGTTCCAGCGGCCCGTCATCCGGGCCAGGTCCGGGATGCCGTGCGCGTCCACGGGAATCCGGCCGGTGGTGTCCGGCGGCAGCGGCACGACGTCGACGTGCACGACCTGTCCGGTCGCGTGCACCCCGGCGTCCGTACGGCCCGCCACGACGACCGACTTCGGCACCGCGGCGCCGGGTGGCTGCCGCTGCAGCGCCTCCTCCAGCACGCCCTGGACGGTGCGACGGCCCGGTTGCCGGGCCCAGCCCGAGAAGTCCGTGCCGTCGTAGCTCACGTCCAGGCGCAGACGAACGAGCCCGCCCTCCCCGTGGGGAGTGGCGGGCTCGTCCGGTGTCGACTGTGCCGTCAGGACGTCAGTCCTTCTTGGCGTCCGCGTCGTCCGAAGCGGCAGCCTCGTCCGAAGCCGGGGCCTCGGTGGTCTCCTCGGCAGCTTCGGCGACCTCAGTGGTCTCCTCGGCGGCCGGGGCGGCCTCGACAGCGGCGACGTTCTCGTCCTTCGCGAACTTCGTCTTGCGAGCCCGCTCGGCCTCCGACGTCACGGTCTTCTCCGCGACCAGTTCGATGACCGCCATCGGGGCGTTGTCGCCCTTGCGCGGCACCGTCTTGGTGATGCGGGTGTAACCGCCGGCGCGCTCCGAAAAGTGCGGGCCGATCTCGGCGAACAGCTTGTGAACGACGTCCTTGTCACGGACGACGCGCTGCACCTGACGACGGTTGTGCAGGTCGCCCCGCTTCGCCTTGGTGATCAGCTTCTCGGCCAGCGGGCGCACCCGGCGGGCCTTCGCCTCGGTCGTCGTGATCTTGCCGTGCTCGAACAGCTGCGTGGCCAGATTGGCCAGGATCAGCCGCTCGTGCGCGGCGGACCCGCCGAGCCGGGCTCCCTTGGTAGGGGTGGGCATCGTTTCTCCTAGTTCAGCTCACAGCGTCCAGGCGCGAAGCCTCAGAGCTGCTCGGTCTCTGCGTAGTCCTGGCCATCGTCGTGGCCCTCGTCCGAAATCCCGCCGCCGATGCCGGTGACGCTCTCCGACCAGCCCTCACCGTCGTAGCTGGTGGCCGCCGCGGTCGGGTCGAACCCGGGCGGGCTGTCCTTGAGCGCCAGGCCGAGACCGACCAGCTTCAGCTTGACCTCGTCGATCGACTTGGCGCCGAAGTTGCGGATGTCGAGCAGGTCCGCCTCGCTGCGCGAGACCAGCTCGCCCACCGTGTGGATGCCCTCGCGCTTGAGGCAGTTGTACGACCGGACGGTGAGGTCCAGGTCCTCGATCGGCATCGCGTAGGCGGCGATGGTGTCCGCCTCCTGCGGCGACGGGCCGATCTCGATGCCCTCCGCGTCGACGTTCAGCTCGCGGGCGAGGCCGAACAGCTCCACCAGCGTCTTGCCGGACGACGCGACCGCGTCGCGCGGCGTGATCGACGGCTTGGTCTCGACGTCCAGGATCAGCTTGTCGAAGTCGGTGCGCTGCTCGACACGGGTGGCCTCGACCTTGTAGGTCACCTTCAGCACCGGCGAGTAGATCGAGTCGACCGGGATCCGGCCGATCTCCGCGCCCGCCTGCTTGTTCTGCAGGGCCGGAACGTAACCGCGGCCGCGCTCGACGACGAGCTCGATCTCGAGCTTGCCCTTGCCGTTCAGCGACGCGATGTGCAGGTCCGGGTTGTGCACGGTGACGCCCGCGGGCGGCACGATGTCGGCAGCCGTGACCTCACCGGGGCCCTGCTTGCGCAGGTACATGGTGACCGGCTCGTCCTCTTCCGAGGACACCACCAGCTCCTTGAGGTTCAGGATGATGTCGGTGACGTCTTCCTTCACCCCCGGGACCGTGGTGAATTCGTGCAGCACGCCGTCGATGCGGATGCTCGTCACGGCCGCGCCCGGGATGGACGACAGCAGCGTGCGCCGCAGCGAGTTGCCGAGCGTGTAGCCGAAGCCGGGCTCCAGCGGTTCGATGGTGAACCGGGAGCGGGTCTCGTTGACCGTCTCTTCGCCGAGAGCCGGCCGCTGGGAAATCAGCATTGTTCTTGTTTCCTTTCCAGACGACGCCCGCCATATGACGTCGAAGGGATGGCGTTGGCGGCGGCGCACTCTGGGCGCCGCCGCCCGTGTCCGACCGGGGCCGGACTCTGTTCGTCTGGGGCCGAGCCCCAGACCCGAGCCGGGGGCAAGCCCCCTGGACCCCCAAAAACTACTTGGAGTAAAGCTCGACGATCAGCTGTTCCTGAACCGGAACGTCGATCTGCGCGCGCTCCGGCAGCTGGTGGACCAGCACGCGGAGGTTCGACGCGACGACCTGCAGCCACGCCGGGACCGGACGCTCGCCGAAGGACTCCTTGGCCACCACGAAGGGCAGCATCGCGAACGACTTGGGCCGCACGTCGATGATGTCCCACTTGGAGACCTGGTAGGACGGGACGTTGACCTTGACGCCGTTGACCAGGAAGTGGCCGTGGCTCACCAGCTGACGCGCCTGACGGCGGGTGCGGGCGATGCCGGCGCGGTAGATCACGTTGTCCAGCCGGGACTCGAGGATCTGCAGCAGCACCTCGCCGGTCTTACCCGGACGCCGCACGGCCTCCTTGTAGTACCGGACGAACTGGCGCTCGAGAACGCCGTAGGTGTAACGAGCCTTCTGCTTCTCCTGCGACTGCAGGAGGTACTCGGACTCCTTGATCCGGCCGCGGCCGTGCTGGCCGGGCGGATAGGGGCGACGCTCGAAAGCCTGGTCGCCGCCGATGAGGTCAACCTTCAGGCGACGCGAAATACGCGTCGCGGGGCCGGTGTAACGAGCCATTTCTTCTTACTCCTCCCCGTTCCTCAGACCCGGCGCCGCTTGGGCGGGCGGCAGCCGTTGTGAGGCTGCGGGGTCACGTCCTGGATGGTGCCGACCTCGAGGCCGGCGGCCTGAAGCGAACGGATCGCGGTCTCGCGGCCGGAGCCGGGACCCTTCACGAACACGTCGACCTTCTTCATGCCGTGCTCGGCCGCCTTGCGGGCGGCGCTCTCGGCGGCCATCTGCGCGGCGAACGGGGTGGACTTACGCGAGCCCTTGAAGCCCACGTGACCACTCGACGCCCACGCGATCACGGCACCGGTCGGGTCCGTGATCGAGACGATGGTGTTGTTGAAGGTGCTCTTGATGTGCGCGTGACCGTGCGCGATGTTCTTCTTTTCCTTACGGCGGACCTTCTTGGTCCCTGCCGCAGTGCGGGACTTCGGTGGCATGTTTTGAGGGTTCTCCTGTTAGCGCGCGTTCTGAAGGTGAGCGGCGGCTGCCTCGTGCTGTCCGCGCCGGATGATGGAACCGGCGTCGGTGTACAGGTTGCGCAGCGCCATCGGGCGGGCATAGAGCGCCTTGGGCGAGACACAAGCCGAGCTGTGGCGGTTGCCGCCACGCATCTGCACGACCTTCTTGCCCTGGACGCTCACTTCTTGCCAGCCTTCTTCTTGCCGGCGACCGTCTTCTTCGGACCCTTGCGGGTGCGGGCGTTGGTCTTGGTCCGCTGACCGCGGACGGGCAGACCGCGACGCCAGCGCAGGCCCTGGTAGGTGCCGATCTCGATCTTGCGACGGATGTCGGCGTTCACCTCACGGCGAAGGTCACCCTCGACCTTGAAGTTCTCATCGATGTACTCGCGCAGCTTGATGAGGTCGTCGTCGCTGAGGTCCTTGACGCGGGTGTCCGCGTTGAGCTCGGCGGAGGCGATCATCTGCTTGGAGCGCGTACGGCCGATGCCGTAGATGTAGGTCAGCGCGATCTCCAACCGCTTTTCGCGGGGGAGGTCGACGCCAGCGAGTCGTGCCATTGGCGCTGATGCTCCTTCTTCGGTTTCGTCTTCAGGTCTTCTCCCCGTCCGGTTCCGGAACCGACTCGCCTGTCGTGCCCGGAGCTTGCGCCTCGGGTGTCCCGGCCCCGGCCTGAAGTCCGGGGGTGAACCGGACCGCTCGCGCGGCCCGGCAGGTGCGGGGAGGGTGTGTAGCCGTCAAGCCACTCTGGTCGTGAGTGCTGTGGTCAGCCCTGACGCTGCTTGTGACGCAGGTTCTCGCAGATCACCATGATCCGGCCGTGACGGCGGATCACCTTGCACTTGTCGCAGATCTTCTTGACGCTCGGCTGGACCTTCACGTCTCCTGCTCTCCTGCTTCTTCTCAGCTCTTCGTGATCACTTGTAGCGGTAGACGATGCGACCACGAGACAAGTCGTAGGGCGAGAGCTCCACGACAACCCTGTCCTCGGGCAGGATGCGGATGTAGTGCTGCCGCATCTTGCCGCTGATGTGGGCAAGAACCTTGTGGCCGTTCTCCAACTCGACGCGGAACATCGCGTTGGGGAGCGGCTCGACTACGCGGCCTTCGACCTCGATGGCCCCGTCTTTCTTAGCCATGTCCTCCGCAATCCCTGAATGCACGCTTGATGCACACAGCGTGATCGGTTGAGCTCGAGTCCTTGCTTACCTGGGTGGTGCTCCGGCACACTGCACCCCGACTCCATTGACCGCAAGATTCACGAGCGCGCTGGAACCGGCGCGATGAGTACGCCGACTTGACAGTGTACGCAACACGTGTCGCGGCCCCAAACGGGGGGTAACTGTGCTACAAGTCGACGCCGGTGCGCCTCGGCTCCAGTATGCCGGAAAACGGCTCGACCTGGGGAAACATCTGGTCAGGTGAACGAAATCGCCCGTTCGGAGCAAGCCCGCCCGGCGCTCGTGAGCGGCGGGGGCCGGTTCTCACCGGCGCGGGCGGCCCACGAGGACCGGCGGCCGGGTCAGTCCTCTTCGGGGAGGGTGAGCACCCAGGGGCCGTCGTCGGTGATGGCCACGGTGTGCTCCCAGTGCGCGGCACGGGAGCCGTCCGCGGTGACCACGGTCCAGCCGTCCTCGAGCTCCACCGTCTCGCCGCTGCCGCCGGTGAGCATGGGCTCGATCGCGAGCGCCATGCCGACCTTGAGCCGCGGGCCCTTGCCGGGCTTGCCGACGTTCGGCAGGAACGGGTCCATGTGCATCTGGCGGCCGATGCCGTGGCCGCCGTACTCGACGATCTGCCCGTACTCGAGGCCGTGGTCGCGGCCCGCCTTCTCGGCCGCGGTCTGCACCGCGAACGAGATGTCGGTGAGCCGGGCGCCCGCCCGGACGGCCTCGATGCCGGCCCACATGGCCTTCTCGGTGGACGCGGACAGCGCGAGGTCCTTCTCGTCGACGTCGCCGATGGCCAGCGTCACGGCGGAGTCGCCGTGCCAGCCTTCGAGGATCGCGCCGCAGTCCACGGAGATCAGGTCGCCCTCGGCGAGCACCTGTGTCTTCGACGGGATGCCGTGCACGATCTGCTCGTTCACCGACGCGCAGATGGACGCCGGGAAACCGTGGTAGCCCTTGAAGGACGGCACGGCACCCGCGTCACGGATGGTCTGCTCGGCCAGCTCGTCGAGCTCGGCGGTGCTGACCCCGGCCCGTGCCTTGGCACGGACGGCGGCCAGCGTCCTCGCGACGACCAGCCCGGCCGCCCGCATCGCCTGCAGCTCGCCCGGCGTCTTGACCTCGATCATGCGCCCACGGCGGAGCACTTGCAGAACACGCAACCCTCCGAGATTCACGTGCGGTCGCGCAGCGCTTTCAGCACGCGGTCCGAGATCTCGCCGACGTCGCCGACCCCGTCGACAGTGATCAGGATGCCGGCGTAGTACTCCAGCAGCGGCGCCGTCTCCGACACGTAGATCTGCTGACGGCGGCGGATCACGTCCTCGGTGTCGTCCGCGCGGCCGCGGGCCATCAGCCGGCCCACCACGACGTCCTCCGACACCTGCAGCTGGATCACGGCGTCGAGCTTGAGGTCCGACTCGCCGAGGATGTCGCCGAGCACGTCGGCCTGCTTGGTATTGCGGGGGAAGCCGTCGAGCAGGAAGCCGACCTTGGCGTCCGGCTCGGCCAGGCGCTCGCGCACCATTTCGTTCGTCACCGAGTCCGGCACCAGCTCGCCGGAGTCCAGGTACCGCTTGGCCTCCTGGCCGAGCGGGGTCTCCTGGCCGACGTGCGCGCGGAACAGGTCGCCGGTCGAGATGTGCGGGATCCGCAGCTGCTCGGACAGGGCGAGGGCTTGTGTACCTTTGCCCGCTCCGGGCGGGCCCACGAGAACCAGGCGCGTCACTTCAAGAACCCTTCGTAGTTGCGCTGCATCAGCTGGCTTTCGATCTGCTTCACGGTGTCGAGGCCGACACCCACCATGATCAGCACAGCCGTGCCACCGAACGGGAAGTTCTGATTGTTCCCGCTGCCGGTGAGGGACAGGAAGAAGTTCGGGAGGATCGCGATGATGCCCAGGTAGAGCGAGCCCGGCAGGGTGATCCGGCCGAGGACGTAGCTCAGGTATTCCGCGGTGGGACGCCCGGGACGGATGCCAGGGATGAAGCCGCCGAACTTCTTCATCTCGTCCGCACGCTCGTCCACGTTGAACGTGATCGTGATGTAGAAGTACGTGAAGAAGATGATCAGCGCGAAGTAGAGCAGGACGTGCACCCAGCTGCTCTGGTTGACCACGAAGTTCTGGATGAAGGACTGCCAGCCGGAGTTGCTGTTCGGGTCGCCGATGAGCTGGCTGAGCAGCTGCGGCAGGTAGAGCAGCGACGAGGCGAAGATGACCGGGATGACGCCGGCCTGGTTCACCTTGATCGGCAGGTAGGTCGAGGTCCCGCCGTACATCCGGCGGCCGACCATGCGCTTGGCGTACTGCACCGGGATCCGGCGCTGGCCCTGTTCCACGAAGATGACGCTGGCGATGATCACCAGGCCGAAGATGCAGATCATGACCAGGGCGACGCCGCCGCCGTTGCTCAGGATGTTGGCGCCCTCGGACGGGATGCGGGCCGCGATGTTCAGGAAGATCAGCACGGACATGCCGTTGCCGACGCCGCGCTCGGTGATCAGCTCGCCCAGCCACATCATCACGGCGGTGCCCGCGGTCATCGTGCAGACGATGATCGCCAGCGAGTAGACGCTGTTGTCCGGGATGATCTGCTGCTGGCAGCCCTGGAACAGGGTGCCGCGGTCGGCCAGCGCGACGACGCCGGTGGCCTGCAGGATCGCCAGCGCGATCGTCAGGTACCGGGTGTACTGCGTCAGCTTGTTCTGGCCGGACTGGCCTTCCTTCTTCAGCTCCTCGAACCGCGGGATGACCACGGTGAGGAGCTGGATGATGATGCTCGCCGTGATGTACGGCATGATGCCGGTCGAGAACAGCGACAGCTGGAGCAGCGCCCCGCCACTGAACAGGTTCAGCAGCTGGTAGACGCCTTGCTGGTCCGCCTGAGAGCTACAGGCCTGGACTGCGGAGAACGAGATCCCGGGTGCCGGAATGGCGGCACCGATCCGGTAGACCGCGACGATGGCTAGCGTGAACAGGATCTTCTTGCGTAGATCCGGCGTCGCGAGAGCCGAGCGGAAGGCGCTGAGCACGCGGGGGACCTCCTCGGCGTCGTCGGCTGTCCTACCGACGATCGGCTTGGCCGGCACAGGACCGGCGGGAACACAGCTCACTGGCGTAAAGCCAGGAACGCCTCAGGGCACACTGGTCCCGAAGCGCGTCGCCGACTCTAACAGCTTCACACGGCGTGTCCGCAGTGTGTGTGCGTTTTCCGTCTCAGCCCCCGCGCGGGCCCTTCCGCACAGCCGCAGGTTGGGCCGTTCGCGGGCAGTGATGATCACCTGTTCGGCCCCCGCCGGAGGTCGTTTTTCGGACCTGCTTTGCCGCTGCCCCAAGCGTTTTCGCTGATAACGAACAGCCCTGGATACGACGAGGGCCCGCCCGGCGGATGCCGGACGGGCCCTCGGTCGTACTGGAGCTGCTTCAGTTGGTGGTGGCGGTGCCACCGGCAGCTTCGAGCTTCTCCTTGGCGGAGCCGGAGAAACCGTCGGCCGTGAGGTCGAGCTTCACGCCGTTCAGGTCGCCGTTGCCGAGGACCTTGACGAGCTGGCCCTTGCGGACGAGGCCGCCCGCGACGAGCTCCTCGACGCCGACCTTGCCACCGTCCGGGAAGACGCGGGCGATGTCGCCCACGTTCACCGGCTGGTACTCGGTGCGGAAACGGTTCTTGAAGCCACGCAGCTTCGGCAGCCGCATGTGGATGGGCATCTGCCCACCCTCGAAGCCGGCCGGCACGTTCTTCCGGGCCTTGGTGCCCTTGGTACCGCGACCGGCGGTCTTGCCCTTCGAGCCCTCACCACGGCCGACGCGCATCTTCTCGCGCTTCGCGCCGGGGGCGGGACGGAGGTGGTGGATCTTGATGGCGGTCATGACTGGACCTCCTCGACCACCACGAGGTGGCGGACGGCCCGGATCAGGCCGCGCACCTCGGGGGTGTCTTCACGCACAGTCGACTGGCGGATCTTGCGCAGCCCGAGGGTGCGCAGCGATTCGCGGTGAGCGTGCTTCGTGCCGATCTTGCTCTTGATCTGGGTGACCTTCAGCTGAGCCATGTCAGACCCCCTGGCCCGCGCGCTGGCGCAGCATCCGAGCCGGGGCGACGTCCTCGAGCGGCAGGCCACGGCGGGCCGCGACCTCTTCGGGACGCTGCAGGCCCTTGAGGGCCGCCACGGTCGCGTGCACGATGTTGATCGCGTTGTCGGAGCCGAGCGACTTCGACAGCACGTCGTGGACGCCCGCGCACTCCAGCACCGCGCGCACCGGGCCACCGGCGATGACGCCGGTACCGGCGGACGCCGGACGGAGCAGCACGACCCCGGCGGACGCCTCACCCTGGATCGGGTGGGGAATGGTGCCGGCGACGCGAGGCACGCGGAAGAAGTTCTTCTTCGCTTCCTCGACGCCCTTGGCGATGGCCGCGGGAACTTCCTTGGCCTTGCCGTAGCCGACGCCGACCTGACCGTCGCCGTCACCGACGACGACGAGGGCGGTGAAGCTGAAGCGACGACCACCCTTGACGACCTTGGCGACGCGGTTGATCGTCACGACCTTCTCGAGGTGCGGGGTCTTGTCCTGGCCGGCCCCGCCACGGCCACTGTCGCGCCGGTCCCGGCCGCCACCGCGACGGTCATTGCGGTCGTTGCCGCCCTGACCGCCCGGTCCGCCCTGTCCGCCGCCGAATTGCCGTGTACGTCCCGGCATCAGGCTTTCCTTCCATTAACGAGCATGTGCATCAGAACTCCAACCCCGCCTCACGCGCGGCGTCGGCGAGCGCGGCGATGCGGCCGTGGTAGGCGTTGCCGCCACGGTCGAACACCACAGCCGAGATGCCGGCGTCCTTGGCCCGGGCGGCGACCAGCTGGCCGACCTTGGCGGCCTTGGCCTTCTTGTCGCCGTCGGTCGCCCGCACGTCCGCCTCGAGGGTGGACGCCGACGCCAGGGTGTGGCCGGCGAGGTCGTCGATCACCTGCACGGCGATGTGCCGCGAGGAGCGCTTGACGACCAAGCGCGGACGCGCCGGGGTGCCGTTGACCTTCTTGCGGAGGCGGAAGTGCCGACGGGTCTTGGCGACGCGGCGGCGGGTCGAGATGTCCTTGCCGACCGGCTTGCGCTTCGTCGTAGTCGTGTCGCTCATGATCACTTACCCGTCTTTCCGACCTTGCGGCGGATCTTCTCACCCTCGTAGCGCAGGCCCTTGCCCTTGTAGGGGTCGGGGCGGCGCAACTTGCGGATGACGGCCGAGATCTGGCCGACCTTCTGCTTGTCGATGCCGGACACCGAGAACCGGGTCGGGGTCTCCACCTTGAAGGTGATGCCCTCCGGGGCCTCGATCTTCACCGGGTGGCTGTAGCCGAGGGCGAACTCGAGGTCCGAGCCCTTGGCCTGCACGCGGTAACCGACGCCGTGGATCTCGAGCTTCTTCTCGTAGCCCGCGGTCACGCCCACCACAAGGTTGTTCACCAGGGTGCGGGTGAGACCGTGCAGGGCCCGGCTCGTGCGCTCGTCGTCCGGACGCTTGACCAGCAGCGTGCCGTCTTCATCGCGCTCGACGATGATCGGCTCGGCGATGGTGTGCTCCAGGGTGCCCTTGGGCCCCTTGACCTGAATGTGCTGACCGTTGATGGTCACCTCGACCCCGGAAGGGACGGCGACCGGCAGCTTACCGATACGAGACATGCCTGTACCCCCTTCCTTACCAGACGTAGGCGAGGACTTCGCCGCCCACGCTGTTGCGCTTGGCCTGCCGGTCGGTCTGGAGCCCGGACGACGTCGAGATGATCGCGACGCCGAGGCCACCGAGAACGGACGGCAGTTCGGTCGATTTTGCGTAGACCCGCAGACCGGGCTTGGAGACGCGCCGGAGGCCGGCGATGCTCCGCTCACGGTTGGGGCCGTACTTCAGCTCCACCACGAGGTTCTTGTGCTTCTCGCCCGGCTCGTCGCGGTAGCTCGCGATGTAGCCCTCGCGCTTGAGGATCTCGGCGATGTTCGCCTTGATCTTCGAGTGGGGAAGCACGACCTCGTCGTGGTACGCCGAGTTCGCGTTACGCAGACGAGTCAAGAAGTCTGCGATGGGGTCGGTCATCGTCATGGTGACCTGTCAACCTTTCTCGCCTGGTTCCCCGCCCCCCTGCGTCCGGGTTGTCCCGGAAACAGAGCGGGCGGGGCCTGTGGCGAACTGGGAAATAGTTTCGAGCCTTACCAGCTGGACTTGCGGACACCGGGCAGTTCGCCCGCGTGTGCCATCTCCCGGAGGCAGATCCGGCAGAGCCCGAACTTGCGATACACCGAGTGCGGCCGGCCGCATCGCTGGCAGCGGGTGTAGCCGCGCACCGCGAACTTCGGCTTCTTCGAGGCCTTGTGGACTAGCGCTTTCTTGGCCATCGGCTCAGTTCTCCTTGAACGGGAAGCCAAGCTTGCGCAGCAGCGCCCGGCCCTCGTCGTCGGTGGTGGCGGTGGTGACGACAGTGACGTCCATGCCGCGGGGGCGGTCGATGTCGTCGGGGTTGATCTCGTGGAACATCGACTGCTCGTTGAGACCGAACGTGTAGTTGCCGTTGCCGTCGAACTGCTTGCCCGAGAGGCCGCGGAAGTCGCGGATACGCGGGAGCGCGATGGTCAGCAGCCGGTCGAGGAACTCCCACATCCGGTCGCCGCGCAGCGTGACGCGCGCACCGATCGGCTGGCCCTCACGCAGCTTGAACTGCGCGATGGACTTGCGGGCCTTGCGGACCTCGGGCTTCTGGCCGGTGATCGCGGCGAGGTCGCGGACCGCGCCGTCGATCAGCTTGCTGTCGCGGGCGGCGTCGCCGACACCCATGTTCACGACGACCTTCACGACGCCGGGAATCTGGTGCACGTTGGCGATGGTGAACTCCTTCTGGAGCTCGCCCTTGATCTCTTCGCGGTACCGGGTCTTCAGACGCGGCACCATCTTCTCTGCGGTGGTCATGATCAGATGTCCTTACCGTTCCGGCGAGAGACCCGGACCTTCTTGCCGTCCTCGCCGAAGCGGTAGCCCACACGAGCCGGCTTGCCGTCCGAGTCCACGACCATCACGTTCGACACGTGGATGGGCGCCTCCTGGGTGACGATGCCACCGGACTGCGCACCACGCTGGGTCTGGGTGATCCGAGTGTGCTTCTTGATCCGGTTCACGCCCTCGACCAGCACACGCTCACGCTCGGGGTAGGCCTGGATGACCTTGCCCTTGGCGCCCTTGTCCTTGCCGGCGATGACGACGACCGTGTCGCCCTTCTTCACCTTCATGCTCTACAACACCTCCGGCGCGAGCGAAATGATCTTCATGAACTTTCGGTCGCGCAGCTCGCGGCCCACCGGGCCGAAGATGCGAGTGCCCCGGGGCTCGTTGTCACTCTTGATGAGCACGGCGGCGTTCTCGTCGAAGCGGATGTAGGAGCCGTCCGGACGACGCCGCTCCTTGACCGTGCGGACGATGACCGCCTTGACGACGTCGCCCTTCTTCACCCCGGCAGCCGGGATGGCGTCCTTCACGGTGGCGACGATGATGTCGCCGATGCCCGCGTAGCGCCGCCCGGAACCGCCGAGCACCCGGATGCAAAGGATCTCCTTCGCACCGGTGTTGTCGGCGACTCGTAGCCGCGACTCCTGCTGGATCACGTCAACTCCTGTATGTCGCGCCGGTTCTCGCCTGTCTTCGACAACACGAGCCTTGCGGAACTAAGGACTCCGAGGAGCCCTGCTTACTTGGCCTTCTCCACGACCTGCACGAGGCGCCAGCGCTTGGCTGCCGACAGCGGACGGGTCTCCATCAGGGTGACCCGGTCGCCGAGGCCCGCCTCGTTGTTCTCGTCGTGCACCTTGACCTTGGTGGTGCTGCGGAGAACCTTCGAGTAACGCGGGTGCTTCTTGCGGTCCTCGAGCTCGACCACGATCGTCTTGTCCATCTTGTCCGAGACGACGTAGCCCTCGCGCACCTTGCGGTCGTTGCGGACGGTCTTCTCGGTCGTCGGCTCGCTCATGCGGCACCTTCACTCTCGGCGTCGGGCGTGACGGACAGGCCGAGTTCACGCTCGCGCATGACCGTGTAGATCCGCGCGATGTCCGTGCGGACGGTGCGCAGCCGACGGTTGTTGTCCAGCTGCCCGGTCGCCATCTGGAAGCGGAGGTTGAACAGCTCCTCCTTGGACTCCTTCAGACGCAGCACGAGCTCTTCAGCGGTGAGCTCACGAAGCTCGGATGCCTGAGCGGCTCCGTTAGCCATCAGAACTCACCACCTTCACGGGTCACGATGCGGCACTTCATGGGCAGCTTGTGGATCGCGCGACGGAGCGCCTCGCGGGCGGTCTCCTCGTTCGGGAAGCTGATCTCGAACATCACGCGACCCGGCTTCACGTTGGCGATCCACCACTCGGGCGAACCCTTACCGGAACCCATCCGGGTCTCCGCCGGCTTCTTCGTCAGCGGGCGGTCCGGGTAGATGGTCGTCCACACCTTGCCACCACGCTTGATGTGACGGGTCATGGCGATACGAGCGGACTCGATCTGCCGGTTCGTCACGTAGCTGTGCTCAAGCGCCTGGATGCCGAACTCGCCGAAGCTGACCTTCGTACCGCCCTTGGCGGCGCCGTGGCGCTTCGGGGAGTGCTGCTTCCGGTGCTTGACCCTGCGCGGGATGAGCACGTCTCAGCCCTCCGTCTTTTCTGCGGTCTCGGCAGCCGGGGCCGCCTCGGTCGCGGCGTCGCTCTTGGCAGCGGCGGCGGTGGTCTCCGCCTCCCGGGCAGCGGCCCGGGCGGCTTCGGTCGAGGTCGCCGTCGTGCCCGACGCGCCGGAACGACGCGGGCGGGCCGGACGGTCACCGCGGTCGCGGCGGGGGGCCCGCTCGGCAGCCGCGGCGGCGTCGCGCGCCTCGCGGGCCTTGAGGCCACCGACCAGCTCACCCTTGTAGAGCCACACCTTCACGCCGATGCGACCGAACGTCGTCTTGGCCTCGAAGAAGCCGTAGTCGATGTCGGCGCGCAGCGTGTGCAGCGGGACCCGGCCGTCGCGGTAGTGCTCGGAGCGGGACATCTCGGCACCGCCGAGACGACCGCCGCACTGCACGCGAATGCCCTTGACCTGCGGCGAGCGCATGGAGGTCTGGATCGCCTTGCGCATCGCGCGGCGGAACGCCACGCGGTTGGACAGCTGCTCCGCGACACCCTGCGCAACGAGCTGGGCGTCGGCCTCGGGGTTCTTGACCTCGAGGATGTTCAGCTGCACCTGCTTGGCGGTCAGCTTCTCCAGCGCGCCACGGATCCGGTCGGCCTCCGCGCCGCGACGGCCGATGACGATGCCCGGCCGGGCGGTGTGGATGTCGACGCGGACCCGGTCACGGGTGCGCTCGATCTCGACCTTGGAGATGCCTGCGCGCTCCATGCCGGTGGCGAGCAGCTTCCGGATCTTGACGTCCTCGGCCACGTACTCCGCGTACTGCTTGTCGGCGTACCAACGCGACTTCCAGTCCGTGGTGATACCCAGGCGGAAGCCGTGCGGGTTGATCTTCTGGCCCACTACCGGCCACCTGCCTTCTTCTTGCTCTGCGCCTTCTTCACGTCGGCCTTGGGGCGCGACTCCACCTCGACGGTGATGTGGCTGGTCCGCTTGCGGATCCGGTACGCACGGCCCTGGGCCCGCGGACGGATGCGCTTGAGGGTCGGACCCTCGTCGGCGTACGCGTTCTTGATCCAGAGCGTCTCCGGGTCAAGCTGAAGATTGTTCTCGGCGTTGGCCACGGCACTGGCGAGCACCTTCGCGACCGGCTCGCTGGCCGCCTGGGGGGCGAACCGGAGCACGGCCAAGGCGTCGGCGGCGCTACGTCCCTTGATGAGCTCGATCACCCGGCGCACCTTGGTCGGCGAGTCCCGGACGAAGCGAGCCCGCGCGTAAGCCGTAGGCAGAGCCTCGACCGTCGCGTCGTTCTGGGCGTTCATCGCTACTTCCCTTGTCTTGTCTCGTGCCCGCTCAGCGGCGGCGCGACTTGCGGTCGTCCTTGATGTGACCCTTGAAGGTCCGCGTCGGGGCGAACTCGCCCAGCTTGTGACCCACCATGGCCTCGGTGACGAACACCGGGACGTGCTTACGGCCGTCGTGCACCGCGATCGTGTGTCCCAGGAAGTCCGGGATGATCGTGGAGCGACGCGACCAAGTCTTGATCACGGTCTTCTTGTTGGCCTCGTTGAGAACGTCCACCTTCTTGAGCAGGTGGTCGTCCACGAAGGGGCCCTTCTTAAGGCTGCGTGGCATGTTCTTCTACCTCCCTGCTCAGCGCTTGTTCTTGCCGGTACGCCGGCGGCGGACGATCATGGCGTCACTCGCCTTGCGGCGGCGGGTGCGACCCTCGGGCTTGCCGTTCGGGTTGACCGGGTGGCGGCCACCGGAGGTCTTGCCCTCACCGCCACCGTGCGGGTGGTCGACCGGGTTCATCACGACACCACGGACGGTGGGGCGCTTGCCGCGCCAGCGGTTACGCCCGGCCTTGCCCCAGTTGATGTTGGCGTGGTCGGAGTTGCCCACCTCGCCGATCGTGGCGCGGTTGCGCACGTCGACGTTGCGGATTTCGCCCGACGGCAGCCGAAGCTGGGCGTAAGGCCCGTCCTTGGCCACCAGCTGCACCTTGGCGCCGGCGGAGCGCGCCATCTTCGCGCCGCCACCGGGGCGGAGCTCGATCGCGTGCACCACGGTGCCGACCGGGATGTTGCGCAGCGGCAGGTTGTTGCCCGGCTTGATGTCGGCGCGCGGGCCGTTCTCGACGGTGTCGCCCTGCTTCAGCTTCTCCGGCGCGATGATGTAGCGCTTCTCGCCGTCGGCGTAGTGCAGCAGCGCGATACGCGCGGTGCGGTTGGGGTCGTACTCGATGTGCGCGACCTTGGCCGGCACGCCGTCCTTGTCATTACGACGGAAGTCGATGACGCGGTAGGCGCGCTTGTGGCCGCCACCCTTGTGCCGGGTGGTGATCTTGCCGGACGAGTTACGACCGCCCGAGCCGCTCAGCGGACGCAGCAGCGACTTCTCCGGCGTGGACCGGGTGATCTCGGCGAAGTCCGAGACACTGGAACCGCGACGACCCGGGGTCGTCGGCTTGTACTTGCGGATGCCCATGTCAGCTCAGTCCTTTACGCGGTGGGTCCGCCGAAGATCTCGATCGCCTTGCTCTCAGGCGAAAGAGTCACGATGGCGCGCTTGGTGTCCTTGCGCTTGCCGAAGCCTGCGCGAGTCCGCTTCCGCTTGCCCTGACGGTTGGCCGTGTTGACGCTGACCACCTTGACGCCGAACACCTTCTCGACCGAGATCTTGATCTGGGTCTTGTTGGCGTCCGGACGGACGATGAACGTGTACTTGTGATCCTCGAGCAGTCCGTAGGACTTCTCGGAGATGACCGGCGCGAGCAAGATGTCGCGGGGGTCGGCAATGGCGACCGAACTCACTGCTCGTCACTCCCTTCCGAAACCTCGCTCGACCGTGCGGTCGCCTTCGCGCCCTTGCCCCGGACGGGGCCGGCGACGAACGCGTCGTACGCGGCCTTGGTGAACACGACGTCGTCGTTGACCAGCACGTCGTAGGTGTTGAGCTGGTCCGACCAGATCAGGTGGACCTGGTCCAGGTTCCGCAAGGAAACCCAGCTGAGCTCGTCGTCCCGGTGCAGCACCACGAGAACGCGCTTCGCCTGCGTCACCGCGGCGATGGCGGACTTGGCGGCCTTGGTCGACGGCTTCTCGCCACCGACCAGCTCCGTCACGACGTGCAGCTGCCCGGCGCGCGCCCGGTCCGAGAGGGCACCGCGGAGAGCGGCGGCCTTCATCTTCTTCGGGGTGCGCTGCGAGTAGTCGCGCGGCGTGGGGCCGTGGACGACGCCACCGCCGTTGAACTGCGGCGCACGGGTCGAACCCTGGCGGGCACGGCCGGTGCCCTTCTGCCGGTACGGCTTCTTGCCGCCACCGGAGACCTCGCCACGGGTCTTGGTGTCGTGCGTGCCCTGGCGAGCGGCGGCCAGCTGGGCCACCACCACCTGGTGCATCAGCGCGATGTTGGCCTGCACATCGAAGATCTCCTCGGGGAGGTCCACGGTGCCGTCGGCTTTACCGGCCGGGGTCTTCAGCTCGACGCTTGTCATTCGGTGATACCACCCTTCGCGGCGCTGCGAACGAACAGCAGGCCACCCTTGGGACCGGGCACCGCGCCCTTGATCAGCAGCAGGCCGTCCTCGGCACGCACAGCGTGCACGGTCAGGTTCTGCGTGGTGACCCGGTCGTTGCCCATCCGGCCCGCCATGCGCAGGCCCTTGAAGACGCGGCCGGGGGTGGCACAGCCACCGATGGAACCCGGCTTGCGGTGCACGGCCTGGGCACCGTGGCTCGCGCCCTGGCCCTTGAAACCGTGGCGCTTCATGACACCCGCGTAGCCCTTGCCCTTGCTGGTACCGGTGATGTCGACCTCGACGCCGGCGGCGAACACCTCAGCGGTGATCTCCTGGCCGACCTCGTAAGTCTCAGCATCGGTGGTACGCAGCTCCGCGAGGAACCGTCGGGGGGTCACGCCCGCCTTGTCGAAGTGGCCGGTGCGCGGCTTGTTCACCTTGCGCGGGTCGACCGCGCCGAACGCCAGCTGCACGGCCCCATAGCCGTCCTTGTCATGGGTCCGAACCTGGGTCACCACGTTCGGACCGGCCTTGACGACAGTGACCGGGACAATCCGGTTCTGCTCATCGAAGACCTGGGTCATGCCGAGCTTGGTGCCCAGGATGCCCTTCATCTGCCTGTCAGACATGAGTCTCTTATCTCCGCCGCTCGCCCAACGCTTACTGGATGTTGACGTCGACGCTCGCCGGCAGGTCGATGCGCATGAGCGCGTCGACCGTCTTCGGCGTCGGGTCGAGGATGTCGATCAGACGCTTGTGCGTGCGCATCTCGAAGTGCTCGCGCGAGTCCTTGTACTTGTGCGGCGAGCGGATGACGCAGTAAACGTTCTTCTCGGTGGGCAGCGGCACCGGCCCGACAACACGGGCGCCGGTGCGCGTGACCGTCTCCACGATCTTGCGCGCCGAGGTGTCGATCGCCTCGTGGTCGTAGGCCTTGAGCCGGATGCGGATCTTCTGTCCCGCCATGGTGGCTGCTCGTTCCTTCGTCGTCTCGTGCCGCTTGTCTGGTCAACCCGGGCCTGAGCCCCGGTTTCAGCAGTTCAACGGCCCTGTCCCCGGTCCACGCGGTCGGGCGTGTCGCGCCCGACGCACAGACGGATCCCGCGGGATCGTCCTGCCTGGTCTTCCTCAACGTGAGGTGGCCGCGGGCCGGCGTGAAGCCAACCCTGGCCTTTGCCCGCTAGCCGCACCCCGAAGGAAGAGCTGGACGGACCGTGGCCACTCGTACAGGGGCGGCCGGAACCCGCTGAGTCAATCGGACAACTCTGGGATTCGGCCGCCCCGGAACGAGCAACCTGAATAGTGTCGCACACGTGATTTGACGCCCCGAACCCGGGGGTGTAGAGCCCCCGGGGCGGGGCGTCTAAATCACTTGTTGATCTTGGTGACCTGGCCCGCGCCGACGGTCCGGCCACCCTCACGGATGGCGAACCGCAGGTTCTCGTCCATGGCGACCGGCTGGATCAGCTCCACCGAGATGTCGGTGTTGTCGCCCGGCATGACCATCTCCGTGCCCTCGGGGAGGGTCACGACGCCGGTCACGTCCGTGGTGCGGAAGTAGAACTGCGGGCGGTAGTTGTTGAAGAACGGGGTGTGACGGCCACCCTCGTCCTTCGACAGGATGTAGACCCGGCCCTCGAAGCTCGTGTGCGGGGTGGTGGTGCCCGGCTTCACGACGACCTGGCCGCGCTCGACGTCCTCGCGCTTGATGCCGCGCAGCAGGAGGCCGACGTTGTCGCCCGCCTGGCCCGAGTCGAGCAGCTTGCGGAACATCTCGACACCGGTGACAGTCGTCTTCTGCGACTTCTCCTTGATGCCGACGATCTCGACCTCTTCGTTGACGTTGACCACGCCACGCTCGACACGGCCGGTCACAACGGTGCCGCGGCCGGTGATCGTGAAGACGTCCTCGATCGGCATGAGGAACGGCTTCTGCAGGTCACGCACCGGGTCCGGCACGTTGTCGTCGACGGCGGTCATGAGCTCGAGAACGGCCTCGGCCCACTTCTCGTCACCCTCGAGGGCCTTGAGGCCGGACACGCGCACGACCGGCGCGTCGTCGCCCGGGAACTCCTGCGAGGACAGCAGCTCGCGGACCTCCAGCTCGACGAGCTCGAGGATCTCCTCGTCGTCGACCATGTCGGCCTTGTTCAGCGCGACCACGATGTAGGGCACGCCGACCTGGCGGGCGAGCAGCACGTGCTCGCGGGTCTGCGGCATCGGGCCGTCGGTCGCCGCGACCACGAGGATCGCGCCGTCCATCTGAGCGGCACCGGTGATCATGTTCTTGATGTAGTCCGCGTGGCCCGGGGCGTCCACGTGAGCGTAGTGACGCTTCTCGGTCTGGTACTCGACGTGCGAGATGTTGATCGTAATACCGCGCTGGCGCTCTTCGGGCGCGTTGTCGATCTGGTCGAACGCACGCGACTCGTTGAGCTCCGGGTACTTGTCGTGCAGAACCTTGGTGATCGCCGCGGTCAGAGTCGTCTTACCGTGGTCAACGTGACCGATGGTCCCGATGTTGACGTGCGGCTTGCTCCGCTCGAACTTCGCCTTCGCCACTGGAATGTCCTCCTGGACTGATTTCGCTTTTGTGCTCGCGGGCCGGCGTGGCTGCCGGCCCTCGATTGTTCTCGTCTGTGCTGCGGACGTTCAGGAGTGTCCCTTATGCCCGCGAGCGAACGGGGACTACTCCCCCGTCGCCTTCGCGATGATTTCCTTCGCGACGTTCGCGGGAACCTCGGCGTAGGAGTCGAACACCATGGAGTAGTTCGCGCGACCCTGGGTGCGAGACCGCAGGTCGCCCACGTAGCCGAACATCTCCGACAGCGGGACCAGTGCCTTGACGACACGGGTACCGGCGCGCTCCTCCATGGCCTGGATCTGGCCACGGCGGGAGTTGAGGTCGCCGATCACGTCGCCCATGTAGTCCTCGGGCGTCGTGACCTCAACGGCCATCATCGGCTCGAGGATGACCGGGCTGGCCTTCCTCGCGGCTTCCTTCATCGCCATGGAACCGGCGACCTTGAAGGCCATTTCCGAGGAGTCGACCTCGTGGTACGCACCATCCAACAAGGTGAACTTCAACCCGACGAGCGGGTAGCCGGCCAGGATGCCGTACTGCATGGCGTCCTGCGCGCCCGCGTCGACCGACGGGATGTACTCCCGCGGCACGCGGCCACCGGAGACCTTGTTGTCGAACTCGTAGAGCGCACCGTCGGTGCGCTCGAGCGGCTCCAGCTTCACGATGACCTTCGCGAACTGGCCGGAACCACCGGTCTGCTTCTTGTGGACGTAGTCGAGCTTGTCCACCGTCTTGCGGATGGTCTCGCGGTAGGCCACCTGCGGCTTACCGATGTTCGCCTCGACCTTGTAGTCGGACTTCATCCGGTTGACGAGCACCTCGAGGTGCAGCTCGCCCATGCCGGCGATGATCGTCTGACCGGTCTCCTCGTCCAGCTTCACCTGGAACGTGGGGTCCTCTTCGGCCAGCTTCTGGATCGCCAGGGACAGCTTCTCCTGGTCGGCCTTCGTCTTCGGCTCGATCGCGACCCGGATGACCGGCTCGGGGAACGTCATCGACTCCAGCACGACCGGGTTCTGCGCGTCGGCCAGGGTGTCACCGGTGGTGGTGTCCTTCAGTCCGATGACCGCGTAGATGTGGCCCACCTGGGCCTCGTCGACCGGGTTCTCCTTGTTGGAGTGCATCTGGAAGATCTTCCCGATGCGCTCCTTGCGCTCCTTCGTCGCGTTGACGACCTGCGCGCCGGCGGCGACCTTGCCCGAGTACACCCGGATGTAGGTCAGCTTGCCGAAGAACGGGTGCGCCGCGATCTTGAAGGCGAGCGCGGCGAACGGCTCGTCCACCGAGGGCTTGCGGGTGACCGGGGTCTCGCCGTCGGCGAGGAAGCCCTCGACCGGCGGCATGTCCAGCGGCGACGGCAGGTAGTCGACGACCGCGTCGAGCATGGGCTGCACGCCCTTGTTCTTGAACGCGGAGCCGGCCAGCACCGGGAAGACCTCACGGCGGATGGTGAGCTTGCGGATGCCGGACTTGATCTCGGCCTCCGTCAGCTCCTCACCCTCGAGGAACTTCTCCATCAGCGTGTCGTCGGCCTCGGCGGCGGTCTCCACGAGCTTCTCGCGGTACTCCGCGGCCAGCTCGGCGAGCTCGGCCGGGATGTCCTCGACCGAGTAGTCCTCGCCCTTGCTGACCTCGCCGCGCCACGTCAGCGCCTTCATGCGGACCAGGTCGACAACACCCTCGAAGTCGTTCTCGGCACCGATCGGCAGCTGGATGACCAGCGGCCGGACGCCGAGACGGTCGACGATGGTCTTCACGGTGTAGTAGAAGTCCGCGCCGAGCTTGTCCATCTTGTTGACGAAGCAGATGCGCGGGACGTCGTACTTGTCCGCCTGCCGCCAGACCTGCTCGGACTGGGGCTCGACGCCTTCCTTGCCGTCGAAGACGGCGACCGCACCGTCGAGCACCCGGAGGTTGCGCTCCACCTCGACGGTGAAGTCGACGTGGCCCGGGGTGTCGATGATGTTGATCTGGTTGTCGTCCCAGAAGGTGGTGGTGGCAGCCGAGGTGATGGTGATGCCCCGCTTCTGCTCCTCCTCCATCCAGTCCATGGTGGCGGCGCCGTCGTGGACTTCACCGATCTTGTAGTTGACCCCGGTGTAGAACAGGATCCGCTCGGTGGTGGTGGTCTTACCGGCGTCGATGTGCGCCATGATCCCGATGTTGCGGACCTTGTTCAGGTCTGTCAGCACGTCACGTGCCACGAGAATGTTCCCCTGTCTCAAGCGTGGGGCCCGGCATGGCTTGGATCGGCAGCCGGGCGGAAATCACCAGCGGTAGTGCGCGAAGGCCTTGTTCGACTCGGCCATCTTGTGCGTGTCTTCACGGCGCTTGACGCTGGCACCGAGGCCGTTGCTCGCGTCGAGCAGCTCGTTCTGCAGGCGCTCGATCATCGTCTTCTCGCGGCGGGCCTGCGAGAAGGAGACCAGCCAGCGGAGCGCGAGGGTCGTGGAGCGGTTCGGCTTGACCTCGATCGGCACCTGGTAGGTGGCGCCACCGACACGGCGGCTCTTCACCTCGATGGTGGGCTTCACGTTGTCCAGCGCACGCTTCAGCGTGACGACCGGGTCGGTGCCGGACTTCTCGCGGGCACCTTCGAGGGCGCCGTACACGATGCGCTCGGCCAGCGAACGCTTGCCGTCCTTCAGCACCTTGTTCACCAGCTGGGTGACCAGCGGGGAGGCGTAGACGGGGTCGGAGATCAGCGGCCGCTTAGGGGCCGGACCCTTGCGGGGCATTAGCTCTTCTCCTTCTTCGCGCCGTACCGGCTGCGCGCCTGCTTACGGTTCTTGACACCCTGGGTGTCGAGCGAGCCGCGGATGATCTTGTAGCGGACACCCGGCAGGTCCTTCACACGGCCACCGCGCACGAGCACCATCGAGTGCTCCTGGAGGTTGTGGCCCTCACCGGGAATGTAAGCCGTGACCTCGATGCCGCTGGTCAGCTTCACACGCGCGACCTTGCGCAGCGCCGAGTTCGGCTTCTTGGGGGTCGTGGTGTACACGCGAGTGCACACGCCACGACGCTGCGGGCTCCCCTTGAGGGCCGCGGTCTTCTGCTTGGCAGCCTTGTCCTGGCGGCCCTTGCGGACCAGCTGCTGGATCGTGGGCAATGGACCAGCTTCCTGTCGTGATCTTGCTTCTTCGTGTCTTCACCGGCCCCCGCGGTCGGGCGTGTCGGCCCGCGTCACGGTCTCTCGACCGGTAACTTCCCGGAGGGTTTTCCGTCGGAACCCCACGTGAACCAGGCCGGTGAACCGGGTGCGCGAGCACCCCGCTCATGCCATACGGCACGCGGAGCGGCCCGACGCCTGCCGGGCACGGTCTCCAAAGATACCCGGCCACTTCCCAGTAGGTCCGGGCGGGGGGTCCGAAGGGACGGCGACCGCCCATCGTAACCCCAGCTGGGGCTCGCGCGGCCGAGCCGCGCGGTGGTCCCACAGTTCAGAACATGGCGGGAAGAGCGCCTATTCCTCGTCGGGCTTGGCGTGGTCGGGCTTGCCCGGGTGCGGGTCGCGCGAGAGGTCGATCAGCGGGTGGACCCCGGCCCCCTCCGGCGCGGCGTGGCTCCCCTTCGGCTGGTCTTTCTGCTCTTCGGTTCCGTTGCCGTCCATGACGCACTCCCCTGGTGTTCGGTTTCCCCTTGCGGCTCGCACGGTACCCATTCCACGTTCGAGTGACACACATGGCCGTAACGCACCATTCGCGTCGTTCCTGTCGGGGTGGGCGGTCACGATCGGGGGCAGCGGACGTGGGAGGCGTCGTCGTCGAGGAGAGGGAGGGGCGCGGTGACGGGAGGAGTTCGGCCAGCTCGTGGGCGGGTCCGGTGGGGCCGGCGGGGGGTCGGCGTGCGATTCGGGGGCGCCGGCCGGGCTTGGCCGGGGGTTGGCGGGCGTCCTCCCCCGGGAGGGGGAGCTAGGTGACGAACGCCTCGGTGCGTGGTTCGGCTTGATGGGCCTCGGCGGGTGCTGGTGCGTGAATTTCGGTGGACAACCCGGTGACGATGACACGGTGACCGAGAGCTGGACCATCACCGAGACTGCCGTCGACCATCCGGACGCGCGGCTGATCATGCGGGAGTACATCGCCGAGATCGCCGCGCGGTACTGGGGCCGGCCGGCCACCGAGGCGGAGGTGGACACCGCGCTGGCGGAGGACCCGACCGACGATCTGGTCGCGCCCACCGGCACCTTCCTCATCGCGCGCCTGCCCGACGGCACGATGACCGGCTGCGTCGGCACGCGGGTGGGGCAGCCGGGCCTGGGCGTCCTGAAGCGGATGTACGTCCGCCCCGGCCACCGTGGGCACGGCGCCGGGGCCCGCCTGGTCGCGGCCGCCGAGGACGCCGCACGGGCCCTCGGCGCGACCGTCATGCGCCTGGACACCCGCGACGACCTCGTGGAAGCCCGCGCCCTCTACGCCCGCACCGGCTACACCGAGGTCGAGCCCTTCAACGACGACAAGTACGCGGAGCACTGGTTCTCGAAGAACCTGAGCTGAACCAGCTGCTTCGGCGCTGGCTTCTCACGGCTGCTGGGGCGCTGTGCTGTGGCGCTGTGCTGCGGCGCTGTGCTGGGGCCGGGCGCGCGATGCGCCGCGGGCGTCTCCTTCTCATCCGGGCGCATCGGGTCCGCGGCGGAGCTGCCGGGCGACCGGGCACGAATCGCGCGGTGGCCCGGCAATCCCGGTCGCCGTCGGGAAATACGAGAGTCAGCTGAGGCGGCCGGCGCAGGAGGCGACGTCGCCGGGAGCCGACTTCTCCGTCTTCACCACCACGCCGCGGATGGAGATCCGGCACTCCACCGCGCCCGTGCCCTGGCCCATCAGCTGGACGGTCGGCGGGACGCCCGTGTTCTTCCACGTCAGGTCCTTGCGCCACGGCAGCGCGACGGACAACTCCTGGTGCACGAGGCCCAGGCCGTTCTCGTCGTAGACGACCGTGGCCGTGCCCGTGCCGGTGAGTTCGTAGGTGACCGGCCAGTCGTTCGAGGCCGCGGCCACCGAAGTGGACGGGGCGAGGGTGCGCGTCACCGTCTGGTCCGGGCCGCGTTGTGGCGCGGGCCTCGACGGCTCCCCCACCACGGCCACCGTGGCCGGCGCCGGATCGCCGCCCGAGCCGAGGATCACCACCACGGCCGCGACGGCCATCACCGCGATGCCGGCGATCGCGAGCCGGCCGACGATCTGTCTGTCCACTTCCCCGTTCCTCTCGCCGAGGGGCCGGTGACTCCCGCGCGGGAGCCACCGGCCGCCGTTACCGGGTGATCGCCGATCAGTAACCGCCGGCGGGGGTCGGCAGGAGCTTGCCCGGCACGCCGTTGACCGACTGGAGCAGGCCGAGCACCGGAACGCCCAGCGGCGCGAACGTCCACAGGTTGTTCAGACCACTGGTGTCGGGCTCGTCGACCACGACAACGCCCGGCTGGTCCTGCGTCGCGGCGAGCGCCGGCAGGGACGCGCCGAGCACCCCGGCGCCCGCGAGCGCCACGATCGCGACGGTCCGTGTGAGGGTCTTCTTCATGGGATTTTCCTTTCGCTGGTTCAGGAAATCGGGGTGATGAGGTTGAACACGGGCGCGAGCAGCTCGGTCGGCGCCTGGACGGTCGGGCCGAGCAGCCCGCCGAGGTCAACGCCCGGGATGGCCCAGATCGCCGTGCCGTCACCGGTCGGCAACGCGGGCAGACCGCCGGTCGGCAGGGCCGGGAGGCCACCGGTCGGAAGGCTCGGCAGGGCCGGAAGGCCGCCAGTCGGCAACGCGGGCAGCCCGCCAGTCGGCAGGGCCGGAAGGCCGCCAGTCGGCAACGCAGGCAGGCCACCGGTCGGCAGGCTCGGCAGAGCGGGCAATCCCGGCGCCGGTGCGGCGGGGGCGGTGGGGGCGGCGTCGGCCACTCCCCCGGCGAGGGCGGCGAACGCGCCCGCCGCGGCGAGCGGCAGCAGGACACGGGCGATGGTGCGTTTCATGGGTTCCTCTCCTCGGGACACTTCGATGAACACTTCGCGGACACTTCGACGGCGCCACTTCGGTGGGGCACTTCTCCGCCCGGTTGAGCGGAATCCGCCCGCTGGGGCGGAAGATCGGGGGCTCACCGGAGTAGCCCGCTGACCGGCACGATGGTGCCGTCCGGGACCCACTGGCCGGCGTAGTCGCGGGCGGCCTCCATGCCCGGGCCGTGCGGTTCGCCCGGGTACATGGGCATCGCGTTGACCTGGGCGGCGGCGAAGATCTGAACCTCGCCGTTCACGGACTGCCACTGCGGGCCCAGCCAAGTCCGGAAGCCGCCGAGAGTGGGGCTTTCGCCGCCGAACGTGTTGCCCACCGTCACCGCGTAGGTCACCGCCAGCTGGTCGCGCGGGTCGAAGCGCAGGGGCATCGACGAGCTCGCCACGGCGTTCACGATCGGGCCGTTCAGCAGCCACGGCGCGAGGTACAGGCCGTACTGGTGCGTCGGCTTCAGGCGTTGCGACTCGGCGGCCCGCGTCATCGCCAGGTAGCCGTCGGACCAGCCCGAGACGACCACCAACGCGGTGTCCGTGCCGGCGTCCTTCTGCACGGGCAGGCCGAAACGCGCCGCCGTGTCGCGCACCAACCGGGCGGCCGCCACACCGCGCGGCGACGAGTCCTCCACCAGCGTGATCGCCGACGGCTTCCGCCCGGCCAGGAACTCGACGAGCTTCACCAGCGAACCGCTGTCCTCCGGCGAAAGAGCGTCGGAAGGGCAGCTCGTGAGCACGTCGTGCTTCTCCGCCACCAGCCCGCCGAGCGCGGCCGAGGCGCACTCGGGCGCGTCGGCGTCGCCGATGACCGGGCCCGGCGCGGTGCCGGCGTCCACCTCGACGGTGGTGGTGGCGTCACCGCGTTTGATCACCAATGAGCTGCGGCCGGGCGGCAGGTCGACGTCCGCCCAGGTGCCCTCGGCGCCGCCGCGCGCGACGGCGGGCGAGATCAGGCCACCCTCGGCACCGGCGGAAAGGCCTTCACCGGCGCTGGGCGGGAAGTGCACGAGGTTGCGCCCCGGCCGCTGCGGGCTGAGCAGCACGGGCACCGAACCGCCGCCGACGGTCGCGTCGGCCAGCAGCGGCACCCCCGGGATCGGCAACGGCGGCGGCTGCGGCACCGCCGCGAGCGCGCTCCACGCGACGAAACCCGCGGCCACGCCGATCACGCCATACCGGTAGGCGTGCGTGAAACCGTTGCGGGACAACAGGATTCCGGACAGCACGGCGACCACGGCCGGCAGCGCGACCACCACGAGCAACGCGATGCCGAACAGCGACTCGTACAGCCGCCGATCGAACCCGACGCCGGACAGCACCAGCTGCACCACACCCGCGAGCGTCAGCAGCCCGCCGAGCGTCACGGACAGCGGGCCGACGCGGAACTGCGTCGCGCGCCACTGATCCACCGGCACCCACGCCGAAAGCAGCGTGATGCCGAACCACAGCGCGGCGGCGGCGACGTACACGGTGTCGATCGCGAAGTCGATGCCCGAGCCGTCGAGCGACGTCTCCAGGACCACGAGCACCACCAGCGCCAGCGACGCCCAGCGGCCCGCCGACGGCCACCGCAGCAGCACCGGCACGGCCAGCGCGAGCAGGATGTGGATGATCAGGGCGGCGAGGTTCACCTCGACCGTGGCCGCCGAAACCGCCGCGAGGACCGCGGACAGCGCGCCCAGACCGCCGACGGTGAGCCACAGCTTCCTCGGCAGCTCGCCGACGAGCGGGCGGAGAATCCCGGTGCCGGCGAGGAACGCGGTGGCCAGCAGCAGCACGAGCCGCAGCACGAGCGCGGTTATGTCCACTCCGGACGAACCGGTGCTCACCGGCGTGACGTGGTGATCCATGGAGACCTTCCGGGGAGAGTCCGGGAATGGGGTGCCCGGTCGTTCGAGCGAACCGGGCGATGAGGCGAGTGGCCCGGCATCACAGCGACGGACCCGGGTACCGGTTATCGGGACAAGCGAGGGGAACCCGTGGCCGGCCGGCCGGGGACTACCGCCGGCCGGCCACGGGATGGGTCACTTCACGTTCTGGTCCGCGACCACGAACAGCTCCGAGTGCGGCTTCGCGTTGCCGAAGTCCCCGTGGGGCCAGGACTTGCGGTTGAAGTTGATGCCGACCTGGCCGGTGAACTCGTCACGGAAGTTCTGGTCCACCGCGACCTTGCCGTCCGGGGAGAGGTTCAGCAGGTTGACCTTGTGGTCACCGTCCAAACCGGACCGGGCGACGAAGTAGTTCGACACCGCGAGGTGCTGCGGCTGCGTGGTTTCGTGGTAGAAACCGTCGCTGCCGAGCGCGAAGTTGTCGTACGCGCCCCAGTGCGGGCCGGCCGCCGCGGTGCCCGGGTTGATCGGCGCGGCGCCGACGACGGTGGGCAGGTCGTCCCCGCCGCCCTGCTGTGCCTTCTCCTTCGTGTCGATGCGGCCCTTGATGTCGTCGACGTTGTCGCCGGCGGCCAGCAGCTTCTGGATGTCCAGCACGTAGACGCCGCCGGTGGTGCCGGGGTCGTCCGCCGAGAGGGTGCCCTTCTGCCGGCCGACGATGGCGCGGTACAGGTACTTGTCGTCCGGGCTCGTCTGGATCCAGCCGCCGTTGGAGCTGGCGCCGTTCGAGTCGTTCTGCGGGTACATCGCCTTGTTCGCGGCGCCGTCGTCGAACACCTCGATCCAGTGCGGCTCCTTCGCCGTGATGTCCGGCGTGTAGTACACGGCCCCGCCCTGCATGGTCTCGGCGAACGCGCCCTTGTGGCCGGGCTGGTTCGTCACCGTGGTCTCCATGGCCGCGCGGCTTTCCGAGTGCAGCGGGTCGGCCGGGTCTGCGCGCGGGCCGTCCGGCAGATACGACACCGTCTTCAGCTTCGGGTGGTTGCGGTCGGAGATGTCCCACGTGCGGATGGTCGGCCGCCGCAGGTACGGCGACGGCTGCTTCACCGGGTCGAGGATGATGTTGCGCGGCTCGGCGTAGTCACTGGTGACGAGCGTGTTCAGGTCCTCGCGGGCCTGGACGCCGTGCGGGTTGGCGCAGGAGGGTTTGCCCAGCTGCGGGAGGTTGTCGCACAGCTTCGGGTTGTCGCCCTGCGGGGTCGCCGCCGGGTTCTGCGAAAGCACCTGCGCGTTCTGGTCGAAGTGCACGACCTCGCCGGGGCTGCCGGCGAAACCGTTGCCGACCTGCGTGGAGCCGTCCTGGTAGGTGTACGGCCCCGGGACGACCGGGCCGCCCATGTACGTGCCGTACGCCGAACCGTCCTTGAGCACCCAGTAGGCGTCCGGGACCGAGCCGCCGAGCGTCTGCGTCGGCAGGCTGACGCCCTTGAGCTTCAGCTGCGGCAGCGCGCTGACGTCGAACGCGTACGTCGCCGCGGCGAACAGCGCGCCGGCGTAGATCGTGTCGCCCTTGTGCCACACGTACTGCATGTGGTGCGGCTCGTTCTCGACCAGCGGGCCGACAGTGGCGGTGTTCACGACCTTGCCGTACGTCGCCGAGCCCTGCGTCGCGTCGATCACGGCGAGGAAGTCCGGGCCGGGCAGCGCGTTCTTCACCTTGTTCAGGCCGCCGCCGAGCGAACCGGGCAGGTTCTTGACGTCCTTGACCACGGTGTCGGCGATGTTCTCGTCACCGGCCCACACCAGCAGCCACTTCTTCGGGGTGCCGCCCGCGCGGGACTGCGCGGCCAGGTCCTTGGTGACCAGGTGGTTCTGCACCCAGTACTGCTTGCCGTCGGCGCCGGCCTTCGAATCGGTGAGGACCTGGACGTCGGCGTACGCGCTGGTGGTGGCTCCGGTGTAGGTCACCGCGGCGATGGCGAGCGCCAGCGCGAGAGTGCCCGTCAGCGCTTTCCGCCATCGGGGCGGGGCGCCCGAGGAGGAGCTGAATCGCATTGTGTCTCCCTGTTCTCAGTAATGCGAAAATGTCGAGAGGACACGACGAACTCGCGAGTGCCGAGGAGCTCAGCACACGCTTGAAGCGTTACCGCACAAGGGAAAGAGTCGCGTCCGGTCGACGGGAATTGATTCAGAAATCCCTACACAGCGCGCTGGCCTGCTGGCGCAGGTCGACGTGCCGGCGCCACACCAAGGCGACAGGAGAGGGCATGCGCGAAATAGTCTTGCGAACCGGACTTACTGTCAATCTCGTGATCAATAGATGGAACGTCCGTCAAAAGGGTGAATATCCCACGACCTGGACTGACTTGCGCGGCCCCGTTACGCCGAACGGGTGCGTACGTATTCGCGACCTGCGATAGGCCGTTCGGCGGTGTCACGAGTAGTCACAATGACGCCGTTCGGCCGACCGTTTGCCCATTATGTTCGTGACCTTTTCGTTACCGAAGTTCGGGAACTCAGGCCGCTGACCTCGATCGGCAGCCGAAGCGGATTGACCACTCTTGCAGCGCGAAGGGGAGGTAAGCGGCATAATCCGCACATCAGAAGACAGGTGGGCGAAGAGTTAGGGGGCGCCGTGTCCGCAGAGATGGACCGTCTGGTCGCGGAGTTCGACAAGTTCCAGTCCAAGGTCAAGGCGGCCGAAACCAAGTTCGCGCAGGTCGGCGGGATGCAGGAAGAGCTGGCCGCGCTGGAAGCGCAGGCCGTCTCGGCGGACCGGTCGATCACGGTGGTCGCCGGCCCGAGCGGGTCCGTCAAGGGCATCCGGCTCACCGCCGACGCCATGCGCCAGCAGCCGCAGCAGCTCGCCGACGCCATCCTGGCGACCCTGCACCAGGCCGTCGCCGAGGCCACCCGGCAGCAGGCGGGCATCGTCGACGCGCACGTGGGCGCGGCGTTCAACCTCGACGTCTCCGAGCAGGTTTTCGAGGCGCAGGCCGAAGCGCTGGGAACCACGGCGGCCGAGTTGAAGTCACAACTGCCGGAGGAGGAGCCCGCCCGCCCCGCGCGGGACGAGGAAGAGGACTTCGACCAGGCGAGCGTGCTGCGCAAGGAGGACGACCCGTCAGCCGGTCCGCGGCCGTCCGGCGGGAGTTCGGCCGGGGACCAGTTCCTCCGGAACCTGTTCGACGAGGAGGACCACCGATGACCACCGACGGCAGCGGCCACGCGGTCGATCCCAAGGCACTGCGGACCTACGCCACCGGCCTCGGCCACTACAAGGACGAGGCGGCCAAGTTCGGCAACCTGGTGAACCAGGCCGACGTGACCGACAAGTCGTGGGGCCTGATCGGCCTCGCGGTGAAGCAGACCTACACCAGCAAGCTCGGTGACCTGCGCGAGCTGCTCGAACTGCTGAAGACCGGCGTGGACGCGTACTCCGGCAAGCTCAACCAGGCCGCGGAGATCTACGACGGGCACGAGAAGGACGTCACGATGGTCCTCGGCAAGTACAAGGCCGAGATCGACGGACCGCTCTGAGCAAGGGGGAAGCATGAGCGAGAAGAGCGTCGCCGACGGCATCAAGCTGACGCGGGAAGACAACAGCTTCGGCCACGACGCCATGGAGGCGGCCAAGAAGGCGCCGATCGTCGGCAAGGGGATCGGCACTGTCACCAGCGCCTACAAGAACTTCAGCGGGGCCGACAGCGCCGGAGACGTCGCGCTGGCCAGCGGCGACCTGCTCAAGGACGGCGCCGGCTTCGTCGCCGGGGCCGGCATGGACATGGCGAGCTTCGCGCTCGACCCGGTCGGCTGGCTGGTCAGCAACGGCCTGAACATGCTCCTGGAGCTGGTCCAGCCGATGCAGGACGCCCTGCACTTCGTGACCGGCGACGGCCCCGCGCTGAAGGACGCGGCCGGCAACTTCGGCACGATCGGCGCGGGCTTCGTCAGCCTGGCCGACGACTTCGTCCAGGCCGGCGACGAGGCGCTCAAGGGCTGGGAGGGCAACGGCGGGGAGGCGGCCAAGAAGGCGCTCGGCGATTTCGCCCAGGGCATCAAGGGCATCGGCTCCAGCTCGGCGTCGGTCGCCGAGACGCTGCAGATGTGGTCGATGGTCATGACCGTGATCGAAGAGGTCATCAAGGCCATCATCACCGAGCTGGTCAGCTGGCTGATCTACCTCTGGCTGCCCGCGCTCGCCGCCTCCATCGTGAGCCTCGGTTCGTCGGTCGCCGGCGCGATGGCCGCGTCGGTCGCGAAGGCCGCGAGCGTGTTCGGCAAGATCACCGCCCACCTCGGGAAGCTGGGCAAGCTGCTCGACAAGTTCATGGGCTTCCTGTTGAAGTGGACCGACGACCTGGTCAAGCAGGGTTCGAAGCTCACCGCGGGCGGGACCCGGATCATGCCCGGCGAGGAGAAGGCGATCTCCGGCATGCTCGGCAAGTCCGAAGGCGTCGGCTTCCGGCTGAAGGCGACCGGCGACGTGGCGCTGGAGACGCTCAAGGGCGCCCCGAAGGAAGCGTTCAAGGCGGTCGCCGGCTTCAACCCCGACGACGTGCTCAGCAAGGGCTCGGCCTACGCCGGCAAGGCCGTGCTCGACGGCGCGAGCAAGATGTACGAAACCACCAAGGACGTGTACGCCGCGGGCAAGGCGGACAACGGCGAGTCTGACCAGGAGACCCGCGAGAACCTCGATATGGACCGGTAAATGGACGACCTGCTCGGCCCCTGGTTCGTCGTCGGCGGTTACGCGGCGGGGTTTGCCTTGCTGTGGCTGGCAAACTGGCTCGAGAAGCGCAACGCGGTCGCGGCCGCTGTCGGTTACGCGCTCTGCGGGATCGCGTTTTCCGAGACGTCGCTGTACTGGCTTTCGGCCGGCACCGGCAGCTCTGTGCCGCAGCTGCTGTGGTTCGTCTTCCCGCTGGCCTTCGCGGCGCTGGTGGCCTGGCGGGGCTGGCGGCAACGGACCTGGGCCGGCCGCCTCGACGCGGTCGCGGAACCGACGTTCGGGGTCCTGCCCCATCGCGGGCGCGGCGTGGCCCTCGACCACCCGGATCCCGGGCCCCGGCGCACCGCGGTCGAGTTCGAGCACCAGGGTCACCGGCTGCTGGGCATCGAGTACTCGACCAGCCCGCCCGGCGAGGAGGGGTTCGCCGAGCTGGCCAAGGTGGCCGAGCAGATCGACTCGATTTACGCCGTGGTCGAGCTGCGGATCCCGGTCGTACCGGCGCTGGTGATCTCGCCGAGGACCGGGGCGTTCGAGCCGGAGCACTTCACCCCGCTGGAAGACGCCCGGATCACCCGCAACGGGTTCGGCTGGCTGAGGCCCGACACGGCGTTGGACGATTTCGAGGTCGACGCCGAGTTCGACCGCCGGTTCTCCGTCACCACTTCCGACCCGGAGTTCGCCGCGGCCGTGCTCACCGAAGAGGTCCGCGCGCTGATCATGGGCGGCCTCTGGTTCCGCGTGCACCAGGTCGCGTTCCACGGGGACGCGTTGTGGACCACCGATTCGGGCGGGCTGACCGAGGACCGGATGTTCGGCAACTCCCGCCGGCTCGCCATCCTGGCCGCGGCCGTGCCGGCCCCGGTGTGGGAGGTGTGGGGCGGCGATCCGGCGTTCAGCTCGGTGGCCGCCGGCTCCGATACGGGTTACACCGCCTGGTTCGGCAAGCGCGGTGGCCTCCTGCGCACGCCGGTGAACCGCCGCCGCGAGGCCGCGGACCGGCAGCCGGTGACGTCGGTTTCGCTGACCATGCGCTCGCTGATCGCACTGGGCCTGCTGGTCGGCGGCCTGCTGCCGATCGCCAACTCGGTGACGGCCCTCAGCGGCCTGGCTCCCGAGGCGCGGCTGTCGGTGATCGAATCCTTCGAGGGCCACGTCGACACCACCTGCCGGCGCAACAGCAGCTGCGCCGACAGTGCTCCCCGCGTCCACGGCACGTACGAACTCGGCGGCACCACGCACGAGGTCACCACCGACTGGTACGGCACGCTGCCCGACAAGGACGAGGTCATCGACGTCTCGATCGGCCCGCTGTGGTGGCACCCCGTGCTCGAGAACAACCGCGCGTCGGTGATCACCCTCTTGTACGGCCTGATCCCCCTGGTCCTCGGCGCCGGTCTGGCGAAGGCGACCTACCGGCCGCGGCCGCCGCGCCGCATTCGCAAGCTGCGCAAGCAAAAGCGGGCCACGCCCGTCGGCTGAGGCGTCAGAGCCGGGTGCCGCAGTCCCCGCAGAACATCGCGCCCACCTTGGACTGGCTGCCGCACTCCGTGCAGTGCACGACCGGGGCGAGGGAACCGCCGCAGGAGGCGCAGAACTTGCCGCCGTCGGCCTTGACCCCGCAGCTGGGGCAGGTGAGCTTGGCGCGGGTGTCGAGGTCGACGTCCTGGGTCCAGTCCTTCGTGCGCGCCTTGTCCCAGATCTGGTCGCGCTGCGCCGACGCCTGCGCGCGCGACACCTCCTCGGCGACGCTCGGCGAGCACCGCAGGCACTGGCCGATCTCCTCGTTCCAGCACTGGTCCGAGCACATCCAGTCGCTGCAGCCGCGGCACTGCCGGAAGCTCGGCGTGATCTCCTGGACGGCGGCCGTGAGCGCCTTGTCCTTGGCGGCGGAGTTGGTGGCCTGGTTGTAGCGCCACTGGTCGGCCGAGTAGCTCAGGTCCTGCAGCTTCCCACCGAAGAACGACCCCACGGCCCGCAGCACGCTGCGACCGGTTTCGGCGGTGTCGCGCTGGAAGGCGGAACGGAACCCGTTGCCGCACCGCTCGCAGCGGAACTCGAACTGGTACCCCTGGGTGTTGGAGAGGTCGGAGAAGTTGTCCGTGAAGGGCACCGCGTCAGCCACGGGGAGAATCTACGAATCGGCGGGCGGTCCCGGAGACCGTACAAGTGCCGACAACGGCCCGACTACGGTCCGTTCATCTGAGCCTATATTCGCAGCTCAGTGCGCCTCCAGCAGCTCCTTCAACCGCGCCAGATCACCCTCGAGGACCAGCCCCTGCTCGGCAACGGCGTCCGCCGGCGCGGACTCCGGCAGCAGCAACAGCGTGAAGACGAACTCGGCGCCGTCGCCGTTCGCGAACGTGCGGCTGTGGGCCACGGTGACCGAGCCGTCCCCGGCCGTCAGGTGGAAGTCCACGGTCCCCGCGGCGGCCGCGACCACCGGCGAAAGCTGAAGCGTGCCGCGGCTGGTCTCCGCCACCCACGCTCCTCCGGACGGCGTCACGGACTTCGCGAACCCCGGCGCGTAACGCGGAATCGTCTCCGGGTCCGCGACGAACGCCACCACGTCCGCCGGTCGCGCCGCGATCCCGATCGACCTGGTTACACCTTGTCGCAGCATGGGCTCACCCTAGCCGGGCCCACGAAAGAGCCCCCACCCCGGCGGACCCGGCGGATTCTAGCGATCCCCGCAACACCCTGGATTTCAGGGAGTTGCGGGGATCGTGCTGTCACCGGAGTTGCGGAAGAGGTTCTTCGAGGCGCTGGAGCGGGAGGACGGCAACGTCTCGGTCGCGTCGCGGGCGGTCGGGGTGAACCTGAACACGGCCTTCGGGTGGGTCCGGCGGGCTGGCCTTCGAGGGCGTGGGAGCACCAGCCAGGGTGGTCACCCCGGTCGTGGGGAGTACGACCGGCTGCGCGGAGAAGGGGTCAGCCGTAAGGAGGCCGCCCGGCGTGTCGGGGTCAACGTGCGCACGGCGCAGGACTGGGATCACGGGGTGCGATCAATTGGCCCGACCCGCGTCTATCCCGGCGGGCGCAAGGTGGACTACCGGACGGGCGTGACCACGATGGTCACGGCGACGCAGCCGCCCACGGTGAGGTCCTTGGAGGCCGGGCTGCATCCCCGGTTCCTGACCCTGGTCGAGCGCGAGACGATCGCCGACCTGCACCGTCAGGGCGCTTCGCTGCGGGCGATCGGGCGCGAACTGGGCCGGCCTGCGTCCACGATCAAGCGTGAGATCGACGCTTACGCCGTGGGAGGCGTCTACCGGCCATACCGGGCCCAGCGGGCGTGGGCGAAGAGCCGTGTGCGGCACAAGGCATCCAAGCTGGCTCACGACGGACCGCTGCGGGACTACGTCACCAGCAAGCTGCGGGAGGAGTGGTCGCCTGAGCAGATCTGCCACGCTCTGGTGACCGAGTTCCCGGACGACGAGAGCATACGGGTGAGTACGGAGACGATCTACCAGGCGATCTATGTCCAGGCCCGTGGCGGGCTGCGGCGCGAGGTCGCTACGGCGCTGCGCACTGGGCGCACCAGGCGCAAGCCCCACCGGCGTCCTGATCAGCGCACTCAGCGGTTCGTCGACGAGATGGTGATGATCTCCGACCGTCCCGCCGAGATCGAGGACCGAGCCGTGCCCGGCCACTGGGAAGGTGACCTGATCGTCGGCACCCGCAGCGACAGCGCGATCGTGACCCTGGTCGAGCGCTCCACCCGCTACGTCCTGCTCGGGCACCTGCCCGGCGGACACACCGCCGAGGAAGTCCGCGATGTGCTCGTGCCGTTGATCGGGTCCCTGCCCGAACACCTACGCGGCTCGCTGACCTGGGACCAAGGCTGCGAAATGGCCGCACACAAGCAGTTCACCGTGACCACCGGAGTACCGGTCTACTTCTGCGACCCGCACTCGCCCTGGCAACGCGGATCGAACGAGAACACCAACGGCCTGCTGCGGCAGTACTTCCCCAAGGGCACCGACCTGAGCGTCTACGGATCCGAAGACCTCGAGCACGTCGCCCAGAAACTCAACCGCCGCCCACGCAAAACGCTCGGCTGGAAAACCCCAGCCGAGCGTCTGCGTGATCTACTGACAGCCATCTAGACCATCAGGTGTTGCGAGGACCCCGAGAATCCGCCCCCGGGATGGGGGCTCTTCTCGTCAGCTAGCGGATCAGCGGAAGTCGCGACCGAAGTCGTAGTCGTCCAGCGGAACCGCGGCACCGGTGCCCGAACCGAACACGTCCGGGGTGTAGTAGCCGTCGTCGTAGGACGGGATCGCGTAAGCGGCGACCCGCGCCTCCTCGGTCGGCTGCACCTGGATGTTCCGGTAGCGGTTGATGCCCGTACCGGCCGGGATCAGCTTACCGATGATCACGTTCTCCTTGAGGCCCACGAGCTTGTCCGAGCGGCCGTTGATGGCCGCGTCGGTCAGCACGCGAGTGGTCTCCTGGAACGACGCCGCCGACAGCCACGAGTCCGTGGTGAGCGACGCCTTCGTGATCCCCATCAGCACCGGACGACCCGAAGCCGGCTCGCCGCCCTCGGAAACCGTCGAACGGTTCCACGCCTCGAACTTGGTCCGCTCGGGCAGCTCGCCCGGCAGGAAGTCCGTGGCACCGGAGTCGATGATCGTCACGCGGCGGAGCATCTGCCGCACGATGACCTCGATGTGCTTGTCGTGGATCGACACACCCTGGGCGCGGTACACCTTCTGCACCTCGTCCACGAGGTGCATCTGCGCCTCGCGCGGCCCCATGACCCGCAGGACCTCGTGCGGGTCCGGCGTGCCCTCGAGCAGCTGCTGGCCGACCAGCACGTGGTCGCCGTCGCCCAGCGGGCCGTTCGGGGTGTTGGCGAGCCGCTGCCGCTTGGACAGCTTGTCGAAGACGATCTCCTCCGACCCGTCGTCCGGGATCAGGGTGATCTTCCAGAACCGCTCGCTCTCCTCGATCCGCACGCGGCCGTCGACGTCGGCGATCGGCGCCTTGCCCTTCGGCACCCGGGCCTCGAACAGCTCGGTGACACGGGGCAGACCGGTCGTGATGTCGTCACCGGCGACACCACCCTGGTGGAACGTACGCATCGTCAGCTGCGTGCCCGGCTCACCGATCGACTGGGCCGCGACGATGCCGACGGCCTCGCCGACATCGACGAGCTCGCCCGTCGCCATCGAACGGCCGTAGCAGGTCGCGCACACGCCGACCGCCGACTCGCAGGTGAGCACGGAGCGCACCTTGACCTTGGTGATGCCGCTGGAGATGAGCTTGTCCAGCGCCGGGTCGCCGACGTCGTCACCGGCGTTGAGCACGACGTTGCCCTTGGCGTCCACCGCGTCCGTCGCGAGGTTCCGCGCGTACACACTGGTCTCGACGTGCTGGTCGCGCGCGACCTTGCCGTCGATGTCCTCGCCGATCGGCATGTTGATGCCGCGGGTGGTGCCGCAGTCGACCTCGCGGACGATGACGTCCTGCGAGACGTCCACCAGACGACGGGTCAGGTAACCCGAGTCGGCGGTCCGCAGGGCGGTGTCCGCCAGGCCCTTACGGGCACCGTGCGTCGCGATGAAGTACTCCGCCACCGACAGGCCTTCACGGAAGTTGGCCTTGATCGGACGCGGGATGTACTCGCCCTTCGGGTTCGACACCAGGCCACGCATACCGGCCAGCGACCGGACCTGCGTCATGTTGCCCGCCGCACCCGACTTCACGATGATCGCGATCGGGTTGTCGTCCGGCAGCGCCGTCTCCATGATCTTGTGGACCTCTTCGGTGGCCTGCGTCCACACCTTGACGAGCTCGTTGTTGCGCTCGGTGTGCGACAGCTGACCACGCTGGTACCGCTTCTCGACCTGGTCGGCCTTGCCCTCGTACTCGTCGAGGATGGCCTTCTTGCCGACCGGGGTCAGCACGTCCGAGATGGCCACCGTGACGCCGGAGCGCGTCGCCCAGTAGAAGCCGGCGTCCTTCAGCCGGTCCAGGGTCTGCGCGACCTGCGTCATCGAGTACCGCTCGGCGAGGTCGTTCACGATCGCGGCCTGACGCTTCTTCGGCATCGGCTCGTTGATGAACGGGTAGTCCGCCGGCAGCAGCTCGTTGAACAGCACGCGGCCCAGGGTGGTCTCGGCCAGCCAGACCTTGCCCGGCTCCCAGCCCTTCTCCGCGAGCCGCGCCTCGTCGGCCTTCGCCGGCTGACGGTCGGACACGCGGATCTTGATCGGGGCGTGCAGGCTCAGCGCCTTGAGGTCGTAGGCCATGATGGCCTCGGCCGGCGAGGAGTACGCGCCGCCCGCGCCGTCGGCCTTCTCGTTCAGCCGGGTCAGGTGGTACAGGCCGGTCACCATGTCCAGTCGCGGCATGGCGAGCGGACGGCCCGACGCCGGCGACAGGATGTTGTTCGCCGACAGCATCAGGATCCGGGCCTCGGCCTGCGCCTCGGCCGACAGCGGCAGGTGCACCGCCATCTGGTCACCGTCGAAGTCCGCGTTGAACGCCTCGCAGACCAGCGGGTGCAGCTGGATGGCCTTGCCCTCGACCAGCTGCGGCTCGAAGGCCTGGATGCCCAGGCGGTGCAGGGTCGGCGCCCGGTTCAGCATCACCGGGTGGCCGGTGATGACCTCTTCGAGCACGTCCCACACCTGCGGGCGCGAGCGCTCCACCATCCGCTTGGCGGACTTGATGTTCTGCGCGTGGTTCAGGTCGACCAGCCGCTTCATCACGAACGGCTTGAACAGCTCGAGCGCCATGTCCTTCGGCAGACCGCACTGGTGCAGCTTCAGCTGCGGGCCGACGATGATGACCGAACGGCCCGAGTAGTCCACGCGCTTGCCGAGCAGGTTCTGGCGGAACCGGCCCTGCTTGCCCTTGAGCAGGTCGGACAGCGACTTCAGCGGGCGGTTACCGGGACCGGTCACCGGGCGGCCGCGGCGGCCGTTGTCGAACAGCGCGTCGACGGCCTCCTGCAGCATCCGCTTCTCGTTGTTGACGATGATCTCGGGCGCGCCGAGGTCGATCAGCCGCTTGAGGCGGTTGTTGCGGTTGATCACGCGGCGGTACAGGTCGTTCAGGTCCGACGTGGCGAACCGGCCACCGTCGAGCTGCACCATCGGGCGCAGGTCCGGCGGGATGACCGGGACGGCGTCGAGCACCATGCCGCGCGGGTCGTTGCCGGTCGCCTGGAACGCGGCGACGACCTTGAGCCGCTTCAGCGCGCGGAGCTTCTTCTGCCCCTTGCCGTTGCGGATGGTGTCGCGCAGGTTGTCGGCCTCCGCCGCGACGTCGAACTCGGTGGCCAGCTTCTGGATGGCCTCCGCGCCCATGCCGCCGGTGAAGTACTCGCCGTAGCGGTCGACCAGCTCGCGGTAGAGCAGCTCGTCGGCGATCAGCTGGCGGGTGTCCAGCTTCGTGAAGGTCGTCCAGACCTCCTCGAGGCGGTCCAGCTCGCGGCCGGCGCGGTCGCGCAGCTGGCGCATCTCACGCTCGCCGCCCTCCTTGACCTTGCGGCGCACGTCGGACTTGGCGCCCTCCGCCTCCAGCTCGGCCAGGTCGGCTTCCAGCTTCTGCGCGCGGGCCTCGATGTCCGAGTCACGCTTGGTCTCGAGGTTCTTGCGCTCGACGCCGATCTCGTTCTCGAGGGTCGGCAGGTCGGTGTGGCGCAGTTCGGTGTTCACGCCGGTGATGACGTAAGCAGCGAAGTAGATGATCTTCTCGAGGTCCTTGGGCGCCAGGTCCAGCAGGTAGCCCAGACGGGACGGAACACCCTTGAAGTACCAGATGTGGGTGACCGGAGCGGCCAGCTCGATGTGGCCCATCCGCTCACGGCGCACCTTGGCGCGAGTCACCTCGACGCCGCAGCGCTCACAGATGATGCCCTTGAAGCGGACCCGCTTGTACTTGCCGCAGTAGCACTCCCAGTCCCGGGTCGGGCCGAAGATCTTCTCGCAGAAGAGGCCGTCCTTCTCGGGCTTGAGCGTGCGGTAGTTGATGGTCTCCGGCTTCTTGACCTCGCCGAAGGACCACTGACGGATGTCGTCGGCGGTGGCGAGGCCGATGCGGAGCTCATCGAAGAAATTGACGTCCAGCACGTCTTTGCATCCCCTTGGGGTTGTATCGACAGTAGGGATTGGCGGGCGAGGCGGGGCCCACGGGAGGCAGGCCCCGCCTCAGCTCGCGATCAGTGCACGACGTCGTCCACCGAGGGCGACTCGTTGCGGGACAGGTTGATGCCGAGGTTCGCCGCGGCGCGCTCGAGGTCCTCGTCGTCGGAGTCGCGCATCTCGATCGCCGCACCGTCGCTGGAGAGCACCTCGACGTTCAGGCACAGCGACTGGAGCTCCTTGAGGAGCACCTTGAACGACTCCGGGATGCCCGGCTCGGGGATGTTCTCCCCCTTGACGATCGCCTCGTACACCTTGACGCGGCCGACCACGTCGTCCGACTTGATCGTCAGCAGCTCCTGCAGCGTGTAGGCAGCGCCGTACGCCTGCATCGCCCAGCACTCCATCTCACCGAAGCGCTGGCCACCGAACTGCGCCTTACCACCCAGCGGCTGCTGCGTGATCATCGAGTACGGGCCGGTGGAGCGGGCGTGGATCTTGTCGTCGACCAGGTGGTGCAGCTTCAGGATGTACATGTAGCCGACCGACACCGGGTACGGGTACGGCTCGCCGGAGCGGCCGTCGAGCAGCGTGGCCTTGCCGTTCTCCTTGACCATGCGCTCGCCGTCGCGGTTCGGCTTGGTCGAGCCGAGCAGCCCGGTGAGCTCCTCTTCCTTCGCGCCGTCGAACACCGGGGTGGCGGTGTTCGTGTTCGGCGCGACGTCGTAGAGCTCCTCGTTGAGGTTCGCGGCCCAGCTCGGGTCGCCCTCGATCGTCCAGCCCTGCGAGGCCAGCCAGCCGAGGTGCAGCTCGAGGATCTGGCCGATGTTCATCCGTCGCGGCACACCGTGGGTGTTCAGGATGATGTCGACCGGGGTGCCGTCCTCCATGAACGGCATGTCCTCGACCGGCAGGATCTTGCCGATGACACCCTTGTTGCCGTGCCGGCCGGCGAGCTTGTCGCCCGGCTGGATCTTGCGCTTCTGGGCCACGTAGACGCGGACCAGCTCGTTGACGCCCGGGGGCAGCTCGTCGTCGTCCTCGCGCGAGAACACGCGGATGCCGATGACCTTGCCGGTCTCGCCGTGCGGCACCTTCAGCGAGGTGTCGCGGACTTCGCGGGCCTTCTCGCCGAAGATCGCGCGGAGCAGGCGCTCTTCCGGGGTCAGCTCGGTCTCGCCCTTGGGCGTGACCTTGCCGACCAGGATGTCGCCGTCGCGGACCTCGGCGCCGATGCGGATGATGCCGCGCTCGTCGAGGTCGGCGAGCACCTCCTCGGAGACGTTCGGGATGTCCCGGGTGATCTCCTCGGCGCCCAGCTTGGTGTCGCGGGCGTCGATCTCGTGCTCCTCGATGTGGATCGACGTGAGCACGTCGTCCTGCACCAGGCGCTCGGAGAGGATGATCGCGTCCTCGTAGTTGTGGCCCTCCCACGGCATGACCGCCACGAGCAGGTTCTTGCCCAGCGCCATCTCACCGTTCTCGGTGGACGGGCCGTCGGCGATGACCTGCCCCTGCTCCACCCGGTCGCCCTCGTTGACGATCGGGCGGTGGTTGAAGCAGGTGCCGTGGTTGGAGCGGCGGAACTTGTACAGTCCGTAGCTCTTCCGCGTGCCGTCGTCGTGCATGATCGTGATGATGTCCGCGGACAGCTCCTCGACCACGCCGGCCTGCTCGGCCACGAGCACGTCGCCGGCGTCGACCGCGGCGCGCAGCTCCACGCCGGTGCCCACGTACGGCGCCTGGTTGCGCAGCAGCGGCACCGCCTGACGCTGCATGTTCGCGCCCATCAGCGCGCGGTTCGCGTCGTCGTGCTCGAGGAACGGGATCATCGCCGTCGCGACGGAGACCATCTGCCGCGGCGAGACGTCCATGTAGTCGATGTCGAGCGGGTCGATCAGCTCGACCTCGCCGCCCTTACGGCGACCAAGGACCTTGTTCTCGACGAAGTGGCTGTCCTCGGTCAGCGGCGCGTTGGCCTGCGCCTTGACGAAGCGGTCCTCTTCGTCCGCGGTCAGGTAGTCGACCTGGTCGGTGACCCGGCCCTCGACGACCTTGCGGTACGGCGTCTCGATGAAGCCGAACGGGTTGACCCGCGCGTACGAGCAGAGCGAGCCGATCAGGCCGATGTTCGGGCCTTCCGGCGTCTCGATCGGGCACATGCGGCCGTAGTGCGACGGGTGGACGTCACGGACCTCCATGCCGGCGCGCTCACGGGACAGACCACCGGGGCCGAGCGCCGACAGACGCCGCTTGTGCGTCAGGCCCGACAGCGGGTTGTTCTGGTCCATGAACTGCGACAGCTGCGAGGTGCCGAAGAACTCCTTGATCGCCGCGCCGATCGGGCGGATGTTGATCAGGGTCTGCGGCGTGATCGCCTCGACGTCCTGCGTGGTCATGCGCTCACGCACGACGCGCTCGGTACGGGAGAGGCCGACCCGGATCTGGTTCTGGATCAGCTCGCCGACCGTGCGCAGGCGACGGTTGCCGAAGTGGTCGATGTCGTCGGTCTCGACCGGCACCTCGACGTCGTTCACGCTGGTCATCTTGTCCTCGCCGGCGTGCAGCCGGACCAGGTACTCGATGGCGCTGACGATGTCCTCTTCGGTCAGCGTGCCCGTGTCGTACGGGGTGGTCAGGCCGAGCTTCTTGTTGACCTTGTACCGGCCGACCTTGGCCAGGTCGTAGCGCTTCGGCTTGAAGAACAGGTTCTCCAGCAGCGTCTGCGCGCTCTCCTTGGTGGGGGGCTCGCCCGGGCGCAGCTTGCGGTAGATGTCGAGCAGCGCCTCGTCGGTGCCGGCCGTGTGGTCCTTCTCGAGGGTGGCGAGCAGCGTCTCGGAGAACGAGAAGCGCTCGCGGATCGCCTCGGTGGTCCAGCCGAGCGCCTTCAGCAGCACGGTGACCGGCTGGCGGCGCTTGCGGTCGATGCGGACGCCGACGGTGTCGCGCTTGTCGACGTCGAACTCGAGCCACGCACCGCGGCTCGGGATCACGCGCACGCTGAAGACGTCCTTGTCGGTCGTCTTGTCGACACTGCTGTCGAAGTACACGCCCGGAGAACGCACCAGCTGGGACACGACGACCCGCTCGGTGCCGTTGATGATGAACGTGCCCTTGTCCGTCATCACCGGGAAGTCGCCGAGGAAGACCGTCTGGCTCTTGATCTCGCCGGTGTTGTTGTTGACGAACTCCGCGGTGACGAACAGCGGGGCCGCGTAGGTCATGTCCTTGTCCTTGCACTCCTCGATCGAGGCCTTGACCTCGTCGAAGCGCGGGGCGGAGAAGGACAGCGACATGGAACCGGAGAAGTCCTCGATCGGGGAGATCTCGTTGAGGACCTCCTCCAGGCCGCCGACCGGGCTTTCTTCACCTTCGTTGACGCGGCGCTCGAACCACGCCTCGGCTCCGGTGAACCACTGGAACGACTGAAGCTGCACGTCCAGCAGGTTGGGGGTGTTCAGAGGCTCGCGAATCTTTGCGAAAGAGACTCGCTTGGGTGCGCCGGGGATACCTGTGGACTCCGAGCGAGATACAGCCGAGGTGGTCGCAGCAGTGGCCTGGTTCGCGGGAGAGACTGCCAAGATGCGTCCTTCCGGGGACAATGAGCGGTGAGCAGCCGCGATAGCAACAGCTGTCGCGGACTGTCAAGGGTGCCGTGTGCCCACTACTCTAACTACCGGCTCCGGGCAGCCTGAAAGAGGGCAGCGCAAAGAGCCAGTCTAGCCCGAGCGTCGCGGTCTGTCCAGGGGGCACTCCAGATGGGGCCCAGCCTGCTGCGCAACGCTTCCAGCAACACTTCCGACAATGCCTCCGGCTTACCCGGTTTCGCGCCCCTCCCGCAAGGTTCGCGTTCCCCGGCTGTCGCCGTTGGCAGTAAGCCTGAACCCACGACGCGCGAGAGTCAAGATGCCACACGGGGGTCCCGCCGGTTGGCGCAGCGTTGAACAGGGGGTGCGGAGGGTGACAACCGGGATGATCATCCCGGTTACCCCCGGGTACCTGCGGAATCGGGCCGCGGCGGCCGTTTCGGACAGCCGGAACGGGGCCCGCAAACGGTGTTCTCCGTCACGGCCCCGGCCCCTACGGCGCCGGGCTACGGTCGCTTCGTGGAGCAGACCGAGTGGGACGGCGTGACGAGCCGGGACCGGCACGACCCACGCGACGTGGCCGTCCGCGACCGGCTCGCCGACGCCGCCTCGGCGGCCGACTGGACGACGGTGCTCACGACCCTGGACACGGCGTCGCACCTGGTCAACGCCTCGCGGCTGGGCAGCAGGCGGGGTTACTCGCCGCTGCACCAGGCGGCGTGGCACGGCGCCCCTCGCGACGTCGTCGAGGAACTGCTGGACCTTGGCGCGTGGCGGACGCTGCGGACCGGGCTGTACGGCCAGCGCGCCACCGACGTCGCCGCCGAGCGCGGTCACGGGGAGACCGCGGAGCTGCTGGCGCCGTCCCCGCGCCACGACGTGCCGGAGGACGTCCTGGACGGCCTCAGCGCGCAGCTCCACCTGCTGATCCGGGGCCGGTCCGCGGAACTCGTCGTCCGCCACGAGCTGCGGCTGCCGCAGCTGGGCCCGCTGACCGAGCTGACGCGGCCGCGCCTGTGGTTCCCGATCCCCGGCCAGTACGGCGGTTTCGGCATCGAGCTGACCGGGCACGAACTCTCGGTGACGAGCTGGAACCACGTCGTCGGCGGCTGGGCCCAGCATCACCGGGTGACCACGGACAGCATCCACCTGGTCGAGGCCGGGATGGACCTCTGAGCCCATCGGGAGTCCACTGTGGAGGAATCTGGGCACGAATTCGTGTCCACCCGGCGGGAATTCCGGGGGTCCCGCGTTTCCGCCGCCGGTAAGATCACCCGTGATCCTGGGGTGACCGGCAGCCGGAGGAGAAAACTCGTGTCCGTGCGGAAATCGGTGCGGCGGTTCTCCGCGACCATCGCCGTCGTCCTTGCGGTACTCACCCTCGGAGGCACCAAGGCCATGGCCGCATCCGACAACGCCGCCGGCCGGCTGGGCCCGCTGACCGAGCTGGTGGTCCAGCGGCTCCAGGTGAGCGACCAGGTCGCGGCCGCGAAGTTCGGCACCGGCAAGCCCATCGACGACCCGGTGCGCGAGCGGCAGGAGCTGGCCGAGGTCCGTGAACGGGCCGCCACCCTCGGCATCGACCCGGACCGCACGGTCAGCTTCTTCCAGGACCAGATCGCCGCGAGCAAGGTCGTCCAGCGCGGCCTGTTCGACCGCTGGACCGCGCACCCGGACGAGGCGCCCACCACACGCCCGGACCTGAACGAGATCCGCGCCGAACTCGACCAGCTGACCACCTCGCTGCTGGGGCAACTCGTCGCCACCGACGGGGTTCGGCGGCCGGGGATCACCTGCCGCGTGGAGGTCACGGCGGCCCAGCTGTCGGCCATCGTCGTCGACCGGCTGGATGCCTTGCACCGGAACGCTTTGCGGGTGGCTTCGCGGTCTGTTTGCTGAAAAACGGGCATAGAGAAGACCACTGATCGAGGGCCTGCATGTCACTGGACTACCGCTTCAATCTGGCGACCGCGCTGTCACCGGAAGAGTTCGCCCGCGAGGTGCTCGGCCTCGGGGCCGTTTCAGGAATGTTCGACGGCTCGGTGACGCCAGAACTGATCACCACTGACGGGGCCGTGACCGCGCGCAAAGCTTGGACGCGGGCCTACAAGCACGACGCGATCAACGAGCAGATGGACGACGTCGTCCGCCTCAGTGCGCGGATGCTGGAGCGGCTCTCGGACGATGCGATCCTCACGGGGTTGGACGTGCCGGAGCGGCTGGCAGAGCTGCCGGAGCCGTATCGGCGCGTGACCCACAACTACGGGTGAGCGCCCAGGACGGGCCGGTCGAGCGGGGATCGCTGGTGGAGGGTGAGATGAGTTCCGGGGCAGTTCGAAGCGACCTGGTCGGCTACGTCGGGTTGATCGACCGGTTCGTCGGCCGGGAGATCCACGCCGAGCGATTCGAGACCGACTTCGTGCCGCCGGATGCTCCAACGGACGACCGCGCTCGCGAGGAGGAAGCGCTGCGGGCGCAGGCACGAACCGCCGGAGAGAAGCTTCGCGCTCTTTGAGCCGAAGCTGTGTCCGAGCGCCCCAGCCCTACAGCCGCCGCACCCGCTCCTACGACTGATGCCCCGCCCGGACGATTCCGGACGGGGCATCAGGAGGAGAAACCTACTTCGAAGGCGGCGGCGAGGCCGGGGCCGACGACGCCGGGGCCTGGCCCGACGGAGCGGGAGCCTGGCCGGACGGAGCCGGAGGCGCCTTGTACGTGTCGAGGTCCGTGATCTTCCACGTGTTGCCCTGGAGCTGGGCGTCGACGTGGAGCTGGGCGCTGCCGGCGGTGGTCTGCTTGGTGTCGGCGCGGGTGGAGGTCTGGTCGACGAACACCATGACCCGTGCGCGGTCGCCGTCGAGCATGATCACGGCGCTGCGGGTGACCTTGCAGGTCACCACCATTTTCTGCTGCGGCGCCAGGCGCTTCACCTCGCCCATCAGCGAGTTGTACTTCGCCTTGACGTCGTCGTTCGCCAGCAGGTTGCTGGCGGCGTCCTCGGTCTTCTTGATGTTGTTGAAGTCGTAGGAGAACAGGGACTCGGTCGCCTGGGAGACCTGGTCCTTGACCTGCGCGGTCTTCGCCACGTCCAGCAGCGCGGTGTTGCTCGTGGCGCCCTCGGCGGTGTCGTACTGCAGCTTGAAGAACACCGCCAGACCCGCCAGCACCAGGCCGACGATCACCAGGCCGATGGTCAGCGTCTGGCCGATCCGACGGTCCGCGCGCGGCGCCGGGACGCCGGCGTCCGGAGCGTCGGAGACTTCCGCCTCGTCCAGGTCGACCGGCTTCGCCGTGCCCTCGTCGCGGCGCTTGCGACGGGGGCGGGCCGGAGCGTCGGCGGCGTCGGCCGTCTCCTCCTTGACCTCCTCGCCCGTGAGCGCGTCGACCTCGGCCGGCTCAGGCTCGACCGTCGTGTCCTCGACCGGCTCGGGCTCGGTGACCGCCTTCGACCGGCTGATGCCGCCGCCGGGGAACCGGATCTCCTGCGTGGTTTCGGCGGCCGACGGGGCCGCGCTGGTCAACGGCCCGGGCCGGGGCACCGGACGCGGCCGGGGCTTCGAGGGCGAAGCGGCCGAGGACTCAGGCCGAGGCTCGGGCTGGGACTCAGGCCGAGCCTCAGTCTGGGACTCGGGCGACTCGACGGGCGCTGGTGCCGCGTCCGCGCTCGGCGGCTTGCGCAGCCCGGCCACCTTCGGCCGGCGGGCCGGCGGTGTGCTGCTGCGGGGCGGCTGGCGGCGAGAGGGGGGCACTACGGGACTCCGTTCTGGGTGAAGCTACTGGCCGGCGGCGACGAGGGGGACGTTGTCGATGCCGGACAGCTTCCAGTCGCTTCCGACGCGGACCATCGAGACCTCGAGGCGGATGGCCTTCGAAGCGGTCTGGCCGCCCGCGCTGTTCATCGTGGTGATCGCGGCCAGGAAGCTCGCCTTGCCCTCGTGGTCGTCGAGCTCTTCGACGGCGATGTCCTGGACGGTGGTCTTGACCGTCACCTTCTGGTCGGTCAGCGCCTTCGAGTAGTTGGGCCGCGCCGCGTCGATCTGCTTGGACATGTCGTCGTTCGACACGGCCTTCTGGTTGGCGAAGTAGTCGTCGAGGTGGGTGTAGTCGACCTCGGTGTAGGCCTTCACCGCGGCGGTGCCCTGCTTGACCACGTCGTCGCGCGACTTCGCCAGGTCGGCGTTGGTGCCCGTGGCCGCCACCCACCACATGATGCCGAACACGACCGCCACCACCAGCGCGGCGAGCGCGAAGGCGCCGGCGCCGAGCAGCCAGATGCGCGGCGACCCCGGCAGCGTCCGGGGGGACGCGGCGGCCGTCGAGGCCGAGGGGGTCACCTCTTCCTCGGCTTCCTCGGTGGTGGCTGGGTTGGTGCTCATAACACTCCAGAGTAGGTAACGGTCATCAAATCCACGTCAGCCGAGCCCGAGCAACGCTCCCAGGCTGTTCAACGAGACACCCGGGCTCCCGGCAACGCCCGGCACCTGCGCGTCGCGCTCGTCCTGCAGCTCCTGCGCGGGCCGCCCGGCGTTGTTGCTCACGTCCTGCGGCGACGGCGCGACCGGGACGCCGTTGTACGGCGCGTTCTGAGACCCGCGGACGTTGATCGGGCTGCCCTTCGGCTCGGCGCAGTAGGCGTTCTCGTCCGCCGGCCGCGTCACGAGGTCCGCACCGGTGCGGTACTGGCTGTAGGGCAGATAACCCTTGGTGCACGAGGGCGGGTTGAACAGGTTGATCACCAGCCCGAGGTGCGCCGTGCCGTCACCGGGCGCGACGCTGGGCCCCGCGGCCGCCAGCGCCGGGTAGGTCACCAGGCCCTGCTCGATGCCGTCCAGGCGGGTCACGGTGAGGTTCGCCGTGGTCAGCAGGTTCGCCACGAGCGCGCCCAGACCGGGCCCGGTCTCCGTGATCACCTGGCTGATCTGGCTCGCCACCTGCGGCGTGATGCCGATCAGCTTGCGCAGCTGCGGGTCCGAGTTCTTCAGCGTGCCGGTGAGCTCGTTGAGGCTCTTCGAGAAGTCGGCGAAGTTGGCGGCCTCGTGGTTCTGCGTGTCCAGCACCTGGCCGCCGGCGTCCAGCAGGCTGACGGTCTGCGGCAGGTACTGCTGGGCCGTGGTGGTGAAGCTGCGCGCGGTGTCCAGCAACGTCTGCAGGTCGCCGCCGGTGCCGCGGAACGCGTCGTAGGACTCGTCGACGACGGTGCGCAGCGAGTCGGTGGGCACCGACGCGGCGAGCGAGTCGAGGTCCGAGAGCAGCCGGTCGGTGCTGACCGGGGTGGACGTCTTCGCCGCCGGGATCACCGAGCCCGACGCCAGATACGGGCCGCTGTCCACCTTCGGCTGCAGGTCCACGTACTGCTCGCCGACCGCGGACCGGTTCGCCACCACCACGGCGAGGTTCGAGGGCACCTGCGGGGCCGACGGGTCGATGTCCAGGTCCGCCTCGAGCCCGGTCTGGGTCAGCCGAAGCGGCCCGACGCGCCCGATGTTGAACCCGCGGTAGGTCACCTCGGCGTTGGTGAAGATGCCGCCCGACTCGTTGAGCTCGAGTTTCACCGTGTAGCCGCTGCTGCCGAACACCGTGCCGAGCCCGGCGAACCGGATCAGCGCGTACACCAGCGCCACGATCGAGATGATCGCGAACGCCACCAGCTGGAACTTCGTCTTGCGCAGCAACATCAGCCCGCACCTCCCGAAAGCAGGCCGAAGAGGCCGGAGAGGCCGCTCTGCGGAGGCTGCGCGCCACCCTGGCCACCGGCGGAGTTCGGCTGCTGCGAACCCGAGCCGGTCTGGCCGGGGATCGGCAGCGGCGGCGCCTGGTCGCCGGGCGTGCCGCTGACGCCGCCGGTCAGGCCGGGCACCGGGAGGATCCCCGACAGCGGGTTCTGCCTGCTGTTGCCGAGGTTGTCGATGATGTCCTTCAGGTTCAGGTCGACCTTCGCGAAGAGGTTGAAGTAGTCGCCCTTCACGTCGTCGTAGGCCTGGTCGCTGAACGGGAAGGTCAGCAGGATCTGCAACGCCTTCGGCAGGTCGTTGCCCGCCTCGCCGAGCTTCTGCAGCGTCGGGGTGAGGGCCTTGAGGTCGGCCACGAGGTCCGCCTTGCTCTTGTTCACCGTGTCGGTCGCGACGCCGGAGAGGTTGTTCAGCGCGTTCAGCATCGTCACGAGCTGGCCCCGCTGCTGCTCCAGCACGCCGAGGCCGGGGCCGAGGTTGTCGACGGCGCCGACCAGCTTGTCCTTCTGGTCCCTGAGCGTCATCGACAGCCGGTTCAGCCCGTCGAGCGCGCGCGTGATGTTCGACGACTGCTCGTCGAGGTTGGTCACCAGCTCGTTGGCGTTGTCCAGCAGCGCCTTGATGTCCGGCTCCTTGCCGGCCGTCGCGTTGTTCAGCTCCTTGGTGATGGTGTTCAGCTGGGCGACGCCACCGCCGTTGAGCAGCAGTGACAGCGCGCCGAGCACCTCTTCCACCTCGACGTCGCGGCCGGTTCGGGCGAGCGGGATGGTGGCGTTGTTCGCCAGCTGACCCTGCGCCTCGCCGTCACCGGGTGAGGACAGCTCCACGTACTTCTCGCCGAGCAGGCTCGACTGCTTCACGTTCGCCAGCGCGTTGGCCGGGAGCTTCACGTCGCCGTTGACCGCGACGGTCACCTCGGCGTGCCAGTGGTCCGGGGTGAGCCCGATCGACTCGACGCGGCCGACCGGCACCTCGTTCACCTTCACGCCGGCCTGCGGCACGAGGTCGAGCACGTCCTGGAACTGCACCTTCACCGTGTACGGGTGGCTGCCGAGGTCGGCGCCGCCGGGCAGCGGCACGTCGTAGATGCCGCTGAACCCGCAGCCGCTCAGCACCAGCGCGGACACCGTGGTGACCACCCCGGCGCCGGCGAACTTCGTGAGTCGCTTCACGATCAGCTCCCCGTCCCGTAGACCTGGCCCGCGAGCGGGAGCGGGAGTGGCGGCAGCTTGCCGTTCTCCAGCGACTGCAGCACCTGTGCCGTCGACGGCAGCGGCACCAGCCCGTCGACCACGCCGGCGATCCCGTCGCACGCGCTGCCGAGCAGCGCCTTGGTCGCGTCGGTCTGCTTGAGCAGGTTGCAGACCATCACCAGCGGCGGCGCGGTCAGCTCGTTGAGGTTCGGCCGGGCGTCGAGCGTGCCGGACGAGCCGTTGTAGACATTCACCAGGTTCGACAGGCCGACGGGCGCGACGTCGAGGATTTCGGCGAGCGCGCTGCGCTGGTCGACCAGCACCTTGGTGACGCTGGCGAGCTTGTCCACATTGGACTTAAGCCGGCCGCGGTTCTGCTCGATGAAGCTCTGCACCGAGGTCAGCGTGGTGCCCAGCTGCTGCACCGTGGCGGCGAGATTGTCCTTCTCCCCCGCCAGGTAGCCGCTGACGTCGGCCAGCTGGCTCTCGAACTGGCGCACCTGGCCGTCGCTGTTCACCAGCGTCTGGGAGAACTGGCCGAGGTTCTGCACAGTCTGGAACAGGTCGTCCTTGTTGCCCGCCAACGTGCCGGAGGCCTGGCCCAGCTTGGTGATCGTGTCGTGCAGGGCCTGGCCGTTGCCGTCGAGGTTCTTCGCCGCGGTGTTCAGCAGGTCCGAGAGCGAGCCGTTCTTGTTGGCGCCGTTCGGGCCGAGCGTCTCGCTCACCTTCGCGAGGCTGGCGGCGAGCTGGTCGACCTCCAGCGGCACCTCGGTGCGGTCGAGCGGGATCACGGCGCCGTCGGAGATCTGCGGGCCGCCGGTGTAGGCCGGGGCCAGCTGCACGTAGCGGTCGCTGACCAGCGACGGCGCCACGATCAGCGCCTTCGCGTCGGCGGGCACCGGGATCGAGCGGTCGTACTCGAGGTCGACGCGGACCTGGTTGCCCATCGGCTGGATCTTGGTGACGGTGCCCATGTCCACGCCGAGCATCCGGACGCTGTTGCCCTCGTAAAGGCCGACGGCGCCGGAGAAGTACGCGGTCAGGTGGGTGCGCCCGGCGTCCTTGAGTGTCCACCAGAGCCCGCCGGCGACCGCCAGCGCGAGCACGATCGCGATGGTGAAGCCGCGGGTGAGGGACTGGCCGAAGCGGGTGTCGGTCATTTCGAGTAACACCCCTCTTGGTTGAGCGGCCCGACCGACGGCAGCACCAGGCCGCAGATGTAGTTGTCGAACCAGTGCCCGGTGCCGATGGTGTTGGTGAACACCCGGATGAACGGGGCGAACTTCGCGATGCCCTGGGCGAGCGAGTCCTGATTGCGCTGCAGCATCGAGGTCAGCTGGTCGAGGTTCGTGAGCACCGGGTCCAGCTGCTTGTCGTTGTCGTCGACCAGGCCCTGCAGCTGCGTGGCCAGCTGGCGCGAGCCGTCGAGCAGGGCGCTGATCGCCTGCTCGCGCTTCGACACCTCGTCCAGCAGCTGGTTGCCGTCGGTGATCAGCTTCGTCACCTCGGAGTCGCGGTCGACCAGCGTCTGCGACACCTCACGGGTGTTGGCCAGCAGGTTCGACAGCTGCGAGTCGCGCTTCGCGATGGTGTCCGAGAGCTTCGACAGGCCCGAGAGCGCGCCCTTCACGTCCGCCGGGGTGTTCGCGAAGGTCTGCGTGATGGCGTCGAAGCTCTGCGCGAGCTGGTCGGTGTTGATGTCGTCGACCGTCTGGGACAGGCCGCGGAAGGCGTCGAGCACGTCGAACGGCGACATCGTGCGGTCCCGCGGGATCGGCTGGTCCGGGTTCAGCGTGCCCACGCCCTGCGGGTCCAGCACCAGGTACTTCTGGCCGAGCAGCGTCTTGATCTTGATCGCCGCCGTGGTCTTGTCGCCGAGCCAGGCGTCCTTGACCTTGAACGACACCTTGACGCTCGCGCCGTCGATCTTGATCGCGGACACCTTGCCGACCTTGACGCCGGCCACGCGCACGTCGTTGTCCGTCGTCAGCCCGGCGGCTTCGGAGAACTCGGCGCTGTAGGTGGTGCCGCCGCCGATCACCGGCAGGTCGTCGGAGTTCAGCGCGGCGATGAAGCCGAGCGCGAGCACCGCGATGCCGACCAGCGCGATCGGCACGGGATTGCGTTTCTGGAACGACTTCATCCGCTGCACCTCTCCCGGTTGGAGGGCAGGAGCGGGACGTCGATCGGCTGGTTGATCAGCGGAGGCAGGGCGATGCTCCCCTTCATCTCGCACGCGTAGAAGTTGAACCACGAGCCGTAGTCCGCGGTGCGCGTCAGCGCGCTGACCTTCTGCGGCAGGAACTGGATGAAGTGCTCGAGGTCCGGCTCGTTCTGGTCGAGCCTGCTGGTGAGCGTGCCGAGCGCGCTGATGTCGTCCTTCAGCGGCGCCCTGGCGTCGCCGAGCAGGCCGGCGGTCGTCTGGGCGAGATTGCCGAGGCCTTCGATCGCGTCGCCGATCGGCTTGCGGTCGGCGGCCAGGCCGGACACCAGCTGCTGCAGCTTCACGATCAGGTCGGACAGCTGCGGCGTGTGCGCGTTCACCGTGTCGAGCACCGAGTTGAGGTTGTCGATGACCTCGCCGATGACCTGGTCCTTGCCGGCGATCGCGGTGGTCAGCGAAGCGGTGTGCGACAGCAGGCTCTCCACGGTGCCGCCCTCGCCCTGCAGGACCTGGATGACCTCGTAGGAGAGCTTGTTGACGTCGTCCGGGTTCAGCGCGGTGAACAGCGGCTTGAACCCGTTGAACAGCTCGGTGAGGTCCAGCGCCGGCGTGGTCCGCTCCAGCGGGATGGTGCCGCCGGGCTGGAGCATCGCGCCGGTGGTGTTGCTGCCTTCGCCGAGCGAGACGTAACGCTGGCCGACCAGGTTGCGGAACTTGATCTGCGCGGTGACGCCGGCGGGCAGCCTGAGCCCGGTGTCCACCTCGAAGTCCACCTGCGCCTGGCGCTTGTCCACGATCTTGACGTCCTTGACCTGCCCCACGCGGACGCCGGCGATGCGGACGTCGTCGTTGGGCAGCACCAGCGTCGCGTCGGTGAACCGCGCCGAGTACTCGTTGGTGCTGGTGGTGTTGATGTTCGCGATGCTGATGCCGAGGACCGTGGTGAACAGCACGGTGACCACGACGAAGACCAGCAGCTTGATGAGCGGTGCGAGCAAGCCCCTCACTTGACCGTCACCTCCGTGCCTCGGTAGAGCGGGCCGACGAGCAGCGAGCCCCAGCCGGGGAAGTCGCTCGCCGCCATACCGACCTGGGGGCCGATGAGCTGGGACAGGAACTCGTTCTCACCGGTCGAGTAGGCCGGGTCGCCGCCCGTGGCGCCGCTGCCGTTCAGCCCGGCCGCGTCGGCCTTGAAGTTGGCCGGGTTCAGGCCCTCGCCGACGGTCTTGGGGGCGGGCGTGTGGCTCGTGCCGTCCTTGAACGCGCCGTCCGGCGGCTCCTGCGGGAACGGGTTCGGCGCCGGGTTCAGGTCGTAACAACGGGGGCCGCGCTTGTCGTCGAACCGCGGCTCGTCCTGGCCCGCCTTGTACGGCCCGCGGTTGACCACCACTTCGAGGGTCGCGTGCAGGCCCGGCTGGCCGGTGCCCTTGCCCAGCGCCTTGTCGATCACCGGCACCATCTTCGCCATCTGCCCGATCACGCACGGGTACTCGGGCGCGTACTTGGCCAGCAGCTCGGCCGTCGGCCGCGCGGTGCCGGCGAGGCTGATGATGTTCTGGGAGTTGTTCTCCAGGAACGTCTGCAGGTCCTGCGACGCCGTGGTCAGGTTGCCGTAGAGGCTCGACAGGTTCTGCTGCTCGTCCGCCACGGTGCGGGTGGTGGTGCTCAGGTTGTCGAGGCTCTGCACCAGGTCCGGCGCGGAGTTGCTCAGGTTGCCGGAGAACTGCGCGAGCGCCTTGAGGTCGTGCTGCAGCTGCGGCTCGTGCGGGTTCAGCTGGCCGATGTAGTCGCCCAGCTGGGAAAGCGTGTCGCCGAGCGGCTTGCCGCGGCCCTGCAGCGCGGTCGAGATCGCGGTGAGCGTGCTCGAAAGCTTCTGCGGCTGCACGGCCTGCAGCACCGGCAGCAGGTGCTCGAACGCCTGCTCCAGGTCGATCGCGCTCGACGTGCGGTCCTGCGGGATCACGTCGCCGGTGGCCAGCGTCCGGGTGGCCGGGTCCTTCGGGATCTCCAGCGAGACGTACCGCTCGCCGAACAGCGTCTTCGGCAGGAACCGCGCCGAGACGTTCTGCGGGATCAGCTTCGCCGACGCCGGGTCGAGCCGCAGGGTCAGCTCGGCGCCGTCGTTGGTCACCTCGATGTCGTCGACCGAGCCGACGATCAACCCGCGCACCTTCACGTCCGACTGCTTGAGCAGCTGGTTGCCGATGCTGTCGGCCTCGAGCTTCACGGTGACGAAGCTGGTGAACGACTTGTTGTACAACGCGATACTCAGCGCGATGCCCCCCACCAGCAGGGCCACGAGCAGCAGGCCGAGCAGCCTGCGCCGCAGTGTGATCATCCCGCAATCCTCACCGTGACGTCGGTTCCCCAGATAGCGAAACCGATGAAGAAGTTCACGATCGAAACCGTGACAATGCTCAGCCGCACGGCCTTGCCGACGGCCACGCCGACCCCGGCGGGCCCGCCGGAGGCCCGGTAGCCGAAGTAGCAGTGCGAAAGAATGATCAAGACGCTGAAGATCAGCACCTTGATGAACGAGTACAACACGTCCTGTGGAGGTAGGAAGAGGTCGAAGTAGTGGTCGTAGGTCCCGGCGGACTGGTTGTAGATGTAGATAACGACCAGCCGCGAGGCGAGATACGAGCTGAGCAGGCCGATGATGTACAGCGGGATCACGGCGACGAAGCCGGCGATGATCCGCGTGGTCACCAGGTACGGCAGGCTCGGCACGCCCATGACCTCGAGCGCGTCGATCTCCTCGGAGATCCGCATCGCGCCGAGCTGCGCGGTGAACCCGGCGCCGACCGTCGCGCTCAAGGCAAGCCCGGCGACCAGCGGCGCGATCTCGCGGGTGTTGAAGAACGCCGTCAGGAAGCCGGTGAACGCCGAGGTGCCGATCGAGTTCAGGGCCGAGTAGCCCTGCAGGCCCACCAGGACACCGGTGAACAGCGTCAGGCCGACCATCACGCCGACCGTGCCGCCGATGACGGCGAGCGAGCCGGAGCCGAAGCTGACCTCGGCCAGCAGCCGCAGCACTTCCTTCATGTAGCGGCGCAGCGTCCGCGGCGTCCAGAGCAGCGCGCGGCCGTAGAACGACATCTGGTCGCCGAGCGTGTCCAGGGTCTGGAGCGGGCGGTTCGCGATCCGCTTGGCCCCCGCGATGAACGTCATGACTAGTCCAGCTTTCCGGGCACGATCTGCAGGTAGATCAGCGTGATCACGAAGTTCACGACGAACAGCAGCAGGAAGGTGATGACGACGGACTGGTTCACGGCGTCGCCGACGCCCTTCGGGCCGCCGCTCGGGTGCAGGCCCCGGTAGGCGGCCACGACCGCGGCGATGAACCCGAAGATCAGCGCCTTCAGCTCGCCGACCCAGAGGTCGGGCAGCTGCGCCAGCGCGGAGAAGCTCGCCAGGTAGGCGCCCGGCGTGCCGCCCTGGAGGACGACGTTGAAGAAGTAGCCGCCGAGCACGCCGATGACACTGACCATGCCGTTGAGCAGCAACGCGATCAGCATCATCGCCAGCGCGCGGGGCACGATCAGGCGCTGGACCGCGGAGACGCCCAGCACCTCCATCGCGTCGATCTCCTCGCGGATGGTGCGGGCGCCGATGTCCGCGCAGACCGCGCTGCCGCCGGCGCCGGCCACCAGCAGCGCGGTGACCAGCGGGCTGGCCTGCTGCACGGTGGCGAGCACCGAGCCCGCGCCGGTGTAGGACTGCGCGCCGAGCTGGCGCGCGAGCGAGCCGAACTGCAACGAGATGACCGCGCCGAACGGGATCGCGACGAGTGCCGTCGGCAGGATCGTCACGCTCGCGATGAACCACGACTGCTGGATGAACTCCCGCAGCTGGAACGGGCGCTGGAACAGGCCCCGGATGATGTCGAGGCCGAGGGCGAACAGGTTCCCGGTCTCACGGAGCATGCCGTAACCGGGGATCTTCTTCGCCTGCGTCGCGTTGGAGCTCACGCGCCACCTGGCCCGTTCCTTGGTGGGTCGAAGTAGCCCGCGCCGGGTCTCGGGGCGTCACCCGCGTTGCCGCTCCAGCCGCCCGGGATCCGGGCGACCTGGTCGGCGGGCAGCTCGCCCTGGTGCTGGTTGGCCACGGGTCCGGTGTGCCGCGGGATCTGCTGGGTGTCCTCGAGGCCGTGCCGGGCGGGCGCCGCCGCCACGGGCACGCCGTGGCTCGGGCGCACGTTGTAGTGCCGCTGCTCCTCCGGCGAGAGGGACCCGATGATCCCTTCCTGCGCGGCGGCCGGGAGCGTGTGGAGGATCCGCATCACGCGGTCCATCCGATGGCGGGCGCCCGCGCGCTCCGGCAGGCCGGGGCTGGGCTGCATCTGCGGGACGACGCCGCGCACGTCCTCGTCCGGGGAGCCGTCGGAGTGCCCGGCCGCGGCCTCGGCCTCCTCCCGCTCCATCGTGGCGGAGTCCTTCTCCTCGGACATGCCGATGGGACCGCGCTTACGGCCGTTGAGGAACTGCTCGACGACCGGCTCGTCGCTGGTCAGCAGCACCTCGCGCGGGCCGAACATGACCAGCTCCTTGCGGAACAGCATGCCCAGGTTGTCCGGCACGGTGCGGGCCAGGTTGATGTTGTGGGTGACGATCAGGATCGTCGCGTCGATCTGCGTGTTCAGGTCGATCAGCAGCTGCGAGATGTACGCGGTGCGCACCGGGTCGAGGCCGGAGTCCGGCTCGTCGACGAGGATGATCTGCGGGTCGAGCACCAGCGCCCGCGCGAGGCCGGCGCGCTTGCGCATACCGCCGGAGATCTCGCCGGGGAGCTTCTTGTCCGCGCCGGCGAGCCCCGTCATCTCCAGCTTCTCACTGACGATGCGGCGGATCTCGGTCTCGGACTTCTTGGTGTGCTCGCGCAGCGGGAAGGCGACGTTGTCGTAGAGGTTCATGGAGCCGAACAGCGCGCCGTCCTGGAACAGGACGCCGAAGAGCTTCCGGATCTCGTACAGCTTGTGCTCGGAGCACGTGACGATGTCGACCCCGTTGATCACGCAGCGCCCGCGGTCGGGCTTGAGCAGGCCGATCATCGACTTCAGGAACACGGACTTGCCGGTTCCGGACGGGCCGAGCATCGCGGACACCTCGCCGGGCGGCAGGGTCAGCGTCACGTCCCGCCAGATGGCCTGCCTGCCGAAGGACTTCGTAAGACCTTCGATGACCACCTCGGCACCCATCGCACCTCCAGGAGCTGTTCCGCGTCGTCGCGCACCGCCGCCCCGCGGCACCGGCCGGCCGCGGAGCCCGCGCCGAATGCGCGCCGCGATCCCCGCGTCAACCAGGTGCAACGAGCTGAATGCGCATAGGTTACTCACCAGTTTTCTTTTCTGGCCAGCCCCGTGGGCACCTCACCCGGTCGAGACGAGATCGGGTGACCGCTGGCAGCACGGTAGTGCAAGTCACCCCCGGACGCAGAGCCAGGCGGCGCAACGATTCGCACTCGTTCGGACTAACAGGAGTAAGCGGAACAGATCGACTCGCTACCGGCTGTGACGTGGTTGGCCTTGACCGTCCGCACGGCGATGACGATCCCGCAGATCACGGACGCGACAACGCCGAGCACGGCGATGACCGTGAGCCCGAGGAGATAACGCCGCGTGGCGACCTGCTGAGCCAGCACCTCGATGAGTCTTCTGTCGCCGATCGACCTCGGCCGGCCAACGAGCGGCGGCGGGGCAGAGCGGCGTGACAAAAACGGAAGGGGCGGGCATCCACATGGGATGCCCGCCCCTTCACGAGGTGGTGCAGCAGGCGCTCACGCGCCCGAGATCACTTGATGGAGATCTTGGCGCCAGCGGCCTCGAGCTTCTCCTTGGCGGCCTCGGCGGCCTCCTTGTCGACCTTCTCCAGCAGCGCCTTGGGGGCGGCCTCGACCAGCTCCTTGGCCTCCTTCAGGCCCAGGCCCGAGACGACCTCGCGGACGACCTTGATGACCTGGATCTTCTTGTCGCCGGCGCCCTCGAGGACGACGTCGAACTCGTCCTGCTCCTCGGCGGCGGCCGGGGCAGCGGCACCCGGGGCGGCGGCCACGACGGCGGCCGGGGCGGCAGCGGTGACGTCGAAGGTGTCCTCGAACTCCTTCACGAACTCGGACAGCTCAAGAAGGGTGAGCTCCTTGAAAGCGTCGATCAGCTCGGCGGTGCTCAGCTTCGCCATGATGGCTTCCTCTCAGAAAAACGAACGGGAACGTTCGGGGTGGGGGGTGTTCAGCTCTCGGCGGGTGCTTCGGCTGCTTCGGTACCGGTGGCGCTGCGCTGCTTCTCCTCCAGCGCGGCAGCCAGGCGGGCGACCTGGGACGCCGGCGCCTGGAACAGCGCAGCGGCCTGGGAAAGCTTCGCCTTGAACGCGCCCGCTGCCTTGGAGAGCAGGACCTCACGGCTGTCGAGATCGGCGATCTTGGTGATCTCGTCCACGGACAGCGGCTTGCCGTCCATGTAGCCGCCCTTGATGACAAGCGCGTTGTGTTCCTTCGCGAAGTCGCGAAGGGCCTTCGCGGCGTTGACCGGCTCACCCTCGATGAAGGCGATCGCGGTCGCGCCCACGAACAGGTCCTCGAGACCCTCGACGCCGGCGTCCTTGGCGGCACGCTCGACGAGGGTGTTCTTCGCGACCCGGTACTTGGCACTGGTGCCGAGAGCGCGGCGCAGCTGGGACAGCTGGGACACGGAGAGGCCGGTGTACTGGGTAACGACGGTGGCCGAGCTGCTGCGGAAGCTCTCCGCGATCTCGGCGACGGCCGCCACCTTGTCGGGCTTCGCCATGGTCGCCTCCTCTCTTGGCTAGTGTTTCCACTGGCACGAGAGCCCCATCGAAACGACAAAACGCCCCAGCGCAACAGGCGCGGGGCGTTTGATGGCACGCGACACAGTCGCGGGCGAGCCTCGTTCCTCCTGCGCGGGCCGCCCGCTCGTTTAGTGCGGGACCTTCGTTCTTCACGCCATGGGGCGCTCGGAAAACCAGCGGTCTTCGGTAGAACCGTGGACAAGCATACGACACGCTTTCCTGAGGCATCTCGCCACCCCCTCCTGACCAGCGACAAGACGCCCAGACTCCGGAATTCACACCGGAGCGGGCATCATGGTGACGTGGCGGAGCAGCGTGATCACAGCGAGCGGGCCGACAACCCCGGCCCGGGTCCCACCCCTGCCGACGGCACGCAGCCGGTTCCGCCGGAGGGTTCGGCCGCGTCGCCGCAGCCCGGCCTGCCGCAGCCGTCGACTCCGCAGCAAGACTCAGCCGCGCAAACGCCTGCGCCGCAACAGAATCCGGCCGAATCGGGTCAGCAGCTCCCGGCTCTGCCGCAGCCTTCTGACGCGCAGCCCGCGCTCGATCCCGAGCAACTGCGCCAGTTCCAGCAATTCCAGCAGTTCCAGGACTACCTGCGGTTCACCCAAGCCCAGCAGGGCAACCAGCCCGCCCCATCACCCGACGCCGGGCTGATGCCCACGGCGCCATACCAGCAGGCGTCGCACCAATTGGCGACGCAGCAGGGCGGCCAGCCGCCCGTCCCACCGGGCCCGCCGGGAGCGTTGGCGCCGTACGAAGAGCCCCGCCGCCCGCGCCGCGGTGCCCCGCGATGGCTGAAGCGCCTCGGCGGCAAGGTGCTGGGCTGGGTCATCGTGCTCCTGCTGATCGGCATCGCCGCCACCTGGGCCTACCGCCACTTCTTCCCCAGCGACGACGGCAAGTCCTCGGCCCAGATCGCCGCCGAGGGCGGCGGGACTTACCACACCAACCACATCTTCTCGACGAACCCGTACGAGGCCGTGCGCTTCGTTTACCACAACATCGCGCAGGGCCGCGTCGACGATGCTTGCGGCCGGTTCCGTGAGGACGTGCAGACCAAGTTCGCCCAGGACGTCGGGCAGCCGGACTGCCGGGTGGCCGTTCAGGCCCTGCACAAGCAGGTCACCAACATGAACGACTACGCCGAATCGCTCCCGTCCTATGTGTCCGGTCCGCCGCCCGCCGACGTCACGACCATCGACTCCTGCACCTTCGCCGTCTCGGGCGGGCCCGCGCTCGGCGTCTTCCAGGTGACCGAGGTCGACAAGGGCCAGTGGCTCATCACCGGCCACTCGCCCGGTCCGGAGAAGTGCTCCCCATCGCAGCCCTCGACGACGCCGACTTCCTGAGCAACGCCACCAGTTCCGAAAGCCGCCCCGTCACAACCCCCGACGGTGCCGACAAAGCCAAAGCCGCCACAACGCGGTCCGACTCGACGACCGGGACGGCGACCGCCGCCATCGTCTCCAGTACGTGGCCCGAGTCGACCAGGGCGTAGCCCTCGGTGCGGATCGTGGACAGGGTGGTCAGCAGGTCGACGGCCGCGCGGGTGTCGGGGCCGAACTCGTGCGCCACAGCGACACGGCGCGAGGCCTCGGGGAGCGACGCGAGCAGGACCCGGCCCGCCGCCGTGCGTGGCAGGGCCGAGCGAAGGGTGCGCGAAAGCGCGTAGTCGAAGGGCTCGTCCGTGCCGGCCCAATCGACGTACACCGCGCTGTCGCCGACCTGCACCGCGAGCAAGGCGGCGCAGCCCGACGCCGAAGCGAGCGCCGCCAGCGACGCGTGCGGGACCGACCGCACCGGCACCCGGCCCGAGCGCACGGTCAGCACGTGCGGCGCCGGGCCCAGCACGAAACGGCGGTCCTCCTCATCGAGGTAGCCGACCGCCGCCAGGCCGTTCACCAGCTTCTGCACGGAGGACACCGGCGCGTCCAGCCGGGCCGCGAGCTGCGTCAACGTCAGCCCCGACGCGCTGTTCGCCACCGCCTCCAGGATCGCCGCCACCCGGTCGACCGTGCGGTGGTGCTGCCGAGAATTCCCCATATAGATACCAAGATATCACATTGCGTAGATTACTTAGCCTGTCTAAGTTTAGGGGCAGGAAGAAAATCAGAAGGAGGAGCAACCGTGGAACAAGGCGCCCTGCACGGCATCCGGGTGATCGACCTGTCGTCCGTGGTCATGGGCCCCTACGCCACCCAGATCATGGGCGACCTCGGGGCCGACGTGGTCAAGGTCGAGTCGCCGGCCGGTGACAGCACCCGGCGCACGCACCCGCAGCGGCACGACGGCATGGGCGCGCTCGCGCTCAACGTCAACCGCAACAAGCGCAGCGTCCAGCTCGACCTCAAGTCGGCGGCGGGGCACGAGGCGTTCCTGCGGCTGGTGAAGTCCGCGGACGTGCTGGTCACCAACATGCGTCCCGGCGCGCTGCAGCGCCTCGGCCTCGACTACGAGCGGCTGGCGAGCGAGAACCCGCGCCTGATCTATTGCAACGCCCAGGGTTTCCGCACCGATTCCGACCGCGCCGGGCTGGCCGCCTACGACGAGATCGTGCAGGCCTCCTCCGGCATGGCCGACCTGATGCGCCGCGCCACCGGCAAGCCCACCTACGCGCCGACCATCCTGGCCGACAAACTGTGCGCGCTCACCATCGTCTACTCGGTGCTCGCCGCCGTGGTCCACCAGCGCACCACCGGCCGCGGCCAGCGGGTCGAGGTGCCGATGGCCGACACGATGCTGGCGTTCAACCTGGTCGAGCACCTCGCGGGCCACACCTTCGAGCCCTCCGTGGGCCCGATGGGCTTCAACCGCTCGATGACCGAGGGCCACCAGGCGGTCAAGACGGCCGACGGCTGGGCGTGCATCCTGCCCTACACCGAAAAGAACATCCACGACTTCTTCCTCGCCGCCGGTCGCGAGGACCTGGCCGACGACCCGCGTTTCGGCGATCCCGCCAGCCGCGCGAAGCACTACGGCGAGCTGTACGACGAGATCGGCCGCGTCTCGGTCGAGAAGACCACCGCGCAGTGGCAGGAGATCTGCGCCGGGCTGTCCATCCCGTTCGCGCCGGTGCTGGAACTCGAGGACGCCGAGACCGACCCGTACTACACCGGCAGCGGCCTCGTCTCACTGGTCGAGCACCCCACCGAGGGCACGTACCGCCAGGTCGGGCCGCCGATGATCCTCTCCGACACGCCCGCCTCGGTCCGGCGGCACACGCCCGCGCAGGGCGAGCACACCGCCGAGGTGCTGGCCGAACTCGGTTACGCGGGCGAGGAAATCGCCAGCCTGGTGTCGCCGGTGTCGGAGTAGGCGAAGAAGCCGGCCAGCGCGGCGACGAACGCCGGGTCGGCCACGGCCGACATGTGGTCACCCGGCACCCGCACCAGCCGAGCGCCCGCGATGGCCGCCGCGAGCCGCTCGGGCTCGGACGCGAGCCGGTCGGACTCCCCCGCCAGCACCAGCGTCGGGACGGTGATCGCGCTCAGGTCGACCCGCGTGAGCTGCGAAGAGCGCAGCACCGCCGCCAGCGCCTCGACGTCACCGCCGACCCGCCGGACCAGCCGCCGGAACGGCAGCACCGCCGTCGGCACGTCCGCGCGGTCCTCGGCCAGCAGACCGGCCGCGACCTGCTCAGGTGACCCCACCCGCACGTCGACGCCGCCGAAGTCCACAACCCCGGAGCCGACGCCGCCCGTGGCCAGGCAGCGGACGCGCTTGTCGTTCGCCGCGACGGTCAGCGCGACGATCGCGCCCAGCGAATAGCCGGCCAGCGACACCTCGTCGTAGCCCAGCTCGTCGAGCAGGACGGAGACGTCACGGGCCATGGTTTCCACGCCGTAGCGGGACTCGTCGTGCGGCTTCTCGGACCCGCCGTGGCCGCGCGCGTCGAGGGCCACCACGGTGAAGCCGGCGTCCAGCAGCGCCTCGACGACACCGGGGCCGACCCAGTTGGCCTGGGAATCCGCGGCGAAGCCGTGCTGAAGCAGCACCGGGCGACGATGCCGGCCGTCGCCTTCCCACACCGTGTAGCTCAGCTGGAGCCCGTCGAACGACGTGAAGGTCGGCATGGCTCCATCAGACACGAAAAAAGGGCGGCCACGCACGATGCGTGACCGCCCTTTCGCGTGATGTCCGACTCAGACAGCCGCTTCCTCGGAGAGGAGGTTGCGGGTCCGCGCCGGGTCGACCGGGATGCCCGGGCCCATCGTGGTGGTGAAGGTGATCTTCTTGACGTAACGACCCTTGGCCGACGACGGCTTGGCGCGCAGGATCTCGTCCAGCGCGGCCGCGTAGTTCTCCACCAGCTTCTCGGTGTCGAACGACGCCTTGCCGATCACCAGGTGCAGGTTGGCCTGCTTGTCGACGCGGAAGTTGATCTTACCGCCCTTGATGTCCGAGACGGCCTTCGCGACCGCGGGGGTCACGGTGCCGGTCTTCGGGTTCGGCATCAGGCCACGCGGGCCGAGGATGCGGGCGATGCGGCCCACCTTGGCCATCTGGTCCGGCGTCGCGATCGCGGCGTCGAAGTCGAGCCAGCCACCCTGGATGCGCTCGATCAGCTCGTCGGTGCCGACCGCGTCCGCGCCGGCGGCCTCGGCCTCGGCGGCCTTGTCGCCGACGGCGAAGACGATGACGCGTGCGGTCTTGCCGGTGCCGTGCGGCAGGTTCACGGTGCCGCGGACCATCTGGTCAGCCTTGCGGGGGTCCACACCGAGACGCATCGCAACCTCGACGGTCGCGTCCATCTTGGTCTTGGAAGTCTCCTTCGCCAGCTTCGCGGCCTCGAGCGGCGCGTACAGGTGCGCCTTGTCGATCAGCTCGGCAGCCTGGCGGTAGGCCTTGCTGTGCTTGGTCATGCTTCTGTCCTTACCTAAGAAAACGGATCAGTGTGGTCCGAGCCAGCACTGGCTCTCCCACTGGTGGAGCTACTGCGGAACGTCAGTCCGTGACCGTGATGCCCATGGAACGGGCAGTGCCGGCGATGATCTTCGCGGCCTGGTCGATGTCCTGGGCGTTGAGGTCGGTCTCCTTGGTCTTGGCGATCTGGCGAACCTGATCCCAGGTGACCTTGGCGACCTTCGTCTTGTGGGGCTCGGCCGAGCCCTTGTCGACGCCCGCGGCCTTGAGCAGCAGCTTGGCGGCCGGCGGCGTCTTCAGCTTGAAGTCGAACGACCGGTCTTCATACACGGAGATCTCAACCGGGACGACGTCCCCACGCTGCGACTCGGTCGCCGCGTTGTACTGCTTGCAGAACTCCATGATGTTGACGCCGTGCTGGCCCAGCGCGGGGCCGACCGGCGGCGCGGGGTTGGCCGCACCGGCCTTGATCTGCAGCTTGATGATCGCCGCAAGCTTCTTCTTCTTGGGTGGCATTACCTTGTGTCCTTCTAACTGACTTGAGTCCCCCGCACACCTGCCAGTACGCGGGGACTGCCGGCCGTATTCCCGGCCGTCAGATCTTGGAGACCTGGGTGAACGACAGCTCGACCGGGGTTTCCCGGCCGAAGATCGACACCAGGACCTTCAGCTTCTGTCCGTCGACATTGACCTCGGAGATCGTCGCGGGCAGCGTCGCGAACGGGCCGTCCATGACGGTGACCGACTCGCCGACCTCGAAGTCGACCTCCACGGTACCGCCGCCGAGCGGCGAGGAAGCCGCCGAGGAGTCGCCCTTGCCGGCCTTGGCCGGGGCCTCCTTCTCGACCTGCGGGGCGAGGAACTTGAGCACCTCGTCCACGGTCAGCGGCGACGGGCGGGACGTGGCGCCGACGAACCCGGTGACGCCCGGCGTGTTGCGCACCGCGCTCCACGAGGCGTCGTTCAAGTCCATCCGGACCAGGATGTAGCCGGGCAGCACCTTGCGCTGCACCAGCTTGCGCTGGCCGTTCTTGATCTCGGTGACCTCTTCGGTCGGCACCTCGATCTGGAAGATGAAGTCCTCGACGTCCAGCGTCGTGGTCCGGGTCTCGAGGTTGGTCTTCACCTTGTTCTCGTACCCGGCGTAGGAGTGCACCACGTACCACTCGCCCGGCGCGGCCATCAGCTCGGCGCGCAGCGCGGCGACGGGGTCGTCGGCTTCGGCGGCCGGCTCGGCCACCTCCGCTTCGGCGGTCTCCGCCTCAGGGGCCTCGGCGTCGGCCTCGGTGTTCTCGAGACCGGCCTCGTCCGTCGTGTCGTCGGCCGCGGTGTCTTCGTCGGCGGTTCCGTCGACCTCGTCGGCGTCGGGCACCTCGACGGGCTCGAGGTGGGCGGACTCCTCGTCGCCGAGGGCCGCGTGCACCTGCTCGTCGGAAAGCTCGGTCAGGTCGCGACCGGCTCCTGTGCCGTTGTCGGAGGTCACGTTCCGTCCTCTCAGTTGATCACTTGCCGGGTCCGGGCAGGCCGGCCCGCGCGGCGCACGGTGGCGCGCACTTTCGGCGTCAGCCGAAGACCAGCCCGATGACCTGCTTGAAGCCCAGGTCGAGGCCGCTCACCAGGGCCACCATGAACACCACGAACACCAGCACGACCGCGGTGTAGGTGACCATCTGCTTGCGGTTGGGCCAGATGACCTTGCGCAGCTCCGCCCAGACCTCGCGGATGAAGCGCATGATCCGGGAGAAGACCGAGGCCTTCTTGACCTTCTGGTCCCGCTTCGGGGTCGGCGCGCCCTTGGCCTCGGCGGGCTTCGCGACCTTGTCGCCCGCCTTGCCTGCCGGCCGGTTCTTGCTTTCCGACCGCGCCTCGGACTTGCCGGACGGGCGGGCGGAAGCGCGGCGCTCACGCCGAGCCGCGGCGCTCACCGGGCGGGATTCGATCCCGGGCTCTTTGCCCGACTCGTCCTGCTCGTGCTCGCCGCTGGCGTCGCTGTCGCTCACGACCACTCCTCCGCTCCACCAGTACCCGTACGCAGGGGTGACAGGACTTGAACCTGCAACCTGCGGTTTTGGAGACCGCTGCTCTGCCAATTGAGCTACACCCCTGTGGAACCCGGTCACCCGGGCTCCGGAGGACGCATTCCATCATCCCCACCTTCCAGCGGGGCTGACCGTAGTGCGTTCCGAGTTCAGAAGTCTACGGCAAGCCGTATGGAGTCTCGCAACCGCGCCCCTCCAGAGCGCTGCGCGCCGTTCCCGGCCGTGCGCGGCACCCTCGGCGCGGCCGTGCCAGGATGACCGCATGCCCGTTTCGCGATTAATCGGGAAACGCCAGGGCAAGCGAACCACGGCTACGGACCACGGGGCCCGGCACCTCGCCACGCGACCCTCGACCACGGCCGAATCTCCCTTCCCCCACAAGGAAAGCCACCTTCAAGGAGGCCCGGTGACCGCGTTACGACTCGGACTCGCCCTGCCGCAGTACGGCCAGCTCGCCGACCCCGCCGCCGTCGCCGGATTCGCGGCCGCGGCCGAGCGGATCGGCTACTCCTCGCTGTGGGCCGGTGACCGGGTGCTCACCCCGGTCGACCCGTCGGACTACTACCCCGGCGGCGGGACGGCCGAGCAGCCGTACCCGCCGGAGTTCGTCCGCTTCGTCGACCCGATCGTCACGCTCACGGCCGCCGCGGGCGCCACGAGCACGGCCCGCCTCGGCACGAGCACGCTGGTCGGGCCCGTCTACCCGCCCGTGCTGCTGGCCCGCTCGCTCACGTCGCTGGACCTGATCTCCGACGGCCGCCTCGACGTCGGCCTCGGCCTCGGCTGGCTGCGCGACGAGTACACCGCCACCGGCGTCCCGTGGGCCGGCCGGGGCGCGCGACTGGGCGAGCTGATCGACGTCCTGCGCACGCTCTGGACCGCCGACCCGGCCGGGCATGACAGCGAGCGCTGGCAGATCCCGGACGCGCGGATCGGCCTGCGTCCCGCTCAGCGGCCACACCCGCCGATCCTGCTGGGCGGCATGTCGGAGCGCGCGCTGCGCCGAGTCGGCCAGGTGGCCGACGGCTGGCTCCCGACCCTGATCCCCGCGAAGCGCCTCCGCGAGATGTGGTCGGTGATCTCGGCGGCCGCCACCGAGGCCGGCCGTGACCCGGCGTCGCTGCGCCGCGTCCTGCGTACCAACCCGCACCCCGGCGCGACGATGACCGACGTCGCCGGGCAGCTCAAGAAGATCGGGGACGAGGGTTACACCGAGGCCTTCGTGGACCTGCACTACGTCGCCGACAACATCGCACACGCGCTGGAGCTGGCCGAGGAGCTGTACGCCGCCGTCGGGCGCTGACCTGCGCCAACCGCACCGCCAAGGCCCCCGTGAGCCTCGCTCACGGGGGCTTTTCGCGGCGCTGGTCAATGTCTGTTAGTTCTAGTACAGTTAGAACTATGCTCGTCCGTATCGATCCCGGCTCGACCGCCCCGCTGTTCGAACAGGTGGCGGCCTCGCTGCGGCGCGCCGTCGCCGAGGGGACGCTCACCCCAGGCGAACAGCTGCCGCCCGCGCGGGAGCTGGCGGGGTCACTGGAGATCAACGTCCACACCGTCCTGCGTGCGTACGCGCTGCTTCGCGACGAAGGCCTCATCGACCTGCGAAGGCGCCGAGGCGCGGTGGTCATCGGCGGGGCCCAGCCGCTCGCCCGGCTCGGGGAGCTGGTGGCGGCGCTGGTGGACGAGGCGCGCCGGTCCGGCGTCGGCCCGGAGGAACTGGCTTCGATGCTCAAGGAGAGGTACTCATGAACCGCGTCCGTCTCACCCGCGTCCTGTTCTCGACGCTGGTCCTGCCCGGCGCCGCGACTGCCGTCGCCGCGGTGCTCGCCGGCACGTGGGCGAGCCGGCTGCCGGACCCGATCGCCACGCACTGGAACGGCGACAGCGTGAACAACACCGGCTCGCCCAGCTCGATCACACTGGTGATGACGCTGGTCGGAGCGGTGCTGACGCTCGCCCTCACCGCACTCGCCATCGTGTTGCTGCGCAAGGGCGAGCCGCTCCCCCGGCTCGGGGCGGGCGTGGCCACGACGATCGCGGCGCTCCCCGCCGCAACGCTGATCGGGGTGCTGCTCGCGAACCTCGACGCGCCGGACTCGCAGCACGCCGGCGGCCCGCTGCCGGTGTTCCTCGCGCTGGCGGGCGCGGTGGTGCTCGGCGTCGTCGGCGGTCTGGTCGGCGAGAGCGCCGTCGCGGCGGCCGGCGGGCCGTCGCCGTCCGACGCGACGATCGGGCTGCGGCCGGGCCAGCGCGCGGTGTGGGTGGGCCACGCGTCGAACGCCGTGATGCTCGTGGCGCCGCCGCTCGCCGCCGCCGTGATCACCATCGTGCTGGCCACCACGACCTCGTTCAGCTGGACCATGGCCGCGCTGATCACGGTGCTGTTCACGCTCGTCGGCGCGATGACCCACCGGGTGCAGGCCCGGGTCGACGCGAGCGGCGTGACGATCCGGATGGGCGCGTTCGGCCTGCCGCGCCGGCACGTCCCGCTGGCACGGATCACCGAGGCGGAGCCCGCCGAGCTGAGCGCCATCGGGGACGGCGGCCTCGGCGTGCGGTTCAACGCCCTCACGGGCACCACGGCGTACAAAGTCCGCGGCGGCAGCGCACTGGTGCTGAAGCTCGACAACGGCCGCAAGGTCGCCATCAGCGTCCGCGACGCGGCCACGGGCGCCGGGCTCGTCAACGACCTGCTCCGCCATCGTTCGCCAGCACCGAAATAAGGGCCGTGATCACCCGGATACTGGTCGTAACCCGGAGCCGGGTCCAGTAGAAACGAACGAGTGGCGGGGAAAAAGAACGGCGGCTGCGGGCTCCTGGTCCTGATGATCGTCGCGGGGCTGCTCGGGTACGGCTACTACAAGTCCAAGCACGACTCCTCGACCGCGCCGCCGTCCGGCTCCGGCACCGGCGGCGGCACCGGCCGGTACGTCGCGCTCGGCGACTCCTACACCTCGGCGCCACGGACCGGGAAGCAGGCGGGCAGCCCGGCCGGCTGCGACCGCTCGGACAACAACTACCCGCACCTCGTGGCGGCGAAGGTGAAGCCCGCGCAGTTCGTGGACGTCAGCTGCAGCGGCGCGACGACGGCGGACATGGCCGGCTCGCAGGGCACGCACAACGGCACGAACCCGGCGCAGCTGGACGCCGTCACGTCGGCCACCACGCTGGTCACCCTCGGCATCGGCGGCAACGACGTCGGCTTCATCGCCCTCGCGCCGAGCTGCGTGACCTCGCACTCCGGCGGCGAGCCGTGCCGCGACAAGCTCACCGCCGGCGGCCACGACCAGCTCGCCGACCGGATCGCGGCCACCGCGGACAAGGTCGGCGCGGTGCTCGACCGGATCCACGAGAAGGCCCCGAAGGCGCGCGTGGTGGTCGTCGGCTACCCCACGGTGCTCCCGGACGGGGACGGCTGCTGGCCCGCGGTCCCGCTGGGCTCCGGCGACGTGGCGTACCTGCGCGACGAACTCGGCAAGATGAACGACATGCTCAAGGACCAGGCCAAGTCCCACGAGGCGGGTTACGCCGACACCGCCGCCCCGAGCAAGGGCCACGACGTCTGCACCAGCTCGGGCACCCGCTGGGTCGAAGGCCTCATCCCGGTCTCGCCGGCCGCCCCGCTCCACCCCAACGCGCGGGGTGAAGCGGGCATGGCCGACGTCGTCGAGTCGCTGGTCGGGTCGAGCTGAAGCGCCCCAATGTGGCGTTCGGTGCGTCCAGCGCAACCAATGTGGCGTTCGGTGCGTTGAACGCAACCAACGCCACATTGGGGCGCATTCGGCGACCGGGCGCGGAGTCCGGTTGGCGGGGCGAGTGTGCGGCGGCGGCGGCGGGGCGAGCGTGCGGGGCGTGCGGCGGCGGCGGCGGCGGAGCGAGCTGAGCCTCAGACGCGGACTAGCGCCTGGGGCTTGCCCAGCACCGTTTTCCCGTCGAACTTGACCACGAGGTCGAGGCGCGCGATGCCGTCCTCGGAGATCGCGCCGATCTTGCCGCTCAGCTCGACCAGCGCGCCGTCGGCGTCGTCCGGGACGACCACGGGGCGGGTGAAGCGGGCGCTGAAGTCCACCAGCCGGCCCGGGTCGCCGAGCCAGTCCGTGGCCACGCGGCCGGCCAGCGCCATGGTGAGCATGCCGTGCGCGATCACGTCCGGGAGGCCGACCTCGGTGGCGAAGCGCTGGTTCCAGTGGATCGCGTTGAAGTCCAGCGAGGCGCCCGCGTACCGGACGAGCTGGTCCCGCGTGACGCGGACCTCGAGCGGGGGCAGTTCGTCTCCGACGTTCACGCGTCCTCCCCTCGGACCACGAGCTGGGCCCGGGTGGTGCAGACGAGCTTGCCGTCCGCGTCGGTGATCTCCGAGCGCAGGTTGATGAAGTCGTTGCCGGCGCGGGCCATGATCGTGTCGATGTGCGCCGCGATCTCCAGCACGTCGCCCGCGTGCACCGGGCGCTCGTAGCTGAACCGCTGGTCGCCGTGGACCATCCGCGAGTAGTCCAGGCCGAGCTCCGGGTCGCTGACGATCCCGTTGATCTTCGGCAGGTTGAGGATGGTGAGGAACGTCGGGGGCGCGATCACGTCCGGGTAGCCGGCCGCGCGGGCCGTCCCGGGGTCGCGGTAGAACGGGTTGTCGTCACCGATCGCGTCGGCGAACTCCCGGATCTTCTCCCGGCTCACTTCGTACTTGCTGGCGGGCGGATAGCTCCGCCCGGCGAACGACTGGTCCAAAGGCACCCGGTGAGGCTATCCGACGGGCGTCGCGGCACGCAGGAGCGCGCGGCGGGCGTTGCCGGACAGCAAGAAGCCGCCCCGGGACACCCGGGACGGCTTCTTCAAGCTGGAAAGAACCGCGCTCGCGTCAGCGGGTCTCTTTGTGAGTCCGGTGCGTACCGCAGTTCGGGCAGAACTTCTTCATCTCCAGGCGATCCGGGTCGTTGCGCCGGTTCTTCTTGGTGATGTAGTTGCGGTGCTTGCACTCCTCGCACGCCAGCGTGATCTTGGGTCGCACGTCGGTGGCAGCCACAGCGTTTCCTTCTCTCTAGGTCCGGGGACAACAGCCCCAGTGTTACCGCGTAGCGGTGGCCGGACTTGAACCGGCGACACAGCGATTATGAGCCGCTTGCTCTGCCAACTGAGCTACACCGCCCTACACGACCCAAGCCGCGACACAGTAACGTATCGCGGCTTAGGCTTACGAGCCCCTTTACGGAATCGAACCGTAGACCTTCTCCTTACCATGGAGACGCTCTGCCGACTGAGCTAAAGGGGCCTGCCTCGTTGAAGCCTAGAAAAGATTACAAGGGGCTTCACCCGGCCGTGCACCCGGGGTCTCGAAACCGTCAAAACCTCAGGTCAGGAGGGTCAGGACGGTCTCGGAGTGGCGTCCCGGCGACCGCGCCGTGCGGGCCTGCAGCCAGGCCTCCAGGCGGTCTTCGGGCAGCGGGCGCGAGATCAGGTAGCCCTGGGCAACGTCACACCCCATCGCCTCCAGCTGGTCGCGTGCGACGTCCTCCTCGACGCCCTCGGCGACCACCGTCAGCCCCAGCGAGTGGCCCAGCTCGACGATCGAGCGCACCACGGCGAGGTCGCCGAGGTCCGTGCCCATGCCGAGCACGAAGCTCTTGTCGATCTTGACCTGGTCCACCGGCAGCTGCCGCAGGTACGCCAGCGACGAGTAGCCCGTGCCGAAGTCGTCCACGGCCAGCTCGATGCCCAGCGAGTGCAGCTCGCGCAGGATCGGCAGCGCCTTCTGCGGGTCGGACATCACCCCGGACTCGGTCAGCTCGAACGTGAGCAGCTCCGGCGGGATGCCGAAGCGCTCCAGCTCGCGCTGGACCTTCGCCGGGAAGTCCTCGTCGGCCAGGTTCCGCACGGACAGGTTCACCGCCGCGGAGATGCGCAGGCCCTCGTCGAGCCACTTGCGCACGCGCTTGAGCGACTCCTCCAGCACGAACGACGTCAGCACCCCGATCAGGCCCGCCGCCTCGATGGCGGGCACGAACTCGTCCGGCCCGAGCCGGCCGAACTCCGGGTGCACCCAGCGCACCAGCGCCTCGACGCCCTGCACCTGACGGTTCGGCAGCGAGATCTTCGGCTGGTAGTGCACGGACACGTGCCCGTCCTCCAGCGACTGCCGGAACTGCGTGACGAGCTGGAAGCGGCGCAGGAAGATCTGGCCCATGCTCGGCGCGTAGCCGCGGACCTCCTCGCCGCCGCGGGTGGCGCGGACGGCGACGTCGGCGCGCTGCAGCAGCCCGTCCACGTCGACCTGCTCGCCGGTCTCCTCGGCGGTTGTGGCGGCGTAACCGATCATGGCGTTCGCCTCGACCGAGAGGCGGTCGACGGGGTATGGCGCGGAGAGCTGGACGCGCAGGCGCTCGGCCGAGGCGTGGGCGTTCTCCGGCGTGCAGCCGACGAGCAGGGCCGCGAAGGACGCGCCTTCCAGCCGCGCGAGCGGGACGTCCGGGCCCAGCGCGTCGCGGATCCGGCGGCCGGCCGCGATCACCATCCGGTCCGCCCACGAGTAGCCGAGGGCGTCACTGACAGTGGAGAAGACGTCGAGGTCGATGCGCAGCACCACGGCGTCGGCGAAGTCGCGCAGCGGCTCCTTCGCGATCTGCTGGAAGCCCGGCCGGTTCAGGTGCCCGGTGAGCGGGTCGTGGTACGCGTCGTGGCGCAGCGTGGCGAGCAGCCTGCGGTTGTCGAGCGAGGTCGCGAGGTGGCTGGCCATCGTGCCGAGCAGCTGCACGTCGTACTTGCCGAAGCCCCGCCAGCGCGACAGCCGGTCGTGCGCCTCGACGACGCCGAGCAGCTGGTTCCCGGTGCGCAGCGGCACCACGAGCGCCTCCTGCGCGCCGCGGTCGAGCAGCGCGGCCCGGACGTCGGGATTGGCCTCGGTGATGCGGAAGTGGCGGACGTGCGCGCCGGGCAGGCGCAGCAGCGGGTCCTCGGCGGCCGGGTCGGGGACCGGCAGCTCGTCGCCGGCCACGACCACGCGCATCGTGTCCTTAGCCTCCAGCCGCAGCCGCAGGACCACCCGCCCGGCGGCGAGCTGGTCCTTGATCCGCTCGGCGATGGTGGCCCACTCGCGCACGTCGACGCCGCCCACGAGTTCGTCGGCACGGCTGGCCGGGCGCGCGGCGGCCTGCTGGCCCGAGCGCGCGACCATCAGGCTCACGTCGGACAGCGCCTCCATGTCCCGCTGCTCGCGCAGCAGGTCGGAATAAGCCCAGTACAGCGCGGTCAGGCCGAGGAAGACGGCCAGCACCAGCGGCCAGGCCTGCGGGGTGTTCGAGATGACGAGGTAGCCGGACAGGCCCACCGACGCGTTCACGAAGCCGACCACCAGGATGCGGCCGGTGAGCCGGATCGCCGTGCTCACGCGCATCCGGCGGCGCAGCACGCGCACGGCGGCGAGCGCCAGCAGCGTGCTGACCAGCGGCGCGGTCAGCGTGCCGGCGAGCGCGGCGACCCACGGCATGGTCTCGCCGCCGCCGATCGCCTGCTTCACCAGCCCGGCCACGGCGAAGGCGCCGGTGATCTCCAGCAGGAACGCGCCCGCGTTGTAGAGGACACGGCCGGACACCTTGCGGGCCAGCAGCGTGCCGATGCCCGCGACCAGGTGCGCGGCCAGCACGACCTCGAACGGCGCCACGAAGAAACCGATTACCAGCGGAATTTCGGTGAACGAGATCGTCCACGAGATGCCGCTGCGCACGTCGACGTTGATGCCCAGCTGCTCGGCGAGCAGGAAGGCGAGCGCGAGGACCGGGCCGATCCACCACAGCTTGGCCGAGCCGTGGAACGGGAGCCACGTGCTGACCGCGAGCGCGGCGACGAGCCCGAGGCTCAGCACGGCGAAGGTGTAGACGCGGAACCGGCGCTCGTCCGTCCGGGCCTCGGTCAAGGTCGGCGAACCGGCGCCGCCCCTGCCCTGCCCCGCTCCGGTGGCGGCATCGGGCCTGCCGTTCGTGTCCGGCATCCGACCTTCCTTCCCGGCTGCCCAACCGGTCGCGCTCGATCAGTGACGTCAGGTGTGGACAAGGGCAATACCGTACCCCGTAGGGCGTACCCGTGTCCCTTTCGAGACAGTAGGAGATCACCCCAGGGTTAACAATGGGGTTGTGGCGCTGACCTGCGTGGACCAAGGAGTGAAACGCCCCGTTCGGCTCTGATCCGGGCCCTTCGGGCGCTGTGGGGTGTGTTCAGGGGTTCTGCCGGGACGAGCAGGGCGACAATAGAAGTCATGCACAACGACGTGACTGCCACCGGACACGCGGCGCGGATCGCCACGGTGGACGCCTTGCTTCCCGCGCCACTCCCCTTCGAGGTCAATGGGGACACCACTCTCCTGTCCGCCCAGGTCGGCGACACCAGCGCGGCCGGACTGGCCACGCACACCGAGCTGGGCGCCGACAGCCCCCAGTCCATCTGGCGCGCGCTGGCCGAGCACCGGCTCGAGATCCAGCTCGCCGGACCCGCCCCCGCGGCCGCGCTGGACGTCCTGCTCACTCAATGGGATGAACACCTGCGGACCCTCGCCCGCCCGGGGGACCCCGAATGCGCAGCGGTGCTCTCCCGGCCCAGCCGAGACACCGCCGGCACCGCCGAACTCCTGCGCCACGGCTTCGCGCCGGCCGGCGTGATCGCGGTCCGCCCGGCCCAGCGCATGGCCGCCCCCGGCCCGGCCGCGACCCCCGGCGTCTGCATCCGCCACGCGACTCCGGACGACCTGGACACGGCCGTCGGCCTGATGCTGGAACTGCAGCGCTACGACGCGCAGTTCGGCCGGGTCACGGTGCGGCCCGGCGCCGAGGAAGTGGTGTCGAAGGAGCTGCTGCGCCAGCTGGAACGGCCGGAGCCGCAGGTGTGGATCGCGGAGCTCTACGGCCAGCCGCTGGGCATGGCCGTGCTGCAGATGCCGGACGAGACTTCGTGGATCAAGCACCGCGTCGCCGCCTCGCGCGTCGGGTACCTCTCTTCTCTTGCGGTCGCCGAGGCGGCGCGTTCGGCCGGCGTCGGCACCGCGCTGGCGGCCCACGCGCACCAGGTCTTCGACGAGGCGGGCGCCGACGTCGTCCTCCTGCACCACGCGCTGGCCAACCCGCGCTCGACGCCGTTCTGGTACGCCCAGGGCTACCGTCCGCTGTGGACGGGCTGGCAGCGGCGGCCCGCGGCCCGCTGAAGACGCCCGCGACGAGCGGTTCCCCCGGCGCGCCTGGCGGCTGACCGTGACGGCTCCCCTGACTAGGCTGGCTGTAGTGGCCGGACGAGGGGAGTCGTCGACGTGACCGAGCAGCCGGATGCCGCACCGAGAGCGCCGGAGGGCGTGGACACCGAGAAGCCGTCGGCGGCCCGGATCTACGACTGGTTCCTCGGGGGCAAGCAGAACTGGGCCGTCGACCGCGAGTTCGGCCGGAAGGCCGAGCGGCAGTGGTCGCTGGTGAAGCCGGGGGCGAAGCAGAACCGCGAGTTCATGAACCGCGTGGTGCAGGCGGCGCTCGCGGCCGGCATCCGGCAGTTCGTCGACCTCGGCTCCGGCGTGCCGACGGCGGGCAACGTGCACGAGGTGATCGAGGCCGAGCTGGGCGACGAGGACCACGCGACCGTGGTGTACGTCGACTACGAGCCGGTCGCCGTCGCGCACGCCACGCTGATCCTCGAAGATGCGGCGGCCACCGACTGGGCCGGCGTCCTCCAGGCGGACATGCGCAAGCCCCGGACGGTGCTGCGCGCCGAGACCACCCGCGAGCTGATCGACTTCGACCAGCCGGTCTGCCTGATGATGATGGCGGTGCTGCACTTCGTCGGCCCGGACGACGACCCGGAGGGCATGGTCAAGGCCTACCGTGACGCGCTCGCGCCCGGCAGCTGGCTCGCCATTTCGCAGATGAGCGAGGGCGACGGCAGCGGCCCGGCGCTGGACGGCCTGCGCTGGCTCGTCGAGCAGTACCGCAAGACCAGCAACCCGATGTGGCTGCGCGACCGCGACGAGATCGAGCCGCTGTTCGGCGGCTGGCCGCTGCTGGACCCGGGCATCACGCACCTGCCGGACTGGCGCCCGGAGCGAGAGCTGAACGCGGTCGAGGCCGAGGCCCGGCCGTTCGCCTGGTGCGCGGTCGCGGAGAAGCCGTCGGCATGACCGCGGACGAGGTCCCGGCCGGCGTCGACATCGACAAGCCGTCCGCGGCCCGGGTCTACGACTGGTACCTGGGCGGTTCGCAGAACTGGGCCGTCGACCGCGAGTTCGGCCGCCGGGTGGAGAAGGTCTGGCCGCTGATCCGGCCGATTTCGCGGCAGAACCGGGCGTTCATGAACCGCGTGGTCGAGGCCGCGCTGGACGCGGGCATCCGGCAGTTCGTCGACCTCGGCTCCGGCGTGCCGACCGCGGGCAACGTGCACGAGATCGTCTCCGACCGGCTGCCCGCCGACGAGCCCGCCGCGGTCGTCTACGTGGACTACGAGGCCGTGGCGGCCGCGCACTCGACCCTCATCCTCGAGCGCGAGGAGGCCACGGACTGGGCCGGCCTGGCGCAGCGCGACATCCGCGACCCGGCGGCGGTGTTCGCCGACGAGACCACGCAGCGGCTGATCGACTGGTCGGAGCCCGTCTGCCTGCTGATGATCACCGTCCTGCACTTCATCGGCCCGGACGACGACCCCGACGGCCTGATGGCCACCTACCGCGCGAAGCTCGCGCCGGGGTCCTGGCTGGCCGTGACGCACGGCACCTGCACCGAAGACGCGCCGCCCGAGCGCGCCGCGGAAGTCCGCCGTTTCGTCGACGCCTACCGCGACACCTCGAACCCCGCGTACCTCCGCTCGGCCGGGGAGATCCTGCCGTGGTTCGGCGGCTGGCCCCTGCTGGAGCCGGGGATGACGGCGCTGCCGGACTGGCGCCCGGAGCAGTCGGTCTCGGCGGTGGAAGCCGAGACCCGGCCGTTCGCCTGGTGCGCGGTCGCGCGGCGGCCGGCCTGATCGGTACGCAGGCGCGCAGCGACCTTCCTCCGATCGCTCCCAGCGAACACTCCTTCGGAAACAAACCGGCCCATCGGAGAGTTGAGCAGAGCAGACTCAACTACCCGAGGAGTGCACATGACCGACACCCGCCTCCTGCCCGTGCTCCCGCTCGATGACGACGTCGTGCTGCCGGGCATGGTGGTCCCGCTCGACCTCACCGACGCCGAGACCCGGGCCGCGGTGGAGTCCGCCCAGGCCAAGACGCCCGCGACGGCGTCCTTCCCCGGCATCCACTCCGGCGCGGCCGCCAAGGCCGAGGTCCTGATCGTGCCGCGTGTCCACGGCGAGTACGCCGGGCTCGGCACCGTCGCGACCGTCGAGCGTGTGGGCCGGGTCCCCGGTGGCAAGGCCGCCGTCCTGCTGCGCGGCACCGGCCGCGCGGTCGTCGGCCGCATCGCCGACGGTCCCGGCGCGGCCCGCTGGGTCCACGCCGACGACGCGGCCGAGACCACCGACGACCGTTCCGCCAAGCTCGCCGCCGAGTACAAGGCCGTGGTGATCTCCGTGCTGCAGCAGCGCGGCGGCTGGCAGATGATCGACGCCGTCCAGCAGATCGAGGAGCCGTCCGCGGTCGCCGACCTGTCCGGCAACGCGCCGTACCTGAACACCGACCAGAAAATCGAGCTGCTGAACGCGCTCGACGTCAGCGCCCGGCTCGAGAAGGCCCTTGAATGGAGCCGCGAGTACCTCGCTGAGCTGGAGGTCACCGACACCATCCGCAAGGACGTCGCCGATGGCATGGAGAAGCAGCAGAAGGAATTCCTGCTGCGCCGCCAGCTCGAAGCGATCCGCAAGGAGCTGGGCGAGCTCGACGGCACCGCCGAGGACGACGACTACCGCGCCCGCGTCGAGGCCGCCGAACTGCCCGACAACGTGAAGAAGGCCGCGCTGGCCGAGGTCGACAAGCTGGAGCGCACCTCCGAGCAGTCGCCCGAGGGCGGCTGGATCCGCACGTGGCTCGACACGGTGCTGGAGCTGCCGTGGAACGAGCGCACGGAGGACGTCTACGACATCGCCGCCGCGCGCGCCGTGCTCGACGCGGACCACGCGGGCCTCGACGACGTCAAGGAACGCATCATCGAGTACTTGGCCGTGCGCAAGCGCCGCGCGGAGTCCGGTCTCGGCCCGGTGGGTGGACGGCGTTCGGGCGCCGTGCTCGCACTCGCCGGTCCTCCCGGGGTCGGCAAGACGTCGCTGGGCGAGTCCGTCGCGCGGGCCATGGGCCGCAAGTTCGTCCGGGTCGCCCTCGGCGGAATCCGGGACGAGGCAGAGATCCGCGGCCACCGGCGCACGTACGTCGGCGCGCTGCCCGGCCGCATCGTGCGGGCCATCAAGGAGGCCGGCTCGATGAACCCGGTCGTGCTGCTCGACGAGATCGACAAGGTCGGCGCCGACTACCGCGGCGACCCGACGGCCGCCCTGCTGGAGGTGCTGGACCCGGAGCAGAACCACACGTTCCGCGACCACTACCTCGAGGTGGAGCTGGACCTGTCCGACGTCGTGTTCCTGGCGACGGCGAACGCGCTGGAGACCATCCCCGGCCCGTTGCTCGACCGCATGGAGCTGGTCACGCTGGACGGCTACACCGAGCACGAGAAGGTGACCATCGCACGCGACCACCTGCTGCCGCGTGAGCTGGAGCGCGCCGGCATCAAGCCGGGCGAAGTGGTGCTGACCGACGAGGCGTACAGCCGGATCGCCGCCGAGTACACCCGCGAGGCGGGCGTGCGCGACGTGAACCGGACCATCGCGAAGGTGCTGCGCAAGATCGCGACGAAGGTGGCGCTCGACGAGCTTTTGCTGCCGGTTTCCTTGGACGCCAACGATTTGGAGGCATACCTGGGCCGCCCGCGGCACGTGCCGGAGTCGTCGCTGCCGGCGTCGACGCAGCGCACAGCGTTGCCGGGCGTCGCGACGGGTCTCGCGGTGACGGGTGCTGGTGGTGACGTCCTCTACATCGAGGCCTCGCTGTCCGATCCGGAAAGCGGCGCGACGGGCCTGCAGCTGACGGGCCAGCTCGGCGAAGTGATGAAGGAGTCGGTGCAGATCGCGCTGTCCTACCTGCGTTCGCACGGCGCGGAGCTGGAGCTGCCGGTGAGTGACCTGAAGGACCGCGGCATCCACGTCCACGTCCCCGCGGGCGCGGTGCCGAAGGACGGCCCCTCGGCCGGCGTGACGATGACAACGGCGCTCGCGTCGCTGCTGTCGGGCCGCGTGGTCCGCGCCGACGTGGCGATGACCGGCGAGGTCTCCCTGACCGGGCGCGTCCTCCCGATCGGCGGCGTGAAGCAGAAGCTGCTGGCGGCCCACCGCGCGGGCATGAAGACGGTCATCATCCCGCAGCGCAACGAGCCCGACCTGGACGACGTCCCGGCCGAAGTCCTGTCGCAGCTGGACGTCCACGCCGTGGCGAACGTCCGTGAGGTGCTGGACCTGGCGCTGAGCCCGGCCTCCACGGCGGTGCGCCAGGCTGCGTGAGCTGTTCGGTTTCGAGGCCCCCGTTCTCCGGAGCGGGGGCCTCTTCCTTATAGCGCGAGCATCGCCTCGGCGACCTCGTCGGCGGCCGCGTCGGGGATCGCGGTCGAGGCCTGTTCGAGGACGAGCAGCCGCGCGCCGGGGATCTCGCGCGCGAGTGCTTCGCCGTTGCCGACCGGGAAGAAGGGGTCGCGACGGCCGTGCACCACGAGCGCCGGTGTGGTTATTTCGGGCAAGCGCTCGCGCCAGCGCGGCTTGCAGTCGAGCTTGGAGAACACCATGCCCAGCTGGTTGGCCATCTGGACCGCGGGATCCGTGCCCGGTGTGCGGTCGAAGACGCGCCCGGCCGTCGCGCGTGCCGTGGCCGGGTCGTTGCCGAGGACCTCCGCGCCGGCGGCGGCGTACTCCGCCACGGCAGCGCGATCGGACCACTCGGGCATCGGGAGCGCGAACCGCCGCGCCATCGTCGCCGCGTCGTGTTCGGGCAGATCGTCGTCGACCGGTCCCGGTGCGACGGGCCGCGTCCCGGCGAGGGTGAGGGCCGAGAACGCGTCCGGGTGATCAAGCGCGGCGACCTGGGCGACCATCCCGCCGACGCCGATGCCCGCCAGGTGCGCCGGCCCGTCGCCGAGTTCGCGGACGAGCGCGGCGGCGTCGGCGGCGAGGGCGCGCAACGTGTACTCCGGCGCCTCGGGGTCGACGGTCGTCGATGTGCCGGAGTCACGCAGGTCGTAGCGCACCACGTGACGTCCGCCGCGCGCGAGCGCCTCGCAGAGCGCGTCGGGCCAGGAGAGCATGGTCGTGCCGCCCGCGAGCAGCACGAGGGGCGCCGCCGCGTCGCCGAAGCGCTCGACCCCGAGCGTGACACCGGCGGGCGTGCGGACCGTCGCATGCATTTCGTGAACCTCCGGGGCGGCTTTCGTGACCGCGGCACACGCTACGCGAACGGGGCTTCTTACTGTCCACATGAGACACGGCGTGGAGGGCCATCCGGTCCGGGAACACCCGGACACCTCCAGGCGGCACAAGAAAGCCCCGGCGACCTGTTCGTACTGGTCACCGGGGCTTTCCCGCTGGTGTGGCGAGTGAGGGATTCGAACCCCCGAAGGCTGAGCCGTCTGATTTACAGTCAGATCCCTTTGGCCGCTCGGGCAACTCGCCATGGCCGGACGAACCAGCCATGGAGAAGGATACCCAACCGGCCCCGGCGGGGGTCAACCGGGATACCCGCGCCTGGGGCAGGGGCTAGGCTGGTGGCCCCTGACGAGCGAGTACGAGGTGTGAGGACACGTGGCGGATCCGTCTTTCGACGTGGTGAGCAAGGTCGACCGCCAGGAGGTGGACAACGCCCTGAACCAGGCGAGCAAGGAACTCGGCACCCGGTTCGACTTCCGGGGCACCGGCACCACCATCAGCTGGGCCGGCGAGGAGGCCGTCACCTTCGAATCGGAGACCGAGGAGCGCGCGCTCGCGGCGATCGAGGTCTTCCGGGAGAAGCTGATCAAACGCGGCATCTCCCTGAAGGCCTTCGAGGCGGACGAGCCCGCACTGTCGGGCAAGATCTACAAGGTCGGCGGCAAGATCCTCCAGGGCATCGCCTCCGACAAGGCCAAGCAGATCGCGAAGTTCATCCGCGACGAAGGCCCGAAGGGCGTCCAGGCCCAGATCCAGGGCGACCAGCTGCGCGTGTCCGGCAAGAAGAAGGACCAGCTGCAGGACGTGATCGCCCTGCTGAAGGGCGAGGACTTCGAGATCGCGCTGCAGTTCACTAACTACCGCTGATCGTTGGACGTTGACCTGCGGGTATCCGTTGTCGGGTGCCCGTGGGTGCGACGTCGGTACAACCGGCAGAGCCTCTCAGTGAACACATCGTGCCACAACGTGCTACGATCGAACGTGAGAGAGATCTGTTGGACAGACGACAACGAGGAGCACATCTCACGTCACGGCATCGTGCCGGACGAGGTTGAGCAGGTCGTCGACACTTGCTCGTGGTGCCGGCAGAAGCACTCGATGGCCGCATGTACGTGGTCACAGCACGGGACATGTCAGATCAGGAACGACGCAACTTCCGCAAAAGGGCGAGGTGAAACAGATGTCCAACAAGATCAATGAGATGGCACAGTACGCCGAATCGCACGATTTCGCCGACGAGATGGCGGCAGGGCAGTGGGAGACTGACGTCGTCGAAGATCCGATGATCTCCACCTCCATCCGGCTTCCGAAGTCAGTGATGGATCAGGTGCGGCGCGCCGCGGAGTTGGACAAAGTCAAGCCGACCGCTTGGATCCGACGCCTCGTCGAGAGCGCACTTACACAGCAACCGGCCGCCGATGCCGCTACCAGTAGCAGCCTCGAAGAGCGCGTGTCCGGCATCGAAGAGGTCCTGATTGCCTCGATCGAAAAACTTTCCATTGCCGGACCACTTCTTTCAGACGAAACGTTGCAAAATGTCGCGCCGCAACGGCTCCTTGAGCAATTGGTACAACGCACGAAGAACACGATGTCAGAGGGCGATATCCACACCGTGAAGCACGGAGACGGCTGAGCGAACGAGGTCGAGGGTGGCCGGTGGAAATCCGGTACCGGTGACGACGGGTTCGCTTCCAGCAGGTCCGCCGAGAGCGGAATCCCGTGACGCCACCGGGGGCCGGCTGCGAGGGTCGGGCATATGACAGAAGAAAGCCTCCGCGTGGCCGAGCGGCGTCTGCAAGCCGCGCAGCTTGCCTCCGATGTCGGGGTGCTGGGTGAGCTGATCGACGACTCCATGCGGTTCACCGGGCCCGACGGGAGCCTCTCCTCCAAGCAGGACGACCTGCGCGCGCACGCGAGCGGGCGGCAGGTGGTGAGCCGGGTCGAGGAAGAGGAGCTTCAGGTGTTCGCCACCGCGCACGTTGGCGTCACCTGGTTTCTCGGGACGCTCGAAGCGACCATCGACGGGCAGCCGTTGGCCGCGCGGATGCGGTACACCCGGACCTGGATTCCTGATGGGCACAACGGGTGGAAGGTCGTCGCGGCTCACGCCACGGTTGTCCGCGACGCGTGAAACCCAAGCCTGACCTCACGACGCCGTGAAAGTCCACTTCGCGTCGTAAGCCTCCACCGCCACCAGGGTCGGACCGGGAACGTCGAAGGTCACCGTCGTCGCGCCGATCTGGTTGACCGCCAAGTCCATCGTGCCGCCGCCCTGGACCCAGACCGCGGAGTGGCCGTCCGAGTCGGTCTTGAAGGTGCCGTGGGTGACGCCCGCGGGCACCTTCAGTACGGCATCGCCCTTGCCCTCGTACGGGGTGGCCGCCTCGGCGGTCGGGAGGGCGCGGTGGTCGGTGATCGTGGCCGTCCACGAGGAGTTCGCGCTCACGGTGAAGGTGCGCGACGGCTTGCCGCGGTCGGAGACGTTGAACCACACCGTGCCGTGGTACTTGCCGATGGCGTTGATCAGCAGGCCCTCGTCACCGTCGGTGTTGACGACGACGTTGGACGAGCAGTGCGGGCAGTCGAACGTCAGATAGCCGGCCACCTCCGCGGGCCAGGTCAGCGTGATGCTGCCGTTGCCCTTGCCCTGGTGCGTCTCCGTCGGCGCCTCCACCGGGCGCGGCGGCGGGGCCGACGACGACGGCGCGGACACCGGCGCGTGGGCCTGGTCCATGATCACGCCCCAGCCGGACGGCTGGACGGAGCAGCCCACCAGCGCGGCCGCCGCCAGGGCGCCCGTCAGCCCGAGCGCGACGCGCCCGACGAAACCAGTCATCACTCAATTCCCCTCGTGGGCCGAGGCACCGGCCCTCAAGCGATCTTTCGTCACCCTTTGACCGCGCGTTACCGAATCGCTCACCCGGTGGCGCCGCTCAAACCCCTCGGAAGAGTGGAATCCCGGCGCCGACCTGCGGAGGCGTGGCGGCGAGACCCGATTCGCCGCCGTGTGCGTGGTGTAATCGCGCCGCCGTTGTGAGAAAGGTTCAGGATGCGCCGTGCCACCCCCTTGATCGCGTTCCTCACCTCGCTGGTGGTGGTCGCCGCGAGCCTCACGCCCGCGTCCGCCGTGGTCGACAAACAGCCACTGGTGGACGGCTTCGGCTCGTACCCGCGGCTGGTGCGGCTGCAGTACTCGGCGTTCGGCCGCGGCCACATCCTCGCGGCGCTGACCAGCGAGGACGGCGGCGGCAAGTTCACGCCGATCATGGAGAGCACCGACGAGGGCGCGAGCTTCCACAAGATCGGCGAGGTCCGCGACCCCGACGGCAAGCTCGGCGAATGCTGCGGAACGCTCTACGAGCTGCCCCAGCGCGTCGGCGCGCTCCGGCCCGGGACGCTGCTCTGGGGCGCCAGCTACCGCCAGGACGCGGGCGCGCAGCGGCGCATCGGCATCAAGGTCTGGGCGAGCCGCGACGGCGGCCACACCTGGACGTTCCTCTCCGAGGCCGCCCGCTCACACAACCACGACGGCATCTGGGAACCGGAGTTCAACGTCGACGCGGGCGGCACGCTCTGGGTGAACTACGCCGACGAAACGCAGGCGCCGAAGTACGCGCAGGTGATCAACCGCGTCGCGACCACCGACGGCGTCCACTGGGGCACCAAGCAGGTCACCCTGGCCATCCCGCCGGACCGGGTGCGCCCCGGCATGCCGATCGTCCGGCGGCTGCCCGACGGCCGCTACTGGTTCAGCTACGAGATCTGCAACTACGGCGACCGCTACTGCGACCCGTACTACAAGATCTCCTCGGACGGCGCGAACTGGGGCGATCCGGCCGATCCGGGCACCCGCGTGACCACCGCGAACGGCGACTACTTCCAGCACGCCCAGACGGTCACGCTCTTCCCCGGCGGCCCCCACGGCGTGCGGCTGGTGATGGTCGGCCAGATCTACACCGACGCGGGCGGCACGCCGGTGGCCGCGAAGAACGGCCAGGTCCTGCTGGTGAACGACAACCTCGGCGCGGGCAACTGGTACGAGGCGCCCGCCCCCATCCTCATCACCGGCATCTACAACAACTTCTGCCCCAACTACTCGTCCACGCTGCTGCCGGTGGACGACGGGAAGGGCGTGCTGGAAGTCGCCACGCAGTACGACTCCGGCTGCAAGGCGTACTTCGGCAAGGGCCCGATGCCCTGAACCCGCTGTTCGCGCCCCCTGTGCCCAGGCTCGAGCGGGTCACGGCACACTCACTCGGTACGGTGAAATACGGACGAGGCGAGGAGCGGGAATGAAGGGCATCGTGCTGGCCGGGGGCAGCGGGACGCGCCTGCACCCGATCACCCAGGCCGTGTCGAAGCAGCTGCTCCCGGTCTACGACAAGCCGATGATCTACTACCCGATCTCGGTGCTGATGCTGGCCGGGATCCGGGAGATCCTGATCATCTCGACGCCGTCCGACCTGCCGAACTTCCGCCGGCTGCTCGGTGACGGCAGCCAGTACGGGCTGTCGTTCTCGTTCGCCGAGCAGCCCAGCCCCAACGGGCTGGCGGAGGCGTTCGTGATCGGCGCGGACTTCGTCGGCGACGAGTCCGTGGCGCTGGTCCTCGGCGACAACATCTTCTACGGCCAGGGCTTCTCCACCACGCTGGGGAGCGCGGCCACCGACCTCGACGGCTGCGTGCTGTTCGGCTACCAGGTGAAGGACCCCGAGCGCTACGGCGTCGGCGAGGTCGACGAGAACGGGCGCCTGCTGTCCATTGAGGAGAAGCCCGAGAAGCCGCGCTCCAACAACGCGATCACCGGGCTGTACTTCTACGACAACGAGGTCGTCGACATCTCGCGCAACCTCAAGCCGTCGAAGCGCGGCGAGCTCGAGATCACCGACGTCAACCTCACTTACCTGCGCCAGAATCGCGCGAACCTGATCGAGCTGAGCCGTGGCTTCGCCTGGCTCGACACGGGCACGCACGACTCCCTGCTGGAGGCCGGGCAGTTCGTGCAGGTGCTGGAGCACCGGACGGGCGTGCGGATCGCCTGCCTGGAGGAGATCGCGCTCCGGATGGGGTTCATCAGCCCGGACGAGTGTTACGCGCTGGGCACGAAGCTGGCCAAGTCCGGTTACGGCGAGTACGTGATGTCCGTGGCGCGGTCCGCGGGCGCCCTCGGCTGACTGATGCGCCCTGAAGGCCACCATGAGGGTCGGATCTGCCCTCATGGTGGCCTTCAGGGACTCGGCGGCAGTGCCGGACTCACGAGCGGCCCCGCGCCATCTCCTCCAGCCGGCGGATCCGGTCTTCGATCGGCGGGTGGGTGGAGAACAGCTTCGACAGGCCTTCGCCCGGGCGGAACGGGTTCGCGATCATCAGGTGGGACTGGGAGACGACCGCGGGCTCCGGCATCAGCGGGGCCGCGCGCGTGCCGCGCTCCAGCTTGCGCAGCGCGGACGCCAGGCCGAGCGGGTCGCCGGTCAGCTGGGCGCCCGACGCGTCCGCCTGGTACTCGCGGGAGCGGCTGACGGCCATCTTGACCACCGCCGCCGCGATGGGGCCCACCAGGATCAGCAGGAGCGAGACCAAGGGGTTGCCCTCGCGGCTGTTGCCGCCGCCGAAGCCGCCGAAGAACATCGCCACGTTCGCCAGCACGGTGATCACGCCGGCCAGCGCGCCGGCGACGCAGGAGATCAGGATGTCGCGGTTGTAGACGTGTGACAGCTCGTGGCCCAGCACCGCGCGCAGCTCGCGCTCGTCCAGCAGGTCGAGGATGCCCGTGGTGCAGCAGACGGCCGCGTGCTGGGGGCTGCGGCCGGTGGCGAACGCGTTCGGCGCGACCGTCGGGCTGATGTACAACGCCGGCATCGGCTGGCGCGCGTGCGTCGCCAGCTCGCGCACGATCCGGTACATCGCGGGCTGCTCGACCTCCGAAACGGGCCGCGCGTGCATCGCGCGCAGAGCCATCTTGTCGGAGTTGAAGTAGGCGAAGCCGTTCACGCCGAGCGCCAGCAGCAGGCCGATGACCAGCGCGCCGCGGCCGAAGAACCCGCTGATCACGATGATGATCGCCGACAGCAGGCCGAGCAGCAGTGCCGTCTTCAACCCGTTCTGGTGCTTGTGCACGCGCGTCTCGCCTCCGTCCGCTATCAATGGTGGTTTCCCACCGGAAACAACGCCATCGGGGGACTCGAAGTTCCTTCACATGATCGTCGCCCGGGTTAGGGTCGAGCCGCTATCCCAACCGATCATCCTCCGGCGGAGGTGGGCGATGCGGGGTCCGGAATCGACCGGGCGGCTGACCCGGCGTGGACTGTTCGCGCTGGTCACGGCGGGTGCGGCCACGGCCGTGCTGGCCAGGCCCGCGTGGGCGGAGCAGGTGCGGGTGGTCGACGTCGGGGGCGCGCCCTCGGCCGTGGCGGTGAACCCGGTCACGGGGCTGGTGTACGTCACGGACGCGACGTCCGGCTCGGTCGCCGTGCTCGACCCGGGCAGTGCGCGGCTGATCGCCGCCATCCCGGTGGGCGGCGCGCCCAGCGACGTCGCCGTGGACCCGGCCACGAACCGCGTGTACGTCGCCAACCCGCCGGGCGGCACCGTCCTCGCGATCGACGCGCAGAGCCACGCGACCGTGAGCGTCGTCGGCGCGGGCGCCGGGGCGTCCAGCCTGGCGGTGGACTCGCGGGCCAACAAGGTCTACGCGGTCAGCGGCGCCACCGGCACGCTCGCGATCCTCGACGGGGTCAGCCTCACCACGCAGACGATCGTGCCCGCGCCGAAGCCGGGCCTGGGCGGCATCGCGCTCGACACCGGGCGGCGGATCGCCTACTGCACCAGCCCCGGCACGAACTCGGTCGAGGTGTTCGACCTCGACTCCGGGAAGTTCACCGGCAGCACCGCCGTCGGCCAGTCCCCCACCGGCGTCGCCGTGCACGAGGCGAGCGGCACGGTGTTCGTGGCCAACTCGGCGATCCACAACATGTCCATTGTGGACGGAATGACGCGGGTGCAGAGCAAGACCGTCCTGCTGGGCAGCGAGGCCTCGTCGGTCACCGTGTACCAGGGCACGGAAACCGTGTACACCAACGGCGGGCAGAACGGGTTGTCGCGCGTAGACGGCAAAGCCGGCGTGCTGAACGGTGAACTGAACCTCGGCGTGAACCCCGGAGACGTCGCGGTGGACCAGCGCTCGCGCGCCGTCTACGTGACGGATCCCTTACACGGCACCGTTTCCATCGTGCGCGATTTCTGATTCGGTCAGATGGTGTAACTCCAGGTATACGGTTGATGACATGAAACTTGGACTGCAGATTCCTGACTTCACCTGGGCGGGCGGCGCCCCGAAGCTGGGTGCCGACCTCGCCGCCGTGGCCCGCGCGGCCGATCAGGCCGGGTTCGAGTACCTCGCCGTGATGGACCACTTCTTCCAGATCCGCAATGTCGGGCCGACCGAAAACGACATGCTCGAGGCCTACACGACGCTGGGCTTCCTGGCCGCGCACACCGAGCGCGCCAAGCTGCTCACCGTGATCACCGGTGTGCTCTACCGCCACCCGGGTCTGCTCGCGAAGGCCGTCACGACGCTCGACGTGCTCTCCGGCGGCCGCGCGATCCTCGGCATCGGCGCCGGCTGGAACGAGGAGGAGTCGAAGGGCCTCGGCTTCCCGTTCCCGCCCACCGCGGAGCGCTTCGAACTGCTGGAGGAGAACCTCCAGTACATCCTGCAGATGTGGGGCGACGGCGACGCGCCGTTCACGAGCAAGCACTTCGAAGCAGAGCGGCTGCTGAACGTGCCGCAGGCGCTCCAGTCGCCGCGTCCGCCGATCATGGTCGGCGGCGGCGGGGAGAAGAAGACGCTCCGCTTCGTCGCGAAGTACGGCGACGCGTGCAACCTCTTCAACTCGCCCGAGCTGGAGCACAAGCTCGACGTGCTCAAGCAGCACTGCGAGAACGAGGGCCGCGACTACAACGAGATCACCAAGACCGTCTACCACGTGCTGGACGTCGGCCCGAAGGGCGAGAAGGCCGGTGAGCTGGTCGGCGAGCTGGAGCGGCTGCACGGCCTCGGCGTCGACGCCGCGATCGGCGCCGCGCCGGGCGTGCCGGACCTGGGCGTGATCGAGAAGTTCGCCACGGACGTGATCCCGGCCGCGGAGAAGATCGGATGAAATTGGGGCTGCACCTCTCGCAGCTGACCTGGCCGAACGGCCCGGCCGCGCTCGGCCCCGACCTGGCGGCGGTGGCGAAGGCCGCCGACCAGGCCGGGTTCGAGTACCTGTCGGTGATGGACCACTTCTTCCAGATCGAGCGCTACGGCCCGCCCGAGCACGAGATGCTGGAGGCCTACACCACGCTGGGCTACCTGGCCGGGCACACCGAGCGGATCAAGCTGCTCACGCTGGTCACCGGCGTTATCTACCGCCATCCCGGCCTGCTCGCGAAGGCCGTCACCACGCTGGACGTGCTCTCCGGCGGCCGCGCGATCCTCGGCATCGGCGCCGGCTGGAACGAGGAAGAGGCTCGAGGCCTCGGCTTCCGGTTCCCGCCCATGAAGGAGCGCTTCGAGCAGCTCGAAGACGCCCTCCGGTACATCCGCCAGATGTGGTCGGACGAGGATGCCCCGTTCACCGGCACCCACGTCTCCGCCGAACGGCTGCTGAACGTCCCGCAGACCCTCCAGTCGCCCCACCCGCCGATCATGATCGGCGGCAGCGGGGAGAAGAAGACCCTCCGCTACGTCGCCCAGTACGGCGACGCCTGCAACCTCTTCCCCGGCCCGGAGCTGGAACACAAGCTGGCGGTGCTCAAACAGCACTGCGAAGACGTGGGCCGCGACTACGACGACATCACCAAAACCGTCGCCCTGTGGCTGGACGTCGGCGAAAACGGCGAAAAAAGCAACCAGCTCCTGGACGAACTGGGAAAACTGAGCACACAGGGTGTCCAGGCCACCATGGGCTGGGCCCCCGGCGTCCCCAGCCTCGAGCTCCTGGAGAAGTTCGCGACCGACATCATTCCGGCCGCCGCGAAGCTCTGACTGTTTTGCCGGAGAGTCCGTTAAGGCCTCCTTACCCGCGTCGCACGCGGGTAAGGAGGCCTTAACGGACTTCGGCGCTGGAAGCATGTCTCATTCAGAACACGGTGCCCGCGCCCTCGGCCGCTCCCTGTAACGACCCTCCGCTGGTCCTCGACGTGTCTAGCACGCACGCCGCGAGCCGAGGAGCCCGTTGATGACCACATGCCGACTCTGCGGATCGACAGCTCTGGCGAGCGTCGTCGACCTCGGGGCGACCCCGCCCTGTGAGCGGTTCCTGACCGCCGGGCAGCTGGCCGAGCCGGAGCCGACCTACCCGCTCCACCTGCAGGTCTGCACCGAATGCTGGCTGGCGCAGATCCCGCCGCTGATCACGCCCGAGGACACGTTCACCGACTACGCGTACTTCTCTTCGTACTCGACCTCCTGGGTCGAGCACGCACGGACGTACGTGGCCGAGTCGGTCGAGCGCCTCGGACTCGGCCCGGATTCGCTGGTGGTCGAGGTGGCCAGCAATGACGGTTACCTGCTGCAACACGTTGTGGCGCAGGGGATCCGCTGTCTCGGCATCGAACCTTCGGTGAACGTCGGGCAAGCGGCGCGTGACAAGGGCGTGCCGACGAAAACGGCGTTCCTCAACCCGGAGACGGCGCGCGAAGTCCGTGAGGAACACGGCTCCGCGAACCTGGTGGCGGCAAACAACGTCTACGCGCACATCCCCGACATCATCGGCTTCACCCATGGCCTGCGGGCGCTGGTGGCCGACGACGGCTGGGTCAGCATCGAGGTGCAGCACCTGCTCACGCTGATCCAGGACAACCAGTACGACACGATCTACCACGAGCACTTCCAGTACTACACCGTGGAGTCCGCGCGCCGGGCGCTCGCCGTCGGCGGACTGTCCGTTGTGGACGTCGAACTGCTGCCGACGCACGGCGGCTCGATCCGGCTGTGGGCCCGGCCCGCCGAGGTCGCCGGCGAGCCGAGCGCGCGGATGGTCGACGTGCTGGCGCGCGAGAAGGCGGCGGGCCTGCACGAGCTGTCCGGCTACACCGAGTTCGCCGAGCGGGTCACGCGCGTGCGCCTCGACCTGCTGGAGTTCCTGGTCAAGGCGGCCAAGGACGGCAAGACCGTGGTCGGCTACGGCGCGCCCGGCAAGGGCAACACGCTGCTGAACCACTGCGGCATCCGGCCCGACCTGCTCGCCTACACCGTCGACCGCAACCCGTACAAGCACGGCCGGTTCACTCCCGGCACCCGCGTGCCGGTACTGGAGACCGACCGCATCGCCGCCGACCGGCCCGACTACGTGCTCGTGCTCCCCTGGAACCTGCGGGCCGAGCTGACCGAGCAATTGTCCTATGTAGACGAATGGGGCGGGCGGCTCGTGTTCCCGATCCCCCGTCTGGAGATCGTCGAGGTGAAGCAGTGAAGGTTGTCCTCTTCTGCGGCGGCTACGGGATGCGGATGCGTAACGGAGACGCCTCCGACGTGCCGAAGCCGATGGCCATGGTGGGCCCGCGTCCGCTGATCTGGCACGTGATGCGCTACTACGCGCACTTCGGCCACACCGAGTTCGTCCTGTGCCTGGGCTACGGCGCCCACCACATCAAGGAGTTCTTCCTCAACTACCGCGAGACGACGTCCAACGACTTCGTGCTCCGCGGCGGCCGGACCGAGCTGCTCTCCACCGACATCGCCGACTGGACGATCTCCTTCGTGCAGACCGGCATCGAGTCGCCGATCGGCGAGCGCCTGCGCCGCGTGCGCGACCACCTCGACGGTGACGAGATGTTCCTCGCCAACTACGCCGACGTGCTCACCGACGCGCCGCTGGACCAGATGGTCGAGCGGTTCGAGCAGACCGACGCCGGCGCGTCGATGATGGTGGTGCCGCCGCAGTCCTCGTTCCACTGCGTCGAAATGGACGAGGGCGGCCGGATCGGCGCCATCACGCCGGTCAGCGACATGCCGCTGTGGGAGAACGGCGGGTACTTCGTGCTGCGGCAGGAGGTGTTCGACCACATCCCGGAGAACGGCGACCTGGTCGCCGACGGCTGTGGTGAGCTCGCGAAGCGCGGCCGGCTGCTGGCGTACCCGTACCGCGGGTTCTGGAAGCCGACCGACACCGTGAAGGAGCGCTACGCGCTGGACGACGCGTACACCCACGGCGACCGGCCGTGGGCGCTCTGGGAACAGGGACAGCGAGTGCACGCGTGATCCGGCTGGCGGCGGAGCGGCTGGACAGCATCGTCGCGCTCGGCGCGCACTGCGACGACATCGCGATCGGCGCCGGCGGGACCCTGCTGACGGTCTGCGCGCTGCGGCCCGGCATCCGGGTCGACGCGCTGGTGCTCTCCGGCGGCGGCACCGAGCGGGAGGCCGAGGAGCGGGCCGCGCTCGCCGCGTTCTGCCCGGGCGCCGACCTCGAGGTCACCGTGCTGAAGCTGCCCGACGGCCGTCTCCCGGCGCACTGGGACGAGGCCAAGAACGCGCTCGAAGAGCTGCGCGGGCGCACCGACCCCGGCGTGGTCCTCGCGCCCCGGACCGCCGACGCGCACCAGGACCACCGCGGCCTCGCCACGCTGGTCCCGACCGTCTGGCGCGGGTTCCTGACGCTGGGCTACGAGATCGTCAAGTGGGACGGCGACCTCGGCCGGCTGCCGGCGTACGTGCCGCTCACCACCAAGCTGGCCGAACGGAAAGTGGAGCTGCTGCAGGAGCACTACGCCTCCCAGCGGGGCCGTCCCTGGTACGACCGCGAGGCCTTCCTCGGCCTCGCGCGGATCCGCGGCATCGAGTGCCAGGAGCGCTACGCGGAAGCGTTCGAACTGAACAAACTCGTTCTCGACTTGAGGGGCTGACGGACATGCGGGTGTTGCTGACCGGCCACACGGGCTACCTGGGCACGGTGATGGCGCCGGTGCTGGCCGAGGCCGGCCACGAGGTGACCGGCCTGGACTCGGGCCTGTTCGCGGACTGCCTGCTGGGACCGGCGCCCGCCGACCCGGCCGGCATCACCGTCGACCTGCGCGACGTGCGGCCCGAGCACCTGACCGGGTTCGACGCCGTGATCCACCTGGCGGCGCTGTCGAACGACCCGCTGGGCTCGCTCGCGCCGGAGCTCACCTACGACATCAACCACCACGCGTCGGTCCGGCTCGCGCAGCTGGCGAAGGACGCCGGTGTCGGGCGCTATCTGTACGCGTCCACCTGCTCGGTGTACGGCGCTTCGGGCGGCGGTGGCCTTGTGGACGAGGACGCCCCGCTTCGCCCGGTGACGCCGTACGCGGAGTCGAAGGTGCGCGTGGAGGACGACGTCTCCAAGCTCGCCAACGACAGCTTTACGCCGGTGTACATGCGCAACGCCACCGCGTTCGGCTTCTCGCCGCGGCTGCGCGCCGACATCGTGCTCAACAACCTCACCGCCCACGCCTTCCTCTCCGGCGAGGTGCTGGTGCTCTCCGACGGCACGCCGTGGCGTCCGCTGGTGCACGCGAAGGACATCGCGCACGCCTTCACCGCCGCGCTGTCCGCGCCGCGCGAAGTCGTGCACAACCGCGCGTTCAACATCGGCACCGAGCGCAACAACGTGACGGTCGCGGAGATCGCGCAGGAGGTCGTCGAGGCCGTGCCGGGGTCGAAGCTGCGGATCACCGGCGAGGCCGGGGCGGACCCGCGCTCGTACCGCGTGGACTTCGCACGCTTCCGCGAGGCGATCCCGGGCTTCGACTGCGAGTGGTCGGTCAAGGACGGCGCGCTCCAGCTGATCGACGCCTACCGCGACTACGGCCTGACCAAGGCGCAGTTCGAGCGCCGGTTCACCCGGCTGAACTGGCTGAACGACCGCCAGTCCGCGGGCGTCGTCGACGAAACGCTGCGGCACGCCTGATGCTGACGGGGGCCGAGATGCACGCTCTGGTGGAGCGGATGTACCCGCTCTGCCGGAGCATCACGGGCGACGGTGTGCGCGAGACGCTCGCCGTCGTCGGTGAGCACATCCCGCTCCGGCGGCACGAGGTGCCGACCGGTACCTCGGTGCTGGACTGGACCGTGCCGCAGGAGTGGAACATCCGCGACGCCTACGTGGCGGACGCGGCCGGCCGCCGCGTGATCGACTTCCGCGAGTCGAACCTGCACGTGGTCGGCTACAGCGTGCCGGTCGACGAGACGATGAGCCTCGCCGAGCTGCGCGGCCACCTGCACACGCTGCCCGAAACCCCGTCGTGGGTGCCGTACCGGACCAGCTACTACTCGCCGGCCTGGGGGTTCTGCCTCGCCCAGGACGTGCTCGACGCGCTGCCGGACGGCGACTACCGCGTGAAGATCGACTCGACGCTGGCCGACGGCTCGCTGACGTATGGCGAGCACACAGTGACAGGCCTGATCGACGACGAGGTCATCGTCTCCTGCCACGTCTGCCACCCGTCGCTGGCGAACGACAACCTCGCGGGCATCGCGGTGGCCGTCTCGCTCGCGCAGGCGCTGGCGGCCGAGAAACCGTTCCACACCTACCGGTTCCTGTTCATGCCGGGCACGATCGGCGCGATCACGTGGCTGGCCCGCAATTCCGAGCGCGTCGACCGCGTGAAGCACGGCGTGGTGCTGGCCTGCGCCGGCGACCGCGGCTCGCTCACTTACAAGCGCAGCCGCCGCAGCGACGCGGACATCGACCGCGTGATGGCCCACGTGCTCAAGGACAAGCCGCACGAGATCCGCGACTTCTCCCCGTACGGCTACGACGAGCGGCAGTTCTGCTCACCGGGCTTCAACCTCGGCGTCGGGTCCCTGACGCGGACGCCGTACGCGGGTTACCCGGAGTACCACACGTCCGCGGACAACCCGGCCTTCGTCTCGCCGGCGTCAATGGAGGACACGCTCGACACGCTGCGCACCGCGTTCTCCGTGCTCGACCGCAACCGCCGCTTCGTCAACCTCAGCCCGTACGGCGAGCCGCAGCTGGGCAAGCGCGGGCTGTACGACTCGCTCGGCGGGCGCAGCGACGCCAAGGACGCCCAGCTCGCGATGCTCTGGGTGCTCAGCTACTCCGACGGCGCCAACAGCCTGCTCGACATCGCCGAGCGCGCCGGCCTGCCGTTCGACGCGGTGGACGGCGCCGCGCGGGCCCTGCAGGCCGCCGGCCTGCTCAAGGAGTGAGGGCGGTGCCCTCGATCCTGCGGTCGCGGGCCGTCCGCGCGATGGCCGGACGGCTCAGCTGGGGCCTGGGCGACCAGGCCGTCTCCAGCCTGACCAACTTCGTCGTCGGCCTGTACGTCGCGCGCTCGCTGGGGGCGACGGCCTTCGGCGTGTTCAGCATCGCCTGGGTGACCTACGGCGTGATCCTCAACGTCTCGCGCGGCCTGGCGACGGACCCGCTGATGGTGCGTTTCTCCGGCGTCGCAAGGCGGCGGTGGCGCGAAGCGCTCGGCCGGGCCGCGGGCACGGCACTGACGGTCGGGCTGCTCGCGGGCGCGTTGAGTGTCCTTTTCGGACTCCTGGTGGGCGGGCCCGTCGGCGGGGCGTTTGTCGCGCTCGGCGTGGTGATGCCCGCGCTGCTGCTGCAGGACGCGTGGCGGTTCGGCTTCTTCGCCGCGGGCGCCGGGCAGAAGGCGTTCCTGAACGACGCGATCTGGGGCGTCGCGCTGTTCCCGGCGATGGTGCTGGCCGCACGGCACGGCACCGTGGTCGGGTTCCTGCTCGCCTGGGGCGCGTCCGCGGGCGTCGCGGCGCTGTACGGCTGGGTGCAGACGAGTGTGCTGCCGAACCTGGGCGCGGTGCGCCACTGGGTGCGGGACCACCGCGAGCTGGGCGTGCGCTACCTGGTCGAGAACGTGAGCAACAGCGGGGCGTCACAGCTGCGCGCGTACGGACTGGGCGCGATCGCCGGGCTCGCCGCGGTCGGCACGGTGCGCGGCGCGGAACAGCTGCTCGGGCCGTTCCTCGCGCTGTTGATGGGGCTTTCGCTGGTCACCGTGGCCGAAGGCGCGCGGGTGCTGCAACGGTCGCCGCACCGGCTTCGGCACTTCTGCCTGATCCTGGGCGGCGCGCAGGCGGCCGCCGCGCTGACCTGGGGCCTCGCCCTGCTGCTGCTCGTGCCCGACAGCGCCGGCCGGTTCGTGCTCGGCTCGCTGTGGGACACGTCGTCGAAGCTGATCCTGCCGGTCACGCTCGCCGTGGTCGGCGCCAGCTTCACCACGGGCGCGGCGGCCGGGCTGCGCGCGCTCGGCGTCGCGCGAAGGAGCCTTCGCTCGCAGCTGATCGCCTCGGCCATGTACGTCACCTTCGGGCTCACCGGCGCCGCGATGGGCGGCGCGCTCGGCTCCGCGTGGGGCGTCGCGGCGGCCACGCTGGCCGGCTCGGGAGTGTGGTGGGTGCAGCTGCACTTCGCCTTGCGTGACTACTTCGCGGCGCCAGTCACCCCGGCGCCACGCGACGCCTCGCCTGTCGAGTCATCCGTCGAATCATCCGTCGGTCATGAGGAAATGAGAACGCGATGAGGACCGTCCCCCGGCTGAGCATCGGCCTGCCCGTTTACAACGGCGAGGAGTTCCTGGCCGAGGCGCTCGACGCGCTGCTCGGGCAGACGTACGAGGACTTCGAGCTGATCATCTCCGACAACGCCTCCGCCGACGGCACCGAGGAGATCTGCCGTCAGTACGCGGAAAAGGACTCGCGCATCCGCTACCGGCGCCAGGCCCGCAACGTCGGGGCGACGCCGAACCACAACGTCCTGCTGGACATGGCGCGCGGCGAGCTGTTCAAGTGGGCCTCGCACGACGACCTGTACGGCCGCGACCTGCTGCGCCGCTGCGTCGAAGCGCTCGACGAACGGCCCGAAGTGATCCTCGCGCACTCGTGGCAGGCGATCATCGACGGCCAGGGCGCGGTCACCGTGCCGCTGGACTACGTGCACAAGACGGACGCGGCACGTCCTTCGGTCCGGTTCAAGAGCCTGCTGTTCGAGCCCGGCGGCGACGACTTCTACGGCGTCGTGCGCACCGACGTGCTGCGCCGCGTCACGCCGATGGGCAGCTACCACCACGCCGACCGCACGTACGTCGCCGAGCTGGCGCTGCACGGCCCGTTCCACCAGGTCCCGGAGCTGCTGTACTTCCGTCGCGACCACCCGGACCGCGCCGAGCGCGCGAACCCCAGCAAACGCGCGCGATGCGCGAACCTGGACCCCAAGCGCGGCAACCCGATCACGAACCCGACCGCGCGGCTGCTGGCCGAGTACGTCTGGGGCTACGTGCACGGCATCCGCGTCACGCCGCTGTCCTCGCGCGAGCGGCGGGCCTGTTACCTCGCGCTGGCCGAGTGGTTCACCAGCCGGGCCAAGCCGGGCAGCGCCGGTGAGCGCGTGGAGGACCGCGCGCCGGTGGCCGCGGACGAGCTTTCCCTGACCGTCGACCAGGTTGTGGCCGGCCGCGAAGGGCGGGTTTCGTGAGCGCACGCGTCGGCGTGTTCGGGTTGCTCGGCTCGGGCAACCTCGGCAACGACGGCTCCCTGGAGGCGGTGCTCGGCTATCTGCGCGCCGAGCACCCGGACGCCACCGTGTCCGCCTTCTGCGGCGGGCCCGACGTGGTTTCGGCCCGCTACGGCATCCCGGCGACGCGGCTGAACTGGTACACCGACGAGTACCAAACGGCCTCGGGCCCGCGGTCCATCGCCATGAAGGCGTTCGGGAAGCTGGTCGACGTCGTGCGCACGGCCGCGTGGGTGCGGCGCCAGGACGTGGTCTTCGTGCCCGGCATGGGCGTGCTCGAGGCGACGCTTCCGTTGCGGCCGTGGGGTTTCCCGTACGCGCTGTTCCTGCTGAGCGCGGCCGGGCGGCTGTTCGGCACGAAGGTGGCGCTGGTGAGCGTCGGCGCCGACCGGATCACGGTGCCGGCCACACGGTTCCTGGTCCGGCAGACGGCGCGGCTGGCGGCGTACCGCTCGTACCGCGACGAGCTTTCGCGGACGGCGATGCGCTCGATGGGCGTGCCGGTGGATGGCGACGCCGTGTACCCCGACCTCGCGTTCTCGCTGCCGGTGCCCACCGTGGCCGAGGACCCGCGCGCGGTCGGCGTCGGCGTGATGGCGTACTACGGCGGCAACGACGACCGGGCCGACGGCGAGCGGATCTATCGGTCCTATGTGGACGCTATGACGCGCTTCGTGCGGCACCTGGTCGACCAGGACCGGCCGGTGCGGCTGTTCATCGGCGACCAGATCGACACCGCGGTGGTCGACGAGATCCGGGCGGCCGTGCCGTCGCCGCTGGTCACCGCCACCCCACTGGAGACGCTGGACGAGCTGATGCGGTCGATGGCCGGCGTCGGCACGGTTGTCGCGACGCGGTACCACAACGTGTTGTGCGCGCTGAAGCTCGGGAAGCCGACGCTCGCGATCGGGTACGCGAAGAAGAACGACGTGCTGATGGCCGAGATGGGCCTGGACGGCTTCTGCCAGGAGGCCCGCGCGATCGACGTCGACCGGCTGGTCACGCAGTTCGCGGAGCTGGACCGGCGCGCGCCGGAGCTGCGGCAGACGCTGGCCGAGCACAACGAGGAGAACGAGCAACGGCTGAAGCACCAGTTCGCCGCGCTGTCCGCTTCGCTGTTCCCTGTTTCGGAGGTCCGATGAAAGCCATTCCCGTGCCGACCATCGCGGGCGCGTACCTGTTCCAGCCGACGCCGCACCGCGACGACCGCGGCTTCTTTTCGCGCACTTTCGACGCGGACGTGGCCCGGTCGGTGGGAATCGAACCGGAAACGTTTGTGCAGGACAGCGTTTCCCGCTCGTACCGCGGGGTGCTGCGCGGCATGCACCTGCGCTCGGGCGATGGTGAGGCGAAGCTCGTGCGCTGCTCGTTCGGCGAGGTCTTCGATGTGGTCGTGGACCTGCGGCCGGAATCGCCGACGTTCCGCAACCGCGAGATCTTCCGGCTTTCCGGCGATACTCAGGAGAGCGTTTACATCCCGGCGGGCTGCGCGCACGGTTTCCAGGCGCTGTCCGATATCGCTGATGTCTCATATCGGATCGACCGGGTGCACAATCCGGACGAAGACGTCGCAATCGCCTATAATGATCCTGAACTCGCGATCCCGTGGCCGCTGCCGGCCGCGCTGGTTTCCGAGCGGGATTCAGCCGCGGGCTCCTTGGCCGAGGCACTCAAACCGTTGGGGTGAAGACGATGGAACTGCCCGCCTCCCACGCGGCGAACGAGCGGCTGCACCGGGTGATTCCCGGCGGCGCGCACACCTACGCGAAGGGCTCGGACCAGTACCCGGAGAACCTCGCGCCGGTCATCTCGCACGGGCTGGGCGCGCGCGTCTGGGACGTCGACGGGAACTCCTACGTCGAGTACGGGTCGGGGCTGCGCTCGGTGAGCCTCGGCCACGCGCACCCGCGGGTGACCGAGGCGGTGCAGCGGGAAATTGGGCGGGGCAGCAACTTCTCGCGTCCGTCCATTCTGGAAGCCGAAGCGGCGGAACGGTTCCTGGCGACCGTGCCGACCGCGGACATGGTGAAGTTCACCAAGAACGGCTCCGACGCGACCACCGCCGCCGTGCGCCTCGCCCGCGCCGCCACCGGGCGGCCGCTGGTGGCCCTGTGCGCCGACCACGCGTTCTTCTCCACCGACGACTGGTTCATCGGCACCACGGTGATGGCGGCCGGCATCCCGGGTGAGATCACGGACCTGACTGTGAGCTTCCCGTACGGCGACCTCGCGGCCACCGAGGCGATGCTGCAGGAGCACGAGGGCCAGGTCGCCTGCCTGATCCTGGAGGCGGCGACGCAGGCCGACCCGCCCGAGGGCTACCTGGCGGGCCTGCGCGACCTGGCCCACCGGCACGGCGCGGTGCTGGTGTTCGACGAGATGATCACCGGCTTCCGGTTTTCCGAACACGGCGCGCAGGGGCTGTACGGCGTCACGCCGGATCTGTCGACGTTCGGCAAGGCGCTGGGCAACGGCTTCGCGGTGTCCGCGCTGGCGGGCAAGCGCGAGCTGATGGAGCTGGGCGGCTTGAATTCCGGCCAGGACCGGGTTTTCCTGCTCTCCACCACACACGGCGCGGAGACGCACTCGCTGGCCGCCGCGATGGCTGTGATGGACGTTTACGAGACCGAAGAGATCACGAAGCGATTGCACGCCATCGGCTCCCGCCTGGCCGTCGGTGTCCGCGAGATCGCGGCCGGCCATGGCTTGGCGGACCACGTGGTTGTGCGCGGCCGCAACAGCAATCTGGTCTTCGGCACTCTTGACGCCGACGGTCGCCCTTCGCAGGACTACCGGACGCTGTTCCTGCGCCAGCTCGTGACGGGCGGCGTGCTGGGTCCGTCGTTTGTCGTCAGCGCCGCACTGACGGACGCGGACCTGCAGCAGACCTTGGACGCCGTGGCGGCGGCCTGTGTGGTTTACCGCAAGGCACTCGACGCTGGGGATCCGTCGCCGTGGCTGGGCGGGCGGGCGGTGAAGCCGGTGTTTCGGCGGAGGGCTTAGAACCGGAACGAGTCGATCAGCCCGCGGGTCGGTGAGCCGAGGCCGGTGACCAGGTTGTAGCCGGGGCCGAAAGTCAGGTCGGAATCGGCGTACTGCCCCGGGGTGGTCAGCTGGACCCAGGTGCCCCCGCCGACCACGGCCTGCTCCACCGTGGCGAAGGACTTCGTGTCCGGTGTGCTCGCCGGGTTGTCCAGGATGGGGCGGAAGTCCCCGGCCCGGTAGCGCGCGTACAGAGCCGGGTTGGCGAACCCGATCGGGCCGTGGTGCGCCTGCACGATCAGCGCTTCGACGCCGGCGAACAGCGGGGAGGAGAGGCTGGTGCCGCCGCCGTTTTCCGTGGTGTAGGCCAGGTTTCCCTTGATGTCGACCGCGGTGTGGCCGTACAGCAGGCCGAGGCTCGGGTCGGCGAGCGCGGCGACGTCCGGCACGGTGCGGGCCGGTGTGCTGCCGGCCATGACCGGCGGCACGATGCCACGCTGGTAGCCGGGTTGTGTGAACCCGCTGCTGTTCCCGCCGCCCGAGGCCCCGCTCGGGTCGCCGGGCGGGGCCGGGGTCCACTGGGTGCCGTCGTCGGACAGCGTCGCGGCGTCGGTGGCCCAGCCGGTCTCCCACGCGTACTGGTTGCCCGGACCGGTGGCCAGCGTCGTGCCGCCGACCGCCGTCACCCACGGGCTCGCGGCGGGATAGGCGACGTGCAGGGCACCGTCGTAGGACTCGCTGCCGGAATCACCGGACGCGAAGTTCACCGTGATGCCCTCGACCGCCGCCTGCTGGAACGCCTGCTCGTACGGCGCGATCGACCCGGCGGTCAGGCCGGGCAGGCCCTTGCCGAGGAGGACCGAACCGGACACGACGTCGGCCAGGTGCTCATCCACGATCCGGGTCATCGCGTCCAGCACGGGGTGCCCGTCGTGATTGCCGGGGGCGACCACGTACGCGATGTCCGCCGCCGGGGCCATCGCGTGCGCGGCCTCGATGTCCATAGTGAACTCACCGCCGGAAGGGCTGGTCCCCGCGTTGTCCGGGACATACGCGGTGAACTGGCCCGGCGCGAACTGCGGTTCACCGTGCTCCGCGGAGAACCGGTCCGCGTCCGCCATCGCCTTCGTCTCGTAGCTGACGCCGATGATGCCGACGGTCACCCCCTTGCCGTTCAGGCCGGTTCCGGTGACGCCGTACGCGTCCCGCACCGCCTGTGGGGTGTAGCCGCAGGGCGCCCACTGCACCGGACGGCCATAGGCGGCGGGCAGATCGGTGGCCGGGGTCTGGCCGAGGTAGGCGGGGCAGGGGTTGGCCGGCGGGGTGGCTGTGGTGCCGGGTTTGGCTGGAACAGCTTTGGTCGCAACAGCTTTGGGCGCGCTGGCTTTGGTGGCGCCTGCCGTCGCGACATCCTTGGCGGTGCCGGGCTTCCCGGCCTTCGCCGGGAGGTTGTCCAGGCCGTTCACCGTGAGGATGTCCGGTGCCACCGCGGCCGGGGCCGTGACCGTGGTGGTCTGGGCGTGGTAGGTCGCCGTGCCGATGCGGTAGTTCTCCAGCTGGGTGCCGAACGTCGTGGCCATCTGGGCCGCGGTGCCGTGCGCGGTGGCCGTGCGCGGGTTGACGTCGGTGACGGACAGCCCGTTCACGCGCAACCAGCCGGTCACCGCGGCGGTCTGGGCCGAAGCGGGCCCGTTCCTGGGCCGGGGTGAGGTAACGGCCGTGATCCGGGCCGGCTGGATCGGACACCGACCGGGCATACGCGGCCAGTGCCGTCGCGTCACCGGAAAGACATCTCAGGTTGTTGGAAGTCAAGCTGCGGCAGTGAGTGGAGGTGGAAAGGCTTGATGTTCGTCGTAGCGGCAGTCTGTCTGCAGGCAGTGGTGAAGCTGGCCGAGGAATTTGTTGAACAGGTGGCGTTGGGCTTGGTGGTTCCAGTCGCCGGCGGCGCGGCGGGCGTCGAAGTGGCGACGCGCGCCGGGGCTGGCTTTGAGCGAGCTCAGCGCCCAGATCGGGCCGACCGCGGCCAAGCGCCGGTTTTTGATGTGCCGGTGCGAGACCACGGTTTTTCGGCCGCTGGCACGAGTGATCGGCGCCGAGCCGGCGTAGGCCTTCAGCCCACGCGGGTCGGTGAAGCGGGCGCGGTCGTCTCCGATTTCGGCGAGCACCCGGGCGCCGGCCAGCAGCCCCAGGCCGGGGAAGCTGGTGATGATCCTGGCATCCGGGTGCTGCTCAAAATGTGTCCGGGTCGCCTCCGCGAGGCTGTCAGCGGCAGCGCAGGCGGCCTCGAATTGGCTCAGCAGAGCCGAGAACTGGATGCCCATCGCGTTCTCCACCATCGGTGGCTGCCGCAACCGCTCCGACCGGAAGATCCCATAGAGCCGATCAACGTCATGGTCGACGTTGCGGCGGCGCCCGGCCTTCGCCAGCAGGGTCCGCAGACGTGCTCGGGTCAGCTTCGCTGCGAGCGCGGGTGTAGGTGCCGCGGCGAGGACGGTGCGGGCGTCGCGTCGGGCCAGGCCGCCCTCGGGCAGCCCGGCGAACGCGTCGAGCGCGGCCGGGTAGAACTCCTTGAGCAGCGAGCGAAGCTGGTTGCCCAGCTGCTGGCGGCCCCAGACCGCGTCCTGCTGGGCCCGCGCCAGCACCCGCACCGCCTGGGCGAGGTCGGTGTCGACCGGCAACGGGCGGTGCGCGGCCGCGTCGGTGCGCACGATGTTGGCCAGCAGCACCGCGTCCGCGGCGTCGGACTTCGCCCCGGAAACCTGGTACCGGGCCCGGTAACGCGATGCCGAGAGCGGGTTGATCGCATAGATCGTGCGGCCGGTGACGCGCAGCGCGGAGACGAGCAGACCGTGATCGGTCTCAATGCCCACAGGGACCGGCGCCTCGGCGGTGTCACCGGCCCCGACCAGCAGGTCCAGCAGCCGGGCGAACCCGGCCGCGTCGTCACCGATCCGGGCCTTCGCCACGACGGTTCCGGTGTCGTCGATGATCGCGACATCATGGTGGGACTCAGCCCAGTCGATGCCGCAGAACAGTGTCAAACCGTCACGCCTCCTTCAATATTCACGCAGGTCACGGGTCCAGGCAGGGTCACGCAGCGCCCTAATCGCGGGACTCGGCGGTCCGTCATCTCAGTAGCCGTTCGTGACTCCAGCACACCGCAGGCACCTCGTTCTGTCGAAGAGCTCACAGCCCGGGAACACATCGAGAGGTCACCTCCTGCGGCGGACTCGAGCAACGACATCCCACCACCACGATCACCGGTTCACCGGCAGACGCGCCGTTCTTTCCTAAGTCGTCGAACGACCGGAACCCCCAGGCGTCGCCTACCGGTGAACCAGCACCAACCGACCCGGTCACGAGCCGGAAGAACTACCCCCACTACCGATTAGGAACACCTCGACGTCAACCGCCTCGGCCGGGTCCGTCGGCCCGGCGTCGACCGCGTTGCCCGGCCGGTAGTCCATGGTCGGGACGACGGTTCTGGGCGGCTCGCCCGCCTGCGCCGTCACGGCGGACAGCAACACCATGGTGACCGCCAAACAGCCTGCCGGCACGTACCTCATGTCTTGGGAGCCTAGGAAGAATGTTTCAGGATCCTGTCAGCGCGGAACACAGGATTCACGCGGGATCGCGGACCAGCACCAGGTAGCCGAGCCCGAACACACCCCGGTAGACGGACACGTACTCCCGCTCGCGTTGATCGGCGGTACCCGGCCGGCCCTCGAAGCCCGCGCCACGACAACCGGTCGGCTGCCTACGGCGACGGCTACTCGTCGCCGAAGATCTCCCGCGCGGCTTCGGTGTGCAAGGCGCCGATGCAGATGGCCCGATCGGCCGTGCCGCGCCACTCGGCGGCGGCCTGCTCCACGAACTCGACCGCAGCGCCCCGTTCGGTCGCCGCCTTTCGGCCGCGGTCGAGCGCGACCTCGTCGACGTCGATGCCGATCCCCCGCGCCGCCGTGCCGTCGACCGCGCGGATCAGCAGCTCACCCCAGCCGCAGCCGAGGTCCACAACGGTCCCGCCCTGGACGTCGAGGCGCTGGAGAAGCAACTCCGCGTGTGCCTCGTCCAGCGGGGTGTTCCAGCGCATTTTCGCCCGCCGCACGAGCGCGTAGTCGTCGATCACGCGGGGCAGCATGGCAAGCCCGCCCGGGCCGCGTCGCGCGAATTTCAAGTTCACCCGTCGGTGCCGAGACGGGGAAGTCACGCGGACGTAGCTTGGCCCGATGGGTAGAGCGGTGGCTTCGGTGCTCGGATTTGTGCTGCTACTGGGCGGGGTGAGCACCGCTCAGGCCGCCGAAACAACGGGGCACGCGTGCGGGAACCAGCCGGACAGTTACCCGGCCGCCCCCGCGGGCGCCGTGGTCGCCGACCCCGGCGTCGACAACGACCTGGAGCTGAAAACGCAGGCGGCGCCGGGCGGGACGACGTTCTGGCTCAAGCCCGGCACGCACACCCTCGGCGGCGACCAGTACGGCCAGGTCCGCCCCAAGGACGGCGACGTTTACCTCGTCGCGCCCGGCGCGGTCCTCGATGGGCGCGGCGCCAACCTGTTCGCCTTCGCCGGGACGGCAAGCGACGTGGTGATCCGCAACCTGACCGTGCGGAACTTCGCCGCGCCCCAGGACCAGGGTGTGGTCAACCACGATTCCGGCAGCCATTGGGTGATCGAGAACGCCACCGTCGAGGACAACCGCGGCGCGGCGCTGATGGCCGGCGACCGGCAGGAGGTCCGGCACAGCTGCCTGCGCGACAACGGCCAGTACGGCATGAACGCCTACCGCGCCGGCGACGGCATCACCGGCCTTGTCCTCGAAGACAACGAGATCACCGGCAACAACACCGACAACTGGGAGGCCAAGGCGCCCGGCTGCGGGTGCAGCGGCGGCGTCAAGTTCTGGGCGGTGAACGGCGCCGACGTGCGCGGCAACTGGGTCCACGGCAACCACGGCCCCGGCCTCTGGGCCGACACGAACGACAACGACTTCCTGGTGCAGGACAACCTCTTCGAGGACAACGAGGCCGAGGCGCTATTCTACGAAATCAGCCACAACCTCACCGTCCGCGGCAACGTGTTCCGGCGCAACGGCATCGTCGCGGGCCTCGCGAAAGCCACGAAGGGCGACAACTTCCCCGTCGCGACGATCTACCTCTCCGAGTCCGGCGGCGAGCCCCGCCTCACAGCACGCACGCACCAGATCGACATCGGCGACAACACCTTCGAGGACAACTGGGGCGGCATCACGTTGTGGGAGAACGCGGACCGCTTCTGCAACAGCCCGGCCAACACTTCCACCGGCTACTGCACGCCGTTCGCTACGAAGGCCCAGTGCACGGCGCCTTCGATCGCGCAGAAACCGCTGTATGACGACTGCCGCTGGAAAACGCAGCACGTCACGGTGCACGACAACCAGTTCACCTTCGACCCCGCGCACCTCGGATGCAGCGTTTTCTGCGGCCGCATGGCGATCCTCTCGAACTACGGCACTTACCCGGACTGGTCACCGTACAAGGGCGACGTCGTCGGGCAGGCCATCACTTTCGCGCAGGACAACCACTTCACGGCCAACACGTACAGCGGGCCTTGGACGTTCGTCGCCCATGACACCAGCCGGGCACTGACTCCGGCCCAGTGGCAGGCGGCGCCGTATGGGCAGGATGCGGGGAGCAGCTTCTCAAGCTTGTGAGTGTTGATGACGGTTCTAACCGTCATCAACACTCACAAGCCCTAAAGCCGCGCCGCCACCCGGTCCACCGCCCATGCCGTAGCCGGGATCACCGCGAACGCCGTGGCGAAGCCGCCGATCGTGTCCGTCGGGTAGTGCGCGCCGAGGCCCACTTCCGCCCACGCCATCAGCAAACCGCAGACCAAAGCGACACCCAGCACCACCGCCACAGCAAAAGCGCGACCCAGCTTCAACCGGTCCACCAGCACAAAGGCCCCGATAAGAGCCAACGCCGTGGCAAACGCCGTGTGCCCGCTCGGATAAGACAAGAAGCTGCCGTGGATCGTGCGCCCGGTCAGCGGCTTCAGCACCGACGTCAAGGCCACCGTGACGCCGCACCCCACCAGCGTGAGCACAGCCGTACGCGACCGGCCCGCGAGCAGCGAGCCGCCCACGAACAGCACGATCAGGATCGCCGAACCCACCGGCTCGCCGCAGAAGTCGATGGCGTTGGCGAAGTACCACCACGGGTCGGGCAAACCGTCCGGGCCTGGCAGTAGACCGGCGTCGAAACCGCTCGGTGCCGAGTGGCCCGCGAACACCGCGCCCAAAACCACCAGCACCACGAGCCCCAGGGCGGCGAGGACCAGCGAAGGCGCGCGCACCGGAGCGGGCAGCGCCGTCGGCGCTGTGCGGACCGCGTTCCTCATCGAGCCGAACCGTACGCCGCGATCGCTGCCTCATAGCCGGAGACCAGCCGGCGTAGGCCGACCTCCGGGGTGAAGTCCTGCTCGTACCGCTCCCGCGCGGCCTCCCCCATCTTGCGATTGCGCTCCGGGTCCGCGACGGCGTCGCGCAGCGCGTCCGCCAGTGACGGCGCCGAGCCGGGCGTGTGCAGCAGGCCCGTCACGCCGTCGGAAATCAGCTCCTCGAACGCGCCGTGCGCGGGCGCGACCGTCGGCACCCCCGCGGCCATCGCCTCCACCACCACCAGCCCGAACGCCTCCAGCCAGGCCGACGGCGCGACCATCACCGCCGCCCGCGCCGCCAGGTCACGGCACTCCGCGGCGCTCTGGAGCCCGACGTACGACACGTCGTCCCGCCCCGCGGCCCACGCGGCCACCTCGTCCGACAGCGGCCCGGTCCCGGCGATCACCAGCGGCAGCCCGAGCGAACCACCCAGCCGGTGCCACGCCGCCATCAGCAGCGGCACACCCTTTTCCTCGGTCAGCCGGCCGAGGAAAAGCACGTGCTCACCGCCGCCGGTCCGGCGCACGCCGGGGTCGGTGACGAAGTTGTGCTTCACCGTCATCCGCGCCGACGGCAGGCCCGCGTCCACCAGCAGCCGCCGCTGGGCGTCGGAGATGCAGAAGAACCGCGTGACCCCCGTCTGCCAGCGGTGGCGGTTCGCGACGAGGTTGACGGCCATCGGCAGCGTCGCGACGGCGGACCCGCGGTAGCACCCGTGCCGCACCGCGGGCACCGGCCCGCGGCCGACGCAGTCCGTGCACACGTGGCCGTCGCGGTACAGCGTGCCGGGCGGACAGACCAGGCCGTAGTTGTGCAGCGTCGCCACCACCGGCACCCGCGCGTCCGCGCACGCCGCCAGCACCGAGGGCGACAGCAGCGGGAACGTGTTGTGGACGTGCACCACGTCCGGCCGCTCGACCCGCAGCCGCGTGGCCAGCTCGGCGCGCACGGCCCGGTTCCACGGCACCCGCAACGGCACCAAAGCCTTGTGCGGCAAGGACATCGACACGATGTCGTCGCTCTGCCGCTCGAACCGGCCGACCTTCACGCCGCCGCGGTGCAGGAGCGCCACCTCGGCGTCGACGACGTTGTTCTCCCCGCTCGGCTGCTCGGAGCGGTAGCGGTTGTGGACGACGAGCACCCTCATGCGGGCCGGCCTTTCGGGATGAAGTCGTCCTCGCGCACCCGCCCGCCGCCTTGCGCGAGCAGCGTCGCGGCCAGCGCCAGGTGCAGCAGGTACGGCGAAGCGTCGCCGAGCCCGGCTTCGGTGTAGGACGCGGAAATGCAGTAGGTGATCAGGAAGATCGCGCAGGCGCGGGCCAGCGACGGCGGCCGCAGCACCGCCACCGCGACCAGCACCAGCAGGAACGACGCGACGATGGCGATCCCCACGAAGCCCTGCTCGTGGTAGACGGCGAGCCAGCTGTTGTCGATCGGGAGCCCGTCGTAGGACTTGTCGGTGAGCCCCACGCCGAAGATATACTCGTTGATCGTGCGCGGGGCCGAAAGCAGCGCGTCCCACACCTTCGCCCGGCCGGTGAGGCTGGAGAAGTTGTCCTCGCTCTGCCCGCGCAGGAACCACGCCTGCAGCAGCCCGCCGAGCACCACCGCCGAAAACCCGCTGATCACCACGACCGCGGCGAACACCTTGCGCGCGCGGGCGCTGGTCAGCGCCAGTGAGAGCAGCGCGACCACCAGTCCGGCGACCAGCCCGAGCGTCGCCGTGCGGGTGTGCGAAAGCAGGAGCAGGGCCATCGACGGGACGATCACCGCCAGCGCCGTCTTGTACTCCAGCCGCTTGCCGAGCCACAACAGCGCCGCGAGGCCCGCGATGACGGCCGCGTACTGCCCGACCTGCGGCGGCGTCAGCGGCCACACCGCGCCCGCGAGCCGCCCGCCGTACGTCTCGGGCATCGACTTGCCGGGTGACACGACCAGCCCGATGGCGACCGAGACGAGCACCGCGCCGAACATCCGGATGTGGTGGCGCACAAAGGTGAACGACCCGTTCCACCACGGCGTGAGCAGCCACAGCGTCACCACGAAAACACCGAACCGGAAGCACCGGAACAGCGCCCCGAGGCCGCTCTGCAGGTCCAGGCTGGCCACGATGCTCGTGATGAGCAGCAGGCTGAGCAGCATCAGGTAGGCGCTGGGCCGGACCTTGATCCGCGGGTTGAGCACCAGCGCCAGCGCGAACGCCGACATCAGCGCGCCCATGGTGACGATCTGGATGACCGACCGGGGCAGCGGGATCACGGTCTGCGCGCCGGTGGAGCCCAGCGTGTTGAGGATCAGCAGCGCCCACGACGCGCCGACGAGCTTCGGCGTCGGCTCACCCTCTGCGGGCGTCGGCTGCTGAAAAGCTCGTGAGTGTTTATGACGGTTAGAACCGTCCTCAACACTCACGAGTCCTGACCTCGCCAAATCAGCCACCCCCGCCGCGCTGGTAGGTGGTGCGGGCGTCCTGGTTGTACGGCGCGCCCTCCCATTCGCCGATGCCGAGGATGTGGCTCTGGTCGCCCGCGATGAACGTCCACGGCCCGGCGTAGGCGTTGTCGTGCCAGGTGTTGCCCTGGCTGTGGGTGATCGCGTCCTGCACCACGTCGCCCTGGTACGGCGACCAGTCCGGGTAGGTGCCGAAGTTCGACAGCAGCCCCATCCGCGCACAGGTCTCCTGGCAGCCGATCGCGTCCGGGTCGAGCACGAAGCGGTTGTTGTGCACGTCGACGCGCTGGGTCTTCCAGCGGCAGTCGTCGTACAGCGGCTTCTGCGCGATCGCCGGCGCGGCGCACTTGGTCACGTCCGGCACGAGCTTCGTGCAGACGCCGCTGGAGGTGTTGGCCGGGCTGTTGCAGAAGCGGTCCGCGTTCTCCCACAGGGTGATGCCGTTCCAGTTGTTCTCGAACACGTTGCCGTAGATCTCCAGCTTCGACGTCCGCGCCTGCACCCGCGGCTCGCCGCCGGACTCGGAGACGTAGATCGTCGACACCGGGAAGGTGTCGCCGCGGTCGGTGTACTTGCGGCCGTCGACGAGGTTGTTGCGGCGCAGCGTGTTGTTCCGGATCACGGCGTTGTAGCTGGTCTCGTACGTGATCGCGGAGCTGTCGTTGCCCTCGATCAGGTTGCCCTCGATCAGGAAGTCGTTGTCGTTCGTGTCGGCCCACAGCCCGGTGCCACGGTTGTCGTGCACCCAGTTGCCGACGACGTCCGCGCCGTTCACGGACCAGAACTTGATCCCGCCGGTGCAGCCGCAGCCGTCGACCTTGGCCTCCCAGTCACCGGTGTTGTTGCCGGTGATCTCGTTGCCGCGCACCACCAGCCCGGTGATGTCGCCGTCGCCGGAGAACGCGTTCATGCCGTACTGGCCGTTGCGCCGCAGGCAGTTGTCCAGCACCTGCTGCTTCGCGCCGGCCATCAGCCCGGCGCCGTCGTTGTCCTGGACGGTGGTGTGCTGGATCAGCCAGCCGTCGCCGGAGTCGTGGTTGACCACGCCCTCGTCGCGCGGCGCGACGAAGCCCTGCACGGTCAGCGACTGGATCTTGACGTTCTTCGCGTGCCCGGTGAACGCGTACTGGTTGAGCCGGCGCCCGTCGAGCACCGCGCCGGGCGCGCCGACGTAGACGTCGCCGTCCTTCGGCTGCACCTGGTCGAACCGGTCGTCGCCGAGGTGGTGGGCGCCGGGTTTGAGCCAGAACGTGGTGCCGGGCGGGGAGTCCTTCGTCTTCGTCGCGAGGTCGTCGGGCACCGCCGGGTCCACGGTCACCGCGCCCGCCGGGGCGGTGACGGGACCGGGCGGCATCTTGTCGCACAGCGCGGCGACGGGCCCGGACGGCGCGGCCGAAGTCGCGGCGACCTGGCTCGACGCCGGGTCTTCCTCGGGTGCGCTGGAGCACCCGGCCAGGACCAGCGGGCACAGCGCACCCAGGAGCAGAGCCAGCCTGCTGGTCAGTCGCACATCGTTCCTCTCGGCGAGACGGTCAGGGGAAGCGGAGCACGGTGGTCAGCGGTTCGTCGGCGGCACCGGCGAAACCACTGCCCACCAAGGTGGTCGCCGGTTCACGTCGGCCGAAGCCGGACGAGTACCAGCCGAGCGGCGGGTTCGTTTCGCCGCGATGCGCGGTCCAGGCGAGCCCGGCAGGCAGTTCCAGCGTCGCCGTGTGCCCCGGCCAGGCCAGCTTCGCCGTGCTGCTGTCCAAGGTCACCTCGACGAGCGGGCCGAAGTGGAACGCGAGCCGCGCGGGCACCGACGTCACGGCCTCGACCTCGTCGACCACGGTCAGCGTGCGGCCGGTCAGTTCGACGCATCGGCGATGCACCGCCGGTGCGTACCCGTCGTGCTCCGCGCGCCAGCGCACCGGCCCGACGGCCAGCGTCCGCGTGCTCGCGTGCCGGGTCCAGAGGAACGGCCCGCCGGACGTCGACTGGTCCGTCCCGCCGAGCTCCAAACTGTTGTGGCCCAACGTGGAACGGAAGTACGAGCGCCACTCCGGCTCGCCGTGGTAGCAGTACGTGCCGGGGTCGGCGAGGATGTCGACGCCGTCGTGGCGGACCTCCAGCGACAACGCGTCGGCGTGCGCGTGGGCGGCGATGGCCAGGAAGCCGTGCGGCCCGCCGTCGCAGCGGCACCAGATCTCCGGCGCGGCCGGCTGGTTCGCAGGGGTGCGCAGGATCGTCATGCCCGCGTCGAACAGGTCGTCGGGCCGGCGCGGCGGCCGCATCCCCTCCAGCTCGGGCACCTTGGCCAGCGCCGAGAACAACGCGGTCCGCACGTCGCCGCCCGGCACCTCGGGCCACCAGTCGCGGCGGCCGAACAGCGCGTCGCCCGTCGCGAGCAGCGAGGCCCAGCGGCTCACGCCGGCGCCGTCGACGACCAGCCCGTAACCGTCGTCGGCGTCGCCCTGCCTCGGCGGCCGCAGTTTGACGTCCACAATGGACGCCAGGGCGTCGCACATCCGGCGCAGCACCAGCCAGGTCGACTGGGGCACGGCGTCGCCCGCCTCCAGCGCGGCCGCGAGCCCCAGCTCCAGCACCAGCCCGTGGTACTCGGTGGCCAGCTCGCGGTTGAGCCCGGAGGCGAACGTGTTGGCCTGCAGCTGCGTGTCCAGCGATCGCACCGCCGTGTCACGCCAGCCGGCCGATTCCGGGAACCAGTCGAACGCGCAGGCGGCCGCGAGCTGCCCGGCGTCCTCGGCGATCACGTGGTTGTTGGCCGACGAGCCGCGGCTCGGGAAGGCGGCGAGCCAGCGCTGGTGGTGCCAGACCTGGTGCAGCGCCTCGGGATTGTCCTCGAACAGGCCGGGCGCGCCGGCCCAGCCGTCGAGCAGCCGCCGCACCCACACCCAGGACAGCAGCCGGATGCCCAGCTCGATCCCGCTCAGCCAGTGCACGCCGCGCATCGGCGGGTTCGCCACCCACCAGGACTTCAGGTGGTCGGCCACGCGGTGGGCGTACCGGTCGTCGCCGGTCAGCGCGTACGCGGCGGCCAGCACGGTGAGGTGCTGGTGGCGCGAGGGCTCCCAGATCTGCTTGATGTCACCGACCGTGTCTTCGCTGCGGTAGGCGATGTCGAACGAGTAGGCGTCGCCCGGCGCGTGACGGCCGGTCTTCGGGTCGAAGGCCCAGTCGGGCGCGACGAGGTCACCGCGTTCGACGCCGAAGTACTCGGCGTGCCCGTCCATCAGCCGCTCGGCCGTGGCCAGCAGCTCGCGGCGGGCGTCGTCCGAAACTTCGGCCAGCGGGCTGAGCGGGGCGAACGCGCGGTGCGGCAGCCAGGTGGCCTTCTGCCGCGAGACGCCCCGCCACTGCTGCTTGCGCAGCGCGTCGGTGGCCCGGCCGGCGATCTCGGCCGGCCCCATCGCCGAAAGTCTTCGCAGGTACCAGGCGGGGTCCATCACCCGAGCACCGCCGACGGCTCCAGCCGCACCGGCGCGCCGGTTTCGAGGCTGCGGCTCACGGCGAGCGTCGCCAGCGTGGTCGCCACCAGCGAGCTGACGCTGATCGGCATCGCGACGCCGGTGGTCAGCGCGGTCACGAAGGCCTCGACCTCGGCGCGCTGCCCCTTGTCGCGGCCCTTCGGGATGCGGGAGCTGGACCAGCGTTTCTTGCCGTAGACGGACGCCCGGGCGAAGTCGTCGAACTTCAGCACCCGGCCGTCGGCCAGCACGTCCAGCGTCTCCTTCTGGAACGCGGTGGAGCCGCTGGTGACGTAGCTGATCGCGGCGGTCGAGCCGTCGGCGTACCGCAGGAGCACCTGCAGGTCGTTGTTGCCCGGCGTGGCGGTGGCGTACACCGAAACCGGGTCGCTGCCGAGGAACCAGCTGACGGTGTCGATGAAGTGCCCGCCCTCGCCGGCGAAGCGGGTGCCCTCGGAGCCGGCCTGGTTGTACCAGCTGCCGGAGTCGAGCCGGCCCGCGTTCACCAGGTAGCGCACCGACGCCGGGCCGACGCGCGGGCCGAACTGGACCCGCGCCTCGTTCAGCAGCGGCGCGAACCGGCGGTTGAAGCCGACCTGCAGCCGGTTGTTGCCCGACTCCCCGATCGCCTCGACGATGCCGCGAAGCTCCTTTTCGGACAGTGCCAGCGGCTTCTCCACGAACACGGCCTTGCCCGCGAGCAGCGCGCGCCGGGTCAGCTCGGCGTGCGAGCTGTGCCGGGTCACGATGAACAGCGTGTCGACGGTGTCGTTCGCGAGCAGCTGGTCGAGGTCGGTCGACGCGCGGGCGAAGCCGAACTTGCGCTTGGCGTTCGCGCCCGAGAGCGCCGAGGTGGTGACGACCTCGGCCAGGCTGACGCGGTCCTGCTCGACCAGATGCGGCAGCAGCATCGACGACGCGTAGTTCCCCGCACCCACAAACCCGATCCGCAGCCCGCCGCTGCGCGGTTCCGGACGTGCCCTGAAGGCCACCTTGAGGGCATCTGCGTCCCTGAAGGCCACCTTCAGGGCATCCGGGTCCCTGAAGGTGGCCTTCAGGGCATCCGGCGAGGAGGGGGTGAGCACAGCGTCCGGGTAGCGGAACAGCACCGCGACGGCCTTCAACTCGCCGTCGTTGAGCGATTTGTAGGTCTCCACCGCCGAGGAGAAGTCCGCGACGTGCGTGACCAGCGGCTCGACGTCCAGCTTGCCGCGCGCCGCCAGGTCGAGGAAGCACTCGATGTTGCGCCGCTCGGTCCAGCGCACGTAGCCGATCGGGTAATCGCGGCCCTCCAGCTCGTACGACGGGTCGTAGCGGCCGGGCCCGTACGAGCGCGAGAACCGGACGTCCAGCTCCTTCTCGTAGTACGCGTTCCACGGCAGGTTCAGCGAGATCTTGCCGATGTCGACCACGCGCCCGCGGTCGCGCGCGAGCTTCGCGGCCAGCTCCACCGGGTCGTTCGTGCTGCCGCCCGCGGCGAGGTAGACCTGGTCGGCGCCGTGGCCGCCGGACAGCTCGGCCACCGCGTTGCCGATCAGCCCGGAACCCGGGTGGCCGCAGGCCAATGCGCCGAGCCCCGCGGCCAGCTCGCACCGGGCCGGGTCGGGGTCGACGCCGACCACCCGCGCGCCGGACGCCACCAGCAGCTGCACCACGAGCTGCCCGATCAGGCCGAGCCCGATCACCAGCGCGAGGTCGCCGAGCTGCGGCTCACCGCGGCGGACGCCCTGCATCGCGATCGAGCCGACGGTGCCGAACGCCGCGTGCCGCGCGGAAAGCCCGGCGGGCACCTTCGCGTAGAGGTTCTTCGGCACCCAGTTCAGCTCGGCGTGCAGCGCGTGCTCGTTGCCGGCGCACGCGACGAGATCGCCAACGGAGACGTCGTCGATCCCCGCGCCGACCTCCTCGACCACACCGCACAGCGAGTAGCCGAGCGGCGTGTACGAGTCGAGCTTGTTGGTCACCTTGCGGTAGGTCGCCGGCAGCCCGTTGGCCGCGACGCTCTGCATCACCTTCGCCACCTGGTCCGGCCGCGAGCGCGCCTTGCCGAGCATGGACATGCTCGCCTCGGACACCTTCATCATCTCGGTGCCGGTCGAGATCAGCGAGTACGTCGTGCGCACGAGCACGCCGCCCGGCTTGCACGCGGGCACCGGGACGTCGAGAAGCGCCAGCTCCCCGCTCTTGTAGTTCTGCACTACCTGCTTCACAACGCTCCTAGCTGCTCGACGCCGCGGCGGACTTGGCGCCGCGGTACCAGTACTCGAGGGTCAAGATGTGCCAGAGGTGCTTGGCGCGGTCCTGCTGCCCGGCGGCGTCCTCGGCCACGAGCTTCTGCAGCGCATCACGCCGCAGGAACCCGGATTCGACGAGCACGCCCTCGTTCACGACCTCCCGCACCAGCGGCGCGAGGTCACGGCTCATCCAGGCCCGCAGCGGGGCGCTGAACAGGCCCTTCGGCCGGTAGACGATCTCCTTCGGCAGGATCGCCAGCGCGGCTTCCTTGAGCGCCGCCTTGCCCTGGCGTCCGACGATCTTCTTGTTACCCGGCACCCGGAACGCGGCCTTGACGACCTCGACGTCGACAAACGGCGTGCGCACCTCGGTGGACGCGGCCATCGTCGAGCGGTCGGTGTAGGCGAGGTTCAGGCCGGGCAGGAACATCCGGGAGTCGGCGAGGCACATGCGGTTGACGTAGTCGGTCAGCGCGTTGTCGTTGTAGGTGTCGGAGTGCTCGGTGAGCACGTCGTCCACCTCCGCGGCCAGGTCCGGGTTCACCAGGTCGAGCAGCTCGCCGCGGTCGTACATGGTGTAGCTGCGCCGGAACGCCGTCTCCTCCGGCAGGTCCGCGAACGACAGGAAGCGCTTGGCGAACCGCACACTGCGGTAGCCGCGCGTGGCCGAGGCGACCGGCAGCCGGTCCACCACCGACCCGATCGGCCGGCGCACCAGGCCCGGCACCCGCTGGTAACGCAGGGCCAGCTGGTTCGCGAAGTGCTTGCGGTACCCGGCGAACAGCTCGTCGGCGCCCATGCCGGAGAGCAGCACCTTGACGCCGGCCTCGCGCGCGGCCGAGCAGATCAGGAACGAGTTGATCGCCGCGGGATCGCCGATCGGCTCGTCGAGGTGGTAGGTCATCCGCGGCAGCAGGTCGAGCACCTGCGGCGCGATCTCGATCTCGTGCAGGTCCACGCCGAACTTGGCGGCCGCGATCCGGGCGTACTTCAGGTCGTCCGGCATCGCCTCGAACTTGGCGTCTTCGGCGCGGAAACCGATGGTGTAGGCGGAAATCCCGGGTGTCTGCCGTGCGGCCAGCGCGGTCAGGTAGCTGGAGTCGAGGCCACCCGAGAGGAAGGTAGCCACCGGCACGTCGGAGAGCAGGTGCTTGCTGGTGGAGTCGGTGATCACGGCGTGCAGGTCGACGTCGCCGGTGTAGGCCGCGCCCTCCTCGGCCACCTGGCGCAGCGACCAGTACGCGCCGCGCTCGCACGTGCCGTCCGGCCGGAACCGCGCCCACGTGCCGGGCTGTAGTTTTTCCGCCTCGCGGTAGGCGCACCGGCTGTCCGGCACCCAGTAGTAGAGCAGCGACGCGATGAGCGCGGCCTCGTCCACCTGGAGCGTGCCGCCCAGCTCGCCCGCCAGCGCCTTCAGCTCCGAAGAGAAGACGACGCCCCCGCCGCGCCGTACGAAGAACAGCGGCTTGATGCCCAGCTGGTCGCGCACCAGCACGAGCTCGCCGGTGCGCTCGTCGAAGACGCCGAACGCGAACATGCCGCGCAGCCGCGGCAGGCAGTCCGTGCCCCACTCGCGCCAAGCGCGCAGCAGCACCTCGGTATCGGACGTGCCCCGGAACTTCACGCCTTTCGCTTCCAGCTCGACGCGCAGCTCGGGCGCGTTGTACAGCTCGCCGTTGTAGGTCAGCGCGAGGCCTTCGGCCACCATCGGCTGCGCGCCCGTCTCGGACAGGTCGATGATCGACAGCCTGCGGTGTCCTAAGTGGACTTCACCGGCCCCGGCACGGTGGTCGTAGTGACCCGAGCCGTCCGGCCCGCGGTGCGTGAGGCACTTGGTGAGCCGGTCGGTCAGCGGGCCGCCGTCCGGCCAGTGGTAAGCACCTGCGATGCCGCACATCGGCGTTCGCCTCTCTGCAGATCAGGACTTGTGAGTGTTTATGACGGTTAGAACCGTCATAAACACTCACAAGTCAGGTTTGGTGGCCGTTGCCGTTGACGGCGGTGGTCGAGTGCTGCGGGACGACCGGCCGGAACCGGCGGGTCGGCGCGTCGAACGAGTCGGTCTCACGCGGGGCCACGGCCGCGCGCTCGCCCGCCGGCTCCATCGGCCAGTCGATCGGCCGCTCCGGCCGCTGCTCGACGAACTTGCGCGGCCCGGTCCCGCCCGAAATCCGGTCCGCTGAGGTCCCCTCGACCGCGACCCGCTCGGCCGTGGCGTGCACGGCCGGTTCCCCTGTGACCTGTTCGGCCTGCTTGGCCACGACGGCCGACGCCCGGCCCCGCAACGCCGTGTGCAGGCCGTCCCAGAGCGTGCCGTCTGTGTGGTCCTTCGGGTCCGGGTCGACGAGCACCACGCCGGCGATCGGGATCCGGCAGTCGGCGAGCTGGCGCGCGACCGTGTGCAGCCACAGCGTGTTCGCATGCCCGGCGCGGACGACGAGCACCGCCTCCGTGCCCAGGTATTCGAGGTCCGTCCACGCGGTGCCCGGCGCGACCGTGCCGACGCCGATGCGCCGCGATGCCGCGTCCACGGCCGGGTCACCGGCCTCGACGACCCGCACGTCGCCCGCGACCGGCAGCTTGCCGACGTCGCGGCGCGGCAGGTCGTCGACGACCACCACCGGGCCGTCTTCGGCCAGCTCCTTCGCCAGGTTCAGCGCCAGCTCCGCGGCGACGCCGGGCGCGCCCAGCTCCAGCAGCGCGAGCGGCCCCCGTTCCGACCGCGTGGCGCGGGCGAGCGTGACGGCCACCCGCTTGCGCTCCGACACCCCCGGGCCGCGGGACCAGAACCGGGCCGGGCCGGGCAGTTTCGACGGCAGCTGCGCGATCACCGAGGCGCCGAGGTGCTCGGCGATCTCACGGCGCAGCACCGGCCGGTCGCGCACCAGCGCCGTGACCGCGGCGAACGCGAGGCCGAGCGCCAGCCCCAGCGCGAGGCCGATGGCGCCGTTCGTGGCGCCCGTCTTCAGCAGCGACGCCGGCAGCACGGCCGGCGCGTCCACGATCTGCGTGCCCGCGGCGACCTGCGGCGTGCCGATGCCCGCCTGTTGCGCCTGGTTCTGCAGGTCCGCGATCTTCGACACGAGGTCGGCGCGCTGGGTGTAGAGCTGGGCGAGCGTGCCCGCGTTCGACTTGCTGCCCTTGGCGTTCTCCGTCGCGGCCTGCGCGTCGATGTCCGCCAGCTGCTGCTGGGCCTGCGAGCGCTGGTCGAGCAGGGCCTTGGACTGCGCGGTCGCGGCGGCCTGGTTGCGCTGCACGTGGTCGGCGACGAAAACGTCGGCGAGTGCCTGCGCCTTGGCGAGGGCGTCGGCCTTCGTCTTGGCCTTGACCGAAACCTGCATGACGTTGTTGGTCAGCCCGAGGCCGGTGTAGTCCTTGAGGAAGTCCGCCGGCGCTTCGGTGCTGCCGGCCTTCTTCAACGCCGCGGACGCGATCTTCGCCGTCTCCAGCACCGCGACGTCGGTGCGCATCAGCGTGCCGCTGTCGGTCGGCGAGTCGTCGGGGTGGACCACGATGATCTTGGTGACGGCGGTCGGCGCCGCGGGCAGGGCGATCGCCGCGGCCCCGCCGAGGACCAGTCCGGCCAGCGCGAAGCCGAGCCACAACCGGCGTCGACGGCGCAGGGCCACGGCCAAGCGGTGCAGGTCGACCAACGGCGGGGAGGAACTCTGCGGACTCGTCACGCCGAACCAACCATCACGTCACGGCCCGCCGGGACCTGGGGTGGACCCGCGTCGGCGGGTTCCTTGCGCGGCTTGCCCTTGACCCGGACCGCGCGGGTGAGCACGGCGCCCAGCACCTCGTGCCCGGCGTCGGCGCAGGCTTCCGCGATGGCGACCAGCTCCCACGCGCTGCGCGAGCCGAGGGAGAGCACTACAAGCACGCCAGTGGCGCCGTCCGGCACAACCGGTTGCGCCGCCGTCACTTCGGCGACGGTCAGCTCCACGCGCGGCCGCTCGGAATCCGCCAGCGCGGTGAACTGGGCAACGGCCTGCTTCGCCGCGGTGTCGCCCTCGGCGACCAGCACGAGCAGCCGCCGGACGCCCTTTTCGGCGGTCAGCCGGGCGAGCACCCGCCGGTAACGCAGGTCGCGGCTGGCCCGGTCGGCCGAGGCCGGCACCGGGGGCAGGTTCCACGGCCGGTCGCTGCCGATGAGCCGGCGCAGCCGTCCCCGCAGACCGGCGGCCTTGACGCGCTGGGCGGACTCGGGCACGTCGACAGCGGCCAGTACGGGCGCGCCGAGCGCCGAGCCGATCTCCTCCTCGCCGCGCAGCCGTCGATCGTTGCGCGAGCCGAAGAGGTGACCGAGGAGGCCGACGAGGAAGAAGAGGACGGCGCCGCCGGCGACCAGCTGCGGCATCGTGGGCGCGGCGGGTGACGTCGGCCGTTCGGCCGGGCCCATCACGACCATGTTGCCCGTGCCGGTGGCCGCGTCGGCCGCGTTGAGGTTGTTCATCGCCTGCTCGAGCGAGGTGCGCAGGCCCTGCAGCTCGGTCTGGACCTGCACGGCCTCGACGGTCTGGCCGTCCTGCACCGAGCGGGACAGGTCGAGGATCCGCTGGTTGGTCTGGGTCACCTGCTGGCGCAGGGCTTCGCGCTGCTCCTGCGCGAGCTGGGCCGCGGTGTCCGCCGAATTGCTGAGCAGCTGGGTGGAGTACTTGACGAACTCCTTCGCCACCTCGTCCGCGAGCTGCTGCGCGGCCAGCGGGCTGTCGCCCTTGGTCGTGATCGTCACGACGTTGCCCTGGGCCACCGAAGCGGTCACCGACTTCTGCAGGTCCGTGCCGCTGACCCGCAGGCCGAGGGTGGCCGACGCCCGGTCCAGCACCACAGAGCTGGTCGCGACCTGCGCCTGCGTCAGCAATTCGTCGGCCTGACGCGGGCCTTGCAGCAGCACGCTCGCCGACGTCTCGTACCCCGGCGAGAACACCACCGAAGCGGCGGCGCCGACGCCCGCGCCGACCACCACCAAGAGCAGCAATGCCCGCCACCGCCGCCGGAGGAGCACCCCCACCGTGGAAAGCCGAACCGTGTCGTCACTCAAACCGGGGTCTCCTCCCGCATCCGATCTCACCAGTGGCGTGCCGGTCAGTAACCCCGTCGTCGGGCTGCAGGTGTTGGTTACACCGGTCGTCGCAACCTTGTTCAAACCGCGATCAAGACCGGACGGCCCGCTCATACGCGGCCAGCAGCGCCTTCTGCGAATTCCCCCAGGCCAACGGCCCGCTGACCCGCTCCTGGCCGAGCTTGCCCATGCGGGCCCGCTCCTCCGGGGAGTCGAGCAGCACGCCGACCAGACGGGCGAACTCGGCGACGTCGTTCGGCGGCGCGTAGAGCGCGGCGTCGCCCGCCGAAACGCGGGCCTCACGCAGCTCGAACGAGACGATGGGCTTGCTCATCGCCATGTACTCCATGATCTTGTTCATGGTCGACACGTCGTTGAGCGGGTTGAGCGGGTCGGGCGAAAGGCACACGTCGGCCGCGGACAGGTAGCGCAGCAGGTCGGCGTCGGAGACGCGGCCGGTGAACTCGACCTGATCGTCCAGGCCCAGCCGCTTCGACAGCGCCACCATCTCGTCGAACGTGTCGCCGGCGCCGAGGAACACGGCGTGCCAGTCATCCCGGCCCACCTCGTCCCGCAGTGAAGCCAGGGCGCGCAACGCGTAGTCGACGCCGTCCTGCGGACCCATCACGCCGAGGTAGCAGAGCAGATGGGGCTTGCCGCGCTTGAGTTCCGGCTCCACCGGCACCTCGTGGAACCGCTCGACCACGGGCGCGCTGCGGACCACGAACACGTCCTCGGGCCGTTTGCCGCCACGGATGAGCGCGACCTGGCGGTAGCTCTCGTTGGTGGAGATCACGACGTCGGCCGCCCGGTAGGTCGAGCGCTCCAGCGCGCAGACACCGCGGTAGAGCCGGTCCTGGCCGCGGTCGAACCGCGAGAGGTACAGCTCCGGCACGAGGTCGTGCTGGTCGAAGACGAACTTCGCGCCCTGGCGCTTGAGCATCCGGGCGACGAGGAACAGCAGGTCCGGCGGGTTGCAGGCGTGCACGACGTCGACCGGGCCGATCCGGCGCGCGAGCCGGAACGTGTGCCACAGCGCGGTGCCGTACTCCTGCAGGTACCCGGCCGGGCCGCCGGTGGCCGCCGTGAGCGGGTAACGGTGGATGTGGACCTCGTCGATCACGGCCTCGGACTCGGTGTCACGTTTGGTGCCCTGCGGGCAGATCACGTGCACCTCCCAGCCGGCGTCGCGCAGCGTCGTGCACTCCTGCCACACGCGGCGGTCGAAGGGGACCGAGAGGTTCTCGACCAGGATCAGCGCTCTTCTCTTGTCACCAGGCAAGTCCGACGTATCCCTCTTCGGCCCGGCGCGCCTCGGCGTCGGGGATGCGGACCAGGTCGACGAGCGTCTGCCCGCCGCCGTGCGGGAGCGCGGCCAGCACCGCGGGGTCGGCCGTGCCGATCAGGCAGACGTCGGCGTGCTCCAGCACCTCTTCGACGGAGCCGGCGAGCAGCTGGCCGAGATGCGGCAGCCGGCCCTCGATGTACTCGCGGTTCGCGCCCATCAGCCGCGAGAGGCTGACGTTGGCGTCGTAGATCTTGAGGTCGTAGCCCTTGCCCAGCAGCCGCTCGGCCAGCTCGACGAGCGGGCTCTCGCGCAGGTCGTCGGTGCCGGGCTTGAACGACAGCCCGAACAGCCCGACCTTGCGCTTGCCGGTGCGCGCGACCAGGTCGAACGCGCGCTGCAGGTGATCGTCGTTGGACGGCAGCACGTGCGCGAGGATCGGCACGGAAACGTCCGCGCGGTGCGCCGCGTACACGAGCCCGCGCAGGTCCTTCGGCAGGCACGAGCCGCCGAACGCGAAGCCGGGCCGCAGGTACGCGGGGCTCACGTTGAGCTTGCGGTCGGCGAGGAAGACGTCCATCACCTTGTGCGAGTCGAGGCCGAGCGCCCGGCAGATGGAGCCGAGTTCGTTCGCGAAGCCGATCTTGAGGCCGTGGAAGGCGTTGTCGGCGTACTTCGTCATCTCCGCGACCGGGATCGGCACGCGGAAGACGTCGCCGGGCAGTCCCTCGTAGAGCTGGGCCACCACGTCGCCGCTGGCCGGGTCGATCTCGCCGATCACGGTCTTGGGCGGGTCGAAGAAGTCGCGGACGCTGCTGCCCTCACGCAGGAACTCGGGGTTCACCGCGACGCCGAAGTCGACGCCAGCCGTGCCGCCGCTGGACTTCTCCAGGATCGGCACCAGCAGGTCGAGGCAGGTGCCCGGCAGCATGGTGCTGCGGAACACGACCGTGTGCCGGGTCCCCTTGCGCGCCAACGCTTCGCCGATCTGGTCGGCGACCCGTTCCAGGTACTCGGTGGACAGGCTGCCGTTGGCCGCCGACGGCGTGCCCACGCACACGAGCGACACGTCGCTCTCCGCCAGGGCCTTGGCCACGTCGGTGGTCGCGCGCAGCGCCCCGGACGCCACGACCGCCGCCGTCAGCTCACCGATCCGCTCCTCGACCACCGGCGCGTGGCCGGACGTCACCAAGTCGACCTTCACCGGGTTCACGTCGACACCGATGACCTCGTGCCCACGTCCCGCCAGACAGGCCGCGGACACACATCCCACGTAACCCAGCCCGAAGACACTGATCTTCACGCTTGAACCTCCGCCCGCGTCAGCTGACCGATTGGTCGCCGGGCGGGGACGGTTCGTTACCTGTTCAGGCCACACCCGAAATCGTTACAGAATCCAGGTATCGATTTCGCTTTTTTTGCCTGGTGAGCGGCAGTTTTCGTTGCCGTTGGGCCATTTCCGGCCAAGAAGCGACGAAGCGCCGAGGGAAGCCGCGAAAGCTTCCCCCGGCGCTTCGCCGAGCTCGGTGTCAGTTGTTGTTCATGAAGATGGTGGCGTCAGTTGTTGTTCACGAACGTCGTGGCGAGGTCCTGCCCCGTGCTCGTGGCGTTCCCGTGGTTTTCGATCGGCGAAACCTCGGAGTTCTTGAAGCAGATGTAGGTGACGCCGGAGTCGGTCCCGCCGTTGGACGGGTCGGGGTTGATGCCGAGGTCGTTGGCCGTCGCGTAGGAGGCCTCGCCGATGATCCCGGTCGGCCCGGTGTCGCCGATGACCGCGTACTCGACCTTGTCGCCGTAGATGACCGCGCAGGCCCCGCCGCCCTTCAACTGCGAAGACTCGTAGTTCCACTTGCCGGACGCACTGGGCACAACGATGTAGGGCAGCTTGGCGGCGTCGAGCGGCTGGTCGTCGGACTGGTGGAACGCCGTGTCGGACTGGAAGCAGCAGTCGGTGTCCTCGTTGCACTGCGTCGTCCGCTGGCCGTCGCAGTCGATGTCCATGTCGGCTTTCCAGAACACGGCCCCGTTGGCGTCACAAACGGCGACGGTGTCGGACGAGGCGTCCTCGTCGGTCTTGTACTTGCCGTTGGACACCTGCTGGCACCCTGTTGTCTTCGCGAGCAACTCGGCCGCGGTGGGCGCGGCGGCCACCCCATGCCCCACCGGCACCGCCGCCGAAGCGACCGCCGACGGCATCACGGCGGCGGCCAGCACCACGGTCACGAACAGGATCAGCTTCCTCATACGCACACTCCTCCGGTCAGGAAAACTTCCTTACAGATTCGCGGCGTAGCAACAGAATGCCCCGGCCCCCGGCCCGTTTCAACTCGGCACGGCAGACTTCCCCACCACCGGAACACCTTCCCCACCACCGAAACACCCCACCCGAAACGCCCCACCCGAGACGCCCCACCCGAGATGCCCTGAAGGCCACCTTCAGGGACCAGGATGCCCTCAAGGTGGCCTTCAGGGCCTGCGCAAGCGACCCGAGGCCTCAAACCGGCCCCGCGCGCCTCAGCCCCACCACCATCCGCCCAGCCCCCGCCGGAACCCGCCGGCCCCCAGCACCCCGTCCACCCACGCCGAGTCCATCTCCCGATGCACCTGGACCCGAGGCTGCAACCACCCGCCGGACCCGCTCCCCAACGACCGCGAACTCGAATAGACCCGCGTGGCCCCCGCCGCCCGCAGCCGCCCCAGCACCCGCCGGTCCAACCGTCCCGAAGGCAGCGAATACCGGCAGACCGCCCGCCCGCTCAGCTCCGTCAGCAGCTGGGGCGCCGCCTCCAGCTCGCGCCGCGCCTGCCGGTCGTCCAGCCGCCGCCAGTCCCGCCGCTCCCACCCGTGGGAGCCGACGTCCATCCCGGCGTCGACCAGCTGCCGCAGCCCGTCCGAATCGACATACCCCCGCTCGCCGACGCGGCCGGCCAGCGGGAAGAACTCCGCGCGCAACCCCCGAGAGACGAGCCGGGGCAGCGCGACCTCCACGTCGGAGGCGTTGCCGTCGTCGAAGGTCAGGTGGGCGTCCTCGTGGTCGGCGACGGCCTCGAGCAGCCGGTCGAACTGCTCGACGGTGATCCAGCGTTCGTCCTCGCCCGGATCGAGCGCGCGCTCCGGACGGCCCACCCCGTGCACCGCGATGTTGACCATCACGCTCCCTCCGGCTACCGCACTGACCTCCGTTTCACGATTAATCGGATTGGCAAATGGAGTAGTTACACTGTTGACACAAAGTTATTTACGAATCTCCAAAGTGCAGCACTTCGGACCGCCTCCGGCCTTGCGCAACTCGGAGATGTCGACGTGCACCGGGTCGTACCCGCGGGCCGCCAGCCGGGCGGCCAGTTCGGTCGCTTCCAGGGGCAGGACGACGTTGCGCCCGTCGGAGACGCCGTTGAGGCCGAAGCACTCCGCGTCGGCCGCCGTCGCGATTACCGCGTCCGGGAAGAGCCGCGCCAGCACCCGCCGGGAGCCGGGCGAGAAGGCCTCCGGGTAGTACGCGATCTGCGCGGGGCCGGCGTCCGTCGCCTCGGTGAGCACGAACAGCGCCGTGTCCAGGTGGTAGTACCGCGGGTCGATCAGGCTCAGCGAGACGACCGGGACCCCCAGCGCCTCCTGCGCCTCCGCGTGCGCGGCGGGGTCGGTGCGGAAGCCGGTGCCGGCCAGCAGCAGCCGCCCGGTCCAGGCGAAGTCGCCCTCGGCCTCGTTGACCTTCTCCGGCATGGTGATGTCGCGGTAGCCGTGCTCGACGAACCAGCGGCGGAAGTGCTCGGCCTCGGCGGTCCGCTGCGGCGCCCGGAACCGCGACCCGAGCACGCGCCCGTCCACGACGGTGCCGGAGTTCGCGGCGAAGACCATGTCCGGCAGCCCCGGCTGCGGGTCGATCTCCTGGACGGTGTGGCCGAGGCGGCGGTAGGTGTCGCGCAGCTCGGTCCACTGCGCGACGGCGACGTCGGCGCTGACCGGCTTGGTGGGGTCCATCCAGGGGTTGATCACGTAGTCGACCGCGAAGAACCGCGGCGGGCACATGAGGTAACGGCGGGTGGTGGGCACTCGCTGCTCAGCTGATCCCTGCATACCTGAAGACTAAGGTTGACCTAATATCACAATCAATCGCTGTTTGCTGCGCGTATACCTGCTAAACATTGCGTGTGAACAGCATCGACCAGCGAATCGTTTCCTGTCTGGTGGCCAACGCGCGTTCCAGCTACGCGGAGATCGGCAAAGTCGTCGGTCTCTCCGCGCCCGCGGTGAAGCGGCGCGTGGACCGGCTGCTCGAAACGGGTGTCCTGCGCGGCTTCACCGCGGTGGTCGACCCGGAGGCGCTCGGCTGGGGCACGGAGGCTTTCGTCGAGGTCCACTGCCAGGGCAACGTGACGCCCGCGCGTATCAGGGCCCGGCTCGAACCGCTGCCGGAGGTCGTCGCCGCGTACACCGTCTCCGGCGCGGCGGACGCCATCGTCCACCTGCGCGCCGGCGACATCCACCACCTGGAGACGGCGCTGGAACGGCTGCGCGGCTTGGAGATCATCGACCGCACCGTGTCCACGGTCGTGCTGTCGCGGCTTCTGGAGCGGCCGCCCAACCCCAAAGACTCGTGAGTGTTGATGACGGTTAGAACCGTCATCAACACTCACGAGCCCGGCTGAGAAGGTGGGGGCCATGACCGACCGCATCCACAGCGAGCACGACCAGGGCGTCGCGCTCCTCACCGTCGACGCGCCGAAGAGCCGCAACGCCCTCACCCTCGACCTGTCCGCCGAACTCGCCGCGGCCGTGGCGCGCGCCGAGGCCGACGAGTCCGTGCACGCCGTGGTCGTCACCGGCGCCCCGCCCGCCTTCTGCGCGGGTGCGGACCTGACCGCGCTCGGCGCCGCGGGAGAACAAGGCCTGCGCGCGGTGTACGACGGGTTCCTCGCTGTCGCGCGCTGCACCCTGCCGACGATCGCCGCGGTAGGGGGCGCGGCCGTCGGCGCCGGGCTGAACCTCGCGCTGGCCGCGGACGTCCGGCTGGCCGGCCCGCGCGCGAAGTTCATCCCGCGGTTCCTCGAACTCGGCCTCCACCCGGGCGGCGGGATGACCTGGATGTCGCAGCGCGCCGTCGGCCCGCAGCAGGCCGCCGCGATGACGCTGTTCGGCGAAGCGCTCGACGCCGAGGCCGCGGTGCGCGCCGGCCTCGTCCTCCGGCTGGTCGAAGGCGACCACGACGCATTGGTCCAGGCCGCCCGCGACCTCGCCGCGCCGACCGTCGCCGCGCCCCGCGAAGTGGTCTTGTCCACCAAGCGGACGCTGCGCCACACCGGCGGCCTGACCCAGCACGCGGCCGCGGTCGACGCCGAAATCGGGCCGCAGCTGGAATCGCTGGCCTCCCCCGCGTTCGCCGAGCGGCTGGCGGCGATGAAGGCCCGGATCAGCGGGCGCTGAGTCGCTGGCAGCGCACTGAGCCAGTGGTTGAGCAGGGCCATCAGTGGGAGACGCGCGTCACTGCGTTTCGCCCAGTACTCCCGTTACCATCGGTCACAGGTAACACCCAGCGTCCGTCACCGTGGCCGGGCCCGGAGTCCTTCCGGTCCGGGTACCCCACACTTCGGGAATACCCGAGCCTTCGACGAGTAGCCTCGGGGGTAGGCCTGGTGATCCAGCCGACATCGCCGGGCGGGCGTTAATCCCGGGGGCCGACCCGGGGCCGCAGTTCGTCGGGAGAGAGGGATTCCCTGACCTATGAGCACGAGTGCGAACGGCAGCGAGACCGGTGACGGTCCCAGCTCCCTGACCGCAACCAGGTCCACCGAAGTCAGCAAGCTGGACCGGGTGGTCATCCGGTTCGCGGGCGACTCCGGCGACGGTATGCAGCTGACCGGCGACCGCTTCACCTCCGAAGCGGCGGCGTTCGGCAACGACCTGTCGACAATGCCGAACTTCCCGGCCGAGATCCGCGCCCCACAGGGCACCATCCCCGGTGTTTCCTCGTTCCAGGTGCACTTCGCCGACTACGACATCCTCACCCCCGGCGACCGGCCGGACGTGCTGGTGGCGATGAACCCGGCGGCGCTGAAGGCGAACCAGAGCGACGTGCCCAAGGGCGGCACGATCATCCTGAACACCGACGAGTTCACCAAGCGCAACCTGGTCAAGGTCGGGTACGAGAACGACCCGCTGGACGACGACTCGCTGTCGTCGTTCCAGGTGCACCGCGTCGCCATGTCGACCCTGACCCAGGGCGCGCTGGCCGAAACCGGGCTCGGCAAGAAGGACGCCGAGCGGTGCAAGAACATGTTCGCGCTCGGGCTGCTGTCGTGGATGTACCACCGGCCGACCGAGGGCACGGAGCGGTTCCTCAAGGAGAAGTTCGCCAAGAAGCCGGAAATCGCCGAGGCGAACATCCTGGCCTTCCGCGCGGGCTGGAACTACGGGGAGACCACCGAGTCGTTCGCGACGACGTTCCAGGTCGCGCCCGCGAAGCTGAACCAGGGCACCTACCGGCAGATCACCGGGAACACCGCGCTGGCGTACGGCCTGATCGCCGCCGGGCAGCAGTCCGGGCTGCAGATCCTGCTCGGCACGTACCCGATCACGCCGGCCTCGGACATCCTGCACGAGCTGTCCAAGCACAAGAACTACGGCATCATCACCTTCCAGGCCGAGGACGAGATCGCCGGCATCGGGGCGGCGCTGGGCGCTTCCTACGGCGGCGCGCTGGGCGTCACCTCGACCTCCGGGCCGGGCGTGGCGCTGAAGTCGGAGGCCGTGGGCCTCGGCGTGATGACCGAGCTGCCGCTGGTGGTCGTCGACGTGCAGCGCGGCGGGCCGTCCACCGGCCTGCCGACCAAGACCGAGCAGGCCGACCTGCTGCAGGCGATGTTCGGCCGCAACGGCGAGTCCCCGGTGCCGATCGTGGCGCCGCTCTCGCCCGCGGACTGCTTCGACGCGGCGATGGAGGCGACCCGGATCGCGCTGAAGTACCGGACCCCGGTGCTGCTGCTGTCCGACGGCGCGATCGCGAACGGCTCCGAGCCGTGGCTGGTCCCGAACGTCGAGGACCTGCCGGACCTGCGGGTCGAGTTCGCCACCGAGCCCAACGCGGACGACGGTTCCGGCGAGTTCTGGCCGTACGTGCGCGATCCCGAGACGCTGGCCCGCGCGTGGGCCGTGCCGGGCACGCCCGGCCTGCAGCACCGCATCGGCGGGCTGGAGAAGGCCGACCGGACCGGGCACATCTCCTACGACCCGGACAACCACGACAAGATGGTCCGGCTGCGCCAGGCGAAGATCGACGGCATCGACGTCCCCGACGTCGTGGTCGACGACCCGTCCGGCGGCAAGGCTCGGGTACTCGCGCTCGGCTGGGGCTCGTCCTACGGTCCGATCGGCGCGGCCTGCCGCCGGGTGCGGAAGCTGGGCCTGCCGGTGGCGCAGGCGCACCTGCGCCACCTCAACCCGTTGCCCGGCAACCTCGGCGACATCCTCCGCTCCTACGACAAGGTCGTGGTGCCGGAGATGAACCTCGGCCAGCTCTCCCTGCTGCTGCGGGCCAAGTACCTGGTGGACGTCCACTCGCACACCAAGGTCGCCGGCCTGCCGTTCAAGGCCGAGGAACTGCAGAACCTGTTCCGCGAGATCATCACGAGCGTTACCCCGGAGGGCGTCAAGTGACTGCCATCGACCTCGGGCTGCCCCAGCCCAATGGGCTTCCGCAGCCAAGCGGCCTGGACCTTGTGCCGACCACCGACGAGCCGCAGAAGGCCAAGGACTACAAGTCCGACCAGGAAGTCCGCTGGTGCCCCGGCTGCGGCGACTACGTGGTGCTCAACGCCGTGCAGTCGTTCCTGCCGACGCTCGGGCTCAAGCGCGAGAACATCGTGTTCGTCTCGGGCATCGGCTGCTCGTCGCGGTTCCCGTACTACCTGAACACCTACGGCATGCACTCGATCCACGGCCGCGCGCCGTCGATCGCGACCGGGCTCGCCACCACCCGCCCGGACCTGTCGGTGTGGGTCGTGACGGGTGACGGCGACGCACTGTCCATCGGCGGCAACCACCTGATCCACGCGCTGCGCCGCAACGTGAACATCAAGATCCTGCTGTTCAACAACCGGATCTACGGGCTCACCAAGGGCCAGTACTCGCCCACCTCCGGGCAGGGCATGGTCACCAAGTCGACCCCGATGGGCTCGCTGGACGCGCCGTTCAACCCGCTCTCGCTCGCGATCGGCGCCGAGGCCTCGTTCGTCGGGCGCGCGCTGGACTCCGACCGCAAGGGCCTCACCGAGGTCCTGCAGGCCGCCGCGGAGCACCGCGGCTCGGCGCTGGTCGAGATCTACCAGAACTGCCCGATCTTCAACGACGGTGCGTTCGACGTGCTGAAGGACAAGGACGAGGCGGCCCAGCGGCTGATCCCGCTGAAGGCCGGCGAGCCGATCCGGTTCGGCGCCGAGAGCGAGTTCGGCGTCCGCCGCGGCGACTGGGGCGGCCTGGACATCGGCAAGGTCAGCGAGATCGGCGAGGACAACCTCGTCGTCCACGACCCGTCGATCGCGGACACCACCTACTCGTTCGCGCTGTCGCGGCTCGGCGACCAGAACCTGACGCACACCCCGATCGGCATCCTGCGCCAGGTCGAGCGGCCCACCTACGACGACGGCGCCCGCGCCCAGGTCGAGGAGGCCCGCGCGGCCCGCAAGCCGGACCTGCAGGGCCTGTTGCGCGGCAAGGACACCTGGACCGTCGTCTGACCTGAATGGACGGAGAAAGGGCCACCGCTCGCGAGCGGTGGCCCTTTCTCTATGCCGGATAAGCGTTTGACAAGCCGGTGAGACTTGCGGATGTGGCGCTGACAATGCACAACCGCGGCCAGGACCCGGAGATCTTCAAGGCGACCAACCATGCCGACTTCGCCCGGTCGTGGCCGATCTTCATGCAGCAGGACCCGAACGGGCGGCTTTATTACGGCGAGCTCGACACCGTCGCCGACTACGTGCTGCTCGCCACGGACGGAGACGAGCCGGTCGCGAAGGCCTACTCAACGCCCTTCGCCTTCGGGGGCAAAGGGCGCGAGAACCTGCCCGACGCCGGTTGGGACGAGGTGATCAGGTGGCAGCACGACGACCGGCTGGCCGGCCGGGAACGCAACGCGGTGACCGCTCTGGAGATCATCGTCCTGAAGGAGCGCCAAGGCGCCGGAATCGCCTCGGCGATGGTGAAAGCTCTGCGGGACAACGCTTTCCGTCTCGGACACGACGTGCTCTACGCCCCGGTGCGACCGTCACAGAAATCGGATGAACCCGAGACGCCGATGAGCGAATACGCCTTCCGGGTGCGTGACGACGGCCTGCCCTATGACGCGTGGTTACGCGTGCACGTGCGGGCAGGCGGGCGGATTCTGAAAGTCTGCCCGCTGTCGATGACCATCCCCGGCACGCTCGCGCAGTGGCGGGAGTGGACCGGGCTGCCGTTCGACACCGACGGCCCGGTGATCGTGGAAGGCGCGCTGAACCCGGTCCTCGTGTCGACGTCGCAGGACTTCGCCGTTTACACCGAGCCCAACGTCTGGGTTGAGCACCGCAAGCCCTGATTCAGGAGAGCGGGCGGAACCCGACGCGCTCGGCGTCGGCCGAGGTGCGGAACCAGACCTCGGCGACCATACGCGGGAACTGCGGGGATTCCTCGGTGCAGTAGCGCAGCGCCGTGACGCTCGCCTTAACCGCGAAGCCATCCGACGGACGTCCGCCGCCAGGCCGGGGCATGGCCGAGCCGGGACCGAACGGCCCTGGTGGCACGGCATCCCCGGTCACCTGGCGCGCGGGCGGCGGCTCGGGCGCGTTCAGCGGCGCGGCCGCCGCCCCCTGGTTCGGCTGCACGGAAGGCTCGAACAGCGAACCGCTCTGCGTGCCCGCCAGCTCGGGCTCACGGCGCTCGACCGGCCGCATCGACGGCTGGATCGGCCGCGGCGGCTCGAACCCGCCCCGCGGTGACTCCCGCGGCTGGCGCTTCGGCAGCATCTGAGTGGAGTCGATCGGCTCGTCCCCGGCCACGAGGTCACCGCCAAAGTGTTCGGAAGGCTCCGCGGCGTGCTCGGCCGAAGGGGTCAGATGCTCGGTGGCCGGCTGCTCGTCGAGGAAGTCCCCGCCGTCGGCCGGCTCCTCGAACGGCGAGCGGTCCGCCGTCTCGTTCCCACGCTCGAACCAGGTCGGCTCGGGCTGCGGGTCGGTGTGCTTCGCGGGCTGGAACAGCGAAACCGGCTCTTCCTCGGGCTCCTGCCGCCGGCCGAAGTCCGATTCGGACTCCTGCTGCCGACCAAAATCCGACTCCGGCAACCGTCCGAAGTCCGCTTCGGGCTCCGGCTCGAGCCGCCCGAACGACGCTCCCGCTTCGGTTTCCGGCTCCAGCCGCCCGAACGACGACCCCGCCTCAGCTTCTGGCTCCAGGTGCCCGAACGACGTGCCCGCTTCGGTTTCCGATCCCAGCTGCCCGAACGACGAGCCCGCCTCGGTTTCCGACTCCAGGTGCCCGAACGACGAACCGGCCTCGGCGTCGCTGCCGAACTGCCCGAACGGCGAACCCGTGTGGGCCGCGGGCTCTGCCGTCCGGCCGAACGACGAAGCAGCGTCGGCTTCCGGCTCCAACCGGTTCGAGAAGGACGATTCCTCGGGCTCCGGCTCGGGCCGGGTGAACAGGGAGGTCGTCTCGGCGGCGTGGTGGCTGCCCTCGGACTCCGTGTGGCGGCCGCTGTCGGAACCCGCGAAGGCGCTCTCCTCGCGGTAGCTGCTTTCGCCGGCCCGCTGTCCGACCTCCTGGAAGCTGCCGCGGCCGGTGTCCTCGAAGTCGTCGAGGTGGTCGGCTTCGTAGCCGTTGCCCGTTTCGGCGTAATCCGGCTCCAGGCTGTGGGAGACCGGGCTGAGGTACTCGGTGGCGGCGGCGCGGTAGACGGACCCGTCGATCTGCTGCGTGACGGGACCGGATTCCCTTTCGTGGTCCCGTTCCCGCGTGAGGTCATCGTCCACATCGGTCTCACTGGCGACCGGCTCGGCCGCGGTGCGGTACTCCGCCTCGTACTCCGCTTCCGGCTCGAACCCGGCGAGCGCACCGAGCTGGCCATCGGCGACGGCGGGCTCACGCTCCGGCTCGGCGCGGTGGATCAGTTCGGTAGGCGTCTGCTCACGGGCCCACGAGGGGGCCACGGCCGGCTCGGCCGGCGAGAAGTCGTCCTCGTCCACCGGCGAAAGCAGCGCCGTGCCGCCAGCGAGCGCCCCGGCGTTGGCCGGCGTCCGCGCCGACTCGGCGTGGGCCGCGGTCAGCGCCGTCTCCAGCTCGCGGGTGCGCTTGCGTGCGGGCAGTACCAGCACCAGCCACGTGAGGAGCACCCCGACGAAAAACGCCAACAGGCTCCACAGCCAAACCTGTCCGAAAATGGACATCTTCCCTGCCCCTTTAGTGCGTGCGCGCGACCATGTAGTCGGCGACCGACTCGCAGGCATTCCGCGCGGGGGAAGCGGGCAGCGCTGCGAGCTCGGAACGTGCTCGCGAAGCGTAGTCGGAAAGGGTGACGCGCGCGCGTTCGAGGCCACTGGAACGGCGCAGCAGCTCCAGTGCCTCCTCGACCAGCGAGTCTTCGGTGATGGGGCCCGCCAGCAGCTCGATCAGGCGCGGGTCGGTGTCCGGGTCGGCCAGCGCGTACAGCATCGGCAGGGTCCGGACGCCTTCGCGCAGGTCCGTGCCCTGCGCCTTGCCCAGCTCGTCCGACGGCGACGCGATGTCGATGATGTCGTCGGAGATCTGGAACGCCGTGCCCACGATGTCGCCGAACCGGCGCAGCGCCTGGATGTGGTCCTCCTCGGCGCCGGACATCATGCCGCCGAACCGGCCGGACGTCGCGATCAGCGAGCCGGTCTTCTGCGCGATCACGGTGAGGTAGTGCTCGACCGGGTCGTCGCCGGGGCCGGGGCCGACCGTCTCGCGCATCTGCCCGGTGACCAGCTCGCCGAACGTCTCGGCGATGATCCGCGCCGCGTCGGTCCCGAGGTCCGCGACGAGCCGCGAGGCGTGCGCGAACAGGAAGTCGCCGGTCAGGATGGCGACGGTGTTGTCCCAGCGGGCGTTGACGCTCTCCGCGCCGCGCCGCATGGTCGCCTCGTCCATCACGTCGTCGTGGTACAGCGTCGCGAGGTGCACCAGCTCCACCGCGGCCGCCGCCACGAGCACCTGGTCACCCTGCTTGGGCCCGAACTGCGAGGACAGCAGCGTGAACAGGGGACGAAAACGTTTGCCCCCCGCCTCGACCAGGTGCAACGCCGCGTCGTGGACCGCCGGCACGTCGCTCTTCACGACGTCGCGCAGGATCGTCTCCACCTCCGCGAGCCCACCCGCGATGGCCCTGAGCAGCGGCTCGTCCTCGATCTGCAGCCCGACGGTCGCGCGCAGGTCCTCGACAGCGCCATCCCGAGCAGCGGCGGGTCCCGCCCCCGGGGGTGGTGAAGACACAGACACGTCGGCTCCGCTCTCTCATGCGCCGGTCGGGTTTTCCGCTTTCAGGGTAGTGGTTACCCCAGGCGCCCCGTTTACCCGCTGTCCAGGGGAAACGGTGATGAACATGACATCGGCCGCGATTTCAACCGGGACCGGCCAGGGCCGTCCCGGCCAGCCGTGTCCCGCCGGCGCCGGCGGAAGCAGGCCGGACGGCCACCGGACCCACGAACGGGTTGATCACCGCGCACAGACGAGTGATCGGCGCGGCGCGGCGCAACGGGCGAATCGGGCGCGCGGATATTCACTCAGGAGGAGCTGCCGTTCCCGACAGGTCTCCCGGGCAGCAAGGAGGAACAGGCATGCGTAACACCATCGTCAGGCGGGCCGGGCTCGTCGGTGCGTTGCTGGTGGCCGGCGGGGTCTTCGCCGGCGTGGGGACGGCTCAGGCGGCAGGCCCAGCGTCGGTAGGTGCGGCAGCGACGGGCGCGCCGGTGGGCGCTTCGGCAGCCACACCGGCCACCGAAGCGGGCACCGCGGACCTCGGCGAAGCCGACTTCACCAAGGGCTCGACCACAGTCACGGTCCCCACGCTCGCGCCGTGCGCGGTCGAAGGCCCGACGAGCGCGACGGCGTCGCCGGTCGCCAAGAGCGGCCTGACCTTCGGCGGCGGCACCACCACCTGCGAGACCAAGGTGACGGATCCGAGCAACGACCTCACCACCACCACGTCGACGGCCAACGGCAAGAACTTCGAGCTCTCCGCCCTCGTCAGCGCGGGCGGCCCGCGGGTCCGGCTGACGTCGTACACCGTCACCTGCACCGGGACGCACACGCAGACCAACGCGAACTGGACGTTCAGCGGCCTCGGCGGCATCACGGGCCTGCCCTCGCCGATGCCCGCGAACTACACCAAGCCCCTGACCAAGTCGAACGGCACCGTGCTCGCCAACGCGGTCTTCAACACCCAGACCCTCCCCGGCGACGGCAGCATCAGCCTCACCATGCTGCGCTTCGACTTCCTCCCGGCGTCCGGCATCACGGGCTCGGTGACCGTGGGCCGCACCGCCTGCTCACCGACGCCGTAAGGCCCAGAGAGCAGTCGTGTGTGAAGGTTCCTCGTCAGGCTGACGAGGAACCTTCACCACGTCGCGAGTGCGCGCCGAAGTTCTTCGTCACGAAGCAGATCCAGCAGCTCATTGTCACCAAAGACGCGCGAAGCACCGGGCATCGACGCCTGGCGCAGCATCGCCTGCAAAACGTCGGCATGCGGCTGGTCACGCAGCGTCCACACTGCGCGATCACGAGTCTCCGGCACACCCGTGCGCCAACGAAAGATCAATGCCGCGACCTGATCCACCGCGGCGGCGCGACCACGTTCCAGCAAAGGCCTGTTCAGGCCACATACTGCGATCGTAGTACGACCCTTTTCAGTCTGGGGCAGATAGGTGCCGAGGGAGATGACCAGGAACAGGTGGTCAAGGGGATCCTCCGCAGTCGGATCGATCAGCAGCGGATGGCCGTCAGCGTCGAGCGGGAACCGATCACGCTTGAAATGGCTGTTACAGAATTCACAGGCCAGAAGATGGTTCAGCCAGTCGAACGCTCGTCGCGGATTTCGGGCTATGGGTTCGAAGTGATCCACCGAGGTACCGAGGCCGTCGCCGCAGTACATGCAGTACCCGCGGCCCGCAGCCATCAGGCCCAGCCGGTCGCGAATGAATCTTCGCGTGTCACGCGAAGACCTCCACAGCTTGCGAGCAGTGTCACTGTCACCGTGCGGGATTCGTGATGTAAGCCTGGTCAGCTCCGTGACAACGGCGGGCGGCAAGGACGCTCGCTGCAGTGCGATCATCGCTCGCCGAGACCCAGTTCCCGCGCGACATCGTCAACGCGACTCGACGCCGATGTACTCAAACGATTACGCAATTTTTCCCATTGACGTACCTCATCGACGTCAGCCAGACCACCAGCGACACGCATTTCCAGTTCAGCCAAGCGCTCTCGCAACTCCACCGCAAGAGGCGAATACGGGCTATCCAAGCCGAAAAGATCAGACAGCACTGCGTCATCGCCGGTACCATAGACCACTCGCTGGTACAACTCGTCCGACACCACCCGCGGCGGCGCCGGTTCGTCAGGCGCCGGCAGGCGGATCAAACCACCAGGATCGGCCGCCTGACACACATACGGACTGTGCGTACTAACCACGAACTGGATTCGCGGAAAATGCTCCTTCAGCCACGGCCCGATCCGTTTCTGCCACGAAACATGCAAATGCGCATCAACTTCGTCGATAAGAACAATTCCCGGATCCTCGGCACCCATCCCAGCTTCGTCGAGACGCCTGATAATATCGAGGACCAGAGCAGTGACAGCACGATACCCGTCGCTCATTTCCTCCAGTGCGTATCGGCCTCCGTCTCGCTCCACCCAAAGACCATCGGAATCGACGTCTTTAACCCGGAAATCGTCCGGCAGCAGACCGTCGTCCAGAAGACGAAGAGTGGCGTCCCTCAAGCTGCGCGCGCCTTTCCGGCCCTCGAGAGCACGAAGATGCTGATACACCAGCCATTGAACCCCCTCGACCAGCGCGGCCTCTTCGCTGAAGAGGCTCTCCACTTCGCCAACCTCAGAGGAGCGACCACCATTAAGCCTGCGGAACGGACCGTAACCGATACAGAACAGCCCATTTCGGTCATGTGATCGCCCTGAAGGGGAACTGAAGTCTACATTTTCTTCCCGTTCGAAATAAAATTTCGTCCTAAGGCCGTTCGAGATAAACCCTTCGATCTCCGCAGTTGCGGACCCGACGGAAATCCAACTGAGGGTCCGATCGTGGGTTCTCGCCCCATCACCGACAACAGCCAGCGCCATAGCTTTGAGCAGCGTGCTCTTACCTGATCCATTACGCCCCGCCAGCACAGTCCAACCGGGAGCGGTCAACTCCAGGTCGACCACCCGCGCGCCGTGGAACCCACGGATGTCGGTCAGGCGTACTCGCTCGAGGTACATGAGGTCAGTCTAGAGGCAGTTTCAACTCGGCAGACGTAACCCTCATGCACATGAAGGCCGCCACGAACCTTCGTGGCGGCCTTCATGCAAAGAACTAAGAAGCAAACCCGCCCGAAGAAGCCCAGTTCAGCGCGAACGACGGAACCACCCCGAGCACCAGCGTCACCACCACACCCAGCGTGATGGCCGCCGTGGTAAACCCACCAGGGACCGTAACCGTGGGCCCGTCCGTAGCCGGCTCCGAGAAGTACATCAGCACGATCACGCGCAGGTAGAAGAACGCGGCCACCGCGCTGAACACCAGTGCCACCACCACCAGCGGGGCCATGCCGTCCGACAGCGCGGCCGAGAAGACCACGAACTTGCCGACGAACCCACTGGTCAACGGGATGCCCGCCAGCGCCAGCAACAGGAACGTGAACACCCCCGCCAGCAACGGCGAGCGTTTGGCGAGGCCCGCCCACGCGGACAGGTGCGTGGCCTCCCCGCTGCCGTCGCGGACCAGGCTGATCACGCCGAACGCCGCGAGCGTCGTGAAGCCGTACGCCAGCAGGTAGAACAGGGTGCTGGAGAGGCCGTTCTCGGTCATCGCGATGGCGCCGACGAGCAGGAAGCCCGCGTGCGCGATCGAGGAGTACGCGATCATGCGCTTCACGTCGGTCTGGGTCAGGCCGAGGATCGCGCCGATCAGCATCGAGATGATCGCCACGGCCCACAGCACGCCGCGCCATTCCCAGCTGGTCGAGGAGAACGCGACCGACAGCACCCGCAGGATCCCGCCGAACGCGGCCACCTTCGTGCAGGCCGCCATGAACGCCGTGACCGGCGTCGGGGCGCCCTGGTAGACGTCCGGCGTCCAGGTGTGGAACGGGCCGACCGAGCCCTTGAACAGCAGGCCCACCACCAGCAGGCCGAGGCCGGCGAACAGCAGCGTGTCCGAGCGGTCCGAGCCGGCCGCGGCGTTGGCGATGTCGGCGAGCTTCACGGAGTTCGCGTAGCCGTACAGCAGCGCGAGGCCGTAGAGGAAAAACGCCGAGGAGAACGCGCCGAGCAGGAAGTACTTGACCGCCGACTCCTGCGAGATCAGCCGGCGCCGCCGGGCCAGGCCGCACATCAGGTACAGCGGCAGGCTCAGCACCTCGAGGGCGATGAACATGGTCAGCAGGTCGTTGGCCGCGCAGAACGCCATCATGCCGCCGAGGGCGAACAGCGTCAGCGGGAACACCTCGGTCTGCGACGCCGTGGTGGCGCCCGCCTGCGCGCGGTCCTGCACGGTGCCGGGGCTGATCGCCGCCTGCGCGACGAACGCGCCGCCCGGCTCCACCCTCCGGTCCGCGATCAGGAACACCGCGCCGAGCGAGAGCAGCAGCAGCGTGCCCCAGAGGAACAGCGACGGCCGGTCCACCGAGATGGCGCCGGCGAACGTCGTCAGGCCCGCCTTCGTCGAGCTTCCGGTGACGTACAGGATCAGCGAGACCCCGGCCGCGAGGATCGCGATGACGGAGATCGTCACCTGGATCCCCCACCGGACCGCCTTCGGCGCGAACGCCTCCACCAGCACGCCCACGCAGGCCACGCCTAAGACGATCAGCATCGGCAGCACGGCCGCGTAGTCGATCGAAGGCGTCTGCAACGGCTCAGGCGCTTGCGCCAGGAACATGTCGAGCACGGTTTACTTGCCTCCCTGCACGGCAGACAGCGTCGCCTGCACCGACGGGGTGATCGTGTCGAGCACCGGCTTGGGGTAGAAGCCCAGCGCGATGATCAGGATGACCAGCGGGGCGAGGATCGCGATCTCCCGCGCCCCGAGGTCCTTGATGGCCTTCTTGGCACCCAGCTCCGGCTCGACCGCCGTGGCGACAGCGCCGCCCGACTCCACGCCGGCCGAGCTGGAAGACCCCGCCGGGGCCGGCGACAGCAACGCGTCGCCGCGCACCGGGCCCTGCATGATCCGCTGGTAGAGCCAGAGCACGTAGGCCGCGGCCAGCACCATGCCCACCGTCGCGATGATCGTGTACACCGGGTGGTCCACAAAGGACCCCAGCAGCACCAGGAACTCGCTCACGAACGAGTTGGTGCCCGGCAGCGACAGCGCGGAGAGGCCGGCGATCAGCAGCATCCCGCCGAGCAGCGGGGTCAGCTTCGCCATCCCGCCGTAGTCCGAGATCCGGGTGGAGCCGCCGCGCCGCACGATCAGGCCGACCACCACGATCAGCATGCCGGTGGAGAGGCTGTGGTTGAGCATGTACGACACCGAGCCGACCATCGCCTGCTCGTTGAAGGTGAAGATGCCCAGCGCGATGAAGCCGAAGTGGGCGATCGAGACGTAGGCGAGGAACCGCTTCATGTCCGACTGCCCGGCGGCGAGGATCGAGCCGTAGACCACGCCGATCACCGAGAGGACCAGCACCAGCGGCGCCAGCGTTTTGCTCGCCGCGGGGAACATCGGCAGCAGGTAGCGCAGGAAGCCGAACGTGCCGACCTTGTCCAGCACACCCACCAGCAGCACGGCGACGCCGATCGGCGCCTGCCCCGCCGCGTCCGGGAGCCAGGTGTGGAACGGCACCAGCGGCGCCTTGATCGCGAACGCGAGGAAGAAGCCGAGGAACAGCCAGACCTGCGTGCCGGTCGGCGCGTCCCGCACCACGGTGACCAGGGTGGCCCAGTCGAACGTGCCCTTGCCCAGCTTGTCCGACGCGAGCGAGTACGCGCCGATCGCCGAGGCCAGCATGATCAGGCCGCCGAGGAACGAGTACAGGAAGAACTTCACCGCCGCGTACTGCCGGTTCGCGCCGCCGTAGCCGCCGATCAGGAAGTACATCGGGATCAGCATGATCTCGAACAGCACGTAGAACAGGAACACGTCGGTCGCCGCGAAGACGCCGATGGTGATGGCCTCCTGCAGCAGGATCAGCGACAGGAACCCGCCGGCGCTGCGGCCGGCCGGGAGCTTGTCGGTGAGCCCGAGGCCGCCGACCACGATCGGCACCAGCAGGGCGATCACCGCGATCATGATCAGCGAGATGCCGTCGGTGCCGAACGAGATGTGGATGCCGAAGCTGGGGATCCAGTCCATCGTGGTCGCCTGCTGGATCCGGTCCCCCGAGGGCGAGTAGCTCGCCCAGAACGGGATGATCAGCAAGAACTCCACAATGGACACGACCAGCGCGGTCGCCATCGCGGCGCGGTCGTTCCCCTTCAGGAACGCCAGCACCAGCGAGCCGGCCAGCGGCAGCAGGATGAGCGCCAGAAGCCAAGTCATGTCAGGAGAACCTCACCAGCAGAAGGGCCGCGAGAAGCAGGAACGTGCCGCCGAGCATGGACAGCGCGTACGACCGGACGAACCCGGTCTGCATGCGCCGCAGCCGCCCGGACCCGCCGCCGAGGGCCGCGGCGAGGCCGTTGACCGCCCCGTCCACCCCCCGGTTGTCGACGTACACCAGCGCCCGCGCGAGCCAGGTGCCCGGGCGGGCGACCAGCGTCTCGTTGATGGCGTTGCCGTACAGGTCCTTGCGCGCCGCCCGGACGGGCCACGAGACGCGCTCGGGGCGTTCGACCGGGATGTCCGCGCTGGGCCGGAAGACCAGGATCGCGATCACGGCGCCGATCAGGGCCAGCGCGATCGTCAGCCACGGGATCAGCGACGCCGGGATCGGCGCGTGCTCCGCTTCGTGGAACTCGCCGACGGTCGGAGACAGCCAGTTGGTGAACCGGTTGCCGATCGCGAAGAACGCGCCCGCGCCGACCGAGCCGATCGCCAGGATCACCATCGGGACCCACATGATCGGCTTGGACTCGTGCGGGTGGAAGTCGCGCCCGTCGGTGCTCTTGATCGTCTTCCAGCGGGGCTTGCCGAAGAACGTCATCATCATCAGGCGCGTCATGTAGAACGCGGTGAGCCCGGCGCCGATGATCGTCGCGAGCCCGAACACCCAGCCGCGCCAGGCCTCCTGGCCGAACGCCGCCTCGATGATCGCGTCCTTGGTGTAGTAGCCCGAGAGGAACGGGAAGCCGATCAGCGCGAGGTAGCCGAGGCCGAAGGTGACGAAGGTGATCGGCATCTTCTTGGCCAGGCCGCCGAACTTGCGCATGTCGACCTCGTCGTTCATGCCGTGCATGACCGAGCCGGCCCCGAGGAAGAGCCCGGCCTTGAAGAAGCCGTGCGCGACCAGGTGCATGATGCCCAGCGCGTAGATGCCGGGGCCGAGGCCCACGGCCAGCATCATGTAGCCGATCTGGCTGACCGTGGAGTACGCGAGCACTTTCTTGATGTCGTCGTAGGCACAGCCGACGATGCACCCGAGCAGCAGGGTCACCGCCCCGACCAGCGTCACGACCAGGCGGCCGTCCGGCGTCTGGCTGAAGATGACGTTGGAGCGGGCCACCAGGTAGACGCCGGCGGTGACCATCGTCGCCGCGTGGATCAGGGCCGACACCGGGGTCGGGCCCTCCATCGCGTCCGGCAGCCACGACTGCAGCGGGAACTGGCCGGACTTACCGCAGGCCCCCAGCAGCAGCAGGATCGCGATCGCGGTGATCGCCCCGGACGGGATCTTGCCGCTCGCGACGCCGTCGAAGACCTGCGCGTAGCCGGTGGACCCGACGTACTTGAACATCAGGAAGATCGCCAGTGCCAGCCCGATGTCACCGACGCGGTTCATCAGGAACGCCTTCTTCGCCGCGGTGGCCGCGGACGGGCGGTCCTGGTACCAGCCGATGAGCAGGTACGACGCGAGGCCCACACCCTCCCAGCCGAGGTATAGCGTCACGAAGCTGTTCCCCAGCACCAGGACCAGCATCGAGGCGATGAAGAGGTTCAGGTACGCGAAGAAGCGGTGCCTGCCCTCGTCGTCGGCCATGTAGCCGATCGAGTAGAAGTGGATCAGCATGCCGACGCCGGTGATCAGCAGCACGAACGTCAGCGACAGCGCGTCGATGCGCAGCCCGAAGTCCACCTGGAGCTGCCCGACCGGGATCCACGAGAACAGCTTGGTGTCCACAGTGGATTTGCCGTCGAAGCCGAAGAACAGGATCAGGCCGTAGACGAAGGCGGCGACGATGATGGCGGTGCCGAGCAGGTGCCCCCACGCCTTCGAACGCTTCCCGGCCAGCAGCAGGATCAGAGCGCCGAGGGCCGGCAGGGCCACCAGCAGCCACGATGATGCGGTCACACTCGCCCTCTCAGTACTTCAGCAGGTTGGTGTCGTCGACCGAGGCCGAGCGCCGGGTGCGGAAGATCGACATGATGATCGCCAGGCCCACCACGACTTCGGCGGCGGCCACGACCATCACGAAGAACGCCATCACCTGGCCGTCGAGCCCGCCGTTGATGCGGGCGAACGTGACCAGGGTGAGGTTCACCGAGTTCAGCATCAGCTCGATGCACATGAACACCACGATCGCGTTCCGGCGGACCAGGACGCCCACGGCGCCGATGGCGAACAGCAACGCCGACAGCAGCAGGTAGTAGGTCGGGGTCACTTGCCTTCCCCTTCCTCTTCCGCACCGGCTTCGGGCTCGGCGCCGACCAGCGCGTGCGCGTCCGGCTTCGGGCCCTCGTCGGCGACGAGCTTGCGGTCGCGCAGGAGCTGCACGGCCGAGGTGGACTCGATGATCGCCGAGAGCGACTCCGGCGCGATCGAGCCGTCCGGCAGCAGCGCCGGGGTGGCCACCGAGTTGGCCGTGGCGAACACACCCGGGCCGGGCAGCGGCGACGGGCGGTCGTGCTCGCCGCGGAAGCGCAGCACCACCAGCTCGCGCTGGGAAAGCTTGCCGCCCTTGGCATGCCGGTCGGTGAACGCGAGCACCATCGCGCCGAGCGCGGCGGTGATCAGCAACGCCGAGGTCAGCTCGAACGGGAACAGGTACTTCGTGAAGATGAGCCGGCCGAGCCCGCCCGCGGCGCCGCCGGCGGGGGTGTACGGGTCGAGTGGCGCGGCCGGGGTCACGTTCACCAGCGCGCGGAACAGGCCGGCCGCGATCAGCGCGGCGAGCCCGATGCCCAGCAGTGTCGCGGCGAGCCGCTGTCCGCGCAGCACCTCGACGACCGAGTCGGAGCTCTCGCGGCCGACCAGCATCAGCACGAACAGGAACAGCATCATGATCGCGCCGGTGTAGACGATGATCTGCGTGAACCCGAGGAACGGCGCGGACTGCGTCATGTAGAGCGCGCCGAGGCTCAGCATGGTGAGCACCAGCCACAACGCCGAGTGCACGGCGTTGCGGGAGAAGATCATGCCCAGCGCGCCGAGCAGGCAGACCGGGCCGAGGATCCAGAACGCGATGGCCTCGCCGACCGAGACCGAACCGTCGGCCGCGGCGGGGGCCTGCGCGAGGAGGGCCGAGATCATTCCTTGCCCTCCTGCGCCTTGGAGAGCTCAGGGCCGTTCACGTAGTAGTCCTGCTCGTTCTCCCCGAGCCGCATCGGGTGCGGCGGCTGCTCCATGCCGGGCAGCAGCGGGGCGAGCAGGTCTTCCTTGGTGTAGATCAGCCGCTGACGGTCGTCGTCGGCCATCTCGTAGAAGTTGATCATCGTCAGGGACCGGGTCGGGCAGGCCTCGATGCACAGGCCACAGCCGATGCAGCGCAGGTAGTTGATCTGGTAGTCCGCGCCGTACCGCTCGCCCGGGGAGAACCGCGCCTCCTCGGTGTTGTCGCCGCCCTCGACGAAGATCGCGTCGGCCGGGCACGCCCAGGCGCACAGCTCGCAGCCGACGCACTTCTCCAGCCCGTCCGGGTGCCGGTTGAGCTGGTGGCGTCCGTGGTACCGCGGCGCGGCCGGGGCACCGGCCTCCGGGTACTCCTCGGTGGCGACCTTCTTGAACATCATCGCGAAGGTGACGCCGAAACCCTTGATGGGATTGAGGAAGTCAGTCGCGGCCATCTTCTGCCCCTTCCTGTGCTGCGGTGCCGACGGCGGCCGGGGCCCGTCGTGCGGCCCTCGCCTCCGCCTTGGCCAGCGCCTTCTGGCGCGGAGTGCTCTCGGGGACCTTCAGGTCCAGCGGCGGCAGCGGGTGCCCGCCGCCGGTGATCGGCACGTAGTCGTCGTTCGGCACCTTCTTCTCCGGCAGCGCCAGGCTCAGCAGCACCAGCACGACCAGGACGATGCCGACCCCGACGAGGATCTGCGGCCAGCTCCACTGGACGGTCTTGATGGCGACCACCACGACGATCCAGACCAGGTTGACCGGCACCAGCACCTTCCAGCCCAGGCGCATGAACTGGTCGTAGCGCATGCGCGGGAGCGTGCCGCGCAGCCAGATGAAGCAGAACAGGAGGACGAAGGTCTTCGCGAAGAACCAGAGCATCGGCCACCAGTTCTGGTTCAGCGCCGAGTCTTCACCGACGAACGGGAAGCGCCAGCCGCCGAGGAACAGCGTGGTGCAGAACGCCGAGACGATCACCATGTTGACGTACTCGGCGAGGAAGAACATCGCGAACTTCATCGAGCTGTACTCGGTGTGGAAGCCGCCGACCAGCTCCGACTCGGCCTCGGCGAGGTCGAACGGCGCGCGGTTGGTCTCGCCGACCATCGAGATCAGGTAGATCACGAAGCTCGGGATGAGCATGTAGAAGTACCAGCCGTGGGCCTGCGCGTCGACGATCCCGGACGTGGACAGCGTGCCCGAGTAGAGGATCACCGCGACGATCGAGAGGCCCATCGCGATCTCGTAGGAGATCACCTGCGCGGTCGAGCGCAGCGCGCCCAGCAGCGGGTACGGCGAGCCGGAGGCCCAGCCGGCCAGCACGATGCCGTAAACGCCGATCGACGAGCAGGCGAGGATCACCAGGACGCCCACCGGCAGGTCGACCAGCTGCAGCGTGGTCTGCTCACCGAAGATCGACACCACCGGCCCGAACGGGATCGCGGCCAGCGCGATCAGCGCGGGAACGGCGGCGAGCACCGGCGCGAGGAAGTACACCTTGCGGTCGGCGGTGTCCGGGATGATCTGCTCCTTGAACGGGAGCTTGATCGCGTCGGCCAGCGACTGCAGGTACCCGTTGGGGCCGACCCGGTTGGGGCCGGGCCGGTTCTGCATCCGGCCGACCGCCTTGCGCTCCCAGACGATCAGGAAGATCGTCAGGATCGGCCCGATCAGCAGGATGACGACGGCCTTGATCAGGATCAGCCACCACGGGTCGTCGGCGAGCAGGCGGGCTCGCTCGGCCGCGTCCGGCATCTGGTCCAGGAACGGCGTGAGCTGTGGGCTCACTGTTCACCTCCGGAGATCTGCACCAGCGCGCCGTGTCCGGCGCCCAGACGGGCGCGGACGGCGGAGCCGTCGGAGTTGGCCGGCAGCCACACGACGCCGGCGGGCAGGTCGGCGACCTCGACCGGCAGCGTGATCGAGCCTCGCTCGGTCGACACGTGGACCGTGCCGTGCGCGGTGATGCCGTGGTCTTCGGCGGTCTTCGCGGACAGCCGCGCGACGGGCTTGCGCTGCGTGCCCTTGAGGTGCGGCTCGTCGTCCTGCAGCGAGCCGTTGTCGATCAGCTGCCGCCAGGTGGACAGCAACGCCTGCCCCTGCCCCGGCTGACCCGCCTGACTTGCCCTGAAGGCCACCTTGAGGGCATCTGGGTCCCTGAAGGTGGCCTTCAGGGACTCTCCGAGCTTGGCGAAGTCGGCCGCCGCGGCGGCCGGGGTCTGGGTGAACAGGTCCGCGTCCATCTCGACGGCGAGGGTGTCGAGCACCCGGCCGTCGGCCAGTGCGCCGGTGCCTTCGAGCGTGATGTCGAAGGCGCGGCGGCGGCCCTCCCAGTTGAGGTAGCTGCCCGCCTTCTCCACCGACGGCGCGACCGGCAGGACCACGTCGGCCCGCTCGGTCACCTCGCCCGCCCGCAGTTCCAGGCTGACCACGAAGCCGGCGTTGTCCAGCGCGCGCCGGGCCAGGTCGGGATCGGGCAGGTCGTCCGGGTCGACACCGCCGACGAGCAGGGCGTCGAGCTGCTGCGCGGACGCGGCCTCGAGGATGCCCGTGGCGTCGCGGCCCGGCTCGGCGGGAAGCGTGACGCCCCAAAGCTTTTCGACCTCGGCGCGGGCACCGGCGTCGGCGACCACGCGGCCGCCCGGCAGGAGCGTCGGCACGCAGCCGGCCTCCAGCGCGCCGCGGTCGCCGGCCCGGCGCGGGATCCACGCGAGCCGGGCGCCGGTGCGCGCGGTGAGCCGGCCCAGTGCGGAGAACAGGCCCGGGACCTCGGCGGCGCGCTCGCCGACCAGGATCACGGCGCCCTCGGCGCTCAGCGCGGCGTCGACGTCGGCCGCGTGCTGCGCGATGCCGTCGACCGCCGCGGCCTCGCCACCCGGCACGCAGGCCAGCAGCTCACCGAAGGTCTTGCGCACCGAGGAGGTCGTCCACTGTCCCAAGTGGAGCACGCGCGTGCGGTTCTTGCGGGCCGCCTTGCGCAGCCGCAGGAACACGATCGGCGCCTCGTCCTCCGGCTCGAAGGCCACGCACAGGACCGTGCGGGCCTTCTCGATCTCGCCGAAGGTGACGCCGTCCTCGGGCGTGGTGCCCAGCACGTTCGACGTGAGGAACGCCAGCTCCTCGGCCGAGTGCGCGCGGGCGCGGAAGTCGATGTCGTTGGTGCGCAACGCGATCCGGGCGAACTTGGCGTACGCGTACGCGTCCTCGACCGTCAGCCGGCCACCGGTCAGCACGCCCGCGCCCTTGCCGTCACGGGCCTTGGCAAGGCCCTCGGCGGCGATTTGCAGCGCGTCGGTCCAGGAGGTCTCCTCCAGCTCGCCGGCCGCGTTGCGGACCAGCGGGCGGCGGATGCGGTCGCCGGCCTGCACGTAGCGGAAACCGAAGCGGCCCTTGTCGCAGAGCCACTCCTCGTTGACTTCCGGGTCGTCGCCGGCCAGCTTGCGCTGCACCTTGCCGCGGCGGAAGTCGGTGCGCTCGGCGCAGCCGGACGAGCAGTGCTCGCACACGCCCGGCGCCGACACCAGGTCGAACGGGCGCGACCGGAACCGGTACGCCGCGCTGGTCAGCGCGCCCACCGGGCAGATCTGGATGACGTTGCCGGAGAAGTAGCTCTGGAACGGCTGGCCGGACGTCGTGCGCGAGGCCAGGTCCAGCACGTCCGCGGTCTCGGCGGTGCCGATCTGCTGGTGCGCGCCGCGTTCGAGCAGCTCGATGAACGGGTCACCCGCGACCTGCGCGGAGAACCGCGTGCAGCGCTGGCACAGCACGCAGCGTTCCCGGTCCAGCAGCACCTGCGACGAGATCGGCAGCGGCTTCGGGAACGTGCGCTTGGTGTCGACGAACCGCGATTCCGTGCGGCCGTGGGCCAGCGCCTGGTTCTGCAGCGGGCACTCACCGCCCTTGTCGCAGATCGGGCAGTCCAGCGGGTGGTTGATGAGCAGCAGCTCCATCACGCCCTGCTGCGCCTTGTCCGCGACGGCCGAGGTCAGCTGGGTCTTGACCACCATGCCGTCTGCGACCGTCATCGTGCAGGAGGCCTGCGGCTTCGGCATCGGCCGTCCGCCCATCTCCACCTCGACGAGGCACTGGCGGCAGGCGCCGGCCGGGTCGAGCAGGGGGTGGTCGCAGAACCGCGGGATGACCGTGCCGAGCCGCTCGGCGGTGCGGATCAGCAGCTCGCCCTTGGGCGCGATGACCTCTTCACCGTCGATGATCAGCTTGACGTGGCCTTCGGGGACCGGGGTCTCCTGGGTCGCGGGCTTGCCGGGTGCGATCGTCATGCCTGTGCTCCCACCAGTTCGGGCTGGGCGGCCTTGTTCTTCTCGCACAGCGCGAGGAATTCCTCGCGGAAGTACTTGATCCCGCTCTGGATGGGCGACACCGCGCCGTCACCCAGCGCGCAGAACGAGCGGCCGAGGATGTTGTCGCAGACGTCCAGCAGGGTGTCGATGTCCTCGGCGGTGCCGTGGCCCTCCACCATGCGCTCCAGGATCTGCGCGAGCCAGTACGTGCCCTCGCGGCACGGCGTGCACTTGCCGCAGGACTCGTGCTCGTAGAACTGCGTCCACTTCATCACGGCCCACGGCACGGAAACGGTCTCGTTGAAGACCTGCACCGCGGTGGTGCCGAGCATCGAGCCGGCCTCGGCCGCCCCCTCGAAGTCGAGCGGGGTGTCGAGGTGCTCGGCGGTGAACATCGGCGTGGACGAGCCGCCCGGGGTCCAGAACTTGAGCGGGATGCCGTCCTTCATGCCGCCCGCCAGCTCCAGCAGCTCGCGCAGCGTGGTGCCGAGCGGGCACTCGTACTGGCCGGGCTTCTCGACGTGGCCGGAGATCGAGTAGATCTTCGGGCCGGGCGACTTCTCGCGGCCCATCTCGCGGAACCAGGCCGAGCCGGCGTTCACGATGTACGGCGCGGAGGCGATCGTCTCGACGTTGTTCACCGTGGTCGGGGCGGCGTACAGGCCCGCGGCCGCCGGGAACGGCGGCTTGAGCCGGGGCTGGCCGCGACGGCCTTCGAGCGAGTCGAGCAGCGCCGTCTCCTCGCCGCAGATGTACGCGCCGGCGCCGGCGTGCACGGTCAGCTCGAGGTCGTAGCCGGAGCCGAAGATGTCCTTGCCCAGGTACCCGGCCTCGTACGCCTCGCGCGCCGCCGCGTTGAGCCGGCGGATGCAGTGCAGCGCCTCGCCGCGGACGTAGATGAAGCAGTGGTTCGAGCGCATCGCGTACGAAGCGATGATGCAGCCCTCGATCAGCGAGTGCGGGTCCGCCATCATCAGCGGGATGTCCTTGCAGGTGCCCGGCTCGCCCTCGTCGGCGTTGATCACCAGGTAGTGCGGCTTGTCGAAGTTCGGCGGCATGAACGACCACTTGACGCCGGCCGGGAAGCCCGCGCCGCCGCGGCCGCGCAGGCCGGAGTCCTTGACCACCTGGACGAGCTGCTCGGGCGTGCCGGCCAGCGCCTTGCGCGCCGCGGTGTAACCCTCCAGCTGCTCGTAGGTCTCGATGCGCCAGGAGTTCGGCGACAGCCAGCGCTTCGTGAGGACCGGAGTAATGGGATCAGGCATTACTTCTTCTCCCCTTCTTTGGCGGGCAGCACAGGAAGCGGGACGTCCTGCGTCGCCGGGGCGGTCCAGCCACGCTCGTTCGCGATCTGCGCGCCGCGCAGCGTTTCAACGGCCTGCGAAGGGCCATCGACGTCACCGCGGTAAGTGCTCGCGTCCTCCGGGAAGAACCCGGCGAGCTGCAGCTCCGCGCCCTTGAAGTCCGAAAGCGGGGCGCCGCGCGTGGGGGCCGGCTTCTTGCCCGCCTGCAGCGCGTCGACCAGCGCCACGGCCTGCTCCGGCGTCTGGTTGTCGAAGTACTCGTAGTTGACCTGCAGCACCGGGGCGAGGTCGCAGGCGGCGAGGCACTCGGCGTGCTCCAGCGTGATCGAGCCCGGCTCGCCCGGCGTGCCCGCCGTCTCCTCGTGGCCCAGCGGCGCGTCCGCCGAGCCGAGGTGCGTCTGCAGCTTTTTGTAGATGGCGTCGCCGCCCAGCGCCGCGCACAGCGTGTTGGTGCAGACGCTCACCAGGTGCTCGCCGCACGGGCGGCGCTTGTACATGGTGTAGAACGTCGCGACCGCGCTGACCTCGGCGTCGGACAGCTCCAGCTGCCTGGCGCAGAAGGCGATGCCCTCCTGGCTGACGTAACCCTGCACCGACTGCACGAGGTGCAGCAGCGGCAGCAGTGCCGAGCGCGACATCGGGTAGCGGGCGATCAGGTCCTTCGCCTTGGTCTCGGTGTCGGCGCCGAAGATCTCCTCGAGCGGCGTGTCCGCGAGGATGCCCTCGGCCACGGCCGAATCCGGCGCGATGGCGACGACATCGGTGTCACCGCCCGCGGCGGCGTGCGTCGTCTTCGCGGCGTGCGGCCCCGGCTCGGGCGTCGCTGTCGAACTCGTCATCGGTCCACTCCCCCCATCACCGGGTCGATCGACGCGACCGCGGCGATCACGTCGGCCACCAGCCCGCCCTCGGCCATCGCGGGCATCGACTGCAGGTTCACGAAACTCGGCTCCCGTACGTGCACGCGCAGCGGCCGGGTGCCGCCGTCGGACACCAGGTGCGCGCCGAGTTCGCCACGCGGCGACTCCACCGGCGAGTAGACCTGGCCGGCCGGCACGTGGAAGCCCTCGGTGACGAGCTTGAAGTGGTGGATCAGCGATTCCATCGACTGGCCCATGATCTTCTTGACGTGCTCGAGCGAGTTGCCCATGCCGTCGCTGCCGATCGACAGCTGCGCCGGCCAGGCGACCTTCTTGTCCTCGACCATGACCGGGCCCGGCTCGAGCTTCTTCAGCACCTGCTTGATGATCCGCAGGCTCTGGTGCATCTCCTCGACGCGGATCAGGTACCGCGCCCAGCAGTCCGCGTCGTTGGACGTCGGGATGTCGAACTCGAACTCGTCGTAGCGCGAGTACGGCTCGGTCTTGCGCAGGTCCCACGGCAGGCCGGCCGAGCGCAGGATCGGGCCGGTGACGCCGAGCGCGAGGCACGCGTCGACCGGCAGGTAACCCACGCCCTTGAGCCGGTTGCGCCAGATCGGCTGACCGGTGAACAGCTTGTCGTACAAGGGAAGGCGCTTGTCCATCACCTTGCAGAACTCGGTGACCTTCTCCTCGAAGTCCGCCGGCATGTCCTGCGCGAGCCCGCCGGGGCGGATGAACGCGTGGTTCATCCGCAGGCCGGTCAGGTGCTCCAGCAGGTGCAGCACCTCTTCGCGCTCACGGAAGCCGAGCGTCATCGCGGTGGTGGCGCCGAGCTCCATGCCGCCGGTCGCGATGTAGACCAGGTGCGAGCCGATCCGGTTGATCTCCAGCAGCATCACGCGCAGCAGCTCCGCGCGCGGCGGGGCCTGGATGCCCAGCAGCTTCTCCACGCCGAGGCAGTACGCCATCTCCGTGGACAGCGGCGCCAGGTAGTCCATCCGCGTCACGAACGTGACGCCCTGGGTCCAGGTCCGGTACTCGCAGTTCTTCTCGATGCCGGTGTGCAGGTAGCCGATGACCGACCGCAGCTGCGTGACGGTCTCGCCCTCCATCTCCAGCACGAGCCGGAGCACGCCGTGCGTCGACGGGTGCTGCGGGCCCATGTTGATGACCATGCGCTCGTCGTGCTGCGCGTCGGCGACGACGTCGTCCCAGTCACCGCCGGAAACCGTGTAGACGCGGCCTTCGGTGGTGTCGCGGGAGTCGGCCTCGGGGACCGCGTTGGCTTCGATGCCTTCTTCGATGCTCACGAGTACGACCTCCGCTGGTCCGGCGGCGGGATTTCCGCGCCCTTGTATTCGACCGGGATCCCGCCGAGCGGGTAGTCCTTGCGCTGGGGGTGGCCGTCCCAGTCGTCCGGCATGAGGATCCGGGTCAGCGCCGGGTGGCCGTCATAGACGATGCCGAACATGTCCCAGGTTTCGCGCTCCTGCCAGTCGGCCGTCGGGTAGAGCCCGACCAGCGACGGCACGTGCGCGTCCTCGATGTCGAGGGTGACCTCCAGCCGGATCCGGCGCCGGTAGGTCATCGATGTCATGTGGTAGACGGAGTGCAGCCGCTGCGGCACGTCCACGCCGTAGTCCACGCCGGACACCGAGCTGAGCAGCTCGAAGCGCAGGCCCGGGTCGTCGCGCAGGGTGCGGGCGATGGCCACCAGGTGCTCGCGGTCGACGTAGAAGGTGATCTCGCCGCGGTGCACCGTGGTCTGCAGGATCGCCGACGCCGGCACGTTGTTGTCCGCCAGCGCGGCGAGGAACTCGTCGGCGAACTCGTCGAACCAGCCGCCGTACGGGCGCTCCGCCGGGGCCGGGCTGTACGCGGGCAGGCGCACGCCGCCGTAGCCGGAGGTGTCACCGCTGCCGGAGACGCCGAACATGCCCTTGCGGGCGCGGCCGGAGACCACGGGCTCGGCGGGGGCGGCCGGGTTCGCGCCCTGGGGCTCGAGCCCGCCTTCCGGGCGCTCGGCGCTGGACTGCTCGCCACCGGTTTCTGGGGTTTCGGGCACGTCGCTCACTTCTTCGCGTACTTGATCGACGACGGGATCAGCTCGGTGCGCGCACCGCTGGCGGCGCGGATCGCGGCGCGGCGGGCGTTCAGCGGCTCGTCCTGGATCTTGGCGTGCAGCTTGAGGATCGCGTCGAGCAGCATCTCGGGCCGGGGCGGGCAGCCGGGCAGGTACATGTCGACCGGCACGACGTGGTCGACGCCCTGCACCACCGCGTAGTTGTTGAACATGCCGCCGGAGGAGGCGCAGACGCCCATCGCGAGCACCCAGCGCGGCTCGGCCATCTGGTCGTAGATCTGCCGCAGGACGGGAGCCATCTTCTGGGTCACCCGGCCGGCGACGATCATCAGGTCGGCCTGGCGCGGGGTGGCGCTGAACCGCTCCATGCCGAACCGGGCGATGTCGTAGCGGGAGCCGCCGACGGTCATCATCTCGATCGCGCAGCACGCGAGGCCGAACGTGGCGGGCCAGAGCGAGTTCTTGCGCGCCCAGTTGACCAGGCCCTCGAGGCTGGCCAGCAGGATGCCGTTGGGGAGTTTCTCTTCGAGGCCCATGGCTTCAGTTCCAATCCAGGCCGCCGCGCCGCCACACATAGGCGTACGCGAACCCGACCGTAACGATGAACAGCACGATCTCCACCAGGCCGAACACACCGAGCGCGTTCGCGTTCACCGCGAACGGGTAGAGGAACACCATCTCGATGTCGAACAGGATGAAGAGCATCGCCGTGATGTAGTACGCCACCGGCATCCGCCCGCCGCCGACGAGCGGCTGGGGCGAGGGCTCGATCCCGCACTCGTAGGCCGAGGTCTTGGCCTTGTTGTACCGGCTCGGGCCGACCATCGGGCCCAGCAGCACGGACAGCAGCGCGAACGCCGCCGCGAGGACGAACAACAGGACGAGCGGCAGGTACACCTTCAGGCCAGGCGCGGCCGCAGCCGCTCCTGCGGTTTCCGCCTGCGCCAGCACTGGCAACATCAGCACGGGGTTTTCGCCATCCTTTCCGCGCCGCTGCGGGGTTCTTCTACGGGTGGTGGTCCGCTTCCTCGACGGCACCCTAAGGGAGCTGGGTCACACCGCCGAGGGTCAGGGCACCCTTACGGCCCGTGGCCGGACCGGGGGCTGCTTGTGAAATAGTTCACAAGCCACTCGCCGTGGATGTGAAGCGGTTCACAAGCATGGGGGGAGTGTAGGACGCGACTCACACGGTTGTCCCTAGGGGCCGTGGTATAAGGCTTACCTAACTTGACCAAGCGGCCAACCCGGGACTCGCCCGGGTGCGATCTCGGGACCAGCGAGAAGGGGCCGGCCGAGTGCCTCGGCGGCGGACATACCGGACCTGATCTTGTGACGTATCCCACCTGACCGGCCGGGCAACCACTGCTCCAGCCGGGTCATCCGCCCCAATGTGGCGTTGGTTGCGTTGAACGCACCCAATGTGGCGTTCGGTGCGTCTGACGCACCGAACGCCACATTGGGGCGCATCAAGCGAGGGTCAGCGGGGACTGGGCGTGGCGCGCGCGAGAGCGGCGATCAGACGGTCGACGCCGTCGCCGCCCTTGGCGTCGTAGCAGCCGGAGAGTCCCTTGTACACCAACGGAAGGATCTTGTTGATCCGCAATCCGTACTTCGTCGCGGCGTGCATGATCTTCGGCTTTCCGATCAGCTTCGCGAACACGTTGCCGAGGCGGTAGTAGCCGCCCATCAGCTCGCCGACGGCGCGAGGGTAGCCCTCCAGCGCGCGCTCACGCGAAGGCCCTTCGGCGCGTGCCAGCGCCTGCACCACGAACTCCGACGCGAGCTGCGCCGACTCCATCGCCGCGGAGATGCCCTCGCCGTTGAACGGGCTCACCATGCCGCCGGCGTCGCCGAGCAGCAGCAGGCCGTCGCGGTAGTGCGGGGTGCGGTTGAAGCCCATCGGCAGCCCGGCGCCGCCGACCTTGCCGATGGCGTTCTCCTCGCGGTAGCCCCATTCCTCGGGCGTGCCGTCGAGCCACTGCCGCAGCAGCGCGCGGTAGTCGGTGTTGCGGAACGAGGCGGACGTCGACAGCATGCCGAGCCCGACGTTGACCGTGCCGTCGCCGAGCGGGAACGCCCAGCCGTAGCCGGGCAGCAGCTTCGGGTCACGCGGGTCCGAGCGGTCCCACAGCTCGAGGTGGCCCTCGATGAACGGGTCGTCGTGGCGCGGGCTCTTGTAGTACCGGCGCACGGCGACGCCCATCGGGCGCTTCTCGTTCTTGTCGATGCCGACGCTCAGCGCGAGCCGCGCGGAGACGCCGTCGCAGGCCAGCACCAGCGGCGCCCGGTAGTTGACCGGCGTCTTCTCGGGGCCCACCTTCGCCTCGACGCCGACCACGCGCCCGGAGGAGTTGGTGATCGCGCTGGTGACGGTGGTGCGCTCGTACAGCCGCGCGCCGGCCTTCACCGCGGTCTTCGCGAGCAGGTCGTCGAAGTCCTGACGGGTGCGGGCGACGCCGTAGGGCGGGTAGCTGGTGAGGTCCGGCCAGTCGAGTTCCAGCGTCAGGTCGCCGGTGAGGATCCGCAGGCCGCGGCTGTGCACCCAGCCCGCGTCCTCGCTCGTATCGATGCCCAGGTCGATCAGCTGCTTGACGCCGCGCGGGGTCAGCCCGTCGCCGCAGACCTTCTCCCGCGGGAACTCGGTCTTCTCCAGCAGCAGCACGTCGACACCCGCGCGCGCGAGGTAGGTGGCCGCGGTGGATCCGGCCGGTCCGGCGCCGACCACGATCACTTCGGCATCGTGGTCCGGGTTACGACGAGAGGTCATGCCCCGGAGTTTACGGGCGTAGCGAAGCTACTCGGTTGAGGGCGGTGGTGGGGAGGAAGGTTGGAAGGGCGGCTTCTTCGCCCGATGAATGGCGACGACGCCGAATGTGAGGTTCAGCCACTCCACCTCGGTCCAGCCCGCGCTCGCGATGATCTCGCCCAGCGCCCGCTGGTCGGGCCAGGCGAGCATGGATTCGGCCAGGTAGGAGTAGGCCTCGGGGTTCGTCGAGGACCGGCTGCCGACCCAGGTGAGCAGCTTGAGCACGAACCGGCGGTAGAAGAACCGGATCGGCGCGAATGTGGGCGTCGACACCTCGCAGATCACCAGCCGCCCGCCCGGCTTGACCACGCGGGCGATCTCGACCAGCGCGGCCTTCGTGTCGACGAAGTTGCGCAGCGCCAGCGAAATCGTGACGGCGTCGAAGGACTCGTCGGCGAACGGCAGGTGCAGCGCGTCGGCCGCGACCATCGGGACCTTGCGGTGCAGGCCCGCCCGCAGCATGCCGACGGAGAAGTCCGCGGCCAGGCACCAGGCGCCGCCGCGGGCGTACTCCACGGTGGAGACCCCGGTGCCGGCGGCGAGGTCGAGCACCTTCTCCCCGCGCTTGGCGTCCAGCACCCGCGCGGTGGTGGTGCGCCAGCGCCGGTCGAAGCCGAACGTCATGAAGGAGTTGGCCCGGTCGTAGCCGGACGCGACGCCGTCGAACATCGCGGCGACCTCGTGCGGATCCTTGTCCAAGCTGGCGCGTGGCATGACTCGAATGTAGACACTCACGCGCGGCGTGCCCGTCGAGGGTGGTGGTGGGGCGTGGCCCCGGGCGGCCCGGCCTCGGACGCCGTGGCCGGCCGTGACCGGGCAAAGCCGACGCAAAGACCCGGCAAATCGGGCATCAGCAGGATGGAGGGCAACGGCGGGCGACCCGTCCGCCGAGCGGAGAATGGGCTGGCCGCCACACCGTCGATGGCGGCGACCGACGGCGTGGTGACCATCCAGGGCACCTGCGGGGACACGTTCTCCCCGTCGGTCCGCGGCGGCTCGGCCTGGTGGACCCTCAGCTGCGACGACGGCAAGATTTCGGCAAGACGCACAAGGGCTCGTCGGTCAGCCTGCACCTGCGCGTCGTCTGAGGTTTACGCGAGGCAAATCCGGCCCGGCTCGCCGGCCAGGATCCGGCGTTCCAGCTCACGCAGGGGCTCGCCGGGTTCGAGGCCGAGCTGCCCGGCGAGCAGCCCGCGCGCCCGGCGGTAAACGGCCAGTGCCTCGGCCCGGCGGCCGTCGGCGGCGAGCGCGGCCATCAGCAGGTGGTGCAGGCGTTCGCGCAGCGGGTGGCGCCGCACCAGCGCGGCCGCGGCCGCGGCGTGCCGGCCGAGTTCCAGCTCGGCCTGGTGCAGCTGCTCGACCAGCCCCATCCGCCGTTCGGACAGCCGATGCGCCTCGTCGGCCAGCGGGAGCACGTCGAGCCCGCCGTACGGTGGGCCGCGCCAGAGCGAAAGTGCTTCCCGCAGCTGCACGAGCTTGGCCTCCGGCTCCCACAGCGCGGCGCGCAGGTCAACGTCCGGGTGACGAAGACGTTGACCTGCGCCAGCAGCATCCCGAGCCCGCACAAGGCTCGTGAGTGGCTATGACGGTTCTAACCGTCATAAACACTCACGAGTCCGTAGGCACTCAGCCGTGCGCGGCGAGCATGCCGCGCACCGACTCCGGCCACGCGAACTCCTCGGCCCGGGCTCTGGCCGCCGCGCGCCGTTGGTCCTCGGGGCTGTCCAGCAGGCCCGTCACGGCGGAGGCGAACGCGGGCGCGTGGTCGTCGACAGCGGCGCCACAACCAGGGGCGACGATCTCGCGCAGCGCGGACGACGCCGACACCACCACCGGCGTCCCCGAGGCCAGTGCCTCCAGCGCGGCCAGCCCGAACGTCTCGTGCGGCCCCGGCGCCAGCGACACGTCCGCGCTGGCCAGCAGCCGCGCGACTTCACTCCGGCCGGACAGGAAACCGACAAACGTCACCGGCAGGCCGCGGGCCCGGCGTTCCAGCGCCCGCCGACGCGGCCCGTCACCGGCGATGACCAGGCGGACTCGCGCGCCCGACTCGGTCAGCTCGGCCACCGTGTCGACGCTGCGTTCCACGTGCTTCTCCGGCGACAGCCGTCCACAGTGGACCAATAGCGCGTCTGCCTTACCGGTCAAGGAAAGCCGCCAGCCGTCGTCCCGCATGGACGGTGCGAAGGTGGCCAGGTCGACGCCCAGCGGCACGCGGCGGACGTTCGGCACGGCGATCCGGTCGAACTCCGCGCGGGCGAACGCGGTGGTGCAGACGACCGTGTCGTAACTGGCCGCCATCCGCCGGTTGGCGGCGTCCGCGACCGCGCGCGCCATCGGCTGCGGCAGCAGGAACTGCTCCAGCAGGCGGTCGAGGCGCTCGTGCGAGATGACCGTGCTGGGCACGCCGTGGCGCCGCGCCCAGGTGCCCATCCCCCGCAGCGTCAGCCGGTCCGAGACCTCCAGCCGGTCCGGCTCCAGCCGCCGCAGCACGGCCCGGACACGGTGCGGGTCGACGGCCCGGTAACCGCCGGTGCCGGGGATGCGCGGCGCGGGCAGCGAGTACCGGCACACCCCCGTGGGCAGGCTCTCGACGGAGTACCGCGTGCCCGGCACGACCAGCGTGACCCGGTGCCCGCTGGCGACGTACCCCGCGCCGAGGTGGTGCAGCGCGGTGCGCAGCCCGCCGGAGCGCGGTCCGTAGAAGTTCGCCAGCTGGACGATGTGCACGGCTCAAGCCGCGCGCGCGACTTGGCCCCGCACCTGCTCGTAGTGCCCGACGAGCTCGCGGCAGACCGCCGGCCACGTGCGGCCCAGCACCACTTTCCGTGCCTTCTCCCCCAGCCGCGCCCGCAGCGCCGGGTCGCGCAGAGCGTCCACCTTTTCGACCAGCGCGGGCCCGAAACCGGCACGGTCCGCCGGCAGCAGGTAACCCGTGCGGCCGGGCAGCACCAGGTCCTTCGGGCCCCCCGCGGCGGGCGCGAGCACCGGCAGGCCGGACGCCATTGCCTCCTGCACCGCCTGGCAGAACGTCTCGTGCGGTCCAGTGTGGACGAACACGTCCAGGCTGGCGTACGCGGCCGAGAGGTCGTCGCCGTACTTGGCGCCGAGGAAGGCCGCGCGCGGCAGGCGCTCGCGCAACGCGGGCAGCTCCGGGCCGTCGCCGACCACGACCAGCCGCACGCCCGGCACGTCGGCCAGCGCGATCAGCCGGTCGACCTCCTTCTCCGGCGCGAGCCTGCCGACGAAGCCGACCAGCAGCTCGCCGTTCGGGGCCAGCTCGGCGCGCAGCGCGGGGTCGGCGTGCGACGGCGAGAACCGTTCGATGTCGACGCCGCGGGCCCACCGGTGCACCCGCGGAACCCCGTGCAGTTCCAGCTGTTCCACCGCGTCGGACGACGGCGCGAGCGTCCGGTCGGCCCGCGAGTGCACGCGGCGGACCCAGCGCCAGGCCGCGCGGGCGCCGATGCCGAAGCCGTACGCGGCGGCGAACCCGGCGATGTCGGTCTGGTAGACGGCGACCGTCGGCACCCGCAGCCGTCTCGCGGCGGCCAGCCCGCGCGCGCCGACCACGAACGGCGACGCCAGGTGCACCACGTCCGGCGCGAAGCCGGCCAGCGCCGTGAGCACCGTGCGCGTCGGCAGGCCGATCGGCAGCGAGTGCACGCCGGGCACGTCGAAGGCGGGGATGCGGACCACGGGGGCGCCGCGGTAGGACTCCGGGCCAGGACCGGGCGCCACCACGAGCACGTCGTGGGCACGGTCGGCCAGGTGCTCGACGACCCGCAGCACGGAATTCGTCACGCCGTTCACCTGGGGCAGGAAACTTTCGGTGACTATGGCGACTCGCACCCGGCCACTGTCGCACCGGAGCGCGCGAGCCGGGCCAATCCCGCGTGACACATGAGCCAACGGTGTCCGAACACTCCGAACGCCGGGCCAGGGCGCCGCGCCGTCGGCAGATCAGACACCACATGTCATCTCAAGGTCGTGTCCCGGAAACCAGCGCCGCCCAGACTGAGCAAGCATGACCCTCTTGTCCTCCAGGCCGTCGCAGCCCGTGGAGCCGGGGCTGCTCTCGAGGGCACTCGAGGTGGCTGGCCGGCTGGCCAACGACGCCACCGACGTGATCACGGCGACGGCAGGCCGCGGCGCCCACCCCTCGACCCTGGACTCCCCCTTCGACTGGGTCACCGACACCGACCGCATCCTCGAACGGCACACCCGCCGGGTGCTGACCGCCGAGTTCCCCGGGATCCCGGTGGTCGGCCACGAGTTCGGCGCCGACCACGGCGCGGACGTGGCCGAGTACCGCTGGGTCGTCGACTCCGTGGACGGCACCGCCAACTACGTCGCGGGCGTGCCGTGGTGCGCCTACAGCCTCGCGCTGGTCGACGCGTCCGGCCCGGTCGTCGGCGTGGTCGCCGACCCGTACCGCGCGCAGATCTACGCCGCCGCCCGCGGCCGTGGCGCCCGCGCGAACGGCAAGCCGATCAAGCTGGCCGACCGGTGCGTGACGGCGGGCGCGATCGTCTGCACCGAGCTGGCGCGCAAGGGACCGTGGCCGGGCATGGGCGGGTTCATCGAACGCGCGGCGGCCGCGCACGCGGGCGTCCGGGTGCTGGGCTCGGCCGCGCTGTCGATCGCGCAGGTCGCGCTGGGCCACGCGGCCGCGGCCGTGCTGCACAGCTACCACGAGTGGGACGTCGCGGGCTCCGTCGCGCTGGCCATCGAGGCGGGCGCCGTGGTGCTCGACAAACACGGCGAGGACACCGCACTGCCGACGGACGGCCTGCTGGTCGCCGCCCCCGGCGTCGCCGACGAGGTCCTCGGCTGGTGGCAGGAGACAGCGACAGTCGCCTGAGCCGAGCCCCGCCCCGTCCCTGAAGGCCACCATGAGGGCATCTAGGTCCCTGAAGGTGGCCTTCAGGGCATGCCCCGGTTCAGGAGACCGGCGCCTCGGTGGGCTCAGGAGCCGGGTGGGCGGCACGGTCGCGCTTGATCAGGCGGCGCAGCCACCACAGCAGCGGGGCCGCGATCAGCCAGGTGAACAGGATCGTCGTGCCCAGCGGCAGCAGCGTCAGGGTGGCCGAGCGGCCGGCGACCCTGGCGAGGTCCGGGTCCGTAGCGTCGTACTCGATCAGCACGAGCTGGCCCGCCGACAGCCCGGACGGGTAGAGGACGCCGTTCGCCGGGCTGTGCACGATCCCGTCGGGCGTCTCGTACTGGATGATCGTGCGGTCGAAGGCGACGGACTCGACGGTGGCGTTGGCCGTGCCGAGGTGCGCCTGGATCGAGTTGTCGTTGCGGATCGCCGCGAAGAGCAGGCCCACGCACATCACGGTGAGCAGCGAGGCGACGCTGAGGACGGTGAACCACCCGATGCGCCTCGCCCGTTCGCTCCTAGCCGTCACGCCGGGAGTTTAACCCGGATGAGTGGCTGCGCCGGGGCTCACCGGCACAGCCACTCACGAGTCAGCGTTCGCCGGCCGTGGCCAGTGCCTGGTGGTTGGCCTGGATCTGGTCGTACGACTTCGGCTTGACCTGCGTGATCTTGCTCGCGAAGGCCTTCGCCGCGGTCCCGTTCGGGCCGGTCGCCGGCTTGCCCTTGGTGAACAGCCAGGTCTGGAAGAAGTCCTGCAGCGGCTTGCCCGAGACCTTCTCGGCGAGCGCCTCGAACTCCGGGATCACGCCGGTCTTCCCGGCCTTCAGGACCTGCCACTGCTTCAGGATCGAGAAGAACGCGTCGTCACCGACGGTGGTGCGCAGGGCCTGCAGAGCCATCGCGCCACGGTCGTAAACCGCCGCGTCGAACTGGTTCGCCGCGCCCGGGTCGCCCGGCAGGACCTGCCAGAACGGGGAGTCGGCGGCGTACTTGTCGTACGTGTACTGGGCCAGCTCCGCCGTGGTGCCCTCGCCCTCGTGCTCGGACCAGAGGAACTCGGCGTAGGAGGCGAAGCCCTCGTTCAGCCAGATGTCGCTCCACTTGCCGAGCGAGACGTTGTCGCCGAACCACTGGTGGGCGTTCTCGTGCGCGATCAGCGTGGTGTTGGCGCCCGCCAGGAAGTTCTTCAGGCCGTAGGTGGGCCGCGTCTGGTTCTCCAGCGAGAACGTGATCCCGCTGGTCACCACGCCGCCCTCGGCCTCGAACGGGAACGGGCCGAACTGCGTCGCCAGGAACGCGTCGACCTCCGGCGTGCGCTCGACGCTGGCCTTCGCGGCGTACAGCGAGTCGCCGAGGTCCGAGCCGTAGGCGGTGATGAACGGCTTGCCGTCCGGCGTCGTCGACTGGTTCACCTCGTACGGGCCGATCACCAGCGAGGTGAGGTAGGTGGCCTGCGGCTTGGTGCTGCGCCAGTTCCAGCGCGTCCAGCCGGCGCGGCTCTGGGTCTTGCGCACGAGATTCCCGTTCGACACCACGGAGTTGCCGTCCGGCGCCTCGACCGAGACGTCGTAGGTCGCCTTGTCGGTGGGGTGGTCGTTGGACGGGAACCACCACGCGGCGCTCTGCGGCTCGTCGACGCCGAGCGCGCCGAACGAACCCTTCTTCCACGCGTTGAGCGTGCCGATCTTCGCCGTGGACGGGGTGTCGGAGTAGGCGACGACCACGGTGGTGGTCTGCCCCTTGGCGAGCGGCACCGCGGGGGTGACCACCAGCTCGCCGTCGCCGTTCTGGTTGGTGAACTGCGCGGGCCGGTTGCCCACCAGCACGCTGGAGGCCTTGAGCGCGAAGTCCAGGTCGAACCGGGAAAGGTCCTGGGTCGCGGTGAGCAGCAGCGTGGTCGTGCCGGACAGCACATCGGTGGCCGGCTGGTAGCTCAGCCGGATGTCGTAGTGCAGCACGTCGGTGCCGCCGTTGCCGGCGTTCGGATAGTACGGGTCGCCGACGCCCGGTGCGCCCGGCGCGGGAGCCGCGCCCGCGACGTTCGCCAGCAGCACCGAGGCCACGCCTGCGGCGAGCACACCGAGCCCGGCGCGAATTCTGACACGCATGTGATTCCTCCAAAGGTGATCAGCGCGCTCGAACTTAGCCAGCTCACGATGCCCGAGATACAGCCGAAGGAAGGTTCTTACCCGCTGGGAACGGTGGCGAGCTGGGGAATTTCCGGTCTGTTCGGCGAGTTTCCGGCGAGTTCCCGGCGGGAGTTCGTCAGCCGCCCGTCGGCGCCTTCCAGTCCACCAGCTGAACGATCACCCCGTTGGGGTCGCGGACCTGAAACGCGCGCTCGCCCCACTCCTCGCTGGTCAACGGCATCGTGATGGTCACTCCCGCGGCCTGCAGACGAGCCAGTTCGCCTTCGAGGTCATCGACTTCGAAGGCGAGGATCAGCCCTTGGGCGACGTCGTCGCGCTGATCAGCGGGCAGAGTGGGCAGGCCCCGGCGCAGGAAGACCACGTTCACACCGGCGTCGTCACGGCCGAGGCCGGCGAACCCGTCGGCGGCCATTCGCTCAGTGAAGCCGAAATGCTCGACGAGGAAGGCCGCCGAAGCGGCGACGTCCTCCACGTTCAGCGACAACGCGGTTCCGGTGATCTTCATACTGCCTCCCAGCGGATTAAACTACGTACATCGTACAATGTACGTAGTACGGAGTTTAATCCGCTGCCGGATGTGACCCTCGATACAGGAGGTCAGGGCTCAGGCGGACCCCACCGCGGCCGCCACCGCCGAACGAAGCCGCGCGTGCAGGTCACGGTGCCGGGTCCGGTCGACGCGGACCTCGACCACCCGCAGCCCCGGCTTGGGCTTCAGCGCGGCGCGGAACTCCGTGATCGTCTCGGCGACGACGTGCGGCACGCGGTAGCCCGCGCACAGCGCGCCCAGGTCGGCGCCGTGCGGGGTGCCGAACACGCGCTCGAAGCTCGCGCTGTACTCGGGCGCGCCCTGTTCCAGTAGGGAGAAGATGCCGCCACCGTCGTCGTTGAGCACCACGATCGTCAGGTCCGGGCGCTGTTCCGTGGGGCCGGTGAGCAGGCCGCTCGCGTCGTGCAGGAACGTCAGGTCGCCCAGCAGCGCATACGACGGCGCGCGGTGCACCATGGCCGCGCCGATGGCCGTGGACACCGTGCCGTCGATGCCCGCGACGCCGCGGTTGCGGTGCACCAGCACGTCCGGGCGCAGCCGCCCGGCCAGCGCGACGTCCCGCGTCGGGTTCGACGAGCCGACCACCAGCAGCGCGCCGTCGGGCAGCGCGTCCACCAACTCGGTCGCCACCCGCAGGCCGCTCGGCCACGGCTCGCCGGCCAGTGCCTCCGTGACGGCGCCGGTGGCGGCCGCGTCGGCGCGCTGCCAGCTCGCGAGCCACTCCGGGTCGGCGGGCTTCGTCGGCTCGGCGAACCACTGGCCGACCTGCCGGACGTTGTGCGCGGGCGCGGGCCAGTCGGAGTCCGGGCGCACCAGCAGCACCTCGACCGCCGGGTCGGAGAGCACCTGCTGGACCTGCCGGAACACCGTCGGACGGCCGAGGCAGAGCACCTGCTCCGGCCGGTGCTTGCTGATGAACTCCTCGACGCCCAGCAGCCACGCGCCGGCCGGGATCGCGGTCGAGCCGGACAGGCCGAGGCCGCCGGTCTCCGACACCACCGGCCAGCCGTGCTGCTCGGCCCACTCGCTGGCCGCCTGCACGCCGGTGTCACACGCGATCACCAGGCCGTGCCGCGCCGACGGGACCACGAACGAGGGCAGCGCGCCGAAGTCCGGCAGCTCCGTCCAGCGCTCGCCGTCCGGGCGGCCCTCGAGTGACTCGTACCACGCCTCGTCGTCGAAGTCCGGCACCAGCGGGTCGCGGAACGGGATGTTCAGGTGCACCGGCCCGCAGCGCCACTCGCCGTACGCGGCGTTCCACGCGCGGCAGATCTGGCTGCGCCAGTACGAGTTCTGGCCGGGCCGTCGCTCGGCCACGGCCAGCTCGTCGAAGTAGCGCACGGCGTTGCCGTAGAGCTGGTACTGGTCGATCACCTGGCTCGCGCCGGCCGCGCGCAGCTCCGGCGGCCGGTCGGCGGTCAGCACGATCAGCGGCACGCCGGCGCGGTCGGCCTCCAGCACGGCGGGGTGGAAGTTCGCCGCCGCGGTGCCGGACGTGCACACCACGGCCGCGGGCCGCCCGGTGCGCGCGGCGATGCCGAGGGCGAGAAACGCGGCGCCGCGCTCGTCGATGCGGACGTGCAGCTGCAGCCGCCCGGCCGCGGCCGCGTCGTACAGCGCGATCGACAACGGCGCGTTACGCGAGCCGGGGCAGAGGACCACGTGGGAGACGGTGTTGCGGACGAGCTCGTCGACGATCACCCGGGCCTGCGCGGTGGACGGGTTCACCGGCACGCCCCAGCGGCGGCGGCATCAGGCAGCGCCGACGCACTCCCTCCCGCGGAGGCGGCATCAAGCACAGCAAAAGTGTCCACAGGTCCTATTCTCCCAAACGTGGATGACGCCCGAGTTTCCGAGCTGTTCGATCCGGCCGCATGGACCGAGGTCGAAGGTTTCGCCTTCACCGACATCACCTACCACCGCTCGACCGAAAGCCGCTCCGGCAAACGGGTGGTCCGGGTCGCGTTCGACCGCCCCGAGGTCCGTAACGCCTTCCGGCCCCACACCGTCGACGAGCTCTACCGCGCCCTCGACCACGCGCGGATGGGCTCGGACGTCGGCTGTGTCCTGCTCACCGGGAACGGCCCGTCGCCCAAGGACGGCGGGTGGGCCTTCTGTTCCGGCGGTGACCAGCGTATTCGCGGAAGGTCCGGGTATCAGTACGCGAGCGGGGAGACCTCCGACACGGTCGACCCGGCGCGGGCGGGCCGGCTGCACATCCTCGAGGTCCAGCGGCTGATCCGGTTCATGCCGAAACCGGTCGTCGCCGTCGTGCCCGGCTGGGCCGCGGGCGGCGGGCACTCGCTGCACGTGGTGTGCGATCTCACCCTGGCCTCGGCCGAGCACGCGCGGTTCAAGCAGACCGACGCCGACGTCGGCTCGTTCGACGGCGGATTCGGCTCGGCCTACCTCGCGCGGCAGGTCGGGCAGAAGTTCGCGCGCGAGATCTTCTTCCTGGGCCGCGACTACACCGCCGAGCAGATGCAGGCGATGGGCGCGGTGAACGCCGTCGTCCCGCACGCCTCGCTGGAGGCCGAGGCACTGGAGTGGGGCTGGGCGATCCTCGGCAAGTCGCCGACCGCGCAGCGGATGCTGAAGTACGCCTTCAACGCGATCGACGACGGCCTGGTCGGCCAGCAGCTCTTCGCCGGGGAAACCACCCGTCTGGCGTACATGCAGGACGAGGCCGTGGAGGGCCGCGACGCGTTCCTGCAGAAGCGGGACCCAGACTGGGCCGACTACCCGTACTACTACTGACCCCCTCGTGAGTGTTTATGCCGGTTAGAACCGTCATAAACACTCACGAGCCTTGACGTGGCTGGAGGTTCGCTCGTGCGTGTGGTGTGGCTCGACGGGAGCGCGGACGCGGTCGCCGCGCTGGACGCCGCGGTGGCGTCGGCGCTGGACGGCGGCGAGGCGGTGCTGCCGCTGAACGCCGCCGACCCGTCGGCGCCCGCGCTGCTGGAAGGCATGGTCCCCGGCACTCCGGCGGAGCCAGGGACGGCGGTGGTCATCGCCACCTCCGGGTCCACCGGGGCGCCGAAGGGCGTGCTGCTGTCGCCGTCCGCGCTGACCGCGTCGGCGCGCGCGACGCACGACCGGCTCGGCGGCCCCGGCCACTGGCTGCTCGCGACGCCCGCGCACTACATCGGCGGCCTGCAGGTACTCGTCCGCGCGCGGTTGGCGGGCACGCGAGCGGCGTACCTCGTCGGCAACGGCTTCCGCCCGGACGACTTCGCCGCGGCCGCCGCGCCGGTGCTGGCCGCGGCCGGTCCGAGCTACACCGCGTTGGTCCCGACCCAGCTCGTCCGGCTGCTCGACGACGGCGGCGCCGGTCTCGAAGCCGCGCGCGCCTTCGACGCGATTGTGCTGGGCGCGGCGGCGACGTCGCCGAAGCTGCGTACACGAGCGGCTGAAGCGGGCGTCCGGATCATGCCCGCGTACGGCATGAGCGAGACGGCCAGCGGCTGCGTGTACGACGGCGTCCCCCTCGACGGCGTCCGCGTGGAACTCGACGCCGACGACCGCATCCGCATCGCCGGCGACGTGCTGGCCCACGGCTACCGGCTCGCGCCGGAGCTGACCGCCGAGTCGTTCGGTGACGGCTGGTTCCGCACCTCCGACCGCGGCCGGATCCACGCCGACGGCCGGGTGGAGGTGCTGGGCCGCGCGGACGACGTGATCAACACCGGCGGCGTGAAGGTGTCGGCCGCCGAGGTCGAACGGGTGCTCGGCGGCCAGCCGGGGGTACGCGACGCCTGCGTCGTCGGCCTCCCGGACCCGGAGTGGGGCGAGGCGGTGGTCGCGCTGGTCGTCACCGACGGCGCGGCCGACGGCTCCGGCCTGCGCGCCGCCGTCCGGGCCGAGCTGGGCCCCGCCGCGACGCCGAAACGCCTGGAGTTCACGGCGGAACTGCCCCTGCGCGGGCCCGGCAAGATCGACCGCGGTGCCGTCAAAGCACTACTGACGTCCTGAAATCCCGGTCAATCGTTGACAGCGCGTTGTGCTCGCGTTTGGCTGGCTGGCATGACGAGATGGACGAAAGCGGTTGTCGCCACCGTCGGCGTCGTGTTGGCCCTGGTGGTGGCCGCGGGAGCCGCGTCGGCGGACGAGCCGTTCAGCGGCACCCTCACGTGGCAGGTAGGCCCGGGTTATTGACCGGGTGAAGATCGTCGTGGAGTTGAATAACGCCCATGGCGACAGTGAGTGAATGGATCGAAGGCGCCCGCCCGCGGACGCTGCCCAACGCGATTGCCCCCGTGGTCGCCGGTGTGGGGGCTGCGATCGCGCTGGACGCGTTCTCCTGGTGGCGCTCGCTGCTCGCGCTGCTGGTCGCACTGTCCTTGATCATCGGCGTGAACTTCTCCAACGACTACTCCGACGGCGTCCGCGGCACCGACGAGCACCGCGTCGGCCCGCTGCGGCTGGTCGGGTCCGGCACGGCCGACCCGAAGGCCGTGCTCCGGGCCGCGCTGGGCTGCCTCGGCCTGGCCGGGGTGCTGGGCCTGCTTCTGGTGGCGCTCACGGGCTACTGGTGGCTGCTCGTCGTGGGCGCGCTCTGCATCCTCGGCGCCTGGTTCTACACCGGCGGCAAGAAGCCTTACGGCTACTACGGCTTCGGTGAGATCGCCGTCTTCGTCTTCTTCGGCCTCGCGGCGGTGCTCGGCACCACGTACGTGCAGGCCGGTCGCGTCAGCTGGGCCGCGCTGGGCTGCGCCGTCGCCGTCGGCTGCTTCTCCATGGGCGTCCTCACGGCCAACAACCTGCGCGACATCCCGACCGACATCGAGTCGGGCAAGCGCACCCTCGCCACCCGCCTCGGCGACAAGGGCACGCGCCGGATGTACCTGACGCTGGTGGCCGTGCCGTACGTGGTCACCGTGCTGCTCGGCATCTGGCACCCGCTGTCGCTGATCGCGCTGGTCACCGCGCCGATGTTGATCAAGTCCGCCAAGGCCGTCGGCGGCGGGCAGCACGGCCGCGCCCTGATCCCGGCCCTGCGCGACACCGGGCTGGCGATGCTCGCGTGGTCCGTGCTGAGCGCCGTCGCGCTGAGCTTCTAGCCGACTGCCGTCAAGGCCTCCTTACCCGCGTGCGACGCGGGTAAGGAGGCCTTGACGGCTTTAGCCCGCGAACTTCCCGCTGAGCAGGAACTCGTCGAACTTCGCGCGGTACGGCGCGATGTCGATTTCCTGCTCGGCGAGCCACTCGTCGGAGTAGTACGTGTTCGCGTAGCGCTCGCCGCCGTCGCACAGGAGCGTGACGACCGAGCCGGCCTGGCCCTCGGCGAGCATGCGCGAGATGAGCAGGAACGCGCCGTACAGGTTGGTGCCGGTCGAGCCGCCCGCCCAGTGGCCGGTGTGGTCGCGCAGCAGCCGGATCGCGGCGAGTGAGCCCGCGTCGGGGACCTGGAACATCTCGTCGATCACGCCGGGCACGAACGACGGCTCCACCCGCGGCCGCCCGATGCCCTCGATCCGCGACGGCATGCCCGTCGCGTAGTCCAGCGCGCCGGTTTCCCACGCGCCGAAGAACGACGAGTTCTCCGGGTCCACCACGCCGATCTTGGTGGTGTGCCGCTTGTAGCGGACGTACCGGCCGAAGGTCGCGCTCGTGCCGCCCGTGCCCGCGCCGACGACGATCCAGCTCGGCACCGGGTGCCGCTCGGCGCGCATCTGCGCGTACACCGACTCGGCGATGTTGTTGTTGCCACGCCAGTCCGTCGCGCGCTCGGCGTAGGTGAACTGGTCGAGGTAGTGCCCGCCGCACTCGGCGGCCAGTCGCTCGGCCTCGGAGTACATGTCCGGCGCGCGGTCGACGTAGTGGCACTCGCCGCCGTAGAACTCGATGAGCGCGATCTTCTCCTTGCTCGTCCGCCGCGGCACCACGGTCACGAACCGCAGGCCGAGCATCCGGGCGAAGTACGCCTCCGAGACGGCCGTCGAGCCGCTGGACGCCTCGATCAGCACGGTGTTCTGGCCGATCTGGCCGTTGACCAGCCCGTACAGCAGCAGGGAGCGCGCCAGCCGGTGTTTGAGCGAGCCGGTGGGGTGAACGGACTCGTCCTTGAGGTAGAGGTCCACGCCCCACTCCGGGGGCAGCGGGAAGACGTGCAGGTGTGTGTCGGCACTGCGGTTCGCGTCGGCCTCGATGATCCGGACGGCCTCACGCACCCAAGCGCGACTATGGAGCCTGCTCATGCGGTCCGGTGCTCGGACTCGGCGGTGACGTCGCCACGCAGCTGGGCGCGCAGTGCGGCGCGGGCCCGGGCGCGGGACTCGTTGCGCTTGGCCAGGCCGGCGGTCACGCGCGCGTTGAGCGAGCGGAACACCAGCAGCCCGACCGGCAGGCCCACGACGAGCCCGATCAGCAGGGCGACCAGCAGCGGCACCCCGACCAGCGACAACACCCAGGCGACGATCGCCACGAGCGCGAAGCGCGCGACAATGTAGATCGTCAGGTCACGAGGCAGATGATCAGCGCGTTCCTGCATTTCGCTCACATCAAGGCAGGCTACGCCCCTGGCGCGGCGCCCTCGTCCAGGCCCGCGTTGTTCGGCCGGCTCTCGAAACGGGTCGAAAGCACCACGGTGGTGTTGGTGCGCCCGACGCCGGGGATGCGGCGCAGCCGGCCGAGCGTGTGCTCCAGCTCGTCCACCGTCGACACCCGCACCTTGACCACGAACGCCTCGTCCCCGGCCACGGCGTAACAGCTCTCCACCTCGGCGAGCTCGCCGAGCGCGGTGGCGACGTCCTCGTCGGTGGCGGTGTCGGTGGGATGGATGCCCACCAGCGCGGTCACGCCGAGGCCGACGGTGCTCGGGTCGACCGTGGCGTGATAGCCGGTGATCACCCCCGCCGCCTCCAGCTTGCCGACGCGCTCGTGCACCGACGACGCGGACAGGCCCACGGATCGGCCCAGGTCGGCGTAGGTGGCCCGGCCGTTGACCCGCAACGCCGCGATGATCTTTCGGTCCAGCTGATCCACCGGCTCATTATGCTGCGCCGCCCGCGCGGCCCTCAGCCGCGGTAAAGCCCCGGATGTCTCGTGCGTCACAGCCGCGGCGGCGACTGGTGACCTCGCCGCGGCGCCTTTGGTCCGGCTTTACCCTTTCGCGCCGGGACCGAGACACAAAAGCGCAGGTCAACGGCACCGTTAAAGATTCACGAGTCGCCGAACGAGGTCCGAGGTTATGTCCCTTTTGCACTTTAAGGGCTCTTTACTCGTGGACAACCGTTCGAGTACCCGACGGGTGAAGTGCCACGATTGCCGTGTTGGCTTACCCGGCGCGACGGGCGAAAGGCCCGATGCCTCCGGTATAGCAAGTAGGTCGTTAAGGAGGCGGAAAATGACCGCGACCATGGGCGGAAGGTTGCTCACCCCCGGTGAGGTGGCCGCTCTGTTCCGAGTGGACCCGAAAACGGTCACCCGGTGGGCCACCGCGGGCCGGATCGGCTCGATCCGGACCCCGGGCGGGCACCGCAGGTTCCGTGAGTCGGAGGTGAACGAGCTGCTGGCCGAGCTCACCACCGATGCGAGTGAACCCGCCCGCAAGGTCTGAACGACCACGGGCTGAAGGGTCGTGAGTGGCAGGCGGTGTCTTCCGGCACCTTCTACCGGTCACGACCCTTCGTCACACCCGGGTTCGCCCCTGATTTCGAAATTGGGGCTAACCTGGGGCCCGGCAAGGCCTTGCGACGGAAGGACCCGGGCATGATTCCTCTGCTCGCAGCGGTAGGCGCGATCACCATCGCCGTTCTGTTGTGGCGGGCCTTCGGGGCGCAACGCATCGGCGTGCCCCAGCGCCGCCCCACCCTCGCCCCGGACGACGACCCGGACTTCCTGCGCAAGCTCGGCGAGCAGCAGCGCAAGCGCCCCACTGACGAGGACGAGGGCTGATCCCGGCCAGGTAGAGCCGGCCGCGTACCGCCGGTCACCTACAAACCCCAGGTCAGCGGTACTGCTGCCCGCCGAACCCGTCCGCGACGGTGGCAGCCAGCTCCAGCAGCGAAAGGCGCGTGCCGCCGGCCAGGCGCTCCAGTTCGATCTCCGCGCCCTCTTCCAGGTGCGGGTCGAACGGCACCCGGCAGACGGCCCTGACCTTCGCCCCGAAGTGGGCCGAAAGCTTGTCCAGGTCGACCGAGCTGCCCTTCGGGCGCACGGAGTTGATCACGACCACGGAGCGTTTCACCAGGTCGCCGTAGCCGTGGGCCTCGAGCCAGTCGAGCGTGGCCGAGGCGCTGCGGGCCCCGTCGACGGAGCCGGACGAAACGACCACCAGCGCGTCCGCGGCGTCCAGGACACCCTTCATCGCCGAGTGCATCAGGCCGGTGCCGCAGTCGGTGAGCACGATGTTGTAGAAGTGCTCCAGCAGGTTCACCGTGCGCCGGTAGTCGTCCTCCGAGAAGGCCTCCGACACGGCCGGGTCCTGCTCGCTGGCCAGGATCTCCAGCCGGCTCGAGCCCTGTGAGGTGTACGAGCGCACGTCGCTGTAGCGGGTGATCTTCCCGGCGTCACGCAGCAGGTGGCGCACCGTCGCGGTGGTCTCGATGGCGATCTTCTGCGACAGCGTGCCGCGGTCCGGGTTCGCGTCCACGGCCACCACGCGGTCGCCGCGCAGCGAGGCGAACGTCGAGCCCAGCGTGGTGGTCGTCGTGGTCTTGCCGACGCCGCCCTTGAGGCTCAGCATCGCGATCTTGTAGCACCCGCGCAGCGGCTGGTTGACCCGCGCGATCAGCTCCCGGCGACGCCGGTCGGCTGGGCTCTCCCCCGGGTTCACCAGCTTGCCGGTGCCCAGGTAGAGCACCTTGCGCCAGCCCGACTGCGGGGTCCGCTTCGCCTGCTTCACCAGGTGGGCGGTGGCCAGGTCGTCGGGGCCGGTCGCGCCCGGACGGCCGCCCGGCTGGGGCAGGCCGGAACCAGGCGGTTGCGGACCGGGGCCAGGGCCAGGGCCGCCGGGCTGCTGCGGGCCAGGACCAGGCGGTTGCGCGCCGGGCTGCTGCGGGGCCCCGGCCTGCGGCTGGGCCTGCGGATACCCCGAATACTGCTGCTGCGGCTGGAGCGGCGGCAGGTTCTGGTCGTACTGGCCCGGCGCGTAACCCGGCTGCGCCGTGGGCTGCTGCGGTGTCGTGTAAGGACCCGAGTTGGGGTTCGGCGAGGCGACCACCTGCGTGGGCTGCACGTCGAACGCGTCCGAATTCGGGTGCGGCGTCGAGTCCGTGCGTTCTTCGGAGAACAGCTCGGCCGCGGGCTCCTGGGCCTGGTCGGACTGCCCGGTGGCAGCCTCTTCACTGGGTCCGGTCACCGCTGAAAACCTCCCGCGTACGCCGACTACCTGCTGTCCCCAGTGTCGACGTTAGTCGCCGCTACCGCAGCGAAACGCGCGGACCCCCGCTCAGTTCACCCCGGCGTAGGAGTGCAGTCCGGCAGTAACCAGGTTGATGAAGAACAGGTTGAAGATCGTCACGGCGAAGCCGAGCACGTTGATCACCGCCGCGCGCTGCCCGCGCCAGCCCGCGGTGGCGCGGGAGTGCAGGTATGCCGCGTAGACGACCCACGCGATGAAGGCGACCGTCTCCTTCGGGTCCCAGCCCCAGAACCGGCCCCACGCCGCCTCGGCCCACACCGCGCCGCACAGCACGCCGAAGGTGAAGACGGGGAACGCGATGATCGTCGCGCGGTAGGCGATCCGGTCGAGCACGTCGGCGGCCGGCAGCTTCGGCCCGAACTTCGGGAACCGCTGCGGGTTCTTGTCGTAGGCCGTGCGGAACAGGTAGAGCACGCTCGCGACGCCCGGCACCAGGAACACGCCGGAGCCGATGATCGCTGCCGAAACGTGGATGTAGAGCCAGTACGACTGCAGCGCGGGCACGACCGGGGCGGCGACCGTGTACAGCAGCGTGCCGTTGATGAACATCAGGATCACGACGGGCAGCAGCAGGAAGCCGGTGAGGTGGCGGACCGGGAACTTCCGGATCACCACGAGCCAGGCGACCACGGTCACGAAGGTGACCGTCATGCCGTACTCGTACATGTTGCCCCACGGCGCGCGGTGCACCGCGAACCCGCGCAGCACGATGGCCGTCAGCTGGAGCAGGGCGCCCAGCACCAGCAGCGCCGCGCCCATGCGGCCGATCCGCTCGGCGCGGCCGATCTCGCGCGGCGCCTCCGGCGTGGCGGGGACGTCGGCGTCCTCGATCACCGGCGCGCCCGCGCCGACCAGCGACCGCTGCGCGCTGCGCTCGGCGGCGCGGCGGCCCTTCGCCCCGAAGGCCTGCTCGAACAGCGAGAAGCACAGCGCGAGGACGTAGATCGCCACCGTGGTGGTGTACAACCAGTCGCTGTACTGCGACAAAGTCTCGTTGACCTGCATGCCTCAGCTGCCCTTCCTGCCTGTGACCAGCCGTTCGCCGATCCGCTGGAATTCTTCGCCGTACCCGGCCTGGTCGGTGCGGGCCAGCCCGGCGACCTCGATGACGGTACCCGGCGCGCCGTCGTCGCCCGGCCGCACCCGGACCCACACGCGGCGCCGCTTGACCAGCAGCGATCCGCCCAGCCCGGCGAACATCACGATCGCGAACGCGAGCACGTAGACCTGCGTCGGGTCGTGCGAGACCTGGAGGTTGACCCAGGTCCCGACCCCGTCGAAGCGGACGCGGGTGCCGTCGTCGAGCTTGATCTCCTGGCCCACGGCCAAGTTCTGCCGCGCGACCTGCTTGAGCCGGCCGTCGGCCACCCTCGAGGAGTCCACTTCGAACACCGACTGGCCGCGGCCCGCGTCGAGGCCGAGGTCGCCGCGCAGCACGTCGACGGCGACCATCGGGTTGTTCAGCTGCGGCGCGGTGGAGGTGAGCACCCCGCCGTGGATGAACGACGTCGGCGCGAGCACCCCGGTCACGGCGATCTGGCGCGTGCGGCGCTGGGCCTCGTCGGTGATGCCCGGCTGGTCGAACTTCGTCGCGCCCTCGGACAGCATCGTGGTCCCCTCGGTGGGCCGCCACTGCGTGTTCTGCGTGCGCGTCTGGCCGTCGGGGAAGGTGATGGTGAACTTCGGCGAATAACCGTTGCCCAGCAGGTAAACGCGGTCGCCCACGATCCGCAGCGGGTCGTTGACCTGGAGGTTGTACGGCCGCCAGGTGCCGGACTGCAGGTCCGCGCCCGCCTGGTACTGGACGTTCGAGTGGTAGTAGTCGGCCTCGCCGGTCGCCGTGTAGCGCGCGGTGAAGTCGTTCACCTTCACGCAGAACGGGTCGAGGTCGGTGCCGTCGATGCGCAGGCCGGCCTCGAACGAGTCGTAGTTGTAGATGCCGGAGTTGCAGAACTGGCTGCCGTCGGCCTGGACGATGACCTGGCCCTCGTACATGTAGAGCTTGCCGAGCGCGAAGAAGATGATCAGGCCCAGCATGCCGAAGTGGAACAGCAGGTTGCCGGTCTCGCGCAGGTAGCCGCGCTCGGCGGAGATGCTGAACCCGCCGTCTTCCTCTTCGCGCTCGATCCGGCGCCAGCCGGAGAGCTGCTTGCGGACGTCTTCGCGGATCTCTTCCGGCTTCCGCGCCGTGCGCGCGATGCGGTGGTGCGGCATGCGCGCGAGGTTCTTCGGGGTGAGCACCGGCCGGGCGCGCATCTGCCGGATGTAGTCGAAGCTGCGCGGCGTGAGGCAGCCGATCAGCGAGATCATCAGCAGGATGTAGATCGCCGAGAACCAGACGCTGGAGTAGACGTCGTAGAACTCCAGCTTGTCCAGCAGCGTGCCCCACCAGCCGTGGGCGGAGATGTAGTCCTCGACCTTGCCGACGTTGAGCCGGCGCTGGGGCAGCAGCGCGCCGGGCAAAGCGGCCAGCGCGAGCAGGAACAGCAGCACCAGCGCGGTACGCATGGAGGTCAGTCCGCGCCAGGTGTTGCGCAGGAAGGCGAGCACCTGTTTGCCGGCCGACGGCCGGTACGGGCGCTGGGGGTTGGTGGGCGGTGCTTCGGTGGTGGTCACAGTGGCAGCTCGAGGTTGGAGGCGAAGGAATTGCGGAGCCAGCCCATGACGTCTCCCCAGAGCCCGGTGACCAGGAGGATTCCGACGGCCAGGAGCAGTGCCCCGCCGACCACCTGCACGCGGCGGCCGTTGCGGCGGAGCCAGTCGGTGGCGCGCACGGCCCAGCGGGCGCCGAGCGCGATCAGCAGGAACGGCACGCCGAGCCCGATGCAGTAGACGAACACCAGCAGGTACCCGCGCGCGGCCGCGCCGCCCGTCGCGCTGGCCAGGCTGGTCACGGCCGAGAGCGTCGGCCCGATGCAGGGCGTCCAGCCGAGCCCGAAGACGGCGCCCAGCACCGGCGCGCCCCAGAGCCCGCCGCCCGGCACGCGGTGCGAGCGGACTTCCCGCTGCAGTCCGGGAATCCAGCCGAGGAAGACGAGCGCCATCGCGATCGTCAGCACTCCGCCGATGCGCTGGAGGAGGTCCTGGTTGATCAGCAAGGTGTCGGCGAGCCAGACGAGCGTGCCGAGCGTCGCGACGAACACCACGGTGAACCCGAGCACGAACAGGCCGGCGGCGCCGAGCACGGCGTAGCGGCCCTTCTTGCGTTCCTCGTCGGCGCGCACCGCGGGGGCGTCGGCACCGACGAGCGCCGCGAGGTACGCCAGGTACCCGGGCACGAGCGGCACCACGCAGGGCGACGCGAACGAGATCGCGCCCGCCACCAGCGCCACCCCCGCGGCGAGCAGCAGCGGTCCGGAGATCGCCAGCTCGGACACGGAGTTCACGGTGTTGAGAGTAGGCAGTGAGCTTCCGGTGAGACGGGCGGGGCCGGTTCACAGGACTCGTGAGTGTTTATGCCGGTTAGAACCGTCATCGCCACTCACGAGTCACTTCTCGGCGAGCAGCCGCCGCACCGTCGGCATCAGGTCGGTGGCCAGCACCTCGCGCAGGAACACCGCGGCGACCCGATGCTGTTTGTCCAGCACGATCGTCGACGGGATGATGTTGCGCGGGTACCCGGCGAGCTGCAGCAGGACGCGGCCGGACGGGTCCCAGATGGACGGGTAGGTGATCCGCCGGTCCCGCACGAAGTCCTGGGCCGCCTGGCGCGACGGGTCGCGGACGTCGAGGCCGATCAGCTTCGCGCCGAGCGGCTCCATCTGCTTGCTGGCGTTCTCCAGCTCGGGCGCCTCCGCGCGGCACGGGCCGCACCACTGGCCCCACAGGTTGATCACCATCGGCTGGCCGGGGAAGTCGTCCAGCGAGAGCTGCTTGCCCTCGTTCATCAGGTCGTCACCGGAGAGCGTGGGCGCCTTCTGCCGCTCGGCTTCCGGGTAGGTGATGTCGATCTGGCCGCCCGGCGAGACGAAGGTGAACGTCCCGCCGGTGACCACCGCGTCCTTGCCGCCCGAGCAACCCGTCAGCAGCAACGCGGCCGCCACCAGCAGCGCGGACACCCGGCGCCGCAGTGTGAATGATTCACTCGCGGGCTCGCTCATGCCCCCGTCACCTTCGGGTCGGTAGTGCCCGCCGGCTCGCTGTAGACGATCTCCACCAGCGCCTCGCCGTCGAAGACCAGGCTGGTCAGCGACGCCAGCGAGCACTGCCGCTGGCGCGGGTCGTGCCACAGCCGCTTGCCTTCGAGGAACCGTCGCAGCGTCCAGATCGGCAGCTGGTGCGAAACGCACAGCGCCTCGCGGCCCTCCGCCGCGTCGCGCGCGCGGTAAACGGCGCCGAGCATCCGGTGCGCGATCTCCACGTACGGCTCGCCCCACGACGGCCGGAACGGGTTGACCAGGTGCGGCCACGCCTTCGGCTGCCGCAGCGCGCCGTCGCCGACGGCCACGCGCTGGCCCTCGAAGACGTTGCCCGCTTCGATCAGTTCGCTGTCGGTCGCGATGTCGAGCCGGTGTGCGGCGGCGATCGGCGTGGCGGTCTCCTGCGCGCGCTGCAGCGGCGACGCGACGACGTACGCCAGGTCGTGGCCCGCCACGGCCTCCGCGACGGTCAGCGCCTGACGCTGCCCGCGTTCCGACAGCCGGAAGTTCGGCAGCCGGCCGTAGAGGATCTTGTCCGGGTTGTGCACTTCACCGTGCCGCAGCACGTGGACGACGGTGGTCACGGCTGTACCGCCTCGGCCGCCGCGCGGGCCGCGGCCGGGAGCGCCGCCTCGATGACGCCGAACGCGTCGTCGTCCATCGCCGCGTTCACGAACCACGACTCGTACGCGCTGGGCGGGGCGTACACGCCTCCGTCGAGCAGAGCGTGGAAGAAGCCCGGGAAACGCCAGGTCTCGGTGGCCTGCGCGCCCGGGTAGTCGCGCACCGGGGCGTCGGCGAAGAACACGCTGACCAGGTTGCCCGCGTACTGCACAACGTGCTTGACGCCCGCTTCGGTCAGCGCCGCGTCGAAGAGCCCGCCGAGCCGCTTCGCGTTGGCGTCCAGCTTCGCGTACACGGCGTCGTCCGCCAGGCGCAGCGTGGTGAGCCCAGCGGCGACGGCCACAGGGTTCCCGGAGAGCGTCCCGGCCTGGTAGACGGGGCCGCCGGGGGCGAGCTTCGACATCACGTCGGTGCGGCCGCCGAACGCCGCGGCGGGCAGCCCGCCGGACATCACCTTGCCGAAGGTGTACAGGTCGCCGGCCACGCCTTCGAGGCCGTACCAGCCCGCGCGCGAGACGCGGAAGCCCGTCATCACCTCGTCCATGATGAGCAGCGCGCCGTGCTCGCGGGTGATCTCCCGCAGGCCCGCGTTGAACCCGGCGTCCGGGGCGATCGCGCCCATATTGCCCGCGGCCGCCTCGGTGATCACCGCGGCGATCTGCCCCTCGTTCTCCACAAAGGACTTCCGGACCGCGTCGAGGTCGTTGTACGGCAGCACCAGCGTGTCCGCGGCCTGCGCGCCGGTGACGCCGGGCGAGGTCGGCAGCCCGAGCGTGGCGACGCCGGAGCCGGCCTGGGCGAGCAGCGCGTCGACGTGACCGTGGTAACAGCCGGCGAACTTCACGATCTTCGGCCGCCCGGTGAAGCCGCGCGCCAGCCGGATGGCGCTCATCGTCGCCTCGGTGCCGGAGTTCACCAGCCGCACCTGCTCGACGGGCTCGACCCGGCCGATGATCTCCTCGGCCAGCTCGACCTCGCCGATGGTCGGCGTGCCGAAGGAGAGCCCGCCGGCGGCGGCCGCGCGCGCGGCTTCGACCACCTGCGGGTGGGCGTGCCCGAGGATCATCGGGCCCCAGGACGAGACGAGGTCGACGTAGCGGTTGCCGTCGGCATCCCACAGGTGGGGGCCTTCGCCGCGGACCATGAACCGCGGGGTGCCGCCGACCGAGGTGAACGCCCGCACCGGCGAGTTCACCCCGCCCGGGACGGCCGCCTTCGCGCGTTCGAACCAAACCTTGGACTGCTCGGTGCCAGTGCTCACCCGTCCAGTCTCGCAAATCCGGTGCTCACGACCGGGCGGGGGCTGGCCTGGCCCCCTAGGATGGCCGCATCGCGCAGCGGCACCGAGGAGGAGACGTGACCGCGCCCACTCCCCAGCGCAACCCGTGGCTGGTCCTGCTGGTGTTCCTCGGGATGGTCGCCGTGGTCGCCGTCGTCGCCGGGCTCGCCGCGACCTCGGCGACGGAGGTCTACAACCGGCTCGTCCAGCCGTCCTGGGCCGCGCCGGCGAGCGTGTTCGGTCCGGTGTGGACAGTGCTGTACCTGATGATCGCCCTCGCCGGCTGGACGTACTGGCGCACCGACGGCGAGACGCAGGGCTTCGCCGCGTACGGCATCGGCCTGCTGCTCAACCTGCTCTGGACCCCGCTGTTCTTCGCCGGCGGCTCCAGCCGTCTCGCACTCGTCGACATCACCCTGCTGGACTTCACGGTGCTGATGACGATCGGCCTGTTCTACCGCCGCTCGAAGCTGGGCGCGGTCATCCTCCTGCCGTACCTGATCTGGCTCTTCTACGCCACCGCACTGAACGTCGCGATCGTCGCGCTCAACGACGGCCGCTAACGCGCCGGCTGCTGCACGATCGCCTGGGCGGCCACCGTGCCGTCGGTGCCCGCGCGGCCCTGGACGGTCACCGTCGCGCCCGGCTTGAGGTCGCTGAGCTTGCCCGGCTGGGTCAGCCCGACGGTCGTGGAGTCCGAAGTGGACACCGTGACGTCACCGCCCTGCGCGGTTTTCAGCGTCACGGTGGTGCCGTCGACCTTCTCGACGGTGCCGACCGTGCCGCGTCCGGCCGCGCCGCGGGCGCCGCCCGCGCCGGTGCCCGTGCCCGGCTGACCGGTGCCGGTTTCGGTACCCGTGCCCGTTCCCGCACCGGTGCCGAAGCCGCGCGCACCACCGGCTGTGCCCCCGGCGCGAGCGGTCCCACCGCTACCGGAAGACGAGCCGAGCGCCGCGTGCGTCCACGCACCGCCGGCGAAGGACAGCGCGATCACCAGCAGCCCGGCCAGAACCAGCGTCGCCTTGCCGAACGGCTTCGCGACCCGCTTCATCTCCTGGTTCAGGTCGCCTTCCACGGCGGGGGTCGCCACGATCTCCTCGGGGGACAGCTCGGCCGTCACCGGCAGGAACTCCGCCGTGGGCTCGTCGGTGGGCTCGGTGGCGGGCCCGTCGGCGGCCGGTGGTGGTGAGGACTGGGTGGACGAAGACATCCTGGGAGCTCCTACTCGTGCCGGAGGGCGTCGATGGGCCGCAAGCGCGAGGCCCGGTTCGCCGGGAAACTGCCGAAGAAGAGGCCGATCAGCGCCGACACGGCGAAGGCGAGCACGATCGACGAGGGCACCACCACGGGGTTGATGCCCGCGAAGCTGAACTGGCTGCCGACCACGCCGATCACCACGCCCAGCAGCCCGCCGAACAGGCTCAGCATGGTCGCCTCGGCGAGGAACTGGCCGAGGATCGCCGACCGCGGTGCGCCGATCGCCTTGCGGATGCCGATCTCGCGGATCCGCTCGGTCACCGTGACCAGCATGATGTTCGTGACGCCGATGCCGCCCACCAGCAGCGAGATCGCGGCGACCGCGCCGAGCAGCACGGTGAACGTCTCCGTGGCCGAGGTCCGTGTCGCGAGCAGCTGCTCGGAGTTCTGGATCTGGTAGTCCGCCGTGCCACCGAGCTGGATGCCGTGGCGCGCGTTGAGGATCGCCGTGATCTCGGCCTGCGCCAGCGAGACGGAGTCGGCCGAGGCGGCCTGCACCGCGATCTGGCTCAGGCTGCCGTACCCCGCCAGCGAGTTCTGCACGGCGCTGATCGGCGCGATGGCGACGTCGTCGGCGTTCTGCAGCCCGGTGCTGCCCTTCGACTGCAGCACCCCCACCACGGTGAACTGGATGCTGTTGAGCAGCACGTTCTTCCCGACCGGCTCAGCGGTGCCGAAGATCGACTGCGCGGTGGTCGGCCCCAGCACCACCACCTTGCGCGCCTGCGTGACGTCGTCGGCGGTGAACAGCGAGCCGTCGGCGACAGCGCGGTTCGTCGTGGTGAAGTAGGCCGGCTCGGTGCCGGTGACGCTGGAAATGTCGTACGACGTCTGCCCGTACGTCGCGGTCGCCGTGGTGTTCACGACCGGCGAAGCGGCCTTCACGTCGGGCGCGCCGACCGGGTCGACGAGCGCGTGCGCGTCCTGCACCGTCAGCGGCCGAGCCTCACTGCCCTGCCCGCCGCCACGTGACGGCGACACGTTGACCACGTCGGTGCCCAGGCCCTGGATGCTCGCCGCGATCGCGGCCGACGCGCCGTTGCCCACGGCCACCAGCAGGATCACCGACGCGACGCCGATCGTGATGCCGAGGGTGGTCAGCGTCGAGCGCAGCTTGTTGGCGGTCAGGCCGCGGACGGCGAACCGCAGCACCTCGAACACGTTCACGCGACCACTCCGACACTGCGGCGGACCTCGTCCGAGACGATCAGCCCGTCACTCACCCGCACCACGCGGTGCGCGTGTGCGGCGACCTCGTCCTCGTGCGTGATCACGACGATGGTGCGGCCCTGGGCGTTGATCCGGTCGAACACCCCGAGCACGTCCGCGGTGCTGGCGCGGTCGAGGTTGCCGGTGGGCTCGTCGGCGAGCAGCAGCGCGGGCCCGGTGACCAGCGCCCGCGCGACGGCGACGCGCTGCTGCTGGCCGCCGGACAGCTCGTTCGGCAGGTGCTTCGCGCGGTCGGACAGCCCCACCAGCTCCAGCGCGGCGAGCGCGCGATGGCGGCGCGGGCCGCGTCGCAGTCCGCTGTAGACCAACGGGAGCTCCACATTGGACAGCGCGTTCGTGCGCGGCACGAGGTTGAACGACTGGAAGATGAACCCGATCTTTCGGTTGCGCAGCAAGGCAAGCTGGCGTTCGTTGAGGTCGGCGACGCTGAAGCCGTCGAGCCGGTACCCGCCGGACGTCGGCATGTCGAGGCAGCCGAGCATGTTCAGCAGCGTGGACTTGCCGGAGCCGGACGCGCCCATGATGGCCACGTACTCCCCCGGCTGCACCACGAGGTCGACGCCGCGCAGCGCGTGCACCGCCGTCTCGCCGGAGCCGTAAGTCTTACGCAGTCCGGAGACCGCGATCACGGGCTTCATCCGCGTCCCCTGGCTCCGCCGGTGCCGCCGAGCCCGCCCGTGCCACCGGTGCCACCGAATCCGCCGGTCCCGCCGAAGCCACCGGTCGCACCGGTACCACCTCGCTGTCCGCCCGCGCCGGTGGTGGCGGTGGGCGAAGCGGCGGTCAGCACCACGCTGTCACCCTCGTCGAGCCCGGACTTGATCTCCACAGTGGACTCACCGCGTACGCCGATCTCCACCTGGCGCGCGACGTCCTGCCCGTTCTGCACCACCGTGACGACGTTGGTGGAGCCGGCGGTGGTCACGGCGGCGGCGGGCACGCTGAGCACGTTGTCGGCCTCGGCGACGGTGACCACCACGCTCGCCGACTGCCCGGGCCGCAGCCCGTCCGGCGGGCTGGTCAGCGTGAGCCGGGCGCCGTAGGAGACGACGCTGCCGCTGGTGGTCGGCGTGAGGTCGACGCTCGCCACGGTGGCCTGCACGGGCTGGTCCGGCGTCGCGTTCAGCGTCACCGTGGCCTTCTGGCCCGCCTTCACCTTGCTGACGTCGATCTCGGCGATGGAGGTGTCCACCACCAGATTGCTCATGTCCGTGATGTCGATGAACCCGCTGCTCGACGACGAGGAAGACGAGGACGCCGACGAGCTGGCCGCGCCGGACTGCTGCCCACTGCCGGACCCGGACTGCGCGCCGCTGGACGAAGACTGCCCGCTACCGGACGAGCCGCTGCCGGCCTGCTGGCCGACGGTGCCGTTGACCGCGGTGACCGTGCCCGCGCCGGGCGCGGTGAGCACGGTGGCGTCGACCGCCGCCTGCGCGGTGTCGACGTCGAGCTGGGCCTGGTCCACCTTGGCCTGCAACGAAGCGACGGTGTCCTGGCTGCTCGCCTGGCTCTGGCTTTGGCTCTGCCCCTGCCCCTGGCCGGTGGACGTGGACGTGGTCGCCGGGGCGTCCTCACCGGCGGTGAGGCTGTCCTCCGCCACGCCGAGGTTCGCCTTCGCGACCTGGAGCTGTTTGTCCGCCTGCGTGGCGTCGAGGGTGGCGAGCTGCTGCCCGGCGCTCACCACGTCGCCGACCTTCACGCCGATGCTGGTGACCTTGCCGGACGTCGCGAAGTTCGCCGCGCCGGTGTAATTGCTGGCCACCGTCCCGGCGGCCGACACGGTCTGTGTGACGGTCGCCCGCCGCACCGGGGTGGTCCGGCTCTGCGCCTGCGCGGTGTTGGCCGCGGGCGTGAAGGCCTGGTAGATCCCGAAGGCGGCACCGCCGAGCAGTACCACCAGCGCACCGTTGATCACCCATGTCCGGGTACGTGTCATGCGGGAAACACTGGTGCCGGTGGTTAGCAGTCAGCTGTTGGTTCCCTGTGGGCGAGCTGTGTATCGGCCGCCTCGAGTTGCGAAGTCAGTCCTTCTTCTTGCGGCGGCGCGCACGCACCGCGAGCAACAGCTGACGAACCGCGTCCAGCACCACCACGGCGGCCACCGTGCCGACGCCGAGCGCGCCCGCGATGGGCCCGCCGAAAACCCGCTGCGAGGCCAGCCGCGCCCCGTCCCCGGCCGTGGTGACGACCGTGACGACTCCCGCGTGCCACAGCGCGAACGCCGCCCACAGCAGCAAAGCCGCCACCACCACTTCGCCGAGCGCGACGAACGCGCGCCACGGCTCGTTGAGCCGCGCGGGCGATTCCGGCTCCTCGGGCGGCCAGAGTTCTCGGCCGGTCGGCTGGGGTAGGTCGATCACGCGTCCAAGCCTCTCATGACTCGTGAGTGTTCATGACGGTTCTAACCGTCATAAACACTCACGAGTCCTTCTCCGGTTGGTTGGCACTGGCCAGCTCGGACAGCGCGGCCTGCAGCGCCTCGACGTCACGGGCCCAGGCCAGCACCACCGTGCCGTCGTCGAGTTTCACGGGCAGCTCGTCGTACTTGCGCGGCACCGTCCAGCCGCCGCCGAGCACCCGCGCGCCGACGGGGGTGCCGACGCCGGTCACGTCGGCGATACGCGCCGCCTCCAGCTGTTCCCGGCCCTGCCGCAAGCCCTGCGTGGTCACCTCGAGCGAGAGGAACCGCCGCCGCGCGTAAACCCACGGCAAGGTCAGCGCGCACAGGCCGATCGCGACCATGACCCACGCGACGGTGTGCACCGGGCCGCCCGTGGCCAGCTCCGCCACCGCACCCAGCAGCGCGAACAGCGGACCCCAGACCAGCGCCAGCCAGCCGACGCCCGGCTCGGCGTACAACGTCCGGCTCACGGGAGCTTCTTGCCGACCTTCGGGAAGTACTCCGCGACGCCCGGCAGGTACATCAGCACCAGCGCGATCAGCAGCAGGAACGCCGCGATGAGCGTGAAGAAGTTGTAGAAGATGACGATCTGGAACAGCACGCAGACGATGGCCAGCCCGGTGAGCACCGAACGCGCCGAACGCGTGCCCTCCCGCGCCTTCCACGCGAACAGCCCCAGCAGCACCGCGAACACCACGCCGCCGATCAGCAGCAGCCACACCAGCGTGTTGGTGCCCGACGCGATCTGGTCCGGCGCGACCTTCTGGCCGGTGCCCTGCTGGTTCTGCTTGACCAGCTCGGTGATCAGCTGGTCCTTGATCAGCAGGGTGTAGGCCTGGCCGACGATGACCACCACCCCGGCCGCGATCCACAGCCAGAAGGAGAACTTGACCGGCGTGGGCGGGTTCACCACGGGCGCGGTCTGCCCCGGCAGCACCGGGTCGGGCGACCGGCCCTTGACCCGTAGCCGGTCGGAGGTCAGACCGGGTGTCTCTGCTTGTTTGGACACGGCTTGCTGGGGCGCGACACTGGGCTTGACCCCGTTGCCGGACTCGGCCGGTGCCCCATCAGGCGCGGGCCCGTCACCGGGCTTGGCCAGTTCAGGCGCGGAGTCCCGGTCGGAGGTCAGTCCGGAAACCTCTTCGGAGCTGGCGGTGTTGTCGTCCTTCTCGGCCACCCGAGGACTCTAGCCCAGCCTGCGACGCAGGTCAGCCGCCTGGTCCTCGGGGCCCGGCGGGAGGCTCAGTCGAGCCAGGCCGCGGCCTCGGTGGCCCAGTAGGTGAGGATCATGTCGGCACCCGCGCGGCGGATGGACGTGAGCACCTCGAGCACGGTCCGCTCGCGGTCCAGCCAGCCGTTCGCGGCGGCCGCCTCGACCATCGCGTACTCGCCCGAGATGTTGTACGCCGCAACCGGAACCGGCGAGGCGTCGGCCGCCGCCCTGACAACGTCCAAATAGGACAGAGCGGGCTTGACCATGATCATGTCCGCGCCCTCGGCGAGGTCCAGCTCGATCTCCCGCAGCGCCTCGCGCGCGTTGCCGGGATCCTGCTGGTAGGTCTTGCGGTCGCCCTTGAGCTGGGAGTTGACGGCCTCGCGGAACGGGCCGAAGAACGCGCTCGCGTACTTCACCGTGTACGCCAGGATCGAGGCCTCGGTGTGGCCCACCTGGTCGAGCGCACGGCGGATGACGCCGACCTGCCCGTCCATCATCCCGCTGGGCCCGAGCACGTGCGCGCCCGCTTCCACCTGCGCGACGGCCATCTCGGCGTACACGCGCAGGGTGGCGTCGTTGTCCACGCCGCCGTCGGCGTCGAGCACGCCGCAGTGGCCGTGGTCGGTGAACTCGTCGAGGCAGGTGTCGGCCATCAGGACGGTGGAGTCGCCGAGTTCCTTGCGCAGATCGCGCAGGGCGACGTTGAGGATGCCGTTCTCGTCCACCGCGCCGGAGCCCTCGGCGTCGCGCTCCTGGGGAATGCCGAACAGCATGAGCCCGCCGACGCCCGCGTTGACGGCCTCGACCGCCGCCTTCCGCAGCGTGTCCCGCGTGTGCTGCACAACGCCGGGCATGCTCGAAATCGGCCGCGGCGCGTCGAGGCCCTCGGCCACGAACATGGGGAGGATCAGCTGACGCGGGCGAAGCGTCGTTTCACCGACCAGCCTGCGCATTGCCGGCGTGGTACGGAGCCTGCGGGGTCGATGCTCGGGGAACACCCCGTCCACGGTACTCCGGCAGCTCCACGCCGGTTTCTCTCGCCCTGCGCTTCCGCCGTGACTCGGCGTGAGCCCGGGAGGGGTCCCAGCCGGCCACCGTGCTCTACCCGGCGACGGACGCGCCGCCCAGGGTCAGCAAACTGCGGGTCACCGTCGTCGAAGCCACGCGCTGGAACACCACCGGCGGGACGATGCCGCAGAACTGGCCGTACTGCCTGCACCTGAAGGTCGAGAACGTCGGCACCGGGCCGTCGCACACCGACGGCTTCTCCGAGTCGATGAAGATGTACCTGCGGGACGGCAGCGAGATCTACCTGATCGACGATCCCGGCCAGGACGCACAGCCCTACTGCGACAAGGACGTCGACCCGGGATCTCCCGGCGTCGACCAGACGACCGAGACCAACAACCGGTACGGCAGCGTGGTCATGCTGGCCCCGCCCGCGAAAGCCGTCCACAAAACGGCAAGACCCGGGTCACCTGGACCCTGGGCGAGGTCCCCTCCTCATGATCCGCCTGCCGCACCCCCGGGCCCGGAATGCCCTGAAGGCCACCATGAGGGCATATCCGACCCTCATGGTGGCCTTCAGGGACAACAAAAAGCGGTCAACTGCGACGAGCGCGCTTCGCCTTGCGCGGCGGCGGCAGGGCGCCTTCCGCGCGGAGCCGGGCGGCGTGCTCGGCGAGGGCGTCGACCAGGTGCGGGACGTCGGCCTTCTCCGGCTGGACGTCGACCCGCAGCCCGAACTCCACGGCGGTCTCCGCGGTCTTCGGGCCGATGCACGCGACCAGCGTGCGGGTGTGCGGCTTGCCGGCGATGCCGACGAGGTTCCGCACGGTCGAGGACGAGGTGAAGCAGACCGCGTCGAAACCGCCGGTCTTGATCATCTCGCGGGTGTCGGCTGGCGGCGGGGCGGCGCGGACGGTCCGGTACGCCGTCACGTCGTCGATCTCCCAGCCGCGGTCGCGCAGGCCGGCCGACAGGGTCTCGGTGGCGATGTCGGCGCGCGGCAGCAGCACGCGGTCCACCGGGTCGAGCACGTCGTCGTACGGCGGGAACTCGGCCAGCAAGCCCTCCGAAGACTGCTCACCCTCGGGCACCAGCTCGGGGATGATGCCGAACGAGCGCACCTTCTCCGCCGTCGACTGGCCGACACAGGCGATCTTCACGCCCGAGAAGGCCCGCGCGTCGAGGCCGAACTCCTCGAACTTCTCCCACACCGCGCGCACCGCGTTGGTGGAGGTGAACACGATCCACTGGTAACGGCCGTCGACGAGGCCCTTCACCGAGCGCTCCATCTGCGCCGGGCTGCGCGGCGGCTCGACGGAGATGGTGGGCACCTCGTGTGAGGTCGCGCCGTGGCCGCGCAGGCGCTCGGCCATCTCGCCGGCCTGCTCCTTGGTGCGCGGCACCAGCACCTTCCAGCCGTACAGCGCGCGCGACTCCCACCAGGAGAGCTTCGAGCGCTGCCCGGCGGCCTGGCCGACGGTCACGATCAGCGGGCCGACCAGCTCGCCGGCGTCGTTCGCGAGCGAGCTCAGCGTGGTGTCGAGCGTGCGCTGGGTGTTGATGGTGCCGTTCGCGGTGACGGCGACCGGGGTGCCGGGCGGCAGGCCCTTCTCGGTCAGCCGGCTGGCGGCCTCGGCGAGGTGCTGCGACGTCGCGTGCAGCACGAGCGGGCCGGGGACGACGGCGAGCGCGCCCCAGTCGACCTCGCCGCGGACGTCGACCTCGGTGTGCGTGCCACCGAGGGCGACCCCCGCGTACGCCGGCACTGCGGCGCCGGGCGAGACGCCGGGGACGACGTCGAACACGGCGGAGGTGCGGGCAACGGCCTGCACCTCGGCCACGACGGCGGCGCTGGTCAGCGGGTCGCCGGCGACCAGGCGCAGCGCGAGCCGGCCGGCCTTGGCCTCGGCGGTCAGGTCCTTGGCGACGTCGGCGGGCTCGCCGACGGCGGGCCGTACCTCGGCGCCGGGCGCGGCGAACGCGAGCACGCCTGCCGGCACGTCGGGGTCGGTCACCACGACCTCGGCCTTGGCGAGCAGCTCCTGGGCGCGGACGGTGAGCAGTCCGGCGTCACCGGGGCCCGAGCCCACGAAGGCGACACGCCCTGTGGTCTTGCGAGCGGGGGTCATTTCTGGCAGTTCTCCTCGTAGACGGCCGGGTGCGTCGTTGGCCGCAGGTGTGTGGTGCTGGTCGTTCGGGTCGGTGACGCGGGCGTCACTGGGCGGGGCCGGACAGGGCTCCGGCTCCCAGGTCGAGCAGCTCGGCGGCCAGTGTCCGGCCCAGCTGCTCGGCATCAGCGCGGTCGGCGAGTGCGATGGCCCGCACCATGTCGACCTCACCGTTCTCGCCCTCGGCGGCCGCGGTGCCGCGCAGCGAGATGCGTTCCACGACCGCGCCCTCGGCGTCGAAGTCCTCGACGATCTCGGCGAGCGCGCCGACGGGCGAGCTGCACCCCGCCTCGAGCGCGGCCATCATGGCCCGTTCGGCCGTCACCGCGGCCCGCGTGCCCTCGTCGTCCAAAGTGGACGCGAGCAGGTGCTCGACGTCCACGTCGGCGGCCCGGCACTCCAGCGCCAGCGCCCCCTGCGCGGGGGCGGGCAGCATCTGGATCGGGTCGAGGGTCTCGGTGATCTCCCCGTCCCGGCCGATCCGGGCCAGTCCGGCACGCGCGAGCACGACGGCGTCGAGCACTCCGTCGGTCACCTTGCGCATGCGGGTGTCGATATTGCCTCGGATCGGCACGATTTCCAAACCGAGGCCCAGCGCGCGCAGCTGAGCGGTGCGCCGCAGCGAGCCCGTGCCCACCGTGGAGCCCGCCGGCAGCTCGCCCAGGGTGAGGCCGTCGCGCGCGATCAACGCGTCGCGCGGGTCCGCCCGCAGCGGGATGGCCGCCACCACGAGACCGGGCTCCGGCGTCGTCGGCAGGTCCTTCAAGGAGTGGACGATGACGTCGATCTCCTTGCGCTGCAAGGCTTCCCGCAGCGAGGAGGTGAACACGCCCACGCCGATCTGCGGGATCGGCTTGTCGGAGCGGTCCCCCGGGGTGCTGATGGTGACGATCTCGACCTCGGCGCCGGCCGCGCGAAGAGCGTCGGCGACGGTCCCGGTCTGCGCGAGGGCGAGCTTGCTGCCCCGCGTGCCGATGCGAATGACTCTGCTCACGTACTACTTCTTCTCGTTCTCGGGCGGCGCGGTGGGACTCGCCATGGCCGCGGGGGCCTGCGGGTCGAGACAGAACAGCTCACGCAACGCGTTGGCGTAGTCGGTATCGGCCGTCTCGGCGGCCAGCTGCTTGACCCGCACGGTCGGTGCGTGCAGCAGCTTGTCGACCACACGGCGGACCGTGCGGCCGAGTTCTTCGCGGACACCGGAGTCGAGGTCCGGCAGCCGGTTGTCCAGACGGAGCAGCTCCGCGTCCACCACGTCGGCCGCGCGGCGGCGCAGCGCGGTGACGGTGGGGGTGACCTCGGCGCGGCGCTGGCCGGCGAGGTAGGCGCGCACCTCGTCCAGCACGACGCCGTCGGCCTTGGCCTTCTGCCGCTCGCTGGTCGGCGCGCCGGCCTCGCGCATGCGGCGCTGGATCGTCTCCAGGTCGACGACGGTGACGTCGGCCAGGTGGGCGACCTCGGCGTCGACGTCCTTGGGCAGGCCCAGGTCGCACACCACCAGCGGGCGGCCCGCACGGGCGGGCACGTGCCCGGGGGTGAAGACGGCGTTCTGCGCGCCGGTGCAGCACATGACGAGGTCGGCCTCGGCGACCGCCGAGGCCACCTCGGACAGCGGCACCGACCGGGCGGGCACGCCCTGCTCGGTGACCTTGGCGGCGAGCCGCGCGGCGTTCGCCTCGGTGCGGTTGGCGACGGTGATCCGGCCGATGCCCGCCTTGCGCAGGTGCGAAGCGGTGAGCGCGCCCATCGAGCCCGCGCCCACGATCAGCGCGTGCTTCCCGGCCAGCTCGCCCGCGGCGGCCAGCGCCTCGGACACGACGGACGCGCCCAGCTTGTCCAGGCCGGTCTCCGAGTGCACGCGCTTGCCGACGCGCAGCGTGGTCTGGATCAGCTCGTGCAGCGTGCGGCCGACGGTGCCGGCCTCACGCGCGGTGGCGTACGCCGCGCGGACCTGGCCGAGGATCTGCGTCTCGCCGACCACCATCGAGTCCAGGCCCGAGGTGACGGAGAACAGGTGCTCCACGGCCGCGCCCGCGTAGTGCACGTACAGGCTGTCGTACAGCTCCGCCGGCTCCATGCCGGCCTGGCGGGCGAGCACGTCGGAGACGTCGTTGACGCCGCCGTGGAAGGTCTCGACCACCGCGTAGACCTCGATGCGGTTGCACGTGGACACCAGCATCGCTTCGCTGACGTGCTCGGCTTGCTGCAGCTCGTGCAGCAGCTTCACCAGCTCGTCGGCGGGCACGGCGGCCCGCTCGAGCGTGCTCAGCTCCGCGCTGCGATGGGAGAGCCCGACCGCCAACACGCTCATCAGCGCACCACCATTCCGCGACCGCCGTCTGTTCCGGCGCCCTTGCGTCCATTACCCGTGCCATTGCCATTGTCGACCGGCAGGCCGGTGCCGGGTAACCCGGCTTTACCCTGGTTTTCCCGGGCCGCCTCGGCGTCGTCGGCCCGGCGAGCCACGTGGAACGAGAGGATCTGCAGCTCGACCGCCAGGTCGACCTTGCGGACCTCGATGTACGCGGGCACCTGGAGCACCACCGGCGCGAAGTTGAGAATGCACTGGACCCCGCCCGCCACCAGCCGGTCGCACACCGACTGCGCGGCGGTGGGCGGCGTGGCGATGATCCCGATCGAGATCTGGCGTTCGGCGCAGACCCGGGGGATGTCCTCGAGGTGCGAGACCGGGAGACCCCCTACGGGTACGCCGATCAGGTCCGGGTCGAGGTCGAACAGCGCCTCGACGGGGAAGCCCCGGCCGGGGAACCCGCCGTAGTTGGCCAGCGCGTGGCCCAGGTTGCCGATGCCGACCACGGCGACCTTGTGCTGGCGGGTCAGGCCGAGGATGCGCTCGATCTGGCTGACCAGCACCTGCACCTCGTAGCCGACGCCGCGGGTGCCGTAGGAGCCCAGGTAGGACAGGTCTTTGCGCAGCTTCGCGGAGTTGACCCCGGCGGCCGCGGACAGTTCTTCGCTGGAGACGGTGGTCAGCCCCTGCTCAGCCATCCCGGACAGCACCCGCAGGTAGACCGCGAGCCGCGCCACGGCGGCTTCGGGGATCGACTTCGCGCGGACCACGGTGTCCTCGCCGCCCTCGGCGGGCACGGCGGGTATCTCGGCGGTCGGGGCGTTGTCGGCGTCGGGGGCACGGCCGTTGCGGGCGGCGCCGTTACGGGCCGCGGTGCGACGGGTGCCGGTGCGAGCGGTGCCGTTCCCTGTGCCGTTGCCGGCGGCGGCGCGGCCGGTTCCGTTGCCGGCAGCGGTGCCACGAGCACCGGTCCCGTTCCCGGAATTGCCATGTGCGCCAAGGGATTCTTCGGCAGCAGCACGTCCATTGCCGTTCCCGGCGGCTTCGTCCGCGGCTCCGGCGGCATCGCTCCCGGCACTGCGACGGGGGGCCCTGCGGGGCGGCGTGGCTGCCGGCTCGGCACCGCTGCGCCTGCCCCGCTCTGTCACCACGCTGGCCACTCCTCGTCGGCTGCTCTGCACATCTCTTGGAGCACAGGCCTAGGCCCGTACGAACAAACTCTTGACCCCACGGCTCGAGTCCGGTTCGATGTCCGGGCCACGCGGGGGCGATGTCCCTACGGTAGTCCACTTGTGAACGCACGCACAAAGTCACTGGTCACCGACATGACGAGGGGCACATTCCCCGCGTCGAACGGTCCGAGCCGCGAATGCCGTGAATGCCGCGGGCGTCCGATCAGGTGACGCGGGCGAAGGTCCGGACAACCGGCGAGGCCGGCGGGCAAGATCGTCCGGGCCCCACTGACGACCCGGAGGTATCCGCGCCCCATGGCCACCCACTGGATCTGGTACATCCTCGGACCGCTGCTCGTCGGCGGTTACGCCTTCTGGTACGTGCGCCGCTACCTGCGTAACCGGGCGTCCTACGCGGCGTTCGCGGCCGAGCGCGGGTGGTTCTACAACGAGCGGGCCCTCGAGCTGCTGGGCCACTGCAACGGGGAACCGTTCCCGCTGCTTCCCCCCACCCGGCCGCGGACGTGGCACTCCGTCGAGGGGCAGCGGGGTTATCTCCGCGTCCGGTCGTTCGAGTACAGCTGGGTCCGCCGCCGGCGCAGCCAGTCGCGGCGCGTGTTCATGCAGGTGACCGGGATCCAGCTGCCCTTCCCGGCCCCCGCCGTCTACGCCGAGCCGCGCGACGTCATCGGCCAGTTCGCGCGTGACCTCGGCTTCAAGCGCGCCGGCACCGGCGGCGAAGGCTTCGACCAGCAATGGGTGACCCGCGGGTGGGTCAGCCCCGCGATGCAGCAGTGGCTGAACCACCACGGCCGGCCGATCCGGGTGATCGGCGGGGTACTCGAAACGTGGGAGTCCGGCCGGTTCGACCCGCAGCGCATCGACCCGGCGCTCGCGGAGCTCGAACAGCTGCTGCCGCTGCTGAGCGGGGTCAGTGGGCGTTGAGCGAAACCGAGTGCCAGCCGGACGCGCCGTTCGGCACCGGGTCCGCGAGCTGATCGGTCTGCGTATAGCCCGACTGGTCGGTCGCGCGGACGGTCACCGAGTGCGTGCCCGAGGGCACGTCCACCTCGGCCCACCACATCCGCCAGGTGTCCTTGTTCACCTCGGCCGACAGCATCGCCGGCTGCCACCGGCCCTGGTCGACGCGCACTTCGACGGTGGCGATGCCGATGTGCTGCGCCCACGCCGTGCCCGCGACCCGGACCTTGCCCGCGGTCACCGAGGCGAAGCCGCTGGGCGTGTCGATCCGCGACTCGGTCTTGATCGGCGCCTGCTCGGCCCAGCCGCGCTCCAGCCAGTACGACTGGCGCGCGTCCCACTTCGCGAACTCCAGGTCGGTGACCCACTTCGTCGCGGAGACGTAGCCGTACAGGCCGGGGATCACCACCCGCGCCGGGAAGCCGTGCTCGACGGGCAGCGGCTCGCCGTTCATGCCGATGGCCAGCATGGCGCCGCGCTTCGGGTCGAGGGCGACGTTCGCCGGAGTGCTGCAGGTGAAGCCGTCCACGCTGGTCGCGTACATCTGCTCCGCGCCCGCGCGCACCCCCGCCCGGTCGAGCAGGTCGGCCAGGTCGACGCCGATGAACCTGGCCGTCGAGATCAGGTCGCCGCCCACCTCGTTGGACACGCAGGTCATCGTGATCTCGCGCTCCACCAGCGGGCGCGTGCGGATGTCGGCGTAGGAGAACGTGACCTCCCGGTCGACCATCCCGTGGATCTTCAGGCTCCAGTCCTCGGTGCGCACCTGCGGCACCACGAACGCCGTGTCGATCCGGTAGAAGTCCGCGTTCGGCGTGATGAACGGCGGTGAGCCGAGCTTCTGGAAGTCCGCGTCCGCCGGCAGCGGCGGGAGCTTCCGCGACGGGATCAGCGGGCCGACCGCGGCGCGCGAAGCCTCGGCGTCGCCCGCGCCCGAGATGACCTGCCCGGCGATGGCGGCGACCCCCGCGCCCGCCGCGACGCCGGCGCCGCGCACCAGCACCTGCCGTCGGGTCGGCCCTTCCGGCGCCCGCGAGTCGTCGAACGCCGGCGGCAGCGCGTACCGGTGCAGCCAGCTGAACACCAGCAGCGAAGCGGCCAGCGCCACGACCGGGGCCAGCAGCGCGAGCTGCCCGACGTCCGTGCGCTCGTAGACGGCGGCGACCCCGGCGACGCCGAGCAGCCCGACGAGCACCTGCCCGGCGAGCGGCTTGCGCCGCGACAGCTGGCCCGCGAGCACCGCGAACAGCACCAGCACCACGGCCAGGCCGATCTTCAGCACGGTCTTGTCCGCGGTCCCCAGCGTCTGCTCCGCCCACACCACCACGGGGTGCGGGCTGTGCGCGATGACGAAGTCCGCGACCGCCACGAAGGGCGACGCGTTGTAGCCGACGAAGCCGGCGATGAGATGCCCCACGCCCAAGGCCGTGACGAGGGCGGCCAGCCCGATCAGTGTGGCCACCGGCAACGACAGCTGTCGCGGCTCGGGGGGCTTCACCGGGACCGGAATTTCCTTCAACGCGCTCACCCCACCATCTTCGGCAGGGTCGCGGTGTCCATGTGGCCCCGAACTCTTACGGCTTGATTACCGCGCCGGTCAGTACTCGTGAGTGGCTATGCCGGTTCTAACCGTCATCGCCACTCACGAGTGGTCCAGCGCCCGGCGGAACCGATCTTCCTCGACGCGCCAATAGCCGTGCTCGGCACCGTCGACCAGGATCACCGGCACCTGGTCGCCGTACTCGGCGCGCCACTCCGGGTCGCTGTCGACGTCCGCGGTCTCCCACGCCACGCCCAGCTCCCCGCAGATACGCGCGACGTCCGCCTCCGCCACCTCGCACAGGTGGCAGCCGGCGCGGGTCATCACGGTCACCTGGTGCACAACCCCGAGTCTAGGACGGCAGTGAAGGACTCCTGCGGCCCTGAAGGCCACCATGAGGGACCTATTTGCCCTCATGGTGGCCTTCAGGGACTTCGCCTGCAGCCGAGGCACCACTCAGCGGAGCTTGAGCCGCCGCAGCTTCCCGGTGGCCGAGTGCGGCAGCGTCTCGGCGAACTCCACCGAGTGCGGCACCTTGTACCCGGCGAGGTGCGCCGCGCACTGGTCCACCACCTGCTGCTCGGACAGCGAAGCGCCCGGCGCCGGCACCACCACGGCCTTCACCGCCTCGCCGCTGCGCTCGTCGACGACGCCGACCACGGCGACCTCCGCCACCTCGGGCAGCAGCGAGACCACCTCCTCGACCTCGTGCGGGAAGACGTTGAAGCCGTTGACGATGATCAGGTCGTTGGCCCGGTCGACCAGGTGCAGGTCGCCGTCGGAGTCGAGGTAGCCGACGTCGCCGGTGCGGAACCAGCCCTCGTCGTCCGGGCCGTGGTGGCCGTCGGGCCAGTAGCCGGAGAACAGGTTCGCGCCGCGGATCGAGACCAGCCCGGTCTCGCCGATCACCTCGAACACGTCGGCGGCGTCCTCCGGGTCGAGCGGGACCTCGGCGGCCGTGCCATCGCTGTCGACCAGCCGCAGCTCGACGCCGGGCAGCGGGCGGCCGACCGAGCCGGGCTTCGGGTAGCCCGTGACCAGCGTCGACGTGACCACGGGCGCGCACTCGGTGAGGCCGTAGCCCTCGTAGACGTCGAGCCCGGTCGCCTCGCGGATCGCGGTCAGCACCCTCGGGTGCAGCGGCGCGGCGCCGGACGTCATCCGCCGCACGGTCGTGAGCCCGCGCTTCAGCTCGTCGGGACCCAGCGCGGCGAATTCGGTGTACATCGTGGGCACGCCGGCGATGGCCGTCACGCGGTGCTCGGCGCAGTCGTCCAGCGTCCGCTGCGGCTCGAAGCGCTCGGACAGCACCAGGGTGGCGCCGGCGGACGTCGCCTGCAGCAGGCCGGGGCCGAGGCCGTAGACGTGGAAGAGCGGGATGGTGACCAGCACGCGGTCGCCGTGCCCGGGCACGCCCTCGACCTGCGCGAGCTGCTCCAGGTTGGCCAGCAGCGCGCGGTGCGAAAGCATCACGCCGCGCGGCGGCCCGGTCGTCCCCGAGGTGTAGGAGACGACGGCGATCTCCTCACCCGCCTTCTCACGGCCGACCGGGTCACCCGGCGAGTCACCGTGCGGCGTGAGACCGGTCACGCCGTCGGGCAGGTCGGCGTCGGCGTCGCGCTGAACGACGAGCCGCGCGCCGCAGTGCTCGAGCAGCTGCCGCAGCTCCGGCTCGGGCGCCTGCGGCGAGACCGGCACGACGATCGCGCCCGCCCGCAGCCCGGCGTAGAGGGACACCGCGAAGTCCGCCGACGTCGGCAGCCGCACCGCGACCCGGTCACCCGGCTCGATCCCCGCCTCGACCAGCCGCCGGGCCAACGCGTGGGCCGCCTCGTCGAGCTGCTGCCAGGTGAGCGTGGCGCCCGTCCCCGTCTCGACGACGGCGGTCTCGCCGGCCCACCGCTCAGCGGCCTGCGTGAGCAGCTGCGCGACCCCGCTCTGGTTGGTCACCCGTGACCCCTCTCGTGCCGTTGCTCTTTTGTCATCTTGTCACCCGTAATGGGGACGCGGCGCGATCGTCGCACCTCCAGTGGCCCGGGACCTCTACCTACTTCGCGGTAACTACACGTATGCTGCACTGCGTCGCCGGGTGGCGTTGATCACTGCCGGGCGACGCGAGAGAGGGAGTCGTCGTGACGAACTTGCTGGTCCACGGGGTCGTGGCACACGCGAGGCGGCACGCTCCTGCTCGCTCGGGGTTCGGGGGTTGTGCTCGCCCGGCCGGTCCGCCACGGGCCGCCGGGACCGCCGGAGGTGCCGCCCGATGACGTTGCCGACCACCGCCCAGCGCGGGCCTGCCGTGATGTTCACCGAACGCGTGTTCGGCCGCCCGCCGGCCGTCCCGCTGACCCGTCCGGCCGACGAGCCGGACCCGGCCGAGGTGGCCAAGGCCGAGGCCTGGGAGCTGGTCCGCGCCGCCCAGGAGGGCGACTCGTCCGCGTTCGGCAGCCTCTACGACCGGTACGTCGACGTCGTCTACCGCTACGCCCTGTTCCGCCTCGGCGACCGCGACCTGGCCGAGGACGTCACCAGCGAGACCTTCCTGCGCGCGCTGCGGCGGATCACGTCGGTCAGCTACCAGGGCCGTGACGTCGGCGCCTGGTTCGTCACGATCGCCCGCAACCTGATCCTCGACCACGTGAAGTCCAGCCGGTTCCGGCTCGAGGTGGTGACCGGCGAGGTCACCGAGCCGGGCGGAACGGCGGGCGCGAGCGTCGGCCCCACGGCCCAGGCCGGCCCGGAGCAGCAGGCCATCGCGGGCGCCACGCGCACCGAGCTGCTGCGCTGCGTCGCCGAGCTGGGCGAGGACCAGCGCGAGTGCATCGTGCTGCGGTTCCTGCAGGGATTGTCCGTGGCGGAGACGGCCAAGGTGATGCATCGCAACGAGGGCGCGATCAAGGCCCTGCAGCACCGCGCCGTCCGCCGTCTGGCCCAACTTCTGCCATCCGGGTTGCGCTGACTTTTTTCATACCCTGACGAAGCCGTAACTTTCGCCTCTTCTTAATCGTTTCTCCACGCAGACCGGCGGTCAGGGCCGGCGGCGTGGGAGACGGAGCAGCACCGTGGGCGTGCCCGGGCGATTTTCGCGGGAACGGGGTGAGGTCGAGCGGTTCGACCGCGCGCTCGAACCGTCGCCAGGCCAGTCGCACGGCGAGTTCGCGGACGAGCTGGCCGTGGTCACCGCGCTGCGCGAGCTGGGCCCGACCGGCGCTCCCGACCCGGAGACGCGCGAGCGCATCCGTGCGGAGATCGAAGGCAGGCTCGGCGAGCCCGTCGCCCGCAGGCGGTGGCGGCCGCGGATGGCCGACCTCGTCGCCGCCGGCATCGCGCTGGCGCTGGGCCTCGTCGGCCTGACGCTGCTGCTGTCGAAGAACGCCGTGCCGGGCGACACGCTGTACGACGTCAAGCGGGCCGGCGAGGCGACGTCGCTCGCGTTCACCTTCGGCGACGAGGCCAAGGCCCAGAAGCACCTGGAGTTCGCGGCCGACCGGGTGACCGAGCTGGGCCGGATGACGGACGCCTCCCCCGCCGCCTACCGCACGGCGCTCGACGACTTTGGCACCGACGTCCGCGCCGGCGTCGCCCAGCTCACCGCGGCCGCCACCGGCGGCAACGACCACGGCCAGCTCGCGGGCCTGGAGTCGTGGGCGCACGACCAGTCGAACCTGCTGGCCGCCGAGCAGTCGCGCGTCCCGGCCGCGGCGGCCCTGGACCTGAACGGCGCGCGCGGGCTGCTCACGCGCGTCCAGGAGCGCACGACGGCGCTCGTTTCGCGGCTGAACTGCTACGAGATCACCACGGGCAGCTTCGACGAGCTCGGCCTGCTGCCCGCCAAGGGCGCGTGCACCCAGCAGCCGTCGCGCCTTGTCCCGGCGCCGTCTCCGGCCCCGTCGTCGCCCCCGCCTTCGTCTTCGAAGACCGTGCCGCCGACCACGGGCACCTCGACGCCGAGCGACCCGGACCTGGCCGTCCCGACCGCCCCGACGCCGACGCCCACGGGCGGCACCGCGCCGCCGCAGGTGTTCGCCCCGCCGATCCCGACGCCGTCCTCGCCGAGGCTGACGCCCACCTCGCCGCCCCCGCCGCTGCTCTCGTTCCCGCCCCTGCTGCCGGGCCTGCCCCCGATCGTGATCGGCTGAAGCGGCCCGCTCGTCAACCCCTGATCGAGGGCCTCGCCACACCTCGACCGGGTGAGTCGCCCGGTCGCTACCCTGTGCAGCAGGACCCGGCCGTTTCCGGCCGCCGGGACGTGCCCGAACGTGGAGGCGGTGTGCGTGTCAGCTTGGCGTGGCAAGGATAAGAGTCAGGAGCTGGAACGGCTCGCCACGATCGCGGGCGAGGCGTCGGCCGAGGCCGCCACCATCACGGCCAACCTGGAGCCGGCGGTGCCGCCCGCCCCACCGGACCTCACCGCGGCCGCCTTCTTCGACGTGGACAACACGATGATGATGGGCGCGTCGATCTTCTACTTCGCGCGCGGCCTCGCGGCCCGCAAGTTCTTCACGTCCTCCGACCTGGCCGGTTTCGTCTGGCAGCAGGTGAAGTTCCGCCTCGGCGGGCGGGAGAACAAGGAGGACATCAAGTCCCACCGCGAGCGCGCACTGTCCTTTGTGGCCGGTCGCACGGTGGAGGAGCTGACCACCATCAGCGAGGAGATCTACGACGAGCTGATGGCGGACAAGATCTGGTCCGGCACCCGCGCGCTGGCCCAGATGCACATGGACGCCGGCCAGCGCGTCTGGCTCGTCACCGCCACCCCGATCGAGCTGGCCGCCATCATCTCCCGCCGCCTGGGCCTGACGGGCGCGCTCGGCACCGTCGCGGAGTCCAAGGACGGCGTCTACACCGGCCGCCTGGTGGGCGACATGCTGCACGGCCGCGCGAAGGCCCACGCCGTGCGCGCGCTCGCCTCGCGGGAGGGCCTGAACCTCAAGCGCTGCTCGGCGTACTCCGACTCGCAGAACGACGTCCCGATGCTGTCGGTCGTGGGCACCGCCGTGGCGGTCAACCCGGACAGCGGCCTCCGCGACGTCGCCCGCGCCCGCGGCTGGGAAATCCGCGACTTCCGCACCGGCCGCAAGGCCGCGAAGATCGGCGTCCCGTCCGTGCTGGGCGCGGGCGCACTGGCCGGCGCGGTCGCCGCGGGGATGGCTTACCGGCGGCGCTGACGCCTCGTTCGCCTCGCTCAAAGGCTTGTGAGTGTTTATGACGGTTCTAACCGTCATAAACACTCACAAGCCTTTTCAGCCAGCTGCGATGGAGTACGCGGCCAGCGCGGGACCGCCATAAAGCAGGGCGCCCGCGAACAGACCCGCCCACGGCCCCCACCCCTTCCGCGACGTCAAGCCCGCGGTGATCAAGGAGCCCACGATCGCCGCCGCCCAGCCGATCCACGGCAGCCAGAACACCGTGTTCTGACCGTCGGCGGTGCAGATGAAGCGGGTGTCGCCGCTGAAGCACCCATCGCTGGCCATCACGCACACGAAGCCGAGAAACAGCGAGAACACCGCTCCCAGCAAGGAAAGCAGGGTCACGGTCAGCGCGAAGCCACGCCAGCCCGGCGGGCGTGGCGTGGCCGCGATCGGATCGTCCAGCACAAACTTGACTGTGCCCGGCGGGCCTCCATTGCACGTCCGGAGGACTACCCGACGACCGGTGCGCAGTTCTACTCAGCCCCGGAACACGCTCTTGCGCTGGGAAAGCCGCCGGTACAACGTCTGCTGGATCGACTCCCGCACCTGGTCGGTGACGGTGAAGACCAGCATCGGGTCGTCGACGGCGTCCGGGCCGTACTCGTCGGTGCGGATGGGCTCGCCGAACTCGATGCTCCACTTCGTGGGCAGCGGGACGGCGCCGAGCGGGCCCAGCAGTGGGAAGAATGGCGTCACCGGGAAGTACGGGAGCCCGAGCACCCGCGCGAGGAGCCGGATGTCGCCCAGCTTCGGGTAGGTCTCCTCCGCGCCGACGACCGACACCGGGATGATCGGCACGCCGGCGCGCATCGCCGCGGACACGAAGCCGCCGCGGCCGAAGCGCTGCAGCTTGTAGCGCGCGGAGAACGGCTTGCCGACGCCCTTGAAGCCCTCCGGCCACACGCCCACCAGCTCGCCGCCGGTCAGCAGGCGCTCGGCGTCGGCGTTGCAGGCCAGCGTCTGGCCCGACTTCCGTGCGAACGAGCCCACCAGCGGCAGCTTGAACACCAGGTCGGCGCCGAGGCCGCGCAGGTGCCGCCCGCCCGTCTCGTCGTGCACGGCGACGGCGGTCATCAGCGCGTCGAGCGGCACCGTGCCGGAGTGGTTCGACACCAGCAGCGCGCCGCCGGCCTTCGGCAGGTTCTCGACGCCGTACGTGTCGACGCGGAACCACTTCTCGTACAGCGCGCGCAGCGGCGGCAGCACGAGGGTCTCGGTCAGCTCGGCGTCGAAGCCGAACTCGTCCACGGAGTAGTCGCCGGTCAGCCGGTGGCGCAGGAACTTCAACGCCGTCAGCAGGGCTTCCGGCAGCGGCTCCTCGGGCGCGGCGGCGGGCGAAGGCGCCGAGGGGAACGCCACCACGGGCGCGTCCGCGCGGCGCTCGGCGTCCGACGGGGTGGCCTCGGGCTCGCCGGCCACCGGCTTCTCCCGGCCGGGACCGTGCAGGGGGATCACCTGTGCCTCGGCACCGTTCACGGAGTGCGCCTCACTTTCGGCCCTCGCGCGGCTCATCGGCCCGCCTGCCCGGTCGCCGCGGCCACGAGCACCTTGCCGGCCAGCCCGGCGAGCCTGCCGCCGTCGAGCACCGGGCGCAGGCCACGGCCCGCGACGTAGTCGTCGAACGCCTCACGCGTGGTCCAGCGCGGCGTGTAGCCGAACTCCTTCTTGAGCTTCGTGATGTCCACGACCCGGCCGAAGTTCAGCAGCCGGACCTGGTCGGCGGAGAAGTCGACCACGCGGGCGCCGCGCAGCACCTTCCCCACGGACGGCACCACGGCGCTCGGCATGGGCAACCCGACCCGGCCCGCCCGGCGGATCGCCTGCGACAGCGTGAGCACCCCCTCGGACGCCACGTTGAAGACGCCGGGATGGTCCTCCAGCGTCGACTGCTCCAGCACCGACAACGCGTCCGACGCGTGCAGCAGCTGCAGCCGCGCGTCGTAGCCGAAGACGGTAGGGATCACCGGCAGCGCGAAGTAGCGCGAGAGCACGGTGTCCACTTCGGGGCCGATGATGTTGGCGAACCGGCAGAGCGTGACCGTGATGTCGGGACGGCGCCGCGCCAGGCCGCGCACATACCCCTCCATCTCCACGGCGTCCTTCGCGTAACCGCTGGACGACGCCGGGATCAGCTCCGAGTCCTCGGTGAAGACGGCCTGCGAGCGCGCGCCGGCGCCGTAGACGGCGGCCGTGGACTTCACCACCAGCTTGCGCACCAGCGGCGAGCGCTGGCACGCGGCCAGCAGCCGCATGGTGCCGATGACGTTGACTTCCTTGACCGCCGCGCGACGGCTCGGCCCGGCCGGGTGCGCGGTGCACGAGGTGTGCACCACCGTGTCCACCTCGGCGGTGCTGATCACCTTGGCGATCAACGGGTTCCGGATGTCGGCGCGGACGAACTCGGCGTGCCCCATGCGCTGCAGCACGGACTTCGACGGAGGGGCGGTGTCGACGCCGATCACCCGCTCGAACTCGGGGTTGTTGCCGAGCCGGGCGAGCAGCTTTCCGCCCAGGTCGCCGGCGACCCCGGTGACGAGCACGATGTTCGACGGCATGAGACTCCCTGAAGGGCGGCTGGGGCGTGGGGGTGGGCGGTCACCCGGAGCGCGCGAACCTGCACTCACTGGAAGCATCGCGCGGACGCACCGGCCATGTTACCGGCCATGAGGGGTGCCCTGACCAGGTCTTACCTGGTATTAACGCCGGAGGCCCGGAATGCGGCACACGCCTCACTCGAACGGGGGAAGAGACCCAGCAAATGGACGTGGCCCGTCCAGAAGCTGGACGGGCCACGACAGTCAGTAGAGCGTAAGGCTCACTTACCGGCCTTACGACGCTGCACTCGCGTGCGGCGAAGCAACTTGCGGTGCTTCTTCTTCGACATGCGCTTACGGCGCTTCTTGATCACAGAGCCCATGGGCGCTCCTTAGGTCGTCGTCGGTCACGCTGCCCGGCGCAGCGTCCAACGGGTGGAGCGCACAGGCACGAGCGGTTTACCAGGTTACCCGCGTGCTCACGCGGGCCGGTCGGCGGGCATGGCTGAGCGGTGCCGGCCGTTGCCAATCCGACCACAGCCACGGCGAATCGGCCGCACCCGGCGGTCACCACATGACCGCCTGCTTTTGGCCGGATTGGCAACAAATGCCCGGCGACCGATCAGCCCGCGATCAGCCCACGTCGAAGTAGGCACCCTGCAGATACTCGTGCACTGCCTTCTCGGGCACCCGGAACGACTTCCCGACGCGTACGGCGGGCAGCTCACCCGAGTGCACCAAGCGGTAGACGGTCATCTTCGAGACCCGCATCAGCGTGGCCACCTCGGCGACTGTCAAAAACTGGACCTGCCCTACTGCGGGCAAATCCTCCTTCTTGTTAGGCGACATGTTCACCGCGTCCTTCGACACGTGTCGCGCCACGAGGCTTCCCCACCTGTGGTATCGACACGCACGTGCTCTTCACGAGAGTAGCGGGACAGGTGGGACTAGTGCGACGCCTGTCACCGGGATGGGCCCTCACCAGGGCGGTAACGCGCACCTCGGCTGGGTCATTCGGGCGATAGGTGCCATAAATCCGTTTCGGCGAGTCGGGGGTCAGTGCTCGTCGTGGGCGCGGCCGAGTTCCTGGGACCGGTCGCGGGCGGCTTCGATCGCGTCGAGCAGGGCGGCGCGGACGCCGTGCTTCTCCAGCTCGCGGATGGCGTTGATGGTCGTGCCGGCGGGGGACGTGACGGCCTCGCGCAGCAGCGCCGGGTGCTCGTCCGACTCGGCCAGCATCTTGGCCGCCCCGACGGCCGACTGGATGATCAGCTGGCCCGCCAGTGCCCGCGGCAGGCCGAGCAGGATGCCGGCGTCGATCATGGCCTCGACCAGGAAGAAGAAGTACGCGGGGCCGGAGCCGGACAGCGCCGTGACGGCGTCCTGCTGGCCCTCGGGCACCTCGACGACCTGGCCGACGTGCGAGAGCAGGTCCTTCACCGCGGCCAGGTGCCCGGCCGTCGCGTGCCGGCCCGCGGAGATCGCGCTCATGGCCTCGCCGACCAGCATCGGCGTGTTCGGCATGACCCGGACCACCGGGACGCCCTCGGCCAGCCGCCGCTCGTACAGCGACGTCGGCAGCCCCGCGCACAGCGAGACCACCAGCGAGGACGGCCCGAGCAGCGGCGCCAGCACGTCCAGCACCGGGTCGATGTCCTGCGGCTTGACGGCGACCACCAGGATGTCGGCGCGCTTGGCGGCTTCGGCGACGGTGACCGACCGCATCCCCGGGTACCGCTGCGTCAGCTCCTCGGCCCGCGCCGGGTAACGCTCCATGAAGAGCAGGTCCCCGGGCGCGTGCCCCCCGTGCAGCAGCCCCGACAGCAGGGCTTCCCCGATCTTTCCGGCTCCCAGCACCGCGATCACAGTCATGGCGCCAAGCGTGCCAAACCGCGGTCAGGGCCCCGGGGCCGGGGCGAGGGCCAGCTGGCGCACCTGGGCGACGAGCCGGCCCTGCGCGTCGACGACCGTCGCGTCGGAGTCGAACCAGGCCTCGTGCACCGAACGGGACTCGACGATCACCCGCAGCCAGCCCGGCGCCGGGCGCGTGCGCACCAGCGCGGTGAGCTGCACCGTCGGCGCCCAGCCCAGCCGGCCGAGGTTCGCGACCACCGGCGGGTTGATGTCGCCGGCCAGCAGCGCGAAGTAGACGTCCACGACCCCCTGGCGCGGCCGGGCCCACAGGCGCATCCGCGGCGGGTCGCCCGCGCGCCCGGCCAGGTAGCCCGCCGTCGCCGGGTCGATCCGGACCTCGCAGCTCTTGGACAGGTTGAACCGGCCCTCGGACGTCTCCGCCGTCAGCTGCAGCGCGCCGGACGGCGGCTCCGCGGGCATCTGCGGCAGGTCGGACCACTCCGCGCGCCGCATCGGCAGCCGGCCGGTGGTCACGCGCGCCTCCACGCAGCTGCGCCCGCGCTGTTCCAGCCGGACGGCGACAACCGTCGCGCGGCGGCCGACCTTGCGGACTTCGGTACGCAGCAGCACAGGCCCCAAGGCGGGCGCGTGCAGGAATTCGACGCTCACCACAAGCGGTTCCGCCGTGGCCTCGTCACGCTCGTGCAGGATGGCCGTGGCGGTCTTCGCGAGCAACGCGACGAGGAAGCCGCCGTGCGGGTGGCTGGCGATCGACCATTCCGCGCGCAACGTCGCGGTGAACGTGCCGTCGCCGAGTGAGCGGACCGCGGTGGCGGCCTCGAACGCGGTCGTGGTGTCGTCGGCCGCGCTCACCGACGGCCGGCCACTGCCGTGCAGTGCGAAGGGCCTGGCCGACCGGTTCCGGCGGCGGTGAAGTTCAACGATCGCAACGAGTTCACGGTCGGCACTTTACGTGTTCACCGCCTGGTCGAGCATGCTGTAGGCCCGTTCTCCGCCCGTACAGCCGATCTTGATGACGACCAGGTCACTGTCCAAGGTGCAGACGGGCAAAAAGCAGCGCTTCGGCGAGCGCGCGGGCCCGTTCGGCCGAGCCGGCGGCGTGCCGGGTGTTGACCTCGAGCACGATCTGGCCGCTGAAACCGTTGCTGACCAGCCGTTCCACCAGTTCCGCGCACGGCTGCCCGCCGTGTCCGGGGATCAGGTGCTCGTCTTTGGGCAGCCCGGTGCCGTCGGCGAGGTGGACGTGAGTGAGCCCTTCGCCCATCCGCTCGGCGAGCTCCAACGCGTCCATCCCCGCGGCGGCAGTGTGGGACAGATCAAGTGTGTAGTGCCGGAAACCGACGTCGGTCGGGTCGATCGAGGGCCGGAACGCCGAGACGCGCGAGTTCTTCGAGCCGCCGGGCGGGCGCACCTTGAACATGTTCTCCACGGCGATCTCGACGCCGCTGGACTCCTCCAGCTCGTCCACGAGGTCGCCGAACGCGTCGCCATAACGCCGCTGCCACCGGAACGGCGGGTGCACGACCACCGTGCGCGCCCCGAGTTCCACGGCGGCGTCCACGGACATCCGCAGCCGCACCACCGGGTCCGGCGACCACACCCGCTGGGTGATCAGCAACGACGGGGAGTGCACGGACAGCACGGGCACGCCGGTCCGGCGCGACCACCGCCGCACCGCCGCGACGTCCTGGCTGATCGGGTCGGCCCACACCATCACCTCGACGCCGTCGTACCCGAGGTCGGCCGCGAGCTCGAAGCCCGCCCCGGCCCGCAACGGCCACACCGAGGCGGTGCTCAACCCCACCGGCACGGGTTTCTCGGCTGCGCTCACGCCGCCCATCCTGCCGTGTGCGCCGGGGCGGCACTCCCCCGGCGGCACCGTTCCCGTTCCCCGGGACCGACCTCAGGTCACCGGGCGGCTTATCGGGCGACGAGCAGCAGTGCAGCCGGCGACACCGTCACCACCAGCCCGACCAGCAACGCCAGCACCGTGGTCTGCAGGTCCTCGGCACGGCGGATCTTCCGCACGATCCAGACCAGCGCCACGATCACCAGCAGCGCCCCCACGAGGGCGGCCGGCGCGAGGTTGACCCACAGCCAGTTGAAGCCGAGCCAGACTCCGGCCCCGCCGACCACGCCCAGCGCGAGCTGGCCGGCCAGCGTGAGCCACTGCTTGCCCGGCGAACCTTCCGGGGCCGGCTCCTCGGCGGGCGCCTCGGCGGCGTCTTCGTCGTCGTAGTCGTCTTCGTACTCGCCGGGCTGCTCGTAGCCGTAGTCGTCACGCTCGAAGTCCGGGCCGTCGGCGTAGGCCGGCTGCTCGAACTCGCGCTCGTACTCGGACAGGTCGTCGTCGAGCGGCTGGCGGTCGTCCTTGCGACCGGGCGCGAACGGCATCGGCGGCGGGTAGCCCGAAGTGGGCGGGCCGGCGTCGTAGTCCTCGGCGGGCGCGTAGCCGTTGTCGGCGGCCGGGTAGCCGTTGTCGGCGGCCGGGTAGCCGTCGTCTTCGTCCTGGTAGCCGTCGTTCTGGTAACCGTCGTCGGCATAGTCGTCATCGGCGTAGTCGTCGTCCGCGCCGGCCTCGCCGGGGACCACCGGCATGACGCCGATCTCGGTGTCCTCCAGCTGTTCCTGCTGACGGCGCTTGCGCCAGCCGGCCAGCCCGGCGGGCTGCGCCGGACCGGGTCCCTGGGGCGCGCCGGCGGGCGGCTCGGGCTCGAGCCGATCGGCCACCGCGTCGAACTGCTCGGTGTGCGGTTCCTGCTTCGGCGCCGGACGGCGGGCCGGAGCCCGTCGCGGACGCTGGGGCGCGCCGGCGGGGAAGGCGCCGCTGGCCATCGCGCCCGGGCCGGCGGGCGGCTCGGGGATGTCGGCGTCCGGGGTGCCGTCGAGCCCGTCGAGCCGCGCGGTCAGCGAGCCGTTCGGCGGCCCGGGCGGCGCCGCGGGCGGCGGCGGGCCGGGACGGCGCCGGACCGGCTGCACCTGGTCGCGGGTCTCATCGGCGGACAGGGGCGGGGCCTGCGGCGGCGCGGCGGGCGGCGGGCCCGGCGGCTGCTGGCGCGGCGCCCGGCCACGCGGCGGCACCGGCAGCTGCGCGGATTCCTGCGGGGGCCGGGCGAACTGGCCCGACTCCTGCGGCGGCGCCGGCGGGCGCACGAACTGCCCCGACTCCTGCGGCGGAGCGGGCGGACGGGCGAACTGCCCCGACTCCTGCGGCGGAGCGGGCGGACGGGCGAACTGGCCCGATTCCTGCGGCGGCGCCGGCGGACGTACGAACTGCCCCGACTCCTGGGGCGGAGCGGGCGGGCGCACGAACTGGCCGGACTCCTGCGGGGGCGCCGGGGGGCGCACGTAACCGGAGTCCTGCTGGCCGTTCACCGGCCGGCCGGGCGGCACCTGGGGGCGCGGCAGCGGCTGCGACTCCTGCGGGACCGCGCGCGGCGAGGGCGGCGGGCCGTCCGGACGGCGGCGGCTGCCGGGCGCCCGCGACGGCGGGGGCGGCGTGCCCCCGTCCGAGGCCACCCGGTCGATGATCGCCTGGGGCGCCGTGTCGCTGACGTTCGCGGCGCGGCGGGGGCCGGCCGGGGGCGTCGTCTCGGGTGCTTCGTCGTCGTCCGCGGCCCGGCGCCTGCGCCGTCGCCCGCCGTCGACCTGCTGCCCGTGCTGGGCGAGCAGTTCGGCCACGGTCTTCTGGGGCTGGTCGCTACCGGTCTGGTCCGTCATACCGTGCTGTCCAAAGCGCGCTCGGGGTTGGCTGTGACACGTGCCTGCGACTGGACGCAGACGGCGCCGCGCGCGCTGACCACCGTGCTGTACATGTCCGTCACCTCTTCACCGTGCCTGTTGTCCGTCAACGAAGTCCAGTCCGCTGCTGTCACCGGTCCTCCCCGTTCGCCGAAACGCCGGTGAGGGCGGCCCCAGTGTCGTCCGCGCCGTTGGAATGGTCCAGCCGTCGCAGGATGACACCCTCTCGCAGCGCCCATGGGCAGATCTCGAGTTCTTGGAGCGAAAGTGCCCGCATGGCTGCCTGCGCCACCAGCGCCCCGGCCACCAGCTGGTGCGACCGGCTCGAGCTCACACCCTCGAGGTGCGCCAGTTCCGCCGAGGGCATCCGTGAGATGAAGGCGATGAGCTGGCGCAATGCGGTGTCCGTGAGGGTACGGCGCACCCGGGGTCCCGCCGCCGAGGGGGCGGCGCCGGTCAGCCGGGCCAGCGACCGGAACGTCTTCGAGGTGGCCACCACCCGATCGGGTTCACCCCATTTGGCGACCTTCTTGGCCAGCGCGCTGAGCTGCTCCTCCAGCCACGCCGACGTCGCCACCACCTCGGACCGGGTGGGCGGGTCGTGCTGGAAGCGGGTGCGGGTGGTCCGTCCTGCGCCGAGCGGCAGGGATTCGGCGAGCACCGGTTCCTCGTCCCGGCCCATCGCGATCTCCAGCGAGCCGCCGCCGATGTCGAGCACCAGCAGCTGCCCGGCCGACCAGCCGAACCACCGGCGCACGGCGAGGAAGGTCAGCCGCGCCTCGTCGACGCCGGAGAGCACTTTGAGCTCCACGCCGGTCTCGTCGGCAACCCTGGCCAGCACTTTCGCCGAGTTCTTCGCCTCACGGACGGCCGAGGTCGCGAAGGCCATGACCTCCTCGCACCCCAGCCGCAGGGCCGCGCCCTTGGCCGATTCGACGGCCCGGACCAGCTCGTCGGACCCGGTCCGGCCGAGGTCCCCGGACCGCGTGATCTGCTCGGCCAGCCGCAGCACGGACTTTTCGGAATGCATCGGGGTCGGGTGGGCGCCACGGTGGGCGTCGACCACGAGCAAGTGGACGGTATTGGAACCGACGTCGAGTACCCCTAGGCGCACGAGGATCCAGCGTACCGGTCCCACAGCCAGGTCTCGAAACTGTAACCAACACCACTCGTTCAGGGATCAACTCTGAGTGCCTGAACTGACGCGGTGCGTGAAGAATAAGCGGTTTTGCCGCGAAGGACTCGTGAGTGTTTAGGACGGTTAGAACCGTCATAAACACTCACGAGCCTTTTGCTCAGGTCTCGAACTTGTAGCCGAGGCCTCGCACCGTCACCAGGTGCCGGGGCGAGCCCGGGTCCGGCTCGATCTTCGACCGCAGGCGCTTCACGTGGACGTCCAGGGTCTTCGTGTCGCCGACGTAGTCCGCGCCCCACACCCGGTCGATCAGCTGACCGCGCGTGAGCACCCGGCCCACGTTCCGCAACAGGTACTCCAGCAGGTCGAACTCCTTGAGCGGCAAGGAAACCTCGCCGCCGTCCACGGTCACCACGTGGCGTTCGACGTCCATCCGGACCGGGCCGGCCGAGAGGACCAGCGGGGCCAGCTCGCCCTCGGCGCCGGGCTCGCCGCCGCGACGGAGGACGGCACGGACGCGCGCGATCAGCTCGCGGGCCGAGTACGGCTTCGTGACGTAGTCGTCGGCGCCGAGTTCCAGGCCCACGACCTTGTCGATCTCGCTGTCGCGGGCGGTCACCATGATCACCGGGACCGCGGAGCGCTGGCGGAGCTGCTTGCAGACGTCGGTGCCGCTCATCCCGGGGAGCATGAGGTCGAGCAGGACGATGTCGGCGCCGTTGCGGTCGAACTCCTCCAGCGCCTGCTGACCGGTACCGGCGACGGCGGCGGTGAAGCCCTCCTTACGCAGCAAGAAGGCGAGCGGGTCGGCGAAGGACTCTTCGTCCTCGACAATGAGAACCCTCGTCACAGGTTTCCTCCATGGTCTGGGCCGGTGACTTCCTGCCCGGTTGCCACGAGTCGGGGTGTCCGCTCGGGGGTCTTGTCCGGCCGCGCGGGCGCGGCCGGCGGGATCTGTTTGCCCGTGGCGCTGCGCTGTGGCTCGCCGTCGGGCTCGGGGCGGACGTGCGCGGGGATGCGCAGCGTGAACGTCGACCCGGTGCCCTGCCGGCTCCACAGCCCGACGGAGCCGCCGTGGTTGGCCGCGACGTGCTTCACGATCGCGAGGCCGAGTCCGGTGCCGCCGGTGGCGCGGGAGCGCGCCTTGTCCGCGCGGTAGAACCGCTCGAAGACGCGCTGCTGCTCGTCCTCGGCGATGCCGATGCCGCGGTCGGTCACGGCGATCTCGACCATCCCGTCGGCGAGGCGGCGGGAGATGGACACAGGGCTGCCCGCCTGCGAGTACGCGACGGCGTTCTCCAGCAGGTTCGACAGCGCCGTGACCAGCAGCGTGCGGTCGCCCTCGAAGAGCAGGCCGCTGGCCGGGTCGGTGGTGATGGTGATTTCGGCGGACTCCGCCGACAGCGTGGTCCGGCCGAGCGCCTCCCGGACCACGGCGTCGACCTCGACGACGTTCAGGTCCGGGAGCCGCTCCGCGCCTTGGAGCCGTGAAAGGGCGATCAGCTCGGTGACGAGCTGGCCGAGCCGGGTCGACTCGCGCAGGATCTTGCTGCCGAAGCGGCGGACCTCCTCGACGTCCTCGGCGGCGTCGAGCACGGCCTCGGTGAGCAGCGCGATCGCGCCGACCGGGGTCTTGAGCTCGTGGCTGACGTTGGCGACGAAGTCCCGCCGCACGGCCTCCAGCCGGATGGCCTCGGAGTGGTCGACGGCCTCGACCACGGTGAACCCGTCGCCCAGCGGCCGGACCTCGCCGAGCACGGCCTCCGGCTGGCGGCGGGCGCGGTTCTCCAGCGGCGAGAGGTCGACCTCCATCGGCTCGTCGGTCTCGACCACCTGCTCGGCGGCCTTGCGCGCCCGCGGGTCGGCCTGGTTGACGCGCACCAGGCCCAGCTCGTAGGCGCGCGGGTTGTGCAGCACCATGTCGCCGAAGCGATTCAGCACGAGGATGCCGCTGTTGGACGAGCGGATGAGGCGCTCGATCAGCTCGGCGACGGTCGGCCCGGTCGGCTGGGCCGCCTCCCGCCGGGCGCGCGCCCTGGCCACCAGGAAACCGGCGACCGCGCCGACGACGAGTGCGCCGACGGCCAACAGAAGGGCAACAGGCGTGGTCACGGGGGAATCGTAAGCATCCCGGTAGCCTTCCGGCCTAGTCCTGGAAGCCCCGTCGTGAGGCTCGTGACACCTGTGGGCGACATGTTCGCCCTGGTGTCAGACCCCGTTCACCCGATCGAGACCTTGGCTGCCGATCTTCACCCGGCGATCTTTCAGCCGGCCGCGAGATCGGTCAGGTCCTCGTCGGTGAGTGCCACGGCGCCGGCGGCGACGTTCTGCTCCAGGTGCCCGACGTCGCCCGTGCCCGGGATGGCGAGCACGTGGTCACCCTGCGCGAGCGTCCACGCGAGCCGGACCTGGGCCGACGTCACGCCGTGGCGCCCGGCGACCTTCGCCACCTGCTCGTCGACGCTGTTCTGCCCGCTGGCCACGGCGAAGAACGGCACGAACGCCACGCCTTGGGCGCCGCAGAGCCGCAGCAGCTCGTCGTCCTCGCGGCGCGCGTTGAGGCCGTACTGGTTCTGGACGCAGACGACCGGCGCGATCGCCCGTGCCTCGGCCAGGTGCTCGGGGCCGACGTTGGAGATGCCCAGCTCACGAATCATCCCGGCCTCCCGCAGCTCGGCGAGCGCGCCGAAGTGGTCGGAGATCGGGCCGGTGCCGCGCTCCAGCCCGCCGCCGATCCGCAGGTTGACGACGTCGATGTGGTCACGCCCGAGCTGGCGCAGGTTCTCCTCGACCTGCCCGCGCAGCTGCTCCGGCCGGGCGTACGGCAGCCACTCGCCGGAGGCGTCACGGCCGGGGCCGACCTTGGTGGTGAGCACGAGGTCGTCGCCGTACGGGGCGAGGGCGCTGGTGATCAGCTCGTTCGCCGAGCGGAGCGGGCTGAAGTAGAACGCGGCGGTGTCGATGTGGTTCACCCCGAGCTCGATGGCCCGGCGGAGCACGGCGAGCGAGGTGGCGCGGTCCCGGGACGGGCCGCCGGGGATCGAGGTCGCCAGGCGCATCGCGCCGAAGCCGATCCGGTTCACGGTCAGCGAGCCGAGCTGCCAGGTGCCCGCCGCGGCGGCGGGAAGTGCGGTCTGTGTCATGCCTCCAGCCTCGCCAGCCGCACCCGGCGCCGCCCGTTTTGGCAACAAGCTGCCAACCGGGTGGCGCAGGGCGGTGGCACCGCGACCGCCGGGTGGCGGACACTGGAGGACGTGACCAAGGTCGAGGACGTCGTGACGCTGCGCGGAGAGCGGGAGCTGTTCGAGCGCACCGCGCACCTGTTCGCCGCCGCCACCGAGATCTCCTGCGCGGCGAACGACCTGCACACCTGGTCGGCCACCCGGCCGACGACGCGGGCCGAGAACGTGCGCGGCCGCAAAGTGCGCAAGGTCTACCTGCCCCGCGTGCTGCTCGACCCCGGCAGCGCGGCCCACCTGCGTGAGATCACCGCCCTGGGCGCGCAGGTCCGCGTCACCGAGCGCGAGATCAACGAGACGATCCTGCTCGACCAGCGCATCGCCATCCTCGCGGCCGAGACGACGCCGGACGGGCGGAGCTACACCGTGCTGAGCCGGCCGGACCTGGTCAACGGCATCCAGTCGCTGTTCGAAGCGGCGTGGCGCTCCGCGACCGACCTCGCCACGTACGAGGTGCGCTTCGCCGAGCTGCGGCAGTTCACGCCGCAGATCCTGGACCTGCTCTCCTCCGGCTGCACGGACGAGACGGCGGCCCGGACGATGGGCGTCGGGCTGCGCACGTACCGTCGGCGGGTGGCGGAGCTGATGGCCGTGCTCGGCGCGACGTCGCGCTTCCAGGCGGGCGCCCGCGCCCGGGAAGCCGGTCTGCTGTGACTGGCCTGCTTTGACCGGCACGGTTTGACCGGCCTGCTTTGACCGGCGCTGCCGAGCCCGCCCCGACCTGACACCGACGACCGGAGCCCCACCAGTCATGACCCAGCCGACCGACGGCACCAGTCCCCGGCAGCACCCGAACACCCGACCGGCCAAGGCCGTCGCGACGCTGGCCGTGGGCGCCGCGGTGCTGGCCCTCGCGGGCTGCGGCGGCCCCGTGAGCGGGTCCGCGAACACCCCGGCGAACCCACCGGCCCCGGTGAACCTCGCGTACGTCGACACCAAGGCGACCACCGACGCCGCGGCCGGGGTCAAGAAGGCCGTCGAGACCGTCTTCAGCTACGACTCCACCCAGGCCGCCGCCGTCGCGCAGAACGAGCAGCAGTACCTCACCGGCACGGCCCGTACGGACTTCGACAAGACGTTCCAGCAGGTCAAGACCACCCCGGTGCAGACCCAGACCCAGGTGCTCGACTCCGGCGTGCTCGACCTGACCCCGACCAGCGCGAAGGTGCTCACCATCGCCGGGCAGCAGAGCACCGGGCAGAACGGGCAGAAGAACTCCGCCACCGCGATCATGCTGCTCACCGCGACCTCGGCGGGCGGGCACTGGCAGTTGTCCCAGATCGAGGTCTCGCCCAAGGCGGCCGCCGAGCCGGCGAGCGGTCTGGTGGGCACCCCGGCGGCCACGCGCGACGCGGTGCTCGCGGCGGCGCGCAAGGCCGCCGTCGTCCTGCTCACGGTCGACGCGAAGAACGCCGACGCCGTGTTCGACAGCTACGAGTCCGTCGCCGCCGACCCGCTGCTCTCGCAGTTCCGCGACACCCGCGCGCACACCGTCGACGGGATGAAGCAGAGCGGGGCGAAGGCTTCGCTCGACCCGCAGTCCGTCGCCGCCCTCACGTCGCTGAGCGCCGACGGCACCAAGGCGGAGGTGCTGCTCGGCGGCATCGTCAACACCCAGCAGCAGGGCGGTGAGCAGCAGCGCCAGATCCCGGCGAAGCTGACGATGGTCAAGCAGGGCCCGGCCTGGAAGGTCTCCGGCATCACCACCGTGGCGCCTGGCTCGTAGTGCAAAAGCTCGTGAGTGTTTATGACGGTTCTAACCGTCATAAACACTCACGAGCTTTTCAGCGGCCCTGGTTGGCGACCGCCGCGGCGGCCTCCTCGGCGGCTTCCGGGTCGAGGTACAGACCGCCCGGCTTGACCGGCTTCAGCTCGTCGGTCAGGTCGTAGCGCAGCGGGATGCCGGTCGGGATGTTCAGCGCCGCGATGTCGGCGTCGGAGATGCCGTCGAGGTGCTTGACCAGGGCGCGCAGCGAGTTGCCGTGGGCCGCGACCAGCACGTTCTTGCCGGCGCGCAGGTCCGGCACGATCGCGGACTCCCAGTACGGCAGCAGGCGCGTGACGACGTCCTTCAGGCACTCCGTCAGCGGGGCCGTGTCGCCGAGGCCGGCGTACCGCGGGTCGCCGGCCTGGCTGAACTCGTCGGCCGGGTCGATCGGCGGCGGCGGGGTGTCGTACGAGCGGCGCCAGAGCATGAACTGCTCCTCGCCGAACTCGTCCAGCGTCTGCTTCTTGTTCTTGCCCTGCAGCGCGCCGTAGTGCCGCTCGTTGAGCCGCCAGTCCCGTTTCACCGGGATCCAGTGGCGGTCGGCGGCGTCCAGCGCGATGTTCGACGTGCTGATCGCCCGGCGCAGCAGCGAGGTGTGGACGACGTCCGGCAGCAGCCCCGCCTCGGCGAGCAGCTGCCCGCCCTGGCGGGCTTCGCGTTCGCCCGTCTCCGAAAGCGGCACGTCCACCCAGCCGGTGAACAGGTTTTCCGCGTTCCACGTGCTCTGCCCGTGACGCAGCAGCACCAACGTCCCAAGTTCGGCCATAGCCCACAGCCTGCCAGAGCGGACCAGTGCCCCGACTGGCGAGTCGGTTGAACGATGTTCTACGCAGAGTGCGTTACCCGCGGGTAACACCTTACCCATGGAGAAGTCAGCCCGCCAACAACTCGGCAAATGGGTGCAACGCGATGCACACCGTTATCCCTCCGCGCAAAGTTCACTCGAACGGCGTAACCAGTAGTCTTGTGATTACAGGTGGACATCTGACAGGTTTGACATGTCCCGCTCAGCCGGATTCCACGCACTCCCCGGCTGACGGCGGGCTACGACCGCGGCTCGTCTCCCCCCCTGCCGAGCCGCGGCCCGCCGGCCCCGTTGGCATCCCCCTCGTCACCGGGTCCATCGGCGGGAACTTCAGCGGAGCGGCTCGAGATCGCGACTCCCCCCTCCCTCGAGCCGCTCCGCCTTTCCCGTTCACTCAACGGGTTCCGGCGTGTACTCCTCAGCTCCCGCCCGCCGCCGCTTGCGCAGCCACCACCCGAGCAGCCCGAGCGGCAGGCCGATCAGCACGGCGAACGGGGCCACGGCGCCGAGCACGGTCAGCAGCCCGCCGCCGAACCCCAGGAACGCGTCCCAGCCACCGGCGAGCCCGCCGAGGAACCCGCTCGAATCGTCGCCGGACGTCGTGGGAGCCCCCGCGGTCTCGGCCGTCACGGACAGGGCGACCGTCGCCATCGCGACGCTGCCGGCGAGGGACTTCTGCTGCTGTTCGAGTGATTCCAGCGTCGCCTCGCGCTCGGTCAGCTCGCTCTCCACGGAGGCGATCTCCGAGACCGACGTCGCCTTCGCCAGCAGCGCCCGGATCCGCTCGACGCTCTCGCGCTGCGTCGCCAGCCGCGCGTCGGTGTCCACGGCCTGGGCGGTGACGTCCTGTGAGCTCAGCTCACGCCGGGTCACGGTCGCCAGCGACGCGAGCTGGTCGAGCACCCCGTCGAGCTTCTCGGCCGGCACGGCGAGGCTCAGCGTCGCCGAGGACTCGACGGTGCTCTCCTGCCCCGTGTAACCCCCGGCGCCCGCCGCGATCGTCCGCGCCTGACGGACGACGTCGTCGAGCTTCGGGGTCTTGACGTCGAGCCGCGCGCTGTGGGCGAGCTTGCGGTCGGTGGTCCCGGGCTGGCCGACCGCAGGCCCGCCCTGGCTCGGGGCCTTCGAGGCACCCGGCTTCGGCACGGCCGGCGCCGCGCCCTCGTTGGCGGAGACCCCGCCGTTCGCCGGCATCCCGTTACTCGCGCTCTGCGGCGAGTCCTCACTCGCGCTGCACCCGGCGAGCACCAGCGCCAGCCCGGCGCCGGCGACCACCAGCGAACGTCTCCATCGGCTTCTCATCCGTCTCTCCCTCCAGTAGGCGGGAGTGGGACGGTGCCGCGGTTCAGCGCCGTTGCACGCCGGTGGTCACGACTCGGTCAAGCCGGGCTCGTGCGGGGTCGCGGGCTCCACCAGGTGCTTGAACGCCTGCAGGTTCGCCAGCGACTCGCCGCGCGACACCCGCCAGTCCCACTCGCGCTTGATGGAGGTGGCGAAGCCGATCTCCAGGATCGTGTTGAAGTCGCCGTCGGCGGCCTCCAGCACCTGGCCGAGGATCTTGTCCAGTTCGGACTCGGTCACGGTCTCCTTGCCGAAGCGGCCCACCAGGTAGATGTCGCCCATACTGTCCACTGTGTAGTGAACGCCGTAGAGCCTGGCGTTGCGCTGCAACAGGAACCGGTACACGGCCTCGTGTTCCTCGTCCGGACGGCGGCAGACGAACGCCTCCACGGAGAACGCGTGGTCGCCGTCGACCAGCCAGCAGTTGGTCTGCAGCTTCTTGGTGCCGGGCAACGTGACGAAGTACTTTCCCTCACCGCGACGGTCGTACTTCAGCCCCGAATCGTCCAAAGTGGACTTGATCGTCGCGTCAAGGCTCACACCGCCACCTCCGTGCGCAGGTCAAGGGCGTTGCGGAACGCCATGGTGGCCTGAGCATAGATGTCCAGCAGCGAATCCGTGGTCCGGCTCCAGGAGAACCGCCGCGCGTGCTCGACGGCGTTCGCCGCCAGCTCGCGACGCCGGTCCGGGCGCAGCGCGAGCGCGGCCAGCGCGTCCGCCCACTCGACCGCGCCGTGCGACGGCACCAGCAGTCCGGAGACGCCGTGCACCACGGCGACCGGCAGCCCGCCGACCTCGGCGGCGACCACCGGCGTGCCGCACGCCTGCGCCTCCAGCGCGACCAGGCCGAACGACTCGTTGTAACTCGGCACCGCGACGAGGTCGGCCGCGCGGTAGACGTCCACCAGCGCCGCCCCCGGCTGCGGCGGCAGGAACCGCACCTGGTCCCGGATGCCCAGCGAAACGGCCAGCTCGCGCAGCGCCTGCGGCTGCTCCAGCCCGGTGCCGGACGGCCCGCCGACCACCAGCACCACCAGCCGCGGCGCCAGCTCCGGCCGTTTGCGCAACAGCTCGGCGGCCGCGTGGAGCAGCACGTCCGGCGCCTTCAGCGGCTGGATCCGGCCGGCGAACGCGAGCACGACGGCGTCCTGCGGCAGCCCGAGCGCCTGCCGCGCGAGCGCCTGCGAACCCGGCGTGAACCGTTCGAGGTCCACCCCCGGCGGGACGGCGTGCACGGCGTGCGGCTCGGCGCCGTACATCTCGACGAGCTGGCGGGCCTCCACCGGGGTGTTCGCCACCAGGCAGTCGGCCTCGGCGACGACCTGCTCCTCGCCCATCACGCGGGTGCGCGGCTCCGGCTTGTCCCCGCCGGCGAGCGCGGCGTTCTTGACCTTCGCCAGCGTGTGCGCGGTGTGCACCAGCGGCACGCCCCAGCGGTCGCGCGCGAGCCAGCCGACCTGGCCGGACAGCCAGTAATGCGAGTGGATCAGGTCGTAGTAGCCCGGCTCGTGGAACGCCTCGGCGCGCAGCACGCCGGAGGTGAACGCGCACAGCTGCGCCGGCAGCTCGTCCCGGCCCAGCGGCTCGAACGGCCCGGCCTGCACGTGCCGCACGGTCACGCCCGGCGCCAGCTCCGCCAGCGGCGGCTGGTCCGAGGACGTCGCCCGGGTGAACACCTCGACCTCGACGCCGCGGCGCGCCATCTCCTGTGCGGTCTGGCTGACGTACACGTTCATCCCGCCGGCGTCGCCCGTCCCGGGCTGTTCCAACGGCGAGGTGTGCACCGACAGCACCGCGATCCGGCGCGGCGCACGACGATATCCCTGAAGGGAGATGGTCACCTGGTCACTACTTTCCTGTGCGGCTGTGCGGCTATTGGCCTGTTTCGCCGGCGAACTGCCGCAGCGCGGAGTTGAAACCCCCCGCGTCCTCCACGAACGGCAGATGCCCGGCGTCAACGAACCAACGCTGAACCGCCCCCGGAATCTTCCCGGCCGCGTACTCCGCCGCCGACGGGTCCACGACGGCGTCCGCCGTACCGTGGATGACCAGCGCCGGTTTGTCCACTGCCTGGAGCACCCCGGCGCTCTCGACGTCCCGCTTGAACAGCGCGGCGCGGACGGCGGGCGGCACGGCCAGCGCCGCGGCGAGCATGGCCTGCGCGTAGGTGCCGGGCACCTGGCCGGTGGCCATGGACCGGGTGAACTCGACCAGCGCGGGCACCGCGACCTCGGGGTCGTCGGACAGCGCGTCGGGCAGCGCGGCCCGCATCACGGCGCCGGTCTTCCCGCCGGCCCGGCCACGGCCGATCTCCGTGACCGCGCCGACCAGCACGATCCCGCTCAGCCGGGCGGACCCGTGCACCCGCAGGTAGTCGGCGAGCACCAGGCCGCCGTAGGACCAGCCGACGACGATCGCGCCGGGGCCCGCGAAGTCGAGGACCGCGGCGAGGTCGTCGGCCCACTGCCGCGGGTCGTCGTAGCCCGCGGCCGGCACGTCGGACGCGCCGTGGCCGCGCAGGTCCATCGCGACCAGGCGGAACCGCTCGGTGAGCGCGGGATCCGCGAACTGCGCGGCCCACGCCCGGGACGACTGCGCCCAGCCGTGCACGAAAACGAGGGGACGCGAGTTCTGGGCACCTTCGACGCGCAGGGCGATGCGCACCCCGCTGGTGCCGACGACTTCGGTGTTCACGCCTTACTTGTTAGCAGACAAACCCTTCCAGGTGGACCAGTCGTAGAACCAGTCCTTGACGTCGGAGCCGGTCGGGCTGGACAGCCGCGAGCCGGTGACCTCCACCGGGTCGCCGACCAGGGCCGAGTCGAAGAAGTCCTTGGCGTCCGCGTCGAGCAGGTTGACGCAGCCGTGGGAGTTGTTGGTCTTGCCGATGGCGGCGGCGTTGTCCTGGTTCTCGTGGATGTACTCGCCGTGGTTGGAGAACCGGCAGGCCCACTTCTTGTTGACGTTCGTGTAGCCGTAACGCGCGTTGTCGAACCGCGCGGTGGGCTCCTTCGACATCACGATGAACGTGCCGTTGGGGGTGTTGCGGTTCACATCGCTGTCCAGGCCGTTGCTGCACGGGTAGCTCTTGTGCTCGGCGCCGCCGCGGTAGACCTTCATCGTGTGGTCCGGGGTGTTCACCTTGACCACCTGGTTGCGGCCGATCTTGAACTCCGTGGTGACGTCGGCCTTGCCGTACACGCCGCCGCCGAGGTCGACGCCGTAGAGGTTCGCCTCGACCTTCACGGTGATGTTCTGCGGCCAGTACTCCTTGGGGCGCCAGTCGACCTGCGTCGCGGAGATCCAGCCCCACGAGCCCTCGACCTTGGAGTCCGTGGTCACCTTCAGCGCCTTCTCGACGACCGCGCGGTCCTTCGGCGCCGAAGCGAACTTCACGCTGATCGGCATCGCGACGCCCACGTGCGCGTTGTCGGCCGGGTTCAGCGTGGCGCGCAGCTCCTTGGCCGGCGCGACGGTCTTGAACGAGCCCTTGAACTCGGCCGGGCGGTTGTCGGTGCCGGTCGCCTTGGCCGCGTACGTGTAGGTCTCGTCGTAGCCGAGCTGCTCGGAACTGGTCCAGCTCAGGCCGTCGGAGGTCATGTCGCCCTTGACGTCCTTGCCGTCGGAGTTGGTGACCTTCACCTCGGTGAGCTTGCCTTCAGCCACCTTGACCACGACCGGCTCGCGCACGCTCGCGTCCTTCGCGTCGACGGCCGGGGTCGCGGTGATCTTCGCCACCGGCGCGACCGGCTTGCCGCCGTCCTCCCCGCTGCCGCCCTGGGGCACCGCGGTGCCGCCGTTGTTGCCCGAACACGCCGCGACCAGCGCGGCCGCCCCCGCGGCGAGCGCGGCCTTGAACACCGAGCGACGTTCGATCACCGTAGAACCTCCCATAACCCCCGCACCGGCCGATGCTTCCACGCTGATCAGCGCCGGTGAGCGATTCGACGTTACCCGCAGGCCGGAAGATCACCCGCCCCTGCCCTTGTCGACAAGACGCCTCGGCAGTTGCCCGGGTTGCCGCCGATGCCGGATTTCAGGCGGATTTCACGGCATTGGAGCTTTCAGGGGTTAGAGCGCGCAGCCGATCAACAGCGGCTCGGGGCGCAGCGTGACGCCGAAGCGCGCCTCGACGCCGTCGCGGACTTCGCGGGCCAGCGCGAGCAGGTCCGCCGTCGTGGCGTCGCCACGGTTCGTGAGGGCGAGCGTGTGCTTCGTCGACAGCGAAACGCGGCCGCCCGGGCCGGGGTGGCCCTTCCCGAAGCCCGCGCGCTCGATCAACCAGGCCGCGGACAGCTTCGCGCCGCCTTCGGCCGGGTACTGCGGGATCGCGACGTCCGCGCCCACCGCGTCGCCGATGCGCGCCAGCACCGCCTCGACATTCGCGGAGGGCACGATCGGATTAGTGAAGAACGAGCCCGCGCTCCACGTGTCGTGATCGGCCGGGTCGAGCACCATGCCCTTGCCGCGGCGCAGGCCGAGGACGGCCTCCCGCACGGTCGCGGTGGGGACCTTCGCCCCGGTCTCGACCCCCAGCGTGCGCGCCAGCTCGGCGTACCGGACGGGCGCGGACGCACCGTCGGGGTCCACCCGGAACCGGACGCTCAGCACGACGCCGGCGTCCGTGCCCTTCAGCACACTGGTGCGGTAGGCGAAGCCCAGCTCGTCCGCCTTGACCGTGCGGACCTCGCGCGCGGCGCGGTCGTAGAGCTCCAGCGAGACGAGGGACTCGGCCACCTCGCAGCCGTACGCGCCGACGTTCTGGATCGGCGTCGCGCCGACTGAGCCGGGGATGCCGGACAGGCATTCGAGCCCGCCGAGGCCCGCTTCGACCAGATCCGCGACGAACTCGTCCCAGCCCTGCCCGGCAGCCACCTCGACCACGTCGCCGTCGTGAGTCCAGCCGGTGTTCGCGACCTGGACGAGCGTGCCCGCGAAACCCTCGTCGGCCACGACCAGGTTCGACCCGCCGCCGAGCAGCAGCACCGGCTCCCCGGCTTCGTCGGCCGCCCGCACGGCGGCGACGAGGTCTGCGCTGGTCTCGGCCCGCACGAAACGACGGGCGGGCCCGCCGAGCCGCAGCGTCGTGAACTCGGCGAGGCGGGGCTGGGTCAGACCGGGCTGGGTGAGCGGATCGGCGGGGTTCACGCTGGCCAAGATACTTGTGAGTGTTTATGACGGTTCTAACCGTCCTCAACACTCACGAGCCAATCGGGCCTGCCGGTACTGTCCGGCGCATGGGATCCCGGATCGAGCACCGCACAGAGTTCTCCGCCGGACTCGCGGCCGTCGTGGCCGCGGTGTCGGGCGAGGAAGCCCTGCAGGCGCGCCTCGAAGAGCTGGGCGGGGACAACGCCAAGCTCCTCTCGTACACCGCGAACGGCGACGTCGTGCGGTTCGAACTGCAGCACGGCATCAACGCGGCGCGGCTGCCGCAAGCCGTGCGCGCGCTGCACAAGGGCGACCTGATCGTCCGGCGCAACGAGGAATGGCGGTCTTCCGGCGACGGTTACGTGGGCACCATCGACGTCAACGTCAGCGGGGTGCCCGGTGAGATCGCCGCGCGGACCTCGTTGAAGCCGGAAGGCGAGCACGTGCGGTCCCTCACCGACGGCGAGGTGACGGTCCGGATCCCGCTGTTCGGCGGCAAAATCGAGAGCGTGGTGGCGGAGCAGGTGACCACCCTGCTGCGGCGCGAGGCCGAGTTCACCGCGCGATGGCTGGCCGAGCACGCCTGAGCCCGGTGGGCGCCCCGACGCGGGGCACCACCAACCCGAACCGGCTCCGGCGGGTCGACCGCTGGCTGGCCGGGGACGCGGCCGTCACCCGGCTCCTGCGCCGGGCCGCGGACCCGCTGGTGGTCGACCTCGGGTACGGCGCCTCGCCGGTCACCACCGTCGAGCTGGCCCGGTGGCTGAGCCGGGTGCGCGCCGACGTCCGGGTGCTCGGGCTCGAGCTGGACCCGGAACGCGTCGCGTACGCCCGCCCCGCCGCCGACCCGCCGCGCCTCGACTTCCGGCGCGGCGGCTTCGAACTCGCCGGCACCCGGCCGGTGCTGGTGCGCGCGTTCAACGTGCTGCGGCAGTACGCCGAGCACGAGGTGGCGGGCGCGTGGGCGCTGATGCTGGCGAACATGCCCGCCGACGGCCTGCTCGTGGAGGGCACCTGCGACGAGATCGGCCGGCTGTCCACCTGGGTCACCGTCGCGGCGCCCGGCCCGGTGTCGCTCACGCTCTCGATGCGGCTGGCCGACCTGGACCGTCCGTCCACTGTGGCCGAACGACTGCCGAAGATCCTCATCCACCGCAACGTTCCCGGTGAGCGAATCCACAACCTGCTGTCCACTATGGATTCCTGCTGGGCGGCCGCGGCGCCGCAGCGCTCGTTCGGCGTCCGCGCGCGCTGGACGGAAACGGTGCGCCAGCTCGCCGCCCGCGGCTGGCCCCTGCTCGGCCGCCCGGACCGGCCGCGGCTCGGCGAGCTGACCGTCCCGTGGGCCGCTGTCGCCCCGAAGTGACCCGCCGTCACCATCCCCGCCGGAATACCGGCATCCAGGTACGAAACCCACCTGTTCACCGGCCGAACGCCGGCACGTCACCCACCGTCGACCTGCGGTGATCACCATAAGCGGGTGGAACTGCTGGGGCACGTCACCGGGCTGCTGCGCGACGCGCTGGGCTCGCCGTGGCTGTGGGTGCTCGTGTTCGCCGTGGCGGGGCTCGACGCGCTGCTGCCGTTCATGCCGAGCGAGACGACCGTGGTGATCGTCGCGGTGCTGCTCGGGCCGGACCCGCGGTGGCTGGCGACGCTGGCCGTGGTCGCGGCCGCCGGGGCGTGGGCCGGGGACTGCCTGGCCTACTCCGTCGGCCGGGCGGCGGGGCCGCGGGCCCTCTCGCGATTGCAGCGGGGCCCGTCGGGGCGGCAGCGGTACGAGTGGGCCCGCGTGCAAGTGCGGCGGCAGGCGCCGTTGCTGATCGTCGCCGCGCGGTACCTGCCCGGCGGGCGCGTGGCCAGCGCGCTGGCGTGCGGCAGCCTCGGTTACCCGCCGCGCCGGTTCGTGCCGCTCGACGCCGCGGGCGCCGCGCTCTGGGCGTGCTACAGCGTGCTGATCGGGCTGGCCGGCGGCGCCGCCTTCGCGGACGAGCCGGTGAAGGGCCTGCTGCTGTCGTTCGGGCTAGGGCTGCTGCTCGTCAGCCTGATCGAATCGGGACGGCGGCTCCGGCTGCGCGCGCTACGTTCAGCGCATGGAACGGATGGGCACCCCGCACCTGCTGGAGACGATCGACATCCACAGCGACCGGCTGAAGGCGGCCGCGCTGGCGGCGGGCCCGGCGGCACCGGTCCAGAACTGTCCGAAATGGACGGTCCACGACCTGGTGACCCACCTGGCGAGGGTGCTCTCCTCCAGCGTGGCGGTGATCACGGACCGGGCAGCTGAACAGTCGCCGCCCACCGGCTGGACGGACCTGCTCGGCTACTGGGACGGCCAGCGGCTCGCCGCGCGCGAGGCCCTGCGCCGTCCCGCCGAAAGCCCCGTCCGCTCTCCATTCCCGCGCGGCGGCACCGTGACCACGGGCGACTTGGCCCGGCGGATGGCGCACGAGATGGCGATCCACCGGCTGGACGCCGAAAGCGCGTTGCCCGAGCCACCACCGACCCGTTACGCCGCCGCGTTCGCCACCGACGGCGTCGACGAGTTCCTCACCTTCCTGATGCCCCGGCGATCCCCGCCCTCAAGCCGCGACGGGGTCGCCCGCGTCGAGACCGAAGGCCGTTCGTGGACCATCGCCCTCCGTGAAGGCGAGCCAGTTGACGAAGGCCGCCCGGACGTCACGCTCAGCGGCCCCGCCGACGACGTCTACCGCGCCCTCTGGGGCCGCCCGCACCACGCCGCCATCACCGGCGACGGTTGCCTCCTGGAGCCCCTCGCGGCGCCCTGACCAGCACCGGCGACAATGGGCGGCGTGCCTGATCCCCAGCGTTACGTCCTCACCTTCGGCTGCCCCGACCGCACCGGCATCATCGCCCGCATCTCCGGATTCCTGGCCGAGCACGGCGGGATGATCGTCGAAGCGGCCTATCACACCGACCCGGACACGGGCTGGTTCTTCACGCGCCAGGTGGTCCGAGCCGACTCGCTGCCGTTCGACGCCGCGGGACTGCGCGAGCGGTTCGGCGCGGTGGCGGCGGAGCTGTCGGCGGAGTCCAGCTGGGCGGTGCGCGACACCGGCGAGCGGCCGCGCGCGGTGGTGCTGGTGTCGAAGGCCGGGCACTGCCTGTACGACCTGCTGGGCCGCGTCGCGTCGGGTGAGCTGGACGTCGACGTCGCCGCAGTGATCGGCAACCACACGTCGCTCGCGGACATCACCCGCGCGCACGGCATCCCGTTCCACCACGTGCCGTTCCCGGCCGGGGACCCCGAAGGCAAGACGCAAGCGTTTGCGCAGGTCCGGAAACTCGTCGACGAGCACCATCCGGACGCCGTGGTGCTGGCCCGGTTCATGCAGGTGCTGCCCGCCGAGCTGTGCGCGGAGTGGGCCGGACGGGCGATCAACATCCACCACAGCTTCCTGCCGTCGTTCGCCGGCGCGAAGCCGTACCACCAGGCCCACACCCGCGGCGTCAAGCTGGTCGGTGCCACCTGCCACTACGTGACGGCCGACCTCGACGCCGGGCCGATCATCGAGCAGGACGTGATCCGCGTCGACCACGGCGACTCCGTGGAGGACATGGTGCGCAAGGGCCGCGACATCGAGAAGGTGACGCTGGCGCGCGGCCTGCGCTGGCACCTCGAAGGCCGCGTTCTCGTGCACGGCAACCGAACCGTCGTCTTCTAGGCGGACGCCCTGAAGGCCACCTTGAGGGCATCTATGTCCCTCAAGGTGGCCTTCAGGGCGAGCAACGCCGCTAGTGGGTCAGGCGCCGATGGTCGAGGCGTCGATCACGAAGCGGTACCGCACGTCGCTGTTCTCGACGCGCTCGTAGGCCGCGTTCACCTGGTCCCCGGAGATCGTCTCGATCTCGGCGCCGAGGCCGTGCTCGGCGCAGAACTCGAGCATCTCCTGCGTCTCGGCGATGCCGCCGATCATCGAGCCGGCCAGCACCTTGTTGCCGCCCAGCAGCGAGAAGGCGTTGTAGTCCAAGGACTCGGGCGGCGCGCCGACGTTCACCATCGCGCCGCCGACGCGCAGCATGCCGAGGTAGGCGTCGATCGGGAGCTTCGCCGAGACGGTGTTGATGATGACGTCGAAGCGGCCCCGAAGCACGTCGAAGGTGGCCTCGTCGCCGGTCGCGAAGTAGTCTTTCGCGCCGAGTTTCAGGCCGTCCTCCTGCTTCTTCAGGCTCTGGCTGAGCACCGTGACCTCGGCGCCCATGGCCACCGCGAGCTTGACCGCCATGTGCCCGAGCCCGCCGAGGCCGACGACGGCGACCTTCTTGCCCGGCCCGGCGCCCCAGTGGCGCAGCGGCGAGTAGGTGGTGATGCCCGCGCAGAGCAGCGGCGCGGCGACGTCCAGGTCGATGCCCTCCGGGATCCGGCAGACGAACGCGTCCCTCACGACGACCTGGCGGCTGTACCCGCCGTAGGTGACCTCGCCGTCGAAGCCGACGCTGTTGTAGGTCTGGACGTTGCCCTTCAGGCAGAACTGCTCGGTGCCGGCCAGGCAGTACTCGCACTCGCCGCACGAGTCGACCATGCAGCCGACGCCCACCCGGTCGCCGACCTGGTACTTCGTCACGCCGGAGCCGACCGCGGCGACAACGCCGGCGATCTCGTGGCCGGGGACCATGGGGAAGGTCGCGGAGCCCCAGTCCTCCTTCGCCTGGTGGAGGTCGCTGTGGCAGATGCCCGCGAACGCGATGTCGATCAGCACGTCGTCCGGGCGCAGGTCCCGGCGCTCGATCGTCGTCGGCTCGAGCGGGGCGCCCGGCGCCGGTGCGGCGATGGCGTGCGTGGTCGTGGTCATGAAACCCTCCAGACAATCCCGGGCAGCCACCCGGGCTTTAGATGTAAGACCGCCCTCACATGACTATAGTAAGAGGTCTCTTACATATGCGCGAGCGTGATCGGATGTGATTCACCACATGGGCGGCAAGTACCACCACGGCGATCTGCGCGACGAACTCGTCCGGGTGTCGGTGGACCTGATCGCGGAGCTGGGGATGGACGGCTTCTCGGTGGCGCAGGTGGCGAAACGCGCGAAGGTCTCGCCCGCCGCGCCGTACCGGCACTTCCCGGACCGCGCCGGCCTGCTGGCGGCAGTCGCGACCAGCACGGCCTGCCAGCTGCATGAGCGGGTGACGGCGGCCGTCGCGGAGGCCGGGCCGGACGCGGTCGCCCAGCTGGCCACCGCGTCCGGCGCCTACACGTGCTTCCTGATCGACCGCCGCATCGGCTTCCAGGTGATCTTCGCCGACGGCCTCGAAGACCCGAAGTACACCGAGCTGCACGACACCCGCCGCGCCCTGATCGACACGTATCTGACGCTGTGCCTCGCCGTCTGCCCGTACCCGCCGGCCGCGCTGGAGCTGATGGAGCAGGTCCACGCCCAGGGCCACGGCTACGGCGAGCTCTTCCTCAACGGCCACTACCGCCGCCTGGACTACACGGCCGCCCAGGTGACCGCCAAGTCCACCACCGCGGCCCGCATCGTCATCGAAGCCCACCGCGACGGCCACGGCCCGGCCCAGCAGTAGCCGCTCGGGAAAAACCCTGTCGCCGGCCCTTCCCGGCGCGGTTCACTGGTGTCATGGCGACAACGGTGATCAGCACGCACGAAGCCCTGCGCGACGTGGTCGGTGAAGCGGGCGAGATGGTGAGCAAGAAGATCCTGGGCCACCTCGACGAGCACGCGCGGACGCTGATCGCGCACTCGCCGTTCTGCCTGCTGGCGACGTCCGCGCCCGACGGAAGCTGCGACGTCTCCCCGCGCGGCGACCCCGCCGGCTCCGTGCTCGTGCTGGACGACAAGACCCTCGTGCTCGCGGACCGGCCGGGCAACAAGCTCGTGGACAGCTTCCGCAACATCCTCGACAACCCGCACGCCGGCCTGTTGTTCATCGTCCCCGGCATGAACGAAACTCTGCGGGTCAACGGCCGCGCCACGATCGTCTCCGACGCGCCCTTCTTCGACGACCTGATGGTCAAGGGAAAGCGCCCGCAGCTCGCGATCGTGATCGAGGTGCGGGAGCTGTACATGCACTGCGCCAAGGCTTTCCTGCGCTCGTCGCTGTGGCGGCCGGAGACCTGGCCGGAGCGCTCGGAGCTGCCCACCCTCGGCCGGATCATGCGTGACCAGCTGAACCTCGGCGTGCCCGCGGACCAGCTCGACGCCGACCTCGACCACCGCGCCGCCACCTGCCAGTACTGACCCTGAAGGCCACCTTGAGGGCATCTACGTCCCTCATGGTGGCCTTCAGGGCATCAGTACTGACCCTGCCGAGGGAGAAACCGTGCTGTGCGTCTTTGACGTCAACGAAACCCTGCTCGACCTCGCGGGCCTCGACCCGTTGTTCACCGAGCTGACCGGGACGGCGCGGGCGCGGCGGGAGTGGTTCGACCTCGCCATCCACACCGCGCTCACCACCACGGCGACCGGGGGCTACCGGGACTTCGCGGAGATCGCCGGCGCGGCGGCCGTCGACACGGTGGCGCGGTACGGCCGTGATCTCACCGAAGCCGAGCTGGCCCGGTTCCGCGGCGCGCTGCTGTCGCTGTCCGCGCACGCGGATGTGTTGCCAGGGCTGAAAAAACTCAAGCAGGCCGGGCACACCGTCGTCGCGCTGACGAACTCGCCACTCGCCACCGTCGAGACACAGCTGCAGCACGCGGGGATCGCGACGGCGCTCGACCGGATCTTCTCCGCACAGCAGGTCAGCCGGCTCAAGCCCGCGCCCGAGCCGTACCGGCAGGTGCTCGACGCCTACGCCGTCGAACCCGGGCAGGCCGTGATGGTCGCCGCGCACGGGTGGGACATCGCGGGCGCGCAGGCGGCCGGGCTGCGGACCGCGCTGCTCACGCGGCCCGGCGTCCGGCCGTTGCCGGGCACGCCCGCCGCCGACTACACGGCGGCGAGCCTGCCCGGACTGTCTTTCGGCTGAGGGTCAGAGACGCACGAGCATCTTGCCGGTGTTGGCGCCGCCGAGCAGGCCGAGGAACGCCTCGGGCGCGTTGCGGATGCCGTCGACGAACGTCTCCGAGTACTTGATCTCGCCCGAAGCCACCAGCGGCGCCACCTCGGTGATGAACTGCTCGCGCAGGCCCCAGTGGTCGATCACCAGCAGGCCGCGGATGGTGAGGCGCTTGGCGATGATCTGCGGGAGGTTGCGCGGCGCCGGGGTCGGCTCGGTGGCGTTGTACACCGAGATCATCCCGCAGACGGCGATGCGGCCGTGCAGGTTCATCGACGCGATGGCGGCCTCGAGGTGCTCGCCGCCGACGTTGTCGAAGTAGACGTCGATGCCCTCCGGCGCGGCCTCCGCCAGCTGCGCGGCAACGGGGCCGTCCTTGTAGTTGAACGCCGCGTCGAAGCCGAGGTCGTCGATCAGGTGCCGGACCTTCTCCGCCGAACCGGCGCTGCCGATCACGCGCTTGGCGCCCTTCAGCTTGGCCAGCTGCCCGACCAGGGAGCCGACCGCGCCCGCGGCGCCGGACACGAACACCGTGTCGCCCGGCTTGAACTCCGCGCTCTCCAGCAGCCCCGCGTACGCCGTGAGGCCCGGCATGCCAAGCACACCAAGGTAGGTCGAAAGCGGCGCCGCCGAGGCGTCCACCTTCACGCTCCTCGCCGCGTCGAGCACGACGTGCGTGCGCCAGCCCGCCTGGTGCAGCACGTGGTCACCCGGCTTGAAGTCGTCCACAGTGGACTCGATGACCTCGCCGAGCGCGCCGCCGTGCATGACCTCGCCCACCGCGAACGGCGGCGCGTACGACTTCGCGTCGCTCATCCGGCCGCGCATGGCCGGGTCGACGCTCATGAAGAGGTTGCGCACCAGGATCTGCCCCGCGCCGGGCGTGGGGATCTCGGTGTCGACGATGTCGAAGTTGTCCTGCGTCGGGACGCCGTGCGGACGGGAGGCGAGCCGGATCTCCGTGGCCTGGGTCGGTGCGTTCACCGCTGAACTCCGTTTCGTGGGACTGAGTCAACCGGGGCGTTCGCCCCGCATATACCCGGCCCAACGAGGCAACCGGGGCGATCATTCCGATTCACCGGGGACCTGTGGTGAGCGCTACACGATCTCTTCGAGCTTGACGAGCACGCCGTCGTAGATCTTCTTCAGCCCGCCCGGCGCGAACGTCTTCTCGAAGAAGCCGCCGATGCCGCCGGCGCCGTCCCAGCTGGTCTCGATGCGCACCAGCGAGCGCTCTCCGGCGGACGCGACCGTCCAGGTGGTGACCATGCTGGAGTTCGCGTCGGTCTCGACGAGGGTGCCCGGGGAGGGCTCGCTCACGGTGGCCGCCACGTCGCGCACGCGCTTCGACGTCGCCTGCAGCTTCCAGCTCGCCTCGGTGCCGGCGCCGTGGCCGCCCGCGGTCACCTCGTAGTCGCGGTAGTGCTCGGTGAGCAGCTTCGGCCGGGTCTCGGCGTAGTCGGCGACCAGCTCGCGAACCTTGTCCACCGGCGCGTCGATCGTGCGCTCCGCGGTGGCCGTGACCTTTCCCATCTCGCTCCTCAGCTTCTCCTCGTGTTCCGCCGCCGCTACCTTCGCACACACAGCGAACGGGCCGCCCGGGAGAACCCCGAGCGGCCCATTTGACCAGGACGAACGTCAGGCGAGGCCCTGCTCCTTCAGCCAGTCCTTCGCCACGTCCGCGGCCCCTTCGCCGCCGGAATCGACACGTTTGTTCAGCTCGCGCATCCCATCGGTGGTCAGTTTCGCGCTGACCGCGTTGACCACCGTCGCGAAATCGGCGCCGCGCTCGTCGAGCACCTTCTTGTTCACCGCGGGCACCACGTTCTCGGTGGGCACGATGGCGAGGTCGTCCTTCAGCGCCACGTACTGCGGGTCGCCGACCAGCGGGCTCACCGAGTCGACCGGGATCACCGTGACGGCGCCGGAGTCGAGCTGCTGTACCCGCGGCCCGGCCTCCTGCACAGTCTGGAACGTCGCGTTGGTGAGCTTGTAGACCTCCTTGAAGCCCTGGAAGCACGGCAGCCGCTTCTCGCACTCCGGCGGGCCGGCCATGACGACCTTGTCGAGCTTCTTCAGGTCGCTGATACTGGTCAGGCCCTTGGACTTGGCCAGGTCGGACTTCACGATGTAGGTGTTCTTGTCCTCGGCCGCCGCGTAGTTCAGCAGCGAGATGCCGGACGGCTCGAACAGCTTGGCCAGCTGGTCGTGCTCGCCGGCGGCGTCCTTCACCGCGTCCTTGCCGAAGCCGGTGGTGATGGCCGCGCCCTGGTATTCGGGCAGGAACTGCAGCTCGCCGGACTTCAGCGACGGGTAGATCAGCTCCCGCGAGCCCAGGTTGAGGCTGCGGGTGACCGGGTAGCCCTTGGCCTCCAGCGCGGCCGCGTAGATCTCGGCCAGGATCTGGCTGTCGGTGAAGTTGAACGAGGCGACGACGATCGGCGCACCGCCCTTGCTCGGGGCGGCGGGCTGGTCCGAGCCCCCGCTGCCACCCCCGCAGGCGGTCAGGCCGATGGCGGCGACCGCCACCAGCGCAGCCGCTCGGATGTTCCGGGTCCAGCGCACGTCCCCACACTCCTCTTTCCACGAACAGAGGATTGGACCCTAACCGTGAGCCACGACAGAAACCACGGAATGGGATACAACCGCTACCTGATCTCAACAACCGGAAACCCGCACCCCGAACGGGGTAAGGTCAGACAGTGCATGCGCCTTCGGTGACCCCGCTGCTCGCCGAGAGCAGCCGGCCGATCTTCGAGTGGCGGTGGGTCGAGCGCAACTCCGACGCCATCGTCCAGCGGCTCGGCGAGCACATCGCCCTCACCGCGACGGCGCTCGGCATCGGGCTGGTCATCTCGCTGGTCCTGTCCACGTTGTGCTTGCGCTACCGCTGGTTCTACCCGCTGGTGCTCGGCACGGCGGGCGCGCTGTACGTGGTCCCGAGCCTCGGGGCGTTCGCGCTGCTGGTGCCGTTCTTCGGGCTTTCGTTCACCACGGCGGTGATCCCGCTGGCGACGTACACGCTGCTGATCCTGATCCGCAACATCGTCACCGGCGTCCAGCAGGTGCCCACCGAGGTCCGCGAAGCCGCGATCGGCATGGGCTTCACCCGGCGGCGGCTGCTCTGGCAGGTCGAGCTGCCGCTGGCGCTGCCGGTGGTGATCGCGGGCCTGCGCGTGGCCGCGGTGACGACGATCGGGCTGGTGACGGTGACCTCGCTGCTCGGCATGGGCGGCCTCGGCTACTTCATCCGCGCCGGCATCCAGACCACCACCCCGAACCCGAGCCCGATCATCGTCGGCATCGTGCTGTCGGTGGTGCTCGCGGTGGTCGTCGACCTGCTCCTCTGGCTGAGCGAACGCGCGCTCGCCCCGTGGGCGCGGAAGGTGCGGGCCCGATGAACGTCTTCACGCAGCTGGGCCAGTGGCTGTCCGACCCGGACCGGTGGAGCTGGACGGACCCGGCGGGCATTCCCTACCGGACGGTCGAGCACCTCTGGTTCTCCGTGCTGTCGCTGCTCGTCGCGGCCGTGCTGACGATCCCGGTGGCGGTGTGGCTCGCGCACTACCGGCGCGGCGCGTTCCTGGCGAGCAGCGCCGTGAACATCGGGCGCGCGATCCCGAGTTTCGGGCTGATCATCCTGTTCTGGTTCCTGGCCAGCCGATGGGGCGCGGACACGAACTTCTGGCCGCTGCTGCTGGCGCTGGTGGGCCTGGCACTGCCGCCGCTGTTCACGAACACGTACGCGGGGGTCGTCCAGCTGGAGCAGGAGACGGTGGACGCCGCGCGCGGCACCGGTTACCGCGAATGGCAGATCATGCTGAAGCTGGAGCTGCCGCTGGCGTCACCGGTGATCGTGGCGGGCGCGCGCGTGGCGTTCCTGCAACTCGTGGCCACCGTCGCGATCGGCGCCATCGTCAACGACGGCGGCGGCCTCGGCCGGTACATCGTCGACGGCTTCGCCGAAGGCGCGCAGGGCTACGGCGAGATCTTCGGCGGCGGCATCGCGGTGATCATCCTGGCGCTGGTGTGCGAGGGCGTTTTCTCGCTGCTGACGCGCTGGGCCACCCCGAAGGGCCTGGCGCTGCAGAACGCGCGCCGCGACTCCTGAAGTCCGTTAAGGCCTCCTTACCCGCGTCCGACGCGGGTAAGGAGGCCTTAACGGCGTTTCAGGCCAGCTCGGTCAGGTCGTCGATGTAGGTCTCCCGGCAGACGGCCACCAGCCGGTCGACGTCCGGGCCCAGCGGCCGGTCCACCAGCACCGGCGGAACGGTGGCGGCGATCCATCGATACGGCCCGGCCAGGCGCTTGGCACCGTCACCCGGGGCGAGGTACCGGGCCTGCGCACCGGCGATCAGCTCGCACGCCGTGATGGTGAACAGGTGCCCGATCGCCGTCCTCAGCTCGGCCCCGGCCGCCCACGCGAACGCCTGCACGTCCTCCTGCCCCGCCGACGTGTCGAGCGAGCCGATGGTGGCCGGCGAGGCCAAGCGGCGCAACGAATGCAGCTCGCCCACCGCGCGTTTGTGCAGCGGCGTCAGCCCGGCCTGCGGCCCCGGGTCCACGGCCAGCTGCGCCGGCAGCCCGCTGAACTGCGGGTCCAGCAGCCGGTGCATCCGCTGCACCGAGACCTCGCCGACGTGCACCAGCGCGGCCTTCACCGCGTCCATCCGCAGCCCGAGGTCGGCCGCGTGGTACCCCGTGGTCGGCACGAAGGCACCGTCCACAAACGACGGTGAGTCGCCCGGTGTGTCCCATGACTCGCGCAGCGTGTCCATGAGGTTCGCGCACACCTGGTCCAGGAAGCCGATCACACGCGGGCCCACGCGAACCGATACCGGCGCCTGCACCAGATCCGGCCGCACAGCCCCGCGCCAGGTCAGCGTGGTCACGTCCGCGAGCACGGCCGTGACGTGCGGGTTCGGGATCGAGTACTCGTAGACCGAGCGTGGCGCGCCCAGCACGTCCACGGCGATCGCGGCGCACAGCGTCTGCAGGTCGACGAGCTGGTGCACGGAGCCGCTGTTCGTCCACGCGTACGCCTGCGCCAGCGGCGAGCCCTGGATCAGGCTCGCGCCCTCCTTCGGGCCCAGCTCGAACGGCTTAACCCCGCGGCAGCGCAGCGCCTCGGCCGCGGGCACCACAGCCCCGTCCTCCAGCACCGAGCCGAGGCCGAGGAAGGTCTGGAACGCGTGCGCCAGCGGGATGATCTCGCCGGAGCTGCCCAGCCCGCCCCTCGGGACGGCCGGGATGAAGCCGTCATTCAGCCGGTCCACCAGGAACGAAACCAGCTCGGCGCTCACCGCCGGCTCCGGGCGCAGAAAGCTGTGCAGGCGCATGATCAGCAACGCGCGCGTCAGCTCCGGCGAAAGCCACGGCGGTCCCCCGACGGCCCGGCCCACCAACAGGTTCCGCTGGTGCTCGGCCTGCTGCGCGGCGGACAGCCGCACGCCCGCGAGCCGTCCCATGCCGGTGTTCACGCCGTAGATGGGGCCTTCGGCGGCGTTCAGCGCGGCCAGCATCGCGGAACGGTTGGCGCGCACGGACGCCAGCAGTTCCGGGTCCAGCTCGATCCGCTCGATGTCGCCGCGCACCACGTCGCGCGGCTCCTGGACGATCATCGGTACGGCAGCATCGTGCCGGCGTCCGCCGCTTCGGCCCGCTGCAGGATCATGTGCGCCACGGCGACGTCCGTTGTGGACAGTCCGCGGTGCCAGAACAGGATGCGCTCGTCGTCGTTCTCACGGCCGGGTTTGCTACCCGCCACGATGTCGCCGATCTCCGCGTACACCCCATCTTCGGTGAGCAGGCCCGCGTTCAGCTGCGGCCGCAGCGCGCCGAACCGGGGGTTGCCGGACTGCGACTCACGCCAGTTGTCGACCACGAGCTTGTCCACGGCGTCGAGCAGCGTCAGCTCCAACGCGCTGATCGTGCCGTACGGGACGAGGAACGTTCCCGGACGCAGGAACTCCTTGCGCACCAATGCTTCCGGCTCGTTCAGCCGCGAAGCCTCCACGAGCACGTCGGCGCCGTCGAGCGTCGAGGCGGCGTCAGCGCAGACGCGGACCTCCTTGCCGAGCTCCTCCGACAACCGTCGCCCGAAGTCCTCCCGCGATTCGGGCCGCTTGCTCGTCACCCGGATCTCGTCGAAGTCGAAGATCGAGTCCAGCAGCACCACGTTCCACCAGGCCGTGCCGCGCGCGCCGACGTGGCCGAGCACCTTGGAACCGGGCCGCGCCAGGTACTTCGCGCCCACCGCCGTCATCGCGCCGGTGCGGGCCTCGGTGATCATGGTGCCGTCGACGATCGCGCGCGGCATGCCCGTCTCCGGGTCGAGCAGCAGGATCAGCGCCATCTCGCTGGGCAGCCCGCGCTCGAAGTTCGAGACGAAGTCGCCGACCACCTTCACGCCGCTGACCTGCTTCGCCGACAGGTGGCCGCGCAAAATGTTGAAGTGCCCCTTGCCGCCGTTGTCCGGCACCAAGTGTGTGCGCGGCTCGAAGACGACGTCGCCGTGCCCGTGATCGACCAGCACGTCCTCGACCGCACCGACGATGTCCGCGTGCGTGACACCGAGCGAGTCGATGTCCGCGCCGGACAGGTACCGCATCCAGACGGACGTCACCGGGCGAGGCCCTCGATGACCTCCGCGTTCGGCAGCGACGCGAGCGCGGCGCCGGAGATCAGCAGCTTGCTGCCGCGGATCCCGCTGCCGATCACCAGTTCCGGCGCGGCGGCGACCGCGGCGTCGATCAGGATCGGCCACTCCGCAGGCAGTCCGACGGGCGTGATGCCGCCGTACTCCATGCCGGTGAGCGAAACGGCCTCGTCCATCGGCGCGAACGACGCCTTGCGCACGTCGAGGCGGCGCTTGATCACACCGTTGACGTCGGCGCGGGTGGTGGCGAGCACCATCGCGGCGGCGAAGCGGACCTCGCCGGCGCGCTTGCCGGCCACGACCACGCAGTTCGCGGACGCGTCGAGCGGAGAGCCGTACGCCTCGCAGAACGCGGCGGTGTCGGCCAGCTCGGGATCGATCTCCGTGACGCCGACGCCGTCCGGCGAAGCGAGCGCGGCAAGCGCCTTCGCGACGGGTTCGGCGAGCAGGTCGGTACGGGTGGGCGCGGGAACGACCGTGAGGGTCCCGGCGATGTTCCAGGTGGTCACTTCGCCAGACTAGGGCTTTACCAGTTGCGCTTGCCGCGCTGGACCTCGTTCAGCCGCGGCCGCACGTCGACCAGGTAGACGAGCACGGCGGCCATCGCGGGCACCCAGAAGATGAACCCGGCGTCCTGGAGCCAGAAGAGCGCCAACGCGAGCGTGGCGCCGAAGGTGATGAGCGCCCAGATCGGCTTGGTCTTGCGATCAGCGGCCGGGTAGGCGTCCGATCGCTGGAACAGCGCGTGCAGGAAGGCGAAGAGCCCGACCAAGGCGCTGCCCCAGTGGATGACCGCGAGGACCCAAACGCTAACCAACACGATTTCCAGCTTACGGCAGGCCACCCGGACGACACTGGCCCCGGCACACCTCGCGGGGTGCCGGGGCCAGTGAACCCTGGTGCGGGCCGGGTCCGGTTCTCACCGGCCTCTCCCGCAGCAGTACTTACTTGTCGGTCTTCGGCGCGGCCGGCTTCTTGGCCGCGGTGCTGCTGGTGGCCGTGGTGGTGCTGGTGGTGGTGCGCCGCGCCGCCGGGCTGGTGCTCTTCGGCGCCGTGCGGTTGGCGGCCTTGCGGGTGACCGAGCGGGTCTCGTGGGCGAGCTCGCCGCCCAGCTCCTCGACGGCGTCCGCGGTCTCGCCGGCGACCTCGGTCACCTTGCGGGCGGCCTTCTCGCCGGCCGAGCGGGTGCGCTTGGTCACCTTGGCCAGCACGCCGTCCACGCGCTCACGGGTCTCGCCGGTCAGCTCGTCCACGCGCTCCTGCGCCGTGGACAGCGCGTCCTCCAGCTGGTCGATGGCCTTCTTGACCTGCGGCTGCGCCGCGATCTTGTCCCAGGCCTGCTCGCCGGACGCGGCCAGCTTGTTGTACAGCTTGAGCGCGGCCTCGGTGTACTCGTCGATGACCTTGCGCAGCTCGGCCGGGTCGAGCTTCTCGCGGAGGCCCTCGACGTCGGCCGGGATCTCCTCGAGGTTCTTGCGGGCGGCCTCGCCGCTCTTGGTCACGTTCTCGCGGGCCTTGGCGACGGCGTCCACGACGGCCTGGCTGGCCAGGTTGCCGGCGCCGAGCGCGGCGAGCAGCGGGGTGCGGACCTGCTCGAGGGCGCTGTCGACGGCCTTGCGGACGTCCTTGGTGGTGGGCGTGGTCATGCCGACTCCTCAGTGATGTCTTCAGTAGTGGTCTGTGCTGTGGGTGCCTCCGCGGCTGGACGGGCCGCGGCGTTCTCGCGTCGGAAGGACTCGTAGACGTCGAGCAGGACCTGTTTCTGCCGCTCGGTCAGCTCGGTGTCGGCTCGGATCGAGTCGCCCACCGGGCCGCCCGTAGGCAGGTCGAGGATTCCCGCCTGCACGTAGAGCGCCTCGGCCGAGATGCGCAGGCCCTTGGCGATCTGCTGCAGGATCTCCGCGCTGGGCTTGCGGACCCCGCGCTCGATCTGGCTCAGGTACGGATTGGACACTCCGGCGAGTTTCGACAGCTGCCGCAACGAGATCTTCGCGCTGCTCCGCTGCTGGCGGATGTACTCGCCGATGTCGGAAGCGATGTCCGCGACCTTCTCCATCGGGCCCTGGGCTCCGCCGGGTTCTGTCATCCGGTCACCTCCTCGCGACTCCATCGACACTACGCGTGAGTGCTAGCTGTTGCAAGCACTCTGCTTGCAACGATCGGGTGTGTTGCCGCTCACCCGGCTACGGTGGAGCCCATGGGCACGCAACGGCTGCGCCGTCGGCTGGTCAAGCACCTCGTCGAACAGGACGTGCTGCACGACGCGCACTGGGTCGAGGCCTTCCGTTCGGTGCCACGGCACGTGTTCCTGCCGCGGTTCTTCCTGCCGTCCGACCGCGGCTGGACCGCGATGGACGCCGGCGACCCCGGCTGGCTGGAGCAGGTCTACTCGCCGGAAGTACTGGTCACCCAGCTGGACGACGACCCGTCGCTCTGGGACGAGGCCCGCCGGGGCCCCGTCCCCGGGATACCCAGCAGCTCGTCGAGCATGCCCGCGATCATGGCGATCATGCTCGAAGAGCTGCGCGTGGGCGACGGGCAGCGCGTGCTGGAGATCGGCACCGGCACGGGGTACAACGCGGGGCTGCTGAGCCACCGCTGCGGCTCCGGCCAGGTGTCCACTGTGGACATCGATGCCGAGCTGGTGACGGCAGCGCGCGAACACCTGCAAGCGTGCGGCTACGCGCCGTCGTGCGCGGTGGGCGACGGCGCGCTCGGCTTCCCGGCAGGCGTGCTGTTCGACCGGGTGCTGTGCACGGCGTCGGTCTCGGCGATCCCGCCGGCGTGGCTGGAGCAGACCGTGCCGGGCGGTCTGGTGGTGACGACGTTGAACCGGCCGCTGGGCGCGGGCCTGGTGCGCCTGGTCGCGGGCGAAGGCGCGAAGGGCACCGGCCGCGTACTGGCCCGCGACGGCCGGTTCATGCCGCTACGCGCCCACCGCCGCGCCGAACCCGCAGCACTGCCGGCTCCCGACGACGCGGACTGGCGCCCCACGCGTCTGCCGATGTCGCGGCTGGTGAAGCCGGAGCGCAAGTTCGAGTTCTTCGCGTCGCTGGAACTGCCGGACGTGCACCCGGTCCGCGAAAAACCGTCCAGCGGCACGTCTGTGGTCCTGACCCGCGCCGACCCGGGCCCGATAGCGCTGACCCACCCCGACGGCTCGTGGGTCCGCTGCCGCAAGGCGGGCGAGACGTTCGAGGTCGCCCAAGGCGGCCCGCGCGCGCTGTGGGACCTGGCCGAACGCGCGTACGTGCTGTGGAAGTCGCTGGGCAAGCCCGAGCGTGACCGCTTCGGCCTGACCGTGGACGGCTCGCACCAGGAGTTCTGGCTCGACGAGCCGGACGGGCTGCGGTGGCCGCTGGTTGCTTGAGGTTTCTGGACTTCTTGGGCTTCTTGGCTGCGGCGGGATTCAAGCCAGCCCGGCGCGAACCCACTTCTCGACGTAAGCGACAGTCTCGTCCAACGGCACGTCGGTCGTGTCGAAGTGGTCGACCTGACCGCGGATCCAGGCGGTGAAGCCGAGCATCTCGTCGATCCGCTCCTCATCCCACTCACGCCAGGCAGGCCGCGCCCGCAGACGACGCCGAAGCACCGCCGGATCGGCGACAAGCGCCAGATAGTGAACGTCGGAGAAGAAAACGCGCTCCGGCAACGCCTCCAACTCCGGCGGCGCGACGGTGCCGCACAGCACGACCGGGCGGCCGTTCTGGTGCAGCATCGCCGCCATCCGCAGCCAGGCCGCGCGGAAGGCCGGGTGGCCGGGAACGTCGTCGCGCAGGGCGCCCGTCCAGAGGACGTCCTGCTCCAGAACCACCACGTCACCGCACATCCGAGCAGCCAACGCCGGCCCCACGGTCGACTTGCCCGCCCCGCTCGGCCCAGTAAGCGCGAACAACGGCAACCGCCTGAACGGCCACCGATGCCCACACCGCCCACACGACAACGTCGAGCCCTCAGCGATCGGCCGTTCGGCGCGATCGCCACAGGCGGGACAGATCCTGAGATCGAGAACCAACTCAGACCAGCTCACACTCGGACTCGGACTCGGCGCCGGACCAACCCGAGCCAGCTTGGACTCGACCCAGCCCAGCCCACGGCGGCTCGACCCGAGTTCGGCTCGCACTCGCACAACCTCGGACCAGCTCACACTCGGGCCGCCCGCGGTCCAGCCCGCCCAGTCCACAAGCGGCTCGGCTCAGCTCCAGGCCGACTCGAGTCGGCCCAGGCTCGAACTCGCCCTGGCTCGGATCCCGAGCCGGCTCAGTCGAAGAGGTTCTCGAGGAAGCTGCGCTTGCGGCGGACGCCGTGGTTGCCGCCGCCGTACGGTCGCGGGGAGTCGGAGTAGCCGTGGCCGCCGTAGGGCCGGGGTGAATCCGAGTACCCGCGGTGAGGCCGTGGCGAATCGGCGTAACCGCCGCCGCGGTACGGCTGCGGCGAGTCAGGCCGCCCGTGGGACCCGCCGGCTCCGTACGGCGGCGGCGGTTGCTGCTGCCGACCGTAATAGGAGCTTTCGGCCCCGACGATCTGCTCCAACTCGCCCCGGTCGAGGAAGATGCCGCGGCAGCCGTCGCACTGGTCGATGTGGATCCCGTTCTTGTCGACGGTCCGCATCTGATTCTGACACTTCGGACAAATCACGTATCAGAGCCTACGCATTTTTCGCCGCCAGCGTCAGCAGGCGCACAGACAGAACGGGTGACCCACCGGATCGGCGTACACCCGGAAGGTCTTCGGCGAGTCGTCGAGCAGCCTCGCGCCGAGGCCCAGCGCGCGCTCGTGCGCCGCTTCGAGGTCGGTGACATCCAGGTCGAGGTGCGCCTGCTGCGGTTTGTCCGGCGACGGCCACTCGGGCGCGCGGTAGTCATCCACACGCTGGAACTCCAGGCGCGCACCACCCTGTGGATTGATGAGCGTGACCCAGCCGTCTTCGATCTTGGGTTCGTCCCAGTCAAGCAGCGCCCGGTAGAAGCCGGCGAGGGCCGCCGGGTCGGGGCAGTCGAGGCACACACTGCCGAACGTCGGTATCGCACCCATCTTCGTCAACATCCCTCCAGTCGGGTAACCGCTGTGGCGAGTATGGAAGTTAGTGGGGCGGTTCGCAACCAGCATTCCCCGTACACTGGTTGTGTGCACACCGACGCTTCCCTGGTGGTCGCCTTCCTCAATACCGTCGACGTCGAGCGGAACGAGGACCTGCTGGACGACCCGGAGCTCTGGCACCGCTGGTCCGCCGAGCACAACGTCGCCCCCAGCGAGCCCGCCGATGCGCGCGCCGCGCGTGACGCCCTCCGCGCCGCCATCGGCGATCCCCGCCTGCCACCCCGGCCGCTGGACGTCCCGCTCCACTTCGCCCTGACCACCGACGGCCCGACCCTGCTGACCCCCAACGCCATCACCGCAGTCCTGACGGCCACCACCCGCCTCACCATCCGCGGCGACTGGGTCCGCCTGAAGATCTGCCCCGCGGACGACTGCCTGTGGGCCTTCTACGACGAATCCCGCAACCGCTCCCGCACCTGGTGCTCCATGCGCGTCTGCGGCAACCGCGAAAAGGCCCGCTCCTGGCGAGCCCGCGCAGCAGGTGTGCACAACCAGACCCCTGTGGACAACTAGTGCACAGCCACCACATGTGCACGTGCAGACGCACTGGATCCCCACAACTTGTGGACACCCGTTAGGCCATCACCGTGAAAAACTGTGGATAACCCCGGGGATAACTCAGCTTCCTGTGGACAACTGGTTTGAGCCTCCCCGAGGTGTGGTATAGCGGCTCGCTCATGTTTTTCGCCCCCTTCCACCTGGGGATGAGCCCCTGTGGACAAGCCACCCACACCGGTCGGGGACACCAGACGCGGGGCGACCCAGGCGGCAAACCCTGAGCGGTCAGTCCGCACCGACGCCGGACTGATTCGGCCGGGCGGGGCGGGGCGGGCGGGGCTGAGCTGGGCAGGGCGGGGCTGAGCCGCGGCAATCCAGCAACCCAAGCTCCCAGCGGCCCAGCAACCCGAGCTCCCAACCGTCCAGCGGTCCAAGCTCCAAGCAGCCCAACAATCCCAGCAACACCAGCAAAAACGTCAGAACAACAACTGCGCCACCGCGTAAATAACCAGCCCGGCCAACGCCCCCACCACGGTCCCGTTGATCCGGATGAACTGGAGGTCCCGGCCCACCTGCAGTTCGATCTTCCGCGACGTCTCGTCCGCGTCCCAGCGCTCCACGGTGTCCGTGATGATCGTGGTGATCTCCTTGGAGTAGTTGGCCACCAGGTACACCGCCGAGCTCTCGACCCAGCCGTCGACCTTGCTCGCCAGGGTCTCGTCCGTGATCAGGCGGGAGCCCAGGGACTCCAGGCCCGCGCGGACGCGGCGGCGCAGTTCGCTCGACGGGTCCTCCGCGGCGTTGAGCAGCATCTCCTTCGCCGTCGCCCAGGCTGAGCCGATCAGCTTCTGCACCTCGTCGTGGCTGATGATCTGGCCCTTGACCTGCTCGGCGCGCTCCATCGTCTGCGGGTCGTTCTGCAGGTCCTGCGCGAACTCGCCGAGGAACTTGTCCAGCGCGAGGCGCATCGGGTGGTTGACGTCCGTCTTCACTGCCCAGGTGAAGGACAGGACTTCGCCGTACACCTTGTCCGCCAGCATCTCGTCGACGAACTTCGGCGACCAGCTCGGCGCGCGGTCCGAGACCACGCGCAGCATCGTGTTGTGGTTGTCACGGACCCACTCGTAACCGCGGTCGCACATGAGGTCCACGAGCTTGTGGTGTGCACCGTCCTCGAAGACGCCGGCCAGGATCTTGCCCAGCGGCGGGCCCCACGGGCGGTCGATCACGCGCTTGACCACGGCCTGCTCCATGATCGCCTGCACGTCCTCGTCACGCAGGACCGTGACGGCGCCACGGACGACCGTGGCCAGCTCGGACGTCACGCGCTCCGCGTTCGCCGGCTGCGAGAGCCAGCCGCCGAGGCGCCGCGCGATCTCGACGCGCCGCAGCTTGTCGCGGATGACGTCCTCGGAGAGGAAGTTGGACCCGACGAAGTCGCCCAGGCTGTTGCCGAGCTGGTCCTTCTTGTTCGGGATGATCGCCGTGTGCGGGATCCGCAGGCCCAGCGGGTGCCGGAACAGCGCCGTGACGGCGAACCAGTCGGCGAGCGCGCCGACCATGCCCGCCTCGGCGGCCGCGCGGACATACCCGACCCAGCCCGGCCATCCGGCCGACTCCGCCCAGCTCGTGAGGAGGAAGACGACCGTCGCGCCGAGCAGGAAAGCCAGCGCGACCAGCTTCATCCTGCGCAGGGCACGCCGTTTCTGCTCTTCCCCGGCGGCGCCGCCGGGTGGGTCCGCCGGGGTGACCTTGGCTGGCGTGAGTTGCTCCACGACGCCATTGTCCGTGAGGATGCGTTTTCGTGCGCGAACCAGCTCTTGTCCCCCGCCTCCGCCCGTTCACCGCGACCATCTTCGCGGAGATGACGGCACTCGCCGTGAAGCACAACGCCGTGAACCTCGGCCAGGGCTTCCCCGACACCGACGGGCCCGCCGGGATGCTCGAAGCCGCGAAGAACGCGCTGTTCGGCGGCGCCAACCAGTACCCGCCCGGCCCGGGGCGGCCCGAGCTGCGCGCGGCGATCGCCCGGCACCGGCTGCGCTACGGCACCGAGTACGACCCGGACACGGAGATCCTGGTCACCGCGGGTGCCACCGAGGCCATCACCGCCGCGCTCATCGCGCTGACGGAGCGCGGCGACGAGGTCATCGTCGTCGAGCCGTACTACGACTCGTACGCCGCGGCGGTCGCCATGGCCGGCGCCGAGCGGCGGGTGATCGGCCTCGTCGAGAACCCCGACGGGCGTCTGGAGCTGGACCTCGACGCCCTGCGCGCCGCCATCACGCCGCGCACGCGCGCGGTACTGCTGAACTCGCCGCACAACCCGACCGGGACGGTGTTCACGCGCGCGCAGCTGGAGGCCGTCGCCGCGTTGTGCGTCGAGCACGACCTGATCGCGATCACCGACGAGGTCTACGAGCACCTCGTCTTCGACGGCAATGAGCACGTCCCGCTGGCGACGCTGCCGAGCATGCGCGAGCGGACGGTGTCGATCTCCAGCGCCGGCAAGACGTTCAACTGCACCGGCTGGAAGATCGGCTGGGTCTGCTCGACGCCGGAGCTGGTCGCGGCCGTGAAGGCGGCGAAGCAGTTCATCACGTTCGTCTCGGGCGGGCCGCTGCAACCGGCGGTGGCGTACGCGCTGGACAACGAGCTGGAGTGGGTCGAAGGCCTGCGCACGAGCCTGCAGGACAAGCGCGACCGGCTCTCCGCGGGCCTGGCGGACGCCGGTTTCGAGGTGCGGCCGAGCGAGGGCACGTACTTCGTGTGCGTCGACGTCCGGCCGCTCGGCTTCACCGACGCCGCCGAGCTGGCGTGGGAGCTGCCCGAGCGCGTGGGTGTCGCGGCCGTGCCCGTAAAGGTGTTCACCGATCACCCGGAAGAGTGGAAACACCTGCTGCGCTTCGCGTTCTGCAAGCGCAACGAAGTCATCGACGAGGCCGTCAAGCGATTGCGGTCACTCGTCTGATCACTTTGCGTCCCACATGCCGGGCTGTCCTTTCAGTACAGTCGTGGGCCCGCACGCGGTGCGCACCCAGCGTTGATCAAGCGATACTCTGAGTGGCTGTCCGACGTGAAACATCAGGTCAAACGCCTGCGGGGACGGCTACCGGGGGCGCCCAGATGGCCCTGGCGCGGGCGTCCGGGGGTACGGACGGTGATCAACTTCGGCCGTTTGGACACCGGAGCCGGTAGGGCTGTTCCGCCGTACGGGGTGGATCGAACGCGGGAGAGATGAAACACTCGCGAGCGGTGCTAGAAAGAGTGCAGCCCCGGGGTAACTGCGACCTGGCCGGAAGAGAACCCCAGCAAGATCAGCTTCGTGCGGTGACCGCATGAGCTTCAGGCGCGGACGGTGGTGGTGGCGTGATTGGCACGATTCCCGTGCACCCCGCTACGGCTGCCCGCCCGACGCTTCCTTCGGCTCCCGGGACGCTTGCTTCCGCTGCGCTTGACCCCACGACGGCTGGTTCCGCGACGGCTGGTTCCGCTGGCTCAGGTCCCGCGATCCACGACCGGATCGCAGCTGATTCCGCGACGCCCGATCGCGCGTTGGACAGCCTGGCTGTGGCTGATTCCGCAGGCTCCGGCCTCGCTGCTGCTGTCAGCGGTGTGGGCGGCTCGCCGATGTCTGGTCCGGTGGCCGCTTCGACGGCGGGTGGGGCGAGGGCGCACCGTCCGAGGGCTTGGGCTGGTCCTCTTGCTCGGCCGACCGCGCGGATCGCGCTGGCTGGCGGGCTTGCGCTGGCCGGGTGGCTGCTCGGGGCGGTGCTGGCGAACACCAGCGCGTCGGCCGACGAGCGGAACGCCACGGACGCCCCTTCCGGCGACACCGTCGCCACCGCCTCCGCCCACGCCGGGAAACACGCCTCAGACTCTTCACCCGCCCGGCACCACCAGGCAGCGGACGGCCCCCGCGGCTCAGCCACACCCGGCGACCGCGAAGCGGGCAACCCTGGCGACCGCGAAGCGACCAGCCGCGGCTCGGCCACGGGCACCTCCGGCTGGAGCAGACCCAGCCACACCGCCTCGACGGCGTCGGCGACCACAGCAACGGACACCTCGACGGGCAGCACCGTCTCGGCCACGACGGGCAGCACGGCTTCGAGCACCGTCTCGGCCAGCGCCCCGGGCAGCACGGCTTCGGCCACCACGCCGGATGGCACGGCTTCGAGCAGCACCTCGGACAACGCCGCCGCGGCGAGCAGCGACCCGGTCACGGCCAGCACCCCGGACACCGGCACGACCGCCGGAGCCAGCACCCCGGCAACGGGCACCCCCGCTGGATCGAGCGAGCCGAACACCGGAACCGCCTCGCCGGGCAGTGCCTCGACCGATGGGTCGGGCGCAGGGCTGCCCACCGGCAGCAACTCGGCTGGCGGCTGCGGAGCGGGACCGGCCAGCGGCAGCGGTTCGGCCGACGGGTCCGCCTCGCGACCCTCCGGCGGCAACGGTTCAGCCGACGGGTCCGGCTCACGACCGTCAAGCGGTAGCAGTTCGGCCGACCAACCGGCCAGCGCCGACCAACCAGCCGGTACCGACAACAGCGCCGATGACAGTGCCGACAACAGCAGCGGCACCACCGCCGTCGTCCGGCCGTCGATGGTTGTTCAGCAGCCCGCGGTTCAGCCGGACCGGCTGACCCAGCCAGACCAACCGGCCCCGGAAAACCAGCAAAACCAGAACAGCGGCGGCCTCCTCGGCGGTCTCGTGGGCGGCCTGGTCGGTGGTCTCGTCGATGTGGTCGACACGACGCTGAACACCGCCATCCACACCGTCACCGGGGTGGTCGGGACCGTGGGCACCGTCGGGCAGACCGTGCTGCCGCCGTCGACGCCCGGGGACGGGGACTACCCGCCGCCGCTGGTGCCGATCGGCGGGGTGCTCGGGCCGGTGCTCTCCGGTGGGTCCGTCAGCGGGGGCGTCACCGCGACCGTGCCGACGCTGATCGGGGCGACCGTCGCGCCTGCGGGCGCCACTGTCCCGGCGACCGCACCGGCGCCGGCCGGGGCGCTCACCACGACCACCGTCACCACGGCTTCCGGCACGCGCAGCAGCCTCACCGAGCTGCCCGCGCGCGACGGCAGCGCGCTGGCACACCAGCACCAGCAGCAGGACTCCAACACCCACGCGGGCACCGGTGGCGGCGGCAGCGGTGGCGGCGGCGGGCTCCCGGCCACGCCCAGCGCGCCGATGGCGCCGACCACCACCGCCACCCCGGGGCACGACAGCTCCGGCGGCGCGCGGCAGACGTTCGCCGTCTCCGGCGACAGCGCCACCACCACTCAGCTGAAGCTGATCGGTGTCAGCCGCGACCACGAGGTCGACGGCGCGGGCAGGGAAGCCGCCCTGCCCACCACCTCCCCGGACTGACCGGCACCTGGTCCTCCGGGGAGAGCCGCGTCCAAAACAAGATCAACTTCTTGCTCGCGCGCCCGTTCGGCTGCGCCGCGCCCTCCCCTGAAGTCGCTGTAGCCCGTTGAAACAGCTCTGAAGACAACAGGGGCAAGTCCATGCACACCTTCCTGCTTCCCGACCGGCCGACCGCGCCCGGCCGGATCGGGTCCTGGTCCCGGCGCCGCGCTGCCCCTGCGGCGCCGGGACCCACAACGGGCGTGCTCCGGAGGTTCTCGCTCACCGCGCCGAGCGTGAACCTGCGCCAACCGAAGCCCGCCTGAGCCGTCGGCGCTTCCCGGCACGTCGAGGGGCTGTGCCAGGAAGCCGCCACGGTGCCCGTTCCGTTCGCGGAGCGGGTGACGAACAGCCGGTGCGCCGGATGCGACCGCCACCCTCCCTGGAGTGGCCGGACCATCCGGTGCACCGGCTGTTTATCGTTGGAAGCCTTACGTGACCGGCACATTCACCGCCGGCACCGCCGCCAGCCCGCGCACCGACGCGGCCGCCATGCTCAGCCGCCGGACGGCCTCGAAGAGCTGGTCCGGCGGCAGCCCGAACGGCACCCGCAGCCACCGCTCCAAACCCCCGTGCACGCCGAACCGCGAGCCCGGCGCCAGCTGGACGCCGTGGTTGGCGGCCGAGACCGCCAGCCGGGTGCTCATCGGCTCCGGCAGCCGGCACCACAGCGAAAGCCCGCCGGACGGAACCTCGAACGTCCACTCCGGGCAGTACCACTTCAGCGCCCCGACCAGTGCGTCCCGCTGGCCCTGGAGCTCCGCCCGGCGACGCGCCAGCGCCTCGTAGCCCGCCGGCTCCAGCAGGGACGCCAGCACCAGCTGCTCGAAGACGGGCGCGCCGAGGTCCACCGCGAACCGCGACGAGCCCAGCCGGTCCACCAGGTCCGCGGACGCCCGGATCCAGCCCAGCCGCAGGCCGCCCCAGTGGGACTTCGCGGCGGAGCCGACCATCAGCGTCAGATCACCGGCGAACGCGGCCAGCGGCGGGGGCGCGTCGAGCGGATCGCCCTCGTAATCCAGCTCCACCAAGGATTCGTCGACGACCACCGGGGTCCGCGAGCGGGCCAGCAGGCCACCGAGCCGCTCGCGGCCCGCCGCGTCGAGGCGCAGGCCGGTGGGGTTCTGGAAGTCGACCACGAGGTAGCCGAACCGCGGCGACGCCTGGCGCAGCGCGGCCTCGATCCCCGCCAGGTCCCAGCCGCGCACCGGGTCGAGCGCCACCGGCACGGGCAGGGCGTGGGCGGCGCGGATGGCGTCGAGCGCATTGGGATACGTCGGCTGCTCGACGAGCACCCGGTCGCCCGGCCCGGCGAGCATCCGCAGGCAGAGCACAAAAGCCGAGTACGCGCCGCCGGTCACCACCACCTGGTCCGGCGACGTCGGCAGGCCGCGCGCGGTGTAGCGCTCGGCGATCCGCTCACGCAGCAGCGGCAGGCCGCCGGTGAGGTAGCCGTTGCCGGTGACGTACTCGGTGAGGGCTCGCCGCGCGTCGTCGACCGCGGACATCAGCCCGGGCAGCGCGGACGGCGCGGCGCGCGCCAGGTCGAGCAGGCCCTCGCCGGACGGCAGCGCCCGTTCGTGCCCGCGCCGTCCCGTGCCGGCGATCCACGAGCCGGCGCCGCGGCGGCTGGCGACCAGGCCGTCCTCGCGCAGCCGGTCGAGGGCCGCGCCGATGAGCGTGCGGCTGACAGCGAGTGCCTCGGCCAGCTCCCGCTCCGCGGGCAGCCGGGTGCCGATGGGGAGCTGGCCGTCGAGCACCTGCAGCTCGACGGCCGCGGCGAGATCGGCCGCGCCCTGGCGGGAACCCCGGCGTCGCCACTCCCCCAGTAACACGGCCAATCTCTCGCCGGAGATCCGGCTACCCAGTGGGATGTGCGGTTCCATAAGGCCAATTATCCGCAATTGGCCATGGTTTACCAGACCAGTGGTGCCCGATAGTGCAGAAGTGGCAGTTACCGATCTCAGTCCGCTCAGTCTCCGCCGGGCCCCCGTGCTCCGCGGCCTCCAGCTCATCGGCGGGCTCTCGCTCTACGGCGCCAGCATGGCGATGCTCACCCGCGCGGGCCTCGGCCTCGACCCGTGGGACGTGCTCAACGACGGCCTCACGAAGATCACCGGGCTGAGCTTCGGCACGGTCACCGCCATCGTGTCGGTGTTCGTGCTGCTGCTCTGGATCCCGCTACGCCAGCGCCCCGGCGTCGGGACGGCCGCGAACATCGCGGTGATCTCCGTGACCGTCGACGCCGTCCGCGCCGTGCTGCCCGACCAGCACGTGCTCGCGTGGCAGATCGTGCTGCTGGCCGGCGGGGTGGTCCTCAACGCCGTCGCGACCGCCGTCTACGTCGGCACCCGCCTCGGCCCCGGCCCGCGCGACGGGCTGATGACCGGGCTCACCGCGCGCACCGGCCGGTCGGTGCGGCTGGTCCGCACCGGGATCGAGGTGACGGTGCTGGCCTTCGGCTGGCTGCTCGGCGGCAGTGTCGGCGTCGGGACCGTGCTCTACGCGGCGTCGATCGGCCCCCTCACGCACGCGCTCCTGCCGCTCGTCACGTGGCGGACGGGGCGCCGCCAGCAGGAACAGCATCAGCCCGCCTCGCGCTGACCGACCGCCCGGCGGACGGTCGGGTAGTCGACGCCGCGCGCGGCCAGCAGGTCGGCGACCGCGCCCTTCTGCTGCACCAGCGCCAGCAGCATGTGCTCCTGGCCCAGGTGCTTGTCGCCGAGCTTCACGGCCTCGCGCAGGCTCAGCTCCAGCGTCTTCTTGGCCTCGACGGTGAACGGGATGTGGCCGCGCCGCGTGCGTTTGCCGCTGCTCGCCAGCGCGCCGGGGCCGTGGGTCTGCTCGACGCGCTCGACGATCTGCTCGACGTCGATGCCGAACTCCGTGAGCGCCTCGACGTCGGCGTCGCTGATCCCGCCACGGCGCCGGATGCGCTCCAGCTCGGCCAGCACCTCGTCGCGGGAGACGCCCAGCTGCTCCAGCAGCCGTTGCGCGTCACCGTTCTCCGTTCTAGCGAGGCCCGCGAACACGTCCTGCGGCGAGATCTCCCGCGAGCCCAGCTCCCGCGCCACGAGCTGGGCTTCGACCACGGCCATCCGCGCGTCGACAGTGAACCGTTCGAACATCAGTTCCTCCCGTGCTTCTTGTGGACCGCCTGCCGGCTGACCCCCAGCTCGGCGGCGATCCCCTGCCAGGACCAGCCGTGCATCCGCGCGCTGCGCACCTGCACGGCCTCGAGTTGTTCCACCAGCCGACGGAGCGCCGCGACCGCGCGAAGCCCCACGCGGGGATCCCGATCGCCGGCCCGTGCGGCCAGGTCTATTGCTTCCGTCATGCTGTCAATCTAGGTTGACAACACCGGGCATGTCAACCTTGGTTGACAATAGGGCTCGTGAGTGTTTATGACGGTTAGAACCGTCATCGCCACTCACAAGGGTTGAGGAAGGCCGTGGGTCCCGGGTTAGAGTCGGCTGATGCCCGAGATCGCGATCGCCGAGCGGGCGGGGGTCGGCGCGGACGGCCTGCCCCGGCCCACCGAAGACCACGTCGTCGTGCTGGACAACGCCGTGCTGCTGCTGGACGGAGCCACGTCGCCGAGCCCGGACCTGCCGCCCGGCGGCTGGTACGCGGAGCTACTCGTGCGGAAGCTGGCGGCCGAGCTGCGCGCGCGGCCCACGGCCGACCTGGGTGCCGCGCTGGCGTCGGCCATCGCCGGTGTAGCGGCGGCGCAGGGACTGGCACCGGGACGCTCGCCGTCGAGCACCGTGTCGATGGTGCGCTGGGACGCCGAGCGCGTGGAAGCCTTTGTGCTGGCGGACAGTCCGATCGTCGCGTTCGGACAGTTCGGCACCGACGTCGTCTCCGACGACCGGCTGCTCTCCCTGCGCGACGGCGGCCTGCTGCAGACCGGCGCCGACGTCCGCCGCCGACGCAACGCCGAGGGCGGTTTCTGGGTCGCGGAGGCCGACCCGGCCGCGGCGGAGAAGGCCGTGCGGCGCACGTGGCCGCGCGCGGAGGTCGACGCGGTGCTGCTGGCCACCGACGGCGTCTCCATCGGCGTCGACGAGTACCGCCTCTTCGGCTGGCCGGACGTGCTGCGGCTGGCGCGGGCGAGCGGCCCGGACGCGGTGCTGGACGCCGTCCGCACAGCGGAAAAGCAGGACCCGTCAGGCGAACGCTGGCCGCGCGCGAAGCGGCACGACGACCAAGCACTTGTCGTCGCCGAGTTCAACCCCTGTCAGGACTAGGCAGGACTAGGGGTGAATTCAGGGTTTTCCCGGATCACGGAACGGCCCTGGCCCGGAACCCTGGGAGCATGGGGAATTCACGGGGGCTCCGGATCTGGCGGCTGGCCGCACTGGCGGCGATCGCGTGGGGAATGTTCACGATCACCGTCCTGCACGTGATCAGCTCACGCGATCCGGTGTACGACACGCTTTCCAGCTATATCATCACCGACCGCGGCCAGGGCATGCTCGGCGCGAGCGTGCTCTCGCTGGCCATCGGCTCGCTCGCCGTGCTCGGCACGCTGGTGGCGGCGGGCGTGCCGCTGCCGCGGACCACGCGGGTGCTGCTCACGCTGTGGTCACTGGGCCTGGCGACGGCGGCGGTCTTCCCGGCCAGCTACCCGCAGAACCCGAACCCGCTGAGCGGCGACATCCACATGTACTCGTGCCTGGTGGCGTTCACCAGCCTGCCGGGCGCGGCCATCACCCTGCTCGACCCGCTGCGCGACAGCCCGCACCGCGCCACTGTGGTGCGCTGGCTGCGGCTCGGCGTGGTGGTGCTGGCGCTGTTCGGGCTGAGCTTCCTGTTCGTCCGGCTGGACGAAGCGGGCATCGCCCCGTTCCACGTGCTCGCGGACGCCCTGCCGATCGGGGTGACGCAGCGGCTGATGCTGGTCTCCGACGTCGTCCTGCTGCTGGGCCTGGTCCGCATCGCGGTCCGGACGGACGCCGCCCGGGCGACGGCTTTGGCGCCCGCCGCTTCGCAGCTCAAAGCCGAGCGAAGCTGACAACCGCGTGCCCTGAAGGCCACCTTCAGGGCACTGAGGTCCCTGAAGGTGGCCTTCAGGGACCTCAGTCCGCCACGGCGTCCGCGAATTCCGGGGCGTAGCCGTACAACCCGGGCAGGCCTCCGGTGTGGACGAAGACCACCGTCTCGTCCGGGTCGAAGCGGCCGGCCGCCGACCACTCCACCAGCGCGGCCGCGGCTTTGCCCGAGTAGACCGGATCCAGGACGACGCCCTCGGTGCGGCCGAACAGCCGCAGCGCGCCCCAGGTCTCCGGCGCCGGGATGCCGTAGCCCTCGCCGATGGTGGAGTCGCTCATCCACACGTGGTCCAGCGAAGGGGTGTCGATGCCGATGAGCTGCGCGGCCGACGTGACCAGGTGCGTCAGGTTCTCCGTGGACTCGCCGATCGGATGGCTCACGCACGCGAAGTCCGCGCCCAGCGAGCCCAGCAGCGCCGTCCCGAGCGCGATGCCCGCCGCCGTGCCGCCGCTCGCGTGCGGGGCGACGATGCGGGCCTGGCTGATGCCCGAGTCCGACAGCTGGTGGGCCAGCTCGCGCGTGGCGTCCAGGTAACCCAGCGAGCCCAAGGCGTCCGAGCCGCCGACCGGGATCGTCGCGACCTTCCGGCCCTCCGCGACGGCCTCGGTCACCAGCTCGTCATACCGCCGCCCGGTCTCCTCGTCGTCGGCGCACACGTGCACGCGGGCGCCGAACAGCAGGTCGAGCGGGATGTTGCCGGAGCGCTCGTACGCCTCGCCCGAGCGCGGGACCTTCGCGGTGAGCACCAGCTCGCACCGCAGGCCGAGGCGCGCGCACGCGGCGGCCGTCTGACGGCCGTGGTTGGTCTGCAGCGCGCCGAACGTGATCACGGTGTCGGCGCCCGAAGCCAGCGCCGCGCCGAGGTGGAAGTCGAGCTTGCGCAGCTTGTTGCCGCCGACGCCGAGCGGGTGCACGTCGTCGCGCTTGAGCAGCAGGTTCGACAGGCCCAGCGCCTCGCCGAGCCGCGGCGCCGGGACCAGCGGCGTCGGCCAGCCGCCCAGCCCGGCCCGCGGAAACGCTTCGAGAGCGGGAAAACGGCCGAAGTCGAACGTCATCGATCCTCCGTGGGCTGAAGCGGTTCTGGGTTCACCGTAACCGTTGTCGGGCCGCGAGAGCGCGATGGCTGACACGGTCCGTGCGGGGCTGCCAGGTCCATGCCAGCCGCGCGTGCGCGCCCCGACAGCGGCGGCCGCCAGCCTGAGCAGGCAAGCACAACGGCGACGATCACGAGAAGAGCGAACATGTCCACTCCGGTCACCATCATCGGCGCGGGCCTCGCCGGCCTCACCCTGGCGCGGGTCCTGCACCGGCACGGTTTCCCGGCCGCCGTCTACGAAGCCGAGCCCTCCCCGACGGCCCGCGCCCAGGGCGGGATGCTCGACATCCACGACTACAACGGCCAGCTCGCCGTCGAGGCCACCGGCCTCATGGACGAGTTCCGCGGCCTGGCGCTGGAGGGCCGCCAGGCGATGCGGATCCTGGACCAGAACGCCGCGGTGCTGTTCGAGAAGGCCGACGACGGCACCGGCGGCCGCCCCGAGGTGCAGCGCGGCGAGCTGCGCCGGCTGCTGCTCGACTCGCTCCCACCCGGCACCGTCCGCTGGGGCCGCAAGGTCAGCGACGTCCGCGGCCTCGGCGAAAGCCGCCACGAGGTGGCCTTCACCGACGGCACCACCACCGTCACCAGCCTTCTGGTCGGCGCCGACGGAGCCTGGTCCCGCGTCCGGCCGCTGCTGTCCGACGCGATGCCCGAGTACACCGGCGAGTCGTTCGTCGAGACCTGGCTGTACGACGCCGACGAGCGCCACCCGGCGGCCGCGAAGGCCGTCGGCGGCGGATCACTGACCGCGACCGCGGAGAGCCGGTCGATCAACGCTCACCGGGAGCGCGGCGCGACCCTGCACACCTACGTGATCCTCACCAAGCCCCAGGACTGGTTCGCCGCGATCGACTTCACCGACGCGGCCGCGGCCACCGCCCGGATCGCGGGCGAGTTCGACGGCTGGGCCCCGGAACTCACCTCGCTGATCACCGACGGCGACACCCCGCCGGTCCTGCGGCCGCTCTTCACGCTGCCGATCGGGCGCCGGTGGGACCGGCTTCCCGGGGTGACCCTCATCGGCGACGCCGCCCACCTCGCACCCCCGGACGGTGAGGGCGCCAACAACGCGATGCTCGACGGCGCCGAACTCGGCCGGGCCATCGCCGCGCACCCCGGCGACGTCGAAGCCGCGCTCAGCGAGTTCGAAATGGCGATGTTCACACGCAACGCCACCCCCACCGACGGCAGTGAGTTCTTCCTGCACCTCTTCGGCGACAACCCACCCCAGGAGCTGGTCGACCTGTTCTTCTGAGCCGGCTGCCCCAGCTAGGCGTGGTAACGTTCGTTCGAACGAACGAGAGACGGGAGCAGCTGATGACCGTCAGCCCCGAAACGACCGCGTTCGCCGGTCTGGCCACGCAGGCCGCCGCGCTCGCGAGTGGCGCCGTCACGTCCGCGGAGCTCACCGCCGCCGCGCTGGAGCGGGCGAACGCGAGCCAGCCGGTGCTCAACGCGTTCCGCCGGATCCGCGACGAGGACGCGGTCGCCGAAGCCGTCGAGGCCGACCGCCGGCTCGCGAACGGCGACCGCGCCCCACTGCTCGGCGTGCCCGTCGCGATCAAGGACGACGTGGACATCACCGGCCTGCCCACGGCGTTCGGCTGCCCCGGCGACTTCCCCGTCGCGATCGCCGACGCGCCCGCGGTCGCCCGGCTTAAGCAGGCCGGCGCGGTGATCGTCGGCAAGACGAACACCCCTGAGCTGGGCCAATGGCCGTTCACGGAAGGCCAGGCGTTCGGCGCGACGCGCAACCCGTGGCAGCCTGACCACACGCCCGGCGGCTCCTCCGGCGGGTCGGCCGCCGCCGTCGCCGCGGGGATCGTGGCGGCCGCGCTCGGCTCCGACGGCGCGGGCTCCGTGCGCATCCCCGCCGCGTGGACCGGCCTCGTCGGGATCAAGCCCCAGCGCGGCCGCATCCCCACCGACGGCGAGCTGTTCTACGGCCTGACCGTGCTCGGCCCGCTGGCCCGCACGGTCGGCGACGCCGCGCTGCTGCTCGACGTCACCGCGGGCACGGGCACGGCGTTCCAGACCGCCGCGAAGCGGGAACCGGGACGGCTGCGCATCGGCCTGTCCACCAGGATCGCTTTCACCGCAACAAAAACCCGGCTCGACCCGGTGGTCGAGGCCGCTGTGCGCGACACCGCCGAGAAGCTCGCCGCGCTGGGCCACGAGATCGTCGAGATCGAGCCGGACTACGGCCTGGTCGGCCTGACCTTCCTGCCGCGCTCGCTCACCGGCGTACGCGACTGGACCCGCCGTGTCCCCGCCGTGGCCGCGCTCGACCCGCGCACCCGCAGCAACGCCCAGCAGGGCCGCCTGCTCGCCGGGCCGGCGCTGAAGCTCGCGCGGGCCGCGGAACCCGCGCTGCAGCGCCGGATCGGCTCGGTGTTCGGCCGCGTCGACGTGCTGCTGACCCCGACCACCGCGACCCCGCCGCCCGCCGTCGGCACGTTCGACGGCCTCACCGGCTGGCGCACCGACCAGACGATGATCGCCGCGTGCCCCTACGCTTGGCCGTGGAACGTGCTGGGCTGGCCGGGGGTCAACGTCCCGGCCGGGCGGACCGCGGACGGGCTGCCGCTCGGCGCGCAGCTGCTCGGCCCGTCACACGCCGAAGAGCGGCTGATCTCCGTTGCCGCGCAACTGGAAGAGGTCGAACGATGGCAGGAGCGACAGCCCGCGACGGTGTGGTGAGCACCCGCGACTCGATCCTGCGCGCGACGCTGAAAGTGGTCGGCGAGGTCGGGGTCGGCGGCCTGACCAACCGGCGGATCGTGGCCGCCGCCGGCGTCTCCCTCGGCACGCTGACCTACCACTTCCCCAGCCAGACCGAGCTGCTGCGCGAGGCCATGCTGCTGTTCGCCGAGGAGGAAACGGCGAAGCTCACGGCGATCGTCGACGCGCACCGCGCCAAGGGCCTCAGCCTCGAACAGGGCGCCGCCGTGGTCGAGCAGGTCATCGAGCAGCTGCCCTTCGGCACGGACGAGCTGGCGCCGCACGAGTTGTACCTCCAGGCCGCGCGTGATCCCGCGCTGCGCGAAGCGTCCTCGCGCTGCTTCGCCGCGTACGACGATCTGGCCACCGCGATCCTGCGCGCGCTCGGCGTCACGGAGCCGGAGCGGCTGGCCGGGCCCGTGGTCGCGCTGATCGCCGGGCTGCAGCTGCGCCGGTTCTCGACCGGTGTCGACGTGCCGGCCGCCGAGCCGCTGATGATGCTGCTGCGCGGCGCGCAGGTGTGACGTGGCGCCGCCGGTCGTGAGGGGGACCGCCGCGTGGCGGTACTTCGGCGACTTCCGTGACGTGCTGCTCGCCGGTCAGGTGCTGGTGCTGCAGGTCGCGCACCCCGTGGTCGCGGCCGGCGTGCGCGACCACTCGGACTACACCGAGGACCCGTGGACCCGGCTGATGCGGACCGGCGCCTCGCTGTCGATCTACGTCTACGGCGGCGCGGACGGCGCCCGCGTCGAGGCCGACCGGCTGCGGAAGCTGCACCGGACGTTCACCGGCCGCACCGACGACGGCCGCCGCTACAGCGCGCTCGACCCGGCCGCCTACGCCTGGGTGCACGCTACGCTGGTCAAGGTTCCCGTTGACGTACAACGATTCTTCGGCCGTCCACTGTCCACATCGGAGCTGGACGAGTACTACGCGCAGATGTGCGACATCGGCCGGACGCTCGGCGTCCGCGAGCGGGACCTGCCGCCGGACTGGGCCGCGTTCGAGGAGTACTACGCCGGGATGGTCGCGGGCTTCGAGCCGAACGACACCATCACCACGCTCCTGCACACCATCCGCACCGTCCGCAAACCCGCCCGGTGGCTGCCGGACCGCTGGTGGCGGCCGCTGCAACGGCGTCAAGCCCAAGCCCAGCTGTTCCTCCTCCGCGCGACGCTGCCACCGGAGTTCCGCGCCCGGATTGGTCTACAGTGGACCTCCAAAGACCAGCGTCGGTTCACGCGTTTCCGCCGCGTGGCAAGGATCCTGGGCGCACTCGTCCCGCCACCGCTGCGCACCGCGCACATGCGCTGGATCGGGAAGCTGAACGTCTGGCTGCGCGCGCACCCGTGGGCCTACCGGTTCCTGCCCTGAGCCCGGGCGTAGTGCGCCCGCGCCTTCGCCCGGTTCCCGCAGCGGGACATGGAGCACCACTGCCGCGTCCGGCGCGGTGACGCGTCGCGGAAACGCAGACCGCAGTCGTCCGCCGCGCAGATCCGGACGAGCGTGCCCGAGGTGACCAGCTCGACGGCGTCCGAGGCGATGGCGCCGAAGGCCGTCGCCACCCAGTCCGGCGGGGTGGCGACCTCGCGACGCAGGGCACCGTCGTCGAGGCGCAGGCGCGCGGGAGGCGGTGACACCGCGGCGTTGTTGACGATCAGCACGTCGGCCGCGCGCGGTGGCGGCGATGTGAGCAGCCGGTTGACGGCCTCGCGCAGCGCCTTCGCCGCGGTCACGTTCTCGCTGGTCACGGGCGCGCGGCCGACGGCGAAACCCGCCAGCCTCAGCCATTCGGCGAGCGCCTCCGGCGACGTCAGCAGCTCCACGTTCTCGGCGAGGTGCCGCGAGCGGAGCGTGTTGACGAGGTCGAGGCACGGCCGCCCGCCGTCGAAGACCCAGTCCATGCGGCTGATTCTAACCGTTGCCGCCGGTTAGTCGAGCGGCTACCGTCTAACCCTATGAGCCAGTTAGAATCTTCCACCGCCCAAGTCGGCGACCTCCGGATGCACTACCTCCGCGGCGGCGACGGCCCGCCGGTCTTCCTGCTGCACGGCTGGCCGCAGACGTCGCACTGCTGGCACCGCGTCGGCGGGCAGCTCGCCGAGACGCACACGGTGATCGCGCCCGACCTGCGCGGGTACGGCCGCACCGACAAACCCCTTGGCGGCTATGACAAGCGCACGATGGCCGCCGACGTCGCGGGGCTCGCGGAGCAGCTCGGCTTCGAACGGGTGGCCGTCGTCGGGCACGACCGCGGCGGGCGCGTCAGCCACCGCTGGGCGCTGGACCGCCCCGACCAGGTCGAACGCCTGGCCGTACTGGACATCGCGCCGACGCGCGAGATGTGGCGCCGCCTCGACGGCGACATCGCGAACGGCTACTGGCACTGGCTCTTCCACCTGCAGCCCGACCTGCCGGAGCTGCTCGCGGGCCAGAACATCGCCGCGTACCTGGGTTACTTCTTCGAGCGCTGGACCTTCCAGCGCCAGGGCCTGGCCGCCGACGACATCGCCGAGTACGTCCGCGCCTTCTCCGCCCCGGGAGCGCTGCGCGCCGGCTTCGACGACTACCGCGCGTCCTTCCCGCACGACGCGGACCTCGACAACGCCGACTTCGCCGCGGGCCGCCGCGTCACGCAGCCGTTGCTCGTCCTCTGGGGCAAGAACGGCCTGCTCGGCAAGCTCCCGACGCTCGACATCTGGCGCGAGTACGCCGAGCAGGTGACCGGCGTCGGCCTGGCCGAGTGCGGCCACTTCCTGCCCGAGGAACAGCCGGACGCCGTCGTCGGCCGGCTGCGCGAGTTCCTGGGTACCTAAGGGTCCCCCTCCCCCGTGTTGGGGACGGTTCTTCCCCCGCCGCCGTGACGATTCCGGGCCCGCCGCGCCGCTAGTTTCAGTTTTGATGGGGACTACAACGAGGGGGCGGCGCGCGGCGCTGCTGGGACTGCTGTGCGCACTGGGAATCGCGCTCGGCGGCGGTACCGCGCACGCCGACGGCGCGCCGGTCGGCAATGACATCCAGGTGGCGCAGACCCTCGGCGCACGCGAGCTGACCGTGATCATCCGGCGGATCGACGTGACGCCGGGGCCGCTGCACGTCGACGTCGTCACGCACGCCGGGACCACCCCGGGCACGATCCACCTGCAGGTCGCGGCCGCCGGCGTGGTCGTCTCGCGCGGCGACGTCACGCTCGGCGCGGCGCCCGGCATCTACTCCGGGACGCTGCAGGTCGACCAGCCCGGGCCATGGGAGCTGGGGCTGACCGACGCCGCCGGCGGGCCCACCGCGACGATCCCGTTTGTCATCCCGGCGCGCGTGGTGCCGCCGTGGGAGAAGGCGACGTACGGCGGCTTCGTCGCGGCGGGCGTCTTCCTGCTTCTCGCGCTCGGCGTCGCGCTTCGCTCGCGAAGGACGGCGTACGCGCTGGTACCGGCGGGCGGGATGGTCGCGGCGCTGGCCGTCGCGGTCACCGGCGCGCTGCTCTCGGCGAGCACGCCCCCGCCGCCCGCGCCCGGCAGCCAGCTGGACCCGACCGTCGACAACGTCACCGACCCGTACGCGCTGTCCCGGCTGCCGGTCACGGACTACTCGCGCCCGCCGGTCAACTTCACCGCGAAAACCCTTACCACCACCGGAAAACCGGCCGAGCTGGACCTGCGCTTCACCGACGGCTCCACCGGCCGCCCGGCCGACGACCTGGTGATCCACGACGACGCGCTGGTGCACCTGGTCGTCGTCTCGCCCTCGGGGCGGCTGTGGCACCTGCACCCGGTGCGCGTCGCGCCCGGCGAGTACCGAGTGCGGCTCGTGCCACCGGAATCCGGCACGTACGCGGTGTCCGCGGAGCTGGAACGCCGCGGCGGCGGGGTGCAGCTGGCCCGGTCCACTGTGGACATCACCGCCGTCCCCGGAGCGCCGGGCCCGGCCGCACTGCCCGCGGGGCCGGGGAAACGCGTGGTCGACGGGGTTCCCGTGGACGTCACCACCACGGCCGTCACGGCCGGCGTGCCGGTCACGGTCACCGCGCACTTCCCGGAGGGCGACCTGCAGCCGTGGCTCGGCATGCTGGGGCACCTGATCGTGGTCGGCCCGCTGCCCTCGGCCGACCGCGTGGGCGCGGCCGCGGCGACGGCGCCGACCTGGGCCCACGCGCACGCGATGCCGCCGTACGTCCCCGGGCTGACCGGGATCCCGGACGAGACCGTCGCCGCCTACGGGCCCGACGTGCCGTTCACCTACACGTTCGCCACGCCCGGCCGGTACCGGCTGTGGCTGCAGGCCGAGCGCGGCTGGTCCGTCGTCACCGTCCCGGTGGTGCTCGACGTGCCGGCCGCGGAAGGAGGGGGACAGTGACCGCCGAAATCCCAGCGGTGCCAAGCCAAAGACGTCGTCCGGTGGTGCTGATCGCCGTGGTCGTCGTGGTGGCGGCCGTGCTGCTCGGCTGGCTGCTCTGGGGCGGTGGCGGCGCGAGCGGCCCGACGGTGCAACGCTCGACGTCCGGGCCGTACACCGTGCAGCTGTCCACGGACTCGCCGCGCGTCGGCGGCAACACGTTCGCCTTCGACGTCACCGGCGCGGCGCCCGAGGGCGTCACCGTGGAGCCGGTGATGCCGCAGATGGGCCACGCGATCACGCCGGTGCCCGCGACGGCCGACGGCCCCGGCCGCTTCCGCGCCGCCGACGTCGGCCTGCCGATGTCCGGGCAGTGGGAGATCACGGTCTCCCTGCGCGGGCCCGCCGGCGCCGCCCAGGTCGTTTTTCCCGTGTTGGTCAACCAGTAGGTCAACCAGTAAAGGAGGGGACGGGGATGGATCTCACCGCGTCGGGGGCCCGAGTGGCCGTCACGACAAGAAGGGCACGCCCGGGGCTCGTGCCCGCGAGCACCGTGCTCGGGGGCTCGGTGATCTCGATGATCGGGCTCACCTGGGACGTGCAGTGGCACAGCGACGTCGGCCCGGACACGTTTTTCACGCTGCCACACCTGTTCCTGTACGCGGGCAGCGCGATCGTCGGGCTGGCCAGCCTCGCCGTGGTGCTGCTGACCACGGCGGCCCAGCGCGCCGGACGGCCGGTGGACCCGCGGATCGGCGGGCGCGCCGTCAACGTGTTCGGCCGGACGTTCGCCGCGCCGGCCGGCTACCTCGTGTCCGGCGTCGGCGCCGCGGCCTTCCTGCTCTACGGGCTGTGGGACCAGTGGTGGCACGGGTTGTACGGCTTCGACGCCGTGATCGACTCGCCGCCGCACATCGGGCTGCTGCTCTCGATCACGCTGTCGATCATCGGCACCACCATGGTCTTCGCCGCGGCGCGGGAGCACCGCTGGGGCCGGGCCGGGGTGTTCGGCTCGCTGGCCGTGCTGATCGCGTTCAGCGCGGTCACGGTGCTGGGGCTGCAGCAGGTCAACATCGAGCCGGTGTCGGCCACGTCGGTGGGCACGGCGCTGCTCGCGGTGCTGATGGTCACCGCGGGCGCGAGCTTCCAGCGCCGTCCGGGCGGCGCGGTGGCGACGGCCGCGATCCTCGCCGTGATCCAGGCCCTGTTCTGGTGGTTCTCGCCCTGGGCGGCGCGGGCGTACGCGGACCTCGTCGGGCTGCCGGTGCGCGACTACGTGAGCGGCGTGCCGGACATGCCCGCGCTGATGCCGATGCTGCTGCTGCCGGTGGCCGCGGTGCTGGAGCTGTTGTTCGTCCTGTCGCGGCAGCGGAGCTGGCAGCCGGGCCGGGTGTCGGTGGTGGCCGGCGGGATCGGCGGGCTGCTGATCGGGCTGAGCATGCCGTTGCAGGACGTCTGGATCTATTCGCTCCGGGTCGTCGACCTGCCGACGGTGCTGGCCACCGGGTTCGTGGCGGGCGCGCTGGGGCTGCTCGGCGGGTTCGCCGGGTGGCGGTTCGGCGGGATGCTGCGGCTGCTGGCCCCCGCCTCGCGTAACTCGCCTAAGGAGAACACCGATGCGTAAGACCTTGCTGGCGTTGTGCGCCGTGGTGGGACTGCTGTTCATCTCCGCCGCGCCCGCGAACGCGTACGAACCGGTCAACATCGTCCACACCGAGCGGGTGCAGGCCGGGCCGTACGGGCTGACCATCGGCTTCTCGACGTGGCCGCTGCGCGCGATGCAGTCGCTGGACTTCACCTTCATCCCGGACGGCGGCATCGGCACCAAGACCGGCACGCTCTCCATGTTCAACCCGGAGAGCAACCACTTCACCCGGCCCCAGCCACTGGCCCGCCACCCGCGCAAGCGCGACGTGTGGGGCCTGGACATCCGGTCGCTGGCGGCGGAGGGCGCGTGGACGTTCAAGTTCGCCGTCGACGGGCCGCAGGGCCAGGGCGTCGGGGAGCTGAAGAACCTGACCGTGCTGGAACAGCCGGGCCCGCCGATGGGCCTCAGCTGGGCGATCAGCACCCTGCCGCTGATCGTGCTGGTGGTACTGGTGGTCCTCGCCTGGCGGCGCACCCGGTCCCGCCTCCGCGGCGGCGGGATCCCGGCCGCCGCCTGAAGGGCAGCCGGGCCGCCATCACCCGGCCCGGCTGCCCCTGAAGGCCACCTTGAGGGCATCTACGACCCTGAAGGTGGCCTTCAGGGCGTTGAACGAGAGCAGCCGCACAGAGCAGGCCACATCAGGCGCGATCGCCACCCTGGGTCAACGGGGCTCACCCCATCGAGTGACATTTGGTGAAGGTCTCACGAGGTGGCCGAATTCAGGTGCTGGGCGGCAGGTCGAACTGTCCCGCTTTCACCGCCACCAGGAAGGCCTCCCACTCGCCCGCGTCGAAGACCAGCACCGGGCTCTGCGTGAGCTTGGTGTCGCGGACGCCGACCAAGCCGTTGCGGCCCAGGTTGATCTCGACGCAGTTGCCGCCGTTGGGCTCGCTGGCGAACGACTTCTCCCAGGCGGCGTCCTCGAACAGCGACTTTGTGGTGTTCGGGTCGTAATCCGGGGACGACGGATAATCCGCCATGGGTCGTACCTCCGAGTCTTCGGCCACGGCGTGCGGTCGCGGCGCACGTCCCCGGCTTCTTTCTGTCACTACGGAGCAAACCGCAGGGCCAAGCGGGTGATCAACTCGGCCCGATCTCGACATGAAGATTATTCCAGGAGTAGGATTAATCGTACCGATCGGGGCAGTGATGGTGGGTGAATGGCTTGCTGCATTCGGCCCAACCCTCATCGACAACCGGCCAACTCGCGGACCTCGGGAGAGGGACAGAGTGCTCATCCAAGACGACATGACGGCGAAACTGCTGGTGACCGGCAGGCTCGCGCCCGGCACCACGGGCGAATCCCGCCGCGTCACGCATGTCTTCGAGGTGGACGCCGGGAGTTCCGGCGCCCGGGTGCTCGCGCGGTGCGGGGAGAAGCTTCTCCCCGCCGACGTGGAGTGGGTGGCGCCGGGCACGGGAATGCCGTGCGAGCGCTGCCTCGGTCTGACCGGTGCTGACCAGCCCCGGTACCCGCAACCCGAACTGGGGGTGTGATCCCATGGCCGTCCGGCTCACCACGCTCTTTCGCCGTGAGGACGAACACACTCGCGTCCGGCGTGGGATCGGTCACGAACTGCGCAGCCGCTTCGGTCGCAGCCTGATCCAGGCGCCGCTGCGCACGCCCATGCGATGGGACACCGACGTCGACCTGCCCACGCCGCGCCAGCCGGACCTGGTCCGCGCGACGCGACCGCTCGAAGCGAGGGTCGACCTGACCCCGCTGCTGCACGGCCTGGGCTCGTCCCGGGTCTGACTTTCCACCGCTCCCACCACACACGCGCCCCGGGCCACTTCCCCGGGGCGCGCCTGTATTCAGGGCTTGCGCCCCATCGCACCGAGGGCACCGCTGAAGGACGGGTCGTCCGCGATCCGGTTGATCAGCCTCTCCGCGGCCTCGTCCGGGTGCCAGTCCGGAACCCAGGTGATGCCGGGCTTGACCAGCTCCAGCCCCTCGAAGAACTCCGCGAACTCCTCGCGGGTGCGGTGGTGGAACGGCGTGCTGGACTGCTTGTACTGCTCCTGGATCTCGTCCCGGCTCTCCCCGTCGGGCGCCTTGACACCGTCGTTCGTCAGGTGCGAAGCGAGGAAGTACGACCCGGACGGGACCAGCGACAGGTACTTGCGCACGATCTCGAGCGCGCCCTCTTCCGGGCCGACGAAGTACAGGACGCCGCACATGATCAGCCCGATCGGCCGCTTCGGGTCGAGCACGCCGGTGTCCAGCGCCCGCGGCCAGATGTCGCCCGGGTACCGCAGGTCGCCGTGGATCACCGCGTGCCGGTCGGCGACGCCCTCGCGCTCCAGCAGGATCTGCGAGTGCGCGACGGCGACGGGCTCGTTGTCGACGTACACGCAGCGCGCGTTGGGGTTCACCGACACGGCGATCTCGTGCACGTTGCCGACGGTCGGCACCCCCGACCCGAGGTCGAGGAACTGGTCGATGCCCTGGTTCGCCATGTACTGCACCCCGCGCCCGAGGAACTGGCGGCCGAGCTTCGCGATGCTCTTGATCGTCGGGAACGTCTTGACGGCCCGCTCGCCGAACTCGCGGTCGATCGCCCAGTTCGCCGTGCCGCCGAGGAACCAGTCGTAGATCCGGGCCGCGTTGGGCCGTTCGAGGTCGACGCCCTCGGGGGCTTCGGGGTCCGGTACCTGCGTCATCAGCTGTTCTCCCTTTCGCCCGGGGCGCGTGTGGGGTACCAGTCTGCCGACCGGCCCCCGTACGGGTGACATCCGGGGCGGGGAAAAGGGTGCGGCACATCACTCCGCCGCCCACTACCTTGCCGGGAATGCGCTTTCTCTTCACCTTCGCCGGCGGCCGTGGGCACTTCGACCCGATGGCGCCCGTCGCGCGGGCCGTGGCGGCGGCCGGGCACGCCGTGGCCGTCGCGGGGGCGGGGCGGGAGGTCCCGGCGATCGAACGGGCCGGGTTCACGGCGATCGCCACGAGTCCCGTCCCGGACGTGGACCCGGGCGCGCCGGTCCGGGTGCCGCTGCCGCCCGTCGACCCGGCGCGGGACGACTGGGAGCTGAAGGAGCTGTTCGCGCGGCGGGGCGGCCGGGCGCGCGCGGGCGCCCTGCTGGACATCGCCCGCGAGTGGCGGCCGGACGTCGTGGTGCGGGACGAGGCGGACTTCGGCTCCGCCATCGCGGCCGAGCGGCTCGGCCTGCCCTGCGCGACGGTGCTCGTCCTGGCGGCCGGCGCCTTCCTGCGCCGCGAGCTCGTCGCCGAGCCGCTGCACGAGCTGCGGGCCGAGCACGGCCTGCCGCCGGACCCGGCGCTGACGATGCTCGACGGCGACCTCGTCCTGTCGTCCTTCCCGCCGGGCCTGCGCGACCGCGGGACGGCGTTCCTCTTCCGGCCGGGCCCGCCGCTGGCACCGCGCCCGGCGCACGAGCCGCCGGGGGTCTACTTCACGCTCGGCACGAACTTCAACCTCGAATCCGGCGACCTGTTCGAACGCGGCATCGCCGGGCTGGCCCAGCTGGACGCGAGGGTGACGGTGACCGTCGGCGCCCAGATCGACCCGGCCGTCTTCGGACCGCAGCCGGGCCACGTGCGCGTCGAACGCTTTGTGCCCCAAGCCGAACTGCTGCCGGACACCGACCTCGTCGTCTCACACGGCGAAGGCACTGGACCCCGAACGGGCCACGCCAGCCGAGATCCGCGACGCGGCGGTGGAACTGCTCGCGTCCCCGCGCGCGGCCGTTCTCAAGCTTCAGGCGGAGATCAACGCGCTGCCCGGGCCGGAAGCGGCCGTGCCGATCCTGGAACGGCTCGTCACTGCATCTGCGCCCGGTACCCCTCGGCCAGCTCCTTGAGGAACTGCCGGGTCTCCTGCCGCTCCAGCGCGGCGCCGCGCAGGCGGTCCCAGGAGTCGACGAAGATGTTGAAGTCCTTGACGTCGTCGAGGTACAGCCCGCCGGCCGAGTGCTCGATGTAGACGAAGTCACGGGTGCGGTCCGGGAAGCGCATGATCGTGAAGTCGTTGGGCACGGCCGCGAGCCGGGCGCCGAACGGCAGCACGTGCACGTACACCCGCGGGTGCCGGTCGAGCGCGAGCAGGTGCTCCACCTGGTCCAGCATCACCGCGGGCGCGAAGCCGCCGGGGGCCCGCCGCAGCGCGCCCTCGCTGATGATGAACCGGTAGTACGGCGGCTGCTGCTGCTCGAACACGGCCTTGCGGTCGAGCCGGTTGCGCACCAGCGCCGTGACGTCCGTGGCGCCCGCCTCGGTGAACTGCTTGAGCATGTAGTGCTCGGACTGCAGCGGCCCCGGCACGCGCTCGCCGTGCCAGGTGAGGATCTCCGCGGCGGCGGGCTCCAGGTCCGTGAAGGTCCGGAACCAGTGCGGCACCACGGACCGGTAGCCCGACCAATGGCCGCGCTGCCCGGCGGCGGCCCGCGCCAGGTTCATCAGGGTGTCGGCCTCTTCGCCGTTGATCCCGAACGCGTTCAGCATGGAGCGCACATCCCCGAGCTTGACACCGACGGCACCGGACTCGATCTTGTTGACCTTGCCCTGGGTGCAGCCGAGAACCTCGGCGACTTGCTGCTGTGTCATCCGCGCGGCGTTGCGGGCATGCCGGAGCTCGTTGCCGAGCTGCTTCCGGCGCGAGGTGACGGTGCTCGCCATCAGCCTTGCTCTCCCGGACCACTAAATCGCCGGCAGCTGCCCTGAAGCCCCGCCGGCGCACGAACGTTCGAACCACCCAGGTTAGTACTTGACCCAACGGGGTTCGATGATGACACTGCGCAGCGTTCCAGGAAATGACGGGAAACGCCAGTCACCCCCGTTGTCACTTGTTGTCACTCGGCCGGACCAGCCGTTAGCCGACAATCCGGACCTCGCCGTTGCTCCGAATAGGGCATAGTCGACCGCATGATCGATCGCTCCCCCAGCGCGGCCGGCGTCGAACGCCTGGCCGATGGCGTCTTCGGCTACGTGCAGCCCGACGGCTCCTGGTTCATCAACAACTGCGGCTTCGTCGACGCGGGCGACCACACCGTCCTGATCGACACCTGCTCCACGGAACGCCGCACCCGCGCGCTGCTGGAGACGGTCACCGCGGCGACCGGTCCGGTCACGACGCTGATCAACACCCACCACCACGGCGACCACACCAACGGCAACTACCTCGTCGAGGGCGCCACCATCGTCGGCCAGCGCAAGACGCGCGACGTGATGCTCGCCGAGGGCATCCAGCTGTACGAGAGCATCTTCCCCGGCAACGACTGGGGCCACCTGGAGCTGCGCGCGCCGGAGGTCGTCTTCGAGGACCGGCTGACCGTGTACGCCGGCGAGACCCGCATCGAGCTGATCCACTCCGGCCACGCCGCGCACACCACCAACGACGTGCTCGCCTGGCTGCCCGAGCAGCGCGTGCTCTATGCCGGCGACCTGGTGTTCAACGGCGGCAGCCCGTTCGCGCTGATGGGCTCGGTCGCGGGCTGGCGCGCCTCGCTCGACGTGATCCGCGAGCTGGAGCCGGCCGTGATCCTGCCCGGCCACGGCCCGGCGTGCGGGCTGGACGTGGTGGACACCGTGGACGCGTACCTGGGTTTCGTGCAGGACACGGCGTCGCGGGGCAAGGCGGCCAAGCTGTCGCCGCTGGAGCTGGCGAAGGAGACGGACCTCGGCGCGTTCGAGAAGCTGTCCGAGCAGGAGCGGCTGGCCGGCAACCTCCACCGCGCGTACGCCGAACTGGACGGCGCCGAGTGGGGCGCGCCGCTCGACCTCGGCGCGGCCATCACCGACATGGTCGCCTACAACGGGGCGCCGATCCGCTGCTTCTCCTGAATCGATCCGCCCCCAGATCATTCCCGCTTGGCAGGTGAGTGTTCTCTCGGGCGTCACGGGCGGGCGCGCGGACTAGTGTCGTACTCCGGCAGAGACTTCGGAAAGGGTTCGGATGAGCAAGAAGGCGAGCATCGGGGTCACCGGCCTGGCGGTCATGGGCCGCAACCTGGCCAGGAACCTCGCCCGGCACGGGCACACGGTCGCCCTGCACAACCGCTCGGAGGAGCGCACCCGCTCGCTCGTGGAGCAGTTCGGCGACGAGGGCGACTTCATCCCCGCGTACTCCGCGCAGCAGTTCGTCGACGCACTCGAACGGCCGCGGCAGATCGTGATCATGGTCAAGGCGGGCGGGCCCACCGACGCCGTCATCGAGGAGTTCGCGCCGCTGCTGGAGCCGGGCGACGTGATCGTCGACGCCGGCAACGCGCACTTCGCCGACACCCGCCGCCGCGAGCAGGCGCTGCGCGAGCGCGGGCTGCACTTCGTCGGCACCGGCGTCTCCGGCGGCGAGGAGGGCGCGCTCAACGGCCCGAGCATCATGCCCGGCGGCTCCAAGGAGTCGTACGAGTCGCTCGGCCCGCTGTTCGAGGACATCTCCGCGAAGGTCGACGGCGAGCCCTGCTGCACCCACATCGGCGCCGACGGCGCGGGCCACTTCGTGAAGATGGTGCACAACGGCATCGAGTACGCCGACATGCAGCTGATCGCCGAGTCGTTCGACCTGCTGCGCGGCGCCGCGGGCTACGGGCCGGCCGAGATCGCCGACGTGTTCAAGACCTGGAACACCGGCCGGCTCGACTCCTACCTGATCGAGATCACCGCGGACGTGCTCAAGCACGTGGACAGCGCCACCGGCAAGCCGTTCGTCGACGTCGTCGAGGACGCCGCCGAGCAGAAGGGCACCGGCCGCTGGACCGTCCAGATCGGACTCGACCTCGGGGTGCCGATCAGCGGGATCGCCGAAGCCGTGTTCGCCCGCTCGCTCTCGGGCTCGAAGCCGCTGCGCTCGGCGGCCCGTGGTCTCGGCGGGCCTTCGCGTACGCCGCTGACCGGCGCCGCGCTGGAGACTTTCGCGGACGACGTCGAGCAGGCGCTGTACGCGTCCAAGGTCGTCGCGTACGCCCAGGGCTTCAACCAGATCCAGGCCGGCGCGAGCGAGTACGGCTGGGACATCGACCTCGGCCGCGTCGCCTCCATCTGGCGTGGCGGCTGCATCATCCGGGCGAAGTTCCTCAACGACATCACCGCGGCCTACGCCGACGAGCCGGGCCTGCCGACCCTGCTCACCTCCGGCGGCTTCCGCAAGGCCGTCGAGGACGCCCAGGACTCCTGGCGCTCGGTCATCTCCACCGCCGTCCAGCTCGGCATCCCGACGCCGGGCTTCTCCACCGCACTGGCCTACTACGACGGCCTGCGCGCCGACCGCCTGCCGGCCGCGCTGGTCCAGGGCCAGCGTGACTACTTCGGCGCGCACACCTACCGCCGGGTGGACCGCGAAGGCTCGTTCCACACGGCCTGGGCCACCGAGGACCGGACCGAGTCCCCGGCCTGATCAAGACGAAGTCCGTCAAGGCCTCCTTACCCGCGTCCGACGCGGGTAAGGAGGCCTTGACGGCATTTCCGGGCTTTCCGGGCCGAGTCCCTGAAGGCCACCATGAGGGTCGGATATGCCCTCATGGTGGCCTTCAGGGCATCCGCCGGGAGCGGGTTACAGCTGCCGGGCGGCCACGATCTCGGCGAGAGCTTCCTTGATCTTCGCCTCCGCCGGCTCCTTCGTGACGCCGAGGCCGGAGAGCACCTCGTAACCCGCGCCCTCGCCCTGTTCCAGCAGGGCCAGGAGGATGTGCTCGGTGCCGATGTAGTTGTGCCCGAGGCGCAGTCCTTCCCGCAGGGTCAGCTCCAGCGCCTTCTTCCCCGCCGCGGTGAACGGCATCGGGTCCGGCGCGTCGTCCACCGGCTCGGGCAGCCGGGCCTCGGCCGCCTCGCGGACGGCGTCGAGCGAGACGCCCTGGAACACGATCACCCCCGCCGCCAGCGCGGCCGGCTCGGAAAGCAGGCCCAGCACCAGGTGCGCGGTGTCGATGCCGGGGCTCTTGGCCTGGATCGCCGCCTGCTGGGCCGCGACGATCACGTGCCGCGCGCGGTCGGTGTAGCGGCCGTAGAGCCGTTGGATCATCCCCCCTGGATCGCCGCCGGGATCGACCTTCGGCACGAACCGCTTCTGCACCGCTTGTTTGGAAACGCCCATGCTGGCGCCGATTTCGGTCCAGGACGCGCCGGACCGGCGGGCCTGGTCGACGAAGTGGCCGATCAGGTGATCGGCGAGTTCACCGAGGTGCTCGCCGAGGTAAACGGCGTCGGACAGCTGCCCGAGCGCGTCGTGGTCCTGGTTGGACTTGATGGCGGTGATGAGGTCGTCGAGCTTCACCGGGTAGGTCATGCCGTCAACTGTAGGTTGACGATCCGGCGTCGTCAACCCTGGGTTGACGGTCGCCGCCCTCGAAACGGCCAAACAGACCGCTAGGCGAACGGAAGCCCGACGTAGTTCTCGGCCAAGCTGGTCGCCGCCGCCCTCGACGTGGCGGTGTAGCGCAGCTGCGAGAGCTGCAGCCGGCGGGCGAAGGGGTCCGCGTGCGGGTCGGTGTGCAGCATCGTGGTCATGAACCAGGAGAAGTGCTCCGCCCGCCACACGCGACGCAGGCAAGTGTCCGAATAGGACTCCGTGAGCGAGGCGTCTCCCTTGGACAGCGCGACAAGCGCGCGGGAGAGCACCCGGACGTCGGCCACCGCGAGGTTCATGCCCTTGGCGCCGGTCGGCGGCACGATGTGCGCGGCGTCGCCCGCGAGGAACAGCCGGCCGTGGCGCATCGGCTCGGCGACGAAGCTGCGCATCGGCGTGATGCCCTTGTCCAGGATCGGGCCTTCGCGCAGGGTGAACTCGCCGTCGACGGCGAGGCGCTCGGCCAGCTCGGACCAGATCCGGTCGTCGGACCAGGCGGCCAGGTCCTCGGCCGGGTCCACCTGCAGGTACAGCCGCGTGATCTCCGGCGAACGCATGCTGTGCAGCGCGAACCCGCGCTCGTGGTGGGTGTAGATCAGCTCCTCGTGCGAGGGCGGCGTCTTCGCCAGCACGCCGAGCCACGCGAAGGGGTACTCACGCTCGAAGAAGCTCAGCACACCGTCCGGAATGGACGGACGAGCGACGCCGTGGAACCCGTCGCAGCCCGCGATCGCCATACACTCCAGGGTTTGCAGTGAGCCCGACGCGTCACGGTAGCGAACCACCGGCCGTTCCGTGTCCACATCAGACAGCGAGACGTCGGATACCTCGAAGTGCAGGGGCAGCCCGCGCTCCTCGTGTGCGTCCACGAGGTCCTTGACGATCTCCTGCTGGCCGTACACCGTGATCGCCCGGCCGGTCAGCTCGGTCAGCGCGATGCGGTGGTCGGCGCCGTCGAAGCGCAGGGAAAAACCTTCGTGCGGCAGGCCCTCCCGCGCCAGCCGGTCGCCGAGCCCGATCTCGGTGAGCAGCTCCACCGTCGGCTGCTCGCACACCCCCGCGCGCACCCGCTGCCGCACGTACTCGCGGTCGCGGGCCTCCAGCACCACTGCGTCGACCCCGGCCTGGTGGAGCAGGTAGGACAGCAGCAGTCCGGCGGGGCCGGCGCCGATCACGGCGACCTGGGTGCGCAACGGGGGTACCTCCGAGGTGGGGTCTCAAGCCGCGGAGCGCGACTTCACATGGGCTTTCAGGTCGAACGCGCTGGCCTTCAGATCCACATAGGACGGACGCTGCTCGGCGGTGAACAGCCGCCGGGCGGCGATGTGGTCGGCGGGCCGGTTCACCGACTCGACCGCGATGAGCACGCCGTCGCGGAACGACAGCACGGAGAACTTGCCCTCGGTGATGTCGCCGGTGACCACGGTCTGGTCGGCGTTCACCAGGATGCCGACGATCTGCAGCTTCGCGGAGGTCTGGTCGGTCCAGAACCACGGCAGGCTGTCGTACGGCGCGGAACCGCCGGTGATCGAAGCGGCGACGGAACGGGCCTGGTCCACGGCGTTCTGCACGGACTCCAGCCGGGTCGCGGAGCCGGCCTGCACACACGGGAAGTTGGCGCAGTCGCCGATCGCGAAGATCTTCGGGTCCTCGGTGCGCAGGTGCTCGTCGACGACCACGCCGTTGGTCACGGGCAGCCCGGCGGCCGCGGCCAGCCCGGTCTCCGGCACCACGCCCACGGCGACCACCACCAGGTCGGCGGGCAGCCGCCGGCCGTCGGACAGCTCCACCGACTCGACCCGGCCCTCGCCGTGCAGCGCGGTGACGCCGGTGCCGAGCAGCACGGTGTGCCCGGCGTCGCGGTGCAGCCGGGCGAAGAACTCCGACACCTCGGGCGAAGCCACGCGCGCCAACAGCCGGTCCTGCGCCTCGACGACCGTCACCGGCCGCCCGGCGTGCGACGCGAACTCCAGCCCGATGAACCCGCCGCCGATGACCACGACGTCACGGGCGCCCTCCAGCTCGCTGCGCAGCCGGTCGGCGTCTTCCCGGGTGCGGAGCATGAGCACGCCGTCGAGGTCCGCGCCGGGCACGGGCAGCGTCCGGTTGCGCGCGCCGGTGGCCAGCACGAGGTGGTCGTAGTTGAGCTTCGAACCGTCTTCGAGCACGGCCTGCGCCGCGCCCCGGTCGAGCGAGCTCACGCGGCCGGCCACGAGCTGGATGTCCTTCTCGGCGAAGAAGTCCTCCGGCCGCAGCCGCAGCGCCTCGTCGCCCGCCGTGCCCTTCAGGTACGCCTTCGACAACGGAGGTCGCTGGTACGGCACCCCCGGCTCGTCCCCGACCAGGACCACGCGGCCGGCGAACCCCTTGTCACGCAAGGACGCCACGGCCTGGAAGCCACTCTGCCCGCCTCCGACCACCAGCACGGTCTCGGATCCGGTACCCACGGTGCTCATCGCTGCTCCTCCGGCAAGCGCACGACCGGACCGCCGGTCACCTCGGTCGCCGGTAACGGACACGACAGCCTGCTGGTGGCCTCCCGCGGGCTGGCCATGCAGTCCAACTTCTCCCCTTCATCTGAGCACAACGACCCAAGATCGTCGAGGCGCTCGGCGTCCGGCGCCGACGTGACGGGACGCACACCACCTCCGCGGCCTGGGTTTCCCCGTCAGACTGCGGGATCCGGGTGGCCCGGCGCGTGCGTACTTCCACTCAGTGGAAGCCTTCATGAGTCTCGCGATGGGCGTCTTCGGAAAGCCGCAGTGCGCGCGGGGCGCCCAGCACCCGCGAGATCCCGCGCGCCGCGGCCCGCACGGCGGGGACCAGCGTGCGAGGGTCCGTCCCCTCCGCCGGCACGACCACGGAGACCGCGGCGACGACGGTGTCGTCCGGTCCGTGCACCGGGGCGCCGACCGACAGCGCGATCAGCTCGATCTGGCCGTCGCTGACCGCGTAACCCTCGCGGCGCACGTCGGCGAGCACACGGCGAAGCCGTTCGGACGAGGTGATGGTCCGGTCCGTGAACCGTTTGAGCGGGCGGGCGAGGATCTGTTCCTGGACGTCGGCGGGCGCGTGGGCCAGCAGCACCAGCCCCACCGCCGTCGCGTGGACCGGCAGCCGGCCGCCGACGCGGGAGATCACGTTCACCGCGTGCCGGCCGGAGAGGCGTTCGATGTACACGACCTCGGCGCCGTCGAGCACGGCCAGCTGCACGTTCTGGTGCGTGGCCTCGTAGAGGTCCTCCAGGAACGGCATCGCGCTCTCCCGCAGCTGCGCCCCATGCGGCGCGAGGGAGGCCACTTCCCACAGCCAAAGCCCGACGCGGAACTTCCCGTCGCCGTCCCGCTGCAGCGCCCCGCGGCCCACCAGCTCCGCCGCGAGCCGGTGCGTGGTCGACAGCGGCAGCCCGGTGCGCCGGCTCAGCTCGGACAGCGTGAGCACGGGGCGCTCGGAGGTGAACGCGCCCAGCACGTCCAGCACCCGCCCCGCCACCGACGGCGGCCGCCGCGCGTTGTGCCGCATGGGGGCCAGTCAAGCGCATCGAGCGGGATCCGGCGCGGCCGGACCGCGGCCGTCAGCCCGGTTCCGCCTCGCCGTCTTGCCAGTCCGGCAGGAGCGGCCGCATGAACGTGCGCCGGTAGCGCAGCACGCAGCCGGACTCCTCACGGATCTGGTCGGCCGCAACGAATTCCGGGTCCACGCCGAACAGCGTCCGGTAACGCTCGTAGGCCGCGAGGCTCTCGAAGCTGAACAACGCGCGGGCCTCGTCGCTGGCGCCCTCCGCGGGCAGGAAGTAACCGTGGTGGACGCCGCCCTCGCGTTCCACCAGCCGCATCCACTCGGCGGCGAAGCGTTCGAAGTCGGCGATCTTCGCCGGGTCGATCACGTAGTCGACGACGCAGGTGATCATTCGCGGCCCCACACCCGCTCGGCCGTCGAGACGACCAGCTCCAGCTTCCGCAGCTGGTCGTCCACGGTCAGCTCGTTGCCCTCCTCCGTCGAGGAGAAACCGCACTGCGGGGACAGGCAGAGCTGGTCGACGTCGACGAACCGCGAGGCCTCCTCGATCCGCCGCACCAGCGCGTCCGGGTCCTCCAGCTCGGGCCGCTTCGTGGTGACCAGGCCGAGCACCACGCGCTTGTCACGCGGCACGAAGCGCAACGGCTCGAAGCCGCCGGAGCGCTCGTCGTCGAACTCCAGGAAGAAGCCGTCCACGCCCAGCTCGCCGAACAACGCCTCGGCGACGAACTCGTAACTGCCTTCGGCCGCCCACGAGGAGCGGAAGTTGCCGCGGCACAGGTGGGTCGTGACGGTCATGCCGTCGGGCTTCCCGGCGAGCGCGGCGTTGATCTGGTTGATGTTGCGCAGGTGCTGGGTGTCCGGGTCACCGCCCATGCGGGCGACGAGCTCGCGCTGCGCCGGGTCGTTCAGGTAAGCGAGGCTGGTGTCGTCGAGCTGCAGGTACGTGCAGCCGAGTTCGCCCATCGCCGTCAGCTGCGCCGCGTACGCCGAGCTGAGGTCGGTGAAGAAGTCCTCCAGATCCGGGTACACGGTGTCGCTCACCGCCGCCCGGCCGCCGCGGTAATAGACCATGCTCGGCGACGGGATCGTCAGCTTCGGCGTCACGCCCGCGTCGACGTGCGCCTTCAGGAACTCGAAGTGCCGGGCGAAAACCGGCTCGTCGAGGCGCACCTTCCCGTCCACTTGGAGCCCCGGCGGGCTGAACTCGAGGTCCCCGGCGAGGTTGTGGAATTTCACGTGCAGCCGCTCGTCACTGCGCGAGACGCCGCCGAGCGCGTAGATGAAGTCCATGTGCCACGAGGACCGCCGGAACTCGCCGTCCGTGGCCGAGGGCAGGCCCGCGGCCCGCTGCATCTTCACCACGTCGCGGATCGTGTCGTCCTCGACCGCGCCGAGTTGTTCGGCGGTGATCTCGCCGTCGTTACGCCGTCGCCGCGCCTCGCGCAGGACAGCTGGTCGCAGCAGGCTCCCGACGTGGTCGGCGCGGAACGGGGGACGTGGGGTCATGCCCGGCATCGTCACACAGACTGGTGACCCGTGCCGATCGCCGATTCGGCCCGGGCGCTGGTCGCGGCCACGCGCATCGCGCGCAGCGCCAGCACGATGAGCCAGGTCCACCCGATCACATTGGTCAGGCGCTGCCAGATGCCGAGGGTTTCGGCCGCCACGAGGGCGACGGCGAAGGTCAACGGCATGGCGACGCCGACCGCGATGGAGTACCAGCGCCAGCGCGCGGTGGCCTGCCAGCGAGCGGCCACGAAACAGGCGACGATCAGCGCGGCGGAGCTGATCGTCCCCACCACGTTGTGGATCATGCCGTGCCAGGTCGCGTGGTCGGTCGGCACCGGATCGGACAGGAAGACGCCGGCCAGCGCCAGCCCGGCCCCGACCAGGGCGACCAGCACGCCCGTCGCCCGGTTCACCGTTTTCGCCACCGCGACGGCGGACGCGGTGATGAGCAGCCCGGACACGATGAAGTTCGCGATCTGCAACCATCCGCCGCTGCCGAGCTCGGCCTCGCTGACCGCGGCGCTCACCGGGTCGTAGTCCGGCTTGACCACGTCGTTGATCAGGAAGACCACGATGAACAACGCCGATCCCACGACACCGCACCACAACAACCCACGCTGAGCTTTCACGGAGCCAGGTTAGTGACCCAGACCGGTCACCAGGGAAACAGGATGATCACGCCGGGGACTTGCCACTGTCATCCGCGACGCGTTGGCTGTTGCCCGGAAATCGCGCGAAAGGGCCACCCATGACCGAATCCGTCCCGCACCCGGTGGACCAGCGGCTGCCCACCGGGAAGCTGCTCCTGCTCGGCCTGCAGCACATGGCGATCATGTACGCCGGCTCCGTCGCCGTGCCGTTGATCGTCGGCAGCGCGCTGAAGCTCGACGCCGCGACCGTCGCCCTGCTCGTGAACGCCGACCTGTTCGTGGCCGGCCTCGCGACGCTGGTCCAGTCCATCGGGATCGGCAGGCTGCTCGGCATCCGGCTGCCGGTGGTGGCGGGCGCGACGTTCACCGTCGTGAACCCGATGATCCTGATCGCCTCGCAGTACGGGCTCACCGCGGTTTACGGCGCGATGCTCGTCTCCGGGGTGTTCGGGCTGGTGATCGCGAAGCCGTTCGCGAAGATGATCCGGTTCTTCCCGCCGCTCGTGTCCGGCACGTTGCTGCTGGTCATCGGTATCTCGCTGCTCGGCCCGGGCACGGCGATGATCGCCGGGCACGACACCGGATCCCCCGACTACGGCTCGCCCTCGCACATCGGGCTGGCGTTCGGCGTGGTGGCGCTGGTGGTGCTGTGCACGCGGGTGCTGCGCGGGTTCGGCAACCAGCTCGGCCCGCTGATCGCGCTCGTGATCGGGCTGCTGGCCGCGATTCCGCTGGGGCTGACGCACTTCGGCGGCGTCGCGCAGGCGAGCTGGTTCGGGCTCGGGTCGCCGTTCCACTTCGGCGCGCCGACGTTCCCGATCGCCGCGGTGCTGTCGATGTGCGTGGTGATGCTGGTGACGTTCACCGAGTCCACCGCGGACCTGATCGCCGTCGGCGAGATCACCGGGCGGCCGGCGACCGACTCCGACGTCGCGCGCGGCCTGGCCACCGACGGCCTGTCCGCGATCCTCGGCGGCTTCATGAACTCGTTCCCCGACACGGCTTTCGCGCAGAACGTCGGCCTGGTGCAGATGACCGGCGTACGCAGCCGCTGGGTGGTCGCGGTGACCGGCGGCCTGCTCGTGGTGATGGGGCTGGTGCCGAAGGTCGGCGCGTTCATCGCGGCCATTCCGGAGCCGGTGGTCGGCGGCGTCGCGGTGGTGATGTTCGCGACGGTCGCCGCGGTCGGCGTGCAGAACCTGAAGCGGGTCGAGTTCTCGGGCAACCACAACACTTTTGTCGTCGCCGTGGCGCTGGGTGTCGGGCTGCTGCCGGCGTTCGGGCTGGACCGCTTCGGCAACTCGGTCTTCTTCCAGCACTTCCCCGCGTGGCTGCAGACGATCTGCGGCAGCCCGATCACGGTGACGGCGGTGCTGGCCTTCGTGCTGAACCTGCTCTTCAACCACCTCGGCCGGCGCTCGGAGCCGGACCTGCTGGCGGCGCCGTGAAACTCAGCAGAAGAGGATGCCCAGCAGGCACGGCGGGGGCAGCTGCGGGTCCGACGAATGCGCCGGAGGCGGCGGCTGCGCAGAGGTGGACGGGCCCGGTGTGGACGGATCGCCCGTGGGAGTCGAGGAGTCGCTGTGCTTCGGCGGCGCCGGGTCGTGCGCCGACGGGCTGTCGGGAGCCGCACCGCCGCGCGGGTTCAGCGGGTCCAAGGTGGAGGTGACGTCGGAGGAGCGCGGCTGGTCACTGGTGTCGCCGCTCGAGGACGACTGGTGCCCCTCGCCGCCGCTGGTGCCGGCGACGGTGGCCGGGTTGCTCTCGCTGACGCCGCCCGCACCCCCGGTGCGGTCCGGCATCTCGATCACCTTCATCTCGGTGACGTGCGCGGCCTCGTCGTTCGCCGTCGTCCCGAATCCCACGAGAACCGCCGCGGCGCCACAGCCGACCACGACGGCGAGCATCACGGCGACCATGCGCCAGCGCGACCTCGACGGGGGCGGAACGCGCTCGCCCCAGCCTTCGCGCACCAGCAGATCGGCGACCGAAACCTCTTCGTTCACCAGCGGACCTTTCACCAGAGTGAGCCATTCTTACCGCAATTGGCCACCGAACGGGTGAAGACTGACAGAAATTCCTACACAGCGTATGTCACCCTACCGGGTGAGAGTCACAGCACTTTCACAGCTGCCCTTAGTAAAAATCCCAGCATGACCAGCGAGCCTGGAACCATGCTGCTGCGCGCCCCCCAGCCGGTTCCCCTGCGAACGCGCTGGTCCGTCTGGTTCCAGTGGGTGCCCACTCCGCGCAGCACCCCGTTCACTTTCGGCTACCTGGTGGTCCTGCTCGGCACCACGCTCCTGATGCGCTTCGCCGACCCGACCCTGATCGACAAGCTCCTGCTGCTCTCCAGCACCGACGCGCACAACCTGTGGCGCCGTCCGCTGACCTCGCTGCTGACCAGCGCGTTGTGGCTGGCCGACGGCGGCTGGCTCACCTACGCCGCCATCTTCACCGTCCTCGTCGCGCCGCTCGAACGCCGTTTCGGCGCGGGCCGGACCGCGCTGGTGTTCTTCAGTGGCCACGTACTGGCCACGCTCGCCACCGAGCTGCCGGTGATGGCCCTGATCAGCAGCGGGGCGCTGCCGAGGTCCGCGGGCAACTGGCTCGACATCGGCGTCAGCTACGGCTTCTTCACCACGGCGGGCGCGCTCGTCTTCCTGCTGCGCGGCCGGCTGCGGATCGCCGCGCTGGTGGTGCTGGAGCTGTTCATCGCGCTGATCTACGTCACCGACGACCCGAGCAGCCTGGAATCCATCGTGACGGTGCTCGGCCATCTCTGCGCGGCCCACTTCGGTTTCTTCTTCTGGGGCACCCGGCTGCGCCGCGGCCGACGGCCCAGCCCGCCCGCCCCGCCCGTCGCCCGGCCCGAGCTGGTCGGGGCCGGCGCGGAAACATGAGGTCAATTCACCAATGCGGCTGACCATGGGAAGTCCTGTCGTATCTGTGCGTATACAGCGAGATCCCCGGGTGGTGTAATCGACGGGCCACACGCCGATACGGGGGGACCGGGACGCACATGGAGGCCGAAGCCGCCACCGCGGGCGAACCGGCGGGTGACGCCGCGGCAACGGCTTTGCGGGCGCGGCTGGCCGGGCTGGCCCCGGTGGACGACACCGGCGTGATCTTCTCCTTCGACGCCACCAGCACCACCCTCACCTGGCTGCCCGGCCTCGACACCGTGCTGGGCATGCCCGGCTCCCCCGGCGAAGACCTGTGCGAACAGCTGCTCGCCCTGCTCCGCCCGCTCACCGCGAACCTGCCCGCCGTCGTCCCCGGCCGGGACTTCGAGCTGGAGCAATCGCTGGAGACCGCCGTCGGGCAGCCGCGCCGGATCCGGCTGCGGGCGCGCACCGTCGGCGAGCACTCCCGCACCACCGGCCTGCTGGGCGTCGCCTACGCGGTGCCGGACGAGCCGCCGGGCAAGTCGGAGCTGGCCGAACTGGCCGACCGGTACCGCGTGCTCGTGGAGCTGAGCCCGGACGCGATCTGCGTGCACGAGGGCGGGTTCGTCAACTACCTGAACCGCGCGGCGCTCGACCTGCTCGGCGCGGGTTCGGCGGCGGAGGTCGTCGGGCGCCCGTTCACCGACTTCCTCGCCGACGGCTCGGCCGAGCGGCTGCTCGGCGGGGCACTGGCGCTCACCGAGCCGGGCGCCGGGACCGGGCCGGTCGAGGCCGTGCTCAAGCGCGTCGACGGCAGCAAGCTCGCCGTGGAGACGGTCACCGTGCGGACCAGCGACGAGCGCACGCCGTCGTTCCAGGTCGTGGTCCGCGACGTGACGGGCCGCCGGGCCGCGGCCGACGCGCTGCGCACGCAGGCCGCGCTGGTGACCCACGTCAGCGACGCCATCATCGCCACCACCGGCTCGGGGGTCGTGACCAGCTGGAACCCGGCCGCCGAGTCCGTGTACGGCTGGTCCGCGGCCGAGGCCACCGGGCGGCCCGCCGCCGAGCTGGTAGGCGCCGAGCTCGACCCCGAAGCCGTGCTGAGCGCGGGCGGCGTGGTCGAGCAGGCGCACCGAAACCGCGTCGGCACGGTCCTCTCGGTCCGCGTTTCCGCAGCTGAGATGAATGACGGCTACGTTCTCGTCTGCGCCGACGAGACGGCCCGCCGCCGCGCCGAGGAGCGCTACCGCACGGTCGTCGGGGCGCTCGACGAGGGCGTGATGGTCATGGGCCCGACCGGGCGGCTCGAGTCGGCCAACCCGGCGGCCAGCCGCATCCTCGGCCTGACCCCGGCGGACATGATCGGTGTCCCGAGCACCATGCTCATCCTCTTCGACGAGGCGGGCGCGCAGATCCCGGACGAGGACCTGCCGTCCGTGCGCACCCGGCGCACCGGCGCCACGCAGAACGGCCGCGTCGCGCGCTGGCGCCGGCCCGACGGCCGCGACGTCTGGATCTCGGTGACCTCCCGCCTGCTCGACCCGGTGGACGCGACGGGCGCGACGGCGGTCGTCTCGTTCACCGACATCACCGAGCGCCGCGCGATCAGCGCGCGCCTCGCGCACGACGCGACGCACGACCCGTTGACCCGCCTGGCGAACCGGACGCTGGTGCTCGACCGGCTGGACCGGCGCAGCCACTGCCAGGCGTCCACGGTGCTGTTCCTCGACCTCGACAAGTTCAAGGTCATCAACGACTCCCTCGGCCACTCCGTCGGCGACCAGGTGCTGCGCATCATCGGCGAGCGGCTGCGGCGCGCCGCGGGCGCCGACGACGTGGTGGGCCGCCTCGGCGGCGACGAGTTCGTGGTCGTCACGCAGGCGGCGACGGAAGACGGCGAGGTGCGGGCGCTGGCCGGGCACGTGCGCGCGGTGCTGGCCGAGCCGATCGTCGTGCACGGCCGCCAGCTGCACCTCGACGCGAGCATCGGCGTCGTGCTGGTCGGCCCGGACGACCAGCGCAGCGCGGAAGACCTGCTGCGTGACGCGGATGTCGCGATGTACCAGGCGAAAGCGCTCGGCGGCGGCCGGTTCGAGCTGTTCGACGTCGCGCTGCGCGAGCGCATGCAACGGCGGCTGCGGCTGGAGCAGGACCTGCGCGACGCCGTCCACAATGGACAGCTGTGGCCCGCGTACCAGCCGGTGGTGGACCTGCGCACGGGCGAGATGGTGGCGGTCGAGGCGCTGCTGCGCTGGACGCACCCGAAACACGGCGAGATCTCACCGGTGGAGTTCATCCCGCTCGCCGAGGAGAGCGAGCTGATCAACGTGATCGGCAAGTTCGTGCTGCGGTGCACCACGCGTGAGCTGGCCCGGCTGCGCGCCGAGCGCGGGCTCGACCTGAACCTGAAGGTCAACCTGTCCGTCCGCCAGCTCGACGACCCCGGCCTGGTGCCCGCGGTCCGCGACGTGCTCGCCACCACGGGTCTGCCGCCGGGCTCGTTGTGCCTGGAGATCACCGAAAGCGCGCTGATGCGTGACGAGGCCGCGGCCGCCGAGGTGCTCGCGTCGCTGCGCGCACTCGGCGTCCTGCTGGCGATCGACGACTTCGGCACCGGCTACTCGTCGCTGGCGCAGCTGCGCCGGCTGACGCTGGACACGCTCAAGATCGACCGCTCGTTCATCACCGGCATCGCCGAATCCCGCGACGCGGCGGCGATCGTCACGAGCATCATCGCGATGGCGCACGCGGTGGACCTGACCGTGGTCGCCGAGGGCGTCGAGACCGCCGAAGAGCTGGCGCTGCTGCGTGAGCTGGACTGCGACCAGGCCCAGGGTTACCACCTGGGCCGGCCGGCCTCGGCTGCCGAGCTGTTTCAGTAGACGCGCAACAGCGCTTCCAGCTCCTCCGCGGTGAGCACGATGTCGAGCCCTTCGAGGACTTCGCCGAGCTGGTCCGGCGCGACGGTCCGGGTCTCGGCGGTGCCGTCGGGGCGGGTTTCGGTCAGCTCGCGGCCGATCAGCCGGCGGAACCGGCCCTCGGCCAGCCGCATCACCACCAGCCGCCCGGTGAACGGCGAGCGCGGGTGCGTCGAGGTGTAGTGGTGGTAGACCTCGTAGTCGACCGGGCGGCTGCGGACCCGGTCGTCCAGCTCGTGCAGGTCGTCCCAGCCGTCGCCGTCCTGCTTCTGCAGCACCCACCAGCCGTCCTTCTCGACCAGCCGGTGCGGCCACCCGGCCTGGTCGACGACGGCGCCGTCCACCAGCGGCATCGGCACCAGTATCCCGGCCCCGAAGCCGACGTCGACGAGGTGCCGCGTGCCCTCGACCGTGACCAGCAGCGCCATGTGGGTGTACGGGCCGTCCTTGCGCGGCTGCACGCGCGCGACCGTGCGCTGGACCTCGTAGCCCAGCCGCTCGGCGACGGCGGCGAACAGCCCGGCCTGCTCGTAGCAGTAGCCGCCGCGCGGCCGTCCGACGAGCTTCCCGGCGACGACGTCCAGCCCGATCCCCTGGTGCTGTTCGAGCACCACGTCGACGTTCTCGAACGGGAACGTCTCGACGTGTGCCCTGGTCAGCGCGATGAGCGCCGCCGCCGACGGCTCCCGCCGCGGCTGCCCGATCCGCGCGAGGTAGGCGTCGACGTCCACCGTTTCGACGCCCCAGCCACCGCTGTTCCGTACCTTGGCCAGTCCCGTTGTCATGGGTCCAGTGTGTGACCTCCAGCCCGCTGGAGGTCAAGGTCTTTGTTCGTCCCCTGTGGACGGTCCGCCGGCCGGCGCCCATCCGGACTTTACGAACTTTTTTCCCAGCTTCCCCGCGGATCGCCCTAACATCCGAAGATGGAACCGATTTACGACCGCCGCGGCCAGATCTGCGCCTGGCTCGACGAAGACGCCCTGCGCGACCTCGGCGGCCGGGTCACGGCCTGGCTGCACTCGGGCAGCGTCGTGAGCCCGGGTTCGGTGCACAAGGGCTGGTACCGCGCGGGCACCTTCCGCGACCACGTCGGCGCGGTCGTCGCTTGGACCGAGGCTTCGCACAGCGCACCCTCGAAGCCGCCCCACGAGCCGATGCCGATCAACCCGGTGAAGGCCGTGCGCCCGACGAAGCCGGCAATGCCGCGCGGCCCCCTGAAGCCGGTCGACGCGTCGACCTGGTCCGCCCTGACGTGGACCACGTACGTGAAGTGAGTCAGCCGGGTTGGCCACCGTAGAAGTCGCCGAGCGCGGTACGGGTGTAGGAGATCAGCAGGTCAGCCTGCTCAAAGCCGACAGGCAGGCAATCGCGCACGCCGTCGAGCAGCTCACCGAACCCGACCGGCGGCGCCACGGTGTGCGCGAGCGGGTGGCGTTCGCGCAGCTGCTTCATCAGCTCGGCGATGTGGATCACGGCGGCGTTGGCGTCGTCCTGCCACAACCAGGCCAAGACCTCCCCGAACGCATCCGGCGGCCGCGCGACCCCGTCCCGGCCGGTGGTGCGGAACCGGTCGATCAGCTCGGTGGCGGTCCCGGTGACGCTGGCTTGCCTCAGCGCGCTGACAACGGGCCGCGGAACGGCAACGGTTTCCATGGCCTCAATGCTGGCACTGCGGGCGCCACCATCGCTTGGCGAGTCAGGGCACGAAAAAACCGCCCCGACTCGGTCGGGGGCGGTTCTCTGCTGAAAGTGGCCAGGGCCGGGGTCGAACCGGCGACCTTCCGCTTTTCAGGCGGACGCTCGTACCAACTGAGCTACCTGGCCGGGAACGCCGGCCAAGAGCCGAACGATCTTGCGACCCTGACGGGACTCGAACCCGCGACCTTCGCCGTGACAGGGCGACGCGCTAACCAACTGCGCCACAGGGCCTTGCGTACTGCTTGTCTTGCTGGTGAAGCGTACTCCCAACGGGATTCGAACCCGCGTTGCCGCCTTGAAAGGGCGGAGTCCTAGGCCACTGAACGATGGGAGCCCGGTCGGTTTCGGCTGACCGACCGACCGCGCTCTCAGGTTCCCCCGGGAGCGATTACAAGCATAGGACACCCGGAGTCGGCCGCGCACCGGGGGGTTCCTTAACGCTCAGCAGGGCTGGGACCTGCGACGACACCAGGCAGACGCGTCGACCAGGCACCGCAGCCGAGAATACCGCGCCGGGACGCCCGGCCGCCCGACACCGATCGCGCGGCGCACCCGAGGACGTCCAGGAGTGTCCGAGCCACCGGCCCGCCACCGATCCGGCGCCGGCGCCGAGCCAGGGCCGGGTCAGCGCTGGACCGGGGCCTGGCCGTCGTCGTCGAGGGACAGGCCGAGCATGTCCAGCAGCTGCGCACAGTCCTCGACCCCGAGCGCCCCGTTGGCGACCGCGAGCCGAGCCCGGCGCACTTGATCGTTGGACACACGCTGACTGTCGGACGCCCCGCGCTGCGCCGGCACTCCGCCGGGCAGTGTCGTGCTACCCCCATCGGCACCTTCGTACCGAAGGAGGAACTGTCGAACTTCCACAGACCCGCTCATGGCTCCTCCGCCCGGTTCACAACAACTGGCCGCGAGGCTAACCAGCGCCGGGCGGAACACACAGCCCCCCGGAGAGTGAACCTGGCGCCACTCTCCGCACAACTCAGCGCAATCACCGAACAGTTTCACGAGATCGTGAATGTGAACCAGGCAACGGTTTTCTCCCTCTTCCACTCGCCGAACCCCGGAACTCGTGCAACAATCGATGGTGCTGACACACCCCCGGTCAGCGCCTGTGGAGATCCCCTCCGACCCCCGCGTTCCTCCCCCTGGCGCGGGGGTCTCTCCATTTCTGCGACTTTTCGCCGGCTACCTGGTGATCTACTGACGGCACAGCAAGTCAACCCCCCGTCACGTAATGGCGTTTACCTTCTGGGCTGTTCAGGTGATCGAATAGGCCTAACGAGCGAGGAAATGCTTGTGTCGTGGCTCACAGTGGTTTGTTTGCCGAGACCCAACCGTTATCGTGTCGGAGTGCCTCTTCCCTCCCTCGGCCGCCTCGGCAGCCGTACGAACCTGAAGGCCGTCTCCCCCGGGCGGCACCGCAATGCCGTCAAGGCGGCTGACGACGAAGTCGTCGAGGACAAGGAGCTCACCAGCTACCTCGCCGCACTGGCCCCTGACGCCGACGCCGACCCCGGCAGCACCGGGACCGGCAAGCGCTTCGGTGAGGCGCAGGTCTACCAGCTGCGCATGAACCTCATCGCGAGCCAGCAGCTCAAGGACATCGCGAACGAGCGGGACATCTCCCCGCAGGCGCTGGCGCAGGAGTGGATCCTCGAGCGCCTCTCCTGGGAGGGCCAGGCCGCGTCCGCGCAGGACCGCCGCCACTCCGACGCGATGACCGACGAGTTCCAGTTCCCGTCCGAATCCTTCGACGAGCCCCTCGCCGGCCACCGCTGACCCCAGCGCCCCGCGACCATTCCGAGCCCCCGGCGAAGCAGTCCGCCGGGGGCTTTCTCTTTGCCCGCCGACCCCTTGTCCGCAAGTCCTTTGCCCGCAAGGGAAATGTTGCGCCAGTCGCAACACGCGATGCGCCCGAACGGCGGAACCGAACCACCGCACGCTCCCGCACGGGGCTCGAGCTTGTCGGCAACTCACCCGTTCTCGCGAGCCGCACGCATTGCGTAGAGGGCAACCGCGGACCAATTCGGCCACCGGTCCGGTGCGCGAGGTCGTCACAGTTGTCACTCACCGGGAATGTCACCCACCGGGAAACCAGGAACCACAACAGTTACTGCGGCCACAGCAATACCCCACCGGCCCGAGCCGCCGAGCGACGGCCGCCCGAACACCCGGCCATCAGCCACGCCGCCCGGTCGAACACCAGACACCCGGTCACCAGCCACGCCGCCCAGCGACCGGCGACCGGCTTGACCACCGGCCAGCAACCCAGACCCAGCCCCAAATCCAGCCCCAGTCCGGCCCGGGGCCCGGCCTGGCCCGACTTGGTCTGGCCTGGCCCAAAGCGAGCCCAGCCCAGCCCGAACCCAGATCCAGCCCCAAATCCGGGCCCGCCCCCAAACACAGCCCAGTCCGGCCCGGCCTGGCCTGGCCCCACCCAGATCCAACCCCACCTCAGCCCGAACCCGGATCCAGCCCCAAATCCAGCCTGACCCCAGCCCCAAACCCAGCCCAGGCACGAGAAAGGGCCCCGGCGATTCCCATCGCCGAGGCCCTTCATTCAGGCCTGAGAAAACGCGCGGGCCTGACTCAGATCGCGCGGACCTTCTGGGCCTGCGGGCCCTTCTGTCCCTGGCCGACCTCGAACTCCACTCGCTGGTTCTCTTCGAGAGTGCGGAAACCACGCCCCTCGATCTCCGAGTAGTGGACGAACACGTCGCCTTCGCCGCCATCCTGCGCGATGAAGCCGAAGCCCTTCTCCGCGTTGAACCACTTCACAGTGCCTTGCGCCACCGCTGTACTCCTCGTAACAGATCCGCTTCGAATGCCGCCGAAACGACACCCCAGGCCGTCCCGGGCGGTTCCAACGAGTCGAGCTGAGAGCTGTTGGGCCCCACGGCTCGCGTCAGAAGTTCCGCGAGTGTGAAGCCACGAACACGCAAAACGACGGCCTGGGAGCAGAGTACCGGGATCTGGCCAAATCTGAACCCCGTGATCGACGCGATCAGTTCACAGACTCGCACGTCACCGGAACGTCGTATCGCTGCCTACGCAGCGCTGTCGGTGCCCCCGACTAAGCTGGGCTCAGCGGGCCGGCGCCGCGAATCCTGATCACGGCACGGAGTCGGTCGCGCTCCCAGTGTCAACTTCGAGGGAACAAGTGTGACCCTAGTCACCACACTTTCGGTCAACGTTCGGACCTTGCGGCACGTCTGGGTTAGTGGGGCTACAAGGGGCGAATGGGGACGAGTGTGACTTTCGGAAACTTCACGCGGCGCCGGGCCGGCGTCGCGGTGCTGGGGTTGGTGGCGGCGCTGACGCTCGGGGCGTGCAGCAGCGAACCGACGGTGAGCGCGAGCGGGACGTCGGGCGGTGGGCCCACCCAGGCACCGCCGCCGGCGGCGAAACCGGCCGCCGTCACGACCTCTCCCGCGGCCGGCGCCAAGGACGTGGCGCCGGGCAGCCCGATCACGGCGACCGTCGCGGACGGCACGATCTCGTCGGTCACGCTGACGAACCCCGACGGCAAGCAGGTGCAGGGCCAGACCGCGGCGGACAAGAAGAGCTGGAGCGTCACCGAAGAACTCGGCTACGACAAGACTTACACGTGGGCCGGCCAGGCGGCCGGCAGTGACGGCAAGCCGGTCCAGATCAGCGGTTCCTTCACCACCGTCAAGCCGCGGCGGCAGATGGCGGGCAGCCTGAACGTCGGTGACGGGCAGACGTACGGCATCGCGATGCCGATCGCGCTCACGTTCCCGAGCAAGGTCACCGACAAGGCGTCGGTGGAGAAGGCGCTGTCGGTAGAGACCACGCCGAAGACCGAGGGCTCCTGGGCCTGGCTGGACGGCGACACCTCCGTGCACTGGCGGCCGAAGGAGTACTTCCAGCCGAACACCACGGTGAAGGTCAACGCCAAGATCTACGGCGTCGACATGGGCGGCGGCACCTACGGCCGCCAGGACCTCTCGTCCAGCTTCACCATCGGGCGCTCGCAGATCGTCAAGGGCAACACCCAGGAGCACCGCATGCAGGTGATCCGCGACGGCCAGCAGGTCGAGGACTTCCCGGTCAGCTACGGCCTCGACTCCGACCCGGGCCGCGTCACGCACAGCGGCACGCACGTGGTCATGTCGAAGCACGCGACGTACTCGATGAACAACCCGAAGTACCACTACTCGGACGTCAACGTGCCGTGGGCCGTGCGCATCTCCAACAACGGCGAGTTCATCCACGGCCTGGCCGGCACGATCTCGCAGCAGGGCAAGCGGAACGTCTCGCACGGCTGCCTGAACCTGTCGCCGGCCAACGCGAAGATCTACTACGACAGCGTCCTGCCGGGTGACCCGGTGGAGATCACCGGCAGCACCCAGCAGCTGTCCTCGAAGGACGGCGACTACAACGACTGGACGTACGACTGGGCGTCGTGGAGCAAGCTCTCGGCCCTCGCCGGCTGAACGTCATGCGGGAGACCGGGCGGCCGGGAAGCCACGTGCTTCCCGGCCGTTCGCGTTCCGGTCCGGAGACCGGCGGGAAACTCGATGCAACCCCGTGGCCGGGCGACCGCATGACTAACGCAGAGAGGCGCCGCCGAACGGACGCGGCGCCCGTGACCGAGGAGATGTCTTGCGTATTCGTTTCGCTCTGAGCCTGGGTGCCCTGCTGCTCGCCGGGGGTGCGATCGCCGGCGGCGTCGCGTCCGCCGCGCCGTCGCCGACCGCCCCGCAGCAGGTCACCACGGCGCCCGCGCCGTCGGCCTCCAGCAAGCCCGCCCCGGAGGCACCGACGGACATGCAGAAGCCGGAGGCCGCGCCGCGCCAGAAGCCGGCCGTTGCCACGCCCGGAAAGCCGCGGGCCGCGCGCGTGCCCACCGCCATCCCGGCCGGCCCGACCGGCGACCTGCACCTCCCGGCGATCTGGGGCTAACAGTGTCATTCGTTACTAATCCGACGGCAGTCACGGCGGAACAGGTTTCTCTGAGCAGGTCGGCTGCGGCCCGTATCCGCCTGCTTTCGGTCGGATTAGCAACGGGCAGGTGAATTCCCGCTCCCGTCCGACGTCCGGGCCGGGCTCGCCGTGGGACGGCGAGTTCGCCCGGTACTTCGGCGAGCGCGCGCACAGCCTGCGGGCCACCGCCTACCTGCTCTGCGGGGACTGGCACCGGGCCGAGGACATCACACAGGCCGCGATGCTCAAGCTCTACCTCGCGTGGCCACGGCTGTCCCGGCACGACGCGCTGGACGCCTACGCCCGCAAGGTCGTGCTGCGCACCTTCCTCGCCGAGAACCGGCGGAGCCGGTGGAAGCGGGAGCGCCTCACCGACGAACCACCCGAAGTCCCGGCGGCCGACGCCGAGACCGAACACGACATGCTGGTACGGCAGGCCCTCGCCGTGCTGGCGCCAAGGCAACGCGCCGTGCTGGTGCTGCGGTACTTCGAGGATCTTTCCGTCGACGAGACGGCGGAGGCACTCCGCTGCAGCACCGGCACGGTGAAGAGCCAGGCGTCGCGAGGCCTGAAGACCCTGCGGCAACGGCTCGGCCCGCATTTCAGCGCCTCGGCGCTCGACCGCGCGGAAGGGAGGTGACGAGATGGATCCCGACGACGACGTTCGTGTCATGTTTTCGCAGGTCACGGATGGCCCGCCGATGCAGCTGGACGCCACGGACGTGATCGCCCACGGCGGCCGCGTCCGGCGACGGCGCAAGCGCTGGGCCGTCGCGGGCAGCTCCGCGGCGACGGCGGCGGTCCTCGTGGTGGCCGGTCTCGCGGTCGGCCACCGCGCCGGACCGGCACCGGTGGAGCCCGCCCGGCCGGGGCTGTCCACCGTCGCCCCCGCCCCGTCGTCCTCCCCGGCGCCGGGTGTCCAGCTTCCGGCCGACCCCTCGATCGCCCCGGCTTCGCCGCCCCAGAGCCAAGCCGCCCCCGGTCAGGACCGGCCCGAGCCGACCACCACCCTGGGCAACCCGCCGCGCTCGAAGCCGACCCCCGGCACTCCGCCGCCGCCGTCCGCCTCCCGCAAGCCGGGCACGAGCGTGGGTACCGTCACGGCCCCCACCGCGATCAGCCGCTGACCTGGCGAAACCCTCGCTTCGCGCGTCGCGTTACCTGCCGGAAACAACGTGTCGGACGTCACCCGAATCGAGTGGCTTACCCCCGAAATATCCGGGCGGTTCGTGGCGATGTACCGGGTGAGGAGTCAGTCAGACTCCCGAAGCCCCTAGCTCAGCCGGCGCTCGTTGCCGGCCCTAGAACCTGAGGAGGAAGCACCAATGGTGTTCGCCGCACTGATGCTCGAAACCGTAGTCGCCCTTGTGATCGCTGGCGGCCTGGCAGCTTGGTCCCGTAAGCGCTTCACTCCTCGGGCCGAGGTCGCCGAGGCCCGCTGACCCACAGCGACGCCAGCACAAGAGCACTCACGGAAATGCCCCCGTCCACTGTGGACGGGGGCATTTCCGTACTGTGAAAGGACGGACTCAGCGGGCGGCGCCGGTCAGCTTGCCGCCGGTGTCCGCGGTGTCGATGTCCTCGATCGGGACCTGTGAGGTCTCCGGGATCTTGATGATCGGGATGATCGCGATCAGCGCGGCGGCTATCAGGTAGTACGCCGGCCAATCCTTGTTGCCCGTGCTCTGGATCAGGGCCGTCACGACCACACCGCAGGTGCCGCCGAACAGCGACGTCGAGATGTTGTAGCCGATCGCGAACGAGCCGTAACGCACCCGCGTCGGGAACATCGCCGGGAACGTCGAGCCGATCACCGCGAGCATCAGCACCAGCAGGATCGCGACGATCAGGAAGCCGATGATCAGCCACAGGATGCTGCCCGACTGCATCAGCTTGATCGACGGCCAGCTCAGCACGATGAACCCGATGGCAGCCGTGAGCAGCAACGGTTTTCGCCCGATCCGGTCGGACAGCGCGCCCAGCGGCAGGATGATCGCCATCTGCACGATCTCCACGCCGATGATGATCAACGTCGAGGTGTTGTCGTTGATCTTCAACGTGTTCGTGAAGTACGTCGGCATCGTGGTCAGCAGCATGTAGTCCGCGATGTTCAGCAGCAGCACGATGCCGATCAGGTTCATCACCATCCGCCAGTTGCGGGTGAAGATCTCCTTCAACGGTGCCTTCGCCGGCTTGTTCCCGGACGCCTCCAGACGACGGAACTCCGGCGTGTCCTCCAGCTTCGACCGCAGGTAGAGCCCGACCATGCCCAGCGGCAGCGCGATGAAGAACGGGATCCGCCAGCCCCAGGACTCGACCTGGTCCGAGGACAGCGACAGCGTCACCGCGAGCACCACGACGTTGCCCAGCACGTAGCCGGCCAGCGTGCCCAGCTCCAGGAAGCTGCCGAAGAAGCCCCGGCGCTTGGTCGGCGCGTACTCGGCGATGAAGGTGGCCGCGCCGCCGTACTCACCGCCGGTGGAGAAGCCCTGGATCAGCCTCAGCAACAGGATGGCGATCGGCGCGCCGATGCCGATGCTGTACCCGCCCGCGTACGTCGGCAGGCAGCCGACCAGGAAGGTGCAGCCCGACATCAGCAGGATCGTGATCGCCAGTACCTTCTGCCGGCCCAGCTTGTCCCCCAGCGGGCCGAAGAAGGCCCCGCCGAACGGCCGCACGATGAACCCGACCGCGACCAGCGCGAGCGATTTCAGCACCGCGTTGCCCTCGCCGGGGAAGAACACGGTGCCGATCGCGGTCGCGATGGCCCCGGAGGTGAAGACGCCGTAGTCGTACCACTCGGTCGCGTTACCCATCGCGGACGCGAGCACCGCGCGCCGGACAGTTCTCTCGTCGACCGGTGGTTTCTCCGCCGTTTCCTCACTCATGCCCGCGACGACCTCCTCGTACACGTCCCACTCGTTCCGGTGGAGCTCATCCGCCCAGTCTTGCGTGAGTGGGATTAATCGGCAGAGTGAGCCGCGAACTTTCTACCGTCCGGAATTTTCCGACTACTGTGGGGTGCGGAAAAGCGGCATCGCAGGTCAGGCCGCGTGTCCGGGAATGCTCACCGCGGGTTAACGTCAGGCGCATGAGTCGTGTTTCAGGACCGTGGCCGCCGGTGGACGTCGAGCCGCCCGCCGCCCACCCGAAGGCGCCCGCGCCCGGCACCGAGCTCGGCATCCACTTCGACGAGTGTTTCGGCTGCGGCGACGAGGTCGACGGGGGCCTCCGCCTGCGGTCCCGGGTCGGCGAGGAGCAGACGGTGTACTCGGAGTTCACCGTCACAGCCGCCCACCAGGGCGCGCCAGGGCTCGCCCACGGCGGGCTGCTGGCCTGTGCGTTCGACGAGGCGCTCGGCTCCACAGTGGGCAACCTGCTCCGGCGACCGGCCGTCACCGGCAAGCTGGAGACGGACTTCCGCCGTCCGGTCCCGGTCGGCTCGACGCTGTACATCGAGGCCCGGCTGGACGGCACGGCGGGCCGGAAGATCTACGCGAGCGCGGACGGCCACCTCGACGCCCCGGACGGGCCCGTCGCCGTCTCGGCACGCGCCCTGTTCGTCGCCGTGGGCTTCGAGCACTTCACCACCCACGGCGACCCCGCGGCGCTGAAGAAGCTGGCCGACGCGCAGGAAAAGGCCAAGCGCGTCCGCGAAGGCCAGGACTGGGAGATCAACCCCTGAACAGCTCGTGAGTGTTTATGACGGTTAGAACCGTCATAAACACTCACGAGCTTGTCCGGTCAGGTGAGGGTGCGCGGGCGGATCGCGTTCGCGCGGTCCACCAGCTCGACGCGGTCCGCCGTCGTCCCGGCCAGGCGCGCGAGCGAGCGGTAGCAGCGCTCCAGGCCGAAGCGCACGTCACGCTCCTCCAGCTCGTAGCCCAGCACCTTCGACGATCCCGACGGCGTCGGCTGGCCCGGCGCGCGAAGCCACTCGTACGCGGCTTCGAGCACCTCCGCGCTCAGGCGCGTGCGCCGTTCCGCGTCGAGGTTCAGCCGCTCCAGCCGGCCCGACGCGTCGACCAGGTCGCTCTCGGACACCCGGCCCTGCTCGGTGCCGTTGCCCTGGGCGCGGGACTTGATCTTGATGGCGGCGACCTGCGCGTCGACGTAGTGCGTGGACGTCGACGGCACGGCTTCCAGCACCTCCACGGCGCTCGCCCGCGCGCCCTGCGCCAGGTAGACGCGGGCGAGGCCGAAGGCGGCGCTCACGTACGTCCGGTCGGTCCGCCACACCAGCTCGTAGAACCGCGCGGCGCCGAAGTAGTCGCCCACGCCTTCCGCGCTGACGGCGAGCGCCAGCTTCGGCGCGATCTCGCCGGGCAGGTCGTCGTAGACGGAGTCGAACGCCACGTGCGCGACGCGCGGCCGTCCGCCGGCCAGCTCGATCAGGCCGCGGTACCAGTCGATGCGCCAGTCGTGCGGGAAGCCGTGGCGGATGGCCAGGTACTGCGCGGCCTGCAGCTGCCGCTGCGCCTCCACGAACTCGCCCAGCTCGATCCGCGCGCGCACGATCCGCAGCCGCACCTCGATGGACTCGCGCGGCGCGGTCGCGAGCGCCTCGATGGCCTCGCGCGGGTCGAGGTTCGTGGTCGTGGCGAGCACACCCGCGGCGGGGTCGTCGGTGTCGATCTGCGGAATCGGCAGGCCGGCCACCACCTCGGCGGGGTCCGGCAGCGGCACGCTCGCGCCCGTCTCCGGCACCACCAGGTGCACGCCGAACGTCCGGCTCTCCGGCCCGAAGACCGTCGACGCCGCCGGCCGCGGCTTGTTCGTGCCGAGCGCCATGATCTCGCGCAGCACGCCGGTCAGCTGGTCGGCCATGTCCTCGGCCGCGATGAACCGGCGGTCCGGGTCCGCGTGCGTCGCGCGCTTGAGGAACCGGTAGTACGAGCCGAACAGCGCGAACAGCGGCACCACGTCGGGTCCGGGGATCGAGGACTTGTACTTCGTGGTGTAGCCGGAGAATTCGAAGCTCAGCACCGCGAGCGTGCGGCCGACGGTGTAGAGGTCCGAGGAGATCGACGCGCCCTGCTTCGCCAGCTCCGGCGCGCTGTAGCCGGTGGTGAAGAAGAGCGGGCTCTCGTAGTCGTCGACCCGGCGGACGGCGCCGAGGTCGATCAGCTTGAGCTGCTCGTGGGTCTGGATCACGTTGTCGGGCTTGAGGTCGCAGTAGAGCAGGCTCTGGCCGTGCAGGTAGCCGAGCGCGGGCAGGATCTCCAGGCCGTACGCGATGACCTGGCCGATCGGCAACGGCTCCGGCCGCTTGCTCTCGCGGTGGTGCTGCAGGGCGAGCTGACGCAGCGACTGGCCGCCGACGTACTCCATCACGATGTAGCCGACGGAGGTGCCGGTCTGCGCGTCCGGGTGCTGCACGAAGTTGTGGATCTTGACGATGTTCGGGTGCTCGACCTCGGCGAGGAACCGCATCTCGTTGGCGGCGGCGGCCATCGCGGTCGCGTCGCCCGTGTCGATCAGGCCCTTGAGGACGACCCAGCGGTCGCTGACGTTGTGGTCCTGCGCCAGGTAAATCCAGCCGAGGCCGCCGTACGCGAGCGCGCCGAGCACCTCGTACTGGCCGCCGACCAGCTCGTTGGGCTGCAGCTTCGGCAGGAAGGAGAACGCGGTGCCGCACTTCTCGCAGGTGCCCTCGGGCGAGGCGGGCTTGTCGCCCTTGGCCCGGCCGACTTTCGCGCTGCAGTTGCTGCAGTACCGCTTCTCCTCGGAGACGACGGGGTTCGAGAGCACCGCCGTCGACGGGTCGCGATAGGGCACGGGCGGGACGTCGATGAGCCCCGCGCCGAGCCGCCCGCGCCGCGACCGGCGGGACCCGCGGGTGCCCGTGCGCCGCGACGTGCCGGGGAACGACCCGGTGCCACTGCCGCTGCCGGTCCCTGTGCCCGACCCCGTCCCGACGCTGCGTGACCCGGTGCCGTGCCCCTCGCTGTCCTGCTGCGGCAGAACGCTGTCGGTGCCGGGATTCGGCAACGGCTCCCCGGTCCCGGGCGCGACGCGCGGCGCGGGCGGCATGATGCTCTGCGTCGCGGGCGCCGGGCTGGCGAGCACGCTGGTCGGCATGGGCGCCGACGGATCCACGGGCGCGACCGGCTGCTGCGACTGCGGCAGGATCACCGGCGCCAGATCCCCCGGCGGCCGGGTGGGATCCTCCGCCCCGGCGACGGTTTGGCCTCGCTGCTGGTTGGGCCGGTTTTGCTGACCTGGCTGGCTTGGCTGGCCCTGGTTCTGCTGGCCTGGCTGGCCCTGGTTCTGCTGGCTCGGTTGGCCGGGCTGGTTCTGACCGGACTGACCGGGCTGGTTCTGACCGGGCTGGGACTGGCCGGGCTGGTTCGACTGGCTCGGCTGGCTTCCCGCCAACGGCCGGCTGGGCGACGCGCCCTGCCCCGCGGTCCCGGACTTCCCCGGCTCAGCCGCCGACGGCTGGCTCTGGGTCCCTGGCTGGCTCGGGGTCCCCGGCTGGCCGGAAGCCGCCGACTGCCCGGCACCCTGCGACTGTCCTGCGCCCTGGCTCGGAGCCTGACCACGGTTGGTGCCGGGTGACTGGCCCACGGCGGGCCCCTGATTCGGGTGACCGGGCTGGCCCGGGTTCGGACCACCCTGGCCGGGTGCGCCCTGACCGGATGCGCCTTGACCGGGTGCGCCCTGACCGGGTGCGCCCTGACCGGGTGCGCCCTGGTTCGGGTGCCGCTGCTGACCGGTCCGGCTCTGCTGCGGATACCCCTGCGACTGGGACGGCGGCGACTGCGGATGCGGCGGGTACGGCTGGCTCTGAGAAGGCGGCTGCTGCGCGTACGGCGGCACCTGCTGCTGAGACCGCGTCCAAGGCGCCTGTCCCTGCTGCCACTGTCCGGCCCCGCCCTGCTGCGGCTGGCCCGGCCCGCCCTGCGGCTGGCCTTGCCCACTCTGCGGCTGGCCCGGCTGTTGCGGCGAGTAGCCCTGACCGCCCTGCGACGGCTGTCCCTGACCCGGGCCACCCTGCGACGGCTGTCCCTGACCCGGGCCACCATGCGGCGGCTGGCCGTGGCCAGGACCGCCCTGCCCCGCACTGCCTTGGCTACCTGAACCAGCCTGGCCGCCCTGACCCACACCGGCCTGCCCGGAACCGCCTTGGCCCTGACCGCCCTGCTGACCCGCACCAGCCTGACCAGAACCGCCCTGCCCGGAAGCACCCTGCGGCCCCTGCCCCGGCGGCTGCGGTGCCCCACCGGCCGGCCGCTGGACCACGCCGTGGAACAACGTCGGCGAGTCGGGGAAGGACGGGTCCGGTTCGGGTGGCGTCAGGCGGCCTGATGAGGACGGCTCGGGCGTCGCCCAGTGGACCGGGGGCGGCGGCGTCCAGGACGGCGGCGACGGTGGTGTCGGCGGCGTCGATGGCGGCTGCGGAGACGAGGGGGAGGACGACGATGGCTCGGCGCCTCCGTTCTCGTCCGGCGCTGCGTGCCGAGGACGGCGCGGCTCCTCCGACACAACTACCTCCCGAGATCCCCCGCGGCAAAGTCCGTCAATGATCCTAGTCTGGTGTGCCGCGCGGGGCCGTCACACCGCCATTACTGGTACTGCGGCGTCGGCGGCTGGGCCGGGCCGAGGCGGTCGCCGACCCAGCGCTGGTAGCTCGTCTGCCAGGAGCCCCCGCGGACCTGGTCGAGCACGGCGTTGACGAACCGCACCATGTCGTCCTGGTCCTTGGGGATGCCGATGCCGTAGTTCTCCTGCGTCATCGGGTCGCCGACGACCTTCACGGTCGGGTCCTGGGCGGCCATGCCGGCGAGGATGGTGTCGTCCGTCGAGACCGCGTCGACCTGGCCCTGCTGGAGCATCACCAGGCAATCCGACCAGTTGTCCACCGACACGGCCACCGGCTTGGCCGGGTCGGTCGCGATCTTCGCCAGCGACGTCGACTGCTTGGCCGCGCACACCCGCTTGCCCGCGAGGTCGGCCAGCGAGGTGGCCGTCGACGTCTTCGGCACCAGGATCTTCTGCCCCGCCACGTAGTACACCGACGAGAACTGCACGGACTTCTTGCGCTCACAGGTGATGCTGTAGGTCCGGACCACCACGTCCACCTGGTGGTCCTTGAGCACCTGCTCGCGCTGCGACGACGGGATCGCGCGGAACTGCACGTGTCCCTCGGCCTCACCGAAGATCGCGGCCGCGATCTGGTTGACCATGTCGATGTCGAAGCCCTCGAGGTTGCCCGTCTTGGTGTTCCGGAAGCCGAACAGGTACGTGGTCTGGTCCACGCCGGCGATCAGCTTCCCGCGGGCCAGGATCTTCGCCATCGTGCCCGTGTTGGGGTTCATCCCCGACGGCGCGAGGCTCTTCAGCGGGTCGCAGCTGGTGTCCGCGTCGCCGCCGGCGCTGGCGTCGGGGCCGCCGACGTCCGCGGGCTGCGGCCAGGCCGCGTCACTCACCGGGGCCGGGTTCACCGGCGTCTGCGCCGCTCCCCCACAGGCTGTGGCCAGAACCGCGACCACGGCCAGCACGGCCGCCCGGACGAAGTGACGCGACCTGCTCACCGGTACTCCCTCAATCTCTCTCTGACCCCGACGGTCACCCCGGCGGCGGCGAGCACCGCGAGGACGCCGACCCCGGGCGCGAGCGCGGTCAACGCGCGTTCGCCGCCCCGGGTGTCATCGAGGAACTCCTGCCTACAGACGTCGATGGCGTCCTGCAGGTTGGCATCGAGGCGCTGGAAAGCCGCGCCCGCGCTGTCTTTGCTCACGCTGGTGGCGAAATCGACGGCTTCCTGGTACTGGCCGCTGTCGTCGAGTTTGCGCACCTGGATGTGGGCCAGCGACCAGTCGCGCGCGGCCTGCTCGGCCGCCTCGATCTTCTGCTGCCCCGGTGTGCCGATGGCGAGGTCACGCGCCTTGCCGAGCAGCCCGCTCTTCCCGTCCGGGCCGACGAGCTGGACGGCGAGGTTGATGAACTGCTTCTCGTACGCGGCGCCGTCACCGCGCGCGACGAGGGTGAGGGTCTCGTCGGCGCGCGCCTGCAGCGCGGAGATGCGCGCCCGCACGAGCACGTCCACCTGCGAGGTGCCGTCCGTCTGCCCGCTCGCGACGAGGGTGCCCTGGATGACCAGCGCGACCGCGCCCCACAGCAGCGACAGGACCACGGCCCCGGTCGCGACCAGCAAGCCGATGTTGAGCACGCGGTTGGTCCGGCGCGTGAGATAGATCTGCGTGAGGACCAGCGCCGCCACCAGCGCCAGGAGCAGCGCCACGGCCGCCCACGGGAAGCTGGTGCTGTCGTCCTGCTCGTCGGCGAGCTTCGTGGTGTCGGCGGTGTAGAGCGCCTGCGCGGCCGGGAGGATCGTCGTGCGCATCAGCTGCGAAGCCTCGCGCAGGTACGAAGCGCCCGACGGGAAGCCCTGCCGGTTGTTCGCCCGCGCGGTCTCGACGATCCCGGTGTAGACGGGGATCTTCTGGTTCAGGATGTCGACCTGCTTCGCCGCGTCGCCGACGCCCGCGGTGTCCGACGCCGACTTCGCCAGCGCCGAGCCGGCCTCCGCGATGTCCTGTTCGTACTTCTGGCGCAGTGCGGGCGGCTCGGTGCCGACCGAGAGGAACGCGCTCGCCGCCGTCGCGTCCGCGTCCGACAGTGAGCGGAACACCTGCTGCGCCGCCACGGCCAGCGGTTCGCGGTGGTCGATCAGGCCGCTGATGGTGTTGTCCTTGTTCTGCGCGGACAACGTCGCCACCAGCCCGGCCACGAGCGACAGCAGCACCAGCCCCACGGCGATCACCGAAAGCCGGCCCGGGGTCGTCGCCGCGGACTTGACCACCGCGCGCACCGCCTGGCCCGGCAGGTCCAGCAGCCCGGCTACCCCGCTGCGGCCCCCCGGCTCGTCCGGCGGGGGTGCCCCCGGCCCTGGAGAACCCGCTGCCGTGTCCGGCCGCGCCACAGTGCTGGTCATCCCCGTTCCTCCCCGTACGCCACCCGGTGAAGGTAGCCGGTCACCCCGACGGCAGCCCACCTCACCCGCCAGGTGTCATCAGCACGTGATCTCCACCGGCGGCGGATCAGCCCGCCGCTGAGGAGTGCAGTACCAGGACCTCCAGGTTGTCCGCGAAGCGGTATGGCCGGCCGACGACGATTCCGCCGACGATCCGGCGCAGCCGCGAAATCTCCGCACGCACAGTGCCCGCGCGGCCCGCGTCGCCGAACAGGGCCAGCGAAAGCTGCGAAGCGGTGCGGCCGTTTCGGTGGGAAGCCAAGACGTACAACAGTTCCGCGTGCCGCGGCGACACTCGGCAGGTCCACTCGCCGGACGCGCCGCACACCGTCAGCACCGGTGCACCGGGGGCGCGCACGTCAAGCTCCACTCGCGCGGCCGCCGGCTCTTCGTCGTCCACCAACCGGATCAGCCAGCCGCCCGGTAACGGCTCCAGCAAGCACGAACCGTAGGCGGGCAACCAGGTCCGGCCGGGCCCGGTGGACGACGGCAGCGCGACGCGGTCCGCCGGCGCGAGCCCCGTCGCGGCGGCGATCCAGCCGTGCGCGTCCGTCACGAGCGCGCGGCCGGAGACCTTCGCCAGCGCCGGCACGGCGAAGCCGCGCAACCGTTGCAGCTCACCGAGGTGCTCGGTCCGCAGCTGCGACTCCGCCAGCCGGGTGACGGCGTCGACGAGCGCGAGGGTGTTCGGGTGCACCGTGGAGGCGGGGCCGGAGAGGTCGACGGCGCCGAGCAGCCGGCCGTCACGCGGATCGCGCAGCGGTGCGGCGGCGCAGGTCCAGTTGTGCTGGGCGCGGGCGTAGTGCTCGGCGGAGTAGACCTGGACCGGCCGCCGCGCGACCAGCGCCGTGCCGGGCGCGTTGGTGCCCACGGACTGCTCCTGCAGGTCGACGCCCTCCACGAAGCCGATCCCGTCGGCGCGGCGCCGGACCGCGACACTGCCGTCACGCCAGAGCATGTGCCCACCGGCGTCGACCACGACCATGATGTGCGCGGCCTGCTCGGCGAGGCTGATCAGGCCACCACGCAACAACGGCAGCAGCGGCGCCAGCCCGCTTTCGCGCCGCCGTTCCTCCAGCTGTTCGGGGCGGAGCACGGTGATGGGCGCGCCGCGGTCCGGGTCGACGCCGAGGCGGCGCATCCGTTGCCAGGAGGCGCCGATCACGGACCGGGGACGGCTGGGCAGCGCCTCGCCGGCCATCGCGGCCTCGTGCAGCCGGGCGAGGACGCGCGCGTGCTGCCGAGGGTCCGCCCCGATCGGCAACGCTGCCTCGAGGTGCACCTGGTCCAACCCCACCGCTCCTAGTCCACTGGCCGCTCCCGCCCCGCGGTCAGTGTGCCCGTGCGCGCCGGGTGATCGGAAGCTTCCGTGACTTCGGTGACTGCCGGATCCCGTCAACCCCGGCGTTCGGGACCCGGCTCGCTCTCGGACGTGCTGCGCAGCAAACCCCGCCGTGCCGCTTCGGCCATCACCGAGCGCACGTCGACGCACCACGGCCCGTCGGACCGCAGCTCCACGTAAGCGCTCTCCCCGTGCTTGAGCTCCATCTCGCGCTCGCCGTCCACGGCGATCACCCCGCCGGCCGCCGCGAGGTCGACCCGCACGCCCGGCCGCAGCACGCCCCAGCCGCGCACGCCGACCGGCTTGACCAGGCCGGGCGCGATCGGCGCGTGGACGACGTGCGGCGTGACGCCGACGGGGCCGAGCTTCAGGGCCACGCCGTCGGCGCTGGAGCGGGGGCTCGGGCACAGCTGGCCCGCGATGCTGGAGAGGCCGATGCCGTCGGGCTCGGCGAAAACGCAGTACAGCTCGGTCAGCGCGGCCGGGTCCCAGAGCGCCCGCGCGCCGACGTGTTTGCTCATCGTCACGGCGACGTCGACGAGCGCGATCTCCCGGCGCGCCTTCGTGACCACCTCGAGCTTGCTGACCCGCGTCGTGACGAGGTCCGCGTCCACCTGCCCGGTCGCGAGGAGCCCGGCCGCGAGCCCGGCGACGGTGGCCTCGCGCATCTGCGGGAACGCGTTGTTGGTGCCCGTGGACAGCGCGAGCAGCGGCACGTCGCCGCAGGCCTGCGCGGCGACGCGCGCGGTCCCGTCGCCGCCGAGGCAGACGATCACGCTCGCCCCCGCGTCGACCATGCGGCGCACGGCGTTCGCGGTGTCCTGCGCGGTGCCCGTGAGCGGGTCGCTGTCGCAGAACTCGACGTCCGGCCACTGCCCGCCCCGCCCGAGCGCGAGCAGCACGGCGGCGGAGATGCCGCCGAGGTCCGTGGACACGAGCGCGCGCCCGACCCCGGTCACGGCGAACGCGGCCAGCAGCCGCTGGACCATGTTCGCCTTCTCGGCCGTCGGGAACACCGAGGCGTGTGCCACCAGCCGCCGAATGTCCCGCCCCGATGCCGGGTTCGCGACAATGCCCGCCACGGCTTCGCCCACCACTTGCTCCTGTCGTCCGGCTTGTGCCGGTTCAGCAGACCCTGTGCTGAAGTGTGAGGGAAGGGTTGCAGCAGGTTGCACGCCGGGCTCTCACCCAGACGGCCCAGCACCCGGGGTAAACGCGGGCCCCGTTTGAGAATTTACGGAAAGTTTCAGGAAACGAGGGCGATGGTGCCCTCGTAGGTGTATCCGGCCTCTTCGACGGCGCCGCGTACGGCGTCCTCGGCAAGAGCCTCAGCACTCTTCACGGTGACGCGGCCCGTCTCGACGTCGACGGAGACGTCCGTGACCCCGGGCAGCGCGGTCAGCTCTTCGGTGACCGACTGTGCACAGTGGCCACAGGACATTCCGGAGACGGTGTATCCGTTCACGATCATGGGGTGCAGCCTACGAAACGCGCGCGCCCCACGATCGGGTGATAGGCCATCGGCCGCGACGCACAAAAACCGTTGCGCCGCAAGGAGATCCGCATCGTGGGACACGGATGGACCGGACACGAAAAGGGCCGCCACCCGTGCTGGGTGACGGCCCCTTCCCGAAGTACGTGGGTCAGATAAGGCTGACCGACGTGGCCTGCGGACCCTTCGCGCCCTGGCCGATCTCGAACTCGACGCGCGCGTTCTCCTCGAGGGAACGGAAGCCGTTACCCTGGATCTCGCTGTAGTGCACGAAGACGTCGCCGCCACCGTTGTCGGGGGTGATGAAGCCGAACCCCTTCTCGGAGTTGAACCACTTCACAGTGCCCTGAGTCATCAAAAATCTCCATACATAACACCAAAAAAACAGGAAGCCACATCAGCATCCCGGGTCACAGGCGGGACGGTTTGCTTCCTCGGCGAGGAGACACTACGCCCGCTGACGTTCTGCGAGCGTGAATCATCACGTACACAAAATCGAGACCGGTTAAAGTAAAGCACAGCACTGGCGGGGCGGACAACCCGGCTCACCGGAACCAGGGGTTGAGCCATTCGCCACACCGGCCACTCTGGACGGCCGAGCTGCGAAGATGGCGCTGGGCCGGGGTTTCCGCCGCGCCGACCCCTACCTGGACGGCGCCTTTCACCGCGCCAAGCGCTCATCGGCTGCGGCCCGTAGCCCCGGCCACGGCTTTTCGGCGCAGGCCAAGGCATTCGCCGGGCAGCGCGGTGAACAGGTCACGCCGGTCGGAGTCTCGCGCCAGCCGCGGACCCGGAAGGATCTTTCGCCGAGCCAGTCGCAATGCGCACTTATGCATGCGCCACCGAACGTGCAGAGCGGGCAACTTCCACACCCACTACGGACCAGACCATCCGGCCCAGTACATCCGAACCAGTGCATCCGAACCGGATCACCTGCCGCCAGCCGGGAGACCACACCGGTCACCACAAGGCCGCCAGCCACCAGCTCCGGGACCGGGCTGTTCGCCCGCAAGCCGCGAAGCCGGGCCGGACCCGCTACTCCCCGCTGGCCGGCCGCAACTCGCCGTCGGCGCCGAACGGTGAGCGCCAGCTCGGGCTCTCGTCCGCGGCCACGACGGCGACGTCGTGGGCTTCCGCGACGGCGCTGAACAGCACCGGCACGACACCGGAGACCTCGCCCGCCTGTTCGCGCGCGTGCTTCTTGTCGGCCATATCGAAACTCCCCTCGTTCCCGACCCGCACTGGGGCGGGGCGATGACCGCGATGATGCCATCGGGCACCGACAGAAACCGGCGTTCCCGCCTGGATCGGCCAGGACCACAACAGCCAAAAGTAGACGCCCCAGTCGAGTTCTCTCACGAACTCCCGGAACACCGCCAGGTTACCTGAGCCATCCCGCGTCGGCTACCGAAGTCCTCCGGCGTTTCTTCATATGCCACGAAAGAAGAATCACTGTCCCGGCTGAGGTGGGCGGACGGCGCCGAGCAGGCCGCTGAGCCGGACGTCCGGCGTCACCACGTCCGGATCGGTCCGTACGTCGATCACACACGGCCGCTGCCGGACCAGCGCGCTGGCGATGATGGGCTCCAGCTCCTCACGATCGTCCACCGTGTACCCCGCCGCGCCGAGGCCCCGCGCCCAGGACGCGAAGTCGGTCAACGGGATCGTCACGCCCGAAAGCCGCCCCTGCGTGCGGGCCTGGTGCATCGCGAGCGGGCCGTGGAGCCCGTTCTGGAACACCACCACCATCACCGGCGCCCGGTAACGGACGGCGGTCTCGATCTCCTGCCCGGTCATCAGCGCGCCCGCCTCGCCGACCATCGCGACGACGGACCGGCGCGGCTCCGCCAGCTTGGCCGCCACCGCCGCGGGCACGGCGTAGCCCATGGCCGCGTTGCTGGGCCCGAGCTGGCTGCGCGGCGCGGTGAAGCACCAGTAGCGGTGCATGAACTGCGCGAAGTTGCCCGCGTCGCTGGTCACGATGGTGTCCTCAGGCGCCAGTTTACGCAGCGCGCGGACCACGTCCACGGGGTGGACGCGGGAGTTTCCGCTGGTGTCCGGGGGTGTCATGAACGTGTGCACGGCCGCGTTGGCCGCCGAGGCGCGGCGCGTGCGCGGGGTGGCGACCGCGCGCAGCTCCCGCAGGAACGGCTCCACTTCCGCGTCGACGCGGAAGGTCAGCCCGCGGCGGCGCTGGGCGTCGATGCCGGTGCCGACCAGCACCAGCGTCTGCTGCGAAGTCGGGTAGCGGTAGCCCTGTGTGGTGACCTCGTCGAGCTGGGTGCCGAGCGCGAGCACGACGTCCGCGCGCTCCAGCGCGTCCAGCTGCCGCGCCGGGATGCCGAGCCCGAGGTGCCCGGCGTACCGCTCGTGCGTTTCCGGGAAGGCGTCCTGCCTGCGGAAAGCGTTGTAAACCGGCAGGGACAGCTCGTCGGCGACGGCGATCAGCTCGTCCCGCGCCGAGCGCGCCCGGCCGCCGACGATCACCACCGGGTAGCGCGCCTCGTCGACCAGACCGGCCACGGCTTCGGCCGAACGGCCCAGTGTCCCGGTGGCAGGCGGGCGTATGGTCGCGACCGGTTTGGCCGAGTCGTACGGCACCCCCCACGCGTCACTGGGCACACCGATCACCACCGGCCCCGGCCGTCCTTCGCGGGAACGGGTCAGCGCCTCGGCCACCAGGCCGGGCACGCTGTCCGGGTCCTCGGCGCGCACGCACCACTTCGAGATGGACTCGAACATCGCCGTGAGGTCGGAAGTCGGCAGCTCGCCGGTGGTCACGCGGTCGAGCGCCGGCGTCTCCAGCAGCACGACCACCGGGGTCTCGTCCTGGTAGGCCGTCTGGACGCCGATGGCGAGGCTCGCCGCGCCCGGGCCGCGGCTCGCGAGCAACACGGCGGGGCGCTCGGTGAGCTTGCCCTCGGCCTCGGCCATGAAGGCGGCACCGGAGTCGTGCCGGGCCGCTACCAGCGTGATCTCGCGCTCGCGCTGCAGCGCGTCGAGCAACGGCAGGAACGACTCGCCGACCACGGCGTACACCCGGCGCACTTGTGCCTCGATCAGGATGCGCACGGCCGTCTGGGCGACGGTCGCCCCTGCTTGGTATCTAATGGGGAGAGCTTAGGGCGGCACCGTTCACCGTAGTCAAGTGATCTTCCGGTAATGACCACGAGAATCGGCCGAATGTCCGCTTTGACCGCCCCCGCAGGGAAGCGAGGACCGCTGTCTTGACGTCACCGGAACACGAAACCGTATTCACGTATGGCGCCCCGGCGCTGAAGTACGGCACCGGCGCCAGCGAGGAGATCGGCTACGACCTCACGGTGTACGGCGCCCGGCGCGTGCTCGTCGTGACCGACCCGGTGGTCGCGGCCACGGGCTGGCCGGCGCGGATCGCCGAGGGGATCGCCGGGTACGGCATCGAGGCCGAGGTCTTCGACGGCGTCCACGTCGAGCCCACCGACGTCAGCATGCAGAAGGCCGTCGACTTCGCGCGCGGCACCGGGCCGTACGACGCGTTCGTCGCGGTCGGCGGCGGCTCCAGCATCGACACGGCGAAGGCCGCGAACCTGCTGACCAGCAACGACGGCGAGCTGATGGACTACGTCAACGTGCCCGTCGGCGGCGGCCGCGCGCCCGCCCATCCGCTGAAGCCGCTGGTCGCGGTGCCGACCACCACCGGAACCGGCGCCGAGAGCACCACCGTGTGCGTGCTGGACGTGCTGTCGATGCGCGTGAAGAGCGGGATCAGCCACCTGCGGCTGCGCCCGACGCTGGCCGTCGTGGACCCGCTGCTGACGGTGTCGCAGCCCGCCGGCGTGACGGCCGCGAGCGGCATGGACATCCTGTGCCACGCGGCGGAGAGCTACACCGCCAAGGCGTACACGGACTTCACGCGCAAGCGCCCCGAGGAGCGCGTGCCCTACTGCGGCGCGAACCCGCTGGCGGACATGTTCGCGGAGAAGTCGCTGGAACTGCTGTCCTGGGCGCTGCCCGCGGCCGTCCGCGACGGGTCGGACCTGAAGGCGCGCGAGGCGATGGCGATGGCCGCGACGTTCGCGGGCCTCGGCTTCGGCAACTCCGGCGTGCACATCCCGCACGCCAACGCCTACCCCATCGCGGGCCAGGTCCGCGACTTTCACCCCGAGGGCTATCCGAGCGACGAAGCCATGGTCCCGCACGGCATGGCGGTTTCGCTGACGGCGCCGGCGGCGTTCCGCTTCACCTTCGACGCGGCGCCCGAGCGGCACCTGCGCGTCGCCCGCCTGCTCGCCCCGGACTTCGTGTGGGACGGCGACGCCGCCGGCCACCTGCCCGCGGTGCTGATCAACCTGATGCGGGAGATCGGCATCCCCTCCGGCATCGGCGCCGTCGGCTATACGGAGTCCGATGTGGACTCTCTGGTGTCGGGGACCCTTAAGCAGCAACGCCTCCTGGCGATCGCCCCGCGCGACGCCACCGAGGAGGACCTGGCCACGATCCTGCGCGACTCGGTAGAACTGTGGTGAGCTACCCGCACTGGCAGACGGTTCCGTTGCGCTGGAAGGACAACGACGTCTACGGGCACGTGAACAACGTCGTCCACTACTCCCTGATGGACACGGTGATCAACACCTGGCTGATCACCCGCGGCGGCCTGGACATCACCGCCGGCGACGTGATCGGGCTCTGCGTGGAGTCGCACTGCGCGTACCACGCGTCGGTCGCCTTCCCGGAATCGCTGCGGATCGGGCTGCGCGTCGCGCACCTCGGCCGCTCCAGCGTGCGGTACGAGATCGGCATGTACTCGGACTCGGCCGAAGACCTGCTGGTCGCCGAGGGCCACTTCGTGCACGTGTTCGTCGACCGGGAGTCCCGGCGCCCGGTCGAGGTGGCGGGGAAGCTGCGGGAGTCCCTGGCGGAACTCACCACCGCAGCCGGCTGACCGCGTCGGCCAGTGCCTCGGCCGCCGCGCAGGTGGAGAACGACCACAGGACGGTGAACCCGCCGGCGCCGGTGAGCCGGACGTCGGCGTAGCGCAGGATCGGCAGCCTGCGGTTGTTCTTGAACCGCCGGTCGGGACCGCCGTTCATGTTCGCGAACTTCCAGGTGGTGCCCACGCGTTGCGCGTCGCCGGGAATGGCGCCGTCCTCGATGAACCACTGCTCGGACCACGACGCGGTGACGGCGTCGTAGGGCAGGTCGGCGTAGGTGGTGCCGTCGCGCACAAGGATCCGGTCCGGCAGGAAGAACACCGAACGCGCGGCCGAATGCAGCGACGGGACGGCGACGTTGGTCCGCAGGTGGACCGGGCCCCGCACGTCGCGTCGCAGCGAGTGGCGCCGGACCAGATGACCCGCGCCGCCGTGGACTTTGCGCTGGTGGGTGACACGCAGGGCACCGCGCGCGAGCACCTGCCAGGCCCCCAATGCCTGGCACACCAGGCCGAACTCGTCCAGCAGCGCCTGAAACCGGGCGAGGGTCGGGCCGTCGACCTCGTAGAACACCACCACGGCGCGGCGCACCTGGTCCCGCCAGAAGAACCAGACCGTGAGCAACGCGCCCGGGATCAGCAGCCACGGCGTCGCCGCCGCGAGCAGCAGCGAACCGAACAGCGCCCACGGCCACAGCCGATGGGCGTGCGAAGCCGTGTTGAGCTGGCCGACGAGCGTGCCCGGGTCGGCGTCGGACAACGCCTCCGCGCGCACCCCGGTCATGTCCGTCATCACGATCGGCACTTCGGTGCGTTGACCCAGCCCCACCAGCACCGGCTGCCGGCCGCCGGCGGTCGTGGCCCGGTAACGCGTCCCCGCGGTTTCCACCCGCACGAATCCACCGCGCGGCCCCGCGCCCACCCGCAAGCCCGGAATCCTCGCGGTGGCACCGATTCCCGCCGGGGAGACCCGCACTCGCAACGGTCCGAGCCGCACGCTGGTCCGCAGATAGATCGACATCAACGGCCTCGCTCTCGTTCGCTGATGTCGGCAAGTCGTCAGGACCGGGCCTGCTGTTATCCTCCCGCCCACCTTGGCGTCGGACCGTCACTCGCTCGACGCCGGTACGTGACCTGCCCCCGCTCGGGTGAGCGTCGGCGCCCCGGCGACCACTGACGGCAAACCCCGGCCCCGAACCCCGTAATCCACCTGGACCAGTGTGTTGGTCCGATGGCTTGAACTTCTCCCGCGGCAGCAACCCCCATCGATAACCTGGCTGCTCCACCGCCCGAGCGAGGGAGCTCCATGACCACGGCCCGTCACGCGCCGGACATTCTTTCCCCAGAATTCGCAGCCGATCCGTATGCCGCGTACGACATCATGCTCGAGGACGAGCCGCTGATCTGGCACGAAGGCATGCAGAGCTACATCGTTTCCCGGTACGACGACGTGGCCAGGGCGTTCCGCGAACCCGTTTTCACCACCGACAACTACGGCTGGCAGCTGGAGCCCGCGCACGGGCGCACGATCCTGCAGATGAGCGGGCGCGAGCACTCGATCCGCCGGGCGCTGGTCGTCCCCGCGTTCCGCGGCAACGAGCTGGAGCAGAAGTTCCTGCCGGTGATCAAGCGCAACTCGCAGCAGCTGATCGACGGGTTCCGCCACCGCGGGCACGCCGACCTGGTCGCGGACTACGCGCGGCACTTCCCGATCAACGTGATCGTCGACATGCTGGGCCTCGACCAGAGCGACCACGAGCGTTTTCAGATTTGGTACACGTCGATCATCGGCTTCCTCGGAAACCTCAGCCAGGACCCCGAAGTCGCCGCGGCCGGGGTGCGCACGCGCGAGGAGCTGTCCGCCTACCTGATCCCGATCATCCGGCAGCGGCGGGAAAACCTCGGCGAAGACCTGCTTTCCACGCTCTGCGCGGCCGAGGTCGACGGCACCTCGATGAGCGACGAGGACATCAAGGCGTTCTGCAGCCTGCTGCTCGCCGCCGGCGGCGAGACGACCGACAAGGCCATCGCCAGCCTGTTCCGGAACCTGCTCGCCCACCCCGACCAGCTGGACGCGGTCCGGGGCGACCACAGCCTGATCCCGAAGGCGTTCGCCGAGACGCTGCGCCACACGCCGCCGGTGCACATGATCATGCGCCAGCCGGCCGAGGACATCGAGATCGCCGGGCAGCCGATCCGCGCGGGCAGCACCGTGACCTGCCTGATCGGCGCGGCCAACCGCGACCCGCGGCGGTTCTCGAACCCGGACGCGTTCGACATCTTCCGCGGCGACCTGCCGACCGAGACGGCGTTCTCCGCGGCGGCGAGCCACCTGTCCTTCGCGCTGGGACGGCACTTCTGCGTCGGCGCGCTGCTGGCCAAGTCGGAGATCGAGGTGGGTGTCGCGCAGCTGCTCGACGCCATGCCCGACCTGCGCCTGGACGAGGGCGCCGCGCCGGTCGAAAAGGGTGTGTTCACCCGTGGCCCGGCTTCGCTGCCGGTCCGGTTCACCGCCAACTGAAACCCTCGTGAGTGTTTATGACGGTTCTAACCGTCATAAACACTCACGAGTCCTTACGCCGGGCTGGCCACGTAAGTCGGTGTGAAGGTGACCGGCAGGGACTCCAGCCCGCGCATCCACATCGACGGCCGCCACACCAGGCTTTCCACCGGCACGGACAGCGAGAGGTCGGGCAGCCGGTCCAGCAGCACCTCGACGGTGGTCCTGGCGATCACCTCGGCGACCTCGGGCGCGGGGTGCGGGCAGCCGTGCTCGCCGTGCCCGAACGACATGTGCGCGTGGTTGCCCAGCGCGCCGCCGGCCAGGTCCGGGCGCACGTGCGGGTCGGCGTTCGCGGCGGCCAGGCCGAGCACCAGCAGGTCGCCCGCGCGGACGCGGCGGCCGCCGAGCTGGGTGTCGCGCGTCGCGAAGCGGCCGATGAAGTTCTGCGTCGGGGTGTCGTGCCAGAGCACCTCGTTGAGGGCCTCGCCGACGCTCCCGCGCCCGCCCGACAGCGTCATCGCGAACCGGTCGTCGGTCAGCATCAGCCGGATCGTGTTGCCGATCCAGTTCGCGGTCGGCTGCTGCGCCGCGGCCGTGACCACCAGCAGGTCCTGGATGATCTCCGCGTCGGTGAGCTGCGCCGGGTGCTGCATCATGTGCGACGGCACGTCCGCGCCGGGCTGCTGGTGCTTGCCGGCCAGCAGCCGTCCCATCGCCTCCTGCACGCGGACGTACGCGGGGATCGCGTCCGGGCCGACGTCGAGCGAGATCGCGACGTCGCGCACCAGCGCCGGGGTGTCCGCCTCCGGCATGCCGTACATCTTGGCGATCGCGAGCAGCGGGATCTGCATGGCGAACTGCGCGATCAGGTCCGCCTCGCCGCTGCCGGCGAAGGTGTCGATCAGCCGGTCCGCGATCCGCTCGCAGTGCGAGCGCAGGTCGAACTGGTCCACCGCCGAAAGCGCGTCACCGATCGCGCCCGCGCGGCGGCGGTGCTCCAGCGCCTCGGTGAACATGACCGACGGGTTGTAGGCGACGTAAGGCAGCAGCGGCCAGTCCTCGGGCACGTTGTCCCACTGGTTCCAGCGCCGGGTGTCGCGCTGGTAGAGCAGGTTGTCGCTGGTCACCTGGTGGATCTCGCGGTAGCCGATGACCAGCCACGCGGGCACGTCGCCGTCGAGCAGCACCGGGGCGACGCCGCCGTGCTGCTGCCGGATCTGCGCGTACAGGGTCGCCGGGTCCTCCTGGAACTGCGTCCCGTACAGCTTCACGAAGTCGTCCGTGGACGCCAGGTCGGCCACGGGGTTGTGCTGGAAACCGGTCACGGGCTGGAAATCGGTCACGGCTGGTTCTCCCGGGCGGTGGACAGCGAGTAGAGGTGGTCGACGAGCGCGATCAGCACGTTCTTCGAGGAGTCGCGGCGGCGCGCGTCGCAGTCGATCAGCGGAACGTCGGCGGACAGGTCCAGCGCGCCGCGGACGTCGTTGAGGTCGTGGGTCGGGCGCTCGAAGTTGTTGCGCGCCACGATGAACGGCGTGCCGTGGTGCTCGAGCCGGTCGATCGCGTACCAGGAGTCCTCGAGCCGGCGGGTGTCGACGAGCACCACGGCGCCGAGCGTGCCGGAGAACAGCCGGTCCCAGAGGAACCAGAACCGCTCCTGCCCCGGCGCGCCGAACAGGTACAGCACCATCCGCTCGTCGAGGCTGATCCGGCCGAAGTCGAACGCGACGGTGGTGGTGGTCTTCGCCGGCCGGGCCCCGGGATGGTCGATGCCGATGCCGGCCTGCGTCATCGTCTCCTCGGTGCTCAGCGGCCGGATCTCGCTGACCGAGCGGACCATCGTCGTCTTGCCGACACCGAACCCGCCGACGATCACGATCTTGAGGCCGTCCGCCGCCGTGGCGGCCAGCGGGGTGCGGGCCGTGCGTTCAGAGATTGCGGAGTCCAACGAGCACCTTCTTGAGGAATTCGGAGTCGGGGATGGAAACGCCCGCCGTGGCCGACGACGGGTGCCGGGCCGAGACGCGGCCGCTGTCGAGCAGGTCCGTGAGCAGGATCTTGACCACGCTCACCGGCAGCGCGAGCTCGGAGGAGATCTCCACGACCGACGTCGGCCGTTCGGCGATCCGCAGGATCCGCACGTGCTCGGACTGCATCCCGGCCGACGGCGCGGACTCGGTCACGATGAGCGTGACCAGGTCCAGCTCGACGTCGTCGGCGCGGCTGCGGCCGCCGGTGACCGTGTAGAGCCGGTCGGGGTCCTCCTCCTCGACTGCGCGGCGGATCATGCCGTCGGACCGGCCGGGGCGTAACGGGGCGCGGCGGTGAGGAAGGCGCCGATCTGCTCGACCAGCTCGTCCATGTTGTGCCCGACCAGGCCGACGTCGGCGTCCTCGGCGGCGATCACCGCGAGGTGCGCGCCGACGCCGGCCTCGACGATGAACAGGATCCCGCCGTGGAACTCCGTCATCGAGTTGCGGACGCCGCCGCTGCCGTCACCGAACTCCGCGGACGCGCCGTGGGACAGGGCCTGCACGCCGGCGGCGATCGCGGCCAGCTGGTCGGCCTTGTCGACGGTGAGCCCGGCGGTGTGGCAGAGCTTCAGGCCGTCCTTGGACAGCACCAGCGCGTGCACCGCGCCGTGGGTGTTGCCGACGAGGTTCTCCAGCAGCCATTCGAGGTTCGGGTTCTGGGCGTTCATCGAGAATCCGGGGGCGGTGCCGGTCGGCTCCTGCCCCCTCACTCCAATCTGGGGGATCCGGTTCGGCAGTGGGGAGACGGGCATCAGTCGCCGTCTTCCGCGCCGGGCTGCTGCTCTGGGGAATCGGGAGTGGGGGAATCGGGAGCGGCCTTGCGGGTGCGGCTCTGCTGGAAGGCGCCGAACCGCGCGCCGCTGTCGCCGTTCGGGCGCGACTGCCGCGGGCCGGGCGAAGGCGTGAGCGGCGGACGTGACGACGCGGCCAGCGTCTGGCCGCGCGGGCGCTTCGGCAGCGCGCCGGACTCGATGGGCAGCGGCTCCTCCGGCCAGACGGTGCGGCTCGCGCCGGCGGCCACCAGCTCCTCGCGCCGCGGCGTGAGCTCGGGCAGCGGCTCCGGCCGCGGCTGCGTGATCAGGTGGTTCGGGATCCGCATGACCACGCCGATCCCGCCACGGGACGACGGCCGGAAGAACACGTGCAGCTGGTGCTTGCGGCCGAGCTGGCCGACGACGGCGAGGCCGAGCCGGGTGCCCGACAGCGACGTCAGGTCCAGCGGCTCGTGCAACGCGACGGCCTTCTCGGCGCGGACCAGCGCCTGCGGCTTCATGCCGAGCCCGCCGTCTTCGATGGTGATCACGGCGCCGTTGTGCAGGTCCTCGACGTACACGTGGACCTCCTCCGACGGCGCGGAGAACTTGGTCGCGTTGTCCATCAGCTCGGCCAGCGCGTGCATGACGTCCTCGGCCGCGTAGCCGGCGATCGCCGCGCCGCTGGTGGAGTGGACGCGGACCCGCTGGTACGCGCCGATCCGGCCCATCGCGCCGCGCAGGATGCTCTCCATCCGGATCGGCTTGGCCCAGCGGCGGCCGGAGCGGGCCCCGGTGAGCACCGCGATCGAGTCGGCGAGCCGTCCGGCCTGCGCCGTGCTGTGGTCGACCTTCAGCACGTCACCGAGCATGTTCTCGGCGCAGTGGTTCTCGATCTCGCGCAGGTCGGCGAGGATGCTGGTGGTCAGCGCCTGCACCCGGCCGGCGGCGTTCGCGCAGGCCGCGGTGGCCGCCGCCCGGCGCCGTTCGCCGATCGCGACCTCCTCGACCAGCATCCGCACGATCCGCTCGTGCGCGTCGTGCTCGGGCCGCGGCATCGAGCCGAACACGGTGGCGGCCGTCGCGCCGTCGCGCAGCCGGGCGACGACGGCGGGCATGGTCTGGTCCACCAGGTGGGACAGGTCGGCGTCGGACAGGCCGGCCCGGGCCTGCGCCGCCCGCGCGTCCTCCTCGGCCCGGCGGACGCGGTCCTCGGCCTGCTCGAGCCGGGCCGCGCCGCGCGTCGCGAAGAAAACCGCGCCGCACAGCAAAAGCCAGGTCACGGCGCCCGCGATCGCGACGAGCACCCGCACGCCCCCGGGCACCGCGAGCGTCACCCACACCCACAGCGCACCGACGGCAACCGCCGTCACCGGCACCGCGAGCGCGGCCGGTGCGGCGGTCCTGCGCGGCTGCGCGTGGTGTGCGGGCAGTAGTTCCGACATGGCTTCAAGTCCTCGCGTCCGATAGGTGGGGAGACAGTACGAAAAACGCGTTTTCGCCTCTCGGTCCGGCACTGGTCGTACTCGCCGCTCCAAAGTCTCGATGACGGGACCAGGATATTAGCCCCACCGACAACTCCCCCGGTGAGGAGCACCGCCTACCGCCAAAGCGGCCGCATACCACGCCACCACTGATAATTACGTTGTGCGACAACGGGTTCGACTCGCAGTCGTCGATGGGGACGGTTATTCGCCCGCCATTTCCCCCCGATCAGAGCAACACACTCACCGGCTTGGTCGCACGCGCCACGACAAGGCGTGACCGAATCGCCGAATTCACCACCCAGAAAGGGAAAAGCCCGCCGCGTGGCTGGTGAGGCCAGGCGGCGGGCTTGGTACCGGGGGTTGTTCAGTTCTTGTTGGTTCCCGGGGTGAGGACCTTGTCGATGACAAAAACGGTGGCGTTCTTGGTGGGGATGTTGCCGCAGAGGATCTTGGCGCCGTTGACGGTCATGTTCTCGCCGGTGCCCTCGATCTTGAGCGGGCCGCCCGCGGTGTCGAGCGAGGTGACCGAGCCGCCGGCCGCGGCCAGGCCCTTGGCGTCGTAGCGCTTGGCCAGGACGTGGTACTGCAGGATCGGCGCCAGCTGGGTCGGGTTCTGGGCCAGCTCGGTGAACTTCGCGTCGCCCAGAGCCGCGAACGCGGGGTCAGCCGGGGCGAAGACGGTGATGGCGGGCTGGCTGTTGAGCGTGTCGACCAGGTCGGTGGCCTTGACCGCGGCGACCAGCTTGGTCAGCAGCGGGTTGGTCGAGGCGGCGGACGCGACCGGCTGCGGGCCCATCGAGTCCAGCGAGCCGGCGGCGCTGCCCTGCGGCAGCTGCGAGCAGGCCGGGCCGAACACGTCGGCGTTGGTGGTCACGCCACCGGACGCGTCGGAGGCGCCCGGCATCGGGGCCTGCATCGAGGAGGACGGGGCCGGGGCGCTGCTGCTCGCCGACGACCCGCTGTCGGTGCCGCTACCGCAGGCGGACAGGGCAAGGGCGGCGACAGCGGTGACGCCAAGACCAGCGATACGCAGGGACTTCACGGGAATTCTCCGTTCACAGTGGACAGACTCGGGGGTGAAGCGCTTGGGACATCGCAGTTCTTCCGACGCCGCGGTGTTCTCTCGGCAGGGATTCGGCACTGCCGGCGGGGTGGATGGGTCAAGTCTTCGACCACTTTCGAGTGACGCGCTCCGGGCGTAGTCCGTCAAGGCCTCCTTACCCGCGTCGGACGCGGGTAAGGAGGCCTTGACGGACTTTTCGGACTGCCGGCACCGTCGCGGCCGCTGAGCGCTTACCATCGAAGGCCGGTGGAACGCAGGGGGACGTGATGAGCGAGGAAGGGCCCGGCCGGGACTGGTCGGCGGCCGAGAAGTCGGCCTACCGCCGCCTCGTGCGCGCCCACCACCCGGACTTCGGCGGCGACCCGGACACGTTCGCGGCCGAGCTGGCGCGGTTCCACGCGCGCCGAGAGGCCCCGCGCGACGACATCGTCTTCGTCACCAAGCGCCGGGGCCTCGGCCGGATCGTGGACGCCGTATCGACGCGCCGCCGCAAGCGCCGCCGCCCGCCGCGCGTCCACTGACAAAAGACTCGTGAGTGTTTATGACGGTTCTAACCGTCATAAACACTCACGAGCCGTTCAGGCGATACGAGCGGTACGGGTCTTCGTCGAGAACCGGAACTCCAGCGTCACCGGCAGTTCGTCCAGGTCGAGGGCCTGACGCAGGCGCGGCAGCACCGTCGACTCGAGTTCCCGGCGGATCTCCGGCAGGTCGCCGTCCTGGTCGACGCTCAGCACCGCCGCCAGGCGCGGCGCGGTGAGCGGACCGGCCAGCGTCGCGTGGGCGTCGTGCACCCCGGGGCAGGCGGCGAGTTCCGCGACGAACGGCTCGACGGCCACGCTCGCCGCGAGCGCCGTCGTTCCCTCGGCCGGGTCGGTCTCGAAGCGCCACACCTGCGAACGGGGCTTGCGGGTGAGCTGGGCGGCGAGCCACCGCAGCGTCAGCAGCCCGAGCACGATCGCGGCCGCGGCCACCACGTACAGCACCCAGGTGGGCGGCAGGCCGGTGCCGGGGATCAGCGGCGAGTCCGGCCGCAGCAGCGTGAGCTTCCGGAAGTGCGTCGCGACGGCGAACCCGCCGGCGGCGAGCAGCACCAGTCCCAGCACCACGAGCAGGCCGCGGTTGAGCCGGGCCGGGCGGTTGAGGTCGGTCACGACGCGCTCCCGGAGGTCTTGAGCCGGACCTTCACGGCCGGCGGGGTGGCGGGGTCGATCTGGCCGACGCGCTGCTCGACAGCGGTGCGCACGGCGTCGGTGAGCCCGTCGGTGTTGCCGCGGGCCGTCGTCACCACGGCCTTCACCCGGCGTCCCCCGAGCTTCAGCTTCGCGCCACTGACACCGTCCACAGTGGACGCCGCAACGCGCAGCGTGGACCGGTAGCTGCGCCGCGAGGCCCCGGAGTCGAGGTCACCGCGCAGCGGCAGCACGGTCGCCCGCCCCGGCAGGACCGCGGCGAGCAGCAGGACCAGGCCGAGCAGCGCCGCCACCCCGCCCACGATGGCCGGGATCTGGTCGGTCCAGCGCTGGCCGTGCAGCCAGCCGGTCACCGCCGCGTAGCTGATCCACGGCTTCTCGCCGACGATGAGCTGGATCGAGACGGCCGCGGCGAGCACGCACACGGCCAGGATCACCAGCGCGGCCAGCGTGGCCGGCGCACTGCGCCGGGGGCGACGTTTCACAACACCCTCCTCGGTTCGGCGGCGCTGGTGTGGAGCGCGGTGACGGTGATGTCGACGTGGGACACCGCGAGCCCGGTCAGCTCCGTGGTCCGGCGCCGCAGGTGCTCGCGCGCGGCCTCCGTGGTCTTCGCGACCGACAGCGGGTAGCTGATGGAGAGCCGGACGTCGAGCGTCACGGTGCCGTCGCGGACCTGCGCGGTCACCTTGGCCGGCTGGTCAAGGTCCTCACCGCCGACGGCGACGCCCAGCATCCGCGCTGCGGAGCCCCCGACGCCGTCGATTTCGGTCACCGCCTGCGTGGCGATGCGCTCCACCGTGCGGTCGCTGATCAGGAGCGCGCCGCGGTCGTCGACCATGCTTGCGGTGGGCAAGGTCGTGGTGGTCACGGGTCAGCCCCTGTCGCGGCCGGTCAGGTGGGACAGGTCGAGCTTGCCGTCGAGGAACCGGCCGGCCAGCAGGCCGAGCGCGCCGAGGACGAGCACGAGCAGGAAGGCGCCGAAGCCGCCGAACGCGGCGGCGAGGCCGAGCGCGAGGCCGGTCAGCAGCCCCAGTTGGGTCGAGTTCACGACTTTTTCTCCTCACGGGTGGTGTGCCGAAGCGAAGCGGCGGGGACCGCCGGGACGGCGATGTCGCCGACCCACACGTCCACGGGTCGCCCGAGCGGGCCGAGCGCCGCGCGGACCTCGTCCCCGAGCCGTGGCACCGCGGCGGCGTCACGGGCGACGACGCCGATCGTGACCACGTCGTCGCGGATCCGGACGCCGCGCACACGGCGGCCGGGCAGGAACGTCGAGATCTCGCCGAACCGGCCGCCGTGCAGGCCGGCGACCCCGGGCAGGGCCAGCACGGCGGTGGCGAGGTGGTCGGCATCCACGAGGACGCCGGTGCTCACTGCACCCGGCCGGTGGCGGGCGAGCCGGACTCCTCGGCGTCGTCGCCCTCACCGGGGATGTGCACGTCGGAGACGTTGATGTTGACCTCGACGACCTCGAGCCCGGTCATCTGCTCGACGGCGCCGATCACGTTGCGGCGAACCGAGCGTGAGAGGTCGGCGATGGAGACGCCGTACTCCACCAGGATCTGCAGGTCGACCGCGGCCTGCTTCTCCCCCACCTCGACGGAGACGCCCTGGCCGGCCGAGGCGGACGCGCCCGGGATGCGCTCACGGATGGCGCTGAACGCGCGGGCGGCGCCGCCACCCAGGTCGTACACGCCGGGGACCTCGCGCGTGGCCAGGCCGGCGACCTTCTGCACAACGGTGTCGGCGATGGTCGTCGCACCGTGCGACGAGGTCAGCGCGCCGGTGCCCGACTTCTCCATCTCACCAGCGGAAATCGTGCTCTTCGTGGCCGTGTCGGTCATGACTTCTCCTCAGGTCCGGTCTGGCTGTCGGCGGGAGGCCTTGCCTTCCTCCACACCGGATAGACCCAGGCGACGCGAGATCGTCACGACCCGATCGTGTGGTCCTGGTCTCGACCGGAGCGCCCGGGACGGCCGCCGGCCGCTCGCGCCGCGAAAGGAGGCGGCGGTCAGCGCGAATACACTGCCGGTCATGACCGAGCTGGAAATCATCACGGAGAAGTCCGACCCCGCGGTGCAGCGGATTCTCGACGTCACCAAGCCGTCGCGGTCCAGCATCAAGACGACGCTGATCGAGGACGCCGAGCCGCTCCTGCAGTGCATCGGCGCGGGGCTGGGGTTCATCGAGGTGTACGGGACCGAAAGCGTCCCCGTGCCGGCCGATCTGCTGGCGGCCTGCGCGGAGCGGGACATCCCGGTCCGGCTGATGGACAGCACGGTCGTCAACCACCTGTTCAAAGGCGAGCGGAAACCGAAGATCTTCGGTATCGCGCGTGTTCCCCGGCCGGGCAATTTCGAGGACGTCAAGAAGCGGGCGGGCGACGTCGTCGTCCTCGACGGTGTGAAGATCGTCGGCAACATCGGCGCCATCGTGCGGACTTCTTTCGCGCTCGGCGCCGCGGGAATCGTCCTGGTCGACAGCGACCTGGGCAGCATCGCCGACCGGCGGCTGATCAGGGCCAGCCGCGGTTACGTGTTCTCCCTGCCCATCGTGCTCGCCACGCGCGAAGAGGCGATCGAGCACATCCGTGACAGCGGCCTGTCGCTGATGATCTTCGACGCGGACGGCGACCTGGCCGTCGACGACCTCGGTAAGCAGGACGAGCGACTGGCCCTGCTCTTCGGCAGCGAGAAGACCGGCACCTCGGACGGCTTCCGCGGCATCCCGTCCACCTCGGTGTCGATCCCGATGATCACCTCGGCGGAGTCGCTGAACGTCTCCGTTTCCGCCGGCATCGCCCTGCACGAGCGCACCCGCCGAAACGTCACGGCGGGCTGAGCGACGGCCCCGCGCCAGGTTCCCGATCCGAGACGTTCGGGCAGAACTTCTTTTCTCCCGCCACAATGCGGCGGCAGGACAGGCGAAGCAGATGATCTTGTGTGGCGCTGGCCGGAATCGGCCTCGTCGGCGCCGCGAACGTGTCCACAGCGGACGCATCGGAGGCCGCCGGGCAACGGCCGGTGTACGCGATCGCGCACCGGGTGGACACCCTCGACGGGGTGAACGCGGCGATCAAGCACGGGGCCAACGGCATCGAAGTGGACCTGTGCGGCTGGTCGAAGCCGGACGAATGGCGGGCGCACCACGACTGCGCCGGCACCAACCGGGAAGGCCCGGCCCTGAGCAGCTGGATCGATCGCGCCATCGCCCAGTCCGGGCCCGGCCACAAGCTGAGCCTGGTCTGGCTGGACATCAAGGACCCGGACTACTGCGCCGAGCAGCAGAACCGCGCGTGCAGCGTGGCCGGTCTGCACGACCAGGCGCAGCGGCTGACCAGGGCCGGCATCCAGGTGATGTACGGGTTCTTCGGTTACAAGCCGGGTGAGATCGGCGGTCGGGGCTGGCAGAGCCTGCAGGGCAAGCTCGGCCCGATGGAGGGCATGACGGTGACCGGCTCGCTCAAGACCGTCGAGGACGCCTACGCCAAGGGTTTCCCCGAGCGTCAGCGGGCGATGGACTACGGGGACTCGAACATCGGGAAGGGTTTCGGCAACTGCGCCGAGGCCGGTTACAACACCTGCGCGGAACTGAAGCTGGGCGCCAAGGACCGGGCCGCCGGCAAGCTCCGTGCGACGTTCTCCTGGACCTCCACCCTCAACGACAAGTCCTATGTGGACCAGTTGCTCGACGCGGGCCAGGTGGACGGCATCATCGCCGGGTACGGCGAAAGCACCGGGCTGAAGGACTACGCCGACACCCCGGAGTGCGCCAAGGCCATCGGCCTCGTCCGCGACTGGGTGAGCCGGCACGGCTCCACCCACCGGCTGGCCACCGGTAACGACCGGCTGTTCGCTTAGGACAGACCGAAAAACCGAGTTCGATCAAGGTTGCGTCGGGGTGATTGATTCCATCCGCACGCATCTTCACCGGCCCGGTAAACATCTAACACGGTGAAGGCAAACGAGATGATCGTTTAACCAGACGAGACTCAACGAGGAGAACGACATGCTGAAGTACACCAAGGTTCTGACCATGGCGGGCGCCACCGCGGCCATCGCGGCGAGCGGGCTGCTGATGGGCGCCGGGGCGGCCTCGGCGAACCCGTCGGACACCAACACCTGCCAGCCGGGCCAGGTCTCGGCGTTCGCCAAGGAGGTTCCGTCGAACTCCGCGGACACCGCCAACTTCGTCATCGAGTTCCGCACGACCACGCCGGGCACGCAGTGCCTGCTCACCGGCCTGCCGCAGGATCTGGTGTTCCACGACGCCGGCGGCTCGGACCTCGGCCTGAGCAACTACACCACCGGTTCGCAGAACCACCAGGTGCTGCTCGACGACACCCACCCGGCCCAGGTCGACCTGCACTCGCCGGTCGCGCAGGACTCCGGTGCGCCGTCCATCCAGGCGACCTTCACGATGGCCAACTCCACCACCGGCATCCCGTTCAGCATCGCGTGGCCCACCGACATCAACGGCCCGGTCGAGATCGGCCAGCTCACCGGCGGCGCTGCCTGATCCCCGTCCTGACCCCGGTTTTCCGCCTCGGCGCCCGATTCGGTGAATCGGGCGCCGAGGCGTTTGCGCAGGACCGGCTGTGCGCGGACGTCACCTTCGCAGGCGCCCGAAGGTTCAGCCGAGTTCGGTGATCGCCCGCCGGAGTCGTGACATCACCGCGCGCAGGAGTTCGGCGAGACCTTCGTGGTTTTCGGCCCGAACCCACTCGGCATAGGCCTCCTTGAACGCGAGCATGCCCACTTCGGCCGCGAGGGCCGCGACGGTTTCCGAGACGCCACGGGCCCGCAGCGCCTCGGCCATCGACGCGGCGAGGCCGACGTGCTTGAGCTGGTCGCGTTCCCGCAGCTCGGCGCTGGTCGCGATGACAGCTTCCAGACGCGGCCCGAGTTCCCGGTTGAACGGCGTCATCGCCGCGGCCGCCTCCGCGAGCCCCTGTTCGACGGCCGTCAGCGGTGTCGCTTCCGCCGGCGCCGCGGCGATCCCGGCCGTGAAAAGCCTGGCGAGGGTCTCCTGCCCGGCGGTGAGCACTTCGCGCTTGTCGGGGAAATGCCGGAAGAACGTGCTCTTGGTCAGCCCCGCCCGATCGGCGATCTCCCCGACGGTGGTCTTGTCGTAGGTCTGCTCGGAGAACAGCTGCAGCGCGGCCGTGACCAGCCGCTGGCGTGCATCAGGCTCCCATCGTGGCATCGCCCCAGTCTAGTGACGGGACAGGTGTCGCCACCCGCGACAGGTACGCGAACTACCCGTGGATCCTCCCCATCGCCAAGATCGCCCTGCGCCCGGAGATCGAGCAGATGTTTTTCCACGCACGGGTCCCGATGCCCGAAAACTCGCCGAGCACCGACCGTTTCACCGTGCGGCAAGGGGATTGGCGGGTGACGGGTCGGTCCATGCGGCGAGAAACCGGATCGCCTCCTGGGACCGGGTCTCCGCCGGCGCCGTCATGACGAAGATGGTCTGGCCGTCGTCGTGCGCTGACCGCAGCAGCTGCCAGTCCAGGGTGAACGCACCGGCGAGCGGGTGCCGTAGCGACTTGGTTCCGAAGGTCTGGTAGTCGACGTTGCGTTCGGCCCACCAGGTCCGGAAGTCCGGGTCGTGGACGGACAGGTCGGCGACCACCTCGGCCAGCCGCGGGTCAGCCGGGCGTTCCACGACGGCCATGCGGAGGAAGGCCACGCACGTGCGGGCGATGCCGCGCCAGTCTTCGTAGCGGCTGCGGACGTCGGAATGGAGGAACAGCAGTCGCAGATAATTGCGGTGGTGCTGCGGCACCTGATCGAAATCGATGAACAACGCGGCCGCCAAGGTATTCCAGGCGAGCACGTCGAAGCACCGGCCGAGCACCATCGCCGGAGTGTCGACCAGGTTGTCGAGCAGGAGTTGCGTCTGCGGCCACACGTGCTCGACCGGAGCGGTCCGCCGCCTCACCTTCTTGTTCGTGAGCTGGTACAGGTAGCTTCTCTCGTTGTCGTCGAGGCGCAGGGCGTCGGCGAGGGCGTCCAGCACCGCGGTGGACGCTCCGGTCAGCCGCCCCTGCTCCAACCGCGTGTAGTAATCGGTGCTGATCATGGCGAGCTGGGCGACCTCCTCGCGCCGCAGACCGGGCACGCGGCGTCGGCCACCGACCGCGGGCAGCCCCATCTGCTCGGGGTTCAGTTCCGCCCGGCGGGTCCGCAGGAACGCGCCGAGTTCCCCGCTGGTAGCGCTCATAGTCACATCGTCGCATGCGGCCGGCGGCTTGCCAGGGACAAAACTTTCCCAGGAACCGTTCGGCCCTGGCTCGTTTCCCCGGTCGGGGCCGACGGTGAGAACAGGCCGAATCCATCGCCGTTCACCTGAATGAGAGACATTTCCATGCGCCAGGACATCACCTTCCTCAGCGACGGACGCAAGCTCGCTGGCCACCTGTACCTGCCGGACGGCCGCTCCGCCGATCAACGGCGACCGGCCGTGGCGGTGGTCGGAGCCTCCTCCGGAACGAAGGAGCAGACCCCGGCGGCGTACGCCCGGCGCCTGGTGCGGCTGGGTTACGTCGCGCTGGCTTTCGACCACTCCACCTACGGCGAGAGCGAAGGCACACCACGCAGCGACGAGAACCCCTTCGCCAAATCCGAAGACATCAAGAACGCAGTCACCTTCCTCACCAGTCGCGAGGAGGTCGACCGAAGCCGGATCGCGGCCCTGGGCATCTGCGGTGGCGGCGGCTTCGTGCCTTACACGGCCGTCGCGGACCGGCGGATCAAGGCGGTGGCCACGGTCAGCGGACTCCCGGACCTGCGCAGCACCCTCACCGACGGATTCGCCGGTGATTGGCACGACCTGATGGCCTTCGCGCAAAGCGCCCGCGAGGCGTACGCCGCGGGTGGCGATGCGCAGTACGTGCCGTTCATGCCGCCGGGCGAGCAGAGTGAATGGGTGGAGAACGGCAAGCAGTACTACCTGACCGACCGCAACCCCGATCCCCACTGGAAGAACGAGACCCTGGTGTGGTCGTTCGACAAGATGCTGCAGTTCTCCGCGCTGGACATCATCCCGTTGCTGGCGCCCACGCCTCTGCTCCTGATCGCCGGCTCCCGAGCCGAAACGCTCCCGCAGAGCCAGGCGGCCTACGAAAAGGCCAACGAGCCCAAGGAGCTCTACCTCGTCGAGGGAGGCACCCACTTCGACTTCTACGACAAGCCGGAATTCGTCGAGCCCGCCGTCGAGAAGATCGATAGTTTCCTGCGGACACACCTGTAGGTCTTCATCCCCGCGATCAGGCGGCCGGGGGCAGTTGCCGGTCCAGCCAGCCGCCGACCGCGGTGGTCAGCCGGTCGAGCGCGGCCTGCCGGCCGTAGGGGACGTGGAACACGTGGTCGGCCTGGGGGATTTCGACCAGCTCCATGGTGCTGGGCAGCGCGGGGAACTGCGCCGGGCGGCCGAACGGGTCGTGTCCGCCTTGCACGATCAGCGTCGGCCGACCGGTGTCGAGTAGCTCCCTGGCCTGGCCGGGACCGTTGAGCGGGTAGGAAAGCGCAAGCACCGCAAGGGCTTTCAGGTCCCGGGCCGTCCGGCAGGCGACCTGCGAACCCGCGCTACGGCCGCCGGCGATCACCGGCAGCCGCGCGGATTCGAACCGTGGCCACAGTTCCCGCCACACGGCGTCGAGAATCGTCGGCCCGGACAGGCTCGGATCACCCACCACGCGATAAGGCTGTTCAACGAGCGCGACGGTGATCCCCTGCGCTGGCAACGTTTTCGCCAGCGCTTGCAGGTCCGGGGCCTCGATGCCGGTGGCCGTCCCGTGCCCGACGGCCAGGACGGCCCGTGGCTTGCCCTGCCCCGGGTACCAGGCCACGCGCGCTTCGCCCACCGACGTCGGCATGAACTCGTCTGTGCGCACAGGATCTCCCAGCCCATTGCCGTTGCGATGAACAAGAGCTTCCCGGAAATCTTCTCATGTGTCCAACAAGTAGCTAATCTGGTTTTGATAAGTTCCATGCATGACGATCTCCCTGCGCCAGCTCGAGTACTTCGTGACCGTGGTCGACGAGGGCTCGTTCACCCGCGCCGCGGACGTGCTGCACGTCAGCCAGCCGGGCCTGTCCCACCAGATCCTCGCGCTGGAACGTCAGCTGGGCGGCCCGCTGCTGGAACGCCTGCCCCGGAAGGTCCGCCTCACCCCGGCCGGGCGAACGGTGCTCCCGCACGCCCGGGCCAGCCTGGCCCACGCGCAGCGGGTCAGCAGCGCGGCCCAGCGCGCCTCCGGCATCGTCGCCGGCGAGCTGCACATCGGCACGTTGTTCTCCATCAGCGTCGGCGTGCTGCCGTCCGCCCTGGCCGCCCTGCGCCGCGACTATCCGGAGATCCGGGCGCAGCTGGTCGAGTTCCGGCACACGCACGACCTGATCGCCGCCATGGACGCCGGGCTGGCCGACCTCGCGGTCGGCCCCGTCCCGCTGGAGTGGGAGGGGCCGATCCAGCCCATCGGCGTCGAGGAGTTCGTTGTGGTCGGCCCCGCCGGCGACGCGCTCGGCGGCCAGTCCCGCGTGCGGCTCGCCGACCTCGCCGACCGCGAGTTCGTGCACTTCACCATGCCCAGCGGCCTGTCGGACTACCTGGATCAAGCCTGCGCGACGGCCGGTTTCCAGCCCAAGGTCTCGCTGCGGACCGAACAGGGCCCGTCGGCCATCAACATGGCCCGCGCCGGACTCGGGCTCACCCTCGTGCCCAGCAACATCATCCCGCCCGGTTTCGACGGCCTGGTGCTCCGGCCCGACCCGCCGGTCAACCGCGAGCTGTGCGTGTACACCCGAGTCCGCCCGGACCCGGTCACCGCCGCCTTCGTGACGGCCATCGCCGACCAGGCCACGATCGCGCCGCAGCGTTTCCCGCAGTGAGCGCGGCCTAATTGCCATGCATCCTGCTTATCGGCATGAGACTTACTATTTGTTGGACTTGTAGTTCTGGCGCGGGCACGATCGTTTTCAGGTCATTTCCGTCCGAACTGGAGTGGAACATGCACACCATCCGAGTGCTCTGTCTGCACGGGTACCACGGCAGCGCCGACACGCTCCACAGACAGATGCAGCCCCTGGTCCGCGACCTGGAGGTTCCGGTCGAGTTCGTCTACGTGGACGCGCCATCGCTGGCACACGGGGATTTCGGGTGGTGGCACCTGAACTTCCGGGGCTGGGAGCGGACTCGCGACTGGGCCGTGGACCTGTTCGAGCGAGAGCCGCATTTCGACGGTGTTTTCGGGTTCAGCCAGGGCGCCGCCCTGGCCGCACTCCTGGTCGGCCTGCGTGCTCCGGACGGGCACGTCACCCAGGAGCGGCCACTGTCGTTCGAATTCGCCATGATGGCGAGCGGATTCCGCAGCGACTCCCCCGCGCACGCCGGGCTCTTCGCCGCGAAGGACAGCTTTTCGTTGCCATCACTGCACATGATGTCCCGATCCGACCCGATCGTGGCGCCCGCCGATTCCCGGACGCTCGCCGGCCAGTTCGCCGCACCGATCGTCCTCGAGCATTCCGGCGGTCACGTCGTCGACGGCACGCCGCCGGTCCGCGAGGCGGTCACGGGATTCCTCAACGAGATGGCCGCCCGCAACCCCCTTGACCAGACAGGAGTCGTCGCCCCATGAAACGCACCCTCTTGACCATCGCGGCCGTCGCCATCACCCTCGGGGCTTCCCTCGGCGTCGCGTCCGCGAGCAGCCGGCCGGCAGCCCACGTCGACCAGCTCAGCTGGTGGGGCCCGAACCCGTACGAGTACCTCCCGAAGGTGCCCTCGTTCGGTCTCACCAGCCAGACCGTACGCAACCACCGACCGCTGCCGACGCCCCAGCTGTCCGGCATTTTCGGTGCGCCAGGCGGAAAAGACATCTCTCCGCAGCTTTCCTGGTCCGGCTTCCCCGCCCGGACGAAGAGCTTCGTCGTCTCGATGTACGACCCGCAGGCCCCCACCGGAAGCGGCTTCTGGCACTGGGTGGTGGCCGACATCCCGGCGACCACCACGTCCCTGCCGGAGAACGCCGGCGCCCACGACAGCACCACCCTGCCCACCGGCGCATTCCAACTCGCCGGCGACGCGGGCGCGTTCCGCTACATCGGCGGCGCACCACCGAAAGGCTCCGGCACGCACAACTACTACCTGACGGTCACCGCACTGGACATCGCCACATCAGGCACCGGCCCGACAACCAGCGGTGCCCTGCTGGGCTTCACCATCGGCAGCCACACAATCGCCCGCGCGACACTCGTCTGCCCCACTGCCGCCGAGTGAAACACCGGTAACCGGTACCCGCGGCGGCGTCGCTGATCTCCCGGCGCGAGGCGTCCACTTTGGATCTTCTCTTAGCGATGATTCCGAGGTGGGCGCCTCGGCGGTCGGGCTGACGACGGAGGGGGTCGGCGCGCAGGGCGCGGCGACCGGAGTCACACGCGGCGCGAAGCCCCCGAACTCGCGAACCGGCTCCGCGTGCGCCTGCGCCTGGGTGTGATGTTCCCGGCTTCGAGTTCAGCCCGGCGGCCCTACACAGTACGCAGCCGAACCGAGGGTGCATTGATCAAGATTTACCGTATTGGATCAGCCGGTCGCCGAGCCTGCGCCAGCTCGGATAGCCGGACAGAAATTATCCGTCGGCCGCGGCTCTGGTAGGGACCGACCTGCCTGTTTCCGGGCTAGGTGCGTCGCCGTAGGACCGGACAATCTGCCGTTTTGCACGCCACAGCAGGTGAGCGTTAACCGGCGACGGATTGAATGTCCGTGAAGTCCCTCTCCTGCGCTTGGCGGCTGCTTGTCCGGGTCAAGGACCTGTTCACTGGATCTTCCTCGGCGCCTGGAACCCCAGGCCCGAGCTGGTTGAACAGAGTGGGGAGAACTCAATGTCTCGCGTACAGGTGATGAGTGCTGCGGTCGCGTCGGCGGCGATGCTGGTGTCGCTCGCAGGCACGGCATCGGCTGTCACGGCACAACCGCCCGGTGACGCCGGTGAGGTCGTCTCGTCCTACGCGGTCGCCGGGCCTGGGACCGTGGCGGGCGCGCCGACCGACCACTACAGCGACGCGGCGGGCGCACAGCAGGTGTTCGCGCCGGCGGCGGTGAACCTGCCGTTCGACTTCACCTTCGACGTCCAGTACAGCCTCAACTCGAGGGACTTCTTCCCCGCGAACGGCCGGGCGTGCGTGAATGCGGCCGTCACCGGTGGGCAGGGCGAGAAGATGTCGGTCGAGCTGTACGACTTCCTGCAGAAGGGCCCGACCGTCAACTGGAACACGAACGGCAGTGTGCAGCAGTACTGCTTCACTGGGCTGGACAACGGCGAGGACTACTACTTCCGCATCACGCACGTGTCCGGCGGGCCCGCTGTGTCGGGCTACGGCAGTGTGACGGGCTGATCTGGCCTTTCCCGCCCGCGCCGCTGATCTGAGCGGCGGCCGCCCGGGTGTGGACGAGGCGGGTGCTGGGTGTGCGCACACCCAGCACCCGCCTCTTTCGTGGCGCTGTACGCGGTTTACCGGTGGATCAGCGCCGCTGGGCCGTCGGCAGGGCGGGTGGTGCGCTGCAGCAGCCAGGTTCCGCCGGGACCGGGGTGCACCGTGCCGAGGTTGACCTCACCCGCCGAGATGCCGAACCCGGTCAGCACGATCCGGTTGCCCTCGCGCAGCACCTCCGGGCCGGCGGTGACCGTGGCCTGCCCGCCGGTGGCGCTGAGGGTGACCGGGTGGCCGGTGACCGCGGTGACCACGCGCAGCCCGCTGGCAACGGGCAGCTGCGCGAGGTCGGCGTCCACCACGGCTTCGCCGGTGGCGGACACGGCGGTGACGACGCCCGCGAACCCGGCGGTGGTGGTGACGATGTCGCCCCGTGCCGCGCCGGTGCTGCCCTGCAGGCGGGCGCCGCCGCCGGTGAGGACGCCGGGCGAAGTGACGGGGTCGACGGTGGTGCCGGTCAGGGTGCCGAAGGCAGGGTTTTTGGGGCCACCGGTGGCGATGCGGGTGTTCCAGGCGGCTGCGGCCGGGGGCAGCGCGGTGGTGAGCAATCCGTCGGCAGGGCGGCTGACGGAATCGCTCATCTCGGCGTCGACCGCACTGGTGGTGAACCAGGCCGACGTCACTCCGGGCGCGGTGATCGCGACCGCCAGGCTCACCGGTGCTGTGGTGCCGCCGGTGCGCGGCTGGGTGCCGACGAACCCGTAGGCCGGGGCGCCGAGCTGCCCGTCGGGGACCTCGAGCTGGGCGCGCACCTGCAGATGCTGCTGGTCAGAGCCGGTGAGGAACGCCAGGCGGGTACCGCCGTCGTGGTCCTGTCCACGCAGCACGACGACGGTCTCGGCTACCGCGCTGCCGGCGGGGGTGGCTCCGGCGTAGAGCAGCGCGGCGGGCAGGCCGGAACTCACGGCGTCCGGTGCGGCCTGCGACCACACCTGACGTGCCCGCTGCGCGAGCCCCGTGTCGCCGGACAGCGGGCCACGCGCGGGCCACTGCGTCACCGCCGCCGTCTGCACCTGTGCCGGGGCTCCGGAGCCATTCACGGTGCCGATCACCGCGGACCCACCTGCGGCCACCGCAACCGCAGTGACAGCGGCCGCCACCACACCGCGTCGCCGGCGCCGGGCCCGGGTGGCCAGCACCGCCCGGGCCATCTGAGCACTCTCGTCCGGCTGCGTGGCGGGCAATGGTGTAGCCGCGAGCTCCTGGCGGACGGTGTCCTCGAACTTCTGCGACGGCATCATCGTCGTTCTCCCTCCCATACCAACGACCCATCTCGCATCTCTTCCGCGGGCAGGGCCGCGCCCGGCCCGCCCGGTGGAGTGGCGCTCTCCCACAGCTGCCGCAGCTTCGCCAGGCCTCGTGACGTCGAGGACTTCACCGTGCCCGCGCTGCAGCCGAGCAGCCGCGCTGTCTCCGCCTCGCTCAGGTCAAGGTAGAAACGCGCCGCGAGCACCGCACGCATCCGCTGCGGCAGCTGGGCCAGCAGGGCCAGCATGTCCGTGCGCCCCTCGGCCACCGCCACACCGTCCACGCCGGACGCCGTCTGGTTTCCGGCGTCGGGCAGAAGCAACTCCCGGCGACGGCCGCGGCGGCGCAGGAACACCCGGAACAAGGTGGTACGCGCGTAGGCCGCCTCGTCGGCGATGCTGCCCCGGCCGATGTGCTTGGCCAGCTTCAGCAACGCATCGTGCACCACGTCCCCGGCCTCACCACGATCACCGGTCAGTACCACCGCGTAACCCAGCAACTGCTCGTAATGCCGCTCCACGAACACGGTGAACCGCTCGTCCGCCTCCCGCACACCCTCCCCTTTCCACGCCCCGACTCCCTCAAGAGCCTCCAGCAGCCCGCAAAGGTTGCTCGCGTCGAAGAAAATCATCCTGCCGCGCTCATCGCGCACGATCCGGTCCACCCGGGCCGCCGTCCCGGCTCCCGCCATGCTCCGCGACGAACTGCCGACCCGCGCCCAAATCCCCCATCCCGGCAGCCCCCGGTGACCGGCGATCAGGCTCAGTCCACCGGCGTCGGCGTCCATGGCGCCGCCGGGTCATTGAGTCGCGTCGAGGCCAGTGCGGACCTGATACGTGGCGTTGCGCACCAGAGCCTCGGGGTCGTGAGCTTCCGTTGATGTTCGTCGGACGCCGGGTGGGCTCCAGTTGACGAATGACCGTGCCGGGCAACCCGGGTGCGTGGATGACGCGGCTGCGCTACCAACATGGGCTCCAGCATCACGCCGTACCCATATCCCACCGGACGCTCGGCTCAGCTCCGCGCCAGGTGCCATCGACGTGCCAGCACAACGGCACCCACAGGCGGGTTCCCAGGCCGGACGGACGACCTGTCGGCACCAAACGACGCGTCACAAACCGCGACGGTCACGGTGCCTGAGGATTAACTGCGCACCAGGGCGCACAGCGCCCGACGACCTCCCGCTAAACTCTCCTCACGGGCCGCTAGCTCAGTTGGTAGAGCAGAGGACTTTTAATCCTCGGGTCCAGGGTTCGAGCCCCTGGCGGCCCACTACATATCCGCAGCTCAGCCGCGTCTTTTGCCGATCTTGTCACCCGGAGACGTTCGGAGACATCGGGCGGGTTCACGAGCAACGGAGCCCAATCGGAGACACGCTGAGCGCCGCCGAGCCTGCCTTCTGCCGTTCCATCCTGGGGTTGCTGGAGACAGCGAGCGCCCGGAGGATTCGCCGTCGTGGCCGCACCGCGGAAGCAACCCGGACAAGTTGCGGACATGAGCGAAGCAGACCGGAGCCGACGAGGCGACACACCCGGGGCATGACCTCAGCAGAAGCGGCCGGGGCCGCAGGTCGCTTACCTACCTGGCTTGGCCCCCTGCGCCGCATTGCCGCCGCCGAACCCGGAGACAACCGGTAACAACGCGACCGTGCGACCCCGACACTGGCCGGGATGCCCGATCCAGCGTTGTCCATCAGTATTTCCAGCTCGACCCGGTGCCGCGGTACTGCTCGACCGGGATCGGGTCGACGCCGTCGCGCATCCGGTCGGTGTAGAGCATTCCGTGCAAGTGGTCGACCTCGTGGGCGACGAGGCGGGCGACGCCGCGCTCGAACACGGTGATCTTCGTCTGGCCGTCGATGGTCGTGTGCTCGACGTGGATCACGTGGGCGCGCGGGACCTGGCCGCGGACGTCGAAGAAGGACAGGCAGCCTTCGTACTGTTCGTCGACGTCGCCGGCGGACTCGATGATGGCCGGGTTGAACAGGGTGATCGCTTCGCCGTCCGGGGTCCGCACGATCGCGGCCGCGCGGTCGATGCCGATCTGCGGGGCGGCGATGCCCATGCCCTTGCCGAACGTGTGGGCCTGGGCGACCCGCTCGCACGCCGAGTTCAGCTCGGTCACCACCCTGCGGGCGTCCTCGGCCTCGGCCGGGAGGTCGAACCGGCGGGCGACGTGGCGCAGTGCCGGGTCGGTGTCCTGCACGACGCCGAGCGAGGCCATCACCGTGCTCGGCGCCGGGGGCGGACCGTCCGGGGCGGCGGCACGGCCGCGGAAGTCCCATTCGAGCCGGTAGCGGGCGTGCAGCGGCGGGTCTTCGCAGGACCAGGAGAAGACGTGCCGGTCGCCGGTGTCGTCGCGGCCGATGGCGGTGGCGAACGGCATGGCCTGCGCGGTCATCGAGGTGTGCAGCCCCCACACCGCGGCCGACAGGTCGGCGGGGAAGTCCAGGCACACCGACAGGGTGCGGGTCGGGAGCCGGACAGCGCGCTGGAACCAGTTGCCCCAGTGCACCTCGCTCACGGTGTACTCGTACTCGATCCAGCAGGATTCGCCGGGATACAAGGGAAAGTGCCCGTGCTCACCAGCGAAGAGCAGCCAGACTTCCTTGAAGGCGTCGCGGTCGTGGTGGGCGGTCCAGTCCATCGGGTTCGCGCGGGCGCGGCCGTGCCAGGCGCGCAGGTCGATCTCATCCCAGGCGAGCGGGTTCTCGCTGTAGAGCTGGTTCGAGCGCTCCGGATCGCCCGGGTAGCGGTCGACGGAGATGCGGATCAGGTAGCGGCTGATCGGCTCGGTGCCCCGGTTGACCAGGTGGCGGCGCTGGGTGAGCCGGTAGACCCCGTCCTCGTAGCGCAGGGTCGCGTCGTCGTGGTCGACGACCAGGCTGCCCGTCCCCACGGCCAGGTCGGCGACCGGCGGCGCCACCGGGCGGAGCTTGGCGGGGCGGTGGGCCTCGAAGTCGCGGAACGCGGTATGCAGGGCGCCGCCGGCGCGCAGCGCGGCCTCGGCGTGCCCGGCGAACGCCTCCGACGGCCGTTCGGCGCCGGAGAGCACCTTCGAGACGTAGGAGCGGTCGTAGCCCATCGCCTTGGCCAGCGCGGCGCGGGAAAAGCCGCGCACGTCGCGCCAGCGTTCGAGCTCGACGGCGAACACGTTCGCCTCGGCATCCGGCCCGCCGGTGCCGGTGGTGCTGGTCGTGCCCGTCGTCATCGCCGCCTCCGCCAGCTAGGGACCGTGAGTGTGCGTGAACGCACCGTGAGTCGCCCCTCAGCCTAGTTGCCCACCCGCGGGTCGCGGTGTTCTCAGATCTCCCGGCGCCCACCGGCGCCAGCCCTGCAGCTCACGGGAGACGAGGAACCATCGTGTATCGCTCGACATTCCCCACCAGCCCACACCTGGAGGCCTATCTGCGCTCCGGCCGGATGATCTCCGAGCACGAGACCGCGCAGGACATGGTGACCCGCATCGTCGCCACGCTGGAGCACGCCGACGCCCGCTTCGACCCGGCCGGCGCCGAGGCGTTCAGCGAACGGCTCGGCTGGGCCCTGGACACGGAACGGATCGTGTTCTCCACCCCGATCATGACCAACGCCGGCCGGTACTTCGACCGGCCGCTGGCCGCGTGCGCGGTCCCGCCGGTGGACCTGCGCGGAGACCTCGCCGCGGTGAAGACGATCGTGGACGGCTACCACCGGGCCGGGATGGGCACCGGGTTCTCCCTCGATGAGCTGGACGACCCGGTCGGGGTGCTGCGCTACCTCAACGACGTCGCCGTCACCGGTGCCGCGTCCGGCGGCGAGGACCGGCCGGTCGGGAACATGGCCATCCTGTCGCTCGACCACCCGGCCGCCGGGGAGTTCATCGGCTGCAAGGTCGGCGCCGACGCCCGCGGCGAGCACTGGAAATTCAACATCTCGCTGCACGTCACCGACGCGCAGATGCGGGCCGCACTCGGCGGGCCCGGCCGGGAGCGGAACCTGCTGACCGCCGCGGCGCAGGCCGCGCACGTCTGCGCGGATCCGGGGCTGCTGTTCGCCGACCGGATGAACGAGGCCAACCCGACCCCGGAGGCCGGCGCCTACGTCTCGACCGCACCGTGTGCGGAGGTCGGCCTGGTCGCCGGGGAGACCTGCCAGTTCGGGTACCTCAACCTCGGCCGCTTCCACACCGGCGACGCCCTCGTCCCGGTTGACCTCGACGCGCTCGCATCCACCACCCGCACGCTGGTGCGGGCGCTGGACGACGCGATCGAGGCCAGCCTCGCCCACTACCCATCGCCGCTGTCGGCGCAGGTCATGGGCGTCAAACGCAAGATCGGTGTCGGGGTGTGCGGGCTGGCGGACCTGCTGCTCGCCGCCGGGCATCCGTACGACAGCGTCGAGGGACGGCGGCTGGCTCAGGAGGTGCTGGCGCTGGTCAACTACACCTCCAAACTCGCCTCCGTCGAGCTCGCCCGCACCCGCGGCGGCTGCCCCCCGTGGCCGGCGGCCGGTCCCGCTACGCCGACCCGGCGTTCCTGCGCCGCTTCGCCTCGCTGGAGGTCGACAGCGTGACCCGCGGCGACTGGGCCGCCCTCGCCGATGACATCGCCACCACCGGCTTGCTGCGTAACTCCTCCACGATCGCGGTGCCGCCGACCGGCCGCTCGGCGCCGGTCGTGCACGCCTCGACCGGGATCGAGCCGCTGTTCCGGCTCTCCGACGACCTGCCCGGCCACCAGCGGGCCGACGTCGTCGCCGCGCTCACGGCCGCCGGCCGGACCGACGTGCTCGGGTTCGTGGCCACGCACGGCCGGCTCCCGGCCGATCCGACGCTGCCCGAGCGGCTGCGGGGCGTGCTGGCGACCGCGACGCAGATCAGCCCGTCCGGGCACCTCGCGATGGCCGCCGCCGTGCAGGCCTGCGTGGACGAGGCCGTGTCCAAGACGGTCAACCTGCCCGGCACGGCGTCCCCGACTGACGTGTACGACACGTACGCCACCGCGTTCGAGCTGGGCTGCAAGGGCATTACCGTGTATGTCGACGGATCACGCTCCGTCCAGCCGCAAGCCCTCGCCACCGCACCCGCGACCGCCCGCTGAGGAGACCCATGGCCGCCCCGCAGTACGTGTTCGACACCAAGCACGACCGCTACCCCCTCGCCGTGCACGTCTTCCTTGTCCAGCAAGGAAAAATCTTGCTCATGCGCCGGGCCGGCAGCGGCTACGCCGACGGGCAGCTCGGGCTCCCGGCAGGACACGTCGATTTGGGCGAGACCCCGACCGCGTGCGCGGTCCGCGAAGTCGCCGAAGAACTGGGCGTCGTCCTGGACCCGGCCGACCTGCGACCGGGCGGCACGATGTTCCGCAACTCCCAGGAACCGCGGGTCGACATCTTCTTCACCACCCGCTCCTGGAACGGCACCCCGGAGATCCGCGAACCGCACAAATGCACCGAACTCGCCTGGGCCGACCCGGAGCAGCTGCCCGCCGACGCGCTCGAGTTCATCGGGCCCGCGTGGCACGACGCGCAGAACGGGCGCGTGCTGCGCGAGTTCGGCTTCACCCAGGTCCCCGCGTAGGGAGCGCCTGGGCCACAGCCCTGGAGACGTGAGTGGGGCCTGCCGCGGACAACGCGCGGCAGGCCCCACTCACGTTCGCCGGCGACAACGCCGACCCGATCCCCGTCGCGATCGAAACTCCCCCCGGCCTGCTCGTGGCAGCATTGCGCCAGACCGGTCGCCGGTTCTACGCGATCAACCCGATGGCGATGGCCCGCTACCTCGAGCGCCACTCCGTTGCGCGCAAGAAGTCCGACCACATCGACGCCACGACGCCACGACGCCGGCGAACGTCCTGCGGACGACGCCCACGTCCACCGGCCGTTACCGCCGACAGCAACCTCGTCCGGACCGTGGCGGCGCACCCAGGCCGTCCAGGAATTGCGGGCGGTGCTGCGCGAGTACTACCCCGGTTTCCTAGCCGTTCGCCAAGAGCACCGTGACCAATCTGGCCAGCCTCGAAGCACGCGCTGTCCTGCGTCTCGCGCCGACTCCCGCCGCCGCGGCGCGGCTGACGAAGACTCAGTTTCCCCCTGCAGCCCGGACACCTTGGCGACCCGCGTCGAGAGTATTGATCGACCGGAGCTACTGTGAATTGTTTCCCGCAGGGGAATTATGTTCGGAGAACAAAAGAAAGGGTGGATGATATCCATAGCGCAGAAAGTCCGAGTCGACTTGGTCGACGATATCGACGGAAGTGATGCCGCGCAGACCGTTCCGTTCGCGTTGGACGGGGTCACCTACGAGATCGACCTGTCCGACGGCAACGCAGCGCGCCTGCGCGACGGACTCGCCCCCTTCATCGCGGCGGCACGTCGCACCGGGGGCCGCAAGACACACTCAATGACACCGAACGCCAGCGGCACCAAGGTCGCCACCGACCGAGAGCACACCCGCGCCGTCCGGCGAGCGAGGATCGCAACTCGGTTCCGTGGTCATGCTCGTTTCCCAGCAGAGCCGCAGCGCTGGCCGTCCGCGGCCAGCGAGGATCGCAACAAGGCCGAGGCCAGGTAACCTCGGCAACCGTGCGAGAGCGCGTCCACCAAGGTGACGCCGGCGAGTCTCGGCCCGAGCCGCCGGGGACCTGCCGTCGCAGGGTCAGGCGGGCCGGGGCGGGTCGACCAGTTCGATGCCGATGGCGACGACGCCGAGGGCTTCGCGTTCGGGCGGGTAGATCTGGCGGATGTTGGCCAGCTGCTCGGCGCGGGTGGCGGTCGGGTTGACCGCGGCGACGTCCTGGTGGTCGAACATCTCCTCGAAGCCGGCGTACCGGTTGACCGTGGTGACGCGGGTGAGGACCTGGTCACCCTGGCAGCGGAACCGGATCAGCGATCCGGCCTTGATCTTGCGGCGGCTGGAGTCGTTGACCCGGATCTCGGTGGTCTTGCGGCCGGTGGCGATCAGGTCGAAGTAGCGCTTGTAGATGCCCATCTCGTGGGCGCGCACGACGGTACCGGTGGGGCGTGCGGTCATCAGGCGGCCCAGTTCCTTGACGGTGAACGAGCGGAAGAAGTGCTTCGGATCGGTCAGCAGCTCGCCGACCAGCCAGACCAGCGCGTCGACGTAGTCGTCGACGCTGCCGGGCCAGGCGGTGGTGTCGAGCATCCACGGCTCGACGTCGGCCGGGAGCGCGTCGATGCCGCGTTCGCGCAGCAGCGACTTGGACAGTTTCGCCCCGGTCGGGGCGAGCACCTGCGGGGTGAAGATCCGGCTCGGCATGTGCGCCGGCGGGGTGTCCAGGACGCCGAGGGCGCCGTCGACGAGCTGGCAGCCGAAGGTCCAGTCGCCGCCCTTCATCATCACGTGCAGCGTGCGCTCGTCGCGGCCGAACGCACGCTCCTTGACCAGGTTCCGGTACAGCGTCGCGAGATCCAGGTAGGGAGCGTCGTCCTCGGGGTCGATGTGCGCCTCGTAGGGGCCGTGGTCGAAGGAGGCCGCAGTGAAGGTGGCGCCGTCCTCGTCCAGGTGCGCGAGCTTGGTGCGGTCGCCACGTTTCTCCGCCCACCCGCACTCCGGGCAGGGGATGCGGACGTGGACGACGCCGTGGCTGGGGGCCATCCACCAGCGGATGTCCTCCAGCCGTTCCAGGGTGCGGAGGAACTCAGCCCGGAAGCCGGGGCTGGCCTGCTGGTCGGTGTAGGTCTCGACCGCGTAGTCGGTGTCGGTGGCCTCCGAGAGCGAGTCGAAGAACGCACGGTAGTAGCGCTCGATCAGCTCGCCGATGCCGTCCTTGCCCAGGGCGTGGACATAGGTCTGCTGGAACGCGTGGTGGGTCTCGGGGTCCAGCACGACGTCGTGCGGGGCGTTGTCCAGCGCGCCGAAGCGGACGGTGGTGTCGATCGAGAACTCCCGCCGCGCGGTCTTGGCGAGCAGGAACGCCGCGGCCTGCACCAGGTTCGTCCCGAGGTGCGGGGCGCCGTTGATCTGGGTACCGACCACGAACTCGATCCGCACCGGCCGGGCGGCAAGCACCCGCGGGCGGAGGATGTCGATCGTGCGCAGCAGCGCGTTGGCCAGCACGCTGTTCGGCGAGATCAGCAGTGAGGACTTCCCGTTGCGGGACACGGTGTTCACACGCCCCGGCTGGGTTTGGGCAGGCGCAGGTTGGCGCAGATGAAATCCAGCCGCGCCGCGGCGGCGTCGGGGGCGACGAACACCGGCTCGTAGCCGGCGTCGTAGTAGCCCTGCACGATCAGCTCGTGCACCCGGCGGATCTCCCGCTCCTTGGCCCACACGATGTCGTCGGGATCCTCGAAGGTGTCCAGCGGATCGAGCACGAAAACCGCGTCGTAGCGGTACCGCGCGGTGGCGTCCTCCAGTTCGGTGGTCGGCTTCAGGCCGAAGAAACCCTCCCAGCCGTAGCCGTCGGGGATGCCCCGGTTGTAGAACCGGATTCCGTGCCGGTGGGCGGTGTACTCGGTGATGAACGCCTCCAGGACTTCCAGCGAATACGCGCGCCGGTCCTCGCGCAGCAGGTGCCGGCCCAGGCGCTCGCGGTGCTTGCGGTAGATCTCGCGACCCGGTTCCTCTTCCATGCACGGGATTCCGGCGGCATGCACCGCCTCGACCAGGTCGTCCTTGCCGGACGAGGGACCACCGGTGATGACGTAGCGGCGGGGCTCACCGGCCGCGACGGCCTCCAACGCGGCGGCCAGGGCTGGATTGGTGCTGGTCACAACATCGGTCCGTTCTTCTCAAGGGTATTTCCGGGGCATGGGGTGCGGGCTGCGAAGCCCTCGGTCCAGGCGTTGCCCAGGCCAGTCTCGCCGTGCAGGGCGTGCACGAACTGCTCACGGCCGGCGCCGCCGCCGGCGGCCTCGGTCAGCCGCGAGGCCTGCGCCTCGGTCAGCGCCGGAGTCCAGCCCGCGAGCGCGACCACGTCGTTCAGCGCCAGGTCGGGCGCGAACGCGGTGGTGTAGCCGATCGCCTCGGCGCGGGCGCAGGCCCACCGCCACGCCGCGGTCACCGCCTGGTGACCGATATCGATCCGGTCGCCGGCCAGACTGATCACCCGTTCGAGGCCCAGCAGCTCGGCGCGGGCGGCGTAGATCGCCGACCACAACCGGGACAGGTGCTCCTCCTGCTCGGCGACCTCCCACACGAACGGGTCCGCCTGCACCGGCTGCCGCTCGGTCACCGGCGCCAGCCTGGGCGCGATCAGCGGAGAGCGGGTGAACCGATCGGCATCCGCCAGCAGCTCCCAGGCGACCTGCTCGACCAGCCTGGGCTCGACCCGTTTGCGGAAGTGGTGCACCTCGTGCCCGGCCTGACCGGCGGCCAGCTCACGGCGGACCGTCAGGTTCTGCCCGGGCGCGGCCGGGGGCAGCCCGAACAGCACCCGCGCCGCCGGGGCGTAACGGGTGTCCGGAAACCGGGCGAGCAGGCCGCGCAACGTGCCGTCCAGCGCCGCCATGCGGCTGGCCTCGTCGGCGGGATCCACCGCCCGCGCCCCGATCCCGCGCAACTCGAGCAACACCGGATCCGCGGTCGCCGGGGTGACCGGCAGCCCGCGGCGCAACAGCCGCCCAATCGCGGCGACCACCTCATCCTCGGCTGGGCTTTTTGTGGGCATGCAGTGAGTGAAACACAATGCCCACAAAAAGCCCAGCTTGCGGCCCATGGCGGTGGCCTCGCCTACAGGACGCCGCAAGTGACATGGTCTGCCGTCGTCGCAACGCGCCGCGAGCGCCCAGACCACTCCCGCCGCGAGCGCCGGGTGGGACCTGGCCCGGCGGCCGGCGATCAGGTGCGTCCCGGTCGGGAAGACTCGGCACTACGGCTGATGCCGTCATCGCGCGGATGCTCCAGGCCCGCCTCGCAGGCCGACCATCACGACGGCAACCAAACGTCCGCTATTGCCGATGTGCGGATGTCTGTCCAGGCCGAAAGCCTGGGTCGAGTGACACTGTCGGAGGTGGCGGTGCCGCGGTATGCCACCGGCGCTTCGAGGTCGTCGAGGTCCAAGCCATAGCGAATGTCATTAACCTTCATTTGGGGTCACCTCCGGCATCATTACAAGGCATTCGTCCAGCATGCGCGCCACCATGCTCAGCGTGGTCAACTGCTCGAATGCTTCCTGCTCGTCTACTTCCCCCGAGTCATGTGCCGCCAGGTGCGCAGCCGGGTTGCGGATGAACCACACGCACCCCTGCGTCATCAAGAGCGCCCCGTTGGCGGCTTTGCACGGTCTGGTCCGCTTGATCACCCGGAACCCTCAGGCGCGGCTTCCCTGGTGACGGCAGATTGGAGCTGAGGCACTCCTGGAACAGCTTGTCATCGGAGACGTCCCGGCGACCGACCTTGGCCTGAATCCGGGCGTTAACCGCTGAACCCTCCGCTGGAATTAAGAGAAGCTCAAAGTGATGAGCAGGGTGCAAGCGACAGTGCTCACTGGTATCGGGCTGCTCGACCACTGTGCCCACTTTTCAGTGCCGATATTTGCCCCGGCTTGAGGCATAGCTTTGTGGCTCGGCGGTGTCGACCGCGAGAACCCTCGCCCTCACCGTTCTGCGGGGCGTCTGATCGAGGCTGTGGTGTCAGCTGGCAAGACGGCGATCTACCAGCATTTATGCCGCTGGTCACGCCGTCACGGCGCACGCGCCTGCCCACGGGCCAGAAAGGCCGACTGTGGGAGCGGCGCCTCGGCGATCCGACACGGCGACGGAAATCGCCCGGCACGACTGGCCGAATCACCGCCACGTCGAGCCGGGCATCGATGACTCGTTCACCTCGATTCCGGAGCCCGGCCCGGCGAACCCCGATGCTGCCGAGGAGGTTCGTCAGTTGCGCACTACCTGAACTTGACGCATGCACCCCGGCATGTCGTCGTGGCTCCAGTTCCCCGCTTCCGCGATTTTGGTTTCGACACCAAACGGTCGCGCAGCGAGCAGACGAAAGGACTTTCGTGCCTGAAAAGGGGATCGTCGGGCAGACAGTTCTCTCGGACATGGTGTGCCGAGGGGCCACATCAAGATGATCAGGTGAAGAACTTGCCGCAGTCCGGCGTGACTTCCTGGTGCACACCGGCTTCTCCGATCGGCCGGGACGGGAAGCCGCACGGACGGCGACGGGAACGCCCTGTGGCTTCTGAACTTGAGGAGCCTCTGAGCCCGCCCGTCACGGGCGTGGTGTGGCCTTCTCCGCACCGAACGAGAACAACTCGATATGGAGGACGAATGCACCGATGGGTGAGATCACTGCAGGCCGCCGTCGCCGCGGCAGCAGCCGTCACGATGGTGAGCACGACACCGGCAGCCGCGTCTCCGTCCGAGCCGGACGGCACCTCGTGGTCGGTGGTACGGGCAGGTGCCGGCTACCAGGTCACCCTGCGCCTTCCCCGGCAGCTCGATACCCGTGCCGCGGCACCGGAGATCGCGGTGAACGGCAAATCGGTCGGCGTGGCACACGAATCGCCGGACCGCAGGACGCTGACCGTCGTCACCGCTGACCCCGCTGCCGCCCACCCGAGCACTGTGCAGCTGGCGTGGAGCGGCGCTGTCGGCGGCAGCGCGCCACCGACCACGCAGCGCAGCATGATGCCGGCACCCGGCAAGCCGACGCCCGACCCGACAACCGCCGGTCAGTACCACAGCACCCGCGCCGACTACAACCTCGGTGACGCCGCCCTGACGTTGCCGGGGCTGCGCGGCAAGGCCGTAGAGGAACGGGCCGCCGTGTGGGTGCCGGACGCGCCCGGCAAGCGACCTGTCGCGATCTTCCTGCACGGTCGCTACACGCCCTGCTATGACGCGAGCACTGGCAACGTGGACGAGGCGCACTGGCCGTGCCTGGCCGGGTTCGCCCCGATCCCCAGTTACCACGGCTTCGACCAGGCTGCCGAAGTGCTGGCGAGCCACGGCTATGTCGTGGTGTCGATCAGTGCCAACGGCGTCAACGCGCAAGACAACCAGGACAGCGACGACTTCGGCACGTTGGCCCGCGGTCAGCTCGTGCTCGACCACCTGGACCTGCTGGCCAAGGCGAACGGCGGCCGCGCACCCGGCTTGAGCCCGTCGCTGCGGGACAAACTCGCCCTGGACAACGTCGGCCTGATGGGGCATTCGCGTGGCGGTGCGGGTGTGGTGAAGGCGGCGCTGCTGAACGCGGCGCTGCCGCATCCCTACGGCATCAGGGCTGTGCTGCCGCTCGCACCGACCGACTTCGACCGGGAAACGCTGCCGGACGTGCCGATGGCCGTGGTGCTGCCGTATTGCGACGGTGACGTGTTCGACCAGGAGGGCCAGCACTACTACGAGGACACTCGCTACGCCGGCCCGGACAACGTCCTGCGGGCCTCGCTGTTGGTGATGGGCGCGGATCACAACTTCTTCAACACCCAGTGGACACCAGGGGACGCGGCGGCACCGGAGGGCGACGACTGGCAAGACGAGAACGACCCCACGTGCGGTCTCGATGCACCGACCACGATCCGCCTCACCGCCGCCCAGCAGCACCAGGTCGGCGCGTCCTACATCGCCGGCTTCTTCCGGCTGGTGCTCGGCCGGGAAAATGCGTTCCTGCCGATGTTCGCCGGAAACAGCGGCAGCGCCGTCACCGTCGGCGCCGCCACAGTCCTGCAGGAGAGCCAATCGCCCGCTTCTGGTCGGCTCGACGTGGCACCGCTGCAGGGGCGGGCACGCGACGTGCAGTTTGCCGGCTCGGTGACGGGTGCGTACTGCGCAAGCATGGCCGGCCGATCGCCGCAGAGTGGCCTGCCCTCGTGTACGGAGTCCGCCCTTATCGGCAAGTTCCCGTCGTTCGCGCCGGCCAGTCTCGCGAGCAACGTGACGGCGTCCCCGATGCTGCACCTGAGCTGGACCGGAGCGGGAGCGATGACGGCCGCCGTGGCGGAGCACGACGTTTCGCGTTACGCGGCGCTGACGATCCGGGCCGCGATCGATGACACCAGCCCGTCCGCCGACCTGAAGCTCACCGTGACCGACGGGGCCGGCCGGTCGCAGTCGACGACACTGTCCGCGCTGTCCGGGGCGATGACCCCGCTGCCCGGTGCCGGCACCCGCCTGCCCAAGACTTGGCTGGAATCGGTGCGCTGGCCGATGTCGGACCTGACGCAGGTCGACGTGCACGATCTCCGGAGCGTGGTGCTGTCGACCGCGACGCCGTCCGGCGGGGTGTTCCTGTCCGATCTGGCGTTCCAGACCGCGGCGGCGGGCGCAGGCGGTCCGAGCGCGCTGCCCCGGATCTCGATCGAGGACACGACGGTCGACGTCGGCACGACCGCCACGACCGCGGCGGTTCGGCTCACGCTGTCTCGGCCGAGCCGGGTCCCGGTGGTAGCGAACGTGCAGACACTGGCCGGAGCGCAGATCGCCGCCGCGGCGTGGCGCGTGGAGATCCCGCCGGGGCGGACCAGCGCCACCGTGGTCGTCCCGGTGGCCGCCGGAACGACCAGCCCGCCCCCGGCGGACACGGCCTACAAGGTCTTGGTAGCCGCCCCGGCGAACGCGGTGCTCGACCGGAACTTCGCGAACATCACCGTGCACAACCAACCGGCGGCGAGCTGAGCGCCGCTTCGGCACAGGGAACGAACGCCGCACGCCGCTTCGAGTCGCGTGCGGCGTTTCGCGGAGCTGTCCCGTCACGCTGGCAACTGTTCAGGCCATTGTTGTGGTGTTTGCCGGTAGCCAGGGGTTTCTGGTGATGGTGTCATGGATGGCGGTGATGACGCAGCTGATCGCTCTTGCCTTGCTCCATCAGACCGGTCTTCGGGTCGTCTACCCGGCTGGTGGGCAGTGTGGCCGACGCCGAGGGTGTCACCCAGGACGTGTGCTACTCGAGGTCTCGCGATCTGTCCGCTGTGGACGGTCTACGGGCCTGGTTCATGGTTTTTCTGATGATCGTGAAGTGCCGCAGCATTTCCTCGACCGCGTTGAGTGTTTGCCCGGGTCAGCCTTGATCATCGCGATCTGCCGCCCGAGCGCTCGGGGTGAGCCGGTGACCGAGAGTCCGGGGCACCGGCCCGGCCCGGTGCGAGATCCGCGTCTCGGCCACCCGGTGCCGGTCCTGGGTGCGTCGGTGTGGTGATCACGAGGTGAGGTGCGTGTCCGGGATCCATGAGCCGTGGATTCCACTGGGCACGCGCCGGGGCAGGTCGACCGTGGCGGTGGTGCTCAGGTCGTGTGCGTCGAGGACGAGTAGCTGGGACGCGTTGGCGCGCAGGTCGCTGACGATCGTCAGCAGGTAGCCGTCGTCCTCGCCGGTGGCGCCTGCGGCGGGGACGAAGACGGCTTCCCCGGCATGCCGGTCGGGCCCCGGCCGGTGCAGGTGCCGCTCGCCGGTGGTCGTGTTCAGTTTGACGATGGCGAATTCGTCGAGCCCCGATCCTGGGAAGGCGACCGAGTAGCTGATCGCGGAGGGCAGGCCGGTGCGGTCGTCGTTGATGCTGGGGAAGTCCGTCACCAGGTCGTCGAGTTGCTGTTCGGTCGCGGTCCCGGTCGCCGGGTCCAGCAGCCACCGGGTCGCGATCGCCCCGGTGACCGGGGTGGTCGGGTAGCCGGGCGCGCCGATCCACCACTTCCACGAGGTCGCCCAGGACGCCTGGTCGTAGGCGGGTCCTTCGAGCACGATCTTGCCGTCCGGCGTGTCGTAGGCGTTGGTGACGTGCAGCAGGGCGCGCTGGCTGACCGGGATCCAGGTCACGTGCGGCGCACCGACGCGGTCGAGGACGCCGATGCGGGCCGGGTAGTCGTCATGCCAGCGGTAGGGGATGCCCGAGGTCTCCTCGGGGTCGAAAACGACTGGCAGGTCGAGGAACACGGCTTTGGTCGCGGTGATGGCGAAGTCGTGCATCAGGCTCGGGCCGCTGCCGTCGACCACCTGGCTGCGAGTGATGTGGCCCTCGGGCGAGGCGACGTAGTAGGTCAGGTGCGGCGGGAACGGCGAATAGCTGAAGAAGTGCAACTCGCCCGTCGCCGGGTCGTGCTTCGGGTGCGCGGTCATCGCCGAGGTGAGCTTGCCGTGGAAGTCGAACGGGCCGACAGTGTCGAGTTCGGGCGTGACCTCGTAGGGCAGGTTGGCTTCTTGGAGTGCGAGGAGCCGGCCGCCGTGCTCGACGATGTGGGTGCCCGCGACGCTGGCGGTGAGATCGATGCTGCCGTCTTCGCGCACGAGCGGTGCACCGTCGAGAGCCGGGGTTTTGACCCAGCGGTTGCGGTACCACTGGGCGCGCCCGTTCTCCAGGCGGACGCCGTGCAGCATGCCGGAACCCTTGAACCAGTGGCTGGGGGTGATGCCGGGCTTCGGGTTGTGGCCGTTGCGGAGGTATTCGCCGTTCAGTTCCGGCGGCAGTGCGCCGGTGACTGGCAGATCGACCGCGGTGGTCTCGTCCGGGACAGGGGTGTAGTGCCCGGTCAGGTAGGGCTTGGTCGTCATGATGATCTCCTTTTACGGCAACGGTTTCAGTGCTTGCGAAGGGCTGGTGCCCACGACAGCAGCAACGCCAGGCCGGCGAGTCCGGCCGCGGTGGCGAAGGCGGCGGCGAAGTGCGGAACGGGACCGGTGCCGGTCGCGACGGCGACCAGTGTCGCCAGACCGAGCGCACCGCCCATCTGGCGCGTGGTGTTGACCAGGCCGCTGACGAGTCCGGCTTCGCCCGGAGCGGAGTCGGCTACCGCGAGGGTGGTGACGTACACGAGACCGACCCCGATTCCCGCGCCGATCAACAGGAACGGCCCCACCAGCGCGGCATAGGCGGGGCCGGGCCCCAGTGCCAGCCACGCGAGCCCGACGGTCAAGGACACGAGGCCGCCGGCGAGCGCGGTGCGGGAGCCCACGACCGCGGCGATCCTCGGCGCCAGCAGCCCGCCGGCGGTGATCGCCGCCGCGATCGGCACCTGGGCGACGCTGGTCGCTAACGGGCTCATGCCCAGCACGATCTGCTGGTACTGGGGCAGGAAGTAGAACATGCCGACGCTGACGGCGCCGAGCAGTGTCATGATCGCGTTGGCCGTGACCAGCGGAGCGCGGGTGAACACCCGTAGCGGCACCAGCGGCCGGGCGACGCGCCGCTCGACGGAGACGAAAGCGGCCAACGCGATCACACCGAGGACGAGCGCGCCGAGGGTGACGCCGGCCGTCCAACCGGCCTGCGCACCGCTGACCAGGCCGTAGGCGATGCTCGCCATGGCGAGCGTGACGGTGGCCGCGCCGCCGACGTCGAACGTGCCACCCGCGGCCGGGAACGGGCGCACCGTCCACAGCACCACCGCGGCGACCAGCAGTCCCATCGGTGCGTTGATCAGGAAGATCCACGGCCAGCCCAGGGTCTGGCTCAGCACGCCACCGAGCAGGACACCCGCGATGCCGCCCGCACCGGACACCCCGCCCCAGATGCCCATCGCCCTGGCGCGCCCGGCGCCGTCGGGAAACAAGGCCATCACGATGGACAGCGCCGCCGGCGCCATGACCGCCCCGCCGGCTCCCTGCGCCAGCCGCGCGCCGATCAGGACCGGCCCGGTCGGAGCGAGCGCACATGAGGCCGACGCCGCCACGAATACGGCGAGACCCGCGACGAACACCCGGCGGCGACGGAACACGTCGGCGAGCCGACCGCCCAGCAACAGCAAACCGCCGAACGCGACGAGGTAGCCGTCCACCACCCAGGACAGCTCGGCCGGACCGAGGCCGAGACCGGCGCGGATGGACGGCAGCGCGACGTTCACGATCGACGAATCCAGCACGACCATGAACTGGGCCGCGGCCAGCGCGGCGAGCGCGAGCCCCTGGCGGCCCGCGCGCCGGTGATTCGAGGTGAGCGACCCGGCTATTGCGTGTGATTGATCAGTCACTTTCGTCTCCTGAAGAAAGGCCCGCGCACGGGCGGACCGAGGTCGGCTGCCCTGGAGCCCGGCACGATGAGCGCGTCGCCCTCGGTCTTCCCTGCGCGGTAGTTGCCTCTTGCGCGGTCGTGACGGTCGCGAGAACCCTGGAGCCGGCGGGAACCGGATGATCAAGCAGGAACACGAGCTTGTCGTCCCGGTGATCGTCATCGGTCACCGGGATGGCGTCGAGCTGCTGGATCTCCTCGGCCATCGCCTCCGGATGAAGGTACGGACAGGCGCAAGCCGGCCAGTAGGCGCGGTTATCCGGCTGTGCCTTCGAGGTGTGCCTTGATCAGTTCCAGGCCGGGCTGGATGCGTGCCGGGTCTTCGACCGGGTGCGGGCCGGCGGGTTCGGTGTCCGGGATCAGTCGTTCGAACAGGCGGCAGAACAGGGTTGTCCCGTCGCCGAGGTCGAAGGTGGTGAAGGTGGCGATGGCGTGCATCGCCGGGGCCAGGGTGCCGTCGTCGAGCACGTCCCGGCCGACTACCGTCCACAGTTTGCCGGGGACGCGTGCGACCACGGTGTAGAGCTTCGGCTTTTCGTTCAGTTCCGGCTGGATGGTTTCGAGTAGTACGTCGCCCAGTTCGGCGGGGACATCCTCCTTGCCGCGTTGCACCTCGGTGCCGATGGCCATCGGCAGCCATTTCGGCAGGTTCGACCAGGTGGTCACCCAGTCGTACACGTCCTGTGCCGGGCGGTTGATGACGATGCGGTTTTCGACGAACCGGATGTTCAGGTTGTCCGGGATCTGGGGCGCGTACAGGGCGGTTGTCATGATCTCTCCTTGTTTCGATGGTGGGACTGGGAAAAGCGGCCGGCCGTGGTCACCGGGAGGGTGCGTGTTGTCCGGTCATGAGCGCGGCGAGGTCGTCGGGTTCCAGGAACGACGGCGGTGGGGGCGGGCCCCAGCTGAACAGTCCCTGGGCGCCTTCGAAGACTTCCGGGGTCCAGATCTCGTCCTCGGGGATGCAGTCCATGTCGGCGTAGTACTCGCTGAAGTTTCCCGCCGGATCCTTGAGGTACCAGAAGAAGTTGGATCCCGCGTGGTGCCTGCCGAGGCCCCAGACGTGGCGGTCGGGGTTGCCGGCCAGCATCGCCGCCGCGCCTCGTCCGACGTCGTCGATGTCGTCGACCTGCCAGGACGTGTGGTGCAGGAAGTTCACCGGTGCCGCGAGCGCCAGCACGTTGTGGTGATCGACCGAGCAGCGCATGAAGGCGCCTTTGTCCCCGATGTAGTCGCTGACCTTGAAGCCGAGTCCCTCGGTGAAGAACCGCATGGTGGCGTCGAGGTCGGTCGTGCCCACCACGCAGTGGCCGAGTTTCTTGGGCCGGATCGGGTCCTCGCGCAGCACTCCGGGCGCGCGGCCGAACCGCTCGATGCGGCCGGGCCCGTTGTAGGGGGTGGCCGGGACGGGCTGCTGCACGATTCTCGGCGCGATCTCGACGCGGACGGTGAACCCGGAAACCGGCTCGATCGCGGTGACCGCGGTGCCGTCCGCGCCACCGGCCACGCCGAGGTCGTTCAGCCGTGACGCGGTCCGCGCGAGGTCGTCGAGGTCGTCGACGCCCACTCCGAGTTCGAGCAACCGACGGGATGCGGCGTGCCGGACACGCAGCTGCTCGCCGCCTTCGCGGGTGGTGAAGGCCCCGTCACCGAGGTGGGTGAGCCCGAAATCGGCGTAGTAGGCGATGGTTTCCGCGACGTTCGGGACACCCATCGTGACCCGGGTGAGGCGGTGCATGCTCATGTCAGTTCTCCTGTGCGGCAACGAATGTCTGGTGCATCTCACCGATGCCTTCGATCCGGCTGACGAGGTGCTCGCCGGCCCGCAGGAACCGTTGCGGTGTGCGGCCCATGCCCACGCCGGCCGGGGTTCCGGTGAAGAGGAGGTCGCCCGGGTACAGGGTGATGGTCCGCGACAGCGCGGAAATCAGCCTGGCGACCGGGAAGATCAGCTGCCCGGTGCGGCCGTCCTGCATGGTCTCGCCGTCGACCGCGCAGCCGAGCGCCAGGTCGTCCCGGTCCGCCAGCTCGTCCGGTGTGACCAGCCAGGGCCCGACCGGTGCGAAGTTCGGGAACGACTTGCCCAGGCTGAACTGCGGGGCGGGACCGGCCAGTTGCGCGACGCGTTCGGACAGGTCCTGCCCGATCGTCACCCCGGCGACGTGGTCCCACGCGTCGGATTCCGCGACCCGGGTGGCGGTCCGGCCGATGACGGCGACGAGTTCCACCTCCCAGTCCACGTTCCCGTCGGCGGGCAGCACGACTTCCGCGTCGGGGCCGGTCAGCGAGGAGACGAACTTGGTGAACGTCGGGGGAAGTCCGTCCGGTGCGGCGAAGCCGGACTCGGCGGCGTGGGCGTCGTAGTTCAGGCCGATCGCGACGATCTGCCGCGGGGCGGGTGAGGGCGAGCCGAGCTGCGCGCGGGTGAAGACGACGTCGGGTTCAGCGGGCGGCTGCTCCGCCCAGGCCCGGAACCCGTCCCAGTCCTCGTAGACGGAGGCGAGATCGGGGCCGAACTTGCCGCCCGACGCCGTTTCGACGTCGATTCCGGTGTCGTCGGCGGTCAGCAGCACCGCGCGACCGTCCACATTGGCCAGTTTCATTGTTTTTCCTTTCCGGGATTCGGTCGGACATTCGGCAGGGTTACCCGTGGGTGGCTGCTGGCCGGTAGTCGGTGTAGGTGTAGGGGTTGTCGAGGACTTTGGTGTCGGGGATTTCGGGGTTCATGCCGTCGCGCCAGGCTTGCTCGCCGAGTTCGGCGCGCAGGTGGTCGACGGTGGCGTTGACTGCGCGGCGGGCGCTGGCCAGGTCGACGCCGACCAGGCGGTGGTCGCGCTTCACGATCCGGCCGTCGACCAGGACTGTGTCGACGTCGGCGCGCTGAGCCTGCATGACGATGTGTCCGTGCGGGTGCAGTATCGGTGTCATCGCCGGCGAGTTGTCGTTGCGGACGAGTACGAGGTCCGCTTTTTTGCCGACCTCGATGCTGCCGATCTCGCTGTCCCGTCCGAGTGCTCGTGCTCCTCCTCGGGTGGCCCATTCGACGACCTGGTCGGCGTGCAGGGAGACGTGGGTGACGGTTTCGTCGCGGGCGTGTGCTTGCAGGTGCTCGTAGGCGCGGTCGGCGCCGAGTGTCGAGCGCATGGCGGAGAACAGGTCGCTGCTGCCGAGTACGCAGCTGTCTTGTGACAGCGAGATCGGGATGCCGTGGGCGCGCAGTGCGGCGGTCGCGGGATAGCCTTGTCCGGCGTTCTGCTCGCTTTCGGTGGCCACTGATACCGATCCGCCGGTCGCCGCGATGCGGGCGTAGGAGTCCGCGGAGAACGTGGAGGCGTGCACGTACACGGTCCTGGCCTCGCTGTAGCCGTGCTCGTGGATCAGTCGCAGGGCGTCGTCGCCTGATGCGCCCCGGATTCCGGCGTGGGTGGTCACCGCCAGGTCGAGGTCTCGGGCGACCTCGAACGCGGGCTGTTCGGGGAAGCTCGGGTCGCCGGTGACGTCGAAGGCGATCTGGAAGCCTTCGAGGTCGCCGGACCGGCGGTCGAAGAACGTGCGGAACTCGGGTGTGCCGGTCCAGTTCGCGGGTGCGTCCTGGATGTTGCCGTAGGCCAGCACGAACTTCCCCGGTACCGAGGCGAGCGCGTCGACCGCGGCGTCGGCGTGGTCGATGGTCTGCAGCCCGTGCGACCAGTCCACGCTGGTGGTGACCCCGGCGTCGAGCGCCTCCAGCGCGCCGAGGACGTTGCCGGCGTGGATGTCCTCGGGCCGGAACTTCGTGCCCCAGTTCAGGTAGTACCACACGAAGTACTGGGTGAGGGTCCAGTCCGCGCCGTAGCCGCGGGTCGTGGTCTGCCACATGTGCCGGTGGGTGTCGACCATCCCGGGCATCACCACGCCACCGCGGGCGTCGATCTCGTCGGTGCCGTCAGGAACGACGAGGCCAACACCGATAGCGGCGATCCGGCCGTCGACCACAAGCACGTCGTGCCCTTCCAGCACAGTGCGGCCGGAATCCATGGTGAGGACCGTCCCGCCACGGAGGACGGTCGGACGTCGAAGGGTGTTCGTGGGCATCAATGACTCCTCGTGCGGCTGGTGGGCCCGTGGGGCTGAATTCGAAACTAGACCTAAACTTTCGAAAGTTCAACCCGGATTCGTAAAGTGCTAGGGTGGAGGGCATGACCAAGAGCGGCGGAGCGACCCGCACCGACGGCATCCACCAGGCGTTGCGCGCCGACATCCTCGCCGGTCGCCTGGTACCGGGCGACCGGCTCAAGTTCCCGGACCTGGCCGACCGCTACCAAGTGAGCGTCGGTGCCACCCGCGAGGCGCTGACGAGACTGGTCGCCGAAGGGCTGGTGATGGCCAGGCCGCGTCAGGGTTACCTGGTCCGGCCGCTGTCCCATCACGATCTAGCCGAGCTGACACAGGCGCGGGCGGAGATCGAATCCCTGGTATTGGGGCTGTCGGTGCGGGAAGGCGACATGCGCTGGGAGGCCGATGCCGTTGCCGCGCACCACCTTCTGGAACGCGCGCCGTATCGCGACCCGGCCGATCCGGACCACCTGTCCGACGAGTGGTCGCAGGCGCACGCGGCCTTCCACCACGCGCTGCTGGCCGGCTGCCGCAACCAGCGGCTGCTCGACGCGGCACGGTCGTTGCGGCAGGAGGCCGAGCTGTACCGGCAGTGGTCGGTGTCTTTGGGCAACGAACCCGGCCGCGACGTCGCCGCCGAGCATCGAGCGCTACTCGACGCCGTGCTCGCGCGCGATGCCGGCCAAGCGCAGAACCTGCTGCGCGACCACATCGCACACACCGCCCAGCTGCTGATCAGCTGCGCACCCGACCAACCCAACCAGGCCGAGTGAGTGGCCGAAGAACGAGGCCGTGACGGAAGCGACCCCGGTGGTCATATCGTCACCTCGACTGACCAGCTGCGGAGCTGGGGCGAATCCAAGCGGAATCGAATGGTGCCGTGGCGATCCGGTGGACACAGTTGGCACCCGCTGATTCCGATCGCAGTCACACATCCCCGTCTGCCGCTGAGCGGTCATTCGGGAACGCGGCGTTCGCCAGTTGCCAGCGCGATAACCTTCTGCACTTCTGCACTTCTGTCGGTGGCCTGCGGCTGGTGAAGATAGTGCTCCCCGCGGCGAGGCCCACCGCGGCACACGGGCTCGGGAGACCGGGGGATCTTGACACCGTAATTCGCGAATCCCCTCAGTAGAGCGGGGTTGGCTGATGGGTGGGCGTTTGCGTGGTCGGTCACGTTGCTCGGCGTTGGTTAGAATCTCGCTGTGAGTTGGGATGCCGCTGGTCGGGAGCTGGTCTCGTGGCTCGGCACGCCGGAGACTGATGTCGGGTGGTGTGGGTACGAGGTCGGTTCGCGACCGGATGCGGTGTGGCTGCTGCACGCGATGTACGAGCGTGGGTCGGACGCGGTCGAACTCACCTATGATCAACGCTGGCGGCAGCGGCTGGCCGAAGGTCTCGAGCGGCCGACCTTCGTTGATGGGGTCGACCTCGATGCCGGGGCGGTGCTCACCGGGGCCGGCCTGGGCCGCTCCGAGCATCCCGGTGTGGGGTGGGAGAGATTGCGCTGGGCCGAGCTGGCTGCTCGGCTGGATCAGCCGGTGGTGATCGAGGGCGACTACCCGAGCTATCGCAGTCTGGGCGGCGCGCGCACCAGTGGGAGTTGGCCGGTGAGTGTCCGCCCGCCCGCCGAGGGCTCCCTCGACCGGGAGTCGTGGCGAGCACTGATCGACGTCCTGCTCGCATGGTGCCGGAACGGGAGCGACACCCCGTGCGTGGCCTACTTCGGCCCCGGCGTCAGCGGGGAGTTCGACACCGGAGTCACCGTCTCGGGCCTGCTCGGCGACGCCGTCGACCTCTACGACCACCCCAGCGGAGCCGGCTCACCGTCGAACATGTGGGCAGCCGATCACTCCTGGATCACCTGGTCTGATTGGGATCTCTGCGGCACCAAAGTGGCCGGCCCGACCTCGCTGGTCGGGGCACTCCAAGCAGCAGCCGAACTGGAAGCCCTACGCCTGCCCTGGTGCTGAGCGTCCAACGGCCCTGCAGAGGCTAAACCTCCACAACGCCCCCGATCGAACATCCTCTGCCGCATCGCGCGCGTTAACCGAACGCGCGCACATGCCGATGAGCGGACGTCATCTGGGCTGATGGAGGGAGTTCTGGCGACTGGTCAGGCTGTGCCGATGCAGTTCGGTGGGGCCGAGGTGCTGGTGGCGACGGTGCCGGTGGCTGGGACCGAGCCGACGTCGAGCCTGGGTGATGCGGGCGCGAAGGCGGTGGACGGGAGGCCCGAACGTCGTCCTCGTTCTGTGGTTACGCGGCCCGTACCGCAGCCTTCGTGGATTCGCGAGGCGTAATCCGATCGTAGGATGACGACGTCGTCGGGCGGCTCGGATCCGACATATATCGTCCATCAGGCACTCGGGCGGATTCCTTGGCCGTGGTTCGGGCGTCGGACTGGCTGCCCGGGCCGTCGTCGAGGCCGCTGTCAGCTGAGGACGCGGATGAGGACGAGTAACTGCTCACCTCGCCCAACGGCACTGGACAGCGGGGCCGGCCCGGTGGGGTGTGCCGCGCGGTTCGGCGGCACACCCGGTAGGTCAGTCGGCGGAGCGGAGTTCGGTGTTCTCGCGCTGGGCGTCGTGGAGCTGGTCTTCGAGGGTGACGATGCGGCAGGCGGCGTCGAGGCCGGTGCCGTGGTCGACCAGTTCCCGCACGCGCGCGGCGAGGCGGAGCTGGTGGCGGGAGTAGCGCCGGTGCCCGCCGGCGGAGCGCTGCGGCGCCAGGAACCCGGCCTCGTCGAGGCTGCGCAGGAACCCCTGCGTCGCGCCGATCATCTCGGCGGCCCGGCCCATCGTGTAGGCGGGGTATTGGTCGTCGTCGAACTTGTCGGCCCCGCCCGAACCGGGAGCGGGGGTCTCGCGTGGGTCAGGAATCATTCCACCTCCACATCACAAGGGACCCCGGATGCCTATTCGGCACCCGGGGTCCCAGGGGTTGGGTTTCACCATTGTCAACCGGCCGTGAGGCCAGTTTCCGGTATCCGCGGTGTCCGCCCGAGAGGCGGACGATACGGAGATCGCTTACTCGTAACCGAGAACCACCTTCCAATCTGATGGGACTGCGGTACCCGCGCGGCACAGCTACCCGGCCGCAGCGGGCGATCCAATGATGTGCCCTTTCCCTTCCTTCCAGTGTTCCCTTACCTTGCATCACTTCGTGTACTGCGACTGCTGCGAGCGTCACCGGCTGGAGCCCTTCCACTGATCGGCCCCAGCACGCGTCACGCCGCTGGCCACTGCCCGGAGCCCCGTCAACGATCGGCTCCGGCCACCTGACCGTTCCTGCCACTACCTGTCTTGCCATTGCGTTACTGCACTTGCGCTACTGCGCCGGGACCGGCCTTGCCATTCACTTCTTCACTGCCCGATCCCGGTACTTCCCCGGCCACCAGCCGAAGCCTGTCCACAGATTGGCTTCGTCCTGCCTGACCGCCTTGTCTCACTTCGCGGGTAGTTCGTCATCTCCCGCGCCTGCTTGACGTTGTCTCTCTCGGTATGAGCAGAACACTACACACGCCTGAGGTTGAATGTCTACCTCCGTCGTCATAGATTTGCTCCCGACTCCGGCGTAGAAGACCGCCGGAACCAGAGAATCGCAGGTCAGCGCGGACCGCCTGCGGAGGACGACACACTGAAGGGTGATGCGGGATGACCGACTCCATCGCGCCACAGGACCCGTTCGCACCCCAGGACCCGTTCGGCCTCGACGGTGTACACGACCACCAGGACTACGCCCGCGTCCTCGCCAGGCTGGTCGAGCAGGGACATCGCGAACGGTGGATCACGCTGCTCTCGGAGAGCGAGGCGCGCGCCGTGGCGGAATTGCTGGGCCAGTACGCCCAGCTCGACCCCACCGCGCACCTCAACCAGCTCGCCGCCACCCTCGCCAGCCGCCTCTACAGCCGCCTCGGCGTCTGAACAGGCCGTACATCGCCCCGCTCAACCGGCCTGGCTGAGCGGGGTCACAGCATGCGGGCCATCGTCCGCCGCGCTCCCGTCAGCTCAAAACGGCTGGCCCCTGGCGAAGATGACCGGTGAGACCGGCCCGCAGGGCATGCAGGTCAGCGGCGATTTTTGCCGGGCTTGTCACCCGGAGACGCTGGGCGTCGCCGGACCTGCCTTCTACCGTTCCATCCTGGGGTTGCTGGAGACATCCGGATGGGTTGCGGATCCCCCGCATAGCGGGGCGCGGAACCGGCGGTCTGCGTTGGGGTCGTCGTCGAACTCACGCAAGAGCCGCAGGATCCCGGTGGCGACCAGCGCGGCCGAGCGGATCTGGCGGCTGACGGTGATATGCGTTCGCAGCTGGCAGAGGGTACGGGAACGAAAGCTCAGAGGCGGGTGGCCACCCGGACCAATGCGGCGAGTGCTTGAGAGCGGCTGTGTGGCGGCCAGGCGATGACCGTCGTCACGGTCGGTGCGTCCAGGACCGGCACGGCGGCCAGGCCTTCGAGCAGGTTGGCGCGGGTGGACTCGGGCATGACCACGGTGGTGCGGCCGAGCGCGATCAGCTGGAACAGCTGCGTCTGGTTGTGCACTTCCGCGCCGGGGCCCTCGGGGTAGGTGCCATCGGGTCCGGGCCAGCGGGCGAGCGGGAGATCCGGCAACGCGGTGACCTCCGCCAGCCGGACGTGCGGCCGGACCGCCAGTGGATGTGACGTGGGCAGGATGGCGATCTGGCCTTCGGCGATCAGGACTTCCGTGTCGAGCCCGGCCGTCGGGTCGAAGGGCTGGTGCAGCAGTGCCACGTCGGCCCGGCCGTCGTGCAGGGGCTGGTGCGGCTGGGATTCGCAGAGCAACAGGTCGACGGCGGCGGCGTCCGGTTCGGCGGCGTACGCGTCGAGCAGTTTCGCCAGCAGTTCGCCGCCCGCTCCGGCCTTCGCGGCCAGGACGAGGGTGGGCCGGCTCGTCGCGGCGCGCTGGGTGTGCCGCTCGGCCGCGGCCACCGCGCCGAGGATCACGCGGCCTTCGGCCAGCAGCACCGACCCGGCTTCGGTGAGCGAGACCTTGCGGCTGGTGCGTTCCAGCAACGCGACGCCGAGCCGCCGCTCGAGCCGGGCGATCGTGCGCGACAGCGGCGGCTGGGCGATGCCCAGCCGCTCGGCGGCCCGGCCGAAGTGCAGTTCCTCGGCGACCGCGACGAAGCATTGCAGCTCCCGCGTCTCCACCGGCTCAGGCTACCGCCCGATCCATGTCGCCCGGGTATCGTTGCGGGTCCGGAAGTGGTGTTGGTTCCCGGCCGGTCCCCCGCCACGATCGATGGCATGAGCGAACAGACGATTGCACTGGTCACCGGTGCGAACAAGGGCATCGGCTACGAGATCGCCGCCGGTCTCGGCGCGCTGGGCTGGAGCGTCGGTGTCGGGGCCCGTGACGAGCAACGCCGGGAGGACGCCGTGGCGAAGCTGCGCGCGGCCGGCGCCGACGCGTTCGGCGTGCCGATCGACGTGACCGACGACGCGAGTGTCGCCGCCGCCGCGGCCCTCGTCGAGGAACGTGCGGGACGGCTCGACGTGCTGGTCAACAACGCCGGCATCGCCGGGGCGTGGCCGGACCAGCCCTCGGCCGTGACCCCCGAGAACCTGCGGGCCGTGGTGGAGACCAACGTGATCGGCGTCGTCCGGGTCATCAACACCATGCTGCCGCTGCTGCGCCGCTCCGGGCACCCGCGCATCGTCAACCAGTCCAGCCACGTCGCGTCGCTGGCCCTGCAGACCGCCCCGGACGTCGACTTCGGCGGGGCCAGCGGGGCCTACTCGCCGTCGAAGACGTTCCTCAACGCGGTCACCGTCCAGTACGCCAAGGAATTCGGCGACACCATCAAGATCAACAATGTCTGCCCCGGTTACGTCGCGACCGACCTCAACGCGTTCCACGGAACCAGCACACCCGCGGAGGGCGCCAAGGCCGCCATCCGGCTCGCCACGCTGCCGGACGACGGGCCGACCGGAGGACTCTTCGACGCCGCCGGGACCGTGCCCTGGTAAGACGTCACGCGCACACCCGGCGAACCGGTGGCGCCCTGCACCCAGACCGCTCGCCACAACCTCGCCCGATGGAAAGCTCAATCGGGCCGAAGGGGCGCGCTGATCGGCGACTCGCGCCACTGGGGCTGGCTCGCGTGGAGGTCGAGGTGCGACAAGCCGAGCGTGGGCGGCTCGTCGGGCACCACCGGCCGGACCGTGTCACGGCAGATGTCCGTGGTTACCGGCTTTTACCGGACCTGTGCGAGCACCTCGCCGGTCTCGGCGCCACTCGCTTGCGCCGAGCCGAGCCGGCGCCTCCTGCCAACGCGGGCTACATCGTGATGGCCGGTCCGGAGGGAACCACCTGACCGGTCAGTTGACCATCGAGCATCCGCTCATGCCGCTGAGCGGACGGTGTCGTTGAAGCTCCTCAGCGCAGTTGTTTCAGGCTGGGCCAGAGTTGCGTCCAGGTGCCGTGCGGCTGCCGGCACAGGTAGATGGCCGCGCCCAGCCGGGTCTCCTCGTTCGACAGGCCGTCCGGCATGGTGAGCGGGGCGATCTCCGTCACCTGTGACCAGTACTGGTGCAGGTAGGCCGGCGTGAACTCGCCGACGCACAACACGGTGGCGTCGCTGCCCGGGGGTGGGCCCCAGAATCCGTAGGCGTTGTGGCCGCTGCCCACTGGATTGCGCAGGCCCGCGGAGGGTCCGAGGATGGTCAGCGCGCCGGCCTCGCCGTAGTTGCTGGTGAAGATCGTCGTGCCGGCCGGATAACGGTCCGCGACCGTGACGATCTGGTGCACGTAATCGGTCCAGCCGTAGGTCTCCAGCACCGGGCTGGCCGAGCCGGTCGCGATGCTCGCGATTTTCGGCGGGAGCACGGGCAGTCCGATCAGGATCGCGAGCACTCCGGTGAGGCCGATGGCGATGGGCCATCGCCGCCGGCCGTGCCGCGTGTTCGCGGCCTCCACCCGCACCGCGCCGGCCGCGAACAGGCCAGGCAGCGCCGGGGCCGCGTAGTAGCTCTTGCCGGCGGTGACGGCGACGAGCGTCACCGCGGTGATCGCGACCACCAGCAGCCACCGGTGCGGCCGTCCGGTCGTGGCGCACAACTGGCGCACACCGAGCATCAGCAGCAGGAGCATCGGCGGGCCGGTCAGCAGGAGCAGCAGTTCGGGCACCTGGGTGAGGGCGCTGCCCTGCCGTCCGGCCAGCACCGCGGCCATCCGGACGTTCGGCCACGGCCAGCCGTAGGAGGCGTTCCACAGGATGTTCGGCAGCGCGATCAGCAAGGCCGGCACCGCGGCCAGCCACGGCCCGGGGGTGCGCAGCACCGCGCGCCGGGTGATGACCAGGCCGAGCGCGATGCCGATGAGCAGCGCGGCGATGGTGTCCTTGTTTTCCAGGCCCAGTCCGGCGAGCAGGCCGGCGAGCAGCCAGGCCGGGATCGTGCCGACCCGCAGCGCCCGCGCGGTCGCGACCATCACCGCGAGCCAGAACACCTGGTCGGTGCCGGTGGTCCCGAACAGCGCCGAGGCGGCCACGTATGCCGGGCACGCCGCCACCGCGGCGGCCGAGATGAGCTGAGCCCGCCGCCGCCCGCCGAGTTCGGCGGCGAGTTTCGCGGCCAGCAGCACGCAGCCGGCCGCCGCCGCGATGGCCAGGATGCGCAGCGGCAGCACGCCGCCGGGCAGCGCGGCGGCCAGCCGGGCCAGCACCGGGGTCAGCGGCGGCTGGTCGACATAGCCCCAGGCCGGGTGGCGACCGGTGATCACATAGTAGAACTCGTCGCGATGCCAGCCGTAGCGGGCGGCCACGGCCAGGTGGACCACCGCGACCACGCCGGCGATCAGCAGGACCTGCCGCCACGCCACGCGTGGGCAAGCTCTGCCGGGTTCAGCTTCCTCGGTCAGCGTTACCGTCTGTGCCACGGTTTTCCTTTCCCCCAGCAGATCCCGACAGTGAAGGACCGGACGGCCGGAATGCGGCCAGCAGCAGATGACGCACGGTGCGCCGGCAGTCGTCGTCGTTGAGCATCAGCGAGTCCGGGTCGCCGTGCCGGTGCCAGGCGAACCAGGCGATGGTTTCCACGATGAACCGGGCCGAGGTCGGAATGTCCGGGACCGGGCGCAGGTGCCCGGACTTGATGCGCCTCCGCAGGTAATCGCCCAGCTGGTCCAGCAGTCCGCGCCGGCCCCGCACGAAGTGCAGCTCTGCCAGTTCCGGAACGTCCCGCGCGCAGCTCTCGACCAGCGCGAGCAGTCGCTGGTTGCTCTCGACGTACCCGTACAGCTGATCGATGATCCCGCCGAGTTCCTCGGCCGCCGGCCTGGTGCGTCGGCGGAGCGCGGCGGCCAGCGCCGGGACGCTGGGGGGCGCCGCCGGCCGCGCGCCGATGCCGGCGATCCCGGCCCGGCCCGGCATCGACACCGGGATGGTCATCGTGTCCAGTGTTTCCGGCTCGGCGAGGTACCGGATTGCCAAGGACAGCAAGGTTTCTTTGCTGTCCGCGTAGGTGTAGAGGGCACCATGGCTCAGGCCGAGCACGGCAGCCACATCGGAAATCCCGGCCGCCTTGTAGCCCTTCTCGGTGAACACCCGCGCCGCGGCCGTGGCTATCTCGCTCAACGGCCGCGGCGGTACCCGTCCGCGCATACGACGAGTATTGACTGACCCGGTCAGTCAGTCAAGCTGTGAGCCTGCGGCCGTGGCTCGATGATCAGCCGCTTCCCGACCGGCGCGTTCATCGCACGGTGCGGCCCCGCCACTACGGGTGGCGGCTCCTCGCGCGCACAACCGGCCTGGTCCTGGAACTGACGCGCTACATCTGGAAGAACCACCGCCCGGCCCGCCGACACTCTTCGGAGCAACCCATTAGTCCGAAAGCGAACCCGGAGCATCCATATCACCTATCGCAAACTACGTGATCCAGAACGGACCGCAGAATGCGCTCACCCAGCGGCACGACATTCGGGTCTACCCACAAACCTCCGCCCGCCCGCGGGCTTCATCGTGGCCTCACGCAGGCCGATGCGGTCGATCAGCAGTTGTTCGAGATGTACCACACGGGATACCAGTTTGCGTGCGGCTCACGGAAATACGCCGCGTGCGAAATGGACAAGTAGACATTTCCCTTACCCCAGAATGTCGTCGTGTAATTGTGCGTCTGATTGTTGATCCACGATCCGCCGGTTTTGAAGTTGTCGGGGATTTCGTATAAATCACCGCAGCTCGCGTGGGTGAACCCGGTACCCGAGTAGTTGTAACCCGGCCATCCGCAGAAAGCGCCGTACGAGCAGAGGACCAACGGAGTGCGGGGATCATTGCCGTTCAACCCGTCACCGAGCACATGGGCGTACTTTTCGCCCGGGAGGGGATAGGTGATCGTGGAACGGTCGGCGGTGATGATCCGGTTGGCCGCGACCTGCCTCCCTCCCAGTGTCGCCAGGTCGCGATCCATCGCACCTTGCAACTGCCGGGCCTGGGCCGCGGAGAAGCCTGCGGCTCTTACCTGCGCGGCAAAGCTCGACGGCGCGGCGGCGGGGGACGCGTCCGCCGGGCTCGCGACCGTCGCGGCAGCGAGCAGTGACAACAAAGCCGCGCCCAGCAATGAACTTGTTCTCAATCGCATGACAACTCCTCCATTTTGTCCCGATGATGCTCATCGTGCTGGACGGAACCTGTGCGGCGCGAGCAGTTCGGAGCTGCCCGAAAAGTCTTGACAATGCCCGGCTGTAGCCGGCGACAGGGTAACGTCGTTATCTCCGTCGACGATATTCCGGTCGCATCGTCAATGCTTAGGGGCTGGCCGTGCTACGAGTGCATCTGGACGCCGAGGACCTGGCGCACATCCGTTTCGCCGGCGCGCCGGCACCGGTACTGGAAACGGTGTTGATGGTGCTGGAACTGCGGAATCGGCCGTATCCGCCCGGAGATGACCGACCGGACTGGCGCATTCGGGCGCATTCGGCCCTGTCGTCCGGCGCCCGGCCGCTGGTGCAGCTGGCGCCCTCCCCGCACCGCGCGCTTTACCTCGACGTCCTGACCAACGATGCGGAACAGGCGTTCCATGTCGTCCGCGACACCGCCACCTCGGTGCACGCCGAGAACCTGACCCGGATCGCGCGGATGAACGTCGTCCCCATCCCCACCTGGCTGAACCGCTACGCCGAAGGCGACACCGACACCCTCGACGCGCTGGACCGGGCGTTACGCACCTTCCACGCCACCTGCCTCGCACAGCAATGGCCGTCGGTGACCGCACGGTTCCACGACGACATCGCACACCGCGTGAACGCACTCGGCACGCACGGACTCGCCGCCCTGCTCAACGCGCTGAGCCCCGACCTGTGCCTGACCGGCTCGACGCTCGTCGGCCGCTACCCGTGGGAGCGGGACGTCCACCTCCACGGCCGTGGGCTGGTCCTGATGCCCTCCGCGTTCTGGACCGGCCATCCCCTCGTCACCTGGGACCCGCAGGACCAGTCGCAGCACGTGCTCATCTACCCCGCCCGCCCCGGCCGCCGGAGCGCCGGGCCGGGCCCGTCGAAGGGCGACGCGCTGGCCGTGCTGGTCGGCAGCACCCGCGCCGCCGTGCTCCGCACCCTCGCCCAGCCGAGGACCACCAGCGACCTCGCCGGCCTGGCCGGGATCAGTGTCTCGTCCGCCTCCGAGCACACCACTGCCCTGCGCAACGCCGGCCTGGTCACCAGTCACCGCCTCGGCCAGGCCGTACACCACCACCTCACCCGCCTGGGCTTCTCACTGCTGCTGCAGCGCTGAACCGGTCTCGCACGGCCGAAGCCGTACGCGGGCAGTGGTGGTCGCCCGTGCACAGCAACGGGTACGCCGCCTCAGTCGCATGTGGCAGCCGGCCTGCCCCGATCGGCCGCCGGCCATGAACGGCCGTCGCCCGCGTCCGCTGATCGTCCCGGCGTGCGATCAGTCCTGGTCCGCCATTGCCAGCCCGGCCACGATCGCCTGGGCTACCGGCGAAGGGTCAGACCCGTCCAGCATGAACCCGTCGCGGACATGCACTGCGGGCTGGGCGATCATCCGAGGCCCGCTGCCCCGGTGCGGCCAGGTCGCGGTGTGCACGACGAACGGATGGCACAGAAAGACATCCCCGGCCTTGCCAGTCGCGTGCGCGACCGGCCTGCACAGCACCGACGGCCGCCAGAACTCGCCATCCGAGGGAGTTCCCGCCTCACCATGTGGCGCCAGGAATTCCGGGACGTACAGATGCGATCCGCTGACCAGCCGGGTCGGCGCGTCATCCGGGCCGACGTCAGTGAACAGCAGCAGCGCCAGCAGCCCGCGCGCCCGGGACCGGACATTGACCCAGTACCCACCGAGCCCCTCGTAGCTGCCCTCGATGTGATAACCGGCATTGGCCCGGCCCTCGGAGGGGAAGCGGACCGCCACAGCGTCACCGGCATCCACCGGCGACGTCCATCGCCCAGGGCCGATCAGCCTGTCATAGGCAGTGACCAGGGTCGAAGAGGTGCCCGCGGCGGAAAACGGGCCACCACCAAGGCCATCGACGGGCATGAACGCCGGCCAGCCGGCGGGGTCGTCTTCGCGCACGCCACGCGCCCGCAGCGCCGCCCAGATCACTTCCCGGCACGCCGCCGCCGTCGCCGCATCAAAAGCACCGCGGACAGCAACATAGCCGTCACGAACGAAGCCCTCCACGTCAAGGTCCACTGGTTCATTCTGAGCTGCTCCGTACCAGGAGGCGTCTCAATAAAACCCCGGCACCGGCGAACAAGGTGTCGTAGTGATCCGGCTCGATGACGGCGACGGTCAGGATGTCACCGCAGAGGGTCTGCGTGACGCCGAGACACCAGACCTGGATGTCGCCACGCCGGTGGCGTGGGGCAGGGTTCCAGTTCGCTGTAGGCCTTGGGGTGCCCGCTGCCGTCGTACTCGTCGTGCCCGATCAGTTCCCCGGCGAATTCTCGTTCGATGTCGCGCCACGCCCAGGCCTCCTCCCGGAACGTTGGCCCGCGCCCGGGGGGAGGGTTCTTCACTTACCTGGTCCGGGCCCGGGTCTCGGGGTCGATCTCGGGGATCATCCCGGATGTTCCCCGGCACCGGCGTGGCTAGCGTTGCTCGAGTGTTCCGACGCGTGCTTCTCGCCATCCTTGCCGGTATCGCGATCTTCCTGGTGCCGTGGACCGTCTACCTCGGCCTGACCCTGCCCGAGCGCTTCGACACGAGCCAGTGGCGGTTGGCGTGGGTCGGCTTCGACATCGTCCTGCTGCTGTGTTTCGCCTCGACCGTCGTGCTCGGGATGCGCCGCAGCCGCGCCTCCGTGCCAATGCTGGCCGCGACAGCGACGCTGCTGTTCTGCGACGCCTGGTTCGACGTCGTCCTCGACTGGGGTGGTCCCGACCAGTGGGCAAGCCTGGGCACCGCGCTGCTGGCCGAGGTGCCCATCGCGGTGTTCCTGCTGTTCCGGGCCCGTGCCCTGCTCGCCGGCAACGCGCGGCCGAGGCCGCTGACCATGCGCGACATCGCCGTGCACACAAACCCGAACCACCAGCAGCTGCTTCGCCTCATGCCCGCCACCTCGGCCGAACTGAGCGCACAGGTCCCGTCGATCGACGTCCCGGCCGCGCTGCTCACCCTCACCCACGCCGGCTACACCCGCCGCACCCGCGACGGCCGCTGGCACCCTGTCCCGCAGAGCACGAACGAAGCGAAACCGGAAGACTTCCCCGAAGCCGACCGGCCCACGCTGGCCGCCTACCTGGACGCGAAGTACGACCGCGAGGTACGACTGCTGGCCTGGGCCGCCGAGCGCCGCGAAACGTTCGACGGCTGGACCGCCGGAAGCCGCGCCGGGATGCGGCTGAGCTTCAAAGACTTGAAAGAATTCGAGGCCGAATACCTGGAACTGGTGCACCGCTACGCCGCCCGCAAACCCGCAGCGGCCGAAGAAGCACGCGCCCTTTCGGTGCGGTTCTACGCATTCCCAGAGCCGAAGCCCGCCGAACTCCCCGGCTGAGCCGGACCAGTCCCGTTGAATGAAATGGGCCGGTGACCGGAATCCGGTCACCGGCCCATCCCCCTCATTTCCGAGCGGCCGAAACTTCCGTCACGGCTGGTAAAGCTCCTTGACCACGGCAATGTGGTCATTTCCGTCGACCTGGATTTCGGCGAGCGGCGGGGTGTCTCCGGTCAGCGCCTGCATCAGGTCCTGCGGGGTGCACGCCTTGGTGCCGCGCCCCTGACCGTCCACAGTGACCGAATCACCGGGGCACACGGTGCTCGCGCTGAACACCTGCTCGTGGTTCTCCAGCGGCAGCCGGTAGGTCTTGGTGTCGCCGGCGACCGGCACGTAGTGGCCGTTGTCCGGGCCGCCCGCCTGCCAGGTCACCAGCTGGAACCGGGCCATGTTCGCGGTGGTGTCGTAACCGGTGAACTGCACGGTCTGCGTGGTGTTCGGGAACCGCTGCGTCACCTGGTTCGACGGTGCGCTGTCCTTGCTCGGCGCGGTCTCGATGCGGAAACCCGTGCCGCCGTCCTTCCCGCAGAGCACAACGCCCTGGCTGCCCTCCGGTTCCGCGGCCTTGGCACAGTCCCAATGCCCCGCGATGTCGAGCACGCGGCGGCCCGGACCCTCGCCGTTCGGCGCCTTCGCGTAGTACTCGCTGATGACGTTGAACGCCTCGGTGCAGCCCGGGGTGCCTTCCTCGGTCGACACCGCGATCAGGTCCACCATCGGGCCGCCGGCCGGGCCGACCTGCCCGCCGTTCGTGCTGCAGTTGACGTCGCCGGCCGAGCCTCCGGCGGAACTCCCGGCCGCCCCACCGGCCTTGGCTTGCGGCTGAACAACCGCCGCGTTCTTCACCTGAGAAGCATTTCCGGCCGCGCCGTTTCCACTGCAGGCAGAAAGGAATGCAGCCATGGCGACCGCCCCGCCCACCATTACCAGCTTCATCGGCTTAATCGCGGTGACTCGCATTTTTGTGCCCCTTTCGCATCTGCGGTGAACCTCTATGGGAAGAGACGTGAGGCCATGCGACACGTTGCTGTGGGACTCCGGCCGGGCGGAAGGTTGCCCTCCTGCCTGCCCGGGACTGACCGCAAGGGCACGATCTCCGCCGGCCTCGCAACCAGGGGAGCGTCACGGCGCGCTCGTCACCTCCGAGCGGCCGTCTCCGAGGGAAGTTCACCGAACCGCGCGCGGTACTCCTGCGAGAAGCGGCCGAGATGCGTGACGCCCCAACGGTAGGCGACGTCGCCGACGCGGTCGTCGGTTGACGCGATGTCGTCGCGGACGCGCTCGAGCCGGAGACTCCGCACGTAGGCCATGGGGGTCGTGCCGAGCTTGTCCCGGAAGGCGTTGCTGATGGTCCGCGCGCTGCAGCCGGCCGACTGCGCGATGTCGCCGAGGGTGAGGTGGCCGGAAAGATTCGCTTCGACGAAGGCCACCGCGGCCCGGAGCGCTCGCGGATGCGGTGTCGCGGGGGCGTCCCACAGCGCGGCGGTGTGGCTGTGCGGCTGAGCCAGCAGGAGTGCGGTGACGATGCCGCGCAGCTGGATCTGTTGCAGTTCGGCCCGCTGCAACAGCGGGTCGCCGGAGTCGAACTGCTCGATCAGGGCATCGACGAGCAGGCCGATCGTCCGGCCCTTCGGCTCGGTCAGGTCGAGTGGGAGTTCGAAGCGCACGAGACGGTCGGCCGGGCGGCCGGTCAGCGCGGCGAGTTCCCGGCCCAGGAATTCGGCGTCGACACGAAGGCCGAGGAACCTCGTCCCGGTGTGGGCCGGGCGGAGTTCGTGGGCATCACCAGGGTTGAACACTCCGGCCGTCGAGCGGCTGAGGACAACGTGGCCGGCGGAGATCTCCCCGACGACGCCGAAGTTGATGAAGTAGGAGTGGCTCGGCCGGGTGCTGACGCGCACACCCATCGGAGAAGCGAAGTACCCCACCGCGAATCCCGACGCGGCGACCCCGCGTAGTTCGTGCTCACCGGCGACAAGAGGGCCGAGCGGGGCGGTGGTGACGGCGTCACCGAAGAGCCGGGTCGTGGACCGGAGCAGATCGACCGGGTTCTCGTTCTTGGTGAGGACGAAATCGCGGAGCGGACTCAACCGCATCGGTCGGCTCCCTCGTCGGTTCGGGTCTTCTCGTTGCCGGATCCGGATAGTCTCGTCCACGACTGGACATTCCGTCCCGCGGCGTCGCCCTAATGTGCCTGGAGAGCGGCGTACGGGAGGAATTCATGAGCACTATCGATCACGCGCGTTCGGCGTTGATCGCCGGCGCCGGCATCGGCGGTCTGGCGACGGCGAGCGCGCTGGCGCAACGCGGCTGGGCGGTCGAGATCGTCGAGATCGGCGCCGCGGGCAGCACGGCCGGGTGGGGGCTGACCTTGAGCGGCCCGTCGCTGCGAGCGCTCGGCTCCCTCGGATTGGCTGACCGTTGCCTGTCCGCCGGCTTCGGGATGAGCGTGATCACCAATGTCGACGCCGACGACAGCGAGGGCCGGATCGATCTCCCACGGCTGATGGGCCCGGACCGTCCGGCCATGGTGGGCATCGCGCGGCCGGAGCTCCACCGCATCCTGCTCGACGAGGCGCGACGGCTCGATGTGGTGGTCAGCAACGGGATCAGCGTCGCCGCGGTGCGTCAGGAGACCGGTCCAGTGCGGGTCGAGCTGACCGACGGCACGGCCCGCGTCGTCGATCTTCTCGTGGGTGCCGACGGTATTCGTTCGGTCGTCCGGGACCTCATCGGCCGGCCCGCCCCGATTCGCTATCACGGCCAGATGGTGTGGCGCGCCCTCGTCCCCCGCCCCGGCTGGGCCACGGGCATCGTCACCTTTTTCGGCGCCGGCCAGCAGTGCGGGATCGTCCCGATCTCCTCGAGCGGGGCCTACGTGTTCCTCGTCGAGTCCAAGGCGGAGCCGGACGTGGTCCCCGACGCCGAACTCGCCGGCCGGATGCGGGACCTGCTCGGGCCGGGGCCTGACCGCGTCGCCGAGATACGTCGCCTCGTCGCCAGGTCGACGTCGGTGGTCCGACGGCCGGTGCAGACCGCGCTGGTGGACGCGCCCTGGTCGCGGGGCAGCAGCGTCGTGATCGGCGATGCCGCGCACGCGCCGTCGCCGCAGATGGCCAGCGGCGCGGCACTCGCCATCGAGGACGGCCTTGTCCTGGCGGAAGAACTGGCCGATCACGACGACACAGGCAGCGCCCTCGACGCGTTCGTCGGACGCCGCCGCGAGCGGTGCGCGGTCCTGGTGAACACCTCGGTCACCATCGCCGCGCTCGAACAGCAACAGCGGCACCGCGACACGCACCCGCTCATCGCGTCGTGCCACGAACTGATGGCGTCGCCGGTGTGACCGTGCCCCAGCGTCACAATGACGGACGGGGCGACGACGCCGGGGTCGGCGGCGGCGAGGCCGCGCACTTCACATCGGCGGCGGGGAGCCGGCCGGTGAGCAGGTAGTCGACGACGGGCTTGTCGACGCAGGCGTTCTGGTCGAACAGGAACTGCCCGTGGTTGCCGCCCGCGGAAAGGACCAGCCGGGAGCCGCGCATGGCCTGCTGCATGTGCAACGCGCCTTCGACCGGGGTGGCCGGATCGTCCTTCGCCTGCACCAGCAGCACCGACGGCGCTTTCCCGGACCCGATCTTGATCGGCGGCGCGGTCGGTGCCTTCCAGAACGCGCACGGGGCCGAGTACCAGCTGTTCTGCCAGGCGAACAGCGGGGCCTTCCGGTCGGCCCGCGCGGTGTCGGCGTGCCAGGTTCGCCAATCCGCAGGCCACTTGTCGTCGGCGCAGTTGTACGCGAGCTGGGCCCCGTTCACCGGGTCCAGGGCCAGGTCGCCCGCGGCCGAAACGAGTCCGCCGGGATCTCCGGCCCGGTACTGCGAAACCGCCGCGGCAAGGGTCGGCCAGGACGCGTCGACGTACATGGTCGAGGCCAGCATGTCGTCCAGCTCGGCGCTGCCCACCTTGTCCTCGGCGGGGTGGGCGGCGAGCGCGTCGCGGGTGGTGTTCCAGATACTGCCGACGGCGTCGCCGGTGGTGCCGAGGTGGTACTTCGCGTCGTTCGCCCCGGCCCACGCGAAGAACTGGCTCGCGCGCCGCTGCAGGGCCGGGTCCTGCTGGAATCCCGCCTGGTAACCGGTGAGCGTCGGATCGACGACGCTGTCCAGCACGATCCGGCCGCTGGTGGCCGGGAACATCGTCGCGTACGTCGCGCCGAGCTTCGTGCCGTACGAGTAGCCCAGGTAGTCCAGCTTGTCCTTGCCGAGCGCGAGCCGGATCCGGTCCATGTCCCGCGCCGCGTTCTGCGTGGTGATGTGGGGCAGCAGGTCGCCCGCGTGCTGCGCGCACGCGTCGGCGATCTTCTTGGCGATGCCCTGACGCTGTTCTTCCTGCGCCGCGGTCGAAGGCCGGTAGGGCGGCAGCGGGCGCGGGAAGATGCCCGAGGTGTCACCGCAGTTCACCGGCGAGCTGGCGCCGACACCGCGCGGGTCGAAGCTGACGACCAGGTACTGCCCCGAGAGTTCGGGCGGCAGCGACGACCAGACGAGCTGCGCCGTGCCGATCCCGGACTCACCGGGGCCACCGGGGTTGACCACCAGGACGTTCGGCGCGTCGAGCACGCCGGCCGCGGCCAGCGTGAGGCTGATCTGCTTGCCGGACGCCTTGGCATAGTCGAGCGGCACGTCGAGGTTGGCGCAGCCGGTTCCCCGCGGTGCGCCCAGATCCGGCGGGCACTCCGCCCACTTGATCCCGGCCGCCGGTGCCGCCGCCGGTGCCGCCGCCGGTGCCGCCGACACGGGCGCCGCGGCCAGCATTGCGGCGCCCACACCGGCCACCACGGCCAGGCACACCCCTCGGACAGTCATGCTTCCCCTTCCGGGAGGTGTCAGGACCAAGATCGTCGCTCCATCAGTAACACGTGCTACCGCGAGGAGCCACCCCGAGCACCGAAACGGGCACCAAACCAGGCCGAAAGACCTTGCCCGGCCCGCAATTCGGGCGGAATTGCTTCCGGAATTCGAGATAAAAGCATGACGTAAAACGCGTATTCACGTCATCGTTTCACCTCATCCCTCAGTTTCATCGAGTATGAGACCTGCGGTTGATGCGCTCGCCGGCCAGCACGTTCTACGGTTTCCGCGAAGAATTGAGGAAAGGGAGAAAATGAGGAGACTGCGTTTTACTTTGGTGGTCCCGTTGGCGGTGGGCGGGTTGCTCGCCGGGATGACACCGGCGCTGGCCGGGCCAGCCCCGCTGAACACCACGAACATCCCCGGCCGCTACACCGGGCAGTCGCTGGGCTGGCATCCCTGCGCCACCGGTGAGCTGACCGATCTGCCGCCGGGCACCGGCATCGAGGGCCTCGAGTGCGGCGCGTTCCGCACGCCGCGCGACTGGGACCGTCCGGACGAGCGGCAGGACCTGACCATCGCGGTCAGCCGGCTCAAGGCCACCGGCGCGACCACGGCGTCGGTGCTGACCAACCCGGGCGGCCCCGGCGGGCCCGGGCGCTGGTTCCCGGTCGCGTTGCGCGGCCAGGACCGGCTGCGTGAGCACCAGGAGATCATCGGCATCGACACCCGCGGCACCGGCAAGAGCACCAACGTCACCTGCGACGGTGCGGGCAGCACCGGCCAGGACCTGGACCCGCGCAACCGCGATCCGCACAACCTGAACCTGATCGTGGACGCGGTCCAGTACGTCGCGAGCTCCTGCCGGCAGGCCGCCGGCGAGCTGGGCTCGTTGATCAGCACGTTCCAGAACGTCAGGGACCTGGACCTGCTGCGCGTCCTGCTCGGCCAGGAGCAGGTGAACTGGATCGGGTATTCGGCGGGCACCTGGCTCGGGGCGCACTACGCCCAGCAGTTCCCGCAACGCACCGGCCGGTTCGTGCTGGACTCCTCGACCGAGTTCACCACCAGCTGGCAGAACTCGTTCAACCTGCAGCCGGTCGCGTACGAACGCCGCTGGCGCCAGGACTTCCTCCCCTGGATCGCCCGCTACGACGCCAAGTACCACTTCGGCACCAGCGGCGAGGCGGCCCGGCAGACCTACGAGAACCTCCGGTACGCGCTGACCCGCGGCCCGATCGACGTGAACGGCACCCGGTTCGGCCCGACCACGCTGGACAACTACCTGATCGGCTCGCTCAAGGCCAAGAGCACCTTCCCGCAGGTGGCCGACATCCTGGTCATGGCCAAGACGCTGACCGGCAACCGCGCGTCGGAGCAGGCCAAGGGCGACGCCCGGACGGCGCTCAAAGCCGCGTTGTCGGAGCCGAAGGCGCCCGGCCCGCTGCGGGACGCGGCCGACGCCTCCGACTCGATGCTGGCCACGCTGCTCACCACCCTGTGCAACGACGGGCCGTGGACGGGCGATCGCCAGTCGCTGATCCGTCAGTCCCAGCAGTACATCGACCGCGGCGTGACGCTGTACAACTCGGCCTGGATGCCGTTGCAGGTCTGCGCCTTCTGGAAGAGCCAGCCGCGGCCGCTGCCGGTGGTGGACGGCAAGGGCGTCCCGCCGGTCCTGATGGTCCAGTCCGAGCACGACCCGGCCACGCCGATCGAAGGCGCGCGGAAGGCCCACGCCGCCTTCGCGAACTCGCGGATGGTCACCGTCACCGGCGAGGGTGACCACGGCATCTACGCGCTCGGCGGCAACAAGGCCGTGGACAAGATCGTGGACGACTACCTGGTGGACGGCGTCGTCCCCCCGGACCAGAGCGTCCCCGGCCTGCCGCTGCCGGTACCCGCCCCGTGACCACGCGGGCCCGCCGGTGACCGTCGGCGGGCCCGTCTCACAGCGTCAGCCGTCACGGCGAAGGCGTGACCAGCCCGTGCTCGTAGGCGAACACCACGGCCTGCAGCCGGTCGCGCAGCTCCAGTTTGTCGAGCACCCGGCCGAGGTGGGTCTTCACCGTGGTCACGCCGATGAACAGCCGTTCGGCGATCTCGGTGTTGTTGAGCCCTCGCGCGACCAGCACCAGTACGTCGCGTTCGCGGTCGGTGAGCCGGGTGAGGCGGCGGTCGTCCGAGGGCTCGGGGTGCGCGGCGAGGTAACGCTCCATCATCCGGTCGACCACCGTCGGCGCGAGCACGCGGTCGCCGCGCAGCACCGCCCGCATCGCGAGCAGCATGTCCTCGCCGCTCGCGTCCTTGAGCAGGAACCCGCCCGCGCCCGCCCGGGTTGCGGCGAGGACGTACTCGTCGAGGTCGAAGGTGGTCAGCATGAGCACCTTGACCGCCGGGTCCCGCGCGCAGATCCGCTCGGTGGCCTGGACGCCGTCGAGCACCGGCATGCGGACGTCCATCAGCACCAGGTCCGGCCGGACCGCCGCGGCCAGGTCCACCGCCTGGCCGCCGTTCTCCGCTTCCCCGGCCAGCACCAGGTCGTCCGCGCTCTCGATGATCATGCGCAGGCCCCCGCGCATGAGCGCCTGGTCGTCGCAGACGAGCACGCGGTACGTCACAGTTCCTCCGAGGACATCGTGAGCGGAAGCCGGGCGGCGACCCGGAAACCCCCGTCCGGCTGCGGTTCGGCGATCAGCTCCCCGCCGTACATCGAGACTCGCTCCCGCATGCCGCGGATGCCGTAGCCGTCCGCGCCCGGCTCCGCGAGGTGGACGCGCGGGCCTTGGCCGCCGTCGTTGACGACCTCGATCGTAACCGTCCGGCGCGACTCGCCCGGCGTCCCGTAGCCGACGGTCACCGTGCACCGGGCGCCCGTCGGCGCGTGTTTGACCACATTGGTCAGTGCTTCCTGGACGATCCGGTGCGCGGTGAGCGCGGCGCCGGGTGGGATCCCCTCGGCGTCGCCTTCGACCACGAGGCGGGTTTCCAGCCCGGCGGAACGCACCTTCCCGACCAGCTCACCGAGCGCGCCGACCCCCGGCTGGGGTTCCGTGTCCGCCTCGGATTCGCGCAGCAGGCCGAGAATCCGCCGCAACTCGCCGACGGCCTCCCGCCCGGTCACACCGATCGTCCGCAGCGCTTCGTCCACGGCGGCGGGATTCCGCATGCCCAGCAACCGGGCCCCCTCCGACTGCATGACCATGGTGCTGACCGCGTGCGCGACGATGTCGTGCATTTCGCGGGCGATCCGCGCGCGTTCCTCGACGACGGCGGTCCTCGCCAGCGCGTCACGGCGCTCTTCGGCTTCGAGAGCCCGCTCCTGCGCGTCGGCCAGCTGTCGCCGCCGGTTGACGTTCAGCTCGGCGGTGGTCACCGCGGCCACCATGACGGCGGTCACCATCACGAACGCGACGGCCCCGGCGAACCCACCGACGTAGACGGCCCAGACCAGGAACAGGAACTCGGCCGCGAACAACAACCACCAGCGGCCGCGCCGGCGGCCGTGGACGACCACCGAGTACATCAGGACGGCCAGTGCCAGGTTCGCGACGAGCAGCCGGCCCGCGTATGGCAGCGGCAGCAGGGCCTGCACGATCGAGACGGCGACCACGAACACCATTGCCCGCGCGGGAAACTGGCGACGCGCGAAGATCGGTACGAGCAGGGCCACGGTGATCGCCAGCACCACGTTCCAGGACCGGCCGGACGCGAGGATGCTCGGCAGCGAGCCCGCGCCGAGCACCGCGACGAGCAGCAAGTCGATGATCAGCGACCGGTCGAACAGCTTGTGCACCCCTACCACCTAACTACGCGTCCCGCCGCTTCGCGACCTCGACGGCGATCCCGAAGAGGACGAGCGCGATCACGGCGTACCCCAGCAGCCCGGTCCACGGCCCCGAGTCGTTCGCGAGGAAGCTCTGCCCCAGGTTGAACGGCAGGTACTGCGCCTTGTCCTCGAGCACGGGGTTGAGCAGCAGTTCGCCCATCATCGGGTAGCCGACCACGATCGCGACCGCGCCCGCGGTGTGCCGGACCAGGATCCCCACCGCGACCGCGATCACCGCGCCGATCGCGAAGAACAGGCTCACCCCGAACACCAGCCGCCAGTCAGAACCGTTGCGCAGGACGACATTGCTGCCCGCCGGGCCCAGTGTGGCGAGCGCCGCCCAGGAGCCGGCCCTGCCCAGCAAACCCACCGCGCCGGCGCCCAGCGCGACCACAACGGCCTTGGCGATCAGCGCCGGCACACGTGTGGGGGCAGCCTGGAACGTCGTCCGGATGGTCCCGAAGCGGTACTCGGTGGTGACCGAGAGTGTGGCCAGGACCATCACGATCACCAGGCCCAGCCGCAGGACGAGGCCGTTGTCCGTGTCGTCCATGGTCAACGGCGCGGTGGCGTCGAGCGCGGTGTAGACCGCGGACCCGACCAGCACGAGGAGCGCGCCGATCAGGCAGTACCAAGGTGCGCGGGTGGAGAGCAGTTTGACGCGTTCCGCGATCAGCAGGTTCATGACGGTTTCCTCGGTGGATTCAGTGGGCGTCGGCGTGGTACTCGACAGCGTCGCTGGTGAGGCGCATGAACGCCTCTTCGAGCGAGCCGCGGACTTGGCTCAGCTCGTGCAGGACGATTCCGTTGGCAGCGGCCAGTTCGGCGATGCTCGCGGTGTCCATTCCGGACACGACGATGGCGTCGCCGTCGTCGGCGAACATGGCCTGCCGCCGTTCCAGCAGTCCGCGCAGCTCGGCGCCGCGCGGGGTGCGGACGCGGACGGTCTTGTCCCCGGCCCGGTCGACGAACTCGTCGACCCCGCATTCCGCGATCAGCTTCCCCCGCCCGATCACGACCAGGTCCTGCGCGGTCAACGCCATTTCCGAAAGCAGGTGGCTGGACACCAGCACCGTCCTGCCCTCTTCCGCGAGCCGGTGCAGCAGCCCGCGGATCCAGTGGATGCCCTCCGGGTCGAGGCCGTTCACCGGCTCGTCGAACAGCAACACTTGGGGGTCGCCGAGCAGGGTGGTGGCGATGCCGAGCCGCTGGGCCATCCCGAGTGAGAACCCGCCCGCCCGCCGTCCGGCGACCTCCGCGAGCCCGACGACGTCGAGCACCTCACCCACCCGCGCGCGGGAAATCCCGTTCATGGCGGCGATCCACGTCAGGTGTTTCCGTGCCGAACGCTGCGGGTGCACCCACTTCGCGTCCAGCAGCGCCCCGACCGTCCGAAGTGGATTCTTCAGCTCCCGGTAGGGCCGGCCGCCGATCAGCGCGCGGCCCGACGACGGGTTGTCCAACCCGAGGATCATCCGCATCGTGGTGGACTTCCCGGCGCCGTTCGGCCCGAGGAAACCAGTGACCCGGCCGGCCCGGACGGTGAACGACAGGTCGTCCACCGCGGTGGTGTCGCCGTAGTGCTTGCTCAGGTTCACTACCTCGATCATGGGCCCTCCGTGGGAGTCGCAGCGTGACTCCCACAGTGCCCCCGAGCGGCGGCGAAAACGTCCGATCGACGGCCGCACCAGGTCGTCCACCGAGACGACCCGGGTCATCCCCGGGGAGGACCCGGGTGTCCCTCGGCACCGGCGTACGCCCACGTCGCAGCGCTCCGCGGCAACCACCGGCCAGCACCCACGTCGCATCGCCCGGCGGTAACCACCGGCGGACGCCCACCTCACATCGCCCGGCGGCGACGCGGCCGGCGAGGTTGAACCAGACAGCGGTGGCGGGCGGCCGCCGACCTGCGCTGACCGCCCGCTCTGCCGCTGCCGATTCAGCAACCAGCCGAGCCGGCCGATCCGGCAACCGGCCGATTCAGCAACCAGCCGTCAGTCGGCGGCCACCTCCTCAACGGTGACCCGGTTCGGGTAGAACGCGAGGTGGTCCTTGATGTCCGCGACCGCGTCGTACGGCTCTTCGTACGTCCACACCACGTTCTCGCCGTCCGCGCCGAGGGACGTGATGCTGTAGTACGACGCGCTGCCCTTGTACGGGCAGTACGTCTCGTGCTCGGTGCGGGCGAAACCCGACAGGTCGACGTCCTCGCGCGGGATGTACTGCACCGCGGGGTAGCCGGCCTCGGACAGGGCCTGGGCGCGGGTGGTGTCCGCGACGACCTGGCCGCCGACCTTCACCACCACGCGCGACGGGTTCGGCTCGACCGTGATCGGGTGGTCCGGGCCGGGGATCTTCTTCTGCATAGCCTGGGACATGGTCTCCTCTTCCGCGAACGCCAAGGCCGGAGGTCTGCCGCCGGCACAGGTACCAACCCGCCACCGCCGCAGACTCTTCCCACCGTAGGCGCGACCACCGACAAAAACAGCCGTCGCACGACGCACCGGGCCCCGAACCGGCCAACACGCTGGGCAAGGCGTCGACCCCGGCCAGCCCCAGCTCAGCCGGCCGTGACCCGCCGGGGCGCCGTCCGCCGGAGCCAGTACAGGCCGATCACCGGCAGCACCAGCGGGATGAACAGGTAGCCCTCGCCGTACACCGACCACACCGTGGCGTCCGGGAACGCGGCTTTGTCGAAGATGCTGAGCGTGCCGACGGTCAGCACGCCGAGCAGCTCGACCGAGCACGAGACCAGCGCGACCCGCCACCACCGCTCGCCGCCGCGGGCGAGCGCGAACGTCGCGAGGACGTAGACCACCGCCGCGAACGCCGACAGCGCGTACGCCAGGGGCGCTTCGTGGAACTTCGTGCCGATCTGGACGCCGGCGCGCGACGTCGCGGCCAGCGCGAAGATGGCGTACACCGCGACTAGGACCCGTCCGGGCCCCGTGGCCGTCCTACGCGCTTGCTCCACTCCACACCTCGTTCAGTCGCAGCACCATCACCGGGATGGCCAGGCAGGCGATGCCGAGCACCACCGTGCTCGACCGGCTCCGCTCGGCCAGCGCCCACATCGCGCCGACCGGCAGCACCACCAGAGAGCCGATCAGGTAGGCCAGGTACGTGGCGACGCTGCCCGGCTTCTCGCCGCTCGCGAGCAGCACGATGCCGACCACCAGCTGGGCGACGAGCAGCAGCTCCACCACGCCGAGCGCGACGAGCAGGAGGGTGTCCGGGAGCCGGTCGCGCAACGACTGCACGAAGCTCCACAGCGCGACCAGCAGCGCGACCACCGCCACCACGACCGCGAAACCGAAAATCACCCGTTCCTCCTCATGCCACGCCCGGCCCAAACTACCCGCCGGTCCGATCACCCCTGTCCGCCGGAGGCCCGCCGACGTGGCCCAGGCCACGAACCGGGTGTCCCGTGTGGACTCGACACTTTCCGGGGGCCGGCGCAGGAAAATAGATCACCGGATCCACCTGATGGCAATCCGCCAATTCCGGGGTACATTTGGGGGACCGAGCGGGCTACCTGCACGGACGACAGAACGGCCTTGTGTTACACCTCGTCTGGGTGGTTTCCCGGATCCGGAAAATCACGCTGGGTCCCCCTCAACGGGGGTGGACGGTACTTTTGTCCCCCCTGATCAGCCCAGTTGAACCCCCGGGTTGGCGGATTGGCCGTGACACCTCCGGCGTGCGGGAATATTTCTTGTCACAACAACGAGCTGCGTATCGGGAAAAGTGCGCATAGGGGGCCAGTTCCATGGACATCCGGTATGAAGCGTTCTGCTTCGCCGATCCGCTGTTCTTCGACGAACAGCGGGAAACCGGAGAGCCCGCCGATGATTTCGCCGCCGACCTGCCCGACGCCGGCGCCGGGTGGACCACCGGCACCCGCGGGATCTGGCGAGTACTGCACCCCCGCAGCGTCGAACTTCCTGATCAGGGCTGGAAAATCCACGTCTCGGCCGGGATGGGCAACGCCGCCCGCGTGCTGGCCACGGTGCACGAGTACTGCGTCAGCCACCGGATCTCGTACAAGCACCTCCGCTCCCGCGCGATCCTGCTGGCCCGGAACTCGAAATACGCACCACGCGACGGCAGCGGCAAGCTCATCACTATTTATCCGACCGACAACAACGAGCTGACCCGGGTGCTCGAAGATCTTTCCGAGCGGCTGCGCGGCGAACACGGGGCTTACATTCTCAGTGATCTCCGATACGGCGACGGGCCACTTTACACGCGTTACGGCGGCTTCACCGAGCGGTGGGTCGAACACGACGGCAACCGGGTGCTGGCGATCCGCAAGCCCGATGGCACGTTCGTTCCGGACCGCCGGGAGCCCACTTTTTCAGTACCGGACTGGGTGAATATTCCAATCTGCCTGGAAAAAAGCCTCGCGGCCCGCAAGGCGGGCGACCCGGCCGAGTTCCCGTACCGGGTGACCAGCTCCTTGCATTTTTCCAATGGCGGCGGCGTCTACCTGGCCGAACGCGAGGCGGACGGCGAGACCGTCGTGCTGAAGGAAGCCCGGCCGCACGCCGGGCTGGACCGCGCGCTGGTCGACGCCGTCGCCCGGCTGCAGCGGGAGCACGAGGTGCTGGAGCGGCTGGCGGGCATTCCCGGCGTTCCGGACGTCCACGAGCGTTTCACCGTCTGGGAGCACCACTACCTGGCCATGGAGCAGATGCCGGGCACGTCGCTCGGCAACTGGCTCGCGCTGAACTACCCGCTCACCCGCCGCGACAGCACCGAGGCCGACCTGCACGCCTACCGCGACCGCGCGCTGGACGTGCTCGCCGAGGTCGAGCGGATCGTCGATGACCTGCACGGACGCGGCATCGTGTTCGGCGACCTGCACGCGCTCAACATCCTGGTGGACGACGACGACCAGGTCTCCCTGATCGACTTCGAGATGGCCGCCGACGTCGAGTCCGGCGAGCGGCCCGCGCTCGGCGCCCCCGGCTTCCGCGCCCCGGCCGACCGGCACGGCTTCGACATCGACCGGCACGCGATGGCCGCGCTGAAGCTGTGGATCTTCCTGCCGCTGTCGACGCTGCTGGAGCTGGCGCCGGCGAAGCTTCGCGGTGCGGCGGAGTTCGTCGAACGCCGCTTCGCGCTGCCCGCCGGGTACGCCGACGAGCTGGTCGACGTCCTCGGCCCGCGGGAGAAGCCGATGCCGCCGGCGTCGACGCACACCGAGCTCGACGAGGACCGGCCCGACTGGTCGCTGGTCCGCAAGCAGATCGCCGAGGCCGTGCTGGCGACGGCGACGCCGGAGCGCACCGACCGGCTGTTCCCCGGCGACATCGAGCAGTTCCGGGTGGGCGGCGCCTGCTTCGGCGTCGGAGCGGCGGGAGTGCTGCACGCGCTCGACGTCGCGGGCGCCGGCCGTCATCCCGAGCACGAGCAGTGGCTGCTCGACGCCGTACGCCGCGAACCACCCACGCGGCCCGGGTTCTACGACGGCAGCCACGGAATCGCGTACGTGCTGGAGAACTTCGGCCACCACAAGGCGGCGACGGCGCTGCTCACGGCGTCACGCCCGCTGGTCGAGCAGACCACGGACCACGCGCTCGAGGGCGGGCTGGCCGGGATCGGCCTGACGCAGCTGCACTTCGCCGTCAGCCGCGGCGACAACGAGTTCGGCCGGCAAGCCCTGAACACCGCCGTCCGCCTCGGCGAGGGACTGGAGACGGCGGCGCCGCCCGGCAAGTTCGCGCGGGCGGGGCTGCTCAGCGGGTGGACGGGCCCGGCGCTGCTGTTCATCCGGCTGTTCGAGCGGACGGGCGAACGCGCGTGGCTTTCGTTCGCCGACCAGGCCTTGCAGCGCGACCTCGAGGAATGCGTCCTGGCCGACGACGCGTCACTGCAGGTCCGCGACGGCGAACGGCGCACGCTCCCGTACGCCGGCATCGGCAGCGCGGGCATCCTGATGGTCGCGGAGCAGCTCGTACGCCACGAACCGGGCGCCAAGGCCGGCGAAAGCCTGCCCGGCCTGCGCGAATCGTGCCGCGGCGAGTTCGTGATCCACCCCGGCCTGCTCTACGGCCGCTGCGGGCTCGCGACCGCGCTGTCGTTCGACGCGGACCCGGCCCCGCCGATCCGCGAAGCCATCGACCTGCACCTGTCCCGCCTGGCCTGGCACGCGGTCCCGTTCCGCGGCGGCCTCGCCTTCCCGGGAAACCAGCTGCTGAGGCTGTCGATGGACGTCACCACCGGCGGCGCGGGAATCCTGCTCGCCCTGTCGGCACTCCTGGACGGCAAAGAGGTGCTGCCATTCCTCGGCGGCACGCCGTCCCCCCACACCTCCGGTCACTAAGACCGGCGGAACAAGAGAAGGGAACACCATGGAACTGGTTCTGGAGCTGCAGGCCCTTGAAGCCCCTGAGGCACTCGACGGCCACGGCGGCGGCGGGGGCGGCGCGCCGAGCAACCTGAGCCTGCTGGCCTCGTGCACCAACAGCACGCTCAGCCTGCTGACCTGCCACTGAACCACCTGCGTTTGACCCCGTGAGGAGGTGCGGGAGCGGCACAGGCCAAGTGCGCCGCTCCCGCACCTTTCATTCTGCCCCGCCTCGCGCCTCTGGTCACCGGGTTGGGTTCGCCGGATTGGATCAGCCGGGTCGAGTTCACCAGCTTGGGCTCATCGGGCTGGGTTCGGCGGGCCGAGTTCGCTGGGTTGGGTTCGCCGGGTTGGGTTCCGGGCTGGGTTCGCTGGGCTGGGTTCGCTGGGCTGGGTTCGCCGGCTCGGGTTCACCGAGCTGAGTTCGGCGGCTCGGGTTCACCTGGCTGGGTCCTGCTCGGGTTCAGCGAGCCTCCGTCGGGCTTACCCCCGGGGTTTCCGAGGTACGAGGTGTTTCGACGTGATCGAGGGAGTGAGATGGCGCGCTCCGCCACCGACCCACCGCCGCCCGCCACCGACCACGGCCCGTCGCACACTGCCATGAACCACCAAGCCGAAGAGCCCCACCTGACGACCAGCCGCCGATCCCCCGATCGCCACTCCCCTGATCACCAGTCCGCTGATCGCCACACCCCCGATCGCCACACCGCCGATCGCCAAGCTGCTGATCACCGCGGCACTGACCAGCCGCCCACCAACCACCAGCAGGCTGGCCAGCCACCCACCGGCCACCACCACGCCAACCAGCCCCGCGCCGGCCGCCGCCACCCTGACCAGACACCCACCGACCGTCGCCACCCCGGTCAGCCGCTCACCGGCCGCGACGCTGACCAGCCGCCCACCGATCACCAAGCCGCAGACCCGGCGCCCACGAACCGCCACTCCCCTGACCAACCATCCGCCAGCCACCGCCGCCCTGGCCAGCCACCCACCGGCCACCACGCCGACCAGCCGCCCGCCGATCACCAAGCTGCCCACCCGGCGCCCACGAACCGCCAGTCCGCCGACCTGCCACTCGCCCAGCCTCCGGCCGAGCAGTCCACCGGCCAGCCACCCACCCAGCCTCCGGCCGAGCAGCCCGCCCCACGTCACCAGTCCGCTGACCGGCTGCTCCGCCGGGTCGCCCGGCTGGACCGGCCGCGTCTGGCGGCCGTGGTCGTCACCGCATTGGCCGCGACGGCCGCGAGCCTGCTGCTGCCCAGCGCGCTCGCCGCGGCCGCCGACGCCGTGATCGGCGGGCACTCCGGGTGGCGGCCCGTGCTCTGGTTGCTGCTGGTCGGCGGGGTGGAAATCGCGGCCGACGTCGTGGGCGGGGTCCTCATCGCGCGCCTCACCAGTTCCGCGAGCGCCTGGCTGCGGCGACGGGTCGCGGACCGGCTGTTCGCGCTCGGCACGCGGTCGCCGTTCGCGGAGGGCGACGCGATCAGCCGGCTGACCGGCGACTGCGTGGGCGCCGGCGGGATCGTCCCGATCGTCGTCCAGCTGGGCTCGGCGACGGTGATCTCCACCGGCGCCGTCGTGCTGCTGGCCCTGCTCGACTGGCGCCTAGCGCTCGTGTTCCTCGGCAGCATCCCGTTCGCGCTGCTGCTCGCGCGCACGCACCTGCGCAACACCGCCGACGACGTCCTCGCCTACCAGCGCGTGTCCGGCGAGCTCGCGGCGCGGCTGCTCGACGCCGTCGCCGGGCTGCGCACGATCGCCGCGTCCGGGACGGCCGACCGCGAGGCGGAGCGCGTGCTCCGTCCGCTGCCGCGCCTCACCCTCGCCGGCCGCGGCATGTGGCGCACCCAGGCCCGGATGGTCTGGCGCGCCGCGCTGCTGCTGCCGGCCGTTGAGCTGGTCGCGCTGACCGCCGCGGGCTTCGGCGTGCTGGACGGCCGCCTGACCATCGGCGACGTGCTGGCCGCACTCGGCTACGTGGCCCTCGGGATGGGTCTCGTCACGCAGATTCCCTTGCTCATCACGCTTTCCCGCGCGCGTTCGTGCGCACAACGGCTCGCCGAGGTGCTCGACGCCGACGCCCCGGACCGCGGCCGCCTCGGCCTGCTGCCCGGCAACGGCGCGCTGGAGCTGCGCGGGGTCACCGTCGGCACCGCGCTCACCGACGTCGACCTCGTGGTCCCCGCCGGCACGTTCACCGCCATCGTCGGCCACTCCGGCTCCGGAAAGTCCACTTTGGTCAGTGTCCTCGGCGGCCTGCGCGCGCCCGACGCCGGCGAAGCCCTCCTGGACGGCCGCGGCCTGCACCACCTCCGTCCCGAGGAACTGCGCGCCGTCATCGGTTACGGCTTCGAGCGCCCGTCCCTGCTGGGCGCCACCGTCGCCGATGCCGTGGGCTACGGCTCGTGGGCCGGCGACACCGCCGTCCGCGGCGCCTGCCGGACCGCGCAGATCCACGACGTCGTCGCGCGTCTCCCGCACGGCTACCAAACCCCGCTCACCGAAACCCCGCTCTCCGGCGGCGAAGCCCAGCGCCTCGGCCTGGCGCGCGCGATCGTGCACAACCCCCGCGTGCTCCTCCTCGACGACGCCACCGCGAGCCTCGACACGGTCACCGAAGCCGCCGTGGAGCACGCGATCTCCGCGGTGCTGCCTGGCCGGACCCGTGTGGTCGTCACCCACCGCACCACCACCGCCTCCCGCGCCGACGCCGTGGTGTGGCTGGACAACGGCCGCGTCCGCGCCGTCGCACCGCACGCCCGGCTGTGGCGGCTGCCCGAATACCGCGCCGTGTTCACCGAGGAAGCCGTGTTCACCGAGGAACCCGCATGACCGCGGCCCGCCGTCAGCTCACTGTGATGCCAACCGTGATGCCAATCGGCCACACCTCCCTCCGACCTGCGACGCCACGGCAGGCCCCCGTCCGCCGCGGCAAGGGGCCGGCATGAGCGTCCGGCAGCTCTATTGGTCGGCGCTCGGCAGGCAGTGGCGCGGCGGGCTCGTGCTGCTGGGCTGCTCCGTGCTCGAGGGCGCGCCCGCGTTCTTCTCCGGACGGCTCGTGGAGCTGGCCGTGGACCAGGGATTCGCCGCGGGACGGCCGGGCGTCGGCGTCGCCTGGCTGGCGCTGTTCGGCGCCGCGGCGCTGCTGGGCGCGTTCGGCTCGCGGCTGGTGTGGCACCAGCTCGGCAAGGTGGTCGAGCCGCTGCGCGACGCGCTGGTGACGGCCGTGGTCCGGGGCGTGCTGCACGACCCCGCGCCGCCGCGGAACCGGCCGGACGCGAGCGGCGTCGCGCGGATCACCCAGCACGTCGAGGTGGTCCGGGACGCCACGGCCGGGCTGCTGGTGCAGGCCCGCGCGATGGTCGTGACCACCATCGCCGCCATCGCGGGGCTCGTGACGGTGGCCGGGCAACTCGTGCTGCCCGTCGCGGTCCCCGTGGTGCTCTCCGTCGCGGTGTTCGCCTGCCTGCTGCCTTCGCTCGCCCGGCGTCAGCGCGCGCTGGCGCTGGCCGACGAACACACCGCCGAAACGGTCGGCACCGCGCTCTCCGGCATGCGCGACGTCGTCGCATGCGGCGCGGAACCCGTTGCCGCACTGGGCATCTACGACGCCGTGGACCGTCAGGCGAGCGCCGCCGTTCGCGTCGCATGGTCCGGCGCGGCGCGTTCGCTGGTGATCTCGCTCGGCGGTTTCGTCCCCCTTCTGCTCGCGCTCTCCCTCGCCCCGGCCATGGTCGCCCGCGGCGAGTTGACGGCCGGCGGGGCGCTCGGCGCGCTCGTCTATCTGGCCACCACGATGCAGCCCGCGCTCCGCGGTCTCGCCGCCACCGCCGGCACCGTCGTGCTCCGCCTGCTCGTCGCGTTGCGCCGGCTGGCCGAGACCGCCGAGGTGCCCGGCGAAGTGGCCGGCACCGCCGAGCCCCGCGGCACTGATCTCACCGTCCGCGGCCTCACCTTCCGCTGGGGCGCCGCGCCGGAACCCGTGGTCCGCGGCCTGGACCTGGACCTGCGGCCCGGCGAGCACCTCGCTGTGGTCGGCCCGAGCGGCATCGGCAAGTCGACCCTCGCCGGACTGCTCACGGGACTGCTCGAACCCCAGGCCGGCCAGGTGCTGCTGGGCGGCCAGCCCGTCCGGAGCGTCCACAAGAGACACGAGCTGGTCGCCTTGATCCCGCAAGAGGCCTACGTGTTCGCCGGCACCGTCCGCGACAACCTCGGCCTCTTCGCCCCCACCGCGACCGACGCCCAGCTCAGAGCCGCCGCGGAGATCGTCGGCGCGGGCGCGCTCGTCGCTCGCCTCGGCGGTCTGGACGGCGAGCTGGGCCATGACAAGGAAGGGCTCTCCGCCGGCGAAGCCCAGCTCATCGCGCTCGCCCGCGTGTACGCGTGCCGCGCCCGCATCGTCATCCTCGACGAAGCGACGTCGCACGTAGACCCGATCATCGAAGCCCACGCGGAACGCGCCTTCGCCGCCCGCGGAGGCACGCTCATCGTGATCGCGCACCGTCTTTCTTCCGCGCTGCGCGCCGGCCGCGTCCTGGTGCTGGACGGCCACGAGACGGCGCTCGGGCACCACACGGAGCTGCTCCGGCGCTCCCGGCGGTACGCGGAACTCATGCAGGCCTGGACGGAGCCGGTTCCCGAGGCCCACGCGGGCTGAGCTCATGCCGCGTCGAAGAACGGGGCGATCCGCGCCACGATCTCGCAGTCGCAGTAGGCCCCGTACTCCGTCAGGCCGGCCAAAAGCTGTGCCCAGCCGACGTCGTTGGCCTCGGCCCAGTGCTCGGTGTGTTTCACCGTGTTGTCACACCCTTCCGCGCAGATCCGCGCGTCGACGAACTTCAGCAACGACTCCAGCTCGCGTCGGCCGATCCCGGAAACGGCAGACGGTCCGCTGTGATCAGAGGTGGCTTCCGGCATTTCACTGCCCTTTCGGAGACGGACGGGAACCATCTCCGATTCTCACCGCACCCGAGCGCCGGGCGCCAGTTTCCGGTGTCGCGAAAGGTCCCCTCGCGACAACTATTTTTCGCGGCGCGGCGATCCACCGCCTCACTGCGAGGACCGTGGCTCACCCTTACGAGTGTCCAATAAGGATTTCCGACGCCACGAACCGTTGCCGCAGAAGGCCGACGGCACATGACAGCCGATCCGACATCGGCAGCCCCACTTACAGGGCGGCCGTCCACCCCAGGTATCCACAGGACTTTCCACAGTTGGCGACACCTGTGGATAACTACGGTCAGCGGCTCTCCCTTATGCACAGGGGAGGGTCGGCCGCCGTCGAGGTGCCGAAATTGTCGGTGCTGGGTGAGAGGCTGCTGGACATGACGAACGCACCCGATCATCTCCCGGCCGCCGTTCCCGGCGACCGGGCGCCCATCCCCCGGCTGGCCGGGGAACGTGAATCGCTGGAGGCCTTCCTGGAGTGGCACCGCCGGACGTTCGAGCTGAAATGCGACGGGCTCGGACAAGAGGAGCTGTCGTCGCGCACTGTGGCGCCGTCCACCCTTTCGCTGCACGGGCTGGCGCGGCACCTGGCCGGGTGCGAGCGGTGGTGGTTCCGCCAGCAGTTCGCCGGCGAGGACGTCCCCATCCTGTACTACTCCGACGACGATCCGAACCAGGACATGGACTCCCTCGACGGCGACGCCCAGGAGGCGTTGGCCGTGTGGCGCTCGGAATGCGACCGCTCGCGCGAGATCGTGGCGGCGGCGGAGTCGCTGGAACAGCGCGGCACATCGCTGCGGACCGGTGAGCCGTTCACGCTCCGCTGGATGCTGATGTCGCTCATCGCGGAGTACGCCCGCCACAACGGCCACGCCGACCTCCTCCGCGAGGCCATCGACGGGACGGTGGGCCACTGAACTGGTGAAAACACGCACGGCGAGCTAGTCGACGGGATGGTCTAGCGGGATGGCCCGAAAGCCCTCTCGCATCTGAGGCGCGGTCGGCGGGACGGAGCGAACGGCACCTTCGTGCGTCCCTTACGCGCCTCCGGGGCACGACGAAGGCACTCTCGCCCGTTCCAGCGCACGGTGTCGATGTGATGCGAAGGGCACAGGCACTTCGCGCGAACGGCCGCGGCGATGAGCGTAATCAGAGGCGTTCTCGCGCGCCCGGGCCGAGACAGCGGCCGCGTGCGATGCTGGACGTATGACCGCCGATCCTGATTCCGGGTTGTTGTCGCCGGTACGGGCCGGGACGCCGGCCGAAGCGAGCACCGGGGACTGCGCTTGGCTGCGAGCCATGCTGGACGCCGAGTCCGCGCTCGCCCGGGCCCAGGCACGGCTGGGCACTGTCCCGGCCGAAGCGGCGGAGGTGATCACCGCGGTCGCCAGGCAACTCGGCGGCCAGACACCAACGGCGGCGGAGATCGGCGGCCAGGAACCAGCCATTCCCACCGGAGTAAGCGACCCAGCGTCCGCCACCGCCACCGAACGCCGCAGCCCAGCGCCCACCACCGCCGGACCCAGTACCTCCCCATCAACCCCCACCGCCGGACTCGGCAGCCCAGCACCAACCCCCACCGCCGGACTCGGCGACCCAGCACCAGCTTCCCCCGCCGGAGTCAGCAATCCAGCGTCCGCCAATCCCACCGCGCGCAGCAACCCTGCGCCCACCAATCACACCGGGCGCAGCAACCCAGAGCCGACACACGCCGCCACTCCCCCGGGCATCGACGTCACTGCGTTGGCCCGAGAGGCGCGGGCGACGGCGAATCCCGTGGTCGGGCTGGTCAAGGTGCTGGCCGCGGCGGTCGGGCGGGTGGACGCGGCCGCGGCGGATCACGTGCACCGCGGGTCGACGAGTCAGGACATCGTCGACACGGCCATGATGCTGGTCGCCCAGCGGACGTTGCGGTTGCTCGCCGACGATCTCGACGCCACGGCTCACGCGCTCGGCGAATTGGCGCGCGTGCACCGCGACACGACCATGCCCGGACGCACGCTCACCGCGCACGCCGTGCCCACCACGTTCGGGCTCAAAGCCGCGACGTGGCGGCAGGGCGTGCTCGACGCCGCCAGCCGGGTGCGGCGCGTGCTCGACGGTGGGCTGCCCGTGTCACTCGGTGGCGCAGCCGGGACGCTCGCCGCGTACGCCGAGTACGGCGACGGCACCGACGACTACGCCGAACGTCTGGTCAACGCCTTCGTCGAAGAGACCGGCCTCGCCGCGCCGACGCTGCCGTGGCACGCGAACCGGACGCCCGTCGCCGACGTCGCCAGCGTCTTGGCAATGGCCGCCGTCGCGCTGGGCAAGTTCGCCGTCGACGTTCTCGCGCTCACGCGCACCGAACTGGGCGAGGTCACCGAACCGGCCGGCGGCGGCTCGTCCGCCATGCCGCACAAACGAAACCCTGTGCTGTCCGCGCTGATCCGCTCCGCCGCGCTGCAGGTGCCGGTGCTAGCAGCGGGCGTGACGCAGGCCGGGCTGGCCGAGGACGAACGGTCCGCCGGCGTCTGGCAGGCCGAGTGGCAACTGCTGCGCGAATGCCTGCGGCTGACCGGCGGCGCGGCGCACACGGCCGTCGAACTGGCGCGCGGCCTCGTCGTGCACCCAAACCGCATGGCGGCGAACCTCGAGATCACGCACGGGCTGATCGTCTCCGAACGACTCTCCGCCACGCTCGCGCCACTGCTCGGCAAGACACGCGCGAAGGAGGTACTCGGCGACGCGTCCGCACGCGCGATCGAGGAAAACCGCCCGCTGGGCGCCGTCCTCGCCGAATCGCCCGAGATCACCGCCGTGCTGGACGCCTCGAAGCTCGCTGATCTGCTCGATCCCACGCAATACACGGGCGCCGCCGGGCGAATGGTTGATCGCGCCCTGGAAGATGACTGAAGGTAGTCGACGGTTCCGCTGAGCCGCTCTTCCCGGTCTTCCATGTGGCTACGGCTGGGATCCCGCCGTGTGATGACGACTGCGGACGCACGTGTGGAAGAGCGCTTCGGCATGCCGCTCCTAGATGCGGAGTGTGCTGGCTTCGGATCCGGCCAGGCGGCGAGGCCGGGTGCGATGGCGGGCTCCTGCTCCGCAGGACTCTGCCCCGGATCGTGTTCGGCAAGATCCGGGTCCTGCTCCGCCGGGCTCGGTCCCAGATCGTGCTCGACGAGATCCGGATCCTGCTCCGCCGGCTCTGCCCCGGATCGTGCTCGGCAAGATCCGGCTCCTGCTCAGCAAGGACTCTGACCGGATCGTGCTCGGCGAGATCTGGGTCCAGCTCCGCGGGGCTCGGTCCCGGAGCCTGCTCAGCGAGATCCAGGTCCGGCTCTGCCGGCTCGGGTCTGGTCTCGCTGCTCAGCCGGTCCGCATCAGCGGGACCGGGGAATCGGGTGCCGGTGCGGCCGATCGCGCTGTGGTCCGGTTGCCGCGGTCCGGCCATCCGCTCGACCGCACGCTCCGCGTACAGGAGGCACGGTGGAGGCGGATCGGACGGAGGTGGCCGGCTCCGGTTCGGCTTCGCTCAGCCGTTCGGCGACCGCCGCGCGGGGGAACCGAGGCACCACCCGGCCGACCGGGGGCAGGGGCAGGGGCAGGGGCAGGGGCAGGGAGACGGTTCCCTCCGCGAACCGGGCGAGGGTCTCCGCACTCGGAAACGTGTGCTGGCCCTGCCGGTCGACCTCGGGTCTCGCTTTCCAGCCATCTCTTCGCCCCAGATGAGGCTGACGAAATACCGCCGCCCGGCTCGTGGCTATCGCGAGGGAAATCCGAATACGCCGTCTGTCCGGGGAGAAGGGAAAACATCGTGGAGAACCTGAAATTGTGAGAGGCCGCGCCAGAAATTGGTAGCGCAATGTTTCGGCAGGCGGCCGGGCGAGGGAGGTGATTTCACGAAAAGGGCGGCCGGGAGATTCCCGGCCGCCCTTTCAGGGGAGGTTGTGCTGGTCAGGGGTGATAGATCTCCTTGACCTGCGCGATCTGGTCGTCGCCGCTCACCAGGATCTGGGCGAGGGCTGGGGTGGCGGTGCCGCTGAGCAGGGTTTGGCGCAGCTGGTCAGCGTCGCACCGCAGGTTGCCGAGGCCTTGGTCGTCGATGGTGACCTGGTTGTCGTTCTGGCACAGGGTGGCCGCGCTCCACACGATGGCGTCGCTGACCAGCGGGAGACGGTAGATCTTTTCGTCGACCCGGTCGTAATGGCCGCCGTCGGAGCCGCCGGGCTGGAAGCTGACCAGCTGGAAGGTGGCCATGTTGACGCTGGTGTCGAAGCCGGTGAACTGCACGTTCTGGGTGGTGTTCGGGAACCGGCGCTGCTGCGGCTGGGGCTGGTCCTGCGGCTGGGGCTGGTCCTGCGGCTGTGGCTGTGGCTGTGGCTGCGCATGAGGCGCCGGTCCGTTGTCCTGGCTGGCCGGGCGGGTCTCGATCATGTAGTCGGAACGGCCGTCCTTGCCGCAGACGGTGCCGTTGGGGTTGGCGTCGTCCGCTTGCCCGGCGCAGGTCCAGTGGCCGAAGATGTCGAGCACGCGTTTGCCGGGGCCTTCGCCCTTGGCCGGGATTTCCTTGTAGTACTCGTTGATCACGTTGAACGCGGTGTCGCAGCCCGGGTTGGTGCCGGTGGTCGCCGTGTTGGCGATCACGTCCATCTGCGGGCCGCCGGGAGGGCTGACGTGTTTGCCATCCAGTTTGCTGCAGTTGACGTTGCCGTCCGCGTCGGTGAAGTCGCCGCCGTTCGCCTTGCCGGATCCGCCGGATCCGCCGGTGGCCGCGCCCTGCGGCGAGTGCTGGATGGCCGCGGTGTCCGCCGCGTTCTTCACCGGAGAACTGTTTCCGGCGGTGTTTCCGCTGCACGCGGAAAGGACTGCGGTGGCAGCGATCGCCCCGCCGATCATCGCCAGACGAATCGTCTTCTTCGCGGTGAATCCCATTTCGGCGCCCCTCTGCGACAATTGGTGAAGCTTTACTCAGAGAGACGCCTGGTGTCGGGCGGCGTTGCGGCGGGGCGCAACGTTGCCCGAAGGTCCTTCCGGGCCTGGACCCGAGAGCACTGCACCCGTCGGCATGGCAACCCCTCCGGTTGGTGCCGGGCAGTTATGCCAGGGACTTCAAGGTTCACGGCGGCTGCGCGGGACCGATGTTCATGCTGGGTCATGACCTTGCGTGCGCTCGAAAACGGACCATCGGCGGCATGGGCGGGTCCCCATAAGCGCCTGATCCGGTGCCGACCTCGGGAGGCTGCTGCGCCAAGGTTTCACCGTGGTGGAGGCTCAGGTCGCGGCAGCGAATCGCGACCACAACTACAACGGCAACCAGTACTGACTGATCGACCGTGGCGGCGAAGCTGGCGTTCATCGCGTAAGCAGGCCGCAGCAGGTGATGGCGGCGCCCACGGCGGGCGAAACGACCGGAGGACGTGCGCGCATCGCGTACGCAACCACGGCTGCCTCTAGGGAGTGTCCTCAAGTGCTGCCGGCGGCTCGATGACCGGCGGGTGATCAACGGCCTGCTCAACAAGTGCGAGACCGGTGTCGCCTGGCGCGACCGGTCAGAACGCTACGGAGCGTGGATCACCAACCGATTCTGGCATTTGGGCTCGTAACGGCACCCTGACCGCGCTGGTCGGCGGGGCTTGGGCCATCGCCGAGGCAATCGAGGAACTGGGCCGGAAAATCTCGGTCGGTTCCTCGATCGTGGGCGTCCACCAGCACCCTGCCGGGGCCCCAGCACCGTGCGCACGGGGGCGGACAGATCCTCCGGCGGACAGCGGCAACCGGGTTGATCATGCTGTCGGCCGGTCGCGAGGTGGACCCATCACCAAGACCCACCTCGTGACCGACCACTGGGGACGACCGCTGCCGATAGCGCGCACCGTCATCGAACGCTGCTTCCAACGGCTCAGGCAGTACCGCGCCATCGACACCCGCTACGACAAAACAGCCCGGTCTTGTCGAGGAATGATCGACCTGGCCACCCCCGTCATGTGGCTTTGCGGACCCCTAGTGCGCCAGGCCCGGCCCGCGCTTCTCACGCGGGGTGGGAGTGACGGCGGGACCGCGGACGGTCGCGCCAGGATCGTTGACAGCGCCCGAGTTGTGGACAGCACCAGGGGCATTGACCGCACCAGGGTTCTGCACACCGGCAGGGTCATTGACAACGCCGGAGTTCCGGGCAGTTCCAGCGCCCTGGACAACAGGGTCGCGATCCCGGGCAGTCGCGGCCTGGCCCTCGGCCGGGCCGGCTGCGGTGGCCGGGGCGACCCGGTCCACGGTCGTCACGTCGTCGGCGCCCTCGGGTGTGGCGGCGGTCTGCTCCGGGATTCGGACGCGGCGGCGCGCCGGCAACACGGCGATGAACAGGCCGAGCGCGGCGATGCCGAGGTGCAGCCAGTTGTCCGCGGCCGTCACGTCGAGCGGGTTGCCCGCGTTGGCGAACGGGTTGGCCGTGATCGTCCCGGTGATCATCAGGCCCCAGACGAACAGCACGCCGTACCCGAGGAACAGCAGCCAGCCGAAGACGCGCGCGCGGCCGGAGCCGAACGCGAGCGCCAAGCCGAGCAGACCGGTCACCACGTGCACGAGGTTGTTCATCGGGTTGGCGGAGAACCGCCAGAAGCCGGCGTCGTGGTGGCCGGCGAAGTCGCCGAACCCGGTCCTGGTGAACCCCACGATGCCGAAGACCAGGAACACCACACCCACGAGGGCGGCCAGAACCTGCGCGGGCTGCAGGCCCTCCACCCGGATCCGGGCTCCATGCGCATGAACCATGACTCCAGTCCTTCCCAATGGTGAAGTGACGGCGATGGTCACTCCGGAGGGATACCCCGCCTTCACCCAGTGCGAAACGACACAGCGCGAACCAACTCAGTGCAGACCAACTCAGCGCGAACCGCCGGTGCTTGCCCGCAGCCACCCGGAGCGTCACCGGATTCGCCCTGATCCGAGAGCTATCCCACAAAGTCACCCGATCCAGCGAACCCTGCCGGTGCGATCGGACAAGTCCGGTCATGCGCAAGGTAAATCTGCTCTTCCTCGTGGGGCTGTGTGTAGGGGCGCTGGTCACGCTGACCGTCGTGGTGACGACGCCGCTGAGACACACGCCGTTACCGATCCCCGTGGCCGCGGTCGGCAGCGCCACTTCGGAAAAGCCAATTACCACCCCGGAAAAGCAGCAAAAGCCGAACCCGTCGGACAACGGCGTGGCGGGCTCGCTGGAGGCGCTGCTACCGGACGGCCACGTCAGCGCCGTCGTGTTCGACCGCGCGAAGGGGACCTTCGCGCTCTCCGTGAACGCGGACCGCGGCTACACGTCGGCGTCGCTCGTCAAGCTCCTCATCGCCCTCAACGCGCTGGAGACCGGGCAATCGCCCGAACTCATCAGCCAGATGCTCTCCCGCAGCGACGACACCATCGCCAGCCGGCTCTGGGTCGACGGCGGCGAGACGTCGATCGTCACCAACGCGGTCCGGCGCATGGGACTCACCGGGACTCAGCCGCCGTCGAACCCGGGCCGTTGGGGCGACACGGAAATCACCGCCAACGACATCGTGCGCATCTACCGCTACCTGCTCGACGAAGCCCCCGCGCCCGCCCGCGACACCATCCTGACCGCGCTGCGCAACGCCACCGCGAACGGCGCCGACGGCTTCCGCCAGTACTTCGGCATCCCCGACGCCGTGGGCGACCTGCCGTGGGCCGTCAAGCAGGGCTGGTCCTGCTGCCGCCCGACGATGATGCTCCACACGTCCGGGCTGGTCGGGAAAAACCAGTTCGTGGTCGTCGTGCTGACCGAGCAACCGCAGTCCGTCGGCTACGACGCCGCCAAGCAGCAGATCACGAATGTGGTCAAGAATCTCGTCCCACTACTGCGAAACTGACTCACTGCGAGTATTTACAAACCGCAGAACCGGCTCACTGCTCCATCGCCGACAGCCCGCCGCGCGCGCCCGAGGACGGCAACGGCCACGGCCGCACCCCGCCGCTGACATCGACGTGCCTGCCGACCACCGCGGGCGCCGGGATCCGCTCGCCGATCCACGCCAGCAGGTCGGGCAGCTGGGACTTGAACGTGTTCATGTTGTGGCCAGCGTCCGGGATCTCCCACGAGTAGAACCGGACCGGCGACTGCGCGGCCTGGTGGATCTGGCCGATCGCAAAGCTCTCGTACTTCTCCTGGCTCCCCGCGACCGCCAGGATGTCCACGGGGGACGGGTGCAGGCGGACGTTCACGCGCACGTTGTTCGCGTCGTCGATGTCGCGACGGCCGTGGAAGAGGTCCTCCGTCTGGCCGTCGTTGTCCTGGGCCTTGTCGTACCCGCCGACGCTCACTGCCTGGCCGAACCACTGCGGATGGCGCGTCACCATGTTCATCGCGCAGTAACCGCCGGACGACCAGCCCGCGATGGTCCACGCCCGTCGGTCGGGGTTGAGGCCGAGGCGCTGGATGGCCCACTCGCGCACGTCCGCGGAGAGGTAGGTGTCGTTGGGCGTGCCGTTGACCTCGTCGACGCATTCGGTGTCGTGCCCGATCTTCGGCTGGCCCGTGGGGTCCGGGATGACCACGACGGTGGGCGGCAGCGCGTGCTTCTTGATCGCCGCGTCGAGCTGGTCCGGCAGCTTGTAGATGGCGGCCACCTCGGGCCCGGACGGGTAGTTCGGGATCCACTCGATCGCGGGGAACCGCAGCGTGCGGTAAGCCGGTTCGAAGTACTGCGGCGGCAGGTAGACCACGGAGTCGCGGCTCAGCCCGGTCCGGCGGCCGGTGACCTTCATGTGCACGACGGTCCCCTTGCCGGCCTTCGCGTGCATCGCGCCGGCGTCACGCAGCTGGTCGAGGTCCGTGCCGTTGTCGCCGCCCTCGGCGTCAACGCCGTCAGAGGAGTACGCACCGGTGCCGAGCAGCGCGCCGAGCGTCGGGAAGAAGCCGCCGATCAGGTTGCCCGCCATCGCGACGCTGACCACCACGAGCACCACGGCCGTGAGCATCGTCGCACTGCGACCGATCTGTTTGCGCTTGCGCCAGCGGTCCCAGAACCACGGCACGGCGATCACCGCCAGCACGGCCAAGGCGGCGACAACGCCAAGCTCGACCGGCGAGTCCAGCCGGATGCTGCTCAAGTGCACGGGAAACCTCCAGGACGCGTGTCCGAAAGGCGGGACCCGCTGTACTAATACACGTTTGGCGGGCCCCCCTCGTTGTGATCAGGTGACTCGCGTCACAAGAAAACGAAAGGGGTCCCGCCGGGCGTTGAACTGCGGTTTTCAGCTGCCGAAAGCGCGACGCAGCACGGTGATCGCCTGAGTGATGGCGGCCTCCGCGGCGTGCGTCCCGCGCAGCGCGTTGACCATCACGAAGTCGTGGATGATGGCCTGGTACCGAACCGCCGTCACCGCGACGCCGGCCGCGCGAAGCTTAGCGGCGTATGCCTCGCCCTCGTCACGGAGCACGTCCGCTTCACCGGTGATCACGAGTGCCGGCGGCAGCCCGGCGAGTTGCTCCAACGACGCCCGCAGCGGCGACGCGGTGATCTCCGCGCGCTGCGCCTCGTCCGTCGTGTACTGGTCCCAGAACCACTTCATGCCCTCACGCGCGAGGAAGTAGCCCTCGGCGAACTCGTGGTAGGACTCGGTGTCGAAGCTCGCGTCGGTGACCGGGTAGAAGAGCACCTGCTGCAGGAAGCTGACGTCGCCGCGCTCCTTGGCCATCAGGGTCAGGGCCGCCGTCATGTTCCCGCCGACCGAGTCACCCGCGATCGCGATGCGCGTGGTGTCGAGTCCCTTTTCCGCGCCGTGCCGCACGACCCACTTGACCGCGGCGTAGCTCTCCTCGATGGCAACCGGGTAGCGCGCCTCGGGCGAACGGCTGTACTCGGGGAAGACCACGGCCGCGCCGGTGCCGGCGGCAAGCTCGCGGACCAGCCGCTCGTGGGTGTGGAAGTCGCCGAAAACCCAGCCGGCGCCGTGGATGTAGACGAGCACGGGCAGCTCGCCGGTCACGCCTTCGGGCTTCACGATGCGGACCTCGACGTCACCGTTCGGTCCACCCGGGACGGTCAGCACCTCGATGTCGGCGGGCGCCATGGCGACGTCGCCATCCTGCACCCCGTCCACGGCGTTGCGCCCCTCGGCGGGCGGGAGCTGGAAGAGGTACGGGGGCTGGTCGGTCGCCTCGGCGAACGCCTGCGCGGCCGGCTCCAGAATCAGGTTCTTCGGGTTGGCGGTCATTTCTGCCTCCTCAGGAACGGGTGATGCCACGAACATAGCTCGCAACTCAGTTGTGCACAATTGAAATTGACCCAATGAGATCTAAGGCACTTGAGTTGCTCTCGTAGGCATACTGCGGGGAGGATGGAGCGTTCCAGCGGGGAACGGAGGCTCACATGACCGACCAGGACCACGGCGAAACCGGTTCGCTGCTACTCGACGACCAGCTCTGCTTCGGGCTGTACTCCGCGTCGCGTGCTGTGACGTCGCTCTACCGCGTCCTGCTCGAACCGCTTGACCTCACGTACCCGCAGTACCTGGTGATGCTGGCGCTGTGGGAGCACGACAAGCAACAGGTCAAGGAGCTCGGAGCCGCGTTGAACCTCGACTCCGGCACCCTCTCGCCGCTGCTCAAGCGACTGGAGAAAGCGGGCCTCGTACGCCGTGACCGCCAGGCCGACGACGAGCGTTCCGTCCGCATCACCCTCACCGACGACGGCGTCGCCCTGCGTGCGAAGGCCGAGCGGATCCCGTCGCACATCGGTGCCGCGATGGGCTTCGACGACAAGACGCTGGGCCGGATGCGCGCCTCGATGGACCAGCTGACCGCCTCCGTCAACGCCTACCGGGAATCGTTCAGCCCGGCCTGATCCGCCCCTCGCGCGCCGTGGCTAGCATGAGCTGAGACGCGAGTGGTGAGGACAGTCATGATCGAACGAGACGAAGCCCTTCGGGCCGTGGAAAACAGCCTCGACCGGCCGTCGGCGGCCCGGGTCTACGACTACTTCATCGGCGGCTCGACGAACTGGGCGATCGACCGCGCGTTCGCCGAGAAGGTGCGCACGCGGCTGCCGCTGATGGGCGACTACTGCATGACCAGCCGGCAGTTCCTCGGCCGCGCCGTGCGCGAGTGCGTGCGGCACGGCGTCCACCAGTTCGTCGACATCGGCTCCGGCCTGCCGACGGCGGGCAACGTCCACGAGGTCGCCGACGAGGAACGCCCGGAACACGACGTGCACGTGCTCTACATCGACAACGAGCCCGTCGCGCTGGCCCACTCCCAGATCCTGCTCGCTGACACCGCCGACCCGGAGCGGCACCAGGCGATCGCCGCGGACCTGCTGCAGCCCGAAGAGCTGTGGGACCGCGTGATGGACTCCGACGTGATCGACGTCCGCCGCCCGGTCGCCCTGATCGTCAACGCCGTGCTGCACTTCATCAAGGACGACCAGGACCCGGACGGCCTGCTGGAGTACTACCGCCACCGCCTCGCCCCCGGCTCGCTGCTGGTGCTGTCGCAGATGACCAACGAGAACCCGGTCGACGACGACGAGCGCCAGGCACTGGCCGACCTGCTGGAGTACTACGAGTCCACCACCAACCCCGGTGTGCTGCGCACGATGGCCGACTTCGAACGCTTCTTCGGCGGCTGGCCGCTGCTGAAGCCCGGGCTGGTTTACGCGCCGGCGTGGCACCCGGACAAGGCGACAGTGTTCGCGAAGGTCCCTTCGGAGTCCCGCGTGATCGGCGGAGTGGCTCGGAAACCGTCGCTCTGACGTGACCCCGGTTCAATCCTGGGGTTGACGCGCGCCGCCCCGCGAGCTGGCACTTTGGTGTCCGAAACCGGATCGCGGGAGGGGCACGCGGGTGAACAACTCCGTCAACATCGTCATCGGGCTCGTCGTACTGGCTTGGCTGCTGTCGCGGCAGGTGCAGAAGCGGCTGGTGCGCGAGGACCGCAAGCCGACCGTGGTGCTGATCCTCGGGGTGCTCGGGGTGGTCTCGCTGGCGGCGTTCTTCAAGGGCGGCAGCCCTTCGGGCACGGCGATCGCCCTGCTGGCCGGAAGTCTCCTGGTCGCCGTGCTCTTCGGCGTCGTGCGGGCCTACACGGTGCGGCTCTGGCGCGCCGACGGCCAGCTCTGGCGCCAGGGCACGTGGCTGACCGTCGTGCTGTGGATCGCCGCCATCGCCATCCACCTCGGCCTCGACTTCGTGATCGACGCCAACAGCCCGGTCAAGGGCCTGGGCAACGCGTCGATCCTGCTGTACCTCGCCGTCACCCTCGGCGCGCAGCGGCTGGTGGTGCAGCAGCGCGCGAACCGCCAGCCGCAAACCGTGTGACGCCTCCGCGCACCCTATGGTCTATTTACTCCGCTTGTAGTGGTTTGAAATCAGACCACTACAAGCGGAGTAAATAACGCATAGGGCAACGACAGGGCTAGTTGGGTTTGGGCGCGGCAGGACGGGAAGGCGCCGTCGCCCAGGACGGCTGCGGGCGCCAGAGCCGCGAGTACTGGAGCGTGCCCGGTGTACGGCGAGCACGCCGCCTTGTGAGCCGCGCCAAGCACGAGAGCGCGCCCTGGGCACGCAAAATCCCGCGGCCGCACGAAGCGCACCGAGCGCACCGGCGCGCGTACAAGACCCGCCCGAGACGCCGCTAAGAAGCCTTACGCAGCAACTCAAGCGCCGCGTACACAGCTTCGTGACCCAGCTCGACCGCGCGGCGCAGCACGGCGGGATCGCGCTCCAGGGCGCCGACGTCCGGGGAGCCCGCCGGGGGGCGGACGCTCACCAGGCGCGGGTCCTCGCGGAGCAAACGCTCGTCTTCGAGATCGCGTTCGTACTGCTCGTGCCACGCGGTGATCGTGCCGGGCGCCTGGCGGCGCAGGAACCGGGGCACGACAACGTCCTGCACGCGCGGGGGCGGCACCGGGACCTCGTCCTCGCGGCGGGTCCGCAGCACCAGCACGTCGGTCGCGCCCTGGGCCAGCGCGGTCCGGAACGGCAGCGGCTCCGCGACGCCCGCGTCGACGAACCGGCGCCCGCCCATCGCGATCGGCGGGCCGGCCAGCACGGGCATGCAGGAGGAGGCGGCGAGCGCCGTCTTGATCCCATCGACGTCGTCGATGAACGGGTACAGGTCGGTGGACTCGCCGGTGTCCGCGTCGGTGGCCAGCGGGTGGAACGTGACGGGGTTGGCGAGGATCGCCGGGAAGTCCATCGGCTCCAGCACCGAGTAGACCTGGTGCACGAGGTACTCCAGGTCGATCACCGCGCGCCCGCGCAGGGTGTGCAGCGGGTTGATGATCCGCCGCATGACCGTCGGGTTCCACCAGGTCCGCACGCCCGTCTGGGACCGGCCGCAGAGCAGCCAGGCGCCGTTGAGCGCGCCGGCCGAGGAGCCGTAGACGGCGTCGAACGCGGGGGTCGCGCCCAGTTCGTCGAGCGCCAGCACCATGCCGCTGGAGTAGGTGCCGCGGCTGCTGCCGCCCTCGATCGCGAGCACGAGGCGGCGCGAATCCGTCCGCTGTCCCGGAACACTGCCCGTCGCAAGCCGTTCGGTGATCAGTTCGAGTACCGGGTGCACGTTCCCATCCTGGTCGTTTCGCGCGATTCGTCGACCCGTTTTGCCCCACCCGGCCGGGTGACGTGGGTTGCACTCGGTTGCACTGCAACTAGTTGCATATCATCCTGGACGGCATGGCACTGGAGCACGCGATCCTCGTCTCGCTGTCCGAACGCTCGGGCTCGGGTTACGAGCTGGCGCGCCGCTTCGAGAAGTCCATCGGCCTGTTCTGGAGCGCCACCCACCAGCAGATCTACCGCGTGCTGAAGCGGATGGAGGAGGCCGGCTGGGTGGCCGTGGACGTCGTCGCGCAGGAAGGCCGACCGGACAAGAAGGTCTACACCGTCGGCGCGGCCGGGCGGGCCGAGCTGCGGCGCTGGCTGGCCGAGCCCGACCCGTCTTCGGGGCCGCAAGAGCTGGCCGTGAAGATCCGCGGCGCGTCCTTCGGCGACGCGCACGCCGTCGCCGCCGAGATCACCCGTCACCGCGACGTGCACGCCGAACGCCTCGACGTCTACCGCCAGATCGAGAAGCGCGACTTTCCCGCGCCCGCCGGTCTGCGCGGGCAGCCGCTGCACCAGTACCTCGTGCTGCGCGGCGGCATCCGCGTGGAAGAGGGCCAGGTGGAGTGGTTCGAGGAGATCCTGACCGCGTTGAACGACGCTGCGTCCCCTCACAGCGCGTCCCACCACACCGCGTCCCACCACACCGCGTCTCATCAAGACAAGGACCGCTCATGACGCCGTACCCGCACCTGCTCGCCCCGCTCGACCTGGGCTTCACGACGCTGCGCAACCGCGTGCTCATGGGCTCGATGCACACCGGGCTGGAGGACCGCGCGAAGCATTTCCCCGAGCTGGCGGAGTACTACGCGGAACGTGCGCGCGGCGGCGTCGGGCTGATCGTCACCGGCGGGTTCGCGCCGAACCGGACGGGCTGGCTGCTGCCGTTCGCCTCGAAGCTGTCGACGCCGGCGGAGGCCCGGCAGCACCGGCAGCTGACCGCGCCCGTGCACGAGGCCGGGGGCAAGATCGCGCTGCAGATCCTGCACGCGGGCCGGTACTCGTACAACCCGCTGAGCGTTTCGGCGTCGAGCATCAAGGCGCCGATCAACCCGTTCCGGCCGCGTTCGCTGACCGGTTACGGCGTGCACCGCCAGATCCGCGCCTTCGCGGACAGTGCCGCGCTCGCGCGTGAAGCCGGGTACGACGGCGTCGAGATCATGGGCAGCGAGGGCTACCTGATCAACCAGTTCCTGGCCGAGCGGACCAACAAACGCACCGACGGCTGGGGCGGCACGCCGGAGAAGCGGCGGCGGTTCGCGGTCGAGGTCGTGCGGCGGACGCGCGAGGCGGTGGGCCCCGACTTCATCATCATCTACCGGCTGTCCATGCTCGACCTGGTGCCGGGCGGCCAGAGCTGGGACGACGTGGTCGCGCTGGCGAAGGACGTCGAGGCCGCGGGCGCCACGATCATCAACACCGGCATCGGCTGGCACGAGGCGCGGGTGCCGACGATCGTCACGTCGGTGCCACGCGCGGCGTTCACCTGGGTGACCGGGAAGCTGAAGCCGCACGTGTCGATCCCGGTCGTCACCTCGAACCGGATCAACATGCCGCAGGTCGCCGAGGAGGCGCTGGCCGGTGGTGACGCCGACCTGGTGTCGATGGCCCGGCCGTTCCTCGCCGACCCCGAGTGGATCCGCAAGGCCGAGACCGGGCGCGAGGACGAGATCAACACCTGCATCGCGTGCAACCAGGCCTGCCTGGACCACGCGTTCGGCCGCAAGCCGGTGTCCTGCATGGTCAACCCGCGCGCGGGCCACGAGACCACGTTGACGCTGGCGCCGGCGCGGCGGGCCAAGCACGTCGCGGTGGTCGGCGCCGGACCGGCCGGGCTCGCGGCGGCGACGGCGCTGGGCGAGCGGGGCCACAGCGTCGAGCTGTTCGAGGCCGACAACCAGGTCGGCGGCCAGTTCGGCATCGCGCGGCTGATCCCGGGCAAGGAGGAGTTCGCCGAGACCATCCGCTACTACACGCGGCGGCTGGAGGTCACCGGTGTGAAGGTGCACCTCGGCACGCGGGTGACCGCGGCGGACCTGACCGGGTTCGACGAGGTCGTGCTCGCCACGGGCGTCACGCCGCGGGTGCCGTCGCTGCCGGGCATCGATCACCCGAAAGTGCTGTCCTATGTGGACGTCGTCCGGCACGGCAGGCCCGTCGGCGAGCGGGTCGCGGTGATCGGCGCGGGCGGGATCGGGGTGGACGTGAGCGAGTTCCTCACGCACGCGTCGTCGCCCGCGCTCGACCGCGACGCGTGGATGGCCGAATGGGGCGTCACCGACCCGGAGCTGGCCGCGGGCGGGCTCGGTACGGCACGGCCCGAGCCGTCGCCACGGCAGGTCTACCTGCTGCAACGCAAGAAGGGGCCGATCGGCGCGAGCCTGGGCAAGACGTCCGGCTGGGTGCACCGGGCGGCGCTGAAGGCGAAGGGCGTCGAGCGGATTTCGGGTGTCGCCTACGAGCGGGTCGACGACGCCGGGCTGCACATCACCGTCGACGGGGCGCCGCGGCTGCTGGAGGTGGACACCGTGGTGGTCTGCGCCGGTCAGGAGCCCGTGCGGGACCTGGTGGCCGGGCTGGACGGCGTGCCCGTGCACCTGGTCGGCGGGGCCGACGTGGCGGTGGAGCTGGACGCGAAACGCGCCATCGACCAGGGGACACGGCTCGCGGCCACGCTGTGACCGGGTTGCGCGCACTGGCAGGATGACCCCCGTGCGAGACGTATGCGTGATCGGGCTCGGGCTCATCGGCGGGTCGCTCCTGCGGGCCTCGGCGGCGAGCGGCAGGACGACGTGGGGCGCGGCGGTGTCCGAAGGGGACGCCGACGCCGCGAGCCGCGCCGGCTACGACGTGACCACCGACGTGGAGGCCGCGCTGCACCGGGCCGCGGCGGCCGACGCGCTGGTCGTGCTGGCCGTGCCGCTGCCCGCGGTCGAGAACCTGCTGCGGCTGGTCGCGCAGCACGCGGCGCACTGCCTTCTGACCGACGTCGTCAGCGTGAAGGGCCCGATGCTGGACGCCGTGCGGCGGCGGGCGCCGTACACGCGTTACGTGGGCGGGCACCCGATGACCGGGACGGCCGAGTCGGGCTGGCTGGCCGGCGAAGAGTCGCTGTTCCAGGGCGCGGCGTGGGTGGTCGGCGTCGAGGAGGACACGGACCTCGAGGCGTGGGCGGAGGTCGCGCGGCTGGTGCTGGACGTCGGCGCGTTCGCCGTGCCGTTGCCCGCGGACTCGCACGACGAGACGATCGCCCGGATCTCGCACCTGCCGCACCTGTTCGCCGCGATCCTCGCGACGGTCGGCGCGCAGGGCGGCCCGCTGGCGATGTCGCTGGCCGCGGGCTCGTACCGCGACGGCACCCGCGTGGCGGGCTCGGCGCCCGACCTGGTCCGCGCCATGACGGAAGGCAACCGCGACGCCCTGCTCCCGGTCGTCGACGAGGCCCTCGGCCGCCTCGGCGCGGCGCGCGGCTCCCTCGCCTCGACCGGCGGCCTGGCCGCGACGATCAACGCGGGCCACGAGGGCGCCCTGGCCCTCTCGGCCGCCCGCGACGCCGCGCGCTCCGGCGTCCGCATCAGCCTGACCGCCCCGGACGCCCGCGACGGCCTCATCGCCCTCGGCGAGCGCGGCGGGCACATCACGGCCCTGGACGAGGACGTCGCCGTCGGCGAAGTCAACTGACCCACCCGTCGTCTCCGACTTGCCTGGCGACGGGCCTGTGTGACGATAAGGATCCTCTGGATCCGGATTGGGGAGCGAGCGATGGGCATCAACTTCGACGAGATCAAGAACAAGGCCCAGGACGCCCTGCGCGAGCACGGCGACAAGATCGAGGAGGGCCTCGACAAGGCCGCCGGCTTCGCGAAGTCCAAGGTCGACGGGCACGATTCCAAGATCGACGGCGGGGTCGAGAAGGCCAAGGGCTTCCTGGACAAGTTCAGCGGCAAGCCCGACGAGGGTGAGCAGCCGCCTGCCGCTCCGCCGCAGCAGCCGTAGTCCGCGCGAGACCAGCCGGGCGGGCCGGGATCGGGCCGAGCCCGGTCCGCCACAGCAGCCGTAGTCACGGTCCGGCGGACCACAACAGCTGCAGCCCGCGGTCTGAGGGCCGCACCAACTGCAGCCCGCGGCCCGGCGGCCGCACCAACTGCAGCCCGCGGCCCCAGGCCCGCGCCAACCGCAGTCGCGTTCCGGCCGCCGCACCGGCCAAAGGTCCGGCAGGGTGGGACGGGGCCAGGAAAACCCAGTCCCACCCGGCCAGAACCGCCGCCTGGTGCCACCGCCGACGGCCGGAACCCCGGAAGCCTCAGCCCTCGCCCAGCACCGCCCGGATCACGTGCCGCGCGTTGTCCGCCATCGCCGGGTTCGTCTTGCGGTAGTACGGCAGGGCGATCAGCGCCTGGGAGAGCGTCCGGGCCCGGCCGCGGTTCCAGGTCGCGTCGTCCACGCCGAGCGCCTCACGGAAGACCTTCCGCGCGTCGGCCGACAGCAGGTTCCAGGCCGGGAACAGATCGCAGGCCGGATCGCCCGTTCCCAGGCACCCGAAGTCGATCACGGCGGTCGGCCGACCGCCGTCGGCGTGCGGCTGCCCTGTGCTCATGGGGCGCCATCCGATCGTCGGACAGCGTCTGGCGTCAAACGCTTTCCGCGCGGCTCAGGTGCGCCGGTGGTACGGGAGGAATCGCCGCACCAGGCGGGACGGAGTGCGTTCCACCAGGTCCGGGCCGCGGACCGCGTCGAAGGTCGTGCTCAGCTGGTCGACGACGCCGGAAAGCTGGTCGCCGTCCGGCAGGGGGACCGACGCCGGCTCGCGTTGTTCGCGGACGGCCGCGCCCAGCTCGGCCAAGGCGGCCGTCAGCAGGGAGACGTCCTCGGGCGGCGGTGGGGGCACGTCGCGGCCCAGGGTTACCGCGACCTCCGTGACAGCGTCCGCCACGCGTTCCAGCCCCGCGATCACCGGCCACCACGCCACGGCCTGCCGTCCCGCCTGCGAGGGCTCCACGATCACCTGCTGGAACGCCGTCCGCAGGTCCGAAAGCGCGCGGTAGGCGGCGCGGCGGGCGCGCGAACGGGCCAGTCGCGCCTCCCCCGACGACGCGACCACCAGCGCGCAGCGGACGTAGGACGCGACCGTGTCGAAGCTGTCCGCGAGCCGTCCGCCGACCTGCGGCCGCCGTGAGCCCGGCCAGAGCAGGTAACCGATCACGAGCACGATCAGGCAGCCCGAGACCGTGTCGACCAGCCGCGCGAGCACCACCGTCCAGCTGCCGGTGTTCGCGAGGTCCATCTGCAGGATGATCAGCGGCGTCACGAAGGTGCCGAGCATGCCGTAGTTGCGCACCTTCCCCACCGCGGCGCCGCCCGCGAAGAGCGCGATCAGCACCACCAGCAGCCAGCCGCGCGCCCCCACCGCGAGCACCACCGCCCCGAGGCCGACGCCCGCCACCGTGCCCAGCCCGCGCAGTACCGCGCGGCCGAAGACCGAGCCGAAGTCCGGCTTCAGCACGACACCGACGGTCAGCGTGATCCAGTACGTCCGCTCGAACGGCACCAGCAGCGCCACCACTTCGGCCACCGCGACGCACACCGTCAGCCGCAGTGCGGCGACCCAGGTCAGCGGGCCGGACACCAGCGAGCCCGCCCACTCCCGCACCCGGCGGTACGGCGACACAGTCGCGCGGCGCTGCCGGTCGTCGCCCTTCTCGATCCGCGCGAGGCCCGCGTACAACGCCTTCAGCACCGGGTCGGCGCCCTCCTCCGGCGCGGGCGGCGGAGGAGGCAACGGCTGGGTCGCCAGCACCGACGCCGCGGCGCCGGTGAGGTACTCGATGACGTCGCCGGGCGGGCGGCGGCCCGCATTCACCAGCGCGACCGAGGCCTCCACGGCGGGGGTGGTGGCGGACAGCTGGTTCAGCAGCTGCCGGTACGCGGCGTCGCGGCCGGAGAGCCACGAGCGGGCCGTCAGCAGGCGGTCGTACGCCGTGTTCATGGCCGTCGTGAGCTGGTTGCGGGCGGCGCGCGAGGTCGGCTCGTCGGTGGCCGACAGCATGGCGGCGAGCTCGATGTACACGTGCGCGACGGCCGTGCGCTCGGAGCTGGTGGCGCGCACGGTCCACGTCACCAGCGCGACCAGCAGGCTCCACGCCGCGCCCGCGCAGAAGTAGCCGAACAGCACCTCCACCCGCAGGCCGGTCGCGTGCTGGGCGGTGCCGAGCACGCAGAACACGAACATCTGCAGCGCCGCCACCGACGCGTTGCTGCCGGCCGCGCTGATCAGCGCCGAGACGGCCGCGACCAGCACGACCGCCGGGATCGACCAGGCCGGTGAGCCGCCCGTCAGCAGGCCGACGAAGTACCCCGCGACGGCCGCGAGCGTCGCGCCGCCCAGCCGCCGGGCGCGGTAGCGGTAGGGGCCGGCGGCCTCGGACAGCACCGCCGGCAGGGCACCCGTCGAAATCAGCGCGCCGACGGCGATGTCCCCCGCCGCGTACGCGACAGCCAGCGGCGTCGCCAGTGCGATCACCGCGCGGGCCACCATGTTCCAGGGAATGGGCACCGGTTTCGGGCGCAGGAGCTGGACCAGCCAGTGGGGTGCGGCGAAGTCGGGGCGCGTCACGCACCCATCTTGACCTACGCTGATCGAAGGGCTTAATTATCTTTCCGTCAACAAGCCGCTGGAGGTCGTTGATGCCGGGTCGCCGCTATTCGTTCGAGGTCAACCGGGTGAGCAAAGCCACCCCGGCCGCGCTGTTCCGGCTGGAGAGCGACGGTTCACTGTGGTCGACCTGGGCCCGCCCGCTGATCGTCCAGTCCCGCTGGGCCAGTCGCGGCGCCGAGGACGCGGGCGGCGTCGGCGCGATCCGTGAACTCGGGCTGTGGCCGTTGCTGGTGCGCGAGGAGACGTTGGAGTACGAGCCCGACCGGCGGCACGTCTACACCCTGGCCGGCCCGGCGCCGTTCAAGGACTACCGCGCGGAGGTGCTCTTCACCCCGAACGCCGCGGGCGGCACGGACCTGCGCTGGACGGGCTCGTTCACCGAGTCGGTGCCCGGCGCCGGCCCGATCGCGCGCGCCGCGCTGAGCGGCTTGATCAGGATCCTCTCGGCACAACTGGTCAAAGCGGCCGAGAACGGGCGTTGACGCGAGTGCGCTGAACCACACCAAACAACCCCGATCCCAACCGGGCGTCCTCCGAACGTGTTCTACGGGAGGGAATCCGGAATGGTGCGGCGTTGTCTGGTTGTGGCGGTGGTGGGCCTTTTAGGACTGACGGCCTGTTCGTCACCCGCCGAGCAGGCGGGCCAGCCCAGTCAGCCGAATCCCGCGGCGGCCGCGGCCCCCACGCCGGCGCCCGGCGGGCCCTACCCGTTCGGCACCGTGCAGGCGAAAGCACCGGCTGTCAAGGACGGCAAGGTCGGCGTGGTCCGCCGCATCACCACGGACAAGCCGTACGTCTTCATCACCATGGACGACGGCGCGGTGAAGGACCCGTCCGCACTCGAGGAGATCCAGCACTCGGGCGGTCACCCGGTGCTGTTCCTGAACCAGCGTTACGTCAAGGGACACGAGGCGTACTTCAAGTCCATCTTGGACACCACCGGCGCGGTGCTCGGGGACCACACCGTCAACCACCCGAACCTCAAGGGCAAGCCGCTCGCCTTCCAGCAGAAGGAGATCTGCGACGACGCCGACGCCTTCAAGACCGGGCTCGGCGTCCGCCCCACGCTCTTCCGCCCGCCGTTCGGCAACTACGACCAGAACACCCTGCAAGCCGCGGCGAACTGCGGCATGCGCGTCGCGGTCCTCTGGTCCGCCTCGGTGAACGACGGCGTGGTCCAGTTCCAGGTCGGCGACAAGCTCCGCCCCGGCGACATCGTCCTGATGCACTTCCGCAAGACCTTCAAAGAGGACTACGAGGCTTTCCTCGCGCAGGCCAAAAAGGACGGCCTGACGCCGGTGCCGCTCGCGGACTTCCTCGGCTGAGGCTCCCCTCGACCAGCCGGACCGGCCGCGTTCATCGACGGGTTTACGGGCCGGGCCGGCCGGTGGTCGGCTCGGCCCACAACCCCCATCGATGACGTGGCCGGTCAGCGCGGGCTGGCGAGCGCAGTTCACCAGGCCGCGCTGGGCAGGCTCCCGGCCGACCAGCCCGCACGCCGGGTACCCCGTGCAGTCGATCAACCAGCGCGATCAACCCACGCGATCAACCCGCGCCGAGGCAGACGAAGGGCCGTCGGAGCGGGTCGATGGCGATGGCTTCGGCCAGTGCGAGCGCGGGGGGCGTGCCGGTGGAGAGGCGGCGGTGCAAGTCGGCCATCGTGTCCGCGGCCGCGCGGTCGCCGACCCGTGCGACGGCGCCGATCACCGTGCGCGAGCCGCCGGCCAGCAGCGTGCCCGCGAAGCCGAGGGCTTCCTCACCGGGGCGGATGTGGCTCATCGCGAGTTCGCAGGCGGCGAGCACCACACTTTCCGGCGGCCGGGCCAGCCGCGCCGTCTCGTGGGCGAACAGTGGACCGTCCACGAGTTCCAGCCGGGAGAACAGTGCGTTCGCGGGCTCGTGCGCGCCGTGCGCGACCAGGTGGGCCAACCGGGTGCCGTCGAGGGCGGCGAGCACGGCCTGGCTGGTGGCGTCGTCGCCGTCGACCAGCCGCGCGTCCGGGTACACCGAGCGCAGTTTGCTCACCTCGCCGACGGAACCCGGCACCCCTGGCCCGCCGGCCAGCAGCACCGGGCCCTCAGTGGTCCGGCGCTTCGCCGTGATCCACGCGGTCGCCGAGGGCGCGATCGACACCGCGCGCCCCCGCAGCGACGGCAGCGCGCCCCACGGCAGCGCGTACAACTGTCCAATGGGGACGATCACAAGCTCACGGTCGTCCAGCGTTTTGACCAGCGACGCGGAAATCAGCCGGTCCAGCTTGTCCGCGCGGACGCGCGCGGACGCGCCCACCGCCTCCGCCAGCGGCAGTGGCAGCAGGTCGGGTGCGAGGGCGTCGAGGTCCGCGTGCAGCTGGGTCGCCGTCTCGACGATGTCGGCGAGCGGGCCGAGCTTGAGCAGCCGGAACGTGCCGCGGTCGACGACCACCGAATACAGCTGGCTGTTGTAGGGCACGAGGCTGACGAGCACGCGCTCGCCGAGCTGCTCCACGACCTCGTCGGGCGTCGCGACCGGACGCGGGCGGCCCCACTGGCTCGTGTACCAGCCGAGCCGGCTCGCCTCCTGCTGAAGGTGGGTGTAGCGCTGCTCCAACGCCTTGACGGGCTCGCCCTCGAGCCGGGCGCGCTGGATCATGCGCTGGATGTGGCGCATCTCGGTGATGTTGCGCGCCAGCACCGGGTCTTCGATCACCGGCAGCGGCTCGTACCGGTACACCTGCGCGCGGGTTCGCTCCAGCCAGGCGAACATCCGGCGCGCGCCCGCCGCGTTGCGCCGCGCGCGCCGGAGCACCAGGCGCATCGCGAGCCGGCCCAGTTCCTCACCGTGCACGGCGGTGCCGCAGACCAGGTCGAGCCCGCCCATCCGGTCGCGGATCATGCCCAGCTCACGCAGGCCCGCGCGTGCCTGGGCCAACGCCGAGCGCGGCCGGTCCGTGGCCACGGCGAGCTCGGCGCGGCACAGCCGGAGCAGCATCCGGTGGTCGACCGGCGTTGTCGCGCGCGGCTTCGGCACGCGGGCGAGCACGGCGGTGGCCTCCTCGACTTCGTTGCGCCGCAACAGAAGCCGGACGGCCAGCAGGCGTGCGACGGCGGCCTCGTCGCGCAGACCGAGGCCGGCCAGCCGCTCCGCCAGCGACACCAGTTCCTTGGGCAGCCGCGGCGACGACTTCGCGCCGTCGCCGGAGAGGATCTTGTGGACGTCGGCGCGAAGCCGGGCGAGGCCCGCGATCTCGGCCCACGTCCGGTTGCCGCGGCGCAGGAAGCGCCGGCGGGCGTCCGAGGCGAACTTGCGGGCCAGCGCGAAGTCGCCTTCGAGCAGCGCGGCGGCCGCGCGGGCGACCTCGGCCTCGGCGATGTGCTGGCCGGACCCGTTGTCCCGCAACGCGGGCAACGCCTCGTCGAGGTGACGCGCCGCCTCCTCGCCGAGGCCCGCGGTGAGCAGCGCACGGGCCTGGTCGAGCCGGATCAGCGGCAGCGAGCCGGGCGATTCCGTGGTGAGGATGCGGGCGGCCTGCTCGTAACTGGACAGCGCCTGGGGAACGTCGCCGACGAGCTGCGCGTGGTCACCCAGGTTCTGCCGGGTCTTGCCCTCGAGCCGGGGGTGACCGTGGTCGACGGCCAGCGCGAGCGCGTGGTTCAGGTCGGCTTGCGCGGCGTCCGGGTTGTTCATCGCCATGTGCACCAGCGCCCGGTTGTTGAGCACCGAGACCAGGATGAACCCGTTGTCGTGGATTTCGGCCTCGATGCCCGGCAGCACGGTGTCATAGGCCGCCAGCGATTCCCGGAACCTGCCGGCGCGCATGAAGATGACGCCTCGCTGGATGATGACGATCAGCCGCAGCTCACCCCGGAGTCCGCCCTCGGGCAGCCGCAGCCGGGCCGTCTCGGCCGCCTGCAGGTGCGCCAGCCCGGCCTCGGTGGAGGTCACCTCCGCCTCGGCCGCGGCCAGGCTGATGAGCGCTCGGGTGTGCAGCACCAGCAGCTCGGGCCCCGGCTCGGCTGTCCGCGTGATCAGCGACAGCGACTGCCGGAGCAGCCGCACCGCGACCGCCGGACGCTGATCGGAAGCGGCCGCGCGCCCTCGCCTGACGAGATCGGTCGCCGCAGCGGTCACACGATCGAGAACGGGCAGCGGCGCGGACACGCGCTCTATGGGAGCACACCCCCGTCACACGCCATAACACCCGTCCGGGTTCTCCGGCTTCTAGAGCACAACCGTCGGAGTCACCACCGTCCGGCGGTGCGGGCCCGCACCGATATGAACCAGGATCTGGGTCGTGCCCTGCGGCACGCTCTCCAGCACGAACCGGCCGCCCTCGTCGGCGACGGTGGCGAACGTGCCCTGTTCGGCCACGCGCACCTCCACTTCGTACTCGCCGGCGGGCACCAGCCAGCCGTCGATCCGGTGCGTTTTGCCGATCTTGGTCAGGTTGATCATCACCGTCAGGTCGCTGACTGTGAAGGTGATCGTGCCCGTGGCCGTGCTGCGGACGCCGGCGAGCTCGTCGAGCCGTTCCCAGCGCGCGACCTCGACGTCGAGGTTCTCCAGTTCCAGCGCGAATTGGACCCGCTGCACCAGATCATCCGGTGGCGGGTCTATCTCGTCGAGGAAACGACCGATGTCCGCGAGCAGGATTTCATCGTCGTCCGGCATCGCTCTGCCTCCTCCCGGCGTGCCGATGTCGCTCATCGACCGCCCCCTTCTCCTGCGAGGAGATCGCGCATCGAGTCGAGGCAACGACCCCTGGTGGGTCCGACGCTGCCACGTGGCATGCGCATGGCTTCGGCGACCGCGCGGTACTCGGCGCGCCCGGCCAGCACGGTCAGCCGGAGCAACTCCTGACAGCGGGTGGGCAGCCTGAGGAAGGCGCGCCAGACACGACGGTCTCGGTCGGCGCGGATCGCTTCCTCCTCGGGTGCGGGTTGGGTGCTCGGCAGGTTCTCGGCGAACTCGTCGCTCAGCGGCACCGGCTGGATCCGGCGGCCGAACGGGTGGGTCGCCTCGCGGCGGGTGGTGGTGATCAGCCACGCGGCCAGCGCGCGCGGGTCCCGCAGCTTGTCCAGCTGGCTGAACAGCGCGAGCCACACGGTCTGCACGACGTCTTCGGCGACCTGGCGGTCGAGGCCGTTCGCACGCGCGACGTGCCAGACGAGCGGCGTCAGCTCGTCGACGAGTTTCGCCATCGCCTGCCGGTCACCGGCTCGGGCCGCCTCCATGCAGGCAGCGTGCAGCTCGGCGCCGGTCAGGCCTTCCCATGGCGGGTCTACCTCGGTGGTTTGCACGTCGGTCACCGTATCTGTCTCGCTGCGGAAGTCTCTTGACGTCATCGGCGGTGTCGTGGGTCCTTCAGGGGGAAGGAGCGTGCAGAGTGCGCTGGGATACATCTGGTCGCTTACTTGTTCGATCAATTCGGCTGTTTTCACCGGCCGGCGCGGGTGACCCCGCGCCGGCCGATATCCCCTCCCACTACTTCGGGCCTGCCCCCGCAGGCCCCGCCGGATGGGTTCCTCCCCCGAGTCCCACCCGGCAGACGGCGTCCGGCAGCCCCCTCGGCTCCCGGACACCGCCCGTCTCCCCCCAGAGCTAACCGACCTTCGCGGGCTCGTCCATCGGCTCGTGGTTGCCGTCCGGGTCGAGGCCCTTCCGCTCGGGCAGGTGCGGCGCCGCCTCGGTGGTCACCGGCGGAACAGTGGCGATCGGTTTGATCTCTTCGTTCGTTTCGGTAGGCATCGTGCTCTCCCCTTTTTCCTCGGCTGCTCCATAAGACGCATCCAGGGTGCACCCAGATACACGGAGAGGAGCCTTTTTCCCGAAACTTTTCGAAATCGCTGGTCAGATGGGTGGCGCGTTACTACGGATGCCGACGATCTGTGACGGTCAGTAAACTCTCCGCGACGTCCGCGAGCGCCTCGGCCCAGTCCCGGTAGCCCACCGGCCCGAGATGGAACCGGTCGTCGGCGAAGGTCCCCTCGTGCAGCAGCGCCGGGTCCATCTCGGCGTAGCCGACCCATGGCAGCTTCGCCAGCTCGGCCGCCGCGCGGTCCAGCTCGCCCGACCGCGCGGCGAGCACGTCTCGCAACGGCCGTGGCAACGCGGGGAACCGCGCCATCGGCGGCACCCCGGCCACGAGGACGGGCACCGGCCCGATCCGCCGGCGCGCCTCGACGACGACGTCCAGGAGGTCTCGCCGGAACCGGGCGGCGGAGTGCAGCTCGATGGTGTCGTTGACGCCGAGGACGACCACGAGGAGGTCGGCGGGTTTCAGCCGGGGGACGAGGTCCTGGCGGACTACTCGCGCGTTCGCGCCCGTGCGCCCGAGCGCCTGCCACTGCACCCGACGGCCCAGCCGCCCGGCCAGCTGCCGGGCGAGCTGCCCGGTGAGTGCCTCTTCGTGGGTCGCCGCGCCGACCCCGTCCACCGTGGACTCGCCCAGGACGGCGAGCCGAAGGACCGCGCCACCACCGACGACGCCCTCGACGACGCCCTCGACGGACCGGCGGCGCCGGGCAGCCTCGGCGTGCTGCGCCGGACCCGCACCGCCTGCACCACCAGCAGTGGCGCGGCCAGGAGAAACGGAAGGAGTGCCATGTCGTCGACCCTAACCGCGGGGCCGGTCACTTCCGGCCGCTCGATCGGAGTTGTCCACAGGGGTGGTCCGATGTGGATAAACGGCCTCGCGGGGACCGTTTCCGTGCCGCCGCCGGCCGCGGGTGAGGGAGACTTCTGGGTGGGTGCACGGGCCGGGGTGGAAACGGTTCGGACGGTGTGGGCACGGGCAACGCTGGACGGGAGACGGGAGACGGGAGACGGGAGACGGGAGACGGGAGCGGGTAGGCGCGGCCGGACAGACGCGAATGGGCAGGCGACCGGACAAGCGACCGGACAAGCGACGGGGCCGGGCGAGGCGAGGCGAATGATCGGACCGCGGCCGAGCAGGCTGCAGGGCTGATAGTCGGGCAGCAGGTGGCCGGGCCAGCGGCGGCCGGTGAACATTGCCGAGCGCCAGCAGCGATGGGCGAACGTCGGCGGGACCCGGCAGCACCGGGTGAGAGTCGCAGGGTCCCGCGGGCACCGGGCGAGGGGCGAGGGGCGCCGAACTCGGATCGCCGGGCAAGGGTCACCGCACCGCACCGCACCGCACCGCACCGCACCGCACCGCACCGCACCGCACCGCACCGCACCGCACCGGGGTGAGGGTCGCCGCCCGTGGCGCCGGGCGCTAGTCACCGAACCTCGTGGCGACTAGCGAACGTCGGCGGAACCAGACGAAAGGACCAGGCGAAAGCGAAAGCGCCGGGCAAAGGCAGCACACGAGGGCAGCACGCGAAGACGAAGGCGCCAGGGCAGGGGCCGGGGCCGGGGCCGGGGCCGGGGCCAAGCGAACCCGGCCGGCGCCCGACGGAAGGCACCGGATCCCGCAGCGCCTCGTGAAGGTCGTCCAGCCCAGGCGCCAATCCAACGCACGAAGACGAAGGCGCCGGGCCCTACTTCCCCTTCTGCCGCTCCGCGTGCCACCGGTCGTACAAACCGGTGATCTCCTTGAGGGCAAACGACAAGAAGTCCTGCATCTCAGCCAAACGCTTGCCCGCAGGGGTATCCGCGCCGAGGGCGCCGATGCCCTCCTCCGCGGCGTCGCGCCACATGAGCAGGAAGCGGTCGCGCTTGAGGAAGGTGGCGTACCAGAGGTCGTCGTACAGGCGGTAGTGGTCGCGGCGTTCGCCTGGTTCGCGGACCTTCGTGACCAGGCCGACCTGTTCCAGGTAGCGGACCGCGCCGGAGACGGCCGCCGGGCTGACCGACAGTTGTGCGGCCAGGTCGGACGCGGTCAGCTGGCCCTCGTCGGTCGTCATCAGGGCCGCGAACACGCGCGCGGCCATGCGCTGCATGCCGATCTGCGACAGGACCAGGCCCAGGCTCTCGACATACCGACGGACGGCGTCCTCGTCGCGTTTCGTCTCAGGCGTCGTCATTCGACCATCCTCTCGTATCGCCCCAGCAAGATCAGTCTATCCAGACATTTTCTTAACTTCACAACTTCATGAAATCAGTGTAGCTTCCGAGGCATGGGAAACGCCATCTCCATCTCCGGCCTTCGCAAGTCGTTCGGCCGGACGCAGGCCCTCGATGGCCTCGATCTCCAGGTTCCCGTGGGGGAAGTACACGGTTTCCTCGGCCCGAACGGCGCCGGGAAGTCCACCACCGTCCGCGTCCTGCTCGGGCTGCTGCACGCCGACGCCGGCGAGGTCCGGCTGCTCGACGGCGACCCGTGGCAGGACGCCGCGAGCCTGCACCGCCGGCTGGCCTACGTGCCCGGCGACGTCAGCCTCTGGCCCAACCTCTCCGGCGGCGAGGTGATCGACCTGCTCGGCCGCCTGCGCGGCGGGCTCGACCAGCGCCGCCGCAAGGATCTCATCGACCGGTTCGACCTCGACCCGCGCAAGAAGGGCCGCGCCTACTCGAAGGGCAACCGGCAGAAGGTCGCCATCGTCGCCGCGCTGGCGTCCAATGTGGACCTTCTGCTGCTCGACGAGCCGACGTCCGGCCTCGACCCGCTGATGGAGGCCACCTTCCAGGAGGCCATCCAGGAAGAGCGCGCCCAGGGCCGCACCGTGCTGCTCTCCAGCCACATCCTCGCCGAGGTGGAAGCCTTGTGCGACAAGGTGAGCATCATCCGCAACGGCCGCACGGTCGAGTCCGGGACGCTCGCCGAGCTGCGCCACCTCACCCGCACGTCCATCACCGCGGAGCTGGCCGGGCCGCCGAACGGGCTGGCGAAGCTGGCCGACGTGCACGACCTCAAGGTCGACGGCAACCGCGTCCGCTTCGACGTCGAAACGCGCTCGCTGGACGACGCGTTGCGCCAGCTCACTCAGGTCGGCGTGCGCAGTCTGGTGAGCCAGCCGCCGACGCTCGAGGAGCTTTTTCTCCGCCACTACACCGAAGAGACCGTCGAGGCGGGGAAGTGACCGCCACCCTCAGCCGCCCGGCGCCGGTCGCCGCGCGCGCCCACTCGCTGGTGGGCACCTGGCACCTGACCCGCCTCGCGCTGCGCCGCGACCGCGTGATCCTGCCGATCTGGATCGTCCTGCTCAGCATCGTGCCGGCGAGCACCGTCGGCACCTATGCCCAGTTCTACCCGACGGCCGCGAGCCGGGCCGCGCTCGCCGCCGGCGCCGCCGCGAACCCGTCGTTCGGACTGCTCTACGGCCCGGCGTTCGACCTCAACACCGCGGGCGGGTTCATCGCCTGGCGGATGGGCGGGATCCTCGCGCTGATCATCGGGCTGATGGTGGTGTTCACGGTCACCCGGCACACCCGCGCGGAGGAGGACTCCGGCCGCGCCGAGCTGCTGGCGTCCACTGTGGTCGGTCGGTACGCGGCGCTGACCTCGGCGGTCGTCGTCTCGGCCGGGGCGAGCCTGGTGATCGGCGTGATCCAGGTGGTCACGCTGATCGGGGCGAAGCTGCCGGCGGCGGGCGCGCTGGCGTTCGGCGCGGGCATCGCGCTGTCGGGCCTGGTCTTCACGGCCGTCGCCGCCGTCGCCGTGCAGCTGGCGGAATACTCGCGCACCGCAAACGGCATCGGGACGGCCGTGGTCGGCGTCGCCTTCCTGCTGCGCGGCGCGGGTGACTCGACCTCGGACGCGCACTGGCTCTCCTGGCTCTCGCCGCTCGGCTGGTCGCAGCAGCTGCGGCCGTTCGCGGGCGAACGCTGGTGGGTGCTCGTGCTGCCGGTCGCGGCGACGCTCGTGGTCGGCGCCGTGGGGTACGCGCTGCTGCCGCGCCGAGACTTCGGCGTCGGCCTGATCCCGCCGCGCCCTGGCCCGGCCGAAGCCGCGCCGTCGCTGCGCTCGCCGTTCGCGCTGGCCTGGCGGCTGCAGCGCGGCCCGCTGCTCGGCTGGGTGATCGGGCTCGCCGTCGGCGGCGCGGTCTTCGGCTCGATCGCCAGCGGCATCACCGGGCTGGTCGGCCAGACCGAGCAGACGAAGGAGATCTTCGAGCGCCTCGGCGGCACCGACGCGATCGTCGACGCCTTCCTCAGCACGATGGTCGGGCTGTTCGCGATGCTGGCGTCGCTCTACGGCGTCCAGGCGACGCTGCGGATGCGCACCGAGGAGACGGCCGTCCGGCTGGAGCCGCTGCTCGCGACGCGGGTCGGCCGGCTGCGCTGGGCCGCGAGCCACCTGGTGTTCGCCTTCCTCGGCACCGCGCTGCTGGTGCTGGTCGGCGGCGTCGTGCTCGGCCTGGCGAACGGCCTGCGCTCCGGCGACGTCGGCGGCTCGGTCGGCGACATGCTGCTGGCGGTCCTCGTGCAGGTGCCCGCCGCGTGGGTGGTGATCGGGCTGGCGACGCTGATCTTCGGGCTGTTCCCGAAGTTCACCGGCGCGTCGTGGGCAGTGGGCGCGCTGGCGCTGCTGATCAGCCTGTTCGGGCCGGTGGTGAACGCGCCGCAGGCGGTGCTGGACGTCTCGCCGTTCCAGCACCCGCCGAAGCTGCCGGGCCAGGAGTTCACGGCGACGCCGCTGGTCTGGCTGCTGGTGGTCGCCGCCGCGGCGCTCGCCGCGGGCCTGGCCGGCTGGCGCCGCCGCGACGTCGGCTGAGCCCCCGCCGCCCGAAACAGGACTCGGCCGGTCACCACAACTGCGGTGACCGGCCGAGTCGCGTCACCACCGCGAAGAGATCCCACCCGGCATAAACGCCGAAGACGGGCCGAGTGAGGTGGGCGGGCCGGAGACCGGGATCGGCGGCGGCTGGGTGACCGAGACCGTTGACGTCGTTGTGCTCGGCGGGTCCGGCGGGAGCTGCGTGGTGACGGTGACCGGCGGCGGCGCGGCGCCCGTGACGGTGACCGTGACGGGTTGGGCGGGCGGCGAAGTGGACGGAAGAGACGGCGTGCTGTCCGAAGACTCGGACGGATGTGGGCTGTTGCCCGCGACGAGCAACGCGGCGACCAGCAGGCCCATCGCGAACCCGGCCAGCCCGGTCACTACCACCGAACCCCAGGTCGGGACCGTATTCGACACGCGGCACCTCCCTCGCCGTGACGAAGCACAGGTACGAGGACTAGTCGCGTTGATCTTATGCTCCGTTACCGACCGTGCAAGTTGAGTTCAACCTACGCAAGTTTCTTGCCCAACAGCTAGCAGCTCTGCCAAGGTGCGGAAGTGGCTGAACCTGGGGTGGCCGCCAAGGGCGGCGTGTTGCGGATTCCCGACTTCCGGCGGCTCTGGCTCGCCGACGCGCTGAGCCAGGTCGGCAGCCGGATCGACTTCCTCGCGATCCCGCTGCTCGCGGCGACGACGCTGTCCGCGTCCGTGCTGGAGGTGTCGCTGCTGCGCACGTTGGCGACGCTGCCGTACCTGCTGCTGGGTTTGCAGGTCGGCGCGTGGTGCGACCGGATGCGGCACCGGCCGGTGCTGATCGCCGCCGACCTCGGCCGCGCCGCGCTGTTCGGCTCGATCCCGGTCGCCGCGTTGTGCGGGGTGCTGACGCTCGGGCAGCTGTTCACCGTGGTCCTGCTGGCCGGTGCGCTGAGCGTGTTCTTCGACGTCGCGCACCAGACGTACGTGCCCCACCTGGTCGAGCCCGACCGGCTCCCGGAAGCCAACGCGCGCCTGCAGACGAACATGTCCGTCGCCGCCGTCACGGGGCCCGGCGTCGGCGGCGTCGTGGTGCAGGTCGCCGGCAGCGCGGGCGCGATGGCCGTCGATGCCCTGTCCTACCTGTGGTCCGCGCTGTGGCTACGCCGGATCCAGACCCCCGACGTGCACCCGGAACCGGCCGAACGCCACCTGCGCCGTGAGATCGCCGAAGGCCTGAAAGCCGTGGCGGGCAACCGGATCCTGCTCGCGATCACGGTCCACGGCGCCGTCTCCAGCACGTTCCAGTCCATGCAGATGGCGATCACGGTGGTGTTCCTCAACCGCGAGATCGGCCTTTCGCCGGGGATGATCGGCCTGCTCAGCAGCGCCATGCTCACCGGCGCGATCCTCGCCGGCTTCACCGCGCGCGGGCTCGGCGACCGGTTCGGCGGCGCGCGGGTCCTGTGCGCGGCCGCGGTGCTCTACGGCGGTTCGCTCCCGCTCGTCGGCCTGACCGGGCCGGGCTGGGGGCTGCTCTGGTACTTCGCCGGGGGATTCGGCTCCGGCTTCGGGATCATCACGATGAACGTGTTCTGCGTGAGCTTCCGCCAGGCCGTCACCCCGCGGCGGCTGCTCGGCCGGGTCAGCTCGGTCTCGCAGACGCTGATCTTCGGCGCCGCGCCGGTCGGCAGCCTGCTCGGCGGGCTGGTCGCCGAGGCCGCGGGCATGCGCACGGCGCTGTTCGTGGCGGGCGCCGGAACGCTGGCCGCGTCGGCGATCCTGCTGGTCTCACCGCTGCGCAAGCACCGCGACCTGCCGGTCTAGACGCAGCGCAGCCCGTCCACCAGCACCCGCACCAGGTGCCGGCTGTCCGGCGAGTAGCGCTCGACCGCCAGCGCGCCCACGATCAGTGCCCGCAGGTCCTCGCCGTCGATGTCCTTGCGGACGGCGCCGACGGCCTGGGCCCGCTCCAGCAGCGCGGCCAGGTTCGTGCGGAACTCGGAGCCCGCCTCGGCCTTGTACGCCGACCCGCCGGTCTCGCCGAGCGCTTCGCAGATCGCGCGGTTGAGCGAGGCCTGCTTGATCACGCGGGTGAAGTAGTCGAAAAACGCCTCGCCCGGGTTTTCGGCGTCCGCGAGTTCGCGCGCCTCGACGGCGAACTGCTCCAGCCGTTCCAGCACAACGGCCTGGAACAGCGCTTCCTTGCTGGGGAAATGCCGGTAGACGGTGCCCGCGCCGACACCCGCGAGGCGCGCGATGTCGTCGAGCGGGACGGCCAGCCCGTCGGCCGCGAAGGCCTCCTCGGCGGCGGCCAGCACCCGGGCCCGGTTCCGGCGCGCGTCGGCGCGCAGCACTGGCTTGGTCACGGGTGTCCTCCTCGATCTTGTTGACAAGCGGAACGCTCACTCCGTATCGTCGGAAGCGGGTGCACCGTTCCGATTCAACCCCATTCTTCCCTGGAGAAGTCCTGATGACCCGGACCGTGTCCGAAATCTCGCAGCTCGTCGCCCAAGGCATGCAGTCCTTCGACGTCACGCCGATGGCCGACGTCTTCGCCGCCGATGCCGTCTACGAACTCCCCTTCCTGGGCCACCGCGTCGAAGGCCGCGCCGCGATCCTCGCCGCGCTGGCCGCCGGCGGCGAGCGCGCCCGTGCCCTCGGCCTGGAGAAGGTACAGGTCACCACGTGGGAGAGCGCCGACGGCTTCGTCGTCGAACTCGTGGCGGAGGGCCACAACCCGCACACCGGCGAGGACTACCGCTTCCCGTCGTCGGTCGGGCTGCTGACCGTCCGGGACGGCGAGGTCACCGTCTACCGTGACTTCCCCAACACCGACGCCGCGAAGACCATGATCGGCGCGAAGACCGTCTTCCAGCGCTTCCTCGACGCCTCCGTGGAGAACCGCTGGGACGACCTCGCCGACCTCTACGCCGAGGACGTGGTGATCGAGATGCCGTTCACGCCCGCGGGCGTGCCGCGGCTGACCCAGGGCCGCGAGGAGCTGCGCGAGCGCTTCCGCGCGGCCGCGCAGGTGCGGCGGATGACCAAGGCCGGGAACGTCGTGGTGCACGAAACCGCCGACCCCGAGGTGCTGGTGACCGAGTTCGACCTGCACGGCGAGTTCGACGGCGAGCCGTTCACCTCGACCTACGCCATGGTCCTGACCGTCCGCGACGGCAAGATCGTCCACTCTCGCGACTACTCCGACACCGCGGCGGCGGCCGAGCGGATCGCGCGGTTCACGGCGTCGCGGGCCGCGGCGTCGGAGGGCCGGGATCGCTGACTGGGCAACGACTTTCGGCGCCGCGGCTATGCGGTCTGGCTATGCGGTCTGGCAGGTCCTCGGCACGGCCGTAGAGCAGGTGGTCCCGGCGCACGCCGTCCTCGTCGACGCCGTCGGCGAAATCCTCCCAGTCCATGTTGGCGATCGAGAGGTTGTTTTCGATCTCCTGGACGGTGTCGGGCTCCGAGCCGAGGTCCACGATCAGGACCGGGTGCTCGGGGAGCGGATCGTCGTCTCGTCGACGACCAGGAGCAACGCGTGCTCACCGCGCTCCGGCAGGCGCTCCAGCAGGTCGGCCGCGGTCAGGCCGGCGAACGCCTGGTCGTCGACGTAGGTCACGTCGGCTTCGAACTCGTCCGGCGTCACCCAGCTGATCCCGGCCTTCACCTGCTCCCAGGCGGTGGTGCCGGCCAGGCGGAATCCGCCGGACGGTGAACTGACTCTGCCCGAAGAGCTCTCGCTTCAGGGCGTCGCGGACTGGGACACCGGAGGGCTGAACAACCGCTCGGCCGTGGCCGTCGTCCACTGCCACACGCCGGGCACCAGCAACACGCCCACCACCACGAACACCGGGAAGACCAGCCGCGTCTCGACCTTCTTGCCGGTGCGGATCCGCATCGCCTTCGGCGGGCGGATCTCGTACCAGGTCTCGCCGGCGATCGGCAGGGGGAAGAGGAACGGGCAGCCCGACTCGGTGAGCGAGTCGCCGAGGCAGTGCACAAAACAGCCGGCGGCGACGGCAAAGCCCAGCCAGCCGGAGATCTGCTCGAGCTGGGCGGCGTGGTCCGGCGGCGCGGTGAAGTACCACCACGCCACGGCCGCGCCGCTCACCGGCAGCAGCCAGTCGCCCAGCGCGCCTTCGGCCAGCAGGAGCCCGAAGACCACCACCCCGAACACGGCCCACGGCCCGCCGGCCGCCGTGCCCGCCGCCGTCGCGGCGCCGAGGCCCGCGGCGAACAGCACGGTGTGCGAAAGGTGGCGGTGCGTACCGGTCACCTTCTCGTCGCGAGGTCCCTTGGTCAGCGCGTACACCGCCGCCGAGACGCGACGCAGGAGCCAGGACAGCGCGCCGGTCAGCCAGCCCAAGAGGCGTGACGCGCTGGCGCTGGGGTGGTCGAGGTCCGGCAGCAGGGCGAACCCGGCCGTGGTGGCCCCGAAGACCACCGCTTGGTGCACCGTGCCCGCTCCGACGGCGGGTGCGAGGGCCAGGCCCGCGCACCAGCCGGTCAGGGCGTGTGTGCGCCCCATCATCGTGCTTGTCCCCCAGGTCGACGACGGAATTCAGGTCCGCGCGACCGTATCGGGGATCAGGCGGGCGGTTCCTCCGACACGCTCAGGTGTTCGGCCACGCCCGTGAGTTCGATGACGCGGCTCACCGCGGAGCTGGGCACCACCGCGAGCTCGACGTCCTGCTCACGGGCCTGCCGCTGGGCGTGCAGGACCACGTTCAGTGCCGAGGAGTCGAAGAAGGTGACCCCGGTCAGATCGGCCACCACGCGCTGCGAGCTCTTGTCCGCGATCAACCCGGCCAGGGCTTCCTGCAGCTGCGGGCTGGTGAGCAGGTCGAGCTCACCGGTGACCACCACCCTGGGCTCGGCGGCCCTGGTGTCCAGCGTGATGCCGAACCCGGGCGGGGTGGCGTTCTGGTCGGCTGCGGGCATGCAGTTTCTCCTCGTCAGGCGCTGCTGCTGCGCCGGTACGCGCCTGTTGTCTCAAGCGGCAACCGTGTCACGGTTCCAGGCATCTGGAAACCCAACCCTAACCCAGCGGGCAGCCGTGCCCGCGACGGCCGCCACCTGTCCCGGGGACCGGCACGCCCGGGCCCGGCGTCAAGCGCCGGACGGGGGTATCCGGGCCGGGCGACGGCACTGGCCTGGGGCGTGACACACGTCCGCCCGCGTGCCGGTGCCGGCACGCGGGACGTCAAGCCATGGGGGTGGTCTAGTGCGTGGAGACCGTCTTGCGCTTCGCGCGGCGCTGCCGCAGGAACAGCTCACGGCGCTCGATCTCACCGAGGCCGCCCCAGATGCCGTACGGCTCCTGGACGGTCATCGCGTGCCGGCGGCACTGCGCCAGCACGGGGCAGGTCTGGCAGATCGCCTTCGCGCGCGACTCGCGGCGCTCGCGGGCGGACCCGCGCTCGTTGTCGGTGTGGAAGAAGAGGCTGCTGTCCGCGCCGCGGCAGGACCCTTGCAGCTGCCACTCCCACTCTTCCGACACCACATTGGGCAGCCGGCTCACGTCAGCCATCTCGTCCCCACCTTCCCCGGGATCACTTTCTCCGACCGCTACATGCCCGCCGGTCGCGCGAATCAAACGCGGGTTTGGTTTGCTCACACCCCGGGCATCTCGTGGACCGGGCAAGCGCAGGACACGGCCCTTGTGAGCCGGAGAGAGGACAGCACGTGGAGGAGAACGCCCCGCTCGATCGGGAAGACGCCCAGCTCATCGAGGTCCGGACGGCGGCGATTCCGCACGTGGTGCCCACTCTGCGCACCATCGTGGCCGACATCGCGATGCGGCAGGACTTCGACCTGGACGCGGTCGAGGACCTGCGGATGGCGGTGGACGAAGCGTGCTCGATGCTGCTCCCGTCGGCCGCCGACGGCAAGCTGACCTGCGTGTTCTCGTGGATCGAGGGCCGTATCGAGGTCACCGTCTCGGTGCTTTCCGACGCGCCGGACCACGCGGACGAGACCGGTCTGTCCTGGCAGCTGCTCACCGCGCTGGCCACCTCGGCCCGCCGCACCGTGACGCCGGCCGACGGCGGTTACCTCTCCCGGGTCCAGCTCGTGCGGGAGAGCGAGGCGGCCCGCTCGTGACGAACCCCGCCGAAGGCGACGGGTCCACCGATGTGGCGTCGCTGTTCGACGAGCTGGCCGGGCTGCCGGACGGCTCGCCGCGCCGTGAGGAGATCAGGGACCAGCTCGTGCGCGAGCACCTGGAGCTGGCGCGCAACCTGGCCCGGAAGTTCCGCAACCGCGACGAGGCGATGGACGACCTCGTGCAGATCGCGACCGTCGGGCTGATCCACGCCGTCGACCGGTACGACCCCTCGCAGGGCACCGACTTCCTGGCGTTCGCCGTGCCGACGATCTCCGGCGAGCTGCGCCACCACTTCCGCGACAACAGCTGGTCGGTGCGGGTGCCGCGGCGGCTCAAGGAGCTGAACGCGAACATCTCGGCCGCCCGCGAGGAGCTGACCGTGCGGCTCTCGCGCGCGCCGCGCCCGAGTGAGATCGCGTACCACCTCGGCGTCCCGATGGAGGACGTCTACGAGGGCCTGCGCGCGGGGCAGGGCCGCTACGGCGCCTCGCTGGACAACCTCCTGGAGAACTCGGCCCACACGCGCTTCGGCGCGCCGGACTCGAACCTCGGGCAGGCGGAGCTGCGGGAAGCCCTGCGGCCCATGCTGGAGAGCCTGCCGGAGCGGGAGCGCAAGATCGTCGCGCTGCGCTTCGGCTCGGGGATGAGCCAGTCGGACATCGCCCGCCGCGTGGGGGTTTCGCAGATGCAGGTCTCGCGCCTGCTGGCGGCGACCCTGAAGAAACTGCGGACGGGACTGGTCGAGACTGACATCACCGAAGGCACCTGATTCGGCGGCCACCCGGTTGGGTAGTTAGCCGGTGCGAGAAACTGACGGACAGGTCGGGAGGTGTGGACGCCCATGACGATGTCGAGGATGCGGACGCGAGCCACGGCGGCACCCATCACCGTGCGCCTGGCGCTCCCGGACGACATCACCGCGCCCGCCATCGCCCGCAGCGTCGTCCGCGAAGCCCTCACGGACCTCGGTGTGGACGAGAACTCGCGGGACGACGTGCTGCTGGCGACGTCCGAGCTGGTGACCAACGCGTTCGAGCACGGCGAGCGGCCGGAGCGGCTCGAACTGCGCTTCACGGACGGGCAGCTGGTGGTGTCCGTGTTCGACGCGGGCACCGAGGTGCCGCAGCTCAAGGAGCCGTCGCCGGCGGCCGCGCGCAGCCGTGGCCTGCAGCTGGTGCACGCGCTGTCGCAGATGTGGGGCTACGAGCCCTGCGATGGGGGCAAGTACGTGTGGGCGACGTTCGCCATCCCGAGCTTGTGAGTGGCAGCGCCGGTTAGAACCGGCCTGAACACTCACGAGTAGGCGGGCGGTCGGTCAGCCTAGGATCGCCGCCATGGAGACGCGCAAGATCACCCGGCTCGGGCGTGAGGTTTCCGCCGTGGGGCTGGGCTGCTGGCAGCTGGGCGCCGACTGGGGCGCCGTGGACGAAGCCGACGCGATGGCCGTGCTGCACGCGGCCGCCGACGAGGGCGTGACGTTCTTCGACACCGCCGACGTCTACGGCGACGGGCGCAGCGAGACGCTGGTCGGCCGGTTCCGGGCGGAACGCGGTGACAGCGTCTTCGTCGCCACGAAGATGGGCCGGCGGCTCGACCAGGTGCCGGAGAACTACGTCGAGAAGAACTTCCGCGAATGGAACGACCGGTCCCGCCGCAACCTCGGCATGGACACCCTCGACCTGGTCCAGCTGCACTGCCCGCCGACGCCGGTGTACTCCTCGGACGCGGTCTACGACGCGCTGGACGAGCTGGTCGACGAGGGCCGGATCAAGGCTTACGGCGTCAGTGTCGAGACCTGCGACGAGGCGCTGGCCGCGCTCGCCCGGCCGAACGTGGCGTCCGTCCAGATCATCCTGAACTGTCTGCGGCTCAAGCCGCTGGAGCGGGTGCTGCCCGCCGCGGTGGAGGCCGGCGCCGGGATCATCGCGCGGGTGCCGCTCGCTTCGGGCCTGCTGTCCGGCCGCTACTCCGCGAGCACCACGTTCGGCAGCGACGACCACCGCACCTTCAACCGCCACGGCGAGGCGTTCGACGTCGGCGAGACATTCTCGGGTGTTCCGTTCGACGTCGGGCTGGAGGCCGTCGAACGGCTGCGCGGGCTGGTGCCGGAAGGTCAGACGGTGGCGCAGTTCGCGCTGCGCTGGATCCTCGACCAGCTGGGCGTCAGCGTCGTCATCCCGGGCGCGCGCAACCCGGAGCAGGCACGCGGCAATACCGTCGCGGCCGGGCTTGCGCCGCTGTCGGAGGAAGCCGCCGCCGGCGTCCGCGCGACCTACGAAGAACTCATCCGTCCTCTCGTACACGACAAGTGGTGAACCGGTGAACCCTGAAGAACTGCTGACCACCACCCGTACCGTCCGCAAGCGGCTCGACCTCGAACGACCGGTGCCGATGGCGCTGATCGAGCAGGCGCTGACCATCGCGCTGCAGGCGCCCAGCGGCTCGAACCGCCAGGAATGGCAGTGGATCGTGGTCACCGACGCCGAGCAGCGCGCGGCCATCGGCGACCTGTACCGGCGCGCGACGTACGAGTACATGGCGTCCTCGGGCTTCGCGGGCAAGCTGTTCGCCGACGACCCGCGGCGCGCGCCCGTGCAGCAGCGCACCGGCGGCAGCATCGAGTACCTCGCCGACCACATGGGCGACGTGCCGGTGCTGCTGATCCCGTGCCTGAAAACGGGCTCCACAACCCTCCCGGACGGGAACCAGGCCGGGATGTGGGCGTCGCTGCTGCCCGCGGTGTGGAGCTACATGCTGGCCGCGCGCTCGCTGGGGCTCGGCACGGCGTGGACCACGCTGCACCTGGGCTACGAGAAGGAGGCCGCGGAGATCCTCGGCCTGCCGGACGACGTCCACCAGGCCGCGCTGATCCCCACGGCCTACTACACCGGCGACACCTTCAAGCCGGCCGCGCGCCGTCCCCTTTCGGAGGTCCTGCACGTCGACCGGTGGTGATCACTCGCCCTGAAGGCCACCTTCAGGGACCTATATGCCCTCAAGGTGGCCTTCAGGGCTCACTCGACGGTCAGCGTCAGGCCCTGCACGCCCCAGTCGTTGGCCTGCGAGCCGGGCAGCCAGACGTCCACGATGTCGTCTTTGATCCAGCTGCCGATGTCGGCCGCGTAGCAGTGCCCGTAGCCGGGGACGAAAATCCTTGTCCCCCAAGGGATGTTGCGCGCGTCGACGGCGCAGAAGCCGGGACCGGCGCTGTACCCGAGCGCGGTCTGGGCGACGTCGTTGTACGAGGTCACCTTGTAGTTCAGCGTGGTGCCCTTGGCGATGGCGTACGGCGCGAGCTGGTTCGAGCCGTCCACGCGGTAGGACGTGGAGATCTGGCCGAGCGAGCCGGGGGTGTTGTCCTCCGCGGTCATCGCGTAGAGCTGGTAGTTCGCGTTCTGGCACGGGCTGGCGTCGGTGACGAGGAAGCTCGCCTGCCCCCAGTCGCTGATCCACTGCAGGGCCTGGCCGTTGCGGAACGCGCGGTAGGCCACCGCGCCGGGCACGCGGGCGAAGGTGAACGTGACCTTGCCGTCCGCGCCCAGCCCGCCGCTCACTCCGCCGGGCGCGGGCAGCCGTCCGCTCACGTCCACGGGGTCGACGAGCGGGCCGGGCCCGTGGCCGCCGGTGACCGGCCGCTCGGGGATCGGGCCGGTGTAGAAGTGCTGGCACGCGGGGAGGTCGGCGGCCTGCGCCGTGGCGACCGGGACGGTGACGAGCGCGCCGAGCGTGAGCGCGACGGCACCGAGGACTCTGGCGATCCGGGATCTCTGAGGCATGACGGGGAAACCTCCAGGGTGAGCGGGTTGGAGGAAACACGCGGCGGGGACTCGACGGTAGGCAGCCCGCGCCCGGCCCGTCAACCGGTCTGGACCATTTGGCTGTTCACGGCTCGGGCTCACCGCAGGGTGGTCAGGTACCCCTCAAGCCGTTCGGCCAGCTCCACCGGACGGCTCAGCAGGACCATGTGGGAGCCGTTGATCTCGTCGGCCGTGATCCCCAGGCGTTCCTTGGCGACGCGCCGTTGCAGCTCCGGCGTGAAGAGCCGGTCTTCGCGGCAGAGCAGCACGCGCGTGGGGATTTCGGGGAGCGCGGCGAGCGGCCACGGGTCGTCCCACTCGGCGCTCACCTGGTCCCGGCCGCGCGCGATGTTCTCCGCCGTCAGCTCGGCCGGCACGTCGGCGAGGAACTGCTCGACGACGCTCAGCCCTTCCGACGAGGTGTAGCCGGTGTTGCCCCACCACTGGCCCGGCGTCTCCCCCGGCGCGGGCACCATGCCGGCGACGAAGACGAGCAGCCTCGCGTTCAGGCGCTCGGCCACCAGCGGGGCGGTGAAGCCGCCGTAGGAGTGCCCGGCCACGACGATGTCGTCCGTCCGCTCGCCGACGGCCGCGATGACGGCGTCCGCGAAGTCGGCCAGCTTCGCCGCGGGGTCGTCGATCGGCAGGTCCGGCGCGACGACGTCGTGCCCCCGCCGCCGTAGTTCGGCCCCGGCCAGGTGCCAGTCCCAGCCGCTGCCGCCGCCTCCGTGGATCAGGACGAATGTCGCCATCGGGCCAGCCTAGGCCGGGCAGCGTCCGAGCATGTCGGTCAGCGTGGTCTTCTCCCCGGTGGTCACGGTGAGGCCGTAGTAGTGCTTGACCGTGATCCAGTCCGTCGCGTAGGTGCACCAGAACGAGACCAGCGGCGGCTTCCACTGGTCCGGCGCCTTGTCGCTCTTCTGCTGGTTCAGGTTGTCCGTGACGGCGAACAGCTGCGGGCGAGTCAGGTCGTTCGCGAACTGCTCGCGCTTGTCCTGCGGCCAGTCGCGCGCGCCGCTCGCCCAGGCCTGGCCGAGCGGGACCATGTGGTCGATGTCGACGTCGCCGGGCTTGGTCCACGTCTCGCCGTCGTAGACGCTGAACCAGGTGCCGGCCGTCGGGTTGCAGTCGGTGCCCGCCTTGACGTCCTTGCCGTCGCGCTTGAGGACCAGCTCGCGCGTGTTGCAGTTGTGCCCCTGGTTGTCCCAGTGCGGGAATTTCTCACGGGAGTAGCCGGTCATCGAGCCGCGCTCGGCGATCTTCAGCTCCGACAACTGTTTTGTCGCGTCGCCGGCGCTGGCGGGCGGCGGCGAGGAGGGCTCCGCGTCCACGCCCCTTCCGGCGTACCAGAAACCCGCGATCGCGACGACGAGAACCACGGCGAGCAACAGGATCCGCTGGGTGGGGAACTTCCGGGCCATGGCGCGCGACGGTCCTCTCGGCAGGGGCGGGAGCGGCAGTATGCCGGGCTCCGCGGCGGTATCCGCGCAGAAACTCTCGGCCGCCGCCGAACGTGTCCGGGGCCACGTGTCACGCAAACCGGGCGGCGAGCGACTACGGGGTGGGGAACCAGCTCGAAGGGAGCGTCGCCGATGTCCGGGCGGCTACGGAAGTGGAACACGCGGGTCGACGACTACCTGCAGCTGAAGGCCGCCGAAGGCGGGAACATCGTCGCCATGACCCGTGTCGGCGCGGCCCTGCGCGAGCGCGGCGAGCTGGCCGAGGCCGAGTCCTGGTACCGCCGGGCGGCGCTGGGCGGCGACCGCGTCGCGATGACCGTGCTGGCCCACCTGCTCGCCGACCGGGGCGCCCACGACGAGGCCGAACGCTGGTACCACGAAGCCGCGCTGGCCGGTGATCCACGCGGAATGGTCGGGCTGGGCCGTTCCGCCGAACGCCGCGGCCGGTTCGAGGACGCGGAGTACTGGCTGCGCGCGGCCGCCGAGACCGGTGACGCCGAGGCGATGGGCGCGCTCGGCCACCTGCTCGCCGAACGCGGGCGCGGCGACGAAGCCGAGGACTGGTGCCGTCGCGCGGCGAGCACGGGCAACACCGCCGCGATGCTCGACGTCGGCATGGTGCTGAGCAAACAAGGCCGGCAGAGCGACGCCGCGCGCTGGTGGCGTGAAGCCGTTGATGCGGGTGACCTCGCGGGCACGTGCCTGCTCGGCCGTCAGGCGGAGCGCTTCGGCCGGGCCAAGGACGCGGAAACGTGGTACCGCCAGGGCGCGACGGGCGGCAACGTCGAGGCGGCCGTCCGGCTGGGGCTGCTGCTGCACCGTCGCGGCGACGTCGACGAAGCCGAGGCCTGGTACCTCGACGCGGCGGAGGCGGGTGACACCGCGGCGATGACGAACCTCGGCGTGCTGGCCCGCAACCGCGGCGACGAGGGTGAGGCCGCGGCCTGGTACCGGAAGGCGGCCGAGAACGGCAGCGTCCCGGCGATGACGAACCTCGGTCACCTCGCCGAGGCGCGCGAAGACCTCGCGCAGGCCGAGAAGTTCTTCCGCGCCGCGGCGGAAACGGGCGACGTGCAGGGCATGCTGAGCCTGGCCCGGATGCTGCACGGCCGCGGCTCCGTCAACGAGGCCGGCACCTGGATCGCCCGCGCCGAGGAAGCCAAGGACGAAGCCCGGGGCGAACGCGACCGGACGTGAGGCCGGCGCCGCGCCAGCAAGGACTCGTGAGTGGCTATGCCGGTTCTAACCGTCATCGCCACTCACGAGTCTCCCGATCTATCACGTGATCCTATTGTGTGACCCACTTCACAGATCTACCCTAGAGGTCTTGCTCCCACCACTGAGCGCACAGGGAAGAGCCGCGATGTCGTGGTCTCCGAAGAGCGCGGACGCTGTGGCGTCGTTGTTCGAACGCCGTGTCGCCCCCGTGCACGACCTGGCCGAACAGGCCGGCGCCGTGGCGGACGCGTGTCACGGGATGGCCCTGCGCTTCCACCGTGGCGGGAAGCTGGTGGTCTTCGGCAACGGCGGGCCCAGCACCGACGCGCAGCACGTGGCCGTGGAGTTCGTGCACCCGGTGATCGTCGGCAAGCGGGCGCTGCCCGCGATCTCGCTGACCGCCGACGTCGCCACGCTCACCGGCGTGGCCAACCGCGTCGGGCTGGCCGAGGTCTTCGCGCACCAGATCCGGTTCCTCGCCGAGCCCGCGGACATCGCGCTCGGCATCTCCGCCGACGGCGAGTGCGAGAACGTCCGCCGCGGCCTCGAAGCCGCCCGCGACCTCGGCCTGCTGACCATCGCGCTGACCGGTGGCGACGGCGGCGCCATCGCCACCACGCCCGGGATCGGCCACGTGCTCGTCGCGCGGTCCGCCGACCCGCTGGTGGTCAAGGAAGTACACGTGACGACCTACCACATCCTGTGGGAACTGGTGCACGTCTTCTTCGAGCACCCCGGCGTGCTCGCACCGGGGGTGGCGTCTTGAACGCCCGTGACGCCGACAGAGCACCGGCCCCCGCCTGTCACGACGGGGTGTGCGTCACCTGCTCGGACACCGCGGTCGAAGTGACCGTAGTCGAACTCCTGGACCTCGGGTTCGCTGTCGTGGATACCGGCTCCGGCCGGGAAGAGGTGAGCGTGGCACTGGTTTCGGCCAGTGTCGGCGACCGAATCCTGGTACATGCCGGCGAAGCCATAGCGCGTCTGGAGAACCCCTCGCCTGGAGAACCGACAGTCCGCTAGGAGATGAGCGCCATGACACGGGGAGACCCCGTGGGCGCCAGTGGCCTCGAGGAGCTGTACCCGTTCCTGTACTCGGGTACGAGTGACGTCGAGGCCGTGCTCACCCAGGTCCGTCAGTCCACAGTAGACAAGACCCGCGAGATCATCGAGCTGCGCGCCAGCGTGCTCGAGTCGGACGGCGAGCGGCTGTGCGCCTGCGCCCAGGACCTGGCCCGTGCGTTCGCCGGCGGCGGCAGGCTGCTGGCGTTCGGCAACGGCGGCAGCTCCACCGACGCGCAGGACCTCGCCAGCCTGTTCCTCTCCCCGGCCGGGGACGCGCGGCCACTGCCCGCGTTCGGCCTCACCAACGACATCGCCGTGGTCACCGCCCTGAGCAACGACATCGGGTTCGACGTCGTGTTCGCCCGGCAGGTCGCCGCGTTCGGCCGCGCCGGTGACATCGCGGTCGGCCTCTCCACCAGCGGGAACTCCACGAACCTGCTGGCCGCATTCGACGAGGCCGCCCGCCGCGGCCTGGTCACCGTCGGCATCGCCGGTTACGACGGCGGGCGGATGGCCGAGCTGGACAGCATCGACCACCTCTTCGTCGTGCCGTCGCCTTCGGTGCACCGCATCCAGGAAGCCCAGACCACCCTTTACCACGCGCTGTGGGAGCTGACCCTCGGCGCGCTCGACGACCTCCAGGGGCAACAGCCGTGACGCATACCCAGGAAGACGAGAAACCCATCCACATCCTGTGGATCAACGCCGGACTGTCGTGCGACGGCGATTCCGTCGCGCTGACCGCGGCCACGCAGCCCAGCATCGAGGAGATCGTCCTCGGCGCGCTGCCCGGTCTGCCGAAGATCGCGGTCCACTGGCCGCTGATCGACTTCGAGTGCGGGCCGGACAAGGGCGCGGACACGTTCATCGAATGGTTCTACAAGGCCGATCGCGGTGAGCTGGAACCGTTCGTGCTGGTCATCGAGGGCTCGATCCCCAACGAGGCGATCAAGTCCGAGGGCTACTGGTGCGGCTTCGGCAACAACCCGGAGACCGGCCAGCCGATGACCACCAGCGAGTGGCTGGACCGGTTGACGCCCAAGGCCCTCGCCGTCGTCGCGGCCGGGACCTGCGCGGCCTACGGCGGCATCCACGCCATGGAGGGCAACCCGACCGGCGCCATGGGCGTGCCCGATTACCTCGGCTGGGACTGGAAGTCCGGCGCCGGCATCCCGATCGTCTGCATCCCCGGCTGCCCGACGCACCCGGACAACTTCTCCGAAACCCTGACCTACCTGCTCTACCAGGCGGCGGGCCAGGCCCCGATGATCCCGCTCGACGACCACCTCCGTCCACAGTGGCTGTTCGGCGCGACCGTGCACGAGGGGTGCGATCGAGCCGGCTACTACGAGCAGGGCCAGTTCGCCGAGACCTACGACTCGCCGAAGTGCCTGGTCAAGCTGGGCTGCTGGGGCCCGGTGGTGAAGTGCAACGTGCCCAAGCGCGGCTGGATCAACGGCGTGGGCGGCTGCCCGAACGTCGGCGGCATCTGCATCGGCTGCACCATGCCGGGCTTCCCGGACAAGTTCATGCCGTTCATGGACGAGCCGCCGGGCGCGCACGTGTCCGCGATGGCGAGCGGCGCGTACGGCTCGGTGATCCGGCGGCTGCGCAAGATCACCGAGCGCAAGGTCGACCTGGAGCCGAAGTGGCGGCAAAAGGGCAAGCAGCTCGAGACCGGCTACCGCTCGACCTGGCGCTGAAAGGACTGGGGACATGACGCAGACGGAAAGCGGCAAGGGCATCAGCACCAAGGGCAAGACCGAGCTCGTCGAGATGGCCTGGGACCCGATCACGCGCATCGTCGGCAGTCTCGGCATCTACACGAAGATCGACTGGGCGCAGAAGAAGGTCGTGGAGTGCCACAGCACGTCCTCGGTCTTCCGCGGCTACAGCATCTTCATGAAGGGCAAGGACCCGCGCGACGCGCACTTCATCACCAGCCGCATCTGCGGCATCTGCGGTGACAACCACGCCACCTGCTCGGTCTACAACCAGAACATGGCCTACGGCGTGCGCCCGCCGCACCTCGGCGAGTGGATCATCAACCTCGGTGAGGCCGCCGAGTACATGTTCGACCACAACATCTTCCAGGAGAACCTGGTCGGCGTCGACTACTGCGAGAAGATGGTCGCCGAGACCAACCCCGGGGTGCTGGAGCTGGCCAACCGCACCGAGTCGCCGCACGCCGAGCAGCACGGCTACCGCACCATCGGCGACATCATGCGCTCGCTGAACCCGCTGGAGGGCGAGTTCTACCGCGAGGCGCTGCAGGTCAGCCGGTCCACCCGGGAGATGTTCTGCCTGATGGAGGGCAGGCACGTGCATCCGTCCACTTTGTACCCCGGCGGCGTCGGGACCATCGCGACGGTGCAGCTGTTCACCGACTACCTGTCCCGGCTGATGCGCTACGTCGAGTTCATGAAGCGCTGCCTGCCGATGCACGACGACCTGTTCGACTTCTTCTACGAGGCCCTGCCCGGCTACGAGGAGGTCGGCCGCCGCCGCATCCTGCTCGGCTGCTGGGGCAGCCTGAACAACCCGGAGTACTGCGACTTCACCTACGAGAACATGGAGTCCTGGGGCCGGAAGATGTTCGTCACGCCCGGGGTGGTCGTCGACGGCAAGCTGGTCACCACCAGCCTGCTCGACATCAACCTCGGCATCCGCATCCTGCTCGGCTCGTCCTTCTACGAGGACTGGGAGGGCATGGACAAGTTCGTCACGCACGACCCGCTGGGCAACCCGGTCGACTCGCGGCACCCGTGGAACCAGCACACCATCCCGCGGCCGCAGAAGCGCGACTTCGACGACAAGTACTCGTGGACGATGTCGCCGCGCTGGTTCGACGGCAAGGACCACCTGGCGCTGGACACCGGCGGCGGCCCGCTCGCCCGGCTGTGGACCACGGCGCTGGCCGGCCTGGTCGACACCGACTACGTGAAGTCCACCGGGCACAGCGTGGTGATCAACCTGCCGCGCACGGCGCTGAAGCCCGAGGTCAGCTTCGAGTGGAAGATCCCGAAGTGGAGCAACGCGCTGGAGCGCAACCGCGCGCGGACCTACTTCCAGGCGTACTCCGCCGCGATCGCCCTGCACTTCGCCGAGCGCGCGCTGGCCGAGGTCCGCGGTGGCAACACCAAGACGTGGGAGCCGTTCAAGGTGCCCGACGAGGGCGTCTCGTGCGGGTTCACCGAGGCCGTGCGCGGCGTTCTCTCGCACCACATGGTGATCAAGGGCGGCAAGATCGCGAACTACCACCCGTACCCGCCGACGCCGTGGAACGGCAGTGTCCGCGACTCCTTCGGCACCCCCGGCCCGTACGAGGACGCCGTGCAGAACACGCCGATCTTCGAGGAGAACACGCAGGAGAACTTCAAGGGCATCGACATCATGCGCGCGGTCCGCAGCTTCGACCCGTGCCTGCCCTGCGGCGTGCACATGTACACCGGCAAGGGCAAGACGCTGGAACGCATCCACACCCCGCACGCGTTCGGCGGAGAGGTGCTCTGACCATGGCGGAGTCCGACGTCGGCCAGGTCGGCGAACGCATCGAGGGGCTGCTGGGCGAGCTGGCCGAGCGGGCGGACCAGCCGACCGTCGAGCTGGCCGAGGACCTCGTCCACACACTGCTCGAGTTCTACGGCGCCGGCCTCGAACGGGTGCTGGCCGTCGTGCGCGAGTCCGACGGCGGTGAGGCGCTGCTCGGGCGCCTCGCCGACGACGAGCACGTGCGCGGCCTGCTGGTACTGCACGACCTGCACCCGAAGACGACGCTGGAGCGCGTCACCGAAGCGCTCGACAAGGTGCGGCCGTACCTCGGCTCGCACGCCGGCGACGTCGACATCGTCGGCATCACCGGGGAAGGCGTGCTCCAGCTGCAGCTGATGGGGACGTGCGACGGCTGCCCGTCGTCGACCGTCACCGCCAAGTACGCCATCGAGCGGGTGGTCCGCGAGGCGGCGCCGGAGATCTCCGACGTGGTCGTCGAAGGCGTCGTACCCGAGGGCACGGCGCCCGTGCAGACCGGTCCCGGCGGGCGGCCGCTGCTGCCGCTCGAAGCGCTGGAGTGCCCGGTCCCCGCGGAGCAGGCATGACGGGCGGCCTGCGCCGGTTCCTCCAGCCCGCCGTGCGGCCCGCGCCCGGCGAGCGGTGCGAGCTGTGCACGGAGCCGGTCGGCGCCGGCCACGGGCACGTGATCGACCTGGAGTCGCGGGCGATCATGTGCACCTGCCGGGGCTGCTACCTGCTGTTCACGCACACCGGCGCGGGCGGCAAGCGGCACCGCGCGGTGCCGACGCGGTACCTGCACTCGCCGTACTTCCCGGCAGGCTCGGCGCTGTGGGAGTCGGCTGGGGTGCCGGTGCGGATGGCGTTCCTGTTCCACAATTCGGTGCAGGAGCGCACCGTCGCGTTCTACCCGAGCCCGGCCGGTGCGACGGAATCCTTGCTACCGCTGGACACCTGGACCGAGCTGCTCGACACCCAGCCCGCCTTCGCGTCGATCGCGCCCGACGTCGAGGCGCTGTTGATCAGCAAGCACGACGTCGGCTACGAGTGCTTCCTGGTGCCGATCGACACCTGTTACGAGCTGGTCGGCCTGGTCCGGCTGCACTGGCGCGGCTTCGACGGCGGCAGCGCGGCCCACGAGGCGATCGACGGGTTCTTCGCGGACCTGCGCGAGCGCAGCGAGGTCGTGACCGATGGCTGAACTCACCTTCGACTGCGTCGACGTGCAGCCGTTGAAGTACGCGGCCTCGCCGACGCTGGCGTTCACGCTGCGGGTCAGCGAACTGACCGCGCAACCGGTGTACGCGCTGGTGCTGCGGGTGCAGCTGCGGATCGAGCCGCAGCGGCGGCGGTACTCCGACGGGGAGTCCGAGCTGCTGACGGACCTGTTCGGCGACCCGTCGCGCTGGGGCGAAACGCTGAAGCCGTTCCAGTTCGCCGCCGTCTCCGCGGTCGTGCCGGGGTTCACCGGCACCACCGAGTTCGTGCTCGAGGTGCCGTGCAGCTACGACCTGGAAGTGGCCGCGGGCAAGTACTTCCACGCGCTGGCCGACGGTGTCGTCCCGCTCGTGCTGCTGTTCAGCGGCACCGTGTTCGGCAAGGGCGGCCCCGGTTTCTGGGTCGAGCCGGTGCCGTGGCACGTCGAGGCCGAGGTCCGGATGCCGATCACCGCGTGGGACGAGCTGATGAACCGGTACTTCCCGCACGTCGCGTGGATCAAGCTGCACCGGGACATCATCGACGAGCTGCTGAAGTACAAGGCGCGCCACGCCATCCCGACCTGGGACGCGGCGATGGAGAAGCTGCTCGGTTCGGCCGGTGATCCCCCGTGACCGCCGTCGGGGACCAGGCCCGCGCCGTCGGCGACGCGGTGCTGTACGAGGGCTACCTGCTCTACCCGTACCGCGCGTCGGCGGGCAAGAACCGCGTGCGCTGGCAGTGGGGTGTGCTGATGCCGCCGTCCTACGCCGACGACGCGCGCGGCGAGTACGCGACCTCGCACACGGAGTGCCTGCTGGAACCGCGCTCGCACACGGTGTTGCACGTCAAACTGCGATTTCTTCAGGCGCAGCAACGAATGGCGCACGACGGCGAGGAGTTCGTCGCGACGATGACCGTCGCCGGCACCGAGTACACGACCTGGGACGAGGCCGTGGAGCGTGAGGTCGACTTCGTGCTGCCCGCGGCCGAACTGCTCGCGCAGCCCGTCGAGGCGCCGTTCGCCGTGCCGGGCTGGGAGGAGTCCGAGGACGTCGGGGGCGGCTGCTCGCTCGTCCGGCGTTCGCAGGAGCTGACCGGGGTGCTGACCGCGCGCCTCGACTCGCTCGACGGACCGTTCGGCGGCGCCCGGCTGCAGCTGGGCCTGCGCAACACCAGCCCGTGGACCGCCACGGAGCCGACCCGGGAGACGGCGCTGCGCCACGCGTTGCTGGCCGCGCACCTGATCCTTTCGGTCGACTCCGGGCACTTCCTGTCGATGCTCGACCCGCCGGAGTGGGCGAAGCCGGCCGTCGAGGCCTGCGTGAACGAGCGGGTCTGGCCGGTCCTGATCGGGAGCACCACCCAGAGCCCGGTGATCCTCGCGTCGCCGATCATCCTGTACGACGACCCGGCGATCGCCGCCGAAAGCGCGGGTGACCTGTTCGACGGCACCGAGATCGACGAGATCCTCACCCTGCGCACGATGACCCTCACCGACGAGGAGAAACGCGAGGCCAGGGCCACCGACCCACGGGCGGCGTCGATCGTGGACCGGGTCGACGAGATGCCGCAGGAGCTGCTCGACCGGCTGCACGGCACCGTCCGCTACCTGCGTTCGGTGACCGGGGAACCGCGGCCGGACCCGGTGGTCCCGTGGTGGGACCCGGGAGCCGACGCGTCCGTGTCGCCGGAGACCGACAGCGTGGTCGTCGCCGGGGCGCGCGTCGCGGCCGGTTCACGCGTGCGGCTGCGGCCGAACCTGCGCGGCAGCGACGCGCAGGACATGTTCCTCACCGGCCTCGTCGCCACCGTGCGCGCCGTATTGTCCGATGTGGACGGATCGACGCACGTGGCCGTGACCGTGGACTCCGACCCCGCCGCGGAAATGCAGAACGCGCACGGCCGGTTCCGCTACTTCTCCCCCGACGAGCTGGAGCCGTTATGAGACCTGGAGCCGTTATGAGACCCCGCGTGCTGGTGGCCGGCATCGGCAACATCTTCCTCGGCGACGACGGGTTCGGCGTCGAGGTGATCAAGCGGCTGGAGCAGGCCGAGCTGCCGGACTGGGTGCAGATCGCCGACTACGGCATCGCCGGCATGCACCTGGCGTACGACCTGCTCGGCGGCTACGACACCACGATCCTGCTCGACGCGACGCCGCACGGCCAGCCGCCCGGCACGTTGTCGCTGATCGAAGCGGACGTGGACGACCTGGCGAAGGCGCCGTCGATCGACGCGCACGGGATGCAGCCCGAGGCCGTGTTCCGGCTGCTGCGGCTGCTCGGCGGCGACGCCGGGCGGGTGCTGATCGTCGGCTGCGAGCCGGGGAGCGTGGAGTCCGGGATCGGGCTCTCCGAGGAAGTCCAGGCGGCCGTGCCGGCGGCGGTGCGCGCGGTGGCGGAACTGGCGTGGGGCACCGCCTCGCGGCTGCCGGACGAACAGAAGACGGAGGTCTGAGATGTTCAAGCGTTTACTGCTGCTGATCGTGCTGGTGGGCGGGGCGGCCTGGTTCGCCCGGCTGGTCGAACCGGACATCCGGCGGTACCTCGAGATGAGCCGGATGTAGCCGTGTGCCTCGGGATTCCGGGCGAGATCATCGAGATCAGCGAGGAGCGGCCGGACCTCGCGAAAGTCTCGGTCAGTGGGGTGAAGCGGACCATCAACATCGGCCTGCTCACCGACGACCCGCCGGTGCCGGGCGAGTGGATCCTCATCCACGTCGGCTTCGCACTGTCCAAAATAGACGAGGCCGAGGCCGCCGCGGCGATGGAGTTCCTGGAGAGCATCGGGAAGGCCTACGAGGACGAGATAGCCGCCTTACTCGAATCCCGGATCGAATAGGAGCCCCCTGATGCGTTTCGTCGACGAGTTCCGGGACGCGGACAAGGCGCGTGCGCTGTCCGCGAAGATCACCGCGCTGTGCGAACCGGGGCGCGTGTACAAGTTCATGGAGGTGTGCGGCGGGCACACGCACACCATCTACAAACACGGCCTGGAGGACTACCTGCCCGAGAGCGTGCAGCTGGTGCACGGCCCTGGCTGCCCGGTGTGCGTGATCCCGATGGGCCGGATCGACGACGCCATCCACATCGCCCGCCAGCCCGGGGTGCTGATGACCTCGTTCGGCGACATGATGCGGGTGCCCGGCTCGGGTGGGAACTTCTTCGACTCCAACGCCGAGGGCACCAACATCCGGATGGTCTATTCGCCGCTGGACTCGCTGAAGATCGCGCGGCAGAACCCGGACCTGCGGGTGGTGTTCATGGCCATCGGGTTCGAGACGACCACGCCGTCCACCGCGATGACGCTGCTGCGCGCGGCGGCCGAGGGCCTGGAGAACTTCTCCGTGTTCGGCAACCACGTGACCATCATCCCGGCGATCAAGGCCATCCTCGACTCCCCCGACCTGCGGCTCGACGGCTTCATCGGCCCGGGCCACGTGTCGACGGTGATCGGCTGCCGGCCGTACGAGTTCATCGCGCGCGACTACGGCAAGCCCGTGGTGGTGGCCGGCTTCGAGCCGTTGGACATCCTGCAGTCCATCTACATGCTGATGGTGCAGCTGTCCGAACGCCGCTCCGAGGTCGAGAACCAGTACTCGCGCGTGGTGCCGTGGGACGGGAACCAGGTGGCGCTCAAGGCGATCAACGAGGTGATGGAGCTGCGGCCGTTCTTCGAATGGCGCGGGCTCGGCTTCATCACGCACTCGGCGATGCGTGTGCGCGAGAAGTACGCGGCCTTTGACGCCGAGCGGATCTTCGAGGTGCCCGGCATCCGGGTCGCCGACCCGAAGGCGTGCCAGTGCGGCGAAGTGCTCAAGGGCGTGCTGAAACCTTGGGAGTGCAAGGTGTTCGGCACCGCGTGCACCCCGGAGACGCCGATCGGCACCTGCATGGTCTCGCCGGAGGGCGCTTGCGCCGCGTACTACAACTTCGGCCGGTTCAGCCGCAAGCGGGTGCGGGAAGCGAGCTCGACACTGATCCGACCGGAAGTAGGCGGACACGGACTGCAGCCGGCCCACTCACAGGAACCCGTTTCCGCCGTGGCTGACGTCGGATCAGTGGCGGAGGGCACAGTATGACTACCACGGAACGCGAGCAGCAGGTGCTCGACCGGATCGAGCGTGCCCGGCGGCGGCGCGCGAAGGTCCGCGAGGAGCGCATCACGCTGTCGCACGGCTCCGGCGGGAAGGCGACGCACACGTTGATCGAGGCCGTGTTCCTCGACGCGTTCCGCAATCCGCTGCTGGAGCCGATGGAGGACGCCGCCGCGCTCACCATCGGCGGAGCGCAGCTGGCGCTGACCACGGACTCGTACGTGGTGTCGCCGCTGTTCTTCCCCGGCGGAGACATCGGCGACCTGGCCGTGAACGGCACGGTGAACGACCTCGCCGTCTCCGGCGCCCGGCCGCTGTACCTGACGGCGGGCTTCATCCTCGAAGAGGGCTTCCCCGTCGAGGACCTGTTGAAGATCGTCGAATCGATGAAGTCCGCGGCCCTGGCGGCTGACGTGCAGATCGTCACCGGCGACACGAAGGTGGTGCAGCGCGGGAAAGCCGACGGCGTGTACATCAACACCGCCGGCGTCGGTGTGTCCATCCGCTCCGGGCTGGGCGTCGCCACGGTGAAGCCGGGCGACGCGGTGCTGGTCTCCGGCCCGATCGGCGACCACGGCGTCACCATCATGCTGGCGCGCGGCGAGCTGGACATCGACGCCGACCTGGAGTCGGACACCGCGCCGGTGCACGAGCTGGTGGCCGGGCTGTTGGCGTCCGTGCCGGGCGTGCGCGCGATGCGTGACGCGACCCGCGGCGGCGTCGCGACGATCCTCAACGAGGTGACTCGCGCGGCGGAGGTGGCGGTGGTGATCGACGAGAACGCGATCCCGGTCCGCACCGAGGTCCGCGGCGCGTCGGAGCTGCTCGGCATCGACCCGTTGTACGTCGCCTGCGAGGGCCGGATCGTGGTCATCGTCGACGGCGCCCAGGCCTCGGAGGCGTTGGCCGCGCTGCGTTCGCACCCATTGGGCGCGGACGCGGCGGTGATCGGGCGGGTCGCCGACGACCCGCCCGGGCTGGTGCTGCTGAACACGGCGTTCGGCGGCACGCGGATCGTCGACATGCTGGTGGGCGACCCGCTGCCGAGGATCTGCTAGTGCACGAGATGTCGATCACCCAGAGCGTTGTCGACGCCATCGTCTCGCGGCTCGGCGACACCGCGGTGCTGAGCGTGCGGCTGGAGATCGGGCGGCTGTCCGGCGTGGTGCCGGACAGCGTCCGCTTCTGCTTCGACGTGCTCTGCACGGGGACGGCGCTGGAGGGCGCGGCGCTGGAGATCGACGAGCCGCCGGGCCGCGCCGCGTGCCGTGACTGCGGCCGTGAGTTCGGCATCGACTACCCGATCCTGCTCTGCCCCTGCGGCAGTGCGGACGTCGAAGTGCTGGCCGGACGCCAGCTGCGCATCAAGTCCGTGGAGGTGGCCTGACATGTGCGAGACCTGCGGCTGTTCGGACGACGCGGTCGTCCACCACGAAGGGCACAGCCACACCGTGGTGCTGGAACAGGACGTGCTGGCGAAGAACGACCACTTGGCCGGGCACACGCGGCAACGGCTGCGTGACCGGGACGTGTTCGCGATTAACCTGATGAGCTCCCCCGGCGCCGGGAAGACCACCCTGCTGGAACGCACCGTGCGCGCGCTGGGCGACGAACTTCCGTTCGCGGTGGTGGAGGGCGACCAGGAGACGCAGCTGGACGCGTCGCGGATCGAGGCGACCGGCGCGCCCGTCGTGCAGATCAACACCGGCGCCGGCTGCCACCTCGACGCGACGATGCTGGACAGCGCGCTCGGCACGCTCGCCGTCGCGCCCGGTTCGGTGCTGTTCGTGGAGAACGTCGGCAACCTGGTCTGCCCGGCACTGTTCGACCTCGGCGAGGCCGCGCGGGTGGTGATCCTGTCCGTCACCGAGGGGCCGGGCAAGCCGCTGAAGTACCCGCACATGTTCGCGTCAACGGACCTCGTGCTGCTCAACAAGGTCGACCTGCTGCCGTACGTGGACTTCGACGTCGCGGAGTTCAACCACGACCTGGGGCACGTCAATCCCCGGGCGCGGGTACTGGAGCTGAGCGCTACCCGGGGTGACGGGCTGGACTCGTGGTACTCGTGGCTTCGCGCGCGGCTGCCACTGCGATCTGTCCCAAGCTGATCCCGCCGTCGTTCGCCGGCACGCGGGAGTGGGTGAGGACCCGGAAACCCTTGTGCTGAAGGGATTCTGTGGTTCGGTCGAGGAGCAGGGCGTTCTGGAAGACGCCGCCGGAGAGGGCGACGGTTTCGGCTTTTCGGAGCTGCTCGCAGACGCGGGCGACGACGTCCGCGACGGTGTTGTGGAACCTCGCGGCGATGATCGGCTTGGGGGTGTGGTTTTTCCGGTCCTCGACGACGGCGCGGATTATGTCTACTGTGGACACCTGGTTTCGTGCTGTGCTGACGGGGTAGGTGCCGCGTTCTCGGGGGTCGGCCAGTTGTTCCAGCTCCACGGCGGCCTGGCCCTCGTAGTTCACGCTGTCGCGCACGCCGAGCAGGGCGGCGACGGCGTCGAACAGCCTTCCCGCGCTGGACGTCAGCGGTGAGTTCAGTCCGCTGCGGGCCAGCCTGACGACGTCGTCCCAGTGTTCCTCGTGCCTGGTTTTGAGTTCTTCCGCGGTGATGCCGGCGGCGTCGAGGTGGGCCGCCGCCATGCGCCAGGGCTCGCGGACGGCCGCGGCGCCGCCGGGCATCGGGACGGCCTGGAGGTGGCCGACGCGCTGGAACCCGGCCAGATCGGCGAGCAGGAACTCGCCGCCCCAGATCGTGCCGTCGGTGCCGTAGCCGGTGCCGTCGAAGGCGACGCCGAGGACCGGGCCGTCCTCGCCGTTGTCGGCCAGGCACGAGGCGATGTGCGCGTGGTGGTGCTGGACGCCGACGGGCTCGACGCCTTCGAGGTCGAGCGCGTACTTCGTGGACAGGTACTCGGGATGCAGGTCGTGCGCGACGACGGTGGGGGTGACGTCGAACAGCTCCCGCCAGTGCCGGATGCCCTCGGTGTAGGACTTGAGCGTCTCGTAGTTCTCGAGGTCGCCGATGTGGTGCGAGACGAACGCGTGGTCGTCTTTCGCCAGGCAGAAGGTGTTCTTCAGCTCGGCGCCGCAGCCCAGCACGTGCCGCGGGACTTTCCGGTGGAGCGTGACGGGCTCGGGCGCGTACCCCCGAGACCGGCGCTGCAGCTGCACGCGCCCGCGGACGGGGCGGACCACGGAATCGTCGGTGCGCGTGTGGATGGCCCGGTCGTGGGTGAGGAAGGCGTCGGCGATGTTCTTGAGGCGGCTCCGGGCGTCCTCGTCGCGGTAGACGATGGGCTCGTCGGAGACGTTCGCGCTGGTCAGCACGATCGGGCGGCCGAGGTCGCCGAGCAGCAGGTGATGCAGCGGGGTGTAGGGCAGCAGCAGGCCGATCCGCCGGTTCCCGGGCGCGACGGATGTCGCGAGGGGACCATTCGCGACGCGCGGGAGTAACACGATCGGGCTACGGCGGCTGGTCAGGAGCTGCTCGCCGATCTCGCCCAGCTCCGCGACCTTCCGGGCGGCCGCGAGATCGGGGACCATGATCGCAAACGGTTTGTCCTCCCGGTGCTTCCGCCCGCGCAACGCGGCGACGGCACTCTCGTTTTCCGCGTCTACAGCGAGGTGGTATCCGCCCAGTCCTTTGATCGCAACTACAGCGCCCTCCTGCAGCGCGTCTATTGTGGACTTAAGCGGGGTTGTTCCGGCTGGCTTGGGTTGCTGCGGTTCCTGTCGCGATTCGTGACGCGTTTCGTGGCGCGTTTCGTGGCGCGTTTCGTGGAACCACAGCTTCGGCCCGCAGGCGGGGCAGCACACCGGCTGTGCGTGGAACCGCCGGTCACCGGGGTCTTCGTACTCCCGTCGGCAGTCGTCGCACATCGGGAAGCCGGCCATGGTCGTGAACGGCCGGTCATACGGCACCCCGCGCACAATCGTGAAGCGGGGCCCGCAGTTCGTGCAGTTGATGAACGGGTAGCGGTACCGCCGATCACCGGGGTCGCGCAGTTCGGCAAGGCAGTCGGCGCAGGTCGCACTATCCGCGGAGACGAGCGTCGCGACCTCCCCACCAGCCGAACTGGCGACGATGGTGAAGACCGGCTCACCGTCCGCCTGCCCGCCGTCGACCAGGGCCATCGGGGTCACCCGCACGTAGTCGACCACCGCGAGTGGCGGCGCTTCTTCCCGCAGTGCGACGACAAACGCGTCGACGTCCGCCGATGTCCCCTCCACCTCGGCGAACACGCCGGCCGCGTCGTTGCCGACGAAGCCGGACAGCCGCAGCCGCCGCGCGAGCCCGTGGGCGAAGGGCCGGAACCCCACCCCCTGCACCACCCCGCCCACCCGCACCGCGACCCGCACCCGCCGGTCCATCAGCCCAGTCTGCGCCCCGGCGGACCCGAGCGGAAGCGACCGGCGCGAACAGTGGCGCCGCGGACCACCCGGCCAGATCCAGGCGTCACGCCCGCCCCGCCGCCACCACCACACCAACCCCGCCAGCCACCACTACCCACCCAGACAGGCCCAGCCGCCACGCCCGCCCCGCCCCACCACACCAACCCCGGCAACCGCCACCACCCACCCAGACAAACCCAGCCGTCACGCTCGCCCCACCGCCACCACCACACCAACCCCGCCAGCCACCACTCCCCCCAGACAAAGCCAGGCGCCACGCCCCCCACCCCCGCACCAACCCTGACAGCCACCCCCGCAGTCGAGACACACCGGAAACCAACCCACCACACCGACCCCAGCCACACACGGAGTCACCCCACAACCCTCGGCGCAGCCCGCAGTCCGATGTAGACACACGGCGTCCCCGTGCTCAGCGTCGCGAACACCACCGGCATCCAATCGCCGCTGAAGGGCCCGGCGACGCGGGCGGCGAAGACCGTCCCCGATACCGGGACCAGCTCCGCCTCGATCGCCGGCGCCAGCCCGGCCATGCCGTCGACGAACTCGTACCGCAACCACGGCACCTCGGCCCGTCCCTCCACCGTGATCGCGACCCCCTCCCGCCGGTACCGGCCCGCGACGGACCCGATGTCCACAGTGGAGGGAACAGCCGGTGGTGCGAACGGAGGCGGCAGCTCCACCCCCGCCAGCGTGGACAGCAGTTCGCCGACCAGGGACTCGTACAGGTGGCGCGCGTCGCCGCCGTTCGTCAGCAGCGCCACCACGACGCCGGCCGCCGGCACGACGCGCAGGTAGGCGTAGTGGCCGATCGTCGCGCCGTCGTGGCCGAAACCGCTGATTCCGCCCCAGTCGTACAACGTCCAGCCCAGGCCCCAGCCGTCGGAGGAAACCGTCCAGTGGTCCGGCGTGTCCGTCTCAGGCCGCTGCATCGCCGCGACGGACGAGGCGCCGAGCAGTCGCGTCCCGTCCGGCGCCACACCATCGTCCAGGTGCAGGCGCGCCAGCCGGACGATGTCCGCGGCCGTGGCGCACAGCTGTCCGCCGTAGGGCGCGGACGACCGCGGCAGCGGGTTCCACGACGGCGCCGGGTCCGGCCACTCGCCCGGCTCGCCCAGGTGGCCCATCGACGCACGGAAGGCGAGCACGTCCTCCGGCAGCGTCACCGTGTGCGTCAAGCCGAGCGGCGCGCAGAGCAGGTCCCGCACCGCTTCGTCCCAGGTCTTGCCGGTGAGCACCTCGACGATCCGGCCGAGCACGTTGTAACCCACGCTGCTGTAGGAGATGGCCGTCCCGGGTGGACAGTCGAGGGCCACACCCGCGGCGGCCTCGACGTAGCGCGCCAGGCAGTCGTCCCCACGGCCGGTGTCGTGGGTGAAGTCGCAGGTCAGGCCGCTCGTATGGGACAGCAGCTGCCGCACGGTGATGCGGCCGGTGGCGGCGGGGTCGGCGGTCGCGAAGCTCGGCAGCACGTCGACCACCCGCGCGTCGAGGTCCAGCTCGCCGGCGTCGACGAGCCGCATCACCAGCGTCGCCGTGTGGATCTTGGTGATGGACCCGACCTGGAACACCGACCCCGTGCTCGCCTCGACGCCGGTGCCGCGGTGCAGCAGCCCGCTCGCCAGTTCGTGGATCTCGCCGTCGGCCAGCACCGCCAGCGACGCCCCGGGAACGTGGTGGGCGACGCGCAGGTCGTCGAGCCGCTTCTGCCAGTGCGTAACGGAGAAGTTCATCGCTTGTCCTTCAGTACCACTGCGGCCAGCACCGCCGCGACGACCACACCGACCGCGCTCACCAGGAACGTCGTCGACATCGCCGAGGTGAACGCGGAGCGCGCGGTGTCCGCCAGCGCCGGCACCCGGACGGCGTCGGCCAGCGGAGTGGCGTCCGGCATGGTGGAGCGGAACCCGCTCGACAGGACGCTGCCCAGCGCCGCGACGCCGAGAGCGGCGCCCAGCTGCTGGATGGTGTCGTTGAGGGCGGACCCGACGCCGGCGTGCTCCTCCGGCACCGTCCCCATCAGGGCGGCGATCGCCGCGGGCATCGCCAGGCCGCCGCCGGCGCCGAGCACGAACAAACCGAGGCCCACCACCAGGAAGCTCGACGACGCCGTCGCCAGCAGGCCGAACCCGGCCGCCGCGACGAGCAACCCGGACACCGTCAGCACCCGGTTGCCGAACTTCTGCCCCAGCGTCGCGCCGAGAGTGTTGAACAGCAGCGACGAGACGGCCATCGGCAGGAACGCCAGCCCCGCCTGCGTCGGCGAGTAGCCGAGCACGAACTGCAGGAACTGCGTGAACACCAGCAGCAGGCCGCCGTTTCCGACCTGGACCAGCGTGAGCGACAGGGAGCCGCCGGTGAAGTTGCGGGCCCGGAACAGGCCGAGCGGCACCATCGGTGACGGCGTCCGCAGCTCCCACACCACGAACCCGCCCAGCGCGAGCACGGCCACCACGAGCGCGCCGAGCGTCGAGCCGGCCGAGCCGTGCGGCAGCTCGATGATCATCCACACCAGCGCCGTCATCCCGACGGCCGAGAGCACCGCGCCCAGCGGGTCGGCTTTGCGCCACGGGCCCTTCGACTCCGGCATCAGCACCACGGCCGCGACGATGGCGAGCACCGCGATCGGCACGTTGATCAAGAAGACCGCGCCCCACCAGAACCACGCGATCAGCACGCCGCCCAGCACCGGCCCGCCGATGAAGCCCACCATCGCGACCGCGCTCCAGGCGGCCATCGCCTTGCGGCGCTCTTCTTCGTCGAACACCGTGATCAGGATCGACAGTGTGCTCGGCATGATCAACGCGCCGCCGACGCCCATCACCACCCGCGCGGCGACCAGCTCACCGGGGCTCGACGCGAGCGTCGCCACCAGCGACGCGCAGCCGAACAGCGCGAGCCCGATGATCATCACCCGGCGCCGCCCGAACCGGTCGGCCAGGCTGCCCGACGTGAGCAGCAGCCCCGCGAAGACCAGCAGGTACGAGTCGAGGATCCACTGCGTGTCCGACGCGGTGGCGCCGAGGTCTTCGGTCAGCGACGGCACCGCGACCGTCAGCGCCATGTTGTCGATCACCAGCACCAGCGTGCTGAGGCAGAGCACTACCAGGATCAGCCAGCGCCGGGGGTTCCGCTGGACCGCGGTTCCCGGATCGCTCAACGTCGCCGTCATCTTCGTCTCCTTGCGCACAGTGTTCCGTTTCTGCGCACACTGTACTCATACGGGTGGAGTGTTCGTCAAGTGCGTACGTCGTGCGCTAGGGTGGGGCCATGGCTGAATCCGTCTGGACCCGCCCGCGGCGAGGCAAGGAACAACCGGCGCTGACCAGGGCGCAGATCGTCGCGGAGGCCATCCGCCTGCTGGATGCCGACGGGCTCGACACGCTGAGCATGCGCAATCTCGGCACCCGCCTCGGCGCCGGCGCGACCTCGCTCTACCGCCACGTGGCGAACAAGGACGAGCTCATCGAGCTGGTCGTCGACGAGGCGTACGGCGAGTTGGAGAACCCGGCCGCCGAAGGCTGGCGCGGCACGCTGACGGCCGCCGCCCACAGCGTGCGGGCAATGGTCCTGCGCCACCCGTGGATGGCATCGGTACTGGGCCAGGTCGGGCTGTCGTACCTGGGCCCGAATGTCATGCGCCTCAACGAAAACCTGCTGACCGCGCTGGAGGCCGACGGCTTCACGCTGGAGGACGCGGACCAGGCCGTCAGCGCCGTGGTCGCGTACGTGATCGGCGTGAGCACCACCGAGGCCGCGTGGCTGACCGCGCTCGCCCGCAGCGGCCGGGCGGAGGCCGAGTGGATCGCCGGCCTCCGCCCGGCCGCGCTGGCCGCCGCCGAGCCGTACCCGCGCCTGCGCACCCTGCTGGACCGCGCGGACGACACTCCGGACGCCACCCGCGAGGACAACTTCACCTACGGCCTGAACCGCATCCTCGACGGTCTTGAGCACCGGCCCTGAGTGCGCGGTCTTTCTTCGCCGCCTTGCCCGCGTTCCGGATTCCGTGCTAATTTCGCCGTGCGCCCCGGATGGGCCTACGCATGGAGGTACCGGCTACTCAGCCACCACGGAGTCCGGATTCCCGGATTTCCCGCAGTCGTTGTCACCCAAGGGTTTCCGGGTTTCAGCGCGCCCTCCTCCAGGTAGGCAGCCTGCGGGCTTTCGTGTACCCGTTCGCCGTGGTTCCCACCTCCCGTCACCAGCAGGGAAAGGACCACATGGATCTGATCACCACTTTTCGCGAGAACCCCGAGCGGATGCCGGGCCTGGCATTGCTCACCACTACCGGCGCGAAAACGGGGCTACGCCGGGAAAGTCTGCTCGGCTACGTCGAGCTGGACGGCACCGGTGTCGTCATCGCGTCGGCCGGCGGGGCGGCGCGGAACCCGGACTGGTTCCACAACGTCCGCGGCAACCCGCGTGTCACCGTCGAGACCGGCGACAGCACGTACGACGCGTACGCGGGCATCCCACCGGCGCCAGAGCGCGACAGCCTCTTCGCGCGTGTCATCGAGGTTGCACCGGGATACGCCGAGTACCAGGCGAAGACCACTCGCGTGATTCCCGTGGTCGTCCTCCACCGGCTCGACCGCGTGAAGGGCATGGGTGACTGGCTCGTCGAGGTCCACCGCTGGCTGCGCGACGAGCTGGCGTCCCTGCGTGCCCAGGCCATGCAAGGTGATGTGACGCTTTCGCCGCCTGACCTGCGCGCCCACTGCGCCGGTTTCTGCACCGCGCTGGACCGTCACCACGGTGGTGAGGACGCCGCCACCTTTCCGATGCTCGCTCTGCGTTTCCCTGCCCTCGCAACGGAACTGGCAAAACTCACGGCGCAGCACGCCACGGTGGCCCGCATCCAGCGCGAACTGCGGACGGCCGTCGATGTCGCCGAGCTGGACCGTCTGGCCGCCGAGCTGGACGTCCACTTCGCCCACGAGGAACGCACCGTGGTAACCGCCCTCAACGCGATCGCGGACGCCCCGCCGGGCTGACCACAATGGACTGTCAAGACGCGCCCCGGTCCTCGGCGGCGAGCCGCTGGTGCCACCACGAACCGTTGCGCGCGAACGGATCCGGTGGCGTCAACGATAGGTACCGCTGGTCCAACGGCGAGACGAGCCGCCGCAGCTCCACCCGCTCACGCGGCGGCAGCCGACAGAGGACTTCCTCGAGGACGTCGCGCGCTACCCGGACGTCGTCGAGGGAGCAACCGTCGCAGGGGCAGTCCTCGCGCTGTGGGTAGAGCGGCCACCGCCCCGACGTGAGGAACGCGCGGTAGCGACTCAGGGCCGTCTCGGTCGCCCGCGGCCAGAAGCACCTTCGATCGACCTGCCGGATCGCAGCCGCCGCCCGAGCCGACAACCCCCACATCGGCCTGGGCGGCGGTTCGCCCTCGGCGCCGTACCGCCCAACGCTGCATCGCACGTCGGCGCGCATCGCGCCGGGCCGTCTACGCGGCATCGACCTTTCGACAAGCAGTCATGTCGACCATTGTCCCAGGAGGGGCCAGCGGTTTCCCTAACGGTGGCAGGTCGCGCCGCGGATCGACTGGGGCGCGCTCTTGTAGACGCTGCGGCTGTCGGTGGCCTGCACCTCGAAGCAGTACCGGCGCAGCGGGTCGACCGGGACGGTGAGCGTGTGCAGTCGCTGGGCCAGGATCGCGCGGTTCGGCTCGCCCTCGGGCGCGACGATCACCGCGTAGTCGACGCTGTCGGAGCTGCTGCTCCAGCTGAGCGTGACCTGGTTGCCGTGGTCGGCGGGCTCGGCCAGCTCCAGGGTGACCGCGGCCGGCGCCCCGGACGGCGGCGCGGGCGGCGGCGTCCGCGCCACCGTGGTGAGGTCGTCCGATCCACCCCCGAGCAGCAACACCAGCCCGGCAGCGACGACGCACACCGCGACCAGCCCGCCGACGACCACGTCCCAGCGCACCCGCCGCTTCCGCTCCGCCGGCTCCGCAGCCTGCGGAACGCCAGGCAAAACCGGACTGGACGGCAACTCCGCGACAACCGAAGGCGGCAACTCGACCGGCGACGGGTCGTCAAAGCCGTCCACGCCTGGGTCGTTCATGCCGGAGCCGTTCATGCTGGAGCCTTCTGGTGCCCCGAAATCGTCGAACTCGCCTTGCCAGGTCTCTGGCTCCGGCTCTCCGGCGATGGACGATGCGGGCTGCTCCGGCTCGGCTGCGGTGGGGCGGAGAGGATCCGGCGCCACGGGAGGTGGCGCGACCGGCCCGGTGGGCGTCGGGGCGCTGGGGTACTGGGGATTCGGGTAGCCGCTGGCCCCAGGAGAAGGGGCTCCCGTCGGCGCAGATGGGGCGAACGCCGGGTCATTGCCAGGCGAGGGAACGGGCGCAGGTCCGGCAGCGGGCGCAAGGCCAGCGGGTGCAGGGCCAGCGGCGGGGACGGGCGCAGGGCCGGTTCCAGGTGCGGGCGCGACAGCAGGGCCAGTATCGGATGCAGGCGCTGGCGCGGGAGCAGTGGCAGGGTCAGCAGGAGCGGGCGCAACGGCAGGGCCCGTTGCGGACCCGGCAGCGGGCGCGGAGGCAGGTACAAACCCAGCAGCGGGCACGGGCGCATGAATGGGCGCCGGAGCGGAGGCAGAGCCATAGGCAGCTGCGGGTGCAGGCGGGGCAGGCGCAGCCAACCGAGAAATCATCTCCGCCAGCTGATCCACCACCCAAGCCGCACCCGGAGGCCGATGCGCCGGGTCCGGAGCCAGTAACCGTCCGACCACAGTGGACAGTTCCGTCGGGACACCAGGCTGGTGGATCGCCGGGACGGGGGTACGCAAGACGCGGAGCACGCGCTCCCCCACCGGCTCGCCCAGTTGGCCGGGCAAGGGGTGCCTGCCGGTGAGGGCGACGTGCAAAAGTGCGCCGAGGCCGTAGAGATCCGTTCGCTCGTCCAGGGTTTCCGTGCGCAGCGTCTCCGGGGCGAGGTACTCCAGCACCCGCACCGGGTCGCGCGGGAAGGCCAGTCTCAGTGCCACCCCGAAGTCCGCCAAAACCGGCTGTCCGGACGTCCGGAACAGCACGTTCGACGGCGTCACCCCGCCGTGCACCACCCCGGCGGCGTGGGCGCCGGCGAGCGCGGTCGCCAGCGCGTGGCCGAGCACCACGGTGTCGGACGGCGAGAGTTGCCCGACGCGGGGCAGGAGCGTCGCCAGCGATTGGGCGCACAGTTCCATCCGCAGGACGTGCCTGCCGTCCGGCAGTTGCTCGACCCCGTCCACCGGCAGCACCGAGGCGACGCCGCGCAGGCGGGTCCGCTCCCGTTCCACCGCGGAGAGCGTCACGCGGTCGAACCGGGCCGGGAACACCTTCAGCGCCACCGGGACGCCACCCGAATGACTCGCGTAGGTGGTTGCGATCGGCCCGGGGCCGACCAGGGTCCAGTCGCCGCCGGGCAGGGTCGTCGCCACCGCGGTCACCGCCCCGTCCGCTCGCCGTAAACCGCCGAGTCGCCCCACACGCCTGACCTCCGTGTCCGCTAGCTGCCGACCCTGTTCCACCGCAGGTGCCGTGCCCCCATCGTAGGAGAGGTCCGAGCCACCCGCGGCCGTCCCGGCAGGTTGCTGCCGCCGCGGCGCCCCTTGCGAAAGGAAGACCCGCATGCCCACCATCGGCCTAGTCCGGGTCACCGTGGCGGCTCCGGCCCGCCGCGTCGATCTCACCCTGCCCGAACGGTCCCCGATCGCCGAACTGCTGCCCGGCCTGCTGCAGCACGCCGGGGAGCACCTGGCCGACCAGGGCGTGCCGAACGGCGGCTGGGTGCTCCGCCGCCCCGACGGCACCGTGCTCGGCGGCGCGAGCACCCTCGCCACGCACCGGGTGCTCGACGGCGAGGTGCTGAACCTCGTCCCGGCCCGTACCGAATGGCCCGAGCTGGAGTACGACGACCTCGTCGCCGCGATCGCCGCCGGGGCGGAACGCGCCAGCAGCGCCTGGGACCCGCGGCACACCCGGCGGGCCGGGCTCGTGGCGGGCTCCGCGATCGCGCTGCTGGCGCTGGCCGCGGTGGCGTTCGCCGGGCCGCCGTGGCCATGGCCCGCCGCGTGGGCGCTCGGTGCTGCGCTGTTGTTGCTGGTCGCGGGGACGGCATTGGCCCGAGCCGCGGGGGACGCCGGGGCCGGCTCGGTCCTCGCCGCGGCCGCGTTGCCGTTCGCGTTCGCCGGCGGCGGCCTGCTGTTCGCGGGGGACCGGCCGTTGACCGGGCTCGGTGCGCCGCAGCTGATCGCGGCCGGGGCGGCCCTGTTGCTGGCGGCCGTACTCGGCTTGCTCGGCGTCGTCGACCGGCCGGCGCTGTTCATCGCCGGGTCGACCAGCGGGCTGCTGGCCGTGATCGGCGGCTGGCTCGCGACGATGGACACGTTCGGCACCGCCGGTGCCGCGGCGGTCGTCGCGGGGAGCGCGCTCGCCTTCTCGCCGCTGCTCGCGCCCCTGTCGATCCGGGCCGCGCGGATGCCGATCCCGGTGCTCCCGCGTGGCACCGCCGATCTGCTCCGCGACGAGCCGTTGCCGTCCCGGTCCGCGGTGTACGCCACCGTCGTCCGCGCGGACGGTCTGCTCACCGGGCTGGTGTGCGGCGCGGTCATCGCGGCCGTGCCGTCGCTCCTGCTGCTGGTCCGCGACGGCGGAACCTCCGCCCTGGTGCTGGCCATCCTGCTCACCGTCGGCTTCACCCTGCGCGCGCGGCTGCACCCCGTGCTGGCCCAACGGGTCGCCTGGCTGCTCGCCGCCGGATCCGGGGTGACGGTGCTGACGCTCGGTCCCCTGCTCGCCGCCGGGCCGTTGACCGTGGCCGGGCCAGTCCTGTTAGGACTGTCCTCTTTGGTCATCGTCATCGGGCTACGGCGCAGTACCCGGGCTTCGAGCCCTCGCTGGGGCCGTTACGCCGAGCTGCTCGAAGTGGCGATCGTGCTGGCCGTCGTGCCCGTGGTGTGCGCGGTGCTCGGGTTGTACGGCTACCTGCGCGGGCTGGGCGGCTGACATGGCAACCTCGCGCGATCGGCTCCAAGCCCACCAGTTCCTCTTGCAGCGCACGGTTTCCGCGCTGGTGACCCGTGAGACCGACCCCGAACAGCCGCCCTTCAGGCTCCCCGCGGGCGCCGCCGTCGCCGGGATCGTGGTCTCCGTCATCGCGCTCGCCGCGGCCGGCGTGTACGGCCTGCTCTCCCCCGGCGGCGACCACAGCTGGCAGGACGGCAAGTCGGTGATCGTCGAGAAGGAGACCGGCACCCGATTCGTTTACCTCAACGGGAAACTCGACCCGGTGACGAACTACGCGTCCGCGCTGCTCGCACTCGGCAGCCACGCGGCGACGACGTCGGTTTCGGCGAACTCCCTCACCGGCGTCCCCCGTGGCCCGCGGATCGGCATCCAGGACGCGCCGGACGCGCTGCCCGGGCCCGACCAGGTGCTGCGCGACGGCTGGACGCTGTGCTCGCAGCCGGGCACCGACCTCACCGGCGCCACGACGTACCGCTCGGCCCTGCTCGTCGGGCACCAGGCGCCCGGCGGCACTCCGCTCGGCGACCGCGCGCTGCTCGTGCAGACCCCGGAAACCGGCGACGAGTACCTGGTGGCCGGCGGTTACCGGCACAAGATCGCCGCCGCGGACGCGGTCACGGTCGAGCTGGCGCTCGGCTCGGCGCCGCGCACCCGGGTCGGCGCCGCGGTCGTGGACGTCCTGCCCGTGGGCGCCCCGCTCACGCCGATCCCGGTGCCGGACGCCGGAAAGCCGTCCCACGCGGTGCCCGGCCGCCCGGACCTGCTCGCCGGCCAGCTCCTGACCATGGAAAACCAGTACTACCTCGCCGAAACCGGGCAGCTGCGGCCGATCACCCCGCTGGAGTACGAAATCCAGCGCGCGTACCGGCCGACGACCGGCGCCTACGGTGGCGCGGAGCCGTTCCCGGTGCGGCTGAGCCCGATCGAGGTGAGCGGGGCGACGGTGGCCGCCCGTCCGGCGGCGGCCGACACCGACCCGCCCGCGGCCCGGCCGGTGTTCGCCGCCGGGTCGGACCGCGTCTGCCTGACCTTCGCGCCGGCCGCGTCCGTCCCGAGCGTGAGCGTGGGCGACGAGCTGCCGCCCCCGGCGAACACCACGCCGGGCCGGACCGCCGGCGGTGTCGCGCTGGCCGACCAGGTGCTCGTGCCGCCGGGGACGGCGGCGGTCGTCGAGGTGATGCCGAGCGACCAGGCCCCGGCCGGCACCTATGCCGTGGTCACCGACCTGGGCCGGGCGTACCCGCTGAGCAGCCCGGACCTCCTCGACTCCCTCGGCTACCGCGGCATCCCGCCGGTCCGGATCCCCGCCGGGCTGATGGCCCGGGTGCCGCAGGGGCCTGGACTGGACCACGCTTCGGCGTTACGGCAGTGGTGACGTAACGCCGGGTCAGTTCACGCTGACTGCGGCGGCCGGGTGGGTCCCCTGCGATGGCCGGCGTGGCCGCACCGGCGAGAACAATTTCGACGTCGACGTGATCGCCAGGCAAGCACTGCGGTGAGTAGCGGGGCTTGCACAGAAGTCGGATGTATTCCACAATCTCGGCAGCATCAGTGGCGATCGCGTCCGTCTACCGAGGGTTCAGGCAGATATTCGTTGGATGTCTGGCCTCCCGGCCGCCGGCGACCCAGAGGTTCGGAGGATCGATGGCTCACGGCCCGGCTCGGCGCGCGGCGGGAATCTTCGCCGGCGCGGTACTCGTTCTCCTCGGCTGTGGACAAGCGCCAGCGAACGCGGACCCAGCGGCGGCCGCGAAGGTGGTCGACGTGACCTCGTTCGGCGCCGATCGGACAGGCGTCGCCGATTCGGCGCCGGCCGTGAAGGCGGCGCTGAAGTACGCGAAGACGCTCTCCCGGCCCGTCCGGGTGGTGTTCCCCAAGGGCGTCTACCAGCTGTACCCCGAGCAGGCGGAGACGCGCGAGCTGTACGTCTCGAACACCGTCGGCGCCGATCAGGCCTACCGGGACAAGAAGATCGGGGTGCTCGTCGAGGACATGCGCGACGTCACCATCGACGGCCAAGGCTCCAAGCTGAACTACCACGGCCTCCAGACGGCGTTCGCCTCGATCCGGTCGACCGGCGTCACCTTCACGAACTTCGCCTTCGATTACGTCGCGCCCAAGGTCATCGACGCCACGGTCAGCGAAACCGGCACCGCGGACGGGCACGGGTACCGCGTACTGACCCTGCCCGCCGGAAGTCCCTATCGCGTGGCGGACAACCACATCACCTGGCTCGGCGAGACGAGCCCGGCCACCGGGCAGCCGTACTGGTCCGGGGTCGACGGGATGCAGTACCTCCAGATCCACGACCCCGTGGCGAACACGGCCTGGCGGGCCGACAATCCGCTGTTCACCGGCGTTCAGGCCATCACCGACCTCGGCGGCCGGAAGATCCGCATCGACTACGCGAGCCCGGCGGCGTCCACCGACCGGGGGCTCGTCTACGAGATGCGGCAGACCACCCGCGAGCAGCCGGGCGCGTTCATCTGGAACTCCAAGGACGTCGTCGTGCGCGGGCTCAACGCCTACTACATGCAGACGTTCGGCCTGGTCGCCCAGTTCAGCGAGAACGTCACCATCGACCGGAACAACTTCCGGCCGGACCCGGCCTCCGGGCGCTCGACGGCGTCCTCCGCGGACTTCCTGCAGATGTCCGGGGTCAAGGGCAAGGTGTCGATCACGGGCAACGTCTTCGACGGGCCGCAGGACGACCCGATCAACATCCACGGCACCTACCTCGAGGTCACCGGCAAGCCCACGCCGAACAGCCTCACCGTCAGCTACAAACACCCCGAGACCGCCGGGTTCCCGCAGTTCCACGTCGGCGACACGGTCGAGCTGACCACGAAGCAGACGATGCGAGCGGACGGCGGCCAGGCGGTCGTCACCGCCGTCGACGGCCCCAGCGGGATGGACCACACGAAATCGTTGACGGACATGACGATCACCCTCGACCGGCCGGTGCCCGACGCCGTGACGATCGGCGGCAGCGTGGTGGAGAACGTCACCTACACCCCGTCGGTCCTGGTGTCCGGCAACACTTTCCGCAACGTGCCGACCCGCGGCATCCTGGTCACCACCCGTAAGCCGGTGGTGATCGAGGACAACCTCTTCGACGGCATGACCATGTCCAGCGTCTACATCTCCGCGGACGCCTACCAGTGGTACGAGTCCGGTCCGGTCGACGACGTCACCATCCGCCGGAACGTCTTCACCCGGCCGTCGAGCCGCGTCATCTTCGTCGAGCCGACCAACCAGGTGCTCGACGCGGCGCATCCGGTGCACCACAACATCAAGGTCGAGGACAACACCTTCGACATCGGTGACGTCAACCTGGTCGACGCCAAGAGCGTCGGCGGGTTCAGCTTCACCGGCAACACCGTGCGGCGGCTCGATCGCGCGTCGCTTCTCCAGGTGCAGGCGCAGAACCGGTGCCCGGCCGTGGGCGAGCGCACCCCGTTGCAGACGGTGGCCACGGGCACGGAGTACCGGACTTCGCTGTTCGTCTTCCGGGGTTCCTCGGACGTGCGGATCGCGCGGAACCGGTACGACAACGGCCTGAACGCGCGGGCGGACACCGTCGACATGCCCGCCCAGTCGGTCGCGGTCGACCACGACGCCACCACGGTGAACGCCGACCACGTGCTCCCGGTGCTGGGGCCGGTCAGCTACCGCAGCAGCCGTCCCGGCGTCGTGCGGATCCTGCCGGACGGGAACGCGCTCGCGCAGCGCAACGGACAGGCCCAGGTGACGGCCGCGACAACGACCGGCGTGGGTGAGCTCGCCTCCGCCCCGCTCGCCATGACCGTCGGCGGTAAGACTCGTGAGTGTTTATGACGGTTCTAAGTGCCTGTCTTGGAACTTGGTTAGGTGGTTCTGGCCCGCTTTGTTGGGCGGGTGAGGCGTCTGGTCATCATAGTGATCATGGCGTTGTTGACGAATGCGGCGGAGTGGTCGGGTAGTCGTTCGTAGTCGCGGGCGTTGCGGCGTGCTTGGGTGATCCAGGAGAAGGTGCGTTCGACGACCCAGCGCCGGGGCAGGATGATGAAGGTGGTCTGGCCGACGATTTTCTTCACGATGTCGAAGGTGAGATGCAGTGTGTCTTGTGCCCAGTCGACCAGTGCTTTGCTGGTGTAGCCGCCGTCGGCCCAGACCCAGGTGATGCCGCGGTAGGCGGTGTGCAGCGCCGAGAGCAGGTCGCGGGCTGCGGCGCGGTCCTGCACGCTGGCTGCGGTGATCAGGACCACCAGCAGCAGTCCTTGGGTGTCGGTGGCGATGTGGCGTTTGCGGCCGTCGATCTTCTTCCCGCCGTCATAGCCGCGCGACGGGCGGCCGACGGTCTCGGCGGCCTTGACCGACTGGGAGTCGATCACCGCTGCGGACGGCGCCGGATTCCGCCCCGCTCGCGACCGGATCTTCTCGCGCAACCGGTCGCGGATCTTGTCGAACACCCCGGCTTTGCTCCAGCGGGTGAAGAATCCGTGCACCGTCTGCCATGGCGGGAAGTCCGCTGGTAACGCCCGCCATTTGATGCCGTTGTCGGTCACGTAGCGCAGCGCGTCCACGACCGCGCGCCGGTGATGTTTCTCCGGCCGGCCACCCAGCTCGGTCGCACATGCAGGCCTGGGCAGCAACGGCTCCAGCAACGCCCACTCGGCATCGGTGGTGCCCGACGGGTAGCGACGGGAACGACAGCCCACTGACGTGGGCCGATCCACGGCAAGGTACAAAGGGAAACCGGGCCTCTGCTAGAGATCGAGATGTGGTGTCAAGATCACTAGCAGAGGCCCGACCCATACCCGAAACCGGGATCACAAACAGGCACTAACCGTCATAAACACTCACGAGCTGTTCAGGCCGGGTGCCCTGGCTCAGCGAGCCAGGCGACGCGGCGGTGCGGGCGGCTCGAGCCTCGGGGCGCCCTGGTCGCCGACCTGCCAGAGGTCCTCGTCCAGCAGCTCTACCGTGGTCGGGTCGTCGGCCCGGTCACGGCGGACGGTGCGGGCGAGTGGCGCGAACGCCGCCGGGTCGGTCCGGCCCGCTTTCCCGCGCAACGCGGCGGGCAGGCCGGGCGGGTTCGTGCGGCGGGGGCCGCGACCCTGCGACGGCCGTTGCAGGGCACCGGAACCCGGCGTGCCACCACCGCTACCGGCGCCACCGGCCCCGGCGAGGCCGGACATCGGCGCCATCGGCATCCCGCCGCCGCCACCGCTGCCGCCCGACGGCTGGACCGGCTCGGCCTCGGGGACCGCCGGAGCCTGCCCGGTCGTGGTCGGCGTGACCTGCTGGGCCACCGGGAAAGCCGCCTGCGGCAACGGTTTCAGCCCGCCACCGCCCAGCCGGACGCCGGGCACCGACGGCCCGCCGAAGCCGCGGCCACCACCGCCGCCCAGCCCGCCCAGCCCGCCAAGTCCACCCATCGGCATCGCGAACCCGCCGGGCAACGACGGCGGCGGCACGGACGTCATCGGCGGCAGCGGAGGCAGGGTCGGCGGCGCGATCGGGGCCACCGTGCCGCCCAGCCCGGACAGCGACGGGTCGCCGCTGAGGCCCGGATCCTGGCTTCCGTCGTCGCCGGTCGCCGGGTCCTGCTGCGACGCGTCGTCCCCGGCCGCAGCGTCATCACCGCCGGAGGCCGACGCCTGGTCACCCGACGCCGAAGACGAGGAACTCGCACCGCCGTCACCCCCGCTCGACGCGCTCGCCGACTGGCCGCCGCCGGACGAGCCCCCGGACGAGCCGCCGGCGGAACCACCGCCGCCGGAGCTGCCGGTCGGGCCGCTCCACTCGTTGCCCTGGGCGCCCGAGACCGCCTGGGTGGCGGAGGTGAACTGCTGGGCGAGCTGGTCCATCAGCCCGCCGGCCTGCTGCTGCAGGATCGGCATCATCAGCGCCGCCATCAGCGGGTTCGCCTGCAGCATCGCGACCAGCTGGTCGATCTGCTGACCGGTGCTGGTGATCGCCGACGAGAGCCCGGTGAGCGCGCTGACGGTCTGGCTGATCCCGGCCGTCCACGAATCGATGTCCGCCTTGCTCTGCCCGCCGCGCTGCTGCATCTGGGCGCCGGCCTCGTCGGTCCAGTCCGGCTCCAGCGCCTGGAGCTGGCCCTGCAGCGACGAGGACGCGCCGGAGAGCTGGGTCCCGGCCTGCTGCCACATCTGGGCCGCCTGCGAGGCCACCTGGGCCAGCGGCTTGGTGGCGTTCATGACCTGGACCTGCTGGGGGAACGCCATTCCGGTGTAGCTCATCAGTTACCTCCCGCAGAGGGGAACAGCAACGACGGGTGCACCGGGGCCGAGGACTTCAACGGAGACAGATCCTGCGTCTTCGCGATGGTCTGCTGCCCCGACTGGTCGGCGTTCAGGTAGTCCGAGGCGGAGGCACGGGCGATCCCGGCGTACGCGCCGAAACCCTGCTTCACCTGTTCCATGAACTGCTGGAGTTTCTGCGCGGACGCCTCTTCCGCCTGCGCGAACGCCGTCCCTTCCTGCATGCCCCCGCCCGCCGCGGCTCCACCCTGCCGGTTGAGCCCACCCGAATCCATCTGCGGGCTGAACTTCATCATCGACTCGCTGAGCCCGCTCAGTCCTTCTGCCATTTCGCCCTCCTTCGCACTCGATTAGCCGTCACTTCGCGTCACTCGCGCGGCGGCAGCCAGGCCAGCTGAAGCAGCCGGGCACCCTCACGCCGGGTGATCAACCTGCCGCGTCCTGGCGGCAGGGACTCGGGTTTGAGCCCACCGAGCAGCGGGCCCTCCTCGCGGTCGCCGGAGAGCATCAGCCCCGGCGACCCGACGTCGCGCACGCGCGCGAGGAACTGTTCGAACAACGCCCGTCCGGCACCGCCCGAGCGCCGGGTCAGCACGACGTGCAGCCCGATGTCGCGGCCCTGCGCCAGGTACTCCATCAACGGCAGGAACGGGTTCTCCATCACCGACGCGACCAGGTCGTAGTCGTCGACGAGCACGAACAGCTCCGGCCCCTGCCACCAGTTGCGCGCGCGGAGCTGCTCCGGCGTGACGTCCGGTCCCGGCAGCCGCTCGGCCATCGCCCGCGCCGCGTCGTTCATCAGCCGGGTGGTGGTGGCGAGGTCGGTGCCGTAGCCGAGCAGGTGGTCCTGGCCGACTTCGCCGAGCAGGCCGCGGCGGTGGTCCACCAGCAGCACCCGCGCCTGTTCCGGGGTGTAGGAGTCGGTGATGCGCCGGGCCAGCGTGCGCAGGAACGCGGTCTTGCCGGAGTCGGCGTCGCCGAGCAGCAGCAGGTGCGCGTCCGCGGAGAAGTCGAGCTGGACGGGCGCCAGGTCCTTCTCCGCGATGCCGATCGAAAGCCGGTGCGCGGCCGGGTCGTCGCGCGGCGGCAGGGCCTCGAACGCGAGCTTCGCCGGGAGCAGCCGGACGTTCGGCGCGGGCTCGGCCGGCCATGCCCCGGCCACCGCGGTGACCATTGTGGACACTCCGCGCGGCAGGTCGTCGACGCTCTCGCGGCCGTCGATCCGCGGCAGCGCCATCAGCAGCTGGTGCCCGGTGCTCGTGATGCCGCGCCCGGGCGAGTTCTCCGGCACGTTCAGCGCGCTCATCCGGTCCACCATGGTGTCCACCGGGTCGCCGAGCCGCAGCTCGATCCGGCTGCCGAACAGGTCGCGCACGGTCGGGCGGATGTCGAACGAGCGTGAGCAGGACGCCATCACGTGCACGCCGTACGCGAGTCCGCGGGCGGCGATCGCGCCGACGACGTCCTCCAGGTCTTCGTAGTCCTTGCGCAGCGTGGGCCAGCCGTCGACCACGAGGAACACGTCGCCGTACGGGTCGTCGTCCGGGCGCAGCTCGCGGTAGGCGGCCATCCCGTCGACCTCTTCCTCGGCGAACCGGCGTTCCCGCTCGGCGAGCACAGTGGACACTTCGGCGACCGTGCGCCGGACCGCGCCGGCGCTCTGGCGTCCCGCGACCCCGCCGACGTGCGGCAGCCCGCGCAGCGACGCCAGCCCGCCACCGCCGAAGTCGAGGCAGTAGAACTGCACCTCACGCGGGGTATGGGTGAGCGACAGGGAGGTGATCACGGCCCGCAGCGCGGTGCTCTTGCCCGAGCGCGGCGCCCCGGTGACGACCAGGTGCCCGGCCGCCGCGGACAGGTCCAGCACCAGCGGGTCACGCCGCTGGTCCAACGGCCGGTCGACGACTCCCGCGACCGCCTTGAGGCTGCCCCGCAGGCCGGCGTCGCCCGCCTGCAGCCCCCGCACGGGGTCGACGACGGCCGGCCCGAGCAGACCGTCCACAGTGGAGGGATCCGCCAGCGGCGGCAGCCAGATCTGGTGGGCGGGCACCCCGCGGCCGGCGAACCGGTCGACCAGGATGTCCATCAGGCTCTCGCCGATCGCCTCGTCCGGGTCGCCGGCCGGGCGGGCCTGCTCGTCCTCCTCGACCGGCGGCGCGACGTAGGCCGTGGAATAGGCCTGCATGCCGGGCAGCTGGGCCGGGCCGGTGCCGCCGGTGACCGCGCCCGCGGTGTGCACACCGGAGACGTAGGCCGAGCGGAACCGGACCATCGGCTCGTCGCCGAACTTCAGGAAGCCGTGCCCGGGCGCGCGGGGCAGGGTGAACGCGTCGGTCACCCCGAGCACCACGCGGCTGTCGATCTCGGAGAACGTCCGCAGGCCGATGCGGTACGACAGGTGCGTGTCGAGCCCGCGCAGGCGCCCCTCTTCCAACCGCTGCGAAGCGAGCAGCAGGTGCACACCGAGCGACCGGCCGACCCGGCCGATCTGGACGAACATGTCGATGAAGTCCGGGCGGGCCGAGAGCAGCTCGCTGAACTCGTCGCACACCACCAGCAGCGTCGGGACCTCGGGCAGCGGCGCGCCGGAGCTGCGCGCCTTTTCGTAGTCGCGCAGGGACGAGAAGTTCCCGGCCGCGCGCAGGAGTTCCTGACGCCGGATCAGCTCGCCGTTGATCGCCTCGGTCATCCGGTCGACCAGCGGCAGCTCCTCGGCGAGGTTGGTGATCACCGCGCTGGTGTGCGGCAGCTTGTCCAGCCGGGTGAACGTCGCGCCGCCCTTGAAGTCGATCAGCGCGAAGTTGAGTGTGTTCGGCGAGTGCGTGATCGCCAGCGCGAGGACCAGGGTGCGCAGCAGCTCGCTCTTGCCCGAGCCGGTCGCGCCGATCAGCAGGCCGTGCGGGCCCATCCCGTCCTGCGCGGACTCCTTGAGGTCCAGCTCGATCGGGGTGCCGTCGGGCCGGATGCCGAACTTGACGCGCAGCCGGTCGCGGCTCGGCCGGGGCAGCCAGGTGTCGGCCGGGTCGAAGGCGAACGGGTCGCCGAGGTCCAGCAGACCGTCCAGGCCGAGTTCGGCGCTCAACGGCTGCTCGCCGCGGGAGGCGGCGGTCAGCCTCAGCGGGGCCAGCTGCCGCGCGAGCGCTTCGGCCATCGGCAACGGCAGCCGGTCGGCCTCGCCCAGCTCGGTCTCGTCGGTGCCGGCGAGGTTGGTCAGCGTGCCGTCCGGCCCGACGTCCAGCACCAGCGTGGTCGGCTCCGGGGTGTTCGGCGGCACGGTGGTGAGGTCGACCATGGTGACGCCCTCGACGCCGCCGACGGTCATCAGGTGGTCCGAGCCGGCGAACGAGCCGCCGTCGAGCACCACCACCAGGTGCGGCCCGGACACCCGGGACGAGGACATCGGGTCGAACCGCGGCCGGTTCGCGAGCACGTCCTCCAGCATCACCTCGAGCGTGGTGATCGCGGTGGCGACCAGCCGGAGCGGGCCGACCGCGTCGGTGCGCTCGGGGTGCAGCGCGTGCGGCAGCCACTTGACCCACTCCCAGTCGGGCAGCCGCTCCGGCGACACGCACACCGCGAACCGCAGGTCGTCCGGCGACTGCAGGGTGGCCAGCTGCGCGAGCATCGCCCGCACCAGCCCGGTCGCCCGCTCCTGGTCGCCGCCGAGGTGGATCCGGGCGAAGCCGTCGATCGCGAGTGCGAGCGGCAGCCCGTCGATGGCCGAGTAGGTGGTGATGAACCGGCGCAAAGCCAAGGCGGACAACGGTTCCAGCTGTTCCAGCGGCTTCGTGTCGGGCGCGACGAGCGGGGTGGCCAGGCTTTGGCGGCCGAGGCCGATCCGGACCGCGCCGAAGTCGGGGTCCGTGCGGCGGCGCTCCCACAGCCGGTGGCTCGCCGCGACCGACCACAGCGCGTCGGGCTCGGGGTGCAGGTACCACAGCGCGTCACTCTGGCGCCGGGCCGTGCGGGCGACGCGCATCCGGTGCTGGGCCAGCTCGCGCAGGTACATCCGCCGCGCGTAGCCCATCTCCCGCTTGGACGCGCCCCCGCCGTTGAGGAACGACAGCAGGAGCATGCCGACGATCGCGACGCCGAAGAGCCCGAACACGACGTACCGCATGGTGTTGTTGCCGCCGCCGAAGCTGCCGGAGCCGCTGAACATCAGCACCATCGCGCCCATCATGGCCACCATCGGCAGCACCGTGAGCACCTGCGTCCACCCGCGGCCGGGCGCCGTCGGCAGCTCCGGCGGCGCGTCCAGCACCAGCTCGCCCGACGGCATCTCCGGCGCCGGGCGGCGGGCCGGCCTGCGCACCACGACTGTCGCCACGTCTGCCTCCTCCATGTGTCTCCCGGGGATCATCACCGCCGGTCCGGGCCATCGGGCGGCCGTGGCAGGAACAGGCCTCGACCGCCCCGGACGCGGGGGCGCGGGCCTAGCTTCGGATCGCGGGCACCGACCGCCGGTGCACCCATCCAGTGGGAATTCGTTGGGAAGGAGCAAGCCCATGCCGAACGGCGACCAGCTTCACGGCGTCACAGAAAGCCTCCAGCGCGGCGCGCAGATGGCAGGCACGGTGTCCACGAACATCCAGTCGCACCAGGCTGCGCTGCGGCCGACCGTGGAAGCGCTCAAGGGCCAGTGGGAAGGCACGGCGCGCCCGGCGTTCGACGCCGCGCACGCGAACTGGGAGCAGGGCATCACCCGGCTCACCGCGGCGCTGAACCACCTCGGCGAGAACACGAAGTACTCCTCGAACACCTACGACATGGCCGACCAGGCCAGCGCGTCCGGCCTGCACGCGGCCGGCGGGATGTCCCCGTTCGGTGGCGCGCTCAACACAGCGGGAGCCTGACATGCTGATCAAGGGCAACTTCGGCCAGCTCGACTCGCTGGCCTCGCAGATCATGGGCACGGTCGGCAAGGTGCAGCAGGAGATGGACACCTGGCGCACCGCGTCCGGCGCCACCGCCAACGACTGGCTGGACCAGGCCGGTGGCCAGTTCTCCGAGGTGAACCAGGCCTGGCAGCAGGTCTCGACCGCCCAGCAGGACATGCTGACCGCACTGCGCGGCGGCGTGGTCAAGGCCAACGGGGAGCTGCAGCAGGCTCTTTCCTCGGCCAAGGCCCGGGTGGGCAGTGTGACCATCTAGTCCTGCGTTCTCAGCGGCCGTCAAGGACTCCTTGCCTACTTTGAAGGTAGGCAAGGAGTCCTTGACGGCGTTTCGCCGGTGACCGGGACCGGTCCCGGTCAGCGTCACGACAATGGGCCGGACAGCCGTCCCCGCAAGGAAAACAGGTGCCCCGATGAACCCGGTGATGATCGACTGGCTGAGCATCGTGCTCGCGCCGATCGGCTGCATTCTGCTGATAGCCGCCCTGGTCAAGACCCGCTCGGCGGTGAAGGCCGGGAACCCGGCTCCCGCGTCGGCCAAGGTCATGCAGGGCGTGGGCATCGCCTGCGTGCTGATCATCGCGATCCTGAACCTGGTCGGGAGCAACTGAGAACAGGACCGCGGGAATCAAGACGGCGGCCGCTCCACCGCGGGCGGCGGGAACAGGAACATCTGCTCCGGCGGTTCCTCCCGCGTGACGGTGATCAGCCGCGGCGCCGACCGTCCGGCGCGCCAGCGGCGACCGCGGCCACGGCGCGCCACCAGCGCGAAGATCAAGGCCAGCACCAACACCAGCACCAGTACACCGGCGAGAAGTTCCGCCTTGGCCCCGGCCCGCGCCCACCACGCGTGTTCCCGCTCGGCGGCGACGTCGACGGCCTGCGGAGCGACGGCGGGCATCACCGCGGGCGCGCCGGTCAGGCCCTCGGTCACGGCGCGGTACGGGTCGACGACGCCGGCGCCGTACTCCTGGCTGCCCGCCCCGCCGCGGGCCATGCTCGCGGTGGCGATCAGCCGTTGCGCCACTTGCGGCGCGGTCAGCCCCGGCCAGGCGGCCCGCACCAGCGCCGCCGCGCCCGCGACGAACGGGGCGGCGAAGCTGGTGCCCTCCCAGTAGTCGTGCCCGGCGACCCGGGTCGCCGCGACCACACCCTTGCCCGGCGCCATCAGGTCGACGTACGAGCCGATCTGCGAGCTGTCGTCGCGCGCGCCCGCGATGTCGATCGAACCGACGCCCAGCACACCGTCGTAACCGGCCGGGAAGGACGCGGTGCCCGCGGCGTTCTGCTCACGGTTGCCCACCGCCGCAACGATCAGCACGTCCTTCGACTCGGCGTAGCTGACCGCGTCCCGCACGGCGGGCAGGTCGCTGTACCCCGAAAGCGACAGGTTGATCACCTTCGCGCCCTGGTCCGCGGCGTAGCGGATGCCCTTGCCGACGGCGTCGGGGTCGATCGGCTGCGGCTCACCGCTGTCGTTGAGCGAGCGGTCGGTGACCCGCACCGGCAGGATCTGCGCGCCCGGCGCGATCCCGGCGAAACCCACCCCGGCCACCGGGTCGGCCGCGATGATCGAGGCGACCGCCGTGCCGTGGGAAACGCAGTCGTAGTTCCCCGGCAGGCTTCCGGCGTAGAAGAAGTCACGGCCGGGCAGCACTTTCCCCGGCGCGCTCAGCTGCGGGTGGTCCGAGTCGACACCGGAGTCGACGACCGCGACCAGCACTCCGGCACCGGTGCTGTGCGGCCACACCCGTTTCGGGTCGAGCAGCTGCTGCGCCCACGGCTGCTGGGCGATCACGGCGTGCGCGGGATCGGCGTTGCTGCAGGCGCCGGCCGGTGGCGGCGCCGCCTGTGCGGGCGACGTCGTCAGGGCCAGCAGCGCCGGTACGAGCGCGAGCAGGGCGACGATTCGTTTCATAGTCCCGTGATGGTCCCCCGGCCGGCACTGCCGCGGCGGCCACTGGCCGGAAGCGGTCACCCCCGGCCCGTTGCGGTGGACCGGCGGGCAGGCTGTCCGGAGACGACCTACTGGAGGCCACTGTGGACGGACAGCTGCGGTACCGCGAACTCGCTTCGGCACTGCGGGAAATCCGTGACGCCCTCGCCGAGATCAGGAGCATCGCGGATTCGCCGGACGGGCTGATCCGCGCGACCACCGACGGCCACGGCCGGCTGCTGGAACTCGAACTCGACCCGCGGATCTACCGCACCACCGACTCCCAGGCCCTGACCACGGCGATCACCGACACCGTGCGGGCCGCGGCCGAAGCGGCGGAGGCCGAGATCGCGCGCATCGGGGGCAAGCTGCTCACGCCGTCGACCGGCGTCTGAGCCCGGTCAGCGACGCTGCCGCACCGTGCCGACAAACGCCTCGAAGTCCTTGACCAGTACGGGAAACCGGTCCTCGGTCGCGGTGAGCACGATCCTCAGCACCGCGCCCGGCAGGGGCCGGAAGACCTGTGACTGCACGAGCCGGTACCGCGCCCCGTCGATCTCGGCGGTCAGCCGGACCTGCTGCACCAGGCCTTCCTGGCCGTCGGGGTCTTCGAGGACGTCACGCCCGTCGGCCACGACATCCGTCGCGGCCGCCTCCAGGTCGCGCAGGACGTCGTCGGCCACGTCGGCCAGCCGGCGGCCGGCGGGTTCCTCCTCGCCGCCGACGGTGATGTTCGTGGTGAAACCCGAGCCCCGGGTGGCCGCGTCGAGCAGGACCGCCGAGCCCTCCGGTGCACCGACCGTGTCGGCGGCCACCTGCACCCATCCGGTCGGCACGATGAACTCCAGTGGCACCGTCGTATTCATCTCAGGGTCTCCTGTTCCTAGAAGCCGCCGTCGGCCAGGCGCTTGCCGAAGTTGCCGAGGTCGTCCTCGACCTTGTCCACGGACTTGCCGAACTCCGCCGGGTCGACCGCGATGTCGAAGCCGCCTCCGCCACCGGGTCCCACGGTCAGGTTCCCGCCGCCGCCGAAGTGGTACTTGCCGTCCTCGCCCTTCCCGAGCCCCCACTCCGCCTTGCCGCCGATGCCGGCCGAGCCTTCGACGTAACCGCCGACGGTGACCCCACCGTAGGAGGCCTGGCCCCGTGCGGAAACCTTGCCACCCAGCAGGACGTCGGCCTTGCCTTGGACACCCTGGAGGCCGGCATACCCGCCGGCGCTGCCCTTGAGCCCGTAGAAGCCGTCGAGCTTGCCACCGAGACCGACCGGTCCCGCCGTCCCGGTGAGGGCGAGGTTCCCGCTGACCCCGGCCCCGGCCTCGGCCTTGGCGTACAGCCCCTTTTCGGTGTTGGCCCCGGCCGAAGCCTGCGCGTTGGCGCCGGTGGTCAGCTCCCACGAGCCCGTGCCGCCCAAGACCTGGCCCTGGCCGGTGGCCTTCTCCAGGTTGGCCTCGCCCTTGTAGCTGATCTCCTTGCCGTCCTTGGCGATCGACGGCTTCGCGGACGCGTTCAGCCCCTGGACCTTGACCTTCTGCAGCTCGCCCGCCTCCTTCTCCACCGTCGTCCGGATGGAGGTGGAGACGTTCATGGCGAACGCGGACTTCAGCTGGTCATTGGGCAGGGCGGCGTAGAGGGGCGAGTTGGCCTGGATGGTCTGGACGATCGCGTTCTTCGTGTTCATCAACGCGGTCGCGTACGTGTTCACCAGCATCCCGACCGTCTGCAGCTTGTCCGGCAGGCCGGCGACCTGCTGCGCGTGCTCGCGGACCTTGCCCGCCGCGGCGGCGCCCGCCGGGTCGGCCCACGCCGTGGTCACCGTCTGCCCGACCTGGCCGAGCGTGGCGCCCGCGGCGGCCATCTTCTCCCCGGTCTGGGCCCAGGCCAGGCCCAGCTGCCAGGCGGCGTCCTCGTTGTCCTTCGGCCAGCCGTCGTACCAGCCCTTCGCGGCGACGTACAACGGATCGGTGGGTTCGGCGACCGGCATGTCTCCCCCTCGGCTTTCTTCCTCAGTGCCCGAGCATGGTGAACGAAGAGGCGGCCTGGTTGTCCGCGCGCACGTAGTCCGCGATGGACTGCCGGCCCGCCTGGGCGAGCTTCATCCCGGCGGTGACCGTCGTCTGCACCGTCTGATCGATCTGGGTGACGGCCGGGCGGTAGCCGGCCATGAAGGCCTGGCCGAGCGGGCCCTGCCCCAGCTGCCCGCCGATCCCGTCGATCTGGCCGCGGGCGCTCGACCAGGCCTGCTCGACGGCGGCGTCCGCGGAGGCGAGCGAACTCATCGCCCCGGTGGTGCCCCCGGTGTCCATGTGCATGCCCTGGGTCATCTAGGCCTCCTGCTGGGTGAGCCGGCCGAGTTCGGCGAGCGCCGGACCGAGGAACGGGTCGGTGTCGCCGGGCGCCAGCACGGGTTCGGCGATGGCGAGGGCGCGCGCTTCGGCGGACTCGGCTGCCTCGCGGACGGCCTCGACGATGTCCTCGGCCAGCGCCGCGGCGTCCTGATTCCGGTAGACGCGCGGGTCGAGCCACAGCGACCGCAGCTGTCCCTGCGCGCCCACGGTCACCTCCACCAGTCCGTCCGGGGACTCGGCGGGCTCCTCCAGCGCGGCGAGTTCGTCGCGCACGCGGCGGATCTGCTCGGCGTCGGTCATGGAGCCAGTTTCGCCGCCGGAATCCCGGCCCGGCCCCGGCTGGCCGCTAGCTGCCAGCCGGCTCGGCGATCAGGCTGCGGACCTCGAACGCGGCCCGCAGCCGGGTGCGCACCGGCGTCCCGGCCAGGCCCTTGCGGATGGCCCGGACCGCCGACCACGCCTGCGACACCGTTCCGTCGTCCGCGGCGCCGCCGGACCAGAGGGCGACGTCCACCTGACGGGCCAGCCACTCCAGGCCTTCCGCCACCGAATTGTCCATTGTGGAGGGTAGAAGACCGGCCAGGTCACGGACAGTGGCGCCGCGTGGGACCGCGATACCGTGCGCACGAAGCAGATCTCTGGCTTCCCGCCAAGCCGCGACGACGGCGTCCGCCCCGGTCCGGCGGAGCCGTCGGGCGGTCCGGACTTTGCGCAGCACCGGGATCGCGGCCACCAGCAGCAGCACCAGCGCGGCGAGCCCGGCGAAGAGCCAGCCCGGCGGGACCGGCAGCCAGCCACCGGACGACCCGGCCCCGGCCTCGGCCTGGTCCCCCTTCGGCACGTCCGGGTCACGCAGCTGGGGCGGCGGCGGCAGCTCGGCCCTGGCCTGCGCGGTCGCCCGGGCCAGCCCGGCCTGGTTCTCACCGGAACCGCCGGCCGCGCCGCCGGCCGGGTCCAGCGGCACCCAGCCGACCCCCGCGACCGCCACCTCGGGCCAGGCGAACGCGTCTCCATTGTGGACAGTTGTGGTCCCGGCAGCCCCCGCGGGCGTGCGGAAGCCGACCGCGAGCCGGGCCGGGATGCCGGTGATCCGGGCCAGCGCCACGTACGCGGCCGCGAACTGCTCGCTCGTGCCGGCCTTGGTACCGAACAAGAACGTCCGTAGCTGCGTCCAGCCGCTCCCGGTGGGCAGCGTCGGCCCGGTCGCGCGCTGGTAGTGCTCGGCGAGGTAGCGCTCCAGCACCAGCGCGGCGCGGAACGACGGCCGCAGCCCACCGGTCGCGGTCCGGGCCAGCTCGGCGACCCCGGCCGGCACCTGGCCGACGCCGCCGGTCACCGCGGCCGGGTCGATCCCGGCGTCCAGCAGGTCATTCGAGGTGGCGGGCTCCCGCCAGCCGAGGTCGTAGCTGACCGGCCCGGTCCGATCCGGCAGCAGCAGCACACCGCTGCCCTGGTCGACCAGCGGCGCCACGCCGGCGACCGCGACCGGTTCGGGCTGGCTCGGCAGCCACGGCCCGTCGGTCGCCGCCGGCACGGTGATCCGCACCTGGTGCGCGGCGTCGCCAAGGGAGGCGCCCAGCCGCCGGTAACCCGTGTCGGAGCGCCAGGTGACGCCGTCGAAGTCGTCGAGCACCGCCAGCCGCCAGCGGTCGACCGGGGCCGCGCCGGTGTAGCTGAACACGGGCACGGCCGGGTGCGTGAGCCGGTCCGCGATCCCGTCGAGCGGGTCGCTGATCCGCAGCGGCGGCAGCGGCGCGGCTTCGTGCTGGATCGCCAGCGACGGCTGCGAGCCCTGGTCGACCGCGGTGACGCCGACCGAGACGGCCACCGCCAGCACCGCGGTCGGGACGAGGAACACCGCCCGGGCGCCGTGGCGGCGGGTGAGCATCAGCAGCGCCCCGGCGACCACGGCGTACGCGAGTCCGGCCGCCGTCGCGGCCGGCCCGGTCAGCGGGACGTACGCCTGGCTCAGCCCGGCGACCACCAAGCCGGGGATCAGCGCGAAAGCCGGACGGCGCAACAGTTCCACGCTCAGCATCGCGGCGACCAGCACGGCGAGGGGGACGAACAGGAGCAGCTCGGGGTCCGGCCGGGCCGGCCAGGTCGACTGCAGGGTCAGCTGCCAGGACTGGGTGACGCCGTCGAGCAGGCCGCCCACCATCGTCGCGTCCGGCAGCCCCGGCCCGAACTCGAGCTCCCCCAGCGCCAGCAGCCCGACGAGGAGCACCAGCACCGGCCGCCACGGCGTCAGCGCGGCCACCCGGGTGCACAGCTCGGTGACACCGAAGCACACCGCCACCACCACGACGATCGGGAGGACCAGCGCCTTCACCCCGAACACCGGCGCGAACAACATCCCCGCCAGCCCCGTGGTGAGCAGTACCAGCGCCGTCGCCCCGCTGCGCGCCCTGAAGGCCACCTTGAGGGCATCTGGGTCCCTGAAGGTGGCCTTCAGGGCATCTGGGTCCCTGAAGGCCACCTTGAGGGCATCTGGGTCCCTGAAGGCCACCTTGAGGGCATCTGGGTCCCTGAAGGTGGCCTTCAGGGCATCGTCGCGCGCGGAGGGTGGCTTCGAGCGCAGCCGGTCCGCCAAGTTGTCCATCCACTGTGGACTCATCGCGCGATCGCATTCCAGCGACGGGCGGCGTCGGCGGCGCCCGACACCGGCAGCACCGTGGTGTCCGGGAGCCCGCGCAGCGACCCGGCGTCGCCGAGGACGAACACGACCACGTGGGAGTACCGGCCCCGCAGGGCGGCCAGCGCGGCCCGGTCCGCGGCCGTGCCGCCGGCGGTGACCACGGCCAGCCCGCCGACCCCGGAGCGGACCAGGTCTTCGGGCACCAGCGCGGAATCCCCGGACGGCTCCAGCACGGTCAGCGCGTCCAGCAGCCGCCGTAACGCCGCGGGGCCCCCGCCGGTGTCGACGTCGAGGCCGCCGGCGGTGACCAGCCGGGCCGGCTGGTCCGCCCGTGCGGCGGACGCGACCAGCGACGCCGCCAGGTCCACCGCCTCCTCCAGCAACGGGCCCTGGACGCGGGTGTCGAGCAGCGCCGTGAACCGCGGCTGGTCGGGGTCGACGTAGTCGCGGACCATCAGCTGCCCGGTCCGCGCGGTCGCCTTCCAGTGCAGGTGGCGGACCTCGTCCCCGGGCACGTACTCCCGGACCTCGCGCAGGTCGAACGAGCCGCGCAGCCGTTCGTCGACGGCCGCGCCCTCGTGGTGGTGACGCGGACGGCCGCCGGCGGGCGCGCGCATCACGTGGATCCGCGGGTGCACCCACAGGGTCGCGGTCTCGCCGGTCGTCAACCGGCGGCGGCCGAGGCCAAGCGGGTCGCCGCGGTCGAGGGTGAGCGGTCCGACCTGGTGCTTGCCCCGGCGTTCGGTGGGCAGGTCGTAGTGGTGCACGGCCTCGGCCCCGGCTGCCAGCGCGCGCACGCTGACGGAGTGGAACCCGGCGCCGACCCGGTCGCCCGCGCTGAACGCGCCCTGGCGACGGCCGGTCGGGTTGTGCACGCGCAGCTTGGCGAACGCCGGACGGCCGCGTTCGACCCGGTCGGGGTAGACCTCGCGGCTGACGGCCACCCGGGGGCGCCGTCCCGTGACCGCGGCCGCCGCGACGAGCGCCCCGGCCCCGGCGCCGGAAATCGCGAGGAACAGCGGATATCCGGCCAGCTGACCGAAGGCGAACAGGACCACCGTCGTCACCAGGACACCGAGGCCGCGCCGGGTCGGCCGGAGCATCAGGCCCTCGCTCCCGTGCCGGCCGGGGCCGGGGTCGTGGCGAGCACCTCGTCGACGACGTCGGCGGGACGGCGGTTGTTCAGCTCCGCGTCGGTGGTGAGGATCAGCCGGTGCGCCAGTACCGGCTGGGCGATTTCCTTGACGTCGTCCGGAGTCACGAAGCCGCGGCCGTAGGTGGCCGCGAGTCCTTGCGCCGCGCGGATGAGCGCGATGCTGCCGCGCGGGCTGGCGCCGTAACGCAGGGCGGCGTGGGTGCGGGTGGCCCCGGCGAGCCGGGCGGCGTACTCGCAGACCGCGCCGTCCACGTGCGCCGCGCGGACCTGCGCGATGGCCTGCTGCAGGGTCGGGATGTCGACCACCGGCGACAGCTCGTCCGGGCCGATCCCGGCGCAGTCGCCCATGATCACCTTCACCTCGGACGCGAGGTCGGGGTAGCCGACCTCCAGCCGCATCAGGAACCGGTCCAGCTGCGCCTCGGGCAGCCGGTAGGTGCCCGCCATCTCGATCGGGTTCTGGGTGGCCACGACCAGGAACGGCCGCGGCACCTCGTGCCGGACGGCGTCCACCGTGACCGTCCGCTCGCCCATCACCTCCAGCAGCGCCGACTGGGTCTTCGGCGTACCGCGGTTGATCTCGTCGGCGACGACCACGTTCGCGAAGATCCCGCCGGGGTGGAACTCGAACCGCTCGGCGCGCTGGTGGTACACCGGCACCCCGGTGATGTCGCCGGGCAGCAGGTCGGGCGTGAACTGGATGCGGTTCCACGACCCGCCAATGCTGCGCGCCAGGCAGCGGGCCAGCGTCGTCTTGCCGACGCCCGGCACGTCCTCGACCAGCAGGTGTCCCTCGGCGAACACGGCGGCGATCGCCAGGCGCACCAGCTGCGGCTTCCCGCGCAGTACACTGTGGACATTGGCGGCGATGCGCTCGTAAACGGCGCCGGGCGCGATTTCTGGAGTCATCGGTTCATTTCCAAACGATCGATTTGGACCTGACGATAGTGCCGTCCGGCGCGATGACCTGAACGAAGATCGTCTCGCCCGCCACGTCGTAGTCGAGTTCGTTGTAGTTCAGCGAGCCACTCGCGTTGGTGGTGCCGGATTCGGTCTGGACGTTGTTGTTGCTGGACGAGCTGAGCCTGATCTGGTACTTCGTGTTCGGCGCGAAGCCCTTCATGGAGACGTTCACGAAGGCGCAGTCGTCACTGCAGTTGGATGAGCTGGTGTCGGCACCGCGGCTGATGGTGACCGACTGCGCCGGAACCGTGATCGACTTCGACGCCGTCGCCCCATTACGAGTCTCACCGTCCGGGGTCTTGGTCACCGCGCGCACCGTGAACGTGTACGACTTCCCCGCAGCGAGACCGGAATACGTCGCCGTAGTACCGGAAACGGTCTGCTGCGCCTGTCCGGTCCCGGTCACCAGGTAGTTCACCAGCTGGCCGCCACCGAGGTCCGGCTGCGTCCACGAGAGCGACGCGCCGCCGCCCTTGTAGGTCGCCGTGAGCCCGGGCGCGGACGCTGCCGAGGCCGGGGTGGCCGAGGCCGACGCGCCCGGTCCGGTGCCCGCCTTGTTCACCGCGACCACGGTGAAGGTGTAGCGGGTTCCGTCGGTCAGGCCGGGGATGCTGGCCTGACGGGTGCCGCCGGCGACCGTTTTCGAGCCGCCGGACCAGCTGATCCGGTAGGACGTCACGGCCGCGCGGTTCTCCGCCGCGGCTCCCCAGCTGACCGTCGCCGATCCGGCGCCGCCGGTGGCCGACACCGAAGGCGGCGCTCCCGGCGGGCTCGCCGGTACCGCGGGCGGTGCCGGGGGCTTGGCCGGTTTGGCGGGCTTGTCCTGGGTACGGGCCGGCGGGCTGGGCTTGTTGCCCGCGTTGGTGTCCGGCGGCTGCGGGATGGCGTCGCCGGTTCCCCGCTGCTCGGCCGGGGGCAGTGTGCCCGGCTGCGGCGGCGCGGGGGGCTGGCCCGGGGCCGGCTGGTCGGGCTTGCCGGTGGGCGGCGGCACGACCGGGACGTCCGTGACCTTGCCGTCCTTGCCGACGACCAGTACGTGGGTGCCCTGCCCGCCGTCGACGTAGACCTGGGAGTCCTCACCGCGGTCCAGCCGCGAAGTGCCGGCGCCGGGCGGGATCGGCTTGGCGTCGGACTGTTTGCCGGTGCCGTCGAAGGTGAGCAAAGTGCCCGACGAGCGGTCCACCAGCGCGACGACCGAGCCGCCCGCCACCGGTCCGTCGTACTGCCCGGCGGGGAGCTGCACGGTCACCGGCTTCTGCGGCTTCGGCGCGGGGTCGACGAGGTAGAGCCGGTTCGTCTGCTGGTCGAGCAGCGGCACCCGGCCGGACACGTCGTTCGCCGCCGGACGCAGCCCGGCCGACGGGGACAGGCCCATTGGTACCGCGTCGCCGAGCCCGCCGGTTCCGACGGAGCGCAAGGTGCCGTCGGTGGTGTCCACGAAGTGGGGCTGGTCGCCGACGACGGTCAGCGAGCCGGTGTGGCCGGCCGGGAGCACGACCGGGCAGGACGTGACGCGGTCCGCGCCCTGGTCCAGCCGGCAGAGCAGGCCGGAGCTGGTGCGCAGCAGCCAGACCGTGCCGTCGGCGGTGGCGACCGCGTCGCTGATCGGGCCGCCCGCCGACATCGTGGCGGACGGGTCGCCGAGCCGGACGACCTGCCCGGCCTGGCGGTAGACCAGGTACGGGCCGCCTGCCGTCTCCAGGCCCAGCGGGACCTCCTTCGACGGCGGCGCGACCGCCGGGCCCGCCGTCAGGTCCGACTTGCCGAACCGGCTGATCCGCGAGTCGCCCACGACGTAGCCGTTGGTGTCGCCCTGCACCACCTGGCTGCCCTGGTCACCCGGCACGGCCGCCTGGGCGTCGATCCCCGCGGTGCCGCCGTCCAGGTGGAAGGCGGCCTGCAGCACGGAGTTGTAGACCCAGTGGCCGCCGGGCACCACCCGCATCCCTGGCAGCGGCTTCGCCGCACCGGTCACCGCCGCGGTCACGGCGGCGGCCGCGACCACCACAACGGCGATCACGGGCAGCCGGGTCCGCCAAGACACGGTCTTTCTTGACGGGTTGCGCCGAGTGTTCTCGCTCACGGGACGGGAGGTTAGCCGCGTTGGCGGGGAGGGGTCCCGGCTATGGCCGGAAAGGGCCACTCTCCGCCGCCGTCCCGTTACACCCGAGCGCCCCAATGTGGCGTTGGTTGCGTCCAACGCACCGAACGCCACATTGGTTGCGTTGAGCGCACCGAACGCCACATTGGGGCGCAACCGGTCAGGCGCGGGGGCTGGCCACGGGCAGCACGAGTTCGAAGATCGCCCCGCCCTCGTCGGCGTTGTACACCGTGAGCGAGCCGCCGTGGGCCTGGGCGACCCATCGGACGATCGACAGGCCGAGGCCGGTCGAGCCGCTGCCGCTGGTGAACCGGTCGAGGGTGCCGTCGGCGACGGCGTCCTCGACCCCGGGCCCGTGGTCGGCGACCGTGACCCGGCCGCCGGCGACGGTGATGTGGACGATCGCGGGCTGATCGGGCTGACGGCCGTAGCGCAGCGCGTTGTCCAGCAGGTTCCCGATCGCCCGCTGGATGAGCCCGGGATCGACCTGGACCAGCGACGGGGCGGCGGTCACGGTGACGCTGGCGCCGCCGGCCGGGGTGTCCTCGACCAGCCCGGTGACCAGCTGGTCCAGCCAGACGGGCTGGATCGCCAGGTCGTCGACGCCCGCCGCGAGCCGCGCGCGGACGAGCAGGCTGTCGATGATCCCGCCCATCCGCGACGCCAGCTGGACCGTGCGCGGCAGCAGCTCCCGGGTCTGGTCAGGGTGGCGCAGCGACGTCTCGGCGAGCGCGCGCAGGGCCGCGACCGGGGTGCGCAGGTCGTGCGCGGTCTCGGCGAGCAGGATCTCCTGCTGTTCCAGCGCGGCCGCCGCGGGACGGATCGCCCGGCCCGCGAAGAAGTGACCGGCCAGCGCCAGCCCGGCGATGAGCACCAGGCAGCCGCCGAACACGATGAACGTGTAGCGCACGTGGTCGTCGTAGGCGGCCTGCCCGTCGGTGACCGCGACGACGGCGCCGATGTACTGGCCGGAGGTGCTGCGCACGGGCTCGGCCCGCATCCGCAGCCGCCGGTCGCCCGCGCCGCGGATCTGCCCGTACTCGATCTTCCCGCTGCGGGCCGCCTCGTCGGCGAACCCGCCGAGCAGCGGCAGGTCGACCTGCACGCACTGCTGCGCGCTCGTGTAAGCCGGGAAGTCCCCGGACGCGCCGGGCAGGACGGCGAACTGCGGGCATTCGTCGTTGAGCTGGTCGCGCGCGACGAACCCGGTGGTCAGGGTGCCGTTCGTGGCGTCGAACTGGAGCAGCCGGGCGACCACGGCGGTGACCCGCTCCAGCTGGGCGTCGAGCTGCTGGTCGCCCTGCCGGTCGTCGTTGGTGACCAGCAGCCAGGCGAACACGATCAGGCCGATCGCGTTGATCCCGGTGAAGACCACGGTGAGCAGACGGCGCAGGCCGCGCAGCCGGTCGGCCGCGGACCGGCTCACGGCGCCGGGTCCGCGAAGCCGAACCGGTAGCCGCGGCCGCGCACGGTGTGGATCAGGCTCGGCTCACGCAGCTTGCGCCGCAGCCGTTTCACCACGGCGTCGACCACATTGGACATCGGGTCCGCGCTTTCGTCCCAGCAGTGGTCGATCAGGTCGCTGCGCGAAACCGCCTGCTCGTGGTGCACGGCCAGGTACTCCAGCACCGCGAACTCGCGCCCGGAGAGCGTGAGCAACGCGCCGGCGCGCCGGGTCTCCCGTCGCGCGCAGTCGATCTCGAGGTCGGCGAAGCGCAGCACCGGCGGGCGGCTGGCGCCCGGACGGGCCAGCGACCGCACCCTGGCGGTCAGCTCGGCCACCGAGAACGGCTTGACCACGTAGTCGTCACCCCCGTGAGTGAACCCGTCGATCCGGTCGGACGCGCGGTCACGCGCCGTCATGAACAGCACCCGCGCATCCCACCCTTCGAGGCGGCGCCGGCGCACGTAGTCGAGCCCGTCGCCGTCCGGGAGCATCCGGTCGAGCACCACGCAGGCGAAACCGTCGGACCGCAGCTCGGCGTCGGCCCCGGCCAGGTCCGCGGCCACCACGACGTCGAACCCGGCCGCGCCCAGTTCGGCGCGCACCGCGGCCCGCAGGTTCTCGTCGTCCTCGACGAGCAGTACTCGCACCGGCTGCCTCATGTCATCGAAACCTCATGTAACGGGTGATCGTATTCGCCCACGGCGAGTCCAGGACGGCAACGAGGAGGTGGCTCGGTGATCTTCCCCGGATCGGACCAGGCGGTGTGCCCGTACGCTAGCGTGCCCGCCCGTCCGGATCACCCGAAGACGACAAGGTGGCCACAAGCGGCCACCCCGGCTCGGGGGGTGCACTGTGGACGGTCGTGAGCAGGCGGGCGCGCTGGCCCGGCCGTTGGGGGACGCAAGCGGCGCGACGCGGGCGGCGGGCACTCCGGTGCTGGTCGTCTCGGCGGCGGCGACCGCGGCCCCGGCCTACGCCCGGACCCCCGCCCCGCCTCGCACTTACGCCCCGGCAGCGCCCCGGGCGCTGGCCCCGCCCCCGATGCTTCCGCCGCCGCCACCCCCGGCCCCGGCGCCGTCCGCCCCGGTCCGGACGGCGGCACCGAAGACCAAAACGGCCCACCCGGCCGCGCGGATCGAGCCGGCCCAGATGGTCTGCTGGCAGGTTTCCGTGGTCGCCGTGCTGGCCTGCCTCGACCGGCCGTGGCCGGTGCTGACCGCGGTCTCCATCGGCGCGGCCGTGGTACTCGCGCTGACCGCCATCCGCGTCGACGGCCGGTGGCTGTACCAGCTCGCGGGCCTCGCCTGCCGGTTCACCCTGCGTGGCCGCCGGCACGACCTGCCGGACTCGCCCGCGAAGGCCGAGGCCCTGATCGGGCTGCTGCTGCCCGGTTCGGCCGTCGGCACGCTGGAGACCGCGCAGGGCGCGACCCCGGCGATCAGCCACGCCCACGGCCTGACCGCCATGGTCTGCCCGGAGAAGGCCGTCGACCCCCGTGCGTTCCCCAGCCCGGCCGACCTGCTGCCGCCCGCGACCGACGACGACCCGGAGTTCGTCGTGCAGGCCGCGTTCCACGCCGGGACCCGGCCGGACGCGCCGCCCCGGCTGTGGCTGGGGGTGCACGCCGTGCGCACCGCCGACGTGCCGGGCGACCCCGAGCTGGAACTGGCGCTGCGCAACGCGGTACGGCGGATCCGACGGGCGCTGAACCGCGCCGGGATCACCGCCGGGCCCCCGGCCGAGGACACCGCGTTCGCCGCCCTGACCGCGCTCGCGCACGTCACCGGCGGCCGCAACGAGCTGCGTGAAGACTGGCGGTTCTGGCGGACCGGCCCGGTCTCCCAAGCCTGTTTCACGCTCGACGGCTGGGCCGGGCTCGCCGATCCGGTGGTCACCGCGCTCACCGTCCGGCTGCTCACCCCGGTCGCCGGGGTCGCGGTGACGCTCACCCTCGCCGCCCGGACCGGTGGCCGCCGGTCCGCGGTGCTGCGGCTCGCGGCCACCACCGAAGCGGCGGTCGACGTGACCGCGGCGCGGCTCACCCAGCTCCTCACCCCGGCCGGCATCCGGCTGTCCCGCCTCGACGGCGGCCACTTCCTCGCCGTGGCCGCGTCGCTCCCGATCGGAGGTTTCCCGCGATGACCCTCGCATTCGACCAGCCCCGCCCGCTTTCGGGCGCGCCGGGCAACGGGATCCAAGACCTGCTCGCGCAGGCGTCGTTCGAGGTGCTGGTGATGAGCACCCAGTCGGTCCTCGGACCGGATCCGATCGGCCTGGTCCGCCCGGGCGATTTCGACAACCTGAGGCGCGGCGTGCGTTACCGCGTGCTCGCGCCCGACACCGCCCGCACCGCGCCGCGGCTGTCCACCCGGCTCGCCGAGCTAACGCTGGCCGGCGCGGCGACCCGCACCGTGCCCCGGGTGCCGCTGGACGCGCTGGTCATCGACGCCACGGTGGTCGTGCTGCCGGCCGGGCGCACCGGCGCCGCGGCGTTCCACCTGCCCGGCGTGGTGACCTCGGCGGTCGAGCTGTTCGAACGGGTGTGGCCGACCGCCGTCCCGCTGTCCGCGACCTGCCTCCCCGGCGACGCCGAGGGCGACCAGCGGGAACGGGAGCTGCTGAAGCTGCTCGTGGCGGGCCACACCGACGCGGCCGCCGCCGCGCAGCTGGGCATCTCGGTGCGGACCGTCCGGCGGACCGTCGCCGACCTGATGAACCGGCTGGGCGCGCGCAGCCGTTTCCAGGCCGGTGCCAAGGCGGCCGACCGCGGCTGGCTCGCCGAGCGGGCCAGCTGATGACCGCTGCGACGAGCCGGACCCTGCTCGTGGCACCCGGGCAACAGGGCGCCTACGCGACGATCGGCGACGCGGTCCGCGCGGCGCCGGACGACGCCACCATCTCCGTCGCGAGTGGCAGCTACGAGGAGACGTTCGAACTCGTCGAGCGCCGGTTGACGGTGCGTGCCGCGGCCGGGGCGACGGTCCGCCTCGACGGCACCGGCGCGGGCTGGGCCACGCTCCACGTCCGCGGCGGTTTCCTTACGCTGCAAGGGATCGAGGTGGCCGCGGAGGTCACGGCGGTACAGGCCGAGGACGTCGAGCTGACCATGGAGCGGTGCACGGTGTCCGCGCGCGGCGGCCCGGCGGTGAGCGTGCGCGGCTGCCGCAAGTTCGCCCTCGGCCGGTGCACGATCACCGGCGCCGAGCAGGGCGTGGTCGTGGAAAGCTCGTCCGGGCGGATCGAGAACTGCGACATCCACGACGTCACCGGCGACGGCCTGGTCATCGGGCTCGGCGCGGACCCCGAGGTCGTCGGCTGCACGATCACCGGCTGCGGGCACCGGGGGATGTACCTCTACCAGTACGCGCGCCCGGTGGTCGAAGGCTGCGACGTCTCGCGGACGACCGGGGCGGGCATCGCCGTCGCGCACCGCAGTGTGCCGACGATCCGGCGGACGAAGGTGCACGACGTGACCGGCGCCGGGATGTCGTTCGGCCCGGACTGCGGCGGGCTGGTCGAGGCCTGCCCGCTCGAGAACACCGCCGAGCCCGCGCTGGACCTCGCCGAGGGCGCGACGCCGACGGTCGTCGCCCCGTCCGAGTCGGCGAGCGCGGCGGACGGGCTGGACGGACTGCTCAGCCGGCTCGACGAGATGGTCGGCCTCCAGGCGGTCAAGGCCGAGGTGCGCGCGGTCGTCGACGAGATCCAGGTCGACGAATGGCGGCGCAACGCGGGCCTGGCGGTCGGCACCGTGAGCCACCACCTGATCTTCACCGGCGCCCCCGGCACCGGTAAGACAACCGTGGCCCGGACCTACGGCAGCCTGCTGCGCGAACTCGGCGTGCTCGACGGCGGGCAGTTCCGCGAGGTCTCCCGGCGCGACCTGGTCGGGCAGTACATCGGCCACACCGCGGAAAAGACGTCGGTCGTCTTCGAAGAATGCCTCGGCGGCGTGCTGTTCATCGACGAGGCGTACACCCTGTCGCGGCCGACCGGCGGTGGCGGCGACTTCGGGCAGGAGGCGATCGACACCCTGGTGAAGCTGATGGAGGACCACCGGGACCAGGTGGCGGTGATCGTCGCGGGCTACACCGGCGAGATGGCCGGGTTCCTGGCCGCGAACCCGGGCCTGGCCTCACGGTTCGCGAAGACCATCGAGTTCGAGGACTACACCCCGGCGGACCTGCTCGAGATCGTCCAGCGGATGGCCGCCGAGGGTGACTACCGGCTGGAAGCGGACACGGAACCCTTGCTGTTGAGCCATTTCGACCGGATCGCGGGCTCGCCCGGCTTCGGCAACGCCCGCGACGCGCGGCGGTCGTTCGAAGGCGCCCGCAAGGCGCAGTCGCAGCGCCTGCGCGCCCTCGGCCGGATGCCGGAGACGGCCGAGCTGCGCACGTTGACGGCCTCGGACGTCCGGACTGCCACCAGCTGACCCGAGACACTACGCTCGGTGGTCGTGCGGGTACTTCTCACCGAAGACGACGGCGACCTGCGGCTCGCGGTCAGCACGTCGCTGCGGGGCGCGGGCCTGGCCGTCGACACCGCGGCCGACCTGACGGACGCGGACCTGGCGATCTCGGTCAACGCCTACGACTGCGCGGTGTTCGACCGGATGCTGCCCGCCGGCGACGCCCTGCCGTACGTGGGTCACCGGCGACGCGCGGGCTGGGGCGTGCCGGTCCTGTTCCTGACCGCCCGCGGCACTCCCGCCGACATCCTGGCGGGCCTCGGCGTCGGCGACGACTACCTGGTGAAGCCGTTCGAGATGGCCGAGCTGGTCGGCCGGGTGCTGAGCCTGTGCCGCCGCTCCCCGGCGCCGTCGGCCCCGGCCGTGCTTCGTTGCGGTGACCTGGAGCTGGACGCCGGCCGCCACGAAGTCCGCCGCGCGGGCATCCTGCTCACGGTGACCCGCACGGAGTTCGCGGTGCTGGAACTGTTGTTGACGAGGTACCCCGAGCCGGTCCCCCGCCAGGACCTGATCCGCCACGGCTGGGACGACCTGGTCAACCCCGCGTCCAACGTCCTCGACGTGCTGATCCGCCAGCTCCGCCGCAAACTCCACGAGCCGCCGATGATCCAGACGGTCCGGGGCGTCGGCTACCGCATCATTCCGGCGCAGTGATCTGTCGGAGCAACTCGCGATGGGACTGTTCGAAGAGCTGTTGCTGATAGCCCATCGGATCCGGGTGGCTCTCGTCGTAGTCGGTGATCAGCCGTTCGACGCCCCGGAACCAGGCCTCGATGGGCCCGGTCAGGCTGGGCTGGATACGGCCTTGTTTGTCGGCATGGTGCATCAGCAGGGCGAAGTCCTGGCCCAGGATCTCGGGCTTCGGGCGTACCGGGTTGAACCAGTCGTCGGTGAGGACCGGCCGGAGCAGGTCGGCGTGATCGTTCCAGTGCAGCGTGATGGCCAGGTCCGAGGTGAACCCGCCCGGCAGCGTCTCCGGCCACAACGCGCGTACCGCCGCCCGTTGCCCGGACCACGGCGTGGACCCGACTTTGGGCAGCATCTCGGGAAACAGCAATCCGGCCAGCGGCGCGAAGAATCCATTCAGCCAATGGTCGGGATAAATCGGCCGCCAGTAGAGATTGGCGATGGTCGCGTCCGCGATTCCCTGAAAAATCGGCCCGGCGAGTAATTCAACCAGCGGAACGTCGCCGTAATACTCCAGATCGGCGTCCATGAGGCAAATGACATCCCCCTTTGCCGACTCGACCCCGCACGTGATCGCCTCGCCTTTACCCCGCCCCGCGACAACAACCCCCGCACCCGCCTCGCGCGCGACTTCCGCCGTGTGGTCCGTGCAACCACTGGCACTGACAAGGACTTCCCCGTCAACGCCGAGCTTCGCCACACCCTGCCGCGCAGCCTGCACGGCTTGAGCGATGGTCGCCTCTTCGTTGTACGCGGGAATGACAACGGACAACGTCTTCAACTCATCGGCGGTTACCGTCCGACGTCGAGGCTTGTCAAGACCCATCGCCCTTTGCAGGTCGTCAGAACCCACCCGAGTCACGTGTTTCTACGCCCGAAGACGTCTTGCACAAGACCACCCAGCACCGTGGACACGTTCGCATTGCCGTACAGAGCGAGCCGAGACATGGCCAGTTCGTAGCATTCGCTGTCGACCCGCGTCGCGACGACCCAGACCACAACGATCGTTCCGTCCTGCTCTACGCGGAACACAACCCGATACTGCCGATTACCTACAACCAGTTTACGGAAAGTGGCGAGGCTACTCCCAAGAGCGACTCCTCGATTCTGCGGATCCTCCTGGAGCTTCTTGAGAGCCTTGAAGACCACCAAGCGTGCCGAACCGTCGAGTTCGGCAATGTCGTCCTTTGCTTCAGGAAGCAGCAACACCTCGACCATGACGGATCAGACGTCCTCGTCATCAAGGCTGTCGAGGTCGATACCGAATGAAGCGGCAGCGTCTTCGAGGCGTATGCGCTGGCCGGAGTCGGTTACCGACCTGACCATCGCCATGGCCACAAGCTTCATGTCGTCCTCGATCTCCTCGAGGCGCTGAAGGCGTTCAAGCTTCTCGATCCCGACGATGGCGGCGGCCGGCTTGTTGTTCTTGATGACCACAATCTCGCGACCACCGCTGGCCTCGCTGACCAGCTTTGATACGCCCTTGCTGCTGGCTTCGGTCACACTGATCAGGTCGTTCACGTCCACCTTCATGGCCTCACCCTTCCCGTCACACTAGAAGTCTACCCAGAATTCTAGGTAGATTTCTAGGGCTTCAGGTAACTATCACACGTCCAGACGACACCTTCGTCGCCGAACGCAGGCACCTCGCCCAGGGCCCTTCGTCCATCCCCGTCGACCCGGAGACGTGTCCATCCGGCAAGGACATTTCCTTTGTTCGGCAAGACATCTGCGGTCCGCACGAGCGCCGACCCGCCCGATTTCCTGCCACTCAAGGAAACTGGCAGTTAAGTGAGAACTCGGCTACGGTCGGCCGACCTTACCCGCCTAGGGGTCGTGACATGAAAAGCAAGAAACCCCCTGCGAACAGGGGGCTTCTTGGTACTGCTGTCTCAACCAGACGTGCGCCCGAAGGGATTCGAACCCCTGACCTTCTGATCCGTAGTCAGATGCTCTATCCAGCTGAGCTACGGGCGCGTGTTCAGTTGTTAACCTAGCACCTGCCGGAACAGGCACCAGCGGAGGCTCCGGGATTTGAACCCGGGAGGGGGGGTTACCCCCAACCGCATTAGCAGTGCGGCGCCATAGACCAGACTAGGCGAAGCCTCCTGGGCCGAAACGACCACTGCCCAGATAGGTTACACACCCCCCGTAACCCCCGCGAAGGCACCCCCCGCAACCAGGGATCACCGCTGCAGCAACCGTCGCAGCCAGGGGGAACGGCCGCCGAGGCCCTCGGCCTCGAAGGTGGCGATGCCGACGCGCGGGAGTTCCCGGACGCTCGGGTAGACGAGGTAGCGCGGCACCCAGCGCGGCTGGAACTTGGCGTTGAACCGGTACAGGCTCTCGATCTGGATCCAGCGTGAGAAGAAGTGCAGGACCTTCGCCGAGACGCGCGCGACCGGGCCCGCGCCGATGCGCTGGCCCTGCTCCATCAGGGAGCGGAAGGCGGCGAAGTTCAGTGACACCTGCGTGATGCCGTGCTCCCGCGAGTAGAGCAGCAGCTCGGAGATCATCAGCTCGTTCACGCCGTTGTCGGCGGTCCGGTCGCGGCGCATGACGTCCAGCGAGAGGCCGTGGGCACCCCACGGCACGAACTGCAGCACCCCGCGCACGCGCCCGCCCTGCTCGGCCGTCACGATCACCGAGCCGGGGTCGCCCATGCGGCCCAGCGCCATCGAGAACCCGCGCTCGGTCTCCGTGCCGCGCCAGTTCGCGGCCAGCACCACCAGCTCGTCCAGCTCGCCCTGGCGCAGGTCCTCGCTCCGGCGCACCAGCACCTTGTAACCGGCGCGCTTGGTCCGCGACGCCGCCTGCCGGACGCCGCGCATGATCCGGCCGTCCATGGTGAAGTCCCCGGCGTCGACAACGGCCTCGTCGCCGATCTCCAGTACCTCCAGGCCGAAGCGCGCCCACACGGTCGCGCCCAGCTCGGACGCGCCCATCGCGGCCGGCACCCAGGCGTTGCGCTTGCAGATCTCCAGGTACTCCTCGATCGCGCCCGGCCAGGCCTCGTGGTCGCCCAGCGGATCGGCCGAGGTCAGGGCGACGCCCGCGATCACGCGGTAGGTCACGGCCGCCTTGCCCGACTTCGAGAACACCGCGAACTTGTCCCGCCGCAACGCGAAGTAGCCCAGCGAATCGCGCTCGCCGTGCTCCTGCAGCAACGCCTGCAGCCGCGCCAGCTCGCCGTCCGAAAGGCGTGGCGCCGGCTCCGCGGAGCGCAGCAGGAAGTACGCGGAAACCAGCACCGCCGCGATGCTGAACAGCAGCCCGATGGCCGCCGAGAGGTCCTCCAGCCACAGCCCGTGGAACACCGCGGGCCCGCTCACGCCCACCAGCGCCAGCCCCGACTGCGCGAGCCGGTCCGGGAAACCCAGCGGGTCGAGCATCTTCCCCGACGCCACCGAGAGCAGCAGGACGTTGATCACAAACCCCGCCAGCAGCAGCTGCACGAACACCCGCGCGGCGCGCCAGCGGCCCGTGGTCGGGTCCGGCTCCGCGACGAAGTAGCGGCGCGTGGCGATCAGGCCGACGAGCAGGACCACCGACACCACACCGGCGCCGAAAACGTGCTTGAGCCCCAGGTGCGAAAGGGTCAGCAGCACCGCGAAGCCCACGGCCAGCTGCCACGCCCGGCGCTTGCGCCGACGCAGCCCCGCGGCCAGCAGGATCAGCAGCACCCCGGTGACGATCGAGACCGTCGCCGCCGCCACCGTCGCCTCCTGCGGCAGCTCCAGCCATTCCGCCAGGTGCCCGCGCAGGCTACGGCCGGAGGGCACCACCACGGAGAGGATGGTCAGCAGGCCGGTCAGCCTGGTCACCCACGTGATCGCGACGACGGACGTGACACCCGCCACCTGCCAGGTGTGCTGCGCGCGTGTCCCCGTCACCACGCTTGCAACACGTACGGCCGAACCATGCTTCCCCCGTCTTCGTCACTCCCCGGAGAGTATCTTCTTCACCGGTACCTCACACTTTCTTATCCTTCAACGTACGGGGAACCTGAGCCGCCACGGCGATCCGATCAGGTACTTGTCGTGGAGAAGGGCGCAACAGGGTGCTCACCGGTCGAAACCGGCGAGCATTCACGAGGGGTTACGGGCCTCAGCGCAGGTGGGCGTCGAACCAGTCGAGGGTGCGCTGCCAGGCCTCTTCCGCCGCGCCGGGGTCGGCGTCGAAGCGGTGGTTGGCGCCCGCGTAGCGGACGACGTTGGTGGCCACCTTCGCCGATGCCGCGGCATCGCGCAGCTGCTCGACCTCGGCGCCGCCCGCGTCGTCACCGGCGTCGCCGTACATGCCGAGCCACGGACTCGTGACGCGACCGGCGATCTCCAGCAGCCGCGGCAGTTCCGTGACGCGCTGACCGCCGACGCTCACCGCCGCCCCCAGCCGCCGGTGCGAAGCGACGAGCAACGCCGCCGTCCCGCCGAGATCGAACCCGACGACGCCGCGAAGATCCGCTTCGACGCCGCGTTCGAGCAGCCATTCGAGTGTGATGTCCGTCGCGTCGAGGAGATCCTGCTGTGTCAGCTCTTCGCCGCCGTCGATGTGCGGCGTGACGGTGAGCCAGCCTTCGCCGGCGAGGCTCGCGACGAGCAGCACCACGCCGTCGGTGACGCCGTTGCCTTCGTGCAGGACAACGAGGCCGCCACGCAAGGCGCGCTCGGGCTCCGCGAAAGTCAAGCGCAGCGTGCGGCCGTCGGTACGCTGGTAATCCACGGTGCTCGTCGACGTCATCACCTCACTCAATCACCTCCAGGTGAACATTGGAAACCTTTCTGGATCGGCCGCGGCGAGATACGGTGGCGAAGTTGTCCGCCAGAACCGAGGAGAACCGACGATGCCGTCCCTCGCCCCCCGCCCGGATCTCGAATCGTTGCCGAAGTACGTCCCTGGCCGGACGATCCACGGCGCGATCAAGCTGGCGAGCAACGAGGTCCCCGGTGGCCCGCTGCCCAGCGTGCGGGCCGCGATCACCGCGGCGATGGGCGACGTCAACCGTTACCCGGACAGCGGTTCGCAGGCCCTGCGCGAGCGGCTCGCGACGGAGCTGGACGTGCCGATCGACCGGCTCGCCGTCGGCTGCGGCTCGGTTTCCCTGTGCCAGCAGCTGATCCAGGCCGTGTGCGGGCCCGGCGACGAGGCGATGTTCGCGTGGCGCTCCTTCGAGGCGTACCCGATCGTCACGCAGGTGGCGCACGCCGTCGGGGTGAAAATCCCACTGACCGACGGATACGGCCTCGACCTCGACGCCATGCTGGCGGCCATCACCGACCGGACGAAGCTGATCTTCGTCTGCAACCCCAACAATCCGACCGGCACCGTGCTGCACCGCGACGAGATCGAGCGCTTCCTCGACGCCGTCCCGGCGCACGTGCTCGTGGTGCTGGACGAGGCGTACAAGGAGTTCGTCACCGACTCCGAGGTGCCGGACGGCATCGAGTTCACGCGCACGCACAACAACGTGGCCGTGCTGCGGACCTTCTCGAAGGCGTACGGCCTCGCCGGCCTCCGCGTCGGTTACGCCGTGGCGTCCGTCCCGATCGCCGAAGCGCTGCGACAGGTCTACGTCGCCTTCTCGGTGAACTCCATCGCGCAGGTGGCGGCCATGGCGTCCCTCGACGCCGCCGGCGAGCTGCTCGAGCGCTGCCAGGAAATCATCACCGAGCGCGAGCGCGTGCGGAATTCGTTGCTGGACATGGGTTACGACATCCCGCCCACGCAGGCCAACTTCGTCTGGTTCCCGCTCGCCGAGCGGACGGTCGCCTTCTCCGAGCACATGCTCGACCGCAAACTGATCGTCCGCCCCTTCCCCGGCGACGGCGCCCGCGTCACGATCGGCACTCCGGAAGAGAACGACCTGTTCCTGGCCGCGGCCCGCGAATTCCTTTCCTGACAGGGGTTTTCACGGCGGATCGGGCGGGGCTGGCCTGGACACGACAGCCCCGCCCGCCGCTCCCGCCTTCCGTTTCAGGTGCGGTTTGAGCCGCGCGCGGTCACCGCGTGCAGTTGGCTCATGACGTCCACAAGGAGCTGACGCAGGTCCACCTCGCCGGGTTGGTCGGCCCAGCGGGCGTAGGCGATCCGGAAGACCGTGACCCCGGCTTCCGCGGCGACGTTCGCCAGCACTGCATCAACGCCGCGCCGCCCGAGCGCCTCGGCCACCGCGTCCGCCAGGTTGACCAGTTTGAGCAGTTCACGCTCGCGCAGTTCCGGGTTCGCCGCGATCACGATCTTCCGCTTGCGGACCAGTTCGCTGCGTTCCTCGATGACAACGGCGGCATGGTCGAGCGCCAGAGCCACCCCGTCGATCGGGCTCACGATCTCGGGTGCGTCCATGATCGCGGCCACACAGAGCTCGCGGAGCGCGGTCTGGCTCCAGAACAGCACGTCGCGTTTGTCGGCGAAGTAGCGGAAGAACGAGCGCTGTTTGAGGCCGGCCCGGTCGGCGATCTCGGCCACCGTGGTCTGGTCGAACCCGCGCTCGGCGTACAGCTCCAGCGCCGCCTGTTCCAGGCGACCACGTGCGTCCGGCGCCCATCGCCCCATGTCAGTCCGGACCCGGCGTCCCGCGGGACCCGGCTCCTCCCTCCCCTCTGTCCGCTCGTGCCCGGCTGATTCTAGGTGATGACAGCTTGTGTTATGCGGGGGTAGTATCCATGACACAAGCTGTCATGACGGTCACCTCGCCCCGACCTCGTGCAAAACCACTACGCCGAAGGAACTCGCATGACAACGCACTCACATGAAGCGAACGACGCGGCAGGCGTCGAGCGAGCGCTGGTCCTCGGCGGCGGCGGCCCGGTCGGTTACGCCTGGACCGCCGGTCTGCTGTCCGGCCTGGTCGACGCCGGCCGGGACCTCCGCCGAGCCGAACGCATTGTCGGCACCTCGGCGGGCGCCATCGCCGGCGCGCAATTCGCTCTCGGCGTGGACGTGGCCGCCGGCCTGTCGACCGAGCTGAACCGGCGATCCGAGCCGAGCCCCTACGAGTCCGCCGCCACCGGCGGCATCGGCGATCTGCTCTCGATCTTCGCCGGCGCGGCTCGCGCAGCCGATCCGGATCAGGCGCGCGCGGCCATCGGCGCCACGGCGCTGGCCGCGAAGACCATGACCGAGGAGGAATTCCTGGCCGGGCCCGGGTACGCGTCGTTGGCCGGGCAGGTGTGGCCGCCGGCCTTCCGCGCGACCGCGGTCAGCGCCACCACGGGTCGGTTGGTGGTGTGGTCAGCGGATTCCGGGGTCGATCTGGCCAAGGCGGTCGCGTCGAGTTCGTCCGTGCCCGGCTTCACCCCACCGGTGACGATGCACGGGGACCGGTACATGGACGGCGGCGCACGCAGCTCGCTCAACGCGGACCTGGTCGCCGGCGCCCGGTCGGTGATCGTGGTGTCGTGCACCGCTCTCACGCCGCCCGAGGGCCTCGACCCGGCGCTGGCCGCCCCCTATGAGGACCAGGCCGCGGAACTCGACGCCATCAGGGCGGCCGGCGGGTCGCTCGCAGTCATCGAACCCGGTCCGGAATTCCTCGCACTGAGCGGCCACGGCACGCGGCTGATGGACATGGGCCTGATTCCCGAGGCGTTCCAGGTCGGACGCGAACAGGGGGCGAAGGAAGCACCCCGGCTCGACTCCTGGTGACAGCGGCGCCACAGCGGCGGCGGCGCATCGCCGTGGTGGCGCATCGCTGTAGTGGCGCATCGCTGTGGTGGCGGCACCACAGCGGCGGCTCATCACTGCGGTGACGGCACCACAGCGGCGGGCCGCTGCTGTGGTGAACCGGCGTTGCCGACCACGTCCTGGAGTCGCTCACTGCCTACCGTCGGGCACACAGTCCGCCACGAGTGTCTGATCCCGTTGTCCGGCAACGGGATCAGGCGCTTGCGGGCCGCACTGGCCGGCCGTAGCACGTCCGGTACCGGCTACTTGAGCAGAAGCTGCACCACAGCGGCGACCCCGATCACCACGATCACCCCACGCAACACCGTCGGCGAGAGCCGGCGGCCGATCTTCGCACCCAGCTGACCACCGATGGTCGACCCGACGGCGAGCAGCCCGATCACCGGCCAGCTCACCGGGGCGACGATCGCGTAGATCAGCCCGGCGACGACGTTGATGACGGCCGAGAGCGAGTTCTTGACTCCGTTGAGGCGCTGCATCGGCTCCGCCAGCAGCATTCCCATCACGGCCATCATCATCACGCCCTGCGCAGCGGTGAAGTAGCCGCCGTAGATGCCGATCAGGAACAGCAGCCCCATCAGCAACGGCCCACCCCGACGCGCGGCGCCGCTCACCGCCACGGTGACCCCCGCCGCCCCGCTCCCTGCTGCCGCGCCACTCCCAGCCGACGCCGCGACCGAGCGGCCGCTCGCATCGGCCGCGCCGCCATCGCGGGCAGCGGCCAGGTGTCCACCGAGGCCCGCCGAGCCACCGGTCGTGGCTGCGCCTTCAGCATCGCCGCCAGCCACGCTTTCGGCGCCGGCATCGCCGGAACCAGCGTCAGCACCAGCGGTTCCAGCAACGCCTCCTGCCCCGGCACCGGCCGCCCGACGTTTCTGGACCCATTTCGACACCCACGGCTGCACGATCACCAACACGACAGCCAGCCCGACGAGCACCGGCACGATCGTCTCGAACGCGTCCTTCGGCAGAGTCAGCAGAAGCACCGTGCCGCCGATCGCGCCGAAGAACGACGCCACCGCGAAACGGATCACCTGCGGCCAGTAACCCGCAAGCTCGTGGCGGTAGCCGTACGCGCCGCTGATCGTGCCGGGAGCCAAGCCGACGGCGTTCGACGTGGTCGCCGTCAGCGGCGAGTACCCAAGCGCGACGAGCACCGGGAACGTCACCAGCGTGCCGGACCCCACCACCGCGTTGATGGTGCCCGCCCAGACCCCCGCGACGAAGATGATCACCGCGTGCCACCACGTCATAAAGCGCTCACACCGGGACGATAGGCATCCCGAGCCGCCCCCGCGACGCAGATGTGTCTGGACGAACACCGCCGAAGTCACGCACCGCCGCGATCCGAACACGGCCGAACTCGTGCCCCTCGGCAAGCACCGAGGTGGGGCACCGTTGATACTCGACTTGGCCGAGCGATAGAGTGGGCATTGCCCATTTACCCACTCTGTCATATGATCTAGTCATACAGTCGGCAAGCAGGGAGGACGCGATGACGGCCTTGGAGGACTTCCGACCGGTCGCCGAGGTAACCGCCGACGACCGCGCCCGGGTCCCGGTTGGCAAGGCCGGAGCACACAAGAATGATCGTTACGCTGTGTCGATGAACAGCGAGGGCGCCATCCTGCTCACTCCATTGGCCAGCATCCCCAAGCGTGAGCTACTCGTGTGGGAGAACGACGAACTGCGTGCATCGCTCTTTCGTGGGCTCGCTGACGCCGCCGAAGGAAACACGCGTTCCTTGAACTGGGTGACCGCGGATGACGACGAGGATGACGACGAAGAGTGAGCGCTCCGCCATTCCAACTGCTCTACACCAGGGAAGCCGAGAAGGTCCTTGAAGGCCTCAAAGCCCAGCAGCAATACCGCGCCAAGCTGAAGAAGGTCCGCAAAGCGCTACGCCTGTTGGAGCAGGCAGGTCCGCGGCACCCGGGGCTGCACTCTCATGACTACCAGTCAATCCCTGGGCCAAGCGGTGCCACTTTGTGGGAGTCCTACATCGAGAACAAGACTCCGTCGGCATGGCGCGTGTGGTGGATATACGGGCCCGGAAACGAACAGATCACCATCGTCACAATAGGACCGCATCCCTAAGTCCTATTCAGATCACCACGGTTGGAACACGCAGAACTCGTTCCCCTCGCAAGTGCCGAGGAGCGACACCGTTCCACGAACAGGTCGCGCCCCGCCGACGTTCGCCAGCATTATCCTGCATTAGCATGAAATTCCAGTTACGTCAAGAACTTCCGACTGTCCCACTGAAATTGTCAACTCATGAGATTTTTTTTAAAATCAGGCTCCCAGGCGAGGAGCGCCGCGAGACATGCGGCGAGCAGGGTACTCAGAAGCTGGAAGAGGTTGGGCAGTTCGTGGAACCCGGCCGAGGCTGAGGCAATGGCCACCGCTGCCGAGCACGCGGCAAGGGCCGCACGGCGATAGATCGCCACCCGGGACGCCCGCCTATTCACCACGCTGCAAAGTCTGCCATAAGCGCAAGGCGAGACACCGTTGTCAGATGGCATCTCGCCTTGGCGTCAGCCCGCGCAGTGCCGGGCTGAGAGTCAACCGCCGGACTCACTCCCGCGGCTCGAACACACAGAACTCATTCCCCTCCGGATCAGCAAGCACGTGCCACTCGATGTCACCGCCCTTCGCGCGGATCAGGGTGGCGCCGGCGGCCACAAGCTCGTCCGGGTCGCCCCAGACGTCCAGGTGCATGCGGTTCTTGACGGTCTTCGCCTCGGGCACCGGGCAGATCCAGAACAGCGGCGCCGAGCCCGTCGGGTCGACGATCGGCACCGGCCAGTCCGGTGGCCGCTCGTCGCCGGTCAGCGAGTCTCGGCGCACGTAACCGAACGCCGCGCACCACCAGTCGGCGAGCGCCTGGTGGTCAAGCGCGTCGATCGCCAGGTCCTTGAACTTCGCGGTCACGGGTCCCTCCCCCATCTTGTCGAACGAGATCATCGTGACACGCGCCACCGACAATTTCGACGCCACGCGAAGGCGACGCGAACCGCGCGCGGGCCTGACAGGATGGGCGGGTGGCCCACGAATCCGAACAGGTCTGGAGCGCCACCGTCGACCATCTGCGCACGATGATCGACACCGGTGAGCTCGCGCCCGGCTCGCGCCTGCCCGCCGAACGCGCCCTGTGCGAGCAGCTCGGCATCAGCCGCGGCTCGCTGCGGCAGGCGTTGCGGGTGCTGGATTCGATCGGCTACGTGCAGATCCGCGCGGGCTCCGGCACCTACGTCCGCGAGCAGAAGAGCGCCGACGGCCCGTTGAGCAGCTGGTTCTCCGAGCACGAGCAGCTGGTGGAGAAGCTGTTCGACCTGCGCGCGACCGTCGAGCCGACGCTGGCCGAGCGGCTCGCGCTGCACCACTCGCCGCGGATCGTGCAGCGGCTGGCCGACAACGTGGCCGAGATGGAGGCCGCCGCCGCGGCCGGCGACATGCTCCGCGTGATCGCCACCGACGCCGAGTTCCACCGCGTGATCGCCGGCAACGCGGGCAACGACGACGTCGCCGACCTGCTGCGTTCCGTGCTCGCGCTGGTCGGCGAAGAGCGTCGCGCGGCCCTGCGGCTGCCCGGCCAGATCCGCAAGGCCGTCGACGAGCACCGCGCGATCCTGGAAGCCGTCCGCCGTTCCGACGCGGCCGCGGCGCGCGAGATCACGCTGAAGCACCTGCTCGACGCGAAAACTTACGCGCACGACTACGCAGCCACCTCCTGACCAGAGTACAGTTTTCACAAGTTTCTGAAAACTGTGATCCCTGGGGGGCGATCGTGGCGCAAGTCCACTTCACCGAAGAAAAGGCCACCATGCTGGCCACGCTGTACGGCCGCGCGCTCGACGCCCGCCGTGACCAGCCCCTGCTCGGCGACACCGCGGCCGACGACGCGGTCCGGCGGATCGACTACGACTTCACGAAGCTGGGCATCACGCGGGATTCCTCGGTCTCGGTGGCGATCCGCGCGAAGGCGATCGACGGCCTGGCCGCCGAGTACCTGAGCGCGCACCCGGACGCGATCGTGCTGCACCTCGGCTGCGGCATGGACACCCGCGCCGACCGGCTGGACCCGCCGCCGACCGTCTCGTGGTTCGACGTCGACTACCCCGAGGTGGTCGAGCTGCGCCGCGAGATCTACCCACCGCACGAAAACCGCACCGCGATCGGCTCTTCGGTGACGGACTTCGCCTGGCTGGACCAGGTTCCGTCAGACCGGCCCGTGCTGGTCGTCGCCGAGGGCCTCACGATGTACCTGACCCCGGCCGACGGCGCGGAGCTGGTGCGGCGGATCGTCGGCAAGTTCCCCGAGGGGCAGCTCGTCTTCGACATCTTCAGCACGCTGGGCATCAAGGCGCAGAAGCTGAACCCCGTGGTGCGCCGCGCGAAGGCGACGCTGCACTGGGGCATCGACGACCCGCACCAGCTGGAGCACTACGGCGTCCGCCTGGTGTCCTCTTTGGACGCTACCGACTGGGCTTCCGGGGAGACCCTCGCCCGGATGCCCGCGGCGTCCAAGCTGGCGCTGCGGGTGACCGGCCTGATCCCGGCCGTACGGCGGATGGGCCGCATCGCGCGCTGGGAGTTCTAGCGCGATTCGAGCACCCGCGCCACGCGTACGTGCCGAGCGTGTTGCCCTCGCGGCCGACGACCTCGCCTTCATACGGCAGCACCAGGTAGGCGCGCGCCGGCGCCTTCGGGTCACGCCAGCCCAGGAAGTCGCGGTCGGCCCAGGGCACGTCACCGGGGACCGTCACGGACTTGGCTTCGCCGCGGGAACAGTTGACGAATGAGGCACGGATTTCGTCCGGGTCGAGCGGCTGCACACCGCCGCGGTAACCAGCAGTGACGCCACGGACCACGCCTTTTCTCGCCGCCGCGGCGCCGAGCCCATACGATCGGCGGCGTGCGCAGGAAGACGGCGGGTCGGTTCCGGCTGGTTCTGCGCACCAGCCTGGGCTTCGCCGCGCTGGGCCTCGGGTCCAGCGTCGCCGGGTCCGCCGTGGTGGCGCTGCTGCTGGTCCTGCAGGGCCTGCCGGGTGACGCCGGCGACCTCGGCTGGGTCTTCGGGCTGACCGCGGCCGGGATCGTGGCCGTGAGCCTCGTCGCCGGCACCGTCTGGACCGCTTACCTGCAGCGTCGCACCGTCGTCTGGTTCACGATCGGCCGGCCGCCGACGAAGGCCGAGGCCCAGCGGGCGCTGCGGCTGCCCGTCGACATGGCCGTGGTCAGCGGCACATTGTGGCTGATCGGAACGGTCATCCTCGGCGCGCTTGCGGGCTGGCTCGGCTCGTTCGCGGACGCGTCCGGCATGGCGCTGACGATCGGGCTCGGCGGGCTCACCACCGTCGGCCTCACCTACCTCGCCGCGGAGTGGGTGGCGCGGCCGGTGATGACGATGGCGCTCGACGTCACACCGCCGCAGGGCTCACTGCCGGTGACCGTGCTGACCAGGCTGATCGTCACCTGGGCGCTGGCCAGCGGCGTCCCGCTCGTCGGCGTGCTGCTCGTCGCGACGCCGCCCGACCTCGGCCGCGCGAACCCGACGGCGAGCCTGATCATGCTGTCCGTGATCGGCCTCGTCACCGGCGCGATCGGCACGGCGCTGCTGGCCCGCGCCGTCGCGTCGCCGCTGCACCGGCTGCGCATCGCGCTGGACCGGATCGCGCGCGGCTCCACCGACGTCACGGTGGACGTCGACGATTCCAGCGAGATCGGCATGCTGCAGACGTCGGTGAACGACCTGGCGTCCGGCCTGCGCGAGCAGGAGCGGATGCGGGACCTGTTCGGCCGGCACGTGGGCACGGACGTGGCGCGGCACGCGCTGGAGTACGGCGCGTCGCTGTCCGGCGACGTGCGCGAGGTGGCGGCCCTGTTCGTCGACGTCGTCGACTCCACCGCGCTGGCCCAGCGCACGCCGCCGCAGGAGCTGGTGGCGAAGCTGAACCGGTTCTTCGCCAGCGTGGTGTCCGCTGTGGACGCTCGCGGCGGGCTGGTCAACAAGTTCCAGGGTGACGCCGCGCTGTGCGTTTTCGGCGCGCCGACGCGGCTGTCCGACGGGCCCACCATGGCGCTCGCCGCCGCGCGCGCGATCCGTGACGCCGTGCTCTCGGACGGCGAGCTGGACCTGGGCATCGGCGTCGCGTACGGGCCGGTGTTCGCGGGTCAGCTGGGCGCGTCGAGCCGGCTGGAGTACACGGTGATCGGCGACGCCGTGAACGAGGCCGCGCGGCTGACTGAGCACGCGAAATCCGCGCCGTCACGCATTCTCGCGAGCGAGGCGACGATCAAGGCGGCCCTCGGCGGGGAGCGGGAACACTGGTCCACTCACGGCGAACTGCTGCTGCGCGGCCGTGAGCAGGCCACCGTCACGTGGACGGACCAGGGAGCGCCAGGAACCGGACGAGCTGGGTGACAAGCCGGTCGACGTAGTCGTCGTCGGCTGGCAGGTGCACGACGGCCAGCCGCCAATAGAGGGGTCCGGCGAGGAAGTCGAGGCTCAGCTCCAAGTCCACGTCGGCGGGCACCTCGCCGCGGTCGATCGCGGCACGCAGGATCTTCGCGGCGTTCTCGCGCCGGGGCCCGCGGAGGCTGTCCATCAGCTCTTCCGCGAGCTCCGGGTCACGGGTCGCCTCGGCCATCAGGTCGGGAATGATCCGCGAGGCCAGCGGGTGGGTCAGCGCGCGGACGGCGTCGTGGAGGTAGTGCTCCAGGTCGCCGCGCAGCGTCCCGGTGTCCGCGGGGGCGATCGCCGCGATCGCGACCCGGGACAGGAGTGCCACCGTCATGTCCCGTTTGGACGGCCAGCGCCGGTAGATCGCCGCCTTGCCCGCGCCGGCCCGCTTGGCCACGGCCTCCAGCGACAGCCGGCCGTAGCCGACGGCGGAGAGTTCCTCGAAGAACGCGGCGGCCAGGGCCTCGGTCACGTCGTCGCGCAACTCCGAACCTCCCGGCGCGCGGCGGGTGGACGCGGTTTCAGCAGCCATGCCGGGACTCTAACACTCGAACGGAACGCTTGCGTCTCGGTGAAACCTGTGCTCGAATGATTGAGCGAGACGGAACGGGTCCGTATCGGTCAATCGGAGGTCATCGTGAAGTTCTTGTTCGACGACGAGTCGTTCTCGTTCGAGGCGCTGCGTGCCGCCGGCTTCGCCGCGTACGACGGTGCTGAACTGGGCGAAGTGCTGGTCACCGCGGCCAAGATCGGCGACGGCGACGAGGCCGCCTGGCACGCCGCGTGGAAGGCGACGGCCGAGCGGGTCGAGGACCTCGGCCGGACGGCGCTGGCCGCCGGGCACGAGGTGAGCGCGCGCGAGGCGCTGCTGCGCGCGTCGAACTACTACCGGACGGCCGAGTTCTTCCTGCGCGAGCACCCGGCGACGGACCCGGAGGTCACCGAGCTCTCCACCCGGTCCCACGACACCTTCGCGCAGGCAGCGGCGCTGTTCGACAGCCCGGTCGAGGCGGTGGAGATCCCCTACGAGGACACCACGCTGCCCGGTTACCTCTTCCGGGTCGACGACTCCGGCGCGCCCCGGCCCACGGTGGTCTACACCAGCGGGTTCGACTCCACGCTCGAAGAGGCCTACTTCGCCCTGGCCGCGGGGGCCCTGCGTCGCGGCTACAACGTGCTGGCCTTCGACGGCCCCGGCCAGGGCGCGGCGCTGCGTCGGCAGCAGCTCGTCTTCCGGCCGGACTGGGAGGCCGTCACCACGCCGGTGCTCGACTACGCGGTGAGCCGTCCGGAGATCGACGACGACCGGATCGCCGTGTTCGGCTACAGCATGGGCGGCTACCTCGTGGCCCGCGCGGCGGCGTTCGAGCACCGGATCGCGGCGCTGATCCTCGACGACGGCGTGCACGACCTCCACGCGGCCTTCTACCGCAGCCTGCCGCCCGCGTTGACCGGCTGGATCGACGAGCAGCGTGACGACGTGGCGAACCCCGTGCTGGGCCTGATCGCGAGCGCGAACACGCAGGTCCGCTGGGCACTGAACAACGGCAAGTGGACGATGGGCGTGGACTCCGCCGCCGCGCTGGTCCGCCGCAGCCGCGACTACACCCTCACCGGGATCGCGGACCGCATCACCGCGCCGACGCTGATCATGGACGCGGAAAACGACCAGTTCTTCGCGGGCCAGCCGCAGAAGGTCGAGCAGGCGCTGGTCAACGCGCCCACCACGCTGGTCACCCTGACCGAGGCCGAGGGCGCCGGCGAGCACTGCCACATGGGCGCGATGTCCCGCGCCCACCAGACGATGTTCGACTGGCTGGACGACACCCTGCCCACCGCCTGACGCGGGCCGGGTTCACGGGCCGGGTTAGAGGACGTCGGGCCAGGTCAGCAGGGTCGAGCCCCAGGTGAGGCCGGCGCCGAAGGCCGTCAGGAGGACCCGGTGGCCGGGCACGATCGTGCCGTCGGCGGCGGCGTCCGCGAGGGCCAGCGGGATCGACGCGGCGCTGGTGTTGCCGACGCGGTCGATGTTCGCGACGACCGCGTCGGCGGGCAGGCCGAGGTGCTTGGCGGCGGCCTGGAGGATGCGGATGTTGGCCTGGTGCCCGACGAACCGGTCGACGTCGCCGACCATCCAGCCGGCCTTCTCCAGCACCGCGCGGGAGGACTCGGCCATGCGCGCGCAGGCGTGCCGGAAGACGGCCGTGCCCTGCATGCGGAGGTAGTGGTCGCGCGGGTCGTCGGAGAACCGGTGGCGCGAGCCGCCGGCCTCGACCCACAGCAGGTCGGCCAGCTCGCCCTCGCTGTGCAGGTCGAACGGGCCGAGCGCGCCGGGCTCGTCGGCGTCGCCGCCGCGCAGCACGACCGCGCCCGCGCCGTCGCCGAAGATCGGCACGGTGGTGCGGTCCTCGGGGTCGAGCAGCGAGGTGAAGACGTCGGCGCCGATCACGAGCACCCGCTTCGCGATGCCGCCCGCGATGAGGCCCTGCGCGGTGGCGAGGGCGTAGATGAAGCCGCTGCACACGGCGTTCACGTCGAACGCCGCGGCGGTGCCGAGCCCGAGCCGCGCGGCGACCTGCGGCGCGCTCGCGGGGCAGAGCTGGTCGGCGGTCGAGGTCGCGAGCACCACGGCGTCGGCCCCGGCGCCCGTCCCGTCCAGCGCCTGACGTCCCGCGGCGACGGCCAGATCCACAGTGGACTCGCCCGGCGCGGCGACCCGGCGCTCGCGGATGCCGGTGCGGGTGCGGATCCACTCGTCGGAGGTGTCCAGCCGGCCGGCGAGCTCGTGGTTGTCCACCACTCGATCGGGCAAGGCCGCGCCCAGTCCCGTCAGCACGGCGGCACGACCGGACGGAAACCCTTGCACACTCACGACCAACCCTCCCAGCCGACGGTTGGCGGTTGCCGGCGGCTTGCGTCCACTTGTATGGGCTACCCCTGGGTAGACCGGTCAGTTGTGTTCCAGGTCACTGGAAAACCTCTTCCAGGTTCGCTCATTAGGAGGTATTGGCCACAGTGGCCCCAGGCCGACGGGTGAGCGTCGGTAAAGACGAGGCATCCTGTCGGTGTCCCCGGTTAGCCTGAGGCGTGCTCACTCCCGACCTCGACCGGCTGGACCTCGCCATCCTCGCCTGCCTGCAGGCCGACTCGCGCACGATCGCCGAGGTCATCGGCGCGAAGGTCGGCCTCTCCGCCGCTGCCGTCCAGCGCCGCATCAAGCGGCTGCGCGAGTCGGGGGTGATCGAGAAGGAGGTCGCCGTGCTGTCCCCGCGGGCACTCGGCCTGTCCATGACGTTCCTGGTCATGGTGGAGATGGAGCGCGAGAACCTCACCGTGCTGGACGTCTTCCGCCGCCAGGTCCAGGCCGACGACTACGTGCAGCAGTGCTACTACGTCACCGGCCAGGCCGACTTCGTCCTAGTGGTGACCTGCCCCGACATGACCGCCTTCGAAGCCTTCACCCGCCGGATGTTCTTCGACAACCCGAACGTCCGGCACTTCACCACGAGCGTGGCCATGGACCGGGTGAAGGTCGGGCTGACACTGCCGCTCACTTGACCGGCTTACGTGACCGGTTGTTGTGAGCGGCTGTCGTGACCGGCTTACGTGACCGGGCCTACGTGACCGGTTGCTGCACTCGCCTCTGCCCTCCAGCGACGTAACCCGGCCACCCGGCGCCACCACCCTCCGGCACCGCAACCGGCTGCCACCACGACGCCCCTGCCTTCCAGCGACATGATCCCGCCTGCCGCCACGGCGCCCTCGCCTTCCAGCGCCGCGACCCCGGCTGCCCACCCCTACTCTCCAGCGACGTGACCATCTGCTGGTGACGTGCCGGTTGCGTGGCCACGCCGCCGATGACGTGACAGCTGCCGCCCTCACCACCACCCAGAGATCGTCTGCCGGTCATTCATCCACAACCGTCGCCCCCTGTGGATAACCATCTCGCGCGGCCCGTTCTGTCGGCCCCCACCGGTAGACTGGAGCGGGGACGCCCCCCAAGGGAGTGGCGGGGGCATGTCTGGCGGGGAGCTTCGAAAACGGCTTCGCATGGGGCTTGCAGGAATGCTCGGTCTGGGGCGGTCGCGAGGGTCGAGCGGGGACGGTCTACTTCGGACGGTCCATCTGGGACGGACGGACCGGTTTTTGCTAACCGGGCGCGCGTCGCGTTGGCGGGCCCGCATGGCGTTTCACGGTCAGCGGTACGGGCACGTTTGTGATCTTGGCCGATCGGGGTGCCGGTGGTGATCTTCGGGCGGGAGTCGGGCGGTGGACTGGTCGGCGGCGTAGTCGTGTGGCGGCTCGGTCGGCGGCGGGCGAGCGGTGGTGGCGGCGGGCGACGTCATGCGGCAGCGGCAAGCAAGCAGCGGGCGGCGTCACGCGGCGGTGGCGGCGAGGCATCGTGCGGCAGCAGCTGTGGCAAGCAGCGGGCGGCGTCATGCAGGCGGGGGGCGAGCAGCGGGCGACGGGGGCGGGCGGTGGGCGGTGGGCGGTGGGCGGTGGACGGTGGACGGTGGACGGTGGACTGCGCATGCCGCCCCGGCCTACTCCAGCCGCCGGCCGTCGCGACGGCGCTGATTCTCACGATGTGTGTGGCTTCGGCCTCGTCGAGGCGTTGTTCGGGTCGTCGAGCGCCGAGGGGCCGCCACCAAGCACCAGCGATCGCGGCAGTTGCGCAAAAGTCCCTCCGCAGTTGCCCTTGCGGGCCAAAAAACGTGACCCAAGGTTGCAAGGTGAACGCAAGGGGTGTGTGTCCCGTGTTACGCCTAAGAGGACGGATGCAGCCGATCGCGTGAACGTCGGGGTTCCGGCGTCACGACGCCCTCGGTTGATCATCTCCTTGCCGACAGTTCGCAAGACGCGAACCACCGGAGGAACACACCAGGAGCAGCCGTGCACACCGACGCCGTACACCAGACCCAGTTCGTGTTGCTGAACGAGAGCACCACGCCGGTGCTGTCCCGCCTGTCCTACCACGCCGCCGAGCCCTTCGCGGTCACCGTGGCCTTCCGGACCGAGCGCGGCCGGTGGATCGAGTGGACGTTCGCACGTGACCTTCTCGTGACCGGGCTCAACGAGCCCTCCGGCCTCGGCGACGTCCGCGTCCGCCCGGACCTGTCCGAGGACGAGGCGATGCTGACCCTCGAGATCGAGTCGCCCGACGGGTACGCGTCGTTCGAGCTCGAGCGCGAGGACGTTCAGACGTTCCTCGACTCCTCCTACGAACTCGTCCCGCTCGGCGTCGAGAGCGAGAGCTTCGACGTCGACGCGCTGATCGAAGAGATCAGCAACGTGTGAGACCTGCCGATCCCGCGGCACAGTGGGAGAAGGGCGGATTGAGTGCTCTGGAGGCACTCAACCCGCCCTTCTCCGTTTCACCGGCGAGGTTCAGCCGCGGACCAGCGTGGTGCCGGTCGCGGACAGCGCGGTGGTCACCGGGAAGTAGTAGGTGTTCACGGTGTCACCGCCGGAAAGCAGGCCCTGCGCCTGGTTGCCGCTGATGAACGAGCCGCCGGAGTCCGAGTGCGCGTTCGTCAGGACCATGCCCGTGACGGTGCCCTCGGCGTAGCGCACGGTCTGGTTCTTCGCGCGGATGGTGCCGCAGGTCCAGCCCGTGGTGGAGCCGGACTTGCAGACCGAGGCGCCCACCGCGGCGGCCGTCGAGCCGGACACGCGGGTGCCGTTGTTGATCTGGCCGACCGGCGTCCAGTTGCTGTTGACCCGCGCGAACGCGTAGTCGCTGCCCGGGAACCGGTAGCTGGAGAACGAGCCCATCGACACGCGGTTGTACCCGGTCAGCGCGCCGCCGCCGGTGAGCGCGGCGCAGTGGCCGGCGGTCAGGAAACCGCCGCTCACCGAGAAGCCCACGGAGCAACGGGACGAGCCGCCGATGTAGTAGGCATCACCACCGAGCACGTTGTAGTGCAGTTTCGGCGCCTGCGCGGCCTCGACGAACTGCACCGAGGAAGCGTCCACACCGGAGGAGTTCACAAAGGACTCCGCCGCGGCTCGCTGTCCATTGAGGACAGTCACCGTGACGCGGTTGCTCGCCGGGTCGACACCCCAGCTCGTGACCGCCTTCGCCGCGGTCTGCTCGCCGGCGTTCAGCTTGGTGACGGCGGAGTCGAGCTGGCGGACGCTGTACCGAACCACCTGGGCCTCCGCGCCGGCCGCGCGGACCCGCTCCACCAGCGCCGGGCTGGTGACGGCCACCCGGGCCTTGCCCGTCGCGGCGTCGTAGGTCAGCCCGCCGAAGCTGTCGCCGAGCGCGGCTTCCAGCGACTGGCCGACCTTCGACGCGGCGTCCTCGCTCGCCAGCCGCGCGATCGCCTGATCGTGGGTCAGCCCCAGGTCGCGCTGCATCGCCGGCACCATGTCGGGGTTCAACAACGTGGTGGCACCCGCCGCCGGGGTGGTGACCCCGGCCAGCGTTCCCGCCGTCGCGGCGGCGGCTGCGGCGATACCGAGGAATCTGATGATCTTCATGGGTCTCCTCGTGATTACGCGCGGCACCTGATCGGCCACGCGGCGCTCCCCCCGGGGTGAGAGCCTGCTTCGTGCCCCAAGCCGCTGCAATAGGGGTGCAGTGCGGATAGGTATACGCATTCCCGCTGGGCCAATCCCCTGCTCCGGACGTCCTAACCGGGGTCGGGGACCGTCCTTAAGTAGGGATTCCGGCAACTACTTTCGGTAGCCGCGAGCAGGACTGGAAAGTGGTAACCAGCCCAGAACCGGGCGAACGGCCGAAGTTTCGCACTCATGGTTATTTCCGGCCGAACATTCGCCTGCCAACCGGTGACCGTGCGTACGCAGATGTGTGAGCGGCGTGCGCACCCGCAGTTCGACGGCCGGTTTACGGCCCCGGACGCGCTGCTTACGCTCCCGACGAACTTCCGACGAAACGGACACCGGCCGAGGAGGTCGTGATGTGGCAAGCCGTCTCACGCCCGACGTCGGTTTCGGTGCGTACCGGGCCCACCGCGTTCGCTGGCCGGGAACGGGAACTCGCCGCCGTGGTCGAGGTGCTCGGCCACCGGCCCGCCGCGGTGCTGATCGAGGGCGAGCCGGGCATGGGCCGTAGCCGGCTGCTGGCCGAACTCGCGCGACGGCCCGAATTCGCGGACGGCCGCGTGCTGACCGGCCGGTGCCAGCAGCTTCGCGAGCCCTTCCCGTACGGACCGGTGCTGGAAGCCCTGCGCTCCGTGGGTGAACGGTTCGACACAGCCGGCTCGGGTGGCGGTGGCGTGGCCGACCTGCGCAGCGTGCCTGAGTCGCCCAACCCGCCCAACCCGCCCGGTCCGCCCAGCTCGTCAGACCCGCACGACCGGCAAATCCCGCCCACCATCACAACCGGCCACCCCCTCGGCCCGCTCAGCCCGGTCGCCGGAGTGCTCCGCCCGTTGCTGCCGGAGCTGGCCGACCGTCTGCCGCCGACACCCGAGTCGCCGGTGGAGCCAGGGGTGCGGCGGCATCGGGTGTTCCGCGCGTTCCGGGAGTTGCTCGTCGCCTGTGGGCCGACGTTGCTGCTGGTCGACGACCTGCAGTGGGCCGACGACGACACCCTCGACCTGATCCGGTTCCTGGCCGCGGACCTGCCGCCGGAGCTCGCCGTGGTGGTGGGCTACCGCACGGGGTGGCCGGGGCCGCTGGTGCGCACGGCGCCGACCGTCCACACGGCACGCGTCGCGCTCGGGCCGCTCGACGTGACGGCGGTGCGCACGATGGCCGCCGGCCTCCTCGAACTGCCCCGCGTCACGGACGAGTTCGCCGTGAAGCTGCATGAGTGCACGGCCGGGATTCCTTTTGTGGCCGAGGAAACGCTGCGCGCGCTGCGGGACGCGGGCGAGGTGCTGTCGGACCGGCTCCTCGAAAGCCTCGAGGTCCCGGCGCCGCTGCGCGAGTCCGTCACCGAGCGGCTGAACGCGCTGCCCGAGCAGGCGGCGCAGCTCACGCGGGCCGCGGCGGTGCTGGACTTCGCCGCGGAGCCCACGATGCTCGGCGACGTCGCGGGGCTGGGCGAGGAGTCGCTGCGGACGGCGCTGCTCGCCGCGCTGGCCGGTGGACTGCTGGCCGAGGTGGGCGAAAACCGTTACGGCTTCCGGCATCCGCTCGCACGCAAGGCCGTGTACGACACCGTGAGCGGGCCCGAGCGGACGCTGCTGCACGCCGAGGCGATTCGCGTCCTGGCCGACGCGCCGGACCCGCCGCTCCCCCTGCTGGCCCATCACGCGCGGGCGGCCGGACGGATGGAGAAATGGCGCCACTACGCGGAAGCGGCGGCCGACGAGGCGATCGTCCTCGGTGAGACCTCCCGCGCGATCAACCTGCTGCAGTCGGTGCTCGCGGCGGCGGACGCCGACGACGTCGGTCGGCTGGCGACGAAGCTGAGCCAGGTCGCGTTGCGCGGCTTCCGGCCCGACGTGATCGAGACGCTGGAGCGCGTGCTCGAAGACCGGCCGCTGCCGCAGACGGTCCGCGGGACGATCCGCCTCTCCCTCGGCATGCTGCTGGTCCGCACGATCGGCCGGCTCGAACGCGGGCGGGTCGAGGTGGAGAAGGCCGTCGGCGAACTGGTGGACGCGCCGGAGCCGGCCGCGCGCGGGATCAACCTGCTGGCGCAGCCGATCGACGGGCTGACACCGTTGTCCTGGCACGAGAGCTGGATGCGCCGCGCTCGGGACGTGCACGCGAAGCTGACCGACCCGGAGCTGCGGCTGGCGCTCACGGTGGACCGCATCACCAACGCGTCGCACATCGGCGACGGCTCGGCGTGGGCGGAGTTCGAGGCGCTGCCGGAGACCGCGGCGAGTGTCGCGGAGCGGGTCCAGCTGGCGAGGCTCTGGTGCAACCTGGCGGACGCGCAGTCGTGGTCCGGGCGCCTCGACCGCGCGGATCGCCTGGTCACGGAGGGCGCGCGCCGCGCGACGGAGACAGGCGCGCTGTACACGATGGGCCTGATCCGCGGCACGCAGGCGCGGCTCGCGTGGTTCCGCGGTTCGTGGGACGGCCTGGCCGAGACAGCGGAGGACGTGCGCGCCGGCTACCCCGAGCTGGGCCCGATCGTGATGGAGACGTCGCTGGTGCTCGGCGGCCTCGCCGCGGTACGGGGTGAATTCGCTGCGGCACAACGGTTCCTGGCCGCCGCGTCGGTGCACTCGCCCGCCGCCGGCCCGATCCCGGTGGTGCTCTCGGCGGCCTCGGTGCTGATCGGCGTGCAGCTGGCGGCGGACGACGTCGAAGGCGCCTGCGCGACCGCCGACGTCGCCGCGGATGCCGCGCGGCGCAAGGGAGTCTGGGTCTGGGCGGCGTCGCTGGTGCCGGCCGCGGCGGAGGCGTACGCGCGAGCGGGCCGCTGGCCGGACGCCGATGTACTGGTCGAGGAGTTCGCGCGCGGCACCGCGGGCCGGGACGCGCCGGTCGCGGCCGCCGCGCTGCACGCCGGCCACGCCGTGCTGACGGGCGCGCGCGGCAAGCACCTGGCCGCGGCCGCGCTGTTCGACGAGGCGGCCGAGGCGTACGCGCGCCTGCCGATGCCGTACCTGGCGACGTCGATGCACGAGCGCGCCGCGATGCTGCGGCTGGCCGCGGGGCAACGCGCGGCCGTCGAGTCACTGTCCGCCGCGGCCACGGCGTACGAGAGCTTGGGCGCGACGCGGGACGCCGGCCGCTGTCGCCACCACCTGCGCGAACACGGCGCGTGGGCCCCTTCGCAGCGCGGGCGCCGGGGTTACGGACAGGAGCTTTCGCCGCGGGAACACGAGGTCGCCCGGATGCTCGCGGAGGGCCGCACGAACCGCGAGATCGCCGACGGGCTGTTCCTTTCCCCGCGGACGGTCGAGCAGCACGTGGCGAAAGTCCTGCGCAAGCTGGGCGCCCGGTCGCGAACGGACGTGGCCCGGAAGATGCCGGCCTGACCCCGGCGCGCCCGGTGAAACCCGCTGACCAGACCACAATGGGTGACATGAGCGTTATCGAGCTGGTTCTCGGCGACATCACGGCCCAGGAGGTGGACGTGGTGGTCAACGCGGCGAACTCGTCGCTGCTCGGCGGTGGCGGGGTCGACGGCGCCATCCACCGCAAGGGCGGCCCGGAGATCCTGGCCGCCTGCCGGGACCTGCGCGCCGGCCACTACGGCAAGGGCCTGAAGACGGGACAGGCGGTGGCCACGACGGCGGGACGGCTGCCGGCCCGCTGGGTCGTGCACACGGTCGGCCCGGTCTGGTCCGCGGAGGAGGACCGCTCGTCCCTGCTGGCCGACTGCCACCGCAACTCCCTCCGAGTCGCCGAGGAGCTGGGCGCCCAGAGCGTGGCGTTCCCCGCGATCTCGACGGGCGTCTACCGCTGGCCGCTGCCCGACGCGGCCCGCATCGCGGTGGCGACCGTCCACGAGACACTCGCGCCGGAAATCAAAACGGTCCGCTTCGTCCTCTTCGACCAGGCCGCCTACGACGTTTTCGCCGCCGCCCTGTGACGGCGGGCCGCTCCGGCGCGGCACCTGAGCGCACCGCCCGCTCCGGCCCTACCGTGAGCTGGTGACTTCACCGGATCCGCAGGACAACAGCACCCAGCTGCCGGCGTGGCGACGGACCACCGATGGCGAGACGCGGTGGCCGGCGACCGGCGTGGTGGTGGCGACGCTCGCGTTGCAGCTCGTGCTGCCGCACGAGGTGGTGCTGGCGCCGTGGTGGCTGCTGCCTTCGCTGTCGGTGCTGTTGATCGTCGCGTTGCTGCTGATCAACCCCGGGAAGATGGGCGAGTTCAGCACCGTCGAGCGGATCGTGTCGCTGGCCATGGTGGCGGTGGTGAGCGTCGCGAACGGCGGGTCGGCCGTGCGGCTGGTGCTGGGCATCGCGGACGGGTCGTTCGGCGGGCACGCGGTCCAGGTGCTGGCCAGCGGCGGCATCGTCTACTGGACGAACATCGTCGTGTTCTCGCTCTGGTACTGGGAGTTCGACCGCGGCGGCTCGGCGCGGCGGGCCGACGGGCTGGCCCAGTACGCGGACCTGCAGTTCCCCCAGATGGGCAGCCCCGAGCTGACCCACGACGACTGGGAGCCCCGCTACCTGGACTACCTCTACCTGGCCTTCACCAACGCCACCGCGTTCAGCCCCACCGACGTGATGCCGCTGAAGATCTGGGCGAAGATGACGATGATGCTGCAGGCCGTGATCGCGTTGCTGGTCGGGGTCATGGTCGTCGCCTGGGCCGTCGGGGCGCTGCAGAACTGAGGGAAATCGCTGGCGAACGGACCGGCCAACGTTGTATACACCGAGCATGCAGAGACCAGAACCCCCGTACTACGCCGTGATCTTCACGTCCCGGCGAACCGAGGGCGACCACGGTTACGCCGAGCGCGCGAGCCGGATGTCGGCCCTCGCCGCAACGCAGCCGGGCTACCTCGGCGAGACGGCCGTGCGCGATGCGTCCGGCCTGGGCATCACGGTGTCCTACTGGACGGACGAGGCGGCCATCGCCGGGTGGCGCAGGAATGTCGAGCACACCGAGAGCCGGCGCCGGGGCCGCGCGGAGTGGTACGAGGAGTACGACCTCCGCGTCGCGCGCGTCGAGCGGTCCTACGGGTTCGAGCGCGAGCCCGAACACTGAAGCGGGGGGCGCCCCCACCAGGAAGGCGCCCCCGTCAGCAAACTTCGGTCAGTGCTCCGTCATCGTGAAGCTCTGGCCGTCCGAGCCGATCGCGCCCGGGCTGTAGGTCTTGCTGCCGCCGTCGTCCGCGTCGAGGCCCTCGGGGCTGGTGTCAGCAAGGTTCTTGCCGTCGAACTTCACCCCGCTGAACGAGATGCCGCCGTTGATCGAGGGGTACGAGTCGGTGGGCGACTCGATGATGGCCTCCGCCGTGGAGTGCTCTGCGTTCAGCGACTGGGTGGTCGTCTTCGACCAGCCCGCGGTGGTGTCGCTGATGTCCAGCTTGTAGGAGTTCCCCGAGCGCGTCACGGTCGCGGTGAAGCTGTCACCCGCCTTGACCGGCGCCTCCGACTCGGAGTAGTACACCGGCGCGGCCGGGTACATCTCGTACCAGGCCTGGTAGACCGCGCTGCCGCTCGAGCAGTCGGTGGCCACGCCCGTCTGCTCCACAGTGGACGATCCGTCACCGTCGATGCCCACCCACGGGGCGAACAGGTCGTTGCTGGAGTTGCAGGTGACCGAAGGCTCCTTCCAGCTCGCCGTCGCGGTGGTGAAGCTGCCCTTGCTGGCGTAACCGCCCCAGTTACCGCCCGAGAAGGCTTGCCCGTGGAAGTGCGCGCCGAACATCGGCGTCGCGCTCGCCGTGCCGGCCGCGGCCGAGAGGCTCGCCGCCGCGACGGCGGCGACCGCCAGCGCCCGGACGGTCCGTGAAGAGAGGTTCATGCGGGGTCCAATCTGATCACCGATGGGGACTCGGGGAGTCGCAGGTGGTGCGCACCGGTAACAGTGTTGGATTCACACGCGCTGATAGGTAGCTACTTTCGAAGGGTCTTCATATCTCGGGAACAATTCACCAAATGTCCCGATTCTCCTTTGTATACACAGAAGTCCGTGAAAGCCGCATGGGGGATGGTTATGCGGCTTTCACGGACTTTCGGGGGATGCCCGCCCACCGCCCGGACGGGCGGGCACCCCTGGACTACTGCGCCGAACGCGCGTGCGCGGCGTCCACGAACTGGGTGGTGTAGGTCTGCGAAAGGTCGATCTTGTCCTTCTTCGGCTTGACGTTGCTCGACGACGAGCCCAGCACGTTCAGCACGTTCTTCGCGCCGGCCGGGTCCATCCGGCCGTCCTTGGTGAACATCGGCAGGCTGTCCTTGAGCGACTTGACGTACAACGCCTTGTCCCCGCCCGCGAACGACTGCGGCATGACGTCCGCGACCTGCTCCGGCGTGTGCTTCGAAAGCCACTGCAGCGACTCGACGTACGCGTTGGCCAGCTTCTGCACGATGTCCGGGTAGCGGTGCACGATCTCGCAGCTCATGTACAGCGAGCTGGCCGGGTACAGCCCGCCGAGCGCGGCCTGGGTGCCCGCGACCGTCCGCATGTCGTACAGGATCTTGGCCTGGCCGGTGTTCGTCAGCTGCGCGATCGTCGGGTCGGTGGTCATGCCGCCGTCGATCGAGCCCTGCTGCAGCGCCGAGATGAACGTCTGCCCGGCGCCGACCTTGACCGGCGTGTAGTCCTTGCTGCTGACGCCGCCGCGGGCGGCGAGCGCCTTCGTGAGGAAGTCCGTGGACGAGCCCAGTGAGGTCACACCGAGGTTCTTGCCGCGGAAGTCCTGGCCGGACCGGATCTCACCCGCCTTCGCGGTGGACACCATCTCCGCCTCGCCCGGCACGTTCGAGAACTGGACGACGCTGGTGATGCACTGCTCCTTGGCCTGCAGGTCGATGGTGTGGTCGTAGAACCCGACCACGGCCTGCACCTCGCCGGCGAGCAGCGACGTCTCGGCGTTGGCGCCCGAGGGCTGGTCGAACAGCTCGACGTCCAGCCCCTGCTTCTCGTACGCGCCGATCTGCTGCGCGAGCTGACCGGGCAGGTAGATGACCTTCGACAGGCCGCCGATCATGATCTTGATGTGCGGCTTGCCGCCGCTGCCGAGGTCGATCTGGCGCGAGTCGCGGCACGCGGTGACCCCCGCCATGGTGACCAGCAGCGCGGCGGCGACCGCGACTGTCCTTTTCAGACGCATCTCAGATCCCTTGGCCGGACTGGGAGGAGTTCATCTGCGGGCGCCAGCGCAGGAGCCGCGACTCCGCGGTGCCGATGGCCCACTCCGCCAGGATCGCGACGACGGTGATGATCAGCATCCCGGCGTACACCCCGGCGGTGTCGAAGGTGCCCTGCGCGTTGGAGATCAGGAAGCCCATGCCCGCCTTGGCCCCGGTGTACTCGCCGACGACCGCGCCGATCAGCGCGAAGCCGAACGCCACGTGCAGCGACGAGAGGATCCACGACGTCGCGCTCGGCAGCACGATCGACTTCAGCACGGCCCACCTCGACGCGCCGAGGATGCGCGCGTTGTCGATCAGGTTGCGGTCCACCTCGCGGGCGCCGGTGAAGGCGTTGAAGAACACCGCGAAGAACACCAGCACCACCACCGTCGCGACCTTCGACGACATGCCGAGGCCGAACCAGATCACGAACAGCGCGGCGAGCACGATACGCGGGAGGGCGTTGGCGGCCTTGATGAACGGGGCCAGCACGTCGGCCAGGTACTGGCTGCGGCCGAGTATCACACCGAGCACCACACCCAGGATCGCGCCGAGCACGAAGCCGATCACGGCCTCCTCGACGGTGACCAGGATCTGGTACCAGATGGAGCCGAAGTCGGTGCCGGCGGAGAACCACTCGACGAGCCGTTCCCAGATCTTCGACGGCATCGAGTAGAAGAACGGGTCGATCCAGTACCGGCCGGCCAGCTCCCAGCTGCCCAGCCACACCACGACGATGGCCAGGCGCAGCAGCCAGATGTTGCGGCGGCGCGCGTTGGTCTTCAGCTTCTGGCGGGCGATGATGCTCGCCTCGTCCTCGATGCGGGGATTGGGGTTCGTCGGCCCGGGGAGGCCGATATCAAGCGACACTGGTCGCTCCCTTCTGGCGGGCCTTGTCGACCTCGCCGCGCAGCGATTCCCAGATGTCGGAGTAGATCTTGCGGAAGTCCTCGGTCAGCCGCAGGTCCTCGACCTTGCGCGGGCGCTCCAGCGGGACCTCGAAGACGTCCTTCACCGTGGCCGGGCTGGTGGTCAGCACCACGACCTTGTCGGCGAGCGCGATGGCCTCGTCGAGGTCGTGCGTCACGAAGATGACGGCCGCGCCGGACCCGGACCACAGGCGCAGCAGCTCGTCCTGCATCAGGGCGCGGGTCTGCACGTCGAGCGCGGAGAACGGCTCGTCCATCAGCAGGATCTTCGGGTCGGTGACCAGCGTCTGGGCCAGCGCGACGCGCTTGCGCATGCCGCCGGAGAGCTGGTGCGGGTAGTACTTCTCGAACCCGGCGAGGCCGACGCGGCCGATCCAGTCGGCCGCCTTCGCGCGAGCGTCCGCTTTGGACTCACCGCGGAACCGCGGGCCGGACGCGACGTTGTCGAGCACCGAGCGCCACGGCATCACGGCGTCGGTCTGGAACATGTAGCCGACCCCGTCCGGGATCGACGTGACGTCCTCGCCGTTCACCCGCACCCGCCCCGCGGAGGCGGGCTGCAGGCCGGAGACGAGCGACAACGTGGTCGACTTGCCGCAGCCGGTCGGTCCCACGACGGCGACGAACTCCCCCGGGTCCACCGTCATGGACAGTTCGCGGACCGCGGTGTGCACGGAACCGGATCCGCTGGGGAACCTTTTGGTGGCTCCGATGAGTTCGATGAGTGGTGGGGCCATCGAGGTGACTCCTTCGTCACGGCGGGGAGGTGGGGCGCGTCACAGCTGTCTGGCAGGTTAAGAGCGTGTTTCGCCGCCGGGAAGCTTGTCGACGTTCTGCGTGCGCTCTGCGCGTTCTCCACGTTTTGCTCGTTTAGCGCACGGCCCTGAGCTGGGGGTATGTTCCCGTGCATGCCAAAGTCGGCGCTCTTTCCGCGCATGCGGTTCACCCGCCAGGTCCTGCTGCTGCAGATCGGTGTGGTGGCGCTGGTGGTGGGTCTGGGCGTCGGTCTGGTCAGCTGGCTGCTGCGGACCACGCTCGGCGAGCAGTACGGCGAACGGGCGCTGGCCATCGCCAAGTCGGTGGCGTCGGACCCGGTGGTGATCGAAGGCGCAGCCGCGCGACAGCAGGACGGGCCGCTGCAAAAGCGGGCGCAGGCGGTGCAGATGAGGACCGACGCGCTATTCGTGGTGATCACCGACGACCACGGCATCCGGCTCGCGCATCCCACGCCCGACGCGATCGGCCAGCCGGTGAGCACACCGGCCACGGAAGCGCTGGCGGGCAACGACGTCGTCAGCGAATACGACGACGGGACCCTCGGGGCGTCGGTCCGGAGCAAAACGCCGATCTGGCAAGGAAACCGGGTCGTCGGCGAGGTCAGCGTCGGCTACAAGATCGGTGAGCTGACCGGGGACTTCAACCGCCTCCTCGTACTCACCTTGACCTTCGCGGGCGGCGCGCTGGTACTCGGCGTCGGCGCGTCCGCCCTGCTCAACCGCCGGCTTCGGCGCGTCACCCACGGCCTCGAACCGCACGAGCTGACCGAGCTGCTCTACGAGCGCGAGGCCGTGCTGCACGGCATCGGCGAGGGCGTGCTGGCGCTGGACGGGCAGCAGCGGGTGTCCGTGCGCAACGACGAGGCCGAGCGGCTGCTGGGCACCGAGCTGCCGGTCGGCGCCCCCATGGCCGAACTCGAGCTGTCGCCGCGGGTGCACAAGGCCGTCGCGGAGGGCGTGCCGGTGGACAATCTGCTGGCGGTGGCCGGAAATCGGGTGCTGGTGGTCAACTCGCGCGCCGTCCGCCGGGACGACCGGCCGCTCGGCACCGTGCTGACCTTCCGCGACCGCACCGACCTCGACACGCTCACCCGCGAGCTGGACGGCATCCGTTCCCTTTCGGACGGTCTGCGGGCGCAGCGGCACGAGTTCGCGAACCGGCTGCACACGCTGTCCGGGCTGCTGCAGCTCGGCCACCACGCCGAGGCGGAGGAGTACCTGCAGACGCTCACCGAGACGACGTCCGGACGGCCGCACGCGCTCGGCGACAGCGTCGCGGACCCGTACCTGCAGGCCCTGCTCGTGGCGAAAACCGAGCAGGCGCAAGAAAAAGGCATGGAACTGAAGCTGGCCGACGACTCGTGGGTGCCCACCGCGGTGACCGACCCGATCGCGGCGGGCACCGTGATCGGCAACCTGGTGGACAACGCCCTGCACGCGGCGCGGATGAGCCCGCGGCGCCCGGCGTCGGTGGAAGTCGCGCTGCTGGCCGACGGCACGACGCTGCATGTGTCCGTTGTGGACAGTGGGTCCGGCGTGGCCGAGGAGCTGCGGGCGACGCTGTTCGACGAGGGCGTGTCATCCAAGATCGCCCCCGGCCACGGTCTCGGGCTCGCACTGGCGCGTCAGGCCGCCCGCGCCCGCGGCGGCGACGTGTGGCTGGCCGACCCCGGCGGGCCGTCGTCCGGGGCCCTGTTCGTCGCGAAACTGCCGGAGCTGCTCGTGGAGGCCGCCGAATGATCCGCACCCTCATCGTGGACGACGACTTCCGCGTGGCCGGTGTGCACGCGGCCTTCGTGACGGAGGTACCGGGCTTCGCGGTCGCGGGCATCGCCCACACAGCGGCCGAGGCACGCGCCCGCGTCCGCGAGCTGTCCCCGGACCTGGTGCTGCTGGACGTCTACCTGCCGGACGAGCCCGGCCTGTCCGTGCTGCCGGACCTGCAGACCGACACCATCGTCCTGTCGGCGGCCACGGACACGCGCTCCATCGGCGCCGCCATCCGCGCGGGCGCGCTGAACTACCTGATCAAGCCTTTCACGACCCGCCAGCTCTCCGAGCGGCTCACCTCGTACGCCCGGTACCGGGGCCTGCTGGACAACGACCGCCCGCTGACACAGGACGACGTCGACCGCGCTTACCGGGCGCTGCACGACCAGGACCGGACCGCCGCCCCGAAGGGCCAGTCCAGCGCGACGTCCCGGCTGGTGTCGGAGCAGCTGCGCAACTCCCCGGTTCCCTTGTCGGCCGCCGAGATCGCCGGCGAGCTGGGCATGGCGCGGGCCACGGCCCAGCGTTACCTCACCGCGCTGGCCGAATCAGGCGCGGTCGAGATGCGGCTGCGTTACGGCGCCACCGGACGCCCGGAGCACGAGTACCTCTGGGCCGGCTGAAGCCGAGGGTTCCCGGCCCGAAGTCCGTTAAGGCCTCCTTACCCGCGTCCGACGCGGGTAAGGAGGCCTTAACGGAACTCAGGAGCGGCAGGAGCGGCGGCTCGGGGTCAGCGACCGCCGGCCATGCGGTTCGCCAGGTCGGCCCACTGGTCCATGTACTGCTGGAACGCGTTCGCCGACGTCGGGCTGGCCGACGACGGGGCGGGCTTGGTGTCGACGCGCGCGGTGTCCTCGTCGTCCTGCGAGGACGACGCCCGCGACGTCGGCGGCTTCACCGGGTTGTGCTTGACCGGCTTCGACGGGGACGGCACCGGGACGTAGACCGTCACCGGCGCGGCCGCCGGAGCGGCAGCCGGGACCGCGACGGGCGCGGGCGCCGGCTGGGGCGCGGGCTGCTGGGCCACCGAGGTGCGCTGGTCGGCCTGCGCGACGGCGTCGTCGGCCGAACTGGTCAGCAGGCCGCCGCCGAAGAGACCGCCGGCCAGCCAGCCGAGGGCGACCAGGGCCAGCGCCGCGCTGCCGCCGACCCACGCGCGCTTCCGGCGGCGGACCACGACGGCTCGCGGCCTCGAGCCGACCAGGGTCTCGCCGGCCAGCGCGGCACCGGCGGCACCCGCGGCCGCCGCGCCGGGGCCCGGGCGCAACGTCACGCCGCCGGGCACGACCGGGATCGGCTGGGTGGCGTCGATGTCGGTGTCCTCGGGGCTGCGCCGCCCGCGGGGCAGGCTGGCCGCGATGATGCCGGTCCGGTCGAGCAGGTCCGCGGCGGCGCGGTCGGCGTTCGGCGTCGCACGGCGGTCAGCGGTGCGGAGCATCGGGGAACCTCCGGGGGACGGGCACGCGGCTAGACGTCAGCATTCTGATGCATTTCCGACGAGGTTGTCAGGAACTCAACTCCATTGGGTGACAGGGCCATTCCGCTGCGCATCCGGCCGGGTTCGGGCTTCCGCACGTCGACCTGGAAAAACCGCCGTTTCAGTCCATCCCGGCCCGCTTGAGGCCGAACCGCGCCAAAGTCGCGAGGGGGCGCTGGTACGCCGAGCCCAGCACCCGCGGGATCGCGTCCAGCACGTACGCGTCCGGGCCGATGAGGATCCGGGCGGAGCGCCGTTCGACCCCGCGCAGGATCGTCCGCGCGGCCTTCTCCGGTGTGGTCATGGCTATTTTCTCGAAGCCCACCGCCGCGGACTCCTTGTCGTCGTCGGCCCCGCCGCGCGAGTGCCGCACGATGTTGGTCTTGATCCCGCCCGGGTGCACGCAGCTGACGCCCACCGGACGCCGGGCCGCCAGCATTTCTTCGCGCAACGCCTCGGTGAATCCGCGAACGGCGAACTTCGCCGCGTTGTAAGCGCTCTGTGACGGCACTCCGATGAATCCGAACACGCTGGAGATATTCACCAGGTGCCCGTCGCGGGAAGCGATGAGATGCGGCAGGAACGCCTTTGTGCCGTTCACCACACCGCCCAGATTGATGCCGAGCAGCCAGTCGAAGTCCTCGAAGCTCATCTCCTCGACGGTGGCGCCCAGCGCGACGCCGGCGTTGTTGACCACGAGGTTCACCTGGCCGAAGTCGGCGACGACCTCGTCGGCGTGCGCGAGCACGGCCGCGCGGTCCGCGACGTCCAGTGCGTACCCGCGCGCCTCCGCGCCCCGCTCGTTCGCCGAGGTCACCGTCTCGGCGAGCGCTCCGGCGTCCACATCGGACAGTGCCAGGCGGGCGCCGCGCAGGGACAGCTCGAGGGCCAGTGCCCGGCCGATGCCCGAGCCCGCTCCGGTGATCACCGCGACCTTGTGCGCGAAGTTCTTCATCGGCCACTCCCCACGTCGGGTCCAGGAATTTGGATACTAGTGGGGTCACGATCAACTGGGAGGCCGGAAGTGCGACGCGCACGTGTGGTGGTCACGATCGGCACTGTGGTGGCGCTGAGCGCGACCGGGACCGTCGTGGCCGGGGCCGGCAACCGGCTCTCACCTGCGGATTCGGCGACGGCCAGGCCGCTGTCCGCCGACGCCGTCGGAGCGCTGTTCCTCGACGGAACGCACTACTGCACCGCCAGCGTCGTGCACAGCGGCCGGGGCGACGAGCTGCTCACGGCCGCGCACTGCCTGCACGACGGCGAGGGCGGCGACTACATCTCCGGCGTCAAGTTCGCGCCCGGCTACCGCGACGGCGTCGCGCCGCTCGGCTTCTGGGACGTCGCCGACGAGCTGGTGTCGCCGGGCTGGACGACCGTGTCCGACCCCAACCTCGACGTCGGCTTCGCCACCGCCCACCAGACCGGCGAGACCCGCCCGCTCGAGGCGGTCACCGGCGCGAACCGGCTCGGTACCGGCGGGCCGTACGAGCGGCCCGTGAGCGTGACCGGCTACCCGGAAACCGAGGAGGCGCCCGCCGTCTGCACCACGACCTCGACCCAGCAGGACGATCGCCAGCTGCGCGTGGACTGCCCCGGCTTCGCCACCGGGACCAGCGGCGGGCCGTGGGTGACGGACCGGGACCCGGACACGAAGCTGGGCACGGTGATCGGCGTGGTCGGCGGTTACGAGTACGGCGGCGACACCGACGACGTCTCCTACTCCAGCTACTTCGGCGACGACGTCGCCGAGCTCTACCGGCAAGCCACCTCACGGCCGTGACCGCCGATGGCGGATGATCGGCGGATGAGCGAGCCCGTGCGCGACGTGCCCATCACCGGTGAGCCGATCCGGCTCGGCCAGTTCCTGAAGCTGGCCGGCCTCGCCGAGGACGGCTCCCACGCCAAGGACCTGCTCGACGCCGAGGAGGTCACGGTCAACGGCGAGCTGGAGACCCGCCGCGGCCGCCAGCTCTCCGACGGCGACGTGGTGGCGGTCGGCCCCGAGCGCGGCCGGGTCACGCTGGTCAGCTGAGCCCGGCGCGCCCGGCTCTCCAGCGCCCCAATGTGGCGTTCGGTGCGTCCAACGCACCCAATGTGGCGTTCGGTGCGTCCAACGCAACCAACGCCGCATTGGGGCGCATTGAGCGGCGGCCGGAGCGCATCACTCGACGCTGGTCAACGGCGGCAGCCCCAACCCAGCCGCCAGCGAGTCCAGCTGACGGCGGACCGGTGCGCTGAGCGGGACGCCCAGCGCGCGGCACTGTTCGAGGTACTGGGCCTCGCGCCAGCCCGGGTAGCGGATGGGCGCGCCGCCCTCCCAGCCGAGCATGCTGCCGAACAACGCGCTGGCCGTCCGGTAGAAACCGTCGGCGCTGCGCAACGTGGTCGGCGCGATCGCCATCACCAGCAGGCCCGTGTCGTGGTCGTGGTCGGCGACGCCGGAGAGCACGCCGGCCAGCACGTCCACGAGCAGGGCGAAGCCGGCGAACGCGGGATTGCGGGCGGCGTCGGCGATGTCGACGTCGAGCACGAACTCCGGGTACGCGCCGGCGGGCGCGGCCATGCCCAGCGGGTGCGCGGGGTGCTCCTCCGCCCCGCCCGCGGCCATCACCAGGCCGATCATCCCGTGCGGCAGCGCCCGGGCGGCGTGGTGCCCGACCCGGCCGAACGGCCCGACCCCGCGCAGCGAAACCAGCCCGACGCCGAACCGCCCGGCCCGCACGATGGCGCGGTCCATCGCGTCACCCACGGCCCAGAGCCCCGGCGCGCGCCGGTAGTCGAGCAACGCGGCGGCGCCACGGTCGGCGATCATCAGCGGCTCGGCGCGCGGGCGCACGTAACCGCTTTCCACGGCGGGCAGGTGGACGCTGGTGAGTTCGGAGACGCCGGAGTCGGACGAGCCGGTGAGGTCGCCGTGGCACAGCGCTTCGGCGGCCATACGGGCGCGGGGCTCGGGAAAGTCGTGCGCCATCAGGACGAGCGAGACGAGCGTGACCAGTTCGTCGGCCGGAACACGCTGCCAGACCTGTTCGGGAATCGGGGTGTCTTCGGGGATTTCGGCGGCGGCGGGGCGGGCATGACGCAACGAACGTGGTCTGAGGGGCACTTCATCGAGACTGCCCAAGGCCGTCTCGCGACGTCAACGAGGTTGGCCCGACTGTGTGATGAGGCCTTGAGCCCTCCGGAGCGACGTACCCTGAGGCCCATGTGCCGAAACATCACCACGTTGCGCGGACTCGATCCCGCTGCGACCACGGAGGAGATCGAAGCGGCGGCGCGCCAGTACGTCCGCAAGGTGACCGGCGTGCAGTCGGTTTCGGACGCCACCCGCGCCCCGTTCGAGTCAGCGGTCGCCGAGATCGCCACCATCACCGCCCGGCTCCTGGCCGACCTCCCCGAGCGCCGCCAGCCCCCGCCGACCGTCCCGCCGCTGCGCCGCCCGGAAGTCCGCGCGCGGATGGCGCTGAAGGAACTCAAAAAGCCCTGAGCAACGGTGACCACCCGCCACCGCCGGCAGTCCTCCGGGCGGGCCCGTTGGGTTTGATCTGGGTCTACGGCCACCGCCACGGGCGTGGCTGACGACAACGTTGTCCTGCGGTGGAGACGCCGGGCCACCCGATCGCGCGCGCATTCGTCGAGCAGCATCCCGGACACCGGATGCGCCGTCCCGGGACGCGGGGCGAGCCGGTCGTGCCGGTGGCAGGCCGCGATCGAGGTGAAGAGCCCGGGTATCCACACCGGACTGCCGTTCGCTTGAGCCGTAACGGATTCGGGGACCGGTCCCGAGGCAGCGCGCTTGAATGCCTTGCGTACTGGCGTTTTCGGACGCCAAACCGGATGCGGAAGGACAAATACCCATGACCAGCACTCGCCCAGAGGGGTTGGACAGGGAGATGACCCCACCCCCGGCCCTGCAGAACCCGGCCCGCCGCCAGCGGCAGGTCGCGCTGCCACTGGCGGTCGCCACGGTCCTCGCGGTCACCACTGCCGGCCTGACCACGCAGACCGCCGCCGCGGCCACAAGCGACAACAGCGACAATCCGGGCAACGGCGCACATTCCTCGCACGGCCGGGCGCCTCGGCCGCACGGCGGACCGGCCCGGCAGCGAATCCACTGGACGTTGCCGTCCGATGATCGGGGCCGCGGCGCCGGCCGGCCGCTCTCGGGTCCGCAGGACACCAAGAACACCGATGAGTTCGACGGGAAGTCGAACATGCCCGGCGGGTCCGGGGAAACTCTTCGCGAGGTCGCCGCCCGTCGGGGCGAGGGAATCGCGAACGCGGTGGGCACGGCGGGAAACAACATCAAGCCCAGCGCGATCACCAGCACTCCGGCCGAGGCGCCGAACCCGCCGGTGACCGGGCCGGTGAGCTCGAAGGCGGTCATCGGCGCGATCGGCGCCAGTCTGCTGGCCCAGCGGGCCGCGGAACTCGGCAAGGCCGGCTACTTGCGGATGGTCGGCCGGCCCCCGGAGCCGTCGGCGTCGGACGTCGCCAAGGCGAACCGCACGGCCACCGACGAACTCACGAAGTCGCTGGGATTGTCGGACCGGCAGATGGGCCTCAGTGTCGAGCAGTTGCGACAGCAGCAGCAGCTGCGGGAACAGCAGCAGCGGCAGCAGAACTACGGTCGTGCGCCGGAATCGGCTGGGCAGCAGCAGCCTTCGCAGCAGCCGCAAGCCAAACCGTCGGCGGCTGAGGAAGAGGCCGCGGCGCAGGCGAACGCGGCCGCGGCGGCGCAGAAAAGCGCGAATCTGAACGCGCAGTCCGCCAGCCTGAAGGCCGCGCAGGCCGAGAGTGCGCAGCGGCAGCAGGCGAATGTCGCCGAGATGCAGCGGCAGAACACCCAGGCGCAGCAGCTGGAGAAAACCCGGCAGGCGCAGGAAGTCGCCACCGAGAGCCGGCAGCAGGCTCTTGCGCAGCAGGCGCAAACCCAGGCGGACAACGCGGCCGCCGAGCAGCGGACCGCGGCCGAATCAGCGGCCCGGCTGCAGGCGGAGCAGCAAGCGGAGGCCGCGGCCCTCGCCCGGCCAGGCGCCCGGGCCGCAACCGGGGCCGGGAAAGCGGCCGAGGAGGAAACCCCGGCCGCAGCCGAGGAACGCGAGCGAGGCGCGTCCGAAGAAGGCGAGCGGTCCGGGGCGAAGGCACCGGAGGAGGAAGCTCCGGCGTCCCCGGTGAAGGACACCGAACCGATGATCGAGGACGGGGTTCCCTCGGCCAGGAACGTGTCTCCCCAGGAGCTCATGGGCCTGATCACCGGCGGAGAGGAATAAGCCGACCGACTGCTGCGCGTCAGCCCTGAGCTGGCGCGCAGCAGGTCGATCCCCGTGAAGCTCGACGACCTCATCAACGGCAAAGACGCGCTCGCCCAGCTGTCTGACGCGGTGTACGCCGGTCAGCTGGGCGAGCCGACCGACCACCTGATCGGCCCCTTCGCGGACCAGGCCCGGCGCCTCGTGGACGGAAATCGGCGCCGGCCTGCTCCTCAGCGGTGGAACGCGAGGACGTGAAGTAGCGCCACCTGAGACGCCGCGCCGACGATCTCGCCTTTGGCAATGCGATCGCGGACCGTGTCGAGCGGAATCCACTCGACCCGCTCGGCCTCGTTGATGTCCGCCGGCGCACCGATGTACTCGGACCGTCGAGCCACGTACAGCCGGTTCTCGGCGTCGGCACTGCCGACGATGGGTTGCAACGAGCCGAGCGGCTCGACATCGAGCGGCCGCCAGCCGGTCTCTTCCTCGACCTCACGCGCCGCGGTCACGGCCGGATCCTCGTCCGGGTTGACATAGCCGCCGGGCAGCTCCCACACCCACCGATCGATGATGAAACGGTGCCGCCACAGCATGAGCACCCGGTCTCGATCATCAAGAACGGCCATCATCGCGGCCGGGCGAATCCGGAACACCCACTGCTCGAACTTCACCCCATCGGGCAGCTCGACCGACGCGATACTCACGCGGTCACGACGCGTGTCGTCGACCAGCCGCTCACCGTGGATCTTCCAGCGCGTCAACTCTTGCCCGTCGGGTTCCGGCGCCACGGGGTAGATGCTACGGCGAACAACCCGCTTCGCAGCGTCGCGCAGCACTCGCGCTCGCGTCGGCAACTGCGCTTGCCGCATGCCTGACGGCGAGTTGGGATCGGCTACCCTGGCAGGCGGTAGCGTGTCCGAGCGGCCGAAGGATCATGTCTTGAAAACATGCGAGGGTTCTGCCCTCCGCGGGTTCGAATCCCGCCGCTACCGCCAAACTTCGGTGGCCGGCGCAAAGTAGCTGGTCACTACCGCTTCCGCCGGGAGCGGGCACTGCGGAGCGGTGCGCGCCGAGCGACGATTGCCCGGACGCCTTGGGTGGGCATGCGCGACTTCTTCGTCCACCAGCCATCGCCGCCACTCGCGCCTGAGCGTTCCCCACTCGCCGGGCGCGTAGTCGTCCTCAGCTCACCAACCTGGTCTCGTGGTGGCACCAGGCGAGCCGGGAGGGAAAGCACGGCCGTTGTCCGGGTCGTGCAGGTGTTCGAGGACGCGGGTGAAGACCGCGCCGACCACGGACTGCTCCTCGGGGGTCAGCAGGTCGATGAGGTGTTCCCGGGCGCCGCGGACGTGGGTGGGGGCGGCCGCGTCCAGGAGGGCCTGGCCGGCTTCCGTCAGCTGGGTCAGTACGCCGCGCTTGTCGTCCGGGTCCGGGGCGCGGCGGACGAGGCCGGCCACCTCCAGTTTGCTGATCTGGTGCGAGAGCCTGCTCTTGGTCGACCCGAGCTGGTCCGCCAGCTCCGACATCCGCGCCTGCCCGCCCGGCGCCATGCTCAGGCAGACGAACACCTCGTAGTCCGCGAGTGACACCGCGTGGCCCTCGGTCAGCTCGCGGTGCAGGCGCTGGCGCAGCCGGAGCGTCGCGACGATGTAAGCCTGCCAAGCGTCCTGCTCGACGCCGTTCAGCCAGCGCACGCCCTGGTCGTCGGTCATCTACGAAGGGTAGAAGGCACGTCCTGAGGGCGCTCGGCGCGGAGTCCTTTACGGCGTTCAGTGAAAAGCCCGGGGCAGAATCGCCCGAAGGGGGATCACGAAACGGTTGAGACTCGCGCCGAAGAAGCGCATTCTGCTTGTCAGCGGATGGGTTGATCAGGTATCGAGGCGAGCCGCCAGTGGCGCGCCGGAACCGGTTTCCCACCCGGGAGAGGCCAGGTGGTGGCGTGGCAGGTGATTTCCGCGGTTGACCGCCCGCTGTATCCCGCGGCCGGCACGGCACTGTTCCGGTTCGGTCGCGATGGTGAACAGCAGGAGTGGGCTTCTACGGTGCGCTCGGTTTCTTCCTCGCGCATCCGACGTCGCCAGTGGCGTTGTATCTCCTCGCGGCCTCGGCACCGCGACGGCAGCGCCGGACGCCGGCCCGGCTGGTGGCCAACCGCCCGGTAATTGAAAATCTCGTGAGTACCTGGGTGCGGCCCGCAGCGCAAAGGGCCGCACCCAGGCTTGTGTCCGCCCCGCCCGTTACGCTTCGGCTCGTGCGATTCGACGACAACGCGGGGCTGGACACCTCCGAGGTCCAGGACATGCGGGGCAGCGGTGGCGGCGGCGGTGGGATCGGCGGCCGGGTGGCGATCGGCGGTGGCGGGATCGGCCTGGTCGGCCTCGTCATCTACTTCCTGATGTCACAACTCGGCGGGACGAGCCTCGGCCCGAGCGCCGCGAGCGGGCTGGGGCTGGGCAACCTCGGGTCCGGGCAGCAGGTGGACAGCACCACCCTGGCGCAGAAGTGCCACACCGGCGCGGACGCCAACCGCGACCACGACTGCGCGATCGTCGCCGTGGTCAACTCCGTCCAGGACTACTGGACACAGGAGTTCGCTCGCTCCGGCCGGACCTACAAGAAGGCGCCCACCCGCTTCTTCAGCGGCGGCGTCCGGACCGGCTGCGGCAGCGCGACGTCGGACACCGGGCCGTTCTACTGCCCCGCCGACTCGGACGTCTACATCGACCTGTCCTTCTTCGACGAGCTGAAGTCCCGCTTCGGCGCGCAGGGCGGCCTGTTCACGGAGTCGTACGTGCTCGCGCACGAGTACGGCCACCACGTGCAGAACCTCAACGGCACGTCGAAGCAGGGCACGGGCACCGGCCCGAAGTCGGGCTCCGTCCGGCTGGAGCTGCAGGCCGACTGCTACGCCGGCGTCTGGGCCAACCACGCCACGACGACCCCCACGGAAAGCGGGAAACCGCTGGTTCAGGACATCACGCAGGACGACATCTCCCGCGCGCTGGACACCGCCTCCCGCATCGGCGACGACTACATCCAGACCAAGCTCGGCAGCGGCCAGGCCAACCCGTCCAGCTTCACCCACGGCACCTCAGCGCAACGCGAGAAATGGTTCACCACGGGCTTCCAGACCGGGCTGCCCGCCCGCTGCGACACCTTCGGGACCAACAACCTCGGCTGACCACCGCCCGGAGCGCCCCAATGTGGCGTTCGGTGCGTCAGACGCACCCAATGTGGCGTTCGGTGCGTTCAACGCAACCAACGCCACATTGGGGTTGTTTCATCGTGGTTTGTGCTGGTCAGGCTGGGTTGACTGATCGTGGTAACCGTCAAACCGCGGCGGGCCGGGCAGTGTCGCGGACGCTCTGCTCGTGCTCCACAAGCACGAGCAGAGCCCGCACCAACGTCGTGACATGACGGGCATCCATCCGAACCTTGGTCAAAATCCGCCAAGCTTTCAGGGCGGCGAAGCCACCCTCCACCGCACAGCGCATCCCGCTGAACGCCGCGTTCGCCTGCTTCTGCCCCGTCGTCAACGGCCGGTTGGCCTGAGCTTTGTACGGCGTAAGCACGATCTGCTCACACAACCCACCACACCGAAAGCAGTCGCGGGTGTCGCGGACGTCTTTGTGCCAGCCATGGAAACCCTTGTCGCCGGCCGGGGTCAGATCGTGCTCATGCAACCGGTCACGGACCCGCAACCGACGTGCAGCGGTGATATCGGCGGTCTTACCCGCCAGGACCGCCGACACCCACAGCAACCGGCCCTGTTCATCGCTCAGCCCGAGCACCACCAGCCCGTGTTGTTTGTGTTTACCGCTGTAATTGGGTCGGTTGGCGGTGCCGGCGCGGCGACGGGTCCGGATCAGCGTCCCGTCCACCAGCACCACCACCGCTGCCTGGGCGGCCAGCCGCCGCAGGACCCGTCCCAGCCGTCGGGCCCGGGCGGCGAGCAGCGTGATGACTTCCAGCACCCAGCGCCGCACCGTGCTCGCTGAGACACCGTTACCACCGCTGATGTCGGCCAGGCGCTGGTCGTGGCGCAGCACCGCCAGCACCACCAGCGCCTGCCCGGCAGGGCCGGCTTTACGCCACCGCGACCGCATCTGCCGGCGACGGGTGCGGATCAACTCGGCGACCATCTGCAGGGTCTGTCGCGACAGGGGAAGGGTGACCTGATAGGAAATGGGGTCGAAGCCCTCGGCGGGTTGTTGACTCACATCTCGATCTTGCCGAGGGCTTCACTCATGCCCGGGACGCCACACCGTCCCGCCACCACTTCCTGCCAGACCAACCGAAACGACCTCGCCTCACCACCGCCACCAGCCACAACCACGATGAAACAACCCCATTGGGGCGCTTCAGGACAAGGGCGGGCTACGCGGCCAACGCGTCACCCGCGGCGGCCTGGTGCCGAGCCGCCGGACGCTGCTTCTTCGCCTTCCCGGCCTTCCCCGAGGCGACGCCGTTCACGCTCTCCGTGCTGGTCGCGTAGACACCAAGCGCCCAGGCCACACCGTCGGCGTTGCGTTCCAGGGCGACGCGGTCGATGTTGCCCAGGTTGTCGCACGCCTGGTGGTAACACGGGTCGAACGCGACGCCCGCCGTGCCGCCCCACTTGGCGGCCTGCGCTGGGGTCTTCAGCACCTCCGCGCCGGTGTCCAGGCCGCCCGCCGGGATGCCGGCGGCGATGAACTCGCCGTAGTCCGAGCGGCCGGTGAAGTCGGTGCCCTCCGCCGAAACGCCGCGCGAGGCCAGGTAGTCGACGAAGGTCTTCTCGATCTGGCCCGAGCCGTACGGGCCGGGGCCGGAGCCGACGCCGTCCGAGTTGTCGCCGTCGTAGGCGAAGTAGCCGGCGTTGGGCGAGCCGATCATGTCGAAGTTCAGGTACAGCGCGATGTCCAGCTGCTGCTCGAAGGGCAGCGAGTCCACGTAGTACGTCGAGCCCACCAGGCCGAACTCCTCGGCGCTCCAGAACCCGAAGCGCACGGCGTTGTTCACCTTCGGCTTGCCGCCCAGCTGCAGCGCGGTCTCCAGCAGCGCCGCGGAGCCCGTGCCGTTGTCGTTGATGCCCGGGCCGGCCGGGACGCTGTCGAGGTGCGAGCCGAGCATCACGACGTTGTCCTTGCGCCCGGTCTTCGTCTCGGCGATCACGTTGTAGCTGGTACGCGCCTCCTGGAACGTCCGCAGCTCCAGCGTCACGCTCGCACCGTCCTTGGCCGCGAGCGCCTGCCCGTCGGCCTGCGAGACACCGCCGGTGGGGATGCGCGCGCCCGCCGGGTCGCCGAGGGTGCCGTTGAGGGGGCCAGGCTCGTTGTTGGCGACGATCGCGCCGATCGCGCCCGCGTCGGCGGCCGCCTGCTGCTTCTGCGCGAACGAGCAGGAACCGCGTTGCACCAGCGCGATCTTGCCGGTGACGTCGCCGTAGTCGGCGGCCTCGCAGCCCGGGGTGGCGTCGACCGGGACCACCGCGAGCGGCGCCGTGACCCCGCCGACCGGCGTCGACGGGCTGTACTCCATCGCGGTCACGGGCACGTCGGTGCCGGCCACGACGAGCTTCTCCGCCAGGGTTTCGTTGTAGGTGAAGGGAAACTCCTGCCGCGTGACGGTGTAGCCCGCGGCCTCCAGCTTGCCCGCGATGTACTCCGCGGACTTCTTGTGCCCCTCAGTGCTCGCCGCGCGCGTGCCGCCGTTGGTGTCGGCGAACCGCTGCAACGCGATGAGGTGCCGGTTCACGCCGTCCAGCCCGACCTTCTTGGTCAGCTGCTTCGCGAGCGCGAGGTCGTCGCCCTTCGCCGCCGTGGCGGGGGCCGCGCCGAGCGCGAGGGTCACGCACGCGGCCAGCACCACCGGCGGAATGAGTCTCTTTCGGCTTAATGACATGGTTGCTCACCTTTATGTGCTGTGTCCGGTCCGTCAATGCGGCATTCGGCGGATCGCCGCGCCCGGGGGATACAGTCGGCGGCATGTACGCGATCACGATCCGTGAGCCAGGTGGGCCCGACGTACTCGAATGGACCGAGGTCCCCGACCCCCGGCCCGGACCTGGGGAAGTCCTCATCGACGTCGCCGCGAGCGCGGTCAACCGCGCCGACCTCCTGCAGCGCCAGGGCAACTACCCGCCGCCGCGCGGGGCGAGCGAGGTCCTCGGCCTCGAGTGCTCCGGCGTGATCGCCGAACTGGGCGAGGGCGTCGAAGGCTGGAACGTCGGCGACGAGGTCTGCGCGCTGCTCGCGGGCGGCGGCTACGCCGAGAAGGTCACCGTCCCGGCCGGCCAGGTCCTCCCGGTCCCGGCCGAGGTGGAGACCCTCGCCGCCGCCGGGCTGCCCGAGGTCGCCTGCACGGTGTGGGCGAACGTCGTGATGCACGCCGGCCTGCACGAGGGCCAGGTGCTGCTGGTGCACGGCGGCGCGGGCGGCATCGGCACGCACGCGATCCAGGTCGGCAAGGCGCTGGGCGCCACCGTCGCCGTGACCGCGGGCTCGGCCGAGCGGCTGGAGAGCTGCCGCCAGCTCGGCGCCGACATCACGATCAACTACAAGGAGCAGGACTTCGTCGAGGTGCTGGCGAAGGAGACCGGCGGCGCGAACGTCATCCTGGACAACATGGGCGCGAAGTACCTCGAGCGCAACGTCGACACCCTGACCATGGACGGCCGCCTGATCGTGATCGGCATGCAGGGCGGGGTGAAGGGCGAGCTGAACCTCGGCAAGCTGATGGGCAAGCGCGCCAGCGTGTTCGGCGCCGGCCTGCGCGCGCGGCCACTGGACCAGAAGGCCGCGATCGTCGCCGACGTCCGCCAGCGGCTGTGGCCGCTGGTGGAGCAGGGCTCGGTGAAGCCGATCGTCGGCCAGGTCGTGCCGATGGCCGAGGCCGCGTCCGCGCACCGGATGCTCGAAGAGGGCTCCGTGTTCGGGAAAGTGCTGCTGGCGGCCAAGTCCTGACCTGAGCCTGTTCCCTGAAGGCCACCATGAGGGCGGATATGTCCCTGAAGGTGGCCTTCAGGGACATGTCGCCGGAACCGGCCCGCCGCAAACGAGCGGTAGTCAGCGGAGTTCTTCGAGTACCCGCACCAGCTGGTTGATCTCGAAGACGTTGGAGTAGTGCGCGAGCCCGATGCGCACCGCCCCGCCCACCTCGCCGACGCCCAGCGACGCGAAGACGCCGCTGGAACCGTCGTCGGCGAAGGCGCACAAGCCCTGCGACGCCAGGTACTCCGCGACCTCCGGCGACTTCTTGCCGGCGACGGCGAAGGCGAGCGCGGGGATACGGCGCATCGCGTCGCCGATCACCATGATGTGCCGCAGCGAGCGCAGCTCCGTGGACAGCTGGGCCAGCAGCCCGGCGTGGTACGACTTGGCCGAGCCCAGCGACGTCACGAGCCGCTCGCGCCGGGAGCCGGAGGCCGCGTCGTCGAGGCCGGCGAGGTAGTCGATCGACGCGACGAGGCCCGCGAGCAGCGGGTGCGCGTGCGGCCCCAGCTCCAGCCGGGCCGGGCCGCGCGCGCCCGGGTCGAGCGAAACCGACGAGATCCGTTCAAGCATCTCCGGGTCGCGGAACACCAGCGCGCCCACCGACGGCCCGCCCCACGCCTGCGCGGACACGACCATCACGTCCGCGCCCAGCTCGGCGAGGTCGAGCGGCACGAACGGCGCCGCGTACGTCGCGTCCACCACCACCAGCGCGCCGACGCGCTTGGCGAACTCGATCACCGTCGGCACGTCCGGCCGGGTCCCGACGGACCCTGACGCCAGCGTCACGGTGACCGCCTTCGTCCGCGCGGACACCAGGTTCTCGTACTGCCACGCGGGCAGCTCGCATGTCTCGATGTCGATCTCGCCCCAGCGCACCACGGCGCCCACGCGCTTCGCGGCGCGCTGCCACGGCGCGAGGTTCGCCTGCTCGTCGAGGCGGGACACGACGACCTCGTCGCCGATCGTCCAGCGCTCGGCGAGCGCGTCGACGAGCCGGCGCAGCATGACGGGCGCGCTGGGACCGAGCACAACGGAGGCCGGTTCCGCCCCGACCAGATCTGCCACGGCCCGCCGAGCCGCGGTGACAATGCTCTCCGCACGCTGTGAGGCCGGAAACGCTCCGCCCGGCCCGGACACCGGGGCACGCATCGCCGTGGACACGGCCGAGGCGACCTGTTCCGGGACCAGCATTCCGGCGGCGCCGTCGAAGTGAATCCAGCCGTCACCCAGCGCGGGGAACAACCCACGGATGCGAGCGACGTCAAACGCCATGTGGACACCGTACGGACGTGCGGTTTCGCGGTTTCCTCGGGGTTGGGTGGGAGCCGACCCCGCCGCCGGATTGCCGCTACCCTCGGACCTGCACCACGAGTCAGCAACGGGGATGGAGCACATGAGCGAGCCGAACTACCGGGAATCGGGCACAGCCGGTAACGCGGGAGCCGATTCTTCACCCCACGTAATGGTCGTCGGGCCGGACGGGGTCCCGGTCGGCGCCGCGCAGCTGCCGCTCGAGGGCGAAGAAGTCGAGGGCATGGGCGACCTGGTCGAAGAACCGGCCAAGGTCATGCGCATCGGCACCATGATCAAGCAGCTGCTGGAGGAGGTCCGCGCCGCGCCGCTGGACGACGCGAGCCGCAACCGCGTCCGCGAGATCCACCAGACCTCCGTCCGCGAGCTGCAGCAGGCGCTGGCCCCGGAGCTGAAGGACGAGCTGGAACGCCTCGTCCACCCGTTCAACGAGAACTCGACCCCCTCGGACGCCGAGCTGCGGATCGCGCAGGCCCAGCTGGTCGGCTGGCTGGAAGGCCTGTTCCACGGCATCCAGACGGCGCTGTTCGCCCAGCAGATGGCCGCGCGGGTCCAGCTGGAGCAGATGCGCCGGGGCCTGCCGGCGGGTTCTTCGCCGGCGGCCATGCCGGGGCGGCCGGGCTCCGAAGGCCACGGGCCGGGGATCACCGGGACCGGGCAGTACCTCTGATCTCTGATTTTCGTGCCCTGAAGGCCACCATGAGGGCAGGTACGACCCTCATGGTGGCCTTCAGGGCGGCACCGGTCGCTGGCCTGGGCGCGGGGTGTCACCCCCCCCCGTTAACCAGGCAAAACGTCTGACTGTGGCTGACAGCGCCTGTCGGCTCTAGTCACCCTCCCGCGTACCCGGTGCGTACCGGTACACGGGCGATGAGGATCGAGGGTGGCGCCACGCCGAAGCAATAGCCGTGTCTGACCAGGTCAGCGGCTATACCCGTCCGTATGGTGGCCTTCAGGGCGGCTCAGCTGAGGCGTCACAAGGCGGCGAAGAACTTCCGCAGGTCGCCGATCAGGAAGTCGGGCTGTTCGAGCGCCGGGAAGTGGCCGCCGCGGTCGAACTCCGTCCAGTGGACGATCTTGTCCGCGCGCTCGGCGAGGTGGCGCAGCGGCAGGCCGATGTCGTCGGGGAACACGGCGACGCCGGTGGGCACGGTGCTGGGCGGGACCGGCGCGCCCCACGCGCCTTCGAGGTCGGCGTAGATCCGGGCGGACGAGTTGGCCGTGCCGGTGAACCAGTAGATCGAGACGTCGGCGAGCAGGTCGTCGCGGTCGATCACGTCGTGGTCGGCGTTCGAGAACGAGCGGAACTTCTCCGCGATCCACGCCAGCTGGCCCGCGGGTGAGTCGGTGAGGCCGTACGCAAGCGTTTGCGGCTTGGTGGACTGGATCATCGCGTAACCCGTGCCGGTGTACTGGAACGCCCGCGACTTCCCCAGCGACCGCTCCGCCTTGGCCAGCTCGGCGCCGGAGAGGCCCTCCAAGTCGGCCTCACTCCGCGTGACGGCCGTCGGCAGCATCGTCACGTGCGCGCCGAGCACCCGCTCCGGGAACTGGACGGCGAGCTCGCGTGAGATCAGGGCGCCCCAGTCGCCGCCGTGGGTGCCGAACCGCTCGTACCCGAGGCGCGTCATCAGCTCCGCCCACGCCCGCGCGCCCCGCGACGGCCCCCACCCCCGGTCCTTCGTCGGCCCCGAGAACGCGAACCCGGGAATCGACGGCGCCACGACGTGGAACGCGTCCGCCGGGTCCCCGCCGTACGCGCGGGGGTCCGTGAGCGGCCCGATGACGTCCAGGAACTCGACGATCGAGCCGGGCCACCCGTGCGTCAGCACCAGCGGCGTGGCCTCCGGCTCGGGCGAGCGAACGTGCAGGAAGTGGATGTTCGCGCCGTCGATGGCAGTGGTGAACTGGGGAAACGCGTTGATCCGCTCCTCCTGCGCCCGCCAGTCGAAGCCCAGCCGCCAGTACTCCGCCAGCTCCCGCACCGCGTCGACGGGGATCCCCAGCTCCCAGCCCGGGTCGTCGATCTGGTCGGGCCACCGCGTGCTCGCGAGCCGCCGCCCGAGTTCGTCGAGGTCAGCTTGCGGGACGGCTACGAGGAAGGGCGTGAGGTCGTTGCTCATGCCGCTCACGCTAGGGCGGGTCGAGGACGGTTACGGTCCTCGATCGCGGACTTTTCAGTCGCCTACGCACCGCACGGAGTACCCGGGCCTGAGGTAGCCCTCCGCGATCACCGGGCTGTCGATCCGCCCGGCTGCCAGCTCGGTCCAGAACGCGCCGAAACCCCCGGGGAACTCCCACCACTCCGCGCTCTCGAACACGGCGATCGTCCATTCGCCCGGCCGCCCGGCGGTGCGCCAGAAGTAGTCCGCGCCGTCGTAGTCGGAGCCCCAGGGCAGCAGGCCACCGGGCTCGGGGAACAACGGGTAGGGCACCGCTTCCGGGAACTCGCGACGCCCTCCAGCGAACGCCTCGAGCACGTCCTTCCCGCACTCGACGAGCTTCGACGTCGTGTTCTTGCTCAACGGGTGGCGGATGACGAACTGCGAGTCCAGCTCCAACGCCGGGTAGGCGTCGGCGTAGGCGCGGTAGTCGGCGGGCAGCGGGGCGCCGTAGGCGGCTTCGACCTCCGCCCAGTCGATCGTCTGCGGCTCGGCGCATTCGGTGCCGAAGATCTCCGCCAAGTCCATGGGCGTCCCTTACAACGAGGCGACGACGTCGAGCACGCGGTCCGCACCCAAACCGTCCACAGTAGACATAGCGGACTTAGTCAAAGCAGCCCGCAGCGAGGCGTCCGACAGCAGCTCCCGCAAGGCATCGGTCACCGACGGAAGGCGGGCGTCCAGCGTGGCCGCGTCGCCCACGCCCGTGGCGAGGCCCAAGGAGAGGGCGGCGCGGTAACCCGGCGCCTGGTTGTCCACGAGTTGCAGCGCCGCCGTCGGGACGCCGAGGCAGCACAGCTCCAGGAAGGTGACACCCGCGGCGCTGATCGCGACGTCCGTCGTCGCCAGCAGGTCCAGTAGGCCCGAGTGCGGGGCGGCGACGCGGATCGACTGGCCATCCACCAAGGACGGCACCGAGGGCTCGCCGCGGACGAGGGCGTCGGCGGTGAAGGGCAACGACGTGTCGCGAAGCGCGCGTAGCAGTGAGGACACCGTCGACGCCCACTCGGCGCCCCCGCCCAGGACGACGGTGACGTGCGGGGGCGAGCCAGGAGTCCGCGAAGCACGCAGAGCGCGCGTACGCAGCACGACGTCGCGAAGCGCCGTGAACTCGACACCGCGCAGCAGAACACCCGAACCGTCCGCAGGCCGCGACGACGGCGTGAACCCGCTGTCGACGACCACGTCCGCCGACCGCCGGCCGAAGGTGTCGTCCTCGATGGACACCAGCACGGCGCCGGCGGCGTTGACCTCGGCCCGCACGTCACCCAGCCCGTAGTGGTCCACCAGGACAGCGTCGAATCCGGAAGCCAGCGACGCCCACGAGGACACCGGCAGCCGCGACACCGACAGCTCGGAGAGGCGCGAAGCCAGCCACTCCGCGTTGTCCGTGTCTCCGGCGAAGGCCACCTCCCAGCCGCGAGACACCGCGCGCTCCGCGTACGCGACAACCCGCGAGATGTGGCCCGCGCCGATTGTCGGAGAGGCGTCGGCGCGAAGCAGCAGCCTCACTGGCCGACCTTCTTCTGCTCGACGTGCGCGTTCAGCGCCACCAGATCCGGCCGCGAGCGCAGCAGCGACACCACGGAACGCCACTCCCCCGGCCGGTCGCCCAGCTCCGCGACGACCGCTGAGATCAGCTCCCAGTCCTCGGCCGTGTCGAGGGTCACCCGCAGGTCGTCGGCCGGCGGGCTCACCACCACGCCGGTGCACGAGTACGGCGAGGGCTGCCGGTAGATCGCGGACGTCACGTGCTCGCGGTCCGGCCCCGCCGCGGACGAGACCTGCTCGGTCAGCACCTCCGCGCGCACCAGCTCCGCGTCGAAGCCGCGCGGCAGGGTCCGGACCAGCGTCGTGCTGACGTAGTCGAGCGACGGCTCCGCGCGCCACACAGCGGCCAGCCTGCCGATCAGGGCCGGGTCCACCAGCGGGCAGTCGGCGGTGAGCCTGATCACGGCGTCAGCCGGGTACCGGTCCAAAGCCACGCCGAAGCGCGCGACCACGTCGTCGAGCGGTCCGCGCGCCACGAGCGCCCCGCACCGCTCGGCCTCGGCCGCCACCGCGTCGTCGTCCGCGGCGTCCGAAGTGGCCACCACGACCTGGTCGACGCCGGGTGCCGACGCCGCCGCGCGCACCACCCAGCCGAGCACACTGCGCCCGGCGAGCGGCCGCAGCACCTTGCCCGGCAGCCGGGTGGACGAGGACCGGGCCTGGATCACGGCGTTGACGCCGAGGCCTTCACGCATGGGTGACATGATGGCCTGCGGCAACAGCCCCGAAACGCGGAGGTCACCGATGTCCGAGCTGGATGGCTCCAGCATCCTGCTCACCGGCGGGACCGGCTCCTTCGGCAAGGCGTTCATCGCCTATGCCCTGGCCGAACTGAACCCCAGCCGGCTGGTCGTGCTCTCCCGCGACGAGCTCAAGCAGTACGAAGCGCGCCAGCTCTTCGACGACGACCCGCGGCTGCGCTGGTTCATCGGCGACGTGCGCGACCGCCGCCGCCTCGAGCGCGCCATGCACGGCGTCGACTACGTCGTGCACGCCGCCGCGCTCAAGCAGGTGGACACCGGTGAGTACAACCCGTTCGAATTCGTCCAGACCAACGTGATGGGCTCGCAGAACGTCATCGAGGCCGCGATCGACACCGGGGTGAAGAAGGTCGTCGCGCTGTCGACCGACAAGGCCTCCAGCCCGATCAACCTCTACGGCGCCACGAAGCTGTGCGCCGACCGCATGTTCATCAGCGGCAACCACTACGCGGCCGCGCACCCCACGCGGTTCTCCGTGGTGCGCTACGGCAACGTGATGGGCTCGCGCGGCAGCGTGATCCCGTTCTTCCGCAAGCTCGCCGAGCAGGGCGAGTCGCTGCCGATCACGCACAAGGACATGACGCGGTTCTGGATCACGCTGCCGCAGGCCGTGCGGTTCGTGGTCGACTCGTTCGACCAGATGCACGGCGGCGAGCTGTACGTGCCGCGCATCCCGAGCATGCGGCTCGTCGACCTGGCCCAGGCCATCGCGCCGGGCTCGGCGATGCACGAGGTCGGCGTGCGGCCGGGCGAGAAGCTGCACGAGGAGATGATCGCCCCCGACGACGCGCGCCGGACGGTGCAGCTGCCCGACCGCTACGTGGTCCAGCCGCACCTCGCGGGCTGGGGCTACGAGCCGCCGGCCGACGGCAAGCCCATGCCGGAGGGCTTCGCCTACCGCTCGGACAGCAACGACCTGTGGCTCGAAGCGGACGAACTGCGCGAGCTGGTCGAGCAATATGCCTGACGGGAACGCGTTCCTGCCCTACGGCCGCCAGTCCGTCACCGACGAGGACATCGCCGCCGTCACCGAGGTGCTGCGCGGCGACTGGCTGACCACCGGGCCCGCCGTGACCCGGTTCGAGGCCGACCTGGCGGAGCACACCGGCGGCACGCCGGCCGTCGCGGTCACCTCGGGCACGGCGGCGCTGCACGTCGCGTACGCCGCGGCCGCGATCAAGCCCGGTGACGAGGTGGTGACGTCACCGATGACGTTCGTCGCCACCGCGGCCACCGCCGCACTGCACGGCGCGAAGGTCGTGTTCGCCGACGTCGAGCCGGACACCGGCAACCTCGCGGTGGACGCCGCCGCGGCCGCCGTGACCGGGCGGACGAAGGTCGTCGCCGCCGTCGACTACGCCGGGCACCCCGCGGAGCTGGACGCGCTGGCCCGTGTCGCGCACGACGCGGGCGCGCTACTGCTGGAGGACGCCGCGCACTCCGTCGGCGGCGCATGGCAGGGCCGTCTGGTCGGCTCGATCGCCGACCTGACCACGTTCTCCTTCTTCCCCACCAAGAACCTCACCACGGCCGAGGGCGGCGCGGTCGTCACGGCCTCGCCGGAGCTGCTGGCCAGGGCACAGGGCTTCCGCAACCACGGCCTGGTCCGGGACAAGGCCCGGCAGCGCACCCCGGACGAGGGCGGCTGGCACCAGGAGGTGCACGAGTTCGGCCTGAACTACCGGCTGCCGGACGTGTTGTGCGCGCTGGGCAGCAGCCAGCTCAAGCGCTTGGCGGAGTTCAAGAAGCGCCGCGCCGAGATCCACGCGCGCTACAACGCCGCGCTGGCGGACGTCGATGGCGTCCTGACCCCGCCGTCCCGCGACGGCGCGGACCCCGTGTGGCACCTGTACCCGCTGCGGGTGCTGGACGGCCGCCGTCGCGAGCTGTTCGACCACCTGCGCGGCCTCGGCATCGGCGTGCAGGTCAACTACATCCCCGTGTACTGGCACCCGGTGTTCGAAGACCTCGGCTACCGCCGCGGCCTGTGCCCGAACGCCGAGCAGTACTACGAGCAGGAGTTGTCACTGCCGCTGTTCCCGGCGCTGACAGACGCGGACGTCGACCGGGTCGTGGACGGAGTGCGCGCCTTCTTCGGCGCCTGACTCCACAGAGCTCGTGAGTGTTCATGACGGTTAGAACCGTCATGAACACTCACGAGTCCTAGATCAGGTCCCAGGTCAGCGCCGTGCCCCTGGCGGCGTCCACGCGGAACGCCCGGCCCAGCACCGTGGTGATCTCGGCCGGGGCGAGTCCGCCCGCGGGGCGGATCGAGCGGACGTTGTCGTTCGTCACCGGATCGCCCGCACGCACGTCCTCGACGACGTAGAGCGAGCGGCGCAGGCGCAGGCCCTCCTTCTCGCTCTCACGCGGGCCGATCACGGCACGGCCCAGCGCCTCCCACGCGCGGTGGCTCTCCACCACCAGCGACGCCAGCTCGGCGGGCTCCAGCGAGAACTCCGAGTCGACGCCGCCGTCCGCGCGCGCCAGCGTCACGTGCTTCTCGATCGCGACCGCGCCCATCGCGACGGCCGCCAACGGAGCCCCGATGCCCGGCGTGTGGTCCGAGAGGCCGACGAGGGTCCCCGTCACGCCCGCCAGCACCGGCAGGCCGCGCAGGTTGCTCTCCGACGGCGACGCCGGGTAGCTCGCCGTGCAGCCGAGCACGATCAGCTGGTCGTTGCCCGCGTCGCGCGCCGTGCGCACGGCCGCGTCGATCTCCGCGACGCTCGCCATGCCGGTCGAGATGATCAGCGGCTTCCCGGTGCGCGCGCACAGGTCGATCAGCGGCAGGTCGACGATCTCCGAGGACGCGATCTTGTACGCGGGCGCGTCCAGCGACTCCAGCAGCTCCACGGCCGTCGGGTCGAACGGGCTGGAGAACACCTCCAGGCCGCGCGAGCGGGCGCGGGCGAAGATCGGCTCGTGCCACTCCCACGGGGTGTGCGCCTTTTCGTACAGTTTGTACAGGTTTTCCCCGCCCCACAGGGAATGCGAGTCGCCGATCCGGAACGCCGGGCCGTCGACGTCGATGGTGATCGTGTCCGGCCGGTAGGTCTGCAACTTGACCGCCTGCGCGCCGGCGTCGGCGATCGCGTCCACGATCGCCAGCGCGCGGTCGAGGTCCCCGTTGTGGTTGCCGGACATCTCGGCGATCACGAACGGCGGACGGTCCGGGCCGATGAGGTGGGCGCCGATGCGGACTTCGGACATGGGTGACGTCCTCCCGGTGGTGCGCGTGCTGGTCACGTATGAGTCTTACGCAGCCACCGGAAGCCGTCCCCGGCGGGCGCCGACTCCCGGTAGCCCGCGCGCTCGAACAACGCCGCCGACGCCGCGTTGTCCCGATGCACCGAGGCGAGAATCGCGCGCACATCCTGACGTTCGGCCAGCACCCGCTCACCTTTGGTAAGGACAGCGCGCGCCAGGCCACGACCGCGGCTCTCCGGTGCGAGGGTGATGCTGACCTCCCACTCACCCGGCCGCTCCCGGTCGAACCGCGCGGCGTCGAACTGAGAGGTGTCGAACTGCGAGGTGTCGAAACGCGCGGTGTCGAAAGGCACGGCGTCGAACCGCACCGTGCCGACCGGCTCGCCAGCCGCCTCGACCACCAGCAAAAGCCGGTCCGGCGACGCCAGCACCCCGCGCAGCCAGCGCACGTGGTCTTCCAGCGCAATCACGTCCGACGTGCGCGAAGCCAACCGCGTACGCGGATCGTTGCGCCAGGCCAGCAGCAGCTCCGCGTCCGCCTCCGTGGCGTCGCGGGCGAGCAGGTCCGGCGTCACTGAGCCGACGGCGCCAGGTGGTCCTCTTCGAGGCGGCGCAGCCGGTCCTCGTACCGGGAGATCCCGGCGAGCCGGATGCGGATCTGCGCGTGCTGGCGCTGGATCTCTTCGACCAGCGAACGCGCGTCCGCCGTCTCGGCGGAATCGGCGCGCGGCACCAGCACCAGCGACTCCCGCAGCGTCTCCAGCTGCGCTTCCTGCGCGGCGATGTGCGGGATGATCCGGTCGAGCTCGGCACGCGTCCAGCGCAGGTCGCCCTGCGCGTCGCCGAGGCCCTTTTCGGCCCCGTCGAGCCGGCGCCGGTGGTCGGCCGTGGCGTGCTCGAGCTCGTTGACGCGGTGGTTGAGCTCACGGATGACGTCGCGCGTCCGCTCTTCGATGCGGAAGTCGATGAGCCGGGCGAACCGGCCGATCAAGCCGGAGCGGATCTTCTGAACTGCCATGGGGAACGGTTCCTTAGCGGTGTACCTGAAGGATTGGGCACTGAAGTCCATTGGGCCCTGAAGTCAATTGGGCACTGAAGTCAATTGGGCACTGAAGTCGATTGGGCCCTGGAGTTAATTGGGCAGAGTGCGCTCAGCGCAGGAGAACGGTGTTTCCGGTCTTCGTCCACGAGTCCAGCAGCCTGCCCTCCGCGGCGATCTGGTGTTCGGGGCCCACGATGCAGGAGTCGCCCGCCGCGTGCTCCCACGAGGTCTGCTCCGGGTTGTCGATGAAGGAGAACCCGGTGAGCACCAGCTGCGCGTCGGGGAACGAGGTCCGCGCGATCCAGGCGGCCAGCGTGCCGGTCGTCGACCAGGTCGGCTCCGTGCGCGAGGGCAGGCCGAGCTCGTCGGACAGCGGCAGCACCACGTCGCGGTTCGACACCGGCACCGGGCCGAGGTCCGCGGGCCACCAGCCAGGGACCGCCTCGGGCTCCCAGTGCAGCCGCCCCGGCTCGACCAGCAGGTAGAGCCGCCTGCGGTAGTCGCGGAAGACGTGGGGGGTGGCGCGCAGCGCGCGGTTGAAAACCACCGCGTGCACCTTGCGGCCCGTGGTCTCGGGCCCGTCCGGCTCGTCGACAATGAAGCCGTTCACCCGGATCACGAGGTCACAGTCGTCCACGGCCTTGGCCCGCGCCGGATCCGGCGGCAGCGGCTGGTTGCCCACCACTGCCACCGACTGCGGGTCGGACCGGTCGGCGTACGCCGCGAGAAGATCGACCATCAAGCTCGCCGCACTGAGAGCAGCAGTCATAAGGCAAGAAACTACCAGGACACACGTTGCGCCCAGTGCCGTATCGCCCGGTTCGCGCAGCGGCTGGGCCGGGGCGGCCCGACGGCGTCACATCCCATCGGTACCCTCGTCCTCGTGCATGCGACCAGCACGGTTCACGTAGCCGAAACCGAGGTTCCGACACCGGTACCGCCTGCGTCGGACCGCAAAACGTTCTCCAAGGCGATCGCCGACATCAGGGAGGGTCTCGCCGCCCGCGAGCTGTGGACCCACCTGGGCTGGCAGGACATCAAGCAGCGCTACCGCCGCTCGGTGATCGGTCCGTTCTGGATCACCATCAGCCAGGGCGTCATCGCGCTGGGCCTCGGCCTGCTGTATTCACAGCTGTTCAACACGCCCATCCAGGTGTTCCTGCCCTACCTCTCCACCGGCTTCATCATCTGGGGCTTCATCCAGGGCTGCCTGAGCGAAGGCATGGAGACGTTCATCGCGAACGAGGGGATGATCAAACAACTCCCCGCGCCGCTGAGCGTTTACGTGCTGCGCACGGTCTGGCGCCAGATCCTGCTTCTGGCGCACAACCTGATCGTCTACGTCGTGCTGATGGTCATCTTCTTCAGCGCCCTCGACAAGCCGTACTCGCTGGGCAGCAAGGAAGGCTTCCCGCCCGGGGCGTGCGCACCGGGCCTGTTCTGCCACCCGGGCCTGAGCTGGAACATCCTGCTCGCCATCCCGGGCTTCATCCTGCTGGCGCTGACCGCGGGCTGGGCCGCGCTGCTGCTTGGCATCATCTCGACCCGCTTCCGCGACATCCCGCAGGTGATCAACTCGCTGATCCAGCTGATGTTCTACGGCACGCCGATCGTCTGGCCGGTCGACCAGCTGATGACCGGCGGCTCGCGCCAGAAGCTCGACTGGATCCTGCCGGTCATCAAGGCCAACCCGCTGTACCACTACATGCAGGTGACCCGGGCCCCGCTGATCGGGCAAGCCGTCGGCTGGACCAGCTGGGCCATCGTCGGCGGGCTCACGATCGTCGGCTGGGCACTGGCGCTGGTCGCCATGCGCAATTACCGCTCCCGCGTCTCGTATTGGGTGTGACACATGGTCAGCATTGACGTCCACAACGCGTACGTCGACTTCCCGATTTTCGACGCCAAGACGCGGTCGATGAAAAAGCGGGTGCTCGGCAAGGTCGGCGGCAAGATCGGCACCGACCAGAAGGTGCCGATCATCGAGGCGCTGCACGACGTGTCGATCTCGCTCAAGGACGGCGACCGCGTCGGCCTGGTCGGCCACAACGGCGCGGGCAAGTCCACGCTGCTGCGGCTGCTCGCCGGGATCTACGAGCCCACCCGCGGCTCCTCCCGGATCACCGGCCGCATCGCGCCGGTGTTCGACCTGGGCATCGGCATGGACCCGGAGATCTCCGGGATCGAGAACATCCTCATCCGCGGCCTGTTCCTCGGTATGTCCGCCAAGCAGATGGAGAAGCGGGTCGACGACATCGCGGAGTTCACCGAACTCGGCGACTACCTGCAGATGCCGCTGCGCACGTACTCCACGGGTATGCGCGTGCGGCTGGCGCTGGGCGTGGTCACCTCGATCGACCCGGAGATCCTGATCCTCGACGAGGGCATCGGCGCCGTCGACGCGGCGTTCCTGAACAAGGCCCGCGACCGGCTCAAGGACCTGGTGAAGCGCTCTGGCATCCTGGTCTTCGCCAACCACTCCGACGAGTTCCTGATGGAGCTGTGCGACACCGCCATCTGGATGGACGAGGGGCACGTGAAGCAGCAGGGCTCGCTGCGTGAGGTGCTCACCGCGTACAAGGGCCGCGACCCGTTCGAGAACATGAGCCAGGAAGGCCTGGAGCGGCTCGGCATCGAGCCCGCGGCCGTCAAGAACGGCGGCGTGTGATGGCCAGCGAGACGCAGCAGCTGCCCGAGGGCGCCGTCGTCGGTGTCGTGGTCACCCGCCATCGGCGGGAGCTGCTCGCGGACTCGCTGAAGATCATCGCGGCCCAGACGCGCCCGGTCGACCACCTCGTCGTGGTCGACAACGGGCCGGACCAGTCGGCCCGCGACGTCGTCGAGTCGTATCCGCTGCCCTGCACGTACCTGCCGTCGCACCGGAACCTCGGTGGCGCCGGCGGGTTCGCGCTGGGCATGCTGCACGCGCTGTCGATGGGCGCGGAATGGGTCTGGCTCGCCGACGACGACGGCCGTCCCGCCGACGAGAACGTGCTCGCGATCCTGTTGGAGGAAGCCGAAAAGCGCGGCCTGGCGGAGGTTTCGCCCGTGGTGGCGAACATCGACGCGCCGGCCCAGCTGGCCTTCCCGCTGCGCCGCGGCCTGACCTGGAAGCGCTCGTCGGCCGAGCTGGGCACGGACTTCCTGCCCGGCATCGCGTCGCTGATGAACGGCGCGCTGTTCCGTGCGTCCACTTTGGACGTCACCGGCGTGCCTGACCTGCGCCTGTTCTTCCGCGGCGACGAGGTGGAGCTGCACCGCCGGCTCGTCCGCTCGGGCCTGCCGTTCGGCACCTCGCTGCGCACCACCTACCTGCACCCGGACGGCTCGGACGAGTTCAAGCCGATGCTGGGCGGCAAGTTCCACGCGCAGGACCCGGAGAACGAGGTCAAGCGCTACTACACCTACCGCAACCGCGGCTACCTGCTGTCCCAGCCCGGGATGCGCAAGATCGGCGCGCTCGAGGTGCTGCGGTTCGGGCTGTACTTCGTGGGTGTGAAGCGGGACCCGAAGGCGTTCATGCAGTGGTTGAAGCTGGTGCGGCAGGGACGCGCGGAGAAGTTCTACCGCTACTGACGCCGCTCTGACCCTGCTCCGACCCCGCTCCCGGCCAGGCCGCCCCGCCGTTCTCGAAACGGCGGGGCACTTCTCCCTCCGGCGGCCCTACGTCAAACAGCCTCGCCTTGTAGTGGTTTCCCAAAGAAACCACTACAAGGCGAGGCAAAAACGCGTAGGGCCCCCGCTACTCACCTATGACCGGCGGCGCGGTCCGCAGGTCGGAACCGAAGAGGTCGTCCGGGTCGACCTCTTCGAGGAACGCCGAACCATCCCGATCGGCGCCGTCGTCGCCCTCGCTCCGCCAGGCCGCCGCGCCCATGCCACGACCGGGGCGGGCGGGTGCGCCGCCCATGCCACGACCGTCGGCCGCCTCGGCGGCGCCCATGCCGCCCGGCCGGGCCGCGCCACCCGAGCCGGCGCTCGGGTTTTCCGGGACGCCCTGGCCGGGGCCGAAGGAGCCGCTGCCCCGGCCGACCTTGGTCTCGTGCTCCGACTCGCCGCCGAAGCCGCCGCCACCGAACCCGCCGCCGCCCATCGGCATCGGGCCCATGCCCATGCCGCCGGCCGCGGAGCCGCCCTGGCCGCCACCCTGCTGGCTGGCCACGGGGGCGGCGCTGGACGTCATGGTGCTGTTGTCCGCGACGGGCAGGTGGCCGGAGCCCGTCATCTGGCCGGGCCCGGCGGTCAGCGCCCCACTGCTCTGGTGCGCCGATCCGCCGCCGGCGGCCGCACCGCCGCCGCCCGGGACGCTCACGCTGCTGCCTGTGTCGCCGCCGCTGCCGTGGTGCTGGTCGACGGAAACGTTGCTCGACGGCAGGACGACGTCGGGCTTCGTGGACGCGCTGACGCCGAACTTCGGCGGGTCCGCGAACACCGGCTGCTTGGACGCGGCCGCGTAGAGCGACTTGTCGTAGCCGGACATCGTCTCGGCGGCCTGCTCGTGCGCGGACTGGCTGTCCTTCTGCTTCTGCAGCGACTTGTCGATGGTGTCGCCCATGGTGAGCGGGTTCGCCGTGGCCCAGGAGTTGAACTCTTCGTCCCAGTTGAACGGGACCGGCTCCGTCATCGCGTTCTTGGCGTTCTGCGCCGCCGTGCCCTGGTCGTCGATGGTCTCCGACGCGAGCTTCGCGTTCTGCGAGTTGGCGTCGGCCCACTTGCCGAGGCTGGTGAAGTAGGCCTGCGCGTTCGTGGCCGCCTCGCCCTCCCAGGAGCCCTTCGACTTGGCGACGGCCTCGTTCAGCTGCGTGGCGAAGTCCTCGAAGGCCTTGTGCAGGTCGAAGTAGGCGGTGGAGACGCCGGCGACCTGCTTGGCGTCGAGGTTCGTCTCGACGAAGCCCTTCAGCTGCTCGTGGTCGTGGCCGAGGTAGTCGGCGTCGGAGGGATTCAGGCCCTTGACGTACTCGACGTCGCCGACCGGGGTGACGTGCTGGGCGCCGGCCTGCTGCTGGGCCAGGCCCGGTGTGTTCGTGGTCATGCGGATTCCCTCATCCCTCGGGCAGCTTGGTGGCGCTCAGGTCCGGCATCTCGTCAGGCCTTGGTCTTCGAGGCGTCGAAGGCCTGGCCCTCGTTCTCGGTGTAGACCCCGGCGGCGCGGGCGAGCGCCTCGTCGGCGTCCTTGAGGACCTGGCGGAACTGCTCCAGCACCACGGTGGCCGAGCCGGTGGTGTCGGCGCCGCCCTTCTGGTCGTGCGCGGCGACGGTGTGGCCGTACGGGTGGCTGCCCAGCTGCGGCGCCGAGGCGAGGACCTGCGTCTCCGACCTCAGGCCGTCCAGGCGGGTGCCCATGTCCGTGAGCGCCTTGCGCAGGTCGTTCAGCGCCTCGCCCGAGATGGTGAAGCCACCGGACTTCGCGGCGTCCACCAGTTTCCTGGTTTCGGCCGTGACCGCCGCGATGGCCTGCGTGTTCAGCCCGCCGGCCGCGAGCGCGTTGGTCGCCTGTCCAGGGTCAGCCACAAAGCTCATGGTCGGCAGTCTACTGACCTTCCACGCCCGGGGCAGTCGTTTCAGGAATAGCCCTCGAGCTGCGTATACAGCTGCTGGGCGAGGCGCGCGTTGTCGGCGGGGGCGTAGGTGAGCCAGCGCTGGCCGTCGTTGGCGTCGCGGGTGCTGAGCAGGTAGCGGCCGGCCTCGGTGTCGAACCAGGCGAGCGGCGGGAAGGTCGCTTCCCGGCCGTTGCCGTTCCGGATGTGCACGGTGAACTCGCCTACGCGCGTGCGCGGCTTCTCGAAGATCCGCTCGACGGCGCGTAGCTGCGGGTTGTGCGAGCGGGGCGCCTCGACGCCCGCGAACGGGTCGTACCCTCCGCTGCGACGGGCCTGCTTCGCGGGGCGCGCGATGGTCACGGACTGGCCGGGCGCGGCGGGTGTCAGCGGGAGCAGGTCGACGATCGCGGGCACGATGCCCGTCGGACGGGTCTCCTCGAAGACGAGCATGTTGCCGTCCTGCTTGACCAGCACCGCGTACGCGCCGTTCGACGCCACCCGCGCGAAGAGCCGCTCGCCGTCCAGCTGGGCGGCGGCGGTCACGGCGAGGTCGGAGCGGGCGAACGTGGCCAGCGCCAGCTCCACGTCGTCGTCAACGCGGCCGCGGCGGAGCAGGCCACGGCCGTCGAGGTCGCGGAGCACGGCCTCGCGGACCTGCTGCCGCTGCTCGGTGGTGGTGCCCACGTGCGGGACCACGAACGGCACCGGCGCCCGGCCGAGCGAAAACTGCTCGAGCAGAAGGTCCACCGCCGCCAGCGACAGCGAGAACGAATACGGCATCGCCCATCCCTAGGTCCGGTTGCGGAGGGAACGGTATCCGACGCCCGCCGTGCGGCGCACGCGGACAGGACCAACTGCTCCGCCCTCAGCGAACCCGCTTGCCGCAGTGATCACACGCTGGTGCCATGGGGGTATGGCAGATCCCAAGTCCGCGCTCGTCCTCCACCTCGCCGCCGGTGGAGAGCCGCTGCTGTTCCCACTGACGGCCGAGGAATCCGTTGCCGTGCAAGAGAAGATCCCAGACCTGCTCAAGCACGGCGGCGTCCACTCTGTACAGACGAAGGACGGCAACACGGTGTCGGTGAACTTCGCCCACGTCGCCGCCGCGTACGTCGACGACCTCAGCCGGAAGAGCAGGTTCGGCCTGACCGGGTGACCGTCGCGGGTGGACACTCGCTGTGCCGGACAGTGGTTCTGGCCTGCGGAAGTCCGGCGACGCCCGCTACCGGAGGGCCAGGCCCAGCAGATCGGCGCGGATTTCCGGACGGCTGCCGGCCACCAGGAGGAACGTCGCTTCACGGACGAGTCGGGCGGCGTGGGAGCCGGTCAGGACGGCGCGGCTGCCGGTGGCCGCGATGAGGGCGCCGGCGCTGCGGTAGGCCAGCTCGCTCGCCGCGGCGCGGGCCGACGGGAGCGTCGGAGGGTCGGTGAGGGCGGCGTCGAGGCGGGTGCGGATCAGGTGCTGCTCGGCGCGCAACGCGTCGGCCGACTCCTGGTCGCCCGCGTCCACGAGCAGGCGGGCGCAGCGTTCGGCCAGGCCCAGGGGCGCGCAGCCGTTCAGGCGGGACGCGAAGGTGTTGGACTTGACGAAGTCGGCGTACGGCACTTCCGCGAGCACCTGCTCGGTGGGGACGAAGTAGCCATCCAGCTGGAGCCGGACCGTCGCGGTGCCTTGGGCGGCCGTCAGGGCCAGCGGGTGGGCCGTGAGCCCAGGGCCGTCGACCGGCTCCACCACGGTGTGCACCACCGTGTCGCCGTCACGGCCGGAGAGCTGCAGCAGGTCGATGCCACCCCAGCCGCTGACGAAGGGGGCTTCGCCGTGGAAGCGGTAGCCGCCGTCGACAGGTTCGGAGCGGACGCGCGGCGGCGTCGGGATCACGCCGGCGTACGCGACGCCCGCGCGCAGGTCACCCGCGATCAGGGCGGGCAGGTACTTCGCGCGCAGCCCGGCGTTTGAGGTCCCGGCCAGGCCGAAGACGAGGCCGTGGTGCTGGAGCCAGGTGAACGTCGTGCTCAGGCAGCCGCCGGCCAGTGCCTCGATCACCCCGACCAGTTCGGGCAGCGACGCGCCGGGGCCGCCCGCTTCGGCCGGGGCGGCCAGGCCGTAGAGACCAGCCGCGGCGAGCGCGGCGAAGTGCGAGCGCGGCACGACGCCCGTCCGGTCCACCTCGGTCACGGCCGGGAACAGCACGTCGTCGGCCAGGGCGCGGGCTTGAGTCACCAGATCCGTCACGGGAATTAGGCTACCCTAAGTTCCGCGAACCTGGCCGGAACGCACTGAAGGCCACCCACGAGAGCGGGTGGCCTTCAGCACGAGGCTTGGTTACAGCTCGTAGAGCCGCTTCCAGTTGTCCCGCGAGGTCAGCTCGGGCATGGCGCGCTTGTACTGCTCCTGCACCCCCGCGCCTTCCTTGCGCAGCCGCTGGATCGTCTTCGCGCCGCGCTTGGCGAGTTCGAACATCTTCACCTTGTCGTACGTGCGCACGCGCACGCCTTCCTGCGAAGCGTCCGTGACCACGGCCGTGTCGAACAGCGCGATGTGCCACCAGTGCGCCTCGTCGATCGGCACCGCGCCGAGGCCGAAGCGGCTGCGGCCGAGCACGCGGTCGAGCACGCGCTTGATCAGCACGAGCCGCTGCATGCTGGGCCGCGGCGCGCTGTTGATGATGCCGATGTCGTTGGACGCGATGCCCGGGACGTCGGTGGCCTTGTGCCGCTTGGTCTCCGGGTACTGCTCGCGGATCCGGCGGATCTCCTTCATCGCCGCGACGCCGCCGTCACGCAGGACCTCCGGCCCCTCGAGGAAGTCCTCGACGGCCTTGATCAGCGTGGCCGACAGGCCGTACTGCATGCCCAGCAGGTAGCGGACCAGCTGCGCGAGCAGCACGCGCGAGAGCAGGTTCAGGTTGAACGGCGAGTGCAGCGCGGCGGTGATGATCGAGTTGCGCAGGTTGAAGTACCGGTGCCACTCGTCCCAGTCCTTCCAGTGGAAGTCCGCGTGCCACACGCCGGCGCCCGGCAGCGTGACGGTCGGGAAGCCGTACTCGCGGGCCCGGTAGGAGTACTCGGCGTCGTCCCACTGGAAGAAGAACGGCAGCGGGTAGCCGATGGCCTTGACCACCTCGTACGGGATCAGGCACGACCACCAGCCGTTGTACCCGGCGTCGAGGCGGCGCTCCTGGCGGTTGGGCTTGAGGCTCTCCTCGTCGACGCCCAGCAGGTCGGCCGTGGACAGCGAGTGCTGCACCGGCTGGCCCGGCTCCAGCGTGTTCAGCCGGGCGTACTCGGCGCCGACGTGCAGCTGGTTCGGGTGCAGCAGGTTCAGCATCTGGCCGCCGACGATGATCGGGTTGGCCGCGCGGTTGGAGAACGCGGTCATCCGGACGACCAGGTCCGGCTCCAGCAGCACGTCGTCGTCCATGAACAGGACGTTCGCGTGCTCGGTGGCGGTGTGGCCGGCCACCTCGAACAGGCCGCGGGTGAAGCCGCCGGCGCCGCCGAGGTTGGGCTGCTTGATGTAGTGCAGCTTGTCGCCGAGGTCCTTCGCGACCTGCGCGAAGCCGTCGCGCGACTCGACCAGGTCGGTGCCCTGGTCGGCGACGTAGATGGCGTCGAGCGTGTCCAGCGACGAGACGTCCGCGGCGAGCGCCTGGAGGTTCTTCAGGCAGTCGTCGGCGCGGTTCATGGTGCAGATGGTGACGGCGGTCGGGCGGATCTTCGCCGGGGCGTCGACGGTCCAGCGGACCTGCTCGACGCGCAGCGACTGGCCGGCCTCGGTCTCCAGGTCGAGCCACAGACCGCCACCGTCGTGGAACTTGTCCAGCTTCGCGCTCAGCGTCACCTTCTTGGCCTTGGCGCCCGTGACGACCTCGGCGTTCGCCACGCGGGCGTCACCCTCGAGGTCGGACGCGCCGACGGTCAGCAGCCCGTCGCCGGTCACCACGGCCTCGACGGAAACCTCGGTCACCGAGGTCCAGCGCTGCCAGTAGCTGGCCGGGAACCGGCCGAAGTAGGTGTTCCCGGAGACCTTGGACGACGGCTCGACGGTGATCCCTCCGCGGTCCCGCACCGCGGAGCCCCACTCGAGCTCGGCGTAGAGGTCCTTGCTGACGATCGGCGCCGGGCCTGCGTACAGGCCGCGCTGGGCCGTCAGCCGGCCTTCGGGTGCGTGCTCCGCGAACCGGGTCTCGCCTGCGGGGGCCGCCTCGGCGACCGGGGCTGCTTTACCGGGCATAGAACTCAGTTCTCCTTTACCGGCCGCTCACGAAACACGACCCACTTGAGCATGACGAAATTGATCACGGTCGCCGTCGCCTGTGACACGACCCAGCCGAGCGTGGCCTTCCACGCCGACTCCGGAAGCAGGTGCAGCATCCACTGGTTCATCCCGACGGCGACGAAGAAGGTCACCGCGTACAGCAGCACGAAGCTGCCGACCTGCGTGCCGCCCTCGCGGCGCCCGCCGGAGAAGGTGAACCGGCGGTTGAGGAAAAACGCCGTGGTCGTGCCCACGATGAAGCTGATCGCACGGGCGACCGTGACCCACGGGACGGCGTCCATCCCGACGGCCCTGAGCAGCGAGTACGTGCCCAGGTCCAGGAGGGCGCAGAAGCCGCCGATCAGGCCGAAGCGGATGAGCTGCCCGAGCAGACCGGGACCCGACGGTGCGGGCACCGTCGTCTCACTCTGCGGTTCTGTAGCCACCACTGGAATACCTCGTCGGCTTGGTGCGTCGTTGTCTCTGGATGTCCAAGTCCGTGTCGACTTTGACGCTCGGACGCTTGTGCCTTGATTCGCAAAGTGTAGAAGCGGTCACTTCAGGGCGACGTTCCGGGCGGTGTTCGGCGTGGCTACCCCCCAGTCCGACCTCCCCACCACCACCCTCAACGGCGGTGCGCCGCACCACTGTGTTTACTGGGTGGGTGACCCATGCACCCGAGACACAGCGACGCACGCTCACCGGTTGGGGCCGCACCGCCGGGACCGTCGCCGACGTCCTGAGCACGCGCGACGTCGAAGCCATCGCCAAGGCGGTCGCGTCGGCCGGACCCCGCGGGGTCATCGCGCGCGGCCTCGGCCGCTCGTACGGCGACCCCGCGCAGAACGCCGGCGGCCTGGTCGTCGACATGACCGTGCTGGACCGCATCCACTCGATCGACCCCGACTCCGGGCTGGTCGACCTCGACGCCGGCGTCAGCCTCGACAAGCTGATGCGCGAAGCGCTGCCGCACGGCCTGTGGGTGCCGGTCCTGCCGGGCACCCGCCAGGTGACGATCGGCGGCGCGATCGCCAACGACATCCACGGCAAGAACCACCACTCCGCGGGCAGCTTCGGCAACCACGTGGTGTCGATGGACCTGCTGACCGCCGACGGCACGGTGCACACGCTGACCCCGGAAGGCCCCGAGGCGGAGCTGTTCTGGGCGACCGTGGCGGGCATCGGCCTGACCGGCATCATCACCCGCGCCACGGTGCGGATGAAGAAGACCGAGACCGCGTACTTCCTGGTGGACGCCGACCGCACGGCGAACCTCGACGAGACGCTCGCGCTGTTCACCGACGGCTCGGACCTGACCTACGACTACTCGATGTCGGTGCCGGACCTGATCTCGTCGGACAGCCGCCTCGGCCGAGCCACGTTCTCCCGCGGCTCGCTCGCCAAGCTGGACGAACTGCCGCCGAAGCTGCGCAGCCAGCCGTTGAAGTTCGACGCGCCGCAGCTGCTCACGCTGCCCGACGTGTTCCCGAGCGGGCTGGTCAACAAGCTGACCTCGACCATGATGGGCAACCTGTGGCAGCAGACGGTGCCCAAGAAGGGCGCCCGGGGCAAGATCCAGAACCTGACGCAGTTCTACCACCCGCTGGACATGCTCAGCGAGTGGAACCGCGGCTACGGCGCCAAGGGCTTCCTGCAGTACCAGTTCTCGGTGCCGTTCGGCGCGGAGGAGCAGCTCAAGGCCATCTGCCGGAAGATCTCGAAGTCGGGGCACTACTCGTTCCTCAACGTGTTCAAGCGCATGGGCGACGCCAACCCGGCACCCATGTCGTGGCCCTCGCCGGGCTGGATGCTCAGCGTGGACTTCCCGATCAAGGGCGACCTGAGCCGGTTCTGCCTGGAGCTGGACGACGACGTGCTCGCCGCGGGCGGGCGCCTCTACACCGCGAAGGACTCGCGGACCTCGGCGGAGACGTTCGCGAAGATGTACCCGCGGCTCGAGGAATGGCGCAAGGTCCGCGCTTCCGTTGACCCCGAAGGCGTTTTCGCCTCTGACATGAGCCGGAGGCTCGCACTGTGATCGACGCCGTTGGCAACCCCCAGTCCCTGCTGCTGCTCGGCGGCACCTCCGACATCGCGCTGGCGATCGCGGAGAAGTACCTCGCGGAGAAGCCGCTGCGGGTCGTGCTGGCCGCGCGGCCCTCGCCGCGGCTCGACGCGGCGGTGCAGCGGCTCAAGGACCGCGGCGCCGAGGTGTCGACCGTCGAGTTCGACGCCAAGGACACCGCCTCGCACCCCGCCGTGCTGGAGAAGGCCTTCGCCGGTGGCGACATCGACGTGGCCGTGGTCGCGTTCGGCCTGCTCGGCGACCCCGAGGAGCTCTGGCAGGACCACGCCAAGGCCGTCGAGGCGGCCACGGTGAACTACGCCTCCGCCGTGTCGGTGGGCGTGGCGCTGGCCGCGAAGCTCAAGACGCAGGGCCACGGCACGATCGTGGCGCTGTCCTCGGTCGCCGGTGAGCGCGTCCGCCGCTCGAACTTCGTCTACGGCTCCACCAAGGCCGGCTTCGACGGGTTCTACCTGGGCCTCGGCGAGGCGCTCGCGCCGCACGGCGTGCAGGTCACCGTGGTCCGTCCGGGCCACGTGAAGACCAAGATGACGGCCGGGCTCAAGGACGCCCCCCTGGCGCAGACCGCCGAGCAGGTGGCGGACATCGCCGTGGACGCCGCCCGCTGCGGCAAGGACCTGGTCTGGGCCCCGGCGCAGTTCCGGCTCGTGATGTCGGCGCTGCGGCACGTGCCGCGCCCGATCTTCCGGAAGCTGCCGATCTGAGCTCACCACCTCCACTGACTCGTGAGTGTTTATGACGGTTAGAACCGTCATAAACACTCACGAGTCTTTTTTTGCGCTGGTAGTCAACCGATCGGTGGATGCCAGTTGACCGAGCTGCGGATGGTTCCGGGGCGCCGTCGGTCGAAGACTGGACGCATGGGCAAAGACTTCCGGTCCTCAGCGTTCGCACTGCTCGTCGACGTCGGGGCGCCCGTCGGCGGGTACTACCTGCTGCGGGCGTTCGGTGTGCCGTCCGTCTGGGCGCTGGTGCTGAGCGGCCTGCCGCCCGCGCTGCGGGTGCTGTACACCGCCGTCGTGCGGCGGAAAGTGGACGGCATGGGGCTGTTCGTGCTGGCGATCGTCGCCGTCGGGCTGGTCACGACGCTGATGACCGGCGACGCCCGGCTGCTCCTGGTGCGCAACGCGTGGTTCAGCACGCTGGGCGGCTTGTGGCTGTTGGCGAGCCTGTTCGTCGGCCGCCGCCCGGTGACGTTCGACATGGCCCGCGCCCTGCTGCCCGGCCGGGGCGAGAAGCTCGACGAGGCGTGGGAGTCGCGGCCGTCGTTCCGCCGCGCGTGGCGGGTGCTCGCCGTGGTCTGGGGCGTCGGCGGGCTGGCGCACAGCGGCGTGAGCGTCACCATGGCGTACTCGCTGCCGGTGGACGACGTGCCGGCGCTGGACACCGTGCTGGGGATCGGGTGTTTTGTGCTGCTGCAGGTCGTCACGCAGGTCGTGCTGTTCCGGGAGGGAACGCTCGCCGGGCTCGTCCGGCGGCCGTCAGCTCGCCAGGCGTCAGCTCGCGGGTGAGGCGGGGACCAGGTAGAGCCGCTGGGTGCCCACCCACGGCGAGTCGATCGTCCAGCTCGCCAGCGCGGACGGCGGCGGCGCCTGGCGGGTGGTGGCCAGCACGAGGTCGGGGCTGGTCGGCGCGACGCTGTGGTCGAAGTTGTGGAAGTTGGCCTCGAGCAGGGCGCGGCCCAGCTCACCGCTGCGGCGCTTGGTCTCGGTGATCGCCGGGTCGACGGCGCCGCGGTCGGAGAACTGGTCGACCAGGCGGCAGCCGCACGCGTAGGCGAGCGCGCCGGCCTCCCCCGGGCTCTCCACGGTGCGGTCCTTGACCAGGCTTGAGAGCTGACTGCCGATCCGGCGGTACTCGTCCGACGCCGCGTGATTGCTGGTGATCGGGGCGAAACGGCGGGGCAGGCCAGGCTGCACGTACACCGTGACGGCGGCGGCGAAAACCAGCCCCGCGGCCACGCCGGCGCCGACGCGAAACCGTTGCGGGACCACACATGCGCAGGCCGCCAGGAAGATCGTCGCGCTGATGATGCTCGGCGCGTAGTACCAGTGATAGGGCGGGACGCCGAGCCAGGAGTACGCCGCGTAGTGCAGCGCGCCCGCCACGGCCAGCGCGGCGAACGGCGCGAGCTTCCTGGCCGCCGGGGAACCGCGGCGGAACTGGACCGTCCACACGAGACCCGCGACGAGGGCGAGCAACAGCGGTAGGAAGGAAATCGCTGTGGCAGCGGGAAAGTTGCGCCAGTACAGCAGCGGGCCGCCGGCGAAGCCGAACGGCCCCCATGGGCGTTGCGTCATCTTGATGACCACTGTGTCCGGCAGCGCCGAGCCCAGCGCGTACCAGCTGAACGCGAACCACGGCAGCGTCACGGCGAGCGCGGCGAAGGCGGTGCGCCAGATGCCGTCCCAGAACGTCCGGCGCGCGGCGAACACCACCAGCGCCACGAGCAGCAGGTCGATCCGCACGAGCGTGAGCAGCCCGGCGGCGAGGCCGAGCGCGGCCGGACGGCGTTCGATCGCGTAGACCATCACCCACACCGACCCGGCCGCGCCCAGCGCCACTTCGAGCCCGACGGACGAGATCAGCAGCGGGTTCACCAGCAGCAGCGCGAACGCGAGCGGGGCGAAGACGGCGGGCAGCCCGGCGCGCGCGGCCAGCCGGCGCAGGCCGAGCACGAGCATCACCTGCGCGGCCACGAAGACCACCCCGGCCGCCGTGACGGGGTCCCGCAGGAGAAACGTGACGGCCGCGAGCGCGAGCACGTTCAGCGGCGACGTCGCGGTGTTCGCCGTGCCTTGCTCGATCAGCCCCCAGTGACCGTGGAAGGCGAGGTTCTTCGCGTAGGAGAGCGTGATGTACGTGTCGTCGATCAGATGGCTGCTGGCCAGCGAAAACACCAGCGCCGACGCCACGGCGGCCGCCACCGGCGCCACCCACGGACGGGCAAGTTGACGGACGCTCTGGCCAACCCGCTGACCAACACGCTGACGGGCACGCTCCAGCACCACCGGCAGCGCACCGGTGGCGAGCGGAAGTTCTGCGGAGGCGCCTCGCATCACGAACACCGTACACAACGTCCGTGATCTTCCCGTGACCTGTGCGGTGGCCGGACCGGAGCACCCACCGGGGCCCGGCTACTCGACGACCGGCGCCTTCAGCCCGGAGACCAGCTCACCGGCGTCGATGTCGAGGCCGGCGGCGAACTTGAGCAGGTTGTGCAGGTTCACGTTGCGCAGCCCGCGCTCCACCTGACTGACGAACGTCCAGTGCACCCCGGCGGCGTCGGCGAGCTTCTCCTGGCTGACCCCCAGCTCCTGCCGCCGCGACCGAACGCGCACGCCGAGAAGCCGCGTCGCCTCGGAAAGGGGGTCTTTCGCCATGGTGGATTAATTACAGGTGTCCAGGTCATTCAACGCCAGAGAATGAATGTCTAGATGATTTGTGTCTATAGCCTTTATGTCTAGTTGTCGGGCATTCTTTGCGAATGGTCACGCGGAGGGTGACCGATCAGCTACCGTGCTAACTGTCGGCCGTTGTAAACGCCAAGGGGAGAACGGGTTACATGGGCCTTTGGGACAGCATTTCGTTCACGGTCATGGACTCGGGCGCACCCCCTTCGGGCGGCTTCGCCCTACAACGCGACGAGGCGACACAGCTGGTCGAGCGACTGCAGGACGTGCGGAAACAGTTGAGAGCCATGCACGTCGATGCCGTGACCCTCTGCGCTATCACGCCGCCGTCGGGTGATCCCGGCACAATGACTTACCAACAAGCGCTAACAGTCAATGCAGCTGGACAACCCGCCGCCCTCTCCTACGGCGGCGGTCACATCGATCTTCAGCTGAGCTATGTGACAGAATTGATCGTCCGACTGGAAACCGCCCTGGGCATGACCGAAGCGAGCGACGAAGCGCAAGCCGGCACAGTGAGCGAAGTCGGCCAGAAAGCCGAGGGACGAATTTGATGGCCCCCAGAACTGTCACCATGGCTGTCATCGTTTCGGCGGTCTTCTTGGTTGCGGGCTGCTCGGGCTCGGACACGCCTGGGGTTCCTTCTCCGGCGTCGCAGGCTCCGTCAAGCTCCGCACCACCGGCGAGTCAAACGCCTCCATACGCAGGCGCGCCCAAGGTCGCCTCCCCGTTGCCCAGCACGGTGCTCTCCGGCAGCGCCTGCGACGCGCTCACCCCAGACCAGGTCAAGGTCAATATCGGCATGACAGTGGCGGGCGAACCCGATCACCTGCCCGGCATCGGGCAGAAGTGCACCTGGGCGAATCCGCAGAGCGGTGGCCAGATCGCCGTGTTCTACGTGACCGAACCCAAGACCGGGCTCAGCGGCAACTACGCCAACACCCGGCCGCAGATGGCGGTCTGGAAGGAACTTCCCCTCATCCAGGGCTTCCCGGCCGTGGCCTACTCCGACAACGGGAAACCCAATCCGAGCTACTGCGCGGTGAGCGTTGGCATCACCGACACCCTTTCGATCGACGTACACGTCGATCTCAGCGATCAGAAAGCAGGCAAGATTGACGCCTGCACAATCGCCCCCGAGACCGCCAATGACGTGGTCACGACGTTGAAGCAGAAGGCCGGCTCGTGAGCTTCGACCAGGTGGACGCGGTGCTCAAGCAGGGGCAGCAGCTCGTGCCCGTGCCGGACGTCGTGAGCGCCGTGCTCGCCGGGAGTTCCGCGAGCTGGCACGAGGGCGTCGGGACGGCGAACCGGATCGCCGCGGACCAGGACGCCGTGGGGCAGGACCTCACGCAGATCCTGGGCCGGCTCGAGTCCGCCTGGACCGGGGCGGGCGCGGACGGGGCGGCCGCGCGGATCCAGCGGATCCGGTCGTCCGCGGTCGCGGCCAACCAGACGTTTGTGCACAACGGCAACGAAATCGGCAACGCCGCCTCGCTGTACGAGGGCATGAAGAACCAGCTCACGCCCATGCCGTCGCGGCCGAATCTCGCCCCTGGGCAGGGCGCGGCCTGGTGGGACCAGGACATGGAGTCCTCGGTCACGGCGTACAACGACACCGCGAAGCGCAACCTCGACATCTACAACGGCTACGTCGGCCAGACCCAGGCCAACACCGGCCGGCTCCAGTACGACTACGGCCAGATCGGCACCTACGACGGCGGCGACGTCAGCCTGGCGCCCACCCCGGACACCGGAGGGCCCGACGGCCGACCGTCGGGGAGTCCACACGACCCCGCTCCCGCGGGCGCTGGGGCTCGGCCGCACGACGGCCCGGCGGCCGGCACGCCTGGCGCGCCTGGCGCGAATGGTCCCCGCGCACCCGGTGCTGGTGCTGGTGCTGGTGCTGGTGCTGGTGCTGGTGCTGGTGCTGGTGAGAACGGAACCACCACGGCGGGCTTCACCCCGCCACCGCTGGGCTCGCTGCCGTCGTCCGGGGCGGGCGGGGCGGGAGCCGGGAACGTCGGCGCCAACCCCGGGACCGGGACAGGCGGCGGCGCCGGAGTTGGCATCTTCGGCGGGCCGGATGGGCTGGGCGGCAACGGCACCGGTGGCGTCGGACCGTACGGCAACGGCCGATTCGGCAGCCCTGGCAGTGGCGCTGGGCGTCCGGGCAGTGGCGCGGGAGCCGGCGAGGCCGAGGGGCGCGGTGGCGCGCCCGGAAAGCAAACCGGTGGCGCGCCGGGAAAGCAGACCGGCGGGGCGCTCGGCCCGGGCCGTTCCGCGGGCGCGCTCACCGAGGCGGAACGGACCGCCGCCGCGCGGGGCACCGGCGGGCCCGGCGGGATGGCGCCGGGCGGGCGTGGCAAAAAAGAGGAGGACGACGAGCACCAGCGCAAGTTCGTGCTCGACACCGACGCCCTCTTCGGCGAGGAAGGCCGGACCGTCGATCCCGTGACGGGGCTGCCGGTCGTGCCGCCGACCATCGGCGGGTGAACGTGCTCGACCGGGCGGTCGTGCTGCCGAAGCTGGCGTTCACCACGGCGTGGGCCATGCTCGACCTGGGTGATCCGCACCCGGTCCTCGGCACGGACATCCACCACTGGATGAGCGACGACGTCCGCCGTGACCTGCACGAGGAGACGATCACGCTGCTCGCCGAGCACGGTCTGGCCCGGCGCGACCGGCTCAATCCGCTGTGGCGCGCCACGCTCCGTGTCATCAGCGCCCCGGATCGCGAGTTCTACGCCTGGTCCGGCCTGCGCGACGGGACCCAACGCGCGTCACTGATCGCACTCCGCGACGACGAGGGCGTGTGCGTCCTGTCCCGCGACGCGACGGTCGAGGTACGGCCGGTGCGCGTGAAGTGGCCGGCGACCAGCCTGTTCGACACGCTGCCGAACGTCGCGGGCGCGCCGATCCGGACGGTCACCGTCCCCCACACCCCCGACGACGAGCCCCCGGACCCACTGGCCGAACCGTCGGACAACCGCGACCGCGACCACCTGGACGACGTCCTGTCCCGACCGCAGGACGCGGTGCACCAGCTGTACACCGCCCGCCGCGACGAGTCGGGACGGCGCTCGCGCAGCCTCCCCATCACGGCCCTCGACCTGACGAACGAGGGCCGCGTCCTGACCTACCTGACCGAGGACGACCGCATCACCCTGACGTCCGGCACCCCGCGCACCGTGGTCAAAACCCTGAACGACACCCACGCCGGCCTGCTCTGACGGGACGCGCCGCCGCCGAGTCCGCGGCCGCACCTCGGTTGGCCACCGCCGCCGGCACTGGTGCGATTGCCGCGCCCTGGCACCCCGGTGCCCCGGTGCCGATGCCGGTCAGGTCAGGTCAGGTCAGGCCAGGTCAGGTAAGCGCCAGTGCCTTGGTGCTGGCCTTGGTGCGATCGCCGGTGCCTCAGGTGCCGATGCCGGTCCTGGTCGAGTAAGTGCCGGTGCCCGGGTGCTGGCGCTAGCACGATCACCTGTGCGCCAGGTGCTGATGCTGGTCCCGGTCAGATGAGAGCCGGTGCCTGGTGCGGGCGCTGGCGCGATCACCGGTGCGCCAGGTACCGATGCTGGTCCTGGTCCTGGTCCTGATTCTGGTCAGATGAGAGCCGGTGCCCTGGCGCTGGCACTGGTGCGATCGCCGGTGCCCCAAGTCCCGATGCCGGTCCTGGTCAGACCAGCACCGGTACCCAGGTACTGGCGCTGGTCAGATAAAAGCCGGTGTCGAGGTGCTGGTGCTGGTCGAACGAAAGCCGGTGCCCAGGTGCTGGCACTGGCGCTGGTCAGATGCGACCGCCGGTGCTGGAGTCCAGGCCGGTCAGATGCGATCGCCGGTGCCGGTGTTCGGGCCGGTCAGATGCCGTCGCCGGTGCCGGTGTTGTCGTCGGTGCCGAAGCCGGTGGTGCCGTTCTGGCTGTTCGGGGTGTTCTGGCCGTTCTGGCCTTGGCCGCCGAAACCTTGGCCGTTCGGGCCCTGGCCGCCGAAGCCCTGGCCGCCGCGGTGGTAGCCGCCGGGGCCGCCGTCGCGGAGGCGGGACATGCCTGGCCTCGTGTTGTGGTCGGTGGCGGCCATGACGCCGCCCACGACGCCGCCGCCGATCACCAAGCCGAGGATGCCCACCGCGACCAGTTGCGTCGCCCGGTGGCTGGCGAACCGGCGGAAACCGCCTGGCTGCCGAGCGCCCGCCGGTTGCGCCGCGCCCCACGGCACGGCTCCCGGTGGCGGCTGCTGGCCGTACGGCGGCACCGCGCCCGCTCCAGCTTGACCCTGCGGAGGCACCGCGCCCGCTCCGGCCTGGCCCTGCGGAGGTACTGCACCCGCGTCAGCTTGGCCTTGTGGCGGCACCGCGCCCGGAGCAGCCTGACCTTGCGGAGGCACCGCGCCCGGCGGCACTGCACCCGCGCCAGCCGACGAAGGTACCGCGCCTTGCTGCTGGTTCTGGGCCGTAACCTGCGGCTGTTCACCCGCGGCCGGCAATCCGGCCGCGCCCAGCTCCGTGGTCTGCTCGGTGGTCTGCTCCGCAGGACCCGGCTGGTCAGCCGCCGCGTTGGGCGGCTCGATCGGGTTCGGGGTGGTCGGCTGGTCGCCAGGGGCCGGTCGGCCGTCATCGGGTGACGCGGCGGGGTGGGGATCCTGGTCGGTCATCTTCGGGCTCCTCAGAGGGCTGAGATGGGAACGGGCGTGCTGCCCGCCCCCACCTCCGAGGATGACCGTCGAGTCTGTGCTGCGCCTGAAGGCCAGCTGTTTAAATCCGCGCGCTTTTCACAGGTAGAACGACAGGAACAGGGTCACGACCCAAGTCGCGCCGAGGACCTGGAGGACTCGGTCGTTCAGGGCGATCTCTTCCGGCTCGCCCGCCTTGCCGCCGTCGACGTCGACGGCGTAGCGCAGCACGGAGACCACGAACGGGACCATCGAGACGACCGCCCACACCGAGTCGTGCTCGACCTGGCGGATCTCGAACGCCCACATGCAGTACGACATGATCAGGATCGCCGCCGAGGTGGCCCAGACGAAGCGCAGGTAGCTCGCCGAGTACTTCTTCAGCGACGAGCGGATCTTCGCGCCCGTCCGCTCGAACAGCATGATCTCCGCGTACCGCTTGCCCGCCACCATGAACAGCGAGCCGAACGCGGTGACCAGCAGGAACCACTGCGACATCGCGATGCCGCCCGCCACACCACCGGCGATCGAGCGCATCAGGAAGCCCGAGCCGACGATCGCGAGGTCCACCACCGGCTGGTGCTTGAGCCCGAAGCAGTAGGCGATCTGCACGGCCTCGTACACCGCCAGCACCACGGCCAGCTGCCAGCTCGCCGCGAACGACACGGCCAGGCCGGCCAGGAGGAACACCACCGCCGCGCCGTAGGCCACCGGCACCGGCACGATCCCGGCCGCGATGGGCCGGTTGCGCTTGGTCGGGTGGGCGCGGTCGGCCTCGACGTCGACAGCGTCGTTGATGAGGTAGACCGACGAGGCCGTGAGCGAGAAGGCCACGAACGCGATCAGCGCGTCGATGACCAGCTCGGTGCGGTTGGTCGCCTTGGAGAAGGCGAAGAACGGGGCCGCGAAGACCAGGACGTTCTTCACCCACTGCCGCGGCCGGGCCGTCTTGATGACGCCGCCGACCAGGCCCAGCGGGCTCTTCTTCGGCGCGGCGGGGTCGGCAGCGGCTTCGGTCACGGCCGGGACGGCTGGGGCGGCCTCGGCCTCCGCGGCGGTCTCGGCCGGTTTGGCGGCCACGGACTCGGTCCCGGACTCGCCGGAGTCCGGGGTCCGCTCGTCGGTCGTTTCGCTCATCGTCTCTTCAGCTTCCGTCGGATCAGACCACCGACGAGGCCTCCCAGGGCCGCACCGGCCAGTACGTCGGTCGGGTAGTGGACGCCGAGGACCAGCCGCGAGGCCAGCATCGGCGGTACGAGGGCGGGCACCAGGTTACGCCCGGTCAATCCGGAGTAGAGCACCGCCGCCGCCGTCGTGGACGTCGCGTGCGACGACGGGAAGCTCAGCTTGCTCGGTGTGCCCACCAGCACCTCGACGCTCGGGTGGTCCGGGCGCGGGCGGCGGACCACCCGTTTCACCGCGATCGACGCGGCGTGCGCGCCCACCACGCCGGCCGACGCGATCAGCCAGTCCTTGCGCCGCTCCTTGTCGGCAACGGCGCCGACCAGGCCGATCGCGAACCAGCCGATCGCGTGCTCGCCGAAGTGCGACATGCCGCGCGCAGCCTTCACCGCGCCCGGCTTCTTCAGGAACGCCTGGGCCTTCGACAGGACCGCGACCTCACCCATGCCTCGTGAGTGTTCATGACGGTTAGAACCGGCATCGCCACTCACGAGGGTCTCAGCGGTCTCAAGCATCGATCGACCCATCCAGCGGCGCGCCGTCAGTGAGGTGCGGGCCGATCTTGTTGTCGAACGCCGACAGCGCCGAACCGATCGCCATGTGCATGTCGAGGTACTTGTACGTGCCAAGACGGCCGCCGAACAGCACGTTGTGCTCGCGCGCCTCGGTCTTGGCCAGCTCGCGGTAAGCCTCGAGCTTCTCGCGGTTCTCCGGCGTGTTGATCGGGTAGTACGGCTCGTCGTTCTCCCCGGCGAAGCGGGAGAACTCACGGAAGATGACCGTCTTGTCCTTCGGGTAGTCCCGCTCCGGGTGGAAGTGGCGGAACTCGATGATGCGGGTGTACGGGACTTCCTGGTCGTTGTAGTTGACGACCGAGGTGCCCTGGAAGTCACCGGTCTCCGCGACCTCGGACTCGAAGTCCACGGTGCGCCAGGTGAACCGGCCCGCGGAGTAGTCGAAGTAGCGGTCCAGCGGACCGGTGTAGACGGTCGGCGTGCCCGCCGGGATGTGCTGGCGCACGTCGAAGTAGTCGACGTTCAGCCGGATCTCGATGTTCTCGTGGTCGGCCATCTTCTCGAGCCACGCGGTGTACCCGTTGACGGGCAGCCCCTCGTAGGTGTCGTTGAAGTACCGGTTGTCGAACGTGTAGCGAACCGGCAGGCGGGTGATGATGTTCTCGCCCAGGTTCTTGGGGTCGTTCTCCCACTGCTTCGCGGTGTAGCCGCGGATGAACGCCTCGTACAGCGGGCGGCCGATCAGCGAGATCGCCTTCTCTTCGAGGTTCTGCGCGCTCGCGGTCTCGAACTCGGACGACTGCTTGGCGATCAGCTCGCGCGCCTCGTCCGGCGTGTGCGACTTGCCGAAGAACTGGTTGATCAGGCCCAGGTTCATCGGGAACGAGTAGACCTGGTCCTTGACCCGGGCGAAGACCCGGTGCTGGTAGCCGGTGAACTCGGTGAAGCGGTTGACGTACTCCCACACGCGCTTGTTCGAGGTGTGGAACAGGTGCGCACCGTAACGGTGCACCTCGATCCCGGTCTCGGGCTCCGGCTCCGAGTAGGCGTTTCCGCCGAGGTGGCTCCGCCGCTCGAGCACGAGGACCTTCTTGCCGAGCTCGGCAGCGGCCCTCTCGGCGACGGTCAGCCCGAAGAAACCGGACCCGACGACGACGAGGTCGTAACCGGCGAAGTCGTCTTCAGTAATCTTGGCGGGGTTCGTGTGCTCGCTCACGGGCGCCCAGGGTACGCAGCCCCCGAGCCGTGGCCCGCACCGACCTCAGCCTTCACCGGCAGTTCACCTCCGACAGACCTGGGAAGCATGCCTGCACCGGACACCTTCTGGAGCTATTTCAGCGCGGTCCTGACCTACCTGGCCGTGCTCGCGGTGCCGGGCGGCCTGATCGGCCGGGCCGCCGGCGTCCGCGGCTGGGCGCTGGCCGGGCTGGCCCCGCTGCTGAGCTACGCCGTCACCGGTCTCGCCGGGCCGTGGCTCGGCATCGTGGGCCTGCCGTACAACGTGCTGACGGCGGCCGCCTGCACGCTGCTGTTCGCCGGCCTCGCGTACGGCTCGCGGCGGCTGTGCATCGCCCGCGGCTGGCTGAAGCCCGGCGCTGAGGAGCCGCCGGTGCGGTGGACGCGGCGGGCGCACTGGGCGGTGGCGGCCTGCGTGGTCGTCGCGGTCGGGCTTTCGATCGCCGTGGTGCTCTCCGCGCGCGGCGGGACGACGGCGGTGTTCCAGCGCTGGGACACCGTGTTCCACGCGAACGGCATCCGCTACATCGCCGACACCGGCGACGGCTCGCTGATGGGCATGGGCAAGATCAACTGGTACCCGGACGGCTCGTTCTACCCGAACGGCTACCACCTGGTCGGCGCGCTGGTGTACGAGATCTCGGGCACGAGCGTCCCGGTCACGCTGAACGCCATCACGATGCCGGTCGCGGGCATCTTCGCGCTGGCGATGGTCGCGCTGATCCGCCAGCTGGGCGGGCGCGCGGTGTACGCGGGCTGCACGGCGCTGGTCGCGGCGGGCGCCACCACAGGCGCGTACGAGTCGGTTTCGAGCGGCCTGCTGCCGTACGCGCTGGGCATCGTGCTGACGCCGCTGGCGGTGGTCGCGCTGCAGCGGTTCCTGGTGCGGCCGGGCGTCGACACCGGGCTGATCGTGGCGCTGGCCTCGGTGGGGCTGCTGGCGGCGCACTCGAGCGCGCTGTTCGGCGCCGTGCTGTTCGCGCTGCCGGTGATCGTCCAGCGCTGGTACCGGTCGCTGCGGCGCAAGGCCGTCGACGGCGTCCCGGACGGGCGGCCCGCGTGGCGCGTGATCGGCGGCGACGTGCTGCGGATGGTCCCGGTGATGCTCGTCAGCGGTGTGCTGGCGGCGCCGCAGATCCTCGGCGCGATCGGCTTCACGGCGGGCTCGTACCCGTACCAGGCGTGGAACTCGGACCTGTCGGTCCCGCTCGCGCTGAAGCTGCTCGTGACGTTCCAGCAGGTGCTGAGCCGTCCGCAGATCTGGCTGACGGTGCTGCTCGCGGTGGGCGCGCTGAGTTTCTTCACGCTCGGCCGGATGCGCTGGGTGCTGCTCTCGGCGCTCGGCCTTTCGGCGTTTTTCGTGCTGGTGACCTGCTACGGCTACCTGCCGTGGGTGATCTCGCTGTCCCGGCCGTGGTGGAACGACCGCTACCGGCTGATGGCGCTGGCCGCGATCCCGCTGTGCCTGCTCGCCGGGCACGGCATGGCGGAGCTGCAACGCTGGTTCGCGCGGCTGGCCGGCAGCGGCGCCTGGGCGCAGTCGCGGCCACGGGTGCTGGCGCGCGTCGGCGTGGGCACGGCGGTGCTGGTGGTCGTCGCGACGGCCGTGCTGACCGGCGGCTTCTACCGCACGGCGAACGCGACGGCCGTCTCGTTCCTGTACTACAACGGCCCCGAGGGCGAGGTCACGCCGCCGGTGAGCGCGAACGAGATCACGGCCATGGAACGGCTGGGCGCCATGGGGATCCCGGCGCAGGAGAAGGTGCTGAACGACCGGATGGACGGCACCGCCTGGATGTACGCCATCGCCGGCGTCCACCCCGTCGCCGGCCACTACGACGGCGGCGGCCATGTCGACCCCGACGCCGTCTACCTGGCCCTGCACTTCCGCGACTACGACACCGACCCGCGCGTGCGCGACGCCGTCCACCGGCTCGACGTGCACCACGTCCTGATCGGCAGCGGCACGATCCGCAAGGACACGCCCATCGCCCCCGGCCTGCGCGGGCTCGACGGGCTGGACTTCCTGAAACTCGACTACCGCAACCCGGGCGCCGCGATCTACACGATCGTCAAGTAGCGGCGGCAAGTCCCCAGAGCCTCAAGTCCCCCAGAGCCTCGAGTCCCCAGACCTCGAGTCCAGGAGCCTCGTGGCCGCAGCTCCCCGACTGCGACCACGAGGATCTCCCGTCCCCCGACCCCCCGGGGTTCTCCGGGAGAGAAGGCCGGCCCCCAGCCGGCTCCCCCTCTTCTTCTCGAAACTCTCGACGCCTCATGCCGGAAATCGGTTTCCCGGCCGCGCGAATGTCACCCGATCGGCCCAGCCCGAGAGACGGCTCAGGCCTCGGGGAGGGTGGGCAGGACGTCCTCGACGACCTTCTCCAGCACGGACTCCCGGCCCTCGTACGGGCCGCTGGAGCGGGGCCAGTGCACGATGACGTCGGTGAAGCCCAGTGCGGCGGCGCGGTCCACGGCGTCGCGGAACGCGTCGAGGCTGCTCAGCGAGAACACCGGCGCGGCGTCGAGGCTCAGGTACCGATGGATGCTCGCGCGCTCGCGGCCGGCGGCGTCGAGGCGCTCGTCGAAGACGCGGCACAGCTCGGCGATGCCCTGCCACCACTCGTCCAGCGTGGTGCCGCCGCGGCCGGTGGTGGCCCAGCCGGCGCCGAAGCGGGCGGCGAGCGTCATGGTGCGCGGGCCGTTCGCGGCGACGACAAACGGCAGCCGCGGCCGCTGCACCGTGCCGGGCAGGTTCCGCGCGGCCTTCGCGGTGTAGTACTCGCCCTCGAAGTCGAACCGGTCGGTCATCAGCAGGCCGTCGAGTGATTCGACGAACTCGGTGAAGCGGTCGGCGCGCTGCCGCGGCGTGAGGTCGGGGGCGTCGAGGACCTGGGCGTCGTAGTTGGTGCTGTCGACGCCGGCCCCGACGCCGAGCACGAAACGGCCGTCTGAGACGTCGTCGAGGGTGATCAGCTCACGCGCGAACGGCACGGGATGCCGCGCGACCGGGGACGCCACGAAGGTGCCGAGGCGGATGCGCGACGTCACCATCGCCGCCGCCGTCAACGTGGGCACGGCGGAGAACCACGGCCCGTCGACCAGCGACCGCCAGCCCAAGTGGTCGTACGTCCACGCGTGGTCGAAGCCGTACTCCTCGGCGGCCCGCCATTTCGGCTCGGCCGCCCACCAACGATCTTCCGGAAGGATCACGATGCCTGCTCGCACGAGGGTGGACGGTAGCGCCCACCACCGACATTCGTTCGAACGGGCGGCGCCCGCGCCCCGTTCGGGGACAATGGCCGAGTGGACAAACCCCGCCTTATCGCTTCCGACGTCGACGGCACCCTGCTCGGCCCGACCGAGATCGTCTCCGACCGCACCGTCGCGGTGGTGCGGCGGATTCAGGACGACGACGTGCCGTTCGTCCTGTGCACCGGCCGGCCGCCGCGCTGGATCGCGCCGATCGCCCGGCCGCTGGGGCTGACCGGCTACGCGGTGTGCGCGAACGGCGCCGTGCTGCTCGACATCGGCGCCGACAAGGTGACCGCCGTGCACGGCGAGCTGGCCCCGGAGCTGCTGCACGACCTCGCGAGCGCCCTCGAGAAGGCCCTGCCCGGCTGCCGGCTGGCGGCCGAGCGCATCGGCACCGGCGAGGTCGACCACGACATGCGCAACTTCGTGATCGAGCCCGAGTACCACAACCCGTGGGGCGACGGCGAAGGCCGCACGACCATGCGCGCCGAAGTGCTCGGCCACACCGCGATCAAGCTCCTGATCAGCCACCGCGGCATGCGCTCGGAGGAGATGGCCCAGGCGGCGCGCGCGGTCTTCGGCAACGCGGTGGACGTGACGTACTCCTCGTCCGGCGGCCTGATCGAGGTGTCCGCCCACGGGGTCACGAAGGCCACCGGGCTCGCGGAAGTCGCCGAGCGCTTCTCGGTGACCGCGGACCAGGTCATCGCCTTCGGCGACATGCCGAACGACGTCGAGATGCTCGAATGGGCCGGCCACGGCGTCGCGATGGCGAACGGCCACCCGGCCGTGCTGGAGGTCGCGGACGAGGTGACCGGGCCGGCCGGTGAGGACGGCGTGGCCGAGGTCCTGGAACGCTGGTTCTGACCCGCCCGTCGCTGAGTCCCTGAAGGCCACCATGAGGGCATGCTGGTCCCTGAAGGCCACCATGAGGGCATGCTGGTCCCTGAAGGCCACCATGAGGGCATGCTGGTCCCTGAAGGCCACCATGAGGGCGTATCCGACCCTGAAGGTGGCCTTCAGGGCCTGCGGCGGGGGGAGCGGCGAGGGTCAGTCGCGCTCGGCCGGGCGGCGGTCCAGGTCCGCGGCGGCCTCCGGGGTGGGGGCGGTGCCGCCGAGGTGGGCGGGCAGCCACCAGCGGTCGTCGTCGGCGGTGGGGCTGTCCGGGTAGGACGCCTGGGCCTGGTCGAGCAGCTCGGACATCCGGGCGCGCAGGTCCTTGGTCAGCACCTCGAAGTCGTCGTCGGCGGCCGGGTGCATCGGGGCGCCCATGACGATCGAGATGGGCACGTGGCGGTGGGTCAGGTCCTTCGGGTGGCCCTTGGTCCACAGCCGCTGCGTGCCCCACAGCGCCATCGGGATCACCGGCACACCGGCCTCGGCGGCCATGCGCGCGGCGCCCGTCTTGATGTCCTTCACGGTGAACGACCGGCTGATCGTCGCCTCCGGGAAGACACCGACGACCTCGCCCGCGCGCAGCCGTTTGACCGCCTCGTCGTAGGAGGCCTGGCCGGCGGCGCGGTCGACGGGGATGTGGTGCATCCCGCGCATCAGCGGCCCGCCGACGCCGTGGGAGAAGATCTCCTTCTTCGCCATGAACCGCACCAGCCGCTTCGACGGGCGCGCGCCGAGGCCGCAGTAGATGAAGTCCAGATAGCTGACGTGGGTGCACGCGATCACCGCGCCACCGGTCGACGGCACGTGTTCCGCGCCCTCGATCCGGATGCGGTTGTCCAGCAGCCGGAACATCAACTGGGCCGCGACGAGCACGGGCGGGTACACGAGGTCAGCCATGAAACCAGGCTACGGGAGCCGGACCGGCAAAACCTACGCTTGCGTAGGTTTTGGGTGCCACACCACTCCGGCCAGCACCAGCGCGATGAGCGTGGCGAACAGCGCGACTGCCTGGTGCTTGATGTTTTCGATGCCGTCGCCGAGGGCCGCGAGGACGAACTGCCCCAGCGCGACGGTCAGCAGCAGGCCCAGCACCACGCCCAGCGCCGTGCGGCGGTGCCGCCAGCCGCGCCAGGCGACGAACAGCCAGAGCGGGACGAGGGCGAACAGGCCGAACGGCGCGAGCAGCCCGGTCAGGCCCGAGACGACCGGCACGCGGTACTCCTGCGCGTGCGGCGCGAAGCCCGCCGACGCCGTGAAGCTGCCCAGGTAGTCCGGCCGCGCGGCCAGCAGGTCGCCCGCCGCGCGGTTCAGCACCGCCAGCGTGCGGGACGGGTGGGTGGCGAAGAAGGTGACGGCGTTCCGGCGGCTCATCCGGTCCCGGTACCGCGGGTACAGCGGGTCCGAGATGACCGGGTGCGGGCCCCACCAGCCGTTGCCCGCGTACTGCGCGAACGACGAGGGCAGGCCCAGCTCCGCGAGGTCGGCGGCCGTGTCGTGCCTGCCGTCCACGATGTTCAGGAAGATGGTGTTGACCATGTTGATCTCGCGGGAGTCCCCGCCCGGGACCGAGGACCAGGTGCCGTCCGGCGCGGGGGCCGGGTCGACGCTGGTCTGCGCCCACCACGTCCCGCCGGCCAGCGCGGCGACGACGAGCAGCCCCGGCAGCCACCGTCTTCGGGTGCCGGGCCGGACCAGCAGCACGGCGACGGCCAGCAGCGGCAGGATCATCAGCGTCTGCACCTTGGCGTTCACCGCCACCAGCCCGCCGACGGCCGTCACGGCCAGTCCCGCGTGGCCCCACCAGCCGGGACGCGCGGTGAGCAGCAGCCCGCCCACGGCCAGCAGCAGTCCCAGGAACGCCGTGCCCTCGCCGAGGATCGAGGAGAAATAACCGAAGAACGCCGAGTCCGCGACCACCAGCAGCAGCCCGAGCGCCACGAGCAGGCGGACGCGCGGGCCGTACGGCAGGCCGAGCACGACCAGCGTCACGGCCGCCGCCGCGACCACACAGCCCAGCACGCCCAGCACCACCAGGCTGAGCGCCGAGTGCAGCCCGAACAGGTTCCCGGCGTCGACGGCCAGGTGCGCGAGCCAGCTCTGGCTCAGCTGGTAGCTCGGTTCGCAGCCACCAGGCGTCGCCGCGTACTCGAGCCGGATGTACGGCTGCGGCAGGCTCTTCCAGGTGATCCCGGCGCCGCACAGCACGCGGAAGCCGTCACCGTTGTCGGACATGGACACCGGCCGCGGCACGAGGAACCGGACGAGCAGCGCGACCAGCGACGCGCCGAACACGCCGTACCCGAGGGCCGAGGACGGACGCGTCCTCACCCTCTCGGCCACGGTCGTCATCACGGGCAGGATACGTACTGGAAGCCCGGCGCCCGGTCGAGGTCGTCGATGAGCCGGCCCGCCTCGTCGGCGCGCGGGTACACGGTGATCCAGAACGGCGTGCCGATGCGGCGGAACGTCGCGGCCGGCGACGAGTCCGGGCCGGCGGCGCAGTCCTGTCGCTGGGCGTAGCCGTCTCCGTCCGGCACGGCGACCGTCGCGCGCTTGGCGCCGGCGCCGATCACCAGCAGCTGCGAGCCCACGCGGCTCGCGATCGCGCCCGGCGACGCCGCGCTCACCACGGAACCCGCCGGCAGGTAGTCGCCCAGCCACTCGCCGACCTCGGCGAGCTGCGCGCTGTGCGTGCGCCAGTCGCGCACCCGGGCGAGCAGGTCCGGGCTGAGCAGCGACGCCAGCACGGCCAAGCCGGTCAACGCGGCGGCCGCCACCGGCACCAGCCGGGAGACGGTCCGCGGCCGCGGCGACGGGTTCGCGGCCGTGAGCGCGCCGTACGTCCCGACCGCCGCGACGGCCAGCAGCGGCGGCACCGGCGTGAGCAGCCGCCACGACGTCCCCTGGTCATCGTCCAGAATGGCCACGAACGCCGTCAGCCCGGCCACGAGCGCGAACAGCAGCCACAGCGCCGCCCGCGCTTCCGCCGCGCGGCCGTGGGTGCGACAGGCCGCCAGCGTCACGACCGCGGCCAGGCCGATCGCCAGGAAACCCAGGTGCGCCAAGGAAAACCCGGCCAGGTACGACCAGTCCGGGCCATGCGGGCGCAGCGCCCGGTTGGGCAGGAAGTGGTGGTAGAAGGTGGCGCGCCACGCCGTCCACGGCACCAGGAACACCAGCGCGCCCAGCCCGTACCCGACCGGCGCCCACCAGGTGTGGCGGCCGCGCGCGGCGGCCACGACGAGCCAGACCCCGGCCACGACGGCCGGCACCACCCCCTCCGGCCGGGTCATCACCGCGGCCGCCACGAGCACGCCCGCCACCACCGGCCGGGACGCGACGAGCGCGTACGCGACGGCGAGGACCAGCAGCACGAACAACGGCGTCTCGGTGCCGGAGGGCCCGTACACCGCGAGGCCGCTCGCGCCCGCCGTCAGCACCGCGGCGGCGACGCCGACCGCCGGGCGCCGCTCCCCGCCTTCGGGCAGCGCGAGCGTGGTGACGCGATTCACCAGGAAGTACGAGACGAGAACACAGCCGAACGCCGAGACGACCCCGAGGACAACCGCGGAAGTCGCGATATCCGCGCCGAATGCGGCTTTCGGCAGTGAGACCACCACGAGCCAGAGGAAATTCGCGTACCCCTCGGACCGGTCACCGGGATTGAACACCGGCCCGTTGCCGTCCGCGATGTTCTGCGCGTACCGGAAGGTGACGAGCGCGGCGTCGGTCACGGTGGCGAACACCAGCTGGTGCACCAAGGAAAAGCCCAGGGTGAGCACCAGCACGAACCCGCGCCAGCGGCGGTCGGCGGCGATCCGGGCCCAGGTGGCGACGACCAGCGCGGCCAGCAGCAGCCAGCACGCCACGACCGCGTAGCCCACCCGATCCCCCTCGCCTCACCCCGCCGCGGCCGTCCCCGTCCGGCCGCCGTTCGCCGTGCACCGCCACAGCGACTACCCCGTGAGAGATTCGCCGGAAAACACGCCCCTCGACGATCACCTCACCGAGTCCAGTCAATCGCGGTATTACGCTCCGCGGACATAAGCCGTTCGGGTGTATGTGGGTGCCCGCTAATCTGTGCTCCCCCTTCTCTTCCGCTCTCCCTGGGGCGCCGAGCGGATCCGTCACCAGCCGAGGATGTCTGTTGCCGAGTGAACCCACGCTGCTGTCCGATGTGGCCGGCGTAGCCGTGATGCTGCTCGTGCTCGGGCTGCCCGGCCTGCTCACGGGACTCGCGGCGGGCCTGCGCGGCTGGGCGCTCGCCGGGCTGGCGCCACTGCTGAGCTACGCGATCGGCGGCCTCGCCGGACCGTGGACGCACGCGCTGGGCCTGCCGTACAACCCGCTCACCTTCGCACTGACCACACTGGTCTTCGCCGCCGTCGCGTTCGGACTGCGGCGGCTGACGCTGCGCCGGTGGCCGCCCGAGCCGGAGCCCGGGCTGTGGGCGCGGCGCGGGCACTTCGCGGTGATCGCGTGTGTTGTCGTCACGGCCGTGATCGGCGGTTACGCGGCGATCTACGGCATGGGCCACCTCGGCGCCATCGCGCAGGGCGGCGACGCGCCGTACGCGGCGAACGGCGTCCGCTACGTCGCTTCGACCGGCGACGGCAGCCTCACCGGCATGGGCACGCTGAACTGGTACGGCGACGCCACGCCGCCGTTCTACCCCAACGCCTACCACCTGCTGGCCGCACTGCAGTACCAGCTGAGCGGGGCGTCGATCCCGCTGACGCTCGACGTGAACACCATGCTGCTGCCGGGACTGCTGGCGCTGTCGCTCGTGGTGCTGGTGCGGGAGTTCCGCGGCCGGGCGGTGCTGGCCGGGGCGGTCGCGCTCGCGTCGGCGGCGCCGGTGATGAGCACGTACGAGTCGATGAGCCGCGGGCCGCTGTACCCGTTCCTGCTGGGGCTCGCGCTGACGCCGCTGGCCGCGGTCGCGCTGCGCCGATACCTCGGCCGGGCCGCGCCCGACACGGCGTTCGTGCTGGTGCTGGGCGCCGTCGGGCTGCTGTGCGTGCACTCCTCGACGCTGTTCGGCGCGGTCCTGTTCGCCGGGCCGATGCTGGTGCAGCGGTGGGCGGAGCCGGGCGCGCGGCTGAAGCGGATCGGCCGTGACCTGCTGGCGCTGCTGCCGATCGCGGTGGTTTCGGTGCTCGTGGCGTGGCTGCAGCTGTTCGGCGCGCTGGGGCTGGCGAGCAGCACCCTGCCGTACCTGGGCTGGCCGATCGAATACCGCGCGACGACGGCGCTCGGCGCGCTGCTCGGGTTCCAGCACTGGGAGCCGCAGCCGCAGTTGTGGCTTTCGGTGGCGCTGCTGCTGGGGTTCGTCTTCTTCGGCCGGCTGGGCCGTTTGCGGTGGATCGGGCTGAGCGCGCTGGTGAGCGGGCTCGCGTATATGGCCGTCGCGTCGTCGAACTCGTCGCTGGTGATGGCGCTTTCCCGGCCGTGGTGGGACGACCCGTACCGGTTCATCTCGATGGCGATCGTGCCGCTGGCGTTCATCGCCGGCCACGGCGTCGCGTCGCTGCAGGCCTGGATCGCCGAGCGGCTGCCCGCCCGGGTGCCCGCGGCCGCCGTGGGCACGGTGGTGCTGCTGGGTTTCGTGGTGGTCACGAACGGCCTGTACGCGCAGTCCAACGGCGGCCGCCTCGCCGCCGGCTACCGCGCCGCCGACCCGCGCACCCTCAACATCACCCCGGACGAGGAACGCGCGATGGTCGAGCTGGGCAAGCTCGCCAAGCCGGGCGAGTGGGCCATGAACGACCGCTACGACGGCACGGTCTGGACCTACGCCCTCACCGGCACCCGCACGGTCGCCGCCCACGACGACGGCACCGCGCCCCCGTCCGACGCCGTGCTGCTGGCCGCCCACTTCAAGGAGTACCCGACGAACCCGGCCGTGCGCGCCGCCGTCGCGAGGCTGAACGTGCACTGGGTGATCCTCGGCCGTCCGGCGGCCCCGCCGGAGCCTGCCTACCAGTCCGCGGGCCTCGTCGGCCTCGACGGGCTGCCGTTCCTTCGGCAGGTCTACCGGAACGACGACGCGGTGATCTACCAGCTGAAGGGCTGAAGCCGCCAGGCCCCGCCACCTTGCCCGAAAGATTATTGACAAGGTTGTGAGTGTGTAGTTACATACTTAGTGACTGATCAATAACAACTGCCTCACCGCCAGGCCAGACCACCAAGAACCCGTTGTCCCCAAGGAGTTTCAATGATCAACGTCCGCGTCGCCGTCACCGGCCTGCTCGCCGCCGCCGCCGTCACCCTCGCCGGCACGTCCATGGCGGCCGCGAGCACCGTCGCCCAGCCGGCCGCAGCGGCGGCCGAAGCCGCGAACCACGCCCCCAAGCCGCACCTGACCCCGCTCGCCGTCAAGTGGGCCGCCGGGTGGAACAGCAGCAACCCGCAGGACCTGGCCAACCTGTTCGTCAAGGACGGCTCCCGCTACACCGACCACGCCTACAACGAGACCTTCACCGGCAGCGCCGGGGTCGCCCAGTGGTTCGGCAACACCAAGTGGGCCGTCCCGAACGGGAAGGTCACGGTCACCAACGCGATCGGCGTCAACAACAGCGAGATCATCTTCTGGAACTTCAGCGGCCAGGCCACGGGCGCGCCCCACGCGTTCTCCGTCCCCGTCGTCACCGTCATCAAGACGCGCGGCGGCAAGATCCTGACCAACGACGACTTCTACAGCAAGGCCGAGGTCGACCGTCAGTCCAGCCTCCCGGCCGGCTCCTGACCGACCCGCGCCGAGCCGCGAACTTTTGCGCCCCAATGTGGCGTTCGGTGCGCTCAACGCACCGAACGCCACATTGGGTGCGTTCAACGCAACCAATGCCACATTGGGGCGCTTCGAACCTAAGCCGCAGTGGCGAGCCGTGAAGCGACGCGGGCGGCGCCGGCCGCGAAGCCCGCGGTCAACAGGTCCGCCACGGTGAACATCACGCGGGACGCCACGGCGAACGCGGCGGCCTGGCCCACCGTCAGCCCGCTGGCTGTCAGCACCGCGACCTGGGCGACCTCGCGGACGCCCACCCCGCTGGGCAGGATGAACGCGAAAGTCCCGACCGTCATCGCCACCGCCATGGCGCCGACGCACAAGACAAAACCGCTGAAACCCGGGGCGCCGACGGAGTTCGCCAGCAGCCACAGGTGCACCCCCTGCAGGGCCCAGGCCAGCGTCGACGCGCCGAAGACCTTGCCGACGACCGCCCAGCCCAGCGGGTGCGCCAGCGGCGGGCGGCGCAGGATCCGCAGCACCAGCGACGTGCCCCAGGTCAGGATCCGCGGGTGCAGCAGCGCGAGGCCGACCGGGATAGCCGCGAACAGCCACATCGCGCGTGGGCTGTGGCTGAACACCGCCGGCGCCGCGAGCAGCGAAACCACCAGCGCCGAGACCACGCCGACGCCGAGCTGGATCAGCGAGCCGGTGAAGATCCGGGCGCGGGCGAGGCCGGCCTTGCGGCCCAGCTCCATCTGCAGCAGGTACGCCCACACCGAGCCCGGCACGTACTTGCCGAGCGAGCCGACCAGGCAGATCTGCGCGCCGCGCGCGTAACCGATCGGCTCGCCGAGGTCGTCGACCATCGTCTGCCAGCCCCAGGTGGAGACCATGATGGACGCGACCAGCGCGAGCAGGCTGAGCACAGAGGACTGCCACGCGACGTCCGACAGCGTGTGCCAGAACTCGCCCCAGTTGGCTGCGAGCTGCTTCGCGGCGAAGCCGACGACGAGCAGGATCGCGACCCAGCGCACGACGTCGAGGATCTTGGCCTTGGTGGACTTTGCCGGCTTCGGCTTCGAAGCCGGCACGTCCTCCTCAGACGTCCGCACGGTCGTCACTGACCATTCTCCTCACGACAACCGCTGGTCAGGCCTGCACCGTGACCAGCCGGCTGAACTCGGCCAGCAGATCGTAACCGTCCCAGACGCCCGCGAACGTGAGGGCCGAGCCGAACGGCACGACCCGGTCGACGCCGCGGCCCGCGAGCGCGGTGACGAACTCCGTCAGCTCCTCGCGCGCGAAACCGAACTGGCTCACGGTCTGGTCCTTGCGCAGGACGGTCGGCACCAGCTCCGCGAGCGAGTCCACTCGCGCGTTCGCGAACGTGCCCGCGCCGAGCCACTCGCGCGGCATCACCGTCGCGTCGGTCAGCTCCAATGTGGCCAGTCCGTTGCCGTCGAACGCGATCGACGACACCAGCCCGTCCGCCGCCGCGCCGTAGGCCGAAACGCGCTTCTGCACGGCCATCGCCGGCTCCGTGACGTGCTGTTTCGCCTCGATCACCGCGGCCAGCAGCTCCCGGAACTCGCGCCCGGACGCCATGGCGCCCTCGGCGTCGCCCACCCAGAACACCGCGCGCGGTGACGAGCAGGCGGCCTGGTCGAACCAGTACGAGTCGTTGTAAAAGCCCTCGGCCGCGGTGCGCCGCTCGGCCGCCGAAGCCGCCTGCCAGCCGCGCACCGAAGCGATGGCGAACGAGGAACGGTCCGGGAACGTCAGGTCCCGCGCGTGCGGCGCCAGCGCGTACTTCCGCAGCGCGGCCACGGAAGTGTCGCCGCCCCAGATCACGCGCAGGTCGGCGGCCAGCGACAGGGCGCCGCTGATCTCGTCGCTGCGGTCGTAGGTGACCATCCGCTGGGTCGCGGTGATCGCGGCCGCCGTCGCCGGGTCCACATCGGACAGTGCCGCGTTCAGCGCGTCCAGCACCGCCTCCGCGGCACCGGCCGAGCGCGAGGACACACGCACGACGTTGTGGTTGCCCGCCAGCGCGGACAGCGCCCACGAGTACACGAAGATCGTGTCGACGTTGGCCGGCGGCACGTGGAACACCAGCCCGCGCGGGAACCGCAGCGAGTCGCCGGAAGTCTCCAAAGTGGACAGTGCCTTGGCCAGCTCGCCCTTGCGCAGGAAGAAACCCAGCGAGGCCAGCTCCGGGAAACGGCGCGCGAGTGCGGGCGCGAGCAGCTTGCGCGCGAACTTGGTGACGAACTCGATCACCCGCGGGTCGCCCACCGTCAGCCGTCCGCCCGGCGGCTCGACGCGCAGCTGGTCGACCAGCTGGCCGACAGCGATCGGCTCCGCTACAGGGAACCGCTGCGTCAACGCGCTCATGCGGCCGCCCCCGAGAAGGTGTCCGAGCAGCCGCGGGCCTCGGCCTTCGGCAGCCGGCCGAGCACGGAGAAGTGCTTGCCGGGCCAGTCGCCGTCGTCGATCCCGTTGCACACACCGAGGTCCTCGGTGAGCAGGACGTGCCCCGGGTACGAGCGCGGCAGCGTGCTGACCACCTCGATCACCCCCGGCTCGCCGACCGGCTGCTCCGCCCACGTCTCCGGGTTCCGGATCACCACGTCGGCGAAGTCCGGGCAGTACAAGGAGTTCCCGGACGGTCCTTCGAGGAACACGGTGCCGATCTGCTCGATCATCCCGTAGTAGTTGTGGATCCGGGTGAGCCCGGTGTCCTCTTTGAACCGGCGGCGGAACTCGGTGTTGTCCACCGCGCGGTCGATCAGCTTCTTCCAGCCGCCGGAGTGGATCAGGATGCCGTTGGACAGGTCGAGGCCGTTGTCCCGCGCCACCTCGTACAGGTAGAGCCACACCATGAAGGTGAACCCGAAGATCAGGAACGGCTTGTCCCCGTACTCCGCCAGGAACTTCTTCACCGCCTCGACGTCCGGCTGGTCGTTCTCGTCGAGCACGTAGGTGTGCTTGCGGCCGAAGTTGGCCATGCCCAGCACCCCCGCGCCGCGCGCGGAGAACGAGCGGCGGTTCTTGATGATGCCGATGGTGTCGACCATCAGCATCGGCAGCCGCTCGCCGCCCAGCACCTCCTGCAGCGTGGTGCCGAGCTGGCGGGTCTGCGCGGCCGCCGCGGCCTTGTCCAGGTAGATGCGCGACGCGCCGGCGCCGGTGGTGCCCGAGGACGTGAGCGTCTTGAACACCTCGTCGTCCGGGACGGACTTGAGGTCGTGGGTCTTGAACATCCGCACGGGCAGCCACGGCAGGTCGGCGATCGTGTCGAACCGCGCGTCCGGCGCGAGGCCGAGCGACGACAGGATCCGGTCGTACCCGGTGCTGCCGGCCCGGTGGTGGGCGGTCAGCTCGGCCAGCTCGGGCAGCAGCAGCGCCTCGCGCTCCGGCTGCGAGCGCGTGAACACACTCATATCCGTCCCTCCAGCGACCGGTAGTCGATCTTGCCGCTGGCCAGCAGCGGCACGGTGTCGATCGGCCGCACGTCGAACCCGCTCGTGTGCAGGTGCAGCCGGTCCGAAAGCGCGCGCGACGCGTCCTTGCAGATCGCCTTTGCGCCGTCACCCTCCGGCAGCTCGGCGAACAGCACGACCTTGTCGCCCCCGGGCACGGCGGCGACCACGTCGATGCCCACCGAGGCCGAGCGGACGGCCTGCTCGAGGTCGTCCAGGCTGACCCGGTTGCCGAACACCTTGCCGATGCGCTTGAGCCGGCCGGTGATGAACAGGTAACCGTCCGCGTCGAGGTAACCGAGGTCGCCGGTGGCCAGCACGCCGCCGTACTCGTCGCCCGCGGCCAGCCCGGACTCGTCCTCGGCGTAGCCCATCATCACGTTGGGCCCGCGGTAGACGACCTCGCCGACGATCTTCGGGTGCCGGGTCTCGACGCCGTCGTCGCGGCGCACGGAGAACGCGCCGCCGGGCAGGGCGGGACCGGCGGAGCCGAGCTTTTCGGCGAGCCGCTCGGCGGGCACCGTGGTCATCCGGGGGGCGGCCTCGGTCTGGCCGTACATCACGTACATCCGGCCGCCGACCGCGCGCATCTTGTCGTTGAACTCGGCCACCAGCTCGTCGCGCAGCTTGCCGCCGGCCTGCGTCAGCGTGCGCAGCGTCGGGTACTTCGCGGGGTCGAACTTGAGCCGCCGCAGCATTTCGTAGTGGTAGGGCACACCGGCCAGCGACGTGACGCCGTACGTGGTCACCGCGTCCCAGAACCCGCGGCCCAGCACGCCGGAGGCCTCGACCACCACGGTCGCGCCACGCACCAGGTGCGAGTTCAGCACCGACAGGCCGTAGCTGTAGTGCAGCGGCAGGCAGGTCGGCGCGACCTCGTCGGCGGTGATGTCCAGCACCTCGGCGATGGCCTCGGCGTTGGCCAGCATCGCGTTCCGCGAAAGCCGGACGAGCTTCGGGTTCCCGGTCGACCCGCTGGTCGGGAGCAGCACGGCCAGGTCGGGGTGCGGCTCGACGCCCTCGGCGGAGTCACGCACCCAGTGCGCGCCGGACGCCGTGTAGCCGGACGGCGCGGGCGTTTCGGGCGCGGACAGCACGGCGCCGGGCCGGAAGCGGGTGATCAGCCCGGCGAGCACGTCGGCGTCGAGCGCCGGGTCGATCAGGGCGATCGCGCGGCCCGCCTCGAACGCGCCGAGGTAGGTCAGCACGCTGTCGAGGTCCACCGACATCCGCGCGAACAGCACCCCGGCGGGCAGCTCGGCCAGCGCCTCGCCGGCGCGCTTGACTTCCTGGTCCAGCTCCAGGCCCGCCAGCGTGCGGCCCCCGGCCGCCTCGACCAGCCGCGCACCCTCTGCCAACAACGTCACACCATCTCCTCGCCGAAAGCCTTGTGAGTGTTTATGCCGGTTCTAACCGTCCTAAACACTCACGAGTCCTTCACAGCACCAAGCCTCCGTCGATGCCCAGCACCTGGCCGGTGACGAACGACGCCTCGTCGCTCACCAGGAACCGGATCGTCTTCGCCACGTCCTCGGGCCGGCCGAGCCGCCCGAGCGGGGTCTTCTTCACGTTGTCGGCGACGGCCTCTTCGGAGAGGCCCGCCGTGAGATCGGTCTCGATCACGCCGGGCGCCACCGCGTTCACGCGGATCCCCGAGCGGCCGAGTTCCTTCGCGGCCGAGCGCGCGATGTTCGCCACCGCGGCCTTCGACGCCGCGTACAGGGTCTGACCGGAGCTTCCGTACTCGCCGACGATGGAGGCGAGGACCACAATGGAGCCGGTTTTCTTCCGCATCATCGCCCGCGCCGCGGCCTGGACGGTGTGCAGCGTGCCGGCGACGTTGGTGTCCAAAGTCGCGGAGACGGCGTCCTCGCGGATCATGCCGAGCAGCGCGTCGTCCATGATCCCGGCGTTCGCCACCACGACGTCCAGCCGGCCGTGCTCCTTGGCGACGCCGCGGACCACAGTGGAGACGGCCTTCGCGTCCGTGACGTCGAGGGCCAGCCCGGCCGCCGCGCCGGCCGCGGTGGCGGCCTCCTTCGCGCGGGCCTCGTCGCGGCCGGTCAGCACGACCGTCGCGCCCGCTTCGACCAGCGCGCGCACGGTGGCCAGGCCGATCCCGCGCGTGCCGCCGGTGACGAGCGCGACGCGTCCGGCCAGATCAGTCATTCTTCGACTGCAGCTCGATCACCATGTCGACGGCGACCTTGAAGCTCGACATGTCGATCACCTGGTCGGTGTCGAACTCGACGTCGAACTCGTCCTCGACGGCCGCGATCAGCGCCATGTGGCCGACGGAGTCCCACGCCTCGATGTCGCGGTACTTGAGGTTCTCGACATCCACGTCACCGTCGAGGTCCAGTGCCTCTACGAAGACCGCGCGCAGCTTGGGGGCCACATCCGACATAACTACAGCTCCTAATGCTCTTCGCGCGGGCGGGCGTCCCACGCCTTGACCAAGGTAGAGAGGTCGCCGGGCAGCCGGTCGGCCAGCCCGTCCTCCGGGAGACCCGCCTTACCCTTGAGCCACGGCCCGAGAGCCTCGATGGTGGCCTCGTCCAGGCCGCGGCGGGACAGCCCCACCACGTTGACGCCGGTGACGCGCGCCGGGTTGCCGACGGCGATCGTGAACGCGCCCACCTCGCGCCGCACGGCCGAGCTCATGCCGACCATCGCGCCGGGGCCGATCACCACCCGCTGGTGCAGCACCGTGCCCATGCCGAGGTTCGCGCCGTCCCAGATGTGGCAGTGCCCGCCGGTGATCACGTTGGACGCGATCGTCACGGCGTCGCCGACCAGGCAGTCGTGCGCGATGTGGCTACCGCGCAGGTAGTACCCGTCGTTGCCGAGCGTGGTGGTGCGCCAGGTGCCCTGGTGGACGGTGGAGTACTCGCGGATCCGGTTGCGGCTGCCGATCACGACGCCGTGGCCGTCGCGCTCCGGGTCGCCGACCGGCGCCTGCTCCCAGCCGGCCGGGTGCTCGCGGCCGCGGTCCTCGCCGGGGGTGCCGATCGTGACGTGCGGGCCGATCCAGTTGCCGTCGCCGACGCGGGTCGGCCCGACGATCACCGTGTACGGCCCGATCACGTTGTCGTCGCCGATTTCGACGCCTTCGCCGATCACCGCGGTGGGGTGGATCCGGTTGACCACGGGCGGGTATCCATTCGTCGACGGCTGGGTATTGGGCGTGCTGGCGCGCCCGGTAACGTGTGGCCCGCGTTCATGCAGGGCGGCCGGACGCAGAACCGGCGGCTCACTGTACCGGACGCACCGAAATCACCTGCCGGGAGAGACTGCCGATGATCCCCATTACCGTGGTCGACGTCCGTGACGCGGAGGACCTCGTCGTCGAGGTGCTGCGATCCGGCGCCATCGCACAGGGGCCGATGGTCAAACGCTTCGAAGACGCCTTCGCGCACGTCGCGGGCACGAAGCACGCCATCGCCGTGAACAACGGCACCACCGCTCTGGTCGCGTCGCTGCAGGCGCTGGACCTGGAGCCGGGGGACGAGGTGATCACCTCGCCGTTCACGTTCGTCGCCACGCTGAACGCCATTCTGGAAGCCGGCGCCACCGTGCGGTTCGCCGACATCCGCCGCGACGACTTCGCGCTGGACCCGGACGCCGTGACGGCCGCCGTCACCGACCGGACCAAGGTGCTCATGCCGGTGCACCTCTACGGCCAGACCGCCGACATGGGCAAGCTCGCCCCGATCGCGGCCGAGCGGCACCTGAAGATCATCGAGGACTCGGCCCAGGCCGTCGGCGCCTCGTTCGAGGGCCGCGCCGCCGGCTCGTACGGCATCGGCTGCTTCTCGCTGTACGCGACGAAGAACGTGACCACCGCCGAGGGCGGCGTGATCACCACCGACGACGACGAGCTCGCCGACAAGCTGCGCGTGCTGCGCAACCAGGGCATGCGCGCCCGCTATCAGTACGAGATGGCCGGGCACAACTACCGGATGACGGACCTGCACGCGGCCGTCGGCATCCCGCAGCTGGAGAAGCTCGACCAGCTGACCGCCGCCCGTCAGGCGAACGCGAAGCGGCTCTCGGAAGGCCTCGCCGGAACGCCGGGCCTCGACACCCCGCGGGTGCTGCCGGGCCGCGAGCACGTGTGGCACCAGTACACCGTGCTGGTCGGCCCGCACGCGATGCTCTCGCGCGACGAGCTCGCCGCCGCGCTGACCGCGCGTGGCATCGGCAACGGCGTGTACTACCCGAAGATCGTCTTCGACTACGAGTGCTACCAGGGTCACCCTCTGGTCCCGGACGCGCGGGTCGAGGACTTCCCGGTGGCCGGCGCGGTCGCCGCACAGGCGCTCTCCCTGCCGGTCCACCCCCACCTGACCGAGTCCGACGTGGACAAGGTCATCGAAACGGTTCGCGAGGTACTCGGCGCATGACCCACCGCATCGCCCTCATCGGCACGGGCAACATGGGCTCGCTGCACGCGCGCGTGCTCGCCGGGAACGAACGCGTGGAGCTGACCCGCGTGATCGACCCGCGCGAGGAGGCGGGCCGCGCCGTCGCCGAGCGCTATGAGACGCAGTGGACGCCCGAGATCGGCTCACTGTCCGATGTGGACGCTGTGGTGCTGGCGTCGGCCACCGAGGCGCATTACGAGCTGGCGCAGGAGATCCTGGGCCAGGGCAAGCCGCTGCTGGTCGAGAAGCCGGTGTGCAACAGCCTGGAGCTCTCACGCGAGATCGTGGCGCTGTCGGCGAAGCAGGACGTCCCGCTGATGTGCGGGCTGCTGGAGCGCTACAACCCCGCGGTGATGACCGCGCGGGCGCTGGTGAACGAGCCGATCCACCTGATGGCGCGCCGGCACGGCCCGTACGCCCCGCGCATCAAGACCGGCGTGGCGTGGGACCTGCTGGTGCACGACGTCGACCTGGCCATCCAGTTCTTCGGCGGCGCGACGCCTTCGCGCGTCACGTCCGGCGCCGGCTACTTCCACCCGCAGTCCGTGGAAGGTGCGGAGGACACCATCGAGACGGTGCTGTCCTTCCCCACCGGACTGGCCACCGTGTCGGCCTCGCGGCTGGGGCAGCGGAAGGTGCGCTCGGTCGTGGTGTCCGAACTGGACCGGCTGATCGAGGTCGACCTGCTCCGCCGGGACGTGACGATCTACCGGCACATCTCGCACGACTCCGTCACGCCGGACGGCCTCGGCTACCGGCAGCAGACCGTGATCGAGATCCCCGAGCTGATCACCGCGCGCGAGCCGCTGGCCACGCAGCTGGACCGCTTCGTGGACCTGCTCGAGGGCAAGGTCGACGCCGAGGTCGAGCGGGAGCTGATCCTGCCGTCGCACCACGTGGTGGCGCAGGTGCTCACGCAGGCCGCGGCCTGATCACTTGGTGAGGCGGGTGCCGCCGGCGGTGTAGGCGACCAACGGGGTCAGCACATCGGCGGACGGCACCTGCACCGGGTCGAACCAGAAGAACACCACGTTCGGGTCCTCGCTCCACTTGGCCAGGTGCGCCTCCACCGGCTTTCCGCGGACGGTGCTGGTGATGCGCCCCGCGGGGCCGGCGAAGTAGCCGAGCACCGGCACCGCCACCTGCGCCACGTCGGCACCGGCGATGAGGCCGCCGGACGTCGCGTGGAAGCCGAACGAGCGGTCGGCGCCGTTGACCTCGTTGGCGTCGTACACCGGGTGCAGGCCGCTGCCGTCGCGGATCGCGAGCATGAGCCCGAAGCCGACCCCGGGCAGCGCCTGCGGCTCGTCGATCTTGATGGCGTAGAGGACCAGCTCGCCGGTCCCCTGCTTGACGCCGAGCGAGACGATGTCGCCGAGCGGCGTGACCTGCGCCTTCTCCGGGGCAGTGGTGGGCGGGACGGTGCTGGCCGGGCCCACGGTGCTGGGCGCGGCGGCCACCGGCGCCGGCTGCGGTTGCGGGCCCGAGCGCAGCTGGACGGCCCCGAAGACCACCGCGACCACGGCCACCACCGCGGCGGCCGCCCCGGCGCCGGTGAGCAGGCGCCGTCGCCGCCGGATGCGCGTGCCGTCGGCCATGATGCGGGTGAGGTCCGGGGCGGCGAACGGCTCCGGCGGGGCCTCGTTCAGTGCCGACTTCAGCCGGTCGAGATCGTTCACCGCCCGTTCCCTCCGATCAGCGCGTCCGCCGGCCCGTCGTCGACGCGCAGCTTGGCGAGCGCGCGCGAGTTCGTGCTCTTGACGGTACCTACCGAAACGCCCAGTTCCGAGGCGACGTCGGCCTCCGAAAGGTCGAAGAAGTGCCGGAGCACCACCACGGCGCGTTCGCGGGCGGTGAGCCGCGCCAGCGCGGCGGTGAGCCAGGCCCGCTGCGTGACGGTCTGCGCGACGTCCTGCGCGCCCGGCCGCTCGGGCACCTCCTCGGCGGCGTACTCCTTCAACGGCCGCCGCCACCCGTCGATGACGTGGTTGACCAGCACGGTGCGCGCGTACGCGTAGGCATCCTTGCGCCGCACCCGCCCCCACGCGGCGTACGTCCGGGCGAACGCGGTCTGCGCGGCGTCCTCCGCCTGGTGCCGATCCCCGGTGATCAGGTACGCGGCATGCGTCAGCCGCGACGAAGAGGCCTGGACGAACTCGACGAACTCGTCGTCGCTGCGGGCCACCCGCTTACCCCCGATCTCGACGTCCGGTAGGACGGCCCGGAACTGGCGTGGTATTCACCGTCGACAAGACGATAGGTGATCAGGCGGACCGGCGGGTCGAGGTCGACGATCCAGTAGTGCTCGATACCCGCTTCGGCGTACTCGAAGAGCTTGGTGACGCGGTCGGTGCGCTTAGTGCCTTCGGAGAGCACCTCGATGACCAGGAGAACGTCGGCGGCGTCGAAGCGCGCGAGGTTGTCCTGGATGACCGCGGCCGGAACCACGAGCACGTCGGGCACCCGAACCGTCAGTGGCACGGCCGACACCAGCATCTCGACCCCGTGGAACGCGGCCCACTCGTCCGGCGACTGCCGGTCGAGCAGGTACGCGAGCCGCACGGCGACTCTCTGGTGCAGCACCGGCGGCCGCGGCGCCACCGAGAGCACTCCTTCAAGGACCTCGATGTGGAACTCCGAGGTCTCCGGCAGCTCCGCCCAGTCCTCCAACGTCAGGAGCCGGCGTGGCCATTCGAGGACCTTCATCGAACCCCTCCTCGCTTCCAGCGACCGGCCACAGCGTCGGTGTCGCCATCCGCAACCGCTAGTCCGAGAAGTCTCCCGACGGTGAGCCCCAGCCGGATGGGTCGTCGGAAAGGGCGCGGCGGCGGGCGTTCTCCGCGCGGACACGCTCCACTTCGGACTGGATGTACTCCTCGTCGTACCGCTGGAACACCCGCGCGGGGTTGCCGGCGACCAGGGTGCGCGGCGGGACGTCCTTCGCCACCACCGAGTTCGGCTGCACGGTCGCGAAGTCGCCGATCGTCACGCCGGCCATGATCACCACCAGGCCGCCGATGAAGCAGCCCTTCCCGATCTTCACGGGCTTGCGCTCGATCAGGTCGCTGCCCGAGTGGTTCTGCAGCGTCATGTTCGACAGCCAGCTGGAGTGGGTGAAGATCAGCGTGTTCAGCCCGATGCTGGTGTGCTCGCCGATCTCCAGGCCGCCGCTGGCGTCGAGGACCGCGCCCTCGCCGATCCAGCAGTGCTCGCCCAGCTTCAGGTTCTCCTGGCTGATGATCTTGGCCCGCTCGCGGATCCTGGTCGATTCCGGCAGGCCGTAGAACGCCGCCCGCTCGGAGTCGTTCAGGTACTGCGAAACGACCTCGTTGAGGATCTGCGGGCGCAGCCGGGCGCTGCGCTCGTCATCGAAGAACATCGTTGTCCGCCACCAGTTTCGTGAACACCCGCAGGTGTTCCTCCGCGACCACGTCCAGGCCGAAGTTCGCCCGCACCATCGCGCTCTCGCGGGCCGCGATCGCCGCGCGGGCGGCCGGGTCGTCCAGCAGGCCGATCACGGTCTCCGCCACGGCCTCGGCATCATCCGGGCGCACGAGCAGGATGTTCTCGCCGTTGCGCAGCTCGATGCCGGGGTAGTTGTCCTCGGTGACCGACGCGATCGTGGCCGTGCCGGACAGCATCGCCTCCAGCGAAGCCGTGCCACAGCCGCCGTTGAGGTCGTGCGTCACGATGTCCGCGGCCGCGAAGTACGCCGGCACGTCTTCCTTCGGCACGGCGCCGGTGACGATCAGCCGGTCGGCCACGCCCAGCTCTTCCGCCCGCTTCAGGAACGCGTCGTGGTACACCCGCCCGACCACGACCACGCGCACGTCCGGGTGCTTGGCCACGACCGCCGGCAGCGCCTCGACCAGCGGCAGCCGGTTGCGCAGCGGGATCACGTGCCCGAGCGAGACGATCAGCGGCGCGTCCCCGACCTCCAGTTCCGCGCGCACGTCCTTCGTCACCGGCTTCGCGAAGTGCCCGGTGTCGACGGCGATCGGGAAGTACTCGGAGTTCTCGTCGCTGGTGCCGTACCGCTCGACGCAATAGTCGACGCCCAGCTTGTCGAGGATGACGTAACGCGGCCGAATGTAGCGGAGCACCGGCTTGACCAGCAGCGCGTCCAAAGCGCGGAAAACGCCGCCGTACGCCTTGTTGTCGCTGATCAGCAGCGTGTGGATGGTCAGCAGCACAGGCAGGCCGCGGCGGCGCGCGTAGACCCCGGCCAGCCAGGACAGGTCGAAGAACTGGCCGTGCAGGTGGATCGCGTCCGGCTTGAACTCGTCGAGCAGCCGGAACAGCCGCCGCCAGTTGCCCGGCCGCAGCGACGCGAAGCTCATGTCGAAGTCGATCGAAAGGCCCAGCTGCGGCATCTTCACGGCCGGCAGCCGGACCACGCGATAGCCGTCGCACTCCTCGTCGGCCGGCGCGTCGCCGTACGCCGCCGTGATGGCCAGCACCTCGTGCCCGGCCGCCGCGAACTCGCCGGCCAGCGAGGCCGACATGTGCGCGCTCCCGCCCACGCGGGGCGGGAAGAAGTTGTTCACCACCGCGATGCGCATCGCACGTCCTTGGGCAGGGCCCGCGGTGGCACTCACTCGGAGTCCCTCACCAAGGCGCGCATGCCCTCTTCAACGGTGATCTGCGGCTCCCAGCCGAGCACCTCTCGGGCCCGGGTGATGTCCGCGGCCCGGCGCGACACCAGCACGTCACGCTCGTTGAACTGCGGCTCCACCTCGACGCCGACGGCCTCGATCAGGATCTTCGCCAGCGTGGCGACGGAGGTGTCGATGCCCGTGCCGATGTTGATCGGCAGGTTGGCCTGCTCCGACTCGAGCGCGGCGACGACCGAGCGCGCCAGGTCGGTGACGTGCACGAAGTCCATCGACTGGTCGCCGCGGCCGTCGATCACCGGCGGCCGGCCCGCGCGCAGGCGCTGGATGAAGTGGTTGATCACGGACGTGTAGTAGGCCTCGATCTTCTGGCCGGGGCCGTACACGTTGAAGAAGCGCAGCGCGTTCCAGGACAGGCCCTTGGTGCGCTCGTAGAAGCCGAGCAGGTCCTCGCCCGCGCGCTTGGTGATGCAGTACGGCGTGAGCGGGCGCAGCTCGTCGTCCTCGTGCATCGGCAGCCGCTTCGGCTCGCCGTAGACCGAGGCGGTGGACGCGAACACGAGGCGCTCGACGCCCTCCTCGGCGGCCGCGGCGAACACGTTGTGGTTGCCGGACATGTTGATGTCGACCGACTCGTGCGGGTCGGCGATCGACTTGTTGATCGACACCGTGGCGAAGTGGACCACGTGGGTGCAGCCGCGGATGGCCTCACGCACGGCGCCGCCGTAGCGAACGTCCTTCTCGACCAGCTCGACCTTGCCGGTGGCGACGAACTCGTTGACGCGCGCGCGGTCGCCACGGGTCATGTTGTCGAAGATCCGGACGGTGTAACCGCCGTCCAGCAGCAGCGGGATGACGTGCGCGGCGATGAACCCGCCGCCGCCGGTGAAGAACACCTTTTTCTCGGACATGGTCGCGGTCTCTCCTTGTTCGGCGGTGTCTTCGGCGTTCACGGCTGCCTTGTTCACGACAGTGCCAGCACGGCTTCGCGGACGGTCGTCACGACGCGCTCGACCTCGGCGTCGGTCAGCTCGGCGTGCATCGGGACGGCCAGCTGGCGCCGGAAGGCGTCGGCGGACACGGGCAGCGGCGGCTGGGAGCCGTACACCGGCTGCAGGTGGGAGGCGTACGTGCCGAAGTTGCACTGCACGCCCTGCTCGCGAATGCGGAGCGCCAGTGCGTCCCGGCTGACCTCCGGCGCGACCGTGAGCAGGTACGCCTGCCACGGGTGCTCGCGGTCGGGCAGCTCGACGGGCACGGTCAGCGCGCCGAGGTCGGCGAACGCCTCGTGGTACCGCTTGGCCACGGAACGGCGGGCGGCCAGCAGGTCCGGCAGGCGGTCGAGCTGGACGCCCATGATCGCGGCCTGGATGTCCGAGAGCCGGAAGTTGTACCCCAGCTCGTGGAACTCCGGGATCGGCAGCGCGCCGGAGCCTTCGCGGGTGATGGCGGGCTCGATGCCGTAGGTGTGCAGCTTGCGGGCGTGGGCGATCAGGTCCTCGCGGTTCGAGACGAGCGCGCCGCCCTCCCCCGCGGTGATGCCCTTGCGGCCGTGGAAGGAGAACGCGGCGAGGTCGGCGAGGCTGCCGGCCGGGCGCGTCCGGTAGGTGGCGCCGGCCGCGCAGGCGGCGTCCTCGAACAGCCAGAGGCCGTGCTTGTCGGCGATGGCCCGGTACTCGTCGAAGTCCCCCGGTTGGCCGGCCACGTCGACCGCGAGAATGCCGACCGTCCGCGGCGTGACCAGCGCTTCGACGGCGGCCGGGTCGGCGCTCCAGACGTCCGGGCGGACGTCGGCGAACACCGGCTTCGCGCCGGCCTGCAGCACGGCGTGGCCGGTCGCGGGGAACGTGTAGTCGCCGACGATCACCTCGTCGCCGGGCTGCACGCCGAGCACCTTGAGGCCGAGGAACAGGGCCGAGCCGCAGTTGCTGGTGGTCAGCGCGTGCGCGGTGCCGGTGAGCTGGGCGAACCGCTTCTCGAACCGGCGGCAGGCGGGCCCGGCACCGGCGAGCCAGCCCGACCGGAAGACCTCGGCGACCGCGGCCAGCTCCTCTTCGCCGACCGTCGGCTTGCCGAGCAGCACGGGTTCCTGGACGTCAGACATACCTCTCCTGAGCCTTGCGGGCCGCTGCGCCGGTGGGGTGAAGGAGGCAGCGCCCCGTTCCCCTCCGTTGCGTCGAGTCGCGCCGAAGTGTATATAGGCGCGATCGCGGCCATGGGCCGGGGACGAAACCTGCCGGTAACCAGCGCCCCAATGTGGCGTTCGGTGCGTCTGACGCACCGAACGCCACATTGGGTGCGTTGAGCGCAACCAACGCCACATTGGGGCGCTGGCGGCGGGGCCCGGCCTAGGGTGGGCCGCATGCGGATCGGGGTGCTGGGGGCGGTCACGGCCTGGGAGCCGCCGGGTGGCGCGGTCTCCGTCGGCGGGCCGCGGGTGCGGGCGCTGCTGGCCCTGCTCGCCGTGGACGCGGGGCGGTTCGTGGCCGCCGAGCGGCTGATCGACGGCATGTACGGCGAGGACCCGCCGGACGGCGCGGCCAACGCGCTGCAGTCGCAGGTCTCGCGGCTGCGGGGCGCGCTGAAGACCGTGGCGCCGGTCGAGTTCACCGCCGCCGGCTACCGGCTGGTGGTGGATCCCGAGGACGTCGACGTTCACCGGTTCGAGCGGCTGGCCGTCGACGGGCGGCGCGAGCTGGCCGCGGGTGACGCCACTCGCGCGAGTGACCTGCTCGGCGAAGCGCTCGCGCTGTGGCGCGGGCCCGCGTTCGCCGACGTCACCGAAGCGCCCTTCGCGGCGACGCAGGCGACGCGGCTCGAAGAGCTGCGCGCGGACGTCGCCGCCGACCGCGTGGACGCCGAGATCGCGCTCGGCCGGGCGGCGGGCGTGCTCGATGAGCTGCGCACCACCGTCGCCGAGCAGCCGTTGAGGGAGCGGCCGCGCGCACAGCTCGTGCGGGCCCTGCAGGCGGCGGGCCGGTCCGCGGAGGCGCTGGCCGCGTTCGAGGACGCCCGCCGGACGCTGGCCGACGAACTCGGCGCCGACCCCGGGCCCGAGCTGGCCGAGGCGCACCTGGCCGCCCTGCGGAGCGAGCCGGTGAAAACCGAGTCGGCGCTGCCCGCGCAGCTGACCAGCTTCGTCGGCCGCGACGGCGAGCTGCAGCAGGTCACCGAGCTGCTGCGGCACGCCCGGCTCGTCACGCTGCTGGGCCCCGGCGGCACCGGCAAGACGCGGCTGGCCGTGGAGGTCGCGGCGACCGGCGCGGTGCCGGTGACGTTCGTGGCGCTGGCGCCGCACGTCGCGGGTGACGTGGTCCAGGCCGTACTCAGCGCGCTCGGCCTGCGCGAAGGCGCGTCACCACTGCGTGGCACGGTCGGCCAGGACCCGGTGGACCGGCTGGTCGCGGCCCTGCGCGACCGCGCCCCGCTGCTGGTGCTCGACAACTGCGAGCACGTCGTCGACGCCGCCGCCCGGCTGCTCGCGCGCCTGCTGCCCGCGTGCCCGGGCCTGCGGGTGCTCACGACGAGCCGGGAGCCGCTCGGCATCACCGGTGAGCAGCTGGCGCCCGTGCCCCGGCTCGCCGTGCCGCCGCCGGGCACTCCGGCGGCGGAATCGCTCGGTTACCCGGCCGTGCGGCTGTTCGCGGACCGGGCCGCAGCGAGCGACCCAGCGTTCCGCGTTGACGACGGCACGATCGGCGACGTCCAGCACATCTGCGCCGCGCTCGACGGCCTCCCGCTGGCGCTGGAGCTGGCCGCCGCGCGGGTCCGGACGCTGCCCGTCGGCGAGATCGCCGCCCGCCTCGACGACCGGTTCCGCCTGCTCGCGCGCGGCAGCCGGACGGCGGAGGCACGGCACCGCTCGCTGCGCGGCGTCGTCGAGTGGAGCTGGGAGCTGCTGGACGACGACGAACGCCGCCTCGCGCGCCGGCTCACCGTGTTCCCCGGCGGCGCGACACTGGCCGCGGCCGAGGAGGTGTGCGGGGTGCCCGACGCCGTCGACCTGTTGCCGGGCCTGGCGGACAAGTCGCTGGTGGAGGCGTCCGGCAACCGGTACCGGATGCTGGAGACGATCCGCGCGTTCTGCGCCGAAAAGCTCACCGGCGCGGGCGAAACCGCGCAGCTGCACCGGGCCCACGCGCTCGTGTTCCTGCGGCTGGCCGAGGAGGCGGACCCGAAGCTGCGCACGGCCGAGCAGCTGGACTGGCTGGAGCGGCTCGACGCCGAGTACGACAACCTCGTCGCCGCCCTGCGCTGGGCGACCGAGGAGGACCTGCCCACGGCGTTCCGGCTCACGGCCGCGCTGGCGACGTACTGGTGGATGCGGGGGCGGCGCTACGAGGGCGCGATGCTGTCGCTGGAGATCGTGAAGCGCTGTGGGCCGGAGCCGCCGCGGGAGTACGCCGAGGAGTTCCTCTTGTGCGTGCTGAACGCCATGTCCGGCGGGCCCGGTCCGGACACGACCGCACCGTATCTGTCCCTTGTGGAGGATTACGCGGCGAATATGTCCTGGGCGCCAAGGCATCCGATGCTGAGCATGCTGATGGGCGTGGTGGTCGGCCCGCCCGCCGACGACTCGGAGCTGTACGTGCGCAGCCGGCTGATGGCGCACGGCGACCCGTGGAGCAACGCGCTGCTGCCGATGGGCCTCGGCCTGCGCTCGATGCTCATGGGCGACCTCGAGACGGCCGAGCGGAGCCTGCGCGAAGGCGAGGCGCGCTACCGCGAGCTGGGCGAGCGATGGGGACTTTCGATGACGCTCGACCACCTCTCGCAGATGCTCACCTGGAGCGGCCGGCACGACGAGGCACTGGTGGCCATGACCGAGTCGATGGGCCTGATGCAGCAGCTCGGCGCCGCCGACGACTACGCCGACCTGCTCTGCCGCCGCGCCGACAGCCGGTCGCTGCGCGGTGACGTCGCGGGCGCCCGCGCGGACTACGAGCTGACGATCTCGCTCGCGCGCCGTTCCGGCATGCCCGAGACGCGCGCGTCGGCGTACGTCGGGCTGGCCGGTCTCGCCCGCCGCACCGGCGACCTGGCGACGGCGCGCTCGCTGGCCGACCGCGCGCTGGCGGAGTGCACCAGCGGCTCGTACTCGGTGGCCGCGACCCGCGCGGCGGCGACGGTCGAGCTCGGCTGGATCGCCATGGCGGACGGCCACCCGGCCCAGGCCAGGGCCCTGATGCGTGACGCCGTGGCGGCGGCCAGCCAGTGGCGCGACAGCATGGTGCTGGCCGCGGCGCTGGAGGGCGTCGCCGGCGCGGTACTGCTGGAGGGCCGGCCCGAGGAGACCGCGTTGCTGCTGGGCGCGGCGGTTGCCGTGCGCGGCACGGAGATGGTCGGCCAGCCCGACGTCGCGCAGGTCACCGCCGCCGCACGGGCTCAGCTGGGCCCGGACTTCGCGGCGAAGTACGCGGCCGGGCGGGCGCTGACCGCGCAGATGGCCCTGGCCGCGGCCGGCATCGAACCGGCTCCGTGACGCGAATGCCGCTGTCGTAGGCGCCTCTGTTGTAAGCGCCGCTGTGCGTGAACCGTGCGCCGGCCGTCAGCGGGGCCCGCCAGTGTCGTGGCCATCACGACCTACGGAGGGGCCATGACCACACTCACCAGGGGACGGAAAGCCGGCATCATCGGCGTCTGCATCCTCACGCAGATCCTCATCGCCGTTGACATGACGGTGCTGCACCTGGCCATCCCGGCGCTGTCGGAGGCGCTGCACCCCAGCACGACGCAGGCGCTGTGGATCGCCGACGGCTACGGGTTCGCGCTGGCCGGGCTGCTGATCACGATGGGCAACGTCGGGGACCGGATCGGGCGCAAGCGGTTGCTGCTGGGCGGCGCGGCGGTGTTCGGGCTCGTCTCGGTGGCCACCGCGTACGCGCCGAACGCCGAAATGCTCATCGCGTTGCGCGTGCTGCTCGGCATGAGCGCGGCGACGCTGATGCCGTCCACGCTCTCGATCCTGCGCAACACCTTCACCGGCAAGGAGCGCACCGCCGCGATCGGCGTGTCCAGCGGGCTGACGATCCTCGGCTTCGGGCTCGGGCCGCTGGTCGGCGGCGCGCTGCTGGACCACTTCTGGTGGGGCTCGGTGTTCCTGGTCAACGTGCCCGTGGTCATCGTGCTGATCGTCGCGGGGCTGGCCGTGCTGCCGGAGTCGCGCAACCCGCGGCCGGGGCGGATCGACCCGCTCAGCGTCGGGCTGTCGCTCGTCGGGATCCTCGGCGTCGTCTACACGATCAAGGAAATCGCGTACAAGGGCCTGGACCACTGGGACGTCTACGCCGCCGCTGTCGTCGGCATCGGCTGTCTGCTGGCGTTCCTGCTGCGGCAGCCGCGGCTGCGCGAGCCGCTGATGGACCTCAAGCTGTTCGGCAACCGCGCGTTCTCCGCGACGATCGGGACCACCATGCTGGCGATGTTCGCGCAGCTGGCCGTTTCGGTGATGATCACGCAGTACTTCCAGCTCGTCCTCGGCTGGCCCCCGTTGAAGTCCGGGCTCGCGGGGCTGCCCGGCATGGGCGGCGCGATGGTCGGCGGAGTGCTCGGCGGGGTGCTGATCAAGGTGCTCGGCCGCGCCGGCACGGTCACGCTCGGCTGTGCCGCCTCCGCGCTCGGCTTCGCGCTGTACAGCCAGGTGGACGCCGGCACCGGATATCCGTACCTGGTCGTGACGATGGCGGTCTTCGGGGTCGGGCTCGCGCTGGTGCTGACCGTCGCCACGGACACGGTGCTGGGGGTGGTGTCCAAGGAGCGGGCCGGCGCGGCGTCGGCGATTTCCGAGACGGCCACGGAACTCGGTGGCGCGCTGGGGATCGCGGTGCTGGGGAGTGTGCTGGGCTCGCTGTACCGGCAGGACCTGGTGCTGCCGGGCGGGCTTTCTTCGACGGCGGCGGACTCGGCCAGGGAGACGCTGGGCGGGGCGGTGCAGATCGCGGCTCAGGTGCCCGGTGGAGATGCGCTGCTGCAGAGCGCGCGGGAGGCGTTTCTCGGCGGGATGCAGGTGACGATGCTGGGGGCGGCCGCGTTGATGGTCGTGGTGGCGGGCGTGGCCTGGGTGACGTTGCGAGGGGTGCCGAAGGTGCTCGAAGACCCCGACGTCGCCGTTGAAGAGCCGGCGCTGGTGTAGGGGTCAGCGGCGGGGCGCGGCCAGGGGGACCGCGTGCCGGTCGCCGGCGCGGACCATGGCGCGTAACGGTTTTGTCGCCAAGGCCAGGAAACGGGCGGCGGCGGGGCGGCGGTTACGGCGGGCGATGTCGGGGCCGAAGGCGGACATGAGGGTGACCAGGCCGGGGAGCGGGCGGACGTAGAGGGTGGCTTCGGTGATCCGGTCGTTTGCCAGGCGCAGGAGTGCGGCTTCCTCGACCGGCTCGTCGCCGATCTGGGCGGTGTAGATGACCACACGGGTCTCTTCGTCGCCCAGATCGGTGTGGAAGCGCACGTTTTTCAGGTGGCTGTAAGCGACTTCGATCAACGGGCGCAGTTCCGCGTGGCCGGTGAAGCGCACTCGGCCCGTCAGCGGGGAGTGCAGCACGGCGTCGGGGGCGAAGGTGGTCATGGCCAGGTCCACGTCGCCGGTTTCGGCGGCCTGGCGGTAGCGCTCGGTGACCTTCATACGTCCTCCCGGATCAGGTCTCGCAGGCCGCGCCAGAGGAGGTCGACGGTCAGGGCCACGACGTCCTCACGGGACACGTCGCGGTTCGACCACCACCAGCGCGCGATGGCGTTCAGTGCGCTCTTGCACGCTTCGGCCAGCACGGCGTCGGCGCGCTCGCGGGACAGGCGCGCGGTCAGGTCCAGGCGCGGGACCAGGCGGAACACCGTGGTGAGCTGCTCGGTCGCCCGCTGCTGGCCTTGGCGGTGCACCTCCGCGACGGCCGGGTCGGCCGGAGTCTCCGCGAAGACCATCCGCCAGCCCTGCTCGTGTGCCTCGATCCAGGCGAAGATCGCGGCGACGCGGGTGTGCAGCAGTTCCTCCGCGCCGGCGGCCGACGGCAGCTCCGCCCAGCCGGCCAGCAGGCTGTCCACTTCGGACTCCAGCAGGCTCGCGTAGAGGTCGGCCTTCGCCGGGAAATGGTCGTACAGCACCGGTGTGCTGATGCCGGCGGCGGCCGCGACCTCACGCATCCCCGCCGCCGCGTACCCCGTCGAGGCGAACACGCCGGCCGCCGCCGTGAGGATGCGCGCCCGGCGTTCTTCCCTGGTCAACCGCTTACCTGACATCGGTTAGGTACGCTACCAGATCAACCTGACAATCGTTAGGTTACGCGCCCGCGGACCCCGTCGCGTAGCCTTTCCGACCGTGCGGAACGTCGTGGTGATCGGTGGGGGAATCGTCGGCCTGGCCGTGGCCTGGGAGCTGTCGAAACGCGGGCAGGACGTCACGGTGCTCGAAAAGGAGAGCCGCTGGGCGGCGCACCAGACCGGGCACAACTCGAACGTCGTCCACGCCGGCCTGTACTACAAGCCCGGCTCGTTCAAGGCGCGCATGTCCGTGGCCGGCAACCGGTCCATTGTGGACTTCGCCCGGCAGTACGGCGTGCCCGTCGAGGTCTGCGGGAAGCTCGTGGTGGCCACCGAAGCCGCCGAGCTGCCGGCGTTGGCCACGCTTGCCGAACGCGCGGAGGCCAACGGCGTTCCGGCCAAGCAGGTGTCGCCCGCCGAAGCCCGTGAGTACGAGCCCGAGGTGGCGTGCGTCGGCGCGCTGCGCGTGGAGTCGACGGGAATCATCGACTACGCGGGCGTCTGCGCCGCGCTCGTCCGCCTGCTCGACGAGGCCGACGCCGACCTGCGGCTGAACACCCCCGCGCTCGGCATCCGCCCCGGCCGCCACGGCGGGGTCGAGGTCGCCACCGGCACCGAGGTGCTGCACGCCGACGCGCTGGTGAACTGCGCGGGCCTGCAGTCCGACCGCGTCGCCGAGCTGGCCGGCCTGACGCCCAGCGCCCGTATCGTGCCGTTCCGCGGCGAGTACTACGAGCTCAAGCCCGAGCGCCGGCACCTCGTGCGCGGCCTGATCTACCCGGTGCCGGACCCGACGCTGCCGTTCCTCGGCGTCCACCTCACGCGGATGCTCGACGGCAGCGTGCACGCGGGCCCGAACGCCGTCCTCGCCCTGCGGCGCGAGGGCTACCGCTGGGCCGACGTCTCCCCGAAGGACCTCGCCGACGTCGCCCGTTTCCCCGGCGCCTGGCGGCTCGCGAAGAAGTACGCGTACCCGACCGGGCTGGAGGAAGTGTTGCGCTCGTTCTCGAAGAAGCGCTTCGCCGCCAGCCTCGCGCGCCTCGTCCCCGCGGTCACCGAACACGACATCGTCCGCCACGGCTCGGGCGTGCGAGCCCAGGCCCTGCGCCCCGACGGCTCCCTCGTCGACGACTTCCTCATCGAGACCGCCCGGGACCAGGTGCACGTCCTCAACGCCCCGTCCCCGGCGGCGACGAGCGCGCTCGAAATCGCCCGGCACATCGCGGACCAGGTCTCGGCTTAGGCCTGCTACCTGCGCAAAAAGATCTTTCCAAGTTTTTTCCGGGAAACGGTGAACCGCCCGCGCACCCGGCCCCGTGTGATGGCCGAGGCGAGGAAGCACACGGGAGGTCCGGGGACATGAACCACAACGGCTCACACTTCGACGCGACGATGAAGCTTGTTCTGCCGCAGCAGAACCGGCAGTCGGTGAAGTCGTTGCCCGGACAGGACATGGGCCGTGTGGTGAAGCTGGTCCAGCGGGCCGGCGCGACGAAGCCGCTGCGGGTCGACGTCGCCGGCGGCGGGCCGGTCGGGCTGATCTTCGCGTGCACGCTGCGCTCGCTGATGGGCGAGCAGGCCAAGATCCGCGTCTTCGACCGGCGCTGGACCCGGCGCGGCAACCGCGTCGTCTGGCGCGGCCAGGAAGAGGGCAACAACCGCCGCGAGCAGGTCGTCACGCTGCAGAGCAACGTGTGGGGCCAGCTGCCGCAGCTGATGCGGCAGCGCCTGTTCACCGCCGGCAACTTCTCCGAGATGTGGCCGCTGGGCCCCGACTCCCCCGCGCACCGCGGCCGCCCGCGCAACATCAAGATCCGCTGGATCGAGGACTGCCTGCTGGAGATGGCGCAGGACGTCTACGGCATCGAGCTCGTCCCCGAGCCCTACGCCCAGCCCGGTTCCTGGAGCGACGTCGACGTGCTCGCCATCTGCGACGGCGCCCGCTCCAAGACCCGCGATGACCTCAAGGAGGCGTTCGGCTCGTCGAGCCGCGACCTCTACTCCGTGAACGGCGCGCCGCTGGACGAGACCGTGCTCGGCATCCGCGTGAAGGCGAAGCTGCCGGACGAGTTCACCGTGCCGCTGACGGTGTGCCAGAACCGCTTCCTGTTCAACTCGCTCGGCGGCGGCTTCATCAACATGCGCCTCACCGCCGAGGAGGCCTCCGAACTCGTGGCCTACGGCGAGAACGGCCCGGTCGAGTGCATCGGCAAGTTCGGCTGCACCATGCGCCCGGACGGCGACAAGTTCGTCTGCGACCGGCACAAGTCCGTGTTCAAGCCGTCGGTGGACACGCTCTCGTTCCTGTGGCCGCGGATCGCCGACGGCATCAAGTTCTTCGGTGTCGGGCTGGCGGACGTCGTGGGCATCACAACGTTCAAGCTGGGCATGACGCAGAACCCGAAGTTCACCGCGCAGCTCGCGCCCACCACGTTCGGCTTCCTGCTCGGCGACGCCGCCAACTCGCTGCACTTCTGGCCCGGCCGCGGCCTCAACACCGGGGTCAAGAGCGTGCAGTCGCTGGCCGCGAACCTCAAGGCCCGCTGGTCCGGCCGCTCGTTCCGCGCCGCGGACTTCGCCGCGCACGAGGGCCTGATGCAGCAGCTGCAGTACCGCGAGAAGTCGCGCGCCTGGACCACCATGCTGATGCCCGACGAGAACGGCGTGCCGCGCGGCATCGAGGACCGCGTCCGCGCCGGGCTGGCCGGCGGGCACGACCGCCAGGCCCTCACCGAGACGCTGTTCGCGCGGCTCAAGTCGATCAAGGACCGGCTGGCGGGCCGGATGGGGAACCTGCCCGACGACGGCTGGTACCGCGCCCGGATCAACGGGCTCGACACGAAGACCCTCGCCGTGCTGGTGGAGTCCGGTCCCTGGATCACCCGCGAGATCGGCGGCGAGGAGGTCGCGGTCGATGTCGACCTCCAGCGCCCGGCTCCGGCGCGGGTCCCGGTTTCGGCTCCCGTCCGGGTTTCGGCCCCGGCTTTGGCCCCGGCCCCGGCCCCGGCTCGTTCCGCGGTTCCGGCTCCGCAGCCCGTCCGGACCGCGCCGCCGAACATCCCGGCCGCGCGTTACGTGCCGCCGGCGCCGCGCCGGAGCGTCGCGCTCGCCGGCTGACGCGTCAGGCGGGCAGGTTCGCGGTGACCAGCGGAATGCCCGCCTTGACGGCGTCGCAGGACTTGCCGGGGTCGTCCAGGTAACCGCTGACGATCTGGATCGACGTGGTGTCCGTGAGGGCCAGCCCGGCGGCGCAGTTCACGCCGCCGGAGTCGTTGAAGTTGCCGAAGACCGACCACTTGCGGCCGCCGGCGTCGACCTGCTCGACGGGCGGCACGTCCATGCCGACCCACTTCGACACGGGGACGTCGGGGCCGAGCCAGACCTCGAACGCCTTCTGGCCGCGGTCCCCGTCGGTGTCCTTCCAGAGGCAGTAGGTGACGTTGGGGGTGGGGGTCTCGGAGGTGTCCTTCTGGCCCGTCGTCTCCATTTTCAGCTGCGCGGCCTGCTCGGGCTTGAGCAGGGTGCACGGGTCGAGCGTCGCGAGCGGCCCGCTCGGCGCGGCCGATGTGGACGGTGACGCCGGGCTGATCGGCGGGGCCGGCTGCCCGCCCGGCAGCCGCGCGGCGATCTGCGGGACCGCGAGCTTCGCCAGGTCGCAGGCCTTGTCCTCGTCCTTGAACGAGACGCTCACGAAGGCGAACGACTTCGCGCCGAGCGTGGTGTACAGGTCGCAGCTGCCGGGGATGAACGCGCCGTAACGCGTCCAGTCGAGCCCGCCCAGCTTGACCGGCGGGGCCTTGACGACGGCGCCCTGCAGGTAGTTGTCGAGGGTCTGGTCGACCGCCCAGCCGACGTTCAGGATCACCGATTCCGGGGCGTCGTCCTTGTTGTGCCACAGGCACATCGCGGGCGCGCGCTGCGCCTCGCTCGCGGGGACGCCGTGGCCGGGCGCCTGGTAGCCGAGCGCGTCGACCTGCTGCGGGTCCAGCAGCGTGCACGGGTCGACGACCCGCTTGACCGGCCCCTGCCCCGGCAACGGCGCGGCCGTGCCCCCGACCGTCACCGTGCACCCCGCGAGCAGCACGGCCGCGGCCGCCACCGTCAAACCCGCGCGGACTCCCCTGAACCCCATCGATGTTCCTCCCGTTCGGCCCGCACCCTACTGGGCCGAACGGCGGCGCACCGGCTCATCAGCGGAAACCACCGCTGTGGATCACGCCCCGTGACAGATGGCAGGGGGCGGCCCGGTTCCGCGGTGGTCTGGTGAGACGCAGGCATCCGGCCTGATCGGATTCGAGGAGAAGATTCCTTTGCGAACAGTTCTGTCCATGACCCTGGCCGCCATGGCGGTGGTCTCGGCGACGGCGGGTGTGGCGAGCGCCGCCACGCCGGACCCGGCGCCGGTGCGGTGGGGCGCGTGCCCCGCCGACGTCACCAAACCCGGCTTGATGTGCTCGACCATCGAGGTTCCGCTCGACTACCGCCATCCGGACGGGCAGCAGATCGACGTCGCGATCTCCCTCCTGGCGAGCAAAACCCCGGCGAAACGCCACGGCGTGCTGCTGGTCAACCAGGGCGGGCCGGGCGAAACCGGGCTGGAGTGGCCGGCCGACCTGCGCGACGGCCCGACCGGGGGCGCGAAACTGCCGCAGAGCGTGCTCGACTCCTACGACATCATCGGGTTCGACCCGCGCGGTGTCGGCCACAGCACGCCGGTGACCTGCGACCTGACCCAGGCGCAGCAGGTAAGAGGAAACATCCCGCCGTACGCACGCGACGCGGCGGACGTCGTCAAGCAGTCCGGGGACGCCAAGGCCATCGCCCAGCAGTGCGCGACCTCATCCTCGGCCTGGATGCTCCCGTACGTGACAACGGCGAACACCGCGCGCGACCTGGACCAGATCCGCGAAGCGCTGGGCGAGCCGAAGATCTCCTACGACGGCTACTCCTACGGCACCTACCTGGGCGCGGTGTACACCACGCTGTTCCCCCAGCGCAGCGACCGGATCATCCTCGACAGCAGCCTCGGCCCGGGCGGCATGGACTACGACGCCATGCGGCTGTGGGGCCCCGGTTTCCAGCAGCGGTTCCCGGACTTCGCCGAGTACGCCGCCGCGCAGCCCGGCCACCAGCTCGGCTCCACGCCGGCTCAGGTGACCGCGAAGTTCAACCAGCTGGCGGACCTGTACGACCGCCATCCGGTGCCCGGACTGGACGGGGCGGCCTTCCGCCTGGTCAGCTTCAGCCTGCTGTACAACAACAAGGCCTTCGGCCGCATGGTGAACTTCCTGGTGGGAGTTGATCCGACGCAGCCTCCGGCGCCGGAGCAGCCGAGTGACGCGCCGGCCGCGCCGGCCGTGGGCAACGACAACACCATTTCCAGCAACTTCTACGTGACCTGTGGTGACTCGAGCTGGCCGACGTCACTGCCCGAATACCAGCTCAACGTCGCCGTCGACCGAGCGCTCTACCCGATGTTCGGCGCGGTCGGGTCCAACGTCGGGCCGTGCGCCTACTGGCCGTCGAAGCCGGTCGAGCCGAAGGTGCGGATCACCGGCCACGGCCCGTCGAACGTCCTGATGATGCAGAACCTGCGCGATCCGGCCACGCCACTGGCCGGGGCCCTGAAGACCCGCGCGGCCTTCGGCAACCGGGCCCGCATGGTCACCGTCGACGCCGGCGGCCACGGCGTCTACCTGGTCGGGCCGGACAACACCTGCGCGAGCGACGCGGTGACCGGCTATCTCGTCAACGGGCAACTGCCGGCCCACGACCAGTTCTGCGCGGCTCAGCCCAAATAGCAATACCGGTGTAGTCGAGGACCAGTGGTCGGACATCGATCTCGTAGTCGCCGACACTCTCGGCGTGATGTCGCGCGAGGGAGTTCGCTATCGGGTCTTCCTGCTCGACTCGTCACTCCAGCTCGAGCACTCGGGCCGTCTGCCGGGCAAAACTGAAGAAGGGGCCCGCTCAGGCCAAAGCGCGCTCCGTGCGCACAAAGCCGAGCAGGCCCCTTCCCCCGGCCGAAGCCGAAGCTCAAGTCCAACGAGCTAGCGCTTCTTCACCGGCTCCAGCACCTCACGCCCGCCGACGAACGGGCGCAGCGCCTCCGGCACCAGCACGGAACCGTCCTGCTGCTGGTGGTTCTCCATGATCGCCACGATCCAGCGGGTGGTCGCGAGGGTGCCGTTCAGCGTGGCCGCGATCTGGGGCTTGCCGTTCTCGCCGCGGTAGCGGACGGAGAGGCGGCGGGCCTGGAAGGTGGTGCAGTTCGAGGTCGACGTCAGCTCGCGGTAGGTCTCCTGCGTCGGGACCCAGGCCTCGCAGTCGAACTTGCGGTGGGCGGACGTGCCGAGGTCGCCGGTGGCCGTGTCGATGACCCGGTACGGGACGTCGATCTTGGCCAGCATCTGCTCCTCCCAGCCGAGCAGCCGGGCGTGCTCGGCCTCCGCGTCCTCCGGCTTGGTGTAGACGAACATCTCCACCTTGTCGAACTGGTGCACGCGGATGATGCCGCGGGTGTCCTTGCCGTACGAGCCGGCCTCGCGCCGGTAGCAGGACGACCAGCCGGCGTAGCGGCGCGCGCCGTCGCCGAGGTCGAGGATCTCGTCGGCGTGGAAGCCCGCGAGCGGGACCTCCGAGGTGCCGACGAGGTACAGGTCGTCGTCGCGCAGGCGGTAGACCTCCGACGCGTGCGCGCCCAGGAAACCGGTGCCGGCCATGATCTCCGGGCGCACCAGCGAGGGCGTGATCATCGGCGTGAAGCCGTTTTCCAGCGCCTGCGCGATGGCCATGTTCAGCAGCCCGAGCTGCAGCTGCGCGCCGACGCCCGAGAGGAAGTAGAACCGCGAGCCCGACACCTTCGCGCCGCGCTCCATGTCGACGGCGCCGAGGCCCTCCATCAACTCGAGGTGGTCCAGCGGGGTGAAGTCGAACTTCCTCGGCTCGCCGACGGTCTTCAGCACGGTGAAGTCGTCCTCGCCGCCGATCGGCGCCTCCGGGTGCACCAGGTTCGGCACCGTCCGGAAGAGCTGGTCGAACTCCTCCGACGCCTCGTTCTGCTCGACCTCGGCGGCCTTCACCTGGGCCGATAGGTCCTTCGCGCGCGTGAGCAGCTCGGCCTTCTCTTCCGGCGGCGCCTTCGGCACGAGCTTGCTCACGGACTTCTGCTCGGCCCGCAGCTTGTCGGCGTTCGCGATCGCGGAGCGGCGCCGGGAGTCGAAGCCGAGCAGCTTGTCGACCACCCCTTCGTCCTCGCCACGGGCACGCTGCGACGCGCGCACGCCTTCCGGGTCTTCACGCAGAGTCCTGGGATCAATCACGGGCATGAGGGTAGTCGCAGGCCAGCTGCCCCTTCGACGCAGTTTCCCGTACACACTGTGCGGGCGCCTCCGCACAAGCCGACAGTCTGATCGTTGTCGCCCGTTTCCCCGGCTCCGCATACTCGCCAGAGGCCGCAACGGACGGAGAGAACGACATGACCGACGACCTGCTCGCGCGCCACCAGGCGGTACTGCCGTCGTGGATGTCGCTGCTCTACGAAGAGCCGCTCGAGATCGTGCACGCGCAGGACCGCCGGATGACCGATTCGAACGGCCGCACCTACCTCGACTTCTTCGCCGGCGTCCTGACCAACTCGATGGGCTACGACGTCGCGGAGATCGGCGACGCCGTGCGCAAGCAGCTCGACACCGGCGTGCTGCACACGTCCACGCTGTACCTGATCCGCTCGCAGGTGGAGCTGGCCGAGCGGATCGCGAAGCTCTCGGGCATCCCCGACGCCAAGGTGTTCTTCACCAGCTCCGGCAGCGAGGCCAACGACACCGCGCTGATGCTCGCCACGCAGTTCCGCCGCAGCAACCAGGTGCTGGCGATGCGCAACTCCTACCACGGCCGCTCGTTCGGCACCGTCGCGATCACCGGCAACCGCGGCTGGTCGGCGTCGGCGCTGAGCCCGGTGAAGGTGAACTACGTGCACGGCGGCTACCGCTACCGCAGCCCGTTCAAGGACCTCTCCGACTCCGCCTACATCGACGCGTGCGTGGCCGATCTCGTTGATGTGCTGCAGATCGCCACGGCCGGCGACGTCGCGTGCCTGATCGCCGAGCCGATCCAGGGCGTCGGCGGGTTCAGCCTGCCGCCGGACGGGCTGTTCAAGGCCATGAAGGAGGTGCTGGACTCGTACGGCATCCTCTTCATCTCGGACGAGGTCCAGACCGGCTGGGGCCGCACCGGCGAGCACTTCTGGGGCATCCAGGCGCACGACGTGGTGCCGGACATGATGACGTTCGCCAAGGGCCTCGGCAACGGGCTCGCGATCGGCGGCGTGGTGGCGCGCGGCGACGTGATGGACTGCTTCCAGGCCCAGTCGTTCTCGACGTTCGGCGGCAACCCGGTCTCGATGGCGGGCGCGACCGCCGTGCTGGACTACATCAGCGACCACGACCTGCAGGCCAACTGCGCCGCCCGCGGCGACCAGCTGCTGTCCGGCCTGCGCGCGACGGCGAACCCCATCGTCGGCGACGTCCGCGGCAAGGGCCTGATGATCGGCGTCGAACTGGTCGAGCCGGGCACCACCACGCCGAGCGTGCGCGCGGCGTCGCGAATGCTGGAGGAAACCCGCCAGCGCGGCCTGCTCATCGGCAAGGGCGGCCTGCACGGCAACGTCCTGCGCCTCGGCCCGCCGATGACCCTCACCGAAGCCGAGGCCCAGGAAGGCCTCGACATCCTGGTCGACTCGCTGGCCGCCACCCACGCCGCCCTGGCCTGACCCGAGTTGCCGTTAAGGCCTCCTTACCCGCGTCCGACGCGGGTAAGGAGGCCTTAACGGCATTCACCAGCGCCGACCACCGAGAACTGTCACCCCACCCCGGTAGCGTGGAAAACGGGGGCTGCTCAGCTCACCGCCGCACGAACCGAGCCACGTGCTCCGCCAGCTCCTCGCCCGCGTCCTCCTGCAAAAAGTGCCCAGCCCCAACGATCGTCGGATGCGACAGCCCCGCCGCCCCCGGCATGGCGCGCTGCAGAATCGGCGCCATCGCACCGGTGATCGGATCCGAGTCCGAAAACGCGCACAGGAACGGCACATCCAGCTCGGTCAGCTTCTGCCAAGCCGCGCGGTTGGCCTCCGACGCCGGGTCGTCCGGACGGGTCGGCACCAGCCCGGGCATCGCGCGCGGGCCGGCCTTGTACATCTCGTTCGGGAACGGCGCGTCGTAGGCGGCCTTCACCTCGTCCGTCAGCTTCGTGCGGGAGCCGGACTGGATGAACCGGCCGGTGTCGAAGACCTGCGCGTTCTCCACGGCCAGCCGGAACGAGTGCCACACCTCGGGCATGTCCGTGTCGCCCGTGGGCAGGCCGGTGTTGGCGGCGACGAACCCGGCGAACCGGTCCGGGTGCTCGGCCAGCAGCCGCAGGCCGATCAGCCCGCCCCAGTCCTGCCCGACGAGCGTGACGTCGTGCAGGTCCAGGGCCTCGAACGCGAACGCGCGCATCCAGCCGACGTGCCGCGCGTAGCTGTGGTCAACGATGTCACCGGGCTTGTCGGACCGGCCGAAGCCGACCAGGTCCGGCGCGATCGCGCGCAGCCCGGCGTCGGCCAGCACCGGCAGCATCTTCCGGTACAGGTACGACCAGCTCGGCTCGCCGTGCAGGAGGAGCACCGGCGGACCGTCGGCCGGCCCCGCCTCGACGTGGCCCACTCTGATCAGCCCGCCGTGCGGGTCGGCCAGCTCCGTGTACTGCGGCTCGTAGGGGAACTCGGGCAGGTCCGTGAACCGGTCTTCCGGTGTCCTGAGCAGTCGCACGTGTCCACGCTAGTGGGAACGGGACCGCCCGGCCACGCTCAGGAGATACCGACGGCGACCACGAGGCCGAGGCCGATGTGCGCGGCCGCCACCACGATGCTCGCGGGCGCGAACTTCTCGCTCTCGATGGTCGAGCCCACGTCGATCCGCGTCGCCCACTCCAGCAGCCGCACGGCGACCACCTGGACGACGATGCCGATCAGGCCGTAGACCAGCGAGGTGATCAGGCCCTCGGTGAGGTCGCTGGCGGAGTTGAAGATCGCCACCACCACGATGAACGCCATCGAGAGCAGCCCGGACGCGGTCACGATCACCGCGTTCGGCAGGCCGCGCGTGACCAGCTGCGACAGCTTGCCCGGCGTGGTCCAGTCGATCGCGTAGAAGCCGGCGAACATCAGCAGCAGGCCGACGACGCCGTACAGCAGGATCGCGCCGATCCCCCGCACGAGGTCGGAGCCGAACGTGTCGGACAGCGCAAGGGTCGCGGTCACAGGATCTCCCGAAGCGGTCGGAACGAAACGTGCAGATCAGGCAGGAAGCCCGCTCACGCAGGGTTCTATCACGACTCCGGGATGCGATGCGGGACAAATGCCGCACCGTCGTCCGTCACCAGCCCGCTCGTCTCGCGGATGCCCAGCCCGGCCGATTCGTCCCCGACGATCCACGCGCCCAGCGCCGGCCGGTAGCCGTCGAACTCCGGCAGCGGGTCGAACGCCTGGTAGACGTAGCCTTCGGCGCCGTAGACGCCGTCGGTCTGGGTCTCGTAGCCGGTGGCGACGATCTGCACGTTCGCGCCCTCACGGCCCAGCTTCGGCTTGCGCACGTACTCCGTGAGCAGGCCGGGGTCGTCGGTGAACGCGGGCAGCAGGTTCGGGTGCCCGGGGTAGTTCTCCCACAGGACCGCCAGCAGCGCCTTGTTCGACAGCAGCATCTTCCACAGCGGCTCGACCCACAGCGTCCGCGGCATCGTCTCCACGGCGAAGCGGCCGAACTCCTCGTCGACCACCCACTCCCACGGGTAGAGCTTCACGACCGTGGACATCTGCGCCTCCGCGAGGTCCACGAAGCGCTTGAGCACCGGGTCCCAGCCGATCTCCTCGATCGACAGCCCCACGGTGTCGAGCCCGGCCTCGGCGGCGGTCTCCTGCAGGTACGCGGTGGTGACGTGGTCCTCGCCGCTCGGGTCGGCCGAGGACCAGGTGAAGTGCAGCTCGTTCGACGGCAGCTTGTCGCCGATCACGCGCCAGCGGTCGACCAGCTTCTCGTGGATGGAGTTCCACTGGTCGTCGGCCGCGAACACGTCGGTCTTCCAGTGCCACTGCAGCACCGAAGCCTCGAGCAGCGTGGTGGGCGTGTCCGCGTTGTACTCCAGCAGCTTGGCCGGCGACTTGCCGTCGTAACGCAGGTCGAAGCGGCCGTAGACGTGCGGGTCCTGCCGCTTCCACGACTCGGCGATGTGCGGCCAGACCCACTCCGGGATGCCGAACCGCTGGTAGCCCTCGGTGGTCACGACGGTGTCCACGGCCTCCAGGCACATGGAGTGCAGCAGCTCGACGTCGGCCTCCAGCGAGAGGACCTCGTCCATGTCGAACACGTAGTGCACGGACTCGTCCCAGTACGGGCGCGCCTTGCCGGCCCCGTCCCTGGCCGGGGTGCCGTAGACCAGCCCCTGGTCCTCGACGGTCCGCTGCCAGTCCCGGCGCGGTTCGCTGCGATCCCGGTACACCTACGAGCCCCCGCTCTTGCCGGTGCCGCCCGTGCCACCCGTGCCGCCGGACGTACCGCTCTTGCCGCTGATGCCGAAGCCGCCGCGCTGCACGGACTTGCCCGACTTGGTCGAGACGTTGGTGTTGCCGGACGGCGCGCTGAACGAGCCGCCGGACACGTGCTGGCCGACGGTGCCGCTGCCGCCGTAGTTGTAGCGGTACTGGGAGAAGCCGCCGCCATAGATCGGGATGAACATGAACCCGCCGCTGACGTGGCCGCCGTGGCTGGTGACGTAGTTCTCGTCGCAGAGGTCGTCGTTCTGGACGACAACCCCGCTCGCGTCGGTGCAGACCGCGGTGGTCTCGCTCGGCTTCGCGACCGTGTAGAAGGTGGCCACGAGCCCGACCAGGCCGACGGTGACGCCGCTGCCGATCAGGATCTTGCGCTTGGTCGCCGCCTTGCGGCCGGCGGCGACGGCCGCGACCTGCGCTTCCTGTTCCTCGCGCTCCTGGTCGGCGATGGCCTGCCGACGGGCGCGTTGCTCGGCCAGCGACGGCTCACGCGGCTGCGTGCTCCCGTCCTGGAACCTCATCGAGCCGCGCTGAGCCGGCTCTTCGGGTGGCTGCTGCCCCACGTTGTCGTCCTGCGTCATCTGCGCTCCGTAATCCCCCGCACCGCGAAACCATGTCCAGACTATCGACCCGGGACGCGCACGGCTCGTGCGGCGCGGGCATCATGGGTACCGATGCCTCCCGACGCCCAGCGGTTCCGTCCGCCCCTGCAGACCTTGAGCACTCGTGTGGTCATGGCCGGGGTGTTCCTGGGCGCCATCATCGCGCTCGCCCTCAGTGTCACGTTCTCCTGGAGCGACGGGCTCGCCGGGGGGGCCGGCGGGGGCGAGGGCAAGCTCAACGCCGCGGCCGAAGAGGCCTTCCACGCGCCGCCTGGCAACTGCCTGACCTGGACCGCGTCCGACGCGTCGGACGCACACACGGTGCCCTGCGCCCAGCCGCACCTGTTCGAGGTGACGAGCTCGATCGACATCGGCGCGCAGTTCAACGCCGAAGCGCCGTTCCCGAGCCTCGACCAGTGGCAGCAGATCGCGCAGGAGAAGTGCAACGCCGACGTCCGCCCGTACCTCGGCCACGGGCTCGACCCGTACGGCAAGCTCACCACGAACCTGTTGCGCCCGACCTCCGACCAGTGGGGCGAGGGCGACCGTCAGCTGCGCTGCGGCCTGCAGTGGACGGGCCCTGGCGGCGGCCTGCAGCCGACCACCGGGGCGGCCAAGGACCAGGACCAGTCGCTGGTCTGGGCGCCGGGCACCTGCCTGGCGCTGGCCGGCAAGGGCATCGGCGACCCGATCGACTGCAGCCGCCCGCACTCGTACGAGATCATCGCGACGCTGGACCTGGCCTCGAAGTTCAAGGACGGCTACCCGAGCCAGAAGGACCAGACCGCCTGGCTCGACACCGCGTGCGCCGACGCCGCGAAGGACTACACCGGCGGCGCCGACCTCAGCCAGAAGAAGCTGATCCTCGGCTGGGACCTGCGTGAGCAGGAGAGCTGGGACGCCGGTTCCACGAAGGTGAACTGCAAGGCCGCGGCCACCCTGGCCGACAACAGCGGCTTCCAGGCGGTGACCGGCAGCGTCAAGGACGCTTCGAAGGCGCCGGCCTCGTCGGGCTCGCCGTCGGCGCCGCCCAGCCCCACCGGGAACGGATAGCCGGTGCCCGTCGAGATGACCCGGGCCCGCTTCGAGGAGCTGGTCTCGGAGGCGCTGGACCAGGTGCCCGCCCAGTTCGCCGAGGCGATGGACAACGTGGTCGTGCTGGTCGAGGAGTACAACGACGAAGCGCCGGACATCCTCGGGCTGTACCACGGCATCGCGCTGACCGAGCGGACCTCCGACTACGGCGGCGTCCTCCCGGACCGCATCTCCATCTACCGCCGCCCGATACTGGGCATGTGCGACTCGGAGCCCGAGGTCGTCGAAGAGGTCCTCATCACCGTGATGCACGAGCTGGGCCACCACTTCGGCATCGACGACCAGCGCCTCCACGACCTCGGCTGGGGCTGAGGAACCCTCACTACGGAACGCGGGATTTCCGCTTTCCGCCGGCTCGTGGCCGTCCGGGCACAGATTTATCACCAATCGTGACTAGTCGATCACTGAACGGTGAAATACGGCTTACAATCTCACTAGCAGTCATGACCTGACTCCAGTGAGGTACCGCCATGGGCCGAGCGCGCGCTGATATCAGGCTGAGGTGGCTGCTGTCGTCGAGCGCGGTGTCCAACCTCGGGGACGGCGTCGGCAAGGTCGCGTTCCCCCTGCTCGCCACCACGCTGACCCACGACCCGGTGCTGATCGCCGGGCTGTCGGCCGTGCAGTTCCTGCCGTGGCTGCTGTTCGCCGTGGTCGCGGGGGCGCTGGTGGACCGGGTCGACCGGCGGCGGGCGATGGTGATCGCGAACGTCGCGCGCGCGGCGATCGGCGGCTCGGTCGCGGTGCTCGTCGCGGCGGGCACGGTCAGCATCTGGCTCGTCTACGTCGCCGCCCTGCTCATCGGGACGGCCGAGACGGTCGCCGACAGCGCGGCGAACGCGCTCATCCCCGCCGTCGTCGGCGACGGCGACCTGGAGGGCGCCAACAGCAAGCTCCAGGCGTGCGAGATCGTCGGCCAGACGTTCCTCGGGGGGCCGGTCGGCAGCACCGCCTTCGCGCTCTTCGCCACCTTCCCGTTCCTGCTCAACTCGGCCGGCTTCGCGATCGCCGCCGCCGTGCTGCTCGGCCTCGGCGGGACCTACCGGCCGAGGCAGGCCGAGCCGACGCGCTTCCGCAGCGACCTCGCGGACGGCATCCGCTGGCTACGGGGGAGCCCGCTGATGCTGCGGCTGCTCGCGGTCGCCGGGCTGCTCAGCCTGCTCAGCGAACTGGCACAGGCGCAGCTCGTCCTGTACGCGCTCGATGACCTCCGGCTGTCCGACGCGACCTTCGGGCTGTTCGCCTTCGTGGGCGGCATCGGCGGGCTGGGCGGGGCCGCCTTCGCCCCGAGACTGGTCCGCCGCTCCAGCCGGCGGGCGGTGCTGGTCGGCGGGGTGCTGTGCTGCGCCGCCGGCTTCGGCGGGATGGGCCTGACGCGGCAGCCGGTGGCTGCCGCGTTGCTGTTCGGGCTGTTCGCGGCCGCGATGGTGGCGGTGAACGTCGTGCTCGCGACGGCGCGCCACACGCTGGTCCCCGGTGAGCTGCTGGGCCGCGTGCTCGGGGTGTGGCGGACGGTCGTCTGGGGCGTGATCCCGGTCGGCGCCCTGCTCGGCGGCCTGCTCACGGAGGCGCTCGGCTCGGCGGGCCGGACCTTCACCGCGTCCGGCGTCGCGCTGCTGGCCGTCACGGTCTTCGCGGCGGCTTCGCTGCGCCGGTTCCCGATCGATGACGAAACGGCCTCATCGCGGCCGGTAATAGCGCTCGACCAGTGAATTCGACCGGCTTTGGTGCTGGAATAGCACATCACCCGGCCGGCGGAGGTACGCGATGACCACACTCGACACCCCACCGCTGCCGAACGACGACAGACCGGCCGAAGACCTCGAGCGGGAAGCCTCCCGGACGCGTCGGCCGCTGGTGCTGGCCGCCGTCGCCGGCTTCATCCTCGGCTGCTGCGTGCTCGGCCTGCTCTGGGCCCTGTCCGGCCAGCGCGGCGGCGCGAACGACGACGCGCTGGCGGCCTGCCAGAGCCTGCACCGGGCGGGCCGGCTGCCCGACACGACCGGCGGTTACGACGCCGCCGCCTTCACCCGCGTCTCCGACGACTCCGTCCACCGGGTCACGGCCGCCTTCGAACTCGCGCAGGCGGCCGCCGACTCCGACGGCCGGTACCAGCCGCTGGCGCAGAGCCTCGGCACCGTGAACCGGATGGTGCTGACCAGCCGGTTCGACAGCGTCGCCGGGCAGGCCGCCATCGTCACCGTGCAGCAGCTCTGCGCGCGCGGCTGAGCCTCAGGCGCGGTGGACCGTCTTCACGCTGAGCTGGTCGCCGGGCAGTTTGGCGGCGGCGCAGCCCGTGCCGGGGTCGGCCAGGAACTTCGACGCGGTCTCCTGCGGCAGGTACACGCGCAGGCCCTTGACCGGGGTCGGCTTGCACGTCGCCGGATCGAAGTTCTGCACGTTGACGAACTGGATGTCGGCGGCCGCGGACTGGCCAGGGTTCAGCTTGATCGCCTCGCCCTTCTCACCGGCGCGGAACGCCGGCGGGCCGATCTGCTGCCCGTTTTCGCCGCCGACGTAGGAGATGCCGGGGAAACCCTGGATGGTGCACGGCTTGCCGCTGGTGTTCTTGATGTCCAGCGGCCGGTAGCTGGAACCGGCGCCCGCGTCGCCCTGGCCGAGCGAAAGCGAGACGTCGCCGGCCTTGCACAGGCCGTTGTCCGGGGCCGGGCCCGGATTCGGCGCCGGCGTGCCGGACGAGCTGCCCGGAGTGGACGGGCTCGAACTGGCCGTGGTGGCGGGCGAAGCGCTCGACGACGGCTCGGAGCTGGTCGTGTTGCTGGACGCGGTTGTCGTGCCGCCACCACAAGCGGAGAGCAGTAGTGCGGCGGACGCGCCTGCCGCGGAAAGGAAAACCAGGGAAATCCGTGGTTTCTTGATGCTTGCCATTTCACTCGCCTCCCTGTGCTGGGTGACCACTGTTCAGTGGACGTGTGGCCACGGCGCCGGGTTGCGCCGGGACCGTGAATTCGTCACATGACGGAAGCCGGTCAGGGCGGGATTTTCTGACTGAGCGTGGCAGCACACGGCGAATTTACAACAGGCGGTGGCGGCCCACCCGTTCAATGACTCGTGAGTGGGAATGACGGTTAGAACCGTCATCGCCACTCACGAGCCCTTACAGCGGCGTGTCGACCCAGCTCAGGCAGCGCCAGCCACCGTCCGGCTCGGCGAGCAGCTCGACGAAGGCGGTGTTCGGGATCAGCGCGCTGTTCGCGAGGTCGGCCGGCACGTTCGACGCGAGCCACTCCGAGCCCAGCCGGATCGCCCCGCCGTGGCTGACCAGGACGACGATGGCGTCCGGGTCGCCGTCTTCGTGCTTCGCGCGCAGCTCGCCGGCCGCGTGGAGCATGCGGTTGCGGACCTCCGCGCCCGACTCGCCGCCGGGGATCCGCGCGTCCAGGTCACCGAGCGTCCAGCGGCGGACGGTCTTCATGTACAGCTCGATCGACTCGCGGTCGGTGTGGTCCTCGAGGTCACCGGCGGCGACCTCCTTGACGCCCTCGATCACCTGCACTTCCAGGCCCAGCACCTCGGCCAGCGGCGCGGCCGTCTGCTGCGCGCGCGTGGCCTGCGACGCGTACACGGCCACGATCGGCTCGCCGCCCAGCCGTTCGGCGAGCACCCGCGCCTGCTCCTGCCCCAGCTCGGTGAGCGGCGGACCGGGCAACGCCGTGTCCAGCGCGCCCCGCGTGTTCCCGGACGTCTGACCATGACGGACCAGCAGCAGCCTCACGCGCCCTCTCCCTTCACCACAGCGTCGGCCCAGGCCTGCGCGTCGACGAAATCCTGGTTGCCGGCACCCGGCTCGATGGTCGCCACAACCTCGTCGGCACGCGGGTGCGAACCGAGGAACCGCACGTGGCAGCGACGGCGCAGGGCGGCCATCGCGTCGACGATCCGAGGCTCGGCGACGTGGCCCTCGAAGTCGATGAAGAAGCGGTACTCGCCGAAGTTGTTACGCGTCGGGCGCGCGTCGAGGCGGGTGAGGTTGATGCTGCGGCCGGCCAGCTCCGCGAGCAGCTCGGCCAGCGTGCCGGTGCGGTTCACGGCCGCCGCGACGATCGACGTCCGGTCCGCGCCGGTCGGGGCGGGCAGCTCGCCGGGCCGGCGGACCATGAGGAAACGCGTCTGCGCGTCCTGGACGTCCGCGACGCCCGTGGCCAGCACCTCCAGCGGGTAGTGCTCGGCGGCGACGGGCGCGCAGACGGCCGCGTCGAAGTCGCCGTTCACCACGCCGACGGCCGCGCCCGCCGTGGAGGACGACGCCACCGCAGTCGCGCCCGGCAGGTTCGCCTCCAGCCAGTCGCGCACCTGCGCGAGCGCGTGCGGGTGGCTGGCGACGGTCTTGACCTCGCCGCCGCCCGGCCGGGTCAGCACGCTGAAGTGGATGGGCAGGATCGTCTCGGCCACCGCGACCAGCGGCTCGCCGTCGCTGAGCCCGTCGAGCGTCGTCGGCACGACGCCCTCGACGGAGTTCTCGATCGGCACGCAGGCCGCGTCGGCGGCGCCTTCGCGCACGGCCGCGAGCGCGAGCCGGACCGTCTCGTAGGGGGCCAGGTCCTCACCGGGCGCGAGCGCCCGAGCGGCCTGTTCCGTGAATGTGCCCTGGGGGCCGAAGTACGCGATCCGCAACACCCCGTCAGGCTACTTACCCCGCACGTGGCGACTTTCACTCGGACAGCCGGTACGCCAACCGGTTACGCCGGGTGGCGTTTTTTGCCATGCTAGAAGCGTGACCGCCGAATCGGGCACACACACCGGGCGCGAGGACTTCGGTCCGCCGGCCTCGCCGCGGGCGCCGGAACTGGTGTTGTGCGCCGTCGATGAACCGCTTGCCGCCGCGTGGACCGAGGCCCTCTCCACCGTCGCCGACCATGGCGGCCGGGTCCGGGTGCACCGCGGCTCGGTGCTCGACGTCGTCGCCCAGGCCGTGGTCAGCCCGGCGAACTCGTACGGCTGGATGCGCGGCGGGATCGACGCGGTCTACGCGCGGGCGTTCCCCGGTGTGGAGCAGAGCGTCCGCAGCGCGGTTCTGGCTTCGTACGGCGGGGAACTGCCGATCGGCGAGTCCGTGATCGTCCCGACCGGCGAGGCCGAGCCGGCCTGGCTGATCAGCGCGCCGACGATGCGCGAGCCCGGCGAGACGCTGCCCGCCGACACCGTCCACCCCTACCTGGCGGCACGCGCGGTGTTCCTCCAGTGGCGCCACGGGCAGCTCGATACCGGGCCCGTCCGCGACCACGTCACCACCATCGCGATGCCGGGCCTCGGCACCGGCTTCGGCGGCGTCTCACCGGCCGCGTGCGCGCGCCAGGTGGCCGCGGCGTGGGAGGAAGCCTTCGGCCGTCGTCGTCACGTTCAGTGATCTTCGCTGGCCGCAGGATAGGGGCGCGTGCATCACATCACAGCGCTTTCACGTGCGGTTGGCCCTACCGTTGGAAGAGCATTTAACGGAGCCAGCGCAGGCGACGGCCGAGGAGTGTGCGATGACCCGGGTCCGTGAACTCAGCCCTTACGTCGAGCTTCACCGGGAGCAGTGGCGTGAGCTGCGCAGTTCGACGCCACTGCCGCTGACCGCCGACGAGCTCGTGCGATTGCGCGGGCTCGGCGAGCAGGTCGACCTGGCCGAGGTCGCGGAGGTCTACCTGCCGCTTTCGAGGCTGATCAACCTGCAGGTGAAGGCGCGCCAGCAACTGTACGAAGCCACCACCACGTTCCTCGGCGAGGACTGCCGCGGCACGAAGGTCCCGTTCGTGATCGGCATCGCGGGCAGCGTCGCGGTCGGCAAGTCGACCACGGCCCGCATCCTGCGCACGCTGCTCGCCCGCTGGCCGGATCACCCGCGCGTGGACCTGGTGACCACGGACGGCTTCCTGTACCCGCGCACCGAGCTGACCCGGCGCGGCATCATGCACCGCAAGGGCTTCCCGGAGAGCTACGACCGGCGCGCGCTGCTGCGGTTCGTCACCGAGGTGAAGTCTGGCGCCGAGCACGTGTCGGCACCGGTGTACTCGCACCTCGCGTACGACATCCTGCCTGGTCAGGAGCAGGTGGTGGAGCGTCCGGACATCCTGATCATCGAGGGCCTGAACGTCCTGCAGCCCGGCCCGCGGCTGACCGTTTCGGACCTGTTCGACTTCTCCATCTACGTCGACGCCCACACCGATGACATCGAGCGCTGGTACGTGGAGCGCTTCCTGAAGCTGCGCCACACGGCGTTCTCGGACCCGGCGTCGCACTTCCACCACTTCGCCGGCCTGCCCGACGACGAGGCCCGCGAAGAGGCCCGGCACCTGTGGAGCACGATCAACGAGCCGAACCTGATGGAGAACATCAAGCCGACCCGTCCCCGGGCGACTTTGGTGCTGCGCAAGGACGCGGACCACACCATCAACCGCGTCCGGCTCCGCAAGCTCTGAAGCCCTCGGTTCACTCACACGGCCGTCGCCGGGTCACCCTGGGCTGGCCGATCGGCCGATCGGCCAGGGCTTTCCTAACCGGTTGGCCGATACCGGCACAGCCTCGCGAAAGCGACCCTGAACTCACCAGTAATCCACTCTGACCTGGGGAGGAGGCCACAATGCTCACCATCGTCCTGACTTGGATCGGCGCAGTACTCGGCCTGACCCTGCTGGTGGCCATGGCGGCCGGCACCCTCGTAGTCGACTTCGACGAGGCCCTGCAAGAGCGCCGCTCCAAGGCCGCCGCCCCCGTCCGGCCGAGTCCGTGAAGGACTCGTGAGTGGCGATGACGGTTCTAACCGTCATCGCCACTCACGAGTCAGACCTGCTCCAACGCCTCCCGGTACCCGTCCAGGTCGTAGTCCAGCCGGTCTTCCCCGGTCTCCTCCAGCTGTCCTTCCAGGACCGCGACCAGTTCCCCCAGCACCTCGTCGCGCGACAGGCCCCGCTCGGCCAGCCGCAGCGCCGCCGGCCAGACCTCCTCGGGGGAGTCGTCCCAGAGCTGGTCCACCAGCGTCGTCTTCAGCGCCAGGTGCAGCCGCGGCTCGCCGTCGAAGGAGTCGTCCGCCAGTGACTCGTGGTACTCCGGGTGCTCGCCGATCACCAGCAGACGGCGCTGCTCCGGGTCGCCAGGGTCGAGGTCGGTCAGCTCCTCGTCGCCGATCACTGTGTCCAGCGAAGGCACCGCGAAGCGGCGACGCTCGACAACGGCCAGCACCTCCTCCGGGGACTCGGTGCCGTCGAGGTAGTCGTTCGGCTCGTCCTCGTCCGGCTCCTCGGCGAGGTACTCCTCCAGATACTCGGTGACGTCCGCGACCAGCGCCGCCACCGCGACCTCCGACCGCCCGTCCCGCGCGCCCGCCCACGCGGCCCACGCCAGCACCACCGGCGCCAGTGCGTCCTCGTCCTCCAGCTCGTACTCGCCGCCGAGCAGCGCCTCGAGGAACCGCGCCAGCTTCTCCGGCCCGACGCGCAGTGGGTTCGCGGGCTCGGTGCCGCACCCGTGGTCCACGAGCAGCCGCGCGATCTCCCGCTCCTCCAGCCCGGACGCCGCGAGGAACTCGTCCACGGCCGCCTCACGCTGCTCGGGAGTCCACTCCTCCACCGACGGCGACGCCGACGGCTCGGGCAGCGCCCGGCACCAGGTCAGCGCGATGGCGTGGAACCGCGCGTAGTCCGCGCCGACCTCGGGCTCCTCCATCCCGTCGGTCTCGGCGATGCCGTCGACGAGCAGGCGGTGCGCGTCCGCGGGCTCGATCTTCTCCAGCACCACCAGCTCCGCGTCCTCCGCGGCCTGCGCGCGCATCTCGGTCAGCACCTCGATCGGCGCGTCGATGACCACGAGGTCGCGCACGCGGCCGCGTTCGGTGAAGTCCAGCAGCGCCAACAGCCCCAGCGTCGCGTCGCCACGAGAGAACACGCACAGCAGCGAGGACTCGTCGCCGTAGACGTCGCCGGTGAGCCAGCACTCGCCGACCGTCACCTGGCCGACCGACGCCGCCCACTCCGGCTCCGGAATGCCGCGGCCCAGCACCACGCCGAGCGCGTCGGCCGCCGCCGTGCGCTCCTCATCGGTCTCCGCGACGACCTTCAACGCGGCCAGCAGCGCCGCCGCCCCGGGCGTGATCTTGCGCTGCGCGAACGCGATCAGCTCCAGCCCCAGCTGCTCGCCGCCCTCGGCGTCACCCTCGATCGCCAGGTCCCACCACTGCCCGAGCACCTCGGACGCGAGCAGCTCGACGTCGAACGGGCCGGGCTCGGCCGCCAGTCCGGAGAAGTCCCGGAGGACGTCCTTGAACAGGCCGTTCACGCTGTGCGCTGCGGGCTGCGGGTTCTTCTTGCGGGCGCGACTCACCGGGCTCATGCCGAACATCGTTGCATCGAGGGCACCGGCGCGGACTCGCGGGAGCTTGGTCGCGGCGGGCCCGCATGTGGTTCCGCACGGGCGATCGGCGCGAGCCCGGGGTTTCAGCTGGTCAGCGAGTCCGCGGCGGGCTGGCTACGGGGCTTGGGCAGCGCGATCCGGGCCGCGCGCACCTCGGCGATCAGCCGCGTCTTACGCCGGTGCACGGCCACCAGATCGGCCAGGTACCCGGTGAACTCCTCCGCCGTCCCGGCACGCTTGTGGAGCGTCCGCAGCTTCTTCAGGTGCTTCGCCGCTTCGCGGTAGGACTGTGGGTCCTTCTGCTCGATCAGCCGCTCGACCTGGGTCCGGTAGACAGGGATCGTCTCGGCCGGGTGCTCGGCTTCGCGCAGCGCGGCCAGCTCGACGCGCAGGTCCAGCGAGCCGCCGAAGCGGACGCACGCGCGCCACGCCTCGTCCGGCCGTCCTTCGGCGAGCAGAGCGCGCGCCAGCTCTTCGGCGCCTTCATCGTTCTCGCCCGCGCGCTCGCGAAGCTGCTTCAACGCGCCGACACGCTGTACGGACCAGACACCGGCCTCGACCGACGCGTCCCGCAACGCGATGTACGTGACCTGCCCCGGCTCGGCGTTGAACTCCTTGCGGCGCAAGGCAACCGTCTCGTCCTCGGGCTCCGGCGGCGCGGGCGCCTTGTGCGGCGTGAGCGCTCGCGCGGCGTGAGCGATGGCCTCGCTATGCCGTCCGGCCGCGCGAAGCACACGCACGATCTTCAGGCTGACGTCCACCCGCGGCGGCTTCGCGGACAAGATGGCGACGAGCCCGTCGACGTCCCCGCGAACCTCGGCCAGCTCCTCCAGCAGCCGCTCCGCGACGTCGCGTCGGTATCCGGTGGCGCCGACCGCGACGACATCGTCCACAGTGGACTTGATCCGGTCGAGTCCACGGTCTCCCAACGCTTTCGCGAATTCGGCCAGCTCGATCGCCGGGCGGCCGAGGCCGTCGAACTCCGCCTCGAGGATCCAGTCGGCCAGCTGGTCGGGATCCGGCGGCCGCGCGACGCACGCGCGGGCGTACAACTCGACGGCGCGCTCCAGCCGGTCGCCGAGATCGCCCGACGGGTCCCCGGACTGCTCCAGCATCTCGCCGATGTCGTCGACCGTGCGGCGCGCCAGCGGGGCCAGGTCCGCGCGGCTGCCGGCGTCGAGCAGCCGTTGCAGCGTGTCCAGCACTGCGCCGACCTTCGCGGTGTACTCCATGTTGCCGTCGGACACCGCGGTGTCGAGCAGGCGGTGCGCCTCCGTGACGTCACCGGATTGGGTGGCGGCTCGCAGTTCGAGTGAATGCCGTAACTCAGGGTCACGCTGAGCCTGGTCGTAGAGCAGCTCCGCCAGCGTCTCCGCGTCCAAGGTACGCAGGTAGGGGCGCAGATCCGGGGGAGCAGTCACGCGGACCAGTCTGCCGTATGGCCTCTGTCGTGCGTGTGGGCCAACTGCGTGCTCTTTCCGGAGTAGCCGCGCACCGCGGGTGACCAGCGCCGGGCCTGCGGATATGCGGCCGGCAGCGGTGCGTGACCGGCGTGATAGTCAGTCCCGGTGAACCTCGAAGACCTCATCCAGCGCCTGCGCGACTTCGCCGCCGCCCGCGACTGGGAATCGTTCCACACCCCGAAGAATCTCGTCATGGCGCTGTCCGGCGAAGTGGGTGAGCTGATCTCCCTGTTCCAGTGGCTGACGCCGGAAGAGGCCGCCGCCTGGCGCACCGACCCGGCCATGGAGTTCAACGTCCAGGACGAAATCGCCGACGTCACCCTCTACCTGGTCAGCCTCGCCGACTCGCTGGGCATCGACCTCCTCGCCGCGGCCAACGCGAAGATCGACCGCAACGAGACCCGTTTCCCGCCGCTGGAGAAGTGACCGGCGTTCAGGCGCCCACGGACGGCCGCTGCCCCTTCTCCCCCACCAGCCAGCCCCCGACCAGCAGGCCGATCCCGATGACGGCAAGGAAGATCCCCGCACCCACCGCCGCCCCACCGAACATCGCGGCGACGGTGATGAACATCAGCAGCAGCCCGATTCCCATCATGACCCGGCCGGCCACCGTCGACGCCACCTGCGCTGGGCCCTTCGCCGGCACGGCCGCGAGACCGGCGGGCGGAGGATCAGCGGCCACCGGTCCGTTGGAACGCGGTGCGGTGCTGCGCGGTGCCGGACGTGGGACCGCGGCGCCGGCGACCTCGCCAGGAACGGGCTCGCCGCGGGGCGCGGGAACAGCCACTGGGGCGAACTGGCGCGTCTCCTCCTGAGGTCGCGTTTCCTCCCGCGGCCGTGCCTCCTCCTGCGGCCGCATTTCCTCCCGCGGCCGCATCTCCTCCTCCGGCCGTGTCACCTCCCGCGGCCGCATCTCTTCCCACGGCCGTGCCTCCTCCCACGGCAGCATCTCCTCCTCCGACCGTGTCACCTCCATCGAATCCGCCCGTCGCGCCGCCTCCGTCGGATCCGCCACCGGCCACACCGGTCCGCCCTCCGAAGCCCGCGCCACCACCGGCTCAGCCCCCAGGACTCCCGCCGCTCCCAACTCAGGCTCGCCCCGCAAATCCCGCGCCGCCCAAGTCCCAGCCCCCGGCTCAAACCCCAGCGCGACCGTCGCCGCCCCGACCGCCACCACCTCAGCCCCCAGCCCGACAGCCCGCGCCAACCGCGGCTCAGCCGGCGACACGCTGTCGTCGTGCGCGAGGTGCGTAACCGAGGCCGTCAGCTTCTTCGCCAGCTGCACCCCCTCGGCGAGCACGCGAGCGCGCAGCCGGTCCGCCGCCGCCGTCGTGCCGAGGACCAGCACGCGCGTCACCCTCCCGGAAGCCGTGGGGCGGAGGCCGTCGACGACCTCCGGGACGCCGAGTGCCGCCGCGACCTGGTGCAGCTCGCGGTCCTCCGCCGTCGTCACCACGCCGTCCGCCTCCGCGACCGCGCGGAGGGCGGACACAAAACCGTGGTGGATGCGCCGGACGTCCGGCTCGCTCATCCCGGCGTCGGCCGCGAGTCCGGCCAGCGCCCACACCTCCTCGCCCGACAGGTGCTGGTCGCCGACGGACTCCGCGAGCAAGTCCAGATACGCCTGCGCCACCGTCGAGTCCGAAGGCTCGGCGACGACCCGGTCGACCACCCCGGACATCCAGCCGTTCTCGACGACATCGACGTCCGGGCGGCCGAGAATCCGGCCGCCGGCCGCGAACCGCGGCAGCTCCGGGAACTTCGGCGGCGCCGTGAAGCCCAGACCGTGCGCGCCGACGAGCGCGGTCACCACCCGCGCGCAGACCCGAGCCGACGCCAACGCGAGGTACGGCGGGTAGTCGCCGATGCCGAGCGCCCGCGCGATCGTGCCCAGCCGGTAGTTCGGCAGGCGCACCACCTCCTGCGCCGCGCGCATCGTCGAAACCCCAGGCAGCACCGGCAGCCGGACACCCAGCCGCGCGCCTTCCGCGGCGAGGAACCCCAACGTCGACGGGAGGTCGTGCGCCACGATCACGGCGCCGCGGCACAGGTCGAGCAACGGTCCGAGCACGTCACCGAACGACGGCGCCATGGCCAGCTCGTCCCCATTGATCCGGTGCGGCCCGGGCGGCAGCGCGCACCCCGGCGAGACGAGCGTCGACAGCTCGCCGCGCACCGTCCCGTCGGCGCGGACGCGCACCACCCCGAGTTCGACGACGCGGCCCGTGTGCAGGCCCGTGGTCTTCACGTCGATCGCGGTGAAGTCGGCTTCGCGCGCAGACACCCGTCCGTCTCGCGTGAGCGGCAATAATTCGATCAACTCGGCCATGACCTGCGCACTTTCTGCCGGAGGGGGTTCGGATGAAGATCGTCTGCGGCCCGGCGAATGTGACATCATTTCCACCGGTTTCGAAATCCGTGACGCTCCTGTGACGATAAACCAGGACCGTTCGAGTGACAGTGGACAGTTTCACGTCAGCTGCACGTCATCGCCGTAACGCGGCGGGGTTTTCCCGCGAAAATATCCTCACAAGATCGAAATTGAGGAACGAGGAATTCCCGAATGCACCCGACCCCTGCTCCCGCGGCCCGCCCCTGGCGGCGTTTTCCGAAGTGGCTGATGGCCACTCTCGGCGTTTTCGTGGTCCTGTTCGTCCTCGGCGCGATCTTCGGCAAGGCCCCCCAAACGCCGACGCAGCCGCTCGCGGCCCCGCAAGCGCCGGCCACGACCTCGTCCTCGCCGGCCGCCCCGCCGCCACCGGTCACGTTCACCGTCGACAAGGTGACCGACGGCGCCACCGTCGAACTCGCGGCCAGCGACGGGACCCACCGCACGGTGCACGTCCTCGGTGTCACCGTCGCGACCGGGAACAACTGTTACGCAGCGGAGACGCTGACCTGGGCGACCGCAAAACTCGTCGGCGCTCCGGTCAAGCTGACCACCGACACCGCTTCCGGCGTGGCGTTGGCCCTGCTCGACGGCTCCGACTACGCGACCGCGGCGATCTCCGGCGGCTTCGCCAAGTACGCCGCCGACGCCGTCTCGACGTCACTGCAAGCGCTGCAAAACACCGCCAGCCAGACCGCCGTCGGCCTCTGGGCCGCGCCCTGCAACGGCACGATCGACGCGCCGACGCCCGCCCCGCCCGCGCCCCCGGCTGCCCCAGCACCCGCACCCGCCCCCGCACCCGAGAAGGCGGCGCCCGCCCCAGCCCCCACCGAAGAGCAGGCCCCGGCGCCCGACAATTCCTCGTCCGTCTACTACAAGAACTGCACCGCGGTCCGAGCAGCACATGCCGATCCGCTCTACGCCGGACAACCCGGCTACAGCCGAAAACTGGACCGCGACGGCGACGGCGTGGCTTGCGAAAAGTGACGATGCTAGGTGGTGCGATCGGAAATCCGGTCGCACCACCTCGCTGATTCTCAGGATCTCGCGGGCACGTTCTCTTCAAGATCGTTCAGCAGCGCATGGACCGGCGCCCAGCACAACATCACACTGTCGCGGTCGAATCGTGGTCGCTCCGCCAGCTCTTTACGCGGATGCACGAAGTTGCGAAAATCGCGGACGTTGTGGACGAAGGTTGCGGCGTCCAGCTGAATCCAGTCCTTCCCATGGGCTGTGTCGATCAACTGCTCCAAGGTGACCCGGCTGGCGTTCTTCCGGCGCTGCCCGGCCGGGTCCCGGTTGTCCGGGAATCCCTTCGTCCTCAGCTCATCGTCCCGTTCCAGGAGCAGCTCGAGCAGAAGGCCTTCGACGATACTGCCGATCCCGATGACCGCCATCGTGTAGGCGCCGCCGGTCTCGCAGATGCGGGTCTCCTCGACCCTGCCCATCAGCAGGTCGACGGTCGACGAGTCCGACAGCAGCCCTTCCAGCCGCCGGCGGAAGTCCGCGGGCTCGGAGAACGTCGGCTGCTTCCCGTCCGGCCCGAGGCGGCCGATCACCGGCCGACCGGACACGTAGGTGACGACCAGGCCTTCCGGCGCGATCTTTTCGTTCACCACGAGGCGGAATTCCTCGGCTACAACAGGTCCTTCGTCGTACTCGATCGGATCACACACCCGGCACAGGAGCCGCTCGATCTCCACGCGGTTCTCCCGCCGCTCCTCCAACTGCTCGCACAGCCACGGGATTCGCGGGGAACCGTCGTACTCGGGCGGATCAGTCCATCCGGCGCTCGTCAACAGCTGCGTGAGCTGGTAGCCCTTGCGCTCATATGGACCGCCCATGTCGACTATCACCTCGGCCAGCCGCTCGGCCGTCCGGGAATCCAGCTGGAACATCAGTCCTCCTCCTTGTCCGCGAGGTCCTGAGCGATTTCGATCGCCCGGGTGAGCTGCCTGACGATCACCGGCCCCTTGCGCTGGAAGCCGAGCTCGGCCATGGCTTGGTGCAGGCGCTCGTCCTGGTCGAGCAGTAGACCGTCGGTCATCAGCCACCGGCAGGTCTCGATGAGCTGCCGCTCCGTGTACTCCTGGATCCCCAGCCCGTACGGAACGCGGGGCCTCGGCCCTCGCTCCACCGCGGCCGTCGCAGCGGGGGCGAGGGCGGGAGCCGGTGCGGCTGGAACTGGGAGCGTCGGCTCGGCGTCGGCATCGGCCATCGCCTTCTCCCACGCCGAGACGATCCGATCGGTCTCGCCCATGGGGTCGGCGAACCACGCCGAGGACCACAGCCGGTGGAACCGCCACCCCAGCTTCTCCAGGTGCGCCTGTCGAAGGCGGTCACGATCACGTGCGCTCTGCGAACTGTGGTAGCTGTGCCCGTCCGCCTCGACGGCGAGCACCATCCGGCCAGGGTCGTCACGATGCGCCAGCGCGAAGTCGATCCGGTAGCCGGAGAAGCCCCACTGCGGATGGACTGGCACACCACGCCCTCGCAGCGCAGCTTCGATCGCGCGCTCGAAGCCGTTCAGCTCGGTTTGGACAGAGTGGCCGACCACGTCGATCGAACCGTGCTGCTCGGCGAAGTCCAGGTACCTGCGCAGCAGCTCGGTACCTGTCACCCGGTCGGACGGCCTGAGGTCGGCCGCCGTGAACGAGGCCACCACCGTCATCCGGCGCTTCGCCCGGGTCACGGCGACGTTCAGGCGGCGCTCACTGCCCTGGTGGTTCAAAATGCCGAAAGCCGTGTAGTTGATCTTCCCGGCCGCGTCCCGGGCGACCCCGACGCTCAAGATGATCGCGTCCCGCTCGTCGCCCTGTACGTTCTCCAGATTCTTCACGAAGAACCGCCGTCCCAGCTCGACCTCGCTGGAGAAGAACCGGTCAAGGTCGGAATTCGACTTTCGCGCCTCACGCAGAGCGCGGTCCAGCCGTGCCTGGTGTTTCATGCTGGGCGTGATCACTCCGAGGCTTTCCTCCGGCCGCTCCCGCGCGTGCTGGAGGATCAGCTCGACCACCCGGTCGACCTCGGCCGGCGACGACCCGTTCTGCCCGGGCGACGCCTCACCGTGGACCACCTCCAGAGTCACCGGGCTCTCCTGACGAGCGCCGGGAAAGGTGACCAGGCCATTGCGGTAGATCTCCCGGTTGGAGAACGCGATCAGCCGTTCGTCGGCACTGCGGTAGTGCCAGCTCAGCATCACGGGCTGGGGCATGAGCGAGCGCAACGCGGTCAAGATGGACTCGAAGTCCGACAGTTCCCCGTCGAATTCCTGATCCTCGTCGTCGTCTGTCACTGCCCGGTCGAAGAAGTTCGACGGCGGCAGCTGTTTCTCGTCGCCGGCGACGACGAGCTTGTCGCCCCGCATGATCGAGGTGATCGCGTCGTGCGGGCGGATCTGGCTCGCCTCGTCGAAGACGACCACGTCGAAGAGCCGCTCGGCCGGCAGCATCCTGCTCACCACCAACGGGGACATCGCCCAGCACGGCCGCAGTGCCAGCAGAACGTCAGAAGCCTGCTCGACGAGTTTTCGCGTCGGCATGTGCCGGGTCTTGAGGCTCGCCTGCTTCTTGAGGATCTGTGCTTGGTCGGGGTAGCTGTCCTTGGCGGCCTTCACTTGGCGGGCGACGGCACGGCGCACTCGCGCGGCCGAAGTCCGCCGATGCTCGACGTCACCCGCCCGGAACTCCTCCGCCGCGCGAGCCTGCCGTTCGGCCACGAACTGCGCGAGCTCGGGCACGGTCGTCTTCAGCTCGTCTTCGATCGACGAGAGCCAGTTCCACTCGAAAACGGCCCACGCCTGGGCAGAGGTAAACCCGTCATCGGCCATCTTCTGGAGCAGCTCTTCCAACCCCAGCCGGCGGAATCCGTCGAGCAGGCTGATCAGCCCTGGCATCCGGAACAACATGTCCTGGTCATCACGCAGCTCTTCCAGCCGCTGCCCAACCTCCAGCGCCGAGCCGTTCTCCAGCTCCGGCCGACGCGCCGAGAGCGCGACAGCCGCCAGCTGCCGCCGCAGCTCGGCGTAGTCCGCCATCACCTTGTCCAGCCCCATCACGTGGGACGGTTGCGTCTGGTATCCGCCGAGATGCCGCCATTGGTCACGCTGAGCGGCAATCCTCATGAGATGCGCGTACAGCTCGGGCTTCTTCTTGACACCGTTCGTCGACATCGCGCGCACTTGTTTGACCAGCGCGCGTCGCTCTTTCCATGGCAGCTGCTGCGGGTAGTGGGCGCGGATCCCCCGGTCGGCGGTCGCGTAACAGAACTTGTTCAGCTGCTCACCGAAGATGTCCGGCCCGAAAGCCCGCACGCTGGACGAGACGTGGTCCAGCAGTTCCAGCACGTCCTGCCAGCCGGCGATGTCGCGCGGAGCGGCGAGGCCGGTTTGGTTCAGCAGCCCGTGCATCCCGTCCTGCCCCTGCTTCAGGGTCTTGTCCGCAAGCTGGTCCAGCTCGTGCAGCACCCGGCGGACATCGTCCTCGGTCCGGACGTCGGCCTTGGACCACGGCGTCTCGTCACGCAACAGTCGCGGACCGCCGAGCTCGAAGAAGTCACGTAACTCCTGCTCCAGCCGTCCAACCACGTTCCGGTCAAGGGCCCGCAGGTGCCGGTTGCGGAAGGGGCTCTTGATCCGGGGGCCAGGAGGGAGCGCCAGCAGGCGGTCACGAACCTGGAAGGCGCTGAGCCCCCACGGCTCGCGCACGGCGTGCAGCTCACGCGACTGGTCCAGCAGCCGCTGCCGGGCCCCGGTAAGGCGGGCGTGCAACTGCTCCACTTCGACCGGCGGCTGCTTCGAGAGCGTGTCAAGGCTGTCAGCAAGTTGCTTCGCCACGTCGCGTTTGCTGATCTTCCGCTGGTGTAGATCGAGGACAAGGCCATCGAGCTGGACGTCGGCGAGACGATTCAGCACCGCCTCGATGGCGGCCCGTTTCTCGGCGACGAACAGGACCTTTTTACCCGTGGCCGCTGCCCCGGCGATGATATTGGCGATCGTCTGGCTCTTGCCGGTACCCGGCGGTCCTTCGATGAACACGTGCTGGCCGGAGAGCGCGGTCATGACCGCCCTGTGTTGCGAAGAGTCCGCGTCCTGCACGAGGAACTCGTCGACGGGGCGCAGCTCGTCCACCGACGGAGGCACGAAGCCGTTTCCCTCGCCCGCGAGTGCCTCCGAAGCCGGCGCGAACCCGGCGATCGCGGCGATGAGGTCGTGTTCGGCCAGCAGCTCAGTCGCATTGGCCAGGTCTTCGACCATCGGCAGCTTTACGTAGTTGAACGCACCCAGCACCACAGCGGGTTCCAAGGCGAGTTCCACGTTCTGCGCGGCCGCGACGGCGGTGAGCTGCTGGAACACGGCCTCGACCCGGGCGGCGTGCCCGCTCTCGGTGGCCAGCACGGTCTCGACGTGCGCGGCGAACTCATCCGGGTCCACCGAGACGCCGTAGTACTCGTTGAGGACGAAGAGCAACACCGGGTTGACCTCGACGTCCTCTCCCGCTTCGACGGTGAAGTCGCTCTCGGCCGCCGTCCGCGGTTTCAAGGTCATGGGCCGGAGCAGAAGGGGGGCACGCAGTGCCGGCAGCGGTTTGGTCCCCTTGTGCTGCCGCGGACTGGTCAGCACGAACCCCAGCGCGATCCGGCCGACCTCGACCCCCTGCTCCTCCTCGAACAGCAGCAGCCGTCGGGCGAGGCTCTGCGCACTGGCGCACGCGGCCCGGTGCCGATCGGGATCGGTGAACAGGGTGCGCAACGTTGCCTTGCCGCCGCCGGTCAACGCGGCAAGCGGACCTTCCTCGGCCCCAGCCAGATCTAGACTGCCGGTTTTGGTGTTCTTGAAGACCACCATGGTATTGGTCGGGCTGACGTCGATCAGCCGATTTCGCCACTTATCGGCCTGGGCCGCGACCAGCTGGAGTCGCAGCGGATCGATGTGCGCGGTCATACCGCATTTTCCCCTCGACAGAACGGTTTTCGGACCTGCAGCGCAGGGCCCGCCGTTCTGCGACGAGCCTTGCAGCATGCCAGAAAGGCGAGCTGGACGGAAGAGGATCGCTGGATGCCACCCTCACCCATCACCGGGTTCGAAGATCGTCACCTCAGGCTGCTTTGTCTCGGGTACGCGAGAGTAACCACCCATTCGGAGGCTGTTGATCTCGATCCGGAAACGCATTTTCCGGTCACGAGGTAGTGAGATAAGCCTGCGCGAGCCGCGCGTAAACCACGACATTGTCGCGGTAGTTCCCGGTCGAGTGGTCGAAGTCGCCGCCGCAGGTGATCAGGCGCAGTTCGGGGGTCGGGGTGTCGCCGTAGACGCGGTCGGTCGGGAACTGCGACTTCGGGTAGCGGTCGACGCGGTACACGGTGAACACGGCGCTCGTGCGGTCCTCGCGGTTGACCACGACCTGCTCGCCGGAGCGCATGTCCTTGAGGCGGAAGAAAACCCCGGGCACCTTGCGGTAGTCGACGTGCGCCGCCACCACCGCGGGGCCGACCTGGCCGGGCGCGGGGCCGCCGGTGAACCAGCCGGCGGTCAGCGCGTCCTTCGGCACCTCGAGGGCGCCGTCGGAGGTCAGGCCCAGCTCGACGAGATGGTCGACGCGCACGCCGATCGCCGGGATCTCGAGCGCCGCCGGTTCCGACGGCGTCTGCACTTTCGCGACCGGCAGCCGCGTGGCCGACGGCGTCGGCGCGGTCACGGACGTCGGCGGCCCGCCCGTCGCGAGGACCGGCTGCACACCGTCCGTCGGGGACGGCGCCTGGAGGAACGCGACGATCAGCAGCGCCGCCACCGCCACGGCGAGGAAGGCGCCCACCAGGAGCGCGCGGACCCGCATCAGCTCGGACGGCGGCGCAGGTACAGCACCATCGCGCCGGATGCGCTCGCCGCGAGCAGGACACCGGCCCCGATGAGGAAGCCGCCGTCACCCTCGTCCGGCTCTCCGCCGCCGGTCGCGACCCCGCCGACGGGCTTCACCTTCACCTGAGGCGCAGTCTCCACCGGGGCCCGGGTGGAAGTGGTCGTGGACGTTTCCGGAATTGTCACCGAAGTGCTGGTACCGCCCTGCGACGGATTCTGCGAAGACGTCGGCGTAGTGCTCTGAGCGGGCCGGTGCGGCAGCGATTCACACGCCACGCCGTCGTGGTCGGAATCCAGGCCGTTCGGGTCGGACTTGTCCTGGTCGAGCACGGCCTGCGCGTCCTCCTGGTAGTCGAAGTCGCTGCAGTTCTTGTCTCCCACCTGCGCGAATGCCACCTGGACCGGCGCGATCAAAGTGAGCCCGGCGACGACGGCAGCCATGCCGCAGGCACGACGAAATGAGGACAACGGAGTGGTCCTTTCGAGGGAAAATGGAGGCGATGCGTGGTTCATATCGCGATTCCCAGGAGACCGTTACGGGCGATTTCCCGGAAAATGCTCACCGTTCCCGGAAATGGCGATCCGTCCACCCGATCGGGTATATCCGGTGATTTTTCACCCACGCCCGCCGGGTGCCCGACGCCGCGCGCCCGTGGCGTCGGGCACGGAGGGCGGCCGCGCCGCTCGCACACCCCGTAACCTGGCGGTATGCCGATCCAGGTGCTGCTCGTCGACGACCACGAACTGGTCCGCCGCGGCCTGCGCGACCTCCTCGGCGACGAGACCGACATCGAGGTCGTCGCCGAGGCTGGCAGCGTCGAAGAGGCGCTGGCGGTGGCGATGCACGTCGAGCCGGACGTGGCCGTGGTGGACGTCCGCCTCGGCGACGGCGACGGCATCACCCTGTGCCGCGAGCTGCGGTCCAAGCCCAGCCCGCCGGCCTGCCTCATGCTCACCGCGTTCGACGACGAGGAGGCCATGGTCGGCGCGATCATGGCGGGCGCGTCGGGTTACCTGCTCAAGCAGGTGCGGGGCCAGGACGTGGTCAACGCCGTGCGCGAGGTCGCCGCCGGCCGCTCCCTGCTCGACCCGCTCAGCACCGCCCGCGTGCTGGACAAGCTCCGCCACCCGCCCACGGACGACCTCGCCGCCCTCACCGACCGCGAGCGCGACGTGCTGGAGCTCATCGGGCAGGGCATGTCCAACCGCGAGATCGCCGAGCGCCTCTTCCTGGCCGAGAAGACGGTCAAGAACTACGTCACCTCGGTCCTCGCCAAGCTCGGCATGCAACGTCGTACCCAGGCCGCCGCCTGGATCGCCCGCCGCGGCAAGTGATGCCGGAGATACGCACCCCCCCCCCGTCGTTTTCGATGGATCCGGCCTGGCAGACCTTCGGTGTCGAGCGACGCGTGCTGGTGGTCGCGCGGACAGTCACCACCGTGACGCGCTTGCTGGACGTGCTGTCGCTGTTCGAGGACGACCCTCGCGTCCAGCCCTCCTTCACCTTCGATGGGCGGAACCCAGCGATTTTCAGCGCCGGGCTGCCGGAATTCCTCCACAGCCTGGGGACAAACATCGTGCCGTGGGCGCAGGCCGTCAAACCTGGGTTCGACCTAGCGATCGCGGCGAGTGAGAACGACGACCTCGCCAAGCTGCCGTCGCCGGTGCTGCTGATCCCGCACGGGATCGGGCACCAGAAGTACTACCCGCGCACGGAGATCGTGTCCGGCCTGAACCCGTCGCGGTTACGCGGCGAGCGCTTGCGGCTCGGGCTCTCGCACGGCAACCAGCTGCGCCACCTCGACGGGAACGCCCCGCCCACCGTTGTCATCGGCGACCCGTGCCACGACCGCATGCTGGCCAGCGCCCATCGAGTACCGCACTTCCGGCGGCTGCTCGGCGTGGACTCGCGCACCCACGTGGTGCTCGCGTCGACGTGGGGCCCGGACTCCCTGATCGGCGCCGATCACCTTGTGCCACAACGTTTTCTGGCCGAGCTGCCGCTGGACGAGTACCGCGTGAGCCTGGTGCTGCACCCTGCGGTCTGGTCGGCGCACAGCCCGTTCCAGGTCCGGGCCGCCCTGGCCGCGGCGATCCGCGGCGGCCTCACAGTGATCCCGCCCCAGCACGGCTGGCAGGCGACGCTGCTCTCCGCCGACTGCGTGGTCTCCGACTGCGGCTCGATGCCCCTCTACGCGACGGCGGCCGGCGTCCCGGTGATCATCGGCAGCCCGGTCTCGGACACCGTGGTGACCGGCTCTCCGCTCGCGGAACTGCTCACGAAGGCCCCGCGGCTGGTTAGGTCCGACCTAATGAGCCAGATCAGCGCCGCAATCGCGGCCGGCCCTGTCCCCGGCGTCGCCGAACAGGCTGTGGAGTACCCGGGCAAGTGCGCGGAGATTCTCAGGCCGCTGCTGTACACCATGCTCGGCCTATCGGAACCGGCACGGCCGGCCGTTTTTCCACCTGTGGAAGACCCCGCTCCACAGGTCCAGCGGCCGGCGACGTTCCGCGTAAGTATCCACAACGAGGGCACCACACTGGCCATCACCCGCTTCCCGGCCGCGGTCCCCCACAACGGTGACCCCCTGCCCGGTGCTCACGTGGTCGCGCATGCCGAGTTGTCCACACTCGCCGATTTGGAAGGCGCCGCCGTCATCCACAGGGACCGGACGGACGACTTCCCCACCTGGGCGGCCGAGACAGCCCGCCGCCGCCCGAACGCCCGCCTGATCGCCGCCACCGCCCCAGGCCGCTGCCTAGTCCGCACAGAAGACGGCACCACGACAACCCTCAGCGCTCCCCCCGACGTCGACCCACTGACCGTCGCCTCAGCCGCCTACTGGCACGCGATGCGAAAACTCCCCCTGACAAACCTGCACTTCCGCCTCGGCAACCGCCTGATCACCGCCGAAGCCACCTAACGCCACTCCCACGCGCGGGAGCCGTGCCTCCCCTGGCCGACCACCATCCCCACCCGCCAACGCCCGCACGCCGGCGCCTGCTCTCCGCCCGCCGACGTCCCGCTCCCCGCCCGCCGATGTCCCGCTCCCCGCCCGCCGATGTCCCGCTCTCCACCCGCTGACGTCCCGCTCTCCGGCTGCCGACACCCTGCTCTCCGGCCGCCGACGCCCCGCTCCTCGACTGCCGCGCGCCCTGTCTCCGCCGACCGACCTCACTCACCCCAGCCCAGCCGCCGCCTACGTGGACCGCCACCACCACGCCGTTCCACTCAACGCCGTTGCCGCTAACACAGCCACGTCCCGCGCCTCCGCCCAGCAACCGATGCAGCCTGCATCACCACCACCTCGCCACGCGGCCAACACAGTCGCGGCACCACGCCCCCGCCCAGCAGCCAGCGCAATTCCGCGCAGCCGATTCGAACCCGCCGCAACTGCAGCCATCGCTTGACCGGGCCAGCACAGCGACCCGCCACCCGATCGACTCCTGCCCCGATGCAGCCATGCGCCCAGCCAGCTGTCAGCCGAGCACCAACCGCGCCACCCAGCCGACTCTCAACCCAGCACAGCGGCAGCTACCCCAGTCGCCCCTCGGCCCAGCGCAACCGGTCAACCGGCCACCGAATCTCGCAGCCGACCAACCCCGCCAACCCCACCAGCCCCGCCACCAACCCCAGCAGCCACCCCGAAAACCTCACCGAACCCCGTAAAGCAGCTTCCCGTAAACCCGCCCCCGCGCCGGATGCCCGGCCGCCGAGTACCGCTGCCACACGCCGAGCCAGTGCTGCCGCGCCGCCTCCGGCCGGGCCGAGCGCCATTCGGCGTCGCCGAGGGCTTCGGCGATCTCGAGGTCGTACTGGTTGCTGCCGGCCGCGTTGGCCAGCCGCCAAGCCTCGTGGAGGAGGTCCACCGCCTGCTGCGGCCGGCCCTCGCGGATCAGCAGCTTCGCCTGGACGAGCCGAACCTGCGCGAGGTCACGGTCACGATCCGCACACTCTTCGGCCTCGGTCAGCAGGCCCCGGACCTCAGCCACGTCGCCGCCCCGCAGCAGCAGCAGCACGTTCGCCAGCATCCGCGCGTGCAGGCCACGCCCTCGCCGCCCAGGCTCACCGAGGCCGCGGCTGATCACGAGCGCCTCGCCGAACCACCGCGCCGACGCGTCGAACTGCCCCTGCTCACGATGGAACAGCCCGCGGAACTCGGACACCGAAGCCCGCAGTTGCCGGTTGACCACCGAGCCCGGCTCGGCGACTTTCGCCAGCGCCGCCTCAGCGCGGTCGAACTCGGGCGCGGCCCGCTCGAACTCACCCATCAGCGAGAACAGCCGCGCCCGCTGGCTGAGGATCCGCGCCAACAGCGCATGGTCCTGCATCGCTTCCGCCGCTAACGCGCCCTGCTCCTCGATTTCGAGCAACTCGCGGTGAAACCCGCGGTGCAGCCCGACGATCTCCAACGCCCCGCAGACCTGCGTGAGCTGGACGTGCAAACCACGCTCGAACGCCGGCCGCGCCAACGCCCGCAACGTCGGCAGCTCCGCGGCGAGCCAGTCCACCGGCTGTCCGGGGAAGACGGCCTTCGCCGCGTTCGGCGGCAACTGACGCTCATACAGCCACAACCGCGGCTTGACGTCAGCCTGCACCGCCCAGTCGCGGTAGAAGTCGACGAGCCGCGCGAACGCGTCCTCGGTACCGCTCGTGTCCCCGGCCCGTTGCACGGCCTGGCGCGCCTGGTTCCCGAGCCGCAGCCGACCGTCCGGGTCAGTAGTCAAGAGGACCTGCGCCCGCAGGTCGGCAAGCTCCGACAGGACTTCCGGCCGTCCGGCGATCGCCGCGGCTGTCGCGGGCGTGAAGCTCGGGCCGGGAAACACCGTGAGCAATCGGCAGAGTTCCGCCGACTCCGCGGGAAGCCCGGCGAACACCTCGTCGAAACCCTGGCTCACCTTGCCGAGCGACCCACCGTCACGCAGCTCCGCGGCGACGGCCCGCAGCGGCTCCGCGACGAGCCCCGCCCGCCTGCGAACCAGATGCGCCGCCGCGACGAGCACTGCCGGAAAACGATCACAGTGGGCCAGAAGTTCTTGCGCGCCTTCAGGATCCGGCCGCACGACCTCGGTCCCGCAGAGCGCCTCGAGCAGCTGCCGGTCGCTACCGGGCTCCAGTTGCCCGAGCGGAACGTGCTGGGCGAACTCGAACACGAAATCGTCGGCCGGACCCGCGGTCAGCGCCAGCACCAGGCTCATCGGCGCCGGCGGGACGAGTCCGCGGAGGTCCTCGACGCCCTCGGCGTTGTCGAAAACGAGCAGCAGCCGCATCGACGCGAGCACCGTTTCGTACTGGGCGGCGAGGTCCTCGTCGGACGCGCTGATCAGGTCGACGCCCAGCCGCACCAGCACCGCGGCCTTGATCCGGTTGCGCCCCAACGGCATTCCGGGCCCATCGCGGAAGTCGGCGAGGTCGACGAGGAGCGCGCCGTCCGGGTACGACGTGCCGGTGTGTTGCGCGAAGTGCTGTGCCAGCGCGGTTTTCCCGATGCCGGGCGGGCCGGAGAGCACGGCGGTTCCGGTGGTGCCGCGCAGTTGCTGCCACGTCGCGACCCGGTCGACGAAGTGCGGTGAGTACACGGCGATCCGCGGCTTGGCACGGTCGTTCGGCAGCTCGGCGTCAATGAGTTCCCGCAGCTCACGGGCGGCGTCGGGGTTCTTCTCCAACAGCCGCCGGACGGCCTTCTCCAGCGCCACCGGGTCGTCCCGGAAACGCTTGGTCACCTTGGCCCACAGGTACTCGGCCACCTTGCCGCCGACGGTGAACGCCAGCGCGACACTCTGCTTGACGAGTTCTGCCTGCAGTGTGTCGTCAGCCACGGACGGCCCCCTCCCGAGTCGTGCCGCCCACGCTAGCAGCGAAGGTGAGGGGCGTCACGGTCCGTGAACGTCGGCCGCGAAACCGACCGAGTGGCCGATCGACGACCGTCCTCCGTCACCGACCGCCACGGTTCGGGCCGGTCGGAGGCCCCAACTTCACTCGTTCGAGAGTCGAATACATGTTCGATTTCCCGATATCATCTTCACCAGATGAACGGCGGGCCTCCCCGCTCGCCGTACTGGGGATCGGTTCGAAACCACGGGACGCTGGCGCCGACCGTCGAAGAGAAAGGAGCGCCTCACATGACGCGTGAAGGCTAGAGCCGTTGGAAGCGCGAGCCGGAAACGTTGTGGCCATGCCGGGCACGGCTTAGTCCAAGGGAAGATCAAAGGCGACGAGTGTGCCCAGGCTCGGCGAGGAGTTGATGAAGAACTTCCCGCCCGCTGCGTCGGCGCGCTCGGCGAGGTGTCGCAGACCTCGGGTGGCGACGCCCTGAGGAACGCCGGAGCCGTTGTCGCGCACGCGGAGCTTCACACCCTCGGCGTCGCGCGTGAGGGAAACGCGCGTCTCGCTCGCGCCCGAATGTCTGACCACATTGGACAGTGCCTCGCGCAGAGCCGCGCGGATGTGATCGGCGGGAACAGCGGGGACGTCCGCGAACTCGCCGGAGAGCTCGAGGGTCGGCGGGTAGCCGAGCAGCTCACCGGCGATCCGGACTTCGCCCCGCGCTGACTCGGCGAGATCGGCGGGTGTGCCGGTGTCGTGCCGTGGCTCGGGCGAACGGAGCGCGCGGACGGTGCCGCGGATCTCCTCGATGGTCTGGTCCAGCTGATCGATGGCGTCCGAAAGCCGCGCGCCGTCGGCCTGGGCGAAGCGCTTGCGCATGTTCCGGCGGACGCGGTCGAGCTGCATGCCGGCGCCGTAAAGCCGCTGCACGATCACGTCGTGCAGCTCGCGGGCGATGCGCTCACGTTCCTGGTAGAGCGTGACGCGATGGCGTGCGTTGGCGCCCTCCGCGAGCGCGAGCACCACGCCCGCCTGCGCGGCGAACGCCGCAAGCATCTCGACGGTGCCCGCGGAAAACGGTTCACGCCCCTGCCGCCGGTACACGGTGAGCGCGCCCAGCACGCGTCCGCCGGAGCCGAAGGGCGCGGCGGCAAACGGGCCGTATCCGCGGAGTTCGTCGGGCACGTACGGCGCGGTCCGCGGGTCGACGAGGAAGTTGTCGCTGGCCACGGGCTCGCCCCCACGCGCGACGCGGCCGGCGGCGGAGTCGGCGGGCAGGGTCAGTCCGCGCAGCGCGTCTTCGGCACCGCTGACGTCGTGCGCGGCCTCGACCACCACGCGGCCGTCATCGGCGCTGACCATGGCAAGGCCGAGGTCAGCGTCCGCGAGTTCGGCGGCTCGCGCCACGACGGTGTCCAGCACCGCCTCGGGGTCGTCCCCGGAAAGCGCGGTGCTGGTGATCTCGGTGGCGGCGGACAGTGCGCGCGCGGCAAGAGTCGGGTCCATGAGCAGTACCGACCCTAGCGTGAGGCCCGCCCCGCGACCCGGAATCGTGATGGTCACCAACCCACCCCGGCATTCTCGGCAACCTGGGCCCCATCCCGTCCGGTGCCACGTTCCTCATCGGCACCGCTTCGGGTGTCGTGAGCCCCAGTGCCGCGGGCTGCATCGGCAATCCGGCCAGCGCCGCGGTCCCCCTCGGTCCCACGCCGGTCATCCCGAGCCTCACTGACATCCTGACCGGCAACACCAGTCACGTCGGCAGCCGGATCAGCACCACGTTCGTCATCGGTGCCGCGCCGACCCTCCAGAACCTCACCGACCTCCCGAGCAGCAACACCAGTCGCATCGGCGGCCAGATCGACACCACGTTCACCATCCGTGCCGCGCCGACCCTCCCGAACCTCACCGGCATCCCGACCGGCAACACCAGTCACGTCGGCAGCCGGATCAGCACCACGTTCACCATCGGTGCCGAGTCGACCCTCCCGAGCCCCATCGGCATCCCGACCGGCGGCACCGATCGCGTCCGTGTCGCGGCGGATGACCCGGCCGTCGCGGACTTCGTAGACGACGTCGGCGGTGCGAGCCTCCTCCGCGGTGTGCGTGACGTGCACGACGGTGCGGCCGGCAAGCTCCGTGCGCAGGGTGGTGCGCAGCGCGCGGGCGGTCGGCTCGTCGAGGTGCGCGGTGGGCTCGTCGAGCAGGACGAGGTCCGCCGCGGGAGCCGCCAGCAACGCCCGCGCCAGCGCGACGCGCTGTGCCTGCCCGCCGGACAACCCGGCGCCGGCACTGTCGAGCATCGTCGAGGGGTCGAGGTCACCCAGCTCGGCCAGCTCCAGCACACGACGCAGCTCCGCCTCCGTCGCGATGGGATCCGCGAGCCGCAGGTTTTCCGCGACGGTCGTCGAAACAAGCATCGGCTCCTGCGGCGCCCACGCCACCCGCTCCGGCACCACAACGTCTCCCTCACGCGGCGCCAAAAACCCGAGCAGAGCCGCCACCAACGTCGACTTCCCCGCCCCACTGGCCCCGACCACCGCCACGTAACCCCCCGCCGCGACCTCCAGGTCGACCCCGCGAAGCACCGCATCCCCACCAGGCCACCCGAACGCCGCTCCCCGCACCCGAACACCGACCGCGACCCCGGCCGTCGTGGCCGCATCCGTGCACAGCCCGCAGTCTCCCGGCTTCGAACCCTCACCTCGCAGCAAAGCCACATCCGACGAGTCAGCGGCCACCACCCCGGCCGTCAAAGCCCCATCCGAGCGCAGCCCACCACCCACAGACCCCGAAACCCCACCGCCCAGCAAAGCCACATCCGGCGAGCCAGCAGCCACAACCCCAACCGCCGAAGCCCCCACCGAACGCAGCCCACCACCCACAGACCCCGAAACCCCCGGCAAAGCCACACCCGACGAGTCCAGCGAGTCAGCGGCCACCACCTCCGCGAGCCGCAAACGCGCCCGGCGCAAGGTGTCCCAATGGGCGGCAGCGGGGGGAAGCAGCGCGAGAACCTCCGCGAGCGCCAACGGCACCAACGCCAGCAGCGGCGCCAGCACGCCCGGCAGCCGCCCCGTCGCGACGGCCTGGCCGGCCAGCATCGTGCTCACCACCGCCGCCGCGCCCGTGGCCAGGACGATGACAGCGTCGCCCGCGCCCGCGCCGAAAGCCTGCCGCCGGGTGTCCGACGCAAGGCGCTCGTCGAGGGAAGCCAGGTCCCGGCGGCGCGCGGACGCCGTGCCGTACGCCAGTTGCTCGGCCGCCGACGAGAACAGCACCAGCACCCGCGCGGCCACGTCACGACGGCCCGCCGCGAGTGCCGAAGTCGCCCGCCGCTCAACGCGCAGCGCGACCGCCGGCGCCAACAGCCCCAGCACCACGGCCCCCGCCAGCACCAGCCCCGCCGACGGCAGCACCCACGTCTGCACCACGATCGCACCCACGGCCACCAGCCCGACGACGATCGGCGGCGACACCACGCGCGGCAGCAGGTCGCGGACCGTGTCGACGTCCGCCACCAGCCGCCGCTGACCCTCGCCCGCGCCGAGGCCACGCGCCGGACCGAGCCGGACGAGCGACTCCCACAACCGCACACGCAGCCGCCCGGCGATCCGGAACGCCGCGTCATGCGTGACGAGCCGCTCCGCGTACCGCAGCCCGGCGCGGCCGAGCCCGAACGCGCGCACCCCGACCACGGCCACGGTCAGCGTGAGGATCGGCGGCTGCAGCGACGCCGTCGCGATCAGCCAGCCGGACGTCGCCGTCAGCGCGACCCCCGCCAGCAACGCGACCGCGCCGAGCGCCGCGCCGGTGAACAACCGCCGGTCCAGCAGGAGGCGCCAGGCGAGGGGCCGGCGCGAAGAGTCTCGAACGGCCGGAGATTCGTTGCGCGGCAAGGCTTCTTCGACGACGTCCAGCGCCGCCGTCCGCTCGTGCGCCGCGATGACCGCCGCCGCCCCGCCGTCCACCGCGCGCTGGACAGCGTCCAGAACCCGCGCGGCGTTCGCCTCGTCGAGGTGCGCTGTCGGCTCGTCGAGCAGGAGCAGCCACGCTCCCGAACGGACCTTCAGCAGCGCCCGCGCGACCGCCACCCGCTGCCGCTGTCCCAGGGAAAGCCGGTCGACGGGGCGGTCCGCGAGGCCGTCGAGCCCCAGCTCACCGAGCACGCCGTCGATCTCCGCCCCGGCTGCGGCCAGCTCCTCCCGCACCGTGCCGCCACTGAACACGGGCGACTGCGGCACCCACGCGACGTCACGACGCCAGCGCTCAAGGTCGGCATCCGCCAGCTCGACAGCGCCCGGCTCACCAGTGCGCAGCTCAGCGGCACCCAACTCACCAACGCCCAGTCCAGCGCCGCCGATCGCCACGGATCCGTCATACGCAGGCACAAAACCCAGCAGCGTGGCCAGTGTCGTCGACTTGCCGCCGCCGCTCGGTGCGCGCAGCCAGACCGTTTCGCCACGGCGCACCGAGAACGTTTCGCCGTCGGGTGCGAACCCACCCCGGCGCGCGACGCTTAGGTCCGACACAACGAGTGATCCACAGGGTGCAATCTGGTTCCCCTGGCTGTGGACAGGTTCGGCGAGCACGGCCGTGACCCGGCGCACCGCCTCCACCCCGTCCTCGCTGGAGTGGAACGCCGCGCCGACGGCCCGCAACGGCTGGTAGCACTCGGGCACAAGGATCAGCACACCCAGCCCGATGGCCAGCGGCAGCGAGCCCGACACCAGCCGGACGCCGATCACCACCGCGACGAGCGCGACCGAGAGCGTCGCAGCCAGCTCCAGCACAAACGCCGAGGAGAACGCGACCCGCAGCGTCTTCAGTGTGGCGCGACGGTGCCGTTCGGACAGTTTGCGCACGGTCTCGGCCTGCGCCTCCGCCCGGCGGAACGCGGCCAGCACCGGCAGCGCGCGCACGAGTTCGAGCAGCCGCCCGGACATCCGGTGGACCGCGTCGGTCGCGCCCGCCACCCGGTCGGCGGTGTATTTGCCCACCAGGATCGCGAACATCGGCAAAAGTGGGACGGTCCCAGCGACGATCAGCGCCGACGGCCAGTCTGTCCACAGGATCGCCGCACCCGCCGCGAGCGGGACCACCGCGGCGGTGACCAGGGCCGGCAGGTACTCGCGGAAGTACGCGTCGAGCGCGTCCAGGCCACGGGTGACGAGGGTGGTGAGTTCGCCATGGCCGCTCCGGGCGAGCCATTCCGGGCCGAGCCGCAACGCGTGGTCGACGACGCGGGCGCGCAGGTCCTGCTGCGCGGTGGCGGCCGCCCGCGCGGAGACCACCCGCACCGCCCAGCCGGTCAGCGCCCGGCCCGCGACCAGCGCGAACAGGACGGCCAGCTGGACGGTGCGGCCCCCGATCCCGGTGGAGACAACGGACGCCAAGACGTCCGCCAGCAGGAACGCTTGCGCCACCAGGAAAGCAGCGTTGACCAGAGACAGGACCGCGACCAGGATCAGTGCTCGGCGCGCGGCCGGCCCGAGAGCCGGGAGCGCGCCGAGCGGACCCTTGCCCGGCCGCACCGGGTCCATTGTGGACCGCGTGGCGGAAAGGGGTGCGCGGCCGGGAAGCCTGGTCATGGTGCGTGCACCGCCGGGATGTGCTCGACGCCGATGCGCTTGCGGAAGACCCAGTAGGTCCAGCCTTGGTAGATCAGCACGGCCGGCGCGCCGAAGGCGGCGACCCAGCTGATCACCGTCAGCGCGTACGGGCTCGCCGACGCGTTGGCGACGGTCAGCGAGTTCGCCGGGTCGAGGGTGGAAGGCAGGACGTCCGGGTAGAGCGCGCCGAAGAACGTCACCGCGGCCGCCGCGATGACCACGCCGAGCGCGGCGAACGCCTGCCCGTCACGGTCGGCGCGCAGCCGCAGCCACGCGACGATTGTGGCCAGGACGCTGACCACAAGCGTCAGCAGTGTCCACAGCGAGCCCTCGCGCAATTGGACGACCACCAGGAAGGCGACCATCGGCAGCAACGCGACCGGCAGCATCTTCATCGCCAGCAGGCGGGCGCGTTCGCGCAGCTCACCGGACGTCTTGAGGGAGAGGAACGTGGCGCCGTGCACCAGCGAGAACCCGGCGACGGCGAGCGCGCCCAGCACCGTGTCCCAGCGAACCGACTCGAACGGTGTGCCGACGCGGTTGCCGGCCGCGTCGAGCGGTAGGCCGAGCACAGTCGTCGAGAGCAGCAGCCCGACGCCGAGCGGCGGGACCCACGAACCGATCATGATCACGCGGTCCCAGGTGCGGCGCCAGCGCTCGGAGTCGACCTTGCCGCGGTACTCGAACGCCACGCCACGGCCGATGAGCGCGAGCAGCACGAGGAGAAGGGGCAGGTAGGCCCCCGAGAACAGCGACGCGTACCACCCGGGGAACGCCGCGAAGGTGGCTCCCGCGGCGACGATCAGCCAGACCTCGTTGCCGTCCCACACCGGCCCGATGGTGTTGACCATGACCCGCCGCTCGGTGTTGTCCCGCCCGAGCACCGGCAGCAGCATCCCGACGCCGAAGTCGAACCCCTCGAGGAACAGGTACCCCAGCCAGAACGCGGCGATGACCGCGAACCAGACCGTCTCGAGTGTCATCGCTGTTCACCTCCCGTTAGCACGGACCCATGACGGTGGCCCTGAGTTATCCACACCTGGCCGAGTTGTCCACAGACCGACTGTGGGTAACTCGGGAAGGTGACTGTCCGAACACGCTGGGTTGACCATTTGGCGGCTTGCGCGGGGCCGACTCGTCCGTCGCCCCGATCGGTCGTCCACATCCGGTTCACCGCCTCAGTACGCGAACGAAAGGGTGTCGTCATCGGAGTCCGCGTCCTGATCGGGTGGCCGGGGCGGGGGCATCACGGCGTCGACGCCGCCCCGGACGTACTTGCGCATCAGGTAGAGCTCGACGACGCCAAGGACCAGGTAGAGGGCGGTCAGCGAGATCAGCGACGTCCACACCTCGCCCACCGAAAGCTTCGAAACCGCCTCCGCCGTGAACATCCACATGCCCTCGACGCCGCTCGGGTTGGGGGCGACGACAAACGGCTGGCGGCCCATCTCCGTGAAGATCCAGCCCGCGCTGTTGCCGATGAACGGCGTCGCGATGCCGCCCAGCACCATGAGCGGGAACCAGCGCCCGCCCGGGATCCGGCCGCGGCGGGTGAGCCACAGGGCCAGCAGGCCGATGCCAGCGGAGATCGCGCCGAAGCCGATCATGGCGCGGAAACCCCAGTACGTGACGGGCAGGTTGGGGACGTAGTCGATCGGCTTGCCGGCCAGCGGGCCCAGGTCCGGGTCGTCCGGGTAGTTGGCCCCGTACTTCGCCTGGTACTCGCCCACCAGGTTTTCCACACCCTTGACCTCGGTGGAGAAGTCGTTGTGGGCGAGGAACGACAGCAGCGCCGGCACGGTGAACGTCTTGACGTCCTCGCAGTTCGCGCCCGCGACGTCGCCGATCGCCAGGATCGAGAAGCTCGCCGGAGCCTCGGTGTGGCACAACGCCTCGGCCGACGCCATCTTCATCGGCTGCTGCTCGAACATCAGCTTGCCCTGTGTGTCCCCGGTGATGGCCAGGACCGCGAACGCCACCACGCCGATCCAGCCGCCGAGCCGCAGCGACGAGCGCCAGACCGCGCGGTGCTCGTCCGACGAATCGCGACGCCGCCACAGGTGCCAGCCCGCGACACCGACCAGGAACGCCGCCGCCACCGAGAACGCGCCCGCCAGCGTGTGCGGGATCGCGGCCAGCGCCGTGTTGTTCGTCAGCACCGCGCCGATGGAGTTCATCGTCGGCTTGCCGTTGACGAACTCGACGCCGACGGGGTGCTGCATCCACGAGTTGGCGGCCAGGATGAAGTAGGCCGAGGCCATCGTCGCGAGCGAGAACGCCCACGCGCACGCCAGGTGGACCTTCTTCGGCAGCCGGTCCCACCCGAATATCCACAGGCCGAGGAAGGTCGACTCCACGAAGAACGCGACCAGCCCCTCCATCGCCAGCGGCGCGCCGAACACGTCGCCGACGAAGCGGGAGTAGGCGCTCCAGCTCATCCCGAACTGGAACTCCTGCACGATGCCGGTCACCACGCCCATGGCGAAGTTGACCAGCAGCAGCTTCCCCCAGAACTTCGTCATCTTCAGGTGCCGCAGTTCGCCGGTACGCACCCACGCGGTCTGCATCGCCGCGACGAGCACCGAGAGGCCGATGGTCAGCGGGACCATCAGGAAGTGATAGACGGTGGTGATGCCGAACTGCCACCGCGCGAGCTCAAGGACATCCACGTATCCGAGCTAACTCCCGCGCTCCGGCGGCGGCCAGTTCACCACGTCCCGAACAATCCGGGACCTACGTCCTGAACCAGGCCACCGCGGACGTGACGTGCGCCTCGGCCCGTCGAATTCCCGCAGCGCCAGCGGTTCCCGGCCGGAAACGCCGGCCACCCCGGCCCAGCGGCGGAAGTGTCCACTTAGTACCCGAACGGGTCATCGGGTACCTTCGACCAGCCAGGACAGGTAGGCCGGGCTGCCGCCGACGACGGGCGTCACGACGATCTCCGGGACGTCGTAGGTGTGCCGCACGTTCAGGAACTCCTCCAGCGCGCCCGCGCGGTCGCCCGCGGTCTTGCACTCGACGCGCCACTCCGCCTCGGTGCGCACCTCACCCTCCCAGCGGAAGACGCTCGTGATGGGGCCGACGATCTGTGCACAGGCGGCGAGGCGGGCTTCGACGGCGCTCGCGGCGAGCGTCCGGGCGGCGGCTTCGGAGTCGACGGTGGTCACGACGACCACGTGGTCTGCAGGCATGACCCGCACCGTACCGCAGCCCTAACCGAAATTCGGCATGCCGAAAAAAATAATCAGGAACCCCGGCAACCACTATTCAGCAGCCCTTACCGGGCAATTCGCGAAACCCATAAGATTGCGCCTTTCCTGAACGCTCCTTTATCGTTGCAGTGAAAGGGGTGCACACCAACTATGTCTCCCGCTCTTGTAGCGTTGCTCAGCGCGTTTGGCCTGGTCCTGGCAGTGGAGCTGCCGGACAAGACCCTTGTCGCGACGCTGGTGCTCACCACCCGTTTCCGCGCCTGGCCGGTGTTCGCCGGGGTGTGCGTGGCGTTCGCGCTGCAATGCGTGATCGCCGTCGCGTTCGGCAGCGTTCTGACGCTTCTCCCGGACCTCGCGGTTTCGTTGCTGGTGGCCGGGATGTTCGGCATCGGGTCCTTCATGCTCCTGCGTGAGGGATTCAGCGAAGCCGACGAAGCGGGCAGCGACGCTTCGCGCAAGGGCCCGCAGCTGTCCTTCCTCCGCTCCGCGCTGACGTCGTTCGGCGTGCTCTTCGCCGCCGAGTGGGGCGACGCGTCGCAGCTGGCCACCGCGGGCCTCGCCGCGCGGCTGGGCAACCCGTTCGCCGTGGGCGTGGGCGCGTTCGTCGCGCTGGTCTCCGTGGCCGGGCTCGCCGTGTTCATCGGCGCGAAGATCCGCGACCGCATCCGGCCCAAGCTGATCCAGCGCGTCGCCGGGTTCGTGTTCGCCGGTTTCGCGCTGTTCGCCGTCGCGCAGCTGGCCTTCTGACCGGCGAACGACCACAGCCACTTCACAGGGCGTCCAGGTAGCCTTCCGGGAACCACCAAGCGAGCACGAGGTTAACGGCCTCTGGCTTCGCCATGAGCACCCGGAGCCAGCCCGATGCCGAACCCCGCGACCGCCGCGACTTCCGCGACCGCCCGCGCCACCGTGTCCCCCGTGCACGGCCGGCTCGCGGTCGCCGGGATCGCCGTCGCGGTGGTGATCGCGACCGACCTGCACCTGAGGCTGTCCGCGCAGGTCAGCCCGGTGTGGCAGACGCTGTCGGAGTACGTCTACGGCCACCTCGGCGGACGCTCGGCCGCGCCGCTGTTCAGCGCGATGTGCCTCGCGCTCGCGCTGGGCTCGCTGGCGCTGCTGGTCGGCCTGGTGAAGGCCCGCCGGTCCCCGGCCGTCGTCGCGCTGCTCGGCGTGTGGTGCGCGGGCCTGACGATCTGCGCGACTGTCCCCGTCGATCCCGACGGCCAGGCGCGCTCGTTCGACGGCCAGCTGCACAACGTCGCCGCGCTCATCGCGTTCATCGCGCTGCCGGCGGCCGCGTGGCTGCTCACGCGGCCCGCGCGCGAAACCTGCCCGTGGGAGCCGCGGCGCACGACGATCCGGCGCCTCGCCGTCGCGAGCTTCGCCAGCGTGCTGATCGTGCTCGGCGGCTTCGTGTTCACGCTGATCACCGGCCCGGCACGGCAGGAAGTGACGCTCGGGCTGTTCGAGCGGCTGCTGTTCACCGTGGACCTCGCGCTGCTGGTCACGATGGTGCGGCCGCTGCTGGCGGCGTCGAAGCGTTAGGCCGGTCCCACCAGGATCGGGTCGACGCCGCGCCCGGTCAGCCCCCACGACTCGTACTGCCGGTCCGGCCCGACGCTCAGCCGCGCCCCGCCGTCGAACGTGATCGTCAGCGTGCCCTCCTCGGGCACCGCCAGCTCGCTCACGGTCTGGCCGAACAGCGCCAGCACCGGTGCCAGCGCCGGACCGCTGCCCGGCTCCAGCTCGTGGCTCACGCCGTCGGCGTCACGCAGCACGAACGCCGTCTCGATCACCAGCTCCGCGTCGACCCGCGGCTCGCCGGCCGGCTCCGGCTGGTCGACCAGCATGAGCCGGACCTGGTAGTCGAACGACGTCCGGCGCACCTCGCACCCGACAAGTTCACTCGGCACCTTCACCACAACCCCCTGCTTCAGCGCGCAAAAGCTAAGCGTCCGTCCGGAGCACCGCGGCCAGTGTTCCGGCCGCCGCGAGCACCTGCGGGCCCACCTCAGCGGCGGCCAGCGGCTCCAACGACACCACGCCGATGCTCGCCCGCAGCCCCGGCACGCCGCGCACCGGCGCCGCGACGCCGGACGCGCCGGCCTGCAGCTCACCCGTGGAGCTGACCCAGCCGTCGCCGCCCGGCCGCAGCCCCATCGCCCGGCCCGCCGCACCCGCGTTGAGCGCGTGCCTGCTGCCCACGCGGTACGCGACGTGGTAGCTGGTCCACGACGGCTCCACCACGGCCACGGCCTGCGCCAGATCGCCCTGCGCCACGGTCAGGTGCGCGGTGGCGCCCACCTTCTCCGCCAGCTCGCGCAGCACGGGCCGCGCCGCCTCGCGCAGCTGCGGCAGCACCTGCCCGGCCAGCCGCAGCAGGCCGACGCCGAGCCGCACCTTCGTGCCGTCACGCCAGATCAGGCCGCGCTCGGACAACGGCACCAGCAGCCGGTAGACGGCCGCGCGGCTGGCACCGATCGACACGGCCAGCTCGGAGATGGTCGCCGCCTCCTCGCCCGCGTCGGCCACTGCCTGCAGCAGCGCCAGCCCACGGTCGAGGGTCAGCGACCCCTCCCTCGTCACAGCAGCTCGAAGGTCACAGCAGTTCGAGCTCACCCAGGTCGGCGACCGGCTCGTCGAACGAAGCCGCCGCGTAGGACGCGAAGAGCTCTCGCACGGCCTTCGCGGCCGGCTCGGAAAGCCCACGCGCCTCGTCCGCCAGCGCCTGCCCGTCCGTCGACTCCAGCGCCGCGCGGACGTCACCACCCGAGAGGCAGCGCCCGGACGCGACGATCAGGTTCAGGAAGCCGTGATGCGTGAAGCCGCTGTCCGGGTCCGTGTGCCGGACGGCGCGGTGCAGGCTGTTCGTGGCCTTGAACGACGCGCCGGGCGCGCTGCTGACCACGGACAGGAAGTCCGCGACCTCGTCGACGCTCGGGAAGTTCTCGCCCGCCTGGCCGCCGCAGCGGATCTTCGGCCAGCTGCCGTGCTCGATCACCTTGCGCACGCCGTCCAGCCAGCCGACGCCGCGCCGTGGCTCGACGACGCGGATCACGTCCTCGGGCACGAACTCGGAGACCCGCTCCAGCCACACCTCGTCGACGTCCGACGGCGCGGGCATCTCCACCATCCGCAGGGACAGCAGCTCGTCGCGCGATTCGACGATCGAGAGGGCCTTCGGGACGCCGCCGAGCCCGGTGTCGATGATCAGCGACAGTGGCAGCGGCTCCTTCGGCTTGATCTTGATCAGCTCGGTGATCAGCTCCGGCAGCCGCGAGGCCTGACAGAGGAAAACCCCCAGTACACCAGCATGTTCACCGGTCCTCGACGCGAAGTGCGCGCGGAGGGCTTCAGGCATGGCGGAGTCGGCGGGCGGGAAGAGCGCCGAGTCGTCGACTAGCCGCGCGAACAGGGGAGGAATTCCACGGGGGCCGGGGGGCGTGAGTTCCACAGCGCTTGACACGACTGACACGCTAGTAGCGTACGACAACAGGACAAAATCGTTCGCTCTGCGGACACTTTTCGGCGCTCCTTGATCTCTCCTCCGGGAGGTGCGGATGCCGTACTGACGGCGAGATCCAGCAGAAGCGGCACACTGCCTTCCACCAGCCTCTACGCCGAGGAGCTGACGGGCGTTCGAGGGCTTCTCGGCCGACTCCGCGCTGCTGCTGCTGAACCACGGGGCCTGCCGATGGCCATCGTCGACGCCACGGCGGTGCCGGAGGACCGTGGCGCGCTCGCGCCGAACCAGCCGCTGAAGCCGCGGCGCTTCAAGACACTCGGGCTGAGGCCCGCAGACGGGCCGGGCGAGCAGGCTGAAGTCGCACGGCCAGCGGCCGCGGGCGGGCAAGGTCTGGCGTTCGCTGAGCTGAATCGCCGTTACTGATCACTCCGAAGTGCCGAGCGGGCTCAACGATTCGCTAGGTCCAACCCAGCGAGCCATCCACAGGCCCAGCACACCTCGCCGACCCGATCCCGTCGACCAACCCGATCCCGTCAGCCAACCCAGTCCTGTCAGCCAACCCAGTCCTGTCAGCCGAACCGATCGTGTCAGCCGAACCGGACGACGCCGTAAACCGCGTGGCCGGGCACGCCGGCCACCGCGCCCTTGCCGGGTCGGGGCAACCCAGCTGTCCACAGCTGTCCCGTGGCGGCGACGTTGACGACCACCGACAGGGGAACCCTGGGCCCCCGGAAGGCGATCGGCCGACCGTCGGGCAGCGTGGTGTGTCCCCGGAAGCGAGCCACGCCACGGCCGCTGACCTGGATCGGACCGTCGAGGACCACCCTCAGCTCGGTCCACGTGTCGTGCGGCAACGGCCGGCGCATCAGGATGATGGAGCCGACGATCGGCAGCGCGGCCAGGGCAAGGCCGATCAAGACCACCCCGGCCGGGATGGCGGCCAAGGGCGTGTCGAGGGCGAAGCCCACGCCGGACCAGGCTGCCCACACGAAGACGACGAGGATCGCCACGGCGAACCACGCCATCAAACGAGCGGCGTCCCGCCGGTGTGCGGCCAGCACTGGGTCGAGCCGTGGCGAAGTCGGCTCCACCGACGCGACGGGCAGAGGCTGTGCATCGGGGATGGGCTCATCCTGGATCCGCCCCGATCGCACGAGCAGGACACCTGGCACCGTCACCACTGCCCGGTCCCCGAGGCGCAGCAGCCACAGCCGGCGCTGGCCGAAGAGCTGAAGGCGCATCCCCTCGGGGAGTTTGGTCCGGAGCCAGCGGCCGTCGGGCAGGCGTACCCCGATCGTGCTCCCGGCGGCGAACGCGGCATCCGGCGTGCACTCGACGAGTTCGAACCGCGCCTTGAGGAGCGGCTTCATCCACAGGGAGACCACGAGGTTGTACACACCGAGTGCCAGGTAAGCACCGAAGATGACGACAACGAAGATCGGCGTGACGATCCCGACGTCGCCGAAGAACAGTGCGACCCCGCCGAGCGTGAGCAGCGCCGCGAAGACTGTCTCCCCGACCGCGCGCCGGCGGACCTTCACCATGAATTCGCCGAACAACGGCAGCGCTCCGGCCGGCACCGCCGGGTCGGGCTCCCAGGCGTGGACACGTTCCGATTCCGGCCTGACGGTCACGGCTCCCCCTCAGCGTTGGCGCAGGTCACCCTCTATTCGGCCGATGCGAGGGTGGCGTTACCGCGCGCCCCTTCCCAACACGGCAGAATTCAGGTTAGGCTCACCTAAGTAGGAGGTGACCCTGTGACCGAGGCTCCGACATCCGTCCGCCGTCCACCCGCGCCCAACCCCGCGGAACGGGCCAAGACGATCGCGACGCGGAACGGGCCGGCGACGATCATGCCGACCCAGCACCGCTCCGACTGCGAGGCCGAACGCGTCGTCCCCGTGCTGCACCACGTGCACCACAGCGGCAGCGTCAGCATTCTTCTGCCGGACGAGCACCCCATGGTGCGCACGTCCCGGCAGGCTCAGCGCGGCGAGCTCGCCGTCATGGTCGAGCTCGCCGACCACGCCCCGGTGGACCTGCGGGAGCCGATCCGCGGACTGCTGTGGATAACCGGGTGGCTCCGGCCTCTGACGGCGGTCTCGGCGCGCGCCCGCGCCGTCTCGATCGCCGAGCAGCGGCCGGACCACCGGCTACTAGACGTCGGCCACGGCATGACGTTGCTGCGACTCACACCGGCCTCCCTGGTACTGGCCGACGCGGAGGGCACGCACTCGCTGCGGCCGCACATGTTCAGCGCCGCCCCGCCGGACCCGTTCCACGACTACGAGGCCGACTGGCTGCGCCACCTGGAGAGCGACCACTCCGACGTCGTCGAGCAGCTCGCCCAGCACCTGCCCGCCGGCCTGCGCGGCGGTCGCATCCGGCCACTCGGCCTGGACCGTTTCGGCCTGCGCCTCCGCATCGAGGCCGACACCGGCGACCACGACGTCCGGCTGGCGTTCTCCAAGTCCGTCGACAGCCCACCCCAGCTGGCGGCCGAGCTCCGCCGCCTGGTCGGCTGCCCGTTCCTCCGGCAACAACGCGGCGACTGACACCAGCCGCTTCGCCAACCACGGCCCGCCGCACTACCAACTGCAGCCGAGCGGTCAGGATCGAACGGCCGACTTGTCCACTTGTGGACAGTCACGAGCCATCAACAGGTGGACAGCTCTGAACCATCCACATGGGGATCACCGCAACCGATCCACATGGGGATGACCGTGAGTTGCCCGCCTGGAGTTGTCCACCTGTGGACCAGTCTGAGTTGTCCATTTGGGGACGCGGCTGGGCCATCCACAGGTGGACAACGGACACTGGGTCAGTAGCCCGGACCCATCGACGCTGACTCCAGTTCCGCGTCGGGCCACATCCAGGCATCCGAGTGGGGCCGCACCCAGGCACCTGCAGCGAGCGCCGGTCCACATACGGCACGCTCCCGCGTACAGGAGGTGCCGACCCCGGCCACGGCGCCGACCCGGCCGGCGCCGGATCAGTCGTCAGCCAGCTCGGGCGGGAAACCGCCCGTCGCGATGGGGCCCCACCGGTCGATCGTGACGCGGATGAGGCTCTTGCCCTGTTTGCGCATGGCTTCGCGGTACTCGTCCCAGTTCGGGTGCTCGCCCGAAATGCTGCGGAAGTAGTCGACGAGTGGCTCGACGGCGTCGGGCAGGTCGATCACCTCGGCGGTGCCGTCGAGCTGGACCCAAGGACCGTTCCACTCGTCGGAGAGCACACAGACGGAGACCTGGGGCTCGCGGCGGATGTTGACCACTTTGGCCCGCTTCGGGTAGGTCGCGACCACGAGCCGGCCCTGGTCGTCGACGCCGCAGGTGAGGGGCGAGAGCTGGGGGCTCCCGTCGGCTCGCCGGGTCGTCAGGATCGCGTGGTGGCGCGTCTTCAGGAACTCGACCAGCGCGTCGCGGTCGACTTTCGTGTTGGTGGCGATAGTCCTCGGCATACCCCGAAGGTAGCGTGCGCGCATGAGCACCACAGAGCGATCGGGCCTGCGATCCTGGCTGCTGCCCGTGGCGCCGGCGTTCCCGAAGCCGATCACGGACGCGAAGGAACGCCGCACAGTCAAGTTCGAGCTGGTGCTCGTCTTCGGCATCACGCTCGGCCTCTCCGGTGCGCGCAGCCTGCTGTCCCTTGTGGACTCTCTGCTGCGGCCCACGCCACTCGCGCAGCAGCAGGCTCAGCTCAACGTCCCACAGGCCGCCGCGAGTCTGTTGGACCTGCTCCAGCAGTTGCTGAACGCCCTGCAGCTCATCGGCTGGGGCGGGCTCGGCCTGTACCTGCTGTGGCGCGCCGGGCTGAAGGTCCGCGACCTCGGCCTCGACCGGCGCTCACCCGGCTTCGACACGCTCGTGACGCTCGGGATCGCCGCCGTGATCGGGATTCCCGGTCTGGGCCTGTACTTCCTCTCCTACCACCTGGGTTTCAGCCTCGCGGTCCAACCGTCCACTTTGGGCGACACGTGGTGGCGCCCGATCGCGCTGACGCTTTCCGCGTTCGGCAACGCCTTCGCCGAGGAGGTGCTCGTGATCGGCTACCTGTTGACGCGGCTGCGCCAGCTCGGCGTCCGCGAGAACGCCTCCCTGTTCGGCGCCGCCGTGCTGCGCGGTTCGTACCACCTGTACCAGGGCTTCGGCGGGTTCGTCGGGAACCTCGTCATGGGCCTGGTGTTCGGCCGCGTGTGGCAGAAGACGAACCGGCTGTGGCCGCTCGTCGCCGCGCACACGCTTTTCGACGTGGTGTCGTTCGTCGGGTATTCGCTGCTGAAGGGCCACATCTCCTGGCTCCCCTGACCCGCGCTCATTAGGCTCGGCTGGTGATCGACGAAACGGCACCACCCAGGGTGGACAGCGAAGTCGGACCTCTCCGTGCGGTTCTGCTGCACCGGCCGGGAAACGAGCTCAAAAGGCTGACGCCCCGCAACAATGACCAGCTCCTCTTCGACTCCATCCCGTGGGTGGATCGCGCACAACAGGAGCACGACGCGTTCGCGGAGGTGCTGCGCGGCCGCGGCGTCGAAGTGCTGCTTCTCGCCGACTCGCTGCGCACGGCGCTGGAGGACCAGCGCGCGCACACCGCGGGTGTGCACGCGGCTGTGGATGACCGCCGGCTGGGCGGCGACCTCGCGGATTCCGTTAGGTCGCACCTAACGAGTGTCGACGCGGACACCCTCGCCGAGGTGCTGATGGCCGGCATGACGTTCGAGGAACTGCCGTCCGCCGAGGGCGCGTCGCTGGTGCGGATGATGCACGACCCGCGCGACTTCGCCGTCGACCCGCTGCCGAACCTGCTGTTCACGCGCGACTCGTCGGCGTGGATCGGCGACCGCGTGGCGATCTCGTCGCTGACCATGCCGGCGCGGCGCCGCGAAACGGCCGTGCTCGACCTCGTCTACGCCTACCACCCGCGCTTCCGGCACGCGGCCCGCGCGTACGGCGCGCACTCGGCGCCCATCGAGGGCGGCGACGTGATGCTGCTGGCCCCCGGCGTGCTCGCCATCGGCGTCGGCGAGCGGACGACGGCCGCGGGCGCGGAATCGCTCGCACGGTCGGTGTTCGCGGACGGCATCGCGCACACCGTGCTGGCGGTGCCGATCGAGCAGTCGCGCGCGACGATGCACCTGGACACGGTGTGCACGATGGTCGCCGCCGACGCGGTGGTGATGTACCCGCTGGCACGCGACTCGCTCAAGGCGTTCACCCTGCGCCCGACCGGCGACGGCGGCGTGAAGGTGGCCGGCCCCGCACCGTTCCTCAGCGCGGCCGCGGAGGCGATGGGCATCGACCGGCTGCGCGTCATCGACACTGGGCTCGACCCAGTGACCGCGGAACGCGAACAATGGGACGACGGCAACAACACGCTCGCGCTGGCACCCGGCGTGGTCGTCGGATACGAGCGCAACGCCGAGACGAACGAACGCCTGATGGCCGCGGGAATCGAGGTGCTGCCGATCGCCGGGTCCGAGCTGGGCTCCGGTCGCGGCGGGCCGCGATGCATGTCCTGCCCAGTACTGCGCGACACGATATAAAGGCGAAGTTAGCCTTCCCTAAATGATGAAAACTTATTAAGGGAAGGCTAACCAAAATAAGTCTGTCTTTCTTTAGGAATGGTAACCCTAATAGGGTGGAGATCACCAGGGAAAAGTGGAAATAATTAGTGATCTGTCGTACCGTCGTAGCCATGGCCGTCACGAAGAAAGAACCGCGCTCGAAGTTCTACGAACTGCTCCAGGCGCAAATCCACAACGAGTTCAACGCCTCCCAGCAGTACATCGCGCTCGCGGTCTGGTTCGACAACGAGGACCTGCCGCAGCTCGCGAAGCACTTCTACAAGCAGTCGGTCGAAGAGCGGAACCACGCGATGGCGCTCGTCCAGTACATGCTGGACCGGGACCACCACCTCGAGATCCCCGGCACCGGCGACGTCCGCAACGATTTCTCCTCGCCCATCGAGCTGATCGAGCTCGCACTGGCGCAGGAGAAGGAGGTCGCGGCCGACATCTCCGCGCTGGCGAAGGCCGCGCGAGCCGAAGAGGACTACATCAGCGAGCAGTTCACGCAGTGGTTCCTCAAGGAGCAGGTCGAGGAGATCTCGCAGATGTCCACGCTGCTCACCGTCGCGCGGCGCGCGGGTGACAACGTGTACGAAATCGAGAAGTTCCTGCACCGCGAGTCCGTCGGCGACGCCGGCGCGGACGCGGGCATGCCCCCGGTCGCAGGCGGCGCGCTGTAACCAGCCCGAGCACCCGAGAAGCCCGGGTTGTCCCCATCTGTGGACAACCCGGGCTTCTTGTTGTCCACCTGTGGACAGAAAGAACCCGGGCTCTCCCCCTGTGGACAGCCCGGGTTCGTCTTCAGCGCCGGGATCAGCCGGCGCAGTCCTGGTTCGCACTGCGGAGGTCGATGCTCGCTACGGCGCCGTCGTCACTCAATGTGAAGACGTACGAACCGTCGCCACCTACCGGTGAGACCAACCCACCGGACTGCACGGATGTTCCGGGGTAGCTGGCGAGGACGTCGTCCTTGGACGAGCCGGAGCCGACCCCCTCGGGGGTGTGCGCGGCGCCGTCGGGCTTGACCACGACCACGCCGCTCGACGGCGAGACCAGCGCAGTGGCCGCGGGGACCCCCGCGCCCTGGACGTCGTAGTACGTGCAGTTGGAGGTCTGCTTCGCGTTGGTGAGCGTGATGCCTTGATCAGCGAGCTGGGTCTCGGTCATCCCGAGCTTGAGGCCGCCGAGCCCGTCGGCGGTCAGCAGCGAGCCGGTGGTGACTTTCGCGGGCGGGTCGGCGTGGGTCGGCGCCCCGGGCCGCGACGGCTGCCTCGCCTTGGTCGACGTGTGGATCTCCTCCGACGGCGGCGCGGGCGGCGGCGGGTCGGCGGCAATCGGCGTGCTCGATGGGGACTCTGGCGTCGGCGTCAACACCGGCGCGTCGCCGACCGTCGGCTGTGACGCGACTATCTGGGCCGTGTTGTCCTGGGCGTGGAGGCGGAACACGGTCAGCCCGCCCGCCACGAGCCCCAGCGCGCAGACCGCGCCGGTCGACGCCATCAGCACGCGCTGCCGCTGCCGGCGCCGCCGGGCGCCCGCGACGATGGCGGGGCCGGCGTCGGCCGTGGGCTCGACGCCCAGCCGCTCGTCGGCGAACAGGGCGCGAAGCCGCTGCTCCAGCTCGTCCTCGGACTCGTTCAACCCGCTTCGCTCCCTTCCCCTTGCTTGAGTTTCACCCGCAGTGACGCGATGGCCTTGCTGGCCTGGCTCTTCACCGTGCCCTGGCTGACGCCCAGTGCCTCGGCGATCTCCACTTCGGAGAGCCCCTCGTAGTAACGCAGCACCATCACCGCGCGTTGCCTCGGCGGCAGATTTCGCAACGCCTGCCAGAGCGGCTCGTGCTCGAACGGGTCCGCGGCCGGGTGCGGCGCGGTCTCCGGCAGGTCGGCGACGAGGTTCTCGCGCCGCGTCCGTCTCCATCGGCTGACGTGCGCGTTCGCCATCGAACGCCGGACGTACGCGAGCGGGTCGCCCGTCTTCTGCTGAACGTACGACCAGCGCGCGCCGATCTTCTCCAGCACCGTCTGCACCAGGTCCGCCGCGTCGTGCGGGTTACCGGTGAGCGCGTGGCCGTAGCGGAGCAGACCAGGGAGGGTGGCCTGCACGAACTCACCGAAGTCGGTGAATTCCACAGGCACGGCCACAGGACTCCCTCGACTGCCGGCCGCCCACGTCGTCTCTGCCCCCGAGATGGCAGGTGCCGCTGCCGTCACCGTATCGCCACCTCCAGGGAAAGCCTCGCAGCGCGTCGAGTCCTCGTCTTCCCCAACACGCATGGCTCCCCCAACAGGTTGTCCGGCCGCCGTCACCGCTTCGCGGGGCGACGGCCGAGGTGAAGAGCGAAGCCGGATCAGCGCACAGCGAGCGACTTGGGCAGCTTCAGTGTTCCGTCCCCATCGGGTGGGTAATCGTGTACCGAGACCACAGCGTTTCTCGGGAGGGGCCCGTAGACGTGCGGGAACAAGATCCCCTCGGGGTGCGGCGGGACCCCGTCCTCCCATCGGACGGGCGCACCGACCTTCGCCGGGTCGACCTCCAGCAGCAGGAGGTCGGTGCGGCCGCGGTAGATCGCGTTGGCCGGCAGGCCGACCGTGCCGAGGTCGGAGCAGTGGATGAAGCCCACTTCGTCGAGTGAGGGCGCGGTGTACAGGCCACCCTCGGGAACGGCGGCCCACTCGTCGCGGGAGCAGATGTGCAGGATCACGCCACCGATCGTGCCACCGCCGAGTCCCTCGACGGAACGTGATTCCCGCCCAGCGTTCGCCCGGGTGGCTTGGGGAAGTTCGCGACCGGAACTTCCACAGCTGTGGATGGCACCGCGGGCTCGTTAGGACCGACCTACTAGACGGTCATGGGTTGGTGGTGGTCCGGTCGTTTCGTTAGGACGGACCCAGGATTTGATGCCGAGCTTCCACAGGCCGCGCGGGTCGTTAGGTCGGGCCTAATCGCATCCCACCGCGGTGCCCAGCCAACCGGGCTGCCGGGCCGCCGCGCTGCCGGGCTGTTCGACACCTGATCCGGCCACCGCTGGCGAGCCATCCAGCCCACAGACCCGACCGGCCCCGGCCAACCGCACGCTCCCGTGTGCAGGATGCTGGCCTGCCGTCCAGGCGACCGAACCGCCGCCCGATGGTCAGCGGGCGGCGGTTCGGCGACAAAACCTCGGCGACAAGGTCAGCGAATGGTGAGCTGCCGCCCGATCAGGCCGTCGCGGGCGCGGCGCTCGGTGGCGTTCAGGGGCTCGGCGTCGAGCGACTTGAGGGACTCGTCCAGCCGTGCGCCGAGCTGGTCCTTGGGCTCGTTCCACTCACGGGCGTGCGCCTCGGGGTCGAGGTCCCAGACCGGGACGAGCAGGCCGTGGGCGCGGAACGAACCGGCGTACCGGGTGCCCTCACCAAGGCCCAGCGTGCCCGCGGCCGAGAGGCGCGCAAGCGCTTGCAGCAGTAGGTTCTCCGGCTCGGGACGGACCCAGCGCAGGTGCGCCTTCTCGCCGGCGAGCACCCAGTAGGCGCCGGCGCCGAGGCGGTCGGTGGGCATGATGGCGGCGTTCGCGCGCTCCAGCGAGACCGCGACGTCACCCGTGGCGTCCGCGTCCTCCGGCAGCCACCACGCGAAGTCGCTGTGGATAGTCACCTCGAGCTCGGCGCTGGGGGTGAGGAGGTCCTGGAGGCGGTTGTGCTCGTCCGGGTCGGTGGGCGTCGTCGTGTCCGGGACGGACAGCACGTCACCCGGCTCGGCGGAGAGCAGCCAGCGCAGCGAACGGCCGAGGTCACGGCTGATGTCCGACGAGCGCGTCTGCACCTGGAGGCCGAGGAATCGCTCACCGTCGGAGCGGACGAACGCCGCGGCCGCCATCGGGAGCACCGTGCCGAGCGTGACGTCGCCGCCGTCGGCGAGCGTCAGCTTCGCCGTGGCCGACGGGACAAACTCGCGCAGCGCGATCAGCTCCGGCTCCGCGGCCAGTCCCTCGAAGGGCTGCCCGACGAAGACGTCGCGCACCTTCGGAACGCGGTCCTGCTTGGGACCCTTCTTACGCGCGCCCTTGCCCACTTCAGCCTCCTAAAAGCTCGGTGCCAGACGCTATCGAAGCGGCGGCCCGGCGGGGCGTCCGGGTTAGAGTCGGCTGGTGTTCGACCCCCGCGATCCCGCGTTCCTCGCCGACCCGTACCCCGCGTTCGCCGCGCTGCGCGCCGAGGGCGAGGTGCACCGGCACGATGGGCTCGACATAGCGATCACGGTGTCGCACACCGCGTCCTCCGCCGTGTTGCGGCACCGCGGGCTGGGCCGGATCTGGACGGACGCGCAGCCGCTGGAGCGCTTCGCGTCCTTCAACCTCCTGCATCGCAACTCCCTGCTGGAGAACGAGCCCCCCGCCCACACGCGGCTACGGCGCGTGATCGCCGGCGAGTTCGGCCGCGGCCACGTTCAGCGGCTGCGGCCGATGGTGGCGCGCGTCGCGGAGGCGATGGTGGAGGAGCTGGCGGGCAAAATCGCCGCCGACGGCGAGGCTGACCTGCTCGAACACCTCGCCCAGCCCCTGCCGGTCGCGGTGATTGCGGAGCTGCTCGGCATCCCGGCGGACGACGGGCCGCGGCTGGTGGCCTGGAGCAACGCCATCGTCAAGATGTACGAATACGGCCTGCCCGAGCCCGGCCGTGACGCCGCGGAGCAGGCCGCCGCCGACTTCGTCGAGTACCTGCGCGACGTGGTCCGAGGCACGCCGCGCGGCATCGTCGCCGACCTGATGGCCAGCGAACTGAGCCCGGACGAAGTCGTGGCCACCGCCGTCCTGCTGCTCATGGCGGGCCACGAGGCGACGGTCAATGTGATCGGCAACGGCGTCACCGCACTCCTCACCCACCGCGCGCAGTGGGAGCGGCTGCTGGACGACCCGACGCTGCTGGACACCTGCGTCGAGGAACTGATCCGCTTCGACGCGCCACTGCAACTCTTCGAACGCACCGCGACGGAGGACGTCGAGATCGCCGGCTTCCGCGTGCCGCGCGGCCGGAAGATCGGCGCGCTCCTGGGCGCGGCCGCGCGCGACCCGAAGGTGTTCGACGAGCCGGACGTCCTGGACATCGGCCGCACGCCCAACGCCCACCTCGGCTTCGGGATGGGCATCCACTACTGCATCGGCGCCCCACTGGCCCGGGTGGAGATCGCGGCCGCGCTGACGGCCCTGACCACGCGGCTCCCGGGCCTTCGCCTGGCGTCCACCCCTGAGCTCCGCCCGGAATTCGTCATCCGCGGCCTGCGAACCCTGCCGGTAACCATCTGAGACGACAAGCTTCCGCGGGTGTCGGGCGTGCGGCTGTGGGGGCCGCGGCAGTTGGGTGGGGACAGCTCGATCCGCCCCGGATCAGTCCGCGGCAGCTCAGCCCGTGACAGCTCGGTCCGAAGCAGCTCAGTCCGGAGCAGCTCAGTCCATGACAACTCGGCTCACGACAGTTAGGCGTGCAGCTGTCCGGTCGCTCGGACCCACAGCACCAGGCCCTGCATCAGCTAGATCCGCGGCGGCCCTGCCCACAGCCGTCACAGCCCGCGGCTGCCGTTCACCTGGCTGTCGGGGACGTGCGGGCACCGTCCCCGGCACCGAGGTGTGGGTCAGCGGATTCCGTCGAACAGGTCGTCCTCGATGCCCGGTGTGGTGGGGACGTTCGTGGCCGCCAGGTGGTAGTCCTCGAAAGGCCAGGTGGCGCGTTCGACATCCCGGGAGTGGGCGAAGAACGGGTGAGCCGGGTCGGACTGGCTGACGTGGGCGCGCAGGGCCTGGTCACGGACGTCGAAGTACTGCTCGCAACGGATCTTCGTCGTGACCGCCAGCCCGTCGGTCGGCGGTAGTTCCTCGAGGACCGGGCCCATCAGGGACTCCTGGCCTGCCGCCAGCGTCGCGTCGTGCATCGCCTGGAACCACGCGCGGCTGAGGGTGGCCTGGTAGTACAGCTTGCGCGGCTCGCCGTTGCCCACAGCCTCGAAGGCCGCGCGCGTGACCTCGTGGGTCCGGATGTGGTCGGGGTGTGGATAACCTCCCGTTTCGTCATAAGTGATCACCACCTGTGGACGGAACTCGCGCATCAATTCCACCAACGGCCGCATCGCGTCCTCAATGGACAGTCGCGCGAAGCAGCCGTCCGGAAGCGGCTCGCGGAGGCCGGAGTCGACATGGCCGAGGAACCGTTGGCGCACACCGAGAATCTCCGCCGCCGCGGCCATCTCGCGGCGGCGGACGGCAGTCAGGTCCGCCCACACCTCGGGCCGGTCCAACGCTGGGTTGAGCACATCGCCGCGTTCACCGCCGGTACAGGTGGCGACCAGTACGTCGACGCCCTCGGCGGCGTAGCGGGCCAGGGTGGCCGCGCCCTTGCTGGACTCGTCGTCGGGATGGGCGTGGACGGACAACAGGCGGAGGGTCATTTCCGCACTCCCTTCGGGAAGAAGACGGCGGGCACGAGGCTCAGCACGGAGAGCCCGAGCGCCCAGGTGAACGTGGTGCCGAACGCGCCGGCGCCGCCCGGCTCGGAGTGCAGGACCGCGACAAGGAGCGCGGTCCCCAACGACCCGCCGATGCGGTTGACGACGTTGATCGCGCTCGCCGCGCGTGGGATGCGGCTGCGGTCGAGGGAGCTGTAGAGCATCGTCATGCCGGGCGTGGTCGTCGCGCCGAGGCCCAGCCCACGGACCAGCAGTGACATCGCGAGTAACAGTGGGCTCGGCCCATCTCCGAGCTGTGTGAACGCGATCGTCCCCAGCAGCGACAGCCCGACACCAGCCAGCATCATCGTGCGTGGGCCGAACCTAACGAGCAGCTTGCCACCCGCGAGCAACACCACAGCCGAACCGAACGCCTGCGGTGCGAGCAGCAGCCCGGCAGTGAGGGCGCTCGTGTGCTCGACCTGCTCGTAGTACAGCGGGAGCAGCAGCATCGAGCTGTACAGCGACGCGCCGAGCAGGAACGTGCTCGCACTCGCGACGGCGAATTCCTTGTGGGAAAACAACTTCAGGTCAAGCAGCGGGGCACGGGCGGTTCGCGCATACAGACCGTATGCAACGAGGAGAACGGCACCAACGATCGCGAAGACGCCGCTACCGTCACCCAGGCCGTAGCCGAGTGCGCCGAGGCCGGGCGAGAGGAGCAGCAGGCCACGGACGTCGAGCGGATCGCGCCTGACCTCGCATTGGGTCGCATCCGGCCCCGCCGACATGGCCGGTCTCACCTGCACAGCCGGTCCCACAGTCACAGCCGAGCCCGCCGACGCAGCCGATCCCGTCTGAACGGCCGATCCCGCCGACGCCACCTGTCCCGGTTTCACATCCACAGCCGATGCCGCCGACACTGCCCGCCCCGCGTGCACATCCACAGCCGATCCCGCCGGTACAGCCGGATCGCGAGCGCCGACGCGGGCCAGCTCGTGAGTCTCGATCGGTTCGGCCGATGGCAGGAGACGGAGCGCGAGGACGAGCGTGGCGACGCCGAGCGGCACGATGCCGAAGAACAGCCACCGCCAGCCGAGGCCCTGCACCAGCACGCCGCCGAGTAGCGGGCCGAGGACGGGCGCCACGGTGGCCGGCAACGTGATTACGCCGATCATCCGGCCCAGCTTCGGCCCCGCGGCCTGCGCGAACAGTGCCTGGCCGACCGGCTGCATCAGCCCGCCGCCCAGCCCGTGCAGGACGCGGAACAGGATCAGCGCCGGCGCCGACCACGCGAAACCGCACAACAACGTGCCCGCGGTGAACAACGCGACCGCACCGACCCAGACGTTCTTGCCGCCGAAGCGGTCCGTGAGCCAACCGGACAGCGGGATCGTGAGCGACGCGGCCAGCAGGTAGGCGCTCGAAACCCACTGCACCGTGGTGATCGAGCTACCCAGGTCGTGGGCGATCGAGCCGATCCCGACGGAGACGATCGTCGCGTCGAGGATCGACAGCACCGCGCCCATGATCAGCACACCGCCCAGGCGCCACAGGTGAGCGTCGGCGCGACGAGTGGTCATCTGAACCCCCAGTTCATTAGGTCGGACCTGAGATTAGGTCGAACCCATTTACTAGGTCAAGCACAAAATTAGGTCGAACCTAGTAAGATGGCGGCATGAGCACAGGACTCAGAGAGCAGAAGAAGCAAGAGACCAGGCAGAACATCTCGCACGTGGCGACGCGGCTGTTCATCGATCGCGGGTTCGACGTGGTGACGATCGCCGAGGTCGCGGAGGCGGCGCGCGTCGCCAAGATGACGGTGACCAACCACTTCGCGAGGAAGGAGGACCTGGTCTTCGACATCCGTGCGGAGTTCGTGGTGTGGCCGGCCGAGCTGGTGCGGCAGCGGCCGTCGGGGACGGCGTTCGAGGCGATTCGCGACGGGTTTTTCGCGGCGCTCGACGAGCGAAGCGCGCTGTTGGGCTTCGCGGACGTCGCATTCGTGCGGATGATCCGGGACAGCGAGCGGCTGGTGTCGGCGCTCGCGGAGATGCACCTCGACCGCGAACGGGAACTCTCCGCCGCCCTACTGGACCGCGATCCGCGCGGCGACATCCTGCCGCGCGCGGCGGCGGCGCACCTGACGTCGGTGCTGCGGCTGCTGTTCGACGACGTCTGGGACCTGACCTTTGCGGACGCCGCGGACCTCGTGGCGCGGGTGCGGAAGTCGGCGAAGAAGGCGTTCGACCAGCTGGAGCCCGCGCTGGGGGCGGTCTGACCTACTCACGGCCAGCTGCTCGGACACTGTGGCGGCCGGTCAGTGCACGGCAGGAGGTGGGTGCGACCCAGCGGACGGCACCGCGTGGGCGGGCTTAGGTCCGACCCAACCGGCAGCGCGGCATGGGTGGGTTTGGGTCCAACCCAGCCGACAGCGCCACGTAGGCGGAAGTTGGGTCCGACCCAACAACAGCTCCGGGTGGACGGGTTGGGTCCGACCTAACGGGTCAGCCCAAGCGGATAGTGCACAGCTCAAAGGGGCGAACGTCGGGAAAACTGTGGAGAAGCGCGGACCCGGACTAGGTCCGACCTAGCGAGCTGCGCCGACCGGGCGGGTGGTGTGCAGCTCGGGCTCCGGGGCGCCGTCGATCTTGAGAACGCGCAGGTTGCGGAGGCGGTCTGGCGCGATGGGCATCAAGAGGTGGGAGAAGCGGCGGACCAGCAGCCACGTGATGATCGCCAGCCCAGCGGCGGTGAGATCGGTGATCGCGACGAGGACGACGCTGTCGGCCATCGCCTGGACGCCCGGGCGGAGCCGCCAGACGATCGTCACGGCGAGCAAGATCCAGTTCACCAGCCAGGCGCCCCACCAGGCGAGCACGAGCCGCGACGGTTTCGGGCGGGCGTCTCGCGGACGGCGCAGCACGGCGTGCTCCAGTTCGCCGACCACGGAGAGCGCGAGCGGCAGGTTCGCCACCGGCACCAGCACCCCCACGAGTACCTGCCAGACGGGCCGCGGCGGGTCGTCGCCGGATTCGTCGGCGGCGGCGTGGCGTGCGACGAGCAGCCACCACACCGACAGGCCCGCCGGCAGCAGCGACAGGATCGTGGTGAGCAGCCCCGCGGTGACGACGACGGCGTCGGAGTACGCGACGACGGACGTGTTCAACGCGGAATCACGGCTCTGGACCAGCAGGACGTACCGCCAGATCTCCGAGCCCGCGGCCACGACGGCCAGCACCGCGAACGTCCACAGGATCGTGCCAAGGCTCCGTGCGAGGACCGGGATGCGGTCGATGGGCCGCACCTCGCTGGACGCTGTGCCGGGCACGGCCGTCGGGCGGCGCCACACGAGGTTCGGGAAGCCCCAGCGCGGGGGCACGGGGTACGACGGCGGCCCGCTGTACGGCTCGACGGCCACCGCCCGCCGCCGCGGCCACGCCCCCGGCGGCGGCGACGCGACCCAGCGCAAGCGCGCCCGCGGCGGCCTCGCCGACGGGTGGCCGGGGGAGAACGGATCGGCCCGCGGCCGGGCGGGCGGCTGCGCCGGCTGGCGGTAGACGGGCTGGTGCGGCGCCGAGGTGAACGGGACCGGCTGCGCGGCGGGGGCGCCGGAGTACGCGGGGTAGCCGGGCGCGGGGGCGTAGCCGGGCGCGGCGGTGGGGTCGCCGGAGTGGTTTTGGGGCGATGCGGGGTTGTAGGCAGACGCAGCCGAGTTACCGGGGTGCGCAGGGTGACCGGGCGCCGAGGTATAGCCGGATGCGGCGGCGACCTGTGCGGGGTGCATCGTCGGGAAGGCGCCCGGGTACTGGCCGGACGGACCCGGCTGACCTGGAGCAACCGGGGCGACCGGGGCGACCGGGGTGGCTGGGTAGCCGTTCGGCGCCGCTGGGTGCTGGGTGAAGCCTGGGACCCAGCCATGCGGGTCGGAGTCGGGCTGGGTGGGTCGCGGGGCTGAGCGGGGGGCGGCAGCCGGAGCAGGTGGACCGGGAGAACCGGCAGGAGCTGAACCAACGGCAACAAAGCCACCACCCGCCGAAGCGGACTGCTCCGGCAAACCGGCCCCAGCACCATCGGCGCCGCCGGCAGCCCCAACGCCGCCAACAGCCCCACCATCACCAGCAGCCGAACTGCCGGTCCCCCGCGAACCCGGCCGGGGGTCCTGGCGGGCGGGGTCCGGCGCGGGCGCGTGGTCGGGGTGGGGGGGCTGGCCTGGGTGCATACGTCAGAGGACTTTGGGGGTCGTGTCGGGGAGGTCGGTGGTCATGGGGCGGCCTTCGCGGGCCCAGGAGTCCATGCCGCCGGCGACGTTGACCGCGTCCCAGCCGGTGGCGTTCAGCCAGGCGGCCGCGCGGGCGGAGCGGACGCCGGTGTGGCAGATGACGTACACGGGCTGGTCGTCGGGGAGTTCGGCGAGTTCGGCGACTCGGGTGGGGAGCTCGCCGAGCGGGATGTGTTTGGCGCCGGGGGCGTGGCCGGCGGCCCATTCGTCGTCCTCGCGGACGTCCAGCAGGGTCACGACGTCCTTCGGCAGGTCACGGACCTCGGCGGTCGGCAGTTCAGCAGGGCTCACCACGGTTCCATGCTGCCATGTCCAGGCGTTGCGCGCGTGTGAGGAACCGGATCAGTGCAGCTCGGCGTCGGCGCGGATGCGGCCGGCCAGCGGGTCCAGGCGGCGAGCGGCGTAGCGGACGTACAGCCAGGTGATCAGGAACGTCGACACGAACTGCAGCAGCCCCATCACCAGCCCGACCGTCACCTGGCCCCACAACCGGATGCTCATGAACCCGTGCGCATACGCCGCCAGCAGCACATACAGCAGGTACCAGCCGAGGAACAGCGCCGCCATCGGGAACACGAACGCGCGCACCTGACGGCGGAGCAGGGCGAACTCCGGACTGGCCTGGATCTGCTCCCAGTCCGGCTCCGGCTCGGTGTCCTCATCCGGCATGAGGAGATTTTCCGCCCCGGAAGGCCTACCCCGCCTGGTCGCATCAGGTGAATCACGAAAACCACTACTTGCGGTGACGCCCGCGCGCGGCCCTCGCCTTGTCGTCCGCCTGGCCGAACCGGGCGACGGCGCGGTCCTGCATCAGGCCGAGCGGGTCCGGCGCGTGCAGCCGCAGCATGATGTCGTTGACCAGCTCCGGCCGCCCGTACCGGGTCAGCCGGCTCACCACGTACGTTGTCAGGAACGCCGCCGGCACGGTGATCAGCGCCGGCTGGATCGTGTACCAGGGCGCCCAGTTGCCGGTGTACTCGCTCGCGATGTTGATGCCCAGCGCGGCCAGCACCAGCCCGCCGCCGACCACCATCCCGGCGAGCGCGCCCGGCCAGCTGAGCTTGCGCCACCAGACGCCGAGCAGCAGCAGCGGGCTGAACGTCGACGCGGCGAGCGCGAACGTCATCCCGATCGACAGCGAGATGTCCTCCGTGCGCAGCAGGAACACCAGCGCCAGCGGGCACACCGCGACGATCGCCGTGCCGACCCGGAAGTCCTTGACCCGCCCGGGAAGCAGGTCCGTCGACACCACGCCGGACACGCTCACCAGCAGCCCCGAGGAGCTGGACAGGAACGCCGCGAACGCGCCCGCCGCCACGACCGCCGCGAGGATCTGCCCGGACACGCCGGGCAACAGCGCCGTGGGCAGCATCAGCACCGCCGCGTCGGCGTTGCCGGTGACCAGCAGCTGCGGCACGTACATCCGCGACAGCGCGCCCAGCATCGTCGGAAAGAGGTAGAACAGGCCCAGCAACAGCAGCACGTGCACGGTGGTGCGGCGCGCGGCCTTGCCGTCCGGGTTGGTGTAGAAGCGGACCAGCACGTGCGGCAGGCCCATGGTGCCGAGGAACAGCGCGAAGATCAGCGAGTACGTCTGCAGCAGGTCGGTGAGGTTGCCGGACGCCGGGTGCAGCCAGGCGTCGTTCGACGCGGCCGCGTCGCTGATCACCGGCACCGGGGTGCCCGCCGCGAACTCCAGCGTGGTGCCCTCGGAGACCTTGTGCGGGACCAGCGGCGACCAGCGCGCCACCCCGCCCGCCGGGCCGTCGTCGATGCGGCCGTAGGCGTGGAAGTACGTCTCCGTGGTCACCTTCACGGTGACGTCGGCCTGCACCGAGACCTTGGTGTCCGCGGTGAACACCGGCGGCGCGGGCGCGCCCAGCGAGCGCACGCCGGCGGGGCCGCCGCCGGTGAAGAAGACCAGGCACAGCACGAACGTCGGCACCGAGATCGCGAACAGCTTGAGCCAGTACTGGAACGCCTGCACGACGGTGATCGCGCGCATGCCGCCCGCCATCACGTTGACCGCGACCAGCACCGTCACCACGACCGCGCCGGCCCACATCGGCACGGGCAGGATCGAGGCGAGCGTCAGCCCGGCGCCCTGCAGCTGCGGGACCATGTACAGGATCCCGATGAACACCACGAACGCCGTCGAGAACCGGCGCAGCCCGATCGAGCCCAGCCGCGCCTCGACGAAGTCCGGCAGCGTGTACGCGCCCGAGCGGCGCAGCGGCGCGGCGACGAACAGCATCAGCGCGAGGTACCCGGCGGTGAAGCCGATCGGGTACCAGGTCGCGTCGACGCCCTCCTTGAGCACGATCCCGGCGACGCCGAGGAACGACGCCGCGGACAGGTACTCGCCCGAGATGGCGGCGGCGTTGCGGCGCGAGCGCACCGTGCGGCGGGCGACGAGGAAGTCGTGGGTGGTGGTGGCCGAACGCGAGGAGCGGTGCCCGAGGTAGTAGGTCGCCAAAGCGACCAGCACTACGCCGGTCAAGGCCCACGGGTTCAGCTGCACGGCTCGAATCCTCGCACGTGCGCGTGGTCCGGTCATGCCCGCTACCGGGGCTTTCCGGTCCCTGCGCTCAGTTTTCGATCATGTCGACGAAGTCGCGTTCGTGCCGTTCGGCCAACCGGTTGTACCAGAGGCCGACGGCGAAGAGGAACGGGAACGGCAGGACGCCCAGCAGCAGCCACGGGATCGGGATGCCGATGACCGTGAACCGCGAGAACGACGGCAGCGCGTAGAACAGCACCGGCAGCGCGCCGAGCGCCGCGACCACGAACAGCGCGAGCAGCACCGACGTCCGCAGCTGCACCTTCACCAGGTCGCGGACCAGCAGCTTTCCCCAGCTGGTCTGCTCCTCCAGCTCCATCCGCGCCTGCATCCGGCCGGACGAGGCGCGGGAGTCCGCGAGGACCACGCGCTGGCGTTTCGGCCGTTCGTGGGCGGGCTCGGCCGGGCGCAACGGCTCGGGCGCGGGCGGCACCGACTCGACGACGGCGCGGTCGTCCGGCTTCCGGCCCAGCGTCGGGTCCGGTTTGCGGACGCCGTTCGCGAGCCGGTGGTAGGGGTCTTCGGACGGGGCCACGATCGGGGGCTAGCCGCCCCGGCCGGAGCCGACCAGCCGGTCCTTCAGCGCGCGGGTGTGCCGCCGGCTGACCGGCAGCACCTTCTCCTCGTTGCCGATCACGACCTGGTAGCCGCCCTGCCCCATGCGCAGCTCCGTGATCAGCGGCAGCGCGACCAGGAACGACCGGTGGATCCGGACGAACCCGGCTTTCTCCCAGCGTTCCTCGAGCTGGGCGAGCGGGATGCGGACCAGGTGGCTGCCCTCGGTGGTGAACAGCCGGGCGTAGTCGCCCTGCGCCTCCACCCAGCGGACCGACGAGCGCGGGATCAGCTTCGTGGTGCCCGCGAGCTCGACGGGGATCACCTCGTCGTCGTTCTTCACCGGCTCGCCCGGCCCCTGCCCGGGCGGCGGGCCGGCGGCCACGGTCAGCTTCTCGCGCACGCGGGCGACCGCGCGGTCGAGCCGGTCCTGCTGGAACGGCTTGAGCACGTAGTCGACGGCGCCGAGGTCGAACGCGTTCACGGCCTCCTCGGCGTGGCCGGTGACGAACACCAGCACCGGCGACGGGGTCATCGCCGTGATCACGCGCGACATCTCCATCCCGGACAGACCGGGCATATCGATGTCGGCGAACACAGCGTCGACGGTCGGGCGGCCCTGGGCGCGCCGGGCCACCAGTTCCGGGTCGTCGTGCGAGAACAGGCGCAGCGCGTCGGAGGCGTCCAGCGCCTTGAAGACCCGGGCGACGTACGGGTTGTTCTCGAGACGTTCGGTCAGCATGGCCAGGCCGTTCGGCTCGTCGTCCACCGCCAGGACGATGAGCTTCCGGGTGTCGTCGTGAGCACTCACAGTGAATCGCATCCTGCCCATTGCCGAGTGCAATGTCCAGTCCCGCCCCGGGCATCTGCCCCGAAGTGGTCCGCGAACGACCCCTTTGCCCGAAGCACGGTCACGCGCTCAGCACGGTTCACAGGGCCAACAGAGTTACCCCGAGTGTGCGCAGGCGCCCGTCGATCCCGGGCAGTGCGCGCAGGTGCGGGGTCCGGCTCACGTCGTTGACCACCGTCAGCACGGCCTGCACGCGTACGCGCGCCTCCTGCGGCCCCATGTCAGGACGGGTTTCGCGCAGCAGCCGCACCCACGCGGCGATGTAGTCGTGCTGTGCCTGCCGCATCCGGTGACGCTCGGGCGCGTGCGCCACCTCCGCCACGAGCACCTCGACGACAGCGTGGTGTGTCAGGGAGTAGCCGACGTACGAGCCGAGCAGCTCCCGTAGCGCGGCGTCCGGCGAAGGCTGTTCGAGCGCCTTCGCCAGCCCGAGGTTGAGCTGCTCGGCGCCGTCGAGCATCGCGGTGAGCAGCAGCTCGTGCTTGCTCGCGAAGTGGTGGTAGATGCTCGGGCCGGCGATGCCCGCGGCCGCGCCGATCTCCTCGATCGCGACGCCGTCGAACCCGCGCTCGGCGAACAGCCGGATCGCGGCGTCGAGCAGCACCTCGCGGCGGGAGTCCGAATCAGGGCCGGAGCTCGCCGAGACCACAGCCGCTGAAGCCACCGCGGCCGGCGCTCCGGACAGGTCCACGTCGACCACGGCCGTGACCACCTCCCGCAGCAGGCCCACGTACTCCTCACGCGGCAGCTCCACGCGCTGGAACGAGACGCTCATCAACGCGCCGAGCACGGTCCACGCCAGCAGGCCCGACTCCTCGGCCGTCAGCTCGCGCCGCCGGTCGCGCAGCACGCCCGCGAGCCAGGAGGCCAGGCCGACGAGCGGCGCGACCAGCTTCTCCCGCTCGTCCGGGTCCAGGTGCCGGCATTCGCGCTGCCACAGCACGCCGAGGCCGCGGTGGTCGAGGACGGTGTCGGCGAGCGTGCCGCAGACGTCGGCCGAGCCGTCGACCGCCTCGCGGATGGTGGTGAACGCGTCGAGCACCACGGCCCCGAGCAGCTCCTGCTTACCCCGGAAGTGCCGGTACAGCGCGGACGGCCCGATCGCGACGGCCTCGGCGATGTCGCTCATCGCCACCCGCGAATAGCCGTCGCGCACGAACAGGTCCCCGGCCGCCGCGACGATCAGCGCGCGGCGGTTGCGCGGCCTGGTCCCCCTCGGGGGCGAGGTCGGCACGGCCATGGTTCTCCTCCAGCGCTCCGGACTCGTGAGTGTTTATGACGGTTAGAACCGTCATAAACACTCACGAGTCCTCAGTTCACCTGCTTGCGCTCGCCCCAGTGCTGCCGGCGCAGCTCCCGCTTGAGGATCTTGCCCGCGCCCGACATGGGCAGCGCCTCGGCGAACTCGAAACTACGCGGCACCTTGTACCCGGCGATCGCCTCCCGGCAGAAGTCACGCAGCTCGGCGTCGTCGGCCCGCTGCCCGTCCAGCAGCACGACCACGGCGTGCACGCGCTCGCCCCACCGGTCGTCGGGCACGCCGATCACCGCGCACGCGGCCACCGCCGGATGCTTGGCCAGCGCGTTCTCCACCTCGGCGGAGTACACGTTCTCGCCGCCGGAGACGATCATGTCCTTGATCCGGTCGACCACGAAGACGTAGCCGTTCTCGTCCATGTAGCCGCCGTCGCCGGTGTGCATCCAGCCGCCGCGCAACACGGTCGCCGTCTCCTCGGGGCGGTTCCAGTAGCCGAGCATCACGTGGTCGCCGCGGCTGACCACCTCGCCGACGGTGTGGCGCGGCACCTCGTTGTCGTCCGGGTCGACGATCCGCACTTCGGAGTGCGGCGCGGCCCGTCCGGCGGAACGGCGCAGCGACGGGTTCTCGTGGTCGGCTGGCAGCAGCAGCGTGGCGACGGGCGAAAGCTCCGTCATCCCGTACGCCTGGGTGAACTCCGCGTCCGGGAACGTCTTGCGCGCGCGTTCCAGCACCGCCTCGGAGATCGGCGACGCGCCGTAGACCACGTGTTTCATCGAAGACAGGTCGTACTTCGGCGCGTCGGGGTGGTCCACGAGCAGCTGGATCATGGTGGGCACCAGCAGCGCGTCGGTGATCTGCTCGCGGCTGATGGCTTCGAGCACGCCGATCGGCGTGAACGACGGGACCATCACCTGCGTCGCGCCGACCAGCTGGCCCGAGGCCCACGACGCGCCGTCGGCCAGGTGGAACATCGGCGCGGAGTGCAGCAACCGTCCGCCCGGCGTGTGGAACGTGCCGGTGGCGAGGCTGCCGATCGCGGACGTGAACAGGTTGCGGTGGCTGAGCATCACGCCCTTGGGGGTGCCCGTGGTGCCGCCGGTGTAGTAGAGGCCGAGCAGCTCGTCGCCGCCGCGCCGGGCGTCCTCGATGGGCTCGGCGGCGGCGATCAGCTCCTCGTAGGAGAGCATCCCGCCGGGCGCGGCGCCGTCGCCGAGATGGACCACTGTGGACAGTCCGGGGAACTTCTCCCGCAGCTGCGGGACCATCGGGACGAAGGTGTCGTCCACGAGCAGGATCCGCGTCTCGGACTCCTCCAGCGCGTACGCGATCTCCGCGGCGCTCCACCGGACGTTGACCGGGTTCAGCACCGCGTCCGCCCACGGCGTGGCCAGCAGGTACTCGTGGTAGCGGTCCGAGTTGAGGGAGAGGATGGCGACGCGGTCGCCGGAATCGATGCCCAGCCCGCGCAGCGCGCCGGCCAGCCGGGCCACGCGGTCCGCCACCTCGGCGACCGTGCGCACGCGGTCGCCGAACACCGTCATCGGCTGGTCCGGGCGCTGCTGCAGGGCCTGGTGCAACGTCTGCGTGAGGTACATGGCCGCTCCTTTGCGGTTCAGAACCCTCCGGCACAGACGAGCGTCTGGCCGCTGACGTAGTCGGATTCGGGTTGGCACAACAGGTAGACCGCGCCGGCCGCCTCGGCGGGCGTGCCCGCGCGGCCGAGCGGGACGGACTGCTCCAGCTGAGCCAGCAGGTCCGGGTTCACGCCGACGCGGATCTCCCGGCCCTGGACGTCGATCGTGCCGCCGGTGTCTGCGCTGGTCTCGGTGAGCCGCGTGCGGATCAGTCCGAACGCGACAGTGTTGACGGTGACGTTGTAGCGGCCCCACTCCTTGGCCAGCGTTTTCGTCAGCCCCGTGACGCCCGCCTTGGCGGCCGCGTAGTTCGCCTGGCCGGCGTTGCCGTCGAGCCCGGCGATCGAGGAGATGTTCACGACCTTGCGGCACGGCACGGGCCCGCCGTCGGACTTCGCGCGCTTCACCGCCGCCGAGATCACCGGCTGGGCCGCGCGCAGGATGCGGAACGGCGCCTTGAGGTGCACGTCGAGGATCGCGTCCCACTGCTCGTCGGTCATCTTCTGGACCACCGAATCCCAGGTGTAGCCGGCGTTGTTGACGATCACGTCGAGGCCGCCGAAGCCGTCGACGGCCGTCTGCACGAAGCGCTCGGCGAAGCCCGTCTCGGTGACGCTGCCGGTGCAGGCGAGCGCGCGGCCGCCGGATTCCTCAATGGCGGCAACGGTTTCCTTCGCCGGGCCGTCGTCGAGGTCGTTCACCACCACGGCCGCGCCGTCGCCGGCCAGCTTGAGCGCGATCTCCCGGCCGATGCCGCGGCCCGAGCCGGAGACCAGCGCGACCTTCCCGTCCAGCTTGCCCATCAGTGCCCTTCCGTCGCGATGACCGCTTCGCCGGTCAACGTGGTGGTGCCGTCCGCGAGCCGGACGGTCAGCTCGACCGTGGCCTCGCCGTCGCGCACCGCCGTGACGACGCCGGTGCACACGGGCTCGCCGTGCACCGGCGTGATCGCGGCGAACCGCACGGCGAACGACCGGATCCGCTCCTGCGGCACCCAGTCCGTGAGCAGCCGCCCGAGGTAGGCCATGGAGAGCATGCCGTGGGCGAAGACGTCTTCGAGGCCGGCGGAGCGCGCGACGTCGAGGTCGAGGTGGATCGGGTTGTGGTCCCCGGAGGCGCCCGCGAACAGCGCGAGTGTGGTCCGGGAGATGGGCGAGGCTTTGAGCGGTGGAAGCTGCGTGCCGACGTTCACCGCGCCTCCCGCACCACGATCACGCTGGTGAGGTCCGCGACGGCGCCGCCGTCCGCGCGCGTCACGGCCGTCTCCTTGACGACGAACTGCAGCGCGCCGCCCTTTTTGGCGTAGATATCGGTGATCCGCGGGCTCAGCACGAGGGTGTCGCCCGCGCGGGCCGGCGAGTGGTAGACGAACTTCTGCTCGCCGTGCAGCACGTTGCGCAGGTCGACGCCGAGGTCGGCGAGCCAGTCGAACGGGTCGGGCCGCTCCAGTTCGAGACCGAAAAGGAACGTCGGCGGCACGGTCTCTGTCGCCTCGCCGCCGGTCGCCTCAGCGAAGAACCGCAGCCGCCCGGCGTCGACCGTGACGGTGACCGGCGGCAGCTCGCGGCCCACGGCCGCGGCGTCGATCACCGGCCGGCCTTTTCGTACAGCGTGACGACGGCCGCGCCGCCGAGGCCGATGTTGTGCTGCAGCGCGAGATTCACGCCGTCCACCTGGCGATCGCCGGCCTGCCCGCGCAGCTGCCAGACCAGCTCGACAGCCTGCGCCAGGCCGGTCGCGCCGAGCGGGTGGCCCTTCGACAGCAGGCCGCCGGACGGGTTCGTCACCACACGACCGCCGTAAGTGTTGTCGCCGGCCAGCACGAACTTCTCGGCCGTGCCCTCGGGAGTGAGGCCGAGCGCCTCGTACGACAGCAGCTCGTTGGCGGTGAAGCAGTCGTGCAGCTCCACCACCCGCACGTCGCCCGGGTCGACGCCGGCGTCCTCGTACACCTGCGCCGCGGCCGCCTTGGTCATCTCGTAGCCGACGATCGCGAACATGCTCTCCGCGGCGTTCGTCGACGGCAGGTCGGTGGCCATCGCCTGCGCGCGGACGGCGACCGACGCGTCGAGCCCGTTCCGGCGCGCGAAGTCCGCGCTGGTCAGGACCACGGCGGCGGCCCCGCAGGTCGGCGGGCAGCACTGCAGGCGGGTCAGCGGCCCGGCGATGTGCGGCGACGCCAGCACTTCCTCGATGGTCAGCGGCTCGCGGAACACGGCGTACGGGTTCGCGGCGGCGTGCGCGCGGGACTTCACGGTGATCTTCGCGAACGTCTCGGGCGCGGTGCCGTACCGCTCGGCGTACTCCGCGCCCGCGGCGCCGAAGTACTGCGCGGCCTTCGGCGCGTCCGGCTCCAGCGGGCGGACGCGGGCGGCGAGCGCGTCGAACCGGTCGAAAAGCGTCGGGCGGTCGGTGTACTGGGCCGTGAGCGCGCCGCGCTGCATCTGCTCGAAACCCAGCGCCAGCACGCAATCCGCGGCGCCGGACTCGATCGCCTGGCGCGCGAGCCACAGCGCGGTCGAGCCGGTCGAGCAGTTGTTGTTCACGTTCACCACGGGCAGCCCGGTCTGGCCGACGCGGTAGAGCGCGGCCTGCCCGGACGTCGAATCCCCGTAGACGTAACCGGTGTACGCCTGCTGCAGCTGCTCGTACTCCAGGCCGGCGTCGTCGAGGGCGGCGCGGACGGCCCGCTCCCCCAGCACGTCGTACGGCTCGCTGTGGCGCGGCGTGGTGAACGGGACCATCCCGGCCCCGACGACGCGTGCCTGCTGGTTCACGGCGCCTCCCTAGCGTTGATTCACATAAGCTAGCGCCAATTCACTTAAGCAGGCAAGGGCCAACGGCTCCCCGGCCTCGCGCAAACCGGGGAACGGGAGGCCGGGGGAACCGGAGTGGCAGTCGCCTCAGAGGCCGAACCGGGACCAGGCGGCCTTGGTGGTCACGGCGTCCAGCAGCGCGGTCGCCGCCGCGGGCGCGCCGATGCCGAGCCGCGCGAGCAGCGGCTTCTTCGGCTCCGCCACGGAGATCTCGGCGTCCGGGTACCGCTCGCCGATGATCTGGCGCAGCGAGCCGAGCCCGTCGATCAGGCCGAGGTCCAGCGCCTTCTGCCCGAGCCAGACGTCACCGGTGAACAGGTCCTCGGCGGCGTCCAGCCGGTCGCCGCGGCGCTCCTTGACCCAGTCGACGAACAGGTCGTGGAGCTGGCCGTGCATCTTCTTCAGCCACTCGACGTCCTCGGGCTTCTCCGGGCTGAACGGGTCGAGCCGCGACTTGTTCGCGCCCGCCGTGTGCAGCCGCCGCTCGATGCCGAAGCGCTCGAGCAGGCCGGTGAAGCCGAACCCGCCGCTGATCACGCCGATGGAGCCGACCATCGACGTGCGGTGCGCGAAAATCTCGTCGGCCGCGCAGGCCAGCCAGTAGCCGCCGGACGCCGCGACGTCCTCGGCGAAGGCGAGCACGGGCACGTTCTTCTCGTCCGCGAGCTGGCGGATCCGCTCCGCGACCAGCCCGGACTGCGTCGGCGCGCCACCCGGCGAGTTGATCAGCAGCGCCACGGCCTTGAGCCGGTCGTAGCCGAACGCCCTGGTCAGCGCCGTCTCGACGGTGGCGAGGTTGATCGAGCCACGCGCCAGCGGCGAGGGCGAAGGCGTGATCACACCGTGCAGCTTCACCACGGCGACCACGTCCTTGCGCTCACCCCGGTCACCGAGCACGGGCAGGCGGGAGGTCAGCTTGTCGGTAACGCTCATCCCGCCAGGCTAGCCACCTCGTGAGTGTTGAGGACGGTTAGAACCGTCCTCAACACTCACGAGCGGGCTGGGTCAGAGGGCGGGCAGCATGCCCGAGCGCGATCCGTTCACACCGTTGTGCTCGACGGAGTCGTCCTCGTCGGCGCCGCCCTGCTGCGGCACGTCGGCCGAGTAGTCCGGCATGTTCGGGCGGACGCCGAGCTTGAACTTCGGCACCCGCAGCGTCACCTTCATGCCCGCGCCGGGCGCGGTGTCGACGGTGAGCGCGTAGTCCTCGCCGAAGACCTGGCGCATGCGCTGGTTGATGTTGCCGAGGCCGACGTGGGCGCCGGTGCGGTGCGCGTTCTTCAGGTCGGTGAGCTGGCGCGGGTCCATGCCGATGCCGTCGTCCTCGACGCTGATCAGCGCCTCCATGCCGTGGTCGTGCGCGATCACGGTGACGCAGCCGCCGCTCGGCTTGCTGGCGAGCCCGTGCTTCACGGCGTTCTCCACCAGCGGCTGGATGATCAGGAACGGCACGACCACGCTCAGCACCTCGGGCGCGATCTTCATCCGGACCTCGAGCCGGCCGCCGAAGCGGGCGTTCTCGATGGTCAGGTAGCGGTCGATGTTGCGCAGCTCCTCGGCCAGCGTGGTGTACATGCCGGAGGTGCGGAACGAATAGCGCGTGAAGTCCGCGAAGTCCTGCAGCAGCTCCCGGGCTTCTTCCGGGTCGGTGCGGATCAGCGCGGAGATCGTGTTCAGCGCGTTGTAGACGAAGTGCGGCGAGATCTGCGCGCGCAGGGCCTTGATCTCGGCCTGCTGCAACTGGTTCCGGGACTCTTCGAGCCGCGCCAGCTCGAACTGCGTGCAGACGAACTGCCCGACGGCCTCGGCCATCTGCACGAGCTTGCCCCGCGTGCGCCCGACGACGATCAGCGTCGCCTCGGCCTCGCCTTCGACCAGTATCGGCACGATCGCGGCGGTTTTCATCTTGCAGGTGCCGCGGTGGTTGCACGGCATCCGGTTGTGGTCGGCGACGGCGCGGCGGTGCTTGCGCAGCGCGGTGCCGATGTCCTCGACGAGGTCGAAGTAGTGCTCGGTGGCCTCGCCCGCCCAGGAGAGCAACGTGCCCTCACTGTCGGTGATGCCGACGGCGAGGCAGTCGAGCACCTCGAGCAGCTCCGCCGTCATCCGGTTCGCGGCCTCTTCGTCGAGCCCGGCGCGCAGGTTCGGCGTCGCTTTCGACATCCGGTGCACGGCCTGCAGCACAGCGTCCTGGATCACGCCCTTGGGCCGGCGCACGCGGAAGAGCAGCACGAGGACCGCGGCCGTCAGCAGGCCGACGAAGACCCACGGGACGACCTGCGCGTACGGGAAGGCGGACACGACGTCCATGCTCTGCGCTCGACCGACCGGGTGCAAGGCCTGCTCCCCCACTTTCTGTCCGGATCTGACGACCGAGGGTGGGCAAACCCTACCGATCCCCGGCCGGGTAGCGCACGGTCACTGGCGGTGACCAGCTCGTTTCCACCACGGCCGCTTCGGCCTCGGCGCCGAGTCGTGGATGCGTTCACGCAGGAACGGCTCCACGGGCTGCGGCTCGGCGAGCAGGCGCCGCACGACCGGGCTGGTGCTCTCCGTGACGCGCGGAACGCCCCAGTTCTCGAACGCGACGACGGTGAGCTCCGCGAAGTAGGTGTCCCACGGCCGCACCTCGTTGAGCAGGTGGCCGCCGAACGTGAAGCCGACCCAGGCGTCGCCGCCGGCGCGCGCGGCGTCGTTCACGCGCTGGCCGTCTTCGGGGGCGAGGCCGAGCCAGACGCCGAGGGTCGACGTGCGGCCGTCCTCCAGGCCGATCGGCAGGATGACGCGGACGGCCGCGCCGTGGTCCTGGCTGAAGAGGAACGCGTCGGAGCTGAACTTCAGCGTGCGCTTCCGCCCGGCCTCCGACAGCTCCGCGATCGGGTCGGGCCAGGCGAAGTTCCAGGCCAGGTTGTCGGCGGGCAGGGTCTGACCGCAGCAGTGGCAGGTGATCGTTTCGGGCATGACGGGTCCCTCGCGGCCGGTGATCTCGTGCGGGGATTCGGCGGCGGCCGGCCCGGTGTTACTTCAGCAGCCGCGACATCCGGCGGTCCGCGAGCGGCTTCCCGCCCGTCTGGCAGGTCGCGCAGTACTGGAAGGACTTGTCGGCGAAGGAGATCTCGCGGATGGTGTCGCCGCAGACCGGGCAGGGCAGGCCGGTGCGGGCGTGCACCCGCAGGCCCGAGCGCTTCTCGCCCTTGAGCCGGGCCGCCTTCTGGCCCACCGAGCGTTCGACGGCGTCGCTCTCGATGTCGTGGATGGCGGCGGCCAGCGTCTCCAGCGTGCCCTCGTCGAGCTTGCCGACCGTGGCGTACGGGGAGAGCTTGGCCTTGTGCATGATCTCGTCGGAGTAGGCGTTGCCGATGCCCGCGATGAGCGACTGGTCGGTGAGCGCCCACTTCAGCCGCGTGCCCTTGCCCGCGAACAGCTCACGCAGCTGGGACGCGTCGAGCGCCAGCGCGTCCGGGCCGAGGCGCGCGACGCTCGCCACCTCGCCCGGGTCCTTCACCACCCACACGGCGAGGCCCTTTTTCGTGCCGGCCTCGGTGAGGTCGAACCCCGGGCCGGTCGCGGACTCCAGGTGCACCCGCAGCGAGATCGGCCCCTTGCCCGGCTTCAACGGCGCCGGCGCCAGCTGGTCCGACCAGCGCAGCCAGCCCGCGCGCGCCAGGTGGACGACCAGGTGCAGGTCGCCGAGGACCACGTCGAGGTGCTTGCCGTGCCGCGTCGCGCCGGTGATCTCACGGCCGTGCAGGTCGGTGTACGGCGGCATCGCCGTCTTCAGGACGCTGAGCGAGGCGACGTCGAGCCGGAACACGGTGGCGCCCACGGCGTTCTCGCGCAGGTGATGAGCCAGTGCTTCGACCTCGGGCAACTCGGGCATGCCACCAGTCTCTCCCGCGGCGGCCGTTCGAGCCAGGTGCTATTCGACCGGGTGCAGCGGTCCTTCGAAGTCCGGCAGCGAGTGCTTCTGGATCGTCTTCGAGATCCGCTTGACCTCGCCGGTCACCGTGAACATGCCCCGGATCGTGCCGACCCAGCGCTCCGACGGCCGGTCACCGGTGACGTCGCCCTCGGTCTCGGCGACCACCGTCCACGGCCGCCGCAGGATCCAGCGCAGCGGGAAGAACAGCAGGATCAGCACCAGGGCCAGGAACACCCACGCGGGGACCCGGACCTGTTCCGGCGTCCACACCACGAGCACCACCGCGAGGAACGCGGTCACCACGATCATCGCGATCCCCGGGCCGTAAGTCCCCGCGACATCGTGTTCGAAATCGTCCGCCGTGACCGGCGCACGCCATTCCATCTGGGCACGGACCACCCAGTCGCGGCCGTCCTCGCCGCGCACCAGCCGGTTCATCCTGTTGCCTCCCGGGCGACGCTCGAACTAAGGCAACGCTACCGTGACGGGGCCCCGCGGCGCGAGGTGGTCACGTAGCGTGGCGAGAGGTTTGCCCGGTTTCCGCTGCTCAGGGAGTTGCGGACGAATCGGAATCGGCCGAACCGGTGACATCTTCCGAGGTAGTGCTTCCCGAGGTCTGGGAACTCACGGCCTCCGAGTGCCACGTCGACTTCTTCTCGGTGCCCGAAGAATCCGACGAATCCGACGAGGAATCCGAGGACTGCGTGGACTTCGCCGGCGTCGAGTCCTCCGCTGACGTCGAGGTGCCCGTAGGCGTCGGCGTGGTCGTCACCGACGGCGGCTCGTAGCTCGGCGGCAGGTAGTCCGCCGGCGGCGGCGCCCACGTGCTGTGGAGCGTCGGCTCGCCGTCGCAGCCCGTGTCGCTCGAGCTGGGCTGATCCGTCTGGGTGTCCACGCGCGGGTCGGTCGAGCTCTCGGTGCTCATCGTCGAGTTCACGGTCGAGTGCGTGCCGCCGGGCAAGTCGTCACGCGGCGAGCCGTCGGACGATGACTGGCCGGGAACCGACGACCCGATCCCGGCTGGCGCGTTCGGCACGGCGTTGGCGCCCAGCTCGGCCCCGGTCTCGCCGTGGTAGCCGGCCAGATGCTGGTGCTGCGGCCGGGCCGTGCCCTGCAGCTCGCCGGTGACGATGCGCGGACCCTGCTGGACCTGCGGCGGCGGCTGGACGCGCGACGCGGGCGGCTGCAGCGCCAGCTCCGGCGCGCCACCGCCCAGCCCGACGTTCTGCATCGGGTGCGTGCCGAAGACCACCGGCCCCGCGGTCACCCCGACTACCCCGGCGGCAGCCGCCGAGACCAGCGCGAGGCCGACCTTCACCTTGGAACCGAACAACACGCTCTTCACGGTCGCGGCCAGCCCGGTCGCGCCGCCGAGCCCGCCGGCCAGCGCGGGCAGGGCGAGCACCAGCACCCCGGCGTGCGCGCGCAGCGAAGAACAGACGTCACGCAGCTCGTCCTGCGTCGAACGGCAGGAAGGACAGCCCAGCAGGTGGGCCTTGATCCGCTCGGCCTCGGCGCCGGTGACACTGCCGGCGGTGAACCCGCCCAGCTTCTCCACGACGGCGCGGCACGAATCCGGCCCCTGGTTCACGGAAAGGTGCGCCTGCAGGTACGCGGCACGCAGCCCCTGCCGGGCGCGGCGGGCCAGCGCCGCCGTCGCGTTCGCGCTCAGGCCGAAGTGCGGGGCGACCATGGCGGGCTGCTCGCCCTCGACCTCGGTCTGCCACAGCACCGTCCGCCACCGCTCGGGCAAGCTGGTGAACGCCGTGGTGATCAGGCTGTGCTCCGCGGTGCGCGCGTGCGTGTCCGCACCAGCGCCGGCGCGGAAAGTCAGCTCGTCGTCAGTGACCGGGACGTCGCGGCGCGCACCATGCCACTCCCACGACACCCGCCGGGCGACGGTCAGCAGGTACGCCCGCACGTAGTCGCGCGGACCCGCGCCACGGCGCAACGCCTGCAGCACCCGGAAGAAAGTCTCGGCCGTGATGTCTTCGGCCTCGGACCGGTCGGAGGCGAGACTCTGCGCGAGTCTGCGTACCGCGGCCGCGTGCAGCTCGAACAACTCCCCGAACGCGGCGTCCTCGCCGCTGCGGAGCCGCTGCAACAGTGCCTGCTCGTCGGATTCCGAGGCCGCTGGTGGCGGCGCCGTGCCCAGCTCGGTCATCCGGCAAGGCACCTCCTCCCCCGAAGGAATCACCGTTCGGTCGAATGGGGACACCATACGGAGGGAAAAGCCCGTCGTCACCCCTTGTACGCCCGATGTGACACCGAAGCACCGGGTCGAGTCACACCGATCCGCAGGCCGGGCCCCCTGAAAGTGGCAGAAGACCCGCCGTATAGAGTGTTCTCACGCACTGAGCAAGCAGCGGTGCACGCGGATGTAGCGCAGCTGGTAGCGCATCACCTTGCCAAGGTGAGGGTCGCGGGTTCGAATCCCGTCATCCGCTCGGGGTAGAGGGGACCATGTTCGCAAAAAGCGCGAACATGGTCCCCTTCGCCATATCTCCCGGGGGCCGAGCCCCCGGACCCCCACGGTGCGGACGGTGCCGAACCAGCACGGGTGAGTGTCGTAGCCCCGGCCCCCACGGTGCGAGCGGTGTCCGAACCAGCGTGGGTGGGTGTTGTCATCCTCGCCCTCGCCCTCCTCTTTCCTGCAGCGCGCGAAGTGTTGAGCCGGTTTGGGTGAGTTGTCCCGCTGGGGTGGCGGTTGGGGTAGTGGATGGGGCCGGGTGGGGGTAGCGGATTGCGTCTCGGGTTGCGGCGTTTAGTGGTCTGAACCATTGCTGGATGGGTTCACACTCTGTGACACACTCTGTGAGAGGAGTCACATGCGTACGAAGAAGGTTCTGGTGGCCATGGTCGGCGCCCTCGCCCTTCCGCTGGTGTGGACCGGTGTCGCGTGGGGGCACGGCTATACGACGGCGCCACCGAGCCGCGCGTACAACTGTTCGATCGACGTCGTCAGCGACTGCGGCGACATCCAGTACGAGCCGCAGAGCACGGAGGGGCCCAAGGGCTTCCCCGACGCCGGGCCCGCGGACGGCCAGATCTGCTCCGCCGGCATCGACAGATTCGCGCAGCTCGACGACATGCGCGGCGGCACCTGGCCGACCGTCCAGCTGACCAGCGGCGGCACTTACACCTTCAAGTGGACGCTCACCGCCGCCCACGCCACGACGTCCTTCCGCTACTTCGTCACGAAGGACGGCTGGGACCCGACCGCGCCGCTGACCCGGGCGCAGCTCGACCTCACCCCGTTCCTCAGCGTGCCCTACAACGGGAAGCAGCCGCCGACGAGCGTGGCGCACACCGGAACGCTGCCTTCGGGCAAGTCGGGGCGGCACATGATCGTCGGGGTCTGGGACATCGCGGACACCGGTAACGCCTTCTACCAGTGCGCGGACGTCACGTTCTGACCGAGCCGCCCGCACCGGACCGGCCGGTTCCTCCGGGATCGGCCGGTTCGGCCGAGGTTTTCACCGTGTGTTCCCTGTTCGTTCCCCCCGACAGCCCTTTCCGAATGACCGGAGCGCAACGAGGGTGACAGCCATGACCGAACTGACTCGCCGCCGTCTTCTCGGCTCTGCCGCCGGGGCCGCCGCCACAGCCGCCGCGGCCACGCTGCTCCCGCCCAGCGTCCAGAAAGCACTGGCCCAGGGCGCCCCCAAGCACGGATCGCTCAAGGACATCGAGCACGTCGTGCTGCTGATGCAGGAGAACCGGTCGTTCGACCACTACTTCGGGACGCTGTCCGGCGTCCGCGGGTTCAACGACCCGCACGCCGCCAAGCTGCCGAACGGCAAGCCCGTCTTCTACCAGCCGGACAGCCAGAACCCGGCCGGCTACGCGCTGCCGTTCCACCTCGACACCCACGCCACCAGCGCGCAGAAGATCCCGTCCACCTCGCACGCCTGGCAGGTGCAGCACGACGCGCTCAACGGCGGCAAGATGGACAGCTGGCTGCCGGCGCACCGCAAGGCCGACGGCAAGAACGGCCCGTACGTGATGGGCTACCACACCCGCGCCGACCTGCCGTTCCAGTTCGCGCTGGCGGAGGCGTTCACGATCTGCGACGCCTACCACTGCTCGGTGCTCGGCCCGACCTGGCCGAACCGGATGATGTGGATGACCGGCACGGTCGACCCGGACGGCGAGCACGGCGGCCCGATCCTGGACAACAACGCCCCGGCCGGCGGCTACACCTGGACCACCTACGCGGAGCGGCTGCAGGCGGCCGGCGTGAGCTGGAAGGTGTACGAGCAGAGCGACACCTACGGCTGCAACATGCTGGAGAACTTCGCGAACTTCAAGAACGCCCCGGCGGACTCGCCGCTCGCGGTCAACGGCCTCACCCACCGTCCCGAGGGCCAGTTCGAATACGACGCGCGCAACGACAAGCTGCCGACGGTGTCGTGGATCATCTGCACCTCGACGGCGTCGGAGCACCCGGACTACACACCCGCCGAGGGCGCGGCGTTCGTGGCGTCGAAGATCGACGCGATCGCGTCCAACCCGGATGTCTGGGCGAAGACGGCGTTCATCCTCAACTACGACGAGAACGACGGCCTGTTCGACCACGTCATCCCGCCGGTCCCGGCGCCGGGCACGCCGCACGAGTTCGTCACCAAGACCTCGCCGGGCGGCACGAAGGGCAACGGCCTCTCCGTCGGCGGGGGCTACCGCGTCCCGGCGATCGTCATCTCGCCGTGGACCGCAGGCGGCTGGGTGTGCAGCGAGACGTTCGACCACACGTCGACCCTGCAGTTCCTGGAGAAGGTGACGGGCGTGGCCGAGCCCAACATCTCGGACTGGCGCCGCCACACCTTCGGCGACCTCACGTCGGCCTTCCGCTTCGACGACCACAAGGCCCAGCCGCCGACGCTGCCGGACACGAGCGGCCCGCTCACGCTTTCCCGCTACGAGGCGGCGAACCTGCCGGCCCCGACCTTCCCCGGCACGGGCCAGAAGCCGCCGCGCCAGGAGCCCGGCCACCGGCCGCAGACGCCGAAGCACCACTAGCTCCAGCCGATTCCGTCAAGGACTCCTTACCTGCGTTGTACGCGGGTAAGGAGTCCTTGACGGCGTTCAGGTCAGAGTTCGTAGACGTCCAGGACCGTGGGCGCGACCGGGGTCAGGTGCGTGTCGGGGTGCTCGGTGACCTGGCCGCGGGCCATGCGGTAGACGCGGAACTCGTTGTCGTGGTCGGGATCCTGGTCGTCCCAGACGTGGAGGAGGCCGTAGGAGCCCGGCGCGAGTTCGCCGACGCGGGAGAAGGTCTTGAGCAGTTCGGGGGCGATGCCGCCACCGTGCTTGTCGAAGCCGCCGAGGTGGAGCATCGGCAGGCCGGCGCTCCAGCGCAGGTCGACGAGGTCGAGTGCGTCGCTGTCGCGGATGGCCCGGTGGACCCGCTCGATGAGACGTTCGAGCAGCGCCGCGTCGTCGTCGCCGCTTGTGGTGGCGGCGATGGTCACCCAGCCGTGGTATTCGAACACCCGCAGAAGGTAGCAGCGCCGCTAGCTGCGCCAATGCTCCGGTGCACCGCGCCCGGCCGGTGGCCTCGCCGGGCCGGCGCACTTGATCTTCGCGCCGTCGGCCGGGTCGTCAGCGGGCCAGCGCGCTGGGCGAGCCGTCACGGCGCAGGACGTTGGTCAACACGCCCTCGCCATGGCGTTCGACGGCGGGGAGGAGCTTTTCGCCAAACGCGCAGAGGGTGCGTTCCCACGGGTGGCCGAGGGTGCCGTAACTGAAGTCCTCGGCGAGGAACAGGTGGTAGTCGCCGCGCGGGAAGACCGGGACCGGCCAGGCGGCGCCCTCTGCCATGCGGTGCGGCCAGAACTTGAACGACTGGTGCTGCCAGTGCAGGACCCACAGCCAGTCGTCCGGCCCGACGGAGTCCTTCAGCGCCGCCAGCACGATCCTGGCGATCTCCGGCTCGTCGACCGTGTACGGGCCGAGCCGGAACTCCGCCGACCCGCGGTCGTAGTCGCCCGCCGAAAGGTCCCAGGTCCGGGACGGCGCGGGCTCGCGGAAGCCGGGCCAGTCGTGTGCGAAGGTGCTCGGCCAGAAGCCGAGCTTGTTGTAGACCCAGTACCAGGCGGGCTCGTCGGCCACTCGCGAGAGCGGCTCCCAGGCTGCTGCGTTCACTTGTGCGACCTCGGGGTTATCGGCCGGGATGAAGACTGCGGGAAAGCTTCGTGTCCGACGCCCCGAATGTCCAGTCCAGCCGGGCCCACCGCGAATCCGTCACCCGACCGGGTGCGTTCTTTCGCAGTGGCCGTGTGCAGCCGATCTTCGCCACGGCGCGTTCGAACAGTGACGGTACGTGGTCGCGCTCCGTGACGGCCCCGGCGGGCACCCGGGGCGCACGGGAAAACCCCCGCACGCCCCGGGCGAAGATCAGCTCACACGGCCTCCTGGCGCACCCCCGGGCGCGGGTGTCCCGCATGGGCGCGGCCGGTCGGCGGCACGAACCGACTGTCGTTGTCGATCAACCTCAGGCCGCCTCCCACAGCGTCATGAACGCCGACGCCTCGCTGCGCGCCCACGGCCGCAGCCGCTCGCGGTCGCGCGCCGTGAGCGTGAACTCCTTGGCCCGGCGGACGTCCACGACCAGCGGCTCGCCGCCCGGCAGGATGTCCGGCATGCCCTGGGCCAGCAGCCACAGCGCGAGCTGCGCAGCGTCCCGGCTCAGCGGCTCCTCCTTGAAGTACAGCCAGGTGGCGTACCGGTGGCCGTTGCTCTTGCGCAGGCCGAGCTGCGGGCTGACGCCCACCTCCAGCTCGCCGAGCGGGATCCGCGCCCGCCCGACCTCGATCAGCTTCGGGTCGCGGCGGCCGAGGTAACGCAGCCAGCCCTCGGCGATGGCGGTGTAGTGCGGGCGCGTGCGGTCGTCGGCGTTGTGGACGAGCGAGCGCATCGCCACCTCGTCCTGCCTCGCGGCGCGGCCGGCGCGGACCGCGTTCGCCGCCCGCCGGTAGTAGTTGAACGCGGCCCGCGCCGGGTCCTCGTACAACTTCCGCTGGCGACGCACGAACGACGAGCGCGAGGGACCCGAACTCGCGCTGTACCCGACGAACGTGGGCAGGGTGATGTAGGCCGATCCTGCAACAGGCATGGCAGCCGCCTTCCGGTCCGAGCTCGTCGGACTCCGAACTCCTCGGTACTCCTCGATGACGCCCGTGGCTCGGGCGCATCTCCCCTGGACACTGCCCATTTTAGAACATACGTACGACAGTTTTTGCGTCTCAACGGGTGACGGGCGGCCACGGTCCCGCGAGCACGAGCCGGGCCTGTTCGAGGATCTGCTGCTCACAGAAGCTGACCGGCGTGACGTCGGTGGCGATCCAGGAGTCGAGCATCGCGAACCAGCGGACGAGTTCACGAAGTACACCCGGATGGCCCAACAGGCGGTCGAACTCCGCGAAGGGACGGCTGGTCTTCGACGGTGTCGCCTCGCCGCGCACCATCGCGCCGAGGCCTTCGCCGAGCAGCTGCCAGCGCGCCGCTGTCGCGTCGGCCGGCAGCTCGATGCCCAGCTCGTGGACGACGCGGGCGAACACGTCCGGCGCGCCGTCGTCGTCGTGGCCGAGCCGGGCCAGCTCCGGCAGCGACGGCGAGTCCACGCCCTCGACCAGCGCGCGGTGCCCGGCGTCGACCAGGTCACCGGACTTCACGGCCCGGCCGGCGAGCCGGTCAACGGCCAGAGCGGCGAGCTCACCGCGGGCGGACGACATACACCGATCCTACGGAGCGGACCCCACCCTGGACGTGGCGCGATCCGCGCGTAATGATCTCGCCCGGGAAGTCGATCAAACCGGAACCTCCGCAGGCCCAGCGACATGAAACACTATCGCCCGAACCGGTGGCAGGGGGTTGCTTGATGAGCTGGCAGGAAGAGCTCCGCCGACTGGACGCCGATCTGTCCGCCGGCCGGATCGGCCATGCCGAACACCGTCGCAAGCGGGAAGAGCTGCTGGCGGAGGCCTCCGGCGGCGGCGCGGCCTCCCCGGTCGCCTCCCCGCTGCGGCCCACAGGCCCCGGCAACGCCGGCGTGTGGCCCATCGCCGGGCCGGCCGCGGGCCGGTGGAAGGGCGAGGCGCCGGTCCGGTGGACGAGTGGCCCGAGTGCTGCGAACGGTTCCGCTGGTCCAGCCGGGCAGAGTGGTCCAGCCGGGCAGAGTGGTCCTGCTGGGCAGAGTGGTCCTGCTGGGCAGAGTGGTCCTGCTGGGCAGAGTGGTCCTGCTGGGCAGGGCTCGGCCGCGACTGTCCCCGCCGAGACGGCCCGCTGGGCCGAGAGCTCGGACCCGACGGTCACCATGACCACTGCGACCACTGCAGCCCGAAACGAGGCGGACCACATGACCGGAGCGGAAGGCACCGCCGGCGCGACCGATGGCTCCGCCACGGCCAACGCGGACACGTCCGGTGCGGCGGGCGCGGCGGATGCGTCCGGTACCACCGTCCCGACCAGCACGTCCGGCGCAACAGGTGCGGCGGGTGCGGCAGGTGCGGCAGGTTCCACGGGTGGGCAAGGTGCATTTGGGGCCGCGGGTGCTGCGAATGCGGCGGGTGCGTTCGGCACCGCGGGCGCGGCAGGCGCGAGCAGCGCGACCACCCCGGGGACCTGGTCCAGCGCCAACCCCGCCACCCAGCAACCGGCCGTCTGGCCACCGGCCGCCGCACAACCGTCCGCACAGGAGCAGACCACGCAGCTGCCGGCCATCCCGCAATCGGCAACCCCGCAGCCGACCGCGCAGCAACCGACTGTGCAGCAACCGACTGTGCAGCAACCAACTGTGCAGCAACCAACTGTGCAACAACCGTATGGCCAGCAACCGACCTGGCATCCCGTGCAACCGGGCGCCGGGGAAGCAGCCGGGGAGCAGCCGTCGGACGACGGGAAGCCGGCCAAGTCGTCAAAGGCGGCCAAGCCGCCGAAGCCGCCCAAGCCCGCCAAGGGGTTCCGGGCGTCGAAGGGATCGGCCGGCCAGACCCCGGGCTGGGAGCCCAAGGCGGTCGGCGACTTCCACACCAGCCGGCGGACCACGGCGCCCAGCCCGGCCGACGTGAACCCCACCGACTACCTCAACATCTCCGGCGACCACCTCGACAAGCAGCCGACGCCCGAGCTGCGCCAGCTGTGGGAGGAAGCGCCGCCGCGGCGGAAAAAGCCGACGTGGCTGTTCCTCTCGCTCGGGGTGCTGCTCGCGCTGGCGCTGATCGTCGGGCTCACCTGGTACATCGGCAGCAAGCCGGACCAGCGGGGCAGCGCGGACTCCGTTTCGGCGCCGCCCGTGCCTTCGCCGTCGGGCTCCGCTGACCCGTCGGCCACGCTGGAGGACAAGCTGCCGGCGCTGCCCGGGAAGCCGAGCCAGGACAACTCCACGATGTCGCTCGACAAGGCCGTCGAGCTGAAGGCCGTCTCGCAGGCCGACGCCGACCTGATGAAGACCGCGAGCGCCACCGAGGTCGTCTACCGCTCGTACGCCGACGCCGAGCAGGCCGACAACGGGACGGTCCTGCTCGCGGTGCCCACCGGGTCGTCGGCGCAGGCCGAACAGCTCGTGAAGGGCCTGCAGGGAAACCTGGTCGCGGGCGGCTTCGACAGCGCCTCGCTCGGGCCCGCCGCGACCGACCTCCTCTACTCCGGCAGCAGCCCGGCCGGCCGGGTGCTCGCGTTCTGGTACACCTCCGGCCCGGTCGCGATCGGCATCGGCGCGTCCCAGCCACTGGCCGGTGACGCGGTGGCCCTCCGGTCCCGGATCGAGCAGATCCGCTCGAAGGTGGCCGCGGCCCTGCCCGCCGGCTGACGAACCGCAGCTCGCGGCCGGGCCGGAAGGCGACCCGCGGGGTCGCGCGAGGCCGCTGCCGTGCACAATGTCCACGTCGTCACACACATCGGGTCGCGGTGACGCACTGACGTCGCCTTGCCGACAGATAAGGGGGGCCCTGGTGTCCTGGCAGGAGGAGCTGCGCCGGCTGGACGAGGAGCTCGCGTCGGGGCGGCTGTCCGCGGACGATTACCGGATCCGGCGTGACCAAGTGCTGTCCTCGGCCGTCGGCCAGCAGGACCCACCGCCGCAGCAGCAGGGACCCACGAGCGCGGACTCGACCCAGGTGATCGCACCGGTCAGCCCGCCGCACGGGATTCCGCAGCCGCCCGCCCAGCAGCCCCCCATGCCCCCGCAGCCGGTCGGTGACCAGAGCGCGGAGCGCACGCAGGCCGTCTCGTGGCAACAGCAGCAGCAACAGACGCCGCACGCCGACGTGAACCGCACCGAGTACGTGCAGCCGCAGCAGCAGCCGCCGCAGCCGCAGTACTCGCCGGCGGGTGGTTTCCCGCAGACCCCGCCGCAGTCGCCGCCCGCCGGGTTCCCGCAGTCGCAGCAGGCTCCGTGGAACGCGCCCGAAGGCGACCAGAGCCCCCCGTGGGGCGGCGGCAACGACCTGGGTGGCGGCGGCAGTGACTCCGACTGGGGAGTCCGCCAGGGCCCGGAGTTCTTCAGCGACAAGCCCAAAAAGGGCGGCAACGGCAAGAAGGTCGGCGCGATCGTCGGCGTTGTGGTGGTGCTGGCCGCGATCGCGTTCGGCGCCTACTGGCTCTGGGGCCGGGACAGCGGGAGCGGCGGCGGGCAGCCCACCGCCGGCCCGACGCAGCAGCCGGCCTCGTCCAGCGCGCCGAAGCCGCCGGACCCGATGGCCCTCGGAGCCATGCCCGGCCGGGCCGAGACGCACGACGACATCACCTCGTTCAGCCAGGTCGACGGCCTGAAGTACCTGAACCCGCAGGAGCTGGCGGCCTACCAGTCGGCGGGCGCGAGCAAGGTCAAGTTCGTCGTCTACCACCTGGACAACGGCGACCGCATCACGCTGTTCCTCGCCCAGGCCAGCAGCGCGAACGCGGCGAAGACCGCGGCCGAGAAGCTGGAGCAGATCCAGGTGACCAACGGCGCGAAGCGCGACTCCACCGCGCCGGACGGGGTGTACGCCACCACGATCGACCAGAAGGACGGCCAGTCGGCCCAGGCCCGTGGGCACTACGCGCATGACAAGGTGATCGTCCGTATCGAGGCGTCCGGCCCCGGCAGCCTCAGCCAGGCCAAGACGGACTTCATCTCGGCACTGAACGCGCAGCTCACCGCCCTGCCCGCCAATGGCTGAGCCGGGCAGCACCGCCTGCACGATCGTCGCGCGGAACTACGTTCCCGCGGCGCGCGTGCTGGCCAAGTCGTACCTGGCGCAGCACCCGGACGGCCGGTTCGTGATCGCGGTGATCGACGCGCCGCGGGACGAGGTGACCGTCCTCGACGACGGCACGCGGGTGGTCGGGCCGGCCGCGTTCGGCATCGACGAGGCCGACTACCTGCGCATGGCCACGGCGTACTCGGTCACCGAGCTGGCCACCTCGGTCAAGCCGTATCTGCTGCGCGAGCTGCTCGAGCAGACCGAGGTCGCGATCTACCTCGACCCGGACATCGAGCTGTTCGCGCCGATCCCCGAGGTCGCGGAGCTGGCGCTGGCGCACGACATCGTGCTCGCGCCGCACTTCCTGAACCCGCTGCCGCAGGACGGGCTGGAGCCGGACGACGCGGTGATCATGGGCACCGGCATCTTCAACCTCGGGTTCATCGGGGTGGGGCCGGGCGCCGGGCCGTTCCTGGACTTCTGGGCCGGCCGCCTGCGCCACGACGCGATCGTGGCGCCCGAGCTTCAGCTGTTCACCGACCAGCGCTGGGTGGACCAGGTCCCGGCGCTGTTCCGCAACCACGTGCTCACCGACCCGGGCTACGACGTCGCCTACTGGAACCTGCACGAGCGCCCGATCGCCCGCGAGGCCGACGGCACGCTCACCGCGGGCGGCGCGAAGCTGCGCTTCTTCCACTTCAGCGGCTACCGGCCGGAGAAGCCGTGGCTGCTCAGCTTCCACTGCGCGCGCAAGCCGCGGGTGCTGCTCTCGCACAACGCCGAGCTGCGCGCCGTCTGCGACTCCTACGGCGCCAAGCTGCGCGAAGCGGGTTACGCCGAGTCGCTGGACTCGATCCCTTACGGCTTCAAGAACTTCCGCGACGGCACCGAGGTGCCGAAGCTCGCCCGCCGGCTGTTCCGCGAGGGCTGGATCAAGGCCGAACGCAAGGACAAGCCCCTCCCGCCGCACGCGTACGGCGAAGACGGCGGCCTCGCCCTGCGCGAGTGGCTGGCCACGCCCGAAGACCAGGCGCAGGCCGCCGCGGGGCTGAACCGGCTGACGCACGCGATCTGGGCGTCGCGGATCGACCTGCAGATGGCGTTCCCGCACCCGTACGGCGCCGACGCGGAGAACTTCCGCTTCTGGTGCGCGGGCTCCGGCGTCAACGAGGCCGGGCTGCCCGAGTGGGCGCTGCCCGGCGAGCGCGCGGCGACCCGCCCGCCGTCCGACGAGTTCGGCGTGAACCTGCTCGGCTACCTGACCGCGGAGCTGGGCCTCGGCGAGATGGGCCGGATCGTGCTCGAGGCGATCGAGGACGGCGGCGTGCCGGTGGTCTCGGTCCTCGAAGAGAAGGCGGTGTCGAACCGCACGGGCATCGAGCGGCCCGCGACCGTCGGCGACCCGCGGTTCCCGCTCAGCATCCTGGCCGTGAACGCCGACCAGACGCGCGTGATCCTGACCAACCACCCCGAGGTCGGCGCCGGGCGCTACCGGATCGGGCTGTGGGCGTGGGAGCTCGAGGACTTCCCCGAGTGGCAGCACGAGGCGTTCGGCATGCTCGACGAGGTCTGGACGGTCAGCGACTTCTGCCGCCGCGCCATCGCCGAGCACTCGCCGATCCCGGTGAAGACCATCCCGGTGCCGGTGCGCGACCCGGGTGAGCCGTCGCCGCCCGCGCGGGAGCAGGGCGAGCCGGTGCGGTTCCTGTTCGCGTTCGACTTCAACAGCGTCGCGGAGCGGAAGAACCCTTGGGGCGCCGTCGAAGCGTTCCAGCGCGCGTTCCCCGGCCGGGACGACGTGCGGCTGACGGTCAAGGCGATCAACGCGAAGATGCACCCGTCGGCCGCCGAGCGGCTGCGCGCCGCCGTGGTGGGCGACGACCGGGTGGAGCTGATCGAGACCTACCTGACCGTGGCCGAGCTGCACGACCTCTACGAGCGCAGCACCTGTTACGTGTCCCTGCACCGCAGCGAGGGCTTCGGCCTGACCGTCGCGGAGGCGATGGCGCGCGCGATGCCGGTGATCTCCACGGACTACTCGAGCACCCGCGAATTCCTCGACGCCACCACGGGCTGGCCCGTGCCGTACCAGCTGGTGCCGGTGGGCAAGGGCAACTACCCGTACCACGAAACCGCGGTGTGGGCGGAGCCCGATCTCGACGCGGCAGCCACCGCGATGCGCGAGGTCGCGGACAACCCGGCCGAGGCCGCGAAGCGCGGAAAGCAGGCGCGCGAGTACATCCTGCGCGAACGCTCGATGGCCACCGCGGCCGAGTGGATGCGGGCCGAGCTGGAGAACGCGCACCACGCGTGGCAGGCGGGCAAGCACGCCGGCCAGCCCGCGCCGCCGCACCCGATCGCCCCGCTGCACGAGGCCGCGCAGGCCCTGCACTGGCGGCCGGAGGCGGCCGCGCCGTCGCGACTGCCGCTGGCGCCCGCGCTGCGCAAGGCCGTGCTGCGCGCGATCGACCACTACGACGTGCACCAGCGCAAGGTGATGGGCGCGCTGCTGGCCGGCGCCGAGGAGAGCAACCAGCGGCTGCTGGCCCGGATCGAGGCGCTGGAGAGCGGCCTCGCCGACTCCCGCCGCGTGGCCGACGTGTCCCGCGGCCATGGCGAGAAGCTCGGCGATCGGGTCGACGCGATGCGCGACACCGTCGAGGACCTTCGCCGCCGCGGCCCGGACACCGAGCTGGCGCTGCGCAACCTCGAAGGCGACATCGTGAAGCTTTCCGAGGGCTACGGCGGCTTCGGCGCGGACCTCGAGGCGACCACCGCGTCGGTGCACAAGATGTTCAGCTCACGCGACGAGCGCCTGGACGCCGACGAGAAGGCCATCCAACGGGTGGCCCTCGACGTCGGCGCGATGCGTGACGCCGCCCGGCTCGCGCACGCCCCGGTGCCGCGCGGTGCCGACGTGGTCCCGTGCGACGTCGGCGCGCTGCTCATGCCGGTCGACGAGGTCATGCTGCCGTGGATCGTCTTCCACCGGTCCTGGGAAGACAGCGAGGCGCGGCTGATGGCGTCGCTGGCTTCGGGCGCGTTCTTGGACGTCGGCGCGCACGTCGGATACCACACGCTGCGCCTGCTGCGCGCGACGCCGGAGCTGACCAGGGTGGTCGCCGTCGAGGCGGACCCGGTGAACGCCGAGTACCTGCGCCGCAACGTCGCGGCCAACCTGCCGAGCAGCGCGGCCGAGCTGGTGACCGTCGTCGAGTCGGCCGCCTGGGACGCACCCGGCACGGTGCACCTGACGCAGGCCACCGCCGGCAACAGCGGCGACAACCGGGTCAGCGCGGACGGCCCCGGCATCGCGGTCCCGGCCGTGCGGCTGGATTCCCTGCCGGAGGTGACGGCGCAGCGGATCGGCCTGGTGAAGGTCGACCTGCAGGGCCGCGACCACCGCGCGCTGGCCGGCCTGGACTCGGTGCTGCGCCGCGACCGCCCGCACGTCGTGTGCGAGTTCGACCCGTCGGCCATCACGGAACTCGGCGACGACCCGATGACCGTGCTGGCGGGCTACCGCGCGCTGGGCTACACGCCGAAGATCGTCGGCGATTCGGGCGTGTCCGTCGAAGGACTGTCCGATGTGGACCTGATCGCGGCCGCCCGTGCCGACGAGAAGGCCTTTGCCACGCTGTGGCTCTCGCCGGGGGCCTGAGCCCTACGGGTTCAGGTGCACGATCGCCATCAGGAAGGCGCCGTACCAGGCGCTGACCAGTGCTCCGGCGGGCAGCACCACCGCGAGCGCGCGGTTCGGCAGCTTCGCGAGCAGCAGTGCGAGCGGGACCGTGAGCACAAACGCCGGCAATAGGTACCGGGCCCGGGTCTGGAAGAAGTTGGACGAGCCGAGCGCGATGAGCACCGTGATCGTGCCGTAGACCTGCCACGGCAGGGGCATCCGGGTGCACCAGGTCCACAGCTGGAGGGCGACCGCGCCCAGCACGATGAGCGCGGTCACGGTGATCCAGCTCGACGTGTTGGCGGTCAGGCCCTCCCAGGCTTGGATCCACGTGAAACTTCCGAAGTCGAAGCTCATGTGCCAGGCCTGCTGGAGCCAGAACCAACCGTCGACGCGGCCGGTGCGCACGGCGATGTACGCGAGGTAGCCAACCAGTCCGAGCGGTGCCAGCAAGGCGCCGGCCCAGGGGCGCCAGCTGTCCTGACGGCGGACGATCGCAACGATCGCCGCAATACCGACGGCCACCAGCAGCGCGCCGGCACCGGCGCGGGTGAGTCCGGCGAAGCTCGCCAGCCCGCCCGTGAGCAGCCATTGCCGCCGGGACACCGCCACCAGTGTCCACGCCACGAAGGCGACCAGCAGCGACTCCGAGTACGCCAGGTGCAGCACGGTCGAGCCGGGCCCGATCGACCACAGCACGGCCAGCAGCGTGCCCACGCGCAGGCCGGCCAGGTCGCGACCCAGCACGAACAGTCCCCACGCTGCCGCGCAGCCGGCGAGCAGCGTGACGATCAGCGCGCCGGCCACCGCCGGAATCCCGACCAGCGCGAGCAATGCCACCAATGCCGGGTACAGCGGGAAGAACGCCAGGCTGTTCTCCACCGGCACGCCGTCCACGCCGAGCGTCACGGGCTGGGTGTAACCGTGCTCGGCCACAGATAGGAACCAGTTGCCGTCGAACGCGCCGACGAAGCGCCCGGGCGAGACCCCCGCCTTCCAGCTCAGCAGCCACAGCACGCCGAACGCGAGCAGTTGGAAAAGCACGTACAACCCGATGGCGGGGAGTGCCGGCCGGACAACGGTGGCGATCGTGGGGCGCTCGACGGTGACGTCGAGGGTGGACGGCTGCACGCTCGCCGGACTCCTGAACTGCTCGGGTGAAAGCGGACGAAACTCCTCCCGATCGTACCTGGACGGCACATAACCCGAGGCCAGACCGTCGTCGTGGGCCATTTGCCGATTCCGGGATATTTCGGGGACCGGCCACCGCGTCCGGAGCAGGGCGCTACCCTTGTCGGGGTAGTCGGCCGAGCAGACGGGGGTGGTCGCGCTGGTTGAGCAGCCACCTGCTGAACAGAAGAAGACCCGCATCGTCTTCATCGACATCGGCCGTGGCCTCGGCGCCCTGCTCGTGTTCTACAGCCACATCGCTCACCCCTGGGTGATCGCCAAGGGTGAGAACGCGCCTTACGTCAGCTTCATCGAGGCGCTCACGAGCGACCCGATGCACATGGCGAAGCAGGGCATCGGCCAGATCGCGGTGCCGTTCTTCTTCCTGGTCAGCGGATTCGTCGTGACGCCGATCGCCCTGCGCCAGGGCCAGGCGCGGTTCGCCCTGAACCGCTTCATCCGCGTGTACGCGCCCATGCTGTTCGTGGTGCTGCTGACCGCGCTGCTGCTGGCCGTGAACCTGCACCCGCCGTCCACCGGGCAGTCGCAGGAGCTGACCCCGCTCACCATCCTGACCAACACCACGCTGATCAACTACATCATCTACCCGCAGATCGTGCTGGTGCCGGTGGCGTGGACGATGATCGTCGAGGTCATCTTCTACCTGCTGCTGATGGCGATGCTGCCGCTGCTGCGCCGGTGGGTGTGGCTGGCGATCGCGGTGGAGCTCACGTTCATCTTCGTGGTGATGATGAGCCGCTCGCAGCTCGGCCCGTCGTACTCGCTGTTCGGGGTCAACGTCTCGTACCTGCCGGTGATGGTGATCGGCCAGATCATCTGGGCCACCACGTCGAAGAAGATCCCGCTGTGGACGGGCGCGGCGTACGGCGCCGCCGCGTGGTCGCTGTACGTGCTGGCGGACATCATCAACGTCGGGCGGATCGACGACTCGTACAACCTGTCGATGGCCTTCGCCGTGCTGTGCTTCCTGATGGGCATGTTCGCCGAGCCGAAGCTGAAGCAGCGGAAGTTCTGGACGCTGGTGTCGGAGCGCAGCTACTCGATCTACCTGCTGCACATGCTCGTGTCCTTCGTGCTGCTGCAGCTGCTGCGGCCCCTGATGCCGCTGCCGCTCGCGCTGGTGATCGTGATCCCGGCGGTGTTCGGCGTGGTCGAGCTGAGCTACCGGTTCGTGGAGCGGCCGAGTCACACGCTGGCGCGGAAGCTGTCGCACCGATCGAAGCCCGCGCCGATCAAGGTGAGCAGCGAGATCACCATCGAGATCCCGCGCGTCGACGAGCGCCCGCTCGCCTCGGACCGGCGGCCCACGTCCCCGCCGGCCAAGCCGTCCCCGCCGCCGCAGCCGCCGCGGTCCGGTGGTTCGGGCACCGACGGCTCGGTCACGGGCAGTCTGCTGGACGCCCCGGGCACCGGCAGCCGTCCGGCCCCGAAGCCCAGGCCGAGGCCGCAGAACGACGAGCAGCACACCGCGATCATCAAGGCGGTCGCCCCGCCGCGGCCGCCCCGGGAGCCGGATGAGGACCGCCCCGCGGAACCGCGCGTCCGGCGTCCCGCGCCGCGGCGCCGCTCAGCCCCGCTTGAGCTGCAGCACCACTCTGACCAGGAAGACCACGGCCAGCGCGGCGACCACGACGATCTCCCACGCCATGGGAGCTCCTTCCGCCGAACGCCTCGGTGAGTAACCGATGCTCTGCCGTTAAGGCGTCCGAAGGTGGGACGGCGTTCACTGACACGGCGTAACTCACACCTTCGGGCTAGTGGCCCCTGGGCGTGACCAGACCCGATTCGTACGCCAGCACGACCAGCTGAGCCCGGTCCCGCGCCCCGATCTTCGTCATGATCCGGCTCACGTGGGTGCGCGCGGTCGCGGTGGAAATCACCAGGTGGGCGGCGATCTCATCGTTCGAGAGGCCGCCCGCGACCAGCGCCAGCACCTCGCGTTCGCGGTCGGTGACCTCGCGGACGGCGGACGGGTCGACGCGCCGGTGCTCCGGCCGTCCGACGAACTCGGCGATCAGGCGGCGCGTCACGGTCGGCGCCAGCAGCGCCTCGCCCTTGGCGATCACGTGCAACGCGCGCAGCAGCTCGACCGGCTCGGTGTCCTTCAGCAGGAACCCGCTGGCGCCGGAGCGCAGGGCCTCGTAGACGTACTCGTCGACGTCGAACGTGGTCAGCACCAGCACTTTCACCCCGGCCAGCTCCGGGTCGGCGGTGATCCGGCGGGTGGCGGCGAGGCCGTCGGTGCCGGGCATCCGGACGTCCATCACCACGATGTCCGGCCGGTGCTCGGCGGCGAGCGCGACGGCCTGCTCGCCGTCACCGGCCTCGCCGACGACCTCGAACCCGTCCTCGGTCTCCAGCAGCACCCGGAACCCGGCCCGGACCAGGACCTGGTCGTCGGCCAGCAGCACGCGGATCGTCATCCGTCCCCCTCGACGGGCAGCTCGGCCCGCACCTCGAACCCGTCGCCGGTGACCCCGGCTTCGACTTTTCCGCCCAGCGCCGCCGCGCGCTCGCGCATCCCGCGCAGCCCGTGGCCGGGCGTCGGCTCCGCGGTGCCGCGGCCGTCGTCCCGCACGGTCAGCGCCAGCGCCCCGGGCCGCCGCTCCAGGCGGACGTCGACCCGCCCGGCGTTCTCGGCGTGCCGGACGACGTTGGTCAGCGACTCCTGCAGGATCCGGTACGCGGCGCCGTCGACCGGTGCGGGCAGCTCCCCGGCCTCGCCGTGCAGCTCGACCTGCAGGCCCGCGGCGCGCGCGTGGTCCAGCAGCTCGTCGATCTGCGCGAGGCTGGGCGCGGGCGCCTTGTCCTCCCCTGAACGCAGCACAGCCAGCGTCGCCCGCAGGTCGTTGAGCGCCGAAGCGCTGGCCGCCTTGATGTTGAGCAGCGCCTCTTTCGCCTGCTCCGGGCGACGGTCGGCGACGTGCGCCGCGACGCCCGCCTGCACGTTGATCATCGCCAGGCTGTGCGCGACGACGTCGTGCACCTCGCGCGCGATCAGCAGCCGCTCCTGCTCGGCCATCCGGTGCCGGTGCTCGTCGGCCTGCGCGCGCCGCGCCGTGATCACCGCGAACTGGTAGCGCACAGCCGTGCCGACGCCGATCACCGCGGCCGACCACAGCACGGCGATCCCGGCGCCCGCGTTGACGGCGAAAGTCCGGTGGGTGATCGCGAACGCGGCGTACGCGGCGAGCAGCACGACCGCCGCGGTGATCCCGGCGGTCATCGGCCCGCGCTTGCGCGTGAGCATGAACAGCGCGATCGCCGGAACCACGAGCACCGGCCCGTTGGGCTCGCCCACCGCGTAGTACGCGTACACCGAGGCGGAGGTGGCCACGAACAGCGTCAACGGGAACTTGTGGACCAGCAGCAAGGTCAGCGCCGTCGCGGCCAGCCAGGCGAAGCCGGCGGGGCCCAGCCGGGGCGCGCCCGGCTGCCAGCGGGCGGCGGCGCTGCTGGCGCCCAGCACCACGGCGAGCACCAGCGCGGTCCGGAACACCCGTCCGAACCACGGGTTCCGCGCCCGCCACCGGTCCTGCCTCATGCTGCAGAAAACTACCGGGCCCGGCCGCTGGGCGCGTCCGTTCGCAAGCGGCTTCCCGGTGGCCGCCGTGCGCGGTACTTCAGTCGAAGAACAGCGGGAGCTTCGCCGCCGTCTCCTCGTCGGCCGGGGTGTAGGTCGACATGGTGATCTCCGAGCGGCGGCCGAGGTAGAGGTAGGTGAAGTTGAACTTCAGCAGGCCCGCCTCGGGGTGCAGGTACCGCTTGGTGCGGATGGGCTCCGGGTTCACGTCGTGCCGGTCCCACAGCCGCGCGAACATCGGCGACTCCGCCTTCAGCCGCTTGACCAGGCTCTTCCACGAGTTCTCGGCCACGTGCTCGGCCATCACGGCGCGGAACGACGCGATCACGCGCGGCACGTTCGTCTCCCAGTCGAGCATCCGCTCACGCCACCGCGGGTTCAGCAGGCACTGGACCATCGTGTTGCGGTCCTCGAACGGGATGTCGTCGACCTCGCCCATCAGCCAGGTGTAGCCGCGGTTGTAGCCCAGCAGGTCGCAGCGCGCGTTGCGCACGACCACCGGGTACGGCTCCAGCTTCGCCATCATCATCCGCATCGCCGGGGTGACGGCGTTGCAGTGCTTCTCCGACGGCGGCTCCGGCGCGCCGGCCAGCGTGAACAGGTGCAGGTGCTCGTGTGGGTCGAGGCGCAGCGTGCGGGAGATGGCGGCGAGCACCTGCTCGGACGCGTTGATGTCGCGGCCCTGCTCCAGCCACGTGTACCAGGTGACCCCGACCCCGGCGAGCTGCGCGACCTCCTCGCGGCGCAGTCCCGGCGTCCGGCGGCGGCCGCCGAGGGGCAGCCCGACCTGCTCGGGGGTGATGCGCGCGCGGCGGCTGCGCAGGAACGCGCCGAGCTCGTCCCGGCGCAGGCGTTCTTCTACGGCGCTGGTCATGGTACTAGGTAAGCACAGCCCGTAGCCTATTACCAGGTAGTCGCACTACCAGGATAAGACCGCACCTGGTACCAGGTTGGAAACGGCCGGATCGTGGTACTCATGACCGCGACAACCACCGTGCCGGCAACGACCACCGTCGCCGCCGGCGCCCCTGCCAGGCCGGGCCTCACCCCTGCCGGCCTGGTCACCGTGCTGCTGGGGGCAGCGCTCCCGATCATCGACTTCTTCATCGTCAACGTCGCCCTGCCGACCATCAACGAGGACCTGCACACGTCCGCCTCCACGCTGGAGCTGGTGGTGGCGGCGTACGGCATCGCGTACGCCGTGCTGCTGGTCCTCGGCGGACGGCTGGGCGACACCTTCGGCCGGCGCCGGCTCTTCCTGCTCGGCCTCACGCTGTTCACCATCACCTCGCTGGTCTGCGGCATCGCCCCGAACGCGACGACGCTGGTGCTCGCCCGCGCCGCGCAGGGTGCGGCGTCGGCGCTGCTGCTGCCGCAGGTCCTGTCGATCATCCAGGCGGGCACCAAGGGCGAACGCCGCTCGCGCGCGCTCGGCCTGTTCGGCGCGACGGGCGGCATCTCCACCGTGGTCGGCCAGCTGTTCGGCGGCGCGCTCGTGGCCGCGGACCTGTGGGGCACGAGCTGGCGGCCGATCTTCCTGGTGAACGTGCCGATCGGCATCGTCGGGCTGATCATCGCCCGGCGCACGGTGCCGGACAGCCGCGCCGCGAACCCGCTGGGCATCGACCGCTGGGGCACCGCGCTGCTGGCCGTTTCCCTGCTGTCGTTGCTGATCCCGATCATGGAGGGCCGCGCGCTCGGCTGGCCGTGGTGGACGATCGCGCTGCTGGTGCTGTTCCCGTTCGCCGCCTTCGCGTTCGTCCGCGTCGAGATGCGGCTCCAGCGGCGCGGCGGGATGCCGCTGCTGCCGCCTTCGCTGGTGCGGACGGCGAGCGTGCGCCACGGGCTGATGGTCGCGGTGCCGTTCTTCTGCGGCTTCGGCTCGTTCATGTTCGTCTACGCGATGACGCTGCAGGACGGCCTGCACCTCGGCCCGCTCGGCTCCGGGCTGGCACTGACCCCGATGGCCGTCGCGTACTTCACGACGTCGCTGGTCAGCAGCCGCCTGGTGACCCGGTACGGGCAGAAGATGGTGGCCATCGGCGGCGCGGTGCTGACGCTCGGCCTGCTGGTGCTGGCGGGCTCGGCGCTGCTGGCCTGGCCGGACCTGTCCGTCTGGGACCTGGCGCCCGCGATGGTGCTGATCGGTGTGGGCAACGGCATGGCGTCGACCACGCTGTTCCGCATCGTGCTGTCTCGCGTGCCCACCGACCTGGCGGGCGTCGGCGGCGGCGTGCTGACCACGACCCAGCAGACCTCGCTGGCACTGGGCGTGGCGGTGTTCGGCAGCCTGTTCGCCGGGCTGAGCACGTCCGGGTCGTTCGGCTTCGAAGGCGCGTTCGTGCTGGTCATCGGCCTGCTGGCGGTGCTGGCGATCGTGGTCACGGCGCTGGCGCGCAAGCTGCCCGACCCGCGCTGAAAACTCACCCGGCGGAAAACCCGGCCGCCGGACGACGATGAGGGTGTGACGGAACCTCGGGTGCGACCGGACCCGGCCTTCGCGCTGCTCGGGCTCTACGAGACCGCGCTGCCGGAGGTCTACGGGTACCTGCTCTCGAGGTGCGGCGACCGCACGCTGGCCGAGGAGCTGACGTCCGAGACGTTCCTCGGCGCGGTCGCCGCCTGTCGCAAGGACGACGCGCCCGCGGTGAGCGTCGCGTGGCTGATCGGCGTGGCCCGGCACAAGCTCGCCGACCACTGGCGGCGCCGGGAGCGCGAGGACCGGGGACTGCGGCTGGTGCACGACTCCGAGCCCGACGTCAGCGACCCGTGGGACGAGCGGCTCGACGCCCTGCGCGCGCGGCAGGTGCTCGAGTCGCTCGCCGTGCCCCACCGGGCGGCGTTGACCCTCCGTTACGTCGACGGCCTGCCGGTCGCGGGTGTCGCCGAGCACCTCGGCCGCACGGTCCACGCCACGGAAGGGCTGCTGACCCGCGCCAAGGCCGCGTTCCGGCGCGGCTACCAGGAGAAGGAGGGTCGCGATGCCTGAGCCGTTCGACGCGCTTCGCCGGCCCTCGGCGCCGGTCGGCCCCGATCCGGCGTTCGCCGCGGAACTGCGCGACCACCTCAGTCGCCTGATCCTGAACGGAGCCGAGATGACCACCACCGAAACCCCCGCCGACGCCAAGGTCCACGCGCTCGCGCCGTACCTCGTCGTGACCGACGCCCGGGCCGCGCTCGACTTCTACGTCGAGGTCTTCGGCGCGCGACGGCGGTCCGACCCGATCCTGATGGACGACGGCCGGGTCGGGCACGCCGAGCTGGCCATCGGCGACAGCGTGCTGATGCTGGCCGAGGAGTTCCCCGAGCTGGGCAACGTCGTCGCACCGGTCGGCGGGCCGCTGATCCGCGTCGAGGTGGCGAACGTGCGGGAGTCCGCGCGCCTGGCCGTCGAGCGGGGCGCGGAGCTGCTGCGCCCGGTCGAGGACCGCGGTTACGGCCTCGGCGGGACGATCAAGGACCCGTACGGCCAGCGATGGCTCCTCGGGCAGGCCGCGCCGGCCACTCACGCCGCTTCGCCGCCCGTACGCCACGGCGAAGCGGGTTACTTCACCTTCCAGGTCCCGGCGGCCGAGCCAGCGAAGGAGTTCTACGGCGCCGTGCTCGGCTGGCAGTTCTCGCCGGGCCGGGTCGAAGGCGGCTGGGGCGTCCAAGGTGCCGGCCTGATGGGCGGGCTCTGGGGCGGCCCGGGGCGCCAGACGGGCTGGAAGGTGATGTACGCCGTGGACGACCTGGCCGCCGCGCTCACCCGCGTCCGCGAGCACGGCGGGACCGCGGGCGAGGCGGCGCGGCAGCCGTACGGGTTGAGCGCGGACTGCGTCGACAACCAGGGCATCGAGTTCGGGCTGTGGGAGCAGCCAAGCGAGTGAGATGAACCTCGCCCCGGGGGATTTCCGCGCCGCCGGGGCGCACACTCGGTCCATGGCCGGGCACTGGACGCCAAGCGACGACGCCGAGCTCACCGCCGGATGGCGGCTGTGGCTGGAACTCGGCTCGGGCAGCTGGCCGGGCCCCGACTGGGACGGCACCCCCGCCGACGCCGTCCGCGGCCTGGACCGCCTCTTCGGCACCTGCGACGAAATCCTCGCGACGTACCAGCGCGCCGGCGGCCCGACCGACTCCGGCGTCGCCGGCCTGGTCCGCTCGATCTTCCTGGCGTCGAACTGGACGCTGGAGCTCTGGCGCGACGACACGACGCCGCTGGACGCCGAACGGGCCGCCCTGCTGCACGCCGACCTGGCGGGTTTCGCCGACCACGTGACGGGGGTCCGGTCCCTGCTCGCCGCCGGCGGCGGGTGGGCTTCACTGCAGGACTCGTGAGTGTTTATGACGGTTCTAACCGGCATAAACACTCACGAGCGTTTACCAGCGCTCGGGCCGCTTCCGCTCCGGCTCGTACGGCTGCGTGATCACTTCCAAACCGTTACCGCCCGGATCCAGGAAGTAGACGCCGTGGCCACCGTAGTTGTGGTTGATCTCGCTGGGCTGCTGCCCATGCGGATCGGCGTGGTAGGTCACGCCGGTTTCCTTCAGCCGCGCGAAAAACGCGTCGAAATCGGCCTCCGGGATCAGGAAGCAGTAGTGCTGCAGGCGCAGGTCCTCCGGCGGGACGGACGCGAAGTCCAGCCGCACGCCGTTGCCGACGTGGACGGGGATGAAGGGCCCCCATTCCTCACCGGTCTCGAGCCCCAGCAGACGGGCGAGGAATTCGGCGGACTCCCGGTTGTCACGGGACGGGACGATCAGATGGTTCAACTCGACGGAAACTGACACGAACAATGCCTCCACAAGGCATCTCGGCACCTCCATGTCTCACCCAGCCGGTGACCGACACGCGATGCCGCCCCTGGAGCCTAGTCAGCGCCGCCCCGACTTCGCCAGGGATTTCGGCCGCGTCGCGCGCGGGCGGCCGACACCCTGCCAGGACAGCCCGGCGTCCAGGATCCGTTGCGGGTCCAGCAGGTTGCGGGTGTCGACGACGTCGTCGCCCTCCATCGCGTCCGCCATCACGCTCCAGTCGAGCCGGCGGAACTCGTCCCATTCGGTGAGCACCACGATCACGTCGGCGTCCTTCGCGACCTGGTACGGGTCGTCGACCACGGTCATCCCGTCGATGCCGGTGTCGACGGCCGGGTCGAACGCCGTGAGCTCCGCGCCGAGCGCGCCGAGCACGGACGCGACGGCCAGCGCGGGCGAGTCGCGCAGGTCGTTGGTGCCGGCCTTGAACGCCAGGCCCAGCAGTCCGATCCGGGCGCCGGCCAGGTTTCCGCCGCAGGCGCCGGCGATCTTCGCGACGATCCGGTCGCGCTGGGCGATGTTCTCGTCGATGGCCGAGGTGAGCATCCGGAAGTCGTAGTTCACGGACTCGGCCACCTTCACCAGCGCGCTGGTGTCCTTCGGCAGGCACGAGCCGCCCCAGCCGGGGCCGGGCTTGAGGAACGAGCGGCCGATGCGCCGGTCGTAGCCCATGCCCTCGGTGACGAGGTCGATGTCCGCGCCGAGCCGCTCGCACAGCTCGGCGATCGAGTTCACATAGGACAGTTTCAGCGCGAGGAAGCAGTTGGCCGCGTACTTCACCAGCTCGGCGCTCGCCGCGTCGGAGACGACAACGGGCGCGGCGAGGTCGCCGTAGAGGTCGCCGACCCAGCGGGCGGCGGCGCGGTCGTCGGAGCCGACGACGATCCGGTCCGGGCCGAGGAAGTCGGCCACCGCCGTGCCCTCGCGCAGGAACTCCGGGTTCGACACCACGGGCACGTCCGCGCGGCCCAGCATCGCGCGGATCCGCTTCGACGTGCCCACCGGCACGGTCGACTTGGTGATCAGCGCGCAGCCGGGCGGCAGCACGTCGCCGATCTCGTTCGTCACCGCCTCCACCGCGCGCAGGTCGGCCGAGCCGCCCGCGCCCATCGGCGTTGGCACACAAAGGAAAACCCCGTCGGCCTCGCGCACGGCGGCCCGCGCGCCGACCACGAACGACAGCCGTCCGGTACTGATCCCCCGGACGACCAGGTCGGCCAGCCCCGGTTCGAGAATGTCCACTCTGCCGGCGGACAGGCGCGAGATCTTCGCCTCGTCCACGTCCACGCAGGTGACGCGATGCCCCAGGCTCGCGAGACATGCCCCCGTGGTCAATCCGACGTACCCCGTCCCCACCACCACGATCCGAGCTGCGCTCATGCTGCCGAAGGTGACAGCCGGAGTTGACGACCGCGCTAACGGAAGTGGGCGCTGCCGAATACTCCGCGCGACAGTGCGGAAGCAGGCCGGGTGAGGCAGCACACGCGCCCCCGATGCGAACGAGCGTTAACCTGGGCCGGACGGTGCGCCGGCCGCGCCCGTGAGTCAGGAGAAGGGCAGAAGATGCAGATCACCGACACCGCAGCGCTCGTCACGGGCGGTGCCTCCGGCCTGGGCGGCGCGACCGCCAAGGCCCTCGCCGCGAAGGGCGCGCGGGTGTTCGCGCTGGACCTCGCGGGCTCGATCGAGAAGGCCGAGCCGGTCGAGGGCGTCACCTACGTCGAGGCCGACGTGACCGACCCCGAGCAGGTCCAGGCCGCGGTGGACACCGCGGCGGGCTCGGGCGTGCCGCTGCGGATCGTGGTCAACTGCGCCGGGATCGGGCCGTCCGCGCGGATCCTGTCGAAGAAGGGCCGCCACGACCTGGCGCTGTACGCGAAGGTCATCCAGATCAACCTGATCGGCACGTTCAACGTGCTGACCATCGCCGCCGAGGCCGTCGCCGCGACCGAGCCGCTGGCCGACGACGCGCGCGGCGTCATCATCAACACCGCCTCCATCGCGGCCTTCGACGGCCAGATCGGCCAGGTCGCGTACTCCTCGTCCAAGGGCGGGGTGGTCGGCCTGACCCTCCCGGCGGCGCGCGACCTGTCGACGTCCGGCATCCGGGTGCTGACGATCGCGCCGGGCATCGTCGACACCCCCATGCTGGCGACGGTGAGCGACGAGTTCCGCGCGACGCTGTCCGCGGGCGTGCCCTTCCCGAAGCGCCTCGCCCGCCCGGACGAGTACGCCCAGCTCGCCCTCTCGCTGATCGACCACGACTACCTCAACGGCGAGGTCGTCCGCATGGACGGCTCGCTGCGCATGGCCCCGCGCTGACCCGCCCGCGAGGGGACCGCGTGTGTCGCGATCCCCTCGCGGGGTCAGGCCGCCCGGGTCAGCCGGACCTCGAGGCCCATGCCCTCGGTGATCACGGTGCACGTCCGGAAGGCGCTTTCGGCCACCGTCGCCGTGAACTGTGCGGGCGTGTAGGCCCGCCGCCGCAGCCCGCCGAGCGTTTGCCGGGTGGTGAACGCGGCCACCTTGCCCAGCGCCATGGCCGCGACCTCGGCCTCGATCTGGGCGTGCGTCGCCTCCTTGCTCATGTCCTGCACCACCGCGACGCCGCCGGGACGCAGCACGCGGTGCATCTCGTCGAGCGCCGCCACGGGCCGCGCGAAGTTCTTGAACGCGGCCTGGCAGATCAGGAAGTCGAACGAGCCGTCAGCGAAGGGCATCGCGGCCACGTCACCCTGACGGAACTCGACGGCCACCCCCTCGGCCCGCGCGTACTCCCGCGCCAGCCCGACAAACGTGCGGCTCACGTCGAGCCCCGTGACGGCGAAGCCCAGCCGCGCCATCTCCACGGCGAAGTAGCCCGGCCCCGGCGCCACTTCGAGCACGGCGGCGCCGTCGGGCAGGCCGGTGGTGATCTCGCCAGCCACGCGGCGGCAGAACGCGAGCTGCGGAGCAGTGTTGCGGCCGCGCGCGTACGCCCGCGCGACCGGCCCTTCCATCTCCGGCAGCAGTTTGGTGCGGTGGTGTCTGACTCCGGTGTTCCCCATGGGTGACTCCCCGTTTCGGTGATCGGTGCGAACCGGTCCCCGCGAGGTGCCCCCCGTATCCTGTGTGTGCAGCCCCAGGGCCGGGTTCGCTCGCGCGGAACGGTTCGAGGGTTTCCCGGTCCCGGTGACGATGTGCCAGCATCGCCGCCGGGGCCGGCCTTTACTCCCCGCCTCCTTCGGTGAAGGCGGACAGGTCTTCCGGCTACGCCTTGGCCGCTCTGCGAAGGCGGGCAGGTGTTCCGGCTACGCCTGGCCCCTTCGGCTGAGGCGGACAGGTCTTCTGGCTACTCGCGCCTCCTTCAGCGAAGGGGGCGGTCTTCCAGCAGCTCGCCGCCTCTCTGCGAGGGCGGCCGGGCCTTCCGGCTACGCCTGGCCCACCCTGCGAGGGCGGACAGACCTTCCAGCTACTCCGGGCCCCTCGACGAAGGCGGCCGGGCTTTCCGGCTACTCCCGCCCCTTCAGAGAAGGTGGCCAGGTCTTCTGGCTACTCCCGGCCCCTCGATGAAGTCGGCCGAGCCTTCCAGCTACTCCCGGTCCCCTTCGGCACAAGCAGCCAGATTCACTCCCGGCCCCCTTCAGCGAAGGCGCCCAAGTCTTCCGGCAGCTGCCCCGTCTCCCGGAAGTGCCGCCACGCGTCGATCCCCGGCATCGCGCCGGTGGTCAGGTCGTGCAGCAGCGCGCGGACCCAGTCCGCCTCCGCGCGCAGCAGGGCCAGCTCGTACTCGGCCTCCACCAGCATCAGCCGGGGCACCTCGGCGCGGTAGCCGTCGAGCGCCTCGGCGCGGGTGAGCAGCCGCTCCTCCAGCGCGCCCAGCCGGGTGCCCAGCAGCTCCGCCACCGTGTCCGGCCCGAGCGCGGGCAACAGCGACAGCCCGGCCCGGAACTTCGGCGGCTCGAAGTCGGGCTCGCCCAGCAGCTCGCGGACCCAGTCCTCCAGCTCGGCCCGGCCGGCGTCGGTGAGCCGGTAGATCGTGCGCTCGGGCCGCGCACCTTCGCGCACGCTCTCCACGGCCTCGACGAAACCGTGCTTCTCCAGGTTGCCGACCACCGTGTAGAGCGAGCCCCACTTGATCTTCATATCGCCGTCCTTGCCGCGTTCCCGCAGCACGGTGGCCATTTCGTACGGGTGCATCGGCCGCTCGAGCAGGGCGGACAACACGGCGAGGCCCAGCATGTTGCCGACCTTGCGTCGTTTCACCAGCACCATTCCTCGTAGACGAGTACTCGTCCACGAGTATACGCAAACGAGGCCTACAGGTCGAGCATGTACGGCACTTCAGCCTGCGCGCGGTCCGACATCCACTCGCGCAGCGCCTTCGTGGCCAGGACGTCGTCCTCGTTGTAGCGCAGCAGCCGCTCGCGCTGGGCGTCGTCGGGCAGCTCGCCGTCCATGCCGACGGCGTCGCGGTACCAGCGCATCGACGCCTCACCGCCGGCCTCCGGGTCGCGCCAGGTGAAGCCCGCGACGGGCGCGACCACCTTGAGGCCCTTACCGCGCGAGCACAGGAACTGGTCGGTGACGCTGCGGAACAGGTCCACCCACTCGTCAGAATCCACAAAGGACTGAACCGCCTTGCGCGACGGGACGCCGGGGTGATCCCCGAAGCGCTCCACCGAGCCGAACAGCCAGCGGTTCTCCGCCAGCGCGTTGTAGCAGTACGCGCGGAAGGTCAGCCCGGCCGCCAGCGTGCGCTCGCGGACGTCGGTGAACCACGCCCAGAACTCCGCGAACGAGCGCGCCTCGTCCGTCGTCGGCAGCGGGTCCCAGGTCGCGAAGGCGCGGTAGCCGCGCGGCAGCCCGATGTCGGCGCCGGACAGCAGCGTGCCCCACAGGTACGCGCCCGCGTCGCCGAAGCTCTCCATGTCGACGTCGACCTCGACGTCCGCGCGCGCCACTTCGACCTCGGGCGTGCGGCGGACCATGGTGAGGTCGGCGAGCCAAGCGCGCGCCAGCATGATGGCGTCGGCGAAGGTGCCGCCGGTCCAGTTCATCGGCGGCGCGTCGTCGACCGGGTCCAGCGCGGCCAGGTTGTCCACAGTGGACACGCCGGCCTTGCGCAGCTCGGTGGCGTCCTCGCCGCGGACGACGAGGCTGACGTCGCGGGTCTCGGTGAGCAGCACCTCGCACGTCGGCCAGTACGGGCAGCGCCGGCACTCCAGCACGCGCGACGGCATGGCCAGCGGCTCGTCGCCGGTCGCGGCCGCGGTGGCGACGGCGAGGCGGTCGGCGAACCGGGCGTCGTACTCGTTCATCGCGCTGCGCCCGCCCGGCCAGGTGCCCGCGGTGAGGTCGTGCCAGACGACAACGTCGGCGTCGAGCCCGATCACGCCGCCCATCGCGCGGCCGGCCTCGGCGCGGCCGTGGGTCTGCAGCATCCGGCGCAGGTGCGCGAGCCGCAGCTGGTCACGCGGCTGCGAGCGGACCTTGCGCGCGTCGTCCGGCCCGCGGTGCGCCGGGTCGAGGTCGGTCATCACGGTGGTCGGCGCGCCGGAGCCGCGGTCGGTGATCCGGTGCCGCACCACCAGCACCGGCACGTACCCGGTGCCGGCGCGCACGAGCAGGTCGACGCCACCGCGCCGGTGCTCGATCGAGTCGGCGGGCAGCAGCCCGCCCCAGATGTACTGGACGCCGTCGGCGAACGCCTGCTCGGTGAGCCGCACCCGCTCGGCGGCCGGCCGGTCCCGCGCGATACGGGCCCACGTCGCGTCCGGCCCGGTGGCCTCGACGAGCCGGCGCAGGATCTCCTCGCGGTGCGCCGTGGCGTCGTCGATCCGCTGCTGCGCGGTCGGATCCGGCGGCGGCAGCGGGACCTCCCGCATGGCCGGGTCGTGCTCCAGGTGCACGCGGCGCCGGCACCGGCTGACGGCGCCCGCGTCGAGCAGCACCTCGTTACCCATACTGATCACTCTAGTTCCGCTGTCCCGAGCCGACCTGCCCGCACTCCTGCGAGCCGACATGCCCGCCACCACGGGGACCAGTAAGTTCAAGCCCGACGAGTCGCAGGAGGTGGGCCATGGCGCGCAAGGCCAAGCAGGACGCGGGTGAAGCTCGAGTCACCCCGAAGAAGGCGAAGAACGCGATCGCGGTGGCCAAGGTGCTGGGCCCGGCGGTGCTGCCGGTGGTGGCGCCGTATGCCGTTCGCGCGGCGGGCGCGGCCCGGGAGCTGTACGACCGGTACCAGGCGCGCAAGCTCGGCGTCGCCGTCGACCAGCTCGGCGAGTACACCGGCCGGGGGGCCGCGCTGCACGCCCGGATCGCCGGGCTCGTGCAGGGGCTGGCCGAGCTGCGGAAGTCGTCGAAGTCCTCGGCCGCGGACACGAAGTTCGCCGACGAGACCCAGGGCACGCTGGAACAGCTGTCCGCCACGGTCCGGGCGGCCGAGCGCATGCCCGCGGCCCGGCGCAAGGCGGCGCACCACGCGGTCGCCGGCGAGCTGGACCGGCTGGAGGAACAGCTGCTGCACCGGCTCGGCGTCTGACGCGCGAGGGCCGGACCGTCGAAGCGCCCCAATGTGGCGTTGGTTGCGCTCAACGCACCCAATGTGGCGTTCGGTGCGTTGGACGCACCGAACGCCACATTGGGGCGCACTGTCTCAGGAGTCCTTGCGCAGCGGCTTCAGCGTCTCCGCCACCCGCACCAGCTCGTCCAGCATCGCCTTCACCGCCGTGGTCATCACGTCGTTCGGCACGATCACGCCGTCTTCGAGGAACTGCTGCACGAACGGGATCGACACGGCCTCGGCGACGGTGGTCATCCGCAGCACGGCGAGCACCGGCTTGATCATCTGAGTGGCCCGCGTGCCCGCCGCGACGCCGCCGTAGCTGACCAGCCCGGCGGCCTTGTACAGCCACTCGTGGTGCAGGTAGTCGAGCGCGTTCTTCAGCTCGGCGTTGAAGCCGTGGTTGTACTCCGGCATCACGAACGCGAACGCGTCCGCCTCGGCGACCTTCGCGCTCCAGTCCTTGGTGTGCTGGTGCTCGTACTCACGCAGGCGCGGGTGCTTGGCCTCGTTGAAGAACGGCAGGTTCACCTCGGCCAGGTCGACGATCTCGACCTCGTCGAAACCACCGTGGGTCTTCGCCTCGCCCTCGAACCACTTCGCCACGGGCAGGCCCACCCGCCCCGGGCGAGTGCTCGCCACGATGATCTCCAGCTTGGTCACGCTCGCGCCTCCCAGCGTCCCGGATTTGATCTCCCCAACAACTTAGCATTGCTCAGTAATCGGGCCGGCCGGGCGCCGGGAGGCGGGCGCGGCTACTTGATGAAGCCCTTCTTGAGCATCCAGTCGTGCGCGACCGTGCCGGCGTCCTTGCCGTCCACGTCCACCTGCTTGCACAGCTCGACCATCTGCACGTTGTCGATCGCCGCGGTCACCTTCTCCAGCGGGCCCCGGATCTCCGGGTGCGCGTTGAGGAAGTCGGTCCGCATCGTCACGGCGGCGTTGTACTGCGGGAACGCCTTCTTGTCGTCCTCCAGCACCTTCAGGTTGAGCCCGGAGATCCGGCCGTCGGTGGTGAACACCTCGCCGACCGGGCAGGTCCCGTTGGACACGGCCGAGTAGATGGTGCCGATGCCGAAGTTCTCGATCTTCGGGTTCTGGAAGCCGTATGCCTTGACCGCGGCCGGGAAGCCGTCCTGGCGGCTGGTGAACTCCGTCTCCAGGCAGAACCGGGCCTGGTCCGGCTTCTGCTTCAGGAAGTTCGCCAGGTCGCTGGTGGTCTTCAGGTTGTTCTTCGCGGCGTACGCCGCAGTGGTGGCGAAGGCGTACTGGTCGTTCAGCGGCGAGTAGTTCAGCCAGGTGACGCCGTTCTTCTCCGCGTCCGCCTTCGCGGTCGCCTCGTACTGCGCCTTCTCCCCGCCGGGCACCGGCAGCTCGTTGCCCTGGTAGTTGATCCAGCCGGTGCCGGTGTACTCCCACGTCACGTCGGTCTGCCCGTTGAGCAGCGCCTGCCGCGACGAGTTCGACCCCTTGATGTCGGTCAGGTCGACGATGTCCGCGCCGGCCGCGCTGAGCGCCATCTCCGCCATGTAGCCGAGGATGATGTTCTCGGTGAAGTCCTTCGACCCCACCACCACCCGCTGGCCGGCCAGCGCCGGGATGGGCTGGATCGAACCGGGCTCGATCGTGTAAGGCACCGACGTGTTGATGTCGAGGCCGCACGCCGAGAGCGTCCCGGCGAGCAAGGCGGCCCCGGCCAGCGCGCCCGCCTTCTTGAGGACGTGCATCAGCGGAGTCCCTTCGGTCCGAAGTACTGTTCCGCCACCGCGCCCAGCCAGTCGACCAGCAGCGCCAGCGCGACGGCCAGCACCGAACCGGTGATCAGCACCTTGGTGAGGTTCAGCTTGTAGCCGGTGTCGATCAGCAGGCCGAAGCCGCCGGCGTTGACGAACATGCCGAACGTCGCGGTGCCCACCGCCAGCACGAGCGCGGTGCGCAGGCCGGCCAGGATCAGCGGGATCGCCAGCGGGAACTCGACGCGCCACAGCACCTTCGAGGCCGACATGCCGATGCCGCGGCCGGCGTCGACCAGCGACGGGTCCACCTGCTGCAGGCCCACCATCGTGTTCCGCAGCACCGGCAGCAGCGAGTAGAAGGCCAGCGGCAGCGCCGCGACCCACAGCCCGCCGACCGCGCCGGTGAAGATGAACCACAGCACCAGCACACCCAGCGCGGGCGCGGCCTGGCCGATGTTCGCGATGGCCAGGAAGAACGGCGCCAGCCACTTCGCCCACGGCCGCGTCACCATGACCCCGAGCGGCACCGCCACCAGCACCACGATCGCCGTGACGACGATCGTCATCAGCAGGTGGTCGCCCAGCGCGGTGAACAGCGAAGACGCGTTCAGCGTCTCCTTCTCGGTGGCGGTGAGCCCGCTCGCGAACACCCAGATCAGCGTCACCGCGACGATCACGAGGACGGCGATCGGCTGGGCGAGCAACCGGATCCGCTCAGCGCGGCGCGAGCCGGATTCGGTGCTGAAGCCCGTGTCGACGACTGCCGTCATACCGAAGCCTCCTCGGTGTGGTCGTCGGCGTGCTCCTCGCGCAGCTGCTGGATCGTCGAGATGACGGTGTCCAGCTCGATCGTGCCGGCGAACTCGCCCCGCGCGCCGGTGACCGGCACCGAGCCGCCTTCGGCGAGCATCGCCTCGAGCGCGTCCTGGAGCGTGGACTGCAGGCTGACGATGTCGCGCAGCGGCTTGCCCGCGGTGGCCAGCGAGGTGGCCGCCGCCAGCTGGCGGCGGTGCACCCAGCGGGTCGGACGACGGCGCGCGTCGAGGACCAGCACGAAGTGCCTGCGCTGCGCGTCGAGCTGCTTCGCGACTTCCGCCGGCGACTCGTCGAGGCCCGCCGTCAGCGCGTCCTGCTTCAGCTCGACGTCGCGGACCCGCAGCAGCGTCAGCTGCTTGAGCGAGGCGCCCGCGCCGACGAAGCCGGCCACGGTGTCGTCGGCCGGGTTGGCCAGGATCGCGTCCGGGGTGTCGTACTGCAGGATCGTCGACTGGTTGCCGAGCACCGCGATCTTGTCGCCGAGCTTCACGGCCTCGTCGAAGTCGTGCGTGACGAACACGATCGTCTTCTTCAGCTCGGTCTGCAGGCGCAGCAGCTCGTCCTGCAGGTTGCCGCGGGTGATCGGGTCGACGGCGCCGAACGGCTCGTCCATCAGCAGCACCGGCGGGTCCGCCGCGAGCGCGCGGGCGACCCCGACCCGCTGCTGCTGCCCGCCGGAGAGCTGGCGCGGGAAGCGGTCGCGGAAGTCGGCCGGGTCGAGCCCGACCAGGTCCATCATCTCCTCGACCCGGCTGGTGACCTTCTTCTTGTCCCAGCCCAGCAGACCCGGCACCACGCCGATGTTCTGCGCGACGGTGAAGTGCGGGAACAGCCCGGCCTGCTGGATCGCGTAGCCGATCCGGCGGCGCAGCGTGTCGACGTCGAGCTTCAGCGCGTCGTCACCGCCGATGGTGATGCGCCCGGACGTCGGCTCGATCAGCCGGTTGATCATCCGCATCGTGGTGGTCTTGCCACAGCCGGACGGGCCGACGAAGACCACGATCTTGCCCGCGGGCACGACCATCGAGAAGTCATCAACGGCCGCCTCGCGGGTGCCGGGGTACCTCTTGGTGACGTGTTCGAGTTCGATCTCGACGCCGGAAACCTCATCGTGCTCAGCCACGGACACCCCTCGAGATGGTGAATCGCTTGATCAGGACATAGATGCCGTCGAGGATGAGCGCGAGGATCACAACGCCGACGGTGCCGGTGAGGGCCTGGTTCAGAGAGTTCGCGCTGCCCGCGTTGGTCAGCCCGGAGAAGACCTCGGCACCGAGGCCGGGGCCCTTCGCGTACGCGGCGATCACCGCGATGCCCATCAGCATCTGGGTGGAAACCCGCATGCCGGTGAGGATCGCGGGCCAGGCGAGCCGCAGCTCGACGCGCGTCAGCACGCTGATCCGGCCCATGCCGATGCCGCGGGCGGCATCGGTGATCGCGGGGTCGACGCCGTCGAGCCCGACGATCGTGTTCCGCACGATCGGCAGCAGGCCGTAGAGCACCAGCGCGATGACCGCGGTGGTGGAGCCGAGCCCGGAGAGCGGGATCAGCAGCCCCAGGAGGGCGAAAGAAGGGACCGTGAGGATCGTGCTGGCCAGCGCCGTGGCCAGCGCCGCGCCGATCGGGCTGCGGTACACGGCGATGCCGATCAGCACGCCGAGGATCGCGGCGAGAATCGTGCACTGCACCACCATGCTGGTGTGGAGGTAGGCCTCCAGCCACAGCTTGCTCGCCCGGTCCGAGATGTACTCGAAGAGGTTCATCCGTATTCGTTCTCCTGCCGCATGTGAGGACCCCCGAAATCACCCGTTCGGAGTAGCTCATCAACCGGCTGGGTGACTACCCGAAACGAATGCGGTTGAAACCTCCCTTGTGCTGTTGGTCCGACCACCGTTCCGCATCCCGAGACGATCGGCAACCGGCGCAACAGCCCTGGCCGGGGTGTTTTACCTGATCGAAATCGGTTTCCACGCGTTCGTGGGGCCGGTTTTCGACACCCGCCACCACCGTTTTCCACGGGTTTCTCCGGATCGTGAAGGTCTTTTCGTTCGAAAAGGGCAACGATTTGAGATGACCGGCCATCTCACCGAAATTCGTAATCCTGCGAAGGCATTCGCGCACTCACGGTCACAGTTTGGCCCGGCCACTGCTCACCTGGCGAGAGCGCTCGATCACCAGGTGTCGTGTCGATAAGCTGCCCCGGTGAGCTCACCGACCCGGCCCCGCGGCGCGCTCGCCGCTGTCCGTGGTGGGCTGCTCGCGGTCAGCTCCGGCACACTCGCCGTGACCGCGCACGCGGTCGCCGACGGCGGCGTCCCGGACGCCGCGCTGACCCTGCTGCTGACCGGCCTGCTCGGCTGGACGGCCACCGCGGTCGCCGGCAAGGCCCGCGGCCCGGTCGCCACCGTCGTGGTCCTCGGCGCCGGGCAGCTGGTGATGCACCTCGTGCTCACCGTCCTCGCCGCCCACGAAATGCCGCCGGCCACCGGCTGGTCGGGCGGCTGGGCGATGACCGCGTCCCACGCCGTCGCCACCCTGCTCACCGCACTGCTGCTGGCGCGGGCCGACCGGATGCTGCTCACCGTGCTGCACGTCGTGCGCGCGTTCCTGCCGCTGCTCGCGCGGGCGCTCCCGGTGCCCGCCGCGGCGCCGGCCCCGCTTCCGCCGCGGCCCGCCCGGGCCGTCGCGTTGCCGCGCCTCGAGCTGAGGCGTGTCCACGGCCGTCGCGGCCCGCCCGTCTTCTCCTGAACCCCAGATCCCCCAACCCTTTTCACGGCGGACCCCCGTTGTCCGCCGGATGATCCTGTTCAGGAGCAGTTGTGTCCCGTCACCACGTCTTCAAGCGCGCCGGAGTGCTCGCCGCCACCGTCGGCGCCGCCGGCCTGCTCGGCGCGGGCATCGCGTCGGCCCACGTCACCGCGAACGTCTACGGCGCGCAGCCCACCAAGGGCGGTTACGGCGCGATCTTCTTCCGCGTCCCCAACGAAGAGGCCAACGCCGGCACCATCAAGGTCGAGGTCGACCTCAAGCCGGAGTACGGCATCGGCAGCCTGCGCACCAAGCCGATCCCCGGCTGGACCGCGGAGGTCACCTCGTCGCCGCTGGCGCAGCCGGTGACCACGGCGTCCGGCACGAAGATCACCAAGGCCGTCACCAAGGTGGTCTGGACCGCGCAGCCCGGCAGCAAGATCGCCGCGGGCTCCGCCGAGTTCCAGGAGTTCGAGATCAGCGCCGGGCCGCTGCCGTCGAACGTCGACCAGCTCGAGTTCCCCGCCATCCAGACCTACGAAGACGGCAAGGTGGTCCAGTGGAACCAGCCGACGCCCGCGAACGGCGAGGAGCCCGAACACCCGGCACCGGTCGTCAAGCTCGCCGCGGCGAGCGGCGAAGGTGACCACGCCGCCATGACGGCCACCACCAATGACGCCGAAGCGGCACCGTCCACTTCGGACACCACGGCCCGCTGGCTCGGCGGCGCCGGACTCATCGTCGGGGCGCTCGGGCTCGGTGTCGGGGCGGGCGCGGTCCTGCGCTCGCGCCGGCCCGCCGCCGCGGCGCCCGGAAAGACCGAGGGAAACGAGTAATGCGGAAAGCGCTCCTCGCGCTGGCGATCACCGGGGTGGCCCTGCTGGGCACGGCCACCCCGGCGCTGGCGCACAACGTGCTGATCAGCTCGGACCCGGCGAACGGCGCGTCCGTCGCCACCGGGCCGTCGAAGATCACGCTGACCTTCGACCAGTACGTGCAGAACGCCGACGTCAACCAGATCGCGGTGACCGGTCCCAGCGGCGGCCAGTGGGCCGAGGGTCCGGTGACCGTGCAGAACAACGTGATCAGCGCTCCGCTGCGGCCGCTCGGCCCGGCGGGCAAGTACACCGTCGGCTACCGGATCCTGTCGGCCGACGGGCACCCGGTCTCGGGCGAGATCCCGTTCACGCTCACCGCCGCGGGCACCGGCACCCCGGCGAGCGTCGACGCGGCGAAGGCCGCCGGCGCGCCCGCGGCCGCCGGCTCGTCCTCGTCGACGGCCTCCTCATCGACGGGAATCCCGATCTGGGTCTGGATCGCCGGCGCGGTGGTCCTGCTCGCGATCGGCCTCACCGTCGCGCTCCGCACGGGCGGGCGGGAGCCGGGTCAGGAGAAGACGAAGCAGTGACACAGGCTGAGACCACCACGAACGTCCGCTGGATCACGCTGCTCTGCGTGGTCACGGCGGGGCTGCTGGGCGCCCTGATCGGCGTCGCGCTGACGGCTTCCGCGCCCATCCCGGGTGTGGTGGAGCCCAGCGCGGTGGTCTCGACCGCCATCCCGATCGTGCGGGTGCTGCTGGACCTGGCGGCGGTCGCCACGATCGGGCTGGCGCTGCTGTCCGTGCTGGTCGGCTACGACCGGCCGAACCTCACCGAACCGGTGATGCGGCGGGCGCGTCCCGCCGCCGTCGCCGCCGCGCTGGTCTGGTCGGCCAGCGCGGTGGTGGCGCTCATCCTCCAGACCGCCGAGTACAAGCCCGGCTCGCCGACGCTGACGGCGGCCGACATCGGCACGTACATCGCCGAGGTCGGCGCCGGGAAGGCGCTGGTGATCGTCGCGGTGCTGGCGCTGCTGCACGCCGTGCTCGGTTTCGTCGCGCTGCGCCACGGCGAAAAGGTGCCGGCCGAGGTGCGCGTCGGCGTCGGCATGTTCGCGCTGCTGCCGCTGCCCGTGACCGGCCACGCGTCGAACTGGAGCTACCACGACTACACGATGATCTCGATGGAGCTGCACGTGATGAGCGCGGTCGCCTGGTGCGGCGGCCTCGCCGCGATGACCGTGCTGCTCGCTTCGAACCGCACGCTCCTCGCGTACGCGCTCCCCCGGTTCTCGAAGCTGGCCACGCTCTGCCTGGTCATCTCGGCCGTCACCGGCCTGTTCAACGGCATCGTCGAGATCCTCGCGAACCCCACCATCGGCTTCTGGGCCGGCGTCTTCACCACGCCGTACGGCCAGCTGATGCTGCTCAAGCTGCTGTGCACGGGCGTGATCGCGCTGCTCGGCGCGCACCTGCGCTGGCGGCTGATGCCGCAGATCCTGCGCCACAACCGCACGGCGATCGCTTCCTGGGCGACGCTCGAGGTGACGGTGATGGGCCTGGCGTTCGGCTTCGCGGTGGTACTGACGCGGGCCCCCGTCACCGTCTCCTGAATTCCTTCAAGTGATTCGCCGGTCGTCGCCGGGTGACAAAACGGCTGGTAGTGACGTCGTGTAGCTGCAATTTGCACTGTGGGATTAGCAGTAATCCATCCGAGGCGACCCGTTGGGCCGAATTTTCTACTCGGAGACGCACCTGGTCAGCGGTCACCAGGCATGCGACAAGCGGTCAACTGCAGGCGGCGAATGCACGTGCAAAATCCCAGGCATGTGTCTCAGGTCACTCGATCCCGATCATCGGGGCACGGCCGACGCCCAGGTCGAGCCCCGGTACCGCTCAGCGGTAGCGGGACCACCGGACGTCCGTCCGGCCGTGGCGGAGGTCGTCCAGGCGCCGGTGCAGCTCCGCGGCGACCTGCGGGTGACTGCGCAGGATCGGCAGCACGCTGGTGGTCAGTTTCAGCTCCCGCACGGCGCGCAGTACGGAGAACCCCGGCCAGGCCGTCACGTCGAAGCCGTAGGCCCGGGAGAACTCCTGGTAACCGCTCGGCGGGTCCCCGAACCGCTCGCGGCCGACGGCCAGCGGCGTCAGGTCCCACTCGGGCGGGCCGACGCACGAGGAGTCGAAGTCGCACAGCACCGGGCCGTCCGGGCCGGGGATGACGTTGCCGGGGTACGCGTCACCGTGGACGAAGCCGCTGTCCAGCGGGAAGTCCAGGTCGTCAAGGGCCGCCTCGACCTCGGCGCAGCGCTCCAGCAGGAACCGCCGGTCGCCGTCGGACAGCTCCTCCGCGTCGGACACCCGCGCCCGCACCGCGTCGAACGGCGCCCACTCGGCGAGGCCTTCGGGCGGCGGCAGCGCGTGGACCCGGCGCAGCAGGTCGGCGAGGTCCGCGGGCGAGGCCGGCCGCCCCACCGACGGCACCTCCCGCCACACCGTGACCAGGTGTTCGCCGACGTGCAGCGGCTGATCGACGTCGTCCAGCAGCCGGATCGCGGGGATGCCGTGGCGGGCGAAGTGCTCGGCGACGCGGACGACCGTGTGCACCCGGTGCCGCAGCCGCGTCGAGCCGACGATCCGGACCACCACCGGGGCCGTGACCAGCGCGTACACCGCGTTGTTGGTGAACCGCAGCAGCCGCGCGCCAGCCGGGTCGAGCCCGAGCAGGGCACACGTTTCGGCCAGCACTTCGCGCAGCTTGGCTGAGGTGAACCGGCCGTCCACAAAGGGCTCGGTGGGACTCGTCGGCCTCAGGCGGCGTAGAAGATCTTGAGCCGGTCGGCCAGGTCACGGGCGTCGACGTTGTTGCGTCGCCGCTCGGCCTCCGCCTGCAGCGGGCGCATCCGGTCCTTGACCCGCTCCGACTTGATGCTCTCCGCGCAGTCGATGGCCTTGCCGCCGACCTTGACGCCGTGGTCGATGTCGCCGTCCAGCAGGTGGTTCGTGGCGAGCGCGCTCAGCATGAACGCCTTGCTGCGGGCCATGTCGTCGGTGTAGGACTCGACGGCCCTGGTCAGTGCCGGGATCGCGTACTTCGTGTGCTCGACGTTCTTCTGCGCCAGCACGGTGTGCACGGTGCCGGTCATCGCGTAGACGTCGGTCTCGTTGAAGAACTTGACCCAGGACTCGGCGTTCACGGTGTCGGCGCGGGCGAACTCGTCCTTGCTCCGGCCGAGCAGCTTCATCGCCTGATCCTCGTTGCCCATCATCGCGTAGGCCCAGGCCTCGTTGGCACAGAGCACGGCGACGGCCAGCTCCGAACCCGACTCCTGCGCCGCGATCTGGCCGAGCTGGAACAGCTTCAGCGCGTCGTTCGCCGCGTCCTGGTGCAGGTAGACGCGGCCCATCCGGTACAGCACGTTGGCCACCAGCGGGTGGCTGTCGCCCTGTTTGGCCAGGTCGAGCGCGTTCGCGAAGTGCCCGCGGGCGGAGTCCATCAGCCCGGTGTCGAACGAGGTCCAGCCGGCCAGGCTGTGCAGGTCGGCGAGCGCGACGAACAGGCGGGACTTCACCAGCTCGGTCGAATTCGACTCCAGCATCTGCTGTCCCCAGGACAGCTGCGCCACCACGGCGTCACGGCAGAAACCGCCGCCGTACTGGTAATCGAGGGCGCGCAACGCTCTGGTCGCCGCCTCCACCTGGCGCACGTCGGTCATGCCGATGCGCCCGGGAGCCGGCGTCCGCGCCGGGCCCGACGACCACGTCCCTGATTCCGGACCGAACACCGCCGCACCCATCGTGACCTGGGCGGCGTGCGCGAGGAACCTCCGTCGCTTCACGGACTCGTCCTCCTCAGCCTGCCGGCCGCCGGACGAACCGACGACCCGTATCGCCGTGGTCTCGTCGTACGCGAGACCCATGTATCCACGGGGGACACCCAGGCCGTCGGCGATTCTCGTGAGCACGTCGTAGGCCATGACCTGCCGACCCTTGAGGATCTCCGACACCTCGGACTGCGATTGGCCGGTCATCGCGGCGATCTGCCGCTGCGAAACACCGTGCTTGCGCAACAGCCGGTACACGGCGCTGACCTCCCGGGCGGCCAGCGCTGCGCGCATATCGGCCTGCTCCCAGGCATCCGGGGGCACCGGGTTGCCGGCACCGGATCCGTTGCCGCCAGTACTGGCGTCCATTGCGACCCCTCACCATCCGTCGGGCGTCGAAAACAGCCTAAGCACACCGTGAGAACCATGGGAAACGAGCGGTCAGAGGGTCTGATCGGCAGGGCCGAAGTCCGCTGACCGCTTACCGTGGAACCCCGCCCGGTCACCGCTATGACGCGGTTTCGACCTTCTATCGCACTCGCTTTCACCTCACTGTAGTTGTCAGATCTCCGTGACCGACCGGATACCGGCCGCGATCACGGAGAGCTACGGAAACCGAGCTACAGCGACGACGTGGATGTGCATCCCGCAAGGTGCACACGGACGAGAGAGCGGTGGAGGGCCAGTGGAGTTCGTGGACTCGCTCGCAGGAGGACATGCCGGGACCGCGATGCGCCCCGTGCGGCCCGGCCCCGCGGGAGGCCAGGGAGTCGCCACGGTGACCCGTCCGGTCACCCCGTCCGCCGCGGCCGACCCCCGCACCGTGGGCGTCCGTCACTACGAGGGCGGACAGCTGGTGTGGCGCGTGCAGTGCGGCGACCTCATCAGCCGCGAGCGCGCGGTGACGGTGTTCGTCGAGGACAACCAGGTCGTCGTCGTCTCGCCCCCCGGCGAGACGGCCCGGCTCACGTCCGGTCAGCTCGGCCAGCTCAGGGCCGCACTCAACGAAGCCGCCAAAATGGCGGAAAGGTAACGGTGAGCTCTCCATGGATCAGGTACTCGGGCAGGTCCTCCGCAATGCGGTCTGGGAACGCCTCGACATGCTGTCCGACCTGGCCACCCGCGCCGACGCCCAGTCGCTCGTCTCGGTGGCCCGCTCCGAACTCCCCCGCCTGACCGAAGCCTGGCGCTCGATGCTGCAGGCGCACGATCCGGACGAGCGCGGCGACTGCCCGACCTGCTCCACCCGCTGGCACCGCTGCAAGGCGCCGTGCTCGGTCTGGCAGGTCGCCCACGAGCACCTGGTGGCCGGCGGCCTCGCCCCGCAGCAGGCCGCGATGTCCGCAGACGACCGGCGGGCCGCCCGTCGCACCAGCCCCCTGCCCGGCCAGACGCGCCGGGCCGGCCAGCCGAGCCCCGCCGAGACCACCGGCAGGCACGCTCTGGTCAACCCGCGGGCCGTCACGGCCTGACCCCCAAGACCGGCGAGCGCGTGGCCAGGCCGATTGCCCCATCGAGCCGGCCGCCGCGGCACTCTCGCCCAACCGAGGGCTGGTTCGTCCGTCCCCCCGAGCGTGACGAACCAGTCCCCGGTACCCCAAACTCTGCGCGATTAATCGAAAATTATCTCCGCAGGCTCTAGCGAACGGCGTAAACCGCCGCTAGGTTGAAGATCATCGAAGCCTGGCGAAGCCGCTGGCTGCGACCCCCGACTCCGCGGACCGGTGCCGTTGCACTCCCCTCCCCCGACCGGCACCGGTCCGCGGTTCCACTTCCGTCATTTCCCCAATTGGTGATTACTGAACCGCTCTCACCCGCGTGACGAGCGCCCCGGCCAGCAGCGTCGCGAGGGCCGCCGCCGCGAACAGAGCCGGATAGCCGCCGAGCCACTCCAGGATCAGCGTGGTCAGAAGCGGCGCCACCACCTGCGGCAGCGCGTTCGCGATGTTCACCACGCCCAGGTCCTTCGCGCGGTCCTGCGCGGTCGGCAGCACCTGAGTCAGCATCGCCAGCGCCACCGCCATGTAGATGCCGAACCCGACGCCGAGCAGCGGCGACGCGATGAGCGCCACCGGCCAGGTCTGCCACACCACCAGCAGCAGCGCCGCGACGGCCATCACGCCCGAGGACACCAGCACGTACGGCTTGCGGCGCCCGGACTTGTCGGAGAAGTGCCCGGCGAGCACGGCGCCGACCACCAGCGCGGCGCCGTAGAGGCCCATCATGATCAGCAGCCCGCTGTCCGGGTCCGGGTAGTGCACCGCGTCCTTGAGGAAGAACAGCAGGTAGAGCGTCCCGAACGCGTTGCCGAGGTTGATCATGAAGTGGCAGGCCCACGCCCACGCGAAGTCCGGGTGACGGCGCGGCGAGACCCAGAGGTTCGCCATGATCTCTTTGACGTTCCCGCTGGGCCGGTACGCGACGGGCAGGCGCGCGTCCGGCGTCCGGAGCACAAAGACCGCCGCGCCGCCGAGCACGATCACGGCGCAGGCGGAGTACCCGAGCGGCAGCCCGGCGAGGTCCAGCATCACGACGACGACCACGGCGCCCAGCACCGTGCCGAGCATCTGCGCGATGCCGACCAGGCCGCCCACCTGCGCGCGCTGGCCCACCGGCACGCGGTCGGCGATGCCGGACATGAGCGTCGCGAGCATGCCGTTGAGCCCCGCCTGCACCAGGCACCAGCCGACGGTCATCAGCGCGATGTTCGGCGCCACCGCGAGCACGAGCAGCCCGGCCGCGGCGATCACGGCGCCGGCCACGGTCCACGGGTGGCGCCGGCCGAAGCGTGAGCACGTGCGGTCGGACAGCAGCCCGATGGCCGGGTTCGCGATCAGCGCCATCAGCGCGCCGATGCCGGTCACGATGCCGAACACGGCCTCCTTGTTCGCCGCGTCGAGCAGCTCCGCCTGCTGCGGCAGCAAGACCTGGATCGGCGCGTAGACGCCGAGCCACAGCGCGATGTTCGCGAAGAACAGCAGGCTCATCCAGCCGGGGCGGACGCGCACGACCGGCTCGGCGAGCGCCTCGGGGACCCCGGTGGCGGCGGTCGTGTCACTCATGTCGGACCAGCTTTCGGTACCAGGCGAAGGAGTCCTTCGGGGTGCGGCGCTGGGTCTCGTAGTCCACGTGCACCAGGCCGAAGCGGGGCGCGTACCCCTTGGACCACTCGAAGTTGTCGAGCAGGGACCAGACGAAGTACCCGCGGACGTCGACGCCGGCGTCCATCGCCTCGCGGACGGCGCGCAGGTGGTTGTCCAGGAATTCGATGCGCTCGGCGTCGTGGACCAGTCCGTCCGCACCGGGCTCGTCGTCGAAGCTGCAGCCGTTCTCCGTGATGTGGATCGGCGGGAGCTGCTGCTGGTACCGGTCCTGGAAGGACACCAGCAGCTCGCGCAGTCCCTGCGGGACGATCGGCGAGTCGTTGGTGGTCATCGGGTAACCCTCGACCGGGCGGAGTTCGAAGGGAAGGGGATTCCCCTCGCCGGGTGCCGCGACGCCCTGCGGCTCGTAGTAGTTGACGCCGTAGAAGTCGAGCGGCTGGGCGATGTCGGCCAGGTCGTCGGCGAAGTTCGCGGGCAGGTGCGGGTGGACCTGCTCGGGGTAACTGCCGAGCAGCACGGGGTCGGCGAAGGTGCGGTTCAGCAGCGCGTCGAGCCAGACGGCGGCCTCGCGGTCGGCCTCGGTTTCGGCGCCTTCGGTGACGGTCCAGACGGGCGAGTGGTTGTTGGCCGTGCCGATGCCCGTGGCGCCGGCGGCCCGGAGTGCCTGCACGGCGCGGCCGTGGGCAAGGTTCTGGTGGTGCGCGGTGGGCAACGCGTCGAGCAGCAGGAACTGGCCGGGCGCGTACTCGCCGATGCCGTAGCCGTAGATCGACATGACCATCGGCTCGTTGAGCGGGATCCACAGCTTCACGCGATCGGCGAAACGCTCGCCCACGATCGCGGCGTACTCGCCGAAGCGCTCGGCCGTGTCGCGCGCGAGCCAGCCGCCGGCGTCCTCGATGGGTTGTGGGGTGTCCCAGTGGTACAGCGTGACAACGGGGGCGACACCGGCCGCGCAGACCTCGTCGAGGAGCTTGTCGTAGAAGGCGAGGCCCTCCGCGTTCGGCTTCCCGGTGCCCTCGGGCTGGATCCGCGGCCACGCGATGGACAGCCGGTAGGCGCCGACGCCGAGTTCGCCCATCAGCGCGATGTCTTCGGAGTAGCGGTGATAGTGGTCCGCCGCTACCTTGGCGTCCTCACCGCGCGCGATCTTGCCGTCGGTCGCGGTGAAGGTGTCCCAGATGGACGGTCCGCGGCCGCCTTCGGCCGTGGCCCCCTCGATCTGGAACGCCGAGGTCGAAACACCCCATAGGAAGTCGGGCGGGAAGGTCGGGTAGTCCACCGGCACACGCACCTTTCTCGTCCGGCCACCTGGCCGGGTGAACATGAAAAGTTCTCATATGTTAGGTCGTCACTCGTCAAGAGGGAAGCCCGCAAGGGCGCTAAAGTCCCAGATCAGACGAGTGGTTCCGCCGCCGCTGGCGGAACGGGGAGCGTCAGCAGAGCGAGAAAGACCGAGGAACGACAGTGTCCGAGACTCAGGCGGAGCCCACACCGCTGCGGCGCAAGCCCGTGCAGCAGCGCAGCGCCAAGCGAGTGGAGCAGATGCTGGACGCCAGCGCGGAGCTCATCGACGAGCTCGGCTACGACGCGCTGACGACCACCCTCATCGCGAAGCGTGCCAGCGTCGCGGTCGGTTCGCTGTACCAGTTCTTCCCCGACAAACGGGCAGTCGTGCAGGCGCTCACGCAGCGGAACCTGGAGCGTTTCGTGGCCGCCGTGAACGAGCGGCTCAAGGAGCTGAGCCCGGAGCACTGGTGGAACATCGTCGACTCCGTGCTGGACATCTACCTGCAGATGCACCGGGAGATCCCCGGGTTTTCGAAGGTCCACTTCGGTGACGTGATCGACCTCCAGCTGCTCGACGAGGAGCGGGACAACAACTCCGTGATCGTCGACTCGCTGGTGGAAATCCTCAGCGTGCAGGTCGACAGCTCGCCCGAAGAGCTGCGGTTCGCCATCGCGATCGCCAACGAGACCGCGGACGCCCTCCTGAAACTCGCCTTCCGCCGCGACCCCCAGGGCGACGAGCGGATCGTGGCCGAGGCCAAGGACGTGGTGAAGGGCTACCTGGCGAGCAAGTTCGGGGAGTGACAACGCATGGCTCAGGGGTACCGGAATGATCCCGGTACCCCTGAGCCATGCCGGTTTTCCTACTTGTGCCGGCCGATCGGCGTGGCCGGCCCGCTCGGAGCGCCGGGCAGGACCGGCGTGGTGATGATCCAGCAGTCGACCGGCTGAGCCGGAATGCCCGGCGTGCCCGGGGGAACCGGCTTGGTCGGAGCGGTCTGGATCGGCTGAGCCGGAACGCCCGGCGTGCCCGGGGGAACCGGCTCGGTGATCGAGCAGGCCACCGGCGGACGGCCGGTGGGGTGGCCGCCAGTGGGACCGCCGGTGGGGTGGCCACCGGTGGCGGCGAAGGCCGAGCCGGTGCCGATACCGACCATCACGGCCGTGCCGGCGACGATGAGGGCCATCCTGCGAAGAGCCGAAGACATGGGAAGTTCCTTTCCGTCTGACTGCGCTGACCGCCGTCCGCGGTCATGATCAGTAAGCCGGATCGGTCTTTCTGGCGGCGTAAGGAGATTTCCTTATCCCGGCCGTATGTTCCTCAGCCGAAGTTCTGCTGCTCGCCCCGGTAGGTCGGCACGGTCTGGTCGACCTGGTTGTCCGTCACCAGGTGGTAGTGCGTGAAGCGCTCCGCCAGCTCGCCCGCCTTCGCGTGGCGTAGCCACACCCGGTCGCCCAGGCGCAGAGTGCGCGCGGCCGCTCCCGAGACCGGGGTCTGGACCTCGCCGGCGCCCTCGAAGCCCAGCAGCTTCAGGCCGGCCGGCAGGTACGGCGACGGCACGCGCGAAGGGCCCGTCGGGCCGGAAGCGATGTAGCCGCCCGAAAACAGCGTGGCGACGTCGCGCGCGGGGCGGCGGACCACCGGCAGCGCGAACAGCGCCGAGGGGCGCGGGTGGAAGCGGGAGTACCCGTCGAACAGCGTGGGGGCCAGCAGGCCCGAGCCCGCGGCGATCTCCGTGACGACGTCCTCCGCGCCCGTCGTCTCGATGCTGCCGGTGCCGCCGCCGTTGACGAACTCGATGTCCGCGACCTCACGCACCGCGCGCACCACGGCGCCACGACGACGCGCCAGCTCGGCGGCCGAGTGGCGATGCATCCACGCGATCACCGCGTTGTTCAGGCTGCTGCCCGCGTTGTCGCCCAGGCCCGCGATCTGACCCTCGTACGCCATCACGCCCGCGAGCACAAAACCCGGCCGCTTCACCACTTCACGCGCGAACGCGACCGCTTGTTTCACGGTGAACAACGGCGAGCGCCGGGTCCCGACGTGCACGCCGGGCAGGGGCCGCCACGACGCGTCCAGCTCCAGGCACACGCGGATGTCCGGGTGCCCGTGGCCGAGCGCCGCGTCGACCAGGTCCAGGTGCGCGGCCGAGTCGACCATGATCGTGATCGCCGCGCGGGCCGCGTCGTTCGCGGCGAGGCGGCGCAGCGCACCGTGGTCCGCCGTCGGGTACGCGACGACGATGTCGTCCGTCGTGCCCTGCTCCGCGTGCCACACGGCCTCGGCCAGCGAGTAGCACATCAGGCCCTCGAAGCCGTCGCGCGCGAGCACCCGGTCGAGCAGGGCCCGGCAGCGCACCGACTTGCTGACCACCCGGATCGGCTTGCCGGCCGCGCGGCGCAGCAGGTCATCGGCGTTCGCGTCGAACGCGTCCAGGTCGACGATCGCGAACGGCGGATCGAGGTCCTTCGTCGCGAGGTCGTACCCGTTGGGAGAGGTGGTCACCCTCCTTACGGTACGACAATAAGGCTTGAAACGCGAATACTATTCACTTACTGTTTCGGCAACTACCGTATGGGCACACACCTCCGGACGAACAGGTGCGCAGATGACTCCGTGGAGCAACTGGGCCGGCACGGCGAAGGCCTCTCCGCAGCGGGTGCATCAGCCCCGCAGCACAACCGAGGTCGCCGACGTCGTCAGCGGCGTCACCGACGCCGGCCGCCGCGTCCGCCCGTGGGGCAGCGGCCACTCCTTCACGGCGATCGCCGTCGCCGAGCACGACGCGCTCGACCTCCGGCACCTGACCGGGATCGAGCAGGCCGACCTCGCCACGCACCGCGTCACGGTCCGCGCCGGCACCACGCTCAAGCAGCTCAACGCCGAACTCGACGCGCTCGGCCTCGCCATGACGAACCTCGGCGACATCGACGCGCAGACCGTCGCCGGCGCGATTTCGACCGGCACCCACGGCACCGGCGCGCGCTTCGGCGGCATCTCGACGCAGATCACCGCGCTCCAGCTGGTGCTCGCCGACGGCTCCGTCGTCACCTGCTCCGCGGACGAGCGGCCGGACCTCTTCAACGCCGCCCGTGTCGGTCTCGGCGCCCTCGGCGTGATCACCAGCGTCACCCTGCAGTGTGAACCCTCGTTCGTGTTATCCGCGCAGGAGCGGCCGGAGCCGCTGGAGCAGGTGCTCGAAGGCTTCGACGAGTTCGCCGAGGCGAACGACCACTTCGAGTTCTACTGGTTCCCCTACGGCAAGAACGCGCTGGTCAAGCGCAACAACCGGCTGCCGCTGGACGCCGAGCGCAAGCCGTTGTCGAGGCTCAAGCAGTTCGTGGACTACGAACTGACGGAGAACATCGCGTTCGGCGGCATCTGCCGGCTCGGCCGCGCCGTGCCCAAGCTCGTGCAGCCGCTCGGCGGGTTCGCGGCGCAGGTGCTTTCGGCGCGCGATTACAGCGACCTCTCGCACCGCGTCTTCGTGACGCACCGCGGCGTGCGGTTCGTGGAGTCCGAGTACGCGATCCCGCGCGAGTCACTGCACGACGTGCTCGCCGAGCTGCGCGCGCTCGTGCCGCGGCTGGAGAATCCCGTGATGTTCCCGGTGGAGGTGCGGGTCGCCGCCGCCGACGACATCTGGCTCTCCACGGCGAACGGCCGCGACTCCGCCTACATCGCCATCCACCAGTTCCTCGGCATGCCCTACCGCGAGTACTTCGACGGCTTCGCGGCGATCGTCGCCCAGGTCGGCGGCCGCCCGCACTGGGGCAAGATGCACGACCTCGACGCCGCCGCGCTGCGCACGCGTTACCCGCGCTTCGACGATTTCCTGGCCGTGCGCAAGGAAACCGACCCGACCGGGACCTTCACCAACACCTACCTGGACCGGGTGCTGGGCCGCTGATCAGACGGGCTCGAACAGCGAGCTGACCGACTCGCCGTTGTGGATCCGCCGCATCGCCTCGGCCATGGCCGGCGCGATCGAGAGGATCCGCAGCTTGTCGGTGCGCTCCTCGACCGGCACCGGCACCGTGTTGGTGCAGACGATCTCGAGCACGTCCTCCTGGCTGCCGATCCGGTCCAGCGCCTTGTCGGCGAACAGCCCGTGGGTGCAGGCGACGCGGATCGAGCGCGGCTTCAGCTCCCGCAGCCGGTCGAGCAGCTCCAGCACGGTGCTGCCCCGCGCGATCTCGTCGTCGAGCACGATCAGGTCCCGGCCGGTGATCTCGCCGATCACCGACGTGATCTGGACGCGGTCGTCGGCGTAACGCTGCTTCGCCCCGGCCGCGACCTGCACGCCGAGCAGCCGCGCGAAGTGCGCCGCCTCCTTGGCGTTGCCCAGGTCGGGCGACACGACGGTGGTGTTGGAGAGGTCGTACTGGCGGAAGTGCCGCGCCAGCTCGTTCAGCGCGTGCAAGTGGTCGACGGGCACGCTGAAGAAGCCGTGGACCTGCGGCGAGTGCAGGGTCATCGCCAGCACGCGGTTCGCCCCCGCCGTGACCATCAGGTCGGCGACGAGCCGGCCGCCGATGGAGATCCGCGGCGCGTCCTTCTTGTCGGAACGCGCGTACGCGTAGTGCGGCATGACGACGGTGGTGCGCGCGGCCGAAGCGCCCCGCGCGGCGTCGAGCATCAGCATCAGCTCGACGAGGTTCTCCTGCACCGGCGTGACCAGCGGCTGGATCAGGAAGACGTCCCGCTCCCGGCAGTTGGCCTGCAGCTGGACCTGGAGACAGTCGTTGGCGAACCGGTCGACCTGGACGGGGTACAGCGGCACGCCCAGGTGGGTGCAGATCTCCGCCGCCAGCTCGGGATGGGCGCTACCACTGAAAACCGCGATGTCCCGCAAGGACTTTCCCCGTTTCGCGTTGTCCGCCGATGCCGAGGTCATCCTAGGAGGACCAGGTCATACGGCCGAGATCGCCTCGGCGACGGAGGCCTCGCCGGAGATCAGCTCCAGCGTCCGGCGCGCGGTGGCGGGTGCGTCGAGCAGGCCGACCAGCGTGGCGGCGACGTCCTCTCGCGGCACGCTGCCCCGGCCGGTGTGGTCGGCGATCTTGACCAGCCCGGTGCCCGATTCGTTGGTGAGCCCGCCGGGACGCAGGATGGTCCAGTCGAGGTCACGGCCGCGCAGGTCGTCCTCGGCGGCCTTCTTGGCCCGGAGGTAGGTGGCGAATGTCGGGTCGAGGCCGGGGGCGTCGGCGTTGTCCGCGCCCATGGAGCCGACCTGGATGAACCGGCGGACGCCCGCGCGCTCGGCGGCCTCCGCGAAAAGCGCCGCAGCGCCACGGTCGACGGTGTCCTTGCGCGCCTCGCCGCTGCCCGGACCGGCGCCGGCGGCGAACACCGCCGCGTCGGCCCCGTCGAGCACCGCGGCCACGGCGTCCACATCGGACTTCTCGAGGTCGAGCACCACGGTCTCGGCGCCGACCGCGGTCAGGTCGGGCTCGTGGTCCGGGTTGCGGACGATCCCGGCGGCCCGATCACCCCGTTCGCTCAGCAGCTTTTCGAGGCGAAGGGCGATCTGACCGTGTCCACCGGCAATGACGACTCGCATGATCCCGAGACTAGTCCGATCAGGACCCAGCCGCCGGACAGCTCATTCGGCGGCCGGAGCCGTCTCGGAGACGCGCAACAGCTGGTCGTAGGCCATCTCGTTGACCCAGCGCGACACCGGGTCCTCGTCGAGCAGCATGCGCTCGTTGTGGCCCTCGAGGTCGAGGTCGATCATGGCATTGGGGTCGGCGGTCACGATCGCGAGGCCGTACGCGCGGGAACGCGGCAGGCAGTTCGCGACGTAGTCCTCCGTCAGTACGGCTGGCGATGGCAGAACCATCGCGGCCTCGCCGTAACGTGCGAACGGAACCGCTGAGGCCATCGCGGTCCGCCAGTGCCGTGCGACCGCGAGGACACCGATGATCTCGGCGGCCGGCGCGGGTGCGGTCGCGGCCAGCTCTGGCCAGGTCCAGGTGTCGACGGTGGCGCGGTCCGAGACGGGACCGACACCCATCGCGATCCGCTCCGCGTGCACGTCGGTACGGAGCTTGGCGACGATGCTGACCTTGCGGCCGAGCAGTGTCGTCGCCGGCAGCACCACGCCGTTCCAGCCCAGCAGGGCCGCGGCCTTGTGCGCCAGCTCCTCGACGCTCGCGGGGAGCTCGATCGGCGGCACCACCCGGCTCGGCATCGACCGGCTGCGCTTCGCGCCACCGGCGACCGTCGAGCTCTCGGTGTTCTGAGGTGTAGCCGCCACGAGTCCGCCTCCTTCAACAACCTGTACCCCTGCGTGCCTGGTGAAACCGGCACATGACCTGACTACCAGTGCGGCGGCGCGGGGTCTTCGGGTAGCGGTAGTGACTGCGATCGGCGGCGCTCAGCGGTCGGTGACCGGTCGGCGGGCGGTCGTCCGACTTCAGCCCGACCGTGCGGCCAACCGAGTGAGACGAAGGTGAGTGGCGTTACGGACCGCCGCCGAGCGGCTACCAGTGGTGGAGTTCCCCAGCGTGGCAAAGGGTCCAGCGGGTTAGACCGTTCGGCCCAACCGAGAGCGGTTCCACAGTGGACGCCGCAGGTAGCGCGGTTGCCACCCGATCGACGGTGAGCTTCGCCGCAGCGCGCTCCGGGTGCCCGGGTTTAGGGTTACCCGTCGGTCAAGTTACGGCCCGGGAGGACCAACGATGCGCTCGCCGAAGGACTTCTTCGCCCCGCTCGCCCTCGGGGCGCCCGAACCGCCGCGGCAGATCCCGGTCCGCCCGTCGCGCATGATCCACTTCTTCGATCCCGGCAACGAGAAGATGGCCGCGAAGGTGCCGGACCTCGCGAAGAAGGTCGACGTCCTGCTCGGCAATCTCGAGGACGCCGTGCGCGCCGACCGCAAGGAGGCCGCGCGCGCCGGGCTCGTCTCGATCGCGAAGGCCACCGACTTCGGCCGCACGCAGCTGTGGACGCGCGTGAACAGCCTCGACTCGCCGTGGGTGCTCGACGACCTGGTCACGCTGGTCGGCGAGATCGGCGACAAGCTCGACGTGATCATGGTGCCGAAGGTCGAGGGCGCGCAGGACATCCACTACGTCGACCGGCTGCTGGCCCAGCTGGAGGCGCGCGCGGGGCTGACGAAGCCGCTGCTGGTGCACGCGATCCTGGAGACGGCGAGCGGCGTGGGATGCGTCGAGGAGATCGCCGGCGCCAGCCCCCGCATGCAGGGCATCTCGCTGGGCCCGGCCGACCTGGCGGCCAGCCGCCGGATGAAGACCACGCGCGTCGGCGGCGGCCACCCCGGCTACCTGGTGCGCACGGACCCGGTGGGCGAGGACCTGACCGCGGGCCGCACGACCTACCAGCAGGACCTGTGGCACTACACCGTCGCACGGATGGTCGACGCGTGCGCGATGCACGGGATCCTGCCGTACTACGGGCCGTTCGGGGACATCCGCGACGTGGTGGCGTGCGAGGACCAGTTCCGCAACGCGTTCCTGCTCGGCTGCGTCGGCGCGTGGAGCCTGCACCCGGTGCAGATCGACATCGCGAAGCGGGTGTTCTCGCCGTCTCCGTCCGATGTGGCCTGGGCCCGGCGCGTGATCGCCGAGATGGGCGACGGCACGGGCGCGGTGATGATCGACGGCAAGATGCAGGACGACGCCTCGGTGAAGCAGTGCCGCGTGGTCTCGGAGCTGGCCGACGAACTGGCGGCCGACGACCCCGAGCTGGCCGCCGCGTACGACGCCGCAACGAAGGAGTCCCAGTCATGACGTCCCTGCAGCCCCGGCGGTCCGTGCTCTACATGCCGGGCGCGAACGAGCGCGCGCTGGAGAAGGCCAAGACGCTGCCCGCCGACGCGCTGATCCTCGATCTCGAGGACGCCGTCGCCCCGGACGCCAAGGAAGCGGCGCGTTCCCGTGTGTGCGCGGCCGCGGCTTCCGGTGACTATGGCAAGCGCGAGGTGACCATCCGCGTCAACGGCCTGGAAACCGAGTGGCACGACGCGGACCTGCGCGCCGCGGCCGCCGCCGGACCGGCCGCCGTGGTGGTGCCGAAGGTGAACTCGGCGAGCGAGGTGCACAACATCGAGCGCGCGCTGGAACTCGGCGGCGCCCCGGACCACACGAAGATCTGGGCGATGCTCGAGACCCCCGTCGCGATGCTGCGCGCCGCGGAGATCGCGGCGGCCTCGGAGCGGCTGACCGTGCTGGTGATGGGCACGAACGACCTGGCGAAGGAGCTGCACGCCGAGTTCGTCCCCGGCCGCGGCCCGCTGCTGGGGGGACTTTCGCTGTGCCTGCTCGCCGCGCGCGCCACCGGCAAGGTGATCCTCGACGGCGTCTACAACGACGTGAAGGACCTGGCCGGCTTCGAGGCCGAATGCCGGCAGGGCCGCGAGTACGGCTTCGACGGCAAGACCCTGATCCACCCGTCGCAGCTCGAACCGTGCAACCGGGTGTTCGCCCCGTCCGCCGAGGAGATCGACCGGTCCCAGCGCATCATCGCGGCCTTCGACGAAGCCCGCGCCGCCGGCCGCGGCGTGGTGACCGTGGACGGGCGGATGATCGAGAACCTCCATGTGGAGAACGCTCGGCGGGTGCTCGCACTGGCGGAGGCGGTCGGCCCTACTGACTCGTGAGTGTTTATGACGGTTCTAACCGTCATAAACACTCACGAGTCCTGGTGCGACGCGGATGTCGGTGGTCCGCCGTAAGGTGGGGCCATGGCCAGACAGCCGCTCAAGCAGATCCGGATCGAGGGGTTCACCTCGATCCGTTCGGCGACCGTCGACCTCGGCCGGCTCAACATCCTGGTCGGCGCGAACGGCGCCGGTAAGAGCAACTTCGTGCAGGCGCTCGAACTGCTGGGCCGGATCGTGGACAGTGAGCTGGGGCTGTTCGTCGGGCTCAACGGCGGCGCCTCGGCCTTGCTCAACAATGGCGACTCCGCCGCCCGGATCCACCTCGAACTGGACGCGGACCCGAATTCGTACGAGGCCAGCCTGGTTCCCGCGGCGAACGACGAGCTGATCTTCGAGCAGGAAGTGACCTACTTCCAAGCGGAGGGCTACGACCGTCCCTACAACCACGTGCTCGGGCGGGGACACCGGGAATCGAAGCTCTCGGCCGAAGCGGCGGAGCAGCCCGGGCGGATCGCCTCCCACGTCATCGAGTTGCTCGAAGGTTGCAAGGTCTTCCACTTCCACGACACCAGCGCCGACGCCCCGGTCAAGCGGCTGGTCCCGACGGCGGACAACCTCGCCCTCGGCAAGGACGCGGGCAATTTGGCCGCGTACCTGCTCCGGCTCCAGGACAGCGACGAGCCCGCCGAGCAGGCCGCCTATCGGCGGATCGTGGGCGCCGTCAAACTGGTGGCCCCGTTCTTCCGGGAATTCGTGCTACAGCCCGAGAAGTCGGATCGGGTCCGGCTCCGTTGGCGCCAGCAGGACTCCGACGCCGTCTTCTCCGCCAACCAGCTCTCCGACGGCACACTCCGGTTCATCTGCCTGGCGACCCTGCTGCTGCAGCCCGACCTGCCCGCCCTGGTCGTGCTCGACGAGCCGGAGCTCGGCCTCCACCCGTTCGCGATCGTGCAGCTGGCCGGGCTGCTCACGCAGGCGGCCGCGCGGAGTCAGGTCCTGATCGCGACCCAGTCCGTGACCCTGATGAACCAGTTCGATGTGGACCAGCTGATCGTCGTCGAACGCAAGGACGGGGCGTCGGAGTTCAGCCGGCCGGACCTCGACACCCTGCAGACCTGGCTGTCCGAGTACTCGCTCGGTGAGCTGTGGGAGAAGAACCTGCTCGGCGGCCGTCCGACCCGAGAGGACTCCGGCCGGGCATGAACACCGGGTACCGCCGGCTGCATCTCCTCGTCGAAGGGCAGACCGAGGAGATCGTCGTCAACAATGTGCTGGAGCCGCATCTACGGGATCGCGGCTGGACGGTGACGCAGTCGATCGTGGCCACCAAACGACCGGCCTCCGGCGCCAGCCACAAAGGCGGCGTGAGCAGCTGGGCGAAACTCGAGCGGGACATCAAGCTCTTGCTGGGCAACACCGATCTGCACGTGCTGACGACCCTGTTCGACTACTACGCGTTCCCGGCCGACAGCCCGGGCATGGCCTCCCGGCCGGAAGGCACTGCGAGCCGGCGCGTGGAACACGTCGAGGCCGCGTTGTCGGCCACGATCGCGGACCCCCGGTTCGTCCCGCATCTGATCCTGCACGAACTCGAAACCTGGGTTTTCGCGGCGGCCGAGCAACTCGGCTGGATCCTGCCGGTGCCCGGCCTGACCGAGCGCCTACGAGACGACGTCCGCGCCGCGGGCGGACCCGAGCTGGTGAACGACAGCCCGGACACCGCACCGTCGAAGCGGCTGTTGAAGTACTGCGAGGTCTACTCGAAGACGAACGACGGCCCGCTCGCCCTCGCCGATCTCGGCATCGAAGCGCTTCGCGCCGAGTGTCCGCACCTGGACGAGTGGCTCGTCCACCTCGACAGGCGAGCTGAGCAGATCAGCTGACCGGCCACTCCCGCTGCGCCGGCCGCAGCCCCTCAAACGCCGCAGCCGCCCGCAGAACCGCCACGTCGGCGAAGCGGGGCCCTGCGATCTGGAGTCCGATGGGCTGCCCCTCGCGGGTATAACCGCAGTTCAGGGACACCGCGGGCTGGCCCGACATGTTGTACGGCACGGTGAACGAGATGTGCTCGAACGGCCGCGCCGGGTCGTTGGTCGGCGAGGCCCAGTCCGACGGTGGGGCCGAGACGGCGCAGACCGGGGACAGCACGAGGTCGTACGGGGCGGTGGCGCGCAGGGTTTCGACGCTGGTCGCGTCGATGCAGGCGAAGCCGCGGTAAGTGTCCACTCCGGACACCTCCGCGCCGCCGGCCGCCCACTGCGCGATGTAAGGCAAGACCTGAGCGCGTCGGGACTCCGGCAACGCCGACATGTCCGACCAAGCCCGCACGCGCAAGAACGTGTCCAGGCCGTCCAGCAGTTCGCGGCGCAGGAACGGCGCCACCGGCTCGACGACGGCGCCCGCGGCCTCGAACACGTGCGCGGCGGCCGTCACCGCCTCGAGGATGTCCGGCTCCACCGGCAGGCCGACGCCCGGGTCCAGCTGCAGGCCGACGCGCAGGCCGTCGAGCCGTGAATCCGCTACCGACCAGTCGAGCGGCTCGAATGGCAGGCTCAGGTGATCACGCGGGTCCGGCGCCGACAGCACGCCCATCAGCAGCGCGGTGTCCGCGACAGTCCTGGTCAGCGGCCCGGCCACCCGGCCGAGGAACGGCGGGGCCACCGGCACCCGGCCGAAGCTCGGCTTCAGCCCGACCAGGCCGCACCAGCCGGCGGGCAGGCGGATCGAGCCGCCGATGTCCGTGCCGACGTGCAGCGGCCCGTAGCCCGCGGCGGCCGCGGCGGCGGCGCCCGCGCTGGAGCCGCCCGGCGTGCGCGAGAGGTCCCACGGGTTCCGCGTCGCCGGGTGGAAGCTCGACAGGCCGGACGTCAGCATCCCGAAGTCCGGCATGGTCGTCTTGGCCAGCAGGACGCCGCCGGACTCGCGCACGCGCGCCGCCGCCGGGGCGTCTGCCGGCGCCGGCGTCAACGTGGTCGCGGCCGTCCCCAACGGCACGGCGGTGCCGCGGGTCGCGATGTTTTCCTTCAGTGTCAACGGAACGCCGTCGATCGGGCCCAGCGGCTCGCCCGCCTGCCAACGCGCCTCGGACGCCTTCGCGGCTTCGCGCGCCGACGAAGCGTCGTACGCGTACAACGCGCGCAGCTCCGGCTCTCGCGCCTCGACACGCGCGAGGACGGCTTCAGTCACCTCAACTGGCGACAGCGTCCCGGCGCGGTAGCCCGCCACCAGCTCGACAGCGGTCAGATCAGCCAACTCGGTCATCAGGCAAACCTCCGATTACACGAAACATTCAGGAAGCGGGCGGGTCGAAGCGGCCGTCGACCGCGGTCCAGCCCCCGTCGACAGCCAGAACTGAGCCCGTGACAAACGTCGAAGCGTCCGAAGCGAGGTACACGACGGCGCCGGCCAGCTCGTCCGCGCGCGCCCAGCGGCCGAGCGCGCCCTTCGTCGCGTACGCGTCGTACCAGTCCGGGCTCGCCTTGATCTGCGCGGTCAGCGGCGTCTCGACGACACCCGGCGCGATCGCGTTCACGCGCACGCCCGACGGCCCGAATTCCGCCGCGGCCGTCCGGAACAGCTGCACGAGACCGGCCTTCGTCGCCGCGTACGGTCCCTGGCCCGGCTCGACGGTGGTGCCGCGGATCGAGGAAAAGCCGATGATGCTCCCTCGCCCGCGCCGCACCATCCCCGCGCCGAACGCGCGGACGACCTCGAACGTCGCCCCAAGATTCAGCGCCAGGACGCGGTCGAACTCCTCGCGGGTGTAGTCCAGCAACCGCTTGCGCACGTTCATCGCGGCCGTCAGCACCACGATGTCCAGCTCGCCCAGATCCGACGCTGCCCGCGCCACCGCGCCGGGGTCCAGCAGGTCGATCTCGTACGCCTCGGCGACGCCGGTCTCGCGGGCGGCCTCGACATCACGGTCCGCGCAGACCACGTGAGCGCCGTGCGCCGCCAGCGCCCGCGCGGCCTCGCGGCCGATCCCGCTGCCGCCGCCCAGCACCACGGCCCGGCGGCCGTCCAGCCGGAACAGGTTCGTGTAGTCCGTCACGGCCGCAGCACCGCCATCCGCGTCACGGTCAGCTCTTCGACCGCGAACCGCGGCCCCTCACGCCCGATGCCGGAGTCCTTGACCCCGCCGTACGGCATCGTGTCGGACCGGAACCCCGGCACCTCGTTCACGATCACCCCACCCACCTCCAGCTCGTCCAGTGCTCGGAAAGCAGTGCGAAGCGAACGGCTGAAAACGGCGGCGTGCAGCCCGTAGCGCGACGCGTTGACGGCCGCGAACGCTTCGTCCACATCGGACACCGTGCGCAGGCAGACCACCGGGGCGAAGACTTCCTCGTCCCAGCACTCGACGCCGTCGGGCACGTCCGCGAGCACAGTCGGCGCCAGCACCCCGTCGGCCACAGAACCGCCGGCCAGCACGCGCGCGCCCGCGGCGGTCGCTTTGTCGACCCACTCCAGCGCCCGCTCGGTCGAGCGGCGGTCGATCAGCGCGGACACCCGCGTGTCGGACAGCCGCGGATCGCCGGTGACCACCTCGCCGAGCCGCGCGAGCACCTTCGCGGTGAACTCCTCGGCGACCGACGACACCACCAGCACCCGCTGCACCGAGATGCAGGCCTGGCCGGACGCGTAGAACCCGCCGCGTAACACGGCGTCCGCCGCCGCGTCGAGATCCGCGTCCTCCGCGACCACCAGCGCGGCGTTGGAGCCCAGCTCCAGCAGCGTTTTCGTGGGCGCCGCGTCGCGCGCGATCCGGTGCCCCACGGCCGCCGAGCCGGTGAACGACACCGCGCCGACCCGCCGGTCGGTCACCAGCGCGGAGCCGACCGCCGCGTCACCGGTCACCAGCTGCACCATCGACGGCACCGGGCTCGCGCACCGGACCAGGTGCACCAGCCAGAGCGTGGCGAGCGGCGTCTGCGGCGCCGGCTTGACGACCACCGGGCAGCCGGCCGCGATGGCCGGCGCGATCTTGTGCGACGCCAGCAGCAGCGGGTAGTTGAACCCGGCGATCCCGACGACCACGCCGATCGGCTTGCGCTTCCAGAACCCGACCAGTCCGTCGCCCGACGGCAGCAGGTCCAGCGGCACCGTCTCGCCGTGCAGCCGCGACACCTCTTCGGCCGCGGCCTCCCACGTGACGATCGTGCGCGCGACCTCGACCCGGCAGTCCACCAGCGGCTTCCCGGTCTCCAGGACCAGCAGCTGTTCGAACTCTTCACTACGGGAGCGCAACGCAAGAGCGACGTCGTTCAGCAGCGCCCTCCGGGTCCGCGACGGCAACGCCGCCACCTCCCGCTTCACCGCCACCGCCTCGTCGATCGCCTTCGAGGCCAACGAAACCGTGCCGACGGGCGCGGAGCCGATCACGCTGCCGTCATAAGGGAACACGACGTCCGCATGATCCACTGTGGACACCCAGCCGGAGCCGATCGGCAGGCCTTCGGGGTACTCAGACATCGTTGTCTCCTCTCAGCCGGGCCAGCTCGGCGCGCAGGTTCGGCGCGGCCGCCAGCAGCTCGCGGGTGTACTCGTGCTTCGGCGCTTCGTAGACCTCCTCCACGTCGCCGATCTCGACGATTTCGCCGCGGCGCATCACCGCCACGCGGTCGCACACGTGCCGCACCACGCCGAGGTCGTGGGACACGAACACCAGCGTCAGCGAGTACTCCGCCACCAGCCGCGCCAGCAGGTCGAGGATCTGCGCGCGCACGGAGACGTCCAGCGCGCTCACCGGCTCGTCCGCGACCAGCACGCGCGGGCTCGGCGCGAGCGCGCGGGCGATCGAGATCCGCTGCCGCTGCCCGCCGGAGAACTGGTGCGGGTACCGCATGGCCGCGTCGGCAGGCAGGCCGACGGCGTCGAGCAGCTCCGCGACGCGCGCGGGGTCACGACGGCCGAGCGGCTCGGAGACGATGTCGCGGATCCGCATCCGCGGGTCCAGCGAGCCCATCGGGTCCTGGAAGACGATCTGCAGCTCCGACCGCAGAAACCCCAGCCGTCGCTCGGGCTGGTCGTCGATCCGGCGGCCCTGGAACGACACCGTGCCCGCGGTCGGCCGGTCCAGCGCGGCCAGCAGCCGGACCAGGGTGGACTTCCCCGAGCCCGACTCGCCGACGACGCCGAACCGTTGACCGGCCTCGACGTCGAAGCTCACCCCGCGCAACGCGTGGACGTCGCGGCGGGCATACCGCCGTTCCAGGTCACGGACCTCGATCAACACGCTCATCGCCGTGCCTCCAGGTCCGAAGCAGCCAGCAGTCGCCGCGTGTACTCGTGTTGAGGCGCCGTCAACACCGAGCGCGTGGAACCGTGCTCGACGATCTCGCCGTCCAGCATCACCAGCACCCGCTCGCAGACCGACGCGACCACCGCGAGGTCGTGCGTGATGAACAGCAGCGCGCTCTCGGCGGGCAGCGAACTCCGGATCAGGGCAAGGATCTGGGCCTGCACGGTGACGTCGAGCGCCGTGGTCGGCTCGTCGCAGATCAGCAGCGACGGGTCGGTGGCCAGCGCCATCGCGAGCACCACCCGCTGCCGCTGCCCGCCGGAGAGCTGGTGCGGGTACGCGCGTGCGGTGCCGGGCAGCCCGACGGCGGCCAGCAGCTCCTCGGCGGACCGGCCGCGGCGGCCGTGCACCCGGAACGGCTCGGTGACCTGCCGTCCGACGCGCATCACCGGGTTCAGCGCCGTCATCGGCTCCTGGAAGACCATCGACAGCCCGTTGCCGCGCAGCCGGGAAAGATCCTTTTCGGACGCTCCCAGCAGCTCTTTCCCGTTCAGCCGCACCGAACCGGACGCGGCCAGCTCGTCCGGCAGCAGCCCCATCACCGACAGCGCGGTGAGCGACTTCCCGGAGCCGGACTCGCCGATCAGCCCGACGCGCTCGCCGGCGCCGATCTCGAACGACACGTCGCGCACCAGGTCCGCGACCCGCAGGTGCTCCACCGCCAGCGTCATGCCCGGACCGCCAATCGCGGGTCGAGGCGGTCGCGCAGGCCGTCGCCGAGGAGGTTGAACCCCAGCACGGCGACCGCGATCGCGATACCGGGCACGAGCGCGAGCCGCGGGTGCACGGTGAGCAGCTCCTGCGACTCCTGCAGCATCCGGCCCCACGACGGCGTCGGCGGCCGGGTGCCGAAGCCGAGGAACGACAGCGCCGCCTCGGCCAGCACGGCGATCGCGAACGACACCGACGCCTGCACGATCAGCAGCCCGGAGATGTTCGGCAGCACGTGGCGCACGGCGATGTTCAGCCGCGACCGGCCGGCCGAGCGCGCCGCCAGCACGTACTCGCTACTGCCCACCTGCAGCGTCCCGGACCGCGCGATCCGGGCGAACGAGGGGATGGTCGCGATGCCGATCGCCACCATGGCCGTGAGCGTGTCGGCGCCGAACACCGCGCCGAACATGATCGCCAGCAGCAGCGCGGGAAACGCGAGCACCAGGTCGTTCACGCGCATCACGAACTCGCCGAGCCAGCGCGGCGCCAAGCCCGCCAGCACGCCCAGCGGCGTCCCGATCACCGCGGCGATGCCGACCGCCACCACCCCGACGTACAGCGTGGTGCGCGCGCCGACCATGAGCTGGCTGAACACGTCCCGGCCGAACTTGTCGGTGCCGAACAGGTGCGAGCCGCTGAAGCCGAGCAGCCGGTCCGGCGCGTCGACCTGCACCGGGTCGTACGGCGTCCAGGCGAACGACACCAGCGCGGCCAGCACCACCAGCGCCACCAGCACGCCGCCGACCACCAGGTTCCCGTTGCGTGTTTTCATCACGAGCCCCGCAGCCTCGGGTCGAGCACCGTGTAGAGGACGTCCACCACGAAGTTCACCAGCAGCACCCCGGCCACGAGCACCAGCACGATCCCCTGCACGGTGAGCAGGTCGCGCGAGGAGACGGCGTCGAGCAGCAGGCTGCCCAGCCCCGGCAGCACGAACACGCGCTCCACCACCACCGCGCCGATCAGCAGCGTCGCCAGCTGCAGGCCGAGCACCGTGACGACCGGGACCGACGCGTTGCGCAGCCCGTGCCGGAACAGCGCCTGCCCCGGCAGCAGGCCCTTGGACCGCGCGGTGCGCAGGTAGTCCTGGCCGAGCGTGTCGAGCACGGCCGAGCGGACGTACCGCGTGAGCACCGCGCCCTGCACCAGGCCGAGCGACAACGCGGGCAGCACGAGCCCGCGCAGGAACTCGCCGACGTCCTGGTCCGGCGGCGTCCACCCGCCGCTCGGCAGCCAGCGCAGCTGCACGGCGAAGATCTGCACCAGGATGATCCCGGCGAGGAACGCGGGGATCGCCACGCCGATCTGTGACAGCCCGGAAACGCCCGCGCCGCTGGGCTTCCGGTGCCGGACGGCCGCGAACGTGCCCGCCGGGACGGCGATCACCAGCGCCACCAGCATGCCCGCGCCGACCAGCCACAGCGTCACGCCGAGGCGGTCGAGCAGCTGCGGCCCGATCGCATCGCGCGTCACGTACGAGCGGCCGAAGTCGCCGTGCAGCACCCCGCCGATCCAGCGCAGGTACTGCGTGACCAGCGGCTGGTCGATGCCGAACTCCGCGCGCGTCTTCGCCAGCAGCTCCGGCGTCGCGTTGACGCCGAGCGCCACCTGCGCGGGGTCGCCGGGCAGCACGGCCATGAACAGGAACACCACGATCGACGCGACGAAGAGGCTGACCACGAGGATCGCCACGCGCCGGAGCACCTTCACGGTCATCGCGGCCTCAATCCGGTGAGGTCGAAGGACTCGCTGACCTGGTTCTGCGCGAAGCCCGTCACCTTGTCCTTCGCGACGATCACGTTGGGGTAGAGGAAAAGCCAGTCCGCCGCGGCGTCCGTGTTGAGCTGGCGCGCCACCTGCTTCATGTCAGCGACCTGCTGTTCCGTCGTGCCGCTGTCGGCCTCGGCGAGCAGCTGCTGGACACGTCTGCTGTCGTAGCCCCAGTAGTACGACGGCTTGCCGAACGTGGTGATGTCGCGGGCCTCGACGTGCTGGACGATCGACAGGTCGTAGTCGTGGTCGGTGAACACCTGCTTGAGCCACACGGCCGGGAAGTCGAGCGTCTCGATCGTGGTCCGCACGCCGACCTCGGTCAGCTGCGACTGGACGACCTGCGCGGCCGACACCGCGTACGGCAGGTTCGGGATCCGCAGCCGCAGGTCGAGGTTCTTCACGCCGGCCTGCGCGAGCAGCTGCCTCGCCTTCGCCGGGTCGTACGGGTAGACCTTCGACAGGTCCTCGTACCACGGGTCGGTCGGCGGGACCATGCTGCCGATCAGCGTGCCGCGGCCGCTGAAGACCAGGTCCAGCACGGCTTTCCGGTCGATCGCGTAGGTCAGCGCCTGGCGCACGCGGGTGTCGTTCAGCGGCGCGCGCTTGTTGTTGAACGCCAGCGTGACCTCGCTGTTCGTGGTGCCCTGCACGACGGTGAACCGGTTGTCGCCCTGGAACTGCGGGATCGAGTCGGCCGAGGTGAGCGAGGAGATCACGTCGATGCCGTTGCTGAGCAGCGCGTTGTCGAGCGCGGTCGGGTCGGCGATGTACTTGAGCACCACCGTGCGGTACGCGGGTTTCCGGCCCCAGTACGCCGGGTTCTCCTGCAGCACGATGGAGTCGCCGCGCCGCCGGGCGGCCACCTCGTACGGCCCGGTGCCGACCGGCTTGTTCGCCAGGTCGCCGACGCCGGTGGGGCTGAACATCGCGCCGATCCGGCTGGTCAGGCTGAACAGCCAGCCGTTGCTGGGTTTCGAGAGCACCACCCGCGCGTGGTCGGGCGAGACGGCGTCCACGTGGTCGACCACGTCCATCGCGGACTTGACCGAGATCGTCCAGTCGGTCTTCACGCGTTGCAGCGAGAACTTGACGTCCGAGGCGGTGAACGGCGCGCCGTTGCTGAACTTCACCCCGGGCTGGAGCTGGAAGTCGTAGGTCTTCCGGTCCGGGCTGATGGTCCACGACTTCGCGAGCAGCGGCACGACGTGACCACTCGCGTCGAGCTTCACCAGGCCTTCGTAGACGTTGTAGAGCAGGGCTTGCGGGATGGCGGCGCCGTCCGCGTGGGTGAAGTCGAAGCTCGCGGGCTCGGCCGTGAAGCCGACCGACAGCGTGTCGGGGCCGCTCGCCACACTCGCGCTGGACCCGGCCGAGCAGCCGGACGCCACTAGCAGCAGCGCCAGGGCCACCACCGGAATCCGGGCTTTCATTCCGCCTCCCGCAAAGTACACTGGTCTGACCAGTAGCCCAGAGGTTCGCACCAGACGACGCCGAGGTCAAGGGATGCAGTTCGAGCCGGTAGCGCCCGTTCACGCGTATGAGCGGATCGTGGCGCAGATCGAGGAGGCCGTGTACAGCGGGCGCCTCAAACCCGGTGAGCGGCTGCCCGGTGAGCGCGAACTGATGACACAGTTCGGCGTCGGGCGGTCGACGGTGCGGGAGGCACTGCGGGTGCTGCAGGCGGCCGAGCTGATCCGGTCGCGGCCCGGCGATCCGCGCGGGCCGGAGGTGCTGGCGGCCTCGCCGGGCGCGCTGCAGCGGTCGATGCACCGGCTCGCGCGCGCCGAGCACGTCGGGCTGGCGGAGCTGCTGCAGTTCCGCATGGTGCTGGACGGTTCCTCGCACCTGCTCGCGGCCCAGCTGCGCACGGACGCCGATCTGTCCACTTTGGATGAAGCGCTGGCGGCGATGGCCGCGGCCGACGGCTACGCGGAGTTCAGCCGCGCGGACGTCGCGTTCCACGACGCCATCGCCCGCACGTCACGCAACCCGCTGCTGGTGGTGAGCGGCGAGGTGGTGCGCGGGGTGGTGCTGGAGCTGATCGAGGACAAGCTCTCCCACGCGCCCGACCGGACGTCGCTGATGGACACCTGGCTGCGGCACCACGCGGAGGTGCTGGAAGCGGTCCGCGCCGCCGACGGTGCGTCGGCGGCGCGGCTCGCGCGTCAGGCTCTGTACGACAACTACGTGGAGTACGTGCCGGAAGACCGGCGCGTCCTGCTCACGCCCCTGCTCTGACTCGTGAGTGTTTATGACGGTTCTAACCGTCATAAACACTCACGAGCACTTAGGAGACGAGGTTCGCGTAGACCACGATGTTGTCCTTGTAGCTGTGCTCGGCGTGGTCGAACACGCCGCCGCAGGTGATCAGGCGCAGCTGCGGCTTGTCGGCGTTGCCGAACACCGCCTGCGTCGGGAAGGTGTCCTTGGGGACCTCGTCCTTGTGGTCCACCACGAACTTCAGCTTCTTGCCGTCGCTGCGCTCGACGTCGACCTCGTCCCCGGGGTTGACGTCCTTGAGCTTGTAGAAGATGCCCGGCTGGTGGTTGCCGTCGACGTGCCCGAGCACGATCGCGGGCCCGACCTCACCCGGCACGGGCGAGAGGCGGTACCAGGCAGCCTGCATCGGCGTCTTCACCGACGGCACCGAGATCTGCCCGTCCTTGTTGGGCAGCACGGTGATCAGCGACGACTTCGCGCCGATCTTCGGGATCTCGACCGAAGTCGGCCGCAGCCCGACGAACGGCTTGGTCACCGGCACCGACGCCGCGGGCTTCGCGGCGGGCGCCGGGTCGTCCGAGCCACAGCCGCTCAGCGTGAGGGAAAGGAGCAGGGCGCCCGCGATCGCGACGCCCTGCCCGTACTTCCTGGTCATCAGGCGGCCGTGCCGCCGAAGCCGGTCTCGATGCCGCCCTTGGGGGCGTACTTGACCTGCGAGTCACCGTGGCCACCCGTGGTGCCCGCGGAACCCGCGCCGGCGCCGCCCGCCGGCGGGACCGGCTGCTCGCCGCCCTTGTCGCCACCGCAGGTCCAGAACGCGGTGATGTTGCCGGCGTCGAACGAAGCACCGTCGTGGCGCTTCACCAGCCACGCCCAGTAACGGCCGTCGGTCTCGTCCTGGTGCGGGCCCTCGACGAGGTCGAAGTCGTGCGACGAAACGCCGGTCGGCTCGCCCGCGGCGCAGGCGATCACGAAGATGCCCTGGCCGCCGTCGAGGTCGATGCCGTAGGCGATGTCGTCCTCGTAAGGCTCCTCCGGCGTGGTGGTCTCCGGAGACGAGGTGGTCGGCTTCGTGGGCTCACCGGTGCCGGTGGGCCCGGTGCTGCCGGTCGGCTTGCCCGTCGGCGTGCCGGTGTCCGTCGGCTGTCCCGCGCTGGTCGGGGTGTCCGAAGTGGACTGGCCGGTGGCCGGCGAGCCGGAAGCCGGCGCGCCCGTGGCCGGCGCGTCCGACGTCGGCGGGGCGGCCTCGGAGGTCGTCGACACCGTCGTCGGGTTGTCCTGCGCCAGCGCCGAAGGCGTGACTGCAAGGCTGATCAGGGCGCCCGCGAGCACGGCGCCCGCGAGTCTGCCCAGCGTCTTCTTCAAGATGGTCTCCCCTGGAAGAATGCGCGATGACCCCCACCGCGCCCGCTGATCCTGCCGGAGGAACGGGCCCCAGAGGAAACGTTTAGACCAGTGATTAAACGCACCGTAAAAGCCGGTAACGAACGCCGTCGACCTGCCGATGAACTGGTCCGGTGCGGGGAAAAACCCGCTTACGTACCTCTACTGTAACAGTTTCCGGGCTATCGGCGAATAGCGGTGAATTGTTGGCGGAATTCAGCCCAGCGCCGACAGTAGATCGCGCCAGAGGTCTTCCGGGTCCTCCAGCCCGACGCTCAACCGGATCAGCCCGGCGGGCACGCGTTCCTCGCCTGGCAGCCACGCGCGTCGTTCCACCAGGCTTTCCACCCCGCCGAGACTCGTCGCGGAGCGGATCAGCCGGACCGACGCGCACACCCGGCCGGCGGCCTCGGCGTCGGCCAGCTCGAACGCGGCCATCATCCCGAAGCCGGGATAGCGGACCTTGGTGACAACAGGGTGTTCCGCGAGCCGGGACACCAGCAGCGCGGCGGTTTTCTCCTGCTCGGCGAGCCGCACGTGCAGCGTCCGCAGACCGCGCAACGCGAGCCACGCCTCCAGCGCGCCCGGCGTGGAGCCGCCGCGTGTACGAGCACCGTGCAGCTCTTCGGCCACGGCGTCTTCCTTCGCCACGGCGATGCCGAGAAGCAGGTCGCTGTGCCCGCCGATCAGCTTCGTGGCGCTGTGCACCACGATGTCCGCGCCCAGCTTCAACGGCTGCTGGTGCAACGGCGTCGCGAAGGTGTTGTCGACGACAACCCGCCCCCGCGCCGCCTTCGCGATGGCCTCGATGTCCATCACGTCGAGCGTCGGGTTTGTCGGCGATTCGAGCCACAACAGGTCGGCGCCGGAGTCGATCCACGCCTGGGTGTCGGTGGGCTCGAGCTCGGTGACGGTGAGCCGGCCGAGTTTCTGCGCGTGCTGCAGGGCCCCGCGCGTGACGGCGTAGCTGAAGGTCGGGACCACCACGCGCGCCCCGACGGGCAGGGCGTCCAGCACCGCGGACAACGTCGCCACCCCGGACGCGAACGCGAACGCGCGCCCGCCTTCAAGCGCGCCGACGGCCTCCTCGAGCGCCGCCCACGTCGCGGTCCCGTCCGACCGCGCGTACACGGAGTCACCGCCGGCCTGAAACGTGCTGGTCGCGACGATCGGCGTGTTCAGCGGCTCGCCGGGGCCGTGCGGCCGCCCGGCCGCGATCGCGAGGGTGCGCGGGGTCCAGTCGTCCATGACGCTCACCGTAACTTTCAACCAGGAGATTGAAACTCGGGCGCCGACCGTCTAGGGTCGTTTCAACCGATGAGTTGAAAGAGATCGAAGATGACCGCGGATCCGCTGTCCCAGACCTTCGCCGCGCTGGCGGACCCGACGAGGCGCGACATGGTGGCCCGGCTGGCCGACGGCGACGCGACCGTGAGCCAGCTGGCCGAGCCGTACCGGATCTCGCTGCAGGCGGTCTACAAGCACCTGCGGGTGCTCGAGGACGCCGGGCTCGTCAGCAGGCCACCGGGCCCACAGCCCCGGCCGGTGCGCCTTGAAGCCCAGGTGTTCGACCTGATGGACCGCTGGGTCGAGCGCTACCGCCGGCGGTTCGAACAGCGCTACCGCCGCCTCGACGCCGTACTGGCGGAACTGGAAGGAGACCACCATGAACAAGATCGTCGAAGCCCGGATCGAGGCCGACCCGAGCCTGCCGGTGATCCGGATGGCGCGCGACTTCGCGACGACGCCTGAGCGCCTCTTCCGTGCCCACACGGACCCCGAGTTGTTCGCGAAGTGGGTCGGCCCCGACAACACGACCACGCTGATCGAGAAGTGGGACGCTCGCACCGGCGGCAGCTGGCGTTACGTCTCGATCGTCCGCGGTGGGGAGTACGGCTTCCACGGCTGCTTCCACGACGTGCGGCCGGACCGGATCGTGCAGACCTTCACGTACGAGGGCGAGCCCGAGGGCGTCGCGCTGGAGACGATGTGGTTCGAGGACCTCGGCGACGGGCACACCCGCCTGCGCACGCAGTCCCTTGTGGACAGTATCGAGGGCCGTGACGGGATCCTGCGCTCCGGCATGGAGGTCGGCATCAACGAGGGTTACGCGAAGCTGGACGGGATGTTGAGCGATGGCACAGTCTGAGATGGCACGGTCTGAGAGAGCACTGTCCGACCAGCCGGCCGAACGGCACCGTCAGGTGGCCGGCCGCTTCACCGATCGCGTCCGCGGCGCGCGGACCTGGGACGCGCCATCGCCGGTCGACGGCTGGGCGGCGCGTGATGTCGTGCGGCACCTGGTCGAGTGGTTCCCCGCGTTCCTCTCGGCGGGTGCGGGAATCGAACTGCCCAAGGGCCCGCCGGTGGACGAGGACCCGGTCGCCGCGTGGCGGGTGCACAGCGAGGGCGTGCAGGCGTTGCTGGACGACCCCGGGTCGGCCGGCCGCAAGCTCGTCAACCCGCACATCGGCGCTCTGCCGCTGCCCGGCGCGATCGACCAGTTCTACACAACCGACGTCTTCATGCACACCTGGGACCTGGCCCGCGCGACCGGCCAGGACGACCGGCTCGACCCGGACTTCTGCGCCGCCATCCTCGGCGGGATGGCCGAGATGGAGGACGTCCTGCGCTCGTCGGGCCAGTACGGCCCCCGCGTCGAGGTGCCGGCGGACAGCGACGTCCAGACCAGGATGATCGCCTTCATCGGCCGCGATCCGTTCTGGTCCACCCGCGCCTAGCTCTCCAGTGACGCCGTTAAGGACTCCTTACCTACCTTCAAGGTAGGCAAGGAGTCCTTAACGGCGATTCAGTGTGCGTAGACCTCGAATTCGTACAGCGAGTACCCGTACTTGGTCCCCCGCTGCACGCCCGCGAGGCGGACGAAGCGGGCGTCCGACGGCGCGAAGGACACGTTGTCCGCGCCGCCGTTGCCGTCCGTCACGGCCGCGGCGTCACGCCAGGACTCGCCGTCCGCGGAGAGCTGCACCTTGTAGCCCTTCGCGTAGGCCGATTCCCACGACAGCACCACCCGCGACACCTGCTGCACCGAACCGAGGTCGACGGTGATCGACTGGTTGTCGCTCCAGTCGCTGGCCCAGCGGGTGGCGGGGTTGCCGTCGACGGCGTTCGAGGCGGGCGAGCTGTAGAAGCCCGTTTCGGCGCTGGTCGCGGAGACCGGCTTGCCCGCGGCGAGGTTCGACACGTTGTCGCCGCGGTGGGCCGGGTACTCGACGACCTGCTGGAACGTCGGGCGGTTCTGCGTGCTGATCTTGCCGTGCGTGATGCCGCCCAGCGGACGCTGGATGACACTGTCGGCGCACCACTGGTCGCCGGCCGAGCAGTCCGCGTCACCCGGGTAGACGGTGTTCGCGGGCTGCGCCGCGGCCGCCGTCAGCGAGTCGACGAGCGCGGTGCGGCAGGCGTCCAGGTTCCCGCCGCCGCAGAAGGTCGCGCCCAGCGGACCGGCGACCGGCTGGCCGAGCACCGTGCGGATGTCCTTGCTGACGTAGCCCCACCAGCCGTGCTGGAACGACGAGCCCTGGTGCGGCTGCCCGACGTGCTTGCCCGGCGTCTCGTTCTGGAACCCGGACGGGCTTTCGTTGATCTGCAGCACGTTGGTCATCGCGGTGAACGCGTCGTCGCCCATGGCGGGCTTGAACTCGTTCGTGACCAGCAGCGGCCACCACGCGTCCATGATCCGGATCGCGTCGGCGTCGGTGTAGGCCTTGCTGCCCGGCGACGACTCGACGCGCTGATGCCCGTTGGCCATCCAGGTTTTCAGCTTCGCCTCGGCGTCGGCCGACGCGCCGGTGAGCGGCGCCTTGTCGAGCACCTGCAGCAGCAACGGCAGGACCTTCTCCGCCCGCAGGTCGGCCAGCGCCGCGTCCTCCATGGCCTGGGTCAGGTTCGTCCGCGTCACCTTGGTGCCGCTGGAGATCAGCCCCTTCACCCGCGAGTCGAGCAGATCGGCGCGGTACACGGCGGACTTGTCGGCGCCGCCGGACGCGTAGCCCTTGGCCTGCGCGTTGTTCCAGCTGATGTAGTAGTCCTGGTTGATCGACTGCGGGTGCTGCGCCATCGGCGTGTAGTTCGCGACGTTGCCGTCCGGCTTCCAGCCCTGCCAGTCGTAGCCCTTGTCACCCCACACCGGCATCATCGGGTCCACCGTGGGATTGCGCACCGGGTTCGCGCCCGAGTTGAAGTACGCGACGTCCTTCGAGTCGGCGTAGAACCAGTTGAAGGTGAAGTTCACGTCGTTCGCGGCCTTCTCGAAGTCCGACGCGGAGTGGATGAAGTCCGGGTCGTTGAACTCCTGGAAGCCGATCAGCGAGTCCACCTCGTGGAAGTACGAGGACCGCAGCGACGTGTACGCCACCGGTTTGCCGCCGACCGTCGCGCGGCTGGTCACCGGACCGTACTTCGTGCGATAGCTGCGCAAGGTGTACGAACCGGCCGCGGTGCCGTCGGCCAGCGTCGGCGTCCAGGAGTTCTTACGCTCCACGGTGTCCATCGGCAGGCACTGGCCCTGGTAGACGTAGTAGTTCGAGTCCTTTGTGGCCGGTTTGCCGCTCGGGTCGCACAGCGGCAGCGCGAACGTGTCGATGATGTCCTGCGCCGACGTGGTCGCGCTCCACGAGTAGTCCTGGCCACGGCCGAGCAGCACGTACATGCTGATGCCGGCGAACGAGGCGCCGCGCGCGCTGATCCCCGGGCCCTGCAGTTCCTGCAGCATGAGCAGCTGCGGCGCGAAGTACCCGGTCTGCGGGCCGAACACGGCCACCGGGTGCCCGCTCGCCGTCTTCGAACCCGACACCACGAGCGCGTTGGACATGCCGTGCTTGTCCGTCATCATGTCGCCCGGCAGCACGCCGTTGTCGAACATCCCGCGCGCGGCTTCCTGGTCCTTCGGCGCGGGGACGTCGACCTTCGCCGGCGTCGCCGAGGAGGCCGAGCCGGTGGGGTCGTACACGAGCTGCTGGTTCGTCACCGAGCCCTTGTCCGGCAGCGCGGAGCCCTGCGGGTTCGCGGGTGTCATGCCGTAGTCGAAGGTCTGCCCGTCGTGCAGCGTCTTGACGGCCTCGGGGTCGTCCGCCGCGCGCAGGCTCTGCCACACCTTTTCGCCCTGCTCGACGCCGTACTTCTCCTGCAGCGCGAGCTTCGCGACCGCGTTCTGCACCTCGCCGCCGCCGCCGGCGCCGAACTGGGCGCCGACCACGGACGCGAGCACGACCAGGTCGGTCAGCTTGAACGGGTCGATGGTGCCGGCGTTGGTGATCGCGTCGACGTGCCCGGTGAGCACGTACTCACCCGGGAAGTAGCGGCCATTGTGGGAGTCGGTGATGTACTTGTTGATCCCGTCGATGTACGCCTGCGCATCGGCCAGCCCCTGCTTGCCGCGCGGGCCGCTGGCAGCGGCGGCGTCGATCTGCGCCTGCAGCTCCGGCTCCGTGTACGGCGCGGCGGAGAAGAAGGACTGCTCGAGCTCGCGGTTCGCGGGCGCTCCCCCGGCGTACGAGGTCAGCTGGCCGCGGCCGACGCGGCGCATGATGTCCATCAGCCACAAGCGGTCCTGCCCGGCCGCGTACCCGGCGCCGAACTCCGTGCCGGAGCGTGTGGTGCCCTGGATGTGGGGGACGCCGGTGGCCTTGTCCCGCGTGATGGTCACGTCGGAGCGCGGCTGCAGCGTGCTGGCCACCTGGTCGGCGGGGACGCCGAACGACGAGTCGTTGAAGAACTTGCCGATCGTGTCCGTGGTCAGCGTCTTGTAGCCGCCGGCCAGGTCGGCGTACTTGCCGAGCTGGTCGTCGGCGTGGCCCGGCTGGGTGCCCAGCGCCTTGTTGGCGAGGATCTCCGCGAGCGTCGCGCTGCCGTTCTCACCGGGCGGCAGGATGTCGTTGCACTGGCCGGCGCAGTAGTCGTTGCCCGGTAGCGCCGCGGTGGCGGGCGGGACGCCGGCCACCGCCTGGGTCAGACCTGCCGTGAGGACGGCCAGAGCCGCCACGGTCAGGATGCGGATGCGTCGTCGCATGCCCGTACTCCGTCCACGAGGATCCCCCAGGGTGACCCGGCGCACGCTACCGGCGGGTAGACACATTTGTGAAGACTTTTCGCGTTTAACCAACCTTTGGGCGTAGTCCGATCGGCGCAGCTCACAGCCCGTAGGTACGGTGATCGCCATGACCTTGGAAAAGCCCGAAATCGACCGCCCGGACGGCCCCGCGCCGGCCGAACTCGAGATCACCGACCTCACCGTCGGCGACGGCACCGAAGCCCAGCCCGGCAGTGCGGTGAGCGTCCACTACGTCGGCGTCTCGCACTCCACTGGCGCTGAATTCGACGCTTCGTGGAACCGCGGCGAGCCGCTGCGTTTCGCGCTCGGCGCCGGCCAGGTCATCCCCGGCTGGGACCAGGGGGTGGCCGGGATGAAGATCGGCGGCCGCCGCCGGCTCGTGATCCCCCCGCACCTCGCCTATGGCGAACGCGGCGCGGGCGGCGTCATCAAGCCCAACGAGACCCTGGTCTTCGTGGTCGACCTCGTCGACGTCAACTGAGCACTGCCGACCGCTTCACCGGCCGCCGGGATGGCCAATCGGGCAACCCGGCGGCCGAACACTTTCGGGTGAACGCGCTTTCCCGCTAAGGTCCCGGTAAACACCGGCCATACCACTTGTAGGGGAATAAATGCGCGTTCGTGCTGTGCTTTCCGCAGCCGTCATGGCGCTCGCGTGTACCGCGGGCGCCCTCGCCACCGCACTGCCGGCGTCGGCGGTGGCCGACGGTTCCGACGTGCCACAGGGTCAGTTCCAGTTCGCGGCGAAGCTGACGATGACGAACATCCCGAAGCCGGACGGATCCCACTACGACAGCGCGTGCTCCGGCGCCCTGATCGCTCCTCAGTGGATCATCACGGCCGGGCACTGCTTCCACGATGTCAACCGCAAGCCGATCTCCGGGCCGGTCCCGTACGCGACGTCGGTGTTGCTCGGCACCACCGTGCAGGGCGACGGGCTCGGCGTCACGCGCAACGTCACCGACGTGCTTCAGGCCGGCACCAACGACATTTCGCTCGCGAAGCTCGACAGCCCGGTCACCGGCATCACCCCGCTGACCGTCCAGCGCGACGCGCCGACGGCCGGGCAGAGCGTGACGCTCGCGGGCTGGGGCAGCCTGAGCTCGACGGACGCGAAGCCGTCCACGAAGATGCAGCAGGGCTCGATGGCGGTCAGCCAGGTCGACGCCACCACGATCGGCGTGATCGGCGTCGCGCCGAAGAACACGACCAGCGCCTGCCTGTACGACTCGGGCGCGCCGTACTTCGTCCCCAACGAGACCAGCGGCCAGCTCGTGTCGGTCGAGTCGGACGGCCCGGACTGCCCCCACTCGACCCCGGAGACGACGGCTCGCGCCGACGTGATCGCCGATTGGATCGCCGCGCACACGGCGTGAAAGTCAAGTACACGAACGGGCCTCGCGTATTCCGCGAGGCCCGTTTTCTTTCGCCCGACAAGGGAATTCCTCACTTCGCCGGACATGGTTAGCGTGGAGGGCCGATCATCGGCGTCCCGCCGGTGGCCCGGACGAAGGGACCTAATGCGCGTTCGCGCCGCAGTCACCGCAGCAGCCCTCCTGCCCCTCCTCACCGCCGCGCCGGCGCTGGCCGTCGCGAACGGCTCCGACGTCCCGCCCGGCCAGTTCGGCTTCACCGCGAAGCTGGCCATGCCGAGCATCCCGCGCCCGGACGGCAGCACCTACTCGAGCTTCTGCTCCGGCTCGCTCGTCGCCCCGCAGTGGATCCTCACCAACGGCCACTGCTTCCACGACGTGAACCACAACCGCGTGTCCGGCCCGGTGCCCTATCCCACGAACGTGACGCTCGGGCTGGTCGACGAGGCGAAGGAGCCGGGTGTCACGCGCAAGGTGACCGAGGTCCTGCAGTCCAGCGTCAACGACACCGCGCTGGCCCACCTCGACAGCCCGGCCACCGGCGTCACCCCGCTCACGGTGAACCGCCTGGTCCCGGGCGTCGGGCAGAGCCTCACCCTGGCCGGCTGGGGCAGCACCACGGCGAAGAACCCGGCGCCGTCGACGAAGCTGCAGCAGGGCACGGTCCAGGTCGCCAACGTCGCCCCGACCACCGTCGGCGTCAAGGGGGTCAGCCCGGCCACCACGACCAGCGCGTGCACCTACGACGCCGGCGCGCCCTACTTCGTCCCGTCGGGCTCGGGCGGGCAGCTCTTCGCCGTCGAGATCACCGGCCCCGACTGCCCGCACGCCAGCGCGGAGCTCACCGGCCGCGTCGACGTCATCGCGGACTGGATCGCCGACCACACGAAGTGAGTACCGTGGACGGGAGCCGTCGACCCGAGGAGCGCAGATGCCCGAGCCGATCTTGACCGCCATCGCCACGACGTTGGCGACGAAGGCCGCGACTGGCCTGTACGAACTGGTCAAGCGCAAGTTCTCCGGTGACAAGAAGGCGGTCGCGACCCTGGAAGCGGCCAAGCCCGAGGACCCGGCGACGATCGCGGCCCTCGCCGAACGCCTGGACGTGGAAACCCGCGCGGACCCGGCGTTCGGAACCGCCCTGCACGCCGAGTTCGAGGTCCACCAGGACGCTCGCGGCGGCAGTGTGAACAACCATGTCGGCACCGTGGCCGAAGGGGCCAAGGTCGTCCAGCTACGTGACGTACACGGCAACATCAGTTTGTGAGCCGCACGGAGAGCAATCGCTAGGATTGCTCTCCGTGCCCTCTCCGTCGATCCCCGTGCCGCCGCGCTGGCGCACCGTATCCACGGAACGGACCCTGCTGGCGGTCGTCCACAACGTCACCGCCGCCACCCGCCTGCTCGACGTGCTGAGCCTCTTCGCCGGTGACCCGCGGATCCAGACCGTGTTCACCTGCCCGGGCTCCAGCGCCTTCACCCGCGGCACCGAGGAATTCCTCTCCGCCCGCGGCATCCCCCTCCTACCCTGGCCGGAAGCGATCCGGACCGAATTCGACTGGGCTCTGGCCGCGAGTTACGGCGGGGACTTGCATGAATTGCGCGCGCCGTTGACGGTGGTGCCGCACGGAATGGGTTACAATAAATATCTGGCCGCCGAAAATCAGAATGTGGTATTCGGTCTCTCTACCCCGTGGTTGATGCACGAGGGTCAGGTCGTGCCGACCCACGTGGTGCTCTCACACGAAGAGCAACTCCACCGCCTTCGGCTTGCCTGCCCACCTGCGGCGGAGCGTGCCGTGGTCGCGGGAGACCCGATTCTCGATCGGCTGCAAGCCAACCTGCCCCTTCGGGAAACCTATCGGCAGGCGTTCGGCGTCCAGCCAGGCCAACGACTGGTCGTCCTGTCTTCGACCTGGGGCCCGGAGTCGCTCTTCGGACATGACCCCGACCTACCTCGGAGGATCGGGAGCACTCTCGATCCGGACGCGTATCGAATCGTCCTGGCATTGCACCCCAACATCGGGCAAGGCCACTTCCGCTGGCAGTTGGAGACGTGGCTCGCAGAAAGCCGGCGCGCCGGAGTACTGGTTCTGCCCGACGAGAAGCTCTGGCAGCCGGCCCTGGTCGCAGCCGACGTGACGATCGGCGACCACGGCTCCGTGACCTTCTACTCCGCCTGTCTCGGCACGCCGATTCTCCTCGCCGCAGCCCCCGAGGACACTGTCGATCCGGCATCGCCGATAGCCGGTCTCCTTCACAGCGCGCCACGCCTCTCGCCCGACAACCTGGCCGACCAGATAGAGCAGGTGATCACAAGAGGCCAGGACTACAGCCATATCACCGCACTGGCCTCGAGCGCCCCCGGCAAATCCGCGGAATTGCTTCGCGACATCGGCTATGAGGTCCTCGGTTTCCCTCCCCCACCGCATCCCTCGACCACGAACGCCTTGCCCATACCGCAGGTCCAGATAGGGAACCCGAGCGCGCAGCGGATCCGCGTGACCGGTACCCACGTAGAGCGCAGCGCGGCAGGGAGCCACAGCTACCCGGACGATGCGCACCTGGTCGTTTCGGTGCTCGACTCAGATCTGACGCTCCTCGAACGGGCGCACGTCGTGGTCGGTCCGGCGACCCTAGCCCCTGAGCAGTGGATCGCCGCGACCCTGCGGGCGCTACCCGGCGCGCTCTGGGCCGTGTGCCCCGTTCAGCACGGCTGGCTCGCGGGCAACCGTGGCGGCACGCTCGTTCAGTACCTCACGGATGGCCCCGCAGAAGCAGTTCCATCAGTACTGCACCACCGCGCCTCCAATGGGGCAGCGGCTTCGCTGGAGGACTTCCTCCTCACGACGTCAAAGACCAGCAGTTCGGTAAAAGTCACCGTGGTCGACCCCGGCCGCGCTCTCCGCTGAACCGGCACACCGGCTCAGGGCAGCGTCGCCAGCCACCGCCTGATCTCTTCGGCTTCCGCTTCGAACCCGCGGAGCACGCAGACACTTAACGCGTCCTGGGCGTGTGCCCGGGCCGCGACCACGTCCCCGCGAAGCCACGCGACCTCGGCCATGGCCCAGCTGGCGGCGATGCGTTCGGAATGCCAGTCGCCGACCGCGAGTGCCGAGACCTCGATCAACGCCGACATCGCTGTGTCGAGTTCTCCCGCCTCGATCGCTTTCTTTCCCCGCCACAGAGTGATCTTCACGCGATTACCCGGCTCGTGACCAAGGCCGTCGGCAGCGCTGTCCAACAGCTTGAACGCCAGGGCGGGTGACGACACCTTGGCGAGGTGGAACCTTGCCAAGGCAAGACGGCGGGAATCAGAGAGTCGCTCGGCGAGTTCGAGGTTCTCCTTGAGGAAGACGACCGCCTCGGTCATGCGACCTTGCTCGACAAGCGCCAACCCAAGCGATTCAACAGCGGATGCGTAAGCCTGGTCCGAGCCGGCCGACTTCGCATCCTCCGCGGCTTTCAGGAACAGCTCCGTGGCAAGTGGCCAGTTCCGCAGCTGCATGGCGCTGAAACCCTGCTGCATCCCGGTAACCGCCATTGCCAGCTTCGAGGACCACTCCCGCGCAGCAACGGCTGCATGTTCACTTACAAGCGCCATCTCGGCTGGTCGAGCACCGCGCAGGCGCATCGGCCACATCGCGAGCGCCAACCGGCACACCTCTTCGTGCCACTCGGCACGGAACGCCACGTCGGACGCTGCCACCAGGTTGTGGTGTTCGACTATTAGCCATTCCAACGCCTCGGCGGCGGTCAATTCGACCATGTCAGCGCCTCGTCCCGACCAGAGCTGCGCCGCCCACCCACGCGGCAGCACCCGCTCCGCGGCGGCAAGACCTCTCGTGGCGTAGAACGCGACCAGCGGCCTCCACACGCCGCCGGCTTTTGAACACGCGTGTCTGGCCGCCAGGCCAGTCATCAGGACACGTCCCTCACGACTTTCCCGCACGAGCCCCGCCCGCTGCAGGCACTCCACCGCCTCTTGCGCGGACTCCTCCGACATTCCCAGCACGATCGCGAGAGTCTTCACCGCGACGTCGCCGTCACCGGTGTGAGCACCCAACACGCGATAACAGGCCTGAGCATCCTCCGTGAAACGGCCGTAGGCGACCTCGTGTCGGAGAGTTAGCAGGTCAGTGTGGGTTTCAAGCCAGCGCACCAGCCTACGCAGGCTCCGGTCCGGGAAGTCCGCGAACGTCGTGCCGAGCACAGTCAATGCGCCGACCGAACCATCGCAGATCCGAACGAACTCAGCTGCCGCATCGGGCTCGGCAGCGATCCGGGTCACCCCGATCTGTTCCGCCAGCATCGCGTACACAGCCTCAGTGCTCAGCGGGGTCAGCAGAACCATCCGCGCCGCGTGCTGAGCGACCAGCCGGGCCACTCGCCCGGCCTCGACCACAAGGACCACGGATCCACCAGCGCCGGGAAGCAACGCCTCAACCTCGTCCGCGGTAAGCGCATCGTCGATCACGAGGGCGAGGCGCTTACCGTGGCTCCGGCTGCGCCACATCGCCGAGCGTGCCTCCAGACCGGCAGGCAGACGTTCGGAGTCGTACCCCACGGACTCCAACAAACCGGCGAGCACCCCGGTAACGTCCTGGCCTCCGAGCGTCACCAGATAGTCGCCGTCCGGAAAACGGTCGCGGTGCTCATGCACCCATCGGTGACAAAACGTCGATCGACCGCTACCCGGCTCACCACGTATGACGGCGATCACCGGCGAGGCGTCCCCCGTGTCCGCATACTGTGTGACCTCGCGCATCTGGCGCTCGTGCCCGTAGCAGTGCGGCCGCGGAGCCGGGACCTGATGGGGCGGCGGCACGGCTCGGACCGGCGTCATCCAGTTGTTGTGGACATTCTGGACGTCACGAGCCTGAAACACCATGTCGGCTTCCCCGTCGAAGGAGTTGTGGTGCCCCACTTCGTCCATGACATCGCCTCCCTACCCCGACTGACCAGTCTATCGGCTAGATCACCCTCCGTGCAGGTATGTTCACCCGAACCGACCAGATAACATGCACTCGACACCCTTCGCCGGATCGATAAATGGTAAAATGATTTGAGCAGCAAAGCAGCAAAGCAGCAAAGCAGCAAAGCAGCAAAGCAGCAAAGCAGCAAAGCAGCAAAGCAGCAAAGCAGCAAAGCAGCAAAGCAGCAAAGCAGCAAATGGGAGACCTTTGGTTCCACAGTCGTTCTCGGGGTGGCGAGAACCTGGACTTCGGCGATTCGACTGCTCGACGTTTTCGCTTCGTTTCGCGATGACCTGCGGTTGCGCTTCGTGTTCACTGTCGATCCCGGCTCACAGTTCAGCCGAGGCACCGAGGAGTTGCTGATACTCGCGGGTGCACACGTTATCCCGTGGCGGGAATTGCCCGGAACTCGTTACACACTCGCCGTATCTGCCAGTGAGAACATAAATTTCGAGCACATCGACGGACCTGTCCTCGTGTTGCCGCACGGAGTCGGGTTCCACAAATACGTGCCCGATTCCTCGACGTCCGGTATGCGAATCTCAGGTCTGGTTCCCGAACACGCTCTGAGGACCGGGCGGGTGCTGATGGCGGTATCGCACTCTAACCAGGAGAACCAGCTGCTCGCGGCCAGTCCGGCCGCGGCCGGGCGCACCGTGGTGATCGGCGACCCACAGTTCGAGCAGTTGCTGGCCAGCGCAGGGCACCGCGAGCATTACCGTCGAGTGCTCGGCATCGGCGACCGACGGTTCGCCCTGGTGACCTCGACCTGGGGCACCCAGTCCCTGATCGCCCGCCGGCCGCGGCTTCCCGCGGAGCTGCTCGCCGCCCTTCCCCACGACGAGTACGCAGGCGGGCTCGTGCTGCACCCCAACATCTGGGCCCGGTACCGACCGTTCCAGTTGCATGCGTGGTTCGCCGCCGCGGAGGACGCGGGCCTGCTCCTGCTGCCGCCCGAACTCGGCTGGCAGGCGGCGCTGGTCGCCGCCGACCTGGTCATCGGCGACCACGGGTCGGTCACGTTCCTGGCTGCAGCCAGCGAAAAACCAGTACTGCTCGGGACCTTCGGCGAAGAAAGCGTACCCGGGACGAGTGCCGCGATGCTCGGAGAACGCGCCCAGCGCCTCCACCGCAGCGAACCACTACGCACCCAGCTCGACGCCGCGGAAACTGCACCGTGGCAGAAAGAACTGGCATCGAGGACGTTTGAGAACACTGACGGCGCCACAGCAGCGCTGCACACCTTGGTCTACCGGCTGCTCGACTTGGAGCTCGGTCCTGTGACCACGTTCCGCGCGGCCGACCCGGCCAGCCAGAAGACACCCGTCACCGCGTTCACCGCCTACCCCGTGTTCAACGGGCAGGATTCCCTGACTCTCCAACGGTTCGCCCGGTCAGTCGAGCGCTGGCGGCCCGAAGCGGAGCGCGCAGCGGCAGACCTACGCCACCTCGTAGTCGACGAAGGCGAGCGGGATATCGGCCGGCTCGGCATCGCGACCGTGCTGACCCGGTCGGCGAACGGCGACGACCCGTCGGGCTGGTGCGCCGAGGCGCTTCGCCGCCACCCGGGATGTGTTCTCGCCGCGGCCGCAGTCCCCGGTGGCTGTGTGGCCGTGACAGCGGACGGGGTGGGGCTGGCCGTCACCGGATCCGCAGATGTCCCGGCGCTCGCATCGACTGCGTACGCCATCCTGCGCTCCGGACCGTGCAGTAACCGAACTGTCCAACTACACCTCGGCGCCGCAACAGCCGCTGTAGAGCTCCAGTACTGACCAGATCAGTCCAGTTCAGCTTCCAGGGCATCGGCCTTCGGGCTGCCCAGCCGCCGGTAGAGCTCCACAGCTCGGCCGAGTTCCCGCCGGGCACGTTCCGGGTCCGCCTCGGCCAGGAACTCACGCAGTTGCTCGCGCACCTCGGCCTCGTACGAGAAGTAACCCGCCACCGCCATCGCGTCCGCCGCAGCCGACAGGGCGTCGATCCCCTGCGGCAGTCCGAGCCGGACCCGGGTCAAGCCGATGGCGGCCAGCGCCCGAACGGCCATCCGGGAGTCATTGTTTTCCTCGAACCACCGATGAGCCCGTTCCAGCTCGACCAACCCGTTTCTTCCCGACAGCGACAGGCCGAGGAACATCCGCGCCAGCGCCGTGCCCCGCGGTTCGACCGCCTGGTCATTGAGCTCGATCGACCGGCGGTAGGCCTCCTGCGCGAGTACCGGCTCCCCGGCCCGGTCGTGAAACCGGCCGACGAACTCACGGACCGAAGCGCGGAGCACCGGATGCCCTGACCGGTCGGCGAGCTCTGCTGCCCGCGTAACCGCCTCGCGGGCCGCGTCGAGGAGCCCCAGGTCGCACTGTGCACGGGAGCCAGTGCTCAGCAGCCGCGCCTCGGCCTCGATGTGCCCGGTGAGGCGGGCGGCGGCGATCCCTCGTTCCCCGATCTCCATCCACTCCAGGTACCGGCGCCGGTTGAAGTAGTAAGCGGTGGACGCCTCGGCGATCTGCCAGGCGGCATCGAGCAGGCCGAGTTCGACCGCTTTCGCCTGCAGCTCGCGAAGGGTCTGCTGCTCGGTCTCGAACCACGCGAGCGCCTCGCCTTTGTCCGAGAACGGACCGGTGGTCGTCGGGACGGTGGTGAAACGTAGGCGATTCTGACCCAGCACGGCCACGTCGGCGTGGTACGCGAGGTCCCGCAACCCGAGGATGACGCGCCGCAGCGCAGCCGTTTCCTCTTCGACACCGGATTGCCGTGCGCACACCTCGGCGTGGTCGTGGACCAGGGGATGCATGCGGTAACGCTCGCCATCACGGTCCAGGACCTGGGCAGAGACCAGGTCCCCGAGCAGCCTCCTGGCCCCGTCCTGATCCAGTCCCGCGAGCAGGCCGACCGCCCGGACGTCGAAGTCGAGCAGAGGATAGATCCCGAGCAACCGGTAGACCCGCCGCCCCGGCTCGGGCAATTCCTGGTAACTGGTCTCGAACACCGACTCCCCCTTGGCGAAACCCTCATCGCGCCGCGTCAGTTCCGCACGAGACTGTCCCAGCCTCTCCACGAGTTCGGCCGACGTCAGGACCCGCCCTGCCGCCAGGAGGTTCGCCGCCTGTTTCAGGGCCAGAGGCAGTCCGCCGCAGTGCGCGAGCACCTCGCGCAAGGACTCGTCGTCAATGGCGACGTCCAGGCCAGCGCGGGATCGGAAAAGCTCCGCCGCGTGGTCGTCGTCCAGCGGCTTCAGCCTGATCACCTCGCCGCCGAGCTCGGTCACGTCGACGAGCGTCTCGACAGCGCCGGCGACGAGGACCGTGCTGCCCCGGCCGGCGGGCAACGCTTTGACTATCTGTTCGGCCTCACGCGCGTTCTCGATCACTACCAGCAGCTTGGGACGTCCGGCGGTCGTGCTCCGGTACCAGGCCGGCAGCTCATCGTCACGGGGCATCACGTCGTCCTGCACGCCCAGGCCACGCAGCAGCCGACGCAACGCCGAGGACACGAGCTCTTCCCCGCCGGAGCGAACCGAGTTGTAGTCGAGGTACAGCGCGCCACCCGTGTGCTGTACCTCAAGCTCCGCAGCGCGATGGCGGACCAGCGCGCGGCGTCCGACCCCAGACAACCCGGTCACCAGAAGCACGGGTGCGTCACGCCGCTCAACACACCAGGCGATCTCCGGGTCCCGCCCGACAAGCTGCCGAACAACCGGCGGCAACTCATGCGGTGTAACGACCGGCGGCGGCAACGGCAGGTTGAAGTAGAGGTCCCTGACCGTCCCCGCTTGCACGACGACGCCACCCTCAACCCTCTCGATCTGGTTGTGCGTCCCCTCGCCCACAAAACCCCCTCGTCACCAATGAGTGACGACGACCCTACCGCCCGCGGTCACCCTCTGAAGCCCTTAAGCCCCGATCTCAAGCCAGAAGCTAAGAACCAAAAGTGACCCCGGTCACCGCGCAGGTTCAGCGCCCCCAGCTTGGCGGAGCCCAGTAACTCGCCCCCGGAAGCAATGAACTCCCTCCCACACGGAAGAGGCCCCCTCCGCGCTAGCGGAAGGGGCCTCTGACCACAAGTGGGCGAGGAGGGAGTTGAACCCTCACGTCCTTTCGGACACACGGACCTGAACCGTGCGCGTCTGCCATTCCGCCACTCGCCCGAGTTGCTTCTCTCTGACAGCCAGCAAAGCTTAGCAGCCGGTTTTCACGGGTTTCAGCGGGGGCCGTGTCGAGGCTTCCTCCCCCGGATAGGATCGGGGCGGAAGCACACGTGTGAGGAGGTAGTCCCCGGTGGGTCGCGTAGAGCGCTTCGACAGGCGACTCGAGAACCTCGTGGGGAATACCTTCGCGCGCATGTTCGGTGGCAACGTCGTCACGCAGGAAGTGGCGGTCGCGCTCGAGAGAGAAGGCGAGGAGAACGTTCGTGAGCTGGCAGGCGGTCGGCAGCTCGCCCCGAATCACTACATCGTGTCCTTGGGGCAAGCTGACCATGAACGCATGGCCGGAGACGAGCAGCGGGTCACCGGGGTTCTCGCGAAAGCCGTGGCGGAACACCTCGCCGAGCACGGCTGGGACACCTATGGTGACGTCGTCGTATCACTTGAGCGCAACGAGGCGCTGCATACTGGACAGTTCAAGACCCGTTCGTCCGTCGATCCCGACGCCCGCGCGAGTGGGGCCGGTGGCTCGTCACGGTCGGCACGACCCAGCAACGCAGGAGACCCAGCAATGAGCCAGCCCCCCGGCTACGGCCAACACGACCAGGGTGACCCGTACGGCCAGCAGGGCCAGTACGGCTACGGACAGCAGGGTGGCCAGCAGCCCGGGTACGACCAGGGTTACGGCCAGCAGGGCGGCTATGACCAGCAGGGTTACGGCCAGCAGCAGCCCGGCTATGACCAGTACGGCCAGCCCCAGACGGGCGGTCAGCAGCAGCCCGGTTACGACCAGGGTTACGGCCAGCAGCCCCAGCAGGGCGGCTACGACCAGGGCTATGGCCAGCAGCAGCCCGGCTACGACCAGCAAGGTTACGGCCAGCAGCCCCAGGGCGGCGGCTACGACCAGCAGGGTTACGGCCAGCCCCAGCAGGGCGGTTATGACCAGCAGGGTTACGGCCAGCAGCAGCCCGGTTACGACCAGTACGGCCAGCCCCAGCAGGGCGGCTACGACCAGTACGGCCAGCAGGCGGCGTACGGCCAGCCGGCCGCGGACCCGTACGCCCAGCAGGGCGGCTACGGCCAGCCGGGTGCTCCCGCGGCGGGCCGCGCACTGGCGGCGAGCCTGCAGCTCGACGACGGCTCCAACCGCACCTACTCGCTCAAGCAGGGCGGGAACGTGGTGGGCCGGGGCCAGGACGCGGACTTCCGGCTGCCTGACACCGGGGTTTCGCGCCGTCATCTGGAGATCACCTGGGACGGCCAGAGCGCCACGCTCGCCGACATCGGTTCCACCAACGGGACCACGGTGAACGGCACTCCGGTGCAGACCTGGCAGCTCGCCGACGGCGACGTGATCCGAGTAGGCCACTCGTCCCTGGTGTTCCGAACCCAGGGCTGACCACAGGACGGTGACGGGGTTCCCGCAGAATTGTCTTGCGGGGGGATCCGCGGTGCGCGCGCACCGCGGCTTGCAGGCAGAGTCGGGAGCGGACACAACAAGTGCCAGAGCTGGTCGTTCAACTCACCAGAGTGGGCTTTCTCGTGCTGCTCTGGCTCTTCGTGTTCGCCGCACTGCGGGTCGTCCGCTCGGACCTGTACGCCGCTTCGGGCCTGCGGGTCCAGGTGCCGACTTTTCGCCGCAACAAAGAGAAGAAGCCGCGGGGCAGCAAGGCCCCGCAACAGCTGCTCGTGACCCACGGCGCGCTGACCGGCACCCGCATCGCGCTCGACGGGCGGCCGATCCTGATCGGCCGTGCTGACGACTCGACGCTGGTGCTCGACGACGACTACGCGTCGACCCGGCATGCCCGGATCGCCCTGCGCGGTGAGGATTGGTACGTGGAAGATCTGGGCTCGACGAACGGGACCTACCTCGACCGGGCTAAGGTCACTGCACCCCTCCGGGTCCCGCTCGGAGTCCCCATCCGGATCGGCAAGACGGTGATCGAGCTTCGCCCATGACTCTCGTCCTCCGCTACGCAGCCCGCAGCGACCGTGGCCTGGTTCGTTCGAACAACCAGGACTCCGTGTACGCCGGCCCCCGCCTGCTCGCGCTCGCCGATGGAATGGGCGGCCACGCGGCCGGTGAGGTGGCCAGCAAGGTCGTCATCGCCTCGCTCGCCCCCCTCGACGACGACGAGCCGGGCGACGACCTGCTCGCCCAGCTCCGGGAGGCGGTGTCGAACGGCAATGGCGCCATCGCCGAACTCGTCTCCCAGGACCCAGACCTGGACGGCATGGGCACCACGCTCACCGCCGTCCTGTTCGCCGGCACCCGCCTCGGGGTGGTGCACGTCGGCGACTCCCGCGCTTATCTGCTGCGCGGGGGGCAATTCGCGCAGATAACCCGTGACGACAGCTTCGTGAACGAGCTGCTGGAACAGGGCCGCATCACGCCAGAAGAGGCGGCGGTGCACCCCCAGCGGTCGCTGCTGCTCAAGGCGCTGACCGGCCACGAGGTGGAACCGAGCCTGACCGTGCGCGAGGCGCGCGCCGGTGACCGGTACCTCATCTGCTCCGACGGCCTGTCCGGCATGGTCTCCGACGAGACCATGGCCGAGGCCGTGCAGATCAAGGACCCGCAGGACTGCGCGGACCGGATGATCGAGCTCGCGCTCAAAGGCGGTGGCACGGACAACGTCACCGTGATCATCGCCGACGTGGTCGACGTCGACTTCGGCGACGACGCCCCGATCGTGGGCGGCGCCGCGGGCGACGGCAGCGACGAGCGGCACCAGGGCGACTCGCCCGCCGCACGCGCACGGGCGCTGACCCAGCCGCCCCCGCCGCAGCGGACCGAGCCGCAGCAGCTCGAAGAGGACCCGAAGGCCAAGCGCCGCAAGCGGTTCCGCTGGCTGGTCGGCGTGGTCGTGGTGCTGGTCGTGCTGGCCGCGGCCGCGATCGCGACCCGGTACTTCGTGCTGAGCCAGTACTACGTCGGCGAAGGACAGGACGAGGAGGTCGTGATCTACCGCGGCGTCCCCGGCAGCATCCTCGGCATCCAGCTGCACACGTTCGAGCAGGGCTCGTGCCCGCCGGGCCAGCTGTGCACGGACAAGCTGCGCGTCCCGGCCCTGCAGGAGGACGCGCGCATCGCGGTGCGCAACGGCGTCAAGCGCGAGAGCCTGGACGACGCGCGCAAGTACATCGACGACTTCCTGCGCCTGAACAAACAGCTGACCGACTGCAAGCCGGTCACGCCGGGCGGCTCGACCTCGGGGGTGCCGACGGCACCCGGCGGCCCGCCCTCGCCGAGCACCTCCGCGTCGGCCCCGGCCGGCAGCACGTCGGCGTCGGCGAACCAGCCTGCGGGGAGGGACTGCTCGACGTCGAGTACGGCGCCGACAGGGGGCGGTAACTGATGGGCCAGCCGGTGGCCGACCCGATGTCCGCCCAGTTCATGACGAACCCGCCGCGGGAACTGCCGACGCGGCGCGGCACCGAGTTGCTGCTGCTGGCCTTCGCCGTTTTCATCGTCACCCTCGCCCTGGTGATCGTGGAGGCCAACCAGGAGCAGGAGCTGACGCTCTCGATCCTGTGGCTCGGGCTCTCCTACCTCGCCATCCTGACCGTCGCGCACCTCGCCGTGCGCCGTTGGGCGCCCTACGCCGACCCGGTGCTGCTGCCGTGCGTCGCGCTGCTGAACGGCATCGGGCTGGTGATGATCCACCGCATCGACCTGGCCCAGGCCGAGAAGGCGCTGCAGGCGGGCAAACCCTTCAGCCCGGCGGTCAGCAACCAGGTGCTGTACACGGTCATCTCGCTGGTGCTGTTCGTGGTCGTGCTGATCGTGGTCAGGGACCACCGCACCCTGACCCGGTACGGCTACACCGCGGGTCTGCTCGGCATCTTCGCGCTGGCGCTGCCCGCGCTGCTGCCCGCCAGTCTCTCCGAGGTCAACGGCGCGAAGGTGTGGATCCTGCTCCCCGGCCTGTTCTCGATCCAGCCCGGTGAGTTCGCGAAGATCCTGCTGATGATCTTCTTCGCCTCGTTCCTGGTGTCGAAACGCGATCTGTTCATGGTGGCGGGCAAGAAGTTCCTCGGGGTGGAGCTGCCGCGCGCGCGTGACCTCGGCCCGATCCTCATCGCGGCGGTGGCCAGCGTCGGCATCCTGGTGTTCGAAAAGGATCTCGGCACCTCGCTGCTGTACTTCTGCGTCATCCTGGTCATGCTCTACGTCGCGACCGAGCGCGTGATCTGGGTCGTGGTCGGCCTGAGCTTCTTCGCGGCGGGCTGTGTGATCGCCTACAACCTCTTCACCCACGTGCAGCAGCGGGTGGAGAACTTCTTGGACCCGCTGGGCCCGCGGTACGACGCCAAGGGCGGCTCGTACCAGCTGGCGCAGGGCTTGTTCGGCCTCGGCACGGGCGGGGTCGGCGGCACCGGGCTCGGCGCCGGCCGCCCGGACATCGTGCCGGAGGCGAACAGCGACTTCATCACCGCGTCGATCGGCGAGGAGCTGGGCTTCATCGGCCTCGCCGCGGTGCTGATGCTGTACTTGCTGCTCGCGATGCGGGGCATGCGCAGCGCGCTGGCCGTGCGGGACACGTTCGGCAAGCTGCTCGGCGGCGGCCTCGCCTTCACCATGGTCATGCAGATCTTCGTGGTCGTCGGCGGCGTCACGGCCCTGATCCCGGAGACCGGCATCACCGCGCCCTTCCTGTCCCAGGGCGGTTCTTCGCTGCTGGCGAACTACATCCTCGTCGCCCTGCTGTTACGGATCTCGGACGCGGCGCGCCGTCCGGCCGCACGCCCGAAACCGCAGCCGCAGCCCCAGGCCCCGCTCGCCGAGGCGCACACCGTGATGGTGCAGCGCCCGACGGCCGACGGCCTCATCAACGGTGACGGGAGCAAGTCGTGAACACGCCGCTGCGCAAGGTCGGCATGGCGATGCTCGTGATGATCGTCCTGCTCCTGGCCAACGACACCTACATCCAGGTGGTCAAGGCGGACGACTACCGCACCGACTCCCGCAACCAGCGCGTGCTCTACGACGAGTACTCGCGCCAGCGCGGCCAGATCGTGGCGCCGGACGGCACCGTGCTCGCCGGTGTGCAGGCCTCGAACGACAAGTTCAAGTTCACCCGCACCTACACCGACGGCCCGATGTACGCGCCGGTCACCGGGTTCTACTCGATCAACTACGGCGCGGGCGGCCTGGAGCGCACCGAGGACGACGTGCTCAACGGCTCCGACCCGCGGCTGTTCGTGCGCCGGCTGTCCGACATGATCACCGGCCGCGACCCGCGCGGCGGCAACGTGAAGCTGACCATCGACCCGAAGGTGCAGAAGGCCGCCTACGACCTGATGACGCAGCACAACTACACCGGTGCCGTCGTCGCGATGGAGCCGAAGACCGGCCGCATCCTCGCCATGGTGTCCACGCCGTCGTACGACCCGAACAAGCTCGCGGTGCACACGCAGGACCAGACCACGGCGTACGAGCAGTACTCCAAGGACCCCAAGAACCCGATGCTGAACCGGGCGATCTCGGAGACCTACCCGCCGGGGTCGACGTTCAAGCTGGTCACCGGCTCGGCCGCGCTGGCGGACGGGATCGGCCCGGACACCCCGGTGTCCAACGCGCCGAACGTGACGCTGCCCGGCACCAGCACCACGCTGGAGAACTACGGCGGCGAGACCTGCCCCGGCAACACGTTCAAGGCGGCGCTGGCGCACTCGTGCAACGTGCCGTTCGCGACGTTCGCCGGCCAGCTGGGCGCGGACAAGATGAAGGCGACCGCGGCCAACTTCGGCATCGGCCAGACCGGCCTGACCGTGCCGATGAAGGTGGCGACGTCCACCGTCGGCGCGCTCGACTCGCAGGGCGCGCTCTACCAGAGCGGCATCGGCCAGCGCGACGTCCGGATCACCCCGCTGCAGGACTGCATCCTCTCCGCCACCGTGGCCAACGGCGGCATGGCGATGAAGCCGCAGCTCGTGCAGTCGATCCTGGCACCGGACCTGTCCACGATCGAGGACACGGATCCGGAGGAGCTGACCGGCACGCCCGCCCTGACCGCGGCGAACGCCAAGATCATGACCGACATGATGATCGACTCGGAGAGCTTCACCGCCGGCGGCGGCAAGGACCCGGCGCTGAAGATCGCGTCGAAGACCGGCACCGCCGAGCACGGCACCGACTCGAAGAACACCCCGCCGCACGCCTGGTACACCGCGTTCGCGCCGTCGGACAACCCGCAGATCGCCGTCTCCGTCATCGTCGAGAGCGGTGGCAACCGCGGCCTCGCCGCCACCGGTGGCTCCGTCGCCGCCGAAATCGGCCGGGCCGCGATCGCCGCACACCTCGGGGGTGGATAGCGGATGCTGTCCTCGGGTCAGCTGCTGGCCGAGCGCTACAAGCTGACGAACCGGATCGCCGTCGGCGGGATGGGCGAGGTCTGGCAGGCCAGCGACACCCGGCTCGACCGGGTCGTCGCGGTGAAGGTGCTGAAGGCCGAGCTCTCCGGCGACGCCGAGTTCCTGCACCGTTTCCGCACCGAAGCACGGATGACGGCATCGCTCAACCACTCCGGTATCGCCGCGGTGCACGACTACGGCGAGACGGTCGACGAAGACCTCTCCATCGCGTACCTGGTGATGGAGTTCGTGGAGGGCGACCCGCTCGCGGGCATTCTGGCCAAGCACGGCCGCCTCTCCGCCGACTACACCCTCGACCTCCTCGAGCAGGCCGGTAACGCGCTGCAGGCCGCGCACGAACAAGGCTTGGTGCACCGCGATGTCAAGCCGGGCAACATCCTGGTCACCCCGGCCGGGCAGGTGAAGATCACCGACTTCGGCGTGGCCAAGGCGGCCGACGCCGCACCCGTCACGCGGTCGGGCATGGTGATGGGCACCGCCCACTACATCGCCCCGGAGCAGGCGCTCGGCCACGACGCCGAGCCGGCCAGCGACGTCTACTCCCTCGCCGTGTGCGGGTACGAATGCCTTTCCGGGCACCGGCCGTTCCTGTCCGAGAACGCCGTGACCGTCGCGATGATGCACATCCGCGACCTCGCGCCGCCGCTGCCGCCGGACGTCCCGCCGGGCACGCGCGCGCTGATCGAGGCGACCCTGGTGAAGGACCCGAGGCAGCGGTACGCCAGTGGCGGCGAGTTCGCGAACGCGGTCGCCGCCGTCCGTGGCGGGCGCCCCCTGCCGACGCCGGTGGGGCTGGTGAACGCCGCGTACGCGGCCGGCCAGGTGCTGCCGGGCCTGCCGCCGCACGCCGCGCCGGGATCCGGGCCGAACCCCGTGAACCTCGCGGCCCCCATGACACCCATCGGTCCTGGTTCCCACCCCGCGCTCCCGCCACTGACGCCGGGCGCGCCGCCGCAACAGCAGCACGTGCCGCGGCGGCGGAGTCAGTGGGGCTGGTGGGTTCTGCTCGCGGTGCTGGTCATCGCGGTGCTGGCGGCCGGGGCCTTCTTCATCGCGAGAGTGGTGAGCCGGGGCAACGGTCAGTCGGCGGGAAGCGTGGACACGAGTGAACCGTCGCCAGGCAGACCGGCGCCGGCCGCGCTTCAGCCGACCGGCGGTCCCGCGGGATCGACCACAGTCGGCGCGGGGCCGGGCGAGAAGCAGAGCCAACAAGGCATCATGACCACACCTTGGACGGAATGGAACGGCACACAGAGATGAGCACACCCAGACTGCTCTCCAATAGGTACGAGCTGGGCGACACGCTCGGCTACGGAGGTATGTCCGAGGTCCATCACGGACACGACGTGCGTCTGGGCCGGGAAGTGGCGATCAAGGTCCTACGCGCGGACCTGGCTCGCGACCCGCAGTTCCAGGAGCGGTTCCGTCGTGAGGCGCAGAACGCGGCCGCGCTGAACCACCCGGCGATCGTCGCCGTCTACGACACGGGCGAGGCGAGCACCGACGTCGGGGCGCTGCCCTACATCGTGATGGAGTTCGTCGAAGGCCGGACGCTGCGCGACATCGTCAAGACCGAGGGCCCGATGTCGCAGAAGCGGGCGATGGAGGTCATGGCCGACGTCTGCGCCGCGCTGGACTTCTCCCATCGCCACGGCATCGTCCACCGCGACGTCAAGCCGGCGAACGTGATGATCACGAAGAACGGCGCCGTCAAGGTGATGGACTTCGGCATCGCGCGCGCCATGCACGACGGCCAGTCGGCCATGACGCAGACCGCGGCCGTGATCGGCACCGCGCAGTACCTCTCCCCGGAACAGGCGCGCGGCGAAGCGGTGGACGCCCGTTCGGACGTCTACGCGGCCGGCTGCGTGCTGTACGAGCTGATCACCGGCGAGCCGCCGTTCACGGGCGACTCCCCGGTCGCGGTGGCATACCAGCACGTGCGGGAGGACCCGAACCCGCCGTCGTCGGTCAACCCGGCGGTGACGCCCGAGCTGGACGCGGTGGTGCTGAAGGCACTGGCCAAGGGCCCGGCCAACCGGTACCAGTCGGCCGCCGAGATGCGCTCCGACCTCGTGCGCACGCTCTCGGGCCAGCGCCCGTCGGCGCCGATGGTGATGTCCGAGGACGAGCGCACCCAGGTGATGAACACCGACCGGCGCCAGCCCCAGCGTTACGAGGAGTACGCCGACGATCCGGACGAGGACCCGCGCGCCAAGCGCCGTCGCCGCATCATCTTCGGCGTGGTCGCGGCGGTGCTCCTGGTGGGCGTGGTGCTGCTGATCCTGTGGCTGAACGATGCCTTCAAGGACACCAACAAGACCGCCACCATCCCCCCGGTGCTGCACCAGACGGTGCTCGCGGCGAAGAGCTCGCTGACCGACCAGGGCTTCCAGACGTACGGCCCGCAGACCCAGGTCCCCTGCGGGCTCCCGGCGCAGCCCGGCCAGCTGAGCTGCACCGACGACCAGGTCGGCCAGGTCCTCGCGATCGACCCGGCGGTCGGCGCGAGCGTGTCGACCAGCACGCCGATCAAGCTGACGGTCGGCGTCAGCCCCGGGTCCACGCCGGTGCCCGACCTGAAGGGCCTGTCCAAGGCGGACGCCGAGCAGAAGCTCAAGGACAGCGGCCTCACGCTGGGGGACACCAACACCCAGCCCGTCACCGACCCGAACGACGTCGACAAGGTCGTGCTGCAGACGCCGACCGCGAACTCCTCGGCTCCGAAGGGCAGCTCGGTGTCGATCACGATCGGCACGCAGCAGGCCCAGAAGCAGGTGCCGAACGTGGTCGGCCAGACCTACGACTCGGCCAGGACCCAGCTCCAGAACGCCGGTTTCAAGGTCACCAGGACGGACCAGGATTCGACCCAGCCGAAGGACCAGGTCATCGGCCAGCAGCCCAATGGCGGCAACCTGCCGGCGAACAGCACGGTCGCCCTCACCGTGTCCAGGGGCGTGCAGCAGCTCAAGATGCCGGACCTGAAGGGCCAGACCGAGGACCAGGCCACCCAGACCCTGCAGGGCCTTGGCTGGCACGGCACCGTCCAGACCCAGACGGTCAACTCCGGCAGCGGCGACCCGAACACGGTGGTGAAGACGAACCCGACGGCCGGCTCGACCATCGCGGCCGACCAGTCCGTCGTGCTGTCCATCAAGGCCGACAACGGCGGCAGCAGCCCTTCGACCACGCCGCTGATCCCGACCGGCAACGGCAGCCCGCCGGGATGGCCGCCGGGCCGTCCGTAACGTGAAGGGGCCCGCACGGTTCGCCGTGCGGGCCCCTTTTTCGTTGGTGGGTAAGGACTTCCAGACCGGGCCACGGCCGGCCCGCCGGTTGTCGGCTACGGCTGGTCGAGAAACCCGCGAACGCTGGCGAGCACCGCGTCGGCGTCGCTGCCGGTGCCGCAGTCGAGGTCGAGCTCCTCGACGGCGCCGGAGCGTTTCACCTTGAGCCAGACCTGCTGGTCCCCGCGCCGCCTGCGCACCCAGCCGAACAGGGACCGGCACAGCGTCGCCACGGAGCGGCTGCTCACCAGCACCACCACGGCGTCGCCGTCGGCCGCGACGGGCCGTTCGGCCAGCCGTACCCGATCTCTCAGCTCGTCCTCGGTGCGCAACCAGGACGCCAGCTGTTGCAGCTCGTCCCCTGATCCGCCCACGGTGATCGCGGCGATCCCAGCCGTCACGGCTCTCCCCTCACGGGCCCGAACAGACGGCGCGAGGGTAACCGACCCGCCGCCTGTGAGGAAGACTTCAGCACTCGATTGCTGGCTGCAAATTGCAGATTACTCCCTGGTGGGACCGGCTTGAGCCGGGCCGGGCGATCGCGCCACGCGGCCGGGGCACCGGCCCCCACCGAACCCGAGGGCGCGTCACGGGGATCGGTGGGAGCCGGTGGTTCAGGGATCACCCGCGGCGCCGGCACTTGCCTCCGCCGGCGCCGCGGGTTCTTTCCGCAGCAGGAGACTGCTGCTGGTTTCGGTGGCATGAGGTCAGCGACAGTAGCCCTGATGACCTCTCGAAGGAAACATGCAAACCGGATATTGCCAGCTGCAATTTGCAGATTCACCGGAATGGGGAGTGCCCGGTTCAGGCCCGATGGGTCGCGAGCCGGCCGACCACCGTCGCGCTGACCAGCACCGCCACCACCGACGTGACGACGGCCAACGCGAGCGGGCCGCCGTAGGCCTCACCGTCGGTGAGCGCGTGCAGCAAGGGGTGCACCAGCGGCACCCACTTGCCGAGCAGCACCAGGCCGAGCACGAGGACGGCCGCGAGCACCGTCCAGCCGATCCGCGACACCAGCAGCCGCGAGCACGGCAGCCCGATCGCGATGCCCAGCAACGCGCAGGCCAGGTGGGTCAGCAGGCCGGCGCCCAGCGCTCCCCAGTGCAGCTGCCACGGCTTGACCACCGACCAGGCGAGCGTGATCAGCGTGAGCACCGCCGAACAGCCGGACACCGCCAGCAGCGCGCCGCCGATGGTCGCCCGGCGGCCGCCGGCGTTGCTCAGCGTGACGAGAACCTGCACCGGGTCCTCGATGTCCAGCAATGCGATCGTCAGCCAGCAGGCCACCACCACCAGCGCGCCGCCGCTGACGCCGTACAGCGGCAGGACCGGGGAGCTCGGGTCGGAGTAGAGGATCACGCACAGCGCGAGGTACGCCAGCAGCGCCGGCAGGTAACGCTGCGAATGCCCCAGCAGTGCCAGGTAGTAGCGGCTCACGGCGAGCACGGCGCCACCTCCCGAACCGACCAGCCGTCCGAAAGCGCGCGCAGCAACAGGGCGTCGGCACTGGTCGCGTCCACGGTCAGCACCACCTGCGCCCCGTCCGAGACGGCGTGCAGCACCCCCGGCTCGCCGGCCCAGTCGCCGCCGGGGCCGGACAGCACGATCCGAGTCGCCGGCCCGGCGGAAGCGGCGACCACCGGGGTGAGCCGGCCGCGCTCGATCCGGTGCACGTCGTCGGCGTACTCACGCACCACGTCCGGCCGGTGATCGGTGAACACGACGCTCGCGCCGCGCGCCCGCGTCTCCGCCACCAGCTCGCCCAGCACCGCGTGGGTGCTGACGTCGAGCCCGGACCACGGCTCGTCGAGGATCAGCAGGTCCGGCCGTGGCAGCACCGCCTGGGCGAGGCCGACCTTCTGCGCGTTGCCCTTCGACAGCGTGCGCAGCTGCGCGTCCGGGCCGCCGACCAGCGCGAGCCGCTCCAGCAGCGGGTCGATTGCCGACAAGTCGGCCAGTCCGCGGATCCGCGCCATGTGCCGCAGGTACGCCCGCGCGCTGAGCCGCTGCCCGCCCGGGAACCGGTCCGGCAGGTAGCCGATGGACGGCCGGCCCTCGACGACGCCGGTGCTCGCGCGCGAGACGCCCGCCATGATCCGCAGCAGGGTGGACTTGCCCGACCCGTTCGCGCCGAGGATCCCGATCACCCGGCCCGCGGGCACCGCCAGGTCGACACCGTCGAGCACCGGCTCGCCGCCGCCGTACCGCTTGCCGACCCCAGCGAGCCGGAGCAGCGGGGTCATCACGCAGCGGCGGCCTTCTGCAACGCCTGGGTGGCGCGCTCCAGGTCGTCGACCAGCGCAGGCTCGACCGGGTGCCCGACCGAAGCCAGCCAGGTGGCGAGCATCCGGTGCCCGCCCTGGGTGAGCACGGACTCGGGGTGGAACTGCACCCCCTCCAGCGGCAGCGAGCGGTGGCGCATGCCCATCACCACACCGGACTCGGTGCGGCCGGTGATCTCGAAGACGTCCTCGGGGATCGTCTCCGGCAGCACGGTGAGCGAGTGGTAGCGGGTGGCCGTGAACCCGTCCGGCAGCCCGGCGAGCACGCCGGCGCCGGTGTGGTGGACCTGGCTGGTCTTGCCGTGCAACAGCTCCGGCGCACGGTCCACAGTGGCGCCGAAGTGCACACCGAGGGCCTGGTGACCGAGGCAGACGCCGAGCATGGGCGTGCGCGTCTCGGCGCACTTCGCGATCACGTCGATGCTCTGGCCGGCGCGCTCGGGCGTGCCCGGGCCGGGCGAGACGAGCACCGCGTCGAACTCGGGGACGCGCTCGAGGTCGACCACGTCGTTACGCCACACCGTGCAGTCGGCGCCGAGCTGGGCCAGGTACTGCACGAGGTTGTAGACGAAGCTGTCGTAGTTGTCGACGACGAGTACACGCATGCGCCCCAGCTTAGCGGCTCCCACCTGCTGGACCGTACGCCAGATCACAGTGAAAGTTAGGGCAACCTAACTTACCGTGGCCAACGTGAGCCGATCTCTTCGCGTGGCCGTGGTGGGCGCTGGTCCCGCCGGCATCTACGCCGCCGACATCCTGGACAAGTCCTCCGACAGCGCAGGATCTGTAACGATCGACCTGTTCGAACGCATGCCCGCGCCGTTCGGACTGATCCGCTACGGCGTGGCCCCCGACCACCCGCGGATCAAGGGCATCGTGACCGCGCTGCACAAGGTGCTGGACCGCCCGAACATCCGCCTGCTCGGCAACATCGACTACGGCACCGACATCAAGCTCGACGAGCTGCGCGAGTTCTACGACGCGGTGATCTTCTCCACCGGCGCGATGGCCGACCGTCAACTGGACATCCCCGGCGTCGACCTCGACGGCAGCCACGGCGCCGCCGACTTCGTCTCCTGGTACGACGGCCACCCCGACGTGCCCCGCACCTGGCCGCTGGAGGCGACCTCGGTCGCGGTGCTCGGCGTCGGCAACGTGGCGCTGGACGTCGCCCGCATCCTCGCGAAGACCGCCGACGAGCTGCTGACCACCGACATCCCGGCGAACGTCTACGAGGGCCTCAAGGCCAGCCCGGTCACCGACGTGCACGTGTTCGGCCGCCGCGGCCCGGCGCAGGCGAAGTTCACCCCGCTGGAGCTGCGCGAGCTGGACCACTCGCCGAACGTCGAGGTGATCGTCCACCCCGAGGACATCGAGTTCGACGAGGGCAGCGTCGCGGCACTGCGCGCGTCGAAGCAGATCGACATGGTGGTGAAAACGTTGCAGGAGTGGGCAATCCGCGACGAAGGCACCCGGCCGAAGCGGCTGCACCTGCACTTCTTCCACTCGCCGGCCGAGGTGCTCGGCGAGGACGGCCGCGTGACCGGCCTCCGCACCGAGCGCACGGAGTACACCGGCGACGGCGGCGTCCGCGGCACCGGCGAATTCCACGACTGGGACGTGCAGGCCGTGTACCGCGCGGTGGGCTACCTGTCGACGCACCTGCCGGAGGTCCCGTTCGACCACGTCGCCGGCGTGGTGCCGAACCAGGCCGGCCGGGTGCTGGACCTGGACGAGAACCAGCTGCCGGGCGTCTACGTCACGGGCTGGATCAAGCGCGGCCCGATCGGCCTGATCGGCCACACGAAGGGCGACGCCGCCGAGACCGTCGCCAGCCTGCTGGCCGACGCCGACACCCTGGCGACCCCGAAGTACAGCTCCCCCGACGCGATCCTCGACTTCCTCGCCACCCGCGGCATCCCGTTCACCACCTGGGACGGCTGGGCGAAGCTGGACGCGCACGAGAAGTCACTCGGCGAGCCCCACGGCCGCGAGCGCATCAAGGTCGTGGAGCGCGACGAGATGATCCGAGTCTCGCGGGACTGACCTGCTCGTGAGTGTTTATGACGGTTAGAACCGTCATAAACACTCACGAGTCTCAGCCGGCCGAGAGGTAGGCGAGCACGGCCAGCACCCGGCGGTTGGTGTCGTCCGAGGCGGCGATGCCGAGCTTCGCGAAGATGTTCGCCGTGTGTTTGCCGACCGCGCCTTCGCTGAAGTGGAGGCGGGCGGCGACGGCGGCGTTGGAGCAGCCCTCCGCCATCAGCGCGAGCACCTCGCGTTCGCGCGGGGTCAGCGCGGCCAGTGGGTCGGAAGCGTTGCCCGCCACCAGTTTGGCGATCACCTCGGGGTCCATGGCCGTGCCGCCGGCGGCGACGCGGCGGACCGCGTCGATGAAGTCGGCGGCGTTGAACACCCGGTCCTTCAGCAGGTAGCCGACGGCGCCGGTGCCGTCGGCCAGCAGTTCGCGCGCGTACAGCTGCTCGACGTGCTGCGACAGCACCAGGATCGGCAGGCCCGGGCTCTCGCGCCGGGCCGCCAGCGCCACCTGCAGTCCCTCGTCGGTGTTCGTCGGCGGCATGCGGACGTCCACAATAGACACATCCGGCCGGTGCTCCCGGAGCGCGGCCGCCAGTTCCGGGCCCGAGCCCACCGCGGCGACGACGTCGAAGCCGTGCGCGGTGAGCAGGTGCGTCAGGCCGTCTCGGAGGAGGTACTGGTCTTCGGCGACGACGGTTCGGGGTCGAGCTGACACGGAACCTCCACGATCGCCTCGGTCGGGCCGCCCAGCGGGCTGGTGAGCGTCAACGTACCGTCGAATGCACCCAGCCGGCGCTCGATTCCCCGCAGTCCCGAGCCGCGCGCGGCGTCCGCGCCGCCCTTGCCGTCGTCGGTGACCGTGACGCGCAGCAGCCCGTCGCCGTGCTCCAGCGAGATCGTGACCCGCCGGGCCGCCCCGTGTTTCGCCGCGTTGCCAAGGAGTTCGCACACCGCGAAGTACGCGCACGCCTCCACCGGCTCCTCGACGCGGCCCGCCAGCGAGCCCGTGACCTCGGCTTTCAACGGGCTGTCCAGCGCCACCGCGCGCACGGCGTCCAGCAGGCCTCGCTCCGAAAGCACGGGCGGGTGGATCCCGCGCACCAGCACCCGCAGCTCCGTCAACGCCTCCGCCGACGCGGCCCGCAGGTCGGCCGCCAGCTTCTTCGCCGCCGCCGGGTCACTGTCGATCAGCGCCTCCACCGCGCCCAGCTTCATGCCCATCGCCACGAGCCGCGACTGGATCCCGTCGTGCAGGTCTCGCTCGATCCGCCGCAGCTCGGCGGCCTGCGCCACGGTGACGTCGGAGCGGGTCTGGTCCAGCCGCCGTACGCGCTGCGCCAGCCGGATCGCCTCCGTCGGGCCGAGCACCAGCCGGGCGAACCTCGCTTGCTGCCGCGCGAGCCAGGTCGTCGGCGCCAGGCCGAGCACCAGTGCTGCCAACGCCACCGGGGTGACCGCGAGCGCCGGACCCAGGCTCGTGACCACCGGGAGGCCGATCACCTCGAAGTAGTGCGCCGACGCCTGCTGCGCCGCCGGCCAGCCGCTGATGAACCGGCCCGCCCACAGCGCCGCCAGTCCGCCGATCCCCCAGAACGTCAGCACCACCGTGGGAATCAGCAGCACCGCCGAAACGACCGGCACCAGCACCGCCGCGGCGAGGTCACGCCAGGTCGCGGGGTCGCGCGTGATCCACCGGAACCGCGCCCGCTGCACCGGCCACCACGGCTCCTCGTACAGCTGTTTCCCCACCTGGAACAGCCCGTCGGCCCGCGGGACAGGCAGTGGCGGGGGCGGCAGGTACGGCCGGGGGATCCGCACACCCGTCCAGTTGTGGATTTCCCGGCGGGCGGTGTCAGGCACCGTCCGGCTCGCCACCACCAGCGCCGGGAAGAACGGCAGCACCAGCGCCACGAGCTGCGCGCACGCCAGCACGAGGTGGATCAGGCCCAGCACGAAGATCCCGATCTGGTGGCCGAGCGACTCGGAGTGCCGGTGGCGCCACCCGGCCCGCAGCCGCGCCGCGCGGGGCCCCAGCCACCAGCGCGTCCACCGGCCGTAACCCCGCAGCGCGCGTGGGCCGGACAGCACCGTGGCCACCACGAGCACCAGCCCGGCGACCGGGTTGACCAGCTGCCACTGCAGTTCCCGCCCGACCGCGGCGTCGTCCATCACCCAGTTGATCCGCCGGTTCACCCGGATCCACCACGACCGTTTGAACAGCTGGTTCCCGTCGCGGTACCAGCCGTCGCGCTCCCGCACCGGCTCCGGCGGCTCCGGCCGGTAAGGGTCCGGGACCTCGACTCCGCACCACGACCCGGCCAGCGCCCGGGTCCGCCGAGACCGCCCGCGCGCCCACAGGATGGCCGAGGGCAGGAAGAAGACCAGGCCGACGCACAGCAGCGCGAACGCGAGCAGCTCCACCAGCACGTCGAACCAGCTCATCAGCGCGAGCCCGGCCAGCGCGAACGCCCGCCGCACCGCCGTCGGATACGTCATCGGCGCCCCTCCTCCCACGGGTTCAGTCTGACCGCCCGGGGAGGCGAAGCGCAGTAGCCCGAGCCGCCTGGCCGGGGTGGGCCCAGCCCCACCCCCAAGGCACCGAAACCCCACCCAAGCTGGGGTTTCACGGCCATTCTGCCTGCCGCCGCGCGCTTCTAGCGTTTTCCGCATGCCACTCATCGAAGTCACCGAGCTGACCAAGCGGTACGGGGACCGGGTCGCGGTCGACGGGGTTTCGTTCACCGTCGAGCGCGGCGAGGTCTTCGGGATCCTCGGCACCAACGGCGCCGGGAAGACCACCACCGTCGAATGCCTGCAGGGATTGCGCACCGCCGACGCCGGCACGATCTCGGTGCTCGGCCTCGACCCGGCGCACGATCGCGACGAGCTGCGCCGGCGCGTGGGCGTCCAGCTGCAGGAAAGCCGGCTGCCCGAGAAGCTGCGGGTACGCGAGGCGCTTGAGCTGTTCGCGTCGTTCTACCCGCACCCCGCGGACGTCGACGGCCTGCTGCGGCGGCTCGCGCTGGAGGACCACCAGCGCACGTACTTCGGCCGGCTGTCCGGCGGGCTCAAGCAGCGGGTGTCCATCGCGCTCGCGCTGATCGGCGAGCCCGAGGTCGCCATCCTCGACGAGCTCACCACGGGCCTCGACCCGCACGCCCGCCGCGACACCTGGAAGCTCGTCGAAGGAGTGCGCGACAGCGGCGTGACCGTCCTGCTCGTCACCCACTTCATGGACGAGGCCGAGCGGCTGTGCGACCGCGTCGCGGTCTTCGACGCCGGCCGGGTGGTCGCCACCGGCACGCCCGCCGAGCTTCGCGGCACCACCGGCAAGTCCACTTTGGACGACGCGTTCGTCACCCTCACCGGCCGCGACTGAGAACCAGGAGCTGATCATGCGCACGTTCACCAGGCTCGTCACCACCGAGACGAAGCTGTTCCTCCGCACGCCGATGTGGGCGATCCTCGGTGTGCTGCTGCCCACCGTGGTGCTGCTGGCTGTCGGACTCATCCCCGGCTTCACGCAGCCGAGCGCCGTGACCGGCGGCTACCGCTTCGTCGACCTGTGGGTGCCTTCGCTCGTGGTCATCTCGATCGCGATGCTCGGGCTGCAGGTCATCCCCGGCGCCGTCGCCGCCTACCGCGAGCAGGGCGTGCTGCGCCGGCTCGCCACCACACCCGTGCCACCGTCGTACCTGCTGCTCGCCCAGCTCGTCATCCACGCCGTGGTGGCGCTCGCGGGCATCTTGGTCCTGCTGGTGGCCGGCCACGCCGTGTACGCCGTGCCGATGCCGCGCCACCCGCTGACCTTCCTCGTCACGCTGGTGCTCGGGCTCGTCTCGGTGTTCGCGCTCGGCCTGGTCGCCGCGTCGATCGCCCGCACGAGCAAGGGCGCCGGCGGGCTCGCGATGCTCGTGTACTTCCCGATCATGTTCCTCGGCGGCGTCTACCTGCCCCGGCCGCTGCTGCCCGCCGTGGTCCAGCGGATCGGCGCGTACGTCCCGCCGGGCACGCAGCCGCTGCAGGACGCGTGGGTGGGCAACGGCGTTCAGCCGCTGCAGTTCGCCGTGCTGGCCCTGTTCGCGCTCGGCGGAACGGCGCTGGCGGTACGGCTGTTCCGGTGGGAGTAGTCCACCGAAGTGGTGATGAACATCGTTTTCTCTTGTGGCGTGGACACCCCGGGCGGTAGCCAGAGAAGGACCCACTGACCATGGAGGTTCTCTTGTCTTTGGACGTATCGCCCGCGCTGCTGGAAAAGGCCGAGCGCGGGGAGGTCTCCGACGCGGAGTTCGTGGCCTGCGTGCGGGAGTCCCTGCCCTACGCGTGGGAGGTGATCACCGGCGTGATCGCCGAGGCCGACGGCGCCGCGGACGGGTTCGCCGACAACGAGACGCCGCCACCGGACGAGACCGCTCGCGGGCAACTGCTGCGGGCACTGGCCTCCGACGCCATCCGCGGCGGCTTGGAGCGGCACTTCGGCGTCAAGCTGGCCTTCCAGAACTGCCACCGCGTGGCCGTGTTCCGCTCGTCCGAGCTGGACGGCGACCGCTACCGCGCGTTCGTCTCGGCCCGCGGCCAGCTGCTCAATCAGAGCCCGGAGCTCCGGGACTGCTGACGGGCGGCTGACGCCGTAGCGCGGGCAGCACCTCGGCGCCGATCCGCGCGATGTTTTCGCACGTGCCCTCCGGCGTGCCGGACGCCTCCACGAACATCACCACGTGGGAGACGCCGGTGCGCCGGAGGCTCGTTTCCAGCGTCTCCACGCAGTGACCCGGGTCGCCGACGGGATGAATCGCGCACAGCCGCTCGGTGTACGCGCCGGGGTCGCGCGACGGGCCGGGCCTGCCGTCCACCGTCACGTGCGCGCCGAGGCCGTCTTCGAGCCAGCCGGGCAGCGTCCGCCGCACCACGTCGGCGGCGTCCTCGCCGACCTGGCACAGCACCGTCGAGACGTGTTCCGCGGGCGCGCCGTAAGCCTCGACCGTGGCGACCTTCTCCGCGTCGTCCGCGTGCAGGCCCAGCAGCATCGGCAGCCCGCGCTCGGCGGCCAGCCGCACCGCGTCGGAGCCCGGGCCGCCGCAGGCGACGACCAGCCGCGGCCGACGCTCGGGCCGTGGCACGAACGGCACCTCCCGGAACGCGAAGTGCTCGCCATCCGCGCGCACGTCACCGCCGGCCATCGCCGACAGCAGCAGGTCCAGCGACTCGGCGAAGCCGGTCTCGTACCGCGCCAGCCCGGTGCCGAACACCTCCAGGTCCTGCCACGGCCCACCGCGCCCGACGCCGACGCGCAGCCGCCCGCCGGAGACGGCGTCGAGCATCGACCACTGCTCCGCCAGCGCCACCGGGTGCGTCGTGGACAGCACGCTCACCGCCGTGCCGACGTCGATGCGCGACGTCCGGCCCAGCACGTGCCCGGCGAGCGTGACGGCCGACGGGCAGACGCCGTAAGGCATGAAGTGGTGCTCCGCGAGCCACACGTCGTCGAACCCCGCCGCCTCGGCGGCCTCCGCGGCGCGGACGGTCCGGCGCAGCACGTCGGCGTCCTCCTGCCCCGGGAACCGCCCGGAGACCAGGAAGACGCCGAACCTCAGTTGTTGACCGCTACTTCGTTGAACCACAGCAGCGGGTCGATCCACGGGAAGATCACGAACATCAGCAACGCGACCACGCCCAGCACCAGCACCACGGCGAGCGTCAGCTTCGCCGCGAACGGGCCGGGCAGGTGCCGCCAGATCCAGCCGTACATCAGGAGGCACCGCCGATCTTCTCGAGCAGCTTCGTGTAGTCCGAGACCTGCGACTTCGGCACCTGCTGGGTGAGCACGGACGTGATGATCAGCCGCTGCTTCGCCGAGAACTGCGGGTGGCACGTGGTGAGCGTGAGCAGCGAGGCCTCCTGCGCCTTGGGCAGCACGTCGGACGGCTTGTACGGCACCGGGTTCACGGCGTCACCCTGGCTGGGCAGCACCACCTTGCGGCCGAACGTCTCGTCGTACGCGCCGCCGCCCGCGATGCTGGAGTCGCGCAGCGTCGGGACGCCCTTGCACTCGGGCTGCGCACCCTTGCCGCTGGTCCAGCCGCTCATCTCGTCGTCGTAGGGCAGCACCTTGTAGATGAAGAAGTCGGTCGCCGTCTCGATCACGATCTGGTCGCACGAGCTCAGGTTGTCCAGGTCGTTGAACGGCGCGCCCTTGCCGACGCGGTGGCCGGCGATGCCGAAGTTGCCGGGCTCGCCGGGCAGCGCCGTGCCCTTGTAGTGGCCGGGGCCGACGGCGAGCGAGTCCTCGCCGGTGCCCTCCTGGATGGTGAAGTTGAAGTCCGCGCCGAAGCTGGGGATGTGGATCCGGGCGAACGCCTTGCCGTCCACCAGCTCGGGGTGCAGCGTGCGGTCCTTCGCCCAGTCGCCCTGGAGCTGGTCGCTGGCGACCGACTGCTTCTCCGCCGAGAACAGGTCGGTGACGTAAACCTCGTAAACCATGAACAACAGGACGATCAGGCCGAGGGTGATCAGCACCTCGCCCGCGGTCCGGATCGCGACGCCGCCCTTGCCGAGCGGCGTGGGCTCCGGCTTCTCCTTCAACGCCGTGCCGCCGGGCTTGACGGCCTCGAAGACCTCGGTCTCCTGGTTCGCCAGGCTGGGCCGCGACGGGCGGCGGCGCGGGTCCGGGCCGGTGCCGGGACGGCGCAGCTGCTCGGTCGGCCGCGCCCGGTTCGGGTCGTCGATCGACCGGGTCCGGTCGGGGTCATCACCTGGTCGCGCCTGGTTCGAACCGCTCACCGGCCGCGGCCGGTTCGGGTCGACGGGCCGGCCACCCCTGGTCTGATCGGGTGATCTCCGCGGATCGGGCTGCCGGCGCGGGGGCTCGCCGGGCGCACCGGGCCGCTGGGCCCCCGGCTGCCGTGAGCCGGACGGCGGGGTTCTCGGCGGTGGTTCACCGGGGGGCTGCCTGCGGGGTCTGCCGGCGCCGTCGGGGCTGGGCGGCCGGCGTCGTCCCTGGCCTTCGGGCCCGGGCCCGGAGTGCCGACGCCGATCTTCGCCCGGCCAATCCTGCGTTCCCACGCAAGCTCCTCTCGCACCCAGCGCCGCACCCCGCGCGGAACGCTAGGTGGCGCTATTGTCACAGTCCGGAAATCCGACCGCTCCCGCCCAGTGCTCTGGAGCCGTCGTTTACGTTAACGTGTCCACGTGGCGCTGGTTGCGCAACCCGACAGCGGGGAACCCCGCGGATCAGGCACCGCCACCAGGAGAGCCCGAACAGCACGCGAGGAACACGATGCCGAAGTCCAAGGTCCGCAAGAAGACCGCGTACACCCCGCCTGCCGATCGCCGTACGCCGGTGAAGGTCAAGGCTGCGGGCCCGTCGAACCTGTTCTACAAGATCGTCATGTTCGGCCTCATGGTGATCGGGCTGCTCTGGCTCATCGTGAACTACATCGCCGGTCCCAAGATTCCGTTTCTCAACGACCTGGGCAACTGGAACTTCGCGATCGGCTTCGCCGCGATGATCGTCGGCCTGCTCATGACGATGCGGTGGCGCTGACCATTACTCCGGACGGCGGCTTGACACCGAATTACACCGGTGTGACTCATCCCCAGTGTGGATAACCTCTGTGGATAACTACCCCACCTCGTGGGCGCCGCGTCGGGCTCTTGTGGTACTGGCCTGGGCCGTCGCCGCCCTCCTTCTGGTGGGCGCGGCGACGGACGCTGTCTTCGGCGACGGCAAGGGCGCGGTGCTCATGGGCGTCGCGGTGCTGGCCGTCGGCGGGTTCGCCGGGCACTGGAGCCTCGTGCGGCCGCGCCTGGCCGTCGACGCCGAGGGCCTGGTGGCCCGCACGCTCGGCGGCACGCACCGGCTGCCCTGGGCCCAGACCACGACCCGGCTGCGCACCACCCGCCGGATGGGCCGCGACGGCGTGACGCTGGAGCTGGAGCACGGCGACCAGCTGTACATCTTCGGGCGCCTCGACCTCGGCGAGGACCCCCGTGACGTGATGGACGTCCTCAGCGCCCTGCGCGGCGAGCTCTAGCCGCAGACGTACGACTGGACGCCGCGCACCATCGAGAGCTGGCAGTCGAGCGACGGTATCTGCGCGCCGCGGTAGACCAGCAGGCCGATGAACGCGACCACCAGGATCACCGCCCCGGTCACCTGCCAGCGCGTGCGGTTGCGGGCCGGCGCGTACAGGAACGCGACGGCGACCAGCGCACCCGTGACCAGGCCGCCGACGTGGGCGAGGATCGAGATGTTCGGGATCGAGAACGTGATGTAGGCGTTGAGCGCCAGCGTGATCAGCAGGCCGGACGGGTTCAGCTTGAGCTTCAGCACGATGACCGCGTAGCAGCCCATCAGCCCGAACAGCGCGCCCGAAGCGCCTGCGGACGGCCGGTTGGGCGCGTCGAACAACAGCACTGAAGTGGACGCGCCGAGCATCGAGATGAAGTACAGCGCGATATAGCGCGTCCGGCCGAACACCTGCTCCAGCGCGCGGCCCATCATCCACAGCGAAAACATGTTCGCCGCGATGTGGATGGGCCCGTAGTGCAGGAAGCCGGAAGCGAAGATCCGCCACCACTCGCCGCCGCCGAGCGTGGGGTAGGTCCAGAGTTCACCGAGCGCGGACAGCTGGGAGTTGCCGTTGTCGAACAGGCTCTTCGCCTGGACCACGGTGATCAGGAAGATCAGCACGTTCACCGCGAGCAGCGTGGTGGTGACCACCACGGAGTTCGACGGGCGCGCGCCCGCGATGGTGCGGGCGCTCATGCCGGAGTCCTGGTACGAGCGGTGCTGCTGACGCTGCTGCTGGGTGCCCGTCTGCACGCAGTCGGTGCACTGGAAGCCGACGGCGGCCTCGCGCAGGCAGTCCGGGCAGGCCGGACGCCCGCAGCGCGAGCAGCTCAAGCCGGTCGGGCGGTTCGGGTGCCACCAGCACCCGGGCTGCGGCGCCTGGGGGTAGGCGGAGGGATTCGGCGGTTGGTTCACGATGCCACCAACCTACCGAAATCCCTCCGGGCCGGGCCTCAGGCCTCGACGGTGATCTTCTCGATGACGATGTCGGACAGCGGACGGTCCGCCGGGCCGGTCGCCGCGCGCCCGATCGCGTCGACGACGTTGCGGGACTCCTGGTCCGCCACCTCGCCGAAGATCGTGTGCTTGAAGTTCAGGTGCGTCGTCGGCGCGACGGTGATGAAGAACTGCGAGCCGTTGGTGCCGGGCCCGGCGTTCGCCATCGCCAGCAGGTACGGCTTGTTGAACTGCAGCTCCGGGTGGAACTCGTCGCCGAACTTGTAGCCGGGGCCGCCGCGGCCGGTGCCGGTCGGGTCCCCGCCCTGGAGCATGAAGCCGTCGATGACCCGGTGGAAGATCGAGCCGTCGTAGAAGGGGCCGGAGTTCGTCCCCTGCGCGTTCGGCTGCGTGTACTCCTTGGAGCCGTCAGCCAGCCCCACGAAGTTCGCGACCGTCTTCGGCGCGTGGTCGGGGAGCAGGTTCACGTGGATGTCACCCTGATTGGTGTGCAGGGTGGCCTTACGGGCGCTTTCAGTCACGCCGCCATGGTGCCACCCCTTCGCACATTTGGGGGGTTCAGGGGTACTCGCCCGGCCGGTGTGACGCGTCCGACTGCAGGAAGAGGCCCTTTTCCGAGGTTTCGGCGATTCCCGAACGGGGAAGACACAGCGTTACGCCGGGAAAAAGGGCACGATAGGTTGCAGGCAACAGAGCAGTACCACAACGATTGATGAGGTGAAGGCCATGACCCGGGCCGCAGATTCGGTGGGCGAGTCGGTGAAGTCCGGCGCGCTCGGCCTGCGCAAGCGAGCCACCGAAGCGGGCAAGGCGGGGGCAGAGGCGGCCGCGAAGGCCGCGGAAGCCGGTGCCGAGGAGTTCGCGAAGCAGAGCCGCCGGGCACGCAAGAAGCTGGCGAAGAAGACCGAGCTGACCCGCAAGGAGCTCAAGAAGAGCTCCGCCGCGGCACGCAAGGAGGCGCTGGCCCGCGTCGCCGAGCTGAAGAAGCCCGGTCGCAAGGCGAAGAAGGCGGCCATCAAGGCGGCCAAGTCCGCGGGCGAGTCGAAGCGCCGCGGCAAGAAGGACTTCAAGAGCGCGAAGAAGGACTTCCGCGCGGCACTGGTCGAGGCGAAGTCCGCGGCCAAGGGCACCCGCAAGCGTCGTCGCTGGCCGTGGCTGCTCGGCCTCGGCGCGGTCGCCGTCGGCACCGCGGTCGTGCTGAAGTCGCGTCAGCAGGAGCCGCCGGTCGCCCCGGCACCGCCGAAGGCGACGCCGCCGGCACCCCCGGCCAAGCCGGTCGCCAAGCCCGCCGCCGAGGCCAAGCCGTCCCCGGCGGCGAACGGCAAGGCGCCGAGCACCCCGGCCGAGAAGAAGAACTGACCCACCCGCGAAGAAGGCCCCGGGATCGCTCCCGGGGCCTTCTCGCGTTCGCTCAGGTCGATCAGACCGCGGCGGCGTGCTTGTCGATCAGCTGGCCGAGGCGGGGCAGCGCCTCCTCGACGTTCTTCTTGCCGTTCGGGCGCAGCTTCGAGTAGACCTTCTTGATGCTGTCGCGGCTGCTGCTGTCCGCACGGCTGTCCGTGACGGTCAGCAGCGCGTCGGAGGCCTCGTCCGAGCGGCTGGTCAGGTAGGCACCGAAGTCGTTGCCGCCCTTGGCCTTGAAGTCGCCGTAGAAGGGCTCGAGCGCACCGGCGAAGTCGTCCAGCAGCGTGTTGACCGCGGCGGGGATGATGCCCGGCTTGATCTTCTTGACCGCGGCGAAGCCGGTCTTCACAACAGCGCCGGAGACCCCGCCCTTGTCGGACACCTCGGCGTCCACGAGGCCTTCGAGGTCGGTCACGACCGTCGGGCGACGGCTGGAGTCGAGCAGGATTTCCTTGAGGGTGTCAGCCACGAATCTTGTCCTTGTCGTCGAATGGCGAAGTGCATGTGGTGCCGGACGGGCACCCGCCCGCGCGAGTGCTCCAGGCCTGCGCGTGACGCACAGGGTAATACAAGATCAACTTCACTCACCCGTGTGGAGGCCACTACTCAGAGCTTCAGGGCAGCGATAGCATTTTTCGCCACTTTGCGTGCCTTGATGCTCTGCTTCTGGTTACTCGTCACGATGACAGCGGCGTCCCCTTTCGAGACCGCGTACACCACCCCGTCACCGGAGGGCTGGTAGCCGCCCTTCCACCCCGCGGGGTCGGAAGCCGGGTTGGACGAGTCGATCGGCGCGACCTTGTTGACCAGCGCCGTCGCCACGTCCGCCTTGCCGACGTACACCTGCACGGTGAGCTGCAGGTTCCCGTCGGGCCGGTAGAAGAAGCACGCGGGGTGAGGCTCGTCGTCCGACACCCGGACCTTCGACACGTGCTGGCCGTTCGCGTCCTCCACCGCCAGGCTGTCCAGGTACGGGCAATCGGCCGTCTTCGCGGGCTTCGGGTCGGGCGGCAGGCCCGCCGCCGACGAGCCGGTCGCCGCGGCGGGAGCGGGCGCGGGCGTGCCCGAAATCTGGGTCGACGCTCCGCAGCCGGCGAAGAGCACCAGGGCGGGCGCGAGAACGAGGATTCGTCGCATGGCGGGCACAGTCAATCATGTCCGGTCACACGGGAGTGAAGGCCGAAGAGGTCCAGGACGCGTCCGGCGCGGACCGTGCGACGATATCCGGGCGGTGACGCCATTTCGGGAGGTCGGGAGAGTTGCTCACGCCGGAGCAGTACCTGCAGGTGGTGGCCGAGCGCGTCCAGCGCAGCGGCGGGTGGCTGAACACCGTCCAGATCGGCCCGGCCACGGCCGTGGTCGGGCTCTTCACCGAGTCGATCATGCTCTCCACGATGAACTACTGCGTGGTGGCCGCCGCGTACCCGGAGATCACCGCGCAGACGCTGCTCCAGTTCACCGGGCTGGCCACCCAGCACGCCCGCGCGAACGTGCAGGGCACCGTCGGCTGGACGGCCGCCTCGGTGGTCATCGCCGGCCTCGTCGGCCGCGTGTACCCGGACGCCGCCCAGCTCGCCGCGGCCAAGACGACCAACCAGTTCGGCGGCGAGACCCGCATGGTCGCGATCGACCCCACCGGCCCGCGCTACGCCTGGATCGGCGGCAAGCTGTGGGGCGCCGCCATGCACGGCGCGGTGAACGCGAAGCTGCAGTTCTGTTTCCCGGAGCCGATGGAGGCCTACCAGCAGCTGCAGTGGCAGGCGAGTCAGATGCCCGGCGGGTATCCGGCACAGGCTGGGGCGCCGGGGGGTTACGCGGGGCAGCAGCAGGTTCCGCCCGGCCAGCCCGGCGGTCCGCAGCCTGGCCCCGGTGGTTTCCCCGGCCAGTCGATCCCGTCCGGCGAGCAGCCGCAGACCGCGCCGCCGCCGGCCGCGGGGCCGCCCGGGCCGCAGCCGCCGCACTACCCGCCGCCGGGGCGTCCCCCGTACGGTCAGTGACATGGTTTCGTTGCGCGGCTGGCAGTCCTTCCCGGCCGAACTCCCCGGGTTCGACCCGGACACGGCGCCGGACACCCCGGAAGACCTCTTCCTGGCCTGGCTCACCGAGGCCGGCGAACACGTGCTGGCCCCGCACGCCGTCACGCTGTCCACAGTGGATGACGACGGTGCGCCGGACGCGCGCGTGGTCATCCTCAAGGACGTCGGCCCGGACGGCTGGGCCGTCGCGACCAGCTCGGAAAGCCCGAAAGGCCACCAGCTCACCGAAAACCCCCGCGCCGCGCTGACGTTCTTCTGGCCGGGCCGCGGCCGCCAGGTTCGCGTGCGCGGCACCGTCACACCGGCCACGCGCGAAGTCTCCGACGAAGACTTCCTCGCGCGCCCGCCCGCTTCGCGCGTCGAGGCCTTCATCGGTCACCAGTCGGAGGTCCTCACCGACCCGGCGAAGCTCACCGAGGCGGCCGCCGCGGCCGAGCGCTGGGTCGAGGAAAACCCGGGCGTCGCACCGGAAGCGTGGACGCGTTACCTCGTCGTGCCCGCCGTCGTCGAGTTCTGGCAAGCGAGCCACGACCGCCGTCACCTCCGTCTCCGCTACCGGCGCGAAGACGGAGGCTGGACGCGCGAGCGCCTCTGGCCGTGACGCTTCAGCCGCGCCGGCTCCAGAAGTCGTGCGGGGTGCGTCCCGGGTGGAAACCGCACGACTCGACGAGGGCGGCCGCGTCCGCGAAACCGTGGCCCACCAGGCCCGGCTCGTGCGCGTCGCTGCCGAACGCCACGGCCCCACCGCCGAGGTCGAACCACCAGCGCACGATTTCCCGTGGCAGCGGGACCTTCGTGTTGACCTCCAGCACTCGCCCGCTGTCGGCGAGGGCACGCAGCACGGTGCGGAACTCCTCCTCGAAGTCCGCCGCCGCGAACGGCGGCTTTTCGGCGGGCCACGAACGCACTCCGTAGTCGATGTGGGCCAGCACGGCGAAGTCCGCCGTGGACTCGACGAGGTCGAGCACCTCGGTGAGGTACGCGCGCATCACGTCGGCGGGCGGGCGCTCGGAGATCACGCTCAGCTCGTGGTGGTGCTCGCCGTCCGGCAGTGAGTGCACCGAGCCGAGCACCCGCTCGAAGTCGTGCGCCGCCAGGAGCGCGTCGGCGCGGTCGCGGTGCCAGTGCGGCTCGCTCAGCTCAACGCCGGACAGAATCCGCAGGTCAGGAAACCGTTCGCGGCACTCCTGCACACACGCCAGGTAGCCCTCGACGTCGAGGTCCGGCGGCTCCAGCACGCCGTCGGGCCGCAGCCGCACGTGGAAGTGCTCAGGCAGGTGCGGCCGGATCGGCTCGGGGATCAGCCACGGCGTGAGGTCGGCGTGCTCGGTGAAGGCCAGCGACGGCAGGCCGAGTTCCAGCGCCCGCTCGCACGAGCGCGCCATCGAGCCGGTGACGGTGTCCCAGGACCACTCGGTGTGCACGTGGCCGTCCTGCGGCAGCGGCCTCAGCACAGCGCGGCCGCCACGGCGTCGCGCACCTCGGCGTCACGGGGCACCGGTTTTCCTTGCTCCAGCGCGATTTCCCGCAGCGACACCATGGTGACGTCGGCGAGCCGGCAGGCGGTGAACGCGTGGAACGCCGCCATGTCCGGGTCCACGTTCAGCGCGAACCCGTGGCTCGTCACGCCGCCGCGGATGCGCATGCCGATGGACACCAGCTTGCGCCCGTCCGGCGTCCACACGCCGACGAGACTGGCCCCGCCCTTCGGCGTGTCCCGGCGGACGGTCGCGAACCCGAGGTCCGCGAGCGCGTCGACCAGCCCGTTCTCCAGCCAGCGCACGATGTCGACGGGCCCGCGCTCGCGCACGTCGAGCACCAGGTAGCCGACGAGCTGGCCAGGCCCGTGGTAGGTGGCGTACCCACCGCGGTCGACGGCGATGGCCGGCAGTCCGGCCGTCTCCGGCGGCAGCTCTTCGGGCCGGGTCTGCGGCCCGTACGTCACCACCGGTGGATGGCTGAGCAGGAACAGCCGGTCGTCCACCCGGCCGTCCTGCCGCTCCGCGACCCACTCCCGCATGTCCCGGGCCGCCCGCTCGTACTCGACGACGCCCAGGTCGACCCGCTTTATCGGCCAGCCCATGCGCCCAGCCTAAGCCAGATTCACCAGTTGACGCGGGAGTTGGCCCTGAGCACCGAGATCGCGCTGACGGTGGCGTAGCCGCGCCATTCGAGCGTGGCCGCGGGTGAGTAGCTGGCGAACACGACGGGCCAGCCGCCGTCGTCCTGTTGCCGCGCTTCGAGGTCGTCGAGCTCGCTTTCGACGGCTTTGCGGTCGAAGAGCTTCCGGGCCGGTCCGGGCGCCGGGGCGAAGTCGAGTGGGCGCATGAACTCGTCGTCCGCCCCGCCCGCGACGTGGAGGATTCCGCTGTCGGGCAGGAACTTGCCGAGGTGGTCGAGCAGTTCGTCCGCCTCCGGGCGGGTGGCGTGGGCCGCGTCGAGGAACCGGATCGCGAACGACAGCTCGATGGCGTGCGGCGCGCTGTCCACCCGCCGGATGGCTTCGAGGCAGGTGTCCGTCGCCGCGGTCAGCCACGGGTGCTTCGCGACGGCCTGGTCGCGCGCGCCGACCCGCAGTGCCGTGCCGGCGACAAAAGCCGTGCTCTGCAAGGAGAACGTCGGCGCCGACTGCGTCCAGAACGGAGCACACCCGGCGGGGTCGGCCACGGGGAACGCGAACGGCAGCCCGCCGCCCGGCAGCGAAACGGACTCCAGCCAGTCGCACAGCTCGGCCGCGAGCGGCGTGGCCGTCGGCGCGACCTCCTCGAAGACCTCCAACGCGTGCAGCGCCCCACCCGGCTGGCTCTCCGGCGCGCGCAGATCGGGCTCGAGCCCCCAGCCGTACCCGCCGTCGGCGTTCCGATATCCCTCGACGGCCGCGAGCACGGCCTGCGGCTTCGCTTCCCCGGTCAGCAGTTGGAACCGCCGCCGGTCGAGCACCCGGGCGTGCGTGGCGAGGAAGGAGGCGGCGGCGTTCAGGTTCACAGTCACGGGTTCACGGTGACACGCAGGCGGGGCGGGTGTCTTGAACAGTTCGGTCATCCGGGCTGCTTCACCCGCACGAGCCCGTCCTCGGCTTCTACCCGGGCGACGGCGATGCCTTCTGCGACAATCGGCGCATGGAGCTGCGCCAGTTGGAGTGCTTCGTCGCCGTCGTGGAGGAATCCAGCTTCACCCGCGCCGCAGCCCGGTTGCACATCGTCCAGTCCGCGGTGCCGGCGACGATCGCGTCGTTGGAACGGGAGTTGGAAACGCCACTCCTGCTGCGCACCACCCGGCAGATCAGGCTCACCGACGCCGGGCAGCAATTGCTGCCGAAGGCACGCGCGACATTGGAGGCCGCCCGGGACGCGCGTGAGGCCGTGCACGAAGTCACCGGTGGGATTCGTGGCACGCTGCGCATCGACCATGAGCTCACTCGGTCTGATCGACCTGCCCGCTTTGGTGGGACAGTTCCACCGCGAGCACCCCGCAGTGTCCGTCCGGCTCGCAATTGTCGGTAGTGGATCGCCAGGGCTCGTCGCGGCACTGACCGAGGGCCGGCTCGACCTGGCGTTCGTTTCGATTCCCGGACCGCAGCCGGCCGGCGTGCGCCTGTGGAATCTCGCCTCCACCCCATTGGATCTTGTTGTTCCGCGCGATCATCCACTCGCCGGCCGAAATGAAGTGGAAATCGCCGAGCTGACCGACGAATCTTTTGTCGAATTCCCGCTCGGCTATGGCAACCGCGCCGTGACTGATCGAGCGTTCAGCGCCGCGTGGTCCTGCCGCCGGACGACGACCTGGCCACGCTGTCCGTTACCGGCGCCGACTTCGACTGGCCCATCTCACTCGCGACGCCCGCGGAGCCCGCTCCCGGGGCCGCGGCTCAGGCGTTCCAGCACCTGGTCGAGCGGCACCTGGCGTCGAACGGCTGAGGCCGCCACTCATCTTCGAGACAGATCCGCGCTATCGGAAACCTTCGTTGGACTTGGCGCCGCGTCCGGCCCAACCTGGAAAGGTGACAGGTGAGAATGACCGACCGAACGCGGCTGGACTCCCGGTGCGCCGGTGAACCGGACCCGGGTGCTGACCTTCGAATCCCACGCGGCCGGCCTCAACGGCAGCTGCCTCCTCGCGCCCGGCGTCATCCTGATCGCCGACTGCGCGGCCGGCCTGATCTGGCGGGTCGACCTGAGTGAGGACGGCCTGGCGGGGACGGCCAAGGTCTGGCTACGGCACGAATCGATGACGCCCGGCACGGACCCGGAGCAGGCAGTCCACCTGACGCAGACGTTCTCCATCCCGTACCCGGGGGTCAACGGCGTCCGCGCCGCCGAACCCGGCCGGGATCGTCAAGCCCGCCTCGGTGGTGCGGATCGAATTCTGAGCGTCGTCATGGTGACGACACCGCGCCGCCCGGGCTGTCGCGGAATCGGGTGCTGAGGACCGCGCTGGCCAACGCCGCTCCGGACATGGCCAGCCAGGCGGTCCGGAAGCCGGGCAGTGCCTGCGCGCCGAGGATCGCGGTGAGCACCGCGATCCCCAGCGCTGAAGAGATTTGCCGGGACATCATCAGCGCGGCAGTGGCCAGCGAGGTCCGGTTCGGCGGCAGAGTGGCCGCCGCACCGAACAGCGGCGGCTGCAACAGCGCGGTGCTGATCCCGGCGAGGATCGCGCCGGGCAGGAAAACGACGAGGTACTGCGGGCGGTCCGTGGCGGTGAGCGCCCACCAGCCGCAGCCCGCCGCGAGGGCGAGGCCGCCCAGCGCGGCCGAGGTCCGGGCGCCGAAGCGGGCGACGATCCGGCCGGAGAACAGCGCGGTCAGCATGGTGCTGGCCGGCATCGGGGCGATGCTCAACGCGGCGGCCACCACCGAGTAGTGCCAGCGGCCGGTGAGGAACAGGGTGGCGGCCAGGATCATCGCGGCGAACGCCAGGTAGTACAGGAAAATACCGCTGATGGCGACGCTGAAGCGGCGATGCCGGAACAGTTCGAAGCTGATCACCGGATCGGGGGCGCGGCGCAGGTGGCGCACGGTCAGCACAGCCAGTACGACGGTCGCCAGCGCGCACCCGAGGACCGCCGGGGATCCGTATCCCCACACCGAGGCCTGGGTGAACACGGTGGTCAGGCCGGCGGTGGTGAACAGGACCAGCGCCGCGCCGAGCAGGTCAAGGCGTTTGCGGACGCCGCGCGGGGACGGCGGCAGCACCCGGCGGCCGGCCAGCACCGCGACCACGACGACCGGAATGTTGATCAGGAAGATCCACCGCCAGCCCGCGGCCAGCAGCAGCCCGCCGACCACCGGGCCGGATCCGGCGCCGGCCGCGGCGACCGCGGTCCAGACGCCCATCACCTTGGCGTGTTCGTGCTTCGGGAACGCGGGCAGCGCGAGACCCAGCGAGGTCGGGATGAGGATCGCGCCGGCCACTGCCTGCACCACCCGCGCCGCGATCAGCACGGGCAGCGTCGGGGCGACGGCGCAGCCCAGCGAGGCCAGCCCGAACAACGTCATGCCGACCAGGAACGCGCGTTTGCGGCCGATGTCGTCGGCCAGCCGGCCTGCCGGGACCAGCACGGCCGCGAGCACGATCGTGTAAGCGTTGAGCACCCAGGACACGTCGGCGAAGTTGGCGCCGGTGAAGGTTCTTTCCAGCGCGGGGAAGGCGACGTTGACCGCGAACAGGTCCAGGATGGCGAGGAACTGCGCGGCCGACGCGACCGCGAGGATCCGCCATCGTCTGGGGTCGGCCGGGGCGAGGGCGGACGACTCCGGGAGGTGGGCTGTCATGTTCGATCACCGTACCGAGCCGCGCTGAGCACAACGAGTGGCGCGTTCGCCGTCATTCGATAATTTTGTGCCATGAGCAGAGTTCCGGGCACCGTGGCCGTGTTGCTGCTGGACCGGCAGGCCGCGATCGAGGTCGCGATCGCCTGCCAGGCGTTCGGCACCCCGCCGGAGCGGCATGCGGCCGACTGGTACGACCTGCGGCTGTGCGCCATCGACGGCGCGGGCGCCGTGGTGGGTCTGCGGGCCTGGTTCGACCACCACGACCCGGCCGGGGTTTTCGGCTCGCGCGCCACCCACGGGCTCGACGATCTGGTGACCGCGGACACCGTTGTCGTCCCGGGAACAGGAGACGTGCACGGCGATCCACCGGCCGCGGCACTGGCCGCGGTGCGTGCCGCCCACGCCCGCGGCGCCCGGATGGTCTCGTTGTGCTCGGGCGCTTTTGTGCTCGCCGCGGCCGGGGTGCTCGACGGCCGGACAGCCACCTGCCATTGGGAGCACGCGGCCATCCTGGCCGGCCGGTTCCCCGCGGTGACGGTGGACCCGAACATCCTCTACACGCACGATCCGGACGTGCTCACCAGCGCGGGGCTGATGGCAGGCATCGACCTGTGCCTGCACCTGCTGCGCGAGGATCTCGGTGCGGGCGCCGCCAATGCCGTGGCGCGCCGGATGATCATGCCGCCGCATCGGGCCGGTGGGCAGGCGCAGTACCGGGAACTGCCGATGTCGTTGCCGCGCAGCGGTTCTGGCCTCGGCGAAGTGCTGGACTGGGTGACGGCGCGGCTGGACCAGCCGATCGGTGTCGGCGACATCGCGGCCCGGGCGGGGGTTTCGGTCCGCACCCTGATCCGCCGGTTCCAGGCGGAGCTGGGCAGCACACCCGGCCGCTGGCTCATCGTCCAGCGGCTGGCGCGGGCGTGCGAACTGCTGGAGAGCACCGAGCTGCCGATCGACCTGGTCGCCGCGCAGAGCGGGCTGGGCTCGGCCCCCAACCTCCGCGTGCATTTCGCCCGGGAGTTCGGGCTCTCGCCCACCCAGTACCGGCGCGGCTACCACCCCTCGCTCGCCGCCCGCTGACCTCATGCGACGAGCTCGACCAGCCGGCCCCGCACCGGCGACGGCCGGGCGAAGATGTAGTCGTGGCCGCCGGTCCACGACTGGATCTCGCAATCGCCCGCGGTCAGGTCCGACCAGGCCGCCAGTTCGCCTTCGGCCATCAGATCGCGGTCGCCGCACCACGCGGTCACCGGACAGTCCAGCACCGGCCCGGCCGGGACCGGCAGTTCCGCGGACAGCGCCAGGTCCGCGAACCACCGCTGGATCAGCGGTGCCCGGAAATCCTCGGGGAGGCCCTGCCATTCCGGCACGCCGATCCCGCTCAGCTCGGCGAACTGGGCCAGGTCGATCGCCTCGATCGTGCCTTGGGGGAAGACCCGGGAGAAGCGGCTCTCGCTCGGGTCGGGCCGGTACGAGCTGACGATCAGGCGCCGCACCTCCCGCTGCGGCGCCAGCCAGGTCGCGATGTGCGTGCCGATCAAGCTGCCCATGCTGTGGCCCAGCACCACGTAGGGCAGGTCCGGCAGTTCGGGCAGCGCGTGCGTGAACGCCTCACGCAGCTGGTCGAGCGTCCAGCCGGCCGGCTCGGCGTAGCGGTCTTCCCGGCCCGGCGGTTGCACCACGAGCAGATCCACGTTGTCCGGCAGCCATTGCGTCCAGGTCCAGTACGCGCTGGCGGCGCCACCCGCCGGCGGGACGCAGACCAGGCAGGCCTTGGCCGGCTGGGTGCCGACCGCGTGCTGCAGCCACGGCGACGGTTTCTTCAGCGATCGCTGTCCCATGCTCCCCACCTCAGATTCGTCGATTGGGCGGGAGTACGAACCGCCGGAAAACCAATTCACGCAGGACGTCATCGCCGGCCTCGACGATGGTCACCGCCCGGATGTCGCGCAGGTACTTGGCGATGGGCAGCTCGGTGGTGTAGCCGAGGCCGCCGAACATCTCCGAGCCCACGGTCGCGATCTGCCAGCCGGTCTGGCCGCAGAACATCTTGGTGGTCAACGAGGAGCGCAGCGCGCCGCGCCGGAGGAACTCGGCAGGCGGGTCCGGCGTCGCCATGACGTCGTCGTAGTCGCGCGCGGCCGCGAGGCACTGGTTGCGCATGACCTCGATCTGCATCTCCATCTGGCCCAGCTTGCTCGCGAAAACCGCGTTCTCGACGAGCTTGTGGCCGGCCAGCGGTTTCCGGATCGCGTAATCGAGGCAGACGTCGCGGATCCGCCTTGACACGCCGAGCGCGATGGCGCCGATCAGGATCCGGCTGGAGTTGAGGCCGACCTCGATGATCTTGAGGCCGGGACCGTTCAGCACGTTGCCGGCGGGCACCACGCAGTCGGTGAAGGACACCTGATAGGTGCCGGCCGAGCGCAGGCCGATCATGTCCCACCGCTTGACCACGCGAGCGCCCGGTGTGTCGCGGGGGACCAGGACGGCGTGGTAGCCGGCGGCCCGCTCGCCCTCCCCCTCGGACTTGGCGAACACGACCAGGTAATCGGCGAAACCGGAGTTGGTGGAGAACATCTTCTCGCCGGTGAGCACCACGTCGTCGCCGCGCCGGGTCAGCTTGGTGGTGAGGTTGATCAGCTCGCTGCCCGCGTCCCGCTCGCTGCCCAGCGCCGCGGCATAACCGCCGTCGCGGGTCATCGCGGTGAGGAACTCCTTCTTCAGTTCCGGCGAGCCGTAGAGCGACACCATGGAGCTGCCGAGGATGGAGATCAGCAGCGTGAAGGCCGAGCCGGCGTCCGCGTAGGCCAGCTCGGAAACGATGTCGACGCTGTCGGCCAGGCTCAGGCCCGCTCCCCCGTATTCTGCGGGCAGCCACCAGTTCAGCAGCCCCTGCTCGTGCAACGGCCGGTACAGCGCCAACGGCGGTTCCGCGCCGGAGTCGAACTCGGCGTCGTGGCCGAGCAGCGTGGCGCGGGCGAACTCGCGGAACGCGCTCAGCGCCTCGTCAGCAGGCATCGATAGTCCTTTCAGGACAGTGGAGGCGGGAAGGAGCGCCGGAAGGTGAAGGCGTCCGCGGTCGCGCCCTTGGCGTTGAGCAGGCCGAGCCGGGCCATGCTCTCGTCGACGTCGGGCAGGTGGCCCGCGGGCAACCACCACAGCACCGAAGGGGCACCGCGCGGCGGCTTGAACCATTGCCTGCGGGTCTTGAGGGAATCGGCGTGCTCGCCTCGATAGGTAAACTCGCGCAACGCTTCCAGGCTCTCCCACACCGAGACGTTGAGCATGTACGGGTCCACGGGCAGGTCGAAGAGGGACTCGAGGCGGAAGACGAATCCCGGTGACTCGCGGGCCAGTTTGTCGACGACCAGGGCCAGCTCGTGGAAGCTGGCCAGGGTCTCCGACTTCAGCGAGTCGACCGCGTAGAGGATGTTGGCCTGGGCGAGGTGGTAGTTGCCGGTCATCGGTTGGCAGCCTCCTAGGGAGCCGGCAGGTAGCCGGTCTCGATGAAGTAGTCGACGGTCGCGGCGAGCATCCCGGCGGTGACCGGTGGGCAGGACACGCCGACCGAGGCGAGTGCCTCCCGGGTCGCCGAGCTGTCGTCGCTGTCGTCGGGGGTGCCGGTGAGCTCGGTGAACGCGTCGAGCACCGGGTAAGCGGCGTTGTCCGGGTCGCTGCCCACGATGTCGGCCCACAGGCCCTCGGGCAGCTCCGCCAGCCCGTAGCCGCGGTCGGTGAGGGCGGCGACGACCGAGGCGAACGCCACCCGGTCCGGATGGGACAGCCGGAACTCGCCGACGGCCGACCGCCCGTCGCAAGCCAGTGCGGCAACGGCCGCCGCCGCGTAGTCGATCGGGATGACGTTGCTGGTCAGCTCGGTCAGTGGTGCCGATCCGGCTTGGACGCAGCCCCGCACGACCTGCCAGAGCAGCTCGTCGGTCCGGCAGGCGCCGCTCTCGCGGTGGCCGAACAACCGGGCGAGCCGGTAGGTCGAAACGGGCAGTCCGCGTTCACGGGCAAGCTCGGCCGGCCCCTCCCCGAGTGGCGCCGCGACCTGGTGCAGCGGCACCGTCCGGTGCAGTGCGGCCAGCCGCAGCACGTCCTCGGTCCGGCCACCGTCCGCGCCACAGTCGAAGACGCCCTCGGCGGTGCGGGCCAACGCGTCGAACGCCGGCTCGGTCAGGCCGAGCCGGGGCGCGGCCGGATCGCCGGGCACCGCGACAAGGCGACCGGGCACGTCGTCGTCCCGGAGCCGGTAGCGGCGCAGGGTGTCGCGCAGCTGTTCCACGCCTTCGGTTTCGGTGACCAGGCAGTGCACGGTGGCCGAGGTCCGGTCGAGCAGTTCGCGCAGCAGGAACGCGCCGAAGAAGCCGGTCGCGCCGATGACGAACAGATGCTCGGCCCCGGCCAGCCCGGCCGGGGCGAGCACCGCGGCGGGCACGATGTCCTCGGCCAGCCGGACCTGCGCGGACGGCGTTTCCTCGGCCGGCACCGGTGTTTCGCCCTCATCGACCAGGATCGCGGCGATCCGGGCGGCGAGCCCGTTGGGCGTCGGGGTCTGGTAGACGGCGTTGGTGGACAGCAGCCCGGTCAACCCGAGCTGGTGCACGAGCCGGTTGCGCAGCTCCAGCGATGCCAGTGAGTCGAAGCCGAGCGACATCAGCGGCAGATCCGGGGCGACCTCCTCGGCCGAGGCGAGGTTCGCCACCTGGGCCGCGTGCTGGGCGATGATCCGGACCAGTTCGGCCTCGCGCTGCTCGGTGGGCAGGCCGATGAGCAACGCGCGCAGCCGCTCGCGTTCCTGCCCGCTGTCGTCCGCCTTCACCGTGCTCTTGGCCTTGCGCAAGCGTCCCGCGTCCCGGGCCATGTCGCGCAACATCGCCGGCACCAGCGCGGCGTCCAGTGCCCTGGCCGGCTGGATCCGGCAGAGAATCGCCAGTGCGCTGCCGGCCGCGGTGGCCGCGTCGAACAGCGCGTTGCCGTCCTGAGCGTCCAGCGGCAGCAGCCCCCACCGGCCGAGCCGGGCGTGGTCCACGTCGGTCAGGCCCTCGGTCATGCCGGTCTCGACCTCCCACGGCCCCCAGGCCAGCGAGCTGCCCGGCCGGCCGTGCGCCCGGCGGTGGTGCACCAGCGCGTCCAGGAAGGCGTTGCCCGCGGCGTAGTTGGCCTGGCCAGGCGTGCCGAGCACACCCGCCACCGACGAATACACGATGAACGCGGACAGCTCGCGATCGCCGGTCAGCCGGTGCAGGTTCACCGCACCGTCCACTTTGGCGCGCAGGACGCGTTCGATCTGCGCGTCGGTGAGCGTTTCGATGGTCCCGTCGTCCAGCACGCCGGCCGCGTGCACGACCGCGCCGAGCGGCCGGTCGGCGGGAATGCTGTTCAGCAGTGCGGAAACCGCGTCGTAGTCGGCGACGTCGCAGGCCTCGATCCGCGCGGACGCCCCGAGTCCGGCCAGCTCGGCGACGAGTTCACGGGCGCCTGGCGCGCTCTCGCCGCGCCGGCCGGCCAGCACCAGGTGCCGGATGCCGTGCTCGGCGACGAGATGCCGGGCGAGCCGGCCGCCGAGTCCGCCGGTGCCACCGGTGATCAGCACGGTCCGGTCCGGGCCGGCCGGCGGCACGCTTGCCTGCTCCGTGCGCAGCGGGCCGATCCTCGGTGTGCTCAGGTGACCGTCACGGATGGCGATCTGGTCCTCCGCGGTCGCCAACGCCAGCGGCAGCACGGCGACCGAGGACGCTTCGTCGTCGGTGTCGACCAGGACGAACCGGCCCGGGTACTCGGCCTGAGCGGTCCGCACCAGGCCCCACACCGAGGCGCCGGCCAGATCGGCGACGTCCTCCTCGGGCATGGTGCCGACCGCGCGGTGCGTGATCACCGCGAGCCGAGTCGACGCGTCCGCGTTGGCGCCCAGCCACTCCCTGATCCGGGAGAGCACCTGGCGGACGTTGCCGACAGTGGACCGGGCCAGGTCGGTACCGGCGGACGGCGGGACGTCCAGCAGGTCCGGCTGCCGGCCGGGCCGGGCGTCGGCGGGCAGGGCGAGCGAGGTCCAGCGAACCGCGAACAGCGACTGCGTGGTCCCGCGCAGCAGCGACCCGGCCGGCCGGAAGGCCAGCGCGCCGATCCGGCCGACCGCGATGCCGTGCTCGTCGGCCAGTTCGACGCTGAATTCGGCGTCACCGATGGGCTTGATGTGCGCGCGGACCGCGCCGGCACCGAGTTCGTAGAGCCCGACGCCGGTCCAGGTGAACGGGAGCACCGCGTCCTTGCTCGCCATGGCGGCGAGGCAGCCGTGCAAGACCGCGTCGGTGAGGGCGGGATGCAGGCCGTAGTCCGCGGCATCCGAGGCGGCCGGTTCGGGCAGGCGGGCTTCCGCGAAGAATTCCGCTCCGCGCCGCCACAACCGCCGCAGGCCGCGGAAGACCGGGCCGTAGTTCAGCCCGGCCCGCTCGGCCAGGTCGTAGACGGCGTCGACGTCCACCGGCTCGGCGCCCGGCGGCGGCCATTCGACGGCGAACTCGTCCTCCGGCGGCTCCCACGAAGGGGACAGCACGCCGGTCGCATGCCGGGTCCAGTCGCCGATGCCACCGAGGCGGGAGTGCACGCTGACCCGGCGGGTGCCCTGCTCGTCAACGGCGCCCACGGTCACCTGGACCTGGACGGGGTCGTCGGCGGGCAGCACCAGCGGGGCTTCGAGCACCAGCTCGTCCACCCATTCGGCGCCCACCTGCTCCCCGGCCCGCAACGCCAGTTCCAGGATGGCGGTGCCGGGCAGCACCACCTCGTCGCCGACCGCGTGATCGGCCAGCCACGGCAAGGCGTCCAGCGAAAGGCGGGCGGTGAACAGGTGCCCGTCCACGTCCGCGAGCTGCACACCGGCACCGATCAGCGGATGCGCCGGGCGTTCCAGCCCGGCCGCGGCGAGATCGGCAGGCTCGGTGCGCGGCGCCTCGTCCAGCCAGTACCGCCGGCCCTGGAACGGGTAGGTGGGCAGCGCGACGGGCCGCGGCCGGGCCGGGGCGAAACCGGCGTTCCAGTCGACCGGCACGCCGTGCACGTGTGCCTGGGCCAGTGAAACCGTCAGCCGGTCGAGGCCGCCGTCGTCGCGGCGCAGCGTCGGCACGACCGTGGCGGCGGCACCGGTCGCCTCGATGGTGCCTTCCAGGCCGAACGCGAGCACCGGGTGCGGACTGATCTCGATGAACACGTGGTGGCCGGAGCCGAGCAGGGTGGCCGTCGCCGCTTCGAATTCGACCGGGCTGCGCAGATTGCGCCACCAGTACCGCGCGTCGAGTTCCCGGTGGTCGACGAGTTCGCCGGTGACCGTCGAGATCATCGGCACCGATCCCGGCCGCGGCCGGAGCTCACCGAGCGCGTCGAGCAGTTCGAGTTCGATCGGGTCCACCCGGTCGCTGTGCGACGCGTAGTCGACGTTGATGACGCGGGCGCGGATACCCGCTGCCTCGCACTCGGCCGCCAGCTCGGCGACCGCCTGCGGCGCACCGGACACGGTCACCGACTCCGCGCCGTTGACCGCGGCCACCGACAGCCGGCTGCCCCAGCGCGCGATCCGTTCACGGGCCGCCGCCGCGCCCAGTCCCAGCCCGATCATGGCGCCACTGCCCGACAACGGCAGCAGCATCCGGCTGCGCACCGCGACGATCCGCGCTCCGTCCACAAGCGACAGCGAGCCCGCGACACAGGCCGCAGCGATCTCGCCCTGCGAGTGGCCCACGACGGCGGCCGGCGTCACGCCGTGGTCCTGCCACACCCGGGCCAACGACACCATCACCGCCCACAGCACCGGTTGCACCACGTCGACCCGGTCCAGGCTCGGCGCGCCCGCCAGTACCTCCGACAGCGACCAGGACACGTGCGGGGCCAGTGCTTCACCGCACTCCGCAAGCGATTGCGCGAACACCGGGGACGATTCGGCCAGAGCCGTTGCCATGCCCAGCCACTGGCCGCCTTGGCCGGGGAACACGAACACCGGCCGTGGCTCGGCCCACGCGGTCCCGCGCACCAGTTGTGCGGCCGATTCGCCCTGCGCGAGCGTGGCCAGCCCGGAGATCAGCTCGTCCCGCCCCGAACCCACGATCACCGCACGGTGGTCGAACCGCGACCGGGTGGCCGCGAGCGAGAACCCGATGTCCTGCGGTCGCGCGGTTTCCGCGTACGGGATCAGCTGCGTCGCCTGGTCGCGCAGGCCGGCCTCGCTACGCGCGGAGAGCACCCAGGGCAGCACGCCGATCTCGCCCGCGTCCTCGGTCTCCGGCGTTTCCCCCGGCGCCTCTTCCACGATCACGTGCGCGTTGGTCCCGCTGATCCCGAACGAGGAGACCCCGCACCGCCGTGGCCGGTCGCCGCGCGGCCAGGCCCGCTGCTTCGCCAGCGGCTCGACCCCGCTCGCCGCCCAGTCCACATGCCGTGACGGCGCGGAGAAGTGCACCAGCGCGGGCAGGGTTTCGTGGTGCAGCGCGAGCACCATCTTGATCACCCCGGCCACGCCCGCCGCGGCCTGCGGATGACCGATGTTCGACTTGACGCTGCCCACCCACAGCGGAGCGTCCGCGGGGCGATCGACGCCATAGGTCGCGATGAGCGCGCCTGCTTCGATCGGGTCGCCCAGTGTGGTGCCGGTGCCGTGCGCCTCGACCGCGTCCACGTCGGCGGGCGCGAGGCCGGCCGCGCGCAACGCGTCGCGGATGACCCGTTGCTGCGAGGGCCCGTTGGGCGCGGTCAGGCCGTTGCTCGCGCCATCGGAGTTGACCGCGGAGCCACGGACCACGGCGAGCACCCGGTGCCCGTTCGCCTTGGCGTCGGAGAGCCGCTCCAGCATGAGCATGCCGACGCCCTCGCCCCAGCCCGCGCCGTCCGCGGTGTCGGAGAACGGTTTGGAGCGGCCGTCCGGGGCCAGCCCGCCCTGCTTGGACATCTCGGTGATCACCCGCGGCCGGCACATCACGGTCGCGCCGCCCGCGAACGCGAGCGAACACTCGCCGCGGCGCAGCGAGTCGGCCGCCGAGTGCAGCGCGACCAGCGACGAGGAGCAGGCCGTGTCGAGGGTGATCGCCGGTCCCTGCAAGCCGAGGGTGTAGGCGATCCGGCCGGACGCGACGCTGCCCAGCTCCCCGGTCAGCAGGTACCCCTCGGCGTCGTCCGGCGGGGAGGACAACGGGAGGCTGTAGTCCTGGTAGATCACCCCGGCGAACACACCGGTGCGGCTGCCGGCCAGCGTGGCCGGGTCGATCCCGGCCCGCTCGCAGGACTCCCACGCGCATTCCAGCAGCAGCCGCTGCTGCGGGTTGATCGCGGCCGCCTCGCGCGGCGTGATCCCGAAGAACGCGGCGTCGAAGTCGGCGGCGTCGTGCAGGAAGCCGCCCTCGCGCACGTAGGTGGTGCCGGGGTGGTCCGGATCGGGGTGGTAGAGGCGATCGATGTCCCAGCCGCGGTCGACCGGGAAGGGCCCGATCGCGTCGCCCTCGGCCGCCACCAGGTCCCACAGGTCCTGCGGCGAGCGCACCCCACCGGGGAATCGGCAGGCCATCCCGATGATCGCGATCGGCTCGGTGAGCTGCGCGTTGAGCCGCTCGTTCTCCTTCAACGACTCGCGTAGTGCCTCGACCAGCTCGTCAACAGACGTGTTCACTGTTCCCCCAACAGGTGTTCATGGCAGGACTGCGCGGGCGCGGGCTGAGCGCGCCGGTCAGCCGAGGTTGTTCGAACGCTTGGTACGCAACGCCATCCGGACGAGTTCAGCGCCGTCCATGTCGTCGAACGAGCGCGCGGCGGGCACGACGGCCTCGTCGTGGTCGGCCGGGCCGGGCTGGTCCGGGTCCAGCTCGGCGAGCAGGTAGTCCGTGAGCGCACGCGGTGACGGATAGTCGTAGAGCAGGGTGGCCGGCAGCCGGAGCCCGGTCGCGGCGCGCAGCCGGTTGCGCAGTTCGACACTGGTCATCGACTCGAATCCCAGTGCCTTGAAGGAAAGGTCGGCCGCGATCGGGATCGACGATTCCAGGCCGAGCACGACGGCGATCTCGCCGGAGAGCAGCTCCCGCACATCGGCCGGGGCCGTGATCGGCTCACTGCTCGCGGCCGGCAGCTCAGGAGCTTCGTCGACCGCCGGCAGGCCGGGTGCGGTGAGCCAGTAGCGCTTGCGCTCGAACGGATACGTCGGCAACGCGACCCGGTGCGCCGAGGCCGGGGTGAAACAGCCACCCCACTCGACCGGAACACCGTGCACGTGCGCCTGGGCCACGGAGGTCAGCATGCGGTCGAGGCCGCCGTCGTCGCGCCGCAAGGTGCCGACCACCACGGCACTCGCGTCCGCGGCCTCGATCGTTCCTTCCAGCCCGAAGGCCAGGACCGGATGCGGGCTGATCTCGATGAACACGTGGTGGCCAGTGGCCAGCAGGGTGCGCGAGGCCGCCTCGAACTCGACCGTCTGACGCAGATTGCGCCACCAGTACCCGGCGTCGAGCTGTTCGTGACGGATGAATTCACCGGTCACCGTCGAGATCATCGGCACCACGCCGGACCGCGGCCCCACCGGGGCCAACGCGTCCAGCAGCTCGTCCTTGACCGGTTCGACCTGGCTGCTGTGCGACGCGTAGTCCGCGTTGACGGTGCGGGCCCGGATGTCCGCGGCCTCGCACTCGGCCTGCAACTCGGCGATCGCATCCGGTTGCCCGGACACCACCACCGAGCCGGGCCCGTTGACCGCGGCGACCGACAGCCGGCTGCCCCAGCGCGCCATCCGCGTGCGCGCCTGCTCGGCGTCCAGCCCCAGCGACAGCATGGCTCCGCTGCCGGACAGCGGCACCACCGCCTGGCTGCGTCGGGCGACCACCCGCGCGCCGTCGTTCAACGACAACGCACCGGCCACGCACGCCGCCGCGATCTCACCCTGCGAATGGCCCACCACCGCGGCCGGCTCGACGCCGAAATCGCGCCACACCTGCGCCAGCGACACCATCACCGCCCACAGCACCGGCTGCACCACGTCCACCCGGTCGAGCCCGGGCGCGCCCGGCACCCCCGCCAGCACGTCCTCCAGCGACCACGGCACGTACGGCGCGAGCGCCTCGCCGCATTCGGCAAGGCATTTGGCGAACACCGGCGACGACCGCGCCAGCTCCGCCGCCATGGCCGGCCATTGCCCGCCCTGACCGGGAAACACGAAGACCGGTTTGGCCTCCGCCCAGGCCGTCCCGCGCACCACCTGCGGCGACGATTCCCCCCGGGACAGCCGGATCAGGCCGGGCACCAGTTCGGCCCGCCCGCGCCCCAGCACCACGGCCCGGTGATCGAACCGCGACCGGGTCACCGCCAGCGAGAACCCGACGTTCTCCGGCCGCTCCGCCTCGGCGACCGCGACCAATCCGGTTGCCTGCGCCCGTAATCCGGCTTCGCTGCGCGCGGACACCACGAAGGGCAGCACACCGGCCACCCCGGAACCGTCCGCCGCCGATGCTTGTTCGCCGGCTTCTTCGATGATCACGTGCGCGTTCGTGCCGGCCACGCCGAACGAGGACACTCCGGCGCGGCGCGGCCGGTTCCCACGCGGCCAGGCCGCTGCCTTCGCCAGCGGCGACACCCCGCCCGCGGCCCAATCCACTTCGGTCGAGGGCGAGGAGAAGTTCGCCAATCCGGGCAGCACCGCGTGCCGCAACGCCATGACCGTCTTGATCACGCCGGCCACCCCGGCGGCGGCCTGTGCGTGGCCGAGGTTCGACTTCGCGCTGCCGACCAGCAACGGCCGTCCGGCCGGCCGGTCGGCCCCGTAGGTCGCGACCAGTGCCGACGCCTCGGCCCGGTCACCGGCCGTCGTCCCCGATCCGTGCGCTTCCACCGCGTCGACCTCGGCCGCGGACAGACCGGAGTTGGCCAGCGCGCGCACGATCAGCCGTTCCTGCGCGGCCGCGCTGGGCACCGTGAGACCTTCGGTCGCGCCATCGGAATTGATCGCCGAACCGCGGATCACCGCGAGCACCCGATGCCCGTTCGCGTGCGCGTCCGACAGCCGGGCCAGCATGATCATGCCCGCGCCTTCGGACCAGACCGTGCCGTCCGCGTCCGCGGAAAACGGCTTCGCCCGGCCGTCCGGGCTGAGCCCGTGCTGCCTGGTGAATTCGGTGAAGAACCCTGGAGTGGGCATGATCGAGACGCCGCCGGCCAGCGCGAGATCACAGTCGCCGGCGCGAAGTGCTTGCACGGCAAGGTGAATCGCGACCAGCGAACCGGAGGACGCGGTGTCGACCGTGATCGCGGGCCCGACCACACCCAGCGTGTACGCGATCCGGCCGCTGATCGCGCTGGGGATGTTCCCGGTGAGCATCAGCCCCGCCGAGCCTTCCGGCGCCAGATGCATCGGCGGCCCGTAGTCGGTCGACAGCCGGGCCGCGAAAACGCCGGTGTTCGTGCCGGTCAACGAGCGCGGGTCCAGCATGGCGCGTTCGCACGCCTCCCACGACACCTCGAGCAGGACGCGCTGCTCAGGATGCATGGCCCGGGCCTCGCGCGGCGAGATGCCGAAGAACCCGGCATCGAATTCGGCCGCCTCCAGGAAGCCGCCGCGCTGCACCGAACTGGACCCGGCCTGACCGGGATCCGAGCGGAGCCGGTCGAGATCCCAGCCCCGGTCGTCGGGAAAATCGGTGATGGCGGTCGAGCCGGTCGCGAGGAATTCCCAGAGTTCCTCGGGCGATGCCAGTCCTCCCGGGTACCGGCACGCCATGCCGATGATCGCTATCGGTTCCGCCGTTTTGTCGCTCGCCACCAACGTGGACATGCTTCCCCCAAGTCGAGGCAACCCTGGCCGGGCTGCCGACTACCTGAATCTCGCGCCCAGCGGACGACCCCACGTCCATCTGGGCCGGCGTCCCTCAACGCCGATGCGGACAGGCTGAAACACCACTCAGCCGCGGCGGCTTCCGGATGATCTGAAGTGGATGACGGAAAGGTGCTCGGCTCCGTTGCCGTGTTTCTCGCCGCGAACGCGGATCAGTGGTAATTCGAGGCTAGGGCCGGTACTCCCGAAGGTCAAGACCGCGTGACGGTAAAACTCCCGCCGCCGTCGGCGAATTGTCCCATCTGCCCCGGAAATCAAGGGGTGATGAGGACTTTCAGACCAGTACGCTGTTGCGCGACCTCGAACGCCTCCGGTGCTTGCGCCATTGAGAACCGGAAAGACACCAATGGATCCAACGCGATAACGCCGCGTGCGGCCAAGTCGATGGTGCGCGGGTAGACCTCACCCATTCGGCGCACCATCGCGATTGTCAACTCTTTTCCGCGGGCGACCGAAGCACGGAACGTGGTCGTGTCCGAGCCGGGAATACCGCCGAGCACCACCCGCCCACCCGGTCGTACCGACTCCATCGCGATGCGCACGGCGTCGTCGTTGCCGGCCATCTCGAACGCCACATCCACCCCGCACGCGGAAAAATCCTCGGCCGGGTCGAGGACTTCGTCGGCGCCCCAGGTGGCCGCGGCGTCCCGTCGGTGCGGCAGTGGCTCGACCGCGATCAGCCTGGACGCGCCGGCGGCACGCAGCAACTGGATCAGCAGCAGGCCGACCGGTCCGCAGCCGACGACCGCGGCCGAGCCACCGAAGGGAAGGCGGCCGATGTCCACCGACCACAGTGCGACGCCGAGCGGCTCCAACATCGCGCCGGCCGCGTCGGATACGCTGTCGGGCAACGGATGCAGCCGATTCGATGGCCACGGCATGACTTCGCGCAGCATTCCGTCGGTCCGGCCGTGCCCGGAGAACACTATTTCGTAGCAGAGGTTCTGCGCACCGTCGCGGCACGCCCGGCACTTCTCGCAGGGGATCGCCGGATCGATCGCGACCCGCTCCCCCCGGCGCGGCCCGGACACGATCTCGCCCGCCCCTTCATGTCCTGGGACGACCGGTATTTCGAGTTCGGCGTCGCCGATCGCACCGTCTTCGTACCAGTGCAGATCCGACCCGCAGATCCCCACCGCGGCCACCCGTACCAAGCTTTCCCCCGCGCCCGCGGTCGGCGCCGGTTCGTCCCCGACCCGCAGGTCCACGATCCCGTGCAGTCTCGCTGTTCGCATTTTCCCGACTGTATAGCGGGTTCCGGCGAAGTGTCCATGTTCGTTTTTGTGCTCGCGCCCACCATTCGCATCAAGTAGCTTTGAGCCCATGACCGCACCGCCCGGCGACATCGTCCCGTTCCGGGTGAACATCCCGGAAACAGCAGTGGCCGACACCCGCGATCGGCTGCGCCTGACTCGATGGCCCGAAACGGAAACCGTCGACGACTGGTCACAGGGCACACCGCTGGCCTACGTTCGTGAGCTGTGCAAGTACTGGCTGACCGAATACGACTGGCCGGCCGCACAGGAAAGGCTGAACCGCTTCCCGCAGTTCACCACCGAGCTCAACGGGCTGCGCATCCATTTCCTGCACGTCCGCTCACCGCACCCGGACGCGGTGCCGCTGCTGATCACGCACGGCTGGCCCGGCTCGGTGCGCGAGTTCCACAAGGTCGTCGGCCCGCTCACCGACCCGGTCGCGTTCGGCGGCAGCGCGGCAGACGCGTTCCACGTGGTGTGCCCGTCCCTGCCGGGATACGGGTTCAGCGGAAAACCCACGCGGACCGGTTGGGGCACCGAGCGGATCGCGGACACCTGGGATGAGCTGATCCGCAAACTCGGCTACCCGCGTTACGGCGCACAGGGCGGCGACTGGGGTGCCCGGATCACCATGACGCTGGGCCGGCGGCATCCGGACAACCTCATCGGCATCCACCTGAACATGGTGCCGTTCCCGGTACCGGACAACACCGACGATCTCACCGACCGGGAGCGTTCGGCGCTGGAACGACTGTCCCGGCACCGTGCCGAGGGATCGGCATACGCCGCCGTGCACACGACCCGGCCGCAGAGCATCGGCTACGGCCTGACCGACTCGCCGGCCGCGCTCGCCGCCTGGCTCACCGACAAGTTCGAGGCGTGGAGCGACTGCGGCGGTGACCCGGGCACCGCGTTCACCAACGACGAGCTCATCGACAACCTCCTGATGTACTGGCTGCCCGCGACCGGCGCTTCGGCCGCGCGGCTCTACTGGGAAAGCTTTGCCGGCGCCGGCAAGGAGACGCCGGTCCCGGTACCGGTCGGGTGTTCGGTTTTCCCGGCGGACTACTACCAGCCGTCGCGGCGGCTGGCGGAGCCGCAATTTCCGGATCTGCGTTACTGGCACGAACTCGACCAGGGCGGGCACTTTCCCGCACTGGAACAACCGGCCGCGTTCGTCGAGGAGGTCAGGGCGGCGTTCAGGCTGTTCCGCTGACCTCCCCGGTCCCGGCTCGCAGGTGTGGGCGGTCGCGTTCGGCCCACCGGATGACCGGGGGAACGGCCAGACCGGTCAGCGCGAAGAGGGCGCCGACGACCCACCATCCCGGGACGCCCCACCCGATGCACAAGGTGATCAGCAGGGCGGGACCAAGAGTGACGCCCAGACCGAGGCCCATGCCGAACAGCCCCTGATACTGGCCGACCGCATGTCGCGGAGCCAACGCGAAGGACAGCTCGAAGCCGCCCGCGGCCTGCCAGATCTCGCCGACGGTATGGATGATCACCGCGATCGGCAGCAGCACCATGGCGAGCCATACGGGAGTTTCCGCCATGAAGGAGATCATCACGGCGGCGATCAGGAAGGCGAAGCCCGCGCGGCGGAACGCCCGGCCGCCCAGTACCGGGGTGGTGACGCCGCGGCTGGCCCGCACTTGGAAAAGAATGACAATGGCGGTGTTGACCAGCATCACCACCGAGACCGACCACTTCGGCGCCAGGATCCGGTCCACCAGCCACAGCGGCACGGCCGCGGTCAGCACGCGGTACTGGATCGCCATCAAGCCGTCCAGCAAGGTCAGCACGAGGTAGGGACGGTCCCGCAATGCCACCCATCGCGCTCCGGTGCGCACGGGCTTCGGCGTGATGCGGGGCAGGAACAGCACGAGCATCGCCGATGCCGCATACGAAACCGCGCTGCCCCCGATCAGCAGCAGGTACGCGTAGCTGGTGTCGACCGCGACCCCCCAGCCCGCGAGCAGCGCCCCGAGCGAGACGCCGACGTTGGTGATCGCGCGCAGGTATCCGCGGAATTCGGCGGGCCGCTCCCCGCCGTACTCCTGCACGAGCGGGCCGCGCGCGGCCTGTCCCGCGGTCTGCGCGACGGCGCCGAGGCTCGCGAAAGCCAGGAATGTCCAGAAGTCGTGCGCGAGGCACAGGCCGGCCATCGACACCATGCCCAGCCCCAGCGTCACCGAGTAGACCGTGGTCGCGCTGCGCCGGTCGGCCAGGTGACCGAACGGTATCCCCGCCGCCAGCGACACCGCCCCCGCGATGGTCAGGCCGATACCCACCTGGGCCGTCGGCAGATGCACCGCGTTGGTGAAGTACAGAACTCCCGCGGTGAGGTAGACGCCGTAACCGGTTGTGCTCACCAACGTGGCGAACGCGAGCAACCGGGCCGGGCGGCCACCGCTCTTCGGGAGTACGTGCGCGGTCCATCGGCGCAGGCGGGTGTCCAGGATCATGCGCCTGCCGAACCCTTGACCATGGCTTCATCGGACGTGGTGACGAACCGGACCGAGGAAGCCAGCTCCTCGGCGAGTTCGCGCGCCAGCGTCGAGGTCCGCGCACCGACGACGATCAGCCCGACCCGGTCGCCGGAGCGGTGCAGCGGCGGGATATCGGTGCCGGGCCCGGCCGAGAGCTCCGCGTGCAGTACTGCCGGGTGAGCGAGGACCTCGTCCCAGCCCTCGATCGTGACGACCTGGCCCGGCGGCGGGGTCAGGTAGCGCACCGCCGCGCCGCGGGTCGGCTCGAGCGGGCCGGGTGTCTGCGGCAGGCCGAGCAGGTCGTCGATGATCAGCCCGAAGAGCTCGATACCGGGAATGGCGTACTCGAGCATCTTGTGGATCCAGTCGCCGCCGAAACGGCTGTGCACCTCGCCGAGCACGACGCCGGTCGGCGTCAGCCAGATCTCGGCGTGGAAGGCACCGCTGCGCAGCCCGAGGGCGAGCAGCGCGGCGGACACCGTTTCGTCGATCTCCCGGCGCCGGGGCTCGGGTAGATCCGCGGGCAGGGTGTGCGCGGTTTCGACGAAGAACGGCGGTGGGACCGTCTCCTTCGCGGTGACGGCCAGGATCCTGGGCCGGCCGCGCTGGAAGATCCCCTCGACGCTGAACTCCGGCCCGGACACGAACTCCTCGACCAGGAACGTGCCGGCGTCGGGCAGCAGCGCCAGCGCCGCGGGCAGGTCGTCGGCCGAGGAGATCTGGCTGACGCCGGTGCTGCCCATGGCGTCGCGTGGTTTGACGATCCACGGTCCCGCGGTCTCCCGCAGGAAGCCCGCCGCGTCGGCCGCGCTCGCGCACAGCCGGACGGCGGGCTGGGCGAATCCCGCCGCGGCCAGCGCCGCCCGGCAGGCGTCCTTGGTGCGGATCCGGCGGATCACCTCCGGGGCGTTGCCCGGTGCCCCGACGGCCTCCGCCGTCTCGGCCGCCGCGACCTGGGCCATCTCCAGCTGGGCGAGCACCGCCACGATGTGCTCGCCCGCCGCGACGCGACGCCGCGCCCACTCCGCGGTCTCTCCCGGCTCGGTGAACCCCACGGCCGCGGCCTCGTCGGCCGAGGCCACGATCGACGGCATGGCCGCGAGGTCCGAGGCGGTGCTGGTGACCAGCGTGCGGACCCCGCGGGCGGCAGCTTGCGCGAGCACCGCCTCGGTCAGGTCCACGCTGAAGGCCAGGAGTGGGCGGGCGCCACCGACGAGCATCAGGGTCGGCTTCATTCCCCCGTACCCGCGGCGACCGGCTCGCGATCGCGCAGAGTGTTGACCAGCTGGCAGAACTCCTCGATCTCCGTGGTCGACATGTTCGCGCGCAGCATCACCCGCAAGCCCGCCTTGCCACGGCCGATGATCGGGAAGAAGATCGGCGGCACGAAGAAGCCGGCGCGCTGCAGGTCCTGAGCGAGCGTGACGGTCCCGGCCTCGGAGCCCACCTCCACGAACCGGATCGGCAGGCCGTCACCGCGCTCACCGGTCTCGACCAGGCTGTCGAACAGGGTGATGTTGGCCTGCAGCCGGTTCTGCAGCTCGATCAGCTCGGCGGAGCGGTGCAGTTCGGCCGACGCGAGCACGGCGCCGAGGCCCGCGGTGTTGATCCGCTGCGACCACATCAGCGGGGCGGCGCTGCGCTGGGCGATGTCGACCCGCTCCTTCGAACCGCGGCGACCGAGGAAAATCGCCCCGCCGGAGGCGCCGAAACCCTTGTTCAACGACGTGATGATCACCGTGCGGTCGTTGATCTCACCCATCGCCTCCAGCACGACGCCGCGCCCGTGCTTCCCGACGGTCGAGATGCTGTGCGCCTCGTCGAGGAGCAGGAACAGGCCGTACTTCTCCTGCAGGCGCAGCAATTCGGCGATCGGGGCCTGGCCGCCGGTGCTGTACACGCCGTCGGTCACGTACGCGACCTGCCGGTGCTGCTTGCACAGGTCTTCCAGTGCTTCGACGTCGTTGTGCCGGATCGTGACGATCTCGGCCTCGTCCGCCACATTCGGCTTCATCGCGTTCAGGCAGAAGTGCGCGTGCTTGTCGAACACCATCAGCGGCGGGACGCCGTCGGTGAACAGGCCCGAGGCGACCAGCGGCAAGGCCGTCCAGGCCGCGGTGGCACAGGAGTTGACGGTGACTGCCTCGACATCGAACAGCTCCGACAACGCGGCCTCGGCGTCCTCGAGCACGCCGAACCGGAGCCGCATGCGTGAGGACGAGGTGTTGAGAGCTCCTTCGGCGAGCACTGCGTCGGCCGCGGCCCGGACCAGTCGTGGGTGCGTGTCGAGCCCGAGGTAGGAGTAGGACGACATGTTGACGAACTCGTGGCCGTCGGCGAGCACGCGGTGCCTGCCGTCGCCGAGTCCGGCGACGGGGATGCCGAACAGGCCTGACTCCTTGGTGACGTCCCAGAAGTCGGTACAGATGCTCACGGACTTCTTGATGTTGAGGAACTGGTGCATGGTGCCCTTGATCTCCTTGGGTGATGAGAACGTGATCGCGTGAATCCGGCTGTCGCGGGTGGTCACACCGGCATGGCCACCGGCTGTTGCCGGGGCTCGGTTATCGCCGGCGGCCGAGTCGTGTGGTGTTTGCCGGCGCTGCGGTAGAGGGTGTCGTGGATTCCGTCGGCGATCAGCAGCGCGCCCAGGTCACGGCGGGCTTTGGCGATCGGCGAGTCGGCCTGGTACCCGAAGGCCCCGAGCAGTTGCGCGAGCTCGGTGGCCGCCTGGTGGGCGGTGTCGACGCCGTGCGCCTTCAGCTCCCAGCCCCACTGCTCGGCCCGGTCGAACCCGGTGCCGGCCAGCTGCGCGGCCACGGCGGTGCCCAGCAGCGCGGTCGTCAGCTGGGCGTGGGTCCGGCCGAAGGTGACCAGGGCGGTGTCGCGCAGCCGGGCGAAGTCCCCGCTGGCCTGCCGGTGCCTGAGATGGGCGTTGGCGGTGTCGAACACGGCTGCGGCACCGCCGAGCGCGGTGGCGGTCACCAGTGGCCGGTAGGCGGTGAAATGCTTGCGCAGCAAGGACATTCCGTGACCGAGCAGGACATCCCGGTCCGGATCGACCGGCACGGCGTCGAGGTCGAGAACGCCCCAGGTCCACCCGGCGAGGCCCGCCGGCGACAGCTGCTCGCGAGACACGCCCGGATCGGCGGCGTCGATCGCCGCGGCGACCAGGTTGCCGTCCGGGTCCTGGAAGAACACGACGAACACCGCGGCCTCGGTGAGCCGGCTGATCCACTTCTTGCGGCCGCTGACCAGCCAGGTCCCGTCCGGGCCGACCGTGGCGCGGGTGCGCGCTGCGACGGTACGGGAACCGCCGTGCGGTTCGGTCGTGGCGAGGCCGACGAGCTCACCGGCCGCCATGCGCGATCCCCAGCGGTCGCGAAGCGCGGGGTGTCCGTGCTGGTCGATCAGCCGGCCGTGGCCGAGGGTCACCGCGTCGCGCAGGTCGATGTCCCGGTAGCCGCAGACGAACTGCGCCAGAACCCCGTACAGCGGCGAGTGGGTCATCGTGTCCAGGAAGCCGCGTTCGACCATCGCCAGCCGGACGGCCTTGAGCCGACGGGAGCGCTCGACCCCGTCCGGCAGGTCAATGGGGTGTGCGGCGAGCACCGAGTCCAGCTCGGTCGCCATAGCGGCCAGCTGGTCCCAGTCGGCCTCGCCGGCGGGATCGAGAACCGGGCGCATCGGCCGAAGCCAGGTGTCGATCGCGTCGCCGGTCACGGCCGGCCTCCCGGTGTACGCGCGCCGGGCAGCCGTAGACCGGCGCCGGCAGGACGTCGGAGTTTTCTTGGCATGTGTGTTACCGACCTTCGCATTGTCAATGTGTGTCGGATCCAGACCGCCGCACCGGGAGGATTGCTCGAACTCCCTGGTGACGGCGCATCACGGGTTACTCATCGCGGCCAGCGCGAAATAAGGCCTCGCGGCCTGGCCGATGTGTCCACAGCACAAATCATCGAGGCGGCCGCTTACCGCAGCGAATGTCCCGTGCTGACAACGTCTTCACGGTGGACAGCCGCCATCGGATTTCCCTTGCGCCCCGCCATAGACGACGGTCGGCGCAGTGATCGACTAAGCCTCAGTGCACAATTCTCGTCATTCCCGGCGACCAGATACCTGGCCGGAGAAGATCACATGGCACTCGAGATACGTGTCGATTCCCATTCAGAATCCCCCAAGACTCCCCAGAGTCGCGCGCTGCCTGAAGCATTTAACTCAAGCGACTCCCCCTCGCATAATGGATGTTACAATAAGATCGCGCGTTTGTCAACCCTGCGAGAGGGTAGCCGCGCCATTTCGAATCCTAAGAATAAAAGACGAGAAGGTAGCAACAACACGACCTCCAGATAACGAACATACCACCCAGACCGACCGTTCAAATGCCTTCCAGTACCGAATCCGAGGGCCGCGATGGCAGGTATATCAAGCCGCTGACCTGGGACAACGACCAAAAAGGCGCCTTGATCATCCGCCGATATACAGCGTCGCCCACCATCATCGAGAAATGATCCCAGCGATAGTGGGACCGTATAGTGCGTTCGCAGTTCCTTGCGCCAGATCACCACCCCCAAGGCCATGACCGGTCGTCAGAACAGCGGCCGGCCGACGGTTGAGCGGTTGCCGGTGAGCACGAGGGAGTGTCCAGTCCCCGCGTGGACGCAGCAAAAAGGCCACCCGCTCGGCGGATGGCCTTTTAACTTCCGACGTTGCGCTCGTGCTCACCGGCGTTCACACGGGCAAGGGTTCTAGTGACAACCCTGGGGTGGAGCTGAGGGGAATCGAACCCCTGACCCCCGCCTTGCAAAGGCGGTGCTCTACCAATTGAGCTACAGCCCCGGGTACGGGCGGCGGGATGCCGCCCGTCCGAAGATCAGTTACGCGAGGCGTCCGTGGCCTTGGCCGGCGTGGTGCCGTTCGCCGAGATCGGGCCCGTGGGAGCCGTGGCTTCACGCCACAGGTCAGCCTCGGCCTTGGCCGCCTTGTTGCGCTTGACGACAAACAGAACGCCGCCCGCGACGACCGCGAGTGCCAACAGCTTCTTCACCTGAAGCCCCCTTCTCCGACTTGCTTAGTTACCCCACGATGCTACTGCACTCGCCGAGCGCCGGACCCGCCGGTTCCCAGCCCCTTGGTTCCACGTGGAACCAAGGGCGACGCGCGTCACTCCGAGACTGGAATACCGGCACCGGCCGGATAGTTGAACCCCCTGGTCGGTGCGCCCACCGTGTCCCCCGGGCTCACACCTTTGCCTTCGCGGAGTTCCGTTCGGCTGGAACCGCGTCGCGCCCTCCGCCGAGAGGCGACCGTGCGCGCGCCGACCGTGCACAACTCAGCCCTGCCGGCACTTCTCTTCCCGGCAGGGCTGACCCATACCTACAGCCGTTTCCGCACCCCTCGAGCCCCGAAGCGACCAACTCGGCCCGGCCCGTCGCGACGCCGTAAACCACCTCGAACCACGGCCCCAGCCGATGCCACGCCCGCTCTCGCCCGCCGACGCACAAGTCGGACCAGTCGATGACGCCACTGATCCGCCCCCCGTCCATCAGGCCAAGGCGCTCCGCGCCCTATGCCGACCCAGCCCACCTAGCCAGGGCGCAGGCGCTCCGCGCCCCATGCCCTCACCTCAGGCACCGACACTCCGCGCCCCATGCCCTCACCTCAGGCACCGACACTCCGCGCCCCATGCCCTCACCTCAGGCACCGACACTCCGCGCCCCATGCCGCCCACGCTGGTCCCGTCACCGACCGCACCGTGGGGGTCTGGGGGCTCGGCCCCCAGAAACGAAAAACACCCGGTCACGTTTGCGCTTCTCAGCAAACATGACCGGGTCAACCGGGTGGGCCCACCAGGACTTGAACCTGGGACCTCTTCGTTATCAGCGAAGCGCTCTAACCACCTGAGCTATGGGCCCGTCGAACGGGGAGAACTTTACCGGACCCGTTTTCGGGTCCGGTAACCGGGTTACTCCCGCTCCGACAGGGTTACCTCGAGGCCGCCCGCGAGGTCCGCCGACACGTTGTAGATGAAGGCGCTCACGGTGGCCAGCGCGGACACCAGCACGATGTTGATCGCGCCGAGGATGGCGGCGATGCCGAACACGCGGCTGGCGCTGATCAGCGGCTCCGAGGACGCGTTGGCGCCCTCGCCGCCGACCAGGGACGAGTAGGTGCCGTTCAGCTTGTCCCACACGCCCATGCCGTCGAGCACCGTGTAGAGGACGCCGACGGCGACCATCCACACGAAGAACATCGCGACGCCGAGCACCAGCGCCAGCTTCAGCACCGACCAGGGGTCGAAGCGCTTGATCTGCAGGCTGGCGCGCCGGGGGCCGCGGCCCGGGCGGCGCAGCGCGCTGGGGGTGGGACGGCTGCGCCCGGCCGACGGGATGTCCTCCGCCGGCTCGGGCTGCACCGGACCCGAAGCCCCGCCGAACAGGCGGGGCGCCGCCGTGCCGGTCACCACCGGGTATTCGCTCTCGCTCACGCGCGGTCCGTCCTGCTCATGATCCGAGTAGACCACACCCTCGGTGGCGATCCCGGTCGAGACCGTGGCCTCGGAGTCACCGCCACCGTCCTTGGCGGTCCGCTGCCACGGAGGGGTTGCCGACGCGCCGTCGGCCTTCTCGGATGGTGTCACGAAGAGTCAGTCCTTACCCGTGCGTGGGGCGCCGCTCACTGCTCCGGCGCCGTGCCGTCTTCTGCCTCGGTCTCCTCGGGCGTGGTGACCACCTCGCCGTCGATGACGTCGGGGGTCTCCACGTCCGCGGATTCCTCGCCATCACTGGCGACGTCCGAACCCTCGTCGGCGTTGCGTGCGACCGCGAGAAGAGTGGTTCCGTCGCCCAGATTCATCAGGCGCACCCCCTTGGTCTGCCGACCGGCCTTCCGCACGTCGCGCGCCGGCGTGCGGATGACCCCGCCGCTCGACGTGATGGCGTACAGCTCGTCGTCGAAGTCGACGATGAGTGCCCCCACCAGCCTGCCACGTTTGCGGTCGTGCTGAATGGTGAGCACACCCTTGCCGCCGCGGCCCTGCACCGGGTAGTCCTCGATCGGCGTCCGCTTGGCGTACCCGCCGTCGGTCGCGACGAGCAGGAACTTGTCCGGCTTGACGACGCTGATGCCGAGCAGTTCGTCACCGTCGTTGAAGCGCATGCCGAGCACGCCGGACGTCGCCCGGCCCATCGGCCGCAGCGCCTCGTCGGTGGCGTGGAAGCGGATCGACTGGCCTTCCGCCGAAACCAGCAGCAGGTCGTCCTCCGCCGCCGCCAGCACCGCGCCCATCAGCTCGTCGCCCTCGCGCAGGTTGACGGCGATGAGGCCGCCGGCGCGGTTGGAGTCGAAGTCGGTGAGCTTGGTCTTCTTCACCAGGCCGCGCTTCGTGGCGAGCACCAGGTACGGCGCCACCTCGTAGTTCGGGATCTCGATGACCTGGGCGATCTTCTCGTCCGGCTGGAACGCCATGAGGTTGGCCACATGCTGGCCGCGCGCGTTCCGGTTCGCCTCGGGCAGGTCGTAGGCCTTGGTGCGGTAGACGCGGCCCTTGTTCGTGAAGAACAGGATCCAGTCGTGCGTGGAGCAGACGAAGAAGTGCTGGACGATGTCGTCCTGTTTCAGCGTGGCGCCCTGCACACCCTTGCCGCCGCGCTTCTGCGAGCGGTAGAGGTCGGTCTTGGTGCGCTTGGCGTAGCCGGTGCGGGTGATGGTGACCACCACGTCTTCGACCGCGATCAGGTCCTCGACCGACACCTCGCCGTCGAACGGGATGATCTTCGTGCGCCGGTCGTCGCCGTACTTGTCGACGATCTCCATCAGCTCTTCGCGGATGATCGAGCGCTGGCGCTCCGGCTTCTCCAGGATGTCCTTGAGGTCCGCGATCTCCAGCTCGATCTCGGCCAGCTGGTCGATGATGCGCTGGCGCTCGAGGGCGGCCAGGCGGCGCAGCTGCATGTCGAGGATCGCGGTGGCCTGGATCTCGTCGACGTCCAGCAGCTCCATCAGGGCCGGCCGGGCCTCGTCGGCCGAGGGCGAGCGCCGGATCAGGGCGATCACCTCGTCGAGCAGGTCCAGCGCCTTGACCAGGCCACGCAGGATGTGGGCCCGCTCCTCGGCCTTGCGCAGGCGGAACCGGGTCCGCCGGACGATGACCTCGACCTGGTGCGTCACGTAGTGCCGGATCATCTGGTCCAGCCGCAGCGTGCGCGGCACCTGGTCGACCAGCGCCAGCATGTTCACGCCGAAGTTCTGCTGCAGCTGGGTGTGCTTGAACAGGTTGTTCAGCACGACCTTCGCCACCGCGTCGCGCTTGAGCGTGATCACGATCCGCATGCCGGACCGGCTGTTGGACTCGTCCGCGATGTCGGCGATGCCCGTGAGCTTGCCGTCGCGCACCAGGTGCGCGATGTTCTCGACGAGGTTGTCCGGGTTCACCTGGTACGGCAGCTCGGACACGACGAGCGTGGTGCGCCCCTTCGCGTCCTCCTCGACCTCGACCACGGCGCGCATGCGCACCGAGCCGCGGCCGGTGCGGTAGGCGTCCTCGATGCCGGAGGTGCCCAGGATCATCGCCTTGGTCGGGAAGTCCGGGCCCTTGATGCGCACGAGCAACGCGGCCAGCAGCTCGTCGTCGGAGGACTCGTAGTTCTCCAGCGCCCACACGACGCCGGAAGCGACCTCGCGCAGGTTGTGCGGCGGGATGTTGGTCGCCATGCCGACCGCGATCCCGGAACCGCCGTTGACCAGCAGGTTCGGGAACCGCGCCGGCAGCACGTCCGGCTCCTGCGTACGGCCGTCGTAGTTGTCGGAGAAGTCGACGGTGTCTTCTTCGATGTCCGCCAGCATCTGCATCGCCAACGGCGCGAGGCGCGACTCCGTGTACCGCATGGCGGCGGCGGGGTCGTTGCCCGGCGAACCGAAGTTGCCCTGCCCGTCGATCAGCGGGTAGCGCATCGACCACGGCTGCGCCAGGCGCACCAGCGCGTCGTAGATCGCCGAGTCACCGTGCGGGTGGTAGTTGCCCATGACGTCGCCGACCACGCGCGAGCACTTGTTGTACCCGCGGTCCGGGCGGAAGCCGGAGTCGAACATGGAGTAGAGCACCCGGCGGTGCACCGGCTTGAGACCGTCTCGCACGTCCGGCAGCGCCCGCGACACGATCACGCTCATCGCGTAGTCGATGTAGGACCGCTGCATCTCGTGCTGGATGTCGACCGGCTCGATCCGGTCGTGGTCCGGCGCCGGCGGCAAGGTTTCCGTCATGGGTTCCTTCTCGGTGGAAAGTCCTGGGGTGGCGGTTGAGGCGGACGGCTACACGTCCAGGAAGCGAACGTCCTTGGCGTTGCGGGTGATGAACGAGCGGCGCGCTTCGACGTCCTCGCCCATCAGCACGGAGAACAGCTCGTCGGCCTGCGCCGCGTCGTCGAGGGTGACCTGGCCCAGCAGACGGTTGGCCGGGTCCATCGTGGTCTCCCACAGCTCCTCGGCGTTCATCTCGCCGAGACCCTTGTAACGCTGGATCGCGTCGTCCTTCGGCAGCCGGCGGCCGGCCTCGACCCCGGCCTGGATGACGGCGTCGCGCTCCTTGTCGGAGTAGGCGTACTCCGGCTCCTGGCGCGGCCACTTGATCTTGTACAGCGGCGGCCGCGAGAGGAAGACGTGGCCGTGCTCGATCAGCGGCGTCATGAAGCGGAACAGCAGCGTGAGCAGCAGCGTGGTGATGTGCTGGCCGTCGACGTCGGCGTCCGCCATCAGCACGATCTTGTGGTAGCGCAGCTTCGCCAGGTCGAAGTCGTCGTGGATGCCGGTGCCCAGCGCGGTGATCAGCGACTGGACCTCGGTGTTCTTGAGGACGCGGTCGATGCGGGCCTTCTCGACGTTGATGATCTTGCCGCGGATCGGCAGGATCGCCTGGTACATCGAGTCGCGGCCTTCCTTGGCGGAGCCGCCGGCCGAGTCGCCCTCCACGATGTAGAGCTCGCACTCGGCCGGGTTGGTGGAGCGGCAGTCCTTCAGCTTGCCGGGCAGGCCGCCGATCTCCAGCGCGCCCTTGCGGCGGACCAGGTCACGGGCCTTGCGCGCGGCCATCCGCGCCTGCGCCGAGGAGATCGACTTGTTGATGATCGTCTTCGACTCGGACGGATTGCGCTCGAACCAGTCGGCGAGCCACTCGTTCGACTGCTGCTGCACGAACGTCTTGGCCTCGCTGTTGCCCAGCTTGGTCTTGGTCTGCCCCTCGAACTGCGGCTCGGCCAGCTTGATGGAGACGATCGCGGCGAGGCCCTCGCGGACGTCGTCACCGGTGAGGTTCGCGTCCTTCTCCTTGAGCAGCTTCTTGTCGCGCGCGTAGGAGTTGACCACGCGCGTGAGCGCCGCGCGGAAGCCCTCCTCGTGCGTGCCGCCCTCGATCGTGTTGATCGTGTTGGCGAACGTGTACACCGACGGCGTGAACCCGTTGTTCCACTGCATCGCGACCTCGACCTCGAGGCCGGGGCCCTTGGCGTCGAAGGAGATCACGCTCTCGTGGATCGGGTCCTTGCTGGCGTTGATGTGCCGGACGAAGTCCTCGAGTCCGCCGGGGTAGCAGTAGACCTTCTCCTTGACGCGGGCCTGCTTGCCCTGGGCGTCCTGCTCGGTCTCCTCGTCGGCGACACGCTCGTCGCGCAGCGACAGGGTGAGGCCCTTGTTCAGGAACGCCATCTCCTGCAGCCGACGGGAGATCGTCTCGAAGTTGTACGTGGTCGTCTCGAAGATGCCCGAGTCGGCCCAGAAGGTGATCGTGGTGCCGGTGCCCTCGGCGGGGCCGAGGTCCTCCAGCTCACCGGCGATCTGGTCGGTGTAGAGCTGGCGCCAGCTCCGGCCGCCGACCTTGATCTCCGCGAGAAGCCTCGTCGACAGCGCGTTCACCACCGAGACGCCGACGCCGTGCAGGCCGCCGGACACCGCGTAGGAGTCGCTGTCGAACTTGCCGCCCGCGTGCAGGATGGTGAGCACGACCTCGAGGGTCGGCTTCTTCTCCTTGGGGTGCATGTCCACCGGGATGCCGCGGCCGTCGTCGACGACCCGCACCCCGCCGTCGGCCAGGAGGGTAACCTCGACCTTGGTGGCGTAACCCGCCATCGCCTCGTCCACGGAGTTGTCCACCACCTCCTGGACCAGGTGGTGGAGACCGCGTTCACCGGTGGAACCGATGTACATGCCAGGACGTTTGCGGACCGCTTCGAGGCCTTCGAGCACGGTGATGGACGACGCGTTGTACTCGCTCTTGTTCTCGGTCACCGGCGTTGTTTCTCCTCGTCTCGCCCGAGCGGACGCTCGCTACCCGTCCAGTGTACTTGGCCACGTACGCTGACATGCGGCAAGGACACCCCTCAGTGCGTCACAGACGCGCGAAATCGCCCGAAGGCGAGTCATCTCGTATCCGGACCGGCTTGACGCGGTTCTCGGGGAACTCACCCGCCGACTCGCAACCCGGGTCAGCCGTACGTGTCACGAGGCCCGCGCCCCGGCACGTGACGGGGCCCTTTCCGCCAGCTCGGAGCGGTCGGGCCCTGGATCCGCATGCGCTTGACGACGCCGTGGCCGACGCCCGCAGCGATCTTCGCCAACAACTTCCCCTGTAGCAAACGCAGCTGCGTGGCCCACGCCGTGGAACTCGCGCGCACGGTCAGCTCGCCGTCCGTGAGCGCCACCGGCTGGGCGTGCTCGGCGACGTCCTCCCCGACGAGCCGGGCCCACTGGCCGAACACCCGCGCGTTCGTCATGGTGTCCTGCCAGCCGCTGTCGGAGATCAGCCGCGAGACGAGCCGGCCGAGCGGCTGCGGGTCGCGCGCGTCCGCACCCGAGCCGGACCACCGTCGCCGGCGCGGGTTCTGGCCACCACCGCCGCCGGTGATCCGCCCACGGCGCAGGTTCGGCGGGGCGCCCCGCTCCTTGGCCTTCGCCTTGGCCGCCTCGAGCGCGGCGTGCGCGAGGTCCCGGCCGGAGGTCCGGCCGGTGGCCGGCTCATCGGCGGTGGGCTGGTTGTTGGTGGTGGGCTGGTCGGCCGCACCGCGGTTGGCCCGACGCTCGCTGGCCGGGCCCTGACCAGCCGACCCCTGGCCGCCTGCATTCTGACCGTTCGGGCTGGCGGTGTTCTGGCCGTTCGGGCCGGGGTTGGCGGCGGCCCCGTTCGCCCGGCTCTGGCCGCGCGCGTTCCAGCTGCTTGCGCTCCGGTTGGCCGCGGATCGCCCGTAGCCCGTCCGGCCGTCGGACGCCTGGCTGTTGCCCGCCTGACCGCTGGTCCGTGACCGCGTACCGGAAGACCGGCCGCCCCACTTCTGGCCACGCTCAGCCTGACCACCCTGCCCTTGACCACCCTGGGCCGGACCACCGCGAGCCCGGCCGATCGAACGCGGCCACGCGGCGGCACCGGCCGAAGGCGGCGTCGGAAGTTCTGTCGACGGTGTTGCCGAAGCCGCGGATGTCCGGCCGGTCCCGGGCAAGTCAGGAGTCCCGGGCCGGTCGAGTGCCCCGAGCCGGTCGACAGTCGCGGGCAAGTCGAGCGCGAACAGCCCCGCCGGGCCCCCGTCCGCACCCCCGTCTGCCGGGCCCCCGCCCACCGAACCTGTGGACTGTTCCCCCGATGCCGACCGCCCCGTCGCAGGCCCCCGCTCGTTCGGCCCAGCGCCGTTGTCACGCTCCGTGGCAGAGGTCGCCTCCCCACGTGGGTGACTGCCCGCGTGGGGGGTGTCAAGGCCCCCATCTGGCCGGTTGGTCACGCGCGGCGATAACCCGTTCACGGGTTTATCCACACTGTCCACAGGTTTGTCCCCAGATTGGTGGGTAACTGCTGTGGCCGCGGTCACTCCGCGTCGCCAGTTTGATCTTGCCGACGGGTCCTTCAGGCACGGGTGACCTCGCCATCAGCCACGACGAACCGGCATCCGGCCAGTTCGGTGGGCACGTCCTCGTCGACCGCCGCCGTGATGAGCACCTGCTCGGCGCCCGCCGCGACCTCCGCGAGCCGGGCCCGCCGCTTGCGGTCCAGCTCCGCGAACACATCATCCAGCAGAAGCACCGGTTCGCCGGCTTCGCCACGCAGGAGCTCGTAACTCCCGAGCCGCAGCGCTAGCGCGAACGACCAGGACTCGCCGTGGCTCGCGTAACCCTTCGCCGGCATGTCGCCGAGGATCAGGTCCAGCTCGTCACGGTGCGGCCCGACCAGGCTGATCCCGCGTTCCAGCTCGTTCTTCCGGACGTCGGCCAACGCCTTGAGCAGCAGCTCCCGCAGCACCTCCTGGTCGGCCCGCTCGCCGCCGGCCACGCCGTACGACGGCGGCAGCGCTTCGCCGAGCGAAGACTTGTACGCGATCTTCGCGGGCCGAGAGTCCGGCGCGACGCCCATGTAGGCGTCGGCCGCGTACGGGCCGAGGTCGGCGATCAGGTTCAGCCGCGCCGCGAGCAGCGCGGCGCCGGCCACCGAGAGGTGGTCGTCCCAGACCTCGAGCGTCGACAGCGCGTACGGGTCCTCGCGGCCGGTCCGGCGCTTGCCGGCGGTCTTGAGCAGGGCGTTGCGCTGCTTCAGCACCTTCTCGTAGTCGGCGCGGACGCCGGCGTACCGCGGCGCGCGCAGCACCAGCAGCTCGTCCATGAACCGCCGCCGCTCACCCGGGTCGCCGCGCACGAGCGCCAGGTCCTCCGGGGAGAACAGCACCGTGCGCAGGATCCCGAGCACGTCACGCGGCTTGCCGACCGCGCCGCGGTTGACGCGCGCGCGGTTGGCCCGGCCCGGCGTGATCTCGAGCTCGACCGTCAGCTCGCGGTCTTCGTTGACCACGGCGACCCGGACGAGCGCGCGTTCACAGCCGTGCCGGATGAGCGGCGCGTCCGTCGCGACCCGGTGCGAGCCCAGGGTCGCGACGTAGCCGATCGCCTCGAGCAGGTTCGTCTTCCCCCGGCCGTTCTGGCCGACGAGCACAACCGGCCCCGGTTCGAGGGCGAGGTCGGCCTGCGGCCAGGACCGGAAGTCGGTGACCTGGAGATGTCGCAGATACACGAGCGGGGACCGGGCCGGGAGCTAGCTCCCGGCCTTCTTCACCGCGTGGCCGCCGAACTGGTTGCGCAGCGCGGCGACGGCGCGCATCGCCGCGGAGTCCTTCTGCCGCGAGGAGAACCGGGCGAACAGCGCGGCGGAGAGCACCGGCGCCGGCACCGCGTGGTTCACGGCCTCCTCCAGCGTCCAGCGGCCCTCGCCGGAGTCCTCGACGTAGCCCTCGAGGTCATCCAGGTCCGGGTCCTCGTCCAGCGCGCGGACCAGCAGGTCGAGCAGCCAGGAGCGGACCACGGTGCCGCGCTGCCAGCCCTTGATCACGGCCGGCACGTCGTCGACGACGTTCGAGGCCTCCAGCAGCTCGAAGCCCTCGGCATAGGCCTGCATGATGCCGTACTCGATGCCGTTGTGGATCATCTTCGCGTAGTGGCCGGCGCCGACGGAGCCGGCGTGCGAGAAGCCTTCCTCGCGCGGGCCCTCCGGGCGGAGCGCGTCGAAGATCGGCATCGCGCGGGTGACCTCGGTCGCGGCGCCGCCCACCATCAGGCCGTAACCGTTGTCCTTGCCCCAGACACCGCCGGAGACGCCGCAGTCGAGGTAGCCGATGTTCTTGGCCGCGAGCAGGTCGGCGTTCAGCTTGTCGTCGGTGAACTTCGAGTTGCCGCCGTCGATCACCATGTCGCCCTCGGACAGCAGCGCGCCGAGCTCGACGATGGTCTGCCGGGTCGCGTCACCCGCGGGGACCATGATCCAGACTGTCCTCGGACCGTCCAGTTTGGACACCAGGTCGGCGAGCGAGTCGGAGTCGCTGACGTCCGGGTTGCGGTCGTAGCCGACCACCTCGTGCCCGGCGGCACGCAGCCGCTCGCGCATGTTGAAGCCCATCTTGCCCAGGCCGACGAGACCGAGCTGAACCATGAGATCCCCTTAGGTAGTAACGAAAATCCGCGGTGTGGACGCCCGGGTCAGCCGGGCAGCCGGACCGGCATCAGCAGGTACAGGTAGCCGGGGACGACGTTGCCCTCGGCGTCGGCGGGCTTGATCAGCGCCGGCCGGTTCGGGGTGGTGAACGTCAGCTCGGCGCGATCGCTGTGCAGCGCGCCGAGGCCGTCGACGAGGTAACCCGGGTTGAAGGCGATGGTCACCGGCTCGCCCTCGTAGTCGACCTGCAGCTCCTCTTCGGCGCTGCCCTCGTCGTCGCCGCCGGCGGACAGCCGCAGCGAGCCGTCGGCGAATTCGAGCCGCACCTGCGTGCCGCGCTCGGCGACCAGCGACACGCGCTTGATCGACTCGGCGAGCGCGGAGACGTCGATGACCGCGCGGGAGGTGTGGCTGGCCGGCAGCAGCTGCCGGTACGGCGGGAACTCCGCGTCGAGCAGGCGGGTGGTCGTGTACCGGCCGTTGCCGGACAGGCCGAGCAGGCCCTCGCCACTGGCGAGCGCGAGCTTGACCGTGCTGCCGGCGCTGCCGAGCGTCTTCGCGGCCTCGGCCAGCGTGCGCGCCGGGACAAGCACCGCGGCGTCGGCCAGGCCCTCGGTGGGCTTCCAGGTGAACTCGCGCATGGCGAGGCGGAAGCGGTCGGTGGCCACCAGCGTCAGCGTGCTGCCGGAGATCTCCAGCCGCATGCCGGTCAGCATCGGGAGCGTGTCGTCCTTGCCCGCCGCGGTGACCACCTGCGTCACGGCCTGGCCGAAGACGTCGCCGGTGAGCTCACCGGCGAACGCGGGCTGGGCCGGCAGCTGCGGGTAGTCCTCGACCGGCATGGTCGGGAGGCTGAAGCGGGCGCTGCCACAGGTGATCGTCGCGCGGGAGCCGTCGACGGAGATCTCCACCGGCTGCGCGGGCAGCGCCTTGGTGATGTCGGCCAGCAGCCGGCCGGACACCAGCAGGCGGCCGCCGTCGGCGATCGTCGCCGGGACGCCCACCGTGGCGGACACCTCGTAGTCGAAGCCGGACACCGTGAGCGCGTCGCTCTCCCCGTCCGCGCCTGCGTCGAGCAGCACACCGCCCAGGACCGGCACCGGAGGCCGGGACGGGAGGCTTCTGGCCACCCAGGCGACGGCGTCGGCGAGCCCGTCGCGCTCGACGCGGATCTTCATGCGCGCATCCTTTCGACAGCCGAGCCCCTCGGCTCGTGAAGGGTCGACGGGGTACCGGCCCATGAGTACCGCGCGACCGGGTCCCCACCGGTCTGGCCCGGATCCCGTACCGGGGTCGGCGCGGGGTTCGGACCAGGTGCAGACATCCACGTTAGGCCGTCGCCGGGGTTGCCGTCACCTCGGCCTCCCCTTGCGTTTGTCGACAAGACGACAGCGTTCGCCGGTTGTCCCCAACTTCGTCCATCGCCTGTTTTTGTTCTGTTCTCTTCTTAAAAAGATCTAAGGGCAGTGACAGTAATAGGGGCTGTGGATTGTGTGGATGGAGCTCGTTCGCGCAGGTCGGGGTACGCGCGGGGGTGTGGAGAGCCCTGGTGGTGGATCCGTGGACAGCTCGGGCCACCCGTGGATGGTTTCGGGCGATGGCCGATCTGTCCACAATCGGGCCTAGTTGTCCCCATGGTTATCCCCAGCTGTGAGCCGAGTTGTACCCAGGCTCTGTGGGTCTCGGCGGCCCTCCGATTCGCTCTGGCGAGTGACGGGCGGTGCATGTGGATCACGTGTGGGCAACCTGTGGAATCAACGTGGACAACCCTGTGGACAGTCTGTGGATTCAGTGTGGGCGGGGTGTGGACGGATTCGGCGTCGTCGCAGGCTGAGAACTCGTTGGGGCTGTGGGCAAACTGCACACAGGGTGGGGAAAACCCCTTGTGTATCAATGGGTTTGAGGATTCCTGCGTACGCGGGTGTACGTGGCCGACAGCACAGCCGTTTGCTTCGCTGCTTCGGGCGCCTTCGTCCACGTGGGACCCGCGTACGCGGCGAAGTGTTGTTTGGTAAGGGAAACGACACCGGACTGAAGAGGCGACGACCTGAAGAGACACCGGCTCGCGAGGGACTGGCCTAAGAGACTGGGGCCGAAACGACTGGGGCCGAAACGACAAAGCCGCGCGCATGCCGTCCCCGCCCCAGTGGACGGTGACGCCTCGCGCGCGGCTCAGCGGAGATTCGGGAAAGCGGCTACTGGCGGGCGCGCTGCTTGATGCGCGACGTCAGCTCCTGCACCTGGTCGTAGATACGGCGGCGCTCCGCCATCTCCTTGCGGATCTTCTTGTCCGCGTGCATCACGGTGGTGTGGTCGCGGCCGCCGAAGGTCTGGCCGATCTTCGGCAGCGACATGTCGGTCAGCTCGCGGCAGAGGTACATCGAGATCTGGCGGGCGGTGGCGAGCGCCTTCGTCTTGCCCGGGCCGCAGAGGTCGTCGAGCGTGACATCGAAGAACTCCGCCGTGACGCCCATGATGGTCGGCGCCGTGATCTCCGGGGCGTGGGAGTCCGGGATCAGGTCGCGCAGCACGATCTCGGCCAGGCCGATGTCGACTGCCTGCTGGTTCAGCGAGGCGAACGCCGTGACGCGGATCAGCGCGCCCTCCAGCTCGCGGATGTTCGCCTCGACCCGCGACGCGATGAACTCCAGCACCTCGCCGGGCACCGCGAGCCGGTCCTGCGCGGCCTTCTTGCGCAGGATGGCGATGCGGGTTTCGAGCTCCGGCGGCTGGATGTCGGTGATCAGGCCCCACTCGAACCGCGTCCGCAGCCGGTCCTCCAGCGTCTCCAGCCGCTTGGGCGGCCGGTCGGAGGAGACGACGATCTGCTTGTTCGCGTTGTGCAGCGTGTTGAAGGTGTGGAAGAACTCCTCCTGGGTGCCTTCCTTGCCCTCCAGGAACTGGATGTCGTCCACGAGCAGGATGTCGATGTCGCGGTAGCGGCGCTGGAAGGCGACCTTGCGGTCGTCTCGCAGCGAGTTGATGAAGTCGTTCGTGAACTCTTCGGTCGACACGTACCGCACGCGCATGCCGGGGAACAGCCGCTGCGCGTAGTGCCCGACGGCGTGCAGCAGGTGCGTCTTGCCGAGCCCGGACTCGCCCCAGATGAACAGCGGGTTGTACGCGCGGGCCGGCGCTTCGGCGACGGCGAACGCGGCGGCGTGCGCGAAGCGGTTCGACGCGCCGATGACAAACGTGTCGAAGGTGTACTTCTCGTTCAGCTTCGTCTTCGACGTCTGCGGCTGCGCGGGCGCGGTGTACGGCTGCCCGGCGGTCGGCTGCCCGGAGAAGGACGGCCAGATCTCGTGCACGGCGGCGAGGGCGTCGCCCTCTTCGTCCACTTCTTCATCCGTGTCGTCGGAGTCCTCGGCGGACAGCTGCTGCCCGGCGGACATCTGCTGCGGCGGCGCGGGCCGCGCGGCGCCGGCCGCGGGCATCATGCCGTTGCCGTCGAAGGCCGGGCGCGACGGCTCGGCCAGCTGCCCGGCGCGGTTCTCGTGCCTGCTGTTCTCGAGGTGGCCGTTGCCGTTCTCGGGCCGGCCGTTTTCCACTCTCGCGGGTGACGGGGCGTACCGGGGCGCGGGCGCCGGAGCGACGGCTTCGGTGCTGTCGACCTTCACTGCGAGTGAGACGGTGCGGCCGAGGCGGCGGGACAGCGCGTCGGTGATCGCGCCGCGCAGTCCGCGTTCGATCGCTTCCTTCGCGAAGTCGCTGGGGGCGGCCAGCAGAGCGGTGCCGTCGAGCAGGCCGATCGGCCGGGTGACGCGCATCCAGGCCCGCTGCTGCGGCGACAGGGTGCCGTTCGACAGCTCCCGCACCACCTGCTCCCAGATGACACCTAGATTGTGCTGGTGCTCGGACACCTGTCTGGCTCCCCTCCCCTCGGCGGCGTGGACGGCGAAGTCACCCCAAACACGCCCGGAACTCTCCCTCGGACGTCATCTTGGACCGACCTGCGCGCGGGCACAGCGAATATCCACATAGTTGTCCACAGCTGTGCACTAATGTACGGCGGCCCGCGGCCACGCCACGTGCGGGTTCGACGTTCGCCCCGGGTGCCTCCACACCCTGGCAGTGATCCCGCCGCCACCTCGTCCGGTGACCCGAGAGAGGCACGCTAACAAGCCCCGCTCGCTGCCACAAGGCGTCGTCGCGCGCAAGCATTTCACGCTGTACGGCGTGTTGCCATTCGGTGCCGGGGCGTGCTGGAAGGCCCGGGCCAGGCCTGGTCGCGGTGCGTGGCGGAGGGGTGCCTTCACGGCTCTCGACCGGGGTGCGTACCCTCGTAAGGTCTCCCGTAAGCGACGGGCGCGTTTCGCGTGCCCACGTACGTCGTCGCTCGTCGTGACGAGGCCACACGTTGGTAGGAGACACCAGAGACTGCCGTGCGACCGCACGACATGCCGGTAGACGGCCGAAAATCCGTCGCCCGACGGCCGACACATCAGGAGAAGCAGTGAGCAAGGGTAAGCGCACCTTCCAGCCGAACAACCGCCGACGCGCCCGGGTCCACGGTTTCCGCCTCCGCATGCGGACTCGTGCGGGCCGGTCCATCCTGGCGGCCCGCCGTCGCAAGGGCCGCGGCGCTCTGTCCGCCTGATCCGGCTCGTCGAGGCGCGCCGTGCTGCCCGTTGCCGCACGTCTGCGGCGGAGTGAGGACTTCCGGGTCGTCCTTCGCCGGGGGTCCCGGGCAGGCAGGCGTCATCTCGTCGTCCATGCGTTGACCACGGACCCGTCCGAGGCCGCACCCGATGCGGTCAGGGCGGGTTTTGTGGTGAGCAAGGCCGTCGGGAACTCGGTGGTCCGCCACCGCGTCTCCCGGCGGCTGCGGCATCTCGTTTCCGCGCGGCTCGGAACACTGCCCCCCGGCAGCTCGTTGGTGGTACGGGCATTACCTCCGGCGGCGTCCGCTTCCAGTGCGGAGCTCGGCGCCGACCTCGACGCGGCGTTGCGCCGGCTCGGTCTCGCGCCGCACCGTCGTCCGGCCGGGGACGGTGCTCCCCGGCAGCCGCGTCAGCAGGACACGGCCCCCGACCACGGATCAGCGGTGTAACGGCAATGCAAGCCACTCCCGAGCACGACGCCAGCGAGGCACCCGAGGAACCCGAGGTGCGGGCCCCGGAGGCCCGCCCCGGCCCGGTCGCCTGGGTGCTGCTCCTTCCCATCAAGTTCTATCGCAAGGCGATCTCCCCCTTCTTGCCGCCGGCCTGTCGCTTCTACCCGAGCTGCAGCGCGTACGCAGTCGAAGCCCTGACCCGGCACGGCGCCGGCCGCGGCTCCTACCTCGCGCTGCGCCGGCTGCTCCGCTGCGGCCCGTGGACGCCACCCGGCCGCGACCCGGTCCCCGAGAAGTTCTCGTGGCGACACCGCATGCCTGAAACACCGATCGAGGAGTAGCTCAGTGCTCGATTTCATCTACTACCCCGTGTCCTTCATCTTGTGGTGTTGGCACAAGGTCTTCGGCTTCGCGTTCGGCGACGCCTCGGCCATCTCCTGGATCCTCGGCATCATCTTCCTGACGTTCACCGTCCGCGGCATCATGTTCAAGCCGTTCGTGAACCAGGTCCGGTCGATGAAGAAGATGCAGGACTTCGCGCCGGAGATGAAGAAGGTCCAGAAGAAGTACGCGAACGACCGGCAGCGCCAGGCGCAGGAGATGCAGAAGCTCCAGCGCGAGCACGGCGTCAACCCGCTCGGCAGCTGCCTTCCGATGCTTCTCCAGATCCCGGTGTTCATCGGCCTGAACCACGTGCTCCGCGCGTTCACCATCCCGCCCGCCGGCGGTGGCGCGAAGACGGAGAACTACTTCTTCAGCCAGTCCGACGTCCACTCCTACGTCAGCGCGAAGCTGTTCGGGGTCAACCTCGGCGAGGCCGTGAACAACGGCGTCGGCGTCGTGAGCGGTGGAGTCGCCGGCAGCGGCTGGCACTGGAACGTGCTGCCGGTCGCGCTGCCCCTGATGATCGTCGCGGCCATCGCCACGCACCTCACTGCGCGGCACTCGGTCGCCCGGCAGAACGCCGCGTCGGCCACCTCGCAGACCGCGATCATGAACAAGCTGACCATGTACGTCTTCCCGCTCGGTGTGCTCGTGTTCGGTGCGCTGTTCCCGCTCGGCCTGCTCTTCTACTGGCTGGCGAACAACGGCTGGACCCTGATGCAGCAGCGCCTCGTCTACACGAAGATCGACAAGGAAGAGAAGGCTCGCAAGGAGGAAGCCGCCGAGAAGCGCGCGTCGCTCGGCCCGAAGCCGGGCCAGAAGCCGACCGCGCCGAAGGTCGGGCAGAAGCCGGTCCAGCAGAAGAAGAACCAGTCGTCCGGCAGCGGGCAGCAGGGCAAGGTGACCAAGGCGGGCTCTGCCCACGGTTTCGCGCAGACGTCCTCGTCCTCCGGCGGCGTCGAGAGCAAGCCGTCCGCCACACCGGAGAACACGACCACCCCGTCCGAGCCGGAGAAGCAGCCGGCTCAGAACGGATCGAAGGAGAACGGCACCGGGGTGCCGGGGCTCCTCAAGGACTCGAACAGGAAGTCGGGCCGGAAGCGTCGCTGACGTCGATCCGGTTCGGAGAGGAGACGAATGATGTCGGAGACGGTCGACACGATCGAAGCCGATCAGGATGACGCGGGCGTGGCCGAGACTGCCGCCGCCCCCGCGGAGAAGCAGGGAGGTGCCGACGACTCCCTCGTACAGGAGGGTGACATCGCCGGCGACTACCTGGAGCGCCTGCTGGACCTGCTCGACTACGACGGGGACATCGACCTCGACGTCGAGGCCGGTCGCGCGATCGTGAGCATCGACGGCGGTGAGGACCTGGAGAAGCTCGTCGGGCCGCGCGGCACCGTGCTCGAGTCGCTGCAGGAGCTGACCCGCCTCGCCGTCCAGCAGGAGACCGGCTCGCGTAGCCGCCTCATGCTGGACATCGCGGGCTGGCGCGCGGACCGTCGCGAGGAGCTCCGCGAGCTCGGCCGCTCCACGGCCGAGTCGGTGCTCTCGAGCGGCGAGCGCGTGCGGTTGCAGCCCATGAGCCCGTTCGAGCGCAAGGTGGTGCACGACGCGGTCGCGACCGTCGAGGGCGTCACGAGCGAGAGCGAGGGCGAGGACCCGAAGCGTCGTGTGGTGATCTTCCCGGAGGGCTGACGCCTTCCTGTTTCACTGAGAACTGAGCACTGAGCCGAAGCGGCCCGCTGGACACTCGTCCGGCGGGCCGCTTCGTTTGTGTCCGGCTGTGCTGGAACGCCGACCCCTCAGCGGGTGACGCGACTGGAACTGAGGCATGCGCCCGGGCCGTTGATGGCGAGCATCCTCGGTCCGGGTGGTGCGACGCGGATGCACGCGATCGAGTACGCCTGGCTCGACAGGATGCGCGCGGTTCACCTCTTCGCCTACCGACTGCCCGCCGATGCGTTCACACCGTACGACTCCCCCAAGTCTCATGCCCACGTGTTTACGGGCGCTGTCTCGCCGCTCGGGCCGCCGGAGCGTCTCCGCAACGCTGCCCCTCGGAAGTAGACGCCCGGACCGTTCGCGAGGTCGGCGTCGCTGAGCGAATTACAAGCGTGGCGTTTCACGTGAAACGCGCCCATCCGGTCTCGCCGTCGCCGACCGCGTTTCACGTGAAACCGGCGCCCGGTTGCCCACAGGGCGGAGCACCTGAGTGGAGTTGTCCACAGTTGCGGTCTGTCGGCTCGATTTGGGCTCGGCATCGGGGACAATCAAACGAGCGCGTTTCACGTGAAACGCGCGGATCGAGGAGTGGGTGTAGTGAGCTTGGACGGCGCCACCGGGACGGTGCGGACCGCGGCGGCGGCAGTGTTCGGAGATCGCGTCGACCAAGCCGCCGGCTATGTCGATCTGCTGACGACCCACGGAGTCGAGCGTGGGTTGATCGGGCCGCGCGAGGTCGAACGGCTGTGGGATCGGCACGTGCTGAACTCCGCCGTCATCGGCGAGCAGATCCCCGAAGGCGCCAGCGTGGTCGACGTCGGATCGGGGGCCGGCCTTCCAGGCGTGCCGCTGGCGATCGCCCGACCGGACCTCGCTATCGTTCTCCTTGAACCGATGGCCCGCCGGGTTGACTGGCTGGCCGAGGTCGCCGAGAAGCTGGAACTCCCGATCACCGTCGTCCGTGGACGGGCGGAGGAGCGGTCCGTGCGCGAACAGCTGGGTGGCGCCGACATCGTCACCGCTCGCGCAGTTGCTCCCCTCGCTCGCCTCGCGGGCTGGTGTCTTCCGTTGGTTCGTCCCGAGGGCCGTCTGGTCGCGCTCAAGGGCGCCAGCGCGGGAGAGGAGATCGAGCGGGATCGCGACGCCGTACGTAAGGCGGGCGGTGCCGATCCGGAACTCGCTGAGTGCGGCAAAGCAGTACTCGAGGTCCCCAGCACGGTCGTGATGATCCGCCGCCTGCCATCGAAGCCGTCCCGGTCACGAGGCAGGCGGAGCTAGCGCACGAGAACCAGCCGCGGCGTTCCACGTGAAACAACGCGGTTCGAACGCCACCGAATCGTCTACACAGAGGAGGTGTCGAGACAGGTGAATCCCCCACCGTCCGACCCTGCGAGCACCGGCCACGAGTTGGGCTGGACGCCGATCGCCGAAGAAGCCGTCCGAGCCGCCAGCGTCCTGCACCCGAAGGAAGGCTCACTCCCCCGACCCACCCGGCGACGCGTGCTGACGGTCGCCAACCAGAAGGGCGGCGTCGGCAAGACCACGAGCACGGTGAACCTCGCCGCCGCGCTCGCTGTGCACGGACTCAAGACGTTGGTGATCGACCTCGACCCCCAGGGCAACGCCAGCACGGCGCTCGACATCGAGCACCGTTCCGGGACGCCGTCGATCTACGAGGTGCTCATCGGCGAGGTGTCGCTCGCGGAGGCGGCCGCCACCAGCGAGCAGTCGCCCAACCTCTTCTGCGTCCCCGCGACCATCGACCTCGCCGGTGCGGAGATCGAGCTCGTCTCCATGGCGAGCCGCGAGACACGTCTGAAGGAGGCGCTGTCGGACGAGGTGCTCGACCAGATCGGCGTCGACTACGTCTTCATCGACTGCCCGCCGTCGCTCGGCCTCCTCACCGTCAACGCGATGGTCGCCGCGCAGGAGGTGCTCATCCCGATCCAGTGCGAGTACTACGCGCTGGAAGGTCTGGGGCAGCTGCTGAGCAACATCGAGCTCGTGCAGCAGCACCTCAACCGCGAGCTCCTCGTGTCCACGATCCTGCTCACCATGTACGACGGCCGCACCAAGCTGGCCGACCAGGTGACCAACGAGGTCCGGAACCACTTCGGCGACACTGTGCTGAAGACCGTCATCCCCCGCAGCGTGAAGGTGTCGGAGGCGCCCGGGTACGGCCAGACCGTGCTCTCCTACGACCCCGGTTCACGTGGCGCGATGAGCTACCTCGACGCGGCGAAGGAGATCGCGGAACGTGGTGCGAGCGAAGGAAGGAGCAATAGCGCATGACTGAGCGCAGAGGAGGGCTGGGGCGCGGGCTCGCGGCCCTGATCCCGACCGGGCCGGCCACCACGGCCGGCCCGTCGGCGCCCTCCGCCGGCGAAGGCGGTGCCCCGGCCGAGAAGGCGGGGCGCGACGACAAGGGTTGGTTCCCGGCGAACGAAGCGGTGACGCCCGTCGGTGGCGAGGTCGCCGGTGCGGTGTATCGAGAGATCCCCGTGGGCTCGATCAAGCCGAACCCGAAGCAGCCCCGTCAGGTCTTCGACGAAGAAGCGCTGAGCGAGCTCGAGCACTCCATCCGCGAGTTCGGGCTCATGCAGCCGATCGTCGTGCGCGAGCTCGGTGAGAACGAGTACGAGCTCGTCATGGGTGAGCGGCGCCTGCGCGCGTCGCAGCAGGCCGAGCTGGAGGCGATCCCGGCGATCGTCCGGCAGACCGCCGACGAGTCCATGCTGCGCGACGCGTTGCTGGAGAACATCCACCGCGTCCAGCTGAACCCGCTCGAGGAGGCGGCCGCGTACCAGCAGCTGCTCGACGAGTTCGCGGTGACGCACGAGGAGCTGGCCGGACGGATCGGCCGGAGCCGCCCCGTCATCACCAACACGATCCGGCTCCTCAAGCTGCCCCTCCCTGTCCAGCGTCGCGTCGCCGCGGGTGTGCTGTCGGCCGGGCACGCGCGGGCGCTGCTCTCCCTCGAGGATCCCGAGAGTCAGGAAGAGCTGGCGGCGCGGATCATCGCGGAGGGCATGTCGGTCCGCGCGACCGAGGAAGCCGTCACGCTGAAGAAGAGCGAGAAGCCGGCCAAGCCCAAGCCCGCTGCCCGCAAGCCGATCCAGGCGCCGGGGTTGCAGGAACTCGCCAACCGGCTGTCCGACCGGTTCGACACCCGCGTGAAAGTGGACCTCGGCCGGCGCAAGGGACGCATCGTGCTCGAGTTCGGCTCGGTGGACGACCTCGAACGCATCGTCGCGCTGATCGATGCGGACGCGGGTGAAAAAACGGCGAATCGGACAGAGGAAACCGACTAGGGATCACCCAGGGTCGTTTCGTCACGGTGATGATTGCTTACCGGGACGTCCGACAGCACCCTGGGTGATCATCGAGAGCCGGTCGGTTCGCCGCCGCTCTGGGCGGGCGGCGACGGCCGGGAGTCAGCTGGCGCGGGTGACGGCGCGGGTGATGAGTTCGGCGAACACCGAGCCGAGCGACTTCCCCGCGGCCTCCACCGCCATCGGCACGGTCGAGGTCTCGGTGAGCCCCGGCGACAGGTTCACTTCGAGGAACTGCACCGTGCCGTCGGACATGACCACGGCGTCGGTGCGTGAGATGTCCCGGAGGCCGAGCCACTGGTGCGCGGCGACCGCGAGTTCGCTGACTGCCTTCGAGGCTTCGTCGGAGATCCGCGCCGGCGTGAAGAAGTCCGTCAGCCCCGCCGTGTAGCGCGCGGTGTAGTCGTAGACGCCGCTCTCTGGCACGATCTCGACCGCGGGCAGGGCCTCGGCCCCGTTCTCCCCCTCGACGACCGTCACGGCCACCTCGACGCCGTCCACCAACCGTTCCGCGAGCACGGTGTCGCCGTAAGCGAAGCAGCCGACCATCGCCGCAGGCAGTTCCGCCGCCTCGCGGACCACCTGGGTGCCGAGCGCCGAGCCGCCCTGGTCCGGCTTGAGGATCAGGGGCAGGCCGAGCCGCTCCACCATCGCGTCGAGCACCGACTGCGCGCCGAGCTCGCGGAAAGTGCTGTGCGGCAGGACGATCCAGTCCGGCGTCGAGAAGCCGGCCTGCTGCACGAAGGCCTTGGCGGTGGGCTTGTCCCACGCGCGGCGGCAGCCCTGGGAGCTGGTGCCGACGAACGGCACGTCGAGCATCTCCAGCACGGTCTGCACCGAGCCGTTCTCGCCCTCGCCGCCGTGCAGCGCGACGACCACGGCGTCGGGCCGCTGCGTCCGCAGCCGCTCCAGCAGCCCGGCGTCGGTGTCCCACTCCTCGACCGTCAGCCCCTCGGTGCGCAGCGCGGCCGAAAGCCGGCGGCCGGAGCGGAGGGAGACGTCGCGTTCGTGGGAAAGCCCGCCGGCGAGCACGGCAACGGTACGGTCGACCACCGTGGGAACTCCTTAGCTGTGGGTGGACCTGCGGTCGGTCAGACCGTGTCCGGAGACGGGGTTTCTGACCCCGGGATGGTGCGCGCCTTCACGCTACCGAAAGTGCGGCCGAGGTCCATTTCGGACTCCAGCACCGCGGCGAGCCGCCGCACGCCCTCGCGGATGCGCTCCGGCGTCGGGTAGCAGTACGACAGCCGCATCTGGCGCGAGCCGAAGCCGTCCGCGTAGAAGCCGGTGCCCGACGCGTACGCCACGCGCGCGGTGACAGCGCGGGGCAACATTGCTTTGGTGTCAACACCTTCAGGCACGGTGACCCACACGTAGAAGCCGCCGTCGGGGTTCGTCCAGGAGCAGCCGGGGGGCAGGTACTGGTGCAGCGCGGACAGCATCGCGTCGCGCCGCTCGCGGTAGTTCTCCCGGAACTTCTTGACCTGGCCCTTCCAGTCGTGCGTCGCGAGGTAGCGCGAGACGATCATCTGGTTGAACGTCGGCGGGCACAGTGTCGCGGATTCCGCTGCCAGCACGAGCTTTTCGCGCACCGCGTGCGGCGCGAGGACCCAGCCGACGCGCAGGCCGGAGGCGAACGTCTTCGAGAACGAACCGAGGTACACGACGTTGTCGGGGTCGATCGAGCGCAGCGCCGGGTAGGTCTGGCCGTCGAAGCCGAGCAGGCCGTACGGGTTGTCCTCGACGATCAGCACGCCGTGCTCGCGGCAGATCTCCACGATCTCCGCGCGCCGCTCCAGCGCGAGCGTGACGCCGGCGGGATTGTGGAAATTCGGGATGGTGTAAAGGAACTTGACGCGCTGGCCGACCTTCTCGGCGTGCTGCAGAGCCTCGCGCAGCCCCTCGGGCACGAGCCCTTGGTCGTCCATCGCGACGTGCACGACCTTCGCCTGGTACGCGGAGAACGAGCCGAGCGCGCCGACGTACGACGGGCCTTCCGCGATCACGACGTCGCCCGGGTCGCAGAACAGCCGCGTCACCATGTCCAGGCCCATCTGGGAGCCGACGGTAACGACGACGTCGTCCGGGTGCGCCTTGATGCCCTCGATCGCCATCACTTCGCAGATCTGGTCCCGCAACGCCGGCACGCCGTGCGCGGAGCCGTACTGGAGCGCGACGAGCCCCTCTTCGGCGATGATCTCGCCGACCTGCGTCGACAGCGTGTCCAGCGGAAGCGCCGCGAGGTTCGGCATCCCGCCGGCCAGGGAGACCACCTCGGGCCGGCTGGCCACCGCGAAGAGCGCTCGGATCTCCGAAGCGGTCATCCCCGCGGTGCGCGCGGCGTACCGGTCGAGGTGCGGGTCGAGGTTGTGGCGGCCGGCTTGCGGCTTGGCGGGGCGATTCTCGGTCATCGACGGCAACCTGGAGGGCTCGGTGGTACCTGCTGGTAGATCCATCGAGTGTAACCGCGGCCTCTTCGCGGTCCCCGCTCTTCCGGCGCTCGTCACATCGGCTTATCCTCGGTGAGGCTCTTCCGGTACTGCCTGCGCTCGCGCGGGTGAAGAGGCCGGTGGTGAGTTGTCGGGTGAGGCTTTCAGGAGGTTTCAGGTGTCGCGTCGCGTCGTGGGCGTCACCCTGGACAACCTGGAGCACCTGCCCAAGGGCTGCCGTCAGTGCGTGTACTGGGAGCTGGCGCCGCATCTGAAGGCGCAGGCCGAGGAGTTCGGCTCCACGGAGGTCGAGAAGGAGGCCTGGGTCTCCAGCGTGCTGCTGGAGTGGGGCTCCTGCGGCCGCATCGTCTACAGCGACACGCTGCCGGTCGGGTTCGTGCTGTACGCGCCGCCGAACGCCGTCCCGCGTTCACTGGCCTTCCCCACGTCGCCGCCCAGCGCCGACGCCGTGCTCCTCACGGCGTTCCAGGTGCTCCCCGAGTTCCGCGGCGGCGGACTCGGCCGCATGCTGGTCCAGGCCGTTGCGAAGGACCTGACCAAACGCGGCGTCCGCGCGATCGAGGCCTTCGGCGACGCGAGGCCGGATGAAGCCGACCCGATGGACCAGCACACGTGCGTGCTGCCGGCGGCGTTCCTGCAGAGCGTGGGCTTCAAGACCGTCCGCCCGCACTCGAAGTGGCCGCGGCTGCGCCTCGAGCTGCGCTCGGCGATCAGCTGGAAGGAAGACGTCGAGGCGGCGCTGGAGCGGCTGCTCGGCCAGGTGACGATCACCACGGCCGAGCCGAGCCTCGGGCGCGCCTGATCAGCCTTCGAGCAGCTGCTTGAGCCGGGTGAGGCGGTCCCGCCAGTACTGCTTGGTCTGGTCGGCCGTCTCCTGGTCAGGGAGGCGCTCGTGGGCGAGGGCGATCTGCGCCCGTGTCCCTTTGTCGACAAATCCGATGTTGACTCTGGTGGTGCCGTCACCCCAGTCGAACCGGGCTGAGCGGTGCGGTTGTGTGGTCCGCTCGGTGAGCAGACCGTCCGGCAGCCAGCCCTCGCGCAGCCCGGGGTCGGTGACGGCCCGGAACAGCTCCTCGACGGACGCGCCGACCGTCTTGCTCGCGCTCACGGTGTAGAGGCCGTCGCGCCCACTGCCGGGCGTCCGCAATCCCCGCGCCCGCTCGTACTCGACGGTCACTGTCTGCGCCCACCAGCTGCCGAGACCACGCTCGGTCATGAGCCATTTCACGATCTCGCCGTGGCTTCGCTCTCGCGCGCCCCAGGCGTCGAGCACCTCGCCCCACTCGTCCCAGCTCAGCCCGGTCGCCTTCCGCACGGCCTCGCCCGAGGTCAGCTTCGTCCCGCCCATCACGCCTCCTCCTGTCTCCTGCACACACAGGACGTCGACACCACCTCCCCCATTTCGACACCCGCCGCCACCCTCCTCCGACCAGCACCCCCACCCTCTCTAGCACGCCCGCCCCTGCCGGAAAGATCCGATTCCGGACGCTGTGCACAACTGTGGAAGAAGTGCCGAGTTATCCACAGATTGCTGATAGAGGCCGTGGAAAACCTGTGGATGACTAGACTGGATCTGGGGACGCCCCCCGAGGAGGGCGGGGGCTGCCCCAAGGTGTGGTGGGTCTGGTGGGGAGCGAGCGCAACGGGTTGTGGCGGCGCTGAGGGCGACGGAAACGGACCGGGGACTCTGGTTGTGGAGTGGCGTGTGTGACTGGTGGGGCGTAGGTGGGTTGTCTGCTGGGGGTGGGGTGAGGTGAGGTCGCGTGGCGTTGGGATGGGGCGAGAGGGTGGGGCGGCGGGTTGCTCTCGTGGAGTGGTGGCCGGCTGGGGGTTTGGTGGGCGGTGGATCGTTGGTGGGGCCGGTTGTGGGTGTGACGCTGGGTGACCGGTGCGGCTAGGTGACCGGTGATGCTGGTTGGGCGAGGGCGGCTGGTTAGGCGGGGCGGTCAGGCGAGCCGGGTGGGTGGTGGCTGAGGTAGTAGGAGAGCCGGGTTGGGTGTCAGGGGGTTGAGCGGCTGCGACGATGTCCGGCTCGGAGTGCCGGGGAGTTTGGGAGCGGGCAGGACGTCCACGGGCTTGGCGGAGGGGTGGCGGGAGATTCCCGGGTACCGCTGGAGGACCGGATCAAGCTGGAGCGGGTCGCACACCGGAGCGGATCCGATGGCGGAGGTCTTGTACGGCGGCGGGATCGCGCGGCGGAGGGACGCACTTCTGTACGCGGAGCGTGCGTCTGCCAAGTGAGGTGCGAACGACTGTTCAAGTGCGGAGGCGAACGGGCAAGTTCAAGCGACGTGCGAACGGCAGTCTCAGCGGGGTGTCAACGTCCGCCTAACCGATCGGATCGCGGGGGCAGGCGGTCGGAGCAGGTTCCGGGTGCCGGACCGCTCGGGCGGCTGAGTCGGGCAGCCCAGGTCAGGACCGCACTGGCCGGGCAGAAGCCCGGACCAGTAGCAGGACATGCTCGGACAGGAGGCTGGCCGCGCGGCGCATGGTCAAACTGTGTCGGCAGATCTTGGCCGAGGGCACCCGACGCAAAGAGCCAAGCAGCAGGGTTGGCCGAAGCCGAAGCCGAAGCCGAAGCCGAAGCCGACCGAACGGGCGAGGAACAGCCGCTACTCGGCCTTGGCGAGTTCGTGGGCCAGGACGTCGGCGAAGGTGAAGGTGCCCGTGGGCTGGTCGCCTTCACCCAGGAGGTACAGGCGTTTCACCGCGATGAGGATGCCCTCGGCGACGATGTCGCGGAAGGCGGGGTCGCCCAGGTTGCGGGCGTCGTCCGGGTTGGTGAGGTAGCCGATTTCCACGCGGACGGCCGGGCAGCGGGTGCGGGTGAAGATCTCCCACGTCTTGTAGTGCGTGCGGCAGTCGCGCAGGCCCGTGCGGGCCGCGACCTCGCGCTGGATGAAGCCCGCCAGCAGCTCACCCACCGTGGAGGTGGTGCCGTTGCCCGTGCCGAAGTGGAAGCTGGCCACACCCTGCGCGCGCGGCGACGGGTTGCCGTCGTTGTGCAGGGACAGGAACAGGTCCGCGCCGGCGTCGTTGGCGAAGCGGGCGCGTTCGAAGTCCGTGGGGCTGTGGTTCGGGCCGCGGGAGATCAGCGCCTCCATGCCCGTCGCCTGCATGCGTCCTTCGAGCCGGCGCGCGAGGTCCCACGCGATGTCCGCCTCACGCAGGCCGCCGGCGACCACGCCGAGGTCCTCGCCGCCGTGGCCGGGGTCGATCACGATGCGCTTGCCGCGCAGCCGGGGGCCGGCGCGGCGGACCTGCTCCTGCTCGCGCAGGAAGACCGGGCGGCCACCGCGGGCGCGCGGCGACGACAGGCGGTGCAGCTCACGGATCGTGGCCGGGCCGCAGATTCCGTCGGAGTTCAGGCGCATGTCGCGCTGGAACGTCTTCAGTGCGCGCTCCGTCTGCGGGCCGAAGTGCCCGTCCGGGCGGCCGGCGTCGAAGCCCAGCTCGGTGAGCCGCTCCTGCAGCGCGAAGACGTCGTCACCCTGCACGGGCGAGGACATCATGTGCGCCAGCGGACGGCTCCCGAGGTGATAGCTGGCGCCCTTGAGCGCCTGGAACGTCGCGGGGCCCACGACACCGTCGGTGATCAGCCCACGCCGCTGCTGGAAGGCCCGAACGGCCTGCTCGACAGCCACGTCGAAGGTCTCGTACTGCTCGGTCTCGGTGACCGCAGGGAGCAGTTCCATCCCGGCGAAGATCGCCCTGATCTCGGCGACGTCCGGACCGGTGTCACCGCGGCGGAGTACCCGCATGCACTCCTCGCTCTTCCTAGGGCACCGAAACCAGCTCGATGCGAAACAGAAACCTGGATGGGTGGTAAGCCCAGGCACCTATTGTGCCCTGTGAACTCTCGGTGAGCGCGCAGGCCCAGTCTGTGCGGCAAGCCCCCGAACGTGGTTCACGCCCGGGGACACGCCGTGCACCTGCGTGATCATGGCCACGGACACCTTGCCCGAACGTGCGAGAACCCGGGCCCGCGGGTGAATCACCGCAGGCCCGGGTTCTCAGCGACTGGACAGCGTGCGCTTGTTCAGAGCACGTCCGACAGGTCCGACAGCAGCGCGGCCTTCGGCTTGGCGCCGACGATCTGCTTCACCGGCTTGCCGCCCTGGAACAGGATCAGCGTCGGGATCGACATCACCTGGTAGTCACGCGCCGTGTTCGGGTTCTCGTCGATGTCGAGCTTGGCGACGGTGATCTTCTCGCCGTTCTCGGCCGCGATCTCCTCGAGCACCGGGGCGACCATCTTGCACGGGCCGCACCAGGTGGCCCAGAAGTCCACCAGGACCGGCTTGTCGCTGGTCAGGACGTCGTCGACGAACGACTTGTCCGTCACCTTCACCGTGTTGGTCATCGGGTTCTCCTTCGAGTGGTCGGGAAAAGTCAGTGGGCGCCGGGGCCGTAGCCGCCGCCGACCAGTTCAGGGGCCTCGTGGGCGTCGGCGTCACCGTGCTCCGCCAGCCATCGTTCCGCGTCGATGGCGGCGCTGCAGCCGGAGCCGGCCGCTGTGATGGCCTGCCGGTAGGTGCGGTCCACCAGGTCGCCGGCCGCGAACACGCCGGGCACGTTCGTGTAAGAAGTACGCCCCTGCGTGACGACGTAGCCGTCCTCGTCGACGTCGACCTGGCCCTGCACCAGCGCGCTGCGCGGATCGTGGCCGATCGCGACGAAGAAGCCGGTGACGTCCAGCGTCCGCTCGTCGCCGGTCCTGGTGTCCTTGACCGTGACGCCCTGGACCTTGCCGTCACCCTCGACGCCGGTGACCTGGGAGTTCAGCTGCCACTTGATCTTCTCGTTCGCGCGGGCGCGCTCGAGCATGATCTTCGACGCCCGGAACTCGTCGCGGCGGTGCACGATGGTGACGGACTTGGCGAACTTCGTCAGGAAGGTCGCCTCCTCCATCGCGGAGTCGCCGCCGCCGGCCACCACGATGTCGTGGTCACGGAAGAAGAAGCCGTCGCACGTCGCACAGGCCGACACACCGCGGCCGAGCAGGTCCTGCTCACCCGGCACGTTGAGGTAGCGCGCGGCCGCACCCATGGCGAGGACCACCGCGCGGGCCGCGTAGCGCTTGCCGTTCGCGACGACGTACTTGACGTCACCCGTCAGCTCCAGCGACTCGACGTCCTCCGCGCGCAGCTCGGCGCCGAAGCGCTCGGCCTGCTTGCGCATTTCCTCCATCAGGTCCGGCCCCTGGATGCCTTCGCGGAAGCCGGGGAAGTTCTCGACCTCCGTGGTGGTCATCAGCGCGCCGCCGAACTGCGTGCCCTCGAAGACCAGCGGTTCGAGCTGTGCGCGTGCCGCGTAGACCGCGGCGGTGTAACCGGCAGGACCAGACCCGACGACGATCAGGTTCCTGATTTCCTCGGCAACCACCCGTGGACCTCCGCTCGTAGTGACCTATGCATCAGGCTCAACACGATCGTAGGTGGCGGTGTTCCCGACGGTGACGCCCACTACTTACCGAACCATTACCGGCCCCGACCAGCGGCTATTTCTTCCCGACGATCTTGTCGAACAGCTTGTCGGGACTGCCGGGTCCGCAGTCGGCGCCGAAGGCCACGATCCGGTACTGCGCGATCTTGCCCGTGGTGTAGAAGACGAGCACGCCGGCCTTGCCGTCGACGTTCACCGGCCGGATGCCCGCCGGGCGCACGTTCGGGTCCAGCCCGGCCGCGGAGACACACGCGTCGAGCCGCTTCTCGTCCTGGAGCGGGCCGAAGTCGCGGACGCCCATGGCGCCGCCCAGCAGGGCCTCAGCGCCGTTGCCGTCGCCGCTGACGGACGGCCCGGACGGCGCGGGTGCCGCCACGCCGGTCCCGGTTTCCTGCGAGGTGCCGGGCACCGTGACCGCTACCACGACGATCGCCGCAGCGGCCGCGGTCAGCACCCCGGCGCCCCAGCCGAGCCGCCGGTTGCGCTTCCGCCGTGCGGCCGCGAGGTCCACCACGGGCGCGTCGCCTGCCGCCGGAGCTGCCGGTGCCGCCGCCGGGATCGGGGTGGCGACGGGAAACGAGGCGGCCTGCCGGGCGGAGGCCTCCGCCGCCAGCGCCGCGTCCAGCCGGGCCGCGTACTCGGCGGGCATCGGCGGGGCGGGCTCCAGCGTGAGCGACGCCAGGTCGGCCGTGGTGGCCTCCAGCGCCTCGATGACCGCGAGCGCTTCGGGGTCGTTGTTCACCCGGGGCCACAGCTCGGCGGCCTCGGGCTCGGTCAGGACGCCCGCGTGGAGGTCGGCGAGCAGGTCGACAGACCAGGGCGGGCCGGCGGCTCCGCCGACCCCCCGACTTTCGTCCGTCATCGTCCCTCCCCGTTCCCCGGCGAGCCGTTGGCCCGCCCGGCACTCCGGGACCCCTCCGAAGTGGCGCGCTTGCGTTTGCTTTCGTTAGTTGGGACGCCTTCGTGCGCATCGGGGTTCCGCAGATGCCCGAGAACCTTCGCGAGTTTCCCGCGCCCCCTGGCACATCGGCTCTTCACGGTGCCCTCGGCGATGCCGAGCATCTTCGCCGTCTCGGCCACCGAATAACCCTCGACGTCGACGAGCAGGATCGGTGCGCGCTGGTCCTCGGGCAGTTGCTCCAGCGCGGCGCGGACGAGCAGGCTCGTCTCCTTCTCCGCCATCGAGTCGCGCGGTGACGCCGGCTCGTTGAAGCCGGTTTCGGGCAGCGGGACGGTGGGCCGGGCCTGCCGTCGCCGGATGCGGTCGAGGCAGGCGTTGACGACGATCCGGTGCAGCCAGGTGGTCACCTGGGACTCGGCGCGGAAGTTGCCCGCCGCGCGGAAGGCCGAGATGAACGCCTCCTGCAGCGCGTCCGAGGCCTCTTCCGGATCCCGCAGCGTCCGCAGCGCGACCGCCCAGAGGCGGTCCCGATGTCGCCGGACCAGTTCACTGAACGCATGCGGATCCCCGGCGGCGTGCGCCGCTATGAGATCAGCATCCGTGGGAGCTGCAGCCGTCACCCGGGAGAGCCTACTGAGTGGGTAAGGAGCGTCACCCCGCAGGCAGGAAGCTCAGGTCCCCGATCTGGCTGATGAAGCCGCCGTCGCTGTCGTCACCCAGCTGGGTGATCCAGACGACGAAGTACTGGCCCTGCGTCGGCTGCTGGAGCGTGATGGTGGTGTCGGTCCCGTTCAGATCGCCGGAGCCGACCACCTTGGTGTCCTCGAGCTTCGGGTTCTTGCTGTCCGCGGACCGGATCTCGACCTTCGTGCCCGGGCTGTCGGCGGTGATCTTCACCTGCGCCAGGTTCACCGCGTCGTCGAACGAGACCACGATGCCGACGCCGGGCTTCAGCACCGGCAGCTGCTGCTGGTACTGGTCCGTGCGCCAGGTCGTGCCGGGATCGCCGTCGATGGTGTTCTTCGCCCGCCCGGGGTTGTCGCCCGAGCCTTCGGGGTTGTAGACGGTGGCCGACTTCGGGGTGACCGGGTCGCCGATCTTCGGCTGGGCCGGCGAGGACGGCGGGGCGCCCGAGTTCGCCGGTGGCGCGGCGCTCTGGCTGGTCGGCGGCGCCGCCACGTTGATCGTCGGGCCGGTGGCCTTCGAGTCGCCCTGGAACAGGTTGATCAGCATCAGCCCGCCCCAGGCCAGGATCACCACGGTGGCGACCACCAGCACGGTGACGCCGAACGCCAGCTTCCGCCGCCGTGCGACGTCCTTCACCGGCTTCTTCGTGGTCCAGAGCGTGCCGTCGGCCGGCGCTTCGTCGCCGTCACCGACCGCCTTGATCAGCTGGGTGCGCTCCTCCTCGTCGGCGACCTGACCGAGTACGCGCAGGATCGCCGAGCTGGTCCGGATGCCGCCGTTGCCACCGTCCTCGATCGTGCGGACGGCCAGCGAGGACAGCTCCGGCGGCACCGCGGGCACCAGCGTGCGCGGCGGCACGACCAGGCCCTGCGGGGTCAGCGGCGCCGCGGGGATCGCGGGCGGCCCGCCCGGCAATGCCCAACGGCCGGTGAGCAGCAGGTAAAGGACCGCGCCGAGCGCCTTGACGTCGTCGCGCAGCGTCGCCTCCGGCAGCGGGCCGGGGAACGCGAGCTTCAACGCGCCGTTCGGCGTGAGCCGCAGGCGCTGGGGGTGGTCGAGGCCGAGGACCAGGCCGTTCTGGTGCGCGTGCTCCACCGCTTCGGCGAGCGCCTGCACCATCCGCGCGGCCGCGGCGGGCGCCACCGGCCGCTGCGCGACGAGGTCGACCAGGTCACTGCCCTTGGTCCACTCCGCCACGACGACGCCGAGCAGCCCTTCGCTCGAGGTGACCCCGCTGCCGAGGCTCAGCACGTCGAGGACCCTGGCGACCCCGCCGTGGCCGAACTTCGACGCGTGCGCCGCGCGCTCCAGCGTCCGCCGGGCCAGCCTCGCGGCCTCCGGGTCCGCCGGGTCGCCGACCAGCAAGGTCAGCGCGACGTCTCGTTTCAGCTGTCCATCGCGTGCCCGCCACAGGTGCGCGGCGGCTCGTTCGTCCACCCCGAACTGCGCGAGCAGGCGGTACCGGCCGTCGCCGACGACCCGGCCCGGGGCCAGCGAGCCGCCCTGGGCACGTATGCCCGACCGGCTGGCCTCCCCTGCCTGTTCGCTCCGTCTCGTGTCCACCGCTTCTCTCCCGCGTCGCGCTCCCGGACCGAGGGTACCCGGATCAGGTCTGGGGGAAGCGTCGTCATTCGTGAATCAATCGTTACCCGCGCTTGATCAAACGGGTGATTCTGGACGAGGCGGGTACCAGCTCCTCGACCTTCAGCGCCATGAGCACGCCGAACGAGACGCCGATGCCGACGATCCCTTGCAGCAACAACTTGATCCAGGCGTGCAAAGTCACCCCCATCGAGTCGGGCACGATCTGCCCCACGAGCCACGCCGCGGCCACGCCGAGCACACTCGCGACGACCGTGAAGAGGATCACCCCGATCACCCGCTTGCTCCGCAGGTTGCCCAGCGTCACCCACAGCCACACCTGGCCGAGGACCGCGCCGACCACGAACGTCAGCGCGTTGACCATCATCACGCCCAGCACGATGTTGTCCGGCGACAGCACGACCGGGCACAGGTACAGCAGCGGCACCTTGACCAGCGTCATCACGATCATGATCAACGTCGGTGTGCGGGCGTCCTTCATCGCGTAGAACACGCGCATCTGCAGCATCACCAGCGCGTACGGCAGCAGCGCGAACGCCGAGATGGCCAGCGCCTCGCCGAGCCGCTCCGCGCTCTCCAGCGAGCCCTTGCCGAAGGTGAACAGCGCCACGCCGATCGACGAGCCGACGATGGTCATCACCGCCGAGATCGGCACGAGCATCACCGTGGAGATCCGCGACGCGTAGGACAGGTCGCCGATCAGCTTCTTGGTGTCGCCGTCGGCGGCCGCGCGGCTCATCCGCGGCATGATCGCCGTGAGCAGCGAGACGCCGATGACGCCGTAGGGCAGCTGGAACAGCAGCCACGCGTTGCTGTACGCGGTGACACCGCCGGGCGTGCCCCTGGTCAGGACCCGGGTGGTGATGGTGTAGCCGACCTGGCTCACCGCGACGTAGCCGACGATCCACAGCGCCAGCCCGCCGAACTCCTTCATCCGCCGGTCGATACCCCAGCGCCACCTCGGCCGGAAGCCGGACCGCAGCAGCGGCGGGATCAGCATGAACGCCTGCGCCACGATGCCCGCGGTCACGCCGAGGCCCAGCGTGAGCACCTTCGGGTCGGTGATCGACGGGTGTGCCTCGTCGATCTGCCCCGGCATGATCCACACGACCAGGATCGTGAAGATGACCACCATGTTGTTGACCACCGGCGCCCACGCCGTGGGGCCGAAGATCTGCTTCGCGTTCAGCACCGCCGACAGCAGCGCGAACACCCCGTAGAAGAAGATCTCGGGCAGCAGCAGGTAGGCGAACGCCGTGGTCAGCTGCGGGCTGGCCTTGCCGGAGGAGTCGACGTACAGCGAGGTGAACGCCGGCGCGGCGATCACCGCGACCACCGTGCCGATCAGCAGCAGCGAGACCGCGACCGTGAGCAGCCGCTGGGTGTAGGCCTCACCGCCGTCTTCGTCGTCCTGCGAGCGCACCAGCAGCGGCACCACCACGCTGGCGAGCACACCGCCCATGAGCAGCTCGAAGATGATGTTCGGCATCGTGTTCGCGACGTTGAACGAGTCGTTCGAGATGCCGGCGCCGATCGCCGCCACCAGCAGCAGCTTCCACAGGAAGCCGGTGATGCGGCTGATCAGCGAGGCGATCGCCATCCGCCCACTCGCCTTCGCGAGTGACGGCGCCTTCGCCGGGGCGACCGGCTGTTCGCCGGTCGTCGCGGGCCCGGACGGACGCACCAGCGGCGCGTCCTTGATCCGCGGCATGACCTGCGTGGCCAGCGCGTCGTACGGGCGCAACACGTCCGGGTCGGCGGTCGGCCAGCGCGAGGCGGCCATCGGGACGCCGGCGGTGCGCGGGATGAACCGCGTCGCCTCCGGGTCGCGAAGGGCCTCTTCCTGCCACGGCCGGATCGGCGTGCCCGGGCGCGGGCCGCGGCCGCGGTGCGTCGGCGGCATCGGGCCGGGCGGGATCTGCTGAGGTCCGGACGGCGGCCCCGAGACCGGCGGCTGCTGCGGGATCGGACCGGACGGCATCGGCCCGGACGGCTGTGGCAGCGGACCCGACGGCATCGGCCCGGACGGCTGCGGCAACGGCGGCCGCCCCTGCTGAGGCGGGGGCGGCGGGGGTACTTGCTGGCGACGGGTGGGCGGCGGTCCGGCCGGCTTGCGCGGCGGCGCGCCCTGACGGCCCTGCGGCGGTGGTGGCGGTGGCGGGACCCGGCGCTGCGGCCGCTCGTCGGGCACGGGCATCCGCCGCGTCCGCCCGTTGGCGGGTGGCGGCTGCCTGCGTTCCGGCGGCGGCTGGCCCTGTGGCGGCGGCTGGCGACGGCGGCGCGGCGGTTCACCCCGCTCGTCGCGCCGCGGTGGCGCACCCTCGCGCCGGGGACGGCTCGCACGCTCGGGTGGTAAGCCCGGCTCTTTGTCCAACGCGTGCCCAATCCTCGGTACTCGGGGTCCCTGCCATTGTGGCAGCGGTCGACCCAGGGTAATCGGGAACGGGCGGAAGCACTCGGTCCCCCGAAGACAAGGCCCGGAAACTCAGGCCGCCTCGTTGTTCTCCTTGCGGCTCTCCTTGATCCGCCGGTAGATGCGGCGCGACGCCAGCAGCAGCAGCGCGCACCCGGCCACGACGGTGATGATGATCGTGATCGGGCCGTACTCCGTCGAGGTCAGCTCGAACCGAGCGGTCGAGCCGAACGAGGTGCCCGCGGGAGTGGTCAACGACACATCGACGCTGAGCAGGCCGGCGCGCAGGGCCTCGATCTGCAGGTACTCGTTCGTGCTGCCCTTGGCCGGGAAGAACCGGTTCTGCGCGGCCGGCGGCCGGATGCCGATGTTGTTCTGCAGCGCGATCTGCGCGGTGATGCCCACCGGCAGGTCGTTGCTCACGGACACCGGCAGCGGCGACGAGCCCGACGCCAGCGCGATCGTCTGCTTCGGCTGCTCCACGGTCACCTGGCCGCGGATCGCGCCGAGTTCGGCGTTCGCGTTCGCCACCGCGGCGCCGGGCGCGGCCGACTGCCACGCCGTCGACGCGCCGCGCACGATCGCGTCACGCACCGGCGCCACGATGTCCTGCGGCTGCACCCGCGACCGGGTGTCCATCTGCATGGCCGACAGCAGCCCGGAGGCCTGCGTGTCGAGGGCCGCCAGCGTGTCCGAGTCGCCGGTCGCGGCGGGCTGGTCCCGGTTGCCGGTCGACAGCGAGGCGGTGCCCGTCGGGTCGGCCTGCAGCTGCGACGTCAGCGGCGTGCCCGTGGCTATCCCGTCGCCGAGGAAGGTGCCGAGCTGGCCCAGGAACGTGGTCAGCTCGGACACCGGCGCGGCCCAGCGGCGCGGCGGCGCGACCAGCAGCCGGGCGTTCGCCTTCGCGTCCGCTCGGCCCAGCCCCGCTTCGTACGCGATCGCGGCCAGGCCGTTCTGCCCGGAGATCGCGGGCTGGGAGGCCGCGCCGACCGTGGTCGGGGCCTGCGGGTTCGGCGGGGCGCCGGTCATCGCGCTCGCGATCAGCCCGTCGATCGGCTGGGCGCGCAGCCCACCGGGCGACAGGGTGACGGCGCCGGTGACCGGGGTCTTGGACTGCAGCTTCGAGCCGTCCGCGAGCACCGTGCTGAAGCCGGCGCCGGCCATCGCGGTGAGCGCCTGCGCGTCCGGCGTCCCGTCCGGCCACAGCACGCCCTCCTGCGGCTGGACGCTGAGCAGCTGCCGGATCGTCGCGGCGCCGCCCAGCGCGGCCTGGAGCAGGTTCGGGTCGGCCCCGGTGGCGGAGTGCACCTTGCCGAGGGTGGTGAGGTCGGCGTCGGCGAACGGCAGGGTGACCACGCAGCGGTCCTTGACCAGCGCACGCAGCGACGACAGCCAGTCACTCGCCGCGGCGGCGTTCTGGCCCTGCGCGCCGCCGACGAGGTAGCCGCGGGTCATCGCGTCGACGGTCCGCAGCAGGTCCGGGTCGATCGCGAAGCACAGCGAGTCACGGACGTGGGGGTCGTTCTCCTGGGCCGCCCGCGCGGCGGAGACCAGGGAGTACAGCCGCCCGTTCGGCTTCAGCTCCCTCTCCAGCGTGTCGTCGGAGAGAGTCAGCTGGCCGCCGTAGGGCTGCGAGAGGACGTGCGGCGAGCTGTCGGTGATCGGCCAGAGCACGCTGACGTTCGCGTGCTTGGACACCGGCGGAGCCGATTTTCCCCCCGGCGCCGAGAGCACCGGCATCAGCAGGCTGACGGCGGCGAGCCGCGCGGCGCCGCCGAACTCCGGGGTGCCGTTGACGTTCACCAGCATCGGGTACACACCGGGACGGGCCAGCTTGCCGGTGAGCGGGACCTGGATGTCGAAGCGGGCGTTCTGGCCCGGCTCGAGCGAGTCGGCGAGCGTGCTGAAGTCCGTCAGCGGGGTGTCCTGGATCGGCTCGCCCGCCAGCACGCCCGACATCGCGCGGTCGCTGGCCAGCCGCTCGCCGACCTGCAGCCGCGCCTGCGGGCGCGAGATCCGGCGGTCGCCGATGTTGGTCACGGTGCCGGACACCGAGAGCGTCGTCGAGGCACTGGTGACGACGCGGGGGTTCAGCTGGGCGAGGTCGATCCGCAGCCGCGGGGGCTCCGGGCTCGGCTCGTCCTGCGCCTGCGCGGGCGCGCCGTACAGGGCGGCCACTGCGAGGAACAGCAGGGACAGGAAGAAGGCGGCCGGCCGCTTCACTCGGGTGCTCCCTCTCAAGCGCGGTCGTCGTGCGCGAAAAGTTCTTTGGCCTTGCGGACCAGCTTGCGCTCGTCCGAATAGGCGAGAGTGTGCTCCAGCTCGGCCAGCGGGACCCAGGCGACCTCGGTGACCTCGACGTCCTCGTCCGAGAGCTCACCACCCGTCGACTCGAGCAGGAAGTGGTGCACGGTCTTGTGCACCCGGCGTCGTTCGGCCACGAACCAGTAGTCGATGGTGCCCAGCGGACGCAGGACCCGCGCGGAGATGCCCGTTTCTTCCTTCACCTCGCGCATCGCGGTCTGCTCCACCGTCTCACCGTCCTCGATGTGGCCCTTCGGCAACGACCAGAGCAGTTTGCCGTGCCGGTCGAGCCGCCCGATCAGCGCGGCATGCTCACGGTCCGGGTCGACGACCAGTCCGCCGGCCGAAGTCTCGTCGACGGTGGTCAGCCGCCTGCCGCGCTGGCGCCGCCGCCGCCGACGCGGCTTGGGCGCTCCGGCGCGGCCGGCAGATCCAGGCATGCTGCGATGCTAGAGCAAACGGTTGCCCAGGTACGCTGGCTCTCCGTGTCCGTGTCCGACGGTGCCCGTAGTAGTGGCGCCACGTCCGTGGTGGGATCGAAGTGAACAACCTGGTCGCCCAGCAGAACGCGGTGACGGAACTGATGCGTGTGTCCCCCTTGGCCGATGAGCTGGCGGAGCGCTTCGCCCGCGCCGGCCACCGGCTGTACCTGGTCGGCGGCAGCGTGCGTGACGCGATGCTCGGCCGGCTGTCGGCCGACCTCGACTTCACCACCGACGCGCGGCCCGACCGCGTGCTGCAGATCGTCAGCGAGTGGGGCGACGCGGTGTGGGACGTCGGCATCGCCTTCGGCACCGTCGGGGTGACGAAGAAGGGCATGACGCTCGAGATCACCACGTTCCGCGCCGACAGTTACGACCGCGTGGGCCGAAACCCCCAGGTCACCTTCGGCGACAGCATCGAGGGTGACCTGCTCAGGCGCGATTTCACCGTCAACGCGATGGCGATCGACCTGGCCGCCAAGACGTTCATCGACCCGCACGGCGGCCTCGACGCGTTGCGGCTGAAGGTGCTGGACACCCCCGCGACGCCGCAGGAGTCGTTCGCCGACGACCCGCTGCGGATGCTGCGCGCGGCCCGGTTCTCCGCACAGCTGGGCTTCGTTCCCGCACCGCGGGTGGTCGAGGCGATGACGTCGATGGCGAGCGAGATCACCCGGATCACGGCCGAGCGGGTGCAGGCGGAGCTGTCGAAGCTGCTGCTCGCCGACGACCCGCGCCCCGGCCTGGAGCTGCTGGTGGACACCGGCCTGGCCGACCACGTGCTGCCCGAGCTGCCCGGTATGCGGCTGACGATCGACGAGCACCACCAGCACAAGGACGTCTACCAGCACTCGCTCACCGTGCTCGCGCAGGCGATCGAGCTGGAGAAGACCCACGAGCCGAAGTCGGAGCCGGACCTGGTGCTGCGGCTCGCGGCGCTGCTGCACGACGCGGGCAAGCCGGACACCCGCGAGTTCCAGCCGGGTGGCGGCGTGACCTTCCACCACCACGAGGTGGTCGGCGCGCGGATGGCGCGCAAGCGTTTGCGCGCGCTGAAGTACTCCAAGGAGATCGTCGAGGCGGTTTCCCAGCTCGTGTTCCTCCACCTGCGGTTCCACGGTTACGCGAACGGCGAGTGGACCGATTCGGCCGTGCGCCGCTACGTCACCGACGCCGGCGACCTGCTGACCCGGCTGCACAAGCTCGTCCGCGCCGACTCGACCACGCGCAACCGCAAGAAGGCGGCCGCGCTGCAGGCGACGTACGACGACCTCGAGGTGCGCATCGCGCGGCTGAAGGAGCAGGAGGACCTGGACCGGGTCCGCCCCGACCTCGACGGCAACGAGATCATGCGGCTGCTCGGCCTCAAGCCGGGCCCGGACGTCGGCCGCGCGTGGAAGTTCCTCAAGGAGCTGCGCCTCGACCGCGGCCCGCTGGACCACGACGAGGCCGTGGCCGAGCTGAAGCGCTGGGCCGCCGCCGAGGGGCTCACCGCCGGGGACTGATCTCGCGCTCCGGACACGGCTGATCACCCTGGGGTGGCCGGAGCGCGCCCTCGGGGAACACGAGTCGAATTCGTGATCGCGAATTGGCCGGTTTCCCCGTTCGGCCCCTGGATGGGATGCCCGGTGACGGGGAATACTCGCTGCCCCGGGTGTGCCGTCGGGGGCGCGCTCCGATCGGGGGAGATCGATGGCGGCGCAGGCGTCCGAAGGCCGGTCGGAACGCAGTGCGAGCTTTCTCGTCACCCTGCTGCGACGCGGCACGCCCGCGCTGGCGACGGCGACCACCGGGCTCACCGACGAGATCGCCGACCCCACCCCGGTCCGGGCGCTGAAGCGGATTTCCCGCATGGCCGGCCCGATCGACGCGAGGTACAACGACGGCCTGCTGCTGCGGGCCGCGCGGTACGTGGTGCTGGTGCCGCTGGCCTACCGGATCGTCGCGGTGCCCGGCGCGTTCGGCGCCTTCGTGGTGGCGCACGGGTCCCAGGGCGCGCTGCCGGTGGGGCTGGTCGCGCTGTGCTCGGTGGTGATGAGCGCGTTCGGCATGTTCTGGATGCTGCGCCGGGCCCCGTTCCGCGGCGGCCAGGCGGCGCGGCTGCTGATCGCCGACCTGGTCATCACGGTGGCGTTCCAGCTGGTCATCGGCCTGAGCGTGCCGTCGGCGGTGTTCCACGACGCGCTCGGTGTCGCCGAGAAACACCTGCTCGGGGACATCGCGCTGCTCACGCTCGCCGTCGGCATCCCGGCGGGCATCGGCCTGGCCGTGCTGAGCCTGCCCGTCCGGCTGCTGTCGGACTGGCTGAACAGCGGCTCGGCCGACTTCACGCAGGCCTGGTCGCTCTACCCGACGATGTTCGGCGTCCTGTTCACCGGGATCGGCGGGCTGATCCTGCTGGGCCTCGGCACGCGGCTCGCGCTGGCGTACGGCATCCGCAACGGACGGCTCGCCGAGCGCGCGCAGCAGCACCGGATGCTGCACGACACCGTGTTGCAGACGCTGGAGGCGATCTCGCTCGGCGGGGCCGGTGACTCCCGGGAGCGGCTCGTCGAGGTGCAGCGGCTGGCCCGCGCGCAGGCGATGGAGCTGCGGCAGACCATCGAGACGGCCGCCGCACAGCGGGCCGAGGAGGGCGCGCGGCCGTTGGGTGAGAAGCTCGCCTCGCTGGCCGCGGAGATGGCGCGCGACGGCCTGCGCGCCCAGCTGGTGATCTCCGAGCTGGACGACGACACGCTGTCGGAGGTCCGGCAGATCGCGATCCGCGACGCCGTGCGCGAGGCCCTGCGCAACACGATGAAACACGCGGAGACCGACAAAGTCGTGGTCCGGGTGGAGGAGCGCGACGGCGGCATCGCCGTGATCACGCGCGACCACGGCACCGGCTTCAGCACCGAGACGCGCCCGGCGGGCTTCGGCATCAGCGAGTCGATCACCGCGCGGCTGGCCGAGGTCGGCGGCACGTCGCTGGTGGAGTCGACCCCCGGCAACGGCACTCGGGTGACGTTGTGGGTGCCCTTCTAGCCCTGGCCATTCTCAACCCTGACCTGCTAAACACGGCGGTGTGACCGACTTCCTCGCCGACGCACTGGCCGCCTACCGCGCCGGGGACCACGCCCGCGCCGCGACCCTGGCCGCCCGCGCCGATTCCCCGCTGGGCGCTGAGCTTTCCGCGTACCTCGCCACCGACGGCTCCGGCCCGGTGTACGACCAGCCGCGCGCCTTCACCACGTTCATCCGGGGCGGCGGCAACGTCGGGCTGTACCGGCGGCTGAGCGCCGAGCTGGCCACGCGGTACGACAAGCTGCGCCCGGAATCCTTGCTGGACTTGGGTTGTGGTGACGGCCTGGCCGTGGTCGCGGCGCTGGCGCAGGCGTCGTTCCGGCCGTCGCGGGTCGACCTGGTGGAGCCGTCGGCCGGGCTGCTGTCCGCTGTGGACGTTCCCGGCGTCAACCGGTTCGAGGCGACGGCCCAGGACTTCCTGGCCGCGCGTGGTTCCACGTGGAACCTTGCGCAGTCGACGTTCGCGCTGCAGTCCATCCCGCCGGCCGACCGCGCCGAGGTCCTCCGCACGCTGCGCCCCCGCACCGGGACGCTGCTGCTGGCGGAGTTCGACGTCCCGGAGCTGGTCGAAGGTTCGCCGGAACACCTCAGCTCGCTGGCCGCGCGGTACGAACGCGGCGTCGCGGAATACGGCGAGGACGCTTCCCTTGTCGCACAAGGCTTTCTCATGCCCGTGCTGCTCGGCGTCGCCGCCGGTGCGCAGCGCACGAACTGGGAGCAGCCCGCCGCGGGCTGGTCGGCGCAGCTCACCGACGCCGGCTTCACCGACGTCACCGTCGAACCCCTCGCCGACTACTGGTGGTCGCCCGCGGTCCTGATCACCGCCAGCGGTTCACACGCGGGATAGCGCCCCGGCCTCCACGTGCTGCGCGATCGGGCGCGGCAGCAGGTACGCGACGGCGCCGCCGGGCATCGGGCCCCACGGCGTGGTGACGCCGGTGAGCACACGCAGCGCCCGCTGAACCCGGTACTGCTGCCGTTCCCGCTCCCGTGCGGGGGTCAGCGAGGTCTCCTCGAACCGCGCGGACTCCGAGTGCACGAGGTTGCCGGTCTCGTCGCCGTAGCGCTGCACGGTCGTGCCCGCGGGGAGCACGATCAGCCGCTTGCCGCGGTAGAAGTTCAACGGCGGCTCGCCCCGCAGCGGGAGGATCGGCCAGTCCGCCGGCTGGTCGGACTCGTCGGCCGCGCGCGGCGGCAGCATCAGCAGCGTGCCGAGCAGGTACCGCGCGGCTTCGGCCAGGTTCGGAAAGGCCACCGGCTCCGTCGACGGCGGGCGCGAGATCTCCCAGCGGTCGTCGGCTCGGCGCAGCGTCCAGACGTCGTCGGCGGGCACCTCGTTCGCGCCGATGCGGTAGGCGGACGCGGGCACGCCGTGCTCCATCAGCCGTTGCTGCAGCAGCGTGAGCGTCTCGGCGGCGCGCAGCGGACGGCCCGGGTCGCCGTCACGCGCCGCGCGGGCCAGCGCCGTGTCGTCGGGCAGGTCGGCTTCGGAGCGGTGGGGCCGCGGCTGGCCGAGCACGTCGGCCTCCGCCGTGGCGCGCACCAGCTCACGCACGAACGGCGGCCGGAACCCGGCCGCGCGGATGTGCTCCACCAGCTCCGGCTCCGGCGGCACGCCGTACTTGCGCAGGTAGTGCGGCACGGCGGCGGGCCAGATCCAGGCGCCGTCGGTGTGGAAGGCCTGCGGCACGTCCGGCGGTGCGCCGGGCGCGAAGATGTCCGGCTGCGGCGCCGGCCGGTGCATCGCGACAGGCGCGCGGAACAGGTAGTCGAGCACACCGCGGACCTGGTCCGGCGGCACCGGCGGGCGGTTGACCACGGGCCGCTCGCCCTCGTTGTGGGCGTCGACCACCCGGGCCTGGCGGAAGGTGAGGTCAAGCGGCGTCTCGGCCTTCGCGGCCAGCCACTCGGGCAGCTGCTTCGGCGGGCGCGGGAAGTTCGCCAGCTCCAACGCGTACGGCTGGGACGTCGGAAGGCCGCTGTTGTTCGGCGGGAGGCGCCACACGGGCTCCTGGTCGGCGTCGAAGTCGAAGTCGAACTGCGCCTCCGTGTCCAGCGTGAACGTGCCCTGGAACCAGGTGCCGCTGTCCGGCAGGTACATCGCGGCGCGCAGCTGGGCGAACAGCGCCGTCAGCCGCGGCGGCGCGGGCAGCGACACGGACACCGGCCCGTTCTCGTCGCCGATGGCGCGGACCTCCAGCTCCGAGTAGTCCCCGACCTGACGGAACTGCGCGCCGACGCGCGTCCAGCCGCCAGGCACCGCGCGCAGTGTGCGGCCGATGGCGCGCAGCAGCTTGCTCTGGTCGCTTTCGGCTTCGTGGCGTGCCTCGGTGCTGTAATCCCGGCGGGTCTGCCAGAGCGCCGTGAGCTGCTTCGCGGGCACGGTCACCGAGAAGTCGGTGAGGCCGAGCTGGGCGGCGCGCACGGGATCGTGCTGCGTCCACCGCAGCGTCAGCTCGGTCTGGTCACCCGGGGCGACCTCGAACAGCTCGTCGTCGTACTCGCAGTACGTCGTCAAGCTGAACGTCGCCGGGACCTCGCTCGCGAGGACCACCCGGGCCGGACGGCCTTCGTGCTCCCGGTCGAAGCCCTCGGGCGTGTCCTCGTCGTCCGGCAGCAGCGACAGCAGCAGCGTGCCGTCGGTGGTCGACCGCTCCGCCGCGAGCGTGCGGCCCTCCAGCGTCGCGTACAACCCGTCCGGGCGTTCCGCCGCTTCGACCCGGTAGCGCACGTCGGTTCCTCCCCATCCCCTTCGGTCACCCGGAAAGAATTTAGTCGACCGGGTAAAGACTGGACCATCGGTCATCGGACGGCGCGTCCGGCCCGAACTCGGCGACGGCGTCGTCCGCCAGCTCCGTGATGACCTCGCGCAGCTCCAGCCGGTCCAGCCAGCCGGGCGGCAGCGCGTCCTCGCCGTACATCGCGCCGACGAGGTTGCCGCAGACCGAGCCCGTGGAATCGCTGTCGCCGCCGTGGTTCACGGCCGCGAGCAAGGCGGATTCGGCGTCTTCGGTGGTCAGGGCCACGTAGACGGACATCGCGAGCGCCGTTTCCCCGGAGTCGCCCCGCCCCAGCGCTTCGAGCCGCTCCGGCTCGGCGGGGGCCGCGGTGTCGGGTCCCGGCGCCGCCAGTGCCTGCTCCAGCGCGGCGTCGGCCTCCTCGTGGCCGGGGTGGCGCACCAGCTCGGCGCGCGCGGTCCCCACGGCGTCGAGCAATGGCTTGCCCAGCAGCAGTTCGTGCACGATCACCGCGAAGGTGCCGGCCGACAAATACCCGCTTGGGTGACCGTGGGTCAGCGCCGCGGCCTCGGCCGCGAGCCCGAACACCTCCGACAAGTCGTCGGACCACAGAGCGACGGGCGCGACACGCATACTGTGCTGTTCGCTGCTAATCCGACCGCAGCCACGGCGGAAACGGGTTGCTACGAGCGGGCCGGCTGCAGCCCGTGTCCGCCTACTTTCGGTCGGATTAGCAGCGGCGCCGCAGCCCTTGGAGTTGTTCACCGGCCGGTCGACGCCGCCGCGAATGCCGGACCGGCCGTACGCCTCCAGCTCGCCGAAGCAGGTCAGCCCGGGCGCCCGGCGCCGCTGCGCGTGGGCGCGGACCAGGGCTTCGAGCGTGAACAGCGTCATCTGCGTGTCGTCGGTGAAGCGCCCTTCGCCGCCGTACGCGGAGAGGAAGCCGGTGATCCCGGCCGGCCCGGCGATCTCCCGGATCCGGTCCATCGAGTCGAACTCGACGCGCGCGCCGAGCGCGTCGCCGATCGCCCCGGCGAGCAGGCTGCCACGCAGCCGGTGTGCCTCCATGCCGCCCATCTTGCTCAGTGTCACCGCCGGCGTCTCGGGGACCGTGCGATTCCCGGGCCGGTCAGTGACGCGGATACCGCTGCACCCACTGGTCGCCGAGCCGGCTCAGTGCCGAATCGCGGTCGAAGTGCCACAGCGCGTCGGACGAGATCTGCTCGATCAGGTGGCGCAGCTCCAGCTGGTCGACCCACTTCTGCGGCAGCCCGGGCACACCGGCCCTGGCGCCGAGCAGCGCGCCGGCGATCGCGCCGGTCAGCGCGCTGCGGCCGGAGTGGTTGACCGCGCGCAGCATCGCCTGCTCCGGGTAGTTCTCGAAGCCGGACAGCGCGGCGAACGCGCGGCCGAGCACCGACAGCGTGCCCTGGCCGTCGCCGATCAGCTCGGGCATGCGCAGGTCCGGGAGGCCGTGCTCGCCGAAGAACGGGACCGACTCCGCGACCATCGCCTTCACCGGCGCCCATTCCGGGCCGTTGACGAACGTGGTGTTGTGCTCGGTCAGGATCTCGCGCGAGAGGTTCCAGACGGGGTAGCTGAACGCCTCTTTCGTCAGCGCCGACTCGAACAGCCACGCCAGGTACGTCGCCACGGTGAGGTCTTCGTCGTGCGGGTGCGTGACGCCGACGAGGTCGCGCACGGCCTGCTGGACGCCGCCGCTGAAGCCGGTTCCCGGGCCGGCCATGGTGAGCACCGCGGGCAGCGCGGCGATCAGCGCCATCGGGCCCGACATCGGCACCGCGCCCGGCGATCCGGTCACCAGCGCGTGGTACGCGTTCAGCTCGGTGTCCTCGGCCGTGCGGCGGACGTGCAGCTCCGGCACCTTCACCAGCCAGCCGTCGGGTTCTTCGTAGGGCGCGCCCTGCGTGTGCAGCCAGCGCATCAGCGCGCCGCGCACCACTCCCGGGAAGAGCTTTTCGACGTCACGCGACTCGGGCTGCTCGCGGTGCGGGCTGCGGATCACGGCCTCGGTGTAGAACAGCAGCCGTTGCGTCAGCGAGCCGACGCGGCCCGGCTGGTCGAAGGCCACCGGCAGGTCGTCGACGCCGTCGGGGCCGAACTGGGTGACGATCTCGTCCAGCCGCAGCCGGTCGACGGCCATGCCCAGCGCCTCGCCGAGCGCGAAGCCGACGTACGCGCCCGTGACGCGCTGCCAGCCGAAGCGGAAGTCTTCGAGCTCTTGCTCGTGGTATTTGCCGAACGTGTCCAGCCGCGGCACCAGCTGCCCGGTGTTGTCCCAGGACGGCGCGAGGCCGTTGGCGCGCAGGTCGTTCGGCTTGCTCCGGGGCGCTTCCGGCTGGGCCATCCGCCGCAGCCACGATTCGCCGAGCACGGTCTTCTGGCACTCTTCGGCGGTCAGCTCGAAGCCATGTCTCCGTGCCCGCTCCGCGGCGCCCAGCGGCGGCGGCACGGGCTCTTCGAGGCCCATCCGCGTCGCCGTGTCGCGGGCCAGCCGCTCCAGGTCCTCCTCGGCCTCCGGGCAGCGGCCGTTGCGGTCGATCCGCGGCTCGTGGCGAGGGAACCGCTTCGCGATCGCGGCCAGCTCGTCACCCGTGACGTCCTCGAACGTCGCCGGGCCGCCGTTGATCACCAGGTTCGGCGGGTGCTCGAACTCGGCCAGCGTGGCCAGGTCCACGCGCCACCAGGCGTGCTCGCGCGGCGGGAAGTGCCGGGTCGCGCTGAACACCTTGAGCTCGTTGCGCTCCTCGGAGAAGTAGAAGCGGTCGGTGGAGCCGCTTTCGGGGTCGAGCGGCACGAAGACCTCGCAGCGCAGCAGCCCGATCAGCAGCTGCTCGCGCGTCAGCCAGCCGACGCTCGCGAACGCCAGCAGCGTCTCCAGCGTGTTCTCCGGCTTCGGGTAGCCACGGCGGATCGGGCCGGCCTTGTACTCGGGGTTCTCGCGCTCGTCGCCGGTCTGGTGGCCCTCGTTGTCGACCTTCACCCAGCCCGCGACGGCCTGCAGCGGCACGCCCAGCTCACCCAGCCCGGCCTTCACGTACTCCGGGTCCACGACCTCGCGCCAGCTCTCCTGGCCGGGGAACGCGACCGGGATGCTCAGCCCGCCCGGGTGCGGGTGCGCCTGGCGCAGCTCGCCGTCCGGCTCGCGCACGACCACCGACGGCGGCGGGAACAGCTCCTTCTCCGGGCGGCCGTCGTCGAGGAACGCGACGGTGTTGTAGGGGATCGACCAGCCTTCGGGGATACGCAGCACTTGGTCGTGGTCCACCCGGAGTCCGCCGGGGCCCACGACTTCGGGACCGTGCACAGCGCGCAGCCAGTTCCCGACCTTCTCCATCGCTTCCGCCGCTTCCACCTACTCGATCCTCTCCAGGCTTCCGTCGGACTCGTGCTCCGAGATCGGCTTCGGCAGCACGTACGCCACGGCCCCGCCCGGCAGGTTCGCCCAGGGCACAGTGACCCCGGTGATCACGTGGAGTGATCGCCGGAGCCGATAAGTGCGGGCCACTCGCTCTCGTTCGAGTGGCAGTGACGTCGTAACGAACCGTACCTCGCCGTGATGTACCAGGTTCCCGGGTTCCTCACCGAAACGCAGCACGACGGTACCTTCCGCCAACCGGGTGAGTCTCTTGTTGCGGAGCAGGGTGAGGGGAGGGTCACCCGGGGCGGCCTGGATCGGCCAGTCGTCGAGCACGCGGGCGGTCTCCAGCGGCGTCTCCCGCCCGGCGGTCATGCGGGCGGGGTGCAGCAGCAGGCCGCCGAGCAGCTGCTGGGCGGCGCTGGCCAGGTGCGCGAAGCGCTGTTCGACGCCGGTCGCGGACGTCACCGTCCAGCCGTGGCCGGCCGATTCGAGGCACCACTTCCCCGGCTCACGGGGGCCGATCCGGTAGGCCTGCGGCCAGACGCCGAACGAGTCGAGCCGCCGTACCAGCACCTCGAGCAGCTGGTCGTCGGTCAGTTCGGGGTCCGCGACGGTCTCCAGCTCGGCCGCGTCGTCGCCGCCGGTCCGCCGCACGTCGGCGGGCCCCGGCCGGGGCCGTGGATTCCCGAGCAGGTCGGCCTCGGCGGTGCGGCGGACCAGGTGCTCCACGTACGGCGGCTGGAAGCCCAGCGACCGGATGTGCGCGACCAGCGCGGCCTCGGGCGCGACGCCGGCGCGAAGCTGCTGGGGCACGGTCTCGGGCCAGAGCCACGTGCCGTCCGTGCGGTGCTCGTCGCCGACGAGCGGCTCGCGTTCGAGGTACTGCAGCACCAGCGGCAGCTCGTCGTCCGGCAGCGGCTCTCGCTCCTCCCCCGCCTCGGCCGGACGGGCGCGGCGGAACGCGACGCCGAGCGGGAGCCCCGCGCGCAGCCGCCACCAGTCGGGGATGTGCGCGTCGTCGCGGGGGAACGTGGCCAGCTCGTCGGCGTACGCCTCGGCGTCGGGCGGCGTCGTCCACTGGGGGTCGTCGTCGGTGAAGAAGTCGAAATCGAAGGTCGCGTCGGGTGCGAGGACGAAGCGCGACTGCAGCCAGGTGCCGCGGCCCTGCTGGTACATCCCGGTGCGCAGCGCGCTGAACCGTTCGGTCAGCTCCGGCCCGGCCGTCGTGTTGCGCAGCCGTACCTCGGTGTGGGCGCCGACCTGTGCGAACCCGACTCCGGCCGGACCGGCGGGGTCGGGCTGGTGGGCGCGGATCAGCTTGCCGATCTCGACGAGCAGGGCCCGCTGCTCGTCCGCGGCGAGGGTTTGTTCCACGTGAATCAACGCATCCGGGACATGCGGGCTCAGAAGCCGCGGCGGCGGTTCTGGGGCACGGCGCCACGCGGACGCACGCGCCGCGGCGTGGGTCGCGGGGCCGGCGTCTGGTGCGGCAACGCTTCGGTGAGCGGGGCCTCGGCGAGCTGCTGCACCAAGGCCTGGACGGTGTACGCGAGCTGCGCCGGAGAGGTGCGCTCGAAGGCGTCGGGGGCGAACTCGAGCTTCCCGAGCGTGCCGCCCGCGCCGACGGTGGCCCGGACCAGCCCGTCCGGCGACGTCAGCACGGCAGGAGCGACTTCGAGGCGGGCGCGATCGTCGCCGGTGGTGCTCACGGTGGCCCCCCCGTGGTGGTTGAACTCGCCGGAGTTCACCCGGCCGGGTCATGCGTCACCCTAATGCCAATGGACTGATGACAGTCCCCGTTCGGCCCAACGGTTTGCGGCAGCGAATCAGCTCGGCGTGGCGCGCCGCCGCGCGAGGACGTAACCGGCGCCGCCCAGCACGTAGCAAATCGTGGCCGCCACCATCAAGCCCGGCGAGTACCCGGTGACCGGCACGAACACCGCGCCGACCGCCACGGCCGCCACCTGCGTGATGTTGAAGAGCGTGTCGTAGAGGGCGAAGACGCGGCCGCGGGCCTCGTCGGCGACGTCGAGCTGGATCGACGAGTCGACACCGAGCTTCAGCACCTGGCCCGCGCCCGTGATCAGGAACGACGCGATGAGCGCGAGCGGCAGCAGCATCGGCAGGCCGAGCGCGGACTGCGCGATCGCCGCCACGACCAGTGCGCCGAGGATCGCGCGGAGCCGGCCGAGCCCGCGGATCAGCCGCGCCGTGCACAGCCCGGCGACGAGGATGCCCACCCCGGCGAGCGCCACCATCTGGCCGAGCCCGGGCAGGCCGGCCCGGAAGACCCCGTCGTCCACGAAGTAGTTGCGCATCAGCAGCACGGTGACCAGCAGCGAGATGCCGTAAGCCGCGCGGTGGGCGAAGAGCGCGATGAAGCCGGCCGTCACGCTCGGTGCGCGCCAGGCGTGCCGCGCACCGTCCGCGAGGCCGCGGGCGACGGCGAGGAACGGGTTCGGCGGCTCGTCGACCACCGTCGGCCCGAGCACGCCGCGGCCGAACCTCCGGGCGATCAGCGCGGACACCAGCGCGCCCAGCACGGCGAACGCCGTCGTCTCGGCCGAGCCGACGTCACCCGCGCCGAACACGGAGCGCAGCAGGATGGCGCAGCCGCCGCCGACCACGGCCATCCCGGAGCCCAGCGTCGTTACGAAGGCGTTCGCCGAAACCACGCTCGAAGCGGGCACGACGTGCGGCAGCGAGGCCGACAGACCGGAGCCGATGAAGCGTGACGTGCCCTCGGCCAGCAGGGCGAGTGAGAACAGCCCGGTGCCGCTGAGGCCCGTCCCGACCGCGGCGGCCGACGCCAGGATCGCGACGGCGCGCAGCACGTTCGCGAACACCAGTACTTTCCGCCGGTCCCAGCGATCGAGCAGGGCCCCCGCGAACGGCCCGACGATCGAGTACGGCAGCAGCAGCGCCGCGAACCCCTCGGCGATGGCCAGCGGGTCGGCGCCGCGCTCGGGGTTGAACAGCACGGCCCCCGCCAGCCCGGCGCGGTAAACCCCGTCCCCCCACTGCGCGGCGAAGCGCGTGTACAGCAGACGGCGGAATTCGGGGTCGCGGAGCAGGAGCCTCGGCCCGATCCGCTCCGTCGTCGCCCCGCCGCTGATCGTCACGCGGTCAGCGTAGTCATCCGGGCATGCTGCTCAGAAGGTGCTTTGGGGGGTCCGCGAGTAAGTCCGCGAACAGGTAAGCGGCCGGCGCACCGGTGGGGGTCCGGCCCCCGGTTGACACACCAAGTGCGACTGCGGCGAAGCGGTGCTCCGCGAGCAGGTGGCGGCCGGCGCACTTGGTCGCCTCTCGGCGGCTTGGCGCAGTGTGGCTCCAGCCGAACGGTATTCCACAAAGGCGGTTCTTCAGTGAGCCCGGGGGACACGGAGTGCGCCGGCCACTGTGTTCAACGGGGCGGGTGGGACTGGTGTTCCCCAGCCGCCGGGTTTTCTCCGAGCCGGAGGTGGGATCATGGCGGGCGTGCCAGCGGACGCCGAGGTAGAACCGGGAACGCTCCTGGTCGCCGCCCCCACGATGTTCGACCCGAACTTCAAGCGCACCGTGGTGTTCGTCATCGACCACCGCGACGAAGGCACGCTCGGGGTGGTGCTGAACCGCCCGAGCGACGTGCCCGTGCACGACGTGCTGCCCACTTGGGGCGGGCACGTCGCGGAACCGCAGTCGGTTTTCGTCGGCGGGCCGGTGGAGAAGAAGACCGCGCTGTGCCTGGCGGCGCTGCGCACGGGCGAGACGGCGGCGAGCGTGCCCGGCGTGATCGCCGTCCGAGGGCCGGTGGCGCTGGTCGACCTCGACACCGATCCCGAGGTGCTCGTGCCGAAGGTGCGCGGCGTGCGCGTGTTCGCCGGGTACGCGGGCTGGGACTCGGGGCAGCTCGCGGGCGAGATCGAGCGGGACGACTGGGTCATCGTGCCCGCACTGCCGAGCGACATCCTGGCCTCGCCGAACCGTGACCTGTGGGGCCAGGTGCTGCGCCGCCAGGGCGTGCCGATCGCGTTGCTGGCCACCCACCCGGGCGACCTGCAGCGGAACTGACTCGTGAGTGTTTATGACGGTTCTAACCGTCATAAACACTCACGAGTCCTTCTTGAACACCCCACAGCCACCGGCGCCGCAGGCACAACCGCTGCAGCCGGCGGGCGCGGCCGGAGCCGGGGCCGGCACGGTCAGCGCCGCGCGGGCGCCGAGCACCCCGCCGCCGACCACCATCGCGAGCAGGCCCAGCACGCCGACGAACGCGGCGGCGATCAGCCCGGCCGTGGTCGGCATCGCGAGCCCCGCGAGCCCGGCGACGACAGCCACCGCGCCGCCGGCCAGCGTCGGCAGCCCGGCGATGCGGTTGGCCAGCTTGAACGCGGCCTCACTGCGCAGCGAGGCCGCCGTGCGGACACCGGTACCGCTTTCCCGGGTCAGCCGCTCGCGGAAGCCGAGGAAGCCACCCCAGCCGACGACAACACCCAGCACGATCGGGACGAGCGCGATAGCGAACACCCCACGAGGATAAGCGTGACGTCCTGGCAACCTGGCGGATACCCTCATCCGCTGTGCTACAGGCCATGTCTTCACCTACGCGACGCCGAGTGCTCACCGCTGCCCTGATCGGGGGACTCCCGCTCTCCCTGCTGGCCGCGGCCCCGTCCGCGGGCGCCACGGAGAGTCACGCTCGGCCCATCCGCCTGATCGGCGAGCAGATCGTGCCGAACGCGCTGCCGTTCCAGGGCACCACGGTCGGCGGCCTGTCCTCGGTCGACTACGACCCGAGGACCGGCGGTTACGCCCTGATCTGCGACGACCGCTCGGCTATCAACCCGGCGCGGTTCTACACGGCGAAGTTCGACGTCGATGCCCACCACCTCGGGCCCGTCACCTTCACCGCCACTCACCCGCTGCTGCGCCCGGACGGCACGCCGTACCCGCCGCTCGCGAAGAACGACCCCGCCGCGCCGCAGAACGAGCAGACGATCGACCCCGAAGAGCTGCGCGTCGACCCGTGGACCGGCGACTACGTGTGGTCGCAGGAGGGCGAGCGCACCGCGACCACCCCGCCGACGCTGATCGACCCGTCGATCCGCCAGGCGCGCCGGGACGGGAAATACGTCCGCGACCTGCCGATCCCCGCGAACGAGAAGATGACCCCCGGCGCCGGGCCGCGGCAGAACCTGGTGCTCGAGGGCCTGAGCTACGCCGCGTTCGGCACCCTGCTCGCCAGCGAGGTCGAGGGCCCGCTGCTGCAGGACGGCCCGGAGCCGACCACCACGTCCGGCGCGCTTTCGCGGATCACGCTGCAGGCCCGCACCGGCCCGGTGCTCGCGCAGTACGCGTACCCGCAGGAAAAGCTGTTCGCCGGCCCGGTGCCACCCACCGCGTTCGCCACCACCGGCGTCTCCTCGATGCTCGCGGTGAACCAGGCCGACCCGACGAAGTACCTGATGATGGAGCGCTCGTTCGTCACCGGTGTCGGGAACAAGATCCGGATCTACGAGATCGACACCCGCGGCGCGACGAACATCCTGAACGTCAAGTCGCTGGCCTCGGCCAAGGGCGTCCAGCCGGTGAATAAGAAGCTGCTGCTCGACCTGGCCGACTATCCGCTGTCCACTGTGGACAACGTGGAGGGCATGACCTGGGGCCCGGCGCTGCCGGACGGCGAGCGCAGCCTGGTCATGGTGAGCGACAACAACTTCTCCGACACGCAGGTGACGCAGGTGATCGCTTTGGCGGTCCCGTCAGAACGGCTTTGACCAGGGCGTTAAGATATGTGTATGAACACGGCTCGGCTGCTCCTTAGCCTGCCGCGCTGACCAGGCCACCAAGGCCACGGCCGGCGCGGCGACCCCTCACGCCTTCGGGCTTGGGGGGTCGAGTTGTTTCTGGAGTGGCTCGACACGGAGGAAAACGGCGATGACAGGGTCCACGGAAACTCCGGCCCCGGCGGCCGGCGCGGCGGAAACGCCGGCGCCGGCAGACGCTGTGCCCGGCACCGAGAAGGCCCCGCCGCACCGCTACACCGCGGAGCTGGCCGGGCAGATCGAGCAGCGCTGGCAGGACTACTGGTCCGACCACGGCACCTACCACGCGCCGAACCCCACCGGCCCGCTCGCGGCCGAGGGCGAGCCGGTGCCGTCGGACAAGCTGTTCGTGCAGGACATGTTCCCGTACCCGTCCGGCTCGGGCCTGCACGTCGGGCACCCGCTGGGCTACATCGGCACCGACGTCTACGCCCGCTACCACCGGATGATCGGGCGCAACGTCCTGCACACGCTGGGCTACGACGCGTTCGGCCTGCCCGCGGAGCAGTACGCCGTGCAGACCGGCACGCACCCGCGCACCACCACCGAGGCGAACATCGTCACGATGCGGCGCCAGCTGAAGCGGCTGGGCCTGGGCCACGACGAGCGCCGGTCGATCGAGACGATCGACCCGGACTACTACAAGTGGACCCAGTGGATCTTCCTGCAGATCTTCAACTCCTACTACGACACCGACGCCCGGAAGGCGCGGCCGATCGAGGAGCTGGAGAAGGCGTTCGCGTCCGGCGAGCGCCCGACGCCGGACGGCCGGCCGTGGGCCGAGCTGAGCGACGTCGAGCGGCGCAAGGTGATCGACGACCACCGCCTGGTCTACATCTCCGAGGCGCCGGTGAACTGGGCCCCTGGCCTGGGCACCGTCGTCGCGAACGAGGAGGTGACCGCGGACGGCCGCAGCGACCGCGGCAACTTCCCGGTGTTCCGCAAGAGCCTGCGCCAGTGGATGATGCGGATCACCGCGTACTCCGACCGCCTGGTCGACGACCTGGACCTGCTGGACTGGCCGGACAAGGTCAAGTCCATGCAGCGCAACTGGGTCGGCCGCTCGCAGGGCGCCCGCGTCGCGTTCGCCGCCGGTGACGAGAAGATCGAGGTCTTCACCACCCGGCCGGACACGCTGTTCGGCGCCACCTACATGGTGATCGCGCCCGAGCACCCGCTGGTCGGCAAGCTGACCGCCGCCGAGTGGCCGGGCGAGCACCCGGAGAGCTGGACCGGCGGCGCCAAGACGCCGGCCGACGCCATCGCCGGGTACCGCGCGGCCACCGCCCGCAAGTCCGACCTGGACCGCCAGGAGAACAAGGACAAGACGGGCGTCTTCACCGGCACGTACGCGGTGAACCCGGTGAACGGCAAGGAAATCCCGGTCTTCGTCGGCGACTACGTGCTGATGGGCTACGGCACCGGCGCGATCATGGCCGTGCCCGCGCAGGACCAGCGCGACTACGACTTCGCCAAGAAGTTCGAGCTGGAGATCGTCCGCACCGTCGACCCCGGCCCCGGTTTCGACGGCGAGGCGTTCACCGGCGACGGCGCGGCGATCAACTCGGCGAACGACACGGTCAGCCTGGACGGCATGGGCGTGGCCGACGCCAAGAAGACGATCATCGCCTGGCTGGAGGAGCACGGCCACGGCGAGGGCACCGTGCAGTACAAGCTGCGCGACTGGCTGTTCGCCCGCCAGCGCTACTGGGGTGAGCCGTTCCCGATCGTCTACGACGAGTCCGGCCTGCCGATCGCGCTGCCCGAGGACCAGCTGCCCGTGGTGCTGCCGGAGGTCGACGACTACTCGCCGAAGACCTTCGACCCGGACGACGCCGACTCCGAGCCGTCGCCGCCGCTGTCGCGCGCCACCGACTGGGTCGACGTCACGCTGGACCTGGGCGACGGCCCGAAGAAGTACCGCCGCGACACCAACGTGATGCCGCAGTGGGCGGGCTCGTGCTGGTACCAGCTGCGCTACGTCGACCCGGACAGCAAGGACGTGTTCTGCGCGCCGGAGAACGAGGCCTACTGGATGGGCCCGCGCCCGGCCGAGCACGGCGTCGACGACCCGGGCGGCGTCGACCTGTACGTCGGCGGCGTCGAGCACGCGGTGCTGCACCTGCTGTACTCCCGCTTCTGGCACAAGGTGCTGTACGACCTGGGCCACGTGTCGTCGAAGGAGCCGTACCGCCGCCTGTTCAACCAGGGCTACATCGAGGCGTACGCCTACACCGACCAGCGCGGCGTCTACGTGCCGGCCGAGGAGGTCGTGGAGCGCGACGGCAAGTTCTTCCTGGGTGACGAGGAGGTCAACCAGGAGTACGGGAAGATGGGCAAGAGCCTGAAGAACGCCGTCACGCCCGACGAGATTTCGGACAACTACGGCGCGGACACCTTCCGGATGTACGAGATGTCCATGGGCCCGATGGACATGTCCCGCCCCTGGGCGACCAAGGACGTCGTCGGCGCGCAGCGGTTCCTGCAGCGGCTGTGGCGGCTGGTGGTCGACGAGCAGACGGGCGAGCTGCGGGTCACCGCGGACGATGCGTCGGAGGCCGACCGCAAGCTGTTGCACCGCACCATCGCCGGCGTCCGCGAGGACTACGCGGAGATGCGCTTCAACACGGCGGGCGCGAAGCTGATCGAGCTGAACAACCACCTGACCAAGGTGTACGGCTCGGCGGCGGCGACCCCGCGCGAGGTGGCGGAGCCGCTGGTGCTGCTGCTGGCCCCGCTGGCCCCGCACATCGCCGAGGAGCTGTGGCACCGGCTGGGCCACGTCGACTCGCTGGTGCACGGCCCGTTCCCGGTGGTGGAGGAGAAGTACCTGGTCGAGGACTCGGTCGAGTACCCGATCCAGGTCAACGGCAAGGTCCGCTCGCGCGTCACGGTGCCCGCCGACGCCACGAACGAGGCCGTCCAGTCCGCCGCACTGGCCGACGAGAAGGTCGCCGCACTGGTCGGCGACAAGACGCCGCGCAAGGTGATCGTCGTGCCGGGTCGCCTGGTCAACATCGTGCTGTAACGCGGTACCTGCGCCGAAGGCCGTCCCGGGAACTCCCCGGGGCGGCCTTCGCCGTCTCCGGGCCGCCTTCGCTGTTTTCGGGCCTTCCGCCAACGCTGCCAGCCAGCTGTCCACAGCCACCCTCCGTTGTGGACAACTACCGCTCCCGCTCCGCTTTTCCCCGGCCCCGTCGGGCCCCGCCGATAGACTGGGCATGGGACGCCCCCCGAGGAGGGCGGGGGCTGTCTGGCGGGGGCTGTCTGGCGGGGGCTGTCTGGCGGGGCTGTGCTTCGCATCGGGCATGCCCTGCACCAGCGCCCGCAACCCAGGTTCGCCGCGAGTTCGCCGGTTCTAGGCCGGGGACTGCGTGTGCTGGCGCAGTCCGAGCGGTAGCCGCCCGGGCGGGAGGCCGCCGATCAGCTTCCCTCCCGGCGGCCTCGATCACAAGCCCGTTCCGTCACCGCTGACCGGCCCGTCGGCTGATCCCGACACACCTCCGCACCCCCCAACCCGGGAACCCCCCGGGGCACCCCGGCCAATGCCAAGACGGAAAGACGCCAGCGTCGCCGCATCCAGGCCGATTCGATGGAGCCATCAGGAAAACGGCTTCAGCGAAGGAGAACTGCAGATGACCCTCGACGGCAAGGTGGCTCTGGTGACGGGCGGCAGCCGGGGCATCGGTGCGGCCACGGCGGTGCGGCTCGCCGAGGACGGGGCCGACGTGGTGCTCACGTACACCGCCAACGAGCGGCGAGCGGCCGACGTGGTCGAACGGATCAAGAGCCGCGGCCAAAGGGCACTCGCCATCCAGGCGGACAACGCCGACACGGCGGCCGTGGAGGCGGCGGTGGCGGCCACCGTCGCCGAGTTCGGGCGGCTTGACGTGCTGGTCAACAACGCCGGGGTGGGCTTCGTCGCGCCCCGCGAAGAAACCACGCAGGACGACGTCGACCGCGTGCTGGCGGTGAACGTCCGCGGGGTGTTCGCCGCGTCGAAGGCCGCCGCCGCGCACCTCGGCGAGGGCGGGCGCGTGATCACGATCGGCAGCTGCGTCACCGACCGCGTGCCCGGGCCGGGGATGGTGCTGTACGCGGTGAGCAAGTCGGCGATGATCGGGCTGACCAAGGCGCTCGCGCGCGAGCTGGCGCCCCGCGGCGTCACGGTCAACCTCGTGCACCCCGGCCCGATCGACACGGACCTGAACCCAGCCGACGGCCCATACGCGGCCGACCAGGGGTCCTTCACCGCCGTCGGCCGTTACGGCTCACCCGAGGAGGTCGCGGCGGCCGTCGCGTACCTCGCGGACCCGGCCAGCGCGTACGTCACCGCCGCGACCCTTTCGGTCGACGGCGGGCACGCGGCCTAACCCGCGTCGAGGCCGACGTCGCGGGCGAGGTCGGCCAGCATCGCCTCGAACAGCACGTCCGGCTTCGAAACGGGGATCGGGTAGTTGCCGAACACCTCGAGCGTGACGTGCCCGTAGAGCCGAGCCCAGAACTGGATCATCAGGTAGGTCAGGCCCAGGTCCAGCTTCTCCGGCGCGATGGCCCGCCCGGACTCCGCCAGCACCGTGAGCAGCTCCCCCTGGAACGCGGTGAGGTCGTCGCGGAGCTCGGGCGGGACCACGTCGTTCGGCGGCATCACCAGGTCGTGGATGGCCAGCACCTGCCCGGCGGCGGCGAGGAAGATCCGGCCGAACGGCTCGTCGAGGCGGTGCAGCGCGCTGCCCGCGGTGGTGCCGACCCCGCCCGTCGGCGACGCGAACACCAGCGTGAACTCCTTGGTGTGCGTCAGCGCCCAGCGCCGGAAGCCCTTGCAGATGGCGAACAGCTGCAGCATGCCGTCGTCCGGCAGGTCGGCGATGTCCACGGCCAGCTCGGCCGCCAGGTCGGCGCAGACGTCGAGGCGGAGGCTCTCCACCAGGTCGTCGCGGGACTCGTAGTAGCGGTAGAGAGCCGGCGCGGTGATGCCCAGCTCGCGGGCGATAGCGCGCAGGGTGACCGCGTCCGGGCCGTGGTCCACCAGGAGCTTACGGGCGGTGCGGCGGATGTCCTGCTCGGTAGCCGCTCGCGCGCGGCCCCTTCGCGTGGGGCTGCTCATCCGGACATTCTAGGTGGTCGGAACACTCATTTCGGTACCAACGCGGCCGGAGAACTGCCCGGCTTGTGCCGCGGCCGGGCGGCGACCCAGGGAAACGGGGCGCCGCCGACGCCGATCACTCGGGGGGCTACGTGATCGGCGCCGGCGACCCGATGCCCTCTCCGGTGCGCTTCCGGTCGGGGCAACGCCACTGGTCTCGAGGACAGTGACGCACCACAAGAGCGGAGCCCGTGTCAGAAGTGACGCCTGGGGGAGTTCTATCCCCCGATCGAGTGACGGGTTGTCCGCTGCTCGCCTGATTGTCGCACCCGGCGCGAGATAAGTTACAAAAACCTTCACTTTTGCCGACGCACCGGCCTTGACCAGCGTGACCAGGCGTCCGTGGGAGAGTAACCGCCATGAGTGCCGCCGTTCTGGTCGTGGGATCCGCCAACGCCGACCTGGTCGTGCCGGTCGACCGCCGCCCCGGAGGCGGCGAGACGGTGCTGGGCGGCGACACCGCGCTGTCGGCCGGTGGAAAGGGCGCGAACACGGCCGTCGCGGCCGGGCGGCTGGGCGCGGACGTCGCGTTGCTGGGCGCCGTCGGCGACGACCCGTACGGCCGGCTGCTGCGTGATTCGCTCGCCGGCGCGGGCGTCGCGACCGAGCACGTCCGCACCGTCGGGCGGCCGACCGGCATCGCCTACATCACCGTGACCCCCGACGGCGAGAACTCCATCCTCGTCTCCCCTGGCGCCAATTCCGCGCTGGAGCCCGGCGACATCACCGACGACGCCCTCGATGGCGTGCGCGTCATGGTCACCTCGCTCGAGGTGCCGTTGCCGACTGTCGAGCACGCCGTCGCGCGCGCGAGCGCGAAGGGCGTCCGCGTGCTGCTCAACCTGTCGCCCGCCGCCGAGGTCTCGCGCGAAACGTTGGGCGCGCTGGACGTTCTGCTCGTCAACGAGCACGAGGCCGCGTACCTGCTCGGTACCGAGGGGGCCGACCCGCGCAAGCTGCTTGAGCTGGGGCCGCGGGCGGCCGTCGTGACCCTCGGCGCGAAGGGCGCGGTGGTCGTCGAGGCGGACAGCTCGACGGAGGTCGCGTCGCCGAAGGTCAATGCCGTCGACACCACGGGCGCCGGGGACGCCTTCGCGGGCGCGCTGGCCGCGTCGCTTGCGGAGGGCGCGACGCTCGTCGACGCGGCGAAGCGGGCGGTGAAGGTCGCGGCCGTGAGCGTCACGCGACACGGCGCGCAGCCGTCGTACCCGACTCCCGACGAGCTGGAATGACCCACGGCGGCCCCGTGTTGTCGTTCACGTGGGCGATTCGTTCGGTTCGGCCTGGTGGCGGGGGTACGCCGCCCAGCTGAAGGCGGTCGCGGACGCACGGCGTCCCGACGCGCTGGCCATCATGTCGTTGTCGGAGACGCTGGCGGCGCTGGGCCGGCAGTCCGAGTCCGACGAGGGCGTGTGCGACGCCCCGCTGGAGGGCGTGGTCGGCACCGTCGCCCGCGGCGGCGACTTCGACCGCCAGTTCCGGCCGCGCAACCGCGCGCTGCGGGAGCGGTGGGAGGCGCTGGCGCGCACGTCGGCGGACCTGCCGCCGGTGCGGCTCGTGCGGCTGGGCGACATGTACTTCGTGGAGGACGGCCACCATCGCGTGGCGCTGGCCCGCGCCCGGGGATCGACGACGGTGCGCGCCAGCGTGCGCCGGATCTGCACCGTGGCCTGGGCGCTGCGCTGCCTCACGGTGGCGGACTTGCCGTCGAAGACGGCCGAGCGGCTGTTCCTCGAACGCGTGCCGCTCGCCGACGACCTTCGCCTCGGCCTCTGGCTCGACGACCCGGCCGATTGGTTCCGCCTCGCGGACTCGGCGGAGGCCTGGGGATTCCGGCAGACTCTGCACGGCCGCCCGCTGTCCAGCCGGGAACAGCTGGCCGAGGCGTGGTGGCACGAGGAGGTGCGTCCGGTGCTGGAGCGGGTGCGGTCACGCGGGTTGTGTGCGGCGCCGCGAGATATCGAGACGTATCTGAGCTATGGTCTAGACCATGTCTGAGACCCTCACGGGCACCGCCGCCTCGGGCCAGCCCGCCGCGACCACCGAGTCAGCCGGAGTCACCGTGACCAACAACCCCGCCGTTTCGTCGCTGACCGGGGTCGCTGTGAGCCCGGGGCGCGCGAGCGGTCCCGTCGTGCGTGTCGCCGAGCCGCTCGGCGAACCCGCGAGCACTCCCGCGCCGGCTGACCCGGCCGCGGAGGCCGCGCGGATCGAGCCCGCTGCCGCGGCCGTCGCCGCGCGACTGGAGGCACAGGCTGAGACCGCCGAGGGCGAGGCCGCCACGATCCTCATCACGACCGCCGCGATGGCCGCCGACCCGGCGCTGGCCACGCAGGCCCAACAGCTGGTGACGGCGCAGAACCTGCCCGCGGCTCGCGCCGTCTACCAGGCCGCCGAAGGGTTCGCCGAAGCGCTCGCCGCGGCGGGCGGCTACATGGCCGAGCGGGTGCGCGACGTCCGCGACGTGCGTGACCGGCTCGTGGCCGAGCTGCTCGGCATCGCCCCGCCGGGCGTGCCGGAGCTGACGTCGCCGAGCGTGCTCGTCGCCCGTGACCTGGCGCCCGCCGACACCGCGGGCCTCAACCCGGCGAAGGTGCTCGCGCTGGTCACCGAGGAGGGCGGGCCGACGAGCCACACCGCGATCCTGGCCCGCGCGCTCGGCATCCCGGCCGTGGTCGCCGTCCGCGGGCTGCTGGAGCTGGACGCGCCGGCGCTCGCCGTCGACGGTGACACCGGCGTCGTCGAGGTCGCCGACCCGAAGGCGCCCGTGGTCACCGCCGTCGCCGCGGGCCCGGCGGAGTGGAACGGCACGGGCGCGACCGCCGACGGCCACGTCGTAAAGGTCTACGGCAACGTCGGCTCCCCTGCCGACGCGCAGGCCGCCGCGGACGCGGGCGCCGAGGGCGTCGGCCTGTTCCGCACGGAGTTCTGCTACCTCGACGCCTCGGCCGAGCCGACCGTCGACGAGCAGCGCAAGGCCTACACCGCGGTGCTTTCGCCGTTCCGCGGCAAGCCCGTCATCGTCCGCACGCTGGACGCCGGCGCGGACAAGCCGCTCGCGTTCCTGTCGCCGGAGGTCGAGCCGAACCCGGCGCTGGGCGTCCGCGGCCTGCGGGTGGCGTTCGACCGGCCGGAGGTGCTGGACCGTCAGCTGGCGGCGATCGCCGGCGCGGCCGAGGACTCGGGCGCGGTGGTTTCGGTGATGGCCCCGATGGTCGCGACGGCGGACGAGGCGGCCTGGTTCGCCGAGCGCGCCCGCGCCGCCGGCCTCACCCGCGCGGGCGTGATGATCGAGATCCCGGCCGCGGCGTTGGCGGCGCGGGAAATCCTGGACGCCGTGGACTTCGTGTCCGTCGGCACCAACGACCTGGCCCAGTACACCTTCGCGGCCGACCGTCAGCTCGGCGCGGTGGCCAAGCTGAACGACCCGTGGCAGCCGGCCCTGCTCCGCCTGCTGAAGCTGATCGGCGACGCGGCCACCGCCACGGCCAAGCCGGCCGGCGTCTGCGGCGAGGCGGCCGGCGACCCGCGCCTGGCCTTGGTACTGGCCGGCCTCGGCCTGACCAGCGTGTCGATGAACGCCCCGGCGATCAGGTCCGTCGGCGCGAGCCTGGCGTCCGTGACCCTGGCCGAAGCCCAGTCACTGGCTGCCGCGGCCCTGTCCGCCGCCACCCCGGCCGCGGCGCGCGCAGCGGTGGCCGACGCGATCAGCTGAGAACGGAGCCGGACCCGCCCGACGGATGGAGGCGGGCCCGGCACCGCGACGCTGATCAGCCGAAGAAGCCCCGCCTAGGGTTCCGGATGACCAGCGCGCCTCCGTGGACGCGGCCGGTGAGGACGTAACGCGGGGTGCCCGCGCGGCCGTTGCTGCCGGTTTTGTCGTCGAGGGAGCCGAACTTGATCTCGGTGATCGAGTTGTAGTCGACGGCGGCGGTGGGCGGGATGACGATCTCCACCGAGCCCCACTTCGAGTCCAGCTCGATTTCGACCACCGGGGTCGACGTGCGGGCCTCCGTGAAGTCCAGCTTCGTGCTGCCGTACTTGTTGCGCACCAGCAGCGCCGCCGGGACCTCCCACGGGCCGGCGCGGTGCAGCGACGAGTACTTCGCGTTCAGCTCCATCCGCTGGCCCGGCGCGTACGAGCGGGTGTACGAGGGCATGTCCGGCGCCGCGTACGGAGGCGGCGCGGCCTCCGGGTGCGTGAGGCCGGGCAGGTCGGCCAGCACGGCGTTCAGCTCGCCACGGGTGCGGGACGCCAGCGCGCGGTCGGTGCGCTCGGTGAACTCGTCGAGGTTGAGCATGCCGAGCCCGATCGCCTTCTGGAGCACGCCGACGACGTGCTCGCGCTCGTCGTCGGAGACCCGGATGTCGCGCGCGGTCAACGGCTTGGTCTCGGTCGCCGTCTCCGCGGTAGTTGTCTCTTCCTCACCCATGGTCTTGATGGTAGAACTCGAATTCGCCAGCCAGATCGGGGAAAAACCCTGAACAGACCCGTAATTCGTGCCGGCGCCGCCCTCGCCGCGGCGGGCCTCCTCCTGGCCGCCTGCACGAACGGGACTCCCGCACCCGCCCCGGCCCCGAGCTCGTCGACCGAGCCGACCAGGCCCACCGAGCCCCCGCCCACCGGCCTGGACGGCGGGCCTGCCCGGATCGACGTGCAGCTGCTGCTCGCGACGTCCCCGCCGACCGTGTTCGACGGCGACACCGGCGCGAAGGGCAGCGTGCCCGGCCTCCCCGGCGGGAATCGGCTGGTCGGCGTGCAGCGCGTCGGCCACACACCCGTCATCCAGACCGCGCCCGAGTGCCAGGGCAACACCTGCGACCCCGACGAGGTCTACGCCTACACCGGCCCGGCCACCACGCCGGTTTCGCTCGGCCGGGCGTTCAGCGTCGCCCCCGGCGCGGACAGCGACAGCGTGTGGCTGATCCGCCAGGACAGCCCCGGCAACTGCCGTCTCCAGCACGTTTCGCTCGCCGGCGGCGCGCTCGGCCCCGGCACCGTGGCCAGCTGCCGCACGATCGTCCGGCAGGAGACCTCGCACGGGCTGCTGATCACCGTGGACAACGGCACCGCCGAGACGGTCGACGTGCTGATCGACCCCGCCACCGGCCGTTCCGTGCAGCAGGCCCCGCGGATCCTCGCGGCCACCGGCGACCGGCTCATCCTCGACGGCCTCACCGAACTCACCGTCGTCGACCTGCGCGACGGCCACAGCGCCAAAGTCGCGCCGCCGCTGGTGCAGTCGACGCCGTACGTGCTGCCGAACCGCGACGGCACCCTCGCCGCCGTCGACTTCGGCACGCCCTCCTGGCACAGCACCGACATCCAGACCCGCGACCTGTGGCTGCTCGACCTCGGCGACCTCACCTGGCTGCAGGCGCCGTCGATGCCTTACACGACTACGCACCTCAAGAAGTCCGGCCTCGACTGGTCCCCGAACGGCGACCTGATCCTGGACGACGGTGTTGTCGCGGCCTGGCACCCCGGCGAGCCCGCGTGGCGGCTGGGCGCGGCGAAGATCCCCGACGCCCAGCAGTTCCCGGGCGTCTCGACTTCCTGAAACGTCCTGAACTTCAGTCTTCGTCGAGCCCGTGCTCGATCGCGTACCGCGCCAGCTCGACGCGGTTGTGCAGCTGGAGCTTCCGCAGCGTCGACTGCACGTGGTTCTCCACCGTCCGGTGCGAGAGGACCAGTCGCTCCGCGATCTGGCGCGCGGTGAGCCCCTTCGCGACGAGCCGCAGCACGTCCGTCTCGCGCTCGGTCAGGCGCGGCGGCTCGGCGCCGCCATCGGGCGCGTCGGCCATCCGCCGGTACTCGCCCAGCACCAGGCCGGCCAGCCCCGCCGTGAACACCGGGTCGCCGGCGGCCGTGCGGTGGACGGCGTCCACCAGCTCCGCCACCGACGCCGACTTCACCAGGTAGCCGGACGCGCCCGCCTTCACCGCCTCCAGCACGTCGCTGTGCTCGCCGCTGGCCGAGAGCACAAGCACCTTCGTCTCCGGCAGCGCCGTCGTGATCTCGCGCGTCGCCGCGACCCCGGACGTCCCGCCGAGGTTGAGGTCCATCAGCACCACCGACGGCCGCACCGTGCGCGCGATCCGGACGGCCGCGGGCGCGTCGGCCGCGGTGGCCCGCACGTCGAAGCCGTTTTCGGCCAGGTCGCGCGCCACGCCGTCGCGCCAGATCGGGTGGTCGTCGACGACCATCACCGTGATCGTGCCGTCCGTCATCGTTCGCCCCTCGTTGTGCTCGGCACCCGCACTTCCCACTCCGTGCCGTTGCCCGGAGCGGTCTCCAGGGCCGCGGTCCCGCCGAGATCGCGCACCCTCCCCCTGATGGACTCCACCACACCCAGATGCCCCAGCCCGGCCGCGCGTTCCAACCGTCCGGCGGGAATTCCGGGGCCGTCGTCGCGGATGCTCACGACCACCTCCGTGCCGAGGTCCTCCAGCAGGACCCAGGCGTGCGCGTCCGGCCCCGCGTGTTTCTCCACATTGGACAGTGCCTCGCGCGTGACGGCCACCAGCTCCTCGGTGACGTGTGTCGCCAGGTCGACGGTGCCCGCGGGCGTCGAAACCTGTACCGACGACGTGGCCAGCAGCTGCAGCGCCGACCGCAGGTCCGAGAAGCCGCCGCCACCGCCCGCGCTCGCCCACGTCGGCTCCGTCGTGACGAGCGCGCGCAACGCGATCTCTTGCTCCCCAGCCAGTTTCGCCAGCTCCGCCGCTTCGCCGCCGACCTCGAGGCCGCGCCGCCGTACACGCGCGAGGACCTGGAGCACGCTGTCGTGGATCGAGCGCGCGAGCCGTTCTCGCTCCGCCGTGGCGGCTTCGGTGCGCAACGCGCGCGCGAGCGCTTCCGCCGAACGCCGTGCCGTCGTGGCCGCCATGCCGATCAGCAGCCCGCTCGCGCACAGCAGCACACCGTCGCGGGCGACGTCGAGGTCCAGCTTTTCCCGCGCGAAGCCGGTGCCGACGGTGACCACGAGCCCGGCCAGCACACCGCCGCCCGCCCCGAACCGCGTCGCCGCCGCCAGCGGCCCGGCGGCCGCCCATACCGTGGTGATCAGCGGGGTCGCCGCCGCGTACTGCGCGGGGGACAGGATCAGCGGCGAGGTGAGCATCAGCGCCGTGGTGACCACGACGTCCAGCACCACGAGCCAGGTCCACCGGCTCGACGCGCGCCAGTACGCGACGCTGGTGGCCAGCGACCAGACGCCCATCGCGGCGACCACCGCCCACGCGAGCCAGGGCCGTTCGAACTCGGCGCGGTGCCCGATGACCACGGCCAGCGCGAAGAACCAGGTGAGCACCCGCAGCAGCACGACCGCGCGCCACAGCGGGGTCGCCGGGTCACGGGTGGCCGGCGAGGTCACTTCTTCTCGTTGTCCTTTTCGCCGCGGGCCGTCGCCTCGGCCTTGTCGTCCGGGCCAGGTTTGGCGTCGTTGGGCTGAGCGGCCTGGGAGTGCAGCGCGTCGACGGTCGCCGGATCCGGGTCGTGCTCGTGCAGCAGCGAGCGGATGCCGGCGTTGAGCACGGCGAGCAGCGGCACGGCGAGCAGCGCGCCCGCGATCCCCGCGGCCACCAGCCCGGTGGCGATCGCCAGCACCACGGCCAGCGGGTGCAGCCGCACGGCGCGCCCGAGCAGCAGCGGCTGCAGGATGTGGCTCTCCAGCTGCATCACGCCGATCACGATGGCCAGCACGATGACCGCGCCGATGAAGCTCTTGGTGACCAGCGCGATCAGCACCGCGACCCCGCCGGCGAGCACGGCGCCGATGATCGGGATGAACGCGCCGAGGAACACCAGCGTCGCCAGCGGGATCACCAGCGGCACGCCGACGATCCACAGGCCGATGCCGATGCCGACCGCGTCGACCACCGCCACCGCGGCCGTCGCGCGGATGTAGCTGACCAGCGACGCGAACCCGCGCCGCCCGGCGACGTCGACGCGCTTGCGCACGCGCGCCGGCACGCCGCGCACCAGGAACGAGTAGATGTGCTCGCCGCCGGCCAGGAAGAAGATCGTGACGAACAGTACGAGCACGAAGCCGGTGAGGATCTCGCCGATCGTGCCGGCCGTGGTCAGCGCCGTGGTGGTGAGCGACGACTGGTTGTTCTGGATGAAGCCGATCGCCTGGTTGATGAAGTCCTGGATCTGCTCCTGGCGCAGGTGCAGCGGCCCGTTGATCAGCCAGTCCTTGATCTGGTTCAGGCTGTTGTTGAGCTGCTCCTGCAGCTGCGGGAGGCCGCTGGAGAACTGCGTGATGACAAACGTGAGCAGCCCGCCCAGCACGGCCAGGCCGGCGATCAGCACGATCCCCGTCGCGAGCCCGCGCGGGAACCGCCAGGCCACGAGCTTCGACACGGCCGGCGCCATCAGCGCCGAGAGCAGCAGCGCGATCGAGACCGGGATGACCACCGCGGAGAGGTAGCCCATCAGCCAGACGACCGCGTACAACGCGGCGATCACGACGATGAACCGCCACGCCAGCGCCGCCCCGACGCGCAGGCCGCGCGGGATCAGTCCGGTGACGTCGGTCTCTTCGGTGAGAAACGGTTGTTCGCGCCGTTCGCGCCCAGTCTGGCTCACGAGATCAACCGTATCGGTCCCACCGACAATTCCGGGCGAAACGGCGACGTCCGGGCATCGGCGCGTTCCGCGCTTCGCCCGATAGGACGCTTGACAGACCGACTCCGGAGTAACCCGGCCCCGCCAGTGCCGATCACTTTTCGTGAGAGTCGAACACACTCTGTGTTGTTCACACGATGGTGGCATCAAGCCGTGTCAAGGGTGCGCGGCGGCGGTAGCTGCTGGTTGTCTCGGTTCCGCAACCACCGGTGGGACCCAGTTGAGGAGAAGCACGAGTGATGAACGCGGCGAACGAGGGACGGGACGCGATGCGCGTCGGCCGTCTCGCTTCGCGTGCGCTCCTCGTGCTCGGTGGTGCCGTGGCAGCGACCGCCGCCGCGTGGGCCGTCTCCTCCGCCGCCGCGTCCGCCGACACCAACAGCATCGAAGCCGGCGGGGTCAGCGCCAGCGTCACGCCGGTCACCGACGCCACGGTCGCGAACCTCGGCGACGTCACCCACGGCGTTTCGGACTTCACCGGCGAGGTCGCCGGTGCCGCGGTCGGCGCGGTCAACTCCGTGAGTGCCTGCGAGCAGGACGCCACCACGTGGTCCGAGCCCGGCACCTCGCGCCCGATCTGCCCGCTCGACCCGCGTGACCACATCGGCGGCCCGCACACCGACCAGGTCCGGACCGCCGCCGACCACGAGGTGTCCGGCCGCGTCAGCGACGCCGTCACCGACCTCGGCCAGGAGGCCGTCCTCCACCCGGTGCAGCGCACCCTCGGCGCGGCCGAGCACATCGCGCGCAAGCCGGAGGACACCCGCCAGGTCATCGAGCAGGCCGTCACCCCGTCGCCCGAGACGCAGGACTTCGGCCGCAAGGTCCTGGACCTGCTCGAGCCGGGCCAGAACGGCAAGCTGGTCGACCTGCCCGCGCTCCCGGTCCCGCCGGTCGAGCCCGCGGCCCCCGACTCCGCCGCCACCGGGATCACCGGTGACCCGGCGCAGAACCTCGGCGCAGCCGCGGTTTCCACCACCGACGCCGTTCGCGCGATGTTCCCGCTCTCGGGCCTCCCGCGTTTCGACGTCCCGGTCGACAGCACTGGTGCCTCCTCGCACGGGGACCACCACAACCTGCCGCCGGCGCCGCTGTCCCCGGGGCAGCTTCCGATGGCTCCCCCGAGCATCCCGACTGTCCCCGGCGGCGGCAGCACCGCCCCCGGTGGCCACCTCGACGTCCTGAACTTCGGTGTCCCCTCGTGGGTCACCGCGGCCGTCGACAGCGCCGTGGCGGGTTCGACCCGCGCCGGTGTGCGGCACACGCCGCTCAGCCCGGGCAACCAGCCCGGCGTCACTCCTGACTGATTCACCTCACCCGCGGGGTCGTTGACGCGCCCTGAAGCCAGGCACCTTTTCGCGTGCCGGCCCGGCGTCACCGACTGAACCCGCGGGTTTCTCGCGTGCGCACTTTCCGCGCCCGCCGCCGCACCACCCCCTCCGGTGCGCTGCTCACTGTGCGAGATCGCACGAGCGCACCCCCATAAGCCCGCAAGGGAACCCGAAATGAAGGAGAAAAACCCCATGCAGACCTGGGCAAAGCGCGGACTCCAGACCGCGTTGGTCACGGGTGGGTTGTTGATGCTGGGCACCGGCATCGCCTCGGCCGACGAGAACGTCAACCCTGACACCCCGGCCTCCCCGCTCGACCTGAACGCCACCGTTCCTCTCGATGCGGCTAACAACGCGATCGGCACCCCCCTCGGGCAGCTGAACGTCCCCAGCTACCACAGTGTGATCAGCACCAAGCCGGTCACCTCCGCCGTCAAGGACGCGCTCGCTTCGGCGAAGTCGCCCGCAGGCGCGGCCAACCTGACGGACAGCCTGCCGAAGGCCGACGCGCCGCGGCAGCTCACGCCGACCAACGACGCCCTCAAGGGCAACAAGGTCTCCGGCGACGTCGTCGTCCCGATCCAGGTCGTGGACAACGCGGTCGGCGTGATCGGCGACGCGCACGTCGACGGCACCTCGCACGACCAGAGCTGGTCGCACAACCAGGACATCGCGACCGACGGTAAGAACTCCGGCCTCGCGGGCAACGTCGTGGCGCTGGACTGGGCCCTGCCCGTGCAGCTCGCCGGCAACGGCGTCGGCGTGGCCGGCGGCAGCGGCGCGGTGCACGGCGGCTCGGCCACCCAGAGCGCGTCCGAGACCGGCAACATCGACACCACCGGCAAGGGCTCCGGCCTGTCCGGCAACGTCGTCGCGGGCCAGTTCGCCACCCCGGTCCAGGTGACCGGCAACGCGATCTCGTACCTGCTCGGCAACGCGTACAGCTCGTACGCCGCTGACACCTCCGCCACTTCCGGTGGCTCGATCAAGAGCAATGGCAAGGGCGGCGCCGGCACGGGCAACGTGGTGGGCGCCCCCATCGCGCTGCCGGTGAAGTTCAACGGCAACGCCGGTGGCGTGTGGGGCTCGGACGCCGACACGGCGTCGAACTCCTCGGCCGACGCGAAGGCCGGCGACAAGCGGCCGGGCAGCCTGGCCGGCACGCCGACCTACATCGAGACCGACGGGGACAACTCGTTCCTGGCCGGCACCGCCGCCGCGGCGCAGCTCAGCCCGGTCGCCAACGTCGCCGACGTGGCCGCCTCGTGGATCGGCAACGCCACCACCGGCCAGGCCATCGACCGCGACAGCACGGTCGGCGCGACCTCCAGCACGGTGGACTCGGGCGGCTTCGTCAAGACCTCCGGTGACAACGCGGCCGGCTCGGCCAACGTGGTCGACCCCGCCGTCGCCCTCCCGGTCGACGTCTGCGGTGTCGGCGCGACCTACATCGGCAACTCCCACGCCGCGTGCGACAACACCGTCGACGCGAACGCCGGCAACGGCAGCTACACCCGCGGCAACGGCTCCGTGCTCGGCGCCAACGTCGTCAACACCCAGGCCGCGGGCGCGCCCGAGGTCTACGGCATCGGCGCCAGCCACATCGGCAACGCGTCGGGCACGGCCAACGAGGACAAGACCGTCACGGCCGGCGGTTACGACGGCAGCCAGGGCAACGACTCCTCCGGGTCGGGCAACATCGTCCAGGTGCCGGTCGGCGTGCCCGCCGAGGTGTTCGGCGTCGGTGGCTCGTTCATCGGCCAGGGCTCGGCCGAGGCGCACGAGACCAAGGTCGTCCAGGGCGGCGGCGGCGGGAACACCGCCGACGACAACGGCTTCCTGAGCTCGAACCTGGGCACCGTCCCGGCGTCGCTCCCGGTGCAGGTGTTCGGCACCGGTGCCGCGCTGCTGGGCCAGGGCCACGGCAAGGCCTCGACCGACACCACCTCGGGCGCCGGCGGCGACGTGCACGCGAGCGGCCCGAACGGCGCCGGCGCGGGCAACATCGTCGAGGCCCCGGTCTCGCTGCCCGTGCAGGGCCACGGCATCGGTGGCGCCGTCGGCGGCATCGGCACCGGCTGGGCCGACAACCTGACCGACTCGAAGGCCGGCGGCGACGCCAGCACCGACGGTAAGGGCGGCGGCATCGCCGGCAACATCGTGAAGGCGCCGATCGGCGGCGCAGTCACCCCGTTCGGTGCCGGCATCGCGGGTGCGGCGCTGGGCCACGGTGGCGGCACCAACGACATCACCTCGACCGCGGGCGGCAGCTCCCTGACCAACGGTGACGCAGGCGCGGTCGCCGGCAACATCGTCGGTGCGGACGCGGAGCCGGTGGCGCAGGTCATCGGTGACTCGGTTTCGGCCGCGGGGGTGTCCTCTTCGGACGCCACCAACAGCACCTCGGCGACGACCGCCGGTGACGACACCACGTCGGGCGTCGAAGGCGCCGTTTCGGGCGACCTCATCGACTTCCCGATCACCGCGGTGCCTTACGTGACGGACGACGCGGTCAGCGCGGCCGGTGTGTCGCACGCTGTAGGCGACAACATGATCACCGCCACCAACGGGGGCACCCCCACCACCGATGGTGACGGCAGTGCGCTGTCCGGCTACGACTTCTACCACGCCCTGCCGGTCGACGTGCCCGTCTTCGGTGTTCCGCTGGCGCTGCTGGGCACCGCGACCTCGGAGGGGACCGACTCCACCGATCTGACGGAGCCTTCGCTCGACGCGCCGCTCGGCGACGAGATGGCCGTTGACCAGCTCCCGGCGCTGCCGAACCTGTCGCAGGGCCTCCCGGCGCTGTCCGGCGGTTCCGCGATGCCGCAGCTGCCGGCGATGTCCATGCTGCCCATCCCGGGTGCGGAGCGCGCCGACCTGCCGCAGGTCAGCGGGCTTTCCGCGCTGGAGCAGCTGCAGCAGCTCAAGGGTGCGGGTGCGCTCCCGTCGCTGACCGGTCTGGGCAACGGCGTGCACGCGCCGGCGCTGCCGGGCCTGCCGGGTGTTCCGGCCCTGCCCGGCACCCCCGGGCGGTCCGACGCCTCGACCCTGCCGACCCTGCCGGCGGTCCCGGCTCAGCTGCCGGTGAAGGCCTCGCTGCCGACGCTGAGCCAGCTGCCCGCCGTGACGGCGCTCCCGGCCCTGCCGGGCGTGCCGACCACGATGCCGGCCCAGGTGCCGGCCGCCGGTCTGCCCGCGCTGCCGGCTCTGCCCGGTGTCCCGGCCCTGCCGGCCGCGGGCCTGCCCGCGCTGCCGACCGCGGGTCTCCCGGCCCTGCCCGGCGTCCCGGCCCTGCCGGCCGCGCAGGTTCCGGCGCTGGCCGGCATGGACTCGTCGCCCCTGGGCGCGATCCAGAAGCTGGCCGCGAAGGTGACCGGCTTCTTCAAGAAGTGAACAACTAGCTAGACCCGGAACGGGCCCAGAAGCAGCCAGCTTCTGGGCCTGTTTCCTTGTCCGCTCAGGAAAATTCGAGTGAGCGCTTCGCGAGGCCGTACCAGAACCCGTCGATCACGGTGCGGCCCGAGCCCTCGGTGGAACTGGCGCCGAGCGAGACGAAGAGCGGCGCGAAGTGCTCGATCCGCGGGTGCGCGACGGCGGCGGCCGGGGCCTTGTGCCGGAAGTCGAGCAGCGCGTCGACGTCGCCGGCGCGCACCACTTCGTCGCCCCATTGGTCGAACTCGGCGGACCACTGCGGCGGCGTGCCGCCGGTGCCGTCGACCTGGCGCAGGGCGCTGAGGTTGTGCGTGAAGAAGCCGCTGCCGATGATCAGCACGCCCTCGTCACGCAGCGGCGCGAGCTTGCGGCCGACGTCGAAGAGCACCTGCGGGTCGAGCGAGGGCATCGAGATCTGCAGCACCGGGATGTCGGCGCCGGGGTACATCTCGACGAGCGGCACGTACGCGCCGTGGTCCAGCCCGCGCTCCGGCGCGTCGTGCACCGGCGTTGTGGTGGAGTGCAACAGCTTCCGGACCTGGACGGCCAGCTCGGGCGCGCCGGGCGCGGCGTACTTGACCTGGTAGTAGCGCTCGGGGAAGCCCCCGAAGTCGTAGACCAGCGGGACGGTGGTGGTCGCCCCGAGCGTCAGCGGCGCCTCTTCCCAGTGCGCCGAAACAACGAGGATCGCCTTCGGCCGCTGCAGGTTCGCGGACCAGCTCGCCAGCTGCCGGGTCCACGTCGTGTCGTCGGCGAGTGGCGGCGCACCGTGGCTGAGGTATAGGACCGGCGTTGTCGCCATCGTTGCCTCCAATATTTGAAACTTCAACTATCAGAGTACGCGACATCGGCCGGGTCCGGGATATTCCCCGGCCGGTGGTCGCGCCGCGCTTGCGCCGTTCGAGAGCCCTCCCCTACGTTCGGCTGACAGTCGCTTTAGCTCTCACTCGGCCGAAGTGAGCCCCCTGCGCCGTTCGGGAGACCTCGCCATGCCGGACATCGATGCCGTTGTGTTCGACGTGCTCGGCACGCTCGTCGACGAGCCTGCCGGGATCCGCGCCGGCATCCGGAACCTGGACCCGTCACTCGACGACGCCCGGGTCGAGCAGCTTTTGCTGGTGTGGCAGCGGCACATCGACCGCGAACAACAGCGCATCCTCGGCGGCGACCGGCCCTACCTCCCCAGCGACGTCCTCGAAGAGGAAGCGGCCCGGCTAATCGCCGACGCGGCCGGGGCCGACGATCCGGCCGCGGTGGCGGCGCTGGCCCGGTCCGGCCGCCGGCTCCCGCCGTGGCCCGACACCGTGGCCGGGCTCGCCCGGCTCGCCGAGCGGTTCCCGCTGATCGGCCTCTCCAACGCGAGCCGGACCGCGCTACTGGGACTCAACGCCCACGCCGGACTGCGCTGGCACCAGGCCCTTTCCGCGGAAGAGGCCCAGACCTACAAGCCGGACCCGGCGGTCTACCAACTGGCCGTCACCGTCTCCGGAAGGCCGCCGGAACGGCTGTTGATGGTCGCCGCCCACGCCTGGGACCTGCGTGGCGCGCAGGGCCTCGGCCTCCGCACCGCCTACGTCGCCCGCCCCATCGGCGACCCACCTACCTCCTCGGACCGATTCGACTGGCACGCCGACGGCCTGGCCGACCTCGCCGATCAACTCGAGAAGGCCTGATTCACGGCGGCACTGGAATGGTTGCCCGCCCTCGCCGTCGCCGCCTACGAGATGTACACAACCTCGGCGGACGTCGCCCAGCACCTGTGGCGGCGCCTGCGGCTCATCGCGGTTGAAGACGTGGGGATGGGCCTGGCCCTCGGGCCGGTGCTGATCGAGTTAGTCGTGCGCGAGGTCGACGAAGCGGCTGTAGTGCAGCTGGTGCGCGACGACGATCGTGCTGGTCGGGCCGGCACGGTGCTTCGCCAGGATCAGGTCCGCCTCGCCGGCGCGGGGGTCGTCGCGCTCCCAGGCGTCCGGGCGGTTGATCAGGATGACGATGTCCGCGTCCTGCTCCAGCGAGCCGGACTCACGCAGGTCGGACAGCATCGGCTTCTTGTCGGTGCGCTGTTCCGGACCACGGTTCAGCTGGGAGATCGCGATCACCGGTACCTCGATCTCCTTCGCCAGCAGCTTGAGCTGCCGCGAGAACTCCGAGACCTCCTGCTGCCGCGACTCGACGCGCTTGCCCGACGTCATCAGCTGCAGGTAGTCGACGATCACGAGCTTGAGGTCGTGCCGCTGCTTGAGCCGCCGGGCCTTCGCGCGGATCTCCATCATCGTCATGTTCGGCGAGTCGTCGACGAACAGCGGCGCCTCGGAGACCTCGCTCATCCGCCGGGCCAGCCGGGTCCAGTCGTCGTCGGACATCTTGCCACCGCGCATGTCGGCGAGGCGGATCTTGGCCTCGGCCGAGAGCATGCGCATGACGATCTCGGTCCGGCTCATTTCCAGCGAGAAGATGACGCTGGTCAGGCCGTGCTTGATGGACGCCGAGCGGACGAAGTCCAGGCCCAGTGTCGACTTGCCGACACCGGGACGGGCCGCGACGATGATCATCTGGCCGGGGTGCAGGCCGTTCGTCAGCTCGTCGAAGTCGGCGAACCCGGTCGGGATGCCCTGTGACTGGCCGCCGCGGGAGGCGATCGCGTCGATCTCGTCCATGGTCGGCTGCAGCAGGTCTTCGAGCGCGACGTAGTCCTCACTCGTGCGCCGCTCGGTGACGTCGTAGATCGCGGCCTGCGCGCGGTCGACGACCTCGTCGATGTTGGCGCCGTCGGCGGCCGCCGCGCCGTAGCCGTACTGCACGATCCGCGTGCCAGCCTCGACGAGCCGGCGCAGCACCGCCTTCTCGGAGACGATCTCGGCGTAGTAACCGGCGTTGGCCGCGGTGGGGACAGTCGCGATCAGCGTGTGCAGGTACGGCGCGCCGCCGACGCGGCCGAGCTCGCCCCGCCGTTCCAGCTCAGCCGACACCGTGATCGGGTCGGCGGGCTCGCCGCGGCCGTAGAGGTCGAGGATGCAGTCGTACACCGCCTGGTGCGCGGGCCGGTAGAAGTCGCCGGGGCCGAGCGCCTCGATGACGTCGGCGATCGCGTCCTTCGACAGCAGCATGCCGCCCAGCACCGACTGCTCGGCCGCGAGGTCCTGCGGCGGCTGGCGGTCGAAGCCGCCGGACCCGGGGTCGCTCGGACCCGGGTCGGACTCCGCGTACGCCGGACCGCGGTCGTCGGTCACCGCCACCGCCCCGGACACCTCCTCGGCCGACCGCAACCCGGCCGGCTCACACGTCACTTCTCGAACAGGTCATGTGTCGAACCGCCCTGCACCGACCCGCGCGTCGAAACCCGAGTCATGCGAACACCAGTTCGATTATGCCGGATCCTCCCCGGCTTTCCCAGTCGTCCGCCGAACCCCTCCTGATGATGTACGGCGTCCCTCTCGCCGATGGACTGCCACGCCGGGCGCCACCGTGAGTACTGGGCGACAGCGAACGCTAGATCCCTCATTAGGAGCAATGCAATTCCGGGTGTTGACCGTCCTGTGGACAACTTGTGGATGACTGGGGGCAACCAGTCACAGGTAGCCGATGTGCTGTGGACAAGTTGGGGACAAGGCTGATCGGCTTGAACAGAACCGCAGGTCAAGCCCTGTGCAGAGACTGTGGAGAACTTTGTCGAAACTCGTCCGGCGTGTCGCGCCCGGCGCGTCGTTCGGCGTGTCGCGACTGACCCGGTTCAGCCGCCTGTGGATGAATGCTACGGAGCGTAGAGCCATGACACGGTGGGCTGAACGGACGACGGGGGGCGGCAGCACCGGCCGTCCCGCTGCGCTGCGTAACCGCTGAGTGAGAAGCCGCAGGTAGGAACCCCGCAGGGGGCGCCGGGCACGAAAACCGGGTGGGGTTCACCCGCCGGCCATTTTGACTTGGCACGGCGGAAACCCCACCCGGCGTAGTGCTGTCAGGTCAGCCCAACGCGCTCTGCGCGTTCCGGATCCGCTCCCCGATCACCTGCGGGGTGCCCGGCGTGAACACCACGAGCGAGTCGTCCCGCCCCGGGCGTTCCTCCATCAGCCAGCGGCCTTCGCTCACGTCGATGAAGTTGAGCGGCCGCGGGCTCCGGCGCCGCCGGCCCCCGTTCGGCCGCGCCGCGACGTACAGGCTGCCGGCCCCGGTCCGCGGCGCCTTGAGGATGCGCTGCATCTCCTTGAGCGGCGAGAGCTGCTCGCCCCGCCCCGGCGCGGACCGCATGATCGAGCGCTGGGTCTCGTCCTCCGCGGACGCGGCCCGGCCGCTCTCGAACTCGGCCTTGCTGGTCACCAGCGGCTGCCCGGTGGCGCCCCGGCCCTGCGGGATCATGTCGAGGAAGGTCTGCAGCAGCAGGTCGGGACGCTGCCGCTGGACCGTCACGGTGTCCTCGCCCGCGATCTTGATCAGGCCGAACCCGCCGCCGCTGCCACTGCCGACGAGCACGGAGTAGTTCGCCGGGCTGCCGTCCTCGAACTCCCCGTCGAACCAGCCGTAGTACTCCAGCTGCGGGTGCGAGATCGACTCGACGAGGCTCAGCAGGTCCCGGTCCATCCCGCGCGCGCCCATCAGGCCGTTCTCGGTCAGGACGGCGTTGACCTGCTGGTCGAGCGCGCGCTCGGCGGTCTCGTCGTAGAAGGTCGGCACGTCGGAGAACGTCTGGTGCGCTTCACCGCCCCGGCGCTTGATCAGGTTGAGCAGCGTCGGGACGGTGAACTTGGTGGGGCGGTCCAGAGTGATCACGTTTCCAGGCCTCATTCACCGATGACAGGAGGAACGGTCAGCTCATCGGAGCCGAACAGCTCGTTGGGGTCTTCCTCGACGAGGTACTTGGTCTCGTGGTCCTCGTCGCCGGGGCCCTTGCCGCCCTTGCCGCCGCCGCCCATGCCGCCCATGCCGGACGCACCGGCCCGGCCGGCCGTGCCGCCGCCCGCGGCACCGCCACGGATGCCACCGGCTCCGCCCTCACCGACTCCGGCGCCACCGCCGGCCCCGGTCATCGCACCGCCGCCGCCGAACCCGCCTGGCCCGAAGCCGGCCATTCCGCCGATGCCCGAGCCCGAGCCGGCTCCGCCGCCACCGGGGCCGAAGCCACCGCCGCCGCCACCGCCCGGCCCGAAGCTCGAGCCGCCACCGGGGCCGAAGCTGCTCGGGTCAAGGGACGGAGGCACGTAGCTCGACGCCGACGTGGTGTCCGATCCCGGGGTGTAACCGGTGGGCAGGTTCGAGGTCGGGTCACCGATGTGGCCCGGCCCGTTGGGCAGGTTGCCGGTCGGCACCTTGGTGTCGAACTTCGGCGGCGTGTTCCCGATGTTGGGCGGGGTGAAGCTCCCGCCGCCACCTCCGCCGCCGGCCCCGTTGAACCCACCGCCACCGCCGCTGCCGGGGCCGCCGGGGAACTTGCCGCCGCCACCCGGGGGGTTCGACAGGTTGTTGCCTGTCCACGCTTGGTACTGCGGCAGCCCGCCGGCGTTGGTGCCGCTGGCGTTGTAGTAGTTCGTGTAGGCCTGGACGTTGGCCTTGCCGACCTCGTTGTACTTGTTGATCTGGTCGTCCTTGTCGCTGAACGGGTTGACCCCGTCCAGGAACCCCGCGGACGGCGGGTCCTTCGCGATCTCCTGCACGCTCTTGTGCACGGTGCCGAAGCTCTCGACCTGCGTGTTCAGGTACGTGTGGCTCTTCTGAAGGTTGCCGGCCGAGGCGTCCAGCCAGATACCGAGCGGGTGCGCGCCAGCCTGTGCGGCGGTCGCACCACCACCCTGCCAGGCGGCGTCCATGTTCTTGTTGAGCTGGTCGATCTGTGTGACGCGGTCGGCATGCACCTGCTGCAGCGTGCCGGCCGCGGCCACACCCTGGTCGAGGGACTGCGAGTTGCCGGGATTGATCTTCTCCCAGATCGTCCTGGCGTCAATCGACCGCCCGCCGACGTTCGCTTCGGCGTTCTGCGCTTCCGGACCGCCGCTGAACAGACCGACCAGGCTGCCGGCGAGGGCGCCTACGCCGGCGCCGACCGCAGTGCCGAGGACCGGAACGACCGACCCCACGGCGGCACCAACCCCTGCACCAGCCGCGGCGTACTTCAGTTCCTTGCCGACGGTGTTGGCATCATTCCCCATGATGTGCCACTCCTTCCGAGGCTCTTGGGCTCATGGTGATCACGACTTCAGGTGTGCGATCATCGCGATCGCGAAATTCTTCGCGATCCCGCACGGGTCGCTCTTGCCGACCCCGATGCTCGGGATCACGGAGACCGCCAGCTGATCGGTGACGCCGACCCAGAGCGTGCAACTTCCTTCGGTGCGGGCGTCCTGGATGTCGGTGAACACGCCCGGGTAGCCGTTGATGTCGACGGGCTCGAAGTACACGGAGTTTGGCTTGTTGCTGTAGATGTCGCTGATGCCACCGGTGTTCTGCGGCAGTGCTTTCAGCGCGATCTGGTCCTGCTCTGTCTGTGTGTACTTCCAGGTGCAGCCGGGTATGGCGCTCGTGCTGCGATTAGTGCCGGGCGAGCGAAGGCTGATCTGGGCCGCTTCCGCGGCGGTCAGGGTGCTGCACGGGTCGGTGAGCAGAGCCTGGGTGGGTAGCGGCGCCGGTACCTTCGGCCCGGCGCCCGACGAGCTGCTGCTCGGGCTCTGGGACGGCGAAGGGCTCTCGGAGCCGCCGTTGCCGCCACCGCAGGCGGTAAGCAGGCCGAGGGCAGCGACGGTCGCAGCAGTGAGCCGGACGGTGCGGGGCAACATGAGGTAGCTCAGGCTCCTTAACCTTTTTTGCCGAGGGAATCGCGGTTCTCTTGTTCGGTCACGGTGATCTTGTTCTTGGCAGCCTTGAGAGCGGTGATGTAGTTGTTCACGTACTGAACCATCTTGTGGTGCTGGTCGAGCAGGGTCTGCCCGGACGGGTTGGCACCCTTGTCGATGAAGTCGTTGCTGGCGGGCTCGTCGGCCGGCCGCTTGACAGTGGCGATGACCCGGGCGTTCGCGAGGTCATCATTGAGGTTGTCGAGAAGGTCCTGCCACTTCGTGATGACCGAGTCGACCTCGTCCGCACTGAACTTGTACCCGCCGGCCGGGCCGTAACCGCCGACCTGGATCGGTGCTGGTGGTGGCACTTCGGCCATGGTCCAAGACCCCCTTAGCTACTTCCCGCTCCCCAATTGGCGAGATCAGCAACTTGGATGGTAACTCAACGCGGTTGGTTCCCGCTGGCGGTTCGGAAAGTACGGAAAGCCAGGGTCGGCCGCTTGGTTAAGCACCCGAACGGGTGAACGCGGAAGCAGTGCGACTCCCGGGCGATGGTCATGCTGCGCCCTTCAGATGTTGGATCATCGCTTCCGCGACGTTCTGCGCGATAGCGCAGGTGTTCGACTTGGCGTCCTCCGAGGCGATCTGGGCGTTGACCGATGCGGCGAGCTGGTCGGTGATCCCGACGAAGATCGTGCAGTTCCCCGAGGGACGCCCGTCGCGGATATCGCTGAAGACGCCCGGATACCCGGCAACAGTCACGGGCTCGAAGTACGCGGCGTGCGCCTTGCCGGCGTAGATGTCGCTGATGCCGTTCTTGTTCCCCGGCAACGAGCCGGCGAAAAGGAGGTTGCCGTCGTTCTTCTTGGATACCCAACGGCAGTCCGGTCCGACGCTCGGGTTGCCGGCGCTGTCCGACTTCGTCCCCGCGCCGGCGAATCCGAGCGCCTCGAACTGGCTGGGTGCAATGACCGCGCAAGGATTCGAGAGCAGATCGCCGGTGGGCAGTGGGGCTGGGACCTTGAGGTTCGCGGCCACGTCGGCGCTTGACGGAGCGGGCGCCGCGGACGGCTTGTTGGCGCTGTCGGTCTTGCTGCCGCAGGCGGTGAGCAGGCACAGGGCGCCGAGTGCGGCGCTGGTGAGCTGTACGGTGCGGGAAATGCGCACGGGGAATCCCCTCATTCTGTACTGAAGCGACTCGGATGCTAACCCAGCGTGGCTGGCCCCGCTGCCGGTTTGGGAGCTCCGGGGAGCAACAAAAGCGGGGCGCCCTGAAGAGGGAGCGCCCCGCTTTCGACGGCGGAACGGCGTCAGTTCGCGACGGCCTGGGTGTCGATGTCGACGGTGTTGGCGCCATTCCCCAGGACGTGCGCTTCTCTCGAGGTTCGTGGGCTCGTGGTGATCACGACTTCAGGTGCGTGATCATCGCGGTCGCGAACCTTTTCGCGACACCGCACGGGTCAGTTTTGTTCGCGCCGACCCCGATGTTCGGGATCACGGAGACCGCGAGTTGGTCGGTGATGCCGACCCAGAGCGTGCAGCTGCCGTCGGCGCGCGCGTCCTGGATGTCGGTGTATACGGCCGGGTAGCCGTTGATGTCGACGGGCTCGAAGTACGCAGCGCCGGTCTTCTTGGTGTAGATGTCGCTGATGCCGCCGGTGTTCTGCGGCAGAGGCGTCAGCGCGATTTGGTTCTGTTCTGTCTGCGTGGCCTTCCAGGTGCAGCTGACCAGGTTGCTCGTGTCGTCTTTCTTGCCGGGCGAGCGAAGGCCGACCTGGGTTGCTTCCGCGCTGGTCAGGATGCTGCACGGGTCGGTGAGCAGGGCCTGGGTGGGCAGAGGGGCGGGCACCTTCGGTCCGTCGGCCGACGAAGTGCTGCTCGGGCTTGGGGACGGCGAAGGGTTCGACGAGCCGCCGCAGGCGGTGAGCAGGCAGAGGGCGCCGAGTGCGGAGCCGGTCAGCTGCACGGTGCGGGAAATGCGCACGGGGAATCCCCTGTTCTCCTGCTGTGATGGTGGACCAGCCGAAACGCGAAAGCGGGGCGCCCCCTGTAGTTGGGGAGCGCCCCGCTTTCGAACCGTGGAGCAGGCGTCAGTTAGCGACGGCCTTGACCTCGAGGCGGACGTCGACCTTGACGTCCGGGTGGAGGCGGGCGCCGACGGAGTGCTTGCCGACCGTCTTGATGTGGTCGCGCAGCTCCAGGACGCGCTTGTCGAGCAGCGGGCCGCCGGCGGCCTTGATCGCGTCGACGATCTCGCCGGCCGTGATGGAGCCGAAGAGCTTCTTCGAGCCCTCCGCCGCCTTGCCGGTCAGCGGGATCGCGCCGAGACCCTCGAGCGTCGCCTTGATTTCCTTGGCGTGGTCGAGGTCGCGGATGCGCCGGGACTCCTGTGCGCGCTTGATGGTGCGCACGTTCTTCTCGGCACCCTTGCTGGACGCGATCGCGTAGCCGCGGGGCAGCAGGTAGTTGCGGGCGTAGCCGTCCTTGACCTCGACGATGTCGCCGGGGCCGCCGAGGTTCGCCACGTCCGTGGTGAGAATGATCTTCGCCATGACGAGCCTCCTCAGCGGGCAGTCGAGGTGTAGGGAAGCAGGGCCATCTCGCGCGAGTTCTTCACCGCGATGGCGATGTCCCGCTGGTGCTGGCTGCAGTTGCCGGTGACGCGACGGGCACGGATCTTGCCGCGGTCGGAGATGTACTTCCGCAGCAGGTTGGTGTCCTTGTAGTCGATCAGCTCCGGGCGGCCCTTCTTCTCGGCCTTGCAGAAAACGCAGACCTTCTTCTTGGGCTTACGGATGGGTGGCTTGGCCACTGTCTACTCCTGGAATCAAATCTTGGGGTAATGAATACGAGATCAGAACGGGGGCTCGTCGGCGAAACCGCCGCCGCCGCCACCTGCGGGAGGAGCGGAGCCCCACGGGTCGTCGGCGGGCGCGCCGCCTCCGCCACCGCGGTTGCCGCCGCCGCCACCGCCGAAGTCACCGCCGCCACCGCCACCGCGGCTGACCTTGTTGACCTTCGCCGTGGCGTAGCGCAGCGAGGGCCCGATTTCGTCGACTTCGAGCTCGACGACGGTGCGCTTCTCGCCTTCCTTGGTCTCGAAGGACCGCTGCTTGAGCCGGCCCTGCACGACCACGCGGGCACCACGGGTCAGCGACTCGGCGACGTTCTCAGCCGCCTGGCGCCAGATGTTGCAGCGCAGGAACAGCGCCTCGCCGTCCTTCCACTCGCCCGACTGGCGGTCGAGGGTGCGCGGGGTGGACGCGACGGTGAAGTTCGCGACCGCCGCACCGGACGGGGTGAAGCGCAGTTCCGGGTCGGAAGTCAGGTTCCCGATCACCGTGATGACGGTGTCTCCAGCCACGGATGGCGTCCCTTCGGATCAGGCCTTGGCGGCAGCAGGGGCAGCGGCAGCGGGGGCCGCGGCAGCAGCAACAGGCTTGGCCGCGGCGCGCTTGACCTCGCGGCGCATGACCTTGGTGCGCAGGACGGTTTCCTGCAGCGACAGCTGACGGTCGAGCTCCTTGACGGCGTCCGCGTCGGAGTTCAGGTCCAGCAGCGCGTAGATGCCCTCGGCGTGCTTCTTGATCTCGTACGAAAGGCGCCGACGGCCCCAGACGTCAACCTTCTCGACGCTTCCGCCCGAAGTGCGGATCACGTTGAGGAAGTTGTCCAGCGTGGGGGCCACCGTGCGCTCGTCGAGCGTGGGGTCCAGGATGACCATTACCTCGTAATGGCGTGACATAACCACTCACCTCCTATGGGCTCGCGGCCACGGACTGTCCGTAGCAGGAGGGTTTGCCGCAGGTAAGCGTACGCGGGGGTACCGACAGTCCCGCGCGGCGGGTGGGCCAGGCGGCGTCAGGAGGCCCGGCGCAGCACCCAGGTGCGCACCAGCCCCGCCGTCACGCCGGCGAGCACGATCACCGCGAGCAGCATCGGCAGCTGGACTTCGCTCGCGCTGCCCGGCGTCGCGAGCGACTGGGCGTTCCCGGCGTTGCGGATGTCCGGGCCCTGGCCCTGGCTGTTCATCTGCTGCTGCGGGGCCGAGGCGTCACCGGGCAGGGTGCCGTTGGCCGGGTAGCGGATGCCGGGGGCGATCGCCGTGCCCGGCGTCGCGGTGGGGATGCCGTTGTAGTCGCGCTGCGGCGCGGTGCCGCCGTTGCTGCCCGGGACGAGGTTGGCGAGCGGGGCGCCGCCGGTGCCCGGGTTCGAGGACGAGCCGTTCGACGGGCCGCTGGTCGGCGTCGAGGACGACGGCGCCGTGTAGTTCGTGGCGAGCGTGGTCAGTGTGCAGGCCGACGCGACCTTGTTCTTGATCGCGGTCAGCACCTGGTTCTGGGTGCCGCTGGTGATGCCGAGGCCGCTAGAGCCCTTCAACGCGGTGGACACGGCCGTGCCGATCGCGTCGCCGCCGATGGTGCCGCCCGCGGAGTCCGGGATCTGGCCGACGTCGAGGTTTCCCTTGCCGGCGATGGTGTTCGCCAGCGCGTCCGGCCACACGGTGAGGAAGTTGAAGAGGCTGACCTGCTCCTGCGCGGCCTGGCGGACGACGTCCTTCACGGCAGCGCCCGGCAGCGCGACGCTGTCGCCCATGCTGCCGCTCACCGAACCCTTGCAGGTGCCGGCCAGCGTGGTCGCCGCCGAGGCGGTGCCGGAGCCGAGGAACGCGCCGCCGGTCACCAGGGCGGCCAGAGCGGTGACAGTCAGTGCTCGACGGGTTCTCTGCCAGGTGGGGGTCTTCCGCACGAGCCGTGTTCTCACGAGCTTGGTCCTCCAAGGTCCGGGGCGTCGGCCATTGTCACAGGAATAACGACCGGGACCTGCAAAAGATACTGGCGGGTCGGCCTAAGCAGAAGCGGCCATTCGGCGGAGTACCCAGGTCCGGACCAGGCCGGCGCTGACTCCGGAGAGTGCCAGAACGGCCACCAGCATGGGCCAGTCCAACCCGTTCGTGTGAGAGTTGCCGTCGGTCGGTAACGCCTCGGCCTGCCCGGCGTTCTGCACACCCGCGCTGCCCGACGCCGGGCCGGCCGGATTCGAGAGGCCGTACTGCGGCTGGTAACCCGGGATCTGGCTGCCGTACCGCAGCGCGGGCGACGGGCTGAACAGGCCGGCCATCGCCATCGGGATGTTGCTGTAGTCGCGCATCGGCGCGTAACCGGTGCTGTAGCCGAAGGGCAGGCTGGTGAAGTTCGGGAACAGCGTCGAGAGCGGGCCGGCCCCGCCGCCGCCGCCGGACGACGGCAGCAGCGGGCTGTTCACTCCCGGAATCGGGCTCTGACCCGCGGGTGCGCCACCCTGCGGAGCGCCACCGTTCGGCGGCTGCTGCGGGCTGCCGCCGGGGCCGGGGTTCTGCGGCGCGGCCTTGCCGCCGCTGAGCGCGTTGCCGAGGTCGCCGGTGGACTTGCTGAGTCCGTTGGTGGTGCCCTGGACCGCCTGGTTGACCGCGCTCGCGGCCGGGGCGCCGAGCACCGGAACCGGCGCGACCACGGTGTCGACCACCTTCACGGTGACCTGGCACAGCCCGCCGAGCAGTCCGCCGACGAGGCTGGTCAGTCCGTCCGTCACGGTCTTCAAGCCGAAGGGTGTGGAAACGACGTCGCCGGGCTTGACCGTGACGGTGTCCCCGCATTTCGCGGTGACGGTGTCCGCTGAAGCGGTGCCGGGAGCGGCGAAAACGGCCGAGCCCGCCAGTACGAAGGCGGCGGCCCCCACCGCGGTGGCCCTCCGTGTTCGATGCTGCATGGTCGTCGACCCCTTCGCCGCATCCCGCCGAACTCTCTTCCCAGGACAACGACGGTAACGAAAACGAGTGACGCCCGCTCAGCCACCGATGTCAGGCATTCGGGTGGAAGCGGGCGTCACTCGTGGTGAACGGGAAAGCTGGATCAGGCGGGCTTGCGGCGCAGCCACGCGCGCACCAGCGCCGCGGCGACGATCGCCAGCGCGAGCACCGCGATCAGCATCGGCAGCCGCGCCGGCGGCGCCACGGCGGGCAGGGCCTGCGCGCTGCCGGACTTCTTCTCGTCGACCGTCGGCGGCTGGTCCGGCACCTTGCCGGGGATGACCTGGGTGATCACCGGCGCCTGGACGAAGCTGGCGGGCAGCATCGCGGCGTTGGTGAAGACACCCGAGATGGAGTCGAGGCCGGACAGCACGTCGCCGGGGCCGGTGGCCACCGGGTCGAGGCTGCTGCCCCCGGGGTTCGGGTTGCCCGGTGAACCGCCCGGCGGCGTGCCGGGGGGTGAACCACCCGGGGGTGTGCCCGGCGGGGTGCCACCGGGGGGCGTGCCCTGGACATTGCCGAGCAGCCCCTGCGTGGTGTTGCCGACGCCGTTGGCCGCGCCCTGCACCAGCGGGCAGACGGTGTTGCTCGCCGCGTCGCCCACGACCGGGACCTCGCCGACGCCCAGCGCGCGGACGGTGTCACCGACCGGCAGGTTCAGCAGGTTGTTCTGGCCGTCGGCCTGCTTCGACTTCGAGTCGAGGCCGACGGTGAGCCGGTTCGGCGCGTTGAGCGGGGCGCCCGCATCGACGGTCAGGCCCTGGCCGGGCTTGCCGTTCTGCAGGGTGGCCGGGCAGTCGCCGCCGACCGTGGGGCTGGTGTCCGCGGCTGCCGTCCCCGGCAGTGCGATCGCGGCGGACAGGACCGGTACCGCGGCGGCGATCCCCAACGCGGTGATCCGGGCGGCGTTCTTCCCCATACAAGCCCTCCGTCGGCCCGAGCTGGATCACGGAACGCGCTCACGCTACTCCACGAGCGTGACGAACTGGGGCGTCAGGTGAGGATTCACTCGGGGGTAGCGTGCTCGCATGAAGATTGGCGCCCATGTCCGTGACGACGATCCGCTCACCGCCGTCGCCGAGCGAGAAGCCGAGGTCGTCCAGTTTTTCCTCTCTGACCCGCAAGGATGGAAGGCGCCGAAGCCGCATCCGCACGGCGAGGCGATCAAGGCGGCGCCCGTCGAGGTGTTCATCCACGCGCCCTATCTGATCAACGTCGCGTCGCTGAACAACCGCATTCGCATCCCATCCCGTAAGAACGTCACGCAGCACGCTTCCGGCGCGGCCGAGATCGGCGCGAAGGGGCTCATCGTGCACGGCGGTCACGTCACCGCCGGGGACGACGTCGAGGCGGGTTTGGCCAACTGGCGCAAGCTGTTCGAGCGCGAGGCCGAAAAGGGCGGCTTCGCCGTGCCGATCCTGATCGAGAACACCGCGGGCGGCGACAACGCGATGACCCGCGAGCTCGACGTGATCGCGCGGCTCTGGGACCAGGTCGGCGAGTTCGGCGCGGGCTTCTGCTTCGACACCTGCCACGCCTACGCCGCGGGCTGGGACCTGGCCGACGCCGTCGAGAAGGTCAAGGCCATCACCGGCCGCATCGACCTGGTGCACCTCAACAACTCCCGCGACGAGTTCGGCTCCAACCGCGACCGTCACGCCAACGTGGTCGACGGCGACGGCACGATCGAACCCGAGCTGCTCGCGGAGGTCGCGCGCCAGGCCGGCGCCCCCGTGGTGGTCGAGACCCCGGGCGACGGGCAGGCCGCGGACATCGCCTACCTGCGCAAACACGCCAGCTGAGGCAAAGGCCGTTAAGGCCTCCTTACCCGCGTGGGACGCGGGTAAGGAGGCCTTAACGGCCTTTCAGGTTCGCGGGGGTGCGGCGTGCGCGGCGCGTGAGGGGCTGCGGAACCCCGGCAGCCGTACGCGGTCGCGGGTGCGTTCCAGGACGCCGCCGGCCGGGTCGTCGTCGCCGGAGAGGCGGACGAGGTCGGTGCGGGGGCGGTAGACCTCGCGGATCACCAGCACGCACAGGCCGATGACGGCGAGGTCGCGCACGACCACCGTGCCCAGGAACCAGCCCTCCGGCAGTCCCTTGTGGTCGGTGCCGAGGTAGTAGAACATCCGCGGCGCCCAGACCAGCGCGTCGATCACCATCCAGCCGAGCAGCAGGCGCCAGCGCGGGATCGCGAGCACCGCCAGCGGCACCAGCCACAGCGAGTACTGCGGGCTCCACACCTTGTTCGTCAGCAGGAACGCCGCCACCACGAGGAACGCGAGCTGCCCGAGCCGCGGCCGCCGCGGGGCGGTCAGGCCGATGTACGCGATTCCCGCGCAGCAGGCCAGGAACAGCGCCGCGACCACGGCGTCGAGCCACACCGGCGTCTGTCCTTTTTGGAGCAAGCCGTCGAAGCCGGTCCAGCCGGTGGCGTAGGAGAAGGCGTTGTAGAGCGAGTCCGGGTCCATCGGCCGCAGCGTGTTGAGCCGGAAGAACTCCCACCAGCCGCGGGTCGCGACGAGGATGAACGGGACGTTCACGACCAGCCAGGCGAGCACGGTGAACAGCGCCGTTTTACCCCACGCGCGCAGCTTCCCCGCGCGTAGGCAGAGCACGAAGAGGACCCCGAGCAACAGCAGCGGGTACAGCTTCGTGGCCGCGCCGAGGCCGAGCAGCACGCCGGCCACCTCCGGGCGTCTGCGCGACCAGGCGAGCAGGCCGGCGGCGGTGAAGGCCGTGGCGATGGCGTCGAAGTTCGTGAACGCGTGCACGAACACCAGCGGTGAGGCCGCCACCAGCAACGCGTCCCACGGCCGGCGTTTCATCGTGCGGCCCGTCGCCCACACCGTGACCAGCCAGGCGAGCGCGAGCCAGAACGCGGAGATGTTGAAGTAGATCGCCACCGGCAGCGCGCCCGGCAGCCAGCCGGAGTCGGCGACCGAGAGCCAGCCCGCCGCCAGCTTCGCGTTGACCCATTGGAAGAGCCCGCTGACCACCGGGTACTCCATGTACCGGGTCTGGTTCTCCGCCGTCTGCGTGTCCTCTTTCCACGAGGAGACGTACGGGAACGTGTGCGGGTCGTTCAGCCGCTCGGAGCTGTAGAGCGGGACGATGTCGGAGTAGCACATCGCGACGAACGGGCGCCCGGCCCGCCAGTCGAGCTGGTTGGCGCCGCTGGAGTCGGTGTACTGCTGGATGCACGAGGCCTTGCCGAACCAGCAGATCACCAGCGCCAGCATCGCGACCGCGAGGCCGACGCGCTGTGGTGACCAGAACCAGTGCCTGCCGACCGCGGCGTGCTCGCCGAGCGGGCCGCCCAGGGGTCTCGTCGCCGCGGCCGCCAGCGGGTCGGTCCAGCTGGGCACTATCCGCTCGGCTGGGGTCAGCGTGCGGGGAGCCGCGTCCGGCTCTTCGTCGGTGGCTTGGTCGGGCACGCCGCGGATGTTATCGGTATGCAGGTCAGCAGCCTGTCATTTCGGCGTTTCGTAGAACCCGGCAAGCACCTCGAATGCCCCACCCAGGGCCACGGCGTCCTCGCTCAAGGTGCTCAGCTCGACGTCGATCCGCTGCCAGTGCGGCACCGGCAGCAGTTCGCGCAGCTCACCGGCGACGGTGTCGCGGTAGACCTCCGGGGCGGCGCGCACGGCGCGGCCGAACAGCACGATGCGCTCCAGGTCGAGCACCTGGACCAGGTCGGCGAGCCCGATGCCGAGCAGCCGCGCGGCCTCCTCCGTGGTGGCCGCCGAGTTGTGCATGACCTCGACGCAGCCGCGCCGGCCGCACGCGCAGCGCGGGCCTTCGTAGGAAATCGTGGTGTGGCCGAACTCACCGGCGTTCGTGCGCGGCCCGCGGTAGACGCGCCCGTCGACCAGCAGCCCGACGCCGATGCCGGTGCCCACGAGCACCACGGCCGTGGTGCTCGGAGCGTTTTCCGGCCAGGCGTGGGCGAAGGCCGCGGAATTGGTGTTCTTGTCGAGCGTCACGGGCAGGCCGGTGCGCTCGGCCAGCAGGTCACGCAGGGGAACGTCGTGCCAGCCGGGCATGTTCGTCGCGTCGCGGACGCGGCCCTCGAGGTGGTCGAGGGGGCCAACCGCGCCGACGCCGAGGCCCAGCACCCGCGCCGGGTCGACGTCGGCGAGCAGCTCGCGCGCCGCGCCGGCGAGCGCGGTGACGGCCTGCTCGGGGGTGAAGCCGACGGGCAGCGGGCCCTCCACGACGTCCTCGACGCCACCGGCCAGGTCGGTGCGCAGCATGCGGAACTCGTCGCGGTCCAGCTGGGCGCCGAGGGCGCACCGCGCCGACGGCCGGATGCGCAGCAGCGTGCGCGGCTTGCCGACGCGCGTGGACGGCTGGCGCTCGACGTCCAGCAGCTCCGTCTCGAGCAGGTCGGCGACGATTTTCGACACGGCCTGCTGAGTCAGCCCACTGCGTTCGGCGAGTTCCACCCGGCTGAGGCCGCCGGAGCGCAGAATGTGGCCGAGCAGCAACGTTCTGTTGAGCTGGCGCAGCCCGCGCAGGTTGACCCCGGTTTCCGTCATGCGGTGATCTTCGCAGAGGTGGCTAGTTTCGCAACAGTGTTGTTTAATAGGCGGCATGGCTGATGACTTACGAGTGGGGATCCTCGGCTACGGCATCGGCGGCCGCGTCTTCCACGCGCCGCTCGTGGCGGCGACCCCGGGTTTGGCGCCGGCGGCGATCGTCACCTCGAACCCGGAACGGGCCGCGCAGGCCCAGGCCGAGTACCCGCGGGCCGAGGTGATTCCCGGCCCGGACGAGTTTTTCGCCCGCGCGGGTGAGCTGGACCTGGTGGTGGTCAGCACCCCGAACCGGACGCACGTGCCGCTCGCCCTGCGCGCGATCGAGCTGGGCCTGCCCGTGGTGGTGGACAAGCCGTTCGCGCCGACCGCCGCCGAGGCGTCGCAGGTCGTCGCCGCGGCGAAGGCCAAGGGCGTCGGGCTGACGGTGTTCCAGAACCGCCGCTGGGACTCGGACTTCCTGACCGTGCGCAAGGTGATCGAGTCCGGCCGCCTCGGCGACGTCTTCCGCTTCGAGTCGCGTTACGACCGCTGGGTGCCGAAGGTCAAGGACAACTGGCGCGAGTTCGGCGACCCCGCCGAAGCCGGTGGCCTGCTCTACGACCTGGGCGCGCACATCGTCGACCAGGCGGTGCAGCTGTTCGGGCCGGTCGCCGAGGTGTACGCGGAGGCCGACCGCCGCCGCCCCGGCGTGGCCGTGGACGACGACGTGTTCGTCGCGCTGCACCACACCAACGGCGTCCGCTCGCACCTGTGGGCCTCCGCGCTCGCCGCGACGCGCAACCCGCGCTTCCGCCTGCTGGGCGACCACGCGACGTTCACCAAGTACGGCCTCGACGTGCAGGAGCCCCAGATCAAGGCCGGCCTCCGCCCCGGCGACGAGGGCTGGGGCGTCGAACCGGCCGCCGACGCGGGCACGCTCGGCGTCGACGACGGCACCGAAACCGTGCCCACCGAGGTCGGCCGCTACCAGGATTTCTACGCCCAGGTCCGAGACGCCCTGCGCGGCGAGGCGGCCTTCCCGGTCGACCCGGCGAGCGCCGTCGCGACCCTGCGCGTGATCGAGGCCGCGCACCGCTCGGCCGCGGAGGCCCGCGTGATCAGCCTGTCCGACGGCTGACCCAGTACCGGCCGTGGTCCTGGTGACCCACCCCCAGCGCCGGGACCACGGCTTCCTCGCAGAAAGGCGCCCCCACCGGAAATTCCGGTGGGGGCGCCTTTCTGCCTATTCGTTGCCGGGGTCAGGCGGTCCTCCCGTGTCGGGCGGGCCGTTGGTCTGGCTGTGTTTCGGGGGCTTCGGGGTGTGCGCGGGCTGGGACGGGTTGTTGCTCTCGTTCGGGTCACCCGTGGAGTGGTTGTCCGGGCTGTCCGGGTTGCCGGTCGGTCCGTTCCCGTCGCCCTCGTCCGGCGGCGGGGTGGCGGTGTCGGACGCGCCCTCGGACGGCGGCGCGGCGTCTCCGATGAGGGGCACGTCGTCGAACTTCTCGCTCGGTTTGCCCGCGAGGTAGGTGTTCATGAACTTCTGCCACATCGGGCCCGCGATCGTGGAGCCGAAGATCGGCGAGTTGCCCTTGCCGTGCAGGTTCTGGTCGCCGTCCGCGCCGACCCAGGCCGCCACCGAGACCGACGGGGTGTAGCCGACCATCCAGGTCTGCGCGTTCGCGTCGGCGGACCAGGCCGGCTCGCTCGCGCGCTTCGTGTGCTGCTGCGTGCCGGTCTTGCCGGCGCACTCGTGGCCCGACGGGCACTTCAGGTGCGAGAAGTCGATCACCGGCTTCAACGCCTTGGTCACGTTGCCCGCGATCTGCTTGCTCAGACCCGCATCGTTGCTCGCGAACGCCGGCTTGCCCGCGCTCGGAGCGGCTTCGTAGGCGATCTCGTTCTGCGCGTTCGTCACCTTGAGCACGAAGTGCCGGTCGCGCTGGACGCCGTTCGCCGCGAACGTCGAGTAGCCCGCCGCCATGTCGGCCGGGGTGATCCGGGTGTCGCCACCGCCGAGGGAGATGTTGTTGTCCTTGGTGGAGATCTCGGACTTGCCGCCGTCACTGGTGAGGCGGACGCCGGCCTCCTGCGCGGCTTGCTGCACCGGGACCTGGTGGGTGACGTTCAGGACCATGTCGTAGAACACCGTGTTCGCCGAGCGCATCATCGCCTCGGAGACCGTGCAGTGGTCCGAACAGCTGCTGCTCGGGCCGGCGTTGCGGACCTTGCGGCCGTCGAACACCCGGTTGTTCGTCCCGTCGAACGTCGAGTTGATTCCCCTGCCCATCTTGAGGAACGCGGTGAGGTCGTACGCCTTCATCGACGAGCCCGGGTTCTGCGGGGTGTCCGCCCAGTCTCGCGCGGCCTGCTTCTGGCCGTTCACGTCGATGGTCACCGGGCCGCCGTAGTAGGCCAGCACGCCGCCGGTCTTCGGGTCGATCGCCACCAGCGCGTCGAGCAGGCGGTCGTCCACCTGGTCCTTCAACGCGTCGGTCGCCGCCTGCTGGGCCGCGTCCTGCGCCTTCTTGTCGATCGTGGTCTGCACGGTGTAGCCGCCGGAGTAGTACTTCTCGGGCGGGATCCCGTGCTGGGCCATCTCGTCCTTCACCTGGTCGGAGATGAACTGGTACGGCGCGCCGGAGTCGCCCTTCGAGTCCGCCAGCGGGATCGGCGTCGGGAACTGCGCGCTCGAGCGCTGCGCCTGGGTGATGTAGTGGTTCTCCAGCATGCGGTCGAGCGCCGTGTTCCAGCGGGCGGTGGCCACCTTCGGGTTATCCGCTCGGCCGGGCTGCTGGATCAGGCCCGCGAGCAGCGCCGCCTGGGAGTAGTCGAGCTGGCTGACGTCCTTGTGGAAGAAGGCCTGAGACGCCGCGCCGATCCCGTACGCCCCGCGTCCGAAGTAGATGATGTTCAGGTACGCGGTGATGATGTCCTGTTTTTCGTACGTCTGGTTCATCTTGAAGGACTTGGCCAGCTCGGTCCACTTGCGGGTGAGCGTGGGCGCGTCGTTGTCCGTGGCCTTCTTGATGTACTGCTGCGAGATCGTGGAGCCACCACCGGTGCCGGCGGTCACCTGGTTGTAGACCGCGCGCAGGATGCCCGTGACGTCGAAGCCGGAGTTGGTCTCGAACGACGAGTCCTCCGTCGCGATCACCGCGTGCTTCACGACGTCCGGGATCTGTTGCGGGGTAAGGATCTGCCGGTTGCCGCCGGAGGGCACGTCCTTGCCCATCGCGCTGCCGTCGGCGTAGAGGTAGGTCACGGCCTGGTTCTGCGTCTGGGCAACGCTTTGCGGCGATGGCACGTCGACGGCGAAGTAGGTGATCACGAACGCGATCGCCGGGATCACGATGAACAGGCCGACAAACGCGTACAGCGAGCGCCGGATGATCTTCCAGCGGCGCTTCTTGCGCTGCGCGGGCGTGAGGACCGGTCTGCCCTTGGCGTCGAGTTCCGGCTCTTCGGGGTAGACGTCGTCGGGGTCCAGCGGGTCGTAGTCCGCCGCGCCGTTGTAGTCCCGGTTGTAGTCCACCGTGCCGTTGTGCACGTGGTGGGTCATCAGCTCGGGCTCGCGGCGCGGCCCCTGCGGCGGCGGCCCGGGACGGCGGCCGCCCGGCGGCGGCTGCCGGAAGCCGGGCGGCGGGGTGCCGGGCCGGTTCGGCTGCGCTTCGGGCCGGTTCGGCTGCGCCCGCGGCGGCCGGGGGCCCGGGTTCCGCGGCGGCGGGTTCTGGGGGTGCCCGCCCGGATTACGGGCCCAGGGCGGCGTTCCCTGGCCTCCGGCGGGGGGCTGACGCCGCGGGTCCGGATCCCGGTCGGGCCACGATCGGGTGCGGTCGTCGTTCACGTGCGGATCCTCCGTCAGGATTCGGGCGTGCTGCGGGCGCAGTGCCCCTCTCCTGGAGAGGACGCGCGTCGATGGGGGCAGGTTCACTCACCCGCGCGACTCTTCCGATGTGTGCCCGATCGCACACACTGCGGCGTCACCGGCCCCGGACGTGCGAAGGCTCCCCCTCCAACGAGAAGAGGGGGAGCCTTCGCAGGTCAAAGCCCGGGCGCTACCCGGTCGGGCCTCTCGGTGGCTTGCCACCGGCCCCGAGTCCGTTGCCGCCGCCGCCCGGCGGGACGGGATTGCCACCACCGCCGAACCACGTCGGACGGGTCGGGGACGTGGTCTCGCTCTTGGTCGCGGACGTCGAGGGCGCCGAGGTGGACGTCGAGGGTTCGCTCGGCGGCGGGGAGTCGGTGGTCGTCGCCACCCGGCTGCTCTGCGTGGTCGACGGGACCACCGTGTCCGCGTCCTTGCCGATCGGCTGGACCTTGTCGAACTTCTCCGCCGGCTTGTCCTTGAGGTAGTCCGTCATGAAGTCCTGCCACGTCGGACCGGCGATCGTCTTACCGAAGATCGGCTTGTCGTTCTTGTCGTGCAACGGCTTGTTGCCGTCACCGCCGACCCACACCGCGACCGAGATGGACGGTGTGTAGCCCACCATCCAGGTCTGGGCGTTGCGCTCGTTGTACGACTTCGGCACGTTCTTCCCGGTCGGGTCGAACTGCTGCGTACCGGTCTTGCCGGCGCACTCGTGCCCCGTCGGGCACTTCAGGTTCGACTCCTTGATCACGGGGCCGAGCGCGTCGGTGACGTTGCCCGCGATCTGCTGGCTCTTCTGCGCGTCGGAGTCGAACGCCGGCTTGCCCTGGTCGGTGGTCTCGTCGAACTCCACCTCGTCCTGGGCGTTCGTCAGCTTCGCGACGAAGTGCTGCTGGTGCCGGACGCCGCCGGAGGCGAAGCTCGAGTAGCCCGCGGCCTGGTCCTCCGGGGTCAGAGCCGTCTCACCACCGCCGAGCGCGATGTTGGCGTCGTTGATGCCCAGCCGGGCCTTGCCGTTCGGGGCCGCCTGGACGCCGGCCTCCTTCGCGGCCGCCGCGACCGGCGCCGGGTGGGTCACGTTCAGCACCATGTCGTAGAACACGGTGTTGGCCGAGACCTCCATGGCCTTCTTGACCGTGCACTGCGGGCCGCAGCTGGAACTCTCACCCGCGTTGCGGACGACGCGGCCGCCGAGCGTCCGGTAGTTGGTCCCGTCGAACACCTCGCCGAGGCCCTTGCCCATCTTGAGGAACGCGGTGAGGTCGTAGGGCTTCATCGACGAACCCGGGTTCTGTGGCGTGTTCGCCCAGTCCGTGGCCACCTGGTCCTTGCCGTTGCTGTCCTTCACCGTGGACGGGCCGCCGTAGTAGGCGATCACCCCGCCCGTTCTCGGGTCGACGGCGACCAGCGCTCCCAGCAAGTCCGGGTCGGTCTGGCCCTTCATGTTGTCCTGCACGGACTGGGCCGCCAGGTTCTGCGCGGCCGGGTCGATCGTGGTGTAGATCTTCGCGCCCGAGGCGTACAGCTTGTCCTCGTCGTAGCCCTTGGCCGCCAGCTCGGCCAGGATCCGCTGCTGGATGTGGTAGTCCAGCGTGGCGTTGTCCTTCTCCTTCTGCGAGCCCTTCGGGATCAGCGTCGGGAAGGTCGCGGCGGCGCGGTCGGCCTGCGAGAGCCAGTGGTTCTGCACCATCTGGTCGAGCACATAGGTCCAGCGCTTCTTGGCGTAGGTCTGGTCCTCCGACTTGCTCGGCCCCTGGATCAGGCCCGCGAGCAGCGCGGCCTCCGACGGGTTGAGCTGGGCGACGTCCTTGCCGTAGTACGCCTTCGACGCCGCGGCGATGCCGTTCGCGCCGCGTCCGAAGTAGACGATGTTGAGGTAGCCGGTGATGATGTCCGACTTGGACGTCGTGTTGTTGAGCTTGAACGACTTCGCCAGCTCGGTCCACTTACGGGTCAGCGTGGGCGCGTCGTTCGCCGTGGCCTGCTTGATGTACTGCTGCGAGATCGTCGAGCCACCGCCGGTGCCGCCGGTGACCTGGTTGAACGCCGACCGCGCGATGGCCATGACGTTGAACCCGGAGTTGGTCTCGAAGGTGGCGTCCTCCGCCGAGTACACAGCGTGCTTCACCACGTCCGGCACCTGGTTCGGCTGCAGCAGCTCGCGGTCGCCGCCCTCGGGGATGTTGCGGCCCATCACCGTGTTGTTGGCGTACAGGAAGGTGATCGGCTGGCTCTGCAACGCCTTGACGTCCTGCGGGGAAGGAACCTTCACCGAGAAGTACGTGATGACGAACGCGATCGCCGGAACCACCACGAACAGGCCGAACATGGCGTAGAGGACGCGCCGGATGATCTTCCAGCGGCGTTTCTTGCGCTGCTTCGGCGTCAGCGGCGGCTTGATCGGGTTGCCGTCCTCGTCGAGCTCCGGCTCGTCCTCGAAGTCCTCGTCGTCGGCGTACTGCGCGTACTGGTGGTCTTCGTCGTACCGGTCGTCATAGCGATCGTCGTACGGGTCGTAGCCGAAGGCGTCGTTGGTGCCGTCGTGCACCGCGTGCGTGATCAGCTGCGGCTCGCGGTCCGGGTAGGCCGGGTCCTGGTAGGCCGGTGGGGGCGGCAGCGGCGCGGGCCGTCCCCCCTGCGGCGGACGGCGGTGCGGGCCGGACGGGCCGCCGGGGCCCTGACCACCCGGGCCGCCGGGGCCCTGACCCGGCGGTGGCGCCTGGCGGAAGCCCTGCGTCTGGCCGTTCGGGCCCGGCGGGCGGTTGCCAGGGGGTGGCGGCGGCTGGCGGCGCGCGGGCATGCCGGACTGGGTCCGCCCGTCCGGCGGGGCCGGGGGACGCTGCGGCGGCTGGCGGCGCGGGGCCTCGTCGGACCCGGGCCACTGCGGTTCGTCGCCGTTCGGCCAGTCGGGACCGCCGCCGTTCGCGGCCGGACGGCGGGGAGCGCCGTTGCCGCGGGGCGGGTTCTGGGGGGCCCGGGGACGACGGGGGGCGTCCTCGCCCGGCCAGGCGGGACCGGGGTCTTCGCCCGGCCATTGGGCACGGCGAGGTGCATCTGGCTCCTGGCCGGGCCAGGAGCGGTTGCGATCGTCGGTCACGAATGGGCCTCCCAGGCCGGCGTCCGGGGACACGCCGCCCTGCGCTCTGCAGCGGTTGTGGTACTCGTCACTGGCCCGCGGTCCTTCGCGGCCGGGTGGGCTGGGGCTCAGCCGTGCCGAGGACGTAGGACAGGACCAGGTGATTCCAGTGGCACGTCCGGCACACTTCCACGTCGTAGACGGTGAACTCGCCGAACATCCCCGCCATGCGGGTCAGCTCGTCGGGTGTCCTCGCCGATCCCGAGACGTGCTTGAGCTCGTCGCCGTAGACCCAGGACACCAGGGTCAGCGGCGTCCGGCGGCACATCGGGCAGGCCCGCTCTTCCGGCCTGCCGTGGAACTTCGCCGCGCGGAGCAGGTACGGGGTCGCGTCGCACACCTCATGGTCGCCGACGCGCCCGGAGCGGACGCCGGCCAGCAGCGCTCTGCGCTGTAAGGCGTAGTCCACGACCTGCCGCTGGTTTCGCACGAAGGACAGAGTACGGGCTCTTGCTGTGTGCGTGGTGCCCCCTGCACGAGGCCACCGTCGGCGATCGGTCGGACACGCCGGTGATTCCATAACTGTCTGATGAATTTCGCCCCGCTCTGACCTCGAACGGGGGTTAGTTCCGCCACTTCGATGTATCGGCGCGATATAGTTGCCCAGTAGGTTTACCGAGCCGATCGACGTTGAGGCCAACGTCGGCGGTCGTGGTTTGTTCCCGTGAGGGGGTGCGGAGTGCTCGAGCTCGCGATCCTCGGGTTGCTGCACGAGGCGCCCATGCACGGGTACGTGCTGCGCAAGCGTTTGCACGAGACGCTCGGGACACTCCGGACGTTCTCGTACGGCTCGCTGTACCCGACCCTGCGTCGGTTGCTGCGGGCCGGCTACCTCGTCGAGGAGCTGGACGAGGCGGACGACCGGGCCTGGTCCCGGCGCGGCCGCCGCGTCTACAAGCTCACCGCCGAGGGCAAGGAGCGGTTCGCGGAGCTGCTCGGCGACGCGGGTCCGACGACCTGGGACGACGAGGGGTTCGGCGTCCACCTCGCGTTCTTCTCGCGGACACCGGCTGACGTCAGGATGCGCATCCTGGAGGGCCGGCGCCGCCGCGTGGAGGAGCGTCGTGAGGGTTTGCGCGACGCGCTGGGCCGAGCCGAGGAGAAGATCGACCGCTACACCCGCGAGCTGCACCGGCTGGGGCTGGAGACCAGCGAGCGGGAGGTGCGCTGGCTCAACGAGCTGATCGCGCACGAACAAGCCGAGCAGCGTGACCCGCAGGAGTAGGGCGCGCCGATCGGGCCGCAGCGTGGCGGCAGACCTGCATTGAAGGAACGGATTAAGGAGAAACCGGCATGGGCGAGAACCGCCGCGTTCGGGTGGCCATCGTGGGCGTCGGCAACTGCGCCTCGTCGCTGGTCCAGGGTGTTCAGTACTACCGCGAAGCGGATCCCGGCACGCGCGTGCCCGGTTTGATGCACGTCCAGTTCGGCGAGTACCACGTGCGTGACATCGAGTTCGTCGCCGCGTTCGACGTGGACGCGAAGAAGGTCGGCCGCGACCTCTCGGAGGCCATCTTCGCCAGCGAGAACAACACGATCAAGATCGCCGACGTGCCGCCGCTGGGCGTCACGGTGCAGCGCGGGCACACCTACGACGGCCTCGGCCGCTTCTACCGCGAGACGATCGAGGAGTCCGACGAGACGCCGGTCGACTTCGTCGCGGCGCTGCGCGAGGCGCGCGTCGACGTGCTCGTCTCTTACCTGCCCGTCGGCTCCGAAGAGGCCGACAAGTTCTACGCGCAGGCCGCGATCGACGCCGGTGTGGCGTTCGTGAACGCGCTGCCGGTCTTCATCGCTTCGGACCCGGAGTGGGCGAAGAAGTTCACCGACGCGGGCGTCCCGATCGTCGGCGACGACATCAAGTCCCAGGTCGGCGCCACCATCACGCACCGCGTGCTGGCGAAGCTGTTCGAGGACCGCGGCGTGCAGCTCGACCGCACGATGCAGCTCAACGTGGGCGGGAACATGGACTTCCTGAACATGAAGGAGCTGGAGCGGCTCGAGTCGAAGAAGATCTCGAAGACCCAGTCCGTCACGTCGCAGATCGACCGCGAGCTCGGCAAGGGCAATGTCCACATCGGACCGTCGGACTACGTGCAGTGGCTCGACGACCGCAAGTGGGCCTACGTCCGCCTCGAGGGCCGCGCCTTCGGTGACGTCCCGCTGAACCTGGAGTACAAGCTCGAGGTCTGGGACTCGCCGAACTCCGCGGGCATCATCATCGACGCCGTGCGCGCCGCGAAGATCGCGCTGGACCGCGGCATCGGCGGCCCGATCCTGTCGGCTTCCTCGTACTTCATGAAGTCGCCGCCGGAGCAGTACGACGACTCCACCGCCCGCGACGCCGTGGACAAGTTCATCAGCGGTGAGCTGGAGCGCTGACGCTCCGCTGCTTTTGGTCCCTGAAGGCCACCATGAGGGCATATACGTCCCTCATGGTGGCCTTCAGGGCTTTGCTGCTTTGCGTTCAGCCGCCGAGGGTGGCAGGTAGGTCCCGGATGTCGGTGACCACCGCGGTCGCTTTCGCGAGCACCGCCGGGTCCGGCGGGAAGTGCGGGTTCGGCACCGCGTACACGGCCATGCCCGCCGCGAGGGCGGAACGCAGGCCGTTTGTCGTGTCCTCCACGGCGGCGCAGGTTTCCGGGGCGACGCCCAGCAGCGACGCGGCGCGCAAATAGACATCTGGCGCGGGTTTTCCAGCGCCGACTTCTTCGCTCGACACCGCGACCGGGACCAGCTCCGCCAGGTCGCACGCGTCCACGAAGGCGCGGATCAGCACGGGCGGCGACGAGCTGGCGATCGCGACCGGCCGGCGTGCGGCGACCGCGCGGACGGCGTCCGCCGCGCCGTTGATGACCGGCGGGCCTGAGGCGTACCGCTTGGCCATCTCCTCGACCACCACGCGAGCGATCTCTTCCGGCGTCAGCCGCGCGCCGAGCGAGTCCACCAGGTACGAAGCCCACTCCGGCGTGCTCATGCCCTGCTGCGCCCGCGTCGCCTCGGGAAGCCAGGTGCCGCCGTGCTCGGCGACGACCGCGCGGCGCACCTCGTCCCAGGTCCGCTCGGAGTCCACCAGCACGCCGTCGAGGTCGAAGATCACCGCGTCCATGGGCGGCAGCCTAGCCTGTGAGTGGAATTACTTCGCCACCCTAACTAAATTTGTTAGCATAGCTAAGTGACTTCCCCGATCGTCGACCTCGCGCGACGGCTCCGCCCGGTCGTCTTCCGGCTGTACTACCTGGTCCGCCGCGAGACGCCGCAGGTGCTGACCCTGACACAGGGTTCGGTGCTGGCCGAGCTGGTCGGCGGCGGGCCCAGCCGGATGAGCCGCCTGGCGCGGCTCGAAGGCGTGCGGATGCCGTCGATGACCGACGTCGTCGGACGGCTCGAGCGGCTCGGCATGGTGAGCCGCCGTCCGGACCCGGACGACGGGCGGGCCGTGCTCGCGGAGGCCACCGACGAGGGCCGGCGGTTCTACGCCGAGCTGGTCGCCGCTCGTGAGGAGCAGTTGCGTGAGCGCCTGCTCGGCCTGGACGACGCGGACCGCGCCGCGATCGAAGCCGCCCTCCCCGCCCTCACGAAGCTGATCCGCGACTTCCACCGTGAAAACCCGAAGGAGGAACTGATCCGCGATGAGCGCTGAGCACCACTCGAGCCTGCTGGACGCGGTCAAGGGCCAGCCCAAGCAGGTGTGGATCACCGCGTTCGCCGCGGTCATCGCGTTCATGGGCATCGGTCTGGTCGACCCCATCCTGCTGTCCATCGCCAAGGGGCTGGACGCGACGCCGTCCCAGGTCACGCTGCTGTTCACGTCGTATCTGGGCGTGCAGGTGATCGCGATGCTGTTCACCGGCTCGATGTCCGCGCGCTTCGGCGCCAAGCGCACCGTGCTGGTCGGCCTGACGCTGATCGTCGCGGCCACCGCCCTGTGCGCGGCCGCGGGCTCGATCGAGCAGCTCGTCGGGCTGCGCGCGGTTTGGGGCCTTGGCAACGCTTTCTTCATCGCCACCGCGCTCTCGGTGATCGTCGGCGCGGCGACGGGTGGCCAGGGCGGCGCGATCCTGTTGTACGAGGCGGCGCTCGGCGTCGGCCTCTCCGTCGGCCCGCTGCTGGGCGCCCTGCTCGGCACGATCTCGTGGCGCGGCCCGTTTGTCGGCACCGCCGTGCTGATGGCCGGCGCGCTCGTGCTGTGCTCGATCTTCCTGAAGAGCGACTCGCACGAGAAGCGGCCGCCGATCAAGCTGCTCGACCCGATCCGCGCGCTGAAGCACCCGGGCCTGCTCCGGACCTCGCTGGCGTCGGCGCTGTACACCGCGGCGTTCTTCACGGTGCTGGCCTGGTCGCCGTTCGTGCTGGGCTGGAGCGCGATCGCCATCGGGCTGATCTTCTGCGGCTGGGGCCTGTGCGTCGCGGTCGCCGGCGTGGCGCTGGCGCCGAAGCTCGCCGCGCGGTTCGGCGAACGGCACGCGGCCGCGCTCGCCGTGGTCGGCTACACGGTGCTGATGCTGGTGCTGGCCATCCCGGACAAGACGGTGGCCGTGGTCGGGATCATCCTGTCCGGGCTGGTCTCCGGCCTGCTGAACACGCTGTTCACCGGCACCGCGATGTCCATCAGCGACGCGCCGCGCCCGGTCGCCAGCGCGGGGTACAACTTCTGCCGCTGGTTCGGCGGCGCGGTCGCGGCCACGCTCGTCGGGCACATCGCCGACTGGCTCGGCTGGGAGCAGGGCCCGTTTGTCGTCGCGGCGGTGCTCTGCGTGATCGCCGCGGTGCTGCTCTCGCTGCGGGAGAAGAAGGCCGACCCGCACGTGGTGCCGAAGGAGGCCGCGCTCGTCGGCGACGAGGAGTTCTGACCTGGCGCTGACGCTCGGCGATCGCCCCTGGACTGTCCGTCCGGGGGCGATCTTCGTATTCGTCCTGATTGCCGTTAATACACCTTCTGTTCACCTTCTGGTCCGGTTTGGTCGGGTTTCGCCGTTTACGGTCGCTTCGTTCCCACCACACTGACCTGGAGGCCCTGTGTCCCTGGAGCCCGGGCGGCTGCTGCCCCTTTTCGCCGCGCACGACGGCGGCCGTTCCCCCATCACCTGCGAGTACCGCTGCGGCAACGCCTGTGCCCATGAGGCGCCGAACCCCACGGGCAACGAGTACTTCGGCGACGTCGTGAAGAACGTGGTCTCGCGCCGTGGGGTGTTCAAGGCGGGCGCGGTGATGGCGGCCGCGGCCGGCGGGTTCGCCGCGCTGTCCGGGACGGCCGCCGCCGCGCCCTCGGCTCCGACCCCGCTGTCGCCGTCCCGAGGCGGACGCCCGGTGCCCGGCACCGACTTCACGCCCGTGCCGCCGAACAAGCTGGACCGGGTGAGCGTGCCCGAGGGTTACGACCAGCACGTGGTGATCCGCTGGGGCGACGCCGTCGTGCCGGGCGCGCCGAAGTTCGACTACCGCGGGCAGACCGCGGCCGCGCAGGCGAAGCAGTTCGGCTACAACAACGACTTCGTCGGCCTGATCCCGCAGGACCCGCTGGGGCTGCGGAACCTGCTGGTGGTCAACCACGAGTACACCACCGAGGTGCACCTGTTCCCGGCCGACCAGTACGACCCGGCGAACCCGACCGAGGAGCAGGTGAAGATCGCCTGGGCGGCGCACGGACTGTCCGTCGTCCAGACGCAGCGCGACCCGATCGGCGGCGCGCTGCGGACCACGCCGAGCCCGCTGAACCGGCGCATCACGCTCGACACCGTCTTCGAGGTCCGCGGCCCGGCGGCCGGGTCGAAGTACCTGAAGACGTCGGCGGACCCGTCGGGGCGGAAGGTGCGCGGCACGCAGAACAACTGCTCCGGCGGCGTGACTCCTTGGGGCACCGTGCTTTCCGGCGAGGAGAACTTCCACCAGTACTTCGCCAACGCGGACCGGGTGACCGACCCGGAACAGGCCACGCGGCTCAAGCGCTACCTGATCGGCACCGGCGAGAGCACCCGCAAGTGGGAGCGGTTCGACCGGCGCTGGGACGTCCCGCGTGAGCCGAACGAGCCCAACCGCTTCGGCTGGGTCGTGGAGATCGACCCGCACGACCCCCATTCGACGCCGGTCAAGCACACCGCGCTCGGCCGGTTCAAACACGAGGCCGCGAACGTCAAGATCACCGCCGACGGCCGCGTCGCCGTCTACTCCGGCGACGACGAGCGGTTCGAGTACATCTACAAGTTCGTCTCCAAGGGCAAGTACAAGAAGGGCTCGAGCGCGCTGGCCCGACGGCACAACTCGGCGCTGCTGGACGACGGCACGCTCTACGTCGCCAAGTTCACCGGCGACAGCCCGGGCCAGATCGACGGCACCGGCCGGCTCCCCGACGACGACGAGTTCGACGGCGCGGGCGAGTGGATCCCGCTCGCCGCCGGCGACAGGTCCTTTGTGGACGGGTTCACGGCCGAGGAGGTGTACGTCTTCACGCGGCAGGCCGCGGACAAGGCGGGCGCGACGAAGATGGACCGGCCCGAGGACATCGAGCCCAACCCCGTCAACGGCCGGATCTACGCCGCGCTGACCAACAACACCGACCGCGGCGCGGCGGGCAAGGCAGCGGCCGACGAGGTGAATCCCCGCAACGCCAACAAAAACGGCCACGTGCTGGAGTGGGAGGAGGCGCGCGGGGACGCGGCGTCCACGCGGTTCTCCTGGCGGCTGCTGCTGGTCTGCGGCGACCCGGCGACCGCCGACACCTACTTCGGCGGCTTCCCGAAGGACCAGGTCAGCCCGATCTCCTGCCCGGACAACGTCGCGTTCGACCGTCACGGCAACCTGTGGATCTCCACCGACGGCAACACCCTCGGTGCGAACGACGGCCTGTTCTCCGTGCCCGTCGAGGGCCCGGAACGCGGGCACGTCAAGCAGTTCCTGTCCGTGCCGGTCGGCGCGGAGACGTGCGGCCCGGTGGTGACCGACCACCTGGTGCTCGTCGCCGTGCAGCACCCGGGTGAGAACGCGGCCAGCTCGGCGAACCCGGCTTCGCACTGGCCCGACGGCGGCACCGCGCAGCCCCGGCCCGCGATCGTCTCGGTGTGGAAGAAGGGCCGCTTCGGCCTCGTCGGGCGGATCGGCGTGCGCTGATCTCTTTGACGTGCGCTGACTCTTTGGAGTGAAGCCCAGCTCCGCGGGTCGGCCGCGGTCGGCGCCGGGTAATAGCTTCGCGGGATGAGGCGGGCACAAAAGGTCGTGATCGGACGGTCGGCGGGCGCTTCGGCCAGCACGGTGGTGCTGGCCGGGGCGCTCGTCGTGTTCCTCCCCGGCTCGGCGCCGGCCGCGGGGTCCCCGGCCTGCGGCGGGATCGCGCCGAACCCCAGCGTGGAGCAGGTTTCCGCGCCCGGCGGCGCGCCGCAGGACTACCTGTTCACGCCCGCCGCGCCGGTGCCGCGCAGCACCCCGCCGGACAAACTGCCGAAACTCGTCACGGACGGCACGCTCGCGGTCGACGGGCACCTGAAGGCGCAGATCCAGACACCGGACGGACGCGTCAGCTCGGCCGGCCAGAAGGTTCCGTACACGCCGGGCGGGCTGTATTCGCTGTCCGTCTGGACCGGCACCGTCGCCACCGCGCTGGCCGATCGCGGCAACGAGCAGTCGACCGGTCTGCGCTTCAGCGACTCGGCCGGGCGCACCGTGCTGGAGAAGGCGCAGGACGTCACGCACGACGTCGCGTCCGACAACAAGCTGGCGCGCCAGGACTTCCCGGCCACGGCGGCGCCGGACGGCACGGCGTCGGTCGCCTTCTTCGCCACCACGAACCGCAACTGGGTGATGTGGGACTGCGTGAACGTGCAGCTCGCGGCGTACACCGTGAAGGAAGAGGTGCAGAACCCGGCGAACGGCGAGTGGGGCCCGTCCGCGACCGTGCCCGCCGGGTCCACCGCGCACTACCGCGTCACGGTGGCGAACAGCGGCAGCGTGGCGCTCACCGGCCTGCTGGTGAAGGACCCGTGGTGCACCGGGCTGCCGCCGGCGTTCGGCCTCGACGCGGGCGCGTCCAAGGTGCTGGCCTGCGACCACCCGAACCTCGCGGAGAACGACAACGGCCACGTCAGCACCGCCACGGTCTCGGGTGTCATGTCGGCCGGCGGCAAGCTGGGCGACCAGAAGGCCACGGCCACCATCACCGTCACCCCGCTGCCGCTGATCGACAAGATCGGCGACCGCGTCTGGCGCGACCTGAACCGCAACGGCCTGCAGGACGACGGCGAGCCGGGCGTCGGCGGCATTCCGGTCACCCTCAAGGACGGCGCCGGCGGCACGGTGGCCAGCGGCAAGAGCGCCGACGACGGCAGTTACCTGTTCGACAAGCTCAAGGACGGCACGTACCAGGTCTGCTTCGACGTCAGCCAGCTCCCGGACGGCCTCACGGTGACCACCCGCGCCGCGGGCGACCCGGCGAAGGACTCCGACGCCGACCCGGCCACCGGCTGTACCGCGGCGTTCACCCTGGGCGGCGAGCACCGGGAGGACCCGGACGTCGACCTGGGCCTGGCCCCGCCGGAGCCCCCGGCCCCGCCGCCACCGTCGTCGTCCACGCCTCCGCCGCCTCCCCCGCCGTCGTCAACGGCGGTGCCGCCACCGACGCCGTCGCCTTAGACTGAGCCTGGACGCACCCCGCCCACCTGCGGCGGGACCAGGGCGCAGGAGGGGGCCGGCGGAACCGATGACCGCGGCATCAACGGTCGACACGTCCGCCGCGGAGCCGTCCGTTCCCCGCTACCGCCGTCCGTCGACCTGGGTCTGGGTCGCCATCGTCGCCACCCTCGCGCTGTACGCCGCGCTGGCGTGGCGCCGACGCTGGATGAGCGACGACGGGCTGCTGGTGCTGCGGACCGTGCGGCAGATCCTGGCCGGCCACGGGCCGGTGTTCAACGTCGGCGAGCGGGTCGAGGCCAGCACCAGTCCACTGTGGACATGGCTGCTCGCCGGGGCGGGCGGGATCACCGGCGGCGCACTGGAATGGCTGGCCGTTGTGCTCGGGCTGGTCTGCGCGGTCGGCGGGCTGTTCTTCGGACTGGACGGCGCGCGCCGGCTGTACGGCGGCGCGACCGTGGTGCCGGCCGGCGGACTGGTGGTCTGCGCGCTGCCGCCGTTCCGGGACTTCGCCACGTCGGGCCTGGAAACCGGGCTGGCGCTGCTGTGGATCGGGCTGACCTGGTGGCTGCTGGTGCGGGGCAAGGCGCCCGTCGCGACCGCGGTGGTGCTCGGGCTCGGCCCGCTGGTGCGGCCGGACCTGGCGTTGTTCAGCATCGTCGCGTTCGCCGCGCTGATGCTGCTGCGGCGGCCGGGAGTGCGGCGGGGCGCGGCCTGGCTCGGCGCCGGGCTGGTGCTGCCGCTCGCGTACGAGGTCTTCCGGATGGGCTACTACGGCCTGCTCGTCCCGAACACCGCGCTCGCCAAGGAAGCCGGCAACGCCAACTGGGCGCGCGGCTTCGACTACCTGCTCGACCTGGTCACCCCGTACTACCTCTGGCTGCCGCTGGTCCTGCTCGCGGTCGCGGCGGCACTGACACGCAGGTCTCGGATCCTCACGCTCGCGCCCGTGCTCGCGGCGGTGCTGCTGACCGTGTACGTCGTCCGCGTCGGCGGGGACTTCATGCACGGCCGCATGCTGCTGCCCGCCCTCTTTTCCTTGCTGCTGCCCGTAATGGCGGTCCCCCTCACCCGGCAGACGGCGGCGCTGCTGACCGCCGTCGCCGTCTGGGCCGTGGCCGCGGCGGGGTGGCTGCGGGTGCCTTACGCGAACGAGCACCTCTCCACCGGCGTCACCGACGAGCGCGCGTACTGGTCCTGGGACACCGGCAACGCGCACCCCGTGCTCGCGTCGGACTTCCTCGGCCAGCCGGTGATGCGCGCTGCGGTGGGGACCGTCGACGCCACGCGCGCGCCGGCCGTGCTCGTGTACAGCTACGACGAGAAGCGCTGGTACGCCTTCCCGACCGATCGCCCGTACGTGACCATGGCCGCGGACAGCATGGGCGCGATCAGCAACCTCGTATCCCTCGACGTGCGCATCCACGACGGCTACGGCCTCGCCAGCGATCTCGCCGCCCACTCCGTCTCGATCCCCGGCGGCCGGCCGGGGCACTCGAAGTGGCTGGTCGCGTCGTGGGAGATCGCCGACGCGGGCCGCGGCGACGTCGCCACCGACGGGCAGCCGCACGTCTTCGACCCGGCCGAAATCGATGCCGCGCGAACGGCGCTGCGCTGCCCGGACGTCCAGGACGTGCTCGCCTCGACCCGCACCCCGCTGACGTTCAGTCGCTTTGTCGACAATTTCACCGGCGCGGCCGGACGCACGCAGATCCGCTTCGACCGCGACCCCCGCGCGGCGGCCGCCTGCTGACGCATACCGTGGCGGTATGACCGATCTTCCGCTCGCCCTGGTCACGGGCGCTTCCCGCGGCATCGGCGCGGCCGTCGCCCACCAGCTCGCGCCCACCCACCGGCTGCTGCTCGGCGGCCGCGACGAGGTGGCGCTCGCGAAGGTGGCCGCCGAGCTGCCGGGCGCGCAGCCGTGGCCCGTCGACCTCACCGACCCCGGCGCGCTGGCCGAGGCCACGAGCCGGATCGTCGGGCTGGACGTGCTCGTCCACTCCGCCGGCGCCGCGCAACTGGGCGCGGTCGCGGACTCGCCCGCGGACGTCTGGCGGGCGAACTTCGAGGTCAACGTCGTCGCGGTGGCCGAGCTGACGCGGCTGCTGCTGCCCGCGCTGCGCGCCGCCCGCGGCCACGTCGTGGTGATCAACTCAGGTGCCGGCCGCAGCGCCCGCGCGGGCTGGGGCCCTTACGCCGCAAGCAAATTCGCCGCGCGCGCCTTCGCCGACACCCTGCGCGAGGAGGAGGGCCCGAACGGCCTGCGCGTCACCTCGATCTACCCCGGGCGCACCGACACGGAGATGCAGCAGGGCGTCGTCGCGCACGAGGGCGGCGAGTACGACCCGGCGAAGTACCTCCGCCCGGATTCCGTGGCGACCGCCGTGGTGACGGCCGTTTCGGCCAGCCCGGACGCGCACCTCACCGAGCTGGTCCTCCGCCCCCGCTGATCCCTGTTCCGCGTCAGTGGCCGGCCCTGAAGGCCACCTTGAGGGCATGTAGGTCCCTCATGGTGGCCTTCAGGGCACGGCGCGCGAGGCGGGAGGCGTGGCTCAGGCGCGCAGCCGCGCGGCGGTCTCGGCGACGTCGGCCTGGACCTTCGCGCGGTCCACGCGGGTCGGCTCGGCGTCGGCGACCACCTGCTCGCCCGCGACCCAGACGTCGCGGACCCGCCGCGACCCCGCGGCCCACACCAGGTTGGACAGCAGCTGCTCGTCGGGCACGTCGAGGCCGGCGGCGAAGGCCGGGTCGTCCAGGTCGACGTGGACCAGGTCGGCCCAGCGGCCCGGCTCCAGCACGCCGATGTCGTCGCGGCCCAGCGCGTCCGCGCCGCCGCGGGTGGCCAGCAGGAAGGCGTCGGCGGAGGTCAGCACCGTGGAGTCGCCGGTGGCCAGGCGGGCGAGCATCGCCGTGAGCTGCAGCTCCTCCCACAGGTCGATGTCGTCGTTGGAGGCCGGGCCGTCCGTGCCGAGGCCGACGGCGACACCCGCGTCGCGCAGCTCCTTGATCCGCGCGATGCCGGACGCCAGCTTCGCGTTCGAGCCGGGGCAGTGCGCCATGCCGGTGCCGCGGGCGGCGAACAGGGCGATGTCCTCGTCGGACAGGTGGATGGCGTGCGCGGCGAGCGTCCGCCCGTTCAGCAGGCCCAGCGAGTCGAGCAGCTTCGGCACGGAGCCGTACTCCTTGCGCTGCTCGAGGTCCTCCGACGCGGCCTCCGCCACGTGGATCTGCACGAGCGCGCCGCGCGCGGCGGCCGACTCCGCGGTGGCGCGCAGCCCCTCGGGGCTCAGCATGTAGGCCGAGTGCGGGCCGTAGCCGAGCTCGATCCGCTCGCCCGGGCCGAAACGCAGGCCGTCGGCGTCGATCCAGCGCTCGATCGCCGTCAGCGAGGCCCGCCAGTCCATGCCCGGCAGCTCCATCACCGCCGGCGCGACGAGCACGCGCCCGCCGGTGGTGAGCACCGCGTCGACGAGCTGCTCGCTCTCGAAGTACATCTCCGCGCTGGTGGTGACGCCGTGGCGCAGCATCTCCACCGAGCCCAGCAGCATGCCGGTGCGCACGTTCTCCGGGCGCAGCTTCGCCTCGGTCGGCCAGATGATCTCGCGCAGCCAGCGCAGCAGCGGCAGGTCGCCGCCCATCCCGCGCAGCAGCGTCATCGGGCTGTGCGCGTGGGTGTTCACCAAGCCGGGCAGCAGGATTCCGCTCAGCCGGGTCACCTCGCCGGTGAACTCCGGCGCCGAGGACTCCGGGCCCACGTGCGTGATCCGGCCGCTGTCGTCGACGTCGACAACGGCGTCACGCAGCATGGAGCAGGCGGGGTCGGCGGGCAGGACGACGGGGGCGAGGAAACGGCTAGACATGCGAAGATAGTACGGACGTCCCACTCACCCTCGGCAACAAGGCCGGTGAGTGTTTACGTCGCTTCCCGCCGGAATTAACACCCGCGACGCCTTCAGTCGGCCACTCCGCTACGCCAGGCCCAGGCGGCGATCTCGACCCGGTTGCGCGCGCCGACCTTGCCCTGCACCGAGGCCAGGTGCGTTTTCACCGTCGAGAGCGACAGGTACAGCTCGGCGCCGATCTCGGTGTTGGTCAGGCCCCGCGCCGCGGCCTTGACCACGTCCAGCTCCCGCGCGGTCAGCGGTTCCGACGGCGGCGCGATGTCGCGTCGTCTGGTCCCGCCGTCGAAGTGCTTCAGCAGCCGGACGGTGATCTGCGGCGACACCAGCGCGTCGCCGCGCTCGGCCGCGCGGATCGCCTCGATCAGCAGCGCCGGGCCCGCGTCCTTGAGCAGGAAGCCGCTCGCGCCGTTGCGCAGCGCGGTGTGCACGTACTCGTCGAGGTCGAAGGTCGTCACAACGACGACCTTCAGCGGGTCGGTGACGTCCGGGCCGGCGAGCTGGCGCGTCACCTCCAGGCCGTCGAGGCCGGGCATGCGGATGTCGAGCAGGCAGACGTCCGGTCGCAGCTCGCGGGCCCGGGACACCGCCGACACCCCGTCGGCGACGTCCGCCACCACCTCGATGTCGTCCTGGGCGTCCAGGATCATGCGGAAGCCCATCCGCACCATCTCCTGGTCGTCCGCGATCAGTACCCGGATCACTCGTCCTCATCCCCGTTCGCCTCGAGTGGCAGCCACGCCTCCACGCGCCAGCCGCCGTCCGGCCCGCGCCCCGTGGTGAGCCGCCCGTGCAACAGGGCGACGCGCTCGCGCATGCCGACCAGACCGTAGCCGCCCGACCCGCCGGCCGGTCGGTCCACCTGCTCCCGGCCGTCGTCCATCACCCGGATATGCAGCTCCTTGCCGACGACCTCGGCCCGCACCAGCGCCTCCGTGACGCCGGCCGCGTGTTTGCCGACGTTCGTCAGCGACTCCTGGATCAGCCGCAGCGCCGAGCGGCCGACCTCGTGCGGCAGGTCCGGCGGCAGGTCGAGGCTCAGCGACGTGGGCACGCCGTGGCTGCCGCTCTCGACCAGTCGCTTCAGGTCGGCGGCCAGGTCGGTGGTGGCCTGCTCGCTGAACTCGGTCGAGCCGGACGGGGCGTCCCCGCGCATGCTGCGCACCAGCCGCCGCATCGCCGCGAGCGCCTCGACGCCGGCGTCCTCGATCCGGCCCATCGCGTCGACCGCGAGCTGGGGGGTCTTCTCCCCGACCATCCGCGCGGCCTGCGCCTGCACCACGATGCCGGTCACGTGGTGGGCGACCACGTCGTGCAGCTCACGCGCCAGCGCCATCCGCTCGGCCGTCTGCGCATCGGTGACGGCGGACTTCATCACCTGGCTGCGCTCGGAGTCGCGGGAGCGCAGGAACAGGCCGATCGCGATGGCGATGCCCAGCAGCAGCACCGCGATGATGGCCAAGGGCGACAGCGCCTCGGGCCTCATCTGCAGCTGGGGGGTATGGGTGCGGACCGAGTTCACCACCGCCGCGACCGCGACCACCGCGGACAGCGTCGCGATCCGGGTCCACGCCCGAGCCAGCGGGACGGCCCGGACCAGGTTGATCACCACCCCGAGGCCGGCCACGACCTGGGCCGCCGCCACCCCGCCCAGCAGTTGGTAGTCCGTGCCCAGCCGGAGGAACGGGGTGACCAGGGTGGACAGCATCAGCACGCCGGCCACGCCGAGCACCGCCGCGGCCGGACGCCGCGGGGAGAGCACGGCGATCACCGCGGCCGCGAGCGAGCAGAGCAGGATCGGGAAGCCGCGGGCCCCGCTGCCGTAGGTGAAGGCGAACTCGACCAGCAGCGCGAACGCGAGCAGGCCGATCATCGGCCACTGGCCCCGGACCAGTTCGTTGAGCCGCCGGATCCGGCGCAACCGTTGTTCGCGTGGCCCGGTGCGGGTCCGGCCGGCGGTGCCGATGAGCACGGCCGTGCCCAGCAGCACCACGCCGAACAGCATCGCCTGCACCAGCGACGTGTCGGTCAGGTGGCCGTACGGGGAGCGGCCGAAGACCGAGGTCAGCGCGCCCACCACAAGGGCGGTGATCATGGCGAACGCGACGCCGGGGCGGGCGCGGCGGGCGGCGTAGTAGACCAGCTCGACCCCGGCCACCACCTCGGTGATGGACAGGTACGGCAGCACGCTCGAGTACGCCGGCGCGTGCAGGTAATGGATGAAGAAGGTGAAGAACACCAGCGCGACCGAGCCGGCCGCCGCCGCGACGGCCGCGCGCCGCCGGGCCCACAGCGCGCAGGCCGCCATCGCGAAGATGCCGGGCAGCAGCTCGAAGTCCACGCCGCGCGGGCCGGAGTAGTCGAGGGCCGCGTTCGTCAGGAACAGCAGGTCGAAGACCAGCGCGCAGAGCAGCACGACCACGGGCATGCCGAGCCGGCGCACCAGTTCGACGGCGCGCGCGTAGAGGGCTTGGCTGCGAGACGGGTCTTCGGACACAGCAGAACGGTAGAGGATCCGGGGGCACCCGCACCTTGGCCAGGTGGTTCGAGCCGCATCGGCCGATCGGCCGATGCCGGGGGCGGCCGGACTGGCCGTCTGCCCGAAGTGGACACCGGGGCCGATCCGTGAAGCTCATCGCAACGAACTCGAAGCTGTCACGAGGAGAGCCCCGGATGAGCAATCCACAGTGGACTTCCGGCCCGGTGTTGTCGGGCCGCGGTCTGGTGAAGCGGTACGGCGGCCAGTACGCGCTGGCCGGTGTCGACATCGACATCATGGCCGGGGACGCGGTCGCCATCGTGGGCCCGTCCGGCTCCGGCAAGACCTCGCTGCTGCACGTGCTGGCCGGCATCCTGCGTGCCGACAGCGGTGAGATCCACCTGGCCGGCCAGCGGATCGACCAGCTCGGCGAGAAGAAGCGCAGCGAGCTGCGGCGCACCGAGTTCGGCTTCGTGTTCCAGTCCGGCATGCTCGTCGCCGAGCTGACGGCGGAGGAGAACGTGGCGCTGCCGTCGCTGCTCGCGGGCCGCGGACGGCGCGAGTCGATCGAGGCCGGCCGCGAGTGGCTGGCCCGCCTCGGCCTGGGCGGCAAGGAGGGCCGCCGCCCCGGCGAGCTGTCCGGCGGCGAGGCCCAGCGCGTCGCCATCGCCAGGGCGCTCACGCACCGGCCGAAGGTGATCTTCGCCGACGAGCCGACCGGCGCGCTCGACAGCCGGACCGGCCACGAGACCATGAACGCCCTGCTCGGCGCCGCCCGTGAGTCCGGCGCGGCCGTGCTGGTGGTGACGCACGACCGTGAGCTGGCCGAGTCGATGCCCAAGACCGTGGCCATCCGCGACGGCCTGATCGCCGCTCTGCAGACCAACGGCGGGCTCGTGGCATGAACTCCCTCCAGCTCGCCCTGCGCGTGCTCCGCGTCGACCGGCGGACCCGCACCTCGGCGATCCTCACCGCACTCGGCGTCGCGGTCGCGACCGGGCTCGTGCTGCTGCTCGCCTCGCTGCCGTACGCGACGCAGATCCGTGAACAGCGCGCCGAATGGCAGAACGCCTACCAGTACAACCCCGACGGCAAGCCGGTCCTGTCGGTCGGCAACACCACGGATTACTTCAACGGCAAGGAAATCACCCGCGTCGACGTCGCGCCCGCCGGCGACACCGCGGGCCTGAAGCTGCCGCCGGGGATCCCGCAGCTGCCGGGGCCGGGCGAGGTGCTCGTCTCGCCCCAGCTGGGCCGGCTGCTCAACACCACTCCGGCCGACCAGCTCGGCGACCGCTTCGGCCGCCCGGTCGCCGCGCTCGGCGAGCAGGCCCTGAAGTACCCGGAACAGCTCGTCGCGTTTGTCGGGCACAACCCGGGCGCCGGCGCGGACGGCGCGGGCAAGAACAGCATGCGGCCGGTCAGCGCCTTCCCCACCCGGCAGGCGCAGCCCGACGGACTGCTGACGCTGCTGTCCTGGGTCGGCATCATCGTGCTGCTCGTGCCGAGCCTGGTGCTGGTCGCGTCCTCGGCGCGGCTCACCGCGGCCCGGCGTGAACGACGCCTCGCCGCGCTCCGCCTCGCCGGCGCGACGCCGGGCCAGGTGATGTCGATGGTCGCGGGCGAGACCGTGCTGTCGGCCGGGATCGGCGCGGTGCTCGGGCTGGGGATCAGCCCGGCGCTGCACGGGCTGGCGACCTTCGTCCCATGGGCCGGCGGCACCTGGCTGGCCGCGGACTTCAGCCTGCCGATCGGGCTGACCGTGTTCATCGTGCTCGCCATCCCGGCCTTGGTGGTGCTCGCCGGCGTGCTCGGCCTGCGCCGGGTGCTGCGCAACCCGCTGTTCGCCACCGGCGGCCACGAGGTCAAGCCACTGCGCTGGTGGCGGCTGCTCGCCCTGCCGATCGCGGGCGCGTTCTTCCTCTACGCGGTGATGAACGCGGGAAGCAGCGACAGCGGCACCACCATGGTGCTGTTCGGCCTGCTGCTGCTGGTCGGCTCCGCGATGGTGGTCGGCCCGTGGGTGACTTCGGCGGTCGGCGGCACGTTCGTGCGGATCTGGCGACGGCCCTCGTCGCTGCTGGCCGGGCGCCGGCTGCGGGACGACCCGAAGGGCGCGTACCGCGCTTCGGCCGGGATCGTGCTCGCGGTGTTCACCGGCTCGATGGCGCTGACGCTGCTGCCCTCGTTCGACTCCCTCGCCGGCGGCGGGCGGCCGTTCGCCGACTCCGTGCTGTACGCCGACACCACCTCGGAGCAGGCGAGGACCGTGGTGGACCAGGCGAACGCCTCGCTGGCCCGGTACGGCCAGCAGGAGCGCGCGCTGGCGGTCGACACCGTGTACCTCACGCAGGGCTCCGGCCGGAACCAGACCGCGGAACGGGCCTTCGTGATGACCTGCTCGGACGCCTCGCGGCTCACCCGGCTCGGGATCACCGCGGCCGACTGCGCCGAGGGCACCGGCCTGTACGCACCGTACAAAATGGACACTTCCGGTTTCACCGTGGTCGGTGAGCCGGACGGGCCCGGCCGGCCGCTCGGCACCGTGCCGATGAAGGCCTACGACGAGAACAAGTCCACCGACGGATCGTACGTGCTCGACCCGTCCTCACTGCCGGCCGGGGTGACGCCCAAGTTCACCTCGGTGATCGCGCCGACCACGGACGCGAACCGCGAGATCGTGCGCACCGCACTGGCGTCGGCCGCGGTCGGCATCGACATCGGCAGCCGGAACCTGCACCTCGGCGGTCAGCAGACCCAGCTGGACGACCTGCGCCGGGTCACCGTGATCGGCCTGATCGCCGCGGGGGTGCTCGCGGGCTGCAGTGCCGCGGTCGCCACGGCGGGCTCGGTGATGGACCGGCGCCGGACGTTCGGCGCGCTGATCGCGGCGGGCACGCCGGTGCGGGTGCTGTCACGGGCCCTGCGGATGGAGGCCGCGCTGCCCGCGCTGGTCGCCACGATCGGCGCCGGGGTGGTCGGCGTGCTGGTCGGGATGGGGCTGTTCAGCACGGTCAGGCCCAACGAGGTGGTGCTCAGCCCGTGGCTCCTCGCCCCGGTGGTGCTCGGGATCGGGGTGGCCCTGCTCGGGGCCTCGGTCTGCACGCCGGCGCTCAAGCGGGTGCAGGCGGAACCGCTGGCCGACGAGTAGGAGACGTCGTCCGTCCGGGTTCGGGCCGGGGCGGGCGCGGGGGTACAGGGGAAAGGGGTCCGCCGCCGGTTCGGGGCCGGGGCGGACGGGGGTGTCAGGGCAGAGGGCCGTCGCCGGGTTGGGGAACCCGGCGACGGCCCTCTGCCTGTTTCCGGAGAACCGTCAGCGCTTCTCGAAGATCAGGTCGTGTGATTCGCGGCCCTCGACGTCGGCGCGCTGCTCGAACTTGGTCACCGGCCGCCAGTCCGGCCGCGGGGCCCAGCCGCCCGGCTCGGCGGCGTGCCGGTTGCGCAGCGCGGGCTCGCCGGAGCACACCTCGCGCATCTGCTCGGCGTAGTTCTCCCAGTCCGTCGCCAGGTGGAAGGTGCCGCCGGGCTTGAGCCGCGACGCGACGAGAGCGACGAACGCGGGCTGCACGATCCGTCGCTTGTGGTGCTTCTTCTTCGGCCAGGGATCGGGGAAGAACAGCCGGACGCCGTCGAGTGTGCCCGGCTCGACGTGCTCGGTCAGCAGGATCACCGCGTCGCCGTGCATCAGGCGCAGGTTCTCCAGCCCGAGCTTCTCCGCGCGCAGCATCAGCTGGCCGAGCCCCGGCTCGTACACCTCGGCGGCCACGTAGTTCAGCTCCGGCGCGGCGGCCGCGAGCTGCGACGTGGTCTCGCCCATGCCCGAGCCGATCTCCAGCAGCACCGGCGCCGCACGGCCGAACCACGCGCCGAAGTCCACCGGTCCCGGCGTCAGGTCGGTGACCGTGCGGCCCAGCCGCGGCCAGAGCTCGTCCCAGGCGCGCTGCTGGCCGACGGTCATCCGACCGCCGCGTTTGACGTAACTGACCACGCTGCGCAGTCGTGGCTGGTCTTGGTTCTCCACCCGCACCAAGATACGGTGCTGGTCGGTACCAATCCGCCCGACAGTCACGGCAACCGGCCTGCGCTGTCGGCTGACGGTTGGCCGGTGCCTGCTTTTCGGCCGGATTGGTACAGGCGGAGGCGACTAGCGGACCGCTTCGAACTCCCCGAGCCGGGAGCGCAGACCGGCCAGGCCGGCGACCGGGATCGGCTCCGGCGTGGTGCCGGAGTGCGCGGGCAGCACGTCGATCCAGCCGCCGTGGCGGTCGGTGTTCACCACGGTCGTCGGGATCGAGTGGCCGGACTTGCCGCGTTCGGACGGCATGAACTCCCAGTACCCGGACTCACCGTCGGCGGCCCACGGGACGAACTCCCAGCCCGGCCGCCGGCCGAGCAGCTGCGCGATGCGGTCCTCGATGCGGAAGCCCAGCTCCCGCGATTCGAGCCGGCCGCTTGCGACGGCGCGTAGCCACCACGGAGCGGGCAGCGGGCCTTCGAGGCCGCTCGCTCTGCGGTACAGCGCCAGTACGACGTCCTCGGCCGCACGATGCACCCACGCCTGGCGAAGATCGCCGGGCCGGTCTGCCGGCAGGGCGAATCGCGGCAGCTCGATCGCCTGCGACCACTCAAGGTCCAGCATCGGCTCGAGCCGGGGTTGGGGTGCCGCTTCGTTGCGGGCCGACGGGATGGGACTCACCAGTCCCTGACCAGCGTCCACCGTCAAGGTTCACCTCCGGGGAGCTGAGACGGGTTCGCGCTCTACTTCTGAATATCCTGGGGACTTTGACATTATGTCTGCTTCCTGTGAGAGAAGCCACAGCCTCTTAACGTGGTCTTAATCCGTTTGCCGGATGTACAAGCGGATTGCACGTGCATGCCGCATGATCAGGCGTCGCGGCGATCCGTGGTGATCACCCCGGCCGCGAAGAAAACCACGCAGATCGCGGCGAAATACGCGAGATAGCCCCAAGGTCCGAGAGGCGGGGACAGCTTGAGCGCGGATCGCGTGAAATCCCCACCGGCGAACTGCGAAGCCGCGTAGAACGGCAGCCACTGGTAGATGTCGACGCCGACCTTCGGGATCAGCAGCACCAGCCCTTCGACGAGCTGGGTCCACACGAGCACGAGCGTCAGCGCGAGTGCCGTGCTCCGCAACAGCAGTCCGACGCCGACGCCGAGCAGGCCGGTGAGCGCGAAGGTCACCGTCTGGCCGAGCACCAGCCGCCAGTCTTCCGCGCTGTGCAGCGCCAGGTCGGCGTCCGGGCGCGCGAGCGCGGCCAGTCCCCACGAGCCGGCCCCGGCGAGCAGCCCGAGCAGCGCGCACAGCAGGAAGACCACCGCGCCCTTGGCGAGCAGCGCCGGCACGCGCTTCGGCACGGCCTGGAACGTCAGCCGCAGCGTGCCCCAGCTGGAGTCCGACGTCGCGGCGAGCACCGCCAGCACCAGCGCGACCGTGCGGCCGATGCCGGTGGCGAGCTGGGTGTTGCCGACGTTCGCGGTGATCTCCGCGCCGGTCAGCAGGAAGAACAGCAGGGTGAAGCCCAGTGGCGCGGCCACCGCGAGCAGGCTGCACCACCACGGCGCGCGGGTGCTGAAGAGCTTGATGCGCTCGGCGCGCAGGACGTTCATCGCGGTCCCCCGGTGGTGAACTCGGTCGCGTCGCCGGTCAGCTCCAGGTACGCCTGCTCCAGCGATCCGGTGAGCGGGCTCAGCTCGTGCAGGGTGGCGCCGGCCTTGAAGGCCAGCTCGCCCAGCGCGTCACTGTCCAATGTGGACACGGTGAAGGAGCCGGGCTCCTCGGTGAACTCCGCGCCGCGCTCACGCAGCGCGGTCCGCAGGGCGTCGGCGTGCGGGGTGCGCACGCGCACGCCGCGGGAGCCGGCGCGCGCCACGAAGTCCTTCATCGTGCCCTGGAAGATCAGCCGGCCGCGGCCGATCACCACGAGGTCCTGCGCCGTCTGCTCCATCTCCGGCAGCAGGTGGCTGGAGACGAACACGGTGCGGCCCTCGGCGGCGAGCGCGTGCATCAGCTGCCGGATCCACTGGACGCCCTCGGGGTCGAGGCCGTTCACCGGCTCGTCGAACAGCAGCACCTTCGGGTCGCCGAGCAGGGTGGTCGCGATGCCGAGCCGCTGGAGCATGCCGAGGGAGAACTCCCCCGCGCGCTTCTTGGCCACCGAATCGAGCCCGACCAGCGCCAGCACCTCGTCCGCGCGGCGGTCCGGCAGGCCGTTGGTGGCCGCGAGCCAGCGCAGGTGCGAGCGCGCGGTGCGGCCGGGGTGGCGCCAGGTGGCGTCGAGCAGCGCGCCGACCGTCCGGAGTGGATCACGCAACTCCCGGTACGGCCGGCCGTCGATGTGCGCGGTGCCCGCCGTCGGGGTGTCGAGGCCGAGCAGCAGCCGCATCGTGGTGGACTTGCCGGCGCCGTTCGGGCCGAGGAACCCGGTCACCCGGCCGGTCTCGGCGGTGAACGTCAGATCGTTCACCGCCATGGTGTCGCCGTAGGACTTCGTGAGCCCTCTCGCTTCGAGCACGCGCGCTCCCCTCCCGCTTCGCGCGAACTCTACCGGTATGAAGGAAATCCGGGTCGCCCCCCGAAATCGGCGACCCGGATTTTCCTTTATCCCCTTTTTCCCCTGTTCGCACCGGCTCCCGGCCCCCGCCTGGCCCGGGTGCGAACCTCCCTGTGTGGGTCTACTGAGTGGTGGGTCTTCAGGCGTCGCGCTTCTTCGCGACTCCGATGGCGATGGCCATCAGCACCACCGCGAAGGCGGCGAAGTAGGCGAGCGACCAGCCCTGCGAGAGCACCGCGTCCGAGGACGCCCCGCCCGGCTGCCCCGACGCCGCCGCGCCGTGGAGGAACTTGTCGGCGACGTTGAACGGCAGCCAGTGGTGGATCTTCGGGCCGATGGTCGGGATCAGCGTGACCAGGTTCTCCACGGCCAGCACGTAGATCAGCAGCAGCGCGATGGCGCCGGCGCTGTGCCGGATCAGGATGCCGACGGCCACCGCGATCACCGCGGCCAGCGCGAACAGCACACCGACGCCGGCCACGTTGATCCACTTGCCGCCGCTGTCGAGCACGAGCTCGGACGACGGGCGGATGGCGTAGCCGAGTGCCCAGGCGCCGAACGCGCCGACCTCGCCGATCACCAGTGCGAGCAGCCCGACGACGGCGGCCTTGGCGGTGAGCACCGAACCGCGGTGCGGCACGGCCTGGAACGTGGTGCGGATGGTGCCGAAGCGGTACTCCGTGGTCACCGACAGCGCGGCCAGCACCATGATCACGGCGACGCCGAACTGGTAGCCGGCCTGGGTGGTGGACACGTCGATCGCCTCGCTCGCCGGCGCGGCGCTCGCGATGAGCGCGGAGAAGCCGGCGGTGAGGACGATGGCGATGAGGGCGCACCACCACGGCGAGCGGGTGGTGAAGAGCTTGATGCGTTCAACCGCGAGCAGAGTCATGGGTCTGATTCCTAGGAGAAAGAGTGGTCAGCGGGCGTTGGGCTGGAAGGCTTGCTGCGCTTCGGCCTCGAGCCCGGTGTGGTACTCGACGGAGTCGCCGGTGATCTGCATGAAGGCCTGCTCCAGCGAGCCCGTCTGCGGGCTCAGCTCGTGGAGCACGATGTTCGCCGACGCCGCGACCTCGCCGATCTTGTCACTGTCCATTCCGGACACGATGAGCGCGTTGCCGGAGTCGGTGACCTGTGCGCTGGCGCGGACGAGCTGCTCGCGCAGCGCCGGAAGCTGCGGCGACCGCACCTTCACGGTGTTTTCGGCGGCGCGCGCCACGAATTCCTCCGTGGTGGACTGCGCGATCAGCTGCCCCTTGCCGATCACGATGAGGTCGCTCGCGGTCAGCGCCATCTCCGACAGCAGGTGGCTGGAGACGAAGACCGTGCGGCCGTCTTCGGCCAGCCGGTGCATGAACTTGCGGATCCAGAGGATGCCCTCGGGGTCCAGGCCGTTCACCGGCTCGTCGAACAGCAGCACCTCGGGGTCGCCCAGCAGCGCGGCGGCGATGCCGAGGCGCTGCGACATGCCGAGCGAGAACCCGCCGGCGCGCTTGTCCGCGACGCTGGTGAGGCCGACGGTGTCGAGCACTTCTTCCACGCGCGACGTCGGGATCCGGTTGGACTTCGCCATCCACGCCAGGTGCGAGCGGGCGGAGCGGTTCGGGTGCACCCACTTCGCGTCCAGCAGCGCGCCGACGGTCCGCAACGGGTCCTTCAGCTCGTGGTAGCGCTTGCCGCCGATGGTGACCTGGCCCGAGGTCGGGTTGTCCAGGCCCAGGATCATGCGCATGGTGGTGGACTTGCCGGCGCCGTTCGGGCCAAGGAAGCCGGTGACCTTCCCCGTAGCCACCCCGAACGACAGGTTGTTCACCGCGACTGTGTTGCCGTAGCGCTTGGTGAGACCTGATGCCTCGATCATCCCTGCTCCCTCTGTAACGGCCGGTTGCCGTTCACCCTGGTGCTCTCTTACCGTGACCATCGTGACTCAGCGGGACCGGTCTTGGCGTCATCCTGTGGGTCTAACCAGGCACCCGACTTGAGTAGTACCCAATCGTGTCGACGGTGCCCGCGCGATCGGTGAAACCCCTGAGCCGACCCTGAAATCTCCCTGGTTCCCGATTGACGAACCACGGTCGTCCGATGTGGACCGCCTGCGCTCAGGCGAGCCCCGGCCGGGCCAGCCCGGTCTCGTACGCCAGCACCACGGCCTGCACCCGGTCCCGCAGGTCGAGCTTCGCCAGAATACGGCCGACGTGCGTTTTCACCGTGGCTTCCGAAAGGAACAGGGACTCGGCGATCTCCAGGTTCGACATGCCCTTCGCGATCAGCACGAGGACTTCGCGTTCGCGGTCGGTCAGCACGTCCAGCTCGCGCGCGTCGCGGACCGGGGAACCGCCCGTGCCGACGAAGCGGTCCAGCAGGCGGCGCGTGACCGACGGCGAGACCACGGCGTCGCCGGAAGCCACCGCGCGCAGGGCCGACACCAGGTGGTCCGGCTGCGTGTCCTTGAGCAGGAACCCCGACGCGCCGCCCTGCAGCGCCGAATAGACGTACTCGTCCAGGTCGAACGTCGTCATCACCAGCACCCGCGCGGTGCCGGCCGCGACGATCTGCTTCGTCGCCTCCACCCCGTCGAGCACAGGCATGCGGACGTCCATCAGCACGACGTCCGGGCGCAGCTCCGCGGCCATCCGGATGGCCTGCGCGCCGTCGCCGGCCTCGCCCACCACGTCGATGTCGGCCTGCGCGCCCAGCACCATCCGGAACCCGACGCGCATCAGTTCCTGGTCGTCGACGACCACTACCCGGATCACGGCGCCAACCTAACCGGCAGGACCGCCCGGACCTGCCACCCACCGGCGGGCGCGGGGCCCACCTCCAGCGTTCCGCCGTACACGTTCGCGCGCTCCCGCATCCCGATCAGCCCATTCCCTCCCGCGACGGCCAGCCGCGGTGTCTTCTTCGACGACCCGGCATGGGCCGAGGCCCCCTCAAGCTGTTTCGCCCGCCCGGCGCCGTCGTCGAGGACGAGCACCTCCACCGTCTCGCCGTTTCGGCGCACGCGCACCTCGGCGCGCGCGCCCGTGCCCGCGTGCTTGAGCGTGTTCGTCAGCGATTCCTGGACGATCCGGTACAGCCCGAGCGAAACGCCGGCGGGCAGGTCGGCCAGGTCGTCGTCCACTTCCAGCTCCACCGGCACGCCGGCCGCGCGCATCCGCTCGGTCAGCTCGGCGAGCGCGCTCGCGTCCGGCTGCGGGACGCGGGGCTCGCCGTCGCCGTCGTCGTTGCGCAGCACGTCGAGCAGCCGCCGCAGCTCGCCCAGCGCGCCGCGGCCGGTCTCGGAGATCGTCTGCAGTGCGCGGCCGGCCAGGTCGGGGTTCGTGGGCAGCGCGAGCGAAGCGCCGTCGGCCTGCACCACCATCACGCTCACCGAGTGCGCGACGACGTCGTGCAGCTCGCGCGCGATCCGGCCCCGTTCCTCGGCGACGGCGATCCGCGTGGCCTGGTCACGCTCGGTCTCCAGCAGGTGCAGGCGCGCTTCCACCTCTTCGTCGTACGCCCGCCGCGCGCCGACGAACTCGCCGAGCGTCCAGCACAGCGCGAGGCCGAAGAGCGTGAACAGCGTCTCGCCGAACCACGTGCTGCTCTGGTCGGTGAGCATCTGCACGGTGTTCAGCACGATGAGCGCGCCGAGGTAGATCAGCCCCTGCTTGCGCCCGACGTACACGACGATCGTGTACAGGCTCATCGCCAGCGCCGCGACGCCCGAGATGCCGAGCTGAAGCGTGGTGTGCGCGACGCTGATCAGCAGGATCGCGTACGCCGACCACAACGGGCTCTTCCGGCGGAACGCCAGCGGCGCCACCATCAGCGCGTCGACCGGGATCACGACGAACCACGGCTGCGGCTGCAAGCCGCCCTCGGACAGCGCGCCGCTCAGGAAGAGGAGGAAGTCGATCAGGCCCAAGATCACGGCGAGCAGCGTGTCCCCCGCTATCGGGTGGGCACGCATCCACAAACTCAGCCTTCGCACGCTTCAACCCTAAGTCGGCGCGGGGCCACGGCGCGTCGCCCGCCGGTAGCACCTTCGGTGCGACCCGAGGATGACCGGCATGGCACGATTCGTCGGCGGACTTACCGAAAAGACCAGTCTGGAGGGGGCCGTGACGGCAGCGGCGGAGCAGGGGCGCCTCGCGGGCCCGCTGTCGATGTCGGTGGCCAACCTGTGCCACCGGCTGCAGTCGCAGGTCTCCCCGCGCACGGCCGCGGGGTTCGCCGAGGTGCTGCGCCGGCTGGGCGCGCCGTTGCAGGTGGCCGTCGCCGGGCGGATCAAGTCGGGTAAGTCGACGCTGGTCAACGCGCTGATCGGGCGCCGGGTCGCGCCCACCGACGTCGGCGAGTGCACCCGGCTCGTCACCCGGTTCCAGTACGGCACGGTGGACCGCGTCGAGGTCGTTTTCACCGACGGCCGCAAGCAGGTGCTGCCCTTCGCCGCCGACGGGTCGATCCCGGCCGAGCTGGGCGTGGACATCAGCGAGGTCTCGCACCTCGAGGCGTACCTGACCAACGCCGTGCTGCAGGGCATGACGGTGATCGACACCCCGGGCCTCGGCTCGCTCGACGCCGCGTCCGTCTCGCGCACCGAGCTGTTGCTGGGCGCCGCCAAACAGGGCGGTGACGGCGAGGATTCCAACGAGCTGGACGACACCTCGCGAAACGCCGTCGCGGGCGCGGAGGCCGTCTTATACGTCGTGACGCAGGGCGTGCGCGCCGACGACCAGCAGGCGCTCGCCGCGTTCACCGCCGCCACCGCGAGCCGCGAAGCGGGCCCGGTCAACGCGATCGCCGTGCTGAACAAGGCGGACACGATCGTCGCGGAGTCCGTGGAGGGCTCCGGCGGCGACGTCTGGAAGGCCGCGACGATGCTCGCGGAGAAGCAGGCCAGCACGCTCAAGCCGCGGGTGGCCGACGTGCTGCCGGTGATCGGCCTGATGGCCGAGTCCGCGGAGTCCGGCGGCTTCACCTCCGCCGACGCCGAGGCGCTGCGCCAGCTCTCCGAACTGGACGACGACGTCCTCGAAACGATGCTGATCTCGGCCGACATCTTCACCAGCTGGGAGTGCGACGTGCCCTCCGGCATCCGGTTGCGGCTGCTGGAGAAGCTGGACCTGTTCGGCGTCCGGTGCGCGGTCGACGCGATCCGCGCCGAGTCGGCCATCACCGCGGGCGCGCTGCGGCGGACGCTGCTCGACGCGTCCGGCCTGGACGCCGTGCGCCAGCGGCTCTCCATCGTCTTCGCCGCGCGCGCCGACGGGATCAAGGCCGCGGCCGCGCTCGCGTCCGTGACCGCGCTGGCGCACGCGTCCGGCGACGCGGGCGAGCGGCAACGGGTGCACGACGCCATCGAGGTCCTGCTCGCCAAGCCGGAGGCGCACGCGCTGCGGCTGCTGGAGGCGCTGACGCTCGTCGCTTCCGGCGCCGTCGACATGCCGGAGGACCTGTCGGAGGAGGTGCTGCGTGTCGGCAGCAACGCCGACATCGGCGCGCAGCTCGGCCTTCCGGGCGCGGCGCGGACGGAGCTCGCCGCGCACGCGCTGGAGCGAGCCGGCTGGTGGCGATCCTTCGCGTCGTTCGGCGCGACGCCCGCGCAGAGCCGCGTCGCGCACGTCGTCCACCGGGCTTATTTCCTGATCTGGCAACAGATCCGCGAGTAGCCGAGCCGACGAAGCCCCGGCCGTTTTCGGCGTAGGGTGGATTTCGTGCAACTGGAGAACACCACTTCGTGGCGGGCGTCCTGGGGGAGCGAGCATCAGATCGACCTCGCGTTGTACCTCCGCGATGTGCTCGCGCTCTCGGTCGACGACGGCCAGGTGCTGCCTCCGGTGGAGCCCGCGGTGCCGGTGCACATCCCGCCCGCCATCAACCGGGCCGAGGTGCAGGCGCAGTGGTCCGGCTGGTGGACCGACCTCCTGACGGCGCTGCGCGGGCGGAGCGAGCCCGGTCCCCGCACGCCGCGAACCCGCTTACGCCGTCCCGTGCCGGGCGACGGTTCGGCGATCGACCTCGCCGTCCAGCACTTCGCTCCCGCGGCGTCGCGGCACTTCGCCGCCGCGCGCGGCTCGGGACTGCGAGACGGCGCGCCGCTGTCCGCGCCCGGCTTCTACCGCCGCCACATCCTGGCCGGTGACCGGATGGGCCAGCTCGTCCGCGAGACGGAGGTGGACCTCGGCCGCCGCGCTCACCCGTTCCGGCTGTCGGTCATCGAGATCTCCGTCGCGGGCCGGATCTGGACCCGCACGGCCGAGGACCAGATCCTCGTTTCGTCCCGCTTCGCCGAGGACCCGCCGGCGCTTGAAGCGGCCATGCGCGCGGTGATCCGCGAGCTCGCCTGAGCTTCCCGCAAACGCTTGCACCTGGGGATTCCTTGGTCGTTTTTTGATAAACCGAGCACACGGTCTAATAATGGTGGCCATGGAAACCGTGCTCGACGAGCCGACCTGGGTGCGCCGCGGGTCCTGGATCGTCTGCCCCGTGGCCGGCGCACTGCTCGGCTGGCTGGTGCAGGCGCTGTCCGGCTGGGTGGCGTCGCTCGCCTGGTTCCCGGTGCAGGGGCCGTTCCGGCTGCTCGCGGGTGCGGAACAGCCGTGGCGACTGCTCGGCGCGCTGGCCGTCGGCGTCGTGCTGGGCATGGCGTTCGCCGTGGTCTGGGCGCGCGACCGGCTGGTGGTCACGGTCTCGCCCACCCGCGTCACGCTGGAGCGCGCCGGGCACCGCCGCCGGATCGACGCGGAGCTGACGGCCGTTTTCCTCGACGGCAAGAAGCTCGTGCTGCTCGGCACCGGCGAGCGCGAGATCGCCCGCGAGAGCACCGACCTCGACCGCGGTGAGCTGGCGGCGGCGTTCACCGGTCACGGCCACCCGTGGCTCGACGAGCCCCCGCCCGAGCGATGAGGACGGTCGACCCGGCGAAGCACGCCGCGAAGCGCCGCGCCATCCTCGACGCGGCCGCGGGCTGCTTCGCACGCGAAGGCTTCGAGAAGACCTCCACCGCGGCCATCTGCCGCGCGGCCGGGATCAGCTCGGGCAGCCTGTTCCACTACTTCCCCACCAAGCGAGCCGTGTTCGTCGGCATCTTCACCGAGGACACCCAGGACAACGCCGAGCTGCTCGCCGCCGCGGCCGCGCTCGACGACCCGTGGGCGGCCGTGCGTTTGGTGGTCGAGCGGCTGGCCGAGCCGCTGGTCGTCCCCGGCATCGTCCGGCTCGTGCTCGAAGCGGCCGCCCAGGCCGCGCGTGACCCCGAGTTCGCGGCGCTGATCCGGGCCAACGACGACCAGATGCGCGTCGGGCTCACCGAACTCGTGGCCCGCGGGGTCGCGGCTGGACGGCTCGACCCGGTGCTGGCGTCCGAGGATGCGGGCAACTGGATCTTCGCGCTCGTCGACGCGCTGCTGTCGCGGGCCAGCCTCGACCCCGGGCTCGACGTCGACCACGAGCAGACGGTGCTGCGGCTGCTGCTGGAGCGGCTCCTTTGTCCCGTTTCGCCCCCGAGTGGCGGCGATCTGCCCCAGACTGGTGGAATCCCGCCGGGCCGTCCGGGCGGCTCAGTGGACGACCAGGGGTGAGGGTTTTGGCTTGGTTTCGCAACAAGGAAGTCGATTCCGCCGACGACACTGACGCTGTCGACGCCGAGGGAACCCGGGCCGAGGAGGCTGCGTCGAACACCGGTGTGGATGTCGTAGCTGCCCCGAGTGACGAACTCAAGCGAGCGTTGGCCGACCGCCAGGCCCTCATCCAGCTCTGCCTCTACGCGCTGGACCGCGCCCGCAGCGGTGGAGTGGTCGAGCGGCTGGAGCACGGGCTGGCCGGCATCGGCGTCACCGCGCTGCGCCCGGACGGCGAGCGCTTCGACCCGGCCCGGCACGAGGCGGGCGGCGCGGTCACGACCGAAGACCCGGCGCTCGACGGCGTCGTCGCCGAGACCGAGGTGACCGGGTTCGCCGATCACGAGCGCCTGCTGCGCGCGCCGATCGTCACTGTCTACGCGAAGCGCGTCTCATGACCGCGCCCACCCTGCCCGCGCAGGTCCAGGCCGCGCGTGAGCAGCTGACGACCGTCGTCCGCGAGGCCGATCCGCAGGCCGCCAAATGGGTCGACGAGGTCCGCCGGGCGCGGCCGAAGAAGCCGTCCGTGGTGGTGGTCGGCGAGACCAACCGGGGCAAGAGCTCACTGGTCAACGCCCTGCTCGGGATGCCGGGACTGTCCCCTGTGGACGCTGACGTCGCCACCGCCACGTACCTGGTGTTCGAGCACGCCGGGGCCTGGGGCGCGTCGGCCTGTTACCCCGGCCAGCTCGCGTCCGTGCCGATCGACCTGCGTGAGCTGGTGAACTGGGTTTCCGCGACGCACGAGCTGCCGGCCGGGCAGATCCCGCCGCGTTACGTCGAGGTCAGCGGCCCGGTGCCGCTGCTGGAGCGCGTGACGGTCGTCGACACACCGGGTGTCGGCGGGCTGGACTCGCTGCACGGCGAGCTGGCCAAGGAAGCTGCGGCAGGCGCGACGGCGCTGGTGTTCGTGGTCGACGCGTCGGCGCCGTTCACCTCCACCGAGCTGCAGTTCCTCCGCGACGTCGGCGACCGCGTCGAAACCGTGGTGTTCGTGCTGGCCAAGGTGGACATGTTCCGCGGCTGGCGGGAGATCCTGGAGGCCGACAAGCAGCTGCTGGCCCAGCACGCGCCGAGGTTCGCCGACGCCGTCTTCCACCCCGTGTCGGCCCGCGTGTTCGAGACGGCCGCGAAGGCGCCGAACGAGCAGGTGGCCGCGATGCTGCGGGAGAAGTCCGGCATCGCGACGGTGCAGGTCGCGCTGCAGGAGCTGCTCGTCGGCCGTTCGGCCATGCTCGCCGAGGCCAACACGCTGCGGGCGCTCTCCAGCGCGCTCGGCGGGATCAAGGCGAAGCTGCAGGCGGAGAGCCGCGCGCTGTCCGCGGGCGAGGCCGAGGCGGAGCAGCTGCGCGAACGCCGTGACCAGCTGCAGGCCGAGCGCCGCACGTCGACCCGCGGCTGGCAGCTCAAGCTGCGCGGCGAGGTGCAGCGCACCCGGGTCGAGGTCGGCCACGAGAGCAGCCGCGAGATGCGGGACGCGCAGACGCACTTCCGCCAGCGCATCGATGCCGCGAAGCGGGACGAGCTGGCCGCGTTGCCGCAGCAGGTGGACATCGCGCTGCAGACGACGTCGCAGCGGATCTCCATGCTGCTTTCCCAGCGCCTCAACCACGTCACGAACGTGGCGTTGTCGGAGCTGTTTTCCGCCGAGGAGCTGGACGTGATCCGCGCGCAGTTCGCGCGGGCCGGCGGACCGCCCGTGGTGCTGCGCCCGCCGGACAAGAAGCCGCCGACGGCCGAGGACAAACTGCTCGTTTTCATGGGCATCTCGGGTGGCGTCGGCGGGGCCAAGATCGCCGCGCTCCCGCTGGCCGGCGTCGCCATCCTCAACCCGGTGGTGCTGCCCGCGACGATCATCATCGGCCTCGGCGCGGGCTGGTGGATGGCCCGCACCCGCAAACACGCGGCCGACAAGCAGCACATGAAGCAATGGCTGGTCGAGGCCATCGCCGACGCCCGCTCGACGCTCGACCAGCTCGTCGCCGAACAGCTCATCGAGGCGGAACAGCAGCTGTCCATGGCGCTCGACGAGGCCCTCACCCGGCGCATCGAATCCATCGAGGCCGAGCTGAAAGAGGTCGACAAGACGATCAAGATGGGCGCGCAGGAGCGGGCCAAGAAGATCGCCGTCGTCGCCAAGCGGCTCCGGGACGCCACCGAGGGCCGCGACCGGGCCGAATCCCTGCTCAGCCGCATCCGCGCGCTGCGTGACGCGGCTTCGGCAACGGCGTGATCAGGTTGTGGTCGGGAACCGAACCGGCCTAACGTGAGTCATACCGTTCGACAACGAAGCAGCCGGTGAGACCCGGTCGTAAAAGGGGGCTTTTCCCATGTGGGTCGACGAGAGTGGCGGCACCGACACCGACGCCGGCGGCACCGACGCGATGACGGTCCACGTCGACGGCCAGGAGTACCAGGCCGAGGTCAACTACGACACCGACCAGGACGGGGTGTCCGACACCGCGATCGTCGAGCACGACGACGGCACCGCGCAGGCGTTCATCGACAGCGACCACGACGGCACCGCCGACCACTACGCGGTGCTCGACTCGACCGGCCACGTCGTGGACCAGGCCGTGTACGACGAGGCGAGCGGCTCGTGGGTCGAGTCGGGTGGCGGCCACCCCGGCGGCACCGACTCGCACGGCCAGGACGACTCGACGAGCGGCCACATCCACGCCGACCTGCCCGACGGCGAGGTCGACGCCGGCGTCGCCACCATCGACACCGACCACGACGGCCACAACGACACCGCGGTCGTCGACACCAAGTCCGGCGGCACGATCGCGTTCACCGACACCAACGGCGACGGCGAGGCCGACATCGCGGTGCAGATCGACGCCGACGGCACCACCACCACGTTCGACCACACCGGCACCGGCCAGTGGACCGAGGCCGACGGCGGCAACGGCGCCACGGCCCCCGACCCGGTGGCCGCCGACCCCGCGGGCGACCACGCCTGGGGCGGCGACGGCACCCAGCTGCTCAACGGCGTCGCGAAGATCGACTCCGGCACCGGCCAGTGGATCAGCCCCAACTGACCCATCAGTAACCTGCATCACACCGGGCCCGGCACGCGTCAGCGTCGCCGGGCCCCTTCGCGTTTCCGGCGAGACGCCCTTCGGCCACGATTGCGACTCAGGCCACTCGAAAAGATTTTCGGTTATGGGCCGATCCAGTGACAACTGAATCGATTCCCTTATCGTTCTTGTGAGAGAACCGACAGGTCAGCTCTCGGTTACCTGCCGGTCATCCGGCTACAGTCGAGGAATCCCAAAAACCCGCACACCGGTCCGCCGCCGGTGTGCGAAGCCATTCGGTCGCCGGCAATGAAGCCCGCACCTGAACACAGTCGTTCGAGGTGTGGGCTCTTTTGTCGTCGGAAGTCAGGAGTAGAGATGACCGCAGTCGCCATCCCCGGACTGGACACCGCGCCGACGACGCACAGTGGCGTGCTGTCCTGGGTCCGGGAGGTCGCCGATCTGACCACCCCGGACCGCGTGGTGTGGGTCGACGGGTCCGACGAAGAGGCCGCCAGGATCAACGACGAACTGGTCGAGGCCGGCACCTTCGTGCAGCTGAAGGCCAAGCCGAACTCCTACTGGGCCACTTCCGACCCCGGTGACGTCGCCAGGGTCGAGGACCGCACCTTCATCTGTTCGGCGCGGCCGGAGGACGCTGGCCCGACGAACAACTGGACCGACCCGGCCGAGATGAAGGCCACCATGACCGAGCTGTACCGCGGCTCGATGCGGGGCCGCACGATGTACGTGATCCCGTTCTGCATGGGCCCGCTCAGCGATGAGAATCCCAAGCTGGGTGTGGAAATCACCGATTTCGCCTACGTCGTGGCGTCGATGCGTGTGATGACGCGCGCCGGCCGGGCCGCGCTCGAAAAGTTCGTCGGACCGGACGGCGCCGAGCGCGAATTCGTGCCCGCGCTGCATTCCGTCGGCGCGCCGCTCGAGCCGGGCCAGAAGGACGTCGCCTGGCCGTGCAACGAGACGAAGTACATTTCGCACTTCCCCGAAGAGCGCGCGATCTGGAGCTACGGCTCGGGTTACGGCGGAAACTCGTTGCTGGGCAAGAAGTGCTACTCGCTGCGCATCGCCTCGGTGATGGCGCGCGACGAGGGCTGGCTCGCCGAGCACATGCTGATCCTCAAGCTGATCTCGCCGCAGGACGAGGTCCACTACGTCGCGGCGGCGTTCCCGAGCGCCTGCGGCAAGACCAACCTCGCGATGCTGCAGCCGACCATTCCGGGCTGGCGCGCCGAAACCCTCGGCGACGACATCGCGTGGATGCGTTTCGGCGAAGACGGCCGGCTGTACGCGGTCAACCCCGAGTTCGGCTTCTTCGGCGTTGCGCCGGGCACCGACTGGCACACCAACCCGAACGCCATGCGCACCATCGAGCAGGGCAACACCGTGTTCACCAACGTCGCGCTGACCGACGACGGGGACATCTGGTGGGAGGGCATGGAGAACAAGCCCGAGCACGCCATCTCGTGGAAGCACCAGGACTGGACGCCGGACTCCGCGGAGAAGGCGGCGCACCCGAACTCGCGCTACTGCACGCCGATGTCGCAGTGCCCGATCCTCGCGCCGGAGTGGGACGACCCGAAGGGCGTGCCGATCTCGGCGATCCTGTTCGGCGGCCGCCGCAAGACCACCGTGCCGCTGGTGAACGAGGCCCGCGACTGGCAGCACGGCGTGTTCATGGGCGCCACGATGTCGTCGGAGACCACGGCGGCCGCGGCCGGCGCCGTCGGCAACGTGCGCCGCGACCCGATGGCCATGCTGCCGTTCCTCGGCTACCACGCCGGTGACTACTTCAAGCACTGGCTGACGCTGGGCAAGAACGCCGACGCGAACAAGCTGCCGAAGATCTTCTACGTCAACTGGTTCCGCCGCGGCGACGACGGCCGGTTCCTGTGGCCGGGCTTCGGCGAGAACTCGCGCGTGCTCAAGTGGGTCATCGACCGGGTCGAGGGCCGCGGCAACGCGGTCGAGACGCCGATCGGCTTCGTGCCGACCGCCGCCGACCTCGACACCGAGGGCCTGACCGAGCCGGCCGAGGACATCCAGGCCGCGCTGGCCGTGGACCCGGCCGAGTGGCGCGAGGAGCTGCCGCTGATCGAGGAGTGGTTCGAGAAGATCGGCGAGGTCCCGACCTCGCTGCGCGACGAGCTCGACGCGCTGGCCCAGCGTCTGGGCTGACTCCGGGCCGAGAAAGTCCGTTAAGGCCTCCTTACCCGCGTCCGACGCGGGTAAGGAGGCCTTGACGGCTTTCGGATCAGCTTGGTGCGCCGGGCGGGAAACTCCTCGGACCTGGTCGGTAGCGTGGGGTCATGACTGCTTCGGGGGCTAAACCGTTCAGGTTCGGCGTGAACATGCTGCTGCCGGACTCGCGTGACGCTTGGGTGGCGAAGTGCCGCCGCGTCGAAGAGCTCGGCTACGACGTGCTGAGTGTGGCCGACCACCTGGGCATGGCGCCGCCGTTCCCGGCGCTGGTGCTCGCCGGCGAGGCGACCAGCCGGGTCCGGTTGAACACCTTTGTGCTCAACGTCGGCTTCCACCGGCCGGCGCTGCTCGCGCGCGAGGTCACGGGCACCGACCGGTTCGTCGGCGGACGGCTGGAGCTGGGCCTCGGCGCGGGGTACGTGCAGGCGGAGTTCGAGGCGGCCGGCCTGGAGTTCCCCAGCCCCGGCCGGCGCGTCGACCACCTCGAGCACACGATCAAGGAGCTGAAGCGGCTCTACGCCGACCCCGGGCACCAGCCCGCGCCCGTGAACCCGGGCGGCCCGCCGCTGCTGATCGGCGGCAACGGCGACCGGATGCTCACCCTCGCCGCCGAGCACGCCGACATCGTCGCGTTCACCGGCACCACGAAGCCCCCGGCCGACGGGGTGTTCGTGCCGGCGACCCCGGACGAGGTCGAGGAGCGGGTCCGCTTCGTCACCGCCAAGCTGGGCGACCGGGCGGGCCAGGTGGAGTTCAACCTCCTCGTGCACTTCGTGGACGTGCGGGACGACCGGCAGCGGGCGCTGGAAGAGCTGCACGAGCGCATCCCCGGCGCGCCGGGCGTGGCGGAGCTGGCCGGCTCGCCGACGGTGCTGATCGGCACCGCGGAGGAGATCGCGGACCTGTTGGTGGCGCACCGCGAGCGGTTCGGGATCTCGTACTACACGGTGCTGGAGCCCCATCTGGAGGCGTTCGCGCCCGTCGTCGAGCTGCTGCGCGGCCGATGATCGACGCTCGCGGCATCGGTGTGAAGGCGGGTGACCTCTGGCTGCTCGACGACCTCGACTTCTCGGTCGACCCCGGTGAGTGCGCGGTGCTCGTCGGGCCCAACGGCGTCGGCAAGTCGACGTTGATGCGGTGCCTGTACGGCATGCAGGAGCCGCAGCGCGGGCGAGTGCGGATCGACGGCCGGAAGCCGGACGAGCGCAGTCTCGACTTCCGCCGCAAGGTGTCCGTGCTGTTCGACGACTCGGACTTCTTCGCCGAGCTGACCCCGGTGCAGCACCTGGAGCTGCTGGCCGGCTCGTTCGGCGAGGACCTCGGCGACTTCGACGCGCTGCTGGCCGACGCCGGCCTCGGCGAGCGCGCCCGCGTCACGGCCGGGCACTTTTCCGCGGGCCAGCGGCGGCGGCTGCTCCTGCTTGGCGTCACCGCGCGTCCACACCGGGTGCTCCTGCTCGACGAGCCGGAGCGCGCGCTGGACACGGCGGGCAAGGAGTGGCTGGTGGACCTGATCGGCCGGTCGACCGCGGCGGGCGCGGCCGTGGTGGTGGCCACGCACCACCAGCCGTTGCTGGACGCGGCCGACAGCGTGCTCGAACTGTGGTGAGCCTCGGCGTCCGCCAGCGGGTGCCCGGCCGCAAGCGGTTCGGCGGGGTGTTCAGCGGCGACAGCGCCACGTTTGTGCTGATCTTCGGTGGCGGCTTCCTGTTCACCGCGTTCTTCCGCACGGCGTCGTGGCATCGGGTCCTCTTCGGACAGTCCCCTGTGGACTATCCGGCGGTGCTGGGCCTGGTCCTGCTGTGCTGCGCGGTGGGCTGGCGCAGCCTGCTTCGCCGCGGCTTCGTGTGGGCCGAGCCGGCCGAGCTGACTTGGATGGACTTCGCCCGCGTCGACCGCCGCCGCGTGGTGGCGGCGCGGTTCGCGGGCGCGCTGACCGGGTTCGTCGCGGTGGTCGCCTACCTGGCCGCGCTGATGCTGGCCGTCGGCGGCGGCGGGGCGGACCTGTGGCGCGCGGGGTTCGCGTTGATCGTGGGGAGCGCGGTGCTGGTCTTCGCGACGGCGCGGCGCACCGCGTTGCGGGTCGACACGGCGGGCCCGCTGGTGCTGGCGGTCGCGGGGGTCGCGATCGCGGCGGCGCGCCTCGGGCCGTCGCCGGTGCAGTACGTCGGCGGCGCGGTGCTGCTGTGCGCGGTGGCGCTGGCGTTCGGCGGCGGGCCGGTGACGCGGGTGGGCCGCGCGGTGCTGCTCGACGGCTGGAACGCGCGGGTGCTGCGCTCGGTCGCGGTCACCTTCCTCGACCCGATGATGATGCTGCCGGAGTCGGCGCCGGCGGGCTCGTGGTCGCTGCGCCACCCGTCGGCGTTGCGGCTGGCCTGGGCGGGCGTCGTCGGCCGGTCGCGGTACCTGGGTGCGCTGCTGCTGGTGGCGCTCGCCGTGTCGGTCGGCCACGTCGCGGTGCCGACGCTGCCGGGCGCGGTGCTGGTGGGGCTCGGCGCGTACGTCGCGCTGACGCCGTTCGGCGCCGGGCTGGGCGTGCTGTGGCGCAACCCGGGCCGTCGGCGGTGGCTGGGCTCGTCCGACCTGGAGCTGGTGCTGACGCACGGCGTGGCGCTGGTGGTGGTCGCCGTGGTCTGGTCCGCGCTGCTCGGGGCGGGGCTGCTGGCGCTGGGCACGTCCGTGTCGGGGCTGGCGTGGGTGATGGTGCCGGTGGCCGTGCTGGCGGTGCTGCGGACGGTGACGCGCAAGCCGGTTGACTACAGCAGCGCGGGTTTCGTGGACACCCCGGCCGGTCCCCTGCCCGCGAACCTGGCGCGGCAGCTGTTCCGGGGCCCGGACCTGCTGGCGGCCGGGATCGTGGTGCTCTCGCTGATCGGCTGAGCCGGGCGCGGGGCGTTACGCTCCTCCCGGACGAGAGGAGCTCAGGTGGGCGGCGGACACGCACCGGGCACCGGGCGCAGGGCGACCAGCGAGTTCCCGCCCGGCTGGAGCGACGAGCAGATCATCGCGGTCGTCAAGGACGTCGCGAACGACCCGGGCGAGCCGAGGGCCCGCCAGTACAACGGCCGCTGGCGCTGCGCCGGCGAACGCTACGGCGTCCAGGTCGTGGTGCTGGTCGACGGCGAAGGTTTTGTCCACACGGGATACCCGATCGCGGGCCTCGGTGTGGTCCGCAACCCGGACGCCGCGCGCGACCCGGCGAACCCCACCGTCGCCGACGCCGCCGAGAACCGCATCAGCTACTTCATCGACAGCCTCCTGAGCCTGCTCGCCGACCGTCTCGCCCCGCCCGAGCTGACCCACTACCGCAGCCTCCAGTGGTCGGGTGAGTGGGAAGAACTGACAGATGCACTGGCGGCCCACATCACCGTCGCCGAACTGCCACTGACCCCGGACGAGCTGTCGGACTTCGAAAAGCTGCTGAACTCCTTCGACTTGCCGGTGAAGGATTGCTTGTACATCAACGATCGGGACCACATCTTGAACCGCCTGCGCGGCTGAGATTGTCGGCACTGCCCGGCTCCGCTGCGGTTTTCGACGCTGCCCGCATGGCCGAGGTTGTCGATACGGCCCGGCGTGGTTGGGGTTGCCCGCACCGCCTTGGCAGCGGCTGAAGTTGTCCACGCCGCCGTTGCTCACACCGCCCCGGCAGTGGCTGAAGTCGCCCACACCACCCGGCATCGCCTGGCGTTGCCCACACCGCCCTGGCAATCCCTGAGGTTGTCCACACCACCCCGGCAATGTGGATAACTCGGCCCCCCGTCGGCCGATCGCCCGGTTTCGTCGGCCCCTCCCGATAGACTGGGCATGGGACGCCCCCCAAGGGAGGGCGGGGGCATTTCCCCGGGCGTGGCGGGGCATTTCACAGTGAGGGCCACGGTCCCGGCCAGGTTGCTGGTGCTCGTCAGGGATGGATTTCGGGGAGACCCGACGGGAATCGGTACAGCATTTCTCGTAGTTGTCCGGCAGCGTGGTGCCGATTTCCCGGTCGACGAGGCCCAGTCGCGGCCCGTCTTGATTCCGTCGGTCCGGTGTGTGGCGTTGGCGAGGTCGTCGATCGGTCGCGTTGTCCGCGATCGGTTCGTGTTCGCTGGGGGCAGCCGCGACGGAGAGGATGGAGGCATTCCGGGGAGGCACTGCGCTCCTGGGAGGCACTGCGCCGGACAGGTTCGGCATCCGGGTTCTCACCGGCCGCCACACTCAACAGCGCCGTTCAGCTGGCTTGCGAGAACTCCCCCGCACCGGCTCCGGCGGCATCCTCATCGACGGAGCAAGCCTCGCGCAGCACGTCCAGTGGCATCCCCACCGCGTCCGCGATCGCGGCCACCGTGAAGAACGCGGGGGTGGGAATCCGCCCGGTCTCGATCTTCCGCAGCGTCTCCACCGAGATCCCCGCCTCGGCGGCGACGTCGACCATGCTCCGGGCGCCGCGGACAGCGCGCAGCGCCACCCCGAGCCGCTCACCCCGTGAGCGTTCCTCTTCCGTCAACGGCACCCGCACCATGCCCAGCAGTCTAGCCGAAAGTTATCCACCGCCTGTGGATAACTCTGTGCACAAGCTGTGGGAAAGTGGCTCCGCCAGGGGATAACCCGGTCGCGCCACAACACCTTGGGGCCGAAGACACCCGGCGCCACCGGTAGTGGGGCACCGCAGCGGGGCCGGATGGCCGAGCCGAGGCCGTCCGGCGGCCAGCAGTCCACGATCTTGTCCACAGCCTGGATCCCCGACCGTCCCCCGGAAAACACCGCTTCGTGACCTGCGCTGATCAAATCGATATCGGACACACGTGACGCCCGGGAGGCCGAAGTTCTAGGGTCAGCCCGATCGCGCGTTACGTGAGTGTTAGGTGAGGTTCGATGTCCACTGCCAAACAGGATGGGCGGGTGCGCGGGTTCCAGTTCAGCCCGTGGAACCTGTTGCTGATCATCCCACTGCTGATCCTGGTCACCCCGCTGTTCAACTTCGACGGCCCGCGCTTGTTCGGCATGCCGTTCTTCTACTGGTTCCAGCTCGCGTTCGTCGTGATCGGCGTGCTCTGCACCGGCATCGTCTACTGGGCGACGCGCAAGAAGCCCGGCAACGCCGCCGCCGACGAGCTGAGCGTGGACGACCTCGACGAGGGTGAGGTCCGATGACCATCCAGTGGCTCGAGCTGACGGTTTTCATCGTCCTCTTCCTGATCGTCACCGTGCTGGGCTTCGTGGCCTCGCGCTGGAAAGCCGGGGCGAACCTGGACCACCTCGACGAATGGGGCCTCGGCGGCCGCAAGTTCGGCTCGTGGATCACGTGGTTCCTGCTCGGCGGTGACCTCTACACGGCGTACACGTTCGTCGCCGTGCCCGCGCTCGTGTTCAGCGCCGGCGCGCTGGGCATGTACGCGCTGCCGTACACGATCGTCGTCTACCCGATCGTTCTGCTGCCCGCGCTGCGGATGTGGTCGGTCAGCCGGTCCCGCGGCTACGTGACGCCGGCCGACTTCGTCCGCGGCCGTTTCGGCTCGCCGACGCTCGCGCTGCTGATCGCGATCACGGGCATCGTCGCGACCATGCCGTACATCGCGCTGCAGCTGGTGGGCCTCGAGGCCGTGCTGCGCACGATGGGCATCAACGGCTCCGGCATCGTCGGCCACCTGCCGCTGCTGGTCGCGTTCCTCATCCTGGCGCTGTACACGTACCAGTCGGGCCTGCGCGCGCCCGCGCTGATCGCGTTCGTCAAGGACATCCTGATCTACATCGTGATCATCGTGGCGATCATCTACCTGCCCTCGAAGCTGGGCGGCTGGTCGCACATCTTCGACCAGGCGCAGACGCAGCTGGCCAAGCCGAACCCGGCGACCGGCAAGCCCGCGGGCTCACTGCTGCTCACCGCGAACAACCAGCTGCAGTACGCCACCCTCGCCCTCGGCTCGGCGCTGGCGCTGTTCCTGTACCCGCACTCGCTGACCAGCGTGCTCGCCTCGCGCGGCCGCAACGTCATCAAGCGCAACATGGTCGCGCTGCCCGCCTACTCGTTCGTGCTCGGCCTGCTCGCGCTGCTCGGCTACGTGGCGATCAGCGCCGGCGTCAAGCCGCTGACGAACAACGCCACCGGCAAGCCCGACGGCAACACGATCGTCCCGCTGCTGTTCGACTCGCAGTTCGCGCACTGGTTCGCCGGCATCGCGTTCGCCGCGATCGGCATCGGCGCGCTGGTGCCCGCCGCGATCATGTCGATCGCCGCGGCGAACCTGTGGACGCGCAACATCTACAAGGAATACATCCGCAAGGACGCCACGCCGAAGCAGGAGGCGAAGCAGGCGAAGCTCGCTTCGCTGGTGGTCAAGCTGGGCGCGGTGCTGGTGATCATCCTGATCGACCCGCAGTTCTCCATCGACCTGCAGCTCATCGGCGGGGTGCTGATCCTGCAGACGCTGCCGGCGGTCGCGATCGCGCTGTACACGCGGTGGTTCCACAAGGCGGGCCTGATCGCGGGCTGGATCGTGGGCATGGGCTGGGGCCTGATCATGCTGTACGGCATCCCCAACCCGGCCAACGGGAAACAGCACTTCGGCGGCTCGGCGCTGGCGATGGGCAACCTGTCGGTCTTCGGCTGGCACCCGTTCGCCGGCTCGACGATGCAGATCTACCCGGGCTTCGTGGCGCTGGTCGCGAACATCGTGGTCGCCGCGGTCGTCTCGGTGATCGCGCGACGGCTGAAGTGGCACGCAGGCACGGACGAGACCGAGCCCGAGGACTACCACGCCGACGAGCACGACAAGAACCTGCGGCCCATCGGCGTCCACTGAGGACAGTCCTGGACCAGGAAGGCCCCCTCGCCGGCTCAACCCGGCGAGGGGGCCTTTTCCTTGCTGATCATCGCGTTCGACACCACGTACAGCACCACGGCGTTGAGCAGGTGCCACAGGAAGTGCGTGCCGCTGGGGAAGTCGCCGCAGACCACCCCGTCGATACTCCGGAACGCCAGCGACAGCGCGAAGAGCGCCCCGGCCACGGCGAAGTGCGTCCAGTACGGGTCCCTCGCGTACGCCAGCACGCCGGCGAACACCGCCAGCCCCACGAGCGCCGGCAGGTACAGCCCGCCGCCGAACGCCGCCATGGCGACGGTGAGCACCACGAACGCGGGCGCCGCGAGCCACGACCTCTTCATCGACACACGCAGGAAGACATGCGGGAACATCGGCGCGTAGTACAGGACGAACACGAGGATGAACCCGGAGTCGGCCGCCCCGCCCCAGCGCGTCGCCGTCAGGTGGAAGACGGTGCTGGCCAGGAACACCAGCCCGACGAGGACCGCCAGCGTGCGGCCCGTCCGCATGCCCCGGCCCCGCCACCAGATCGCGGCCGCCGCGACCAGGAACGCCAGGTTCGTCACGTCGTTGAGCGGCTCACCCCACAGGCCGGGCGCGAGGCGCTCGCAGTAACCGTCCACGTACGCGGTCCAGTCCACGAGGACACCTAACTCCTCACGGGTGCGGGCCCGGCGCTGGGGTCTCCTGGACCAACGGGGCCCACGGCGCGGGGGTGCCGAGCCCGGGCGCGGCCCAACCCGGAGGCCAGGAGCAGGCCGGGTCCTCCCGATCGGCTCGGACCTTCGCCTGGCTCAAGTCCGGTGGCTGAGCGAAGGCCGCGTCGTCGAAAAGGACGTCCCCGCAGAACTCGGCGCGCTTGAAGTTGGCAGGGAGCGCGAAACGGGTACGGCGGAACCCCGCGTATCCCGTGAAGGAAGCCGCCTCGAACTCGGCGAGTTGCGCGAAGGCCGCGCGGTTGAACGTCGTGTAGTCCCCGAACTTCGTGTTCACGAAGCTGCCGGTTCCGCGGAACTCGGCTCGCTTGAAGATCGCTCCGTTGGCGAATTCGGCGGCCGAGAACGAGGCGCCGAGTTCGAATACGGTGTCTTGGCGGCGCTGAAACCCGCTTCGCTGGCGACCTGCGCGTCCAGGAACGACGCCCGCCCAGTGAGTCGCGCCGACCTCAGCCGGAGCGTCTGGACTCGGCAATCGCTCAGGTCGAGGTTGACTCGGCCTCCGGCCGCATCCGCAGGTACGCGCAGAACACGTTCACGATCGTCTGCCGGAGCCGCACGAAGTTGCTGTCCTGCGCAAGCCGTTCCAATGCGTACAGCCCGCCAAGCCGGACCGCCGCTTTCTCCGAACCGAGCTGGTCCACCCCCTTGCCATACAGCTCGGTGATCCGCCGGGCCGTCGCGTCCTCCCGCGTGTCGGCGGCGAGACGCAGCTGGTGGGCGTGGTTCTCCGCGGCCACCTTCTCCGTGTGGGCCGCGGCGCGTTCCGCGAGTTGGTGCGCCTCGTACTTCTGCAGCAGGTCCAGCTCCGTCGACCGTTGTTTGCGCACCGCCAGCCACAGTGCGACCGCGCCGCCGAGGCCGACGCCGAGGGTGCCGCCGGTGCGGATCGCGTCCAGCTGGTCGCCGCCGAGGGAGAACGCGAGCAGCAGCCAGATCGCCGCCATCGCGACGAGCACCATCACCGGCAGCCCGATCGAGATGAGCCAGCGCGGGATGGGGCGCACCGTCGGGCGCGGTTCGTCAGCGGTCACCCGCACACCCTGGCGCATCCGGGGCGGCCGCGGGAGGAGAACGCACGGGTTAGCGTGGAGCCATGAGCGACGCGGTGAGCCGGTTCCCGGTGACGGAACTCGAAGACCTGCCAGCCGACCTGCGCGAGCGCATTGGCGCTATTGCGGAGAAGTCCGGGTTCACGCCCAACATCTTCCGCGCGCTGGGGCACCGTCCAGCGGAGCTGAGGGCGTTCCTCGACTACCACGACGCGCTGATGGAACGCGAGGGCGGACTCACGAAGGCCGAGCGCGAGCTGGTGGTCGTCGCGACGTCCGGGGCCAACCACTGCACCTACTGCGTCGTGGCGCACGGGGCGATCCTGCGGATCCGCGCGAAGGACCCAGAGCTGGCCGACCGGGTGTCGAGCAACCCGTGGCAGGTCGAGCTGGACGAGCGCGGCCGCGCGATCGTCGACCTCGCGCTGGCGCTCGCGCAGGACTCCGCGCTGTTCGGCGAGCCCGACCTCGAGGCGGCGCGCGACGCGGGGCTCACCGAGGACGAGATTTGGGACGTCGGAGCCATCACCGCGCTGTTCGCCATGTCCAACCGGCTCGCGCACCTGACCGCGCTCAAGCCGAACGCCGAGTTCTACGCGATGGGCCGTCAGAAGCGGTAGAACGGCCCGGGCAGGTCGCGGCTGACCTCGAACCGGCTGCGCAACCGACCGCGCAGCCGGGCCCGCAGCCACGCGCGCAGCCGGGCCAGCGGCTTCGTCCACACGCGCGGCGCCGGGCCGAAATACCGCGGGTCCTCGTGCGGCGTGAACGCGTCGCCGGTCAGCACGACGACTTCGTGGCCCCGCGGGCAGTGGCCGGACACGGAGATCATGCCGCGGGCCAGGTTCTCGACCCAGTCGACCTCGTCGACGCCCAGCAGCGTGCGGCGGTCGCAGACGGCGCAGTACACAACGAACATCTACAGCTCCAGCCGCCAGGTCTGACTCGTCACCGTCGGCCCGAAATCGTCGGTCGGCTCCTCGTCGACCAGCTCGAACCCGGCCCGCTGGTAGATCCCGCGGGCGGCGTCGAGCAGGGACACCGTCCACAGTTCCATGGCCGCGTAGCCGTGCGCGCGGGCGAACTCGACGCACTCGCGCACCAGCCGCTTCCCGACACCGCGGCCGCGGGCGGCCGGCTCCAGCAGGAGGAGCCGCAGCTTGGCCGTCCGGTCGTCCGAGCCCGGCATGCAGAAGACGCTGCCGACGCGTTCGCCGCCCAGTTCGGCGATCCAGCCGGCCTGCCTCGGGTTGCCGCGGCCCTCGGCGAAATCGGCGACGACGCGGGCGACGATGGCCTCGAAACGCTCGTCCCAGCCGTACTCGCGGGCGTACAGGGTGCCGTGCCGGTGCACGACCCAGCCAAGATCACCCGGACGGAGGGCTCGTAGCACGATCGTGTGGTCTTGCTCCCGTTCGTCGACCAGGGCCGTGATGGTCCGCATCGCGCCGAGCAGCCGGCGCTGGTCTTCGTCCGGAAACCGTTCGAGCAGGCCGCCGATCTGCCGCGTCGACCGGTCGTTGAGATCGGCGAACGCGGCGCGGCCTTCGTCGGTGAGCCAGACGAGCTGGCGACGGGCGTCGGTGCCGCTCCGCTCGCGCACGAGCAGGCCGCGGCCTTCGAGCCGGGCGAGCAGGCGGCTGGCGTAACCGGCGTCGAGATCAAGACGTTTGCGCAGGTCGCTGACGTGGAGCTGGTCCTGTTGGGCCAGTTCGAACAGCACCCGGGCTTCACTCAGCGAGTACTCGGCGTCGGCCGGTCCTTCGTCGAGGATGCCGATCACGCCGGTGTAGAGGCGGTTGAACGCGCGCACCGTGGCGACGCGGTCGGTCAGGCGCGACTTGTTCATTGACCACCTCAACAGATTCGTTGACGAGGTCAAGGATCGCGCCAGAGGCCGTCCGTGGCAAGGGTTTTACGGGGAGCGGGCAAAGGGGCCCGGACAGATGGAAACCCCGTGATGCTGCCAGGTCGGGGGTCCGCCAGCATCACGGGGTCGTAGTGGGTATCGGCGCTACTCAGCGCGGCGTTACACCCACGGATATCTGTGGTGTAGGTCACTCATGTGGGTGACACACCAACTGGGTGTGCTCGGTCAGCGCATGAACGGCTGACGAGCCTGGGCGAGAGCGATGAGCTCCTGGCGCACCGTGGAGGTGGCCGCGGTGTCGATCGCCCGGTTCAGAGCCCGGCGAGTACGAACCTCGGCGCGGCGGGCACGGAGCTTGGCGGCGATGTTGCTCATTGGTTTCTGCATCCCCTTAAGAGGTCTTCGTTGGTTGTGCCTTAAGTATGCACCTTTTTTCACAAGATCGCCAACGAATCTACGGTGATGCGGCGCACTTGCCGATGAATCAACGGTGGCGAATGGGTGACGGCCGGACAGATCGCGTGTCGCCGATCACTCGCGGGTAACGCGCTAGCACTGCCTAGGCCTGTCTAGCAAAATAGCTAGATACCTCTAGGCGACGTCATAAAGCGGTAGCGAGTCCTAGCGAGCCCAGCCGGGAACGTCAGTCGCGGCCGAGCAGGTAGTGGCCGAAGTGCGGCACAGTGAAGGCGATCTGGCCGCGCTCCGCGGAGAAGACCAGGCCCTTCTTCATCAGGTTGTCGCGCGCCGGCGACAGCGACGAAGGCTTGCGTCCCAGGTAGACGGCCACGTCGGCGGTGCCGGCGGGCTCGTCGCGGCCCTGCGTCAGCTCGGCCATCGCGAGCAGGTACTCGCGTTCGGCGGGGGTCGCGCGCTCGTACCGCGAGCCGAAGAAGCCCACGGCCAGCTCGGCCTCCGCTTCGGGCGCGGCGACCTGCACGTCCTTGACCGTGATCGGGTCGGCGGGCGCGGCGTCCCAGGCGGCCTTGCCGTAGGCCTGGATGAAGTAGGGGTAACCGCCGGACGCGTCGAACAGCGCGTCGAGGGCCTCCGGCTCGATGCCGGCGTCCTCGCGTTCGATGGGCGCCATCACGGCGAGGTCGGCGTCCTCGCGCTCCAGCCGGTCGATCCGGGCGTAGCGGAAGAGCCGCTCGGAGTACGACTTGGACGCGGACAGCACCGCCGGCACGTGCGGCAGCCCCGCCCCGACGACCACCAGCGGCGCCCCGGACTGCGACAGCTCGTGGCACGCCGCGCACAGCGCCGAGACGTCGTCCGGCTGCAGGTCCTGGATCTCGTCGATCAGCAGCGCCACGCCGGTTCCGACGTCCGCCGCCAGGTCCGCGACGTCGGTGAACAGCTCGACCAGGTCGATCTCGATGTCGCCGGAGTCCGCGCGCCCCTGCGCGGCGGGCGCGTCGATGCCGGGCTGCCAGCGGTCGCGCAGCTTGGCGTCCGACTTGTTGGCCCGCAGCGCGAACGCCTTGAGCACGCCCAGCACCTCTTCCACCCGGTCCGGCGCGCGGTGCCGCACGGCGAGGTCCCGGATGGCCCGGTGCAGCGCGGCGGACAGCGGCCGCCGCAGCTCGGCGTCCGGCCGCGCCTCGATCTTCCCGGCACCCCACCCGTGCCGGACGGCCATCGACCGCAGCTCCCCCAGCAGCACCGTCTTGCCGACGCCCCGCAGCCCGGTCAGCACCAGGCTGCGCTCGGGACGGCCGCGGGCGACCCGCTCCAGCACCACCTCGAATGCCTTGAGCTCACGCTCCCGCCCCGCCAGCTCCGGCGGCCGCTGTCCGGCGCCGGGGGCGAAGGGATTGCGGATGGGGTCCACTCTGTCACCGTATCGACGTATCTAGGACGGGTCCGATATTCGGCCATACATCGCTAGGGCGTGTCGCCGGTCACCTGGTCGGGGGATCTTCGCCGGGCGGGACGCGGTGGGCCGCTCCCGTGGCTGGTCACGAGGGATGGCCGGGTCTGCAGCCCCGTCCATCCCTACCCCCAGCGTCCACTCCGACGACGGCTCGGCCGTCCGGGTTCCCTCCGGCTGTGGATCTTCCGCGACGCTACCGTCGTCTGAGGGAATCTAGGAAAAACGCGATATTCACGTATGCGCCACTAGCGCGGTTCGGCGGTGGGCCCGCGGGGAAACCCAGGCGTAGGTTTGACCACCTAGGTTTGACCAGCACAGTGCCGACATTCCAGGAAAGGCGACGACCGTGATACTGCGTCGGGTGGCCCGTCCACTGCTCGCGTCGATCTTCATCTACGGCGGTATCGGCATGCTCCGCGACACCCAGGGGCACGCGAAGGCGGTCGAACCCTTCCTCACCGACACGTTCGACAAGGTCGAGGGCCTGGTGCCGGACCAGGTGCCGCGCGACCCGGTGACGCTCGTCCGCATCGACGCGGCCGTGAAGATCGGCGCGGGCCTCGCGCTGGCGTCGGGCAAGGCGCCGCGGCTCGCGTCGCTGGCGCTGATCGGCACGCTGGTGCCGACCACGCTGGCCGCGCACCGGTTCTGGGAGATCAAGGACCCCGCCGAGAAGCAGGCGCAGCAGGTGCAGTTCCTCAAGAACGCGGGCCTCGCCGGCGGGCTGCTGCTCGCCGTGAGCGACACCGCGGGCAAGCCGTCGCTGGGCTGGCGCGCCCGCCGTGCCGCCAAGAAGGCCGGCCAGGGCGCCGACAAGCTGGGCCGGAAGGCGAGCAAGCGCGCCGACAAGCTGAGCAAGAAGGCCGAGAAGGCCCTCTCCCACTGATCGCGCCGCTACGGCCCCTTTCCCGTTGTGCCCTGAAGGCCACCATGAGGGACGTAGGTGCCCTGAAGGTGGCCTTCAGGGCACCTACGTCCGGCCTACTTCTCCAGGATCGCGGTGACGCCCTGGCCGCCGGCCGCGCAGATCGAGATCAGGCCGCGGCCCGAGCCCTTCTCGTTCAGCAGCTTCGCCAGCGTGGCGACGATCCGGCCGCCGGTCGCGGCGAACGGGTGCCCCGCGGCGAGCGACGAGCCGTTGACGTTCAGCTTGGTCCGGTCGATCGAGCCGAGCGGCTCGTCCAGGCCGAGCTTCTCCTTGGCGAACGCCGGGTCCTCCCACGCCTTGAGCGTGGCGAGCACCTGCGACGCGAACGCCTCGTGGATCTCGTAGTAGTCGAAGTCCTGCAACGAAAGTCCCGCTCGCGCCAGCATCCGCGGCACGGCGTACGCGGGGGCCATCAGCAGTCCCTCGTCGCCGTGGACGTAGTCGACGGCCGCGGTCTGCGTGAACGTCAGGTACGCCTGCACCGGCAGCTTGTGCGCCTTCGCCCACTCGTCGGTCGCGAGGAGGACAGTCGACGCGCCGTCGGTGAGCGGCGTCGAGTTGCCCGCCGTCATCGTGCCGCCCTGGCCGCCGTACACCGGCTTGAGCTTCGCCAGCTTCTCGACGCTGGACTCCGGCCGCAGGTTCTGGTCGCGGGCGAGCTTGAGGAACGGCGTCACCAGGTCGTCGAAGAAGCCCCGGTCGTACGCCGCCGCGAGGTTCTGGTGGCTGGCCGCCGCGAGCTCGTCCTGGGCCTCGCGCGTGACCTCCCAGACCTTCGCGGTCAGCGCCGCGTGCTCGCCCATCGAAAGGCCGGTGCGCGGCTCGGCGTTGCGCGGGATCTCCGGCACGATGTGGCCCGGCCGCAGCTTCGCGACGAGCTTCAGCCGGTCGCCCAGCGTCTTCGCGGAGTTGAGCTGCACGAGGATCTGGCGCAGGTCGTCGTTCACGGCCAGCGGCGCGTCGCTCGTGGTGTCCACGCCGCCCGCGATCGCCGAGTCGATCTCGCCGAGCGCGATCTTGTGCGCCACGGTGATCACGGCCTGGAGGCCGGTGCCGCACGCCATCTGCACGTCGGACGCGGGCGTCGCCGGTGAGAGGCGGCTGCCCAGCACGCTCTCGCGCGCCAGGTTGAAGTCCTTCGAGTGCTTGAGCACGGCGCCGGCGGCGACCTCGCCGATCAGCTCGTCCTGCAGCGAGAAGCGGCTGACGAGACCGTCGAGCGCGGCGGTGAACATGTCCTGGTTCGACGCCTTCGCATACGGGCCGTTCGACCTCGCGAAGGGAATCCGGTTGCCGCCGATGACCGCGACCTTGCGCACCGCGGCGGTCTTTCTGGTCGCCATGACGTACACCTCTCTCCAGTCGGCCCTTCCACACTGTAACCTACTAGCGAGTAGGTTAGACTGCGACGTGACGCAGACGGCACGGGAGGCATCCGATGGCTGACAGGTACCAGCAGTTCACGAAAACCCCGCTGGGGAAGTTCGTGGTGCCGAAGCTCGGCTTGCCCAGTCCCGCCACCCTCCGCCGGTACCGGCCCGGGCAGCCCGCACTCGAGGGTCCCGCACTCGTCGGCGCGGCACCGGGCGGACGGCTGGAGAAAACCCTTAAGAGCCAGCTCTCCGCCGCCGGCATCGAGGTGGTCACCGCGCCCGTCGAGCGGCACGCGGCGCTGGTCTTCGACGCCACCGGCGTCACCGATCCCGGGCAGCTGCGCGAGGTCTACCGCTTCTTCCACCCGGTGATCCGCAAGGTCGGCCCGTCCGGCCGCGTGGTCGTGCTCGGCACGCCGCCGGAGCTGGCCGAGGGCCGGGAGCGGATCGCGCAGCGGGCGTTGGAGGGATTCGTGCGCTCCGTCGGCAAGGAGCTGAAGCGCGGCGCGACGGCGCAGCTCGTGTACGTCGCCGAGGGCGCCGAAGAGGCGAGCGAGTCGACGCTGCGCTTCCTGCTGTCCGCGAAGTCCGCCTTCGTCGACGCGCAGGTGATCCGCGTCGGCACGCACGCGTTGACCGCCGAGGCGCCGTCGGACTGGGAGAAGCCGCTCGACGGCAAGGTCGCGCTGGTCACGGGCGCCTCCCGCGGCATCGGCGAGGCGATCGCCGAGACGCTGGCCCGCGACGGCGCGCACGTCGTCGCCCTCGACATCCCGGCGCAGGGCGCGGACCTGTCCAAGGTCGCGAACCGGATCGGCGGCTCGGCCCTGCAGCTCGACATCACCGCGGCCGACGCGCCGGCCAAGCTCGCCGAGTACCTCTCCGGCCGGCACGACGGCGTCGACGTGGTCGTGCACAACGCGGGCATCACGCGGGACAAGACGCTCGGCAACATGGCCGAATCAGGCTGGGACGCCGTGCTCACCGTGAACCTCGCCGCGCAGCTCGCGGTCAACGACAAGCTGATCGCGGACAAGGTCCTCAAGGCCAACGGCCGGATCATCGGCGTCTCGTCCATCGCGGGCATCGCCGGCAACGTCGGCCAGACGAACTACGCGACGTCGAAGGCGGGCGTGATCGGCATGGTGAACGTCGGCGCGCCGCAGCTCGCGGAGTACGGCGGCACGATCAACGCCGTCGCGCCGGGGTTCATCGAGACCAAGATGACGGCCGCCGTGCCGCTGTTCATCCGCGAGGCCGGGCGGCGGCTGGCCAGCCTCGGCCAGGGCGGGCTGCCGGTGGACGTCGCGGAAACCATTGCCTGGTACGCGAACCCGGCGTCGGCCGCGGTCAACGGCAACGTGGTCCGCGTCTGCGGCCAGGCCCTGCTGGGGGCGTGAACCGTGGCCGTGCGTGAACTCAGCAGCTCGCCCAGCCTGGCGACGCTGTACCCGAAGGCGCTGCTGCGGCGCGGCGGCGGTTCGACGCTGCCGGACCTCGAGCTGGTGCGCTCCGGCGTGGTCGTCGACCCGGCGCACGTGGCCGCGTACGCCCAGGTCTGCGGCTTCCGCTTCGGCGACGAGCTGCCGGCGACGTACCCGCACCTGCTCGCGTTTCCGCTGCAGATGGCGCTGATGACCGAGCCGGGGTTCCCGTTCCCGCTGCTCGGCATGGTGCACGTGGCCAACCGGATCACGCAGCGCCGCCCGCTGCGGCTCGGCGAGGTGTTCACCGTGCGCGTCCGTGCGGAGAACCTGCGGCCGCACGAGAAGGGGCGCCAGTTCGACGTCGTCAGCGAGGTTTCGGTGGGCGCCGAGACGGTGTGGACGGACGTGTCGACTTATCTGCGCCGGGGCGGCGGTTCGGGCCCGTCGGGGCCGCGTGAGCAGCTCGCGCCGCCGACGCCGACCGCGATCTGGGCCGTGCCGGGTGACATCGGCCGCCGCTACGCCGAGGTGTCCGGCGACCGCAACCCGATCCACCTGCACCCGCTGAGCGCGCGCCTGTTCGGCTTCCCGGCCGCGATCGCCCACGGCATGTGGACGAAGGCGCACGCGCTGGCGGCGTTCGAGGGACGGCTGCCTCTCGCGTTCACGGTGGATGTCCGGTTCAAGCAGCCCGTGCTCCTGCCCGCGAAGGCCGCCTTCACCACCTGGCCGACCGACGACGGCTGGGCCTTCGAGCTGTGGAACGCGCGCAAGCCCAAGCCGCACCTCGACGGGACGATTTCAGCCCTCTGACGCGGTTTCGTCGGGCAGCGGCTTCCAGACCTTGCCCTCGACGAGGTCGTTGAAGCCGAGCCAGACCAGGTTCATCAGCCAGGACGCGAGCACGCCGTCGGAGATCTCGGGGTGGTCGAGCGCCCAGTCGGCGAGCGATTCCGCGGCGCCGACCAGCGCGGCGGACAGGCCGGCGCCGGAGAACTCGGCCTGCTGGGCGAGGCCCTTGCGGGTGCCGGCGGAGACGACGAGCGCGGCGACCAGCTCGATCGCGCGGGTGCGCATGGCGGTGATCTCGGCGGCGAACGCGCCGCCGACCGTCAGCGCCTGCCGGTGCAGCACCGTCCACGATTCGCGGTATTCGGCGACGAAGCGGTAGAACGACCGCAGCCCGTGCCAGAGCTGCATGTCCGGCGGCAGGTCGGGCTGGACGCCGGCCTGGATGGCCTCGAGCAGCCGCGTCGCCTCGCGCTGGATGCTCTTGCCGAACAGGTCTTCCTTGGAGCCGAGGTAGGTGTAGATCATCGGCTTGGAGACGCCGGCGACCTCGGAGATCTCGTCCATCGACGCCGAGTGGTAGCCGTGGCGCGAGAACACCTGCACCGCGGCGTCCAGGATCTGCCGCTCGCGCACGGCACGCGGCAGTCGCCGGGCCCGCTCGGGCGGGCGCTGCTCTTCGTCGGGCACTCTCCGACCTCCCTCTCGCCAGCACGAGACGGTACCTGCCGCCGTGGTCGGCGCGTTCTTGCCCGCTTACCTACTCGCGGGTAGCCTTACGCTGTAGCCGAGGGGAAAGGGGTGGCGCATGGCCGAGGACACCGATCTGGCGAACCTGCGCGGAACGGCGCTGCTCGACGCGCTGGACCGCGTCGACGTGCTGGGCCCGGAGATCGGCGCGCTGGACGTCAACGTGCTGGCCGACGCCGTCGACCCCCGTGAGCTGGGCAAGGACGACTTCCGCCGTCTGCTGGCGACGCTGATCCGCCTAGAGGAGAAGGCGCCGGCGTTCTCGCTGGCGAAGGTGGACCCGACGCGTTTCGCGAACCTCGTGGCGCGCGCGTCGCGGGCACAGTTGGAGGCCGTCGTCGGCGAGCGCGTCCTGTGCGAGCGGGTGCTGGACGAGATCTTCGCGCGCATGGGAGCGCACATCCGGGTGGACCGGGCGCGGTCGTTGCACGCGGTGGTGCACTGGCGCCTGTCCGGCGGCACCGGCGACGGCGGTTACGACCGCTACGAGACGGTGATCTCGCGGGGTGCCTGCACGGTTTCGCGGGAGATGAAGGAGAAGCCGCGCGTGACGATCACGGTCGCGCCGACGGACTTCTTCCGCATCATCACCCACCAGGCCACGCCGGCGGTGTTGTTCGTCACCGGGAAAATCAAGGTGAAAGGCGATCTCGCATTCGCTGCGGGCCTGGTCGGCTATTTCGACCTTCCCAAACCGTCCTGAGCCGTTACACTGCTTTTTCGTGTCCCGTATTCCGTGGCGACGGTTCTCCCGTCCGCACGCTTCGACCGCCGCCGGCCACGCGGTCAACGGTTTCGCGCGGAAGCTGGAGCTGGCGAAGCTGACGCCGGAGCAGTTCGTGCAGGTGCTGGAAACCTTGCACATGCTGGGAAACGCGGGCGCCGGCATCGAACTGAGCTCGCTGTCCACACAGGTCTTGGTCGACATCGTCGGCCGCTCGTCGCGCGAACAGCTGAAGGCGCTCGCGGACCACCCCGAGTTGCGCTCGGTGTTCCTGGACGAGATTTTCCGCAGAATGTCCGAGCATTTCCTCCCGGACCGCGCCCGCTACGTCAACATAGTCGTTTCCTGGCGCTTTTCCGGGGGTGAATCGGAAGACGGCTACGACCGTTTCCAAACAGTGATCGAAGACGGCCTGTGCGTTTCCAGCACCGACCTGGCCCGCACCCCGGACACCACGATCACCCTCTCCGTCGACGACTTCATCCGCATGGCCACCGGCAACGCCGCCGTCGCGACGATGTTCGTAACCGGCCGCGTGAAGGTGAAGGGCGAGTATGCGCCGGCGGTGCGGTTGTCTAGCTACTTCGACATCCCGAAGCCGACGGAATGATCATCCCCGCCGCGGTTTGCCACTGCGGCGAGATCTTCGACGAGCTGGTCGAGGACGAGTTCCTCTTCGACTTTCCGGCCCAGTTCGGTCATCGTGGTCGTCAGCTCCGGATCCCAGCTCGCGGCGACCGGGGTGCCGGCAAGGGTGGCGCCGGGATGCGCGGCGGCGACGGCCCGGTAGGCAGCGGCATCGAACCGCCAAGGCCGGACGGGCAGACGGTCGAAGAGAACGTTGGCGATGCGGATTCCGCCCCAGTCGAAGTCGCCGTGGTGACGAAGTTCGGCACCGGTGTCGGCCAGCGCCCGAAGGAGGAGCAGCACCGCCGCGCCGGGCTGACCGTAAGTACAGACCAGCGGCGGGCAGGCTTGGCCGAGACGGTCTGCTGCGGTCGTGACCACCACTGGGTTTTCGCAGATCGACACGATGCGATCGGTCAAGCGGGGCGCGTCGCGGACCAACTGCCGAAGAGTCAGCACGACGGGCTGGCCTGCTGAATGGAACGCGGCGAGGGCCCGGCCGGTGGCAGTGTCCGGATCGCCCAGCAAACCGAGCGTCAGGACGGTGCTGGACACCTCGTCGCGCAGCACGCCAACGGCGGACCACGCTTCGCGGTTCGATGCAGTGTCCGGCACGCCCGCGAGGACGCGCGCGGCGCCGAGGGCGAGCGTGGCAAGGGGCTGGCCGCCGTCGAGGCTGTGGGCATCATGGGTCGTCCGCGCGGCCAGCTGACCCAGTGGCTCGCCGGATGCGGGCAGTTCGGTGACGACCTTGGCGAGGTCGGCGAGCAGCGGGACCGCGGCTTCGGGCGCGCCGGCCAGCCTGCGGACCAGACCGGTCGTGTGCAGGCGTTCGTACCAGTTTCCTAGGGCAGGCCGGGTTTCGACGACCGCGTCGAGCGGCGCGAAGGCGTGTCGCCACGCGGCTTCTTCAGCGGCGCCACGTGCGACAAGGTCGATGATCGGGCCGCCCATCGCGATCACCGCGGCAGCGAGCCCGTCAGGGCTGGCACCGGAATGACGCAGGATGTCGTCGACAGCCGGCAGTGGCACGGTCAAGGTGCTGCCGGCCCGCGGCCGACGGCCGAGCAACCGGTGCGCCGCGTCGCGTTGAGCGGGTGTGGCTCCGGTGAGTGTGACGGACGTGTCCAGGGTTTCACCCCGTTCGAGCCGCCGCCGGACACGCTCGACCAGCCAGGTCAGCTCGTCGCCGAGTAACCGGGAAAGTCGGGTGAGGTCAGCTGGTTTCTCGTTCGAGGGCAGGTGGTCCACCGGAGTCAGTCTACTGAGCCGATCTCCTCGAACCCTTCCCAAAGACCGTTCTGCGCGGGACTGTTTTGGGCGCGGCTGTCCTGCGCCATAGCGGATGCGGCTTCGAGGAGCCGGGGTTCGGAGCGCTCGGCCTTGGTCCGCCGGTGGCCGTCCCATTCCCAGTTCGTGACCAACACTGCCGCGATGTCGTCGGTCCGGGACAGCTGCGAGATCGCCAGGCCCGGAACCTCCGGGTAGCAGCCCCATTCCCGCTCGCTGGTCATCACCACGTCCAGATCGAACGCCGCCAGCAGACCGAGGTACTTCGCGCGCGCGTTGTCGTCGACCCCGGCGAAGGCTTCGTCCAGGGTCACCAGCCGCGGGGCGTATGGGTTGCCAGCAGAGGCGTAGTGCGACGATGCGGCAGCGAACAGCGGCACGCTCGCCGCCAGGACTCGCTCGCCGCCCGAGGCCGGTCCGGTCGCCGGTTTCCACTGGCCGTTCTGGTGCCGTTGGATGACGAAGCGGTTCCAGTTCCGGTAGTCCAGTGCTTCGGTCAAGTGCTCAAGCCAGGTGCCTGAGGCGTCGCGAGAACGCACCTCCGTGATCCTGTCTTGCAAGAACCCGCCGACGGCAGCACGGTCTTCCTCGGACCAGGCGTCGGCCGTCTGCCGGAGCAATCGTTCCCTGGCGGCGGCCAGCCCGGCTGGGCCATCTTCCCTTGCCCGCCAGACCAGCCGCAGCCGCATGCCGGTGCTGGTCGGGCGCTCGGCCAGCTCGACGTTCATCCGCGCGACCTGCGCCTCGGCGGCTGAGATCAGCTCCTGCAGAGTGCTTGCCACCTCGTTGACCAGGTGGTTCTCCAGGATTTCCCGTTCCCGCTCGCTCAGCAGGCGTTCCCGGTCTTCGACCTCGGTGGCCAGTGCCGTGGCCAGCTCCGGGACAGTCGACGGCTTGCCCTGGAACTCGACTTCGACCACCAGGCCGTCTTCGAGCAGATCACCGGACGCTCTGCTGCCCTGGCGCGAGAGCGTGTCAGTGAGGTTCTTGAGTTCGTCGTTGACCCGTTTCTGCACGCGATCCCATGCAGTGTCGTCATCCGGGGTGTCGGCGAGTTCTTCGTTCACCCGCCGGGCAAGTCGCACGGTCGGGTCGGGCGCCCAAGGTTCGGCCGGATCTGGGGCGGCCAACTCGGGCAGCGCCACGGCGAGCAAACCGGTCAGCGTGAACCGTCGCAGCGACTCGGCGGCCGCGGTCCGTTCGGTGATCGCGACCTGCAACTCTTCGTCGAGCGTTTCCCGGCGGCCTTCCGCCTTGCCCCGCGCATTGATCGCCATGTCCCGCTCACGGTTGACGGTATTCGCATCGTTTTCGTTGCTGCGTAAGGACTCCGTGACCTCGGCAAGGCGTTGTTCGAGTTCGGAGACGGCCGCGCCGACCGTGTCGCGCAACGTCTGGTGGCGCTCAGCCGCGGCAGCTGAGTACTGTTCCGCCTTCCCTGCACGGTCCGCGGCCTCCGCGAGATCTGCTTCTGCCTCGGCCAGCTCATCGGCGGCCTGCTCCACCGCGCGGCGCGCTTCCGCGTCCGCGTCGACCACCGGCCAGAGCCCGGCCAATGCGATCCGGTACCCGGTCAGGCCACTGTCTACTTCGGACAGTTCGGCCGCGGTCGCAGGCAGACCGGTGTCCCCGGCGGCCTCCTCGAGCGTGGCCCGTGCCGTCTCGGCGGACGACGTCGCGGTGACCACGGCCGCGTGGGCGCTCGACTGCTTCACGATCAATTGTCGCAGGTCCTCGGCCAGGCGTTTGACCTCGGAGTGTGCGTCGCGCAGCGCAGTGTCGGACGGCAGCCCGGACACTTCGGCGGTGAGCGTGGCCTGGCGCGTGCTCAGCTCGCCGCGGGCCCGCGCCAGGTCGGTCAGCTTCGCTTCCACGCGGGCCAGTTCGGTGCGCAAAGTGATCAGGCGGGAGCGCCGCGCGGCTTCACGGGCGCCGCGGCCGAGGTACTCCGCGACCGGTTTGTGCCAGGCGCCTCGCAATACCCCGATTCGATACTCGCCGGCCGCGCTGACCCAGGTCTCGCGCTCCTCGCCCCGATCGAGCGAACCCAAGCCGATCGAGTCGAGCAACTCGGCGACGATCTCGTCGGAAACGGCGTCGGCGAGCGGATCTTCCCGGTCCACCGCGGGGACCAGCGCCGTGGCCAGACTCGGTCCGGCGACTGTGCCGCGAGGGCGGAGCACGACGTCCTCGGTGTCCGGCGCGAGCAGTTCACCCGCCGGTGTGACCCAGGAATCGAGGACCCCGGCGCCCTCTAAGGCGGCTTCGAGGCCCGCGCGCTCCGTCGGTGATACGTCTGGGGCGAAGTCGACGAGCTGCCAAAGCGGGGCGCCGAGACGGCCGGCGCGGTCGGTGTTCTGCCGGGTGTAGGGCAGGGGCGGCACGCTGTCTTCGCCGCGCTCCAGCCGTTCGATCTCGGCAGCCAGATCCGCGGCACGCTCACGCGCCGCATGCTCCTCGGCTTCGAGTGCGGCGTCGGCGTGGGCCAGGCGCACGGCGGCGGCCTGCCCGGCCGAACTCACCGCGGCAGCCGCCGGGTTCGGCCCCGCCAGCGTCTCGATCCATAGTTCCAGCTCGGCGAACGTGCTGGCCGGGTCGTCGAGGCGCAGTTCGGTGGCCTCCTCGAGATGGTCGCGGATCGCGGTGGTCAACTCGCGTCCACTCTCGCCAATCCGCGCTTCGGCCTGGATCCGGCGTTCGGCCAGATCGTCCACTTCTGTGTCCAGGTCAGCGGCCTTGCGACGGGCATCGGCCAGCTCGCGTCCGGCCTCCGCGGCCTTCTGGATCAGCGTGCGCACCTGGTCGACCGCGTGCTGCTGCCGTGCGGCCAGCTGCTCGGCGTCCGCACGCAGGCCCGCCACTTCGGGCTCCGCGGAGAGGGCCGTATCGATGCGCTCGGCGTGGAGACCGGCGATCCGCGCCGGCACCGCGGCAGCCGCCGCACTCTTGCGGGCAGCGTCGAGCTTGGTGCTTGCCTCGGACAGCCGATCCGTCGCGCGTCTGTGTCGCTCCCCTCGGGTGATGAGCTTCTTGCCGGTCTTGTCGCGCTCGCCGGCGAGTCGGCTCGCCTCTTCGGCAAGCTTTTGAGCATCGGCGGCGGCGCGCTTCAACTCCTGATTACTGCGCATCTCGGGACTGGCGTTGAGGGCTTCTTCGCGCGCCTGCAGGCGTTTGCGTGTGGTGGCGATCTCGTCGAGCCTGGTCTTCGCGGCGGTCAATGCGGTTTCGGCCTGCTGATAGGCGGTTTCGGCCGCGGTCAGCTCCTCGCTGACCCGCCGATACACGGCCTGGGCTTCACGCGGACGGGCCGCCCGTCGCCGGGAGGCGATTCGCGCGTAGCGGCGGTAGTGGCCGAGGAACGACTTCGCCGCGTCGCGGGCTTCGGTCATCGCGGCGAGAGAATTGCGGTCCTCCTCGAGACTGCGGAACGCGTCGGCGACGTCCGCGACCACTGCTTGGTCCAGCGGTGGCAGCGACTCGGTGAGTGCGGCAGACAGCGCTTTTTCACTGGGGCGCTTGGACAACTGTGGTTGCCGCAGCTGGATGAGCAGGTCTACCAGCGCGCCGTAGCGCTGTTCGCCGAAGCCGAACAGGGCTTCGTCGACGGCACGCCGATAGTTCCGCGCCCGTTCGTAGAGCGTGCCGTGGTCGCCGAGTGCGTCACTCAGCCGGTCCTTGCTCAAGGCTGTGCCGGTCGCGTCGACGAGGTCAAGTCCGCCGAGTTCGGGTCCGGCGCCGATCCGCTGCTCCGTGACGAAGTACCAGTGCCGGGCGATGCCCTTGCCGGACACGGCCTTCAGGCCACAACCGAGGGTGCGGAACCGGGCTACCCCGTCCTCGTCGACCCGGCCGAACTCGAGCCAGGTGTAACCGAGGCGTTCCGGATACGGGTGGGCGCCGCCGAGCAGAAGGTTCCACTCCATCTTCTTCTTCGGGTCCGCGTCCGGCTCGACCCGGTGCGGCGAAAGGTCTCCGTCGAGCAGGAACGGCAGCATCAGCGCGAGCACCTTGGATTTGCCGGTCCCGTTGTTGCCCCGTAGCAGCAGGCGTCCGTCGCGGAACCAGAATTCTTCGGTGTCGTAATAAAAGAGGTCCACCAACCCCGCGCGCAACGGCTGCCAGCGTTCGAGTAGCGGCTCAGGCAGCTCGCGGGTCATCGGCGTTCCTGAATGGTCGGTTCGGCCAGCGAATACCGGGACAGTGCCGGGCGCGCGGTGACCGCGTCGGTGGTCAGGGTGGTCAGCTGCAGCGCCTCCAGCCGGGTCAGCGCGACTGAGGTCAGCTCGACCTCCGCGCCTGGCTCGGCAGAGTTGCGACGCCAGTAGGCGCGGTTCCCGGCGGCGAACTCGCGGACCTTGCCGTGCAGTTCGGGCAGTGGCACCCAACGGCCCGCGGTGCCCGCCAGGTACTCCGCGAGCAGCAGGGTCACGTGTCCTTCGGTACCGCTTTCCGGCATTCGGATGTCGGTGAGGTCGTCAGCCGGATCGATCATCGCGATGCCCTCGGCGCGGATCTCGGCGATCAGGCCGGTCAGCTCGGTGATCCTCGAGGTGATCGCGGCGCGCTGACCGGTCAGGTAGGTGAGCTCCGCTTCGGTCAGCTCGTCGAAGTAGAGCACGGGCTCATCGAGGAGCCGCCGGGTCAGCTGATGTCGGATGTGCTGGTTGCGCAGGTCATCGGTGGTGGGTGGCATCTCGGCGGTCAGCGCGGAGAGTCGTTCCTCGAAGCCGTCGGCCCGGATCGTGGAAGGTCCACGCGGAGCGGCGAGCAGTGCCGCCAGCACCCGGCGCTCGACGTCGTAGAGCACGTCCCCGGTGTCCTTGACAAAGGCGTCCTCGTCGCCGGCGACGCGGCTGAGCACGCCGATGTCGAGCAGGAACCGGACCACTGAGACCAGATCGCCGCGTTCCTCCCGGCCCTGCAGGGTGAACACGATCCCGGCGCCGACGAGGTCCGGATCGCTCGCGCCCAGCACCACCTGTTCGGCGAGGCGGCCGAGCGTGATCTGCGCATCGGCGCGTTCCAGGGTCGCCAGCGCGAGACAGAGCAGCACATAGCGGCGGCGGCCGAATGGCTGCTTCGAGCGGACGTCTCTGGCCGGGTGAGTGTGGTCGGTGGTCGTCGCCACGGTCTTGGCCAGGCGGGCGACTTCGCTGTCGACGAACAGGCGCCAGCCGGTGTTGCGGTCGAACCAGGTCCGCAGCTCGCTCGCGTGCCGTCGAATGACGGCGAAGTCGTCGGAGCCCGGGCCGGCCGCACGCACGATCGGACGCCGCAGCAACGCCCGCGCGGCGCGCCGGAACTCGTCGTCGCGGGATGCGGCCAGTGCATCGGCCAGCGCGCTCATGCGGTCGCTTCCGTTATCTCGGCCGGAGTGAGGTCGACGATCTCCACCAGGTGGTCTGGGCCGTGGAACACCCCGTTCGGGGTCCGGATCGCGGCTCGTCCGGCACCTTCCAGCGCCGTCAGTCGAATGACCATGCTGCCGTCCGACGTCGTGGTTTCCACCGTGCGCTTCCCCGGTGTCCGGGCTGAGAGTGCGTCGCCGAGCAGGCTGAGGAACAGCCGGAATGCGGCCGGGTCGAGCTGGCCGAGATCGGTGAGCCGGGTCGGCCTGCTGGTCACCAGCGCGGCTCGTGCGGCCGCGGTCTCGGTGGTTTCCCTGGCCGCGAGTTCGGCGAGATGACGACGTTGCGTGGTGCGGTCGAGCACCCGATTGGGTTTGCCGCGCCGCTCGTAACTGCCGGTCTTGCGGAGGCGGGGGCTGATCTCCAGCGGTGGAGCCTGCGCCCACGGCGTGTGCGTCGGGACTGGGCTCTCGTCGCGGGCCTGGAGTGTGCCCGCGTCCACGGTCAGATGCCGGGCCGCGGACAACCCGAAGGCCGAGCGCCAGAGCCGGTGCGCCGCGGCATCGTCTGGTGCTTCAGCGAACCACCTGGCCAGGCTGCGGAAGTCCGCGGATCGATCGGACCGGCCGGCCCGGCGCTCGTTGAGCGCGGCGACGATCTGCAGTAGCTGCGGAATCGAGGCCCTGGCTTGCGAACGGAGCAGCTTCGCCTGGCTGGGGTGATGCTGTTCGCTGACGAACCAGCTACGTACGCCCTGCCAGCGGTCTCGCCACAGTGGTCGAATACGTTCGAATTCAGGTCGCCGGGGGTCTTCCGCGCCTTCGGTTTGACCTGGCGCGGCGTCCTCGGCTTCGCGCCAGGCGGTTATGTCGAGTAGCGGACCCACACCCAACAATTCGATCTCGTCGATCAAGGTGGCGATTTTTCCGCCTGTGCCGACCAGGTCCCGGATAAACCGCTCCAAGTAGTCGATCAGCCGATCCTTGTACGCGCGGAAGGCATCAGCATCAGCGTCGTGCAGGTCGATAGTGCGTTGCAGAGACCCCATGAAGGCCTGTGCGTTGCTCGCCAGATCGGTGAACCGATCGACCAGCGCACGGAGCAGCAGATGCACTTTCGCTGGATCAGGCGCGGATTGCCGCGCAAGTTCGAGCAGCGCCTGCAACTGAGTGGCGATGTCCGACAGCGCGACAGCTTGCAACGCGCCACGCCGGCCGAGGGCTTCGTCGTACGCGGCCAGTGCCAACTCGGCGGCTTCGCCACACTCAGTGAGCTGGTACAGGAAACGGGCGCGGTGGAAGTCCTCAACGGTGGTAACGCGGCTGGTATCGGGATCTGCGTGCAGGTTTCCCCACTCCACCAGCCGCGTGAGCGCATCAGCGACCGAGGTCAGCTCGACGCCGGCCAGCGTCTCGTGCACGTCTTCCGGACGGAGGTGCACGGTGAACCGCCGCTTAGCCTGGACAAACACACCCATCACCTGCCGGTAAAGCGCGCTGTTCGGCGCGGTCAGATGGGCAAACGGCTGGAAGTTTTCCGCCACACTCCCTCCTCTCCCGTGCCGCTGAGAGTACAGGCGGGCACCGACAGTACTTGTCGGTTGCCCGCACCGGCGGCCTTCAGGGCATCGCTCTCGTGGTGCTTCAGTAGCGCTAAGTCGACGGACGCCGGCTACGTGATCCTGCTGAAAACTGTCGGTGTCACCCCATACAGTGACGGCATGGACCTTGCTGACGTCAACGGCAAACACGTAGAGGCGGCGATCGAGGAGTACGACCAGCTTGGAAAGGGGAAGTTCCTCGCCAAGTACAGGGTTAAACCTGCCGAGCGTTTCTACGTCATGCGCGGCGACTGGGCATACGAGATTGAAGCTGTGCTGGGCATGGTGCCCGGGGTGGAGGCGGAGGCTGCAGCTGCTCACCTGGCCGGCTTGGGGTCTGAAGTCCAGGACCGCTCGCTGATTCCGCGCTTCGGGCCGATCCCTGGCATACCTGAGGGGCGGGCCTTCATCGATCGCAGGTCGGCAGCGGGGCGGCGCGTGCACCGAGCACTGCAGGCGGGCATTGTCGGCATTGGCAAACGAGGTGCCGAGTCCATCGTCGTCTCCGGAGGCTACGTGGATGAGGACTACGGAACGACGATCATCTACACCGGCCACGGTGGACGGGACGCTGATACTGAGGAGCAGATCAGAGACCAGACCTTCGATGACCCCGGGAACGCCGCACTGTGCACCAGCATGATCGACGGTGGAGTGGTCCGAGTTGTTCGAGGCGCCCACATCGGCTCTGAGCACGCGCCGCCCACCGGGTACCGGTATGAGGGGCTTTTCCAGGTGGAAGACGCCTCGTACGTGAAAATGGGGGGCTTCCGATTTTGTCGGTTCCGGATGGTGAAGCTGGATTTGGAAGTGGATGTGCTGGCCGCTCGGCTTCCGGTGGTGGTTTCGGGCGAGAAGGCGCACGACGACCAGCCAGTGGGCAATCTAGCGCCAGGACGCCGGCTGACCGCGGCCCAGCGCACGGTCCGCATCACCAAGGTGACCAGGACGGTCAAGGAGATTCACGAGAACACCTGCCAGATGTGCGACCAGCAGCTCGTCGTCGGTGACCGCAGCTACTCGGAGGGCGCGCACATCCAGGCATTGGGGGCGCCCCACGGAGGACCCGATGTCGTCGAGAACGTCCTCTGCCTCTGCCCCAACTGCCACGTGCTGTTCGACTTCGGGGCGCTCATCGTCCAGCCGGACCATTCACTGTCGCTCAATGGCCAACCCTTTGGTCACCTGCGTGCTCATCCCCAGCATCAGGTTGACGACAAGTACCTGGCTCACCACCGCGAGGCGAACAGGAAGGCCTAACCTTCGACGATTCGCCCCTCGATCACCGGATGCGGCTTCTCCGACGAGGACGAGGCCGACGAAGGCCGCGGGGCCGGCTCCACGATCTCGCTGTCCACGACCATCACCGGCCCCCGGGCCCGGTTGGCGTAGCGGACGGCGCGCTTCTCGGCGCGGCGCAGCCACAGTCGACGGGCCACGGCGCGGGACGGCGGGAGCATCAGGAGCAGGCCGACCACGTCGCTGACGAAGCCCGGGATCATGATCAACACGCCGCCCAGGGCGATGAGCATGCCGTCGGTCAGTTCTTTCTCCGGGTTGCGGCCGGATTGGGCCGTGGAGACGAACGCGCGCATCGCCTTGCCGCCTTCGCGGCGGGCCAGCCAGGAGCCCACGAAGGCGCCCGCCAGCAGCAAAGCGATCGTGCCGAGCACACCGACGGCCGAGCCCACCGCCCAGATCGCGGCGACCTCGGCGATGACGTAGAGCAGGAACACGACAGCCATACTCGGTGAACGAACGAGCTGCTCGATTTGCTCCCGGCACCGGGTGCGCCCCGGGCCGGAGGCCGGCGAATCCGCAGGACTGTGCGACTAACACGACCAGGTCACACCGGCCTCAGTGAACGGCCTACGAGTCGGCCCGGGCAGCAGTTGCCGACGGGGTCACACTCGCGACCCGACCCCAGGAGCAGCTGCGAACCAGAAGGTCACACCGACCGCAGGAACGCCTCCACCTCACGAGCCGACCCCAGCAGTACCTGCCGCGCGGTCGGCGCCTCCGCCGCGATGCGGCCGAGCAGTCGCGAACGGTGCGAGGCCCGCCAGCCCCAGATCCACCGGACGAACTCGAGGTCCACCTTCGACACGCACCCTGGCGCCTGCGTGTCCCGGCCGCGTTCGCGCAGGGTGCGGGACAGCACGCGGTGCAGGCTCGTCCACCGAGAGACGTCCAGGAACACCACCGTGTCGGCCAGCGGGAAGCGGATGTCGAGGGTCTTGCTGTAGTTCCCCTCGATCACCCAGCCGTCCGTCCGCACCGCCGCCGCCTGGGCCGCGCGGAAGTCCGCCAGCGGTGCCTCCACCCAGCCCGGACGCCAGTACAGGCGGTCCAGATGAGTAACCGGCACGTCCAGCCGCGCGGCCAGCCGCCGCGCGAGGGTCGACTTGCCGCTGCCCGAACAGCCGAAGATCAGGACCCGCCGCATCACGGACCAAGCGTAGTCAGCCGGGCAGGAAACTCGCCGCGACCAGGCCGATGAGCAGCAGGTCCGGCCCGCGCACGAGCTGGCGGGCCAGGCCCATCGGGACCAGCACGCCCTCGTAGAGCACCAAGCCGAGCGCGCCGAAGTCCAGCGCACCGCGCGTCACCGTCCGGACGACCGCGACCGCCGCCAGCAGCGCGGCCACCGCGGCTCCGACGGTCATCGGCACGCGAAGGAGCGCGACGACGGCCGTCCAGGCCACCGCGAGCACCGCCAGCACCACCACGGTGGTGGCCTTCAGCCGCAGGTTGGAGGCGTCGAACCACCGGCGCAGGCCCGGCACGCGGTAAACCTGCGCGACCGGCGCGGCGAACGGCAGCAGCGCCAGGTAGCCGCCCATCCCGACTAGCCACACGGACGTCACCGCGGGAAAAGTCACGTGCGCCGCGGCCACGCCCAGCGCGAGGAACAGCGGCAGGCCGAGCTGGTGACGCCGCGCGAGCACCCCCGTGACCAGGTAACGCGTGACGACGAACCGGCCGTCGAGCGCGGTCCGCCAGCGCACCGGGCGCCCGGCCGGCAGCAGGGCCCAGGCGTCCAAAAACGCTGCCGACGTGCGCCGCACCATCCGTTCGGTGAAGTGGTGCACGAGTTCACGGCGGCCGGCCGCGCGCGCCAGCGGCGTCGACCACCCCAGCGCGACGGCGGCCACGGCGGCAGCGACCGCGAGTGTCCACAGTGGAACAAAAGGCAGCACGCCCAGCACCGGCACCAAAGGCAACACGGCCTCGCCCCACACCCGCGCGCGGCGCGCCAACGCCAGCGCGAGCCCGGCGACGCCGACGAACATCCCCAGCGCGCCGCCGAGGTCCGCCGGGAACCCGATCAGCACGCCGGCCATCGCGAACGCGTACCCGGCCGCGGCGAACCGCGTGGCCCAGTCGACCAGCAGCCGCCGGGTGAGCGTGCGCGGGCGCGAACCGTCGAAGTCCGACCAGGTCAGCGCGGCGGGATCCGCCCACAGGTGGCCACGGCGCGTGGTCGCCCGCCACGCCATCGCGAGCCCGACGCACAACACGGCGACGCCGCCCTGCACGCCGACCGGGGCGTCGCCGATCAGCTGCGAGTGGACCAGCGCGGTGTTGTAGAACGGCGACCCGAGCACCCCGCCGAGCACGACCAGCGCGAGGACCAGGTCGGCCCGTTTCACAGCTCCACCACGTAGTCCGCGACCTCGTCCACCAGCGCGGAGTGGTGGCTCGCGGCGACGACCGCGGCCCCGGCGGCCTTGGCCTTGTCGACCAGCTCGGTCAGCCAGGCACGGCCGGCGGTGTCCAGCGCGCGCTCGGGTTCGTCCAGCAGCAGGACGTCGTACGGCCGCGCCGTGGCCGCGAGCAGCAGCAGCCGGCGGCGCTGGCCGGCGGACAGGTCGGCGGCCGGGACGTCGGCGCGGTCGCCCAGCCCCTGCACCGGCGGGACGCCGAACGAGCGCGCCAGCAGGTCGAGGTGCTGGCGCGGGGTCAGCTCGTCGAACAGCGCCGAGTCGTCCATCAGCACCGAGACGCGGCGGCGGAACGACGCCGTCCGCTCGTCCGGCGGCGCCCCGCACACCAGCACGGTCCCCGACGTCGGCTGCTGCGTGCCGTAGAGGCACCGCAGCAGCGTCGACTTGCCGACCCCGTTCGCCCCCGTGACGACCACGCACTCGCCGGCGTCCACCGCCAGGTCCAGGTCGCTGAACAATTCCGTGTCCCCGACGCTGACGCCGAGCCCCTCTGTTTCGATCAGCACAACGCATCCCCCCTGCGGAGATGCTAGCTGGGCAGTTCGTCGAGGTAAGCCTGTGCCTGCAAGGTGAACAGCTCCGCGTAGCCGCCTCCCGCGGCCATCAGCTCCTCGTGCGTGCCGTACTCCGCCACTTTCCCGTGGTCCAGCAGGAGAATCCGCTCGGCCTGGCGGACCGTGCTGAAGCGGTGCGAGATGTACAGCGTCGTGCGGCCCGCGGCGAGCGAGCGCAGGCGCGCGAACAGGTCGTGCTCGGCCTGGGCGTCCAGTGCGGACGTCGGCTCGTCGAGGATCAGGATCGGGCCCTCGCGCTGGAAGGCGCGGGCCAGCGCGACCTTCTGCCACTCGCCGCCGGAGAGCGACACGCCCTGGTCGAACCAGCGGCCGAGCGGGGTGTCGTAGCCGGACGGCAGCCGTTCGATGCGCTCGTCGGCGCCGGCGCGGCGGGCGGAGTCCTCGATGTGCTGGCGGTCCTCGAGCCGGTTCAGGTCGCCGAGGCCGATGTTCTCCGCGGCGGTGCCCTGGTAGGTCACGTAGTCCTGGAACATCGCGCTGATCCGGGTGCGCAGCTCGTCCGGGTCGTACTCGCGGACGTCGACGCCGTCGAGCAGGATGCGGCCGCCGGTCGGGTCGTAGAGCCGGCACAGCAGCTTGAACAGGGTGGATTTGCCCGCGCCGTTGCGGCCCACCACGGCGATCGTCTCACCGGGCCGGATCTCGAACGTGACGCCGGTCAGCGCCGCCTCCTCGGCGCCCGGATAGCTGAAGCTCACCGACTCGAACCGGATGTGTCCCTCCACAGTGGACGGCATCGGCCGCGGTGACGGCGGGGCCAGGATCTCCGGCTTGGTGTCCAGGAACCGGTACAGCGTGTCCAGGTACAGGTTGTTCTCGTACATCCCGGAAAACGCCGTGAACAGCCCGGAAACCGAAGTCTGCACGGACGTCGCGGCCGCCGTGTACAGCGCCAGGTCGCCCAGCGTCAGCTGCCCGCCGACGGCCTCCAGCGCGATGTACAACGCGATCGCCGAGCCCACCAGGGTGCTCAGCAGGCCCCAGGACGTCGAGCTCACGTTGCGCTTGATCGTCAGTTTCCGCTGCCGCTCGTACGACACCACGCCGAGCCGCCGGAACCGGTCCACGAAGTACGGCCCCAGCCCGAAGAGCTTGGTCTCCTTGGCGTAGGTGTCGGTGGTGACCAGCGAGGACAGGTAGTCCATCCGGCGTTTGATCGGCGACATCAGGAACGTCAGCCAGAACGCGCGCGAGCCGTATTTCGACTGCGAGATGAACGCCGGAACCGGCGCGAGCAGCGCGACGAGCGCGAGCAGCGGGCTGATCGAGACGAGCAGCGCGATCATGCTGCCGAACGTGATCGCCGTGCGCCCCAGCCCCAGCGCGGAGTTCATCATCGACAGCGGCCGCGTCGGCGCCTCCTGCGTGGCCTGGCGCAGCATGTCGTACGACGCCGAGCCCTCGAAGTACGCCAGGTGCAGGTCGCTGGAATGTGCCATCACGCGGTGCCGGATGGTCAGCGCCATCCGCTCCTGCAGCAGGGATTGCGCGATGGTGGTGAACGAGCTGCTCAGCGCCGTCGCGGCCAGGACACCGAACTGGAACAGCGTGATCCGCACGATGTCGCCCGTGCCGCCGCGATGCTGGATCGCCGCGACAACCGAGTCCAGCAGCAGCTTCGCGATGTACGCAGTGACTGTCGGCAGCAGACCGGAGACCACCGTGACCAGCGTCAGCACGATCGTCAGCGGCGGGCTGGCCTCCCAGGTCAGCCGGGCCACCTTCGGCAGCCCGCGCACGGTCCCGGCCACCGACGTCTTCATCCGCGCGAAGCGTGACTTCAGGTCTTTCGGCTGATCCGGCTGTTTCGGCTCCGGGATGTCGACCGGGCCGGTCAGACCGCTGTCGGGCACCGTCGACGGCGGCCGCCCCCGGCCCCGCCGGCCGACGAACACCCCACCTCCTGGGATCACTCGGACACCGCGCCGTGGAGGAAGACGTCGATCATCTCGGCCGGTGACGGCCCACCCGGCATCGGCCGGGCCATCGAGAACAGCATGGACAGGAACAGCGATGCGGTCTTGTCCAGTGGCAGCCGCAGCTTCGCGGCATCGGGCTCGAACAGGCCCTCGACCGCGCCCCGCATGGCGTCCACGGACTCGCGTCTGCTGTCCCCGCCCCTGGACGCCTGGTTACGCAGGTGCTCGGGCCGTGTGCGTCCCTTGTGGACGGCTGCCATCACCGCGCCGACCCGCTGCAGGTGCGCGGTGAGCGCCTCGACGGCCTCCAGCAGCCGCTTCTCCAGCGGCAGCTCCCCGGGGATCTCGCCGATGATCTCCAGCGACTCCCCGGGGTCGAGCGCGGCGACCACACACGCCTCGATCAGCTCGTCCTTGTCCTTGAAGGCCCGGAAGATCGTGCCCTCGCCGATCCCGGCCGCCCGCGCGATCTGACTGGTCGTCACGGCGGCCCCGTGCTCGACGACCAGCGGCAGCACCGCGCGCACGATCATCTGCCGCCGGTCTTCCGGCGCCATGCCCGGCGCGCGGCGCTTGGCTTCTGTGGGTGTCATGCGGCCCAAGGTACGGAGTGAGCGCTCACTCCGTCAACTGGATTTCCGCGAGAGGTCAGGCGGGAGCGACCGGGTTGCCCTCGAACCGGCGCTGGGCCGGGACCGTCTCACCGCGCATGACCAGGGAGTTCGCCCCGATCGAGCAGTCGTGCCCGAGGTGGGTGTCGAACAGGGCCACCGTGTGCGGCCCGAGGGTGGCGCCCGCGTCCAGCCGCACCGGGCCGAGCCGCAGGATCCGGTCTTGGAACAGGTGGGTCTGCACGACGCAGCCGCGGTTGACGACCACCCCGTCGCCGGCGCTGATCAGGTCCGGCTCCGGCAGCCACTTCGTCTCGACGATGACGCCGCGGCCGATCTTCGCGCCGTGCGCCCGCAGCACCGCGCTGAACACCGGCGTGCCAAGCACCGCGGGGCCGAGCCAGCGCATCACGAGTTCCTCGTGGTAGACGGCCACCAGCTCGTTGCGCCACACGAAACCGCTCCACAGCGGGTGTTCGGACGCGCGGACCCGCCGGTTGAGCAGCCACTTGGCGGCCAGCGCCAGCACCGTCGCGATCACACCGGCGCCGAGCAGGATGGGGCCGGAAAGCGCAAAGGCCAGCGGGATCCCGAGCCCGGTCGACACGGCTTCGATCAGCACGAACACCGCGTAGCCGAGCATCGCGCCGAGTGCGGTGGGCACCAGCCGCGTCAGCTCGACGAGCGCGCGTCGCAGCACCAGCCGCCGCGATGGGGCGTACGTCCGGGCCGAGTCGGCCACGGTGGCTCGCCGCGGGATGGCCATCGCCGGACGGCCCAGCCACGACGTGCCGGGCTCGGCGGTCGCCGGGGCGTGGGACAGGACGCCGATCAACGAGCCGGAGTGGACCGTGCGCCCGGGCGCGACTTCAGCGGAGTTGCCGATAAAGGCCTGGTCGTCCACCGTGGCCCGGCCGATCTCCACCCGGCCGCCGCGCAGCCGGTACGGCGCGAGCACCGAGTCGTCGGCCAGGAAGCTCCCGGCGCCGACGGACATCATCTGCGGCAGACCGACCACAGTGGACGCTTCGGTGCGGCGCCCGATCGACGCGCCCAGCAGCCGCAGCCACAGCCCCGTCACGAGGCTCGCGTACAGCGGGAAAGCGCTGTTCCTGGCGCTGGTCACCAAACGCTGCACCAGCCAGGCGGCCCAGCCGGCGCGGCTGTGCACCGGGTGCGAGCCGGGCCGCAGCCCGCGCCCGGCCAGCCGGACTAGCGCGGCGGTGAGGCCAGCGTTGAGCAGGAGCGTCACCACACCCAGCGGCGGCACGAGCCAGATCAGGCTGGACAGCGTGTCCCCGGTGGTGAGGCCGAGCCAGGTGTACACGGCGGCCGCGGGCAGCACGGCGACGAGCATGATCAGGCCGGACAGCACCGGGGTCAGCGCGTACGCCAGCCGCCAGCGGCGTTTGACCGGCGGCCGGTCGCCCGAAACGGCCGCGCTGGGCACGGTGTCGCGGACGAAGGTGCCCGGCGGCACCACAGCGCCGTCGCCGACCATGCTGCCCGGCATCAGGGTGGACCGGCTGCCCACGGTGGCGTCCTCGCCGACGTCGACGGTGCCGACGTGCAGCGTGTTCCCGTCCAGCCACCAGCCCGCGAGGTCGGCCTCGGGCTCGACGGCGCATCGGTCGCCGAAGCGCCCGAGCCCGGTGACCGGCGGCAGGGTGTGCAGGTCGACGTCGCGGCCGACGGTGTTGCCCAGCAGCCGCGCGTAACGGAGGTTCCACGTCGTGCCCGGCAGGCCGCCGACGCCGACCACGGCGGCGAGCCGCTCGGCCGTCCACAGTCGCATGTGGACGGACCCGCCCTTGCGGTACGCACCGGGGCGCAGCCGGCGGAGCAGCAGCCGGGCACCGAGGCCGGCGACGAGCACCCGGCCGGGCGAGGAAAACGCCAGCAGCAGGCCGGCCGCGATGGCGAGCCACCCGGCGAGCGGCACCGTCGCGGCACCGGTCAGCGCATCGAAAACGGCGGCGCCGGTGAGCACCGCGAGGGTCCATCGCATGCCCGGAATCCATTGCAGCAGAACGTAAAGCAGGGTTTGCAGCGCGCCCGAGCGGCGGGACATCGGCCGTACCGGCTCGGTGACCTCAGCCGCCGTGGTGTCCGCGCCGGCCAGGCGCTCGGTCAGGGCCAGCAGCTCCGGGTGCTGGTAGAGGTCGGTGATCGACGCGTCCGGGAAACGCGGGCGCAGTGCGGAGATCAGCCGGGCGGCGGCGAGGCTCGTGCCGCCGTCGGCGAAGAAGTCCGAACCCGGCGCCGGGGTGACGCCGAACAGCTCGCTCCAGCGCTGCGCGATCCACGCCAGGTCCGCGCGCAGCCGTTCGGGCACGTCGGCCGTCTCGGCGACTTCGGCCGGTCCGGGCCCGGTGGGCAACGGCCACGGCAGCGCCTTCCGGTCCACCTTGCCGGCCGCGCTGAGCGGGAAGTCCGGGAGCACGGCCAGCGTCGGCACGAGCCCGTGGGGCAGTCGTTTCGCCAGGTGGGCGCGCGCGGCTTCGGCGTCGAACGGGCCGTCCACCAGCAGGTATCCGACGAGCACGAGCCCGCCTCGCACCGCCGCCGCGGCCGCCGTGACCCCGGGCAGCGTCAGCAGTGCCGCCTCCACCTCGCCCAGCTCGATGCGGCGGCCGCCGATCTTCACCTGGTCGTCGGCGCGGCCGACGAACACCAGGCCCGCCGGATCGGCCCGTACCAGGTCACCGCTGCGGTAACCCCGGTTCCAGCCCAGCCGCGGCATCGGCGGGTACGCGCCGGCGTCCTTGACCGGATCGAGGTACCGCGCCAGGCCGACGCCGCCGATCATCAGCTCGCCGGTCGCCCCCGACGGGACCGGTGAGCCTTCGCCGTCGACCACGGCGACCCGCCAGCCCGGCAGCGGCACCCCGATCCGGACCGGCTCCCCGGCGCGCAGCCGCGTCGCCGTGGAGACGACGGTGGCCTCGGTCGGGCCGTAGGTGTTCCACACTTCGCGACGGCCGTCGTCGAGCCGGTCCACCAGTTCCGCCGGGCAGCCCTCACCGCCGAAGACCAGCAGCCGCACGCCGTCGAGCAGCTCGGGCGGCCAGAGCATGGCGAGTGACGGGACCGTCGAGACCACCGTGACCCGGCGCTGCGCCAGCCACGGCCCGAGATCAGGGCCCGCGCGCACCACCGACCTCGGCGCGGGCACCAGGCACGCGCCGTGGCGCCAGGCCAGCCACATCTCCTCACACGAGGCGTCGAAGCCGACCGAGAGCCCGGCCAGCACCCGGTCGTCCGGGCCGATCGGCCGCTCACGCAGGAACAGCGTCGCCTCCGCGTCCACGAACGCCGCCGCCGACCGGTGCGTCACCGCGACGCCCTTCGGCGTGCCGCTGGAGCCGGACGTGAAGATCACCCACGCGTCGTCGGACGGGCCGAGCCGCCGGCGGGCGCCCTCGGCGAGCGCGAGGTCCGGGCGCATCCGCAGGTCCGAGCGGAGGACGGCGCAGACGCTCGCCTCGGAAAAGACCAGCTCGGCGCGTTCGGCCGGCTCGTCGAAGTCGGCCGGCACGTACGCCGCGCCGGCGGCCAGCACCGCCAGGATGCCCGCGTACAGGTCGGCGGTGCCGGACGGGATCGCGATGCCGACCCGATCTCCGGGGCCGATGCCGTGCGCGCGCAGCTTGCGGGCCGCCCGTTCGACGCGGTCGGCGAGCGCGCGGTAGGACAGGTGGGTGGTGCCGTCGTCGAGTGCGGTCGCGTACGGATATCGGTCCACGGTCCGGGCGAAGATGTCCACCAGTGTGCGTGGTGGCGGGGGCGGTTCGGGAATGTGGACTACCGGTGGCGCGGGCGCTGAATGGAGGGAGCTGCTCATGTCGGAAACTCCTGCACAGCTTGGGTAACTGCTGACAAACCCACGGTAAGATCGTTTTCTGGGCCGGTACTGTCAGTTGGCTGTGCTGGCGCTGTGCGGGGAAAGCTGTTGCAGGGCAATGACTTCACCGGAAATGAACACACGAAAAAGGGGCCTCCCGCGTGCGGAAGGCCCCTTTTCGGCTATTCGGTCAGTACGTGATCGCCACCGCCGGGTCGGCGAGCAGCGCGCCGACGTCGGCCAGGAACTCCGAGCCCTGCTGGCCGTCGATGACCCGGTGGTCGAAGCTCAGCGACAGCTGCATCACCTTGCGGACCACGATCTCGCCGCCGACCACCCACGGGGTGTCGCGGATGGCGCCGACCGCCAGGATCGCCGACTCGCCCGGGTTGATGATGGGCGTGCCGGTGTCGACGCCGAACACGCCGACGTTCGTGATCGTGAAGGTGCCGTTCGCCATCGCCGCGGGGGTGGTCTTGCCCTCGCGCGCGACGTCGGTCAGCTCCGTCAGCGCGACGGCGAGCTCCTTGAGCGACATCGAGTCGGCGTCACGGATCTTCGGCACCACCAGACCGCGCGGGGTCGCCGCCGCGATGCCGAGGTGCACGTAGTCCTTGTAGACGATCTCCTGCGCCGCCTCGTCCCACACCGCGTTGACGTCCGGCGTGCGCTTCGCCGCCAGGCACACGGCCTTGGCCGCGAACGCCAGCGGGGTCAGCTTGGTGCCGGCGAACTCGCGCGACTTCTTCAGCTTCTCGCGCAGCTCCATCATCGGCGTGACGTCCACGGTCAGGAACTCCGTGACGTGCGGGGCCGTGAAGGCGCTCTGCACCATCGCGTTCGCGGTGGCTTTCCGGACGCCCTTGATCGGCACGCGGCGCTCGCGTGTGCCGGGGTCGTATCCGGCGTCCACAGTGGACGGCTGGGCGACCGGGGCCGGTGCCGATCCGTTGGCCGCGCGCGCGACGTCGTCACGCGTGATGACGCCGCCGTCGGCCGTGCCGGAGAGGGCGTGCAGGTCGACGCCCAGGTCCTTCGCCAGCTTGCGGACCGGCGGCTTGGCCAGCGGGACGTAACCGCCGCGCGGCTTTTCCGCCACGACCGGAGCCGGAGCCGCTGTGGGTTGCGGCTTGCGCCCCAATGTGGCGTTCGGTGCGTTGGACGCACCCAATGTGGCGTTCGGTGCGTCAGATGCACCCAATGCCACATTGGGGTGCTTGCGTGCCCGCCGTTTCGTGACCACGGCCTTGGAGCCGTAGCCGACCAGCGGCTTCATCTCCTCCTCGGCCGGTGCCTCCGGAGCGGCGGCGGTGACAGGGGCAGGAGCAGCGGCGCCACCGGGATCGACGTCCATGGTCAGGATCGGGGTGCCGACCTCGACGGTCTGCCCCGGCTCCACGTGCAGCTCGGTGACCACCCCGGCCCACGGGATGGGCAGTTCGACGGCCGCCTTGGCGGTCTCGATCTCCACCACGATCTGGTTGACCGTGACCGTGTCGCCCGGCTTCACGTGCCAGGCGAGGATGTCGGCCTCGGTCAGCCCCTCCGCCGTGTCGGACAGGGGGAACTGTTTGTACTCGGGCATGACAGTGCCAATCCCCCTTACCAGGCCAGCGAACGGTCGACGGTGTGCAGCACCCGGTCCAGGTCGGGGAGGTAGTACTCCTCGAGCTTGGCCGGCGGGTACGGCGTGTCGAACCCGGCCACGCGCAGCACGGGGGCTTCCAGCGAGTAGAAGCACTCCTGCTGGACGCGGGCGGCGATCTCCGAGGTCAGCGACGACTCCGACGGCGCCTCGCTGATCGCGATCAGCCGTCCGGTCTTGCGCACCGACTCGAACACCGGGCCGAGGTCGAGCGGCGAGAGCGTGCGCAGGTCGATGACCTCGAGCGACTTGCCCTCGTCGGCGGCGGCCGCGGCGGCGTCGAGCGCCACCTTCACGGACGGGCCGTACGCGACCACCGTGGCCGTGGTCCCTTCGCGCACCACCTGCGAGCTGAAGACGCGGCCCGGCGACGTGCCGGTGTCCACCTCCATCTTCAGCGCGCCCGAGTGGTACAGCTTCTTCGGCTCGAAGAACAGCACCGGGTCGTCCGACTTGATGGCCTCCTGGATGCCCCAGTACGCGTCCAGCGCGTTGGAGACCGAGACCACCTTCAGCCCGGCGATGTGCGAGAACAGCGACTCCGGCGACTCGGAGTGGTGCTCCACCGCGCCGATCCCGCCGCCGAACGGCACCCGGATGACCACGGGCATCTTGATCTTGCCCTGCGTGCGGTAGTGCAGCTTCGCCAGCTGCGAGGAGATCTGGTCGAACCCGGGGAAGATGAAGCCCTCGAACTGGATCTCGCACACCGGCCGGAAGCCGCGGACGGCCAGGCCGACCGCGGTGCCGATAATGCCGGACTCGGCCAGCGGCGTGTCCAGCACGCGCTGCTCGCCGAAGTCCTTCTGCAGCCCGTCGGTGATCCGGAAGACGCCGCCGAGCTTGCCGACGTCCTCACCCATCATCAGGACCTTCGGGTCCTCTTCCATCGCCCGGCGCAGGCCGAGGTTGAGCGCCTTGCCGATGGTCAGCTTCTGGAGGTCGGTCATCAGTGCTCACCTGCCGCGGCAAATCCGTCCAAATAGGACAGGAACTCTTCACGCTGGGCTTCCAGCACCGGGGAGGGCTCGGCATAGACGTTGTCGAAGATCCGGTCCGGCGGCGGCTCCGGCATGTTGAACGTGTACTCGCGCAGCTCGGCCGCGAACTGGTCGGCCTCGGCCTGGACCTGGTCGAAGAAGCCGTGGTCGGCCCCGCCGCCGCGGGCGAGGTACGCCCGGACGCGCTCGATCGGGTCCTTCAGCTTCCACTCCTCCAGCTCGTCGGAGAGCCGGTAGCGGGAGGGGTCGTCGGTGGTGGTGTGGGCGTCCATCCGGTAGGTGAAGGCCTCGATCAGCACCGGTCCGTTGCCGTGCCGGCACTCCTCCAGCGCCCACCGGGTCACGGCGAGGCAGGCGAGCACGTCGTTGCCGTCCACGCGGATGCCGGGGAAGCCGTAGCCGCGGGCGCGCTGGTACAGCGGCAGGCGCGACTGGCGCTCGGTCGGCTCCGAGATGGCCCACTGGTTGTTCTGGCAGAAGAACACGAGCGGCGCGTCGTAGACCGCGGCCCAGACGAAGCCCTCGTGCACGTCGCCCTGTGAAGTCGCGCCGTCACCGAAGTAGCAGATGGTGGCTTCGCCGTCGTCGTCGCCGACCTTGCCCTCGAACTTCTGCCCCATCGCGTACCCGGCCGCGTTCAGGACCTGGTTGCCGATGACGATCGTGTACGGGTGGAAGCCGTGGGCCTTGTAGTCCCAGCCGCTGTGGTCCGTGCACCGGAAGATGCCCAGCAGGTCGCGCATGTCGACGCCGCGGGCGTACGCGACGCCGTGCTCGCGGTAGCTCGGGAAGGCCATGTCCCGCTGTTCCAGCGCGCGGCCGGAGCCGATCTGCGCGGCCTCCTGGCCCAGCAGCGGGACCCAGATGCCCAGCTGGCCCTGGCGCTGCATCGCGTTGGCCTCACGGTCCGCGCGGCGCACCAGCACCATGTCGCGGTAGAGGTTCTTCAGCATCTCTTCGTCGACGTCCGCGACGTACTTGTCGAACTGCGGCGACGGGATCCGCTCGCCTTCGGGGGTGAGCAGCTGAGTCAGCTCAGCGCCACCTTCGCTTGTTGCTCGCAAACCGGCGATCACCTGTTCGGGGGAGGGCTGGGCCGCTACCGCGGCCGGTCCGTCTCCAGGTTCCGGGTGCGTCCACTGTTCGGACGGCATGCGCTGTTCTCCTCGGTGTCGGTGCCTCTGGCGGCCGCTTGTGGCGGCCACAGCGACTGCACCGGCGGGACCGGCGCCTCGGGTCCGAGGTGCCAGGCCACCGTCGGCGTTGACGGTTCTCGCCGACATCCTGACACGAAGATTAGTCCGATGGTGAGGCGCGGTTGCTGATTTGTTGCTGAGAAACCGGTCCTGAACAGCGAAAACGCTTGGAAGCCCGAGTATGGGACGGACGAAAGTCGGGCGCCCCGACCGTCGTTCACCAGGCGTCACCGCGCGGGCGCCGGGCGCGCACGGGTGTCGCGCCTCACCGGTGCAGCCGCCTCCGTGACCTCCGTCACCGTGGCAGGATGGCTTACGTGGAACAGAAATCCGTACGTGAAACCGTGGTCTCGACGTGGATCGGCGACGTACTGCCGAGCCTGTCCGGTCTGGTCGCGATCCCGGCGCTGTCCCCGGCGTTCGACGCGGACTGGGCGAAGACGGGGCACCTGGCCGCCGCCATCGAGCACGTGAAGACGTGGATCGAGGGCCGGGCGCTGCCGGGCGCGAAGATCGAGGTCGTCCAGCTCGACGGCCGGACCCCGCTGCTTTACATCGACGTGCCCGCGACCCCGGGCGCCGGCGACAAGGGCACCGTCCTGATGTACGGCCACCTCGACAAGCAGCCCCCGGTCGGCGGCTGGTCCGAGGGCCTCGACCCGTGGACCCCGGTGGTCCGCGACGGCCGGCTCTACGGCCGCGGCTCGGTGGACGACGGCTACTCCGGGTACGCCGCGGTGTCGGCGCTGGAGGCCGTCCACGCCGCCGGCGGCGAGCACGCGCGCGCCGTGCTGCTGCTCGAGACGGGTGAGGAGTCCGGCAGCCCGGACCTGCCCGCCTACGTGGCGCACCTGGCCGAACGGCTCGGCGAGGTGTCGCTGGTCGTCTGCCTCGACGCGGGCGGCATGGACTACGAGCGGCTCTGGCTCACCACCAGCCTGCGCGGCATGGTGCACCTGACCGTGAACGTGCAGCTGCTCGCCACCGCGCAGCACTCCGGCCTGGCCAGCGGCGTGGTCGCCAGCTCGTTCCGCGTGCTGCGGCTGCTGCTGGAGCGGCTGGAGAACGCCGAGACGGGCGAGATCAAGCTGGCGGAGCTGAACGTCGAGGTCCCGGCCAGCCGGCTCGCCGAGGCCCAGGCCGTCGCCGAGGTCGCCCCCGAGGCTCTGCACGCGGCGTTCCCGCTGGTCAGTGGAGGCAAGACGGTCAGCGAGGACGCGCTGGAGCTGCTGCTCAACAACTACTGGCGGCCCACGCTGTCGATCATCGGCGCGGACGGCTTCCCGCTTCCCGCCGAAGCCGGCAACGTGCTGCGCGAGAGCACCACGCTCACGCTGTCCTTCCGTCTCCCGCCGACGGCTTCGTCGGACGCCGCCCTCGCGGCCGTCCGCACGGCGCTGACCACGGACGTCCCGTACGGCGCGAAGGTGACCATCGCGGACGACGTCAAGGCCGAGGACGGCTGGAACGCCCCCGCGGAGGCGCCCTGGCTGACCGCGGCGCTGCGCCGCGTGAGCGACGAGGTCTTCGGCCGCCCCCACCGGGCCGCCGGCATGGGCGGGTCCATCCCGTTCATGGGCCTGCTCGGCGAGAAGTACCCGGACGCGCAGTTCCTGGTCACGGGCGCCTGCGGGGCCGACTCGAACATCCACGTCCCGGACGAGTGGCTGAACCTGGACTACGCGCAGCAGGTCACCCAGGCCGTGGCGCACATCCTGGACGCCCACGCGCGGGGCTGAACCTCTCGCTCCCGGCTTGCGCCCCAATGTGGCGTTGGTTGCGTTGAGCGCACCCAATGTGGCGTTCGGTGCGTTGGACGCACCGAACGCCACATTGGGGCGGTTCAGGCGAAGCGGTTCAGCGCGTCGGCCAGCTGCGTGAGCTGCGGCGTGAACCGCTGGTACGAGAACGGCGTCTCGTTGTTCCACGGCACCAGCTTCCCCTGCTTCACGGCCGGGAGCTGCTGCCACGTCGGGACCGAGCCGAGGCCGTCCGGGCCCAGCGACAGGGAGCCGCCGCGGTCGTCGTAGAGGATGACGTCGGCGGAGTACTTGTTGATGTTCTCCCAGCTGACCTGCTCGTAGTAGCCGCCCTGGGTCTCGTCCACCTTCTCCGGCAGGACGAAGCTCATCCCCTTGTCCTGGTAGTGCTTCGAGGTCGCGAAGGCCGGCGGGTTGGCGACGTACACGGTGTCCTTCTGCGCGGACAGCAGCACCACCTTCAGGCCGGAAGCCTTCTTGATCGCTTCGCCCAGCTTCGCGTCCGCAGCCTCGTACGCGGCCTTCGCCTGCTGTAGCGAAGGCGTGGCGACGTCTGCGCCCAGCGCCTTCGCCAGCGCCTCGAACTTCGCGATCCCCTCGGGCATCGAGATGTGCTGCAGCCCGATCCCGACGCTCGGCGCGGCCTTGTCCACCTTGTCCGCCAACGTGTCCGGCACGTACCACATCTGCTGCTTCAGGTAGATCACGCTGATCAGCAGCTGGGGGTTCAGCGCGACGTACTTGTCGAAGTTGAACTCGTTCCAGACGTTCCCCAGCGACGTCACGGAGTTCAGGTCCACGCCGCCCGCCTGCGGGTCCGGCTTGCCGTCGGCGAGCTTCGACGGGCCGAAGACGCCCACGGACTTCACGCCGAAGTCCCACAGCGCGGCCGCGGCCGTCACCTGAGCGACGATCCGCGTCGGGCGCTCGCCGCTCAGCTTGCGGCCGCGGTCGTCGGTGAACGCCCAGTCCGCGCCGGTTCCGGCGCCGGCGCTGTCGTCCTGGTAGCCGCACGCGGACAGGGCGGCCAGCGCGCCCGCGGCGGCCGTGCCGGCGAGGAATCCACGGCGGGACAGCCGCGACTGCGAGAGGTGCATCAGAACTCCGGGGTGATAGGTCCGATTCCGCGTAAGGCTAGCCTTGCCTTAATGTGAGCACCATGGTCCAGATCGCGGAGCGCGTCACACCGCGCCCGGCCGGCGTGCGGACGCTGGTGCTCACGGTCGCGGTGCTCGCCTTGGCCGCCGTTGTCCTGCTGTCCATCGGCTTCGGCTCCAACCGGATTTCGCTCGGCGGCGTGCTCCACGGCCTCTTCGCCTACAGCGGCACGTTCGACGACGTGGTGATCCGCGACGACCGCCTGCCGCGCACGCTGCTCGGCGTCGCCGTCGGCGTCGCACTCGGGCTGGCGGGCGCGCTGCTGCAGGCGATCGCGCGCAACCCGGTCGCCGACCCGGGGCTGCTGGGCATCAACCACGGCGCGGCGGTGGCGATCGTCGTCGGCACCGCGGTGTTCTCCGTGGACTCCGCCGGGCAGCTGGTCTGGTTCGCGTTCGGGGGCGCGCTGGCCGGCACGGTGCTGGTCGCGCTGATCGGCGGCGCCACCAGCCCGTTGCGGCTGGTGCTCGCGGGGGTCGCGGTGCAGGCCGTGTTCGTCGGCGTCAACCAGGGTATGCAGGTGATCAACACGCACAACCTGGACCGGATGCGCGCGTGGCTGGTCGGCTCGCTGGTGAACCGCGACCTCGGCGGGCTGGCCGGGCTGCTGCCGTTTTTCCTGACCGGGCTGGTGCTGGCCGCGATCCTCGCGCGCCCGCTGAACACCGTGGCGCTCGGCGAGGACACCGCCCGCGGCCTCGGCGCGAACCCGGCGCTGGTGCGGGTCACCGGCATGGTCGCGGTCGGCCTGCTTTCGGCCGTGGCGACGGCGGCGTGCGGGCCGATCGCGTTTGTCGGGCTGATGATCCCGCACGTCGTGCGCGCGCTGGTCGGGCCGGACGAGCGGTGGGTGCTGCCGCTGTCCGCGCTGCTCGGGCCGGTGCTGCTGCTCGGCTGCGACGTGCTCGGCCGGCTGCTCGGCAGCCCCGGCGAGATCCAGGTCGGCGTGATGACGGACGTCGTCGGCGGGCTGGCGTTTGTCGTCGTGGCGCGCCGGCTGAAGGCGGTGCGGCGATGAGGACGTGGCTGGTCGTTTCGCTGCTGGCGCTGGTGACGCTGGTGCTGGTCGTGCTGTCGGTGGGCACCGGCGACTACGAGCTGACGCCCGCCGAGGTGCTCCGGACGCTCGCGGGCCAGGGCACGAAGGCGCAGTACCTCGTGGTCACCGGCCGGCTGCCGCGGGCGCTGGTGGCGGTACTCGTCGGCGTCGCGCTGGCGCTGGCCGGCGCGGTGTTCCAGACGGTCACGCGCAATCCGCTGGGCAGCCCGGACATCATCGGCTTCACCACGGGCTCCGCGACGGGCGGCATCGTCATGATCCTGCTCGTCGGCGCGGGCCCGGGGCTGGTCGCCGCCGGCGCGATCGCCGGCGGACTGCTCACGGCGCTGGTGATCACGGCGTTGTGCGCGCCGCACGGCCTGCTCAGTTCCCGGCTGGTGCTGATCGGCATCGCGGTGAGCGCCGTGCTGGCCGGGGTGAACGGCTACCTGCTGGTGCGGGCCAAACTCGAGGCCGCGGCGCAGGCCGTCGGCTGGCTGACGGGCGACCTCGCGGGCCGGGACTGGACGTACTTCGTGCCGTTGGTGCTGGTCGTGGTCGTGCTGGCGCCGTTCGTCTTCGCGCACGCGCCCGCCCTGCGCATGCTGGAGATGGGCGACGACGCGGCCACTGCCGTCGGCGTCGCGGTGCCCCGGGTGCGCGGGACGCTGCTGCTGCTCGCCGTGGCGCTGGCCGCCGCCGCGACGGCCGCGACCGGGCCGATCCCGTTCGTCGCGCTCGCCGCGCCCCAGCTCGCGCGCCGCCTGACCCGCCGGCCGGGCCCGAACCTGGCCGCCTCCGCCGCGATGGGCGCGGCCCTTGTCGTCGCGGCCGACTACCTGGGCCAGCGGATCCTGTCCTCGTCCCTGCTCCCGGTCGGTGTGGTCGCGGCCGCGCTGGGTGGCGCCTACCTGATCTGGCTGCTCGTCTCCTCGCGCGGGCGGGTGCGCGCCGCCTGAGTCACGCCAGCCGGGTCAGCTGCACCGAGACGTCCAAAGTGGACTGACCGCCACCGGTGAAGATCCCCTTCAACGGCGCCACATCCGCGTAGTCCCGCCCGGTCGCGACCCACACGTGCCGCGGGCCCACCGGGATCCCGTTCGTCGGGTCGAAGGCCCACCAGCCGCCGGTCCAGACGTCGACCCAGGCGTGGCTCTCGCCCTCCACGGTTTCGCCGAGCTTGGCCTCCGGCTTCGTGTGCAGGTAACCCGAGACGTACCGCGCCGGAACGCCGATGGCGCGCAGCATCACCAGCGTGACGTGCGCGAAGTCCTGGCAGACGCCTTCGCGCGCCCGCCACGCGTCGGTCGCCGTGCTGTGCACGCCGGTGGTGCCCGGCTGGTACTTGAGCTGCTGGTTCACCCACTCGCACACCGCCAGCACCGCGTCCGCCGGGTCGAGGCCCTTGCGCAGCTCACGGGCCTGCTTGGACAGCTCCTGGTCCCGGGGCGTGTAGTCCGTCGGCGTCAGGTACTCGGTGCGGTGGTCGACGACGGTCTCGCCGTGCAGTTCCTTCCACGACGCCGAACGCAGCGGCTCGGCCTCGTCCGCGGTCTCGACCACCGACGTCGCGAGCACGGTGAACTCGGTGTGCGGCGCGTGCAGGTCGAACGACGTCACGACGGTGCCCCAGTAGTCCGTGTACCGGTAGGCACGCGTGGCGGGCGTCGTCTCGATACGCGTCGCCAGCGCTGTCTGCCTACGGTCGGACCTCGGGGTCAGGCGCGCCTCGTTGTACGACTGCGTGGCCGGCGTCGCGTACCGGTATCCGGTCCGGTGCGTCACCCGGAGCTGCCAGGTCACAGCGAAACCTCCGCCCCGCTCCAGGCCACCCACGGCGACGTGTGGAAGTACTGCACCGAAACCGCCTCACCGATGTCCTTGATCGCCGTCTGCAGCCCGCCGAGCCGGCGGGGCAGGTCGTCCAGCAGCGCCGACGGGTGCAGGAACTCCAGCTCGCTGCGCGCCCGGCCGACCAGCCTCAGCGCCTCCGACTTCTCGTTGCCGCGCACGTTCACCCCCGGGTCGAGCTGCTGCAGGCAGTCCTCCGCCTGGCGCAGCGCGTGGAAGACCGACCGCGGGAACAGCGTGTCCCGCAACAGGAACTGCACCACCCGGCCGGCGTCGAGCGCGCCGCGGTTGGTGCGCAGGTAGGTGTCCTGCGCGCCGGCCGAGCTGAGCACCGTCATCCAGCCCGGCGACGACGCGCGGTCCGAGACCCGTGAGAGCAGCAGCCGCACCACCATGTCCGCGCGCTCCACCGAGCGGCCGAGCACCATGAACAGCCAGCCGTCGTCGCGGCTCATGGTGGAGTCGGCGAGCCCGGCGAACATCGCCGCGCGTTCCTCCACAAAGGACAGGAACGCGTGCGGCCCGGCGCGCCGCGCGTACCGCTGGCGGTCCGGGACCGCGTTCCACGTCGCGTTGAGGCACTCCCACAGCTCGGTGGACACGACCTCGCGCGCGCCGCGGGTGTTCTCCCTGGCCGAGTTGATGGAGCCGACGATGGACGCCGGGTTGTCCTTCGCGTACGCCACCAGCTCGGTCAGCTTCCAGACGTCCAGCGAGTCCGACCCGTCCGTCTTGATGCCGAGGACGGCCAGCAGCTGCCGGCTCGCGTTGTCCGGGTCGACACTCGCGTCCTCCAGCAGCTGGTGGACCGAGACGTTGAGAATGCGGGAGGTGTCGTCGGCGCGTTCGACGTACCGGCCGATCCAGTACAGCGACTCCGCGTTGCGTGCCAGCATTCGCGAACCTCCCTCAGCTCTGTTGCTGCTGCTGTTGCTGCTGTGACGCCGACAGCTCCGGCCCCTGCTCGGCGGCCAGACCGTCCACTGAGGACAACTCGCCGAGAGCCGGGCGGTCCAGCTCGCGCTCCACCGCCGACGAGCGCGAAGCGAGCACCCAGGTGTCCTTCGAGCCGCCGCCCTGCGACGAGTTGACCACCAGGCTGCCCTCGGGCAGCGCCACCCGCGTCAGCCCGCCGGGCAGCACGAAGATGTCCTTGCCGTCGTTCACGGCGAACGGCCGCAGGTCCACGTGCCGCGGGGCCAGCCGGTCGTCCACCTTGGACGGAACGGTCGAGAGCTGCACCACCGGCTGCGCGATCCAGCCGCGCCGGTTCGCGCGCACCTTGCGGCGCAGCACGTCCAGCTCCTTCTTGTCCGCCTCCGGGCCGAATACGATGCCGTAGCCGCCGGAGCCCTCCACGGGCTTCACCACCAGCTCGTCGGTGTGCTGCATGACGTGGTCGAACTCGTCCGGCAGCCAGCACCGGAAGGTGTCCACATTGGGCAGCAGCGGCTTCTCGCCCAGGTAGTAGCGCACCATCTCGGGCACGTAGGTGTACATCAGCTTGTCGTCGCCGACGCCGTTGCCGATGGCGTTCGCGACCACCACGTTGCCCGCGCGCGCCGCGTTGAGCACCCCCGCGACGCCGAGCACGGAGTCGGGCCGGTAGTGCACGGGGTCGAGGAACTCGTCGTCGATGCGCCGGTAGATCACGTCCACCGGCCGCTCGCCCTCGGTGGTGCGCAGGTAGACGACGTTGTCGCGGCAGAACATGTCGCGGCCCTCGACCAGCTCCACGCCCATCTGGCGGGCGAGCAGCGAGTGCTCGAAGTAGGCGGAGTTGTGGACGCCGGGGGTGAGCACCACGACCGTCGGGTCGGCGACGTTCGGCGCGGCCGCCGCGCGCAGGGCCCGGAGCAGGTGCGACGCGTAGTCGCCGACCGGCCGCACCCGGTGCTGGGCGAACAGGTCGGGGAACACCCGCGCCATCGTCCGGCGGTTCTCCATCACGTAGGAGACGCCGGACGGGTTGCGGAGATTGTCCTCCAGCACCCGGAAGGTGCCCTCCTCGTCGCGGACCAGGTCCACACCGGACACGTGGATGCGGACGCCGTTGGGCGGGTTGATGCCGTAGGCCTCGCGCTGGAAGTGCTCGCACGAGGTGATCAGCCGGCGCGGCAGCACGCCGTCGCGCAGGATCTGCCGGTCGCCGTAGATGTCCGCGAGGAACGCCTCCAGCGCGCGCACCCGCTGCGCCACCCCGCGTTCCAGCTTGGCCCATTCGGCGGCCTGGATCACGCGGGGCACCAGGTCCAGCGGGAACGGCCGCTCCTGGCCGGACAGGGAGAACGTGATGCCCTGGTCGACCATCGCGCGGTCGAGTGCCTGCGAGCGGTTCGTGAGGTCGGCCGAGTCGAGCGAGGCGATGGACTCGTACAGCGCGCGGTACGGCCCACGAACGGTGCCGTCGTCGGCGAACATCTCGTCGTACGCGCCGGCGTGCGGGCGCTCCGGCGCGAGATACCCGTCGAACTGCGCGCCGGGCTTCGCACCGCGCCGCCCCTTCACCGTTCGCGCACGTCGCCCGGCCGGCGGCAGGCGGGGACCCGGGTTGCTGTTCATGGTCGACATCCTGACGCACGGTGTGGCTCCGGCGCGACACTCACTGTCATACCTGTCCGGTGCGAAACGGCCCCGTAACGTACGGGTGCTGTGCATACCCGCTTACGAGTGGCAATATGCGTGCTCTCGACAGTTGAGAACTACGAGGAGTGACGAAGTGGCCCGAGGACACCAGATGAAGGCACTCGCCCTTCTCCCTGCTTTTGCGCTGGTCGGCCTGACCATGGCCTGCGGCGCGGGCGGAAGCGGCGCGGGTGACGCCGGGGGCAATTCCTCCGCGGCGGCCCCTGGCGGCTCGGCGGACGTCCCGGCGGCGGCCAAGGACGACAAGCTCGCGGCGATGGTCCCGGCTTCGGTCGCGGCCGACGGCAAGATCCTGGTCGGCCAGGACCAGAGCTACCCGCCGAACGAGTTCCAGGACGAGGGCGGCAAGGTCAGCGGCTTCGACGTCGACCTCGGCACCGCGGTCGGGCAGAAGCTCGGGCTCAAGATGGAGTTCCAGAACGCCGCCTTCGACGGCATCATCCCGGGTATCCAGTCCGCGAAGTACGAGATGGCGATGTCCTCGTTCAGCATCAACGCCGAACGGCTCCAGACCGTCGACATGATCAGCTACTACAAGGCCGGCACCTCGATGGCCGTGCTCAAGGGCAACCCCGACAAGCTGAGCGTCGACGACCTCTGCGGCAAGAAGATGGGCGTCCAGAAGGGCACCACGCAGGTCGACGACCTGCAGAAGCGCTCCGACGCCTGCACTGCCGGGGGCAAGCCGGCCATCGAGGTCACCCAGCTGCAGGCCCAGACCGACGTCAACCTCGCGCTCACCGCCAAGCGGGTGCAGGGCGAGCTGGCCGACTCCCCGGTCGTCGACTACGCGGTCAAGCAGACCGGCGGGCAGCTCGAGGTCGTCGGCGCGCCGTATGACACCGCGCCCTACGGCATCGTGCTGAAGAAGGGCAGCGGCGACTACGGCAAGGCGGTCCAGGGCGCGGTCCAGGCCCTGATCACCGACGGCACGTACAAGAAGATCCTGGAGAAGTGGGGTCTTTCGAGTGCCGGCGCGGTCGCCACGTCCGAGATCAACCCGGCCTCCTGAGGCCGCCGGAGATAGGACGTAGTTCTCCGTGTCCAGTTCTTTCGACGCGCCTCCGCCCGAGGCCTCCGTCGACACCGAACCCATCAAGGCCGTCCCGGTGCGCCACTACGGGCGCTGGGTGGCCGGGGTGGTCATCCTCTTCCTCGCGTTCATCATCGTCCGCAGCCTGATCACGAACGACAACCTCGGCTGGCCGGTCGTCTGGGAGTACCTGTTCAACGACCGGGTGCTGCGCGGTCTGCAGAACACCCTGATCCTGACGGTGATCTCCATGGTCATCGGCGTGGTCGGCGGGGTGCTGCTGGCCGTCATGCGGCTTTCGCCGAACCCGCTGATGAAGGGCGCGGCGGGCATCTATATCTGGCTGTTCCGCGGCACTCCGCTGCTCACCCAGCTGGTGTTCTGGAACTTCCTGGCGTTCGCGTACCCGCGGCTCGGCCTCGGCATCCCGTTCGGCCCGGAGTTCGTCTCGTGGGACACGAACACGCTGATCAACCAGTTCACGGCCTCGTTGCTGGGCCTCGGGCTCAACGAAGCGGCGTACATGGCCGAGATCGTGCGCGGCGGCATCCAGTCGATCGACGGCGGCCAGCTGGAGGCGGCGTCCGCGCTGGGCATGAAGCGCACCACGACGTTGCGCCGGATCATCCTGCCGCAGGCCATGCGCGTGATCGTCCCGCCGACCGGCAACGAGACGATCGCGATGCTGAAGACCACGTCGCTGGTGGTGTCCATCGGGTACTTCGAGCTGATGGTCGCGGTCCAGACCATTTACGCACAGAACTTCAAGACCATCCCCCTGCTGCTGACGGCCGTGATCTGGTACCTGTTCATGACGTCGATCCTGACGATCATCCAGGTACAGATCGAAAAGCGGTTCGCGCGCGGCAGTTCGCGTGCGGTTGTCGTTCGCGGGGCCTGGCGCAACCGGCTGTTCAGCAGGGGTGGAGGCAACGTCACATGACCACTCCGGTCGTTTCCGCACAGAAGATCTGCAAGAGCTTCGGCAGCCTCCAGGTGCTCAAGGGCATCGACCTTGAGGTGCACGATCGCGAGGTGCTCTGCCTGATCGGCCCGTCCGGCTCGGGCAAGTCCACGCTGCTGCGCTGCATCAACCACCTGGAGAAGATCGACGCCGGCCGGCTGTACGTCGACGGTGTCCTGGTGGGCTACCGCCAGCGCGGCGACAAGCTGCACGAGCTGCGGGAGAAGGAGGTCGCGTTCCAGCGCAAGGACATCGGCATGGTGTTCCAGCGCTTCAACCTCTTCCCCCACATGACGGCGGTGGAGAACGTCATGGAGGCGCCGATCCAGGTCCGCCGCGAGCCGAAGGCGCAGGTCCGGGAGCGGGCGCTGGAGCTGCTGGAGCGCGTCGGCCTGGCGGACAAGGCGTCGAACTACCCGGCGCAGCTGTCGGGCGGTCAGCAGCAGCGCGTAGCCATCGCTCGTGCCTTGGCGATGCAGCCCAAACTGATGCTCTTTGACGAGCCCACGTCAGCCCTCGACCCGGAGCTGGTCGGCGACGTACTGGGCGTCATGCGCCAACTGGCGAAGGACGGCATGACGATGGTCGTGGTCACCCACGAAATGCAGTTCGCCCGCGAAGTCGCCGACAAGGTCCTCTTCATGGACGGCGGCGTCGTGGTCGAGGAGGGCCCGCCGGCCCAGGTGATCGGCAACCCCCAGCACGAACGCACGAAGGAATTCCTGGCCCGGGTCCTGAACCCGAACGCCTGAGGGCTTTTTCGCCGGTGTGGCCGCCTCCTGTTCGGGGGCGGCCACACCGGTTTTTACGTGTCTTGTGTCAGCGTCCGCCGCGCAGCTCGCCTTCCAGCTGCTGGATCTTCTTCGCGATGTCCTGCGGCCCGGCGCCGGCCAGGCTGACCCAGCCGGACTTGTCGACGCCGAACAGGATGCGCCCCTGCTCGGTGTCGACCCAGCCGGGCGGGTTCTCGTTGCGCAGGCGCTTGCCGCGGCTGTCGCGCACGGCGACGTACAGCCGTCCGAAGTAGGTGTGCGGGGCTTTCAGCCACTGCAGCACCTTTTTGGCGTCGCGGATGCTCGGGTTGCTCGTGCTGGGGATGTCGCCGCTCTTGATCAGGTTCAGGTCGGTGTCGGAGCAGTTCAGCGACGCGATGCGCGCGGCGGGCGCTTCCGGCAGCATCGCGGTGAACTCGCGCGCCAACGCGTCCGGCGTGCACGGCGCGAGGTACAGCGTCTGGTTCACCGCGACCACCGACACCGCGTCCCGCCCGCTCGCCGCGACCCGAACGGTCCGCTCCCCCTTGTCCGACTTGACCCACGAGTAGTACTCGACGCCGGGCCGCTGCAGGACATGGAGCGTTTCGACGAAGTCGCCGTCGAGACGCCCGCCCCGCAGCAGCCCGCGCTGGGCCAGCTCGGCGTCCGTGTCGGCCGCGAGCTGGCGCCGCTCGTCCGGCGAGTACCACAACGCGCCGCGAACGAGCGTCGGGTGGATGTCGCCGAGGTTCTGGCGTTCGAGCAGCACCTCGTAGGTCTGCAGGCTCAGCTCCACGGGCTTGCGCAGCACCGGTTTTCCCCTCCCCCTCGGTACGCCTAAGCCCCGATCACCGGTGGCGTCGGCTTGTCCCCGTCGTAACCGCCGAAGATGGAGTCCGGGTCCTCTTCGGACAGCAGGACCTTGCGCTGGTGCTCTTCGTCTTCCGCACCCTTGCCGCCCTTGGCCCCCTGGCCCATACCGCCCATCCCGGACTGCCCCTTGGCCCCGGCGGCACCTGCACCCATCCCGGACCGCGCGGCGCCAGCACTCTCGCCTACTGCGCCGGCGCCACTGCCGACCCCGCCCCCGATACCGGCGCGACCGCCCGTGGCCGCCCCGCCGCTGCCGGGCCCGAAACCGCCGCCTGGCTTGGATCCGCCGCCGCTGCCGCCGCTGCCTGGCCCGAACCCGCCGCCGCCGCTTCCGCCGAACCCGCCAACGGGCCCGAACCCACCGGGGAACCCGCCGCCGCCGGAACCTCCGCCAGGTCCGCCGCCTCCCGGCCCGAACCCATTGCCGGTCCCGCCTATCCCACCGCCCTGCACGGGCGGCGGCGTCGGATTCGCCCAGGCTGCACTGGTGTGGTCATCCCCAGGAGTCCCTGGCGACGGCACGTTCACCCCACCGCCGGGCCCACCCCCATGGTTCCCCGGCGGCGGAGGCGCCTGATACCCAGCCGCCCCCGGCGGCGCGCTGTAGGAGCTGGGACCGCCGCTGTACCCACCTGAGTGCCCGGCGGAGCGCCCGCCACTACCGGAACTGTGGTGCCCGCCGGAGGAGGTCCCAGGATCAACCGCATCGGGCGTAACCCCACCGGCCGCCACATTCGGATCATGCGCGGCGGGATAGTCCATCGGAAGCGTGTCTGTCCGCGGCTGGCTGCTCTGCGAGTAGCCGTTGTAGATCTCGACGTTCTGCTTCGTTTTGCTGTCGTATTCGGCGGCCTTGACCTCGTCATCGCTCGCACCGACGGACAACCAGTCTTCGAGCGTGTCGTCGTCCGGTCTGGTTTGGTCAACCGGAACGACATTGTTCTTGGCGTAGTTGAAAGCAGCGGACTGCTGTTCGATGGATTGCCGCATGCTGTCCATCTTTTGCGCCGCTGTGTGAGACGTGACGATGAGCGGGGAGAGGCCGGCCTTTCCGCTGTCGGCGGCCTTGCCTTTCCACAACGAGTCGAGCGCGGTCTGGCTATCGGTGAGCTTGGTGGCCACGTCCTCGTGGATCGTGTTCAACTGACCACAGCCGTGCCCCATCGCGTCCATCCCGGTGGTATCCCCGGGGGCGTGAAGCTGGTTGTAGATGTCGAATCCGCTTTGAGGCATCTCAGCTCGCCGCCTTCAGCCGCGTGATTTCCGCGGCGGCGATCTGTTCCGCCATCTTGCACGGGTCTGCCAGTGCCGGGTTTCCGCTCCGGAGCTGGGTGTTGACCGTGTAAGTCAGGTCATCGCGAACTCCGACAGCCAGTGCGCACGAGCCCTTTCCCTCATCGCCGGCGCCGTACACGACCGCCGGATAGCCCTCGACGGGCGCGTGCGGCTGGAAGAGGGACAGATGACCGTCCCGGTTCTCCAGGTAGAGGCTGTTGAGGCCGAGCTTGTTGCCAGAGTAGAAGCCCCCGCTGACGTTCCCGGTGCTGCCGTCGAAAGTCCACTGGCACGACTTGCCGACGATTGACTCGGCGATGCTGGTGCCCTTGACCTTCCCGCCGACCTTTTCGATCTCGCTGATCGGCAGAGCGGAACACGGATCAGCTTCATAAGGAGCCGTGTTCGTCAGCGGCTGCGCTACCTTCGGGGCGAGCATCGGTTCAGCGGCCGGCGAACTCGACGGAGCAGGCGAGGGCTGTCCAGGCGTCGAGCCACCACACCCCGCCAGCAGGGCCGCCACCGCACCGACGAGCGCGAGCTGGCAGACGAATCGGATTCGCATCAAACGACCTTCCCTGGGCTGCGAAACGCGTCGATCGCGGCTTGGTCTTGTTTCACATATGCAGTGCGGATTTGCTTCAAGGTGTCCACGTATGACTCAAGGTAGTCAACGGTCCCGTGGAGGAAATTGTTGTACGCAATCGTGGCACGGCTTGCGGTGGCCATGTAATCCTTGCTGACGCCGTCCGAACCTGGTTCGCGCAGCTGCGCGAACTGGTTGCTGATGGTCCGTGCCTGTGAATAGTCGCTGTCGAGGCTGTCCTCGAGCTGCTGGATCACCTTGTCCATCGCGGCTGCGTCGAACTTCCAGCCGCCGTTGCCCGCCGCCGCGGCGAAATCGGTCTTCGCCTGGCCGGCTCCCAGCGCTGCGTAGTCCGGCGGCGGCCCGCTCGTCGTGGTCTGGCCGACCACCGGCAACGGTATTGGCGGGCTCCCCGGCGCGGGCGCGTTCTGCCCCGGCGTGGTCAGCTCGTTCAGGACGCCCTGAGGGCCACCCGTCGTTCCATCTGGCATTGTCGTGCCTCCCCGCACGGGCCGCTCAAGTCCTGGGGCGCGGCCTACCCTCTGTTCAGTTCCAGCTCCGGCTAGTGACCTTAGCAGGGATGGAACGCCCTCAAGTCCGGTTCCGGCAAGATCACCCGGCCCGGACGATCCCTCCAAATGTCACCAAGAGTAGTCGCGATTCGACGTCAGGTGAGCAGCGGCTGCCCAACTGACCGGGCTACTCCATTAGGCCGCTTGCGTCCCCGCCGTTCATCCGATTCGCTATGAGGGCCCATGCCCGGGGGAGTAAGGGAGCACGTGCCGACCGACACGACGTTGCCACCGCTCGATCCGTTCGACGGGGTGCCCGACAAGCGGTACGAGGTCAAGGCCGCCGACCTGCTCAAACCCGGGACCGGCGGGATCATGCGGTGGCGCAGGCAAGCCACGAACGCACCCATTGTGCAGGTCGAGGACGCCTACATCACCGGGACGCTCGACCTCCGGGCCGCCGACCTCAACTACCTGTTCCGCTTCGAGCGCTGCCGGTTCGAGCACCCGCCGGACGTGCGTGAGGCGACGTTGCTCGGGCTCGTTTTCCGCAAGTGCTGGCTGCCCGGGCTCAAGGCGCGCAACCTCCGCAGCCGCAACGACTTGCGGCTGATTCGCAGCATTGTGGAGGTCGGGCCGGAGGAACGCGAGATCGAGGAGACCACCGTCCAGCGCGGGGACGACCGCGAGCGCGGCGTGCCCAACGCCGCCGTCAACCTCACCGACGCCGTCATCGACGGGTCCGTCGTCCTCACGCGCACCACCATCAGCCACCGCCACGGCAAGGCCATCCAGGGCGACCGCCTCGTCATCACCGGCGCGCTGCTCGCGTACCGCATGGTCGCGAACGGCGAGGTCCGCCTGCCCGGCATGCGCACCGGCGGCAACGTCAACTTCTCCGGCGCCACGTTCGACAACCCGGACGGCTTCGCCCTCAATGGCAACGGCCTCCACATCGGCGGCAGCCTGCTCTGCGAGGTCGACAATTACGGTCCCGCCAGCGAGCGCAAGCGCTTCTCCGCCAACGGGATCGTCTACCTTCCCAGCGCCACTGTGGACAGTGACATCGTGCTGCGCGAGGCCAAGCTCACGGTGGACCAGAACGGTCCCGTGGTCGTGGACGCGTGGAAGTCCAACGACCCGTACCTCGACCCGCGGCCCGCGCTCGTCGCCGACCGGCTGAAGGTCGACGGCAACCTCGAGCTGTCCGACGGGCTCCAGGCGTTCGGCACGCTCCGCATGGTCAACGCGCGCATCGGCGGGTCCCTGCGGCTCGCGGGCGCCGAGATCAAGATGGTCCGCGGCCGCCAAACGCCGTTCTACGACCGCGCCCTGCACCTCGACGGCTCCACCATCGGCGGCGACATCGAGGCCACCAGCCTGCGGGTGCCCGCCGGCCAGCTGCGGCTGGCGGACGTCACCGTGGGCGGCAACTTCCTCGCGTGGAACTCGATGTTCCTGCACCCCGGCCGCGACGCGTTCTCCGCGCGGCGCACCAAGATCTCCGGGAACCTGCAGCTCACGGACGCCACGGTGCAGGGCACGCTGCGCCTGCAGGGCGTGGAGGTCGGGGGCAGCCTGAACCTGTGCGGCACCAAGATCACCGACCCCGGGCGCCGCACTTCCAGCAGCTTCTCGCTCGACGTCCGCACTGCGCGGGTCGGCCGCGACGTCGTGCTCACCGAGGACAAGGACCGCCCGTTCCTCGCGGAGGGCGGCGTCAACCTCGACGGCGCACAGATCGCGCGACGCCTCGAACTGCGGGGTGCGCGGCTCGGTTCCTTTGCCCCGCACGGGATCGCGCTCGACGCCAGCGACGTCGCGGCCGACGAATTCCTGCTCACGCCCGCCGAGCCGCCCGACGGCCGCGTCATCCTGCGCCGCGCGCACTGCGGCACGCTCGGCGACAACGAGCACTTCTGGGCCTCCGCCGAAGGCATCGAGCTCGACGACTTCCGTTACGACGCGCTGAAGGTCGGCATCGCGCTCGACGACGACCGGTCCCTCGACCACCGGATCGTCCTGCTGCGCACGGCCATGCGCGGCTACCGGCCCGGCCCGTACGACCAGCTCGCCGCCACCCTGCGCGCGGCGGGCAACGAGGAGCACGCGTCGACAGTGGGGCTGCGCAAGCAGCAGTTCCGCTACGAGGCGCTGGCCAAGGGGTTCAAGATCTTCGGCCCGGGCGTGCGGTTGTGGAGCTGGCTGCAACGGTCGATGGTCGGGTACGGCTACCGGCCGGTGCGCGCGCTGGGCTGGCTGCTGATGCTGCTCGTGGTCGGCAGCCTGTGGTTCGGCCTCGGTACCGACGACTGCGTCAAGCACCCCGGCCTCTACGCGGTCAGTGACGGCGAGCGCTGCCTGGTCAACCAGCAGGACACGGGCCTGCAGTGGAACCCGGTGATCTACACGGCCGATTTGCTCGTGCCGATCGTGGACTTCGGCAACAAGTCCCGCTGGTACATGCACGGCGCGGACAACTGGGTGGCCGCCGGCATCACGGCGTCCGGCTGGATCCTCGCGACGACCGTCGCGGCCGGTGTCAGCAGGATGCTGCGCCGCGAACCCTGATCCGATGCCGTCGCTGTGTGGACGGTCCTGACACCACCGGAGACGTCAGGTTGCCGCTTCCGCTGCGAGGTCGTCGCCGAACTGTGCTCGCCGAACCGAGCCTGCCGGATCGCGCCTACTGCGTGGTGGGTGTCCCCCCACATTCCACTTTACCGGCGGGCTCGGACAAAACCGGGCGACGACGGAGGTGCGGCCTTGAGTTGTCCACATTGGCTGGGGGCTGTGGACAAGTTGGCCGACGGAGAGCGGCAAGGCTTCCGGAAGTGGGAAGGTCGGGGTGAGGGATGCGGAGTGAGGAAGGGAGGTGCGTGAGGATGCTGGAAGCCCGGAGTGGCGTGCCAGAGGCCAAGCCGGGTCGAACGGATCCGGCTCGCGTGGCGCGAGGCGCGGGGTCACGCGTGGGAACCCAGTTCGTGTGGGGCGAGCGGTGCGGGCACGCGTGGGAACCCGGCTCGTGTGGGGCGAGCGGCGCGGGGCACGTGTGGGAACCCAGATCGAGCGGCGCCCGGCACGCGTGGGAGCCGGTTCGTGCGGTGCGAGAGGTGAAGCCGGCTCCAGGGGGACTCAGCTCGTGTGGCGCGAGCGGCGAGGGACACGTGTAGGGACCCAGCTCGCGCGGTGTGATGCGGCGAGCGCAACGTCTGGCGACCCAGCTCGCGCAGTGCCCGCAACCAAACCGACCCGAAAGAACCCAGCCCACCCAGCACCACCGACGAAGCCGCCCCACCCCCACCCAGCCCGACAAACGAAAACGAAAACGAAAAGGAGGCTCAGTCCACGAAACGCGACCAGAACCCGACCTCCCGCACCCCTTCCGCCGGCGGCTCACCCAGCGGCTCGCCGCCGAACTCGTGGCGCAGGTAGCCGCGCAGGTCCCAGCCGTAGGGCACGATGTCCGTTTGGTACACCGACAGCACCGGGTAGCCCGACTCGCCGGGGGTGGCCGGGAGGTAGCGGTGCCCGCACACCGGCACGAGTTGCGGCACCGAGGCGAGGTGGCGGCGCGCGGCGGCCAGCGCGTTCGACAGGACACGCGGGCGCGGCCCCCAATCGGGTAGCCACAGTGCGTTGTGTTCGACGTCGTACAGGACGCCGTCGACGGGCCAGTCCAGGCGTTTGCGCAGCTGGTCCGGGTTGCCGCAGCGCCAGTCCGGCCAGCGGTCGCCGACCGGGACGCCCGCGCGCAGGAACACGCGGTGGTCGGCGGCGAATCTGAAGCCGAACTGCTGCTCGACGTCGTTGAGCTCGGTGTCCGTGAGGCCAGGTCGCAGGGGTTCGCGGAGGTTCTCCTGAAGGCTCCGGGCCTCCTCCACGGTGAGCGCGCCGGCCGGCTGGACTGTCGACATGCGAAGAAGCGTACGTAGCGGAAGCATCGCGCCGCGCGTCCTTTTCCGGTCCGTTGACGCCTCCCTCGGCGGGGTGAGCTTCTTCTCTCAGACCGCGGATATGGGAACACAGCGTGAGCGGATGTAGTTCACTCGTCTCGTGACTACCTCACCGCTGCCCGCAGTGCCGCAGGCGCGGGTGCGCGCGCCCGAACTGGCCGGCGACGTCTGGCTCAACACCGGTGGCCACCGGCTCACCCTCGCCGAGCTGCGCGGACGCATCGTGCTGCTCGACTTCTGGACCAGCGGCTGCGTCAACTGCCTGCACGTCCTCGACGAGCTCCGGCCGCTCGAGGAGGAGTTTTCCGACGTACTGGTCACCGTGGGTGTGCACTCGCCGAAGTTCCTGCACGAGGGCGAACGCGCGTCGATCGAGGCGGCCGTACGGCGTTACGAGGTGCACCACCCCGTCGTCAACGATCCGCAAATGGAGCTGTGGTCGCAGTACGCCGTGCGCGCGTGGCCGACGCTTGTGGTCGTCGACCCCGAGGGCTACGTCGTGCACGTCGCCGCGGGCGAGGGCCACGGCGAGGCGCTGCGCCGCGTGGTCGCCGACCTCGTGGTGAAACACGCGGCCAAGGGCACGCTCCGCCGCGGCGGCAGCCCGTACGTGCCGGTCGAGGAGCAGGACGGCGAGCTGCGCTTCCCGAGCAAGGCCGTCGCCACCGCCGAGGGCCGGGTGCTGGTCGCCGACACCGGCCACCACTCGATCGTCGAGTTCGCCTCCGACGGCGAGACCGTGATCCGCCGTTTCGGCAGCGGCGAGCGTGGCGCGCAGGACGGGCCCTTCGACCTCGCCACCTTCACCGAGCCGTCCGGCATCGCGCTGCTGCCCAACGACGTCGCCCAGCGCGTCGGGTACCACGCCGTCGTCGCCGACACCGCCGGCCACCGGCTGCGTGGCCTCGACCTCAACACCGGCGAGGTCAGCACCGTCGCGGGCACGGGCAGGCAGTGGCGCGACGGCTCCGACACCGGCAAGGCCGTGGACGTCGACCTCACCAGCCCGTGGGACGTCGCGTGGTGGGCCCCCGCGGGCGGCGTTGTGGTCGCCATGGCGGGCAACCACACGTTGAGCGTGTTCGACCCGGCTTCGGGCGACATCCGGCGCTTCGCGGGCACCACCGTCGAAGGCCTGCGAGACGGCGACGTCCACGAAGCGTTCTTCGCGCAGACCTCCGGCCTCGCGCCCGACGGCGACAAGCTCTGGCTCGCCGATGCCGAAACGTCCGCGTTGCGCTGGATCGAGCCGGACGGCGAGTCGTTCACCGTGCACACCGCCGTCGGCGTCGACCTGTTCTCCTTCGGCCACTCCGACGGCCCGGCCGAGCAGGCGCTGCTGCAGCACCCGCTGGGGCTCGCCGTGCTGCCGGGCGACCGCATCGCCATCGCCGACACGTACAACGGCGCTGTACGCCGCTACGACCCCTTCACGCGCGAAGTCACGACGCTCGCCACCGGGCTGGCGGAGCCGCAAGGCCTGCTGCTGCACGACGGCGTGCTGCTGGTCGTCGAGTCGGCGGGCAACCGCGTCGCGCCGGTCGGCGGCGAGGCGACGACCGTCGCCGGCACCGCGCACGCCGTGCGCCGCCCGCCGACCGTGCTGGCGCCCGGCAACCTCGAGTTCTCCGTCGTCTTCACCCCGCCGCCGGGCGAGAAGCTGGACGAGCGCTACGGGCCGTCGACGCGGCTGGAGATCAGCGCATCGCCGCCGGAGCTGCTCGCCGACGGCGCCGGCGTTGGCACGGACCTGGTGCGCCGGGTCCGGTTCGCCGACGGCGTGACCGAAGGCGTGCTTCAGGTCGTCGCGCAGGCGGCCAGCTGCGACGACGGCGGCGAGCACCCCGCGTGCCGCATCACGCGGCAGGATTGGGGTGTCCCCGTGCGCTTCGAGGCCGGTGGTGAGCGGGTGCTCAGCCTGGTCATGGCGGGCGAGCCGAAGGGAACCCCGCCCCGTCAGTAGCATGGGAGCCGTGTCCGACGGCCCCCAGCTCGAGATCCAGATGCTGCACGACCGGGTGCTCGTGCGGCTGTCCCCCGAGGAGGGCGAGCGACGCAGCAGCGGCGGCATCGTCATCCCGGCGACCGCGCAAGTGGCGCGCAGGCTCGCCTGGGGTGATGTACTGGGCGTGGGCAACAGCGTGCGGAACGTCAAGCTGGGCGACCGTGTGCTCTTCAACCCCGAAGACCAGTTCGAGGTCGAGATCAAGGGTGAAGGGCACCTGGTGATGCGCGAGCGGGACATTCACGCCGTCGCCACTGAGCGGACCGAACAGGGCACGGGGCTGTACCTGTAGCTCCTGGCAGGGGGAGGGCAGGCGTGCGCGAAGACGAAACCTCGCAGGACCTCTTCTTCGACGACCTGCTGCAGGAATCCGAAGACGACCTGGCCACGGAGATCTTCGCCGTCGTCGACGCGCCCCCGCCGCCCGATACGTCGGCGCGTCGCGTCCGGCGCAAGATCGGCCGCACGTTCATGATCGTCGGGGGCCTGCTGGGGCTGTTCGTGCTGCTGTACGCCGTCGACCTGATCGCCAACGCGGGCGACGTGCCGCGTGGCGTGGTCGTGGCGGGCGTCGACGTCGGCGGCCTCTCGCACGCCGACGCCGAGGCCAAGCTGCGTGCCCAGCTCCAGCCGCGGCTGACGCAGCCGGTGCCGGTGCGCGGCGGTGACGTCACGGCGACGCTGGTGCCCGCCGAGTCCGGCCTCGGCCTGGACTGGCCGGCGACGCTCGCGCAGGCCGGGCATCAGCCGTTGAGCCCGATCACGCGGATCATGTCGTTCTTCAGCACGCGTGACGTCGGCGTGGTCACGCGCTCGGACCAGGAGGAGGTCGGCCAGGCCGTGCGGGCGCTGGCCGAGCGGCGGCTGAATCACCCGCTGGTGGAGGGCGGTATCGGGTTCCTGCCGAAGTCGGCGACGGACGTGACGCCGTACCCCGTCGAGCCGCGGCAGGGACAGTTGCTGGCGGACGTCCCCGCGGCCGTGCAGGCGGTGATCGCGGACTGGCTCGCGCCGGGCGGCGTGCCGCTGCGGATGGCCGTGACGCCGCCGAAGGCGACCTCGGCCGGGGTGCACGCGCTGCTGGACCAGGTGGTGACGCCCGCGGTGGCGAAGCCGGTGGTGGTGCACGGCCAGGACAAGGACGCGACGCTGACGCCGGCCGCGATCGCCGCGTCGTTCCAGTTCGCGCCGCGCGACGGCGGCAGCCTGGAGCTGCGGATCGACCAGGCCAAGCTGCAGCAGGCCGTGCAGCCGGACCTCGCGTCGACGGAGACCGACGGGCGCGACGCGGAGCTCGTGTTCACCGCGGGCGCGCCGGCGGTGCAGCCGTCCGAGGACGCGCGGAAGATCAACTGGGCCAACACTTTCAAGCCGATCACGCAGGTGCTGGCGAAGCCGGACGGGCGGGACCTGAGCGTGGCGTACGACGCGACGAAGCCGAGCGTGTCGACCGAAGCGGTGTCGGCGCTGGGCATCAAGGAGGTGATCGGCGAGTTCACCACGAGCGGTTTCAGCGGCCCGGCGGCCACGAACATCCAGACGCTCGCCGACCGCGTCTCGGGCGCCGTCGTGAAGCCGGGTGAGACGTTCAGCCTCGGCGCGCGCTCGGGCGCCCGGACTTCGGCGAACGGCTACGTCACCGCTCCCGCCGACGAAGACGGCACGGGCCCTTCGGTGGTGGGCGGCGGAGTTTCGCAGCTCGCGTCCACTTTGTACAACGCGGCGTACCTGGCGGGCCTCGGCGACGGCGGCCACGCCGCGCACGACCACTACCTGGACCGCTACCCGGCCGGTCGCGACGCGGCGGCCGTGGACGACGCGGGGAACCCGGTGGAGCTGAAGATCGCCGACACCGCCCCCACGGGCTTCGCCATCCAGGCCTACGCGGGCGGCGGCTCGGTGACGGTGCGGATCTGGGGCACGAAGCAGTACCGGGTCGAAGGCCGCACGGGCGGCCAGACGAACCAGGTCTCGCCGCCCATCCAGTTCGGCCCGGGCCCGGACGGCACCTGCCAGGCATCGGTAGGCGCCACGGGATTCAGCGTCTCGGACACCCGCGTGTTCTATGATTTGGCTACAGGCAACGAGATTCGCGAGGAAACTCGCAATACGACCTACGCTCCGCGGCCGATCGTTTTGTGCTGACGGTTTACAACAGGACCATGCAGCCGGCCGCCTCGAGGTCCGCCAGCCAGGGTGGCACGCGGAGGTTCTTGTTCCAGCGGAGGTCCATTTTGTCCAGTTTGGACAGACCGGCTAGCGAGGACGGTAGCGTGGTCAGGGAGTTCTGCCGCAGGTCCAGCTGGCGCAACGAGGTCAGCGAGCCGACCGACGACGGCAAGGTGCGCAGGTCGTTGCCGCGGAGGTGGAGTTCCCGCAACGCCGACAGTGTGCCGATCGACTCGAGCAGCTCGGCGATTTCGTTGTGGTACAGGCGGAGTTCGCGCAACGAGCGAAAGCCCGAGATCGGATGGCAACGCGCTGATCCGGTTGTCCGTGCAGCCCAGGTAACGCAGGGATCCCAGCGCGCACAGCGATTCCGGGAACGACGTCAGACGGTTGTCGCTCAGGTAAAGGTACTCCGTCAGGTTCGGGAGCGAGCCCAGCTCGTCCGGCAGCGACGCCAGCCGATTGTGGCCGAGGTCCAGCGTGTGCAGGGAACGCAGCGAAGCCACCGAGGGCGGCAGCGACGTCAGCTCGTTGTCCGCCAGGTTCAGCACTCGCAGGCCGGTGAGTGTCCACAGTGCATCCGGGAGCGAGCTGATCCGGTTGTCGTACAGGCTCAGGTGCTCCAGCGGGGCGGAGAACACCTCGGCGGGGATCGTCGTGCGGCCGGTGCGGTCCAGGTCCAGCCGGGTCAGGCCGGCGGGCAGCGGGGACGGCAAGGGGCCGGGGCGGTCGGAGAGGTCCAGCCAGGTCATCAGGCAGCCTAGAACACAAACCCGGCCCGCTGCCGAAGCGGCAGCGGGCCGGACTGTGCAACGAAAACCGAGGTTACCTGTTCACACTGCGCCTGCCGTACAGGCCGGCCACCAGGCTGACGCCGATCGCGGCGATCACCACCTGCGTGAGGATCTCGAGCCAGTCGATCCCGTTCGTGTCGGCGTAGCCGATCCCGCGGGCGATCCAGGTGCCGATGAAGGCCGCCACGATGCCGACGACGATCGTCAGCCAGATCGGGATGGACTGCTTGCCGGGCGCGACCAGCCGGCCGAGCAGGCCGAGGATCAAGCCGATCACGATGGCGCTGATGATGCCTGAGACGGTCATCGAAACTCCTCTGCCTGAAATGGAGCCCGCGGCAACCGGCCGCGGACGCTGTCGTGATTCCCCTTGCCGGGGCCGTCGAAACCTCGTTCCCAAGGGCATTACACCCACCCGGCACCACCCCCTCGCCAGTCACAACCGGCGAAGTCACCCGAAAGAAACGCCCCCGGTGCGCGGGCACCGGGGGCGTTTCTCACTGAGCGGCTGAGTGGCTCAGAAGACCGACTCGTCCACGTCCATCAGCGTGTTGTCGGCCGCCTCGACAATCGCGCGGCGCGCGGTCAGCTCCGGCAGCACGGACTTGGCGAAGAACGACGACACGGCGATCTTGCCCTCGTAGAACGGCACGTCCTTGGCCGACGCGCCGGCGTCCAGCTTGGCGACGGCCACCTCGGCGCCCTTGAGCAGCTGCCAGCCGATCAGCAGGTCGCCCACCGACATCAGCAGCCGCACGGTGTGCTGGCCGACCTTGTTGATGTTCTGCGGGTCCTCCTGCGACGCGGTCAGATAGCCGATCAGCGAGCCGAGCATGCCCTGCGTGTCCTCGAGGGCCTGCTTCAGCAGCGCGCGCTCGTTCTTGAGCCGGCCGTTGCCCGCCTCGGCTTCGAGGAACTTCGTGATCTCGCCGGCCACGTACGCGAGCGACTGGCCCTTGTCACGGACGATCTTGCGGAAGAAGAAGTCCAGCGACTGGATCGCCGTGGTGCCCTCGTACAGCGAGTCGATCTTCGCGTCGCGGATGTACTGCTCGATCGGGTAATCCTGCAGGAAGCCGGACCCGCCGAGGGTCTGCAGTGACTGCACGAGCTGCTCGGTCGCGCGCTCGGAGCCGACGCCCTTGACGATCGGCAGCAGCAGGTCGTTGACGCCGTGCGCCAGCTTCAGCGAAGCCTCGTCGCCTTCGCCGGTCCACAGCTGGTCCTGGAACGACGCCGTGTACAGGTACACCGCGCGCAGGCCCTCCGCGTACGCCTTCTGCAGCATCAGCGAGCGGCGGACGTCCGGGTGGTGCGTGATCGTGACGCGCGGCGCGGCCTTGTTCAGCATGTTCGGCAGGTCGGCGCCCTGCACGCGCTCCTTGGCGTAGTCGCGCGCGTTCAGGTAACCGGTGGACAGGGTGGCGATCGCCTTGGTGCCGACCATCATCCGGGCGTACTCGATGACCTGGAACATCTGCGCGATGCCGTTGTGCACCTCGCCGAGCAGCCAGCCCTTGGCCGGGGTGCCGTGCTGGCCGAAGGTCAGCTCACAGGTGGTGGACGCCTTGATGCCCATCTTGTGCTCGACGTTGGTGACGAAGGCGCCGTTGCGCTCGCCCAGCTCACCGGTCTTCGAGTCGAAGTGGTACTTCGGCACCAGGAAGAGCGAGAGGCCCTTCGTGCCGGGCTTGGTCTCGATGCCGGGACCCTCGGGGCGCGCCAGCACGAGGTGCATGATGTTTTCGCTCATGTCGTGCTCGGCGGAGGTGATGAACCGCTTCACGCCGTCGATGTGCCAGGAGCCGTCCTCCTGCTTGACGGCCTTGGTGCGGCCCGCGCCGACGTCGGAGCCGGCGTCCGGCTCGGTCAGCACCATCGTCGCGCCCCAGGCGCGGTCGATCATCAGCTGCGCCCAGTGCTGCTGCTCTTCGGTGCCGTTGTTCTTCACGATCATCGCGAAGTTCGGGCCCGCCATGTACATGAACAGCGGGGCGTTCGCGCCGAGGATCAGCTCGGCCGCGGCCCACTGCACCGTCGGGGGGAGGCCGAAGCCGCCGAGGTCGTTGGTGAGGCCGAGGCGCCACCACTCGCCGTCCATCAGCTGCTGGTAGCTCTTCTTGAACGACTCGGGGATCTTGACGCTGAACGTCTTGGGGTCGTACACCGGCGGGTTCCGGTCCGCGTCGGCGTAGGACTCGGCCAGCGGGCCGGTGGCGAGCTTGTTCAGCTCGGTCAGCACCCCGCGCGCGGTCTCCTCGTCCGACTCGGCGAGCACGCCCTTGCCCAGGCGCTCCTGTACGCCGAGCACCTCGAAGAGGTTGAACTCCAGGTCTCGGACGTTGCTCTTGTAGTGGCCCATGTCGTCACTCCGTTTTGTGTCGGCTTTCCGGCCGGGCACATGTTCCCTTACTCGCCGGTAACTTCAGGATATTACCTACGAGTAACCGGAGCAAGCGAAACCGCGCTTCCAGGGGCGGAATTCAGCCGAAAAAACGACATCCACCTGGTGGGTGAGGTCAGGGGGTGCCGCGCGCCACGGCCGGCTGGACGGGCGCGGGGTTGTGGCCGTCGTCCGCGCGCGGGATCAGGATGCCGCTGCGGAACGCGATGGTCACGGCGTGTGTCCGGTCCCGCGCGGAAAGCTTGCGCAGGATGCTCTTCACGTGCGTCCGGACCGTCTCCACGGACAGGAACAGCAGCTTCGCGATCGCCGAGTTCTCCAGTCCTTCGGCCACGAGCTGCAGCACCTGGTACTCGCGGCGCGAAAGCGGCATCGCGCCCTTCGGCTGCGTCAGGTGGTCTTCGGCCGGTGCCGCCCTGGGGGACGGCTGGCGTTTCGGTCTGGCGGTGAGCGCCGCCAGCGCCGGGTCGATGTAACGACGGTCGGAGTGCGCGCGCCGGATGGCCTCCGCGAGCCGGCGCGGGTCCACCGCTCGCGGCACGATCGCGTGCGCGCCCGCGCCGATGGCGGTCGCCAGGTACTGCTGCGTCCGGTTGGCGTCGCGGACGAGCACCACCAGCAGCAACGCCGGGTCACCCGCGGCCAGCAGCTTGGTGAGGTGGCAGTTGGGGTCCAGCGCCGAGTCGAGGATGACCACGTCGGGGCGCACCTGCTCGCACAGCTGGAGCGCGGCGTGGTGGCTCGCCGCCTGGCCTGCCCAGTGCAGGCCGGGGCTGCGGTGCACCATCGCGGCCAGTCCCTCGCGGAAGATCGGGATGGGGTCGACCACGGCGACCCCGAGGCTGCGGCTCGCGCCGGGCTGTCCCGGTGCAACGGTCGGTCGGTGGGGCTCGATGCCGCGCATCTCGGGCCTCCGTACTCCAGGTCGCTCCCGGGCCGCCGGACGCTTCGGCACGCCCCCTCGGCGTGCCGTCCGGCACCACCCGATCCCCCCTGCTGGGACCGGACGGGAATGACACCTTGTCTCTCATTCGAGTCCCCAGGAGGCCCCTCGTGACGCGGTTTCCCCCTCATGGCCGTATCGGCCAGTCGCAGCAAACTCTCTGTAGAAAAGTGGTCGTGATCAGGGGTGATTCGACGCCTTGCGGCCGAGGTCGTTCCTCCGTCTGCTACTGAGGGTGTAGCCCGTTAGGTGGACGATCGGTGACAAGCTGTGTGCGGAGCGCGGCGAACTCCTCGGCCAGTCCGGCCGGTGTCCAGTGGGCGTTGAGGCCGCTCGGGTTGGGCAGGGCCCACACGTTCGTCGCCCCGATCATCCGCTCCTGGCGCCCGACACGCGCCTTCGGCTCGCCGAACGCGAGGCGATACGCCGTGATGCCCAGCACGGCCAGCCAGCGCGGTTTCGCCCGCTGGACCTTGACGACCAGGGCCTTGCCGCCGTCTCGAAGCTCGTCGTCGCTCAGCTCGTCCGCCCGCGCGGTGGCCCGGTCCACGACGTTGGTGACGCCGAGCTTCAGCGCGAGCAGCTCGTGTTGCTCGCTCGGGTCGAACTGCCGCGGGGTGAAGCCGCCGCGGTGCAGGGCCGGCCAGAACCGGTTGCCGGGCCGCGCGAAGTGCACGCCGAGCACGGCGGAGTAGAGGCTCGGGTTGATGCCGCAGAACAGCACGTCGAGGCCGGGTGCCAGCACGTCCGGGACGATCGTGCCGTACGCGGCGGCGAGCTGTTCCTTCGTCGGTCGGGGGCCCATCCGTCCAGTCTCCGGCACGCTGGACGGCATGGGTGTCACGGCCGACGGTTGCCCGGTGGCGCGTCGATCCTGGACCTGGGCAGCGGCTGCGTGACGCATCCGCTGGTGGCGCTGAGCCACCGGGTCGTCGCGGTGGACGACTCGCCGGAGATGCTCGCGCACGTGCGTGGCGCCGAGACGGTCTGCGCGCGGATCGGTGACCTGCGGCTGGGGCGCCGGTTCGGCGGCGTGCTGCTGGTCGAATGGCATCCGCCGGGGTGGTTCGACCGCGTGGTGAGCGGTTCGGGTGGGCGTCGCCCTGGAGGCGCCGCACGCGACGGCGACTTGCTGTCCGCGGCCGTCCGCGGCAGCGTCGGCGACGAGGCTTGGTGACAGGAATTCACCTGCCGCAGGCCGTCCCCCGAAGCCCTTGGCGATGTCTTGACCTCGGCCGATCTGGTCTTCGACCGCTGGGTGACCGCTGACCGGGACTGGTTCTCCGCGCACGGGGTAGCGAAGCCGCCACCGGGCTAGGTAGCCTGTGTGATCTCTCGCACAACGACGTCGGAGAGGAGGCCGCGTGCAGGTTTCGCTCGTCCTCGGGCTGGTGGCCCTGGTCATCGCCGTCGCCTCGCTGATCGTGATCCTGGAGGACCGGCGCGCCGCCAAGCGGGCGGCGCTGCGGCGTAAGGCTCGATTAGCGCGCCTGGGCGAAGTCGACCCGCTCGCGCCGGGCCGTCTGCGCGTGGACAGCTGAAGGAACGGCGCGCAGGGCGAGCAGCAGGGCCGCGAAGAGCCAGCCGACGCCGGCGCCGAAGGTGTTGGTCATGATGTCGTCGACGTCGAAGATGCGGTAGACGAACGGCGCGGTGCCGAAGTTCGCGGTGAGCTGCGTGACCTCGATGGCGAATGACGCGGCGGCGCCGATGGCCAGCGTCCCGACGAGCCCGCGGCGCCACAGGATCCGTGCGAACAGGCCCAGCGGCACGAACAGCAGCACGTTCAGCGCGGCTTGCTGGAAGGTCTGCGTGGTGAACCAGTGCGCCGCCGACAGGCCGTGCTTGAGGAGCTCGGTGTGGATGTCGCTGATCCACTGGAACGGGCGCAGCTGCACGGTCTGCTCGAGCCGGCGGCTGTGCGCCCCGGGCAGCGGCAGGAACACAACGGCGAGCGCCATGCACGCGTAGAACACGACGGCGGCCGTGGTCACCAGCCCGCGCACCCGCGGGCGCCCGTAGCGGGCGAACTGCAGCACCAGCTGGGGGACGAGGACCGTCGCCCACACCGCGAGGAAACCGATGAGGCCGTACTGCAGGGCCGTGACCTGTGCGTTCGTCATGGCTTGAACGTTATGGATCTTGGGGCCCCGGCCACTTCGGTCGAAGAGCCGGACGCTTCTGCCGGGGGTCGGCCATCTGGCCGAGGCGGCCTTAAGCCGATCGGCCAGGCTCCTGCTCGCGCTCTTTGTCTTCGGCGCGCTCGGCCCGCCACGCGCTGAAGACCGTCCCGCCCACCAGCACCCCCACAACCACGATCACGAGCACGACGATCTGCAGTTCCATGTACTCCCCCGGTGCGTTTCGCGATGCGGCGTCCGGGGCATCGGTGCGGTTGGGGCAGGTGTTACGGATGGGGGTTGCGGTGCTGTCCCTTTGTCGCGCTTCGTTGCTGCCCGGGTTCTGCCGCCTCGCCCTTGACCAGGTGCGGCACGCTCCGCGTACAGGACTTCCTCGTACCGCGCCACGCCGGTTCCGGCTGCCGCACTGACCCTGCTCCGCCCTGATCCGCGCAGCTAACTCCCCGCTCACCTGCCGATCCCCGCCCAAGCAAGCTCACCCCGCCCGCCCGCCGCAGCCTGCCCCCAGCGCACGCTCCGCAGAACGTCCCCAGACCTTCACCCCAGCCGACGCCAAGCCCCACAGCCGGCGCCGCTGTTCGCCATCACCGCCACCCGCCCCGACAGCAGCCCCCGCCCTTCCCTGGGGGGCGTCCCCAATCCCATCCTACCGACCCCCCTCGCCAAATTCGGAGAATTTGGACACGTGAGGCCGAGTTGTCCACAATGGGGCCAGGCTGTGGATAACTCCGGAAACGGCGAGGTGGCCAGGTGAAAAGTGGACGCAGGAGTAACTGTTACCCGGGGTACTAGAAATCCTCGTCACCAGCGCTTACGCTCTGGATCATGGACGACGTCGTCTACACGCGGGTTGGGGAAGGCGCGCCGCTGGTGCTGATCCACGGGGTCGGGCACCGGCGGCAGGCATGGGATCCCGTCGTGCCGTTGCTGGCGCCGCACCGGGACGTGATCGCGGTTGACCTGCCCGGGTTCGGGGAGTCGCCGCACCGGGAAGGGGCCTACGGGATCGAGCCGGCGCTCGAGACGTTCGCGCGGCTGTTCGGGCGGCTCGGGATCGAGAAGCCGCACGTCGCGGGGAACTCGCTCGGCGGGCTGCTTTCGCTCGCACTCGGGGAAGCCGGCCTGGTTCGCAGCGTGACCGCGCTGTCGCCCGCCGGACTTTGGACGCCGTGGCAGCAGCAGTACGCGCTGACCGTCCTGCGCACCCTCCGCACGCTCGCCCGGCACACGCCCGAGCGGCGCGTCCGGCAGCTCGCCACCACGGCCGCCGGCCGGAAGGCGCTCACCGGCATGATCTACAGCAACCCCGCGGTGCTCACGCCGCAAGTGGTCGTCGACGACGTCCGCGCGCTCGGCCGCGCCGAAGGGTTCCTGCCCACGCTCGCCCAGGCCAAGGGCGGTTTCCACTTCGCCGGGCCGGTCCGCGACGACGTCCCGGTCACCATCGCGTGGGCCGAGCGCGACCGGGTGCTCGCGCGGCCCAAGGCGGAAGCGCTCAGGCTCGTCGCTCCCCAGGCTCGCCTGATCACGCTGCGCGGTTGCGGCCACGTGCCCATGAGCGACGCGCCGGACGTCGTCGCGCGCGTGCTGCTCGACGGCAGCACCAACGCCGGGTGACATTTCCCTATCGCCCTCCCTTTTCCTCTGGTGACGACCCTCCCTATTGGGCAGACTGCGACGCCGTGCGCCCGTTTTGGGGACGTCGGGCGCGAAACCGGAGGAAACATGAGGCTCTTCACCCGGATCGCGGTCACCGCCGCGGCCGCACTGGCGACAGTGGCCGTCACGAGCGCACCCGCGTCGGCGGCCCAGACCACGGACGTCCGGATCATCGCGTTCAACGACCTGCACGGAAACCTTGAGCCGCCCGCCGGTTCGAGCGGGCGCGTGACGCAGTCGGATGGCTCCACTGTGGACGCGGGCGGCGCCGCTTACCTGGCGACGCACGTGAAGCAGCTGCAGTCGCAGGTTCGCAACTCGATGGTGCTCTCCGCGGGCGACAACGTCGGCGCGTCGCCGGTGGTCTCCGCGCTGTTCCACGACGAGCCGACCATCGACTTCCTCAACATGCTCGGCGTCAAGGCGTCCGTGGTGGGCAACCACGAGTTCGACGAGGGCTACCAGGAGCTGCTGCGCATGCAGTTCGGCGGCTGCAACAAGACCGACGGCTGCCAGTTCCGCAGTTCCTTCGACGGTGCGAAGTTCCCGTTCCTCGGGTCCAATGTGTACTTCACCAACGGCCTGCCCGCGCTGCTGCCGTTCACCGTCCAGTTCTCCGGCGGCGTGCCGATCGGCGTCATCGGCGCCACGCTGAAGGACCTGCCCACCGTCGTCACGCCGGAGGCCATCAAGGGCCTGAAGTTCGGCGACGAGGTGCAGGCCATCAACCGCACCGCGAACCTGCTCGACGCGCTCGGCGTCAAGTCCCAGGTCGTGCTCCTGCACCAGGGCGACAGCACCGAGGTCAACTCCGGCCCCGACGACTGCAAGCTGCAGCCGAACGGCCCCGCCGCGACTATCGCGAAGAACGTCAGCCCGAAGGTCGACGCGATCTTCACCGGGCACAGCCACCAGCAGTACAACTGCGTGATCAACGACCCCGCCGGCCAGCCGCGCACGGTGACGCAGGGAGCGTCGTTCGGGCGGCTGCTGTCCGTTGTGGACCTGAAGATCGACCTGCGCACGCGCGACGTCGTGCGGTCGCAGACCAAGGCACACAACGAGATCGTCACCCGCGACGTCACGCCGGACCCGGCCGTGGCCAAGCTCGTCGACGAGGCCAAGACCAAGTCGGCCCCGATCGCGAACAAGCCGGTCGGCACCATCACCGCGGACCTCAAGGCGGCCGGCGCGGCTTCGGGCGAGTCGACGATCGGTGACGTCATCGCCGACGCACAGCTTGAAGGCACCAAGGCCAACAACGCGCAGATCGCCATCACCAACCCCGGCGGCATCCGCGCGGACCTGAACTACGCCTCCTCCCCGAACGGTGAGGGTGATGGCGTGGTCACCTACGGCGAGGCGTTCACCGTGCAGCCGTTCGCGAACATCATGCAGACGATCACGCTCACCGGCGCGAACCTGAAAAACGTGCTGGAGTAGCAGTGGGGCCAGTCTGGTGGGACCAAGATCCTGCAGATCTCGAGCACGCTGCACTACACGTACTCGGCGTCGGCGCCGGTCGGCTCGCGCGTCTCGAACATCACCGTGAACGGCACGGCGGTGGACCCGGCGGCGACGTTCCGTGTGTCGGTGAACAACTTCCTCGCCGCTGGCGGTGACGGGTTCACGGAGTTCAGGAAGGGCACCGACTTGGCGGGCGGCCCCGTCGACCTGGACGCGCTGATCGCTTACCTCGGCGCGCACCCGGGCGTGGCGCCGCCGCTGGCGGACCGGATCACGGTCACGCCGTAGCTTCCCGGTTCAGGAGCCCCGCCGCGGTCCGGCGGGGCTCCTGTTTCGCCAAGACGACCGCGGCGTCATCGGGGACGATGGGGTCATGGTGACCTGGGAAGAAGTGGTGGCGCTCGGGGCGGAACTGCCGGAGACCGAGGAGTCCACTTGGTACCGCACGCCCGCGTTGAAGGTGGCGGGCAAGGGATTCGCCCGGCTGCGGACGGAGGCGGAGGGCGAGCTCGTCCTGTTCTGCGGGCTCGACGAGAAGGCGGCGCTGCTCGCCGGGGGTGATCCGGCGTTCTTCACCACCCCGCACTACGACGGGCACGGCTCGATCCTGGTCGACCTGGACCGGGTGGACGAACAGCAGCTGCGTGAGCTGCTGACGGAGTCCTGGCGGCGGAAGGCTCCGCGTCGGCTGGTCAGTTGAGCTTGCCGGCGGCGGATCGCTGTGGAGGGGCGGGCGGGTAAAAGCAAGCCCTCACTTGAGTTCCCCTTCGAGCAGGCTCATCAGGTACATGTCGTGGTACTTGCCGTCCTGGCCGCGGAAGCATTCGCGGTGCCGGCCGTCCTCGACGAATCCCAGCTTGCGGTAGACGTGGCGAGCGCGTTCGTTCTCCGCGACCACCCACAGCGCGATCAAGTGCAGGCGCATCATCACGAAGCCGTACCGGCACATCAGCCGCAGCGCTTCCGTGCCGTAGCCGCCGTCCCAGTGGTCCCTGTCGCCGATGTAGATGTCGACCTCGGCGCGGCCCTGCTCGGGCTCGGCGTCACGCAGGTCGACGACGCCGAGCAGCTTGCCGTCGGCGATCTTTTCGATGCCCAGCACCACGTGCTCGTAGGTGTTGAGCTTGCGGTCCTCGCAGCGTTTGCGGATCTGGTCGAGCGAGCGCGGGTGGCTGCTGTTCATCCACTGGCCGACCTCCCAGTCGTTGACCCAGCGGTACAACGGCTCGGCGTCCGACGGCTCCAGCGCGCGCAGCCGGACCAGTTCCCCGGTGAGCATCCGCTCCCCCTCACTCTCGCTTGACCAGCAGGAAGTCCTGAACGTCGAGCAGGCCGAGGAACTGCCGAACCGGCGTCGGCATCGACCGGCGGGACTCATCATGCACGAGTTCCGGATCGACGACGCGGTATTTTCGGCGCCGCGTGATGACCTCCGCGCCGCCCGCGGCCAGCACGTTCTTGACCCAGTCGGCGCCGGGGCCGTACGTCAGCGCCACGGCGAAGCCGTCTTCGGTGCGGAACACGCTCAGCGGCGTCCGGAACTCCCTGCCGGAGCGGCGCCCTTTGTGCACGAGCAGACCGAAGCCGGGCAACCACCCGACAAACGGCTTCGCGACCCGGTTCGTCACCACGCGGTTGAAGCGGGCAAGACCTTCTGGCAGCACCATGCCCACGACGGTAATCCAACCGTCGTGGAATTACCGCGAAACGCCCCTCCTGCAGCCACTTCGTCACCTCTACCGCCCGTCTACCGCCCGTCGCGCCCTGCCCGCCACCCACTTATCCACAGCCTTGCTTCATTGTGGACAACTCGGCTGCACGGGTCCGATTCGTCCGTTTTTGTCGGGGGGTGGCGGTAGGCTGGGTCTGGGGACGCCCCCCAGGGAAGGGCGGGGGCTGCTCTCGGGGCTGGCTGGTGGTGGCTGCAAAAAGGCCGCGGGTTTCGTGGGCGGCTGCGCTTGGGGGCGAGTGACGTGCGGGGTGGGCGAGCCGGACCGGTGTGACGTGCGGTGATCTGTTTGGTCGCGGGGGGCGGGGCCGGGTGTGGTGGTCGCCGTGAGTCGTTTGGTGAGGTGGCGCACGCGACCTGGGTGCCGGTCTGGTGGGATGTGCGCACACACCGGAACTACGCGGGGAGCGAGCATGTCGACCCAATGGCCGCTGCGGCAGGATCCGGAATCCCCGGTGATCTTCGCGCACACGCTGATCGAGGACCCCGGCCAGCTGGCTTTTGTCGTTCTCGACGATGACGACGACTGGTTCATCAGTGACGGCGCCGAGTTCGACGAGGACATGGACGTCAACCGCGAGCAGTTCGGCGCGCTGCGCCTGCGCGACGCGGTCGAGCGGCTGCCGCAGCTCAAGGCGCTGGCCGGCCTGCCGCCGGGCATGGCCGCGGACTGGGATCCGGACCGGGCCACGTGGCTGCTCAGCTCCGTCGCGGACTCCGACGACGAGACAGAGGACGTCGCGATCCGCGAGACGCGCGTCGCCGCGTGGCAGCACCCCGGTTCGCCCGTTGAGGAAGTGCAGCTCAGCACCGGGCTTGCCGAGATCGGCACCGGTCCGGACGCGCCGGGCCGCGCCGTCCGCCAGGTGGTCCGGGAGACCGACGGGACCTGGCTGTTCGTCGGCTTCGAGGTCCCGGAGTCCGAGGACTTCGAGGTCGAGGGCATGGAGCTGGAGCACGTCGTGCGGCTGTACCCGGACGTCGTGAACGTGCTGCAGGCCGCGCCGGGACAGGTTTTCGACCGTGAGGCCCCCGGGGCTGAGTGGGAACTGGTCGAGGGCTGAAACTCCTCCGCGGGGGAAGGGCTCTGACGCTCGGAGGTTCGTAGTGGCAGCTGGTGAATGGCGCCGGTGCGGACCTCCGACGGATTGTCATGTCCACGTACGGCCGCACCGATCTACTTCGCTGGCATCGACCCGAAGGCGTCCGAGACGGCGATGTGAAGGGCTGCAACGAGTTCGGCCAGTAAGTGTCCATATAGGACATCGCCGGGCGGTGGAACGTGACGGGGCGGCGGTCGCGCTGTCGACGGCCCCGCGATGGCATGCGTTCTGGACGGAACTGCGCGCCGCTTCGGGGTGCACAGTTTTCGCACGTTCACGTACGGGTTCGGCGGCGACGGCGGGGAGCGGTAAATGGATCGTGATTCCTTTACTGTGTAAATTGTCTGTTAATCACATCCTTCTGCTGTAATTGGGAAAGCGCTATCTGAGATCCGCTCGATTATATTCCGTAACACTCGCTCGGCCAAATGCGACGTGAACCTCTGTAAGTCACATCCGGCGCGATCTGGTGCCGGACGGCTTTGCCGTTGGAGGTCCTGGAAATGACGGACGAGGTTGATTTCGCCCCGGCTTCAGGATCATTGATCGAACCCAATCCGGCGTCGCCGGAGAAAGTGGCGGTCGCGAAGTCCAACGGTGCGGAACCCCGGCCGCTGCCGAAGTGGGAGGCGGCAGCCCGGGAACGCGCCAGGGCGGCGGTCCGGCGGTTCGCCCGCCCGCTCGCCGACCTCGTCGAACGGGACGCCAACGAAGGTGACACCCGCCTGCTCGTCACCGATTTCCTTTGTGAGGGTCTCGGTTTTGACAAGTACGAGGACCTGACCACGGAGTACCAGGTCAAGGGCGAGTTCGCCGACTACGGCGTCCGGATCGATCGTCAGATGGTCGCCTTCATCGAGGTCAAGCGGTGCACGCAGAAGCTCGGAATCCGGCACTTGCGGCAGGTGCAGATGTACGCCGTCAACGAAGGGGTCGAGTGGATGATCCTGACGAACGGGCAAGTGTGGCAGGTCTGGCACCTGACCGGCGGGCTGCCGGTTGTCGTCGACCTCGCCCTCGAGATCGACCTGCTGTCCGACGCGACTTCCACCGCGAAGGCCCATGCCTTGTTCCACCTTTCCAAAGAGGCGATCAAGCGTCGGCTGCTGGACGAGCTCTGGAAGGCGAAGGCGGCCACCGCGCCGCGTTCGCTCGCCGCGGTGCTCGTCTCCGAGCCGGTGCTGGAAGCGGTGCGCAAGGAAGTCCGTCGGAGAACGACGTACAACAGCGATGTCCGGGAGATCGAAAAGATCATCAGGGCCGACGTCGTCCGAGCCGAGCTGCAGGCCTGAGCTAACCAAGAAATCGAAGAGGAGAAAATCATGGCTGGAAAATTCGAGCTGTACAAGGACAAGTCGGGTGAGTTCCGTTTCCGGCTCAAGGCTGGAAACGGCGAGATCATCGCTACGGGTGAGTCGTACCCCGCCAAGGCGTCCGCGCAGAAGGGCATCGATTCGGTCAAGCGGAACGCCGCCGACGCGGAAGTCGCGGACCTGACCTGAGCCGGTCGAAAGACTCCGGGAATGTAAAAACGCCTTCGGCAAGATGAGCGAACATCTTGCCGAAGGCGTTGTCAGAGCGGATGACGGGAATCGAACCCGCGTATTCAGCTTGGGAAGCTGATGTTCTACCATTGAACTACATCCGCAGTGCGACGTAAGCATACACGGAGTCCGGACGCGGCTGTCCAGTGGGTCTGTGGGTTGACGGCGCGTCGGGCAAGTGACAACACTTGTTGTCGACTCCCGCGGAGGTGACGGTGATGGACGACCCGGTGTTGTTCCGCCAGGGTGGGTTCCGGCTGGCGGCCCGGATGCGGGGCGCCGGGGCGAACGTCGACGAGGGCCAGGTCAGGCGGCTGCGGGAGTTCGCGCAGCAGGAGGACCAGGCCGCCGACGAACTGGTGGCGTGGAGCCGGGAAGGCCGGGAATCCAGGGAACCCCAGGAAGACCAGGGCCGCCAGGAACCCCGTGAGGGCCGCACCAACAGCAACCAAGAGCAACTCGAGCTGGCCCTAACCCAAGGGATCGACGCCGTCCCCAACCCCGCGCCGGCTCTCGAAACGTTCTTCCGCCAGGTCGAGGCCACGCCGTACTGGGTCGACGCCGAGCGGCTGCAGCGTGGCGCCAAGGCGATCACCCGCGCTGGGCTGCTGGGGCTCTTCCCGCTCGGCGACATGTCGCTGATGGGCGGGTACCTCGCCTCGCGCGCGACGAAATCGCTGGTCGGGACCGGGGAGATCGAGTACCGGGCCACGCGCCGGCTGGTCGAGACCGCGACCTGGTGGATCGACGTCACCACGCCCGGCGCGATGGCCAAGCACCAGACCGGCTACACCGCCGCGGTCCGGATCCGGCTGGTGCACGCCCACGTCCGCCGGGCCATGAACGAGCGCGAGGACTGGGACTACGCGGCGTGGGACCGGCCCGTCAACCAGGTCCAGACCGCCGGCACCCTGCTGCTGTTCTCCCTCGTCTACGTGTTCGGCACGCAGCTGCTCGGCCTCCGCTACTCCACGCGCGAGCGCGCCGACATCCTGCACCTCTGGCGCTACATCGGCTGGCTGATGGGCGTCGACGAGGAGCTGCTGCCCGCCGACGAGGACGACGCGTGGCGGCTGCTCTGGCTGCTCGCCGCCACCGAATTCATCCCCGACGAAGACTCGAAACGGCTGGCCAAGGCCCTCGTCGACAGCCACGCGTCGATCGGCGAGGGGCGGGGTGCCGCCGGGAGGGTGCTGGGGCACGTGAACGTCGGCGTCCACTCCGCGATCAGCCGGCTCGTGCTCGGGAAGGACAACGCCGACTTCCTGGAGCTGCCGAACGACCTGGTCGCGCAGGCGGCCGTGCTCGCCGGGGCCGGGCTGAACTTCGCCGCCGAGACGGTCCGGCTGTGCGTACCGGGCGCGACCGCGCTGCAGGAGCGGCTCGGCCAGGCCGGGCGCCGCCTCTACCTCAAGCGGCTGCGCGAGGTGTTCAAGCCGGACACGTCGTACCAGCAGCACATGCGCGCGGCCTGAACCGGCCGGATAGGCTTCGCCCCGTGCTGCTCAGTGACCGTGACCTCCGCAAAGAGCTCGATGCCGGCCGGCTCGGCATCGACCCCTTCGACCCCGCCATGGTCCAGCCGTCCAGCATCGACGTCCGGCTGGACCGGTTCTTCCGCGTGTTCGACAACAGCAAGTACACCCACATCGACCCGCAGCTGCAGCAGGACGAGCTGACCTCGCTGGTCGAAAAGGAGGGTGACGAGCCGTTTGTGCTGCACCCCGGCGAGTTCGTGCTCGGCTCCACGTTCGAGCTGGTCACGCTGGCCGACAACCTCGCGGGCCGGCTCGAGGGCAAGTCCTCGCTCGGCCGCCTCGGGCTGCTCACGCACTCGACCGCGGGCTTCATCGACCCCGGCTTCTCCGGCCACATCACGCTGGAGCTGTCGAACGTGGCGAACCTGCCGATCACGCTCTGGCCGGGCATGAAAATCGGCCAGCTGTGCATCTTCCGGCTTTCCAGCGCGGCGGAATTCCCGTACGGCTCGACGCAGGCCGGCTCCCGTTACCAGGGCCAGCGCGGGCCGACGCCCAGCCGCGCGTACAAGAACTTCCACCGCGTCGACACCTGGCGCTAGGCGCGCTAGACCGAAACCGGCTCCGCCCAGTCGATCCGGTGGCCCCACATGAATTCGTTCGGGTCATCGGCGGACGGCTTGCTCAGCGCGCGCGTCATGAAGAAGTCGCGCAGCAGACGGCCGACGGGGCCGGGCGCGCCCTTCGCGTCGCCGTTGCGTTTTCCCTGCGCCACCACCGCTTCGACCCGGGTACGGCGCAGCGATTCGAACGTCGCCAGCGCGGTTTCCGGCACGTCGCGCAAGCAACGTGCCAGCGTGACGGCGTCCTCGATCGCCATCGACGCGCCCTGGCCCGCGGCCGGTGACGTCGCGTGCGCCGCGTCGCCGATGATGCCGATCCGGCCGCGGTGCCAGACCGGGACCGACGGGAAGTCGTACGTCGCCCACGGCTGGTAGACGTCCTCGGTCGCCTCGATGATCCGCGTCGCCGGGATCCGGTCGCGCGCGAACAGGCGCAGCAGCTCCGCCCGCCAGGCCGGGCCCGCGAGCGCGGCCAGCTCGGCCTGGTCGGGCTCGGCAGCGTGCGGCACGTTCGCGAACCACCACACCGAACCGTCGGGATGCACGATGTGCGCGAAGAACGCCTTCCGGCCGAACGCCATGTGCATCACGCCCGGCTCGTCGCCGAGGTCGAGGCCGGTGGCGCGGCCGCCGGTGTTCAGCAGCGGCACGTAACGCGGCTCCGGCGCCGACGGGTCGATGATCCGGCGCACGCGCGAGCGCAGGCCGTCCGCGCCGATCAGCAGATCGCCGGACGCCGTGGTGCCGTCCTCGAATCGGGCGGTGACCTGTGAAGACGTCTGGGTCGCGTCGACCAGCCGCTTGTCGTACGCGGTCGGTACGCCGCGTCTGGCCGCTTCGTTGCGAAGGGCGGCGTACAGATCCGCGCGCCAGACGGTCTGGCTCACGGTCCCGTCCGGCAGCGGCCCGCCTTGCGAGAACTCCGCCAGCCGCTTGCCGTTGCCGAGCCCGATCGACATCCTCGGGGTGTCGAACCCCATGCCTTTGACCAGCGGTTTCAGCCCGAACGGCGTCAACGCGTCGAGGCCGTTCACGGCGAGCGTGAGGAACGCCCCGACGCCGTCCGCGCTCTTGTCGTACGCCTCGTGCAGCACGGGCTCGTGCCCCACCTCGTGCAGCGCGATCGCCGTGATCGTGCCCGCGATGCCCCCGCCGGCGATCAGTACGCGTGCCATGTCCACTCCCCTGGTGAGTATCTCGGAAACTAATTCGTTCCGTCGAACTAAATACTCCGGGTAGACTGGGGATGTGTCAAGCGAGCGCGAGAAGCTGGTGGACGAGCTGCTGCTGCGGTCCCGGGTGCTGTCCACGGAGACGGTGATGTTCCACGCGGCGATCGCCGAGGTCCGCGGGCTGTCGGCGGTCGAGAACAAGGTGCTGGACTACCTCGCGCGCCTCGGCCCGCTCACCCCGAAGGAGCTGGCGAAGTACTCCGGCCTGGCGCCCGCGTCGATCACCGCGTTGATCGACCGGCTCGAGCGCAAGGGTGCGGTCAACCGCACGCCGCACCCGGGCGACCGGCGCCGGGTGCTGATCGAGCTGGAGGCCACAGGAGCCCAGACGTCGTTGTGGGACTACCTCGTCGGCGCGGTCAAGGCGCGCGCCGAGGGGTACACGGATGAGCAGCTTCGTACGGTGATCGGGTTCCTTCGCGACGCGGCCGAGATCACCCACGAGTCAACTGTGCGCGTGGGAGATCGCTCAGCGGAGTGACTTGCGGCCACGGCCGGGTACGAAAGGGCCCTTCGCTCACCGGTTCCTGGAAAGCTCGCGGGCATGTTCTCGGCCGGGAAACGTCTGCTCGTGGTGCTCGGCCTGATGGTCACGACGCTGGTGCCGATCGCGCACGCGGACGAAGTCAAGGATTTCCGGCAGAGTTCCCACCAAGTGGTGTACGGCGATTTCCTCTACGCCGGCAACAGCGTGGTGGAATGCGCCCCGGACGACGCTCCCTGCGCGAAAACCGCCGCCCGCACCGACAAAAAGCCCGCCGCCGGGTTCGCGCTGCGATGGTCCGATGTGGACAAAGACCCCACGACGTTCGACTCCTCCGCCGCCTCGGTGACCATTCCGCCCGGCGCGAAAGTCACCTTCGCGCGGCTGAGCTGGGGCGGCTCGCTGGGGTCGGACTGCTCGCGGCCGTCGGGAACGCCGGACGCCCAGGCCGTGCGGTTCACCGTCGGCGGCGGGAAAGCGGCTGACGTCCGGCCTGGCTCGTACAGCGGCGATCCACAGTCCTACTCCGCATACGCCGACGTCACCGGGCAGTTCGCGGCGGCGCCCACGGGCGCGCCGCTGGAGCTGACCACCGGCAACGTCTGGACCGCCGCCGGACGCGGATGCGGTGGCGGCTGGTCGGTGGCGGTGGTGTTCGCCTACCCGGACCGCGACCCGCAGTACGCGCCGGACAAGCGCGCGGTGTTCGTCTACGACGGCCACGCGCGCGGCGACACGAGCACCACCATCACCGGTTTCCGCGCCGCGTCCGCCGACGCGCACATCGGCGTCACCGCGCTCGGCGGCGACTGGGGCACGGCGGGCGACCGGTTCCTGATCAACGACAAACCCGTCGCGGAGCCGGCCACGGGCGCGACGGACAACTTCTTCATCTCCGCGGCCGACAACTCCACGCGTCCCGACGCCAAGAACAACTTCGGCATCGATGCCAAGGCGTTCAACAGCGACGCCGTGCCCAGTGGCGCCACGAGCGTGAAGCTCGGCTTCAGCGGCAACGGCTTCCTCCTGCAGGGGCTCGTGTTTTCCGTGCCGGTGCCCGATCTGCGCGTGGTGAACCACGCCTCGCCCGCCCGGGTGCACGCGGGTGACCAGGTGACGTTCACCGTCGGCGTCACCAATCCGAACGACACGCCCGCCGACGATGTCGCGGTCACCGACGACCGGTTTCCGGCCTGTGCCAAGAAGATCGGCACCCTGGCCGCGGGCGCGACCACCGGTTACCAGTGCACCGTGACCGCGCCCGGCGACGACTTCGCGAGCACGGCCGTCGTGACCGGCACCAGTACGCTCGGTGACGCGCTTGACGGTTCCAGCACCAGTCACGTTGACGTCGTCCATCCCGCGATCGGGCTGACACACGCGGTCGACAAAGCGGCTTATCGCGCCGGCGACCCGGTGACGTCCACGGTCGCCGCGACGAACACCGGTGACGTCCCGCTGCACGACGTCGCCGTGACCGGCGCGTGCGCGAGGACGGTGGGGACTCTCGCGCCCGGCCAGTCCACCACGGGCACCTGCGTGACGAAGGCGCCGGTGCCGGACGGCGTGACCACCGCGGACGTCGCCGGCACCGACCCGCTCGGCCAGGTCGTCACCGCGGCGGCCGGCGCGAAAGTCCCCGTCATCGCGCCCGCCATCAAGGTGACGAAGACCGTGGACCACGCCGTGGTCCACGCGGGTGAGCCGGTGACGTTCACCGTGGAGGTGACCAACACCGGCGACAGCCCGCTGGACCCGGTGACGGTGGCCGACGACACCACCACGTCGTGCTCCCGGACGTTCGGCGCGCTCGCCGCCGGCGCTTCCCAGCGTTATACGTGCGCCGCGAATCCGTCGCTGACCAGCACGAACAAGGCCAGCGCGAGCGGCGTCGACCAGTCCGGGCAGGCCGTCACGGACACCGCGACGACCACCGTGACCGTGATCCACCCGCAGCTCACGATCACGAAAACGGCCGCGCCCGCGCTCGTCCGCGCCGGGGACCAGGTGACCTTCACGATCAGCGTGGCGAACGTCGGCGACGTGCCGCTCGACGACGTCGCCGTGGCGGACGACCGCACCCCGGGCTGCGTGCGGACGTTCGGAACCCTTGCGCCGCAAGCGAAGCAGACGTACGGCTGCACGATGCTCGCACCGGCGGACGACTTCACGAACACCGCGGCCGCGACCGGCAAGGACCAGCTCGGCCGGGTGTTGAAGGTGACTGCGGACGCGCCGGTCGACGTCGTGCACCCGGCTGTGGCTGTTGCCGTGGCGGCTGCTCCCGCTGTCGTCCGCGAAGGGGACTCGGTGACCTTCACGGTCACGGTCAGCAATACCGGGGACGTGCCACTGCACGACGTTTCGGCCGCGGAAGCCCAGGTGCCGGACTGTGCGCGTGCCTTGGGAACTATTGCGCCGCAAGGAAAACAGGTCTACAGCTGCACGACGGTCGCCGGGCCGGGTGGGTTCACGAACTCCGTGGCGGCGACCGGGACCGACCCGACAGCGCGGCCGGTGACGGCGTCCGCGGGCGCGGCGTTTTCCGTTGTGCATCCCGCTCTGACGCTCGCCGCGGACGTGCAGGGCGGCCCGTTCCGCGAGCACGACCGCGTGCCGTTCCAGCTCACGGTGAAGAACACCGGCGACGTGCCGCTCACCGACGTCCACGTGGCCGATGCCCTGGCCACGGATTGCGCGCGGCCGTACGACGGCGCGTTGGCGCCGGGCGCGAACTGGACTTTCGTGTGCGCCGGGACCGCGCCCGCCGATGACTTCACAAACTCGGCCACGGTGACCGGCTCGCCGCCGGTCGGCGCCCCGGTCAAGGCGGGTGACGAGGCCGCGGTGGACGTGATCCATCCGGCCGTCGCGATCACGCAGACTGTGGCGCCCGCGGTCGTCCGCGCGGGGGAACCGGTGACGTTCACCCTCACCGTCACCAACACGGGCGACAGCGATCTACACGATGTGAACGTTGACGACCCGGTCGCGCCCGAGTGCTCGAAACGACTTGGAGTGGTTGCGGCACAGGGGAAGCAGACGTACTCGTGCACACATGCCGCTGGGGACGACTTCACCAGCGATGCCCGGGTCACTGGCGTTGACGCGACGAACCGGTCCGTCACGGCGGCGGCTGACGCGCACGTGGACGTTGTGCACCCGGCTGTTGCTGTTGCTGTGGCGGCTTCGCCCTCTGTCGTCCGCGAAGGGGATTCTGTGACCTTCACGGTGACGGTGAGCAACACCGGGGACGTGCCGTTGACGCATGTGTCCGTTGTGGACTCTCGTACTCCTCCGTGCGCGCGTGATTTCGCGCTGTTGGCCCCGGGGGCGGTCGAGAAGTACACCTGCGACACCAAGGCGGGCGCGGACGGGTACACCAACACCGCCGCGGTGACTGGGGCCGATCCGCTCGGCGGCACCGTGACGGCGTCCGCCGACGCGACGTTCACCGTGGTGCATCCGGGACTTTCGCTCACCAAGACCGTGCACGGTGGGCCCTTTCGCGCCGGCGATCCGGTCACGTTCACTCTGACCGTCACCAACACGGGCGACTCGCCCGTCACCGCAGTGAAGGTCACCGATCCGGCGTGCGCGAAGACGTTCGACACGCTCGCCGCAGGCGCGAAGCAGGCGTACGACTGCACCACACCCGCGCCCGCGGACGACACGATCACCACCGCGACGGTCACCGGCACCGCGTCGAGCGGCCCGCCGCTCACAGCGACGGCCGACGCGAAGATCGACGTGATCCACCCGGCCGTCACGGTCAAGCTGGACGCCGCGTCGACGGTCGTGCGCGCGGGCGACGACGTCACGTTCACCGTGGTGGTCACCAACGCCGGCGACGTTCCGCTCACGAAGCTGTCCGTCACGGATCCGGGCTGTGCCAAGGCGTTCGACGCGCTGGCCGTCAACGCCGTGGAGACCTACCAGTGCACGGTCAAGGCGGCGCCGGACGACTTCACGAACACCGCGTCCGTCACCGGCACGGATCCGACGAATCGCGCGGTGACAGCATCGGGGAGCGTGGCGGTCGACGTCATCCACCCGGAGATCGCGATCATGGCGGACGCCGAGCCGTACCAGGTGCGGGCGGGCGCAACGGTGACGTTTTCGGTTCTGGTGAAGAACGTCGGCGACGCGCCGCTGACGAAGGTGTCCGTTGTGGACGAGCGGGTGCCCTCGTGTGCGCACCAGGTCCCATCGCTGGCGCCGGACGCGGAGGAGACGTACGACTGCACCATCGTCGCGGGCGCCACGGGGTTCACGAACACGGCGAAGGTGACCGGGACCGATCCGACCGAGCGGCCGGTGGCGGCGTCGGGGCAGGCGGCGTTTGTGGTGCAGCAGCCGGGTTTCACGATCGCCAGGCGCATCGACGGCGGCCCGTTCCACGCGGGCGACTCGGTCCCGTTCGAGGTGACCCTCACGAACACGGGCGATTCGGCCCTGCGTGACGTGGTCGTGACGGACCCGGGCGCGCCGGAGTGCGCCCGGACGTTTCCGAACCTGCCGGTCAACGGGATTCAGCACTATCCCTGCACCGCCCCGGCTCCGGACGCTGGGGTGACCGACGTCGTGACGGGCACAGCCACGCCTGCGGTGGGCCCGCCGGTCACGGCTTCGGACGGGGCCCGGATCGATGTTGTCCACCCCGGGGTGCGGCTTGAGCGTGACTACTTACGGCAGCCGATTCGACCAGGGGATCCGGTCACCTACCTCACGACGGTCCGTAACAGTGGTGATGGGCCGCTGCGCGAGGTGACCGTTCGCGACCCGGCGGGCTGTGGGTTCTCGCTGCCTGCCCTGGCTGCGGGGGCAACGGCGGTGCGGGACTGCACGGTGTCGGCGCGCGTTGACGGCACGGCGGTTGCCACCGTGACCGGCGTCGATCCGGCCGGGCGCGCGGTCACGGATGACGCTGCGACCACGCTCGACGTCACCGGGCCCGGCCTCACCGTGACGGCGACCGGCCCGGCGAAACCGCTGCTTCCCGGGCAGCCCGCCCAGGCGACCGCGGTGGTGACGAACACCGGTGACGTGCCGCTGCACGCCGTCGGACTCACCGGAACGACCTCGCCGACTGCTGGCTCGCCGTCTGTGGGCTCGCCGACTGCTGGCTCGACGGCCGGGATGCGGTCGCCCTCGGCCGGCCAGGCGACCGGGCGATCGACCCCAGGTGGCGGTCCGGCCGCCCGAGGAGACACCGTCCCAGCGGCACCGACCTGCGCGATCACCCCACTGGACCTGGCCCCAGGCGCAGCCTCGCCGCCGTTGCGATGTTCCGCCAGCACCTTCAGCGCGGCCGGGACAACAGCCGCCGGAGCACCGGTCACTGCGCAGGGCGAGGCCGACCAGCGCGTCGGGAGGCCGCAGCTCCAGCTCACCGAGCAGGCCGAGCCCACCGCGGGGCCTGGGGATGTGGTCACCTTCAGCGTCGAGGCCGTCAACACCGGTGACGTCGCGCTCGTCGCCCCCGCGTACCGGCTCGAGCCCGGGGAGCGGCGGGAATGGACCAGGACCGCGCACGCCCCGGCCGGCGGCGTGCTCACCGACGACGTCGTGGCCACCGTCGAAGCGGATACCGAGACGCCCGTCGCCCTCACGGCCAGGGCCGCGGCCACCGTGAAGGTCGTCTCACCCGGCGCCGGCCCGCCCGTCGCGCCCCAGGCGTTCCCGGACACCGACCCTGACCTGCCGACGTACGGGCTGGCCGGCCTGGGCCTGCTCGGCGCCGGCGCGCTCCTGTTGCGGATCACCCGCCGTCCTTGATCATCAGGGGTGCGACATGTCACTCCGGAGGCTGACACGGTCCAGAACGGGGCAGCGGTTACTTCGGTGGGGTAAGTAATTTTCCACAGCGAAAGGTGGGGTCATGGCCGACGTCGTTCCCGGCGAGCGGGCTGGCCAGCAGCACCTCGCCCACGTCGTGTTCATCGCGGGCGCGGCGGCGGTTGGCGGGTTCCTGTTCGGTTATGACAGCTCCAACATCAACGGTGCCGTGCTCGGCATCCAGAAACACTTCGAAGTCGGTACCGCCGCCACCGGGCTGACCGTCTCCAGCGCCCTGATCGGCTCAGCCGTCGGCGCGTGGTTCGGCGGGCTGCTGTCCGACCGGGTCGGGCGCATCCGGACGATGCAGCTGGCCGCGGTGCTGTTCTTCATCAGCGCGCTCGGGGCGATGTTCCCGTTCGGGATCTGGGACCTCGCGCTGTGGCGGGTGATCGGCGGCGCCGCGATCGGCGTCGCGTCGGTGATCGGGCCGTCCTACATCGCGGAGGTCGCGCCGCCCGCCTACCGCGGCCGGCTGGCGAGCCTGCAGCAGCTCGCGATCGTGCTCGGCATCGGGGTGTCCGCGCTGGTCAACTGGGTGATCAAGTCCTTCGCGCCGGCCCTGCCCGACGGCTCCCACGACCTGAACGGCCACCTCGGCGGCCTCGAGGCCTGGCAGTGGATGCTGGGCGCCGCCGCCATTCCCGCGGTGATCTACTTCGTGCTCGCCTCGATCATCCCCGAGTCGCCGCACTACCTGCTCTCGATCGGCAAGGTGGACCGCGCGCGCAAGGTGCTCGCCGAGGTCGAGGGCGCCGACGAGGTCGAGACGAAACTCGCCGACATCAGCCGCGGTCTGCGTACCGAGCGCCAGTCGAAGGTGCGGGACCTGCTCGGCGGGCGGTTCGGGCTGCTGCCGGTGGTCTGGATCGGCATCGCGCTCGCCGTGTTCCAGCAGTTCGTCGGCATCAACGTGATCTTCTACTACTCCGACACGCTGTGGCACTCGGTCGGCCAGAACACCGACTCGCTGCTGATCTCCATGGTCAGCCCCGTGATCAACATCCTCGGCACGTTCATCGCGATCGCGTTCATCGACCGCGTCGGGCGTAAGCCGCTGCTGCTGATCGGCTCGGTCGGCATGGCGATCGGGCTCGGCGTCGCGGCCATCGCGTTCGGCCACGCGCGGACCGTGAACGGCGACCTGAGCCTGCCCGGCGCGTGGGGCCCGGTGGCGCTGGTGTTCGCGAACGTCTTCGTGCTCTCGTTCGCGCTGTCCTGGGGCGTGATCCTCTGGGTGCTGCTCGGCGAGATGTTCCCGCTGCGCATCCGCAGTGCCGCGCTCGCCGTCGGCACGGCCGCCAACTGGGTGGCGAACTGGCTGGTCACGGTCAGCTTCCCGAGCATGTCCGACTGGAACCTGAGCGCCACGTACTGGATCTACGCGGCGTTCGCGCTGCTGTCGATCCCGTTCACGCTGAAGTTCATCCGGGAGACCAAGGGGACCGCGATCGAGGACGTTTCTTGATCATTTCCCCCGTTTGATCGAGTGGGGCACTGCGCCTTTCGGTGGTAACGGTCGTAATCAGTTCGTGATAGTTTTCCGCCTCGTGTCCCCCATTGGTGCTCGTGGTCGTGTGGTTTTGGTGTCGCTGAGTGTTCTCATGGGCGGATTTTCCGCCGCAGGGGGGACAATGTGGCTCCACGACAGACCGGGCGCGGCGACTCTCAGTAGCGCCGCGTCCGGCCAGTCCGACCTCGGTGGGGGCCTCGCGGCCTCCGGCGACCCGTTCGCGAAACCGCCCTCGCCCACCACCTCGGGCGGCCCGGCGAGTTCCTCGGCCGCCCCGTCAACTTCCGAAAGCCCCTCCCCGACGCCGACGCCCTCGTCGGAAGCCCCCGCCCCTTCACCCTCGGCGCCGCCGCCCAGCCCGCCGAAGACGACACCGCGGCCGAAGGCGGACACCTCGATGGCCGGCCAGATCGTGGGCCTCGTCAACGACGAACGCGCGGACGCCGGCTGCGACCCCGTCGCCGAGGAACCGCACCTCGACACCGCGGCCCAGAAGCACAGCGACGACATGTCGGACCGCGACTACTTCTCCCACGACACTCCCGAAGGCGTGCACTTCGACGAGCGCATCCGCGACGCCGGCTACAGCAAGCCGGGCGCCGAGAACATCGCGAAGGGCGCGACCAGCGCCGCGCAGGTGATGGAGATGTGGATGAACTCCAGCGGCCACCGTGCGAACATCCTCAACTGCTCGCTGACGAAGCTCGGCGTCGGCGTCACGAAGTCCGGTTGGTACTGGACGCAGGACTTCGGCTACTGATAGTCCTCGACCGGGTTCGCCCGTAGGTCGCCGTAGCGCGCCAGCACCGTCGCGCGCAGGTTCGGGTCGGTGCGCGGCACGGGCTCGATGAACACCTCGGTGACGTCGTGGAACCCGTCGGTCAGCTCGCCGGCGATGCGCACGCAGGCGCGTTCCACGTCGGCCGCGCCCAGTGCGTCGTCGAAGTCGACGCGGGCGCACACCAGCACCTGGTCGGTGCCCATGAGCATGGTCTGCAGGTCCACCAGCGCTTCGATCTCTGGCGCGGCCGCGAGGTGGTCGCGCACACCGCGCACGATCCGCGGGTCGGCCTGACGCCCGATGAGCAGGCCACGGTTGGTGCGCCCCAGCAGGTACGCGACGCAGGCGAGCAGCAGTCCGATCAGGATCGACGCGACGCCGTCCCAGACCGACGAGCCGGTGAGCTGGTGCAGGCCGATGCCGGCGAACGCGAGCACCAGGCCGACGAGCGCGGCGGAGTCCTCGAACAGCACGGTCTTCGGCGCGGGGTCGTCGATCGTCCGCAGGTAGCCGAAGAACGAGCGGCCATCGGCCTTCGCCTCCGTGCGCACCTGCTTGATCGCCTGCAGCCACGACGTGCCCTCGAGCAGGAAGGCCACGGCCAGCACGATGTAGCCGACGAGCGGGCTCTCCTGTTCGCTGTTCTCGCTGAACACCGTGGTGAAACCCTCGTACAGCGCGAACATCGCGCCGGAGGCGAAGATCGAGACGGCGGCGAGCAGCGACCAGAAGTAGCGCTCCTTGCCGTAACCGAACGGGTGGATGCGGTCGGCCGGGCGCTCCGAGCGTTTCAGCGCGGTGAGCAGCAGGACCTCGGTGATGGTGTCGGCGACCGAGTGCGCGGCCTCCGAGAGCATCGCGCCGGAGCCGGTGATGATGCCCGCGATCAGCTTCAGGATCGCGATGGCCAGGTTGACCCCACCGGCCAGGAGGACGGTGAGGGTGCTCTCGCCGCCCTTTTCTTCTTCCTCGGTCACCCGCTGAAGCGTAGTCGGGGTGAGCGGTTCAGGGGCGGTTCAGCCGGGTCAGCCGGCTCGGGCGGGTCAGAGGCGGTGGAGTCCGGAGAGCACCCGTTCCATCAACGCCAGCGCGGGCCTGCCGTCGGCCGCGCCTTCGTTTTCGTGGATCCGCACCAGGCCCAGGTCGGCCATGTCGTCGAGCAGGATCCGCGCGACGCCCAGCGGCACGCTCAGCGTCGCGGCCACCTCGGCGACCGACCGCGGGGAGTCGCACATCGTCCGCACCGAGCGGAATTCCCCGCTCAGCTGCGGGGAATTCCACTGCGCCTCCTCGGCGCACGTCGACACGAGGGCTTCGATCGCGAGGTGCCGGCGCGACTGCGTGCGCCCGCGGGTGAGGACATACGGGCGGACGAGCGTGCGCGGCCCCGGCTGGGGTGTCGGCTCCTCGGCCCAGTCGTCCCACTGGCCGCTTGAGGGGGTGAAGTCGGGCGGCGGGGCGAAGGCGGGTGCCGGCTGGGGTGGTTCCGGCTGAGGTGGTTCCGGGTGGAGGTGGGGCCGGACGGTTCCTTCGCCGAGCGTGCCGGAGTACGCGGCGTCGGTCCGGTCGGGCCGGTCGGCCGGGGTGGTCCAGCCGGTTGGGTCGACCCGGGTGGTCTGGCCAGTCCGGTTGGCCGAGGCGGTCCGGTGGGGCGGGGTGGTCCGGTCTGTTGGGTCGATCTGGTCGGCTCGGTCGGCCCAGTCGGCCTGGGTGGCCCAGCCGGTCTGGGTGGTCCGGTCAGCCCGGTCAGCCCGGTCAGCCCAGTCAGCCCGGTCGGTCTGGTCAGTCCAGTCGGTCCGGTCAGCCCGGTCAGCCCGGTCAGCCCGGTCGGTCTGGTCGGTCTGGTCAGTCTGGTCAGTCCAGTCGGCCCGGTTGGTCTGGGTGGTCCGGGCGATCGGGTCAGCCCGGTCGGCCCGGTCAGCCCGGTTGGTCTGGGCGGTCCAGTCGATGGGGTCGGCCTGGTCGGCCCAGTCGGCTTGGTCGGCCCAGTCGGGCTGGTCGGCCCGGTCTGCGCCGGGGTCCGCTGGGGCGCTCCGTTTGGCGGTCTCGCCGGTGAGCCGGTCGGCGACCTTCGGGCTGGGGAAACGCGCACCGGCGCGGCCGACGGTGCTGTGGTCCGGCTCGGGCACCTCCGCCATCCGGTCGGCCAGCTCGGCGCTGGCGAACTTCGCCTGCACCCGCTTGACGGCCTCGGGCTCGGGCTCGTCGCTCAGCCGGTCGGCGAGCTGCGGGGCGGGGAAACGCGCGCCGGTCAGGCCGCGGGCCGGCTTCGGCTGGGGTTCCGGCTCGGGATCTGGCTGAGGTTCTGGCTGTGGCTGTGCCGTTGACGCGGGCCTCGGCCTCGGCCTCGGCTCAGGCCCCGGCTCTGGCTCGGCGAGCCGCTCGGCCACCTTCGCGCTCGGGAACCGCGCGCCCGCCCGGCCGACAACGCGCTTCGACTTCGACTTCGACTTCGCGGCCGGCCCCGGCCCCGGGTCCGAGGTCGAGGGTGAGGCCGAGGCCTGGGGGACGTCCTGCCGGCTCGCGGGCTGGGGAAGATCAGGCTGGACCGGAGGCTCGTCCGACGGCGGGGGAACCGGTTCGGCGGCAAGGGAATCCGTCACCACGGGTGTTTCGCCGGTCAGCCGTTCCGCTTGTTTGGCCGAGGGAAACCGGGCGCCGGAACGGCCGGTCGGTCGCGCTTCCCGGTGCCCGCCCATCCTGTTCGCCCCTTTTTCCGATGGCTCATTCCCGACCCCGCGGGCGGCGGTGGTCGCGAGGAAAAGCCAGGATACGCCCGTTGTCTAGTCCTTTGGATCGAATGTGACACCGCGCGTCCGCGTGTGCAGCGAATATGCACTAAGGCGCCGTGGTAACCGTTTACCGCCGGAATTCCGGTACGGCCGTACCCGTTTCCTCAAACGGTTAACTGGATGTTTCGGCGAGTAGCGCAGGCGAGTAACACGAGCGTCCCCACCACGAGCACGCACTGCTCCACGACCGCGGCGAACCCGGCGTCGGCCGCGGTGGAAAGGCCCAGCCAGCAGTACGTGACGGCGGCGCCCGCGGCGAGCGAGACGGCCGGCGGCCGCGTCTTCAGCACATACCCGACGGCCACCGCCTCCAGTGCCAGCATCACTCCGGCCTGCACCCACGGCGATACGCCGAGGCCCGTTTTCATCACCTGGAACGCGGAGCTCAGCCCGACCGCGACCGCGAACCCCAGCCACGGGTTGCCCGACGGCGCCTGCGCCGGCCGCGCCGTCAGCCGCAACGCCACCAGGATCAGCACCACCACAACGACGAGCGTGCCGGCCAGCTGTCCCGGCGACGCCAGGAAGTGCGCGGCGTCCAACGAGCGTGACACCACGAAAGTCCCCACCGCGCCGACCGCCAGCAGAGCGCTCCACGCCCACGTGCCGGGCGTCCGCAGCCACGGAGAACGGCCGAAGAACCCCTCCGCGATCGCGATCGGCGTCGCGATGCTCCAGACCACGTGCAGCGTCAGCACGTACACCGTCCACGGCGCGCCCAGGCCGAGCACCGGGATGTGGCCCGGGCTGAGCAGGTCGAGGCCGAGGTAGTGCGGGTTGAACAGTGTTTCGGTGAGCAGCCCCTCTTCGGCGATGCCGAAAGCGAGCGCCAGCACCAAGATCGTCGGCCAGCCATGGCCGCGGCGACGCGCGACCTCGCGGATCAGCAGCGCGCCCGAGCCGTACAGCGCGACGAACATCGCGTACATGCCCAGCTGTTTCCCGACCTCCGGCGGCCCCGACAGGTACTGGTCGCCGAGCAGGAACTCGGCGACGAACGGGGCGAGCAGGGCCAGTGTGGCGAGCGCGGTCTTCCGGAGTGGCATCCGTCGATGGTTCCGCCGCGCGGCCCGGCGCACGCGGGCCGTCGATCACGATCAGCCCATGACAAATGTCCCGGGTGACGCACAGCGAACGGCCCCTCCGCGGTGCCTGTGTGCCCTGAAGGCCACCATGAGGGTCCTAGATGCCCTCATGGTGGCCTTCAGGGCATTGGCCGCCGCGAAGGGGCCGTTCGGTCCCTGCTATTTATCCTTGTCCGCCAACGGGTCCGGCTTCTCGTCGGTGGGCACGTCCGGCTCGGCCGCCAGGTCCGCGTCCGACTCGCCCTCCAGCGAAGGCGCGCCCGCCGCAACCAGCGCCGGCTCCGGCTTCCGCTTCACGGAGGTGAGCAGCAGCTGGGCGACGTCGACGACCTCGACCCGTTCGCTCGCCAGCCCGTCGCTCTGGCGGGCGGTGACGCCGTCGGTGAGCATCACGCGGCAGAACGGGCAGCCGGTGGCGATCTTCGACGGCGCGGTGCCGAGCGCCTCGTCCACGCGCTCGACGTTGATCCGCTTGCCGATCTTCTCCTCCATCCACATCCGCGCGCCGCCGGCGCCGCAGCACATGGACCGGTCGCCGTGCCGCGGCATCTCGCGCAGCGTGGCCCCGGAGGCCCCGACGAGCTCACGCGGCGCGTCGTAGACCTTGTTGTGCCGGCCGAGGTAACACGGGTCGTGGTAGGTGACGTCCTCGGCGACGGGCGCCACCGGCGTCAGGTACTTCTCGCGCACCAGGCGGTTCAGCAGCTGCGTGTGGTGCACGACGTCGAACTGGCCGCCCAGCTCCGGGTACTCGTTGGCGAGCGTGTTGAAGCAGTGCGCACAGGTGACGACCACCTTGCGCGCCTTGCGTTCGCGGCCCTCGAACACCGAGTTCAGCACCTCGACGTTCTGCTGGGCGAGCATCTGGAACAGGAACTCGTTGCCCGCGCGGCGTGCCGGGTCACCGGTGCACGACTCCTCCGAGCCGAGCACGGTGTACTTCACGCCCGCGATGTGCAGCAGCTCGGCCACGGCGCGGGTGGTCTTCTTCGCGCGGTCCTCGAACGCGCCGGCGCAGCCGACCCAGAAGAGGTACTCCGCGTCACCGAGTTCGCCCTCGAACACCGGCACCTCGAAGTCGAGGTCCTCTGTCCACTGCAGACGGTCCTTGGCGTTCTGGCCCCACGGATTGCCCTTGTTCTCCAGGTTCTTGAACATGCCGTTCAGCTCCGTGGGGAACGACGACTCGATCATCACCTGGTAGCGGCGCATGTCGACGATGTGGTCGACGTGCTCGATGTCCACCGGGCACTGCTCCACGCAGGCGCCGCAGCTGGTGCACGACCAGAGCATGTCCGGGTCGATGATGCCGTTTTCCTCGGCGCCGCCGATCAGCGGCCGCTCGGACTCGGCGAGCGCGAGCACGTCGATGCCGGCGTGTGGATTGTCGCCCGTCAGCCCGATTTCGTCGCCCGCCATGTCGCGCTTGCCGCCTGCGAGCAGGTACGGCGCCTTGGCGTAGGCGTGGTCACGCAGCTGGGTGATCAGCAGCTTCGGCGACAGCGGCTTGCCGGTGTTCCACGCGGGGCACTGCGACTGGCAGCGGCCGCACTCGGTGCAGGTCGAGAAGTCGAGCCAGCCCTTCCAGCTGAAGTCCTCGACCCGGCCGACGCCGAAGGTGTCCTCGTCCGGGTCGGCCTCTTCGAGGTCGAGCACCTTGCCGCCGGACATCATCGGCTTGACCGCGCCGAGCGCGACCCCGCCGTCGGCCTCGCGCTTGAAGTAGATGTTGAAGAACGCGCTGAACCGGTGCCACGCGACGCCCATGGTCATCGTCCGGGCGACCACGAGCAGCCACACGGTGGCGCTCATCAGCTTGACGAAGGCGAACACCGAGACCAGCGCGGCGCTTGACGGCAGCAGCTCGCTCAGCGGGTTCGACACGAACGCGGCCCAGGTCGGCGTCTCGTGGACGTGCAGCGCCGCCTTGCCCGCGCGCACGCCGATGATCCCGATGCCCTCGACGATCACCACGGCCTCGACGAAGTAGGCCCACTTGAAGTTCGAGCCCGCGAAGCGCGACTGCCGGTCGGCGCGGCGGGGGTGGTTCAGCTGCCGGATGATCGCCAGCGCGACGCCGCCGACGACGGTGCCGACGCCGAGCAGCTCCATCAGCAGGCTCCACAGCGACCAGTCCTCGAGCACCGGCCAGCCCCAGGTCGGGACGAACACCTCGCCGTAGGCCTCGAACAGCGCGAGCGACCCGATCAGGAAGCCCCACATCACCATCCAGTGCCACGGGGCGACCTGGCGGAACTTGGCCATCCGGGTGTGGGCGGCGAACTCCTTGACCATGGTCATCAGCCGGGGCGTGAACGGCCCGTTGCGGGTCGGGTCGGGCTGGCCGAGGCGGATCACCCGCACGAACCGGGCCACGGTCGCGATGAACATTCCCCAGGCGACGATGCCGAGGAGAACCGAGATCCCCCCGAGAGTCAGCTGTACAGCGCCCATCGTCGGGTGCCTTTCGTCCGGTGTGGTGGTGCCGGCGCCGAAGCCCCGGTGCCGAGCAGGGTAACGCTTCTTACTGATGGGTAACTGGTTGGAGAGCCCTAAGTCCCACCGATGTGGTGCACGCCTCGCTAGCTAGTGGGACGATGGTTCAGGTAGTTTCGAAACCATGGGTGCTTACTTGTACCTCGCTTTGGCCATCGCCGCAGAAGTGACCGCGACTGTCTCGCTCAAGCTGTCCGACGGGTTCTCCCGCCTCGGTCCGTCGGTCCTCGTGGTGATCGGTTACGGCGTGGCGTTCTTCGCGCTTTCGCAGGTGCTGAAGCTCGGGCTGCCGATCGGCGTGGCGTACGCGATCTGGGCCGCGGTGGGCGTGGCGCTGGTCGCGATCATCGGGGTCCTGTTCCTCAAGGAGCCGTTCAACTTCGCGATCGCCGCCGGGCTGGTGCTGGTGATCGGCGGTGTCGTGCTGATCGAGGTGGGCAGCAGCCAGTGAAGATCCAGGTCGACGGGCGCAAGGCGCGCGGGGACAAGCGGCGCGCGGAGATCATCGCCGCCGCGCTGCGGGTGATCGAGCGCGACGGCGTCGCCGGCGTCACCCACCGCACCGTCGCGACGGAGGCGGGCGTGCCCACGACGTCGACCACCTATCACTTCTCCTCGCTCGACGACCTGCTCGTGGCCACGCTCATCTCGTGCGCTCGGGACATGGCGACCGAGGTGTACTGGATGATCGACCGCGCGCGCTCGCGCGGCAGCCGCGGCGCCGAGGAGGTGGCCGGCCTGCTCGCGGAGGCGCTGGGCCCGCGGCGCGGCCGCACGATGGCGGAGTACGAGCTGTACCTGCTGGCCGCCCGCAAACCCGAGCTGCGCCCGGCCGCGCGCCGCTGGCTCGACGTGCTGACGTCGATGGTCCGGCACGACGACGAGGTCGCGTTCCGCGTGTTCCTGGCCGGCATCGACGGGCTCTTGATCCAGGGCCTGATCGATGACGGGCCGCCGTCGGCGGAGGAGCTGCGGCCGGTGGTGGACTACCTGCTCAAGCCGCGCTGAAACGACGTGCGCCGCAACGGGATTTATGGGTGCAGGGGCAATCGCCGGGCCTTGACGACGCGGTGGGTGACGCGCCACCCCGCGTCAGATCGTTCGATGTGATCGTCAAAGGTCACGCTGCGCACAGTCCCTTCGACGGTGACGCCGATCCCTTTTGAGAGGCCGCGCACGACGTCAGCGGTGATCTCATCCAGAACGATGTTGGTGACGTGGTGGGCCACCGGGTTCCTGTCGCCGAGGTCCAGCACCCACTCCCGCATGGCTTCCAGCCCGTTGATCACTCCTCCGCCGAAGTCGCTCACGTCGTACGCGACGTCGGCGGTGAAGATCTCGTGCAGGCGATCGAGCTGGCCCGTGTCGATCAGATAGCCATGCTGATTGATGAGACGGGTTATGGCCTCGCGGTCTTCGGTATTCACAAGCTTTTCGCCGACAGCAGCCGGGAAAAGCGGGCAGCCCCGGCGCGGGCCGCGCGCTCCAGGTGCCAGCGGCGGGCCGCGAACTGGTCCGCCGGGACGGAGAAGGCGACCGCGCCCGTGACGTTCTGGGCCGCGTCCAGCACCGGCGCCGAGAGGCACGCCAGCTCCGGCAGGAACTCCTCGATCTCCAGCGCCATCCCGGAATGCGCGACGGCCTGCAGCTCCGTCTCGAGGTCGGGCGAGCGGACCGTGGTGTGGGCGGTGAGGCGGGGCATGCCCGCGCTCGTCAGGTACTCGCGGCGCTGCTTCGCCGGCAGCGACGCGAGCATCACCTTGCCGAACGCCGTGGCGTGCGCGGCCTCGTGGAAACCGAAGTCCAACGGCTGCGCGCGCGGGAACTCCGGCGAGTCCGCGACCGCGGCGACGACCACCTCGGTGTCACGGAACACCGTGTAATACGCCGCCGCGCCCGCGCGCAGGTGGAGCTTGTGCAGGCCGTCGCGCAGCTCGCGGCCGACGTCCAGCTCGTCGAGCAGGCTCTCGTGGAGCCCGCCGATCTTGTAGCCGAGGCCGAAGCCCCGGCCGTGGCCGAGCCGGATCAAATAGCCTTCGTGGACCAGGGTGTTGAGCAGGTGATAGGTGGTCGAGAGCTTGAAGCCCGCGCGCCGGGCGACGGCCTTGGCGGCGATGCCGTCGCCCGCGCCCGCGACGATCTCCAGCACCCGCAGCGCCCGCTGCGCCGAACCGATCAAGCCGGTGGGCTCCCGTTCCGCGGCATTCCGGTCCTCGGGGGTCGGCTGGGCGGGGACAGGCACGGCGGAACCTCCGCGAGTGGCGTTCGACGGTGAACGGGCGAAGCATGCTCCCTTCACCATACGTGCTTCGAACGGCGTAAGCGGCTTACTAGTCCGACCAAAAGTAGGCGGATACGGTCTGCAGCCGATCTGCTCGTAGGGACCCGTTTCCGCCGTGGCTGCTGCCGGATTAGTAACGAACAGCACTGTATCTGGTCTGCAACAGTCCCCGGCAGAGCCCCGCGTTGCCGTCGATGCTGATCCGGACCGCCCGTGCGAACCGCAGCCGCAGCGCCGCTTCACCCGCCGGGATCACCACTCCCTTCTCGTCCACGAGCAGCGGCGCGTCCGGAGTGCAGTCGAAACCGAGGTCCCGCCGCCGTCGCAGGAGGCTGGACCGAACGGGTGACTCCGGCACGTCGCCGAGGGTGAGCCCGGCGATCTCCGACGGCGTCCGCCCGTCCTGCACCAGCTTCGTGCCCAGCCGGTCCAGCCCGGCCAGGTAGGCCTTGCGCCGGAAGATCAGCCGCAGCTCGTCCAGCTCCCCGATCGCTTCCGTCGGGAACGTGCCCTCGAAACCCGCCTGGCCCGCGACGCCGGCGTTGATCTCCTCCGACGCGAAATGGTCGTCGAGCCGGATGTCGACCGACGTGACGCCCTCGACCGCCGTGACGGCGTCGTGCGCGTCGGCCACCATCAGGTAGGCGAAGTTCGGCGCGCAGAAGTACGTCGGCAGCCGCAAACGCACCTCCGCGTGGCCCTCGGCCAGCGTCGCCGAGTGCACGAAACCCAGCTCTGTCACGGGTTCGTCCAGCTCGGGGTCGCGCACCGTGTCGAGCGCGGCCCACAGCCGCGGGTTCACGCCGGCACCTTGGGCGCGGACCCCACGGCGTCGCCACTGTCGGCGGGCGCCTCGCTGACGCCGAGGCCTTCGGGCACTTCGAGGTCGTACAGCTTCGCCACGTTCAGGCCGAGGATCTTCTTCTTGATGTCAGTGGTCAGCACGCCGTACTCGCTCTGCATGTCCTCCGGGATCTGGAAGTCCACAAAGGCCTCGATCAGCCACTTGGGCGTCCAGATCGCGTAGTCGCTGGCGAAGGTGATGCGGTTTTCGTCCGTCCAGTACAGCAGTTCGCCGATGATCTGCGCGAAGTACCGCGGCCGCGTGTGGATGAACGGCAGCGCGACGGCGAGGCCGCCGTACACGTTCGCCTCCTGCGTCGCGATCCAGCAGTAGTCCTCCAGCCGCGGCAGGCCGACGTGCTCGACGATGAACCGCAGGTCCGGGAACGCGCTGGCGACGTCGTCGATGTCGGCCACGTCGAACGCGTCGCGGTTGAGCGGGTAGATCGTCGGTCCTTTGTGGACGTGGATGTTGCGGATGCCCAGCTCCTGGCACTTCTCCAGGTACCGGTACGACCACGGGTCGGACAGCTTCCAGCCCTTGGAGTCGCCCTTCCACTCGGCCGTGTAGAGCTTGACGCCCTTGAGGTTCCAGCGTTCCGCGAGTGCTTCCAGCTTGTCGAGGCCGGCTTCGCCGTCACGCGGGTCCCACGCGCCGTTGACGGTGAACTTGTCCGGGTGCTTCTCGGCGAGCGCGCCGTCCTGCTCGGTGGTGTTGAAGCCGTTGACGTAGAAGTCGGTGAGGTAGGTCGGCTGGAACACCGCGTGGTCCACGTAGCCGACCTCGAACAGGTCGTGGAGGATCTTCTCCTCGCTCTGCTGCCAGAACTGCTCCAGCGTCCACTTCTCGCTCTCCGGCGAGAGGTTCTTGTGGTAGTCGTAGAAGCAGTTGATGAAGCCCTCGCCGTAGCGGTTGGCCTGGTTGGCCGGGCGCGCGTCCCAGAAGTGCACGTGCCCGTCGACGATGAAGTAGCGCTCGCCGTCCTTTTCGTACATGAGGTGAACTCCCTTACGGTACGAGGATTCCGCGGCCCTGAAGCCGGCCGTTGTCCAAGTCGTCCATGGCTTCGTTGACCGCGTCGAGCGGGTAGGTCCTGGTGTGCAGGCTGACCTTGCCCTGCGCCGCGAGCGCCATCAGCTCGTCCAGGTCGTTGTAGGAGCCGACGAGGTTGCCGACGATGTTGATCTCGGTCGAGATGATGTCGATGGTGGGCACGTCGACGTGGCCGCCGTAGCCGATCACGAAGTACGAGCCGGCGCGGCGCAGCATCTTGATGCCCTGGGCCTCCGTGCCCTTCTCGCCGACGAAGTCGAGCACCACCTGCGCGCCCGCGCCGCCGGTCAGGTCGAGCACGGCGTCGACCTGGCCGCCGTCGGCGAGCACGGTGTGCGCGGCGCCGTAGGACTTGGCGAGGTCGAGCGCGGCCTGGTTGGCGTCGACCACGATCACCTCGGCGGGCACCATCGCGGCCAGGCACTGGATGCCGATGTGGCCGAGCCCGCCGGCGCCGATCACCGCGACCTTCGTGCCCGCGTACAGCAGCGGCACGGCCTTGCGCACGGCGTGGTAGGCGGTGAGCCCGGCGTCCGCGAGCGCCGCGACGTCCGCGGGCCGCAGCGACGCGTCGAGCTTGACCACCGAGCGCGCGTTGGTGAGCAGGTACTCGGCCATCCCGCCGTCGGTGTCGATGCCGGGGAACTTCGAGTTCTCGCAGTGCACGTCGTCGCCGGCGCGGCAGGGACGGCACAGCCCGCAGGTGGCCAGCGGGTGCAGGATCACCGGGTCGCCGGGCTCCACTGTGGACACTGCCGAGCCGACCGCCTCGACCCAGCCCGCGTTCTCGTGCCCGATCGTGTAAGGCAGCGTGACGCCGGACTTCTCGGCCCACTGCCCCTCGATGACGTGCAGGTCGGTCCGGCACAACCCGGCGCCGCCGATCCGGACCACGACGTCGAGCGGCCCTGCGACCGCCGGCTCCGCGACGTCCTCCACCACCGGGCGTTTTCCGTACTCGTGGACCCGCACCGCTTTCATGGCCGCTCCTCGTCCTGGTCGACCCTTTGATCGTCGAACGGCGAGGAGGGCGGGTCAACGGCCTGGTTTTCACCTGGCTGGAAATCCAGCCCTTGAACGCCCTGAAGGCCACCATGAGGGCATCTACGTCCCTCATGGTGGCCTTCAGGGACCAGCGGCGGTCAGCCCTTGTTCTCGTAAACCGGGGTCAGGGTCGCGCGGCCGAGGGTGTGGCCGAGCAGGTTGAAGCCGAGGAACGCCGGGGTGGCGTCGACGCCGATGTCGAGCCGGTCGACGTCCAGCGCGTGCACCACGAAGTAGTAACGGTGCGGGCCGTGCCCGGGAGGCGGGGCGGCGCCGAGGTACTGCTTGACGCCGCCGTCGCCCTTGAGCGTCACGGCGCCCTCGGGCAGGCCCGAGCCCTCCGCGTCGCCGGCGTTCGCCGCCAGCTCCGTCACGGTGGCCGGGATGTTGAACACCGCCCAGTGCCAGAACCCGCTGGCCGTGGGGGCGTCGGGGTCGTACACCGTCACCACGAAGCTCTTGGTCTCCGCCGGGAAGCCCGCCCAGGCCAGCTGCGGCGACCGGTCCTCGCCCCCGGCCCCGAAGATGCCGGACAGGTGCGGGGTCGCCAGCGTCTCGCCGTCGGCGATGTCGGTGCTGCGCAGCGTGAACGAGGGCGCGGAAGGCAGGAAGTCGTAGGGGTTGGGTGACTGAGGCATGAATCCTCCTGAGCACGGAAGTCCGAACGTCGCCAGGCTATGACCCTGAAACCCCGGGCGCCTCCTCAGGGATGTATCGGGGGGTTTACCGGATGTCGAGCCCCCCGGCCTGCTCCTAAGGTCACTCGGGACGGATGGTTACTGAGGGGACGGATCGACATGGCACGCCCGCTGCTGGCACTAGGTGGGATAGTTCTGATCGGGGTCGGGGTGGCCATCGCGCTCGGCTGGGGGCTGGGCTCTTCGGTGGTTCGCGACGCGACGGTGTCGCAGCCGATCCGCGGCGTGAAGCTGGCCGCCGGCTCGGGCGACGTCAAGATCCGCGTCGGCACCGGGGCGGTGACCGTGCACCAGAAGCTGCACTACAACTTCCGCTCGGCGCCGGACGACGCCTTCCACGTGGAGGGCGACCAGTTGGTGCTCGGCGACTGCGGCCGCAACTGCACCGCCGACTTCGAGGTGGTCGTCCCCGCCGGGGTGCCGGTCACGGGCTCCGTCACCTCGGGCGGAGTGGACATCACGGGCGTGGCCAGCGTCGACGTGTCCGCCAACTCCGGGGACGCGAAGGTGGAGAACGTCGCCGGGCTGGTGAAGCTCAGCCTCGACAGCGGGTCCATCGACCTGCGCGACGTCGACGGGGTCCAAGCGCACAGCGACTCCGGCCACGTCTCCGGCGACGGGCTGCGTGGGCCGGTCGACGTCTCCTCGGACAGCGGCAGCGTGAAGCTCACGCTCGCCCAGCCCAGCGACGTCAAGGTGAAGGCGGACTCCGGCAGCGTCGACCTGCGCGTGCCCGACGGCTCGTACCGGGTGATCGGCGACAGCGGCAGCGGGAGCCGGTCGATCGACATCCCGCAGAACTCGGCCGCGGCGAAGACGCTCGACCTGAACACCGGCAGCGGCTCCGTCTCGGTCAAAGCCGCCTGAAGTAGCACGCCTGAGATAGCACGGGGGAACAGCGAAGTCATGGGGAACAACACAAAGCGGCTGCTGTGCGGGGCGGTGCTGCTGGGGGTGGCGGCGGTCGCCGTGGCCGGCTGCTCGGGGATCGGCCGTCCGGACAAGCTCTCCGACGGCCAGCCGGTGACCACGCCGGTCACCGCCGTGCGGGTGGACGTCCCGGCGGGCGGGGTGAAGCTGCGCGTCGAGGACGGCGCGCCGGTTTCGGTGCGCCGTGAGGTCGAGTACCGCGGCAAGCGCCCGGGCCAGACGCAGCGGGTGGAGGGGACCACGCTCGTGCTTTCCGGCTGTGGCCAGGACTGCGAGGTCCGCTACGACGTCGTCGTGCCGCGCGCGCTGCCGGTGAGCGGCTCGCTCGACACGGGGACGGTCACGCTCGACCGGCCCGCCGACGTCGACCTGCGGCGCGGCACCGGGACCACCACGCTCACCCGCGTGACCGGCCCGGTCAAGCTCGACGGCGGCACCGGCACCGCGGAGATCGGGCTCGAGAAGCCCGGCGTCGTGCAGGCCAGCGTGAACACCGGAACCCTGACCGTTTCCGTCCCACAGGCCGCCTACCGCGTGGACGCGCACGTCGGCACCGGCAGGACGGACTTGGGCGTGGCCCAGGACCCGGCCTCGCCGAACCGGCTGGACCTGCGCGTCGACACCGGCACCATCACGGTGCGGACGGCATGAAGCTCGCCGCTGCCGCTCTTCTTCTCTTGCCCCTGCTCACAGTTCCCGCTACCCCGGCACTCGAGTGGACGCCGTGTGCGACGCAGCCGGAGCCCACGGCCCGGTGCGCGCACGTCGATGTCCCCATCGACCGCGCCCGGCCCGAAGCCGGAACGGCGCGGCTCGCGCTGGCGGAGCTGCCCGCGACCGACCCGGCACACCGCATCGGGTCGTTGCTGATCAACCCGGGCGGACCGGGCGGCTCCGGAGTCGGTTACGTGCAGTTCGGCGGCTTCGCCGGCCCCGAGTTCGCACAGCTGCGGCAGCACTTCGACCTCGTGGGCTTCGATCCGCGCGGCGTCTGGTTCAGCACGCCCAAGATCACCTGCGACCCGGCGAAGCTGTACGACCCGGCCGTGAACCGCTATCCGGCGACGAAGGCGGAGTACGACGCGTTGCGCGCCCACAACCGCGCCGCCGGCGAGGACTGCCTGGCGAAGACCGGGCCGATGCTCGGGCAGGCGGACACGCAGAGCGCGGCCGAGGACGTCGAGTCGATCCGGGTCGCGCTGGGCGAGCCGAAGATCTCGTGGCTCGGCGTCTCCTACGGCACCGAACTCGGCGCCGTCTACGCCTCGAAGCACCCGGACCGCGTGCGCGCGATGGTGCTCGACGGCGCTGTCGACCATGCCCGGCCGCTGCGCCAGGCGATCGTCGAAGAGGCCGCCGCGACGGAGGACTCGCTGGTTCGCTTCGCCTCGTGGTGTGGGGGCTCGCCGGACTGCGCGCTGCACGGCGCCGACGTGCTGCGGTACTACGACGATCTCGTGGCCCGCGGCGCCTACTCCAGCGCGCTGGGCCGGACGGCGACCGGGGACGAGCTGTCCTCGGGCGTCTACGGCTACCTCGTTCAGCGGAGCCAGTGGCCGGACCTGGGCCGCGCGCTGGCCGCTGCCGGCGGGGACCACCCGGACGCGGCGGCGCTGACGCAGGCCGCCTCCTTCTTCTCGCCGATCTACGGTGCTTATAGGGCCATCGGCTGCCAGGACTTCCCCTCGCCGTTCACCGGTCCCGTGGACCTGCGCGTGACGGCCGGCCTGGTCCGCGCCGTCGCGCCGCACAGCTGGCGGTACTCCGAGTTCTGGGACTTCACCAGTGGCTGCGCGGGCTGGCCGGTCCCGGCGAAGAACCCGCCGCAGCCGCACCCGGTGCACGGCGCCCCGCCGATCCTCGTGGTCGGCGGCACGCACGACCCGGCGACGCCGCTGGCGTGGGCCCGCGGGCTCGCCGGCGGCATCGACGGCTCGGTCCTGCTCACCCGGACCGACGACGGCCACACCGGGCTCGCCAACTCGTCTTGCGCGCGTGCCGAAGAGGTGAAATACCTGGTGAGCGGTATCACACCCGCTCGAGGGAAGGTCTGCAGCTGATCCCGGGAACAAGCGCCCGCACCTGCTCGTTACCCTGATACGAAGGTTGAGCGCAGCCGACTCAAGTCTGGCTTGACGAGGTGTGCGAAGCCCAGATAGAACTTGCCAGGGCCCCGCTCAAGGCGGCGCCGAAACGTGCAGGTCACGAACATAGCAGCAGAGCTGCCAACACAGGAGGAAGCACCATGGCGCGAGCGGTCGGCATCGACCTCGGCACGACCAACTCGGTCGTCGCCGTCCTTGAGGGCGGCGAGCCGACGGTCATCGCCAACTCGGAAGGCTCCCGTACCACCCCGTCCATCGTCGCCTTCGCCAAGAACGGCGAAGTGCTGACCGGCCAGCCGGCGAAGAACCAGGCTGTGACGAACGTCGACCGCACCATCCGGTCCGTGAAGCGGCACATCGGCACCGACTGGAAGACCGAGATCGACGGCAAGGGGTACACGCCGCAGGAGATCAGCGCGCGCGTGCTGATGAAGCTGAAGCGCGACGCCGAGTCGTACCTGGGCGAGGAGATCACCGACGCGGTGATCACCGTCCCGGCGTACTTCGAGGACGCCCAGCGGCAGGCCACCAAGGAGGCCGGGCAGATCGCCGGCCTGAACGTGCTCCGCATCGTCAACGAGCCGACCGCCGCCGCGCTGGCGTACGGCCTGGACAAGGGCGAGAAGGAGCAGACCATCCTGGTCTTCGACCTCGGTGGCGGCACGTTCGACGTCTCGCTGCTGGAGATCGGCGAGGGTGTGGTCGAGGTCCGCGCGACCTCCGGCGACAACCACCTCGGCGGTGACGACTGGGACGAGCGCATCGTCAAGTGGCTGGTCGACAAGTTCAAGGCCACCAACGGCATCGACCTGACCCGCGACAAGATGGCGCTGCAGCGCATCCGCGAGGCGGCGGAGAAGGCGAAGATCGAGCTGTCCAGCTCCAACTCCGCCAGCATCAACCTGCCGTACATCACCGTGGACGGCGACAAGAACCCGCTGTTCCTCGACGAGACGCTCTCGCGCGCCGAGTTCCAGAAGATCACCTCGGACCTGCTCGAGCGCACCCGCAACCCGTTCAACAACGTCATCCGTGACGCGGGCACCTCGGTCGGCGACATCGACCACGTCGTGCTCGTGGGTGGTTCCACCCGCATGCCGGCCGTGGCCGAGCTGGTCAAGGAGCTGACCGGCGGGCGCGAGCCGAACAAGGGCGTGAACCCGGACGAGGTCGTCGCGGTCGGCGCGGCGCTGCAGGCCGGTGTGCTCAAGGGCGAGGTCAAGGACGTCCTGCTGCTCGACGTGACCCCGCTTTCGCTGGGCATCGAGACCAAGGGCGGCGTGTTCACCAAGCTCATCGAGCGCAACACCACGATCCCGACCAAGCGCTCGGAGACCTTCTCCACCGCGGACGACAACCAGCCGTCGGTGCAGATCCAGGTGTTCCAGGGTGAGCGCGAGATCGCCGCGCACAACAAGAAGCTCGGCATGTTCGAGCTGACCGGCCTGCCGCCCGCCCCGCGTGGCGTGCCGCAGATCGAGGTCACCTTCGACATCGACGCCAACGGCATCGTGCACGTGACCGCGAAGGACCTGGGCACGAACAAGGAGCAGTCGATGACGATCACCGGCGGCTCCGCGCTGCCGAAGGACGACATCGACCGGATGGTCAAGGACGCCGAGGCGCACGCCGAGGAGGACAAGACCCGCCGCGAAGAGGCCGAGACGCGCAACCAGGCCGAGACGCTGGTCTACCAGACCGAGAAGTTCCTCAAGGACAACGACGACAAGCTGCCCGAGGACCTCAAGGGCAAGGTCAAGACCGCGATCGACGAGTCGAACGAGGCGCTGAAGGGCACCGACTCGGCCAAGATCCGCGAGTCCATCGAGAAGCTGAACACGGCTTCGCAGGAGCTGGGCACCGCGCTGTACGCCAACGCGAACGCCGAAGGCGCTCCGGGTGCCGACGCGGGTGCCGCGGGCGCGGCCGGTGGCGCCGCGGGCGCGGCCGGTGGCGCCGCGGGCGGAGCCGGCCAGGCCAAGGCCGACGACGTGGTCGACGCCGAGATCGTGGAAGAGGACGAGAAGAAGTGACCCCACGACACGAGGACACCGAGGGCCGGGGCCCGGACGAACCGGTGGTCGTGCGTGACCGGCGGCGGGTCGACCCGCAGACCGGCGAGGTCCGCCCACCTGCCCCGGAAAGTGAAGCGCCAGTGCCGGCCGAGGAGGAGCTCGCGGGCAAGCACGCGGGCCCCTCGCTCGGCGACTCGGTCGTGGACGACGCCGTCTCGGTGGCGTCCGACGTCGAGAAGCAGCTGGCCGAGCGCACTGCCGACCTGCAGCGTTTGCAGGCGGAGTACGCGAACTACCGCAAGCGGGTGGACCGTGACCGCGAGGCCGTGGTGCTGCGCGCCAAGGCGTCCGTGGTCGAGGACATGCTGCCCCTGCTCGACGACCTCGAGCGCGCGGAGCAGCACGGCGACCTGACCGGTGCGTTCAAGGCGGTCGGCGACAAGCTGGTCAGCGGTCTGCAGCGGGCCGGCCTGGAGTCGTTCGGCGCGGAGGGCGAGCCCTTCGACCCGAGCGTGCACGAGGCCGTCCAGCACAACACCTCGCCGGACGTGGCGGGCCCGACGGTCACCGTGGTCATGCGCCGCGGCTACCGCTTCGGGGACCGGGTGCTGCGCGCGGCGCTCGTCGCGGTCACCGACCACGAGCCGGGCGCGGACGCTCCGGTCGACCCGCCCGTCGGCGGCGAGCTGCCGCTCGACGGGTCGATCGATGAGCCGAACCAGAAGTAACTGTCGTTCCACAGTGGAAGGAGGAGGCACCCGGTGAGTGCTCGGGAATGGATCGGTAAGGACTTCTACCGGGAGCTGGGTGTCTCCTCCGACGCCACCGCGGACGAGATCAAGAAGGCCTACCGCAAGCTGGCCAAGGAAAACCACCCGGACGCCAACGCGGGCAACACGGAGGCGGAGAACAAGTTCAAGGCCGTCTCCGAGGCCTACGGCGTGCTGTCCGACCCGGCCAAGCGCAAGGAGTACGACGAGGCCAAGAGCCTCTTCGGCGCCGGCGGCGCGGGCGGGTTCGGCGGCTTCCCCGGCGGCGGTGCCGGCGGGGCCGGTGGCTTCGACATGGGCGACATCTTCAGCCAGACCGGTGCGCAGCAGGGCGGCTTCGGCGGGCTCGGCGACATACTGGGCGGCATCTTCGGCCGTGGCCGGGGTGGCCCGGCGGGCGCGTCGGCGAACCGTCCGCAGCGCGGGGCCGACGTCGAGACCGACGTCCGGATCGACTTCACCGAGGCGGTCAAGGGCGCGACCCTGCCGTTGCGGCTGTCGAGCCCGGCCACGTGCTCGACGTGCGGCGGCAGCGGCGCGAAGCCGGGCACGTCGCCGCGCACCTGCCCGACCTGCAGCGGGTCCGGCCTGGTCAGCCGCAGCCAGGGCGCGTTCGCGTTCTCCGAGCCGTGCCGAGACTGCCGAGGCCGCGGCCAGCTGATCGACGACCCGTGCCCGGAGTGCGGTGGCGAGGGCATCAGCACCCGCACCCGCACGCTGACCGTGCGCATCCCGCCGGGCGTCGACGACGACCAGCGGATCCGCCTGGCCGCGCAAGGCGAGCCGGGCCGGGGCGGCGCGCAGGCCGGTGACCTGTACGTACGCGTGCACGTCGCGCCGCACCCGCTGTTCGGCCGCAAGGACCTGAACCTGACGCTGACCGTGCCGGTGGACTTCACCGAGCTGGCGCTGGGCACCACCGTCACGGTGCCCACGCTGGACGGCAAGGTGTCACTCAAGGTGCCCGCGGGTACCGCGAGTGGCCGAGTGTTGCGCGTGCGGGGAAAGGGCATTCAGAAGCGGGACGGCTCACAGGGTGACCTGCTGGTGACCCTGCAGGCCGAGGTTCCGGCCAAACTGGATGACAAGGCGCGCTCGGCGCTCGAGGCCTACGCCGAGTCGATCAAGGGCCACGACCCGCGGCCCCAGATCACCGAGTTGCTCGAAGGCAGGTGAGGGTGATGTTCGGCGGACTACCGGGACTCCCACACGGCGCGGACGAGGACACGCCGGTGTTCGTGATTTCGGTGGCGGCGCAGCTCTCGGGGCTGCACGCCCAGACGTTGCGCTCCTACGACCGCCAGGGCCTGGTCTCGCCGGGCCGCACCTCCGGCGGCGGCCGTCGCTACTCGATGCGTGACATCGCCCTGCTGCGCGAGGTGCAACGCCTCTCGCAGGAGGCCGGCGTCAACCTCGCGGGCGTCAAGCGCATCATCGAGCTGGAGAACCAGGTCGACGCCCTGCGCGCCCGCGTGCACGAGCTGACCGAGGAGATCGCCGCGGCCTACGCGGCCGCCGAGCAGGCGGCCGCCGCGGTCCACGCCTCCTACCGCAAGGACCTCGTCCCGATGCGGCAGCAGACGTCGCTGGTGGTCTGGAAACCCAAGCACCGCTGAACAGCTCGTGAGTGTTTATGACGGTTAGAACCGTCATAAACACTCACGAGTCATTTCAGGTGCTCGGCGAAGAACCCGGTCACCCGCTTCCAGGCGTCGGAGTCCGAAGGCTCGTGGTAGCCGAAGTTCGCGATGCGCACCAGGGCCTGCAGCGGGGCCGGGCCCATCTTGTTCGCGAAGCTGTGGCCGGCGTCGGGGTACTCCTTGACGTCGTGCGGGATGCCGCGGGACTCCAGTTCCGCTTCGAGTTTCGCGGCCGCGCCGCGCAGGGTCGGGTCGCGGCGGCCGAAGCTGGCGACTATGGGGCAGGCGCCGTCCAAAGCGGACAGGTCGCGGGGCAGCTGGCCGTAGTAGGGCGCGGAGGCGTCGAACTCGCGTGACGCCGCGACCAGCGCGAAGCCACCGCCCAGGCAGTAGCCGACGACGCCGACCTTGCCGGTCGCGTCCGGGCGCGCGGCCACGAGCGAGCGGGCCGCCTCGATGTCGTCGTACGCGCGGCCCGAGCGGGCGAACAGCTCGCTGAACACGCGCTTCACACAGCGGAAGAAACCGCCGCGCGAGTACAGGTCGGGGCTCAGCGCCAGGTAGCCCTCGGCGGCGAACCGGTCGGTGATGTTCCGCGCGTCCTGCGACAGGCCGATCGCGTCGTGGATGATCACCAGGCCGGGGAAGGGCCCGTCGCCTTCGGGGGTGGCCAGGTAGCCCTTGATGCCGCCGTCCGCGGCGGGGATCCGGATCTCCATGCCCCGACCTTAGCCCGCCGGCGCTCTGTCCGAAATGGACAAATCAGTCGATGGTGAACGGATCGTACGAGATGCGTTCCAGGTCCACGCCGGCCGCCAGCAGCTTCGCGATCGTCGCGCGGATCATCGGCGGTGAGCCCGACACCAGCACGTTGTGCTTCTTCCACTTGCCACGCTGCGTCACAGCGGCGGCCAGGGTGCCCCGGTCGCCGCCGGAGACCGCGCCCTCCTCCGTCACCGGCGTCACCGTCAGCCATGGCGCGGTGACGGCCAGCCGTCTCAGCTCGTCCAGCGCGTAGAGGTCACCGGGCCGGCGCCCGCCGAAGAACAGGTGGACGGGCGGGTTTCGCTTCCAGCGCGCGAGGTCGTCCAGGATGGACAGCAGTGGCGTGATGCCGGTGCCGCCCGCGATCATCAGCAACGGCCGCTGGTCCGCCACCGGTGTCACCGAGAGCGCGCCCAGCGGCGGCCCCAGCCGCCACACATCCCCAGCCCGGGCGTGGTTCACGATGGCGCGCGAGACCCAGCCGCCCGGCACCGAGCGGACGTGGAAGGTCAGCAGCCCGTCGTCGCGCGGCGCCGTCGCCGGCGAGAGGTAACGCCACAGCCGCGGCCGCTGCGGCACTTCCACGCTCACGTAACCGCCGGCGCGGTACGGCAGGAGGTGCTCGGTCTGCACCCGCACCAGCGCGATGTCACGCGAGAGCTTCCGGTGCTCCAGCACGGTTCCGCTCCACCAGGCGGGCCCGGTTTCGGCGGACGCGGCCTTGCGCATGGTCTCGGAGATCAGCCCGTACGCCGAGGTCCACGCCGTTTCCACCTCGGGTGTCCAGGCGTCCTTCAGGAAACGTTTCAACGCGCTCACCAGTGCCGTTCCCACGGCGTCGTAGTGGCGCGTCAGCACGTCGAACTTCCGGTGGTCACGGCCCAGCTGGCCGAGGAACGTGACGAGTTCGTCCGGGCGGTCCACCATCTGCACCACGTACACCAGCGCGCGCAGCAACCGGTCGCGCTGGGTCGTCATGGTGATGGGGAAAAGATCACGGGCGTCCGGGGCGATCACGAACAACGCGCCGTAGAAGTATTGGGCCAGCTCCTCGGCTTTCGGTTCCACCAGCGCGAAACTCTCGCGGATGAGCCGGGCGTTCTCGGTCCCGCGGGCGGGGGCGGCGGCGGGGGCAGGGCGCGCCGAAAGATCGTACTTCAGGGATTCAGAGCTCATCGGGAACGGTTTTCTCCAGTCCGGCCAAGCATTTCCAGTTACCCACGCGGCTTTGCTAACGCGAGCCGCCCCCGAGAGAACAAGACTGTAGGCCGGATGCCCGGAAAACTGGTGAAGCCAACGGTTTTCCCGCTCGAACGGAGCAATAACCAATACGTCGGGTCAATGCCCTCTGGCGCTCAGTAAAAACGATCTTCGACGTTTTCCGTTGGCCCGGAACGCTTTTCGTTGGTCAGGAACCGGCGTGATTCGCTCAGTCGATGGTGAACGGGTCGTACTGGATCTGGCCCAGCACGCTGCCCGCGACGAGCATCCGCGACACCGTCGCGCGGATCATCGAAGGCGAGCCGGACACGAGGATGTCGTGATCCGACCAGGCGCCATAACGAGTGACGGCCTCCGCGAGGGTGCCCTGCTCACAGCCCGGCAGGTGGTCGCCGCGCTCGACCACGGGCGTCACGGTGAGCCACGGGTTGGTCGAGGACAGCGCCCGCAGCTCCTCGAGGTCGTACAGGTCGTCGCGGGACGGGCCGCCGTAGAACAGGTGGGTTTTCGGGTTCTCGCCCCACAGGGCCAGGTGGTCGAGGATCGAGCGCAGCGGCGCGACGCCGGTGCCGCCGGCGACCATCAGCACCCCGCGCGAGCGCTCGCGGTCCACGGCCATCCGCCCGAGCGGCGGCCCGAGCCGCCAGACGTCACCGGGCTGCGTGTGGCTCACGATGGCGCGCGAAACCCAGCCGCCGTCGACGGCGCGCACGTGGAACTCGATCCCGCCGTCCTCTCGCGGCGCGTTCGCCGGCGAGAGGTAGCGCCACAACCGTGGGCGCTGCGGTACCTCCACGCTCATGTACTGCCCCGGCAGGAACGGCACGGGCTGGGCCGGTACCACGCGCACCAGCGCGAGGTCCCAGGTCAGCCGCCGGTGCTCGACCACGGTGGCCTGCCACGACGCCGGGTTCGCGTCGGCCGCGGCGGCCTCCTGCATGGCGCGCGCGACGATGGTGAACGCCTCCGCCCACGCGCGTTCGACGGCCGGCGTCCACTCGGGCCCGAGGTGGTTCTTCAGCGCCGCGAGCAGCGCCGTGCCGACGGCCTCGTAGTGCCGCGGGATGACGCCGAACTTGCGGTGGTCGCGGCCGAGCTGGCGCAGGAACGGCACCAGGTCGTCGGGCCGGTCCACCATCTGCACGATGTGCACGAGGGCGCGCACCAGCCGGCCGCGCTGCACCTCCATGTTGATGGGGAAGAAGTCGCGGGTGACCGGGGCGAGGGTGAACAGCATCCCGTAGAAGAACTGCGAGATCTCCGGGATGAACGGCTCGGACTTCGCCCAGGTGTCACGGATCAGCCGCACCATCGCGGTGACCGCGGCCGGCGCCTCGCGGGGCGCGGCCGAGCGGGGGATCGGGCTGACCGAATCGGCTGTCATGGGCTGTCGTTCGCTGGTCGGGAGTGGTGCACGGGGACGGGCGGGGGCGTCACGAGCGGGCGGCGGCCTGATCCGGCGGCCGCGGCTCGCGCCGTCTCGTCCCGGCGTTCCCGCGGGAATTCACCACTGCTCCACCTCGTTCTCCCGGACATGCTGCTCGAAGCTGTCGCGACGTCGGCTTGACGTGGCTCGTCCGCAGAGTAGCCGCCTTGGGCCCCTTTGCCCGCAACGTTGCTCCGGTCGGGTTACCGGCCGGCTGGGCGACGTGGGGCAGCTCACCGGATAGATAGTTGCCCTACGCAACCTTCCGACGATAAACTTGTATTGCACAACCAATTGGGTGCCCACCGGCGCCCGGCCCGGGAGGATCCGATGAGCTCTGCCGAAGACGTCAGGGTCGAGTTGATGCGGGAGCTGAAGACTTCGTCCCAGCTCCAGCACCTGTGGATCATGCAGGCGTGGCAGGAGGAGCCCGGACTGCACCCGGCCGCGGGCATGCTCCTGTCCGATCTCGTGAAACACGGTGAAGCGCGGCCGTCCGAGCTGGCGAAGCGCCGGCTGGTCGACCTCTCCGTGGTCAGCCGCCAGATCGCCCAGCTGCAGGCCGCGGGCCTGATCGACCGCCGCCCGGCTCCGGAAGACGGGCGCGCGTCGCTGATCAGCGTGTCCGAGAAGGGCCGGAACGAGCTGGACCGCTGGCGCACCCAGTACCTGGCCTTCTTCGAGAAGGCGCTCGTGGGATGGGACGAGGAACGGATCGCCGACCTGACGACCCGGCTCGCCGAAATGAACGGCGATCTGCGCGCGGTGCTGGGCAGCCCCGCCTGCGCGGCGGATCAAGCCTGAACGTCGGGAAAGTGAGTGAAGAGAGTTGAGTACCACGGTTACCGGTGAGCCGATGACGCACCGGCAGATCATGAAGGCCTTCTCCGGCCTGTTGCTGGCCCTGCTGGTGGCGATGCTGTCCTCGACCATCGTGTCGAACGCGCTGCCGACCATCATCACGGACCTGCACGGCTCGCAGAGCCAGTACACCTGGGTCGTCACGGCGACCCTGCTGACGTCCACCGCGACCACCCCGATCTGGGGCAAGCTGTCGGACCTGTTCAGCAAGAAGCTGCTCTACCAGCTGGCGATCGTGATCTTCACGGTCGGCTCGGCGCTGGGCGGCATCTCCGGGTCGATGCCCGAGCTGATCGCGTACCGCGCGCTGCAGGGTGTTGGCCTCGGCGGGCTGCAGGCGCTGATCCAGGTGGTCATCGCCGCGATGATCGCGCCCCGCGACCGCGGCAAGTACTCCGGTTACACCGGCGCGGTGTTCGCTGTCGCCACGGTCTCCGGGCCGCTGATCGGCGGCCTGATCGTGGACTCGCCGCTGGGCTGGCGCTGGTGCTTCTGGGTCTGCGTGCCGATCGCGGTGATCGCGTTCGTGGTGCTCGGCCGCACGCTGAAGCTGCCGGTGCTCAAGCGCAAGGTGCGGATCGACTGGCTGGGCGCGACCCTGCTGGTCGGTGGCGTCGCCCTGCTGCTGATCTGGGTCTCGCTGGCCGGGACGAGCTTCGGCTGGGCCTCGTGGTCGAGCGTCGCGTACGTCGGCGGCGCGGTGGTCTCGCTGGCGCTGGCGATGTTCGTCGAATCGCGCGCCGCGGAGCCCGTGATCCCGCTGCGCCTGTTCCGCAACCGCACGTTCACGCTGTCGGTGCTGGGCTCGCTGGCCGTGGGCACCGCGATGTTCGGCGGCTCGGTCTTCCTCGGGCAGTACTACCAGATCTCCCGCGGGTTCTCGCCCACGCACGCCGGCCTGATGACCCTGCCGCTGGTGCTGGGCCTCGCGCTCGCGTCGACCAGCGCCGGCCAGGTCATCTCGCGCACGGGCCGCACCAAGCCGTTCATGGTGGCCGGCGGCGCGTCGCTGCTGGCCGGGCTGTTCCTGCTCAGCACGGTGGACCACACGACCGACCTGACGCTGATGGGCGGCTACCTCGCGCTCGTGGGCATCGGGCTCGGGTTCCTGATGCAGAACCTGGTGCTGGTCGTGCAGAACACCGTCGCGATGAAGGACATGGGCGCGTCCTCCTCGGTGGTCACGTTCTTCCGCTCGCTCGGTGGCGCGGCGGGGGTGTCGGCGCTGGGCGCGGTGCTCTCGGCGAACGTCGCCACGAACATCACGAACTCGTTCTCGCACCTCGGCATCCCGGCCGGCGGCGCGGTGCACGGCGGTGGCGGGACCCTCGACATCGGCTCGCTGCCGGTCGCGTTGCAGCCACTGGTGCGCGCCGCCTTCGGTGACGCCACGGGCACGGTGTTCCTGTTCGCGGGCATCATCGCGGTGGTGACGTTCCTGGCGGTGATCTTCATGAAGGAGGTCCCGCTGCGCCGGACCCTGGACGCGGATTCCGCGCCCGCCGTCGTCGAGATCGAGGCCGTCGGCGGGGACGTCACGACGTCGCTGCGCGGCCGCGTGCTGGACGCCCACGGCCGCCCGGTCTCGGGTGTGGTGCTCACGCTGACGGACGCGTCGGGCCGCCAGGTCGACGTCGGCCGCACCGGTCGCACCGGCGAGTACTCGCTGAGCGCGACCGCCGAGGGCAAGCACGTCCTGCTGGCCACGGCCGGCTCGCTGCGCCCCAGCGTGTCGACGGTGCACCTGGCCGAGCGCCCGGTCTGGCACGACCTGCTGCTGGACGGCACGGGCGGCTTCACCGGCCGCGTCCGCACCGCCGGCCGCCACGCCGCGGTCCCCGGCGCGATCCTGACGGTCACCGACAGCGCCGGCGCGGTCGTCGCCTCGTCCCTCACGGGCGGCGACGGCACGTACTCCTTCACCGGGCTGCCGGCGGGTTCGTACACGCTGACCGTGTCGGCCTACGACCACGAGCCGCACAGCGAACTCCTGCCGGTGGCCACCGGCGCCTCGCTGCGCCACGACGTGGTGCTCGAACCGGAGGACGAGTTCGCCCGCCACACGGGGACGCTGAACTGACCCCAGGCTGTCCGTTAAGGCCTCCTTACCCGCGTGGCACGCGGGTAAGGAGGCCTTAACGGCGTTTGTGCCCGAGTGCCCCGCATTCGGACCCGCCAGTGTGCGTTCGCCGTGGTGCGCTCTACCGGCAGTGGCATTCGGGCCCCGGCGAAGTCTCCTTCCGGACCTGACCCCCCGCGGGGGCCCGGAGGTAGCGTCGATCATGTGACGCGGAGCCGGGTGGCACTGCTGTGTGCGCTGGGGATCGACAACTTCGGCTCGGGCCTCTTCCTGCCGCTCGCCCTCGTCTACGTCACGCGGGTGGTGGGCGTGCCGCTCGCGCTCGCGGGGACCGCCGTGACGCTCGGGACGACGGCCGGGCTGCTGGTGCCGCCGCTGGCCGGACGGCTGGTGGACCGGACCGGGCCGCGGGTGGTCGTGGTCTGCGCGCAGCTGCTGCAGGCGGCCGGGGCGGGCGCGTACGTGCTGGCGGACGGCGTCGCCGAGGTGGTCGCCGCGGCGGTGCTGCTGGGCGCCGGGCAACAGTTGTTCTACAGCTCGCTGTTCGCCCTCATCGCGGACGTCGCGGGTGACGTGCCGAAGGACCGGCCGTTCGCGGAGGTCGGCATGGCGCGGGCCGGCGGGTTCGGGCTCGGCGGGCTCACCTCGTCGGTTTTCCTGACCTGGTACGGCGACGCGGGCTACAGCGTGGCGCTCGCCGTGGACATCGGCACCTTCCTGGTCGCCGCCGCGGTGGTCGCGCTGGTCGTCCGGCCCGCGGCCCGGCCGCCCCGGCGGGCGCCGGTGCACGCCGGCGTCCTGCGCAACCGGCCGTACCTCGCGCTCATCCTGTTCAGCGGGATGTTCGGCCTCTCCCTGGACTTCTTCCTGGTCGGGACCCCCGTGTTCGTGCTCGACCTGCTGCACGGGCCGACCTGGCTGCCCGGCACGATCCTGGTCGTGCTCACCGTGGTCACCACGTTCGGCGGCACCCTCGCGCTGCGGCTCACCCGGCGGCTCAACCGCATCGACGCCATGCGGGGCGGCTCCGCCCTGTTCGCCGCGTGGTGCCTGGCCAGTCTCGGCGTGCTGCTGGTCCCGCCCGCGTGGCAGCCGCCCTACCTGCTGGCGGCCACGCTGGTCTACGCGGCGGGCGACCTGGTCTTCGGCCCGCGCTCCGGCGCGCTCGCCGAGGCCGCGGCGCCGCCGGAGGCGAAGGGGCGCTACCTCGCGGCGTTCCAGTACGCGTTCACCGTCGCGCAGGTGCTGGCCCCGGCGGTGGTCGCCTTGTTCTCCGTGTCCAGCTGGTTACCCTGGGTGCTGGTCGGGGCCTGCGCTTGCCTGGCCGCGGCCGGGCTCGGCAGGCTGGGACCGAGGTTGCCCGCGGAAGCCGTCACCCCGATTCAGAGTTGAGCGGAACAGACTCAAGTTTTCTGACGTTGTAGCTGTAGACAGGCCTTGGTCAGGGCTGTCACCTGGACTTTCCACAAACGCATGAGGTGAGGGATGGACGCTTTCAACCCGACCACGAAGACTCAGCAGGCGATCTCGTCGGCGGCACAGGCGGCCACGATGGCCGGCAACCCGCACGTTTCGGCCGCCCATCTGCTGGGCGCCCTGCTGGCGCAGGGTGAGGGGCTCACCGCGCCGCTGCTCACCGCGGTCGGGGCCGACCCGGAGGTGGTGCACAAGGAGCTCGACCCGATCATCCACGCGCTGCCGTCCGCGACCGGCGCGACGGTGTCGAGCCCGCAGTTCGACGGGCCCGCGGTCAAGTCGCTGACGCAGGCGCAGAAGCTCGCCACCGAGCTGGGTGACGAGTACGTGTCGACCGAGCACCTGCTCGTCGGCCTCGCCACCGACGGCGGCCAGGTCGCCGACCTGCTCAAGCGCCACGGCGCGACGCCGGACGCGCTGCGCGAGGCGTTCGCCAAGGTGCGCGGCTCCGCGCGGATCACGAGCGCGGACCCGGAGAGCACGTTCAAGGCGCTGGAGAAGTACGGCGTCGACCTGACCGAGCGCGCCCGCGCCGGCGAGCTGGACCCGGTGATCGGCCGGGACACCGAGATCCGCCGCGTGGTGCAGGTGCTTTCCCGTCGTACCAAGAACAACCCGGTGCTGATCGGCGAGCCGGGCGTCGGCAAGACGGCGATCGTCGAGGGGCTCGCCCAGCGGATCGTCGCGGGTGACGTGCCGGAGTCGCTGCGCGGCAAGCGCGTGGTGGCGCTGGACCTCGGGTCGATGGTGGCCGGCGCGAAGTTCCGCGGTGAGTTCGAGGAGCGGCTGAAGGCCGTGCTCAAGGAGATCACCGACTCCGCGGGCCAGGTCGTCACGTTCATCGACGAGCTGCACACCATCGTCGGCGCCGGCGCGACCGGTGAGGGCGCGATGGACGCGGGCAACATGATCAAGCCCATGCTCGCCCGCGGTGAGCTGCGCATGGTCGGCGCGACCACGCTCGACGAGTACCGCCAGCACATCGAGAAGGACGCCGCGCTGGAGCGGCGCTTCCAGCAGGTGCTGGTCGGCGAGCCGTCGCCGGAGGACACCATCGCGATCCTGCGCGGGCTCAAGGAGCGTTACGAGGTGCACCACGGTGTCCGGATCACGGACGCCGCGCTGGTGGCCGCCGCGACGCTGTCCGACCGCTACATCACCGCGCGCTTCCTGCCGGACAAGGCGATCGACCTGGTCGACGAGGCCGCGTCCAAGCTGCGCATGGAGATCGACTCGCGGCCGGTGGAGATCGACGAGGTCGAGCGAGCCGTGCGCCGGATGGAGATCGAGGAGATGGCACTGTCCAAGGAGGACGATGCCCCCTCGAAGGAGCGGCTGAGCGCGCTGCGGGCCGAGCTGGCCGAGAAGCGCGAGACGCTGACGGCGCTGACGGCGCGCTGGCAGAACGAGAAGGGCTCCATCGAGCGCGTCCGCGAGCTGAAGGAGCAGCTGGAGCAGCTGCGCGGCGAGTCGGAACGCGCCGAGCGCGACGGTGACCTCGGCAAGGCCGCCGAACTCCGCTACGGCCGGATCCCCGCGCTGGAGAAGGAGTTCGAGGCCGCGACCGAGGCCAGCGAGGCGAGCGCGCAGAACGTGATGCTGAAGGAAGAGGTCAGTGCCGACGACGTCGCCGACGTGGTCAGCGCGTGGACCGGCATCCCGGCCGGTCGCCTGCTCGAAGGCGAGACGGGCAAGCTGCTCCGGATGGAGGACGAGCTCACCCACCGCGTGATCGGGCAGGAGAAGGCCGTGCAGGTGGTGGCGGACGCCGTCCGCCGCACCCGGGCCGGCGTCGCCGACCCGGACCGCCCGACCGGCTCGTTCCTGTTCCTCGGCCCGACCGGCGTCGGCAAGACCGAGCTGGCCAAGGCGCTGGCGGAGTTCCTGTTCGACGACGAGCGCGCGATGCAGCGCATCGACATGAGCGAGTACTCCGAGAAGCACTCGGTGGCCCGCCTGGTCGGCGCCCCGCCGGGGTATGTCGGCTACGACCAGGGCGGCCAGCTGACCGAGGCCGTGCGGCGCCGCCCTTACACGGTGGTGCTGCTCGACGAGGTCGAGAAGGCGCACCCGGACGTGTTCGACGTGCTCCTGCAGGTGCTCGACGACGGCAGGCTGACCGACGGCCAGGGCCGGACGGTGGACTTCCGCAACACCATCCTGATCCTGACCTCGAACCTCGGCTCGCAGGCGATCGCCGACCCGGGCCTGGACGAGCGTCAGCGCAGCGACGCCGTGATGGAGACCGTGCAGCGGCACTTCAAGCCGGAGTTCCTGAACCGGCTGGACGACATCGTGGTGTTCCACGCGCTCGGCACCGAGCAGCTGACGTCCATTGTGGACATCCAGGTGGCCCGGCTCGCGGCGCGGCTGGCCCAGCGGCGGCTGCACCTCGAGGTCACCGCCGGAGCCCGCGAATGGCTGGCGATCAACGGGTTCGACCCGATCTACGGCGCCCGGCCGCTGCGGCGGCTGGTGCAGTCGGCGATCGGCGACCAGCTGGCGCGCAAGCTGCTGGCGGGTGAGATCCGCGACGGCGACACCGTGCGGGTCGACCTCCCGGAGCTCGAGACGGGCGGCACGCTCGCCGTCGAGCGCGTCGACGCCGGCTGATCGGTCAAGGTCCGTCAAGGCCTCCTTACCCGCGTCCGACGCGGGTAAGGAGGCCTTGACGGCGTTCGGCCCAGCGCAGCCGCCCGCCCGGGTAATTAAGCGATTTGTCGATGAATTCACCGTGGTAATCCTCGAAAGGGGCGCGCCGACACGGTGCGGGCGCCGGGGTGAGACGGGCTGGGAGCGATACCCTGGCCGACGTGGGTATCTCGGCGTGGATCTGGTTCGTCATCGCCGCCGTCGCGCTGGTGGCGGGGCTCGGGCTGCTCGCTGCCGACCGGGCCAAGGAGGGCTCGCGCAACCGTGAGCGGATGCGCTGGGCCCAGTTGCGCGGCTGGCAGTTCGTGGAAGAGGACGAGCGGCTGCCGCAGCAGTGGTCGGGCGGCGCGATCGGCTACTTCGGGGCCGACGCGGCGGTGAACGTCGTCGCGGGCTCCACCTTCACCTCCGACGGCAGGCGGCCGGTGTTCATCTTCGACATCGAGTCCGAGGGCCAGGTGCCCGCGGTCGTCGTGGCTGTGCGCTGCAACAAGACGCACCGCGTGCCGGTGGAGATGTGGCTGTCCAGCGTGCCGTTCCAGCGCGAGAACATGCCGGAGATGCTCGGCCCGATCGGCCAGCGCTACGCCTTCGCGGACGACGCGGAGGGCGCGCGCCAGGTCATCACCCAGGAGCTCGTCGACGCGGCCGACCAGCTGGGCGGCGACGTCGGCGTGGCGTGGCTGGAGAACGAGTGGGTGCTGGCGAGCGTCACGCCCAACGCGGGCCCGTCCCGTCTCGAGCGCCTGCTCCGCGACCTCGGCGAGATCGCCGACATCGTCGACCCGTTCGACGAGGACTACGAGCCGATGGGCGGCACCCCCTACGACCCGGCCGCGACGACCGGCGGTGCTTACGACCCGGGCGCGACGGCTGGCGGCTCCGGACGGCACTGGACTCCGCCTGCGGGCACCCCGCTCCCGCCCGAACCCCGCGCGGCGCAGGCCACCGACGTCCGGCCGCCTTCGGGCACCCGGGCGCCTTCCACCACCGACGCCCAGTCCCCAGCGGGCACCCGCGCCCCGTCGCCCTTCGACACCCGCGCGACCACCCCGGTGGACACCCGCGCGACGACTCAGATGGACACTCGCGCGGCGGCCCCGTCAAGCGGCCCCAGCACCTCCGGCTCGGTCGGCCCCCAGCCGTTCCCCGCGCCGAACCCGGGCGAGCCTGCTCCCCGGCAACCCGACGACGAGGCCTGACGCTTACTGAGGCGTGATCGCCAACGGTGGCGCCGAAACAGTCCACCCTTCGGCGACCGGCGGTTGGCCCAGTGCCGTCCCGGCGATGGACGGGGAAAACGCCAGCCGGCCGTCGGCCGTGGACGTCGTGAGGGCGCCGTGGGTGGAGGCGACCTGGTCGACGGACAGGTCGCCGCGGAACGAGCTCGCGGCCGAGCCGCTGTCGGCGGACTGGGTGGCTGAGACGAGGCCCGAGACCGGGCCGAAGTTGCCGGCCGCGATGTGGGTCGTGCCGAAGTTGCCGGGCAGGGCGTGGTCGAGGCGGCCGGTGAACTGGCCCAGCCCGTGCTGCTCCGAATTCACCACCACCGAGCCCAGCGGCCCGGCGTCCACGGCCTGCGCCGCCGAGCGGTGCACACCCGCGCCGCCGCGGAGGTCGCCGGTGAAGTGGCCTGCGTCGAAGGACAGCGCGCGCCCGACGTCGACCTGTCCCGAGTCCTGGCTGAGCGCGTCGACGCCGTAGGGCAGCCAGACGCCGTTCTCCGCCGATCCGCCGACGCCGGCCAGGCGGGTGTCCGCGCCGCGCGCGCCGACGGGGTCGAGCGCGCCCGAGAGGGAACGCGTGACGTGCTGCTCGTTCCCGGTCATCAGGCGGACCGGCGAGCCGAGCCGGACGTCGTGGCGCTGGCTCCGCGAGAGCGCCGCCGTGCCGTTCGACGACTTCACCGCTGTGAGTGAACCGCCGCCGGTCAGATCCTGCGTGTCGGCGAGCGCGTGTCGGAAGTCCGACAGCGCGGAAAAGCCGCCCGCGCCGACTGGCAGAGCATCGTGGCGCGTCAGGCCGAGTGAGCCGTGCGCGGTGTCGGTGGTGGTGTGCAGGTCGTGGTCGAAAGTCGCGCTTTCCTGGTGGCCCAGCGGCAAACCCTCGATCGGCTGGGTCGGTTCGGCGAGCGCGGTGACGGGGGCGGCGAGCAGCAGTGCGAGTGGTGCCGCACTGGCAGCTACCTTGGGCAGGTAGCCGGGCTTCCGCTGGGTGTGCTTGCCCATGGCCGGACGATACGTCCGGGCCAGCACAAATGCACAATTCGTGCCGCCGCGCGGGGTAGGTTCACCCCCATGACCACCACCGCCGTGATCACCGGGGCCACCGCCGGAATCGGCGCGCAGTTCGCGCGCCGGCTCGCCGCCGAGAAGTACGACCTGGTGCTCGTCGCCCGTGATGAAGCGCGCCTGACCGCGTTCGCGGCGGAGCTGGCCGAACGCCACGGTGTCGCGGCCGAGGCCCTGTCCGCCGATTTGTCCGAAGTGGACGGACGCACCGCGGTCGAGGAGCTGCTCGCCGCCCGGCCGGTCGACCTGCTCGTGAACAACGCCGGCTTCGGCCTGAGCGGCCAGTTCTGGGAGATCCCGCCCGACGCCCTGCAGCGCCAGCTCGACGTGAACGTCACCGCCGTGCTCCGGCTCACCCGCGCCGTGCTGCCCGGCATGGTCGAGCGCGGCCGGGGCGACATCATCAACCTCTCCAGCGTCGCCGGGTTTTTCTCGGGCCGCGGCTCCACCTACACCGCCAGCAAGAACTGGGTCACGTCGTTCACCGAGGGCATCGCGACGTCACTGCCGCCGGGCCTGCGGATGATGGCGCTCTGCCCCGGCTTCACTACGACCGAGTTCCACGAGCGCGCGGGGCTGGAGAAGGAGGGGCCGAAGGCGTTCTGGCTCGGGGTCGAGCAGGTGGTGGACGAGGCGCTGGCGGACCTGCGCCGCGGCAAGGTCATCTCCGTGCCGAGCCTGCAGTACAAGGCGGTGGTCGCCGTCGGCGGGCTGCTGCCGCGCGGGGTGCTGCGCCGGATCAGCGGCAGCTTCGGCAACCGCGGCCGCACGTGAGGTAGGGCTGTCCCCACCCCGTCCCGGCGAGCTGGCACCAGGGTGCGCGCCCGCCGTTCTGCCTAGCGTTTTCCCCATGACGACTGGGTGGAACGAGGCGGTCCGGCTCGACGCGGTCCGCAAGGAGTACGGGCGGGGCGCGGAGGCGGTCGCGGCGCTGGGCGGGGTGAGCCTGGCGTTCCCCAGCGGCGGCTTCACGGCCGTGATGGGCCCTTCCGGGTCCGGCAAGAGCACCTTCCTGCACTGCGCCGCGGGCCTCGACCGGCCGACGTCCGGCTCGGTCTGGCTCGACGGCCAGGACCTGGCGAAACTGTCGGAAACCGACCTGACCAAGCTGCGACGCGACCGTGTCGGCTTCGTCTTCCAGGCGTTCAACCTCCTGCCCGCGCTCACCGTCGAGCAGAACGTGGTGCTGCCGCTGCAGCTCGCGCGCAAGCGAGTGGACAAGCGGCTGATGGCGGACATGCTCACGCACGTCGGGCTCGCCGACCGCCGCAAGCACCTGCCCGGACAGCTCTCCGGCGGCCAGCAGCAGCGCGTCGCCATCGCGCGGGCGCTGGTGACGCGCCCCGCCGTGCTCTTCGCCGACGAGCCGACTGGCGCGCTCGACACCCGCACCGCGGCCGACGTGCTGGGCCTGCTGCGCCAGTCCGTCAGCGGCGGCCTGACCGTGGTGATGGTGACGCACGACCCGGTCGCCGCCTCCTACGCCGACCGCGTCGTTTTCCTCGCCGACGGCCAGGTGGCCGACGAGCTGCAGCGCCCGAGCGCCGAGGCGGTCGCCGAGCGGATGACGCACCTGGGCGCGTGGGCCGCGCAGCGTCGCGTCGCCGTGGGCGGGGCATGATGTTCCGTCTCGCACTGCGCACCCTCCGCCTGCGCAAGGGTGGTTTCGTCGCCACGTTCGTGGCCGCGTTTTTCGGCGCGCTGATGATCTCGGCGTGCGGCGGTCTGATGGAGACGGGCATCCTCGCCGACGCGCCGCCACAGCGGCTCGCGGCCGCGCCGATTGTCGTCAGCGGCCCGCAGGAAATCCAGATGTACAAGAAAAATCCGGCTGAGGACGGCAAAGTCAAGACGAGGAGCGCGACGTTACCCGAGCGCGCCCGCCTCGACGCCACCATCGCGGACCGGCTTCGCGCCACGCCCGGTGTGTCCACTGTGGTCGGTGAGCTGAACTTCCCCGTGGTGCTGCCGGGCGCGAGCGCGCTGGGCCACGCCTGGGATTCCGCCGTGCTGACGCCGTACGCCCTCACCGCCGGGCACGCGCCCGCCGCGGGTGAGGTTGTCGTTGATGCCGTGCTGGCGCGGGAAAAGCGCCTGACACCGGGTAGTTCGTTCGCCTTCGCGGCCCACGGCGCCACGGCCGATTACCGCGTCGCCGGGATCGCCGCCGCCCCGCACACCACCACTCAGCCCGCGGTCTTCTTCGCGGCCGCCGACGCCGAGCGCCTCTCCGGACATCCCGGCCAGGTGGACGACTTCGGCGTCTTCACCGACCAGGACGCGGCGACCGTCGCGGGCCGGATCACCGGGATCGGCGACGCGGTGGTGCTCACCGGCGACGACCGTGGCCACGCCGAGTTCCCGGAGGCCGCGTCGGGCGGCGAGAACCTGGTCGTGCTCTCCGCCGTCACCGGTGGACTGTCCACAATGGTCGCAGTCTTCGTGGTGGCGAGCACCCTGTTGCTCTCCACCCAGCAGCGGCAACGAGAACTGGCTCTGTTACGCGCCATCGGCACCACGCCGCGCCAGCTGCGCCGGATGGTGCTGGGCGAGGCGCTGGTGGTCGGCGTGCTCGCCGCCGCGGCCGCCGCGGGCCTCGGCCCGCTGCTCGGCCGGTGGCTGTTCGACCGGCTGACCGGCGCCGGGGCGGTCGCCGAGGTCGTCGAGTTCCACCTGGGCTGGCTCCCGAAGGTGGTCGCCGCGGGGGCGACGCTCGTGGCCGTGCTGATCGCGGCGTTCGTCGCGGGCCGGCGGGCCGGTCGGGTCCGCCCGACGGAGGCGCTGGCCGAGTCGGCCGTGCCGCGCGGCTGGTTGACGCCGGTGCGGTTGATCATGGCCGTGCTGTCCTTCGGCGGCGGGACGGCCCTCGGCATCGTCACGCTGGCCGTCATGACCGGCCCGATCGCGGCGAGCACCGCCGGGCCCGCGGTGATGCTTTGGGCGATCGGCGTCGCGGCGATCTGCCCCGGCGTCACGAAGCTGGTGGCCGCGCTGCTGCACCTGCCGATGCGGGCGTTCGGCGGGGTGGTCGGGCGGACCGCGCTGATCAACACCCGGGCCGGCGCGCTGCGGGTGTCGGGCGCCGTCACACCGATCATGCTGGCCGTCGGCATCGCGACGGCGAACATCTACCTGCAGACCACCCAGCAGGCCGTGTCCCAGCAGGCTTTCACCGAGGACCTGCGCGCGGACGCCGTGGTCGCCGCACCCGCCGGCGTCACGTCCGAGCTGACGCGCCGGATCCAGCAGACGCCGGGCGTCGGCGGGGTTTCGGAGTACGTGACCAGCACGGTATTCGTCACCGAGCCGTTCGACGAAAGCCAGGACAAGGACGGCAGTGCCGCGATCGGCGTCACCGGCGGCGCGGCCGCGCAGACGCTGTCGGTCAAGGTCACCGCGGGCAGCCTCGACGCGCTCACCGGCGAGACCGTCGCGCTGCCGGACACGGTCGCCGCGGTTCTGCACCGGACCGTCGGCGACCGGATCACGCTGCGGCTCGGTGACGGGAGCCGGGCGGGCGTCCGCGTCGTCGCGCTCGTCAGCCAGCGCACCGGGTTCGAGAGCCTGGTCTTCCCGGCCGGGCTGCTCGCCGCGCACACGACCGCCGGCCTGCCGCCGCAGCTGCTCGTGCGCGCCGTCCCTGGGGTCGACGCGGCCACGCTCACCACGAACCTGAAGGCCGCGACCGCCGGGACCGGCGTGTCCGTGGGCGACCGCGATTCGCTCGTCGCCGCGCACGCGAAGGGTGACCAGGTCGGCGCGTGGGTGAACTACCTGATGATCGGGATGATCATCGCGTACACGGTGATCTCGGTGGTGAACACGCTCGTGATGGCCACCGCGCGGCGGCGGCGCGAGTTCGGCCTGCAGCGCCTCGGCGGCTTCACCCGCACCCAGGTGCTGCGGATGGCCGGCGTCGAGGGCGGGCTGGTCGCGACGATCGGGGTGCTGCTCGGCACCGTCGTCTCGGCGGGCGCGATCGTGCCGTTCTGCCTGGTGGCCAGTGACTCCGTGCTGCCGACCGGCCCGGCCGCGATCTACCTGTCCGTGGTCGGGATCGCCGTGGTGCTCGCGCTGTTCGCCTCACTGGTGCCGGCCTGGGCCGCCACGCGGGCACGCCCCATCGACGCGGCCGCCGTCGGGGAGTGACCCGCCGTCCGCCGCGTCGTGTGTAAGACTCTGGGCCGTGGCGTACCCCGGGTTGGATCAGACCGCGAAACTCGAATTGGCCAGGCTGGTCACCGAACTGGCCGTGGTGCACGGCAAGGTGACTCTCTCCTCCGGCAAGGAAGCCGATTACTACATCGACCTCCGCCGCGCGACCCTGCAGCACGCGGCCGCGCCGTTGATCGGCAAGCTCCTGCGGCAGCTCACCCATGACTGGGACTACGTCGCCGCCGGCGGCCTGACCCTCGGCGCCGACCCGGTCGCGCTGGCGATGCTGCACTCCGCCGCGGCGGACGGCATGGTGCTCGACGCGTTCGTGGTGCGCAAGGCGGTCAAGGAGCACGGCATGCAGCGCCGGATCGAGGGCGTGGAGGTCCGCGGCCAGCGCGTGCTGGCCGTCGAGGACACCTCCACCACCGGCGGTAGCGTCCTCGCCGCCGTCGAGGCGCTGCGCGAGGCCGGGGCGATCGTGGCCGGCGTCGCGACCGTGGTCGACCGGGACACCGGCGCCCGCGAGGCCATCGAGAAGGAAGGCCTCGAGTACCGCTACATCCTCGGCAAGGACGACCTCGGCCTGAACTGAGCGGACGGCGGCAGTCTCCTCACTGCCGACCTTGTGCCCTGAAGGCCACCTTCAGGGACGTATGTGCCCTCATGGTGGCCTTCAGGGCACCGCTCACTTCTTGAACACGGGCGGTCACGGATTCGCCGTCGTGACCACCATCACCGACAATGCGTGCGTGACGTTCGCCCGCCCCGCGGTGTCCTCCTTGCAGGAGGTGCCGTGACCACAGCCAGCGCGGAGCCCGGAACGCCGCTCGACGACGTGACCCTCGTGGGCCGCGCTCGCGACGGCGACGTCCGGGCCTACGAACAGCTGGTGCTGCGCTACCAGGGACCGATGTTCCGGCTCGCCGTGAAGATGCTCAACCATCGCGGCGACGCCGAGGACGTCGTGCAGGAGGTGTTCCTCGGCGCGTGGCGCAAGCTGGCGCAGCTCAGCGACGACAACGCGTTCGTCGGCTGGCTCTACCGGAGCACGACGAACCGCTGCCTCAACGTGATCCGGGCCCGCCGCCCACTGGCCGACGTCGACCTCGACCTGGCCGAGTCCCCGCGGACGGACACCCAGCCGGAGCACGCGGCGCAGGTCAGCGGCCAGCTGGCCGCGTTGAACGAGGCACTGCAGCAGCTCACCCCGCAACAACGAGCGTGCTGGCTGCTGCGCGAGGTCCACGGTCGCTCCTACGACGAGATCGGCGAGGTCGTCGGTGCCAACGGGACAGCGGTGCGTGGCCGCATCGCGCGGGCCCGCGCGCAGCTGGCGGAGGTGATGAAGCCGTGGCGGTGAACCAGAGTTACGAACTCCCGTGCGGCCGGGACCTGGACACGGTCTGGGACCGGCTCGACGAGGTCGGGTCCGGGCACGCGGACGAGCACGAATTGACCTGCCCCCATTGCCGCACCGCGCGGGAGAGCCTCCTGGCTCTGCGCGAGGCGACGCAGGAGCTGGTCGAAGAACCCGATCCGGCCCCGCCGGACCTGGTGGGGCGCATCATGTCGGCGGTCCGCGCGGAGGTGCGGCGCGGGCAGATGCTGAGCCTGCCGACGCCGGAGCCCGGCGGGGTCGAGGTGAGCGAACAGGCCGTCGCCGTGATCCTGCGGTACGCCGCGGACTCGGTCGGCGGCGTGCGGGCCCGGCGGTGCCGGGTGCGGACCGAGGGCGTCGACGCGGACGGCGCGAGCGTCGTCGAGGTCGAGCTCACCCTGGTCGTGCGGCTGGGGAACGCGGACGGCGGCGAGACGTTGGCCAGGGTGCGCGAGCGCGTCGTGGCCGCGGCCGCGGCACGGGTGGGACTCTCGCTCGCGAAGCTGGACCTGCTGGTGGAAGACGTGTACGAGGACGGGGAATGACAGTCGAGGCCGAGTACGTGATCGCCGACCCGGTGGTGGCGAGTGTCGCCGCGCGCGCCGCGCTCGCCACGTCGGGTGTGGTGCGGCTCGAACCGGGCCTGGTGGGGCTCGTGACGGCGTGGACGCGGGCGGCCCGCCAGCGTTGGAAGGGGCTCGACCCGGCGCCGGCTGACGGCGTCCGCGTGCGCACTGCGGACGGGCGGCTGACCGTGCAGGTCGACCTCGTGACCTCCGGCGTGGACCAGGCCGCCGCCGTCGGCCGCGCGGTGCAGCGCGCGGTGACGCGGGTGGTCGCCGAGCAGACCGGGCTGGCCGTGGACGAGGTCGTGGTGTCCGTGCTGGACATCGAGCCCGCTCCGCCCGCTTTGCCGGTCGGGCCCGTTTCTCCCGTCGAGCCGGAGGGCCGGTGACGACCACGACCGCCCGCGAGACGACGGACCGCATCGTCGCCGCGCTGGAAAAGGTGGACGGCCTGCGGCCGGCGACGCCCATCGCGCCGGACCACTCATGGGTGCCCGGCGACTGGTCCGGCGCGGCCGTCGACCTCGGCCCGGAAACGGTGCAGATCCGCCTGATCGCGACCCGGCTGCCGCTCCCGCCGCTGCTGGAAGCGGCCTCGGCGGCGGTGCGCGCGGCGCTGGACGGCACCGGATGGGACTCGGCGAAGCTGCGGCTGGTCGTCACCGACATCGACGGCGCGGCCTTCTGAAATCCTGCGGCCCGCGTCACACGATCGGGTCGTGACGATCGTCGGACAGGTGTGTCGTTAGGGCTGACGGGGCAAGAAACCGTTGTGTGACTAAGGCAATCGAGGGAGGAACCTGATGACGACCGTCGAGAAGACCGTGAAGCCGGCCCAGAAGCCCGCCGGCAGCGCCGCCGAAAAGCCGGTGGCGAAGCCGGCCGAGGTGGCCACCAGGACGGACACCAGCCCGCTCGTCACCGAGCAGGGCACCACCACGATCGCCGACACCGTGGTGCAGAAGATCGCCGGCCTCGCGACGCGTGAGGTGTCCGGCGTGCACGCACTCGGCGGCGGTGCCGCGCGGGCGTTCGGCGCGCTGCGCGACCGCATCCCGGGCGCGTCCGCGAGTGCCGGCCAGGGCGTGAGCGTCGAGGTCGGCGCCAAGCAGGCCGCGGTGGACCTGGAGATCGTCGTCGAGTACGGCGTGCCCATCGCCGACCTGGCGCGCTCCGTGCGGCGCAACGTCGTCGGCTCGATCGAGCGGATGACCGGGCTGGAGGTCGTCGAGGTGAACATCAACGTCGGCGACGTGTACATCCCGAGCACCGACGACGAGCCTTCTTCCGGCGGGGATCGCGTCCGGTAGCGCGGAACGCGCCCCAATGTGGCGTTCGGTGCGCTCAACGCACCCAATGTGGCGTTCGGTGCGTCCAACGCAACCAACGCCACATTGGGGCGGAACAACCCGGACCCGGCTGGAGGAGGTCCCACCCGGAGTTACGACTCCGTTACCGCCCGGGTGAACAGGTTGCTCCTGTGGGTTGAACATCACAGCGAGCGGCCGTTTTTCCTGCTCCCACACGACTTCGGCGGAGTATCGTCGCAGGTAGGGGGTTCGGGAAGGGGGGCGGCGGTGAACGAATCGGTGGCTCATTTCCTCGCTGACCTGACGGTCGCGGTGCACATCCTGGCCCTGTTGTTCATCGGGCTGGGCGGTTTCCTCGCCTGGCGCTGGCCCAAGGTCGTCTTCGTGCACGTGTTCTTCGCGATCTGGGGCGTGCTGGTCAACGTGACGCCGGTGCCCTGCCCGCTCACCGCGGCGGAGAACTTCTTCCGCCAGCAGGAGGGCCTCGGCGACCTGCCGGGCGGCTTCAACGCGTACTACCTCTACGACACGGTGATCCCGCGTTCGCTGCTGCCGGTGGTGATCGTCGTGGCCCTGGGCCTGCTGGTCTTCTCATACGTCGGTGCCTACCACCGCTGGCGTCACCGCCACGAGGACACCGCGGCGCACCGCGTCCGCCTGGGCTGAGCGAGAATCGTCGTTGATGACGACGGAATCGCAGGAAATCGGCCCCACCGAGTGGGTGGGCCGCGAAGAGGTCGGTGTCGGACCGTGGCCGGGCCCCTGGCCGGACGATCCGCGCTACGATCCCGAGCTGCTGGCGAACGGCGACCGCCGCAACGTCGTCGACGCCTACCGCTACTGGCGCCGTGAGGCCATCGTGTCCGATGTGGACTCCCGGCGGCACCCGTTCCACGTGGCGATCGAGAACTTCCAGCACGACCACAACATCGGCACCGTGGTCCGGACCGCGAACGCCTTCGCCGCCGCGGAGGTGCACATCGTCGGCCGCCGCCGCTGGAACCGCCGCGGCGCGATGGTCACGGACCGCTACCAGCACCTCCGCCACCACGCGGACGTGAGCGGGCTGCTGGCGTTCTGCGCGGAGTCGGGGATCGCGCTGGTGGCCGTGGACAACACCCCGGGCTCCCAGCCGGTCGAGACGGCCGAGCTGCCGCGCAACTGCCTGCTGCTCTTCGGCCAGGAGGGCCCCGGGCTCTCGGCGGAGGCCCAGTCGGCCGCCGCGCTGGTGGTGTCGATCGCCCAGTTCGGCACCACCCGCTCCATCAACGCGGGTGTCGCGGCGGGCATCGTGATGCATGCGTGGGTGCGCCAGCACGCGGACCTGTCCCAGTCCTGGTGAGTCCATAGAGGACACTCGACCGGGTGGGGGAGTGCGCGGGCCCGGTGAACAGGGCAGAATCGCGGAATGACCGTCGAGTGGGCCGACTGCGCCGCCACTGCCGAGCGGGCCGTGTGCGCCCGGCACCTGCGCCGGGTCTGGGGCCGGCCGGGGACCGTGCTGGGCCGCAGCGGGTGGCCGCCGAGCTTCGGGCAGCGGCTGCACTGGCACTGGAACTACTGGTGGCAGGCGCACCTGCTGGACAGCCTCGTCGACGCCCAGCTGCGCACGCCGTCGACCGAGCGCGGTGAGCTGATCGGCCGGTTCGTCACGTCCGTGCGCGCGCGTAACTTCGGCCGCTGGACCAACGAGTACTACGACGACATCGCGTGGCTCGGCCTTGCCCTGCAACGGGTTCGCGCACTGGGTTTGTCTGATGTGGACGAAGCGCTGACCGCGATCGACGCCCAGCTCCACGAAGGCTGGACGGCCGACGCCGGCGGCGGCATCTGGTGGCGGCGCGGGGACCGGTTCAAGAACGCGCCCGCGAACGGCCCGGCCGCCATCTTCCACGCCCGCCAGGGCGACGTCGCCAGGGCCCGCGAGATGACGGACTGGCTCAGCGACATCCTGGTCGACCCGTCCAGCGGGCTGGTCTGGGACGGCGTCAGGGCCGACACCGGCGAGCTGATCAAGCACATCTTCACCTACTGCCAGGGCGTCTACCTGGGCGCTTGCCTGGAGCAGTCCGAACCGGAGGACGCGGCGCGCACCGTCCGCGCCGTCGCCGAGCACTTGGCGCCCGGCGGCGTCCTGCGCGGGCAGAACGGCGGGGACGGCGGCCTGTTCGCCGCCATCCTGGCGCGTTACCTGGCGCTCGCGGTGCCCCAGCTGCCCGAGCCGGAGGCGGCCACCGCCCGCACGCTGGTGCTGACCTCGGCCGAGGCCTGCTGGTCCGGCGCCACCGATGCCCCGGACGGCCCGCTGTTCAGCGCGGAATGGTCGAGGCCGGCTCCCTCGCACCCGCTGGCCGCGGACGCGCCCGAGCGGGACCTGTCTGTCCAAACTGGAGCGTGGATGCTCCTGGAAGCCGCCGCCACCCTGGCCTGAACTGCTTGTGAGTGTTTATGACGGTTAGAACCGTCATAAACACTCACGAGTGGTTCAGCAGCCGCAGGAGGCGCCGTGCCGGAAGCGGGGCGCCAGCCGGACCGCTTCCGGCCGCCGGTTCGGGTCGGTCACGCGGGAGAGCAGCAGCTCGACGGCTTTGCGGCCGATCTCGGCGATCGGCTGCGCCATCGTGGTCACGGCGGGCGAGACCGTGCGGGCCCACTCCATGTCGCCGTAGCCGACCACCGCCAGCTCCGACCCGATGCGGATGCCTCGTCGGTGGGCCTCCCACTGGACGCCGATGAGCATCGACTCGCCGCCGACCACCACCGCGGACGGCGAGGGCCAGCCGTCGAGCAGCCGGGCGGCCGCGCGCGCCGCGCCGCCGGCCGACGACATGCCGGAGGCCACGAGCTCGGAGTTGAACCGCAGGCCCGCGCGGCCGATGCCGAGCCGGTAGCCGAGCGCGCGCTCCTCACTGACTGTCGAGCCCTCTTCGCCGGTGATCATCGCGATGCGGCGGTGCCGTCGTCCGGCCAAGTGCGACACCAGCGCCGAGACGGCCTGGATGTTTTCGGAGCCGACCTGGTCCACGTCGTTGCGCCCGGCGATCCGGTCGACGAGCACCGTGGGCACTCCCGAGCGCACCAGCCCGTTGATCACCGCCTCGTCACCGGGCGCCGGGACCAGCAGGACGCCGTCGACATGATCGGCTTCGAGCGTGTCGACGACTGCGGCCTCTTCGCTGACGGTGTCGCCGGTGTCGGTAAGCACGAGGTAGCAGCCCGCCTGCGCCGCGGCCTCCCGCATGGCGCGCAACAACTCGCCCGAATACGGGCTCGCGTGCATCCCCATGACCACCCTTAACCGGCGCGCCACCGGTGGGGTCCAGAGGGGGATCTCCGGCGCCAGAGCGGTCATTTCCCGTGCTCTCGTAGTAGTTACCTACCCAACGGTAACCTCTGGCTCGGGCTCGGCGGGACGTGAGAACGGCCGACTTGCCAAGGTTCACCAGTCCGAGTGAATGCCTAGGGTACTTCCGGGCAGCCGCACGATCCCCGGTGCCGCAGTGTCGGCGGCAGCCGGACGGTTTCGGCGGCCCGCCCGGGGTCCGCCAGCCGGGCCAGCAGCAGCCGCACGGCCTGGCGTCCGATGTCCTCGATCGGCTGCGCCATCGTGGTCAGCGGCGGGTCGACGAGGTCGGCCCATTCGACCTCGTCGTAGACCACCACCGGCAGGTCGCGGCCGATCCGCAGCCCGCGCCGCCGGGCCTCGTGCAGGACGCCGACCATCATGCTGTCGTTGGCCACCACCAGTGCCGTCGGCGGCTCGGGCAGCGCGAGCAGCGTGCTCACCGCCAGCGCCCCGCCTTCGCGCGAGGAATTCCCGCACGCCACCAGGTCCGGCGACCAGGTCAGCCCGGAACGGCCCAGCCCCAGCCGGTAGCCGAGCACCCGCTCCTCCGACGTGGTCAGGCCGGGGACGCCGCTGACCATGCCGATCCGCCGGTGCCCGAGCGACGCGAGGTGGGCCGTGAGCGCCGACGTCGCCTGGATGTTCTCGGCTCCGACCTGGTCGACGTCGCCGCGGGTGGCGAGCCGGTCGATCAGCACCGTGGGCACGTCGAGCGAGACCAGCTCGCCGATCACCGAGCCGTCGCCGGGCGCCGGCGTGATCAGCAGCCCGTCGACGCGACGGGAGCGAAGCGCCCGGACCACGTCACGCTCGGTCGCGGCGGTGTCGTGTGTGTCGGCGAGGATGACGGTGTATCCGTTCGCCGACGCCTCCCGCTCGATCGCCTGCATCAACGACGCGAAGTACGGGTTCGCGACCAGTGAGATCGCCATCCCGATCGACCGCGTGCCGCCCGTGACAAGGGATCGCGCGATCGCGTCGCCGGTGTACCCGGTCGTCTCGATCGCCCGGAGCACCGCGGCTTTGGTGTCCTCCGCGACGGCGCGGGTCCCGTTGACGACGTGGGAGACCGTCGTGATGGACACGCCGGCCAGCTCCGCGATGTCTCGCTGGGTCGGCCGGGAGGAGCGGGGTTGTGGCATGTCAGTCCTTCACCAAGTTCACTCGCAAGCGTTTGCGCAAACGCTTGCGCCAGGCCTTGAGTCTGTCTACCTTGCCGACCATCGGCAACCTCGCACCTTCGGAGGGCATCTCCATGAGACAGCGCAGTCTCACCGCACTAGCCCTGGTGGCCGCGGTCGCGGTCGGCACGGCCGGGTGCACCGTCGAGCGCCACTGGGGTGGCAACTCGACCACGGCGGGCAGCGGCAAGGCCAAGATCGGCCTGGTCACCAAGACCGACACCAATCCGTACTTCGTGGAGCTCCGCAACTCGGCCAGCGCCGCCGCCCGGGCGAACGGCGCCGACTTCAGCGCGCTCGCCGGCCAGTTCGACGGTGACAACGACGGCCAGGTCCGCGCGATCGAGAACCTCACCCAGCAGGGCGTGAACACCATCCTGATCACCCCGAGCTCGTCCACCGGCGTGCTCAAGGCGATCAAGGACGCGCGTGACGCGGGGATCCTGGTGATCGCGCTCGACACCGCGACCGAGCCCGCGGACGCCGTCGACGCCACGTTCGCGACGGACAACTTCGCGGCCGGCCAGCAGCAGGGCGCGTACGTGAAGGCCGCGCTCGCCGGCGCCGACCCGAAGCTGCTGATGGTCGACGGCACCGCGGGCAGCTCCGTCGACACCGAGCGCCACGGCGGGTTCCTCAAGGGCATCGGGCTCACCGACTCGTCGCCGCAGATCAAGGGCCACACCGCGGCCAACGGCGACCAGAGCCTCGCGCAGCAGGGCATGGAGAACCTGTTGCAGCGCACCACGGACATCAACTCGGTGTACTCGATGAACGAGCCGATGGGCCGCGGCGCGTACGCGGCGCTGAAGGCCCGCGGGCTGACCGGGCAGGTCGTCATGGGCTCGATCGACGGCGGTTGCGAGGGCGTGCAGAACGTCAAGGACGGCCTGTACGGCGCCACGGTGATGCAGTTCCCGAAGAAGATGGCCGAGCAGGGCGTGCTGGCGGCGGTCCAGTACGCGAAGACCGGCAAGAAGCCGACCGGCTTCGTCAACACCGGGTCCACGGTGATCACCGACAAGCCGATGCCCGGCGTCCCGAGCCAGAACACCACGTGGGGCCTGCAGAACTGCTGGGGAGGCACGAAATGACCACCGCGACGGTGACCGGGAACCGTGAGCGCGAGTCGCTCGGCGAGTTCCTCCTCCGGGCCCCGGCTGTGGGCCCCGCGCTGGCGTTGATCGTGGCCATCGTGGTGTTTTCCCTTGCCACGGACACGTTCTTCGACCTCGACAATCTGTCCACAGTGGTCCAGCAGTCGCTGGTCGTCGGCACACTGGCGCTCGGCCAGACGCTGATCATCCTGATCGCGGGCATCGACCTGTCCAACGCGTCGTCGATGGTCGTGGCCACGCTGGTGATGGCGAAACTGGCCGCGGCGGGCACGAACGGCTTCTTCGCGCTGGTCGTGGGCTTGATCCTGACCGTGGTGGTCGGCCTGTTCATCGGCACGCTCGCGACGCGGATCAAGCTGCCCGCCTTCATCATCACGCTCGGCACGTTCACCGGCCTGACCGCCGTGGCGAAGCTGATCGCGGGCGGCCAGGCCGTGCCGGTCACCGACGGGCTGCTGCAGTGGCTCGGCACCAAGCGCTACCTCTTCGGCGGCATCCCGATCACCTACGGCATGACGCTCGCGCTGATCATGTTCCTGATCGTCTGGTACGCGCTCACGAAAACCGCGTGGGGCAAGCACGTCTACGCCGTGGGCAACGCGCCGGAGTCGGCGCGGCTGTCCGGCATCAAGGTCAACCGCACGGTGATCTCCGTGTACGTCGTCGCGGGCGTGTGCTTCGGCATCGCCGCGTGGCAGGCGCTCGGCCGCACGCCGAACGCCGACCCGAACCAGTTCCAGCTCGGCAACCTCGACTCCATCACCGCCGTGGTGCTGGGCGGCACCAGCCTGTTCGGCGGCCGCGGCTCGGTGCTCGGCACCCTGTTCGGCGCGCTGGTCGTGGCGGTGCTGCGCTCGGGGCTGACGCAGATGGGCGTGGACGGCAACTACCAGGACCTCGCGACCGGCGCGTTGCTGATCGTCGCCGTGGTCGTGGACCGGATCGCACGGAGGCAGCAGCAGTCATGACTTCCGAGATTTCTGAGCCACAGAAGGAAACCACGCTGTCGGCCCGCGGCCTGGTGAAGCGCTACGGCCGCGTGACGGCGATCGACGGCGCCGACTTCGACCTGTACCCGGGCGAGGTGCTCGCCGTGGTCGGCGACAACGGCGCCGGCAAGTCCAGCCTGATCAAGGCGCTGTCCGGGGCGGTGGTCCCCGACGCCGGCGAGATCAAAGTGGACGGCAAGACCGTCCACTTCAAGACCCCGCTGGACGCCCGGCACTACGGGATCGAGACGGTGTACCAGGACCTGGCCGTCGCGCCGGCGCTGGACATCGCGTCGAACATGTTCCTGGGCCGGGAAAAGCGCCGCGGCGGGCCGTTCGGCGCGCTGTTCCGGAAGCTCGACACGGCCGCCATGCGGGCCGAAGCGCAGCGGATCCTGGACGAGCTGGGCATCCAGGTCAAGTCCATCACGCAGGCCGTGGAGACGCTTTCGGGCGGGCAGCGCCAGGGTGTCGCCGTCGCGCGGGCGGCGGCGTTCGGCACCAAGGCCGTGATCATGGACGAGCCGACGGCCGCGCTGGGCGTCGCGGAGTCGGCGAAGGTGCTGGAGCTGATCGGGCGCATCCGCGACCGCGGCCTGCCCGTGGTGCTGATCAGCCACAACATGCCGCACGTCTTCGACATCGCGGACCGCATCCACGTGCACCGGCTCGGCAAGCGGGTCGCGCTGGTCTCGCCGAAGACACACACGATGAACCAGGTCGTCGGCCTGCTGACCGGCGCGCTGCGGCTCGACGAGAACGGCGAGGTGGCCGAGGTCGCGGCCACCACGCACGCCGGGCTGACCTGACGTGAGAGTGCTGCTGGCGGGCCTGTGCACCGTCGACGTCGTCCAGCGGGTCGCCGATTTCCCGGCACCGGGCGAGAAGGTGCAGTCGCTCGCGGTGGACGTCGCGGCCGGTGGGCCCGCGACGAACGCCGCGGTGACCGTGGCCGCGCTCGGCGCCGAGGCGACGCTCGTGACGGTCCTCGGCGCGCACCCGTTGGCCGCACTCGCCCGCGCGGACCTCGCCACGTGCGGGGTCCGCGTCGTTGATCTTGTGCCCGCCCTGGCGGCGGCACCGGCCGTGAGCGCGGTCGCCGTCCGTGACCACGACGGGGAGCGAACGGTCGTCTCGCGCAATGCCGCCGCGCAGGCCGACTTCCCCGTCCCCGAGCTCGACCTCGCGGGTGTCGGCGCCGTGCTCGTCGACGGCCATCACCCGGCGTTGGCGCTGAAGGCCGCGCGCGCCGCGAAGGAGCTGGGCGTGCCGGTGGTCCTCGACGCGGGCAGCTGGAAACCGGTGCTGGACGACCTGCTGCCGCTGGTCGACGTCGCCGCGTGCTCCGCGCACTTCCGCGCCCCCGGCCCCGGCCTGCACGAGCGCGGGGTGCCCGTCGTGATCACGACGGCGGGCCCGGATCCCGTGCGCTGGAGCATTCGGGAAGATACTTGGGAAGACATTGTGGAGAACACAGGTGCGGTGGCTGTCCCCGCGGTCGCCGCGCGGGACACACTGGGGGCAGGCGATGTCTGGCACGGTGCGCTCGCCTTCGCGGTGGCGGGCCTGGGAAACGACGTGGCCGGCTGGGTCCGGCACGCGAACGAGGTGGCCGCCGAGCGCGTCCGCCACGTGGGGCCGCGGTCGTGGACGGCCGCGATCAGGGAGTTGGGAAAGGGAGTGCGATGACGGCGTTCGAGGACCTCCTGGCGCGGGCCGAAGGGCTCGCCAAGCCGCGGCAGCGCAGCGTGCTGGGCATCATCGGCGCGCCCGCGTCCGGCAAGACCACGCTGGCCTGGGCGATCGCGAACGCGCTGGGCTCGCGCGCGGCCGTCGTCGGCATGGACGGCTTCCACCTCGCGCAGGTGGAGCTGCGGCGGCTCGGGCGCACCGACCGCAAGGGCGCGCCCGACACCTTCGACGCCGCCGGGTACGTCCACCTGATCCGCCGTCTCGCGGACGGCAACGAGACCGTCTACGCGCCGGAGTTCCGCCGGGAGATCGAGGAGCCGATCGCGGGCGCGGTCCCCGTCGCGCCGGAGGTCCAGCTGGTCATCACGGAGGGCAACTACCTGCTGCTGCCGGACGACCCGTGGAGCGGCGTCCGCCCGCACCTCACCGAGGCCTGGTACCTGGCGCCGGACGAGCCCGAGCGGATCGAGCGGCTGGTTTCGCGCCACCGCCGTTACGGCCGGTCACTGGTCGAGGCGCGGCAGCGCGCGCTCGGCTCCGACCAGCGCAACGCCGACCTGATCTCGAGCACCCGCGACCGCGCCGACCTCGTGCTGGAGAACCTCCCGTTGGTGAACTTCGCCCTGTGAGCGTTCTTGTCGTCACCGGCGGTAGCCGGGGGATCGGTGCGTCGGTGTGCGAGCTGGCCGCCCGGCGCGGCTACGACGTGGTGGTCAACTACTCCGGCGACTCCGAGCCGGCCGAGCGCGTCGTGCACCGCGTGCGCGAGCTGGGCCGGAAAGCGCTGTCCGTGCGCGCGGACGTGGCCGACGAGCGGCAGGTCCGCAAGCTGTTCGGCGTCGCCGGCGAGGTGGGCTCGCTGGCCGGGGTGGTCAACAACGCCGCGGTCACGGGCAACACGCCGGGACGGCTGGACGAGCAGTCCGCGGACACCGTGCGGCGGGTGCTGGAGGTCAACGTCGGCGGGGTGTTCCTGTGCTGCCGCGAGGCGGTGCGGCGGCTGTCGACGAAGTACGGCGGGCCCGGCGGCGCCATCGTGAACATCTCCTCGACCGCGGCGCGCACGGGCTCGGCCGGCGAGTGGGTGCATTACGCGGCGTCGAAGGCGGCGGTCGACACGCTCACCTTCGGCCTGGCGCAGGAGGTCGCCGCGGAGGGAGTGCGCGTGAACGCCGTCGCGCCGGGCCTCGTCGCCACCGGCCTGCACGCGGCCGCGGGAATGCCGGACCGGCTGCAGCGCCTGGCTCCTGGCATCCCGATGGGCCGTCCCGGCGAGCCGGACGAGATCGCGGAAGCCGTGCTGTGGCTGCTGTCTCCGGCGGCTTCGTTCACGGCGGGCGCGGTGCTCGAAGTCGGCGGAGGACGCTGAAGCACCTTCTCGTGTCGGGCGGGTCTCGGACCGGTGTCATCCCGGCTTGTGGGACGCCCGGCGACGAGGAGATCACAATTCGTGGCGGAAGTCGGTGAATCCTCCCATCGTCGTGGGGCGGCTGTGTCACTCTGGCGGAGCCGGCGGTTCACGGGGTGGGTGACGCCCGGCGGCGGGTGAAACCCGCACTGGAAATCGCACCGGGTGCGTTATGGGGGGTCGGAAAGGACGGCCGTTAAAGTCATGCCCAAGCTCACGTCTGTGCACCATCTGGCGCTCACCGTGACCGATGTGGACCGAAGCGTCCCGTGGTACGCGCGTGTGCTCGACCTGGAGGAGAGCCACCGCCGCGAGGATCCGGACACGGGGATCCACAAGGTGGTGCTGAGATCGGCGGGTGACGGCTTCTCCGTTGTCCTCGTGCAGCACCCGGACACCGGTCGCCGCGAGTTCGACGAGCGTCGCACCGGCCTCGACCACGTCGCGTTCTCAGTGTCGTCCAAGGCCGAGCTGGGTGACTGGGAGGCGCGGCTCGCCGAGTTCGGCGTGTCGTATCTGCCGTCGACCGCTTCACGCACGTTCGAGGGCTCGTCGGTGGTCGTGTTCCGCGACCCGGACGGGATCCAGCTCGAGATCTGGTCGGAACCGGAGATCTAGTGCCGCACCACAGACTTGTGAGTGTTTATGACGGTTCTAACCGTCATCGCCACTCACGAGTCTTTGAGGCTCGGGCTCAGGCGGGCGCGTTGGTGTCGTCCGGCTCGTCGACCGGGCGGCGCATCTCCAGGCGGTAGCGGTACACGCCGTAGCCGGTGCCGAGCACGAAGAACGCGACGCTCGCCCACAGCGCGGCCGTCTTGAGCCACGGCAGCGAGTCGAGCAGGCCGGCGCCGTAGTAGCCGAGCAGCACGAGCGTCGGCACCCAGAGCAGCCCGCCGGTGGCGGTGGCGAGCATGAAGCGGCGCGGGTCCATCCGCGCGGCCCCGGCGACCAGCGGCGCCAGCGTCCGGATCCACGGGATCCACCGCGCGGCGACGATCGCGAAGAACCCCTTGCGGTCCAGGAACGCCTGCGCCCGGTCGAGGTTGTGCCGGTTCAGCACCTTCCCGCCGCGACGCGCGATCAGCCGCGTGCCGGTACTGCGCCCGATGTAGTAGCCCACCTGGTTCCCCAGCACCGCCACGATGAGCGCCGCCCCCGACAGCAACCACGCATTGGCGTCCGACCCGTGCTGCGCGAGCACCACCCCAGCCGCGAACAGCAGCGAATCGCCCGGCAGGAACAACCCGACGATCAACGCGCACTCCGCGAACACGAAGCCCAGCACGATGACCCAGACGAGGACCGGACCGGCTGTGTCCAGCCAGCTCACGCCCACGCCCGCGGCCTCGATGCTTTCGACCTTCACGCGTCGAGCCTACGTGGCCGGGGAGCCGGGTTATACCGAACCATCGGATCGTGCCTTTCGGTCACTTTGGGTATTCCTGCTGTGAACGGGTCGTTCACGGCGGGTTTTCGCGGTGCGCGGGGAGAAGTTCCTTTCGCGCCAACGTTTCGTGATGAAACGAAAAAGCCGCCCGTGACAGTTCCCGTCACGGGCGGCCTTCTCGTTGGCAGCGGTGAGACCTCAGAACTGCGGCAGCGACTCTCCCTGCACAGCTTCGATGTCGAGCTCCACCTTGACCGTGGTGCCGATCGCGGCGACGCCCGCGCGGACCATCGCGCTGTAGTTGATCGAGAAGTCGTTGCGGTGCAGCTGGGTTTCGGCGTGGAAGGCGGCGCGGACGCCGCCCCACGGGTCGGGGCCGTGCCCGTTGTAGCGCAGCGCCAGCTCGACCGGGCGACGCTCACCGTGCAGGGTCAGCTCGCCCGCGAGGGTCCAGGTGTCCGTGCCGCGCTGAGAGAGGCCGGTGCTCTGGAAACCGATGACCGGGTGCACGTCGACGTCGAGGAACTCCGCCGAGCGCAGGTGGTCGTCGCGCATCTTGATGCCCGTTTCGATGCTGCCGGCCTTGATCTCGGCCTGCACCGTCGACCGTTCGATCGGGCGGGCGATCTCGATCCGCCCGCCGACGTCCGGGAACCGCACCTTGATGCTGGCGATGCCCATGTGCCGCGCGGTCGCGACCACCGACGAGTGGACCGGGTCGATCGTCCACGGGCCCGCCGGCGGCAGCTCCACAGCCTCCGCGACCGGCGCGAGGGAGATGTCGCCCAGCAGGCCGGCGCCGTCGGAGCCGATCTGCACCGTGCGCGCCATCGGGTTGTAGCCCGGCGCGGTGATCACGGCGGTGTAGACGCCCGGGGGCAGCGGCTCGGTCGCCACCGCCCCCTTCGCGTCCGTGACCTGCCGCGCCACCTGGCGGCCGTTGAGGTCCGTCACCGTCAGCACGGCGTTCTCGACCGGCCAGCCTCCGTTCGCGCGGAGCTGCGCGCGCAGGCCGCCACTCATGACCGCTCGACCAGCTCGTCGAATGCCTGGTCGTAGCTCAGGCGAACGTCGTGCTCGGCCTCGCCGTCACTCAGCGACACCTGGCTGGTGGCCGGCGGGTAGCCGCTCGCCACCACCGTGTAGGAGCCGGTCGGCAGGTCGCTCACCACGTACCGGCCCTCACCGTCCGTGCGGGCCACGGCCGCGACATTGCCGTTCGTGTCCAGCACCGTGATCCGCGCGTCCGGCACGATCCGCTCGCCCTCGGTGCGCGCGGTGCCCTGCAGCAGCACGGCACCGGCCAGCTCGACGTCGTGCCGCAGCACGCCGCTGTCCGGCACGGTCAGCGTGACCGCGACGGGGCGGTAGTGCGGGCCGCTCGCGACCAGCGTGTACTGCCCGGCGCCGACCCCGTTGAAGGTGTAGACGCCGTCGTCGGCGGTGATGAACGCGCCGTTGACCTCGCCGCGCGAGTCGGTGAGCGTCACCGTCGCGTTGACCAGCGGGTTGCCGAGCCCGACGGACCGCACCACACCGGTCAGCTCGCCCGAGCCGGTGAGCGTCACGTCCAGCTTCGCCGGGCCGCCGCCGACCACCACGCTGGAGGCCTGCGGCTGGTGCCCGGGGGCCGCCACGATCAGCACGTACGTGCCAGGGCCCTGCGTCGGCACGGTGTAGCTGCCGTCGCCGTTGCCGGTCGCCCGCGCCACCTGACGGCCCTGCTGGTCGATCAGGGTGAGCGCGGCGCCGCTGACGTGGCTGCCGTCCTGCCGCCGCACGTGGCCGGTCACCGGCACCCCGCCGTTGCCGGTCGGGACGTCGACGCCCGCGCCCGCCACCGAGTTGCTGATCGGCATGGGCAGGGAGCCTGAGATCGCTTCCGGGTCGCCGTGACCGTTTCCGTTCAACGAGTGCCTTCCGCCCGCGCCGACCAGTACCGGCTCACGCGGGGCTTCTTCGAACAGGGAGCCCGGCTTGGCCACCGGCTCGACGATCTCGGTCGGCGCGTCGTCCGCGTCGAGCAGCGCTTCGCCACCCTCGATGGTCGAGGCCGCGGACATGCCGGCCAGCGGGATCTCCTTCAGGAACAGGAGGACGATCGTGGCCAGCAGCGCCACCCCGCCGGCGACGTAGAACACCGTGGTGATCGACTCGGTGAAGCCGATCAGGATCGGCGTCTTGAGCGCCGGCGGCAGCGTCTCGATGATGCTGGTGTTGCTCTGGATGTCGGCCAGCTTGGCGCCGGCGCCGGCCGGCGGGTTGCCGCCGAACGCCTTGGTGATGTTGCCCGGCAGGACGTTGAACAGGATCGTCAGGAACACCGCGACACCCGCGGTGCCACCGATCTGGCGGAAGAACGTCGCCGAAGCGGTGGACGCGCCCATGTCGCTGCGCGGCCCGGCGTTCTGCACCGCGATCACCAGCGTCTGCATGCACTGGCCGAGGCCGAGGCCGATGATGGCCGCGGCGACGAGCGGGTGCCAGACCGGCGAGTCGTACTTGACCTGCGCGAAGAACAGCGCGCCGATCGCGATCAGCAGGGTGCCGACGATCGGGAAGATCTTGTACCGACCGGTCTTCGAGGTGATCCGGCCGGACACGATCGAGCTGATCATCAGGCCGCCCATCAGCGGCAGCATCAGCAGACCGGACTGGGTCGGCGTGTAGCCCTGCACCACCTGCATGTACTGCGGGATCATGGTGATCGCGCCGAACATCGCGACACCGACGATGACGCCGCCGATGATCGCCACGGTGAACGTCGAGTTCTTGAACAGCCGCAGCGGGATCAGCGCGGCGTCCTTCATGATCCGTTCGACCAGGATGAACGCGATCACGCCCACTGCGCCGATGACGTAGCAGAGGATCGCCTTGTAATCGCCCCAGCCCCATTTCTGGCCCTGTTCGGCGACGATCAGGAACGGCACCACGGCGATGATCAGGCTCAGCGCGCCCCACCAGTCGATCTTGTGCTTCTGTGGCGTGTGCGGGACGTTCAGCACCTTGGCGACCACGAACAGCGCGAGGATGCCGATCGGCACGTTGATCAGGAAGACCCAGCGCCAGCCGTCGAGGCCGCCGAGCGTGTCGAAGCCGGCGAAGAAGCCGCCGAGCACCGGGCCGAGCACAGTGGACAGACCGAAGACGGCCAGGATGTAACCCTGGTACCGCGCGCGTTCCCGCGGCGGCACCACGTCACCGATGATCGTCATGGCCAGCGACATCAGACCGCCGGCGCCGAGGCCCTGCACCGCGCGGAACGCGGCCAGCTCGTACATCGACGTCGAGAACGACGAGGCCAGCGAGCCGGCGAGGAAGATCGTGATCGCGGTCAGGTAGAACGGCTTGCGCCCGTAGATGTCGGACAGCTTGCCGTAGATCGGCGTGACGATGGTCGAGGTGATCAGGTACGCCGTGGTCGCCCAGGCCTGCAGCTCGAAGCCGTGCAGGTCGTTGGCGATCTTGACGATCGAGGTACCCACGATCGTCTGGTCGAGCGAGGCAAGGAACATGCCGCACATCAGGCCGCTCAGGATCGTGATGATCTGGCGGTGGCTCAGCCCCGGAGTCCCCGGCGATCCGGGCACTCCCCCTTGGGTCCGAGGTTGTTTCTCGACGGTGGACGTCATAATGCTTAGGCCCCCTTGGCCTGCGACACCACGGGGGTGTCAGACAGTGATGGAAAATTGTTCTCGATACCGGTGTTCAGCCGCTCGAACAGGTCGTTCAGAGTCTCGCGGTCCTCCTGGCTCCAGTCGCCGAGCACGTCGGCCAGCCACTGGTTGCGCTGCTTGCGGTTTTCGTCGAAGACCCGCAGGCCCTCGGTGGTGGGCGCGAGCAGGCAAGCCCGGCCGTCCTCGGGGTCGGCCTGGCGCTCCACCAGTCCGTGCTGCACGAGCGAGCTCGACTGCCTGCTGATCGTGGAGATCTCCGAATGCAGGAACTCGGCGAGCTTGCTGGTGCGCTGCGGACCCTCGTGGATGAGGCAGAAGAGGATCGCGTACGCGGCCCTCTCGATCCCGTCCGGACCTTGCTTGGCCACCTGGGACTTGGCCTTGGTGATCAGGCGCATGAACCGGACCAGCTCGTTGCTGAGCTGGTCGGCCAGTTCCAGTTCGGCCTTGGGCCTGGTGGCGGAGCTGTTCGGTGCCATGGGTGGGTCTTTCTCGCGGGTGAACGAACCGTTGTTTGGCGGCTGCAACTAGTTGCCTATGGCAAGGGTGTTCTTAATTCAACGTTTGTGCAAGCGAGAAGCACCCGGTTGTGTCACACAACACCTTAGTTGTTGCATGCAAGCAGATTTCCACGTGGTGGTTGGTCCGTTTCGTCCTGTGGACGGTTACCGGTGGGAACAAGACGGTGACCCACGGGTTGTTAGGGGTATGACCGACGACACAGCGCTGTACGACCTCATCGGCTCCCAGCGCAACGGCGTGCTGGCCACCCTGAAGCGCGACGGGCGCCCGCAGCTGTCCACTGTCACGCACCACTTCGACGCCGACGCGCGCACCCTGCTCGTCTCCATCACCGAGACGCGCGCGAAGACGAAGAACATGCGCCGCGATCCGCGCGTCAGCTACCACGTGGGCAGCGAGAACGGCTGGTCGTACGCGGTCGCGGAGGGCATCGCGGAGCTGTCCCCGGTCGCCGCCACCCCCGACGACGCGACGGTCGAGGCCCTGATCGAGCTGTACCGCAAAATCGGCGGCGAACACCCGAACTGGGCCGAATACCGCGCCGCGATGGTCGCCGACCAGCGGCTGGTGCTGACGCTGCGCATCGACCGGGTTTACGGCATGGTCCGCTGACTCGCTGGGCCGCTGGACTCATTGGGCCAATGACTCGCTAGGCCCGTGACTCGCTAGGCCCGTGACTCGCTAGGCCCGTGACTCGCTGGGCCCGTGGCTCATTGGGCCCGGTCGAGGCGGCTGTCGACCTGCCCGCGGTCCGGTTGACGATGCCGGCCTGGCTGGCGTTGCCGACCCGGCTAACGCGGTCGGCCTGGCTGGCGCGGCGGACCTGCTTGCGCGGTTGAACCGGCATCCCCGGCCGATGCGGTCGGCCACGGAGCCCGGCTGCTCCGCCAGACCCGGCTGACGCTATTGACCTGGCCAAACCCGGCTGGCCCGTCGGGTCTGGTTGCTCCGCTGGGCCCGACTCACCCGTCGGGCCTGGCTAACCTGCCGGGCCTGGCCAAACCGGCTGGCCCGTTGGGTCTGGCTGCTCCGCTGGGCCCGGCTCACCCGTCGGGCCTGGCTACTTCGTCGGGCCTGGCTGACCTGGCCACACCCGGCTGGCTCACCGGATCTGGCTGCTCTGCCGGCCCGGTCGTCACCGTTGACTGACCTGGCTGGACCCGCCTATCCCGCTGGACCTGGCCGTTCCGCTGTGCGCGACTAACCTGTCGTGCCCAGCCGGCCCAGCTGATCAGGCTGGTCCGGCAGTCCCAGCTGATCCCGCGAAAACCGCGCCGCCCGCGCCGGCCGCGGGCATCCGCCGCACCCGGTTCACGGCTGCTCCAGCCGCCCGGCGATGTCGTCGATCCGGTCGAGCAGGCTGCCGCTGTCCTCTTCGCCGAGTGCCGCGCGCATGTAGAGGCCCTCGCTGACCAGCATCACCAGCTCGGCGGCCAGCCGGTCCTCGGCGTTGTCCAGCAGCAGCTCGCGGATGTCGTTCATGCAGCGCTGCGAGACCTCGGCGGCGGTGGGGTCGTTGAGCACCAGCCGGATGGTCGCCATCGTCGTGCGGTGGAGCGGCAGGTTGCGGGTCACGTCGGTGATCGCCGTGCGCAGGTAGTAGCGGACCACGCCCTCCGGGGCGGCGCGCGCGAGCTCGATGTCCTCCGTGTTGAGCTGGACCAGGCGGTCGAGCAGGCCGTCGCGCAGGGCGTCCTTCGAGCCGAAGTGGTAGAGCAGGCCGCCCTTGGACACCCCGGCGCGCGCCGCGACCGCGTCGAGCGTGATCTCCACCGGCCCGCGCTCGATCAGGATGACCTCGTAGGAGTCGAGGATGCGTTCACGGGCGGAGGGCTTGGGCACACCTTGACTGTACCGTCCGGACGGTTTATCTTCTACATCAGGAGCGAAACTGTACCGTCCAGACGGTGCAAGAAGGGAAGAGTGCGCCATGGAGAGGCGCGGGCAGTGGTGGGCACTGGCGGTATTGGTGCTGCCGGTATTGCTGATCAGCGTGGACGCGACGGTGCTGGGGTTCGCCCTGCCGTACCTGAGCGAGGACCTCGGGCCGACGGGCGCGGAACAGCTGTGGATCGTCGACGTCTACTCGTTCGTGCTGGCCGGGCTGCTGGTGTTCATGGGCACGCTGGGCGACCGCATCGGCAGGCGGCGGCTGCTGCTGGCGGGTGCGGTGGCGTTCGGGCTGGCGTCGGTGCTGGCGGCGTTCGCGACGTCGTCGATGATGCTGATCCTGGCTCGCGCGCTGCTGGGCGTCGGCGGCGCGACTCTGATGCCGTCCACGTTGTCGCTGATCCGCAGCATCTTCACCGACGACCGGCGCCGCCGCACCGCTGTGGGTGTGTGGAGCGCGGCGTTCTCCGGCGGCATGGCCGTGGGGCCGGTGGTCGGCGGCTGGCTGCTCGAGCACTTCTGGTGGGGCTCGGTCTTCCTGATCAACGTGCCGGTGATGCTGGTGCTGCTGGTCGCCGGGCCGCTGCTGCTGCCGGAGCACCGCGACCCGAACCCGGGCCGGTTCGACTTCTTGTCCGCGCTGCTCTCGCTGGGCGCGATGCTGCCGGTGGTGTACGGCGTCAAGATCGCGGCCACGTCGGGCTTCACCTGGTCCGCGGCGGTGGCGATCGTGGTGGGGCTGGGGCTCGGGGTGCTGTTCGTCCGTCGCCAGCGCAGGCTGGAGCGGCCGATGCTGGACCTGGCGCTGTTCTCGAACCGGATGTTCACCGCCTCGGTGGTGACCAACCTGCTCGGCGTGTTCGCGTTGGTGGGGCTGTTGTTCCTGGTGCCGCAGTACCTGCAGCTGGTGCTGGGGCTGTCCCCGATCACGGCGGCGCTGTGGATGCTGCCCGCCACTGTCGCGGGAATCGCCGGGGCGCTGCTCGCGGTCCGGCTGGCTCGTCGGGTCCGCGTGCCGGTGCTGGTCAGCGTGGGCCTGCTGCTCGGCGCGGCCGGCTTCCTGATGCTCACGGCCATCGGCACCACGGCGGGCCTCGCCGCGGTAGTCGTCGCGTTTGTGCTGGTGGGCGGCGGTGTGGCGTTGTCCGAGACGCTCACCAACGACCTGGTGATCTCCGCGGCCCCGGTCGATCGCGCCGGCGCGGCCTCGGCCATCTCCGAAACCGGCTACGAGCTGGGCGGCGCCCTCGGCACCGCGCTGCTCGGCAGCCTGGCGACGGCCGTTTACCAGTCCGGCCTGGCCGGCTCCTTGAACGCGGCACCACACGACGCCGCCATGGACACCGCCGTCGCGGCGGCCCACGACACCCTGGGCGGCGCCGTGGCCGCGGCGGGCTCCCTGCCGGCCCCGGCTGCGGAGGCCCTTGTGACGTCGGCCCGCGAGGCCTTTGTCTCGGGGCTGCACGTCACCGCGTGGGCGGGCGCCGCGATCCTCGTCTACACCGCGGTGCAGGCCTACTTCCTGCTCACCCGCGGCCGCCGTCGCAACAGCAGCAGCAAGGAGGCGCCGCTGCCCGTGTGACCGGCTGCTCGCGTGGTCAACCGGCCAGTTGCCCGCGCGGGCAACGTGTCCGGCCGCTGGAGTTGCTCGGCGTCGAGCAGCTCCAGCGGCTGCCGGGTCGATCGATGAGAGGGGCGGGCCTCGCGCCAATCAGTCCGATCAGGACCGACACCGTCGGCGAGTTTTGGTTGCTGGAGCCAGGTCGGCGCGACCTGGTTTCCCGCACCAAGTCCCGCGTAGGCGAGTGTGCCCAGGCCCATCGCCTCGGGTGACTGCCGACCGCGGCGATGATCATGGGCGGCAGTCACGCGGCCATCATGCTTAATCGGAAGAAAAATTCCGCACTGCGGAGATCTCATCGCTTACGATGTCGGCATGAGTTATGAGGCCCTGGTCCAGCGACTTCGTGACGAGCTCGGCAAGGACGCCGTGCTCACCGACGCCGACGTCACCGACAGCTACTCGCGCGACATGATGCCGCTGGCCCCCGTCGGGAAGCCGCTGGCGGTGGTGCTGCCCGTCGACACCGCGGGGGTGCAGGCCGTGGTCAAGGCGTGCGCCGAGGCGGAGGTCCCGATCGTGCCGCGCGGCGCGGGCAGCGGGCTTTCCGGCGCGGCCAACGCGATCGACGGCTGTGTGGTGCTCGTGCTGACCAAGCTCAACGAGATCGTCGAGGTCGACGCGGGCAACCGGCTCGCCGTGGTGCAGCCCGGCGTGGTCAACCTGGACTTCCGCAACGCCGTCGAGAAGCACGGCCTGTTCTATCCGCCGGACCCGTCGAGCTACGACTGGTGCACCATCGGCGGCAACCTCTCCACCAACGCCGGCGGGCTGTGCTGCGTCAAATACGGCGTCACCACCGACTCCGTGCTCGGGCTGGAAGTCGTGCTGGCCGACGGTTCGCTGCTCAAGACCGGGCGCCGCACGGTGAAGGGCGTGGCGGGATACGACCTGACGAAGCTGTTCGTCGGCAGTGAGGGCACGCTCGGCGTGATCACGCAGGCGACTGTCGCGCTGAAGCCGTTGCCGCAGGCGCCCGCGACGTTCGTGGCTGGGTTCAGCACCACCGAGGCGGCGGGTGAGGCCGTCGCGCGCGTGGTGCGGGAGGGGCTTGTGCCGTCGCTGCTGGAGATCATGGACGCGGCGTCGATCAAGGCGTCGGAGACCTACCTGAAGACCGACCTCGGCGCCGGCTCCGATTGCCGCGCCCTGCTGCTCGCCCAGTCCGACGCCGGTGGCGAGGCCGCCCGACGCGAACTCGCCGCGCTGGAGCAGATCTGCACCGACTGCGGCGCCGATCTCGCGTACGCCACCGAGGACCTCGAAGAGGGCAAGATGCTGCTGCAGGCGCGACGGGTGGTGCTCACCGCGCTGGAGACGTACGGGACCTGGCTGACCGACGACGTCTGCGTGCCGCGCACGCGCATCGCGGAGCTGATCCACGGTTGCGAGCAGGTCAGCGAGAAGGTGGGCCTGAAGATCGCCGTCGTCGGGCACGCGGGTGACGGCAACATGCATCCCACGATCGTCTACTCACCCGACTCCGAGGACGAGTTCGCGCGCGCCCAGCAGGCGTTCGACGAGATCCTGGAGATCGGCCTCGCGCTGGGCGGCACCGTCACCGGCGAGCACGGCGTCGGCAAGATCAAGCGCGACTGGCTCGTGCGCGAGATCGGCCCGGTCGGCCTGCGGGTGCACCGGCAGATCAAGCAGGCGCTGGACCCGGGGAACCTGTTCAACCCGGGCTCGATGTTCTCGATGACGGACTGAAACGGCGAACGGCGCCGGTCCCCCGAGGGGAGCCGGCGCCGTTTCGGCGAATTCGCCTTGTGTCAGTTCGCGTCAGTCGCGCACGCGCGGGATCCGCTGCGTGACCTCGGCCGGGGTCTCGGCTGCCGCGTCCCCGCGCGCCTTCTTCTCGCGGCGGCTCTTGAGGTACTCCAGGCCGATCGGGACGACCGACACGAGCACGATCACCACGAAGATGGCGTCGACGTTGTCGCGGATGAAGCCGATGTTGCCCAGCAGCGAGCCCAGCACCGTGATGCCGGCCGCCCACAGGATGCCGCCCAGCACCGTGTACGTGAAGTAGCGCTTCGGGTCCATGCGGCCGACGCCGGCGATCCAGGTGATGAACGTCCGGACGAACGGCACGAACCGCGCCAGCACGACGGCCTTGGGCCCGTGGTGGTCGAGGAAGGCGTGTGTCTTGTCGACGTACTCCTTCTTGAAGAACTTCGAATCCGGCCGGTTGAACAGCTTCGGGCCGACGAAGTAGCCGAGGTAGTAGCCGCAGACGTTGCCGAGCAGCGCCGCGACCGTCACCAGCACGCAGACCAGCCACAGCGGCGCCTGCAGGGTGTCGTTCGCGATGAACAGCCCGGCGGTGAACAGCAGCGAATCGCCCGGCAGAACCGGGAAAATGCTGCTCTCGATGAAGATGATCAGGCAGAGCACGGCGATGACCGGCGCGGTGAGCCCGGTCAGCAGGTGCTGCGGGTCCAGCCACGACGGCAGGAGGGACATGGTTGTCACTGTGCTCTGGGCGAGAATCACACCGAAAACGGTACAGGGTGACGCTGTGTGCCTTCACCGGGCAAGGAACCGCAGGTCACATGGCGACTGGACCGCGGGCCCGGCGGCGAGGTCCCGGGCGCCTCGCGCGGGGGAAATCGGGCGTTCCGGGCAGGGTTTGGCGGTTGGGCCTTGGACCCCTCGCGCGGGTGGAATCGGGTGTTCCGGACGGGGCTGGGGCGGCTGAGTTCCTGGACGCGCTGAGCGGGTGGAATCGGGCGTTCGGGACGGGGGTGTGGCGGCTGAGCCCTGGATGCGCCGAGCGGGTGGAATCGGGCGTTCGGGACGGGGGTGCGGCGGTTGAGCAGTGGACGCGCCGGGCGGGGGCTGGGCGTTCCGGATGGGGACGTGCCCGGCCGGGCCGGATGTCCCGGGCGCGCGGGACATCCGGCGTTCCGGGTAAGGGTGTGACGGTCGGGCCCGGCCGCGCCGCGGCGGAGGGATCCGGCCGGGGCGGGCAGCGGTGTGGCGACTGGCCCGGGCGTCTTGGGCCGGGGCCGGGATGTCTGGACAGGGCGTGACGGCTGGGGTCAGACCAGCGTGAGGAGCCCGATCACCGAACCCGCGGCCAGGCCGAGGAGCAGGGCGAGCAGGAGAACCCAGTGGACCGGCAGCGGGGTGCTCGTCGACGCTGGGGTTTGGCGGACCGTCGCGGCGTCGGGCGACTGGGGCGGGGCGAACTGGGCGTTCGCGGCCGCTGCGGGGTGACCGCCGCTCGCGTGGCCACCACCGGCCGCATAGCCGCTGCCTGTCGGGTAACCGCCGGCGCCTGCGTGGCCGCCGTTGCCGGCTGCATAGCCGCTACCGGCCGCGTAGCCGCCAGCGCCTGCCTGACCGCCGCCGGCCGCATAACCGCCAGCGCCCGATTGGCCGCTGCCGCCGGCTGCATAACCGCCGGCGCCTGCGTGGCCGCCGCTGCCAGCTGCGTAACCGCCACCGCCTGCGTGGCCGCTGCCGCCGGGCGCATAGCCCGCGGCGCCCGCCTGACCACCATTGGCGGCCGGGTAGCCGCCGCTCGCGCCTGCGTAGCCGCCGGCGAACGGGCCGGAGCCCTGGCCGGCTGCGGCGGTGCCGGAGTCCGTCGTGCCGTCGGCCCAGTCCAGTGCGGCGCGTTCGCGTTCCAGTGAGTCCGCGCTGGCGCCGGAGAGCAGGCCGTAGCGGGGCGGCAGTTCCGCCGTCGGGCCGGTGCCTGTGCTGCTCGCACCGCCGCCCGGGCCGGTCACGCCGCCGCTGCCAGTCGAGCCGCCAGTGCCAGTGCCGCTATCGGCGCCGGTCCCGCCGCCAGTGCCACCCGTGCCACCGAAAGCGCCGGTACCACCGGAAATGCCACCGGTACCGCCAGCACCACCGGAAGTCCCGGCTCCGTCACCCTCGGCGTCCTCGCGGGGGACGCTGGGCGGACCGGGCGAGGTGTGCGGGGCGAAGACGGCTTGCGCGCGCAACGCGTCGGCCAGTAGTCGCTCCGGGTCCTTCGGCTCGGTCATCCCGATCGTCTTCCCCCGTGTCGTGGCTGGATCGTTACGTGCTCAAGGTAGCCCGGCCGACCTCGGCGACCCATTCGCCCCGGCGGAGCACCTTCACCGGGCGCAGGTCGTCGTCCAGGACGACCACGTCGGCCGTCAGGCCGGGGCGCAGCGAGCCCGTCCGGTCCGCGACGCCCAACAGCTCGGCGGGACGTCCGGAGGTCGCCCGGACGGCGTCGAGGACACCGAGTTTCGCACCCTTCACCAGGTTGCGGAAGGCGTTGTCCATCGTCAAGGTGCTGCCGGCCAGCGAGCCGTTGTCGGCGAGGGTGGCGACGCCGTCGTGGACGTCGACCTCCAGGCGGCCCAGCGTGTAGCGGCCGTCGGCGGCGTCGGTGGCCGACATGGCGTCGGTGATGAGCACCGTGCGGCCGCGGCCGGCGTGCGACGCGGCCAGCCGCACCACGGTCGGGTGCAGGTGGACGAGGTCGCAGATCAGCTCGACCGTGACGCGCTCGTCGTCCAGCAGCACGCCCACCGGGCCCGGCTCGCGGTGGTGCAGCGGGCGCATGCCGTTGAACAGGTGCGTGGCCACGGTGGCGCCCGCGTCGATGGCCGGGACCAGCTGGTCGGCGACACCGTCGGTGTGCCCGATCGCCGCGGTCACACCCGACTCCGCGAGCTGCCGGACGGCCTTGACGCCGCCGTTCAGCTCCGGCGCGAGCGTGACCATCCGGATCGCGCCATGGCCGGCGCGCAGCAGCTTCTCCACCGTGCCGGTGTCCGGTTCGAGCAGCGTGTTCGGGTCGTGGGCGCCGCAGCGGGCGCGCGAGATGAACGGCCCCTCCAGGTGGATGCCGGCCAGCTCGCCGTCCTGCACCAGCTCACGCAGGGCCGCGATCTGCTCCGTCAGCAGGTCGACGGGGTCGGACACCAGGCTGGCCAGCGTGGTCGTGGTGCCGTGCCGCCGGTGCGCGCGCACCGCGGTGAGCATCTCGTCCGGGTCCAGCGTGGAGAACGAGCCACCGCCACCACCGTGGCAGTGCGTGTCGATGAACCCGGGGACGACCAGCGCCCCGCCCACGTCGATGCGCTGGAGATCGGGGCCGCCCGGAGGCGTGCCCGTGCCCACTGCGGCGATCCGCCCGTCGGCGACGGACAGCCAGCCGTCGTCGAGTACGCGGTCCGGGGCGGCGACCCGGCCACCCGTGATGACGAAGTCTGCGGCGTGCTTCACGTCGTCCAGCATATATTGGTCTGGACCAAGCGTGGGCACGCTACTCAGTGATGGGATTGGTCCACCCGGGTCACTTCTGGGTCTGCATGGCCTTCTGCAGTGCCTCCAGGGCCCGGCTGGCGGTCGATTTGACCGTGCCCTTGGAGATGCCGGCGGCCTCGGAGATCTCGGCCTCGCTCAGCCCGCCGTAGTAGCGCAGCACCAGCACCTCACGCTGGCGCGGCGGCAGCTTCGAAAGCGCGCTGACCACGGCCTGGTGCTCGCTGGACAGCATCGCGAGGCTCTCCGCGGACCGCGCGTTCACCGCGTGCGGCGGCACGTACTCGCGCGCCGTCTTGCGCCGGCGCAGCACGCTGCGCGACCCGTTGACCACGGCGGTGCGCAGGTAGCCGACGGCCGCGGCCGCGTCGCGCAGCCGTCCCCAGTTGCGGTGCAGCCCGGTGAAGGCCTCCTGCACGACGTCCTCGGCCGTGGCCGGCTCGTCGACCAGCAGGATCGCCAGCCGGACCAGCCGCATCCGGTGCTGGCGGTACAGGTCCTCGAGGTTCAGTGGCGCGGCAGGCGGCTGCGCCGCTACCGGTCCGTCGATGGTCCGCAGGTGGCCGAGGGTCGCCTCGACGCTGCGTTCCGCGTTGCCCTCCAGCATGAACCCCTGCCTGTCCTCGACCCCGGTGAATCCGTGCCGGTGGTCCCGGGCGGGATCGGGCACGGTGTGCCGCGTCCGCGGCCTGGTCACGAGATTCACAGCGTTCACACAGCCACCGACGCACGCCTAGCGTATCGGGTTGGCCCCCACCCGCCACCGATCGGATGCTCGGACCGCCACGGTCGTGACAGGTAGCGTCGGAACTGTCACCGTCGCGCCAACCCGGGAGATCCACATGGCCTGGTACCTCGTCGAAATCCGTTACGTACAGGAGAAGCTGGCCGACGTCCGGCCCCGTCACCGCGAGTACCTGTCCGGCCACGCCGCCGAGGGCCGGGTCGCCGTCGCGGGCCCGCTCGGCGACGGCACCGGCGGCCTCACGCTCTGGCAGGCCGAGGACGAGGCCGCGCTCACCGAATTGATCAACGCCGACCCGTACTACCTCGAAGGCGTGGTCGCCGAGCGCACGGTGCGCGAGTTCAAGCCCGTGCTCGGGGCCTGGGTGCCGCAGGCCTAGCTGTCCCGAGATCGCCGCTGTTCCCAAGATCACAACTCCAGGACGGCGGGTCCGCGGTCCACGCAGATCCGCACCGATCCGCCGTCCGGGGTGGGCACCGCGCAGGTGCCGCAGAAGCCCTGACGGCACGAGTACGGCACGTCCGGCAGCAGCTCGCGGACCACGTCCAGGGTCGAGCGGTCCGCGGGCACGTCCAGCGTCACGCCGGTGCGCCGCAGCCGCACCCGGTACGGCTGCCCGCCGACGATCGGCGGCGTCGAGAACCGCTCGAAGTACACCGCCGCGGCGCCCGTGAGCGCCAGGTCCACGCGCACGCCGGTGATCATCGGCACCGGCCCGCAGCAGTACACCGAGGCGCCGTCCGGCACGCCCTCCAGCAGTTCCGCGCCCGACGCGGGGATCCCGTACTCCGTGTCCGGCCGGATCCACACGCGGTCGCCGTCCAGGTCCGCCAGCTCGTCGAGGAACGGCATCGACGCGCGGTCCCGTCCGGTGTAGACGAGCCGCCAGCCGGCGCCGCTCGCGGCCGCGCGGCGCACCATCGGCAGGATCGGCGTGATCCCGATGCCGCCGGCCACGAACAGGTAGTCCGGCGCTGCAACGAACGGGAACGCGTTGCGCGGCCCGCGCACCACCACCTTCGTGCCCGGCCGCAGCGAGTGCACCTCCGCCGACGCCGCCCCGATCCGCCGCACCGCCACGCGGTAGTACGACGAGTCGCCGGGGTCGCCGCACAGCGAGTACTGCCGCAGCAGGCCCGAGGGCAGCAGCAGGTCCAGGTGCGCGCCCGGCCGCCAGTCCGGCAGCGGCCCGCCGGCCGGGCGCGTCAGCCGCAGGCTGACCACCCCGTCGGCCTCTTCGCGCACGGCCCCCACCAGCAGTTCCAGGTTCCGGTCCACCTCGCGCACGGGCGGGCGGCTGCGGCCGGAACGGTCCGCGAGCCGGCGGTAGGCCGCGGTCACCCCGATCAGCGTGGACATCAGCCGGTCGCGCCGCCCGCTGCCGTCGAGCCTCGCCGGGAAGTCGGGCGTGTTCACTTCGGTGCGTCGGCCGCCTGGGCCGCGGGCGAGCCGGCGAGGTACGCGACAGCTTGGTCGGTGTTGCCGGTTTCGGTGGGGTGGTAGGACTTCCGGAAGTACGGCCGGATCTCCCGCAGCAGGTCCCGCGGGCCCGGCAGGAGCCCCTTCTTCGCCGCGCCCAGGTAGCCGCGGAAGGACGCCTTTCCCGGCCGGGTCGGATCGTTCGCCATCAGGAACCGCGTGCCGCGCGCGAAGACCCAGAACAACGCGGGCGTCACCACGGCCATGCTCCGCACCCGTCGCGAGTAACGGCCGTCGAGGTGGCAGAACAGGTCGTACGCCACGGAACGGTGCTCGACCTCCTCCGCGCCGTGCCAGCGCAGCAGGTCGAGCATCGTCGGGTCGGCGCCCGCTTCGTCGAGCGCCTTCGCGTCGAGCACCCACTGGCCGAGGAACGCCGTGTAGTGCTCGATCGCCGCGATCAGCCCGAGCCGCTCGATCAGCCACTCCTCTTCCGACTGGCCGGCCCGCCGGGTCCGCCCGCGCGGATCGTGGTCGCCCAGCAGCTTGCGGAACAGCCACTCCATCTGCGCGATGTACGGCCGGACGTGCAGTCCCGCGGTCTCGAGGTGCGCCGCGGCGCCGTCGTGGGCCTCGGCGTGCATGGCCTCCTGGCCGATGAAGCCGAGCACGTCCTCCTTGAGCCGCTCGTCGCGGATCAGCGGCACGGCCTGCTTGAACACCTCGACGAACCAGCGCTCGCCCTCGGGCAGCGCGATGTGCAGGACGTTGACGGTGTGCGTGGCCTGCGGTTCGCCGGGGACCCAGTGCATCGGCAGCGCGGCCCAGTCGAACTCGACGTCGCGGGCGTGCAGCACGATCTGCTCGTGGTTGATCGGCTCCGCGCTCATGACGCCCGCCCGCTCAGCTCGTAGTCGCTGGGGTCGACGCGGCGGGTCTCCAGCCAGTACGACCAGGTGGAGCCGGGCCAGATGGTCCGGTTCACGCCCTTCGCGTCGAGGTACCAGCTCTTGCAGCCGCCCCGGGTCCAGACGCCCTTGACCAGCTTGTCCTGGATCTCGGCCTGGAACTTCTCCTGCACGGACGGCCGCACGTCGAGCGCCGCGGCGCCGTGGGAGTCCGCCAGCTTGATCGCGTCGACCACGTACCGCGACTGCGACTCGATCATGAACACCACGGAGTTGTGCCCCAGCGCGGTGTTCGGGCCCAGCAGGAAGAACAGGTTCGGGAAGCCGGCGACGGTGATGCCCTTGTGCGTCTGGATCCCTTCCGTGGCCCAGGACTTCGCCAGGCTGCGGCCCTCGGAGCCGGTGATGTCCAGGTACTCCAAGGCATCCGTGACGTGGAAGCCGGTGCCGTAGATGATCGCGTCGACCTCGTGGTCGACGCCGGCGCCGTCGACCACGCTGTGCGCCTTGACTTCCCGCACCCCGTCGGTGTTCACCTCGACGTTGTCGCGGGCCAGCGCCGGGTAGTAGTCGTTGGACAGGAGCACACGCTTGCAGCCCATGGTGTAGTCCGGCGTCACCTTGCGCCGCAGCGCCCGGTCCTTGATCGCCTTGGCCATGTGCCGTTTCGCGAGCTGCTCGCCGGCTTTCATGATCACCGGGTGGCCGTTGAAACCGAGGCCCTGCGCCTCGCGGCCCCAGTAGAGCAGGGCGCGGTACAGCTGCTGGGCGCCCGGGACCCGCTTGAAGAGCGTCTTCGCCCAGCCGGACATCTGGTGGTCGGGCTTCGGCATGATCCACGGCGGGGTGCGCTGGAACAGCGTCAGCTCGCCGACGGCCGGTGCTATCCGCGGCACGAACTGGATGGCGCTGGCGCCGGTGCCGACGACGGCGACCTTCTTGCCGGCCAGGTCGAACTCGTGGTTCCACTGCGCGGAGTGCCAGGACTGGCCCTTGAACGCCTCGATGCCGGGCAGCTTCGGGACCTGCGGGATGTGCAGGCCGCCGACGCCGGAGACCAGGAACTGGGCGGAGAACTCCGCGCCGCCCTTGGTGTTCACGGTCCAGCGGCGCTCGCGGTCGTCCCAGTGCGCGCCGGTGATCTCGATGCCGAACCGGGTCTTCTCACGCAGCCGGTGCTTGTCCGCCACGCCCTTCAGGTACTCGAAGATCTCCGGCTGCGGCGAGAACGACCGGGACCAGTCCGGGTTCTGCTCGTAGGAGAACGAGTACATGTGCGACTGCACGTCGCAGGCGCACCCGGGGTACGAGTTGTCCCGCCAGGTGCCGCCAACCTCGTCGGCCTTCTCCAGGATCACGTAGTCCCGGATACCGGCCTTTTCGAGCTGAATCGCCTGGCCGAGCCCGGAGAACCCGGTGCCCACGACCACGACCTTGAACCGCTCGGTCATCTCCTCGGCCTCCGCTGCGCTGGGGGGTCTGCCGAAGATGATGTTACCTCAGGTAACAGTTACTTGGAAGTACAACCTACTCGCTAGTACGAACCGCCGAGCTTCGTGTGGTCCCAGCTGACCACCTTGGTCGGGCGGAAGATCAGCCCGATTCGCTTCGGGGCCTGGCCTTCGATGAACGAGCGCAGCTGGTCGGGCACCGGGTCGCCCGGCTTGGCGCCGGCGTAGCGCTGCATCAGCGTGATCCCCATCCGGGTCACTTCGGCGGTGTCCTCGACCAGCTGGACGTCGGCCTCCATGGAGATGCCGCGCAGCTTCTCGTAGGAGTCGCCGTCCTCGACCAGCACGGTCGCCTCGGGCAGCCGTTGCAGGTTCTTCGCCTTCTGCGACGTGGCATACGTCCACGTCGCGACCCCGTCCTCGTGCGGGTAGTACCAGAGCGGCGCCAGGTGCGGCCTGCCGTTCGGCCCGATCGAGGCGACGTTGATGACCTTCTGCTCGTCGAAGTACTCGCGGACCTCGTCCTCGGTCATCCTGATCTGGTCACGACGCGACACGGGCGGCCTCCCGGGGGGTAGTTGTCAGTGCGTCAACCATCCTCCGGGCGGCCGCCCGTGTCGAGCCCGAGCTAGCGCTTGGTCGCGGCGCGGCCGCCGTGGCCGGTCACCGCCGATTCGAACGCGCCGCGCTCCTTGATGTCGGCCAGCGCGGCTTTGTCCGCGGCCGGCACGCGGGACCGCGAGCCGATTTCGATGATCGGCGGGAGGAACGCGCGCAGCAGCTTGAGCCCGCCCACCCAGCGCGGCACGTGGATCGTCCTGGCGCGCTTGAGGATGCCGGCTTCGAGGTCGTCCAGCGCCACGTCCAGCGGGTAGGTCTTGCCGATCAGCCCCGGCATCGACGAGCGGAGCTTGCCGAACACCGGGTGCTCGTCCGCGCTCTCGACCAGGTCGGTGCGGATCCACGTGGGGTGCGCGACGCCGACCTTCACGCCCAGGTGCGCGACCTCCGCGCGGAGGCTGTTGGAGAACGCCTCGACGCCGGCCTTCGCGGCGGAGTAGTTCGCCATGCCGGGCGCGTGCGTGATCGCGGCGAGCGAGGAGATGGCGAGCAGGTACCCCTTGCTCTCGATGACGTGCGGCAGCGTGACGCGGAACGTCCGCCAGACGCCCAGCAGGTCGACCTCGATCACCTTCTCGAACGCGGCGGGGTCCACGGACCGCACGAAGCCGGCCGTGGCGATCCCGGCGTTGGCGATCACGATGTCGATCCGGCCGAAGTGCTCGACGACGCCCGTGACTGCGCTTTCGAGAGCGTCCCAGCTGGTGACGTCGGCCTCCCACGCGTGCGCGCTCGGGCCGATCTTCGCGGCCACCTTCGCCTGCTCCTCGGCCTCCAGGCCCACCAGTGCGACCTTCGCGCCGCGCGCGGCCAGCCGCTCGGCGAGCCCCGCCCCGATGCCCCGCGCCGCCCCGGTGATCAGCACGACCTTGCCGTTGACGCCGGTGTTCCTGAGCAGTGCCACGGTGCCCTCCTTGGCCTCGTTTCCGCCTGTGGAGGGCACCGTAACTCAACCTACCCTGAGTAAGCTACTGAAAGGTAGGTTCACTCGGCCGGCGTGCTCAGCTGGCGGAGGCCTCGCTCAGCGCGGCGATCTCGCCGGTCGACAGCTCCAGCGAGACCGACGCGATCAGGTCTTTCAGCTGGTCGGTGTTCCGCGCGCTCGCGATCGGCGCGGCGATCGTCGGCTGGGAGCGCAGCCACGCCAGCGACACCGCGGCCACGGACGTCTTGTGCGCCGCGGCGACCTCGTCGAGGGTGGCCAGCACCCGCTCGCCGCGGTCGTCGAGGTACTTCAGGGCGCGCGGGGCGCGGGGCGAGTCGCCGGGCTCGTCCTTCGAGCGGTACTTGCCGGTGAGGAAGCCGAGAGCGAGCGCGAAGTAGGGCAGCGTCGAGAGGCCCTCACGCTGGACGAGCGGCCCCAGCTCCTTCTCGTAATCCCGCTCCACGAGGTTGTACTGCGGCTGCAGCGCGACGTACCGCGCGAGGCCTTCACGGTCCGAAATGGACAGTGCTTCGGCAAGGCGGGCCGGCTCGTAGTTCGAGGCCGCGATGTAGCGCACCTTTCCAGCGCGGACAAGGGTGTCGAACGCCGTCAGGGTTTCCTCGAGCGGGGTGCCCGGGTCGTCCCGGTGTGCGTAGTAGAGGTCGATGTGGTCGGTCTGCAGGCGTTGCAGGGAGTCCTCCGCCGCGGCGGCGATGTTCTTCGCGGACAGGCCGGGCCGGTCGTCCCACATGCCGACCTTCGTCGCGATCACGAGGTCGTCGCGGCGGCCGCGCTTGGCCAGCCAGGTGCCGATGAAACGCTCGGAACCGCCGCCCCCGCCGTACAGGTCGGCGGTGTCGAGGAAGTTCCCGCCCGCGGCGGTGTAGGCGTCGAGCACCGTGTGCGAGGCCTGCTCGTCGGCGGTGAAGTTGAAGACGTTGCAGCCGAGGTTGAGGCCGTACACGTCGAGTTCTGAGGTGCCGATCTTCGTCATACCTCGAAACTACTGTGCTGATCGTCAGCAATCCGGCCACAGCCACGGCGGAATCGGCCGTGCACGGGCCGTCACCACCCGCTCCGCCTACTTTTGGCCGGATTGCTAACCCCGAAAGTGGGGCGTCCGCCTGGTGGGATCCGGGAGGAAATCGCCGCCCGCGTGCGTTGGACCGCGGTATGGCAATCGAACTGGGCAGGATCGGCATCTGGCGTTCCGCGACGCAGACGAACGGCGAGTTCGCCGCGGGGGTGGAGAAGCTCGGCTACGGCGCGCTGTGGCTCGGCGGCTCACCGGGCGGTGACCTGAAGATCGTGGACGAGCTGCTGTCCGCGACCGAGCACCTCGTCGTCGCGACGGGCATCGTCAACATCTGGTCCGACGGCGCCGGCAGCATCGCGAAGGCCTTCCATCGGATCAACGGCAAGTACCCGGACCGCTTCCTCCTCGGCGTCGGCGCGGGGCACCCGGAGGCGACGCAGCAGTACACCAAGCCGTACGGCGCGCTGGTCGAGTACCTCGACGGGCTGGACGCCGGCGGCGTCCCGAAGGAGGCTCGCGCGCTGGCGGCGCTGGGCCCGAAGGTCGTCAAGCTGTCCGGCGACCGCACAGCGGGCGCGCACCCGTACCTGACCACGCCGGAGCACACGCGCTCGGCGCGGGAGATCCTCGGCGCCGGGCCGCTGCTGGCGCCGGAGCAGAAAGTCGTCTTCGACACCGATCCCGAGCGGGCGCGCGCGGTCGGCCGTCAGTCGGTGAAGTTCTACCTCCGGCTGTCCAACTACACCGCCAACCTGCGGAAACTCGGCTTCACCGACGAAGACCTCGCGGGTGAGGGCAGCGACCGCCTGGTCGACGCACTGGCCCTGCACGGCGACGCGGCGACCATCGCCACGGGCTTGCGGGCGCACCTCGACGCGGGCGCGGACCACGTGAACATCCAGGTGCTGGGCGACGATCCGTTCCCCGCTTACCGGGCGCTGGCGGCCGAGCTGATCTGAATCGGTCCACCTTTCGGCCGCGGGTTCTGTGGCGAGTGAGGTAGGACCGGTCCACGTGACCGGTCCACCTCGTACGATGCGGCTGTACAGGCAAGCCGTCTCGAGGAGGAAACGATGCCCATCGCCACCCCCGAGGTCTACGCGGAGATGCTCGACCGGGCGAAGGCGAACGAGTACGCCTTCCCGGCCATCAACGTGACCTCGTCGGAAACCGTGAACGCCGCCATCCGCGGGTTCGCCGAGGCGGAGAGCGACGGGATCATCCAGTTCTCCACCGGCGGCGCCGAGTTCGCGTCCGGGCAGAAGGTCAAGGACATGGTCACCGGCGCCGCGGCGCTGGCGGAGTTCGCCCAGGTGGTCGCGGCGAAGTACGACGTGAACGTCGCGCTGCACACCGACCACTGCCCGAAGGACAAGCTGGACAGCTTCGTCCGCCCGCTGATCGAGATCTCGGCCGAGCGCGTCAAGAACGGCCAGAACCCGCTGTTCCAGTCGCACATGTGGGACGGCTCCGCGATCGACCTCGACGAGAACCTCGAGATCGCGCAGGAGCTGCTGGCGAAGACCGCCGCCGCGAAGATCATCCTCGAGGTCGAGATCGGCGTCGTGGGCGGCGAGGAGGACGGTGTCGCGCACGACATCAACGAGAAGCTCTACACCGCCGAGGGCGACTTCCTGAAGACGATCGACGCGCTCGGCTCCGGCGAGCACGGCCGCTACCTGCTGGCCGCGACGTTCGGCAACGTGCACGGCGTTTACAAGCCGGGCAACGTCAAGCTGCGCCCGGACGTGCTCAAGGGCGGCCAGGAGGCGGCGTCGAAGAAGCTCGGCCTGGCGGCCGGCTCGAAGCCGTTCGAGCTCGTCTTCCACGGTGGCTCGGGCTCGCTGCCGGAGGAGATCCGCGAGGCCGTGTCGTACGGCGTGGTGAAGATGAACGTCGACACCGACACGCAGTACTCCTTCACCCGCCCGATCGCCGACCACTTCTTCAAGAACTACGACGGCGTCCTGAAGATCGACGGCGAGGTCGGCAACAAGAAGGTCTACGACCCGCGCAGCTACCTCAAGGCCGCGGAGACCGGCATGGCGAAGCGCGTCGTCGAGGCTGTCGAGGCGCTGGGCGCGGCGGGCAAGAAGCTCGGCTGATTCTGGTTCTGCAGCAACGAGAACGGCCCTTCCCGCCGGGTGGCGGGAAGGGCCGTTCTCCGTTCAGACCGCGACCATTTCCAGCATGCTCTCGAGCCCCTTGAAGTCCGCGGCGTTGCGCGTGTAGAGCGGCAGCCCGCACGCGGACGCCACGGCGGCGATCATCAGGTCGAGCTTGCGGGGCTTGGGATCCCGGTTCGCCGCGATCGTCAGCGCGACCAGGGTTCCGTAGCGGGCCGCGGCTTCGTCGTCGAACTGCAGCGGCGTGAACTCGGTGAGCGCGGCACCCAGTTGTTCGGTTCGCGCGGCGCGAACCGAGGGATCCTTGGCCATCGCGATGCCCTGGTGCAGCTCGGCCATGGTGATCGAGGTGAGCGCCGGGAAGTGCGGCAGGTCGCGGGGATCCAGTGTGGCGAGGTCGATGTACGTGCAGGTGTCGAGGATGCCGGCCTCGTGGCGGTCAGCCACGCGAGCGCTCCCACGGATCGGTGGCGTCGAGGCGGTCGTCGCCGAAGTGCTCGTCCGAGTCCCGGCGCAGTTCGGCGGCGTCCACCTGTGGCAGCCGCTTGTGACGACTCACCAATTCCTCCGCGGTCAGCCGACGACGACGAGGGACCGGGCGCACTTCGGCGACCTCGACCCCGTTGCGGGTGATGCGGAAGGTCTCGCCCGCCTCGACCGCGTCCATGACCGCAGCCGAGTTGTTGCGGAACTCCCGCTGGCTGATCAAGCTCATTGTCATAGACCCAGTGTAGCCACCTGTAGCACACAGGGCTACTTGGTGACGCGCCGCCGGTTTCCCCACCACCGGGTCGCCGGGGAAGCCGCCGCCCACAGGACGAAGACGCCCACCAGGGCGGCCAGCGCCGTCCAGTACGCGACGGGCGGCGCGGACTCCGTGTGCGCGTCGCCGAGCAGCCACGGGCGGAACTGGGACTGCAGCCACAAAGCGCCGTACCCGAAGGCCGTCACCAGCAGCGCGCCGATGCCCGCCGTGGCGACGCGGTGGCTGGCGCCGATGCGGAAGGCCAGGTCCACGGCGAGGCCGACGGCCAGCAGGTAGAACGGGACCGTCGAGACCGGGAAGCCAAGGCCCAGCAGCAGGGGCCACATCACCGAGCGGTATGCGACGTACGCGGCCGCCACCGAGAGCGCCGACCAGCGGCGGCCCAGCGTGTGCCGCGCCAGCGCCAGGATCAGGCCCGACACCGCGATGCCCCACAGCGGGTAGACCCATGACGGGATCGGCATCGTGAAGTGCAGGATCGCGGTGCGGTCCACCGGGTGGCCGATCTGGTTCGCGGCGAACGACAGCAGCGACGGCTCGGCCTCGGGCGCCCCGCGCTCCCACGCGCGCAGGCCGAGGATGCCGTACTCCTGCTGGCCGTTCGGGAAGAACGTGTTCTCCAGGAAGAACGCCCACAGCGCCAGCAGCACCCCGGTGCGGAAGCGCCCCGGCGGCGCCAGCCGGAACCACGCGAGCAGCACGCCGGCCTGCATGATGCCGGTGCCGAGGTACAGCATCATGTGCGACGGGCTCCACGCGGTGAGGTCGAGGCCGTTCACGCGGTGGTTGATCACGTCCAGCGGCGCGGCCACGAGGAACACCACGAGCCCGGTCTGCATCAGTCGCAGCGAAGGCTTGTCGCAGCCGAGGCCCGTGTAGCTGTGGATGGCCACCAGCACCACGATGATCACGGTGCCGACGGTGTTGATCAGGTGCGGCGGCGCGAGGTCGTCGCGCAGCCACATGAAGTGCCACGACATGTCCCACGACGAGCCGACCAGCTTGAACGCGAACGCCGTCAGCCACATGCCGTAGCAGAACCGCAGGACCCACGCGGGCGTCGGCTGCCCAGGGGCGCCGCGGTGCCAGTGCCGCGCGAAGAAGAGCAGGGTCTTCCCGAGCGGGCTGCGCGGGACGACGACGTCGGCAACTGCGTTGGTCATGGCGGACATCATTCCCGGCCGGGGTATCGGCAGGGGCCGAAACGTGGCAAACCGCTCGAAGATCAGGGTTCACCCCTACGGGTGGCGGATTTGCCTCCGCGGCTCCGGTTTCGGCATCCTGTCGCGCCATGATGCCGAAACGAGTAGTCGCCGCTGTCGTGATCGCCGCACTGGTGCTGGCCGGCGGCGGGGTCCTCGCGGGCCTGTTCCTCTGATCCGCCGGGCGGTGGGCAGAATGGCGGCATGACGCACAACCTGCTCGGCCCCGAGCCGACCCTGCTGCCCGAGCACACCGCCGCGCAGGCCGCGCTCGACGCGGGCACCGATCCCGCCGCCGTCGCCGCCGAACACCCCGACTTCAGCGCGGCGTGGGCCGCGCTCGCGGAGAAGGCGCTGGAATCCGGCGAGACCGTCGCCGCCTACGCCTACGCCCGCACCGGCTACCACCGCGGCCTCGACCAGCTCCGCCGCGCGGGCTGGAAGGGCTTCGGCCCGGTGCCGTGGTCGCACGCCCCGAACCAGGGATTCCTGCGGGCGCTGGCCGTGCTCGGCCTTGCCGCAGGCCGCATCGGCGAGACCGAGGAGTACGAGCGCTGCCGCACCTTCCTCGCCGACTCCGACCCGGCCGCGGCCGAGGCGACCGGCCTGAAGTGACTCGCTGACCAGACCGTTAAGGCCTCCTTACCCGCGTCGGACGCGGGTAAGGAGGCCTTAACGGCTTTTGCGCGCTGAAGGAGCGGGCCCGGCCGCTGGGGGGAGGAGGCCGGGCCCGCCGGCCGTCAGGCGACCGAAGCCAAGGCCGGTTTGACGACCGAGCCGACGACGCGGTTACGGCCACTGTCCTTCGCCACGTACACGGCGGCATCGGCGGCGGCCATCACTTCCTCGATGCTGGAGCCGTCCATCGGGAAGGCCGCGACGCCGATCGACGCGGTCCGCCGTTCGATCGCGACTTGTTCGCCTTCGTTGGTCCGGGTCTGGATCACCAGTTCGCTGATGCGCTGCCGGATCCGCTCGGCCGTCACGATCGCGTCCTCTTTGGACGTCGACGGTAGTAGCGCCACGAACTCCTCACCGCCGAACCGGCCCACTAGATCGTGGGCGCGCGTCTCCTGTTTGACCACCGCGGCGACGGCCTTGAGCACGTCGTCGCCCGCTAGGTGGCCGAAGCTGTCGTTGATGTGCTTGAAGTGGTCGAGGTCGATCATCAGCGCGCCGAAGCTGCTGTCCTCGCGCTCGGCGCGGGAGATCTCGCGCTGCGCGCCGTCCTGCCAGGTGGTGGCGTTGAGCAGCTGCGTCTTCTGGTCGGTGGTGGCCAGCTCCTCGAGCCGCTTGATCAGCACCGACCGCTGCAGGATGTAGAGCGGCAGGATGACCAGCAGCGACAGCAGCGGCTCGTTGGTGAGGACCATCGTCAGCAGGCCGCCGACGCACAGGATCGACGCCTCGAGGAGGTTGTCGTCCATGGTGCCGAGGCAGGACGCGGGCGTCGCCTTCGCCGGGTCGGCGAGGAACAGGCCGAGGCCGGTCAGCGCGGTGTTCACCAGGAAGTAGCCGAGCGCGGCCGCGGCGACGGCCGTGACGCCCTGCTCGCCCGTGACGTAGCCGGCGAGCCCGGCGCCGAAACCGGACAGGATCATCGTCGTCGCGTTGGCCGCGACGCGGTGGGCCTCACCCGGGCGGATGCCGTTCCAGCTCCGGAACGCGAGGTAGATGTAGAGCACGACGCCCAGGGCGGCCACGAGTTGCGGCGGCACCAGCAGCGCGGCCGGCAGCAGCCACACGGACGTCACGGTGATGTGCGGGCCGTGGCTCAGCATCCGGCGCTGGCGCTCGATCCGCCGCGTGACCTCGGTCTGGGCGATGGCCAGGCCGGTGATCAGGGCGAACATCCCGACCTGGGCCATGGTGACCGAGATCAGCAGGGTGCTCGCGATCGTCAGGGCCAGTGCGACGGCCATGCTCGTGAGCGTGACGGTGATCCACCGTCGCGGTCGTGACCACAGCGCCCACCCCCGGACCGCGGTGATCAAACCTTGTCCAGACCATTCCCCCGATGTGACCATTTTTCCCCCATGCTCTTGCGCGGATGCCCGGTGACAAGTTCCTCACGGACAGTTTCGGACCGTTTGCCGCCTGTCCACAAGAGCCTTAGGTGTGTACATTTTTCCCGAACACGCCGGAGGAAGGGTGACCAGCTATGCGCAGCAAGGAACAGTGACCGCGTAGCAGCACCGCAAGGTCGCGCAGGTCAAAGCCCACGCGTGGAACATGTCATGCATGTTCGGCGCGTGTGGCTTCCTTCGCCGTGCCCTCGTCGGTTCCCCCGGACAGGGCCCGCTTCCACATGATCGTTAGCGGAATCGTAATCAACAGGCCCGCCAGACCGAAGATGCCGACCGTCGTCTGTGCGGTCAGGTGATCGGCAAGTACTCCGCCAATCAGGGGAACTACGCCCATGGTCGTGGTCAGCCCCGTGTTGGACAGGCCCATCGTCAGCGCCCGCGTGTCGTCCGGCACCGCGAGGGTCAGCGACGCGGTCGCCTGCAGCAGCGCGATCGTGCCGAACCCGCCGGAGATCACGAACAGGATGATCGACGCCACCGGCCCCGGCTGCAGGAAGCACAGCAGCAGCGGGACGGCGGCGAGGCCCGTCATCGGCCCGATCAGCTTCGGCCGCACGTGCGCGGGAACCCAGCGCGTGTAGGCGAACGTGAAGATCACGCTGCCCACCGGGTCGGCGGCGAGCAGCAGGCCGATCACGGACGGGCCGCCGCCGGACGAGGCGACGTACGGCGCGGCGATGCCTTCGTAGACCGGCATCAGCCCGGCCAGCCAGGTGAACAGCATCAGCGAGCGCAGCGCCGTCGTCGCGAAGGCGACCTTGCTGCCCGCGCCGAGCGAGGAGAAGAACGGCTTGCGCTTCTCGCCGCTCGAGGCGGCCGGGCGGGCCTTCACGCCGAAGCGCACGAACGCGGCCGACAGCAGGAACGTCCCGGCGTCCAGCACCAGCGCCAGCCGCGGGTCGAGCGCCAGCAGCAGCGCGCCGCCGCCGGCGAAGCCGAGCAGCTGGGCCGACTGCACCGTCATGCTGCGGATGCCCATGCCGACCACGAACCGGTCGCCCTCGAGCACCTGCGGCAGCAGCGCGAGCTGGGACGCCTTGAACGGCGGGTTCAGCAGCGAGACGCAGCCGACGAGGATGCACAGTGCCCAGAACGGCAGCCCGGGGATGGCGACGAGCAGGATCAGCACGGCGCGCATCAGGTCGACCGTCACCATCACCGACCGCCGGGAGAAGCGGTCGGCGATGCCGGTCAGGAAGATGCCGCCCAGCAGCGACGGGAAGAACGTGAGCGCGTAGGTCAGGCCCGTCAGGGTGGCGGAGCCGGTGCTGGTGAAGACGAGCACGGAGAGGGCGACGCGGGCCAGCTGGTCGCCGGCTATCGACAGCAGCTCTCCGAACCACATGGCGCGGAACTCGGCGACTCCGAACACCTCGCGGAACGTGACTCGTTCCGGTGCTGCCGTCATGCGTGTTCTCCCCGACATCGTGTGCAGACCGTGCCGCACTGGTGATCAGGCGGTGACCTTAGGACCCACTGGTCACGGCGCGATCACAAAACGTGAGTTGCCAAGGTCAGTGTCTCGTGACTGTTGGTGAATCTCTAGGTTCTTTCGCCGGTATCCAACGGGTCACAGGCAATTCTCCGAGTGTCCAGACGATAGCGCTCCGCACCGACACGATCACGAGAACGGCGGGTTTGTGGTTTGTGCCACACCGGCTGACCAGCGCGTCCGCACTGTGAGACCCGGACCGCCTGCGCCCTGGCCGGGCGTAGCTTCGATCGGGTGACCGATCTCGCGACGTTCACGCTCGCCATCGTGGGCGCCGGACCTCGTGGGGCCGGCGTCCTGGAGCGGCTGTCCGCCAACGCCCCCGAACTCCTCGGCGGGCGGCGCCTCGTCGTCCACCTGATCGACCCGTTCCCGCCGGGCGCGGGCCGGGTCTGGCGTTACGAGCAGTCGCCGCTGCTGCGGATGAACTCGATGCCCGAGGACGTCACCGTGTTCACCGACGACAGCGTGCTGATCGAGGGCCCGGTGCGGCCCGGCCCGTCGCTGATCGAGTGGGTCCGGCAGGTGCGCGACGGCCGCATCGGCTGGGACGTGCCCGCGGGCCTGCGCGCGGAACTCGAATCGCTTGCCAGCACGGACTTCCCCACCCGGCGGCTGCAGAGCCTGTACCTCACCTGGTTCTACCGGAAGGTGCTCGCCGAGCTGCCGCCCGGGATCGAGGTGGTGGAGCACCGCGCCGCGGCCGTGCGCGTCGAAGACGGGCCACCGCAACGGGTGTGGCTGGCGGACGTCGAGGAGCCGGTGGTCGCGGACGCCGTGGTGTTCACCGTCGGGCACCTCGACGCGCTGCCGGACCCGGCCGAGCGGGTGCTGCAGGACTTCGCCGAGCGCCACGACCTGGCCTACTACCCGGCCGGCTACACCGCCGACGTCGACTACTCCGCCGTGCCACCGGGTGAGCCCGTGCTGGTGCGCGGGTTCGGGCTCGCGTTCGTCGACCTCATGCTGCTGCTGACGGAGGGCCGCGGCGGCCGCTTCGAGGAGCTGCCGGGCGGCGGCCTGCGTTACCACCCGAGCGGCGCGGAGCCGGTGCTGCACGTCGGCTCACGGCGCGGCGTGCCGTACCACGCGAAAACCGGCTACCGCCTGCGTGGGAAACCGTTGCAGCTGCCCAGGTTCTTCGACTCCTACGCGATCGGGAAGCTCGGCGAGCGCCCCGGCCCGCTCGACTTCCGCGCCGACGTGTGGCCGCTGATCGCGAAGGAACTCGCCTGGGCGTACTACACCGAGCTGTTCACCGGCCACCCCGACCGGGTGCGGACGGACTTCGCGGTGTTCGCGGACTCCTTCGCGGACACCGGCTGGGGAACGTCCGAAATGGACGCACTGATCGCCGCCGCCGTGCCGGACGCCGAGGACCGGCTCGACCTGGAGAAGCTGGACCGGCCGCTGGCCGGAAAACACTACGATTCGGCGGAGGAGTTCGGCAAGGTCGTGCGCGAGTACGTGGAGGCCGACCTCGCGCGGCGCGCGGACGTCCGCCACAGCGCGGACCTCGGCGCGTTCATGGCGCTGCTCTCGGTGGTCGGCCAGCTGCCCGCGCTGCTGGTCACCGGCCGGCTGTCCGCGGCGTCGCAGGTGTCCGAAATGGACGGCTGGTTCCACGGCTTCTTCTCGTACTACGCCAGCGGGCCGCCGCCGCGCCGCCTGGAGGAGCTGCTGGCCCTGGCCGACGCCGGGCTGGTTTCCTTCCTGGGCGCGGAAACGCTCGTCAGGGCCGACGAGGAGGCGGGCGCGTTCGCGGCGTCCAGCGCGAGCTTCCCGGAGACCGTGACGGCCCGGACGCTGATCGAGGCCCGCCTGCCGGAGCCGAGCATCCCCCGCGCCGCCGACGAGCTGCTGCGGCAGATGCGCGTCGCGGGCCTCCTGTCCGAGGAGACCGTGCCGGACCCGTCCGGTGACCACCTGCCGTCCGGCCGTATCGCGACGCGCATCAAGGATTCGCGCCTGCTCGACGCCACGGGCGCGGTGCACTCGCACCGGTTCGCGATGGGGCCGCACACCAGCATCCGCTCGGCCGGCGCGTTCACGCGTCCCCGGACCAACGCCGTGTCGTTCCGCCAGAACGACGCGCTGGCCCGGGAGATCCTGAAGCTCGTGAGTGTTTATGACGGTTAGAACCGTCATAAACACTCACGAGTCTTTTGTCGCCTAGGCCTTCACCGTCGGGGCGATCTGCTGCGCCCACTGCCACGGCGCGCCCGTGCCGCCGGGCAGCGAGTTGAAGTACTCCCAGCCGTCGACGCCGCCGAAGTCCGGGTACTTCTGCACGAGGCTGCCGACGGTCGACTGCAGCGTCGGCATGTCGACGTAACCACTGCAGTTGGCCGGGTTCGTCACAGTCCCCGCGACGACCTTGCTCGCCGGGACCACCCCGCGGCCGATGATGCCGTCGTAGCCGCTGGTGTCCTGCAGCGAGCCCCAGCCGCAGTAGAACTGGGTGTTGAACCAGGAGATCTGCGCGCCGCGGTCGCGGTAGAGCTGGTCGTAGTCCATGCCGGACAGCCCGCCGCCGCCGCTCAGCTCGGTGGCCACCGGCGCGAGCGTGATCAGGAAGTCCGCGCCGAAGTCCGCGCGCAGGGCGTCGATCAGGCGGTTCATCGCCGCGTTGGACATGTGCTCCTCGACGTCGAGGTCGATGCCGGAGAGCGAGTAGTCCTGGATCAGCTTGCGCAGCACCGGGTAGTAGGTGTCGAAGTCGTTCTCGAGCTTCTCGAAGCTGCCCTGCGCCGCGCCGCCGACGAAGGCGAGCGTGTGCACGCCCTGGCTGCGGAGCGTGCCCAGGTCCTGCCACAGCTGCGTGAACTTCGCCGCGTCCGGCGGGTCGTCGTTGAGGTGGACGACGCCGCCGTCGTTGAGGTGGATCGCGCCGACGACCACGTCGGTCACGCCGGAGTTGTTCTGCGTCAGCGTCAGCGGCGAGACGTACGTGCTGCCGTCGTAGATGGTCTGGTAGTAAACGATCACTCTGCGCCCGGTGGCGGCCGAAGCCGGCACCGCGCCGAAAAGCACCAGGAGCACGGCCAGGCCGGCCGCAGCGATCTTCTTCATGGTCCAGACCATAAATTCGCCGGCGGTGTTCGCGGTACCACCGTCAGTAGGTCGCCGCGGCCCGTGCGCCCGCCGGGACGGACCGGGGCTACCCCAGATACCCCAGGCCGATGTTGTGCCCGGTCCCGTCCCGGCGGTGAACGCGCAGGTCAGCAGCGTCCGAGCATGTCGGTCAGCGCGGCCTTCTCGGCGGTGTTCACGGTGAGGTCGAACTTCGCCTTCACGGCCACCCACATTTCGGCGTAGGTGCACCAGTAGCTCGTGAGCGGCGGCTTCCACTGGTCGGGAGACTTGTCGCCCTTCTGCTGGTTGACGTTGTCGGTCACGGCGATCAGCTGCGGGTCGGTCAGGTCGTTGGCGTAGACCTGCCGCTGCGCCGTGGTCCACGCCGACGCGCCGGTGCGCCAGGCGTCGGCCAGCGGGACGACGTGGTCGATGTCCACATCGGACGTCGCGGTCCAGGTCGCGCCGTCGTAGGGCGAGAACCAGCTGCCGGACGTGGCCGCGCAGTCGGAGCCGGTCTGCACGTTGGTGCCGTCGCGCTTGAGCACGACCTCACGGGTGTTGCAGCTGTTGCCCTGGTCGATCCAGTGCGGGAACTTGTCGCGGCTGTAGCCGTCCTGCGAACCGTCGGCTTTCACGGTCAGCCCGGCCAGGTCGCTCTTGGCCGTCGCCGCCGACGGGATGCCGGGCGGCGTCGCGCTCGCTACGCCGACGACCGTCGCCGAGAGGACTGCGGCGCTGGCCAGGATGGTCAAGGAGTTACGAACAGTACGCGTTGTAGGCATATTGCTGCCTCCGGGTCAGGTGTGGGGACGGATTCACCTTTAACCACGGAAGTGGCGTTCGCAACACCTGTGGGTGACATGTAACAGACCTTTACGAGACGGCCCGTGTTCACGTTCCGGCTGGTCGCACCAGTCGCAGGTCCTCGATGTGGCGGTACCAGGTCCATTTCGTCACTTCACGCGGATGGCGGACACCGTCGCTGACCAGCGACGTCGGGTGGCAGCCGATCTGGAACGCGCGCCCGCGCAGGGTCGTGGACCGTTTCAGCAGCTTGCCGCGGGTGACGCGCGCGGCAATGCCCGCAGCGTCGGGCGAGACCTCGATCGTGGCGGCCGTGCCGTCGAAGGCGACCGTCTCGTCGCAGTAGCCCTGACCGTGGACGTCCCGCAGGGTCGCCCGGCCGACGAGCACCCCGCCGTTGTCCTCGCGCACGAGGGGGACCGCGGCGTCGTCACCCGTCAGCGCGAGTTCAAGGGCCTCGGCCGGGTCCGCGGGCAGCCGCCAGAGCGCGGCGACGGCCGAATCCGCGGCCGTGGGCACGAAACCGACCGACACGCCGGAGACGCGGTCCTTCCGCAGCAGCCGCACTACGACGGCGGCGAGGTCCGCGTCCGTCCCCGTGATCACCAGCCGGTCGTATTCGCCCAGCAAGGGGTCGATTTCCGGCTTGCCCGGGCGGCTCGGGACGCGGATCATGGGCTGGTCGCCGAGGCCGGCGATCGTGTGTTGATCAGCACCGCAGGCCACCACGATTCCGCGCACCCCGGCGACCTCCGTTACAGTCATGCACCGGCATTTACCAGCGCCACCCGTGTCCCACCGGGGACACTTTTCCCTGTTGCCGAACACCTGGAGTGTCACATGCCGGCCATCGTGCTCATCGGTGCCCAGTGGGGGGACGAAGGCAAGGGCAAGGCCACCGACCTGATGGGTGACCGAGTCCAGTGGGTCGTCCGCTACCAGGGCGGCAACAACGCCGGTCACACCGTCGTCCTGCCCAATGGTGAGAACTTCGCCCTGCACCTCATCCCGTCGGGCATCCTGACCCCCGGCGTCACCAACGTCATCGGCAACGGTGTCGTGGTCGACCCGGGTGTCCTGCTGGACGAGCTCGCGGGCCTGGAGGAGCGCGGCGTCGACACCGGCAAGCTGCTCATCTCGGCCGACGCCCACTTGATCATGCCGTACCACGTCGCCATCGATAAGGTCACCGAGCGTTACCTCGGGAGCCGCAAGATCGGCACCACCGGCCGCGGCATCGGGCCGTGCTACCAGGACAAGATCGCCCGCGTCGGCGTCCGCGCGCAGGACCTGCTGGACGAGAAGATCTTCCGCCAGAAGGTCGAAGCCGCCCTGGAGTTCAAGAACCAGGTGCTGGTGAAGGTCTACAACCGCAAGGCGCTCGACGCCGACGAGGTCGCCGACGAGGTGCTCGCCGCGGGCGAGAAGTTCGCGCACCGCATCGCGGACACGCGGCTGCAGCTGAACCAGGCCCTGGAGCGCGGCGAGACCGTGCTGCTCGAGGGTTCGCAGGGCACGCTGCTCGACGTCGACCACGGCACGTACCCGTTCGTCACCTCGTCGAACCCGACGTCCGGCGGCGCCAGCGCGGGCTCGGGCATCGGCCCGGGCCGCATCACCACCGTGCTGGGCATCCTGAAGGCGTACACCACGCGCGTCGGCTCCGGCCCGTTCCCGACCGAGCTGGACGACGAGTCGGGCGAGTACCTGCGCAAGCAGGGCGGCGAGTTCGGCGTCACCACGGGCCGCTCGCGCCGCACCGGCTGGTTCGACGCGGTGATCGCCCGCTACGCCGTGCGCGTCAACGGAATCACCGACTACTTCCTGACCAAGCTCGACGTGCTGTCCGGCCTGGAGAAGGTGCCGGTCTGCGTGGGTTACGAGGTGGACGGCTTCCGGACCGCCGACATGCCGATGACGCAGACCGACGTGCACCACGCCATCCCGATCTACGAGGAGCTGCCGGGCTGGTTCGAGGACATCTCGGCCTGCCGGACCTTCGAAGAGCTGCCGGCCAACGCACGGTCCTATGTGGAACGCCTGGAGGAACTCTCGGGCGCCCGCATCTCCGCGATCGGCGTCGGCCCGGGCCGCGAGCAGACCATCGTGCGACACGATTTCGTCTGAGCCTGTTCTTTGGGGCCCGCCACTGGTTTTCTGCCGGTGGCGGGCTTCTTTGATGGCGAGCCTTTTACACCCGGCTTGACCTCTCGGCCCCTCTTTGGCCACGACTTGTCCACAGCCGCCCGCTTTCGGCGCCCGTTGTCCACAGATTCCGCTGGGCGCCGGGTTTCACGCCCTCCGCCGGTAGACTGGCAGCGGGGCCGTCCCCCCGGTGGAGTGGCGGGGGTGTGCGCTGCTGGGGCTGTGATTTTGCGCTGGGGGTGTGGTCTCGAAGCTGGATGAGTATGGGGCCGGGTCTGAGGTGCTCGCACCGGGTTGCGTTGGCGCGGAGCTTATTGAGGCGGTTGAAGCGGCGTTCCATGATGTTGCGCGGCGTTGGTGGGCGTCGCGGGTGAAGGACAGCGGGGGAAGCCGGGAAACGGTCGTCGGCTTGTTGCGAGTTCGGCTGCGGTTCCGGAAGGGGTTGGCCTGGTTGGCTGAGTTTCGGGCGGGATTGGTCTGAACGGAGGGCCCAGCCTGGACGACTGGGGCTCCAGCGAGGCCGAGGATGGTCGGCGCAGTCTCCGGAAAGGCCCAGCCTGAGTTGGAAAGGCTTGGTCCGAAGGGGAAAGGCCGGCCTGAGCCTCCAGAGGCCAGGCCTGGTCGGCTGAGTCTGCGGAATGGCCCAGCCTGAACGGAAGAGCCGCCCCGAACAAGCGGCCCCCACCCTCAAGCGAGCTTCGTGCTCACCGGTGTCTCGTTGCGGAACAGGTCCAGGACCGGGCAGTGCTCGTCCACCGCGCGGCGCAGTTCCTCGTAGCGGTCGGCCGCGGCTGGGCCCTCCAGGGCCACGGACACGCGGACGTCGCCGAAGCCGGGGCGGGTGGCGTGGGAGAAGCCGAAGAAGCCGTGCAGGTCGAGGTCGCCGTCCACGGTTACGCGGACTGCGGTCAGGGGGATGCCCAGGCGCGCGGCCCAGAACTGGTAGGTGACCACCTGGCACGAGCCCAGCGCGGCGAGCGCGTACTCGACCGGGTTCGCCGCCGTGTCGGTGCCGCCGAGGGCAGGTGGCTCGTCGACGGTCAGCGAGTGGTTGCGCACCCGCACGTCGACCACGGTCGCGGTGCCCGGGACCAGTGCGTTGGCCACGCTGAACGACACGGCCGCGTTGTGCGGGTCGCTTTTGACGGCCTGGCGGGTTCCTTCGATGACATCGGTCAGCGACACGAGCGCTCCTCGGGAGTCGGGACGTCGGGAAGTCGGGCCCCCAGCGTGCGGGCCGCGGCGAATGGCCGCATCGGCGTCCCACGCGGTGGGAAGCCGGAAACCGTTGCCACAGCTGGATACCGTGGGATGCATGACCATCGGGATCACCCTGCCGGCGGGACAGCCCGCCGGCGTTGACGAGTTGATCGGGCAGGCGCGGCAGGCGGCTGACGCCGGCGTCGGGTCTGTCTGGTTTTCGCAGCAGCCGTTGTCCTACGACGCCATCGCGCTCGCCGGGCTCGCCGGGCGGGAGGTGCCCGGGCTGGCGGTTGGGACGTCGGTCGTGCCCCTCTACCCGCGCCACCCCCTTGTGCTGGCGAGTGCCGCGCGCACCGCCGACGCCGCGACCGGCGGACGCTTCACGCTCGGCCTCGGGCTCGGGGCGCAGGCCTTCCACCAGCCGATCTACGGCGTCGAGTACCCGCCGCCGATCCGGCACCTGCGTGAGCAGCTCACGGTGCTGCGCCAGGTCTTCTCCGGGGAGGCGGTGGACTTCGCCGGCGAAACGCTCGACGTCCACACGGCCGACGCCGCCGGTGCCGCCGACGTGTCGATCATCGTCGCCGCGATGGGGCCGCAGGCGCTGCGCGTGACCGGTGAGCTGGCCGACGGCACCCTGCCCTTCCTCGCCGGGCCGCGGACGCTGGCCGAGGAAATCGTGCCGACGCTCACAAAGGCCGCCGAGCGGGCCGGCCGCCCGGCGCCGCGGATCATCGCGGCCGTGCCGGTGGTCGTGACCGGCGACGTCGCCGCCGTGCGCCAGACCGCCGCCGCCGAGCTCGGGTTCTACTCGACGATTCCCTCCTACCAGAAGGTGCTGGCCACTGCGGGCGTCGACCACGCCGCGCAGCTCGCGCTGATCGGCGACGAGGAGACCGTCGCCGCGGGCGTCCGGCAGTACTACGAGGCCGGCGCCACCGAAGTCCTCTTCGCGCAGACCGGCCTCAACGGCACGGCGGACCGGGAACGCACGTGGCGGCTCGCCGGGGCGCTCAACTCATCCGGTTCGTGAGCGAGTTCGTCACCGACAGCTCCTCCAGGTCCAGTTCGCGAAGCACCTTGCGCAGCACGACATCGTCGAGGCGGCCCGCGCGGTTCTCCTCGATCATCGCCGCGCGCTGGGTGAGCAGCAGTTCCTTGCGCGCCTTCGCGAACTGGGCCTGCGGGCTCGCGCTGCGCTCCTCGCCGGACAACGTGATCGCCGCCTTCGCGAAGCGGTAGCGGGTGTCCACGAGCCGTTCCAGCCGTTGCCGCAGCCGCGCCGCCTTCTCCTCCGGCATGTCCATTGTGGATAGTCTTTCCCTGGTGATCTCCCGCAGCCGCTCGTGGGCCGCCTTCTGCGCGACCTCGCGCGCGGCCAGCTCCTCGGCCTCGTCGCGGGCCGCCTCGCCCGGGTCCTGCACCTTCAGCAGCCGGATCAACAGCGGCAGCGTCAGGCCCTGGACCAGCACCGTGCCGACCGCCACGGTGAACGCGAACAGCTGGATCTCCTCGCGCCCCGGCGTCCCGGTCGGCACACCGGACGCCGCCGCGAGCGTGACCACCCCGCGCATGCCCGTCCACGACACCACGGCGAGCGCCCGCCACGATGTCCCCTCTCTGGCGCGGCCGAACAGCCGCAACGTCCGGGGCAGGTAACTCGACAGGAACACCGCCGGGATCCGCACCAGCATCGTCACCGCCAGCACCACGACGGCGACCAGCGCGAGCGTCCCGTTGTCGCGCGCCGCGTGCTGCGCGCCGTCGAGCACAAACGGCAGCTGCAGGCCCATCAGCGCGAACACCAGCGCCTCCAGCAGCACGTCGATCGACGCCCACACCGAGCTGTCCTGCATGCGCGTGGCCGGCGACGCGCTCAGCGCCCGGTTCCCGAGGTACAGCCCCGCGGTGACCACCGCCAGCACGCCGGAGCCGCTGAACTCCGCGCCGAACGGGTGCAGGTGCTCCGCCGTCACGTACGCCGCGAACGGGACGATGATGCCGAACGCCGATTCCATCAGCGGGTCGTCGAGCCGCCCGCGGATGAACACCACCACGAACCCGGCGACCAGCCCGACGGCGATGCCCAGCACCGTCGCCACCGCGAAGACGGCGAACCCGTGCCCGATCGACCCGGCGGTCCCGGCGACGGCCGCCAGCGCCACCTTGTACAGCGTCAGCGCGGCGGCGTCGTTGACCAGGCTTTCGCCGGTCAGCACGGTCATGATCCCGCGGGGCAGGCCGAGCTTGCGCCCGATCGCCACCGCCGTCACGGCGTCCGGCGGGGAAACGACGGCGCCGAGCACCAGCGCGGACGCCCACGGCAGGTCCGGCAGCAGGAGGTGCACCACAAACGCGACCACGACGGCCGTCAACGCCACCAGCAGCACGCCGAGCGAGATGATCGGCCGCAGGCTCGCGCGGAAGTGCGTCAGCGAGCTTTCCAGCGACGTCGAGTACAGCAGCGGCGGCAGGACGACGGTGAGGATCAGCTCGGGTTCCAGCTCGATCCGCGGCACCCCGGGAATCAGCGCGATGCCGAGCGCGACGACCACGATCAGCAGTGGCGCGGACAGGTTGTAGCGCCGTGCCAGCGCCGTCAGCCCGAGTGAACCCGCGAGGACGCCCACCAGCGTCAAGGTCTCCATGCCCCGCATCTTCACCCACGCAACGGGCTCGCGCTCGGGCTGGTCACCGGCGTCAGGCGGCGCGAGGCGCTGGTCCTCGCGCCGCCCGAGCCGTCACGGAGTGGTCCCGCAGGCGGTGTCGCGCACCGGGAGCTGGTCGCGCAGCAGGAAGTCCGTCAGGCGGGTGGCGGTGCACGGGTTGGTGAGGTCGACGCCGTGGCCCACGTCGTCGACGGTGGTCAGCTCGGCCCGGCCACCCAGCGCGGCGCGCATCCGCAGGGCGCCGGAGTAGGCGGCGGACGGGTCGCGGCGGTTCTGGAACATCAGGACGTCGCGCGGCCCGTCCGCGGTGATCGGCACGGGTGTGTGGACGGCGTCGCGCGGCCAGAACGCGCACGCCCAGATGTTCGCGGGCATGCCGTTGGTGAGCGGGTGAATCCGGCGTTCCACCTGCACGGCGGCCGCGTACGTCGCCGGATTGCGCGACGCGGGCGCGTCACCGCAGATGACGGCGTACTGGTCGCTCTCGAAGTTGTCCGGGATCGGCTGGCTGAACCCGGTCACCGGCAGGTCCTGCCCGTCGCCGACGGCCAGGATGGCGGCCATCACGGGGAAAGTCGCGCGCTTCTCCATCATCGACGGCAGCGCGATCCGCACCAGGTTGCCCGTGAGCACCCGGCCGCTCGGGAACGTGCGCGGGTGCGCGTCGAGCGTGGTGGTGATGCGGAAGTACGCGGCCTCGACGGCGTCCGCGCTGGTGCCGAGGTGGAACGTCGCGTCGTGCGCGGCCGTCCACGCGGCGAAGTCCGGGAACGCGGACGCGGCGGCCTCGCCCTTCAGCCTCAGCGCCCCGAGCACACCCTCCGGCGGGACGCTGCTGTCGAGCACGATCTTGTCACTCCGCTGGGGGAACAGTGCGGTGTAGACGGCGCCGCGGTAAGTCCCGTACGACGTGCCGAAGTAGGACAGCCGGGCCACGCCCAGCGCCGCGCGGATCCGGTCCATGTCACGGGCGATGCTCGGGGTGTTCACGTACGGCAGGTACGCGCCGGCGTTGGCCGCGCAGCTGTCCGCGACGCGCTTCGCCAGCGCGACGTTCGCCGAGATGTCCCCTTGCGGGGAAGGAAACGGGACGGCGGCACTGAAGTCCCGGTCCGCCGCGGAGAGTCCACAGTGGATCGGCGTGGAGCGCCCGATACCCCGGTCGTCGAACCCGATCAGGTCGTACGTCCCGAGCAACTGCCGCCCGACGGCCGTGCCCGACCACGCACTGGGCTCGTCCAGCCCCGACATCCCGGGCCCACCGGGCGCGACGACCAGCGCCCGGTGCCGGGCCCCGGGAATCCGCGAGACAGTCAGAGTGATCGTGCGGCCGCGGGGGTTCGTGTAGTCGAGCGGGACGGCCAGGGTCGCGCACTGCTGGCGTGGGTCGCGGGTGGTGACGGCGCCGTTCGCGCCGGGGGTCGGGGGTGGGCAGTCGCCCCAGCGCAGTGGTGGGGTGGGCGATTCGGGTGTGGCGGGTGTGGCGGTGGTGGCGGGTGGGGCCGCTGCGGCAGACGCGGGCGCGGTGGCGAGGACGGCCATCGGCGTTTCGGCGAGTGTGGCGGTGGATGCCGTGGCGGGCGCGGGCGTTTCAGCGAGTGCGGCGGTGGGCGTGGCTGCGGCGGTGGCCGTGGCAGCGGCAGCGGCAGCCACAGCGACAACGGCGAGTGCGGTGATCCGGCGAAGTGTCACCGCTCCGATCTTCACCGCGCCCGCCGGGCCGCGCCTCCACCTCCGGGTCCAACCCGGGTTGATCCCGCTGGGATCAGCCGAGCTCCTTCAGCTCCTGCTCAACGGCCTCGAGTTCTTCCTCGGAGCCCTGGACCTTCGGGCCGGTGAACCACTTCCGCGCCGAGAGGACCCACCACAGGGCCGCGCCGCCGAGGACCACCAGGAACGCGATCGGCGTGTAGTTGAACGAGTCGGCCGTGACCGGGAAGGCCTGCGGCAGCATGAACAGCACGAAGATCACCACGACCCACGCCGTCGCGACGATGCCGATCGGCTTGCCCCAGCGGCCGAGGTTCCACGGGCCCTTCTCAAAGCTGTCGCCGCGGCGCACGCGGAGGAACACGGGGATCACGTACGCCACGTACAAGCCGACGGTCGCGATCGACGTCACCGCCGCGTACGCCGTGGCGCTCCACAGGTACGGCAGCGCCAGGATCAGCGCACCGCCCGCGGCGAGCCACACGGCGTTGGTCGGCGTCTGCGTGCGCTTGTTGATCCGGTGCCAGACCTTCGAGCCCGGGATGGCGCCGTCGCGGGCGAAGGCGTAGATCATCCGCGAGTTCGCCGTCACCGAGGCCATACCGCAGAACAGCTGCGCGCCGATGCAGATCAGCAGCAGGAACTTGCCGGTGACGGCGCCGGTCGCGTCGATGAAGATCTGCGCCGGCGGCACCCCCGTGGCCGAGCCGACCGCGCCGTCGTAGTCCTGGATCGCGAAGGTCAGCCCGATCAGCAGGATCCACCCGGCGACCAGCGACACCAGGATCGAGTTGATGATCCCGCGCGGCCCCGCCGTCGCGGCGTTCTTGGTCTCCTCCGTCATGTGCGCTGACGCGTCGTACCCGGTCAGCGTGTACTGCGCCAGCAACAGCCCGAGCGCGAACACGTACACCGACGAGCCCCAGCCCGTCTGGTTCACGAAACTGCCGAACACGAACGACGCTTCCTGGTGCTTCGCCGGCACGAAGATGAGCACGCCCACGATCACCAGCACCCCCACCAGGTGCCACCAGACGCTGACGCTGTTGAGGATCGCCACCACCCGCACGCCGAACGTGTTCAGCGCGCCGTGCACCACCAGGATGATCGCCAGCAGCAGGATCGTGTGCCCCGGCGTCGCGCTGAAGCCCCACTGCAGGTCGAGGAACGCATTCAGGAACAGCGCCGCGCCGAAGTCGATGCCCGCCGTGACGGCGATCTGGCCGATCAGGTTGAACCAGCCGGTGAACCACGACCACGCCGGGCCGTTGCGCGTCGCCAGCCGCGCGGCCCAGTAGTACAGGCCGCCCGCCGTCGGGTAGCTCGAGCACACCTCCGCCATGCCCAGCCCCACGAGGATCACGAACACGCCGACGAGCGGCCAGCCCCAGATCATCGCCGCCGGCCCGCCGGTTTTCATGCCGAAGCCGTAGAGCGTCAGGCACCCGGACAGGATCGAGATGATCGTGAACGACACCGCGAAGTTCGAGAACGACGACATCGTCCGCTTGAGTTCCTGCGCGTAGCCGAGCGCGTGCAGGCGTGCGCTGTCTTCATCGGTTTCGTCGGGCTCGGCGGTCTGCTGGTCGGAGACATCCATCGGGCACCCACCTGAAAGGTATGTGTACAGACCATTGAAGTTCCGGAGAAGCTAGCCCGGTCGCTCGACAGGTGTCAAGGTCGCGTCAAGAATCGGCGGGCGGCGCCGGCGCGGGCAGCTCTTCCAGCCGCGCGGCCATCGGCCAAGCGCCCTCCGAGGTGTTCGACAGGACGGTGCAGCTCAGCCCGCTCGACGGCCGGTACGTGCTCCGGAACGAGACGCCGTAGTCGTACCCCTCCAGCATCACCGTGTCGCCGCGGGCGGGCAGCCAGAAACCCAGCCCGTACCGGTATTCCTGCCGGGTTCCGGTCGACGCGCTGTGCACGGCCGTCATCCGCGCCACCCACTCGCGCGGCACGATCCGGCCCGCCGCCAGCGCCGGCCAGAAGGCGCGGAAGTCCGGCGCCGTCGAGAAGATGCCGCCGTCGCCGGTGCCGACGACCGGCAGGCTGAACACGTTCGTCCGCCCGTTCTCCAGGTACCCGGTCGCGGTGCGCCCTGGCAGCTCGTCCGAACGCAGGAACGCCGTGTCCGCCATTCCGGCTGGTGCGCACACCCGCTCGCGCACCAGCCGCTCGAACGGTTCGTTCGCGGCCCGCGCGGCGACGACCGCCAGCACGGCGTAACCACCGTTGTTGTAGGCGAACCGCTCGCCCGGCGGAAACTGTTGCGGGAAGCCGCCGAGCGCGCGCAAGTAGCCCGCCGGCCCCGACAGCTCCTGTGGCCGCGGCGGCGGCTCCGCGTCCTCGTCGTAGTAGTCGCCGATGCCGGACCGGTGCGCCAGCAGGTGCTCCACCGTGACGCCGTCGTCGATCAGCGGCAGGTCCGCGCCCAGCAGGGTGCGCACCCGGGTGCCGAGCGAAAGCAGCCCTTCGACGATCAGGCTCACGATCACCAGCGCCGTGAAACCCTTGGTGCCGCTGGCGATCGCGAACCTGGTGTCCACCGTGTTCGATACCGCGTACCCCCGGTGCGCCATTCCGTGCGCGCTCGAGAGCACCGTCTCTTCTCCGCGACTGGCCAGTGCGACGCCGGAAAACTGCGTCTCCTTCGCCAGCCGGTCGAACTCCTCCCCGAAATCCATGCCACGACTTTAACGGCGGGCACCGACAAAACCGGAATCCTTTTGTCTGCCAAGGAATCCGGCGATCAGGGGATCAGCGGCCGAGGAAGTCGTGCAGTGACTCCAGCGCCGTGTCCGACTGGTCCGCGAAGAACCCGTCGACGCCGGCCTTCAGGAACGCGGCCTCCTCGGCGAACACGTTGCCGAACGCGGTGGGGCTGCTCGACGAGCGCAGGTTCGCCGGCAGGAACGGGTTCTCGTTGCGGAAGGTGTAGGGCTGCACCTTCAGGCCCGCCCGGTGCGCGTCGGCGACCAGCGAACTCGGCTTGCCCAGGTTCCCGGCGGAGTCGAGCGGGATCACCTGCGACTTGTCCGGCCCCAGGTACTTCGCGTACTTCGCGACCTCACGCAGGCCCGCGGGCGTCACGAGGTCGGCGTACGTGCGCTTGTCACCGGAGGCGACGAAGTCGGCCGGCGCGCCCGTCGCCGAGGTCAGCTGCAGCAGCGGCGCCCGCACCTGCTTGTGCAGCGCGATCAGGTTCGACACCTCGAACGACTGGATCGCCACCGGCGCGTCCGGCCGGTTCAGCCCGTTGCGGTTCAGGATCGACACCAGCTTCGGCTCGACCGGGTTGCCGATCTGCTGGAAGTGCGTCGAGTGCTTGACCTCGGGGTAGGTGCCCAGCGTCCGGTGCAGCTCGCGGCCGAGCCGCCGGGTCAGGTCCAGCACCTCCTGGTAGGTCGGCACCTCGAACCGCCCGTTGTACAGCTGGTTGTTGGGCCGGTTCTCCGGGATCCGCTCCTTCGCGCGCAGCGTCTTCAGCTCCGCCAGCGTGAAGTCCTCGGTGAACCACCCGGTCAGCGGGGCGCCGTCGATCACCTCGGTCTTCTTGCGCGAGGCGAACTCGGGGTGGTCGGCGACGTCGGTGGTGCCGCCGATCTCCGGCTCGTGCCGGGCGACGAGCTGGCCGTCCTTCGTCGGCACGAGGTCGACGTCGACGTAACTGACGCCCATCCGGAAGGCGAGCTCGTAGGAGGCGAGCGTGTGCTCGGGGCGGTAGCCGGGCGCGCCCCGGTGGCCGATGATCACGGGGTCATCGTGCCCGCGGCCCTGGGCCACCGCACCCGGTGCGGCCGGCTCGCCCGCCGCGGCGGGGCCGATCGCCAGGCCTGCGACGCCGAGCAGGGCGAGTCCGGACAGTACGAGTACACCCACACGGTTGCGCTTCATGGAGAACCTCTCTTTACCGGGCACCACCCCGCCTCGACGACGGGCTTGCCACGACTACCGCGTCACCCTCACAGCCGCAAGCGTCGGGCGCGAGGCGGAAGAGGGGGCGAAGGGCCGACAACCGGGTAAACGGCGCATGGAATCCGCTTCCGGGCCGGGCCACACGGACGGCGAAATGTTCCGCCCGGCGGCCCCCGGTTACCCTGTTCGGCGTGCGCGTACTGGTAATCGGGTCCGGCGCCCGTGAGCATGCACTCGTCCTCGCGGTGTCCGGCGATCCCGCCGTCACCGCGCTCGCCTGCGCGCCCGGCAATGCCGGTACCGCCGCGGTCGCCGAGCAGATGGGTGTCGAAGCGGCCGAGCCCGAGGCGGTCGCCGCCCTGGCCAAGGAATGGAAGGCCGACCTCGTGGTGGTCGGCCCCGAGGTGCCGCTGGTCGCGGGCGTCGCGGACGCGGTGCGCAAGGCCGGCATCGCCTGCTTCGGCCCGTCGGCGACGGCGGCCCGGATCGAGGGCTCGAAGGCGTTCGCCAAGGACGTGATGGCCGCCGCCGAGGTGCCCACCGCGCGCAGCGAAGTCGTCGACACCCCGGCTCGTCTCGACGCCGCGCTCAACCGCTTCGGCCCCACCTGGGTGGTGAAGGACGACGGGCTGGCCGCGGGCAAGGGCGTGGTCGTCACCGAGGACATCGAGGTGGCGCGCAAGCACGCGCTGATGCTGCTCGACGGCGGCCACCCGGTGCTACTGGAGTCCTTTTTGGACGGGCCTGAGGCCTCGCTGTTCTGCTTCGTCGACGGCCGCACCGTCGTGCCGCTGCTGCCGGCGCAGGACTTCAAGCGTCTCGGCGACGACGACAAGGGGCCGAACACCGGCGGCATGGGTGCGTACGCGCCGCTGCCGTGGGCCCCGGAAAACCTCGTGGCCGAGGTCGTCGAGAAGGTCGTGCAGCCCGTGGTCGACGAGCTCGACGCGCGCGGCGCCACGTTCTCCGGCCTGCTCTACGCGGGCCTGGCGCTGACCTCGCAAGGCCCGCAGGTGATCGAGTTCAACTGCCGCTTCGGCGACCCGGAGACGCAGGTCGTGCTGGCCCTGCTGCGCTCGCCGCTCGCGGCGCTGCTGCACGCCACGGCCACCGGCAAGCTCGCCGAGCACCCGCCGCTGGAGTGGTCGGGCGGCGCGGCGGTCACCGTCGTGATCGCGGCCGACGGCTACCCCGGCAAACCGCGCACCGGCGACGTGATCAGCGGCGGTGAGTTCGAAGGCGTGCTGCACGCCGGCACGCGGCGCCGTGACGACGGCGCGGTGGTCTCCTCCGGCGGGCGCGTGCTCTCCGTGGTCGGCACCGGCAAGTCGCTGAAGTCGGCGCGCAAGCATGCGTACGAGACGGTGGACCGCGTGCGCCTGGCCGGCTCGCACCACCGCACCGACATCGCGCTGAAGGCCGCGAGCGGCGAGGTCGACGCGCCCGTCGGCGCCTGAACTTTCCGGCGGACTTCGCCTCGGCGGTACGTGGTCGTTGGTAGCCTCGTAACGGGTCCGTCCGGTCACCGTCCGTAGGTGAGGGGTAGCGCATGCCAGGAAGCAGTCCGCTGTCCGACCTCGCGTCGTCCGTCCCGGCGGCGCCGGGGGTCGCGGACATCATTGTGGCGCCAGGGAAGCTGCTGGACGTCGCGCGCGTGGTCGAAGAGCAGGTCAGCGCGCTGGAGGACAAGCTGCTGACGCGCCTCGGCGAGCTGCGGATCGACACGCCGTCGGCCGACGCGGTGAGTGTGAACGCCACCGCGGCGTGGAACACCGTGGTCGCCGAGGGCGATCACTCGTACGTCGCGCAGGTGCGCGAGTACGTCGCCAACCTGCACCAGCTCGTCGCCCAGTTGCGTGACGCGGCCAAGAACTACCAGGCCAGCGACGCGGACAAGGCCGCGGCGTTCGGGGACCGCGGTGCCCACGGCATCCACTAAGCGGCTGGTCGCGGCGGCCCTGCTCTTCGGTTTCGGCGCGGCCGGCTGCTCCTCCGGCGACCCCGGCACGGCGTACCCGGTGGAGACGGCCGCGAGCGCGATGTCGCAGGCGGCGAAGGCCTCCGACCTGCCCCAGCGGCCCGCCGAGCTGTCCTTCGCCGGGCTCGACCCGTGCGACCTGCTCGCCCAGGTCCAGCTCGACGAGCTGCAGGTCACCGGCGTCCCGCGCAAGGCCGCCGACCCGCAGGACGGGCCGACCTGCGTGTTCGACGTCGGCACGACCGCGCCGTTCCACGCCTACCACCTGCGGACCGTCAGCGCCGACGTGCAGGAGTGGCTCACCGGGGCGCGGCGGAAGAACAGCATGACCACGGCGCCGGTGACGGTCGGCGGCTATCCGGCGATCACGAACTACCGCGCGGCGGGCACGCCTTCGGACTGCGAGACGCTGGTCGGCGTCGCGAAGGGGCAGACCCTGGCCGCGCAAGCGTTTGCGGTCACCGCCGGCGCGGACAATCAGCAGCAGCTGTGCGACATGTCGACCCACGCCGCCGAACTGGCGTTACAGAACCTGAAGTCACGGAGCTAGGGAGGGCGCGTGGAGATCTCCGACCTCGCGGGCAGGATCCGCGACCATCGTTTCGACGGCTGGACCGACACCGCCATCGCCACCGAGATCGAGCGGTTCGGCACCGGCGACGGGATCGGCAGCATCGGCACCGCGGTCGACGCGCTGAAGGCCGTCGCGTCCGCGCTCGCCGACACGGACAACACGTTGCGCACGCAGCTGACGCAGCTCGGCGTCGAATGGCAGAGCGAGGCGGGCGGCCAGGCCGGGCAGGTGTTCACGGAGCAGGCCGGCTTCTCCCACGACGCCATGACGAAGGTGTCGCACACCGCGGAGATGCTGTTCGCGCAAGGCGAGGCCTTCAACCGCACCAAGTACAAGCTGCCGGACGCCGACACCGTGCTGAAGGGCGCGGGCGGCTACACCGTCGGCGATTCGCTGGCCAGCCTGATCGGCTTCGAGACCGACCACGCGACGCAGGTGGACGCGGCGCAGAACGCGCGCAGCCAGGCGCTCGAAGCGTTGAACGACTACGCGCAGCAGAGCGGCGAAAACCTGCTCTCGACCGAGACGCTCAACGCCCCGCAGACGTTGACCATGACCGACCCGGGCGGGCAGAAGAGCGTGACGGACCTGGCGGGGTCCGTGATCGACGTGACGCCGGACGGCAGCGTCAAGCCGGCCTCGGCGTCCGTGCAGTCGCACTATGTCGAGCCGCCGGTGGTGCAGCCGGTCGTCAACCAGCAGGTCGACCCGCCGACGCCCGCGTATGGGATCGCGGTGCAGCCGCCGGCGCGGCAGACCGGTGCTGGGTCGGGTTCGGGCTCGGGCGGCTATACGACGCCGTCGTCGTCTCCGACGACTGCCTCCGGAGGGCAGGCGTCAGTCCCGCCGCCGGCGTCGTCCGCCGGCTGGGTCGAGGCGCCGGGCCGCGGGACGGCGCACGAGTCCGGCGGCGGGCACGGGCGGTCGGGGTTTCCCGGCGGTGAGTTCGTGCCGCCGGTTTCCGGTGGGGCTGGCGTTCCTGGTTCGGGTGCCGGCCCGGGGTCCGGTCCCGGCGGCCCGGGTTCTGGCTCTGGCCCCGGTGGCCCGGGTTCCGTGGGCCGTCCGCCGATGAGCGGTTCGGCCGCGTCCGGCGGGTCCGGGACGAGCGCCGACGGGGTGTTCGGCCGCGGTGCGACGGGCGGGACCGGCGGCGGCGACTCCACGCTCGGGCGGGGCCGGTTCGTCGGCAGCGCGCCGGAGTCGGCGGTGACGTCCGCCCAGGGTGGCAGTCCGGCCGCCGCGGCCAAGGGCGGTGTGTCGGCGGGTGAGCTGGGCGCGGGCGCCGCGGCGCTGGGCGCGGGCGCGGCGGGTGGCGCGCTGAGCGGCGAGAAGGAACGGCAGGGCCGTGGCTTCGGCTCGGGCGGGTCGGGCAAGGGCCCGGTGCGGCCGTTGCCCGTGGACGACCTGCCGGAGGAGGAGGCGATCGCGCTGCGCAAGGCCGAGCAGATCTCGCCCGAGCAGCCGCGCGACGACACGAAGTTCCTCGCCCCGGCCGCGACGCAGGGCGAGGGCGAAGAGGACGAGGAACACGTGCGCCGGTTCGGCGTCGACGACAAGGATTTGTTCAACGACCGGCGGATGGTCTCGCGGGACGTCATCGGTGACGACACGGGGGATGGGCGCTGACCGTGAGCCTGGTGCTGTCCGCGCTTGAGTTCGATGTGTTGTGGGAGTCGCTGGCGCTGCCCCGGCGCCCGGCCGCGCTGGGCGTGCCGTCGCCGGGGCGGACGCACTCCGAGCGGGCCGAGCTGGTCGACTCGGCGTGGTCGTCGCTGGCCTCGCGGCGGTTGGCGCGCGGCCGTCGCGCGTCGGGTGAGCTGATCGACCAGCTGCACCTGCTGGCGCGTCCGCAGTACGCGGTGGACGTGTGGGTGTGGGCCGAGCGGGAGATCCACGGGCGCGCGGTGAGCCTGGGCAGCCAGGCCGTGCTGGCCGTCGTGGACTCCGACCAGGTCTGGCTGATCCCCGCGCGCGAGGGCGCGCTGGCCGAGGCCGCCGTCCCCGTGGCGGGCGACCTGGCCCCGGGCGTCGGCCAGTCCATCTCCGTCCCCCACGACCTGCTGGTCGCCGCCGACGCCAAAGCCCAGGGCGACCCGAAGTCCCTGGTCACGGCGCTGGAGGACCGTGGCCTGGCGCTGTGGGAGGCGCAGGAGCTGGCCGGCATGCTGATGGGCCAGGAAGCCCGCGGCCAGTTCTGCGCGGAACGCACTCTCCGCGACGGCACCGTCCGTCGATCGCCGGGAGTGGCGGCCTTCTACGACACCGACGCGGGCCGCTACCTCTTCCAACTCGCCGCCGACCCCGACGGCCGGCCATGGGCGACGGTGACGCCTGCGGACAACGCGCTGTTGGTGGAACGGGTGCGGGAGTTACAGGCGGAGCTGTGAAGGTCACTTGGCGGGTGGCGCCTTGTCCATGACGGCTTGGGTGAATGCTTCGGCCTTTGCGCAGAGCTGATTCGCCGTGGTCCGGGCCGGCGGTGGGAATGTTCGCATTCGGCCGGAGTTTCTCGATAAGAAAAATCTGAGTGGCTCGGCTTTGAACGGCTCGACCCCGTCTTGTGGTTTGAACGAAACGATAGAGGCCTTACCCGGTATGGCGGCGGCAAGTAGAAGTCCGCGGTTGCGGCATTTCCGCGGTGACGGCAGGCCGAGCCAGGCGAACCGATGGTCGAACCCGTGTGGGTGATTCCGTGCCGACGTCGCCGGACTTCGGATCGCGGTGCATCGGGTCACCTCCACACCGAGCGCCGGAAGCGCGAACGGAACCCCTCGTCGTGCGCGAAACCCGGGCGGCCTGTTCGGCGGCGACCAGTAGATGACGTCCGACTTGTCGGACTTCGCCCGAATTCAACGGTTTCATGTCCATCACCGCTTCCCCGGCGAACATGCGGCAAAGCGTGCCTGCCCGCACTCGGGGGTGGAAGTTGCGCGAGATCCGTACCCCGGGCGCGGCCGAGGTTCTAAAGTATCGGGGGAACCGGCCTGGTCATGCCCACGTCTGATCAGCCGGAAGAGACTTCAGAAGGGGATGACGGACCGTGCCTGTCTACGACGCTGATTCGATGGCCATCGTGGCCCGGCAGGTGGAGAAGCTGAAGGACGAGTTCAAGAAGTCCAAGGAAAAGCTCACCGGCATGGACCAGGAGAAGGAAACGCCGTTCGGCGGGATGCCGGGCGCGGAGGACACGCACGGCGCCGTCGGTCACTTCAAGGACGGCGTGCACAGCCAGTTCGACGCCGCGGGGCAGCACATGGGTGCCCTCGCCTTCGTGATGCGCAAGGCGGCCGGCCTGGTCGCCGAAACGGACCAGGTCGCGAAGAGCGACGTCACGCTCCACGTGGACAAGTGAGCGTAGTCAGCGGAATGGGAAAGCAGGGGGGCACAGCGAAGTGGCTTTGACCGGGGACGGGGCGGGGACGCCGGACAACTGGAACGCCTTCATGGAGAAGGTCGACAAGATCCGGAAGGTCAACCTGGTGCCCATCCAGACCGCGGCCGACCAGTTCAAGACTGCCGCCGGTGACGCGGCTGACCATTCAGCTTCGCTCAAAGCGTCGACGAAGGCGCTTGACGGCGGTGTCTGGTCCGGGTCTTCGGCCGACCAGTTCTTCCAGTACGTCGGTTCGTTGCAGACCGCGGGCGAAAAGGTGCACGCCCACCTGACGGACGTCAGTACCGACCTGGCGACCCTGCACACGAACCTGGACACCATCCAGAAAAGTGTGAACAACGAAAAGCTGCCCGGCGCCGAGAATGCGGTGAACGCGCGCAACGCGCAGGCGCAAAAGGACATGAACGCGGCCAACGCCGCTGCCAAGACCGCGGCCGACGAAAAGAAGCCCGTGCCCAGTCCGAACGCCGACGAGATCAAGGCCAAGGCGAAGACCGACATCAACACCATCACGACGCAGTGGGACGGAGAGGTCGCGGGCCTCCTCTCGCAGGCGGACACGATGCTCAACAACTCGAAAACCTTGATGCAGACCCAGATCGAGGGCGGTTACGACAAGGTTCCCCTTCCGGCCGGCGACGGCACCGTCCCGCAGAGCACCGGGGGCATCCACAGCAACGGCGCGTCCCACCACCACAGCGGCGGTGGCGGCGCCGGGGGTGGCGGAGGTGCCGGCGGGGGCGGCCTCGGCCCCAGTGGCGGCCCGCCGTCCTCCCCGCCGCCCGGGAACGTGCAGCAGTGGATCGAGGAAGCGATCAAGGAGCTGCAGGCCGCCGGCGTGAACGTCACCGACGCCGACATCCCCAACATCTGGGCGATCATCCAGCACGAGTCCGGCGGTAACCCCAACGCGATAAACAACTGGGATTCCAATGCGGCCGCCGGCCACCCGTCCAAGGGCCTGATGCAGTGCATCGACTCGACGTTCAACTCGAACAAGCTGCCGGGGCACGACAACATCTACAGCCCGGTCGACAACATCATCGCCGGGGTGCAGTACTCGATCCACCGCTACGGCTCGATCGGGAACGTGCCCGGCCTGCAGGCGATGTCGCACGGCGGCGCCTACCGCGGGTACTGACGCCAGGAGTGGCCGACCCCCAGCCCCGGTGACAGAACGGGCTGGGGGTCTTCCCTTTTGACCCTTGTTTCCCCCAGGTGAGCGTTGGAAACTTTCCACCCCGGAGTACTCGCGGGAAATCGATGCCTGGACGGACTCAAGGAGGACGAACACGTGGCGAAGACGACCCGATTCGGCAAGCTCGCCCTGGTGACCGGGGCCGCGCTGGCGATGGCGGTGGCGTTCCCGGCCGCCGCGCTGGCCGACCCGCCGCCGGCGCTGCCCGGCAACGCCACCGATCTCGAGAAGAACTTCCAGCCGGCCTTCGACTACGACAAGGACGGCTGCTACCCGACGCCCGCCATCGGGCCGGACGGCACCATCGCGCCCGGGCTCGCGCTGGGCGGTGACGTCAACGGCAACTGCCGCGACGAGTCGGACCTCGACAACACCAACTCGTACTCGCGCACCAAGTGCAACAACGACTGGTGCGCCTCGATGTACACGCTCTACTTCGAGAAGGACCAGGCCGCGCTCGGCCTCGGCAGCGCCGGGCACCGCAACGACTGGGAGCACGTTGTGGTGTGGGTCAAGGACAATCAGGTCCAGTACGTTTCGACGTCGCAGCACGGCGGGTTCGCCGTGCACCCCGCGTCGGAGATGTTCTTCGAAGGCTCGCACCCGAAGGTCGTCTACCACAAGGACGGCGCGTCAACGCACTGCTTCCGCGCCGCCAACTCCAACGACGACCCGCCGGAGAACCACAAGGGCGCCTGGCAGTACCCGACGCTCGTCGGCTGGGACGGCTACCCCGCCGGCCTGCGCGACAAGCTCGTGGCGGCCGACTTCGGCAGCGCCACCTTCGGCATCAAGGACGACCAGTTCAACGGCAACCTCGGCAAGGCGAAGCCGAGCGGCATCCCGTTCGACGAGAACGCCTGACCAGCTCGTGAGTGGCGATGACGGTTAGAACCGTCATCGCCACTCACGAGGCTTGTTAGCCTGGCGGGCATGGTCGACATCGCAGACTTCGCCGGCCCCGCACAACGCTCCGGTGTGCCGCCCTTCCACGTGATGGACGTGCTGTCCGTGGCGCAGGCCCGGCAGCGCAGCCACGGCGATCTCGTCTCGCTCGCGGCGGGGCAGCCGTCCGCTCCCGCGCCGGCGGCGGTCCGGCAGGCGGCGGCCGACGCGCTGGGCCGCCACCACCTCGGCTACACCGAGCAGCTCGGCCTCCCCGAGCTGCGGGAGGCCGTCGCGGGGCACTACCGGCGGACCTACGACCTGGACGTCAGCGCGCAGGAAGTCGTGATGACCACCGGGTCGTCCGGCGGGTTCCTGCTCTCGTTCCTCAGCGCGTTCGACGCCGGCGCGCGGGTCGCGATGGCGCGGCCCGGCTACCCCGCCTACCGGAACCTGCTGAACGTGCTCGGCTGCGAGGTCGTCGAGTTCGAGACCGGGCCGGAGACGAACTTCCAGCCCACCGTGGCGCTGCTGGACCAGCTCGGGCCGCTGGACGGGCTGATCGTCGCGAGCCCCAGCAACCCCACCGGCACCGTGCTGGCGCCGGGCGAGCTGGCGGCCATCAGCGGCTGGTGCTCTTCGCACGGGGTCCAGCTGATCAGCGACGAGATCTACCACGGCATCTCGTTCGGCGGCGGCCTCGACTGCGCCTGGCAGTACGGCCGCGAGGCGCTGGTGCTCGGCTCGTTCTCGAAGTACTTCGCGATGACCGGCTGGCGGCTCGGCTGGATGCTCGCGCCGCGGCGGCTGCACCGCGCGATCGACGTCCTGACCGGCAACTTCACCATCTGCCCGCCCGCGCTGGCGCAATACGCGGCCGTCGCGGCGTTCACGCCGGAGGCGTACGCGGAGGCCGACGCGCACGTCGAGCACTACCGCCGCAACCGGGACCGGCTCTTCGCCGGGCTGAAGAGCATCGGCATCGAGCGGCTCGCACCCGCCGAAGGCGCCTTCTACGCGTACGCCGACGTCTCCGAGTACACCTCCGACAGCCTCAGCTGGTGTCAGCGCCTGCTCGCCGACACGGGGGTCGCGATCGCGCCCGGAATCGACTTCGACCCGGTGGACGGTGGCCGTTACGTGCGGTTTTCCTTCGCCGGGGCGGCCGAGGACATCGACGAATGCGTGCGCCGCCTGGGCCGCTGGTTGCCGTGATACCGGTCAGGGGGAACCCCGATATCCCCCTGAACGTTGGCCGGGAGAAGAGAGTTTTCGCGCCGCGGGTGGCACGCTGGACTTCACCGGGCCGGAGCGGCGCGGGAACGGCATCGGAGGAGCCATGTTCTGGAAGATCGTTGGAGGGCTCATCGTCGCCTGGGTGGCCTTCATGGTGCTCGGCGCGGTGATCGGCTTCTTGTTCAAGGCTGTCCTGTGGATCGCCATCATCGCCGGTGCGGTGTTCCTGGGCACGGCGGCCTACGGCGCCATCAGCGGCAAGAAGTCCACCAAGCAGGTGGGTCGGTAACCGGCAGGGGGCCAACTGCGCTGGGGCCGAGAGCCACGCAAATGCCGTCAAGGCCTCGTTACCCGCGTCGGACGCAGGTAAGGAGGCCTTGACGGCGTTCATGGGGGCGGGGTGCGATCAGCTCAGGGCGGCGCGGGCGGCCTCGGCGCCGTCCCACAGGTGCGCCTGGATGCCGACCGCCCTCGCACCATCCACATTGGACTGACGGTCGTCGAAGAACAGGCAGTCCGCCGGCTCGGCGCCGAGCTTGTCCAGCAGGATGCGGAAGATCTCCGGGTCCGGCTTCGCGCACTGGACGTCGCCGGAGAACAGCGTCTCGCGGAACACCCGGGCCCACTCCTGTTCACGCACCCAGCGGCCGAACGCCGCGGGCGCGTTCGAGAGCAGCGCCAGGTTCGCGCCCGCTTCCGACAGTGACTCCAGCAGCTCCAGCGACGACGGCGCCAGGTTCGACCAGCCCGCCACGTCGATGCCGGTCAGCTCGTCCGACAGCGCTTCGTCCACCTTCGCGCCGACGCGCTTGCCGAGGGCCGTCCAGTATTCGAGGTCGCCCAAGCCGCGGTCGTACGGGTCACGCTCGGCCCAGTACGCGGCCTCGAACGCCTCCACCGCGACGCCCATCGTCGCCGCCAGCTTCGGCACGGCCGTGGTACGCGTGGAGAGCACCTCGCCGTAGTCGAACACGATCCAGTTCGTCATGTCGTTCCCCCTGTTCTCAGACGCCGGTCTTGATGCGGCGCAACGCTTCTTCGACGTCGGCGGCCGAGAGGTCCCGGTGCGTCACGAACCGCACCTTGCCCGCCATCGGGCCGGTCCGGATGCCGAGCGAGTCGAGCCATTCCAGCGCCGTGCGCAGGTCCGGGACGTCGGCGAGCACGATGTTGGTGTCCGGCGTCTCGACGCCCCAGCCGTGCTCGGCCAGCCCGGTGGCCAGCCGCCGCGCCAGTTCGTGGCTCTCGGCCAGCTCGTCGACGCGGCCCAGCGCGACCAGGCAGGCCGCGGCGAGCACCCCGCCCTGGCGGACGCCGCCGCCGAGCATCTGCCGCATCCGCCGGGCGCGCTCCACGAACTCGACGCTGCCCGCGACGACCGAGCCGACCGGCGCGCCGAGGCCCTTGCTGAAGCACGCCGAAACGCTGTCGACGCCGACGGTCAGCGCCGCGGGCGGCACCTCCAGTGCCACGGCCGCGTGCCAGATCCGCGCGCCGTCGAGGTGCACGGTGAGCCCGGCCTGCTTCGCGACGGACAGCAGCTGCGCGTGCTCGTCGGGCGGGGTGACCGCGCCGCCGGCCGCGTTGTGGGTGTTCTCCAGGCACAGCAGCTTGGTCCGGAGCGCGTAGTACGGGCCTTGGGGGCTGATCGCGGCCGACAGCGCGTCCGGCGTGCAGCGGCCGGGGCCGGCGTCGTGCTCCAGGATGTCCGGCATGCCGCCGGCCAGCCAGGCGGCCGAGCCCAGCTCGTTGGTGAGCACGTGGGCGCCGCGCATCGCGAGGAAGCGGTCGCCGCGTTCGAGGTGGAGGCTCAGCGCGATCAGGTTCGCCATCGTCCCGCTGGGCGTCCACAGCGCGGCCGGCATGCCGAGCACCTGGGCGGCGCGCTGCTCCAGCTCCGCGATGGTGGGGTCGTGGCCGATCACGTTGTCGTCGACCTCGGCCTCGGCCATCGCCCGGCGCATGACCTCGTCCGGGCGGGTGACGGTGTCGGAGCGGAAGTCGAGTGGCTGCGGGGTCCAGGTCACGGTCCGATCACATCACACCTCCGGCCGCGCGATCAATGCGACCGGGGGGTGGAGGGAATCCGGGGACTCGTGCAACCTTGGACGCCCCCGGTTCCGTCCTCCAGGGCGGACAGAGAAGAGCGGAGCGCGAAACCGCGTGGACCAGCGCGACGAACAGGAGTTCGCGGAGTACTTCGCCGCGAAGCGGGACGCCGTGCGCCGGACCGCGTACATGCTCTGTGGCGACTGGCACAAGGCGGACGACCTGGCCCAGACGGCGTTCGTCGCGCTGCACCGGAGGTGGAAGAAGATCAGGGACCGCGCGGCGACCGACGCGTACGTGCGCAAGACGCTCGTGCGCGCGGTCATCGACGAGTCACGGCGGCCGTGGCGGCGGGAGTGGCAGACCGAGGTGCTGCCCGAGCCCGTGCCGGACGGGCCGGGGCTGGCCGAGCGCGTCGCGACCAAGGAGGACCTGCACGCGGCGCTGCGTGAGGTCCCGCCGAAGCAGCGCGCGGTGCTGGTGCTGCGGTTCTTCGAGGGACTCGACGTCACGGCGGCGGCGAAGGCGCTCGGCTGCAGCGAAGGAAACGTGAAGAGCCAGACAGCCCGCGGGCTGGCCAATCTGCGGCAGGTACTGGACCGGGAGGTGGAGGCCAATGGATGAGCGTGACATCGAGACGTTGTTCTCCGGCGCTCCCGAAGACGCGCCGCCCGCGACGTTCAGCAAGGACGACGTGGTCCGCGAGTCGAAGCGCCAGACCCTGCGCAGGCGCAACCGCATCGCGGCCGGCGGCGGCGCGTTCGTGCTGGTCGTCGTGGGTTTCAGCGCCTGGGGCCTGGTGTCCGGCTCCGGTGGCGACTCCGGCGTCCTGAATTCGGCCGCGGCTCCCGCGCAACCTGGCGCGTCGGCTGCACGTCCTCTGGGTACACGCAATGGGGAAGCACCGAACTTCTCGGCCCAGCCGTCTCAGCAGGGAGACAGCGGGACCGCGAAGACCGGCCCTCGGGTCGAAGGCGCCTCCGGGTGCGAAAAGGTGGACTGGGAGCTCGCCACAGCCCTCGCTGGCGAGCTCCCAGGCCACTTCGCCGCCGGTCAGGCCTCTCCCGGCAGTGTCTGTACGACGGGGACGCGCGCGGCCGGGTTCCCCTTGCCCGACGGCATGGTCTCCGCCGCGGTGTTCGCTCGCGGCGCTCCGGTGAAGGTGCCCGTGCAGCCCGCGGACGCGGTGACCGTGCGCCAGACCACCGGCTCCGGGGGGACTCTCGTGCTGGTCGGCGTGCCCGGAACGGCCGGGCGTCCGGCGCCGTACGCCGCGGACCTGGCGAGGATGGCAGCGGCGCTGGGCCCTCGCTTTTGACCCGACCACCATTGAGGACTCGTGAGTGGTTATGACGGTTAGAACCGTCATAGGCACTCACAAGTCCTGACCTGGCACAATTCACCGCCATGACGGCAGCAGCGACCACCCCCAAGGGCGAGCGGCGACGGGCCACGCTCGTCGAGGCTGCGGCGGAGCTGCTCGCCGAGGGCGGCTTCGACGCCGTCCGCCACCGCGCCGTCGCCGAGCGCGCGGGCCTGCCGCTGGCGTCGACCACCTATTACTTCGACTCGCTCGAGGACCTGGTGACGGCCGCGGTCGAGCACCACTCGACCGTCGAACTGGCGAACGGGCAGCGTCAGCTCGAAGAGCTCGCCACCCGCAACCGCGGGGTCCAGGCGACCGTGGAGCTGGTGCTGGACCTCCTGCTCGGCCCGTCGAGCGGGGACCAGGAGGCCGACGCCGAGGCCGTGCTGCTGAGGTACGAGCGACTGGTCGCCACCGGCCGGCGGCCCTACCTGCGGCCGTTGATGCGCACGCTTTCCGCCCAGCTCAACGAGCTGCTGATGGCGATCTTCGCCCGCTCCGGCACGCCCGTCACCGAGGCGGAGCTGGAAAAGCTGGTCGCGCTGGTCGACGGCGCCGTGGTGAACGCGCTGATCGCCATCGACCCGGCCCCCCGCGCCGCCGCGGCCCGCATGCTGCAGACGGCGCTGGCCGAGTCCGGCCAGGGCTGAACCTCCCCGTTAGCGGCGAACGCGCTTCGCCCGGTCCAGGTCGTCGCGGGACTTGGTGACCAGCGCGAACATCGCGGTCTCCGCGGCGGCCGGGTCGCGCGCCACGATGGCGTCGAGGACCTTGCGGTGGCTGGGCACGGGGTTGTCGGACGGGCGCGCGCCGTGCACCAGCTTGTCGCGCTCGGCCAGCCCGATGGCGATCACCCGTTCCACCTGGAGCAGGAAGTTGTTGTGCGTGGCCGTCATCAGCACGCGGTGGAACGCGAGGTCCGCGCGCACGCTCGCCTCGATGTCGTCGCCCGCGGCGGCCATCCCGTCGAGGGCCGTCCGGAGCGCGGCCACGTCGTCCTCGTCGGCGCGCGACGCGGCGATGCGCGCGGCGGCCGGCTCGACGACGGTGCGGGCCTCGGTCAGCTCGTCCAGCAGGTCCGGGTCCTCGCCGGCGGCGGTCTGCCAGCGCATCACGTCGGCGTCGAGCACGTTCCAGCGCTCCCGCGGCTGCACGAAGGTGCCGCGCTTCTGCCGGGCGTCGATCATTCCCTTGGCGGCGAGCACTTTCAGCGCCTCACGCAACGCGGTCAGGCTGATGTCCAGCTCCTCGCGGAGTGCGGGCAGGTCGAGCACGGTGCCCTCGCCCCACTCTTCGGAGAGGATCCGCGCGGCCAGTGTCTCCACGGTCTGCCCGTGCAGGCCCCGGGGCCGGTGTTCGGTCAATGCTGGTCCCCTCGATGCGCCCGGGTGAGTCTGGCTGAGTCGGCGTCCGGACATCCTACCTCGATCGCCATTACGTCATAAATTATGAATACATCTTGACACTCATAGCCCCTGGTTGCCAGTCTGTGCCAGCAGTCACCCCCGACGGGTGGTGACGGTTCATCAGACAGGTTCACCAGACAAAGGGGTCTCCGTGATGACGAGTGCAGCAGGCCTGTCCCGCCGTCATTTCCTGCGTAACACCGGCCTCGCCGGGCTGGGTGTGCTCGGGTCGAGCAGCTTCCTCGCCGCGTGTGCCACCTCCGTCTCCTCCGGGCCGGTCAAGCAGGCCGCGGGCGCGGTCACCGTCCAGTCCAATCTGTCCTCGCCGCAGGCGAAGGTCGCGATCGAGGCGCTGGCCAAGGCGTTCGGCGACAAGGGCGGCGCGCAGGCGACGGTCAACACCGTCGCGTCCGAAACGTTCCGCACGCAGCTGCCCAGCTACCTGACCGCGGCGAATCCGCCCGACAGCTACACCTGGTACCCCGGTTCGCTGCTCTCCGGCTACGCGCGCAAGGGCCTGCTGCTCGACGTCGGCGACGTCTGGCAGACCATGGGCAACTACAGCCAGGCCTTCCGCACGCTCTCCGGCGACGGCGCGGGCCACCAGGTCTTCGTGCCGACCACCTACTACTGGTGGGGCTTCTTCTACCGCAAGTCGAACTTCGCGAAGTGGGGCGTGCAGCCGCCGAAGAGCTGGAGCGAGTTCCTCACGCTGTGCGAAACGTTGAAGGGCAAGGGAATCGCGCCCATCGGCCTCGGCGCGGGCGGCACCACGCCGTGGACCGCGTCGGCCTGGTTCGACTACCTGAACATCCGGATCAACGGCGCGCCGTTCCACCGGCAGCTGCTCGCCGGCCAGCAGCGCTTCGACGACCCGAAGGTCAAGCGGATCTTCGACCCGTGGCGCCAGGCGCTGCCGTACTTCGACCCCAACGGCACCGCGCTCGCGTTCCAGGACGCCACCACCGTGCTGCTGCAGGGCCGCACCGGCATGGTGCTCACCGGCACCTTCTTCGCCGACGCCGCCCCGAAGGACGCGCTCGACGACCTCGACTTCTTCCAGTTCCCGATCCTCGACCCGAGTGTACCCACCGCGGAGGAAGGGCCGACCGACGGCTTCTTCGCCAGCGCGCGCACGCCGCACGTCGCCGAGGTCAAGGAGTGGTTCAAGTACGTCGCGACGGCCGAGTCGCAGGAGCTGTACATCAAGAACTCCTCCGGCACGGTGCTGCCCGCGAACCCGGCGGCGAAGGACAGCGGCACCCCATTGGTCCAAAAAGGACGGAAGATGCTCGCGGACGCCAAGGAGCTGACCCAGTTCTTCAACCGCGACTCCTCCGACGCGCTCCAGCCGACCGCCGACGCCGCGCTGATCCGCTTCATCCAGAAGCCGAACGAGCTGGACTCGATCCTCGCCGACTGGCAGACGGCCGCGCAGAAGGTCTGGTTATCCTGAGATGGCTGTGCTGAACGCCCCCGCGGTACGCCGTCGGCGTGCGATGCGCCGCGTGCCACCGGTGCTGCTGCTGTTCGTGCTCGTCCCGGTTGTCGTCGAGGGCTTCTGGGTGTTCTGGCCCGCGCTGCAGGGCTTCTACCTGTCGCTGACGAACTGGGACGGCGTCTCGGCGCCCTCGTTCGTCGGGCTCGGCAACTACGCCGAGATGCTGTCCGACGACATCTTCGGCACCGCCGCGCTGAACACCGTCATCTGGATCGTGCTGTTCGGCGGCATCTCGGCGGCGGGCGGGCTCGGGCTCGCGCTGCTGCTGAACCGCGAGCGCCGCGGCGTCGGCTTCTACCGGGCCGCGCTGTTCACCCCGGTGGTGTTCTCGCTGGTCGCGACTTCGCTGATCTGGCAGGTGATCTACCAGCCCGACGGTGTGGTGAACAAGCTGCTCGCCGCCGTCGGCCTCGGCAGCTGGCAGCACTCGTGGCTGGCCGACCCCCAGACGGCGCTGTACGCGGTGCTGATCCCGGCGCTCTGGCGTCAGCTCGGGTACGTGATGGTGCTGTACCTCGCCGGGCTCAAGGGCATCGACCCCGCGCTGTACGAAGCGGCCAAATTGGATGGTGCCACCTCGGTCCAGCAGTTCCGGCACATCACCTGGCCGCAGCTGCGCAGCGTCAACTCCGTGGTCCTGTCGGTGATCATCATCGACTCGCTGCGGTCGTTCGACGTGGTGTGGTCCATGACCAAGGGCGGGCCGTACCACTCGTCGGAGCTGCTCAGCACGTACATGTACGCCACGGCGTTCCAGTCGCTGCGGCTCGGGTACGCCTCCGCGCTGGCCGTGGTGATCTTCGTGCTCGCGTTCGGCGTGATCGTCACGTATCTCGTGCGGGCGTTCCGGGAGGACCAGTGACTGTGACCACCACGAAACCGGCCGCCACAGTGCCGGTCGTGCGCCCGGCCCCGGCCCGGCGCAGCCGCCGTCGCCAGGCCCGGACGTTCGGCTTCCACCTCACCGCGGGCGGGCTCGCGGTGCTCTGGCTGCTGCCGATCGCGCTGGTGCTCACCACCAGCGTCCGGTCCTTTTCGGACATCGCGTCGAACGGGCTGGGCGCGCTGCCGGGCTCGTTCGACCTCGGCTCGTTCGGCGAGGCCTGGGGAGTGGGCGGCGGCGGCCACGCGATGCTCAACAGCCTGGTGGTCACCATCCCCACCGTGCTGCTCTCGCTGCTGCTCGCCGCGGCGGCCGCGTTCGCGCTGAGCCGGTACCGGATCCCGTTCCGGCGCACGATCATCCTGGTGATGCTCTCGGGAAACCTGCTGCCGCCGCAGATCCTGCTGGTGCCGGTGGCGAAACTGTCCGAGCTGCTTGGCATCTACGACACGCTGACGGCGCTGGTCATCGTGCAGGTCGGGTTCGGGCTCGGCTTCTACACCTTCGTGCTGCAGGGGTTCATGCGGTCGATCCCGGACGAGCTCCAGCAGGCCGCGGTGATCGACGGCGCGGGCCCGGTCCAGATCTTCTGGCGGATCATCCTGCCGATGACCCGCCCGGCGCTGGCCGCGCTCGGCGCGCTGGCGTTCACCTGGACGTTCAACGACCTGCTGTGGTCGATCACCGTGCTGCGCACCGAAACCGTGATGCCGGTGACGCCGGCGCTGCTCGGCCTGCAGGGCCAGTACGTGTCCAACTGGAACGTCATCGCGGCGGGCTCGGTGATCGCCGCCGTGCCGACCGTGCTGGTGTTCCTGCGCTTCCAGAAGCACTTCATCTCCGGACTGGCGATCGGGGCGATCAAGTGAAGACCGATCGGGGCGATCATATTAAGACACAGTGGACGGTCGATCTTCTGTCTACTTCGTACACCGTGGCACTGGAGCCGGGACGCCGGTGGCTGGAGATGGTGGCATGGGGTCCGCACGGGGTCGAGCACGGGCCGTCGGTTTTCGCGAACCGCGGCGAGGCGCACTTCATCACGGACGCGGACGTGGCCCCGGTGGAGTACGCGCCGCGCGGCCAACGGCCGTTCTCGGGAGCTGACCTGGCCGTGGCCGGGGACGCCTGGTGGCGTTTCGACGGTGACGAGTCCACTGAGGACGTCTTGCGGCTCGCGTTCCTGGACGAGGTCAACGGTTTGCGCGCGGTGCTGTGTTACCGCGCCGAGCCGGGCACGGACGTGCTGTGCCGCTGGGTCGAACTCGTCAACACCGGCTCTTTGGCTTTGGAGATCAACCGGCTCGGCTCGGCCGGGGTCTGCGTGCCGACCGGGCCAGCGGGCGCGCGGCTGACCTACCTGACCGGGCAGTGGCTGCAGGAGTTCACCCGGCGCACGACCGTGCTGCCGGCCGGTGGGTTCCGGATGGAGAGCCGGTTCGGCGTGCCGGGCCACGCGCACGTGCCGTGGCTCGCGGTGCAGGACGCGGCGGTCGACGACGGCCCGGCGTATGGGGTTTCGCTGGCCTGGTCGGGTTCGTGGGAGATCAACGCCGACATCGAGCCGACCGGGCTGACCCGGGTGCGGGCCGGCCGCCTGGCGAGTCCGGGCCCGATCCGGCTGGCGCCGGGCGAGCGCCTCGTGACGCCGGAGCTGGCGCTGGCGTCCAGTGTGGACGGACTGCACGGGCTGGCTTCGGTCTGGCACGAGTACTCACGGTTCCTGGCCGGGCCGAGGCTCGATCGCGTCCGCCCGGTGCTGTATAACTCCTGGGAGGCAACGGAGTTCGACGTCTCCGGCGACCGGCAGCTCGACCTCGCCGGGCAGGCCGCCAAGCTGGGGGTTGAGCTGTTCGTGGTGGACGACGGCTGGTTCACTGGCCGTCACGACGATACCGGCGGACTCGGCGACTGGACGCCGGAGGAGTCTTCGTTCGAGGGCGGCTTCGGCGTGTTCGTGGACTCCGTGCGCTCGCTGGGCCTGGACTTCGGCCTGTGGGTGGAGCCGGAGGCGGTCAGCCCGAAGTCGCGGCTGTACGCCGAACACCCGGACTGGGTGTACCAGATGGACGGTCGGCCGCTCACGCTGGTCCGCAACCAGCTGCTGCTGGACCTCGGCCGTCCCGAGGTGTTCGAGTACGTGCGGGGGACGCTCGACACGCTGCTGACCACGTACCCGATCAGCTACCTGAAGTGGGACATGAACCGGCCGCCGACCGAGCGCGGCCGCCCCGGCGCCCCGGCGGCGGACCTCGACGCGGAGCACGTCGACGCGTACCACCGCCTGCTGGACCATCTGCGCGCGAAGCACCCGGGCGTCACGGTCGAGTCCTGCGCTGGTGGCGGCGGCCGCACCGACCTGGCGACCGTCTCCCGTAGCGACGTGGTGTGGCCCAGCGACAACACCGCCCCGCTCGACCGTCTGGCCATTCAGGACGGTTTCCTGCTCATGCACGCGCCACACCTGATGAGTTCGTGGGTCACCGAATCGCCGGGCGCCTTCGACCCGCGCCTGCGGTCCCTGCGGTTCCGGTTCGTCCTGGCCATGGCGGGCGTGCTGGGCATCGGCGCCGACCTCAACCACTGGACGCCCGAGCAGCGTAACGAAGCGACGGAACTGATCACGCTGTACAAGGAGATCCGGCCGGTAATCCACAAGGGGCAGTGTTACGTCCATTCCGGACCATCGGCACCGACCGCTGCTATCCAGTACACATTGGACAACGTGGTGGTCGTGCTCGCTTGGAGCACGGGACCGTTGAATGGTGCGCCGCTGACCCCCGGCCGTTCGTCCCGGATTCCCTTACGTGGCATCACTCCGGGCGCGCTTTACACCGACGCTGAGGGCACCGCATACTCCGGCGCCCACCTCATGCACGTGGGATTGCCGGTCGAGTGGACGGAAACCCGCGACGCCGAGGTGGTGGTGCTCTACCGCGCGTGAGCCCGGGTTACGGGCTGGTCGCGACGATCAGCCCCGTGTCCGGATCACCCGTCGCGACGGTGCGGCCCAGCGGTGCGGCGAGCTCGTCCCAAGCGTGGAACTCCGTGGCCCACCCGATTTCGCGCAGCCAGGCCGCGGGATCGGGCCCGAGGCCGCGCGACGGCTGGGCCTCCGTCCCGACGAACTCCCTGAGCTGCCGGTAGTGCTCCGCCTTCTCGTCGACCTTCAGCGCACCGGCGATGAAGCGGCTCCCGGCGGCGGTCAGGCCGGTGACGGTGGTCAGCACGGCCTGCGCGCGCTCGCGCGGCAGGTAGCCGAGCACCCCCTCCTCGAGCCAGAGCGTCGGCACGTCACGGCGGAAGCCGGCCTCGATCAGCCGCGGCGCCCAGTCCTCCCGCAGGTCGGCGGCGATGACCGTGCGGCCGCAGGTCGGCTCGGCGCCCAGCTCGCGCAGGATCGGTTCCTTGAACGACACCATCTCCGGCACGTCCACTTCGAACAGCCGGACCGCCGCGGGCAGGCCCAGCCGGAACGCCCGGGTGTCCAGGCCGGCGCCGAGCAGGACGATCTGGGTGAGACCGGCCTCGACGGCGTCGCGGACCAGGTCGTCGAACACCCGCACGCCGGCGATGCGGCCCTCGTAGAACGCGTCGACCAGCTGCTCGACCTTCGCCCAGGTCTCGGGTGCTTCGGCGAAGGAGGCGCGCGCGGCGTCGCCGAACGCGCGGGCGTACGGGTCGTTGAGCAGGCGGTCTTCGCGCTCGGACTCCCGGGCGCGGATCAGGGCCACGCCGACCGCCGTCGTCGAGACCTTCGGGAGCACGCTCATACCGTCACCGCCAGCACGAAGCTGGGCGAGCCGGTGGGATAGCGGTGCAGCTCGGCCTTTCCCTTGTCCGGCAAGGAGAACGCGGTGATCACGTCCTCGTTCTGGGCCGCGACGTAACAGAGGTCGTCCACGATGGTGAAGTGGCGCGGCCCCGCCCCGCACGGCTGGTCGGCGACGGCGGCGAGCGGGGACCCGGTGAAGGACGTGACGCAGTCCGGGCCGCGGTTGGACAGGTACACCGCGTCGTCGAGGACTTCCAGGTGCGCCACGAGGTTCGTCACCTCACTGTTGGCAAAAGTTGACGGCACGGAGCCCGTCACCTCGAACGTGCCCGGCGAGGTTTCGCGCAGCGTCAGCAGCGTCCCGGCCAGCTCGCCGGCGACGTACGCGGTCGAGGTCCCCGGCCGTCGCACCAGCTGGCGCGGGCCGGTGCCCGGCGGCAGCGTGGTGACGGCCAGCGGGGCGAGCTTGCCGTCGGCGGAGAGCGTGTAGCTGCGGATCTCGTCGGTGCCCAGGTCCACGGCGCTCACCACGGAGCCGTCCGGCGACGGCACCGCCATGTGCACGTGGGCGGCCTCCTGACGCTCGGCGTCCGGGCCGGAGCCGGTGTGCTGCACGAGGTCCGTGCGCGAGTCGATCCGGCCGTCCGCGCGCAGGGCGAACACGGCCAGGCTGCCGCCGGTGTAGTTGGCGCACAACAGGAACCGGCCGTCGGGAGTGACCGCGAGATGGCACGGGTGCGCGCCGCCGGTGCCGACGACGTCCAGCGCCTCCAGCTCCCCGTCCACGATCGACACCGAGGTGACTTCGCCGGTGTCGGTCTCGTTGGTGGTGTAGACCATTGGCTGGGTCGGGTGCTTGACCAGCCACGACGGCGACACCATCGGCAGCGTCGCCTCAAGCGTCAGCGCGCCGCCGACGCCGCGGCTGAAGGTGGAGATGCCGTAGCCGTTGCCGCCCATTTCGGCGGTGTAGCAGCCGACCAGCACGAGCTCAGTCACGCCGCGTCCTCTCTGACCAGTGCGGCGACCCGGGCGCGGATGTCGTCCGCGGTGCCGCGGGTCAGCGCGGAGCCGATGCCGCACGCGACCGCGCCGGCAGCGAGCCAGCTTGGCACGTCTTCGAGCGCGACTCCACCCGTCGGCACCAGCGGCGCCTGCGGCAGCGCCGCCCGGACGTCCTTCACCCACTGCGGGCCCAGCGCGGACGCGGGGAACACCTTGACGGCGTCGGCCCCGTCCTCCAGCGCGCGCACGATCTCCGTCACCGAGCCCGCGCCGGGCAGCGCCGCCGCGCCGTACCGGTGAGCGGTACGGATCACGCCCGTGTCCACCGACGGCGACACCAGGAACCGTGCCCCGGCGCGGATCGCGAGCACCGCGGCCGTCGAGTCGAGCACGGTGCCGGCGCCGATGGTCGCGTCCGGGTAGGCCGCGGTCAGCTCCTCGATCGCGGCCAGCGCGCCCGGGTTCGTCAGCGGCACTTCGACCGAGCGCAGGCCCGCGTCGAGAACCGAGCGGGCGGCGCGGACCGCCGACGCCGCGTCGGCCGTCCGCACGATGCCGACGACCCCCTGCCGCAGCATCGCGTGTGTGATCTCCCACCGGTAGCTCATCGGTTTACCTCCTCGCCGCCCGCGAGGGCGGCCGTCGCACGGGCCAGCTCGGCCCGATCGGGCAGTCCTTCCAGATCCGTTCGTGTGCCGACGACCAGCGCCGCCGACACCGCGCCCGCCAGCAGCGCCTCGGCGGGCGAGCCGCCGCGCAGCCAGGTGGACAGGTAACCGGACGTCAGCGCGTCGCCCGCGCCGACGGTGTCCACCACCCGGGAGACCACGCTCTCCTGCTCCCAGGCGCCGTCGGCGGTCACCGCCCGCGCCACCTTGTCCCGCTGCTTCACCACCACTGTGGTCACTCCGTTGTCCACAAGTTCCGCTGTGGATAAGTGGAGCAGGTCCAGCTCGTCCTCACCGGCAAACACTAGGTCCGACCTAACCAGTAGCGGGCCCACCACGTCACGCCAAGCTTGGGTCGAACCCAGCTTGTGCCGGACGTTCGGGTCGAACGACACCGTCGCGCCCGCCTGCCGGGCTAGGTCGAACAGCGTGGTGACGGCGGCGAGGGCGGAGCCCGACAGCATCGCCGTGATGCCAGAGACGTGCACGAGCCGGGCGCCGTCCAGGCCCGCGCCGCGAACGTAGGACGGACCTAACGAACACGCGGCCGAGCCCGCGCGGTGGTACTGGACGTTGATGCCACGGCCGGGGTCGCCGTCTCGCAGCAGCAGGCCGGTGAAGCCCGTTGGGTCGATCTCGACGTGGGAGACGTCCACGCCTTCCGCGCGCAGCGTCGAGAGCACCGCGGAGCCGGACGAGTCGTCGCCGACCCGGCTGAGCCAGCGCACGCCGTGGCCGAGCCGCGCGAGCCCCACGGCGACGTTGGTCTCCGCGCCCGCGACGGACGCCTGGAACTGCTGGGCGCGCCGCAACGTGACGCCGGGCTCGGCGAGCAGCAGCCGCATCGCCTCGCCGAGGGTGACGACTTCGGGATTCCCCGCGGGCGGGTTCATCGGGACGAGCCTTTCATTGGGACGAGCATAGCGGGCGACCCAAGTGAAATCTTAATTTAGGATTTATTCTTGACGGAGTCTCGGCCGTCCCGGCATGCTGCTGGCGGGCCGGAGCCGATCACCGGACGCGGTCCCGCTTGGCACTGTTTCGACGACGAAAGGTGTCGCCAATGCTTCCCCGCCCCCCGAGAAGACTGCTCGCCGTGGCTGCCGCCGCCCTCGCCGCGGCCGTCGGCCTCGCGTCGCCGGCGTCGGCGCAGACCTCGCCGCGCCTGGCCGCAACCGCCGACAGCGCCACTGTCGACACCGCAACCGCCGACGTCGCCACTGCCGGTCGCGCGTTGGCGTCGCTGGCGCCGGGCCCGTCCACGGCCGCGGACCAGGGCTCGCCCGCGTACTACGACTCCGGCCTCGCGGACACGCCGTACATGGGCTGGAACAACTATTTCGGCATCCCGACCGTGTCCGAGGCCGCGGTCAAGTCCGTGGCCGACTACCTGCTCACCAGCGGCCTCGCGAAGGCCGGCTACCGCTACGTGTGGATCGACGGCGGCTGGAACGCGAAGGTCCCGCGTGACGCGAACGGCGAGCTGGTGCCCGACCCCGCGCGGTTCCCGTCCGGGCTGGCGAACCTGGTGCAGTACCTGCACGCGCGCGGCCTGAAGGCGGGCATCTACACCGATGCGGGCCCGTCCGACGGCAAGAACTGCGCCGCGGGCAGCCAAGGCCACTACGAGCAGGACACGAAACGCTTCGCCGACTGGAAGTTCGACGCGATCAAGATCGACTTCCTCTGTGGCATCGCGAACAACCTCGACCCGCAGCAGGCGTTCACCGACTTCAGCAAGGCCCTGCAGAAGGCGGGCCGTCCGATGCTGCTGAACATCTGCAACCCGGTCACCGACGACTGGAACGTGCCGCACACGCCGCGCCAGACGGCCGGGTTCACCTACACTTTCGGCCCGCTGGTCGCGGATTCCTGGCGTACCAACACCGACGTCGCCTTCGGCACCCCGTATGCGGGGATCTACAAGGACATGCTGCGCAACATGGACGTCAACGCCGCGCACCCCGAGGCGAACGGCCCCGGCCACTGGAACGACCCGGACTACCTGATCCCCATGCGCACGACCGAGCAGGGCACGTACGAAATGAACGAGGAGGAGTCGACCACCCAGTTCGTCATGTGGGCGGAGATGGCTTCCCCACTGATCATTGGGTCCGACCCACGCACGCTTCCACAGTCGATGATCACCACCCTGACCAACCCCGAGATCATCGCGGTCGACCAGGACAAGCTCGGCATCCAGGGCGTAAAGGTGGCGTCCAACGGCTCCACCGACACGTACAGCAAGCGCCTCGAACGTGACGGCGACCGCGCGGTCGTCCTGCTCAACCGTGGTGACGCCGCCGCGCCCGTGACGCTGAACTTCGCCGACGCGGGCCTCACCGGCAGCGTCTCGGTCCGCGACCTGCGCGCCCGCGCCGACCGTGGCAGCGCCACCGGCTCCTACACCGCCACGGTCCCGGCGCACGGCACGGTTTTCCTGCGCCTGCACGGCACGGACCTGGTGCCCGGCACCGACGTCGGCGGCGGTGCCTCGGCCAGCCCGGCGGTGGTCCGCACGGGCGGAAAGACCGTCACGTTCACCCGCGGCCCGGCGGGAATCCTGCAGGCGGACGGACTAGGTCGCGGCCGCGAGGTCATCGGCGGCCCGTTCCTCGGCCAGCCCGCCGCGACCGCCGGTGCGGACGGCCGCATCGACGTGTACGTCCGTGGTCTGGACAACGCGGTGTGGCAGCGCGGTTACGACGGGAACCGCTGGGGCGACTGGCATCGGCTCGGCGGCACGCTCACCGACTCGCCGTCGGTCACCGCGGACGGGACGCTCTACACCCGCGGCGCCGACGGCCAGGTCTGGACCCGCGCCACCGACGGCAGCTGGTCCTCGCTCGGTTCGCCGGACGGTGCGGCGATCTACGGCCGCCCGGGCGCCGCGACCTCGACGGCGGGCACCGTGGTCGCCGTCCGCACGCCGGACGACAGCGTGTGGACCCGCGCCCGGACAGCAGACGGCACGTGGTCGGATTGGGCGTCGATCGGCGGCACCGTGAGCAGCAGCCCGACGCTGGCCGCGAACGGCGACAAGGTGTCGCTGTTCGCGCTGGCCAGCGACTACACGCTGTGGCAGAACGACCGCGACGGCACGAGCTGGGCCGGCTGGTCCAAGCAGCCGAAGTACCCGTCCGGCAGCGTGGTCGGCACCCTCGGTGCGGCGGCCGACGCGGATGGCGCTTGGCTGGCGGTCCGTGGTCCGGACGACCATGTGCGCGTAGGCAAGTTGTAGAGCGAAAGGCAGGGTGGCGATGTCCATGCGGACCGCGGTGGTGACCGGAGCGGCTTCCGGGATCGGGGCGGCGACGGCCCGGCGGCTGGCCTCGGACGGGTACCGCGTCATCGGTGTGGACATCGCCCCGCTGCCCGAAGGCCTCGGCAGCATCCAGGGCGACGTGACCTCGGACGACACCTGGCAGCACGTCATCGAGGTCGCCGGCAAGGTCGACGCGCTGGTCAGCAACGCGTACGTGCCCGCGACCGGCCCGCTGCACGAAATGGAACGGGCGGAGTGGCAGCACCAGATCGACGTCAACCTGACCGGCTCCTACCTCGCGATGAAGGCCTGTCTGCCGTCGCTGCGGAAGCGGCGCGGGTCGGTGGTGCTCGTGTCGTCGGTGCACGCGAGATTCGGCCTGCCCGGGCATCCCGCGTACGCGGCGAGCAAGGGCGCGCTGGTGTCGCTGGCCCGGCAGCTCGCCGTCGAATACGCCCCCGACGTGCGGGTGAACGCCGTGCTGCCCGGCCCGGTGCTGACCCAGGCGTGGAGCCGCATCAGCCCCGAGGACCAGGCCCGCAGCGCGCAGGCGACCCCGGCCGGCCGCCTCGGCGACCCGGCCGAGGTCGCCGCCGTGATCGCGTTCCTGCTCTCACCCGGGGCGTCGTTCGTCACGGGCGCCGACCTGACCGTCGACGGCGGCTGGTCGGCCGCCAAGGACTCCGCATGAAAAGGACTCCGCATGAAGGGGGCTAGGTGAAGATCACCGGTATCGAGACGTTCCTCGTCGCGCCGCGATGGCTGTTCCTCAAGGTCAGCACCGACGAGGGCATCTCCGGCTGGGGCGAGCCCGTGGTCGAGGGCCGCGCGGGGACGGTGCGCGCGGCCGTGCACGAGATGGCCGAGCTGATCATCGGCCAGGACCCGCTGCGCATCGAGGACCACTGGCAGGTGCTGCGCCGCGGCGGCTTCTACCGCGGCGGGCCGGTGCTCTCCAGCGCGCTCGCCGGGATCGACCACGCCCTGTGGGACATCGCGGGCAAGGTCCGCGAGGCCCCGGTGCACGAGCTGCTCGGCGGGCCCGTCCGTGACCGCGTGCGGGTGTACTCGTGGGTGGGCGGCGACCGTCCGTCCGGCATCTTCGACGCGGTGTCCGCGCAGGTGGAGGCCGGGTTCACCGCGGTGAAGATGAACGTCGCGGGCCCGCTCGCGGCGATCGCGTCACCGGCCGAGGCGAACGCCGCGCTGGCCCGGGCGCGCGAGGCGCGGGAGGCGCTCGGCCCCGAGCGGGACCTGGCCATCGACTTCCACGGCCGGGTCTCGCCCGCCATGGCGCGGCGGCTGGTGCGGATGCTCGAAGAGGTCCAGCCGATGTTCGTCGAGGAGCCGGTGCTGCCGGAGACCCAGGGCGGCGCGCTCGCCGCCGTCGTCGCCGCGTCGACGGTCCCCATCGCGGTCGGCGAACGGCTCTACTCGCGCTGGGAGTTCAAGCCGGCGCTCGACGCGGGCGTCGCCGTGGTCCAGCCGGACCCGTCGCACGCGGGCGGCATCTCGGAGCTGCGGCGGATCGCCGCGCTCGCGGAGGTCTACGGCGCCGGCCTCGCGCCGCACTGCCCGCTGGGGCCGATCTCGCTCGCCGCCTCGCTGCAGGTCGCGTTCGCGACGCCGAACTTCCTGATCCAGGAACAGAGCATCGGCATGCACTACCACGACGGGCTGGAGCCGCTGCGGTACCTGACCGACTCCTCGCTGTTCCGGTTCACCGACGGCTACGCCGCGCGCCCGACCGGGCCCGGCCTCGGCATCGAGGTCGACGAGGAGGCCGTGCGCCGCGCCGACGAGGTCGGCCACGCCTGGCGTTCCCCGGTCTGGCGCCTCGAAGACGGCGGCCTCGCCGAATGGTGAGCGGCGTCCACTGGCTCGACAACGGCGTGCTGCGGCTGGGCGTCGTTCCCGCGCTGGGCGGACGGCTGTTGTCGTTGCGCTACAAGGAAATCGAGCTGCTGTGGCGCAACCCCGCGCTGCTGGACGCGGACCTGCGGCTGCTCGACGGCGGCGTGGCGCGGCCGAATTCCGGCCGGATGGGCGACTGGCTCAACTACGGCGGCGACAAGACCTGGCCCGCGCCGCAGGGCTGGGACCACAACGACCAGTGGCCCGGCCCGCCCGACCCGGTGCTGGACTCCGGCCCGTACACGGTGTCCTCCACCGAAGGCGGCCTGTCGATGACCAGCGGCGCCGAGCCGCGCACGGGGCTGCGGTTCACACGCACACTCACCCTAGGCACCGGCGCGTCATACACCCTGCGGCTCACCGCGGAGAACGTGTCCACGCGGCCGGTGCGCTGGGCGTTGTGGAACGTCACGCAGCTGCCCGGCGGCGGCACCGTGACCGCCGGGCTGGCGCGCCGGCGTGCGCCCGCCGTGGTGGGCCTGGTCGCGGGCACCGGCACGCCCGAGTACACAGTGGACGGTGACCGGCTGGTCGTGCCGCCGCAGGACGTCGTCGGCAAGCTCGGCGTGCCGGGCACGGCCGGCTGGGTGAGCTGCGACGTCGGCGCGGCCTCGCTCACGCTCTCGTTCGACGTCGACCACGAGGCGGAGTACCCGGACTCGGACTCGCCGCTGGAGGTCTGGCTGGAGCACCCGCTGCCCGCGCCGCTGGCCTCGCTCGGCGACCTCGACCCGCCGGCGCGGATCGTCGAGCTGGAGGTGCTCGGGCCGCTGACCACGCTGGAGCCCGGCGCCTCGACGGCGTTGACGATCACCGGCACTGTGTGTCGGCTCACCTGACCCGCCGGTCGCCTGAAGCGCCCCAATGTGGCGTTGGTTGCGTTGGACGCACCGAACGCCACATTGGGTGCGTTGGACGCACCGAACGCCACATTGGGGCGCATCGAGCGGTGGCTCCCGCTGCCCGCCACCCGCCCTCGGCCCCGCCCACCTCGGCGGCGCTGACCTGCACAGGTATCGTGAGCTTGTGACGGACAAGCCCCGAATTCCGAACGTGCTCGCCGCCCGCTACGCGTCGCCCGAGCTGGTCCAGCTGTGGTCGCCCGAGCGCAAGGTCGTGCTGGAGCGGGAGCTGTGGCTCGCCGTGCTCCGCGCGCAGATCGAGCTCGGCGTCGAGGTCCCCGAAGGCGTGCTCGCCGACTACGAGCGGGTCATCGACCAGGTCGACCTCGAGTCGATCGCCGCGCGCGAGCGGGTCACGCGCCACGACGTGAAGGCGCGCATCGAGGAGTTCAACGCGCTGGCCGGCCACGAGCACGTGCACAAGGGCATGACCTCGCGCGACCTCACGGAGAACGTCGAGCAGCTGCAGCAACTCCGTTCGCTGGAGCTGATGCGCAACCGCGTCGCCGCGGTGCTCGCCCGGCTCGCCGCGCTGGCCGTGGAGCACGCCGACCTGGTGATGGCCGGCCGTTCGCACAACGTCGCCGCGCAGGCCACCACGCTCGGCAAGCGGTTCGCCAGCGCGGCCGACGAGCTGCTGGTCGCGTTCGCCCGCCTGGACAACCTGATCGACCGTTACCCGCTGCGCGGGATCAAGGGCCCGGTCGGCACCTCGCAGGACATGCTCGACCTGCTCGGCGACAAGTCCACTTTGGACGACTTGGAGTCCAGGATCGCCACGCACCTCGGCTTCCGGAACCACTTCGTCAGCGTCGGCCAGGTCTACCCGCGCTCGCTGGACTTCGACGTGCTGTCCACTGTGGTCCAGCTCGCCGCGGCGCCGTCCAGCCTGGCCAAGACGATCCGGCTGATGGCGGGCAACGAGCTGGTCACCGAGGGCTTCAAGCCCGGCCAGGTCGGCTCGTCCGCGATGCCGCACAAGATGAACACCCGCTCGTGCGAGCGCGTGAACGGCCTCGCCGTGGTGCTGCGCGGGTTCCTGTCGATGATCGGCGAGCTGGCCGGCGACCAGTGGAACGAGGGTGACGTCTCCGACTCGGTCGTGCGCCGCGTCGCGCTGCCGGACGCGTTCTTCGCGCTCGACGGGCTGCTGGAGACCTTCCTCACGGTGCTGAACGAGTTCGGCGCGTTCCCCGCCGTCGTCGAGCGTGAGCTGGATCGCTACCTGCCGTTCCTCGCCACCACGAAGGTGCTGATGGCGTCGGTGCGCCAGGGCGTCGGGCGTGAGTCGGCGCACGAGGCGATCAAGGAGAACGCCGTCGGCGTGGCGCTGGCGATGCGCGAGCGCGGCGCGGAAAACGACCTGCTCGACCGCCTGGCCGCCGACGAGCGCATCCCGCTCGACCGCGGTGACCTGGACAAACTGCTCGCCGACCGGGTCTCCTTCACCGGCGTGGCCCCGCAGCAGGTCGAGGAGGTCGCCCGCCGCGTCGAGGCCGTGCTGGAGCGCTTCCCGGAGGCCGCGGCGTACGCGCCGCAGCCGATCCTGTGACCCCGCGCACGAAGTCCACTCACTGAGACGAAGTTACTCGATCGGGCGAACTCCCTAATCTCGGACGCTGAACCCGGAAGCGCCAGGCCGCACACCCGCGGCCTGGCGCTTCTTGCCATGAGCACCAGGAAGAAGCGATGAGAAAGCTCCTCAGCACCTTTGCCGTAGTGGTCGCCGCCGCTGTCACGCTCACCGCGTGCGGCTCGTCTTCGGGCGCCGAGACCCTGCGCGTCGGCACCCTCACGGACGCGCCGCCGAGCATCTACGTCGACAACGGCCGGTTCACCGGCTACGACAACGAGCTGCTGCGGGACATCGCCAAGCGCGAGGGCTTTCAGGTCGAGTTCGTCGGCACCGAGTTCGCCGGACTGCTCGGCCAGGTCGCGAGCGGCCAGCTCGACATCGGCAGCTCGACGATTTCCGCGACCGCCGCGCGTAAGAAGACCGTCGCGTTCTCAAATGGTTACGACACCAGCTACACCACCGTCGTCACGAAGAAGGGCGCGAACCTGACCGGGGCCGGCTCCTTCGCGGGCAAGCGGATCGGCGCCGTCCAGGGCTCCGTGCAGGACGAGTTCGCGGGCAAGCTGGCCGGCGCGCAGGTGGTGCGCTTCCCCGACTACAACGCCGGGTTCGCCCAGCTGCGGACCGGCGGCCTCGACGGCTGGGCGGTGCCCAAGGACATCGGCCAGAAGTACCTCGACCAGAACCCGGCCGTGCCGCTGGAGTTCGGTTACACGGTCCTGGACAAGGACACCCCTTCGTCGTACGCCGTGTCGAAGTCGAACAAGGACCTGCTGAACAAGCTGAACGACGGCCTCGCGAAGGCCATCGCGGACGGCACCGCCGCGCGCCTGCACGCCCAGTTCTTCAAGGAGGCGCCGGTGGCGAAGGAGCTTTCCCAGGGTGGTCCCGGCCTTCCGGTGACGAACCTCTGATGCGCCGCGCACTGTCCGCCGCGGTCGCCGCGGCCCTGCTCGCCGCCCTCACCGCGTGCGGCTCGAATGCCGACGACACTCTGCGTGTCGGCACCCTGAGCGACGCCCCGCCGAATGTCTACCTCGACAAGGGTCAGTTCACCGGCTTCGACAACGAGCTGCTGAGGGCCATCGCGGCCAAGGAGAACCTGAAGCTGGAGTTCGCCTCCACCGACTTCTCGGCCCTGCTCGGGCAGGTCGCCTCCGGCCGGTACGACATCGGCAGCTCCGCCATCGCGCAGACCGACGAGCGCAAGAAGACGGTGGACTTCTCCGCCGCGTACGACTTCGAGACGATGAGCATCCAGGCCAAGCAGGGCACCCCGGTCACCGGTGAGCAGGGCCTGGCGGGCAAGCGGGTCGCGGTGATCCAGGCGACCGTCGGGGACAACTGGCTGACCACCAAGGTCCCGGCCGCGCAGGCGGTGCGCTTCCCCGACTACGCGTCCGCGCTCACCGCGCTGAAGACCGGCGCCGTCGACGCGTACATCCTCGACCAGAGCATCGCCGAGAAGAACGTCGCCGCGAATCCCGGCCTGGTGGTGGTGAAGAGCTTCACCACCGACGTCCCGCACGGGTTCGCCGTGAAGAAGGGCGACAGCGAGCTGCTCGGAAAGCTGAACGACGGTCTGTCCCAGGTGGTCAAGGACGGAACCTGGCTTAAGCTGCACCGGCAGTTCCTGCCGACCGCTCCGGTGCCGGCCGGGTTCGGAAGCTGAGGAGTGACAATGAAGAGGACGATGGCCACCGCCGTCACCGCCGCGTTGATCGCCACGCTCACCGCGTGCGGCGGCGAGAGCGGCGGGGACACGCTGCGCGTCGGCACGCTGAGCGACTCCAGGCCCAACGCCTACCAGGAGAACGGCCAGTTCACCGGGTTCGACAACGAGCTGCTCCGGGACATCGCGGCCAAGGAGGGCCTGAAGCTGGAGTTCGTCTCGGTCGACTTCTCCGCGCTGCTCGGCCAGGTCGCCGGCGGCACGTTCGACATCGGCAGCGCGGCGATCGCGCAGACGGACGCGCGCAAGCAGACGGTGGCCTTCTCCGACCCGTACAACTACCAGTCACTCGGCATCGAGACCACCGGCACCGGCGGTGTCACCGACGAGAACTCGTTGGCGGGTAAGCGGATCGGCGTGGTGCAGGGCACCGTCTCGGACACCTGGCTCGCGGCCAACGCCCCCGGCGCGGAGGCCGTCCGGTTCCCCAACGACGCGGCTGCGCTGAGCGCGCTCAAGTCGTCGGGCATCGCGGGCGCGGTATTCGACCAGGCCTCGGCCGAGGACTACGCGAAGAAGAACCCGGGCCTGAAGGTCACCAAGGAGATCACCACCAATATCCCGCACGGGTACGCGGTCAAGAAGGGCAACAACGACCTGCTCGGCAAGCTGAACGACGGCATTAAGAAGACCATCGCCGACGGCAGCTGGCAGAAGGTGCACCAGCAGTTCGAGCCGAACGCGCCGGTGCCCGCGGACTTCAAGGCGGGTCAGTAACCCCATGGGCCAGACACGGGCGCGCGGCGCCTCCGTCGCGGGCGGGGGTGCGTGACGGGTGGACCAGTTCCTCACCACGTTCCTCAACTGGGACTACATCTGGCAGGTCTTCCCCGACCTGCTGAAGACCGGCCTGGTCAACACGCTGATCCTCGCCATCACCTCGTTCGTGATCGGCACCGCGCTGGCCGTGCCGCTGGCCCTGATGGGGCTGTCCACCAAGCGGTGGCTGCGCTGGCCGGCGCGGGTGTACACCGACATCTTCCGCGGCCTGCCGGCGATCCTGACCATCCTGGTGATCGGCCAGGGCCTCGGCACGCTCGCGCGGCCGATCGTCGGCACCAGCCCGTACCCGCTGGGCATCCTGGCGCTGAGCCTGATCGCCGCCGCGTACATCGGCGAGATCTTCCGGTCCGGCATCCAGAGCATCGAGAAGGGACAGCTGGAGGCCAGCCGCGCGCTCGGGATGAGCTACGGCCGGGCGATGCTGCTGGTGGTCATCCCGCAGGGCATCCGGCGCGTGCTGCCCGCGCTGGTGAACCAGTTCATCTCGGTGGTCAAGGACACCCCGCTGGTGTACTTCCTCGGCTTCGCGACCGACCAGCGCGAGCTGTTCCGCATCGGGCAGGACCTGACGGCCAACACCGGCAACCAGTCGCCGCTGGTCGCCGCCGGGATCGTCTACCTGGTGATCACCGTGCCGCTCACGCACCTGGTGAACTTCATCGACAAGCGCCTGCAGACCGGCCGGAAGGTGCAGACCGCGCCGGACGACGGCGGTGAGCCGGCACTGGTGGCCGGCGGAAAGGCGGCCTCGTGACCGCGGCGGCGCAGGTGCGCTCCTCCAGTGTGGAGCTGCGTGACATCCACGTCAGCTTCGGCACCCTCGAGGTGCTGCGCGGGGTGGACCTCAAGGTCGAGAGCGGGAAGACGACGTGCGTGATCGGGCCGTCCGGCTCGGGCAAGTCGACGTTGCTCCGCTGCGTCAACCGGCTCCAGGAGCCGGCCAGCGGCGACCTGCTGCTCGACGGCGAGAGCATGATCCGCTCGGACCCGGACGCCCTGCGCCAGCGCGTGGGCATGGTGTTCCAGCACTTCAACCTGTTCGGCCACCGGACGGTGCTGGACAACATCGTGCTGCCGCTGCGCAGCGTCCGCCGGCTGTCCAAAGAGGATGCCGTCGAGATCGCCCGCGCCCGGCTGGCCGAGGTCGGCCTCGCGGACAAGGCGCCGTACCGGCCTTCCGCGCTGTCCGGCGGCCAGCAGCAGCGCGTCGCCATCGCGCGGGCGCTGGCGATGGACCCCGCGGTGATGCTCTTCGACGAGGCGACCAGCGCGCTGGACCCCGAGCTGGTCAAGGGTGTGCTGAACCTGATGGAGGGCCTGGCCTCGCGCGGCCTGACCCTGATAGTGGTGACCCACGAGATGGGCTTCGCGCGCAACGTCGCCGACGAGGTCGCCTTCATGGACGCCGGGCGCATCGTCGAGCAGGGCACCCCGGACGCGATCTTCGACGCGCCGCAGAGCCCGCGGCTGCAGCAGTTCCTTTCGCAGGTGCTCTAGGCCTCGTGAGTGGCAATGACGGTTCTAACCGTCATTGCCACTCACGAGTCTTTGCGGCGACGCCGTGATCGTGCACTCCTGCCCCGAGCCCAGGTCCAGCACCGCGGCCGCCGAGCCGCCGTTCACGGCGATCGCCAGCCGTCCCGCGGAGTCGGGGTAGAGCAGGTTCGCGCCCTGGGGCACGTCGCCGAAGGTGCGCCCGATCGTGGCGGGCACGGCCAGCCGCGCGCTGTGCACCGTGACCCCGCCCGTCAGCCCGGTCAGCTCCAGGTCGGCGGCGGTGGCCGCGAGCTGCACGTTGCCGAAGTGGTCGACCGTCAGCACGTCCGACACCAGCTTGCCGGGGAACGCCGCCACCAGCGGGTCCGGCAGCCGGACGGGGTCCGTGACGGCCGAGCCGAACGACGCCGGGTCCGCGCCTAACGCCAGCTGCGCGGCGACAGGCGCGAAGACGTCTCGCCCGTGGAACGTCGCGTACGTCGGCTCCGGCACTTCGATCGCGTACGCCGCCTTCACCCCGCCCAGCGCTTCGGCCGCGGGCAGCAGCAGGCCGTTGTCCGGCCCGACCAGCACTCCGCGCCCGGCCACCACGATCAGCCCGCGCCGGGCCGTGCCGACACCCGGGTCCACCACCGCCAGGTGCACCGACTCCGGCAGCGACGGCACGGTCTGCGCGAGCACCGCCGCGCCCGGCCGCACCTGCTGCGGCGGCACCAGGTGGCTGACGTCGATGACCCGGACGTCCGGCGCGAGCCGCGCGATCACACCATGGCAGGCCGCCACGAAGCCGTCACGCAGGCCGTAGTCGGTGGTGAACGAGATCCAGCGATAGGGCATGACCGGCATCATCCTCGCTCCGGCCGTGCCCGGGTTAGGGTTCAGCCGTGACGACGCTCGCTGAATACCCGAAGATCGCCGCCGGCAAGGTCCGTGAGTTGTACGCCGTCGGCGACGACCACCTGCTGCTGGTCGCGTCCGACCGCATCTCCGCGTACGACTTCGTGCTGGACACCCCGATCCCGGACAAGGGCCGGGTGCTCACCGCGATGAGCGTGTTCTGGTTCGGGCAGCTGGCCGACGTGCTGCCCAACCACCTGGTGGCCCACGACGACCCGCGCATCCCCGCCGAGGTCCGCGGCCGCGCGCTGCTGGTGCGGCGCCTGGACATGCTGCCGGTGGAGGCCGTCGCGCGCGGCTACCTGACCGGGTCCGGCTACTCGGACTACCGGCGCACCGGCGCGGTCTGCGGCGTCGAGCTGCCCGCGGGACTGCCCGAGTCGGCGAAGCTGCCGTCGCCGATCTTCACCCCCGCGACGAAGGCCGAGCTGGGGGAGCACGACGAGAACGTCAGCTTCGAGGTCGTCGCCGGCCTTCTCGGTCACGAGCGCGCGGAGGAGGTCCGCGAAGCCACGCTCGCCGTCTACCGCCGTGGCGCGGAGTTCGCCGCCGAGCGCGGAATCCTGTTGGCGGACACCAAGTTCGAGTTCGGCCTCGACAGCTCGGGCGCGCTCGTGCTCGCCGACGAAGTGCTCACGCCGGACTCTTCGCGCTACTGGCCCGCCGAGGGTTACGAGCCCGGCCACGCCCAGCCTTCCTTCGACAAGCAGTACGTGCGGGATTGGCTCACCGGCCCGGAGTCCGGTTGGGACCGTGCCTCGAACACCCAGCCGCCGCCCCTGCCGGACACCGTGGTTTCCGCTACCAGGGCCCGTTATGTCGAAGCGTACGAACGAATTTCGGGGCTGTCCTTGAAGGACTGGCCCACTTCGGAGTGACACCTGGGGCACACGTTTCCACAGGGAAACGGTCCAACCCGAAAAGTGTCAGATCCCCCTGACACACTGCACAAATGGTCGTACCCTACGCAACACCCCGGGCCAGAGCGCTCGGCCTGGAACTCCGCGCTGCCAGGGAGAAGCGCAAGCTCGGCGTGCGCGAAATGGCCCGGTTGCTCGGCATCGCACCGGGCTTCCTCTCCAACTGGGAGCGCGGCGTCCGGCTGCCCAAACCCGAGGACGTCGGCGCCGTGCTCGCCCACTGCCGGATCGTCGGCGAAGAGCGCCACCGCATCCTCGAAATGGCCCGCGGCGCCCAGGAAGCCAACTGGCTCGGCACCAGCACCGAGGGCGCGTACCTGGAGTGGGAGAAGACGGCGACCGCGCTGTTCGCCTGGGAACCACTGCTGGTGCACGATCTGCTGCAAACCAGTTCGTACGCGCGGATAGTGCTGCGCAGCCCCGGCGTGGAAAACGTCGAGCGGCTGGTGGCCGCGCGGCTCGCCCGCCGGGAGGTCTTCGAGCGCGGCAAGCTCACCAAGTGCGCCGTCGTCCTGGGCGAAGCCGCGCTGCGCAAGCGCGTCGGCGGCCCGGAGGTGATGGCGGACCAGTTGCGGTACCTGCGTTCGGTACTGGAGTACGACCACATCGACCTGCGGATCATGCCGATCGACACCGACTACCACCCGGGGCTCAGCGGCGCCTTCTCGATCTTCGACTTCGCGGACCTGCCCACCATCGTCTACGAGGAGCTGTCCAACGAGAGCGCGCACAGTTCGAGCACCGTCCGGGTGCGGCACTACCGCTCAGCCGCGAAGTCCATTAAGGACCTCGCGCTCCGCGGCGACCCGGCGCGCGAGCTGATCGACGGGATCCTGCAGGGGCTGGTGGAGTGAGCGCCGCCGCGAATTGTCGGTGCCTGCTGGCACACTGATGATCGTGGACGGCAGAGAGGACAGGACATGAGCGAGGCATTGGTACTGGGCGGCGGCGGGGTGGCCGGGATCGCCTGGATCACCGGGCTGCTCGCGGGGCTGGCCGAAGCGGGACAGGACGTCACCGGCGCGGGCCTGCTCGTGGGCACGTCCGCGGGCGCCACCGTGGCCGCGCAGCTGGGCAGCGGCCTGAGCCTGGAAGAGCTGTACGCGCGCCAGGCGGAGCCGGGGCGGCAGAATGCCGAGCTGATGGCCGAGCTGGACCTGGAGGCCTTCGGCGCGCAGATGGCCGGCGCACTGGGGGACACCTCCCCGATCCCGGAGCTGCGGCGCGCGATCGGCGGGTTCTCGCTCACTGCGGACACGGTGCCGGAGCCGGAGCGCCGCGCGGTGATCGAGGCGCGGCTGCCGTCACACGAGTGGCCCGAGCGCGCCGTGAAGCTCGTCGCGGTGGACGCCGCGACCGGCGAGCCGCGGGTCTTCGACAACACGTCCGGCGTGAGCCTGGTCGATGCCGTCGCCGCGAGCTGTGCCGTGCCGGGCATCTGGCCACCGGCCACGATCGAGGGCCATCGTTATGTCGATGGCGGGGTCCGCTCGGCGGCGAACGCCGACTACGCGGCCGGTGCGTCGCGGGTGCTGATCATTCTCCCGCTGGGCCAAGCCGAGCCGTTCCCGTGCGAGAAGCCGCTCGTCGAGGCCGTCGCCGAGCTGCGCGCGGCCGGGGCCGAGGTCGCGCTCCTGGAGCCGGACGAGGCTTCGCTCGCGGCGATCGGGTCCAACCCGTTGGACCCGGCGTCCCGTACCCCGGCGGCGAAGGCCGGGCGGGCACAGGGGAGGACGGCGAAGATCGACTGGGCGTGACGTTTTCGGTGCGTGGCGGGGGTTGACGTCGGCGTGAAGGTCCGGCCGCGGTGGACTGTCGGCGGAAAGTTGCCACCTGAGAAGGACTTTCGCTGGCACACTGGCTTCGTGATCCTGCTCATCTGCGGCAGTCTGCGGGCGGGCTCGGGCAACGCGGCGGTACTGACGACCGCCGGGCGTTTCGCCGAGTCGAAGGTCTACGCCGGGCTGGCCGATCTCCCCCACTTCAACCCCGACGACGACGTCGAGCCCCTGCACCCGGCCGTGGCCACCCTCCGCGCCGAGATCGCCGCGGCCGACGCCGTGCTGATCTGCACCCCCGAGTACGCGGGCGGCCTGCCGGGTTCGTTCAAGAACCTGCTGGACTGGACCGTCGGCGGCGGTGAGGTCTACGGCAAGCCGGTGGCGTGGGTCAACGCCTCCTCCGTCGCGGCCCCCACCGGCGGCGCCGACGCCCACGACTCCCTCCGGAAGGTGCTCACGTACGCCGGCGCGCAGATCGTCGACGACGCCTGCGTCCGCATCCCCGTGCCCCGCCACGCGGTGGCCGATGGCGAGGTGACGGACCCCGACCTCCGCGGGCGTATCGCGGTGGCCGTCCGCCGTCTGCTGGAGGGTGCGAAGGCTTAGGGGCTTCGTCTGGCAGTTCGTCCGGCGCTTCGGCTGACACTTCGGCGCTTTCGCGGCCCACCTTCGACCCGGCCTCGGCGCGTCTCGGTGCGTCTCGGCGGAGGGCAAAGCCTCACGTGTCTTTTCTGCGCAGTTCACGGCGTGGTCAGGCGGCCGCCACCGGCGTCGGGCCCAATGGTGGGTGTGGAAGCACGCCTGCTGGTATCGCTGTCCGGGACCACCCCGCGCACGCTGCACCGCTGCGCCGACCTCGCCGCCGAGCTGGAGCGACGCCGCGTCCCGCTCTCGATCCTGCACGTCGCGCGGACCGAGAGTGGGCCCGTCACGGCGTGGGTCCGCGGCCGCTCCGCCGCGGGTGATTCCGTGCTCCTGCACGGTTACGACCACCGCGTCGCGCCGACGCACCGCGCCGTGCAGCTGGGCCGCAAAGCCGAGTTCGCCGCACTGCCCGCGCACGAGGCCCGTCTGCGCCTGATCGCCGCGAAGGCCGCGCTGGACACCACCGGCGTCACCGTCGACGGGTTCGCTCCGCCGCGCTGGCTCGCGTCGTCGGGGACGCTGCAAGCGTTGCGGGAACACGGTTTCACGCTCTGCGCGGACCTCGTCTCGGTGCGCGACCTGGTGACCGGGGAGGTCCGGCGCGCCCGCGTCCAGGAGTTCACCAGCCAGTCGCACCGCACCGAAACGGTCCGTTGTTTCGCGCTCGTGCTGGCGGCCGCGCGCGCCGCTCGCCGCGGCGGCCTGGTGCGCCTGGACATCGACGCCGTGGACCTCGCCCGCCCCGGCCTGCGCCAGGCGTTCCTGGACGCCATAGACGTCGCCCTCGAGAACCGCGCCTTCGGCAGCACGTACGGCTCGCTGCGCCACACCGCCGCGGCCTGACCGCCACCGCCGCCCGATACGGCAGCGGTGGCGGTGGCGGTCGAGCGTCAGACCTCAGTCAGTTCGCCGCGGTCGAGGACCTTGACCTCGGTGCCCTCGGGCGAGAGGTGGCCGAACAGCCCGTAGTGCATGCCCGGGTTCGCGAGCACCGCCTCGTGGATCGGCACCGCGCGACGCGGTGCGACGGCGCGCAGGAAGTCCACGGCCTCGCCCGCCTTGAGCCAGGGCGCGCCCGTGGGCAGGCCGAGCACGTCGATCTTCTGCTCGGGCACGAAAAACGAGTCGCCCGGGTGGTAGAACGCGCCGTGGTCCACCACGTAGCCGATGTTCGGGATCCGCGGGATGTCGCTGTGGATCACGGCGTGCTCGCCGCCCACGACGTTCACCGAGGTGGAGCCGATCTCGAAGGCGTCACCGGGGTTGGCGACCTCGAACCGCAGGTTCAGCTTCTCGACCGTCTCGACTGAGCCCGGGTCGACGATCAGCTTCGCGTCCGGGTTCGCCGCCAGCACCTTCGGCAGCCGCTCGCTGTCGATGTGGTCGAAGTGCTGGTGGGTGATGAACACGGCCGACAGCTCGCGCTCGCCCTCGAAGTCGGTCGAGAACGTGCCCGGGTCGATCAGGATCCGCTCGCCGTCGGTCTCCAGAAGTACGCAGGCATGTCCGAAATGGACGATCCGCATCAGGATTCTCCTTCACACATGGTCACTTTCACCTTATGCCTGCGCAAAGGGCGTCGCCAAGCTCAGTCCGGCGGTACAGGACGCGGTGCCCGCTGCGGGTGGACGCGGTGAGCCCCGCCGCCCGCAGCGCCGTGAGGTGCGCGGAGACGGTCCCGGCGGCGAGGTCCAGCCGCCCGGCCAGCTCCGTGGTGGCGGCGGGCCGGTCCAGCGCCGTGAGCAACGTCGCCTTGGTCCGCCCGAGCACCCCGGCCAGTGCGTCCGGCGGCTCCGCGCGCGCTGTCCACAGCTCGCCGACGCCGCGGGCGGGGTAGAGCAGCGTCGGCTGCCACGGCGGAACGGTCACGACCCCCACCGACGGCCAGGTGAACACGCCGGGCACCAGCAGCAGCCCCCGCCCGTCCAGCTCCAGCCGCTCCCGCGCGGCGACGTCCACCAGCACCGAGTCCCCCGCCACCCGCACCCGAGGATGCAACGTCTCGAACACCGCCGCGACGCCATGCTCCCCAAGCACCCGCGTCCGGTGCCGGATGTCAGCGGCCAGCACCTCCCGAAACCGCGGCCAGCGCGGCGCGATCAGCCGATGCCACACCAGCTCCAGCTGGTCTAGTCGCGCTAGGCCTGGCGACCTTGACCATCGCAGCATGGGCAAGCACGGGCGACCCGGCGAAGATCGCCTCGATACCCCAGCTGAGCGCCCAGTCGGAAGCCGCCTCGGTGCCCTCGCCGAGCGCCCCGTCGGAAGCCGCCTCGATACCCCAGCTGAGCGCCCAGTCGGAAGCCGCCTCGGTGCCCTCGCCGAGCGCCCCGTCGGAAGCCGCCTCGGTGCCCTCGCCGAGCGCCCCGTCGGAAGCCACCTCGGTGCCCTCGCCGGGCGGCCCGCCGGAACCCACTTCGGCGTCCCAGCCGAGCGCCCTGATGCTGATCGCGTTGGTGGCCCTGCCCGGTGCCCTGGCAGCCGGCCTCTCGGGCGGCTTCCGCTCACTCCTGGCCACCACCGTCGACGACGCCCTGCTCCCCCAAGCCGTAGCAGTGGACGCAATGCTCCTGGACGGCATCCTCATCACCGGCCCCGCCCTCGTCGGAGGCCTGGCGTTGCTGGGCCCGTTCGCTCCGCTGACCGCCATGGCCACCGCCTGCTGCGCCGCCGCGCTACTGGTACCCCGCCGCCCAACCACCCCACCACCCCTGGACCAGCCACGACTTCCGGACCGGCCGTCACCTCCGGACCCACCGCCACCTGCGGATCCACCACGACCTCCGGACCCACCGCCGTCTCCGGACCCACCGCGCCCCGCGGACCCGCCGCAACCCCGCGCGAGGCCCGCCGACCTGCAGCCAGACCACGACCAGCGAGGAGCGCCACGACCACTCACCGAAATCCCCACAGCTCCGCAGCCCCGCCAAGAGCCGCCCGCAGCGTCGCGACCCGTCGGCAACAAGCCCGCTGCCCCGCCCGTACCCGGTGCGAAAGTCCCGCTCGCGCGCTGTCTGCCGTGGCTGGCGTGCCAGTTCGCCGTCGGGTTGTTGCTCTCGACGATCGAGGTCGCGCCGTTGCCTCTTGTGCAGCGGCTCGGCGCGTCCGTCACCGCGGCGCCGCTGGTCGTGGCCGTGTTGTGTGGGGCGAGCATCGCGGGAAGCGCCCTCTACGCCTGGCGTGGGAAGGTCGGCGACCCCCGGCTGTTCCTGGCCGGCTTCGTCGTGGGCGGGACGGTCGTGGCCGCGAACCTCGGCTGGCCCGGGCTGCTGGCCGGCGTCGTGCTGGTGGGCGTCGCGACGGGGCCGCTCGTCGCCGTCGCGTCGGTGAACATGCAGCGGCTACTTCCGGAGAACCGCAGGTCGGAGGGGGTTTTCGCTGTCGTTCACGGTGCAGTCCTGTGGCTTCGGTCTGGGGTCGCTGGCCGTCGGGGTGCTGCCGCTGTGGCTCGCACCGCTCCCCGGCGTCGCGGCGGCCCTGTTCGCCACCACCCGACTGAGGGATCTTTGAACACGGCGGCCGCGATACTCACCCAATCGTGACGGGTTTAGGGCCGACCAACCAGAGGCCTCGCCGATGACCACACGAGCCACTTGAGCCCCTCCCGCCGCACCAGCAGCCGTCACGGGGGCCTGGGCACGGCGTGATCACCCTTTCCCCCGGCGCCCGCCGATGCGATGCTGGCGATGAGTCTCGGGCGAGTATTGGCACTGCGTCAGCAACCTCGTAGCCTGGGCCGTAAGCCGAGAGCAAGGGGAGACGCCGATGACCGCCGTCCAGCCGAAGCCGACTTCGGTCGGCGAGACCTTCGATTCGCTCAGCCCGGCGACCGACGAGGTCGTGGGCACGTACCCGGTGCACAGCGCCGAGGACGTGCGCGCCACCGTCGAAAGCGCTCGCGTCGCGGCCGAGTGGTGGGACGGCCTCGGGTACGCGGGCCGCGCGGACCGGCTCCGGCAGTGGAAGGGCGTGATCACACGACGCCTGCCGCAGCTCTGCCAGGTGGTGCGCGACGAGACCGGAAAGCCGATCGTCGACGCCCAGCTCGAGTCCGTCCTGGCCATCGAGCACATCGCGTGGGCGGGCAAGCACGCGCGCAAGATCCTTGGCAAGCAACGCCGTTCGGCCGGCCTGCTGATGTCGAACCAGGCGGCGACGGTGGAGTACCGGCCGCTCGGCGTCGTCGGTGTGATCGGCCCATGGAACTACCCGGTGTTCACGCCGCTCGGCTCGATTGTGTACGCGCTCGCGGCCGGCAACGCCGTTGTGTTCAAGCCCAGCGAGTACACACCGGGTGTTGGTAAGTGGCTTGTGGATGCTTTCAACGAAATCGTCCCGGAGCAGCCGGTGCTTCAGCTCGTGACCGGCTTCGGTGAAACCGGCGCGGCGTTGGTCAGCGCGGGTGTGGACAAAATCGCTTTCACGGGATCCACCGCCACCGGCAAGAAGATCATGGCGGCCGCGGCCCAGACGCTCACCCCGGTCGTGATCGAGGCAGGCGGCAAGGACCCGGTGCTCGTCGACGCGGACGCCGACCTCGACGCCGCCGCCGATGCCACCGTGTGGGGCGCCTTTTCGAACTCCGGCCAGACCTGCATCGGCGTCGAGCGGGTGTACGTCCACGAACGGGTGCACGACGAGTTCGTGGCCAAGGTTGTGGAAAAGTCGCGCGACGTCCGCGCGGGCTCCGACGAGGACGCCCAGTACGGCCCGGTCACGATGCCTTCGCAGCTCGCGGTGATCCGTCGCCACATCGCCGACGCCATCGAACGCGGTGGCCGCGCGGTGATCGGCGGCGTCGACTCCGTCGGCGATCGTTATGCCCAGCCCACCGTGCTGGTGGACGTCCCCGAGGATTCGGAGGCCGTGCGTGAGGAGACCTTCGGCCCGACCGTGACGATCGCCAAGGTCCGTGACATGGATGAGGCTGTGGACAAGGCCAACGCCACCAAGTACGGCCTGGGCTCGACGGTGTTCTCGAAGTCGCGAGGCATGGAGCTCGCGGCTCGCCTCCGCACGGGCATGACGTCCATCAACGCGCCGCTGTCCTTCGCCGGCATCGCCTCGCTGCCTTTCGGCGGCGTCGGCGACTCGGGTTTCGGCCGCATCCACGGCCCGGAAGGACTGCGTGAGTTCGCCCGGCCGAAGGCCGTCGCGCGGCAGCGGTTCACCGCGCCGATCGCGCTGACTTCCTTCAACCGCAAGGAATCCACCGACGCGCTGGTGGTCAAGCTGATCACCATCCTGCACGGCAAGCGTTAGGTCCGACCCAGCCATTCCCGCACCTCGATTCGAAGCCAGACGCGGCCGGCGGCCCTCGGCAAGGAGAGTTCCCTCGCCTTGACCGGGTCGCCGGCCGTGGTGTGCCGCACCTCGCCAGGTGCGAACCGAGCAGAAAGAGCACGATGACCCGCCCCTCATCTTTCGGCGACTTCCAGAACGAGATCTACTTCGCCGGACTCACCGGCCGGGTCCCGACCATGCCGATGGCCTACGACGAACTGGAAGCCCGCGCGGCGCAGGCACTTCCGCCGTCAGTTGTGTCCTATGTGGCTGGTGGTGCCGGTGACGAGGCCACCCAGCGCGGCAACGCCGAGGCCTTCGGCGACTGGGGGCTCGTCCCGCGGATGTTCGTCGGGGCCAAGGAACGTGACCTCTCGGTTGACCTTTTCGGCCTGAAGCTGCCAACTCCGCTCTTCCTCGCGCCGGTGGGCGTGATCGGGATCTGCTCGCAGGACGGCCACGGCGACCTCGCGACCGCCCGCGCCGCCGCGAAGACCGGCGTGCCGATGGTCGCCTCGACGCTCACCGTCGACCCGATCGAACAGGTCGTCCCCGAATTCGGTGACACGCCTGGGTTTTTCCAGCTCTACACCCCGACCGACAGGGATCTGGCCGCGTCACTGGTCCAACGCGCGGAGGCGGCGGGGTTCAAGGGCATCGTGGTCACGCTCGACACCTGGGTCACGGGCTGGCGCCCGCGCGACTTGTCCACAGCCAACTTTCCCCAGCTGCGCGGGCATTGCCTCGCCAACTACTTCACCGACCCGGTCTTCCGCAAGCTCCTCGGCAAGGCGCCGGAGGAGGATCTGATGGCGGCCGTCGGCCTGTGGGCACAGGTTTTCGGCAGCCCGCTGACCTGGGACGACCTGCCGTGGCTGCGTTCGCTGACGAAGCTCCCGCTGATCGTCAAGGGCATCCAGCATCCCGACGACGCGCGCCGGGCCATCGACGGCGGTGTCGACGGCATCTACTGCTCCAACCACGGCGGCCGTCAGGCCAACGGTGGTCTCCCGGCCCTCGCCTGCCTGCCCGGTGTGGCCGAGGCGGCCGGCGACGTCCCGGTCCTGTTCGACTCGGGTGTCCGCTCGGGCGCCGACGTGATCAAGGCCCTGGCCTTGGGCGCCACCGCGGTCGGTGTCGGTCGCCCGTACGCCTGGGGCCTGGCCCTGGACGGCGCGGACGGAGTTGTCCACGTCCTCCGCACCCTCCTGGCCGAAGCCGACCTCATCATGGCCGTCGACGGCTACCCCACTCTCGCCGACCTGACCCCCGACACGCTCCGCAAGCTTCGTTAGGTCCAACCCAGCCGTCCTGTGGATCCTGTGGGCAATCGACCGGGGCCTCGATCCACATGTGGACAACTGACCTATGTGGACAACTTGCAGACGTGGATAAGTGGCCTATGTGGACAACTGACTGTGGACGGTTGGTTGGGTCCGACCTAACGCGACGGCGATTCTCGCTGGGTCGGGCCTAACGAGAAGGAGCGGCCGGGCGGTAAACGGCCACAGCAATCTGCGCGAACGACCGGATGAGCGGCCCAGGATTGGCACCGGCCCAGGCGACGACCAGGTTGCTGGGCGGCATGTCCACCAGTGGCACCGTCGTGAGCCCCGCGGGCAGCTTGTGGACAAGTGGCGTCAGCCCCACGGACCCGTTCCACAGGACCGCCTGCATGCACTCATGGACCGTCCGCACGACTGGGCCGTCCTGAAGTGGGCCGGCTGGGCCGCGCCAGTACGCCCGCCAGATCGGGTCGGTGCCTTCCGGCAGCTGGAACCACAGGCGGTCGGCGAGGTCGTCGGAGTGGAGGCTTTCCCGATCGGCCAAGGGATCGTCCGCGCGGAGGACCACGCCCATCGGGTCGGTGCGCAGCACGTGGGTGACGATGCCCGTCTCGTCGAAGGGCGCGCGGGTGAGGGCCACGTCGACCTGGCCGGTTCGCAGCCCGACGGTCGGGTCGGTCAGGTCCGCCTCGCGGATCCGGACGTGCAGCCCGGGATGACGTTCGCGGTACGCGGCGGCCAGCCGGATGCCGACCTGCTCGGCGCTGTCGGCGAGGGTGCCGACGGTGATGGTGGCCGCGCCGGCCGCCGCGGCCACCCGCGTGCGAACCTGGTCGGCCTGGGTCAGCAGGGTGCACGCCTCGTCGTAGAGCGCCGAGCCGGCGGCGGTGAGCGCCACCCCGCTGGGCGAGCGGTGCAGCAGGACCTGGCCCAGGTCCGTCTCAAGCTGCTTGATGGCCCGGCTCAACGGCGGCTGGGTCATGTTCAGCCGCGCGGCGGCCCGGCCGAAGTGCAGTTCCTCGGCGACCGCCACGAAATAACGCAGCTCGCGTAAGTCCATCACCAGTGACGATACCCGGACGGTATCGGTGGCGCGGGATCGGACTTGGACAACCTCGCGGCTGCGCGGTGGACTGGACCTACGTTGATCCGCCGCGCCACCGCCCGTGTTCGAGCGGTGGGACGTCGGCGCTTTTGGTGCGGGGAGAAGTCATGGTCGAACCAGTTTCATCAGATCCCGTCGTGCAGGTAGCGGGAATTCAGGAACTAGCGCGGGATTTGGTGGTCATTCCGAACGGAAATGTTCAGCTCGTGCCGAATATCGGCGTCATCGGCGGACGGGACGCCGTTCTTGTCGTCGATACCGGAATGGGTCCGAGTAACGCGGAAGTCGTGCTGAAATTCGCGGAGGAGTACGCGCGAGGTCGCAAGCTGTACCTGACCACCACGCATTTCCACCCCGAGCACGCGTTCGGCGCGCAGACCTTCGCGGGCGAGGCGACGTTCCTGATCAACCAGGCCCAAGCCGACGACCTGAAGACGAAGGGGCCCGGCTACCTCGAGATGTTCCGGGGGCTCGGCGCCGCGGTCGCGCACCGGCTGGAGGGTGTTGAGCTGGCGCAGCCCGACGTCGTCTACGACCAGGCGTATGACCTGGACCTGGGCGGTCGCGTGGTGCAGCTGCGGGCGACCGGCCGTGCGCACAGCCGGGGCGACCAGGTGGTGAAGGTGCCCGACGCGGACGTCCTGTTCACCGGCGACCTCGTGGAAGCGGGCCAGTTCGCGATCTTCCCGTGGTTCCCGCCGCACGACGCCGACGTTTCGGGCACCCGCTGGCTCGCGGTGATGCGCCGCCTGGCCGCCGAGCCCCCGCGAGTCGTCGTCCCCGGCCACGGCGCCATCGGTGACGCCCAGCTGCTCGCCGACGTCCGCGACTACCTCACCCTCCTCCGCGACGAAACCTGGGCCCGCCGCGATTCGGCGATGAGCGAGGAGACGATCGTCGAGGAGATTTCGGCGCTGATGATCCGGCGCCATCCCGATTGGGCCGGCCGGGAGTGGCTTGAAACGGGGGTGAAATGCCTTTGCTCCGAACATCCGGCGCCGATTGGCAGTGGCGTGGAGTGATGGACGGAGAACGTCCGCGACAATCCGGCCACGTCAATCCGAGCACGCAAGCCCGCGAGCCGAACCGACCTAAGCCGAACGCCCCCGAATCAAATCAGCAGCCTTCTCCGCCACCATGATCGTCGGTGCGTTGGTATTCCCGCGCGGGACCACCGGCATCACCGAAGCATCAACAACGCGCAGGCCGTCCACACCGAGGACGCGAAGGTCCGGGTCGACCACCGTGCCGATCGCGCAGGTGCCGACCGGGTGGTAGAGCGTCTGGGTGTTCTCGCGGACGTGGTCGGTTAGCGCGTCGTCCGACAGCTCGTGCGTCGACGGGAGGAAGGGCTTGTCCAGGAAACGCGCCAAGGGGCCCGAGCGGCCGATCTCGATCAGCGAGCGCAGGGCGGACTTGATGGTGTCCAGGTCGATCGGCTCCGAGTAGTACGCCGGGTCGATTTCCGGCTTCCACATCGGGTTCGCCGACTTCAGCCGGAGGCGGCCGCGGCTGGCGACGTCCACCAGGGTGGCCGCGGAGGTGAAGCCGGGGAGGGTGGGCTCGCGCATGCCGTTGTCGTAGAAGAGCGTCGGGGCGACGTGCACCTGCATGTCCGGCCCGGCCAGGCCGTCGCGGGTGGAGAAGAACGCGCCGGCCTCGCCGATGTTCGACACCAGTGGGCCGCGCCGCGTCAGCTGGTAACGCACGAGCCCGGCCGGGGTGGCCGCGTCGATCAGGTCCGTGGTGCCCTTGGTGGACCAGATGATCCCGGCCGCTGGGTGGTCGTGCAGGTTGTCGCCGACGGCGCTCAGCCCGGCGACCACGTCGATCCCCAGCTCGCGCAGGTGCTCGGCCGGGCCGACGCCCGACAGCATCAGCAGCTGCGGCGAGTTCACCGCGCCACCGGACAGCACCACCTCGGCCGAGGCGCGCACCGTCACCTCCACGCCCTTGTCCACATAGGACACGCCGACCGCGCGCGTGCCCTCGAAGACCACGCGGGTCGTCTGCGCGTGGGTGCGCACGGTCAGGTTCGGCCGTGACAGCGCGGGCCGCAGGTAGGCGTCGGCGGTGGACCAGCGGCGGCCGCGCTTGCACGTGACCTGGTAGACGCCCGCGCCCTCCTGCGCCTCGCCGTTGAAGTCCTCGTTGCGCTTGAGCCCCCAGCTCACGGCGCTGTCGACCCAGGCGCTCGACAGCTCGTGGGTGAAACGGCGGTCCTCGACATGCAGCGGGCCGTCGGTGCCGTGCAGGGGGCCGTCGAAGCGCTGGTTGCCCTCGGCGCGCTTGAAGTACGGCAGGACGTCGTCCCAGCCCCAGCCGGTGGCGCCGTGGGCATCGCGCCAGCCGTCGTAGTCGGCGCGGTTGCCGCGGATGTAGATCATCGCGTTCATGGACGAGCTGCCGCCGAGCATCTTGCCGCGCGGCCAGTAGGCGGGCTTGCCGGTGTGCTTCTGCTCGACGGTCTCGTAGTTCCAGTCCCAGCGGGTCTTGAACAGCGACGCGAACGCGGCCGGGATGTGGATCTCGTCGGCGGTGTCCTCGCCGCCGGCCTCGAGCAGCAGCACCTGCGCCGACGGGTCCTCGCTCAGCCGGGCGGCCAGCACGCACCCCGCGCTGCCCGCTCCGACGATGACGTAGTCGAAGGACTCCTGACCGGCCACGATGCCTCCAGCTGCTCATGTTGGCGTGCCGCCAACGACTCATCATGGCCCAGCCCGCGGCCTGGGGAAAGGCCCCTTGAGCAGCATCCTCCTGGCGCCACGTCGTGGCCAGTCGCAAGGCGCCCGGCACCGGTCGGGCGGACGCCGGGGCCGGTCAAGTACGCTCAGGCGGTACCCACGACCTGCGTGAATAAGGAGCAGCCAACCGTGGCCCGAGTCGTCGTCGACGTCATGCCGAAACCCGAGATCCTCGACCCGCAGGGCCAGGCGGTGGCCCGCGCGCTGCCGCGGCTGGGCTTCAGCGGGGTCGTGGAAGTGCGTCAGGGCAAGCACTTCGAGCTCGAGGTCGACGATTCCGTCGACGACGAGACGCTCGCCAAGATCGCCGAGGGCTTCCTCGCCAACCCCGTGATCGAGCAGTGGACGATCCGCCGGGTGGACGCGTGAGCGCCCGAATCGGCGTCATCACCTTCCCCGGCACCCTCGACGACGGCGACGCCGCGCGCGCGGTCCGTTACGCCGACGCCGAGGCCGTGCCCCTGTGGCACGCCGACGACGACCTGCACGGCGTCGACGGCGTGGTCGTCCCCGGCGGCTTCTCCTACGGCGACTACCTGCGGGCCGGCGTGATCGCGCGCTTCGCGCCGGTGATGACGTCGGTGATCGAGGCGGCCCGCAAGGGCATGCCCGTGCTCGGCATCTGCAACGGCTTCCAGATCCTCTGCGAGGCCGGCCTGCTGCCCGGCGCGATGATCCGCAACGTCGGCCTGCACTTCGTCTGCCGCGACCAGTGGCTCCGTGTCGAGAACAACGAGACGGCCTGGACCACGCGGTACGAGCGGGGCGCGGAGATCCTCATCCCGCTGAAGAACAACGACGGCTGCTACATGGCCGAGCAGCCCACTTTGGACATGCTGGAGGCCGAGGGCCGCGTCGCGTTCCGTTACGTCGGCGGCAACCCCAACGGCTCCCGTAACGACATCGCGGGCGTCCGCAGCGAGAACGGCCGCGTGGTCGGCCTCATGCCGCACCCCGAGCACGCGATCGACGCGCTGACCGGCCCGTCGGACGACGGCCTCGGTATGTTCTACAGCGCGGTGGACGCGCTCGCGAAGATCTGAACCACAAGAGCCACAAGGAAAAGGCCTCGCACCCGGACACCCGGTGCGAGGCCTTTCCCAGGTCACCTCAGGCTTTGCCGTGGTCGGAAGACAGCCACTTCTCCGGCCGGACGCGGATCAGCACCGAGCCCTCGTTGAGCCTGCCGTCCACGAACGCGCGCGCCTGGTCGTCCGGCGAGTAACGGGCGGCGATCCGGAACGCCTCGGCGTCGGTGGGCGCCTCGGAGGCCGCCACCACCGGCCCGGAGACCGTCACGTACCGGTACGGCCGGGTCTCCTGCTGCACCGAAAGGCTCAGCTCCCCGGCGGCCTGGATCGCCCGTCCCTTCGCCGAGCCCCGCTGGGTCCACAGCAGAAGCTCGCCGCCCGGCTCGTAGTCGTACCAGATCGGCACGGCCAGTGGCGGCTGCCCGTCGCGCGCGACGGCGAGCACCCCCACGTGCGGCTCGGCCAGGAACTTCTCGCGTTCGGTCACAGTCATAACCGGCATAAAAACCCCCGTCAGGTCGGTTCGAACCGAACCAACGCCGAGGCCGCCACCCACATTCCCCGAGGACTCAGCCCGCGGCCGCCACCAGCCGGGCGTAGGGACCGCCCGCGGCCATCAGCTCCGCGTGTGAACCGAGCTCCGTGATGCGCCCGCCCTCGACCACGGCGACGCGGTCGGCGGCGGCCGCCGTGTGCAGTCGGTGGGCGATCGCGATCACCGTGCGGCCCGCGAGGACCGCGTTCAGCGAACGCTCCAGCTCCCGCGCCGAGCCCGTGTCCAGCAGGGACGTCGCCTCGTCCAGGACCAGCGTGTGCGGGTCCGCCAGCACGACGCGGGCCAGGGCCAGCTGCTGCGCCAGGCCCGCGGGCACGGCGTACGCGCCCGAGCCCAGCTTCGTGTCCAGCCCGTCCGGCAGCGCCGCCGCCCACTCGGCCGCGCCGGCCGAGGCGAGCGCGGAGGTCAGCTCCTCGTCCGTCCAGTCGCCCCCGTCGCGGCGCGCGGGCAGCGACAGGTTCTCCCGCAGCGTGCCGGAGAACGTGTGGTGCTCCTGCGTGAGCAGCAGGACCTCGCCGCGCAGGACGTCGTCCGCCAGGGTCGACACCTCGGTGCTGCCAACGCGGATGGAGCCCGCCGTCGGCGCCGAGATGCCCGCCAGCAGCCGCCCGAGGGTCGACTTGCCCGCGCCCGACGGTCCGACGATCGCCAGCCGCTCGCCGCGCGGCACGCGCAGGTCGATGCCGTGCAGCACCTCGCGGTCCTCGGTGTAGCCGAAGCGGACGTCCTCGACGGTGATGTCCCGCCCGCGCGGCACCGACGTGTCCTTCGCGACCGTCGACAAGGACGGCTTCACGCCGAGGATCCGGCGCGCGGCGGCCAGCGCCACCTGCAGGTCCTCCATCCAGAACAGCGCCTCGTTCAGCGGCGCGGTCATGGCCTGGGCGTACGCGAGCATGGTCGTGATCGTGCCCAGCCCGGCCCAGCCCTGGCTGTACGCGAACGTGCCGATCAGCAGCATCACCGCGATCGGCAGCACGTAGCTGATCTCCAGCGACGGCAGCCAGCGCAGCTGCAACGCCCGCATCCGCCGCTCACCGAGCACGGCCTGGTCCAGCGCGTCGGTGCCGGTGCGGATGCGCCGCTCGGCCAGGCCCAGCGCCTCCGTGGTCCGCGCGCCCTCGACCGTCTCGTGGGTGGCCGACTGCAGGTCGCCCCAGCGGTCGAGCATCCACGCCATCCGCGTCGGGATCCGCCGCTGGTACCAGATGTTCACGGGCACCAGCAGCGGCACGGCGACCAGCAGCCCCAGCGCGAGCAGCGGCGACGTGATGACCATCGCCACGGTCGTGAGCACCACCGTCACCGCGGCGATCAGGATCTCCGGCGCCGCGAAGCGCACGGCGTGGTCCAGCCGGCTGATGTCGCTCGTCGCGCGGCTGAGCAGGTCGCCGGTGCCGGCCGCTTCGACGGTGCCGAGCGGCAGGTCCAGCGCGTTCGTCACGAACCGCTCGCGGGTCTGCGCCAGCACGCGCTCGCCGAACATCCGCCCGCGCAGCCGCGCCGCCTTCTTCGCCAGCGCCTGCAGCACGAGCGCCACGATGAAACCGCCGGCCAGCAGGTCGACCCGGGTGGTGCTGCTGCCGCTGACCACGCCGTCGACCAGCAGGCCGAGCAGCTGCGGCCCGGCCAGCCCGATCAGCGTGGCCAGGAAGAACAGGCTGAGCATCACGGTGAACTCGCGCCGGTGCTCGGCCGCCGTGCTCAGCACCCAGCGCCGGACATCGCGCCGCGAGGCCAGGGGAAGCCGCTTCACACCGTCACCGCTTTCGCTCGTACCACTTCGTCCGCCACGTGAATCCACAGTGGACTCTGGCTGAAGACCACGGTCGTCCGTCCACGCCGCAGCTGCGCGACGCGCTCGGTGATCCGGGCCTCGGTGTGCGCATCGACGGCCGAGGTCGGCTCGTCGAGCAGCAGCACGTCGGCGTCCACCGCCAGTGCCCGCGCCAGGTTCAGCCGTTGCCGCTGGCCGCCCGACACCTCCCGGCCGCGCTCGCCGATCAGCTCGTCGACGCCCTCGGGCAGGGCCTCCACGATGTCGTCGCCGTCGGCCGCGTACAGCGCTTCGGTGATGCTGACTTCGCCGGGCCGGGCCGGCGCCAGCTGGTCGCGCAGCACGCCGGAGAACCAGATGTCCTGGTTGTGCGCGAACACCACGCGGGCGCGCAGTTCCGCCAGCGCGACCTGGTCCGCGGGCACGCCGCCGACCAGCACGCGTTCGCCCTCGGCGGCGTCGGTGAAGCGCGCCATCCGCTCGGCGATCGGCTCCGCCTCGGCGCCGAGGTCGACCACGGTCAGCCGGCCGGGCGCGACCCGGATGCCGCTCTCGGTGTCGACGAGGTCCAGCAGCCCTTCGGGCAACGGCACCGGCGACGCGGGCTCGGCCAGCTTCGGCCGCAGGGACAGCAGGCCGCAGATCTTCCGCGCCGCCACCGTGCCCGAGCTGAGCGCGCTGACCGCCTCCGTCGCGGTGCTCACCGGCACCACCAGGAACGCCGAGACGCCGTAGAACGCCACCAGCTCGCCCACGCCGATGGTCCCGTCGAGCGCGAGCCGCGCGCCCAGCCAGGTGATCGCCACCGTGACCAGGCCCGGCAGCACGATCTCCGCGGCCGCCAGCCACGCCTCGCTGCGCCCGACCTCAACGCCGGACCGGCGCACGACCTGGCTCGCCGCGCGGAACCGCTTCAGGAACCGGCGCTCGCCGCCGACGCCGCGCAGGATCCGCAGGCCGGACACGATGTCGGCGCCCAGCGCGTTGACCTCGCTCAGGTTCTCCCGCTGCACGGCCTTGCGCTTCTGCAGCGGCCGCAGCAGGGGCCCGATGCCGAGCACGGCCAGCGGCACGCCGACCAGCGCGACGATCCCGAGCAGCGGCGACGAGGACAGCATCGCGATGCCGATCACCACGAACGCGACCACCGAGCCCACCGTGCGGCCGATCACCTCGAAGGTGTTGCCGATCCAGTTGATGTCCGAGGACGTGACCGCGACCACGTTGCCGGTGGTCGTCGCCTCCCGCAGCACCGCGCCCAGCCTCGTGGTGTGCGACGTCACGAGCCGCTGCGTGGTGCCCGCGCCGTGCAGCCACAGGCCGTACGAGACGAAGTGCAGCCACGTGCCGAAGCCCGCCTGCACCACGCCGAGCCCGGCCGCCACCAGTGCCCACCGCCAGAGCGCGCCGGTGTCGCCCGCGGCGATCGCGTCCACGCCGCGGCCGATCACCAGCGGCAGCAGCGCGCTCGGGAGTGACCACAGCGCACCGGTCACGGCGGCCGTGACCACCAGCCACGGCCGCGTGCGCAGCATCGCGAGCAGGAGGCGTCCGGCCGTCGGCCGGTCGGGCAGCCGGGGTGTCGGGAAGGGGTACGTGGCGGAGAGCACGATTATCAACGGTAAGTGGCGCGCCACCGTCGGCGCGACCGATTTATCCCCTGGCGAACGGCCCGGCTCGAAGGCCGCTAAGGCCTCCTTACCCGCGTGGGACGCGGGTAAGGAGGCCTTAGCGGCCTTTGCCCGGCGGGTGGCAGCCACCTGCGGGGGTGACGGCTGCAACACGTAGTCTTGGGCCTGTGGCGAACCCTGACACGGACACCGTGACCAGCACCGTTGACACCACCGCGCGGGCCGCGGAGACCCCTGAGACGACGCAGCCGTACGTGGAACTCGGCCTCGCCGAGGACGAGTACGCGCGGATCCGCGAGATCCTCGGCCGCCGTCCCACCGACGCCGAGCTGGCGATGTACTCGGTGATGTGGAGCGAGCACTGCTCGTACAAGTCCTCGAAGAAGCACCTGCGCTACTTCGGCGAGACGGCCACGGACGAGATGAAGTCGAAGATGCTCGCGGGCATCGGCGAGAACGCCGGCGTCGTCGACATCGGCGAGGGCTGGGCCGTCACGTTCAAGGTGGAGAGCCACAACCATCCGTCCTATGTGGAGCCGTACCAGGGTGCGGCCACCGGCGTCGGCGGCATCGTGCGCGACATCATGGCCATGGGTGCCCGGCCGCTCGCGGTGGCCGACGCGCTGCGCTTCGGCCCCGCGGACGCGCCCGACACCAAGCGCGTGCTGCCCGGCGTCGTCGCGGGGGTCGGCGGCTACGGCAACTGCCTCGGCCTGCCGAACATCGGCGGCGAGCTGGTGTTCGACCCCAGCTACGCGGGCAACCCGCTGGTGAACGCCCTGTGCGTCGGCGCGATGCGGGTCGAGGACCTGCACCTGGCGTTCGCCTCGGGCACCGGCAACAAGATCATCCTGTTCGGCGCGCGCACCGGCCTCGACGGCATCGGCGGCGTCTCCGTGCTGGCCAGCGACACCTTCTCCGGCGACGAGTCGGAGTCCGGCCGCCGGAAGCTGCCGAGTGTGCAGGTCGGCGACCCGTTCACCGAGAAGGTGCTGATCGAGTGCTGCCTCGACCTCTTCAAGGAAGAACTGGTCGTCGGCATCCAGGACCTCGGCGGCGCCGGGCTGTCCTGCGCGACGTCGGAGCTGGCGGCCGCGGGTGACGGCGGCATGCAGATCTACCTGGACCGCGTTCCGCTGCGCGCCACCGGAATGACCCCGGCCGAGGTGCTCTCCAGCGAGTCGCAGGAGCGCATGTGCGCGGTCGTCTCGCCGGAGAACGTCGAGGCGTTCATGGCCGTGTGCCGCAAATGGGACGTGATCGCCACCGACATCGGCGAGGTCACCGACGGCGAGCACCTGGTGATCACCTGGCACGACGAGGTCGTGGTCGACGTCCCGGCGCACACCGTCGCGCACCAGGGCCCGGTGTACGACCGGCCGATCCAGCGTCCGTCCACTCAGGACGCCCTGATCGCGGACACCTCGGCGGGCCTGCCCCGTCCGTCCACTCCGGACGAGCTGCGCGCGGACCTGCTGAAGCTGATCTCGTCGCCGAACCAGGCGTCGAAGGAATGGGTCACCTCGCAGTACGACCGCTACGTGCGCGGTAATTCCGTGCTCTCCCAGCCGTCGGACTCCGGTATGATCCGGATCGACGAGTCCAGCGGCCGCGGCGTTTCGGTGGCCACGGACTGCAACTCGAAGTTCGTCTACCTCGACCCGTACCGCGGCGCGCAGCTCGCGCTGGCCGAGGCGTACCGCAACGTGGTGACGGGCGGCGCGACCCCGGTCGCGGTGTCGGACTGCCTGAACTTCGGCGCCCCGACCGACCCGGCCGTGATGTGGCAGTTCGAGCAGGCCGTGCACGGCATCGCCGACGGCTGCGTGGAGCTGGGCATCCCGGTCACCGGCGGCAACGTGAGCTTCTTCAACCAGACCGGTTCGACGGCCATCCTGCCGACCCCGGTGATCGGCGTGCTCGGCGTGATCGACGACGTCACCCGCCGCATCCCGACCGGCATCGGCGCGGAGGCCGGCGAGACGCTGCTGCTGCTCGGCGACACCCACGACGAGCTGGACGGCTCGGCCTGGGCCCGCGAGCTGCACGGTCACCTCGGCGGTGTGCCCCCGCGCGTGGACCTCGCCCGCGAGAAGCTGCTGGGCGAGATCCTGGTGGCCGGCTCGCGTGACGGCATGATCTCCGCCGCGCACGACCTCTCCGACGGCGGACTGGCGCAGGCGCTCGTCGAGACCGTCCTCATCGGACAGTGCGGCGCGCGGGTGTTCCTCGACGCCGACCAGGACCCGTTTGTGCAGCTGTTCTCGGAGTCCTCGGGCCGGGTGCTGGTGGCCGTGCCGCGCACGGAGGAGCTGCGGTTCACCGAGATGTGCACCGCGCGTGGCCTGCCGTGGCGCAAGACCGGCGTGGTCGACCCAGAGTCCGGGGCGCTGGAGCTGCAGGACATCACCGAGTTCACGCTCGACGAGCTGCGGACCGCTTTCGAGAGCACGCTGCCCGCGCTGTTCGACTGAGTTTCTTCACAGGGGCCGTTCCCGGGTTTCCGGGAGCGGCCCCTTTTTCTCGGTCAGCCGGCCGGATCCGTCGGGGAGCGGTTCCAGCTCCCAGCTTTCCGGCAGCACTGCATCCTTTGTGGACAAAATCTTGGTGTTGTACAACGAAGGCCGTTCCGGCTCCCGCGCGAAGTCCAGCTCGGTGTGGCCCCGGAAGCACGTGCGGCGCAGATCCAGCGAACCGTCGAAGGAAGCGCCGGTGAACACGGCGTCCTTGGCGAACACCGCGTCCTTGAACGCGGTGCGGCCGCGGAACTCGGTGTCGGTGAAGTCGGCGTCCTCGCTGAACTTCGTGCCGCTGAACCACGCGTAGTCGAGGAATTTCGTGCCCCGGCAACTGAACCGGCCGACCAGGCGGCCGTCTTCCGTGCCCGCGGCGGTGAAGTAGGCGCGGCCGGTGAACACGCAGCCACTGAGGTTGGTGCTGCTGTAGAGCGCCGCGTACCGCAGCAGCAGGCCGCCGATCCGGCGGTGGGAGAGGTCGAGGTACTCCAGCACGGCGCCGGTCAGGTCGAGGTCGTAACTTTCACCGTCCACTTCGGACGCCGGTGGCAGCAGGTCGGCGACGAGCCGTTGCGCGGTCAGGCGTACCTGCAGCTCCCGCTCGTCCTCGGGCGTCGCATCGCCCTCGGTGTACCGGGCATGGGTGAACGGGCGGCGCAAGTACGAGCACAGCACGTCCAGCACCGTCTGCGTGTACTGCGGACGGCTGCGCGCGAGGCCCGCCAGCGCGTGCAGCGCGCCGACGCGCACCTGGTCGGCCTCGTGGCCGAGCAGCTCGACAGACTTCGCGAACCGCTCGTCGGCGGCCCGGTCACGGTCCTGCTCGGTGCGGCGCATCTCCAGGTCGTGCCGCTGGCGCTCGACCTCCTGCCGCGCCTCTTCGACGCGGCGCCGGCGGTCGTTGAGCCACAGCGCGTACAGCGCGACGACCGCGCCGCCGGCCAGGCCCGCGGTCTTGAGCGCGTCGCTGCGGCTCGTCGCGGGGTCGGTCAGCAGCCAGCCGCCGACCCCGCAGAGCAGCACGAACGACGCGACGAACGTCCAGAGCAGCGGAGAGCGCACCGGATCAGAACGCGATGACGAAGAACCCGCCGATGCACCACTTGCCGTCGAACGAGCTCGCGATCACCGAGCCGTTGGCGTCCTTGCCGGACACCGAGCCGCTGATCGTGGCCGTGACGATCGCGCTGCCCGAGTACTCGCCCGCCTTCAGCTGCGGCGTGCCGGCAGTGGACTCGGTGATGCTGTCCTTGGAGAAGGACTCGCTGCCCTCGCAGACCATCGAGGTCGCGCCGGCGGCGTCCTTCGCGTTGACCTTCGCCAGGAACGCCTCGACGGTCGCCTTGCCCGCGCCCGGGTCGCTGGTGCCGCCCGAGCCGGGCGCGTCGGACTCGCCGGTCGGCGGCGAGGACTCGTCCGTCGGCAGCCCCGGCGCCGAGGTGCGGGGCTGCTGCTGCCCCGAAGGCGGATTCTGGGCCGTGTTCGTCTTGTCGTCCTTGCTCAGGAAGAACCCGGGCGCGACGAAGCCGGTGATGCCGAGCGCGACGACCAGGACCACCGCCACGGCGATCCCGACCCACAGCGCGGTCTTGTTCTTCTGCGGCGGCGGCCCACCCGGACCACCTGGCCCACCCGGTCCGCCGTAGCCCTGGCCGTACAGCTGCTGGTTCGGGTCCCAGCCCTGCTGAGGCGGCGGCTGGTTGGGGTCCCAGCCCTGCTGCGGGTACTGCTGGGTCGGGTGCGGCTGCTGCTGGTACGGCTGCCCGTACTGCTGGGTGTTCGGGTCCCACGCGGGCTGCTGCTGGGCGTTGGGATCCCAGCCCGGCTGCTGCGGCTGCTGGGCGTTCGGGTCCCAGCCCTGCGGCTGTTGTTGCGCGTTCGGGTCCCAGCCCGGCTGCTGCGGGACCCCACCCGACGGGGGCTGTTGCTGCCAGCCCTGGCCGTAGGGGTCGGGCTGGCCGCCCTGCCCGGGCTGCGGTGGGTAGGTCATCTCCGGTTCCGCCTTCCTGCTGCACCGATTCGCGCCGCGGTCTGACGCCTGGTGAGCGCCGGCGGTTCCTCCGCCCCACAGTGCCCTGCATTCTGCAAGGTCGGACGGCCTGGCACAAAAGCGGCTCCCGGCCGCCCCGCCTCGCGGGAGGCGGGACGACCGGGAGTCACCAGCGGATCAGCCGTTGGCCAGTGCCTGCACCCGGTCCAGTCCACCGTTGAAGGTGTCCTGGTCGAGCGGGCTCGAGGTGTACTGCCAAACGGTGTAGTAGCCCCAGCCGTTCGGCAGCGTGCCGACCGACGACGCGTACCGCGCGACCCAGAGCGGGACGGTGTCGCCGAAGGTCTGCGACGTGCCCACGCACTGGCTCCACCAGCTCGTCGAGGTGTAGATGACGGGCCAGCGGCCGGTCTTGGCGTGGTAGGTGTCGTGGAAGTCGCGGATCCACGCGCCCATCGACGCCTGGCTCAGGCCGTAACAGGTGTCGCCGTACGGGTTGTACTCCATGTCCAGCGCGCCCGGCAGGGTCTTGCCGTCCCCGGACCAGCCGCCGCCGTGCGCCACGAAATACGTGGCCTGCGCGGCGCCGCTCGCCGTATTCGGGGTGGCGAAGTGGTACGCGCCGCGGATGAAGCCCTGGTTGTACGAACCGTTGTACTGCTGAGCGAAGTACGGGTTCGTGTAGTTGGTGCTTTCCGTCGCCTTGGTCCAGACGAACCGCTTGCCCTGGCCCCACCAGTTCGCCCAGTCGACGTTGCCCTGATAACTGGCGACGTCCATACCGGCGGTGGTCGCCAGTACCTGGTTCGGAATGGCGGCCGCCGGCTGCGGTTGCTGCGCCGCGGCGTCGGTGCCGGGGGTGGAGGTGTCGCCTTCGACCCGCCGGATCTGGGACCCCAGCTCGTGGTTGTGGACCAGGATGTCGGCGTTGATCGCGTTGACCTCGTCGGCCGACGCCGGGTTGTTCGGAACGGCCGTCGCCTGAGCCGCGGTGCCGAGCAGGAGCGCCACGGTGGGGATGGCCAGGACGGAGAGCAGAATCGAGCGCCGTCCTCTTCGGGAAGTGGACATCGTTGAATCCCTTCACAGATACCCTCGCTGAGGGCGGCTATGTGCAGGTAGCCGCCCGTGGGGAGATTCTTGAGGACGGACTCGCGTTTGTCACCAAGTTCCGCGAAGTTAAAAGTTCACGTGGGTGATTTTCCTCAGTGGATGATCGTCAATTCGTTAGCTGATAACGAATGTTCACCCGATTGCCAGATTGCGCAGGAGCGCGAGGGGACCATTGAGCCAGTTCTGGTCGCCCGGCAGCACGCCCTTGTCCGCAAACTGCCAGATCGACTGGCTGCGCCATCCGGCGGGCAGCTCCCCGACCTGGGTGTTGTAGCGCGCCAGCCACAGTGGATTCGCGCCGAACGCCGGGCTGTTGCCGGTGCACTTCTTCCACCAGCTCGTGGACGTGTAGATCGTCGGCAGCCGACCGGTGCGCGCGCGGTAGGTGTCCGAGAAGGACTGGATCCACGCGACGAGCGAGGCGGGGTCCTTGCCGTAACAGGTGTCGCCGTACGGGTTGTACTCCGCGTCGAGCGCGCCGGGCAGGGTCCGGCCGTCGTTGCTCCAGCCGCCGCCGTGCGCGAGGAAGTAGTTGGCCTGCGTGGCGCCGTCCGAGACGTCGGGCCGCGCGAAGTGGTAGGCGCCGCGGACGAGCCCGGCGGAGTAGGAACCGTTGTACTGCTGGGTGAACTGGGGGCTGACGAAGCCGGTGCCCTCGGTTGCCTTGACGTAGACGAACTTCGCGCCCGCGTTCGCGGCCGCCGGCCAGTCGACGGCGCCCTGGTGCCCGCTCACGTCGTGGCCGAGGACTTGGTCTTCGGCCGAGTACTGGACGTTCGGTGTGCCGCTGACGCCTTCATGCTTCGCGATTTGCGAGCCGGCGAAGTTGTCGTCGGCGCCGGCGTAACTCGGAGCCGCTCCGGCGGGCGGTCCGCACAGCGCCAGCCCGGCCACCCCGGCGAAGAGAACCGCGCCGCAGCGCAGCAGCGGATTGCGACGCTTCACCCTGGACTCCCAACCGGACGCGTGTACTCCTTACGGGGTCACGATGCCCGCCCGCTGCCGTTCCGGCGAATCGGTGATCACTCAATCGGGTTATCTGCCCAGGTCAAAGGCCGGTCTGTGACACGCGCTGTCCCTGTGGGTGATCCACTCCGGGCAGGTGGTGGTGATGCCCTGAAGGCCACCTTGAGGGACGTAGATGCCCTCAAGGTGGCCTTCAGGGCATCACGGACGCGGTTAAGGACTCCTTACCGGCGTCCCACGCGGGTAAGGAGTCCTTAACGGATTAGAGACGAGGGTCAGCGCCGCTCGTCGGCCAGCGCCTTGATCAGGTGCTCCGCCGGGACGACGGCCGTGATCAGGTCGTGCGGGTTGACCGCCACCGGGTGGCCGGCCAGCAGCCCCACGATGTCCCGGCCCAGCACGGCGCGGGCGTGCGGCCACTCGCGCGGCACCAGCGACTTGCGGGTGTAGGCGGGCACGAGCACGCGGCCGTCGGTGTTGTGGAAGCCGATGATCGTGCGCTGGATCGGCGACATCGCGTAGACGAACAGCGTCGCGTCCAGGATGACCTTCGGCAGGTCCTCGGCCGGGCGGTGCTCGGTGCGCACGAGCTGCAGCAGCTGCTCGAGGTCGTTGGCGGGCTCGGGGAAGCCGAGTGCCTTCGGGGAGGGCCGGTAGCGGTCGTTGGGGTGGAAGTCCTCGACGACGTCGCCCGCGCCGCTCACCGGGTACGCGCCCACGACGGCCCACGACGGGACCGGGCCGTTGGGGTCGAAGGCCTCGTCGATGACGTACAGCCAGCTGTTGGGGTTCGCCCGCGCGTTGGCCCGCATCTCCTCGGTGATCTCCGGCTTGCCCTGTGGGCCGCGCCGGCCGTGCCGCCCGCCCGAGGGCTGTTTTCCGCGACGCTCCGCGGGGGTGGTCCGGGAAGCCATCCGATCTGCCTCGTCCCGCTGCGCCATCGCCGTCCCTCGGTGCCGGGTGCCTGAAATCTGGTGTGCGGCCACTCTACTGTTCTCCCATGGCCTCATCGCGTTCGGTCGACCCCGCTGAGTTACGAGCCGCGGTGCTGGCCGTTTCCGGGTGGCTGCGAGGTGAGGGGCCGGATCCGGCGCGGCCCGAGCTGGCCGCGGCCGTCCGGCTGAGCCTGCGGACGCTGGCCCAGGACGCGCCCGGCCACACCGTCGAGGTTCGCGTTCCGCCGTTCGCGGCGGTGCAGTGTGTCGAAGGCCCCCGGCACACCCGTGGCACGCCGCCGAACGTGATCGAAACGGACCCGCGCACCTGGCTCGAACTGGCCACCGGACTGCTCGGCTGGGACGGCGCCGTGGACGCCGGGCGCGTGACCGCCTCGGGCACCCGGGCCGACCTCGCACACTGGCTCCCAGTAGTCCGCCTCTGATCCACTCGGGTCCGGACCGGTCAATACTCACCTGACTGTGTTCTTTGACTCCGACTCTCCGTAGAATGCCGGGACGGGGCCTGAGCCTTGCTATACGGCGTGGCTCCGTACGTGTACTTTGGGTAGTCGGGCTGAATCCCCAGGTCAACCAGCGGCGTACGGAAGGTCCGGTCATGAACGCGGTGAACGCGTCCGGTGGTGGTGAGCAGAGTCTCGGGCCCACCGCTCGCCGCATGATCCTCGGCTCGCAGCTGCGCAGGCTGCGCGAAGACGCGGGCATCACGCGCCAGCAGGCCGGTTACAACATCCGCGGCTCGGAGTCCAAGATCTCGCGCCTGGAGCTGGGCCGCGTGGGCTTCAAGGAACGCGACGTCAGCGATCTGCTGACCATGTACGGCGTGGCCGACCTCGAAGAACGCAAGGCGTTCCTCGAAATGGTCAAGCAGTCGAACGAAGCCGGCTGGTGGCGGAAGTTCGGCGAAACGGTGCCGGGCTGGTTCACCGACCTCGTCGGATTGGAAGAGGCCGCGTCGCGGATCCAGATCTGGGAGCCGCTGTTCGTCTCCGGCCTGCTGCAGGTCGAGCAGTACGCGCGGGCGATCTTCAGCCACGGCCGCCCGGAGATGGCGGACGAGCGGGTCGACCAGCTGGTGGCCCTGCGCATGCGGCGGCAGAAGATGCTGGCCCGCCCGGACGCGCCGCGCATCTGGGCCGTGCTCGACGAGTCGGTGCTGTACCGGCCGATCGGCGGGCCGAAGGTGTTCAAGCAGCAGTTGGAATACCTGCTCGAGGTGACGACGCTGCCGCATGTGTCGGTGCAGATCCTGCCGTATTGCCGCAGTGGTCTCTCGGCCGAGCACGCGTTCTCCTTGCTGCGCTTCGCCGAGACGGAGCTGCCGAACATCGCGTACGTCGAATACCTGACCGGCGCCCACTATCTCGACAAGCGCGACGAGATCGAGAAGTACGGCCGCGCCCTCGACCTGCTGGCCGTCGACGCCGAGACCCCGGAACGCAGCCGGGCCCGGCTGGCGAAGCGTCGCCAGGAGATCTGACTCTTCTTACGCGGCTCTGTTTGCCGGCGTCGGGCTCCAGCGCTCTGTTGCTCCGTTGAGCGGAGTGCAACCATTACCCGACAAAGAAATACTCACCGTAACAATTCACTCTATCGGGTACCGGTGTGTTCGCCTGACCGGGACTTTCTACTGAACTGTGTCGTCACGCTGGGAGAAATTTGCAGAAACTTCTGCACGTGCATTTACCGTTGCAAGCGCGCGTGCTAGCGTCCAAGTCACAGGCAAATGCACATGCAGATTCCTGAGCTTTTCACCGTCCCGGAAGGTGGGGATCATGGCTGAGCGGTTCGAGAACGGTGTTCCGGCCGACCGTCTGACCGGCGCCGCATGGCGCAAGGCGAGCTACAGCGGCTCCGTGGGCAACTGCGTGGAGGTCGCCCCGCTCGCTTCCGGCGAGATCGCGATGCGCAACTCGCGCTTCCCGACCGGACCGGCGCTCGTGTACACCCGCTCCGAGATGGCTGCCTTCCTCGCGGGAGCGAAGGACGGGGAATTCGACGATGTCCTCCAATGACATCCTCGGCTCCCACCGTAGTCCCGGCGGCACCGCACCGGTAGTCCTCGACATCGAGACCGGCCTGCAGGAGCTGATCGCCCGCGGGTACCAGTTCGTGCACCCGGCGGACGAGCGTGGCGAGGTGCTCGCCGTGGTGGGAGTCCGCGTCCACGACGATCTGGTGGACGTCGTCCGGCTCAACGCCGAGGACGATGTGGTCGCCCTGCGGATGCCCGGCTCCGAGGAGAACATCCTCGACCCCGAGACGTGGTTGTGGCGTTCCGAGGGCGAGGCCGCGAAGGTCCTCGCCGAGGTTCTCGCCCTGCCCGACCAGCAGGACCTGGCCGGCACCCACGCCAAGGGCTGCTGGGTCCCCGGTCGTGGCGGCACGTCGAAGTGGCTCGCGGCCCGCTGAGGCCGCGCCGACGAAGTCTTCAGGCCCCGTACGAAGTGTCCCAATACACCTCGTGCGGGGCCTGTTTCATACCCGCGGCAAAGCTGTGGAATCTCGGAACTGAACGGTCAGCCCGGCTCGGACGGCGAGCACGACGAGCTGGGCGCGCGAACGGGCGTTGAGCTTGCCCATCGCCCTCGCCACGTGGGTGCGGACGGTGGCCGGGGACAGGAACAGCGCCTCGGCTATCTCGCCGTTGGACCTGCCGGTGGCCACCCACGCGGTGATCTCCCGCTCCCGGCCGGTGAGGGTGTCCAGGCCGTCGACGGCGGCGGGCGCCGTCCAGCGCTGCGCGAACGTGGACACCATCAGGCGGGTCACCGAAGGGGACAGCAGCGCCTCGCCGGCCGCCACGACCCGGATCGCGTGCACGAGTTCGGTGGGTGCGCTGTCCTTGAGGATGAAGCCGCTGGCCCCGGCGCCGAGTGCCTCGAACACGTACTGGTCGATCTCGAACGTGGTGACCACGATGACCCGCACCTGGCGCAACGCCGGATCGGCGGCGAGGCGGCGCAGTACCTCCAGCCCGTCCATGCCGGGCATCCGGATGTCCAGCAGCATCACGTCGGCGGGGCTGTGGGCCAGCCGGGTGAGTGCCTGCTGCCCGTTGCCGGCCTCACCGACCACCCGCATGTCGTCCTCACGGTCGACGAGCACCCGCAGTCCCATCCGGACCAGCTGATGGTCGTCGACCAGCAGCACCCGGATCATCGGGGCACCTCCGGCGCGGGCAACCAGGCCACGACCTGGAATCCGCCGCCGTCACGGGGGCCGGCGGCCAACCGGCCGTCCAGGTCCTCGACCCGGCGGCGCATCCCGGCCAGCCCACGGCCGACCGGCGCCCCGGCGGTGGCGATCATGCTGGTGCCACGGTCGGTCACCCGGACTCGAACGTGCCGTTCGCCCCGGTGGATCGCGACCTCGGCCTGAGTGGGGCCGGCGTGGCGCAGCACGTTGGTCAACGCCTCCTGCACCACCCGGTACACGGTGGCGCCCAGCGGCTCGGGCAGGTCGGCGGGACCGTCGGCGACCACCTCCACCGGCAGGCCACCGGCACGGACCTGCTGGACGAGGCCGGCGAGACCGGCGACACCGGCCGGGTCGGCGGGCCGGGGGGAACGGGGGTGGAAGGTGTCCAGCATCCGGCGCAGGTCGGCGAGCGCGGCGGTGCTGGTCTCCTGGATGGCTTCCAGGGAGAGCCGGGCCTGGTCCCGCTGCTCGTCGAAGACCAGTAGCGCGACTCCGGCCTGCATGGTGACCAGCGCGAAGCCGTGGCCGGCGATGTCGTGCACCTCGCCGGCGAGCCGCATCCGTTCCTCGAGCGCGGTGCGGGCGATCAGGTCCCGGCGGGCCCGTCGGCGGGCCGCGTCCGTCACGTGGATCAGCGCGCCGAGTGACCACGGCAGCACGATCCAGCCGGTCCAGGCCAGTGCCAGCAGCACCGGGGTGTGCCCGTCGCCGATCAGCCTGAGCAGGAGGGCCGCCGAGGAGATCACCGCCGCCAGCCCGCCGGCCGTCGCCGACACGGTCAGTGGACGCTGCCGGGCCACCTCGAACACCGTGATCACCAGGCACAGCAACACCGGCCCGTAGGGGTATCCGGCCAGCAGGTAGGCGTTGACCAGCAGCACCGCGCCGGTCAACGCAGCCAACGGCGTGGTCCGCCGCGGGACCGCGGTCACGGCTGCGGCCGCCACCAGCAGCACCAGGCCGGCCACGTCCAGGGGGCGGGATCGGTCGGTCTGCCCGGGGGAGGCGGCCATCGTGCCGGCGACCACGGCCACCGCGAGCGCGGCGCCGAGCACCACGTCCGACCACGCCGGACGCGCCAGCCGATCGCCGAACACCGCCACCATGCCGCCCAGCCTGCCCGCCGGCGGGCGGCGGCACATCAGCGTCGCGGCGACACCTGGCTACGTCAGCTGACGTAGTCACGCGACGCGAAGGCCGCTCTGCGTCCGACGCGGTCGGCGTCCGGCTGAGCCGACCATGGCAGTCGTTCGATCCGGCACCTGAAGGAGATCTGGCCATGGCAGAGCAAACCCGGGCGGCATGGACGGCGATCGGCAGGGCCACCGGCCGGCACCGTTCGCTGCTGATCGCCACCTGCGCCGCACTGGTGCTGGCCGCCATCGCCGACGAATCGACCGGTTACGACGGACCTGGCCCGTTCCTCTACCCGGCGGTCGCCGTGGTCGTGGCGTTGGCCCGAGGGCGGTACACCCCGTTGCTGGCCGCGGTCATGAGCGCCCTCTTCCTCTACGGCGGGTTCGCGTCGCCCCAGTTCACGTCCACGCTGACCCACCCGTCGGCGGTCTTCGACTTCACCGCCGGCTGGGTGCAGGTGCTCAGTTTCGTCGCCGCCGCGGTCTTCGCGGTGGCCTCGGTCATCCGCGCCACCCCAACCCGTTGACCCCATTTGTGAAGGAGTTCGTCATGTTCCCTCTGCGCCGGCTCAACCGAAGCACGCTCATCGCGTTCGCCGGGCTGCTCATCGGCATCCTCGGGCTGCTGATCCAGTGGGCCGCCGACCCGGCGAAGTTCGCGAACGGGGAGAAGTCCTTCGGCTTCTCCGCCTTCCCGCCGGGCATCCTGTTCATCGTGGCGGCCGGGCTGCTGATGCTGGTCACCTCCCGCTGGTGGTGGCACCCGGTCTTCGGCGTGCTCATCGCGTTCTGGATCGTCGTTGTCGGCGCCCTGGCCAACCAGCTGACGCCCAACCTGTTGTCGCACAACCCGGGCACGGTCGCCGGAAACGTCGTCATGGTCGGTGGGCTCGTCACCGCCGGTGTCGCCGGGGTGATCGGCATGGTCAGGACGCGGCGTGGCCGCCGGGCGAAGCCGGTTCCCTCGGCGCCGGTCAGGTGAGCGTGCCCGGTCCGTCCCCGGTGCGAAGATCCGCCGCGGGCACACCGCCCGCCGCAGGCCGGGACCGGAACGGAGGAGTGGGCAGAACCACGTCGCGTCCGCCGTTTATCGGCTTGACACCCCTTACACTTGACTTGGCCTGACCACGTCTTCCTGGGAGCACCTCGGTGGTTTCCGACCCGTCCAGCACTGATCAGCCCGACCCGGAACCTCGCGAGGAGTGTGGCGTCTTCGGCGTCTGGGCTCCCGGGGAAGAGGTCGCCAAACTGACCTACTACGGCCTCTACGCCCTGCAGCACCGCGGGCAGGAGGCGGCGGGCATCTCGGTGTCCGACGGCTCGCAGATCGTGGTCTTCAAGGACCTCGGCCTCGTCAGCCAGGTGTTCGACGAGCAGGTGCTGCAGTCGCTGCAGGGCCACATCGCCGTCGGGCACTGCCGTTACTCCACCACCGGCGCGACGATCTGGGAGAACGCGCAGCCGATCTTCCGGACCACCGCCACCGGCAGCGGCCTGTCCTTCGCGCACAACGGCAACCTGGTGAACACCTCGGAGCTGCGTGAGCGCACCATCGCCGCGGGCCTGAAGCCGCACGCCGGGCTCACCGGCTCGTCGAGCGACTCGGACCTGATCTGCGGGCTGCTCGCCGCGAACGCCGCCGACAAGGGCATCGAGGCGGCCGCCATGGAGCTGCTGCCGACGCTCGTCGGCGCGTTCTGCCTGGTCTTCTCCGACGAGAACACGCTGTACGCGGCGCGCGACCCGCACGGCGTGCACCCGCTGGTGCTCGGCCGGCTGGAGCGCGGCTGGGTCGTGGCGAGCGAGACGGCCGCGCTGGACATCTGCGGCGCGTCCTTCGTCCGCGAGGTCGAGCCCGGCGAGCTGATCGCGATCGACGCCTCGGGCCTGCGCTCCTCGCGGTTCGCCAACCCCGATCCCAAGGGCTGCGTCTTCGAGTACGTCTATCTGGCCCGCCCGGACACCTCGATCGCCGGCCGCAGCGTGCACGCCACCCGCGTGGAGATCGGGCGGCGGCTCGCCCTCGAGCACCCGGCCGACGGGGACCTGGTGATGCCCGTGCCGGAGTCCGGCACGCCCGCCGCGATCGGCTACGCGCAGGGCTCAGGCATCCCGTACGGCACCGGCCTGGTGAAAAACGCCTACGTCGGGCGCACGTTCATCCAGCCGTCGCAGACCATCCGCCAGCTGGGCATCCGGCTCAAGCTGAACCCGCTGCGCGACGTCATCCGCGGCAAGCGCCTGGTGGTGGTGGACGACTCCATCGTCCGCGGCAACACCCAGCGCGCGCTCGTCCGCATGCTGCGGGAGGCGGGCGCGCTGGAGGTGCACGTCCGGATCGCGTCGCCGCCGGTGCGGTGGCCGTGCTTCTACGGCATCGACTTCGCCTCACGGGCCGAGCTGGTGGCCAACGGCGTCGACCTCGACGGCATCCGCCGCTCCATCGGGGCCGACTCGCTGGGCTACATCTCGCTCGACGGCCTCGTCGCGGCGTCGGAGCAGCCGAAGACGCGCCTGTGCACGGCGTGCTTCTCCGGCGAGTACCCGATCGCGCTGCCCGACGACGCGCTGATCGGCAAGCACCTGCTCGAGAGCATGGACGCGGTCAATGGCGCGGCGACCCCGGTCAGCCCCGCGGGGTACGGTGCCGAAGACGCCGTCCGGCGTCCCTAGTCACAGCTTGTCCAAGAGGGAGTCCGCTTCCGTGAGCGAGTCCACGAGCGCCACGTACGCCGCCGCCGGAGTCAGTATCGACGCCGGTGACCAAGCCGTCGAGCTGCTCAAGCCACACGCCGAGCGCGCCACGCGACCAGAGGTCCGCGGCGGGGTCGGCGGCTTCGCCGGGCTCTTCTCGCTCAAGCTCGACCGGTGGAAGGAACCGGTGCTCGCGTCGTCCACCGACGGCGTCGGCACCAAGATCGCCGTCGCGCAGGCGCTGGACAAGCACGACACCGTGGGCATCGACCTGGTCGCCATGGTGGTCGACGACCTCGTGGTCACCGGGGCCGAGCCGCTGTTCCTGCAGGACTACATCGCCGTCGGCAAGGTGGTGCCGGAGAAGATCGCGGCACTGGTCGGCGGCATCGCCGAGGGCTGCGTGCAGGCCGGCTGCGCGCTGCTCGGCGGCGAGACGGCCGAGCACCCCGGCCTGATGGGCGAGCACGACTACGACATGTCGGCCACCGGCGTCGGCGTCGTCGAGGCGTCCGCGCTGCTCGGCCCGGAGCGGGTGCGCCCCGGCGACGTGGTGCTGGCCATGGGTGCGTCCGGCCTGCACTCCAACGGCTACTCGCTGGCCCGGCACGTGCTGCTGGACATCGCGCGCATGCCGCTGGACGGGCACGTCGAGGAGTTCGGCCGCACTCTCGGCGAGGAGATGCTGGAGCCGACGCGGATCTACGCCAAGGACTGCCTGGCGCTGGCCGCCGAGACCGAGGTGCGCACGTTCGCGCACATCACCGGCGGCGGCCTGGAGGCCAACCTCGCGCGTGTGATGCCGCGGGGCCTGGTCGCCCGGCTGGAGCGCGGGACCTGGACGCCGGCGCCGGTGTTCGCGCTGGTCGGGCAACGCGGCAAGGTCGAGCGGGCGGAGCTGGAGAAGACGTTCAACATGGGCGTCGGCATGGTCGCGATCGTCTCGGCCGAGGACGTCGACCGGGCGCTGGCCGTGCTGACCGCGCGGCACGTGCCGTCCTGGATCCTCGGCGACGTGCAGCCGGCGGAGGACCCGGACGGCCCGCGCGCCGTGCTGTCGGGGGACCACCCGCGCTTTTAGAAACGCGGTTGCCGCCTCCTGTCAGACTGGACGGGTGGCAGAGGACGTGGTGATCGGCTCCCGGTTCGTGGTACCCGGGGCCGAGCTGAGCGAGCGCTTCTCCCGGTCGTCCGGACCGGGCGGGCAGGGCGTGAACACCACGGACTCGCGGGTCGAGCTGTCGTTCGACGTGGCCGGCTCGGCGGTGATCCCGCCGGTGCTCAAGGAGCGCATCCTGGCGCGGCTTTCGGGGCGGCTGGTCGACGGCGTGCTGACCATCGCCGCCAGCGAGCACCGCTCCCAGCTGATGAACCGGGACGCGGCGCGCGAGCGGCTGGCCGCGGCGCTGCTGGCGGCCTCCGCGCCGCCGCCGGCCAAACGGCGTCCCACCAAGCCCTCCCGGGGCTCGAAGGAACGCCGCCTGGCCGCGAAGAAACGCCGTGGCGACGTGAAACGCGGCCGCGGCGGCCGCTTCGACGACTGACTGCTCGTGAGTGTTTATGACGGTTCTAACCGTCATAAACACTCACGACTAGCTCAGCGAGAGGTGCACGCACTCGCCCGCGGGCCGGTAGCCGACGCGGCGGTACACCGTGGCGATGCCCTCGTCCCCGGGGGTGAGGAAGGCCGTGTGCGCGCCTTGTTCGTGTACCAACCGCGTGAGGTGCGCCGCGATGGCCGAAGCGATGCCGCGGTGCCGGTAAGCGGCGGCGACGGCGATGCCCGCGATCTCGGCGGTGCCGTCGACGACTTCCAGCGCCACGCCGCCACCGATGATCTCGCCAGTGGCCGTGTCTTCGACGAGCACAGCCCGCTCGCCGAACGCACTCGTGCTGGCCACCTCGGCGTCGGACACGTCCGGGGACTCCCCGTAGGCCACGTTCTGCGCCGAACGCAAGCCGCGCACGTCGGCCTCGGTCAGCGGAGCCCGCAGCCCGATGCCGACGGGCGCTGGGCGGTCGAGGAAGTCCTCGGGGACGCACGTCATGAGCGGGATGCGCCGTTCCAGCGCGTAACCCCGTGCGACCAGGAGTTCTTCCAGGTCCGGGGCGGCCTCGGTGAAGAACTCGAGCCGCGGCAGCAGGCCACGGCGGTGGTAGGCCGCGGTCAGTTCCGCGATCTCGGCGGCCGACGCCGTGGCGCCGTCGTCGGGGATCGCGTAGTTGAGCATCGGGTGGTCGGTGTCCCGCGCGAAGGTGGCGAGGAACGGGCCGATGCGTTCGGTTTCACGGCCGCGGGGCGCGGTCGTGCGGACGTAAGCCTGAAGGGCTGACATGAGTGGGATGAACCCTTTCGGGGTCGGAGAAGGAGCGCATGCACAGAGCACGCGCTAGGGGCGACGCAGATGAGTTCGCGTCAGGCCTGGCCTCGGCCGACGCGGGCAGCGACGGCATACATTGGCATTCCTTCGTCCGAAACGGGTTTGTCCCGAGTCTGGCACCTGGGGCAAGCGGTTTTCAGCGCCGCTCGGGATGGCCGGCCCCGGCGTAGCGCGCGTCCCAGACCGAGCGGGGCACGCGCATCCGCAGCGTCGGCGACTCGCAGACGGTCCGCCGCACCTGGCGCGGGATCGGCGGCGGCGCCGGCGGGAGGTCGAGCCAGCGCCAGCCGCGCCGGGTCAGCGCCGCGCCGATCGTGGCGCCGAGGGTGTTGAGCAGGACGTCGTCGGTGGAGCTGACGCGGCCGGAGTGGATCACGAACTGCATGGCCTCCACCAGCACGGACGCGGCCATCGCGGTCAGCGCGATCCGGCTGAGTGAGCGCAGCCGCCGCACCCGGATCGGGAGCAGCGCGCCCAGTGGGCACAGCATCAGGAGGTTGCCGATGACCTGCCAGAGCGAGCCGTCGTCGGCCAGCGCGGCGGACAGGTCGGCGCCGGGGACCAGGTCGAGGGTGCTCGTGTCGGCGTCGCCGACGGGCATCACCACCAGGAAGACCACCAGGACGCCCAGCGTCGCGGTGGAGACGTCGACGGCTGCGGTCGCGGAGGCGTGGCGGATGCCGGTTCTTCGCCGCCTCCTCGCCGTGAGCAATGGCCAGCTGATCAGCGCGTAGGGCAGCGCGATGGCCGTCAACGGGATCATCCCCCAGAAAGCGCGCAGCAGAGCACCCATGCGCTTCCCTTCTCAGAGCCCCTCTGAACTGCTTCTTCCCGCCCTCCCAAGATCAACCATCGCATTGCAAGATCCACTTGGCATGCCCAGTGGCCAGCACTATTCGGTGATCTTCCGGTGGCGCGAAACGGCTTCCCGTGGTTCGGTCGAGGCGCGGACCGTCCACAGTGGATGCTGTGGACAACCCTGTGGAAGGATTTCGGGCGCTTAGGCGAAAGCCTTATTTCACAACAGAAATTAGCGAGGACGGCCTGTGTACTACTCGGCGAGCTCGCGGGCCCGTTCGATGATCGAGGACAGGTGCAGGCCCCGCCGGACGTCGCACGGGTGAGTGGTGGTGCCGCTCGCGATCATCGCGGCGAAGTCATCCAGCAGTGCGGTGTAGGACTCCCCGGCTGTGCCCGCTTTGCGTCCGAGTGTCCGGTATCCCTGCTCGCCGTAGACGGCGATCTCGACCACGGTGGGCTGAACCGGCAGGTGCAGCGAGAGCGTCGCGGTGCTCGTCGCGCCACCCTCGTGGGCCAGCAGCAGCTGCCAGAGGTCACCCTCGGCGCGGTGGGCCGCGAGCACGTCGGTGATCCGGCCGAGTGCGGCGTCGAGCAGGTCGAACGCGTGCGGGCCGATGTCCGCGAGCGCGCCGCCCGTGGTGTCCTGGCGCCAGGCCGAAGCCGCGTACTGGCCGCCGAGCAGCGCGCCCGACAGCCAGCGGGCGCCGCCGCCGCGCCAGCCACCGGCGCGGGTGATGTCCTCGAGCCACTCGCGGGTCTGGGTGGAGAACCGCAGGGTGAGCATGACCAGCGACGCGACGTTGTTCGCGGCCACGGCGTCGGCCAGCCGCTGCGCGCCGGCCAGGTCGGCGGCGATCGGCTTCTCCAGGATCAGGTGCTTGCCCGCCTCGGCGGCCTTGACCGCCAGCTCGGCCTGCACGGCGGGCGGGACGGCGAACGCCAGCGCGTCGACCTGCGAGAACAGCTCGTCGAGGTCGTCGGTGCCGATCGCCCCGTGCGCGTCGGCCAGCTCCTTCGCGGCGCCGGCCCGGCGGGCCCAGACGGCGGCGAGCGTTGTCCCAGGATGGTCGGCCAGCCCGGGCGCGTGCACCGTGGTCGCCCACGGACCGGTTCCGACGAGTCCGACGCGCAGCTGTCCGAGTCCCACGCCCGGAAGTGTAGGTGTGTCCGCTGTCGCTTCCTGCGGGTCCCTCCGGTGGGTTAACGTCAGTGCGTTCTACGCCACGAACGGGGGAAGCCGGTGCGAGTCCGGCGCTGACCCGCAACCGTGATCGGCCTGGCCAAGGCCGTGAGCCGGATCGCCCGCCGTGGTCCGACTCGATGCGAGGTTCGTCAACCGATGTCTGTCACTTCGCTCGCCTGGGGGCGAGTTCTGGCCGCGTGCGCGCTGCTGTCCACCGTCGGCCTGGCCGGGGCCGGCCCCGCCGCCGCGACTGTGCCCGGGAAGGGCACCGCCGGCTACTGCCCGGACGCCACCGGCGTCACCGTGATCGTCGACTACCAGGACCTCGGCGGTGACACGCTCATCCGCTGCGCGCCCGGACCGCAGGAGAACGGCGTCACGGCCATGCAGAACGCGGGCCTGGACCTGGCCGGCGCCGGCAAGTACGGCCTGGCCCTGGTCTGCAAGATCGAGGGCAAGCCCGCCGACCAGTCGTGCACCGGGATGCCGCCGGAGAGCGCGTCGTGGAGCTTCTGGACCGCCACGAACGGCGGCAAGTGGGAGTCGAGCCAGGTCGGCGCGCAGGGCTGGAAGCCGCCGGCGGGCAGTTTCGAGGGCTGGTCGTTCGCGCACAACAAGGCGTTCGCGGACTACCCGCCGCCGCGGACCGCGCCCGTCCGGCAGGCGAACGCCCCGGCCCCGGCGCCGGCCGACCCGTCCGCGTCGGACAGCGGTTTCCCGTGGGGGCTGGTGATCGGCATCGTGGTGATCGTGGCGATCGCGGCCGCCGGAGTGGTGACCGGGCTGCGGCGCAGGCGTGGCGCGGACCGCTCGTGAGCCGCGCGGCCGGTCGCGGGTCCCGCTGACCGGGAACCCCCGCGCGCTGCACCCCGGCGCGTGGTGGGTGTGGGCGCTCGCGCTCGCCGTCGCCGCGAGCCGGACCACGAACCCGCTGCTGCTCGGCCTGGTGATCGCGGTGGCCGGGTTCGTGGTCGCCAACCGGCGCACGGACGCACCCTGGGCGCTCGCCTTCCGGCTGTACGCCTACATCGGCGCGGTGATCGTGGTGTCGCGCGTGCTGTTCCGGATCCTCATCGGCGGCGAGGACGGCGGGCACGTGCTGTTCACGCTGCCGACCATCCCGCTGCCCGCGGCCGCCGCGGGGATCACGCTGCTCGGCCCGACGTCGGCCGAGGAGCTGCTGGGCGGCTTCTACGACGGGCTGCGGCTCGCCGCGATCGTGCTCTGCGTCGGCGCCGCGAACGCGCTGGCGAACCCGAAACGCCTGCTCAAGGCCGTTCCCGGGGCGTTGTACGAGGTGGGCACGGCCGTCACGGTCGCGCTCTCGGTGGCGCCGCAGCTGGTGGAGAGCGTGCAGCGGGTGCGACGCGCGCGGCGGTTGCGAGCGGGACGTTCGCGCGGCTTCCGCGTCGTGAAGGGGATTTTCGTGCCGGTGCTCGCGGACGCGATGGACCGCTCGCTCCTGCTCGCCGCCGCGATGGACTCGCGGGGCTACGGGCGGCGGGGTTACCTCGCGCCGCGGGTGCGCGCGGTGATCGCGGTGTGTGTGCTCGCCGGGATGATCGGCGTCGCCGTCGGGGTGTACGGCGTGCTCGACGGGACGTCGACCTGGCTCGGCATCCCGATGCTGGCGGCCGGGCTGGTGGTGGCGGGGGCGGGGTTCGTGCTCGGCGGCCGTCGCGTCCGGCGCACGGCGTACCGGCCCGACCCGTGGCGGCTGCCTGAAACGCTGGTGGTGCTGTGCGGGGTCGGCGCGTGCGCGCTGCTGTTCGCGGCCGGGCCGTCCGGGCTGTACCCGTCCGGGCTGGAGTGGCCGTCGCTGCCGGTCCTGCCGGTGTTGTCCGTGCTGATCGGGGCGCTGCCCGCCTGGCTGGCGCCGCGTCCCGTGCCGTTGCTGGAGGTCGCCCGGTGATCGAGTTCTCCCACGTCGGGGTCACTTACGACGGTACCGCGCGGCCCGTCCTGTCCGATGTGGACCTCGTGGTGGAGGAGGGCGAGCTGTGCCTCGTCGCGGGGCGAACGGGTGTCGGCAAGTCGACTTTCCTCGGCGCGATCAACGGGCTCGTCCCGCATTTCACCGGCGGCCGGCTGACCGGGCGCGTGCGCGTGGCCGGGCTGGACACGGAGACGCACCCGCCGCGTGAGCTGGCGTCCGTGGTGGGGGTGGTCGGGCAGGACCCGCTGGCGGGGTTCGTCACGGACACCGTCGAGGAGGAGCTGGCGTACGGCATGGAGCAGCTGGCCGTGGCGCCGGACGTGATGCGCAAGCGCGTCGAGGAGACGCTGGACCTGCTGGGCGTCGCGGACCTGCGTTACCGTCCACTTCGGACTCTTTCCGGCGGGCAGCAGCAGCGCGTGGCGATCGGCTCCGTGCTCACGGCGCACCCACGGGTGCTGGTGCTGGACGAGCCGACGTCCGCGCTCGACCCGACGGCGGCCGAGGAGGTGCTGGCCGCGATCACGCGGCTGGTGCACGACCTGGGGACCACGGTGGTCGTCGCGGAGCACCGGATGGAGCGCGTCGCGCAGTACGCCGACCGCGTGCTGTACCTGCCCGGCGACGGCTCGGTGGTCTCCGGCCCGCCCGCTGAGGTGTTCGCCTTCGCGGACGTCGCGCCGCCGATCGTCGAGCTGGGCCGGCTGGCGGGCTGGTCGCCGCTGCCGCTCTCCGTGCGCGACGCGCGGCGGCTGGCGGGCCCGTTGCGGACGCGGCTGGCTCCGTTTTCGCGCCCGGTTTCCTCGGGGGTTTCCGGCTCCCGGGACTGGGTGGTGCGGGCGTCGGCGGTGCAGGTCCGGTACGGCGACGTGCCGGCCGTGCGCGGGGTGAACCTGCGGCTGGGGCGGGGTGAGGTCGTGGCGCTGATGGGGCGCAACGGATCGGGGAAGTCGTCGCTGCTGTGGGCGCTGCAGGGCAGCGGCCCGCGGTCCGGCGGGACGGTCGACGTCCTGGGCGCGGACCCGGCCCGGCTGAAGCCGCGCGCGGCGCGGGCGCGCGTCGGCCTCGTCCCGCAGAGCCCGGCGGACCTGCTGTACCTGGAGACGGTGGACGCCGAGTGCACGCAGGCGGACAAGGAGTCGTCAGCCGCCCCGGGCACGGCGCGGTCGCTGCTGGACCGGCTCGTCCCCGGCGTCGACGGTGCGCTGAACCCGCGTGACCTGTCGGAGGGGCAGCGGCTGGCGTTGGTGCTGGCGGTGCAGCTGACGGCCGCGCCCCCGGCCCTGCTCCTCGACGAGCCCACCCGAGGCCTCGATTACCCGGCGAAGCGCCACTTCGCGTCGGTGCTCGCTTCGCTCGCTTCGGACGGCCACGCAATCCTCCTGGCCACCCACGACGTGGAGTTCGTCGCGACGACCGCCCACCGCGTAGTGGTCATGGCCGAAGGCGAGGTCGTAGCAGACGGCCCGACGGCGGAGGTCGTCGTGTCGTCACCGGCATTCGCGCCGCAGGTCGCGAAGATCCTGGCCCCGGAGGAATGGCTGACGGTGGACGAGGTCGCTGAGGCGCTGGGTTCATGAGCGGGGTTGGTGCGGGTGGTCTCCTCGCGACTGGGGTGGTTGTCGCGAACGGGCCTTTCGCGACGGTGGCAGCTGTCACGAGTGGTCCTCTCGCGACGGCGGCTGGTGTGAGTGTCCTGTTCGCGACCGCCGCAGCTGACGCGGGTGGTCCCTTCGCGACTGCGGCAGTCACGAACGGTCCGTTCGCGACCATGGGTGCCGCGAACGGCCCGTTCGCGACCGGCGCGGTTGTGGCTGCTCCTTTCGCGACGGCGGCAGCTGTCACGAGTGGTCCTCTCGCGACGGCCGCAGCTGTTGTGAGTGGCCCGTTCACGACCGTGGGCGTCATGAGTGGGCCCCGCGCGACGGCGACTGGTGCGACTGGTCCTTTCGCGCCCAAGGCCGTCGCGAATGGGTCCTTCGCGACGGCGGCTGGTGCGAGTGGTCCCTTCGCGACGGCGGCTGGTGCGAGTGGTCCGTTCACGACCGGCGTGGTTGCGAATGGGCCCTTCGCGACGGCAGTTGGTGCGAGTGTCCTGTTCGCGACCGCCGCAGCCGACGCGAGTGGTCTCTTCGCGACCGCGGCCGTCGCGAGTGGTCCCCTCGCGACAGTGGCCACCGCAGTCCCCAGCCAAGCGCGCCACGCGATCGGGGCGGCCCGATGACCGATTTCCTGCAGCCCGCCGTCCGGATCAGGTGGCGGACCGCGTTGGTGCTGGGGCCGGCGGTGGTGCTGGGACTGGTGATGTTCTGCTGGCCCCTGCTGGTCGGCACCGCACCGGGAACAGAGGGAGCGGCGGGAGCAGCCCAGAGCGCGGCCGGCCACGGAATCGATGCGCCGTTTGTGTTCATGGCCACCCTGCCCGTGCTGATCCTGATCGTGCTGGCCGAGTTGTCGAGCGGGGGGCTGGACTCGAAGGCGTTGGCGCTGCTGGGGGTCCTGTCGGCCGTCGATGCGGCGTTGCGGCCGCTGGGGGCCGGGACGGGCGGGATCGAGCTGGTGTTCTTCCTGCTCGTGCTGGCCGGGCGGGTGTTCGGGGCGGGGTTCGGGTTTGTGCTGGGGGCGACGTCGCTGTTCGCGTCGGCTCTGCTCACCGGTGGGGTCGGGCCGTGGCTGCCGTTCCAGATGCTGGCGTCGTCGCTGGTGGGGATGGGGGCGGGGCTGCTGCCGTCGCGGGTGAAGGGCCGGTGGGAGATCGCGATGCTCTCGGTCTACGGCGTGCTCGCGGCGTACTTCTACGGGCTGGCCATGAGCATGTTCACCTGGCCGTTCCTCGCGGGGACGTCCGCGCTGGACTTCGTGCCCGGCGCGCCGATCGCGGAGAACCTGCACCGCTTCCTGGTCTTCACCGTCCTGACCTCGACGCTCGGCTGGGACACCGGCCGCGCGCTGACCAACCTCGCCGCCATCCTGCTGCTCGGGCCCGCCATCCTGCTGGTCCTGCGCCGCGCCGCGCGGCGGGCCGCGTTCGGGCCGGTCAGCTGAGCCCGTTAGTGCGCGGTGTCCAGGTCGTGGACGGTGAACGGGTTACCCGGCGCCGCGGACGCACCACTGGCGCCCGCGGCGAAGACGAACGTCGGCCGGGGCAACAAAAGTCGTCAGGAGTACGAGTAGAACCCGCGCCCGGTCTTCTTGCCCAGCAGGCCCGCGTCCACCATGCGCAGCAGCAGCGGCGGCGACGAGTACAGCGGCTCCTTGAACTCCGCGTACATCGAGTCCGCGATGGCCTTGATGGTGTCCAGTCCGATCAGGTCGGACAGCCGCAGCGGGCCCATCGGGTGCGCGGTGCCCAGCTCCATGCCGCGGTCGATGTCCTCGGCGGAGGCGAAGCCGGACTCGATCATGCGGATCGCGGACAGCAGGTACGGCACCAGCAGCGAGTTCACGATGAACCCGGCGCGGTCCTGCGACCGGATCACGGTCTTGCTCAACACCTTCGTGGCGTGCTCTTCGGCGCGGCGCGCGGTTTCGTCGCTGGTCAGCAGCGACGGAACCAGCTCGACCAGCGGCAGCACGGGCACGGGGTTGAAGAAATGGATGCCGACCACCTGCTGCGGGCGGGCCGTGGCCATGCCGAGCTTCATGATCGGGATCGAGGAGGTGTTGGACGCGAACACCGCGTCCTCGCGCTCGACGATCTTGTCCAGTTGGCGGAAGACCTCGACCTTGGCCTGCTCCTGCTCGAGGATCGCCTCGATCACCAGGTCGCGGTCGGCGAACTCGCCGATCTCGGTGGTGAACCGCAGCCGGCCGAGCGCCGCGTCGGCGTCCTCGGTGGACAGCTTGCCGTTCTTCACACCGCGCTGCAGCGATTTCTCGATGCGAGCCTTGCCCGCGTCCAGCGCGGGCTGGTTCACCTCGGTGACGATCACGTCCAGGCCGGACCTGGCGTGCACCTCGGCGATGCCGGACCCCATCAGGCCCGCGCCAACCACGCCAACCTGCTGTACGTCGCTCATCGGCTCGCTCCTTCACACCTTCGTGGGCACGAGAAATGGGCAGCACGAGACGCGCGAGGGTGTGCCCGGGTTCTCACCCGGAACCACCCTCGCGCGTCACGCCTGCTCAACGACGGTATTCGTCGTACCCGTCGTCGTACGGGTCCTCGTACTGGTTGTCGTCCTCGTGGCTACTCTCCGAGGAACTACTCGACAGCTCGCGCTGCAAAGCATCGAAATCGGTGTCGTACGAGCTGTACTTGAGCTCGCGCGCCACCTTCGTCTGCTTGGCCTTAGCCCGGCCGCGCCCCATGGCTCGACCCCCTCGCACAGGGGCGGGGCGGCCGGGGGAATCGGCGGCCCCGCATCGTCTCGACAGTTCTTTCCTGGTCACACCGTACCGTGTCCGGGGGGGTGGATGCGACGTGGCACGGTGTGCCGGTCGCGACAGTGTCCGCCGGACGCCGGTTACCGGCCTGTCGGTGGCGATCGGCGCAGGTGGGCGTGCCACGATGCACTGGTGCTCCGTCCCTTCGTGGCCTATCTGCGGGTGTATGAACCCCTGCTCGCCTTGGGTGACCCGCCGGACGAGCGGCTGCGCGAAGCCGTGGCCGCGGCGAAGCTGCGCCGTGCCGCCATCGGCGAACGAGAGCAGCACATGTGGCTCAAGTCACAGGTCGCCGCGCCGTCCCGGCTCCTGCCCGCCGAGCTGTCCGACGGGCGCCCCGCGCCCAGCCTGCTCAACGACGTGCTGGTGCTCGACGTGGGCGAGCTGCCGCCCGGGCACCCGGTGGAGGGCCCGTTCGTCTGCCCGCTCGAGCTGCGGGCCCGCTCGGCGGCCGCGCTGGTGACGTTCCTCGGCGACGCGCACCCGGCGTTGAAGAACGCGGTGCTCGACGCCGGCGGGGTCTCCGCCGACCGCGCCCGGTCCCGCACGAAGGCCGCGATGGCCGACCTGACCACGATGGCGGCGCACACCCTGACCACGACGTGGACGGTGCCGCTGCCGTGGTTCGTCCTGGTCGACCCGGACGAGCGCCGGCTGGTCCTCGGCTCCGGCCCGGCCGACCCGACGCGTGAGGTGTCGTGGCGCACGTCGATGTCCGAGGCGCTCAGCCGCGCCGCCGAGGCGAGCGAGCTGATCGAGGCCGCCTTCGGCGAGTCCGGTCCCGCGCGGGTGCTGTCGCAGACCCGGCAGTGGCTGGAGAGCTTCAACCCGGCGTCGGTCGTGGAACTCGATTACGGCGGCCTCGTCCAGCTGTTCGCCGATTCGATCCTCGAGTCCGACACCACGGCCGAAGAGGTGCACGACATCCTGGACGCCCTGCGCACCGGCAACGTCGAAGAGCTCGCCGAGCTGTTCTCCGAACTCCGTGAGTTCTGGGGCGACCTCGCGGCTAGGGAGCACTCCAACTGACTCGCAGCTGTCCGACCTCCCGGCCACCGCCCAGCACGGCGGGGGCGGCCAGGTCGGCCAGCTCGGAGACGTCGACGCCGAGGTGACGCAGCACGGCCACGCCCAGCGGGCCGCAGCCGCGTTTGGCGCCGTCGTCCAGTTTCAGGGCCAGCGCGGTTCCGTCCGGCAGCGATACGGCCCAGACAGCCTCCGCACCGACCTTCGACAACAGGCCGGGGACGGCCTTCATCAGGCTGGTGTCCTCGCGGTCCGTGCCGGCGACGAGCCACGGGTGCGCGCGCATCGCGTCGGCCACACGGCGCTCGGGTGAGCCCGGGTCGGCCTGCACCAGGCGGCCGAACGAGCGTGCCAGGCCGGTCAGGGAGAAGGCGAACAGCGGGGCGCCGCAGCCGTCCACGCCGGTGGCGGCGATCGGCTCGCCGGTGAGCGAGACGACGGTGTCCGCGATCGCCTGCTGCAGCGGGTGCGCCGGGTGCTCGTAGCCGTCCGTCGGCCAGCCCGCCGCGACGCAGGTGGCGAGCATCGCCGCGTGCTTGCCGGAGCAGTTCATCGTGACGCGCAGCGGGCCGGCCGCCGCGTGCATCGACGGTTCGTACAGCGGGTACGCGGGCGGGCAGGCCAGCGCGGACTCGTCCAGGCCCGCGGCCGCCAGCATCGCCGCGACGCGCTCGACGTGGCCGGGCTCGCCGGAGTGGGAGCCGCAGGCCAGCGCCAGGTCGGCGCCGTCGTAGGACAGTCCGGAGTGGAGCATCCCGGCGGCCTGCAGCGGCTTGTTCGACGAGCGGGGGAACATCGGGCCGGTGACGTCGCCGGTGGCCAGGACCACCGTGCCGTCCGGGGCGGTGACCACGACGGAGCCGCGGTGCACGCTTTCGGTGAAACCGGAGCGGACGACCTCGACCAGTACCGGGTTGGTCACTTGCCGGAGCTCGCGGCGTTGCCGGATGAACCGGCGCTGCCGGACGAACCAGTGCCGCCGTTGGTGTCGGACCGGCCGCGCTCGGAGTCGAGCAGCTCGTCGACCGTCGCCGCGCCGCGCTGGTAGCGGGCGGCGATCTCGGCGTTGAGCGTGTCCATCACACCCTGCACCTGGCGGCGGAACGTCGACACGGACGTCTCCTCCGTGGCGTAGGTGTCCAGCGCGGAGGCGAGCTTGCTTTCCGACAGCGAGCCGACGTCGGTCAGGTCGGTGTCGCCGATCAGGGCCTCGGCGTGCCTGCGGTGCTCGCCCGCGCGTGACGGCTCCAGCCCCTGGTGCCGTCCGGAGCCCATGGCCGGGCCGATCGCGTTGTCGGCGAGGATGGTGGCGAGCTGGTCGACGATGCTCTCGCCGCCGGACGACCGGCGCTGCTGCTCGGCGCGCACGATGTCGATCCGGGCGTGGAGCAGACGGCGCAAATAGGACAGGTCCGTCTCTTCCTGCGCGGCCTCGTCACGGCGTTCGCGCAGCACCGGAAGCGGCAGGTCGCCGAGGCCGGTGGAGTATCCCGGGGCGAGGACGCGGTCGATCCGCCTTCGCCCGCCGGGACGAACTTCGATCACGGGCACATCCTGCTCTAGATTCCCCGACAACGCTACCGTCGAGTTCACTTCAGCCCCGTAGCCTCGCCGCAGCCTCCCGACCAGGGGCGGCGTGCTCGCCGGGCACGGAGTCCGGGTCGACGGTGGCTTGAACGACACGGTCCACCCCGCTCTCTTCATCTCTTGCGCCGGCCAGCAGCTCCGCGCCCGCCGGGGTGGAACGTTTCACCAGCGCCAGCGCGATCGGCCCCAGCTCATGGTGCTGGACGACACTCCCGACGCGCCCGACCACGCGTTCGCCGAGCCGCACCGGATCACCCGTCTCGGGGGTGATCTCCGGCGAGCCGTCGAGGTGCAGCAGCGCGAGGTAGCGCGGCGGGCGGCCGACGTTGTGCACCTTCGAGACGGTCTCCTGGCCGCGGTAACAGCCCTTCGCGACGTGCGCGGCGGAGTCGACCCAGCCCAGCTCGTGCGGGATCGAGCGCTCGTCGGTGTCGGTGCCGAGGCGCGGGCGCAGCGATTCCACGCGCAGCGCGTCGAAGGCCCAGCTCCCGGCCGGGCGCGCGCCCGCGTCGGTGAGCCGCCGCCACCAGTCCGCCAGCTGCTCGCGCGGCACGGCGAGGTCCACACTGGACCGCGTCGGCCACGGCATCCGGCGCGCGAAACCGCCGCCGGGCAACGCGGTCACGGTGTACGGCGCGGGCCCGACCTCGGCGCCGACCGCGCTCAGCACCCGCTCGGCGTCCGGGCCGAGGACGGTGAGCAGCGCGAGTTCCGTTGTCGCGTCGCGGATTTCGACCTTCGACCAGAACTTCATCGCCTCGAAGTACTCAAGCAGCGTCTGCTTGCCGCCCTTGGGCAGCGCGCTGGTCGCGCTCGCGCCGGGGTCGCTGTCGATCCAGACGGTGCCGTCGAGGTGCGCCAGCACGAAGTGGGTGTCGATGTGGCCATGGCTGTCGAGCACGAGTGCCTCGGTGCCGGTGCCCTCGGCCAGCCCCGTCACGTGCTGGGAGATCACGAGGTGCAGCCACGACAGGCGTTCCTCACCCGTGACAGCCAGTACCTCGCGGTGCGAGCGGTCGATCACGACCACGCCGCGGGCGGCGGTGCGCTGCTCGGCGAACGGGTCACCCCAGTGCCAGGGGACGCCCGATTCCGGGTGGCCTTCGGGCGGGGCGATCGCGCGGGGGGCTTCCAGTAACGGCGAGCGATACGGCATAAGGACAAGACTAGCTCCGTCGCCCTCCCCACCACCGCCCTCAACGGCGTAGCCGCGCGCCGTCGCCCTGGTACTACGGTGTGGGCATGCGCGTTCTCGCCTTCCTCGACGGAACTCTGGCCGACCCCGACGCCGCCCACATCCGGGTGGACGACCTCGGGCTGCTGCGGGGAGACGGGGTGTTCGAGACCATCCTCGTGGCGGACAAGAAGCCGCGGGAGCTGCGTCCGCACCTCGACCGCCTCGCCCGCTCCGCCGCCATGCTGGACCTGCCCGCGCCGGACCTCGCCGGGTTCGAGCGAGCGGCGCGGAAAGTCATCGACACCTGGACGGGTGGTCGTGAGATCGCGCTGAAACTGGTGTACACCAGGGGAATCGACGGCGATCCGGCCGGCGTGCCGACGGCGTTCGCCATGGGGTTGGAGATCGACGAGAAGGTGCAGCGCGCCCGCGTTGACGGCGTCGCCGCCGTGCTGCTGGAGCGCGGCTTCGCCCCGGACGTCGCCGAGCGCGCGCCGTGGCTGCTGCTGGGCGCGAAGACGGTGTCGTACGCCGTGAACATGGCGGCGCTGCGCGAGGCCGCCCGCCGCGGCGCCCAGGATGTGATCTTCACCGCTGCCGACGGCTCGGTGCTGGAGGGCCCGACGTCCACGGTTGTCGTCGCGAAGGGCCGCACGCTGTACACCCCGCCCTCGACCGTCGGCATCCTGCCCGGCACCACGCAGCACGCGCTGTTCCGCGGCGCGGAGAAGGCCGGCTGGACGATCAAGGTCGAGCCGCTCACGGCCGCCGACCTGACCACGGCCGACGGGGTTTTCCTCGCGTCTTCGGTCCGGCTGGTCACCCGCGTGCACACGCTCGACGGCGCCGCGCTGCCGGACTCGGCCGCCGTGCACCGTGAGCTGGTGGCGGCCTACGAGTCGGAGTACTGAGCTTCGCTGATCCGCACGACCGAGGCCGTCACGCCCTCCGCGCGGTAGGCCGCGATCTTGTGGTGCCCGTCGACGATCAGCGCGCGGGCACCGGCGAGCACCACGGCCACCGGGCGGTGCCCGGAGCGGATGGCGGTGCGGTAGTAGGCGACTCTGGCCTCGTCGGCGGCCGGCCGGCCCGCGGTGGCGACCAGGTCGTCGTCCGGCAGCCGCTCGGGGCCGCTGACCTGGTAACGGCCGTCCACCAGCAGGTCCAGCAGCTCGCGGAGGGTCTCGGTGAGCGGCCGCCGCAGCTGGCCGGTGGCGAGCGCGATCCGGAGCGACTGTGACAATTCCGGCGCCCCTCCTCTCGGCCAAAGTCCGTCAAGGCCCCCTTCACCGCGTCCGACGCGGGTAAGGAGGCCTTGACGGACTTCGCCGGAGCCGGCCTCGGCACCCCCGACGACCGCCCCGGCATCCGGCGCCAGGAAGCCCTTACCGCCTGTGACCGTTACCTGTTCCACGGTTATCAGGACGGGTGGAGCCACACCTGGGTTCCAGGACGGGCCTGTGCGAGCGCGTCGAGTGACCCTCGTCTCACCACCGCAACCACGGGGTAACCGCCGGTAGTCGGGTGATCGGCGAGGAACACGACCGGCAGGCCGTTCGGCGGCACCTGGACCGCGCCGGTCAGCAGGCCTTCGCTGGGCAGTTCCCCCGTGCGCTCGCGGCGCAGGGGCGGGCCGTCGAGCCGCAGGCCGACGCGGTTGGACTCCGCCGTCACCGTCCACCACACGCCGAGGCCGCCCGCGGCGCCGGCCAGCCAGTCGTCCCGCGGGCCGAGCCCGACCGGGATGACCAGCCGGTCCGGCGACGGCGGCGCGACGACCACGTCGGCCCCCGCGGGCACGCCGGTCGCCGGTCCGAGCGGGACTGTCGTGCCGGGCGCGAGCGGCTCCGGGCCGATCCCGGACAGCACGTCGCGCGACCGGCTGCCCAGCTCGGCCGGCACGTCGATGCCGCCGGAAACCGCCAGATAACAACGCAGGCCGCGGGCCGGGGTGCCGATCGTGAGCGTCTGCCCGGCGCGCAGGGCGACGGCGGCGTGGGACCCGGCGTCCCGGCCGTCCACGGTCACCGCGACCACCGGCCCGGTCACCGCCACCGTGCACGACGCGGTCGCGCGCACGGACAGCCCGCCCAGCAGCGTTTCGATCCCGGCGGCGTCTTCGGGGTTGCCGGCGAGCCGGTTCGCCAGCCGCAGCGCGCCGACGTCCAGCGCGCCCGAGGGCGGCACGCCGAGGTGCGCGTACCCCGGCCGGCCGAGGTCCTGGACCAGGGCGAGCGCGCCCGTCGCGAGTACTTCGAGCGCCCGCATCACACGCTCCGGAACCGGACGCGGTCGCCGGGCGCGAGCAGCGCCGGCGGGTCCATGGCCGAGTCGAACAGCGTCACCGACGTGTGCCCCAGCAGCCGCCAGCCCCCGGGCGACTCGCGCGGGTAGACGCCGGTGAACTCACCGGCGACGCCCACCGCGCCGGCCGGTACGCGCGTGCGCGGCGACTCAAGGCGCGGCTGCCGCAGCGGCGCGGGAAGCCCGGTCAGGTAACCGAAGCCGGGCGCGAAACCGGTGAACGCGACCGTGTAGACGGCGCCGGTGTGGAGTCCGACAATGTCCTCTTCGGACAGTCCGGCGTCGCGCGCGACCATCGCCAGGTCTTCGCCGTCGTAGCGGACGTCGAGGGTCACCTCGCGCGGCGAGCCGGACGGCGGGTGGGCCAGGTCGGCGCCGTCGAGCAGCGCGCGCACCCGGTCGAGCACGGCCGGCTCGGCGACCACCAGCAGGCTCCGCGCGCCCGGCACCAGCTCGATGACACCCGGGATCGCGGCGGCCTCGACCGTGGCGCGCGCGGCGCTCATCTGGTCGAGCGAGTCGCAGTCGAGCAGGGCGCCCTGCTCGCCGTACCGCCGCCAGCGCACGGCGTCGCCGATCTCAGCCGGCGACGCGGTGCAGCAGCGCCGAAGCGTGCGGCTGCATTTCCTGGCCGACCATCGCGCGCTCCTCGACGTAGCCGAGGTTGCCGTTGATCAGGCCGTACAGCCGCTTCGCCCCCGTGACGTCCTTCGCGGTGGCGGTGCGGATGACCGCGTCGGTGCCCAGCTCCCAGGACGTCTGGTTCAGCGGCTTGCCGTAGTACAGCTCGACGATCCCGGAGCTGTGCGTGAGCAGCAGCTCGAGGGTGTCGTCCTCCTGCGGGCGCCAGAAACCGGTCTCGCGGGCGGCCGGGCGGAGGATCGAGCCGTCCTCGTTCAGCAGCCAGGAGCGCGCCTCGTGGTAGAGGAACGGCCTGCCGTCGTGCGCGACGGTGAGCTGCTGGGCGAACTTGCGGGGGCCTTCGATCGTCGGGTAGTCGATCTCGCCCTCGCCGCGCCACACGCCGACGAGCGGCAGCAGGGCGAGGCAGGCCGCGTTCAGGTCCGGGCCCTCGCGCAGGTTCGCCGTGTCGTTCGGGATCGGCAGATCGTCCCAGGCCGGCAGATTGCGCGCGCGCGTGCTGGCGGCCCGCTCTTCGGCGGCCGCGATGGCCTCGTCGCCACTGGTTGTCATCGGCTAGCGCTGGTCGGCGTAAAGCCGGTAGACGACGTAGCAGGCGAACCACACGATGGCGACGGCCGCCAAGGCCAGCAGGATCGTAAACAGGGTCTCCACGCGATGCAGAATAGTCCGGACCCGCTCATCCGGCCCTGCGCAGGGTCGCCGCGGTGAGGACGGTCACCGCCAGCAGCGTCGCGCCCGCCAGGGCCATCGCGGCGTGCAGCCCGGCGCTGAACGTCGCGCCGTGGGACAGCAGGGCGCCCAGCGCGGCGACCCCGAGCGCGGTGCCGGTCTGGCGGGCCGCGTTCACCGTCGCGGAGGCGATGCCCACGCGGTCGCCCGGCAGGCCCGCGAGGCCGACGATGTTGGTGGGCGTGATGGACAGTCCGACGCCGATCCCGGCCAGGCCGAAGACCAGTGCCAGATGCCAGTACGGGCTCGTCGCGTCCACCGCCAGGAACGCGAACCCGCCGAGCCCGGCGACGAACAGGCCCACCGGCAGCACCCGCCGCGCGTCGAAGCGGGCGGCCAGGCGGCCGGCGCAGAACGCCGCGACGACGTTGGCCAGCACGTACGGCAGCATCTGCACCCCGGCGACGCTCGCGGAGACCCCGCGCCCCTGCTGCAGGTACAGCGCGATCAGCACCGGCACCGGGTAGGCCGCGAAGCCGATCACAAACGACCCCAGCGTCGACACCGAGAACCGGGCCCGCGCGAAGAGGCGGATCGGCAGCATCGGGTGCGGCACGCGCAGCTCGACGACGACAAACGCGGCCAGCACCAGCACCGCGATCAGGCCGACGACGAGGTCACCGGCGATCACCGCGTACACCAGCCCGCCGATCCACACCGCGCCCAGCGCCTGGCCGGTCAGGTCCAGCGCGCCGTGGGCCGGGTCGGCGGACTCGGTGATGCCCCGGCGTCCCGCGAGCACGGCGACGACGCCGAGCGGCACGTTCACCAGGAAGATCGTGGGCCAGCCGAACGCGTCGGTCAGCGGCCCACCGGCCAGCGGGCCGACGACCAGCGCGGAGCCGGACACCGTGCCCCACCAGCCCATCATCTTCGCGCGCTCGCGCGGGTCCGGGAACGCGTGCGCGAGCAGCGCGATCGCGCCCGGGATGACGGCCGCGGCCGCCGCGCCCTGGACCACGCGGGCGGCGACCAGCAGGCCGAGCGTCGGCGCGAGCCCGCAGGCCAGCGAGGCGAGCGTGAACACGACCAGCCCGGTCAGGTAGACGAGCTTGCGGCCGTAGCGGTCGCCGAGCGTGCCGCCGGTGAGGATCGCCGCGGCGATCGCGACGGTGTAGCCGTCGACGATCCACTGCAGGTCCGTGAAACCGGTGTGCAGGTCCCGCTGGATGGCCGGCAGCGCGACGCTGACCACGCTCACGTCCAGCAGCGCCATGAAGCTGCCGAGGAACAGGGCGAGGATCAGTGCGGGGCTCTTGGTAACCGTTTTCGTCTGAATCACCTGGGCAGCTTGCGTCCTCAAGTCGGCTTGAGGTCAACTGTCTTTTGTGCTGTCCATCGGCGCGCGGCGATCCGGGCTGCCGGACGCCCGCCGGGACTCGTGAGTGCCTATGACGGTTAGAACCGTCATAGGCACTCACGAGCCTGGGTACGGCGAAACCCCCGACGCTGCTTGGATTGCGCAGTGAGTCGGGGGCTTCGCCGGAAAAGCGTCAGGCGACCGAGATCGCCAGCTGGTGCAGGCCGGGGCCCTCCGCCGTGACGGTGGCCTCGCCGTTGCCGGTGCGGTGCAGGGCGCGGATCGTCCAGTCGCCCGGCGCCGCGTAGAAGCGGAAGTCGCCGTCGGCCGAGGAGACGACCTCGCCGGTGAAGTCGCCGCCGCCGTCGAGCAGGCGCACGAAGGCGCCGCCGACCGGGCCCGCGCTGCCGGTCACCTTGCCGGCGAGCACGACCTGGCCCTTGGTGTCGAAGTCGGCGGGCGTGGCCTCCTGGGTGGGGGCGCCGCAGCCGTCGTCCGGAGTCGCTCCCATTACTTCGCTCCCAACTCGACCGGCACGCCGACCAGCGAGCCGTATTCGGTCCACGAACCGTCGTAGTTCTTCACGTCGCCGTAGCCCAGCAGCTCGTGCAGCGCGAACCACGCGATGGACGAGCGCTCGCCGATCCGGCAGTACGCGATGGTGGCCTTCGACTCGTCGATGCCAGCGTCGGCGTACAGCTCCTTGATCTCGTCCTCGGACTTGAAGGTGCCGTCCTCGTTGGCGACCTTGGCCCACGGCACGTTCAGCGCGCCCGGGATGTGGCCCGGCACCTGCGCGACCTCCTGCGGGAGGTGCGCCGGGGCGAGCAGCTTGCCGGCGAACTCGTCCGGCGAGCGCACGTCCACGTAGTTCTTCGCGCCGATCGACTGCACGACCTCGTCGCGGAACGCGCGGATCGAGGTGTCCGCGTCCTGCGCCTTGTACTCGGCGGTGTCGCGCTTGACCGCGTCGGAGTTCAGCGCCCGGCCGTCCAGCTCCCACTTCTTGCGGCCGCCGTCGAGCAGCTGCACGTTCTCGTGGCCGTAGAGCTTGAAGTACCAGTACGCGTACGCGGCGAACCAGTTGTTGTTGCCGCCGTAGAGGATCACGCGGTCGTTGTTCGAGATGCCCTTCTCCGCGAGGAGCTTCTCGAAGTCTTCCTTGCCGACGAAGTCGCGGCGGACCTTGTCCTGCAGGTCGTTGCGCCAGTCGAGCTTCACCGCGCCGCGGATGTGCCCGGCGTCGTAGGCGGTCGTGTCCTCGTCGACCTCGGCGAACACCACGCCGGGGGTGTCCAGGTTCTCCTCGGCCCACTGGGTGGTGACCAGGACGTCTTCACGGCTCATGGAGCGAACTCTCTTTCTGGGGTGGGTGGTTCAGGACGCGCGCGGGCTGGGGCTGAAACGCTTGATGAGCAAGAACATCTCGCAACCGAGGCAGAAGTTGAACGCCGCGTTGAGGAAGGCGGCGAACAACGCGAACGCCGTCGCCACGATGCCGAGGGTCGTCACGCCGGTGACGAAGCCGACCGTGCCGACGAGCGCGAACACGAACCCGACGGCCTGCGCGAACCGCAGCGGCGCCGCGTCCTCACGCTCGCTCGTCGGGCCGAGCCGCGGCGCCACGAGGGCGCGGTACAGGATCGAATAGGGCGCCGGCTTCAGCCCGACGAACGCGCCGATCGCGAACACGACGGTCTGCACGGCGAGCAACGGCCACCACTGGGTCAGGAGCACCACGGCGAGCACCACCGTGGTCACGATCGCGGCGAACCGCGGTCCACGCGGGTCGACAGCCGGTCCGGCGGCCATGGTTCCTCCTGCTGGAGCTGGACGGAAGCGTGCGAATCGGCACGCTGCGGAGGGTCTTCCTCGAGCTGCGGCCTAGGCGCGAGACGTGCTTCAGCGCCGGCCGGGCGAACATGGACACAAGCTGCTGCGCACGCGGCACAGGTCCACTGCGCGCCGCTGCGTCAGGAGGGTGATGGGCAGCTTGTCCACGCCGCCGAGAGTACCCACGCTCTCTGGGGGTGGGAACAACGTTCATTCCTTGGGACGCGTCCCGGAATTTGAGAATCAACCCGCTGAACAGGGGCGGGCCCGGCGCGCATCGGCGCGGCCGTGGCCTCCGTCATGGACCCGCACGCGGTTAAGGCCTCCTTGACGGCGTGGGACGCGGGTAAGGAGGCCTTGACGGCGTGGGACGCGGGTAAGGAGGCCTTGACGGCGTTCAGGCGGGCTCGAACGGCGATGGCGCGAGCAGGGAGTTTCAGCGGGCGTCGGTCCCGATGAGGTGCGGCTGCAGGGCGGCCAGCAGCTCGGGGCCCTTCGGCACGCCGCCGACGCGCAGCAGCTCACGGCCGTCCGGGGCGAGTGCCAGCGTGGTCGGCGTCCGGAGCACGGAAAGGGCCTGCGCGACCTCGGGCTGCTCGGTGACGTCGAGGTCCACGTGGTGCAGCCCGTCGGTCTTCTCGGCCAGCGCGGACAGGATCACGCGCGTGTGCCGGCACGGCGCGCAGAATGTCGTGGAGATCTGGACCAGCGTCACGGCGGACGCCGGGTCGAGCGCGTCGGCGACCGGAGCGGGCAGCGGGCGGGTGGTGACGGCCGGCTTCGCGGCCCGGACCCGGCCGTTACGGGCCTTCAGCAGCAGGCCCGCGACGACCGCGACCACCAGCGTCCCCAGCAGTACCCAGACTCCGGTCACCGGGTGCTCACCCCTTGTTCGTCGTCAGGTCCGCGAAGCTCACGTTGTCGGCCTCGCCCTTGATGGTCACCGAGCCGCTGTCCACGCGCACCGCGGTCGGCGTCACGGACAGCGGCAGCCGCGCGGTGTCGATCGTGGCGCGGAAGTTCGGCAGCAGGGCCTTCTGCACAGCGGCTGGAACGACGGTGGTGTCGTGGTCATTCCCGAACTGCAGCCGGTTGGGCACGATCGAGATCGTCTTGTCCTTCAGCTCGATCAGCGCGAAGCAGAACAGCTCCACCTTCTGGCCGGCGATCTGGACGTTGGCGGACAGCCGGATCCCGGCCGTGTCGCTGTCCTGCTTCTCGCCCTGGGCGTTGGTCGTCGTCGGGTCGGGCTGCTTGCCCTGGTCCGTGTCGCCGTACTTGACGTAGTTCACGGTGGACTGGTCGATCTTGAGGTTCTGCACCTTGTCCAGCGGCGAGATGTGCGCGATGTCGGACGCCTTGATGGTCACGGCGCCGGTCAGCTTGCCGATCTTGACCGCCTTCATGTTGCCGGCGGTGAGGTCGGACAGCGGCGCGGTCACGTCTTCGAGCTCCGCGCTCACGCCGAGGTCGCGCAGGTCGTTGCCGACCGGCACCCCGTCGGCCGAGACGCTGATGTGACTGTAGTCACCGGCGAGGGCCTGGGTGAGGAACGGGAAACCGTGGATCTGGACCGACGGGTCGTCGGTCAGCCCGAGCTGGTCGCGGGCCTTCTGGGAGATCGTGTGCTCGGCGAACGCGGCGGCGCCGAAATCCGCTCCGACCAGCACGATCACGATGACCCCGACCACGATCACCCAGCGGCGGATACGCCGTCCACGACGTCGGCTGTCCGGCCGCTGAGCCGGTCGGTCGTCCCGCGTCACGGGCCTGCTCACCATCGCGTCGGTTCTCCTGTCGGTCGGGGGCCGGGACCCGCCCCGGTGTTTGCCCAGGTGTGATCGATCCAGCACGCGTTAGGTGCCGGGGGTACTCACCCGCTATTCTCACTTAGCACCGACCGAAGCCATGTTCGAGGCGACGACTTTGTGAAGGCGGTGCGGCTCATGAGCCTGGACCTTCTCGTACTGACTGCGGAAGCCGACCCCACCTCGGTACTGCCCGCGCTGGACTTGCTTCCCCACACCGTACGCGTTCGGGCACCCGAGGTGACCGCCCTGCTCGACGCCGGGCACCGGGACGTCATCCTGCTCGACGCGCGCAGTGACCTCGCGTCCGCGAAGAGCCTTTGCCGGCTGCTCAAGGGCGCCGGCGAGGAAGAAGCGACCACCCCGATCATCGCGGTGGTGGGCGAGGGCGGACTGGTCGCGGTGAGCGCGGAATGGCGCACCGACGACATCCTGCTGCCGACCGCGGGCCCGGCCGAGGTGGACGCCCGGCTGCGCCTGGTCACCACCCGCGACGGCAGCTCCGCGCAGGTGGACGCCGAGCTGCGCGTCGGCGAGCTGGTGATCGACGAGGCCACGTACACCGCGCGCCTGCGCCGTCGCACGCTGGAACTCACCTACAAGGAGTTCGAGCTGCTCAAGTACCTCGCGCAGCACGCGGGCCGCGTCTTCACCCGCGCCCAGCTGCTGCAGGAGGTCTGGGGCTACGACTTCTTCGGCGGCACGCGCACGGTGGACGTCCACGTGCGGCGGCTGCGCGCGAAGCTCGGCCCCGAGCACGAGCAGATGATCGGCACCGTGCGCAACGTCGGGTACAAGTTCGAGCGCCCGGCGAAGTCCGGCGGCGGCCCCGCCGTCAAGCCGCCGCCGGCCGCGGCACCGCACCCGGCGGCACCGGTTGAGACAGCGGAGCTTTCGGCCCGCTGACGCCGCAAGACTCGTGAGTGGCGATGACGGTTCTAACCGTCATAAACACTCACGAGTCCCCACTAGGCTGGCTCCCATGGAGCCGGCTGACTGGACGAACGAACCCGACTTAGACGGGATCCGCGCGATCCTGCTCGCCGCGAAGGCGGTGGACGGGCGTCCCGAGGTCGCCGAGTCCGGCCCGCTGCCGCGCGAGTTCGACGGCGGGCTGCACCTGCTCGCCCGGGAATCGGGTTCACCACAGGGTTACGTCCACCTCGACACCGAGGGCGACTCCTACGGCCGCCAGGTCGCCGAGCTGGTCGTGCACCCGGAACACCGGCGTCACGGCGTCGGCACGGCGTTGGCGCGCGCGCTGGCCGAGCGGGCCTCGGAGGGCTACCGCGTCTGGTCCCACGGCGACCACCCGGGCGCGGCCGCCGTCGCCGCGAAGCTGGGGCTGGAGCGGCGGCGTGAGCTGCTGATCCTGCACGTCGACGTCGAGGGCGCCGACTGGCCGGAGCCCGTGCTGCGCGAGGGCGTCAAGCTGCGCACTTTCGTGCCGGGCCAGGACGAGCAGGCGCTGATCGCCGTCAACGCGCGCGCGTTCGACTGGCACCCCGAGCAGGGCGCGCTGACCGTCGAGGACCTGCTCGACGAGGAACGGCAGGGCTGGTTCGACCCGGCTGGCTTCTTCCTCGCGGAGAACGCCGACGGCGAGGTGGTCGGCTTCCACTGGACGAAGGTGCACGAGCCGGTGCCCGGCCGCTTCGGCGGCGAGCCGGTGGGCGAGGTGTACGTCGTCGGAGTTAACCCGGCTACGCAGGGTGGCGGTCTGGGCAAGGCGCTGACCCTCGCCGGGCTCCGGTATCTGCGCGAGCGGGGGCTACGCCAAGTGATCCTTTACGTCGAGGGTGACAACGCCCCGGCGCTGGCGGTCTACGGCAAGCTGGGGTTTACCCGTTTCGAAACCGACGTTCAGTACGGTAAGTAATCACTGTGGACCGCTAATCCCACGCTGTGTTACGTTTTGCGTACTCGCAGGTCACGACGGGGACACGACCCCCGTTCGGAGTAGTCGTCCTGCTCACAACCGGCGCCTTGTTCACCTCGCGTTCAACTGGACAAGGGCGACCGTCCACCGTGGCTGCCTAATGTCCGGATCCGGCACGGCGCGAAAGCGTGTCATCCGGCGAAGGTCTCTCTCAGTGAGAAAGCCAGTGGAGGAAATGCAGTGAAGATCATGCGGCCCTTGGGCGCCGTGGGCATCGCGGCGAGTGCGTTCCTGCTTGCCGCCTGTGGCTCCGACCCCGCGGCGAGCAACAGCAGTGGCAGCTCGGCCGCCGCGCCGGCCGCTACCGGCACTGCGCAGGTCGACTGCGGCGGCAAGAGCCCGCTTTCGGGCGAGGGCTCGACGGCGCAGGACAAGGCCGTCGGCGTCTTCAAGCTCGCCTACGGCAAGCAGTGCAGCGGCCAGCAGGTGAACTACACCGCGAGCGGCTCCGGCGCGGGCGTCAAGCAGTTCAACGGCAACCAGGTCGACTTCGGCGGCTCCGACTCGCCGATCACCGGCGCGGACCTCGACGCGGCGAACAAGCGCTGCGCCTCCCCGGCGTGGAACATCCCGATGGTGGTCGGCCCCGTCGCGGTCGCCTACAAGCTCCAGGGCGTCGACAAGCTGACCCTGACCCCGACCGTGATCGCGAAGATCTTCAACGGCGGCATCAAGAACTGGAACGACCCGGCCATCAAGGCGGTCAAGGGCAACGAGTCCTTCACCTTCCCGGACAAGCCGATCCAGGTCGTCTCCCGCTCGGACGAGTCCGGCACCACGGACAACTTCCAGAAGTACCTCGGCGCGGCGGCCAAGGACGTCTGGACCCAGGGCGCGGGCAAGAAGTTCAACGGCGGGGTCGGCAACGGCGCGTCGGGCTCCAACGGCGTCGCGACCGCGGTCAAGGCCGCCGACGGCGCCATCACCTACGTCGAGGGCGCGTTCGCCAAGGACGGCATCACGCCGGCCCTGATCGACAGCGGCTCCGGCGGCGTCCAGCTGACCGGTGAGAACGTGGCGAAGTCCCTCGACACGGCCAAGTTCCTCCACGACGGCACGAACGACCTCGCGCTGGACCTCAACGGCATCTACGCCAGCAACATCCCGGGCGCGTACCCGCTGCTGCTGACCACGTACGAGATCGTCTGCTCGAAGTACTCGGACGCCAACACGGCGAAGGCCATCAAGGCGTTCCTGACCACTGCGGCGACCACGGGCCAGCAGCAGGTCTCCAGCCAGGGCTACGTGCCGATCCCGCAGAGCCTGCAGGACAAGGTGCTGACCGCGGTCAAGGCGATTTCCTGACCTACCCTCGCTGAAACTGAGTCAAGACGAGACTGGACAAGTAACAGTCGATGAGCGAGTCATCCTCTTCGCGAACGCCCACCGGCGACCCCGGTGGGCGTTCGTCGTCCGCCCGAGCGTTACCGGAGGATCCGATTTCGGACACACCAGCCGCGCCGGCGCCCGAGTCGCCGCCCGCGAGCAAAAAGCCGAAGAAGGTGCGGGCCGGTGACCGCATCTTCCAGAACCTGACCACCGGGGCCGGCGTGTTCATCGTGGCCTTGATCGCCCTGATCGGGATCTTCCTGATCGTGCAGGCCATCCCGGCGCTGCGGGCCGACAAGGCGAACTTCCTGTTCAACCACGGGTGGTCCACCAACGACCCGGCGAACATGTCGTTCGGCATCGCCGACCTGCTCGAGGTCACCGTGGCGACGTCGCTGGTCGCACTGGTGATCGCGATGCCCGTCTCACTCGGCATCGCGCTGTTCCTCACGCAGTACGCGCCGAAGCGGCTGGCCCGCCCGTTCGCGTACGTCATCGACCTGCTCGCGGCGGTCCCGTCGATCATCTTCGGGCTGTGGGGCATCCTGGTGTTCGCGCCCGCGATCGAGCCGTTCGCGCAGTGGGTGAACAGCACGTTCTCGTGGATCCCGATCTTCGCGCCCGGCAACGTCGCGCCCAGCGTGCGCGGCACGATCTTCACCGCGGGCATCGTGCTCGCCGTGATGATCCTGCCGATCATCACCTCGCTCTCGCGCGAGGTCTTCGAGCGCACGCCGACCACGCACATCGAAGGCGCGCTGGCGCTCGGCGCGACGCGCTGGGAGGTCATCCGCACCACGGTGCTGCCGTTCGGCAAGGCGGGTTACATCGGCGCGTCGATGCTCGGCCTCGGCCGCGCGCTCGGTGAGACGATCGCCCTGGCGGTGATCCTGCTGATCCCGGTCGGGCGGAACTTCGACTGGAGCGTGTTCGACGGCGGCGCGACGTTCGCCTCCAAGATCGCCGCCAACTACAGCGAGTTCAACAACGCGACGTCGGCCGGCGCGTACATCGCGGCCGGCCTGGTGCTGTTCGTGCTGACCTTCGTGGTCAACTTCGCGGCCCGGTCCATCATCGGCAAGAAGGGGGACTGAGCATGTCCGCAACGCTCGAACGCCCCGCCACCGCGCCGGCCTTCCAGCAGGTGAGCCTGGCCCGGAAAGCGAAGAACGGCCTCGCCACCGTGCTGGTGTGGCTGTCGTTCCTGGTCGCCGTGGTGCCGCTGGTGTGGGTGCTCTACACGGTGGTCGCGAACGGCATCAGGCGTCTGCCGTACAGCAACTGGTGGACGCAGGACTTCGGCGCCGTGCTGAGTGACCAGGTCGGTGGCGGTGTGCTGCACGCCATCATCGGCACCCTGCTGCAGGGCCTGGTGTGCGCGATCATCGCCGTGCCGATCGGCATGCTGGTCGCGATCTACCTGGTCGAGTACGGCCGTGGGAAGCTCGCGACGGCCACCACGTTCATGGTGGACATCCTCTCGGGCGTTCCGTCCATTGTGGCCGCTCTGTTCATCTACGCGCTGTGGATCACCACGCTTGGCTTGCCGCGCAGCGGTTTCGCCGTGTCGCTCGCGCTGGTGCTGCTGATGATCCCGGTGGTCGTCCGCTCGTCGGAGGAGATGCTCCGGATCGTGCCGGACGACCTGCGTGAGGCCTCCTACGCGCTGGGCGTGCCGAAGTGGAAGACGATCATGAAGATCGTGCTGCCGACGGCGATGTCCGGCATCATCGGCGGCATCATGATGGCGCTCGCCCGCGTGATGGGCGAGACCGCGCCGCTGCTGGTGCTCGTGGGCTACTCCTCTTACGTGCACTGGGACATCTTCAGCGGTGAGCAGGCCGCCCTGCCGCTGGTGATGAACAACGAGCGCGTCACGAACTCGATGGACCCCGGCAGCGTCGGCTTCGACCGGATCTGGGGCGCGGCACTGACCCTGGTGCTGATCATCGCCGTGATCAACCTGCTCGCCACCCTGATCTCCCGCATCGTCGCCCCGAAGAAGAAGTGAGTCATGGCCAAGCGAATCGACGTCAAGGACGTAGACATCTACTACGGCAAGTTCCACGCCGTGGACGGCGTCACCCTCCAGGTGCCGCCGCGCAACGTCACCGCGTTCATCGGGCCGTCCGGCTGCGGCAAGTCGACCGTGCTGCGCACGCTGAACCGGATGCACGAGGTGATCCCGGGCGCGCGGGTGGAGGGCGAGGTGCTGCTCGACGGCGAGGACATCTACTCGTCCACTGTGGACCCGGTCTCGGTCCGCCGCACGATCGGCATGGTGTTCCAGCGCCCGAACCCGTTCCCCACTATGTCCATCAAGGACAACGTGGTGGCCGGGCTTCGCCTGGCCGGCACCAGCAACCGCAAGCAGCTCGACGAGATCGCCGAGCGCGCGCTACGCGGGGCCAACCTGTGGAACGAGGTCAAGGACCGGCTGAACAAGCCGGGCGGCGGCCTCTCCGGCGGCCAGCAGCAGCGGCTCTGCATCGCCCGCGCCATCGCGGTGCAGCCCGACGTGCTCCTGATGGACGAGCCGTGCTCCGCGCTCGACCCCATCTCCACGCTCGCGATCGAGGACCTGATCGGTGAGCTGAAGAAGGAGTACACGATTGTCATCGTGACGCACAACATGCAGCAGGCCGCCCGAGTCTCGGACCAGACGGCGTTCTTCAACCTCGCCGGCGTCGGCCAGCCCGGCCGGCTCGTCGAGCTGAACGACACGGAGAAGATCTTCTCCAACCCGGACGAGAAGGCGACCGAGGACTACATCTCGGGCCGCTTCGGCTGAGCAGTCCGCTGTGGACCGTCGAACGGCTCCTCTGTCCTTAATGGATGGGGGAGCCGTTTTTCGTTGTTTGGCTTGGGTTTGCTGGTAACGCACTGAAGGCCGCCAGGAGGGTGGGTGCCCTCGTGGCGGCCTTCGACGTTCAGTTGTCCGGTCTCAGAGGTTCAGGTCCTCGTCCGACCCGTAGCCCGGCATCCGGCCGGTGACCACGAAGATCATCCGCTTGGCCACGGAGACCGCGTGGTCGGCGTAGCGCTCGTAGAAGCGGCCCAGCAGGGTGACGTCCACGGCGGCGGCGACGCCGTGCGGCCACTCGCGGTCCATCAGGACGGTGAAGAGGTGACGGTGGATGTCGTCGACCTGGTCGTCGTCGGCCTCGAGGTCCTTGGCGGCGTTGACGTCCTTGGTCTTGATGACCACCTCGGCCTGGCGCGCCAGCTTGACCGCGGCGCGGCCCATTTCCGCGAAGTCCGGCCGCACCGACTCCGGCAGCACCGGCTCCGGGTGGCGGCGCCGCGCGGCCTTGGCGACGTGCAGGGCCAGGTCGCCCATCCGCTCCAGGCTCTCCGCGGCGTGGATCGCGGCCAGCACGGTCCTCAGATCCGTGGCGACCGGGGCCTGGAGCGCGAGCAGCGCGTACGCCTGCTCCTCGCATTCGGCGCGCGCGTCGTCGACCTTCTGGTCGTCGCTGATCACCTGCTCCGCGAGCCCGAGGTCGACCTCGAGCAACGCCTGGGTCGCACGCTCCATCGCATCGGCGACCTGCACCGACATGGCCGCCAGATTGACGGCGAGCTGTTCGAGTTCGACATGGTAGGCCTCACGCATGGCTCAACCCTACGGTGCGCGCTGTCCGAATACCGCATCGCCGGGTGAACCGGAAGTGAACCCGGCCTAACGAATTCCGCAGGTCAGCCGGAGTCGCTGGTCTTCTTGTCATCGCTGCCCGAAGGGCCCTTCGACGACGACTGCGAGGAGCTGCTGTTGCCGGCCTCCGCGGCCGTCTGCGAGGGTCCGACCGGCTTGTCACCGGGCAGCGGGGTGTTGTCGCGCAGGGCGGTGAACAGGTCGTCGGTCTTGGACTTGACCAGGACCTCGTTGCCGCGCTTGTTGGCGTTGCCGGTGGTGGGCACGGTCATGAAGTTGATCTTCGACGGGTCGAGGCCGCGCATCGACTGCGCGAGCGTCATCATCTGCTGCACACCGAGGTTGTCGCCGAAGGTGGCGCCGGCGAACGCCGTGATGAAGCCGGACAGCTTGCCCGGGTCCAGCACCACGTCCGAGGACATGACCTTCTTGAGCAGCGCGCCGATGAACTCCTGCTGCCGCTTGATCCGGCCGTAGTCGGACGTCGGGTCGCCCTTGACGTGCCGGGCGCGGACGTAGCTCAGCGCCTGGTCACCGGAGATGGTGACGTTGCCGGTCTCCAGCAGGACCTTGCCGAGCACCGTGTCGTCGATGGGCGCCGGGTTGTTGATGGTGACGCCGTGCACCGCGTCGACCATCGCCTTGAAGCCGTTGAAGTCGATGCCGACGAAGTGGTTGATCCGCAGGCCGGTGAGCTTCTGGATCACCTTCGTCATGCACTGCGGCCCGCCCACGCCGAACGCGGTGTTCAGCTTCGCGATCGGTTGCCCCTTCACCACTTCGTCGGTGGTGGCGGACTTGGCCGGGTCCCAGCGGTTGCAGTCCGGGCGGTTGATCTCGAGGTCGCGCGGGAAGGAGACGACGACCACGCGCTTCCGGTCGGCGGGCACGTGCGCGACCATCACGGTGTCGGAACGCGCGCCGGGGACGTTGTCGGCGCTGCCGACGTTCTCCTCGGCGGACGCGCCGTCGCGGCTGTCGGAGCCGACCATCAGGAAGTTCTCGTCGTTGGCCTGCGCGGCGGCGTTCTGGATGTCGGACGAGTTCTCGTCAAGCGCGGCGACCTGCGTGAACTTGGCGTCGAACCAGTTGACCGCGCCCCAGGCGGCGCCGGTGGCGAGGAAGACCAGCGCGGCCAGCACGATCAGCGCGATCCGTCCAATGCGGACGGTCCGGTCGCTGTGCCGCTGCTTCTTCTCCTGCAACCGCGTCTGCGGCGCCTTCTCGGCCGCGTTTTCGGCCTCAGCTTCGGCTTCGGCGGTCTCGGGCTTGTCGCCGGTCGTGACGACGCGTTGCAGCGCGGTTCGTGTCTGTTCGAGCAACGCCACCGGCCGCGCGGTCAGCCATTCCCGCCGCTCACGGCGTTTCGCCTCTTCCGCCTGCATCTCGTCGTGGGCCGCGGAGAACCGCGCGAGGGTGTGGTCGATCTTCCGGCGGGACTGCGTCGCCTCGTCGATGACCTCCATCTCGTCGGTCATGGTGAGCGGGTCGAGCTCCGACCGGGGCGGCACCCCGTTCGCCGGCCGCGCGGGCGCCCGCCGCGAACGGGGACGGCCGTTGCTGTTGCCGTCTCCGGTGCTGGGCGCTTCGGCGGGGTTGACGGCGGAGGTCAGCTGGGTGCGGTCGGCGGGGCTGCCGTTGGATTTGCTGTTGGAGGCGTTGTTGGAACTGCCGTTGGCCGGGTTGACCGCGGAGGTCAGTTGGGTGCGGTCGGCTGGCTTGCCGTTCGGCCCAGGGCGGTCGGCGGGTTTGCCATTGGGGCCGGGGCGTTCGGCCGGGTTGCCGTTCAGGCCGCGGTCGATGGGGTTGCCGTTCGGGCCGGGGCGTTCGGCGGGGCTGCCGTTGGGGCCGCGGTCGGCGGGTTTGCCGTTGAGGCTGGGGGTCAGCTGGGTGCGGTCACCGTTCTTGGCGGTGGCGGGCCGTTCGGATCCGGGCAGGCCGTTCGGCAGGTCCAGACCACCGACCGCCGGTGCGAGCGTGGTCCGCTCACCCGTCTTGCCCTTCCGACGTTCCATCTCCCGGTCGCCCGGTCCCTTGCGCGAACGCTCGTTCCCGCCAGGACCGGCGGCGGGCATTCCGCGCTCATCGGGCGCCGTGCCGTCGGGGCCGGGCATCCCTCGCTGGGCGAGGGGTTTGCCGTTGGCGCCGGGGAAACCGCGGCCGGGAGTGGAGGGGCCGTTGGGGCCGGGCCCGCGATCGGGAAGGGGGGTGCCGTTGGTGCTGGGCAGGCGACGGTCGCCAGGCGGCGTGCCGTTCGGGCCGGGCATTCCGCGGTCGGCGGGCGGCGTGCCATTGGGACTGGGCATCCCGCGGTCGGCGGGCGGGGCGCCGTTCAGACCGGGCATTCCGCGGCCGGGGGTGGAAGGGCCGTTGGGGCCGGGCCCACGGTCGGGAAGAGGGGTGCCGTTGGGGCCGGGCATCCCGCGATCAGCCGGCGAGGTGCCGTTCAGTCCCTCGGCGCTGGGGCCGGGGCCGCGGTCGGCGCGGGGGCCGTTCGGGAGTGGGACCGCGCCGGTGCGGGCGCGGCCGGGCTGCGGGGCGGGCGAGCCGTTCGATCCGTGGCTGGGCTGGGGGGTGGTGCCGTTGAGTCCGTAGCCGGGCTGGTCCGAGGAGCTGTCGCGGTCCGAGGGGGCCACACCATTGGTGCTGGGTCCCGGGGTGACTGCGTGGGAACCGTTGGTATCGCGGGGTGGCTGGGCCGCGTGGGAGCCCGTGGACTGGGCCGCGGGCGACGGCGGCACGTCAGGCTGAGCGCGGCGACGGCCCGGGCGCGCGCCTGGTGCACCCGGGCCCGGAGGGGCCGTCGGGGAGTGACGCTGCGGGGGAGGTTCCGAGATCGGCAAAGCCGACGTCGAGCGGCGGGGGCGCGGAGGGCGCGGCGCCGCCTCGTCCAGGGACGACGGGCCGGGCTCCGGACGGGCCCGGCGACCAGGCTCTTCCGCACGGCCAGAGGAGTACGACTGCTCGTCCGCGTGAACGGGCTGGTACCCCGGCTCCTCTGCGTGACCAGAGCGGCGCCCAGACGGCTCCGCCTGGCCGGAACGGCGCCCGGACGAACCGGCCGGACCGGGCTGATATCCGGCCGAATCCGCCTGACTGGAGCGGTGTCCGTTCGGTTCGCTCGACGGGTAGGCGGCTGAGCGGTGCCCGTTCGGTTCACTCGGTAGGTATGCGCCCGCGTCTGCCTGGCTGGAGCGGTGCCCGTTCGGTTCACTCGCCGAGTAAGCGGCGGAATCCGCCTGGCTGGAGCGACGCCCGGACGACTCACCCGGCCGGTAAGCGCCCGAATCCACCGGTCCAGGCCCAGGTCCAGGAGCGCGGGATCCCCGTCTGCGGGGCTCCGCTTCGGGTTCCGGCTCTGGGCGGTGCGGGGTCGGCTCGGCGTCGGTCTCGAAGATGGGGCGTTCGCCGGTGTGGCGGGCCACCACGTCGGACACGCTGATGCCGCCGTGGGTGTCCATGGAGCGGCGCCTGCCGGTGCGGCCCCCGGTACCGCCGTCCGAGTGGCGACCGGTGCCGGGGGTGTAGTGCTCGTCGGGCACTCGGTCTCCTTTCGCACTTCAGTCACTGGTCAGGCACTTCTCGAACCGGCGGCGTTGCCTTCCGTACGGTCTCTCCCAGGGCATGTCGTCCCCCGGCGGGTTTTCGTTATCGTACGGATACCCGGCGTTCGTGACGACACCCTCCCGCGAATTTCTTCACCATGCGTCTAACTGGCATGGCCTGAAGCGGGCGAACAGGTGAAAGTCGGGTTGTGCGAAATGGAGTAATCCCGCGTTTACGTTACTCAGAGTGGGTAATAACCCGGGCCGTTTCACGGTCGTGATAGGCAACCCTGTTGCGCCCGGCGCGCTTCGCGGCGTAGAGCAGATTGTCGGCGCGCAGTAGCTGTCGCTGGGCAGCCTCGGTGTCGGCGGGCGCATACGCCAGGCCCACACTGATGGTGACTCGCAGCCCAGGCTGGAGTTCTGACCAGGGGTGACGGGCGACGCGCACGCGGGTCGCGTCGGCGAGCCGGATCGCGCCGGCCGCGTCGACGCCCGGCACCACGAGCACGAACTCCTCGCCGCCGTAGCGCGCGCAGAAGCCGTCGGCCGGCAGGTCCTCCTGGAGCAGGTCCGCGACGCGGCACAGGACCCGGTCGCCCAGCAGGTGACCGTACGTGTCGTTGACGTGTTTGAACCGGTCCAGGTCGATCAGCGCGAGGGCGAGCCCGCGGTCGGACGGCAGGCCCGGCAGCCGCTGGTCGAGATACCGCCGGTTGTAGCTCGATGTCAAGGTGTCACGCAGGCTGCCGGCCCGCGCGATGTCGAGCGCGGAGCGGAGGTGCTGGTAGGCACGCTGCCAATCGCCCTGGGTGGCGAACATCCCGGCAATGGACTCGTGCAGTGTCAGCAAGTCCGGCGTACCCACCGTGAGCCTCGCCCTGAGCTCGTCCTCGGCCGCCACACCCACCTCCGCCACCTCATGGTTGTCGACCTATAGGAGCGGTCGCTTGAGGTATCGGTACGGGCTGAGGCGAATATCGCTCAAGTGGACGACGCAGGAGTGGAGTGGTCACGCACCGAAGTTCTGTTGTCCCAGCAACGAGAACGGCTCTTCGGTCTTGAGCTGGGCGTACTGGTCCTTGGCCCAGTAACTCACACCAGCCTCAGGATCTTCGAGCAACTGTGTGTAATCGGCCCAGGAAACCCACCGCCAGCCGCCGACTTCCGCCGGGTTCGGCTCCGGGTCGCGGTCCGCCCACGCGACGAACACCGGGCAGAACTCGTTCTCCACGATCCCCTCGAACGGCGGTGTCCGGTACCGGTAGGACGGCAGCACACACCTCAGGTCCGCCAGCTCGGGCAGCCCGATCTCGTACGCCGCCCGCCGGCGCACGGCGTCCTCCAGCGCTTCGCCCGGTGCCGGGTGGCCGCACACGCTGTTGGTCCAGACGCCCGGCCACACCTTCTTGTCCAGCGCCCGTTGCGTGATCAGCAGGGCTTGGTCGGACCGGCGCAGCACATAACAGGAGAACGCGAGGTGCAGCCGCGTCTCGGCGTGATGGCTCGCGAGCTTCGGCCCGGTCTCGCCGGTGGGCACGCCTTCCTCGGTGACGAAGACGACGCGTTCGGACTCGGTTTCCGTCATGGTGTCCACTCCGACACTGAACACCAGCGCGGGCCACCGGCGGTACCGCGATGCGGGTGGCTACAGGGCTTTCCCCTCTTTGGGTGGCGCATGGGGACTGTCCGTGACTGTCTCAATAGGACGTCCACAATGGACACAGTGGACACAGTGGACACAGTGGACTCAGTGCGCCGTGAGGTGCTCGACGAGCAGGGAGGTGAGCGCCTCCGGTGCCTCCTCCGCCACCCAGTGCGAGACGTCCTCGAGCATCTCGAAGCGGTACGGCCCGGTCACCCACTTCTCCGTGCCGAATGCCGCCACAGAGCCAAAAGCGACGTCCTCGGTGGACCAGACGTACATCGTCGGGACGGTGATCTCGCCGATCTTCCCGCCCGGCCGCCCGGCGCGGTACCAGTTGAGCGCGGCGGTGAGCGCGCCCGGTTCGGACAGCCGCTGCACGTACTCGTCGATCTTGCTCGGCGGCACGCGGCGGTCGAAGATGTCACGCAGCGCGCGGGCGCCGTCGGCCAGCATCCGCTGCTCGGTGACCCGGGTCTGCCGCCATTCGGTCATGTACCCCGAGCGCAGGTGCTGGTCCTCGTCCGTTTTCATCGCCGCCGCGAGCGCCGCCGGGTGCGGGGTCGAGACCACGGCGAGGCTGCGCAGCCGCTCCGGGTGCGCATCGGCCGTCCACCACGCGACGGCGCCGCCCCAGTCGTGGCCGATGAGGTCGAACTCGCGCCACCCGAGCGTGTCCGCGATGGCGACGACATCCTCGACGAGGGTGGCGATGCCGTACTCGGCCGGCTGCTCCGGGCGCACCGACGGCGAGTAGCCCCGCTGGTCCGGCGCCACCGCGCGGTAGCCGAGCACGCCGAGGGTGGCCACCTGGTGCTCCCACTCGACGGCCGCCTCGGGGAAGCCGTGCAGGAGCAGGACGGGGCGGCCGCCTTCGGGACCGGCGGCGATCGCGTCGAAAGCGCCGGCTTCGGTCGGGATGCTGAGCTGGTCGATCACGGCTCGCACTCTACGGGGCGGCACCGACACTTTCAGCCGAGTTCGCAAAGGCACACATCAGCGGAAAAAAGGGCACCGGCGGAGTCCATAAGGCCCTGAGTACCCCCGCTGTGCAGGGAGATCACCAGCTCTGTCCGCTTTGGCCGGTGATTGCCCGTGCAGCCGCGAGCGCGTGGCCAGAAGGGAACAGGGTGGCGACAAGCAGCGGAGGCCTCACTTACCGTCACCTCGTCGTCTCCGACCGGTTCTCGCGAGGCTGTTAACGCCGGTCACGACAACGCTATGAACCGCCCTAGCGGGCTAATCCGTGTGGACGGTGAACGGTTTCGGCTACAAGTCGACAAATCTGGATCAGATCGAACCGAGGAGACAATATGGCTTCGCAGAACGGCGCAAAGGTCGACTCAGGCGTAATGCGCCAGGGCGCGAGCGTCATCACCAGCACGGGTGACGGCATCACGAGGGTCAACGGCCAGGTCGACTCCACCATGCACAGCCTGCGCGCGACCTGGCAGTCGGACGCCGCGCTGGTGTTCGACCAGGCGATGGCCTCGTTCGACCAGACGGTGAAGACGATCGTGCAGCGGCTCGCCACGCTGTCGGAGCACGTCACCCAGGGTGCGGCCGAGTACGACTCCCGCGACGAGGACAACACCTCGCAGGCGAAGGCCCAGGCCGCCGTCATCGGCGGCGGTGGCCTCGCCGGCTTCTGATCGTCCTTCAATCCGTTCGTAGGAAAGGAAAAACCCATGGCTCTGGGCCAGTTCACCATCAGTTTCACCGAAATGCAGAGCACCGTCGAGCAGGCGAAGCAGCAGTCGAACCAGATCACCGAGCTGCTGGACCAGATGCGCACCACCATCCAGGCGCAGCGCGAGCACTGGACCGGTGCCGCGGCCGACGAGTTCCAGTCGACCTACCAGTGGTGCCACCAGCAGGCACTCACCCTGCCGCAGGCGCTCGACGCCGCGGGCCGGACGCTCGCCACGATCAACGAAGGCACCTCCACGACCGAGGGCAGCAACGCGCAGCGGTTCGCCCAGCGCTGATGCCGGCGGCGCAGGCTCCCGGGGGCGTGGCGCGCGCAGTCGTCGCGCCCCCGGGTGTCCGGCCCCAGACCCGAAAGGACAGTGAGCAGCCATGACCTACGGCACTCTGGACGGGACGCTTCCACCCCCGGCCGACGACAAGCCCAAGGGCCCGTTCACCAGCCCGGGCGACCAGACGCCCCCGGACCCGGGCCACCAGTGGATCCCGACCGGCGACGTCGGCACCCCGCCCACGGTCCCGGGCGGCTCCGAGCACCCCGGCAAGGGCGTGACGACGGTCAACACCAAGGCGATGCGCACGTTCGCCGACAACATGCGGACCCTGGCGGACGGCCCGTTGTCCAAGATCCCCGGGGACCTCGACGCCGTGAACATCAAGCCGGGTGTGTTCGCGACCGCGCACGACAAGCTCATCCAGCCGATCGTCGGCGAGGGCGGGCTGCGGGACACCACTCGCACCACAGTGCAGGACCTGGTGACCGCGCTGAACGACGCCGCGGACGCGGTGACCAAGGCGGCGAACGCGTACGAGAACGCGGACGAGGCCAACAAGATGACCACCGATGAGTACAACCAGTACTTCGGTCAGCTCAGCTCGGAGATCACCGGAGCGGGGCAGAAGCGCAGCTGACCGCTCCCGGACGGGCGGTGGGTTTCCAGGTTGTTTTCGAGGCTGACGAGGGACGATGGCAGACGACAACAACGGCAAAGGGTTCACCAGCGACGACAACGGTGTCTGGCCTGACTCCAGCACCACGCCGACGAACTCCACCGGTGATCCGAGCAAGGACTTCGCCGGCATGACCTGGAAACAGATCGAGGCGGCAATCCTCGGCGGCGGCTCGATGGCGCCGGGCCAGGCCCAGTCAGACCAGGCCTACTCCAACGTGAACTGGCAGTCGTTGCAGGCCGCCGCCGGGGTTTTCCAGACCACCCAGCTCAATCTCGCCATGGTTTCGCAGGCGATCAAGGACCAGGCCACGGCGCTGGCCGGCGGGGACGGCCCGTGGAAGGGCACCGCGGCCACCAACTTCAAGACCATGATGGACAACATGGCCGCGAAGTTCGACGGCCTGGTGCACCAGATCACCGACGGCGGCGGTGGCGGGCGCAACGTCCCGACCCAGCTCGTCAACTCGGCCGCCTACCTCCAGTGGGCCCAGAACACCCTGCGCTACATCGACAGCTACTACGCCCAGCAGGTCATCGAGCGCGGCAAGGTCCTCAACGACGGGCGCGCGTACATCTCGCAGTTCCCCGACGCCGTCGAGATGATGACCAACGACATGCGCAAGGTCGGCGACCAGCTGTCCGGCAAGTACCACTCGTTCAGCACTGCCAGCAACACTTCTTCGACGCCTCCTCCTCCCGGCGGTGGCGGTGGCGACATGCCGCCGCCCCCGGTGCCGCCCCCGCCGCCGGACGTCCCGCCGCCGCCGGCCGTGCCGCCGCCCCCCGCGGTCCCGCCGCCCGTGCCGCCGCCGGACGCCCCGCCGCCCCCGGCCGTGCCGCCGCCCGGCGGTGGCAACGTGCCGCCCCCGAACGTTCCGCCGCCCCCCGGTGACACCGGTGGCGGGCCCGGCGGCGGTGCCAACACCCCGCCGCCGTTGAACAGCGCCAACGTTCCGCCCCCGCCCGGTGACATCGGTGGCGGCCCGGGCGGTGGTGGCGGCACGCCGCCGCCGTTCCAGAACCTTGCCGTCGGCCCCCCGCCGGGCGGCGGCAAGGGGAGCGACCCCGGCACCAACCCGCCCTCGATCCCACCGCCGCCCGGCGACAACGGCAGCGGGCCCGGCTCCGGCCCCGGCGCGATCCCGCCGCTGACGTCGCCGAACATCCCGCCGCCGCCCGGTGGCAGTTCCGGTGACAAGAACAACCAGAACGGCCTCGGCAACATCAAGCCGCCCGCGCTGGACGGTCCCCCCGGCGACTCCGGCAACGGCCTCGGTGGCAGCAACGGCCTCGGCAACATCAAGTCGCCGTCGCTCGGCGGCCCGCCGGGTGACAGCGGTGCTGGCGGCAACGGTCTCGGCGGCTCGAACGGCCTCGGTGACATCAAGTCGCCGTCGCTGGGCGGCCCGCCCGGTTCCGGCGACACCAACGGCCTCACGAACAACGCGCTCAACCCGGCCGACCTGCCGCCGAGCCTGCAGAACCCGGGTGGTGACACCAAGGCCGGCGGCATGCCGATGATGCCGCCGGGCGGGATGGGCGCGGGTGGCGCCGGCGGCAACGGCTCCGGTTCCGACCGTCCCGACTCCTCGGGCCTGCTGGGCGGCATCGACAAGCCGTGGATCCCGGATCCCCCGCAGGGCATCGGCGACCCGAACTCGCTCGGGCAGGCGCCGCCGCTCACCTCGGCTTCCTGGGCTCCGCCGCCCGGGGACGTCGGCACGGGCGGCAGCGGCACCGGCGGCCCCGGCACGAGCGGTATCGGTGGTCCCGGTACCGGCGACATCGGTGGCTCCGGCCCGTCGGGCCTCGGCGACATCAAGGGTCTCGACCCGAGCCAGTTCGTGCCGCCGCCAGGGTTGTCCGAGCAGAACCCGAACGGGCAGCAGCTGCCGAACGGCCAGCAGAACCCCGGTTCCGGCTCGCCGATGATGCCGCCTGGTGGCATGGGTGCGGGTGGCGCGGGCGCCAACGGTTCCGGGGCTGAGCGTCCCGATTCGGCCGGTCTGCTGGGTGGCGTGGACGAGCCGTGGAATTCGAGCACGCCGGACGGCATCGGCGACCCGAACTCGTTCGGGGAGACGCCGCCGCTGAACCCGGCCTCGTGGGCTCCGCCGCCGGGTGACGTCGGTGGTACGGACCTGACCGGCGCGGGCACCGGCGGATTGGGCGGCACCAACGGTTCCGGCCTGTCGGGCCTCGGTGGCGCCAACGGGTCCGAGCCGGGTCTCGGCGACATCAAGGGTCTTGACCCGAGTCAGTTCGTGCCGCCGCCGGGGTTGTCCGAGCAGAACCCGAATGGGCAGCAGCTGCCGAACGGGCAGCAGACTCCCGGTTCCGGTTCGCCGATGATGCCGCCTGGTGGCATGGGTGCCGGTGGCGCCGGTGCCAACGGTTCCGGGGCTGAGCGTCCCGATTCCGCCGGTCTTTTGGGTGGTGTGAACGAGCCGTGGAACGCGAGCACGCCGGACGGCATCGGCGACCCGAGTTCGTTCGGTGAGGCGCCGCCGTTGAACCCGGCTTCGTGGGCTCCGCCGCCGGGCAGCGCCGGTGCGGACCTCACCGGCGCCGGTACCAACGGCAACGGTGGCGCGGACTCGGGCCTCGGCGACATCAAGGGCCTGGACCCGAACCAGTTCGTGCCGCCGCCGGGGCTGTCCGAGCAGAACCCGAACGGGCAGCAGCTGCCGAACGGGCAGCAGACTCCCGGTTCCGGTTCGCCGATGATGCCGCCGGGCGGTATGGGTGCGGGTGGCGCTGGAGCCAACGGTTCCGGTGCTGAGCGTCCCGACTCGGCCGGTCTGCTGGGCGGTGTGGGCGAGCCGTGGAACGCGAGCACGCCCGCCGGCATCGGTGACCCGAGTTCGTTCGGGGACACCCCGCCGTCGCAGGCCGCGTCGTGGGCCTCGGGTGATTCCGGAACGGCGGACCTGACCAGTGCCGCGAACCCGGGCGACTTCACCAGCCCCAGTGACCTGACGGCCCTGCCGGACAGCGTCGCCGGCACGGGCGGTCCGGTGGCGACCCCCGGCGGCATGCCCATGGCTCCGCCTCCGGGCGGCGCCGCGGGTGCGGCGTCTTCGGCCGCCGAGCGTCCCGATTCCGCGGGCCTGCTGAACGGCGTTGCCGAGCCGTGGTCGACCGGACCGGTTCCGGCCGGCGTCGGCGACCCGTCCGCGGTGTCCGAGACGCCGTCCGTGGCGCCGGCCTCGTGGGCCACGTCGCCGGTCGAGCACCAGTCCACTTCGGACGTTCCCGCCGCGCCGTTCATCCAGCCCGGCTGGGGGGTCGCGGACCCGGGAGAGTCGTCGCGCGACCGTCATGACAAGGCCGTGCCGGGCGGCACGCCGTTCGGCGACCAGCCCGGTGGTGACGCGTCCGACGGCATCGTGCGGATCGCCGTGGTCCAGCCCGCGGAGGCCGGCGACACCTCGGCGTGGGACGTCGGGACGGCGGAGTTCCTCCCCGGCCTGCTGCCCGCGACGATGCCGGTCCAGCCCGAGGAGCGCGAGGAGGACTTCGCGACCGACCTGGTGGAGCGCACGGACGAGCCGTGGCGCCCCGTTGAGGATCCGGACGACTTCGCACCGCGGGCGACCTACCAGCGGCTGCGGTCGGGGCAGGGCGAGTTCATCTCGGACGAGCTGCCAACCTGCGGCGACGGCCCCGCGCCGGAGCCGGAAGTGTCCGAAGAGGACACAGCCGCCGCGGACGGCGAAGAAGAGGAAGAAGAGGAAGAAGAGGAACGCACCATGGCCGACCTGCTGAGCCAGGACGGCAACGCGTGGGGCGGTCCGGCGAGCAAGCCTTCCGGCGTCCTGGAGTGACGGTCCGAGCGATGAAGGAGGTGCACTGGTGAGCACGGAAACCGTGAAGCGCGGCCCGCGGACAGCGGGTCCCGAGCTGCCCGAGGGCCAGGAGGACCTGCAGGAGCCGCCGGTGCTCGCCGAGCCGGCCGCGCGGGACTTCAACTCGCTGCTGATGATGCTGCCGATGGGCATCGGGTCGATGGTGATGGTGCTGTCGTTCTCCGGGGTCGGCGGCAGCTCGCCGATGACCTACGTGCTCGGCGGCGGCATGGGCGTCTCGATGATGGCGATGAGCCTCGGCCAGCTGACGAGGTCGGCGGGTGAGCGCAAGCGCAAGATGCGCGCCGAGCGCCGGGACTACCTCCGCTACATCACGCAGGTGCGCGGCCGGGCCCGTTCGACGGCGGAGCAGCAGCGCCGGGCGGTGGCGTGGAACAACCCGTCGCCGGACTCGCTGTGGTCGCTGGCGATGGGCCCGCGGCTGTGGGAGCGGCGGGTCAGCCACGAGGACTTCGGCCGGGTGCGGATCGGCCTCGGCTCGCAGCAGTCGGCGCTGGAGCTGGTCCCGCCGGTGACGAAGCCGATCGAGGACCTCGAACCGCTGTCGGCGATTTCGCTGCGCCGGTTCACCGAGACCTACCGGACGTTGTCGGGCATTCCGACGGCGGTGGGCCTGCGCAGCTTCACCAGCGTCGAGTTCGACGGCGACCCCGAGGCCGCCGTCGGGCTCGTCCGGGCGATGCTGGCGCAGCTGGTCACCTTCCAGTCGCCGGACGAACTGCGGGTCGCGGTGCTCACCACCGAGGCCGCGCAGTCGCAGTGGGACTGGGTGAAGTGGCTGCCGCACAACAACCACCCGACGCTGCGCGACGCCGCGGGCCCGCTGCGGCTGCTGGCGTCGGACCACGACGAGCTGATGGACATCCTCGGCGAGGACGTCGCCGACCGCGACGACCACGACAAGTCCGTCGGCCCCACCACCACTGAGCCGATGGTGGTGATCGTGGCGCACATGGCGCCGTTGCCCGAGTCGTCCCGGCTGCTGGGCGCGGGCCTGCGCAACGTGGTGCTGCTCGACGTCACCGGCGCGCTGCCCGGCGGCCCGAAGGTGCTGCGGCTGTCGACGAAGGAGAACCGCGTCGAGTTCCCGGCCGGCACCGGCGTCGGCTCGGCGGTGCGTGACGAGCTGTCGGTGATCCAGGCCGAGGGCCTCGCCCGGCTGCTCGCGCCGAAGCGCACGAGCGGCACGCTGGAGATCGCGGATCAGCCGCTGGAGAGCGACTTCGGCCTCACCGCGCTGCTGAACATCCGCGACGTCTACTCGTTCGACGTCCCCGCGCAGTGGCGGCCCCGCGCCGTGCAGCGCGCGCGGATGTCGGTGCCCATCGGCGTGACCGAAGAGGGCGAGATCGTCGAGCTGGACCTGAAGGAGTCGGCGCAGGGCGGCATGGGCCCGCACGGCATGCTGATCGGCGCCACCGGCTCGGGCAAGTCCGAGCTGCTGCGGACGCTGGTGCTGGGGCTGGCGGCCACGCACTCGTCGGAGATCCTCAACTTCGTGCTCGTCGACTTCAAGGGCGGCGCGACGTTCCTCGGCATGGACAAGCTGCCGCACACCTCGGCGATGATCACCAACCTGGCCGACGAGCTGCCGCTGGTCGACCGCATGCAGGACTCGCTCAACGGCGAGATGGTGCGGCGCCAGGAACAGCTGCGCGCGAGCGGCCACCCGTCGCTGTTCGAATACGAGAAGGCCCGCGCGGCTGGTGAGCAGCTGGCGCCGATGCCGACGCTGTTCCTGGTCGTGGACGAGTTCTCCGAGCTGCTGAGCGCGAAGCCGGAGTTCATGGAGCTGTTCGTCTCGGTCGGACGGCTGGGCCGCAGCCTCGGCGTGCACCTGCTGCTCGCGTCGCAGCGGCTCGACGAGGGCCGCATCCACCGCGTCGAAGGCCACCTTTCGTACCGGATCGCGCTGCGCACGTTCTCCTCGATGGAGTCCCGCAGCGTGATCGGCGTCGGCAGCGCGTACGAGCTGCCGTCCGAGCCGGGCAACGGCTACCTCAAGATCGACACCACGAACCTGGTCCGCTTCAAGGCGGCCTACGTCTCCGGCCCCGTCCCGGCGGGCAGCGGCGACGGCACGATGGTGGACGCGGCGCGGGTCAGCCGCGAGGTCGTGCCGTTCTTCACGCAGGCGCGCCCGGTCCGGCTGATCATCCGCGACGACGAGATCGGCGAAACCGCCGAGAAGTCCGAAGAGGACACTCACGAGAACACCGCGCCGACCGGCCCGACGCTCGCCGACGTGTTCGTCGAGCGCCTCACCGGCGCCGGCCCGGCCGCGCGCCAGGTGTGGCTGCCGCCGCTGGCGGAGTCGCCGAGCCTCGACTCGCTGCTGCCCAGCGTGCTGCCGGACCCGGTGCGCGGCATGACCGTGCAGGACCCGGCGCACCACGGCCGGCTGCGTGTGCCGATGGGCATGATCGACCGGCCGTTCGAGCAGGTGCGCGAGCTGCTGCTGGCGGACCTTTCGGGCGCGGCCGGGCACGTGGCCGTCGTCGGCGGCCCGCAGACCGGGAAGTCGACGCTGGTCCGCACCCTGGTGCTGGCGCTGGCGATGACCCACACGCCCGACGAGATCCAGTTCTACGGCCTGGACTTCGGCGGCGGCGGCATCATGTCGATCAGCGGCCTGCCGCACGTCGGTTCGGTCGCGACGCGGTTGGAGCGCGACCGCGTGGTGCGGACCATCGAAGAGATCTCGCAGATCATGGAGTACCGCGAGAACGTCTTCTCCGAGCGCGGCATCGAGTCGATGGAGGTCTACCGGCAGCTGCGCCGGCGCGGCCAGCTGGAGGACTCGTTCGGCGACGTCTTCCTGGTGATCGACGGCTGGTTCTCGCTGAAGAACGACTACAACGAGCTCGAGGCGAAGATCGGCGAGCTGGCCTCGCGCGGCCTGTCGTTCGGCATCCACGTGGTGATCGCGTCCACGCGCTGGTCGGAGATCCGGCCGTACCTGCGCGACCTGCTGCAGACCCGGTTCGAGCTGCGCCTCGGCGACCCGATGGAGTCGGAGATCGGCTCCCGCAAGGCGAAGACGGTGCCGAACCAGCCGGGCCGCGGCATGACGCCGGACGGGCTGCACTTCCTGGCCGGCCTGCCGCGGATGGACGGCAGCTCGGCGAGGGACGACCTCGCGGCCGCGACCAAGGCCGTCGCCGAGGAGGTGCACACCTTCTGGCCCGGCCGCAAGGCGCCGGCCGTGCGGATGCTGCCCTCGACGCTGCCGATCACCGAGCTGCCCCGGCCCGACGGCGACCTGCGGATCGCGCTGGGCCAGGACGAGCAGCGGCTGCTGCCGGTGTGGCAGAACTTCGAGGCCACCCCGCACCTGCTGGTGTTCGGCGACAACGAGACCGGCAAGACCAACCTGCTGCGGCTGTCGCTGCGCTCGATCCTCTCGCGGTACCAGCCGGCCGAGGCGAAGGTCGTGCTGGCCGACCCGAGCCGCATGCTCGACGCCGAGGTCCCGGAGGCCTACCGCGTCGGCTACGCGACGACCTCGGAAGCGTTGCAGGAGCTGGCAAAGCAGGCCAGCGTGTCCCTGTCACCGCGGGTGCCCGACCAGAGCATCACGGCCGACCGGCTCAAGCGGCGCGACTGGTGGACCGGCCCGCGCCTGTTCTTCGTGGTCGACGACTACCAGCTGCTCACCACGGGCATGGGCTCGCCGCTGGAGCCGTTGCTCTCGCTGCTGGCGCAGGGCGCGTACATCGGCTTCCACCTGATCGTCGCCCGCAGCACCTCGGGCGCGATGCGGGCGCTGAGCGACCCGGTGATCCGCCGGATCTGGGAGCTGGGCAGTCCGGGCATCGTCTTCTCCTACCCCAAGGAGGAGGGCAAGTTCCTCGGCGAGGCGACGCCGCGCAAGCTGCCCGCCGGCCGCGCCCAGCTGGTCACCCGCCGCGGCGTGAAGCTCATGCAGACCGGTTTCGTGCCGACCGGCGCCGACTCCGAGCAGCAGCTGGTGGGTGGTCTGCGATGACGGTCACCGCTGCCCTCTTGCGCCCCAATGTGGCGTTGGTTGCGTTGAACGCACCGAACGCCACATTGGGTGCGTTGAACGCACCGAACGCCACATTGGGGCGCATTGAAGGAAGGAGCGGACGTTGACCACCATGCAACAGGGCGAACTGTGCCGGATCACCGTGTACGGCCCCCAGGGCCGCGCCGACCTGGCCGTGCCGATGGCGGTGCCGGTCACGAGCCTGCTGCCGGTGCTGCTGCGGCACACCGGCGGCCGCGAGGAGCTGCGGGAGTCGTGGGTGCTGCAGCGCCTCGGCGACGCGCCGCTCGACCCGGCGGGCACGCCGGAGTCGCTGGACTGGAAGGAGGGCGAGGAGTTCCACCTCCGCCCCCGCCAGGACCCGCTGCCGGAGCTGGACTTCGACGACATCGCCGACGGCATGGCCACGGCCGTGAGCCGCCAGCCGGGACGCTGGAAGCCGGAGTTCAACCGGTTCCTGTTCCTCGGGTTCGCGATCTTCTCGCTGGTCGTGCTGGCCCGCGTGCTGCTCTACCCGGACCTCTCGGCGTTCCCGGCCGCGAGCGCGGGCGCGGTCGCGCTGGCACTGGTGGTGGCCGCGGTGGCCACGGGCGTCCAGTCCGAGGACCGGGCGCTGCTCGTACTGCTGGGGCTCGGCGGCTGCGGGTTCGCGGCCGTGGCCGGCGCGGTCAGCGTGGCCGGCATCGGGCCGGCGTTCGACCTGCAGGGCGCGCCGATCCTGGTGGGCTGCCTGACCTTCGCGCTGGCCGGCGGCCTGGTGATCGGCGGGCGGGCCGCGTGGTCGCCGTCGATCCCGTTCGTGCCGTTCGGCGTGGTCGTCGCGACGGGGGCGCTGGGCGCGCTCACGATCTGGCTGCACCTGGGCCCGGAGTTCTCGACCGTGCAGGCCGCCGGGCTGGTCTCGGCCGTCCTGATCGGACTGCTCGTGTTCGCGCCGCGCATCGGCATCCGCTTCGCCCGCATCCGCGGCCCGCAGCTGCCGCGCACGGCCGACGAGCTGCAGTACGACATCGAGCCGGCGCCGGCCGAGCAGATGGTGCGCCAGACCGCGTACGCCGACGGTTACCTCACCATCGCGGCGATCGCCACGGCCATCGTGTTCACGGCGTGCTTCCCGTTCCTGATCGGCGAGGGCCTGTTCCCGGGCATCCTCGCGTCGCTGGTCTCGGCGGCGGTGCTGATGCGCTCGCGCAGCCTGCTCGGCGTGTGGCAGCGGGTGCCGCTGGCGGTCGCGGGCTCGATCGGGCTGGTGCTCGTCGCGTTCTCGCTGATCGAGCCGCTCGCGACGAACTGGCGCGGCGCCAGCGCGTTCGGCCTGGCGCTGGTGTTCTTCCTGCTGGTGCTGGCGATGCTGCGGCCGCCGCCGCGGCGCCTGCTGCCGATCTGGGGCCACCTGGCCAACTGGCTGGAAACCCTCAGCGCGGTGGCCGTGATCCCGATCCTGCTGGAGCTGTTCGGGGTCTACTCCTGGGCCGTCGGGCTCACCGCATGAACGGGGGGCACTGACCATGGTGCAGACGCAGAAGGACCACGTCGAGGCGTATTCGTTCCTGATCGGACGGATGACCTCGGCCCTCGTGCTCGGCGACGCGAGCCACCTCGACGTCCCGGCCAAGCGGGCCTGGACGGGGCTGCTGATCGGCGTGGCGCTCGGCGTGCTGATCGCGGTCGGGTTTTTCGTCTACGGGCTGATCGTGCATCACACCGGCGGCGCCGCGCCGTCTGCACCAGTGGGAGGAACGGGCGGGCCGTCGCACACGATCCGCCAGAACACCTGAACGACGAACACCACCGCGGCCCGGGCCGGTGCCGGGCCGCCGCGGCAGGAAGGACGAAGGTGATCATGGACCTCTCGCTGATGCGTCGCGGGAACGGTGCCTCCGGCGCCCCCCTCGACAAGCAGACGATCGGCAACGCTCTGGTCGTCCACCCCGCCGCCGGGATGACCGAGGAGGCCCAGGCGCTCGCGCTGGGCGTCGCGGCCGACACCGAGCACGACCTGGTGGTCGTCGACCTGCCGGTGGACTCGCCGATCTCGATGTGGGAGTCGGTGGCCAAGGTGCTGCCGCGGCGCCGTCGCGGGGTCCGGCTGGTGATCGGCGGCCGCTCGCGGGAGACGTCGGCGCTGGCCGGGCAGTGGCTGGCCGAGCGGATCAACCGCACCGTGCTGGCGCCGGACGGCTCCGTGATCCCGAGCGCCGGCGGCACCCTGTTCGTCCACTCCGGACGCGGCAGCGGCTGGGTCAAGTTCCAGCCGGGCCGTCCGCCGAAGTGGGAGGCCAAGCGCTTCCCGCGCCCGTCTTGGGACTCCGGGCTGACGGCGGAGCTGACGTCCACCAGCTCACGCGGTGTCGCGGAGCCGCTGCCGGGCGGGCTCTGGGTGCGCCCGGTGGGCTTCGACCTGCAGCAGCGCGAGCACCGCAGCGCGCTGGCCCGCGGCCTGCCCGCGCAGCCCGACACCATGACGGTCGTGCTCGGCTGCCCCGGCTGCCCGCCGCTCACCCTCGACGACGTCGCCCGCCTGTGGGTCCGGCTGCCGGAGAACGTCCGGGCCAACACCCGGTTCGTGCAGTACGGCCCGATGTCGATGCCCAGCGGCACCACGCTCGGCCAGGCGCTCGCGGACCTGCTGGGCCGGGAGGTCGCGTTCTACCCCGGCCTGCCCGTCATCGCGGCGCAGTCCGTCGACGTGCGCACGGTTCTGTTCGACGGCCGCCTCGGCTGGACGACGTTCGTCCGCGAGATCGGGTACAAGCCGCGCACGGCACAGGGCTCGCCCACGCCGCGCCTGCTCAAGCACCGCGCCCCGATCAACGGCCTGGACGAGATCTCCCCGGCCGTGTACTGGTACGCGCCCGACGCCGTGATCGAGGTCGTCCAGTCCGGCCTGCTGGTGCGCCCGCCGCAGGACGGCCCCGACACCCCGGCGGTGCGGACGATCACCCTGGACAACTCCGTCAACAACCTCACGTTCGACGCCCCGAGCGAGGACGCCGTCGACCGCATGCGCCTGCTGGCCGAGGACGTGCTCGCGCGGCTGGACGAGCACACCCGCGCGATGAGCCGCGTGCTGCCTTCGGGCGCGCTGCTTGCCGAGCGTTCTCGTGGGCAGATCCGTACCAAGGCGCTGGGGGAGATCGGGGCGGGTGAGCCGGCTCCTGTGCTCGCTGGGGCCGGCTCTGGCTCTGGCTCTGGTTCGACGGAGGCGGTGACCAGCGAGGCGTCGGCTTACCGGCCGGCCGCCGCCGCGGACCTCGGCTTGGACGCCACCTCGGAACCCTCGTTCCTCCGCTCCGAGCCGACGATCACTCAGCGGCTCGACCCGGGGTTGGGGGCTTCGCTGTCCGCGGTGGGGGCGGTGGGAGCGGTGGGGACTCCGATCACGATCACCTCGGCTCGGCTGCCGATGACGGTGGTTGAGGAGAAGCCGGTTGAGGAGAAGGTGGCTCAGGAGAAGCCGGTTGAGGGTGCGGCTTCGGCACCGGTCGTGGGCTCGGCCTCGACGGCTTCGGCTCCCTCGGCTCCGGTCGCGGGCTTGACCGCGGTGCCGGCCGCCTCGACCTCGGCCGTCCCGGCCCCGGGCGCCTCGACCTCTACCCAGACTCCGCCGCGACTCCCGGCGTCGAACTTCACCCCGCCCAACTTCACGCCACCGAACTTCTCCACACCCCCGACGTCGAGCTGGGGATCGTCGCCCTCGCCGGTTTTCCCGGTGACGCCGCCCGCCCCGATTCCCCCGGCCATGCCGCCCGCCGGGATGCCGATGGCGTCCGCGCCGGTCGCGACTCCGCGAGCAACCCCGCCCGCGACCCCACCTGCGGGAATGCCGCCGGTGGCCGCCGCCCCGCCCGTTCCGCCCGCGATGGCTCCGCCGTCTCCGCCGGTCGCCAACGTGCCCGGCCCCGCGACCGAGCCGAAGACCACCGCCCCCGACCCGATCGCAACTCCCGGCCCGGCGACTCCCGGCCTGGCGACTTCCGGCCCCGGCCCACTGGCCTCCGGGACTGGCCTGGCGACCTCTGGCTCCGGCCCACTGGCTCCGGCGACCGGCCTGGCGACCTCTGGCTCCGTCCCGCTGACCCCTGCGACCGGCCTGGCGACTTCCGGCTCCGGCCCACTGGCCCCCGCGACCAGCCCGGCGACCTCCGGCGACGGCCCGGCGACCCCCGCTGCCGCCTCGACCGCGACCACGACCGCCCCACCAGAGCCCGCCCCGAGCGGCACCCCCGGCCAGCCCGAAACCACAAGCGCAACCACCGCAACCACCACCCCCACCCAACCCACCACCCCCAAGCGCCCCGCCGCCCTCCAACCCACCCCCGGCCCCGAGTCCACCGCGCTCCTGCCCAAGCGCGGCGTCGACAAGGAGCGTGAGTGGCTGCGCAAGTCGCTCGGCGCGGAGTACGGCCTGATGTCCAACTCGATCGCGCGCATCCTCTCCGAGCACCCCGGCTTCCAGGGCGCTTTGTCGACCTCGTCGGTGGAAGTCCTCACCGACGCGGTTGCTGTGCAGCTGTACCTCTCGGCCAAGGGCACCGCGATCGACGCCGGGCTGCGCAGCGGCGTCAACGGGCCGCACGTGCCCATCGCGCGGTGTGTGGTCGCGGGGCTGAGCCGGCTGCCGTCGCACCGGGGGCCCGCGACGTTCGCGACCTCGCTGTCCGAAGGCGCGAACACCCTGTACCGGACGCAGAAAGTCCTCACCGAGTGGGGTTTCCTGAACACGCTGACCCAGCCGTCGTCCACGCTGGACGGTGACACCGACGTTCTCGTCTGGTCGATCACCGCGCGGCGCACGAAGCTGCTGGAGCCCGCCGAGTCCGGCGTGGAGAACCGGGTGCTGTTCGTGCCCGGCACCAGCTTCAAGGTGCTGGAGCTGCGCGAGCCCGCCGACGGCGCGCGCGGCCTGGTGCTGCTGCGGGAGCTGACCACGAGCGAGGTCGACGAGACGGGCAAGGTCGCGTCGGACCGGATCTCGCTGGACGAGCTCGCGCTGGTCTCACTGCGCCGTGAACTCGAGGTGTGGACCGACGCCGACGGGCGCAAACCGATGGACAAAAAGGCAGCGGAACGGTTCGGCGCGCTCCCGGGGCTGGTGTGAGTGCGATGTTGAGGCGGGAGAGGCGGATTCGATGAACCGACAGTTGCTCGTGGTCGCCGGCGACCGGCAGGGCGCGTTCCCGACCATCGGCGCGGCGCTGGCGCAGGCCCAGCCCGGCGCGACGATCAGCGTGTACCCGGGCCGCTACGAGGAGAACCTCGTGGTGGACCGCATGGTGTCGCTGGTCGCCGAGGAGGGGGCGGGCACGGTCGAGGTCGTCGCGCGTGAGGGCAGTGTGCTCGTCGCGAACTCCGAGGCCGTCCAGTTGCGCGGGTTCACCCTGATCAGCGAGGACGACAAGCTGGTGGCCGTGGACGTCGTCCGCGGCGAAGCGGCGCTCGACGGCTGCCGTCTCGTCGGCGCGTCCTGGGCGACGCTGCTCGCGCGTCTGCAGGGCTCGCTCGCGGTGCGCGGCTGCAGCGTCACCAGCAGTGCCGGCGCGGGCATCGTCATCGCCTCGTCCTCGCAGAGCACGATCGAAGACACCGAGATCCTGGACGTCGCGTCGTCCGGCGTCGTGGTGGCCGAGGTCGGCTCGGTGGTGCTGCGCCGCTGCGTCGTTGCCCGCCCGCAGGGCAACGGCATCTGCGTGAACGGCGAGGCCGTCGCCGTGGTCGAGCAGTGCGAGATCTCCGGTGCGCAGAAGCCCGCGATGGTCGTGGAGCAGCAGGGGCGGGCCACCGTCACCGGCCTCACCGTGCGCGAGAGCGCGAACGTCGACCTGTACCTGACCAGCCAGGGCCGCATCTCCGTCGCCGGCTCGCAGTTCCTTTCCGCGCCGATGCAGGCCGCGCACGTGGCGGCTTCGTCCGCGCCGCTGCTGCGCGAGTGCGTGTTCTCCGGCGCCGAGCGCAACGCCGTGCAGGCGACCGGGAACGCGGCCCCGCAGTTCGTGGACTGCACGTTCGAGGGCTCGCCGGTCGCGATCATGGTCGACGGCGAGGCAACGCCGCGGTTCGAGCGCGCGACCGTCCGCGGTTCGTCGCAGACGGCCGTGCTGGTCTCGGCCGAGTCGGCCGCCAAGATCACCGGGCTGCGCCTGACCACGGACTCCGGCCCCGGAATCGTCCTTTCCGGACAGTCGCGATTGGACCTCGCCGACGCCTCGATCGAGACCGGCCGCGAGGTCGGCATCGACGTCACGGAGTCGGCGCGCCTCACCGTCACCGACATCCGGGTGGGCTCCACCGCGGAGCACGCCGTGAAGCTCGGCGGGAGCACACCGTCGTCGCTGAAGTCCGTGTTGGTGCGCGGTGGTGGCGTCCAGGTGGCCGGTGAGGTCGAGATCTCCTTGCAGGACTGCGAAATCGCCGACGCGAAGGCGGACGGCATCACCGTCACGCCGGGTGCGGTGCTCGCCGCTTCGCGCTGCCGGGTGCGCAACGCGGGCCGGAACGGCGTCGCGGTGGAGGAGCGCGCGCGGGTGTCGCTGGTCGAGTGCGAGGTGCTGGGCGCCGGCGAGGACGGCTTCCGGCTCGACACGCGCGAGGCCGTCACCATTCGCGACTGCGTGGTCAACGACGCGTCCGGCGAGCCCGTGCACCGCTTCGGCGAGGACCAGGTGACGGTGGACAACCTGATCACCGACCAGGCGCGCGCCACCGCGGAGCCGATGATGCTGGCCGGCTCCTTCCCCGAGCCCGGCGAGCCGCGCGCCGCGACGACCGTGAGCGAAGCGGCCGGCGAGGTGGTCGACGGGCCGCTGGGCGACTTGGAGCAGCTGGTCGGCCTGGCGGGGGTGAAGAAGGAGGTCACCGGCCTGATCAACCTGATCAAGATGTCCCAGATGCGCGAGCGCATGGGCCTGCCGATGCCGCCGATGAGCCGGCACCTCGTGTTCGCGGGCCCGCCCGGCACCGGTAAGACCACCGTGGCGCGGCTCTACGGCACGGTGCTGGCGGAGCTGGGCATCCTGTCCAAGGGGCACATGGTCGAGGTCGCGCGCGCGGACCTCGTCGGCCAGTACATCGGCTCGACGGCGATCAAGACCACCGAGGTGGTCGAGAAGGCCATCGGCGGCGTGCTGTTCATCGACGAGGCGTACACGCTGGCGGCGGGCTCCGGCGGCTCCGGCCCGGACTTCGGTCAGGAGGCCATCGACGCGCTGATGAAGATCATGGAGGACCAGCGCGACTCGCTGGTGGTCATCGTCGCCGGCTACTCCGAGCAGATGGTGCAGTTCCTCGACTCCAACCCCGGCCTCGCCTCGCGCTTCACGCGCACGATCGAGTTCCCGAACTACAGCGTCGACGAGCTGGTCACCATCACCACCGGGCTGACCCGCAAGCACTACTACGAGCTGACCGACGACGCGATGACCACCCTGCGCGAGTACTTCGAGCGGGTGCCGAAGAACTCCACGTTCGGCAACGGCCGCGTGGCGCGCAAGCTGTTCGAGGCCATGGTGAACAACCAGGCGTCACGGCTGGCGCTGCAGCCGCCGTCCAAGGACTCGGAGCTGAACCGGCTCACCGCCGAGGACCTGCGGGCGGAGCTGGCGCTGCTGCCGTCGGCGGCGCAGGCGGCGGTGTCCGTCGGCTCGGACCCGGCCGCGGCCGTCGGCGCGAGCACGAGCTGGAACCGCCTGCGGAACCTCGTCGGCCAGACCACCGTGCGCCAGCACGCGCAGAACCAGCTGGTACGGCTCGGCGGGCTCAAGCAGACCCGGCAACCGCTGGGACAGCTGGCGAACGTCGTGATCGGCGGCCCGCGCGGGTCCGGCCGGGCCGAGTTCGCGAAGCTCTACGCGCAGACGCTCACCGAGCTGGGGCTGGTCAGCGTCGGGCAGCTCGTCCGGTGCTCCGTCGCCGACGACCTGTTCCCGCGCTGGCCCGGGCAGGCCGAGCACCTCGTGCGCACCGCCATGGACGACGCGAGCGGCGGCGTGCTGGTCCTCGACCTCGACGGCGACTGGGAGGCCTCGACGCACACCCCGGGCGTCGAGGTGGTCGAGGCCGTCGCCGAAGCCGTGTCACGCCGCCCGGCGGACCCGGTGGTCGTGCTCACCGGCGAGGCCCGGCGCGTGTCGGCCCTGCTGGGCCTGGTGCCCACGCTGCGCGGCCTGTTCACCGTCGGCTGGGAGCTCGGTGAGTACACAGTGGACGAACTGACCGAGGTCGCGGTGCGGCAGCTGGCGCGGCGCGGCCACGACGTGCCCGACGAAGTCCGTGACGCGCTGGCCCACGAGCTGGCGGCGGCGTCCGAGCACACGGTGCACGCGGCGCACGAGCTGGCGCGGACGCTGTCGGCCACCGCCGCGTCGCGCACGCTCGCGGCGGCGGACCTGCGCGGCATCCGGCCGCCGGAGACCGGTGCGCTGGCGCTCGGCCAGGGATTGGCGTCGGTGGGATGAGGGACCAGGGAGGTTTCTGATGGCTTCGCCGTACGAGAAGATGCTCGAAGACGCGCTTGGTGCGTACCAGCGTCAGCGCGAGCGTCTCACGGAGACCAAGGAGCGGATGGAATCGCTCACCAGCACCGCCACCTCCGCGCGGCGCGAGGTGACGGCCACCGTCGGGCGCACCGGTGAGCTGACCGAGCTGTCGTTCCCGACCAGCGCGTACAAGCGGATGGCGCCGGCCGAGCTGGCGTCGGTGATCGTGCGGACCATCTCGGAGGCGCGGCGGGCCTCGATCGCCGCGTCGGCCGAGGAGCTGGCGCCGATGCTGCCGCCCGGGTTCTCCGCGCAGGACATGATGAGCGGCCAGGTCGACGTGCGGGCGCTGATCGCCGCGCGGGTGCCGGGCCTCGAGGAAGGGAACGGGTCATGAGCGAGTTCTTCGTCGATGCGGACGGCCTCGACACCGGCCGCAACGGGTTCGGGGAGAAGGCGTCCGAGATCGAGAGCCTCGCGCAGCGCATCGCCGACCTCGGCAACCCGGGCCGGGTCGCCGCGGCGGCGGGCAATGACAAGAACGGCAACAACTTCACGCAGACGCACGTCAAGGCGGTCGGCGAGATCCACGACGGCATCAAGGCGTGGTCGCGCGCGGTCGACGGCACCAAGGACGCGATCGGCGACATGGCCAGCTCGTTCCGCGAGGCCGACGCCGGCGCGTTCGACATGGCGACGGACCTGCGCAACAACTTCGAGAAGCTGAACGACGGTTCCGGCGGCTCTGACGGCTCCGGTGGCTCTGATGGCTCGTCGAACCCGCCGCTGGCGCGTCGGGAGGCGGCGTTGAAGCCGACCCAGGCGTTCATGGCCAAGCGGCGGCTGGCTGAGCCGGGTGACCCGGGCGTGCCGGCGGAGCGGACGGAGTTCAGCGCGCTGAAGCCGATGGAGAAGGGCGAGATGGTCCCGGCCGAGCGGGGTGTGCTCGCGGAGCGGATACCGGCCGAAAAGGCCGTGCCGATGGAACGGGCCAAGCGGGTCGAGGCGATGCCCGCGGAGCGGGGTGTGCCGGCGGAACCGTTGCAGCCGCGGGAATTTTTGGCGTCGTCGAGGCCGGGCGAGGTGACGCCGGGCATTCCGCTGGAGCCGGCGCAGTCGTTCCCGCGCGACGTCGGGGTGCGTGACGAAGGAGTGGTGACCGAGGGCGTCTCCACGCCGCCGATCCCCACGACCCCGGTGGAGCCTCCGGCCTGACTTTTCTGTTCTGCGGCAAGGGAAAGTGAGGTGAACCCGCGATGAGCCTGATGGTCGACCCCAGTCTGAACTGGATCTTCTACATCATCGCGGGTGACGCCTGGCCGCAGGGCGACGAGGACGCGTTGCGCGAGCTGGCCGCCGAGTGGGACGACGTCGCGCAGCGGATCGCGTCCGCGGGGCAGGGCTTCAACCAGCTGTCGCAGCACGTGACGGCGAACGTCGGCGGCGACGTGCAGACGAACTTCATCGGCTTCGCGAACAACCTGAGCACGATGGGCTCGACGTTCGTGGCGCGGGCACAGCAGCAGGCGGCGTCGTTGCGTGAGCAGGCGCTGAACATCGAGAACGCCAAGTACGGCATGTTGATCTCGATCGCGGTCACCGCGGCCGAGGTGCTGTGGGCGTTGGCGGACCCGTTCACGGCGCCGCTGGTGCCGGAGATCATGGCGGTCGGGCGTGAGGTCGTCAACGAGGTCGAGCGGACCCTGATCCAGCGGCTGACGAGCCTGCTCTCGCGGATCGCGCGCGAGGCGGCGGAGGAGGCGATCGAAGAGGTCGCGGAGGACATGCTCGCCCAGGGCATCCAGATCGCGCAGGGCAACCGCAACGGTTTCGACTGGAACTCCATCAAACAGTCCGCGATCCTCGGCGGCGCGGGCGGCGCTTTCGCCCATGGTGCCGGAAAGGGCCTTGGCAAGTTCGACAACAAGTTCGGCACGAACTTCTCGAAGAACGTCTTCGGCGAGTCCGGCATCGAGGCCGCCACGGAAGTGGTGGTCGGCGGCCTCGGCGCCGTCGCCTTCGGCGGTGACCTGGACAGCCTGGGCTGGTCGGCCCTGAACGGCGGCCTGAGCGGCGCGGCCACCCACGGAGCCCACCACGCCGGCGAATCCCTGGCCGACAGCATGAAGAACGGCGGCGACAGCGGGGGCAAGGGCGGGGGCCCCAACGATGTCGGGGACACGGGGTTCAACAAGGGGAACGTCGGGGATATCAAGGCCCCGCCGCCACCTGCTGGTGGTGGTGACCATGGACCGTCTACAACGGACACGGGTGGTTCGGGCGGCACTTCTGGACCGGCTTCGGGGGGTGCTGGTTCTTCTGGGTCTTCCGGCTCGAGTTCTCCTGGCAACGGCTCGTCGGGTGCGGGCTCTTCCGGCAACGGCGGCACGGGCACGGGTTCTCCCGGTAACGGCTCGCCGGGCACGGGTTCTTCCGGAAACGGCTCGCCGGGCACGAGCTCTGGCAACTCCTCTGGCAACCACTCTCCGAACACCAGCACCAACCAGACCGGCACTCCCACCGGCACCGGCGCGAACACCCCCAACTCCCCGAACAGCGGCGGCACAAACACCAACACGACCAACAACGGCGCGAACAACGGCGCCTCAACCACCGGTGGCCCGAACCCCGGCACCACTGGCGGCACGAACAGCAATGGCACGAACACTGGCGGCGTGAACAACGGCGGTTCAAACACCGGCGCCAGCACCGGCGGCACGAACAGCGGTGCCACCAACTCCACTGGCACGAACACTGGTGGCACGAACACCACCACCGGCGGCACCAACACCGGTGCCACCAACTCCACTGGCACGAACACCGGTGGCACGAACACCGGTGGCACAAATTCTGGCGCCACCAATCCCGGCACCAACTCAAGCTCCCAGAACACCGGCTCCACGACGTCCGGCTCAGGCACCTCCAGCACCACCGGCAACGGCACCCCGAACACCTCCACTCCGCCGCCGGCAACTCCAGGCGACGCCGGAAGCGTCACGACAGGCAACCCAGTCCCCCCACCAGCGACGCCAGGCAGCCCGACCGCCGGCTCCGTCAACACGGGCAACACCGTCCCGCCACCCGCCGACGCTGGTACACCCACGTCCACCCCACCCCCCGCCGCTAACAACGGCACCACCTCCACCCCGCCGCCAGCGAACGCTGGTACACCCGCGTCAACACCGCCTCCCGCGAACGCTGGTACACCCACATCAACGCCGCCGCCCGCGAATGCTGGTCCGTCCACGTCGACTCCTCCGCCTGCGAACGTCGACACGAACACTTCGACTCCGCCACCCGCGAACGTCGGCACCAGCACCGCTACACCGCCACCGTCGGCGGGGACCCATTCGACTCCGGCGCCATCTCCCTCAACAGGGATCGGGAACTCCTCGCCCACACCCGGCGGGCAGAACCACAGCGACGGCGGCCTGCCCGGTTTCGGCGGTCGTCAGCACACCGATTCCCCCGTCACCAATCAGCCGACGGGACCGAGCACCTCCCCGAACACGTCGACCCATGCCAGCCCGTCCCCAAGTACGGCTGTCAACACAGGTCCCGCGCCGGACACGACCACTCACACCGGCCCCACTCCGAACACGAATGCCAATGCCGGCCCCACTCCGGGTACGACCACTCACGGCAGTCCCACGCCGAACACCAGCCAGAACTCCGGTACCCCCAACACCGGCTCGATCAATTCCGGCACCCACCCGGGAAACACCAACACCGGCCCAGGCATGACCAACGCCGGCAATCCCAACACCGGCACCAGCACGACCCACACCGGCAACAGCAACACGGAGACCACCAACACCGGGCCTGGCAACGCCAACAGCAACCTGACGAATGCCGGTCCCAGGAACACCAATACCGGCACCACTAGTACCGGCACCGGCACGGCCAACACCAACACGAACTCCGGCACGAACTCGAATCCCAACACCACCACGCAGAACTCGGGAACCAACGGTCCCAAGACCGAGCCCGCCGGTGGCACGACTCCGTCCGGGAACAAGTCGGTGCCGACGGCTGTGGCGGGCAGTGTTGGTGGGGTCAAACCGACGTCCGGGCCCAACGTGACATCGCCGGGGACTGTCGGAGAGCACAGCAGCAGTGTCGACGTGCCGAGTTCACTCCGGCACGACCCGACGCCCACCCCGCAGACGGTCACCTCGACCAGCCCCGAACCGAAGGTCGACACCGCGCCGAAGCAGGACCCGTCCACCAGCAGTGACACCGGTGGCAAAGTCGACACCGGCACCAACACCAAGGTCGAGACCAACACGAACACTGACACCAAGGTCGACAGCAACACGAACACCGACACCAAGGTCGACACCAAGACCGACGTGACACCGTCGGTCAACCCGAAGCCGGCTACCTCCACGACTGGTCCCACGACTTCGCACGACCCCAGCCCCGCGTTGAACCCGGACGGTCACGCCAAGCCGGAGCCACATCAGGACAACGGCTCGCAGACGGACCACAAGCCGAACACCAACAGCAACACGAGCTCGAGCACCAATCAGAACTCGAAAATCGATCAGAACCCGGACGCCAAGGCCGGGCCGAACCCGAGTTCCGACCCGAAGACGTCGCCTGTTCAGAACCCGGCCGTCAAGACTGACCCGAAGAGTGACAGCAAGCCCGCAGCCAACATCGACAGCAAGCCGGACAGCAAGCCGGACACCAAGCCGGACACCAAAACCGGCGCCAGGCCCGACGCGAAGACCGGCCCGAACCCAGCCACCAAGAACAGCAGCAACACCAGCACTGACCGGAACACTGGCACCGATCAGAACACCGGCATCAAGACCGCCACCGATGCACCCGTCGCCAAGAATCTCCACACCCCGGCCAGCGCGCCCCGGCCGCGGGGCACCAATCCCGCGCCGAACCCGAACACCGAGCCGACCGCGACGCCGAGCACAAACCAGAACACGAACTCGAACACCGAGCCCAACCCAAACCAGAACACCGCGCCCAACCCAAACCCGAACCCCGAATCGTCCCCAAACCCGAACCCCGACCAGCGCACGACGGCCCAGCAGATCGAGTCCTACGGCAAGCTCGACCCCGCCAACCGCCAGGAGATGCGGGACTACTCGCGGTTCAAGTCCTATTGGGACACCACCGGTCCGCAGAGTGACGCGGCCCCGCCGCGGCGGGATTACGCGCCGTCGGAGCGGGCGTTCATCAGGCAGGATGATGGGTCGACCGTCGGGTTGACGCCGTTGATCGCGGCGAAGTGGCAGGTCGATCACGGGCAGACGGACGCGCTGAAGCCGTTCCGCACCGAGAACGTCCACGAGTTTATCTACCCGAAACGGGACGGCGCCCCCGTGCGGGTGTACGACGTCAACGATATCGGGGGCTTCCTCAAGGACGTCGCCACCGATGCGGGCGCGCGCGAGATCGAGCACCACCAGGCCTGGACCGGCGCCGTCCACGACTTCGCGGACTGGGTCACCGGCAAGTACCCGCCGGACCGGTTCAGCTACGTCGGGCTCGGCCGCAGTCCGGCTCCGGTGCTGGCCGCGTTGCAGTCGAACGGGCACGACGCCGTGTCGGTGCCGCTGTCGAAGTTCCGGCCGGGGCCCTCGACCGGCGAATCGGTGCTCAACACCGCGTTCGAGGGTGACCCGGGGCTCACCAAGGACCAGCAGGACATGCTCGGGGAGCACTTCGCCGAATTCCTGAACGGGTTGCCGCGTAACAAGAACATCGTTGTCATCGACTACACCGAGAGCGCCAAGTCGCTGCTCGCCGCGCAGCACTACCTGCAGCAACGGCTCGATCGGCTGCCCGGGCCGAAGCTCGAGGTCCACGCGCTGGCCATGCACCAGCAGCTCGAGACCGACCGCCTCAACCGTACGATCGCGGGCATCACCGGCGACGCGCAGTCGACGCTCAGCTGGGCCTACGAGCGCATGCTCCACCCCGACCGCGCCGCCCAGCGCGACCAGTTCCGCGACCGCTTCCAGATGGTCTCACTGGACTCCGACGGCCCCCTCGGCCCGAACGGCAAGGCATTCAGCGATCTGGTCAAGGGCCAGCGCTTCGACGACCTGGCCGAGTACGGCTCCTACAACTTCCAGGCGAAGACCGACTCACGCACCGACTTCGACAACGGCCGGCCGCACCGCCAGCACGACCCGAACCCGGACGGCAGCGCCTACGACGCGCTCAAGGAGAGCATCGGCACCCGCAACACGGCAAACACCAGCACAACGCCGAACCAGAACCACGACCAGAACCAGGGCCACGACCAGAACCACGACCAAAACGACGCGCCGAACCAGACGTCGTCCGCGCCGCCGAAGCCCGCGCCGGCCGCGAACCCGGGCACGGATGCCAAGCCTCAGCCGGGCACGTCCACAAAGGATCTCCCCGGCGAGAAAGACTGGTCGCACCAGCGTGATTCCGCTCCCGCCACTCGGTTCTCGTCGGAGCGGTTCGATCCGGCGAAGTCGATTTCGCAGCAGTTCGCGGGTAATCGTGAGGGGCTGCGTGGTGGTCAGCTCGGTGGGGCGATCACGCAGATGCGGTACGACGTGCGGCGTTTCGAGGAGTCGCCGGGAAACTGGGTGCGTGAGTTCACCGTTCCGCTGGACCTGACCTCGCAGTCGGGTTCGGTGTCGATCGACGCGCGTAACCAGCTGGCCGCCGACTTGCAGAGCCACCTCGACGCGACGGTGAACCAGCACTACCGGCTCCCTGGCGGAGACCAGCTGCACGTGCGGGTGGATGCCAACGCCACCAACGATATTCACCCGGACGACGACGGCTGGGAGTCCGACTCGTCCCGCGGCGTGCCGGTGAACATCCACGATTCCACTGTGGACGGGAACACGCCGGCCACGAACCAGCTCAACTGGGACGTGCACGACGCCAGCACTGGCCTCACCCACGAAGTGATGCACTTCCTCGGGCTGGGCGAGGGTTATCGCGACAACCGGCTGCTGTTCAACCGTCAGGACACCCCCGGGGTGATGGGGCCGGACGCGTGGACGGACTCCTCGCTGACGCCGCACAACCTGAGCCAGCTCGAGAACGTCTCGAACACCGCGAACATCCGCGACCACCACCTCGGCGACCCGGCCGCGACCACACCGTCGGCACCGCACACGGACCACGGCCCGAACGCCGACCACAACGGCAACCACAGTCCGAACACCGACAGCAGCGCCAATGAAAACCCGAACCAGCACGAGAGCCAAGACCAGCACCAAAACCAGCACAACAGCCAGAATCAGCACGAAAACCAGCACGAAAACCAGCACCACAACCAGACCCCAGGCCACAACCCCCCGTCCAAGCCCAACCTGCACTACCCCACCGAAGCGCCCAGCCCAACCCACGTCACCGTCAACGGCAGCCGCACCGTCGACGCCAAGCCCGGCACCGTCGTCCGCCGGGACGCCTTCAACCCGGACCAGCACACGATCCTCGGCGTCCACGGGCTCGACGCCGTCATCGCCGGCGGGGACACGGCGCACGACAACTTCCGTCAGGCCGTCGCCCAGAGCCTGCCGGACAACACCCCCCGCGAGCACGCCCGCATCACGTCGCAGCTGGAGAGTAACCAGCACCTCACCGAGCTCGACCAGATAGCGCACGCCGCCGGTGTACGCGTGCACGTGCTCGACCCCGGTGGCGGCTGGACCAGCCACGGGCCCGAGACCGGTCGCCCCGTACACATTGTACGGTCCACAGTAGACAATAAAGACACCTACCTCGGCACGAAGGAGAACGTCCACATCGGACGTCCGGGGATGAGCTACCCCGGCTCCACCGTGCTCGACGGCGACCGCAAAGTCGTGCACCGCGGTGAGTTCGAGGTCGAAACAGTACGAGGCGAGCACTACGTCCGGATGTACACCGCCGTGCTCGACCCGGCCGAGCACTCGTCGGACTTCAAGGACGTGCACCAGAACGCCGACGGCACCGTGGACGTCTTCGCGGGCCGCAGTGGACAGACGTTCTGGGTCGGCGGCGGCCGGCCCATGCGTGCGGTGCAGTGGGCCGCCAAGTACGAGCACGACACGAACCGCAGCGGCGACATGCAGCCGGTGCTGCGCTCGTTCCTGGTGCCGCTCAAGACGTTCAACCAGGTCAGCCGCGAGGCCACGGTCGAATCGCGGTCCAAGGACAACACGCTGGCGATGAACGTCGACCAGTCCGGCGACACCAACCAGTTCGGCCTGCGCGGCGAGCACTTCGAGCAGATGCGCGACAACGCGCTCAAGGGCTCACTCGTCACCTACGCCCCGAGCGGCAAGGACTACAAGCTCCCTGACCTGGCCGGACGCCGCGAGGACATCTCCGACCTCTACGTCCGCCTCGGCCTGAACCCCGGCTTCGACTCGGCCGGGCTCGGCCGCGAGAACGACCCCTGGTTCAGCTGGAGCAAGGAGAACAAGTACTTCCGCAACGACCCCGCCGAGTTGCGCACGCTGGCGAAGACCCTGGGCGACCACTACCACACGTGGAAGGGTTCGCCGGAGGCGTACTTCACCCCGCGCAACGACTCGATCCCGGACGTGACCAGCCGGCCGGCGAGCGATTCGCAGGAGCAGCGGCAGCAGGACCTGAACGTCTTCCTCAACACCCACGGCCCGTCCGGCCAGGTGGTCGGGCAGCTCACCGACGGCATCGGCCACGCGCTGAGCACGGCCGTCGATGCCGGGCCGCACACCGTGCCGCTGGACGGCGGGGCGGTCCGGGACCACGTCCTCATCGAGGCGAAGAACCTCAACAACGCACTGACCACCGCGGTGACCAACCTCGTCCGCGAGCGGGCCATGGGGCCCGACGGCTTCGTCCCGCCCACCGCCCGGATCGACACGGTCGAGGGGCTGCGGGACGTGATGAACGACCCGTCCTTTGTGGACGAGGTGGCGAAGCGGTCCGCCGAGCAGATGGTGAACAACGCTGTCAACGCCATCGGCGCGACGCACGGCACGCAGGACTTCCGCGCCGGGCTCAGCACGATCGTCCAGGACGCGGTGAAGAGCCAGTTCGCCCTCACGGACGGGAAGTTCAGCCCCGAGGTCGAGAAAGGCTTCCAGAAGACCACCGGGTCGAAGCGGGGCTACTTCACCGGCCCCCGGGTCGACGTCATCGGCGGCGCGGTCTCCAAGCACCTCAAGGCCGACGGCAACATCGAGACACTGGTCCACAACACCGGCCTCGGCCTCGACCGGGACACGGTCAAGCAGCGCCTTTCCGACCACGTGGTGCCCTCGGCGGTGTCGGACGTGGCGAAGCAGAACTTCGTCGACGCCAGCCCCGACCAGCTGAAGGACACCTTCCGGAACGCGCTGCAGGGCGGCGCCGACCGGGTGCGCACGAGCCTGAACGAAGACCCGGTGCTCAAGTTCGTCCAGGGGAACGAGCGCACCCGCCTCGGCGACGCGGCCGCCCAGGTGATCAACGACCCCCACACGGTCGACCGGATCACCTTCACCCCCGTCACGCACGCGCAGGCCGACGCGTTCATGAACAAGGTGCCCGACTACGCCACCCAGGCGGAGATCGGCGCCGCCATCGCGACGGACGAGCGGCGGGTGAAGGCCGACTTCAACACCCGGGAGAACCAGCTCGACCCGTCGGGCTTGAAGGTCGAGTCGAAGACCTTCGAGAACGAGTACGGACGCTGGGGCGCGGACGCCGTCCAGGGCCACACCCGGCAGCACCCGGCCGGGGTTTTCGAACGGCACCAGCAGATCGGCCAGGCACTCAACACCACGATCGGCGACCAGCTGGCACGGCCGGACGAGCGGTCCGCCAAGACGATCCTCGACCAGCTGGTCCGCGAGGCCGACCGCGCCACCCCAGACCGCGCCACTCCAGACCAGCACGATTCACTGCGCCGGAAGTTCGACGAGGTCGTCAAGGCCGACCCGAAGAACCCGCGGTACCGCGCCGGCGACACGGCCAACCCGAACACCTTCGGCGAGCACGCGCAGATGGTCCTCAACCAGTACCTGCGCCTCACCCAGGGCCAGAACGACAACGGCCGCTTCGTCTCCAGGGACGCGCTCGCGAAGGCGATCCTGTTCCACGACATGGAGAAGGTGAACTCCAAGAACCAGTTCGGCGACGGGCAGGGGCGGCACGACCAGGAGCCGGAGCACCGTGGCGCCGTCGACCAGATGAACCGGCACGAAGGCCTGTGGGACAACAGCCGCGACTTCCGCATCGCGCGCGCCATGGTGGACGCCGACCCGTTCGGCTTCTACTTCCGTCCCGGCAAGGGCCTCGACGTCGAGGGTGTGCACGCGTTCGTCAAGGGCCTCGCCCACCAGGTCGGCAGCCCCCGCGGCGGCACCCCGACGGCGGTCGACGTCCGCAACCTGTTCAACGAGTTCCACGAGTACTACCAGGCGGACTTCTCCTCGTACTTCTCCGACAGCCACTTCGTGCACGAGCAGCACGGTGACGTCCGCTCGTTCGGAAAGCCGGCGCTTTCGGGCCTGCGGACCGGCCCCGACGGCAAGCTCGTCACGACCGACGACGGCCACCGGTTCGCCTACCTCGACGACAACAAGGGCAAGGGCACCAAGCAGTCGTACGAACAGAAGTACCGTGACCTGCGGGACCGCTTCGACCAGGACGTGGCGAAGGAGGAGCAGGAGCGCGTTGTCTACGTGAACGACGACGGCGACCCGAAGACGGGAATCAGCCACGACTCGGACCGGGGCGTGCAGGCGGTCAAGGAGAGCAATCCCAACGCGAAGCCGTCCGCGCTCGCGCGGGTGCGCAAGCGGGACTTCACCGACGACGAGAACGGTGCGATCGACGACGCGCTGTCCCACTATTCGCCGATCATCGGTGAGCAGCGGGCGAACTCCAGCCGCGCCGGCGTCGACCAGGAGGTGCGCCACATCGGCGCGGTCAACTTCGGGCTGGAGCGGGGTGAACTGGCCTACGGCATGGGCGGCGAGTACATCGCTTCGCACCAGACGGTCAACCTCTACGCGCCCGCGACGCTCAGCCGGGAGTTCGGCGGCGGACGGCGCGGCCTCGAGGGCACCGTCGCCCACGAGCTGTCCCACGGCCTGCTCAAGTACGCGCTCGACGACTACGGCAAGCACGTCGGCTCGTGGAACGAGGACGGGTCCCCGAACCGCGGCCCCGACGCCGAGCCGCCGAGCGACTCGAAGGCCCGCACCGACCAGGCCGACTTCAAGGCCGCGCTCAAGTCGCACCTGCTCGACCGGCCCGGCCTGGAGCGGAAGGCGCCGCGGCGCGCCGAGTTCGTCGCCCAGCTGGCGCAGCAGCACCCGGATGTGTTCGCGCGGCAGGACAACGAGCTTTCCGGCCCTCGCGCCGAGCGCATCTACCAGGCTCTGAAGGACCGGCAGACCGACTTCAACGAGCACAGCGGCTACTGGGACCGTGACGGCTTCCCGTCGTTCACCGGCGAGCGGCCGATCACGAAGTACGGCGCGACCAACGTCAACGAGGACATGGCCGAGACGGCCAAGTACTACTTCCTCGACCCGGACAAGCTGCGCGCGGAGGCGCCGCACCGTGCCGAGTTCTTCGACCAGCTGATCGCTGGCTGGAAAAAGCCCGACAGCGTGCTCGTCGACGACAACGACAGCCACACTGACGACGATCAGCAGAACGAGCCCGACGACCGCGCGTTACGCGACCGCCTCCCCGAGTACGCGAGGGACGGCCAGGCCCTCGGCGCGCTGGTGCCGGTGGACGTGCGGGGCGCCAAGGACGTCGGCACCGCCATCGAACGCCTGATCCGGAACGCCGACCCCGGCCGCACCAATCCGCCGAAGCCGGTGGGGATCGACGCCATCACCGGCACGCTCGACGGCCCCGGCTTCGAGTCGTTCCTCGGCCAGGGCCGCAAGTCCATGGTGCGGGTCGGCGAGAAGTGGTACGAGGTGCACGTCAAGGCGGAGCCGGACCTTTCCGCCGTCGGCGCCGACCAGGTGACGAAGCAGCCGCACCCGACCATCGCCGACGTCAACGACCAGAACCAGGTCACGCACGCCCAGCCGCAGACCGACACGACCACGGGCACGGTCGGCACGTCGTACTTCGGGCTCTTCCCGGCCGGTCCCTACGCTTCGGTCGGGGCCACCGCGCAGCTCGCGTCGCCGTCGGTGGAGCACACGTCCACCGTCACCGGCACCGAGCAGCGGGTGATCCGCTCGGCCGGCGACGTCGACCGCGCCGACGTCGGAGTCAAGTACACGATCACCGTCTCCGATCAGAACGGCGGCCACACTGGGTCCACAGTGGATGGTCAGGTTTCGTTGCTGCTGTCGCAGGACTTGGCCAACCTGAAGCCGCACGAGACGCAGGGGCCGCCCACTCCGCCGAAGAACGACTGGTCCGAGCAGATCGAGTTCCTCACCCCCGAGGCCGTGATCTTCGACGAGCAGAGCCTGTTCAACCAGGTCAGTGGGCTGCTGCACCCGTCGGTCACGAAGTTCGGCGCGCCCGGCCGGGGCGCGCTGCAGGACTTCGTCAGCCGCGGCGGCGTCCGCGGGGTGCTCGGCACGGCGCTGCAGGGCGGCCCGGTGGTGTCGAACGACCTGCTGAGCCCGCACGGCAGCCACCGCGACGCCGTCCAGCTGCAGGCGCGGCCGAAGGACGTCGAGCTGGTCGGCGTGGTGCCGGGCGACTCCGAGCTGCGGTTCAACGACTCCTCGGTGAACGGTGGCAGCACCGCGGCGGCCTCGAAGTCCGGGCTGGACGTGAACGGCATCTTCGGCGGCGGCGCCTACATCCCCGGCGCCGTCGGCGGGGTCGGCGGCGTGGCCGGCAGCGCTTCGGCGAAGGTCACCCAGACCTCGACGAGCGGGACCAGCGTCACGGCCAAGTCCACGGTCAACGCGAAGGGTGACGTCGGCCTGTACAAGGTCAAGGTCGACGTCGAGGTCACCACTGCGAGCGGCGAGAAGGCGACCGTCGAGGCCACCGCCTACGTCCGGATGGGGCTGCCCGAGGCCAAGGCGCAGGGCCTGCCGGTGCCGGACGGCACCCGGGACAAGTTCACCGACGTCGGCAAACGCCACGAGCCGCCGTACCTCGCCTCGGCCGTCGCGGCGGGCCAGGTGCGCCCCGGTTCGTTCACCCCGGCCGCGAAGGTGCAGCCGCAGATCGAGAACGCGCTGCGCGACCGGCCCGGGTTCGCGAAGTTCCTGCCGCGCTGGGACAAGTTCCAGAGCGACACCAAGGGCTCCACTCGTGACGTCGCGGAGCGGCTCGCGAACCTGCGCAAGCTCACCTCGGCGTTCTCCCCGGGCGCGCTTCGGTCCAAGATGGACAGTCTGCTCGGCCCGGGTGTTTCGGTGCAGCTGAAGCGCCGCGGGCTGTTCACCGACGAGTACATCAACGTGACGGTGAAGGCCAAGATCGGGCCGGGGGAGCACCTCGGCCAGGCCACCGGTCGCTCGGTCAAGGGCTCGATCGCCACCAGCCCGTCGCTGAACAGCGCCACGACCACGGAAAAGGGCTGGTCCGCGGGCCTCGAAGGCCGCGTGATCATCCCCGCCGCCACCGCCGTCACGTCGCTGGGCGTCAGCCCGACGGTCACGCCGGTGCAGTACTCCGACACCACCACCTGGAAGAACACCGGCGGCCCGACCGTCACGACCACCACGTCCGCGGGCGGCAGTCCCGACTCGCAGGTCTTCAAGCACGACGTCGAGTTCGAGGTCGAGGTCACCAGCTACACCCGCAACCGCCCGTGGGTGAAGCGGCTGACGCCGGGCTCGCCGTTCCGCGTCACGCCGACGGTGTCCACAGTGGCCAAAACCGGCGACAACGGCGGGGTCTCGCTGCCGAGGATCTCCGGCAAGGTCGACCTGTGGGTCAACGACGGCTCGGCGCTGAAGAAGGACCCCGCGGAGTTCGCGCCCGGCAAGTCGGGCACCATCGCGCTCACCCCGTCCGAGACGCCGCGCATCGACGACCTGGCGGGCTCGCGGCAGCCGAACCCGCCGAAGTTCCTGCACGTGGAGGCCGTCGCCAACACCGAGGTGCTGCGCGACGAGGCGTTGCGGCAGCTGCAGCGCGCGGCCGGCGGCGACGCGGTGCTCGGGCTGCCCGGCGGCGAGGCCCGCAAGCGCGTGGACCGGATGTTCTCGCCCGAGACGTTCCGAAGTGGACTGCCGCGGTTCCTGAGCCAGGGCGCGCAGTCCGGCGGATTCCGGTACGAGCGCCGGGTGGCCGACCGCGTCGGCGGCCTCGGCATGGGGATGTCGCTGAGCAACCCGAAGCTGGTCGTCACGTCCGACGCGGGCGGCAGCGACACCACGTACGCGGGTGGTGGCAAGGCGGGTTACGAGAAGTCGCACAAGCAGTCCATCGAGGCGAACGCGCAGCTCGGCCTCACGATCCGGCCGGACGGCAGCGACACCCACGGCCAGGGCCAGCTCTACGGCTCGCTCAAGTGGAGCCCGTGGGTCCGCACCTCGGGCAGCTCGAAGGAGCTGAGCGCGAGCGTCGACCACGTCAACCGCGCGCCGTCGAAGAGCCGCACGGTGCTGGTGCAGTACGACGCCGACGTGCGGCTGGTCGCCGAGAGCCGCCAGGAGTCCCTGGTCAACGGCTCGACCTCGCGCTCCGGCGCCGACGTCAAGCTGCCCGGCGCGGTGTTCGTGCGGATGACCGAGGACCAGGCCCGTGAGCAGGGCCTGCTGCCGGCGCTGGAGCCGCGCACGGCCCCGCCCGGCGAGCTGACCAGCCCGGCGCTGGTCGGCGCGCAGTCCAGCTCGCTCGGCGCGGCGGTGGTCGAGAACGCGCCGGACCTCTCGCAGCTCGTCCGCGACGCCCGCGCGCAACTGGGCCGGACCGGGGACAAGCTGCTGCCGAAGTCGGTGCTCGACGACTCGATGAACAACCTGCAGCGGATGCTCGACGTCGCCTCGCCGGAGAGCGTCACGTCCCTTGTGGACAGTGCGCTCGACGGTGGTGTGCCGCTGGTCCTGCACGACGCGGGGATCCTCTCCACCGACAGCTACCAGGTGCTGCTCAAGGGCACGGTCACCGACAGCGAGTTCCTCGACGTGGTGCATGACGGCGGCGAGGTCGACCACGTCGTCAACTCGACCGGGACCGCCAAGGAGAACGCCGGGCACGGCTCGTCGTACGGCGGCCAGTTCCGCGGCGCCGGGCGCGGCCTGTTCCAGAGCAACCCGTCGAAGACCAGCGGTTACGACGGCGCGTACGCCGCGATCTCCGGCACGAAGTCCAAGAGCGACCAGACGGTCTCCACGGACACCACGACCACGGCGCAGACCGCGTCGGCGAGCGGCCCGGCCGTGCGTCACCGGCACCAGGTGCGGTTCGAGCTGGTGGTGCAGCGCGGCGGGCGGACGTACCCGATCGCCCACCAGGACACGCGGCTGACCGTGCGTTCTTCGGCCGACGACCAGAAGATCAGCGCCCAGAACCAGCCCGCGCGGACCGCGTACGCCCCGCGCACCACCGAGCTGACGGCCGCCGACGCCACCCTGGAGCGGCTCACCGAGTGGCAGCAGCAGGGCACGGGCACGCTGCCGCGTTCCGCGCTCGTCGAAGGTCTGCGCGGGGCGGCCGCCGTGCGCGCCGGCGCCGTTCGCGCGCTGCGGCTCGCGGGCGCGGGTGACGGCCTGACCGGCCCGGGCACCGGCGCGAACAACACCCTCGTCTCCTCGGTGACCAACGAGATGCTGCAGGCCAACCTGCCCGGCATGGTCGACCGGCCGCTGGAGGCGCCGGAGCTGCACGAGGCCGCGATCTTCAAGAACGGCCACGGCGGCGTGAAGGTGTACGCGCGGCTGGTCAACCCGGACCTCACCGGGCTGAGCGACTCGGTCAAGCTGGAGCGCTCCGACCAGGCCACCACTACGTTCACCGGCGAGGCCAAGCAGACGGTCAGCGGCGAGAACCAGTACAACCTCGGCAACGGCGGCCTCACCGACCCGGACAAGAACGCGCACTCGTGGGGCGGCGTCGACGGCCGTTCCCCGGTCGGCGTCTCCGACCCGACGTCGAGCACGGCCGGCGGCCAGCGCTCCGTGGTCGACAAGCCGAAGGGGCGCACCGGGCTCGTCGGGTTCGACGTCGAGTACCGCGTGGTCGCCGACCTCGGCAACGGCCGGACCGGCGCGGTCGAGGTGCGGGTGCCGGCCTCGACGCTCGTGCGGATGTCGGACGCGGACCTCGAAAAGCTGCTGGGCGAGGCGCTGCCGGATTCGCTGACCAAGGCGCAGGACGCGGTGAAGGACGCGGCCACCGAATGGCGCACCGCGGAGGAGGCCGTCGAGACGGCCCAGCGCGAGGCCGACGACCGGTGGCTCGACCAGCGCGACAACGTGAAGACGCTGGCCAAGGGCGCCGGCGACCTGCAGGTCACCGTGGCCGCCGACCCGGTGCGCGATCTGCGCCAGGCGCTCACCGACGCCGAGAACGACGCCCGGGACGCGGGCCGGACCCTGCGGGACGGCAACACCGAGATCACCCGGCAACAGGACGTCGCCGCCCAGGCGCTGACGATGGCCGCTGCGACCGACGAGGGTTCGCCCGAGCGCCAGGCCCTGCTGGACCAGGTCACCCGGGCCGAGCAGCGGATCCAGGACATCCGCGGCGGGCAGCCCGCGCTCGTCCGGCAGCGGCAGGAGGCGCAGGACCGCGCCGCGCGGCTGGCCGGTGTGCTCGACGACTACCGCAACGACAACTCCGACCACACCGCCCGGCGAGACAGCTCGCTCGAGGATGTCCGGCAGGCCCGGGAGAAGGCCGACGAGGCGCGCCGGAAGTGGTGGGACGCCAAGCAGGAGGTCGACTGGCGGCTCGACACGCACCTGTGGCCGCGTCCGCGGTTCGTGTCTACTTTGGACCCGAATGCGGTGCGGACGCCGGCGACGAACGTCCAGCCGCAGGTGATCCGGCGCAAGCCGGTGCCGCAGCCGACGACGCACGTGATCCCGCGGAAGCCCGTGCCGCAGCCGACAACGCAGGTGATCCCACGGAAGCCGGTGCCGCAGCCCAGCACCACCACCGCGGGACCGTCGACCGAATCGCACCGTGACGGCACCGTCGAGGCACGCGACACCGGGCCCGCCACGATCTCCGGCTGGGACGCCGGCTCCGGCCGCCCGTACGACTTCGACGTCTCCGAGATCGAGCAGCACCAGGTCACCGACCGTTCGGGCAAGGTCGTCGCGGTCTCGTTCCTGCCCGCATCGGAGCAGACCTCGGGTGTGGAGCACGACTGGGTGGCGGACAACTCCGGCACGGTCAGCACCCTCGACGAGGGCGTGACGCCGGACCGGTTCGACCCGGTGCTGCGGGACGCGCGTGACAACGGGACCACCCCGGACCTCAACGGCCGTCGTTTCGGCGAGTGGGCCGAGCAGTCGGCGGCGCCGTGGGGCGGCAAGGACTCCGGGGACACGTTCTTCGTGTTCGCGCACGGCCGTCCGCAGTCGGTGAAGCTGACGCTGCTCGGTGGCCGGACCGTACGGGTGGACGGGGCCGCGTTCGCGCGGATCGTGGCGAACTCCGGGCCGTTCGGGCAGGCTGGGCCCAAGTCGTCGGTCACGCTTATCGCCTGCGGCACCGGCCAGACCGACGGCCCCGGCGGCGTCGCGCACGACTTCCAGCGCGCCCTGAACGAACTCGACGGGCCGACGACCGTGCACGCGCCCACCAAGCCCGCGCTGTTCGGCCGCGACACCTCGACGCTCGGCCGGGCCGTGGGCGCGACCGGCGGGTTCACCGCGGTCACCGACGGCGGGCACTTCCGGACCTTCGGCGGCCGCCCCGGCGACGAGGCCATCGTCGGCCTCGTGCACGAGCTGGAGCAGGGACACCACGCCGAGCTGCCCGACGGGCCGATCCCGTTGTCCGACCACGACGGCACCCTGGCGCTGACGTCCACTGTGGAGAGTCAGCTCGCGGACGAGGTCACCCGCACCGGCGAGCTGCGGCTCACTTCCGTGCAGGACCTGGTGGCCCGCCACGAGCGTCCGGACGTGGTCTGGTCGGCGGCGCTGACCCGGCTGGCCGGACGGCCGGACGTGGACGTGCATGCGGTGGTGGACACCCGGCGCGACCCGGAGACCGGACAGTGGTCGCGCACGCCGCTGCCGCCGATGGCGCGCGGACTCCTGACCGTGACGGGGAAGGGCAGCTGGGGCGAGCACGAGCTGTCCCGGCCGGCGCGGCTCAACCCCGCGTGGAGCACCGGCCCGGCGCGCGAGACCACCACGACGAGCCCCGACGCCCGTCACTACGCCGAGACCCTCGTCGAGCACCACCTCGACGGCGCGCCGTTGCCGCCGGTCACGGTGCCCGCCGACTTCGCGGACCGGTTCAAGGCCGACGTCACGCGGCTGCTGGACGAGCGGTCGGTCGGCGACCTCCGGCCGTCGCTCGACGACCTGGTGCGCCCGGACCACACGCGGCTCACCGGCGAGTTCGAGGGCGAGCCCTTCGAGTTCGCGCCCGGTTCCGTCACCACCACCGTGCTGACCGACCACACCGGCGCCGCCCGCGGGCTGACGTTCCTGGAACCCGCCGAGGCAGCCAAGGCGCAGGTCACCGAGCTGGGTGACGGCCGCACCTTCCTGGTCACCGGCGACGGCGACGAGACCCGCGTGAGGGTCTTCGTCACCGGCCCGGACGGCGAGCGACGCGCGGTGCTCGTGGACGGCCCGACACTCGCCCGCCTGGTCACGGCTTCGCCGGAATTCGTTGCGGCGAAACCGGGTTCGGTCACGCTGGTCCAGCCCGTCGCGGCCCGTCGCCACGCTTCCGGCGAGCTCGCGCACGACTTCCGGCAGGCGTTGGAGGAGGCGGGCGGCCCGTCGGTCGTGCACGAGCGTCCCGACACGCTCCGCGCCGCCGTCGACCATCGCCTGACCGAGCTGGTGTCCGTGCTGGCGCCGGGTCACGTGCTCACCCAGGACGGCGCCTACAGCTCGGCGAACGAGCTGGTGCGGGACCTGCGCACGGCCGCTGCGGACCGAGGGCCGGCGCCCGAGCACGCGCCGTTGCTGGGCCCGGACCTGTTCGGCCTGTACTGCGCGCCCGAGCCGCCGGAGTTCCTGCGCGGCCACGACTATCGCGGCCTCACCGCGGGCCAGGGCCTGGAGCTGCTGAACGTGCTCGACCTGGCCAAGGGCTACCAGCTCGGGTCCGAGCACACCGACCCGGCGAACCTGGCCGACAATCGCGAGTGGACGATCGAGACCGAACGCGAGGACGGGAAGCTGTCCGCGTGGGCGCCCGGTGACGTCGAGCCGCTCGCGAAGGTCACCGCGACACCGTTGCTGATGCACGCCATCTGGCTCGGCGGCCCGCTGCGCGACGCGGGCACCATGCACACGTTCCGGCAGAACTTCGGCGGCGCGGCCGACCGGCTGAACGGCAGCATCGTGCCGGTGCTGTGGACGGACGTCCCGCGGTGGCAGACCGACCTGGCCTTCACCACGGAGCCGCCCGCCGACGGCCCGGACCCGCTGGCCGACGTGCGCGACTTCGTGGGCTGGGCCCAGGAGCACGGGATCCAGCTGGTCAACGTCAACGAGGTGTTCACCAGCGAGAACCCGATGCTGCTGCAGGAGTTCTACAACTCCGAGGCGGTCAAGCAGGCCGGCCCGGGTTACGCCGCGGCGAGCGACATCCTGCGCATGGAGCTGATGCACCGCTTCGGCGGCCTGTACACCGACGGCGACAACGTGGTGCACAACCTCAACGACGTGATCCTGGCCGCCCAGTCCGACGAGGGTTACGCCACGCACCGCGTCGGGAGCAACATCGCGAACTCGGCGTTCACCATGTCCCAGGGGCACCCGTTCGCCCGCGCCTACCTCGACCAGCAGCGCGACAACTACGGCCGGACGCAGAAGAACCTGATGCCCGCCGCGGTCAACGCGCTCGGGCAGGAGTTCTTCGCCACCCCGCTCGGCCGGGTGCACCGGAACTCGATCATGCACCGCACCGGGCCGGAGGCGCTCTCGCGCACCGCGCGGCGGATCGGGCTGCCGTCCGCGCAGCACCTGCCGGGCATGTCCGAGATCCGGATGAACAGCGATGCCAGCTGGCTCAAGCCGCCGCCCGCGGGCGAGTCCGCGCCGCCGTCGCCGGACCGCGGCGAGACGCTGGAGCTGACCAAGCGCGTGGTGCAGACGTTGGTGCGCGGGCTGTACAACCGCGAGGGTGACCTGCACCTGACCGCGGTCGAGTCCGCCGTGAACCGGCATCCGGAACCGGGCCTCGTCTGGCACGCGGCGCTGTCCTACCTGGCCGCGGACCCGGAGCTGGCGCCGCTCGTGCGCACGGTCACCGACCAGCGCAGCTACACCGGCGAAGTCCACGACGTGCCGCTGCCGCCCGCCGCGCGTGCCCTGCTGGACGTCGACCCCAGCCGCGTGCACCGCAACCTCGGCGAGGTTCAGCGCGTCGCGACGATGCGCGAGCCGGGCGCCGTGCTGGTGTCCGATGTGGACACTCCGCTTGAGGTCGCCGCCGAGCGGCTGGCCCGCGCGCTCGTCGAGGCCGACGACCGGGGCGAGCCGCTGACCCCGATCCACGTGACCGGCACCGGGCCCGACGCCCGCGCCCGGGCCACGGAGGCCGCGAAGGAGCTGGCCGGGCACCTCGGCCGGGAGTTCGGCGAGTCCCGCCGTGACCTGCTCGCGCGGGTGCCGGTGAAGATCCGCGCGAGCGAGGGCGCTGTGGCTGGGGTGACCGTTTCGTTCCGGCCGGAGCACGGCACGGCGGTTGAGGTCGACCTCGGCCGCCCGCGTGCGGCCACGCCCGAGCCGACCGCTTTCCCCGGCCTCAGCGAGCCTGCCGACGCGGTGGCCCGCCCGTGGCAGCACGACGGGCGCACCATCGGCGTGCACTACACCGACGCTCTGGCCGGCCAGCAGTCCTTTGTGTTCGATGCTCTCCCGCGGGTCGAGAGCGAAGACATGGCGCTCGTACACGACTTCACCGAGCAGTTGCGCGCCAACGGTTTCGACCTGCCCCAGCACCTCGGCACCGATTCCCTTGCCCCCGAGTCGTTGGACGAGCTCCCCAGCGTTTCGTACCTGGTGTCCGGCGATCACCCGTCGACCGCCGAGGACAAGCGGGTGCTGGCGGAGCTGTCGCACGCCGCGGAGCTGGATTGGTGGTACCGGCCGCCGCTGCCGTCCGGTCCGGTGCCGCTCGAGGACCGCGCCGCCACGGTCAAGCTGCTGAGCGGGGTGCTCGGCAAGCTGCGCCGTTCCGCCGTCCCGGCGCTCGACCTGACCGCGGTGGCCGCCGACGTGGCCCGCCACGAGCGTCCCGACCTGGTCTGGAGCGCGGCGCTGGAGCTGGCGACGACGTCGAAGACCATCACCAGCGGCACGCGTTACGTCATCGACCGCCGCCTGGACCCGGCCACCGGCCGCTGGTCGCCGGTGGAGCTGCCCGAGGCCGCGCGCGAGCGGTTCACCGTGACTGGCAAGGCGGTCTGGCACGAGGGCGCGGTGTACCGCCCGGTGCGGCTGCACGCCGAGCCCGGCCGGCTGCGGGACCTCGACGAGCGGCCGCCCGCGCCGTTGCCGCTCACCGACGAGCGAGCCGAAGCGACCGTCGCGCGGTGGGTCGCGGAGTCCACTGTGGAGCGAATGGCGGACGGCCTGCCCGCGCCGTGCGTCGCCGTGAGCGGCACGGCCGAGGTGCGCGACCGGCTCGTGGCGCGGATCCAGGCCGATCTCGCCGCGCTGTCGCCCGCCGGGGTGACGGCGGCCGCCGAACTGGTGACCGTTTCGCCGGGTGATGACGCCGTGGCCACGATTTCGTTGCCGCTCACGCCGTCCCCGGCCACGCTGTCGCCCGCCGAGACCGCGGTGGCTGTGGGCGTGGCGGAGGAGTACACGCTGCTGCAGCTGCACGGCGTGACCGACACGTTGCTCGGCAAGGACAACCCGGCCGCCGTCGGCGCGCTGCTGGACGTGGCCGCCGAGGTCGCGGGTGGCACCGACGTCGGCCAGGCCGCTGACGCCGTCGAGGTGCTCGACCGGCACGGCGCCCTCGACGCCGCGCTGTCCGCGCCGGGCGGACGTTCGTTGCTGCTCGGTCACTTCCGCGGGATTCTCGGCCGCCCCGACGCCGAGCGTTACGCGCGGGACCTCGCCACGGCCATCCGCAAGCTGGCGCCGGGCTCGCTCTCGCCGGATGTGGTGCGCGAAGCGGTGCGCGGCGCCCTGAACGGTTGGCGCGGCGACGAAGTCGGCGAGAAGGGCACGCTCGAACAGCGCGTGGAGCGGACTCGCGAGACGCTCTGGCTGATGCGGCGCTTCCGCGTCACGAACCTCGCGTGGCTCTACCGGTGGCGCATCGCCGCAGCCGTGCGACGCTACCAAGAGCAGGAGAAGACCGCTTCGGCTCAACAGGCGGCCCAGCTCGCGAAACTACCCGGAGGAGGCGCCGGCGATGACCGATGACCAGTGGGTACTGCTCGTCGACCCGGTGTGGCAGGTTTCCGCGGGTTTTGGTGCGGGTTCGGGTCTTGGCGCGGACTCGGACTCGGGCTCTGGCTCGGCCGCGCGTTCGGACTTGGGTCCGGCTGCGGGCTCGGGTCCGGCCACGCGCTCGGCATCGGCGACGGACTCGGGTCCGGCCACGGGCTCGGTATCGGCCGCGAGCCCGGCGTCGGCCTCGGGTTCCCCCAGGGACGGCGCGGCGGTGGCGACCCCGCCGTTGACGGCTGTGGTCGGCGGCTGGCTGGCCCGGGAGGACGGTTCCGTCGGCCGGTTCGAGGCGAACCCCGCCTACGAGCCGTCGGGCCCGGGCTCGCCGACCGACCCGCTGGACGCCGCGTTGCGCCTGGCCGCGCGTGAGGAAGCGGACTTCGACCAGGTCGCCGCGGTGCTGCGCGAGTCGGCGTTCTCGGTCGCCTTGGACGTCGACCAGGAGCCGCTCATCGCCCCGTCGCCCGACAACGTGCCGTGCCTGCTCGTGACGACTGCGCCGGCCCACCGCACCCGCGTCCGGGCCGCCGGCTGGCTCCCCGCGTCGGCCGCGGACCTGGTCCCGCTGCTGTCCGCCCGCGAGGGCACGGACCTGCTGCTGAACCCCGGTGCCCCCGGCTGCACCCGCTTGCTGGCCGACACCGTGCGTGCGGCAGTGAGCAGGATCGATTAGTGACGGATGACCCGCGGCGGTGCAGTGGTCGTGCTCACACCGATCACCTTCTGCCAGTTGTCCACGTGCACAACGATGTCAGCTCGTTCGGCGAGTTTGCCCAGGTAGACCTGACCGCTCCCGCGAAGATCCAACGCACGCAGGTGCCGCAGGAACCTCAGTGGCTCCAGTGAGGGCAGCGACTCGACTTCACGCAGGGCCAGGGAATCGAGGCTGTCCAACCCTTTGGCCCATTCGAGGTCGGCGACGGGGTTTCCTGACACCTCTAGCTGCTTCAGACTGTGCAAGCTGGCCAACCCATTCAGGTCGGCCTTCGGACAGGACACAAGAGAAAGTGTTCGCAACGTGCCAGACCAGTGAGACAGCCCGCGAATATCTCGCAGTCGGTCGCAATTGCGCAGTGTGAGCGTCCGCGGCCGGTTGAGGAAGAACAGCGGCGCGAGGTTGACAAGGTCGTGCACGTGGCCCAGCTCCAGCTCCTGGAGGTCAGGCAAGCCGGACAGCGCCACGAGTCGATCGCGCCGAAGTACCCAGTTCAGGGCCAACGAGTTGAGCCACGGCAGTGTCGCCAGCTCGGCCCAGCCGGAGGTGGGGCCTGCGGCACGCAATGAGCGGAGCCAGTCGACTGACGCCAGCGGTGAGAGATCGAGGCGATCGGGCGGCACGATCCCGGTGATCGTCAAGTGGGTCACCGTCGTCCCGGCCAGTGAGGTGAGGTCGTAGCCACCGTTGTCCCTTACATACAGATGCCGCAATCGGTGCAGGCGCGGGACGAAATCCAGCCGGCCGTAGCTGCGCTCGTGTTCGAAGCGACAGCTGAGTGAGGACAGGTGCTCGAGGTGCTCCAGCCCGGTCACCTGGTCGGGACTGGTGATGTTGAGGTGCCCGTCCACCAGCGGGGAACGGGCAAGCACTTGGCGGGCGTACTGCTCCCAGTCGAACCGTTGCCACGCCTTGACGAGTTCGTCCACGACTTGGGTATCGCAACTGGTGCCCAGCTGCGATAGCACTTCGAGTGCGCTGGGGCCGCCGATCAGCGAAGCCGTCCTGACGACGGCACAGGCACTCTTCGTCGATGTCGGGGCGATGTTGGTGAGCAGTTCGGTGACGTACTCGCCGGCCGACACCAGGTAGGTGACAGCAGCGAAGTCCTGAGGCGGAAGGAGCGCGCCCATTCGGCGCTGGATCTCCGCGCGGACATCTTTGCTCAGCTCGGGTGAGGTTTCCAGGCAGGCGACGGTGAGCAGGTCCAGTTTGGTTCGGGTCTGGGGGTCGGCTTCCCTGGTCAACAAGGCGGAAAGCAAGTGCTCGCGCTGCACGTTGTTGGCGTGGCCGACGGCGAGGAGAACGACCTCACGCCAGTCGTCCAGATGGGCCTTGTCAACGAGCACCCCGGTATCGTCTTCGGCCATCGCGGCGGCGGCCGCCAGGTATTCCTGGAACGTCCGGTGCAGGAAGTCGACCCGGCCGGGTACTGGTTCGCGAAGCACGCCACCGCGGTCGAGCAAGTACCGGTAGACCGCCCGGGTTCCTTCGACTACCTCGCCAATTGCGTGCAGCTTGTTGTCGATGATCCTCAGCACGTCTGCGTAGGCCGCGTCGCTGTGTCCATTGCGGACGAGCCAGTAGGCGATGTGGCTCAGTAGGGCCATCTTTTGCCGATAGGCGAGCTTGATTCCGTCGTTGACTTTCCTCTCGGCATCACGACGGTCCAGCAGCATCTTCAGTGCTACTTGGTAGAGCTCCATCCTGTTCTCGGGTAAATGGCCCTCGTTCTCATGATGCAGGGCACAGAGCAGGGCGCACAGTAGGGGATTTTCCGCCAGGCGGCGAAGCGCCGAACGCTTGCCGAGAGTGGTGAGGAAGCTGTGCCGACGCTCGTCCAGGTCGACGAGTGCTTCGTGGTCGGCAGGCATCGCGTCGTGCCATCGGACCACAAAGGTCCGCACGTCCGCAGGCGTCATCGGTTGGAGCGATACTTCGAGAAAGCCCTCCGAACCTAGCCAATTGGCCGGCACCGCTGCCGGACGGGTTGTGATCACGTAGCGGGCCCGCGGGAAGGTCGTGACCAGCTGAAGAAGCCATTCGTGAACGTCGGCGCGGCGTTTGTCGGGTAGCTCGTCGATACCGTCGATGAGCAGGACAGCCGTACCGTTACGCAGTTGCTCGGTTACCCAGCCGGGGGGCATTTCGTCGGCGATATGGCGTCCGACTACGTCCAGGAACCTCTTTGGTGATGGCAAGTCCTCCTCGGCGTACCGCCGCAGCCGAACCAGGAACGGGGTCAGTCCTGCCCAAGTGTCCGTTTCGTCCAGACGCCCAGTAGCCGCGGCGACGGCGATCCACTGGAGCAGCGTTGTCTTGCCGGACCCGGCCTCGCCGCGCAGCAGGATTCGGTTCGAGTGAGGCAGAACCTCTTCAATGCGATCCGCGGACCGCAGTGCGCTGCTTGTGGTGGGATCCGCGGTGACGCTGAGGCTGAGATAGGCCACCGACAGGGGGTACAGCCGGGTGGCGCGAGTCAGGCCCGCGCCGTACAGCGCCATGCGGTCGAGCGTGGTGACAACCTGTCGTCGGTAGTCCGCGGCGAAGTCCTCTGGTGATCGGCTCGCGGGCAGCGTGGTCAGGACGTTCTGGACGGCGGAAAGGATCTCCGTCTCCCGGCGAAGCAGGGTGGGCAGTGCTTCGTTCTGCAACCCGGGAAGCGTGCTCGTTAATTGGATGACATAGGCGCAACACTCGCGGAGCACCCTGTGATAGAACGCCTCTGCCGCGCCGGCCAGGAACGCGCGGTCCGGAGCCCCTGGAAAGGTGTGCACCAGATGTCGGTATAGAAATCCCGCGTCAAGGTCGGCGTCGAAGAGGTCATCATGGGTCAGCCTGGCCTGTTCGAACGTTTTCCGGACGCAGTCGATGGCCGCCTGCTGCTCGTTCTCCTCGAGCGTGCGGAATTCGACTTCCAGCAGCGGCAGCATTCGAGCCGCGACGCGGTCTTCGATGTTCTCGAAAAGTAGCCTCGTCCTGCGCTTTTCATTGAGACCGGTCGCCTGCTTCTGCAGGATGTCAAGCGCGCTCGCCGAAACATCGGCCGCGACGCGACGGTCCCCCAGCCACAACTTGGCAGCCGATTTGACCACAGCCGATACCAGCGCAATGGCGGATGCTTCCCATGCAGCCATGTTTCCCCTCTCCCCGGGGGAAGCGTAACGGGGAAGTCGTCGACCCCTGCGTAAGCCCGGCAATTCGCCGGCTGCATGTTCTCCACGCCGATCACGTCCAGTCGAGACTCAACCGACTTCCTCCTGTGCCCGGACCCGGGATCGGGAGAACACGAGCGTCACCACAAAACCGAGCACCAGCGCGACAAGCACACCGAGGTTCGCGAACGCCCACGAGCCGCCGAGGCCGAACGGCTCCAGCAGGTAGCCCTGCCAGTGCAGCCAGCTCGCCGACGCGTTGGTCACCAGGCCCCAGCCCAGCGCCGTCGCGACGACGATCAGCGTGATCGGGCCGAGGCGGACGTCGCCGTAGCGGCCGCGCGGGTCGAACAGGTCGGCCTCGGCGTAGTCGCGGCGGCGCAGCAGCACGTCGGCCAGCATCACGCCGCACCACGCGGCCACCGGCACGCCGAGGGTGGTCAGGAAACCCTGGAACTGGCCGAGGAACGTGCCGCCGAAGAAGACCAGGTAGATGGTCCCGCCGATCATGATCACGCCGTCGACCAGCGCGGCGGCGTACCGCGGGATCCGCAGCCCGGCCGACAGGAGCGAAAGGCCCGACGAGTAGATGTCCAGCACCGCGCCGCCGACCAGCCCGAGCACGGCGACGATCGCGAACGGCACCAGGAACCACACCGGCAGGATCGTGGTCAGCGCGCCGATCGGGTCGGCCGCGACGGCCTGGTTCAGCTCCGGTGAGGACGCGGCCAGCAGCAGCCCGAACACCAGCAGCACCACCGGTGCCACGGACGCGCCGAACGTCGTCCACCCGACCACCCCGCGCCCGGACGCCCGCCGCGGCAGGTAGCGCGAGTAGTCCGCGGCCGCGTTGACCCAGCCGAGCCCGAAGCCCGTCATCAGGAACACCAGCGCGCCGATGAACTCCTGCGCCGAGCCCGCCGGCACCGCCGCGACGGCCGGCCAGCGCACGTGCCCGGCCACCAGCACCACGTAGACGATGGTGAGGAGGCCGGTGACCCAGGTGATGACGGTCTGCAGCCGCATGATCAGGTCGAAGCCCAGCACACCGCTGACCACGGTCAGCCCGGCGACCACGACCAGCGCTACGAGTTTCGTAGTCGTCCCGCCACCCCATCCGAGCCGCTCGAAGACGGTGGCGGTGGCCATGGTGGCGAGCGCCGTGAGGACGGTTTCCCAGCCAACGGTGAGAATCCACGAAATCGCGGACGGCAAGTGGTTGCCGCGCACGCCGAACGCCGCGCGCGAGAGCGTCATCGTCGGTGCCGAGCCGCGTTTGCCCGCCACCGCGATGAACCCGCAGAGCAGGAACGAGAAGATGATCCCGATCACCCCGGCGACGACCGCCTGCCAGAACGAGATCCCGAACCCCAGCGCGAACGAGCCGTAACCGAGCCCGAGGATCGACACATTCGCCCCGAACCACGGCCAGAACAACTGCCGCGGCCGCCCGCGCCGGTCGGCGTCGCCGATGACATTGATGCCGTGCGCCTCGACCTTCAGACGGCTGCGGCTGTCGCGGTTGTCGCTCTCGGGCGACTCCTGCCCGGTCCTGACCATGCCGACCGCCTATCCGAACCCGTCCTGGAACTCCGGCTCGGTTCATAGTGCCGCCAGAGACCAGGTCGTCGGTACTTGGACTGTGATCTGCGTCGTATGGGAACAACTAACTTGAGTCTAGTGTTGGCAACTTTGTAAGGTCCGACCAGGGCAGGTCAGGACCCTTCGAAGGAGGAACCAGACATGTTGATCCGGACCGACCCGTTCGCCCAGTTCGACCGGCTGACCCAGCAGGCCTTCCGCGGCCAGGGCACTTCCCCTCGCCCCGCCGCGATGCCGATGGACGCCTACCGCGCGGGTGACGAGTACGTGCTGCAGTTCGACGTCCCCGGCGTGGCCAGGGACTCGATCGATGTGAGCGTCGAGCGCAACGTCCTGACCGTGAAGGCGTCTCGCGAAGCCGGCTACGCCGAGGACGCCAAGGTGCAGGTCTCCGAGCGCCCGCGCGGCAGTTTCTCGCGCCAGCTCTTCCTCGGCGACACCCTCGACACCACCAACGTCGCCGCCGAGTACGTCGACGGCGTGCTGACCCTGCGAATCCCCTTCGCCGAGAAGGCCCAGCCCCGCAAAATCACCATCAACGGCGACCCGAAACAACTCGACGCCTGACAATCGACGCTTGGCACTCGATGTCTGGCACTAGCTGCCTGGCGAGAGTTTCGGCCCCGCTCGTCCACTGTGGTCTGTCTATTATGGTCAGTCCGCCACGGATGAGCGGGGCCGTTTCGCGCCCAGCGCGGCCCATCCAGCGTCCGGCGCGGCCCGCCTGACGCGGCCCGCCTGACGCGGTCCATCGGTCGCGGCCCATCTGGCGTCCGTCGCGGCTCGCCCTCTGCGGGCTGTCCGATCCGCCCTGAAGCGGTCAGCCTGGCGCACGGAGCGGGGCGCACGGAGCGGGGCGCGCGGCGCGGCTCGCCCCGTTTGGGCCAGCCTGCCCCGGCGCGGCCAGCCTGATCTCCGGCCCGGCCCGTCTGGTGCGGCCCATCTGGCGTTCGGTCCGGCCCGCGTGGCGCCGCCCATCTGGTGTCCGGCGCGGCCCTCCCGGTGCTGCCGGTCTTCTGACATCGCTCCAGCGGCCCCGTCGCCACCGGCACATCCACCCGACGTGACCAGCGCTGTGCCGCCCTCGCGGTTCGCCGCCTCCGCTTCCGCCTCTCGCCCCCGCCTCCCGGCGCCCGTCTCCACCCCGCCCCGTCGCCGCTTCCGCCGTCTCCCGCTTCTCCGTCCCCAGCTGAGCCGTCGTTGTCGAGCTGACTGATCATCCACAGCAAGCCTCGTGACCAGCACCGCAGCCAAACCCTCCACACCCCTCGTTGAGTTGTCCACAGGACCCTGTGGACAACCTGGGGACAAGGTGTGGAGAACCGCCACTCGTTCGGGTATCCACACCTGGGGACTAATGCAGGTGGACAACCCACTTGCACGAGCCCACTCGCCATCCACAGAGGCCGGGAACTCGTGCAGCGCGCACGTCGGAGTGAAGGCGTTCAGCACCACCTCCGACGGGGAACTCGGCGCGCGCAGCGGCCACAGCACCCGGCGCCGCACGAAGGTGACTTCGGGAACCAGCCGCGTCGTCACAACCGTTCCTGCGCCCAACCACGATCAGCGCGGAAACCGTTCAGCAGAAGGAAAATCGGTCGCCGACAGCACCATCGGCGACCAGGTCCCCCGCGTCGCTCCACACAACGGGCCGCCGAACAAACTCAAGCAAACCGGGCTGGTTCCACACCTCGACCGCCACCGCGGAGACCAGCTCCGACGTCCGGGAGACGAGGCCAGGACCGCCACAAAAGAACGTCGGCAACACCGACACACCGAGGCGGCGCACGTCAGCCCACATCACCAGCGCCGACGTCCCAGAAGATCCCCATCACGCACCCACACCTGGGTCCACAAGGACCGGAACAGTCTGTGGACAACTCCGGTGGATCAGCCGCCGGAGTGCATGTCCTCGGCCTCGGGGACGCAGTCGTCGTCCGGGTCGTCGAGCCAGCCGTGCGGGAGTGTGACCTTGCCGGGGGAGCCTTGGCGACCGCGCGGGCCGTCGGCGTTGGCCGGGAACGGGGTGTCGTGGTCGAGGCGGGTGAGGAGGTCGTCCAGCTCGTCCATGCTCGACACCATCGCGAAGCTGCGGCGAAGCTCGGAGCCCACCGGGAAGCCCATGAAGTACCAGGCCATGTGCTTGCGCAGGTCGCGCATCGCCTTGACCGAGCCGTCGTGGGCGACGAGCAGTTCCGCGTGCCGCCGCAGCACCCGCGCCACCTCGCCCAGGTTCGGCCCCTGCGGCACCTCGCGGCCCGCGAACGCGGCCTCGAGCTCACCGAACAGCCACGGCCGGCCGAGGCAGCCGCGGCCGACGACCACGCCGTCGCAACCGGTTTCCGCGACCATCCGCAGTGCGTCGTCGGCGGAGAAGATGTCGCCATTGCCGAGTACAGGGATGCTCGTCACGGCCTCCTTGAGCGCCGCGACCTTCGTCCAGTCCGCCTGGCCGGAGTAGCGCTGCGCGGCCGTGCGGGCGTGCAAGCTGACCGCCGCCGCGCCCTCGGCCTCGGCGATGCGCCCGGCGTCGAGGAACGTCTGGTGGTCGTCGTCGATCCCGACGCGGAACTTCACCGTGAACGGCACCCCGGCCGCGGCCGCGGCCGCCGCCGACTCGCGCACGATGTCGGCGAACAGCCGCCGCTTGAACGGCAGCGCCGCGCCCCCGCCCTTCCGCGTCACCTTGGCGACGGGACAGCCGAAGTTGGAGTCGATGTGGTCGGCGAGCCCCTCGCCGACGATGATCTTCACGGCTTCGCGCATGGTCTTCGGGTCGACGCCGTAAAGCTGCATGGACCTGGGTTTCTCGTGCTCGCCGAAGGTCATCATGTGCATGGTCCCGGGGTGTCGCTCGACGACCGCGCGGGCGGTGATCATCTCGCAGACGTAGATGCCGGCGCCGTACTCGGCGCACAGGCTGCGGAATGCGACGTTGGTGATCCCGGCCATGGGCGCGAGCACAACCGGGGGATCGACCTCGTAGGGGCCGATCTTGAGGGCGGGCTTCGTCTCGACTAGGGCAGTCACGCCTTCCATTGTCGCTGGTGACGCAAGGCACGTGAACTCGGGAGTCTCAGGAAGACTTGGCCAACTGGCTCACGCGCTGGAACGACACGCCGAGAACGTCGCCTGCTTCTCGTTGGGAGAGTCCCATCGCGAGCAGTTCTTGCACCGCCGCACGGTTTTCGGCGGCTGCCTCGGCCTGGTTGCGCTGAGCTTCAGCTCGCAGGACCTCAGCGCGGGCCTGGTGATCCTTTACGGAACTCGGAAGATGCACCTCAAGATGAAGGTTGAACTCATCGCCATGAAGATCCTCCATGATCTCCACAAGTTCGCTCGCCATCGCTGCGACGTCCTTGTAACGGAGGGCCTGGGTGGATCGGCCGATCTCGTTGACCCGGATAAGCCAGAATTTCCCATCACGGGTTACTTCGGCGTGGTAGGTCTTCACTTCTTCCACCATCCCTTGCCCAAGACGTCCTCGCACTCCCTGAAGATGTCGATCGCGAAGATCTCGCCCAGTTCGTTGTGGCGTGGGATCGGTACCATCACGCCGTTCAACGTGTAGACAGTGTGGTTGGCACCTTCTCGGGCCAGGCCCCACTCCGCCTCCTGCTTCTTGGCCTCGGTGGCGATCTTCTTGATGACTTCCCGTCTCTTCACAGAGTATGTCTAGCCCCGGCTAGACGCAACCGTCAAGAGCGGGCTAGACAGTCGCCTCGAAGGAGTGAAGGTTGTCATTGTGTTGACTTTGGGCAGCCGAAGTTGGAGTCGATGTGGTCGGCGAGCCCCTCGCCGACGATGATCTTCACGGCCTCGCGCATGGTCTTCGGGTCGACGCCGTAAAGCTGCATGGACCTGGGCTTCTCGTGCTCGCCGAAGGTCATCATGTGCATGGTCCCGGGGTGCCGCTCGACGACCGCGCGGGCGGTGATCATCTCGCAGACGTAGATGCCGGCGCCGTACTCCGCGCACAGCTGCCGGAAGGCGACGTTGGTGATCCCGGCCATGGGCGCGAGCACAACCGGGGGATCGACCTCGTAGGGGCCGATCTTCAGGGCGGGCTTGCTCAGGGTCGCGGTCACGTCTCCATTGTCGCTTGTGGCGGCGACCACGTCGACCAGGGGCTCACCGAGGCTGGATCGAATCGTAGAAAGTCTGCGCTATGGCTAGGACCCGGATCTTGCAAGTCGTCAGATCGTCGCTCGCCGCGTTCCAGTCGTCGAGGCCGATGTCGAGCGTTGCGTTGCTGTCCAGGACGGTCAGCTTGCAGTTCGATCCGGTGGGGACCAGTCCCCATGCTGCTTTTTCGCCCAGCCGCACTGTTGGGTCCAGCACGGACGCGCCCGATGACGTGGAGACGTCGAATTTGTCGCGCTGGCGCTGCACGTTGTTCACTTCCAGGTCGAGGTTGACCGTCAAGCCTTCCCCCGAGTTGGTGAAGGTGCACAGCCAGCCTTTGCTGCCCTCGAGCTTGGTGTCGGAACTGTTGCGCGGCAGGTTCCCGACCCGGCCCGCGACTTCCTCGCAGCTTGGCAGCGGTGCAGCCCCGTACTTGCCTTCGATTTTGGCGAAACTGCTGACACCGCCGCCCAGAAAGGCGAATGCGCCGATCGCCCAGCCGATCACGAGGACCGTGACGAGCACGGCGACCAGGCTGCCGGCCACGATCGTGACGATCCAGCCGGTGCCGAGTCCTCGTTTCGGTGGGTTGGGGACCGGGCCGCCGTGCGGGGGGAGTCCTTGCGGGAACTGGGCGTTCATATCGTCATTGTCGCTTTTGGTGCCGTGCGTATCGATCGGGGTATGGGCCCGTGGGCCGGGCTTGCCTGGCATCTGCGTCGAAGGCTCACGGCTTCGTTCCACGGCATGATGGGCATGACACAGCCCGAGAATCGAGGAGTGCGACGTGGTCGAGAAGCCGGTGCGGTGGGGGATCATGGGCACGGGGGGCATCGCCGGGTCCTTCGCCGAAGATCTCAGGCTCACGGACTCCGGCACGGTCGCGGCCGTCGGCTCGCGGAGTCGGGACGGTGCCGACCGGTTCGCGGACCGCCTCGGCATCACCACGCGGCACGGCAGTTACGAGGACCTGGCGAACGATCCGGACATCGACGTCGTCTACGTCGCCACCCCGCACCCCATGCACCACGCCAACGCCCTGCTGGCGCTCGAGGCGGGCAAACCGGTGCTGGTGGAGAAGCCGTTCACGATGAACGCCGCGGAGGCCCGCGAGCTGGTCGCGGTCGCGCGGGAGCGGGGGCTCTTCCTGATGGAGGCGATGTGGACGCGTTTCCTGCCGCACGTCCGGCGCATCCGAGAGCTGCTGGGGGAGCTCGGCGACGTCGTCACGGTCATCGCGGACCACGGACAGTGGTTCGCCGAAGATCCCGCGTTCCGGCTGTTCGCCCCGGAGCTGGGCGGCGGCGCGCTGCTTGACCTCGGCATCTACCCGGTGTCGTTCGCGTCGATGGTCCTCGGCGCGCCGAACCGCGTGGTCAGTCTGTCCGACCCGGCGTTCACCGGTGTGGACGCGCAGACGTCGATGCTGCTCGGCCACGCGAGCGGCGCGCAGGCGGTGCTCAGCTGCACGCTGCGCGCGGTCGGCCCCACCACGGCGACGATCGTGGGCACCGACGCTCGCATCGAGATCGAGGGCGCTTTCTACGCCCCCACGTCGTTCACGCTGATCCCGCGGAGCGGCGACCGGACCCGGTTCGAGTACGCCGACGAGGGCCGCGGCCTGCGCCACGAGGCGGACGAGGTCGCGCTGCGCCTGCGCGCCGGCGAGACCGAGAGCCCGCTCATGCCGCTGGACGAGACCGTCTCGATCATGGCGACCATGGACGAGGTGCTCGCGCAGGCCGCCACCGCGGGCTGACCGGCCCGGTCGACGTCGTCGATCGGCTCGAAAGGCGCGGTCGAGAGGGATCGCAACCGTCCCGTGTCCGGGGTTGAGTAGTGCTACGGATCCGATCAACGGCCCTTATGCCCGAATCTGACCGCATGACTACCGAAGGCGAAACCCTCCACCGCCTGGCCGACGAGATCAACGACCTCGGCCGGCGCCTGGCAGTGGTCGGGGCCGAGCTGCGCGGCGTTGAGGTCGCGGTCACCGCTGCGGAGCCGTCGCCTGGCCTGTCGACGTCGGGTTTCCAGGCGGAGGGGGTTCCGCAGACGCCGTCGGCGGCTACAGGCGACCCGCGTGTTCGTCCGCCGGAATCGGCGGCCGCGCAAGGGAATCCGAACATGCCGCAGGACCCGGCCGTGGGCCAAAGCGACCCGAGCACGCTGCCGCCGGGATCGCCCACCGTGCCGGGCGATCCCCGCACGCAGCCGCAGGATCCGGTTGCTGCGCAAGGGGATCCGCGGTTCGGCGCGCCGGGGCTGTTCGCGCCGTCGGCCGCGCCGTCCACGCCCGCTTACGGCACCGCCTACCCGTATCCCTACCCCGGCACGCAACCCCACGGCCACGGCATGCCCCATCCGGCGCCCCCGCAACCCCAGTACGCCCAGCCCATGCCGCAGTACTTCGCGATGCCGCCGCAGCAGCCCTACGTGCCGCCGCCGACGTTGGCGGAACGGTTGCGGAAGGAAGGCGCCGGGGCGCGGGTGCTCGCGTGGGTCGGCGGTGCGGTCACCCTGCTGGGCGTGGTGCTGCTGCTGGTGCTCGCCGTGCAGCGGGGGTGGCTCGGGCCGTTGCCGCGGGTGCTTGTCGGGGCGGCGTTCGGGGCCGCGCTCGTCGGGGCAGGCGCGTGGCTGCACCGCAAACCCGCCGCGCGCACGGGCGCGTTCGCCCTTGCCGCGACCGGCATCGCGACGCTCTACCTCGACGCCGTCGCCGCGACCTCGCTCTACGACTTCCTGCCCGTCCCAGCGGGACTCGGCGCCGGACTCGTCATCGCGGTCGGCGGCCTGCTCCTTGCCGTCAAATGGGACTCCTCTCTGCTCGCCAGTGCGGTCGTGGTCGGGTGCGGGGTGTGCGCGCCCCTGATCACGTGGGGGTTCACACCGGAGCTGGTGACGTTCCTGCTCATGCTCCAGATCGCGACGGCGCCTGTCCAGTTCCGGCGTGAGTGGTGGGCCCTTTCGCTCGCCGCGGCATTGCCGCCCTTGACAACGTCGGTGATCGGCAGCGCGCTGCACACGCAGAACGTCCCGGTCGCCGTGGCCGCAGGCGTCGTGAGCGCCGCACTTGCGCTGATTATGTTGCGGCGTAAGGAAAATGACCCGGCGGCGATGGCCGTGCTCGCGTCCGCCGTCCTGCCCGTTCTGGTCGCCGCCGCGCTGTTGCCGAAGACCCAGTCGGCCCTTCTGGCGGGTGGCGCGGCCGTGGTGCTGGTCGCGACTGGGCTCCTCGTGCGGGGGAATTCCGGCAACGTCGTGGTGATCGCCGGCCTCGTCGCCGCGCTGCAGGCCACCGTCACGCAGTTCGACGGCGGCGCGGTCCTGCTCGGGGAGGCCGTTGTGCTCGCCTTCGCCGCGCGGTGGACGCGCAATCGGTTCGTGCTCGGCGGCGCGCTCGCGTTCGCGGTGATCGGCTGGCTGGTCGCGCTCGTCACGGACGTCACGCCGGCGCTGCTGATCGTCGCCCACGCGCGCACCACGGCGGACCTGCTGACCGGCCTTGCCGCCGCCGTCCTGCTGCTGGCCGTGGCGGTCGCGCTGCCGTGGGCCGCGGTCCGGCTGGAGGTGCTGAAACCCGCCAAAATCGTGACCTGGCTGCCCGCGGGACTGGCCGCGCTGCACGGCGCCGCCGGTGTGGTGCTCTGCGCGTCGCTGCTGGTGATCCCGAGCCGGTCCGGGTTCCTGACCGGCCACGCGCTGATCACCGTGTCCTGGACGGTCACCGCCCTTGTCCTGCTCCTGCGCGGTATCGACGCCGTCGCGCTGCGCGTGGTCGGGCTGGTGCTGGTCGGGGCCGCCGTGCTGAAGCTCGTGCTGTTCGACCTGGCCGCGCTGGACGGCCTCGCGCGCGTCGCCGCGTTCCTCGGCGCCGGGCTGGTGCTGATGGTCGCGGGCGCGCGTTACGCGCGGCTCGTGGCGTCGCGTTAGCCGTTCGCGGGGCCGGCACGGAGCTGGACTAGCGGGCGGATTGTCCATTGTGGACTTGATGCGGTTGGTGCCGGGATGGGGCCGGTTGCCGCTGCCATTGGTGCCGGACCCGTCGTTGGAGTCGCGGCCGGTGGTGTGGGCCGCCTAGTGTTTCCTCGGTGTCGTGGCGCGAAGTGGGCACGAGTGCTGGAGACTGCGGATGACCGACGCTGAGGATCGCGAGCGCACCACCGAGGGCCAGGTGGGTGCGGGGCCCGATGATGCCCGGCGCGTGGAGGCGGAGAACGCGGACATCGACGCCGAGAACACCGGCGAGACCCGCAACCAGAAGCTGCAGCGCAACATCGGCGAGTTGCTCCAGGAGCTGCGCGTGGCGCAGGCCGGGGTGCAGATCCTGTTCGGGTTCCTGCTGGCGGTGGTGTTCACGGATCGGTTCCATAACGCGAGCGAGCTCGAAAAGGCGCTGCACCTGTGCGCCGTTCTGCTCACGGTGGCGGCGACGGCGCTGCTGACCGCCCCCGCGGCGTGGCACCGGGTGCTGTTCCGGACCGGCCGGCGCGAAGAGATCCTGCACGTCGGCAATCGGTTCGTGCTGGTTGGGCTGGCTTGCCTCGCCGCGGCGATCACGGTGACGGTCGCGCTCATCGCGGAAGTCGTCTACGGACTGGTCGCGATGACGGTCGTCGCGGTGCTCACGTTGCTGCTGTTCGGGACGCTCTGGGGACTGATCCCGTATCGGATTCGGCGGGACCAGGCCGCCTTGCGCGATTGACCGCGGGGCTGCTCCGGGAGCGCTCCCAGAAACACCGGCCAACCCGACCTCGCGAGCACCCGCGCCCGAACCCCTGAGCCACCGCCCTGACACCCGAGCCACAGCACGAAGCCTCGGAGGCCACCGACCTAGGCGGCCTCCGAGACGAAATCACGCCGTCAGCTTCCCCCACGCGTAGTTCTGCTTCGCCAGCTTCAGATAGACGAACAGCTCCGTCCCCGTCACGCCGGGGATGGGCCGGACCTCCTCGCCCAGTACTTCGAGCAGGTGCTCGTCGTCGCGGCAGATCAGTTCGGCCAGCAGGTCGAAGCGGCCGGCGCAGAGCACCACCTGGTGGACGTGGGCCAGATCCGACAGCCGCGTCGCGATTTCGCGGGGGTCGCCGTTCACGGTGATGCCGATCATCGCTTGGCGGGTCAGGTCCACGTTCTCCGGCGCCGTCACCGCGACTATCTGCATCATGTCGTCGCGCAGCAGCCGTTGGACGCGTTGTCGCACGGCGCCCTCCGAGAGCCCGACCGCCTTGGCCAGCGCCGTGAACGACGCCCTCCCGTCATGCTGGAGCAAGGCGATCAAAGTTCTGTCGGTGCCGTCCAACGCCTTCGGCGCACGCTGGTCATCGACCTTCGTGCGGTTTTCGTCACCCATGCCGTCCCTCCCTGTGTTTCGGCATGTGATTCCTTAAGTGCGCAGCGTATCGGCCATAGCGTCCGAGCAGGAGGGCTGTTCGGACCGAAACCGCGGTCAAGCCGCTGCTCCGGTGAACTTTCACGTGCGTACGGCCGAGCCCGCTGTGTGCGTCCGCGCACAGCGGCTGCCGTCGCGCCGGGGGGTCCGGGTAACGTCTGCCGGCCCGTCGGCGCAGTGCCCACCCCCGGAAAACCCACCCCGAGAAGGAGAAACAGTCATGTCCGAAGCCGTCGCGTCCGCTCCCACGGTCCAGGCCAAGGGGCTCCGCGGCGGCGCGCTCGGCATGGTGTCGTCGATGGTGATCGGGATGTCGTCGACGGCGCCCGCATATTCCATTGCTGCGACACTCGGCTTCATCGTGCTCGCGGGCACCGGTTTCAAGGCCGCCGCGTTCATCCTGCTTTCGTTCGTCCCGGTGCTTTTCGTGGCTTTCGCGTTCCGCGAACTGAACGCCGCGGAGCCGGACTGCGGCACCAACTTCACCTGGGCGACGCGCGCGTTCGGCAGCCGCGCCGGCTGGATGACGGGCTGGGTGGTCACCGTCGCGCAGTTGCTGGTGATGAGCAGCCAGTCGGCGCTCACCGGCCGTTACACGCTGCTGCTCTTCGGCGCCGACGGCCTCGCGGGCAACCGCGCCGTGACGACCGCGATCGGCGGCGTGTGGCTGCTCGGGCTGTGCTGGCTCTGTTACCGCGGCATCGAGGTGTCCGCGCGGGTGCAGTGGATCCTGCTCGGCATCGAGCTGGCCGTCCTGGTCGTGTTCTCCGTGGTCGCGCTCGGACGCGTGTACGGCGGCAGCGCGGGAGCGCAGGCGAACCTGCCGCAGTGGAGCTGGCTGTGGCCGAGCGGCGTGAGCGTCGGGACGGCCGTGTCCGCCGTGCTGCTGGCCGTGTTCATCTACTGGGGCTGGGAAAGCTCGCTGTCGGTGAACGAGGAGTCCACGGACCCGCGGCACGCGCCGGGCCGCGCCGCCGTGCTGTCGACCGTGCTGCTGGTGCTGAACTACCTGCTCGTCACGGTCGCCGCGCTCGCCTTCGCCGGTGCCGGCGAGAACGGCATCGGGCTGGGCAACGAGGCCAACTCCGGTGACGTGCTGGCCGGCCTCGGCGGCGCGGTGTTCGGCTCGTCCGGGCTGGGCCGGGTGTTCGGGCTGCTGCTGATCGTCTCGGTGCTCACCAGCGGCGCCGCGACCAGCCAGGCGACGATCATGCCCGCCGCGCGCACCACCCTGTCGATGGCGACCCACGGTGCGCTGCCGAAGGTGTTCGGCCGCGTGCACCCGAAGTACCAGACGCCGACGGTGTCGACCTGGACGTTCGGGCTGGTGTCGCTCGCGCTGTACGCGCTGCTGGCGGTGTGGAGCGACAACGTGCTGTCGGACTCCGTGGACGCTGTCGGGCTCACGATCGCGATCGAGTACACGATGACGGCGCTCGCCTGTGTCTGGGTGTTCCGCCGAACGCTGCTGACGAGCGTGCGTAACTTTTTCTTACGCGGGTTGCTTCCGCTCGTCGGCGGTCTGTTCTTCCTGGCCGTGCTGGTGCTCGCGGTGCGCGAGTACGCGAAGCCGGACGCCGGCGAGACCACGGTTTTCGGCATCGGCGGCGTCGCGGTGATCGGCGTGGTGTCGATCGTGATCGGGTTCCCGCTCATGTTCGCCGTGCGCCACTGGTGCCGCGAGTTCTTCGCCGGCCGCCGCCTGCCGCGCGGTTCGGTACCGCGCGGCGGCGACGTCATCGAGGCTCAGCAGCGCCGGAGCAGGTCTTCCTCGGTCTCACGCGGGACCAGCAGCGTCGCGAGGCCGTCGCGGACGCCGACCAGCGGCGGGCGGCCCACGAGGTTGTAGTTCGAGGCCATCGAGTGGTGGTACGCGCCGGTGCACGGCACGGCCAGCAGGTCGCCCGCGTGGATGTCGCCGGGCAGGCAGACGTCGGAGGCCAGCACGTCGCCGGACTCGCAGTGCCGTCCGACGACGGTCACCGGCTGCCGCGCCGCCTTCGTGTGCCGTCCGACGAGCCGGGCGGTGTAGCGCGCGCCGTACAGCGCGGGGCGCGCGTTGTCGCTCATGCCGCCGTCGACGGCGACGAACGTGCGGCTGCCGCGCTTGACCGCGCACACCCGGTACACCGTGATCCCGGACGGCCCGACGATCGCGCGGCCAGGCTCGATCGTCAAGCGGGGCAAGGGAAATCCGTGCGACGAGCACTCATACCCCAGCGCGACCCGGAGCCGCCGCGCGTAGCCCTCGAGGTCGAACGCCGCCTCGCGGTCGAGGTACGGCACGGCGTGCCCGCCGCCCAGGTCCAGCTCGCGCAGGGTGACGCCGTAGGTGTCGCGGATGCGCACGAGCACCTCGACCATCCGCCGCGCGGCCTCCTCGTACCGGTCCACCCGCGTGACCTGCGAGCCGATGTGGCAGTGCAGGCCGACCAGCCGCAGCCCGGGCTGCGCGAGCACGGCGGCGACGGCGCGGTCCACGTTGTCCTGGACGTCTTCGCGCAGCGAGAAGCCGAACTTCTGGCCCTCGGTGCCGGTGGTGATGGCGGCGTGCGTGTCTCCGGTGACGCCGGGCGTCACGCGGATCATCACCTGCTGCGCGCCGTGCGCGAGCGCGCCGAGCTGCTCGACCTCGTCGAGCGAGTCGAGCACGATGCGGCGGACGCCGTACTCGAGCGCGGCCTTGAGGTCTTCGGGCGTCTTCGCGTTGCCGTGCAACAGGATCCGATCGGCGGGGAAGCCGATCGAACGTGCGACGGCGATCTCACCCGCGGAGCACGTGTCGAGCGACAGGCCCTCTTCGGCGACCCAGCGCAGCACGGCCCGGGTGCACAGCGCCTTGCTCGCGAAGGCCACTTCGGCCTCCGGCAGGGCACGGCGGTAGGCGCGGGCCGTGTCACGCACCTGCGCCTCGTCGAGGAGGTACGCGGGGGTGCCGAACCGGGCGGCCAGGTGGCTCACCGGGGCGCCCGCGAAGATCAGCTCACCGCCTTCGCCGAGGGAAGTGCTCCGCGGCCAGAGCCCCGGTTCGAGGTGGTCGGCGGCCTCACAACCGAGGCTGGGCAGTAGCTCGCTGAGCGTCACGGTTACCTCCGTGAGTGGGCCATTCGGACTCCTCCAGCAGACCGCCGGGCTCAGCGTTCCGCCCGCGCCGTGAACACCACGCTGACGCTTTCGTCCCCCTCGCTGACGTCTTATTTACATGCGGGTAACTTGCGCCACACCCCCGCTGACCTGCGCTGTGCTCAGTTCTCGCGCGGACCGCCGTCACAAGGGACATGGTTGAACCGATGACGGACTTCGCGACGGAAATCGAGACGCACCGGCGGGAGCTGCGGGTGCACTGCTACCGGATGCTCGGCTCGTTCGACGAGGCGGAGGACCTGGTCCAGGAGACGCTGCTGCGCGCGTGGCGCGGCCGTTCGACGTACGAGGGGCGCGCGAGCGTGCGGGCGTGGCTGTACCGCATCGCGACGAACGCGTGCCTCGACTTCCTCGACGCGCACCCGCGCGAGCTGCCGGTGCTGGACTTGCCGTCCACGCGCGATTCGGACCTCACGCCGCGGCCGGCGGTGGCGGTGCCGTGGCTGCAGCCGTTCCCGGACAGCCTGCTGGAGCCGGACGCCGTGGTCGTCGCGCGCGAGACCGTGGAGCTGGCTTTCCTGGCGGCGATCCAGCACCTTTCGCCGCGTGGACGGGCGGCGTTGCTGCTGCGTGACGTGCTCGGCTGGTCCGCGCGCGAGACGGCGGCGGCGCTGGGGACCACGCCGGCTTCGGTGAACAGCACCGTTCAACGCAGCCGCGCCGCGCTGAAGGAGCATCTGCCCGCACGGCGTACGGAGTGGCAGGCCGGCGAAGCGAGCGAAGCGGAACGCGCTGTCGTCGCGCGCTACATGACGGCGTTGGTGGAGCACGACGAAGCGACCTTCGCGGAACTGCTGCGCGAAGACGTCCGTTGCAGTCACGCGTCGGGCGCCGGCGGTCACTCCGGACCGGAGCCCACCTGGTATTCAGGCCTGTCGACGGTGCAGAAGGCTTGGGAGCCGGCGTTTCGCGGGGACTACGCCGCGCCGTTCCGCGTACTGCCGATTTCCGCGAACGGCCTGCCCGCGCTGGCCACTTACGTTCGCGTGGACGGGGTTTTCCGCGCTTTCGGGATCAATGCGCTACGGATTTCGGATGGCAAGGTCGCCGAGGTAATCACCTTCAGCACCGCGGCGTTCCCCGCGTTCGGCCTTGCCGAGACCTTGCCTACCTTGCCGTCGTGAGACGGCTGCCGTCACGGAAATGGCCAAGCGGCCACCAGGTGCTCTCACCGGTGGCCGCCCGGGTTTCAGCGAACGGTCTCCGGCACGGTGTCGAGCACGTGCACCATGTCGGTCGCGAGGGCGCGGGCCTTGGTGTTGTCGAGCTTCGTGTGGACCTGGACGATCTTCTGTACTCGGTCGATCCGTTGCTGGTAACGGCTGACGGGCGTGGGTGTGGTCATGGCTTCTTCCTGACATGGGGGTTGACGGCTGCGCCGCAGACGCAGCCTCGCTCGAGGTGCCCGGCCGAGGTCGCGGCGCAGAAGCGGCGCGCGATCACGTCGTGCGAGTCGAGCGGGTGTGGGCAGCTGGGGCAGGCGTTCTCCGGCCGGGTCTCCTCGGGCGCGTCCGCCGGGGTCGCCGCAGTCATGCCGCGGCCCGCGCGGGTTCACGCAACGGTGCGCCGACGGAGTGCAGGTGCTCCAGCACGTACCCGTAGGAGCGGGCCCAGCCGCATTCCGCGTAGGAGATCCCGCGCTCGGCGCAGAACTCCCGCACGATCACCTGGGCGTGCTTGAGGTTGGACCGGGCCATGCTCGGGAACAGGTGGTGCTCGATCTGGTAGTTCAGCCCGCCGAGGACGAAGTCGACGACCGGGCCGCCGCGGATGTTGCGCGAGGTCAGCACCTGCTTGCGCAGGAAGTCGAGCTTGTGCCCGCTGGTCAGCATCTCCATGCCCTTGTGGTTGGGCGCGAACGAAGAGCCCATGTACAGGCCCCAGAGGCACTGGTGCACCGCGATGAACACAAGACCGGTCAACGGTGACAGCACGATGAACACCGCGGCCACGTAGGCCACGAGGTGGCCGATCAGGAGCGCGGACTCCAGTTTGTGCCGCCGGACGTCACCGGCCCACACCGCCTTCACGCTCGACACGTGCAGGTTCAGGCCTTCCAGCAACAGCAGCGGGAAGAAGATGAAGGCCTGGTATTTGGCCACCCAGCGCAGAAAACCGCGCTTCTCACTGCTCTGCGCGCGGCTGAAGGCGAGCGCGGCGATGTCGACGTCCGGGTCCTCGTCCTCGTGGTTCGGGTTGGCGTGGTGCCGGTTGTGGGTGCCGATCCACCAGCCGTAACTGAGGCCGGTCAGTCCACCGTGGACCAGTCCGGTGGCGTCGTTTGCCTTGTGGGTGCGGAAGATCTGCCGGTGGCCGGCATCGTGGCCGATGAAGGCGAGCTGTGCGAACATCATCGCGAAGAACGCGGCGATGAACAGCTGCCACCATGAGTCACCGAGATACACGAAGGCCACCCAGCCGGCCGCGAAGGCGAACAGGTTGAGCCCGATCCGCGTGGCGTAGCTGCCGCGGCGGCGCTCCAACAGGCCTGCCGCCTTGATCAGCCGGGATAGCTCCGCGAACTCACTGCCCTTGGGGGGCAACGGATCGAGGGCATCAGAAGTACGGGACGAGGTCATGACGACACCGCTCTGGTTCAGGCGAGACGCTTGTCCAGCGACGGTTTTCCGGCCACGACGGGTCCGGGTCCGGTCCGGGAGAAGGGCGCTGGGGCCTGGCCGCGGTGGCACCGCGGCCTGCCATCAGCCTCTCACTCCTGTGCGACGATGGCAATTCCCCCGCCGGAACCGGAACCGGCGTAAGGTCAACGTCATCGGGGAACGCAGGGTCGGCTCCGCCGGCTACCCCCGGTGCCCGTCCGGTCGGTTTGCCCGTCCGGGGACAGGAGTTCGTCCTGGTTCGTGAGTTCCCCGCCCGTGGCCATACCGGCCACAACAGCTGGTGAGCAGCCGCCCGTCCCGCTTTCGCGGGGCCCGAGGCGCCCACGACGGCTACCGCGGGAAGCTCGGGTGCCGCGATTCGCCACTGTCGGCGGGGTTGTCCCATCGACGGGCCGTGGCGGCTCGCTGCGGTGCCGCCGCGCCCCGTCGGCCGGTCACGAAAGTCCCCACGACGACAGCAGCCCGAACAGCCGTTCCCGCTCGGGCGCCGTGAGCAGGCGGCTCGGTGGCCGGACGTCCGGACGGCACAGGCCCAATTGGGACAGCGCGTCCTTGACCACACTGACGTTGTTGGCGTTCCCATCGGCCGCACGCATCTGTTCGAACGGCCGGATCCGCTCCCAGATCTCCATCGCGCCGGCGAAGTCGCCGGTGCTGAGCCTGGCGAACATGTCCAGCGAAATCCGCGGGTCCACGTTCACCAGCCCGGACGTGAACCCGGTCGCGCCGACGGCGAAGTACCCGGGCGCGGACAGCTCCGCCAGACCGGCGATCCACACGAAGCGTTCGTAACCCGCTTCGCGCGCGACGGTCGCGAACTGCACGGGGTCCGGCACCGCGTACTTGACGCCGATGACGTTCGGTGCGGCTTCGCCGAGACGCGCCAGCTCTTCCCCGCTGATGGCGGGGTTGCGGACGTAGAGGACGACGCCGAGTTCGGGCACCGCCTCGGCGATCGCCCGGTGGTACTCGACCCAGCCGTCACGCGAGACGTAAGGGTGCACGGGCTGGTGGATCATGATCATGTCCGCGCCGGCGTCCCGGGCGTGCCGCGCGGCCTTGACGGCGGAGCGCACGTCGTGCCCGACGCCCGCCAGCACGCTCGCGCCGTGCGCCCGCTTGACGGCCAGCTCAAGGCACAGCCGCGTCTCGTGCCCGTCGAGCGCGTAGAACTCCCCGGTGTTCCCGTTGGGCGTGACCACCTCGATGCCGCTCGTGGTCAGCCGCTCGACCAGCCGGCCGTAGATCTCCCCGTCGATCCCGCCCCCGCTGCCGAACGGCGTCACCGGAATCGCGACCACGCCGGCCAGCCGCCGCCGCTGTGTTTCGAAGACCGCTGTTTCGAACACCACTGGCATGTCCGATCTGATATATGATGTGCACTGACGCGGCGAGACTAGCACGGGGCAGGCGTCCTGAATCTTGGGTCGACCGGCCCGGCCGGCGACTGCGCTGGTCGCCCGGGTCCCTGGCGGAACCTTTCAGGTGGCCAGGAAGGACGTCAGCTGCTCGACGACAAACGCATGGTCCTCGGCCTGCGGCAGGCCTGAGACGCCGACGGTGCCGACCGGCCCGACGCCCGCGACGATCACCGGGAACACGCCGCCGTGCGCCGCGTACTGGTCCGGGTCCAGGCGCGAGTCGGCCTCGAACGAGCTGCCCTTCTCGCGGAACTGCGTGCCGACCAGGAACGAGCTGTGCCCGTAGCGGTCGACGACGCGGCTCTTGCGTTCGATCCACGCGTCGTTGTCGGCGGACGTGCCGGGCAGCGCGGCGTGGAACAGGCGCTGGCCGTTCCGGCGCACCGAGATCGTCACGGGCAGGGCGCGCGCCCGCGCCTCGGCCAGCAGGTGCTCGCCGAGCGCCAGCGCGGTCTCGTTGTCGAACCGGGTGAAGGTGAGCCGGTCCTCTTGCTCCAGAAGCTCGGTAACGGTCGTCATGCCACTATTAAATCAACACTGTTGTTTAATCCCGCAAGGTGGCCAAGGCGAAGGCCGTGTGCATCGCCACCCCGCTGGGCATCGCGTTCTCGTCGAACACCACGCGGTTGGAGTGGTTGTTCGGGGCGTTCTCGGCGGCGACCCCGGGCGGGCAGGCGCCGAGGAACGCAAACGCGCCCGGAACCCGTTGCAGCACATAGGAAAAGTCCTCGGCTGCCATGCTGGGGACCGGGATCTCCTCGGCGTTCTCCGGGCCGAGCACCTCGGCGGCGAGGGCCAGCACCTGGGCGGCGACGGCCTCGTCGTTCACCGTCACCGGGTAGCCCGGGTCGACGTCGGCCATGACGCGGCAGCCGTGGGCCGCGCCGATGGACGTGCAGACCTTCGGCAGCTCCTCGCGGATCAGCGCGCGCGTGTCCTCCGACAGGGCGCGAATGGTCCCCTGGAGCACCGCCGTCTCGGGGATGATGTTCGTGGTCGTGCCGGCCTCGATGCAGGTCACCGAGATCACCGCCGGGTCGAACACGGGGATGCGGCGCGTCACCATCGTCTGCAGGGCGCCGACCATCGCGGCCGCCGCCGGCACCGGGTCGATCGCCTCGTGCGGCATCGAGCCGTGGCCGCCGCGGCCGGTCACCTCGACGCGGAAGGTGTCCGCCGAAGCCATCGTCGTCCCGCCGCGCACCCGCAGGACGCCGCTGGGCATCGTCGCCATCGAGTGCAGGGCGAAGGCGCGCGACACCCGCGGGCCCGCGGCGTCCAGCACGCCCTCGTGGATCATGTGCCGCGCGCCGTGGTCGCCCTCCTCGCCGGGCTGGAACATGAACACCACCGAGCCGGCCAGCTCGTCGACGCGGCCGGCGAGCAGCCGCGCGGCCGACGCCAGCATCGCCACGTGGGTGTCGTGCCCGCAGGCGTGCATCGAGCCGTCGACCTCGGAGGCGAACTCCAGCCCGGTGTCCTCGTGCACCGGCAACGCGTCCATGTCGCCGCGCAGCAGCACGGCCGGGCCCGGGCGGGCGCCGCGCAGGACGCCGGTGAGCGACGTCGTCGAACGGCCCTCGGTGAACTCGATCGGCAGGTCGGCGAGGGTCGCGCGGATCGCCTGCTGCGTCCGCGGCAGGTGCAGGCCCCGCTCCGGGCGGCGGTGCAGGGCGCGGCGGAGGTCGACGGTGCGGTCCTGCAGTGCCCGCGCGTCGGCGAGCAGCCCGGCGAACGGGGTGCCGGGGAGCGTGGGCAGGTCGGTGGGTCCGGTCATGATTCGATAGTGGCACCCCCGCCCCTTCGGGTGCACCGTGCGTGCGCTCGTTTCCCCGGCGGAATACGGTGTGCGCATGGCGGTGCAAGAGCCGGTCACGGGCTTCGCGATGGCTGTGGTCCGAGAAGACGGTCGGTGGCGGTGCAGTGCGCTTGATCCCGCGGCACTGACAGAGCTGGACGCGGCGATCACCGAGCTGGGGAAACTCCGCTCGACCGGGGCGGCGTTCGGGCTGCTGGCCGTGGACGACGAGTTCTTCGTGATCGTCCGGCCGAGCCCGCGGGGGCCGTCTCTGCTGCTTTCGGACGCGGCCGCGGCGCTGGACTACGACATCGCGGCGGACGTGCTGGACGTCCTGCGCGTCGACCCGCCGGACGAGGACGACGAAGCCGTCTGGCCGGAGGGCGACCTGGAGATCCTTACCGATCTCGGACTGCCGGGCGTCGAGCTGGAAGTTATCGTCGGAGAGGTGGACCTCTACCCCGACGAGCAGTTGCAGATGGTGGCCCAAAGATGCGGCTTCGCACCCGAGTTCACGAAACTGCTGGACGAGCTCTGAGACGCCCGGCCGACACCGAAGCCGTGCAGGCCGCCCTCGAGGCGGCCCGCGGCCCTGGCGCTGATGTGCCCATCGGCGCCGTGGTGTTCGGCCCTGACGGCCGCCCCCTCGCGGCGGCCCGCAACGCCCGCGTCGAGCTGGGCGACCCCACGGCCCACGCGGAGATCCTCGCCCTGCGCGCGGCGGCCCGCGTCCACGGCGACGGCTGGCGCCTGGAGGGCTGCACCCTCGCCGTGACGCTGGAGCCCTGCACGATGTGCGCGGGCGCGCTGGTCCTCGCCCGGGTCTCCCGCCTGGTGTTCGGCGCGTGGGAGCCGAAGACGGGCGCCGTGTCGTCCCTGTGGGACGTCGTGCGCGACCGCCGGCTCAACCACCGCCCGGAAGTCCACGGCGGCATCCTCGCCGAGGAGTGCGCCACCCTGCTGGAGACCTACTTCGCCACCCGCCGCCCCCAGCCTTCCTGAACCCCCTCCTGAACCCCCTGCGGGCGCCGGACGGGGGTCCGGTATATTTCTCGGCGGTGGCGTGTCCGAGCGGCCGAAGGAGCACGACTCGAAATCGTGTGACGGCTAATCCCCGTCCGTGGGTTCAAATCCCACCGCCACCGCCAATCTCAGGCGACGTGTGCCCGCGAAAAGCGCGGGCCACGTCGCTTGGCGTTTTTTCCGGGGTGCAACCCCGGGCCCGCCCGGCGGGCGAGCCCCCGGACCCCCGGTGGTGGTTGCCATTGCGGTCGGGTGCGGCAAGGTCTCGGGTTCCTGACGGTGGTTGCCATTGCGGTCGTGCGGGGGCGCTCGGCCCGAACCCGGCGGGCTGATTCTGCGCAGGGGGCAGTGGTGGACGATGGCGGGTGAATGACGCTTGAAGTGATCGAGCAACGATCGTGGGGAGACGCTCCCGCTGATGCCTCGTACCTGGTGCGGACAGTTCACCGACTGCGCCGGAAGCCGATCGGGGAGCTGGAGGTCGAGGATCTCCGCATCCTTCTTGGCCAGGACGTCGGCACCGTGGTTGTTTTGCCGTACGCCTTGACTGTGCTGGAGCAGAACCCTTTTGCTGAGGGTGATTACTACCCCGGGGACCTGCTGTCGACGGTGCTTTCTCTGCCGCTGGAGTGCTGGCAGGGAAAGCCCGTTGGCTCGGACCGGATCGGGCGCATCGTTTCGGCGGTTGAGTCGATGGACCCCGAAGCCAGTGAAGACTTGGACGACACGATGCTGTCGAAGATCCGGGACTTCCGGATGCGCCGATCGCAACCGTGATTCGACGTACCTGGCCTGTTTCCGCCCATGCCTAGAGCCGCGCGGTTCTAGGCTGGCGACCATGACCACGAAACCGGAAGAGCTGCCGCCCGTCGGCCGGACGGCTGTCGGGGTCGCCGGGTTGCGGGCGTTGGAGAGTGGGCGGCCCGATCGGTTGTTCGAGGATCCCTACGCAGGCGCGTTTTTCCAGGCGGGGCAGGCGTTGTTCTCGGCCGAAGAGCGGGGCGACGGGCTCGGCCAGGTGTTCGCCGAGCAGGTGGCGATCCGGACCCGCTTCTTCGACGACTTCCTCGCCGGCGCGGACCAGGTCGTGCTGCTCGCGGCGGGGCTCGACGCGCGGGCGTTCCGGCTGGGCTGGCCCGACGGCGCCCGGCTGTTCGAGCTTGACCTGCCCGACGTGCTGGAGTTCAAGGACACCGTGCTGGCGACGCAGTCCGCCCGGCCCCGCTGCGAGCGCGTGGTGGTCCCGGTCGACCTGCGCGATGACTGGCCCGCCGCGTTGTGTGAAGCCGGCTTCACGCCCGGACGGCCGACGGCGTGGCTGGCCGAGGGGCTGCTCGTTTACCTCACTTACGACGAGGCGGCGCGGCTGCTCACCGACATCACCGCATTGTCCGCGCCCGGCAGCCGCATCTCGTTCGAGCACCGGCCGCAGGCGGATGGCGACAACCTGCTCCAGCGCGCCCGCGCGGTGGCGAACGGCGCGTCCGTCACCGGCCTGTGGAAGGGCGGCCTCGGCGCCACCGCACCGGAATGGCTGACCGCGCACGGCTGGCGGCCCGAGACGTACTCGCGCGCCGAACTCGCCGCGGGGTACGGGCGGCCGCCGGACGAGCCGACGGCCGGTGGGTTCGTCACCGGGGTGAAGACGGGCTGAACCGTCCTTAATGGACTTCCGTCAGCCCGGGACCACGGGCGTGCCAAAGGGTTCCAGGACGGGAATGGTCTCGACGATCGTCGAGACGCCCGTCGCGACGGCCCTCGCGATCGAGTTGCAGGCCGACGTCACGGGGTAGACGACGTCGGTCGAACGGTCACCGGCCAGGACGGCGTCCGCGGCCGACCGCGCGGCCGCCGCGATCGACGTGACCTGCTCGGCGGTCTGGACGGCGAGCCGGTCCAGCAGGTCGGCGAGGTCGAGCCCGACGGCGGCGGTCCGGGCGGCGGCTTCCGCGGCTTGACGGTAGTGGGCGTCCAGTTCGTCGGCGCGGCTGCGGAAGAGCGCGGCGGGCTCGCCGCCCCAGCGCCGCTCCGCGCGGTGCGCCCCGCCCTCGAACTGCAGCCGCGCGGTGACCAGCACGTCGCGGCCGCTGGAGAGCTTGCGCGCGGACTCGCGGATGGCCTGCGGCGAGCAGTCGATCTGCCGCAACGCCGCGACGGGGTTGGGCGCCCCGAGCCGCGCCCCCGCGGCCCGCAACGGCTCCAACGCCGCGGCGGCCTGGTCCAGCGCCGGGTGCAGGAACGGCATCAGAACCCCTCCGCCGGGTGCGGCACGAGCTCAGCAACACCCGCACCAAACGCAACAGGCGCAACACGCCCCAGCAGCACCGAGCGCGGTAACGGCATCAGAACCCCTCAGCTGAACAGCGCGGTGGCCGCGATCGGCCGGATGCGGTCGGCGTGGCCGCCCGCGGCCATGCGGAGCAGGCCGGCCAGGTCGGAGGTCGCGTCGCCGAGGACGCGGGCGTCCACGTCGCGCGCGGCGAGGGCGGCTTCCCAGCGGGCGGCCAGCTCGCGGGCCGGCGCGGAGATCCCGAAGGGCGTCGACTCGAGGCGGGACTCCGCGAAGCGGCCCGCGGCCTGGTCGGCGTCGGCCGCGGCCTTGTCCAGTGAGTCGGCTGCGGAACGCAACCGTTCAGTCGTCGAACCTGGCATGGGACTCCCCTCCCTGGGCGCCGCTCCCGACGAGCGGCCGGTTACGGAGGGCGGGCCCCCACCCGTCACCCCGTAGGGGGAGATCTAACCCCATTACGTCCCGTGTGGTCACCCGGCCAGGCGATGACCGGTTCCACATCGTGAAGCGACTTGACCGCCCGACCGGGGCGTGACGATCATCGGGGCATGCCAGTGACCCGGGATCTGCCGCTTGCCGGGCGTGCCCCGGCGCGGTCGGCCGGCGAGGGTGTGACGGCGCTGCTGCTGCGCCGCGGCCGCCTCGGCTCTCCGCCCGCGTAGGCGAATTTCCGCTCAGCCAAGCCGAATTCTCCTACCACCGGGAGTGACTGTGTCGATCGACCTTTCCGCCCGCCTCCGCTTCGCCACAGTGCCCGACGACGGCATGGTCGAGGGCCCGCGCACCCTGCGCCGTCTGCCCGAAGGGGCCGAAGAGCGGCCGTACGAGCTGTTCCGGCTCCGGCCACTCGGCCGGGTGATCGGGGCCGAAATCGCGGGCGTCGACCTCGGAGCGTCATTGGCCCCCGCGCTGCGGGCCGAGCTGAACCGCGCGCTGCTGGAGTGGAAGGTGCTGTTCTTCCGCGACCAGCGCGTCACGTCCGCGCAGCAGCGCGCGTTCGCCGCGAACTGGGGCGAGCTGGAGACCAACCCGTTCATCGAACGCGGTGAGACCGACGAGGTCGTCCGGTTCACCCGCAGCGCGGGCATGCCGGGGTACGAGAACATCTGGCACACCGACGTCACCTGGCGCCGGAACCCCGCACTCGGCTCCGTGCTCCGCCTGCTGGAGGTCCCGCCGGTCGGCGGCGACACGATGTGGGCCGACATGGGCGCGGCGTACGACAACCTCCCGGCCGACGTCCGCGAGCACATCGACGGCCTCACCGCCGTGCACGACTTCATCCCCGGCTTCGACCGCTTCACCGACCCCGATCTGCTGGCCCGGTGGCAGGAGCGGTTCCCGCCGGTCGAGCACCCCGTGGTCCGCACGCACCCGGAGACCGGGCGGCGCACGCTGTTCGTGAACCAGTCCTTCACCACGCACATCGTGGGACTGGACCGCGGGGACAGCGACCGGCTGCTGCGGTACCTCTTCCTCCAGGCGCACACGCCGGAGTTCCAGGTCCGCTTCCACTGGGAACGCGACTCGGTGGCGTTCTGGGACAACCGCGCCACCCAGCACTACGCGGTCAACGACTACCACCCGCACGCCCGCGTGGCCGAGCGCGTCGCGATCGTCGGGGACGAGCCGTTCTGAGCCCGACGGCCTAGCCTGGAGGCATGACTGAACCGAAGGCCGTGGTCAGCGGTTTCCTGCAGGCACTCGAAGAACTCGACATCGATCGCGCGCTCAGCTACGCGGCCGTCGACATCACCTACCAGAACGTGCCGCTGCCGCCCGCGCGCGGGCTCACGGCCGTGGAGAAGCAACTGCGCACCATGGCCCGCTTCGGGTCCGGGTTCGAGGCGCGGACCCACCACATCGCCGCGGACGGCGACGTTGTGCTCACCGAGCGCACCGACGTGCTGCGCAAGGGCTCGTGGGAAGCGGAGTTCTGGGTGTGCGGGACCTTCGAGGTCCGCGACGGCCGCATCGTGCTGTGGCGTGACTACTTCGATTGGACGACGGTGCTCGCGGCCAGTGCGAAGGGCGCGGGAAAGGCGGCCATCGCCGGTGCGCGCACGCTCATCGGGAAATACCGTCCGGTGAACGAAATCCGTAGCTGAACGAAAAAACCGGCCGCACCGGTCCTAAGTAGACGGATCGGCACGGCCGGGTCCCCGGGGTGAAATCAGGCGCCGCGGTCGCGGGCTCAGCCAAAACTCCCGCGCCCGCGGCGTTTCCCGAGCCGGGCGCACGGACACGCAAGCCGAGCACGATCAACCCCCATGTGATCGTGTCGCCTCCCCCCGTGCCGTGCGGCCGGTGAGCGCCGGGGCGGTCCGGTCGAGAGTGGTCTGGGCCACTTTCCGGCCGCTCGAAAATAAGGTACCTCCGCCGCGACCCGACCGCGCCGAAGCTTGACCTGCATTTAAGGCAGATGGGCCGTACGGGTGACCAACCGGCGAAACGGTCTTAGCGCCTAGGCGTGCTCAGCCCCGCGACCGAGCCGATCCCGTCGCGCACGGTGATCCGCGTCGACCGGGCCGCCGACATCGTCGCGACGTGACGCAGCACTTCGTCCGCTTCCTCGCCGGCCAGCGGCGCGCACGTGTTGTCCTCGCCGCGGCGCACCGGGATCAACTCCAGCCGCGGCTCGGCGCCGAGCACGCAGCCCGCCATCAGCCCGTCGAGGTGCCGCCCGCGCATGGCCGGCCAGTCGAAGACGAGATTGCCCAGGCTGTAAAGGATCCCGCGGCCGCGGTACACCTCGACCGCCTGCACGGTGTGCGGGCCGTGGCCCACGACGAGGTCGGCGCCCGCGTCGATCAGCGCGTGCGCGTACGCGACCTGGTACTCGGTGAGTTCGTCGCCCGCGATTCCCCAGTGCATCGAGACGACCACGTGGTCGGCCGCGGCTTTGGTGCGGTGGACGTCGGCGACCACGCGCTCGAGGTGCTCCGGCACCGGCGTGGTGCGGACGATCGGCGGACGGCCGGGGACGTCCAGCACTCGGTGGTCCGGTTGGTACGAGGTCAGCGCGCCGGCCACCGCGACCCCCGCCGAGTCCGCCTTCGCCGCCTGCCCGACCGGCCAGCAGAGCGAGGTGTAGGCCAGGAACGCGACCTTGCGCCCGGACCGTTCGAGGATCGCGGGGGTGTGCGCGCCGGTCAGGTTCGCGCCCGCGCCGCAGTGCGCGATGCCGGCCTGGTCGAGCACGGCCAGGCTCGCCAGCGCGGCCGATGGTGGGAAAGTCACGTTGTTGGCGCACGAAACGACGTCGATTCCCGCGGCCGTCAGCGCGACGGCCATTTCGGGTGCGGAATGCCGCCAGTTCGGTTTGTGCGGGATGTCCAGGCCGCCGTGCTCGACGGCCGAGCCGGACAGTGGCCCTTCGAGGTTGACGAACCGCAGGTCGGCGCCCTTGAGCAGCGGCGAAAGCGCGTCGAACGCCCGCGCTGGCTCGGTGCGGCCTTGGAGGTTGACGTCGCCGCCGAGAACAAGAGTGATCACCGAGTCAACCCGTCCAAAGGAGGAATTCCCTCACGCTCGTCACGAATTGTTGCCTTATCGTCTTCCTCCCCTTCGCTTGTTCGGGGGACGATGCCTCGACCGTTCAGTTGCAGAGGGGACTCAGAGTGACCATATCCCGCCGCCCGGCCGGGGGTAGCACCACCGGCGTCAGAAGGGCCACGTTGTCTGTGGCGGTAGTAACGGGTGTTGTGCTGAGCGGCGTCGCCGCGCCGGCCGCGCTCGCCGCGCCCAGCGCGGACGCGGTCATCGCCGAGGTCTACGGCGGTGGCGGCAACTCGGGGGCCACGCTCACCAACGACTTCGTCGAGCTCGGGAACCGTGGGGGCACGGCGTTCCCGCTCGACGGCTACAGCGTGCAGTACCTGCCCGGCTCGGCGTCGCCGACCAGCACGTGGCAGGTCACCAACCTGGCCGGCAGCGTCGGCGCGGGCGCGCGTTACCTGGTCGCCGAGGGCAAGGGCGCGGGCGGCACCGTGGCGCTGCCGACGCCGGACGCCACCGGCGCGATCGCGATGTCCGCGACCGCGGGCACCGTCGCGCTGGTCACCGGCACGGGGGCGTTGACCTGCAAGACCGCCGCCGACTGCGCGGCCGACCCGCGGGTCAAGGACCTGGTCGGCTTCGGTGCCGCGACCGTCCGCGAGGGCAACCCGACGGCCGCCACGGCGAACGGGACTTCCGCCGCCCGCGCCGCCTCGCTCGCCGACACCGACGACAACAGCGCCGACTTCACCGTCGGCGACCCGACGCCCACCAACTCCAAGGGCGAGACCACCGGTGGCGGCGGCGACCCGGGCCAGCCCCCGGTGGACGCGAAGATCCACGATATCCAGGGAATCACGCGGATCTCGCCGTTCAAGGACAAGAAGGTCGGCGACGTCACGGGCATCGTCACGGCGGTCCGCGGCTTCGGCTCGTCGCGCGGCTTCTGGATCACCGACCCGAACCCGGACAGCGACCCGCGCACCAGCGAGGGCCTGTTCGTGTTCACCGGCTCGACCACACCCGCCGTGGCGGTCGGTGACGCGATCACCGCGTCAGGCACGGTCAAGGAGTTCTACCCGGACGCCCCGGCGACGTCGAACTACCAGTCGCTCACCGAGCTGAGCAGTGCACAGTGGACGGTCGGCTCGCACGGGAACCCGCAGCCCGCCCCGACCGTCATCACGCCGGACCAGGTGCCGGACACGCTGGCGCCGAACGCGGGCGGCAACATCGAGCCGCTGCCGCTGGAGCCGGCCAAGTACTCGCTGGACTTCTGGGAGTCGCACGAGAGCGAGATCGTCAGCATCTCGGACGCGCGGGTCGTCGGCCCTAGCAACGACTACGACGAGCTGTACGTGACCACGAAGCCGCAGCAGAACCCGACGCCGCGCGGCGGCACGGTCTACCTGGGCTACGACAAGATCAACACGGGTGTGCTGAAGGTCCAGTCGATCATCCCGTTCGACCAGCAGCCGTTCCCGAAGGTCAACACCGGCGACGTGATCACCGGCGTCACCTCGGGCCCGGTGGAGTACAGCAGCTTCGGCGGCTACACGCTGTTCGCGTCGCAGCTCGGTGCGGCGAAGGACAACAAGCTGCAGAAGGAGGTCACGCGGCGGCAGCGCCCGGGTGAGCTCGCGGTGGCGACGTACAACGTGGAGAACCTCGCGCCGTCCGATCCGGACACGAAGTTCGCGCAGCTGGCGCACGGCATCGTCGACAACCTGGCGGCGCCGGACGTGGTGAACCTGGAGGAGATCCAGGACAACGACGGCGCGACGAACGACGGCGTGGTCGTGGCCGACGCGACGCTCAAGAAGTTCACCGACGCGATCGTCGCGGCCGGCGGCCCGAGTTACCAGGCGCGTGAGATCGACCCGGTGAACGACGCCGATGGCGGCCAGCCGGGCGGGAACATCCGCGTGGGCTTCCTGTTCAACCCGGCTCGTGTGTCCTTTGTGGATCGACCGGGTGGCAGCGCGCTGTCCTCGGTGGACGTGGTGAAGGACCACGGCCAGGTGCACCTGACCCAGTCCCCGGGCCGGGTGGACCCGACGAACGAGGCGTGGACCGACAGCCGTAAGCCGCTGGCGGGCGAGTTCGTCTTCCAGGGCCGCACGGTGTTCGTGATCGCCAACCACTTCAACTCGAAGGGCGGCGACCAGCCGACGCACGGCCGTTACCAGCCGCCGACGCGCAGCTCGGAGATCCAGCGCCAGAAGCAGGCGACCGTGCTGCAGTCCTTCGTCGGCAAGCTGCTGACCGCGGACCCCGGCGCCAACGTCGTGGTCGCCGGCGACCTGAACGACTACCAGTTCTCGCCCGCCTTGGCGAAGCTGACGTCGGGCGGCTACCTGAAGGACCTCATCTCGACGCTGCCCGCGGCGGAGCGGTACAGCTACGTGTTCGAGGGCCAGTCACAGGTGCTGGACCACATCCTGGCGTCGGCCGCCCTGCGCGGCGTGGACTACGACGTGGTGCACATCAACGCGGAGTTCGCCGACCAGGCCAGTGACCATGATCCGCAGATCGTCAGGTTCCGGCCTTCTGCGGGGAACCGGCTGGCGGACTACGGGTACGACTTGCTGGATTATCTGGACCAGTTGCTGGGGAGGACTGCGCCGCGTAAGTAAGTGCTCCGTAGTCCGTTAAGGCCTCCTTACCCGCGTCCTACGCGGGTAAGGAGGCCTTGACGGCATTCCGGCCCAAGGGCTCAGCGCTTCGCCCGCCACCCCAGGCTGAGCACCGCCTGCACCAACTCCTGATAACTAGGCTTGACCTCCTCCAGATACCGCTCCAGATACTGCGGCCGAGCCGTGGTAACAGCCTGCGGCTCCTCCGAAGAGTCCACAAAGGTCAGTCGCGAGACGTTGTGCAGCGCCATTTTCCACCAGCGCGCCGCACGTTCCCCGGCCTTCGATTCGCGTTCGGCGGCGGCGGCGACGGCGGCGTGGGCCTCCGCGAGCTGGCGTTCGATCTCGTCCGCGCGGGCGAGTTCCCACGCGCGCAGGCTCTCCGCCGAGCCGCGGGCCATGCCGACGACCTCCTTGTAACGCATGGCCGCACCGGGGTTTTCGCCGGTCATGGTGTGCCTCCCGCGGGGTCGAGGTCGGGGCGCTGGAACGGGATGATGACCTCGGGCGCGCTGTGCGTCGTGCGGTCGAAGAACAGGGCGCGGCCCGGGCGCGGGGACCAGTGCACGACCAGGCCCGCGGCGAACGGCGAAAGCTCGTTGCCCTGTACGTCCAGCGCGGCCCACGTGCCGATGTCGTCCGTGCCGCCGAAGCCCAGGGTGTCCTTGAGCCGCGCGATGCTGCGCCACCAGCCGATGGTGTGCACGCCGTGGCCGGGGCCCTGCTTCAGCACGGCGCGCAGGTGGTCCAGCCCGCTCTTCGGCTGGCCGACGGCCTTCGCCTCCAGGGCCGGCAGCGCCGCGTCCACGCCGTACAGCAGCAGGACCTTCGTGGCGACGTCCGAAGTGGACATCGACTCCGCGACCGACGCCAGCGTGGCCGGCAGATCGTCCGCGAGGGTGGCGACGTGGCCTTCGGCGCGCAGCCGCTCCGTCAGCTCCAGCACGGCGGGCGCGCAGGCGTCGATGGGGCAGCTCAGGACGAACTCCACCTGGCCGACGTCGAACTGGCGGGCGAGCGACCGGGCGGCAGAGTCCATGATGGACAGTGCCTCCGCTGTCGCGCCGCCCAGTACCGCGATGTTACGGCCCGGTGCTCGCGGCAGCTCCACGCCGCAGGCCGCCTCCGTGACGTCGATGGACTGGCCCAGCAGCGCGCGCGGCTTCGAACTCGGCTTCAGCTCGGTGTACGCCGGGAACTGCTCCAGCACCGGCGAGTGCGCGCCGTCGAACAGGCGCGGGCGCGGGAACCGCCCGGAGTACAGCTCCCACAGCTGGTGCTGCAGGTTCACGAACACGTTGCGGCTACTGGAATCCGGCACGTGCGCGAGCATGTTTCCGTGCGCGACGCCGGAGTCGTGGTTGATCACCGCGTGCCACTTGGGCGCCGACACCGCCGCGTTGTTCGTCTCCGCCAGCACGCGCCGCGCCTTCGGCATCGCGATGCGCAGCGTGCACTGCTCGAACACGGCCGGCTTGCCCCAGAAGGCCTCGATGCCCGCGACGTCCTGGCTCGCCAGCACCAGGTGGATGCCCTGCGAACGCCCGCGCCGCGCGATGTCCTCGAGCAGCTGCGTCGCCTGCGCCGTCACCTGGTCGCGGCCCGCGAACAGGTACTGGAACTCGTCGATCACGGCCACGATCCGCGGCCAGTGCCCGCCCGGGTCCTGCTCGCGCAGGTCGGCCAGGTTGGTCACCTCGTGCTCCTTGGCCGCGGCCGAGCGCCGCCGCAGCTCGTCGGCCAGGAAACGCAGCAGCGCCAGGCCGAACTCGCGGTCGGTGTTCACGTTGACGCCGACGAGCTTCGCGTGCGGCAGCCAGCTGGCGTCCTTGCGGCCGGGCGCGAGCCCCGCGAACGAGACGCCCTCCTTGAAGTCCAGCAGGTACAGCGCCAGCTCGTCGGGGGTGTAGCGCGCGGCCAGGCTGCCCAGCAGCGCGTACAGGAAGTTGGTCTTGCCGGACCCGCTCGGCCCGCCGATCAGGGCGTGCGGGCTGGCGTCGCCGATCACGACCTCAACGCCCTCGCCCTCGTAGAACCCGACGGACGCGCGCAGCTCCCGCGCCGAACTCTCCTGGCCCAGCTCCGTGGGCAGCAGGTCCGCGAACGCGCGCGGCCCGCCCTGCTTCGCGATCAGCGCCTCCGCGATCCGCCCCGCCGCGCGGATCACCTGGCCCGACGGCAGCGCCGGGTCGAGGTCCACGACCAGGTCGCTGCCCGTCATGCTGCTGACCGCGCGCCGCTCGTCGAGCAGGCTCAGCGTTTCGACGGACGCGCTGACGGCCGTCGGCACGTCCACCAGGATCAGGCAGATCCCGGCGGCGAGCGCGCCGCTGGCCACGCGCTTGAGGTCCCGCGCGCGCTCGGGTTCGAGCGTCTCGCCGTTGCCGTACAGCACCGCGATCCGGTACGGCTCCACGCGCTGCCCGGTGGCCTTTCGCAGCTCCCGCAACGACGTGTGCCCGGCCTGCATGCCCGTCGCGTGGATGCGGCGGATGTGGCCGGCCAGCTCGTCGAGCAGGTCCTCCAGCCGCGTCGGGTCGTACAGCGACAACGCGCTGGTGCGGCTGAGCGGGTAGAGGTCGGGCAGGATCGCGGTGAGCTGCCCGACGTCCCACAGGTGCACCTTCACCGCGCCCGGCTCGAACGCGGACAGCACCCGCATCAGCAGGTTCTGCACGATCCCGTCGACGACCGGCCGCGTCTTGGGCGCCGACGTGATCGCCAGGTGGGACTCGTCCAGCAGCGGCACGGCCACGTCGAACGTGCGGGAGATGTCGCGTCCCGCCGCCGTCGCCGAGCCGACGCGCCAGAGCCCCGGGCCGGTCACGCCGGGGTTGGTGCCCACGCGGCCGAGCCATTCGCCGGGCGGGCGCCCGGCGGGGCCCGGCGCGTTCGCGGCGACCAGTTCGCGCAGGGTGTTGGGCCCCGTGCTCCAGTCGGTGTAGAACGCGTTGCGGACCCCGCCGAGCGACGCGAACACCTCGTGCGCGGCCGGATGCCGCGCCCACTCGGTCTGCTGCTCGGCGTCGGCGTGGTTCATGCCGATCCGGACGATCTCCTGCTCCAGCATCAGCCGGGACAGCTCGGCCTCCGCCATTTCCCGCGCGCCCGCGGCCGCGCCGAGGACGAGCCCGATCTGGTGGCGGACCCGCTCCAGCGCGGTCTGCACGCGGTTGCGCTGCTCGCTTGCCTTGTTAGCCATCGGTTTCGCTCATGACGCGGTCGTCCCTACAGGCGTGACTGGTATCCGCTCACCAGGTCGTCGGCGGCGGCTAAACGGGTGAGGAGGTGGTCGAGCCCCTCGTCGGCCATCGCCAGTTGCTGCGGCAGCCAGGGATCGGCTTTCGCCTGTGCATCGACGAGTGCCTGGCGGGCGTCACCGAGCAGGGTTTTCGCCCGCTCGGCGTGGGCGCGCCCGTCGGTGAGCCCCGCCTGCACGGCGGTGAGCAGCTGGTGAATCTCGGCGAGTCCCGACATGGTGGGCTAGAGCCGGGCCGAGTAGGAGTCGGCCGAGGAGATCCCGGCCTGGATGGTGCTCTGCATCCCGCTGATCCCGTTCAAGGCTTCGGCGAGCAGCCCGTGCGCCTGGTTCACCTCGTGCTGGCTGCTGCCCTGGGTCGCCTGCGAAAGCGACAGTTGAGCTTCTTCGAGAGCTTGCGCGGCCTGCTGAAGTGCGGCAATGCCCGCGGAAGCCTTCTCGTTCGCGAGCGCGATACCAGCGCGGATCTCTTCCACTCCGGCCATGTGGGCGGACTCCTCGGTACGTCGGGGGCTGGAACGACCACACACAAACTTAGCGTGATCAGGTGTTTTCGGTAAGTAAGTGAGAACAGGAGAATCGACAAGGCCCCGGACGTGGTGACGTCCGGGGCCTCGCGGGCGGCGGCGGACCGGGTCCGAAAACGGTCATCCCGACCCCGCGCACCAGCCTGTCTACCTGCGTGTATCGAGATGTCCGCGCTCTGCCGCGCCCAGGTCAAGCCGGTATTCGTGACACCGAAGAACCTCTCCGAGCGGGTACGAACAAGTCTGTCGCGAAGCCTAGCGGGTGCCTGCGGATAGCCGAGTCCTGGCCCGTCCGGACGCCGCGAATTCGGCTATCGATCTTTTCCGAACACCCTTTTCCGCATGCGCGGGGTGTGATATGCCGACTCCGCAGTGGGTACCGGGGGCGGCGCGGACGGGTTTGTGTGGTGAATGAGGCCGGCTGTCCCCTGGCCCTGCTCGGCACTCGCTGAAACGGCCGACCGCGCAGGGGTGGCCACGAGGGCGTATGCCTCGGCGATGCTGCTGTCTCGGCGATGCTGCGCAGAGCCGCCGGATGGTCGACGGATGAGGCCATGCTCGCGATCTTGGCCACGACGCCGTCTCTTACTGAGAGTGACCTCGGCCACCTGTAGTACCTGAACGACGGCGCCGTAGGTTCAGGTAAGTTGGAGGATACCTGAATGTCATGGTCGAGTGAAGGTCTGGACCTGAACGTCGACCTTGCAGGTTCAGGTATCAGGTAACAAATCTATCTCGCTCGTCCGAGCTGGCCACCCGGCTTGAACGTTGGGTACCCGGATTCAGGTCTAGCAGGATCCACCTGAATGATGTGCTGTCAAGTTCAGGTCTTCCGCTCTAAGCTTGAGTCATGGACCTTGAGAGCTTCAGGCGCTCCCCGATTGGCGAGCTGGTGTCGATCGTGATCCCCGCTGCCCGGCCTGGCTTGGAGTCGACGAGTTATTTCGCGTTCGTGCCGACTCCACTGCCGGACGAGCCAGCGATCGACATGGAGGCGGTCGACCTTGCGAGTCGTGCCGCGATGGCCGTCGCTCGGCTCGATCAGGCCATGGGGCAGTTGCCCAATCCTCAGCTCCTCTTGAGGCCGATTATTCGACGAGAAGCGGTAAGCACATCTGCGCTTGAGGGAACCTACGCGCCGTTTGATGAAGTTCTCGAAGCGGACTTTCTGGAAGAGAATCAGCTCTCTGCCCCACAAAGGGAGATTCAGAATTTCGTGCGCGCAGTGGAGGAGTCTCGTCTTCTGCTGGAGAATCGACCGATCAGTCGAAACGTAATTAGCAAGCTTCAGCAAATAATTGTCCGAGGTACGCCTGGGGACACTTATCAAGCGGGCGACATTCGGCAAGCCCAGGTGTTCATCGGCGCCAGAAGCCGGGACATTGCTCAGGCGCGTTTTGTCCCGCCTCCACCGGGGCAGTTCTACCTTGAAGCGGGAGTCTATGAATGGGAGAAGTGGGTAAGCAGCCCTAAGCCCATGCCGATTGTGCTTCGCATGGCGCTTGCGCACTACCAGTTCGAGACGTTGCACCCGTACAACGATGGGAACGGGCGCCTGGGGCGACTGATAGCGTTGATGCAACTAGTCGAAGATGGCGTCCTGAAGATGCCGTCGCTGAACATATCGCCTTGGCTGGAGGCGCGCAGGGATGAGTACATTGACGGACTCCTGGAGGTAAGCAAGACAGGCGACTTCAATCCGTGGGTGAAGTTTTTCTCGCGGGCTGTCTTGGAGCAGGCGGAGGACGGGATTCGGGCAATCGCCGAGTTGATCGAGTTTCGCGATTCGACTATCGAAAAGTTGCGACATCAGAACGTCCGCGGATCCGCACTTCAGATCGTGGAAAATTTGACAGGGTATCCGGTCATCGACGTTCCAACTGCGCGAAGGTTGACTGGGAAGACTTTTGAAGCTGCTAATCAAGCTGTCGCAAGACTTGTTGAGGAAGGAGTGCTGCGGGAAATTACTGGAAGAAAGATGAATCGCCTATTTGTCTGTCCGGGAATTATGCGAATTATCAATATAAACACGGCGTACTGATATTTGACGGCACCTTGCCTGTCAAGTCTGCACGCTGGGTGGTCGAGCGCGGCTACGGTCGCCAGGCGTCGGCATGTGGCCGGCCGTCTCGGCCGAGGTTTAGCGGGACGCGTGGACGGGGTCGCTGCCGGATGGCCGGCCGGAGCGCGGCGACGACCCGGCACGGGTGGCCTGAACAGGAGACAACCGAGGTCAGGACGGCAAAACGCCGGGCCGCTCGCGAGGAGCTGCCCGGCGTTCTGTGTGAAACGCGGAGGATGCAGGATTCGAACCTGCGAGGGCGTGAACCCAACACGCTTTCCAAGTCTGCACGCGGCTGTTCAGTGGCGTCTACGGACTGTGAAGTCCCAGGTTAGAGGTGTATTTCGACGCCAGCGGACCTCCCTGAACCGGACTGAATGAGACTAGGACTGAGACTAGGCCGGCGGGCACGAGGCCGTCATGAACACGGCCGAGAGCTCCCCTCCGCGAGCGGGAGTGCGATCGCGCGGTACCCATCTCGGGAACATGCGAGGACGGGGCTACGCCCGCTCGCACGTGAGCAGCGAATCTGAGCGGCTGACGATGCGCGATGCATCACCAGGCGACGTCGCCTCGTGATGCCCTCAGCCGGGCAACCGGTGGCCGACGCATCTTGCCTGCTTATGCAAGGATCCACACTGCGGCCATGGCAACTCACCCAGGTGCGTTATGCTCGCAGAGTGACATCCTGGCTGGTCACGGGTGTCGCGGAGCAAAAATGTCGTACGTGCGTTCGATACTGGTAACGCAGGTGCCGATGCCCTGCGACACCCCGTACGGGTTGTGCCACGAAGGGAGGCAACGTGAAGCGTTCTGAGCACGCCGCGCTCGTCGCGCTGCTTCAGCACCGCCCAGAGGGCCTGGGTTGGCAGGAGATCACCGCAGAGGTTCTCTCCAGCGGCAGCGCACTGGAGACCTGGCGCCACCTCGTTCCCGACACGCTGTTCGACGAAGCTGGCGAGCACGAGGCCCTCGCGGTCGCCGATCGCCAACTTGAGTCGTGGGTAGAGGCGGGCGTCAACTTCCTCTCGGTCCTGGACGCCGGCTACCCGGACCGGCTTCGTGGGATCCACCAGGCCCCACCCATACTCTTCTGGCGCGGGCAACTGCTCGCAAAGGACCCCGCTGTGTCGGTCGTCGGGTCACGAAACGCCTCCGAACGGGGCCTGGGGATCGCTAGCGAGATCAGCCGCGCCCTCATCAAGGAAGGCGTGACCGCAGTCGCCGGCCTCGCCGCGGGGATCGACGCCGCAGTGCACCGCGCGGCGCTAGAAGCTAGCGGTCGAACTGTCGCAGCGATCGGTACCGGCATCAACAAGTACTACCCGGCCGCGAACCGCGGTCTGCAGGACGAGATCGCGCAGCGCGGGCTTCTGCTGTCGCAGTTCTGGCCGGACGCCCCGCCGCAACGGCACAACTTCCTCATGCGGAACGCGACCATGTCCGGCTACGGACTCGCGACTGTCGTCGTCGAGGCGGGTGAGACCAGCGGGACGCGAGTTCAGGCACGACTGGCGGTAGAACACGGCCGCGCGGTGATCCTCACCGACTCGGTGGTTCAGCAGAACACCTGGGCCCAGAAGCTCAAAGGTCGCCCCGGAGTGCACTGTGTCAGTGGACTGAAGGACGTAATCGAAATCGTCCGCAGGGTGATCTCTGAGCGCCAGGACGCCGCAGACGCCATGAAGCAGCTGCTTACCGCCCTATGAGCGAAGCACCCGGGGCATCGGACCCGCAGCATCAGCTCGAAGCAACGCTCGTAAGCGCCACTGGCGGTTACCTACGCAACACGCTACGCATTCCCGGCGAGACGTGCCTGATATGCACCACGACCGTTGATCCCGGTGCCACGTACTGCTGGCCCTGTGCCAGCCACAGGTCTGCAGGCTCCGACCGCCCCACTGCCGATTACGTCGGCATTCTGACCTATGCGATCGAGAACACGCAGTCGCACTACGTCATGCGTGGCTACAAAGCGCCACAGCCGGTGCGCATCAAGGAACATCGAAACATCGTGAGTCTGCTCTGCTTCGTCGGGCTGTGGCACCACGCGCGCTGTGTCGAGCGGCTCGCGGGCAGGCGTATCACGCACTGGGCCACGGTGCCCTCCCTGCCGGCAAAATCGGGAGAGCATCCTCTTCATGCCCTGGTAAGTCCCATGCTTTCCCGTCTGCCGGAACTTGCGTTGGCTGCCGCGACGACAGCCACCGCGCCCCGAGCGTTCCGCGCCGATCACTTCCGGGCAGTTGGGAGTCTGCCGCCTGGATCCCATGTCCTCGTTATCGACGACACCTGGACCTCCGGAGGGCACGCGCAGTCGGCGGCGCTCACTGCTCGAAGGGCTGGCGCGGCGACTGTCTCCGTGCTGTCGCTAGCTCGATACTTCAAGCCAACCTACGGCGACAACAAAGAGTTCATCGCGAAGCATCTGACTAGGGACTACGACCCCACCTGGTGTCCATGGACTGATGACGGATCCTGCCCATCGTGAACGCGTAAGCCGGCGAGTCAGCCCAGACCGACGCGAGCTGTGCGGGGTCGACCACTGCGACGTCTGGGTGGCCGCCGATCACCGGCGACGCGGGTTCGGCATGCTGCTGCTCGACGCCGCACTGCAGCTGGACGGGTTTTGAACGGACCCTCGGCTCTTGGGCTGACCTGCGTCAGTCCGTCTCTACGTGCCAGCGGGGGAGCCGTAGGGGGGCGACTGACCTTTGAAGGTTGCCAACTGGACGGCTGCGGCTGAGTCATCTCGAACAACTAAGAGTGATCTCTGCCGCCGCTGCCGAAACGGAACCTGCAGTTGCAGCGACTGATCATCCATGACAAGTGTGGTTGTGGAGTGGGCCCCGGTCGTGGTAGCGCTGGCGGGATCGGCTTCAGCCTTCTTCTCTTGGCGAAGTGCCAGCAAGACCAGCAAGGCCGCCGAGGCGGCGAATGAAGCTGTTGCACTGACCGTTCGGCCTGCCTTTGCTGTGGGCATCGGTGGTGCTGGACCCCATGAGGACGATCGCACTGCCGTGAGGCTTCACAACACGTGCAGTTTCGACGCTGTGGATGTTCACGTATGGGTACGTGACAGCTCGGCGACCCAACTTGCCATGCAGGACTTTCCTCGCATCAGGGGAACCCAGCAGAACGTGTTTGGCGGCGAGAAAGAAACCATCTTCATTCCCAGAATTGAAGATATAGAAGAAGGAAAATCGTATGCGCTGATTGTAACTGTGAGGTATTCTGATGACCGTGGTCTTACTAAGTGGGAGCAGGTGATTAGGTATACGATGAAAAACAAGCCGGGCCTTGATATTCTGGAACGTAAAATAGATTTAGGGGAGCCTTGGAAGATAGAAAGACGTTAGCCATGAGCGAAGATATCGACCTTAATGACTATATGAAGGGCTCTAATTATCTAGGCGTTCCGGTTGCCTTGGTGGACTCTGGTCGTCGACTTATCGAGTGGACCGTGTCGGAATTTGGGTCTGCAATGAAAGGTTTGCACGATCAGACTGATCGAACAATCCCCTCTGCTCTCAATAGTGGAATAATGGAATTTCCACGTGAGCGGCGATCTTACCTGCGCAAGATCGCCGAGCAGGGCGTTATGATGTCGACAATGGCGGTCCATCATATGTTGGATCATGCTTCGGCGATCGGTAGGGTTCTTTCTGAGGAGCCAATGCCGCTGTGGTCTCCTCTTTCGCTGTCTCGTGTCGCCCTGGAGTCGGGGCTTCAGGCTTGCTACTTGTCCGATTCCAGCGCTGGTGCTGAAACTTTAGTATTGCGGGCTGCGGCAATGTATATAGGCATGCTCGAAGAGCAAGATAAGCTGGCAAATTTATTTGCAGGCGAAAAGGGGGAGCTGGGGCATACTGTAAAGCAGTGTGATCAGGCGAAAGCTCTCGCGTCACGGGCGGGAATGGAGTTCATTGAAAGAAAGGGTCGAGTTCGCAGTGTTGGGTATATTGCCGGGGGAAGTCAAGTTAATGTTGAAATGAATGCCACGGATGCCGCCAATAAGTGGGTGCCCGAAATGACGGGCGCTTACTCGCTAGGGTCGGGTTCAACTCATGCAGGGTTCTGGTTGACCATCCATTCTTTTGGCGATGGCAACCTGCGATCCGATCCGTCGCTCATTGTCAATGCTGTAACGACGCCAGTGCACGTATGTCGGGCTGTTGTGACCGCTATGCGGGATTTCTGGGGGGTTGATGCGGGAAATTTCACTGATGCTGCAGAAGTGAAACTAAGGCGATATTATGCTATATACCTGACCTGGAAAAGCAGTCTTAAGGCGAACGGTGTTGTCGGCTAGTTTATCATTTTGTAGATTTGCGAGCTGCGTTCGACGGGTGTTTTCCTGTTAAGAAGGACTTGACCTGTTCGGCGGCCACGGCGTAGCAAAGGTCGTTGGTTCCCGGCGCCGTCCTCGCGGAGTGCGGGCTGATGATGACGCATCTGCAGCTCCACAGGGGATGATCTGCGGGAAGGGGCTCCGGCTCCGTTACGTCAAGCGCTGCGCGCAGGCGCCCTGAACAAACTTCGCTCACCAGTGCATCGGTGTCGACGATCTTGCCGCGCCCGGCGTTGATGAGAAGCGCTTCGTCGTCCATCGCTGCAAGGAAATCCTTGTCGACCAAGTTTCGAGTCGGCGTGCGACGGAACCGGCTCCGGCCGGAAGTTCGCCGGCTACTGCCCGCAGCGCGTCTCGACACGGCGGGAGACCGCGCCCACGAAGTCGCGGGCCGGTAAGCGGTACATAGGGCTGCCCAAGCAACTCGCGCTGCTGCTGGTGCGGCACCAGGCGGCCCAGGCCCAGGAACGCGCCTTGGCGGCCGACCTTTGGGAGGAGACCGGCTACGTCTTCACCAAGCCGACCGGTCAACCGCTCGTGCCCAACACCGACTACCACCACTGGAAGGAGCTGCTGCGCGACGCCAAGGTGGGAGAGCGGCGGCTTCACGACGCCCGGCACACCGCCGCGACGGTTCTCCTGCTGCTGGAGGTCCCGGAGCGGACCGTCATGTCCATCATGGGGTGGTCCAGCACGGCCATGGCCGCGCGCTACCAGCACGTGACCGACCGCATCCGCCGGGGCGTAGCCGGCCGGGTCGACGGGCTGATCTGGGCAGCGCCGGACGACGTGGCGGACGACGGCGAAGAGGCGCCGGAGGTGGCCTGACCAGGGGCAAATGAGACTAGAGCTGAGACTAAGACGGAAAACGCCGGGTGCCCCGAAGTGGGGCACCCGGCGTTTTGCCTGGTAATGCGGCGGAGGATACAGGATTCGAACCTGCGAGGGCGTGAACCCAACACGCTTTCCAAGCGTGCGCCTTAGGCCGCTCGGCCAATCCTCCGTGGAGAAGGGTACCGGATGGGGTGTAACCGCCTGGAAGGTGGTCCGGCCGGGGTTACCCGGCCTCGGCGACGTCGGCGACGACGACGGTGATGTTGTCCGGGCCGCCGCCTTCGTTGGCCAGTGCGATGAGGGCCGGGACGACCTCGGCGGGGGTGCCGGCCTCCAGGACGTCGCGGATGGACGGCTCGTCGGCGCCGGCGGTGAGGCCGTCGGAGCACAGCAGGTAGCGGTCGCCCGGGTGCGGGGTGAACGTCCAGACGTCCGGTTCGCCCGATCCGGTGCTCAGCAAGGCCTTCATGAGCAGCGAGCGGCGCGGGTGGTCGGCCGCGTCGGCCTGGGAGATGCGGCCGTCCTCGACCAGTGCCTGGACGAGGGTGTGGTCGTGGGTGAGCCGGTGCAGGTCGCCGTCGCGCAGGAGGTAGCCGCGCGAGTCGCCGATGTGGGCGGCGGCGAAGTGGACGCCGTCGAACAGCAGGGCGGTCAGGGTGGTGCCCATGCCGTGGGTGGCCGGGTCGGCCTCCGCGACCTCGCCGAGCCGCTCGTCGATGCGCCGCACGCCGTCGGCGAGGGTGGCGCCGAGGTCGAGCGAGGTCAGGTCGAGTGAGCCCAGCTCCGTGTCCAGGCTCGCGAGCACCCCGACCGCCGTCGCGCTGGCCACTTCACCGTGGGGCTGACCACCGATACCGTCGGCGACGGCGAGCAGGCGCCCGCTGGCGTAGACGGAATCCTCGTTGATCCGGCGTCGTCGCCCGGTGTCGGAGCCCGCGGCGTACCGCAGGGTGAACCGGGATTGCTCGTTAACCATGACTCCATAAAACCATTGGTTGATTGAGTTAACAAGCAAAACGATGGAAACCGCAGTCATCAGCTATGGTGCTGGCCATGGAAGACGACGCGGCTGTCAGCGCCGCTGACATCGCCCGGCTGGCGGGTGTGCGCCGGGCCGCGGTGAGCAACTGGCGGCGCCGCCACGGCGACTTCCCCCGGCCGGTGGGCGGCACCGCTTCCAGCCCGCTGTTCTCCCTGCCCGAGGTCCAGGCCTGGTTACGCGGCCGCGGCCGCCCGTTCGAGCTCGCCCCGATCGACCGCGCGTGGCAGCAGCTGCGTGCCCTCGGCGACGACCTGGAGCTGGGGGCCAGGGTCGCCGCCGCCGGAGCGTACCTGGCGCACCCCGGGCCGCGGGCCGATGACGACCCCGATCTGCGAGCGATGCTGACCCGGCTGGCCGTGGACAAGGGCGCGGCGTGGACGTTCGAGCAGCTCTGCGAGCGCTACTTCGAGGCCCACTCCCGCCGTCTCTCGCCGACGCCGCCCGAGTACGCCGACCTGATGGTCCGGCTCACCGGCGCGAGGGGGACCACCGTGCTGGACCCCGCGTGCGGCTTCGGCTCTCTGCTGCTGGCCAGCGGCGCGAAGAGCGCGCGTGGCCAGGACAGTGACGTCACCACCGCGAAGATCGCCGCCCTCCGGCTACAGCTGCGTGGGGTCGACACCGAAGTCCACGCCACCGACGCGCTCCGGGAGGACGCCTTCGCCGGTCAGGAGGCCGACGTCGTGCTGTGCGACCCGCCGTTCAACGAACGTGCGTGGGGCCAGGAAGAGCTGATCGGCGACGCGCGCTGGGAGTACGGCCTGCCGCCGCGCGGTGAATCCGAGCTGGCGTGGGTCCAGCACTGCCTGGCGCACGCGAAGCCGGGCGGCGCGGTCGCGATCCTGATGCCCGGCGCCGCCGCGGGACGGCGCAGCGGCAAGCGGATCCGCGCGAACCTGCTGCGGGCCGGCGCGCTGCGCGCGGTGGTCACCTTCGCGTCCGGCGGCCCTGACCTGTGGCTGCTCACGCGCCCGGTGCCCGGGGAGCGCCCGCCCGGCACCGCGCTGATCGCCGAGGCCGACGTCGCCGAGGTCGAACCGCGGTGGCGCGCGTATCTCGAGAGACCGGAGGCCACCGGCGAGCGGATCATCGACCTGCTCGACGACGACGTTGACCTCACGCCCGCGCTGCGCCGCACCGCGCGTGAGGACTCGGGCCAGGCTTTCCTTGCCGCACAACAGCTTTTCGACAACGCCGGGCTCCGGCTGCCACCGCTGGAGCCGGCCGCCGAAGAACTCGTGTACACCACCGTCGGCGAGCTGGTGAAGTCCGGCGCGCTCCAGGTGTGGCACGCCCCGCCGCGCACCGCCGATGGGGACGAGCCGCTGCTCACCGCCGACGATGTGCTGGCCGGCGGCCCGCCCACCGGCCGCGCAGCGCCCGATGAGGCGGCCGTGACGGCACACCGGGGTGACGTCGTCGCGTCCGTCACCGGCGCCGTCGGTGTCCACAACGGACAACCGGTGCGGCTGGGCCCGTCGCTTTCGCTCTACCGCGTGGACCCCCGGCGGCTCGACGCCGAGTTCCTGGCCGGCTGCCTGCGCGCCGCCGACTTTCCCGTGCACAGCGCCTCCACTCGCATCGACGCGCGCCGGCTCAAGGTGCCGCGGTACCCGCTCGAGACTCAGCGGGCGTACGGGGCCGCGTTCCGCGCGCTCGCGGAGTTCGACCGGGCGCTGCGGACGACGGCGGAAATCGGCCGTGACCTGGTCCGGCTAGGCTTTGCCGCGCTTGCCGAAGGACGGCTGCGGCCCGGTGCCGGGTGAGTGCCGCGACGCTGTGAGGGGACCCATGCTCATCGCCGATCGTTATGAGGTCGACGAGCTGCCGCTGGGCCGCGGCGGGATGGGGGCCGTGCACCGCGGGCACGACCGGCGGCTCGGCCGGCGCGTCGCGATCAAGCTGCTACGGCTGCCGGGGCGCGACGAAGAGCTTGAAGAACGCTTCGCGCGCGAAGCCCGGATCCTCGCGACGCTCGACCACGCGGGCGTCCCGGCGCTGTACGACTTCGGCACTCACGACGACCGGTTGTTCCAGGTCATGCAGTTCGTCGAGGGGGTGACGGTGGCCGATCTGCTGGCCGAGCACGGCCCGCTGCCGGTCCCGTGGGCGGCGGCGATCGCGGCCCAGGCCGCCGCCGTGCTGTCCGCGGCGCACACGCGTTCGGTGTGCCACCGCGACCTCAAACCGGCCAACCTCATGCTCTGCCCCGACGGCAGCGTGAAGGTGATGGACTTCGGTTTGGCTGTACTGCGTGAAGCCGACGTCGCCCGCTTCACGCGCGCTGGGCAGCTGCTGGGTACGCCGTCCTACATGGCGCCGGAGCAGATCCAGCGCGGGCTCGCGGAGCCGCGAAGCGATCTGTACGCGCTGGGCTGTGTACTGCACGAGATGCTCACCGGCTACCAGCTCTTCACCGGCCCCACTGCGTACGCGGTCTTCGACAAGCAGGTGAAGGACGCTCCGCCGGCCGTGCTCGGCGTGCCGGCCGCGCTGAACGCCGTGCTCGCCTCGACGCTGGCGAAGGACCCCGAAGAACGGCCGGCCGGCGCGGACGTGCTGTACGCGCGCCTCACGCCGTTCGTCCGTGACCTGCCGCCGCTGCCCGGTTTCCTCCACCCGGCGACCGTGCCGAGCCCGGCCCGGATGTACGCGCGGATGGTCGGCCGGATGCCGTCCTGACCGCATCCACCCGGACATCCACCCAGACATCCGCCTAGACGCGGGCGGTCCGGCGGTCCTGCTCGGCCAGCGGCAGGCCGAGCCGCTGGATCCGCAGGTAGGTCAGCGCGTTCTGCACGCCGATGCTGATGCCGAGGGTGAGCATGATCGTCGACGACGTCAGCGCCCCGCTCACGCCCAGCGCCCCGCCGAGGAAGCCGAAGCCGACGCGGACGCCGATCGTCGCGAGCCACAGCACCAGCGTGAGGGCCGAGCCCTTCTGGAACGTCGTGTCGCCGCGGCGGGTGAGCGTGGTGGTCGCGCTGCGCAGCGCTCCGAGCGCGCCCAGCACCACGATGTCGACCCCGAGCAGCGCCAGCTCGCCGCCGCTCGCTTGCGGAGCGGCCTGGATCGCGGTGAAGAAGCCGATGACCACCAGGATCACCGGCATCAGCAGCAGCCCCTTGCGGCTGAGCAGCGTGCCGCGCAGCTGGCGGTAGATCACGCGGTAGAAGACCAGCGCCGCGATCGCGAGGTAGAGGAGGACAGTGGCCGGGTTCATCGGGACTCCTTGTTTCCGTGGTCCCTCCAGAGTCGGCCGAACGGGCCCGGATCTCGTCGGCGCACAGGCGGGTCCCGGGTGGATCCATTGCTCCATCCACGGGTGGACCCTTCACCCGTACGGGGGGTTATCTACCTGATCGTGACCTTCCGGTCGCAACCGCCGGTGGGTGATGGTCGTCTTTCCCGGTAGACAGGGTCGACTGGACCACGTTCGACCTGATGAAACCTCGTGGGGGTGCCGGATCGTGAAGAGGATTTTGGTGGGTGCGGTGGTGGTGGCCAGTGCGTTCGCGCTGGCCGCGTGTTCCGGCGGCTCGTCCGAAGCGGGGTCCACGGCCGGCGGCGGCGCCGTGGCCGCGGGAGGTGGCTCGCCGACGACCGCGGCCACCACGACCCCGGCTCCGGCCACGAGCAGCCCGGTGACCACGCCGTCGAGCCCGGCGAGCACGTCCAAGACCGCGCCGACCACCAAGCCGGCCCCGCCCAAGCCCAAGCCGAAGCCGGCGGCGAGCACCGCGAACGTGCCGTGCGCGAAGGCCGCGGCGGCCAGCGGCACCAGCGCGTGCGTCGACCTGTCCGCGCACCGCGCGTGGCTGCTGGAGGACGGCAACGTCGTCTACGGGCCGGTCTCGATGCTTCCCGGCCAGAAGGCCAATCCCACTCCGGCAGGCACGTTCCACGTCCTGTCGAAGGAGAAGATGCACTACAGCCGCGAGTTCGACAACGCGAAGATGCCCAACTCGGTCTTCTTCTACCCGGGCGACGCCTTCCACACCGGCAGCCTCAAGGCGTACTCGCACGGCTGCGTGCACCTGTCGGCGACGTCCTCGCTGAAGTTCTTCAACACCCTGGCCGTCGGTGACGTCGTCCAGGTCGTTCCGTAAACCACCCTTAGTGTCACGTTCGGGTAAAGTTCACCCGATCGTGGCAACTAAGACCCCCTTCCCAGGCGATAAGCGAGCACTTGGGGAAGGGGGCCACCGTGGCCTGGGGAAAGCTTCGTACGTTGTTAGTGGCCGCTATGACGGCCTTCGCGCTGGTGCCCGTGGCGGTGGCGGCCACGCCGGCCGCCGCGGACGCGGGCGCGCCGTCACTGCCGCCGGGGTTCGTCCTCCGGGACATTCCGGTCGGGCTGGCGGCCTACCAGTTCACCGACTTCGCCTGGCTGCCGGACGACAGCGTGCTGGCGCTCGGCAAGTCCGGCATCGTCAACTGGGTGCCGCCGAACGGCACGGGCACGCCGGTGCAGATCGCGACCTTCACCGTCGAGTCGCAGGGCGACATCGGGCTCACGAGCATCGCGCTCGCCCCGGACTACGCCACCACGCACCACATCTACCTGAACCGCTCGGTCAGCACCGGGAACGGCACGTACATCCAGCGCGCCGCCCGGTTCACCGTGACCCTCGACCGGGCCGGCCACCCCGCCGGGCTCGCCGAGGAGCAGGTGATCTTCGACCTGCCGGGCAGCCAGTGGTACATCCATGGCGTCGACACCGTGATCCCCGCGGCCGACGGCACGCTCTGGTACTCCATCGGCGACAACGGCGACGCGGGCAAGACCAACGAGGTCGCCTTCGCCGCGCAGGACCTGGATTCGCCGTACGGCAAGGTCCTGCACCTCACCGCCGATGGCAAGGGCGTGCCCGGGAACCCGTACTACAACGCCGCCGCGCCGGATTCCGTGCGCTCCAAGGTGTTCGCGAGCGGCTTCCGCAACCCGTTCCGCTTCACGCTCGACCCGAAGAGCGGTCTGCCGGTGGTCGGCGACGTCGGCTGGTACCTCTGGGAAGAGGTCGACGTCGTGCAGCCCGGCGCCAACCTCGCGTGGCCGTGCTGGGAGGGCAACCACCAGACACCCGGATACTCGGCCGACCCGCGGTGCGCCACCGTCGTGAACACCCCGCCGCTGTGGGAGCACGAGCACGGCACCGGTCCGTCGCAGGGCAACAGCGTGACCGGCGGGATCGTCTACAGTGGAACGACGTATCCGGCGGCCTACCAGGGCGCGTACTTCTTCGGCGACTACGCCGGCCAGAAGATGTGGACCCTGAAGTACGACGCGCAGGGCAAGCTCACGCAGGCGCCGCAGAACCCGCCGCCGTTCGCGAACATCGGCGGGGTCACGCGCATTTCGTCGGCGCCCAACGGTGACATCGTGTTCAGCGACCTCAACTCGGGACTGCTGCGGCGGCTGAGCTACTCGACGAACAACTCCGCGCCGGTCGCGGTGGCGACCTCGTCGACCGACCCGGACACCCGCACCGTCACGTTCGACGGCAGCGGCTCGTACGACTTCGACAGCGACCCGATCAGCTACGCCTGGGACTTCGGCGACGGCACCACGGGAACCGGCGTGAAGGCGAGCCACCAGTACGCCGCGGGCACGCAGTTCACCGCGACGCTCACCGTCCAGGACCCGTTGGGCGGCAAGGGAACCACCACCGTCGCGGTCGCTCCGGGCAACCACTCGCCGAGCGTCACGCTGACCCCGCCGGGCCAGGCGGACTTCGCCGTCGGCGAGCCGGTGACGGTGTCCGCGACCGCTGCGGACGCTGAGGACGGCGCTCTGCCCGTCACGTGGACGTCGCTGATCCGGCACTGCCCGGACCTCGGCGCTTGCCACGTGCACCCGGGCGACGGCGCGACGGCGCCCTCGATGACCGTGCCGTTCACCGACCACACCGACTCGCGCATGGAGTTCACCGCGACGGTGACCGACAGTGCGGGAGTGCGGGCGAGCAGCACGTACGTCGCGTTGCCCCGCCAGCACCGGCTCACGCTCGTGAGCACGCAGCCGGCCGCGTTGAGCATTCCGAGCGAGGGCGGCGTCAGCACCGCGATGGTCGCCGAGGGCGCGAAGTTCGACGTGACCGCGTCGATGCTGGGCAGCGACGGCGCGTCGAAGTTCGCCGGCTGGTCGGGCGGCCCGGCGACGACGTCGTGGTCGATCACCGTCGGCGCCAGTGACCAGACGCTGACCGCGAACTACGCGACCGCGATCGACCAGCGGTACGCCGCCGAGCCCGCGTTGCGCGCGTCGCTCGGCGACCCGGCCGGGCCCGAGGTCGTCGACGGTCTCGTGCACCTGCGGCCGTACACGAACGGCCGGCTCTACTGGTCGGCGCAGACCGGCGTGCACGAGGTCGGCGGGCAGATCCTCGACAAGTACCTGGCGCTCGGCGGGCACCAGAAGTTCGGGCCGCCGCTCAACGACGAGACGGCGACTCCGGACGGGGTGGGGCGGTACAACCACTTCGCCGGCGGCAGCTCGGTCTACTGGACGTCGTCGACCGGCGCGCACCAGATCGGCGGTGCGATCAGGCAGAAGTGGGCGGAGTTCGGGTACGAGCGGGGCCTGGGCTATCCGACTACGGACGAGTCCGTGACCCCGGACGGCGTCGGGCGGTTCAACCACTTCACCGGCGGCAGTTCGATCTACTGGACGCCGGGGACCGGTGCGCACCAGATCGGTGGCGCCATCAAGGACAAGTGGGCCGCGTTCGGCTACGAGCGCGGGATGGGTTACCCGACCACGGACGAGTCCGCGATCCCGGGCGGCGGCGCGCGGTACAACCACTTCAGCAAGAACGGGTCGATCTACTGGAGCCCGGGCACGGGCGCGCACAACGTGCAGGGTGAGATCCGCAACCGCTGGGCCGCGCTCGGCTGGGAGCGGTCGTACCTCGGGCTGCCGATCTCGGACGAGTACGGGATCACCGGCGGCGGTTTCCGCAGCGATTTCCAGGGCGGTTACATCGTGTACACCACCGCCGGCGGGGCGGTTGACCGCCACTGGTGAGGACGTGCGGGCCGGGCTGAGGTTGCGGTGATGTTCGCCGCTCCCGCGAGGTCAACCTCCGCCCGGTCCGGCACGTCTCATTCCCCGTAAAGCAAAACCGAGCTTCGGGGGTAGACGTGCGGGTTAAGAAGATTCTGATCGGTCTGTCCACTGTGGCCGCCGCCGCGCTGATGAGCGCCTGCTCCGTGGCGGGTGCGACGACGGGGACCGCGCTCCCCTCCACATCGGACATTCCGGTCACGTCGCCGGCCGCGCCGCCGGCGGAGCAGAGCGCACCCGCCACTCCGGACAAGCCGGCCCGCGCCGCCGTCCCGGTCAAGGAGAAGCCGGTCGAGGAGAAGAAGGAGATGGCGCCGGGCGTCCCGTGCACCATCACCGCGAAGGCGTGTGTGGACCTGTCGATCCACCAGGCCTGGCTGCTCGACGACGGCCAGATCACCTTCGGCCCGGTGAAGACCATGCCCGGCAAGGCGGGCAGCACGACCCCGCTCGGCACGTGGAAGGTGCTGTCCAAGGAGAAGATGCACCTCAGCCGCGAGTTCGACAACGCGCCGATGCCGAACTCCGTGTTCTTCTACCCGGGTGTCGCGTTCCACGAGGGCTCGCTGAGCAAGTACTCCAACGGCTGCGTGCACCTGTCGCAGTCCTCGTCGCTGAAGTTCTTCAACACCCTCGAAAAGGGCGACGAGGTCCAGGTCGTCAAGTAAGGCTTGTGAGTGTTTATGACGGTTAGAACCGTCATAAACACTCACAAGCCTTTCACCGCAGGTCGGCCGGGCGGGTGCCGGTGGCGGTCAGCGGCAGGCCGAGCGCCACCCGCTCGGTCAGCCAGCCGCTCGGCCGGTAGCGCGGGTCCCCGGTGGACTCGGCGAGCCCGGTGAGGACGCGCAGCACCTTGTCGGGGCCGACGAGGTCGCCCCACTCCAGCGGGCCGCGCGGGTAGCCGAGGCCGAGGCGGACGGCGGTGTCGATGTCCGCGGGCGCGGCCAGACCCTGGTCGGCGATGTAACAGGCCGTGTTGACGATCGACGCCAGCAGCCGCTGGGCGATGGGCGCGGGCCCGTCACGCACGATGGTCACCGGGAGCCCGGTCGCGGACAGCGCTCCCCACGCGGCGCGTCCCGTTGCCGGGTCCAGTCCGGGGTGGACGGACAGGGTGAAGCGGCGTTCGTACGCGCCAAGGGCGTCCACGCCGCACACGCGGTCGGCGGGGAGGCCGTCCCGCGCGGCAGCCTCCACAGTGGACTCACCGCGCAGCGTCATCAGCAGCACGGCGTCGGGGTAGGCGTCGGAGACGACCTGCACGCCGGCCGCGGCCAGCAGCCGGCCCAGCCGTTCGTCCGAAGTGAACACCGGGATGTCCGGGACGGGCGGCGCGGCCGGCTCCGGCGGGACCTCCTGTTTCCCGTCCACGTAACGGTAGAAGCCCTCGCCGTTCTTACGGCCGAACAGCCCGGCCGCCACCCGCGGCCGCGTCAGCCACGAAGGCCGCAGCCGCGGCTCGGAGTGGAACCCGCTCCAGATGCTCTCCAGCACGGCGTGCGAGACGTCGAGCCCGGTCAGGTCCAGCAGCTCGAACGGCCCCAGCTTCAGCCCCAGCACGTCACGCGCGATGCGGTCGACGTCCGCCGGCTCGGCGAGCGACTCCGACAGGATCTGCAGCGCCTCGGTGTTCAGCCCTCGCCCAGCGTGGTTGACCAGGAACCCCGGCGCGTCACGGGCGAGCACCGGCTCGTGGCCCCAGCTGCGGACCAGGTCGAGCGCCTCGTCCGGCAGCCAGGCGTGCGTGCGCACCCCCGGCACGACCTCGACCAGCCGCATCAGCGGGACCGGGTTGAAGAAGTGCAGCCCGATCACCCGCGCGGGGTCGGCCAGGCCGGCCGCGATCTCGGTGACGGACAGGGAGCTGGTGTTGGTGGCGAACACCGTCTCCGGCGCGCAGACCTGTTCCAGCTCGCCGAAGAGGGCGCGCTTGGTCTCGAGGTCTTCGCGGACGGCCTCGATCACCAGGTCCACGCCGTCGGCGGGCGCGGCCGGCGCGTCCACCGGCACCAGCCGGTCCTTGGCGGCCTGCGCCTGCTCGGCGGTCAGCTTGCCTTTCGACGCGAGCCGGTCGAGCATCCCGCTCACGTACTCGATCGCCGCCTGCACCGCGTCCGTGCGCACGTCCGCGAGCTCGACGGTGACGCCGCCGGTCGCGGCCAGCTGGACGATGCCGCGTCCCATAACCCCGGTCCCGATCACCCGGATCCTGCCGACCCGCCCGGCCCATCCCGTCACGTCGAACCCGCCTTCCCTCGCTAGTTCCCCGGCGAACCTACCCGGTTTTCCTCAGAGCCCCACGAAGTCGGCCATCTGACCGATCAAGTGCTCGAAGTAGGCGTCAGCGGGATTGACGCTGCCGACGTAATGGCCGAACAGCTCGAAGCTGATCGCGCCGAAGAGCTGGGTCCAGGCGGCCACCAAGCGCATGCCGGTCTCGGCCGGCATGTCCACGCCCAGGCTCGCGGCCACCGTCTCCGCCTGTTCCCGCAGCGCGGCGGGCATGGGCGTGGTGACCGCGGGCTCGTGCGGGTCGGCGTCGGCCAGCACGGCGACCAGCGCCAGGGCGACCCGGCTCGCGGGCGCCACGGTGTCCGGCGGCGCCTGGTAGCCGGGCACGGGTGAGCCGTAGATCAGCGCGTACTCGTGCGGGTGTGTCTTGGCCCACGCGCGGGTCGCCTGCCAGATCGAGCGCCAGCGCGCGCGGTGCTTGCCCCGGCCGGGGTCGGCGGTCTCCGCGGCCTCGCCGATCGCGTTGTACGCGTCGATGATCAGGTCGGTGAGGAGCCGGTCGCGGCTGGGGAAATACCGGTACAGCGCCGAGGAAACCATGCCCAGCTCCCGCGCGACCGCGCGCAGCGACAGCCCGTGCGGGCCGACTTCGGCCAGCTGGCGGCGGGCCTCTTCCTTGATCTCCTGCGTCAGCTCGGCGCGGGCCCGTTCGCGGGCGGTTCGGATAGCGGCCATGGCGACCAGTGTGCCAGCGTGAGATCAGCGCACCAAATGGAGAGCACTGCTCTTGACTCAGTCTGCGGTTCGGTGTTCACTGATCTCAACAGAGAGCACTGCTCTCAACGACCCGAGGAGTTCACGATGGCCACTACCCGTTACGTCGAGCCCGGCCGGGCGACCAGGGTGTCCAACGAGGTGGTGCAGAAGCTGACCAAGCTCGGCGTGAGCGTCTGGGGCAGCCGGGTGCTGATGGTCCGCGGCCGCAAGAGCGGCGCGGTCCGCGAGGTGCCGGTGAACCTGTTGCCGTTCGAGGGCAAGCGGTTCCTGGTCGCGCCGCGCGGGGAGACGCAGTGGGTGCGCAACCTGCGCGCGGCCGGCGAGGGGCAGCTGCGGGTCGGGAGCCGGGTGCAGACGTTCACCTACCGCGAGCTGGCCGACGACGAGAAGCCCGCCGTGCTGCGCCGGTACCTGAAGCGCTGGAAGTTCGAGGTCGGCGTCTTCTTCGACGGTGTGGACGCCGATGCGCCCGAGGAGAAGCTGCGCGACATCGCCCCGGGCTACCCGGTGTTCGAGATCTCGATGGCCTGAGTCAGTCCGTGGTCTCCGGGGTCTGCTCCGGCTTGGTGTTCGGGCGGGTTTTCGAGGAGGAGCGCCTGGTCGTGGCGGCGACCACGACCACGCCGACCAGGAACGCGACCAGCCCGATCAGGAACCACAGCTTCTGGCCCGTCATGAAGCTGCCGGTGACCACCCCGGCGCCCTGCAGCACCCACACGGCGCCCACCAGCACGAGGATCACCCCGACCGCGAGCGAGATCCAGCGGGCCACGGTCAGCTCGTCTTCTTCGGCGACCGTCGCGCGCCCGTCACGAGGAGCACGAGCCCCACGACCACCGCGACCAGGCCGATCAGGAACCACATCTTCTGCCCGGACATGCCACTGCCGGTGATCACGTTGGAGCCCTGCAGCGTCCACAGCACTCCGATCAGCAGCAGGATTACCCCGGCGACGAGCGAGATCCAGCGTTGCGCCTTCATCGGTGCCTCATTTCAGGTTCGGGCGATTTCAGGTTCGGACGGCTGACGAGATCGTTCTGGTACGCGTAGACGACGGCGTGCACCCGGTCGCGCAGACCGAGCTTCGCCAGCACGCGGGAGACGTGCGTCTTCACAGTCTCCTCCCCGACGTGGAGCCGGCGCGCGATCTCCGCGTTGCTGCAGGCGTCCGCGATGAGCAGGAGCACCTCGCGCTCCCGGGAGGTCAGCCGCGCCAGCTCCGGCGGCTCGGCCGCGCGGGGTTCGAGGCTGGTGGCGAAGTGCTCGACGAGCCGCCGCGTCACCGAAGGGTCGATCAGCGCGTCACCCCTGGCCGCGACGCGCATGGCGGCGACCAGCTCTTCTGGCGAGAGGCTCTTCAGCAGGAATCCGCTCGCCCCGGCGCGCAGGGCGCGGTAGACGTACTCGTCGGCGTCGTAGGTGGTCAGGACGAGGACGCGGGTGTCGTTGCCGGGCGCGCTGAGGATCGCTTCGGTGGCGGCGAGCCCGTCGAGGCGCGGCATGCGGACGTCGAGGACCGTGACGTCCGGGCGAAGGCGTGCGGTCTCGGCGACGGCCTCGCGCCCGTCGGAAGCCTCGCCCACGCACTCGAAGTCCGGCTGGGTGTCCAGCAGGGCGCGCATGCCGGAGCGGAACATGGCGTGGTCGTCGGCGAGCAGGACTCGGATCACGGGGCCTTCTTTCGCCTTGTGAGTGGCAATGCCGGTTCTAACCGTCCTGAACACTCACGAGCTTTTGTGCTCATGCGACCTCCAACGGAAAACTCGCCCGGACGCGCCAGCGCGGCCCCTCCGGCAGCTGGCCGTACTCCACTTTGCCGCCGAACAGCGTCACGCGTTGCCGGATCCCGGCGAGGCCGCGGTGGGCGCCTTCGCCGTCCGGTCGGGCGGAGCTCACCTTGTTGGTGACGGTCAGGACGATCTCGGTGCGACGGCGGTCCAGCTCGATCTCGACGGGCCCAGTGCCGTGGCGCAACGCGTTGGTCAGCGCTTCCTGCGCGATCCGGTACAGCGCGACGTCGAGTGAGCCGGGGATTTCGCGGACGTCGCCGTGGACGGTCAGGTGCGCGGGCAGGCCGGCCTCGCGGACGGTGCCGAGCAGCTCGTCGAGGTTGTCCAGGCCGGGCTGGCCGGCTTCGTCGTCGCGGGCGTGGAGGAGGTCGAGCAGGCGGCGCAGGTCGGCCATCGCGGAGCGGCTGGCGGACTCGACGGCCCCGAGCGACTGCCGGACGGCGGCGTCGCCTTCGGCCGGCAGGGTTTCCGTGGATTTGGCGGGCAGGCTGAGCCGTGCGGCGCCGGCGTGGACGCCGATGGCGCTGACGTGGTGGGAAATAACGTCGTGCAGATCGCGTGCGATGGTCTCGCGCTCTTCGAGCACGGCGCGGCGGACGGCTTCCGCTTCGTGCCGCTGTCGTTGCTCCGTGGCCCGCTCGAGGTCGGCGATGTACGCGCGCCGCGCCGTCGTGTACCGCCCGACGAGCCACGGCAGGAGGCCGGTGACGCCCATGCTGATCAGGATCAGCGGGGCCGCAGCCCCGCGTCCGCCGCCGATCCACTCGCTGCCGCCGATCCCGGCGACCGTCGCGGCGAGCGCGAGCACCGCGGGTCCCGTCCGCAGCCACGCCCCGGCCCGGTACCCGGCGATGAGGAGGCCCGAGTTGTTGCCGATGACGTACCCGGTGCAGGGGCAGAGCAGGAGCGGCCCGCTCAGGAAGACGATCGCGTGCGCGAGCGCCACCCACCCGGAATGCCGCGCCGCCCCGGCCAGCGCGAGGTCAACACCCACCCCGGCCACGAGCACGGCCCAGCCCCGCCACCCGGCTTCCCCCAGCGGTCCCCGCAACACGAACAGCGAAGCGTCACAAACGAGACAAACCACGGCAACCAGCAGCGATTGCCGCGCCAATGACCCGCTGATGTCCCGCACGGGGCCAACTTACTGCGAGCGGGTGATCGCTTTGGGTTTTCGGCTCAGTTCGCGGCCGCACAAAAAACGGCGGTGGCACGACGATGCGGAAACGTCGTGCCACCGCCGGTGGGAGCCGGGTCAGTTGCCGTAGCGGCGGCGGCCCTGGTCCGGTTGGCCGTTCTGGCCCTGGCCGCCGGCGCCGGCGCCGCGTTGGGCGGAGATCGCCTCGCCGAGGGTGGTGGCCGTGGCGGTGGTGCCGTTGACCTTGGCGACGACGGTGACGTTGTCGCCCGACTTGACGTCGCCCGTCTTCTGCGTGGACGAGTCGATCGTGTAAGTCTGCTTGTAGCCGTCCTTGCTGGTCAGCGTCACGGACGTCGCGCTGAGTTCCGTCACGCCGCCGGTCTGCAGGCGTTCGGTCACGTAGCCGCCGGTCGCGTCGGCGACCACGAAGTCGCCGTGCAGGGCGTTGAGCAGGGCGCCCGCGCCGCCGCCGAAGGAACCCGCGCGGCCGCCGAAGCCGCCAGGGCCCCCGGTGCCGCCCGGACCCCCGGTTCCGCCCGGGCCGCCGAAGCCCTGCTGGGCCGACGCGTCATTGGAGCTGGTGCCCGCCCAGATCGCGAGGCCGCCACCTACGGCGATCACCACCGCGACGCCGGCGGCGATCGCGGTCTTGCGCCCGGACCAGGCCTTCTTTTCAGGGGGGACGGCGCCCGGGGTACCTGGAACGGCGGCGCCCGGGGTACCGGGGGCGGCGCCCCAGGTGGGGCCCTGTGCTGGGTCGGTGGGCTCGGTCGTCATGGTTCCTCCGGTCGTACGGGCTTGTCCGCACCGAGGTTCGGGCCCGTCGCTGTGCGAGAGCTGTGTTCGGCGTGGGTTAGCCCTGTGCAGATGGCCCGATTGCGCGCCATTTCCGGGCCGGAGTGGCAACTGTCCGCGCGAGCGGCGGTACAGTCAGTGACCACCAGCCGTCCCGTCCCGCGCGGCGGCGGGGGTCACCGATCGGTGTGATTCGCACAGGAAACGCACAGGCGCGCCACAGCTCGTCCTGACCGAAGCGCCCGAGGATGTCACCATGAGCGGTATGAACGCCACGTCGCAGGGCCGGGGAAAGGCCGATCTGCGCCGGGCCGACGGCAGCCCCGTCCGTGTCCTGGTGGTCGACGACGAGTCGACCTTGGCCGAACTCGTCTCGATGGCGCTGCGCATGGAGGGCTGGGAGGTCCGCAGCGCGGGCGACGGCACCGAGGCCGTCCGCGTCGCGCGCGACTTCCGGCCCGACGCCGTTGTGCTCGACGTGATGCTGCCCGACTTCGACGGCCTCGAAGTGCTGCGCCGCATGCGCGCGGAGGCGCCGTACCTGCCGGTCCTGTTCCTCACCGCCAAAGATGCCGTCGAGGACCGCATCGCCGGGCTCACCGCGGGCGGCGACGACTACGTCACCAAGCCGTTCAGCCTCGAGGAGGTCGCGCTCCGGCTGCGCGCGCTGCTGCGCCGGGCCAGCGGCGTGACGGGCGCGAGCGGCTCCCAGCTCGTGGTCGGCGACCTGACGCTGGACGAGGACAGCCGCGAGGTGCACCGCGGCGGCGACCTCGTGCCGCTCACCGCCACCGAGTTCGAGCTGCTGCGCTACCTGATGCGCAATCCCAAGCGCGTGCTGTCGAAGGCGCAGATCCTCGACCGCGTCTGGAGCTACGACTTCGGCGGCCAGGCCAACATCGTCGAGCTGTACATCTCGTACCTGCGGAAGAAGATCGACGCCGACCGCGAACCGATGATCCACACGATGCGCGGCGCGGGGTATGTACTCAAGCCCGCCGGCTGAGCCCGCCGCGCCGCGGGAGGGGCGCGAGCGAAGGCCGTGGTCGCTGCGCCGTCGGCTGATCGTGCAGCTCGCCGCGCTGCTCGCGCTGGTGTGCCTGGTCGTCGGCGTGGTGACCGAGCTGGCGTTGAACGAATTCCTGGTCAGCCAGGTCGACAAGCGGCTCGCGGCGACCAGCGAGCGCGGCTCCCATCGCGGCGGCGGGCTGCCGCCGTGGAACTACGGCGACAAGCCCCCGCCGGACCCGTTGCGCGCGCCCGGCCAGGTCGACGGCACGCTCGCCGTCCAGGTGCACAAGAACGGCGTGGTGAACGCGAAGGTGCTGAACTTCGACGTGGACCCGGCCGCGTCGCGGGGCAAGCCTCCGCTGCAGGGCGTCAAACCGCCGCTGCAGGACGTCACGCCGCAGCAGCAGGCGATGCTGCTCAGCCTGCCGGCCGACGGTCAGCGCCGCACCATGGACCTCGGCGGGGTGCTCGGCGAGTACCGCGTGGTGTCGTCGTTCTCGCCGGCCGGTGAGTTCACGGTGGTCGGGCTGCCGCTCGTGGACGTGACGGACACGTTGTGGCGCTTGGGTTTCATCTTCGGCGGGGTGGCGCTCGGCGGTCTGCTCGTCGCGGGCTTCGTCGGCGCGGTCACGATCCGGCGCACGATGGCGCCGCTGGACCGGCTGGCCGCCACCGCGTCACGCGTCTCGGAGCTGAAGCTCGACCGCGGCGAGGTGGCGCTTTCGGAGCGGGTGGACGAGGTGGACACCGACCCGCACACGGAGGTCGGCAAGGTCGGCTTCGCGCTCAACCGGATGCTCGGCCACATCGCGAACGCGCTCTCGGCGCGGCAGGCCAGCGAGAGCCGGGTCCGCCAGTTCGTCGCCGACGCCAGCCACGAGCTGCGGACGCCGCTGGCCGCCATCCGCGGTTACGCCGAGCTGACCCGGCGCAGCGGCGAGCAGGTGCCGCCGGACGTCGCGTTCGCCATGAGCCGCGTCGAATCCGAGTCGGCGCGCATGACCACGCTGGTGGAGGACCTGCTGCTGCTCGCGCGGCTCGACTCGGGCCGCGCGCGGGTGCACGAGCGAGTGGACCTCTCACGCCTGGTCGCCGACGCCGTCGCGGACTCCCACGTCGCGGGCCCGGACCACAAGTGGCTGCTCGAAGCGCCGGGCGAGCCGCTGAGCGTGCTCGGCGACGACGACCAGCTGCACCAGGTCGTGCTGAACCTGCTGGGCAACGCCCGCAACCACACCCCGCCCGGCACCACGGTGACCACCACACTGTCCACACAGGATGGATGGGTCACGCTGTCCGTCCTCGACGACGGCCCCGGTATCCCGCCGGAGATCCTGCCGGAGGTCTTCGAGCGCTTCGCGCGGGGCGACAACTCCCGCTCCCGGGCGGCCGGCAGCACCGGACTGGGGCTGGCCATCGTCGCCGCCGTGGTGAGCGCCCACCGGGGCCGCGTGATGGTGACGAGCCGTCCGGGGCGCACGGAGTTCACCGCGGTTTTCCCACAGGTACTGTGATAACTTACGAGCGGTGTGTCCGTTAAGGACTGATTGCGGGTGACGCGGCTGACACTCGTTCGTGGGTTTCTCACAGCCCGCGCACAGGAGACGCACATCTACGCCACACACGGCGTCGAAAAAATCAGGCGCATGTCGACTGCCGTTGTCACGCCCGCGAACACCACCGTCGAGCCCGGCCCGCCGGCCGAGCGGCCGCGGTGGGTACGCCCCGCCGTCGCGCTGCTGCTGGCCGCGACCGCCGCGCTGTACCTGATCGATGTGGCGATTTCGGGCTGGGGCAACAGCTTCTACGCGATGGCCGTGCAGGCCGGCACCGAGAACTGGAAGGCCTGGTTCTTCGGCTCGCTCGACCCGGGCAACATCGTCACCGTCGACAAACCGCCGTTTTCGCTGTGGATGATGGGACTTTCCGGGCGGGTCTTCGGTTTCACCAGCTGGAGCATGCTGGTGCCGGACGCGCTCGCGGGCGTCGCGTCCGTCGGGCTGCTGTACCTGGCCGTGCGGCGGCTTTCCGGGCCCGGCGCCGGGCTGCTCGCGGGCGCCGCGCTCGCGCTGACGCCTGTGGCCGCGCTGATGTTCCGCTTCAACAACCCTGACGCGTTCCTCGTGCTGCTCATGGTCGCCGGCGCGTACTTCCTGGTCCGCGCGCTGGAGAAGGCGGGCACGGGCTGGCTGCTGCTCGCCGGCGCCGCGATCGGCTTCGGGTTCCTGGACAAGATGCTGCAGGCGTTCCTGGTGCTGCCCGCGTTTGTGCTCGCGTACCTGGTGGCGGCGCCGACTTCGCTCGGCCGCCGGATCTGGCAGCTGTTCGCGGCGGCGGGCGCGGTGCTGGTGTCCGCGGGCTGGTGGGTGGCCGCGGTGGCGGCCTGGCCCGCGGGCGACCGGCCGTACATCAGCGGCTCGACCGACAACAGCGTGCTGGAGCTGGCCTTCGGCTACAACGGGCTCGGCCGCATCTTCGGCCAGGGTCACGGCGGCGGTGGGGCTCGTGGCGGTGCCCGGCCCGAATTGCCCGCGGGTTTGGACTTCCCGGCCGGTGGACGTGGCGGCGGCGGCTTCGGCGGCTTCGGCGGTCAGACCGGCCTGACCAGGCTGTTCACCGAGCAGTTCGGCGGCGAGGCGTCCTGGCTGCTGCCCGCGGCGCTGATCGGGCTCGTCGCGGGGCTGTGGTTCACCCGCCGCGCGCCGCGCACGGACCGGACGCGCGCCGCGCTGCTGCTGTGGGGCGGCTGGATGGTCGTGTCCGTGGTGGTCTTCAGCTACATGAGCGGCATCATCCACCCGTACTACACGGTGGCGCTCGCGCCGGGCATCGCGGCGACGCTGGGCATCGCCGTCCGTGAGCTGTGGCGCGGGCGGGCGCACTTCGCGCCGCGCGTCGTGCTCGCGGTGATGCTCGCCGCCTCGGTGGTCTGGGGCTTCATCCTGCTCAGCCGCACGCCGGACTGGCAGCCGTGGCTGCGTTACACCGCCCTCGTGCTCGGCGCGCTCGGCGTGGCCGCGCTGCTCTTCGGCATCGAGCGGCTGCGGCGGATCGCGCCCCTCGTCGGCGCGCTCGGGCTGGTGGCGGCGCTGCTCGGCACCGCTTCCTCCACGATCGCGACGGCCGCCACCGCGCACACCGGCGGCCAGCCGTCCTCCTCGCCGTCCAGCGGCCGCGGCGGCATGCGTGGCGGCTTCGGTGGCGCGACTCAGTCCAATGTGGAGATCGACAAGCTCTTGCAGGCCACCAAGAACAAGTGGGCCGCCGCGCAGACCGGGGCGATGCAGTCCGCCGGGCTGGCGCTGAGCAGCGGGAAGCCGGTGATGGCCATCGGCGGCTTCAGCGGCAGTGACCCGGCGCCGACGCTCAAGCAGTTCGAGCACTACGTCGGCGCCGGCGAGGTGCACTACTTCGTCGCGGGCGGGCGTGGCGGCTTCGGTGGCAGCCGCGGCACATCCGGCCAGATCACCACGTGGGTGGAGAAGAACTTCCCGTCGGAGACCGTGGGCGGGATGACCGTCTACGACCTCACGAAGCGAAAGTGACGGCCGTGTTCGCTCCACAAAGGACCAGACACGGCAGCTCGGCCTCGACCCGCCCGGCGAGCCACGCGGCGAACGGGACCGCCGCGGCCGGCTCCACGACCAGGCGGAACTCGGCCCACAGCCGGTCGCGCGCGGCGAGCAGCTCGGCGTCGCTGACCAGCACGGACGTCACGGCAGGCGAGTTCAGGACCCGGAACGGCAGCTGACCGATCCGCGTCGCGCCGAGGGCCGACGCCGCGACGGAGTCGAGCGTGACGTCCACCGGCTCACCGGCCGCCAGCGCGGCGTTCAGGGCGCGGCAGTGCTCCGGCTCCACGGCGAACACCCGCCGTCCATCGGCCGCCAATGTGGTGCCGGACGCGAGCCCGCCACCGCCGACGGCCACCACCACGGCGTCTACGTCGGGGCTGTCCTCGACGATCTCGGCCGTCACCGTGCCCTGCCCGGCGATCACGTCCGGGTCGTCGTAGGCGTGCAGGTAACGGCTGCCGGGTTCCTCGGCGACGGCCAGCGCGGCGGCGGCCGCTTCGGCGTACGTCGCGCCGTGGCGGACCAGCTTCACGCCCGTCGCCTCGATGCCTGCGGCCTTCGCCTCCGGCACCGACTCCGGCACGTAAACGATCGCGGGTACGCCGAGCGTCTGAGCGGCGGTGGCGACGCCGAGGCCGTGATTGCCGCCCGAAGCCGTGACCACCCGCGCGGGCGCCGGGCCGGCCAGCAGCGCGTTCACCGCGCCGCGGAGCTTGAACGAACCGCTCCGCTGGAGGTGCTCCAGTTTCAGCACCACGGGACGGCCGTCGATTTCGGCCCGTAGCTGCGGGGTACGCCGTACGTGCGGGCGGATGCGCGCGCGGGCGGCATCAACGTCGGCCGGGACGGGGGTGCGCGGCGGTGTGGTCATGTCGTCCATTGTGGTTCTCCCGCCGCGGTGGGCGCAGGGGGCCACCGGCGGGTCCCGATCACCCGCTACACTGGTCCACGGACCCCGCGCGGCGTCCACCCTGTGAACTTCCCCAGGGCCGGAAGGCAGCAAGGATAAGCAGGCTCTGACGGGTGCGCGGGGTCCCCTTCTTTTTGGGGCTCCTGTGGGCTCTTGCGGGCTCCTAGAAGACGCCGAGCACGTCCTCGGGCGGGTTCGGGGACGCCATCGGCGCCGCGTCGTACACCGGTTCGGCCTTTCCCCGCAGCGCCCGCAGGTCGCCGCCGTGCACGCAGCGCGCGGGGTAGGCCGAGGACGCCGCCCGGCGCGTCAGCTCCGCCGTCGGCAGCTCGTTTTCGGACGCGGCCAGCACGAGGTTCCCGAAGCGGCGCCCGCGCAGCACACCCGGCTCGGCCAGCAGCACGACGTGCGGGAACACCTCGGCGAGCGTGGCCAGGAACCGGCGCGCGAACGGCAGCCCCGGCCCGTCGGTGATGTTGGCGAGCAACGCGCCGGTGGGCTTGAGGACCCGGCGGACGTCGGCGATGAACTCCACCGTGGCCAGCCCGCCCGCGAGCGTCGCGCGTTCGAAGGCGTCGACCACGACCAGGTCCGCCGACGCGTCGTGCCGGCTGCGCACCCCCTCGCGGCCGCCCTCGATGCGCACCCGCAGCTTGGGCACGCTGCGCAGGTCCAGCTGCTCGCGCACCAGTTCGATCAGCGGCGCGTCGGCGTCGAACACCAGCTGCCGCGACCCGGGCCGCGTCGCCGCGACGTAACGGGGGAGCGTGCACCCGGCGCCGCCGACGTGCAGCGCGTCGAGGGGCCCGCCGGGCAGGCAGTCGATCACGTCGCCGAGCCTGCGGACGTAGTCGAACTCGAGGTTGGTGGGGTCGTCGAGGTCGACGTAGGACTGCGCCACCCCGTCGACGGAGATCAGCCAGGCGTTCGGCTGGTCGGCGTCCCGCAGCAGCTCCGCGGTCCCGAACCGCACCGGGTAGCGCCCCGGCCTGGGCCCGTCCTGGGCGCGGCCGCGGGCGGAGCGGGCGTGGCTCACCGGTGGTTCCTCTCGTCGTGGGTCGGTTCGAGGGTACTTGTGGAGGTTTTGCGCGGAGGCGAAACGATCCCGGTAACGCGGCGATGAGTACCTCGGAAGGTCCTTGACCGAAGTGGGGGAAGCTGTTGAACCGCACAGGATTGTTCGCTGCCGTCGCCGTGGCGGCGCTGCTCGGGGCGGGCGCGACGCCTGCCGTCGCCGACGAACCCGGCGACCGGGCGCAGGCGGTGGGACTGTTCGAGACCGGTGGCCCGGTCGTCTCGGGGCGGGCGCACGACGCGCTGCTCGGCTCGGCGGAAGGCCTGCGTGAGTTCCTGGCCACCGGGCTCGTGACGGCCAAGGAGCAGGACGAGCGGCTGCTCGTCGACCAGGCGCTCGCGGCGGGCGGGCCGGTGGTGCGGGCGCGGGCGCAGAAGGCGCTCGACGGCACGCCGGACGACGTCCGCGCGTTCCTGGCCACCGGCCTGGAGCAGGCGCGGGAGGTCGACGAACGGGTCCAGGTCAACCAGTTGCTGTCCAGCGGCGGCCCCGTGGTCAAGCAGGCCGCGCAGAAGGCGCTCGACGGCACGCCGGCGGACGTCCGCGCGTTCCTGCGGACCGGGCTCGCGCGGGCGCGGGCGGACGACGACCGCGTGCGCGCGTCCCAGATCATGTCCGCGGGCGGGCCGGAGGTGAAGGCCGCCGCGCAGCGCGCGTTCGACGGGACGATCGACGACGTCCGCTACTTCCTCGCCATCACCAGCCAGGTCACGGCGGCGGGTGACGCCGAGGTCGCGAACGTCTCGCACCAGGCCGACCTGGCCCGTGACGCGGCCGCGCGCAACGACAAGGCCCAGGCACAGGCCGCGGCCGACGCGGCGGCGAAGCTGGCGCGCGACGCCCGTCAGGCCGACACTGACCGGCTGAACGCGCAGATGGCAAAGGGCCAGGCCGACGCCCAGGCGGCCTCGCGCGCCGACACGCAGGCGAAGGCCGACGCGGACGCGCGCGCGAAGGAGGCGTCGCGTCTGCTGGCGGAGAAGGACGCTCAGCTCGCCGAGGCGCTGGCGCCCGGCACCGACCCGGCGCTCGCGGTGACGGACGGTCGCAAGGCCTCGCTGTACCTGCTGCGTAACGGCGGCTCAGCGGTCCGCACCGCCGCCCGCGCCGCGCTGAGCGGTTCCGACGCCGACCTGGCGTCGTTCGTGCGCGCCGGCCTGCCCGCCGCGCAGGAGGCCGACGACCGCGCCGCGGTCTCCGCCATCGCCCATGGAGACGGGAAGCCCGAGCTGCGCCAGGCCGCGGCGGACGCGCTCGCGGGCTCGTGGGCGGACGTCAAGGAGTTCCTGCGCACGAAGCAGTACCCGGGCAAGGACACCGACGACCGGGTCGCCGTCAACCGCCTGCTGGCCACCGGCGGCCCGGCCACGCAGGCCGCCGCCCAGCGAGCCCTGGACGGCACGATCGAGGACATCCGCGCCTTCCTCGAGACCGGGCAGTACCTCGCGCTGGTGAACGACCAGCGCATCGCGATCAGCCGCGCGATGACGGTCGGCGGGCCGGAGCTGTACGCGGTCTCGCAGGCCGTGCTGGACGCCCCGGAATCGGCCCTCGCGCCGTTCCTGGCCGACGAACTGCCCCGCGCCCAGCAGCGCGACGCCGCGATGGCCGACCACGTCGCGAAGGTGAACGGCTTGGTGGCGGCCGCCGCGGACTCGGCCAGCCGGGTGCGGTGACCTCGTCACCGGGGTGACCCTTGTCCGCTGTCCCGACGGCGGTGTGCGCGGTGCGGGCTTCGGTCCGCCACGGGTGCGCCGCCGCCGGGCGCGGACCGTCTTGACCAGCCCCGTTTCCAGGGCCGGGCCGAGGCAGGGACCCGGCACCGGCGAGGTTGTCGGTGGGTGCCGGTAGTCTCGCGGCGTGGCTCTCGCGCTGTACCGAAAGTACCGTCCGGCGACCTTCGCCGAGGTCGTCGGCCAGGAGCATGTGACCGAACCGCTGCGGACCGCGCTGGCGGCGGGCCGCATCAACCACGCGTACCTGTTCTCCGGGCCGCGCGGCTGCGGCAAGACCTCCAGCGCGCGCATCATGGCGCGTTCGCTGAACTGCGTGGAGGGGCCGACCCCCGACCCGTGCGGCAAGTGCAATTCCTGCCGCGCGCTGGCGCCCGAAGGCTCGGGCAGCGTCGACGTCACCGAGCTGGACGCCGCGAGCCACGGTGGTGTCGACGACGCCCGCGAGCTGCGTGACAAAGCGTTCTACGCGCCCGCCGAGTCCCGCTACCGCGTGTTCATCATCGACGAGGCGCACATGGTCACCACGCAGGGCTTCAACGCCCTGCTGAAGATCGTGGAAGAGCCGCCGGAACACCTGATCTTCATCTTCGCCACGACCGAGCCGGACAAGGTGCTCACCACCATCCGCTCGCGCACGCACCACTACCCGTTCCGCCTCATCCCGCCGGGCGCGATGCGGGCGTTGCTGGAGCGCAACGTCGCCGCCGAGGGCGCCGAGGTCGAGCCGGCCGTGTACCCGCTGGTGATCCGCGCGGGCGGCGGCTCGGCGCGTGACACGCAGTCGGTGCTCGACCAGCTGCTGGCCGGCGCCGGGCCCGAGGGCGTCACGTACTCGCGCGCGGTCACGCTGCTGGGCGTCACCGACGTCGCGCTGATCGACGACATGGTCGACGCCCTGTCGGCCGAGGACGCCGCCACGGTGTTCGGCACGGTCGAGCGCCTGGCCGACGCCGGCCACGACCCGCGCCGCTTCGCCACCGACCTGCTCGACCGGCTGCGTGACCTCGTCATGCTGCGCTCCGTGCCCGAAGCGGGCGAGCGCGGCCTGGTGGCGGCGCCGGAAGACGAGCTGAGCCGGATGAGCGCCCAGGCCGAGCGCATCGGCCTCGGCACCCTGTCCCGCTACGCCGACATCGTCCACAGTGGACTCCTGGAGATGCGCGGCGCGACGTCGCCCCGGCTCGTGCTGGAGCTGCTGTGCGCGCGGATGCTGCTGCCGTCCGTGACGGACGGCGAAAAGGCGCTGCTGGCCCGCATCGAACGGCTGGAGCGCCGCGCGACGGTCGCCGGCGGTGGCGGCGAAGCCGGTGTCGAGCCGCCGGTTCGCGGGGCGCCGGAGCGCGAGTTCGCACGGCCTTCGCAACGTCCGGCTGGGGCGGAGCGGTCTGACGACGCACCGGCTCGTGCGGAAGCTGCGTCTGCTCGCCCTGACACTGCGCCTGCTCGTCCTGACACTGCGCCTGCTCGTCCTGATGCTGTGGCGGCTCGTGCGGAAGCAGCGCCCGCTCGTCCTGATGCTGTGGCCGCTCGTGCGGAAGCCGCCGTCGCGCCGGTTCGCGCGGAAGCTCCGCCCGCTCGTCCTGACGCTGCAACGGTTCGTGCGGAAACCGCGCCTGGTGCGGAGGCCGCGCGTCCGGAGGCCGAGGCGGTTCGTCCGGAAGCGGCCGCTGCTGCCGTGCCCGAGCCTGCGCCGTCTGTGCAGAGCGAAACTGCCGCGCCGCCGGCGGAGCAGCCCGCTGCCTCAGGCGGGATCGACGCCGCGGCGATCCGGAACGTGTGGCCGCAGCTGTTGACGTCGCTGCGGAAGTTCTCCGGTGGCCGCAGCCTGGAGGCCATGCTGACGCAGGCGACGGTCGTCGAGGTCGAGGGTTCGGCCGTGACGTTGACGCACAAGTCCGAGCCGCTCGCCCGCCGCCTCGGCGACCAGGACAACGCGCGCAAGATCGCGGGCGCCCTGTCCGACGTGCTGGGCGGCGAGTGGCAGGTCCGCTGCGTCTACGGCGCGACGCCCGCAACTGCCGCTACACGTGCGGCGGCGCCCGCGCAGCAGACCGCGCCGGCGCCGGAACGTTCGTTCACGCGGCGTTCGGCATCTGCGGCCCCAGCGGCTGCCGCTCCGGCCGCGGCCCCGGCGGCCGCTCCGGCGGACCGCCCAGCCGTGGAACGTCCGGCCGCCGAACCGTCCCGCCCGCCGGCCGCGCCGGAGCCCCCGGCCCGCCCGAAGGTGGCCACGGCGGAGCCGGACATCCCGCTCCCGCCGGAGCCCGCGGACGAGGACGACGACGACATCTACTCGGAGGACTCGAGCCCCGCGCCGCCTCCGCCGCCAATGCCGCCGGACCAGGACCCGGACGAGATCGCGCGCAAGCTGCTCTCCGACCACCTGGGCGCCCGCCCCCTGGACTGACGCCCCCGGCGGATGCCCGGCCAAGCGCCATAATCTGGCATCGGCGCCACACGAAGCTGCGTTAACCGACAGCGCTAACCGGCAGCGGGGCTCAAGGGACTCAAGCCCAAGGCCCGATCCCGCCGACCTTCTCCACCGTGATGCGCACGATCACCGCCGTCGGGGAGTTCTCGTTGCCCAGCTGGTAGCGCTCCGCGCCGAGGAAGCGGCGGGCCTGGCGGTCCATCAGGGCGGTGAACTCGTCCGGGATGCCGGGGCCCTCGACCGACGCGCGGCCGCGGATGAGCAGGTACTGGGGGAGGCCGGCGGGGTTGCGCTCGTCGTGGTCCTCGATCAGCAGGGTCACGCGGGGGTCGGCGCGGATGTTGCGGACCTTGGGGCGGCGTTCCTCCATGCCGATCACCACGTCGTCGCCGTCGAGGGAGGACCAGATCAGTGAGGTTTGGGGGCTGCCGTCCGGGTTGATGGTGGTCAGGACGGCGTTGAACGGCCGCTCGAACAGCCGGTGCGTGCTTTCGGGAAGCTGCATGGCACGACCCTAGCCAGCGCCGGACAGCCGGAGTCAAGCGAGATAAGCCTCGATGGCCGCCGCGATCGCGTCGGCGTAGTGGGTCCGGCCGGGGGCCGAGGACATCTGCGCGGCCTCCGCGCCGTTGCGCATGTTGCCGCACTCCACGAGCACCGTCGGGCGGGTCGAAAGGTTGAGGCCACCCAGGTCGGAGCGGGCGGACAGGCCCTCGGAGCCGATGTAGGTCGAGGTGGCGAAGCCGTCGGAGCGCAGGCCGTCGCGCAGGGCCCGCGCCAAGGCCGTCGACGGGGCGCCCTGTGCGGCGTTCAGCGGCGGTGACGAGTACGCCACGTGGAAGCCGTGCGCGTTCGCCGACGTCGAGCCGTCGGCGTGGATGGAGACGACCGCGTCGGCGTTCGCGTCGTTGCCGATCTCGGCGCGGCGGTCCACGCACGGGCCGACGCCGGAGTCGTCGGAACGCGTGTAGACGACCTTGATCCCCTTGGCGGACAACGCTTCCCCGACCTGCTTGGCCACGGCGAAGTTGAACGCGTGCTCGGTGTACCCGGCGTTCGTCGACGTGCCGGTGGTGTTGCACGGCTTCATCTCACCGCGCCCGGCCGGCACGCTCCGGTTGATCTCCTTGGGGTGTGAGCCGTTCCCGCCGTTGTGCCCGGGATCCAGCACCACGACCTTGCCCGCAGCCGGAGACGACGGAGACGGTGGAGCGGCCGATGACGTCGACGGCGCCGGAGGCGGCGAAACCGAAGCTGACGCCGAAGAGGACGGGCCCGGCAACGGCGCCGAGGAGGACGAAGGCGCCGCCCCACCACCGCCGTCACACCCCGCGAGCAGGACAACGCCGGCCAACAGCAGAAGAGGGTTCACGCGCACGGCGACCACGGTGCCACAGCCCGCCCGCCATCCCGCGCCGCGGCGCGCCACAGCCCGCCGCCTGACCGGGCGAACCGCCCACGCGGCTACGCTGGTGGAGACCCACATCAGCGGAAGGATCGAGTGCGATCATGGTGCAACCCGGCGGCGGCGGCTTCGATCTGTCACAGATCATGCAGCAGGCGCAGCAGATGCAGCAAAAGCTGGTCGAGGCCCAGGAGAAGCTCGCGGCCACCGAGGTCACCGGCTCCGCGGGCGGCGGCCTGGTCACGGCGACCGTGTCCGGCGACAGCCAGCTGAAGGGCCTCGTCATCGACCCGAAGGTGGTCGACCCCGAAGACGTCGAGACGCTCTCCGACCTCGTCGTCGCGGCGGTGCGCGACGCGTCGGCGAACGCGCAGAAGCTCACCGAGAAGGAGCTCGGCCCGCTCGCGGGCGGCCTCGGCGGCGGCGGCGGGATGCCGGACCTCGGCGCACTCGGCTTCGGCGGCTGACCCTTGTACGAGGGTGTGGTCCAGGACCTGATCGACGAGCTCGGGCGGCTGCCCGGGGTCGGTCCGAAGAGTGCGCAGCGCATCGCGTTCCACCTGCTCGCCACGGACCCCGTCGACATCGGGCGGCTGCAGGACGTGCTGGGCAAGGTCAAGGAGGGGGTGCAGTTCTGCGAGATCTGCGGCAACGTCTCCGAACAGCCGACCTGCCGCATCTGCCGCGACGAGCGCCGCGACCTCACGGTGATCTGCGTGGTCGAGGAGCCGAAGGACGTGCTGGCGGTCGAGCGCACGCGTGAGTTCAAGGGCCGCTACCACGTGCTGGGCGGCGCGCTGGACCCGCTTTCGGGCATCGGCCCCGAGCAGCTGCGCATGCGTGAGCTGCTCAAGCGCATCGGCGAGGCGGACGTGAGTGAGATCATCATCGCCACGGACCCCAACACCGAGGGCGAGGCCACGGCCACCTACCTGGTCCGCATGCTGCGGGACTTCCCGGGCCTGTCCGTGACGCGGCTCGCGTCCGGCCTGCCCATGGGCGGTGACCTGGAGTTCGCCGACGAGCTGACCCTCGGCCGGGCGCTGTCCGGCCGTCGTCTGCTCTAGCTTGATGCGCCCCAATGTGGCGTTCGGTGCGTTGGACGCACCGAACGCCACATTGGGTGCGTTGGACGCAACCAACGCCACATTGGGGCGCTTTCAGCAATAACCGAGCTGTGCCAACGAGTTCACGATGATCTCGGACGGGTGGTACTTGTCCATCCAGGACTCGCCACGCCGATTCTGGTACGTGTCCAGGAAGTTCTGCAGTTTGTCGCCGCGCATCTCGGTGAGCACGACGGTTTCGCCGAGGTGCTGCGGGGTTTCCGTGCGCTCACGGTGCACCGCGCAGGGCAGGCCGAGGTAGTAGCACTCGGCGGACAGGCCGCCCGAGTCGGTGACCACGTACTCCGCGCGTGCCACCAGCGGCAGGAACTTCAGGTAACGCATCTTGGGCTGCGCGATGAACTTGTCGTCGAACAGATTGTCCAGGCCCAGCGCGCGGATCTTCTCGCGCTCCGGCGCTCCGGCCATGTACAGGATCGGCATCTGGCGGCTCTGCTCGCGCAGGATTTCCAGCGCCTCACGGTACTTGTCCGCGCGCGAGACCAGCTCGAAGCGGTGCAGCGTGGCCAGGCCGAACTTCTCCGGCAGGTTCGGCACGTCCAGCGGCTGGTTGATGGCCAGGCGCATCGCGTCGATGGCCGTGTTCGCCTCGGTGTCGACGACAACGCCGCGCGCGTGACGCAGGTTGTTCACTTCACGCGCGCTCGGCGCGAAGTGCATGTCGACGATCTTCGCCGCGATCTTGCGGTTCAGCTCCTCCGGCAGCGGCGACATGATGCTGCCCGACCGCGCCCCGGCCTCGACGTGCCCGACGCGCGCCTTGAGGATGCGCTTGCCGATCAGCGAGCCGTACGGCGTGGTGAAGGTGTCGCCGTGCACCAGAACCAGCGGCGGGCGCCCGTCCTCGTTCAGCGCGGCGCGCAACTCGTGCCGACGGCCCCACGCGGTGCGCAGCACCTGCGCGGCCCAGCCCGGCACCTGCGCCGGCGACTCCAGGTTGTGCGCCTTGTCTTCGGGCACCAGCCAGACGTCGGGCTCCGGCAGCTTCAGGTCGGCGAGCACGTCCGCGACCTCGTCCACGTGCTGTGCGGTGAACCAGATCTTCGGCCGCATGCCGCGTTCGGCGATCCCGTGGTAAACCGGCGCGATCTTGATCAGTTCCGCCGTGGTGCCGAGAATGAAGGAAATCACCGTGAGGCCCATTTCTGGTCGGTTTGCGGTGCCCGAAGGATACTGGGGACCCCCGGCACGGGGGCACAGGGTAGCCTCGGCCCGGTGAGTGCGAACCCGCTCCTCCCTTCGCTCAGCGTCGTGATTCCGGTCTACAACGAGCAGGACTGGATCGCCCGCAGCGTCGGCGCACTGGTCACAGCCTGCGCCGCCGCGGGCTGGCCGGCCGAGATCGTGGTGGTCGACGACGGCAGCACCGACGGCACCCCGGAGACGCTCGCCGCACTCCAGCAGCAGCACGGCATCACCGTGCTCGCCCAGCCGAACAGCGGCCGGTTCGAGGCCCGCCTCGCGGGGCTGGCCAAGGCGTCCGGGCAGCAGGTCCTGCTGCTGGACAGCCGCGTGATCGTCGACGAGGGCGCGCTCGCCTTCCTGCGCGACCAGCTGCTCGCGCACCCCGAGCGCACGGTCTGGAACGGCCACATCAACGTCGCCTCCGAGAACAACCCGTACGCGGGCTTCCTCGCCGGCCTGGTGAAGATTCCGTGGCGGCGCTACTGCGCCAATCCGCGCCTGATGTCCTTCGGAATCGAAGAATTCGATGTGTTCCCCAAGGGCACCGGATTCTTTTCCGCGCCGCGCGATGTTCTCGAGCGGGCCTGCGCGGCGTTCGAATCGCTGTTCGACGATTCCCGCTTCGCCAGCGACGACACCGGTGTGCTGCGCTGGATCGCCGAACGCCACCGGATCTTCCTGGCCCCCGAACTGTCCGCGACCTACCACGGGCGCGACTCGTTCAAGAAGTTCGCCGCCCAGTCCTATTTCCGCGGCACCACGTTCGTCGACTCCTATCTCGCCTCACCCGGCCCGGCGCGCAACGGCCTCTTCGCCGCGTTCGCCGTGGGCGCGCTCGGCCTCGGCCTCGCCGCCCGCCGGCCGAAGACCGCCGTCGCGCTCGCCGCCGCGGGCTCGGCTGTCGCCGGTGCCGCCGTGACGCGCTTCGGCGCCACGAAGTCCGAGGCCCGCGCGGTCGCCATGCTCACCCCGGTGTTCGGCGCCGGATTCGGCGCGGGCGCCGTTCGCGGCCTGATCCTCGCCCTGCGCGCCCGGCTGGGCCGATCCGGTCGATGAGCACCCCCGTGACCGACGAGGACCAGCGCGGGCTGGCCAGGGAAACCGGCCGCTCGGCGGGCAAGATCGGCATCTCGCTGCTGGTCGCCATCGGCCTCGGGTACGTCCTGACGCTGCTGGCCGCCCGCTGGCTCGGACCTGCGGACAGCAAGGTCTTCCTTTCCTTCTGGGGCATCCTGATGGGACTGGGCAGTGCCCTGTCGCCGTTGGAGCAGGAGCTTTCGCGCCAGTCGGCGGTCGCCGCGCTGGACGGCCACAAGCCCGGGCGGTCCGCGCTGCGGGCGCTCACCGTCGGTGCCGTGATCGTCGCGGTGGTCGCCGGGCTCACGCTGGTGGTGCCGGTGCTCAGCGAGCGCCTGTACTCGGGCCGCACCGAACTCGGGATCATCGTGTTCTGCGGCGCGCTCTCGTTCGCCTGCCAGTTCGCGGCCAGGGGGCTGCTGGTCGGGGCGCAGCGGATCGCCCAGTACTCGTGGCTGGTGTTCGCCGAGGCCGCGGTCCGCGTGGTGGTGCTCGCCGGGGTGTTCGTGGCGGGCCTGACCGGAATCGCGTCCTTCGCCATCGCCGCGGCGGCCGGCTCGTTCGCCTGGCTGCTGTTCGTGCGGCCGATCAGCAGCCTGATCGACCCGCACATCGACGGCGAGTCGTGGCGGCCGGTCACCTCCCGGATCGTGCTGCTCATGGCGGGCGCCGGGCTCACCGCCAGCGTCATCACGGGCTACCCCGCGATGGTCAGCCTGCTCGCCCCGGCCGGCGACGACGTGAAGGTCGGCGTGCTGTTCGCCACGCTGCAGGTTTCGAGAGTCCCGCTGCTGCTGCTTTCGCCGTTGCAGGCGCTCGCGGTGCCAACCGTGGTGCGGCTCTCCGGCACCGCGGAAGGCATGCACCGCCTCCGCCGCCTGCTCGCGCTCGGCACGCTCGGCACCCTCGTCGTGGGGGTCGTCGGCGCGCTGGTCGGACTGCTCATCGGGCCGTGGCTGGTGCAGCTGTTGTTCGGCGCGAAGTACGCGTTCGCCCAGGGCTGGTGGGTCGGCGGGATGGTGTGGGGGGCCGTGCTGCTCACGGCCATGCAGCTGATGACCGCCGTGCTCGTCGCCAGGACGCAGGCCAACAAGGTGCTCGTCACCTGGGCTGTGGTCGCTGTTTCGACTGCGTTGGTGCTGCTGTTCCTGCCGGGTGACACGATCTTGCGGGCGGTCGTCGGGCTGGCCGTCGGGCCGACGGTCGGGCTCGTGGTCGCGGCGGCGTTCGTACTGCGACGGCCAGGCAACGTGAAGAGCCTGCCGGGCGTCTGAGTAGTGTGCACGCGGGGTCAGGCCGCCGAAGAGGTCGGTGTGAAGAGCCGGTGAGGGTTGGACAGCGAATCCGATGAACGTAGTACTGATCTTGCTCGCCTTCTGGGTGCCAGGACTGGTGTTCGGCACCGCGATCGGGCTTCGCGGCTGGACGCTCGCCGCGGCCGGGCCGTTGCTGACCTTCGGCATCGTCGCGCTCGGCATTCCCGTGCTCGGCGGGCTCGGCATCCGCTGGAACCTGCTCGACGTGGCACTGTGGACGGTGCTGGTGGCCCTGATCGGCTTCGGCCTCGGGTTCGCCGTCCGCCGCTTCACCGCCCGCCGTCACCCGGACTGGGTGGCCGACGAGGAGAAGCCGGCCCGCTCGATCCGTGACCACGTGCTGATCGGCCTCGGTGTCGCGGTCGGCATGGCGGTCGGCACCGTCACCTTCCTGCGCGGCTCCCACGGGATCGACAACGTGCAGCAGGGCTTCGACGCGCCGTTCCACGGGAACCTGGTGCGCTGGATCGCCGAGCACGGCGACGCGCGGCCGTCCACTGTGGGCACGATCGCGAACCTGCCGAACCAGACCAACTACTTCTACCCCGACACCTACCACGCGCTGCTCGCCCTGGTCTTCGGCAAGGGCGGCCTGACGATGATGCCGACGCTGAACCTCGCGGTGCTCGCCGTGATCATCAGCGTGCCGCTCGGTGTGGCCGCGATGTGCCGGGCCTGGAACATGCCGCCGCTGGCCGTGGCCGCCGCGGCCGCCGTCACCACCTGGTTCACCGCGTTCCCGTACGACTCGCTGTGGCGCGGCCCGTTGTGGCCGTACGTCGCCGGCGTCGCGATGATCCCGGCCATGCTGGCGCTCGCGAAGTACCTGCTCCGGCCGCGCGGGATCGCGGGGCCGGTCGCGATCGGCGTCGGCGTCGCGGGCCTCACCGGCCTGCACACCAGCCTGGTGTTCGTCATCGCGGTCTACTTCATCCTCATCCTGATCGCGGTGCTGCTGCGCTGGGAGAAGATCGACTGGCGCCGGTCCGCGCCTTCGCTCGTCACGACCGTGGTGCTGGCCGTTGTGCTCGGCGTGCCGCTGGTGCTGCCTTCGCTGTACAACGCGGGCGGCGTGACCGGCGCGTACTGGTCGTCCGAGGCATCGGTGACCGGCGGCATCGGCGAGACGATCACGTTCTCCCCGATGGCCGACTTCCCGCAGTGGTGGATCGGCGTGCCCGCGCTCATCGGCATTTTCCTGCTGGTCAAGCGGCGCCGGATGATGTGGATGGTGGGCGCGTACATCGTGTTCGGCGGCCTGTTCGCGGCCACCGTCTCGCTGGAGACGCCGCTGATCCACACCATCACCGGCATCTTCTACAACGACCACTGGCGCATCGCCGCGCTGGTCCCGCTGGCCGGCGCGGTGGCGTTCGGCGAGTTCGTGGACACCTCGGGCCACTGGTTCGCCCGCAAGGTGGGCACCCGCGTCCACCTCAAGCCCGCGACGCTCACCCTGGTCGGCGTCCTGCTGGTCGGCCTCGTGCTCGGCGGGCTGAGCCGCGGCGGCTACATCGGCCGCAACTCCTCGCGGCTGGGGATCAACTACGGCAACGGCCCCACGGTGTCGAAGGCCGAAGAAGCCGCGTACACCTGGCTCGCCCAGCACACCGCCCCCGGCGAGGCCGTGATGAACGACCGGTCCGACGGCTCGGTGTGGATGTACGCGCTGTCCGGCGTCACCCCGGTCGAATGGACCTTCTACGGCGCCGACGCCTCCACCAAGGCGGGTTACCTCAGCGTGTGGCTCGACGACATCGACAAGTACCCACAGGTGCGCAAGGACCTCACCGACCTGCACGTGCGTTACGTGATCGTGGGCAAGGGACTGGTGACGCCCGATTCCGTCCGATCGGTCGGTGTCGCGCGCGTCGCCCCTGGTCCCGAGTTCCACGAAGTGTTCCGCAACGACGGCGCCACGATCTACCAGATCGAGGGACAGCAGGGCGTCGTCACGGCGGGTGCATCGCCTGGGTCCGACCGCCCTCACGGGCAGTAAGAAGATAGAGTGATCTCCGTGTCCACTACGTCCGTGCACACCCGACGCGTGCTCATCGTGATGCCGGCCCTGAATGAACAGGCCAGCGTCGGGTCCGTCATCGCCCAGGTCAGAGCCTCATTGCCGGATATGGACGTCCTGGTCGTCGACGACGGCTCGGTGGACGACACGGCCCGGCTGGCCCGTGCGGCCGGCGCGGAAGTGGCCCGGCTCTCGGTCAACCTCGGTGTCGGCGGCGCGATGCGCACCGGCTTCCGGTACGCCGCCGCGCGCGGCTACGACGTCGTGGTCCAGGTGGACGCCGACGGCCAGCACGACCCGGAAGAGGTCAGCGCGCTGCTCTCCGGGCTGGACGACGCCGACATCGTGATCGGCTCGCGGTTCGCGGGCAAGGGCTCGTACAAGGCGAGTGGCCCGCGCAAGTACGCGATGGTGGCGCTCTCGCTGGTGTTCTCGCGGCTCGCCCGCCGGAAGATCACCGACGTCACGTCCGGTTTCAAGGCCATGGGCCCGAAAGCCATCCGGTTGTTCGCTTCGTATTACCCGGCCGAGTACCTCGGTGACACAGTGGAGTCGCTGGTGATGGCGATCCGCGCGAAGCTCGTCATCGCCGAGGTCCCGGTGGTCATGCGGGAGCGCGCGGCCGGCACGCCCAGCCACTCGCCGGTGAAATCGGCGGTATACCTCGGCCGCGCGGGCCTCGCGTTGTTGCTCGCGCTCGTCCGCCGCCGTCCGTCCGTCGACTCGTCCGACGCAGCGTAAGGGGATTTCATGGCCGGCTGGCGGGTACTCAGCATCATCGTCGCGTGCCTGGTGCTGTTCGTCGTCCTCGAGATGATGCGGCGCCGGAAGCTCCGGGAGAAGTACGCGGGCGTGTGGCTCGTGGTCGCCGTCGGCGTGGTGGTGCTGGCGGTCATCCCGCAGGCCGCCGAGTTCCTGGCGAAGATCACCGGCGTGCAGACGCCGTCGAACTTCGTGTTCCTCCTGGCCGGCGTGGTGCTGGCGCTGGTCGCGCTGCACCTGTCCACCGAGGTCGGGCACCTGGAGGAAGAGGTCCGGACCTCGGTCGAGGAGATCGCGCTGCTGCGCTGCGAGCTCGAGGATGCCAAGCGTGAGCTGGAAACCCGCATCGCCGCGCTGGAGGACAAGACCGCGACCCCGGACAACATCAAGGGCCTGCCCGAAGTGAGCCCCGCACGCGCACGCTGATCGACGCACTCGACGCCGCCCCGCCTCGGCTGGGCGGCGTTCGTGTGCTCGCCTTCGATGGGCCGTCCGGCTCCGGCAAGTCGACCGCGGCCGTCGAGGCGCTTTCGCTGCTGGGGCCGCGAGCGGCGCTGGTGACCACGGATGCGTTCGCCACCTGGACTTCCCCGGTGTCGTGGTGGCCGGAGCTGGTCTCGGGGGTGCTGGAACCGCTCGCGGCCGGGCGGAGTGGTTCATACCAGCGAATGGACTGGTCCACCGGCGTGCCCCGGCCGGGTGCGCGCGTGGCCGTCGAAGTCCCGGAGGTCCTTGTCCTGGAAGGGGTCTCCTGCGGCCGCCGCTCGGTGCGGCCGCTGCTTTCCCTGCTGTGCTGGGTCGAAGGCGGCACGGAGGCCGAACGGCTGGCGAGCGCCGTCGCCCGTGACGGCGAGGCCCATCGCGCCGAATTGCGGAAATGGCAGCTCTTCGAACGCGGCTGGTTCGCCGTGGACGGCACCAGGGACGCGGCCGGGGCCCGGCTTCCCGGCGCCGCCCGGCTTCCCGGTGTGGCCGAGCCCGCCGACGCGCCCCTGTCCTGATCATCACCCGCTGTCCGGATCGGTTCAGACCAGCCGACTCGACCCGACCAAAGCTTTAGGCCATTTGGGTAGCGAACCCCGTACTCCTGGTGCCAAATGGCCGAAAACGACTACACAGCGTGCATAATTCCGGACTGTTTGCGGTTATTTTGGCCTGTAAGTAGCGCGATCGTAACCTCACGTGCTTAAGTGCGGGCCGAGTTCCCGCTAGTGTCGGCGAGCACACCGATCGTCCGGGGTCATCCCGACTGACCGACCGGACGGTGACTATGACCCGAACATTCCCAAGGGGTGCCAGATGCAGTTATTGCGGCTGACCCGAACGCGCCGTGCTGCCCTGATCGGGCTCGCCGGTGCGCTCGCGGTTTCGCTGACCGGGTGCGCGCAGTCCCAGCGCGACGAGGCCGGAGGCGGTGGAACCGGCGGGACGATGGTCTTCGGCGACACCGGCAACCCGAAGATGTTCGACCCGGTCTTCAACGACGACGGCGAGACGTTCCGGATCACCCGGCAGATGCTGGACACGCTGATCCAGAACAAGCCCGGCACCGCCGAGCTCGAGCCCTCACTCGCCACCAAGTGGGAGCCGAGCAACGACAGCAAGACCTGGACCTTCACGCTGAAGTCCGGCGTGAAGTTCAGCGACGGCACCCCGTTCGACGCCGCGGCTGTCTGCTACAACTTCAATCGCTGGTTCAACATGAAGGGCGCCGCCGCCCAGAGCCAGATGATCTATTACGGCGACGTCTTCGAGGGCTTCGCCAAGAACGAAGGCGACGCCGGCGGCGACCCCGTGTACAAGAGCTGCGACGCCCCGAACGCCGGCACCGCGGTGCTGAACCTGAACAAGGCCAAGGGTGCTTTCCCGGCCGCGTTCACGCTGCCTTCGTTCGCGATGCAGAGCCCGACCGCGCTGAAGCAGTTCAACGCGGACCAGGTCACGCAGTCCGGGGACTCGTTCTCCTACAGCGACTACGCGTACAAGCACGTGACCGGCACCGGCCCGTTCAAGTTCGAGGGCTGGGACCAGGGCAAGGGCGAGATCACGCTGGTCCGCAACGACACCAGCGCCGAGCCGGCCAAGCTCGACAAGCTCGTGTTCAAGGTCATCCCGGACGAGAACGCCCGTAAGCAGGCCCTCAAGGCCGGCGACATCCAGGGTTACGACTTCCCCGCGCCCGCCGACTACGGCCTGCTGCGCAACGAGGGTGAGCAGGTGCTCATCCGCCCGTCGTTCAACGTGCTGTACCTGGGCATCAACCAGGCGGGCAACCCGAAGCTGAAGGACGTCCGGGTCCGCCAGGCGCTGGCCTACGGCATCAACCGCGACCAGTTCGTGAAGTCGAAGCTGGCCGAGGGCTCCGAGGTCGCCACCGAGTTCGTGCCGAAGGCCGTCGAGGGCTACACCGACGACGTCACGAAGTACCCGTTCGACCAGGCGAAGGCCAAGCAGCTGCTCGCCGACGCCGGCGCGTCCAACCTGACGCTGAAGTTCTACTACCCGACCGAGGTCACCCGGCCCTACATGCCGAACCCGGCCGACACGTTCACCGCGATCTCCGAGGACCTGAAGGCCATCGGCATCACGATCCAGCCGGTCGCGGAGCCGTGGAACGGCGGGTACAAGGACGACGTCCAGAAGTTCCACAAGCAGGACATCCACCTGCTCGGCTGGACCGGTGACTACAACGACGCGGGCAACTTCGTCGGCACGTTCTTCGGCCGGGAGAAGCCGGAATTCGGCTTCAACAACCCGCAGCTGTTCTCCGCCCTTTCGGCCGCCGACGCGGCGCCCGCGGGCGACCAGCACGCCAAGGCGTACCAGGCGGCGAACAAGCAGATCATGGACTTCCTGCCCGCCATTCCGATCGCGTATCCGACGCCGGCCATCGTGGTCGGGCCGAAGATCAAGGGCGTGGTGGCCAGCCCGCTCACCGACGAACGATTCAACAACGTCACCCTCGGCTGACGTGGACTGCTGAACAGCCAGGCCAAAGGGCAGGTGCCACCGCGCCTGCCCTTTGGCCTACGTTCCCGGGCTGGTTACTGATCCGACCAGAAGTAGGCCGTGACTGCAGTCGGATCAGTAACGATCGGCACAGTACAAAGGACTGCAAGTGCTCCGTTTCCTCGTGCGTCGGGTGCTACAAGCAATTCCGACGCTGCTCATCCTGTCCATTCTGGTGTTCGCCTGGTTGCGTTCCCTGCCTGGCGGTCCCGCGGCCGCGCTGCTGGGAGACAAGGCGACGCCGGAGAAGATCGCGAGCCTCAACCACGTGCTCGGGCTTGATCAGCCGATCATCCTGCAGTACTTCAAGTTCCTCGGCCGCGCCGTCACCGGCGACTTCGGCAACTCACTGGTCTCCGCGCAGCCGGTGATGTCGGAGATCGGCACGTTCCTGCCCGCCACGATCGAGCTGGGCGTCTCGGCGATGCTCATCGCGATCATCCTGGGCGTGCCGTTCGGCTACCTGGCCGCGCGTTACCGCGGCGGCGCCGTGGACAACGTCATCATCGTGCTGACCCTGATCGGGGTCGCGGTGCCGGTGTTCTTCCTCGGCTACACCATGCAGGACCTGCTTTCGGTCCCGTTGGGGCTGCCGTCGCAGGGCCGGCAGGCGCCGGGCATCGACGCCACCAGCATCACCAACTTCGCCATCCTCGACGGCATCATGACGAGCGAGTGGGACGCCGTCTGGGACGCGATCAAGCACCTGGTCCTGCCGGCCTTCGCGCTGGCCACGATCCCGCTCGCGGTGATCACGCGGATCACCCGGGCCTCGGTGCTCGAGGTGTTCAACGAGGACTTCATCCGCACGGCCAACTCGAAGGGCCTGACCCAGCAGGTGGTGCGGCAGCGGCACGTGCTGCGCAACGCCCTGCTGCCGGTGGTCACCACCATCGGCCTGCAGACCGGCGCGCTGCTCGGCGGCGCGGTGCTGACCGAGCGGGTGTTCAACTTCCGCGGCCTCGGCTTCCTGCTCGCCGAGGGCATCGAGCGGCGTGACTATCCCCGTCTGCAGGCGTTGCTGCTCTTCGGGGCGTTGGTGTACGTGCTGGTGAACATGCTGGTCGACGTCTCGTACGGGATCATCGACCCGAGGGTGCGTGTGCGATGAACACTCTGCTGAACAAGAAGAAGGAACCGATCGACAAGCTCGCCGCAGCCGCGGCGGGCGGGCGCAGTCTCGGCGCCGAGGCCCTCCGGCGGATGCTGCGCAGCCCGGTGGCGATCACCGGCGGGGCGATCACGCTGTTGTTCGTGCTGCTGGCGATCTTCGCGCCGCTGCTGGCCCCGAAGGACCCGCAGACGCGGTACCTGCAGGACCAGGTCCAGCTCGGCCGGGGCATCATCCCCGGCGCGCAGCCCGGTTTCCCGCTCGGCGTCGACGACTTCGGCCGCGACTTCCTGTCCCGGCTCCTCGTCGGCGCGCAGCAGACGCTGCTGGTCGGCGTGCTGGCCACGCTGATCGGCGTGCTGCTCGGGGTGATCATCGGCGGTCTCGCGGGCGCCTTCGGCGGCTGGGTCGACACCGTCCTCATGCGACTGGTCGACGTGCTGCTGTCGTTCCCGTCGCTGCTGCTGGCCGTCTCGATCGCGGCGCTGTTCGCGAAGCCGAGCCAGTGGACGGTCATCCTGGCCGTGTCGATCATCGGCGTGCCGGTGTTCGCCCGGCTGCTGCGCGGTTCCATGCTCGCGCAGCGGGAGGCCGACCATGTGCTGGCGGCGACCTCGCTGGGCGTGAAGCGCACGACGATCGTCTTCCGGCACATGCTGCCGAACTCGCTGGGCCCCGTGATCGTGCAGGCCACGCTGACGCTGGCCACCGCGATCCTGGAGGCCGCGGCGCTGTCGTTCCTCGGCCTCGGCGACCCGGACCCGACCCGCGCGGAATGGGGGCTGATGCTGGGCAACGCCTCGCGCCAGTTCCTCGACATCCGCCCCGAGCTCGCGTACTACCCGGCTGTCGCGATCGTGGTGGTGGCGCTCGGGTTCACGTTGCTCGGCGAGTCCCTGCGTGAAGCCCTCGACCCGAAGAACCGGCGGTGACCCCGTGGCACTACTAGAAGTCCGCGACCTGAAGGTCGTGTTCCAACGCCGTGGCGAGGACCCGTTCGCGGCGGTCGACGGCGTCAGCTTCGACGTCGAGCCCGGCCAGACGATCGGCCTGGTCGGCGAGTCCGGCTGCGGCAAGTCCGTGACGTCGTTGGCGATCATGCGGCTGCTGGCCAAGCGCGGCAACAAGGTCACCGGCTCGGTGTCGTTCGAGGGCACCGACCTGATGAAGATCTCCGACCGCGAGATGCGGGACCGGCGCGGCCGCGACCTGGGCATGGTGTTCCAGGACCCGCTGTCCTCGCTGAACCCGGTGATCCCGATCGGGCTGCAGATCACCGAGGTGCTCGAACGGCACCGCGGGCTTTCGCGCAGCAAGGCGAAGATCGAGGCGACGGAGCTGCTCGACAAGGTCGGCATCCCCGACCCGGCCCGGCGGCTTTCCGAGTACCCGCACCAGCTTTCGGGCGGGATGCGGCAGCGCGCGCTGATCGCGATCGCGCTCGCCTGCCGGCCGCGGCTGCTCATCGCGGACGAGCCGACCACCGCGCTCGACGTCACCATCCAGGCCCAGATCCTCGCGCTGCTGCGTGAGCTGGTGCAGGACACCGGCACCGCGCTGATCATGATCACGCACGACCTCGGGGTCGTCGCCGGACTCTGCGACCAGGTGAACGTGCTCTACGGCGGCCGGATCGTGGAACGGGCCGAGCGGCACGCGCTGTTCGCCGAGCCGCGGCACCCGTACACCCACGGCCTGCTCGCGTCGATCCCGCGCCTCGACCAGGGCCGGGGCGAGAAGCTGGTGCCGATCCAGGGCTCGGTGTCGGACAACATCCCGTGGGACCACGGTTGCGCGTTCGCGCCCCGCTGCCCCAACGCACTGCCGGTGTGCCAGGAGCGCTCGCCGGAGCTGGTTCCCGATCAGAACGGCCTGCTGCGCTGCCACAACCCGGTCAAGCCCGCCGTGGCCGCCGGAGGGGGGACCCGATGACCGAGCCGAACACCGTGGCCGAGCCGAGCACAGAGGTCCTGCTCGAGGTCACCGGCCTCAAGGTGCACTTCCCGATCAAGCGGGGCGTCGTGGTCGACCGCACGATCGGGCACGTCTACGCGGTGGACGGCGTGGACCTGGCGATCCGCCGCGGCGAGACGTACGGCCTGGTCGGCGAGTCCGGCTGCGGGAAGTCCACGCTCGGCCGGGCGATCCTGCGGCTGAACGAGCCGACGGCGGGCAAGGTGATGTTCGACGGCACCGACGTCGCCCAGCTCAAGGGCGAGAAGCTGCGCAAGGCCCGGCGCCGGATGCAGATGATCTTCCAGGACCCGATGTCCAGCCTCGACCCGCGCCAGTCGGTGGAGTCCATCCTGCTCGAGGGCATGCACGCGCACGGCCTCGACAAGGACAAGGCGGCCACCGAGGCGCGGCTGCGCGAGCTGCTGGGCGCGGTCGGCCTGCCGGAGACGTCGCTGCGGAAGTACCCGCACGAGTTCTCCGGCGGCCAGCGCCAGCGCATCGGCATCGCGCGGGCGCTGGCGGTGGAGCCGGACCTGATCGTGGCCGACGAGCCGGTGTCCGCGCTGGACGTGTCGGTGCAGGCCCAGGTGGTCAACCTGCTGGAGGACCTGCAGGACGAGCTGGGCCTGACCTACCTGGTGATCGCGCACGACCTCGCCGTGGTGCGGCACATCTCCGACCGCATCGGCGTGATGTACCTGGGCGCGCTGGTCGAGGAGACCACGGCGGCCGAGCTGTACGAGAACCCGCTGCACCCGTACACGCGGGCGCTGCTCTCGGCCATCCCGGTGCCGGACCCGGTCGTGGAGGACACCCGCGAGCAGATCCTGCTGGCGGGCGACCTGCCCTCGCCGGCCAACCCGCCGACGGGCTGCCGTTTCCACACGCGGTGCCCGTGGCGGCAGGCCAGCCTGTGCGACACGGACCGGCCGCAGCTGCGCGAGATCGGTGCGGGCCACCGCGTGGCCTGCCACTACGCCGAGGACATCCGCGACGGGCGCATCACCCCGCACGAGGTGGAGCCGGAGCTGGTGGAGGTCACCGGCGCGCTGAACCCCGGCGCCGGCCCGCCGGACGTCGGGTCGGTCACGGAAATCCTTTAGCCCCAAGCGATAGTCCGTTAAGGCCTCCTTACCCGCGTCGCACGCGGGTAAGGAGGCCTTAACGGCTTTTCAGGGCCGGAGGTCGACGGCGGCGCGGAACGAGCCGTCCATGTGGAACGGCGTCGAGTTGTGCTCGTGGACGATGCGCCAGGCGCCGTCGACGCGGCGGAAGCACAACGTCGAGCGGAACCAGAGCGTGAACGGCTCGCTCATGCCCGCCGGGATCGCGGACATCTTCGCCAAGCTGGTCGCGAAGGCCAGCTCGCCGGACTCCGTCACCTCGACGTCGTGGTACTCGTACGTCACCGGGCTCGCGAAGGAGCCGAACCACTTCTCCAGGAACTCCGCCGACGCGCCGGTGTTGCGCAGCGGCGGGGCGAGGTCGAACTTCACGGCGCCCTCCGCGTATCCCGCCACCAGGCGTTCCGGGTCCTTGTCGCGCATGGCGGCGGTACGGTCGGCCAGCAGCTCGAGGATCTCGTTCTCGGACATTTTGATGCTCTCCTGGTTTCTCCGGGGGTTACGTTCGCTCGGGACGTCGAGACCGTGCCCGCAGCTTCGACATCCCGTGTGACAGAGATTCGAGGAGGCACCCGATGAAGTACCTGGTCCTGATCTACGGCAACCCGGCGTCGCGTTCGGCGTGGGCCGGCATGAGCGACGAGCAGAAAGCCGCGGGCCTGCGCGCGTACGTGGAGTTCAACGAGGAGCTGGACGCGTCCGGCGAGCGCATCGTCTCCGAGCGGCTGGCCGCGCCGGAGCTGACGAAACAGGTGATCGTGCGCGAAGACCGGGTGAGCACCACCGACGGGCCGTTCGCGGAGATCAAGGAACAGCTCGCGGGCGCCTACCTGCTGGAATGCGACACGGAGGAGCGCGCGCTGGAGATCGCCGCGCGGATCCCGGAGGCGCCGTACGCGACGATCGAGGTCCGGCCCGTGATGGGGCTGACCGGCGACGTGGGCTTCGAGCTGTGATCGAAGGCCTGCTGCGGGAGCTGGCGCCGCAGGTCGTCGGGGCGCTCGTGCGACGTTACGGCGGGTTCGACACGTGTGAGGACGCCGTGCAGGAAGCCCTGCTCGCGGCGGCCGTGCAGTGGCCGCGCGACGGCGTGCCGGACAACCCGAAGGCGTGGCTGATCACCACGGCTTCGCGGCGCCGGATCGAGTTGTGGCGCAGTGATTCGGCGCGGTTACGGCGGGAGGAGGCGGTTTTTGCCCTGGCGCCACCGGATCCGGACCCGGTGCCCGCGGTCGACGACACGCTCACCTTGCTGCTGCTCTGCTGCCACCCGGCGTTGACCAGGCCGTCGCAGGTCGCGTTGACGCTGCGGGCCGTCGGCGGGCTGACCACGGCCGAGATCGCGCGTGCGTACCTCGTGCCGGAGCCGACGATCGGCCAGCGCATCAGCCGCGCCAAGCAGCGTGTGAAAGGGACGGCGTTCAGCCTGCCGCCGCCGGACGAGCGGCCGTCGCGGATCGCGGCCGTGCTGCAGGTGCTGTACCTGGTATTCACGGAGGGGCACACGGCCAGCGCGGGCGCGGCGGTCGGCCGGGTCGAGCTGACGGCCGAGGCCATCCGCCTGGCGCGCCAGCTGCACGCCCTGCTCCCGGACGACGGCGAGGTCACCGGCCTGCTGGCGCTGATGCTGCTAACCGACGCACGCCGCCCGGCCCGCGTCGGCCCGGGTGGCACGACCGTCCCGCTCGCGGAGCAGGACCGCTCGCGCTGGGACTCCGGCGCGATCGCGGAAGGCGTCTCACTGGTCACGCACGCGCTCGCCACCGCGCCCGTCGGCCCGTACCAGCTGCAGGCCGCGATCGCCGCGGTGCACGACGAAGCGCCGACGGCCGCCGAGACGGACTGGCCGCAGATCCTCCTGCTGTACGACTTGTTGCGCCAGGTCGCGCCCGGGCCGATGGTGACGCTGAACCGGCTCGTCGCGCTGGCGGAGGTGGAGGGGCCGGCGGCCGCGCTGGCGGAGCTGGACGCGCTGGAGCCGTCCGGGCACTACCGCGCCGACGTCGTCCGCGCGCATCTGCTTGAGCGGTCGGGTGATCTGGCGGGCGCGCGCGAGTACTACACGAAGGCGGCGCAGCGGACGTTGAGCGCACCGGAGCAGGGGTACCTCGAATCGCGCGCTTTGCGTTGTTTGTCCGGAAAACCCTTACTCAAGGAGGACCCCACCCCCGACTGAAGGTTGACGCCGGGCCCGTCCGGCCCCGGTACGCTGCGGGGAACAGGTACGAAACCGGCAAGTCGCAGGGGGTAGGGCAAGTGAACATCGACCACGTGCTGGAGGCGATCCCTCCGCTGTCGGTCTATCTGCTGGTGGGCCTCGTGGTGATGGTGGAGAGCCTCGGGATCCCCCTGCCGGGCGAGATCGTCCTGGTCAGTGCCGCCCTGCTGGCGTCGTCGCACAGCGGGCTGAACCCGCTGTGGATCGGCGTGCTGGCCAGCGCGGGCGCGATCATCGGCGACAGCATCGGCTACCTGATCGGGAAAAAGGGCGGGAAACGGCTGTTCGACTGGGCCGGCCGCAAGTTCCCCAAGCACTTCGGGCCCCAGCACATCGCGAACGCCGAGCGGATGTTCCACAGACGCGGCATGTGGGCCGTGTTCTTCGGCCGTTTCGTCGCGGTGCTGCGCATCCTCGCCGGCCCCCTCGCCGGCTCGCTGAACATGCACTACCCGCGCTTCCTCATCGCGAACGCCCTCGGCGGCATCATCTGGGCCGGCGGCACCACGGCGCTGATCTACTACCTGGGCGTCGTCGCGGACAAGTGGCTGAAGGGCTTCCAGTGGGCCGGGCTCGGCGCCGCGTTGGTCATCGGGGTGGTCGTGACGCTGGTGCTGAAGAAGCGCATGTCCCGCACTCATGAGGAGACTCCGGCAGAGAAGGACGACGCGGTCGCCTGATCGGTCTCAAGCCGAATGCCAGGACTGCAGCTTGTGGTCTTGATTGCCCTGAAGGCCACCTTGAGGGACATAGATGCCCTGAAGGTGGCCTTCAGGGCATCATCGACTCGGCTGCGCAAGTTCCTGGCGGGGCGGGGGACTCAAGCCCCAGCCGGCAGAAGCTCCTCGTCCAGAATCGGGGCCGGCTTACGCCGCAGCGAACCGATCAGCACCCCGCCGATGACCACGGCCGCAGCGACGATCTCGAGCACCGTCGGCTGCTCGTTCAGTACGAAGAACGAAGCCGTCAGCCCGACGACCGGCACGAGTAGCGAGAACGGCGCGACCACGCCCGCGGGGTTGCGGCGCATCAGGGTGGTCCAGATGCCCGAGCCGACGATCGTGCCGAGCAGCACCACATAGGCCAGGCCGGCGAGTCCGACCAGGCCGGTCGGGGTGCCGAGGGTGGTCAGCGAGTGCCACTGCGCGGCCGGGCCCTCCAGCGCCAGCGACAGGGCGAACATCGGCAGCGGCGGGACCACCGACATCCACAGCGCCAGGTGCAACGGGTTGTCCGGCTCCGCGCGGCGCATGCTCAGGTTGCCGAACGCCCAGCTCAGCGCGGCCAGCAGGGTCAGGATCACCGGCAGCAGCGCGGCGTGGCCCGCCTGCTGCCACGCGATCGCCGTCATGCCGGCGACGGCCAGCAGGATGCCGATCAGCTGCCGGCCCGAGACGCGCTCGCGCAGCAGGATCGCGCCGAGCAGCACCGTGAACGGCGCCGAGGCCTGCAGCACCAGCGAGGCCAGGCCCGTCGGCATGCCGGTGTCCATCGCGACGAACAGGAACGCGAACTGGCCGGTGCCGAACCCGAGGCCGTAGCCGAGCAGGTACCGCAGCTTCACCCGCGGCCACGGCACGAACAGCACGGTCGGGATCGCGATCACCACGAACCGCAGCGCGCCCGCGAACATCGGCGGGAACTGGCCGAGCGTGGCGTGGATCGCGAGGAAGTTGCAGCCCCACAGGACGGCGACGAGTGCGGCGAGCAGGCGGTCACGAGCGGGCATGCCCCCACTGTGCCGACCGCGACCGTGAAGGACCAGTGAGAATAACTGCACCGACCGTGCAGTTTCGCTTCAACTAGGCTGGCCGGCGTGGACCTCGGAAGACTGCGGATGCTGCGCGAGTTCGCCGACCGCGGGAGCGTCACGGCGGCCGCGCAGGCGCTGCACTGCTCGCCGTCCGCGGTGTCCCAGCAGTTGCGGGCGTTGCAGGGCGAAGTCGGCGTGGCGTTGACCGAGCCGGCGGGCCGCGGCCTGCGGCTCACCGACGCGGGCCGCGCACTGGTCGCGCGCGCCGACGAGGTGCTGGCCGCGCTGGACCGCGCGGAGTCGGAGCTGGACACCTACCGCAGCGTGCCGCGGGGGCGGGTGCGGATCGCGATCTTCCAGTCGGCGGGCCTGATGCTGCTGCCGGGGCTGCTCCGCCGCATCGCCGCGTACGACGGGCTGGAGGTGGACGTCCGCGATGTCGACATGACGCCGCCGGAAGTGCCCGGCCTGGTCGCGGACTACGACGTGGTCGTCGCCCACCGCGACGAGCACGCGCCGGAGTTCCGGTCCGACCGGCTCGAGGTGGTCCCGCTGCTGCGCGAGCCGCTCGACGTCGCGCTCCCGACCGGGCACCACCTGGCGCGCCGCCGCCGCGTGGACCTCGCGGACCTCGCCGACGAACGCTGGATCAGCGTCGACCGCGGCTTCCCGGTCGACGACGTGCTGCGCTCGCTGACCATCCGCACCGGCGTGCGGCCGCAGATCGTCCAGCGCATCAACGATTTCCGCATCACCGAGCGCCTGGTCGCGGCCGGCCACGGGATCGCGTTGCTGCCGCGGTACACAATGGACACTCGACGGGGCAGTGGCCTGGTCTGCCGCCCGCTGGCCGGCATCCGCGCCGCCCGCCTGGTCGAAGCGGTCTGCCGCACGGGCGCGCCGTCCCGCCCGGCCGTGGCGACGGTGATCGACGAGTTCCGCGCGGAGGTCGCCGCCCTGACCGCTTGACGAGTCAGGTCGCGTAGCTGCGCAGATGCGCCACGGCGATCCGCAGCGAGTCCTCGATCGGGGTGATGTCGTTGCGGATGTGGCCGAGCAGCAGGCCGCCCTGCAGGCACGCCATGGCGGCCTGCGCGAGCCGCGCCGGGTCGGCGTCGGAACGCAGGGAACCGTTGTCACGCAAGGTTTCCAGGCCGTTCTTGAGGTGTGACTCCCACTCCAGGTAGGCGCGGTCCAGCAGGGCGCGCACGCGCGGGTCGTCGCCCAGCTCGCCCGCGATGTTGCCCAGCGGGCAGGCGATCGGGCCCGACGGGCCGCGGTGCAGCGTCAGGATCTGCTCGGCCCAGCGGTCGAAGTCCGGCCACGACCTCAGCTCACGGATCGCGGGCTGGTTGCCGATGATCTGCTCCAGGTACCGGTCGATCACGGCCTCGACCAGCTGGTCCTTGTTCTTGAAGTAGTGGTACATCTGCGATTTCCCGGCCCCGCTCGCGGCCAGCACCTTGTCGACGCTCGTGCCCGCGACGCCGTTGACATACATCAGTTCCGCGGCCGCGTCGACGATCGCGTCGCGGGTCCGCCGTCCGTGCGCCGTGACGGCCACGGTTGGTTGCGCCTCCATGTACCAGATAGTACAGTCACTGTCGCTGTACCAAACAGTACAACCAAAGGGGACGCTCGTGACCGAAACACTGCGGGACGCTTTGACCGGTATGAAGGAGAAGGCCAGGGAGATGTTGCCGAGCGAGGTGGGCGAGGTCTTCTTCGCCGACCAGGAACGGGCGGAGCGCGTCGCCGAGCGGGACAAGTTCGCCAAAACCGGTTCGCGGATGGACGACTTCACGCTGCCCGACGCGGCCGGCGGCGACGTCACGCTCAGCGCGCTCGTCGCCGACGGGCCCGCCGTGCTGGTCTTCTACCGCGGCGGCTGGTGCCCGTACTGCAACATCGCACTGCGCGCGTACCAGCAAGAACTGCTGCCCGCGTTGAAGGAGCGAGGAGTGCCGCTCGTCGCGATCAGCCCGCAGGCGCCCGACGGCTCGCTGAGCACGCGGGAGACCGGTGAACTGGAGTACTCCGTGCTGTCCGACGTCGGCAACCTCGTCGCCCGCGGTCTCGGCATCACCTTCCAGCCGACGGAAGACGTGCGGGCGGCGATGACGGCCGCCGGCGCAGACCTGGCCGAGCGCAACGGCGACGGGGGATGGGACCTGCCGCACCCGAGTGTGCTGGTCGTGGAGCCCGACCGCACGATCCGGTTCATCGACGTCCACCCGGACTACACGACGCGCACCGAGCCGGGTCAGGTCCTCGAAGCGCTGGCGCCGCGGCGGATGCCGTAAGTGATGGCCGAACCCAGGATCAGCGCGACGCCGAGGGAGAGCAGCAGGCTGATCCCGGGTTCGGTGATGAGCTGGCCGCCGGCGTAGCCGAGGAAGGCGACGTACGACGTCCAGAGCGTGACCCCCACGGCCGATGCGGTGAAGAACTCGCCCATCGGCCAGCGCAGCGAGCCGGCCAGCAGGGCGCCGATGGTGCCGCCCGAGGGCAGCCAGCGCGCGACGACGAGCACCGGGCGCGGGTGCTGCTGGAGGCGCCCGTCCAGCCAGTCGAGGCCGGCGGCGAGCTTGGGGCGGTGGCTGATGCGTTCCAGCACGCGGCTGCCGCCATAGCGGCCCAGCGCGTACAACGCCTGGTCGGAGGCGAGGCAGCCGGCGCTCGCGACGGCGATCACGGCGGCCAGCGAAGTCCCGCCCTGCGCGGCGGCGATGCCCATGCCGATGATCGTCACCTCGGTGGGCAGGATGGGCACCAGCGAGACGACGAACAGCACCACCAGCCCCGCCGTTGTCGCGTCCACACTTCCATTAACCGCCGAGCGGGCCCGGATGAGTCCCGTTCACCGGCTTCTCACAGCAAGGCACAGGCATCACACAGCTAATCCCGGAAACCCGGACAGGGTCTGTCAGGGTTTGGCCGGAGGGTGGAGCCGACCAAGTCCCTGAAGGCCACCTTGAGGGCATATCCGACCCTCATGGTGGCCTTCAGGGCGCTCTTGGGAATCAGGCCACTACGGAAGGGGACTTCACATGGGCACGGAACTGGCGGGCCAGGTCGCACTGGTGGCGGGCGGCACCCGCGGCGCGAGCCGGGCCATCGCGGTCGAGCTGGGCCGGGCCGGGGCGTTCGTCTACGTGACCGGGCGCTCGACGCGGGCCCGGCGGTCCGAAGTGGACCGTCCGGAGACGATCGAGGAGACGGTCGAGCTGATCGAGGCGGCCGGCGGCGAGGGCGTGGCCGTGCGGGTGGACCACCTGGAGAGCGCGGAGGTCGCCGCGCTGGCGGCCCGGATCGACGAGGAACGGCGCGGCCTGAACATCCTCGTCGACGGCCTGTGGGGCGGCGACCGCCACCTGGAGTGGGCCAAGCCGGTGTGGGAGCACTCGCTGGAGGCGGGCCTGCGCATGATCCGGCTGGGCATCGACGCGCACCTGATCACCAGCCACCACCTGCTGCCGTTGGTGCTCCGGCGCAAGGGCCTGGTGATCGAGCTGACCGACGGCACGGCCGAGTACAACGCGAAGTACCGCGAAGGGACTTCGCTGCCCTTCTACGTCGCCAAGGCTTCGGCGCACCTGCTCGCCATCGGCGAAGCGGCGGAGCTTGCTTCGCACGGCTGCACGGCCGTCGCGTTCACCCCGGGCTGGCTCCGTTCGGAGGCGATGCTCGACATCTTCGGCGTCACCGAGGAGAACTGGCGCGACGCGACGGCGCGAGAGCCGTACTTCGCCATCTCGGAGACGCCGACCTTCGCGGGCCGCACGGTGGCCGCCCTCGCCGCCGACCCGGACCGGCACAGCTGGACCGGCCAGACGTTGTCCAGCGGTCAGCTCGCCGCGCACTACGGCATCAACGACCTCGACGGCAGCCGTCCGGACGCCTGGCGCTACGTCGTCGAGGTCCAGGACGCCGGCAAGGACCCGGACACGACCGGGTACCGGTAGGTCAGGAATTGCGGGCGGCGATGGCGGCGCCGATCGCGGCCACCGCCGCCCGTACCTCCGGCGGGTCAAGGACTTCCGCGCCGGGGCCGAGCGACACGAGCTGGCCGACGGCGATTTCGTGGCTCTCCAGGGTGAGTTCGGCGTCGGCCCGGCCTTCGGCATCCCGCGGGCCGAGGGAGACGAGCACCTCGGCCAGGTGCTCGGCGCCGAAGACCCGCCGGAGCCCGCTGACGGCCGACGGGTCGAGCCGCGCCCGTACCCGCAACGGCAGCGCGACCTTTTCGAACTTCGCCGACGACGTGCGCCACCACAACGCCAGGTCGAAATCGGCCGGCCGTTCGAACACGGTGCCCAGCTCCTCGACGGTGAGGATCCGCGAGACCCGGTAAGTACGCAGCGGCTCGTCGCCCTCCGGGACCCGGGCCACCAGGTACCAGACGCCGGCCTTCAGCACGAGGCCCAGCGGTTCCAGCACCCGTGAAGCGGTCTTGTCCCGGCGTTGGTACCGGATCTCCAGGCGGCGCTGCGACCACACCGCGCGGGCCACCGCGGGCAGGGCGGCCGCATCGTCGGTGGGGCGGAACCAGGCGGGGGCGTCGAGGTGGAAACGGGCGGCCACGGTTTCGGCCTGCTCCCGCAGCTCGCGCGGCAAGCCGGCCGAAACCTTCGCGTGCGCGGCCGCCACGGCGGTGCCGAGGCCGAGGCCCGCGAGGGCGTCCGGGGCGTCCAAAGCCAGTAGCGCCACGGCTTCCCGTGAGGTCAGACCGTCCAAACGGGACCGCCAGCCGTCCATCAGCCGGACGCCGCCGTGCCGGCCGGGCTCGCTCCAGATCGGGACGCCGGCCTCGCGCAGGGCGGCCAGGTCACGGCGCATCGTGCGCTCCGTGACGCCCAGCTCGGCCGCGAGCGACCCCGCCGTGGCGGCGCGCCGCCGGTGGAGGGTGAACAGGAGGGCGACCAAGCGTTCGGCCCGCATCGGCCCAGCCTAAAGGGAAGTCGCGAGGGCGGCGGCCGGGCGAGGTGCGTACCCCGCCCGGCCGCCCGAGGTCGTTACCGGTTCGCGCGGTTGACCGCGCTCACCACCGCGCGCAGCGAGGCCGTGACGATCGACGCGTCGACGCCGATGCCCCAGAACACCCGGTCCGAGATCGCGCACTCGATGTACGACGCGGCGCGCGCGTCGTCGCCCGGGGTGAGGGTGTGCTCGCTGTAGTCCAGCAGCCGCAGGTCGAAGCCGACGGTCGACAGGGCGTCGAAGAACGCCGCGATCGGGCCGTTGCCGCGGCCGGTGATGTCGTGCTCGTCGCCGTCGACCTTCACGGTGGCCTCGATGTCGTACTCGCCGCCGCCGTTGTCGGTGACGCGCTGGCGGATCAGCTCCAGCGGCGTCGTCAGCTCCAGGTACTCGGTGGCGAACGCGTTCCACATCGTCGCCGGGGCGACCTCGCCGCCCTCGGAGTCGGTGTAGGTCTGGATCACCTTCGAGAACTCGATCTGCAGCCGGCGCGGCAGGTCGAGCTGGTGCTCGGCCTTCATGATGTACGCGACGCCGCCCTTGCCGGACTGCGAGTTCACCCGGATCACGGCCTCGTACGTGCGGCCGACGTCCTTCGGGTCGATCGGCAGGTACGGGACCTCCCACGGGTACTCGTCCAGCGGCACGCCCTGCTTGTCGGCAGCGTCCTTCAACGCGTCCAGGCCCTTGTTGATCGCGTCCTGGTGGCTGCCGGAGAAGGCGGTGAACACCAGGTCGCCGCCCCACGGCGAGCGCTCCGGCACGGGCAGCTGGTTGCAGTACTCGACGGTGCGCTTGATCTCGTCCATGTCGGAGAAGTCGATCTGCGGGTCGATGCCCTGGCTGTACAGGTTCATGCCCAGCGCGACCAGGTCGACGTTGCCGGTGCGCTCGCCGTTGCCGAACAGGCAGCCCTCGATCCGGTCCGCGCCGGCCTGGTAGCCCAGCTCGGCGGCGGCGATGCCGGTGCCGCGGTCGTTGTGCGGGTGCAGCGACAGGATCACCGAGTCGCGGCGGGCCAGGTTGCGGCTCATCCACTCGATCGAGTCGGCGTAGACGTTCGGCGTCGCCATCTCGACGGTCGCCGGCAGGTTCAGGATCACCGGCTTCTCCGGCGTCGGCTGCCAGATCTCCGTGACGGCGTTGCACACCTCGACGGCGTACGACAGCTCCGTGCCGGTGTAGGACTCGGGCGAGTACTGGAAGCGGAAGTCGGTGTCCGGCTGCTTCGCGGCCAGTTCCACGACCATCTCCGCGGCCTGCGTCGCGATCTTCTTGATGCCCTCGCGCTCCTCGCGGAACACCACGCGGCGCTGCAGGATCGACGTCGAGTTGTAGATGTGGACGATCGCGCGCGGCGCGCCTTCCAGCGACTTGAACGTGCGCTCGATCAGCTCCGGGCGGCACTGCGTCAGCACCTGGATGCTGACGTCGTCGGGGATCGCGCCCTCTTCGATGATCTCGCGGACGAAGTCGAAGTCCGTCTGCGAAGCGGCCGGGAAGCCGACCTCGATCTCCTTGTAGCCCATGCGGACCAGCAGGTCGAAGAACTTGCGCTTGCGCGCGGGCGACATCGGGTCGATCAGGGCCTGGTTGCCGTCGCGCAGGTCGACAGCGCACCACAGCGGCGCGCGCTCGATGCGCTTGGCCGGCCAGGTGCGGTCGGGCAGGTCGATGTCCTCGACCAGCTGGTGCCACGGGCGGTAGCGGTGGACCGGCATCGACGTGCCGCGCTGGGGGTTCCAGGACGGCTGGCCGGGCGCGGCCGGGCGCGACGGCGTGCGGATGCGGCTGGTGGACGTGCGGGGGTCGGGCGTGCGCGGGTCATGCGTATTCATCGGTGGAAGAACTCCTGAAGAGAATGGGTGCTGACGACCGGCACCACAAAGCCCCGCGACGAGGAGCCGGTCCTGGTCAGGCCCCGTCGCGGCAGCGAAGCAGGAGAGCACGCGCCACGGGCCCACCTTAACCGCGGACCGCCGCCGTTGTGAAGTCACCTCCGCGATCGAACTGTTACTTCGAGTGGACGCTAGGTGTTACCAGTGGGTAGCGGGCAGCGTCGTGGCGTGCCAGACTTCCCGGCATGGCCGAGCATGCCGAAGCGGAACCCGAAGAGGTGACCAAGGAGGCCGAGCCCCGGTCGAAGCGCGCGCCGATCGACTGGCGCCGTGGCCGTGAGCAGGCCTTTTCGGTCCTGGCCTCGGTGGTGCGGTGGGTCGGGCTGATCTTCGCCGCGCTGCTTGTGCTGCACGTGATCTTCGTGGTCGGCGAGGCCAACGCGGCCAACGGCATCGTCTCGTTCGTCCGCAGCTGGGCCGACGGCCTGTCGCTCGGCTTCAAGGACCTGTTCACACCGAGTGACGCCAAGCTCCGGGTGCTCGTCAACTACGGCATCGCGGCGATCTTCTGGCTGGTCGTCTCGGGGATCCTGACGAAGATCCTCCGCCGGATCGGCGGGGTCTCCTCCTGACGGCCCGGGCCGTCCACTCACGCAGAGTGAACGGCCCGTTCGCGCTCAGGGCTGCCAGGTGACGGCCTCGTCGCCGTAGTCCGTCCCCGGCGCCTGGTCGTGGTACTCGCCCTCGTTGTAGGACGCGCCGGTGACGGCCGTGCTTCCCTGCGCCAGCGCCAGGACGCAGCTCTCGTAGGTGGCGCCCTTCGTGGTGAACGCCTTGCCCGCGTCGCCGCTGTCGCACTTGTCGAACGTGCCGATCACGGAGACCTGCTGGGCCTCGGAGCCGTCGGGGAGCAGCGCGTCCATCAGGCCGAGCGACGAGTAGGAGAAGTCCGTGCCGCTTTCATTGGAGACGGTGACGCGCACGTAGTACGGCGTCATCCCCTTGGCCTTGTCGCCGAGGGCCAGCGGGGCGAGGTCGGCCTCGGCGCCCTTCTCGATCGCCTTGACGGTGACGCCGATCGCGCCCGTCTTGCTCTCGGACTTGAACGGCACGGTCGCCTTCTCGCCGAGCTTCAATTTGGTGCCCTGCTTGGTGAAGCTGCCCCCGGACGACTTCCCGGCGGGCGCGTCGGCGCTGCTCGACGCCGTACTCGTCTCGGCCTGGCTCGGCGCCGGAGCGCCGCCGGCCGCGGAGGGCGTGCCGCTCGTCTCGCCCGCACAGCCGGCCAGCGCCAGCACTGCCGCGGAGACCCCCAGGAACTCCAGCACACGGTTACGCATTTGTTTCTCCTCGCATCAACTGCTTCTGCGGGGCCTTCGATGTGGGGCCCCGTCCGGCGGTTCCCCGGACGGGCGACGTCACGCTCCGAGCCCGCGCGGACGCTGCGCGTGGAAAGCGGACGGCCCGCGAACCCGGCCAACCGGCCGGACCCGACTAGGCTTGACGAATGGAACGCCCGAGCCGGCCGCGTGCGGCGGGCAGGCTGCCCGGACCGCGGGGACCAGAGGACACGAGCCCGTTCGATCTCGTCGCCTTCGGGGCCTCGGCCGGTGGGATCAAGGCGCTCATCTCGGTGCTCGGGGACCTGCCGGCGGAGTTTCCCGTGCCGGTCCTCGTGGTCCAGCACCTCGATCCGAAGCACGACACGGTCATCGCCGTGATTCTCGGGCGGCGGTCGGAGCTGGCGGCGAAGCTGGCCGAGCCCGGTGACGCCGTCCAGTCCGGTGTTGTCTACTTCGCGCCGCCCGACCGGCACCTGCGCATCTCCGCCCGCGGCGTGCTGGCGCTCTCCGAAGAGGCCCACGTGAACTTCGTGCGCCCCGCCGCCGACGTGCTCTTCGAGTCCGTCGCGGACGGCTACGGCGAGCGGGCCGTGGTGTGTGTCCTGAGCGGAACCGGCGCGGACGGCGCGCGCGGCGCCGCCCGGGTCAAGGAACGGGGCGGCACGGTGGTCGTCGAGGACCCGGAGACCGCGGCGTTCGCCGGCATGCCCGACGCGGCCGTGCGGACCGGCGCGGCCGACTTCGTCCGCCCCCTGAACGAAATCGCCGGCGTGCTCGTCGGCCTGGTGAACGGAACTCTGTCGCGATGAGCACCCCCGAAGACGAGATCGAGGACGACGGCCACCTGGAGGAGCTGCTGACCTTCATCCGCGACTCGCGCGGCTTCGATTTCACCGGCTACAAAAGGACTTCGCTCGCGCGCCGGATCCGCAAGCGCATGCAGAGCGTGGGATTCGAGCGGTACGTTGACTACCGGGACTACCTCGAGAGCAACGCCAAGGAGTTCCAGGAGCTGTTCAACACCATCCTGATCAACGTCACGAGCTTCTTCCGCGACGTCGAGGCGTGGAGCTTCCTGCAGACCACGGTCGTGCCCGACCTGGTCGCGAAGACCGACCCCGGCCAGGAGATCCGGATCTGGAGCGCGGGCTGCTCCACCGGCCAAGAGGCGTACACGCTCGCGATCGCGTTCGCCGAGCACCTCGGCATCGAGGAGTGCACGAAGCGGGTCAAGATCTACGGCACCGACGTCGACGAGGAGGCCCTGCGCGAGGCGCGCGCCGGGGTGTACCCGGCGAGGGCGCTGGAGCGGGTTCCCGACGGGATGCGCGCGAAGTACTTCGAGCCGTCCGGTGAGCTGTTCGCGGTCCGCCGCGACCTGCGGCGCCGGGTGATCTTCGGCCGCCACGACGTCACGCGCGACGCGCCGATCTCGCGCGTGAACCTGCTCGCCTGCCGCAACACGTTGATGTACTTCAACGTCGAGGCACAGGTCAAGATCATCGAGCGGTTCCATTTCGCGCTGCACGAAAACGGTTACCTGTTCCTCGGCAAGGCCGAGATGCTGCTGTCGGACAGCGCGCGGTTCGACGTCGCCAACATGCGCCACCGCGTGTTCCGCCGCCGGCTCGGCGGCAGTCAGCCGCGCGGCACCCGGTTCGACCTGACGGCCGGGGCCGAGCTGCGCGACACGAACCGGCGACGGCTGGTCACCGACCTCGCGCTGGCCTCGGCGCCGGACGCGATGATCGGCGTCGACCGCGACGGCACGGTGGCCATGGTCAACGGCGCGGCGCGGCTCCAGTTCGGGCTCAGCTCCCACGACGTCGGCCGGCCCTTCCACGACCTGGAGGTCTCCTACCGCCCGACCGAGCTGCGCTCCGCGATCGACCAGGCCCACACCGAGCGCCGCAGCGTCCGGCTGAGCGCGGTGCAGCGCCGCCAGCCCGGTGACGAGGCGCAGCACTTCGACATCATCGTCCGGCCGCTGATCACCAGCGACGGCGAGGACGTCGGCGCCGCGATCACGTTCGCCGACACCACCGAGGCGACCCGGCTCCAGCGCGAGATCAAGCGCGCCCAGGAGAACCTGGCGACCGCGTACGCCGAGCTGCAGTCGACCAACGCGGAACTGGAGACGGTCAACGAGGAACTCCAGTCGAGCATCGAGGAACTGGAGACCACGAACGAGGAACTCCAGTCCACCAACGAAGAACTCGAGACCACGAACGAAGAACTCCAGTCGGGCAACGAAGAACTGGAGACCATGAACGAGGAGATGCGGATCCGCACGGCCGAGCTGGACGAGACGCGCACGTTCTTCGAAGGCGTGCTCTCCAGCGTCGAGGCCGGGGTGGTGGTCCTGGACGGGCAGCTGCAGGTGCGCAGCTGGAACCGCGGCGCGGAGGAGCTGTGGGGCCTGCGCGCCGACGAGGTCTACCGCGAGGACTTCTTCACGCTGGACTTCGGCCTGCCGACGGACACGCTGCGCGAGAGCGTCCGGACCTCCAACGAGACCGGCCGGCGGTCCGGTCCGCTGAAGGTCGACGCGGTGAACCGCAAGGGCCGCCCGCTGATCTGCCGGATCAGCTGCTCACCGCTGCACGGCCCGGGTGAAGGCGTGGTGCTGCTGATGGAGCAGGACCGGCACTCCTGACGGCTCAGCCGGCCGACGGCTTCCGGCCGCCATGGGGCTGCGGTTTCGCCTGTGCCGGCAACGGCAGCAGCTCCGCGACGGTCATGCTCCGGTCGACGAGCCGCTCGGCGACCGCGGTCAGCTTCCGGTTGCGCCCGCGCGCGTAGCTGCGCAGCAGCTTGAAGGCCTCTTCCATGCTGATCTCCAGTTTGCTGGAGATCAGGCCCTTGGCCTGCTCGATGACCACGCGGCTGCCCAGCGCGTGCTGCAGCTGCCCCGAGGTTTCGGTCAACGAGACCACGGCGCGGCGCTGGAGCATGCTGATCGTGGCGACGTCGGCGAGGCTCCTGGTGAGCCGGAAGTTCCCCTCCGACAGCCGGTCCGGCGCCGCGCCCAGCAGAGTGACCGAGCCGAGCGACGTCTCGCGCAGCCGCAGCGGGAACGCGTGCATCACGCGGAAGCCGAGCGCCAAGGCCGCCGGGGCCAGCTGCGGCCAGCTTTCGGCCGCGCTGTCCAGCCGGACGTCCACGACCGGGTCGCCGGTGAGCTCGCAGTCCGCGCCGGGGCCTTCCGCGACCAGCACCTCGCCCAGCGCCGCCGCCTCGAGCCGTTCGTCGGTGCACGCCACCACGGTCTCGGTGCCCTGGTCGGCGGTCGCGTTCAGGCGCACCGAGGTGTTCGTCAGCTCGGCGAACCGGCCGGCGACGCCCAGCCAGTAGGGCAGTGGTTCGAAACCGGGTACCAGCGTGTCGGCCAGCTCCAGCATCGTCTCGGCGAGCCATTCCTCGCGGTTGCGCATGGGCGCCATGCCTCCGGACACTGCGTTGGGGGCCACCCACAGTAGTCCTCGCCTTCATGATGCAAAAGGCAGCTTTCGCCCGGTTTCCGGGTGATGTCGCGCCGTGCGGTCCCGGCGTAGGCTCAGCGCATGAGGGACCGCTCCGACCGTGGGCGCGACTTGGCGGTCGTCCTGGGTCTCGTCGAAACCGAGCGGCTGCGGGCCGAGCGCGCAGCCGGCGTCGCCTCGCGGCACGAGGGCCTGGCCGCCACCGCCAGTGCCGGGATGCGCGCGTTCCACCTCCGGATGGCGGAGGTTCACCGCGGCAGCGAGCGCGCACACCGAGCCGCCGTGGTGATGCACGCCTGCTATGCCGACCGGACCGTCGGCCGGGGAGCTGCTCCGACCTTCATCGAGGCGATCGCCGAAGCCTGTGGTGCGCAGAGCACCGCCGTGACCCTGTTCGGCGCCCGCGCGGGCGACTCGATGGCGGCGACCTCCGACCCGCTCGCCGAGGCCGCCCAGGATCTCGAGTACGTCTACGGCGAGGGGCCCGCCATCACCGCGTTGACCGGGCCCGGCGAGCTGAGCCTGAGCGGCGGCGAACTGAGCCGTTACTGGCCCCAGTTCGGGGCGGCGGTCCAGGAAATCGGCGTGGTCTCGGTGGTCTCGGCACGGCTCGGCGCGGCCACCTCGCCACTGGGCGCGATCACCGTCTACCAGCCCCAGTCCGAAGAAGGTGCGCTGGCGGTGGGATCGCTGAGCGCGGTCGCCGAAGCGCTCACGAACACCGCGCTGCTGTCGATCGTCGAGACCGAGGACGGGCTGCCCGCCCACCCGCTGTTCGACGACGTCGGCCTCCGGCTGGTGGTGCACCAGGCCGCCGGGGTGGTCATGACCACCGGGAACTGCGGTGCGTCGGACGCGCTGGCGCTGATCCGCGCGCACGCGTTCGCGGCGGGCCGGAGCGTGCTGGACGTGGCGCTGGCGATCGTGGACCGGACTCTCGTCCTGCCCTGAACCCCTGTCCTGAACCCCGGCCGTGAACGGCTCGGGCAAGCGTTTGCGGTAGCTGTCCGTCACGGGATGACGGGGCTGCCCCAGCTGTCGCCGAAGGCGAACTCGTCGAGCGGCAGCCGCTGCCGCTGGGCCCGCTCGCGCTCGACCCGTCGCTCGTCCTCCAGCACCGACGCGTCGGCGAGGGAGCCGACGGCGATGGCGATCCGCGGCACGACGCCGTCGGGCAGCCCGAACGACGAGCGCACCGTCTCGGCGGAGAAGCCCGCCATCTGGTGCGCGACCAGGCCCAGCTCCACGGCCTGCAGCACCAGGTTCTCGCTCGCCAGGCCGAGGCCGTACTCGGCGTACGGGATCTCGCCCTTCTCGTTCGTGGTCACCATCACGCCGATCAGCAGCGCGCTCGCGCGGAACGCCCACGCCTGGTTCCCCGAGTTCAGCGCGTCGAGGATCAGGGTGAACGCGCGGTCGCCACGGCGACCGGCCAGATAGCGGGCCGGCTGGGTGTTGCCGAAGGACGGCGCCCAGCGGGCGGCCTCCAGCAGGGCGGTCAGCTGCGGCCCGGTCAGCTCGGCCGCGGCGTCGAAGGCTCGGGGGCTCCAGCGCTCGGCGATGGCCGGCGTGAGGGGGACACTCGTCTCGGCGGTTTTGCGCACGGAAAGCACCGTAGTGCGGGCGTAGTGCTCTCCATCACTCCGGCGAAAGGGCTCCCCGTATTTCGGTGGCGTTAAGGAAGATTTACTTCCGAATGGCCCCCGATCAGTGGCCGACACCACTCGATGGGGTGGCGGGCGGCGAGCGCCCCGGTAGGCTTTTCCCAAATGAAGGGACGCGGGGGCTCCTCGGTGCCCACCAGGAGCAGACCCGGCCCGTCAAGGAGGTTCGGGCGTGGCCCTCGTGGTCCAGAAGTACGGCGGATCGTCGCTGGAAAGTGCCGACCGGATCAAGCGCGTCGCGGAGCGCATCGTCGCCACCAAAAAGGCGGGCAACGATGTCGTCGTGGTGTGCTCGGCGATGGGCGACACCACCGACGAGCTGCTTGACCTGGCGCAGCAGGTGAACCCGGCGCCGCCGGAGCGGGAGATGGACATGCTGCTCACCGCCGGTGAGCGCATCTCGAACTCGCTGGTCGCCATGGCCATCGCGGCCCAGGGGGCTGAGGCGTGGTCGTTCACCGGCTCGCAGGCCGGTGTCGTCACCACGTCGGTGCACGGCAACGCGCGCATCATCGACGTCACGCCGAGCCGCGTCACGGAGGCCCTCGAACAGGGTTACGTCGCGCTGGTGGCCGGTTTCCAGGGCGTGGCCCAGGACACCAAGGACATCACCACGCTCGGCCGCGGCGGCTCGGACACCACGGCCGTCGCGCTCGCCGCGGCGCTGAACGCCGACGTCTGCGAGATCTATTCCGATGTGGACGGTGTGTACACCGCCGACCCGCGGATCGTGCCGGACGCGAAGAAGCTCGACACCATCCCGTACGAGGAGATGCTGGAGCTGGCCGCGAGCGGGTCGAAGATCCTGCACCTGCGCTCGGTCGAATACGCGCGCCGCTACGGCGTGCCGATCCGAGTCCGCTCTTCCTACAGTGACAAGCCGGGCACCACCGTGGCCGGTTCAATCGAGGAGATCCCCGTGGAACAAGCGCTGATCACCGGTGTGGCACACGACCGCTCCGAGGCCAAGATCACGGTCACCGGCGTGCCGGACACCGCCGGCGCGGCGGCCCGGATCTTCCGCGTGATCGCCGACGCCGAGATCGACATCGACATGGTGCTGCAGAACGTGTCCAGCACCGTCTCCGGCCGGACCGACATCACCTTCACGCTGTCGAAGGCCAACGGCGCCAAGGCGGTCAAGGAGCTGGAGAAGGTCAAGGCGGAGATCGGCTTCGAGTCGGTGCTCTACGACGACCACGTCGGCAAGGTCTCGCTCGTCGGCGCGGGCATGCGCTCGCATCCCGGCGTCACGGCGACGTTCTGCGAGGCGCTGGCCTCCTCCGGCGTGAACATCGAGATCATCAACACCTCGGAGATCCGGATCTCGGTGCTGATCCGCGACGCGCAGCTGGACGAGGCCGTGCGCGCGATCCACGAGGCGTTCGAGCTCGGCGGCGACGAGGAAGCCGTCGTCTACGCGGGGAGTGGTCGCTGATGGCCGGCGGGCTTCGCGTCGGGGTGGTCGGGGCGACCGGCCAGGTCGGCGCCGTGATGAGGAAACTGCTGGCGGAGCGGGACTTCCCGGTCGAGGAGCTGCGCTACTTCGCGTCGTCGCGCTCGGCGGGCACCAAGTTGCCCTGGCGGGACACCGAGATCGTGGTCGAGGACGCGGCCACGGCGGATCCGTCCGGTTTGGACATCGCGCTGTTCTCCGCGGGCGGCGCGACGTCGAAGGAGCAGTCCCCCCGGTTCGCCGCCGCGGGCGTGACGGTGATCGACAACTCGTCGGCGTTCCGGCGTGACCCGGACGTGCCGCTGGTCGTCAGCGAGGTGAACCCGGAGGCAATTAAACTCGCTGGGCGGGGGATCATCGCGAACCCCAACTGCACCACGATGGCCGCGATGCCGGTGCTCAAGCCGCTGCACGACGAGGCGGGCCTGCTCCGGCTGATCGCGAGCACGTACCAGGCGGTGTCCGGCAGCGGCCTGGCCGGCGTCGACGAGCTGGCGGCGCAGGTGAACGCCGTCGCGACGCGCGCGGCCTCGTTGACCCACAACGGTTCCGCGGTGGAGTTCCCCGCGCCCGCCAAGTACGTCGCCCCGATCGCGTTCAACGTCCTGCCGCTGGCTGGATCCATTGTGGACGATGGATCGTTCGAGACGGACGAAGAGCAGAAGCTGCGCAACGAAAGCCGCAAGATCCTCGGCCTGCCGGACCTGCTGGTGTCCGGCACCTGCGTGCGCGTCCCGGTGTTCACCGGCCACGCGCTGTCGGTGAACGTGGAATTCGAGCGCCCCCTTTCGGTCGCCCGCGCGACCGAGCTGCTTTCGCACGCCCCGGGCGTCCAGCTCTCGGACGTCCCGACCCCACTGCAGGCCGCGGGCGCCGACCCCAGCTTCGTCGGCCGCATCCGCACCGACCCGGGCGTCCCCGACGGCCGTGGCCTGGCCCTGTTCCTCACCGCGGACAACCTGCGCAAGGGCGCGGCGCTGAACGCGGTCCAGATCGCGGAGCTGATCGCCGGGGACCGCTGAGTCGTTGGTACTGAAGGGCTCCCTGCGAGATTTCGCGGGGAGCCTTTCGTTTTCCGGACCGTCGAGCCGGGCGAAATGAGTTGACCGACGTTGCCCGGCGTCACCGCGCAGGTCGGCGGTGCCCGTCAGCTGCCGGTCTCGGACACCAGCAACGATGCTGTATTGATGCTGGGACTGCTCTACCACCTCGTCGACCCGGCTGACCGCGCACGGGCCCGCCTGAATTCGGTTGTCCGGCACCGTTCCGCCAGGGATGCTGGACGTCGTTGTCCCTTTCAGGAAAGGAAAGTCATGTACACGGCGGTCGAAGGCGCACGCGTGCCGATCCGGATGTGGGCGGACCCCGCGTCGGTCGAAGAGCAGGCGATGCGACAGCTGCGTAACGTCGCCAACTTGCCGTGGGTGCACGGCGTCGCGGTCATGCCCGACGTCCACTACGGCAAGGGCGCGACCGTGGGCAGCGTGATCGCCATGCGTGACGCGGTTTCGCCGGCCGCGGTCGGCGTTGACATCGGGTGCGGGATGAGCGCGGTCCGGACGTCGCTCACGGCGGCGGACCTGCCGGACGACCTCGGCCGGCTGCGGCGTCGCATCGAGTCGGCCGTGCCCGTCGGGTTCGGGCTGCACAAGACGCCCGTGAACCCGGCCAAGGTGCACGGCGTCGGCGGCTGGGACGCGTTCTGGAAGTCGTTCGGCGACCTCCACCAGGGCGTCCAGGAGCTGGGCGACCGCGCGGCCCGCCAGATCGGCAGCCTCGGCGGCGGCAACCACTTCATCGAGGTCTGCCTCGAACAGGGCGGCGACGACGAGGGCCGCGTCTGGCTGATGCTGCACTCCGGTTCGCGGAACATCGGCAAGGAGCTGGCGGAGCGGCACATGGCCGTCGCGCGGAAGCTGCCGCACAACAACGACCTGCCGGACCCCGACCTGTCGGTGTTCGTCGCCGGCACGCCGGAGATGCAGGCCTACCGGCGCGACCTGTTCTGGGCGCAGGACTACGCGGCGCGCAACCGCGCCACGATGGTCGCGCTGGTCAAGCTGGCCGTCGCCGAGGTGGTCCCCGGGACCAAGTTCGACGACTCCATCAGCTGCCACCACAACTACGTCGCCGAGGAGACCTACGACGGTGTCGACCTGCTCGTCACCCGCAAGGGCGCGATCCGCGCGGGGGCCGGCGACCTCGGGATCATCCCGGGCAGCATGGGCACGGGCTCGTACATCGTGCGCGGGCTGGGCAACACGTCGTCGTTCGAGTCGGCTTCGCACGGGGCGGGGCGCCGGATGTCGCGTACCAAGGCGAAGAAGACGTTCACCGCGGACGACCTCGCGGCGCAGACGGAAGGCGTCGAATGCCGCAAGGACTCGGGCGTCGTCGACGAGATTCCGGCGGCGTACAAGGACATCGAGACGGTGATCAAGGCGCAGACGGACCTCGTCGAGGTGGTCGCGCACCTCAAGCAGGTGGTCTGCGTCAAGGGTTAGGGGGACCGCGGCCGTCACGGAACCGTCCGTGACGGTCGCGGGACCGCTACCCTGGCGCTATGACGAGGTGGGGAGCGGTGGCCGCGCTGGCGGCCGCCGGCGCGTTGCTGGCCGGCTGCGACCAGGTGAACACGGCGGTCGACACGGCGAATTCGACGGCGGACCGGGTCAGCACGTGCACGGAGGCGCTCGGCCTCGCGGACCTGAACCCGCTGGTCGACCCGGACAAGCTCAAGGAACGCGCGCAGGACAAGGAGCAGCGCCTGCGCTCGCTGGCCGCGAACGTGCAGGACAACGACGTCAAGAACGCCCTGCTCGGCATGGCCGACTCCTACGTCCAGGTCCAGAAGGAGCACATCCAGGACGCCGGTGTGGTCGCCGCCTGGGCGAAGCGCAACGTCGCGAAGCTGGACGCGCTGCGTAAAGCCTGCAGCTGATCCGCGCGGGGTCAGCGCCGCGCGCGGACGGCCGCGGCCAGCGCCGGGGTGGCGGCCGGGCGACGACGGCTCGTCCACAGCAGCCCGAACGCCGCCAGCACCAACCCGCCCGCGCCCGCCGCGAAGAAGCCCCACGCGGGGCTCGAGTGGTCGATCGCGAAGCCGACCACCGGGCTGCCGAGCGCGAGGCCGAGCCGGGTGGACGCGTCCTGCAGGCCCATCGCCTCGCCCCGGACGGCCGGGGGCGCGATGGCGCTCACGGTTTCCGTGGTGGCGGCGAGCGTCGGGGCGCACAGCAGGTTCGTCGGGATCAGCAGGAGCATCAGCAGCCACCACGGCTGGTCCGCGAGGCCGACCGGCAGCACCAGCACGACGAGCAGCAGCATCAGCACGCCTTGGGGCAGCGAGCGTTTCACGGCGCCGTGCACGATGCCGCCGGCCATCGAAGCCGCGCACATCACCACGATGACCAGCCCGGTCCAGCCGACGTCGCCGTTCGCGCGCAGTGCCGCCAGCGTCGCGACCTCGGTGCCGACCAGGCAGAACAGCGTGCCCGCGGCGATCAGCAGCGTCGCGAGCAGGCGGCCGGACAGCCACGAACGCAGCGGCGGCCGGACGGAGCCGACGGGGGCGAGCTCGCCGGAGTTCCGGATCGGCGGGTTCAGCAGGAAGATCAGCAGCGCCGTGGCGCCGAAGATCGCGCCGATTCCGCTCAGCGTCACCGTCGCGGACAGCGAGGTGATCGCGGCGATGCCCGCCGCCGGGCCGATCATGAACGACGCCTCGACCAGGATCGTGTCCAGCGAGTAGGCCGCGCGCCGGTGGTCCGCGGGCACCAGCGCCGCGAGGATCTGCCGGGCCAGCGAGCCCGCGGGCACGGACAGGAACCCCGCCGGCAGCGCGCAGACGACCAGCACCGCGTACGACAGGTGCGGCACCGCGATCCAGAACGCGGTGGACGTCATCCCGCACACCGCGACCACCGGGCGCAGGCCGTACCGGTCGATGGCCCGCCCGAGCAGCGGCGCGCCGAGCGCCATGCCCAGGGTGGAGGCCGCGCCGACGATCCCGGCCGCGCCGTAGCCGTGCCCGAGGTTGCTGACCACGTACAACGTCAGCGTCACGCCCGTCATCGTCATCGGCAGGCGGGCGAAGAACATGAGCGCCATCGAGGGGCGGACCTGCGGCAGCGTGAGGACCCGGCGGTACGGCGTGAACGGCACGTACTTCATGAGAGCAAATCCTGGTACGCGCGTGCAACTTCTTAACCGGGCGGGAGCTGCTGTCATTTGACAGCGACTGTGACAATCGGGTCATGACGTCGTCTGAACCCATGGGCCTGCGTGAGCGCAAGAAGGCCCGCACGCGCGCCGCGATCCAGCGGCACGCGGTCCGGCTGTTCCTGGAGCAGGGGTACGCGGCGACCACGGTCGAGCAGATCGCGGCGGCCGCGGACATCTCGCCGAGCACGTTCTTCCGCTACTTCCCGACCAAGGAGGAGACGGTCCTCTACGACTCGGTCGACCAGTTGCTGATCGAGGCGGGCCGTCGGCAGCCGAAGGACCTCTCGCTGTTGGGCGCCGTCCGCGCGGCCCTGCACGAAGTGCACGGCAACCTGTCCCCGGAGGCGTGGGCCGGGGAACGCCGGCGCCAGGCGCTCGTGTTCAGCGAGCCCGAGCTGCGCGCCAAGGCGATGGAGGGGCACCTGAGAAGCACGTACCTGATGGCCGACTGGGTCGCCGCGCGCACCGGCCGGTCCGCGTCGGACTTCGAGGTGCACACCTGGGCGGGCGCCGTCGTCGGCGTGATCCTCTCGACCGCCCAGCTGGCGGCCACGGACCTCGACGCCGATTACGTCGGGCTGCTGGACCGGGCGTTCACGCACCTGGAAAACGGCCTGCCCCTCTGAATCGGGCCCCTGAGCTGGGCGCCGGCGCCGGATCGGGGTCGGGCGCGACCAGGTGGGCGACACCCGATCGGAGCGTTTTCTTGACTCATTCCAGATAAGCGGGCAAGCTGGCCTGGTCATGCCACATCAGGAAAACCCCGTCCGACAGCAGCTCCGCTCGGCCGGCCTGCGGGTCACTGGGCCGCGGGTCGCCGTGCTCGAATGGCTCGCCCAGCACCCCCACACCACGGCCGACGAGGTCGCGGTGGGAGTGCGCGGCGTGCTGGGCTCGGTCTCCACGCAGGCCGTTTACGACGTGCTCGCCGCCTGTGCCGGGGCGGAACTGGTGCGGCGCATCGAGCCCGCCGGGCACCCGGCGCGGTTCGAGACGCGGACCGGGGACAACCACCACCACCTCGTCTGCCGCGCGTGTGGCCGCACCGAGGACGTCGACTGCGTCCACGGCTCGGCCCCGTGCTTGGAGCCCTCGGCCACGGCGGGCTTCGTGATCGACGAGGCGGAGGTCGTCTTCTGGGGCCTGTGCCCTGACTGCTCCACCCACCACCACGAGGAGGTACCGGCGTGAACAAGCCCACCACCAACAACGTCGGCATCCCGATCGCCAGCGACAACGACTCGCTGACCATCGGCGCCAACGGCCCGATCCTGCTGCAGGACCACTACCTGATCGAGAAGAACGCGCAGTTCAACCGCGAGCGCGTGCCCGAGCGCGTGGTGCACGCCAAGGGCGGGGGCGCGTTCGGCTTCCTCGAAGTGACCGAAGACGTCAGCCAGTACACCAAGGCCGCGCTGTTCCAGCCCGGCGTGCGCACCGAGAGCCTGATCCGGTTCTCGACGGTGGCCGGGGAGAGCGGCTCGCCCGACACCTGGCGCGACCCGCGCGGATTCGCGGTGAAGTTCTATACCGCCGAGGGCAACTACGACATCGTCGGCAACAACACCCCGGTGTTCTTCATCCGCGACCCGATCAAGTTCCCGGACTTCATCCACTCGCAGAAGCGCCGCGCCGACAACCACCTGCGCGACCACGACATCCAGTGGGACTTCTGGACGCTGCGCCCCGAGTCGGCGCACCAGGTCACCTGGCTGATGGGCGACCGCGGCATCCCGTCCAGCTGGCGCGAGATGAACGGCTATTCCTCGCACACCTATCTGTGGGAGAACGCCGGCGGCGAGAAGTTCTGGGTGAAGTACCACTTCAAGACCGACCAGGGCATCGGCTACCTCAGCCAGTCCGACGCCGACCGCCTCGCCGGCGAGAACGCCGACCACCACATCGCCGACCTGTACCGGAACATCAAGCAGGGCAACCATCCCAGCTGGACCCTGCACGTCCAGGTCATGCCCTACGAGGACGCCGCGGACTACCGCTTCAACCCGTTCGACCTGACCAAGGTGTGGCCGCACGGCGACTACCCGCTGATCAAGGTCGGCCGCTACGTGCTGGACCGCAACCCGTCGAACTACTTCGCCGAGATCGAGCAGGCCGCGTTCGAGCCGTCGAACCTGGTGCCGGGCATCGGCCCGTCGCCGGACAAGATGCTGCAGGGCCGCCTGTTCGCGTACCCGGACGCGCACCGCTACCGCATCGGCGCGAACTACACGCAGCTGCCGGTCAACGCGCCGACGGCCCCGGTGAACAGCTACTCGCGCGACGGTGCGATGCGCTACAACAACCCGGGCGACCCGGTGTACGCGCCCAATTCGTTCGGCGGCCCGCACGCCGACGCGGCGGTCGCGGCCGAGACCACGTCGACCTACGGCGTCGAGGACGAGGTCATCCGCTCCGCGTACCGGCTCCACGCCGAGGACGACGACTTCGGCCAGGCGGGCTCCCTGGTCCGCGACGTGCTGGACGACGAGCAGCGCGAGCGGCTCGCCGGAAATATCATCGGCCACGCTTCGAACGACGTTTCCCAGCCGGTGCTGGAGCGTGTCTTCGAATACTGGCGCAACGTCGACAAGGACCTCGGCGACAAGGTGGCGGAAGCCTTCGCGAAGTAATCAAGCGAAACTCTTCCGCATTCAGGCTCCCACCACGGAGCGAGCGGCCCGGTGCGCACTGCGTGCCGGGCCGCTCTGTGTTTCCGGGGGCTGTGTTTCCGGGGGGATCGGATGCCTGGTCGGCACGGTGATCCGGGCGTTACCCGTTAGTCCACCGGTGGCGGTGCGTACGTGGGGGACGCCCTGTCTGGAGCAGTGGCGACACGCGGTCCGACGGAGTGATGAGGGTAAACGATCACGCAATACACCCGTGCGGGTGGGCGGCTCGGCCATTCGAGGGATCTGGCTACTGTGAGTCAGATTCGGGATCGGTTCTGATGATCATCAGGGGGATGGGCAAGCCGCCCACGTTAATCAATTGCGGGCTAGTTCACCTTTCTCGGATTCGGCACGTAAGGGTTAGAAAACGTCTCCAACAGGTGATCGGCTGGTGCTTGGCCGACACAGCGAGTACCGATTTAACCCGTCAGGTCTCCAGAGGCCAGGAGGTTAGGAATGAAAGGCAATATTGGGCGGATCATCGCCTTGGTAGCCGCGGGCAGTCTGCTGGCCGTCGGCACGGCGGGGATGGCCTCGGCAAGCCCGGTGGGCGGCAAAGGCTCGTCCGCCACCGAAGCCGTCGGCGCGCAGGTGCTCCAGATGCGTGACGACCTGACCAAGGTGGCATACGCGGGCAAGGTCGGGATGACGCGCGCCGACCTGGACAAGCTCAGCCCCGTGCTCGCGGACCTCGCGGCGGGTAAGCGCTACACCATCCAGTCGGAGACGCAGCAGCTCTCGTCGGCCGCGCAGCTGCGGGCGGACGAGTCCAACCGGCTGCTGGGCGACCCGACGGCCACCGCGCGGCAACTGCCGCCGCTGCCGATCCCCGTCCCGACGCTGCCGGACCTCCCTGGCCCGCTCAAGATCGTGAGCGACCTGGTCAAGGCCCTGCTCGCCGCGGTCACGGGCATTCTCGGCGGCCTGCTCGGCGCGGTCCCGCCGCTGCCGGTGCCGCTCCCGCCGGTGCCCGGGGTGCCGCCGCTGCCGGTGCCCGCCCCGGCGGTTTAACCAACCCGGAAACAGGGGGACCCGGAGCCTGGTGCGGTTCGCCGCACCAGGCTCCGGTCGTGTCCTGGGATGGCACGGCCAGTGCCCTGAAGGCCACCTTGAGGGACGCTCCGTCCCTCAAGGTGGCCTTCAGGGCATCTGTCTTGAACGTGGGTGGTCAGCCTGCCTGCCGCGGCGAGCCGGACCAGTTCGAGACGCGGGTGATGGCCTCACCGCCGGGAGTCAGCTCGAAGACGTCGGCCGCGTTCAGCCGAATCGAGTCGCCCGCCGGGGTGCGAGCCCGGAACACCAGCTCGGCCAGCACCAAGGTGCCGTCGGCGGCCACCCGGACGACCTCGTCGTTCGTCTCGGGCAATGGCTCCAGGGACTTGCGCAGCTGTTCGGCGATCTCCGCCCCTCCGCGCGCCGTCCGGGCGCCGAGCATCCAGAACTCGGCGTCTTCGGTGAAGCAGGGGGCGATCGCGGCCCAGTCGCGGGCGTTCACGGCGGCGAAGTACCGGTCCACCACCGCGGGCATCTCTGCACTGTGTGTCATAGCCGGAAATTACTCCCCACCGAGCGGACGGTTCTACGCTTGGGTCTTCGTCTCGGCCAGGCCGAGCCGCAGCGCGCCGGCCATCTCGGCGACGGCCTCGCGGAAGCGGCTGCCGACCCCGGTGAAGCTCAGGAAGCCGTGGATCAGGTCCGCCTGCCGGCTCAGCGCCACCTGAACCCCCGCGGCGCGCAGCTTTTCCGCGTACGCCTCGCCTTCGTCGCGCAGCGGGTCGAACCCGGCGGTGACGACGAAGGCCGGCGGCAGTCCACTGTGGTCGGACGCGAGCAGTGGCGACAGGCGTGGGTCGGCCAGGTCGGTGCCCTCGGGCACGTAGTGGCCTTCGAACCACTTCATGCCCTCGTCGGTGAGGAACAGGTCGGTGCCGAACAGCTCCCGCGAGCGCCGTCGGGTGGTGAAGTCCACCGCGGGGTAGATCAGCAGCTGGAACGCCGGCGCCGGGCCGCCCGCCCGGGTCGTCTCCAGCGCCACGACCGCGGCGAGGTTGCCGCCCGCGCTGTCCCCGCCCACGGCGATGCGGTCCGGGTCCGCGCCGAGTTCGCCGGCTTTGGCGTGCGCGTAGGCGAACGCCGCGAGCGCGTCCTCCGCCGCCGCCGGGAACGGGTGCTCCGGCGCCAGCCGGTACTCGACCGACAGCACTCGGACCCCGGCGTGCTTGGCCAGGTAGCGGGAGGAGTTGTCGTGGGTCGCGCGGCTGCCCACGACCCAGCCGCCACCGTGGAAGAACACCAGCAGGCCGGAGGGCTCAGGCAGCCCGGCGGGGGTGTACAGCGTCGCGTCGAGCGGGCCGCCGTCCGCGGGGATCTTGATCTCACGCGTGGAGACGGGCTCGATCCGCTTCCCGCTGACCAGGTGCGAGCCCAGTTCGAGCAGCGCGCGGGACTGCTCCACCGAGCCGTTGACCAGTCCGCCGCCGTTCAGCTTCTGCAGCCGCAGCAGCAGCTGGGCGTCGAGGGCGAGTTCCTGGCCGTCACGGCGCAGCGGCGGACCGGCGAGCAGCCGCCGGACGGGGCGCGGCAGCCAGAACAGCAGCTGGGCGGCGGCGGCCTGGGCGCGGATCTGGGGCGGGATCGCCATCGTTCCTCCTCGGCGTCGAGACCCCGACGTTACTAGTCAGTAGGTTCCGGGTCCAGCTCTGCGCCGTGGACTCGGTCCGGAATGCCGGCCCGCCAGTCAATCCGCCATTCCAGTACCAGGCCCGGCTTTGTGCCCGCTGTGACCCAGGGCTCCGTTCCAAATCCTGGTCCTCCAGTTAAGTGGAGTTGTTAACCTCGAAAGCGTGACTTCAGCCAACACGGTCAGGGTGCTCGGGATCGGCGGCTCGCTGCGCGAGGGTTCGCAGTCCGAGCGCGCCCTGCGGATCGCGCTCGGCGCGGCGGCCGAACTCGGTGTCACCACCGAGCTGATCCCCGGCCCGGAACTCGTCCTGCCGTTCTACGACACGGCCGTGCGCGAGCGCAACGAGCGCGCGTCCCGGCTGATCGACGAGATCCGGCGGGCCGACGGGGTCATCGTCGTCTCGCCCGGTTACCACGGCGCGCTGTCCGGCCTGGTCAAGAACGCCCTGGACTACGTCGAGGACCTGCGCGAGGACACCCGCCCGTACCTCGACGGCCGCGCGGTCGGCCTCGCCGCCGTCGCCTTCGGCTGGCAGGCCGCCGTCACCACGCTCGACCAGCTGCGCACGATCACGCACGCGCTGCGCGGCTGGGCCACCCCGCTGGGTGCTTCCATCAACTCCGCCGAGACCAAGTTCGACGAGGCCGGCGGCGCCTCCGACGAGAAGAGCGTGCGCACGCTGCGGCTCATCGGCCAGCAGGTCGCGGAGTTCGCGACGGCTCGCGCGCGCTGAGGTCCCCGGGGATCAGGTCGTGATGCTCGCCATGTGGTGGTTAGGTTCAGCTGGTGCGGAATGTTGGCACCACTGAGACGCCGACAGCGGCGTTCCGACGAGGAAGCAGGCGAAACCATGGCTGACGCGATCTACACCGCCGCGGCGACGGCACGCGGCGCGGGCCGCAACGGCGAGGTCACCTCGTCCGACGGGGTCATCGACGAGTCGCTGGCGATCCCCAAGGAGATGGGCGGTCCCGGCGGTGACAAGACCAACCCGGAGCAGCTGTTCGCCGCGGGCTACTCGGCCTGTTTCCACAGCGCCCTGCAGGCCGTCGCGCGCGAGGCGAAGGTGAAGCTGCCCGAGTCGACGGTGAACGCCGAGGTCAGCCTGTACAAGCAGGAGGTCGGCTTCAAGCTCGGCGTCGCCCTGCACGTCACGCTGCCCGGCCTGGACCAGGCGGAGGCCGACAAGCTGGTGGCGCAGGCGCACCAGGTGTGCCCGTACTCCAACGCCACCCGCGGCAACATCGAGGTCGCGCTCTCCGCGTCGGTCTGATCCGGGCAGGCGTCGTGGGGTGTCCGGACCCGCGCGGCGCAGTACGGTCGGATCATGGTGCTGCATCAGGGGCGACAAGACCGGCCGGAACGCCAAGCGGGCACGAATCCGCTGTATGCCGGGGCAAACCCGGCATTGGCGGCGGATTTCGTGATGCCCCACGACAGGCTGCCGGACGACTCGCTGCCGCCGGACACCGCGTTGCAGCTGGTTCGCGACGAGCTGATGCTCGACGGCAACGCACGGCTCAACCTCGCCACGTTCGTCACCACGTGGATGGAGCCGCAGGCCCGTGAGCTGATGGCCGAGTGCGTCGACAAGAACATGATCGACAAGGACGAGTACCCGCAGACGGCGGAGCTGGAGCGCCGCTGCGTCAACATCCTCGCCGATCTGTGGCACGCGCCGGACCCGGCCGGGGTGATGGGCTGCTCCACCACCGGCTCGTCCGAAGCCTGCATGCTCGCCGGGATGGCGCTGAAGCGGCGCTGGTCGAAGCTCGGCCGCACGGGCAAGCCGAACCTGGTGATGGGCGTGAACGTCCAGGTCTGCTGGGAGAAGTTCTGCGAGTACTGGGAGGTCGAGCCGCGCCTGGTGCCCATGGCGGAGGACCGGTTCCACCTGTCCGCGGCCGAGGCGGTCAAGCGCTGCGACGAGAACACCATCGGCGTCGTCGGGATCCTCGGGTCCACTTTCGACGGCAGTTACGAGCCGGTGGCGGAGATCGCCGCCGCGCTCGACGAGCTGCAGTCGCGCACCGGCTGGGACATCCCGGTGCACGTGGACGGCGCGTCGGGCGCCATGATCGCGCCGTTCCTCGACCCGGACCTGGAGTGGGACTTCCGGCTGCCGCGGGTCGCGTCGATCAACACCTCCGGGCACAAGTACGGCCTGGTCTACCCCGGGGTCGGCTGGGTGGTGTGGCGGGACAAGGCGGCGCTGCCCTCGGAGCTGGTGTTCAACGTCAACTACCTCGGCGGCGACATGCCGACGTTCGCGCTGAACTTCTCCCGGCCCGGTGCCGAGGTGGCCGCGCAGTACTACACGTTCGTCCGCCTCGGCCGTGACGGCTTCCGCGCCGTGCAGCAGGCGTCGCGCGACGTCGCGACGCACCTGTCCGACCGCATCGCCGGGATGGGCCCGTTCGAGCTGCTCACCCGCGGCGACCAGCTGCCGGTGTTCGCGTTCACGACCAAAAAGGACATCACGGGTTACGACGTGTTCGACGTCTCCCGGCGGCTGCGCGAGCGCGGCTGGCTGGTGCCGGCGTACACGTTCCCGGAGGACCGCACCGACCTCGCGGTGCTGCGCATCGTGGTCCGCAACGGCTTCACGCACGACCTGGCCGACCTGCTGCTGGCCGACCTGGCCCGGATCCTGCCCGAGCTGGAACGCCAGGCGGGACCGCAGCACGACGCCTCGACGTCGACGGCGTTCCATCACTGATCGCGGGGGTAATGTCGCCGGTATGGGTCTTGCCGCGGACGAACGCCAGGCGCTGAGCGCGCTCTTCGAAGAGGTCGGCCCCGACGCGCCGACGTTGTGCGACGGCTGGGCGGCGCGGGACCTCGCGGCGCACCTGATCGTCCGGGAGCACCGGCTCGACGCGTCGCCGGGCATCATGCTGCCCGCGCTCGCCGGGTACACCAAGCGGGTGCAGGACCGGTACGCGGCGAAGCCGTGGCCCGAGCTGGTGGACCAGGTCCGCCGCGGCCCCGCGTGGTACTGGCCGATGGCGATCGGGCCGCTGGAGGAGCTGACCAACGGCGCCGAGTTCCTCGTCCACCACGAGGACGTCCGCCGCGCCCAGCCCGGCTGGGAGCCGCGCCCGGCGAACCCGGCCCGCGACGACGCGGCGTGGCGGCTGGCCCGCCAGTCCGCGAAGCTGAACCTGCGGAAGTCCCCGGTCGGCGTTGAGCTGAAGACCACGGACGGCCGTACCGCGGCGGTGAAGGCGGGCAACCCGGTGGTGACTGTGACCGGCGACCCGGTGGACCTGCTTCTGTTCGTCTTCGGCCGCGACGCCGTCCACCTGACTTACGAGGGCGACGAGTCCGCGGTCTCGCGCTTGCGTGAGCTGAGCCGCGGCATCTAGGCCGGCCGGAGCCGCTCGGGCCAGGAGAACTCGAGCGGCTCGCCGCTGGTCTGCCAGACCTCGGCCAGCTCGTGGAGCTTCTCGGACGCCGAGCGGATTTCCCTTTCACTGTAAGGAAAAGGATCCTGCTCCAGGATGCCCCAGGTCTCGCGCGCCACACTGAACCGCAGCTGCCGGCCGTGCTCGACGGCCTCGTGCAGTACCCCGGACAGGCATTCCGCCACCCCGATCGACCGCTTCGCCGCCTTGAGCACCCGCTCGCTGCGTGCTTTGGCGTCGTGCCGCGGTTTTCCTTCCAGCACCCGCATGTTCCCGAAAACCGCACCCGCGGCGATGCACCCGAACACCCCGCCGCCGAGGCCCAGCGCCCGCTCGGTCACGGCGTGCGCGAGATCGTGCGGCACCCGGAACTTCCGCGAGAACGAGGGCAGGCCGAGCACCAGCCCGTCACGCCGCCGGATCCGGGCGAAGCACTCCCCGCGCGGATCGTGTTCGAAGGTGATGTCCACGCCTTGAGCATCGCCCCGGGCGGGGGCCGTACGCCACTGGTTTTACGCGTGCCGGGAAAGCCCAGGCGCCTCCGCTGGGGAGGCGCCTGGACCCCAGGTCAGCGCAGGCCGAGGGCCCGCAACGCGAAGTAGACCTCGATCGACGTCTGTTTGATCGTCTCGGCGATCACCAGTGAGCCGTGGCCCGCGTCGTAGCGGTAGAACTCGTGCGGCGCGTCCCGCTTGCCAAGGCGGTCGAGGTAGTTCTCGATCTGCCGGATCGGGCAGCGCGGGTCGTTGTCACCGGCCAGGACGAGCACCGGGGCGGCGACCGCGTCGACGTACGTGATCGGCGAGCACTCCCGGTAGACCGCCGGCACGTCACCGGGCGCGCCGCCGAACAGGGCGCGGTCGAACGAGCGCAGCTGCTCCATCTCGTCCTCGTACGCGGCGATGTAGTCCGCCACCGGCACGCCCGCGACCCCGGCCGCCCAGCGCGTCGGCTGCGTGCCCAGCGCGAGCAGCGAGAGGTAACCGCCCCACGAAGCGCCGTTCACCACGCACTTGTCCTTATCGGACAGTCCACTTTCGACGGCCCAGTCGTGCACCGCCGCGACGTCCTCCAGCTCGGTGAGCCCGGGACGGCCCTCGATCGCGTCCCGCCAGGCCGAGCCGTAGCCCGTCGACCCGCGGTAGTTGACCTCGACCACGGCGAACCCGGCGTCGAGCCAGGTCGCGCGGTAGGCGGAGAACCGGTCCTCGTCGGCGGCGTGCGGTCCGCCGTGCAGGGAGAACACGGTGGGCAGCGGGCCGTCCGGAGCATCCGCCGGCCGCGAGACGAGCGCGTGGACCTGCCCGCCGACGCCCTCCACGAACGCGTCCGTCACCGGCGCCGAGCCCGGCGCGCGCTCGCCCGGAGGCTCCAGCAGCACGGAGTCGGTGCCGTCGGTGGCACGGGCGCGCACCGCCGCCGGCTCCGCCGCGCTCGACCACGAGTACTCGAGCGTGCCGTCCGGGCGCACGCCCGCGCCGCCGATCCGGCCGGCCGGGGTGTCCAAAGAGGACAGCTCGGCCGTGTCCAGGTCGTACCGGTGCAGGGAGCTGCGGCCCTGGTGGAAGTGCACCACCAGCAGCGCGCGGCCGTCCGGGTACCAGTCGGCGACGACCTCGCCGGGCAGGTCGATCTCCAGCTCGGTCTCGGTGTCCGCGCGAACGTCCCAGACCAGCAGCTCCTCGCGGCCGCGGCGCTCGTGCAGCACGAGCAGCCGCTGGTCGCCGGGCAGCGGCGAGAACTCCAGCGCCGAGAGGCCCTTGCCCTCGCCGTCCCACTTTTCCGCGACGGTCGCGAAGCCGTCCGTCGCCAGCACGCGCAGCGCCGGGTGACGCGAGTCGCCGTGCTCGGAGTGGGCGATGGCCAGCAGGCTCTCGTCACGGGACAGCGACGCGATGCCCGCGTCGTCGGGGTGGCTGTAGAAACGCTCGGTGGTTTCGCCGATCTTCGCGAACAGCTCGCTGCCGTCGTCGGTCGAGACGCCGACCGCGATCACGCGCTCGCCGATCTCCAGGCCGGCCGGGTAGCCGTCGTGGACGTCCGGGAGCGCCTTGACCGCCGCCGAGCTGTCGGCGTCGAACGGCTGGCGCACCCACGAGCCGAACTCGTCGCCGTCGGTGTCGTTGAACCACCAGATGGCCGAGCCGTCGGGCGACGGCGTCGCGTGCAGGGTGCCGTTGGGCCGGTCGGTGACCCGGCGGTGACTGTCGGTGGCGCGATGCCAGGCGTACACCTCCCAGACGCCACTGGCGTTGGAGACGTACACGTTGGCGTCCGGGGCGTCGCGGGCCCATTCGGGCACCGAGATGCGCGGGGCGTGGAAGCGGGCTCGCCAGCGGGTCTCGGCCTGATCGTCGCCGAACAGGCGGCCGGGGACCACTGCGGGCGGATATTGGTTGGCTGACTGCGTGCTCACCCCTCGATCCTGCCACCTACTGGCCGTACTGTGTGCGGGGTGCTGGAGGGATACGCGCGGGACGCGGCTTCGAGGCGGGTGGCGCGCGCGGCGGTGGAGCGGGCGGAGTTCGCGCAGCCGCTGTTCGCCGCGGGGCAGCGGGTGATCGACCTTGGCTGCGGGGCGGGCTCGCTGACGGTCGCGCTCGAAGGCCCCGCGTCGTCCAAAGTGGACTACCTGGTGGTGACGCCGGGCGCGCTGCCGTTCCCGTCGGAGTCGGTGGACGTGGCCTTCTCGCACGCACTGGTCGAGCTGCTGGCCGACCCGGGTCCGCTACTGGCGGAGCTGCACCGGATCCTCCGCCCCGGCGGCAGGCTGGCGTTGTCCACTTTGGACTGGAGTCGCGCCCGGTTGCGCCCGAAGACCGCGAACGTCGACGCCGCCCTCCGTGGCTACTACCTGCTGCTGCGCCGCGCCGGCGGCAACCCGTTCGCCGGCCGCCGGATCGCCGAGCACGTCGCGACCGCCGGCTTCACCGCCGTCACGGCCCGCACCCGTCACCGCACCGACATGGCGTACCGCGACCTCGCCGCTTACGTGGAACGCGCCCTGGCCACCGCACTGGCCGACCCCGCCCACCCGGACCGCGACCAGCTCACCTCCGCCGCCCGTTCCGCTTGGTCCTGGACCCGCTCCGCCGGATCCGGTGACTTCACGCAGTGCTGGACGGAACTGATCGCCACCCGCTGACCCAACGGATCAACGCAACCGCGCAAGCCGGGGTCCAGGGGCGGAGCCCGCCTGGCGGGGGCCTGGGGGTTCGACCCCCAGAGGACACAACGCAGGAAGGCCCCTGGTTCGCGTTTTCCGCGAACAGGGGCCTTCCAGACTTACTGCGTCGGGGTGGCGGGATTCGAACCCACGACCTCCTCGACCCGAACGAGGCACGCTACCAAGCTGCGCCACACCCCGAGGTACTGCTTAACGGGTCGTGGAGAAGTCTAGCGGATGCTCCTGGAGGGTTTACGCGGGGTTGTCTTCGAGGTTTCGGCGGCACCGGTGCCGCGCGGGACCAGCGTCAGCAGGCTGGCCTCGGGGCGACAGGCGAAGCGCGCCGGCGCGTACGGGGAGGTGCCGAGTCCGGCCGAGACGTGCAGCCACATGTGCGCGCCCCAGCGCGAGGCGCCGCGGGCGCGGGTGCGGTCGAGTTCGCAGTTGGTGACCAGCGCGCCGTAACCGGGCAGGCGCAGCTGGCCGCCGTGGGTGTGGCCGGCCAGGACGAGGTCGTAGCCGTCCGTGGCGAACGGGTCGAGGACCCGCGGCTCCGGTGAGTGCGTGATGCCGAGCCGGACGGCGGCGGTCGCGTCGGCCGGGCCGGAGATGTCGGAGTAGCGGTCGCGGCGCAGGTGCGGGTCGTCGACGCCGGCGGCGAACACCGGGCGCCCGGCGACCTCGATCGTGCGGCGCACATGGGTGACGTCGGTCCAGCCGTGTTCGAGGAACGCCGCGCGCAGGTCGCGCCACGGCAGGTGGGTGCCGTGGATGCGCTTCTTCTTGCCCTTCGGCATCAGGTAGCGCGCGGGGTTCTTCGGCTTCGGCGCGTAGTAGTCGTTGCTGCCGAAGACGAACAGGCCGGGCCGGTCGAGCAGCGGGCCGAGCGCGCGCAGCACCGACGGCACGGCCGTGCGGTGGGAGAGGTTGTCGCCGGTGTTCACGACGAGGTCCGGTTCGAGCTTGTCGAGCGCGGCGACCCAGCGCTGCTTGGCGCGGTGCCCGGGCAGCATGTGCAGGTCCGAGATGTGCAGGATGGTGAACGGCTTCGCGCCGGGCGCCAGTACCGGCAGCTCGGCGGTGCGGAGGGTCCACAGCCGCCGCTCGATGCCGATGGCGTAACCGAGGGTCGCGGCCCCGAGCGCGACTGTCCCCACCGCGACCCGCTTCGCGGTGACCCCGGACGTGCTGGCGTTACTGAGCGTGCTCACGAGGTTGAGGATACGTGTTCGACGGTGTACCGCGCCGCCGCGGTAAGGGTTAACTCTTGGTGATCGGCCGTCGCGGTCAGTCGGCAATCCGGCGAACGGCCGAGCGAAAAAAGCGCCGGGCCCGGACTGAACGAGTCCGGGCCCGGCGCTTCTGCCGGCCGAGGACTACTGACTGCCGCCCATGTACTTCGGGTCCGGCTGCGGAAGATCGGCGATCGGCTGGTCCGCCATGATGTTCGTCATCGCGCCGAACCAGGTCTGCGCGGGCGTGGTCCCGCCGAACATGTTTTCGCAGCCGGTGGTGGCGACGTCGCCGACGCCGCGATAGCAGAGCCCGCCGCCGCCGTCCGTGCGGAAGACCATGGCGGCGCCGGCCATTTGCGGGGTTCCCGCGACGAAGGTGGCGGAGCCGTTGGTCTGTGTGGTCCCGGTCTTGCCGAGGAGGGGCCGGTTCCAGTTGGCCGCATTGGCAGCCTTGTACGAAGTGCCGCCCGGCTGGTCGTCCTTGCTCATGCCGACGACCATCGTGTTCGCGAGGCCCTCGGGGACGACCTGCTCACACTTGGCTTCCTTGACCGGCGCCGGTTTGCCGTTGCGGTCGGTGACCGACGCCAGCGGGGTCGGTGGGCACCAGACCCCGCCGCTGAGCAGAGTAGCCGCGACGTTTCCCAGCTCGAGGCCGCTGGTCGGGCTGAAGCCCAGCGTGAACGCGCCAGTGCCGGGATTTTTGCCCTTCGGGCCGTAGGCCTGGGCTTGGCTTTCGTTCTTCTTCGGGTCGTTCGGGTTGACAGCACCGCCACCGGTGTTGCTGGCCATGGTCTCGCGCATGCCCAACCGGATGGCCATGTCGATGCCTGGGGCCGTGCTGCCGAGCTGGTCCTCCAGCGCGACGAACGCGGTGTTCGGCGAAGTCGCCAAGGCCATCTGCAGAGTGCTTGTAGCCGGGGAACTCTTGCTCGCGTTGCTGACGCAGTACCAGCGGGTGTTCGGCGCGCCCGTCGCCGGGCAGTGCGGCTGGCTGCCCGTGAACACGTGCGAGGTGTAGCTGTCGCCGACCGGGATGTTGCTGTAGATCCCGGCGATCCCCTTGTCCAACGTGGCGGCGGTGGTGAAGATCTTGTAGCTCGACCCCGCACCAGTGGTGTTGAACACGCCCGATGGCAAGGCGTACGTCGTCTGCCCGGCGTCCGCGTCGATGCCGTAGTCGCGGTTCGCGGCCAGCGCCACCACCTCGTGCCGGTCTTTTCCGGGGCGCACCAAGGAAAGTGTGTTCGCCACGTTCTTCTGGGTCTTCGAGACCTGCGTCTCTGCCGAGACCTTCGCCTCGTGGTTGGCCTTCTCGTCCAGCGTGGTCTTGATCGTGTAGCCGCCGGTGTACAGGTCGTCCTTGGTGAAGCCCGCCTTGATCAGGTAGTCCTCGACGTACTGGCAGAAGAAGCCGTTCTCCGTGCCGGCGCCGGTGCAGTTCGACGCGGGCTTCGCCGGGGCGTCCGGCACGACGCCGAGCGGGGTCGCCTTGAACCGGTCCGCGTCGGCCTTCGCCAGCTTCTTGTTGTCGACCATGCGGTCCATCACCAGGTTCCGGCGCGCGGTGGCCTTGTCCGGGTGCTTCCACGGGTCGTTGTTGATCGGGTTGTTCACCAGCCCGGCCAGCAGCGCGGCCTGCGGCACGGTCAGCGCTTCCGGGGTGGTGTTGAAGTACGCGTGCGCGGCCGCGCCGATGCCGTAGATCTGGCGCGAGAACTCGACGATGTTCAGGTAGCCCGCGAGGATCTGCTGCTTGGACAGCTTCGTCTCGAGGTTGATCGCGATCCGGGCTTCCTTGAGCTTGCGCGCGAGGCTCTGCTCCTGCGCCTTCTCCTGCCCGGTCTTGTCACCGCGGTAGACGACGTTGATCAGGTAGTTCTTGACGTACTGCTGCGTGAGCGTCGAGGCGCCCTGCGTGTCACCGCCGGCGCCGTTGGACACCGCGGCGCGCAGCGTGCCCTGCCAGTCCACCCCGTGGTGCTCGTAGAAGCGCTTGTCCTCGACCGAGACGAGCGCCCACTTCGTGGCTTCGTTGATCTGGTCCGCGGCCACCGGGATGCGGTACTGGTCGTACAGCGTCGCGATGGGCTTGCCGCCGGAGTCCGTGACGGTCGTCACCAACGGCGGCGGGATGTCCGCCAGATCGGTCGAAGTCTTCTCGACCGTCTCGCTCGCCTGGTTCGACGCAACCCCGGCTGCCCCCACTACGGGGAAGAGTATTCCGGCCACGAGCACCCCCGCGAGCAGACAGAGGCCGATGAGCTTGAAGAGACCGTCCGTTTTGCGCACGAACGCCAGGGTACTGAAGGCCCGTCATGCTCTCGTGACCTCACACCCGTCGGCGTGGGCGGAGCGTGACAAAACGGACCCACTCCCGTGACATCTGGTAACGGAATGCATCCTAGGGCTTGGCGGGGGAACCGAGGACCCCTACAGTCCGTCAACGTCTCACGAAGAATGCCGACGGACGGTCCAGTGCGAGTGGGAGCTCAGCTGGGCTGAATGGAGGCACGGCGCCGGGGAGGTGCCGTGGCCGACGTGAGAGCTATGAGGGAGGGACGCTCGCGGGGGTGGGAGCGGGAGCTTCACCTTCGCTGGTGTCGGGAAACCAGGGTAGGGAGCTGGGGGTATGGAAACCAACCAGTCGAGCTGGCGGATCAATGCGTCGTGCCGCGACGCCGATCCGGACGGGCTCTTCGTGCGCGGTGCCGAACAGAACCGCGCGAAGACGGTGTGCACGGGCTGTCCGGTCCGCACGGAATGCCTCGCCGAGGCGCTCGACGGCCGGATCAACTTCGGCGTCTGGGGCGGTATGACCGAACGCGAGCGGCGTGCGCTGCTGCGCCGACGGCCGGACGTCATCAGCTGGGCCGATCTGCTGGAGGCCGCGAAGCGGGACGCGCTGGAAGGCGCCCGCGTCGGCTGAGCCCCAAAAGCTTGTGAGTGGCTACGCCGGTTAGAACCGGCCTAGCCACTCACAAGCTTCGTGCCGATGTCACGCAGGCCGTCCAGGTCGTGCACGTCGCCGGCGAGCGCGGGCACACGGGCCAGCGGCACTTCCGGATGCGCCAGGGTGAAGCGCGCCAACAGCCGGTTCTCGCGGTCGGCGAGGACGACTCGGTCGGCGTGCAGGCGCAGCACGGCCTCGGCCAGCGGCGCGGCCGTCTCGCTCTTGACCAGCGACTCGGCGGCGGCCAGCGCCTCGGCCGCGGAAAGCTGCGCCAGCACCGGGTGCGTCCGGTTCGCCACCAGCCCGGCGAGCGGCATCGACTCGCCGGCCAGCCGTTCGACGAAGTAGGACGCCTCGCGCAGCGCGTCCGGCTCCGGCGCGGCCACGACGAGGAACGACGTGCCGCTGGAGCGCAGCAGTTCCGCCGTCTTGCGGGCGCGCTCGCGGAACCCGCCGAACATGCTGTCGAAGGCCTGCATGAACGAGGACGCGTCGGCCAGCAGCTGGCCGCCGATGATCGTCGACACGGCCTTCGCGAACATCGAGAAACCCGCGCTGACCACCTTCCGCAGGCCCCAGCCGCCGGCCTTCGCCGGGCCGGTGAGCAGGCGGATCATGCGGCCGTCGAGCGCGCTCGACAGGCGCGTCGGCGCGTCCAGGAAGTCCAGGGCCGACCGGCTCGGCGGGGTGTCCACCACGATCAGGTCCCACTCGTCGGTCGCGGCGAGCTGGCCCAGCTTCTCCATCGCCATGTACTCCTGCGTACCGGAGAACGACGTGGAAATGGTCTGGTAGAAGGGGTTCTGCAGCAGCTGCTGGGCCCGCTCCGGCCCGGCGTGCACGCGCACCATGTCGTCGAACGTGCGGCGCATGTCGAGCATCATCGCCCACAGCTCGCCCTTGGGCTCGAAGCCGTCGACCTTCACCTGCTTCGGGTGGTTGCTCAGCTCGCGCAGGCCCAGCGCCTGCGCGAGGCGGCGCGCCGGGTCGATGGTGAGCACCACGGTCCGCCGGCCGCGCTCGGCCGCGCGCACGGCGAGCGCCGCCGCGGTGGTCGTCTTGCCGACGCCGCCAGAGCCGCAGCACACGACCACGCGGCTGGCGGCGTCGTCCAGCAGCGCGTCGATGTCGATCGCCGTGCTCATCAGCGCACCCCCTGGGCCAGCAGGGCTTCGGCGAGTTCGTAGAGGCCCGCGACGTCGACGCCGTCGGTGAGTTCCGGCACCTCCAGCGTCGGCAGGTCGGCCTCGGTCAGCTGCTCGCGCGCCCGCTGTTCGGCGGCCACGCGCACGGCGTGCTCCACGGTCTCCTCGACCAGCGCGTCCAGCGTGTCGTCCGGCAGCTTCACACCCGCCGACGCCAGCCCGCTGCGGATCCGCGCGGCGTCCACCCGGCCGTCCGCGGCCGCGGTCACCGAGCGCGCCGGCAGCCGCGGCGGCCGGACCCGGTTGACCAGCACCGCGCCCGGGCGCAGGTCGGCGCCGTCGAGCTCGGCCACCGCCTCCACCGTCTCGCGGACCGGCATCTCCTCCAGCAGCGTGGCGAGGTGCACCGCGGTCTCGCCGGAGTGCAGCAGCCGCACGACGCCGTCGGCCTGGCCGCGGATCGGGCCGGTCTTGGCGAGGTCGGTCAGTGCCTTGGTGACGTCGAGGAACTTCACCACGCGGCCGGTCGGCGGCGAGTCGACGACCACGGCGTCGTAGGTGTGGCGCCCGTCGGACTCCGTGCGGCCGACGCACTCCTTGATCTTCCCGGTGAGCAGGACGTCGCGCAGGCCCGGCGCGAGCGTGGTCGCGAACTCGATCGCGCCCATCCGCCGCAGCGTCCGGCCGGCGAAGCCCAGGTTGTAGAACATCTCGAAGTACTCGAGCAGCGCGGCCTCGACGTCGATGTGCAGCGCGCGCAGCTCGCCGCCGCCGGGGACGGACGCGATGCGCTGCTCCGCGTAGGGCAGCGGCTCGGTGTCGAAGAGCTGGGCGATGCCCTGGCGTCCCTCGACCTCGATCAGCAGCACGCGGCGGCCTTCGCGGGCGAGCGCGAGGCCCAGCGCCGCGGTCAGCGTGGTCTTGCCGGTACCGCCCTTGCCGGTGACGAAGTGCAGCCGAGCCCGGGAGAGCTCGTCGGTCCAGCCGGCGGAGGGTGTGGTCACGAGGTCAACCCTAAACCGGCTCTCAGCTGGCGAGCATCATGACGCCGACCGCAGCGGCCACCGCGGCCACGACGATCCAGGTGAGCACCCCCGGCAGCACGGTCAGGGTGAGCACGGCCACCACGACCAGTGCGGTGAGCGTCACCGCCCCGCCGATCGCGACCTGGGCCGAGCTGTCCACCCGGTCACGCACCTTCGCCATTACGACGAGGACGAGTGGCAGCCCGGTGGCGGCGAGCAGCGCCGTCGCGACGATCCGCCAGGTCTCCACGGCTTTCACGCTAGCGGCCGGGCCCGTCGTGAGGGTCCAGTTCGGCGAGAACCGGCTCGGCCGTTCACGATCGGGTGTGAAGTGGACCACATCGAACTACGGCCGGTGAGTCGTTCACCTGGACGGGTGGCGACCTGTTAGGCGGAGCGGGCAAGACCGGGCCTTGCCCGCTTGGTTACGCTCCCGAGCATGAGCGCCACCGGTGTGAAATTCGAGTACGCCACCGTCCCCCTGCTGATCCACGCGACGAAGCAGATCCTTGACCAGTGGGGCGAGGACGGCTGGGAACTGGTGACCGTGCTGCCCAACCCGAGCGGCGAGCAGCACGTCGCCTACCTCAAGCGCGCGAAGAGCTGAGGGGGACGGCCATGACTTGGAGTTCCCGGCTCGCCGAGCTCGGCATCGAGCTGCCCGGCGTCGCGGCGCCGCTGGCCGCCTACGTGCCGGCCGTGCAGAGCGGCTCGCACGTCTACACCTCCGGCCAGCTGCCGTTCGTCGACGGCGTGCTCGCCGCGACCGGCAAGGTCGGCGCGGAGGTCAGCCCCGAGGAGGCCAAGGGGCACGCCCGCACGTCGGCGCTGAACGCCCTCGCCGCGGTACACGCGCTCGTCGGCATCGATTCGGTGGCCCGCATCGTGAAGGTGGTCGGCTTCGTCGCGTCCGCGGACGGCTTCACCGGCCAGCCCGCTGTGATCAACGGCGCTTCCGAGCTGCTGGGCGAGGTCTTCGGCGACGCGGGTGTGCACGCCCGCTCGGCCGTCGGCGTCGCGGAGCTGCCGATCGGGGCGCCCGTGGAGGTCGAACTCATCGTGGAGGTGCGGTAGTGGATCCCGACATCGAACAGTCGCTGCACGAGCTGCTGATCCGGCTGGCGGGCCGCACGCCCGACCAGCTGCTGTGGCGATTCCGGGACTGGCTCGGCGAGGGCGCGATGGGCACGCTCGCGCGCACTCTCCCCAGGTCTTTGCTTAAGCACAGGATCGATCTGGACCAGACCGAGTACCGCCTGCTCGTCGCGGGTCTGATCCCGCACGGCGCCGACTGGCACCAGGTGAGTTCCACCCTGGGGGTAGACGACGTCACCGAGACCAGGTACACATTCACGCAGAGTGCGCCCGAATGGGTGAACTCCGTCGACTCTGTGTCCGTCTTGCTCCACGCGACGTTGCGTGGGCGTGTGGATGTGGGGGAAGTGCGGCAAAGCTGGCGGCACCTCGGTGTGGTCGGTGAAGGCGGGGCCAAGCGGGTCCTGCTGGTGACGGCGACGTCCGGGCAGCCGAGGCTCACCGGCGAGCTGCAGCGCGTGCTGCGGGTCCTGGGGGACGAGGAGCCCAGCGTCGAGGTCATCCCGCCGCGCTTCGACCTTCCCGGGTACCACCGGGCCGCGCTCGCCAATTCCGAGCTGGTCTGCGTCGGCGCCGCGGGCTCAGGCAATCGACTCGTCGCCGCTTAACGCTCGTGCCGCCAGGCGAGCCGGGAGGGAGCAGAGCAATGGTGGAGGTCCACGACGGCCCGCCCATGGACGGGTTCTCGGTGCCACTGCGCCTGCACAACCTGTTACTGGCCCTGGCGGGCCGGATCGACGACAGCGCACTCACCGAGGCGCGTGAGCTCATCGCCCGCGCGCACATCGACGAAGCGGTCGAGCTGACCACCGGCACGCTGATCGCGGGCCGGATCCCGGTGAGCTCGACGGAGCAGCGTGAGCTGGCACTGGTGCTCGAGATGAGCCGGTCGGACGCCACACTCGCCAACGACCTGCTGGTCGACGAGGCCGAGCAGGTGCACAGCCACCGGTTCACCGGCGACAACCAGCCGGAGTTCGGGCTGGCCGAGGCGCTCGACCGCACGCTGCAGGTGCTGCCGGACGTCCGGTCCGTGCACGCGGTGTGGCGCAACACCCCGGCGGGCAGTGTGCCGGGCGCCCTGCCGCAGCGGGTGGTGCTCGTCGAGCTGGGTCCCGAGGGCAACCCGCCCGCGGTCGCGTTCCGCGTCGACACGGCGCTGCGCCGCGCGGGCATCCGCTCGGTTGTCGAGGTCAGCGGCCCCGGGGTCGCGCGGTCCTCGTACCACCAGTCGGCCGGTGCCGTCGCGACGCCGGTGTGGGTCACGGGCAGCACGCACTCGTCGCCCGCGGAGTACCGGGCGCCCGAGCCGGTGACGCCCCCGCCGCCGCCCGCCCCGGCCGCCGTGCCGGAGCCGGTCGTGGAGTCGCCGAGCCGGCACAGCATGCGCGCGGTGGCCGCCGAGCCGATCGCGCCCGTGGTGCCGATCGTGCAGAGCCAGCCGAGCCCGCCGCCCGCGCCTCCGACACCGCCGCCTTCGTCGTCTTCGGACAACTCGCGCACGACGCGGTCCGAGTCCGAGTCACGCGCGGAGCGCACCGCCGACCTGACGCCGGCGGAGGTCGCACAGCTGCGGCAGGCGCTGGCCGAGGACCCGGAGAAGGGCCGCGAGATCGCCGCGGGCAAGCCGAGCATGCACGAGGTCGTCGACCTGCCCGCGCTGGACCTGGAAGACCCGAGCCTGTCCGAGCGCGACCGCGCGCTGCTGCGTGAGCTGCACGCGGAACTGGCCGAGCGCGAGCGGGCCGAGGCGGCGAAGCTACGCCTCAACGGCGCGTCCCGCAGCGGCGGCGACCAGCGTTGGAACTCCTGACGCGTTTCTGCTCATGACGACGGCGGACCGGGAAACCCCGGTCCGCCGTCGTTGTATGAGATGCCACAAGTGTTCGGCCCTCCGCCCGGGAGGCGAGGTATGTTGCCCGGGTGGATCGGCCGAGTGAGTTCGTCTTCGACATCCCCGCGGGGGCCGGTATCGCGACGAGGGCGAACGCCGACGGGCCACCCGCCCAGCCCAAGGACGCCGCGACGGTGATCCTCCTGCGCGACGGCGCGGACGGCCTCGAGGTCTTCCTCCAGCACCGCGTCAAGGGCATGCCGTTCGCGGGCGGGATGACCGTGTTCCCCGGCGGCGGGGTGGACCCGCGCGACGCCGACGCGTCCGTGAGCTGGGCCGGGCCGCCGCCGAGCTGGTGGGCCGGGCAGTTCAGCTGTGACGACTCCCTCGCCCGCGCGCTGGTGTGCGGCGCGGTGCGCGAGACGTTCGAGGAGTCCGGCGTGCTGCTGGCGGGCACGGAGGACGCGGTGGTCGCCGACGTCTCGCCGTACCGCGACGCCCGGAAAGCCTTGGAGCGCCGGGAGATCTCACTCGCGGGCTTCCTCGCCGACGCCGGCCTGACACTGCGCGCCGACCTGCTGCTGCCGTGGGCGCACTGGGTCACGCCCGAGCAGGAGCCGCGCCGTTACGACACGCGGTTCTTCGCCGCGAAGCTCCCCGAAGGGCAGCGCGCGGACGGCGCGACGTCCGAGGCCGACTCCACCGGCTGGCAACGCCCGCTGGACGCGATCGCGGACGCCCGCGAAGGCCGCCGCGTGCTGATGCCGCCCACCTGGCTCACGCTCACCGAGCTGGACGTGTTCGCCACGGCGGACGAGGCCCTCGCGTCGTCCCGGGAGATCGTCCGGACCATCCCGGTTTTGATTCGCGAGGATGACCACATCCGTGTTGTTCTGCACTCGACGGAGGCCTGAAGTGACCGCGCCCGCGTATGGCGAGCTGCGCCGTGTTTCCGAGACAGCTTCGGTGCTGCTGGAGAACAACCCGTCGATGATGACGCTGGAGGGCACGAACAGCTGGGTGCTGCGCGCGCCGGACGCGCCCGCCGCCGTGGTCGTCGACCCGGGTTACCGCGACCTGGAGCACCTGGAGCGGCTCGCGGCCGTCGGGGCGGTCGAGCTGATCGTGCTGACCCATCACCACCCGGACCACGCCGAGGGCGCGCCGTGGTTCGCCGAGAAGGTCGGGGCGCCGGTGCGGGCGTTCGACGCGTCGCTGTGCCTGGGCGCGGAGCCGTTCGCGGACGGTGACGTGCTCACCGCCGGCGGCCTGCGCTTCGAGGTGCTGCACACGCCCGGCCACACCGACGATTCCGTGTCACTACACGTCGCGGGCCAGATCCTCACCGGCGACACGATCCTGGGCCGCGGCACCACCGTGCTGCACGACCTCGGCGACTACCTGCGCTCGCTGCGGCGGCTGATGGGGCTGCCCGCCGGCACCCCCGGGCTGCCCGGCCACGGCCCCGAGCTGGCCGACCTGCCCGCGACCGCGCGCGAGTACCTGGCGCACCGGGAACAGCGACTGGACCAGGTGCGTTCCGCCTTGGGAGTGCTCGGCGCGGACGCGACTCCGCGACAGGTGGTCGAGGTCGTCTACGCCGACGTCGACCAGACACTCTGGGCGCCTGCCGAGCTGAGCGTGCAGGCGCAGCTGGACTACCTACGTTCTTCGGAGGACGCGCGATGAGTGACGTCGAGGTCGAGTTCTACTGGCGGCCGGGCTGCGGCTTCTGCGCGGCGCTGCGGCCCTCGCTGTTGGCGAGCGGCTTGAACGTCAAGGAGATCAACATCTGGGAGGACCCGGGCGCGGCCGAGCGGGTGCGCGCGGTGGCCAACGGGAACGAGGTCGTGCCGACGGTGATCATCGGCTCGACCGCGCTGGTGAACCCGAGCTTCGACGAGGTGGAGGCGGCCGTGAAGGCCGAGTCCGCCGCCTGAGTTCTTCCGGTCGCGAAGGGGCCGCTCGCTTTTGGCGCGAGCGGCCCTTTCGCGTCAGAACGCGGTGAGCAGCGGGCTGTCGAGCTGTGGGCGTTCGCCGTGCAGGAAGGGAATCCAGGCGCGGCGGAGGCCATTGTCGTTGTCGAGGCCGCCTGGCGCGCCGGCCAGCATCTTCGTCCGCCTCGGCGGCGAGCCGGCTGCCGTCGTACCAGGCCTCGCTGCCGGAGCCGCTGGAGAAGCCGCCGCCGTGGATCCACACGAGCACGGGGCGGCTGGCCCCTTCGCGGTTCGGCGGCGTGAAAACGTTGAGCGACAGGCAATCCTCCGACTGTGGCAGCACCATCGGCCCGATCACGTGCTCCAGCCGCGAGCGCGGCTGCATCGCGGCGGGGCCGGGTTCGACCGCGTCCCGGACGCCCGTCCACGCGGGGAACGGCTCGGGTGGGGCGAAACGTCGTTGGCACGCGTAGGGGATTCCGCGGAAGGCGGCGCCTCTCTCGGCGGTTGTTTTGGTCGGGCTGGCGGCTTTGCCGGTGCTGGCCGCGCTTGCCGTGTCCGTTGGTCCGGTGGTGGTGGCTGTGGCAGTTGTCGCGGTTGTCGCGGTTGTGCCGCGGATCAGGCCGGTGATGGTCTCGATGATCATGGTGCTTACCTCTCCACGAATCCGATCACGGCGTCACCCGCCTCGGCACCCTCGACTTCGGCATCCGGCGGCGGCCGGTAGCCCGGCGGTCAGCGGGGCAGCATCGGCATCAGGTAGTACGTCAGCTCGACCTCCTTCGCCTCGGCGGAACGCAGGACACACGCGCGCATCCCCGGCTGGATGGCGAGCCGGACGTCGCCGCCGGAGAACGGGGCCAGGGCTTCGAGGAGGTACTTCGCCTGGAAGGACGGCGAGGTGCGGCCACCGCAAACGTTTGCCTTCAGCGTTTCCTCCGCTTCACCTGTGTCCTGGCGGGAGCTGGCGAGGCGGACGTGCGCGTCGCCGACCTCCAGCGTCAGGATGCGGCGGTCCTCGGAGTAGACCCCGACGCGGCGGACGGCGGCGGCGAGCGCGTCCGCGTCGATCTCCACCTCCGTGTCGACCGCGCCGGACGGGATCGCGTCCGCCGACAGGAAGCCCGCGTCCAGGACGGCGGTGGTGACCGCGCCGCCGGCCCAGCTCAGGCCGAAGCGGCTGCCGTCGCCGTGCAGGCCCAGGATGCCGTGGGCCTGCCGCGCGGCCTCGGTGAGCAGGCCGGCTGGGACGAGCACGTCGAGCGGCCCCTCGGCGTGCCGCACCGGCAGCCGCGCGACCGCCATCCGGTACCGGTCCGACGCGGTCAGCCGCAGTCCGTCGCCGTCGGCCTGGATCCGGACGCCGGTGAAGAGGGGCAGCGGGTCGTCCTTCGCCGCCGTGCCCGCCACGGTGCGCAGCGCCGTCGCGAGCAATAATCCGTCCACTTCGGACACTTGAGGCGGCGACGGCGGCTCCTGCCGCAGGTCGCGGTCCAGCAGCGGCAGCGCGAACCGGGCGCCCTCGACCCGCAACGCGAGCCTGCTGCCCTCGACGACCAGCCGGACCAGCTCGCTGCCGAGCATGCGCAACGTCTCGGCGAGCGGCGCCGCGGGCACGAGCACCTCACCGTCGGTGTGGGTGGTGGCCGCACACGCGAACCGCACGGCGAGGTCCCGGTCGCTGCCCGAGACCACGACTCCGCCCGCGTCGGCGCGCAACCGCAACAAAGCCTGCCGCGGCAGCAGCCGGACCGCGGCATTCGCGGCCGCCGACAGCGGCCGCACTGGGGACGTGAGATCCATGCCCGCAAGCTAGCCCCGCCCACCGACAACTTCTGGTGATCGAACGGGGAAATGGCCGCTGAGCTGGGAAATCAGGGTCGGAGCGAGGGGGACTTTCGTGCCGGAGCGCCGGGCTGGGCAGCTCGGCGAGGGCCACGCGGACCGTGTTTGAGTCCGTGGGCCAAGACCCCAAGCCCAAGTCTCACGACCAAGACCCAAGCTCAAGCCTCGGGAGCAGGACCCCGAGACCCAAGGTTCGAGACTCAGGGCTCAAGACCCAGGGCGCGAGGGCCCAGGGCCAAGACCCCAAGCCCCGCCCGACTACCGCCCAGCGCCGACCAGTTCCGCAGGAGCAGCCGAGGTCAGCGGCCGGACCGTGCGCCGCAGGCTCCACACCAGGACGGCCATCAAGACGCCCGCCACACCAGCCGCGAGGAAAGCCGCACTGGTGCCCGCGTGTTCGACCAGGTAGCCGCTCACCGACTGGCCTGCGGCGAGGCCCAGGGTCACCGCCGTCAGGACCCAGCCGAAGGCCTCCGCGGCGGTGCCGCGCGGGGCGACGACCTCGATCGCCGCCGAGTGGGTGGTTGATTGGGGGGTGATCATGGCGCCGGCCAGGAGCATCAGGACCGCCAGGGCCCACAGCGACGACGGCAGCGCCAGCAGCGCGACCAGCGCGCCGAAGCCACCGAGCAGCACCGGCAGGCGCAGGCCCAGCTTCCGCGGCCACGGGTGCAGGCTGTACGCGACGCCGAACGCCACGGAGCTCAGCGACCACGCCGACAGCAGCAGCCCGCTCAGCGAAGCGTGCCCGGACTCCGTCGCCGCGGCCGGGACGGCGACCTCGACGAAGCCGATCACCATGCCGAAGCCGAGCGCCGCCAGTGCCAGCGTCCGCATGCCCGGGCCGGCGAGCGCGCCCAGCAGGGGAGTCTTCGCCCGCGGCGCCGGCCCCCACGCGCGGACGGCCGGGCTCAGCGCGAACAGCGTCGCGCCGATGACCATCGCCGCCGTGCCCGCGACCATGCCGGTGCCCGGCCACGGGGCCGTCACCAGCAGGCCCGCGATGCCAGGGCCGAGGATGAAGAACATCTCCATGCTGATTGCTTCGTACGAGAACGCGGCGTTGCGAGCGGCCCCCGCAGGCAGCAGCTTGGTCCACAGCGCCCGCGAGGCCGAGCCCACCATCGGCTCCGACAGCCCGGTCATCGCGGCCAGCGTGACCAGCAGGATCGTCGCCGCGTGGGCCTCGATCGCGAGGGCCAGTGAGGTCATCGTCAGCGCGAGCACCAGGGCCGTGACGAGCAGCGGGCGCGTCGGCCCGAAGCGGTCGATCAGCCGGCCCTGGACCACCGCGCCCACCGAGACACCGGCGAGCGAGCTGGCCGAGACCAGCCCCGCGGTGGCGAACGAGCCCGTCTCACGCTGGACGTAGAGCAGCGCCGAGATGCCGATCATCGCGATCGGCAGCCGGGCGAGCACGGACGCGAGAACCGCGCGGCGCGAGCCGGGCGCGGTCAGCGCGGTGCGGTAGTCGGCGAGCGTGGTCCGGCCTTCGGAGTGAGCAGAGTGGGACACACGTACCAGTATGCACAGAGTGGTACGTGAGTACCAATTATTTGACGGTCAGGTGCGTCACTGCCAGCCTGGAAGTGCTCGGATCGGCTCGGAGGTCTCGATCCCGTAACGCTGTATGGATTCTCGGTGAACTCGTGCAACGAAACTGCGGAACCGGCGTCCTTGAGAGTGAATGGCCTTGAATTCGTGGGTATGGGCCATGATGGTTGTACAGCAGCACAACTCCCAGCTCCCTCTGGTTTACGGGTCGGGGCCTGGTCCAGAGGGCGGGAGCGCGGGTCGTCGGGGGATGGTCCGCGCACAGACAAGGAGCCGGTGCGCCACGTCGGGGGTGGCGCCCGGCTCCTTGTCTGTTCAAGGCCGGAGTCTGTTTAAAGCCAGAACTCCCTTGCCTGCCGCGAAAAAGCCCGGAAACCACAAAAGCCACCCGCCGCGTGACGCGGGGGTGGCCTTCGGGAAGAACCGCGGGGGTTACCCCGCGCAGGGGATCAGCGGGCGCGCCGCGCCAGCCGCTCCGGGTCGAGGATCAGCACGCTCTTGCCCTCGAGCCGCAGCCAGCCGCGGTGCGCGAAGTCGGCCAGTGCCTTGTTCACGGTCTCGCGGGACGCGCCGACGTACTGCGCGATCTCTTCCTGCGTGAGGTCGTGCGTGACCCGCAGCAGGCCGGCCTCCTGGCTGCCGAAGCGCTGCGCGAGCTGCAGCAGCGCCCGGGCCACGCGGCCGGGGACGTCGGTGAAGATCAGCTCGGCGACCATGTTGTTCGTCCGGCGCAGCCTGCGGGCGACCACGCGGAGCAGCTGCTCGGCGATCTCCGGCCGGGTCGAGATCCACTGGCGCAGGGCCGGGCGGTCCATGGTGACCGCGCGGACCTCGGTCACCGTCGTCGCGCTGGACGTCCGGGGGCCGGGGTCGAAGATGGACAGCTCGCCGAACATGTCGGACGGGCCGAAGATGCCCAGCAGGTTCTCGCGGCCGTCCGGGGACTTGCGGCCGATCTTCACCTTGCCGGACTGGATGATGTACAGCTTGTCGCCCGGCTCGCCCTCGTTGAAGATGACATGGCCGCGGGGAAACTCCACGGATTCCAAGGTCTGGGCCAGAGCCTCAGCGGCCGCCGGCTCAACACCCTGGAAAATGCCCGCACGGGCCAGGGTTTCGTCCACCTCGGGTGCCTCCTCATCGAGAAACGATCACGTTCCTCCGCTGGTGGAGGCCGTGTCGCCGATCACTTTCGCGTCAGTCTAGGGCGTGTCGGCGAGATCGCCCGTCGGCTCGCCGCGTTGCCCGCGGCAGCCGGAGACGATCTCGCACGAACGTGGAGCCTAACTCCGCACGCGTCGCGCGCGAAGCCTGGCTGCCCGTCCGCCGAGCCGGCGCAGCCGGAACAGCTCGAGCGCGCGGCCGATGCCGTGCCCGTACAGGGCCCTGACCTCGTTGGGCTGGGCCTGCTCCAGGAACTCTTCGACCTCGTTCTCCTGCACGGCGACGTGCTTGAGCCGGCTCTCCACCCGCTCCATGAAGAGCGCGAAGAACATGATCACCAGTGGGACCAGGATCACGAACCATACGGTCATGACACACATCCGCTACTGTCGGTGACAAAATTAAGCATGGACTCCAGATCCTCGCTCATGGCGGACACGCGTGCGCCGAGGTGGTGCTCTGGCGTGTCGGCCGCCCACCGGTGGGTGCTCCCGCCCGGCTCGTCCGACTCGCCCGTAGGCTATCGGGGTGCCACCTGCCGCCACGAACGCCCCCCGTAAGGGCGCCGGTGAAAGCCGGCTCTCCTTGGTGAGACGCGCCCGGCGTATGAAGCGTTGCCTCGACGAGGTTTATCCGGACGCGAAGGCCGAGCTGGATTTCACGAATCCGCTGGAACTGCTGGTCGCGGTCGTCCTTTCGGCGCAGACCACCGACGTGCGGGTGAACCTGGTCACGCCCGCGTTGTTCAAGCGCTACCGCACGGCCGCCGACTATGCCGCCGCCGACCGCGCCGAGCTGGAGGAGTTCCTCCGCACCACCGGGTTCTTCCGCGCGAAGGCCAACTCGGTGATGGGCCTCGGCGCCGCGCTCGCGGAGCGCTTCGGCGGCGAGGTGCCCGGACGGCTGGAAGACCTGGTCACGCTGCCGGGGGTCGGCCGCAAGACCGCGAACGTCGTGCTCGGCAACGCGTTCGACGTGCCGGGGATCACAGTGGACACCCACTTCGGCCGCCTCGTGCGCCGTTGGGGCTGGACCACCGAGGAGGACCCGGTCAAGGTCGAGCACGCGGTCGGCGAGCTGATCCCGCGCAAGGAGTGGACGATGCTGTCCCACCGCGTGATCTTCCACGGCCGCCGCGTCTGCCACGCCCGCAAGCCCGCCTGCGGCGCGTGCCCGCTGAAGAAGGACTGCCCGTCGTTCGGCGCCGGGCCGACCGAGTTCGAAGCGGCCGCGAAGCTGGTCAAGGGCGAGGAGCGTGAGCACATCCTCGAGCTGGCGGCTCGCGGGTGACGGCAGTCACCAAATGGGCCCTCGGCGGCGCGGTCCTGGTGGTCGCGCTGCTCGTGGCCCTGCTGACCACGCGTGGCGGCGACTCGAAGAGCGCGGCCGCGGCCACCGGCGACCTCACCGCGGTCCGCGCGCAGGCGGCCCTGCAGCCGTGCCCGGCGCCGTCCGCCGGCGCGGGTGTGCAGGAGCTGGCCGGGATCCAGGCCGACTGCCTCGGTGACGGCTCGCGCGTGGACGTCGGCAAGGTGCTGGGCGGTGGCCCGGTGCTGGTGAACGTCTGGGCGTCCTGGTGCGTGCCGTGCCGCACCGAACTGCCGGTGCTCCAGCGGTACGCCACCGAGCCCGGCGCCGTGCGGGTGCTCGGGGTGCAGATGGCGAGCCCCGCGAAGGACGGCCTGGGGTTGCTGGCTCAGCTCGGTGTCCACCTGCCGTCGGTTTTCGACGGCGACGGCCAGACCGGCCCGATCCGCACGGCGCTGAAGGTGCCGTCCGCGATCCCGGCCTCCTACCTGGTCACCGCGGGCGGGCAGGTCCGGCTCATCGAGAATCCACGCTTGTTCGAAAACACTGACCAGGTGCGCGCAGCTGTGAAGGACTATTCATGACCGGACCGCTCGTCGCGCCCGAAGCCGTGCCCGAGTGGCTGCGGCCGCTGGTCAAGGTGTCCGCCGAAGTCGACGGCCGGGCGTTCTCCCGGTTCACCCCGCCCGAGGACCCGCTGACGCGCTCGGCCGCCGTGCTCATCCTGTTCGGCGAGCGCCCCGACGGCCCGGACGTGCTGCTCCAGCGCCGCGCCGACACCCTCGGCTCGCACGCCGGCCAGGTCTCGTTTCCGGGCGGCGGCGCCGAGGACGGCGACGGCGGCCCGGTCGGCACGGCAGTGCGCGAGGCCGAGGAGGAGACCGGCGTCGACCCGTCCGGCGTGCTGCCGGTCGCGGTGCTGCCGGAGCTGTACGTGCCCGTTTCGCGCTTCGCGGTGACGCCCGTGCTCGCGTACTGGCAGACCCCGTCGCCCGTGCACGCCGTCGATCCCGGCGAGACGGCCGCGGTGGCGCGCGTCGGCCTGGCCGACCTGACCGACCCGGCCCACCGGTTTCAGGTGCGGAAGTCCGGGCCAGGACTGAAAAGCCCGGTGTGGAAGGGCCCGGCGTTCGACGTCGACGGCCTGTTCGTCTGGGGTTTCACCGCCGGCCTGCTGTCCGCGCTGCTTTCGCTCGGCGGCTGGGAACGGGAGTGGGACACCGGCGACGTGCGCGACCTTGACGTAGCGTTGGCCGAACACCAGGCCCGGAACGCGGCCGGAGGGCGGGGGGTGACCACGTGAACTGGGTTGATGTCCTGGTACTGCTGCTCGCGGTGCTGGCGGCCGTCTCCGGGGCCTTCCAGGGCGTGATCGTGGCGCTGCCCGCGCTGATCGGCGTCGGCATCGGCGCCGTGCTCGGGGTGAAGCTCGCGCCGTACGTGGTGGAGCTGTTCGACAACCAGGTCGCGAAGGTGGCGTTCGCGTTCGGCACCGTGGTGTTCCTCGTGGTGCTCGGCGAGACCATCGGGGTGTGGATCGGGCGGCGGCTGCGCCACAAGATCAACCCCGACAAACTGTCCGGAGTGGACAAAACGCTGGGCGCGATCGTGCAGGCCGCCGCGGTGTTCGTGGTCGCGTGGCTGGTGGCGAACCCGCTGACCACCGTCTCCGCCGTGCCGGGGCTGGCCAAGGCGATCAACTCGTCCGTGGTGCTGGGCAAGGTCAACGACGCGATGCCGGCCGCCGCCCAGGGCTTCCCGACCGATCTGCGGAAGCTGCTCGACGCGTCCGGCTTCCCGTCGGCGGTGTCGCCGTTCGAGAAGGCGCCCTCGGCCGACACCTCGCCGCCGGACTCGTCGCTGGACGCCAGCGCGGTCGTCACCCGGGTGCACCCGAGCGTGGTGAAGATCCGCGGCAACGCGCCGTCGTGCTCGCGGGCGCTGGAGGGCAGCGGTTTCGTGATCGCGCCGCAGCGCGTGATGACCAACGCGCACGTGGTCGCGGGCACCGACGAGGTCGGCATCGAGTCCACCTCGGGCGACTACCGGGCGCGGGTCGTGTACTTCAACCCGGAGGTCGACATCGCCGTGCTGGCGGTGCCGGGCCTGCGTGCGCCCGCCCTGCCGTTCGCCAGGGAGACGGCGGGCGCGGGTGACAGCGCGATCGTGCTGGGCTACCCGCTCGACGGCCCGTACAAGGCGACGCCCGCGCGCGTGCGCGGCCGGATCAACCTGCGCGGCCCGGACATCTACGAGGCGAACACCGTGCAGCGGGACGTGTTCACCGTCCGCGCGACCATTCGCAGCGGCAACTCCGGCGGCCCGATGCTCACGCCGGACGGCGACGTGATCGGCGTTGTCTTCGGCGCGGCGGTGGAGGACCCGGACACGGGCTTCACGCTGACCGCCGAACAGGTCCGCTCGGAGGTCGACGCCGCCCCGTCGCAGACGACGAACGTGAGCACCGGCGCCTGCGCGAGCTAGGCGTGGCGCTCGACGAGCGCGCCCAGCACCTTGCCCAGCGCGGATTGCGCCACCGCCGACGTGTACGGGCCGACGGCGACCAGCGAGGCGATCAACGCGGAGGCCTCACCCGGGGTCAGTGAGATCGGCGGCAACGCGGTCCGCGCGTCGATGGCGTACCCGCCGCCGGGCCCGCGGTGGATGGCGATGGGCACCCCGGCCTCGCGCAGCCGCGTGATGTCCCGCTCGACCGTCCGCTGACTGACCCCGGTCGCCGTCGCGAGGTCCGCGCCCGGCACCCGGCGCGGTGCCCGCACGCGCAGCAGTTCGATGATCGCGTGCTGACGCTCGACCAGCGGAACGGCTTGGTGCAACTGGGTCATGCCCGCGATTCCGCCGGAGCCGACCAGCCGCTGGGTCATTTTCCACTCCCGTGAATTCAAATAGCCGACACAGCTCTGACGTCTACTCGATTTTACGCTGATTTCCCCTCAGCCCGATTGGACGTTCATGGACTCGCTTTTCGCCCATCCCCGCGACTTCCGGAAGCTGTGGATCGGCCAGACGATCAGCGCGTTCGGCGACAAGGCGTCGCGGATCGCGCTGCCCACGGTCGCGTTGCTGGGCCTCGGCGGGACGGCCTGGGACGTCGGGGTGCTGGCCGCGCTGCGCTTCCTGCCGTTCGTGCTGATCGGCTCGGTCGCGGGGGTGTGGGCCGACCGGGTCTCGCGCCGGAAGACCATGATCTGGGCGGACGCGGGCCGGCTGCTGGCGATGGGGTACGTCCCGCTCGCCTACGCGCTCGGCGTCCTCACCCTCGGCGGGCTGTTCGTGGTCGCGGCCGTGGTCGGCGTGCTGACCGTGTTCTTCGAAGTGGCCGCCCAGTCCTACATCCCGGCCCTCGCCGGGGCGGACGGGATACTGGCCGCCAACGAGCGGCTGCAGACCTCACGGGCGGTGGCCGAGGTCGGCGGCGCGGCCGCGGCGGGCGGCCTGATGCAGGTGCTGGGCAGCGCGTTGGCGGTGCTGGCCGATGCCTTGTCCTTCCTGGCTTCGCTGGTTTCGCTCCTGCTGATGCGTCACCGTGAGAACGTCGCACCGAAGCCGGACGAGCCGCGCTCGGCGTTCCGTGAAGCGCGCGAGGGACTGGCCGTGCTGATGGCCGACGCCCGCCTGCGCACCTTGATGTTCGCGACGACCACGGTGAACGTCGGGGTGGCCTCCGCCGCCGCGGTTGTGCTGGTGTTCGCCTACGACTACGGGAAACTGAGCCCCGGCGCGGTCGGGCTCGCGTTCGCCGCCGGCACGGTCGGGCTCATCCTGGGCGCAGTCTCCGCGGGGGCGATCGCCCGCCGGCTCACCGTGGGCCGGACACTGACGTTGGCGATCCTGCTGATCGGGCTCAGTTACCTGCTGCTGCCGGTCGCCGGCCCCGGAGCGGCGCTGATCGCCTTGGTGGCGTGCCAGTTCTTCGCCGGGTTCGCGGACTCGGTCTTCAACATCCACACGCTCAGCCTGGTCCAGCGGATCACGCCACCGCGGCTGCTGGGCCGGGTCAACGGGACCGCGCTGTCCGTCGTGTGGGGCAGCGGAACGCTGGGCGGGCTCACCGGCGGGCTGATCGGCACCGGCTTCGGCGCCCGGCCCGGACTGGTGGTCGCGGCCGCCGTCATCTGCTGTGGCGCGGTGTTCGTCGTCGCCTCCCCGCTGCGGATGATCCGCGACGGCGCGGGCGAACCGGTCAGCCGATGAAGTCCACAATGGACTTCGTCACGCGGTCCGGGTCTTCGAGGTGCGGGAAGTGCCCGATGCCGTGCCAGATGCGGGGCTCGCTGTGCGGCCCGGCCCAGTGCACGGACTCGAGCGCGGTCTCCGGGACGATGCAGGTGTCCACGGCGCCGTGCAGCTGCAGCAGGGGCGCGGCCACGCGTTTGTCCACGGCGTCGGTAAACCGCCTGCCCTCGCCGCGGAACTGCGCGCGGAAGGCCCAGCGGTAGTACTCCAGCGCGGAGTGCGCGACGCCCGGCACGAGCATCGCCTGGCGGAACCGGCCGGCGCTTTCGGTGAAGTCCGCAGAGGTCCGCCAGGCGGGGCCGGCCCAGGCGCGGAAGAGCGTCTCGACCGCGGCAGCGTCGTCGCGCACCAGCCACTTCTCCGGCGCCATCGGCACCTGGAAGCGGAACAGGTGCCCGGCGGCGCGGGCCTGGCCGCGGTGGACGTGCCACGCGGAGCGCTTCAGCTCGGACTTCAGCGCCAGCGGGTGCGCCGCGCCGACGGCCGTCACGGAGGCGACGAGCCGGGGGTGCAGTGCGGCCACCGTCCAGGCGAGCAGGCCGCCCCAGGCGTGGCCGACGAGGTGGGCGCGACGGGCGCCGAGTGCTTTGATCAGGCCGCCGACGTCACCGGCGAGCGTCCACGCGTCGTAACCGCGCGGGGGTTTGTCGGAGTCGCCGTAACCACGCAGGTCGACGGCGACGGCGCGGAAGCCCGCGTCGGCCACCGCGGGCAACTGGTGGTGCCAGGTCCACCAGAACTCGCCGAACCCGTGCAGGAAAAGGACCAGCGGCCCGTCGCCCGCCTCGGCGACGTGCAGCCGGATGCCGTTGGCGGAGACGTCGCGGTGCGTCCACGGGCCGTCGGTGCGGACGATCGACGGATCGGGCGTGGACGACACCGCGTGCACTGCCTCAGCGAGGGAACGCCGGCGCCGGGTCAGGCGCTGGTCGCGGGCAGGTCGTCTTCGGCGGCGCGGTGCGGCTTCAGCGCCGCGGCCGTCTCCTTGACACTGCCGATGGTGCGCTCCGGCGCCTTCAGCTTCTTCACCTTGCGCCAGCCGAGGAACGCCGTGACCAACGTGGTGACGAGCATCAGGCCGAACACGGTGAGGAACGCCGGCCAGCGGACGCCCCACCAGTCGGACAGGATCTCCGCCACGAAGAGGAAGAGGAAGTACGAGCTGTAGAGCAGCACGGCCAGTGCGATCAGGAAGAAGACAGCGCCCTTCAGCGCCTTCTTCACCTCTCCGATCAGCTCCGCCTTCGCCAGCTCGACCTCGGCCCTGACCAGCGTCGACAGGTGCTGGGTGGCGTCGCCGACCAGCCTGCCGATGGACTGCTCACCTGCCGCGGCCTCCTCATCGCTGGAGAGGGGCAGGTAGGGCACGGCCCCCACGCCGTCGGGGCCGGTTCGCTCGTGTTTGGGGCTGCTCACCGGGTCATCGTGCCACGGACCCGATCCACGGGCGCGACGGACCGCCGGGAGTGTCGGGATCGGCTGGGTCAGTCTTCGCCGGTGTCGGCCCGCGCGTGGGCCCGGCTGCGCCGCAGCAGCAGCGCCGCGGAGGCCAGCGACGCGATCGCCGAGGCGATCAGCACGGCCGCTTTCGCGAGTTCGGCCGTCTCGCCTTCGAGCGCCAGATCGGCGATCAGCAGGCTCACGGTGAACCCGACGCCGCCGAGAAGAGCCAGCGCGGCGATATCGCGCCAGCCCGTTCCCCGTGGCTTTTCGGCGATGCGGAGCCGGACGGCCAGCAGGCTCGCGCCGAGGATGCCGACGAACTTCCCGCCGATCAGTCCGACCAGGACAGCCAGCGGCAACGCCGTGGTGAAGACCTCGCCCAGCGCGTGGCCGCTCACCGAGATGCCCGCGGCGAAGAGCGCGAAGAGCGGCACCGCGACCGCCGCCGACCACGGCTGCAGCCGGTGTTCCAGGCGCAGTGCGGGCGATTCGGCTTCGCCCTTGTCCGGCCGTACTCGCGTGAGCAGGCCGAGTGCAACGCCGGCGACCGTCGCGTGGATGCCTGCCGAGTGCACCGCGACCCACACGATCAGCGCGAGCGGCACGTACAGCCACGCCGTACGAACGCGCTTGTGCTGAAGGAATGCGTACAGCGCGAGCGCGACGACGGCGACGCCCGCCGCGACCAGGTTGAAGCCCGTGGTGAACACGATGGCGATCACCAGGATCGCGCCCAGGTCGTCGACCACCGCCAGGGACAACAGGAACACCCGCGCGCTGCTCGGCAGGTTCGACGCCGTCAGCGCCAGCACACCGAGGGCGAACGCGATGTCCGTGGCCACCGGGATGGCCCACGCGCGGTCGGCGCCCGGCGAGCCCCAGGCGATGGCCAGCGCGAAGACGGCGGGCACGATCATGCCGCCGACCGCCGCGATCACCGGCAGCACGGCCTGCTTGAACCGGGACAGCTCGCCGACCACGAGCTCCCGCTTGAGCTCCAGCCCGGCGACGAAGAAGAACAACGCGAGCAGGCCGTCCTTGGCCCAGTCGCCGATCGACAGGTTCAGGTGCAGCAGCTCGGGGCCGACGTGGAAGTCGCGCACCGCCCGGTAGACGTCGCCAATGGGTGAGTTCGCCCAGATGAGCGCGACGGCGGTGGCCACCAGCAGGATGATTCCGCCGGTGGTCTCGGTGCGCAGGTAACGGGCGAATTCGGCGGCCACACGGGCCGGGCGGGAAGCGATCACAGGCGGGAACCTCCGGGAGGTGGGCAACACGAACACCGTTGCCGACCAGACTTCCCGGCGCACCTTTGACGCCATTTTAACGCACGATCGGGCGGGGCCCATGATCATCATGACCCTCACCACACCGGTGCCGGTGTCCTGTTGACCAGTTCGCCTTCTAGCATGCGAATCGAGCACGACAGCGTTGTCTAGAGCAGGGACGAAAAGTTGTGAGTACCTCCAACGAGGTCCAGCAGGACACGAGGTTCTTCGGGCACCCACGAGGGCTGGCGAATCTCTTCGGCGTCGAGATGTGGGAGCGGTTCTCCTACTACGGGATGCTCGGCATCCTCGCGATCTACCTCTACTACAAGGTCGGCCAAGGCGGCCTCGGCATCGACCAGAGCGCGGCTCTGGGCATCGTCGGCGCGTACGGCGGCATGGTCTACCTGTGCAGCGTGATCGGCGCGTGGGTGGCCGACCGGCTGCTGGGCTCGGAGCGGACGCTGTTCTACAGCGCCATCCTGATCATGATCGGCCACATCAGCCTGGCGCTGCTGCCGGGCATGACCGGCGTCGGCGTCGGCCTCGCCTGTGTCGCGATCGGCTCTGGTGGCCTGAAGTCCAACGCGACCGCAGTCGTCGGCACGCTCTACGCCGAGGGTGACGAACGTCGCGACGCCGGCTTCACGATCTTCTACATGGGCATCAACCTGGGCGGGTTCATCGGCCCGCTGCTCACCGGCCTCGCGCAGCAGGAAGTCGGCTTCCACCTCGGCTTCGGCCTGGCCGCGATCGGCATGGCGCTGGGCCTCATCCAGTACACGATCGGGCGCAAGAACCTGGGCGCGCGGGCGTCGGAGATCCCGAACCCGCTGCCCGCCTCGAAGCGCCTGCTGGCGATCGGCGCCGCCGTGCTGATCGTCGCCGTGATCGCCGTGCTCATCACCACGGGGGTGATCACGCCGGACAACCTCGCGGACGTGGTCGTCTATGTCGTGGTGGTCATCTCGGTCCTCTACTTCGTGATGATCCTGACCAGCAAGAAGATCACCTCGGACGAGCGCAGCCGGGTGTACTCCTTCATCCCGATGTACATCGCCAGCGCGGCGTTCTTCTCGCTGTACCAGCAGCAGTTCACCGTGGTCACGGCCTACACCGACCAGCGGCTCGACCGCGGCCTGTTCGGCTGGACGATGCCGGTGTCCTGGGTCAGCTCGATCAACCCGGTGTTCATCATCGTGTTCGCCCCGGTGATCGCCGCGATCTGGATCAAGCTCGGCCCGAAGCAGCCGTCGACGCCGCTGAAGTTCGTGCTCGGCACCGTGCTGATGGGTGTCGCGTTCCTGCTGTTCCTGCCGATGGTGAACACCGGGAAGAACGGCAGCCCGCTGATCGCGCTCGCCGGCATCCTGTTCGTGTTCACGATCGCGGAGCTGATGCTGTCGCCGGTCGGGCTCTCGCTGTCCACGAAGCTCGCGCCGCAGGCGTTCCGGACGCAGATGGTGGCGCTGAACTTCCTGTCGGTCTCACTGGGCACGGCGATGTCGGGCAAGCTCGCCGAGTACTACTCGGTGGACGACGAGACGCCGTACTTCAGCATCGTCGGCGGGGTGGCGATCGTGATCGGGCTGGCGCTGCTGGCGCTCATCCCGTTCATCCGGCGGCTGATGAAGGGCGTGCACTAGTCGTTACGCGAGTGGCGGCCCAGACCGGGCCGCCACTCGCGGCGCCGGACCGGTCAGAGTTCGCCCGAGTAGTCGGCGGTGATCCAGCGGTCGGGCCGGATGGTGAACAGCACGCTGGTGGTGCCGTCGACGCGGTCGGCGAACTCGCGCCCGCCCTCTTCGCCGAAGTAGCGGATGGCGATGGCCTCCCGGGCGGCCCGCGGGGACGGCGTGGCGGCGTCGATGATGGTGCCCTCGACGATCACGTACTGGTAGGGCGGTTCCTCGCGCTGCACGACCAGGGTCACCACACCGGCCTGCTGGATGAGCTTGGCCTTGCGCCGTCCGGCGCCCGTGTTGATCCGGAAGTCGCCGCCCGGGGTGTAGTCGTACCAAATGGGCACGCTCGCCGGCGGGCGGCCGTCGTCGGCGGCGACGGACAGCACGGCGATGTGCTTGCCGGCGAGGAACTCGTCACGGTCGGCATCACTGAGTGGCTTCGGCATATGACGCGCAACACCCCGCCCGGCCGGGGTGTTGCCTAGCCGACGGTGGTGCCGAACAGCACCCCGACGAAATAGGTGACGAGCATGGTGAGCGCGCCGACGCCGACGTTGCGGAGGATCGCCCGCCCCACCTGCGCGTCACCGAGTTTCGCGCTGACGAAGCCGGTCAGCGTGAGCCCGACGACCACAGCCGCCGCGCAGGCCCAGACGCGGACGGACACGCTCGTCCAGGCGATCGCCAGCAGCGGCAGCAGCGCCCCGACGGAGAACGCGAGCAGCGAGGCAAACGCCGCCTGCCACGGGCTGGTGAGGTTGTCCGGGTCGATGCCCAGCTCCGCCTCGGCGTGCGCGTGGAGCGCGTCCTTCTTGGTCAGCTCGCGCGCCACCTCCTCGGCCAGCTCCGGGGAAAGGCCCTTGCCCTCGTAGATTTGCGCGAGTTCCCGTTCCTCGGCCTCGGGCATCGTTTTCAGCTCTTGCTTCTCGAGCCGCAGCAACGCCTGTTCGGTGTCGCGCTGGGTGCTCACGCTCACGTATTCCCCGCCGGCCATCGAAAACGCGCCGGCCACCAGTCCGGCAATTCCGGCGGTGAGGATCGCCGTGCTGTTCGCCGTCGCCCCCGCGACCCCCACCACGATCCCGGCGACGGACACGATCCCGTCATTCGCCCCGAGAACCCCGGCCCGCAACCAGTTCAGCTTCCCCCCGATCCCCTCGTGCGGCTCGTGCGCATGCGCCTCGGCGGCGTCCATCGTCTCGGTCACGATGAATAGTGAAACACGGAATTGGGGCGTTCGCGAGGTCCGGGTTTTGTGGCGTTGATCCGGTTAAGGAAGGGTGTCCTCGGTTATTTTTGCCTTGCCTTATCCGGGTAACCGCCGACTTCTGCGGAAGGGAGATCCAGGCAGCCGCCGCTCGGTCTCGGCCGCGCCGGAAGCGCCGCCACGATCGACGGCGATCCGATCGGCGACCAGGGTGTCCGGGACTGGCCTCCCGTGGACGCGCCGGGTCTTCGGCGACGACGAGGTGGCCGCGCTCGTCGTCGATGGGGTTGAGATCGTGTCCGTCGCGCTGGTGCCGGTCGAGGTGGCCGTGACCAGGCTCAACGCCACGCTGGCCCGGCGGGTCGTGGTCGCGCTCGGGGCCGCGCGCAGCGGTGAGCTGGTGTTCTGCCAGGACGGCGGCCCGGTCTATCCGATCGGCTCCGGAAGCACCCGCACGTCGTAGGCGAGGTCGATCACGGCGTCGGTCGCGGGGTCGGTGAGGGTGACCTGCCAGTGGGTGCCGAACTGGTCGACGGCCGGGTCCATCGGGATGGTGCCGGACAGCAGGACGGTGCCAGGGGTCGCCAGGCCGCGGGCGCGCAGCTCGTCCAGCCAGTACGCGGGGGCCAGTAGTTCGGCCAGGGTGCCGTCCTGGAGGAGGGCGCCGTCGACGTGCGCGGTGAGGCGCAGGGTGTCCAGGCGGGCGGCGACGTCCGACAGCCGCCACGCGCGGCGGGCCAGGACGTCCGGGCCCGCGTTTTTGCTCCACGCCACCCCGTGCACCTCCAGCGCCCGGTCGGTGTGGTCGCAGGCCGCGGTCAGGAGGACGTCGGACGGCGTGACGACCAGCGCCCACTCCGCCTCGCCGGAGGTGCGGGCGTGCTGGGCCGGCACGGAGTCCGTCTGCATCGCCAGGTACGGCGCCACCGGGTACAGCGCGGGCGTGACCGACGGCGCCGGCACCCCCAGCTCGGCCAGCTCCTTCACGTGCGCCGCGACGTCGTCCTGGCTCCGGCCCGCGTAGCCGGCGTTCAGCAGGGTGTGCACGGGCGTTTCCACTTCCGTGCCGTCGGGCAGGGCGAAGCGCAGCATCCGAAACCTCCGAGAGTCTTGCGTTCAGTCATGTATACATGGAGTATATCCGCACTATGACACCAGACGTCACCACGGCGCCGGGCGCTGACCGCCGCTCACTCCGCCGCGCGTTCGCGGCCAGCCTGTCCGGTACCGCCCTCGAGTGGTACGACTTCGCGGCCTACTCGGTGGCGTCGGCGACCATCTTCGGCCACCTTTTCTTCCCCTCCAGCGACGCGCTCGCGGGCACCATGGCCGCGTTTTCCACGTACGCGGTCGGCTACCTCGCGCGGCCGCTCGGCGGCTTCGTGTTCGGCCGGCTCGGCGACCGGCTCGGACGTAAACGCGTACTCGTGGTGACGCTGGTCCTCACCGGCGTGAGCACGTTCCTCATCGGCTTGCTGCCCACGTACGCGGCTGTCGGCGGCTTCGCGGCCGTCATGCTCGTCGCACTGCGGTTCGCGCAGGGCGTGGGCATCGGCGGCGAGTGGGGCGGCGCCGTGCTGCTGTCCAGTGAGTTCGGGGACCCGGCGAAACGCGGGTTCTGGGCGTCGGCCGCGCAGATCGGCCCACCCGCCGGAAACCTGCTGGCCAACGGCGTCCTGGCGCTGCTCGCCGCCGTGCTCACCGACGCGCAGTTCACGTCGTGGGGCTGGCGCGTGGCGTTCCTGCTGTCCGGCGCGCTGGTCGGCTTCGGACTGTGGATCCGGCTGAAGCTGGAGGAGACGCCGGTGTTCCGCCGCATCGCGGAGCTGGGCGAGCGCCCGTCCGCGCCGATCTCGGAGGTCTTCCGCGACGAGCGCCGCGCGCTGGCCGCCGCCGTGCTGGTGCGCGTGTGCCCCGACGTGCTGTACGCGCTGTTCACCGTCTTCGTTCTCACCTACATCACTTCGCACACCACGCTTTCCCGCGGCCAGGGCCTCGCGGCGGTGATGATCGGCTCGGCATTGCAGCTGGTGCTGATCCCGGCGTTCGGCGCGTTGTCGGACCGCGTTTCACGGCGTGGGCTGACGCTGGTGGCAGTGATCGCGGCGGGGATCTGGCCGTTTGTGTTCTTCCCGCTGGTGGGCGACGGCTCGTTCGTCGCGCTGATCATCGGCGTGCTGCTGGCGCTGGTCATCCACTCGGCGCTCTACGGTCCGCAGGCCGCCCTCGTCACGGAGCAGTTCTCGGAACGGCTGCGCTACACCGGCAGCTCGCTGGCCTACACGCTCGCCGGCGTGATCGGCGGAGCCCCGGCGCCGCTGCTGTTCACGGCCCTGCTCGCAGGTTACGACACCTGGATCGCGGTGGCGTGTTACCTCGCGGTCACCGCCGTCGTGAGCCTCGTCGGGGTGCTGATCGCCAGGGACACCAGGGATTCGAAGTGAGCGAGTGGCGCACTCTGTCTACAGTGGAGGGTCAGCCGCTGTTCGGCGGCACCGGCCGGGTGCGCGAGCTGCAACGCGCGCCGAGCGGCCTGGCGTACGAGATCCACTACCCGGCCGGTGTGGCCTCGCCCCCGCACAGTCACGACCACGACAGCATCGTCTACCTGCTCGAAGGCCACCTGACGGGCTCCGTCGACGGGGTGGCGGCCGACCTGCTCCCCGGTGAGACGCTCTTGCACCCGCGCGGGGCGACGCACCACGTCGAGGCCATTGTGGACAGTACGTGGGTGGAGTTCAAGTCCCCGCTGCCGCAACGGCCGCCGGTCGCGTGAGGCGTCGGTGCGGCTCGAACCGGACGTGACGGGATTCGACGACGCGGCGTTCGAGCCGGCTGGGCGACACCCCGGCCCATCGGCGCCGGCTCTACGAACTCAACAAGGCGTGCTCGGCCGACATCCCGGATCGCGGCGAGTTCTACAGCTACGACGAGTACGTCGCCCAGCGCATCGAAGTCCCCGGCTTCGATGAACCGGCGGCTCGGCTTCGTCGACCAGGTATGAGAAAGCCCGGCACCCCTGAAAGGGCGCCGGGCCTTCCCGCGCAACACAGAACGTCAGACGTCGAGCTCCGCCAAAGCCTGCTTGGCGGCCTCGAGCTCGGCCTCGAGCTGCGCGACCTTCGCGGCCTGCGCGTCCCGGGCCTGGTTGATGACCTCGTCGATCGGGCCGGACAGGTCGGAGTGCAGCTCCTTCGCCGCGCGCGAGACGGCGGCGGCCGGGATCTCCAGGCCCTTCGCGACCCACTTGCTGCCGTTCTTCAGCTCGGCCTGCCACTCACCGTCGGCCGTGCCGGTGACGGTGAGGATCAGCTCCACCGTGCGGGTCTTCTTCGCCGCCGACGCGGCAGTGGCCTTCGGGCGCCCGCGCTTCGGCTTCGGCGCCTCCTCGGCCGGCTTCTCGTCAGCCGAAGCCGAAGCCGAGTCAGAGGCCTCGGCCGAGTCCGCAGCCGGCTCCGGTGAAGTCGAGGACGTGGGCTCGGTGACTGCCGAGGCGTCCGCGGCCTGCGGCGCTGACGCCGTCACCGCTTCGGCCGCAGTGTCCTCGTCGTGCGTCAAGGCTTCCACGGTCATACGTGTCGTCTCCTTGCCCGGATCTGGGGTGGGTACAGCGGCACATCTTAGAACATGCGTTCGATGGCCGCCATTCGGGGTAATCATGCCGGAAGGGGCGCCCCGGCCGGGTGCGCCCCTCCCTGACCGCGAAGAACCTACTCCTCCTTGCCCGACTGCAGGCCGGTGGAGATGAGGTCCATCACCGACGAGTCGGCCAGCGTGGTGACGTCGCCGATCTGGCGGTTCTCCGCGACGTCGCGGAGCAGGCGCCGCATGATCTTGCCCGAGCGCGTTTTCGGCAGCTCCGGCACCACCATGATCTGCCGCGGCTTCGCGATCGGGCCGATCTCCTTGGCCACGTGGTTGCGCAGGGCCTGGATCGCCTCCTCGCCACCGTCCACCGCGTTGCCGCGCAGGATCACGAAAGCCACGATGCCCTGCCCGGTCGTCGCGTCGGACGCGCCGACCACGGCCGCCTCGGCCACCGTCGGGTGCGAGACCAGCGCGGACTCGACCTCGGTGGTCGAGATGCGGTGGCCGGACACGTTCATCACGTCGTCGACGCGGCCGAGCAGCCAGATGTCACCGTCGGCGTCGTACTTGGCGCCGTCGCCGGCGAAGTAGAAGCCCTGGTCGGCGAAGCGCGACCAGTACGTCTCCTGGTAACGCTCGTTGTCGCCCCAGATGCCGCGCAGCATCGACGGCCACGGCTGGTCCAGCACCAGGTACCCGCCGCCGCCCTTGCCGACCTCCTGGGCCTGGTCGTCGACGACCTTCGCGGAGATGCCCGGCAGCGCCCGCTGCGCCGAGCCCGGCTTCGTGGACGTGACGCCCGGCAGCGGCGAGATCATGATCGCGCCGGTCTCGGTCTGCCACCAGGTGTCGACGATCGGCGCCTTGTTCGCGCCGATGGTCTCGCGGTACCACATCCACGCCTCGGGGTTGATCGGCTCGCCGACCGAGCCCAGCACGCGCAGCGACGACAGGTCGTACTTGGCCGGGATCTCCGCGCCCCACTTCATGAACGTGCGGATCAGCGTCGGCGCGGTGTAGTAGATGGAGACCTTGTACTTCTGGATGATCTCCCAGTGCCGGCCCTCGTGCGGGGTGTTCGGCGTGCCCTCGTAGACGACCTGCGTGACGCGGTTCGCGAGCGGGCCGTAGACGATGTAGCTGTGCCCGGTGATCCAGCCGATGTCGGCGGTGCACCAGTAGACGTCCTCGCCCGGCTTGTGGTCGAACACGTTGTGGTGCGTGTAGGCCGTCTGCGTGAGGTAGCCGCCTGAGGTGTGCAGGATGCCCTTCGGCCGCCCGGTGGTGCCCGAGGTGTAGAGAATGAACAGCGGGTGCTCGGCGTCGAACGCTTCGGGCGTGTGCTCGGCGGACTGGCCGTCCACGAGTTCGTGCCACCACAGGTCGCGCCCGTCGGTCCACGGCACCTCGCCCGCGAGGTCGCCGCCGGTGCGGCGGACCACGAGGACCTTCTCCACGGTGTCGGCGCCTTCGAGCGCTTCGTCGACGTTCGCCTTCATCGGCGCGGCCTTGCCGCGGCGGTACTGGCCGTCGGAGGTGATCACGATCTTCGCCGCGGCGTCGTCGACCCGGGCCCGCAGCGCGGTCGGGGAGAAGCCGCCGAAGACCACGCTGTGCAGCGCGCCGATGCGGGCGCAGGCGAGCATCGCGAAGATGGCCTCGGGGATCATCTGCAGCTGGATCGCGACGACGTCGCCGGCGTTCACGCCCAGTGACGTCAGCGCGTTCGCGGCTTTGGACACCTCGTCCTGCAGCTGCGCGTAGGTGATGTCGCGGGTGTCGCCGGGCTCGCCGACCCAGTGGATCGCGACCTGCTCGCCGTGGCCGGCCTCGACGTGGCGGTCGACACAGTTGTACGCGACGTTCAGCTTCCCGCCGACGAACCACTTCGCGAACGGGGCATTGGTCCAGTCCAATACCTGGGACCACTTCGTGTCCCACGTCAGCCGCTCAGCCTGCTCGGCCCAGAACTGCTCCCGGTCGGCGTCCGCTTTCGCGTACAGCTCGGCCTTGGCGTTGGCCTGAGCAGCGAATTCGTCGCTCGGGGGGAACGTGCGGCTTTCGTTGAGCAGATTGTCCAACGCTGGGGACTGCTCGGTCATGGTGCAAGGCCTCCTGTAGTGCGAACCCGCGGCTCACGGCACGCTAGCGACGTTAGTCCGCCCAGGACAAGGTTGCAGCAGCGTTGCTTGTGAGTGTTTATGACGGTTCTAACCGTCATAAACACTCACAAGCCGTTCAGCCGAGCCGGGCCAGCAGCCGGGCGCGGGCCCCGGGCCATTCGGCGTCCGTCATCGAATACAGCACCGTGTCGCGCGACGTGCCGTCCGGACGGACGCGGTGCGCCCGCAGCAGGCCCTCGCGCAGCGCGCCGAGCCGTTCGATGGCGCGCTGCGAACGGAGGTTCCGGCTGTCCGTCTCCCACGCGACGCGCTGGGCGCCGAGCGTCTCGAAAGCGTTGCGCAGCAACAGGAACTTCGCCTCGGTGTTGAGCGCGGTCCGTTGCCACGCCGGCCCGAGCCAGGTGTGCCCGATCGACAGGATCCGGTGTTGCGCCACGATTTGGTAGTACGACGTGGAGCCCGCGACTCGGCCGGAAGCGACGTCGACCTGGGCCCACGCGTGCCGGCCCGGCTCGGCCAGCGCGGTCTCGACCATCAGCTCCGCCGCTGCCAGGTCTTCGGGCATACGCTGGCTCATCCAGGACCAGATGGCGGGATCCTGAGCGGCCTCGAACAGGCCCTTCGCGTGTTCCGGCGCCAGCGGCTCGAGGCGCACGTGGCTGCCGGACAGGGTCGGGTGCTCGCTCCAGTCGCTCATACGCTCACGCTACGACGTCAAGTGGCATTCCGTGATATCCATTTTCAGATCATTTCAACAGTCCACTTCGCTGATGCTTATGCTCGCGGAAACGATCGAGCGAGAGGGCGGGGAGCATGGCCGAAGCGCGGGAAGAGCTCACCTGGGAGTTGTTCGGCTCGGCCAGCAGGGAGCTGGCCGAGGAGGTGGCCGCGGACGGGTTCGCGCCCGACCTCATCCTCTCCATCGCGCGCGGCGGCCTCTTCGTCGCGGGTGCGCTCGGCTACGCGCTGGACGTGAAGAACCTGCACGTGATGAACGTCGAGTTCTACACCGGCATCGACCAGCGCCTCGACCTGCCGGTGATGCTGCCGCCGGTGCCCAACGTCGTGGACCTCACCCGCAAGAAGGTGCTCATCACCGACGACGTGGCCGACACCGGCGCCACGCTCAAGCTGGTCCGCGACTTCTGCGCCGACCATGTGGCCGACGTCCGGTGCGCGGTGATCTACGAGAAGCCGACCTCGACGGTGAAGGCCGAATACGTGTGGCGCAAGACCGACCGGTGGATCAACTTCCCGTGGTCGGTGCTGCCGCCCGTGGTCAAGCGCGAAGGCCAGGTGCTCGACGCATGAACGACCCGCTGAAGCCGTTGCTGGCGCTCGAAGGCGTCGCGGCGGCGGCGAAGTCCGCGCAGGACGCGGTGTTCGCCGTCCACAGGCTGCCCGCGAACCTGCGTGGCGGCGCGGAGACGGCGGCCGAGGCGTCGGTCCGGGCGGCGCGCGCGTCGGCCGGCATCGACGGCGCGAACCCCGAGCTGCCCGCCGACGGCGCGGTGACGGACCCGCTGCTGGCCGGCTCCCTGCGCGTCGCCGAGTCGCTGGAGCCGTTGCTGCCGACGTGGCGGCGCGCGCCGTTGCAGGCGCTGGCCCGGCTGCACGTCCTCGCGGCTTCGGACCTCGTCGACGACCCGGACGCGCTGGGCCGCCCGCGCACCGGCGGCTCACGGCTGGAGCTGCTGGCCCAGCTGGTCACCGGTGCGACGACGGTGCCCGGCCCGGTCCTCACGGCCGTGGTGCACGGGGAACTGCTTGCGCTGCAGCCATTCGGCACCGCGGACGGGGTGGTCGCCCGCGCGGCGGCCCGGCTGTCGATGATCGCGACCGGCCTCGACCCGAAGGCGCTGACCGTGCCCGAGGTGGCGTTCTTCCGGCGGGTGCCGAAGTACGTCGAGCTGGCCGCCGGGTTCGCCACCGGCACCCCGGACGGCGTGCGCGCCTGGCTGCTGTTCTGCTGCGAGGCCTTCGAAACCGGGGCCAATGAGGCCCGCAGCATCTCCTCGGCGGCCGGGTAGCTAAGACTTGACCGGTTCCGGGGCGGTGTTCAGCCGCGCGGACCACTTCTCCTCGATCCGGCCGAACCGCCAGACCGCCAGCGCCAGCAGCCAGGTCACCACGAACAGGCCGATGATGGCGAAGCCGACGTAGTCCAGGTTCACCGCGGCGATCGCGGCGAGCGGGCCGTGGGTGATGTCGAGCTTGTCCGCCAGGATCGAGACCAGCTCGATGGTCCCGATCACCAGCGCGACGGCCACGGACAGCGCCGTCACGGTGATGTTGTAGTAGATCTTGCGGATCGGCCGGGCGAACGCCCAGCCGTAGGCGAAGTTCATGAACACCCCGTCGGCGGCGTCGAACAGGCTCATCCCGGCGGCGAACAGGATCGGCAGCACCAGGATCGCGTACCAGGGCAGCGCGAACGCCGCCGCGCCCGCCGCGAGCACGAGCAGCCCGATCTCGGTGGCGGTGTCGAAGCCGAGCCCGAACAGCACGCCCACGGGGTAGATGTGCCACGGCTTGCGCACGGCCTTCGTCGCGCCGCGCAGCAGGCGGTTCATGAAGCCGCGGTTGTCGAGTTGGCGCTCCAGCGCGGCTTCGTCCAGCTCGCCGCGGCGCATCTTCGCGAAGACGCGGATGATCCCGACCAGCACCACCAGGTTCATGATCGCGATGAGGTAAAGGAAAACGCCCGAGACGGACGTGCCGATCAGGCCCGTCGTCTCGTGCAGCGTCGACGAGTCGTCCTCCAGTTGCCCCGCGAGCGCGCGTACGCCCAGCGATAGCAGCAGGCACAGCGCGAACACGATCGTCGAGTGCCCGAGCGAGAACCAGAACCCGACCGACAGCGGGCGCTGGCCGTCGGACATCAGCTTGCGGGTGGTGTTGTCGATGGCGGCGATGTGGTCGGCGTCGAACGCGTGCCGCATGCCGAGCGTGAACGCCGTGACGCCGAGCCCGATCCCGAACGCGCCGGACGCCCCGAGCGCGTAGTGCCGCGGCGCGATGACCAGCACAAGCAGACCCCAGCCGACGAGGTTCAGCAGCAGGACGACCCCGGCCATCCCGGCGATCGACGCCCATTCCGACCGGGACAGGCCCGGCCGTGCGCCGGTGTTCGACTCGTCCATCGCCGCTCACACCTCTCGCCGACAACACCTGAGAGGTTAGGCAGGTGAACAGATGAACCGCAATAGGCCGCGGCCCCGTCCCAACGCCGTCAAGGCCCCCTTGCCCGCGCCAGGACCTTGAGGTCGATGCCCTGAAGGCCACCATGAGGGACGTTTATGCCCTCAAGGTGGCCTTCAGAGGATCCACGACTCGGGCAAATATTCAGAAATAGGACAAATATCGCCTGTATTCGTCCACAGTAGACAGTTCGAGCGGCGGTCCGGGACCGCTCATGCTCCTGACATTGGCGTCAAGGCCCCCTTGCCCGCGCCAGGACGCGGTTAAGGCCTCCTTACCGGCGTCAGACGCGGGTAAGGAGGCCTTAACAGCACCAACGCGTTGCCCCCGCGCGTGCCTGGTTCGGGTATCGGTCAGCCGGCTCGCAGCCGGAGCGTGTCCAGTGCCTTGCGGACGTGTCCGCTGTTGGCGTCCAGCGCCTCGGCGGCGCGGCTGACGTCGCAGCCCGACAGCAGGTGCACCAGCGCGGTCTTGAGGTCGCCGCCCGCCTCGGTCAGCGCGTCCGAGCAGTCGGCCATGGTCATGCCCGTGGCCTCCTGCAGGATGCGGATCGTGCGGCCGCGCAGCTTCGCGTTGGTGGCGCGCATGCTGACCATCAGGTTCGAATAGGTCTTCCCCAGCTTGATCATCGTCGCCGTGGAGAAGGCGGTGAGGATCAGCTTCTGCGCCGTGCCCGCCTTCATCCGCGTGGAGCCCGCGATCACCTCGGCGCCGGTGGCCACGGCGATCAGCACGTCGACCCCGGCCGGCTTGGCCGCGCTCGGGTTGGCCGAGACCAGCCCGGTGTGCGCCCCGGCGCGGCTGGACGCCTCGAGCGCGCCCAGCACGAACGGCGTGCGCCCGGACGCCGCCAGCCCCAGCACGAAGTCGCCGGGGCGGACGACCGCGGACAGCTCGGCCGCACCCGCCTCGTCGTCGTCCTCCGCGTTCTCCACGGCCTGGCGCAGCGCCTTCTCGCCGCCCGCGTGGTGCGCGACGAACCAGTCCGGCGGCACGTTGAACGTCGGCACCAGCTCGGCCGCGTCCAGCGTGGCCAGCCGGCCGGACGTGCCGGCCCCGACGTAGTGCACCCGCCCGCCGCCGTGCAGGGCTTCCACCGCGTAGTCCACCGCGCGCGCCAGCTGCGGCAGCACCGCGGCCACCGCGTCGGGCACCCGGCGGTCCTCGGCGTTGATGGCGCCGAGGATCCCCATCGTGGACATCAGGTCGATGTCCGTCGTGCGGGGGTTCCGTTGTTCGGTCGGCGAATCGACGTGCACCGCCTGGCAGGGGACGGACATCATGCGCCTCACTTCTCGGTTCACTTACCGGTTTCCCGCGGACGGCGGCGACCGTCGGGCCTGACCCCGAGCCGGTGCGAGCCGACCGCGTCCCTCGTCGCGTCCAGCGCGCTGACCGAGGCGTCCATGTGCCGCTGGGCGACACCGATGAACAGGCAGTCGATGACGGTGAGCTGCGCGATCCGGCTCGCCGTGGCCCCGGAGCGGAACGTGGTCTCGCGCGCCGCCGTGGTCAGCACGTAGTCGGCGACCTCGGTGATCGGGGAGCGCGGGAAGTTCGTCACCGCGACGGTGACGGCGCCGTGCTCGCGCGCGACCCGCAGGGCCTCGACGGTGTCGGTGGTCGCGCCCGTGTGCGAGACGCCGATCGCGACGTCGCCGGGGCTCAGCACCGCGGCCGAGGTCAGCATGATGTGCGTGTCGGACCACGAGAAGCAGACGCGGCCGATGCGGTGCAGCTTCTGCTGCAGGTCGGCGGCGACGAAGGCGCTCGCGCCCACGCCGTACACGTCCACGCGGCCGGCGTTCGCGACGATGTCGATCACGTGCTGCATGGTCGCCACGTCGAGCTGCTCGGCGGTCTCCTCGACCGCGCGCGCGTCCGCGAAGCTGACCTTGCCGATCACGGCCGCCAGGTCGTCCTCCGGGCCGATCTCGCCGCCGAGGTTGCGCGTGGTGCGCGCCTCGGTGCGGGCGGTGTCCGCGGCGAGCGCGATGCGCAGCTGCGGGTAGCCGCCGACGCCGACGGCCTTGCAGAAGCGCGTCACCGTGGTCTCGCTCGTGCTGGCGGACAGCGCGACCTCGGTGATGCTGCGTCTGGCCACCGAGGCCGGGTTCTCCAGCACGACCTTCGCCACTCGTTGCTCGGCCCGCGCCAGACCTGGCAGCAGCGACCGGATGCGGACCAGCGGGCTCGAGTCCGCGTCACGCACAGTCGTCTGAGCTGCGATGTGCTCGGACGGTGCCGCGATGATTACAGATTCGGCATCGTCCACCGTCGGAAAGTTACTAACCGTTGGCATTTGCGACAAGGCTACCCACATCCTTCGGCAGGATCGCAACCCGTCCGTGTCTGCGGACTTCGATTTGCGATTAATCGTTGTCCAGAAAGTCGCTAACCAGGTCGAGGTTGTTAACGAGGTCAAGCTAACGACTTGGCAACTTAGTGTCGCTGCATCAGGGTGGGCGCCCCGCTGAGCGGGCCGCGGTGGTGGGCTCCTGGTGACCGGCCGGTCACCGACCGGTCAAAACCCAGCCGGAAGCGGTCAGCGCCGACGGATTCCGCTCACCATCCAGTACCGTCCGGCCGCGTTCGGTGACTTTCACACCGTCGAGCGAAACTCCTCGGCCGGTGTAGTTCGGATCGGTGCTGTAACGCCAGCGCAGAGTTGTAACGCCCGTCGCCGGCACGTCCGCCGTGACTCGCCACCAGGCGCGGTGCCCGTGTCCGGAGAGCGATGTCACATCGCCGTCCGGTGCGCCCGGCCCGGTGGCCCGGAGCTTGACTGGTTGCCAGGTAACCCCGTCGGTGGTCGATTCCAGCTGTAATGGATCACTGGGCCCCTCGGTGTCCACGAAGGCAGAGAAGGACACATGTAGCGGCCCGCCGGCTCGCGGCGTCAGAGGCTGTGTACTGAGCGTTGCCGTGCTGCTGTTGCCGAGGCCCGCGTACCACGCGTCGCGGCCTTCGACGGGTTTCACGGCCATGGCCTTCGCCAGCGACGTCGCCCAGACCTGGCGCGCGGTGTTGATGGAGCCCCAGTTGCGCGTCGGGTGCACGCGGTTGGTGAGCAGCAGCGCGAACGAGCGGGACTCGGGGTCGATCACGAGCGTCGTCCCGGTGAAGCCGGTGTGGCCCGCGGTGACCGGCGAGGAGAGCGCGCCCATGTACCAGGGCTGGTCCAGCTCGAAGCCGAGGCCGTGGGAGTCGTCGGGGAACTTCTGGTTGTAGTTCGTCAGCATCTTCTCGACCGTGTCCGGCCGGAGGATGCGGTGGCCGCGGTAGGCGCCGCCGTTGAGGACGGCCTGGCTGAGCACGGCCATGTCGCTCGCCGTGGAGAACACGCCCGCGTGGCCGGCGACGCCGCCGAGCGACCACGCGTTCTCGTCGTGCACCTGGCCGCGAACCAGGCCGCGCGGCGGGTTCGACTCGTACTCGGTGGCGGCGATCCGGTCCAGCTTCGACGCGGGCGGGTTGTACCCCGTGTCGACCATGCCCAGCGGCGCCGTGATCCGGTCGTGGACCACCTTGTCCAGCGTTTCGCCGGTGAGCTTCTCGACCAGGAAGCCGAGGTTGAGCATGTTCAGGTCGGAGTAGAGGTAGGTGGTGCCCGGCGCGTTCTTCAGCGGGCTGTCCAGCACGGCCTTGCGGCGCGACGGGATGTCGGGGTAGCCCTGCCACAGCGACGGCACGGGGTCGGCGTCGAAGCCGGACGTGTGCGTCAGCAGCTGTTCGACGGTCACCGTCCCCTTGCCGTTCACCGCGAACTCCGGCAGGTAGCGCGCGACCGGCGCGTTGACGTCCACCTTGCCCTGCTCGATCAGCTGCAGCGCGGCAATCGAGGTGAACAGCTTCGAGATCGACGCCATGTCGAAGATCGTGTTGTCGCGCATCGGGACCTGCTGGTCCGGCGGCAGTTCGGTGCCGTTCACGTCGGCGTAGCGCAGGGCCCCGCCGACGGCGTACCGGTCCACGACCACGCCGTCGTGCGCGAGCAGGCCGACGGCGCCGGAGAAGTGCGGGTGCCCGCTCGCGTCCGGCTTGGTCCAGTCCGACAGGAACTGCTCGGCGTCGCGGATCGGCTGGTCGGTGAGGCCGACGTCGGACGGCCGTCCCTCGCGCAGCGTCGTGGTGGGCGCGGCGAACCCCTGCCTCGGCCGGTCGAAGCGGCCGGCCAGCGGGTCGTGGCGATCGGTGGTGGTGATGGCGGCGGCTCCTGCGCTGGTCAGCGTGGCGGCGGCGACCAGGGCGCCGAGGGTCGCGACGAGCACTTTCCTAGCACGCATGGCGGTCTCCTCAGCGGTAGATCAGGTAGCGACGGCGGGTCCGGTCGAACTCGGCCAGCTCGGCGCGCCAGGCGCCGGTGATCTCCTCGACGCCCGCGCCGGCGTCGACCATGGTCCGCAGCCGGTCGGAGCCGGACAGCTTGTCGATGGCGAGGTCGGGCCGCCAGCCGAACTGCTTCGGCGCGACCTGCTTGGCCGTGACGAACATCGTCACGGCGGTGCGGATCGCGTCGAACGACCGCGGGTCGGTGACCGTGAGCTGGACGCCGCCGCAGGTCTCGTTCACGAACTTGCCGAACGTGGGCACGAAGTAGGTCTCGCGGAAGGCGGCGCCGGGCAGGTGCTGCTGTTCGAGCGTGTCGCGCCAGCGCCAGTCGAGGCCGGGGGCGCCGACGATCTCGAACGGGCGCGTGGTGCCGCGGCCCTCGGTGAACAGCGTGCCTTCGAACATCCCGGTGCCGGGGTAGACGAGCGCGGTGTCCGGCGTCGGCATGTTCGGGCTCGGCATGACCCAGCGCTGGCCCGTGCCGGCGAAGAACGTCTCGCGTCGCCACCCGCGCACCTGGACGATTTCGAGGTGGTCGAGCCGGACGCCCTCGCTGGGCAGGAACTCGGCGGCGAAGAAGCGGGCCAGCTCGCCGACAGTCATCCCGTGCTGCTGCGCGATCGGCTTGAGGCCGACGCCGGAGGCGAACTTCGGGTCGAGCACCGGGCCGGCCAGCCGTCCGCCGATCGGGTTCGGCCGGTCCAGCACGACAAAGGCCGCGCCGACCTTCGCCGCCGCGACCATGGCGGTGTAGAGCGACCAGATATAGGTGTAGAAGCGCGCGCCGACGTCGGCGATGTCGAAGACGACGGTGTCGAGCCCGGCCTTGGTGAACAGCGTCGCGAGCTTCGCGGGGTTGGCGCCGTACGCGTCGTACACCGGGATGCCCGTACGCGGGTCGGTGTAGTCGCCTTCGGAGCCGCCGGCCTGCGCGCTGCCGCGGAAGCCGTGCTCGGGCCCGAAGGCCGCCACGGGACGCACGCCCGCGGCGACCATCGAGTCGACGATGTGGTCGCCGTTCGCCAGCACGCCGGTCGGGTTGGACAGCACGCCGAGCTTGCGTCCGGCGAGTGGTCGCCAGCCTTGCGCGGCGAGCTGCTCGGCGCCGGTGAGGACACGTGCGTCCTGTGCCTGTGCCTGTGCCTGCGGTTGCGCTTGGGCGACGGCCGATCCGCCCGCGAGGACGGGCACGGCGAGCGCCGGGACGGCCAGGAAGCGCCTGCGGTTGATGGTCACCAGGTCAGCCCGTGTCCGAAGGGGTACTTGACGGTCTGCACGTCGGCGCCCGCCGGGACGTCCACGGGCAGCTTCCCGGTCGGCTTCGTCTCGCCGAGGACCACCTTGGCGAGCGCCTCCAGTGACGGCCCGATGTAGCCGTAGGTGGCGAGCCAGGTCGGCACCGGGTTGGCGTAACCGGCGTCGTACGGGATCTGCGCGGCGACCGCGACCACGGGCTTGCCGGTGTCCATCAGCGCCTGCAACAGCTTGTTCTGCAAGGGAAAACCGCCGAGGTTGTTGGTCAGCACCACAACCAGGTCGGCGCTCTTCGCGGCCGTGGCGGCCTGGGTGACGAGGTCGTCGGACGGCGTCTGGCCGGTCTGCAGCACCGAGGCCTTGGTGCCGTGCGCGGTCAGCTTGTCGGCGAGCGTCTGCGTGCTGGCGACGCCCCAGCCGGTGACGAGCGCGGTCGCGGGCTTCTGCTTGAGCGGCAGCACGCCGGCGTCGTTGGCGATCGCGGTGACGGAGCGGTCCGCGATGCCCTGCGCGGTGGCCAGGTGGGCGGGCGTGCCGACCTTCCGCGGGACCTGCGCCGGGTTGGTGAACGGCGCGTAGAGGATCCCGCGCTTGAGCTTCAGCTTGAGCACGCGCAGCACGCTCTGGTCGATCCGCTGCATCGGCAGGTCACCGGACTTCACGGCGGCCAGCACGGCGTTGATCGCGACGTCCAGGTGCACCGGCATCAGCAGCTGGTCGATGCCCGCCTTCAGCGCGAGGACGGGGATCTCGGCGTCGCTGTGCAGCTCGCGGACGCCCTGCATCTCCAGCGAGTCGGTGATGACCACGCCGTTGTAGCCCAGCTCGTTCCGGAGCTTCCCGGTGATGATCGGCTTCGACAGCGTCGCGGGCTCGCCGGACGGGTCGAGGCTCGGGAACTGGATGTGCGCGCTCATGATCGAGTCGATGCCCGCGGCGATGGCGGCCTTGAACGGCGGCACGTCGATCGCGCGCCACTGCTCCTCGGTGCGGTCGATGCGCGGCAGGCCGGTGTGGCTGTCGGTGGCGGCGTCGCCGTGGCCGGGGAAGTGCTTCGCGGTGGACGACACGGTGGCCGACGGTAGGCCCGACTCCTGGTAGCCCTTCACCTCGGCGGTCACGAACTGGCTCGCCAGGCCCGGCTGCCCGGCGAACGAGCGGACGCCGATCACCGGGTTGGCCGGATTGGAGTTGACGTCGGAGTCGGGCGCGAAGTCCTGGTTGATGCCGACCGCGCGCAGCTCGTGCCCGATGATCGTGGCGGCCTGGTTCGCGCTGTCGGTGCTGCGCCCGGCGGCGATCGCCATCGAGTTGGGGAACTCGGTGGCCGGCGCGCCCATCCGGGTGACGGTGCCGCCCTCCTGGTCGGTGCCGATCTGCAGCGGGATGTGCGCGCCGCTGGTCACGGCGGCCTGCTGGAGTCCGTTGGAGAGCTTCGCGACCTGCGTGGGGCTGTCGAAGTTGTCGCGGCTGTCGTTGTTGAAGTAGATGACCCCGCCGAGGTGGTACTTCGCGACCGCCTGCGCGGCTGTGTCGACGCCGAAGTCAGCCTGGTTCTTGGGGTTGACCTCGTCGGCGGACTTGCCGTTGACCCAGGTGACGAACAGCTGGCCGACCTTCTCCTCGAGGCTCAGCCCCCGCAGAGCCTGGTTCGCGGCGGCGTCGAGCTGGGCGTCGGCGCTCATCGGCTGCTGCCGCGCGGGGGTCGTGCCGGACGCGGCGCCGACACCGCCGAGCGCGAGCAGGCCGGCGAGGGGTACGGCGAGCGCATAGATCCTCCGCGGGCGCGAGCGCGCGAGTCGGGTCGTCACGATGGGGCCTCCCAGTGTCGTGCGCCCAGGGTGGTCAGAAGTCCACTCGGAGGCGCCGGTATCGGGAAGCTACTCACCGGATTCGGCGTTGTCCATCGGCCGAGCGCAGGAACTACCGCGCTGATCAGGGGATCTTTCCGGCTTCGCTGGGCCGCCGGCGGTACTGGCGGCGCTGGGCGCTTGCCAGAAACCTTCCCAGGGTCACTGGGAGCGACGTCGCGGCTTTGGCCGGAAGCCTTTCCCGGGCCGTGGCGGCTTGGCTGGAAACTGCCCAGGCCCCGGCGGCTTGGCTGCAGGCTTCCCGAGCCCTGGCAGCTCGGCTGGAATCTTTCCCGAGGTGCTGAGGTGACGTCGGCGGCTCTGGCCGGAACACTTCCGGGCCTTGGCGGCTTGGCTGGAAACCTCTCCCGAGGTGCCGGGCAACGTCGCAGCTCTGGCTGGATGCCGTTCCCGGGCCCTGGCGGCTTGGTTGGAACTCCCCAGGCCCCGGCGGCTTGGCTGCAGGCTCCCTGGCGCCAGCAGCTTGGCTGGAAACCTTTCCCGGGTCACTGCGGCGACCTCAGCGGCTTTGGCGGACCCCTTCCCGGAGCGACCGGCGGCGTTGCCGGAAACGTCGGCGGCTCTACCCGGAGGCACGGTTTTACCCGGAAACACTGGCGGCGCCCGTCGGCCGATGGCCAACGGGCGCCGCCTGCAAGCGCGGAACATCTCGGGCGACCAAGCGTGCAACTCTGGTCGTACCTTCATGGACTCGGCGTCCGGCGTCCCGGTACGCAGTCCCTAGACGACGAGCCTCCCGCGGCGTGCTGCGCGTGGGTACCCGGAGTCCGCGCACGGAGGTTGACCGGGGTGACCGAGGCTTCTCTTCTACCTCTGTCCTGGCCGGCTCAACGTCCGCACCTTCTTTCTACGCCGTGAGCCCGGTCACTTCAAGTGCGCGTACGGGTGCACCGGTACAGAGGCTCGATCTAGTGACACGGGCACCCTGCGCGACGGATAATCGTTGGCTGCACAAGGAAAACTACCGTCCGGTACCGCCGAGCGGGTGCTCACGCCTGCGGGCCCCGGGACCGGCGGCGACGGCTCAGGCTGTACCAGGTCGCGCCGGCCGCGACGGCGCCCACGCCGAGGGCCACCATTCCGGCCGAGCGCGCCGGGATCCGGCTGCGCAGCGACATCGGGCGCTCGAACGCGAGGATCGGCCAGCCGCGCTCGCCGGCCTCCCGGCGCAGCAGCTTGTCGGGGTTCACCGCGTGCGGGTGCCCGACGACCTCCAGCAGCGGGACGTCGGTGCTCGAGTCGGTGTAGGCGTAGCACTCGGCGAGGTCGTACCCGTACGTCGCGGCTTGCTGCTTCGCGGCGAGGGCTTTGTTGTCGCCGTAGCAGTAGAAGTCGACTTGCCCGGTGTATCGCCCGTCGGCGATCTGCATACGCGTGGCGACGCAGCGCGTGGCGCCGAGCATTGCCGCGACGGGCGCCGCCACCTCCTCACCGGTGGCCGACAGGACCACCACGTCATGACCGTCGGCGAGGTGGCGCCCGATGAGCTCGGCGGCCTCGACGTACACCAGCGGGTCGACGACGTCGTGCAGCGTCTCCCGCACGATCGCGGAAACCTGGGCGACGTCCCACCCCGCGCAGAGCGCGGAGACCTCGGCGCGCATCCGCTCGGTCTTGTCCGCGTCGGCGCCCGCGAGCGAGAAGACGAGTTGCGCGTACGCGCTCCGCAATGCGGCGCGACGGTTGATGAGCCCTTCTCTGAGTAATGGTTTGCTGAACGCCAGCGCGCTGGAAGAAGCGATGATCGTCTTGTCGAGATCGAAGAACGCCGCGACGGCGCGCGGGGGTTCTTGGGGGCTGGATTCGCGCGGTGGGGCGCTGCTGGGTTCGGCCACGTGATCAGGATAGGAGAACGGACCGACAGGATCTCGCGTTGATCGAACACCGGCGCGCCTGCCCGGTGCGAAAATCCATGACAGGACAGTACTTCCGGCTTCGGATGCCGTTACCGAATCGTAGGTGTCGCCTGGCAGGCCAACCAGTGCCCGGCAGAGCTACAGTGGAGGAGCCCGGTGCTGAACCGGGCCAGGTTCAGTCCGACCCCCCGGGGCTGAACCCCTGGCGGCCCTCGTCCCTCCCCCCTGGCGAGGGCCGCCCTCTATTCCGCTCCGGTTTCCGTTCTCCCGGTTCCGCTCACGCTGGTTTTTCGTCCTGCCTGGCTTTTCGACTCGGTTTCGACCCGGCCTGGTTTCTGCCTCGACTGGGTTAGCGTGCCTGGTTGGCACGGCCGGGTTGCTGCCCTGCTCGGGTTGACACGCGACCGGATCGCCGCCCTGCTCCGGTTAGTGTGCTCGGGGTGCTGTCCTGCTTGGGTTGGCGTGCCCGGACCGCTGTCCCGCCAGCGCTCTTAGCCCCGGTTTCGGCCTCACCCAGCCAAGTTTCCTGTCTTGCCCAGCCTTGTTTGCTTCGTCGCCTGCGTTCACCGGCCTTGGCTACCGCCCCGTCAGTGTCCTTTGGCCCCGGTTTCTGCCTGCCCAGCCCGCGTCGTTGCCCGGCTCCGTCGCCCGCCCGGTCAAGTCGGGGTCGTTGCCCAGCCCAGGTCATTGCCCTGCCCCCAGTCATTGCCCAGCCCTGCCCAGCCCATTGCTCGGCTCCGGCCATTGCCCTACCCTGCACTGGTCATCGCCTGGCCCCGTCATTGCCTTGCCTGGCCTCGGCCATTGCCCTGCATCGGTTTCCGGCCCCGAGTTCCGCCCTGCCCCCGGTTTCCGCCTTGCCGAAATTAACTGCCCTGCCCGGGTTTCCGCCCCGACTCGGCCCTGCCTGAGTTTCCGCCCTCCCCGGGTTTCGGCCTCCGGTTTCCGCTCCCAGCGGTCATTTCAGGCTCCCCCGAGGCCACTTTCCAGCGTCCATGTGATTTTTCCGCTGTATCAGCGGAAGCCCGGGACGTTTTCCGCCACCGCCGTGTCCACACCGGAATTACCGCGCCCCCCGGGCGAATTCTGCCGCATTCCCCCGACAGTTCGGCGTTCTGGATCGATTTGGCCGCGTGGGTTGTCCACAGGACCCCGGTTGTCCACAGGCCGGGCCGGAGGGCATTGCGGCGGGTCCGTCCGTCCGGCGACGGTGGTGGTCCGGCCCACTACTCCCGGGGAGGGACCATGGCCACGGAACGTCCGCTCGTCGTCGCCACTGATGAGACGGTGCTCGACGAGATCCTGCGTGTGGCCGCGGTCGCGGGCTGCGAGCTCGACCGCGAGCCCGACCTGCTGGCGGCCCGCGGCCGCTGGACTCGCGCGCCACTCGTGGTGCTGGACGAGGAGGCCGCGGCCGTCCGCGTCGGCCTGCCCCGCCGGGCCGGCGTGCTGCTGGTGTGCAAGGGCACGCCGGGTGAGGAGACGTGGCGCCGCGCGTTCGCCGTCGGCGCCGACCAGGTCCTCTGCCTGCCCGACGACGAGGCGGACCTGATCGTCGCCTTCGCCGACGTGGTCGACGGCCCGGCCGGCCCGCCGGGCCCGGTGATCGCCGTGGTCGGCGGTCGCGGCGGCGCGGGCGCCTCGGTGCTGGCTGCCGCCGTCGCACTCGAGGCCGCCCGCTCGTCGCCGGCCCTCCTGGTCGACTGCGACCCCCTCGGCGGTGGCGTGGACTTGCTGCTTGGCCTGGAGAAGGAGGAGGGCCTCCGCTGGCCCGAGGTGCGCTTGTCAGGCCGCGTCTCGATCCCAAGGCTCGTCGAGGCCCTGCCGTCCCGCGATGCGCTTCCGGTGCTGTCCTGCGGCCGCGAGGGCCCGGGCCCCACACCGGACGCCTTGTCCGCCGTCGTGACCGCCGGCCGGCGCGCGGGGCGGACCGTGGTCTGCGACCTGTCCCGCTCCCTGGACGACGGCGCACTGGCCGTAAGCGCCGTCGCAGACCTGGTCGTGCTGATCGTCCCGCAGGAGTTCCGCGCCTGCATGGCGGCGAAGCAGGTCCTCCGCCGCCTCTCCGCCCACTCCGATCGCCTGTCGGTGGTCGCAAGTGGACGCTCGATCACCGGCGCATCCCCGTCGAGCACCGCCGCCCTCCTCGGCCCGCCCCTGCTGGCCACCCTCCCACCCGAACGCCGCCTGGCCGAGTCCCTGGAAAGCGGTGAGTTCACCCTCCACCCTCGAGGCCCCCTGACCACCACGGCCCGCGCGATCCTCGCCTCCGCCCAGGACCACGCCGCTCCCGCTCCACCGGGTTATGCCGCCGCATGAACGCCGGACGCGGATCGGCCATCGAGCCTCCGTCCAGCCCCGCCACTCACCCGCCCACGGCCCGTCCGTACGCCCACGTCCGCCAGTCCGTCCGCCCAGGCCACTCGCTCGCCCATGTCCGCCAGTCCGTCCGCCCACGCCACTCGCCCGCCCACGCCACTAACCCCACCAATACCGCCAACCTCGCCCACGCCACTAACCCCGCCCATTGCCACTAACTCCGCCCATGCCGCCAACCCCGCCCACTCCGCCGACCCGCCCGCGCCCCAGCCACTCGGCCTGGCGCCGCCCCCACCCCGCAGTCACCCCCTGACCTCCGGAGCCCGTCGATGTCCTCACCCGCCCCCGTTCCCCCTCTCCGGAACGCACCGGACTACCGCCACCCGTCGTCCACTTGCGACAGTCCCGCGGCGCCGGCCACCACCCACCCGAACCTCGGCCCCACCGCCGCCCGCCACCGATTCGCGGCCGTCGCATGACCACGGACTTCGTCGAGCGGGTCCGCCATCGGCTGGCGGGGGAGAGCCGTCCGGCCGATCCGGTGGCCGTCGCCGAGGCGGTGCGAGCGGAGGCCGGCGGCGCGCTCAGCCACGACGCCGTCCTGGACGCCGTTCGCCAGGCCCGCGACGAATTCGTCGGCGCGGGCCCGCTCGCACCGCTGCTCGAGGACCCGACCGTCACCGATGTCCTCGTCACCGCGCCCGACCAGGTCTGGTCCGACGGCCCCGAAGGCCTCACTCGCACGGCAGTCCGTTTCGCCGACGAGGAGGCTGTCCGCCGTCTCGCGCAGCGGCTCGCGCTCGCCGCGGGCCGCAGACTCGACGACGCCCAGCCGTACGTGGACGGCTGGCTCCCCGGCCCCGGCGGCCGCATCCGCGTCCACGCCGTCCTACCCCCGATCGCCGCGAACGGCACTTGCCTCTCCCTGCGCGTCCTCCGCCCCGCGACGCATGACCTCGATTCTCTCCGCGCTCTCGGTGTGTTCGACGCGTCCGGCGCCCGCATCCTGCGCTCCGTCCTTTCGCGACGGCTGGCCTTCCTCGTCACGGGCGGTACCGGCGCCGGCAAGACGACCCTCCTCGGCGCGCTCCTGGGCGCGGTGTCCCCGTCGGAGCGCATCGTCTGCGTTGAGGACGCGGGCGAGCTGCGCCCGGGGCACCCGCAGTTCGTCAGCCTGGTCGCCCGACCGGCCAATGTGGAGGGTGCCGGAGCCGTCGAGCTGCCCGAGCTGGTCCGCCAGGCGCTGCGTATGCGCCCGGACCGCCTGGTCGTCGGCGAGGTCCGCGGCGCGGAGGTCTGTTCGCTCCTGAACGCGCTCAACACCGGCCACGAAGGCGGCGCTTGCACCCTCCACGCCAATTCACCGGCCGAGGTCCCTGCCCGCCTCGAAGCGCTGGCCGCGCTCGGTGGGCTGGGCCGCGCGGCGCTGCACAGCCAGCTCGCCGCCGCCGTCCGCGTCGTCCTGCACATGCGCCGCGCCCCCGGTGGACGCCGCAAGCTGGCCGAGGTGGCCGTCCTCCGCCCCATCGACGGCGAGGTCCAGGTCGTTCCGGTCTGGCGCGCCGGCCGCTGGACGCTCGACCGTGCCCTCTTCCAAGAGGAGACGCCGTGATCACCGCATGGCCTCTGCTCTGTTTCGGCGTCGGGCTGCTCTGCTGGCCTGAGGTCCCGAGCCGCTTGCAACCGCCGTCCCGGTTCCGCCTCAACGCGCGTGCGCTGCCGGCGTTGGCTCGTCGCTGGCGTTGGCTGTTGCCGACGCTCGTCGCTCTCCCTCTCATCGGCCTGGGCGGTGCCGTCGCCACGGTTCTGGTCACCATCGCGTTCCGCCAAGAATGGTGCAGCAGAAGGGAAACAGCCCACGAACTGGCCCACGCGCAGCGAACGTCGACTGTCCTCCGCACGATGGTCGCGGAGCTACGCGCCGGCGCCCACCCCATCCACGCGGCCGAAGCGGCGGCCGACGCCGTCCCCGAGCTGTCCGGCGAACTGCGCAACCTCACGACCGCCGCCCGCCTCGACGGCGCCCTCGAGTCGACGGTGCTCCCAGAGCTGGCCACGGCCTGGACCCTCGCCCGCCGCCACGGCCTCCCGATGGCCGACATCCTGGACGCCACCCGCCGAGACGTAGACGCGACAACGACTTTCGCCCGCCGCCTGCACGCGAAAATGGCTGGCCCGCGCATGAGTGCCACCGTGCTCACCGGCCTGCCGCCGCTGTGCTTGCTCCTGGGCCAGGCAATCGGCGCCGACCCACTGAGGGTCCTGACCCGCACTCTCCTGGGCCAGGCATTGCTGATCACCGGCGCGGCCCTCCTGTGGGCTGGCACGGCTTGGTCCCGCACCCTCACCACCCGAACGGCTCCGCGATGACCGCCCCGGCCAGGTCACCCCGTGCCGCCGCGCCCGCGCACACCGCTGTCCTCACAACCGATGGAGACATCACCGCGGCGCACAGCCCGTCCCGCCACGGAGCCACCGCCGCGACGAACGGCCCACTGCACCGTCGAGCCACCGTCGGACTAGACAACCGCACCCGACGCGCCTTCGTGTCGGCCGCTCCTGCGCAACGAGCCGCCCCGATGCCAACCACCCGGGCTCACCGACAAGTCGCCGCCCACGCGGCCCACTCCACGCAACAGCAAGGTGCCGACGCGCTAGGCATCTCCGCCACAGGCCCAGAGGCGGTGCCGAAATGACCTGGTCCACCGGAGCGGCAATGATGCTCGCCGCCGTCGCGCTCGTGATCTGGCCGAGCGCGGCCCGCCCGCGTCACCTGGCCCCGCTGGCCGCGGTGAAACTGCGGTTGCCCAGCCCGCCCGTCATGCACCTCGCGACTGCCGTGGTCGCGGGCGTCTCCGCGCTGGTCGTCGCGGGTGTGCCGGCCGGTGTGATCGTCGGCTTCGGCGGCTGGTGGGCGTTGCGCCGTTCCCGCCGCCGCAAGGATCCCGACGCCGACATCAGCGAACGGCTCCGGTCCGCGGCGACGCTCGACGTCCTCGCCGCCTGCCTGCGCACCGGCTTGCCCGTACCCGTCGCCCTCGAAGCGGTCGGCCGGGGCGCGCCGCCCGAGACGGCGAAGGCGCTCCACTCCACTGCGAGCCTGCTCGCGCTTGGCGCCGAACCAGCGCAAGCCTGGGCGCCGACGCGCGCGCGTCCCGGGTTGGACGAACTGGCCGTCGCCGCGACCCGCACCGCACGGGCGGGCACCACCCTCGCCACGACTGCGGACGAACTTGCCCGTCGCCTGCGCGACGGTCTCGGTGTCGAGGCCGAGGAACGCGCGGAACGGGCGGGGGTCGCGCTGGCACTGCCCGTCGGCCTCTGCTTCCTGCCCGCGTTCTTCTGCCTCGGCGTGCTGCCCGTGGTGCTCGGCCTGGCCGAGCGGATCGGCGGCCTGTTATGAGAAATCCACAATGGACAGAAAGGAACCACGACGATGCACCTCCTCCGCGGAGACGAGGGGACGACCACGGCCGAGTACGCCATCGGCACGGTAGCGGCCGCGGCGTTCGCCCTCGCCCTCTACGCACTGCTGACCGGGGACTCGATCTCGACCGCATTGTCGGGCCTGATCCAGCGGGCCCTGACGGTGGCCACCTGATGCCCGGCCGTCGCCGGGACGGCGGTTTCGTCACGGTCGAAGCTGCCATTTCGTTGGGGGCGCTCACGGCCGTGCTGGCGATGCTGATGGCGGGCATCGGCGCGCTGAGCGGGCACATCCGCTGTCTCGACGCTGCCCGCGAGGCCGCCCGGCTGAGCGCCGCCGGCCAGCCGGGCGCCGCCGAAGCCGTGGTGCAGTCGATCGCCCCGCGCGGCGCGAAGCTGGAACTCCGCCGTTCCGGCGACGGCATCACGGCCGAAGTCACCACCGACGCCCTCACCGGTTTCCTTCCGGGCATCCATCTCGGTGGCACGGCCTTCGCCATCGCGGAGCCGGGCACCGACCCCGCCGATCAACCGGTGCCAACGCCCCCGCTTTCACCCATAGTGCAGCCGAGCGACGCGCCCGCGACACAGCCGAGCGACGAGCTTGCCGGGCAAGGCGGACCCACCTGATGTCCCGGCAGACCGGAACGACCCTGCGCCCAGCCCTGTCCTCCGAAGGGATGCCTGTCACCTCACCAGTCGGCGATGCGATGTTGCTTGAGGCGCCTGAGAAATCACGCAGATCGCACGAACCACCGAGCAACAAACCGGCGCCGCCTGCCGCCCGGCGACACCGCCCGCTGCGCCAGACAAAGGGGATGGACCGGTTGATGAGCCGAAGCTGCGAGATGGGCCAGCCGATGCGTCGGGCAGACGAAGGGGTGGCGACCGTCTGGACGGCGATCGCGGTCGCTGCGCTCGTTTGGCTAGGGGCCGCCGCTTGCTGGCTGGGCGCGGCCGTCGCCGCGCGGCATCGCGTCGAGGCGGTGGCGGACCTCGGTGCGCTCGCCGCCGCGGCCCACGCCGCCGACGGTCCCGCCAAAGCCTGCGACCGTGCCCGGGAGGTGGCTGACCACCAGGGCGCCGAGGTCACCGACTGCCACTGGGACAAGCGCGACGCCCTGGTCGAAGTCCGCGCCACCCGCACACCCGTCCCCGGCCTGCCACCGCCGACGGCGCACGCCCGCGCCGGGCCGGTCGGCTTGCCCAGCTGACTGCTACCGCCGACGGCGGATACCCGTGCCAGTCCTGTTGGCCTACCCAGTTGACTGGCCCGGCCGACGGCGGATGCCCGCGCCGGGTCTGTCGGCTTGTCCAGTTGATTGCTACCGCCGACAGCGCTTGCTCGCGCCGGTCCTGGCCTGCCTAGTTGATTGCCATCGCCGACGGTGGATGCCCATGCCGGTCCTGTCGGCTTGCCCAGTCGGCTGCTACCACCGACGGCGCACGCCATCGCCGACGGGGCGTGCCTGGGCCGGTCCTGCTGGCTTGCCCAGTTGGCTGCCGCCGCCGACGGGGCATGCCCGGGCTGGCCTGCCCAGCTGACCGCTACCGCCGGCGGGGCATCCCGGGCCGGTCCCGTTGGCCTGCCCAGCTGACTGGCTCGGCCAACCCGGCCTGATCCTGCGCCGACTCGTCGAACCGGTCGACCGCGGGCCGTCTCGACCTGGGCGGACTATCCCGCGACCAAGGCGGCGCCTGCCCAGAACCGTTCCTCGCCAGGGCGATTCCAGACCGGGCGAGGTCAGACCAGGCGAGGCCGACCTAGCCGGTCTACCGGGCCTTCCGTCCGGTCAGGTCCAGACCGCCGCCCAGCCGGCCGGGCCCAGGCCGCGCTGCGCGGGGTGCGGCGGATCGGACCGGCAGACCGGGCTTGACCAGGTCGGATCGCGCGGACACGGCCGGTCGCCGGTGCGTCGTCGGCCGTTCGTCGTCGTGGGGGTGGGGCCGGTTGCGCCGGTGAGTGGAACGTCGAGTCGATCATCGTGGGGGTGGTGGGAAGGAGGCCGGCGACGAGCGGCGGACGGTCGCGAGCAGCGGTCGCTGGTGCACGGCGAGCGGTCGAAACACCAGGTCACAGCCAGGAACGGCGCGTGCGCGCCAACCAGTGAGCGGTGGGGGTCGAAAGTGTCGAACCCGGTGGTGAGGCCGGTGAGCGGTGGCCGAGCCGGTCGTCGGCGGACGGTGATCGGCTTGCCGGTATCGGCCGGGCGGTGGACTACCTGGCGTTCATCGCCCAGTAACCACCGGTTGTCGCGTGACCCTTCCGCGCAATGTGCAAGTTGCCGTTTAGTGAGACATGCGCCACCACGGCCCCGACCCGGACGGCGCGAGAACCGAACTTGAAGGCAGGAAAGCAATGTTGGACGCGAATTGGCCGGACAGCTGGCGGAGCGCCTTCCGCATCGAACTGCGAGCGGAGGCGATCGGCCTCGCTTGGCGCGGCTGGCCGGTGCTCCCGGGGGCAACCCCGGCGCCGATCACCGGTGAGGGGGACGACCTGACCTGGCAGCGCCCGGCGCCCGTGCGTGAAAACTGGCGCGAGCTGATCGGCACGCACGCCCACGAGGTCGCCACCTGGTTCTCCGACCGCACCCACAGCCTCCTGGTGGCCACCGGCACCGTGCTGGACGCCATCGAGGTGGACGACGAGCTTGGCAAGCGCGCCGCCCGGCTGCTCCGCACCCTCGGGCACCCCGCCCCGATCGTCGCGATGCCGAACGGCCGCTGGCTGTTCCTCACCACTGCGGCCGACCGCATTCCGGCCGAGCTCGCCGACCACGCGACTGTGCAGTGGCACGGCGCCGGCAGCTACATCCCGCTGCCGCCGTCGCCGTTCCAGCACGGTGTTGTGCACTGGCGGGTCAAGCCCGAGGTCTGCGGCTGGCAGCTGCCGGACGCTGACGAGGTTCACGACGTCCTCGTGCGCGCCCTGGCCGACGAGCAGGCTCTCCTGCTCGTGGAGTCCTCGGCCGCCTGACCGGTCCCAACCCGGCAGGACAGCCCGCACCACCCGAAGTTTCACGCACCACCGTGGCCACACTGGTCCCCGTGCTGACGCAACGCCCCGAGCACGGTATCCAGTACGGCCACTGCCCCTGCCTTGTCCAGCGGATCGTTGCCGTTCCCGCACTTCGGCGACTGTACGCAGGACGGGCAGCCCGTCGGGCACTCGCAGGAGACGATCGCCTCCCGCGTAGCGGCCAGCCACGGGACAATCGCGGCATAACCGCGGTCGGCAAATCCCGCACCCCCGGGATGCCCGTCGTGCACGAACACCGTTGCCTCCCCGGTGTCCTCGTGCCACGCGGTAGACACCCCGCCGATGTCCCAGCGGTCGCACGTAGCGAACAGCGGTAGCAGGCCGATCGCCGCGTGCTCGGCGGCATGCAGGGCACCGGGGACGCGTGCCGGGATCAACCCGGCACCCCCCGGTGCCTTGCCAGCGCCCCCGGTCCCCACTGGCGCCACAACTTCGGTCCCCACCGACGGCTCGGCCCCAGCCGCAACGGGCGCCACAGTTTCCCCGGTCCCCACCGGAGGCTTGGTCCCGGTCGCGACACGAGTTGCGGCTTCCCCGGTCCCAACCAGACGCTCGGCCCCGGCCGCAACGGGCACCGAGGTCTCCCCGGTCTCTACCGATGACTCGGCCCCAGTCACAACGGGAGTTGCGGCTTCCCCGGTCCCCGCAGACGGCTCCGCCCCGGTTGCAACGGGCGCCACGGTCTCCCCGGTCCCCATTGGAGGCTTGGCCTCGGACGCGACACGAGTCGCGGCTTCCCCGGTCCCCGCTGACGGCTCCGCCCCGGTTGCAACGCGCGCCGCGGTCTCTTCAGTCCATGCCGGTGGCTTGGCCTCAGCCGCAACGGAAGTCACGGTCTCCACCGGAGGCTTGGCTCCGGTCGCAACAAGAGGCACGGCTTCCCCGGTCCCTACCGGAGGCTCGGCCCCGGACACGATACGAGGCACGGCTTCCCCGGTCCCCACCGGAGGCTTGGCTTCGGCCGCGACCGAAGCTATGGCCGCCTCGGTCCCCACCGGCGGTCTGGCAACTGCCGTGACCGACCTCGCCGCGCTGGTCTCCACCGACGGCGAGGTCCCGGTCGCAACAGGCGCCATGGCCTCCCCGGTCCCCACCCGAGGCTTGGCGTCTGTCCCGGTTGGCCTCGTCTCTCCGGTCCCCGCCGGAAGCCGAGCGTCAGTCACCGCTGGCTTTGCCGAAGCCGCGCCGGTGCCCCAACCGCCTCGACCGCTCCAACCACCGCGAGCGCCCGTCGCCTCCGCCGGGCCCAGCAGGTCGCTCGACACCGTGTACCAGACCGCCCTCGTGTGGAGGCTTTGTTCCGGTAGGTCAAGGGGCGTGTGGTCCAGCACCTCGCCCGACGGGCGGCGGCGGAGGTAGCCCACGACCTGCGACGTCACCGCCACCTCGCCCAGCGAGACCGTGACGCCGGCGTGAGTGCACTGCTCCTGGGTGCTCAGCACGGAGATGTCCACGATCTCGCGGGGCGAGGTGTTCCAGTCCGGGTCCTCGGCGTGCACGAGCGCCAGCCCGGTCTCCAGGTCCAGCTCGTCGACGACGTACGACGAGCCCTGGTGCAGGTAGACGGCGCCCGGGTGGACGGCGAAGCACGCCGAGCCCGGGTCGACGGTGCCGAGCATGCGGCCGGAGTCCGCTTCCACCACCGCGATCTGGTCGCCGCCGGAGCCGCGGATGCCGACTTCGGCGTGGGGGCGGTCGCGGGACGTCCAGTACCAGCCGCTCGAACGGCGGCGCAGCAGCTTCTCCTCCGCCAGGTCCGCAAGCACCGCGCGCGCCGCGTCGCCGCCGAAGGTCGCCAGCTCCGGTTCGGTCAGCGGCAGTTCGGCGACGGCACACGCCAGCTGCGGGCCCAGCACGTACGGGTTCGACGGGTCCAGCACCGCCGTCTCGACCGGACGGTCCAGCAGCGCCGCCGGGTGGTGCACCAGGTAGGTGTCCAGCGGATCGTCCCTGGCCACGAACAGCACCAGCGCCTCGTCCCCCGAACGCCCCGCGCGCCCCGCCTGCTGCCAGAACGACGCCAGCGTGCCCGGGTACCCGGCGAGCACGACGGCGTCCAGGCCCGCGATGTCGACGCCCAGCTCCAGTGCGTTGGTGGTCGCCACCCCGAGCAGCCGTCCGGACAACAGCGCCGCCTCCAGTGCGCGCCGTTCCTCCGGCAGGAAGCCCGACCGGTACGCCGCAACGGTCTCGGCCAAAGCCGGGTCCACTTCGGACAACAGACGGCGCGCGCCCAGCGCCGTGAGCTCCGCGCCGCGCCGGGAACGGACGAACGCCAGCGAACGCGCGCCCTCCACGACCAGCTCCGTGAGGATCCGCGACGCTTCCGCTCCGGCCGAGCGCCGCACCGGCGCGCCATTTTCGCCGGTCAGCTCCTCGAGCAGCGGCGGCTCCCACAGCGCTACCGTGCGTGCACCCCGGGGTGACGCGTCGTCGGTAACCGCTTGACACCCGACGCCCGTGAGCCGCGACGCGAACGCCGCCGGATCCGCCGTGGTCGCGGACGCCGCCACGATCACCGGATCGGCCCCGTAGTGCTCCGCCACCCGCCGCAGCCGCCGGAGCAGCAGCGCGACGTGGGAGCCGAACACCCCGCGGTAGCTGTGGCATTCGTCGACCACGACATACGACAGCCGGCGGAAGAACCGCGCCCACCGGCCGTGCGCGGAGAGGATGCCGCGGTGCAGCATGTCGGGGTTGGTGAACACCCAGTTCGCGTGCTCGCGGACCCAGTCGCGCTCGGCCATCGGGGTGTCGCCGTCGAACGACGCCGCGCGCACGCCGGGTATGTCCAAAGAGGACACCGAACGCAGCTGGTCGGCGCCGAGTGCCTTGGTGGGCGCGAGGTACAGCGCCGTCGCGCCCGAGCCCGCGGCCAGCTCGGACAGGACCGGCAGCTGGTAGGCCAGCGACTTCCCGGACGCCGTGCCCGTGGACACCACCACGTGCTCGCCCGCTTGCACCAGCGAGGCCGCCTCCGCCTGGTGCGCCCACGGCGCAGTCATGCCGGCCGCCGTGAACGCGGACACGACTTCATCCGCGGCCCACTCCGGCCACGGCGCGAAAACCGCCGCGCGCGCCGGCAGTTCGGCCACGTGCGTCACCGGGTTCTCGCTCGCCGGGATCCCGGCCGTGACCCGGCTCAGCAGCCTCCGACCTCGTTCTCCCACCACGCGCAGAGCTTCGCACAGGGCACCGACAGAACCGGTTCGGCGGAAGCGAGATCGATCCAGTGACCAATCACACAAGGTCACGGAACGTACCGTGCCCGGGACGCCCTGCCGGGCCGCTGAGCACTACCAATACACTCCCGCAATCCACACCGTCTGTGGCGAGAGTCATGTGAGACGTGCATTGCCGCACGGCTAGCGTGTCGCTCGGTACAGATCCAATGCCAGCGCAGGCACGCCGGGGACGACGAGCCCGCGCTGGCCAAAGGCGTTCCCAGGAGGACGAATGTCCCGGCAGTTCCTCGCGGAGGGCGGCATCACGCTCACCGGGGGTGGCTACACCATCGTCGGTGTGGTCGCCGTGGTCGCCCTTGCCGCACTCGCCATCGGTTACGTGTTGCTCAAGGAGGTGCTGGCCGCGGGCCAGGGCACCGCCAAGATGCAGGACATCGCCAAGGCAGTGCAGGAAGGCGCGGCCGCTTACCTCAAGCGGCAGCGAAACACGCTGGTCGTTTTCGGCGTGATCGTGTTCCTGCTGCTGTTCGCGCTCCCCGCCGACGACTGGAGTGAGCGCATCGGGCGCTCCGTCTTCTTCCTCGTCGGCGCGGTGTTCTCGTTCACCATCGGCTACCTCGGCATGTGGCTGGCGACGCAGGCGAACCTGCGCGTCGCGGCCGCGTCGCGTGAGGAAGGCGGGCGCGAGATCGCGATGCGCGTGGCATTCCGCACCGGCGGCGTGGTCGGCATGATCACCGTCGGCCTCGGCCTCTTCGGTGCCGCGGTCGTCGTGCTGGTCTACACCGGCCAGGCCCCGAAGGTGTTGGAGGGCTTCGGTTTCGGTGCCGCGCTGATCGCCATGTTCATGCGTGTCGGCGGCGGTATCTTCACGAAGGCCGCCGACGTCGGCGCGGACCTGGTCGGCAAGGTGGAGCAGGGCATCCCGGAGGACGACCCGCGTAACGCCGCGACCATCGCGGACAACGTGGGCGACAACGTCGGTGACTGCGCGGGCATGGCCGCGGACCTCTTCGAGTCCTACGCCGTGATGCTCGTCGCCGCACTGATCCTGGGCAGCTCCGCGTTCGGGGCGCACGGCCTGATCTTCCCGCTGATCGTGCCCGCCATCGGCGTGATCACCGCGGTGATCGGCATCTACATCACGAAGGCGCGCGTCGGTGAGGGCGGCCTGGTCACGATCAACCGCTCGTTCTACATCTCCGCGGTGATCTCCGCGGTGCTGTCGGCGATCGCCGCGTTCGTGTACCTGCCGGGCAGCTTCGCCGATTTCGGCCCCGAGTTCGCCGGCACCTCCGGCAACCCCGCGGTCATCGCCACCGTCGCCGTGATCATCGGCATCGTGCTCGCCGCGATCATCCTGAAGATCACCGGTTACTACACCGGCACCGAGTACAAGCCGGTCCAGGACGTCGGCAAGACGTCGGAAACCGGTGCGGCCACGGTCATCCTGTCCGGCATCTCGGTCGGCTTCGAGTCCGCTGTGTACACCGCTCTGGTGATCGCCGCGGCGGTCTTCGGCGCGTACCTGCTGGGTGGCGGCATCGCGCTGTTCGCCGTCGCGCTCGCCGGCACCGGCCTGCTGACCACCGTCGGCGTCATCGTCGCGATGGACACCTTCGGCCCGGTCTCCGACAACGCGCAGGGCATCGCCGAGATGTCGGGCGACGTCGACGAGAAGGCCGCGCAGATCCTCACGGAGCTGGACGCGGTGGGCAACACCACCAAGGCCATCACCAAGGGCATCGCGATCGCCACCGCGGTCCTCGCGGCCACAGCGCTGTTCGGGTCCTATTCGGACGCGATCACGAAGGCGGTCGGCGGTACCGGCGAGTTCGTCGCGAACATCGTCAACCCGTCCACGCTGGTCGGCGTCATCGTCGGCGCGGCCGTGGTGTTCCTGTTCTCGGGCTTGGCCGTCAACGCGGTTTCGCGTGCGGCCGGCGCGGTGGTGCAGGAAGTGCGCCGCCAGTTCCGCGAGATCGCGGGCATCATGGAGGGCACCACGCGGCCGGAGTACGGCAAGGTCGTGGACATCGTCACGCGCGACTCGCTGCGTGAGCTCGCCACGCCGGGCCTGCTCGCGGTGTTCGCCCCGATCGCCGTGGGCTTCGGCCTCGGCACCGGCGCGCTCGCCGGCTACCTGGCCGGCGCGATCGCGACCGGCACGCTGATGGCGATCTTCCTGGCCAACTCCGGTGGTGCCTGGGACAACGCCAAGAAGCTCGTCGAGGACGGCAACCACGGCGGCAAGGGCTCGGCCGCGCACGAGGCCACCATCATCGGTGACACCGTCGGCGACCCGTTCAAGGACACCGCCGGCCCGGCCATCAACCCGCTGATCAAGGTGATGAACCTGGTCTCGGTGCTGATCGCGCCCGCGGTCGTCAGCCTGACGCTGGGCGGTGGCGCCAACACCACGTGGCGCATCGTGATCGCGCTGGTCTCGGTGGCGGTGATCGTCGTCGCGATCGTGGTGTCCAAGCGCCGCGGCACGGTGATCGCCGACACCCCGGCGGAGGCGAAAGCCTGACCTGTCACGGCTGAATCCACCCGGGCCCGGTACGCGCACAGCGTGCCGGGCCCGGTTTCGTGGTTGGAAACTTCTTCCCGAACTGTGGTCGAAGACTTGCGAATGATTCTCGGATCGGTACCGTCGGGGGAACCGGGAGTTCGACTGGCAGGAGGTGTGCGGGTGCGGCCGCGGTTGACCGTTCTTGCCGCGCTGGCAACGGGTATCGGGATCGGCCTCGCCGGCTGCGGGCAGCAGCCGCCGGTGTCTCCGCAGGCGCGCCAGGGCGGCCAGGCGGACACCTCGAGCCAGATCGACCCGGCCGCCAGATGGGCCGACGGCTACTGCGGAGCGGTGACGCACCTCGTGCGAACGCTCTCGAACCTGCCGACCATCGACCCCACCTCGCCGCAGCAGGCGTCCCTGACGTCCAGCCGGCTGCTCACGTCCGTGGTCGGCGGGATCGACGAGACCGTGGCCGGGCTCGACCGGCTCGGCCCGCCGCCGCTCGCCGGGGACGAGCAGGCGCGCGGGGAGTTGTTACACGACTTCGCCTCTGTACGGCAGCGCGCCGACGACGTGCGGCAGCGGATCGATTCGGCGCGGGACACGGCCGCGACCAGGGCCGCGCTCGGCGACGCCCGCAGCACACTCGACGAAGTCGGGCAGCTCGACCTGCTCAAGGCCCTCGACGCGACGCCGGAGCTGAGCGCGGCGGGCAAACGCGCGCCCGGCTGCCAGCAGCTCGTCGTGCCGCCGGCTCCCCAGTAAGTCACTCTTCCGGCGAAAAACCGCCACGCGACCCTCGCGTCCAATCGAACTTGTGTTCTATCATGATCGGCGTGGATCGGACGATCTCGCTGTTCTCGGCCGAGGCCAGCGGCCCGGGGCTCCCGGACCTGGCCGGGCTGTTGTGCTGCCAGGGGCAGATCACCGGCTTCGGGCGCACGGCGGCACGGCTGTCGGTGGTGGTCGAGGAGCCGTGGCGCGCCCGTGTGCTGGCGCGGGAGTGCCGTCGCCGGGGCGCGGACGCGCAGGTCGCCGTGGCCGAATGCGGCAGTCCGCAGGTGCGCACGTCCTTCCGCGTCGACCTCCTGCCGCTGGCGCTGCGGTGGCTGCGGGCGGGCCGCACCGGCCCGGCGGAGGACGATTCGGGCAAGGCGGTCCCGGACGGCTTCCGCCTGAGCGGCGCGATGCTGCGGATGTGGGCGCTGGCGAGCGGACGGCAGGGGCCGTCGGGCTACCTGCTGGGCGTCGACCCGCTGGCGCCGCACATGCACGAGGGCCTGCTCGCGGCGCTGGCCCCGCTGGGCGTCCACGCCCGGCTGCTCGGGCCGAAGGCGGAGGCACCCGCGGTCCGCGTGAACGGCCGCCGCCGGCTGGACAGCCTGGTCGAGCTGATCGGCGAGCCGCCCGACGGGGCCGAGGCGGCGTGGCCCGACCTCAGCCGCGACCTGAAACCTGACCTGAGTCCCGACCGGGAAAGCGGCCTCAGGACGTCGGAGGACTGCGCTGAGGACGCTGTGCGCGACGGGGCTGCGGACGGCGACCAGGGGAGTGGAGAGAAGGACAGCGGGGCCGGAGAAGGCCGTCGTGGCGTCGACGCGGGTGGCCATGGCGTGCGGGTCGCGGATGCACAGGGCGAGAGTGACCGGGTACGAGGCGACGGCGCGAGTGGTCGCGGGACCGAGGACAGCGGCGATCGCGGCACCGAGGGTGGCCAGAACGGCTCACGCGGGCCCGCTGAAAGCGACCTCCGCCGGGCCCGGCGCGGCGAGGGCTCCCGCCGGGGCCGGGCCGCTGGACGCGCCGAAGGGGACCCGCGTCGCGACCAGAGCGACGAGAGTCCCCTTCAGTACTTGCTGGGGGTGGCCGGCTAGGGCTTGGGCAGGGTGCAGCCGGCCTGGTCGAGCGCGATTTCGTTCGCCGGGCTCAGGCAGGCGGGAATACCGTAGGTCTCCTCGCCGTACTTGGTGTCGGGGTGCACGGTGACGTTGCCGGACTCGTCGACCTCGCACGGGTTGTTCAGCGTGCAGCTTTCGCCGTCCTCGTTCGCCGTGTTGTTGATGCCGATGACCTTGCCGGTCGCGGTCTCGACGATCGGCGAGCCCGAGGTGCCGCCGATGGTCTTGCACTCCGGCGTGTAGCGGATGGAGTCCTTCCAGACCCAGCCGTTCTCGTGCAGCTCGTGCACGAACCCGTCGATCGAGCAGGAGTAGATCTTCTTCCAGTAACCCGAGACCACGTCGATGTGCGTGCTCGCGGTCGGGTGCGTCGTGACCAGCTCGAGCGGTGAGACGCCGTACTGCTGCTTGATCTGGGCGTAGGTCGTGCTCAGCTGGTAGAGCGACACGTCGGTGTCGGTCATCGTGGCGTAGATGATCTTCTTCGCCTTGAGGGTGCCCAGCGAGCTCTGGCCGTCGGAGGACAGTAGGTCGAAAGTGCGGGTGGAGGCCTGGCCGGTGATGACTTCGCCGGGATCCGGGAAGCCGGACTCCAGGCAGTGCCCGTTCGACATCACCAGAGCGGGCGCGGTGTCGGGTGTGCCGGCCGGTTTGACCACCGAGCCGGAGCAGTTGGACAGGGCCACCGTGCCGGAGAACGTGGTGGTCGCGGCACTCGCCTCAGGTGCGGTGACCAGGGCGAAGACGGCCATCGCGGCAAGCACACCGCCGAGGAGACGTCGGGTCATGGTGGTTCCTTTCGGCTCGAGGAGGTAGTAAGTGAAGCGTTGTCGACCTCGGGCCCACCACCGTCGAACGGAGGGTATCCAGGTGCTTACGCGATACCCTGCGCGGCACGTGTCGGACATCACGTGCTAGGTCTGGAAAGGAAACATCACCGAGGTCAGCGACGATCCGGTGAGCAGGGACCGAACGGCGTGTCAGGCGACCTAGCCGTGGTGGCGCTCTTCCGAGCGTGCACACTGACAGGTCGAGACGCGGGCGCAGTACCCCTCGTCGAGGGGTAGGGATGGTGTCGTCGCCACCGAGGCGGCGGCGCCGAGATGAGCGGAGAGCAGGGCAGCGTGGCAGCACGGACCAAGAAGAACGGCACCGGGTCGGACTCCGCCGGGCGTCGGCGGCTGGTGATCGTCGAGTCGCCCACGAAGGCCCGGAAGATCGCCCCATACCTGGGGAGTGACTACGTCGTCGAGTCGTCCGTCGGGCACATCCGCGACCTGCCCCGTGGTGCCGCCGACGTCCCGGCCCAGTACAAGGGCGAGGCGTGGGCGCGGCTCGGCGTCGACGTCGACAACGGCTTCAAGGCGCTCTACGTGGTCACCCCGGACAAGAAGTCCAAGGTCACCGAGCTGAAGGGGCTGCTGAAGGACGTCGACGAGCTCTACCTCGCGACGGACCCCGACCGCGAGGGCGAGGCCATCGCGTGGCACCTCCTCGAGACGCTCAAGCCCAAGGTGCCGGTCCGCCGCATGGTGTTCCACGAGGTCACCGAGCAGGCGATCCTGGCGGCCGCCGGTGCCACCCGGGAACTGGACGCCGACCTCGTCGACGCGCAGGAGACCCGCCGGATCCTCGACCGCCTCTACGGCTACGAGGTCTCGCCGGTGCTGTGGAAGAAGGTCATGCCGAAGCTCTCGGCGGGCCGCGTGCAGTCGGTGGCGACCCGGATCGTGGTGGAGCGTGAGCGTGAGCGGATGCGCTTCACCTCGGCTTCGTACTGGGACATCTCGGCGACCATGGATGCCGGCGAGGAGGCTTCGCCGCGGAACTTCCCGGCCCGGCTCGTCGCCGTCGACGGCGCGCGCCTGGCGACCGGCCGCGACTTCGACTCGACCGGCCAGCTCAAGGGCTCGTCCGCCGACATCCGCGTGCTGGCCGAGGCCGACGCCCAGGCGCTGGCCCAGGCGCTGAGCAAGCGGGACTTCAAGGTCTCCAGCGTCGAGGAGAAGCCGTACACGCGGAAGCCGTACGCGCCGTTCATGACCTCGACGCTGCAGCAGGAGGCGGGCCGCAAGCTGCGGTTCACGTCCGAGCGCACGATGCGGGTCGCGCAGAAGCTGTACGAGAACGGTTACATCACCTATATGCGTACCGACTCGACGACGCTGTCGGAGACGGCGATCTCGGCGGCGCGCAGCCAGGCGACGCAGTTGTACGGCAAGGAGTACGTCTCGCCTTCGCCGCGCCAGTACACGCGCAAGGTCAAGAACGCGCAGGAGGCCCACGAGGCGATCCGGCCGTCGGGCGAGGTCTTCCGCACCCCCGGCCAGGTGGCGAGCGAGCTGGACTCCGACGAGTTCCGGCTGTACGAGATGGTCTGGCAGCGCACGATCGCGTCGCAGATGACGGACGCGAAGGGCACCACGATGTCGGTGCGCATCGTGGGCACCGCGACCTCCGGCGAGGAGTGCACGTTCGCCGCTTCCGGCCGCACGATCACCTTCGCGGGCTTCCTGAAGGCCTACGTCGAGGCGGTCGACACCGAGACCGGCGGCGAGGCCGACGACAAGCAGAGCCGCCTGCCGGTGCTGGTCAAGGACCAGGGCCTGAGCGCGGCCGACCTGTCGGCCGACGGGCACACCACTTCGCCGCCGGCGCGCTACTCCGAGCCCAGCCTGATCAGCAAGATGGAAGAGCTGGGCATCGGGCGGCCGTCGACGTACGCGTCGATCGTCAAGACCATCCAGGACCGCGGCTACGTGTGGAAGAAGGGCTCCGCGCTGGTCCCGTCCTGGGTCGCGTTCGCCGTGATCGGCCTGATGGAGCGGCACTTCGAACGGCTGGTGGACTACGACTTCACCGCCGGCATGGAGGACGAGCTCGACCGCATCGCCAACGGCGACGAGCAGCGCGCGCAGTGGCTGTCGAAGTTCTACTTCGGCGGCGACATGGGCGTCGACGGCTCGATCGGCCGGCTCGGCGGGCTGAAGAAGCTGGTCGACGGCAGCGTCGAGGACATCGACGCGCGCGAGATCAACTCGATCCCGCTGTTCAACGACGCCGACGGGCACAAGGTCGTCGTCCGCGTCGGGCGCTACGGGCCGTACCTCGAGCGTGAGGTGGACGGTCAGTCGCAGCGCGCGAACCTGCCCGAGGACCAGCCGCCGGACGAGCTGACCCCGGAGATCGCGGAGAAGCTGTTCGCGACGCCGCAGGAGGGCCGGGTGCTGGGCACCGACCCGGTGAGCGGGCACGAGATCGTGGCGAAGGAAGGCCGCTTCGGCCCGTACGTCACCGAGCTGCTGCCCGAGGGCGAGCCGTTGCCCGAAGACGCGACGCCTGCGCAGAAGAAGGCCGCCAAGGCGAAGCAGCCGAAGCCGCGTACGGGCTCGCTGTTCAAGTCGATGGCGATCGACTCCATGACCCTCGAAGACGCGCTGAAGCTGCTTTCGCTGCCGCGCGTGGTGGGCAAGGACCCGGAGTCGGGTGACGAGATCACCGCGCAGAACGGGCGTTACGGGCCGTACCTGAAGAAGGGCACGGACTCGCGTTCACTGTCCACTGAGGACCAGCTGTTCTCGATCACGCTGGACGAGGCGCTGAAGATCTACGCGGAGCCGAAGCAGCGTGGCCGTTCTGCCACCGCGAAGCCGCCGCTGAAGGAACTCGGCGACGACCCGGTGTCGGGTAAGCCGATGGTGGTCAAGGACGGCCGTTTCGGCCCGTACGTGACCGACGGCGAGTACAACGCGACGCTGCGGAAGACCGACAGCATCGACGAGCTGACGGCCGAACGCGGCGCCGAGCTGCTGGCGGAGAAGCGGGCGAAGGGTCCGGCACCGAAGCGTAAGGCGCCGGCGCGAAAGCCCGCGGCGGCCAAGTCGACAGCGACGAAGTCGGCGGCCACCAAGTCGGCCGCGACCAAGTCGACTGCGGCCAAGAAGGCGCCCGCCAAGAAGGCGAGTACCGCCAAGGCCAAGTAGGACGGTTCCGTCGGGGCCACCCGGGTTCGCCCGGGTGGCCCCGTTTTTGTCTGGGGGCAGGATCTTGACTGGGGGACAAGCTTCCGCACGGCGTGCGCGCGCCGGGGTGTCGGTGGTCTTCGCGGTGTGCGGCGCGGGATTCGCGACGTGGGCCGCGCGTGTGCCCGCGGTGCAGGCGAAGCTGGGGCTGAGCGCCGGCGAACTGGCCGTCGGGTTGTTCGGCCTCGCGGCGGGCTCCGTGGTCGCGCTGGTGGCGGCCGGGCCGCTGCTGACGAAGATCGGCAGCCGGCGCGGGGTCGTTTTCGGCGGGGCGGTGCTGTGCGCCGGGCTGCCGCTGGCCGCGTTCGCGCCGGGCTTCCCGCTGTTCGTGGCGGCACTGGCGGTGCTGGGAGTGGGCAACAGCCTGCTCGACGTGTCCATGAACGCCCACGCCGCGCGCGTCGAAGAGGCGTACGGGCGGCCGATTTTCGCGGGCTTCCACGCGTTCTGGAACGTCGGCGGGCTGGCGGGCTCCGGCGTCGGGGCGCTGATGGAGACGTGGCACGTGCCGGTCCAGGCGCACTTCACCGCGGCCGGCACGGTGCTGCTGCTGACTCTGCTGTGGGCGTCGACGAGGTTCCTGCCGGGCGCGGACCGCGGCCAGGGCGAGGCGGCGTTCGCGTTGCCGGGCAAGGCGTTGATCCCGCTCGGGGTGATCGCGTTCTGCGGTTTCCTGGCCGAGGGCACGGTGAACGACTGGAGCGCCGTGTACCTGCGCGAGGTCACCGTCGCGTCGGCCGCCTTCGCGTCACTGGGGTACTTCGCGTTCTCGATCACGATGATCGGCGTGCGGACGGTGGCCGACCGGCTCGTGGAGCGCTTCGGGGCCGTGCCCTTCGTCCGGTGCGCGGCGGCGGTGACGGTGGCGGGCTTCCTGCTGGTGGTGGCCGTCCCGGTGCCGGGGGCCGGGGTCGCGGGGTTCGCCGTCATCGGGCTGGGCGTGTCCGGGATCGTGCCGCTGGCGTGGAGCGCGGCCGGGCGCAAGCAGCCGGACGCGCCGGGGCGGGCGATCGCCGCCGTCGCCGCGTGCGGGTACCTCGGGTTCCTGGCCGGGCCGGTGCTCATGGGCGGGCTGATCGGGGGCATCGGGCTGCACTGGACGTTCGCCGTCGTCGGATCGCTGCTGGTGAGCGTGTACTTTCTCGCGCCGGCCATGCGGATTGTTCAACGATCCGAGCTGGCTGACCGCTGAGGCGACCGTTCGGCGCAAGACTGGCGACACTCGAACACAAGTTCGAGAAATTGTCGGTGCTCGGGTGTTCAATGCAGGGGTGAGTAGTTCAGCGCCCGTCGTCTTCGACGTCATCGACGAGGTCATCGCGCCGCTCCGCGCCGAAGTGCCGGAGCGGCCCTCGGTGATGGAGTTCTACGACCCGCACTTCAAGGTCCCGCCAGTGCTTGTGCCTGGCCCGGAGCCGGACCCGGCCGCGTCGGAGGAGGACGGGCCGGAGGAGATGACCCTGGCCGACGAGGTGCGGCAGTCCTTCGGGCCCGCGATCGGGGCGGGGCTGGCCGAGGAGGTGGAGCAGTACACGCGGTTCGTCGCCGGCATGGCCGCACTCGGGCTGGTGCCGGAGGGACAGGTGACGCCCGAGGCGGTCGGGCTGTACCGCGTGCTGCGCGGCGGTTTCATCCGCGGCGTCGTGACCGGCGTGTTCCCGGCGCGCCCGGAGCCGTGGGAGGTCCGCTTCTTCGGCGACGCGGACTACACCACGGTGATGAGCAAGCTGGGCCGTCGCGCGCGGCTGCGGTCCGGCCTGCTGAGTGCGCTGCCGGGCTGGGTCTTCGACGGCCTGCCGGACCGCCCGCCCGGCCCGGGCCCCGCCGTCCGCATCGAGACCGACGGCAGCGGCCTGATCCCGAACCAGGCCTGGGGCGACCTGGACGTGATCCGCTCGGCCGTCGCCCGCCCCCGCCTCGGCACCGTCCTGGTCGACCTGGCCGTCCGCGACGCCGTGCTGGCGGAATACCCGCACGGCGCCTTCGGCCTGGTCGACAACGACCTGGGCCGCTACCAGTTCAGCGCCGCCCCCCGCCCCGACGGCGGCTGGGTGATCACCTGGACCCCGGCCACCCGCGGCACCGCCGAGGCTTGGATCGTGAAGGCGGTGCGCAGCCATGCTTGAGGGGGCTGGTGGGCTCGGCTGGGTATCGGGGGCGGTGATGACTGGCTGAGCGCGGCGGGTGATCTGGCCGCCGGATCCGCTGAAAGTGGCCGGAGCTTCGAGGGGCAAGTCGGAGCTGGAGTCGCGGGGGCCCGTTGGAGTTGCGGGGTAGCTGGAGCCGGAGTCCTGTACGCGGGAGTGTGCAGCTGGCTGGAGCCGCGGGGCTGGCTGGAGCCAGGGGGCCAGCCAGAGCTGTGGGGCCAGTCGGAGCTGCGGGACCAGTCGGAGTCACTGGGCTGGCTGGAGTCGCAGAGGTCGCCGGAGCCGCGGAGACCCGCGGGAGTCGCGGGGCTGGTTGGAACCGCCGAGCCAGTCAGAGCTGTGGGGATGGCTGGACTCGCGGGGTGAGCTGGAGTCGCTGGGCCAGCCCGGGCCGGGGGGATCAACCGGCGTCGCGGGGTCAACTGGAGCTGCGGCGCCAACCCGAGCCAGGGGCCAACCGGAGTCGCGGGGTCAGCTGGAGTCACGGGGGCAGCTGGAGTCACGGGGTCAACCCGAGCCAAGGAGCCAACCGGAGCCTCGCGGTGAGCTGGAGCTGTGGCGCCAACCCGAGCCAAGGAGTCAACCGGGGTCGGAGAGGGGCTGGTCAAACGCATTCGGGCGAACCCATACAGCCATCCTGGCGTGCGCGGCGCGTCGACCTATCAACCCCCAAAACCCGGCGGCGTTGCTCTGGCCGGGTGCGGGCAAGACCAAACTGGACCAGTGCGTCGTCACCCTGTGTCACCGTTGTGTGAGTGGACTCACGCCCCGAAGGTCCCGTCCGGCGGTCGACCCCGGGCGCCGCAGGTTGGGAGACTGCAACGGAAGTCGGCGTGCGGGCGCCACTGCCGGGTGGTTTTCTGCGGCCATTGGGCGGATGCGGGAACCGGTACTGTCGTTGACACTGGAAGGCGAGGACATTCCGTAGTGAGGTGGTCACCATGAGCATGAGCGGTGGGGCTCCTTTCTTCAATGCCCCCGATCCGGAGCGTGACGGCACGCTCGGCGACCCAGTCGTCGGTGAGAGGTTCGCCGATCCGCTTTCCGGGCTGGTCACGGCGGCCGAACCGCCACCGGCGACGGCTGCGGACGAAGCCGGCCGGCTGCCGACCGCGCGTCCGGTCAAACACGACCCCGAGGTCGTCAAGCGCATGGTCGAGGAGGCGCTGCGGGAGGACGTCCAGCAGGGCCCCCGCACCCCCGAGGCCGTCCAGCCCGCGGGGATCCGGCCCGACGGCGTGCCGCTCGGCCTGCTGCCACGGCAGCGGACCTGGCCGACCCGCGCGCCGGAGCTGCTGAAGAAGGTGCCTCGGCCCCGGCAGAAGCCACGGCCCGAGATCGCCGACGACGACATCGAGGCGGAGCTTGCCGAACGGCAGGTGCGCAAGCGCGGGCTGCCCACCATCGGCATGCCCAGCTTCGGGCGCCCGTCGACGAACGCGGCGGGGGTCGTCATCGCCGTCCTGTTGCTCGTCGTCTTCGGAGTCGTCGCGATCACCATGGTGTCGAGCCTGGTCAGCAGTGTGGTCGGGCTGTTCGACTGACCTCCGGCCCACCGCCGCACACCCGGGCCGGTGCCGTGTCCGCATCGGCGACCGGTCTACCCTGACGACACGGTCGGGGGATCCGATAGGTCGCCCGGCGCCGCCGTGACGAGTGGGGTGGGCGTATCAGCGAGGGCGTACGGTCCGTGCCCGGAGCCGATCCGGGTGGGTCGGCGGGCGCCGAGGCGTCCACGATCCACCGGGTCCGGCGGGTGCTGGCGATCAGGCCATTCCGCCGTCTCTGGGGCGTCACCTACCTGTGCAGCGCCGCCGACTGGCTGAACCTGCTGGCGTTGACCAGCCTGAGCACCAAGCTGCTCAACAACTACACGGCGCAGAACTTCGCGTTCGTCGGCGTCGTGCTCACCAACCTGCTGCCCGGCCTGCTGTTCGCCCCGCTCGGCGGCCTGCTGGCCGACCGGTTCGACCGGCGCAAGGTCATGGTGATCTGCGACTTCCTGCGCTGCGGCTTCCTGCTGTCGATCGCGATCGTCGGGGCGCCGTGGTGGATCTTCGTCGGCAACTTCTTCGTCGGCTGCTGCTCGATCATGTGGATCCCGTCGAAGGACGCGGCGGTGCCGAACCTGCTGCGCCGGCCGGACCAGGTCGAGACGGCCAACCAGCTCGGCATGGTGATGACCTACGGCCTCGCGGTGATCACCGCGGCCGGCGCCAACGCGCTGATCCTCAGCGTGAACTCGACGTTCCACCTCTTCCCCGGCCAGACCGCGGACCTCTACATCGCCAAGCTGGTCGTGGTCGTCACCGGCCTGCTGTACCTGACCAGCGGCATCCTGATCGCGACCCGGATCCCCGAGCTTTCGCTGCGCAACGTCCACGCGGTGGCCCAGCCGAAGGTCAAACAGGCGGACGAGGAGAAGTTCGGCTTCGGCGCGATGGTCCGCGACGGAGCCAAGTTCGTCCGCAGCACCCCACTGGTGCGCGGGTTGCTGATCGGCGCGTTCGGCGCGTTCGCGGCCGGCGGGGCGGTGATCGGCTCCGCCAAGCCGTACTCCTCCTCCCTGCTCGCGGGCGACGCGGCGTTCAACCTGCTGGTGCTCGCCGTGTTCCTCGGCCTGGCGACCGGCATGGCCGTCGCGCCGAAGCTCGCGCGACGGCTGGCCCACGACCGGCTGTTCGGCATCTCGATCATCGCGGCCGGGTTGTCGCTGGTGGTCGTGGCCCTGTCGCCGCACCTGGCGGTCTCGCTGATCGCCGTGGCGTCGGTCGGGATCTGGGCCGGCACCGCGTTCCTCACCGGCGTGACGATCATCGGCTCACGGGTCGAGGACGCCATCCGCGGCCGGATCAACGCGATCTACCAGTCGATGCTCAAGATCGTCCTGTTCGGCTCCACGATCGCGGCGCCGCTGCTGATCGGGCTCGTGCAGCCGCGGACGGTCAACGTCTGGGGCAGCCCCGTCACCGTCGACGGCACGCGCCCGGTGATGATCGGCGGCGGCGTGCTGGCCGTGCTCCTCGGCATCATCGCCTACCGGCAGATGGACGACCGCCGCACCGAGAAGATTCTCGCCGACGTGCGCAACGCGCTGCGCCGCAGCCCACGCCGCGTCAACGGTTTCCTCATCGCCCTCGAAGGCACCACGGCCATCAACACCGCCAGCCAGGCTTCGCGGCTTTCGCGCTGGCTCGGCACGGGCACGCGCCCGGTGGTGCTGGCCGCCGACCCGGCGCTCGACGGCGATCGGTTCGCGTCGCTCGTGTCGAACGCTTCGCTCTCCAGCGCGCGGGCGAAAGCCCTTGTCGCCGCTGCCGTCCGTGCCGATCTGGTGGAACGCGAGATCCAGCCGGCGCTGGCCGCGGGCTCCGTGGTCGTGATGGAGCGGTTTGTCGACTCGCCGCTCGCGCAGCTTTCGGCCGTCGCCGGGCTGGACAGCGATGACCTGGAGGGCCTGGCCGACTGGGCGACGGGCAAGTTGCGGCCGGACCTCACCGTGCTGCTCGACGCCGACCCCGGCGCGCGCGAGCCGGGCAGTTCGCAGGCCTCGCTGAACGACCAGTGGCGGGTCCAGCACCTGCTCGCCGAGATGGCCGCGGCCGACCCGGACCGTTACGTGGTCGTCGACGCCGACGGCACCGACGACGAGGTGGCCGAGCGCGTCCGCACGGCCGTGCGCGCGGTGTTCGTCGGCCGGCTCTCCGGGCTGGCCCCGACCGAGCCCGTCGAAGCCGCTGAAGCTGCTGAAGCCGACCAAGCCGCTGAATCCGCCGAGCCCATCGAGGCGGAGGCCACGGCGGACGTCGTCGAGGTGGACGCCGCGGTGTCCGAGCGGGTGCCGGAAGCGTCCGAAGTGGAGGCGAAGTGAGCACGCCGATCGGCGTCTGGACGGAACTCGTCGGCCAGGAGCCGGCGATGGAGACGCTGTCGTCGGCCGCCAGGGCGGCGGCGAAGATCGTGGCGGGCGAGCCCGTCGCGCCCGGGGCGATGACCCACGCGTGGCTGCTCACCGGGCCGCCGGGCTCGGGCCGCTCGGTCGCGGCGCGGACGTTCGCCGCGGCGCTGCAGTGCAGCACCGGCACCGGTTGTGGCGCCTGCCCCGGCTGCCGCACGACGATGGCGGGCACCCACGCCGACGTCCGGCTCGTCGCGCCGGAGGGCCTGTCGATCTCGGTCGCGGAGATGCGCGCGCTGGTCCAGGCGGCCGCGCGACGACCGTCCACAGGGGACTGGCAGGTCGTGGTCATCGAGGACGCCGACCGGCTCACCGAAGGCGCGTCGAACGCGTTGTTGAAGGCCGTCGAAGAGCCGCCGGAACGGACCGTGTTCCTGCTGTGCGCGCCGTCGGACCACCCGGAGGACGTGTCGGTGACGATCCGCTCCCGGTGCCGGCTGGTGCCGCTGCGGACCCCGCCGCCCGAGGCGATCGCGCAGGTCCTGATGGCCCGCGACGGCCTCGAAGCGGACCGCGCGCACTGGGCGGCTTCGGTGTGCGGCGGCCATGTCGGGCGTGCGCGCCGGCTCGCCACGGACGAGGCCACGCGCCAGCGTCGCGCCACCGTGCTGCGCATCCCGCTGGGCCTGCGACGGCCGAGCGACGTCTTCACCTGTGCCGACCAGCTGATCAGCGCCGCGGAGGCGGACGCGGGCGAGGAGAGCAAGGTCCGCGACGAGTCCGAGCGCTCCGAGCTGCGTACCGCGATGGGCGGTGACGGCATCGGCAAGGGCGTCGGGGGCGCCAAGCGCGCCGCCGAGGCCGCCGTGAAGCAGCTGGAGAAGCGCCAGAAGTCCCGTTCCACCCGGACCCAGCGCGACACCCTGGACCTCTCGCTGGTCGACCTGGCCGCCTTCTACCGCGACGTCCTCGTCACCACCGCGCGCTCGGGCGCGACCCTGAACCACCCGGACCACGCGTCGGAGATCGAGTCCGCCGCCTCGGCGTGGACGCCGGAGTCGACGCTTCGCCGGCTGGAAGCCGTCCTGGAGTGCCGCGAGGCGATCGGGCTGAACGTCAAGCCGCGCATCGCCGTCGAGGCCATGGTGACCACGCTCCGCCAAGGCTGAAACCGAGACGCACCAACGTCGAACGGCCCGTGCGAGCGCACGGGCCGTTCGACGTCTTGGAGAGAATTCAGCTCACTCGCGTGGCCGCGGTGACGGCTTGAACGGCTTCGGCTCGTCCGGCTCGGGACTGGTGCCAGGGGCCGGGTGGAGCGTCAGCATGCCCGGCAGCCGGCGACGGCTCGGGAACGCCGCCACCATCACGACTCCCATCAGCAGCATCGCTGTGCCGGCCCAGAACAGCGGGACCGTGTCGTACGCGCCGGTGTACGCCAGGTTCTTCGTCGGGCCCGCAGGCTGCGCGCCGCCCGCCGGCGGGGCGGGAGTGGTGCTGCCGCAGACCACGCCGCCGGTCGGGGCGTAGGCGCGCGCGATCGTCTCGCCCAGCGAGAGCTGCGCGAGCGAAGACGGCAGGTTGTCCCCGGCACCGGCCGGGAGCAGGTCCTTCAGGTTCTTCGTCGGCAGCACCTGCAGGTCGAACAGCCGCGCCGAGGCGCCCAGCTGGTAGCCCTTGAACGGCGTGGTCGCCTCCGCGCCCTTCTGCTCGAGGCCCGCGATGCTCAGCCGCAGCACGCCCAGGTCCAGCACGGTGCCGGCGGTGGTGCCGACCTGCTGGATGCCCTTGGTCACCGTGGACACCAGGCCGCCGACCACCGGGATGTTGTTCAGTGCGCCGAACTGGTCGCTCAGCCCGGCCAGCGGCAGCCCGATCGGGATGTCCTTGGTCGGGTGCGCCGCGTCGAGCGTGTACAGCGTCTTGCCCGCGGCCTCGATGGTCAGCACGGGCGCGGTGTAGTCGACCTTCGACGTCTTCTCGTCGCCGGTCGAGGTCACCTTCAGCGTCGGCTGGCTGGCGACCTTGATGCTCAGCTCCAGCGGTGTGCCCTTGAGGATGTCGATGTCCGCGGCCTGCAGCGTCGACGTCGACTCCACGGCCTTGTTCTTCGACCCCGGCAGGTCGACGAGCCGCACCTGCGAGCGCGAGGACAGCGTGTTCGGCAGGCTCAGCAGGGAGCCCGCGCCGCCGGCCGCGGTCTGGCCGCCGCCGGTGAGCAGGCCGCCGAGGCTCTGCAGGCCGCTGGTCGGATCGAAGCCCTGCGCGAGCTTCGTGTCCTGCGGCAGCTTCAGGCCGCCGTTGCCGAGCAGCGGGATCTGCGGCAGCGACGGGATCACGTTCAGCAGCGAGAGGTTCGCGACCGACGTGCTCGCGTCGGCGATCGTGTCGACGCACGGGCCCAGGGTGTCGCTCCAGCGGGCGTGCGCGGTGCCGTTCAGCAGGCCGATGTTGAGCAGCGGGTTCGACGGCGCGTTGATGCCGCCGCTGGTCTCCTTCGGGTTGTCGGGCAGCGCCGTCTGCACGATGCTGCCCGGCGTCTGCGGTGCCTGGCCGCCGACCGCGATCCCGAACGGCGACGCCTGCGCGACCGACCGCTCATAGCTCAGGTACGACTCCGAGTTCGCCGACGCGCTGGACAGGCCCATGCCGGCCTCGAACGCCGACTGCTTGGGCAGCGTCTGCCCGAAGCCGGGCAGGATCGTCTGGGTGGTGACCGCGTTGGGCAGGAGCCGGAGGACGCCGAGCGCCGTGCCCGCGTCGCCGACCGCGTGCCCGAGCGGCTGCGGCCCGGTCGGCGCCGACGCCGGGGGCTGCGTCGGGTTGCCCGGCTGCGGGATCGGCGTCGTCGGGATCTCCTGCGCTCCCGCCGGGCCCGCGGTGAGCATCAGCAACGCCACGGCCGCCGGAAGGGCCACCGCGCGGGGCAGTCTTCGCCGCATATGCCGAGTCCTCCAGGTGGTAGGCCGATCGCGAAGTGAGACCGGGGTCATAGGACCCTAACGACCCCGCCCCCGCAAGGTGACGCGATGCGCCTCCGCTACACTTGTCGACGTCGCACGGCGCGAGCCACGCGACATGCCGCCTTAGCTCAGTCGGCCAGAGCGATTCACTCGTAATGAATAGGTCAGGGGTTCGATTCCCCTAGGCGGCTCCGCAGGTCAGCGGAGGTTCCGGCACTCTCCGGAGCCTCCGCATGGCCCGAAACGTGGCCCGGACGGGCGTAAAATTCGGCCCATGGCCACCTCTTCGAAGCCTCAGCAGCGCAAACGTCGTGTTCGCGGCAAGGTCGAGACGCTGCCCAGTGGGTCACTCAGGGTGAAGGTCTACGCCGGTATCGATCCGGTGACGAAGAAGGAATACCACCTGACCGAGGTGGTCCCGGCCGGACCTCATGCGGCGGCTGAGGCTGAGAAGGTCCGGACGAAGCTCCTCAACCAGCTCAACCAGCTCGACGAGCGCCGCGCCCCCAAGACGCGTGCGACCGTGAACCAGCTCCTCGCGAAGCACTTCGAGTTGTTGAAGGTCGAGTCGAACACCCTCGACGGCTATGAGTCGCTGGCCCGGAACCACATTCGTCCGTTGCTCGGAGAGATCCAGGTCGGCCGGATCGATGGCGAAGTTCTGGACTCGTTCTACAAGCAGCTCCGTACGTGCCGCGCGCACTGCCGGGGTGAGAAGTTCATCCAGCATCGGACGGCCCGGCCGCACGAATGCGACGACCGCTGTGGTCCGCACAAGTGCAAGGGACTCGGTGACGGCTCCCTCCGCAAGATTCAGGCAATCCTGTCCGGCGCCGGTAAACGCGCAGTGCGTTGGAAGTGGCTCGGGACGAACCACTTCGACCTTGCTGACCCGCTCCCGGCGGCGCGCTCGAACCCGAAGCCACCCACGACCGAACAGGCCGCGAAGATCGCCAACGAGGCGTGGCGTGATGTCGACTGGGGCATGTTGGTCTGGCTCGCCTTCACCACTGGCGCCCGACGCGGCGAGTTGTGCGCGCTGGCGTGGGACCGCTTCGAATTCGGCAAGTCCGAAGCCGTGGTGACCATTCGAACCAGCATCGCCCAGAAGGGCCGCAAGACGTGGGAGAAGGAGACCAAGACCCACCAGCAACGGCGGATCACGCTTGACGCTCAGACGACCGCGCTGCTCCGGTCGTACCGCGAAGAGCGTGCCGAACTCGCCGGACTCGACGAAATGCCTGGTAAGGCGCGCGTCTTCTCATTGAAGCCGGACGGTAGCGAGTGGCTTAAGCCGGACTCGGTGAGCCAGCGCTACGCCCGGATGTGCGCCCGTCTCGGCTGGGACATGAACATTCACCAGCTCCGGCACTACTCGGCAACCGAGCTGATCACGGCTGGTGTCGACGTCCGGACAGTCGCCGGACGGCTTGGCCACGGTGGCGGCGGGACGACGACCCTTCGGGTCTACAGCGCGTGGGTTGCCGAAACGGACCAGCGCGCGGCGGGAACGCTCGCCGGACACTTGCCGGAGTTGCCTGCCGCACTCAGCCAGAGCGGGAAGCTCGCCCCGGTCAAGCCCGAAGTGGCTCCCGAAGAAGCGAGCCCGTACCAGCGCATCGCGCAGGATCTTCGCGGCGCCATCGTGTCCGGCGTGCTTGTGCCCGGTCAGCAGCTCCCCACCGTCGTCGACTTGGCCACGCGCTACTCGGTGTCCTTTGGGACCGCTCAGCGCGCGATAGCCCAACTCAGGGCCGCCGGGCTCGTCAGCGTGAGCCGTGGCAAGCGAGCCGTGGTCGCCGATCCCCACGCCGACGATGAGCCTGCCAAGGTGGTCGGGCTCGACACGGCACGCCGGAAGCGGAAGTAGCTCGCTACGAACCGGCGTTCGCCGCGTCGAGCGCGCGGAGAACCGGCCCGTAGACCTGCGCGGCCGGAACGAACCGCTTGAGGTCGGCCCGGTCCACCCAGATCGCCGCGACGTTCTCGACGACGTCGACATTGCGTGCTTCCCCCGCCACGTAGTCGCATAGGACGTACTCGCAGAGCACTCCGGTCGTCGGATGCAGCCGGGTGCCGAGCTTGCGCGTCACGACGCAATGGACATCCGTTTCGGCCAGCGTCTCGCGGACCGCCACCACGGCCGGACGTCCGCCCGGCTTCACCACTCCGGCGGGAAACTGCCATGAAATGCCGCCTGCGTCCTCAGCGCGACGGCAGACGATCAGCACTTCGGAGCCCCGGACAACCACGGCCACTGCGACTCGCAAGGGCTGAAACGCCATCGCGGTTGGCCGGTCGAGCGGCGCAAGCAGTTCGTCAATGCTCAAGCCGAAAATGCGTTCCAGGAGGCGGGCAGTAGCCGGGCGGACCGCGCCGAGCGGCCTTCCATCCGGGTGAGCACCGGCGACGAGTCGGCCGAGATGTCGAACGCTGAGCGTGCCCGGCTCATCGTGCTCGCGAGCGAACTTCTCGGCGAACTCGGCGAATTCCTCGAAGGTCTGCCGCCGCTCCCAGATCAGTTGTTCGAGCAGTGTCCGCGGTGCCGGCTGGTCGTCGTCCATGTTCCCCCATCTCCGCTCCCGAGTCGTCCGTGTGGCGCCTGCAAGTCCTGTGCCTGTCCTGGTCTGTGACCCGCACCAACCAGAGACTTATTTCATTCTCTCATGAAGGATTATTTAGGCCCAGAATGGAAGGCTTGCGGGTGAGCTACGAACGGCCGGGGAAGGTCGCCGGGTTGTACCTGAGCTGGTACCGGTGCGCCGTCGACGGGCGCGACCACGCTGTCACCGACGAACAGTTCTTGACCGGGATGCGGGCGCGACAGGGCCGGTACGGGGCGGTGTGCGGCCACGTCGTGAACGTCATGTCGGCTCTGTGTGCGCCGGGTGCGCCGTGTATTCGGTGTCATTCGTTCCTGGCCGCGCACGCCTCTGTGAAGGGCGTGGCTGATCGGGCACCGAAGCATCGGCATAGCAGGCCCGGTCTGTGGCGGCGGCTGTTCGCGCGCCCGTGTACTCCGGCCAGTGTCGGCCGGACCAAGGTTCCGACGGGAGCGGGGAGCGCCTCGATCGCACCCGTTCCCGCCGGAGATCACGGACTGCGGGGCGTCCAGTGACAGTGCGACTTCTTCTGGCGCGTCCGTTGCCGGGCACTGTCGGTGAGACGCGCCGGGTGGTGCACGTCTTCGAGGTGTCGCCGGAGAACGCGACGCCCGAGCAGTTGACCGCGTTGTGCGGGTCGGCGTTCGGCCCGGGTCAGCTTGAGCTGCTCGACGGGCTACGGGGGATGCCGTGCGAGTCATGCTTGCGTCGAACTCCGACCGACCCTGAGCTGATCGACCGGAGCGCCAACGGTGGCCGATAGCTCTCGGTTCGGTGATCTGGACAGGTGGCTTACTCATCCGGATCGGCTTCTCATCGCGGTGGCACTGGCAGACAAACGGTGGCACAAGTCCGGTGAGATCCGCGATGTGTTGGGGATGAGGCCGGACCTGTTGTCGAGTCGGCTCGCTCCACTTCATCGAGCGAGGTACGTGGAGCGGAAGCGTGATGGTGCGCGTACGACGTGGCGCCTGACTTCGACTGGCAGCGATCGCCTCGCCGCGCACCTCGCGGCACTGCAGATCGTCTTGTCCAAGGTGACCAAGTTGGTCGGCGGCAGTGGTACCCCTCGGCCCCGAACGTCGACCAACTGTCCCCGGCCTCAGCCAGGTCGTGAACCTGGCCGCTGAGGGCGGGTTTGGGACGGGTGAGACGGGTTCCGCTGAACCCGTCTCACCCGTCCCACGTGTTGTATCCCCTGGTCGACGGGGGTTTGTACCCGTCACACCGCCTGAGACGGCGTGACGGGTACTTGAGACGGGTTACGGGTCGTCCTCCCGGTCTCCGGGGTCCAACGTTCCCGCTGCAACCGCATCCACGGCGGCCCGGATTTCAGCCGTCGCGTAACCGCGTACTTGCTTTGTTCGGCCGTCGTCGCCGGGCACCCGGAACCGCTCGGAGCGGCACCCGCAGTCGCCCATCTGCCGCCCGAACGCGGTCGGCTCGACCTCAAGTGCCTCGACCAGTTCGGCGGTCGGCACGAACTCCCGCCTGCCCTCGTCGAGGTCATCGCCTAGGTACTCGACGACGGCCGCCAGCGGTTCGGGCAGCTCGATCCGCTCAGCCGCCACCGTGGCCGATTCCGTGCTGCCGGACCCGATGGCGCGCGACGGCGGCGTGGTCGAGTGCGGGTCGGGTGTCCTGACCGGCCGCATGCCCAGTGAGCGTTCCGGCCGCTTCCCGCAGGGCCCGGCCTTGCTGACAGATGGCTTGCCAATCCTCGTTCGGCATGTAGTAGGTCCGGACCGTGGTTGCAAGGACGTCTGCCCCGGCGGCAGTGTCTCCGTCCGGGCGGAGGATGCTGACACCTTTGTGCGAGGGAAGCAGCCGGGACGAATCGAACCCGCGCGTGTTCATCTGCTCGCCGAGCACGATGTTCGAGTCGCGCCAGTCCATCACCCGCAGCGCGAACCTGGACCCGAGTACCACCCGGAGCCCGGACGGGATGGTCTTCGAGTCCGGCCGTTGGGTGGCCAGCACGAGCACGATCCCTGCTGCTGGCCCCTTTTTGGCCAGCCACGTCAGCAGTTCGCCCACGTACTCACCTGCCGGGACTTTCTTCCCCTGCACCACAACAGGTGTCCGATCCTCCAACGGAACCTGAACCTCATCGATGAACACCGCTGTGATCGGCATGTTCAACGTGGAGTCGCGGGACATCTCCGGTGTGACCTTCGACTCCGGGCACGTCAGGTCGTCCAGGTCTCGCATCCGCCGGAACCTGCCCTGGACCTCGCTCACCAACTCGACGAGCCAGTCCACGAGGGTCAGGATGTGTTCGGGCTCGTCTCCGGACATGAACCGGTGTGCCACCTGCGCGGCGGCATCCCAGTCCTTTCCCGCCTTGAAGTCCGCCACGTAGAGCCGGACCCACGCGTCCAGGATCAGGCCGGCGGACGCGAGGCGGACGGCGAACGTCTTGCCCTGCCTGGGGATCGCTCCCACGAGTAGCGACGTCCACACGAGAGGCAGATCAATCCGCCGGTCTCGGGCATCCCGGCCGAACGGCACTGGCCGCCACGCGTCCCATCGGGACACCCCGAGCAGCGGTGTCCGCACGGGCGGCTTGCCATAGGGGTCCTCGTCGGCCACCCACATCGACACCCGCCCGGCATAGCCACCGTTACCCCGGACCCGTTCCACAATGAGCTGAACTTCATCCACTGCGAGCGCGGAGGCGAGGGCGTCCCGGTTCTTCACGACGTCGGCGGCTTTGCGGGTCGCCGGGAGATCGACCGCGACCGCCCACCCGTCGCCGACCCGTGCGGCCCGTTCGACCAGTCGCAGGGACTCGTCTTTGCCGATCAGCTTCGCGTCCCGGAACGCGTCCACCAGGACTTGCGGGTCCATGGTCCAGGTCAGCGTCCGGGGACCGGCAAGTGCGGGTTTCCGGCCAGGACTTCCGTCCTTCCTCCGTCCGAGGATCGCCAGTGCCACTGACGTGACGGCTCCGGCAATCCACAGTGGATCGGTGCCGTACACGAGGTCCACCACCGCGACCACCAGTGCGACGACGGCGAGCACGACGCCGGTCACTTTCCAACGGAACAAGGTGAGTTCACGAATCTCCGTGAACTTGTCGGCCAGTTTCTCCGATTCCTCGGCTGCCGTGCGGTAGTCGGCCACGCGAACCCACTGCCGCCACCACCGGACTCCGACCACCCACCGCGGATCACAGCATCGAGGTAGCGCCATGGCGCCCGCAACGCTGCCACGACCGCGTCCTTTGCGGCTTGAACCGCTTGTGGCTTGCTCTTCAGCCACAGCGGCACCCGGGGCGAGTGCTGCCACCACCGCACGAACCGGCGTCGTATGGTCCGGCGGCGCGGTTGTGGCAACGTGTCGTCGATCAGCTCACCGTCCAGGACCGGCCCTACGTGCTCGACCGCGTCGGAACCGGTATGTGTGAGGAGCGCGGCGCTGTTCACGGACTCGGCCGTCGTGTTCACGACGACGTTCTCGTCAGAGTTCATGACTTGCGCCCCCTTCCGGGGTTGTGGCCTTGAGTTCCGCCGTGAGCGCGCCGGCGAGCCGAGACGACAGGCCGCGCGAACAGCCCGTGACCTCGCGAATCCACGCCGGTGTGATGACGACGCCGGCCGACCAAGCGGCCCGCGCGTCGGCGAGGTAATCAGCGAACAACTTGCGTCGAGCACTCGTCGTCCGGCGCGGCTCGTGACGCACCGGGGATGACGTTGGCTCGTGAACCTCCGGCCGCTCCACCGCCGGTTCGGTGTGGTCGGCCGCGTCCGTAAACGCCACCTTCACGGCCTCGGTGAGCTTGTCCCGGAGATCCGTGATCGCCTCGGCGGCGGCGAACACGATCAGCGGCGGCACCGAGTGCAGCACGACCCCGGACAGCGAACCGGCAGCGAACGATGCCCACGTGTTCATGGCGTACGTAGCCCCGAGCGCCAACCACTTTGCCGTGCGAACCCACCGGCCCGTGTGGACCTGGTACCGCGCGGTCATCTGCTCGGCGCGCAGGATCGCCAGCAGCACGAGTGACACCGTCGGGTCGAGCAGCCATGCGGCCAGCCATGGCAGAGACCACGGCACCGATCCGGCAGCGGCGAACCACTGCACATTGGCCATCGTGAACGCCAGCCCGAGCACGATCCCGGCCCAGCACAGCCGGTCCACCTGAGACCGGACACGCTCGACTCGCAGTGCGACCACGTCCGGGTGGTCCTGCCACCGGCGTACCTCCGCCGCGTCGGCTGCCTCGGTGGCAAGCCGCTGTGCGCGGGTCGGGGCGGGTGGCCGCCCGGAGGTAGCCACCCCTTCCAACCCTCGGAGTTCCTTCGCAGGCTCCGTCATCGCCGACCACCACCGTGGTGCTTGGTGGTGTCCATCGACGTGACCGTTAGAGCCCGGGTGAGCACGTGAGCGGCGATCAGGTCCGGCACGCCGAGCACGACGAGCAGCAGCGTCGGGTTTCCGGGATGCATGATCACCAGCCACTGAACGCCCGTGAACGCGGCTCCCGTGAACAGGACGCGTCCGATCAGCGACACGGCTCTTGCCGAAGCGCGAGCCGCGTCGGCTGCTCGGCGCGCCTTGCGTGCTCCGAACCGCCACACTACGAATAAGGCGAGCAAGATGCCGATCCCCGCGAGGATTTGAGTCGGCGTCAGGTTGACCGTCATCGCCGCTCACCTCGTCCGCGACCGGCCCGACGCTCCCGCCAGGCCTGGTAGACGGCCCGCCGGTCGGACTCGGGCAGGGCGCCCCAGACTCCGACTGTGTCTGCACCGGCAGACCGCAGTTCGAGTTCCAGGCACTCACTCATGACCGGGCACCCGGCGCACAGCCGAGCGGCCAACTCCCGGTCCGGGGCGTCCTCGCCGGACAGCTCCGGCATCTCCGAGCGGTCGAACGCCCAGAAACACAAGCCGTCCCGCGTCACCACCTCGGCCAGTACGCCATCCGGCACGACGGCGTACCGATCCAGATAAGCAGCAATCTCCTTGAAGCTGTCCCGGTTCACCACGACGCACCCCCTGCGGTGAGGTCGGCCTCGCGCTCCATTCGGCGCTTGGCGATCAGCTCGGCGAGATCAATGCAGCCACCCGAAGCCGTGACCTCGGCAATCAGTTCGTTCAGGGCGGCCGCGGGCACGACATAACGGGTGCGAATGCGGACTGCGGGGAAAGCGTCGTCCCGGATGGCTCGGTAGAGCGTCACCGGGTTGACGCGCAGGATGCGCGCCACTTCCCCGACTGTGTAGAACGTCGGTCCGACGTTCTGATTGGTATCCATGAGAGAAGACCCTTTGATCGAAAGACTTATTTAATCCAGAATTTTGGGATGATTTGATCCCTCGAAGGCGCAACAAGGCCGAATGTGTCCGCGCGGGCGCGGAGAGTGGGCCGCGGAATCGCGAGCCGCGCTAGTCTCGGCGTCGAGGCGGAGCGCGGAGGGATACGTGTCGGAAGACTGGGTGGCAGTCGCAAGAGCGATCAATCAGCGCATGGCCGAACTCGGTCTCAGCCAGCGCGAGTTCATTGCGCGCTCGCAAGTCTCCAAGGCCACGGTTCGCGAAATCCAGCACAACACGGCGCAGCGGCGACGCAGTGACCGCACGCTTGAAGCTCTGTCCGTCGCGCTCGACCTGCATGCCGGCTACTTGGCGGCGGTGCTTGCGGGTCGCCGACCACCGGAGGTAGGGGAGCCGACGCCGCGCGGGGATGACGACATCCCCGGCCGACTTGCGGTCATCGAACACCAGTTGCGCGAAATTACGGACCGGCTCCGTGATCTGGGCACAGTGAACGAGCGTCTGGACGAGATCAGCGCGAGTGTTGAAACTGTGCTCGGCTCCATCTCGAATGGCCGGGAACAGCGCCGCTGACTGGGGGCTCGGATGACTTGTTTTCATGCACCTCAGTCAACGCCGGACCGTCGTCGCAAACGATGCATGACCAGTGCAATCACGGTGCATCACCAGTGCACCAGCAGTGCACCCCGCGGCGTCTGGGGGTGCCGCGCGTGGATTTCGTGAGCGAGTGGACCGGACGGACGGCGACCGCTCTGCAGGCTTCTCTCCGTATGAGCAATGAGGCCTTCGCGAAGCATCTGGGCATCGCGGTGCGAACAGTTGCCTCGTGGCATACCAAGCCGGACGTCACGCCAAGGCAGGAGATGCAAGAACTGCTGGACACCGCCTTCGACCGGGCGTCAGGTCCAGGCAAGGCGCGATTCAAGCGGCTGACTGAGCAGAGCGACGAGCCACAGAGGCCTGCGGCGGGCGGCGGGCCGGTCCAGGCTCTGCGGGTCGCAATCGCCGTCGTAACCGATGGGTCGAGAGTCCTCATCGTGTGTCGGCGCGATGAGAACGGCGATGGCATCTCGTGGCAGTTCCCGGCAGGGATGGTGAAGCCCGGGCATGCGGCGGAAACCGTGGCCATCCGGGAGACCCTTGGTGAAACCGGCGTGCATTGCGCTGTGACTCGCAAGCTCGGCGAGCGGCTTCACCCGATTACACACGTACAGGCGGAGTACCTGCTGTGCGAGTACTTGACCGGGGAGGCGCAAAACATGGATGTCCTGGAGAATGTTAACGTTGCCTGGGTTGAAAAGACCAAGTTGGTGAAGTTTATCCCGGCGGAGCAGATTTTTCCGCCCATATTGGAAGCCTTGGAGGTGTCGGAATGACTGAAAACGCGTCAGCCGACAAAGAAAAGTCGATCGCGTCCGCCGTCATCGTGCATGAGGGTCAGGTACTTCTCGTGCGCCGCCGGGTGAAGGAAGGCAGCTTGTCGTGGCAGTTCCCGGGCGGAGAGATCGAGGATGGCGAGTCCGCGAACGAAGCTGCGGTTCGGGAAACGCGAGAGGAGACCGGCCTTGAGGTCAAGGACGATGCGATCCTTGGTGAGCGTGTCCACCCGAACACTGGGCGGACCATGATCTATGTGGCTTGCCAGGTCGCCGGCGGAACTGCCTCCGTGGTTGACGACGACGAGCTTGCAGAATTCGCCTGGTCAGACAGCGCGACGCTGACCGATTATGTTCCGTATCCATTCTACGGGCCAGTTCAGGAGTACCTGAATGAGAACTTGTCCAACTAAGCGAACCGACTGAGCGGCCCGCGACTGGATTTCCAGCTTGGCGGGCCGCTCCGACGGTGGACTTAGTACAGCACGTCTCCAAGCCGCTCGCGGACTACTCCAGAGTGGAGCAGACCCGGGATCGGGACCCCACCGACAGAAACACGGGTACTGGCGACGTCAGATGGAGAATTCGCGGGCAATTCATCGAGTAACGTGATCGCCCTGCGAGCCCATTCTCGTGCGAGGTCGAATCGGCGCGCATCATGAACATCCTCGTCGCGGTACCGGAATGCCAAGGCGTACGCGGTTTCCGCCGCGGCTCGCTTATCTATTTTCTTTTCCGCAGTAAACATTTTCTGGAGCTCGTCAATTGAGACTCGGCGTGCGGCACTTTCGGTCATTTAGGACCTTAGTAGGCGAGTTTTTCGGCGAGTGTTTCGTAATCAAACTGCTCGGCCGCATCGAACCAAAGCCCTACTTCGTACTTTGCTTCTTCAGAATTTCCCGACGCATGCACGAGGTTCATCACTGCCTTGCCGCTCACTTCGGAGGACGCCTTCGTCTGGTGCGCGTAGTCGCCTCGGATAGTGCCCGGCGCCGCGTCGCTCGGAAAGGTGCCACCAATGATCTTCCGAACCTTTGCTACCGCGTCGACACCTTCGAGCGCGAGCGCGATCACCGGTCCGGACTGCATGAACTGAGCAGTGCAATTATAGACCTCTGCTCCGGCGCGCTCTTCAAGGTCGAAGTAGTGTTTGCGAGTGAACTCCGCGTCCATCTGCCTCATCTTGACACCGACGATCTTGAGCGCGGCCTCCTCGAAGCGCGCGAGAATACGGCCCGCCAGCCCGCGAACAAGGGTGTCCGGTTTGAGTAGGACCAGGGACCGCTCAACGCCAAGGTCTGACGAGTCAGTCATGGCTACTTCCTTTCGTCGTTGGTAGTGCACGGATCGTAACCTACTCGCTGTGCGAAGGTCTTCCGGATAGGCGGCGGTGCGCTGGCATCCCGCAAATGCAATGGCCGCTGTGCGGGAAGACATTTCCAAGATCGCGAGCGGCAATTCCGGTACTCAGATTCTGTGGTATTGGCCGCAAAGTCCGTCGGAATTGGAGGTAGCCACGGCCGAACTCCTCTTCGATTCGCTCGAATAGAGTCTTGACCTCGGCGCCGCTGCAATGCGATTGTAGTCTTCGTACTTGCTTGTCTAGGTATAGCGGGGATCGATGGCTGCGGAATCCTATCGGGGAGAGAGCTTTGTTTCGTGGCTGAAAAGGACGTTCAAAGCGCCGACGTATAGGAATATTTCAGATGATGAGCCATCTCGCTCTGTTCGTCGGATAGTTATACGTACAGAGATTGACTTGAAAAAGGCGCACGCCGGCCGTGTCGCTGCCCTATGGATTGCCATCACGTTCGCTGCGGCATTAGTGGCGCTCGTTTTACTTGAGAATCTTAAATTGCTGACCTTGGATAGCTGGTTACACTTATTGCTAGTTAGTGTAGCCGCCGCGGCGATTCTAGGCGCTGTACTTCTCGCGCTGATATTCTCGTGGAACTGCGCTACCATTCGTGAAAACCTGGCTTTGATGCGCGAGTTCTACAATGAGAGAGTCGCAGATGAGCTAGGGGTAGCAGAGCAGGAAGACGACGAGCTAAAGCTGCTAAAAGTTCGCCATCAGTACAGGGAAAGTGCATCTGTTGTAATAGACGAGTATCGGCAACAGGCAGCCAAATACAAGCGCAGGCACGACAGATTTCAGACTATTACTATCATTGGATCCGTAGTAACATCGGCTATTACCACCGCCTCGGTATCGTTCTCCTTGTTTAGGGTTGCGGCGATTGTCATCAGTCTTGTGGTCGGTATAGCTACGGGCATTAATGGTTATTACAAGTTCCGTGAGCGATCGTTCAATTTACAACAAGCGTCCGATTCGGTTGAGCGTGAGTACAACTCGGTACAACTTCGTGTAGGTAAGTATGCGCACTGCTCGGATGAAGCAGATGCGTATCGGTTTTTTTGCCAGCAAGTGGAGATGATCCGAGACGAGCAGGCTAAGCGTCAGCAGCAGCTTGAGCAGCCTGTCGAAACCAAGAAGGAGTGAGTTTATTGACTGGGGCCAGCAACAGTCGAACGCAATGTAGGGTCTCCTCCGTGCCTTGCGAAATTGGTCGCGGACCTCTCGCTAGCGGGTTGTTCATTCCGCCAGCTTTTCTCTTGACGCTCTAGCCTGCGGGGTTGACATGCCAACTGCTAGGGTTTCCGATCTGGTCAGGCAGGGGAGTCAATTGTTTGAAGCCGGCCGCGCTGGCGGTGAACCCGATGGCGGTGCCCTTGTATTGCCCGAACTGCTCGACCGCGCTGGAAAGTAGGTCGGTGCAGTTTCGTATAAATCCGGTCAGAATGTCTATCGTTGCTTGGAGGGCGTTCGACGCCTCTAGTTCTCCAACTCCTGGAATCAAGGTAATCAAGACATTTGCTGCAGCATTAACAAGATCCGCTGCCGTGTTTCCGATAAACCTGACTATGGCTGCGTACGTGTTGTATACGATTGAAACGCAGTTGCCGAGGGTTGTCCCCATGGCTGCAATGGCGGATTGATCAGTGTCGAACGCACCAGTCACATCGGCGGCGTATGCCGAGTACTGATTATACGCTGGACCGGACCAGTATCCGGAGAGATTCTCAGTTGCGTGTTGGATTTCGGTGCGAGAGTCGACCATCGAGGTGTTCGACGCCCAGCCTTGAGCTATGAGCTCGATCTTCTCGGCATTTCCGAAGAGATTGTTCTTGATGTTATCAAGCATCTGGATTACGTCCGGATGGTTGACTTTCTCTGCGGCTTCCCGGATCTTCTTGTCAGAATCGCTGGGATACGGAATGCTGGGGAAATTCGGTATCGGGTTCGCTTTTGGAGCTGCTGGAGCAGGGCTGTCCGAGAGTGGGTTCGACCATGACGGCGGAGTGCTGCCCGTCGGGCCTGGAGACGAATTCTGGGACGGGTCGGCCATCAGTGGTCGCCTTTCTGGTCTGGCTGGTAGATGCCGCCCTCGTTGACCTTTTCGGCCAGCCAGCCGAACTTCTTGTAGTACTCCTCGTCCTGTGCTTCGTAAGCCTTCGCGGCGGAGTCGAGGTTGTAGGCGGCACTGGTGAGACTGCTGCAGCTTGCGGTAACTTTCTGACTGATCTGGTCGAGCGCAGCGTTGTACTCGGGGATGATTCCTGTCAATTTCCCGATGAGGCCAAGGTCTAGTTGGCTCATCCTGAAGTTTGGAAGATCTTGATTAATGAGCTGAATGTGACGTTCTGCGGCATCAACAAAGGAAGCCTGTGTTTTCCGGAGCGCTCCCGGGACGACTTCGAATCCTTTATCAGTCACTAGTTTCCCTCCTGGCGGAGTCGCTCGCTGCTGACGCGTTCTGCAGCGCTTGGTTCATTTGCGCGCGCGCTTGGACCTCTGCTTCGCGGATCGTCTGGGCGATCTGGGCACCGAGCGCACGGCCATTAGTGGAGGTCAGGCCGTGCGGATCGATGGTGACCGACACGAGGGTCCCTCTTCCTGACACTGTGACGGCCCCCGCGCCGCCGGGGATCCGGCGGTTGATCGCAACCTCGGAGGCCGCTGCGGCCGCCGCTTCTGTCCGGTGCAGGTTTGCTTCGATTTCCTGGGTGAGGGCGTAAAGTTGGTTGTAAATCGACATGGATTGTTACTCTCCCGGATCCAGAAAGTCGTAATCGCTGAAATCGTCGTCGTCCTGGATTCGTGGCCTCCGCGTGTCCACGGTCGACGGGGCCGAGGCCGTTGGCGGCGCGGCTTGCGCGGCGGGCGAAGGATCCGGCACGGGCGTGTCAGGGTGAGTCACCGCCAACACTTCAGCGCGCGCGTGCTGCCCGGCCGCGATCCGAGCCTGAGTGAGCGCTTCGACGACGGCGGGGCCGACCAGTTCCGGATGAGATGAACGCAATGCGTCGTCGCGAATGACAATTTCGAAGATGTCCCCACGACCGGTGACGATGGCGGTCGCGGTGTTGTCACGGGAGGCTCCGCGGAACCGTTGCGTGGCGAGTTCTGCGTCGACCTCGGCAAGGCGCTGCTGCCGTTTGACGACATCTTGGCCGTTGCTGATCCCAAGAGCTTTCAATATATCCACGGTCATCAAGCGTCCTGTCGTGAGTGAAGCCCGTCGAGAAGGTCAGCGACTCGCGCCGTAGTAGCTGCTGAGAGGTCCCACCGCTCCTCGTCGTAATGCTTGCTGATCTGTAACGCCCACCGCCCTGTAGCGGTGTCGTAGACCCGTAGAGGGAACTCACAGCGGTGACGGCCGTTTCGATCGCGTTGCTCGCCATAGAGCTCGGCGCTGACCAACGGCGGGTCGGCGATGATCCGTTCAGCCTGCCGTACCGCACTGTTGCGCGCGAGGCCGGTTTTCCGGGCTTCGAGCAGTTCGCTGCGCAGCACCGTGACCGGTTGCGCGTTGGACCGCACGTGATCGTGCGGCAGCACATCCGCCAAGACGGTGCTGAGCCGTTGGGGCCGGAACGTCCGCACCCAGATCTCGTCGCCGTCCCGGATTGCGATCAATCCGAACCACGACGATCCGGCGGCCAACGCAGACAAGTGTTGCGAGCCGTCACTGAACCAGCCGTAGCAGGCGTGCGGCGGCTGACTCAACAGCTCGGCCACGTCGGCCAGTTCTGGATCGTCCACGCTGCGCGTCGGCCCGTCGTATCGGCTTCGCAGTTCCGCGAGCCGCTTGTCTGCGTCCGTCTGCGCCTCCGAGTCATGCCACTCCGCCTGCGGAGCCAGCACAACGTGCAGATCAGCGCCCGTCTCACCGGTCACTAACGCCGCGAGGTCCGTTGCGGCGAAGCCGACCGGTTCGGGAAACCACATTGGCGCTACACCCGTTTCTTGGGAGCTTCGCCGATCACTGCCGGGCTTGCAGCCATCCCGGTCTGCGGATCCACTAGCCGCTGGCCGTCGTCCGCTGCCAGGAACAGCTCATCGTCGGACTGTATGTATTTCCGCTCGTGTTCCTCGTCCTCTTCGCCCTTGCGGCCTGCGCCCATCCCGCCGACACCTCCGCTGCCCGGGCGACCCGACTGCGAGCTTGTGGCACCGCCAGGCCCGCGGGATGCCGCCGTTTCCGACGATGCGCCGATCCCGCTGCCGCGGCCGCCGCCCAGCGCGTTGTCGCCGGGGCGGCCACCTGAGCCGGTGCCGGCGCCGAATGAACCGGTGCCGCCCGCGCCGCCGACGGCAAGCCCGCTCGGGTTCCACGAGCCACTGCCGCCCTGGCTCCCTTGAGGATTCGGATCCAGAATGCCGCTGCGGTATAGACCAGGGGTGTTCGACGCGCCGCCAGGATCTAGCCCGGTCTGCGCACTTGGCGCAACGTAGCTGTTCGGCACCGTTGACTGGTCCCCGCCGGAACCGGCTGTGCTCGGCGAGGCCGCACTGCCGTGCACGGACGACGGTCCAGAGGTGGTGGTCCCGGCACCTGGTGCGAAGGCATCACCGCCGTGCGACGCGGTCGAGCCCGCGACATGGCCGGACTGTATTGCCCCACCCGTGCTGCCGCTGTGTCCGGTTGGGCCGTGAACCGCGGGCGCCTGCGTGGTGCTGATGTTCATCGCGTTCGGGTCGATTTGGCCGTAGCTGGTGGGCATGAGCCGCCCGGTCTCGTCCGACGCCGCTGACCAGGACTTCATCGCCGCCACGTTCGCCGTCGCAACATTGTTGCTCTGCTGGGTTTTGCCTTCGATGTCGGCGTCGATCGCGCTCTGCAGACCGAAGAAACCCGACATCGGCGGCGGAGCTTGCGGTACCGGCGGAACCGGTTGAACCTTGGCCTTGACGGAATGCCACGCAGATGCCTGTGTCGTCAGACCCGCCTGCGCCAGGGTTGCAGCTCCCGCAGCATGAGCATGCTCGACAGCTAAAGGACCTGCACCCCGCGAAGCCGCGCCAGCCGCGTCGCCGACCCACCCTTCCTCCATGGCGGTAGCCAACGACCGAATTTCTGTCGCGCGGTCGTCGTATCGGCCTTGGATTTCAGTGACGCAATCGGCCGCATGTGCCAGCCCGTCTGGCCCTACGGCATTGGCGAAGTTGTCGTAGATCTGCTGCCCGGACATCGACTGTCCCGCCATGTTACTGCGCCCCCTGGACGGTGGACAGGATAGCTTTTGTCACATTCGTGGCTGCTGTCGTGGCATTGCTGCCGGGCGTGCCCTGAATCAGCACCAGCATTTCAGTTTGGTCCGAAAGGCCAACCAGCATGGTGACCTGCCCTTGATCGCGGCGATCTGCAGTGTTCGCCAGTACTGCCGGAAATCCACTCACGACGGTCGGTTCGAAGTAGCCATCTTTGTAATATCCGGTGTCTTTTTGCCTGTAGGCATTTGTCAGACCGTCCTTGACGGTGGTCAGAAACGATGCGCTGACGGCTGTGTATCCATCGCCGAACCGCCACCCGCAGCCAATCCCGCTGGAAGCCGAATCAGCCTTCGGCTGGCTGAGCTGCATCGTGGACAGCTGTGTCGGTGTCAGCATGCTGCACGGATCCGCAAGGAACTTGTCCACGGTCAGCGGAGTGGAAACCTTAGGGGCCTCGACGTTCTGGCTTCCAGTCGAGGTGGACGGACCACTTTGGCTGACTCCTGGAGGTGCCGGATTTGCCGTCCCCGGAGTCGAGCCGGAGCATCCGCCGACGAGAACAACCCCGACGCTTGCCGCGCTGGCTACTGTAAGGCGAATTTGATAGCGATTCACGGCCGTCCTATTGATACATTCCACTGGTGGGGGGATTGCTCGGATTGACTTTTCCGAGAGCTTCTGCGACGTCGGCATCGTGTTGAGTGTAGCTGTCGTTTGCTTTTTTTAATGCATTGATGTATGCGAAAGCGCTGCGCTGCATCGAAACATTATGGTCGATCATTTCCTGTATCGACGCTTGCGCTAGTCGTGCCTGCTGAACTGCGGGTTGGTCGGGCGACGGCGGTTGCGCGGCAGCCAACGCCATTTCCTGAATTTTCTGGTCATCCTGCAACCCTTGGAGCACATTCTCCCACCGGGATATCAATTTGGTGATATTCCCAGGATCGAATCGGTATCCACTCTGGCTCGCGGAGTTCGTCGCATCGGCGGACACACCTGCGCCGGCGAAGACGTCTGGAGTCCATGGGGAGCCGGGCTGGCCTGGTGTGTGTTGCATGGCTGCCAGGCGCGCGTTCCCCATCGCTTGGTCGATGTCCTCGGGCGTCTGCGCGTGTCGATCCGGCGGCGAGCTGCCACCCGCTGTTCCCATACGATGCTCCCCTCGCACCCCGTCATCGCTTCGGCGTAGTCGGCTGGCCGAGCTCGCCGATTCTGCATTGACAACCGTAGCGGACTAGTTACCCCGAGTGGAGTCGAATCGAGGAAGGTCACCAGAGTTAGATTGAATAGATCCCTATTTGAAGGATGAAATAATCCAACAATGTCGCCCTTTATGCGACTGTCCAGCGATGACGTCGGCGAGTCGGTGCACGGGTTCGGGGCTCGCGCAATGGCGGCCCAGTTGTACGCCTCGCCTGAGGCGAGCTTCGGCTGCGCCGACCTAGGCTGGTTCGAGGGTGCTCAGGGCGGCGACTGTCGGTGACGGGTCCGACAGGCGCGTCAAAGGCGAGATGAGTGAGTTCGGACACATGTCGCGTGGCCCGGACGGTGGCCCGAACCAGGGTGCATCAGGGCAGTTCAAGGCAGCTCGGTCCATGGACTGTGAACTGAAGTGCCTGGTCGAGGACATATTATGCCATGTATGGGGCACTCGTAATGAATAGGTCAGGGGTTCGATTCCCCTAGGCGGCTCCGCACTTGACCAGGGACTTTCCGGAATCCGGAAGGTCCCTGGCTGTTTTTGTGTACCCGATCGGATTACCCGGGGTTTCCGTGATGGGCTTCCGGCTCGATGTGCCGGCGGCGGACGAGAACCACGATGGTGAGCACGACGAGACCGAGGACGTTGAGCAACGGCCCGAAGTAGCCTTGGCCGGGCCGGACCGAGCTGGAGATCAGCGAGAAGTCCCACAGGCCGTGCGCGATCGCCGGGATGAGCAGGCCACCGGTGCGGCGGCGGATCAGGTAGAGGAAGTAGCCCGACAGCGCGGCCACGAGGACCTGGACGAACGCTTTCGGCCCGGTGCTGATCAGGTTGGTGGCGTGGGCGAGGCCGAACACGACTGTCGACCACAGCGCGACCTTCGCTTCGGTGAATCCGTTGTCGCGGAACACGGCGATCCCGATGCCGCGAAACATGCCTTCCTCGGCGAACCCGACCAGCAGGGTGCTCAGCAGGAGCAGGACGGTGAAGCCGGGGCCACGGTCCGCGAGCCCGCCGTAATTGACCGCCAGTACAGCGATGGCCAGCATGATGACCGGTACCGCGAGCACCCACCGCCGCACCGGCCGGTCGTCGCGGGCGACCGGCCGCCACCAGCGCAGGGCCGCGACGACGAGACCGACGAACACCAGTGACGCGCCCACCGGCAAAGTGATGCTGCGCCACAACTCGTTCACCGTGGTCGGGCCGGCGTACACGATCGGCGTGTCCCGGGTGAGGAACAGGCCGAGGCCCTGGATGAGCGCCAGGTAGACGAGCACGACCACGACGAATCCCCAGACCGGCATCCGTCGCCGGGTGTGCTCCGCCGCGTGGTCGGTCATCGGTCGGCTCCCCTTCGCTCAGGCTGGGCCGGCGTCCGGCTCGGTAGCCGCGATTGCCCGCTCTTCTCCAGATCGGGTGATGCTGGCACAGGCCCGCGAGATGCTCCGGGAACCCCGATGCGCGGCAGGGGTGAATTTGCCACCGTCCGGCCGGGCCGAGGTCGCCCGGAGTCGGTCGAATGGCCGGGAGCGACGGGCCGGAAGGCCGATGTGACCGGGTCCTTGGGGCAGTTGACTCGGTCCCATGAGTCTCATCGGGAAGAGGACGGTCCGGGTCGGCGCGGCGGTCGCCGGGGTGGCGGTGGCGAGTGCGCTGGCGGGGTGTGGCCTCAGCCAAGCCGTGACCGAGAAGGCGAACGGCCACGTCAAGACGGTCGACTACCTGACCGGCATGGAGGGCAAGGCCAATCGGGACGCCCAGTTGCCGGGCTGGGTGCCGGACCAGGCCAAGCCGGTCTCGGAGGTCATCCGGACGACCGGCTCGGAGCGGATCCTGCGCTACTCGTCCGCCGGCACCAAGCTGCCGGGCACCTGCCTGCCGGGCACCGCCCCGAAGACGGCGCCCACGCTGACCGCGGACTGGTGGCCGCACGGCCAGGAAACCAAGACCGACAAGATCTGCGACGCGGTCTGGCACGTCTCCACCGACGGCACCACGGTGTACGCGTACAAGCCGGAGACGATCGATCAGCGCGGCGCCAACTGACGCGTCACCGGGAAGGGCGGGCTGACTTCGGGGCTCGCGAGTCGTGACGGCAAAGAAGGCCGGGGCCGCCCAGTGCGGGCGGCCCCGGCCTTCGAGTCCACTGTGGTCAGTCCTTGGGCGGGGTCAGCTCGAGGACGGTGGCCTTCGCCTGGCCGCGCGGGGTGCGGTAGGTGATCTCGTCGCCCACCTTGGCGCCGGCCAGGGCCCGGCCCAGCGGGCTGTCGGAGGTCAAGGAGTCCACGTCCTCGCCCGGGAGGGTCACCACGTTGAGCGCCTCCTCGTCACCATCGGCGTAGCGGAGGGACACGCGCGTGCCGTCGGGAAGCAGACTGCTGTCGTACGCGCCGTGCTCCAGCTTCGCGGACACTTCGGCGATCTGTCGTTCCAACCTGGCGGCGGCTTCCGCGCGGTCGATCACGTCCGCCTGGTCCGCCGCGTCCCCCGTGCGTTCCTGTTCACCCGGCTGCGGCGCAAGCGCCGCCCGTTGCGCGCGAAGGTCGGCTATTTCCTTCTCCAGCTGCCGGCGCGCTGCCGGGCTGAGCCCCTTGTCCCCTGAGATCACCATGCCGCGCATTGTCCGCTGTGCGGACCGGGGTGGCCAATCCGGTTTTTCACCCGAGGGGGCAAGCTGGGACGTCTGCCCTAGGATTCGGGCCTATCGTCCTGAAATACGTAACGAGGATCACCGTGAGCGCCGTACCCGGTCGCAGCGCAGAGCTGTCGCCCAACCAGCTGCAGAAGCAGGAGCAGATCGTCGAGGCCGCCCGCGTGGTGCTGGCCAGAGACGGGCTCGCCGGGTGCACGGTCCGCGCCATCGCCGACGCCGGGCCGCTCACCAAGAGCGCGGTCCACTACTACTTCGCCGACATCGACGTGCTCATCGACCGCGCGATGGCCGCGCACATCAACACCTTCGCGGCCGGCCTGCGCACCGTCGCGGAGAAGCACGACGACCCGCGCGAGCGCCTGTTCGCCGTCACCGAGGCGTACCTCGCGGAGTTCGCCGAACGGCCCAACAGCGCGTTCCTCTGGTTCGAGTACTGGATCGCCGCGGGCCGCGCGCAGCACCCGCAGGCCATCGACGCGATGCTGACGTCGATCACCGAACTGCTCACCGAACTGCTGTCGCCACTGGACGTCGACGACCCGCGGGCCCGTGCCCGCGCGCTGCTCTCGTACCTGCTCGGCGCCGTGGTGCAGCAGCGCGTGCGGCCGAGGCCGTTCGAAAGCCTGCGCGCGGACGTCGAGTCGCTCTGCTTCGCGAACTATCGCTGACGCCGCTTAGGGTGCGGGCATGCCTCTGTTTTCGTTCGAGGGCGCCAGCCCCCAGGTTCACCCGGACGCGTGGATCGCCCCCACCGCCACCCTCATCGGCGACGTGACCGTCGAGAAGGACGCCTCCGTCTGGTACGGCGCCGTGATCCGCGCCGACCTCGGCCCGATCCTGATCCGCGAGGGCGCGAACGTCCAGGACAACTCCGTGGTCCACTCCGGCGGCGGAGTCCCGACCGAGATCGGGAAGAACGTCACCGTCGGGCACCAGTGCCTGGTGCACGACTGCACCGTCGGCGAGCAGGCCTTGATCGGCAACGGCTCGACGGTGCTGGACAAGGCCGTGATCGGCCCGCGCTCCCTCGTCGCCGCGGGCGCGACCGTGACGCCGGGGACGGAGGTGCCCGCCGAGACCATCGCGATGGGCAGCCCGGCCAAGAAGTTCGTGCCGCTCACCGATTCCGCGCGGATGTGGGTCGAGTACAACGCGGGCGTCTACCAGGAGCTCGCGCGCCGTCACCGCGACGGCTCCGAGCCCGCGTAGCCGAGCCGGTCGCGTGGCCGGCTCGGCCCGGGCCGGCCACGGCGTCGACTAAACTCCGGCACGCAGCTGCGACTGGCGCCATCAGAGGTGGAGCACCACCGGGAAGCGACGACGAGGCCGGCACCGCGCGCCTGGGTGAGGGCCACTGCAGAGCCGGAGTACGCCATGACCCACCAGCCCGCCCTGTCCGCGCTCGCCGCGACGGACCCCCGGATCGCCGAGCTCATCGAGGGCGAAGCCCAGCGACAGCACGACAAAATCCGCCTCATCGCGTCGGAGAACTACGTCTCGCAGGCCGTGCTCGAGGCCACCGGCACGGTGCTGACCAACAAGTACTCCGAGGGTTACGCCGGCCGGCGCTACTACGAGGGCCAGCAGTTCGTCGACCCGATCGAGACGCTCGCCATCGAGCGCGCGAAGGCCGTGTTCGGCGCCGACCACGCGAACGTGCAGCCGTACTCCGGCTCCCCGGCGAACCTGGCCGCATACCTCGCTTTCGCCCAGCCCGGCGACGCGGTGCTCGGCATGGCGCTGCCCGACGGCGGCCACCTGACCCACGGCTGGAGCGTGTCCGCGACCGGCAAGTGGTTCACCCCCGTGCGCTACGGCGTGCGCAAGGAGACCGGGCGCGTCGACTTCGACCAGGTGCGCGACCTCGCGCTGCAGCACCGGCCGAAGCTGATCTTCTGCGGTGGCACGGCGATCCCGCGCACCATCGACTTCCCGAAGTTCGCGGAGATCGCGCGTGAGGTCGACGCCGTACTGGTCGCCGACATCGCGCACATCGCCGGGCTGGTCGCGGGCGGCGCGCACCCGTCGCCGGTCGGGCATGCGCAGGTGATCACCACGACCACGCACAAGACCCTGCGCGGCCCGCGCGGCGCGATGATCCTGTCCGACGCCGACCACGCGAAGGCCGTTGACAAGGCGGTGTTCCCCGGCCTGCAGGGCGGTCCGCACAACCACACGACGGCGGCCATCGCGGTCGCACTCGGTGAGGCGCAGCAGCCCTCGTTCGCCGAATACGCGCACGCCATCGTCGCGAACGCCAAGGCACTGGGCGACGCCCTGATCGAGCGCGGCTACGACCTCGTCTCCGGCGGCACCGACAACCACCTGCTGCTGATCGACCTGACGAACAAGGCCGTCCCCGGCAAGCCGGCCGCGCAGGCGCTGGACCGGGCGGGCATCGAGCTGAACTACAACACCGTGCCGTTCGACCCGCGCAAGCCGTTCGACCCGTCGGGCATCCGGCTGGGCACGTCGGCCATCACCACGCGCGGGCTCCGGCCGGAGCACCAGGTGCAGGTCGCGGAGTGGATCGACCGCACCGTGACGGCCGCGGCCGCCCAGGAAGAGGCCGCGCTCGACACCATCGCGGCCGAGATCCGCGAGTTCCTGGCGCCGTTCCCCATCCCGGGTTACTCCGCCTGACGCTCACCGCCGAGAGGGCCGTCCGCTGCCGCGGGCGGCCCTTTTCGCTGGTCAGCGGCCGGAGACGAGCATCACAGTCTAACTTGCTTGCCCAATACAAGCTTTTCGGGAACAGTTGCACCCGGCAAGTAGTTGAGGGATACAAGCAACTACTCCGGAACCTCAGGGAGACCCGATGAGCGACACCATCACCGCGGAAGGGGGCGCCGCGACGAACGGCAGGCTTTCGCACCGCCAGATCCTCACCGTGCTGTCCGGGCTGATGCTCGGCATGTTCCTGGCAGCACTCGACCAGACCATCGTCTCGTCGGCGATGAAGACGATCGCCGACGAACTGCACGGACAGAGCCTCCAGGCCTGGGCCACCACGGCCTACCTGATCACCGCGACGCTTTCGACGCCGCTGTACGGCAAGCTGTCCGACCTCTTCGGCCGCAAACCGATGTACCTGACGGCGATTTCGCTGTTCCTCGTCGGTTCACTGGCCAGCGGCATGGCGGGCTCGATGTACGAGCTGGCCGCGTTCCGCGCGTTCCAGGGCCTCGGCGCCGGCGGCCTGATGTCGCTCGCGCTGGCGATCATCACCGACATCACCGCGCCGCGTGAGCGCAGCAAGTACCAGGGCTACTTCATGGCGGTCTTCGGCATCTCGAGTGTCGCTGGCCCGGTCGTCGGCGGCTTCTTCGCCGGCCTCGACTCGTTCGCCGGCCTCACCGGCTGGCGCTGGGTGTTCCTGGTGAACGTGCCGATCGCGCTGGCCGCGCTGGTCGTCGTCAGCAAGGTGCTGAACCTCCCGCACGTCCGCGTCAAGCAGCGTGTCGACTTCCTCGGCGCCGGTGCGCTGACCCTCGGCCTGGTGCCGCTGCTGGTCGTCGCCGAGCAGGGCCGTGAGTGGGGCTGGGGTTCGCCCGCTTCGCTGGCGATGTACGCGGTGGGCTTGATCGGCGTGGTGCTGTTCATCCTGCAGGAACGCCGCATGGGCGACGCCGCCCTGTTGCCGCTGCGGCTGTTCAGCCGCCCGGTGTTCCGGGTGGCCACGATGGTCACGGTGATCCAGGGCATCGGGATGTTCGGCGCGATGATGTCGCTGCCGCTCTACCTGCAGATCGTCAAGGGCGCCTCGCCCACCCAGGCGGGCCTGCAGATGCTGCCGCTGACGCTCGGGATCATGGTCGCCAGCCTCGGCAGCGGCGCGCTGATCTCGCGGACCGGCCGCTACAAGGCGTTCGCCGTGGCCGGGCTCGGCCTGATGGCGGCGGCCCTGTTCGGGCTCGCGACGATCGGCGTCGACACCCCGCTGGGCGTGGTCATGGCGATCGCGTTCGTGATGGGGCTCGGCCTCGGCTCCTCGATGCAGACACTGCAGCTGGCGGCCACCAACGACGTCTCCCCGCGGGACATCGGCGTGGCGACCTCGTCGGCCACGTTCTTCCGGCAGATCGGCGGCACGGCGGGCACCGCGGTGTTCCTCTCGATCCTGTTCGCCACGGTCGGCGACCGGATCGCGGCGGCCGTCCGCTCGGCGCTGGCCTCGCCGTCCTACGTGGCGGCGCTGGCGCAGCACCCGGAGTTCGCGAAGCAGATGGCGGGCGGCGTCGACGTCAACGACACGTCGTTCCTCTCGACGCTCGACCCGGTGCTCGCCCGGCCGATCCTCGAAGGGTTCGCCAGCTCGATGAGCACGGTGTTCGTGGCCGGCGGGATCGTGCTGACGATCGGCTTCGCGCTGGTCTGGCTGCTGAAGGAGAACCCGCTGTCGGACAAGTCGGCGATGGAGCAGCGCTCGGAGGAGGACGCCGCCGCCTTGGCGCTGGCGCACTGACCCGGCTCAGCTGAAACGCGAAAGGGCCGTTCACTCGCTTGAGTGAACGGCCCTTTCGCGTCGGCTCCGGCGGGTCAGTGCTCCGCGCCGTCGATCTCGAGCTTGGCGAGGCGATCGGTCTCGCGCTCGTAGGAGCGCTTGATCTCGGCCTCGGCCTCGGCCCGCCCGACCCACGACGAGCCCTCGACGCTCTTGCCCGGCTCGAGGTCCTTGTAGACCTCGAAGAAGTGCTGGATCTCGAGCTTGTGGAACTCGTTCAGGTGGTGGATGTCGCGCAGGTGCTCAAGGCGCGGGTCGTTCGTCGGAATGGCGAGGACCTTGTCGTCCGGGCCCTTCTCGTCGGTCATCCGGAACATGCCGATCGCGCGGCAGCGGATCAGGCAGCCCGGGAAGGTCGGCTCCTGGACGAGCACGAGGACGTCCAGCGGGTCGCCGTCCTGGCCGAGGGTGTCGTCGATGAAGCCGTAGTCGGCCGGGTACTGGGTCGCCGTGAACAGGGTCCGGTCCAGCTTGATACGCCCGGTCTTGTGGTCGACCTCGTACTTGTTGCGCTCCCCTTTGGGGATTTCGATCGTGACGTCGAACTCCACGGCCGTCCTCGCTGCTTCTCGAATCTCGGTATCCCACGCGTCGTGGGCGGCAACCGTAATCACCTCATTGACGTCACTAGTGTGGACTACGCAGTGCCGGTCGGTCCCATGGATGTCGGCTAGGCGGCATGTGAGCTTGGCCCCTCCCGGGGCAGGTGAGAAGGAGTGGTGGGTGCCGGACAACGACCAGCCGATGTGGCCCGATGGTGACGAGGACACGTCGTCACCCGCTGGCGGCGCGACGGCTCGCCTCCCGATCCCGAAGCCCGGCCAGACCGTCACCGACCGGCTCGCCGTGCCGAACGTCACACCGGGCCCGCCCGGCCCGCCGGGCTCGTGGTTCAAGCCGATCGTCCCGCCGGACCTGATCCCGGGGGTGAACACGCCTGATGACGGGCGGGAGCAAGGCCCGGGTGGGGCGGCAGCGCCGGGGGCGCAGGGGGCCGGTGGTCAGGGGCCTGGTGGGCAGCCGGGTTCTGGCGGTCAGCCTGGGTCGGGTGGTCAGCAGGGGCCGGGCTCGCAGGGGCCGGGTGGGCAACAGGGCCCTGGCGGTCATCAGGGCCCTAGCGGTCAGCAGGGTCTGGGCTCGTCGGCGCCGGGTCCGCAGGTGCCGGGCGGCCAGCAGGGTTCCGGCGGTCAGCTGGGGTCGGGTGGTCAGCAGGGGCCGGGTGGTCAGCAGGGGCAGAGCTCGCAGGGACCGGGTGGCCAGCCGGGGTGGGTTTCGCCGGGGCAGGGTTCGGCGCAGTCGCGGGGTCCGCAGGGGCAGTCGCCGTCGCAGGGGGCGCAGTCGCAGCAGTCTCAGCCGTCACCTCAACAGCCGCCGCGGCAGGACGTCGCCGATCGCCTCGGCGGTGACCCGCGCTCTGCCGACGCCGGCCGCGCGGCCGAGCAGCAACGCGCCCAACAGCAGTCACAGCAGAACCGGCAGGCGCAGCAGTCCCAGGGCCAGGGCCCGGGCTCGGCGCAGTCACCGCAGGGCGAGCAGAACCGGCAGTCGCCGCAGGGCGAGTCGAACCGCCAGTCCCCGCCGGGGGAGCAGAATCGGCAGTCCCAGCCGGAGCGGCCGGACCAGTCGACACAGCAGTTGCCGGTCCGTCCGCAGCAGGTGCCGTGGGTCCCGGTCGAGCGACCGGCTCGGAAGGGCGAGGAGCAACGCGAGGCGTCCCGTCCGCCGTCGATCTGGACCGATCGCCGCGAGGAGCTGACCGGCGAACCACAGAGCCGCGGCGACCAGCAGGCGGAGTCCCAGCAGGCGGAGTCACTGTGGACGGACCGTCACGGCGGCCAGCCGGACCAGGACAGCCCGCGCCGTCCGGACTCCCTCTGGATCGACCACCACACCAAACCCGCCGACGAGCAGCGGTCGGACAGCTCCCGCAGTGAGGGCGTCGGCCAGCGCTTGGCGGGCGGTCCGGCCGGGCCACGTCCCGACGGCCCCGGTAGTCAGGGCCCCGGCAGCCAAGGCCCAGCCGGGCAGCACCCCGAAGGCCAACGCCTCGACAGCCAGCGGCCCGACAGCCCGCGATCCGACGACGCCCGGCGCGAGGAGCCCCGCGACGAACAGCGGTGGAACAGCTTCCGCAGCGAGGATCAAGCCCAGTTCCGCAGCGACGGCCAGGGCCAGCCCGGCCGGTGGCCCGGCGAGGATCCGCGGCAGCCAGGTCGGCGCCCTGGCGGCGACCAAGACCAGTTCCGCGGTGAGGGACAGCAAGGTGGTCGCGCCGGCGGCGACCAGGACCAATTCCGTAATGAAGGGCAGCCGGGCCAGCGCTCCGGTGAGGATCCGCGGCAGTCAGGTGGGCGCCCCGGCGGCGACCAGGACCAGTTCCGCGGTGAGGGGCAGCCGGGGCAGCGTCCCGGTGAGGATCCGCGGCAGTCAGGTGGTCGCGCCGGCGGCGACCAGGACCAGTTCCGTAATGAAGGGCAGCCGGGTCAGCGGCCCGGTGGCTGGTCGCAGCAGATCGACCTGCGGGAGGGGCGCGGCGACGAGCCGGGGGACCGGCGAGGCCTGCCGCCCGAGCCGCCGCGGGGGACTGTTCCCTCGGCGTCGGGGTCGGTGAACCAGGCTCGGCCGATGCGGATCGACCCGTCCGGGGAGCAGTTCCCGGCTGAGGCGACCGTCGGGATCGAGCGGCCTAGTGAGGGCTTCCCGCTGCTTTCCGGTCAGCCTGGTCAGCCCGGCCAGTCCGGTCAGTACGTCCCCCACGGCCAGGACCACGACCCGGCCGACGACCGCGGGTACGGCGACGAGCCGCCCCAGGAGCCCCCGTACGACCACTCCTCGGCCGCCGAGCCGCCGAAGCGCAGGCGTGGCAAGAAACTGCTGGTCATCGGCGCCGTTGTGGTGCTGCTGCTCGCGGCGGCGGGTGTCGCGGCGGCGATGCCGAAGGTGTCCACCCGGCTTGGCCTGCCGTGGGCACCGGCGAACGCGCCCAAGAGCGACATCCCGGACCCCGCGTCGGTCAGCCTCGCGTTGCACGGCCCGGACACGACGGGGCAGGGACCGTCATCGGGCGGGGTGGCGTCCGCGCTCTCCGGCCCGGCCGGCAACAGCGCGCTCCACCAGCTCACCGGCAGCGTGATCGACCCGGCCACCGGCGATGTGCTGTGGGATCACGGGTCCACGACCCCGCTGACGCCGGCGTCGACCACGAAGATCCTCACGGTCTCGGCCGCGTTGCTCTCGATGGAGCCGACCAAGCGGCTGACCACGAAGATCGTCGCGGGCGCGCAGCCCGGCACGGTGATCCTCGTCGGCGGCGGCGACCCGACGCTGACCACGCTGCCGATCGGCACGGACTCACCGCTGTACCCGGGTGACGCGCACGTCGACGACCTCGTCGCGCAGGTCAAGAAGGCCACCGGCGGCGACGTCAGCAAGGTGCAGCTCGACTTGAGCGCCTACACCGGCCCCCAGACCGCCCCCGGCTGGGAACCCGGCGACGCGCCGTCGACGTACGGCGCGCCGATCGTCGCCGCGATGGCCGACGGCGGCCGCACCAACCCGAAGGTCGACGAGACGCCGCGCTCGGGCACCCCCGCCGCCACGCTGGCCCAGCTGATCGCCGGCAAGCTCGGCGCGCAGACGGGCGGCACGGCCAAGGCGCCGGACGGCGCGAAGGTCCTCGGCCAGGTCCAGTCCGCGCCGCTGCCGGACCTGGCCTACGCGCTGCTGCAGATCTCCGACAACGTCCTCGCCGACGCACTCGGCCGCCAGGTCGCCATCGCGGCCGGCGCCGATCCGTCGTTCACGGGCGCGGGCGAGTCCGTGAAGAAGGTGCTCCAGGAGCACGGGTTCGACGTGAGCAATCTGCAGCTGTTCGACACCAGCGGGCTGTCGAACCAGAACAAGGTGCCCGCGCGCCTGCTCGCGCAGATCCTGGCGGCCGCCGCCGCGCCGGACGGCAAGTCCGCGGACACCGGCAAGCTGCGTCCGCTGCTCGCGGGCCTGCCGGTCGCGGGCAGCCCGGCCGGCACCCTCGGCTCGCGCTACCAGTCCGGTGACTCCGGGGCGGGCAAGGGCTGGGTCCGCGCCAAGACGGGCACTTTGACGGCGGTGAACACCCTCGCCGGCTACGTCCTGGACAAGGACAACCGCGTCCTGGTCTTCGCCTTCATGTCGAACGGCTCGGACAAGAACCCGGGCCAAGCCGCCCTCGACGTCCTGGCGACGACCCTGCGCAACTGTGGCTGCCGCTGACCAAGAGCCACTGGGCGGAGCGCTGCCCTTGAGCGGAGCTTCCGGGCGGGGCGCTGCCGCTGACCGGAGTTACCCGGCAGAGCGCTGCCAGTGGCCGAAGTTACCGGCAGAGCGCTGCCGCTGATCGGAGTTACCGGCGGGGCGCTGCCGATGGCTGGAGCCACCCGGCGGGCCCGGGCATGCCGACATCGGCGAGCCTGGGTTCTGGCCGGGCCCGCGCACTCCCGCCGGCGGCTCGGTTCGCCTTGCGCGACTGCCGTTGCCACGCAAGGGAAGTGAGCAGGAGCCGCGCATCCCAGCGCGGTCGGGCCCCGCACGCTCTGCGTGATGGGGCCGCATTCCTGCGCGCTTCAGCCCCGCGCTCCCTCGCCGTCGGTCGGCTACGTCGCGCTAACCCGCTCCCCACCGCAGCCGCCGTCGGCCGCCCAGCCCCATCACCACTGCCGTCTGCCGTCAGGGCATGCCGTCGTAGCCGTCAGCCGATCACCGCCTCACCCTCCCTCTCGCCGTGGACCTCGACACCTGATAACCCCTCGCTTCCGTCATGGCACCAGTGCACCACCCGGGTACGACACTTTCCGGCGCCGAAGGATCCGAAATGACCACAACACCGCCCCGAACCCCACGCTCAGGCTGGAAAACCGCCCCGGGCCGGGTAGCGTCAGAGGGGTGAGCCAGGAAACCGAGACCAGCCGGCGGCCGATGGTCGACTGGGACCTCGCGGCGTCCACCGGGGCGCTGCTCGTGCGGGGCGGCCCGCAGGTCCCCCGGGACGAAGCCGAGCAGGCGGTCGTCGACCTGCGCGAGCTGACCGCCGAGGCCGAAGGGCACGTGCGGGGGCTCACCGGGCTCGGCCAGGACCTGCCGTTGCTGCCCGGCACCGTCGTCGACCGGGCTGGGTGGGTGCGGGCGGCCGCGTCCGGGCTCGACGCGCTCACCGGGCGCGCGCTGCCCGAGGCGCAGGGCGGCCCGCTCGGCCCGATCCTCGCGGGCGGCGCCGGCGTGCAGACCGGGCTGGTGCTGTCCTTCCTCGCTTCGCGCGTGCTCGGCCAGTACGACCCCTTCGGCGGTCCTGAACGCGAAGGCGAGCTGCTGCTCGTCGCGCCCAACGTCGTTGCCGCGGAGCGCGCGATGCAAGTGCCCGGGCGCGATTTCCGGTTGTGGGTCTGCCTCCACGAGTGCACCCACCGCCTGCAGTTCACCGCCGTGCGGTGGCTGCGCGACTACTTCGCCGACGAGGTCGAGCGCCTCGTCGGCGGCATCGCCGGCAACTCCGCCGACGGCCTGTCCGACCTCGTCGGGCGGCTGCCGGAGGCGCTCAAGCAGCGGGGCAAGGGCGTCGGCCTCGCCGAGCTCCTGCAGTCGCCGAAGGACCGCGCCGTCTTCGACCGCCTCCTCGCTCTCTCGACGCTGCTGGAGGGCCACGCGGACTACGTGATGGACGCCGTCGGCCCGCAGGTCGTGCCCAGCGTCGACACGATCCGCTCGCGCTTCACCGCGCGTCGCAAGGGTGGTGGTCTCTTCGACCGGATGCTGCGCGCATTGCTGGGTATGGACGCGAAGATCCGGCAGTACGAAGAAGGCGCGAAGTTCACGAAGCATGTCGTCGACGCCGTCGGCATGGAGGGCTTCAACGCGGTCTGGCGCTCGCCGAACACCCTGCCGACCCGGGCCGAGATCACCGATCCCGCGGCCTGGGTGCGGCGTCTGCACGGGTGAAGGCCGTCGCGGCGGTCCGCAAGGCGGTGCGGGATTTCCTGGGCACCGTCGAGCTTCCCGCCGAGCTGTGCGTCGCCGTTTCCGGCGGCGCGGACTCCCTTGCGCTGGCTGATGCGACCGCGAACGCCGGGCGGCTCCGGCGGATCCCGACGCGCGCCCTCGTCGTCGACCACGGCCTGCAGCCGGGCTCCGCGAAGGTGGCCGAAGAGGCTGCGGCGCGCGCGAAACAGCTCGGCGTCGAGAGCGCCGAGGTCTTGACCGTCCGCGTAGACGGACGCGGTGGCCCCGAAGCGGCCGCGCGCACCGCGAGGTACGGCGCGCTCCGCGAAGCCCGCGGCGAGGCTCTCGTGCTGCTCGGCCACACCCTCGACGACCAGGCCGAGACGGTCCTGCTGGGCCTCGGCCGCGGCTCCGGGCCGCGGTCGCTCGCGGGGATGCGGCCGCACGACCCGCCGTGGGGACGGCCGCTGCTGGGCGTCACCCGCGAGCAGACCCGGCAGGCCTGCGCCGAACTCGGCGTGGAGCCCTGGCAGGACCCGCACAACGTCGATCCGCGCTTCACCCGCGTCCGCCTCCGCGCCGAAGTTCTGCCGCTGCTGGAGGACGTCCTTGCCGGCGGCGTCGCCCCCGCACTCGCCCGAACGGCCGCACAGCTGCGCGACGACACCGAGGCGTTGGACACATTGGCGGAGCGGATCTTCACCCGCGCGGGCGCCCCCGAAGGGCTGGACGTGGCCGTGCTGGCCGCCGAGCCCGCGGCACTGCGGAGGAGGGTTCTCCGCAGGTGGCTGCTGGGCTCCGGTGTGCGTGAACTCACCGACGCGCACCTGCGGTCGGTCGACGCGCTCGTCGTCCGCTGGCGCGGCCAGGGCGGCGTCTGGCTACCGGGCAACTTGGAGGCGCGACGGGGCCATGGCAGGCTCTCGCTGAACGGACCCGAACCCACCACCCGAGGGGAATGACCCGTGTACGAGGGCGAGATCGCCTCCGTGCTCATCACCGAGCAGCAGATCAACGACAAGATCGCGGAGCTGGCGGCCAAGATCGCCGCGGATTACCCCGAGAACGGGCAGGGCGAGCTCCTGCTGGTCGGCGTCCTCAAGGGCGCCGTCATGTTCATGACGGACTTCGCGCGGGCGCTGCCGTTGCCGACACAGCTGGAGTTCATGGCCGTGTCGTCGTACGGGTCGTCCACGTCGTCTTCCGGGGTGGTGCGCATCCTCAAGGACCTCGACCGCGACATCGCGGGACGGCACGTCCTGATCGTCGAGGACATCGTCGACTCCGGCCTGACGCTGTCGTGGCTGCTGAAGAACCTGGCGAGCCGGAACCCGGCGTCGCTCGAGGTCGTCTCGCTGCTGCGCAAGCCCGACGCCGTGAAGGTCGAGGTGCCGGTGAAGTACATCGGCTTCGACATCCCCAACGAATTCGTGGTCGGTTACGGCCTCGACTACGCCGAGCGCTACCGGGACCTGCCCTACATCGGCACCCTGGACCCGCGGGTCTACACGTCGTGAGCCGAGCGCCCGGTGAACCTCACCGGGCGCTCGTGCGTGTGGATGGCGGAGGACGTTTGTCCACAGGTTCGCGGAACCTGTTGCGGCGATCACCTCCAGTACGGAACCCTGGGTCAGGCGATCGCGTCATAGGTGCCGACCTGGTGCGTTAACCTATGCGAAGACCTAATGCCATGCGGGCGGGGCGAGCTCGCGCGGGGGAACGGAGAGAGGGCAGATGGGCAACAGCAGCTTGGCCGACGCCAACGCGTTCAAGAACGCCGCCGCCAACGGTCAGGTCGGGATCGATCCTGACGCGGCACAGACCGTGCTGAACAAGATCCGCACCGGCAAGGACGCGATCGAGGCCTTGCTCAACAGCTCGGGCTCGCTGGCGGAGCCGCCGAAGCTGGGGGCCAACCCGGTCGGCCAGGCGATGGCGGCGAAGTTCGTCCAGCGCGCCGACGGCGGCGGCGACTCGTACGCCTCCGCGCTGAAGAACCTGCTCGGCCAGTACGAGGCGGCGGAGCAGGGGATCGTCACGGCGATGGCGAAGTACCACGAGATCGACCAGTCCGCCGCCGACCCGTTCCGCAAGGCCTGACGTCCGAGGGGGATCACTAGTCATGGCACCGAATCACGACAGCAGCGGACAGCAGCAGACGCCGCTCTCGCTGGACACCCAGGGGACGTCCGGCGTGTCCGCCGTGCCGATGGGCGACAACTCCGCGTCGCAGAACATCGTCGCGTCCGCGCGCTCCAGCGCCGGCGGTTTCGAGATGGGCGGCGACCGCGCCATCGCCAACCCGCCGAACTGGAACTCGCAGCAGAGCCAGGAGCTCTACAACGGCGCGGTCACCGACAACGACCCCGCCACCGCCGAGGCCGCCGGCCAGCACTGGACCAAGCACGGCACCGAGCTGAAGCAGTCGTCGGACAACCTCTACAACGCGATCTCCGAGCTGGGCAACGCCTGGGTCGGCCATGGTGCCGCGGGTGCGCAGGGCGCGCTCGTCTCCATCGCCAACTCCGGCTCGCAGGCCTCGGACGCCGCGCACACGATGGCCGACCGCCTCAGCAAGCAGGCCTCGGCCGCCGCCGAGGTCAAGAAGATGCCGGCCCCGCGCGACTTCGACCCGAAGCAGGCGATGGCCGCCGCGCTGGCGGGCGGGCCCGCCGCGATGGCCGCGGACCAGAAGGTCCAGTCCGACGCCGCGAACGACGTCAAGGCGCAGCAGGTCGCGTTCTTCAACGCGTACACGCAGTCGATGAGTGAGGTCGACGGCTCGACCCCGAGCTTCGGCCCCGATTCGCTCGGCATGAAGCCCACCGCCTCGCACTTCAACGGCAACTCGTTCAACTCGCTCCACGGCGGCTCGCACACCGGCGACCTCCAGGGCGTGGGCAGTTTGGGCACCCCCGGGCTGGGTGGCCCGGTCGGCGTCGGTGTCGGCGGCCACGGCGGCGCCCTTGGCACCGGCGGCGTGCAGGTCACCGGCGACTCGGGCACCTACGGCACCTCTGGCGCGGCCCCGGCCGCGCTCCCCGCCGCTGCGGGCCCCGCTGCCGGCCCGGGCGCCGTGAGCGGCGCGGCCCCGATCACCCCGTCGGCTCCGGTCAGTGCCGGCGGCAGCGGCGTCGGCTCGGCGCTCGGACTGGGCGCGCTGGGCGGCGGCGTCGGCTTCGCCGGCGGCAAGCTGGGCCAGGGCACCCGCAGCGGATCCCGGAAGAACGAGGAAAGCACCTCGGCGGCCTCGGAGCAGCAGAACGGCCAGAGCGCCGCTTCGACGGCTCCGCAGCAGGGTTTCGTCCCCGCGGGCGGCACGATCGGCGGCCAGACGCCGGCGCCCGCCATGGGTGGCGGCATGGGCGGTATGGGCGGCGGCATGGGCGGCCAGGGCCAGCAGGACGAGGAGCACACGCACGCGTCGTTCCTCATCGAGCCGGACCCGGACGACACCTTCGGCGCCAACGAGGCCACCCCGCCGCCGGTCATCGGCGCGTGGTCGGACGAAGACGACGACTGAAGCCTTTCCCACGGGCGCGCGGCCTTCTGGCCGCGCGCCCGTGTTTTTCCTGAAACGCTTGTGCGACAAGGGGTTGGTCGATGCCGAACGCGGAGCTGCTCACCCCGCTTGAGCTGGACTTCCTGTGGGAGTCGGCCGGGGTGGGTGAACTGCCGTACCCGCTGCGGGCGCGCTCGCACGGGAGCACCGTGGACGAACGGGCCGCGCTGCGCGGGCAGACGCTCAACGGGCTGGCACAACGCGGGCTCGCGGACGGCCGCGGGCGCCCGGAACCGCACGTCGAGGACTTCTTCGGCGTCCTCGCCTCACCCGACCTCAGCCTGGACTCCGTTCAGCTGATCGACCCGAACGCGGAGCCGTTGCTGGCCGTCGCGGGCGCCCTCGGCAGCCAGGGGCTGCTGGCCGTCCAGGACACCCGCGGGCTGCACCTGCAGCCCTGCCCGGTGGACGGCCTCGCGACGGCGATCGTCTCGCTGCTGCCGGGCGCTCCGCGCGGCACGGAGAAGTCGATCACGGTGCCGCTGGAGCAGCTCGTGGGCGCCTCGGGCGTCGACTTCATGCAGCGGCGCGGCAACCAGGTGGACGCGTCGGGCCGGGCGAGCGTGGACGAGGACCGCAAGGCCCTCGCGCGGCTGCACGCCCAGCCCCGGCTGCGCGGCGGCCAGATCGGCGCCAACGCCCGCAACCGCATGGGCGGCCGGAGCCGCTCGCCGGTGCTCAGCTGGTTCGACACGGAGAGCGGCCGCTACTTCACGCAGGCCACCAGTGGTCGCGACGGCCGTGACTGGATCACCATCGCCCCGGCCGACGCCGCCACGCTGCGCCACCGCCTCGGCGAGATGCTGTCCGGCGCGGCGCAGGCGAGCACCGCCGCCTTCTGACGGCCCGGCCGGCGGCCGGGCGCGAACGGCCGGTTCGGGCTGAATCGTTGACCTCGGCCGGGAGCACCGCGCTACGCTGAGCCAGAGTTCGATCCTGGAGAGTGAGCACTACCGCATGCAGCAAGAGTTCTTCACCCCGCTGGCGTTCGACTTCCTCTGGGAGTCCATGGGGCTGGGCGAGCTGCCGTACCCGCTGCGGGTGCGGTCGCACGGCGCCACCGAAGACGAGCGGGTGTCGCTGCGGCACCGGGTCGACGTCGAGCTGAAGGCGCGCGGCGTGCGCGACCCCCGCGGCTACGTCGAGCCGCGCCTCGACGACTGGCTCGGCCTGCTCGCCCGTGGCCAGGTGTCCATCGACGCGGTGCACATCCCGCAGTTCCAGGCGCACCCCGTCGCGATCCTCGCCGCGGCCGACGACCGCACGGGCGTGGTGGCGATCCAGGACGGCGACGGCATCTGGCTGCGCGGCGTGCCGTCGGACGGTTTGGTGTCCGCGGTGGTCGACCTGCTGCCGGCGGGGCCCCGTGGCAGTGAGGCGTCCGTCACACTTCCGCTCGACGAGGCGCTGAACACGCGCCCGATCCGCGTGCCCGTCGCGGCCGCGGGCGGGCCCGGCGAGGCCGAGGAGAAGGGGCGCCGGGGGAGGCGTCAGTCACTCAGCGAGCGCGTCACGGTCGACCCGAAGGAAACTTACGGGCTGATCTCGGGTCAGCCCCGGCTGCGCGGCGGTCAGCTGGCAGCGAACAGCCGTTCTTCGCTCGGGGCCCGGCAGCGGTCCCGCGTGCTCGGCTGGTTCGACACCGCCACAGGGCGTTATCTGAGCCTCTCACGTGCGGGTTCGGACGGCCGCGAATGGGTGACGGTGGCTCCGGCGGATCCCAAGACACTGCGTACGCGGCTCGGTGAGATGGTGGCCTCTGTGGCGGTTGACACACGCTAGGGTGACCGGGTCCGGAACGATCCGGGAACCCTGGTGCGGTATCGCCCGTTGACCTGCGTGAGGCTCATCGGGGTCCTGCGTCCGCCCGGACGGTACCCTGATGTGACGGGTGCGGGAGCACCATGGGTTGTCAAGATCGTGATGGCGGGTATCACAGGAGCCGCCCAACCAGGGAGGGTCGAGGCCACCAGGGCCGAGTCGTATGAACCGGAAGAGCGTGCTCAGGAACCCACTGCTGTGGATCGTCGCGGGGTTGCTGGCGTTGTTCGCCTACAACACGATCTTCGACAGCGATCGTGGATACACCCAGGCTCCCATCTCAGTGGCTGATCAGCAGATCAAGCAGAACCACGTCAAGGAAGCAAGCCTCGAGGACAAGGAACAGCAGGTCAAACTGCTGCTCACCCAGAAGATCGACGTCGACGGGACGCAGACCGACCAGATCGTCGCGCAGTACCCGGCGAATGCCTCGCAGGAGATCTACGACAACATCCTGGCGGCGAACAACGGCGGCCAGCCGATCAAGTTCACCACCAAGGTCACGCAGCAGAGCATCCTGACGCAGATCCTCATCTTCGCGATCCCGCTGGCGCTGGTACTGGGCCTGCTGATGTGGATGATGAACAACGCGCAGGGCGGCGGCAACCGCGTCCTCAACTTCGGCAAGTCCAAGGCGAAACAGCTGAACAAGGACATGCCCAAGACCACCTTCGGCGATGTCGCGGGTGCTGACGAGGCCGTCGAAGAGCTGTACGAGATCAAGGACTTCCTGCAGAACCCGGCGCGATATCAGGCGCTCGGCGCGAAGATCCCGAAGGGCGTGCTCCTGTACGGGCCGCCAGGCACCGGTAAGACGCTGCTCGCGCGAGCTGTCGCCGGTGAGGCGGGCGTGCCGTTCTACACGATCTCCGGCTCGGACTTCGTCGAGATGTTCGTCGGTGTCGGTGCTTCGCGAGTGCGTGACCTGTTCGAACAGGCCAAGCAGAACGCGCCGTGCATCATCTTCGTCGACGAGATCGACGCGGTCGGCCGCCAGCGCGGCGCCGGCCTCGGCGGTGGGCACGACGAGCGTGAGCAGACGCTGAACCAGCTGCTGGTCGAGATGGACGGCTTCGACGCCCGCGGCGGCATCATCCTGATCGCGGCCACCAACCGGCCCGACATCCTGGACCCGGCGCTGCTGCGCCCCGGCCGGTTCGACCGGCAGATCCCGGTGTCGGCGCCCGACATGCGCGGCCGCCGCGCGATCCTCGAGGTGCACGCCAAGGGCAAGCCGATCGCGCAGGGCACCGACCTGGGCAGCCTGGCCAAGCGGACCGTCGGCATGTCCGGCGCCGACCTGGCCAACGTGCTGAACGAGGCCGCGCTGCTCACCGCCCGCAAGAACGGGCACGTGATCGGCGACGTCGAGCTGGAGGAGTCGGTCGACCGCGTGGTCGGCGGGCCCGCCCGCAAGAGCCGGATCATCTCCGAGAAGGAGAAGAAGATCACGGCCTACCACGAGGGCGGGCACGCGCTCGCCGCGTGGGCGATGCCGGACATCGAGCCGGTTTACAAGCTGACGATCCTGCCGCGCGGTCGCACCGGTGGGCACGCCTTGCTCGTCCCCGAGGACGACAAGGAGCTGATGACCCGCTCGGAGATGATCGGCAGGCTGGTGTTCGCCATGGGCGGGCGCACGGCGGAGGAGCTGGTCTTCCACGAGCCCACCACCGGCGCGTCGGCCGACATCGAGCAGGCCACGAAGATCGCCCGCTCGATGGTCACCGAGTACGGCATGAGCGCGCGGCTCGGCGCGGTCAAGTACGGCCAGGAGCAGGGCGACCCGTTCCTGGGCCGCTCGGCCGGCCGCCAGGCCGACTACTCGCTCGAGGTGGCGCACGAGATCGACGAGGAGGTGCGCAAGCTCATCGAGACCGCGCACACCGAGGCGTGGCACGTGCTCAACACCTACCGCGACGTGCTCGACGAGCTGGTCATCGAGCTCCTGGAGAAGGAGACGCTGACCCGCAAGGACCTGGAGCGGATCTTCGCGACGGTCGAGAAGCGCCCGCACATCACCGTGTTCAACGAGTTCGGTGAGCGGACGCCGTCGGACAAGCCGCCGATCAAGACCCCGGGCGAGCTGGCGATGGAGCGCGGCGAGCCGTGGCCTCCGCCGGAGAAGGACCCGAAGCCGGTCCGCCAGCCGGAGCCGACCCCGGTCGGCACCGCGCCGGGAGCCGGTGACCTGCCCGGCGGGCCGCCGTACCCGGCCCCGGATCCGAACGCCAACCCGTACGCGCCGCCGCAGCCGGGTGCACACCCCAACGGCGGCCGTCCGAACGGTGGGCCGAACGGCACCGGCTACTGGCCCCAGTCGTATGGTGGTCAGCAGCCGGGCGGTCCGGCAGGCGGCTACTCCCCGGGTGGCCCGGGTGGTGCGCAGAGCGGGCCGCCGAACTACGGTGCGCCCCCGGGGTGGACCCCGGCGACGTCGCCGGGCGGCAACTCCGGCCAGCAGTCGTGGCGTCCCGCCGAAGACCGTCCGTCTGAGCAGGGCTGGTTCGCCGATGGGGTGAACGGCCAGCAGCCGGACGAGGGGCAGCAACGGCGTGACGTGGACGGACCAGACAAGCAGTAACAACGGCGTCGCCCGCCCGGTCTTCGATCAGGACCGGGCGGAGAACGCCATCCGCGAGCTGTTGCTCGCCTGCGGCGAAGACCCGGACCGGGATGGCCTCAAGGACACCCCGGCCCGGGTCGCTCGCGCTTACCAGGAGATGTTCAGCGGCCTGTACCTCGATCCGGCCGAGGTGCTGGACAAGACCTTCGACGAATCCCACGAGGAACTCGTGGTCGTCACCGACATCCCGATGTTCTCGACCTGTGAGCACCACCTGCTCTCCTTCCACGGGGTCGCGCACGTCGGCTACATCCCGAACGCCAACGGCAAGGTCACCGGGCTGTCCAAGCTCGCCCGGCTGGTCGACCTCTACGCGAAGCGGCCGCAGGTCCAGGAGCGGCTGACGTCGCAGGTGGCGGACGCGCTGGTGCGGAAGCTGGAGCCGCGCGGGGTGATCGTGGTGATGGAGGCCGAGCACCTCTGCATGTCGATGCGCGGGATCCGGAAGCCGGGCGCGCGCACCATCACCTCGGCCGTGCGCGGGCTGTTGCGGACGTCCGCGTCTTCGCGCGCCGAGGCGATCGAGCTGATCAAGGGGCGACGGTGAGTCCGCTGCCCGCGCCCGGGCGCTGTGCCGTGATGGGCGTGCTCAACGTGACCCCCGATTCGTTCTCCGACGGTGGCCGTTACCTCGACACGGATCAGGCCCTCGACCACGCCCGTCAGATGTGGGCGCGCGGCGCGGACCTGATCGACGTCGGCGGCGAGTCCACCCGGCCCGGCGCGCTGCGCGTCGACGCCGAGACGGAGGTGGCGCGGGTGCTGCCCGTGATCCGGCAGCTGGCCGGGGAGGGCGTGGCGCTGTCCGTCGACACCACGCGGGCCGCCGTCGCGGAGGCCGCGCTGGAGGCCGGCGCGCGCGTGATCAACGACGTCTCCGGTGGCCTCGCCGACCCGGGCATGGCGCGCGTCGCCGCGGACGCCGGGGTGCCGTGGGTGCTGATGCACTGGCGCGGGCACAGCAAGGACATGAACGCGCTCGCCAGCTACACCGACGTCGTCGCCGAGGTGCGCGCCGAGCTGTTGTCCCGAGTGGACGAAGCCCTCGCGGCCGGTGTGCAGCCCGAAGCCATCGTGCTCGACCCCGGCCTTGGCTTCGCGAAGCGGGCCGAGCACGACTGGGCGTTGCTGCACGACCTGGATTCCTTTCTGTCACTGGGTTTCCCGGTACTCGTGGGTGCCTCGCGCAAGCGGTTCCTCGGCCGTCTGTTGTCCGGAAAGGACGGTGAGCCGCGGCCGCCGTCCGGCCGGGAAGACGCCACCGCAGCCGTTTCGACGCTCGCCGCCGCGGCGGGCGCTTGGGGAGTGCGCGTGCACGAGGTGGGTGCTTCGCTCGACGCGGTCGCCGTGGCGGCTGCCTGGAAACGGGGACGGGCCGATGGCTGACCGCATCACGCTCACCGGGCTGCGGGTGTTCGGCCGCCACGGTGTCTTCGAGCACGAGAAGCGCGATGGGCAGGAGTTCGTCGTCGACATCACGGTGTGGCTCGATCTCGGCCCGGCCGCGGCGTCCGACGACCTGACCAAGACCCTGCACTACGGCGAGCTGGCGGAGCTCGCGGCGGGCATCGTCGCGGGCGAGCCGTACGACCTGATCGAGAGCGTCGCGGGCCGGATCGCCGACGAGGTGCTGCTCGACACCCGGCCGAAGGCCGTGGAGGTCACTGTGCACAAGCCGTCCGCGCCGATTCCGCTGACGTTCGACGACGTCGCCGTCACCGTCCGGCGGGAGCGGTGAGCCGCGCCGTCCTCTCGCTCGGCTCGAACCTCGGTGACCGCCTCGGGTACCTGCGCGGGGCGGTTGACGCCGTGCGGCCGTGGCTGGTCGCGGTGTCGGGCGTTTACGAGACGAAGCCGTGGGGCGTCGAGGAACAGCCGGACTTCCTGAACGCCGTCTGCGTTGTCGACGACCCCGCGCGCGACCACTGGGCGTGGCTGCGCACGGGGCAGGCGGCCGAGCGGGCTGCCGGCCGGGTGCGTGAGCAGCGCTGGGGTCCGCGCACGCTGGATGTCGACATAGTGACAGTCGACGGCGTCAGCTCGGACGATCCCGAGCTGCTCCTGCCGCACCCGGGAACGCCGGACCGCGCGAGTGTCCTCGTCCCGTGGCTGGAGATCGAGCCGGCGGCGGTCCTGCCCGGCCACGGCCCGCTCGCGGAACTGCTGGCGCTGCGGCCGGAGTCCGACCGCGTGGGTGTTGTCCTGCGGCCGGACCTCTCGCTCACCTGACGCCGGCAGTCGATCACGGCGGCGCGCCCCCGTTTCGGGCGACGGCGCGTCAAGCCGCGGGCCCAGTGCCCCTCGGTACGGTGGGGCCATGCACTTCACCCGGCCCCGCGAGCTGGTGGTGGCCGCGGTACTCGGCCTCGTCCTGATCTACGTCGTGTTCCAGTTCGGCTATGGCGACCTGCCGCCGCTCCCGTTGCTGGCCGGGGTGACGTTCGCCGTACTCGCTGTGATCGAGGCGGGGGTGGCTTACTCAATCCGGTCAAGAATCCGGGCCGGACGAGTGATCAGCGCGATCGGAGTTGCACGCTCGGTAGCGCTCGCTAAGGCGTCCTCGTTGGCCGGAGCCTTCATGACGGGGGCCTGGGTGGCCGCCTTCGCCTATGTTTTTCCACGACGTGACGAACTCGTCGCGGCCGTCTCGGACAGCCGCTCGGCGGTGGTCGGCGCGGTGTGCTCCGCGCTGCTGGTAGCTGCGGGTTTGTGGCTGGAGCACTGCTGCCGGACCCCGCCGGAGAGCGACCGGGACCGCGTTCGCAGGACGACCGGTTAACGACCTAAACCGGCCGCTCGAAGTACCGACTAGGTCTCGTTCGGGTCACTGGAAGGTACGGTGTCAGGCATGACCGGCGTGGGTGACGACTCGCGCGGCCGCCTTCTGGGTAGGCCGTGGCTTGTCGTCGGATTCCTCCTCGTCATCGGAGCCACTCTCGCACTGGTGCTCAGCGACGACCTCCGGTTCCTCCGGCTAGGCATCGTCGCCGCCCTCTGGGCCGCCCTGATCGGCGCCTTCCTGGCCGTGAGGTATCGCAAGCACGCGGCACACAGCGAGGACACGGTCGCCGAGGCGCAGGCGGTATACGAGTTGGAACTGGAACGCGAGATCGCGGCTCGGCGTGAATACGAGCTGGAGATCGAAGCCGAGACGAGGGAGGCCGTTCAGGCCCATTCGCGCGAAGAGCTGGAAGCGCTGCGCGCCGAGGTGTCAGCACTGCGGGAGAGCCTGCAGTCGCTGTTCGGCGGTGAGGTGCTCCTCGAGCGGGTCGCGCTGACCGCGCAGGCCACGCGCATGCGCTCGCTGAGCGACGAGCAGCGGCTCGTCGCGGCGGGGTCGGAGACCAAGAACGGCAACGGAAAGAAGCCGGCCCAGCTGATGGCGCCGAAGAAGCCGGTGGTCGAGGTCAACGAGCGGCCGACCGAGCTGATGGACCGCGTGCTCGACTCCGCGTCCGTCGAGCGGCGGCGCAAGCCGTCCAACGGCGTGGGCCCGCACGGGCCCGGCCCCGGCGGCCAGCAGGGGCCGAACGGCAAGCCGTCGCCCACCGTCAACACCCAGCGCCCGCAGCAGCTCTCGCGGCCGAAGCCGAACAACCGGCCGCAGCCCGAACAGCAGGAGTCGGCCGCCGCGCGTGCGGTGAAGGCCGCCGAGCTGCGGGCCGAGGCCTCGCGCCGGGAGACCTCCGAGTCACAGCCGACGCGCACCGTGGCGCCGGTCGCGAAGCCCGAGTCGTCGCCCGCCGAGGCGACGCGTCACGTGCCGCGCCCGCAGCCGCGCCAAGAGGAGCGGCACGTCGAGGAGTCCCGGCCCGCGATGCGCCCGGCCTACCGCGCGGAGATGTCCCAGCCGGACATGCGCCGGGTGGAGCCGCGCGCCGAGGCGTCGCAGTCGGGGATGCGCCGGGTCGAGCCGCAGTCCTCGCGTGCCGAGCTGTCGCAGCCGAGCATGCGCCGGGTGGAGCCTCCCGTTTCCCGGGCCGAGGTGTCACGGCCGGACCTGCCGCGGGTGTCGCCTGCCGCCGGTGAGGCCACGGCCACCTGGAAGCCGGCTTGGGAGGGCGGCCGCAAGCCGGGCGAAAGCCTCAGCGCCGCGTTCCCGAAGCGGGACGACTTCGCGGACCGGCAGCGTCCGTCGGCGAAGCCGGAGAACCCGCCGAAGCCGCGTGAGGCGGCGCCGTCGCGTACGGACCTGCCGTCGCTCGACGCGCCGGTGCACGTGCCGGATCCGGGGCCGCGTAAGCCTTCGCGGCTGGAGCAGTTCTCTCGCGCGGACCTCTCGCCGCTGTCGTCCGAGCCGGCTCCGGCGCCCGTGTCGCGTCACGGTGCACACCGCTCGTCGGACGAGGAGCCCGCCGAGTCGTCGGTGAACCAGACGCTCCCGGAGGCCGTCCGCAGCAACGTCGCCACCAACCGGGGCGGTGGCCGTCGCCGCCGCTCCGAGGACGAGCCCACCCAAGCGCCCGAGCCCACCGGTGGCGGCCGCCGTCGCCGCGCGGACGGCGAGCCCCCGTCGTGGGAGGGCCGGGGGCCGGAACGCGCTTCGCAGAGCCATCGCGAGGTCCAGCCCGCCGAGACGCCGGAGCCCAAGCCGACCCGTGGCCGTCGCTCCGCGGAGGACGCCCCGCAGGGCGGCTCCCACACCGCGGGCCGCTCCGTGACGGAGCTGCTGGCCGCCAACGGAGCCGACGCCCCGAGCCCGAGGCGCCGTCGCCGAGCGGAAGACTGACCGGCTCCGACGCCGTTTTTGACTGATTGCCTACACCGGGCGATCGGGCAGCCTTGGCGCTGTCCGGTCGCCCGGTCGTTCTTTCCGTGCTGGACAAGGCGATTCCGGCAGCCGGGCGACCAGACAAGACAGCACCTCCGCGCCCCCGTAGGGTGACTGCCCGTGAGCGGATCCCTCTCCAGCGCACCGGGCGCCGTCCGGAGCCGGCTGCCCCGCCGGGTCACCGTCCTGCTGCCGGTGCTCGGGCTGCTCGTGGTGGCCCTCTGCGGCCTGTTCCTGTTCGGCCTGGCGACGGCGCGGGTCGGCTGGCTCGCGGTGGCCATCGGGGTCGTCGCGGCGCTCGTGCCGGTCGGCGTGGTCGTCACCGGGTTCCTGTGGGTGGACCGGTGGGAGCCGGAGCCCGCGAAGCTGCTTTTGGCCGCCTTCGCCTGGGGCGCGTGCATCGCGACGATCACCGCGCTGTTGATCAACAGCGGCGCCGAAGCGGTGGGCGACATGCTGCTCGGCAGCGGCGCGGGCAGCAAGGTCAGCGCCCTCGTCTCCGCGCCGTTGGTCGAGGAGGCCGCGAAGGGCGCCTTTGTCCTGTTCATCTTCTGGCGCCGCAGTTCCGAGTTCGACGGGATCGTCGACGGCATCGTGTACGCGGGCTTCAGCGCCGCCGGCTTCGCGTTCACCGAGAACATCTACTACTTCGGCCGCGCGTTCGCGGACTACGGCTTCGGCAACGGCGCCAACGCCGGTGTCCTCGCCGCCTTCTTCCTGCGCGGGGTGCTCTCGCCGTTCACGCACCCGTTGTTCGGCGTGATGACCGGCATCGGGTTCGGCGTGGCGGCGCGGACCACGCAGAAGGCGGTGCGGATCCTCGCGCCGCTCGGCGGTTACTTCGTGGCCGTGTGCCTGCACGCGCTGTGGAACAGCTCGGCGGTGCTCGGCGGCTCCAAGGCGTTCCTGACCGTGTACTTCCTGATCATGGTCCCGTTGTTCATCGGCGTCTCCTACGTGATCGTGCTGCAGCGCCGGCGGGAACAGCGGATCGTCGCCGCCGCGTTGCCGAAGATGGCCGCGGCGAGGTGGATCGCGCCGTCGGAGGTCGAGCTGCTGGGCAGCCTGTCCGGGCGGCGGGCGTGGCGCCGTCAGGCCCGGCGCGAGTCCGGCAAGGCCGCGGCGAAGGCCGTGGGCCAGTACCAGGCGAGTGTCAGCGAGCTGGCCTTCCTGCGCCGGCAGCGGCTCCGGACCGACGACGACCGGCAGCGCCAGGACGAGCTGCTGCACACGCTGAAGACGGCCCGCGCCGAGGCCGTCCGGCTGGCGGCGGGCGAAACCCGGTGATCCATCCCCCTCCGGGGGTAGCTCTACCGAGCTGAAAACCCGTGCTCAGATGATGTTCGGCGGCCCGGCGGCGCGGCCGGTCCGCGTGCCCGATTAAATTGTGTTCTCGATTGAACGACCGGGTGAAGCTGGTCACCTTCAACTCTGTCCGCCGGACGGATCGGGGCTACTCTCGCGCCGTCGTCTGGTACCCGCGCCGGAAGAGCGGGACTGGAACGAGCCAAGGGAGTCAGCGAGCCATGAGCGTCCACAGGCGCACGCCATGATCGAGCCGGCGAGTGAACCACCCACGGTCGCTGCCGCACCGGGTTTCAGCGGCGTGGGCACATGAACCGGCCCGCCCGTCTCGCGGTGGGCGTGGTGTCGACCGGCCGGGTCGGCAGCGTGCTCGGCGCGGCGCTGGCCCGCGCGGGCCACACCGTGGTCGCCGCGTCGGGGCTGTCCGCGGCGTCCGTCGCCCGGGCCGAGCGCCTGCTCCCCGGCGTCCCGCTGCTGCCGCCCGACGAGGTCGTCCGGCGCGCGGACCTGGTGCTGCTGGCGCTGCCCGACGACGCGCTCGCGGGCATGCTGCGCGGCCTGGTGGCCACGGAGTCGCTGCGCGCCGGCCAGATCGTCGTCCACACCTCCGGCGCCCACGGCGTGGACGTCCTCGCGCCCGCCACCGAGATCGGCGCACTGCCGCTGGCGCTGCACCCGGTGATGACGTTCACCGGCCGCGCCGAGGACCTCGAACGGCTGGCCACCGCCAGCATCGGCGTCACCGCGACGGCCGACGACGAGGCGGCGTGGAACGTCGGCGAGGCGCTCGCCGTCGAGATGGGCGCTGAGCCGGTACGCATCCCCGAAGCGGCCCGCGCGCTCTATCACGCCGCGCTGGCCCACGGCGCGAACCACCTGATGACGCTCGTCGCGGACTGCACGGAACTCCTCCGCAAGGCCGGAATCGGGCAATCGGAACGACTCGTCGCACCACTGCTGTCGGCCGCCCTGGATAATGTCCTTCGACACGGCGATCGCGCCCTCACCGGCCCGGTCGCGCGTGGTGACCTCGGCACCGTCCGCAAGCACCTCGCGGTGCTGACGGAGGCGTCACCGGAGATCGCCCCCGCCTACCGGGCACTGGCCCGGCGCACGGCGGAGCGATCCCGGGCCGCCGGGCAGCTCGACCCGGCGGCCGCCGCCGAGCTCACCGAACTTCTCGACGACCCCGCCGAAGGACAGCACCCGTGACCACACCGAAGTTCCAGCGCGGCACGTTGAACACGTTCCAGCCGCCCGAGCACATCAGCCAGGTGAGCCAGGCGCTGCGCGCCGTCGGCCGCAAGGTCGCGCTCGTGCCCACCATGGGCGCCCTGCACGACGGGCACCGCGAGCTGCTGCGCCGCGCGAAGCGGCTGCCGAACACGATCGTCGCCGCGTCGATCTTCGTGAACCCGCTGCAGTTCGGCGAGGGCGAGGACTTCGAGGCCTACCCGCGTCCGCTGGAAGTCGACCTCGCCACGCTCTCCGACTCCGGCGTCGAGCTGGCCTTCACACCCAAGGCTTCGGACCTCTACACCGAGGGCGCGGCCGTCACCGTGCACCCCGGCCCGCTCGGCGACGAGCTGGAGGGCGCCGTGCGGCCCGGCCACTTCGCGGGCGTGCTGACCGTCGTGGCGAAGCTGCTCAACCTGCTGCGCCCGGACTACGCGTTCTTCGGGGAGAAGGACTACCAGCAGCTGGTGCTGATCAAGCGGATGGTGCGGGACCTGAACATCCCCACCCACGTGATCGGGGTGCCGACGGTGCGCGAGCGGGACGGGCTCGCGCTTTCTTCACGCAACGTCTACCTGACGCCGGAGCAGCGGGAAGACGCCGTGGTGCTTTCCGCGGCCCTCTCCGCGGGGGCGCACGTCGGGCGAGACGGAGCGGAAGCGGTTTTGGACGTGGCCCGCCGGACTTTGGCCGCGCGTCCCCAGGTGGTGGTGGACTACCTGGAATTGAGGGGAACCGATCTCGGGCCGGCGCCCGTCGACGGTGAGGCACGGCTGTTGATCGCCGCCCGGGTGGGGAGCACCCGGCTGATCGACAACGTGGGACTGCTGCTCGGAGCCGCGGTGGAGCATCCGAGCATGGAGCTGGACGCAGGGGAATAAGGGAGAGTCCACGATGTACCGCACGATGCTGAAATCCAAGATCCACCGGGCCACGGTGACCCAGGCGGATCTGCACTACGTGGGTTCGGTGACCGTCGACGAGGACCTGATGGAGGCCGCCGACCTGCTGCCGGGCGAGCAGGTGTCCATTGTGGACGTCACCAACGGCGCCCGCCTCGAGACGTACGTGATCAAGGGCGAGCGGGGCAGCGGCGTGCTCGGCATCAACGGCGCCGCCGCGCACCTGGTGCACCCGGGCGACCTCGTCATCCTCATCTCCTACGGGCAGATGGACGACGCCGAGGCCGCCGGGTACGAGCCGCGGGTGGTCTTCGTCTCCGAGGACAACCGGATCGTCGAGAGCGGCGCGGACCCGGCGTACGTGCCGGAGGGTTCGGGCCTGCTGTCGGGCACCGTCCTGCTGCCGGACGAGGACATCATCGCGTTCCCAGTGGCGGAGACGGCCGACGCGCGCCGCCTCGACGCGCTGCTGCACGCGGAAAGCTGAGCCAACCCACCGCCGCCGGCGGGAAAGCAGTAAAGGAAACCGCGTGCTGCTCACCGTCGACGTCGGTAACACCAACATCGTGCTCGGCCTGTACGACGGGCAGACGCTCGTCGGCGACTGGCGCATGCGCACCGACGCGCGCATCACCGCCGACGAGCTCGCGCTCACCATGCGCGGCCTGCTCGGCGCGCACGCCGACGCGGTCACGGGCATCAGCGCGCTGTCCACGGTTCCGGCCGTGCTGCGCGAACTGCGCGTGATGCTGGGCCGCTATTACCAGCGGCTGCCGAAGATCGTCGTCGAGCCGGGGGTGCGCACGGGCGTGCCCCTGCTCGTCGACAACCCCAGGGAGGTCGGTGCCGACCGCCTGGTGAACACCCTCGCCGCCCACCACCTGCACGCCACGGCGTGTGTGGTGGTCGACTTCGGCACGTCCACGAACGTCGACGCGATCTCCGCGAAGGGCGAGTTCCTCGGCGGCGCGTTCGCGCCCGGGATCGAGATCTCGGTGGACGCGCTGGCCGCGCGCGCCGCGGCGCTGCGCAAGGTGGAGCTGGTGCCGCCGCGGTCGGTGATCGGCAAGAACACCGTGGAGTGCCTGCAATCCGGCATCCTCTACGGCTTCGCGGGCCAGGTCGACGGCCTCGTCCGCCGGATCGTGCGCGAGCTGGAGCCGGACGGCGCCGGGCCGGTCGCGGTGATCGCGACCGGCGGGCTGGCGCCGCTGGTGCTCGGTGAGTCGGAGACGATCAAGGAGCACGTGCCGGACCTGACCCTGATGGGCCTGCGGCTGGTGTACGAGCGCAACGTGCGCTGAGCGCCCCAATGTGGCGTTCGGTGCGTCAGACGCACCCAATGTGGCGTTCGGTGCGTTCAGCGCAACCAATGTGGCATTGGGGCGCTTTCAGTGCAGCACCTTCAGCCCGACCACCCCGGCGACGATCAGCACCAGGCAGGCGATCCGGCCGAACGACGCCGGGTCGTGCTGGGCCACGATGCCGTAGATGGCGGTCCCCACCGCGCCGATGCCGACCCACACCGCGTAACCGGTGCCGAGCGGGATGGTGCGCAGGGCGTAGGCGAGCCCGCTCATGCTGAGCAGCAGCGCGATCGCGAAGGTGATGATCGGGAGTGGGCGGCTGAAACCCTTTGCCGCGCCGAGCGCGGCGGCCCAGACGGTTTCGAGGACGCCGGAGACGATGAGCACGAGCCAGGACATGAGCGGAGCCTTTCGCAGTGACTTTTCAAGGGCACTGCGTCGTCTTGTCCTGACCGGGTACGACGCTCTCGTCCGGGACGCCGTGGCGTCACCTCTGAAGTTAGCACCGCCCCGACCACGTGGCGGGTGACCTTCGTCGCCAGCGAGTCAGAGCCGGCGGGCGCGGAACGCGGTGGTCAGCAACGGCAGGTCGAACTCACCGTTTCCGGTGGCCGGGTTCGCGCGCAGGGCCTCGCGCGCCGTGGCCAGGATCGCGTCGCGCTCCGCCGGCTCGGACACCAGCAGGTGCGAGTGGGTGGCGATCGTGGCCAGCATCGAGTCGATGGTCCGCCGTTGCGAGTGGTGGAAACGGTTCTCCTCGAACGGCGCGAAGCCCGGCGGCGTCTCCAGCGTCCGCTCGCCGCTCGCCCAGGTCTGGCTCACGCCGCTGCGCACGGTGGCGGAGAACTCGGCGACCCAGGGCACGCTGACGTCGTCGTGGTTCCACAGCGGCTGCACGATCCCGCCCGGCCGCAGCACCCGCGCGATCTCGGCGAACGCCGGCTCCAGGTCGAACCAGTGCAGCGCCTGGCCGATGAACACCGCGTCCACCGACGCGTCGGGCAGCGGGATCTGTTCGGCCTTGCCCTCCAGCGCGGTGACGCCCGGCAGCAGCCGGGTCAGCTCGGCCAGCATCCCCGGGTCCGGCTCCACGGCCGTCACGGAAACACCCAGCTCGACGAGGCCCTGGGTGAGCTTTCCCGTGCCCGCCGCCAGGTCCAGTACGTCCTTGGCCCCGTGGGTGACGCCGTCGAGGCCCCAGGCCAGCGCGGCCCGCGGGTAGTCGGGCCGGTGTTCGGCGTAGGCGGCCGCCTCTTCGCCGAACGACGAGGCGCGCCGGGAGTGCAGTTCCGGGTCATGCGTGGGTTCGGTCACAAGATCTCAGCCTAATACTCGAAAGGCCGCGCTCGTGGCTCGAAGGGTAATCCGGTTGGCGTAGCCGACCAGCGACTTCGTACGCTGTGCGCCATGACCGAATTCCCCGCGTCCGCCGCGCTGCCCGATGACGACCTGCCCGAACAGATGCGGGTGCGCCGGGACAAGCGCGACCGGATAATCGCGGAGGGTGTTGATCCTTACCCCGTCGAGGTTCCCCGCACCCACTCGCTCGCCGAGATCCGGGCCGCGCATTCGGATCTCCCGGCCGACACCAGCACTGGTCAGACGGTCGGCGTCACCGGCAGGGTGATGTTTCTCCGCAATACGGGCAAACTGTGTTTCGCCACTCTTCGTGAGGGTGAGGGCACGGAACTGCAGGCGATGATCAGCCTCGCGAAGGTCGGCGAGCAGGCGCTCGCGGCGTGGAAGTCCGATGTCGATCTCGGTGACCACGTATTCGTCGAGGGCGAGGTGATCACTTCCAAGCGCGGTGAGCTTTCCGTGATGGCGGACAAGTGGCAGCTCACGTCCAAGGCGTTGCGCCCGCTGCCCGTCGCGCACAAGGAGCTGGCCGAGGAAACGCGAATCCGGCAGCGTTATGTCGACCTGATTCTGCGTGACCGGGCCCGCGATGTGGTGCGCACTCGCGCCGGGGTGGTGCGCTCGATGCGCGAGTCGTTCCACCGGCGTGGATTCACCGAGGTCGAGACGCCGATGCTGCAGACCCTGCACGGCGGCGCCGCGGCCCGGCCTTTCGTGACGCATTCGAATGCGTTCGACCTCGACCTGTACCTGCGGATCGCGCCTGAGCTGTACCTCAAGCGCTGTGTGGTAGGGGGGATCGAGAAGGTTTTCGAGATCAACCGGAACTTCCGGAACGAGGGCAGCGACTCCTCGCACTCGCCCGAGTTCGCGATGCTGGAGTACTACGAGGCCTACGCCACGTACGAGACCAATGCGGTGATGACGCGCGAGCTGATCCAGGAGGCGGCGGAGAACGTCCTCGGCACCCAGATCGTCACCCTCGCCGACGGAACGGAGTACGACCTTTCCGGCGAATGGACGACACTCGGGATGTACGAGTCACTGTCGGCAGCGCTCGGTGAAGAAGTGACGCCGGAGACACCGGCGGAGGCGCTGCACAAGTTCGCCGAAGCGCGTGGTATCGAGGTCGATCCGAAGCTCGCTCACGGCAAACTCGTGGAAGAACTGTGGGAACACCTCGTCGGTGACGATCTTCATGCTCCCACTTTTGTCCGTGATTTTCCGCTCGAGACCTCCCCCTTGACCAGGCAGCACCGTACCCGTGCGGGGGTTGCGGAGAAGTGGGACCTCTACATACGCGGTTTCGAACTCGCGACCGGTTACTCCGAACTGGTGGATCCGGTCGTGGAACGCCAGCGGCTGACCGAGCAGTCCCGGCTGGTGGCCGCGGGTGATAGCGAAGCCATGCCTCTTGACGAGGATTTCCTCCGGGCCCTGGAGTACGGAATGCCCCCGAGCGGCGGTGTCGGAATGGGTGTCGACCGGCTGCTGATGGCGCTGACCGGGCTCGGTATCCGGGAGACGATCCTCTTCCCGCTCGTCCGGCCCGAATAGCCGCCGCGCAGAACTGGCTAGGTTTATCTCAATCGAGATTTGCACAGGTAGGGGTGAGCGGGTATTAATACAGGTGTCAAAGACTTCTGTCCCGGGGCTCGCCCCGTACTCAGATCATTCGCGTAAGCCCCCGCAGGAGGAAACAGATGGCACAGAAGGTGCTGGTCTCCCTGGTTGATGACCTCGACGGCAGTGAGGCCGAAGAGACTCTCGAGTTCGGTTTGGACGGCGTGAGCTACCAGATCGACTTGTCCTCGGAAAACGCCGAGGAGTTGCGGGACGCGCTCGCCCAGTACGTCGAGCACGCCCGTCGCGCCGGTGGCCGCAAGCGCGCGGCCCTTCGCCCGGTCGCGGGCGGTAAGGCGGCGGCGCGGCCGGCCACGGTCGACCGCGAGCAGAACCAGGCGATTCGCTCCTGGGCGCGCAAGAACGGCTACCAGGTTTCCGATCGCGGACGCATCCCGTCCGAGGTCGTGGAGGCTTACCACAAGAAGAACTGAGGGGCTCTCACGCTTCGAGGCGGCCGCCGGGTTATCTCCGGCGGCCGTTTTTGTTGTCCGCTTTCTGTCCGGCCCCGGAGTGGGCCGACTGGGCGAACTCGGTCGGCGACTGTCCGGTCACCGCGCGGAAATCGCGGCTGAAGTGTGGTTGATCGCTATAGCCGAGACGGGCGGCGAGTGCAGCGTAATCGGGTGCGAACGTGTCGGCGATCACTCGGGCGGCCTCGTTCAGCCGGTATATCCGGATCGCCCACTTGGGCGTGCATCCGACGTGTTCCGCGAACAGCCGTTGAGTTGCACGTGCAGGCAGCCCGATCGCCGAGGCGAGCTGACCGACCCGAGTGATTTCCGGATCGGCCGCGATTGTTTCCACCGCGTCAGCAGCCGAGCGCGCGGCGGGTGAGAGCGTCACTCGCTTTGCGATCAGCAACTTGTCGACTGCAGCGACCATTTCCTCGTCGGTACACGATTTCCGCACGGATTCCAGCGTTTCACTCCAGGAAGGGCCGAACACGTCGGCCAGCGGGACTGAACGGTCCGCGATGGTGCGCACGGGTGCGCCGAGGAACGGGGCGAAACAGCCGGGCCGGAACCGCGCGCCGAGGCCCTGCACCCGGCCGTCGAGCCGGTGGGTGAACACGGCGTGGGACGGCCCGTGGACGCCCGCGGCGCCGGGGAAGAACGTCACGTGCACGGACAGGTTCGGCAGCACGTGCTGCTCGTGCGGCCCGTCGAGGTCCCAGCGCAGCAGCCAGTGGTATTCGACGGACTCGCGCAGCTCGGGCGCCGGCGCGTGCCGGGTGAGCGTGAACTTCGTCCGCGCCACGTGCTCGTCGACGATGCCGCGGGGGATCCGGCGCATGGGGCCACGGTAGTGCGTCGCGTTCCTTCAAGACGGCGTCCCGCGGAGCTGCTTGGCTGGTCCGCATGCCTGATCACTCCGCCCTGCTGCACCCGGCCGCGGCCGCGTTCCTGTCCGCCGCGGCCTCGGTCGACGATCTCGCGGTGCCCACGCCGTGCTCCGGATACGACGCCAGGGCCCTGCTGAACCACCTTCTCTACTGGGGCCCGTGGCTGGCGGCCGCCGGCAGGCGCGAGGAGTACGCCCCGGCCGTCCAGGAGGCCGAGGCGGGCCTGGTGGACGACGGCTGGCTCGCGGCCCTGCGGAAGCAGACCGGCGTGCTGGTCGAGGCCTTCGAACCGGCCGCGGCCTGGGCCGGCACCGTCACTTTCGGCTCGAGCGAGATGCCCGCCGCGGCGGTGGGCGACATGGTCCTCGGCGAGTTCGTGCTGCACGGCTGGGACCTGGCCCGCGCGTCCGGCGCGGCCTGGACGTGCCCGGACGACGCGGCGGCCGCCGTGCTGGCCGCCGCGGTCGAGATGGGCCCGGTGGCCCGGTCGATGGGCGTCTACGGGCCGGAGGTCCCCGTCGACTCCGCGGCGCCCGTGCTGGACCGCGCGTTGGGCGCCGCCGGGCGCGATCCGGCCTGGACTCCCTGAAAGTCCACCCGGCCGGGCTAATCCTTCAGCGGGAGCAGACCCGCGGGCACTCTCCGCACTCGGCCTCGCCGGGCAGCAGATAGGAGAAACAGCAGCTCTCGCGCCGGCGTGCCCACTCGCGGTGCCCGTCCGGGCCGTCGGTGAGCCGCAGGGTCGAGGCCGAGGTCAACGGCCGGTGGCGCTCGTCGAGCACCAGGGCCGCGTCGGCGACGCCCGCCCCCTCGGCGTCCGGAGTCCCGCCTTGGCGACCGGCCCACCAGAGTGAATTGTCGAGCGCGTCCGTCGCGGCGGCCCACAGCATGCGGCGGCCGAGCCGGCTGCCCGGCGCGTACGCGCGGACGAACTCGGCGGCGTGCGCCACGTACTGGGCCCGCAGCACGCCGGCCAGCGCGCGCTCGTCGCGCACCACCGTGGCCTCCGGCCGGACCGAGCCGGGGTCGGTGGGCAGGCAATAGAAGGCATCGCCCAGCACCGCCATCCCCTCCGGATGCGGGCGGTCTTCGCCAAGGCCGAACGCGAGGCGCTCCGGCTTGAGCGACGGGACCCGCCGCTCGTGGTGCAGCAGCAGCGCGCCGACGTACGCGGGCACGTGCAGGTACCAGGACATGACGTAGCTGGCGGCGGTCCGCGCCGGCGCCGAGCCGTGCTCCCCGGTCAGCCAGGACGACAGCAGCTCGCGCCACTCCTCGAACAGCTCGGGCCGCGCGAGCAGGTCGGAACAGCGGAACCAGCCGACCGGCACGTCCCGTCGCAGCTCCCCGCGCTCCTGCAGCCCCCCGACCCGCAGCAACGAGGATGCGAGGTCGTCGCCGACATCACGCGCATCGCGGAAGGACCGCTGCTGGTTCACCGCGGCCCTCCTGTCCCGTCGAACTCATTAGGCCTGCCTAACCTTACAGAGGATCGCCGGTTGCGCCAATCGGGTGCCCATCTGGTGGAACTCGCAGCTCTCAGTCGTGTTCGCGGTGAGCGGACAGGGGGGTCCGAATGGAATCCGCGTGGCCGTTCGCACGTTCTGCTTGACGTAAAGGTGCAGGGCAACCGGATGATGAGGGGTGACCGGACAGGTCACCGGCCGGGTGCGAAAGGACCACCGAGAGCAGTAGTGGTACGTCAGCGCGACCGCGCGGCTACTACAGTGGTCTGCACGGTGCTGTCCGTCGTGGGTGCGTTCCACGAAGGAAACGGGCCGCCGACGCAGCAGTCGAGGGAGTGCGCATGTTTGAGAGGTTCACCGACCGCGCGAGGCGGGTGGTCGTTCTGGCCCAGGAAGAGGCCAGGATGCTCAACCACAACTACATCGGCACCGAGCACATCCTTCTGGGTCTGATCCATGAGGGTGAGGGTGTCGCCGCGAAGGCGCTGGAGTCGCTGGGCATTGCCCTCGAGGGTGTGCGCCAGCAGGTCGAGGAGATCATCGGCCAGGGTCAGCAGGCGCCGAGCGGGCATATCCCGTTCACGCCGCGGGCGAAGAAAGTGCTGGAGCTGTCGCTGCGTGAGGCGTTGCAGCTGGGCCACAACTACATCGGCACCGAGCACATTCTGCTGGGCCTGATCCGCGAGGGTGAGGGTGTTGCCGCGCAGGTGCTGGTCAAGCTGGGTGCGGACCTGAACCGGGTGCGTCAGCAGGTGTTGCAGCTCCTGTCGGGGTATCAGACGGGGGAGAAGTCGACCGAGTCGGGTTCCGGCCGTGGTGAGGGCACGCCGTCGTCGTCGCTGGTGCTGGACCAGTTCGGCCGCAATATGACGGTGCTGGCCCGGGAGGGCAAGCTGGACCCGGTGATCGGGCGCGGCAAGGAGATCGAGCGGGTCATGCAGGTGCTGTCCCGCCGGACGAAGAACAATCCGGTGTTGATCGGCGAGCCCGGTGTCGGTAAGACCGCTGTGGTCGAGGGCTTGGCGCAGTCGATTGTCAAGGGCGAGGTGCCGGAGACGCTGAAGGACAAGCAGCTCTACACCTTGGACCTGGGTTCCCTGGTGGCGGGTTCGCGGTATCGGGGTGATTTCGAGGAGCGCCTGAAGAAGGTGCTGAAGGAGATCAAGACCCGCGGCGACATCATCTTGTTCATCGACGAGCTCCACACTCTGGTGGGTGCGGGTGCGGCGGAGGGCGCGATTGACGCGGCCTCGATTTTGAAGCCGATGCTGGCGCGGGGTGAGTTGCAGACGATCGGTGCGACCACGCTGGAGGAGTACCGCAAGTACATCGAGAAGGACGCGGCGTTGGAGCGGCGGTTCCAGCCGATCCAGGTGGGTGAGCCGTCGCTGGAGCACACGATCGAGATTTTGAAGGGTCTGCGGGACCGGTATGAGGCGCATCACCGTGTCTCGATCACCGACTCGGCCCTGGTCGCGGCGGCGACGTTGGCGGATCGGTATATCAATGACCGGTTCCTGCCGGACAAGGCGATCGACTTGATCGACGAGGCCGGCGCGCGGATGCGGATCCGGCGGATGACGGCGCCGCCGGACTTGCGGGAGTTCGACGAGAAGATCGCTGATGTGCGTCGGGACAAGGAGTCGGCGATAGACGCGCAGGACTTCGAGCGCGCGGCCCGGCTGCGGGACGAGGAGAAGACTCTTCTCGGGCAGAAGGGTGAGCGGGAGAAGCAGTGGAAGGACGGCGACCTGGATGTTGTCGCCGAGGTCGATGATGAGCAGATCGCGGAGGTGCTGGCCAACTGGACCGGTATCCCGGTGTTCAAGCTGACCGAGGAGGAGACGACCCGCCTGCTGCGGATGGAGGAAGAGCTCCACAAGCGGATCATCGGGCAGGAGGACGCGGTCAAGGCCGTGTCGCAGGCGATTCGCCGGACGCGGGCGGGGTTGAAGGACCCGAAGCGCCCGTCGGGGTCGTTCATCTTCGCCGGCCCGTCGGGTGTGGGGAAGACGGAGTTGTCGAAGGCGTTGGCGGCGTTCTTGTTCGGTGAGGACGACGCGCTGATCCAGATCGACATGGGCGAGTTCCATGACCGGTACACGGCGTCGCGGTTGTTCGGTGCCCCTCCCGGTTATGTCGGGTATGAGGAGGGTGGGCAGCTGACCGAGAAGGTGCGGCGGAAGCCGTTCTCGGTGGTGTTGTTCGATGAGATCGAGAAGGCGCACCAGGAGATCTACAACACGCTCCTGCAGGTGCTGGAGGACGGCCGGTTGACGGATGGTCAGGGCCGGACGGTGGACTTCAAGAACACGGTGCTGATCTTCACGTCGAACCTGGGCACGTCGGACATCTCGAAGTCCGTCAGCCTCGGTTTCTCTTCCGGAGCGGATGTGTCGAACCGCTACGAGAAGATGAAGCAGAAGGTCAACGAGGAGATGAAGAAGCATTTCCGGCCGGAGTTCCTGAACCGGATCGATGACATCATCGTGTTCCACCAGCTGACCCAGGATCAGATCATCCAGATGGTCGATTTGATGATCGGGCGGGTGGAGAAGCAGCTCAAGGCCAAGGACATGGACATCGAGCTGACCGGCAAGGCGAAGGCTCTGCTGGCCAAGCGCGGGTTCGACCCCGTTTTGGGTGCCCGGCCGCTGCGTCGCACGATCCAGCGGGAGATCGAGGACCAGCTCTCGGAGAAGATCCTCTTCGGCGAGATCGAAGCCGGCCAGATCATCCTGGTCGACGTCGACGGCTGGAGCGGCAACCCCGAAGACCGCGACGACGAAGCCCACTTCACCTTCCGCGGTGAGAAGCGCCCGTCGTCCATCCCGGACGCGCCCCCGGTCTCCATCGGGGCCGCGAGCCACGAAGAGAGCAGCGAGCCCGAAGCCGACTGACGTCGGGTCTGGGCCGAGTAGTTCACCAGGAGGGCGGTTCCCCATCGGGGAGCCGCCCTCCTGGCTTTTCCGCGTAGGGTCGGGCCGATGGGGAACCCGCGCCTGGCCCGGCATGCCACTGCGTCCACCGCCCTCTCGCTGCTGAGCGACCGGCAGCTCGCCGCGGTGCTGGACGCCGCACCTGTTGTCAGCACCGGGATCGGTGGGACGGCCGTGCGGCTGGACGTCGAGGGAGTGCCCGTGTTCGCCAAGCGGGTGCCGCTCACGGACGTCGAGCGGGCGCCCGGCAACGTGCGGTCCACGGCGAATGTGTTTGAACTGCCGGTGTTCTACAACTACGGCCTCGGCTCCGTCGGCGGCGGGGTGTGGCGCGAGCTGGCGGTGCACGTGATGGCGACCGGCTGGGTCCTCAGTGGACAGTGTGCGAGTTTCCCGCTGCTGCACCACTGGCGGGAGTTGCCGATGGCCCGGCGGGAACCCGGTGACGCGGCCGAGCGCGAGCGTTCCGTCGAGTTCTGGGACGGCTCCCCGGCGGTCCGGCGACGGCTGGAGCAGCTGGACGGCGCGACGTCGAGCATCGTGCTGTTCTGCGAGTACTTCCCGCACGACCTGCACCACTGGCTGCCCAGTCACCTCGGGGAGAGCGAGCGCGTCGAGCGGCAGCTGCTCGAGGCGGTCGAGTTCATGAACGGCCAGGGGCTGCTGCACTTCGACGCCCACTTCGGCAACGTCCTCACCGACGGCCACCAGGTTTACCTCGCCGACTTCGGGCTCGCGCTGTCCGACCGGTTCGACCTGACCGACGAAGAGCGCGCGTTCGCGAAGCTCAACGCCGGCCACGACCACGCGTACGTCACCACTCAGCTGGTGAACTGGCTGGTCACCGAGGTCGCCGGCACGACCGAGCGGGCCGACCGCGTCGAGTACGTCCGGCGCGCGGCCGCCGGTGGTGCCGACCTGCCGGAACCCGTCGCCTCGGTCGTCGCCCGGCACGCGCCGACCGCCGTGGTGCTGAACGAGTTCTACGGCTCCCTGTACTTCGAAAGCCGCGAAACCCCCTTCCCGGCTGGGGCGCTCACCCGTTCGTGAGACGATGCCCGAGGCCTTCGGGAGGGGAGCGAGTGGACGTCCTGTCGATCGATTTCGGCACTTCCAGCACAGTCGGCGTGCTTTCGGCGTTCGGCCGCGGGCCGCGGGCGATCGAGGTCGACGGCTCCGTCACCATGTCGTCCGCGGTGTACGCCGGTGACGACGGGCTACTGGTCGTCGGCCAGGACGCCGAGCGCCGCGCGCGGCTCGAGCCCAGCCGGTTCGAGCCGAACCCCAAGCGCCGCATCGACGACGGCAAGCTCCTGCTGGGCGACCGCACCTACGACGTCGCCGACGCGTTCGCCGCCGTGCTCCGGCGGATGGGCGAGGAGGCCGAGCGCCAGCTTTCGCGCGGGCCCGGGCAGGTCCGCATCTCCCACCCCGCCGGATGGGGCGCCGCGCGCCAGCAAACGCTGCGTGACGCCGCGATGCGGGCCGGGTTCGCGAACGTCCTCCTCGTGCCCGAGCCCGTCGCCGCGGCTGCCCATTACGCGGCGCTGCGCACCCAGACCCCGCACACGGGTCCGCTCGCGGTGTACGACCTCGGCGCGGGGACGTTCGACTGCGCCGTGGTCGGCATCGGCGCCCAGGGCTTCTCGGTGCTCGCCGAGGACGGCCTGCCCGACCTCGGCAGCCTCGACATCGACCAGGCGCTGCTCGTCCACGTCGGACGGTCGGTCTCGCACGCCGACCCCGCGCAGTGGCAGCAGTTGCTGCGCCCGGAGACCACCGGTGACCGCCGCCGGCGCCGCGCGCTGCTGCAGGATGTCCGCGACGCCAAGGAAAGCCTGTCGCGCCACCAGCAGACCGAGGTGCCGATGCCCGACCCGTTCGGCGACGTGCTGGTCACGCGCGCCGAGCTGGAAGCGCTGGTGCGGCCCAGCCTGCTGCGCAGCGCGGAGCTGCTGGCCGCCACGATCCGCCGCGCCGGGCTGGCGCCCGAGCAGCTCGGCGGCGTGTACCTGGTCGGCGGGCCGAGCCGGATGCCGCTGCTGGCCGGGCTGCTCGGCTCGACCCTCGGCGTCGTCCCGACCAGCCAGGACCAGCCGGAGACGGCCGTCGCGTTCGGGCTGCACCACGTGCCACTCGGCGACGGCGGCCCGAGCCTCACCGTGCCCGCCTTCGCCCCGGTTCCCCCGCCGGCCCGGCCGGGCCAGGCGTGGCCGTCGCCGCACCAGAGCCAGCCGGTGGCCGCGTACCCGAGCCAACCCGTTGCGCCGCACCAAAGTCAGCCCGTGCCCGCGTACCAGAGTCAACCCGTTGCGCCGCAACAGTTCCCGCCGTCCCGGCCGGTGACTCAACAGTTCCCGCCGCCGTCTCAGCCGCAGTTCCCGCCCGCCCAGCCGCTTCCGGCGGTGCAGCTGTGGCAGCCGCCGAAGAAGAGCGCCAAGAAGCCGATCCTGATCGGGGCCGGGGCGCTGGTGCTCGTGGCGATCGTCGCGGTGGTGCTCGTCCTGACGCTCGGCGGTGGCGGCTCCGGCACCCCGGCCGTGGCGAGCGGTTGCGAGCAGCCCGGCACGCCGGACAGCCTGGGGTTCACGCCGTGTGTCCGCCCGCTCGCGGGCACCGTCGCCAGCCGGTCTTCGTGCGCGCCCGCGGACGTGCTCGCCCGGACGGTCTCCGCGCAGAACGCCGTGACCTGCGAGTTCGGCTCCGGCACCGGGGCGGGCAAATCCGTGACGTACTACCAGGGCCTCAGCCTCGACGTGCTCGAAGCCGGTGCGCAGACGCAGATGGGCGGCGGCAGCAAGGTCGTCCGCGGCACCTGGTCGGGCGGTGGGATGCAGGGGCGTTACGTCGCGGGCGTCGGGCCGCTCGCCGGTCTGCTGATCTTCGAGGCCGACGGCCGGCCCGTGTGCGGGATGCTGGTGAGTGTGGACGCCGCCAAGGCCAAGGAGAAGCCCGAAGACCTCGTGCGGTTCTTCACCGAGCAGCTCAAGCCGGGCGTCTAGTTCAACGTCCCGGCGGGCACCGTGAGGTCTTCGCGCACGGACAGGACCGTGTCGACTATCGCGTTCAGCGCCGTGGCCGACTGCTCGACCGGCAGGCTCGGCTCACCGTCGGGCACCTGGTCCGGCGACGACGGCACGTGCACGAAACCACCGCGTAGTCCCGGGAAGTCCGTGGCGAGCAGGTGCATCAGGCCGTAGAAGACCTGGTTGCACACGTAGGTCCCGGCGGTGTGCGACACCGAGCCGGGCCCGTCCGCCGCGCGGATCGCCGCCACCGCGGCCTTCACCGGCAGCGACGTGAAGTACGCCGCCGGGCCGCCCGCGACCACGGGCACGTCCACCGGCTGCGCGCCCGCGTTGTCCGGGATGCGGGCGTCGATGAGGTTGATCGCCACGCGCTCCGGCGTCACGTCCGTGCGGCCGCCGGCCTGGCCGACACAGACGACGACCTCCGGCCGGTGCCGCTCGATCGCGGCCCGGAGCGCGGGCAGCGACGCGTCGAACTCGCACGGCAGCTCCACCGCCACCACGTCGTCGCGTCGCGCGGCCACCAGCGAGACCGCCTGCCAGGACGGGTTGGTCCCCGAACCGCCGAACGGCGCGAACCCCGTCAGCAACACCGTCATCTCCCGCACTCCCTCCGAACGTCCGAACGCCGTTAAGGACTCCTTACCAGCGTAGGACGCGGGTAAGGAGTCCTTGACGGCGACTCCGAGGGGAGGATCAGGCGGTGGGCTTCAGGCCGCCCGGGTAGAGGTACTGGTCAGCGGGCTTGCCGCTGCCGTAGATCCACGCGTCGAAGAACCCCTGAAGGTTCTTGTGCGACACCTGCTCCGCGTAGTGCTGGAACTCCTGCATGCTCGCGTTGCCGTTGTGGTTCAACCCGTTCCAGGTCTTCAGCACGCGGTCGAACGCGGCCTGCCCCATGAACTTGGACAGCGCGTGCAGCGCGAGCGGGCCCTTCGAGTACACGTAGGTGAACTCGTTGCCGGGGCCCATGTCGTACAGCTTGCCGTTCCAGAACGCGGTGCTCGCGGTCTTGACCTTGTTGAGGTACTGGGCGTCGAGGTCGACCCCGTCCTTGGCCTGCGACCACAGCCACTCCGCGTACGAGGCGAAGCACTCGTTGAGGCAGACGTCCTTCCAATGGTCCACGGCCACGGTGTCGCCGTACCACTGGTGCGCGTTCTCGTGGACGATCGTGTCGACGTTGCCCGCGCGGCCCGAGTAGATGGGCCGGCTCAGCGTCTCCAGCGAGAACCCGATGGGCTCGGCCAGGAAGATGCCGCCCGCGGCGTCCACGGGGTACTTGCCGAACTTCGACTCCAGGAAGTCGAGGATCTCCGGCAGCTTCGCCTCGGCCTGCTTGGTGGCGTCCGGCGTGCCGGGCGCGAACGCGCTGACGATCGGGGTGCCGTCCTGGCGCTGCTGCCGGTCGAACGTCCACTTGTCGATGGCGACGGTGGTCATGTACGGCGCTATGGGCGTCGACTCCGCCCACACGTGGGTGGTGCCATTCGCCGTCTTGTGCGAGCCGGCCTCACGGCCGTTCGCGATCACGCCCCACTCGTCGGGGACGGTGATGGCGAGGTGGAACGTCGCCTTGTCGCGCGGGGTGTCGTTGACCGGGTACCAGGTGGTGGCCGACTTCGGCTCGCCGGCGACGAACGCGCCGCCGGACTTGGCGAACTGCCAGCCGTTCGCGCCCAGCGACGGGTCTTCGATCGGGGCCGGCACGCCGTGGTACGCGATCACGGCCTGGAACTGCTGGCCGCGGTACAGCGGGCGCGACGGCTTGATCACCAGCTCGTGGTCGCCGGTGCGGCTGAACTCGGCGGTGCGCCCGTTGACCTTCACCGAGTCGACGGTGAGGCCGGTCAGGTCGAGGTCGAACGAGCTGAGCGACTGCGTCGCGCGGGCGGAGATGGTCTGGAGGCCGGTCAGCTGGTGGGTGTCCGGCGCGTAGCTGACCTTGAGGTCGTAGTCGGCGACGTCGTAGCCGCCGTTGCCGTCCTGCGGGTAGTAGCTGTCGCCGGCGCCGTCGGACCCGGGCGTCGGCGCGCCCCAGCCGTCCTGGCCCGCCGAGGCGACCCCGCTGCTCAGGCTGAGCGCGGCCAGCGTGGCCGCGGCCATGACGGCCGGACGGCGCCAGCGGTGCTGCAAAGTCATGAACGCTCCTGTCTGCACATCTGCGTGGAACCCGGCTGCAACTTATCTCCCGGCTCGCGCGACACTGAGCAGGTTGGGGTGTTTTATCCGAAAAGTCCACACTTCCGTCGGTTCCCGCTCGGCCGTTCGCCGTCAGTCCGGTCCACGGTCTGGAAAGCTGGTGTCATGCGCCTGGCGCTGCTGGGGCCGCTGCGCGCGGCTTGTGATGACGGCACTCCGATCGACATCGGCGGGGCCCGCCTTCGCATGCTCCTGGCCAGGCTCGCTTTGGACGCCGGCCGGGCCGTCTCCGCGGAGGCGCTGATCGACGGCCTGTGGGGTGACCAGCCGCCCGCGGACGCCGCGAACGCGCTGCAATCGCTGGTCTCGCGGCTGCGCCGGGCGCTGCGGCCGGCCGGCGCCGAGCTGGAGTCCGGCCCCGGCGGTTACCGGCTGGCGCTCGAAGCCGGGGCTGTTGATGTACACCGCTTCGAACGACTGGCAGCCGAAGGTCGGCGTGAACTCTCGGCCGGCCACGACGCCCGCGCGGCCGAGTTGCTGCGTGACGCCCTCGGCTTGTGGCACGGCCGAGCGCTGGCCGACGTCCTCGACGCGCCCTTCGCGTCCGCGCCCGCGACGCGGCTGGAGGAACTGCGCACGGAGGCCGCCGAAGACCGGTTCGAGGCCGAACTTCGCCTGGGCGGTCACGCCGGAGTGCTCGCCGACCTGGCGACGGCGGCCGAGGCGCACCCGTTGCGTGAACGACTGGCCGGGCTGCGGATCCGGGCGCTGTGCGCGGCCGGACGGCAGGCCGACGCGCTCGCCGTTTACACCACGCTGCGGGCGACGCTCGCCGACGAGCTGGGCGTCGACCCGTCGGCGGAGCTGCAGGAGGTCCACCTCCAGGCGTTGCGCGGCGAGTTCGGGCCGGCCGCGGCGGCCACGGACCGGCTGCCGGTGCGGCTGACCAGCTTCGTCGGCCGCGGCGACGAGCTCAAGCTGCTGGCCGAGCTGCTGGAAGGGGCCCGGCTGGTGACTTTGGTCGGGCCGGGCGGCGCGGGCAAGACACGGCTCGCGACCGAGGTGGCGTCGCGGCATCCCACGCACAGCCGCGGCCGCGTCTGGTTCGTGCCGCTGGCCGGCGTCCGCGACTCGCACGACCTGCTGGGCGCGCTGCTCACCGCGCTGGAGGTCCGCGACATCCGCAGCGGCGAGAGCGAGGTGCTGCGGCGGCCGGTGGACTTGTCCGACCACGCCGTGGAGACGCTCGCCGGCGAGGATTCACTGCTGGTGCTGGACAACTGCGAGCACGTGGTGGACGTGGCCGCGCAGCTGGCCGACGACCTGCTGCGCCGCGCGCCGGGCCTGCGCATCCTCGCCACCAGCCGGGAGCCGCTCGCGATCACCGGGGAGGCGCTGTGCCCGCTCGGCCCGCTGCCGGTGCCGGTGGAATCGGCGTCGCCGGGCGAGGTGGGGGTGCTGGACTCGGCGCGGCTGTTCCTGGACCGCGCCGTCGCCGTCCGGCCCGATTTCGCGCTGAACGAGTCCACAGTGGACGCCGTAACGCAGATCTGCCGACGGCTCGACGGGATGCCGCTCGCGCTGGAGCTGGCCGCCGCGCGACTGCGGTCCATGCCCGTGGCCCGGATCGCCGAGCGCCTCGACGACCGGTTCCGCCTGCTCACCTCCGGCAGCCGCACCGCGTTGCCGCGCCAGCGGACGTTGCGCGCCGTCGTCGAGTGGAGCTGGGACCTGCTCACCGACGCCGAGGTCGTGCTCGCCCGCCGGCTCGCGGTGTTCGCGGCGACGTTCGACGAGACCGCCGTGGAGCAGGTCTGCGCCGACGAAGAGCTGACGGCGGGCGAGATCGGCTACGTGCTGGGCTCGCTCGTGGAGAAGTCCATTGTGGACACCATCGACGTCGGCGGCGAGCAGCGGTACCGGATGCTCGAAACGCTCCGGGTCTACGCGACCGAGCGGCTCGTCGACGCGGGGGAGCGGGAAGCGCTGCGGGCCGCGATGGTGCGCTACTACCTCGACCTGGTGGAGCGTCTCGACCCGATGCTGCGCTCGGCCGCCCAGCTCGAAGCGATCGCCGTCTACGAGCGGGAAAACGACAACCTGACCGGTGCGCTGCGCGCCGCCATCGAGGCGTCCGACGCCGTTTCAGCCGGCCGCCTGCTCTTCGGCATGGTCTGGTACCTCACGATTCTCGGCCAGAGCGAGCGGGCGCGGGCCTTCGCGGACGAGGTGCTGGCCTTCGGCGACCGGTTGCCCGCGGACACTTCGGCGGGGCTGCGGCTGATCCGGATGATGATGCAGGCGGTGATGGGGCCGCAGCAGCTGGAGGGCGCGCCGGAGCTGATCGAGGAGTGCGTCCGCGCGGGCGCGGTGGACCAGAGCCCCTGGTTGTGCGTCGCGCTGCCGATGGTGGCTTTCCTCAGCGGCCACCGGGAGCTGGCCCGCCGGGAGATCGAGCGGGCGCTGAGCGCGCCGGACGAGTGGGGCCGGGCCGCGGGCCGCTGGGCGGAGAGCTTCCTGCTGAGCGACCTGGGCGAGCTGGAAGCGGCGGAACGGGCCCGTGAAGAGGCGCACGCGGGGTTCGCATCGGTCGGGGACCGGTGGGGGCTGGCCATGACGTTGAGCTTCCGCGCGAACAGCCTTTCGCAGCGCGGCGATCGTGAAGGGGCCATCGCGGCCTACACCGAGGGGCTGCGCCTGGCCTTGGAACTGCGCTCGGACGACGACGCGGTGCAGCAGTGGTGGCGGCTGGCCATCGAGCGGTCCCGCGGCGGGGACCACGCCGGGGCCTGGCGGGAGCTGGAGGCCGCCGAGCGTTACGCGGAGGGGAATCGCCAGCTGCTGATGATCCTGGCGTTCGGGCGGGCCGAGATCCTGCTGCGCGAGGGACGGCTGCCCGAGGCCTGGGCCATGGTGCGGGAGATCGAGGGCATGTCCGGGACCTGGCCGTTCCCCAGCGAGTTCGAAACGGAGTGGCTGGGGCTCTACACCGCGGCGGTCCACTTGACCGAGGGCCACCCGGACCTCGCGGAGCCCGGCGCGGTGGCGGCCATCCGGTCGATCGCCCTCCGGTCGGACATGCCGGACCTGGCCCGGGTGGTGGAGCTGTTCGCGGAGATCCGGCTCCAGCAGGGCCGGACCGAGGTCGCCGCCCGCCTGCTCGGGCTGTCGGCGGCGGTCCGCGGGCGGTTCGACCTCGGCAACCCCGAGGTGGTCGTCCTGATCGGCGAGCTGGAGGCCGCGCTGGGACCGCGGTACACCGAGATCGTCGCGGAGGTCCGGGCGATGAGCCGCGAGGACGGGGTCGCCTGGCTGATGTCCGAAGTGGACCCTGCCGTGTGAGTGGCGGGCCCGGTCACCGCGATGGTGCCCTGAAGGCCACCATGAGGGTCGTATATGCCCTGAAGGTGGCCTTCAGGGCATACGGACGTGGTGGCGGGCGGTCTTCCCAGCACCCCCGTGGCAGGAAGACCGCCCGCTTCGGCACCCCCGGTGCCGTCCCCTTCACACCCGCCGGCGGTAGGCCCAGGTGGCCAGCGGGAAGAAGACCAGTACCGCGCCGGCCATCCAGGCCAGTGCGCCGCCGAGCTGGCCCGCGACCGGGCCGCCGTTCAGCAGCCCGCGCAGCGCGTTCGCCATCAGGCTCACCGGGCTGATGTCCGCCCAGGCCTTCAGCCAGCCGGGCATCGTGGCGGTGGAGACGAACACGTTGCTGCCGAAGGTCAGCGGCATGATGAACACGAACATCAGGCCCTGCGCGGCGCCGGGGGTCTTCATCAGCATCCCGACGAACACCGAGCCCCAGCAGAAGCACAGGCCGAACGCCAGCACCAGCAGGATCGCGGCGATGAACTGCACCGGACCGGTCTCCACGCGATAGCCCATGACCGTCGCGACGACCATCAGCACGGTCAGGCAGACCAGGTAGCGCACGATGTCCGCCAGCACCGCGCCGACCAGCGGCGCCGACCGCGCGATCGGCATGCTGCGGAAGCGGTCGAACACCCCCTTGCTCACGTCGGTGTTCAGCCCGACGCCGACGGACAGGCTGGCCTGCAGGATGTTCATCACGATCACGCCGGGCACGAGGCTCTGCAGGTAGTTCGAGATCGAGCCGCCCAGCGCGTTGCCGAACAGGTAGGTGAACATGAGCAGGAAGATGATCGGCATCAGCGTGACGTCGGCCAGCTGCTCCGGGTTCTTCCGGATCTTCAGAATTCCGCGCCACGCCAGCGAAAGCGCGTGCTGCACGCCCTTCATCGGGCTGATGTGCCGCGGCGGGTCCAGTGCCAGTGTCGTCACGACCGGGTCCCTTCCAGTTCGCGGTCCTTTATGGACTCTTCGGTGGCGCGGCCGGTCAGCGCCAGGAACACCTCGTCGAGGCTCGGCAGGCGCAGGGCCAGCTCGTCGGAGGTGATGCCGGCCTCGTCGAGCTTGCGGACCAGCGTGGACAGCAGCACCGGGTCGCCGACCGGCGCGGTGAGCAGCCCCGTGTCGTCGTCGCGGGTCGGGCGCACGCCGGTGAGGTCGCCGAGGATGCGGAACACCGCGTCCAGGTCGGCCAGCGAACTCGGCCGGACCTGCAGCGTCTGGCCGCCGACGCGCCGCTTCAGCTCGTCCGCGCGGCCGTCCGCGACCACCCGGCCGTGGTCGATCACGGTGATCTTGTCGGCCAGCTGGTCGGCCTCTTCGAGGTACTGCGTGGTGAGCAGCACCGTCGCACCGTCGGCGACGAGGTTGCGCACCACCGCCCACACCTCGTTGCGGGCGTGCGGGTCCAGCCCCGTGGTCGGCTCGTCGAGGTAGAGCACCTCGGGCCGGCCGACCAGGCTCGCGGCCAGGTCGATCCGGCGCCGCATGCCGCCGGAATAGGTGCGGACCGGGCGTTTCGCCGCGTCCGTCAGCTCGAAGCGCTCCAGCAGCTCACGTGCCCGCGCCTTCGCGTCGGCCCGCGAATAGTCCAGCAGCCGGCCGATCAGCACCAGGTTCTCGGTGCCGTTGAGGTCCTCGTCCACGGACGCGTACTGCCCGGTGAGCCCGATCAGGCCGCGGACGCGCACGGGGTCCTTCACCACGTCGTAGCCCCCGACCGTGGCGTGGCCGGCGTCCGGCTTGAGCAGCGTCGCCAAGATGCGCACCGCCGTCGTCTTGCCCGCGCCGTTCGGCCCGAGCACCCCCACCACTTTGCCGAACGGGACCTCCAGGTCCACCCCGTCCAGCGCCTTCGTCTCCCCGAAATGCTTGACCAGGCCTTCAGCCCGGATCGCATGCGACATCGTGTGCCTCCTCCTGCTGTCGCGTGAGGATCACTGTGGATGGGGGCGCTGTCAGCACGCGCACAGCGCGCTGTCAGGTGCTGTCAGCCGTTGTGAAGGTCTGGTGGAGGAATGGTGCGCTCCCCACTCGTGGCAAACGGCTGTCGGCATACTCTCCGATCATGGTGATCGACGACGAGGTGCGGGTACGCCGGCCGCGCAACCGGCTGGTCACGGGTCTGCTGTTGCTTGCCGGGGTGCCGTTCGCGCTGCTCACGGCCCTGCGCACGGTCGGCTACGACGGCGGCTGGTACACGTTGGCGCTGCTGTCCCTCACGCCGTACGCGGTGGTCTACGGCGTGGTGCTCGGCGGGCTGGCGCTCGCGCTGCGCCGCTGGTGGACGGGCGGGATCGCGCTTGCGATGGCGGTTCTGCTGGTGGTCTTCGTGACCCCTCGGGTGCTGGCCGACGACCAGCCCGCCGTCACCGGCAAGTCCTTGCGGGTGCTGTCGTCGAACCTCTACCTCGGCCGGGCCGACCCGCAGGCGGTCGTGAAGCTGGTCCGGGACAACCGCGTCGACGTGCTCAACCTGCTCGAGATGACGCAGGCCGCGGTCACCGGGCTGGAGCAGGCGGGCCTGTTCACGCTGCTGCCGAACCGCGTGCTGCACCCGGCTTCCGGCGCGAACGGCTCCGGCATCGTCTCGCGCTTCCCGCTCACCGAGGAGAACTACACGGGCGACTCCGCCGCGAAGCAGCCCGGCGCGCTGGCCGACCTGGGCGGGGGCACGACGGTGGAGCTGGTCGCGGTGCACCCGCTTTCCCCGGACAGCGGCACGGACGAGTGGGAAGCCGAGATCAAGGACCTCTCGCGCGCCGCCGGCGAGCACGGCCTGCGCATCCTGGCCGGCGACTTCAACGCGACGCTCGACCACGCCGCCCTGCAGACCGTGCTCACCCGCGGCTACCAGGACGCGGCCGATCAGCGCGGCGACGGCCTGAAGCCCACCTGGCCCGCCGACCGGGTCCCGCTCGTCACCCTGGACCACGTGCTGGTCGACAAGCGGGCGGCGGTGCAGGACTACCAGGTGCTGGACGTGCCGGGCACCGACCACCGCGCGGTCTACGCGGAAGTGCGGCTGCCGTGAGCGTCGAGCTGAGGCCTGGTCTGGGCCCGGCGGAGTTCCCGAGACTGCTGGTGGTCTGGCGCAGCGCGGTCGAGGCCACGCACGACTTCCTCACCCCCGAGGACGTCGAGTACTACGCGGCGCGGATCCCGGGGTACCTGCCGGGAGTGGAGCTGACCGTGGCCGTGGTGGACGGGCAGGCGGTCGGCTTTTCCGGCACCGGCGACGGCGAGCTGCACATGCTCTTCGTGCACAACGACTTCCGTGGCCACGGCGTCGGCACGGCGCTGCTGCGTGACGCCTTGGCGCGCTACCCCGCGTTGACCTTGGACGTCAACGAGCAGAACCCGAAGGCGGCCGGTTTCTATACGCGGCAAGGGTTTGTGGTCGCGGGCCGGTCCGAGACCGACAGTGAGGGACGCCCGTTCCCGTTGCTGCACCTCAAGCGAGGCTGAGCAGCGTCTCCAGTGCCCCGGCCGCGATCGACACACCGCGGCCGTGCCGGACTTCGGGCTCACGCGGGTTGATCCGGACCAGCGCGCCGTTCGCGGCGCTGGCCAGCTCGGCGTACCGGCGGACGGTCGGCACGGCCGACCCGGCGCCCAGCTCGACCACCACCAGGTCCCGGTTTTCCCGCCGCCACGCGGCCAGCTCGTCGAGCTGTGCCTGGCTGCGGTGCGGCACCCAGGAGAAGTCGCCGAACATCAGGATGTTGGGCCGGGCCAGTCCGCCGCAGCGCGGGCACGACGGGAGCGGCGGCCGGGCGCGCATCGTCGCCTCGTCGATCGAGAGGTCCACATCGGACGCCGGCCAGACCTCGTCCGTGCAGCCGTCCAAGCACTGCAGGTGGTGGATCGAGCCGTGCGCCTCGGCGACGTGCGGGAAGCCCGCGGCCTGGAACTGGCCGTCCACATTGGACGTGAACACGCGGACGCCGCCGGGCTTCGCCTCGCCCCACGCGCGCAGCAGTTCGAAGCCGCGGTGCGGCACAGTCCGGCGGTACAGGGCGAGCCGGTGCCCGTAGAAGCCCCACGCCAGCTCGGGATCGTCGGCGAAGTGCCGTGGGTCGGCCAGCTCTTCGAAGCGCAGGCCGAGCTGGGCGTACGGCGGGTAGGCCCGCCAGAACCCTTCGCCACCACGGAAGTCGGGCAGCCCGGAGTCCACGCCCATGCCGGCGCCGGCGCAGACGAGCAGCGCGCCGGCGCCGTGGATCAGCTCCGCCGTGTGAACTAGCGCCGCCGTGCGGGTGAGGTCCTCACTCACCCGGCTTGGACGCCTGGACCACCTCGAACTCCAGCAGGTTCGCGCCGGAGGAAACCGGCTTCGCCCGCTCGCCCGCGTGGGCTTCGCGCGCCGGGCCGGCCGCCCAGGCCTGGTAGGCCTCTTCCGACTCCCACTTCGTGTAGACGAAGTAGCGCGTCTCGCCCGAAATCGGGCGGAGGAGCTCGAAGCCGAGGAAGCCGTCCTGGCCGTCGACTGCGTGCAGCCGGGCGGCAAAGCGCTTCTCCAGCTCGGGGCCGGCGCCTTCGGGGACCTCGATTGCGTTGATCTTGACCACTGCCATGCCCCCAGCGTACTGATTCACCGCCCGGAGAAAAGTGGTAGCGACTGTCAAATGACTGTGGCTATCATGAAGGGACCGACAAGCGAAGGGGGACATCGTGAAGGTCTTGATCTCGGGGGCGAGCATCACCGGTCCGGCGCTGGCGTTCTGGCTGCACCGGTCCGGCGCCGAAGTCACGGTGGTCGAGCGGGCGCCGGGGCTGCGGCCGGGCGGCCAGGCCGTGGACGTGCGCGGCGTCGCCAAGGAAGCGGTGCGGCGGATGGGGCTGGCCGAGCAGGTCCGCGCCGCGTGCACGGCGACCGGCGGCCTCTCGCTGGTCGACGGGACGGGCCGCCGGGTCGCGTCGATGACCGTCGGCCAGTTCGGCGGCGACGGGCTGATCGCGGAGATCGAGATCCTGCGCGGCGACCTGTCCCAGGTGCTGTACGACGTGACGAAGGACAACACCGAGTACGTCTTCGGCGACCGGATCACCGCGATGGACGAGCAGCCGGACGGTGTGCACGTGACGTTCGCCGTGGGTGCGCCGCGGGTGTTCGACGTGGTGATCGGCGCGGACGGGCTGCACTCCGGCGTCCGCTCGCTGCAGTTCGGCGAGACGCCGCTGCACCACCTCGGCTCGTACCTGTCGTTCTGGACCGTGCGCAACCACCTGGACCTGAAGAACTGGGCGCTGGTCTACACCGAGCCCGGACGCAGCCTTGGCGTGCGGACGATCAACGGCAACCGCAACCTGATGGCGTTCGCGGCCGTCCGCGCCGGCGAGATCGACTACGACCACCGGGACACCGGGAAGCAGAAGGAGCTCATCCGCGAACGGCTGGCCGGCATGGGCTGGGACGTCGCCACCTTCGTCGACCAGCTGGACGCGGCGCCGGACTTCTACTTCGACTCCAGCAGCCAGGTCACGCTCGACTCCTGGTCGCGGGGCCGCGTCGGCCTGCTCGGCGACGCCGCCTTCTGCTCGTCGCCGTCGTCCGGCCAGGGCACCAGCCTGGCGCTGGTCGGCGCGTACGTGCTGGCCGGCGAGCTGGCCGCGTGCGGCGGGGATTACGCCGCCGGGCTGGCGGCCTACGAGCGGCGCCTGCGGCCGTGGGTGCTGGCCAACCAGAAGCTGGGCCGTGACTACTCCACCACCACCGTCCCGCTGACCGAACGGGGAATCCGGCTCCAGCGCTTGGCCATGCGGGCGCTGCGCTACCTGCCGACGAAACTGCTGTCCCGCAAGTCGGCGAAGGTGCTCAACGGGTTCGAGCTGCCGGACTACCCGCTGGACCGAGCGACGGTGGCCTGACCGGGACGGTCCGTGTCACCCTGGGACGCATGGGGGAAGAACACGAGCTCGCCGGCGCGCTCGCCCGCGACCTTCAGCGCATCGTCAAGGCGGCCGCCGACTCGGTCGCGGGAGCCCAGTCCAACGAGCTGATCGACCGGGTCACCGGGCACCTCGGGGTGCCGCTGGCCCAGGCGCTGGTCGTCACGCGCGTCTTCGAGGACTGGGAGCACGCGAACATCCAGGCGGGGGTCGACGCGTACCTGGCCGAGCACGGCACGGTCACCGACTGGTTCGGCATCGCCGGCGGGCAGCGTGGCCACGAAGACCTCGTGGGCATGCTGGTCGCCGGGCGGAACCACGGGCTGTACGAGCTGGGCGCGGTCGACTACCGCACGGCGGCGATCGGGCCCGAAGCGGCGGCGGACGTGGTGCAGCTCGGCCTGGTGGGCACCGTCGCGCCGGACGGCGCCCGCGTGCTGATCGGCGTCCGCGGCGCGAATCCCCAGTACGGCCAGCTGCAGTGCCGGCTGGAGGTGCTCTCCGGCAGCCGCTCGGCGGCCACCGCGGCGCGCGACCGCATCGAGCAGCTGATGGTCGAGCACGACGTGCTGCGCGGCCAGGTGCTGGCGTTCGGCGTCAGCGAGCACCGCGGCAACGAGCTGCTCACCTTCCTGCCCCGCCCGACGCTGGACGAGGGTGACGTGGTGCTGCCCGAAGGCGTGCTGGACGCCGTCGAGCGGCACACCATCGGCATCGCCGAGCAGGGCGCGCGCCTGCTCGCCGCCGGTCAGCACCTCAAGCGCGGCCTGCTGCTGCACGGCCCGCCCGGCACCGGGAAGACCCACACCGTCCGGTATCTGATGGGGCGGCTGCCCGGCAGCACCGTGGTGGTCCTGACCGGCTCGGCGATGCGTTTCGTTGCCAAGGCGGCCACCCTCGCCCGCCGGCTTCAGCCGAGTGTGGTCGTGGTCGAGGACGTCGACCTCATCGCCGAGGACCGCAGCCACCACTCGGGTGGCGGCCCGCTGCTGTTCAGCCTGCTCGACGCGATGGACGGCGTGGGCGGCGACGCCGACGTCACGTTCCTGCTCACCACCAACCGCGCGAGCCAGCTGGAGAAGGCGCTGGCCGACCGGCCGGGCCGGGTGGACCTGGCCGTCGAGATCCCGCTCCCCGACGCCGCCGGCCGGGCCGCGCTGCTGGAGCTGTACTCCCGCGGCTTGAACGTGACCGCCGACCTGGCGCCGGTCGTCGAGGCCACCGAAGGCGTCACGGCCTCCTTCGTGAAGGAATTGCTGCGCCGCGCCACTCTGCGCGCCATCACCGCCCGGCCGGAAGACCCGCAGGTCACGATCGTCGACGCCGATCTGGCCGAGGCGTTGGCCGAGATGAAGGACGCGCGTGGCGCACTGACCCGCTCCCTGCTCGGCAGCTCCGATCAGGAGCGCAGGGAGCCGGGGTAGAGGTCGGCGTCGGCCGGCCGTTTCGTGCCGCGGAACCAGTCGTCGACGAACGCGGCCAGGTTCTGCCCGCTGACCTTCGACACGAGCTGCTCGAACTGGTCCCAGGTCGCGTTGCCGTGGCGGTGCTCGGCGGGCCACTCGTGCAGCAGCTTGTCGAACGCCGTCTCGCCCATCCGCCGGCGTAACGCGTGCATGGCGAGGATTCCCTTGTCGTACACGCCTTCGAACTCGTGACCGGCACCCATCCCGGTGAGTTTCCGGCTCCAGAAGTCCGTGCTGTCGTGGGTGATCTCGACGGCCGTGCGGTAACGGTCGTCCAGGTTCTGGCCCTCGCGCTCGGACCAGAGCCACTGCGCGTACGACGCGAAGCACTCGTTCAGGCAGATGTCGGACCAGGAATCCAGCGAGACCGAATCGCCGAACCACTGGTGCGCGTTCTCGTGCACCAGGGTGAGCAGCTCCGCCCACTTCGCGTACGTCGGGCGCGTCTGCGTTTCCAGCGAGAAGTGGATGCCCTCGTCGAGGTAGATCCCGCCGGCCGCGCTCTGCGGGTACGGGCCGAACTTGCTGCTCAGGAAGGCCAGCACCTCGGGCAGCTGGCTCCCGGTCCCCTCTCGGGCCTCCGCGCCCGGCGCGTACGCGGACACCACGGGCGTCCCGTCCGGCAGCGCCGAACGCTCCACGGTGAACTTGTCGATCGCGATCGTGGTGAGGTAACTGGCGATCGGGTTCGGCTCGGTCCACGTTGTCGTGGTCTTCCCGGCCGCGGTCGAGGTGCCCTGCTCACGGCCGTTGGAGATCACCGTCCAGCCGTCCGGCACGTGCGCGGTGAGGGTGAAGGTCGCCTTGTCGCGCGGGGTTTCGTTGACCGGAAACCAGAACGCGGCCGAATGGGGCTCGCCCACCATGTACGCGCCGCCGTCCGCCGAGCGGCTCCAGCCGTTCTCGCTGCCGCCTTCGTGCGCGGTCTTCGACGGGTCGCCGCCGTAACGGACGCGGGTGTGGAACGTCGTCCCCGCGCGCAGCGGCGACGCCGGGGTGACCACCAGCTTGAGTGCCTTGTCACGGCTGAACTTCGCGGGCTGGCCGTCGATCTCGACCGTCTGCACGTCGAGGCCGCGCAGGTCGAGGTCGAAGCGGCTGAGGTCTTGCGTGGCTTTCGCGGTCACCGTGGTGTCCCCGTCGAGGTGCCCGCTCGCCGGGTCGTAGCCGACGCCGACGTGGTAATCGAGCGCGTCGTAACCGCCGTTGCCGTCTCCCGGGTAGTACGGATCGCCTGCGCTGGCGGCACCTGCCGACGGGTGCATCGGCGGCGGTTCGTCCGTACTGCAGGCGGACAGCGCGAGCACGCCGACGATGGCGATGGCGGCGAGGCGGCGGCTGCGCATCGTTCCACCCTAGGTGCTGCGATGTGGTTGGGTGGCGGGCAAACGGGCGGGAGACACGATGCGACCAGGGCTGATCCACTTCGGCGGCGAGACCGGCACGGGCGTGTCGGTGTTGTTGCTGCACGGGCTGATGGGCCGGGCCCGGACGTGGTGGCGGGTCGCGCAGTGGCTCAAGCCGTACGGCGCGGTGTACGGCCTCGACGCGCGGGGACACGGTCGCGCGCCGCACACCGGGCCGTGGACCACGGAGCAGTTCACCGCCGACGTCGCCGAGGTGCTGCGCGAGATCGGCCCGAGTGTGCTGATCGGGCACTCCATGGGCGGGCTGCACGCGTGGGCGACGGCGGCGGCGCACCCGGACCTGGTGCGCGCCGTGGTCAGCGAGGACTTCGCGCCCGACCAGCGCGGCCGCACCGTGGAGACCTGGCGGGGCTACTTCGAGAGCTGGCCCACGGCGTTCGAGTCGCTCGCGCACGTCCGCGAGTTCTTCGGCTCGGCGGGCGACTACTTCACCGAGTGCGTCGAGGAGCGGGACGACGGTTACCACCTGATCGCCGAGCTATCGGACCTCTACGAGATCGCCGCCGAGTGGGGCCGCCGCGACTACTGGTCCATTGTGGACGGTATCCGGTGCCCGCTGCTGGTCGTGGAGGGCGAGGACACGGCCATGCCGGCGGGCCAGCAGGCCGCGGTCGCCGAGCGGGTGCCCGGCGCGCGGCACTTCGTCGTCCCCGGTTCGGCGCACCTGCCGCACGCCGAGGCGCCGGAGACCTACCGCGGGGCGGTGGAGGCGTTCCTGGCCGGGCTCTAGAACCTCCGTCAAGGCCTCCTTACCCGCGTGGGACGCGGGTAAGGAGGCCTTGACGGACTTCGGCCGAGGGCTGGTGAGCAGGGGGCCCGGTCGGCCACGTGTGCCGCCCTCGCTGGCACACGTGACCGCCGGATCAGCGTGACGAGGCCAGTTCGGCCCGCCATGCCGCTGTCGAGCGGCCGGACGGCACGATGAGCGGCCAGACGTCCGAGCCGAGGAAGCCGGATTCGTCGGCCGCTTTCGCCGCCGTGCAGCTGTCGCGGGAGAGCCCGTGCGCGGCGGCCAGCGCGGCCACGGCGTCCTTTGTGGACCGGCCGAACACCCCGTCCGTCGGCACGCCGAATTCGGCGGCGCGCAGGAACGTCTGCGCGGTACGCACGTTCGGTCCGGTATCGCCGGGTTTGAGCAGTGGCCACTCCGGCGCGTCGGCCCGTGAGACGGCCACGCCGAGCACACCGCCGACCGCCGTCCGCAGCTCCGGGAGCCGGTTGTAGAGCACCTGGCCGCAGCACTCGGTGGAGTTGAAGTCGCGGTGGCCCTTGATGAAATCGGGGGTGATGCCGTACTGATCGGCGATGTAGGCGATCAGCTTGACCAGCGAGTTCCACAGCGCCACCGGCACGTCGACGCTGGTGTACAGGCCCTCGTTCTCGATGCCGAGGCACTCGCTGTTGTGGTCGGCGACGTTCGCGCCCTGCACGTGCTGCGTGCCGCCGCGCAGGATCTCCAGGCTGCGGTGCCTGCCTTCGGTGACGTAGCCGCCGCGGCTGTTCGTGAACTGCTGGCCGGTGTCGATCCAGCCGCGGGTGTCCATGTGGAAGTTCTGGATGTCGCGGGAGATCTGCAGCGCGTGGGCCAGCGAGTAGTCGGTGTTGTTGCCGGGGTCGACGGTGTGGTGCACGACGATGTACGTCGGCTTGTGGTTCTCCACCACGATCGCGCCGGACGCGGGCCGGGCGTTCCACTCCGACGTCGGGTGGATGTCCGGCGCGCTGGGACTGGCGCTCGCGGTGCGGGCGGCCGCCAGCCCGAGTGCGCCGGCCGCGGTGATTGTGAGCCCGCCCCGGAGAACGGCGCGGCGAGTTGGTTCCCCCATGCGAAATCCCTCCGCTGGAACTGCGTCGGGGGGAAAGCTAACCCGCCGGCAAGATCATGACAACTTCTTACCGACTTTCGTTGTACCGCGTTAGTGTTCGCCGGGAAGTGAGAACAGGCCGGCGTCCGTCTGCTCCAGCAGGCCGTCGACCAGCAACGAGGCGAGGCACCGGTCGCGCTGCCCGGCCTCGTGCCAGACGAGGTCGAGGCGCCCCTTCTCCACCGGGCCCTCACTGCCGCGCAGCACGTCGAGCAGCAGCCCGCGCACCTGCCGGTCGGTGCCCGCGAACTTCTGCACGGGCTTGGCCGGCCCGGCGTACGCGGGCTTCCCGGCGTGCTGCCACGCGCAGTCCTCGTAGATCGGGCAGTCGGCGCAACGCGGCGAGCGCGCGGTGCAGATCAGCGCGCCCAGCTCCATCAGCGCGGCCGACATCTTCGCCGCGGGCGCGTCCTCGGCCGGCAGCAGCACCTCGACGTCGGCCATGTCGCGGGTGTTGGACGCCGGCCCCGCGTCACCCGCGCCGTGCACGGCCCGCGCGACCACGCGGCGCACGTTCGTGTCCACCACCGGCGCCCGCTTGCCGTACGCGAAAGCCGCCACTGCCCGCGCGGTGTACGCGCCGATGCCCGGCAACGCGAGCAGAGTGTCCACATCGGACGGTACGACGTCACCGTGCTCGGCCGCGACCACCGTGGCCGCCGCGTGCAGCCGCAGCGCGCGGCGCGGGTAGCCGAGCTTGCCCCACGCGCGCACCACCTCGCCGGTGGTCTCCGCGGCCAGCGCCGAGGGCACCGGCCAGCGCGCCATCCACTCCAGCCAGATCGGCTGCACGCGCGCGACCGGCGTCTGCTGGAGCATGATCTCGCTGACCAGCACACCCCACGCCGTGCAGTCCGGCTCCCGCCACGGCAGGTCCCGTCCGTGCGTGGTGAACCAGTCGAGCATCACATCCGCGTCCACAGCCACCCGGACATTGAAGCCGACGCGGTTCAGGCGACTTCGGTCAGGCTCCCGGTTTTCACGTCGTAGACGAAGCCGCGCACGTTGTCGGTGTGGGCCAGGAAGTCGCTGCGCCGCACCCGCTCGATCGACACCCGCACGCTGTCCTCGACCTTGCGGAACGCCTCGACCGACCAGGTCGGGCGCAGCCCGGTGGCCTGTTCCAGCTCGTCCTTGAAGTCGTCCTCGGTCACCATCGAGAGGCCGCAGTCGGTGTGCTGGACGATCAGCACCTCGCGGGTGCCGAGCTTGCGCTGGGACAGCGCCAGCGAGCGGATCATGTCGTCGGTCACCACGCCGCCGGCGTTGCGCAGCACGTGGGACTCACCCTGGATCAGGCCGAAGATCTCGAACACCCGCACCCGGGCGTCCATACAGGTCAGGATGGCCACCTGCAACGAGGGCTTGGGCGACGAGCGGTCGCCGGGCACGACGTTGCCGAGTTCCTGGTTGCGCTTGAGCAGTACGTCGATGGAGGTCATGGTCACCTTCCGGCCACACTTCCCCGACTACGCGGGCGGTCCCTCCCATGGAACCCGGCCGAAGCCCAGGACACAACGCGATAGGTGCGAAGTCACGGTGAATCAGGGGTCGGGGGCGCCCTGAAGGCCACCATGAGGGCATGCAGGTCCCTGAAGGTGGCCTTCAGGGCACACCGCGCACGCACGCAGCGCGGTCTCAGCCGCCGAACCAGGGCTCCTCGACCGTGCGCGGCGGCGCCGACGTGCGGCCGAGCCGCAGCTCGGTGGGCAGGGTGATCACCTTCGGGCCGACCCGCTCGGCCGAGCCGAGCAGCAGCCGCCCGGCCACCTTGCCCTTCTCCAGCACCGGCTGGTGGACGGTGGTGAGCCCGGAGCGCTCGGCCTCGGAGATGCCGTCGAAGCCGGTGACGGTGAGGTCCAGCGGCACCCGCAGGCCGCGTCGCTCGGCTTCGGCCAGCGCGCCGAGTGCGAGGATGTCGGAAGTGCAGATCAGGGCCGTGACCTGCGGGTACGCGTCGAGCAGCTGGCGGGCGCCCGAGGCGCCGTCGTCCACCGTGTGGTCGAAACGCTCGACGACCGGCACGCTCGCCCAGTCGACCCCCGCCGCGGAGAACGCCGCGGCCAGTGCCTCCAGGCGGATGCGCTGCACGTGGAAGTGGGCGCTGCTCTGGCGCTGCGGGTTGACGAAGTCGTCATTGCGCTCGCGGGCCAGGCGCATGCAGAGGATCCCGACCTGTCGGTGGCCGAGGGCGATGAGGTGCTCGGCGAGCTCGGTGACGGCGGCGGCGTCGTCCGGGCCGACGCGGTCCACGCCCTCGACCCGGGGCTGGTCGATGATCACCGTGGGGACGGGCCGCTCCAGCACCGCGGCCAGGTGGGGGTCGTCGTCCGGCACGGAGTAGACGACAAAACCGTCGACCCCCGCGCGGTGCACGGCCGCGACGTCCTCGCGCCCGGGGCTCGCGGGCACCAGGTGCAGGCCGACCCCGGCGTCCTCGCAGGCGAGGGCGAGGCCTTCCAGCACACCGACTGCGGCCGGGTCGCGGAACGCGTAGGACAGGTTCTCGGTGAGCAGCAGCCCGACGGCGCCCGCTTTACGCGTGCGCAGCGAACGGGCCACGGGGTCGGGACCGGGGTAACCGAGGCGCCGCGCGGTCTCGAGAACACGACGGCGCAGTTCCGGGGACAGCTGGTCCGGCCGGTTGTAGGCGTTGGACACGGTGGTCCTGGACACCCCGAGCTCCGCCGCGAGCGACGCCAGCGTCGCCTGCCTCCGGGTGCGAATAGGACGTCCCATCAGCAAACCGTAACGGTTCAGATCGTTTTCCAGAAGCGACACCCCTGTGGTGAGGGTCTCGATCCGAAGAGTGACGAGACGCGGATCAAGCACCCGGTCGAGCGGCCTTGTCATGCGGATGGGGTAAAGTGAATCTGACAACGGTTTCCATTAGCTGTTACTAATCCGACCGAAAGCAGGCGGACACGGGCTGCAGCCGACCTGCTCGCCGGATCCGTATCCGCCGTGACTGCAGTCGGATTAGTAACGATTGGCACAGTAGGTCCCGACCCAGGAGAGTGCTCGATGAGTTCCCGCCGCACCAGGAGCGTGCTCGCCGCCGCTTCGGCTCTGACCGTGTTCGCGCTCGGCGCCTGCTCCAGCACTGACTCCCCGGGGGGCTCCGGCTCCGGTTCGGGCTCGGGCGACCAGATCAAGGCCGTCGCCGCCACCGACGTGTGGGGCAGCGTCGCTTCGGCCGTCGGCGGTGACAAAGTGCAGGTCAAGTCGATCATCCACGACCCGTCGGCCGACCCGCACTCGTACGAGTCGACCGCGGACGACGCGCTCGCGGCGCAGACCGCCCAGCTCACGCTCGCCAACGGCGGCGGCTACGACGACTTCTTCGGCAAGCTGACCGGACAGGCGAGCGGCGCCAAGAAGCTGGTCGCCTACGACATCGCCGCGACCGGCGACGAGAACGAGCACGTCTGGTACGACCTGCCCGGCGTCGAGAAGGTCGCCGACCAGGTCGCGAACGCCCTCGGCGAGATCCAGCCCGCGTCCAAGCAGCTGTTCCAGGACAACGCCAAGACGTTCAAGGGCCAGGTCGAGGGCCTGCTGAAGAAGGCGGTCGAGGTCGGCGCGGCGCACCCGGGCACCAAGGTCGTCGTCACCGAGCCGGTGGCGCACTACCTGCTGGAGAGCGCCAAGATCACCGACGCGACGCCGAAGGCCTTCTCCGACGCCGTGGAGAACGACACCGACGTGCCCGCCGCAGCCGTCAGCGACTTCACCCAGCTGATCAAGACCAAGCAGGTGAAGGCGCTGGTCAACAACGTCCAGACGGTCACCCCGCTGACCCAGCAGGTAGTGGGCGAGGCCAAGTCCTCCGGGGTCCCCGTGGTGAATGTGGCCGAGACGCTGCCGGCCGATGTCACGGGCTACATTGACTGGATGACCAAGGAAGTGGACTCGCTGTCCGGGGCGCTGAACAGCTGATGTCCGCCTCGTTTTCGCCGGTCCGCCCCGCGGTTCGCGTCCGCGGGGCGGGGCTGGCGTTCGGCCGCCGGACCCTGTGGTCGGGCCTCGACCTCGACGTCGAGCCGGGTGAGTTCCTGGCCATCCTCGGCCCCAACGGCTCCGGCAAGAGCAGCCTGCTGAAGGCGCTGCTCGGCATGCAGGGTCTCTCGTCGGGCAGCGTCGAGATCGCCGGTGGCCGCCCGGGCGGCGCCAACCGCAAGGTCGGCTACATCCCGCAGCAGCGCGCGATCGACGACGCGCTGACGCTGCGCGGCGTCGACCTCGTCGGCCTCGGCCTCGACGGGCACCGCTGGGGACCGGGCCTGTTCGGCCACGGTGCCCGGCGGCGCCGGGTCGCCGAAGCGATCGAGGCCGTCGGCGCCACGGCGTACGCGAGGCAGCCCGTCGGCCGGCTTTCCGGCGGCGAGCAGCAACGGCTTCGGGTGGCGCAGGCGCTGGTCGGCGACCCGTCCGTGCTGCTGTGCGACGAGCCGTTGCTCTCGCTCGACCTGGCGCACCAGCGCGCGGTGAGCGAGCTGATCGACCGCCGTCGCCGTGAGTCGGATACCGCCGTGTTGTTCGTGACGCACGAGATCAACCCGGTGCTGTCGTTCGTCGACCGCGTTCTCTACCTGGTGAACGGGCAGTTCCGCATCGGCAAGCCCGACGAGGTGATGAACACCGAGGCGCTGTCCGAGCTGTACGGGACGCGGATCGAGGTGCTGCGCGTCGGCGGGCAGATCCACATCGCCGGCGCGCAGAGCGCGTTGTGCGAGGACGAACCGCACCACCACGAGCAGGAAGTTGCAGGCTGAGTTGTGGACGGCATGTTCGACTTCGCCAAGACCTGGCAGCTGATCACCGCGCTGCCCAGCGTGCAGACGGCGCTCATCGCGGCCGCCGTGCTGGGCCTGGTCGCGGGGATCCTCGGCCCGCTGATCGTGATGCGCCGGATGTCCTTCGCCGTGCACGGCACGTCGGAGCTGGCGTTCACCGGTGCGGCGGGCGCCCTGCTGATCGGCGTCGGCGTGGAATACGGCGCGCTGGCCGGCGCCGTGGCCGCGGCCCTGCTGCTCGGGATCCTCGGCACCCGTGACGCCGACCGCGACTCCGTGATCGGCGTGATCCTGTCCTTCGGCCTCGGCATGGGCGTGCTGCTGCTGTCCTTCTACAAAGGACGGTCGGCGAACAAGTTCGGCATCCTGACCGGCCAGATCATCACCGTGGACAGCACGAACCTCACCGCGCTGGTGATCTCGGCGGCGGCCGTGCTGCTGGTGCTCGCGTGCGTCTACCGGCCGCTGCTGTTCGCGAGCGTGGACCGCAACGTCGCCGTCGCGCGCGGCGTGCCGGTGAAGACGTTGACGGTGGTGTTCGCCCTGCTCGTGGGCGTGTCGACGGCGCTGAGCGTGCAGATCGTCGGCTCGCTGCTGGTGGTCGCCCTGATGGTGACCCCGGCCGCGGCCGCCGCCCGCGTCACGGCCAGCCCCCTGCGCGCCACGGTGCTGTCCGTGGTCTTCGCGGAGGTCGCCGCACTGGGCGGCATCGTGCTGTCGCTGGCCCCCGGCAAGCCGGTGAGCGCCTTCGTCACGGCGATCTCGTTCCTGATCTACCTGGTCTGCCGCGTGATCGCCTGGGCCCGCGACCGCCGCACCGGCGTCCGCTCCCGCCCGGTCGACACCGTCGAAACGGCGCCGGTACCGGTCGGCTGAGCGGGCCCGGTCAGTACCTGACGAATCCGTCGTTGGCGTCGGTGCGGCAGTTGCGGTAGTCGCCGTGATCGGTGCAGCCCTGCACGGCCGAGGCCGCCGGCGCGGTGAGCGCGGCTCCGCCGAGGAAGGCACCGGCGATGACCAGCGTGGACGCGATGATGTTCGGCTTCTTCATGAAGTCGATCACGACATCGAGATGATCTTCGCGGAGGCATTTTTAGCAATCCGACCAAAAGTGGGCGGATCCAGAGGTGACCGCCTGGTGTGCGGCCGATTCCGCCGTGACTGTGGTCGGATTGGTAACGAACGGCGCAGTAGCCGAATCGGGTGGGCGTGGGGTCAGCGCACGGGGTGCGCGGCCAGCGCCGTCTTGACCGCCGCGATGAACCCGTCGTCGGTGAACGGGACCAGCCCGCCCGCGACGTTGCGCTCCACCGCCTCCAGCACGACCACCTGCGAGTTCACGAACTGGTCCACCGCGCCGGCCTGAGTGGTCTTGTCGGTGGAATAGGCGAGGTAGGTGAGGTTCGTGAACGCCGCGTCGAGGTAACGCGAGGACGCCAGGCTGAACGAGTCGCCGTAGATCAGCGTCGGCTTGTTCACGGTGCCGTCGAGCGGGCCGGACTTGCGCTGCACCGGCTGGTCGATGCTGCCGATGAACCCCGTCGCGCGATCGGTGACGCCGTCCGGGAGCAGGCTGTACTGCGTGTTCGTCTTCACGCCGGACTTGCCCAGCAGCAGCGGCAGGTCGGCCACCGCGTCGTACTGGCCGTCCGGGACGGACATCCACGAGCTCGTGCTACCGGGCTGCACGGCCTCCGCCAGCGCGCGCGTGAGGACGAGCCCGCCCTCGTCGCGCCAGTGCGTGTCGTTCGGCGCGTAGATCGGGCGGCCGACGCGCGCCGCGGACGCAGCCAGCGCCGGGCGCAGGTCCAGCGAGCGGCCGACGGTGGTCATCTTGTACCAGTCGTTCGGCGCCGCGGCCTGCGAGCACTCCCTGCCCGGGTAGCTGCCGGGCAGGAACTGCGGCACCATCGTCGACTTGTCCGGCGTGACCACGAATTCGAACTTCCGGCCGGACGCCTCCACCGCGTCCCGCAGTTCGTTGACCTTCTTCAGCGTGGTGTCGATGTCCTGCGTCGGCGTGCACTTGGCCTCGGCGTCGTAGCCGTAGTACAGCCAGCCGTCCAGGCCCTGCACCACTTTGCGGTAACCGGCCTGGTTGCTGCCGGGCAGGCTCGGCGCCGCCGGGCCCGTGTTCGGCGCGCCGGGCTGCTGCAGCGGCGGCGCCGGGATCGGGCCCGCGTTGGCGGCCGGGCCCTGGTCGAGCGGCGCGTCCTCACCGAAGAGCGTGCGGCTGATGCCGTCGGCCGCCTCGATCGCGCCCGCGCGGAACGACAGCTGATCGGTGGCCCAGGTCGGCAGGCCGGTGAAGAAGTCGAACCCGCCGGCCAGGCTCGGGAAGCCCGCGAGCTTGTGGTTCTCGATCTCGCTGGGCCGGACGCCGAACACCCACAGCAGCGTCGGCGTGGTGAAGAACAGCAGGGCGGCGACCAGCGCCGTCATCTGCCGCTTGCCGTGCCGCGGCCGGTGGAGCGCGTGCTCGCGAGGCAGGTAGGCCTCGTGGACGGCGGGCAGCTGCTGGGGTTCGGACGGCACGCGTTCACGGTAGCCACTTCGGGTGAACCGGGTGCGGGCAACCGCCGAAAGTCAGCCGAGCATGAGCAGGACCTGCAGCTCGCCGACCAGGAAGCCGATCACGCCGCCGACGGCGATCAGCTTCCACTCGTCCTGCCGGAACGCCGGGCGCAGCAGCCCCTCGAACTCCAGCGGCGTCAGCGCGAGCATCCGCTGCTCGACCATTTTCGCGACGTCCATCGCCTCGGTCAGGTAGCCCTCGGCGTACCGGGCGGTCTGCGGCAGATCGGTCAGCGCCCGCGTCGCCGCCGCGTGTTTCATCTCCTGCAGCCGCCGTCCGCCGACGGCCAGCGCGATCATCGGCTTCGCGACGCTGGCCTGTTCGTCGATTGCGTGCCCGACGGTCCGCTCGACCATCGCCACCAGCCGGTCGGACTTCGGGCCGCGCAGCAGCGCATCGAGCAGATTCGGCACGGTGAGCACCTCGTTGGCGATCAGCTCGCCGTACTGCCGGGCGACCTCGGCGCGCCGGCGCTGGAACTTGCCCTGCAGGATCACCCGGCCGACGCGCACCGGCTCCCGCGGCACGAAGATCAGCTTGATCGCCAGCCAGTCGGTGAACAGGCCGATGCAGCCGCCGAAGATCGGCAGCACGAGGGGTTGGCGGGTGAGCGCCCACACGATGGCCTGGACCAGTCCGAGCCCGAAGCCGAAGAAGATCCCGGCGCGCGCGATGAACGTCATCTCCGGCCGCGAGGTCTCACGGATCAGCCGGACCAGCAGGGCCTTGTCGCGGGTCAGCCGCTCGACGGTCATGTGCCGGACGTCGAGGACCTCGTCCAGGTTGTCGCGCACCTCGTCGAGGAACTCCTGCACCAGCCGCGGGGCCGACGCCTGCACCTGCTTGATCAGCATCTCCTGCGCCAGCGTCGGCATCACCTCCCACAACCGGGGGTGGTGCTCCTCGAGCACGTCGCGCGCGATGCCGTCGACGGCTTTGAGCAAGGGCTGTTCGAGCTCGCGGGTGATGATGACCGGGTCGATCTTGCCGAACACCTCGTTGATGTCCAGCAGGTTCGCGGTGAGCAGCTCGGTGGCGACCGCGGCCATCCGCCCGCCGTGTTTCGGGACCACACCCTGCCAGCCCAGCAACGGCTTGATGCCGGTGAACTCCAGCGGGCGGAACATCATCTCGATCGCGACGCGCTTGGTGACGTAGCCGATCAGCGCGGCGATGAACGGCATCGTGGCGTACACCGGCCAGTGCCGCGCGAGGTCGTCCAGGACCGCGTCCACCCGGCCTCCTCCCCGCATTCGCCGGACGAACCGTATCGCACGGGGGCGGGGTCAGTGCAGCAGCAACAACGCCTGCAGCTCACCGACCAGGCCGCCGATCACCGCGCCGACCGCGATCAGCTTCCACTCGTCCTGCCGGAACGCCGGGCGCAGCAGCTGCTCGAATTCCAGCGCGTTCGCACCGGCGCATCCGGTCGACGATCGTATTGCGCACGTCGAGCGCGTTGACGGCGTAGCTCTCGGCGTGGCGGATGGTGTCGGGAATGCGTTCGGCCGCCTTCCCGGCGGCGGCCTGTTTCATTTCCTGGAACCGTTTCGTGCCGACGGCGATCGCGACGAACGGCTTCACGACACTTGCCTGCGCGTCGATCGTCTTCTGCACTTCGCGGGTGATCAGCGTGAACAGCCGGTCGGACTTCGGCCCGCGCAGCACGGCTTCCAGCAGGTTCGGCACCGTGATGATCTCGCGCGCGATCATGTCGCCGTAGTCGGCCGCGACCTGGTCACGGCGCTTCTGGAACACGCCCTGCCAGGTGTAGAGGCCGAAGAACCGCCGCGGCTCCCGCGGCAGGAAGATCATCTTCAGCGCCAGCCAGTCGGTGAGCCAGCCGATGGCGAGCCCGAACAGCGGCAGCACGATCGGCGACTTCGTGACCGCCCACACGAGCAGCTGGATACAGCCGAGCGCGAAGCCGAACCCGATCCCCGAGCGCGCGATGAACCGCATCTCCGGCTGTGAGATGTCGCGGATCAGCCGGTTCAGCAACGCCTTGTCCCGCACCAGGTTCGTCACGACCATGTGCTTGAGGTCGAGCACGTCCTCGATGTTGTCGGAGATCTCGCGCATGATCTTGGTGATCGCGCGCGGCGCCTCGGCCTGCACGCGTTTGAGCAGCAGTTGCTGCGCGGTCGCGGGAAGGACTTCCCACAGCCGTGGCTGGTAGCTCTCCATCACCTCGCGGGTGACGTCCTCGACCACCCGCAGCAGCGGCTGTTCGATCTCCTTCGCCACCTGCGCGGGGTCGAGCCGGGCGAAGATCTCCTTGGGGTCCACCAGATTCGTGGTCAGCATCTCGGTGGCGGTGCTCGCCATCCGCTCCGCGTTCGCCGGCAGCACGCCCTGCCAGCCGAGCACCGGCCGGAGCCCGACGAACTCGACCGGCCGGAACATCATCTCGATCGCCACGCGCTTCGTCACGTACCCGATCAACGCCGCGACGAACGGCATGGTCACGTAGACCTGCCAGTGCTGCACCGCGATAGCCTCCCCGTGTCGATCAACCGGCACGGTAGCTGGCAGGTTTCAGTGCAGCAGGAGCAGGACCTGCAGTTCGCCGACCAGCCCGCCGATGATCGCGCCGACCGCGATGAGCTTCCATTCGTCCTGCTTGAAGGCCGGACGCAGGATTCCTTCGAACTCGATCGGCGTCAGCTGCCGCATCTTCGCGACGACGGTGTTGCGTATGTCGAGCGCGCCGGTGGCGTAGCCCTCAACGTATTTCACCGTTTCGGGAAGGTACTCGATGGCTTTCGCGGCGGCGGCTTTTTTCATCTCCTGGTACTGCCGCCCGCCGACGGTGAGCGCCACGAGCGGTTTCGCGATGCTCGTCTGCGCGTCGATGGTCCGCTGCACCTCACGCGTGATGAGCGCGAACAGCCGGTCGGCGCGCGACCCGGTGAGCACGGCCTCCATCACGTTCCGCACGGTGAGCACCTCGTCGGCGATGAGGGCGCCGTAGTCGGCGGCCACCTGCATCCGGCGTTTCTGGAACATGCCCTGCCACGTGAAGAAGCCGAACCGGCGCGGCTCACGCGGGTAGAAGATCATCTTGAGCGCCAGCCAGTCCGTGACGAAGCCGGTGACGAAACCGAAGATCGGCATGATCAGCGGCTCTTTAGTCAGCGCCCACGCGACGAATTGGACCAGCCCGATGACAAACCCGAACCAGATCCCGGACCGGGCGATGAAGCGGAACTCGGGGGTGGCGACGTCGCGGATCAGCCGGCAGGTGAGCGTTTTGTCGCGGACCATGGCGTTGATCAGCATCTCGTTGACGTCGAGGACGTCGTCGATGTTGGCCGAGACTTCGCGCAGCAGCCGTTTGACGACTTCGGGCGCCTGCCCGCGGACCTGGTCGACGAGCAGCTGCTGGGCGCGTGTGGGGAGCAGCTCCCACAGCCGTGGCTGGTAGGTCTCCATCACTTCGCGCGTGACGTCGTCGACGGCCTTGAGCAAGGGCGTTTCGAGTTCCTTGAGCATTTCCTCCGGATCGAGCCGGGCGAAGACCTCCCGTGGGTCGAGCAGGTTCTTGGTCAGCAGATCAACGGCCGTGGCCGCCATCCGCCGGGCATTCGCCGGGATCACGCCTTGCCAGCCGAAGACCGGCTTGATCCCGACGAACTCCAGCGGCCGGAACATCATCTCGATCGCGACCCGTTTGGTCAGGTAGCCGATGAGCGCCGCGATGAACGGCATGGTCAGGTACACGTGCCAGTGCGTCGCGATGTCGTCGAGGATCCCCGTACCGTCCATTCAGGTCTCCCGCTCGTTCACCTGCTCGTCGCCTCGGCCAAGGATGCCATGCGTGACGAGGGGTTAGGCGTTTCGTAATGCAGCCGTTTGGCGGTACTCGTTTCCGGACCCCGGCTCACTAAGGTGGCCCGATGGTCGCGCCCGAGAAGTCCGAGCCCACCCCGAAGAGCGCCCCTTTCGCCGTCTCCGTCAGGGGTTACGACAAGCGCCAGGTAGATGAGCGGCTCAACGAGACCGCCAAGGAGCTCAGGGAGACCGCGCGCAGCCGTGACGAGGCGGTCGCGACGTCCGGCGAGCTGTCGAAGGCCCTCAGCTACGCGCAGAACGAGCTGACCGAGACGAAGGCCGCGCTCGTGCGGCTGAGCTCGAGCCCGTCCGGCGCGGGCGCGATGGCCGAACGGGTCCGCATGATGATGCAGCTCGCGGAGGAGGAGATCGAAGACCTCCGCTCCGCCGCCGAGGCCGACGCCACATCAACCCGCTCCGAGGCCGACAAGTACGCCCACGAGACCCAACGCACCGCGGAGAAGCTGTCCAAGGACGCCGAAGCCGAGCGCGAGCGTTTGTTGGCCGAAGCAAAGGCGGACATCGAGTCCCGCACCGCGGATGCCAACGCGGACATCGAGTCGCGCACCACCGCGGCCGACCGCGCCCGCGCCGAGGCCGACGAAGCCGCGGCCGCAGCCCGCGCCTCGGCCGACGAGGCCGCCACCCAGGCCCGCGCTTCAGCCGACGAGGCCGCGGAAGCCGCGGCCGCCGCCCAGCGCGCCGAAGCCGACCGCCTGGCCGCCGAAGAAATCGCGACCAAGAAGTCCCAGGCCGACACCGCCCTCGCCGACGCCCTGCAGAAGCAAACCGAGGCCACCGAACAGCGCACTCTCGTCCTGGGCCTCCGCACGAAGGTCGCCGACCGCCTGGCTGCCACCGACGCCGCCGTCCAGGAAGCCATCCGCCTCCTGACCCCAGCCGACGAGCCCGCCACTCCCACTTCAGCCTCCGCCGAGGACTCCCCGACGGCCGGCGCATCAACCGACACTTCCTCGGACGCCCCCGCGTCGACTGACACCACACCGACTGGTGCCACGTCAGCGGATGACTCCTCGGCCGCCGCCTCAACGGACTCCGACGCCGCGCCGTCCCAGTCCGCCCCGCAGGCCAAGGCATCGAAGTCAGCAGCCAAGCCGACCGCTACAGCCAACTGACGGCCTACCGACCCTCACCCCACCTCCCCTGCCAATCCCGCGCGGGCCCCACCTTTTCCGGGGCCCGCGCGTTTCTGCGCCCAGCCCCCGACCGAGCTCCCGACCGAGCCCCCGACGGAGGTTGCCCCGGGTAGCCTTGCCGCCGTCCGACTCCGATCCGCCCCCTGCCCCGGCCCGCCGCCCGGCCAGCCCGGCCGGACGCTGGTCAGTCCGGCCCTGGGGCCGCCCAGGTCCAGGTCCGCTCGGATCCGGCCAGCCCGCTCGGATCCGGACAGCCTTGCCGCCGTCTGGCTCCGATCCGCCCGCTGGGCACCGGTCAGCCAGGCCGGATCTGGGTCTGCCGGGCCCCGGGCTCGCTCTGGTCCAGGTCCGCTCGATCCGGATCAACTCGGCCCCGGTCCGCCCAGGTTCGGGTCAGTCTGTCTCCGGCTCGCCCAAGTTCAGGTCCGCTCGGCCCCGGTCGGCCAGCCCCGCCCACCTGGGTCTGGGCTAGCCCGCCCCCGGCCTGCCCAGCCCAGATCTGGCTCAGCCAGGCCCCGGCCCGCTCAGGTTCTGGCCCGCTCGGCGCTGGTCGGCCCGGCCCTGCTCGGCCCGCTCCCGGGGCCGCCCGAGCCCAGGTTGGATCAGCCTGTCGCTGCCCAGTCCCTGGCCGCCCGGTCCCAGGTCGAACCAGTCCGTGGCCGCCCGGCCCGGCCCTGGCCCCGGTCCCGGGACCGATCCCGAAGTCGCCCATCAGCCCGTGGCCGTCGCGTGCAACTCGTCGTCGATCCACCCCCTCTTGTGGAGAGCGGTGCAGAAGCGGCGATAAGACGCCGACAGCGCATCCCGCTCCGCCGCCACCGGTTCGGCCAGCGTGCCCTCCGACAGCGCCACACAAGCCTCAGTGAGACCGCCCGGCAGCACCCCCGCAGCAGCGAGCAACGCGGCGCCGTAACCGGTCGCGGCGTGGGGTGCGACGCGGATGCCGAGCCCGGTCGTGGTCGCGCGAATCCGCGTCCACAGTGGACTCCGGCTGCCGCCGCCCGCCGCCAGCAGCGGTCCGTTCACGGAGATCCCGAGTCGGCGCAGGTGGTCCAGTGCCAGCCGCTCGACGAACGCCACACCCTCCAGGCGCGCGCGGTGCAGCTCGACCTCGTCGGCCGGTTCACCGAGTACAAAACCGGCAGCGTCGCCATGAGCGAATGGAAACCGTTCTCCCTTGCGCCGCAACGGAAATGCCACCACCCCGGCCGGTCCGCGCGCCTCCGCGGCAGCATCCAACGCGGCCAGCCCGGCACTACCGGACACCGCCTCGCCGCCCGTGTTCGACGCGCCGCCCGGCAGCCACCAGCCGTCCGGATGTCGGTGGCTATACATGACGCCGGTGGGATCCGGAACCAATGACTCCGTGACCCCCTTCAGCACATAAGTGGTCCCGAGGATCCCGACGAACCGGCCCGGCGCCACCGCGCCCGCCGCCAGCTGGCCCGCGCACCCGTCGGTCATGCCGGCCACCACGGCGCACCCCGCGGGCAGTCCCGCGACCGGTCGGGCCATGAGGCCGAGCACGGTCGTGGGCGCGACCACCGGCGGCACCATCCCGGACGGCACGCCCAGCCCGTCGAGCACCTCGCCGGGCCACTCGCGCGCCAGCGGGTCGTAGCCGCTCTTGAGCGCGTGTGACCAGTCCGCGGCGACGGGGCCGCCGACGAGTTTCGCCGCGATGACGTCCGCCGTGTGCCGCACCGCGACCGCGCCGGTGTGCTCGGCCAGCCAAGCGATCCGGCCGAGCGCGGCGGTCGGCGCGACGCCGGATCCCAGTGCCCGCCAGCGTTCGGCGCCCAATTCGGCCGCTCTGGCGTTGTGGTCCGCACCGCGGCGGTCGTCGTACATCAGCGCCGGCGTGACCGGCTCACCATCGGCGTCGACCCCGACGATCGTTCCCGAGGTCGCGGCCACCGCGACGGCCGCGACCTCGGCGCCGCGCCCCGGCAACGCCGCGGTGACCCTCGACAGTGCCGACTCCACCGCAGACCACCAGGTCCTCGCGTTCTGCTCGCTGTGGCCGGTCGTGGAGCGCATCGGCGTCGGCAGTTCGGCCGCGGCCGTTGCCAGCACCGTGCCGCCGCCCACCGCGAAGGCCCGGACCCCCGCGGTGGCGACGTCGATCCCGATGGTGACCAGCTCGTTCACGCGGTACTGACCTGCTTCCCGGTGTCCTGCAGGCTGGCGTCGCGCGTGATCGCCTGCTCGGTTTCCTTCGGCAGCTTGAGGAATCGCACCAGCACGGCGGCGACCAGGTACAGCGCCGCGAAGATGACAACCACCCCCGCGGCCCCGACCGGCCCGAGGAACAGCGACACGATCGCCGGGCCGACAAACGCCGCCGCGCCGGCGCCCAGGTTCAGCAACGCCATCGCCCCGCCCTTGTGCTCGGGTGCGAGCGAGGGCAGCAGCGCGGAGATCGGCACGAACCCGGCGAGCGTCGCCCCGTAGAGCGCGCCGACGATCAGCGCCAGCCAGTAGTACTGCGCACCCATCGCGATCGGGACGAAGTACAGCAGCAGGATCGAGATCGCGCAGCCGATCGCACCGAACCAGAAGATGGTGGTGCGCCAGCCGATCCGGTCGCTCAGCACGCCGAAGATCAGGTTGAAGAAGATGTTCGTCCCGTAGATCACGGACACCAGCAGCAGCCAGCGGTTCTCGCCGAACCCGATCTGGTCGATGAAGATCGTCGGGAAGAACACCAGCATGCCGAACTCGGGCGCGGTGTTGATCACCCGCACTAGCATCCCGACGCCGACCCGCGGCTTCTTCCACGCGATCGAGACGCTGGAAACGAGGCTCTGCACGGGTTTCACGTCCGGCGGTGCGAGGCGCTGGTAGCCCGTGCGCTGCCGCACGCCGAGTACCGCGATCAGCCCGCCCAGCGTGAGCAGGCCGACCGACACCCACAACGTGCCGTAGTGCCCGAACAGCGGGTTCGTGAAGCTCGCGACGAGCGCGCCCAGCGTCGGCAGACCGCCGGTGAACGCGAAGTAGAACCAGCCCACCGCCGCGCCCAGCCGCGCCACGGGCGCCACCGCCGTGATCCACACCAGGAAGCCGAACGCGAACATCGGGTAGCCGAAACCCCTGATCCCGTAGCAGATCAGCATCAGCGTGTAGTTCTCACCGCCGAGCCCGATCGTCAGGAACAGCACGTCGAACACCAGCCAGATGGCCAGTCCGATCAGCATCACCCGGCGTGGACCCCACAGCTCCGACAACGCGCCGGACAGCCACGACGCCAGCATCACCGCGACGCCGTACACCGTGATCACGTACGACGCCTTGATTTCCGTGCCCGCGCCGTTGCCCGCCATGTACGGCGCGATGAAGCCCGACTCGACCCCGTCGCCGATCATGAACAGCAACAGGCCGACGTAGCCGAGGAACAAGGGGGCGGGCAGCCCCCACCGCGTGAGCAGGCGGGTGAAGCCGCCCTCTGGCCGGGACAACCCCGCTGTTGCCGACTGGTTCATACACGCCTCCATGACGTCGAATCCAACGTATCATGGACCGTGTTAACTTCGCACGCAAGAGTGTTAGCTAAACTGGCCTGTCATTCGCGCTCGGCGGCGACCTGGACCTGGACCCGGCTGCGCAGCTCGTCCACCAGGTGCGCGTGGATGTCGTAGTCGATGATCAGCAGGTCGAACTCGTCCAGTGGCGCGAGCCGGTGCAGGGCCGAGCGCTCCAGCTTGCTGCTGTCCATCAGCAGGACCTTCTTCCGCGCGCTGGCCAGCATCGCGCGCTTGATCATCACGATCTCGGGCTCCTGGTGGAACGTCATCTGCGAGGTCATCGCCGAGGTCGAGACGAACGCGATGTCGACCGAGAGCCGTTCGATCGCCTCCAGGCTCTGCATGCCGAGGAACGAGTCGTGGGTGATCGAGTAGTCCCCGCCGATGCAGATCAGCCGCAGCTCGTCGACCTCTTTCAGCTCGTCGATCGCGCCGAGGTAGTTGGTGGCCACGGTCAGCGGGGTCACGTTGTGCAGCAGCCGGGCCAGCGCGAGCGCGCTCGTCGAGTCGTCGAGCAGCACGGACATGCCGGGCTCGACGTGGTCCAGCGCCTGGACCGCGATCAGGCGCTTGGCGGCGGCGTTGGCGCTCATGCGGTACTCGGCGTTGCTTTCGAAGACCGTCGACGGCATGGCGGAAACGCCGCCGCGGTACTTCCGCAGCAGGCCGCGCCGGGCGAGCTCGTCGACGTCGCGGTGCACCGTCATGTTGCTGACCCCGGTGAGGTCCACGAGGGCGTTGATCGACGCCGAGCCCTGCCGGAACACGTAGTCGACCAGCGTTTGCTGACGGGTCTCGCGCGTGTGCGCGACGGGCTTCTCACTCGACATGACGTGATTATCGCGTGTCGAGTGGCAGGTTGAAGCGCAGCAGGGCCGTGCGGTCGCCGTCGATCCCCAGTTCGGTGACGGCGGCGTTGTCCAGCTGCGGGAACACTGTGCGGTAGGTGGCCAGCGGGATGCCGAGCAGGTGGCAGAAAGTCAGGCGCAGCAGCGTGTTGTGCGCGACGACCAGCACGATTCCGTCGCCGCGCCGCGCGATCTCCCGGACTGCCCGCGCCCCGCGCCCGGCGGCCGCGAGCGGGTCCTCGGCGCCGGGGAACGAGCCGGCGACCGGGTCGGCCAGGAACCGCTCGACCACCCCTGGGTCGCTGGCCCGCACCTCCTCTCGGGTGCGTCCTTCAGCGATGCCGAAGTGGGTTTCCCGCAGGTCGTCGACGATTTCGGGGGTCAGTCCGAGTGCTTCCGCGGTGGGCGCGATCGTGCGGCGCGCGCGGTCCTGGGGCGAGCAGAACAGCGCAGCCGGCTTCACTTCGCGCGCGTACCGCGCGAGCGCCTCGGCCTGCCGAAGCCCTTCTGCTGTCAACGCCACCTCGCTGCTGCCGGCGTACCTGTTCTCGGCGTGCCATTCGGTCTGCCCGTGCCTGGCCAGCAGCACTCGTGCGCCCACTGGGCCGCTCCTTTCGGTGTGAACTGCCCTTGCGAACTTCTCATCATCAATGTTAACTTAACACGGACCGTGTGAAACGGCCCGCTCTTGTGAAGGGATCTGCTGGATGACGCTCGACGCGGTGGTGTTCGACCTCGACGGTGTGCTGGTCGACAGTGAACACCTTTGGGAGGAGAACTGGGTCGCGTACGCCGCCCGCCACCAGGTTGAGTGGACGGCCGAGGACACCGCTTCCGTGCAGGGCATGAGCGCGCCCGAGTGGGCTGCCTACCTCGCCCGACGCTGCGGGGTGCCGGAGCGGGCCGAGGAGGTGGAGCGCGCGGTGGTCGACGGCATGATCGGCTCCATCGAGGCGGGCGAGGCCCCGCTGCTGCCGGGCGCCGGCGAGATGGTGCGCGAGGTCAGCGCGCGGGTGCCGGTGGCGCTCGCGTCTTCGGCGGCGCGCCGGGTGATCGACGCCGTGCTGGACAAGCACCAGCTCACCGCGGAGTTCACCGCCACCGTCTCCAGCGCCGAGGTCGCGCGCGGCAAGCCGAGCCCGGACGTCTACCTCGAAGCGGCCGCACGGCTGGGGCGCTCCGGCGAGGACTGTCTGGGAGTAGAGGACTCCAGCAACGGCATCCGGGCGGCGGCCGCGGCCGGGCTCACCGTCGTCGCGCTGCCGAACCCCACCTACCCGCCGAAGCCGGACGCGCTGGAGCTGGCCAGCGCGGTGGCCGAGGACAACCACGACGTCCGCCGGAAGCTGCTGGCCTACCTGGCCGGCGAGCCGGTGGCGGCAAGGGACTGACCATGACGACCTTGGGCACCGCGGACACGTTCAAGCGGCAGTGGCTGGACGGGTTCGTCACCGCGTACGGCCGCACTGTCCGCAAGGTGCCGGATGCGTACGGCGTGGTCCGGCGCGAAGGCGGCACGCGGCCGGGCAAGGTCGCGGTCGTGATCGGCGGCGGCTGCGGGCACTACCCGGCGTTCGCCGGACTGGTCGGGCCCGGCCTCGCCGACGGCGCGGTGGTGGGCGACGTTTTCACCAGCCCCAGCGCCGAGCAGGTCTACCGCACGGCGCGCGCCGCCGACACCGGTGCGGGCGTGCTGTTCGGCTTCGGGAACTACCAGGGCGACGTACTGCACTTCGGGCTCGCCGCGCGCCGGCTGGCGGCCGAAGGCATCAAGAGCCGCACGATCCTGGTCACCGACGACATCGCGAGCGGCCCGGCGGCCGAGCCCGAGCGCCGTCGTGGTGTGGCGGGCGACTTCCTGGTCTTCAAGATCGCCGGGGCGGCGGCGGAACGCGGCTACGACCTCGACGCGGTTCATGTGGTCGCGGAGAAGGCGAACGCGCGCACCCGCACCTTCGGCGTCGCGTTCGGCGGCTGCACGCTGCCCGGCGCCGCGGAGCCGCTGTTCACCGTCGCCGACCGCGAGATGGAGGTCGGGCTCGGCATCCACGGCGAGCCGGGGGTGCGCACGGTCGGCCGGCTGTCCGCGGCCGAGCTGGCCGACGAGCTGGTCGACGGCTTGCTCCCGGAGTTGCCGGAAGGCAGCCGGGTGGTGGCGCTGCTGAACGGGCTGGGCCGCACCAAGTACGAGGAAATGTTCGTCACCTATACGCGGGTGCACGAGCGGCTGGCCGAAGCGGGCCTCAGCCCCGTGCACACGGAGGTCGGAGAGTTCGTCACCTCGCTCGACATGGCCGGGGTCTCGTTGTCGATCCTGGTGCTCGACGACGAACTGGCTGAGCTGTACTCGGCGCCGTGTGACACGCCGGGTTACCGCACCACCGGGGCGGAGCTGGCGCAGGTGCCACTGGAGTCCACAGTGGACGACCTGCTCGCGGAGACCGAACCGGGCACCGGGGTCGTAGACCGTGTGCTCACCGCCGCGCTGCGGAGCATCGAGGAGAACGAGGCGGAGCTGGGAAGGCTGGACGCGGTCGCCGCGGATGGTGATCACGGGCTCGGCATGACCCGCGGGATGCGTGCGGCCGTCGTCGCCGCGCGGCGGAGCGGAGAAACGGTGTCCGGCTCGTTGCTCGCCGCGGGAACCGCCTTCGCCGACGCCGCGGGAGGTGCCTCCGGCGCCCTCTACGGCGTCCTGCTCGCCGAGACGGGCGCGGGCCTGAAGGGGCTTGCCGCGGACGAGATCACCACGGGCGCACTCGCCGACGCCGTCGACGGTGCGGTCCGGGCGTTCACCGAGCTGGGCAAGGCCGAGCCGGGGGACAAGACGATGCTCGACGCCATCGAGCCGTTCCGCGCCGTGCTGCGTGAACAGGCCGGGGTGGATGTTGCTCAGGCTTGGCGGAAGGCGGCGCGGGCGGCGGTGACCGCGGCTGAGGAGACAGCGCACCTGCTGCCGGCGAAGGGACGTGCGGCGCGCCTGGCGCAGCGGAGCAAGGGCCACCCGGATCCCGGCGCGGTCTCGTTCTCCCTGCTGGTCACGGCTGTCGGCGAAGAGCTGGGAAGGAACGTGGACTGATGCGGATCGTGGTGGCGGCGGACAACGCCGGGGTGGACCTCAAGAACCAGCTGCGCGACCTGCTGCTGGCCGACGACCGGGTCGAGGAGGTGACTGACCTCGGCGTCGCGGACGCCGGTGACGACCGGGCGTACCCACTGCTCGGGCTCGCGGCGGCGGAGGCGATCGCCGGTGGCGAGGCGGACCGCGGGGTGCTGGTGTGCGGCACGGGGATCGGCATGGCCATCTCGGCGAACAAGGTGCCGGGAGTGCGGGCGACCGTCGCGCACGACTCCTATTCCGCCGAGCGGTCGATCAAATCCAACAACTGCCAGGTGATCACCTTCGGCGCCCGCGCGATCGGTCCCGAGGTGGCGAAGAAGATCGTCGCCGAGTGGGTCGGGTACCGTTTTGACCCCGCTTCGGCCAGCGCGAGCAAGGTCGAGCACATCACCAAGTACGAGAACGCCCGCTGAACCGGGGCCAGGCCGCATACTGTGCCGGTAGATACCAAACCGACCGGAAGTAAGCAGTTTTCGCAGGTCTGTCGCCATTCCCGGTCGGCTTACTTCCGGCCTTTTTGGTAATCGACACAGAGCGAGTGAGGGAGCAGAGTTGCACATTCTCGCTGCGGGAGACCATTTCGTCGGTCCCGGCCTGCTGGCCGGCGCCGTCCGCGCCGAGCTCGGCGCGGACCATGAGATCACCGAGCTCGCCCTGCCGTGGCCGGTGGAGCCGTTCGGCCCGGTCGGCAACGTGCACGAGGCCAGTGGCACCGAGGAGCAGGTGATCGAGGCGCTCGCGGGCGCCGAGGTCGCGGTGACGCAGATGGCGCCGTTCACCAAACAGGTTTTCACCGCCGCGCCGGGGCTCAAGCTGGTCTCGGTGTGCCGGGGCGGGCCGGTGAACGTCGACCTCGCCGCGGCGACGGAGGCCGGTGTCGCGGTGACGTATGCGCCGGGTCGTAATGCCGGTGCGGCGGCCGAGTTCGCCGTCGGCATGATCCTCGCCGCGATGCGGCGGATCGCGACGTCGTCGGCGGAGCTGTTGCGCGGGACCTGGCGCGGCGACTACTACGCCTACGACCAGGCCGGGCTCGAATTGGGCGGCACCACTGTCGGGCTGGTCGGCTACGGCGCCATCGGTTCCCGCGTCGCCAAGGTGCTGCTCGCGTTCGGTGCCGAGGTACTGGTCGCCGATCCCTTCGCGGACCCGGCGGCGATCGCGGCCGACGGCGCGCAGGTTGTGGAGCTCGACGAGCTGTTGCGGCGCAGTTACGTCGTCAGCTTGCACGCGCGGCTCACCGAGCAGACGCGGCACCTCATCGACGCGAGCAAGCTGGCCCTGCTGCCCGACGGCGCCGTACTGGTCAACACCGCTCGCGGCGGCTTGCTCGACTACGCGCCCCTGCCGCAGGCCCTGCGCTCCGGCAAACTCGGCGCGCTGGCTCTGGACGTGTATGATATCGAGCCACCGCCCGCCGACTGGGCGCTGCGCGAGGCGCCGAACGTGATCGCCACCCCGCACCTCGCCGGGGCGAGCCGGCAGACGGCGGAGCGGGCGGCCGCGATCGTGGCGGCCGAGGTCGGCCGGTATGCCCGCGGTGAGCGACCGGCGAACCTCGCCAACCCCGAGGTGCTCGGGCGGCAGCCGTGATCGTCGGGGTCGACATCGGCACGTCGCTCACCAAGGCCGTGGTGTTCGACGAGGACGGGACGTCCGTGGCGAGCGCGTGCACGCCGTCCGAGGTGCACCACCTCGCCGGCGGCCGGGTCGAGCAGGACCTCGACCAGGTGGTGGCCACGGTTGTCACGGTGGTGCGCGAGGTCGCCGCCCGGCTGCCGGGCCCCGTCACCGCGCTGGCGCTCACCGGGCAGGGCGACGGAATGTGGCTGCGCGACGAGTCCGGCGCCGCGGTGCGGCCCGCGATCTCGTGGCTCGACGGCCGGGCCAACACCCTGCTCGCGCGGTGGCAGGCCGAGGGAGTCGCCCGGGAAGTCTTCCGCCGCACCGGATCCGGCATGTTCCCGGGCTGCGCCGCCGCGATAATGTCCTATTTGGACGCTCATGAGCCCGAGGTGCTCGACCGGGCCGTCGTGGCCGGCTACTGCGTGGACGCGGTGCTGCAGCGGCTCACCGGGGAGATCACCGTCGACGTGTCCGACGCGTCGCTGCCGTTCCTCGACCCGGTCACCCGGCGGTACGACGAGGCGGCCATCGAGGCCTGCGGGCTCGGCCACCGGCGGGCCCTGTTCGCCAAGCCGGCGCCGGCGAAGTCGGTGTTCCGGCTCGACGCGCGAGGGGCGGCCCTGCTCGGCCTGCCGGTGGGGCTGCCGGTCACGGCCGGGCCGTTCGACCTGCCGGCCAGCGCGATCGGCGCCGGCGTGCGGGAGGCGGGCGACGGCATCCTCACGGCGGGCACCACGCTGGCCTGCCAGGTGCTCACGGCCGACACCACGTTCGACCCCGAGGGCGAGCCGGCCGGGATGTTCCTCTGCACGCCGGACGAGGCCGAGTACCTCCGCGCGATGCCGGCGATGGTCGGCACCGCGGGCATCGACTGGGTGTGCGCGCTGCTGGGGATCGACGTCGCCGAAATCGACCCGCTGCTGGCGAGTAGCGAGCCGGGCGCGCGCGGGGCACGGGCGCTGCCGTTCCTGTCGGTGTCCGGTGAGCGTGCGCCGTTTGTCGACGCCGGCGCGCGGGCGCAGTTCGCCGGGATCAGTCTCGAAACCGGGCGGGCGGACCTGGTGCGGGCGCTGTGTGAGTCGATCGCGTATGCGGCGCGGCACTGTTTCGAGGCGGCCGGACTGTCCGGCCGGCTGTACGCCTGCGGTGGCGGCGTGCGGTCACCGGAATGGATCCGCATCTTCGCGGACGTGCTCGGCCGGCCGATCGTCATCCCGAGTGACCCCGGGGTGGGGGCGCGCGGCGCCGTGCTCACCGCCGCGGCGGCGCTCGGCACGCCGTTCGACCGCGAGCGGTGGGCGGCGAATTCGCGCGTGGTGGAGTTCCGGCCCGAGAATGTGGCTGCGTACGAGCGCGGTTACGCCGATTACCAGGCATCCCTGTCCGCCGCGCGTGGTCTTTGGAGGCTGTGAATGATCCTGGCGGAGGAACGAGCGGCGGTCTGTGAGTACGCCCGTCGGATGACGGCCGACGGGCTGGTGGTCGGTACGTCCGGCAACGTGTCGGTGCGGGACGGGGCGCTGGTCGCGGTCACGCCCACGGGAGTGGACTACGCCGGGCTCGAGCCGGCCGACATCCCGGTGGTCGGGCTCGACGGCGAGATCGTCGAGGGGGAGTTGAGGCCGACCAGCGAGCTGCCCATGCACCTGACCGTCTACAACCGGGCCGTGGACCCGGACGGCGCCTCGGTGACCGCGGTGGTGCACACACACTCGGTGCACGCCACCGCGGTCTCGACACTGCTCGACGAGGTGCCGCCGATCCACTACATCCTCGCGACGATCGGCCCGACCGTGCGGGTCGCCGAGTACGCGACGTACGGCACGGAGGAGTTGGCGTCGGCGATGCTCAAGGCCCTCGACGGCCGCCGCGGCTGCCTGCTCGCCAACCACGGCACCGTGGCGTACGGCGATGGCCTCGGCGCGGCGTACCACCGGGTGCAGCAGCTCGAGTGGGTCTGCCGGCTGTGGCTGCTGGCCCGGTCCGCGGGCAGCCCCACGCTGCTGCCGCCCGCGGAGATCGAGCGTGTCGTCGAGAAGCTGAGGGGGTACGGCCAGGGCTGAACGAACCGGGTCAGGATGCCGCGAGGGTGCTGTCCACGGCGTGCACGGCGTCGAGCAGCTCGACGACCGTCGGGTCGTCCACGGCCTCCTTGATGCAGCGCCACAGCTGGAGGTTCGCGGTGGCCCAGCGGGAGTACGTGGCGGCGGCCTCCGGGTTGTAGAAGTAGTAGCCGCTGTCGTGGACGTCGCACTGCTCGCCGACGATCTTGTGGGCCAGGTCCTTCAGGCTGACGTTGTTCTCCTGCAGGTAGCGGTGGGCGAGCACCACGGGTGTCACCGGCAGCGCCTTGAACAGCGTGTCGGCGTCGCTCAGGGCCTGCGCCTCCAGTGAGATGTGCCGGCCGCGGTTGGCCATCTCGGCCTCGTCGATGAGGTCGTCGATCCAGTCGGCGACCTCATCGGGCACGCCGCAGTCGGCGAGCAGGCCCCGGCGCAGCTCGCTGCCGGCGGCGGCGGGCGAGTTGCGCAGGACGAGGTAGTTCACGTCGTGCACCAGGGCGGCCACCTCGACCACGCTCGCGTCGGCGCCGTTGGCCGTCGCGAAGTCGACCGCCTTGGAGCGGACGAAGCTCACGTGGTGCCAGCCGTGGAACGGCAGCCGTTCGGCGTACCGCCAGCACAACTGCTGGACGCGGTTCTCCACCGCGCTGATCGTCGCTGGGGTGATCGTGGCCGCGGTGACCTTCGCCGCGGCGATCGCCGTCGGCTGAACACTGTTCTTTTGCGCGCGCATACATCTCTCCGATCCCGGCTTCGGCATTCGAGCGGGTGGAGCAATGGTATGCGCCCGTTACGGCGGGTTGTAGCTAGACTCGGTCGGCCAGTTCCCCCAATCGGACCTCTACCGGAACGTGACGATGCCCGATTCCTGTGGCCGGGTCGTAGGAGAGACTGGAAACGGTCACGGGGCGTGATTTCACCAGGAAAGTCATGGTCCCGTCGGCGGCTTCGGGAATGCGGTGGAATTCGTCGGCGAGCATGATCGACGACGCGCCCGCCTGGCACAGCGCCCGGCGCCGCAGCTGCGCGGACGTGATCAAGCCGCTGTCCCCGTCGCGGGTCGTGGAGTACCGCTCGTGCAGGTAGTTGCCGCGGAGAATGGTGGTGCAGAAGTGATACCTGTGGTTGTGCACAGAATCGGCGTAGCCCTCGCGCCAGTCTTCCTGCGGTTTGTATTCGTGCAGCCAGAACGAGAACGGATCGTCCGGACAATCCTGCAGGCACCAGGCGAAATGGGTGGTCGTCTCGCGGGAGTTGCGGAGCATGACCGCGGCGGTCTCCGGGTCCGGTGCGCGTAGCAGTGCGCGCAGCTCATCGCGCAACTCCGTTTGTGAAGCCCATTTTCGGAACCAGATGTCCACGGTGCGCCAGTCCTGTGCCAGCGGGAAACCCGCCGAGCGCAGCCGTGTGGCCAGTTGGTTCAGGGGGGACAAGCGAGTGAGCAAGACGGCTCAGCTCCCTAGCTCGGCTCGTGCGGAGAATTCCGCGCGGAAGGCGTGGAACCTTCCCTCCATGTCGCGGAAGTTCTCCTCGGACAAGTCGGATCCAGTGATCTTTTCAAACAGGGCAAGGAAATCGGCCCGCGTCGTCGCGGACGTGATGCGGAAGTGGCGGCCGGTCCGCGACTGCGAGACACGCAGGAACTCCGCGCGTTCCATGTTGTAGATGAAGGAGCCCTCGGTGAACCGCAGCGACCGCGGGTACAGCTTGGTCGCTCCGCGCACGTCGCTGTACAACGTGACCCACACGCTCGCGTCGAACATCTCCAGCCGGTCCAGTGGCGGGTCCGCGACCACGGTGATGTCCACCTGCGCGCACCGGCTGCGGGCCAGGAACAGCCCGACGAGTCCGATGTGGATCTCTTCGTGCAGGCCGCTCTGGATCGCCTCGTAGTCGACTTCCGCCGCCTCCCGCCGCAGCAGGTAACGCGCGCGACCGCTGATGGAACCGGCGTCGCGCGGGTCGGCGATCACGGCGTGCAGCTCACGATCGGTGCGAGTCAACAGAAGCCGGGCCGCCGCGTGACGTCCGGAGAAGCCGCGGAAGAAGTACTGGCGTGTGTTGTCCAGGTCCGACATCAGCATGCGGTTGAACGCCGGGTCGGGGTCGGTCGTCGCGTCGAACACGTGCGTGGGAAAGAACTCCTTGTTGAGCGACCGGTATTCGGCGCTGAGGTCCTCGAGCGCGCGCCGGCTCTCCTCGATCAACGGGGTCACCATCGCGCGCTGCGACGCGCTGGCGGTGATCAAGGTCTGTCCAAAGCCGACCAGCGCGGAGATCAGCGTGCCGGTGCCCAACGAGGTGACGAGCGTTTTGCCCGTGCCTGCGTCCATCATGCTGGAGATCCACAGGCTCAGCACCGCGATCACGACGAGCACGGTCAGTAATAATGTGGTGCGGGTCCAGAAGATCTCCTGAAGCGAATTCCGGCGAGGACGGTCGTCTTCCGCGACCACGGTCCACCTCCTTGAACCACTCGAACGGACGAGTGCGTTGCGTATCTGTTCGAGCGCGGGGAGTTACTTTACGCGCTTGGGGTGACCCGCGAAATAAGAAATTTGGGGGACAATATTCCAGGTGCTAGGTGACTCTGGGCAAGAATTTTCACGTTCAGCGGTTTTCTCCGAAACGCCGAAAACCCCGTAGGAGGGACACGGGGGCACATCCCCCACGTGGGCGGTGCCCCCGTGTCACCAACTGCGGACAGTCACCTGAGGTTCGCTCTCAGAACTGGTAGTAAAGGAACGGGCTGAATGTCCCCGTCGCGACCAGGATGGCGGCGTAGACGAGGCCGACGGTCATCACGCCGATGCGCAGGGCCGTCGCGCCGCGGCTGCGGGAGGACTCCAGGAGCGGGCCCGTGACGGGGTGCGCCGGGAGGAAGAAGATCGCCAGCGCGGCGAGGAGGATGAGCAGCCGCTGGTTGGTCAGGGCGCTTTCGACGACGTCGCCGAGGCCGCCGAAGTCCGGCAGGAGCATGTGGCCGATCATGGCGAGCGCGTGGCCCAGGTCGGCCGAGCGGAAGAACACCCAGCCGAACACCACGAGGAGCAGTGTCAGCGCGCGGCGCGCGATCCGGGCGGCCGGGCGCGACGGCGTCTCGGCGAGGTTGAAGCGGCGTTCGATCACCAGCAGCGCGCCGTGGTAACAACCCCAGATCAGGAACGTCCATTGCGCGCCGTGCCAGAAACCCGTCAGCACGAACACGATGCACAGGTTGCGGTACGTGCGCCCGGCGCCGGAGCGGTTGCCGCCCAGCGGGATGTAGACGTAGTCGCGGAACCAGCGTGACAGCGACATGTGCCAGCGCCGCCAGAACTCCGTGATCGTCACCGACGAGTACGGGCGCGCGAAGTTCTCCGGCAGCCGGAAGCCGAGCATCCGGCCGAGGCCGATCGCCATGTCGGAGTAGCCGGAGAAGTCGAAGAACAGCTGCAGGGTGTACCCGATGGCGCCGAGCCAGGCCGTCGCGAACGTCATCTGGTCCGCCGGCGTCGCGAAGCACGCTTCGACCATCGGGCTGAGCGAGTCGGCGACGATGGACTTCTTGCACAGCCCCAGCGCGAACCGCGGGAAGCCGGCCGCGATGTCGTCGAGCCGGTGCGAACGCTGCTGCGGCAGCTGGTCGGCGATCTCGCGGTACCGCACGATCGGCCCGGCCACCAGCTGCGGGAACATCGCGATGTACGCCGCGAACGCCACCGGGTTGCGCAGCGCGCGCCGCTCGCCGCGGTAAATGTCCACGACGTACGAGATGTGGTGGAAGGTGTAGAAGGAGATCCCGATCGGCACCACGATGCTGGCGACGCCGAGGTCCCCGCCGAACCAGTGCGAGACGGCCGCGATCTGCTGCGTCGCGAACCCCGCGTACTTCCAGATCACCAGCACCAGCACGTCGAGCGTGACGACGCCGATCAGGATCCGCCGGCGCCGCTTCCCCTGCAGGTCCCACGGGCTCGGCTCGAGCGCGGGCCCGGCGAGGAAGTTGGCTGTCATGCAGAGCAGCAGGAGGAACAGGTACGGCCCGGCGCCGATGGTGTAGAACAGCAGGCTCGCGACCGCGACGATGCCGTTGCGCCAGCTCCGCGGGCACACCAGCACGGCGACCAGCACCGTGGGCATGAAGTACCACAAGAACAGCGGCGAAACGAACGACATCGGTGATGGACCCCCTCGGTTCCGGAGCTGACCTTAGCCCGAGTGGGTGTCGCGGTGGAGCGAAGCCCGGAGTATCACAGCGCGGATTACGGAGGGTGGTTGACGGCCTCGTCCGGCTCCGAATGTGGCCCTGGCCCTCCTCGGCCGGGTGCTGGCAGAGTCTTTTGGCCTGGTTGCGGGGCGGGCACGGTTGTTGTTGATCAGGTGATTGTCCAGGCCCCGCGATCGTGTAATCGTGCCTGAGCCCTGCCGTGGCTGACTGCCTGGCTCCGCTGATCGATGCTCGACCTGCCCGGCCCGGTGATCACCACCGAGGCCCGCACATCACCCGCCGCGCGAGCCCGCGGCGCCTACTACGTCAAGGAGAATCAGCACCGCCTCTACGGCCTGCCGGATACCTTGCCCTGCCACGAGATCCCCGCTCGCGTCACCGACGACCGCGGACACGGCGGCACCGAACGACGCACCACCCCGCCCGCATCGGACGCTACGCCCGCGGCCACTGGCACCTCGAGAACGAACTCCACCACGTCACCTACACCGAAGACGTCTCCCGCGCCCGCGTCTTGGCCAGCCCCCGCAACCTCACCACGAGCGCACTCCGCCGAGCGGCTGTCACGGTGGAGCGAAGCGCGGGGCATCACAGCGCGAATCACCGAGGGTGGTTGATGCCCCCGCCCGGCTCCGAACGCAGCCCCCGCCCACCTCGGGGGGCGTCCCCAGTCCAGTCTATCGCCGGTGGGCGACGGGAGCGGCTGATCGTCGTGCGGAGTGCGGAGTTGTCCACAATGGGGGCCGGCTGTGGACAAGTCGGTGGGGAGCGGAGAGAGATCTGGCCCGCCGCCCTGGATCAGGGAGACAGGCCAGAATGTGGAACGGGTGTCAGATGCGGCCGGCGAGACGGCGGCGTCGGGCGACCTCCGCCAGGAGGACACCCGCGGCGACCGAGGCGTTCAGGGACTCCACGCCGGCGGCCATCGGGATCGACACGGTGGCGTCGCAGGTCTCGCGGACCAGGCGGGACAACCCGCGGCCCTCCGAGCCCAGCACCACGACCAGCGGCTCCGACGCCAGATCCAGCGCGTCGATGTCCACGGTGCCGTCCGCGTCGAGGCCGACGATCATCAGGCCCTTCGACGCCCACGACTTCAGCTGGCGCGTCAGGTTCGTGGCGACCGCGATGGGCAGCTTCGCCGCCGTGCCCGCGCTCGTGCGCCACGCCACGGCCGTCATGCCGGCGCTGCGGCGCTCCGGCAGCAGCACGCCGTGCGCGCCGAACGCGGCGGCCGAGCGGATGACGGCACCGAGGTTGCGCGGGTCCGTCACACCGTCGAGCGCGACGAACAGCGGGGTGTTGCCCGAATCGCGCGCGGCGGTCATCAGGTCGTCCGGGTGCGCGTACTCGAACGGCGGCACCTGCAGGCCCAGGCCCTGGTGCATCGCGCGGTTCGTCTTGCGGTCGAGCTCCTCGCGCGGGATCTCCAGGATCGAGATGCCCTTGTCGCCCGCCAGCCGGACGGCCTCGTTGACGCGGTCGTCGACATCGATGTTCAGCGCGACGTACAGCGCGACGCCCGGCACGTCGGCCCGCAGCGCCTCGACGACCGGGTTGCGGCCGGCGATCAGCTCCGGCCGCTCGGCCTTCTTCTGCCGCGACTGCTCACGCGTCTTCGCGGCGTTCGCGGCGCGGTACGCCTTGTGCCCGGGCCGGTCCTCGGCCTTCGGCGTGGGGCCCTTGCCCTCGAGCGCCTTCCGCCGCTGCCCGCCGGAGCCGACGACCTGGCCCTTCTTGGTGCCGGTCTTGCGGATGGCGCCCTGACGCCGTGAGTTGCCTGCCATGTAACGAGTCCTTAATCCGCCACAGCGGCGGTCAGGAGTTCCTGACCGTCCACTGCGGACCGTTCGGGGTGTCCTCCACCACGATGCCCGCCTGCACGAGGCGGTCACGGGCGGCGTCCGCGCGCGCGAAGTCCTTCGCGGCGCGGGCCTGCTGCCGTTCGGCGAGCAGGCTTTCGACCAGCTCGGCGAGCGCCTCGCGGACCGGGGTGTCCGAGCCGCCCTCGGACCAGCGCGCGGACAGCGGGTCGAGGCCGAGCACGTCGGTCATCGCGTGCACCGAGGCGGCGAGTTCGAGCGCCTTGGGGGTGTCGCCCTCGTCGAGGGCGGCGTTACCGTCACGCACCGTGTTGTGCACCACGGCGAACGCGGCGGGGGTCGCGAGGTCGTCGTCCAGCGCGGCGGCGAACTCCGGCGCCACCCGGCCCACCGGCACGTCGCCGGCCGAGGCCGCGCGCCGCAGGAAGCCCTCGATGCGCCGGTAGCCCTGCGCCGCCTCCGCGACCGCGCCGTCGGAGTACTCGACGGTGGACCGGTAGTGCGGCTGCACCAGGTAGTACCGCAGCTCGGGCGCCCGGTAGCGCTCCAGCATCGCCGGGATCGACACGGTGTTGCCCAGCGACTTCGACATCTTCTCGCCGGACATGGTCACCCACGCGTTGTGCAGCCAGTACCGTGCGAAGCCGTCGCCGGCCGCGTTGGACTGCGCGCGCTCGTTCTCGTGGTGCGGGAACACCAGGTCGACGCCGCCGCCGTGGATGTCGAACTCGGTGCCGAGGTAGTTCGTCGCCATCGCGGAGCACTCCAGGTGCCAGCCCGGGCGGCCGTCGCCCCACGGCGTCGGCCACGAAGGCTCGCCCGGCTTCGCGCTCTTCCACAGCGTGAAGTCGCGCGAGTCGCGTTTGCCGCGCGTCGGCGTCTCACCCTGCTGGACCTCGTCGAGCTGCTGGCCGGACAGCGCCCCGTAGCCGTCGAAGGACTTCACGGAGAAGTAGACGTCGCCGTCCGCCGCGTAGGCGTGGTCACTGTCGATCAGGCGCTGGATCAGCTCGACCATCTGGGTGACGTGCCCGGTCGCGCGCGGGTTGACCGACGGCGGGAGGCAGCCGAGCGCGTCGTAAGCCAGTTCGAACTCGCGCTCGTGCTTGGTCGCCCACTCCCACCAGGGACGGCCCGCTTCGGCGGCCTTGGTGAGGATCTTGTCGTCGATGTCGGTGACGTTGCGCACCAGCAGCACGTCGAGTCCACTGTGGAGCAGCCAGCGGCGCAGCACGTCGTAGTTCAGCACCCCCCGCACGTGCCCGATGTGGGGCACGCCCTGCACGGTGGCCCCACACAGGTAGATGGACGCCGTTCCGCTGCGGACGGGAACGAACTCCCGGGGGGCACGGGTCGCGGTGTCGAAGAGGTGTAGGGCCACCCTAAGAGGGTACGGGGTCGGTGTGGGCGACGTCGCAGCTGCTGCTCTTGGCCAGGACTCGTGAGTGTTTACGACGGTTAGAACCGGCATAGCCACTCACGAGTGGGTCAGAGCAGGCCGTGGGCCCGCAGCGCGCCGAGCAGGGCGTCCGGCCGCTCGGTCGTGGGCAGCGGGTCAACCAGGGCGAACTCGCAGCCCAGCGCGCGGGCGCCGCCGTCGGCCTCCTCGCTGTCGCCGACCATCAGGGTCTCCTCGGCGCGCACGCCGAGCCGGTCCAGCGCGGTCCGGAAGATCTCCAGCTCCGGTTTGATGGACCCGACCTCGAACGACAGGATGAACTCGTCCACGTGCGCGTCCCACCCGCGCTGCGAAAACGCCGGCCGGATGTCGAACGCGATGTTGCTCAGCACCCCGACCTTGCGGCCCTGGCCGGAGACGGCCTTCAGGGCCGCCTCCGTGTCCGGGTACGGCGTCCACTCGCCCGGCGTGATCAGCCGCTGGTACAGCGCTTCGGCCTGCTCGAGGCGCGGGACGCCGGAGCGTCGCAGCACCTCGAGGTACACCTTCCGGTGCAGCTCAGGGTCGCGGTCGCGCTGGTGCCACGCGTGCTGGTGCTCCTCGTCGAGCTCCACGACCTGCCCGACGGGCGCCGTCATGCGCCGCATCAGCTCGGTCTGCGCCTCGAGGTCGAGCACCGCGCCGTCGTCGTCGACGACCTCGGTGAGCCAGAAGGCGTTCTGCTCGAGCCGGAAGAGCGTGCCTGAGAAGTCGAACAACACCGCGTTGATGGCCACGGACCAAGACTAGCCAGGAAGACCGGTGGTTCGCCGCCGAGTTGTGGCGTCCGGCTCATTCGCCGGCCCGGCGGCGAACGCGCCTCAGGCGGAGTTGCCGGTGATCTTCTCCGGGATCACGCGCACCAGCACGCGGATGTTCTCCGCCGGCTCGGCCGGGTAGTCCTTGCCGGTGTACTTGTGCGCCAGCTCGTTGATCAGCTCGCGCCCGCCCTCGTCGGTCATCTCGACGCGGCCGCGGATCTCGACGTAGTTGTACGGGTTCCCGGTGTCGAAGACCGAGACGGACACCCGCGGGTCGCGCGCCATGTTGCGTTCCTTGAGGCGCCCGCGGACGGTCGCGAACACCAGCGTGTCGCCGTCGCGCTTGGCCCACAGCACGGACGTCTGCGCGGAGCCGTCCTTGTTGATGGTCGCGACCACGGGGAAGTTGTTCCCGTCGAGCAACGCCTTCGTGGCGTCGTTGAAAGTCAGTGCCATAGGCCGAAGACTAAACGATCAGGACCGGACGAGGAGTGCCGTCGCCACGGCCGCGACGCCCTCGCCGCGGCCGGTGAGGCCGAGCCCGTCGGACGTCGTGCCGGCGACGCTCACCGGCCCGCCGACGGCGTCGCCGAGCACCTTCTGCGCCTCGTCGCGCCGCTTCCCGACGCGCGGGTGGTTGCCGATGATCTGCACGGTCGCGTTGGCCACGCGCCACCCGTCCGCCTCGACGAGCCCACGGACCTCCGCGAGCATGTCCGCGCCGTGCGCGCCGTCCATCCGCGGGTCGCCGGTGCCGAAGACCGCGCCGAGGTCGCCGAGCCCGGCGGCGGACAGCAGCGCGTCGCACAGCGCGTGGGCCGCGACGTCGCCGTCGGAGTGACCGGAGCAGCCGTCGACGCCCGGCCACAGCAGCCCGGCCATCCAGCACTCGCGGCCGGGTTCGATCGGGTGGACGTCGACGCCGTTGCCGACGCGGAGGTCGTTCACAGGGGCTCCTCGTGACCGTGCAGGGCCACGAGGGCCTCGGCGAGGGTGAGTTCGAAGGCACTCGCGACGCGCATCGCGTCGGGATGGCCGGGGACAGTGGCGGCGCCGGCCAGAACGGCGGCGTCGAGGACGGCGTCCGTCCCGAGCGCGGCCCGGAACTCCGGGAGGGCGAAACCGATGGGCGTTTGCGCGGTGCGGAGCCCTTCGCGGTCGACGGTGCCGGTGATCAGCCGCGCTTCGTCGGTGGACTTCACGGTGTCCGCCATGGGCAGAACCGGGACGACGACGCCCGCGCCCGCACGGACCGCGCCCAGTACGTCACGGATCGTCCCTTGTGGAGTGAACGCCCGGAGCGCGTCGTGCACCAGGACGGTCGCGTCGGGGGAGAGCTCGGGCTCAACGGCGGCGAACGCCTGCCGGAGCGAGGGGCCGGGGACGACCCGGCAGTGGTTCGGCGGGCCGGTGACGGCGCCCGGGAACCCGGCGATAACCTCTGAAAAAATAGCAGCGCACCGCTCGGGGGCCACCACGGCAACCAGATCGATCTCCGGTGTGCCGAGCAGCCCCCGCACGGTGTGCGCGAGGAGAACTTCACCGTTCACCACGGCCAGAGCTGCCTCTGGATCCGTGCTCCGGTGTGCGACAGTCACGAACACGACGCTCTGCACCAGCTGGCTCATCAGGTCGTGATCGTAGAGAGGCGACTGCCCGGTGCCTCCGCCGGGCGAGCCGGATGACCCAGGGGGTCAGACCGTCGCGGTTTCCAGAACCTCGTCGAGGAGGACCTCCGCTTTGTCCTCGTCGGTGCCCTCCGCGAGCGCGAGCTCGCTGACCAGAATTTGCCGCGCCTTCGCCAGCATCCGCTTTTCACCGGCTGAAAGTCCGCGGTCCTTCTCTCGCCGCCAGAGGTCGCGCACCACTTCGGCCACCTTGTTCACATCGCCGGAGGCGAGCTTCTCGAGGTTGGCCTTGTACCGACGAGACCAGTTCGTGGGCTCCTCGGTGTGCGGAGCACGCAGCACGTCGAAAACCTTGTCCAGTCCTTCTTGCCCGACGACGTCACGCACACCGACGATCTCGGCGTTGTCAGCAGGCACGCGAACCGTAAGATCCCCTTGCGCGACTTTGAGGACGAGGTACTTCTTCTCCTCGCCCTTGATCACGCGGGTTTCGATGGCTTCGATGAGTGCGGCACCGTGGTGCGGGTAGACGACGGTCTCTCCGACCTTGAAAACCATGTGTCCTCTGCCCCTTTCGCTAATGCCATCTTAGCACGGTCTTCCGAAGCCCACCTAGCGCCCCGGGATCGTCGTCGCAGGTCAGCGGCCTGAGCGGGGGTTGACAAACCTTCCGGGCCCGTGCTCATGCAGGTGACGGGAATGCGCTGATCAGGAGCGGCGAATTCCTAATTGGACGGTTGATCTTGGATGGTGGCGCGCCCGCAAGGCGGACCGGTTCCGCGCACGCGCGGGTCCCCGGCTAGTCTTCGTCGTGACGAGGCCGTGAGATGGAAGGACTCCGACGTGAGGCTGCAGAATCGCCGCGTGCTCGGCGCAGGTGTGTCGGCGCTCGGCGCCGCGCTCGTGCTCGCCGGCTGCGGAGCCGGTCAGATCACCCAGACCGACACTCAGCAGCCCGCGGTCAACGGCACCTACGCGCAGGTGAAGACACTGGTCCTGCGCGACGCCGCGGTCCAGTACCCGGCGCAGGGCGCCGCCTACTCGGCCGGCCAGTCCGCGCCGCTCACGCTGACGCTCGTCAACCAGGGCCCGCAGGACGACAAGCTCGTCTCCGTGACCTCCGACGCGACCGACGGCCCGGCCACGGTCAGCGGCTCGACGGCCATCGTCGCCGGCCACTCGCTGGTGATCGGCCCGTCGGACGCCGTCGAGGCCACCAACCAGCAGGACGCGCCGTCCTCTTCTTCGGCGCCGTCGAGTAGCTCGGTCTCCGCGTCCAACACCGCCCCGCCGTCCTCGGGCAGCGACACCGCGACGCCGGCCCCGCCCACGTCCTCCGCGCCGACCCAGCTGGGCGTCGGGTCCGTGGTGCTGCAGAACCTCAAGCAGCCGCTGTGGCCGGGGCAGACCATCAAGGTCACCTTCACCTTCCAGAACGCCGGCCCGGTCGTCGTCGAGCTGCCGGTCACCGCGCCGGCGCACGACCAGGCCCAGGGCAACGCCGCGGCGGGTCACTGATTTCTGTCGGTGCCCACCGCTAGCCTCGGCGCGTGGTGAAGAAGAGCAGCACTGTCTACCGGTGCGCCGAGTGCGGGCACGAGGCCGCCAAGTGGGTCGGGCGTTGTGCCGAATGCCAGGCCTGGGGCACGCTCGAGGAGCGTGGCGGCGGCAACCCGGCGATCACCCGGGTCGCGGCCGGTGCGCCGAGTGCGCCCGCGCGGCCGATCGCGGAGGTCGACGTCGAATCGGCCCGGGCCAAGTCCACCGGGGTGCCCGAGTTCGACCGGGTGCTCGGCGGCGGGCTGGTGCCCGGCGCTGTGGTCCTGCTGGCCGGTGAGCCCGGCGTCGGCAAGTCGACCCTGCTGCTCGAGGTGGCCTATCAGTGGGCGGCCACGGCCGGGCGGTCCCTGTACGTCACCGGTGAGGAGTCGGCCGGGCAGGTCCGGCTGCGCGCCGAGCGCACGGGCAACGTGCACGGCGAGATGTTCCTCGCGGCCGAGAGCGACCTGGCCGCGATCCTCGGGCACGTCGACGCCGTGAAGCCGGGGGTGCTGATCGTCGACTCGGTCCAGACCATGGCGTCGCCGCAGGTGGAGGGCTCGCCGGGCGGGGTCACGCAGGTCCGCGCGGTCACCGCGGGGCTGGTCGCGCTGGCCAAGGAGCGCGGGCTGCCCGTGGTCCTGGTGGGGCATGTCACCAAGGACGGCTCGGTCGCCGGGCCGCGGGTGCTGGAGCACCTGGTCGACGTCGTGCTGCAGTTCGAGGGCGACAAGCACTCGACGCTGCGGATGGTGCGCGGCGTGAAGAACCGCTTCGGCGCGGCCGACGAGGTCGGCTGCTTCGAGCTGACCGAGGGCGGCATCGTCGGCGTGCCGGACCCGTCCGGGCTGTTCATGAGCCGCACGGCGGAACCGGTGCCGGGCACGGCGATCACCGTGGCCGTCGAGGGGAAACGGCCGCTGCTGGGCGAAGTGCAGGCGCTGGTTTCGAGCACGAGCATGCCGCAGCCCCGGCGCGCGGTGAGCGGGCTGGACTCGGCGCGCGTCGCGATGGTGCTGGCCGTGCTGGAGAAACGCGGCAAGCTCAAGCTCGGCGACAAGGATGTGTATGTCGCCACCGTCGGCGGCATGAAGATCACCGAGCCGGCGATCGACCTCGCGCTGGTGCTGGCGCTGACCTCTTCACTGCACGAGGTCGCGCTGTCGCCGCGGCTGGTGTCGCTGGGCGAGGTCGGGCTGGCGGGCGAGGTCCGGCGGGTGCCGAACGTCGCCCGCCGCCTCGCCGAAGCGTCCCGGCTGGGCTTCACCCACGCGCTGGTGCCGCCCGACTCGGGCAAGCTGCCGGACGGGATCCGGGTGCTGGAGGTCGGCGACGTCGCGAGCGCGCTGAACGCCGCCAACCACGCGCAGTAGCCCGGTCGCTCAGCCCCCGGAGCTGTCGGTGATGTCGTAGCTGTACTCCGACGAGCTGATGGGCTGCCCCGCGGGGAAGGCGTACTTGCCGGCCGGCGACGCGACGGTCGAAGCGCGCAGCACGGTGTCGGTGTTCAGGTCGTAGTCGATGATCAGCTGGTGATCGGCGAGGTCCAGGGTGAAGATCATCGTGCGGTTGGCTTTCTGGACCGCGCTCTTCATGTCGGGCACGCCGGACAGCACCCTGAACAGCGATGCCCGCAGCGCTCGTGAGGCCAGGCCGCTGGTGATCACCGACAGGACCACGCCGGCCACCTGCTCGGAGAAGCGCATGTTCGGTGACAGGTTGATGTCGGCCGACGTCGGCGGTGGAATCGGCGGTTGCGTCGGCGGCCCGAACGGACCGCTCAGGATTTGCTCTCCCACTGGCAGATTTCCGCTGACGCTGGTCGGCCCGAACAGGGGGACCGGCGCCGGCATCGTCGGGTGGGACTTGACGGCTTGACTGATGTAGGCGGACAGCCTTTGCGGGTCCGTCGGGAGGGCGGCGACGAACTCGAAGGTCGGCTGGTACCAGCCGTTGGGTACGCCGGTCTGGCCCGCGGAACCGGGCAGCGCTTCGGCGAAAAGGCCGTCGAGCGCGGTCTGGACCGCGGACGTGGGGCCGGGCAGGGCCGCTTGGTCGGCGGGCATCCCCCGGAGCAGCCTGACCTCGCCGGTTCGGGTCCACCGGCGTTTCCAGAGGTCACGCGGGTTGGGCGGGATCCACACTTCGAGGCGCTCCCGCACGGCGAACGCGCTGTGGCCGGCGACCCATTCGATCACCGTGTAGTCGTTGGTGACGTGGGTGTACTGGCCCGCGGCGGGCCGGTTGTCCGACGTCGGCGTGCTCGCGGGCATGACCTTCGGCGAACCGTCGTTGAGATTGCTCGCCACGACCACCCCGCCGGTCAGCACGGCGACAGCCGCGGCCACGGCGATCCAGCGCCAGGAGCCCGCACGCTTCTTCGACGGCCGGGTGGTCCGCTCGCCGCCCTCGGTGCTCGCGGCGGCTGCGGCGCGCATCAGCTTGGCGCGGCCACGGTCGAGTTCGTCGCCGTCGGTGCGGACGTGGGGGTGCAGCGCGGCGAACGCGTCGTCGAGTTCGGCGTCGGACCACAGGTGCCGGATGTTGTCGTCGTCGCTCACAGGTCGATCGCCTCCTCGTTGTTCGTCGTTTCGGCCGCGTTCGCGCGCAGCCACCGCCTCAGCCGGTGCAGCCTTGAGCGGATCGTGCCGGGCGGGACGCCGAGCGCTTCGGCGACCTCCGTCGGTTCGAGCCCGGCCCACGCGACGAGCAGCAATGTGTCGCGGTCGGCCACGCTGAGCTTGGCGAGCGCCCCCGCCAGCTGCGCGGCGCGCGTCTGGGCGTCGACCTGCTCCGCGACGCGGCTGTCGTGCCCGGCTGTGTTCCGGTCGCCCACACGCGCGAGCCGCGCGGTCGCCCGCAGCGCCCGGGTCTCGCTCCGGACGTGGTGGCGCAGCAGGTTCGTCGCGATGCCGTACAGCCACGACCGGGCCGTGCCCAGCTCGGGCTGGTACGAGTCGCGCCGCCGCAACGCGACGAGGAACGTCTCCCCGACGAGGTCGTGGGCCGACTCGTCGCCGATCCGCCGCGCGAGATAGCGGTGCATCGACCGCGCGTGCGCGTCGAAGAGCCGCCCGAACACGGGCCCCGGATCGGCCACGCCCAGGTCGGGCCGGTCGAATGAGCCCGGCCCGGCCGGCTCTCGACCCTCGTGGATCACCTGCATACCTGGTATCGCCCGCAGCGGCCCGGAGCGTTCACGGCCGAGCCTACTTTCGTCGTGATCAGGACATGGAGAACATTCGCGGCACGGCGCGAGGTCACCAGATCGGGTGGTCGCTGAAGCGTTGCAGCGTCGCCACCGAGGGGCGGACGTAGAACAGGCCCACGCCGTAGCCGAGCACGCCCAGCGCGAAGTTGGCGCAGGTGGCCAGCAGGTCGCTGGCGCCGAGGCGGTTGTGGTCGTGCCAGAGGTCGACCAGCGCCGACGTGGTGAGGGCCAGCAGGCAGGTCGCGACCAGCGTCGTGAAACAGGCGCGCAGCAGGGTGCGGGTGAACCGGGCGCGGGGGACGACGAGGTAGTCGCCCAGCAGGCAGCGGCGGGCGCTGAGCACCACGACGGCGGTCGCCAGCACGGACAGCACCGGGAGCAGCAGGGCGACCCGTCCGACGAAGGCGTCCGGCAGCGCGTGCCCGTGCAAAGGACCGTTCACGAACACCGTCAGCGCCAGCACCAGAATCGTGCCGACGGCCAGCGCGACCCCGGTGACCAGCGATCCTCCGCGCACCCGGGCGGCGAACAACGGCGGCAGCGGCGCGTACCCCTCGGCCTGCTGACCGTAGTACTGCTTCACCGTCCACCTCCGAACCGAGACGAAACGAACGTGCAGATGCCCGTGAATCGCAGCTTAGGCGACCATCGAGTGAGCAGGTCACCTCCGTAGGACATGTCACCGGGCTGTGGTAACGCCGACGGGCCCGTACCGCCAAGTGGTGGTACGGGCCCGTCAAAGGAAAAAGGCGTCAGGCCTTCTGCGCCAGCAGGTTCGCACAGCGGATCAGGCCGAGGTGCGAGTACGCCTGCGGGTGGTTGCCCAGCGACCGTTCCGCGATCGGGTCGAACTGCTCCGGCAGCAGGCCGGTGGGGCCGGCCGAGCTGACGATCTGGCTGAACAGCTCCTCGGCCTCGTTGCGCCGGCCGGTGTGCAGGTACGCCTCGATCAGCCAGGCCGCGCAGATGTGGAAGCCGCCCTCGCCACCGGGGAGGCCGTCGTCGCGGCGGTAGCGGTACACGGTCGAGCCGCTGCGCAGCTCGGCCTCGATCGCCGTCACCGTGGACTGGAACCGGTCGTCGGCCGGGTCGATCAGGCCGGTGAGCCCGACGAACAGCGACGCCGCGTCCAGGTCCGTGCCGTCGTAGGCCGTGGTGAACGCCTGGACCTCGTCGTTCCAGCCGTGCTCCAGCACGTCGGCCTTGATCCGGTCGCGCAGCTCGGGCCAGGCCCCCGGCACGTCGCGGCCGTACTCGTTGCCGAGCTTCACCGCGCGGTCGATCGTCACCCAGCACATCACCCGCGAGTACACCCGGTGGCGCGGCACGTGCCGCTCCTCCCAGATGCCGTGGTCCGGCTCGTTCCAGCGCCGCGTGACGGCCTCGGCCATCGCGCGCACCATCTGCCAGTCCTCGTCGCGCAGCTCGCCGCGCACTTCGGCCAGCGTGCTGACCAGCTCGACCACCGGGCCGAACACGTCCAGCTGCACCTGGTGGTTGGCCAGGTTGCCGACGCGCACCGGCCGCGAGCCGGCGTACCCGGGCAGTGACTCGATCACGGCCTCGGCGCCGATCACGCTGCCGGACAGGGTGTACAGCGGGTGCAGCCGCTCCGGACCGGCCAAAGTGGACAGCACGCCGTGCAGCCACTTCAGGTAGCCCTCGGCCTCCTCGGTGGAGCCGAGGTGCACCAGCTCGCGCACGGTCATCGCGGCGTCGCGGACCCAGCAGTAGCGGTAGTCCCAGTTGCGGACGCCGCCGATCTCCTCCGGCAGCGACGAGGTCGCGGCCGCCAGCACGCCACCGGTGTCGGTGTTGACCAGGCCGCGCAGGGTCAGCGCGGAGCGCCGGACCAGCTCGGTCTGCACCGTCGGCAGCTTGAGCTTGGCCGCCCAGTCGCTCCAGTAGCGGCCCGCGCGGTCACGACGCTCTATTTCGGACAGTTCGTGGGCGGCCAGGTCCGTGGTGCCGCAGCGCAGTTCCAGCACCACCGGGTTGTCCGGCTTCGGCTGCACCAGCGCGGTCGCGGTGTCGTGCAGGCCGTCGGAGGTGATGGTCCACTCGATGCCCGGCGCGCGGAGCACAAACGGCTCCGACGTGCCCAGCACCCGCAGGCCCTCGCCCTCGGACACCAGCTTCACCGGCACCCCGCCGAACTCCGGCCGCGGCGCGAACACCACCTGCGCCGCCGCCTCACCCGAGATCACGCGCACGATGTCCGTGCGGTGCGACGGGCTCTCCGGCTCCAGGTAGTCCGTGACGAGCAGGCGCGACCAGCGCGTCTCCACCGTCATCGTGTTCGGCAGGTAGCGCTGGCCCAGCGGCAGGCCGTTGCGGTGCGGCTTGATCGAGAAGTGGCCGGCCCCCGGCCCGCCGAGCAGGTCGGCGAACACCGCGGGGGCGTCCGGGCCCGGGTGGCAGAGCCAGGTCAGCTTCGCGTCCGGCGTGACGAGCGCGACGGAGCGCTCGTTGGCCAGCATCGAGAGCCGCTCGATCGGCGGCGCCGACTCGCCGTAGAGCCAGTTTCGGCGCTCTTCCAGCACGAACGCGAGGACCAGCGCGACGTCGACCGTGTCCGGCACGCGGTAGGCGGCCAGCGATTCGCCGTCACCCACCTTGATGCCGAGGTCGGGGCCCGACAGGCGGGCGAACGCCTTCTCGTCGGTCACGTCGTCGCCGAGGAAGATCGCGGCGGTCGCGCCGACCTGGTGGCGGAGGGTGTCGAGCGCGTTGCCCTTGTCCGTCTGGACGACCGCGAGCTCCACCACCTCCTTGCCGTCGGTGGTGGACACGCCCGGCCAGGTGGACGGGCCCTCGTGCACATCGGCGAGCACCCGGCGGCCGGCCTCGTGCTCGGCCCGGCGGACGTGCACCGCGATGCTCGCGGGCTTCACCTCGAGCGACACACCCGGCACGTCGAGCACCAGCGTCTCGAGTTCCGACTCGAGCCGGCGGTGCAACGCGCGGGCCTCGTCGTCGAGGGCGTGGATGAACCCGATGTCGAACTCCGACCCGTGGCTGCCGACGAGGTTCACCTCGGACGGCAGCCGCGACAGTGTCGCCAGGTCGCGCAGGGCCCGGCCCGAGATGACCGCGGTCGTCGTCTCGTGCAGCCCGGCGAGCGATCTGAGCGCACCGACCGACTCGGGCAGCGGCCGGGCTTCGTCCGGGTTCGCGGTGATCGGAGCCAATGTGCCGTCGTAGTCGCAGGCGACCAGCAGGCGCGGGGTACGGGCGATCTGCACGATCGTGCGCCGTAACTCCGCAGGCAACGCCTCGGCGGTCAACACTCCTCCTAAGGAGGTCCAGCGCGGTACGGGGGGAGGGTCAGTCGACCGGCTCCGCACCCAGCGCCTGCAGGAACGAGCGCGCCCACCGGTCGACGTCGTGGGTGAGGACCTGGCGACGCATGGCGCGCATCCTGCGTCGGCCCTCGGCGGGGTCGAGCGTAATGGCAGCCTCCAACGCGTTCTTCACCCCATCCAGATCATGGGGATTGACCAGGAACGCACTGGTCAGTTCCGACGCCGCGCCGGCGAACTCGCTGAGCACCAGAGCGCCGCCGAGATCGTGGCGGCAGGCGACGTACTCCTTGCACACGAGGTTCATCCCGTCGCGCAGCGGAGTCACCACCATGACGTCCGCGGCGGAGAAGAACGCGGCCAGCTCGGTGCGGTTCACGGACTGGTGCAGGTAGTGCACGACCGGGTGACCCACGCGGGCGAACTCGCCGTTGATCCGGCCGACCATCTGCTCGATCTCGCCGCGCATCCGCTGGTAGTGCTCCACGCGTTCGCGGCTCGGGGTGGCGAGCTGCACGAACGCGACGTCCTCCGGCCGCAGCCGCTCCTCGTGCAGCAGCTCGTGCATCGCCTGCAGGCGCAGGTCGATGCCCTTGGTGTAGTCGAGGCGGTCGACGCCGAGCATCACGGTCTTGGGGTTGCCGAGGTCGCGGCGGATCTCCTTGGCGCGCTCGATCACGCCCTTCGTGCGCGCCAGGGTGTCCAGGCCGGCCGCGTCGATGGAGATCGGGAACGCGCCGACGCGCACGGTGCGGTCGCCGACCTGCACCATGCCGGGCCGGGACCGGACGCCGACGGCGCCGCGGGTCGGCTCGAGGCCGACCAGCTGGCGGGCCAGCCAGAGGAAGTTCTGCGCGCCGCCGGGGCGGTGGAAGCCGATCAGGTCCGCGCCGATCAGGCCGCGCACGATCTCGGCGCGCCACGGCAGCTGCATGAACAGCTCGACCGGCGGGAACGGGATGTGCAGGAAGAAGCCGATGCGCAGGTCGGGGCGCAGCTCACGCAGCATCGTGGGCACCAGCTGCAGCTGGTAGTCCTGGATCCACACGGTGGCGCCCTGCGCGGCGACCTCCGCGCTCGCCTCGGCGAAGCGGCGGTTCACCTTCACGTAGCTGTCCCACCACGCCCGGTCGAACACCGGGCTCTCGACGACGTCGTGGTAGAGCGGCCAGAGCGTGGCGTTGGAGAAGCCTTCGTAGTAGTCCCGGACCTCCGCCGAGGAGAGCGACACCGGGTGCAGCACCAGCCCGTCGTCGTCGAACTCGTCGACGTCCACGTCGGGCACGCCAGGCCAGCCGACCCACGCGCCCTTGCGCGATCTGAGGAACGGCTCCAGCGCGGACACCAGCCCACCGGGGCTGGCCGTCCAGCGCTGGCCGCCCTCCGACGTGCGTTCCAGGTCGACCGGCAGCCGGTTCGCCACCACGACGAAGTCGGCCGACGGTGTGCTCTTCTGCTCTGCAATCGCTTCGGTCACTACAGCTGCTCCCTCGTTTTCCTCGGGTCGCGGCCCCAGTCGAACCCTATCGCGCAAGGAGTGACCGGACAGTGACCAACCGATTACTCCAACCGCCGTTCCGACGGTTCCATCGGCCCGGCCATCCGCGGCCCGGCGAACTTCCGCTCCAGCCGCCCGAGCCCCGTCCGGACCGGTTGCGCGAGGTATTCGCCCAGGACAACACCGGCGGCGAGGGCCAGTCCGACGGCGACGGCGGTCATCAGGGTGGAGATGTTGCCGCCCGGCTCGACCCCCAATTGGTATAGACCACGATAGGTGGAAAGGCCGGGGAGGAGTGGAGTGATCCCGGACACGGCTACGACGAGCGGCGTAACCCGGAGCCGCCGCGAGAGCACGCCGCCGCAGAATCCGACGAGCGTCGCCGCGATCGCCGACGCGCTGACGGCCTGGAAGTGGACGAGCACGAGCCCGCCGTACACGAACGCGCCGATGGCCCCGGCGGCCGCGGCGACGAGCAGCGCGCGCAGCGTCGAATACGAGGCGAAGGCGAAGCAGGCGGCCGCGCCGGCGCCGCCGAGCACGACGACCGGCAGGTGCTGCAGGGTCGAGCTGCTGACTTCCGGCAGCGGAGTGCTGGGCAGCTTGAACAGCACCGCGATCTTCAGCGCGAGCACGACGCCGGTGATCAGCCCGGCACTCATCAGCGCCGTCTCCATGGTGCGGCCGGCGGCCGTGACGTAGTAGCCGGTGATCGCGTCCTGCACCGCCGAGACGGTGGAGAGCCCGGAAAGCAGCACGGTGACCGCCGCGGCGACGACGAGCGTCGGTTTGTCCGTGGTGAGAAGCCCGCTGTTCACGATCACCATCGCGGACAGCGTCGCGACCAGGCCGCCGACCACCTGCTGGAAGAAGAACGGCAGGTGGAAGCGGTTGAGGTACCGGCCGAGCCGGTCGATCACCGACGAGATCACAAACGCCACCGCGGCGACGTCGGGCCCGCCGCCGAGCAGCAGCGTGATGAACGCGGCCAGCCCGCCCCACGCGACGGTCGCGACCCAGCGCGGGTACGGGTGCGGCGCGGAGGTGATGCGCTGCAGCTCGGTGTGCGCCTCCTCCGCGCCGATGTTGCCGCGGACGATCTTGCGGACGAGGAGCTCGGCCTCCGTCAGCCGCGTGTAGTCGAGGCTGCGGGAGCGCACCACGCGCAGCGCCGTGACGGGGGCGAGCTCGGTGCCGCGGTGGCAGGTGACGGTGATCGACGTGAAGATGACGTCGACCTCGCAGTGCGGCAGCCCGAGCGCGGCGGCGAGCGCGATGATCGTGGCGGTGACGTCGGACGCGCCGGCGCCACTGGCCATCTGCACCTCGCCGATCCGGAGGGCGAGGTCCAGCACGAAGTTGACGGTCGCGTCGTCGGGCGGCTTCGGGCCCAGCGCCTCGCCGACGTCGACGGCGGGCTGCTCGGCCGTCGGCGCCTCCAGGATGTGCCACGCGCGGCGGCGCAGCAGGTTCGGCCGGTGGTACTGGCTGGATCTGGGGTGCGGAGGCTCCAGGATCGGCCACCGTCTGCGCTGAGCCCCCTGGTCGGCGTGCTCGTTGATCTTCATGATCGATCCCACCTCCTCGTCGTTTCCCGGGGACCATCGGCCGACCGGCCCCGACCGTTGCACGGATCCGGAAGTGGCGTCCACCACGTTCTGCGACGATCGTGCCGCAGGGGCTCCGGACGCGCTGTTTTCGCCGTCCGGGGCGGGAGCCGGCGCACCTGGCACGGCGGGCTCGCGGGTGCCGATATACTTCGGGCCGCGCAGCTTGTGGCGCAGGCCGACATAGCTCAGTTGGTAGAGCAGCTGCCTTGTAAGCAGCAGGTCAGGGGTTCGAGTCCCCTTGTCGGCTCCATCCGCCCGCACGCAACCAGCGCCCGGTCTCGAAAGACCGGGCGCTGGTTGCGTGCGTTACTCGGTGGTCAGCAGTTTTCTACGGTTTGACTATCGGAGAGCATGTCGTCCCGCATGTAGCCGGTTTTGCCGCCCCACACATGCCCGTAGAGCCAGAAGTGGGCGCCCGTCCCCATCGGCCAGCAGTAGGCATCAAATCCGTTTCCGGCGTTGATGCCCGTTTCGATGATGCTGCCGTCGGGTGCGCTGCGGAGTCGTGCTCCGTTGACGACGACGTGGAGGAGGGTGACTTTGCTTTGGGCTGCAGCCGTGGCTGTGGGTGCCGCCGAGGCGGCGGGGGCGGCCGTAAGCAGGCTGCCCAGCGCGATTGCGGCCACGCCGAGGCCGGCGACGGCTGTCTTGGTTTTCATGTGTTTCCTCCCCTGTGCAGCGTCCTGATTGGACGTTGCCATGACTCCGATGATTTGCGCGACGGAGTTGAGGTGTTTCTACTGTGCGCCGGGGGCGCTGATCGGGAAACGGGAGGCGTTCACCCGTTCGGCCTATAGCGACAGCCTCGCCGTGGCCGGGGCGGGTCGCTTGCCCGGGTCAGCGGATCGGGAAGTAGGCGGCGACGTCCGCCAGCGCGTCGAGAGTGCCGGCGTCGAGGTGTCCGGTGGCGGTTTCGGTCTCGGCGACGACCATCCCGTTCTTGTCCGCGCGCGATCGGTAGTGCCGGCCGCTGATGCGGACGCCGGTCAGGCCCAGTACGGCGGCGATCTCGAGTGGCCGCACGTCCCCGCTGCCCTGGACGCGCTCGACTTTCTCGAACGCCGTCGCCTGTTTTTTGTCGCGGAACCCGACTCGCACGACTGAGACGACGGCGGCGTTGCCGTGACCGTCGCCGACCGCCATCAGCAGCCGGTCCAGCGAGGTGCACGGCGTGCGCGCCAGGAAATCCCGCACTTTCCCGTCCGACGCCGCGAGGCACTCGAATTCGTGCTCGGCCTGCTTCTTGAGCCGTTTGAGCTTGAACCGGCCCAGTGCCTCGTCGGTCTTCCCGTTTTTCGCCGACTTCTGTGCTTCGGCCTTGCGCGTCTTGAGCGAACGGCCGGGCAGCGAGTCGACGACGTCGCCCGCGGTGTTCCCGGCCAGCGCCTCCGTGCCGGCTTCGACCCCGGCGCCGCCCAGCGCGCCGCCGACCCCGGCGCCGCCACCCGCGATGACGACCGCGGCCGCGACGGCCACCGCTCCGCCTTTTCTGCGCAACTTGATCCGCCTGCCGTCCGGCAGAGTGCGCCACCCGCTGTCGTCCGCCAACGTGATTCCCCCTCACCCCGTGCGTGAATCAGCACCGGTGTGTTCCTATTCTGGGTGTTTTCCCGGCGTCCGGACTCGTCGATTAATGGACAGAAACACGACATGGGCATTGTTTCTGCAACGAGTCCGCGGCGCGTACCGATTACCGGTTCATCAGTGGTGGAAATCGTCGGGGAGTGAGTATGGAAATCGTCAGCAGTGGCGGGAGTGACCGGTGAGCGCGCCGGCCCATGCGCTCGGCGATCCGGCCGGGGCGGTCGACGGTTACGTCGCGCTCGGGTCCGCCCCGCGTCCCGGGGACCTCGACGGTGAACTCGCGGCCGCCGTCGCCGCGGCCCGTTCGGGCGACGCGGATGCCGTGCAGGCGTTGCTGCGCCTGATCAAACCGACGGTGGTGCGGTACTGCCGGGCCCGGATCGGCGGGCGGGACCTGTCGTACCTGTCCGCCGACGACGTGGCGCAGGAGGTGTGCCTGGCGGTGCTGAAGGTGCTGCCGTCGTACCAGGACCGCGGGGGCTCGTTCCTCTACCTGGTGCGGGCGATCGCCGCGAACAAGGTGGCCGACGCGTTCCGCGCGGTGGCGCGGGACCGGTCGAACCCGGTGCCGGAGCTGCCGGACCACCCGCTGGTCTTCAACGAACCGGAGGCACACGCGTTGCACGAGGACATGGGCGCCCAGCTGGGCCGGCTGCTGTCGTCCCTGCCACGGCTGCAGCAGGAGATCCTGGTCATGCGGATCGTGGTGGGCCTGTCCTCGGCCGAGACGGCGGTCGCGCTGGGGATTTCGCCGGGGAACGTGCGGATTTCGCAGTACCGGGCGTTGGCGAAGCTGCGGGGGATGATCGGGGACCGGGACCTGTGAGCGGGGACGGCCGGCGACCTGCCCGGGTGCGGCCTACTCCGGCTCGAGGATTTCGGCCAGCCGGAGGGTGTCGGCCAGGTACCGGTCGTAGGGGAAACCCTGCTTCAGCAAGACGAGCCGGAACGCTTCGGCGAGGGGTTTCCCGTTGGAGTGGTAGGCCTCGCGACCGGTGGCGGTGAGCTCGACGAGCCGCCGCCGCGCGTGCAGCGGGTCCTGGGTGATCCGGACCAGCCCTTCCTGTTCGAGTGGTCGCAGGGCTCGGCTGATCGCCGGGTCGGAGATCCCCATCGACTGGGCGAGCCGGTGCTGGGTGGCCGGCTCGACGTCTTCGAGCGCGCCCAGCAGCCGCAGCTGGCTGTAGGTGAGTTCGCTGTCCTGCCCGCTGTGCCGTCGGGCGGCGTCGCCCATCAGGGAGACCACCCGGTGCAGCAAGTCTGAAAGTCCATCGTCCACGACGTCAGCCTACCCCAGTGTTGACAGGTTAATATTAACCATGCAAGACTCATTCCCATGAGCACAACGAGCTACCTCGCCCAAGCCGCCGTCCCTCTCATCTGGCTGGTCATCGCCTGCGTCGGAGCGCTGGTGCGCACCCGCGGCGTCCAGGACCGCGCCGCCCGGCTGGAAACCTGGCAGCGGTGGTGGGCCATCGCCGCACTCGGCTGCGGCAGCCTGTGGATGACTATTTCGTTCCTGACCATCCCGGACGTTATGGCGGAAGCGATCGGCTTCGCCCGCACCCCGTTCGCGTTCGAGATCGCCTTCGCCAACCTCGCCTTGGCGTTCCTGGGCCTGCGGGCCGCTTCGGGCTCCTACCGCGAGCGGATGACGATCGGCATCAGCGCCGGGCTGTTCCTCTGGGGCGCCACGATCGGCCACCTGTACCAGTGGATCGCCAACGGTGACAACGCACCGGGCAACGTCGGCGGCGTCCTCGCCTACGACATCCTCATCCCGGCGGTCATGATCATCCTGGCCCGGCGGTCCCGGACCGTGCAGAACCTCGCCGCCCAGCCCCAGTTCGGCGCCGAAGCGCCCGCCGACCGCCGCCGCCCCGTCGCCGGGTGACTGGCCGACGCGAATCTGCCCCTGCTCGATCCCCCAGCGCCTCGGGACCGCGAATGCGGTCCCGAGGCGTTTCTCGTGTTCGGCCTGGAAAAGTCAGGAGGCCACGGCGAGGCGGACGCGGCGGGTGCGCCGGTAGGAGACCAGCTCGCGGACGTCGTCGGTGGTGATGATGCGGACGGCGTCGGCGGTCAGCTCCGCTTCGGCGACCTGCAGCTGCCAGGACTTCAGGCCCGGCGCCGGCTCGTGCCAGAACCACTGGCCCCGCGTGAGGTCCTCGGCCGCCACGGTGGTTTCTTCGGTGTTCATACCCGGAGCCTAACCAGCACCACCGACAGAAAACGGCCCCGGTGGCCCCGCGCCGATCATGCGGCCGGCCCGCCCCGCCGATCGTGACCACGGCCACGTCCGGCGTCCGGGTATTCCCTCACCGGCCCGCTGCCGGGGCGCTGGTTTTTGCGGCCCGACCGCCGCTGGCCTAGGCTGCGCCGGTCACCGGAAGAACCGGAAGAACAGGAACGGCGCGATGCCCCTGCCCGACTCCGGGTCGTACCGAGATGTCGACCTGCCGACGATCCTCCGCATGGAGCGCAAGCTGCCCTGGCTCGGCTGGCCGCACCTGCCGCTCGGCCTGCTGGTCTGCGTTGTCGCGATCCTGGCCGCCTACCGGGTGCCGGTGGCGTACGAGACGACCACGGCGCTGGTCGCCGGCGTCGGTGCCGCGGGCGGGTTCTGCGGCTATGTCTGCGGTCTGGTCATGGTCAGCCAGCCCGATCTGGTGAAGACGGGACGGCTGCGCTGGCGCCGCACCCGGTTCCTGCGGGCGGTCCTCTTCGTGATGGCCGTGCTTTCGGCGGCGTCCGTGGTCGTTTTCATTGTCTGCCACGCTTCGCTGCTGGCGGGCGCGTCCGGCGTCCGGCCGTTCACGTTCTCCTTGCCTGCCGCCGCTTACCTCGTGCTGGCGCTGGCCAACACGGTTCTCGCGGGTGTCGAGACGCTGCAGGTTTCGCGGGTGCTCGGCAGCACGGCATCCAAGACGCCGGAGCCCGCGCCGGTGCCGGCGCCCCGGGTGCGGCTCGGGAACTGATTCCGTCCTCTGTGGACTGACCGAGGACTCAGAGTCGGTGCCGCAGCAGGACTTCCTGCGTCACGGACGCGACGAGCCGGCCGTCGGTGGTGAAGAACTCGCCGTGGGCCAGGCCGCGGGTGTTCGCGTAGGTGGGGCTCTCCATGTCGAACAGCAGCCACTCGTCCGCGCGGAACGGGCGGTGGAACCACACCGCGTGGTCCAGCGACGTCAGCTGCGGCGTGCCCGGGTCGCCGCGGTGCGGGAGCCAGGCCGTGCCGGCCAGCCGGATGTCGGAGATGTAGGTGAGCGCGCAGACGTGCGCCAGCGGCGTGTCCGGCAGGCTGTCCTTCGCGCGCACCCACATGCGCTGGCGCGGGCCGTGGCCGACGTCCGGCAGGCCCTCGGCCGGGTCCGAGATGAAGCGGACCTCGATGGCGGCCAGCACGATCGGCGACTCCTCGGTCTCGACCACGGCGATCTCGTCCGGGCCAGGCACTTCCGGCATGCGCGCCTGGTGCTCGCTGCTCTCGGCCGCCTTCTGGAACGACGCGGACAGGCTGAAGATGCTTTCGCCGTTCTGGATCGCCACCACGCGCCGGGTGGTGAACGAGCCGCCGTCACGGGTGCGCTCGACCTCGTAGATGATCGGCATGTCCGTGCGGCCGCCGCGGATGAAGTAGCCGTGCAGCGAGTGGACGCCGCGCTCGGCGGGCACCGTCGCGCCGGCCGCGGTGAGTGCCTGCGCCGCGACCTGGCCGCCGAACGCCCGCTGCGGCGAGCCCTGGTGGCACGAGCCGCGGAACAGGTTCTCCTCGAGTCGTTCCAGCTTGAGCAGCTGTGCCATGCCGAGGTGCGCGGGGTCCGTGATCACGCGCCCCATCCTAAGCGCCCGCTCAGTCTTCGCTCGGGGAGAGCCGTTCCAGCAGCGTGAGCAGGGCGGCGGGGTCCTCGACGTGGGCGTTGTGGCCGAGGCCGGGCAGGGTGACGGCGTCGGCGGCCAGCGCGCGCAGCTGCTCCGGCCGCGACATCGGGTCGCCCGCGCCCGCGGCGAGCACGACCGGGCCGCGGGCGCCGGCCAGCAGCCGGGGCAGATCGGGCGCGCCGACGCCGAACGCGGCCGGGTCCAGGGACAGCCGCCAGCCGCTGTCGGTCTCGGTGACGCCGGCGGGGTCGGCGGGCGAAAGGCCGGTCAGGCCCGCGACCTTGAGGTACGCGACCTCGGCGTCCGCCCTGGTCTCGAACACCCGCGGCGGCCGGGCGGCCATCGACGCGGCTTTCGCCAGCTCGTCGGCGCTCCACTCGACCTTCACCCCGAGCGCGAGCACCCCGGCGACGTCGAGGCCGTACCGCCCGCTCGCCAGCTCCAGCGCGACGGCGCCACCGAGCGAATGCCCGGCGACGACCACGGGACCGGTCTCGTCCAAGCCGTCGGCGACGCCGGCCGCCAGTGCTTCGAACGAGTACTCCGGCAACGGCGCCGACCCGCCGTGGCCCGGCAGGTCGGGGACCAGCAGGCGACGCTCCACCAGCTCCCCGAGCCGATCCCAGACGGCACCGGTCGCGCCGAGGCCGTGCAGCAGCAGTACGGGCGGCTCACCGGATCCGCCGGCCCGGAGCTTCAGCTTGTCCACCAAACGGATCCTGCCCCAATCCGGCATCCGACGGCTAGGGTCGAGGCGTGTCGAGTGCCGCGATCGCCGACCCGGACACCTACGTCTCGGGCGTGCCGTACGAGCTGCTCGCCCGACTGCGCCGGGAGACGCCGGTGACGAGGGTCGGCGACTTCTGGGCAGTGCTGCGGCACGCCGACGTCCGGCACGTGCTGCGTAACCCGCAGACGTTCTCCTCGCAGCTCGGCGGCACACAGATCCGCGACCCGGCCACGGCCGAGGACCTGCGGTACGTGCGCCGGATGATGCTGAACATGGACGCGCCGGACCACGGCCGCCTGCGCGGGCTGCTGACGAAGGCGTTCACACCGCGCGCGATCGGCAGGCTGACCGAGCGGATCGAGGGCTGGGCGCACGGGCTGGTCGCCGCCGTCGCGGACCGCGGCGAGTGCGACTTCGCCAAGGACGTCGCCGCCGACCTGCCGCTGCTCACGCTGGCCGAAGTGTTCGGCGTGCCCGAGCGCGACCGGCGGCTGATGTTCGACTGGAGCAACCGCGTGATCGGCTACCAGGACGCCGAGTACGCGGTGAGCGCGACCGCGCGGCCCGAGGAGGTCACGGACCTGGCCCGCGCCGCGCTCGCCGTGCGGCCGTCGCCCGGGCCGGACGGCGCGATGCCGGACCCGCGCACGCGCGCCGGGATGCCGGACCTCTACGCGTACGCGAACGCCCTCGGCGAGCACAAGCGCGCCCACCCGGGCGACGACGTGATGAGCAACCTGATGCGCCACGTCGACGACGAGGGAGGCCGCGTCTCGATCGAGGAGTTCGAGAACCTGTTCTGGCTGTTTTCCGTGGCCGGCAACGAAACCCTGCGCAACGGCCTGCCCGGCGGGATGTTCGCGCTGCTTTCGAACCCGGAGCAGTACCGCGCGCTGCGCGAGGACCGTTCGCTGCTGCCGAACGCCGTTGAAGAGATGCTTCGCTGGTGGACGCCGGTGATGAACTTCCGCCGTACCGCGGTCGCCGACACCAGACTGTCCGATGTGGACATCAAGGCCGGCGACAAGGTGGTGGTCTGGTTCGCCGCGGCGAACCGCGACGAGACCGTGTTCCCCGAGCCGGACGCGTTCGACGTCACCCGCGCTCCCGGCGACCACCTGACCTTCGGCCACGGGCCGCATTTCTGCCTGGGCGCGCAGCTGGCGCGTGTCCAGATGCGGGCGCTCTTCACGGCCGTGCTCGACCGGCTGGGCGAGGTCCGCCTGGCCGCGGACCCCGTCCGGCTGCGGTCGAACTTCCAGAACGGCCTGAAGAGCCTCCCGATCCGGTGGGACTGAACGGACCTACAGGGTCGGGCACACCCCGGTGACGGGGACCGCCGGCGACGGGGTCGGCGAGGTCGACGGCGTGGTGCAGCCCGTGCTGACGAGCTGGCCGCCGACGGTGCGGTAGGTCTGCCAGTAATGCGGCCCCGTCGCGTAGTCCGGGTCGTAGGTGCTGTCGAGCAGCGCGGCCCCCGCCGTGCCGCCGTAACGGTGCAGGGTCGCGCCCGGCGCGTCACCGCCGACGGCAGTGCCGACGGTGATGCCCTGGCCCGGCTGGAGGCTCAGCCCGGTGACGCCGGAACTGTGCGCGCCCTGGTCGTAGCCGACCACGCAGGTGCGGCCCGCGGCGTCGCAGAGGCCGCCGGTCAGTGCCAGGCCTTCGGTGCCGAACTGGCTTGGCACCAGGGTGTCGGCGACGAGCTTGCCGTGGTGCAGGTACTGCACCTCGGCCTTGCCCTCCGGCGTCGCGCCCGGCACCGAGTAGCCGACGAGCTGGTTGTCGCCGGGCAGCGGCAGCCGGAACTCTTCGACGCCGCCCGCCAGCGTCGGCAGCGTGGCGATGCCGAGCCTGCCGGTCGCGACTCTCCTGCGGAAACTGTTGTGGTGCATCGGGTTCTCCCCTCCCAAGGATTATCCGTACAGTGCAGGAGGAGACAACCCGTGCCCCGTTACAGACGTCTTTTGATGGTTAACGCTGTTCGTTGAGCTTGCTGACTACATCCTGAACATCCTGCCGCAGCGTGGAAAGCGTGTCCTGCAGCTGCGTTGCGAAGCCGTGCGCCGCGCCGTCGACGGGGCCGGGCACCGGGTACACCTGGGTCTCGGCGGGCAACGGGACGCCGGGGCAGGTGGTGCTGCCGGGGCGGGAGTTCTTGGTGAGGAAGGTGTTCACCAGGCCGTCGACACACGGGTTGCCGCTCAGCGCGTACTGGCCGTGGAACGGCGAGTTGTCCACCGAGACCAGCGGGACACCGGCCGAGCGTGCGCCCGCCTTCGCCTGCTCGTACCCGGTCTGCGGGTCGAATTCCCCTTGCACCACAAGCACGTTCGGCTTGACCTCGGCCGGCAGCGTCGGCAGCTCGTGCTGCGGCGCGTCGGACCAGTAGCCGCACGGCTCGGTGATGCCGTAGGACCAGCCGTACAGCGGGTCCACCGGGCCCTGCTGGTCGCTGAGGTGCTTGTACCAGCTCGACGAGCGCGTCGGCTGGTCGCCGCACGCCACGGCGAAGCGGGTGCCGGGCACCTGCGAGTAGTCCGGCGCGGGCGTGCCGGCAACGACCTTCGCGACCGTCAGCTCGGCGGCCGGAACGCCGAACGTCGTCCGCGACTGCGCGTCCAGCTGGTCCGCCAGCGTGGCCGGGGGCGTGGCCGCGGTGCCGTCGAGCGCGGCGGCGCCCTTCGTCAGCACCAGCACGCCGAGCAGCCATTGGAGGCGGCTGCCGTTGCCGACGAAGAGGTGGTCGAAGTTGTCCGGTGAAAGGCCGTTCGTCTTGTAGTAGGCGCGAATCCGCTCCCACTTCTGCTTGACCTCGGCCGGGGTCTTGCCCAGCTGCGTCGGGAACTGCCGGGACAGCCACGGCAGGTAGACGTCGTCGAACTGGCGCTGGTCGATCACCGGGAACGCCTCGAAGTCGGCCTGCAGGCGGCCCTGGAAGTTGACGCTGGAGTCGAGCACGACCTTGCCCGCGTGCTCGGGGAACAGCGACGCGTACTTCGCGCCCAGCCAGGTGCCGTAGGAGTAGCCGAGGTAGTTCAGCTGCTTGTCGCCCAGCAGTGTGCGGATCAGGTCCATGTCGTGCGTGGTCTGCCAGGTGGTGATGTACGGCGCGAGCGCGTCGCTCTGGCAGGCGTCGGCGATGGCGCGCGGTGTCTGCTGGTGCAGCGCGATGCTCTGCGCCGAGCGGTCACGCGCGTCCAAGGGGGTCTGCGGCAGCCGCCCGTTGGGCACGTTGCACTGGAAACCCTTGTCGGCGCTGCCTTCCTGGCCGGTGCCGCGCGGGTCCATGCCGATGAGGTCGTACAGCGCGTTGACCGACGGCTCCAGTCCGGCCAGCGCGCCGGCGAGCGAGGTGCCCTGCCCGCCGGGGCCGCCGGGGTTCACCAGCAGCGAGCCCTGGCGTTCGCCCGTGGCCGCGACCCGGCTGATCGACACCTTGAGGTCGACGCCTGCGGCCGGGTTCGCCCAGTCCCGCGGGACGGTGATTTGGGCGCATTGCGCGGGTTTCGCGCCGTTGGCGGGCTTGAACGCGCAACTGCCCCAGGTGACCTGCTGGCCGGTGTAGGGCGCAAGCGGGTCACCGGCCGCGGACGCCGCGGCGGGCACCGCGGCCGCCACGACCGCCGCGGTGACCGCGACGAGCCCTGCTCGGGAAATTCGCACCGGAGTTCCTTTCGTCCGTCGGTCGGATCGGGTTCGAGTCTTGTGGGCGCGCGCGGCCGGGCTATCAGCCCGGAGGACGAACTTTCGCTGCCTCATCGGCCCTGAGTACGAGGACCGGCGCGCGTCCGGCGGCGGCAGCGGTGATGATGGGGCCATGACCACTTCCCGGCCTTCATCAGCGCCCGGGCCCGGCGTGGTGGGCCGGCGGATCGTCCAATACCTGCTGGACCAGCTGATCGTCGCCGTCCCCCTGCTGCTGCTCGCGGTGCTGGTGGTGCTGCTGTTCCGGCCGGCGGGGCTGCCCGCGCTGGCCGGCTTCCTCAAGGTCGTCCTCGCCACGATGATGGTGCTGGACTTCGCCGGCTTCTGGTTCTTCGCGATCTGGTGGCCGCACCGCCACGGAGGGCAGACGCCGGCGATGCGCTGGCTCCGCCTCCGCGTCGTCACGCTGGAGGGCGGGCAGCCCCCGTTGCGGGCGTTCGTGATCCGGACGGTGCTCATGCTGGTGGACGGGTTCGCCTGGGGCCTGGCGGGAATCGGGCTGATGCTGTTCACGCCCCGGCGCCAGCGGCTGGGCGACCTGGTCGCCGGGACCGTGGTGGTGAAAGTGGCGCGGGTGCCCGAAACCGGGCCGGAGTCAGCGGACGAGGCCGCTCTCCCACGCCCAGATGGCCATCTCGGTGCGGTTACGCGCCCCTAGTTTGCGCTGGGCCGCCGCGAGGTGCGTCTTGACCGTCGAGAGGGAGACGACCAGCGAGTCGCAGATCTCGGCGTTCGTCTGACCGCGCGCGACGGCCTTGACGACGTCCACTTCGCGTTGCGTCAGCGGACTGTCCGGTTCGGACCGTTGACGCGGGGCGTTGCCGACGAAGTGGGACAGCAGCCGCGTTGTGATGGCGGGTGAGACCAGCGCTTCGCCATGTGAAGCGGCGTGCACGGCCTCGATGAGCAGCGTCGCGCCGGCGTCCTTCAGCAGGAAGCCGCACGCGCCGGCGCGAAGGGCTGCGTGCACGTTCTCGTCCAAGCCGAACGTGGTGACCATGACAACGTGCAGCGGGTCCACGACGTCCGGCCCGGCCAGCAGCTTCGTGGCCTGCAGCCCGTCGATGCCCGGCATGCGGATGTCCATCAGCGTGACGTCCGGGCGCAGCTCGCGGGCGAGGCGCACGGCGTCCTGGCCGTCGGCGGCCTCGCCGACCACCTCGATGTCCGGCTCGCCCTCCAGGATCAGCCGGAAGCCGGTCCGGACCATCGCCTGGTCGTCGGCGATCAGGACGCGAACCGGCACTGGGGGCTCCTCGAAGACGGGGTCACGCGGGTCCGAGCGGGAGCCGCGCGGCGACGCGCCAGCGGTGCCCGGCCTCCGGCCCGGCCTGAACCGTACCGCCGACGGCGCTGACCCGTTCGGTCATGCCGATCAGGCCGTAACCGCCGGGGCGCGCAGGCCGGGCGGCGCCGTCGTTGACCACCTCGACGGTGAGGCCGTTGCGCTGGTCGTGGCTCACGCTCACGCGTACTTCGGTCGCGCGCGGCGCGTGCCGCCGGACGTTCGTGAGCGATTCGGTGATCAGCCGGTGCACCGTCGTGACCACCTCGGGCGCGGCGGCCAGGTCCGCGAGGCCGTCGGGCACGTCGAGGTGGACGCTGCCGTCGTCGGGCACCGCGCGGTCCACAGCCGAAGCGAGTCCGGACGGTGGGGTGAACAGGTTCTCCTCATCCGTCCGGAGCGTGCCGACGAGCCGGCGCATCGACGACAGGGCCTCCGCGCCGGCCGTTTCGATCTCGGCGAACGCCGTGGTGTCGCCACCCTGGCGGTCGGTGACGCGGTGGGCGGCCTGGACGCGCACGACGATTCCGGTGATCTGGTGGGCCACCAGGTCGTGCAGCTCGCGGGCGAGGCGGAGGCGCTCGGCGGTGCGGACTTCGACGACGTCGGCGCGGGCGCGGGCATCGGCGTCGCGCAGGATCAGGCCGACGGCCAGCGCGGCGCCCCAGGCCAGCGCGGCGGCCGCGGCGAAGAGGGCCTCGGGCGAGCCGGCGCCGTAACGGAGGATCGGGGCCGCCACGGTGGCCACCCCACCCAGCGCGGCTTGGCCGAAGGCCGGTTTCGGCGCGAGCCGGTGGCAGGACGCGCCCACGACCAGCGCGATGGCCAGCGCCTCGGCCGCGCTGGGCTGGGGCGGGAGGCGCTGGTCGAGCGCGGCGATCACCGCGGTGATCGCCGTGCCCAGCAAGGAAAGCGCCGAGACCGCCGTGGCGACCGTCGCGGTCTGCTCCGGGAACCGGCGGCGCAGCACGGCCAGCACGGCGACCACGGGGGCCACACCGGGGACGAACACCATGGCGATCCCGGCCAGGCCGCCCTCCGCCGGCCCGGAGCGGAAGAACAGGACGGAGTCGAGCACGACCAGGACGCCGAGCGCGATCGACTCGGCGAAGAGCGGACCGCGGCGGCCGGTCCAGGGGATGGGGCCGATCATGCGGTTCCGGGCGTGGTCATGGTGTCGATCGTGCCCGGTCCGCCGCCCGGCTGCCTCCTGCGTGGGACCGAAACCGGGTCGGCCATGGGTACGAGGTCAGCCGAAACTCACCTGGGAGAGGTAGTGGTCCAGGAAGCCGGTGTCGCCGGTGAGCTTCGCGGTTTTGGCGGGCTGGCGGCCGTAGATGACCAGGAGGAGGTCCGTGACGGGGGCTTCGATGGTGACGGTGGGTTTGGTGGGGGTGCCGTGGTGCCAGGCGAGGAGGTCGCCGGTGAGGTCGATGGTCCAGCCCTCGCTCTTGCCGTCGTCGGCCGTTGAGCCGGTTGGTGAGTCGGCCGGTGACAGGTGGACGGTGCGGCCCTCGCCGAGCAGGGCGCGGCGCTCGGGGAAGTAGTCGAGCATGACGGGCAGCGAGCCGAGTTCCAGCCATTCCTCCATGGCGTCCACCGCGACGTCGTGGTCGAGGGTGAACTCGGCGCCGACGGCCAGGGTGGCGTCCGCGCGGTGCAGCGCCGTCTCGTTCATGAAGCGCCGGGCGTAGAAGGCGGCGCGGGGCGGTCCCGCGGGGACCGGGGTGACCAGGCGGGCTTCGGGCCCGGCTGTGCGCAGAGCGTCGGCCAGCTCGCGGGCGCCGTCGGGCAGCCAGGAGGCCTGCCGCGGGGTCGAGGCGGGGTGCCGCAATTCCTGGTCGGGGAGCATCTGGTCCGCGCGGGTGCGGACGGTCTCCTCCGCCCAGCGGTGGCCGGCGCCGACGTGGTTGAGCAGCTGCCCCAGCGTCCAGTCCGGGCACGCGGCGATCGGTGTGGCCGGGTCCGCCCCGTCGACGGTGGCCTGCAGCAACTCGGTCTGGGCGACGATGGCGGCGCACTGGCTCTGGAAGTCCATCACTGCGGTGTCCTCTCCGTGATCCGGTGATTCACGGGGTGGTCGGAGCCGCCGCGGTCATCCGGACACGGGTCGCGGCGCGCGTTTCAGCCGGTGTTGTCCACAGCCGTCCTCCGTTGTGGACAGCTTGGGCTCCGGGCCCGCTTTTCGCCGGTCCCGTCGGGCCCCGCCGGTAGACTGGGCATGGGACGCCCCCCGAGGAGGGCGGGGGAGTGCGGCCCGCTCACCGCCCTACTCCTCCACGCTCAAAGCATCGCCCCACTCGGCGTCGCGGGCGGCGCGGTAGCGGGGGCCGTGCCGTTTGGACACCGTGACGCCGGGGGTGAGGCCGTCCACTGTGCACAGGTCGAGCTGCACCCAGCCCTTGTGCTTGCGCGGGTGCCGCAGGATCCGCGCGTCCGGGCGGTCCGCCGGCTCGGCCGACGCGACGACGTACGAGAACTTCTCGTCCTCGAAGCCCAGCGTGCCCGCCTTGATCCGCCGGTGAATGCCGGAACGCGGCAGCCGCGCGGCGAAGTGGCACCAGTCCTCGCCTGGGCGGATCGGGCACTCGCCGTCGTGCGGGCACGGCGCCACGACGTGACGGTCCATGCCGCGCAGCACATCCCGCGCCGCGCGGATCCGCGCGAAGCCCGCGGGGGTGCCCGGCTCGATCAGCGCCACGGTGCCGGCCTTCGCGGCGAGCCAGCGGACGACGTCGTCGCGGCCGGGTTCGGGCAGCTCGCCCAGCACGTACGACATCGTCACCAGGTCAGCCGAAGGCGCAGCAGCGGCCGTGTCCACGAGCCCCCGTACCCAGGTCGTGCCCCGGACGGTGGGCGAGACGGCCGTCGACGCGAGCTTCCGGCCCAGCGTGAGCGCCCCGGCGACCTGTTCGATCACCGTGCACTTCTCCAGCGACGGCCACACCTGGGCCGCCGCCCACACCGCCGCGCCCGTGCCGCCGCCGATGTCGACCTGCGTCCGCGGCGCGAAGCCCGGAGCGGCGGCCGCTGCTTCGCCGAACGCTGCGGCGACAGCCGCGTACGTGGCCGGCATGCGATAGCCGGCGTACGCGGCGACGTCGATCTCTGAGGACAGGATCGGCGACGTCGCGGCGTCGCCCTGCCGGTAGCGCGTGCTGAGTTTGTCGACCGCCTGAGCGAGCCGTGATTCGGGGAACCGGCCCAGTTCGCCGTCGAGGGACGAGCGGAGGTCGTCGGGGAGTAGCGCCACGAGCGGGAATTCTCCCACGCCCGTTCCGCCCCTCGTGCAGCCGTCTGACCTGCTAGTTTCGGCTTCGGGAAAAAAGTTCGGCCGCGTTGTCGATCCGGGGGCCCGCCGATCGACGCGTACTTGAAAGCAAGCCGAGAGAGAGGATCTTCCAATGCGGTTCATGGTGATCATGAAGGCCAGTGAAGAGAGCGAAGCCGGCCAGATCCCGAGCACCGAGCTGCTCACGGAGATGGGCAAGTTCAACGAGGAGCTGGTCCGCGCCGGCGTCATGCTGGCCGGCGAGGGGCTCACGTCCAGCGCCGAGGGCGCGCGCGTCAAGTTCGGGGGCACGGCCGAGCCCAAGGTGGTCGACGGGCCGTTCGCGGAGACCAAGGAGCTGATCGCCGGCTTCTGGATCCTGCAGGTGCGCTCGAAGGAGGAGGTCATCGAGTGGGTCAAGCGCGTGCCGAACACCGACGGCGCCCACCACGAGATCGAGATCCGGCGCATCGCCGAAGCCGAGGACTTCGGCGACAACATGACCCCCGAGCTGCGTGAGGCCGAGGAGAAGCTGCGGGCGGAGAGTGCGCAGAACTGATGCGGTTCATGGTGATGGTGAAGGCCAACGAGCAGAGCGAAGCCGGCCAGCTCCCGAGTGCGGAGCTGATCACGGAGATGGGCAAGTTCAACGACGAGCTGGCCGCGTCGGGCCACCTCCTGCAGGCCGAGGGCCTGACGCCGAGTTCGCAGGGCGCGCGGCTCTGGTTCTCCGGCGAGGGTGAGGCCGAGGTGGTCGACGGGCCGTTCGCGGAGACGAAGGAGCTGGTCGCCGGTCTCTGGATCCTCCAGGGGGAGTCGCTCGAGGAGATCGTCGAGCTGATGAAACGCGCCCCGAATCCCGACCGGCAGCCGGGGACCGTGGAGATCCGCCCGCTCGCCGAGATCGGGTGACGGCGCGCCCGCCCGAGGGTTGCCCTCGGGCGGGCCGCCCTGTGTGATGGGCCCGTGGAAACGCAGGGGACGCGCGGCGCCGTCGAGGCGGTGTGGCGGATCGAGTCCGCGCGCGTCATCGCGGGGCTCGCGCGGATGGTGCGTGACGTCGGGCTCGCCGAGGAGCTGGCGCAGGACGCGCTGGTCGCCGCGCTGGAGCAGTGGCCGGAGACCGGCGTGCCGCGCAACCCCGGCGCGTGGCTGACGACCACGGCGAAACGGCGCGCGATCGACCACTTCCGGCGCAACGAGAATCTCGGCCGCAAGCTCGACGAGCTGGGCCGCGAACAGCGCGTCGGCGAAGGCGTGCTGCCGGACTTCGACGCGGTGCTCGACGAGGAGCACATCGAGGACGACCTGCTGCGCCTGGTGTTCACGGCCTGCCACCCCGTGCTGTCCACGCCGGCGCGCGTGGCCCTCACCCTCCGGATGCTCGGCGGGCTGACCACGGACGAGATCGCGCGCGCGTTCCTGGTGAAGGAGTCGACGATCGCGCAGCGGATCGTGCGCGCGAAGAAGTCGTTGGCGGACGCGAAGGTCCCGTTCGAGGTGCCGGTGGGCGAAGAGCGCGTCGCGCGGCTTTCGTCGGTGCTGGAAGTGATCTACCTGGTTTTCAACGAGGGCTACTCCGCCACTCGCGGCGACGACTGGATGCGCCCGGCGCTGTGCGAGGACGCGCTGCGCCTCGGCCGGGTGCTCGCCGGGCTGATGCCGGCCGAGCCGGAGGTGCACGGGCTGGTCGCGCTGCTGGAGATCCAGGCGTCGCGCTCGGCCGCGCGCACCGGGCCGAACGGCGAGCCGGTGCTGCTGATGGAGCAGGACCGCGGGCGCTGGGACCAGCTGCTCATCCGCCGCGGCCTCGCGGCGCTGGCTCGCTCGGAAGAGCTGGCCGGCGGCTCGTACGGCCCGTACTCGGCGCAGGCCGCGATCGCCGCCTGCCACGCGCGCGCCCGGACTCCGGACGAGACGGACTGGGCCCGGATCGCCGCGCTGTATGCAGGTCTGGCCCAGATCACGCCGTCGCCGGTGGTCGAGCTGAACCGGGCCGTCGCCGTGTCGATGGCATCCGGGCCCGCCGCCGGGCTCGACCTCGTCGACCGGCTGCTCGACGAGCCGGCGTTGAAGGCCTACCATCTGCTGCCCAGCGTGCGTGGCGACTTGCTGGTGAAGCTGGGCCGCCCCGCCGAGGCCAAGGCTGAATTCGAACGTGCCGCCGGGCTCACCGGCAACGCGCGGGAACGCACTCTGCTGCTGGACCGCGCGGCGTCCTGCTGAAAACTGGGAGAAATGATGGCCGAAGTCGCTCTGTTCCACCACCTGCACGGGCTGACGCCCGGCGTCCGCGAGTTCGCCGAGGCGCTGGAAAAGGCCGGTCACACCGTGCACGCCCCGGACCTCTACGACGGCCACGTCTTCGAGACGTTCGACGAAGGACTGGCCTACGCGAAGGAGATCGGGTTCGGGACGTTCCGCGAACGCGGGAAGCAGGCCGTCTCGGACCTGCCGGGCGAGCTGGTCTACGCCGGGTTCTCGCTCGGCGCGATGCCCGCGCAAATGCTGGCCCAGACCCGTCCCGGCGCGGTGGGCGCGCTGCTGTTCCACGCGTGCGTCCCGGCCGCGGAGTTCGGCGGGCCCTGGCCGTCGAGCGTGCCGGTGCAGGTCCACGGCATGGACGCGGACGCGCTTTTCGTCGAGGGCGGTGACCTCGACGCGGCTCGCGAGCTCCTGGCGGACGTCGCGGACGCCGAGCTTTTCCTCTACCCCGGCGACCGGCACCTGTTCGCCGACCGGAGCCTGCCCGACTACGACGGGTCCGCGGCCGCGCTGCTCACCGAGCGTGTGCTGGCCTTCCTGGACCGCGTCAGGGGATCATGAACTCCAGCACGGTCGCCTGCAGCAGCGAGATCACGCCGACCACGGCGGTGAGCGCGATCGACCACAGGAACGTCTGCCGCAGCAGGGATCCCTCCTTGCCGCTCTGCCCGATCGCGGTCGCGCCGATGGACAGGTTCTGCGGCGAGATCATCTTCCCCATCACCCCGCCGGAGGTGTTCGTCGCGCCGGCCAGCACCGGGTTCAGGTGCAGCTGCTGCGCGGAGATCACCTGCATGGGGCCGAACAGGCTGTTGGTCGAGGCGTCCGAACCGGTGAGGAACACGCCGAGCCAGCCGATGTAAGCGGAGAACAGCGGGAAGACGGCGCCGGTGGTGGCGAGCGCGAGGCCGAGCGTCTGCGTCGCGCCGGAGTAGTTCATCACGAACGCGATCGCCAGGATCATGAAGATCGTCGCCAGGGCCCAGCGCATCTGGTACAGCGTGGCGCGATACGCGCTGAGGAGCTGCTTCGGCTTCGCGCCCAGCACGAATCCGGCGATCACCGCCGCGATCAGGGCCACGGTGCCGGGTGAGAACAGGAAGTCGACGGTGAACGTCGCCGCGTACGGCGTGTCCTTGGGCGTGATCGGCGCGTGCTGGATCACGTGGTTGTGCAGGCCCGGCCAGGCGAACACCCAGTCGGCGCGGTGCAGCAGCTTCGTCAGGTCCAGCCAGGCCGGCAGGTGCGTGAAGATCGTGCCGACGCGCGAGGCGAAGATCGCCACGATCAGGATGATGTACGGCGTCCACGCGTAGAGCGCGCCGCGTTCGGACTTTTCCGCTTCGCCGGTCGCCTTCACCGGTTCCTCGCCGTCGAAGCGCCACACGGTTTTCGGCTGCCAGAACCGCGTGAGGACCCACAGCGCGGCCAGCGCGGTGAGCGCGGCGAGCACGTCCACGAGGCTGGCGCTGATGTAGTTCGACGCCACGAACTGCATCAGCGCGAACGCGAGCCCGGCCGTCACGACGGCGGGCCAGACTTCCAGCATCTTCTTCCAGCCGGCCAGCACCAGGACGAGGAACGCGGGGATGATCACGGCCAGGAACGGCACCTGGCGCCCGACCATCGACGAGAACGCCGCGGTCGCCTCCTCCGGCTTGAGGTGCATGATCGGCGCGGTGATCCGGCCGAGCACGATCAGCGGGTTGCCGAGCCCGCCGAACGCCACCGGCGCGGTGTTCGCGAGCAGCGCCAGCACCACGGCCTTCACCGGCGGGAAGCCGAGCGCGGCCATCATCGCGGCCGTGATCGCGATCGGCGAGCCGCCGCCCGCGACGCCTTCCAGCAGCGCGCCGAAGCTGAACGCGATCAGCAGCGCCTGCAGCCGCCGGTCCTCGCTGAAGCCCGCGAGCACCCGCTTGATGTGGGTGAACCGGCCGGTGGTGACCGTGACGTTGTGGAAGTACACGGCGTGGAACGCGATCCAGGCGACCGACCACACGCCGAACAGCACGCCCATGGCCGCCGAGTCGAACGCGAGCCCGGCCGGCATCCGGTACAGCAGCAGCGCGACCAGCAGCGCGGTGACGAGCGCCAGCGCCGCCGAGAGGTGCGCGGACAGCTTGACCACGCCCAGCGAGACCAGCAGCACGATGATCGGGAGTGCGGCCAGCAGCGCGGAGAACCACAGCGCGCCCGCCGGTTGGTAGTCCTGGATCCAGGTCACGGGTCAGCTCCTTTGCCGATCCTTCGCCGAAAAGTGTCTAGCGGCCGCGGACGTAACCGAGCCGTAGCGACAGCGCCGCGGCTGTGCCGGCGACGGTCGCGCCGAGTTCCTCGACGCGTCGCAGGACTCGTTGGGCCGGGCCCGCGACGCTGATGGCGGCGATCGGCCGGCCGGAGTGGTCGCGCACGGCGGCGGCGACGCAGCCGACGTCGGGCTCGTTCTCGACGTCGTCGATCGCCCAGCCGCGGCGGCTCGTCTTCGCGAGGTCGTCCAGCAGGCGGGCGGGGTCGATGATCGTCTTGAGCGTCAGGCTGTCCAGCTTCATCCGGCGGATGCGCTCGAGCCGGTCGGGCTCGGGCAGCGCGGCGAGCCAGGCCTTGCCCAGCGACGTCGCGTGCTGCGGCCGCCGGGTGCCCAGCCGGCAGGCGAGCGTGACGGCGCTGGCGCTGCGTTCCGTGGCCACGTAGACCATGGCGTCGTTGTCCGGCACCGCGAGGTAGGTCGTCTCACCGGAGCGCTCGGCCAGCGACGCGAGGTACCGGGGCGCGCAGCGGTGCAGGTCCGTCGCGGCCATCGCGCGGGCGCCCAGCTCGACCAGCCGGGTGCCGAGCCGCACGCGCCCGGTGACGCTGTCGGCCTCGAGGTATTCGAGCTTCTTCAGGGTCCCGACGATGCGGTACGCGGCGCTGCGGGAAAGACCCAGTTGCCGTGCGATCGCGTTGGTGGAAATCTCCTGGTGCTGCCCGACGTGCTCGAGCACCGCGAGCCCGCGCTCCAGGGTGCCGCTCTGCTCCAGCCCGCGTTCCGTGTCCACGTCGGCCTCCACCAGGTCGTTTTCCCGTTCAGCGGTACGTGTTTCCGCTAAGCGGGGTTGGACGTTAACACCTCCGATGTATGGGCGGAAGATCTTTCACATTCCTCTCTTGCGCTGCGACGAGAGTTGCCCTGAATGGTTCAACCTCCGATCGTTAGGACAACTAACAAACCCTGAGTAGACTCTCGGCGCTGAGACTGGAGTCACGCTCTCAGGGAAATCACAACGCCCGCGGGTCATTGTCGGGCTCTGATGCCCTCCACCCACTTGCGTACCCGCATGTCCGTCGCCACCGGGCGGCTGACCGCACGGCTCTCCCGCGCCACCGGCCTCGGCCAGGGTGGTGTGATCGGTGGGCGAGTGACGTTGAAGCTCGATCCGGACGTGCTGCACCGGCTCGGCCGTGAACGCACCGTCGTGCTCGTCACCGGCACCAACGGCAAGACGACCACGGCGTTGATGATCACCCGTGCGCTCGAAGCGCTCGCCGACGTCGCGTCGAACAGCGACGGCGCGAACATGCCGGACGGCGTGGTCGCGGCGCTGGCCGCGCGGCCGGACGCGCCTTATGCGGTGCTGGAGGTCGACGAGGCGTACGTGCCGTGGGTGGCCGCGCAGGTGCGGCCCGCGGTGCTCGTGCTGCTGAACCTGAGCCGTGACCAGCTCGACCGCGTCGGCGAAGTCCGTGGCATCGAACGTGATCTGCGGGCGGCGATCGCGTTGCTGCCGCGGACGGCGGTCGTCGCGAACTGTGACGACGTGCTCGTGACGTCGGCCGCGGCGGCCGCCGCGCGCCCGGTGTGGGTGGGCACCGGCCGCCGCTGGTCCGGCGACGCGACGACGTGCCCGCGCTGTGGCAGCGCGGTGACGCACGCCGCGGCGACCTGGAACTGCGAGTGCGGTTTCGCGCGCCCGCAGCCGTCGTGGGTGCTGGAGGGCGAGCTGGTGACGACGCCCGGCGGCCGGGACGTCGACCTGGACCTGCGGCTGCCCGGCGAGGCGAACCGGGCCAACGCGGCGCTCGCGCTGGCGGCCGCGCACTGCGTGGGCGTCCCGCCGCACACGGCCGCGGCGCGGCTGCGCACGATCACCGACATCGGCGGCCGGTACCGGACCGTGCGCCGTACGCGCCATTCGGTGCGGCTCATGCTGGCCAAGAACCCGGCCGGCTGGGCGGAGACGCTGCGGGTGCTGGACGAGGACACCCCGGTCGTCGTCGCGGTCAACGCGCAGGAGGCCGACGGGCGGGACCTGTCCTGGCTGTGGGACGTGCATTTCGAGCGGTTGCGCGGCCGTCAGGTCGTGGTGGCCGGCGAGCGCTCGGCGGACCTCGCCGTGCGGCTGTGTTACGCGGAGGTGGCGCACTGGACCGCGGCGGACCCGGTGCGCGCCATCGATTCCCTGCCGCCCGGCGGCGTCGAGATCGTCGCGAACTACACCGCTTTCCGCGACCTGGTGGACCGGCTCCCGAGTGGCTGAGTCGACCGTCCGGATCGGACTGCTGCTGCCCGAGGTCCTTGGCACCTATGGGGATTCCGGTAACGCTCAGGTGCTGTGCAAGCGATTGCAGTGGCGCGGCCACGAGGCGGAGGTCGTGCCCGTGGCGCTGGGCAGTGCCGTTCCGTCCACATTGGACGTCTATCTGCTCGGCGGCGGGGAGGACACGGCGCAGGTGCTGGCCGCGCGCCGCCTGCTGGCCTCGCCCGGCCTGACGCGCGCCGCGGAGGCGGGGGCGACGGTCTTCGGCGTGTGCGCCGGCCTGCAGATCCTGGGCACCAGCTTCCGCGGCTTCGACGGCGCCGACCACCCCGGCGTGGGCCTCCTGGACGTCGTCACGGCCCCGGCCCCCCGCCGCGCCGTCGCCGAACTCGCGGCGGTCGGCGAACTGGTCGACGCGCCCCTGACCGGTTTCGAGAACCACCAGGGCGCCAGCACCCTGGGCGAGGGCAGCGTTCCGCTGGGCCGGGTCGTGCGCGGCACAGGCAACGGCGACGGCACGGAGGGCGCGGTCACCGGCCACGTCGTGGGCACTTATCTCCACGGCCCAGCTTTGGCCCGAAACCCGGCGCTGGCGGATCTCCTGCTTTCCTGGGTCCTTGGCAAGGACCTGCCGCGCTTGGACGTGTCGGAGGTCGACCTCCTTCGGTCGGAGCGCCTGGCCGCTTTGCCCCGCCGAATCCGATGACGGCGCAGTCGACGACGGCGGCCTTGGCGCTGTCGGCAGCGACGGCTCCTGTGGGCTTGTCGGCAGTGACGGCGATGGCGGTCTTAGGGCTGTCTGTCAGCGATGTCGGCAGCGGCGGCGGCTTTGGCTTTGGCTTTGGCGCGACTGACAACGATGCCAGTGCGACTGCCAGCAGAACCTGTGCGGCTGCCGTCGACGGCTCGCGCCACACCCGCCAACCACACCGAACGCGGCGGCCCGATCCAACCCACCGACCAGCACCGAGACGGCACAAACCCGAGCAGCTTCACCAACACCCACCCTGCCCGCCACACTTCTCGCTCGGCCCAGCGCAGCCCACACTTGACCCAGCACAGCCCCCACCCGGCCCTGGGGGGCGTCCCCAACCCAGCCTACCGCCGCCCCCCGACGGAAAGCGGGTTCAGCCGGAGTTGTCCACAGGGGTGCCCGGATGTGGATGACTGAGCCGCTGCCCGCCGATGCGACCGGCTGGGACCGTTACGCTGCGTATGTGAAGGTCATCGCCGCTACCGGCGTTCGGATGCGCACCACCGCGGTTGCCGTGGTGGCGCTGGCGCTCGCCATCGCGACCGCGTGCGTCGTGGTGGTGCTGCTGCTCGAGGAGTCGCTCGACCGCAGCGTCACCGAGAGTGCGCGCAGCACGGGCCGTCAGGTGGCGATCCAGCTCATCCGGGAAGGGACGCGGGACCTGTCCGCCAGCGACGTCGCCAGCACCGGCGACACCGAAGCCGTCACGCAGGTGCTCGACGCACGCAGCACGCCCATCGCCAGCGACCCCGCCATCACCGGGCAGCCGCCGCTCACCACGGCGCGGCCGGTGCTGGGGCACGAGACCGTCGAGACCTTGCCGCTCGGGCTCAACGGCGACGGCAGTGAATACCGCGTCGTCTCGCAGAAAGTGAGTGGGCCGGGCGGGCCGTTCACGGTCATTTCGGCGCGGTCGCTGGAACCCGTCACCGAGGCGTCCACCCGGCTGACCCTGCTGCTCGCGCTGATTTCCTTGCCACTGCTGGGCATCGCGGGGTTCGCGGTGTACCGCGCGGTCGGCTCGGCGCTGCGGCCGGTCGAGCAGATGCGCCGCACCGTCGCCGAGATCTCCACCCGCGACCTCGCCTCGCGCGTGCCACTGCCACCCGGCGGGGACGAGGTGCACCGCCTGGCCGTGACGCTCAACGGGATGCTGGGCCGCCTCGCGTCCGCGCAGGCCGCGCAACGCCGGTTCGTCGCCGACGCCAGCCACGAACTGCGCTCCCCGCTCTCGACCATCAGCACCGCGCTCGACGTCTCGACCCAGCACCCCGAGACCACCGGCGAACTGGTCCCGGTGATCACCCGCGAGACCGCGCGGCTGCGTGAACTCGTCGACGACCTGCTGGTACTCGCCCGCACCGACGACACCACCGACCGCCCGTCGCGCACCGAAGTGGACCTCGACGACATCGTCCGCGCCGAGGCCGAGCGTGTGCGCGCGGAAGGGCCGGTCGAGATCGAGGTGCGGGCCGGTCCCGCGAAGGTGCACGGGAGCGAGGCGCAGCTGCGCCGGGCCGTGCGCAACCTTGTGGACAACGCCCGCGGCCACGCCCGTGAACGGATCCGCGTCGCCAGCTCGGTGCACGGCGACAGCGTCGTGGTCGAGGTCAGCGACGACGGGCCCGGCGTCGCCGAAGCGGACCGCGAACGGATTTTCGAGCGTTTCGTCCGCCTGGACGCGTCGCGGCAACGCGGGCACGGCGGCACCGGCCTCGGGCTGCCGATCGTCGCCGGCATCGCCGCGCGCCACGGCGGCCACGCGCGTTACGCCGACGTCCACGACCCCCGTTACCCCGGCGCGCACTTCCGCATCGAGTTGCCCCGGTTCGATCTGTCGGAGGAGGACTGACCATGCGGTTGTTGATCGTCGAGGACGAACGCGAACTCGCGGAGACCCTGCGCCGCGGCCTCGTCGCGGAGGGCTTCACCGTGTCCGTCGCGCACACGGGACCGGACGGGCTGTGGTCGGCCACCGAGCACGACTACGACGCCGTGGTGCTGGACATCATGCTGCCCGAGCTGTCCGGGTACGAGGTGCTCAAACGCCTTCGCGCGGCGCAGAACTGGACGCCGGTGCTGATGCTCACCGCCAAGGACGGCGAGTACGACGAGGCCGACGCGTTCGACCTCGGGGCCGACGACTACCTGTCCAAGCCGTTCTCGTTCGTCGTGCTCGTCGCCCGCCTGCGCGCATTGCTCCGCCGCGGCGCGCCGGCCCGTCCCGCCGTGCTCGAAGCCGCAGACCTCCGGCTCGACCCGGCGGCCCGGACCGTCCACAGAGGAGAGAAGCGGATCGAACTGACCGCGCGCGAGTTCGGCCTGCTGGAGTTCCTGCTGCGGCGCCAGGGCGCGGCGCTGACCAAGAACGAAATCCTCGGCCACGTCTGGGACGCGCACTACGAAGGCGACGAGAACGTGGTGGAGGTCTACGTGGGCTATCTGCGGCGCAAGATCGACGCACCGTTCGGCACACACACCATCGAGACGGTCCGGGGGGTGGGCTATCGGCTCGTGACCTGACCGCGGCCGCCTGCCTGCGGCGCGAGCGTGGCGCCTGCGGTGAACGGCGTAGCGCCCAGCCACGACACGGAAATGACCTGGCAGCGCAGGCCTGATGCAGACTGAACACGACCTGGCGGCGGCGCGGGCCTGGTGCGGACCGGAACGAGTGCGGTGCGTAGCGCGACGCCGGGCGGCGCGGCGTGGTGCGAAGCGGGCGTGTGATGAGACGCCGGGCCGCGCGCGGATGCAGGTCGGTTCACGAAGCAGCATCGACCGTCACCCGGAGCGGGTTCAGTTCTTCGAGATCCCCGCGACAGCCCGGACCACGGCGGTGCAGCGGTCCTCGACGTACTCGAGGCCGGCGTCCTCGGCGATGCGGCGTGCCTCGGCGGAAACGATGCCCTGCTGCAGCCACAGTGCCTTCGCGCCGATTGCCACGGCGTCCGCCGCGATGCCAGCGGCCTCGGAGGACGGGCGGAAGACGTCGACGAGGTCCACCGGCTCCGGGATGTCCTTCAAGGACCGGTAGACCTTCTCGCCGAGCAATTCCGTCGCCGATGGGTGGACGGGGATGATGCGGAAGCCGTGTGCCTGCAGGGTCGCCGGCACCCCGTGCGCCGCCTTCGCCGGGTCGCGGCTCAGGCCCACGACCGCGATCGTCTTCGCGCTCGCGAGGATCTCTTCGGGGTTCATACCGGTGGAACGCTCCCGGCGGGACGGGGATTCCGCGGGCGGGTCAGAGCTTCCACAGCCGCAGCCCGCGGACCCGGTACACCGGCCAGACGAGGTGCCAGGGCTTGCGCCGCAGGAACGCGCCCGTGCAGGTCAGGATGTTGCGGGCCGAGGTGGTGGCGACGTCGTGCCGGTCCGGCCACACCTCGCCGCCGGCGCCGAGGGCGAGGCGGAACACCGTGGCGAGACCGCGGCCCTGCAGGTCGTAGCGGGCGCCCGTGTCGCCGGAATCCGGGGCGAGGCGGGCGATCTCGGTGCGGAACCCGCGTACGGCCTCGGCCGCCGCGCCGGCCGGCACGTCGGCGACGCTGCCCACGATGACGCGCCCGTGCAGGCGGCGGGCGAAGCGGGCGAGCAGCCGCCGCTCCCACCACGGCAGCACCCGCCGGTGGCTGAGCAGGGCCGCGCACTCGCCGTGGCCGGTGGTGAAGACGTCGGTGAGGTCGTCGTACGCGCTCAGGGCGGCGGGCTCGTTCAGGTGCAGCCGCACCTCGAAGCGGATGCGGGCGACCAGCTCGTCCAGGTGCTCGCGGTGGTCCACTCGCGCCTTCGCCCGGGATGAAGACCAATCGGACATGGCTCTCCCTCTTCTCGCGCCACAGGGTAAGGGAGGAAGGCCGCGCCGACCACGGCTTCAGCCGATCTTCGAGCCGTACATCTCCCCGAGGTCGTCGGCGATCAGCTCGATGCGGGCGCCGTCCGGGTCGGGGAAGTAGATCGACGTCTTGCTTTCCAGCTGGTAGGCGACGCCCGCGTCGTCGAGCCGGCCGCGCAGCTCGGCCCAGTGCTCGGGCGGCACGGACAGCGCGAGGTGGTGCAGCCCGCCGAGGACCTCCGCGTACGGGCCGAGGTCGAGGCCCGGCAGGTCGAAGAAGGCGAGGGCGTTGCCGTTGCCGACGTCGAAGAAGAAGTGGCTGGACCCCGGGTAGTCGCGGTTCTCGAACAGCTCGGTGAGCGGGAAGCCGAGGATGTCCTGGTAGAACGCGATGGTCCGCTCGACGTCGCTGGAGATCAGCGCGGTGTGGTGGATGCCGCGGCCGCTGGTGGCCGGTCGCTCGGCGACGGGGTGAAGGTGCTTGTCCCGCAACCGGTCGCGGACTTCGGCGAGCTTCGCGACTTCGGACTCGGTGGGTGCCATCGGGGTCACGTCCTCTCTGGGGCCTGTGTTCCGAAACGGTACGCCGATAATCTCTTGCGTGCAAGAGGTTGTCGAGCGAGAGAACTGGTTGTCCCGTCCAGTGGAACGGGGGTGTTGTCCGCGCGGGGCCGGCGCGGCAGAGTTCGTCGCGTCGGAAGGAGCCCATGGACGCCAGCGAACTGCAGGAAGCCGTCGCCCGGCTGGAACGCGCGCACGAGACGCGCGAGCCGATCGATCCCCTCGTCGAGGCCTTCCCGGGCGCGACCACCGAGGACGCCTACCGGATCCAGCAGGAGCTGGTGCGCCGTTGGGCCGGCGCCGGCGACCCGGTTCGTGGGCACAAGGTGGGCCTCGCCTCCGCCGCGATGCAGCGGCAGATGGGCGTCGACCAGCCCGACTACGGGCACCTGACCGGGTCGATGTTCCACCTCGAGCACCAGCCGATCCCGACCACGAAGTTCCTGCAGCCGCGGATCGAGCCGGAGGTGGCGTTTGTGCTCGGCGCGCCGCTGCGCGGGCCCGGGGTCACGGTCGCCGACGCCGTGCGCGCGGTGGACTTCGTGCTGCCGTCACTGGAGATCGTCGACTCGCGCATCAAGGATTGGCGCATCGCGCTCGTCGACACGATCGCCGACAACGCTTCGTCGGGCGGCGTGGTGCTCGGCAGCCGTCCGACCGTGCTCGGCGACGTCGACCTCCGGCTGGCTGGCTGCACCCTGCACGTGAACGGCGAACTGGTCGCGACCGGCGCGGGCGGCGCGGTGCTGGGCTCGCCGATCAACGCGCTCGTCTGGCTGGCCAACACCGTCGGCCCGCTCGGCGTGACCCTCGAGCCGGGGCACGTGGTGCTGCCGGGCTCGATGACCCGGGCGCATCCCGTGCGCCCCGGCGACACGGTCGTCGCGACGATGGCCGGCCTTGGCAGCGTGACTGCCGTGTTTTCCGGGGAGGACGCATGAGTCTCGGCATCCGCGAGGCGGCCGCGGAGCTGCTCGCCGCGACGGAGGCGCGCGCGCCGTTGACCGAGTCCTGGCCAGAACTGGACGTCGCGACGGCGTACGCCATCCAGGACGAGGCCCTGCGCCTGCGCCGAGAGCGCGGCGAAACGCTGGTGGGCGTGAAGCTCGGCCTGACCTCTCGTGCGAAGCAGCAGCGCATGGGCATCAGCTCGCCCTTGCTGGGCTGGCTGACCGACGCGATGGTGCTGCCCGCCGGCCAGCCCGTCCCGAGGCTGATCCACCCGCGCGCGGAGCCGGAGCTGGTCTTCGTGCTGGACCGGCGCCTCGCGGGGCCTGGCGTGACGGCGGCGACGGCGCTGGCCGCGGTCTCCCACGTCTACGGCGGAATCGAGATCATCGACAGCCGTTTCACTGATTACCGGTTCACGCTGCCGGACGTGGTGGCGGACAACGGTTCGTCCGCGGCATTCTGCCTTGGTCCGGTCGGCCTGCCACCGTCCTCAATGGACCTTTCGCTGGAGGCCGCGCTACTGGAGGTCGACGGCCAGATCGTCGACACCGCGACGGGCGCCGCCGTCCAGGGCCATCCCGCCGAAGCACTCGCGCTCGCGGCGAACGCGCTGGGCGCCCGCGGTCTCGCCCTCGAACCCGGCTGGCTGGTGCTGACGGGCGGCCTCACCGACGCGGTGGACCTGCGCCGGGGCTCCCGAGTGGCGGCCCACTTTTCCCATTTGGGCTCGGTGACACTCGCCGGATGACCTCGGCGCCGGTCGGCACTCGGTGCTCGGTGCCCGGCTGTGCCGCGCACCCGCTTGCCTGGTCGCTTGGCAGCCCGGGGCGCTTGTCGGGTGGCTCGGCGCCCGGCAGTAATGCTGGCTCGGTGGCTCGGTGGCTCGGTGGCTCGGTGGCTCGGTGGCTCGGCGTCCGATGGGCCCGGTGGCTTGGTGGCCCAGTGGTGTTTGTCGGGTGGCCCAGCGTCCGGCGGCGAAACTTGCCCGGTGCCCGGGACGGCGCCAGTCGGGTGGGCCGGCGTTCGGCGGAGGCGCTCGCGCGGTGAGCCGATGGGCCGGGGTGGTACTTGTCGGATGGTTCAGTGTTCGGCGGGGGCGTTCGCGCGGTGAGCCGGTGAGTCGGTGACTGGTGACCGGTTCAGGGCTTGGTGGTGGCCCGGTCGGCGATGCGGGTGATGCCGTTGATGACGCGGGGCCAGGCTTCGCGGGGGAGGTCGTGGCCCATGCCTGGGATGACGTCCAGGTCGGCGTGTAGGGCGCGGGCCGTGGCGCGGCCGCCGGAGACGTGGACCAGAGGGTCGCGCGCGCCGTGCACTACGAGGGACGGGACGGTGAGGCGGCGTAGTGCTGGGGTGCGGTCGTGGGTTGAGACGATGGCGGCCAGTTGGCGGATGGCGCCGCCGGGATGGACGCCGCGGTCGAAGGTTCGTTCTGCGCGGTTGCGCATCCGGTTCTCGTCGAAGGGGTAGCCCGGCGATCCGATCAGCCGGAACGTCTTCAGCAGCAACGCGACGTACTCCTCGCGCGTGCGCGGCTGCGTGGCCAGCATCATCGTCGCGGCGCGCAGGCTTGGGCGGCCCACGAGCCTGTTGCCGGTGGTGGACATGATCGACGTCAGCGACAGCACTCGCTCCGGCCGCCGGATGGCGAGCGTTTGCGCGATCATGCCGCCCATCGACGCACCGGCCACGTGCGCTTGCCCGATGCCGAGCGCGTCGAGCAGTCCGGCGGCGTCGTCGGCCAGGTCGGCGATCGTGTACGGCGCGGAACGCAGCAGGTAGGCGCGTGGCAGGTTCGCGCGCCCGGCCATCCGTGACGACCGGCCGACGTCCCGGTTGTCGAAGCGGACGACGCGGAAGCCGCGGGCGGCCAGGTCCTCGCAGAACTCGTCGTCCCACCAGATCATCGGCGCCGCCAGTCCCATGATGAGCAACAGCGGACGCCCCGACGGGTCGCCGAACGTCTCGTGACAGAGCGTCACACCGTTGGCCTCGATCATGGACTCGGTCATGTCACCAGTGTTTCCGGTCCACCCCACGACCGCAGGCCGACGTGACGGCATTCACCCCTCGCCCGCGCCGGGTTGCTCGGCTTCGCGGGTGTACCGGGCGCGCAGGAACGGGGTGAACTCGGCGGCCTGGCCCAGTTTCACGTCGATCTCGTGGGTGAGGACATCGCCGTCCGGGGTCAGCCGATGACGGGCGACGCCACGCGGGGTCTTCTTCTCCAAATACAGCGTGCCTTCCGTCCAGCCGCCGCGACCGGGTGAGTCGGGCGGGAAACCGTAACTGTCGAAGCCGTACCAGAGGGTCTCGCCAGTGGTCGGGTCGACGGTGAAAACGCTGTGGCCCAAAAGATGTGAGCCGTCTTCGCGTGTCTGCGCGTAGTCCTGGAGGAGGGCGAAGCCGTCGAGCGCCAGCCGGTACTGGCAGGTGGCTGTCGCGGTGGCGGCGGGCGCCCACGGTGACGCGGCGAGTTCCTCGGTGCCAGCCCAGTCGCCGACGAGCGCGGTGAGGGCTTCGTGCGCTTCGCCTCGGGTGGGCAGGTTCATCGGCCGCTCCGTTCATTTCGACAGGTGCCTGTCGATGTGCGAGGCTAGCACGCATGACACGGAGGTCCGCCCGAGCCGAAACGCTCACCCAGCTCGTCAACGAGGTTTTCCTTTCCAACGGCGCACTGCTGACAGCCGGTGACGCGCTGGCGGGTGTGGTCGGGCTGACCGCTGCGCAGTGGCAGGTGGTCGGCTTCCTTGAGGACGGCCCCGCATCTGCCGCCGAACTTGCCCGCCGTCGCGGCTTGCGGCGGCAGAGCGTGCAGGAGACGGTGAACCGCTTGCTGCGCAATGGAATGCTGACCCGTGCCAACAATCCCGCCGACGGTCGTGCGCCACTGCTGCACCTGACCCCGAAGGCCCGCACCGCCCTGGCGACGTTGGGCCGACGCCAGGCGAATTGGGCGGATGGGGTGGCATCCGGCATCGCGCCCGACGAGCTGGCGGTGACCTTGCGGACTTTGCGGGTGCTCCGGGAACACCTGGCTGACGCGGCGGCCGAGTAGGCCGACTGGACCAGCGCGGGCCGCCTGTCGGGTTTTTGTTGGCAAGAAAGGGAGATCGATCATGGTTGGCAGGATGGCCGGGTTCAGCCGTAATGAGCCGCGAGCCGGGAAAACGCGCGAGATTTGGGCCAGATGGGCGCCGGATGTCGATCGTGGTAACAAAGCGGTAACTTGAGCTACTCTCCGCCTGGTGACTCGTGACCTGGACGCCCTGTTGAACGAGCTGGACCTCGAGACCAAGACGCGCCTGCTCGCCGGGGCCACCGTCTGGTCGCTGCCGCCGGTGCCGGAGATCGGCCTCGGTGCGCTGGTTTTCTCGGACGGGCCGGTCGGCGTCCGCGGTGTGCAGTGGAGCGCCGGCGATCCCTCGGTGACCTTGCCGAGCCCCACGGCGCTGGCCGCCACCTGGGACCCCTCGCTGGCCCGGCGGGTCGGCGGGCTGCTCGCGGGCGAGGCCCAGCGCAAGGGTGTGCACGTGCTGCTCGCGCCCACCGTCAACCTGCAACGCTCGCCGCTGGGCGGACGCCACTTCGAGTGCTACTCCGAGGACCCGCTCCTGACCGGGCTGATCGGCGCCGGTTACGTGATCGGCGTGCAGTCGGGCGGGGTCGGCGTGACCGTGAAGCACTTCGTGGCCAACGATTCCGAGACCGAGCGCTTCACCGTGGACGTGCAGGTGGCCGAGCGCACCCTGCGCGAGCTCTACCTCGCGCCCTTCGAAATCATTGTGCGCCAAGCGAAGCCCTGGGGCGTGATGGCCGCCTACAACAGCGTGAACGGCCGCACCATGACCGAGCACGACGCGCTGGTGAACGGCGTGCTCCGCCGAGAGTGGGGCTTCGACGGGGTGGTGGTCTCCGACTGGCTCGCCGCGCGCGACACCGTCGGCGCGGCCAGGGGCGGGCTCGACATCGCGATGCCCGGCCCGAACACCGTCTACGGCGAGCGCCTCGCCGAGGCCGTGCGCGCCGGCAAGGTCAGCCCGAGACGGGTGGACGCCATGGTCCGCAGAGTGCTGATGCTGGCCGAGCGCACGCACGCGTTCACCGACCAGAAGCCGCCGAATCCGTCCGAAATAGACGGAGACGCGCTCGCGCAGGAAGTCGCGCAACGGTCTTTTGTGCTGCTGCGCAACGAAGAAGCCGCGCTTCCGCTCAAAACTCCGAAGAGCATCGCGCTCATCGGCGCCCTCGCCACCGACCCCAAGATCCTCGGCGGCGGCAGCGCCACCGTGTTCCCCGACCACATCATCTCCCCTCTGGACGGCCTGCGGGCCGCCCTTCCTCACGGCACCGAGCTGCGTTACGCACTCGGTGCCGACCCGAGAACGACGCTACCTCCGGCCACCGACAATTTCCGGCTCCGCGCGATGGTGCACGACGCGGGCGGCTCCGAACTCGCCACTTTTGCCCTCAGGGAAGGGAAAATCGACTGGATCGGCGAGCTGCCGCGCGGCCTCGACTTCGACACGCTCGACTCGGTCGACATCGCGGGCACGTTCACCCCGGCCGTCTCCGGCACCCACACCTTCGGCATCACCGGCACCGGCCACCTGACCCTGCGGGTCGGCCGCCAGACCCTGTTCGACGGCCCGAGCATCCCGTCCGGCGACATCTTCACCGCGATCATGAAGGTGCGGGAGCACCGCCGCGAAATCGAGCTGGAGGCCGGAAAGCCGGTCGACGTCCGCCTCACCTACCGCGTGCCCAAGGAGCTGCGCGCGTTCGCGCAGGGTTCGTTCGCCTGGCTCGTTTTCGGGCTCGGCCACCAGGAACCGGCGCCGGACCCGGACGCCGCGCTCAAGGAGGCCGTCCGGCTGGCCGGGCAGTCCGAGGTCGCGGTAGTCGTCGTCGGCACCACCGCGGAGGTCGAGAGCGAGGGCTTCGACCGCGCTTCCCTGCGGCTGCCCGGCCGTCAGGACGAGCTGGTGGCGAAAGTCGCCGCGGCCAACCCGAACACTGTCGTGGTGGTCAACGCGGGCGCGCCGGTCGAGCTGCCGTGGCGCGAGGACGTCGCCGCGATCCTGCTCACCTGGTTCCCCGGCCAGTCCGGCGGCGCCGCGCTCGCGAGTGTCCTGTTCGGACACGAGGAGCCCGGCGGCCGCCTCCCGACCACCTGGCCCGCGACGCTCGCGCAGAGCCCGGTCGCGGATGTCCAGCCGCGGCAAGGGATTCTCGAGTACGACGAGGGCGTGTTCATCGGCTACCGCGCCGCCCAGCCGGACGCCGCGTACTGCTTCGGCCACGGCCTCGGTTACACCACGTGGAGCTACGACGACCTCGCCGTCGTCCCGACGCCCGAAGGCGGTGCGGCGGTTCGCGTGCGCCTGCGCAACACCGGCGACCGCGCCGGCCGCGAAGTCGTCCAGGTCTACCTTTCCCCGGCGCAGCCCGACGCGGAGCGACCGGTCCGCTGGCTCGCGGGCTTCGCGACCGTCGAGGCAGGCCCCGGCGACGGCGTCACGGCCCTGATCCACGTCGAGCCGCGGGCCGCGGAGACCTGGCGGGCCGGCGCCTGGCGGCACAACGGTGGCGAGTACGTCTTCGAGGCCTCCCACTCCAGCACCGACCCCCGCCGCAGCACCACGGCGACGCTCGGGAAAACCCGTTGACCCCACGGGCCGGGAGGCGCTTGAGTACGCGCAAGCACCCTCGTAGACCAGAAAGGGAGGTGGGACCGATGTCCGGTAACTCGTTCACGCGCTCCCACCTCGGGCAGAGGGTGCCGAGGACCTGACGGGGGCGCGCTTTCCCGGAAGGACTTCCATGACCGATCTGGTCGTGCGCCCGCTCGTCGCGGGCGAAGAACACCTCTTCACCTCCCTGCCCACCGCCGGCCTCGTCGGCCGCGGCCTGCTCGGGCAGGACTACGCCGAACAAGCCGCCCGCGGCGAGTACCGCCCGGAGTGGACCTGGGTGGCGCTGCGCGAGGACGTTGTCGTGGCCCGTGCCGCCTGGTGGGGCGGTCCGGACGCCGAAGTCCCGGTCGCGCTGGACTGGCTCGACTTCACCGATTTCGACGCCGGCGTCCACCTGCTCCGCACCGCGCCGTGGCGGGCCGAGTTCTCCCTCATGACGCCGCCGGGCTGGCGCGACCGCCCCGACGTCGCCAAGGAGGCCACCGAGCGGATCCAGGTGGCCGAGGCCGCCGGGCTCGAGTTCCTGGTCGAGCGTTATTACTACGACTGGAGCCCCGCGAACGGCCTCCCGCCGAAACCCGGCCGCCTCACGTTCCGGCCCGAGCCGGACGACAACGTGGTGCTCGATATCTTCCGGCGCATCCACGTGGGCAGCCTCGACGCTCACGTCCGCCGCACCGTCGAAGAGCACGGCCTGAACGCCGCCGCGCAGGAGGACCTCGACATCCTGCGCGGGATGCGGGGCCCACGGGACTGGTGGCGGCTCGCGTACTCGCGTGAAGGAGAGGTCGTCGGCCTCATCGCGCCCACCAAGAATCCGCACGCCCACGTGGTCGGTTACGTCGCCGTCGTGCCCGAGCACCGCGGCCACGGCTACGCCTACGACCTGCTGGTGGAGGCGACCCACGAGCTGGCCGGCCACGGGGCCGAGCGGATCGTCGCGGGCACCGACGTCGCGAACGTCCCCATGGCGGCCGCGTTCGCCAAGGCCGGCTACCCCGTGAAGACCCACCGGATCGACCTGGTCTGACGGCGTGAGCAGCGTGTACTCTCCTCGCTAGAGCGATCTATCTAGTCATCAGGGGGCGAAGAATAGTGGACGTTCTCAAAGAAAAGGGCCTCACTCCGCTGCGGGTGATCCTGGGGTTCACGCTGCTCACCACGGTTCTGCACTACACGCACAACGTCGTCCGCGCGCAGGACTACCCGCAGCTCCAGGGCATCAGCGTCCTGGCGACGCAGATAGTGGTGGCGTTCGGCTGGGTGCTGTTCACGACGTTCGGCGCGCTCGGCTATCGCGACTACCGGAACGGCCGGTACTGGCGCGCGCTGGCGTTCCTGCTGGTCTACTCGCTTTCGGGGCTCGCCAGCGCCGCCCACTTCCTCGTGGGCACGCTGCGGATCCCGGCGTTCTGGTACGCCACGGTCTTCACCGACGCGCTGTCCGCGCTGGCGCTGTGGATCTTCGTCTGCTGGGCGGCCATGCGGCTCAACCGGGTGAGTATCGTCGATCAAGTCCTACATAACATTGACGTTGGTCACTAACGTGTAGACAATCGATGGGGTGACGACCCCCACACCGGTGACCTTCGAGCGCCATCCGGACAGCTACCGGCACTGGCGCCTGACCGTGGACGACGACGTCGCGTGGCTGGAGATGGACGTCGACGAGCAGGGCGGCATCGTGCCCGGGTACGAGCTGAAGCTGAACTCGTACGACCTCGGCGTCGACATCGAGCTGTACGACGCGACCCAGCGGCTGCGGTTCGAGCACCCCGGGGTCCGCGCCGTCGTCGTGACCAGCGCCAAGGACAAGGTGTTCTGCGCCGGCGCGAACATCCGCATGCTCGCCGCGTCGGAGCACCACTGGAAGGTGAACTTCTGCAAGTTCACCAACGAGACCCGCAACGGCATCGAGGACGCCACCGAGCACTCCGGTCAGCGGTACCTGGCCGCGGTGAACGGGAGCTGCGCGGGCGGCGGTTACGAAATCGCCTTGGCGTGCGAGAAGATCCTGCTCGTGGACGACAACTCGTCGACGGTCGCGCTGCCCGAGGTGCCGCTGCTCGGCGTGCTGCCCGGCACCGGCGGCCTCACCCGGGTGGTCGACAAGCGCCGCGTGCGCCGCGACCGCGCGGACGTGTTCGCGACGCGTTCCGACGGCGTCAAGGGCAAGACCGCCGTCGACTGGCGCCTGGTCGACGAGCTGGTGCCGCGCCAGGAATTCCGCGAGACCGTGCTGTCACGCGCGCGGGACCTGGCCGACGAATCCGACCGCCTGCCCGCCGACGGCGGCGTCGAGCTGACCCCGCTGAACTGCGAGGACACCGAAAACGGCCTGAAATACCGGTTTGTCGACGTCGCTTACGACCGGGCCGGCTCGGTGGCCACACTCACCGTCCACGGCCCGCAGGGCGACCCCGGCGACCTGCACGCCGAGGGCGCCGACGGCTGGCTGCTCGCGATGACCCGCGAGCTGGACGACGCCATCCTTCGCTTGCGCACCAACGAGAACGAGCTGGGCACGTGGGTGCTGCGCACCGAGGGCGACCCGGCGAAGGTGCTCGCGTACGAGCAGGCCGTGCTCGGCGCGAAGGGCTGGCTGAGCAACGAGATCCTGCACTACTACAAGCGCACGCTGAAGCGCCTCGACGTCACCAGCCGCACGCTCATCGCGCTGATCGAGCCGGGCAGCTGCTTCGCCGGGGTGCTGCTGGAGCTGGCGCTGGCGGCCGACCGTCAGTACATTTTGGACGGTCCGCCCATTGACGACGAGGATAGCGACGAACGGGCGTCGATCATCTTGTCGGAGGCCAATTTCGGCCCGTTCCCGATGGGCAACGGCCTCACCCGCCTGCAGTCGCGCTTCTACGGCGACGACGACCATGTCGCCTGGCTGGCCCGTGAACGCGGCCACGCGCTGGCCCCCGCCGAGACCGTCGAGCTGGGCCTGGTCACCGACGCCCCGGACGACCTCGACTGGGAGGACGAGATCCGGATCGCGCTGGAGGGCCGCGCGTCGCTGAGCCCCGACGCGCTCACCGGGATGGAGGCGAACCACCGGTTCGTCGGCCCCGAAACCATCGAGACCAAGATCTTCGGCCGGCTCACGGCCTGGCAGAACTGGATCTTCACCCGACCGAACGCCTCCGGCCCGGAGGGCGCCCTGCGCCGCTACGGCACGGGCCAGAAGGCGGTCTTCGACAGGAAGCGGGTCTGAGCAGATGCCCGAACGGATCGACTACGACGCCAAGATCCCGAACAACGTCAGCCTGGCCGACGACCGGCGGCTGCAGCGGGCGCTGGAGGGCTGGCAGCCGAAGTTCATGAACTGGTGGGGCGAGATGGGCCCGACGCTGCAGACCGAGGGCGTCTACCTGCGCACCGCCGTCAGCGTCGGGCGGGAGGGCTGGGCGCACTTCGACCACGTGAACGTGCCCGACTACCGCTGGGGCATCTTCCTCGCCGAGCGCGACCCGGACCGCCGCATCGCCTTCGGCGAGCACCAGGGCGAGCCGGTGTGGCAGCAGGTGCCGGGCGAGTACCGCGCCGACCTGCAGCGGCTGATCGTGATCCAGGGCGACACCGAGCCCGCGTCGGTCGAGCAGCAGCGCCTGCTCGGGCTGACCGCGCCGAGCCTGTACGACCTGCGGAACCTGTTCCAGGTGAACGTCGAGGAGGGCCGTCACCTGTGGGCGATGGTCTACCTGCTGCACGCCTACTTCGGCCGCGAGGGCCGGGACGAGGCGGAAAGCCTGCTGCTGCGCAACTCCGGCAGCCCGGACGCGCCGCGCATCCTCGGCGCGTTCAACGAGGAGACGGCCGACTGGCTGGCCTTCTACATGTTCACCTACTTCACCGACCGTGACGGCAAGTACCAGCTGGGCACGCTCAAGGAAAGCTCGTTCGACCCGCTTTCGCGCACCTGCGAGTTCATGCTGAAGGAGGAAGCGCACCACATGTTCGTCGGCACCACCGGGGTCGACCGCGTGGTGCAGCGCAGCGCCGACCTGGTGCGCGAGCACGACACCCTCGAAATCGGCTCGCACGGCGGCATCCCGCTGGACATCATCCAGAAGTACATCAACTTCCACTACACCGTGTCGCTGGACCTGTTCGGCAGCGAGACCTCGACGAACGCGGCGAACTACTACACCGCCGGGCTCAAGGGCCGCTGGCAGGAGGGCCGCCGCAAGGACGACCACAAGCTCACCGACGACGCCCGCACGCTGGACCGCCCGCGGGAGGACGGCACGTGGACGTCGGAGGAGCTGCAGGCGATCCTGTTGCTGAACCTCGACCTGCGCGGCGAGTACGTGGCCGACTGCCAGACCGGCGTCAAGCGCTGGAACAAGATCCTGGACGACGCCGGCATCGGGTTCCGGTTCAAGCTGCCGCACCCTGGCTTCAACCGCGAGGTCGGCATAAACTCCGGCCACCACGTCACTCCCGACGGCACCATCGTCGACGAGGCGACGTGGCAGGCCGCGAAGCACCAGTGGCTGCCCACGACCGAGGACCTGACGTTCGTCCGCTCGCTCATGCACCCGGTGTACGAGCGCGGGAAGATCGCCAGCTGGGTCGCGCCGCCGCGCCAGGGCATCAACGGCAAGCCCTTCGACTACGAGTACGTGCACCTCACCTGAGGGGGGCCATGACGGTTCCGGCGAGCGGCGGGTTCAACGCCGCCGAATACCTGCTGGGCGCGGGGCAGCCCGACGCCCCCGCGGTCGTGTCCGCGCGGCGGACGCTCAGCTACGCCGAGCTCACGGCGGAGGCCCACCGGGTCGCGTCCGGGCTCCGGTCGCTGGGCGTGCGGCCGGAGGAGCGGGTGATGCTGTGCATGGTCGACGACGTCGAGCTGCTCACCGGGATCCTCGGCGCGATGCTCGCGGGCGCCGTCGCGGTGCCGGTGTCCACCATGGTCACCGGGCTGGAGCTGGGCCGGGTGCTGGCCGACTCGCGGGCGCGGGTGCTCGCGGTGTCCGGCGAGTTCGCCGGGCAGGCGGTGGCGGCGCTGGGGATCGCGCCGGAGGTGACCGACGTGCTGCTCGACCGGGCGGACCCGGCGCAGTTCCCGCCGGGCGTCCGCGCGCACCACTGGACCGACGTGACCACTGTGGACGATGCCGAGTTCAGTACCGCGCGCACGTGGGCCGACTCGCCGGCGCTGTGGCTGTACACCTCGGGCACCACCGGGCAGCCGAAGGGCGCGATGCACCGGCACGCGGGCATCCGCGCGGTGTGCGAGACGTACGCCAAGGAAATCCTCGAGACGACGCCGGACGACCGGTTCCTGTCCGTGGCGAAGCTGTTCTTCGCCTACGGGCTGGGAAATTCGGCGTTCTTCCCGCTCGCCGTCGGCGCGACGACGCTGCTGGAGCCCTCGCGTCCGACGCCCGCGCTGTTCGCGGCCCGCGCGAAGGCCGACAAGCCGACGTTGTTCTTCGGCGTCCCGACGTTCTTCGCCGCGCTGCTGGCCAGCGACGTCCCGGACGACTCGTTCGCCTCGGTGCGTTACGCCGTTTCGGCCGGGGAACCGTTGCCGGCGGCCATCTTCACGCGTTTCCGCGACCGCTTCGGCGTGGAGATCCTGGACGGGATCGGGTCCACCGAGGCGATGCACATCTTCCTGTCCAACCGCCCCGGCACGATCCGGCCGGGCAGCACGGGCACCGCCGTGCCCGGGTACCAGGTGCAGCTGCGCGACGAGGCGGGTGCGCTGATCGAGGCCGTCGGGCAGGCAGGTGAGTTGTTCGTCTCCGGCCCGTCCACGGCGACGGGCTACTGGGCGCGCTACGACGCCACGAAGCTCGTGTTCCAGGGTGAATGGCTGCGCACGGGCGACAGTTACGTGCGCAACGAGGACGGCACGTACACCTGTCTCGGCCGCTTCGGCGACATGCTGAAGGCGGGCGGGATCTGGGTGTCACCGTCCGAAGTGGAGGAACGGCTGTTGGAGCACCCCGCCGTCGCCGAGGTGGCGGTGGTTTCGGCGCCGGACGCCGACGGGCTGGACAAGCCGGTGGCGTGTGTTGTCGCGGCGCCGCAACAGAAAGTGGACGCGGACGAGCTGATCGAGTTCTGCCGGGCGGGGCTGGCGGCGTTCAAGCGGCCGCGTGGCGTGGTGGAGCTGGCCGAGCTGCCGAAGACGGCCACCGGCAAGGTCCGCCGGAACGTGATCCGCGAGCTGGTCCGCGAGTCGCTGCTCGCGGGCGGAGCCGCTGGCGTGATCGACTGGACCGCATGATCGACGGTCGTTTCGTGGTCGACGCCCACGTCCACACCCCGCGCCTGCCCACGCTGAAACCGGCCTGGCTGGACTGGGCCCGCGACTTCGCCGGCTCGTACCCGTGGCGCACGGTGTACGACGAAGACGGTGCGGTGATCCCCGCGGCCATGGACGAGCTGATGGACTCCGAGGGCGTCGACCGCGTGCTGCTGTTCTGCGAGTACAGCCCGCGTGCGACGGGCATTCAGCCGATCGAGGACAACCTCCCGCTGGTGGCGCACAATCCCGAGCGTTTCCGCCTGGTGGCGAACGTGAACCCGTACCTGCACCACCCGGTGCGCGACGAGGTGGCGCGGCAGCTGGACCTGGGCGCGGTGGCGCTGAAGATCCACCCGGTGCACGGCGCGTTCTCCCCGGCGGACAAAGAGCTTTACCCGGTGTACGAGCTGTGCGCGGCACGCGGCGTGCCGGTGATCCTCCACTCGGGACTTTCGGTGTTTCCCGGCGCCAGGGCGAGTTTCGGCGATCCGCTGCTGCTGTCGGACGTGGTCGAGGACTTCCCGACGGTGGACTTCGTCTTCGCCCACGGCGGCCGCGGCTGGTGGTACGACGTCGCCGCCTTCATGGCCCAGGCGCGGCCGAACGTGTGGCTGGACCTGGCCGGCCTGCCCCCGAAGAAGCTCCCGGAGTACTACGCCCGCTTCGACCTGGTGCGGCTCGCACGCAAGTGGATCTTCGGCACGGACTGGCCGGGCATCCCGGGCACCGCGGTGAACGTCCGCGCGGTGGCGGATCTGGGGCTGCCTGAGGACGTGCTGGAGGGTGTCCTGTCGGGCAATGCGGTGCGATTGATGCCCGGGTTGCGGTAATTCACCCTTTCCGGGGTTTGTCCCTTTTTGCCGGATCCGTGCGCAGGTGAGTGGCGTCTGCGTTTGGTGACACGGCGACGAAGGGACACACCGCGATGTGGGGCGAGACCGACCTCCGAAGACTCTCCGCACTCGTGGTCCGGGTGCTCGCCGCCGATCCGGGCCTGCGGGGCGACGCGGAGGACGCCTGCCAGTCCGCGTGGCTCGACTTCCTGCGGCGGCCGGTCGTGCTCCGCGACCAGACCCGTCTCGGCGGCTGGCTGACCACGGTCGCCCGCCGCCACGCGGCCCGCGCGATCGCCGGCCGCGCGCGGGACGGGGCGGCGCCGGACACTCAGCCCGTGGCGTCCCCGGAAGCGGCGTTCCTGGCTGCGGAACGGGACACGGCGCTGTGGCGCGCGGTCGACCGCCTGCCTGACCGCCACCGCCGGTTGCTGGTCCTGCTGGCCTACTGCCCGGACCTTTCGCCCCGCGAAGTGGCCGCCGCGCTGGGCGTCGCCCCGGGCAGCCTTTCGGCGCTCCGCCGCCGCTGCTTCGCCACCCTTCGCCACCGGTTGACGTCGGAAGGCTTCAGCTACCCGTGAGCACCGGACTCGTGAGTGTTTATGACGGTTCTAACCGTCATAAACACTCACAAGCCTGGTCAGCCGTTCACCGTTCGCAGCGTGCGCATGGCTTCCGCCAGTGCCGGGGCGTCGTCGCCGAGTGGGGTCAGGACGATTCGGCGCAGGATTTCCGCGCAGGCGGTGCGGGCGCGCTTGGCGACGTCGAGGCCGTGGTCGGTGAGCGAGGCGAACGTGACGCGGCGGTCGTCCGGGCTGGGCACGCGGCAGATGAGGTCGGCGGCGACCAGGCGGTCCGCGACCTTCGTGAAGCCGCCGCTGGAGAGGGCGGCCTCGGTGGCCAGGCGGGTCATCGGCATGCGGTGGTCGGGGGAGCGCACCAGGCGCAGCAGGATGTCGAACGACGCCGGCGCCAGGCCGAACCGGTCGGCGATCTCGCCCATGAGCCGGTCCTGCGTCGCGAGGTAGCCCTCGATCACCAGGCCCCACCAGGTCACGATCTCGTCGTCGTCCGTGTTCGGGTCAGGGATCACGCGAGCCACGGTACCGCTATTTCTCACGCGCGAGAGACCGGCGCTTGCTCCTAGAGTGATCCGCACCGACGCTCAAGGAGGGCCGCCCGTGGTCAGGACGCTCACCGCCCGGCCCACCGTGAAGCTGGGCCACCTGATCGGCAAGAGCTACGAGTCGCGGTTCACCGGCGATGTCACCAAGTCCACCTACCGCACCTGCTCGCTCCCCGAGCGTCCGGACGAGGGCAGCCGGGTGCAGGCGGTGGCTTGTGAGTACTGCGAGGAGCTGGTCGGTTTCCGGATCTACAGCATCGCGGGCACCGTCCGGCTGCGACGGCGCTGGCTGGTGCTCGGCTGCGTCGGCCTGGTGGTGTCCGGCCTCGCCGGGGCCGACCTGTTCCGGTCGCATCCGCTCTTGGCCCAGACGGCCGGCCTGGTGGTGTTGTCCGCCGCGCTGGTCGCTCTCGGGCTCGCCGCCGTGATCGCCGGATTCATCGGCTGCCGCCAGGACGACGGGGTGCGGTTGCTCTCGGGGCGGCCGCGGCACAACATGCTGTAACCACGGCCGAGGCTCGCTAGGGTCGGGGGCATGACTTCCGGGGCGCTCGAGCGTGCGACGAACCTGCTGGACACCACGATCCTGGCCGACGGCCACAACGACCTGGCGTGGGAGCTGCGGCTCCAGGCCGGGGCGAACCCGGTCGAGGCGGCCGCCGCGCTCGACCTGACCGTGCGGCAGCCGTCGCTGCAGACCGACTTCCCCAAGCTGGCAGAGGGAAAGCTCGGCCTGCAGTTCTGGTCGGTGTACGTGCCGTGCCAGTTCGAGGGCGACAGCGCCGTGACGGCCGTGCTGGAGCAGATCGAGCTCGTGCACCAGCTGGCCGAGCGGTACCCGGACCGGCTGCGGCTGGTGGACACGGCGGCCGGGGCGGAGGCCGCGTTCGCCGACGGCCGGATCGCGTCGCTGCTGGGCGCGGAGGGCGGCCACAGCATCGCCGGGTCGATCGGCGTGCTGCGGAGCCTGCGCCGCCTCGGCGTCCGGTACATGACGCTGACGCACAACTTCAACACCACGTGGGCCGACTCGGGCACCGACGAGCCGGTGCACGGCGGGCTCACCGAATTCGGCCGCGAGGTCGTGCGCGAGATGAACGAGATCGGCATGCTCGTGGACCTTTCGCACGTCGCGCCGAGCACGATGCGTGACGCGCTGAAGGTGTCCAGCGCGCCGGTGATCTTCAGCCACTCCTCATGCGTCGCGGTCAACGACCACCCGCGCAACATCCCCGACGACGTGCTGGCGCAGCTGCCCGCGAACGGCGGCGTCGCGATGGTCACCTTCGTGCCCGGCTTCATCTCCGCCGCGGTGACGGCCTGGGACGACCAGCTCAAGGCCGCGATGGCCGCGGCCGGCCAGAACTTCCTCGACCTCGGTCAGCGCGGCCGGTTCGCCGAGACCTGGGACGCGCCGCCGAAGCCCGCGGCGACCGTGGCGGACGTCGTCGCGCACGTCGAGCACGCGCGCGAGGTCGCGGGCATCGACCACATCGGCCTCGGCGGGGACTACGACGGTGTCGGCACGCTGCCCGACGGGCTCGAGGACGTTTCCAAGTACCCGGTGCTGTTCGCCGCGCTGATGGAGCGCGGCTGGAGCGACGAGGAGTGCGCGAAGCTCGCGGGCCGCAACACGCTGCGCGTTCTGCGGGACACCGAACTCACCCATTAGGGGTCTAGCGACAGCGTTCGTGCTCGTGGAGGCGGACAATCGACGCATGTCCCACGCGCGAGGCGACAATCCCACCGGTGCCAGTGGCGCCGTCAGTCCCGAGGTCCCCGAAGCGCCGCCGGTCGAGGTTCCGGGCGCGCTCGAACCCGCCGAAAACCGGGCCGGCGACGTCCGCCCCGGCCCGGAGGAAGTGCGCCCGGTGCCGACGCCGTCGCGGCCGTCTTCCGCCAAACCCGCGAAGATCAAACGGACCCGGGTCAGCGGCACCTGGATCGCGGTGATCGTCGCGATCGTCGTGCTGGCGTTCCTGCTCGTCTTCATCCTGCAGAACCTCGACACGGCGACCGTGCACTTCCTCGGCGCCGCGGGCAGCATGCCGCTCGCCGTGGCGATGCTGTTCGCCGCCATCGCGGGCGCCGCGCTGGTCGCCCTGATCGGCGGCGCGCGGATCCTGCAGCTGCGGAAGCAGGCTCGTCACCCGCGTCGTCGCTGAAACCGGCGGGTGCCGGTCAGACGATGATCGACACCATGCCCAGCACCGTCGCGCAAACGCTTTCGTCGCCGCTGACCTCGATGTTCGACGTGACGTCCGCGGGCTTCACGGCGCGGGTGCAGAGCCGCCAGAAGGTGTCCGGGTCCGTGGTCACCGCGGCGAGCGGCGAGCGTGAAGTGGGCGCGCCGCGGTCCAGTGTCCAGCCCGTGCCGCTGGACCGCGCGGTCCAGCGGCCGCCCGACGGGCCGGTCACGGTGTAGCCCACCTGGCGGCCGGCGCGGGCGGTCACCGAGCGCAGGGTGAACGGCAGCGCGCGCAGGAACGTGTCCACCACCGGCGCCCGGAACTCCGGCTCGTCCAACGGCTCCGCGCCCACGGCCTCGCGGATCTGCTGTTGGTGCACCCAGTACTCCGTGTACTCCCGGGCCACGTCCAGCCAGATCGGCGCCGGCTCGGGGCCGGCCCAGCTCACCGGCCCGCCCAGCTCGTCCAGGTCGAGGCGCTTCCACAGGTCGGTCAGCTGTGAGGTGCTGTCCACCAGCATCGCGAACAGCACCTCCGGTGACAGCCGGCGCAGCGCGAGCACCCACTCCCCGTTGATGCGGTTGATGAACGCCGGCAGGGCTTCGCCCGGGCGCGGCTCGTCGACGTGGTAGCCGTCGCGGTCGCGGGAGAGGCGGCCGAGCTTGTCGCCCAGGATGTGGGCGACGACGTCGTGCACGGTCCAGCCGGCGCACGCCGTGGGCGCGGCCCACTGCTCGGCGTCGAGCCCCGTCAGCACGCCGACCAGGGCCTGCTCCTCCCGCGCGAGCAGCGGCAGGACGTCGATCGGCGGGCCCCAGTGCGTCGCGGTCATGGGCGCCATCCAAACAGCACCGGGGAGCCGCCCGTCACAGGGCTGTTCGGCCTACTCGCAGGTAGCATCAGCGCGAGCACAGAGGGGAGGCCGCCCGTGGACAACCAGCGACCGAACGACGTCGCGGACCTGGCGCGCCGGGCCGGGCAGCTGGCCGGCTGGGCCGCGCGCACCGGCTTCCAGTTCAGCCGGAAGCTGCCGGGGATCGACACCGCCGAGCGCGGGATCCGTCAGGTGGAGCGCACCCTGCTCGGCGAGCTGCGGCGCCGGCTCGACGAGGTCGACGACCCGTACCACGCGGCGCTCGCCGCGGCGTCCGCGATGAACCGCAACGACGGCAACCCGCGGGTGGTCGAGGCGAGCGTGACGCTCGTGCCCGCGCGCGACCACGTCGAGCCGCTGCGCGCCGCCATGGCCGAGCTGCTGAACCATTCCATCGGCTTCGGACGTGACCGGGCCCGCGAGTACCTGTACGCGATCATCCTGCGCCAGCTGACGCCTGACGAGGCGCGCATCCTCTCCGCGCTGTCGGACGGCTCGCCGTTCCCCGCCATCGACGTCGCCGAGCGCACGGGCATGGGCGCCACCGGGCGGATCGTGCTGCGCAACGCCTCGACCGTCGGCAAGTCGGCCGGAGTGTCGCTGCCCGACCAGGTGCCCGGTTACCTCACCCGGCTGATCGGGCTGGGCCTGGTCGAGCTGGACGAAGAGGTGCCCTCGCTCGAGACGCAGTACGAGATCCTGCTGACCGACGAGACCGTGCGCGCGGTGGAGAAACAGGTCAAGCGGATCAAGGTGATCCGCCGGACCGTGCACATCTCACGGCTCGGCGCGCAGTTCTGGCAGGCCTGCGACCCGAGCCTCGCCTAGATGGGCTCCTTCGTCTCCGGCATCCTCGACGACTTCGCCCGGCACTGGCCGCTGTACGTCTCGATCCCGGTGGTCGCCGCGCTGATCGGTTACGGCACGAAGCTCGTCGCCATCCGGATGATGTTCGGTCCGGTGGAGTTCATCGGCATCAAGCCGTTCCTCGGCTGGCAGGGCATCGTGCCCAAGCGCGCCGCGCGGATGGCGAGCATCGCCTGCGACACGATGACCGAGCAGCTGATCCAGCCGTCCGAGATCGTCGCGCGGCTGGACGCGGACCGGATCGCCCGCGAGATCGAGAAACCGCTGCTCGCGGCCGTCGAGGACATCGTGCGCGAGGTCGCCGGGCACTACCAGCCGGGGCTGTGGGAGTCACTGCCGGTGGGCGTGCAACGGCTGGTGATCCAGCGGGTGCAGGCGGAGTCGCCGCACATGGTCAAGGCCGTACTCGAGCTGATCAAGTCCGATGTGGACAGTGTGTTCGACCTCAAGGGCATGGTCGTCACGAGCCTGGTGAAGGACAAGCGGCTGCTCAACCGCATCTTCCAGGAGGCGGGCGCGGAGGAGTTCAAGTTCATCGCGCGGTCCGGCTTGTTCTTCGGCGGGCTGATCGGCGTGATCCAGATGATCGCCTGGGTGCTGTTCAAGTTCCCGCCGATCATGCCGGTGTTCGGCCTGTTCACCGGCTGGTTCACCGACTGGCTGGCGTTGCGGATGATCTTCTACCCGCTGGAGCCGAAGCGGTACTTCGGCGTGCAGTGGCAGGGGCTGTTCCTCAAGCGGCGCGCGGAGGTGGCCGAGGCGTACGGCGAGCTGATCGCGAAGGAGATCATCACGCCGCACAACGTCATCGAGGCCGTTCTGCGCGGCCCGCTGTCCGACCGCGTGCTCGCGCTGATCCAGCGGCAGCTCGACGCCGAACTCGGCCGCGCGGCGAACGTGGCCAAGCCGCTGCTGGTGTTCGCCATCGGCAGCCGCCGCTATCAGGACATGAAGCTCTCCATCGCCGAGCAGATCATGACCCGGTTGCCGGAGACGATGCGCTACATCGAGGAGTACGCCACCGACGCGATGGACATCCGCAACGTGCTGGTGACCAAGATGAAGGAGCTCTCGCCGGAGGAGTTCGAGCAGCTGCTGCGCCCGGCTTTCCAGCAGGACGAGTGGATCCTGATCGCGACCGGCGCGGTGCTGGGCTTCGCCGTGGGTGAAGCCCAGGTGCTGATCCTGGAACATCTCGCTACCTGAGCCTTGTGGCGGCCCCGGCCCGGCCGGGACAATCCCCGGCATGACGGAGGGGGCGGTCCCATGGCCGCAGGAGATCCGGCTGGCGATGACGATGGTCGGGGGCGCGAGCCTGGCCGTCTGGATGGGCGGGGTGGCGACCGAGGTTTCGGCGCTGCTGCACGCGTCTCGCACGCCTGAAGCCGAAGGCGGCTACCGGAAACTGCTCGACCTGCTGCACGCGACCGTCTGCCTCGACGTGCTCACCGGCACGAGCGCGGGCGGCATCAACGCCGCGTGCCTCGGCCTGGCGGAGGCCTACCGGACGACCCCCGCCGGGCTGCGGGACACCTGGATCAGCACCGGCTCGCTGGACAACCTCATCCGCGACCCCGCCGAGCGGCAGCCGCGCTCGCTGCTCGACGGCGACCGGGTGCTGCTCGGCGATCTGGAGCGCGCGCTGCACTGCATCACCGACACCGGCGTCGTGCCCGCGGAGCCGCCGGACGTCACCGTGCTGCTCACCGGGACCATGATCGACGGCGAGACCACGCGATACGACGACGCGCTCGGCAACCTGGTCCGCGACAGCGAGCACCGCATGCTCTTCCGCTTCGACGGTCCACTGTGGAACAACCAGGTGCACGCCCCGCTGGCGCTGGCGGCGCGGTCCACGGCATCGTTCCCCGGCGCGTTCGAGCTGTCGCGGCTGCCGATCGGCCAGACCGGCACCGACCGGCTGCACCCGGACATGACCGAGTACACCGAGCTGACGCGCTCGCACTGGCTCACCGACGGCGGGGTACTGGTCAACAAGCCGCTGCGGCCGGCGTTGCAGGAGATCTTCGAGCGCTCCTCCGCGGCCGACGTCCGGCGGCTGCTGCTCTACGTCGTGCCGACGACGGAGGTCGAGACGACCGCGATCCCGGCCGGCCCGGCCGAACCGCCGCTGCTCGGCGCGGCGCTGGCCAAGATCGTGTCGACGGTGATGAACCAGACGATCAGCTCCGAGCTGGACGAGCTGACGCGGCACAACGACGCCGTCTCCCGGGCCCGCGACACCCGGGTTTCCCTTGCCGCGCTGGGGCTTCGGGGCGGAAGACTGGTCGACCACCGGGTGATGGCCGCCTACCTCGACCGCCGCGTCGCCGACGACGCGGCGGAGCTGGTGCGCTCGGCCGTGCGACGGTATGAACTGTCCGATATGGACAGTGTGGACGCCCACGACGCGGAGTGGGCGTCCGGCATGTCCGAGAAGCTGCGGGACGTCGCCGCGGCCGGGTTGAAGGCCGGCATGGCGGTGCACCCGCCGACCGCGTCCTGCACCGTCGAGCAGCTCGCGGCCTACCGGTCGACGGCGCTCGACGACGCCGTCGCCACCGGGTTGCAGCTGGTCAACGCCGGTTTCCGGCTGGGGCCGGACGCGGCGCGGGCGGCACAGCTCAACGAGGCCCGCGCGCAGCTGCACTCGGCGCGCCACACCGCCGCCCGGGGCGTGCGGCTCTCGGCGTGGGTGGCCCGGCACGAGCCGCCCGCGCGGGGCACGTCGCTGGCCGCCTGGATCGGCGGACTGGCCCAGGAATGGGCGAAGCTGGGCGCGACGGAGGCGCTGCTGCAGGCGTGGCCGGTGGTCACCGCCGCCCTGCGCGCGGCCGCGCCGGTGCTGCGGTCATTGGCGACCGACCCGGAGAAGGACGCGGCCGAGATCGTGACCACGTTGCTCGGCTGGTTCGGTCTGGCCGGGGGACCCGCCAAGAACACAGAAGGCGCCGGGAACACAGAAGACCCGGCGGCCACAGAACCCGTAGCCGACGACGGGGTGCTGCGATCCCGCCTGCTCCTGCTGCACATGGCGACCCGCGGGCTGCTCGCCCAGCCGCCGTCGGTGGACCAGCGGGTGGACCTGGTGCAGGTCAGCGCGGACACGCGCACGTTGCTCGACCTGGGCCGGCCGCGCAGCTGGGACAAGCTCACCGGGATGCAGGCCGACTACTTCGGCGCGTTCTACAAGTCGTCGTGGCGGGCCAGCGACTGGATGTGGGGCCGGGTGGACGGCGCGGGCTGGCTGGTGCAGTGCCTGCTGGATCCGAAGCGGCTGAAGGCGTTGCGTGACGTCGTCGGCGCGGAGGCCTTTCGTGGCCAGGCGCGTGACACGTTCAAGGCGATCGGCTGGCGGCTGCCGGACGCCGCGGACAACGTGCCCGCCGACCAGCTGTCGTCGCTCCTCACGCAGCTCGGTGAGGAGCTGGCGTTCCTGGGCCTCGACGCGCAGCTGGGCGACGTCGTGTTCACCGACCGGCTGCCCACCAGCCTGCCGGTGACGTCGATGGTGCTGGCGCGGGCGCGGCAGCTGGAGGTCGCGCGCGAGGAGCTGCCCGTCGTCGGCAAGCAGGCCGAGGCGGACGCCGTTGAGGGCAACGACAAGCAGTCCGCGAACTTCCGCAAGGTCGTCGCCACCGCGTTCGCGGACAAGACCGGACCGGCGGACGACGTCGTGACACAGCGGGTTTTCCAGTCCTGCCAGGTTTCCGCCGAGCGGTTCGAACAGGAGCGCGGTTCGACGCTGTTGACGAGGACGCTGGTCAAGGCGGGCGCGGCGGGTCTCAACGCCGCGGCCGGGGCCACGCGAGTGCCGGCGTCGTTGCAGCCGGCGGCGAAGTTCGCCCAGCTCACCGGCCGCAGCGCGTGGTGGGTCACGCTGGGCGCGACCCGGCTGGGCCGTCCGTGGAACCTGCTGGCGGCCGCGGTCACCGTACTGGCCGGACTGGTGCTCGGCGGCGAGGGCGGCGCGGTGCTGCAGTGGGTGGGCCTGCCGCTGGCCGCGGGTTCGCTCGTCTTCCTGGTGGTGAGCCTGCTGTCGCTGCGCCGCACGTGGCGGATGGTGCTGACGCTGCTGGGCGTGCTGGTGGTGGCCGCGTTGCTGTTCGCCGCGTTCCTGCCGCCGATCGCGCACCCGTTGTTCGGCTGGCTCGGCGACGTCGTCGCGGGCTGGCGCCGCGGCGAGGCGCCGGTGTGGTGGCTCGCCGTCGTCCTGCTGCTCCTGCTGCCCGCGCTCTGGTCTCCGGTCGCCGCCTGGCGCCGCCGTCGCCGGTGAATCGCGGAAAGCCCGGTTTTCCTGGGCGATCTCGCCGAAAGTGGCGCCGCCGACGCGCCGTGTGACCAGGTCCGTTCGCCGCTCGTCTTGCGGTGAAGCGGTTTTGGGTTCATGGTCGGGAACAAGCGGAGACGCTGCCGGCCGCCCACCTCGGTGAGCGGTCCAGTCGCACGTCATACCCCGTCCGGGCCTGGACCAAACGTGTTTGTGGGGCTCCTCACCGGGGTACTCGCGTTCCCCCTGGTAACGGGGGTGGGCGTGGGCCGCGTCGCTGGCGGCGGGAAAATTCTCTGTTACGTTTCCTTGGTATGTCCGGAAAGCACTTGATCGAATCCCCGACCAAGGCCGATGGCGCCACCCTCTGGCGAATCGCACGCGATTCGCAGAAGCTCGATCTCAACTCGCCGTACGCGTACCTGTTGTGGTGCCGCGATTTCTCGGAGAGTTCGGTGGTCGCCCGCGTCGATGGTGAGGCGGTGGGTTTCGTCATCGCCTACCGGAAGCCGTCGGAACCCGAAGCCGCACTCGTGTGGCAGGTGGCCGTCGACTCGTCTCAGCGCGGGAAGGGCCTGGCCGGGCTGTTGCTCGACCGGCTCTACGAGCGCCTGGTGGACAACGGGGTCCGCTACCTGGAAACCACGATCACCCCCGACAACGAGGCCTCCATCCGGCTGTTCGCTTCGTTTGCGAAGCGATGGAACACGGATCTGGAGAGCAGCCGCCTGTTCGAGGCCGGAGATTTCCCGGAAGACGGTGAAGGCGGGCACGAGCCCGAGGACCTTTACCGCATCGGACCGCTGACCCGCCAATAATCCGTTTTTTTCGGGGCGAGTAGGAGCAAGGAAACGTCATGAGCATCTTCGAAGAGCTCGAATCGGAAGTACGCAGTTACAGCCGCGGCTGGCCGGTGGTCTTCGACCGCGCCCAGGGCAGCTGGCTGCACGACGAGGACGGCAAGCCCTACCTCGACTTCTTCGCCGGTGCCGGCGCGCTGAACTACGGGCACAACAACCCGAAGCTCAAGGCCGCGCTGATCGACTACATCCAGCGCGACGGCGTCACGCACGCGCTGGACATGTTCACCGTGGCGAAGCGGGACTTCCTGGAGACCTTCAAGGAGAAGATCCTCGGTCCCCGCGAGCTGGACTACAAGGTCGTCTTCCCCGGCCCCGGCGGCGCGAACGCCGTGGAGGCCGCGCTGAAGCTGGCCCGCAAGGTGACCGGCAAGGAGTCGGTCATCAACTTCACCAACGCGTTCCACGGCATGACGCTGGGCGCGCTGTCGGTGACCGGCAACTCGATGAAGCGCGGCGGCGCGGGCATCCCGCTGGTGCACGCGACACCGATGCCGTACGACCGCTACTTCGACGGCGCGATGCCGGACTTCATGTACTTCGAGAAGCTGCTCGAAGACTCCGGCAGCGGCCTGAACGAGCCCGCCGCCGTGATCGTCGAAGGGGTGCAGGGCGAGGGCGGCATCAACGCCGCGCGCCTGGACTGGCTGCGCGGGCTGTCCGAGCTGTGCGAGCGCCACCACATCCTGCTGATCCTCGACGACGTCCAGATGGGCTGCGGCCGCACCGGCGCGTTCTTCAGCTTCGAGGACGCCGGGATCAAGCCGGACATGGTCTGCCTGTCGAAGTCCATCAGCGGTTACGGCATCCCGATGGCGCTGACGCTGATCAAGCCGGAGCTGGACGTCTGGGAGCCGGGTGAGCACAACGGCACCTTCCGCGGCATCAGCCCCGCGTTCGTCACCGCCACTGAGGCGCTGCGCACCTACTGGAGCGACGACGAGCTGGAGAAGTCCACCAAGGCCAAGGGCGAGCGCATCGCCGCCGCCTTCAAGGACATCGTCGAGGCCTACCCGGGCGCGAGCCTGCTCGCCAAGGGCCGCGGCCTGGCGCGCGGCATCGAGTTCGCCGACGGCGACCTGGCCGGCGCGGTGTGCAAGGCCGCGTTCGAGCGGGGCCTGCTGATGGAGACGTCCGGTCCGAACGGCGAGGTGATGAAGTTGCTGCCGCCGCTGACCTTGACCGACGATGAGCTGACCCAGGGGCTGTCGATCATCGACGAGTCCATCGCCACGGTCCTGAACAAGTAACAAGCAGGCCGGAACAAGTTAGGAGCCGCCAGTGCTGGTCCGCACCCTCGACGAGGTCACCGACACTGATTCCGACATCAAGACCCCGAACTGGCGCAGCAAGCGCATCATCCTCGCCAAGGAGGGCGTCGGGTTCTCGGTGCACGAGACCACGCTCTACGCGGGCACGGTGAACGACTTCTGGTACGCCAACCACATCGAGGCCGTTTTCATCACCTCCGGTGAGGGCGAGATCGAGGACCTGGCGACCGGTGAGGTCCACCCGCTCAAGCCGGGCACCCTCTACCTGCTGAACGACCACGACAAGCACCAGGTCCGGCCGAAGACCGAGATCAAGTGCGTGTGCGTGTTCAACCCGCCGGTGACCGGCCGGGAGGTGCACGACGAGAACGGCGTGTACCCCCTGGTCACCGAGGACACCGCCTGAGCCTTCCGGGCGCGACTGCCGTCACCACCACCACTTCAGAGAGCACCCAGAGAAGATCAGGAGGCGAGCCACTGTGACGCTGATGGACACCCGGGTCGAAGACGGCTACCCGACCCGGATCACCGGTACGCCGGAGCAGCTTCCGCGCGTACACCCCACGGTGTGGGGTACCGAGGCAGACGGCCCGATCGACGCCGCCACGCTGGCCCATCACGAGGTCACGGGCTACACCGTCGACGAAGGCCTGCTCTCGCCCGGTGAGGTCCAGACGTACTGGCAGGAGCTCGTGCGCCTCTCCTCCGACGAGGGGCTGCGCACCGACGAGCGGGTGATCACCGAGGCGAGGACCGGCGAGGTCCGGTCGGTCTTCGACGTGCACGTGCTGTCCGAGCTGATCCGCGAACTGGTCCACGACCCCCGGGTGCTGGACCGCGCGCGGCAGATCCTCGGCTCCGACGTGTACATCCACCAGAGCCGCGTGAACTACATGCCCGGGTTCAAGGGCACAGGGTTCTACTGGCACTCGGACTTCGAGACGTGGCACGCCGAGGACGGCATGCCGTCGCCGCGCGCGGTCAGCTGTTCGATCGCGCTGACCGACAATTACCCGTACAACGGCGGTCTCATGGTCATGCCGGGCTCGCAGCGCACATTCGTGCAGTGCGCGGGCGAGACCCCGGACCAGAACTACAAGGTCTCCCTGAAGGACCAGCGCGTCGGGGTGCCCGCCGAGGACGACATCATGAAGATGGCGGCCGAATACGGCATCGAGCAGTTCACCGGCGCGGCGGGTTCGGCGCTGTGGTTCGACTCGAACATGATGCACGGATCGTCGAACAACATCACGCCTTATCCGCGGTCGAACATCTTCCTGGTGTTCAACAGCGTGGAGAACGAGCTGCAGGAGCCGTTCGCGGCGAGTGCGCCCCGGCCGGGTTTCATCGCGGGCCGGGACAGCACACCGCTCGAACGGTGACGGGCGTTACCGTCGCGCCGCGGCGGGTCGGCGGTAGCGGGGAATGTGCGCCCTGTTACCTTCTTGCCACTCCGCTCGGGCCCTCCGGGGCCACTGCGGAAAAGTTGTCCGCGGCCGTCCGGGATTCAAGCTCGGGGTGAGCCCCCCGCCCGGCCGGGGACAGCTTTGAGGTCGGGTGGACCGCGCCCCCTGGCGGCCTGGCCGACGTCACCGAGTCCGGCCCCGCACCATCAGTTCGGGACTGATGGTGCGGGGCCGGATTCGTTTGTCCGGGACTTTTCCGGCATTTTCGGATTACGGGTTCCTGCTCCGAATCCCCTCTCGCGTTACGACATTCGGGGTAATCCCCCAGCTGGGCTGCCGAAGGTGAAGCACCCACGGTGAAACGGCGGCCAATCGGCGGTTGCCCGACGGGCTTTGTGCACGAAAGAGCTGTATCTGTCAGCTCCCGATCACGGTAGGTTGGCGTTTTTGGCGGGGGAGACGCCGGAACAGCCCGGGGAGGTGCGCTGCAGCATGGCCGGAAACGGAGCCGGTGCGCGCGTCGAGCTGCTCGGGCCGGTTCGCCTGCTCGACGGCGCCCGCGCGGTCGCCATCGGCGGTCCCGGGGTGAAGGGCCTGCTCGCGCTGCTGGCGTTGAAGGTCGGCAAAGTCGTGCCGCTGGAAGAGATCATCGACGCGCTGTGGGGCCACGACCCGCCGGCCACCGCGCGGACCATCGTGCACGGCAACGTCTCGCACCTGCGCCGGGTGCTGCGCGACATGCCGGACGGCCCGGTCGCGGAGATCCTCACCAGCCCGCCCGGCTACCGGCTTTCGATCGACCCGGAGCGGATCGACGTGCACCACGCGCGGGCGTTGCTGGACCGCGCCACGCTGGAGCCGCCGGAGCGGACGTCGGCGCTGCTCGCGGAAGCACTCGCGCTGTGGCAAGGGCCCGCGTTGTCCGGTGTGCCCGATTCCGTGCGGGCGCCGGAACTCGAGGACCTCCGCCTGGCCGTGCACGGCGCCCGCGTCGACGCCGACCTGGAGCTGCGCCGGCACAACGAGCTGATCGTCGAGCTGAGCCCGATCGTGCGCGCCGACCCGCTGGCCGAGCGCACCGCGGGCCAGCTCATGCGCGCGCTCTACCACGCGGGCCGCCGCGGCGACGCGCTCGAGCTGTACCGCACCGTTTCCCGGGCCACGCTGCGCACACTCGGCGTCGAGCCCGGCAGTGACCTGCGCTGGCTGCACGAACGGGTGCTGAACGACGACCTGGAGGCGCGCGGCGTGACCGCGCCGCGCCCGGCCGATCCGGGGAAAGCGCCTTCACAGCTGCCCGCCGCGCTGCCGACGCTCGCCGGCCGCGACGAGGAGCTGGCGTGGCTCGACGGGCTGGCCGAGACGGCCGGGAGCACCGTCGCCGTCGTCTCCGGGACGGCCGGGGTCGGCAAGAGCGCGCTTGTCGTCTGGTGGGCGCACCGCGCGGCGAAGCGCTTCCCGGACGGCGTGCTGTTCGCGTCGTTGCGCGGTTTCGACGCCCGCGACGCGCCGTTGGCGCCCGCGGACCTGCTGACGCAGTTCCTGCTCGGCCTCGGCGTGGCGGCCAGCGAGGTGCCGGAGCGGCTGCACGAGCGCGTCGCGCTGTACCGGTCGCTGATCGCCGGGCGGCGGATGCTCGTGCTGCTCGACGACGCGCACACGGCCGAGCAGGTCCGCCCGCTGCTGCCGCCCAGCTCGCGCTCGATGACCGTGGTCACGAGCCGTTCGCGGCTGGAGGGCCTGGCCGTTTCGAACGCCGCCAGGCTGCGGGTGCTGGGCACGCTCGCGCCCGAGGACGCCGTGCGCGTGATCGAGGAGCTGGCCGGCCCCGGCGACTTCGACCTGAACCACGCGCTCGCCCGGCTCTGCGGTTATCTGCCGCTGGCGTTGCGGATCGCGGGCGCGCGGCTGTCGTCCAGTCCACAGTGGACCAGCCAGGACCTGGTGGACGAGCTGGGCAACGAGCGCACCCGCCTCGCCGCGCTGCAGATGGATGGCGCGGACGACGGCGTGCGGGCGGCGTTCGACGTCTCGTTCCGCGGCCTGCCCCCGGACCTGGCGCGGCTGCTGCTGTGGCTCGGCGCCCTGCCGGGCGAGGCGGTGGGCCCGCACCTGATGGCCGCGGTGGCCCGGATCCCCGTCGTGCAGGCGCGGCGCGCGCTGCGGACGCTCGCGACGCACAACCTGCTCACCGAGACCGCGCGTGACGTCTTCGCCCCGCACGACCTCGTCCGGCTGTACCTGTGCGAGCTGGCGGAGTCCGAATTGGACAGTGACGAGCGCGCGGGCGTGCTGACCAGCACCGTGCGCTACTACCAGGCCGCGTCGGACACGGCGCGGCGCCGGATGCTGCGGATCGTCGACCCGCTCGACTTCACCGGCTCGCTGCCGGCCAACGCGCTGCCGCCGTTGCGGACGTTCGACGAGGCCCAGGACTGGTTCGCCGCCGAGTGGCCGAACCTGCTGGCGGTGCTCGATGCCGCGTACCTCGACGCGCGGTACCCCGACGTCTGGCGGCTGGCGCGCGTCGCGCACACCTATCGCGTGGTGCACCCGATTTTCGACGACTGGAACCGCGTGGTCGACCTCGGGCTGGCCGCGGCCGAGGCCGTGGGCGAGGTGCTCGGGCAGTGCTGGATGCTCATCTCCCGCTGCTCCATCGCGTTGACGTTCGAGCTGCCGCAGGGCTGTCTCGCCGACGCCGAGCGCGCCCTCGACCTGGCCACCGAGCTGGGTGACAAGCGGCTGGTGACGTCGGCGAACATCCACCTCGGCAGCGCGCTTTCCCTGTTGTCCCACCATGATGAGGCCATCGAGCGGCTGCGTGAGGCCGTCGCGGAGACCGAGCGGACCGGAGACCTCGAGCTGCGTGGGCAGGCGCTGGCCAACTGCGCCGAGACGGAGAAGCGCGCCGGCCGCGTCCAGGACGCGATCGCCCACCAGCTGGGCTCGCTGGAGATCGACCGCGAGCTGGGCGATGACAGCTACGCCGTGGTGTCCCTGAACAATCTCGCCGAGCTGCACCTGCGCGCCGGCGACCGGGCCGCGGCCGAGCGCTACACGCGCGACGGCATCGAGCTGGCCACGGCGCGTCAACTCGAACTGCAGGAAGGCGTTCTGCGCGCCACGCTCGCGCGCATCCTCCGGGCGGGGGGATCCGTGGACGCGGCGCGGGAGCAGTACGCGCTCGCCTTGCGGCTGTACGAGTGGACGAACCCGGGCCGGGTCCCGGACCTGCGGGCGGAGGCCGCCGAGCTGGACTAGCTCCGGACTCGTGAGTGTTTATGCCGGTTAGAACCGTCATAAACACTCACGAGTCCTTGGGCTCTCAGCCGAGTGCGGCGGTGGTGGCCCGCAGCTCGTCGACCGCCTGCCGGGCGAGGGGGGCGAAGTCCTTCTCGGCCGTCGGCTCGATCCAGCGGGCGAAGGCGATGTTCAGGGCGAGACCGCCGAATTCGGCGGCGAGGTTCGCGACCGCTTCCGGCTCCCCGCGTTCGCGGAGGGCGCGTGCCATGGCCGTGGTCAGGGTGGTGTGCTTGAGCAGCTCACGTTCCCGCAGCTCGACGTTGTCCGCGATGATCGCGTGACGCTCTCGGGCCAGGGCGCGCCGCTCGCCGTCGAAGATCGAGTCGAACGCCACCAGCGCGGCCGTGATCGCGTCGAGCGGGGTCGCGGACGACGGCGCGCCGATGATCGCATCGGCGATCAGCTGGACGATCAGCTCCTGGCCGCTGAACAGCAGTTCCCGCTTGTCGGCGAAGTGCCGGAAGAAGCTCCGCTTGGTCAGGCCCGCGCGAGTGGCGATCTCCGCGACGGTGGTGCTGTCGTAACCGCGCTCGCGGAACAGCTCGAGCGCGGCCAGCTCCAGTCGTTCACGCGCGTTCGGTTCCCATCGGCCCATGGGCCCAGTCTAGGTGATGACACCTGGTGTCGTCTCGTGCTAGTGTCATGACACCAGGTGTCGTCAAGGGTCGCTTCACCGGCACCTGGACGGCGGCCCGTTTCCCAGGAGGAGTTCTCATGCGTGTTTTCATCACCGGCGCGTCCGGCCACGTCGGCTCGGCCGTTGTCCCCGAACTCGTTTCGGCCGGGCACGAGGTCGTGGGCCTGGCCCGGTCGGACCAGTCGGCCGACAAGGTCAAGGCGCTCGGCGTCGAGGTGCGCCGCGGCGACCTGGACGACCTCGACGGCCTCCGCGAAGCCGCTTCGGCGGCCGACGGCGTGATCCACCTGGCCTTCAAGCACGAGGCCATGATGAGCGGGGACTACGAGGGCGCGATCAGGGACGACCTGGTGGTGGTGCGGGCGTTCGGCGAAGCACTGGCCGGCACCGGGAAGCCGCTGGTGACGACGGCGGGGACGCTGATGGTCGCCATGTCCGGGATGGGGCGGCTCGGCACCGAGGACGACGTGCTCGACTCGGGGCCCCGGGTCGAGTCGGAGAACACCGTCATCGGGTTCGCCGAGCGCGGTGTCCGGTCCTCGGTCCTCCGGCTCCCGCCGACCGTGCACGGCCCGATGGACCACCACGGTTTCATCCCGATCTTGATCGGTATCGCGCGAGCGAAGGGCGTCTCCGGCTACGTCGGCGACGGCGCCAACCAGTGGCCCGCCGCCCAGACTCCGGACGTCGCGCGCCTCTACCGGCTGGCGCTGGAATCGGCCCCGGCCGGCTCGCGGCTGAACGCGGTGGCCGACGAGGGCGTCCCGTTCCGGCGGATCGCCGAGGCCATCGGCCGGCGCCTGGGCGTGCCGGTCGCCGCCATCGCCGACGAGGACGTGCCGGAGCACTTCGGCTTCCTCGCCCCGATGGTCGTGCTGGGCAACCCCACCTCCAGCGCCCGCACCCGGAAACTCCTGGACTGGACGCCGGAGCGGCCGGACCTGCTTACCGACCTCGAACTCGACCACTACTTCGCCACAGCCGCGGTTTAGCCCAGCGCGCGGGCGGCGGCGTCGACGGTCTGGGCCAGCAGCACGGCGATCGTCATCGGGCCGACGCCGCCGGGGACCGGCGTGATGAGTCTCGCGCGGTGCCGCGCCGTCTCGAAGTCGACGTCGCCGACGTTGCCCGGGTTGTACCCCGCGTCGACGACCACCGCGCCCGGCTTCACGTCCTCGCCCCGGATGAACCGCGACTTCCCGACGGCGGCGACGAGGATGTCGGCCTCCCGCACCACTTCGGCGAGGTTTGTGGTGCGCGAATGCGCGTACGTGACGGTGGCGTCGCGCCCGAGCAGCAGCATCCCCATCGGCCGCCCGAGGATCGGGCTGCGCCCGACGACCACGGCCCGCCGTCCGGCCGGGTCGACGCCGTACTCGTCGAGCAGCCGGACGATCCCGCCCGGCGTGCACGACGTGAAGCCGGGAATCCCCAGTCCCATCCCGGCGAACGAGCGCGCGGTGACCCCGTCGACGTCCTTCTCCGGCGCGATCGCCTCGAACGCGGCGCGCTCGTCGATGTGCGGACCGGCGGGGTGCTGCGGCAGGATTCCTTGCACACCAACGTCTTCGGACAGTTCGGTGAGGGTGGCGACGAGCTGGTCCGTGGTCGTCTCGGCGGGCAACCCGACGTGGCGGGAGGAGATCCCGGCCTTCGCGCAGCGGGCCTGCTTCATCCGCACATACGTGTGCGACGCGGGGTCGTCACCCACCAGCACGGTGGCGAGGCACGGCGCGGTCCCCGTGCGTTCGGTGATCGCCGCGGCCTCGGCGGCGGCCCGCGCGACGGTGCGGCGGGCGAGTTCACGCCCGTCCATCAGACGGGCGGTGGTCGGCGTGGGCATGGCGGCTCCCGGGGGATCGCTGCGGATGCCCAGGCGCGCGGCGGTGACGGGATCGCCGGGCCGCTCCCCGGTGGTGACTCCACCCCAGCGCCAGTCACGGCCCGCGGCCAGGTTAGCCGATCCGCTCTGCCGCAAAAAGCCGTTAAGGCCTCCTTAGTCAAATTCGGACTAGGGCTACGGCCATGACTGCCCGGTTTTCGCAGGTCAGCGCGATGTCTCGATCGAATGCGCGCTGACCTGCGGAAGCCCTTGGGCAACTATCTCACTCAGTGAAGATCTATAGTTGCGGAGCGTGATCACGCTTGAGGTCGGAACCTCAAGTCAGAAATCGCCATGAGGTCGATGTTGTAGCGCGCGTAGACCTTGATCGTGTTTTCCCCGGTCAGGTCGTCGGGGCCGTAGCCCAGAAGCGCCGCAATCCTGATCACCTCGGCCTTCGACTCTGCCTCGATCTCCACGTAGGGCGGGATGCGGGGCCACGTGTCGATGCTGACTTCCGCCCCTTCGAGGCTGAAGAGCTCCCGCTTGTTCTCCTGGTAGGACTTCGCCGTGAAGCCCATGACTCTGAGCAGTTCATCGGTGGTGTCGAAGTCCGACACCTTGACCTCGTACTCGTGGGTGCCGTCGATGGCGTCACTCGTGATCTGCTTTACCGCGAGGGTTGTGGTACTCCCGCTGTCGCGTAGCCGGATCCACTTCGACTGGTCACCCGGCGCGATGTCGTAGACGCGGCGGCGCATGGACTGCTCGCCGAACTGACTCCCGCCCTGTTCGAGGATCAGCTTGGAGATGGCGGCGGGGTCGATGTCGAGGATCTTGGCTTCGTGCTCGATCGGCACGGTGGTCCCTTCTGTCTGCTGGTCGTGCGGTCAGGTTATCCGGCTCGTCGGGTGACGAGCCGGTTCCACTCGCCATCGCGGAGGGCCCTGATCTCGGCGATCAGACCGCTGGCGAGGAACTTGTCGATCGGCAGGCACAGGTCCATCCGTTGAATGCACACACCTACCTGGTACTGCCCGTGGTTGTCGTAGTAGAGCCGGACGCCGTAGTAGCCCTCCTGGCAGTCAGTGCCGTTGTTGAACCGGCAACCCGTGCACGTGTCCGGCAGGCGCACCGGCCGGATCTGCTTGAAGAAGACCTGGCGTTCGCCGGGCAACCGGTAGGCCGTGCGCGAGCCGGACGCTCCCGCCGTGACATAGCGGGCGACCGGCACAGCGCCGCGATCCCGCAGGATTCGCTCAATGGCCTCGATGGAGGTTGAGCCGTGGTCCAGCGAGTTCAGCAGGCGCACCGACAGATCCGACGAGTACTCATCGAGAAGGCGGTGGACACGCTCCGCGTGGCGGTAGTCGGGTACTACGATGTTCGCGGTCGCCTTCACCCCGCTCTCAGCACATGCCTGAATAGATTGCTTCAAGGCGGTTATCTTGCGGGCTGCGCGACCGGGGTTCCGGAACCTGGCACCTTGCACCTCCGCCAGCTCGTCAGGGGTGGTGCCGAAGATGGAGAAGTTCACGCGGTCGAGTCCAGCCGCGGCGCACGACGGCAGAACCGCCGCGCCGTTCTCGCCGTTGGAGGTCATGCCAACACGGAAGCCAGCCTCGACGGCCAGGCGAGTAAGCCCGTCGACTTCAGGGTGAAGAGTCGGCTCTCCGCCGGTCAGGTGCACCTCGGTGAAGTCCAATGCGTCGCTGAGGGCGGCGAGTGCATCGCTGAAGCTGGCGTCGGCCGGCATGCGGGCGGGTACGAACGAGACGTGGTTGGTGGCTGTGTAGATCGAGACTCGTCCGGAGCGTCCAGCCGTGACGAAGTTGCCCTCGTTTCGCCCGTAGTTATCTTGCGCGACAGGCGTTCCCTCGTTGTGGCAGAACGTGCATGTCAGTCCACAAGCGTCGCCGATTTTGACCCGGAGCGTGGAATCCGGACTCACGTGAGTGGGAAGTGGCATGCTGGTCGGCATTATTACCCCTTTCGCTCGAATCGGAAGTCGCTGACCGATCTAATTGTCGACACATCAGTCGTCGATACATCGGCAAACCATCCACTATTTCGACGGGCCTTCTTTTGTCTTCGCGGGGGGACTTTTCGAGGGACTCGCTTAGGCAATCGAGGAAGCGCGGGAATGACCTGCGTTTCTGAATCTTCAGGCCAGGGCGGAAAGCATGTTTTACATTTAACTCCATCCGTATTATCAAGATCTCCAACGCAGACGACACCGCAATTCGCCACGGCGAAGATCATGCCGCTGGCAGCGAGTCGCCTAGCGTCCTCGCCAACCTGATGCACGATCGCCTCATGCAATACCCCGCGCCACGTTTTAGCATCGTTCCGATGTTGCTGATTTGACATAGAAGTTTCCATGCTTGGCATCACCATCAGTGCACCATCGAAATCAGAGTTCAATGCTGGTTTGAAGAAGTGGAGTTCGGGCGTTGTTCGCACGAATTCTGGAAATCCCAAAGTCGATACGCCTCCAAGAGCGCGATCTGCACTGGCCGTTGGTCTCCGGCTCGGTACTCCAGGCCTGACGGCTCACGTAACCATCGAACTGAGCCGCCGCGAATCCGTGTGGGCGGTAGAGGAATGCAAGTTCCGGGCGGCAAGATGTCGATTCCAATGCGGTTCCGCAGGCCTGGAAGAAGTTCCGAGCCGGGCGATACCAGAACGCGAGCGCCATACGGACCGATCGCGATAGGGCTACGCACAACGGACTGTCGACCATGCTCGACTGCCGCTCCGAGTAGACCTGCCGAAATCTGGATGACATCGAAGTCCTCGCCCGCCCGAGCCAAGATGCTGTACGGCGCGACGGTCCACCACGAACGAACCTGTCGGCAGTCGCGATAGGAACGCTGGGAAAGCATGGCAGGCACAAGGCCATCCGTTTTCGTTGGCGTGTGGCCCAATGTGTAGGAGCGACCGTTCCAGACGGACCCCGGAATTACAGCCCAGCCGTTGCCCGCGTATCGGGCTGCTGCATTCATGAGCTGGCGATGTCGGGGGTCGGAAATCTCTGGAAGCATTGCGACTCGGCGTCCTTGGTCGTCGGAATAGCTGGGAATTGAAAGCGCGGGGTTGGGCTGGTCCGCGTAACCCAAGGGGGTGGCGGTGCGGTGGCTACGCGGACCAGCGTCGCAGGCGACCGGATGTGCAAGCCGGTCTGTTTCCTGCGCCCCTACTTAGCGTCGCCGCCCTCCGTTGGCGGCAGCGCCCGTCCGACTCCACGCCCGGCGGAAACGGGCTTGGTCAGTCGGCCGGCTGGTACCCGGTGGTCGCGTTGAGGTTGGGGACTCGGCGCAACCACCGGGCTGACTGAGTGCGGAGTACCCGTGAACTGGCTGGCCAGAGGTGGCCATCGTGTCCTCCCCGCATCGGAATTGGTGTGATCCGATCCTCACGCGGTGTCACCAGGCACTGGGAGGCCATCCCGAGGCCATAAGGGGTCATATGGAGGACACTCGCCCAGCTCAGCCCCCCATTTGGCTTAAAGATCGCTACCGTGGGGGCAAGGAGGGAACGACATGGTGAGCAAGGATCCGCGCACGAGGCTGGAACAGCTCGCCCACGCTCGGCATCTCTCGCTTGGTGACTTCCTGCGGGAGTTCCCCAAGCAGGCGGCGAGCGCGGGGGAAGAAAGCTCGGTGCACGTGTCCGAGCGACAGGCCAAGCGCTGGTTCGGCGGTGGCGCCCCGCCGCCCCGACCCGTGTCGTGCCGAGTCCTGGAGTTCTGGTTCGAAGAACCCGTAGACCATCTGCTCGGCCCTCCCAAGTTCGAGATCGCGTGCAACGCGATCACTGAGGAGGAACTAATAGTGAGCGCTGCCCGCGAGTCGTCCGAGCACGCCATCGAATCATCGTCGGCACTCGACCCGTCGGCACTGGAAAACCTCGCCGCCTTGGCTGCCCGTGCCGCCGTGGACTACTACACGACGTCGTCCGGCCAGATGCTGACGGACCTGGTGAAGCTGCGAAACACGGTGTACGAACAGCTCGACCGGACGAACAAGCCGCGTCAGAAAGCTGAGTTGTACCTGATCGCCGGACAGGTGTGCGGACTGCTCTCATCGGTATCCTGGGATCTCGGCCACCCTCACGTTTCGGAGGAGCAGGCGCGCGCTGCCCATACCTACGGGAGCGTCATCGACCATCTGTCTCTCCAGGCGTGGGCGCGCGCCCTCCAGGTCACGGCAGCGTTCTGGGATCGCCGGCCGAAACAGGCCATCGCCATCGCTAACGGTGCGCTGGAGACGGCGCCGTCCGGGACTGCCCGTGCGCGGCTGCACTCGGTCAAGGCTCGCGCGTTGGCGCTCCGCGGCGCGCGGCAGGAGGTTCAGACCGAGCTGGCGAAGGCGGCCGACGAGCTGGACCGCGCTGGCAACGACGCTTTCCTGGACGAGATCGGCGGCGAACTGGGCTTCGACCGGTCACGCCGCGCCCTGTGCGCTGGGGCCGCGTTCGTCGCTCTCGGAGACGGCGATCAGGCAGAAATCGAGGCGATGGGGGCACTCAACCTGTTCGCCGAACTGCCGGAGCTGTCCCGGTGGGGGGCCGGTGAGTCCGGAGCCCGCATCGACCTCGGCACCGCCCGAGTGCTGCGCGGTGACCTCGCGGGCGCGGAGGACGCTCTACGCCCCGTGCTCGACCTCGATTCCTCCCGCCGGACCGAAGCAATCTCACTGCGGATGCAGAACCTACGCACGATGCTTGGCACTGCACGGTATCGCGGCGCGGGCGAGGCTCTTCAGCTCGGAGACGAGATCGAGGACTTCACCGCCCACAGCCTCAGCCGGACCAGCACCGTCCGAATGATCACTGACGGGCAGTGATCTCTACATCGGTTCCCTGCTCCGCCACGCTGCCAGTACTCGGTCTTCCTTGTCGGCCGCGATGCCCTGTTCGCCAGCTCGTTCGTGAGCCACGGCTGCCTCAGACGAGTTGAGCCATTGCCAGGTGTCCTGCGCCGTCTCGGAGATCGGTCGCGCGGAGAATCCCGCAGCGCGGGCACGGGCCGAGCTCACATCCCACGCTCCGGAGTAGATGCGCCACAGCGGAAGCTCGGTCCACTGAGCAACACCCTGCGCCACAAGCCAATCCTCATCGGTGATCCACTCGAACTCGGCGTTCGAGCCGACAGCGCGACGGCACGCATGGAGGAAGTCCTCCATCGTTTCGCCTCCGGCCGCGGTCAGGTTGAAGCTGCCAGCCAGATCGGTGACGGCTGCCTGCATGGCGAAAGCGGCAACGTCTCGCACGTCCACCGGCTGGATGCTCCGGTCCGGCCGCCCCGGCGCGAGAACCTGTCCGCCACGCGCAACACGGTTCAGCCACCAAGGTAGCCGTCCCACGTATTCGCGAGGGCCGAGGATTACGCCGGGGCGCAGGGAGACAGCGCGGGAAGAGCCGAAGACCTCGGCGACCGCGCGTTCACACCCGGCCTTGGTGAAGCCGTAGACGGACGGGCCAGGGTCTCCGTCGAACCCGAAATCTGAGCCTGCGTCCGCGGGCGTCTCCAGAACCGGCGAGTCGTCTGTCAGCGGTTCAGTCGGCCATCCTTGGTAGACGGACACCGTCGATACGAAGACGTACCGCGCCACAACCGGTTCGAGAGCCCGCGCGACCGCCAGGGTTTCCCTCGGGACGAAGCCCGACGTGTCGACCACGGCGTCCCAGGTGCCGGCCTCGGCGAGCCGCCGGAGATCGTCGGCGTCTGTGCGGTCGCCTCGGATTGTGGACACGCCGGGCGCGTCCTCGCCTGATTGACCCCGCCGGAAGGTGGTCACCTCGGCCCCCGCTGCCAGAGCGGCGTCAACGACCGCGCGGCCGAGGAACCAGGACCCACCCAAAACCAGTACACGTGTCACGCCGCCATCCTGGCGGTGCTCCGTTCGAAGCTCAACCTTGGGATGAGCGTCGCCTACGCCAGGGCTGCCGCCAGCGCGAGGTAGACACCGCCGCCGAGCAGGATGCCGGCCACGGCGCCCGTCGTTACCTGGGCGGTCGTGTGGTCCTTAAGCTCGACCCGCGACCAGCACACCCATGCGACGGCAAGGAAGAGGAGTGCCAGCCAGGGGTTGTAGACCTTCATCAGCATGACGGTCGCGCCTGCGGCGACGATCGCGTGCATGGAGATCTTGAACTTCAGTGCGAAGGTGATCGCCAAGGCGACGACCAGGCACACCAGTTCGGCGGCGGCCAGCGCGATCATCTCGTGCGGTGCGTTGCCGACGAGCAGGACGATAAAGCCGAGGGCGAGGGAACCGATGCAGGCGGCGAACGGCACGAGCCGTCCGGCCCGGTTGGTGACGTGGTGGCCGTCCCACTTCCCTTGCTTGGCACCGCGGACGATGACCGCCATGGGGATGAGGGAGCCGGTGACACCGACGATTAGTCCCCAGAGCACGGTCTCGCCGAGGTGATGTCCGGTGACCTGCCAGGCGACCAGCAGCGGAAGCCCGAGCACCCAGACCCACGGGGCGAGAACTTCCGTGGCAACACGGGCCAGGCTCTGCCGGGGCCCGCTGGGCACCGTCTCAGTGGGCAGGGTCGACGACATGGCCGCGAGGCTCCTTCAGGATGCTGGTCAGCTGGGTGTAGGCCGTGGCGACGGAGGCGAACCAGGACGCTTCGTCGCGGTAGTCCGTCGTGTTGGCGGAGGTGAACGCTACCGGCTTGTCCGCATTGACCGGCTGAGTGCTGGTCAAAGCTGTGGCGATGGTCACCGCCTGCGCGGTGGCGGCTGCCGGGATCGCCGCTTGGCCGGCCTCCTGCTCGGCGGACGCCAGGGCGGCGGAGTACACGGCGGGGTCCAGGTATGGCTGGAGCGGGCCGACCAGCACGTCGTTGATCTCGGTCAGCCGCTGGCGGACGCGGTCGGTGATGTCGGCGCGCGGGGTGGGGCGAGCCTCGAACTTGACCTCGGGCGCGTAGTCGGTGAGGTCTCGCCAGAGCGGTTCCAACTGGCGGTGGTCGCGGCGCATGCGGCTCCGCGGTCCGACGGCGGGCACGGTCACTCCCGCCATGAGCAGCAGGATGCCGGCTGTTGTCAGGACTCCGGCGAGGACGCCGTTGATCGCGTGGGCGGCAGCCGAGTTGATGCCAAGCGCGAGGACGACGGAGAAGAGGGTCTTCTCCACCACGAAGGCCAGGCCGCTGATCCCGCCCCACCTGAGCAGGCGCAGGCCGGTTCGCAGATAGCCGCGGGACAGTTCGCGGGCGTGGCGTGCGACGTGGAAGACGTCGAACATCGCGATGCCGAGATAGATCTCGAACACGGAGAGGTAGAGCACTGCCAGCAGGGGGTTGCCCGCTTCTCCGTTGATCGCCGTCTGATCTCCATGGACGGGGCCGAGGACATAGAAGACGAGCAGCGCGAGTTGTGCCCCAGCAAGCAGGCGCGTGCGGATACGGGCTCTGGCCGGGACGGTCGCGGCCGGGTGGGCGAGGTGCAGCACGAACAGCTGGAGCCAGTACGCAGCGAGCAGCGTGAACACATGGAGCAGGTAGTTCGGGAGCGTGGCAACCCCGAGCAGCCAGCTGCCGAAACCGAGGTCAAGCCCGAGCAGCAGGGCGACGTCCAGGGCTGCCAGCGCCTTGACCATCGCCAGCAGACTCGGTGTGCGAGACCGGCGCCACGATCTGTACCAGTAGGCCAGGGCACCGGTGACTGCGATCCAGACGAGCAGCGACTGAAGTTGCGCGACGACGAGGGACATTCAGTCCTCCAGCAGGCGGTAGCGATCGGCCGGCGTCTCGCCGGTCGCGGAAAGGTTGGGGCGGGTCTGACGTTCGATCAAGTAGGCAAAGCTCTCGGCGGCCTGCTCCTGGTCCTCGGCGAACCCACCTGCGCGCTTCACCGCGCCGATGACGGCAGCCTGATCGGGCTCGTCCTCGTCGACCGGGTCGCGTGCGACCTGGTTGCCGACGTGGCGGCACGAGATGTGGCCCAGCTCGTGCAGGATGATGTGCCGTTGGTGGGACGGCGTCGTGTCGGTTCGGTAGAAGACGTAGTCGGCTGCTGGGTCGTCGATCCACACGCCGTAGGGCAGAGGCTCATCCGCGTGACGGAACCCGGCGACAATCACCTCGGGGTACGGCAAGACCTTGATTGGCCGCCCGCGTGACTGCGCTAGCTTCGCCGCCAAGGCCTCCGGCGCGATGGTGGCGGGCAGCTCCAGAGCGTCCACCAGCTCGCGGACGTGGTCGAGCCGCGTCACGGGGTGAGTGCCCAAGACGTGGTCGGTGTGCCGTGTCCGGCGGAACTGTTGCAGCAGACAGCGCCATCCGGCGCGTTCTGTCATGAGCGTCCAGGCCCCTCGCTTTCCAGCTCGCTCACGTGCGCCGCTAAGGCTTCGATGAGATCTCGGGCCTGGTCGGACATGCCCGGGAAGCTGCTGCGCAGCAGCGCGGCCTGACCGCGACGACGACCACGTTGCGCGGGAACCTCGGCTGGCTCGGCGTCTCGCTCGATCCGCTGCACCCACTTGTCGTAGACGGCGCGGTCGAGGAAAAACCCTGCTGGCACGCCAAAATAGCGCGCGAGCCCGGTAATGACGCTGGCACGAGGGTCGGTCTTCTTGCCGTTGCGCAGCATCCAGATGTAGCTATGCGAGGCGTCGGCGTCGATCTCCTTCAGCAAGCGCGACAACTCCCGGTCACTGACGGGCTTGCCGTCCGCCTGCGGGCGCTTGTCGACCAGGAAGCTCAAGGCCTCCGCGAACGACACGCCGTCGCTGCCTGGCGTCGTCCTCTCATCCCGCACGTCCCCCTCATTGGCCATCGTCGGCCCCCTTGTTTACAGGTGTAAGCAATTTCTGCCCGATTCTGCGAATTTCGTTGACAACCGTAGACCGGGCCACGTTATGGTCGGCCACATCAGGCTGTCAACCAGCAGAAATACGCACCTAGAAACTGTTTACACTCATTAACATTTTCTGTGATCGACCCGGCCCGCGTGGGGCCGAGCGGCGATCACAGTGCACCACCCAGGACCAAGATCGTTTGATTTGTGTCAGGCGTTAACGTTTTTCCGGGAGTCATGCACGTGAAGCAGAACACATCCAATTTGCTTGCCATCGCGCCCGATGTGGGTGTAAAGCGACCGATTGACCCGTTCGCGCAGATTGTCGGGACCTTGCGGAGGATCAAGAGCAAGCAGGCGAAGCTGTCGCAGGAACGCAAGGACGGCGAGGCGGTGCTCAAGGCTGCCCTCGTCGCGGCTGGCGCCACGGTCGGCACCGTCAACGGCGTACCCGTCGTGTCGTTCGCCAGCTCCGTGCGCGTGGCGCTCGATCAGAGCCTGCTCAAGGAAGCCCGGCCGGACGTCTTCGAGGAGTTCAGCGACGTGTCGGAGGTCTGGACCTTCCGCCTGCTGGCCGCATGACGGCTGTTTCGTTCGCTGACCTGGTGGCGCTGGCCAGGGCGATGATCGCCGAGGTCGGTGTCACCAGCCCGGCCGGCTCGGGCGAGACAGCCGCGACGGTCGCCGCCCTGCTGACCGCCGAACCGCGCAACGAAGCGCCGGTGCTGGCGATCGTCACGGTCATCGTGCGCGACGCGCTTGCCGATCCGCTGCGCGAGACCTTCGCGAACCGGTGGCGGCCGTTGCTCCCGGCCTGGGTGCAACCCCAGCTCATCGGGGCCACAGCCAACCGGCTGCGCGCTGCTGGGTTGCTGGTGACGACCGGCCGTTACGTCCGCTCGACCGATCGGGCAGGCCGCAACGTCGGCAAGCTCCAGCCGGTCTACACGCTGGACGTCGCCGCGCTGCACGACCGCCCACTCGTCGACCAGCCGCTAACCGGCTGACGATCCATTCCGCAGGGAGCCCGCCGCGGGTCACACGGCGGGCTCCCCACCGTGCCCGCTTTTCTTGACCTGTAGGGATTTCTCTTGGCGCGCGATCATGCCCGTATCTACCTTCGTATCTGGAACGACGAGGAGTTCATCAACCTGTCGCTAGCGGCGAAAATGATCTACCTGCAACTCATGACGCAGGTGAAGTTGTCCTACGCCGGAGTGCTGGACCTGGCGGCGAAGCGCTGGGCTCGGCCGCACCCGGACCTGGATCTGACGGAGGTACGCGGCGCACTCTCGGAGCTGGACGCCGCCCGGTTCGTGGTGATCGACCAGGACACCGAGGAACTGCTCGTCCGCACGTTCATCCGCAATGACGAGCTGTACAAGCAGCCGAACGTCCTGCGCGGCGCGCTGCGGGTCGCGTTCGAGATCGAGTCGCCGATCCTGCGGGCCGCCTTGGCCGCCGAGCTGCGGCGCCTGCCCGTCGAGATCACCGGCCCGGCCCCACTCGTGACGGCCGATGCGCTGGAAGCTGGGGCGCGGGAACTGCCGCCGGAGGTCAAAGCAGCGATGACCGTCCGCGGCTCGGCGCGCCCGCCCGCTGCGATCCAGCCGCCGGTCCCGGCGCCCGAACTGGCGCCCGCCGACGCTGCTGCGGCTCCGGCGAACCCCTCGCCGAACCCTTCCGCGACGCCTTCGCCGAAGGACCTGGGAGAAGGGAGTGGGGAGCGGGAGACTGGAGAACCCATTCTGTCTTCGAGTGGTGGGAAAGTGGGGTTACCCCCGCGCGCGGCGCGCGACGTGCGCGCCGCGCAGCTACCAGCTGGAACCCCGGCGGTGCAAGAGGACAAGGCGTCCCGGTCTGCGGAGACGGGCCAGCTGGTTGCCGGATCGGTCCGCCAGCAGCGCCGGGCCGAGGCTGAGCGGCTGGTGGAGTTCTACGCCGAGTCAGTGCCTGCCCGGGTCCGGGCGCAGCTTGTGGCCGAAGTGATCCCGCTGCTGCGAGAAGGCATTTCCGGGGCCGTAGTCGGCTCCGGGCTGGCGGCCTGGTCGACCAAGACTCTGCCGCCCAGCTTCCTGTCCATGCTGGTCGGTGAGCGAATGCGTGCCACTCGCGTTGCGGGTACCGACCCGAAAAAGAGGGCTCGGGACGCCGAGATGGCCGAGCGTTTCGAGGGCCTCCGCGCGTCCGCGATCGCCGAGGACGAACAGCACGGGGTCGGGCTGGCGGTCCGGCTGGCCCGGCCGCAGCACGCGGACGCCGACCAGCTCAGCGCGATCCTGGACGCCGCGCTGACCTCCGCGACCGAAGGGCAGGCGGCCTGATGAGCACGATGTACGCCGTCATGAGCCGCAGCGACGTGCGCGGCCTGCTCATGCGGCACACCGACGCGCACGTGACGAACGAGCTGGTGACTTCGTGGCTGTCCGGCCTGGCCGAGTACAGCCTGGCCGAGTGCCACGCCGCCATGAGCGCGATGGGCTCCCGTGCACGCCGGGCCACCCCGTCTGACGTTGCCGGGAGCTGCGACGCGGCGCGCGACCGGTCCGCGGAGTCCGGGCCGCCGGGGCCGGCCTCGGCGGGTGTCCCGGCTCAGCATCGGCGAGCCCGCCCGCCTGGCCCGGATAGGGACTACCACCGGCAGGCAGGCATGCGGGGCATCCGCGCCGCCTACGAGGTCATGGGCTGGCAGCGCAACGCCGACCACGACCTGGCCCGCAGCGTGGTGTGCCCGTTCTGCAAGGCCAAGGCGTGGTCTGTGTGCGGGCCGCTCTCCCGCAACCGCGCCGGAGTCCGGGAGCTGCGCGACAAGACGACCCGGATGCATCCGTCCCGCCTCGAGTTCGCCCGTGCGCAGCTCACGCGCCAGGCGACCACCACCCACGACCAGGAGATCGCACGATGATCACCAGCACCGACCAGGCCGAGGAGCGGGACACCTCATGCCTGCTGGGCTGCCGTACCCACTCGGGTGAGCCGTTCCGGGCTCAGCAGGGCTACCGCACGTGCGACCCGTGCGCGGACGAGCTGCGCGCCGACATTCAGGAACTCGCCCGGCTGTACCCCGAGCTGATCCGGGCCGCCGTGCCCGGAGGTGGCGCCTCGGCCGGCGGGCGTGGCACGCCAGGCTACGGCTCACGCTCTCCGGCCCGGGACACCGTCCTGGTTCTGACCGACCGGCGGACCCGCGCCGAAGACGACGGCGACCCGCACTCAGTCCTGGAGATCCTGTCGAGCTGGGCGGACAACATCCGCGACGACACCGGCATGGGTGTCCCGGACCCGGACGAGCAGCGTCAGGGGCAACTGCTGGTCGGCTGGCTGGACTTCACGGGTCGCCAGCCATGGGCGGGTCGCCTGGACACCCCACTGGGGCAGCTGCGGGACGAAATCGCCGAACAGCTCGGCCTGCGCACCCGCACGGTTGCCGGGGAAGCCGCGTTTCTGGTCGAGTGGTTCGACTACGTCACCCGCCAGTACTGGGTGGACGACCTGGCAAGCGAAGTCCGCGGCCTGCTCGGCATGGTGCACGCGGCGACCGGCACGGCCGAGTCCAGCGTCCCCGTTGGCACCTGCCCGACACCGGACGAGGCAACGCGGCAGCCATGCGGCGCCCGGCTTCGGGTGCGCCCAGACGCCGACCGGATCACCTGCCCGAGGTGCCGGACCCGCTGGCCCCGTGCGAGCTGGGACGAACTGAGCGACGCACAGGGCACGCCGGTGTCTGACGTCGCCGCATTGTCCGCCTGGCTCTTCGTTCCAACCGGGACGTTGCGACGCTGGCGCAGCGAGGACGGGTGGGCCAACCACGGATCCCGGCGACGGCCGCTGTACGAGCGCAACGCGGTGCTCGCATCCTGGCAGCGCCGCAGAGGCGCGCTGTTGGCCGGCTGAAGGGTGGCGGGGCCGGTCGACCGCCCCGAAGGGTGGCTAGAACCGGCCGGCCCCGCCTGCTTTCACCGTCATCACGGAGGAAGCACCGCCAGTATATGGGGCGGGTCACAACTCCTTCTCAACCTTCCCTGTGTCTCAAACATAGGATATAGTTATCCGTGTTGGGAGCGGACCTAGAACCCCGCTCGCAGCGCTACATCACCGTCATCAGAATCGGAAGGAAGCCCTTGAACGGCAACATGATTCAGTGGTGGGTGCTCTACCGCTACACCGCGCTGGCAAACCACCTCGACGGCCACCCGTGGGGCGAGGCTGCCGCGTCGGCCACGCTGTGGGAACCGTCGATCGTGCGCCTGCTGGCCGACCTGACAACCGGCAGTGAGCCATGCGTGTACTGCTTCGAGCGGCGGCTTGCGACATGCCCCGGAATGAAGCTCCACGTGGCCATGGAACGCGACCGCGCCGACCTTGAGGCGGGCGATCAACTACACACGGCCATGGTCGAGCTTCCGGACGGACTGGACTGGCGCCTGGCCATGAAGGCAATCAAGTGCTTGATCCTTTCCCGAGGGGTCATCTCGCAGCAGTGACCGAGCGCTAGCCCGTGCGGGGCGGCGAGAGCGAAAACCCTTTCGCCGCCCCGTTTTCCAGCACGTCCCGGCAGTTGACCGGGTTACCCGCTCGGTTGTCGGGCCTGAAATCCTTGTGCCCGAAAGGAAAATCTTCAATGGTCAGCCACAATGGACACACTCACGCACGGCAGGTATGGGTGGTCTACAGCGTTCCCGAACCCCCGGCGGCCCCCATCCCCTCAGTGTTGTGGACGTTGCCCGTTGCCATCGACAGTGCCGCCCCATGTGACCACTGTCGACGGACCGGCGCCGAGGGACCGTGTCCGGGAGCCAAGGCACACGCCTATGCGCAGCACGCGCGGTTGAGTCTGCGCACTGGCATCAGGCCGCTTGAGGTAGATGTCTTCGAGCTGCCGCCGCATGTGCATGTCATGATGTGCGCAACCCATCTGTATCGGCTCATTGTCAAGCGTGTCAACGAAAACCGTCCGCCTGCCGATGAGGAGTCAGGCGGACGAGGGTAGTTCAGATCTGCAAGGTGGCCCGCCTCGGAGTTCGACGTGGGGCGGGTCACCTCTGCAACCCTTCCCTATGTCCTCAACATCAGATATAGTTCTTCTTGTCGGGCACGGACCTAGAACCCCGCTCCCGGCAACACAATCACCGTCATCATCGGAGGAAACACCACCATGGCTACCACTCCCAACATCGCCGAGCGGGTCCGCAAGCTGCTGGACAAGGCCGAGGACGCGGCGGTCACCCCCGAGGAGGCGCAGACCTACGCCGCGAAGGCTGCGGAGCTGATCGCCAAGCACAACCTCGACCAGGCCACCGTGCGCCACCGTGAGGGCAAGCGGCCGGAGCCGATCAAGCTTCTGGAGTTCGAGGTCTCGGGCCAGGGCTGGCACGGCAAGGCCCGCGCCTCGTTGATCTACTCGGTGGCCGAGGCGCACGGCTGCTCGGTGTGCACGCTGGGCAACAAGATGAACGGCAACGTCCGGTGGGTGCTGATCATGGGCCCGGCCGCCACGCTCAAGGCGCTGGACGTGCTGCTGCCCTCGATCCTCATTCAGGCCGAGGCGCAGGGCATGGCGGCGGCCAAGGCGCACATGGCCGAGCGCAAGGGCATGTTCGACACCGCCGCCAACGCCAACATCGAACGCCGCACGTTCTTCCGCTCCTACCTCCCCGGCTACGGCCGAGGCGTCGCGGAGAAGATCGCCGTGTCGCGCGAAGCGATGGCCGAGAAGGTCAAGGGCAAGACCGGGGAACTGGTCCTGGTCTCCGCCGCCGAGCGCACCAAGGCCGCGTTCGACAAGCAGTTCCCGGACCTCGCCTACGGCCGGGAGGACAAGCACAACGTGGCCGGGGCCATCGCTGGCCACCGCGACGGCCGCAACGCCGACACCGGCCAGACCAAGGTGAACGGCAACGGCTCCGCCGCCATCACCAGCTAGGCACCAACCCGCCGCCCCGGCTCCGGACTCGGAGCCGGGGCGGCACACTGTAGACGGACCACCCGCCCGGGTGGCGGGAGGAGGGACACGTGATACCGGCGGGCCGCACGCTCATCACTCAAGAGGAGATCGCCGAACTTCACGGCATGAGCCTGCGCACCGCCCGGCGGGCCGAACCACCGCCGTGGGACCACCCGCGCCACCCCGCTCAGGCCAACCCTGCCCGAGGCAGGACGCACCGGAGGCTCTGGGATTCCGAGCAAGCCACCGCGTTCGCACGCGGCGAGCCCGTGCCCGAACTGCCCGCACTCGGCAGCCCCGGAGACCTACTCGACCGGGTCGAGGCGGCCGAGGCCGCCGGACTCTCGGTTGCCACCTGGACGCGGTACGAAAGCATGGAACGCGACCGGACCCGGGCAGAAGGGGAACGTCCGCTGGTGCCTCCCGCAGACGAGGAACACGGCGGGGTTCCGTTCTGGCACCGCAGCACCGTGGAGGCCTACCGCGCCGATCGCGCCGAGCCCGGACGGAAACAGGCCGGCGGGCGTCCCGCCGGAGCCGCTGAGACGGTGCCGCGCGCGGAGCTGCCCGCGCGCGTGGCCGAGCTGGTTGCCGAGCGTGGAGACGATGGTCAGCCGCTGTCCGTCGCTGAGATCGCTCGCCGCCTCGGCGTGCACTACACCACGGCACATAAATACGTGACTGCCATTCGCGAACAGAACCCGCTTGCGCCTGACCAGCACCGAACGCTACATTGATCAGGTTGGATCAGTGTGCTTGCACGGTGATCCCCTAAGCTTCGGTAGAGAGCCCCGGTTACCCCCTCCCCCTCGGTAGCCGGGGCTCTCCCATTTCCGCACTTCCTCACCAGCGCCAAGCGCGGCCCCTCCAACAGTGTGGGGGCGGTGAGTCATGCTCGCCTGGTCCGGCAGCGACCGAGCCGCCCGCCTTCCACGGGAATGGCCCCGCAGACGTGCCCGCATTCTGCGGCGCGATCCCGTGTGCCAGGTGTGTCTGCTCGCACCCTCGACCGAGGTCGACCACGTCATCCCCGGCGACGACCACGCGGATTCCAACCTGCAAGGGATCTGCACCCCGTGCCACGCCACCAAGAGCGGACGCGAAGGCGGCCGGGCCGCTGCTGCCCGGCGCCCGTCCGCGCGCCGTCCCGCTGAGCCGCACCCTGGCCTGATCGAAAGGTGACTCCATGCGCGTACTGCTGCTGCGCTCCCTCGGCGGACATCCGACCCGCACCGTGATCGAGCAGGACCAGGCCGCCGCCGAATGGCTGCTCTCCACCGGTATGGCTGTCGCCGCACCGGACGCGGAGGCCGAGCCGAACGGCCCGGTCGAACCGTCCGCCACCGAGCCGACCGGCCCGGCCGAGGCCGAGCCCGCCGCGCCGGCCGAGCTGGTGACCAGCGAGTCCGCGCGGCGTGGTCGTCGTTCGTCACGCGCCGCCACCCCTGGGGGGTGACCCCTCGCCGCCCCGGCAGCCGCACCGGTTAGGCATAGCACCTCGCGGTCTGTACGAAACTCCGGCGATTTCGCCACGTGTCCGAGTGGCCGGCACCCGCGGTTCCCGGCGCGCTACCTCTGACCTGCTGGGAGGTGACGCGCTCTGGCCGCCACCTCACCCCGTCCCCGGACCAAGGATGCCCGCGAACCCGACTTCCGCCCGACCACCGACGTCCCTCGTCTCGACCAGCTCTCCGCTCGCACCCTGGCCCGCCGGTGCCGCGGAGCACCTTCCGCCGCCCGGCGGACCGTGGACTGATCCGTCCGTCCCGCTGCTGGTCGCCCCGTGCACGTGGCACGCCGCGCAGTACGCGGTGCTGCGCTGGCACTACTCGCAGAAGATGCCGCGCAGCAAGATCGCCCCGTTCGGGGTGTGGGAGCACGGCGAGTTCACGGGCGTGGTCATGTTCGGCAGGTCCGCCACGGCCGCTCTCGGCAGCCCCTACGGCCTGGACCAGACCGAGTGCGTGGAGCTGCTGCGCGTCGCGCTGCGCCCGCACGAGCATCCGGTGACGCAGATGGTTGCGGCGAGCCTGCGCCAGCTCCGCGCCGCCTGCCCAGGCCTGCGGCTGGTCGTGTCCTACGCCGACACCGCCCAAGGCCACCGGGGCGGGATCTACCAGGCCGGTAACTGGATCTACACCGGCACCACTAACCCCACCAACGCCTCCTACGTCGTGCACGGGCAGCTGGTGCACGGCCGGACGCTGCGCCACATGGCGGTCCATCGGCCGGCCGGAGAGACCGCCGAGGAATTCGTGCGGCGGACCGTGGACCCGCACGTGCACCGGGTGGTCGAGAGCACGGTGAAACACCGCTACCTCTATCCGCTCGATCGCGCGATGCGTCGTCAGGTCGGCCCGCTGGCGAAGCCGTATCCGGCTGCCCCTGCCTGAGCCGAGGGGGTGAGCCGTGGCGATCACCGGACGGCCGCCCTCGGCCAACCCGCGCAACCGCAACCCCAAGGCTTACGACTGGACCCCGATCGAGGCGGCCCCCTTCGAGGGGCCGTCGCCGGAGCTACCGAAGAACGGCCGGAAGAAGTGGCACGCGGAGACGCTGGCCTGGTGGGAAGCGGTCCGCCGGATGCCGCACTGCCGTCTCTGGACGGACACCGACTGGCGGTTCGCGATGGAAACCGCGGTGCTGGTCGACGCGTTCTGGCGCGGCGAGGCCAACCGGGCCGCCGAACTGCGGCTGCGCGCGGCCAAGCTCGGCCTCACCCACGAGGACCGGCTCAAGCTGCGCATCCGCTACACCACTCCCGGCGAGGACACTGACGCCCCGCCGGCCCCGGACGCCGCGGCGGTGACCCGGCTCGACGAGCGGCGCCGGAGGCTGTCCGGTGACGCGTGAGCTGGTCTACGCCCCCGGCCACGACCGGGCCCGCTCTCTCGGCTGGCTCGCGGCGGCCTGGACCGAGCACTTCACCGTGCACGGCCCCGGCGACGTCCAGGGCGACGACGTCGACCTGGACGACGAGTTCGCCGGGTTCCTGGTCGACGCCTACGCCCTCGACGGCCACGGCCGCCGCCAGTACAGCCGGGCCGTGCTCTCCCGGGCGAAGGGCCGCGCCAAGTCGGAGATCGCCGGGTTCGTCGGGCTCTTCGAGGCGTTCGGCCCGTGCCGGTTCTCCGGGTGGGCCACAGGCGGCGAGACCTACCAGTGGCGGGACTTCACCTACACCTACGAACCCGGCGAGCCGATGGGCCAGCCGCTCGTCTACCCCTACATTCGTTGCCTGGCAACCGAAGAGTCCCAGACCGGCAACACATTCGACGTCATCCACTTCAACCTCACCGAAGGCCCGCTCGGAGAGGACCTGCCGAACGGCGCGGCCGGGCTCACCCGCGTACTGCTGCCCGGCGGCGGGGAAATCGTCCCGTCCACCGCCAGCTCGTCCGCGAAGGACGGCGGCAAGGAATCGCTCGCGATCTTCGACGAACCGCACCTCTACATCACGCCCGAGCTGCGGCGGATGTTCAAGACCGTGGACCGCAACCTGCGCAAGCGCAAGGCCGCCCAGCCGTGGGGCCTGCTGACGTCCACGATGTACCAGGCCGGTGAGGACTCGATCCTCGAAGCGCTGGACCGGCAGGCCAAGGCGATCAGGGAGGGCCGGACCCGCTCGGCCCGGCTGCTGTGGGACCACCGCGAAGCCCCGCCCGACGTCGAACTGACCGACCTGGACACGATGGTGGCCGCCCTGCGGGAGGTCTACGGCCCGGCCGCCGACTGGATGGACCTGCCCGGCATCGTCGAGAACGAGTTCTGGGACCTCACCAAAGCCCCGGAAGAGTCCCGCCGGTACTTCTTCAACCAGCGCTCCTCAGCCGCCACCGCGTGGACGACCGCCCCGGAATGGTCGGCCTGCCTCGACCCCGAGCGGCCCCCGCTGCTCGACGGCGACACGGTGGTCATGTTCTTCGACGGCAGCAAGAACGACGACGCCACCGGCCTGGTGGCCGTGCGCATGTCCGACGGACACGCCGCCGTGCTGCACTGCCAGGAGAAGCCCGAAGGCCCCGCCGGTGCCGGCTGGGAGGTCGACCGGGCGGCCGCCGACCTGGCGGTGCGCACTGCGTTCGACCGGTTCGACGTGGTCGGGTTCTTCGCCGACGTCCGCGAGTTCGAGTCCTACGTCGACACGTGGGGGTTCGAGTTCGGAGACCGGTTGCTGGTCGACGCGACCACCGGCCGCAGCCGCGCGGCCGTGGCGTTCGACATGCGCGCCAAGGTCCCCGAGTTCACCCCCGCTGTGGAACGCACCCTGGCCGAGATTCGGCAGAAGGCCCTGACCCACGACGGCGATACCCGCCTGACCCGGCACGTGCTCAACGCGCGTCGGCTGCCGACCCGCTACGGCGTGCTGATCCGCAAGGAGGCGCGGGACTCACCGCACAAGATCGACCTAGCCATCTGCTTGATCGGCGCCCGCCATGTCCGCCGCCTGGTGCTGGCCTCACCGGATTGGTCGAGACGGAACAGGCGCCGCACCGGTCGGCTGCGGGTGTTCACGTGACGAATCTGCTGGCAGGTCCCCTCGATAAGAGGCAAAGAACCACATGACCAGAAGAGAAAGAGGGTAGAACATTAGAATTATGTTGGTGTAGATATTTTTTATAAGCACGATTCGGGATAGCGTTTTATCGCGCGGCCCGTCCGTCGAAATCCAAGAAAAGGCAAAAGCTAGAACGCTCACTGCTGCACAGGTTCCCATGGTTGTCCAGAAACCTGCCCCCTGTACTGCGAAAAGAAAGAATAACCAGGCCGCGTGCGGTGCCGAGTGTCGGGCGGTAAGTATCGGCGTTGCGCCGATATTGAACAGTATTCCAGCAATCACTGCCGCGCCAATGAACAGCTGTAGACGTTTGGGATCGGCCGCCCATTCGGCTGCTGGAAGAAGCTTTTCCGGGAAGTGTTCGAACCCCAGGTATTCGCCGACGCGTCCTGCGATAGTGATGGGATTTGTGATGTAAAGACATACAGCAAATCCTATCCACAATGTAGAACAAGCGCCCACGGCAACAGAAGCCACCTTTTGCAGAAAGTTTTCATTGATTGATTTCGCTGCAAGTGTTTCCACAATAGCCATTGGCCCCCCTGAGGGTCGATACGTATCCCTGCATTGTAGGCGAAAAGGCTAACGGAGGAGGGAACTTGCCCCTGTCTCCTGCCCAGGCCGCTGACATTGCGCACCGGATCGAGGCTGTCTGGCCGGATCAGGCCCGTAACAACCGGATTCATCGCTACGTCCAGGGTGATCACGATCTGCCGTTCGCGCCCCGCTCCGCGCGGCGGGCGTACCGCTGGCTGCTGGACCGCTCCCGCACGAACTGGTGCCGCCTGCTCATGCAGCTCCTGGCGCAGAACCTGTTCGTGGACGGCTTCCGCGCGCTCGGTGACGACCAGGCTGACGAGCCGCTCGGCTGGTCGCACTGGAACCAGAACGGCCTGGCGCGCCGCCAGGCCGCGGTGCACCGGGCCACGCTGAAGTACGGCTGGTCCTACACCACCGTGCTGCCCGGCGACACGGCCCCGGTAATCCGGGGCGTGTCCCCGCGCAACATGACCGCCGTCTACGCCGACGACGCCGACCCGTGGCCGATCTACGCCTTGCAACGCAAGACCTCGTGGACCCCGGACGGGCCGCGCCAGGTCTACCGGCTCTTCGATGACCAGGCCGTCTACACCCTCGCCGAGAACGAGCCCGGCGACGGCCCGGCCTACCTCGACCACGCCGAGCACGGCCTCGGCGTCTGCCCGGTCGTCCGGTTCCTCGACGAGGACGACCTCGACGCCGACAGCCCCGGCGTGGTCGCCCCGGTCCTCGACATTCAGGACCGGCTGAACTACCAGACCTTCCTGCTCATGACGACCGGTGAGCACGGCGCGCACCGGCAGCGGTGGGCCGCCGGGCTGGAGCTGGACGAGGACGAGGAACCGCCGATCGGCCCGGACCGGCTGCTGCACTCCGACTCGCCGGAGACGCGGTTCGGGACGTTCGACTCCACCGACATGTCCGGCTACGTCGCCGTGCTGGAACAGATCCTCCGGCACCTGGCCGCGATCACCCAGACCCCGGCGTGGGCGCTGCACGGGTCGCTGGCAAACCTGGCCGCCGACACGATCGACGCCGCCGACGCCGGACTGCAACGCCGGGTCGGGGAACGGAAGACGTCCTACGGGGAGTCGTGGCAGCAGACGTTGCGGCTGTCCTGTCTCGCCGCCGGGGACGAGGCCGGCTGGCTCGACACCACGGCGGTGGTGCGCTGGCGCGACACTTCGACCCGGTCTCTGGCGGGCGTCGTGGACGCGTGGGGCAAGGCCGTGCAGATGCTCGACGTTCCCGCCCGCGCGACCTGGGAGCGCCTACCGGGCGTGACCGATCAGGACGTGCGCCGCTGGGAGCAGATGCCCCCGGCGGTCGACGGGCACGCGCTGCTGGCCGACACCTTGGCCCGCGCCACCACCGACCCTGGGCTGGGGTGAGCCGATGGCTGCCACTCCGGCAGGCCGGGCCGCCACCACAGCGCACCGGCTCGCACAGGGCCACATCTCCGCGCGGGTCGTGGCCGAAGTCCTCGGCCTGTGGCGATCGCTGGACCCGCTGCGGCTGACCGATCCCGGGTGGACAGGGCAAGTCCTGGCCGCACTGGCGCGGCACCGCGAGGATTCCGCCGCACTGGCCGCGCGCTACTACCGCGACTTCCGCCGAGCCGAGGTCCCCGCGGCTGCGGCGTTCGCGCCGCGCCCCGCTCAGGCCGGCACGTCCGCGCCGTGGCGGAACCGGGCGGCCACCTCGTTGCGGGTGACCGGCACCCGGGTGGTAGCCCGGCTCATCCTCGGCGGCCTCGACCCCGCGCGAGCACTGGACAAGGCCGGGCCTGGAGTCGCGGCAGCCAGCTCCCGCCACGTACTCGAGGCGGGCCGCGTCATCGTGCAGACCACACTGCGCGCCGACCCGGCCGCGCGCGGCTGGCTGCGCGTCACCGACGGCGACCCGTGCGCGTTCTGCGCGATGCTCGCCAGCCGCGGAGCCATCGACACACCCGTCCTCTACCGCTCCGAGCGATCCGCCACGACCACGGCCGCGACGGGCGAGGAGTACCACGACGGGTGCGGCTGCCAGGCCGAGCCGGTGTTCGGCCGCGCCGTGCTCCCCGACACCTCCCAGCGGTTCGCCGCGTTGTGGGAGACCTCGACCGAAGGCCTGTCCGGCAAGGCCGCCCGCAGCGCCTTCCGTCGCGCTCACGAGACCGCCCGTCGCGGCTGAGCGCCCCCAGACCGGCCGCCCGCCCGGATTCCCACGACAGCCCGACAACAGCCCTCTCCCCGCTGTCGCGCATGAGGAAACCGGGCGGGTGGCCTTCCACCCCGCTCCTTGTTCACCGACCTCTTGGAGGCCCAGCAGTGCCCGACGCTCCCTCGGCCGAGACCGGCCAGCCCACAGGCGCCCCCACCGTCCCGGCCGCTCCCGCCGCGCCGGTCGTGCCGCAGCCGGCACCGGCGCCCGAGCAGACCGCCGAACCCGCCGAGCTGGTGTCCCTGCGCGAGCAGGCCCAGCAGCTCACCGAGCAGGCCGCCGCCGCACAGCAGCGCGCCGAGGCCGCCGAACTCGACCTGTCCCGGCTGACCGTGATCCGCGCGGCGAAGCTGCCCGACGCGCTCGCGCCCCGGCTCACCGGCGCGACCACCGAGGAACTGACCACCGACGCCGCCGCACTGGCCGAAGTCATCACGGGCCTGGTCACCGCCGCCGCTCCGCCCACCCGGACCACGGCCGGACGGCCACCGGTCGAAGCGCTGCGCCCGGCAGCCAGCGCCCCGGCCGAACCGGTCGAGGACACCCCCGAGCAGATCAGCCGCCTGGTCTGGGGCAAGTAGCCCCGACACCTCCGTCCCACCCGTCCGTCACCCTCTGGAGAACCGCACCGCCTATGGCCAACAAGCTCCTCACCCCGAAGCAGATCGCGTCCGCCTCGATCGCGGCCCTGACCCAGCAGACCGTCCTGGCCGGAACCACCTGGCGCGACGCCGAAGCCGACTTCCAGGGCAAGCAGGGCGACACCGTCACCATCCGCACCGATACCGTCGTCGGTACGGTGCGCACATTCAACCGGGCCGAGAACAAGCCCATTGTGATCGACGACGTCGAAGAGAAGTCCGTCGATATCAAGATCGATACCTATCTGTACAAGGGAATCAACCTCCCTGACGAACAGCTCACGTTGCAGGTCAAGGACTTCACGAAGCAGATCGCCACCCCGCAGGCCAAGTCCGTCGCCATCGGGGTGGAAACGATGGTGGCCGGGCAGATGAACGCCCTTCCCTCGGCCATCGCTGTGAAGGGCGACGGGACCGACCTGCACACCCAGATGATCCGTGCCCGCGCGCTGCTGAACAAGGCGGGTGTGCCGTTCGATCAGCGCTGGTTCGCCGTGTCGTCCGAGCTGGAATCGATGCTGCTCAACGACCCGCAGAAGCGCCTGGTCCCGGTCGACGCCTCCGGCTCGCCGCAGGCCCTGCGCGAGGCGATCATCGGCCGTCTCTACGGGTTCACCGTCCTGCCGAGCAACTACCTCGCCGACGGCTCCGGCGTCGCCTACCACGCCACTGCGTTCCCGCTGGTGACTCGCGCGCTGGACGTGCCGGCTGGGGCGACGTTCGGGCAGGCGATGACCTACGGCGGGTTCGCCATGCGGCTGATTCGCGACTATGACCCGGCGTTCCAGCAGGACCGTTCGGTGGTCTCGACGCTGGCGGGCGCCAGCACGACCGTGGACGACGGTGCGGTCAAGCGGGCCGTGCGGTTCACCACCGCGCCCGCTGCGTGACCGAAGCCGCGGAGCCGGACCCGCTGGCGACCCTCGCTCAGCTCAAGGCCCGCCCGGGGATCACCCTCACCAGTCCCGACGCCGAAGCCCGCGCGCTCACGGCGCTGGTCGACGCGTCGAACCTGGTGCGCGCCGAGCTGCCGCCCGCGCTGCTCACTCCGACCGTCCCGCCCGCCGTCGTCACCATCGTGTGCCAGGCGGCGGGCCGGGCGGTGCGCAACCCCGAGGGCTACAGCTCCGAGACCGCAGGCCAGTACACCTACCGCTACGGCGACGACGCCACCTCCGGGGTCTACCTCACCGAGCACGACCACAAGGTGCTGCGGCGCCTGGCCCGCCGCAGCGGCCTGCGCTCGGTCCGGACTCCCTACGCGGCCGAACCCGGCGACCTCGGCCCCACCGCGCTGCCGGTCCTCGGGCCCGGCGGCCAGCTGGCCGAGCCGTTCCCGTGGGAGGAGCCGCCGCTCTGAACCTGCCGCACCAGCTGATCGTCATCACGCCCCGGGAGGTGCCCGACGCCTACGACAACCCGGCCCCGGCCCTGGACTACGGACCGGGCGCACCCCGGCGCGCCGTGGCCGGCCTCCTGCTGCCACGCGACACCGCCCGCAGCGGCGGCACCGACCCGTCCCCCGGGCGGGTCGCGGTCACCGGGGCCTGGTGGCTGCTGACCACCGAGCAGATCCGTGCCCGCGAGCGCGTCACCTACGACGGCCGCACGTTCGCCGTCGAAGGGGAACCAGCCCAGTTCGAACCCCGACCCGGGTTCCTGCACTACGAAACCGTCCTGACCCACACGGAGGGCTGACCCCTGGCGCTACCCAGCATCTTCGGCATCACGATCGACTCGGACGGCGCGCGGGAGCTGCTGAACTCCCCGGAAGTCGCCGAGGCCGTGCGCGCAGCCGCGCAGCGGGTAGCCGACACCGCCAGCGCGCAGGGCCACCGCGTCACGGGCGGGGCCGCGCTGCCGGTGGAGGTCATCACCGAGCCCGCCACTGACCGGGTATCCGCCACCGTCGCGATCCCGCACCCGGCCGGAGTCGGCATGGAAGCCCGGCACGGCCTGCTCAAACGGGCCGCCGAAGCCAACGGGTTCGAGGTGACCGGCCTCGAACCCGGCGACGGTGGGTGAGAATGCTCCCTCCGGTCCCGCTCGACGTCGCCGAACTGGTCGTCCGACGCCTGCGCATCCAGCTCGCCGCCGTGACCGACCCGGCCGCAGACCGAGTGCATGTCTCCACCGAAACCGGGCGCGGCCACGACGGAGGACCACCGTCGCTGCCGTGGCTGCTGGTCGCCGAAGACGGGCACGGCTGGGACTGGCCCGCCGTCCAGCGCACCGTCATCCGGCTGACCTGCTGGCATCACGACCCACACACCGCGAAACGCCTCGCCGGGATCGCCCTCGGTCTGCTGTGCGCGCCGCAGCCGGCCGGGGCGCTGCTGCGCGGCGAACCCGTTACCGCGCCGATCGGCGGCATCGACCCCTATACCGCTGCACCGTTAGCGACAGCAAGCTTGATCGCCTATGCCCGAACCTTTGGGCCATAGTAGTCCGGAAATCTCAAGGTGTCTCCTTTTCGTTTCTTTCACGAGAAACAGAGTATCCCGCCGCAAGTAGAGCGTGAACCTCGCGGGCGGTTATAGGAACCGACCCTTCACCTCGACGTCGAGTAATGGAAAAGAATACTCCTTCAGTCTTTCCTGCAATTATGGCACCATGAACAAGGAACGGCTTATCTGCCTCGACTTGCGATGGCACCAAGATAGTAAGGAAGACTCTTCCGCCTCCTGCTTGTGTTTGAATTATCTCAAGCCCGCGTATTGGTGGGTAGACCCTGTAATCTATGATGGATTGAAGGCGGGGTTCAATACCCTTAAGGGCTGCGAAAGGTGACCTCTTTTCGACACGGTCAATCCCGTTTTGACGCTTGGTCCGATAACCAAAGGCTAAGATTCCACCAGATTCCGAGTTGGCAAAACGTGCAATATCTTGCGCGAGCTCTACTCTGTCGGAATCAGTCTCTACCGACAGCTGCGACTTAAACTCCAACCAAGAGCGTTCAGCTAAGCCGATAATGGCCTGTTCGTTGCCCTGACGAAGAGCTGACAAGACAGAGGCTCTCGACTCGGCGAGACGCAGCTCGCGATTTCCCGGCGTCAACCCAGAGGTGGAGAGTTCCAAGTTCAACGAGTCAAAGTTGGACCACAGGTTGGGTAGCTCGACAGAGTGATCGTTTAACGAGATGCTTAAAACCCAATGTGAACCCAGTCCCATTGAAGGCTCGACGAATAACAAGGAATTGATGGTTGCAGAACTCTTAGTGAGAATTGAGCTTGCAGTCACCTCGACTGTGTTCTGATCCAGGTAAATGGGATCGAAAATTGCCATTTCGGCTTCTATTCGGCCATCTTCGCGTAAAAATATGATGAGAAATTCTCTCCCGCTTGAGATGTCAATAGCGCAAGACGTGCAGGGGGAAGCTACGAGAATACCCTCACGTATCGACGTCAGTGTCATGCCGTCCACCATGTCGAGCGAGAGACTTACTTCCAAAAGGTCGCCGACGGAAATTCGGACTTCATGTTCAACGCCGTCAATGGTCAACTTATCTCTAAGGTCTCCCGACCAGGCGAAATCAGGCATACCTCAGATTGTATCTGACAAACCGAATCTAAGGCGCCCTGCAAGTCGTTTGGGGATTGGAAATTAAAATATGGCGATGAACAGTGCGCTCGTGCGCGTGCCCGGCACCGGCGAGGTGTCACTTGCGCCACCAGACAGTCCGGAACCACCGGATGCCACGACGCCGCTCGCGGCAGCCTGGGCTGGCCTTGGTCTGTCCACTCCGGACGGCACCACGCTGGCCCGCAAGGTGGAGAAGGAAGGCACCGAGCACTGGCAGCAGCTGACCCCGGCCCGCTACATCTACAAGTCCCAGGAACTCACGGTGGCGTCGGTGTTCCAGGAGACCAAGGGCGAAGTCCTCTCCGCCTACTTCGGCGGGATGAAGTTCGCCGCCGTGGGCACCGGCACGCCGAAGAACTACCGGGCCGAGATCAGCTCGATCCCCAAGAGCGACGTCCGCGCGCTCTGTGTCGACTGGACCGACGTCGTCTCCGACACCGAGATCTACAACCACCGGCTGTACCTGCCGCGTGCGGAAGTCTCCGAGACCGAGGACTCCCAGTTCTCGCGGACGCAGGAAGCGCGCTGGGGCATGACGTTCTCCGCCCTGGCGCCGCCGAAGGGCAAGACCTACATTGCCGTCTGGCTGACCAACGACCCGGCCGTGCTCTTCGGCGCTCCGGCCGTGGCGACCGGCGCGCTCGACGTCATCGCCGAGGACCGGCCGCCCGCGAAGTGAGGCTCAGACCCGCTCGGCGACGACGGCTCGCAGGTCGGCCAGGACGCGGTACTCCAGCTCGACCGAGTGGTGCAGCGCCCACGGCTTGTGGGAGCCGAACGCGATCACGGGGCCGTAGAACCGGATGACGTCGTCGGCGGGCTCGGCCCGCCAGACGCCGGCCTGCGGCTCGGTCTCCTGCATGAACGTGGCGTAGCTGGGGTCGGCAAGGATCTGGTCGAGCGCGGCGAGCACGTTGCCCGCATCCTCGGCCGGAACCGCGAACGCCACGGCCCGCACGATCTCCTGCGGCGCGTCGGCCGGGCCGAACGGCTGCTCCGGGTCCCACAGCACACGCGGCACGTGCCGGGGTTCGGGGCCGTCGTCGAAGACATGGTCGTTGTAGCCGGAGCCGGTCAGGTAGGCCGACTCCCGCCGGACCTCCACCGACCACGCGCCCATCTCGGGTGTGGCTTCCAGCAACGCGCCCACGTGAGCCTCCCTCGTCCGTCCCGGCTGGCCCTCCCAGTATCCACACCGAACCGCCAGTTCCTCATCCGAACACTCGCATCCAAGGAGACACCCGCACCCATGACGACTCGACAGCGCGCGGAAGCGACCGGCAAACCAGCTTCTCCCAGCGCAGACCTGGCCGTGACCTGGCGCGGTAAGCGGTTCACCCTGCCCGCCCCGGAGAAGTTCCCACTTGAAGCGCTCGAAGCTGAGGAGGAGGGCAAGCACCTCACCGCGCTGAAGCTCATCCTCGGCACCGGCCAGTACGCGACCTGGCGGAGCCTGGCCGCCACGGCCGCGGACGCCGAGGACTTCTCGGCCGTGGTCATGAAGGAGCTGGGCCGGGGAAACCGCTAACGGTCGCCCTGCTCCTCGCGGACGAGGCGACCGCCGAAGCGCTCGAAACTGACCTGTTGCGGTACGGGGTCGACCTGCTTGACCTCTACCGGGGCAGCCTGTCCTACCGGCGGGTGTGCGCGCTGGTGACCTACCTGCCCGACGACGCCGCTGTCTGGCGCGTGCTGGACCCGCGCGGCGGCTGGACCCGCGCCGATTTGCTGGCGTCGGTCACCGAACGACGGATCACCGCCCTGTGGGCGACCGTCGCCACCGCACTGGGCCAGGAGATCACCGACGCGCAGCTTGCCGACCCGATGGAGGCGTTCACCGCCTCGGCCAGCACTCCGGTCGCCCGGTCGGCTCCGGCCGGCACTGGCGAACCTGAGCTGAAGTCTCTGCGCGAGATCGCCGTATGGATGCGTAACGGGTAGCGCCCCTGGAGCCGGACGGGGGTGAGCGCCGGTGGCGACGATCGGTCACGCCTTCTTCAAGCTCCTGCCCACCCTGCAAGGTCTCGGCCGGGAGATCCGTGACCAGGTCCGGCAGAACGAGCGCACGGCGCCCGCCATCACCCTGACCGCACAGGTCCAGACGGCGCTGCTCCGGGAACAAATCCGGGCCGCCGCCCGGGAAGGCAACGACAGCGCCGTGCGGCTGCTGGCCGAGCTGGACGCGGTCCCCGCCGAGACCCGGTTCCAGCGACTCATGCGGGAGCTGTCGGGCAAGTCCGTGTCGATCAAGGCCGTGGCGGACAAGTCGATCGGCTCGACCGTGCGCGGCCTGGGCCAGCTGGACGACGGACTCAACCGCGCCACCGTGCAGTTCACGCGCATGACGCTGTCCGTCGGCGCGGCAGTGCTCAAGTACGGGGCGATGGCCGCCGCCGTGGGCCAGGCCGTGACCGTGCTCGGCGGGATTGGCTCGGCGGCGGCGACCGCGTCCGGCGCGCTGCTGGTGGTCCCGGCAGCCGGCCTTGCCGCGGCTGCGGCGATCGCCACGCTCAAGCTCGGTGTCTCCGGGTTCTCCGACGCGCTCAAGGAGAGTGACCCGGCCAAGTACGCGCAGGCCATCGCCGAATTTCCGCCCGCGATGGCTGACGCCGCGAACGCGGTCCGCGCGCTGCGCCCGGAACTGACCGGGCTACGGACCGAAGTCCAGCAACGGCTGTTCGCCGGGCTCGCGAGCGAGATCACCGGCCTTGCCGGGACCTACCTGCCGCTGCTGCGCACCGAGCTGGGCGGCATCGCCTCCGGGCTCAACGCCGGGGCGGGCGGATTCGCCGCGTTCGCGCGTGAGGGCCGCACGATCGACGACGTCCGCACGATCCTGGACAGCACCGGCGTGTCCGTGCACGCGGCCTCGGCCGGGGTACAGCCGTTCCTGCAAGCACTCCGGGACATCGCAGCGGTCGGCGCGGAGTTCCTGCCCGGATTCGCCTCCGGACTCGCGGACGGCGCCCAGCGGTTCGCGGACTTCATCGCCGCAGCGCGGCAGTCCGGGCAACTGCGGGAATGGCTCTCGGCCGGGCTGTCGGCGGTCGGGGACCTGGTCACGATCCTGCGCAACCTCGGCCAGATCGTGTATGCGGTGTTCTCCGCCGCGAACACCGGCGGCGGCGGGCTGCTGTCCACTCTGGTCGCGATCACCGGGCAGATCGCCGCGTTCGTCCAGTCCGCGCAGGGCGCGACCGCGTTGGTGCAGATCTTCGACGGCTTGCACGCGATCGGTACGGGTTTGCTGCCGGTGCTGGCAGCGCTCGGTCAGGTCATCGTGACCTCGATCGCTCCGGCGATCAGCCAGCTCGGGCCGATGATCGGGCAAGCCTTTGCCGCACTGGCTCCAGCACTCGCGCCGCTCGGTCAGGTTCTGGCGGCGCTGGCACCGGTGGCCGGTGCCGCCGCGCAGGCGCTGGCGGCGGCGCTGGTGCCGGCCGCGGCCGCGCTGGCGCCCATCGTGGCGGCGCTTGCCCCCGTGGTCGCCACTCTGGTCGGGCAGCTCGGCGGAGCGCTCGGGGGTGCGATCACCACGCTGACGCCTGCGCTGGTGCAGCTCGCGCAGACGCTCGCGCCGCTGATCTCCGGATTCGGCGGCCTGCTCGTGCAGGCACTTGCGGTTGCCGCGCCGATGTTCGGCGAGCTGATGACCGCGCTGTCGCCGCTGATCGGCCAGCTCGGCGGCGCCCTGCTGCAAGCGCTCTCGGCCGTGATGCCGGTGATCTCGGCACTGTCCGGGCTGTTCACCTCGGTCCTGCTGGCCGCGCTGAACGCTGTCATGCCCGTGTTGCCGGTGATCGTGCAGGTGATCCAGCAGCTTGCCGAGGTCGTCGGTTCGGCCTTGCAGACGGCGACGCCGGTGCTGACCGAGGTGGGGACGCTGCTCGGCCAGATCGCAGGTCAGATCCTCTCGGCGCTGCTGCCGGTGATTCCGCCGCTCGCGTCCGCGTTCCTGTCGATCGTGACGGCGTTGCTGCCGATCTTGCCGCCGCTCTTGCAGCTGGTGTCCGCGCTGCTGCCGCCGCTGCTCGGCCTGATCACTTCGCTGCTGCCGATCATCGTGCAGGCGGCGGGGCTGTTCGCGTCGCTGGTGTCGGCGGTCGCGCCGCTGATCACGCAGATCGCGCAGTTCCTGATCCCGATCATTCAGGCTCTTTTCGACTTCGTCCAGCCGATCTTCGCCGCGATCGTGGCGGTGATTTCAGGTGCGATGCAAGAGATTCAGGGTGTGATCGACCTTGTCATGGGGCTGATCACCGGTGACTGGAACAAGGCCTGGTCCGGGGTCAAGAACCTGCTCGGCGGAGTCTGGGGTGCGATATCTGGCGTCGTCTCCGACGGAATCGGCGGCCTGCTCTCCTGGTTCGCCAGCCTGCCCGGCCGCATCCTCGGCGCGCTCGGCGACCTCGGCGGGCTGCTGCTGAACGCGGGCAAGAACATCATCCGGGGCCTGGTCGACGGCATCTCCGCCGGATTCGGCTGGGTGAAAGACAAACTCGGCCAGCTGACGAGCTGGATCACCCAGTGGAAGGGTCCGCCCGCGCGGGACCGTGTCCTGCTTTCCGGCAACGGCCGGTTGATCATGCGCGGTCTGCTCGCCGGGCTGAACGAGGGCGAGCCCGAGATCCGTGATTACCTCGCCCGTTTCACGGACTCGCTGCCCCTCGATGTGTCCGGCTCGATCACGATGCCGCCCGGCAGGACCGGAGCCAGCCGCAGCGCGCCCGTGCTCACCGGCGCAGACAGGTCGGCCGGCCGGGGCGCAGACCCCGTGGCGATCACAGACGCGGTGACCGCCGGAGTCCTGGCCGCCTTGGACGGCGCGCGAATGACTGTCGACGGTGCCGGTATCGCTCGGCTGGTGAACAAGTCCAACGCACGGAAGGCACGGCGAGGCTGAATTGCCGTTCGATCCCGGAACCTGGTACCTCGGGTGGCTGGGAGAGCTGCGCGCTCTCCCCGTCCCCGAGCCGGGTCTGACCACGACCGAGAAGCGCTTCGGCGGCGTCCACGAATCGCTCAACGGTTCACGCACCGCGGATATCACCGGCTTCCGCACGGAGTATCACTTCGACTTCACCTACCTGGCGGAGACCGACTACCAGTGGCTGCGCGCCCTGTACCTGCGCCACCTCCGCGGCCCGCACTACTTGATCAATCCGTTGCGGGGCAACCTGCTCTCGCCACAGTGCAGCACGGGCTACGTCCACGGGGTCCAGGACTACGGCTGGCAGGCCCTCGGCTCCGGCTATGACTACGTGCTCGACTATCCCTCGGCCGTGGCACCGGCGGGCAACCGCACGTTCCGGATCACGAACGTCCCGGCCGCTCCGGGATACCTGATCCTGGACGGCAGCAAGAAATTCATCCCCGTGCTCACCGGTGAACCGGTGACCTTCTCCGTCTACCTCAAGGCTGACGCCGCCCGGTCGATCACCATGTACCTGGAGAAGATCGACAAGTTCGGCGCCTCGATCGCGGGCGGGGCCGACCTAACCGTGAACGTCACGACGTCATGGCAGCGGTTCATCCTGACTCACGTCCCCGCAGTCGATACAGCCGCGCTACGCCCGGGATTCGTGTTCGGGACGGCGCAGACCTACAACACGGCTTTCGCCGCCCCACAGGTCGAATACGGTGCCGTCGCGACGCCGTGGGACCTCGGCGGCGGCAGCACGAAAGTCGTGCTCGACCAGATCACCAGCACCTCGCCCCGGTTCCCGCTGTCCGACGTGACGGTCACCCTCTGGGAGGCGTAGTGCAGAACCACGGCGGCATCGACGCCGACCGCGCCATCACCGACAACGAACGCCGGATCCGGTGGCGTTTCAACTGCGACTGGAACGGACGCGGCGGCTACGAGCATCCGCTGAGTTTCCTGGCCCCCTACGTGATCGAGGCGGAGATCGACCGCGCGCTCAAGGGATCCGCGCCGGAATCCATCATGCTCATCGAGGGGTCCTCGGCCGCCGAACTACGCGTCGTCCTCGCCGGACGGGACGAGACCACAGGCCTGGGGTTTGACGCAACCTTCAGTCCGTACAACGGTTTCTCGTCGCTGTACGCCAAGCAGCAGATTGGCACGGAGTGCGTCTTCGATATCGGGATCGATACGTCCTACGGAACGGTCTGGTATCCCCAGTTCGTCGGCAACATCACCACGATCGAGGTCAATCGGAATACCGGCGAGGTGCACATCGCCGCGCTGGACCGGGTGGAGAAACTCCGCCGCCCCGTGGTGCTGGCACCGTGGGCGGTCTCCGACTACTGGAACAACCTCGGCCGGGTGGCCGGGCAGCAGGCCGACACCGCCTGTTTCATCGACAACTGCCTTCAGCAGTGCGACACGTCCTCCACCAAGTACCGGCCCGTCACCCGGGCCGAGCTGGACGTCCCGGACGGCTCTCTCGATGGCGTCGGCGTGTTCGTGCCGGGCAACGGCGGGATCACCCCGACGGTCGGCTGGCTCGACAATGCCCAGGCCATCACCTACCCGGCCGACGGCGTTCCGATGTATCAGGCCAGCGGCCAGCCGCACCCGAACTCGCCAGAGCAGAGCAGCCGGCCGATGGCGTTCGCCGCGATGGGCAGCAACGGTGACGGCGACTACCTGAAGTACTGGGTGGCGAACCGCGACCTCACACGCGCCGAGGGCTCGCACTTCCTGGGCCTGGTCCTGTCGACCGCGCCCGGCTTCCCCAATGCGGCCTACCACGTGACCGCCCCGGACACAGTGCTCTACGAGTACCGGGCAGGCGGGAACTACGCGCTCCGAATCCACGTGCAGGCCAACCAGGTGTGGCTGGAGGTCTCCAACGACAACATCAAAGCTTCGTACTTGTCCCCGAAGGTCACTATCCCTTCAGGACAGGACAGCGTCGAGGTCTACGCCACGGTCATGATCTCCCAGAACGACGGGGTCAAGGCGTACATCCGAGCTGGCAGCAACGCGAGCGCCTACACCACGATCGGGCCGAACCTGGACCCGAATGTCTACCCGTTCGACCCGTTGCAAGGTCTACTCCTCGTCCGCCACCGCGTCGCTATGTTCAACATCTGCTACGGGTTCCGGAACCTTCTCCAAGGCACCCCGATCCCGGAGACGACCCTCTGGCGCACAGCGCGGTACGCCGCCGTGCTCGACCGCGGAGCGAACACACTCTCATTCAACCCCGGCGTGAATGGCAAGGATGCGTGGGACGTCATCACCGAGCTGGCCGCCGCCGAGTTCGGCAGTGTCTTCTGGGACGAGACCGGCGTCCTTCGTTTCTGGAACTACAGCACGGTGAAGGCGAAGCAGGACCAGATCGTCCGGACCGTCTCGCTCGACACGTTGGCAGGCTTGGAGATCACCAACTCGCTGGACTCGGTCCGCAACATCTACTCCGTCCAGGCATCGCAGCGCACGTCCAGTGCTGCACGCGTCTACGAGGCTCAGTCGGTCGACCAGTTCATCATCCCCGGTTTCACCCGGAAAGATTTCATCCTCTACGTGGACGACGTCCAGTTCGCGGAGCCCCGCAGACTCCCGCGCCACACGACGATTCCACTGGGAACGCCCACGGGGAACCAGTTTTTGCAGTGGTCAAATGAGTGGTCGCATCACGGCTATGTCATGCAACTGCTCTCTCCCGAAGGCTGGCGCGAACCCAACTTCGTGAACGTCGAACTGGACGTCTACGCGTTCTTCAACAACGACGGCATGCTTGTGCTGCGGATCAACAACCCTTGGCAGGAAACCGCGCGGCTCGCCGTCGGCAAGGGCGACGGCAGCGTCGCCCAGGACGACAACCAACCCGCCCTGCGGATCGACGGCACCCGGATCATCAAGGGAACAGAGCAGGTCTTCCGCACCGCCGACACAGGTTCGGTGGCCAAGTACGGACCACGAAACTTCGAAGCCCGGGGCGACTGGTATCAGCAGAACTACAACGACAAGGGACTCTTGAACGTCCTGCTTCCCCGAACCACGAAGCCAATCCCTACGACACAACAGGTTTCACTACCCGGCGACCCGCGCCTTCAGCTCGCGGACACACTCCAGATCGAAGACCCGGACGGCTTCGGTGCCGGACTGCGGATGCAGATCTTCGGCATCAACCGCAAGCTCAGCCGAGACGGCGGACTCGTCGACACGCTGAGCGTCGAGCTTCTTCGCCCGCCCGGTCAAGGCATCTGGGATTCACCGCAGTACGGCCGCTGGGATCAAAGCCTGATCTGGAACTGAGGACGAACCAGCCATGCCGAATGTCCCCATGTCTGACGCCGTCGCGGGCAGCGTGGCCCTGGCGGCCGAGTACAACAAGGCACTCGCCAACATCCGCGATCTCGACGCCAGGCTTCGAGCCCTCGAAGGAGCCACATCGAGTTCCCTCGGCCGCATTGCCGGATCGCGGCGAACGGCCGGCGTCGGCCCGGCGGCGTTCACCACCGAGACTCTGCTGCAAGCCGTGACCTTCACCGTCCAAACCGGACGGCGGTACCGCGTCACGATGGACTACCAGTACGTCGGCAGCGACACCAGCTACTTCGGAGTATGGGGACGGTACGCCGCAGGCCCGACCGTCACCAACACCGGAACCCAGTTCTACTACCGCGATACCTCGCCTGGATCACCGGGGAACTGGGAAGGACCGAGAGTCATCACCGCCGAGACCACGGGATTGCCCGCAGGACAAGTGACCATCGGATTCTTCGTCCGCCGCACCAGCGGGTCAGGAACCAACGATTTCCGCGCCGACACAGGACAACCCGCGTTCATGTGGGTCGACGACGTCGGCATCTAACCGACGACAGCACGACCCGAAGGGCAACCCGTGACGCCGGAATGGCTCACCGCGTTGGCCGCGTTCCTCGGCCCCACCACCGGCATCCTCACCGGATTCCTGGCAGCCCGCCGAGCTGTACGCACCGCCCGCACCAGCTCGGACCAGCAGGCCCTGACCGCGCTGCACAGCGGCTATCAGGCCCTGCTCGACGACCGAGCCACCCACACCCGCGACGTGCTCGCGGAACTCACCGCCGTGAAAACGGAACTGATCGCCGTGCGCCAGGAGAACGCACGGCTGCTACTCGAAGTCGGCGCGCTGCGCGCCCAGCTCGGACACCCACCCGAAGGACCCATCACCCCTTGACCGACTACGGAATCGACGTCTCCCACTGGAACACCGTCACCGACTGGAACGCGGTACACGGCAACGGCATCTCGTTCTGCTCGTTCAAGCTCACCGAGAGCACCACCTACACCGACACCACCAGCCCCGGCCGCATCCCCGCCGCCCGCGCTGCCGGGATCGTCCCCGGCGGATACCACTTCGCGCGGCCCGGCGACGTCGGCGGCCAGGTCGACCACTTCGCCGCGAGCCTGCGCGCGGCCGGCCTTCTCGACGGCGGCGCGCTCGCCCCGATGCTCGACATGGAAGCCGCAGACCTCCGGGGCGGCGCGAACGGGTTCGTGGCCGACTTCATCGGCCGCCTGCGCGCAGCCACCGGCATCCGCAAGGTCCTGGTGTACGCGAACCTCGACTGGTACACCAACGTCCTTCGCCCCGGAGACTGGGCAGACCCCGACGTCCTGCTCTGGATCGCCCGCTACAACGGCGACCCCGGCAACCCCGGCTGGTCGCACCCGCAGCTGGCGGTACACCAGCACACCCAGAAAGGCACCGTCCCAGGCGTCGCGGGCAACGTCGACCGCAACGCCACGGTGGGCAGCTACGCCCTGGCGCAGCTCACTTTGGACGGCTCCGCGCCCACCCCTCCGCCGACCCCGGCACCGGCTCCCGAGCCGCCTGCCGCTGGAAGCGGGACCTACACCGTGCACTCCGGCGACACCCTCTCCGGCATCGCCGCCAAATTCGGCACCACCGTCGCTGCCCTGGCCGCACTCAACGCAATCAGCAACCCGAACCTGATCTACGCCGGGCAGACCCTCCGCCTGCCCGGCTCCGGCACCAGCGGTGGCGGCCGCTACCAGGTCCGCTACGGCGACACCCTCTCCGCGATCGCAGTCCGCAACGGCACCACCGTAGCCGCCATCTGCGCCCGGAACGGGATCGCCAACCCGAACAAGATCCAAGCCGGTCAGTGGCTCTCGCTGCCGTAGACCCCGCCACGACCGCGGGTGCCGGCCACGGCGGGCACCTGCTGCTGCTGGTCCTGGCGAGCTACGCCGCCTGGAAGCTCGCCCGCGCGTTCGTGCGCGCCTACGACCTGCTCGACCACCTCCCACCCCGACCCACCCGAGAACAAGGAGAACCACACCTCATGTCCCGTTACCCGCTGCGCGTCGCCGGATCCATCGTCGGCACGCTCACCGCGATCGTGTCCGGCCTCGTCGGCTCCGGCCTGTTCACCGCAGACCAGGGCAACGCCGCAACCGGTATCATCACCGCTGTGATCACCCTGCTGGCCGCATTCGGCGTCGTCGTCTCGACAGAGAAGAAGGTCACCCCGCTGATCGACCCGCGCGACAACGCGGGCGCCCCGCTCACCTCCGGCACCCTGGCCGACAGCGAGCGCGCGTGACGAGCACACCGGCCGCTGACCCAATACAGACACCCAGTGCCCGGGATCTGATCCTGAACCCCGGGCTCGTGCTCTCGCCGGAGGAACTGGCCACCGGCCGCGCCAACGTCGCCAAGGTGCCACCGTTGTCGGGAGCGCAGCTCGATCGGATTTCGGCCGTCTTCCGGCCGATCGCCCGGCAGTGGGCTGCCGGGCACACCCCTGACCCGCCCTGCTAGGTCCACCCAGCCACACACGACGATGCCCCCGGCCAGCCCAATGGGCTGGCCGGGGGCATTGAGTCGTTGGTCAAGCCGCAGCGGATTGCTGGCCGCTGTCGGCTGGGGCCGGGTCGGTGAACAGCCACCCGGGGTCGATCGTGCCGGTATCCAACCGGCCCTTGAGCCGCCGGGACGTGTGGTAGATCCTCGGTCGCATAATTGCCCGCAGGATCTCCCGCTGCGCCGTCCGGTCCAGCGCCACGAACGCCCGACGTGCGTCCGGCCCGATCACCGTGGCCAGCACCGGCGGCAGCGCCGCCCGCTCGGCCTCCCTCTCGGCCTTCGCGATCCGCTCCAGCAACCCGGCCTCAATGTCGATGAAACTCGACCGTGAGACCCGCCCGCTGATCGCGTCCGCTTTCCAGCCCTCCAGCTCCGCCCGCAACACCCGTGCCTCGTCAACGGCGGCGGCCGTGTTACCACGCGCGGCCTCCAGCCGGAACAGCGTGGCCGCGTCGCTGCGCTCCAACTGGCTCATCGCCTGATCCAGCAGCCACGCGTCCAGCAGAACCCGGCTGCGGTACACGTGCCCGTCCGGGCACCGGTAGATCGGCCCGTTTGCCGACTTCTCCCGGGGTCCCACTCCGGCCTCGCAGACCCCGCACCGCGCGATCCCGGACCAGAAATACTTCACTCTCGACCCGTCCCGAACGTGCTTCCGGTCTCCGCTGGCGAACCGCGCCACCAGTTCCGTGCGCTCGTCCGGCTTGATGATCGCCTTCCACTGCGCCTGCACCGGCGCCTGCACCGTCTCGCCCGATTCATCGGTCGTCTTCACCACCACCGGCTTGGCCTGGTGAACCCGGATCCCCGCCGCAGGCTTCGACAACGCGATGTTGCGGACCTTCGTCTCGTTCCATCGCGACGCCATTACATAGGGGACACCGTCCCGGTTGAGCTCTTGGGCCAGCGCCTTCGGCGACTCACCATCAGCGACCCGCAACACCAGCGCCTGCGCCACCGCCGCATCCTCCGGCGACAACCGGGCCAGCAGCCGCTGCCACTCGTGCTCATGCTGCCGTTCCGCAGCCAACCCCCGGACCAACCGGACATCCCAGCGGCGATCACGCGCGCACGGCACACCCGCCTCATTCAGCTGCCGCGCGATCCACGACAGAGCCTTACCGTCCAGGCACCAGCTCACTATCCGCCGCACGACCTTGGCCTGTGCCCAGTCGATCACCTGCCCCATGGACTCACCCGTGGCCGGGTCGAACCGGCGCGCGTAGCCATAGGGCAACGGCCCCGCGTGCTGGCCCGACTTAGCCCGCTTGCGCACACCCCGCCGAACGTGCCCGGACAGCGTGTCCGAAGCCCCCTCGGCCTCCAGTGCGTCCCGGGCGGTGGTCTTGCGGTCGGCCGGGTCGGTCATGTCATAGATCCGGCCGCCATACGCCCAGAAAGCGCCCATCTCAATACAGATTCGGCGCAGCTTGACGTAGACCTCAAGATCCCGCTGCGCTCGCGACGGGTCGAACGTCCACAACAGGTTCGCCTGACCCGACCGCAGCGCCTCCAAAGCCTGCTCATAGCCCTCCCGGACCTCGGTGGCATACATCGAGGCCGACAGGTCGTTGTCGCAGAACTCCCCAGCATCAACGATGCCGCACTCATCGAAAAACTCATCACCTTCATCCCGCTGAGACCCCAGCGAAATGCGGCGGCCCGACGCATCCTGCGATGCCCGCAGGTACTTAATCCCCACCAGCGTCACGTGGTGCGCACGCTGATTCGTGGCCCACCTAGGCAGCTCAGAACCGATCATGCAAACAGCCTAAGAGTGAAGGCCTCCTTACCCGCGTTGGACGCGGGTAAGGAGGCCTTGACGGCGTCCTGGCGCAAGTGGCGGATTGACGGGTGTTCACCGGTGTTTACGCAGGTGGGACATACCCTGGCCGGGCATCCTTAGTGGTTTCTTAGCGTCACCGGGACGGGGCCGCGTAGGGTCCCGTCCGGTGTTGGCGGAGCCCTAGGGGAGGGGCAGCCGGAGAAGCCGGCACCACGGCCCCGGGACGTACGCGGTCCGGGTCCGGAAGAGCCGCCAGGAGCGGCTCGGTGGCGGTTGGCCGGCCGAATTGGGGGTTAGGCCGGCCGGCCGCCAGGCTCTTCACGGCGTGCCGCGCAGTGCCAGCCGGAACGCGTAGTGCCAGCCGGAACGCGCAGTGCCAACGAGAACGCCGCCAACGAAGTCCCAGCCGTCACTACCCCACGTTGGCCGTGCACAGCGCGATCGTCGTGCCGCTGTTCTCCGCGACCGTCTTGCCGTCGACCACGATGGAGCAGCTGATCTGGTTGCTGACGCCCGCGTTCGAGCTGTCGGCGGTGAGGGACAGGATCGGCGCGCCGCCGTTGTAGGAGGCCTTGCCGTGCCACTGGTCGGTGCTCGGGAGGGCCGAATCGGTGCGCTGGTCGTTCAGGGTGCCGTAGCGGACGGTCGCGCCGCCGGTCGAGGTGACCACGAAGTCCACCGAATGCTGGTCACCGGGAACCGGCGGCAGGTGCAGCTCGATCGAGCCGGCCGAGCCGAACGCGGCCGGGAACAGCAGCATCGCGCCGGACAGCAGCGCCGCGGCCACCGACACGAGCAGGCCGATCACGGCCAGGCCGCGGCCCCGCATCACCCCGCGGCCGGCCTGCACCAGCCCGACGATCGCGAGGATCAGGCCGATGCCCGCGAGCGGCCACGCGAGGTAGTTGTAGCTTGCCGCGAAGGCCACCGCGACAGCCGCGAGACCGCACACCAGCGCGATAGCGGCGAAGAAGTTGGGCTTGGGTCTGGCCGGCGCGCGGCGCTGCGTGACGGAGACGGGCGCGGGTGGGCGGCCGTGGCGTGCGGGGGCAGGCGGATACCGCGGGTCGGACGTCATGCGTGGGGGCCCTTCGGGTTGAAGTGCGACGACGTTAACCCAAAAGTGTGGCGGTAGACGAAATCGTTACATAGTGGAAAACGTCATCATTTCACCGCTTCCACCGGACTCCGGTCATTTACTGGCGCCGCGACCCTGCGATGACCTGCCGATTCGTGTCGAAATATGGGATTCCACCATGATCAAAATAGGCGGTACGCAGGGCAGGCGGAATACCCACGGAATTCACGCAGGTGAATTTCAACGGGGTGATTCAATGATCAAAAAGGTTCACTTCGGGCGTGATCTCCAGCAGCTCGTGCACCGGGCGCCCGCGCCTGCCGTCGATGGTGGTCGTGCGCACCACGCGCAGCCGGGCCGTCACCGGGCGGTCGAGGTTCTCCTTGATCTGGTCCAGCAGGTCCGGCGCCACCGCGCCCTGGATCGTCCCGCCCGACTCGCGCTCCAAGTAGAAGATCCGCCGCCGCGTGCGGACGCCGTCGAGCCGTCCGCTCACGGTCTCGTAGCCGACGGCCTCGCGTGATTCGCGCAGGCTGCCCTGCAGCACCCGCGCCTGTTCCGTGGTCATGCTGCGCGTCAGCTGCTCACCCGCCGTCGGCGTGAGCGCCATGCCGATGCCGGCGTGCTTGCTGACCGCGTTGACGACATCGCTCACGGCGTTGCGGACCGTGTCGCGCTGCAGCAGCACGGCGTCGAGCGCGCCGTCGTCGGATCCGTTCGCCGGGAGGAAGTCGCACAGCTCCTTCACCGCACGCTCGGACAGCGTCTCGATCCCGTCGTGGATCAGCGCGTCGTCGAGCGCCGGCTCGGGGAAGCCGAAGAAGATCGCGTTGCCCGCCTGGCCGCGCTGGATCAGCGGCGCCTTGTCCCGGTCGGCCTGCTGGACGAACGTGACCTCATTGGACGGATTGCGGATGATGTGGCCGATCTTCGCCGTCGCGTCCTGCAGCGCGCGGCTGATGTCGGAGAAGGTATAGGCGTCTATGTGCGTCTCACCGATCACCGAGACGTGCAGCAGGGGCGAGCGCGAAGTGCGTTCGAACTTCGCGTTGGCCGCCATCGCGGACGCGCGGGCCAGGTCGTCGAGCCAGGTGCCGCCGGGGACCTCGTCGGCGATGCGGCGGAACTCGTTCCTCACCAGACCATCTCCGGGAACCCCTTGCCGCCGTCGGCCCACACGGCCTCCCACACGTCCTCGTCACCCGGACGGCACAGGAAGCCGTCGAGCATGCCGCCGACCGGCTGCACCTGGTCGAGGTACATCGCGGGCTGCCCGACGATGATGCCGCGCAGGGTGAGCAGGCCGTACAACGCGGTGCGCCCGTGGTCGTCGAGCCGCTTGAGCGCGCCCCACTCGTCCGGGATCAGCACGACGTCGAGGCCCTGCGGCGGGTGCGGCGTCGTGCGCGTCACGAACGCGCCGCTGACCCACGCGCGCCCGGACGAGATCACCCGACGGGCGACGCCGAGGTAGCTGTTGAGTGCGCTGAACAGGATCTCGCGCTCGTTCTGGTACGGCGCGTCGAAGACCAGGCGTTCGTAGACATCCGCCAGGTCCGCGGGGTGACGGCCCGGCGGCAGCAGGTTCTGCGGCGTCCAGTGCGGGAGCGCCATCGGACCTCCTGACCTCGTCCGGGGCTCGCCGGCTCCCGCTCACAGTGCGTAGCCGAACTTACCAGGTGGGTGTCAGCCACCGCGCCCAGGCCGCCGTGGTGAGGGCTGGTCCGTCCGCAGCCACTCGCCGGTCGTCTCCGCGTCGGTCTCGGCGGTGGCCGGCCAGCCGAGATCACCCGACAGGCGGGCCTCCGGCTCCGGCAGCCGGCCCTCGGCGTGGTCTTCCGGAACGTAGGGCTCGTCCGGGTCGACCTCGGGATAGTCGTTGTAGACCCGCTCGGGCTGCTCGTCGTGGTCGTACTGGCTGACCGGGATGTACTGCGTCCGCTCGGCCTCCAGCGGCGCCGGCACCTCGAGCGGTTCCTCATCCGCCTCGTCGTACTCGTAGGTTTCGTGCTCGGCGACCGCCTTCGGCCGCGTCGCGCGCATCAGCAGCCACATCACCGCGGCCCCGAGCAGGAACGCGACGAGCAGCCAGAGCCAGATCTGCCCGAAGAGCCAGAGCATCCGCCATCACCTCTCTTCGACTGTGATCTCGACGCGCCGGTCGTCACCGCCGGAATCGCCGGTGCCCGGTGCGGTCGTGCTGGTGCCGCGGGCGAGGAGCCGGTCGGCGGGGACGTCCTCGTCCGTGAGCAGCCGCACGACGGTCCGCGCGCGGCTCTGCGAGAGCCGGAGCGCGGCGGCGCGTCCGCCCGGGCCGTCGGCGACGCGCCCGGTGATGCGGTAACGCAGGTTGTCCGGCGCGGCCGAGAGCAGCTTCGCGATTCCGCGCGCGGCCTGCTCGCCATCGTCGGTGAGCTGCGCGCTGTTCGGCTTGAACGTGATGGGGGTGCTCGCGAGCTGCTTGTCCAGCTCGTCCTGCACACCGGCGCGGTCGGTCGGCGGCGCGGGCGGCGTGCTGGGGGTGGCGGTCGGGCTCGGCGGCGGGGCCGTGGTGGACGGCGCGCTGCTCGGCGACGGAGCGGGCGCGGATGGCGCGCCCCCGCCCGAAACCTGAGCGGATTCGACGCCGTCGACACCCTGGACGATGCCGAGCGCGCGGCCGGCCTGCTCGGCGGGGAAGCCGGACAGCGTCGCTTCGCGGCCGGAGAACGTCACGTCGCCGCCGCTGATCCCGGCCGCGGTGAGCGCGGAGCGTGACCGCGAGCCGAGGCCGGACTCGATGCCGGACCCGCTCACCCAGGTCGCGAGCCCCGCGAGCAGGGCCGTCACGACCACCGCGAGGGGGATCAGGCGGAGCCAGCCGCGTGCACCGGACATAAAGGGACCATAGGCCGGTGCCCGCACCTTGGCGACCTGGTCGTGCCGCCGTTCGGGTGGCCCTTCCTGCGCGGAAGGCCCCCTCGCGCGGGCGAGAGGGCCAACCAGTGGGGCAAGTGGCCGTCAGGACGCGGCGGCGTTGTCGTGGAAGTTGTGGACCTCGATTTCGAGCGCGGCCGCCTCCACTTGCACGAGCGGGGACAGCTGCGGTCGCTTCGGTGACAGCCCGTCACCCATGGACTGGCCCTTGATCTGGCGGCGGATCCACGGCAGCAGGTGCGTCTTGGTCCAGGTGAGGTCGGAGCGGCGGGAGGTGATCCAGGTGGCGGGCTCGGTGCTCGCCGGGTACGGCACCCGCCAGTCCTCGTCCACCGGCACGCCCAGCACCTCGGCGGTGTGCAGCGCGATGCGGCGGTGCGCGTCGGGCGTGAAGTGCAGCCGGTCGTCGCTCCAGGCGCGCCGGTCGTGCAGCGGCTCCATCGCCCACAGGTCGACCATCTTCGCGCCGTGGCGCTCCGCGATCGCCCACAGGTGCGCGTTGTAGATGCCGACCTTGCCGCGCAGCACGCTCATCACGGACAGGGACTTGGTGTCGGGGCCGTTGAAGATGACCACCGGGATGCCGGCCGCGCGCAGTCGCGCCACCCCGGCCTCGAGCCGGGCGGCGACGGCGTCGACGTCCGCGCCCGGCACGATGATGTCGTTGCCGCCGGCGCACAGGGTGACCAGGCCGGGCTTGAGGTCGAGCGCGATCGGCACCTGCTCGTCGATGATCTCGTCGAGCATCTTGCCGCGCAGGGCCAGGTTGGCGTACTCGAAACCCGGTTCGCCTCCGGAGAGGACCTCCGCGAGCCGGTCCGCCCAGCCCCTGAAGGAGCCGTCCGGTAGTCCGTCGTTGAGGCCTTCGGTGAAGCTGTCACCGATAGCCACGTAACTGTCGATTCCGTACACGCTGGGTTCCCCTTCCCATCCCTGTCCGCGCCTGCCCCGACATATAGTTGTACACCCCAACTAACAGTCGGACGTCCCCGTACCTTCCCGGAAGCCACCCCTGATTCAGCTGGAAGTAACAGTCTCTTCCCTTGTCGGTCCGATTCGCCCCCGTATTACGGAAACTTCACCACTCGGTAGCCTGGTGAACCGCCCGCACAGGGGGTAACCGGACACTCGATGTGGTGAAGGTCTCCCGGCCGGGAGCCTCCGGCCGGGATCCGGCAGGCTGTGAATGTGACCGACGAGACGACGCCCGCGCGCGAATCGCTCGCGCAGATCCTCGGCGGCCGGCGCGGGGCGATCGACGCGAGCATCCCGCCGGTCGCGTTCGTGGCCGGCTGGCTCGCCACCGGCCAGTCGATCGCGTGGGGCGCCGGCGTCGCCATCGTGGTCGCGGTGCTGCTCGGCGGCTACCGGGTCGTGCGCGGCGACAAGGCGCGCGCGGTGGTGGTGAGCCTGGCCGCCGTGGTGATCGCCGCGCTGATCGCGCTGCACACCGGGCGCGCGCAGGACTTCTTCCTGCTTCAGCTGCTGTCCAACGCGGCGAGCGCGCTGCTCTTCGCGGCCAGTGTCGTGGTGCGCTGGCCGTTGCTCGGCGTGATCGTCGGGCTCCTGGTCGGCCAGAAGACCCGCTGGCGCCGCGACCCCGCGCTGCTGCGCGCGTACTCGTGGGCGAGCTGGGTGTGGGTGCTGCAGTACCTGATCCGCGTGGTGGTCTACGGCCTGCTGTGGTGGGCCGGGCAGGTGGTCGCGCTCGGCGTGGCGCGCACCGTGCTCTCGTGGCCGCTGGTGGCGGCGACGGTCGCGGTGAGCGGCTGGGTGCTGTACAAGTCGCTGCCGCCGGAACATCCGGGCCTGCGAGTGGCCCAGGAACCCGGGGCGGACGACCGACCCGGGACATAAGGCGGCCCCCGGCGAGGGGGGAGGGTCCGGGGGCCGGTTTCCACGGTACCCGGATCACCGGTCCTGAGTCGACGGTTTCGACTCTTTGAACCAGTTTTCGGTCGCATTCACGATCGGGAAGGTCGTGGCGCCGTCTCGCCCCAGGCGTCGACCGCGGCCAGCCACGCGGCCCCCAGCACCCCGTCGGAGCTGGTCAGCACGTCGAGGCCGGCGAGACCGGCGCGTACGGCGGCGCCGACGGGACTGTCCTCGGCGAGCACACTGCCCACGAGAACTAGGGGTGTCGACTCGCCGGGGTCGCGCGTGGCGAGCGCCAGTGAGACCAGAAAATCGGCCCCGCGGGTGACGATGTCCGCCGCGACGGGCTCTCCGGCGGTCGCCGCGGCGCTCACGAGCGGGGCGAATCGGGCCAGCCGCACGGGTGGTTCGGCGTTGGCCTTGGTGATGAGCGCACTCGCGGTGGCGGCCCGGTCCGCCTCCGTGACGAGTCCCATGTGGAAAGTGGACTGACCGGATTCGTCCACAGCGGACGGTCCGGCGGCGGCCGCGAGCACGGCGGCCGGCAGCCCGGTGAGATCGGCGCCGCCGCGCAGTGCCGCCAAAGTGGACCGAACCGCCTCGCGGCCGAGCCAGTAGGCCGAGCCTTCGTCGCCCAGCAGCCAGCCGTAGCCGCCCGCCCGGCCCGCGGTGCGGCGCTTGCGGATGCGGCAGGCGATGGAGCCGGTGCCGGCGACGAGCACGGTGCCGTCCGGGGCCGGCGTCGCCGACGCGTACGCGACTTCGGCGTCGGCCACTGTGCGGACCACGCCGCCGAGCCCGATCCGCTGCCACTGCGCGTCGAACACCGCCGCGACGCCCGCGTCGGAGAGCTTGCTCACCCCGGCCATGCCGACCACCGCGGCGGCGACGCCTGTCCGCCCGTCGAGCGCGGCCGCGATGGCGTCCGCGATGCGGCCGGCCGCCACCTCCGGCGAGTGGGCGTTCGGGTTCGCGCCGTCGCCGGAGGCCGCGCCCAGCACGACGCCGGCGGCGTCGACCACGATCGCTCGGGTCGACGTGCCGCCGGCGTCCACGCCTACGACGAAGCTCACCGGGTCTTGGTGACCTTCAGCAGCCCGCGCGGGCTGTCCGGGTCGCCGCCACGGGCGAGCGAGAGGCCCAGCGCGATCCGCTGGATCGGCAGGATCTCCAGGATCGGCGCGAGTTCCTCGGCCGACGGCGCCACCGGGATCCGCAGCGCGGCCGGCACGTCCGCGGCGGCCGAGCCCACCGCGAGCACGTCGGCGCCGCGCTTGCTGACGGCGTCGAGCACCTCGGCCATCGCGTGGCCGCCGTGGCCGGCGCTGGTGACCGCGAGCACCGCGGTCTCGCCGTCGACAGCCGCGACGGGACCGTGGAGCAGGTCCGCGCCGCTGTACGCGCGGGCCGCGAGGTAACTCGTCTCGGCCAGCTTCAGCGAGCCCTCCAGCGCGGTCGCGTACGAGTAGCCGCGGCCGGTGGTGAGCACGCGGTCGACGAACCGGTAACGGTCCACGGCGCGCTGCACGCCCTCGGCCGCGCCGTCGAGCGTCTGCTGCGCCAGCTCGCCCAGCTTCTCCGCGTCGGCACCCTTGCCGCCGCGGATGGCGTCGATGAACAGGTACAGCGCGAGCAGCGTCGCGGAGTACGTCTTGGTCGCCGCGACGGCCTTCTCCACGCCCGCGCCGATGTCCACGCCCAGCTCCGCCGCCGCGCGCAGCGGGGAATCCAGCGTGTTCGTGACGGAGACGGTCAGCGCGCCCTGGCGCCGCGCCGCTTCGGTTACCTCGATCAGGTCCGGTGAACCGCCGCTCTGGCTTACGGTGACGAAGAGCACGTCACGCAGATCCGGGCGCGCGCCGTAAAGGGTTGCGGTGGACGGCGACACTAGACCGGCGGGCAGGCCCAGGAGTACCTCGATCAGGTACTTCGCGTACAACGCGGCGTGGTCACTGGAACCACGGGCGGCGAGCAGAGCGAAACGCGGGGGGTTTTGTGAAATCTTTTCAGCTACTTCCGCTATTCCGGCCTGCCGCTCGACGAGCCCGGCCAGTACGGCAGGCTGCTCCGAGATTTCCGCGGCCATGTGCTCGCCGGGATGTTGTTGGGTCATCACTTTCCTCTCCGCCGGGGCGGGGCCCCGGGTTGTGCTGAGCGGCGTGCGGTCAGGTCTAGACCAATGCTAGCCGGGCGGAGCGTTTGTGGTGAAGGGTACGTTTCTTGATGTGGAAGTGGCGCGTTAGTGAGGGAGCCGGTCATGTTGGAGACATCCCCCGCGGGTGAGGCGGGAACCACGGCGGGTGTGCGCGGGCAGCGTGAACCCAAGTACTGGGCGCTGAAACAGCACCTGCTGGATCTGCTCGACGCGCTGCCGCCGGGCTCGCCGATCCCGACGGAGCGGGCGCTGGCGGGCGAGTTCACCGTGTCCCGCACCACGGTGCGCCAGGCGCTCGCGGACCTGACGGCCGAGGGCCGCCTGCACCGCGTCCAGGGCAAGGGCACGTTCGCCGCGGAGCCGAAGCTCGCGCAGCGGCTGCAGCTGTCCTCCTACACCGAGGACATGCGCAAGCAGGGCCTGAAGCCGTCGTCGAAACTGCTCGAGGTCGAGGAACTGGCCGTCGAGGGCGAGCTGACGAAACTGCTGGCGATCCGCGCGGGCGCGAAAATCCTTCGCCTCCGGCGGCTGCGGCTGGCCGATTCCCAGCCGATGGCGGTGGAGACCACGCACCTGCCGCTCGGCCGGTTCCGCGGGCTGCGCAAGCACATCACGGCGGGCGGCTCGCTCTACGCGGTCCTGCGCGAGCACTACGGAGTCGAGCTGGAGCGCGCGGAGGAGACGATCGAGACCTCGCTCGCCGGCCCGCAGGAGGCCGAGATGCTCGGCGCGGACGTCGGCATGCCGGTGCTGATGCTGACCCGGCACTCGTTCGCCACCGACGGCAAGCCGGTGGAGTTCGCCAGGGCGATCTACCGCGGCGACCGCTACAAGTTCGTCACGACGCTGCTTCCGTGAGCCCGGTTCGGGCGCTTGCGCCCGAACCGCGCCCGCGCCACCGTGTGCGCATGAACTCGAAGCGTGCCCGGTGACCGCGGCCGAAGCCACCGGGATCCGCTGGGGCACCCCGGTGGCGCGGGGCGTGCTCTGGACGACGATCCTCGGCTCGGGCATGGCGATGCTCGACGGCACTGTCGTGAACGTCGCGCTGCCGCGGATCGGCGAGGAGCTGCAGGCCTCCGTCGCGGGCCTGCAGTGGATCCTCGACGGCTACCTGCTCGCGCTGGCCGCCCTGATCCTGGTCGCGGGCTCCCTCGGCGACCGCTACGGGCGGCGGCGCGTGTACCTCGTGGGCGTGGTGTGGTTCGGCGTCGCCTCCGGGCTGTGCGCCGCCGCGACGTCCACGGAGATGCTGGTGGCGTTCCGCATCCTGCAGGGCATCGGCGGCGCGCTGCTCACCCCCGGCTCGCTGGCGATCCTGCAGTCCTCGTTCGCGCACGACGACCGGGCCCGCGCGATCGGCGCGTGGTCCGGGCTCGGCGGCATCGCCGCGGCCGTCGGCCCGCTGGTCGGCGGCCTGCTGGTGCAGGTCTGGTCGTGGCGGCTGGCGTTCCTGATCAACCTGCCGGTGGCGGTGATCGTGGTGCTGATGGCGCGGCGGTTCGTGCCGGAGTCACGCGACACGGCCGCCACCGGGCACCCGGACTTCTCCGCCGCCGCGATCGGCGCCGTCGGGCTCGCCGGCGTGACGGGCGCGCTCGTGGAGGCGCCCGGCCGCGGCATCGGCGACCCGGTCGTGCTGGTCGCGCTGGTCGTCGGGGTGCTCGGGCTCGGCGCGTTCGTCTGGCTCCAGCACCGCTCGGCGGAGCCGCTGGTGCCGCCGTCCCTCTTCCGCGACCGCACGTTCACGCTGTCCAACGCGCTGACCTTCGTGGTCTACGCCGCGCTCGGCGGCGTGATGATGCTGATGGTGCTGCAACTGCAGGTCTCGCTGGGCTACTCGCCGACGGCGGCCGGGCTGGCGGGGCTGCCGATCACGATCCTCATGCTGCTGCTCTCGGGCCGCTCCGGCGCGCTCGCGCAGCGCATCGGGCCACGGTTGCAGCTGGTCGTCGGCCCGATCGTGGTCGGCGCCGGGATGCTGCTGCTGATGCGCGTCGGCCCCGGCTCGTCCTACCTCGGCTCGGTGCTGCCCGCCGTGGTCGTGTTCGGGCTCGGCCTGGCGACGGTGGTGGCCCCGGTGACCGCGACGGTGCTCGCGGCGGCCCCGGACCGCTACGCCGGCGTCGCCTCGGGGGTGAACAACGCGATCGCCCGATCGGGTGGACTTCTGGCGGTGGCCGTGCTGCCCGCCGCCGCCGGGCTGACGGGTTCGGCCTACCGGGACCCGGTCGCGCTGACCGCGGGCTGGCGGATGGCCCTGCTGATCTGCGCCGTGCTGGCGGTGGCGGGCGGCCTCATCGCGTTGGGGATTCACAACGGTGTGCTCGGCGCCGGGCGCACCGAGGCGGGACCCGGCGAGACCGGTGACGCCGTGCCCGCGCCCGAGCCCGCGCCTGCTGCCGCGCCCGGTGACGTCGCGCAGGACGGACTCGACGAGGCCGCGCCCACCAGGCCCGGCACCGTCTACCCGGCCGCCGAGTCGCCGCACCCGGGCGAATGCTTCCACTGCGGCGTCGAGGGCCCGCCCACCTACGTCCGCCCGGGGAAGAGCTCGTGAGTGTTTATGACGGTTAGAACCGTCATAAACACTCACGAGCCTTTCTACGCGAGCAGCTTCGCCAGCAGCGCGGGGTCGATGTTCCCGCCGGAGACCACGGCCACGGTGCGCCCGCCCGGCAGCTCGCCGGAGCGGTGCAGGAACGCGGCGACGGCCGTCGCCCCGCTCGGCTCGGCGACCAGGCGGGCCTGGCCGGCGAGCGTGCGCACGGTGTCGAGGATCTCGTCCTCGGTCACTGTGACGATGCCGTCGAGCACCGCCCGCAGGTGCGCGAACGTGAGCTCGGAGGGCTGCGCGCGCAGGCCGTCGGCGATCGTCCTGGCGCGCAGCTCCATCGGCCAGTCGACGCGGTGGCCGGCCCGGAGGCCCTCGGCCGAGTCCGCGGCCAGCTCCGGCTCTACGCCGTAGACCTTCGCGCCCGGGCACAGCGCCTTGATCGCCGTGCCGACGCCCGCCGCGAGCCCGCCACCGCTCACCGGCACCAGCACGGTGTCGACGTCCGGCAGGTCGGCCGCGATTTCCAGGCCGACGGTGCCCTGCCCGGCAATCACGTCCGGGTGATCGAACGGCGGGATCAGCGTCAGCCCGCGCTCCTCGGCGATGGCCAGCGCGGCCGGCGCCTGCTCGGCGATGGGCACCTCCACGACCTCCGCGCCCCACCGGCGCGTAGCGTCCACTTTGAGCCGAGGTGCCACGTCCGGCACCACAATCACGGCCGGGACCCCGAAGGTGTGCGCTGAGTACGCCACCGCCTGCGCGTGGTTACCACTCGAATACGCGACGACTCCGCGAGCGCGGTCCGTTTCGTCGAGCGCGGCGATCGCGTTGTACGCGCCACGGATCTTGAACGCGCCGATCTGTTGCAGGCTCTCGGGTTTCAACCACAGCTCACCGGAAACCCAGGGCTGGCGAAGCAGCGGCGTACGCACGGCGGTACCCACCACGCGCTGGGCGGCCGCCTCGATTTCGGAGATCGTCACGAGTCGCATGTGCCGATTATGTCAGGAGAATGTGAGCTTTAGTCCGTCCACTGTGGATAGTCAACGTGGCGTCGCTCACCTCTGGGCAACGAAGGGAGTTCCCCAGACGACTTACACGTTGGAACCAACAAGGAAAAAACTGGGCGGGGACAAGCAGATCGGGATCATGAGCGAGGAGCAAGAGAAGACGTCCGGGTCGGACGCGAAGAAGGGTTTACGGCTGACACCGGTGCTCGCCGCAGCGCTCGCCGCGGTGACGGCGGCACTGCTGGGCTCGACGCTCGGCGTGGCCGGGACCGTGGTCGGCGCCGGGGTGGCGAGCATCGTCACCACCGTCGGCGGCGAGCTGTACCTGCGCTCGCTGCAGCGCACGCGTGACGCCGCGCTGAAGGCGCGCTCCGTGCTGGCCACGGCCGGGCAGCGGCGCGGCACCAGCGGCGGCCTGGAGCCGGTGGAGGACCCGGCCCAGATGCCGACCATGTACATGTCCACCCGCATCCCGGCCGACCCGTCCGAGATGCCGACGGTGCGGATCTCCAAGCTCACCGGCCCCGGGGAGACCGGCACCGGGGACACCGAACCGGAGCCGGCTGGTTCGTTCGCCGACAAGCTCCGGAAGCTGCGCTGGCCCTTGATCATCGGCACCAGCGTGGTCGCCACGGCCATCGCGATCGTGTTCATGCTCGGCCTGGAAGGTGCCACGGACGGCAAGGCCGGCGCGGGTTTCTACCACAACCCGGGCTCCAGCCAGCAGCAGAACCGCGAGGACACCACCCCGACGACGTCGGAGAACACCCCGCCGCCGAGCGGTAATTCGTCCAGCACGCCGACGTCCTCGGAGCAGCCGTCCACGTCGTCCAGCACGCCGACCTCGCCGACGACGGACAGCAACCCCCCGTCGACCTCGGCGCCGAACACCGGGACCTCGCAGCCGCAGACGCAGCAGAGCCAGGTCCCGTCGAAGGCCGGCGCGCCGTCGAACGCGAACTCCTGACGGCCAGGTTCCCGGCGGCTCAGCCCAGGCGGCTCTTCAACGTCTGGGCGGCAGCCTTCGGGTCCTCGGCCTCGGTGATCGCGCGGACCACGACGATCCGTGACGCGCCGGCGTCGAGGACCTCGGGCAGCCGGTTCAGGTCGATCCCGCCGATGGCGAACCACGGCCGATCCGGCCCGGCCGCCGCGGTCGCGCGCACCAGGTCGAGGCCGGGGGCGAAGCGGCCGGGCTTGGTCGGCGTCGGCCAGCACGGGCCGGTGCAGAAGTAGTCCACGCCGTCCTCGGCGGCGGCCGCCCGGGCTTGCTCGACGGAGTGCGTCGAACGGCCGATCACCACGTCGTCACTCAGTATCCGGCGCGCCAGCGGCACCGGGATGTCGTCCTGGCCGAGGTGGAACACGTCGGCGCCGACGGCGAGGGCGACGTCCGCGCGGTCGTTCACCGCCAGCAGCGCGCCGTGCCGCGTGCAGGCCTCCGCCAGCACTTCCAGCGCCGCGATCTCCTGCTTCGCTTCCAGCGGCGCGCCGCTCGTCTTGTCCCGCAGCTGGACGATGTCAACGCCGCCGGCGAGCGCGGCGTCGATGAACTCGGCCAGGTCGCCGCGGGACGCGCGGGCGTCGGTGCACAGGTACAGCCGGGCGTCGGCCAGACGCGCGCGGATCCGGTCTCCGGTCAAGGCGGGCATGGCGGCGACGTTACCCGCGCGCTACGGTGGGGTCGTCCGCACGGGAGCCCGGGGCACGGGCTGAGAGGGAGCTGACCGCTCCGACCGTGGAACCTGATCCGGGTCATGCCGGCGCAGGGAGCGTGATCCCGTTGAGTGAGAACCTGACCGTCGTCGGCGGCGGTGTGATCGGGCTGTCCGCGGCCTGGCGCGCGGCCCGGCGCGGCCACCACGTCACGGTCGTCGACCCCGAGCCCGCGCGCGGCGGGGCGTCCTGGGTGGCCGGCGGCATGCTGGCGCCGGTGACCGAGGCGTGGCCCGGTGAGGAGCGCGTGCTGAGCCTCGGCGAGGAGTCGCTGCGGCGCTGGCCGGCGTTCGCCCGCGAGCTGGCCGCCGAGGGCGCCGACCCGGGGCTGGCCGGGCACGGGACGCTGGTCGTCGCGTTCGACAGCGCCGACGCCGGGCACCTGGACATCCTGGCCGGTTACCTGCGCTCGCTGGGCCGCGACGTCGAGCGGCTCACCGGGCGGGAGGCCCGGCGGCTGGCGCCGGGCGTCGGCGCCGTCCGCGGTGGCCTGCACGTGCCCGGCGACCTGGCCGTGGACAACCGCAAACTGCTCACCGCGCTGCTCGACGCGTGCGTCCGGCGGGGGGTGGAGTTCCGCCGTTCACGCGTGGAGAGCCTCGACGGCCTCGGACCGGTGGTGCTCGCCGCCGGGGCCTGGACCGGGCGGCTGCACCCGCTGCTGGAGTCCGCCGTCCGGCCGTTGAAGGGCGAGATCCTGCGGCTGCGCCCGCGCCGCGGCTGCCTGCCGCCCCCGCCGTACACCGTGCGCGCGATGGTCGAGGGCCGGCCGATCTACCTCGTCCCACGCGCCGACGGCGAGCTGGTGCTGGGCGCGACGCAGTACGAAGCGGGGTTCGACCAGGCCGTCACCGCGCGCGGGGTGCGTGAGCTGCTGGAGGGCGCGGAACGGATCCTGCCGGGCATCACCGAGTACGAGCTGGTCGAGGTCGCCGCCGGGCTGCGGGCCGGGAGCCACGACGCCCTCCCGTACGTCGGGGAGCTGTCCGACGGCGTCTTCGCGGCGACTGGGCACCACCGCAACGGGCTGCTGATGGCCCCCGTGACCGCGGACGCCGTGGTCGCGTGGCTGGCCGGGGAGCCGCCGCCGGACGAGATCGGCGCGGCCACGCCCGCCCGCCTGCTGGAGAAGGAGCGAATCTGATGGAGATCAAGGTCAACGGCAGCTGGTGCGAGTTCCCGGACGACACCACGGTGGCCGACGTCCTCGACGCGAAAGGGGCGGCGCGCCAAGGCGTGGCCGTCGCGGTGAACGGCGAGGTCGTCCCGCGCGGCGCGTGGGCGGGTTCCGTCGTGCCGAAGGGCGCGAGCATCGACGTGCTGACCGCGGTGCAGGGAGGATGAGCATGACGGACGGGGACCAGCTGGTCATCGGCGCACACAAGCTGTCGTCGCGGCTGATCATCGGGACCGGGGGCGCGGCGAACCTCGCCGTGCTGGAGCGGGCGCTGGTCGCGTCCGGCACCGAGCTGACGACGGTCGCGATGCGCAAGGCGGACGCGGAAGGCGGCTCCGGCGTGCTGGCGCTGTTGCGGCGCCTGGGGATCGGGCTGCTGCCGAACACCGCGGGCTGCCGGACGGCCGCCGAGGCGGTGCTGACCGCGCGGCTCGCGCGCGAGGCGCTGGAGACGGACCTGGTGAAGCTGGAGGTCCACGCCGACGACCGCACCCTGCTGCCCGACCCGATCGAGACGCTGGACGCCGCCGAGCAGCTCGCCGCCGACGGTTTCACCGTGCTCGTGTACACGAACGACGACCCGGTGCTCGCGCTGCGCCTGGAGGAGGCCGGCTGCGCGGCCGTGATGCCGCTGGGCGCGCCGATCGGCACGGCGCTGGGCATCCGGAACCCGCACAACATCGAGCTGATCGTCTCGCGCGCGTCGGTCCCCGTGGTGCTGGACGCGGGCATCGGCACCGCCTCCGACGCCGCCCAGGCCATGGAACTCGGCTGCGACGCGGTGTTGCTGTCGACCGCGGTGACCCGCGCGTCGGACCCGGAGCGCATGGCGTCGGCGATGCGCTCCGCCGTCGTGGCCGGTCGCCTGGCGCACGGGGCGGGGCGGGTGCCGCAGCGGTTCTGGGCCCACGCGTCCAGTCCGCCCCGGTGAGCCGGGAGTCCACTGTGAATCACCGGCCAGGAATCACCGGCCAGGGGTAAAGAGGTAAGCCGATAGGTGCGTTCGGACCGCGTCGAGTGTGGAGGGTGGTGATTTTGTCCGCGTTTAACACGGAACGAGCACGGTCAGGCCGTATGGTTGACGGCACCTTTCCGGCGCACCAGCGGCGGGCAAAGCGGCAGAAGGAGCCAGCCGTGACCCTCACCTCGGTCCAGGATGTCTCGGGCAGGTTGTACCTCGCCGTAGGCCGGCTTTCGCGCTCGCTGCGGCAGGCGGGAGTGCCCGGGCCCGGCCACGGAGCCATCTCGGCGCTCGCCACGCTCGTGCACTCCGGGCAGCTGCGCCTCGGCGACCTCGCGGCGAAGGAGGGTGTCGCGGCGGCCACCATGTCGCGCATCATCGCCACGCTCGTCGAGTCCGGGTACGTGACACGCGAGTCCGACCCCGTCGACCGCCGCGCCTGGCTCGCCCGCGCGACGGAAGAGGGCGAACGGCTCGTCTCCGGCGTCCGGTCCACCCGGGTGCAGGAGCTGAACCGGCGGCTCGACCGGCTGAGCCCCGAAAACCGCGACGCCCTCACCGCCGCGCTGCCCGCGCTGGAGGCCCTGCTCTCCGACGAAGCCTGACGGATCCCCGCCGCTCGCCCCGGGAATGGACGGGAGATTCCGCGGGCCATCCGTTCCGGGCCTGGCCCGGCGGAGCCGCCCGGACCGCGCCGAAAGCCGCTCGGGGAGGCTGGACGGACGCCCGGCGTTGCGGATCCCTTCAACCCGAGCTTCGCCCGGCGGCCATGCGGAGACCGAGCCCAGCCCTACCGCTCCTCCGGCGCCAACCGCCAAAAAGCCGACACCGGCCCGACCTTCGCGCCCATCGGGTAGGCGTGCTCGACGGCCTGGGAGACGAACCACTTGCCGTACCGGGCGGCCTCCACCACGGACATTCCCTTGGCCAGGCCGGCCGTCAGTGCGGACGCCATCGTGTCGCCGGCGCCGTGGGTGTGGGGAGTGCCGTAGCGGTGGCCGGGCAGTTCCACGAACGTCGAGCCGTCGAAGAGCAGGTCGACGCACTCCGGGTCGGACCGCAGGTGGCCGCTCTTGACCAGGACGTACTTCGGGCCCAGCTGGCGCAGCACCACGGCGGCGGTGTGCATGCCCTCGCGGTCGGTGACGGTCAGGCCGGTGAGCAGCCGCACCTCGTCGAGGTTCGGGGTCAGCACGGTGGCGCGCGGCAGCAGCTCGTCGCGGACCGCGGCGAGGCCCGCGTCGTCGAACAGTGGTTGGCCGTGCATCGACGCGGCCACCGGGTCGACCACGAAGGGGACTTTCGCGTCGCGTCCGATCTCCGCTCGGTCGCACGCGGCCGCCACCGCGCGGATGATCTCCGCCGACGCCAGCATGCCCGTCTTCGCCGCGCCCACACCCATGTCCGACGAGACGGCCTCGATCTGTCCCGCGACGATGTGCGGCGGGATGTCGTGGCGGTCGTGCACGCCGAGGGTGTTCTGCACCGTCACGGCGGTGACGGCGACGAGCCCGTGCACCCCGCAGGTGAGGAACGTGCGCAGGTCGGCCTGCAGCCCGGCGGCGCCGCCGGAGTCGGAGCCGGCGATGGTCAGCGCGGAGGGCGGGGCCGGGTTCTCAGTCATGGCACGTTCCGACTTCTGGTCTAGTCCATTTGGTCAGCTGTCCTTCATCCACAGTCCATCACGGTGGCACAGTGTCAAAGCCATTGCACTATCCGGTGGGTGAAGGGGCCAGGATGAAGATTTCCTCAGTGGTCGTGGTGGTCGGCGCGCTCGTCGCGGCGGCACTGACCGGGGCGACCGCGGCGAACGCGGACAGCCCCAAGATCTCGCACGTGACGACGGTCGGCGTGCACAACACCTACGACCCCGCGGCGTACCCGTACCTGGCGCAGGCGCTGGACAACGGCTCGTCGCTGATCGAGCTGGACGTCTGGCCGGACATCGTCACGCACGAGTGGAAGGTCAGCCACTCCAACCCGCTGGGCAACGACAACAACTGCGTCGCCGCGTCCTCGGCGGCCGACCTGTACTCCGGCGGCACGAACAAGGACCTGGACAACTGCCTCGACGACATCCGGATCTGGCTCGCCGCCCACCCCGGGCGCACGCCGCTCACGCTGAAGCTGGAGATGAAAACGGGCTTCTCCGACAACGGCGGCCTCGGCCCGGACGAGCTCGACGCCACGTTCCGCGCGCACCTCGGCGGCGCCGTCTTCAAGCCCGCCGACCTGCTCGGCAGTTACGCGACGCTCGACGATGCGTCCAAAGCGGACAATTGGCCGAGTGTGGACTCCCTGCGCGGCAAGGTCTTGACGGAGATCATCCCGGGCACCGTCGAGGAGGGGAACCCCACGGACACGCTGCACACCGACGTCGAGTACGCGAACTACCTGCTGGCGCAGAAGAGCGCCGGGAAGCTGGGCGACGTCCAGATCTTCCCGACCGTGCACGGCGCGGCCGGCGGCGACCCGCGCGACAAGTACACCGCGGACCTCAAGCCGTGGTTCGTGGTCTTCGACGGTGACGCCAATGCGTGGGTCACGCAGACCGGCCCCGGCTGGTACGACGACAACCACTACTACCTGGTGATGACCGACGGCCAGAACGTGGCGCCCGCGATCGACGACCACAACCCGACCGTCGACCAGGCCAACCAGCGCGTGGCGGACCTGGCGAAGCAGCACGCCTCCGTGATCACGTCCGACTGGACGGGCCTGACCACCGTCCTGCCGCAGGTGCTCACCCGCGGCTGACGCGCGAACTGAGGCCATCGCGGTGAGCGGTGGCCTCAGTCGCGTCAGGGGTCAGACAGTCGTGAGCACCAGCTTGCCCGTGACCCGCCCGGCTTCGCCGACCTCGTGGGCCTTCGCGACGTCCTCGAGCGGGAAAGCCTGGTCCACGTGCACCGTGAGCCGGCCCGCCTCGATCAGCTCGACGAGGCCGAGCAGCCCGAGCTGGTCGGGCTCCACGAGGATCCCCGCCGCGCGCACGCCGCGTCGCGCCGCCTCGGCCTCGGCGCGCTCGCCGACGCCGCCGGGCACGGAGACCAGCAGGCCGTCCTTCTTCAACGACGGCAGCCAGCGCAGGTCGCTCTGCTCACCGACCAGCCCGAGGACGACATCGACGTCCGCGGCCGTCGCGCTCTCGTCGCGGTAGTCGATCGGCTCGTCGACGCCGATCGAGCGCAGGAAGCCGTGCTTCGCCGCGCTGGCCGTGCCGAGCACGTACGCGCCGCGGGCCTTGGCGATCTGCACGGCGAGGTGGCCCACGCCGCCCGCGGCCGCGTCGACGAGCACTCGCTGTCCACTCTGGACTCCCGCGACGTCCACCAGCGCCTGCCACGCGGTCAGCCCGGCCAGCGGCAGGCCCGCGGCCTCGGCGTGCGAGATCCCGGCCGGCTTGCGTACGAAGTGCCGTGACGGCGCCGTCACGTAGTCCGCGTACGCCGCCGCCTCGTGGGGGAACAACGGCATGCCCAGCACTTCGTCACCCTCGCGCACGCCGGTGGCGCCGAAGCCCACCTCCTCGACGACGCCGGAGACATCCCAGCCGAGCGTGTACGGCGGCTCGCCGAGGAAAACCGGGTGGGCGCGGGACTTCCAGTCCACCGGGTTGATGCCGGCGGCGTGCACGCGCACCAGCACCTCGGTCGGGCCGGGCACCGGGCGGGCGGCCTCGATCACCTGCAGCACCTCCGGGCCGCCGAACTCCCGCTGGGTCACCACGCGCATCTCGGTCTCTCCTTTTGTTGTCGTTCGTGAACCGAGCTCCTATGCTCAGGCTGTTCGTCACTTTTCGCTAGAAGGCACTTTTCGGTAAAGTAGGTACCTGATGGAAACTACCTGTGACCAGGACGGACCCTGGGACGTCTACCTGAAGGGCTGTCCATGCCGCGACGTGCTGGACCTGCTCGCGAACAAGTGGACGGCCCTGGTGCTCGGTTCGCTCGCGCGGTGCCCGCACCGTTTCGGCGAGCTGCGCCGGGCCGTCGACGGCATCAGCCAGAAGATGCTGACGCAGAACCTGCGCAGCCTGGAGCGCGACGGCTTCGTCACGCGCACGGTGTACCCGACGACCCCGCCGACGGTGGAGTACGCGCTCACCAAGATGGGCGCCGAGGTCGGCGCGCACCTCATCGCGCTCAGCTCCTGGTCCCAGACGAACTTCGACCGTATCCGCGACGCCCGCTCGACCTACGACAACCGCGTGCTGGAGCCGGTCACCTAGCGTTCAATCGTCCTTTTCGGACAATGCGCCCCAATGTGGCGTTGGTTGCGTTGGGCGCACCCAATGTGGCGTTGGTTGCGTTGAACGCACCGAACGCCACATTGGGGCGTTTCAGGCTCAGCCGAACCGCGGGCCGACGTTCAGTTCGCGGGCCCGCAGTTCCGCGACGTCGCGGCTTTCGGCGATGCCGGGGGACGGGGTGAGGCCCCACTTGCGGATCAGCTTGATCACGGACGCCGGCTGGTGCGCGGTGACCAGCCGGTCGACCTCGGTCCGCAGGTCCTCGGGCAGGCTGTCCCACAGTGCGCGGGTGCTGGTTTCGTCGGTCACGCCACCCAGTCTGGCCGCTCAGTCCGCGAGCCGCCAGAACGGCGAGACCGGGCCCACCCCCGCGCCGAGCGGGTACGCCTCCGCGACGCACCGTTCGATGAAGCGCTTCGCCCGCGTGACGGCCGTCGGCACGTCGGAGCCCTTCGCCAGCGAAGACGTGATGGCCGACGCCATCGTGTCGCCGCCGCCGTGGGTGTTCTTCGTGTCGATGCGGGCGCCGGTCAGCTCGATCAGCTCGACGCCGTCGTAGAGCAGGTCGACGCAGGTCTCGGTGTCGTACATGTGGCCGCCCTTCACCAGCACCCACCGCGAGCCGAACTCCAGCAGCGCCTCGGCCGCCTTGCGCTGCGTGGCCGCGTCGGTGACCTCGATCCCGGTGAGCAGCCGCACCTCGTCGAGGTTCGGCGTGATCAGCGTGGCCCTCGGGAACAGCTCGGTACGGATCGCATCGAGTGCCTCCTCGCGCAGCAGCGCGTGCCCGGTCATCGACGCCGCCACCGGGTCGACCACGAACGGCGTGTCCGTGTGCCGTCCGATGTGGACCTCGTCGAGCGTCTTCGCCACCGCCCGGATGATCTCGGCGGTGGCGAGCATGCCCGTTTTCGCCGCGTGCACACCCATGTCACCCGCGACGGCCTTGATCTGCGCGGTGACGACGTCCGCCGGGATCTCGGTGAAACCCTGCACGCCCAACGAGTTCTGCACCGTGACGGCGGTCATCGCGACCAGCCCGTGCACGCCGTTCGCGAAGAACGTGCGCAGGTCGGCCTGCACGCCCGCACCACCGCCGGAGTCGGACCCGGCGATGGTGAGGACAGTGCAAGGAACTGTGGTCATGGCTTCTCCGCGGGAAAAAGCACGTCGGCGCAGGTCATTTCCCGACCACGGGCAGGTACACCTTGTTGCCGGCCTCGCCGAACTCGGCCGACTTCTCCGCCATGCCGGCCTCGATGGCATCCACAGTGGACAGACCGTGCTCCTCGGCGTACTTGCGCACGTCCTGGGTGATCCGCATCGAGCAGAACTTCGGCCCGCACATCGAGCAGAAGTGCGCCGTCTTGGCCGGCTCCGCGGGCAGCGTCTCGTCGTGGAACGAGCGCGCGGTGTCGGGGTCGAGCGACAGGTTGAACTGGTCGTTCCAGCGGAACTCGAACCGCGCCTTGGACAGCTCGTCGTCCCACTCCTGCGCGTGCGGGTGGCCCTTGGCGAGGTCGGCGGCGTGCGCGGCGATCTTGTACGTGATCACGCCGGTCTTCACGTCGTCGCGGTTGGGCAGGCCGAGGTGCTCCTTCGGCGTGACGTAACACAGCATCGCCGTGCCGTACCAGCCGATCTGCGCGGCGCCGATGGCCGAGGTGATGTGGTCGTACGCCGGCGCGATGTCCGTCGTGAGTGGACCGAGGGTGTAGAACGGCGCCTCGCCGGTCAGCTGCTCCTCGATCTCGACGTTCTCCTTGATCTTGTGCATCGGCACGTGGCCGGGGCCCTCGATCATCACCTGCACGTCGTGCGCACGCGCGATGTGCGTCAGCTCGCCGAGCGTCTCCAGTTCCGCGAACTGCGCCCGGTCGTTCGCGTCGGCGATGGAGCCGGGGCGCAGGCCGTCGCCGAGGGAGAACGTGACGTCGTACTTCCGCAGGATCTCGCAGAGTTCCTCGAAGTGCGTGTACAGGAAGGACTCCTGGTGGTGCGCCAGGCACCACGCGGCCATGATCGAGCCGCCGCGGCTGACGATGCCGGTGACGCGGCGCGCGGTCAGCGGGATGTAGCGAAGCAGCACGCCGGCGTGCACGGTGACGTAGTCGACACCCTGTTCGCACTGTTCGACGATGGTGTCGCGGTACACCTCCCACGACAGCTTTTCCGGGTCGCCGTCGACCTTCTCCAGCGCCTGGTAGATGGGCACGGTGCCGACCGGCACGGGCGAGTTGCGGATGATCCACTCGCGCGTCTCGTGGATGCGCTTGCCGGTGGAGAGGTCCATGATCGTGTCGGCGCCCCAGCGGGTGGCCCACACCATCTTGTCGACCTCTTCCTCCACAGAGGACCAGACGGCCGAGTTCCCCATGTTGGCGTTGATCTTCACCAGGAACTTCTTGCCGATGATCATCGGCTCGGTCTCCGGGTGCTTGCGGTTGACCGGGATCACCGCGCGCCCGCGCGCCACCTCGTCCCGCACCAGCTCGGGGGAGCAGCGCTCGCGCGCGGCGATGTATTCCATCTCCCGGGTGATCACGCCGGCTTTCGCCCAGCCCAGCTGGGTGTCGTGCGTGCGCCCGTCGGCCCAGCCGGTGCGCAGCGGGTGAAGTCCATTGTGGACGTCGATCTTCGCGTCCGGATCGGTGTACGGCCCGGAGGTGTCGTACACATCGAAGTGCTCACCGTTCGACAGGTCCACGCGCCGGGCGGGCACCCGGAGCCCGGACTCCGTCCGGTGGTAGACCTTGTGCGAACCGGTGATCGGCCCCGTGGTCACGGAAGGCGTGATGGCGGCCTTGTTCTCCAGCGTCGTCAACGACGTTCACTCCCTACGCCGGCATTACCCGGTCAGGTTCATGCGGTCGGTGACGCCGGGTGTCCACAGACAGACACCAGTCACCCTCTCAGCCCGCCAAGGCGCGAGCTCCCGCGTTTTTTGAGTTGGGGTTGCGTCACCGACCATGCCATGACGACCCCGGCGGCACAAGCCTGTCACTTTGCCGGCTGGTGGCTTCTTCACCGGATCGGACCATGCGGGCGCCAGGGATCGACGTAACAATCGCAGGGCTTTGCGCAACTGTGCGCGCTACGTCTCACCTGGGGTTGATATGCGAAAAGTCTTCCTACTGGCGCTCGCGGCGCTGCTGGTGACCAGCCTGGTCCCCGCCGCCGCGACCGCCGCCGGCAGCGGGGGTGAAGCACCCGGCGCGCCGGGCACGCGCCCGAGCTGGCTGCCCGCGGACAAAACCGGCTTCGGCACGGCGCGCGAGGCCGGCAGCGACATCTGGTTCACCCTGCAGGCCGGGCGGATGTCGGAGGTCTACTACCCCGACCTGTCCACGCCGAGCGTCCGTTCGCTGGAGCTGGTGGTCAGCGACGGGCGGAGCTTCGCGACCGTCGACTCGTCCGCCCGCGCGCAGCAGGTGCGCCGCGTCGACTCCGGCAGCCTGACCTACGAGCAGACCATCACCGACGACCAGCACCGCTGGCGCCTGCGCAAGACCTACGTCACCGACCCGGCGCGCGCGAGCGTGCTGGTGGACGTCGACTTCACGTCGCTGACCGGGCGGCCGTACCAGCTCTACGCCGTCGCCGACCCGGACCTCACGAACGACGGCTCCGACGACTCGGCCCGCGCGTCCGGCCCGCTGCTCACCGCGAGCGACGCGACGACCGCGGCCGCGCTGACCGCGGCACCGTCGTTCACCAGCACGAGCGTGGGCTACGACGGCGCGTCCGACGGCATCACGCAGCTGACGAAGACCCGCAGGCTTACGCCGTATGCCAGTGCGGGCAAGGGAAACGTCGTCCTGACCGGGCAGACGGCCGCCGACGGCGTGCGGTCGCGGCACGTCACGCTCGCGCTCGGGATGGGCGCGAACAGCTCCGCCGCGGCGGACAACGCCAAAGCGTCGCAACGGCGTGGCTTCCGCGACACCGAACGCGCCTACGACCGTGGCTGGCAGGGGTACCTGCGAACGGTGAGCAGGCCGCCGTCGTCGCTGAAGACCGGGAGCGAGCGGGACCTCTACACCGCGTCCGTGCTGACGCTGGCGGCGAGCGAGGACAAGCACCACCCGGGTGCCTTCATCGCGTCGCCGAGCATGCCGTGGCGGTTCGGGAACAACGACCCGGAGTACTCGCCGTCGGGCACCTACCACCTGGTGTGGCCGCGTGACCTGTACCAGATCGCCACCGGCCTGCTGGCCGCCGGCGACCGCGCGGCCGCGAACCGGTCCGTCGACTACATGTTCGGCACCCAGCAGCTGCCGGACGGGCACCTGCCGCAGAACAGCAATGTCGACGGCAAGCCGTACTGGACGTCGGTCCAGCTCGACGAGACGGCGTTCCCGATCGTGCTGGCGCAGCAGCTCGGGCGCGCCGACGTGTGGCCGGGCGTGAAGAAGGCGGCGGATTTCCTGCTGAACTACCGCGCGGACAACGGAAAAACGTCGCCGTACACGCAGCAGGAGCGCTGGGAGGAGCAGGACGGGTACTCGCCGTCGACGATCGCGGCGGTGATCGCCGGGCTGGTGTGCGCCGCCGACCTGGCGTCCCGCAACGGCGCCGCGGCCGACGCCCGGCGTTACCTCGTGGCGGCGGACGCGTTCAAGGCCGGGCTGGCGAAGCAGACCATCACGACCAACGGCCCGCTGTCGAAGGACCCGTACTTCGTGCGGCTGACCAAGGACGGTGACGCGAACGCCGGGACGAAGTACAACCTCGGCAACTCGTCCGTCACGATGGACCAGCGCGCGGTGACGGACGCGGGCTTCCTCGAGCTGGTGCGGCTCGGCGTCTACGCGCCGGACGACCCGGTGATCCGCAACAGCGTCAAGGTCACCGACGCGGACATCTCGTACACCACGCCGAACGGCCAGTTCTGGCACCGCTACACGAAGGACGGCTACGGCGAGCAGGCCGACGGCGCACCGTGGGACTACACGTTCCCGTCGGAGAGCCGCTCGACGTTCGGCCGGCTCTGGCCCCTGCTGGCCGGCGAGCGCGGCGAGTACGAGCTGGCCGCCGGTGACCGCGCCGCCGCGGCCGGCCGGCTGCGTGACCTGGGCCGGGTGGCGAGTTCCGCGGACACCATGCCGGAGCAGGTCTGGGACGAGAACCCGCCGTCGGGCAGTCCCGGCTTCGCGCCCGGCACCCCGACCGGCTCGGCGACACCGCTGGCCTGGACGCACGCGCAGTACGTCCGGCTCGCCTGGGCGGTCAAGGACGGCTCGGTGATCGAGCAGCCCGCGGTGGTGCGCTGCCACTTCCTCGGCTGCTGACCGCTCGTGAGTGGCGATGACGGTTAGAACCGTCATCGCCACTCACGAGTCCCTGGGCCGGACGCCGTTAAGGCCTCCTTACCCGCGTCCTACGCGGGTAAGGAGGCCTTAACGGAACCTCAGGCGTCCGCGGGTTCCTTGGGCGGCGTCCAGCTCAGGCCGGGGACGCCCCACTTGTTCTTCTTCAGCATCTTCTTCGCCGCGCGGGCGTGGCGGCCGACCAGGCGGTCGAGGTAGATGTAGCCGTCGAGGTGGTCGGTCTCGTGCTGGAGGCAGCGGGCGAAGTAGCCCGTGCCCTCGACCTCGATCGGGTTACCGTCGATGTCGAAGCCGGTCACCTTGGCCCACGAGGCGCGGCCGGTCGGGTACGACTCGCCGGGGGCCGACAGACAGCCCTCCCAGTCGTCGTCCGGGTCGGGCATCGTCTCCGGGATCTCCGAGGTCTCCAGCTTCGGGTTGACCACCGCGCCGCGGTGCTCGACCCCCTCGTCGTCCGGGCAGTCGTAAACGAACAGCCGCAGGTCGAGGCCGATCTGGTTGGCCGCGAGGCCGACCCCCTCGGCGGCGTACATCGTCTCGAACATGTCCTCGACGAGGGTGCGCAGCTCGTCGTCGAACTGCGTGATCTCGCGGGTCGGCTGGTGCAGCACCGGATCGCCGGCGATGCGGATGGCGTGGACGGTCACGAGCGGCGAGTTTAGTCGGACCCTTCTGCTACACCTGGATCGGACCGTGACGCGCCGTGTCGGATGCCCATGTCGAGACTGGGTTCCGTGGTTGAATGGCGGCCGCGGAAGGACAGCCGAAACCGAGCACGAGGAGCCGCATGGACGCCGCGGAGTCGATGGCTGAGGACCAGCCGTCGCCGCCGGAGACTGGGCCGTCGGAGACTGTGGGTGGCCTGACCGAGCGCGAGATGCAGATTCTCGCCTTCGAGCGTCAGTGGTGGCGTCATGCCGGCGCCAAGGAGAACGCCATCCGTGAGCGCTTCTCGCTGTCCTCGACCCGCTACTACCAGCTACTGAACACGCTGCTGGAGAAACCCGAGGCGGTGGAGGCCGATCCGATGCTGGTGAAGCGGCTGCGCAAGACGCGGGCCGCGCGGCAGCGTAAACGCGGCGCCCGGCGGCTGGGGATCGAGCTGTCATGAGCTTCTTCTCGGGACTGTCCCGGCCACTGCGGGCCGCGGGCGTCGCCCTGATCGGGGTGGCCGTGGTCGCCGCCGTGATCGGTGGCGTCAGCCTGGCGACCAGTGGCGGGTCCGACAACAACACCGCCGGCCCCAGCGGCACGGCCGGGCCCTCGTCCCAGCCTTCGTCGTCTGGTGGCCCGTCGTCCTCGGCGCCGAGCTCGAGCGCACCCTCGTCACCCAGCTCGCCGCCCTCTTCGTCGCCCGCGCCGGGCTCGTCGTCGGCGGTCCCGCCGGGCGGCCAGCCCACCGGCCAGCCGGGTCAGCCCGGTGGGCAGCCGGGCCAGCCGGGGTCCGACCAGCAGGCGTCCAACAAGTGGGTCACCGTGCGGGTCTACAACAACTCGCTGATCAAGCACCTGGCCGAGCAGGCCGCGGACGACTTCCGCAGCGGGGGCTGGAACGTGCCCGAGGTCGGCAACTACTCCCAGGGCGTCATCGACCACACCACGGCCTACTTCCGCCCCGGCACCGACGAGGAGGCGGCCGCGAAGCAGCTGGCCACCGAGTTCGGCTTCCAGGCGCTGCCGCGGTTCGAGGGCATCCAGGACTCGAGCCCCGGCGTGATAGTGATCATCACCAAGGACTACCAGAGCGGCCACAAGGGCAGCTGAACAGCACGAACGTCAAAGGGGGCCACCCAGCCGGGTGGCCCCCTTTTTTCAGCGTTCCTGCTGCGCCTGGGCGTAGGCCTCCAGCGTGGCCAGCTGCACGGGGTCCAGCGACGGCCGCACGGCCTTGCGGGCCTTGGCCAGGTGCGCGGACGTCACCTCGTGGGCCTCCAGCGACTCGCGCATCGCGGTGAGCGCGGCCTCGCGGATCAGGGCGGCGCAGTCGGCCGCGGAGTAACCGTCCAGCGTGGACGCCAGCTCCTTCAGGTCCACATCGGACGCCAGCGGGGTGTTCTTCGAGCTGGCGATGAGGATGGCGGCCCGCGACTCGGCGTCCGGCGGCGGCACGTAGACGCGCCGTTCCAGCCGTCCGGGCCGCAGCAGCGCGGGGTCGACCAGCTCGGGCCGGTTGGTGGCGCCCAGCACCACGACCTCGCGCATCGGCTCCACACCGTCCAGCTCGGTGAGCAGGGCGGCGACCACGCGGTCGGCCACACCGGAGTCCGAGGACTGGCCGCGCCGCGGCGCGAGCGCGTCGATCTCGTCCAGGAAGATCAGCGACGGCGCGGCGTCGGCGGCCCGCCGGAACAGGTCGCGCACCGCGCGCTCCGACTCGCCGACCCACTTGTCCAGCAGCTCGGCGCCCTTGATCGCGAACACGTTCAGCGCGCCCGTGCCCGCCAGCGCGCGGACGAGGAACGTCTTGCCGCCGCCGGGCGGGCCGTAGAGCAGCACGCCGCGCGGCGGGTCGACGCCCAGCCGGGCGAACGAGTCCGGGTAGCGCAGCGGCCACAGCACCGTCTCGGTCAGCGACTGCTTGACGTCCACCATGTTGCCGACGTCGTCGAGCGTCAGCCCGCCGGTGGCCAGGTTGTCCGAAGTGGACAGCGAGATCGGCCGGACGGTGGCCAGCGCGTCCAGCAGGTCCTGCTGGGAGATGCGCGGCTCCTCGGCCTCACGCTGGCGCAGCGCGGCCCGCAGCGCCGCGTCCCGGCGCAGCGCGATCAGGTCCGCGGCGACGAACCCCGGCGTCCGCTCGGCGAGCACGCCCAGGTCGGCGCCCGGTTCCACCGGCACGTCACGTAGCAGGATCCGCAGCAGCTCGGTGCGGGTCTTCGCGTCGGGCAGCGGCAGGCCCAGCTCGCGGTCGAGCAGCTCGGTGGTGCGCAGCCTGGGGTCGACGGACTCCGCGCGCTGGGTCGTCGCCACCAGAGCGAGGCCCTCGCGGCGCAGCGCCGCACGCAGCTCCTCCAGCAGGACGGTGGCCACGGGCGGCGGCTGGGTGGCGGGCAGCAGCGCGTCGACGTCGTTGATCAGCAGCACCGCCGGCCCGTCGCCGTCGGTCGCCCGGCTGATCGCCTCGCGCAGGCGGGCGTGCGCGGCGTTCGGCTCCAGCACGGCGATGTTCGGCGCGGCCAGCGACACCACGCGCACCTTCTCGGCCTTGGCCACGGACCGCACGAGCGTCGCCTTCCCGACGCCCTCCGGCCCGGACAGCAGCACGCCGAGGTGGGCCGTGGTGCCGAGCCGCGCGAGCAGGTCCGGGCGGTGGAACGCCAGGTCGAACCACTCGGCGAGCTTGCGCGCCGCGCTTTCCGCGCCGACCAGGTCGGTCACCGGCGGCACCGGCTCGGCCGCCTCCGCCGACTCGGTGACCACCACCTCCTCGATGACCTCCGCGTCGATGTAGTCCTCGGCCGCGGTGACGGCCGTGCTGCGGACCAGCGCCGTCGCGCTGCGCGTCGAGGGCTCGCCGCCCGCCGGCTCGCCGGTGCGCGCCCCGCCCCGCCAGCTGACCACAGTGGACGGTCCGATCGCGACCACGCCGGCCGGCTCGGTGGCCGTGACCGTGAGCAGCTCGTTGGTCCAGGTGGTGCCGATCGCGCGGGAGAGCTGGCCGCGCACGGCGATGACGTCCGAGCCCGGCACGGGGGAAAGGTCTTGCGGCAGCAGGGAAACCGCGTCGCCGAGGGTGACCACCTTGCCGGTCAGCGCCAGCCGCAGGGTCTGCGGCGGCACCGCCGCGCTGGCCAGCCGCGACCCGGCGACCGTCACCGTCTTCGCCGCGGCCACGACGGCCGGCGCGACGACGATCTCGGAGCCCTCGGTGATGCCGAGGTTCGACATCGTGACGTCGTCGGTCAGCACCACGCCGGGGGTGCCCGCCTCGTCGGACGGCGCCGCCAGCGCGACGCTCCGGCGGGCCCCGGTGAGGTGCACGGCGTCCCAGGCGCGCAGGCCCAGCGCGTCGAGCACCTCCGGGTGCAGCCGCACCACCCCTCGTCGTGCGTCGAGTGCGGACGGTGTGTGCCGGACGGTCAGCGTGATCTGCGGGTCGCTCACGCTGCTCACCCTAGCGACGCGGGCCCGCCCAGGTGTCGAACGACAGGATGTCTTCGACCGGCGGCCGGGCGGCGGGTGAGAACTCCGCCTGCTTCGAGTAGGCCACCGCGAGGAGGCCGATCTGCGTGAAGCCCTCGGGGATGCCGAGCAGCTTCGCGACGTCCTCCTCGTGGCCCGCGATGTGGTACGAGCACATCGAGCTGGCCAGGCCACGGGTGCGCAGCGCGAGCTGGAAGCTCCAGATCGCCGGGTAGATCGAGCCGTAGTACGACGACTGCTCGGCTGGCTCCGTCGGCGGGCGGCCCGGCATGCACGGGATCACCAGCGCGGGCACGCGGCCGATGTGGTCGACCAGGTGCCGCGCCGAGACGAACATGCTGCTGTCGACCAGGTCGGCGTACTGCGCCCAGGCGGCGTGCGCGGCCTGCTGGACGAGCGGGGCGACCTCGGCCCTGATCTCCGGGTCGGTGACGGCGATCCAGCGCTGGGCGGTGAGCAGCCCGCCCGCGGCCGGCGCCTGCTGGGCGACGCGCAGGCAGTCCGCGATGACCTCCCGCGGCACGGGCCGCTCGAGGTCCAGCTTCCGCCGGACGGAGCGGGTGGTGGTGAGCAGCGTCTCGGTGTCCATTGGGTTCCCTCCAGAGCTGATACTTACGGCGTAAGCGTACACCGTAAGTACTTACGACGTAAGCTACGCTGGACGACGTGGTCCGGGAGACGCTGACGCGCGAGAAGGTGCTGGAAGCGGCCCTGCGCCTGGTGGACGAGCACGGCATGAGCGCGCTGTCGATGCGCAAGCTGGCGGCGGAGCTGGGTGTCGAGGCGATGTCGCTGTACAACCACGTCAAGAACAAGGGCGACCTGCTCGACGGGATCACCGCGCACGTCTTCGAGTCCGTGCCGCTGCCGGACGAGGACTGGGGCTGGGAGACGCGCGTCCGGCGGCTCGCGGAGGGGCTGTACACGGTGTTCACGCGGCATCCGGCCGTGGTCCGGACGCTGGCGGCGGAGGAGGCGAACCCGCGTTCACCGGGCGCGCTGCGGGTGATCGACGCGTTGGTGGGCGCCCTGCTCGACGGCGGACTCGACGAGACCGCCGCCGCCCGCGGCTACCGCTCGCTGATGGGCCTGACGTTCGGCGCGGCCCTCGCGGACTCCGTCGGCCTGGCCGGCACCCCCGCCGAACGCGAGGAACCGGTCGACGACTGGTTCGTGCGCATGGTGAACCCGCGTGATCACCCGAACCTGCTCCGGGTCCTGCCCGCCCTGCAGTCGGTCGACTGCGTGCAGGACTTTCAGGATCAGCTCGACCTGCTGCTCGCCGGCCTCCGGGTGGCTGCCGCCCGCTTGTGAGTGTTTATGACGGTTCTAACCGTCATAAACACTCACAAGCTCTTGTGCGGCAACTACTTGCGGCGGATGCCCATGCGTCGCCAGCTTCGTCGGCGCTGGCCGGGGCCGGAGGTCGAGCCGGGAGCGGCGCCCGTGGTCGTGCCGTGGTCGCGGTCGCGGTCGCGGTGGGCGGCGCGGGTGGAGCGGACGAAGTCGGAGCCGTTGCGGGGCAGGCGGACGGCGCGCATGGCGGCCCCCGCGACGCGGCGGGAGGCCGGGCGCAGCCGGAGCCGGCGCTGGCTGCGGGCGCGGCGGATGGCGCGGCGTTCGCGCGACGGGACCGTCCAGGCCTCGGGGTGCGCGGCGAGCCAGCGGTTCCGGTAGACCGAGTACGGGATGTGCAGCAGGTACAGCACCAGCGCGGCGGCCAGCGCCACCAGCGGGAACTGGATGATCGCCGCGGCCAGCAGCCCGACGCCCACGAGCAGGGGCGCGATCGCCTTCGCGGGCGCCTTCACGCTCTTCAGCGACAGCGTCGGGATGCGGCTGATCAGCAGCACGGCGACGGCGATCGTCCACGCCAGCACCACGTACTGCTGCGACCACCAGCCCTCGCCCCACTGCAGCGTCACGATCAGCGGCAGCATCGCGACCAGGCCACCGGCCGGGGCGGGCACACCGACGAAGAACTCGCTCGCGTAGGGCGGCTGGTCCGTGTCGTCGAGCAGGGTGTTGAAGCGCGCGAGCCGCAGGATCATGCAGACCGCGAAGATCAGCGACGCGACCCAGCCGATGCGGTCGCCGCCGGACTGCCACACGTACAGCACCAGTGCCGGCGCGACGCCGAACGAGATGCCGTCGGACAGCGAGTCGAGTTCCGCGCCCATCTTCGACGTGGCGTCGAGCAGGCGCGCGATGCGGCCGTCGAGGGCGTCCAGCACGGCGGCGATGCCGATCGACGCGATCGCCATTGCGTAGTTGTTCGTGAGCGCGAACTGCACCGAAGAAAGCCCGGCGCACAGCGCGAGCACGGTGATGGCGTTCGGCAGCAGCCGGATGCCCGGGGTGGTCACGCGGACCATGGTCAGCCTTCTCCCAGCGCGGGCAGCTCGGCGATGACTGTCTCGCCGCCGACCGTGCGCTGGCCCTTCGAGACCAGGACGCGGCTGCCGGGCGGCAGGTACAGGTCGACGCGGGAGCCGAACCGGATGATGCCGTAGGTGTCGGCGGCGGTCACCTTGTCACCCTCGCGGATCTCGCACAGGATGCGGCGCGCGACGAGCCCGGCGATCTGCACGACGACGAGCTCGTGGCCGTCGACGGTGCGCATCTGCACGGAGTTGCGCTCGTTGTCTTCGCTCGCCTTGTCCAGGTCCGCGGACAGGAACTTGCCCGGCCGGTAGGCCACCTTCTCGATCACCCCGGTGGCCGGCGCGCGCTGGACGTGCACGTCGAACACCGACAGGAACACGCTCACGCGCATCCGCGGCTCGGCGGGCAGGCCCAGCTCGGGCGGCGGCACGGCGTCCTCGATCAGGGAGACCAGTCCGTCGGCGGAGGCCACTGCGACGTTGTCGCGCGCGGGCGGAACCCGCTTCGGCTCGCGGAAGAACGTGGCGGTGGCCGCGGTGGCGAGCGCGCCGACGACGCCGAGGCGCTTGGAGAACCGGCGCAGCACCAGCGTCGCCGCGAGGCCGCCGAACACGAACGGGCGGCCCGCCGGGTGCATCGGCGGCACGGTTTCGCGGGCCAGCTGGACGGCGTGCGCGAGGGGGTTGCCGGTGGGCTTGCCGCTCATGGGTCGGTTTCCCCGCTGTTCGTCATCGGAGGGATGGGGGGACGGGATACGTCCGATTCGGGCTTCACCACGCTACCGCTCGTCGGCGGACGGACACGCCCGCCCCTGGTGGGCGAGGTGCCGGGTCCCCCGCAAGGGTTTCCCCGGCGCGGGTGGGAGCGGCCACAACCCGGTAACGTTCAGTCGAAATTCTCGATAACTCTGGGTAGTTGACGCCGCTCGGGGCCGGTCCCCGGGCCGACCTGCCGAGGTAACGATGTGCGTACCGGATTCGCTGACGGAGCTGTTGTGCGCCTGGCGCCGGGACGTCGCGTCGGTGCCCCTGCCGATGCTCGTCGACCCGGCCCGGGCGGTGCTGGTCCTGCGCCACGCAGCGCGGGTGCATGCATCCCCCGACGACGCATGCACCCGCGTGCGGAACGGCTCAGCTTAGTGGTTCACGGCGTTTGCTGACAGGTCGTCGGCAAACCGTTACAAACGGTCACGGTTCCGGTCGCGGTCGTGGCCCCGGCCGCGGCTCGCGGAGCTGACCAGGCGCAGGATCGCCAGCAGCACGATCGCGCCGAGGATGGCGACGCCGAAGCTGGGGAAGTCGAACTCGAACCGCTGGTGCTCGCCGGTGGCGAGCTGGTAGACGAAGCCGCCGAGGGCCGCGCCGAGCACCCCGACCAGCACGCTGACCAGGCAGCCCTGGCGTCGCCGGTCCGCGCCGCCGACCACGACGTTCGCGATCCAGCCGACCAGCGCGCCGAAGATGATCCAGGTGAAGAAGCCCATGGTGGCGAGGATACCGGGGCCGGGTTTTCGTAAGGATTGTTGTACAAGAGTTGTTGTGCAACTACTCTTGTGCGAGTGACCGAACGCGAAGTCCATGAGATCCGCGACTCACAGGTGCTGGCGGCGATGTCGCACCCGTTGCGCCGCCGCCTGCTCGACGTGCTGAAGCTCGACGGCCCGGCGACGGCGTCCGTGCTCGCGGAGAAGACCGGCCAGGCCGTGGGGAACGTCAGCCACCACCTGAAGGTGCTGGCGGGCGCGTCGCTGGTGGAGGAGGCGCCCGAGCTGGCGCGCGACCGCCGTGAGCGCTGGTGGCGCCGGCCCTCGCGCGTCCTGGCGTGGTCGACGGCGGACTTCGTGGGCGACCCCGTCGCCGACGCCGCGGAGACCCTGAGCCTCGACCGGCAGTTCACGCTCGCGCGCACGTGGGTCGCGTCACTGGAGACCGAGGCCGAGCAGTGGCGCGATTCGTGGTTCGCCAACGAAACCTGGGCCCGGCTGTCCGTCGCGGAGCTGGCCGAGCTGAACTCGCGCGTCATCGCCCTCTTCGCCGAGTACTCGGAACGCGACTTGCCCGACGACGGTGTTGAGCGTCGCCCGGCGTTCCTTTTCGCCCGCGGCTTTCCCGCACAGCCGTGACGGTGGTGGCCCCGTCGGCTGGGACTTTCGGCTGCCGTGGGCTGGGCGGCCGGCCGGTCGGTCGGCCGGTCGCCGCCGGACGTCGCGGATCTTCGGTTTCGCCGGGTGCTCTCGCTGAGTTGTCCACATCGCGGTGGTGCTGTGGACAACTCCGCGAGCCGGGCCTTTTCGTCGGTGGGTGCCGATAGACTGGACAAGGGCCGTCCCCCGGAGGATGGGCGGGGGCTGCGCAGGCGTGGAAGCGGCCGGTGATGGCGGCCTGCAAACACCGTCGCCATGGTCGTGTTCGCGGGGGTCCGCTCGCACAGGTGACCGGGGTGTCGCACCTGCTGGGCGCCGCGCTGGCCGCGGGCACGGCGAAAGTGTTCTTTTCCGTTGCCTACCGCAGTTATCTGCGGGCGCTCGTCGAGCGTGAGCAGCTGCTCGCGGCCAACACTCGGCTGCAGGGCAGCGAGGCGGTCGCGCAGGTGGGCGGGCCGGGGCTCACCGGGCTGCTGGCGGGCGTTTTCGGGCCGGTGAGCGGGGTTCTGGTCGACGCGGTCAGCTTCGGGGTGTCGGCGTTGTGCCTGCGCGGGATCCGGCAGCGGGAGGCGAAACCCGTTGCCGCGCCGCGGGTCCGGCTGCGGACGCAGGTCGCGGCGGGGCTGCGGTTCGTCGCCGGGGATTGGTACCTGCGGACGCTCGTGGCGTTCGGCGCGGTGTCCAATCTCGCGCTCAACGGGTACACGTCGATCCAGGTCGTTTACCTTGCCTGTGACCTCGGGGCCGGGGTGGGCACGATCGGTGTCGTGCTCGCGCTGGTCGAGGTGGGCGGCGTCGTCGCGGCGTTGCTGATCGGGCGGCTGGCCACGCGATTCGGGACGGCGCGGGCGTTCTTGCTGTGCGAAGCGCTCGCCTCGCCCGCGATGCTGATCGGGCCGTTGGACGGGCTGGGGTTCTTCGTGGTGGCCGGAGCCGCGGTCTGCGCCGGGCTCGTCGGGTCCAATGTGCTCACCGGCACCTTCCGCCAGCGCTACTGCCCGCCTGAGCTGTTCGGGCGGATCACCGCGTCCTCGGCCGTTGTCAACTACAGCACGATTCCGTTGGGCGGCGTGCTCGGCGGGATCCTCGGGCAGGCACTCGGCGTGCGGGAGACGATGTTCGTGATGGGCGCCGTGCAGCTGGCCGCGCTCGCGATCCCGGTCTTCAGCCCGCTGCGCCCGCTCCGGGATTTCCCGCAGCGCCAAGGAGAACGCGTCGGCTGAGCCGTTACGGCTACATCGCAGGGATGACACCGGCCGGGAGATGCATCCTCCGGCCGACGCGTCCCGTCGCCGAACAGTCCTAGCGTCAGGCAGCGTTATCAGTGCCGACTATGGGGAGAAGACATGAAGTTCGCGCGAAGAGGCACTGCGGTCCTGGCCGCAGGGCTCCTGACCCTCGCTGCCGCAAGCACTCCAGCCGCTTCAGCCACTCCCGCCGCCGCGCCGCACCTGCCGCCGCCAACCGGCTCCCAGCCGGTCGGCACCACTTCGCTGTACCTGAAGGACACCTCCCGCCCCGACCCCTGGGTTCCCACGGTGCACGCGCGGGAGCTGATGGTTTCCCTGTGGTACCCGGCGACCGCGCCGGACGGGCCACGGGCCCGGTACATGACCCCGACCGAATCCGCACTTGTCTTGCAGGACGCGGGAATCACCAGCGTGCCGCCCGGCGTGCTGAGCACGACGCGGACCGGCTCCTTCACCGGCGCGCGCCCCGCGGGCCGGCCGCACAGCCTGCCGCTCGTCGTGCTGTCGCCCGGTTTCAAGCAGCCGCGGAGCACTCTCACCGGGCTGGCCGAGGAGCTGGCCAGCCACGGTTACGTCGTGGCCGCGATCGACCACACCTACGAGAACGTCGCCACCACGTTCCCCGACGGACGGGTCACGACCTGCGCCGCCTGCGAGGTCCCCGTGCACGACGAGGCGTTCTGGCAGAAGCTGGCGACGGGCCGGGCGAAGGACGTCTCCTTTGTGCTCGACGAGCTGACCGGGTCACAACCGAAGTGGGCGGGCGCGGCGTTGCTTGACCCGTCCCGGATCGCGATGGCCGGCCATTCCGCCGGCGGTGCCGCCGCTATCCCCGCCATGGCGGCCGACCCGCGGATCCGCGCCGGGATCGACCTCGACGGCAGCGTCGACGGGCCGCTGCCGGACGGGGGACTGGCACGGCCGTTCCTGTTGCTGGGGCGCGCCGAGCAGTACACGCCGGGGACCGGCCCGGCCGCCGCGAGCTGGGAGCGGGCCTGGCCGTCGCTGACCGGCTGGAAGCGCTGGCTCGTCGTGGCGGGCGCGGTGCACCAGTCGTTCACCGACATCGGGCTGCTGGCCGACCAGCTCGGCATTCCCACCGGCGCCACCCTGCCCGGCGCGCGCGGCCTGGCGATCACCCGCGACTACACCCGGGCCTTCTTCGACCTGCACCTGCGCCACCGGGCGGAGCCCGTGCTGGACGGGCCGTCCGGGCGGTACCCCGAGGTGGCCTTCTGCACCCCGGAGCCCGGCACCTGCGGCTAGAAGCAGGCTAGAGCAGCAGCACGTCCACCTCGTCGCCCTCGGCGACCTCGGTGACCTCCTCCGGCAGCACGATCAGGCAGTTCGCCTGGGTGAACGCCGCCAGCAGGTGCGAGCCGGGGCCGCCGCGCGGGCCGACCAGGCCGGTGACCTCGCCTTCGGTCGGGGTGTAGAAGCCGCGGCGGAACTGGCGGCGGGCGGTGGGCGAGGACATCGACTCCGTGAGCCGCGCGCGGACCCGGCGGCGGTCGACGTCCGTGTGGCCCATCGCCGTCAGCAGGGCCGGGCGCAGGAACGCCTCGAACGACACCAGCACGCTCACCGGGTTCCCGGGCAGCGTCACCACCGGCACGCCGTCCCAGCGCCCGCAGCCCTGCGGCCCGCCGGGCTGCATCGCGACCTTCCGGAACTCCACGCCCTGGCCCGTCAGCGCGTCCTTCACCACCTCGTACGCGCCCGCGGACACCCCGCCGGACGTCACCAGCAGATCGACCTCCGCCAGCTTCGGCTCGATCACCCCGCGGAACTCCCCGACGTCGTCCACCACACTGCGCACCACGTCCACCCGGCAGCCCAGCCCGCGCAGGGCGGCGGCCAGCATCACGCTGTTGGACTCGTAGATCTGCCCGTGCCGCAACGGGTTCGGCGCCTCGACCAGCTCCGTGCCGGTCGACACCACGAGCACCGACAGCGGCCGGTACACCGCCAGCTCGGCCAATCCCACGGCCGCGGCCAGGCCCAGCTGCGAGTGGCCGAGCACGGTCCCGGCGTGCAGCGCGAGAGTCCCCTTCACGACGTCCTCGCCGGTGCGCCGCACGTGCGTGCCCGCGGCCGGCGCCGCCGAGATCCGGACCGACGACGTGCCGCCGTCGGTGTTCTCCACCATCACGACCGCGTCCGCGCCGGGCGGCAGCGGCGCGCCGGTCATGATCCGGTGCGCCGTGCCCGGCTCCAGCGGGGCGACGTCCACGCGGCCGGCCGGGATGTCGTCGGCCACCGGCAGCGTCACCGCGACCTCGCCCGCCCCGGCGACGTCGGCCGCGCGCACCGCGTAGCCGTCCATCGCGGAGTTGTCGAACGGCGGCAGCGACACCCCCGCGTGCACGTCTTCGGCCAGGACGAGACCGGCGGCCCCGGCCAGCGGGACGATGGTCACAGGCGAGCGTCCGAGCAGGTCGGACACGGTGGCGCGATAGGAGTCGACGGAGATCACGCGGACCATCCTCCCCCGCGGCGGCCGCCGTGCAACACTCTCCCGCGGCAGGAGTCAGGGATCAGGGGAGTGATCATGCAGGTTCGGGTCCGCCACCAGCCGTCGTTCGCGGTGGCGCGGTCGACGCCGGCGCAGGGCGGGATCATGAAGGGCCTCGGCCGCGCGTTCCTCGGCGGCGAGTCGTTCTTCAGCTCCAGCCGGCCCGTCTCCCACGCGCCGGCCCGCTCCTGACATGCGCGTCCACACCAGGCACACGCCCAACTTCGGCGTCGCCCGCGTACTGCTGGCGCCGGGCGAAGCCGTGCAGTCGGCGGGCGACACGATGCTGGCGACCAGCTTCGGCGTGACCGAGTCCGCGCCCTCGCGCGGCGGCGCGCGCAAACCGGGCCTTTCGCTGTTCACCGCGCCCGCGGAGGGCGGCTGGGTCGACCTCGCGCCGATCGGCCCCGGCGACGTCTACCCGCTCGAGCTGACCGGTGCCACCGGCTGGTCGGTGCACCGCGGCGCCGTGCTCGCGCGGCCCGCGTCGGTGCGCCACGACCAGACGTGGGCGCCGCTGCAGCAGCTCTTCGGCGCCGACTCGGGATTCCTCGACCACTACAGCGGCACCGGCCCGCTCGTGCTCACCGCGCCCGGCCCGGTGGACTCGTTCAAGCTGTCCGCGGGCGAGATGGTCACCGTCCGGCCCGACTACGTGCTGGCGTACCCGGACACGCTGCAGTGCCGGCTGCGGGCCGTCGACCCGAGCGGGCCGCAGTCGCTGAAGACGGGGGAAGGGCTGGTCCTGGACTTCGCGGGACCCGGCACCGTGCTCGTGCAGGCCAGGAACAGGCGGGTTTCGCACGCCTGACGTACCGCCGGATTGCCCATTGCCGAAGGCCCCGATTCCGGTAGCGTGAAGCGCACTTCCAGTCGCTACCGGACAGTGGATCTTGTCCCCAGGGAGGGCGCCGTGGCTGTCGGCACCGTCAAATGGTTCAACTCGGAAAAGGGCTACGGGTTCATCGAATCCGCCGAAGGCCCCGACGTCTTCGTGCACTACTCGGCGATCCAGGCCGACGGGTTCCGCACGCTCAACGAGGGTGATCGCGTGGAGTTCGAGGTCCAGTCCGGCAGCGACGGCCGAAGTCAGGCCGCGGACGTCCGGAAGGTCTCTTGAATCGAAGCGCCTGACCGGTTGGGCGAACCGGCAGTGGCTGCGGATTCCCGGGCGTTAAGCTGCGCAGCGTGACAGGCGACGTGTCGGGGGACCTCACCGGTCGACGGCTGGGCAATTACCGCATCGACTCGGTGCTCGGCAAGGGCGGCATGAGCGTGACCTACAAGGCCACGGACGTCCGGCTGGGCCGCAAAGTGGCGCTGAAGATCATCGGTGACCACCTCGGGGCCGATGCCGAGTTCCGCGAGCGCTTCGTCGACGAAGCCCGCAACACCTCCGCCATCGACCACGCCAACATCGTGCCGTTGTACGACTTCGGCGAGCTCGACGGCATGCTCTACATCGCCATGCGCATGGTCGACGGCGGCGACCTGGCCGGCCTGATCTCCGGGGGCCCGATCGCGCCCGCGCGGGCGCTGTCCCTGCTCGACCAGGTCGCGGACGCCCTCGACACACTGCACAACCGTGGTCTGGTCCACCTCGACGTCAAGCCCGCCAACGTCCTCGTCACCAGCCGCGAGACCTCGCGCGAGCACGTCTACGTGGCCGACTTCGGCCTGACCCGCCGCGGCGCCACCGGCCACCGCACCCGCGGCGGCGACTTCCTCGGCTCGCCCACCTACGCCGCGCCCGAGCACCTGCGCGGGGAGCCGCTGGACGGGCGCACCGACCAGTACGCGCTGACCTGCGTGCTCTTCGCCTGCCTCACCGGCAGCCCGCCGTTCAAGGGCGACGTGCCGACCGTGATCAAGGGCCACCTCAACGGCGAGCCCCCGTCGGTGGCGCGGGTGGTGGGACTGCCCGCCGCCCTCGACGACGTCGTCCGCAAGGGCATGGCCAAGAGCCCGGCCGACCGCTACCCGAACTGCGTCGCGATGGTCGCCGCCGCGCGGACGGCGCTGGGGCCGCTGGCCACTTCGGACACACCGCCGGGGCCGCCGGGCTCGCTTCCGGTCGCCGGGCCGCCCCCGGGGACGCCGGGAGAGGGGGCCTCCATGCAGCCGTACGGAGGACAGCAGCCGCCGCCGGGGTACGGACAGCAGGGGCCCGGCGGACCCGGCCAGGGCGCTCCGGGGCAAGGCGGCATGGACGGCGCCAGTAGCCAGAGCGGTGCGATGAACGCGTGGTCCGGACCAGGTGGCCAGGGCGGGCTCGGCGGTGGTCCCGGCGCGGCCGGGCCCGGCGTCGGCGGTCCCGGCTCCGGCTGGGGTGCTCCCGGCGCGCCGAACGGCCCCGTCGGCCCGCCGCACGGCGCCCCGTCGCAAGGCCCGCCTCCCGGCTACGGCGGTTACCCCGGCCAGCCCGGGATGCCGCCCCAGGGATTCCAGCAAGGACACCAGCAGCCGGGCTACGGCGGCTACCCGGGCCAGCAGCCGGGCTACGGCATGCCGCCCCAGGGCTACGGGCCGCCCGGTGACCCGATGCGGCTGCGGCCGCCGTCACCCGCGGCCGGGCCCAGCGCGTTCCAGCAGTCGAAGAGCGGCGGCGGGCTGAAGTGGCTGTGGATCGGGCTGGGCGTGCTCGTGCTCGCCGGCCTGGTCGTCGGCGCGATCTTCCTGTTCGGCAACACCGGTGGCAGCGGCGGCGGCACCGACCCCACGACCGCGCCCAACATCCCGGTCGGCCCGGGCGGGTCGCAGTCCGGCGTGCCCTCGACTTCGCTCAAGGCGCCGCCGACGTCGATCTCGATCCAACCGAGCCACTGACGCTGACCTGCGCTTCTTGCACTCTCACCCGGTGAGTGCTAAACACGGCATTGGCACTCGACGCCGTTGAGTGCCAGGCGGGTGGTCACCGACTGCTCGCCTGAAGGTCGGGACGGTGAGGCTGGCCCCAGTGGCTGGTCGTCCGTCGCGGGCACCGAGCCTGGCCGAGGAAGAGTCCTGCTGCCGCCGCTGCTGACACACAGAGCGCGGCGGTGGCGCCCAATACCGGAGGACCACACCGTTATGGCCAAATTGATCGCGTTCGACGAGGACGCCCGCCGCGGTCTTGAGCGCGGCCTGAACATCCTCGCCGAAGCCGTCAAGGTGACGCTTGGCCCCCGTGGCCGCAACGTCGTGCTCGAGAAGAAGTGGGGCGCGCCGACCATCACCAACGACGGTGTCTCCATCGCCAAGGAGATCGAGCTCGAAGACCCGTGGGAGAAGATCGGGGCCGAGCTCGTCAAGGAAGTTGCCAAGAAGACCGACGACGTCGCGGGTGACGGCACCACCACCGCCACCGTGCTCGCCCAGGCGCTCGTGCGCGAGGGTCTGCGCAACGTCGCCGCGGGTGCCGACCCGATCAGCCTCAAGCGGGGCATCGAGGCGGCCGTCGAGGCCATCACCGAGCAGCTGCACAAGATGGCCGTCCAGATCGAGACCAAGGAGCAGATCGCTGCTACCGCCTCGATCTCGGCCGCTGACCGCACCATCGGCGAGCTGATCGCCGAGGCGCTGGACAAGGTCGGCAAGGAAGGCGTCGTCACCGTCGAGGAGTCGAACACCTTCGGCCTGGAGCTCGAGCTCACCGAGGGCATGCGCTTCGACAAGGGCTACGTGTCCGGTTACTTCGTGACCGACCCGGAGCGCCAGGAAGCCGAGCTGGAGGACCCCTACGTCCTGCTCTTCGGTTCCAAGATCTCGAACGTCAAGGACGTCCTGCCGCTGCTGGAGAAGGTCATCCAGTCCGGCAAGCCGCTGCTGATCATCGCCGAGGACGTCGAGGGCGAAGCCCTGGCCACCCTCGTCGTCAACAAGATCCGTGGCACCTTCAAGTCCGTCGCCGTCAAGGCGCCGGGCTTCGGTGACCGCCGCAAGGCCATCCTGCAGGACATCGCGATCCTGACCGGTGGCCAGGTGATCTCGGAGGACGTCGGCCTCAAGCTGGAGAACGCGGACCTGGCGCTGCTGGGCCGGGCCCGCAAGGCCGTGATCACCCGTGACGAGACCACGATCGTCGAGGGCGCGGGCGACGCCGACCAGATCCAGGGTCGCGTCAACCAGATCCGTGCGGAGATCGAGAACTCGGACTCCGACTACGACCGTGAGAAGCTGCAGGAGCGGCTCGCGAAGCTGGCCGGCGGCGTTGCCGTCATCAAGGCCGGTGCCGCGACCGAGGTCGAGCTCAAGGAGCGCAAGCACCGCATCGAGGACGCGGTGCGCAACGCCAAGGCCGCCGTGGAAGAGGGCATCGTCGCCGGTGGTGGCGTGGCCCTGATCCAGGCCGCCGAGGCCGCGTTCGCGGGCCTGAAGCTCGAGGGCGACGAGGCCACTGGTGCCAACATCGTCAAGGTCGCCGTCGAGGCGCCGCTCAAGCAGATCGCGATCAACGCCGGCCTCGAGGGCGGCGTTGTGGCGGAGAAGGTCAAGTCCCTCCCGCAGGGCCACGGCCTGAACGCCGCCACGGGTGTCTACGAGGACCTGCTCGCCGCCGGCGTGCCGGACCCGACGAAGGTCACCCGCTCCGCGCTGCAGAACGCCGCCTCCATCGCGGCGCTGTTCCTGACCACCGAGGCTGTCGTCGCGGACAAGCCGGAGAAGGCTTCCGCCGCTCCGGCCGACCCGTCCGGTGGCATGGGTGGCATGGACTTCTGAGTTCGGGCTACTCGCTTCACCCGGGAAAGCCCGGTCCGCTTCGGCGGGCCGGGCTTTTTCTTTTACGCGGTAAGGAACGCGAAGGCCACGGCCGGCACCAGCAGCCCGGCGGCGAGCAGCCCGAGGCCCCAGCCCCAGGCCATCCCGGCCCGCCGGGTCCGGCAGACGACCACGATCGCGGCGACGGCCGTCGGCAGCACGGCCCCAATCGGGCTGAACGCGAACGCGACGGCGCCCGCGCAGTCACTGGTGTCCCCGTCGTCGGTGCACATCGCGCTGAATCCCAGCAGCAGCAGCGATACCGCGCCGGCCCCGAGGATGAGCAGCCCGCCGAGCGTGCACACCACCGCCCGCGCGGTGACGACGGAACCAGGAACCGGCGAATAGGTCATAGCAGTGGGACGCGGGTGCGGCGGTTCCCGTTCCGGCCGCCTGCGTGACCGAGCGGGGTGGTCCCTGAAGGCCACCTTCAGGGACCTCTATGCCCTGAAGGTGGCCTTCAGGGCGCACTGTTCCGGCTCGCCCGCTGGCCCGCCGATGAACCCCGCGCATGAGGAAGGGCCCGGACGCTCCCCAGCATCCGGGCCCTTCCGTCCTCCCCCTTTGGGGCGTGCACCCCGTTTCCCCTGTCCCTCGTCGCGAACCCCCGTTCGCGGTTGAGGGGTGGGCGCCGGACCCCCTGCGGCCGGCGCCCGGGTGGGTCAGGCGGCCGTGTCGGCCGGGGTGGCCGAGTCGGCGGTGTCAGCCGGAGTGGCCGAGTCGGGCGTCAGGAAGGCGGCCGCGGCGTAGACCGGGAGGACGATGCCGGCCGAGAGCACCGCGCCGGTCACCGCGGCGATGCGCACCATCGACGGGTCGACGCCCAGGTAGTCGGCCCAGCCGGCGCAGACGCCGGTCAGCTTGCGGTCGGTGCGGCTGCGGAAGAGCTTCTTGGTTTCCGGGGTGTACACGCTGTTTGTCATGGCTTAATCCTGCGGCGTCACGGGTACTGGCACATCGGGGAACGGCCCGGAGGCCGACCCTGGACTCCGACCCTGAGTCCGCCTCAGGGAAAACCGGATGCCCCCGCGGCCCCCGCGCCGGTAGAACCATTCTGGTGAAGCACAACAACCCCGAATTCGCCGAGATCGCCGAGCGCGGCACCATCCTGCGCTGCCAGGTGGGCTCCGGCCTGCACGGCACGGCCGTCGAGGGCCAGGACGACCGGGACGAGATGGGCCTGTGCCTCGAGCCCGCCGAGTACGTGGTGGGCACGCGCCGGTTCGAGCAGTACATCTTCCGCACGCAGCCCGAAGGCGTCCGGTCGGGTCCGGGCGACCTCGACCTGATCGTCTACTCGCTGCGCAAGTGGATGCGCCTGGCGCTCACCGGCAACCCGACCGTCGTGCTGCCGCTCTTCGCGCCGGACGCCGAGATCGTGCGCATCACCGACCTCGGCCACGAGCTGCGGGCGAACGCGCACCGCATCGTCTCGCGCCAGGCCGGCCCGCGGTTCGCCGGTTACCTGCGCTCGCAGCGGCGCCGGATGGTCGAGGGCAACATCAAGGTCAACCGGCCGGAGCTGATCGAGAAGTACGGCTTCGACACGAAGTACGCGATGCACATGGTCCGGCTCGGCGTCCAGGGCGTCGAGCTGCTCGAGACCGGCCGCATGACGCTGCCGCTCCCCGAGCCGTGGCTCACCTGGCTGTGTGACCTGCGCCAAGGCCGGCACACGCAGGCCGAAGCCGTCGAGGCCGCCGCCGAGCTGGAGGCGAAGCTCGAGACGCTGACCACGCGGACGTCGCCGCTGCCGGAGGCCCCGGACCGCGAGTGGGCCGACGCGTGGCTGGTGCGCGCGCACGTGGCGGCGTGGAAGATGGCCTGATGATCAAAACGAGGGTCGTCGCGCTCGGGGTGGTCCTGCTGGTCGTGCTGGGAGTCGGCACGGCGGCAGCGGCCCCCGGGCGTGACGGCCCCGGCCGGCTCGGCGAGGTCGTCGAGCGTGGCGAGCTGCGCGTGTGCAGCACCGGCGACTACCGGCCGTTCACCTACCTCGACCCGGCCGGCCGGTGGAGCGGCATCGACGTGGACCTCGCCGCGGACCTCGCGCGGCGGCTCGGCACCCGCCTCACACTGGTCCGGACCACCTGGGCGAAGGTGGCCGCCGACGTCGGGAACCGCTGCGACCTGGTGATGGGCGGCGTGTCGGTGACCCCCGCCCGCGCCCGGACGGCGCTGTTCACCACGCCGTACCTGCGTGACGGCAAGACCCCGATCACGCGCTGCGCGGACGTTGCGAAGTACTCGACGCCGCAGCAGATCGACCGCGCCGGCGTGCGCGTGATCGTCAACCCCGGCGGCACCAACGACCAGTACGCGACGGCGAACCTGCACCACGCGACCATCGTGCGGTACCCGGACAACAACACGATCTTCGAGCAGCTCATCAGCGGCCGCGCGGACCTGATGATCACCGACGCGTCCGAGACGCGCTGGCAGGCGCGGCAGCACCCGCAGTTGTGCGCGGTGCACCCGGACCAGCCGTTCACCCACGAGGAGAAGGCCTACCTGCTGCCCCGCGGCGAGGACGCCTTCCGGCAGTTCGTGGACCAGTGGCTGCTGGAGGTGCGTGAGGACGGCACGTACGCGCGCGTCACGCGGCCTTGGCTTGGCTGAGCCGTTTTCAGAGCAGCGCGCGGACGCGGGACAGCCGGTCTTCCCACGCCGCGGTGACGTCCGGCGAGGCGGGGAACGACGTGAAGCGGTCCGGTTCCGGCGCCTGTCGCAGAACCGGCAGGTAACCGTCCACAGGGGACAGTGAAGTGCTGCTGACGTCGCCGGTCAGCAGGGAGATCGTGCCGAGGCCACAGGCGAAGCCGAGTTCCGGCAGCGCCCCGGCGAGGGCGAGCCCGGCGGCCAGGCCGACGCTCGTCTCCACCGCGGACGACACCACACACGGCAGCCCGCAGGCCTCGGCCACCTCCAGTGCGCGGCGGACGCCGCCGAGGGGCGCGACCTTCAGCACGGCGATGTCCGCGGCCCCGGCGACGGCGACCTTCAGCGGGTCCTCGGCGCGGCGGATCGACTCGTCGGCCGCGATGCGCACGGAGACGCGACGGCGGACGGTGGCGAGGTCCTCGATCGTCGGGCACGGCTGCTCGGCGTACTCCAGGCCGCCGGCCGCCTTGTCCAGCTCGGTGATCGAGCGCACGGCGGTGCCGACGTCCCAGGCGGTGTTCGCGTCGACCCGGATGGCGCCGCCGGGGCCGAGCGCGTCGCGGACCGCTTCGACGCGCGCGCAGTCATCGGCGAGCGTCGAGCGCTTGTCGGCGACCTTCACCTTCGCCGTCCGGCAGCCGGAGGCCCGGACCAGCTCGTACGCGCGCTCCGGCGTGACCACCGGGACGGTGGTGTTCACCTCGATGCGGTCGCGCACCGGGGCCGGCCAGCCCGTTTCGCTCGCCTCCAGCGCGGCGGCGAGCCACGGCGCGCTCTCGGCGTCCGAGTAGTCCGCGAACGGGCAGAACTCACCCCAGCCCGCGGAACCCTTCAGCAGCAGGCCCTCACGGACGGTGATGCCCCGGAACCGGTTGTGCAGCGGCAGCGCGTAGACCTTCATCGCGCTCGATCATGCCACGCCGATCCGGCGGAACTCGGGTGCCGATCGGCCGGATACCCACCAGAATGGGGCGGGTGGACGGCCTGGACTTTCGCGTACTCGGCCCGGCCGAGGTCGTGGCCGGTGGCCGGGCCGTGCCGCTGGGCGGCAGCCGTCCGCTGATCGTGCTGGCCGGCCTGCTGCTGCGGGCCAACCGCGTGGTGTCCGTCGACGAGCTGGGCCGCTGGCTCTGGGACGACGACCGGCGCCGGTCCAAGGGCGCGCTCCAGACGTATGTGCTGCGGCTGCGCCGGGCGCTCGGCGACGGCGTGGTGATCCGCACGGAGCGCGGCGGCTACCTGCTGGAGGTCGACGAGGAGCTGGTCGACCTCGGCCGGTTCCGCGCGCTCGCCGCCCGCGGGCGCGCGGCCGCCGAGCGCGGGACGTACCGGGGCGCGGCCGAGCTGTTCGCCGAGGCGCTCGGCGAGTGGCGGGGGCCGGCGCTGCAGAACGTCGAGTCCGAGGCGCTGCACCGAGACGAGGCCGGCCAGCTCGCGGAGGAGCGCACCCGCGTGCGCGAGCAGTGGGCCGACGCGCTGCTGGCGGTCGGCGAGTACACCACCGTCGTCCCCGTGCTGACCCGGCTGACCAGGGAGAACCCGCTGCGGGAGCGGCTGCACGAACAGCTGGTGCTCGCGCTGTTCCACTCCGGCCGCCAGGCCGAGGCGCTGGAGGTCTACCGGCGGATCCGCGACGTGCTGGCCGACGAGCTGGGGCTCGACCCCGGCGCGGGCCTGCAGCGGGTGCACCGGCTGGTGCTCAACGGCGCGGAGCCGGACGACCTCGACCCCGCGCGCTACCGGCCGGCCGTCCAGCCGCAGGTGCCGCGCCAGCTGCCCGCCGACCTCGGCGCGTTCGCCGGGCGCGAAGCCGACCTCAAGGCATTGCACGCGCTCCTGCCCGAGGCGCTGGACGACGGCACCTCGACCCCCATCGCGTCCGTGGAAGGCATGGGGGGCATCGGAAAGACGACTCTGGCGGTCCACTTCGCGCACGGGATCGCGGAGAAGTTCCACGGCGGGCAGGTGTACCTCAACCTGCGCGGTTACGGGCCGGGCGATCCGGTGGAGCCGGTCGCGGCGCTGGAGACGATGATCCTGGCGCTCGGCGTGCCGTGCGACCAGATCCCCGCGGACCTCGACGGGCGCGCGGCCACCTGGCGCACCCACACCGCCGGCCGGCGGCTGTTGCTGGTGCTGGACAACGCGAACAGCACCGAGCAGGTGCGCCCGCTGCTGCCCGGCCCCGGCTGCCTGGTGGTGGTCACCAGCCGCTGGCAGTTGCGCGCGCTCGTCGCGACGCACGGTGCGCGGCGGGTCGCGCTGGCGCAGCTCGGCGAGGAGGACGCGGTGGAGCTGCTGGCGTCGACGATCGGCGTCGACCGCGTGAACGCCGACCCGGCGGCGACCGAGCGGTTCGTGCGCTACTGCGGCGGGCTGCCGCTGGCGATCCGGATCCTCGCCGTGCGCGCGGCGCAGTTCCCGGACTTCCCCCTGGGCCAGTTCGTCTCCGCGCTGGACGCGGAGCCGGACCGGCTGGGCTCGTTCGACCTCGGTGACGGCGAGGAGACGAACATCCGCTCGGTGTTCTCGTACTCCTACCGCGCGCTGACGCCGCCGGCCGCGCGGCTGCTGCGGCTGCTCGGCCTGCCCACCGGCCCGGACTTCACGCCCGGGACCGCGGTCGCGCTCACGGGCGGGGACCCGGTGGGCACGCGGGCGGCGCTCGACGCGCTCGTCTCGGCGCACCTGCTTTCGCAGCCGCAGCCCGGGCGGTACCAGTTCCACGACCTCATCCGCGCGTATGCGGCGGAGCTCGCGCACCACGTGGACGACGACGAGTCCCGCGCCGCCGCGCTGGACCGCCTGCTGGACTGGTACCTCGGGTCGGCGCTGAACGCGTCGCGCGCGATGCGGCCGGACCGCTTCTACCGCTCGCTCAACCTTGGTGAGTGGACCGGCGGAGTGGAGTTCGCGGACTACCACGCCGCCCTCGGGTGGTTCGCCGACGAGTACAGCAACCTCGTCACGGCCGTGCACCTCGCGTTCCGGCAGCGGCGGTACGCGCACTGCTGGAAGCTGGCTTGGCTTCTGCAGACGTACTTCGCCGGCCGTGCGCGGATCGACACCTGGCGCGGGGTGTACGAGCTGGCGCTGCGGGCCACCCGGATCTCCGGCGACCGCGACGGCGAGGCGGGCATCCTCAACGGCCTCGGCGTGATCGACGGGGTGATGCGCGACTACGCGTCTTCGCGGAACTACCTGGAGCAGGCGCTGGCGATCCAGCGTGAGCTCGGCTCGCGCGAGGGGGAGGCGCGGGCGCAGTACAACCTCGTGATGACGGCGAACAGCCTCGACGACTTCCCCGGCGCGTACGAACACGGCACGCAGGCCCTGCAGATCGTCCGCGACCTGCGGCTCGGCGGTTTCGAAGCGAACGTGCTGCGGGCACTCGGCGACCTCTGCGCCACGATGGGCGACCACCCGCGCGCGCTCTCCCTGGCCGACGAGGCCCTGGCCCTGGTCCCGCGCGGCGGCAACCCGCGTGAGGGCCGGTACTCGCTGCACACCCGCGGCCGGGCCCTGCTCGGCCTCGGCCGCCACAGCGAGGGCATCGAGTGCATGTCCGACGCCGTCGACATGTTCTTCGCGATGGGCGAACAGTACGAAGCCGCGGACGTACTGTCGCAGCTCGGCTCGGCCCACCTGCGCCTCGGCCACGTCGCCGCCGCGCGCGACTGCTGGCTCCGGTCGGTTCGGTTGCTGACCGATATCGGTCACCCGGATGTTGATGACGTGCGGGCCAAGCTGGCGGCGCTGGTTTCTGTCCATTGAGGACTGTTGGGTGGCCGGCCTTGCTGCGCGGCGGCGCTGTGCTGCTGCGCTGCTGCGCTGCGGTGCTGTGTCGGGGTGCTGCGCCGGAGTGCTGCGTCCGCGTGCTGTGCTGTGCTGGGCTGCGGTGCTGAGGAACCTTGCTCGTGGTCTGGCTCGGGCGAGGCTTCGATGAGCGCGGGCACCGGACTCGCCGATCGGCACGGTCGCGGCGATTATGCCGGTCGATGCCAGCCGGTGGCGGTGGTCGTGCAGCCGACGGCGGCCGTGAGCGGGTGGTGGTGAGTGCCGTCTGTTGGCGTTGGGCCAGAAGGAGGCGGTGCGGCGGTCTGCGTGCCGACCCCCAGAGACAGCAGGCAGACCACCGGCATCCGTACGCCCCACTCAACCGGAAGCCGCTCACTGTTCGCTCACTGTGGATGGGGCGGGGGCCGGCCGGTCTTGTCGTTCGGTGACGGTGGCGCTACACCGAGGAGTTCGGCCAGCTTGCGGGCGTTGCGGGGTGCCTCCACTTTGACGTCGTTGTCGAAGTGGACGTGGACGTCGCGGCGGCCGTCGTCGTGCCAGCCGGTGATTTTGGCGGCCCAGCGGCGGAGCGCGGGCTCGGTGTAGCCACTGGTGTAGAGATCGACGTCGCCGTGCAGCCGGACGTAGCTGAAGTCAGTGGTCTGGTCCTCTGCGTAGGGCCACTTGCCGCCGCTGTCGGCGACGACCAGCGCGACGTCGTGCTCACGCAGCAGCGCCAGCGCCTCGGGCGTGGTGAAGCTCGGGTGGCGGACCTCCAGCGCGTGCCGCACGGGACGCCCCGGGCCAGGCTCCAGGTACGGGTCGGACTTCAGCTTTGTGTCGTGGCGTGCCCCGAGCTTCGCCGCGTCCGCGGTGGTCCGCGGCAGCAACGCGAAGAAGCTCGTGACCCGGTCCGGGTCGAACGCCAGCCGCGGCGGCAGCTGCCACAGGAACGGGCCCAGCTTCGTGCCGAGCGCGAGCACACCGGACGCGTAGAAGTTGGCCAGCGCCGTCTCGACGTCACGCAACTGCTTGAGATGCGTGATGAACCGCCCGCCCTTCACCGCGAACACGAAGTCCGACGGTGTCTCGTCGAACCACGCGCGGTACCGCTCCGGCCGCTGCAGCGAGTAGAACGACCCGTTGATCTCGACGGCGTTCAACCGCCGCGAGAGGTACTCCAACTCGCGCCGCTGCACCAGCCCCGCGGGGTAGAACTCCTTGCGCCACGGCGGATACCGCCAGCCCGACGTGCCGACCCGAATCTCGCCGATCGCGCTCACCGTCCCTCTGCTCACCGTCCCGCCGCGCCGGGTGTTCCCCCGCGGCCGGTTCCGGTAAACCCGCCCACGCGGCACGCGCCCGGACGCCCGCACCACGTTTCGGGACACCCGACCCAACCGCGGGGACGCCCGTCTCATAACCATCGCGCCTCCGGATGGGGTGACGGTGCGGCTTCCCGCCGCCTTGCCTCCGGGCGGGACGGCGGTGTGGGTTCCTGCCGCCTCGCCTCCGGGTGGGACGGCAGCGCGGCTTCTCTCCGCGGCGCCTTCGGATGGGACGGCAGCGTGGATTCTTGCCGCCGCACCTCCGGACCGGACAGCAGCGCAGGTTCCCGCCGCCGCATCTTCGGGCGGGCCGGAGGTGCGGGTTCTCGCCGCCGCACCTCAGGGCCGGACGGCAGCGCGGGTTCCCGCCGCCGCATCTTCGGGCGAGGCGGCAGTGCGGGTTCCCGCCAGCGCGCCTCCGGGCGGGACTCCGGTGTCGACTCCCGCCGCCGCGCCCACGGGCGGCGTGGCGCGGACTCACCGCCGGGATGCGGCCAGTGGTGCGGCCCTGGCGGGCATGCGCTCGCGGCGGCGCGCGAGCCTTCCCCACGACCGGCCTCCCCACGACCGGCCTCCCCACGACCGGCCTCCCCACGACCCGCCTCCCTACGACCCGCCTCGCCCCGGCGCCCGGCCGGGTGCGCCGAAGAACCAGCCGGGACACGACCGTCCGAGTAGGGCATCGGTTGGCAGTCGGTCAGGCCCACGAGAACTTCCACCGGCGGGACTGGACCAGCTCGCTCGCGTACTCCCGGAGGTTGCCCGGCTGGGCGAGGTACGTGGGCAGGCTGAAGGCGCGGTGCTCAGCCGCGACGGTGAGGGCGCGGGCCTGGTTGCGCGGGGGCGCGGAGACCGACAGCTCAAGCGAGTCGAAGCCCACGCTGAGCAGCGTGGCCCCGAACCGGTCCTCCCAGCTGCGGAGGACGGCGGAGAGCTCGGCGACCTGGTCGGTCACCTTGATCATGCCCGTCCAGCCGAGGTGGGCCGGGATGTCGGCGGGGCGGCTGGTCTGGACCAGGCCGAGACGGTGCGGGGTGCGGGTGGACAGGATGGAACCGGTGTTGCCCGCCTCGGCCAGCGGGTCGGAACGGCGGTGCGAACGGCGGGCCAGGCCGGGGAACCGCGCGCCGAACGGGCGCAGGCAGGCGCCGTCGCAGCAGGAGCTGTCCCACCAGCGCGCCAGGACCTCGGCCGGGTCGGCGGACCCGACGCGGTGCCCGGCGGGGGCGAGGTGGCCGCGGTCGTCCAGCCAGTCCTCGCCGCGCGCGGCGAAGCGCTGGTCGTGCGGGATCAGCACGGGCCAGAGGCCGGACCGGTCGAACTCCGCGACGCAGCTGAGATACCGCTCGGGCCGGGCGAGCGGCTCGTCGGACACCCAGATGCGCCCGTGCCACCGCCCGGGCGGCAGGGTCTGAACCGGTGGGGCCCCGAGGCCGGGGCGGAACGGTGCGATCGTCATGGCTTCCCCTCGAACTGGCGTTCGGTAGTGCATGTCGAACAGTAGTTCGAGGGTCCGACAATTTCCAGGGTTCTGGTCGCTCATCCGTTCGAGTGAATCGGAAAAGATGCAGGTCAGAGCGCCAATGGGACGAGACCGGCGAGGAAATCAGTGTCGGAGGGGGCTGCTGTGACTGCTGTGAACGATGCGGCAATCGGGTGGCGGCGTCCTACGACCTGGCCGTGGTGAGCCCTCGGAGAAGCAGCTCGAGGGTGAAGTCGAACCGGTCGTGTTCGTCGCCGTGGGTCAGCTCCCGCGCGTACGCGACCGTGTTCGGGAAGCGGCTCTCGGGCAGCATCTTGAACCGCTCGACGATCTCGGCCTTGTCGATCGCTTTCCCGTCGCCGTCCTCGCCGGGACTCTGCCGCAGCGACGCCTCGAAGCTGTGGGCGCTGACGTAGAGGAACGCGGCATCGCTCGCCCACGCGGCGGACTGCGGCGACACCCCTCCGGTCAGCAGGATCGTGAGCAGGCCCTCGCCGATGCGAAGGGTGTCCAGGCTGTTCGGGGTGCCCGCCAACGCGGCGCGCGAGATCCCCGGGTACCGGAGGTACTGGTCGCGCAGCTGCCGGCAGACGTCGAGGACCTGCTCCTTCCACTGCGCGGGGTCCGGCGTGGGCAACGTCACCTTGGCGCACAGCTCACCGATCAGCAGATCGTCCAGCTCCGCCTTGTTGCGCACGTGCGCGTACAGCGATGACGGACCGGTCTGCAGCGCGGCGGCGACGCGGCGCATCGTCAGGGCCTCGAACCCTTCGGCCTCGACGAGCTGGAACGCGGTGTCCACGATTCGGCCGACCGTGATGGGGGCTTTGCGGGACCGGGACACGGCCCGCGTGTCGTCCAGGGCCGCGATCTGTGCCGCCCACTGGTCACGGGAAATGCCGCGCGAAGCGCTCCTGTCAGCCATGTCTCCGACTATACCACTTGACGCGAACACTGTTCAGATATAGAACGGTGTTCGTACCGAATCCACGGAAGGAGCGCCCATGAGCGTCCAAAGACCCGAACCACTACAGATCCGGCCGCCCGGCTCTCCCCAATCCCTGCGCGAGGCCTGGGTCGCTCTGGCCGGGCTGTCCGCGGTGTTCCTGTTCGAGATGCTGGACAACTCGATCCTGAACGTCGCGCTGCCCACGATCGGCCACGACCTGCACGCTTCGACCCTCGCGCTGCAGTGGGTGACGGGCGCTTACTCGGTCGTGTTCGGCGGGCTGATGCTGGCGTTCGGCGCGATCGCCGACCGGTTCGGCCGACGGCGGGTCATGCTCATCGGCCTGGTGCTGCTGGGCGTCGCGAGCCTGGCGACCGCCTTCGTCACCAGCGCGGAGCAGCTGGTCGGCGTGCGGGTGCTGATGGGCGTCGCGGCGGCGATGACCACGCCGGGCTCGATGGCGCTGGCGTTCCGGCTGTTCGAGTCGGACAGCCTGCGCGTCCGGGCCATGACCGTCATCTCCACCGTGGGCATGGTCGGGCTCGCGCTCGGCCCGACGGCGGGCGGCCTCGTGCTCGCCATCGCGCCGTGGCAGGTCCTGCTGCTGGTCAACGTGCCGATCGCCGTGCTCGCGATCATCGGCATCCGAGCCGGCATCGCCGCGGACGACCCGGCCGATCTGCACCGGGACCCGGTGGACGTCCTCGGTGCGGTGCTGGGCACCGCGACGGTCCTGCTCGCCCTCGTCGCCCCCACGCTGTTCGTGAACGAAGGCACCGGCTCGTGGCTGCCGTGGACGGCCGCCGCCATGGCCGTCGTCGCGGCGATTCTCTTTGCCCTGCGCCAGCTTTCGGCGCGCTACCCGCTGCTCGACCTGAAGCTCGTCGCCCGTCCGCTGGTCTCCAGCGGCCTGGCCTACAAGGCCGCGTCCGGGCTGGCGACGGCCGGCCTCGGCTACCTGGTGACGCTGCAGCTGCAGCTCGCCTGGGGGTGGTCGCCGACGCTCGCGGCCATCGGCATGCTGCCGCAGGTGGTGGTCCTCCTCGCGGGCGGCCGGTTCGTGAATCCGTTCGTGGAACGGGTCGGCCTCGAGCGGGCCGCCTGGCTCAGCGCCACCGCGGTGGTGCTCGGGCTCGCCGTCTACGCCCTGATGAACAGCTTCGGCTACGTGTGGGTCGCCATCGCGCTCGTGATCGAGGCCGCCGGGATGCGCGTCGTCGGCGCGGTCGCCGGGGTCAACGTGCTCCGTGGCCTGCCGAAGAACCGGAGCACGATCGGCGCGGCGCTGGTCGACACCGCCACCGAGGTCACCTCCGCCGTCGGCATCGCCGTCACCGGCACGATCCTCGCCGCGCTGTTCACCGGCAGCATCGCCACCTCGAACTGGAGCGCCCAGCAGGCCGCGCAGTTCCAAGCGGCCGCCACCATTTCCGGCCTCGTGCTCACCGTCGTGGCCGCGGCGCTCGTCGGGTGGGCGTTCCTCCGCATGCGCGGTGCCGCGGACGACCAGGCGGGCCCGTCAGAACCCGCCTAGCCGCCCCGAAAACCGCCGAGAACTACAGCGGCCGCCGCAGGTCCTCGGCGTCCACGATGTGGTAGGCGTAGCCCTGTTCGGCCAGGAAACGCTGGCGGTGGGCCGCGTACTCGGTGTCGACGGTGTCCCGCGAGACGATCGAGTAGAAGTGCGCCTGACGGCCGTCGGCCTTGGGACGCAGCAGCCGGCCCAGGCGCTGGGCCTCCTCCTGGCGCGAGCCGAACGTGCCGGAGATCTGGATTGCCACCGAGGCTTCCGGGAGGTCGATCGAGAAGTTCGCCACCTTGGACACCACCAGCGTCCGCAGCTCACCGCGGCGGAAGCGGTCGAACAGCTCCTCGCGTTCCTTGTTCCTGGTCGAGCCCTGGATCACCGGGGCGTCCAGCTCGTCGCCCAGCATCTCCAGCTGGTCGAGGTACGCGCCGATCACCAGGGTCGGCTCGCCGGCGTGACGCTCCACAATGGACTTGATCACCGGGGTCTTCGTCATGGCCGTGGCGGCGAGCTTGTAGCGCTCCTCCGCCTCCGCCGTGGCGTACGCGAGGCGCTCGGCGTCGGTGAGGGTGACCCGCACTTCGGTGCACTCCGCGGGCGCGATCCAGCCCTGCGCCTCGATGTCGCGCCACGGCACGTCGTAGCGCTTCGGGCCGATCAGGGAGAATACGTCGCCCTCACGGCCGTCCTCGCGGACCAGCGTGGCCGTGAGGCCGAGGCGACGCCGCGACTGGAGGTCCGCCGTCATCCGGAAGACCGGGGCGGGCAGCAGGTGGACCTCGTCGTAGACGACCAGGCCCCAGTCGCGGGAGTCGAACAGCTCCAGGTGGCGGTACTCGCCCTTGGTCTTGCGGGTGACCACCTGGTATGTGGCGATGGTGACCGGCCGGATCTCCTTCTTCTCCCCGGAGTACTCGCCGATCTCCTCCTCCGTCAGCGACGTGCGCGCGACCAGCTCGCGTTTCCACTGCCGCCCCGCGACGGTGTTGGTCACCAGGATCAGCGTGGTCGCCTTGGCCCGCGCCATCGCGGCCGCGCCGACGAGCGTCTTGCCCGCGCCGCACGGCAGCACGACGACGCCGGAGCCGCCGGCCCAGAACGCTTCGGCCGCGCGGCGCTGGTAGTCGCGCAGCTCCCAGTCCCGCTCGTCGAGGTCGATCGGGTGCGCCTCGCCGTCGACGTAGCCCGCGAGGTCCTCGGCCGGCCAGCCGACCTTCAGCAGCGCCTGCTTGAGCCGCCCGCGTTCGGACGGGTGCACGATGACGGTGTCCGGGTCGACGCGCGCGCCCAGCATCGGGCTGATCTTCTTGTGGCGCGACACCTCCTCCAGCACCGCGCGGTCAGTGGTGGACATCACCAGGCCGTGCGCCGGGTGGTTGGCGATCTGCAGCCGGCCGAACCGGCCCATCACGTCGACGACGTCGATCAGCAGCGGCTGCGGCACCGGGAAGCGGGAGTACGTGGTCAGCGCGTCGACGACCTGCTCCGCGTCGTGCCCGGCGGCACGCGCGTTCCACAGCGCCAGCGGCGTGATCCGGTAGGTGTGGACGTGTTCGGGGGCGCGCTCCAGCTCGGCGAACGGCGCGATGGCGATCCGCGCGTCGTCGGCCTGCGCGTGGTCGACCTCGAGCAGCACGGTCTTGTCGGACTGGACGATCAGGGGGCCATCAGTCACCTGTCCTTTATACGTTCCCGCGCGCCCGTCCCTCCCGTCGCGGGCCCGCGGATGCCAAGATGATCGCCAGGACCATTGGGAGGGGCCCCTTGAGCACACCACCGTTCGGCGTCCCGTCGGCAGGCAATCCGTTCCAGCCCCCGGGCTACGCGCCGCAGCCCCCGCCGATGCCGGGACGGCCGGGGCCGCTCAGCACCAAGGTGAAGGCGGTGCTCGGCGGCGCCGTCGTGGTCGCGCTGGGGCTCGGCTCGCTGGCCGCGTTCGGGGTGGCCGCGATCGCGCGCTCGGCCGGTCCGCCGACGGCGGGCAGCTGCCTCTACCTCAGCGACGAGAGCCTCGGCACGCAGTCGTACCACGGGGCCGGCTGTTCGGAGCAGCGCGCGACCTACCGGGTGGACAACGTCGTCGAGGGCTCCTCGACCTGCCACGGCGGCGACTACGTCCGTTTCCAGGTCTTCAGCGGTTCGTCCCGCAGCTCCCGCTCCACGCCGGACGAAACGCTCTGCCTCGCCCTCAACGTCTCCTCGGGCGACTGCCTGCGCGATGTCGACGACGAGACGTCGGTGCGCAAGGTGACCTGCACCGACCCGGCCGCGGAGGCCCGCGCCAGCGTGCACGACGGCGACGACAGCCAGTGCGACGCCGCCGCCACTGCCCTCGCGTACGCGGGCCCGCCGGCGCGGACGGTTTGCCTGGTCCCGGCCGGCGAGAACATCTAGCCGGGCCGGGGGAGCCTACGGCTGGTCTTCCTCCGGGAGCATCGCCTGCACGTCCAGCCGGTTCGTCAGCTGTCCCGCGGTGTGCATCAGGTCCGCGACCCGCTGCAGCCGGGTCGCGGACAGCGTCGTCGGGTAGGTGCCGAGTGAGATCAGCGCCGCCGTGGTCGCGTCGATGTCGGAGAACGTCGGCAGCGCGTCGCGCACCGTCGCCGAGTCGCCCGCGGTCAGCTGGGCCTGCATGAGCACGCGGCGGAAGGCGGCGAGCGCGTGCGGGTTCGTCTGCGCGAACGCGCCGGTGGCGGCGTACCCCGAGGCCGGGAAGTCCAGGGTGGCGCCGCTGGAGCCGTCGGCGAGGATCTGCGCGCCCAGCTCCTTTTCCGCGCGGGTGATGAACGGCTCGACCATCAGCGCCGCGTCGGCGTCACCGGCTTGCAGGGCCTGCGGCATCTGGTCGAACGGGCGCGGCACGTAGCGGATCTTGGCCCGGTCGACGCCGGCGGTCGCGAGCACGGAGCCCGCGGTCAGCGCGCCGATGTCGTCCGGGGTGTCCACCGCGATTTTCGGGGACTTCTTGGCCGTGGGCTCGGTGTAGTCGGAGCCGGGGAGGGTGACCAGCGCGATGGTGTTGTCGCCCGAGGCGTAGGCCTCACCCTGCAGCTGGAGCGTGGTGCCGGCGCTCGCGGCGCGGAACAGCGACACGTCGCTGCCGAACGTCACGTCCAGTTGACCGGAGGTCAATTTCGCCAGCCCGTCGTTCGTGCCCAGCTCCACCAGGTCTACGTTCAGCCCGGCTTCGCGGAACTTCCCGGCGGCCACGGCGATCCGCAGGGGCGCCGTGTCGATCGGGTTCGCGACGCCGACGCGCAGGGTGGTCCGCTCCAGCGCCGGCGGCGGCGCTGAGTCACCGGAAGTGAACAGGGAGCAGCCGCTGGTGGCCAGGAAGATCGCCACCAGCGGCAACGCCAGTCCGCGTACGTTCATCCGCTCTCACCTACCGAGAGAATCTGCTCATCATGCTGGAGCTTATGGTCCGCTGCCCATACCATCGCGGACAGGGCCATGGCCCCGCCAGAATGGCTTCCCGAACTGCCCGAGGCGACCTACCCTTCAGTAGGTTCGAGCTGGAAAACCCGATGCCGTCCGTGGGTGAGGTCCCGCGGTGAAAAGGAAGCCCAGGTGACCCGTCGCGACAAGCGTCCCCGTAAGGGCGACGCGACGGATCCCGCTGCCCAGCAGAAGGTCGGGGGGCGCTGGCGGCTGCGCAACTGGCGGTTGCGCACCAAGCTCTTCGCCGTCCTGCTGATCCCGGCGCTGGCCGTGGTCGTGCTGGTCGGCCTCCGCGTGAACAGCGACCTGCGCGACGCCCAGCAGCTCGCCGAGTTCGCCGCTCGCGGCCGGGTGGACAGCGCCGTGGCCGAGGTGCTGCACCAGCTGCAGCGCGAGCGGGACGTCACGGTCCGGTTCGTGGCCGGCAACCGGCAGGGCAATCCCGCCGACCTGGCCGGCCAGCGGACGCGCGTGGACCAGGCCATCGGCGCCTTCGAACGGACGCTGGCCGACAGCAAGCCGCGGCTCGCCGCCTCCGCCGCCAGCAGCCTGCAGCAGAGTGACGACCGGCTCCGGGTGCTCGGCGGCCTGCGGTTCTCCGCCGAGCACTCCGCCTACCCGGCCGACGCCGTGCTGCGGTCGTACAGCGAGCTGATCTCCGGCCTGCTCGACATCAGCGACACCGCCGCCGCCGACGTCTCGGACCCGCAGCTCGCGCGGCTGCGCCTGGCCGGCAATGCCTTGGCGCGCATCAAGGACCAGATGTCGGTCAAGCGCGCGATCATGTCCGAGGCGCTCGCCGCAGGCAGCCTGAACCGCGACCGCACGCGCGCGCTGCTGGGCGCCGAAGCCGAGCTGGCCGCCGCGCGCAACGACTACCGCACCTTCGCCACCCCCGACCAGCAGCGGATGTACGACGACACAGTGATCGGGCTGGTCGTGGACATCGGCAACGACATGGTCGAATCGGCGCTCACCCGCACCGAGAGCGGCCAGTCGCTCGCCGGGCTCGACGCGGGCCAGTGGGACACCGCGGCCACCTACACGGTCAACCTCGCGCACCAGGTGCAGGAGGCGCTGCTCGTCCAGCTGCAGGAGCAGACCGACGCGCTGGCCGCCCAAGCCCGCGCGTCCACGATCTGGGACGGCGGCATCGTCCTGGCCGTGCTGCTGGTGGCCGGCGTGCTGTCGGTGGTCATCGCCCGCTCGCTGCTGCGGCCGCTGCGCGTGCTGCGGCGGACCGCGCTGGAGGTCGCCGACCACCGGCTGCCCGAGGCCGTGCAGCGGCTGCTCACCGACCCGGACCCGGCGCCGGAGAAGATGCGGCACCGCGCGGCCGTCGCGCCCGTGCCGGTGTTCACGCGCGAGGAGGTCGGCCAGGTCGCGCGGGCGTTCGACGCCGTGCACGGCGAGGCGGTGCGGCTCGCCGCCGAGCAGGCGATGCTGCGCGAAAACGTCAACGCGATGTTCGTCAACCTCTCGCAGCGGAGCCAGGACCTCGTCGAACGGCAGCTGTCCGTGCTCGATCGCATGGAGGCCGACGAGCAGGACCCGGACACGCTCGCGGGCCTGTTCGAGCTCGACCACCTGGCCACGCGGATGCGGCGCAACAGCGAGAACCTGCTGGTGCTCTCGGGCACCGACCTGGTGCGCGAGGACACCGGCGCGGTGGTCGCCGACGAGATCATCGGCGCCGCGCTCAGCGAGGTCGAGCACTACCAGCGGATCGAGCTCGGCCCGGGCCCGGCGCTCGCGGTGCGCGGCGAGGCCGTGAACGACCTCGTGCACGTCGTTTCGGAGCTGCTGGAGAACGCGACGCGCTACTCCGACGAGCGCACCACCGTCACCGTCGAAAGCGCCCGGACGCCGGACGGGGCCTGGCGGATCGACATCACCGACCGGGGCGCCGGCATGCCGCAGGCCGAGATCGACCGCACGAACGCGCGGCTGGCCGACCCGCCGGACGTCGACGTCGAGGTCTCCCGCCGGATGGGCCTGTACGTGGTGGCGACGCTCGCCGTGCGCCACGACATCGATGTCCGCCTGCATCCCACCGAGGGCACCGGCCTGCGCGCGACGGTGCTGGTGCCGTCCGCGCTGATCGCCGAAGCCCCGGCGCCCGCCCCGGCTCCGGTCCCGGTCCCGCCGCCGTCGCCCGTCGCCGAGCCCGAGCCCGCGCCCGTGCCGGAGCTGCTGGCCCCGCTCGCGCCGCTGACCCCACTGACGCCGTCGGCCCCGGCGGCCGCCGAGCCGGAGCCGGACGAGCCGGAGGAGGTTCTGCTCACGCCGGTGCTGGAGCCGGGGCCGCCGCGCCGCGCGCCGGTGGTGGAGAGCACCCCGCCGTGGCCGCCGGCCGCGGAACAGCGCTCGCACCTGGACTTCGACGCGCCCACCGAGCGGATGCCCGCCTACCGCGACGTGCTGTCGCGCTGGTTCGACGCCGTGTCGCCGCCCCCGGACGTCCCGGTGTTCGCGCCCCTGGACCCGCTGCCGATCGCGCCGGAGCACGACGCGCCCGTCGCCGAGGCCGAGCCGTCGCGGCATGCCAGGGTGGTGCCGGAGCAGCTGGCGTTCCCCGTTGCCGAGCCGGACCCGGAGCCGGAGTCCCAGCACCGCGTCGCCGAGCCCGAGCCCCAGTACCCCGAGCCCGAATACCCCGAGTCCCAGTACCCCGAAGCCGAGTACCCCGAGTTCGAAGAGCCCGCGTACCCGGCCGAGGAGCCGCAGTACCCGACGGAGGAACCGGACGTCCCGGCTGTCGCGCAGGCGCCGGAGGCGGACCCGCAGTGGCCGACGCCCGAAGAGCTGGAGCAGGAGGACGGGGCCGAGGACACCTGGCCCTTCCTGCGGGTTTCGGACGTCGAGGACGGCCCCGGGCGGGTGCCGGAGCAGCGGCCGATACTCTCGCTTTCCCCCGAAGCGGTGCGCGAGCGGATGACGAGCCTTCAAGGCGGGTTCCGCCGCGGTCGCCACGCGCGGGGGGACGACACCCCGCACCCTGATTGAACGGATGAGGCATGAGCTCGAAGACCGCCCTGCTGGAAGTGATCGCGCTGGGCGCCGAAGACGCGCAGCGCGCGCAGGAGGGCGGGGCGGACCGTCTCGAACTGGTCGCCGACATGGCGTCCGACGGGCTCACCCCCTCGGAGACGACGGTGCGCGAGGTGCTCGCCGCCACCGACCTGCCCGTGCGGGTGATGCTGCGGGGCACCAACTCCTTCGCCGCCGGTGACCTCGACGCGCTGCGGGCCGACGCCGCGAAGCTGGTGGAGGCCGGCGCGCGCGAGTTCGTGTTCGGCTTCCTGACCGAGGACAACGAGGTCGACGCCGACGCCTGCCGTTCGCTGCTGAAGGAGCTGGACGGCCTGGCCTGGACCTTCCACCGCGCCATCGACCGCTCGCGCGACCCGATCGCCGCGTTCGACGTGCTGGCCGAGCTGGGCTGCGACACCGTGCTGGCGGCGGGCCACCCGGCCGGCGTGGGGAGCGGCCTGTCCGTGCTGCAGCGGCTCGCGCGCCGCGAGGACGGCCCGGCGCTGCTCGTCGGCGGCGGCCTGCGCGCGCAGCAGGTGCACCTGCTGCGCGCGGGCGGGGTGCGCGGGTTCCACGTCGGCAGCGCGGTCCGCCCCGGCGGCTGGCAGTCCACTGTGGACGTAGACGCTGTCCGCCAATGGGCTGACCTGGTCAAAGCGTGACCTGACCGCGGCCGGATTGCTCTAGAGTTATCGAGGTCTTTCTGATCGGAGTATCGCTGCCGATGTGATCGCCCGGCGGTTTCGTTTCACCTGCGAAGGGGAGCCCGATGAACACCGGACCCGGCCGATCCGCTGTGCCCGAGGCACGAGCCAGGAGAGGCGGCCGGCGTGGCTGAAGGGCGGCTCGTGGAGACGTTCGTCGAACTGGCCGACACGCTGATCGACGACTTCGACGTCATCGAGTTCCTGCACCTGCTCTCCGGCCGCTGCGTCGAGTTGCTGGGCGTCGACGCGGCGGGGCTGCTGCTCGCGAACGCCTCGGGTGAGCTGCAGCTCGTAGCCAGCTCGGACGAGCGGGTGCGGCTGCTGGAGTTGTTCCAGCTGCAAGGCGACGAAGGGCCTTGCCTGGACGCTTTCCGGCTCCGGCAGGAGGTCACGAAAGCCGACCTGGCCGAGTCGGCGGAAGAGTGGCCGAGGTTCGCCGCGGCCGCTGCGGACCATGGTTTCCGCGCCGTGCACGCCCTGCCGATGCGCCTGCGGACCGAGGTGATCGGGGTGCTGAACCTGTTCTCCTCGGTGCCCGGCGAGCTGGTCGCCGAGGACCTGCGGGCCGCCCGCGCGATGGTCGACGTCGCGACGATCGGGCTGCTGCAGGCGCGCACGATCCGGCACCACGAGATCCTGGTGGAGCAGCTGCAGACGGCGCTCGGCAGCCGGGTGATCATCGAGCAGGCCAAGGGGTTCGTCGCCGAGCGGCTCACGCTGGAGATGGACCAGGCCTTCGCCGTGCTGCGCCGGTACGCGCGCAGCCACAACCGGAAACTGAGCGAGGTGGCCGCCGAGGTCGTCGCCCGGTCGGCGACGGTGCGCGAGCTGTTCGTGCCACCGGCCGGACGCTGAGCGCCCGGCTGTCCATCCGGCGGAATCGGTTCGCCCGGTGGGCTGGTCTTCGCCGCTTCGCGCTGATCGTGGGCACCTCCGGAGCTCGCCCGCGGTTACCGTGTGGGGTATTCCGTCCCTGACCCCGGCGGCGTCAAACGTCCGACCGGCAGGTGCAGGAGGCGCGCCATGAGCGTGCGCATTCATTTCGGGTTCCCCGCGGGGGTCGACCGCCGTGACTCACCGACGCTCGTGAAACGTCAGGTGACCGGCGTGCGCGCCCTGCTGGCCAAGCGGGAGCAGCGTCCCGCGACGGGCGGGGCCGCGCCCAAGGTCGTTCACTCGGACTGAGTCGCCGTCTTGGCCTTCATCAGCTGCCGCAGCTTGGCCAGCGACCGGTGCTGGGCGACCCGCACGGCGACGGCGCTCGGCAGGTTCAGTGCCTCCGCGGTCTCCTCGGCCGTGAAGCCGAGGATCACCCGCAGCGTCAGCAGATCGCGGTGCAGTGGCGGCAGATGGCTGAGCAGCTCCCCGATCTGCAGGCGCGCGTCGGTGCGCGCGTATTCGTCCGGCGCGGCCAGCGAGCTGCCGGCGCGGGTGTCGCCGGGGTCCGCGACCGGCTCGGACAGGTCGCGGCTGCGGCGCCGGTAGATGTCGGCGACCTTGTGCGCGGCGATGCCGAAGACGAACGAGAGGAAGCTGTCGGTCTCGTAGCGGTAGTGCGGCAGCGCGAGCAGTACCGCCACCAACGTCTCCTGCGCGCAGTCCTCGGCGCCGAAGCTGCTGCCGAGCCGGCCGCGGCAGTACCGCAGCACGAGCGGGCGCAGGTCGGAGAGCAGCCGGTCCACCGCCGCCCGGTCACCCTCGATCGCGGCTACGACCAAGCGGGTGTCCAGACGCGGCGCGGGCGCGCGCTCGTCGGTGGACATCCAAAACCGCCCCGGGGTTCGAATCGGTGATCGCCGCAGGAGCCGGATGCCCCGGGCGGAGAGCACGCTCGACAGCCGGGGTCTGGGGGAGCTTCGCGAGCCTTCGGCAACGATCCTCCTTCCGGAGCGGGATGTCCATGTCGTCACCCTGTCGCGGGTGAAGCCCGCAAGCCCGGCAACTACGACATACCCGAACCGGTGGCGGATTCAGGAGCTATGGAACGGTAGTGGCCAAAAACGTCAGAAATTGCGGCGGTGGCACATAAATGAACAACGGAAAGCTCAGCCAAAAGTAGGTTCCTTGACGGCTTACGAATTTCTTATGCTCCCTCTGTGCCGGCGCACGGGGCCCTGATTGTGTGCCGGCGCGGTCCCCCACCGTTCGAGAGGAATTGCCATGCGCTTGCGCAAGCTCGTCGCCGCAGCGGTACCGCTGCCGGCCTTGCTGTGCCTTTCCCTGGCCCCTGCCGCCACCGCGGATCCGCTGGTCACGATGGCCGCCAACGCCGCGCCGCTGACCCAGAGCGACCGCACCGGCGACGTCGGAGCCGACCAGCAGATCCCCGCGGCGCTGTCGTTGAAGCTCCACAACCAGCAGGCGCTGGACCAGTTCCTCTCCGACGTGCAGAACCCGGCGTCGCCGCAATACCACCGCTTCCTCACGCCCGCTCAGTTCAATGCGGCATTCGGCCCAACGCAGGCGGATGTGAGCAAGGCTGTTTCATTCCTGAAACAAAACGGTGCGTCCGGAATCGAGGTTTCCGGCAACCGTCAGGCGATCAACTTCACCGGTTCGGCCGCACAGCTGGAATCCACGTTCCACACCGGGCTCGGCAATTACCTGGACAAGGTCACCGGCCGTAAGTTTTTCGCCAACGACGCGGCCCCGTCGTTACCCGCCTCCATCTCGTCGGTGGTCGGCGCGGTCGTCGGCCTCGACAACCACGCGGTGAAGGAGCACTCGGACACCGCGGCCGCGCCCCACGTGGTCAAGGCCGTGACGCCGCCCATCCTCAAGAGCGCCTACGCCACCAGCGGCCTCTCGGCCACCGGCGCGGGCGTGAACGTCGGCTTCGTCGAGTTCGACGGCTACAAGAAGGCGGACATCACCAGCTACGACTCGAAGTACGGCCTGAAGGCCGGCAGCGTCTCGACGGTCTCGGTGAGCGGCGCCAACTACGACTCCAGCCCCGGTGACGGCGAGACCGAGGTCGACCTCGACATCGAGGTCGTGCACGCGCTGGCCGCCGCGGCCAACGACTACGTGTACGAGGCCCCGAACAGCAACGCCGGCGAGCTGGCGATGTACCAGAAGATCGCCTCCGACGCGAAGGTCAAGGTCGTCTCCATCTCGTGGGGCTCGTGCGAGGCGGCCGAGGGCTCCTCGGCGGCCAACAGCGTGAACACCGCGCTGGCGTCCGGCACCGCGGAGGGCATCAGCTACTTCGCCGCCGCGGGTGACGACGGCACCACCGACTGCGCCCGCCAGACCGGCAGCGACGCGAAGGCCGTCGACTTCCCGGCGTCGAGCCCGAACGTCTCCGGCGTCGGCGGCACCCAGCTGACGGTGACCTCGTCCAACGGCTACAGCAGCGAGAAGGCCTGGAACGACGGTGCCTCGGGCGGCGCCGGCGGCGGCGGCATCTCGACGCTGTTCAACGCCCCGTCCTGGCAGTCGAAGCAGAGCACCACGAAGCGCAAGGTCCCGGACGTCGCGGGTGACGCGGCCCAGGGCTCGGCCTACACGATCGTCAGCGGCGGGACCACCGGCAACGTCTGGGGCACCTCGGGCGCGGCCCCGCTGTGGGCGGGCTTCGCCACGCTGCAGAACCAGGTCCACGGCGGCGGCCTCGGCAACCTGAACCCGACCTTCTACAGCATCGGCAACGGCACCTCGTACGCCACCGGCTTCAACGACGTCACCACCGGCAACAACACCTTCAACGGCACCACCGGCTTCACCGCCGGCAAGGGCTACGACCAGGTCACCGGCTGGGGCTCCTTCAAGGGCACCGGGCTTTCGGGCCTGATCGGCTGATCGCTTTCCGCCAGGTTCCAGGGGCCCCTTTCCTTCGGGAGAGGGGCCCTCGGCCTGGGTTCAGCCGAGTGCGTGGCGCGCGGTCTCCAGCGCGCGGGCGACGTCGTGTTTGTCCGCGGGGGCCAGGGTCAGCTCGTCGGCGGTGGTGGTGACGAGCCACCGGCCGTCGGCGGTGTCGTAGACGCGCAGGGGCTCGCCGAGCCGGTGCTGCCCGCCGGGCGGACGGGCCTCGACGTACAACTCGGCCACGATCGACGGCGGCAGCGTGGCGAAGCGCCGGACGCGCGGGTCGTCCGCCGGCTCGGTACGGAGCACGGTGACCGGCTCGCCGACGGGTTTCCTGGTGCCGCCCGGCAGAACGTCGGCGAGGGTCCAGGAGAGGCGGGTGGCGCGGAAGGTCCGGACGAACACGTCGTCGCCGTCGCGCACGGCGATCAGCCGGAACCAGCGTGAGGCCGCGACGAGCACGCCGAGCCGCGCTCCGGTGACGGTGTCGCCGAGCCAGCCGAACCGCGCCTCCGGCGGCCGGGACAGCAGCGTCGCCACTTCGGCCAGCTCGGGCTCGTCCCCTTCGAACGGCTTTCCGCCGTGCTGCCGGACGAGGCCCGCCACCTCGCGGCGGGCCGCGGCGCGCTCGGCATCGTCCAGCCACACGGCCTGGGGCGCCAGCACCGCGTGCAGCTCCCCGCCGGTGAGGCTGGTGACCAGGCCCGCGAGCCGTTCCGCGCGGAACCGCGCGGGCTCGCCGAACCACACCATCACAACCCGATGACCGGCGGCGTCGCCTTCATCCCGGTCCGTGGATCGACGGCCTTCGCGTCGTCGAACAGCTCACGTTCCTCGACGGTGTACTTACGTTGGTGCTCGGTGTCGTCTTCCCGCTCACCGCGTCCCGGAGTACCGGCGACGGCTCCGGGCTGGGTGACTTTCTCGGTGGCGGCGGCGCCGCGCACCGGCCGCGCCGTCGTTCGCTGAGTTGCGCTGCCGGAATTTCGGCCTGGTTCCTTCGGTGTGGTGGCGGAACCGCGGGCCGGCTCCTTCGGCCCGTCACTGCCCGGCAGCTGGACGAGGCCTGGCTGCGGTGGGGGAGCCGCGGTCCTGCCGCTGAGCTCTCTGCTCCCGGCTTCACCGCCCGCCGGGCTTCCGGTCGGGACGGCTTCCCGAGCGAGTTCTCCGGGGGCTGGGGCGCCGATCGCACTCGCCGACGTCCGGGTGCTGTCGTTTCCCGCGGGCTCCATACCTTCCGGCGACGCTGTGGGCCGCTGCGCTCCGGCGACGTGCCGCCCACCGTCCACAGGAGACTCAACGGGAGATTCTCCTTTCTGCGCCAAGGATTCCCTGTGCGCGGGTTCGCGGCTGTTCTCCGCTGACCGAGGGCCCGGGACGGCAACGGGCGCTCCGGTCTCCGGCGGAGTGGCCGGAACTTGGCCGCCGCCCTGCTGGACGGCGAAATATCCGGGAGCGAGCGCCCGGTAGTCGGTGGGCATCAGCGCGGCGTTGCGGCGGGACAGCTCGGCCCACGTGTTCATCGCCTCGACGTTGGCCTGCGCCGCCTCGTTCGCCGCGGTGACCTCGCCGAGGTGGTTCCCCTGGCCGCCGAGCGTGGTGATCTCCGTGAATGACCCCGGCAACAGCGGGACGTCCGGTACGGGCCGGACCTTGTTCCGCACACTGTGGAAGTCGGCGATGTGCTCGCGCAGGAGGCTGCTCAGCATCGCGATACCCGCGCCGGCCTCGTTGCAGGCGTCGGCGGCCGGCGACACGCCGGCTCGCGCGGCGTCGCTCGCGGTCCCCTGCCAGTAGGCGGTCAGGTTGCCGGCTGCGGCGGCGACGTCCTGGTGGAGGCGATCGTATTCGCTGAGCACCTGGTCGAGCGTGTCGGCGATCAGTTCGAGGTTGTCGGTGCCCGCCGCGCCAGTGAAGTTCTCGTAGATCTGCTGACCTGTCAGGGACACCGGGTCAGGCCCCCTCTCTGATCGTTGCGATGACGGCGGCGGCGAGGTTCTTCGCCGCCGCGCAGCCGTCCGCGCCGGGAGCCGAGGAGATCGAGGTGGTGAAGTACGCCGTCGGCGAGGTGGCGACCGAAAGGTCGCAGGTGCCGATGTCCCGCTCGCCGTTGAACGCGTTGTACGCGGCCGGGTAGCCCTCGATCGAAGTGGGGATGTAGTAGTCGTGGGGATTGCGATCCTTGTGCAGGGCATCGAGGCCGGCCAGGCCGGTGGGGCTCGTGTCGTAGACGACGTACCCCAGGGTCGCGCCGGCGGAGCCGAATCGCCACATGCAGCTGGGTAACCCGGCGCTGGTCTGGGACTGCCCCGGGGCCGTCGCCCCGAACCGGGCCCGCTGCTCTGCGGAGAGGCTCAGACATGGGTCGTCGCTGTACCTCTTGACGTCAAGCGGGTGGTCGACGGTGACCAGGTGAAATCTGGGCGAGGTGGAACCGGATCCCGGTATTTCCCGTGCTCCGCAGGCGGCGAGGCCGACGATGCCCAGCGCGACGAGGATCGGTATGCCGAAACGTCGGTGCGCGTCGTTGCTCATTTTCTGAACAACTCCCCGAGCGTGGTGTCTTCGACGGTGTACGTTCCGTTCGCCTTGCGGAGCGCGTCGACGAATCTGTGCAGGTACTCGTCGATGCGAGAGCAGTTGCGGGTGGCTTCGGCCAGGGATCTCCCCGTCGCGTTCGCGTGTTCGATCGCCGGCTCGTCGGGCGAGGGCGAAGACAGCTGGCGCAGGGAACTCTGAAGTGCGAGTGTTGCTGTCGCACTGCGATCGAGCAGGTCTTCGAACACCCGGACCTGTGCCGCTAGCCCATCCGGGTCGATTTCGAAGTGCCCGGAGGGCCCAGGATTCAGTGGGTCCAGAAACGGTTCCGGCGGACCGGAAACTTCCTGAAATTGGCCGCCCGCCAAATTGAGTGGTAAAGCGGTTTCGGCTACCGTGCTGGTGATCGGATCCGGCTGCATTCGCCCTCCCCATGGCGGATAGCTCGTCCGAATGGATCAGCATAGGACACCTCTTCGCGTTTGTGTGCGCATTCTGTTGATTTGCTGCATATGGAGGAATTACGGATGTGAATCGGGACCTGCAGGTGCACGTGCAGCTCCGCAGCCCTCCGCAACGAGAGGCGCCGCCATCCGCAGACGCCCGTGGTCCACGGGTGAAATCCGGCGGGCTAACGTGGCCCCATGCCACCTCGCACAGTCCGCGACGCAACCCGTGAGCTGCTCCGGAACCTCGGCCTGACCACGGTGTTCGGCAACCCCGGCACCACCGAGGTCTCGTTCCTCACCGACTGGCCCGACGACTTCACCTACGTGCTCGGGCTGCAGGAGTCGGCCGTGGTCGCGATGGCGGACGGGTACGCGCAGGCCACGCGCAAGCCGGTGCTGGTCAACCTGCACTCGGCGGGCGGGGTGGGGCATTCGCTCGGGCACGTGTTCACCGCGTTCCGCAACCGGGCGCCGCTGATCGTGCTGGCGGGGCAGCAGACGCGGTCGCTGCTGCCGGACGAGCCGTTCCTCGGGGCGGTCGAAGCGGCGAACTTCCCCCGGCCGTACGTGAAGTGGAGCATCGAGCCCGCGCGGGCCGAGGACGTGCCCGCCGCGATCGCGCACGCCTACCACGTCGCGACGCAGGCGCCGCAGGGTCCGGTGTTCGTCTCGGTCCCGGTCGACGACTGGGACCGCGAGGCGACCATGCCGCTGCCGTCCGGGCACCGGGTGCCCGGCTTCGCACCCGACCCGGACGCGCTCAGCGCCCTCGCCGCCGCGCTCGACAGCGCCGAGCGGCCCGCGCTGGTGGTCGGCGCGAGCGTGGACGGCGACGGCGCCGTGCCGGACGTCGTGGCGCTCGCCGAGAAGCTCGGCGCCGGCGTGTGGGCCGCGCCGATGTCGTCACGCTGCTCGTTCCCCGAGGACCACGAGCTGTTCCTCGGCTTCCTGCAGCCCGAACGCCGCGCGGTGGCCGACGCGCTCAAGGCCCACGACCTGGTCGTGGTGCTGGGCGCGCCCGCGTTCACCTACCACGTCTACCGCGGCGAGCCTGACCTCTCGCTGCCGCCGCTGTACCTGATCAGCGACGACGACCAGATCCTCGCGCGCGCCGGCAACGGCACCGGGATCCGCTCGACGCCGAAGCTCGCCGTCCGCGCGCTGGCCGAGCGGGTCAAGCCGGCCGACCGGCCCGTCACGGCCAAGCCCGCGAAGCCGGCCAAACCCGCCGAGGTCACGCCGATCTCGCCGGACTACGCCTACTCCGTCGTCGCGGACCTGTTGCCGGACAACACGATCCTGGTCGAGGAGACGCCGAGCCACCGTAACAGCCTGCATCACCACCTGCCGATCACCGCCACCGACACGGGCTTCCTCACCGTCGCGAGCGGGACACTCGGCTACGGCCTGCCGGCGGCCGTCGGCGCGGCCATGGGACGGCCGGACCGCAAGGTGGTCGCGGTACTGGGCGACGGCTCCAGCATGTACTGCGTGCAGGCCCTGTGGACGGCCGCGCGCGAGCACGTGCCGGTGACGTTCGTGATCCTCGACAACGCGCAGTACGCCGCCGTGCGCATCCTCGGCGAGGACGCGGGCGGGCGGAAGATGCCGGGCACGGAGCTGGGCGGCATCGACTTCGCGCAGCTGGCGCTGAGCATGGGCTGCGCGGCGAGCACCGTCGAACAGGCCGAGGACCTGCGTCCCGCGCTCGCCGCCGCGCTGGCGACGGCCGGGCCCAGCCTGGTGCACGTCAAGGTGGACCCGAATCCCCAGAGCATCTACTGAGGCCACGGCCGCATTGACCCGACCGGGTGACGCTGTTTGGATGTTCGGGTGCAGCCTCTACTCACTCCCGGACAGCAGGAACTCGTCGACCAGGCCGGAAAGCTCGCGGACGTGTTCGCCGAGCGCGCCGCCGTCCACGACCGCGAGAACACCTTCCCCCACGAGAACTACGAAGACCTGAGGGAAGCGGGTTTCCTGCGCCTGTCGGTGCCGGAGGAGCTGGGCGGCTCCGGCGCCGGGCTGCCGGAGATCCTGCCGGTGCTGGAGCGGCTGGCGATGGGCGACGGCGCCACGGCGCTGGCGTTCACCATGCACCTCTCGCCGCTGGGGCAGTGGGCGAGCGTCTGGCGCCGCACGAAGGCGCCGCGGCTGGCCGAGCTGCTGCGCAAGGCGTGCGAAGGCGACCTCATCTGGGCCTCGATCACCAGTGAAACCGGCCTGCGCAACGACATGACGGACTCGAAGACGTCCGCCGTGAAGGTCGACGGCGGCTTCGAGCTGACCGGCCGCAAGAGCTTCGCGACCAACTCGGCCGTCGCCACGCACTGCTCCACCACCGCGCGCTACGAGGACGCGGACGGCGGCCCGCGGCTACTGCTCTGCCAGATCGCGCTGGACCAGCCCGGGGTCACGATCCACCAGACGTGGAACACGATGGGCATGCGCGGCACCCAGAGCAACGACGTCGAGCTGGACAAGGTGTTCGTCGAGGACACGGCCGTGGTGCACTCGCTGCCGGTGAAGCACCTCGACGCGCGGGTGCTGGAAACCGTGTGGGCGTGGGCGATGCCCGCGTTCTCGGCCGTCTACACGGGAGTCGCGGCGGGCGCGCTGGATTGGACCGTGAAGTCGTTGCGGCAGCGCGGAAAGACCGGCGACCCGGTGCTGCAGGACGTGATCGGGGAGTGCCAGATCCTGATCGAGGCCTCCCGCGCCCTGATCCACCGCCACGCCGAAGAGGTGACGAGCCGCCGCCTGTTCACCGGCGACGTGCAGGACGGCGTCGCGCGCTGCTCGATGGTGAAGTACGTGGCCGCCAACAACGCCGTGCAGGTGATGCAGCGCCTCGTGGACGTGCTGGGCGGCATGTCCTACACCAAGGCGCTGCCGTTCGAGCGCATGTGGCGTGACGTGCAGGCGAGCACCTTCATGCCGATGGGCAACCTGGCCACGCGCAAGCTGGTCGGCGCCAACGTGCTCGGCGTGCGGACCCTCCCGGAGATCAGCCCGGACGAGACGGGCCACGACTCGCGGGCCAAGGACTGAAGAACGCCGTTAAGGCCTCCTTACCCGCGTAGGACGCGGGTAAGGAGGCCTTAACGGACTTTGCTCAGCGCTTCGCGTCCTCGACGACGTTCTTCTTCTCGGCTGCCGAAGCCAGCTCCCACTCGGCGGCGTCCGCGGCCGCGGTCTGCGCGGGGGTGCCGTGCAGCAGGCGGGCCACCTCACCGCGCAGGGTGACGAACTCGGCCGACTCGCGGGTGGTGATCTGGTCGCGCTCCGCCGGCAGGCCGACGGGCAGGTCCGCGACGATCGACGCCGGCGACTTCGACAGCACCAGCACCCGGTCGCCCAGGTAGACGCTCTCGTCGATGTCGTGCGTGACCAGCAGGACGGTGGTGCCCTGCTCGGCCTGCACTCGGCGCAGCAGGTCCTCCAGCTCGAACCGCGTCTGCGCGTCGACGGACGCGAACGGCTCGTCCATGATCAGCAGCGCCGGGCGGCTCGCCAGCGCCCGCGCGATGGACACCCGCTGCTGCATGCCGCCCGAGAGCTGCCACGGGAACTTGCCGCCGACGTCCGAGAGGCCGACGGCTGCCAGTGCCGAAGCGGCCTGGGCCCGCCGTTCCGCCTTGCTCAGCTTGCCCCAGCGCAGCGGGAACTCGACGTTCTTGGCGACGGTCAGCCACGGGAAGAGCGAACGGCTGTAGTCCTGGAACACCACGGCGAGGTCGTCGGGCACGCCGTTGACCAGGTCGCCGTGCAGGCTCACCGTGCCGGACGTCGGCGGGACGAGCCCGGCGATCGCCCGCAGCAGCGTCGACTTTCCGCAGCCCGACGGGCCCACGATGCACGCCAGCTGGCCGGCCTCGACGGTGAACGACAGCTCGTTCACGGCGGTGTGCACATTGTCACCGGTGCCGTAGCGGTGGCTGAGGCCGGAGACCTCGAGCATGGTCGACATTCTGCAACTACCTTCCGGAACCTAGTGACGGCCGGGCTGCCACGCGAGCACCCGGCGCTCGACGGCGAGCAGGGCCGCGTTGAACCCGTAACCCAGGATGCCCAGCAGCACGATCCACGCCCACATCTGGTCGAAGTCGTAGGACCGCTGGGCGAACAGCAGCGCGTAGCCGATGCCGTTGAGCGCGCCCACCAGCTCGGAGATCGCCATCAGGATCAGCGCGATCGACAGCGACAGCCGCAGCCCGGCGAAGATCTTCGGCAGGGCCGCGGGCAGCACCACAAGGCCGATCCAGTACCGCCGCGGCGTGCGGAACGCCCGGGCGGTCTCCGCCTTGACCTTGTCCACGGACCGCGCGCCGTCGACCGTGTTGAGCACGACCGGCCACAGCGCGCCGAAGACGATGGTGGCGATCTGCATGCCCGGCCCGACGTGGAACAGCACCAGGAACACCGGCACCAGCGCGGGCGGCGGGATCGCGCGGAAGAACGCGAACAGCGGCCCCACGTAGTCCATCCCGGTGCGCGAGCGGCCGAGCGCCAGGCCGAGCGCGACGCCGAGCACGACCGAGATCAGCCAGCCGCCGAGCACCCGCGCGAGGCTGGGCAGGATGTGGTCGAACACCGCGTCGCCGAGGAAGACGTGCGACACCGGGCCGGAGAACCACAGCTTCGCCGCCGCGACCGCGATCTTGCTGGGCGGCGGGAAGAACACGTTCTGGCTCAGCCTGGTCGCGATCTCCCAGAGCACCACGAGCACGGCGAACAGCAGCCACTTGCGGGCGAACCCGTTCAGCCCGCGGCTGACGCGGCCCCGGGCCGTGACCACCGAAGGCTTTTCGACGACGGTCATGCGGTGGCCCCCTCGTCGGCGTTGCTCCAGCTGAAGAGCCGGCGGCCGAGCCGTTCCAGCCCCTCGTTCACCAGGAAGCCCAGCACGCCGGCGACCACGGTGCCCGCGAGCACCAGGTCCATCCGGTTCTCGCCCGAGGACGCCTCGAGGATGAACTGCCCGATGCCGAGCTTCGCGCCGGCCAGGAACTCGGTGCTGATCACCAGGATCAGCGAGATCGCCGCGGACATCCGGATGCCGGTGAACACGAACGGCGCCGCGTGCGGCAGCGCGACGGACGTGAGGATCCGCGACTTCGGCGTGCCGTACGTCCGCGCGGTCTCGGTCAGCAGCGGGTCCATTTCGGACAGTGCGTAGACGGTGTTGAAGAGGATGGGCCACACCGCCGCGTACACCGCGAGGGTGATCTTCGACTCGGGCCCGCCGCCGACCACGATCAGCACCAGGGGGATCAGTGCGACGGACGGGATGGGCCGGAGGAACTCGACGATCGCCTTCGTCGCTTCGCGCAGCCAGCCGATGCTGCCGAGCAGCAGGCCCGCGGGGACCGCGATGACGATGGAGATGACCATCGCGATCGCCCAGGCCAGCACCGAAGCGATGACGTCGCGGAGGAACTCGGCGTCGCCGAGCAGCTCACCGAGCCGCGCGAACACCACGGTCGGCGGCGGCAGGTCGTTCTGGTCGACCAGGCCGGCCCGCACGACGACCTCCCAGAGCAGGAGGAAGCCGAGCAGGCCGACCAGGTTGCGGACGATCCTCACGTCAGGATGCGCTCGCCTGCGGCACGATCATCGAAGCCACGTCGATCTTGCTGGTGATGGTGCCGAACTGCTGCAGCAGGTCCGGGACCCGCTGCAGGCGCCGGGCGTCCAGAGTGGACTGGAAGGTCAGCAGCGCGGTGAGCGAGGCGGTGGCCTGGTCGACCTTGGAGAACTGCACCATCAGCGGCTCGATCTTCGAGCGGTCCGCCGATTCCTTGGTGGCGCGCAGCATCGCGCGCTGGAAGGCCGCCACGGTCTTCGGGTTCGCCGAAGTGAACTTGCCCAGCGAGCCGTAGCCCGCGGTCGGGAAGTCCTGTGTGGCACCGGAAGCGGTGTCGATGATCGGCACCGTGCCGTTGGTCTTGGCGGAGCCGGTGATGAACGGCTCGGTGAGGAAGCCCGCGTCGACGTCGCCGCGCTTGACCGCGCCGCCGATCTGCGGGAACGGGAAGGGAACCCAGGTCACCTTCGTGAAGTCCACGCCGTTGTCGCGCATGACGGACTTGGTCAGCGTGTCGCAGATCGTGTTCTGCGCGGTGATGGCGATCTTCTTGCCGGCCAGGTCGTGCACGGTCTTCACGGCGCCGCCGGGCATCGCGACGATCTCGGTGCTCTTCGGGCCGGCCGACGAGGCGTCCGAGACGAACTTGATGTCGGCGTTGCCCTTGCTCTTCGCGATGAAGAACGGGGTGTAGCTGGAGTAGGCGATGTCGACCTCGCCGGCCTGCAGCTTCTGCAGCGACGCGTCACCACTGGCGGCGTCGACGGTCTCGACCTCCAGGCCCTCGGCCTTGAAGTAGCCGTTCTGCACCGCGAGGTGGAACGGGGCCACGTCGATCGTCGGCATGATCGAGACCTTGATCTTCGGCTTCTCCAGAGCGGAGCCGCTGCTCGTGCTGCCCGAGTCGTCCGATCCGCCGAGCAGGCCGCAGCCGCTCGCGGTCAGTGCGACGCCGCCGGCCATGGCGAGCGAGAGAAAGCCACGCCGCCCGTATCTGCGCTGGCTGCTCCCGGCTGTATCAAACAAGGCCGCTCCTTGGAAATGAGGTCACGTGTGGCTGACCGTTGGGTTGGAGTGTGGCTCATTGTCCGGAGTCACGCGGCTACTGTAGAGAAGCGATCTTGCGATCACAATGGGTGGTCAAAAACGTTGCACGGGTGTCCTGAGTCACTCGTACAGGTGAGCGAAGGTCCCTGCGCGTGCCCGATCCGGCCCGTAGCGGTTGTGCCCGAATGGTCTTGATCGGCTGTACGGGTGCTCCCATGCGGCTGTCAAGAGGGTTACAAATCGGCCAGCCGTTCGCTACCCTCTGCTCCTGCAGTGTGAGGTATGGACCACCGATGTAGTGAGAGTTTGCCTCGTCAAGAGGCACTCTGCGCGGGCCGTTGCTTGTCGGCGACCTGGTGGCTTAGGCCGAACGGACCAGTGATCGACCAGTGCGGGGACCGAACGTCATGCAAGTGCTGAACCGATTCCGCGCCGGGAGTTGCGGGGAACCGCACCTGAAAGTCGATCTTCTCACTCGTAAGGGTGTAATGGCGCAGTCATGTCCGGCGCTCCGAACCCTCGGAGAGCCGGGCCGCCTGCCGGGAGCGTGCGGATAGTGGTCTCGGGTTCGGCAGGCTTCAATTCACAGGGTCCTTCGGGGCCGGACAACGATGGTGGTGCGGCGGTGCCGGACGAAGACACCGCGGGGTCGGGAGGGGCCTCCGCGACCGAAGGCGGGGCGGCTCCCGCGCGGAAGGGCTCGATCTTTGCGCTGGGCAACTGGCGGCTGAGGTCGAAGCTCGCCCTGATCCTGATCATCCCCACGCTGACCGCGCTGGTGCTGGGCTCCCTGCGCGTGGTGGACAACATCCGCGAGACGGTGCAGTTCGGCCACACCGCCGACCAGGTCGCCTTCGCGGTCAAGGTCACCACCGTGGTCCACGACCTGCAGGGCGAGCGCGCGCTCGCCGTCGCCCGGCTCTCGTCCGGCGACACGCTCCGTCAGACCGGCCTCGACGCGCAGATGGCGAAGGTCGACCGTGACGTCGACGACCTGCGCAACGCCGTCGTCGGCCTGAACACCGACACCCAGGCCACCAGCGACCGTTACGCGCGCGGCCTCCAGCGCCTCGACGCGCTGCAGCCGCTGCGCGCGGCGATCAGCACCTCTTCTTATTCTGATGTTGCGGCGCTCGACACCTATTCGTCCATCCTCGACTCGCTCATCCAGCTGGGCCGCGAGGTGACGACCGCGGTCACCGACCGGGACCTGCTGCGGCTGGGCAACAGCACGCAGTCGATCAGCGAGGCCAAGGAGTTCGTCGTCCGCGGTGACGCGGCGGTGGAGATCGCGGCCTTCCGCGACGGCTTCCCCGGCGACTTGCTCGACGAGGCGCGGGCCTCGCAGGCCAGTGGTGACGCGTCGGTCGCGGCGTTCCTCGCGAACGCCACCGACGACCAGGTCCAGCTGTACAACGACACTGTTTCGGGCCCGGAGGTGGACGACCGGCGCCGGATCCAGACCACCTCCTTCTCCTTTGCGCAGCAGGGCCAGCCCCTCAACATCAACCCGACTGAGCTCGGTCAGGACAGCACTGTCGCGGCGGACAAGCTGCACGCGGTGGAGAGCAGCCTGCTTTCGCAGCTTCGCTCGCAGGCCGACGGACTGGCTTCCCAGGCCGTGCAGTCGGCCTGGGTCGGCGGCGCGATCGTGCTCGCCGCGCTGATCGCGGCGCTGATCCTGATGCTCGTGATCGCCCGCCTGATGCTGCGCCCGCTCCGGGTGCTGCGGACGACGGCGCTGGACGTCGCCTACACCCGGCTGCCGGAGACGGTGCAGGCCATCCTGGACGACCCGGACCCGGTCAACGCCTCGAAGAGGGCGGTCGCCCCGGTGCCGGTCACCTCTCGCGACGAGATCGGCGAGGTGGCGCGCTCGTTCGACGTGGTCCACGAGCAGGCCGTCAAGATGGCCGCCGAACAGGCACTGCTGCGCGAGAACGTCAACGGCATCTTCGTGAACCTCTCCCGCCGCTCGCAGCGGCTGGTGGAGCGCCAGCTGGGCGTGATCGACCGGCTGGAGGCCGACGAGCAGGACCCGGACCACTTGGCCAGCCTGTTCGAGCTCGACCACCTCGCCACGCGGCTGCGCCGCAACGGCGAGTCGCTGCTGGTGCTCTCGGGCGCCGGCCTGGCGAAGTCCGTGCCCAAGCCGGTGCCGGCCGCGGACGTGATCGGCGCCGCGGTCTCGGAGATCGAGCAGTACGCCCGCATCGAGGTCGGCATCGTGCCCGAGGTCGCGGTGCAGGGTCTCGCGATCCACGACCTCGTGCACGTGCTCGCGGAGCTGCTCGACAACGCGACCTACTTCTCCGAGCCTGAGACGAAGGTCACCGTCCGCGCCGTCATCACCCGCAAGAAGGCGCTCGCCATCCAGGTCACCGACCACGGCGTGGGCATGGGGGACGACCGGCTCGCCGAGATCAACCAGCGGCTGGCCGACCCGCCGGACCTGGACGTGTCGGTGACCCGCCGGATGGGCCTGTACGTGGTCGCCCGCCTGGCCCAGCGCCACGGCATCGAGGTGCGGCTGCGCGAGAACGAGGACATCGAGGGCGGCGTCATCGCCCGGGTCGTGGTGCCGGCCGAGCTGCTCACGCAGATCCGCGTGGCCACCCCGCCGCCGCGGCACACCCCGCCGCCGGTCAACCGCAACGAGGTGTCGCACCCGAGCTTCCCGCCGGTCAACCGGCCGATCGACCGGGGACCCGAAGCCACGCCGCCGCCCCCGTCGGCACCGCCGCCTCCGCCCGCGGCGCCGTCGAACGGCGGGCTCGTCCCGCTCGACCAGCCGATCAGCCTCGACGACCTGGTCGCGGGCAACCGCGCCGCCGGGCCGTTCCTCAGCCCGGAGATGCCGGTCCCGGACACTCCGGCGTGGCCGACGGCGGAGGACCTGGCGCCGCTCACTCAGCAGCCCAACGGAGACGGTGCGAGCCTGGCGGAGACGGAGTTCCCGCCGCTGGTGCTGCCGAAGCGCGAGCCGAAGTACCTCGCGCCGGAGGAGCCCCAGCGGGTGGAGCCCGTCGCCGACGACGGCGCGTCGGCCCTCGAGGACGACGTGCCCACCCGGCGGCTGCCGATCTACCAGTCGGTGCTTTCGCGGTGGTTCAGCGAAGGCAGTGACGGGAGCGGTGACGGCGAGCCCGGCTTGGCCGAGGACCTGACGGCCATGCCGGCGAAGACCGAGGCACCCGCGGAGGCGGACAACAGCATCACGTCCGTCACCGGAGTCGCGGCGGAGAGCAGCAACGGCACGCACGAGCCCCGTCAGGAGGAACCGATCGAGGCGACGCCGCTCTACCCTGGTTCCGACGACGGCTCGGACGAGAGCTGGAGCAGCGCCTCCGACGAGGGCTGGCAGGCCGCGCAGTCGTTGCTCGAGGCCAAGAACGAGGAGGTGACGACGGCCGGGTTGCCCAAGCGCGTCCCCAACGCGTACCTGGTCCCGGGTTCGATCGGCAGCCCCTCGGAATCCTCCGAGCCCCACAATTCCTTCACCGACGCGACCTCCGGGCTGCCCGGAACGGGTGCTATGACCCGCTCGGCCTCCGCGGCTCGCAGCAGGATGGCAAGCTTCCAGCGTGGGTACACCTCCGGGAGGCATGCGTTGAAGGACCGACCGGCCGACGACAGGCTCGACGAGGACGGCGTTCCGGTGAGTGGATCCGGGTACTTGAGCGACAGCAGTGAGGAGCGACAGTGACACGGGCGGGTGCAGTGCAGCCGGGAGGCGGCTCGGCGCAGCCGAACGGCAGGGCGGCAGGCGGCGCGGCGGGTAGCTTCGCGTGGCTGATCACGGACTTCGTGCACCGGGTGCCGGGTGCGGCCCACGCGGTCGTCGTCTCGGCGGACGGGCTCCTGCTGGCCGCCTCGCGCGGCCTGCCGAAGGACCGGGCCGACCAGCTGGCGGCGGTCGCGTCGGGGCTGACCAGCCTGGCGCGCGGAGCGGCGAAAGTGTTCGAAGGCGGCCCGGTCGCGCAGACCGTGGTCGAAATGGCCAACGGCTTCCTCTTCCTGATGTCGGTTTCCGACGGATCGTGCCTCGCGGTGCTGGGCTCGCCGGAGAGCGACATCGGTTTGGTGGTGTACGAGATGACCCTGCTCGTCGAACGGGTCGGCCAGCAGCTGACCCCGGAGATGCGTGCGCAACTGCAGGGCTCGGCGGTCCGCCGCTAGGCGGGCCGGGAACTTCAGGAGCAGACCGTGGACGACGGGCGCTTGAGGGGCGATGGCCGGCTCGGTGACGACTTCACCGGCGGGTGGGCCGAGCGGGACGACGGGCGGGAGGACTGGAAGTCCTTCCGCGACCGGGTCGACCGCGAATGGCGGGCCCGCCGCGTCCAGGGGTCGGACTCGGATCCGGTGCGTGAGCCGCCGAACTGGCTGACCGACAGCAATGCCGGGCAGGGACCGGACGTCACGGGCGTGCCCGGTTACCGCGACCGCCTGCTGGGCGGCCCGGGAGCCGAGCTGTTCGGCGGGGCCAGCGGGCCGCTGTACGACTCCGCCGAGTTCGCGGCGTTCAGCGCGGAGCAGGACGGCTCTCCCGGGCCGTCGTCGAACGAGCTGGCGGCCGCACTGCCGATGCAGGCGTCCGCCGAGCCGCCGGTGGCCGAGGTCGAGACGTCCGGACTGGTCCGGCCGTACTTCCGGACCCGCGGCCGGACGAAGCCGACGTACGACCTCGCGATCGAGGCGTTGATCTCGACCAGCGAGCAGGGGCGCGTGCTCGACCGCGTGCGCGTGCCCGAGCACCGGTCGATCTGCGATCTGTGTCTCGACACCCGTTCCGTGGCCGAGGTGGCGGCGCTGCTGCGGCTGCCGCTCGGCGTGGTGCGAGTGCTGATTGGTGACGTGGCGGGGCTCGGCCTGGTGCTGGTGCACTCGACCAGCGACACCGCCGTGGGCGACCGCCCGAGTATCGAGTTCATGGAAAGGGTGCTCAGTGGGCTTCGGAGAATTTGACTCCGACGCGAACACACCGCAGGTGACCGGTCCGACCTCGTCGGCCAAGATCGTGGTCGCGGGTGGGTTCGGTTCGGGCAAGACAACGATGGTCGGGGCGATCTCGGAGATCGACCCGCTGACCACCGAGGCCATGATGACCGAGGCGAGTGTCGGGCACGACGACACTTCCGCCACGCCGAACAAGACGACCACCACGGTCGCCATGGACTTCGGCCGGATCTCACTCGACTCGGACCTCGTCCTGTACGTGTTCGGCACGCCGGGCCAGCACCGGTTCTGGTTCATGTGGGACGACCTCGCGGTCGGCGCGATCGGGGCGGTGGTCCTGGTGGACACGCGGCGGCTGGCCGACGCGTTCCCCTCGATCGACTTCTTCGAGAACCGGAAGCTGCCGTACGTGGTCGCGATCAACTGTTTCGATCGGTTGCTGCACCACCAGATCGAGGACGTGCGGCACGCGCTGACGATCTCCCCGTCGGTGCCGATCATGGCGTGTGACGCGCGTGAGCGGGACTCGGCCAAGCAGGTGCTGATCTCGGTCGTGCAGCACGCCATCGCCCACGACTCGGCACTGAGGGCGGGCTAGAACCGGAGTACCCGCCAGTGGGATGCGGCCGTTGGAGTGAACTCGACGGGCTTCACCCGCTTCGGGGAGTGGTGTCTCCGGCCGCGACCGGGTCCACTGGACCCGGCTCACCGCGGCCGGGGCCGACCAGGCCGGACCGGCCGGTCGGAACGTCGGTGACCTGCGCGGACACCCCACCGCGCGAGGCAACCGGTGTCACCACGGAGTGACCCACGAAGGCGTGATCCCGTGGGGGTCCACGCGGTACGCACTCGGCTGAGTACGTACGGTGCGCACCACTTCGACCGGCGGGACTCGACACCGTCGGCCAGGTGAATACGCTGGGAACGGCATCTTCACGGGTGGGCCGTGATCATGGCGAGCGGCGGTTTTCCGGTTCGGCAGCTGCGGCAGCAAGGAGGGACAGTGACCGTGTCCGGCCAGGAAGAGGGCCAGCTCACGTTCGGCTGGCTGATCACGGACTTCGTGCGCCGGGTGCCCGGCGCCGCGCACGGGGTGCTGGTGTCGGCCGACGGTCTGTTGCTCGCGCCGTCCGAGGGATTGCCGCAGGAACGGGCCGAACAGCTCTCCGCGGTCGCCTCGGGCCTGATCAGCCTGACCCAGGGCGCGGCCCGCTGCTTCGAGGCGGGCGGGGTGAACCAGACCGTGGTCGAGATGGAGCGCGGGTACCTGTTCCTCATGTCGGTCTCCGACGGCTCGTCGCTGGCGGTGCTGGCCGCGCCGACCTGTGACATCGGCACGGTCGCGTACGAGATGACGCTGCTCGTGGAACGCGTCGGCGAGCAGCTCACCCCGGAACTGCGCGCCCAGCTCCAGGGCGGGGTGCGTGGTTAGTAGATGAAGATCTCGGGATTCGGCGAGAGCGACACTGGGGCCTGGGACGCGCTCCACCGCGGCACCGACCGGGAGTCGTTCGACTCGCCCAGCCACTACGAGCTGAGCACCTTGAAGACGATGCTGCCGCACCGTCGCCCGAGTACCCCGCCGCCACCGGTGGAGCCCTACGAAGCCCCGGAAGCCGCCGAATGGGCCGGCGCCTCGGACTACTACGACGACGAAGGCCGCACCTGGCAGGACGACGGCGAGTCCGGCCACCGGGCGGAGGACCAGGACACCGGCTCGGTCGTCCAGGACACCGGGCATTACGCCGCGCCGTCCGGGCATGCCACACAGTCCGGTCACTCTGCACCGTCCGGCTATGCCGCGCAGCCGGGCCATTCCGCGCCGTCCGGGCACGCCGCCGCGAGCCGTCCCGCCGGGTACCCGGCGCCGCCGGCGGACGACCGTCGCCGCCCCGCGCGGTCCGGCCACCGCTCGGCCGCCTACGACGAGGCCCCTCGCGAGCGCCCGTCTTTCGAGGACTACCAGCCCGCCCGTCGCCGCTCCGCTCCTCAGCAGGAAGCGCACGACACCGGGTACGCCCAGCCTGCGCACGACACCGGGTACGACCGTCCCGCTCGCGACGCCGGGTACGAGCAGCCTGCATACGACACCCGGTACGAGCAGCCCGCGTACGAGCGGTCCCCGTACGACTCGGGCTACCAGCAGGCGCCCGCCACCCCGGGCTACGAGCAGCCCGGTTACCAGCCGGCCGCCTACGACTCCGGTTACCAGCAGACCGCGGCCGAGACGGACTACCACTCGGCCCCGCCCGACTCCGCGTACCGGCCCGCGCCCGCGTACGGCTACGAGCCGTATGACGCCGAGCCCGATACCGGTCGTTACGCCCAGCACCGCCTGGCGGACCCCGAGTCCCCGGCACCCGCGGAAACCGAATGGTCCGAAGCCGACGCGGCCCGCGACTGGTCCGAGACCGAAGCCGCCGACCAGGACTGGCAGCCCGCTCCCCGCGGCGGCCGGCATGCCCACGCCGCCGAGCCCGAGTGGCAGTCCGAACCGGACCCCGCGCAGCCGGAATTCCTTGCCGCAGAAGAGGATTGGGCAGCCGAGCCCGCCGGCCACACCGGCCGGCCCGCCTTCACCCCCGCCGCAGAAGAGGATTGGGCAGCCGAGCCCGCCGGCCACACAGCGCAGCCCGCCTTCTCACACGCTGCGGAACCCGGCTTCGAGCCGGCCGGGCACACCGGCCAGTCTGCCTTCGTGCCTGCCGCGGAACAGGATTGGGCACGCGAGCCCGCCTTCACCCCCGCCGCGGAGCCCGCCTTCGAACCCGCCGTGGGCGCACCGGCCAAGCCGGCCCGTTCCCGGGTCCGCCCGTACGCCCGGACCGGCGGCCGCACCCGGTCCGACCACAACCTCGCGCTCGAGGCGCTCGTCTCCACCAGCGACGACGGCCGCCGTTACCGGGGCGTCCGGTCGATCGAGCACCGCCGGATCTGCGACCTCTGCCTGGACACCCGCTCGGTCGCCGAGATCGCCGCGCACCTGCGCCTGCCACTCGGCGTGGTCAAGGTGCTGGTCGGCGACATGTCCGACCTCGGCCTCGTGCTGATCCACCAGACGGAGCTGATCCTCGGCGACCGCTCGTCGCGTGAGTTCATGGAACGCGTCCTGCAGGGCCTCCGCGCCCTCTAGACCACGGTCAGTCTTCGACGATCGCGGCGGAAGTGATGCGGTGCAACGGATACCGCTCGTGGTCCGTGCCCTCCAGCACGCCACCGCCGACGCGCACCGGGCGCACCACGCGTTGGCTGGCCGTGCCGCGCGAGTCGACGAAGCCGATCCACACCTCACGGCGTTCGAGGGTCGCGCGGGACAGCAGTTCCAGCGTCGCCGAAGTGTCCGCGCCGCCGCCGGTCGGCGCGCTCACGGCGGAGCCGCGACGTCGCGCTGAAGCCGCGTCGCCCGCGCGCAGGTTCGAGACGATCCTCGACGCCTGATCCTCCGACAGCACTGCCTGCTCGCCCGGGCGGGCGCGGGCGGCGCGGGCACGCGCGGGGAGACGGCGGCCGCTCGGCCGGATGTCGACCACCCGTCCGTCCGGTCCCTCCGCCGCGGGCGCGAAACCCGCTGACCGCAACGCTTCCAGCACTTCGCCGAGCGGCGCGGAGCTGATCAGGACGGTCGACGCGATCATCCGCAGGTCGTACTCCGCCGCGACCGGGTTGGCGAGCACCTCGGCGAGCAGGGCCTCGTCGTCGCAGCGCAGGAACGAGGCCGCCGCGCCGCCGCGGAGCCGGCCGTGGCGGCGGGCGACGTCGTCGATCAGGTAGGTCAGGCCCTGCGGCACGGGTGTCGCGGACTTCGCGCGGAACAGCGCGTGCAGCTCGTCCGCCGTGCGTCCGGTGTCGAGCGCGCGGCGCACCGAGGTCTCCGTGACGCGGTAGACCGTGGCGTGCCCGGCCGACTCGACGTCCGCCACCGCCGCCATGTCCGCCGCCAGCTCGGGCTCCAGCGGGCCCGGCGCGACAACCGTCAGGTCCGCCTGCACCAGCACGTGGCTGACCGGCGCGGGCAGCGCGTCGTGCATCGCCTCGACGGCGCCCGGGCGGTCGTCCTCCAGCAGCAGCCGGGTCGTGGACGTCAGCCCGCCCAGCCCGACGAGGCCGAGCGCGGTCGCCTCCGCCATGGTCCAGCGCACGGTCTCGTCGCGCAGCCGCCCGCCCCGCCGCGGCGCGCGCCACGCGAGCACGGCCACCAGCTCGTCGACGCTCTTCACCCCGGCGCCGGACGGCAGCTGCGCGAGCGCCATCAGCACCCGTCGCCGGGCCACCGGCGCCAGCGGCCGCCGCGGCTCCTCGGACAGCGGCGCGATCGGCTTGTCCTTCGCGTCCCGGCCGCCGGCGAGCCCGGGCAGCCGCGGCAGTTCGAGCCACGCCTGGGCCAGCGTCATCCAGCGCTGCACCGTCGGCGACGCGAGCCAGGAGTCGGTGAGCGTGGTCGGCACCCACTCCGGTGCCGTCGTCTCGCTGTCGGCGACCAGCCCGGCGCCGACGGCCAGCTCGGCCACCAGCATGGCCCGCGCCTCGTCGACGTCCAGGTCCTTGGCCAGTTTCCGCAGCTCACGCACGCCGAGGCCGCCGGCCTTCAGCACCGGCGCCGGCACCGCCGACCACGAGCGCAGCAGCGTCTCGGTCTGGCGCAGGAACTCCATCGCCTCACCGGCCGCGGTCTCGTCCACAGTGACTGTCCGGTGTGGATGGACGGGCAGCTCGGGCTCGGTGAGCGTCACGGGGTCGAACGCGGCGCCGCCCCGCAGCTGCAGCCCCAGCTCACGCGGCAGCTCGACGGTCTGGTCGTCACGCCGCAGCAGCAGGCCCCGGGCCAGCAGCTTCTGCACGGGGGTGGTGGCTTCGCTGAGCGGGACGTCGAAACTCGCGTCGCGGGTGCGGCCGATCGGCGGTCCCGCCGCGAGCTTGGCCAGCACCGCCCGTTCGTCGTCGCCGATCTCGGCCAGCCGCGCGGCGACGTCCGTGGCGGCCAGCGCCGGAGACGGCGAGCCCAGCCCCGCGGGGAACGGCCCCAGCGCGTCGCGCGCCGACGGCGGCACTCGCAGTTCGTCATCCGCGCCCCACACCAGCGCACGGGCACGCAGCCGCGCCAGCGCGTCCGTGACGTCGGCGCCGACCAGCGCGCTCACCTCGGCCAGCGGCGCCGGCGCCGCGTCGGCCCCGGCCACCAGCAGTGCGTCGAGCACCGCGAGCGTGCGTGTGTCCAGGTCTTCGCAGGCGCGCGCGACGGAGCCCGGCGTGCCGGCGCGGGTGGCCAGCACGGTGCTGTCGGACGGCGGCGGGGTCGACAGGTCGCGACGCGTGCGCAGGAGCTCGGCCAGTGCGTCGTCGGATTCCGCACGCAGCCAGTCCGCCAATGAGGTCGCGGGCATAGAACTCCAGGATACCGGGCGGGTGCGCGGGCGCCGTCGGGCGCGCGTGCCGGGCGGGTGAGCGGGGACCGGGGGTGTTCGGGCACACTGTGTGCGAATCGGTTGGACCGGCCAGTGGAGGGTGTTGTGGCGAAGGCCGAGAACGGCAAGAAGAAGGGCGTCGACCCCACCTGGCCGGCAGAGGACGGCGAGCACCCCGTGTCGGAGCTCGCGTCCGACCGTCAGGGCGCGCTGTCGCCGTTCGGTGACCTGACGTTCCCGCTCGACGCCGTGCCGTACGTGCACCCGGAGACCGAAATCAACCGCTGACGCCCTGCGCGCCGAGAACCGGCTGAGCACTCGCGAGGACCCCTGAAGTTACTGGTCAGTCACCCGGTTGGGGTCGGGTGGCGACGGTCACGGGGCTAGGGTTCCGAACGTCCCAGTCACAGGTTTTCCAGCGGGGAGTTAGTGTCATGCCGGTTCCCGGTCCCGGGTATTCCATCACCGTCCGGGTCGAGGCCCCGGCTTCGTCCTCGGCCGCCGGTGACCTCACCACCGCGGTCGGCCGCGTGGGCGGGGTGCTGACGGCGTTCGACGTCGTCGAGTCGCACCCCGACTCCATCGTGGTCGACATCAGCGCGAACGCGTTGTCGGAGAACCACGCGCAGGACATCACCCAGACGCTGGACTCGCTGCCGGGGGTGAAGGTCCGCAAGGTCTCCGACCGGACGTTCCTGATCCACCTCGGCGGCAAGATCGAGGTCAGCGCCAAGGTCGCGCTCCGCAACCGTGACGACCTCTCCCGCGCGTACACGCCGGGTGTCGCCCGCGTCTGCCAGGCGATCGCGGCCAACCCCGACGATGCGCGCCGGCTGACCATCAAGCGCAACACCGTCGCCGTGGTCACCGACGGCTCCGCCGTGCTGGGCCTCGGCAACATCGGCCCGGCCGCCGCGCTGCCCGTGATGGAGGGCAAGGCGGCGCTGTTCAAGAAGTTCGCCGGCGTCGACGCGTGGCCGGTGTGCCTGGACACCCAGGACACCGAGGAGATCATCAAGATCGTCAAGGCGATCGCGCCGGTGTACGCGGGCATCAACCTCGAGGACATCGCCGCGCCGCGCTGCTTCGAGATCGAGGCGCGGCTGCGTGAGCAGCTCGACATCCCGGTGTTCCACGACGACCAGCACGGCACGGCGATCGTGGTCGTCGCGGCGCTGCGCAACGCGCTGCGGGTGGTCGGCAAGAACATCGAGGACTGCAAGATCGTGGTCAGCGGCGTCGGCGCGGCCGGCTCGGCGATCATCCGGCTGCTGCTGCACAAGAACCCGGGTGACATCGTGGCCGCCGACATCGACGGCATCGTCCACCCCGACCGCGGCAACCTCGACGACAACCTGACCTGGATCGCGAGCCACACCAACCGCCAGAAGCAGGCGGGCACGCTGCACGAGGCGCTCGTGGGCGCGGACGTGTTCATCGGCGTCTCGGCCCCGAACCTGTTCGGCGCCGAGCAGGTCGCCACCATGAAGGACGACGCGGTCGTGTTCGCGCTGGCCAACCCGGACCCGGAGATCGACCCGCTGGAGGCGCAGCAGCACGCCGCCGTGGTCGCCACCGGCCGCAGCGACTTCCCGAACCAGATCAACAACGTGCTCGCGTTCCCCGGCGTCTTCCGCGGCCTGCTCGACGCGGCCGCGCGAAACATCGACGACAACATGCTGCTCGCCGCCGCCGACGCGATCGCGGACGTGGTCGACAACGGCAAGCTGAACGCCTCGTTCATCGTGCCGAGCGTGTTCGACACGGCGGTCGCCCCGGCCGTCGCGGAGGCCGTCCGCACCGCGGCCCGCGCCGAAGCCCGCTGATTTTCCGCTGTGTGAAAGGGACCCGCCGCCCGCGGGTCCCTTTTTGCGCCCCAATGTGGCATTGGTTGCGTCCAACGCACCGAACGCCACATTGGGTGCGTTGGACGCACCGAACGCCACATTGGGGCGCGGCCGAAGGGGCGCAGTAGCCTCCTGAAGGTGAGTGAACTCAGCCACGTCGATTCCGCCGGCGCCGCGCGGATGGTCGACGTCTCCGCGAAGACGGCGACCGCCCGGACCGCGCTCGCCGGGGGGACCGTGCACACCACCGCGGAGGTCGTCGGCCTGCTTTCGGCCAACGGGCTGCCCAAGGGCGACGCGCTGGCGACCGCCCGGATCGCCGGGATCATGGGCGCCAAACGGGTGCCGGAGCTGATCCCGTTGTGTCACCAGATCGCGCTGTCCGGGGTGAAGGTGGAGTTCGAGCTGGACGAAGCCGCCGTGCACATCTCCGCGACCGCCAAGACCACGGACGTCACGGGCGTCGAGATGGAGGCGCTGACGGCCGTCGCGGTCGCCGGGCTGACGCTGCACGACATGATCAAGGCCGTGGACCCCGCCGCGACGCTCGACAACGTCCGGCTCATCCGCAAGGACGGCGGCAAATCCGGCACCTGGGAGCGGCAGTCATGACGAAGGCACGCGTGATCGTGGCGTCCAACCGCGCCGCGAAGGGCGTCTACGAGGACAAAACCGGGCCGGTGATCGTCGCGTGGCTGGCCGGGCGCGGCTACGACGTGCCCGCGCCGGTGGTCGTCGAGGACGGCGAGCCGGTCGGGAAAGCCTTGCGCACAGCGGTTTCCGACGGTGTCGCGGTGGTGCTGACCACCGGCGGCACGGGGATCTCGCCCACGGACCGGACCCCGGACGTCACCCGCGAAGTTCTTGATTACGAGCTGCCGGGCGTCGCGGACGCGATCCGCGCCGCGGGCCTGCCGAAGGTCCCGACAGCCGTGCTGTCCCGTGGTGTCGCCGGCGTCGCGGGGCGGACGCTGGTGGTGAACCTGCCTGGTTCGAGCGGCGGGGTGAAGGACGGCCTCGGCGTGCTCGAGCACATCCTGGACCACGCCGTCGACCAGCTCGCCGGCGGTGACCACCCCCGCGCGGCCACGCCCGTGTCACCTGACACGGCCGCACCGCCGGTCCGGGTCCTGCGGGCGGAGGTGAGCGAGCAGCTGCTGTCCGTCGAAGAGCACGCGCGCCTGGTGGAGGACGACGCGGCGGGAGCCGTGGTCACGTTCGCCGGGGTGGTGCGCGACCACGACGGCGGCAAGGGCGTCCGCGATCTGACCTACGAGGGCCACCCGACCGCCAGTGACGTGCTCGCGGAGGTCGTGGCGGACCTGTCGGCGCGCTGGACGGGGGTGCGCGCCGTGGCGGTGAGCCACCGGGTGGGCGCGCTGGCGATCGGTGACGTCGCGCTGGCGTGCGCCGTCGCCGCGGAGCACCGTGGACAGGCCTTCGCGGCCTGCGCCGAGCTCGTCGACGAGGTGAAGGCCCGCCTCCCGATCTGGAAGCACCAGCACTTCACCGACGGCAGCGACGAGTGGGTCAACTCGCCCTGACCGTGCCGGGCGAGCTCGTCCGCCCGCCTGAGCGAGCCGCTGACGGCCTCGGACTGGTCCAGACCGCCGGGGACTCGAGGGAACGCGTCTCAGAGCGTTTGAGCCGGCCTGAGCCGGTCCAGTGACGACGAAGGGCCCCACCGCCGGGGGAAAGTCGCGGTGGGGCCCTGTCGGGTCACAGTCGAAGCTGCGCCAGGTGCCGCAGAGCCCTCAGGGGGCCTGGGTCACTTGGTGGCGAGCTTCTGGCCGACGACGATGAAGTCGGGGTTCGGCACGAACTGCTTGTTCAGGTCCTGCAGCTTCTGGAAGCCACCCTGGACATTGAACTGCTTGGCGATCTTGGAGAGCGTGTCACCCGCCGCGACGGTGTAGTCACCGTTCGGGTTCGAGTTCGCGACGTTCGCCGCCGGGGCCGGGGTGGCCTTCTTCGGCGTGCTCTGCTTCGGGGTGACCTTCTTGCTGGTCTTGGGCGCGGACTGGTGCGAGGACGACGCGGTCGAGCCACTGCCGCCCTTCTTGCCGCACACCGGCCAGGCGCCGATGCCCTGGCCCTGCAGGACCCGCTCGGCCACCGCGATCTGCTGCTCACGCGACGCGTTGTGCGCGCTGCCGGTACCGCCGTAGGCCTTCCAGGTGCTGTCGGTGAACTGGAGGCCACCGGAGTAGTTGTTGTGGGTGTTGATGCTCCAGTTGCCGCCGCTCTCGCACTGCGCGATGGCGTCCCAGTTGGTCGCCGACGCGGGGGTCGCGGCGATTGCGAGGGGCGCGCCGACCGCGATGCCAGCGACAGCGACGCGGGCGATCGTGCGGGTGGCGGCGGACATCTTGCGGTGCTTGCCTCGGTAAGACATGTGAATGCTTCTCGGCTTCCTGCGCCTACGAGCCCGAAGGCTGAGGGCCGGGTTGGGAGCCCGTCCGCCCGTTGCCGGGCGGCAGACGCGGATGACGCTCTGTGCGTCGTCTTCGTCCCCTCGTCCCTGTCCTGGAATGCTTTCGCTCGGGGTATGGGTCCGGGGATCCGGTGGACAGGGCTAGGCGCTACGGATTCCCGGTCTTGCTCGGTTGGTTCGGGGCCAACCGAAAAGCGACGGTACGTAACGACGGCCGTGATCGGAAATCATTCGGCCTGTGACCTACGTCACAGTAACGGCACGCAACCTGTCACGACGGCTTTGTTTTCGCAGGTCAGAGCGCCGTTATCTGACCGTTTTCTGCCCGAGATATTTCACGGATCGTGAGGCTTGGGTCACGTCGATAAGGCGTCAAGGGGCCATTCGTACCGTCATTGAGCCGGGCACTCTAAACCACGATCGGCAAAGTCCGCCACTGCACTTGGAGTGGTTCTGTGTAGTCACGTGAATACGCCGTGAGCGAACCACTTCGGAGAGTGGAGATAAACAGAAAAGGCCACTCAAAGCGTCGGATTGGCCGCTGAGCGTGGTATGGACGAAACACCCGAAGGGGATGTTTAAGGCGCCCGGCGGTCCGCTGACCAGGGCGTACGGGCCTCAGCGCGGCTGTGCGCCGAGCGGTGGGCCGACGGTCTGCGAATGTCGATCAAGTGGCCCGCTTCACCGCGGAACGGGATGAAGCCGGGATGAAAGGGGGAGCGGGATTCAGCCGCCGGCGAACGGCGGGAGCACGTCGAGTTGCGCACCGTCACTCAGGGCGCGAGTCTGATCACGGACGGCAACCTCGTTCAGCAGGAAGCTCGCCGCGTCGAGGATGCGGGGCAGGTTTTCGGGATGCAGCTCGCGCAACATGCGGGCCGCGTCCGCGACAGTCGCCCCCTCGGGCAGCTTCACCTTCTCCTCTTCTACTCCGGCCGCGGCGCGCGCGGAGGCGAAGTAGCGGACGAGGAGGGTCATCGGTTCCAGTGACTGGGGTGCCATGTCATCCGCCGATCGCGCTCATGGGCCGGATCGGCTGCGCGAACCCGGCTTCGTTGATCTCGTGGCCCGCGAGCTTGCCCCACATGGTCGCCCGCCAGGCGTCCGCCACCTCTTCATCACGCGCGCCCGCGCGCACGAGGGCCCGCAGGTCCGTTTCGTCGTTGGAGAAGAGACAGGAGCGGACGGCGCCGTCGGCGGTCAGCCGGGTGCGCTCGCAGGAAGCGCAGAACGGCCGGGTCACCGACGCGATCACGCCGACGTCGCCGGGCCCGCCGTCGACCAGCCAGCGCTCCGCGGGCGCGCCCCCACGGGCCACCGGGAACGGCGTCAGCTCGAACTCCTCGCCCAGCATCGTGAGGATCTCCGCCGCGGTGATCATCTCGCCGCGGTTCCACCCGTGCTGGGCGTCCAGCGGCATCTGCTCGATGAACCGCAGGTGGTAGCCCTCGGCGAGGCAGAAGCGCAGCAGCGGCAGCGCCTCGCGCTCGTTCAGCCCGCGCATCAGCACGGAGTTGACCTTCACCGGGTTCAGTCCGGCGTCGCGTGCGGCGGCGAGGCCGGCCAGCACGTGCGGCAGCCGGTCGCGCCGGGTGATTTCTTCGAACCGCGCGCGGTCGACGGTGTCGAGCGACACGTTGATCCGGTCCAGCCCGGCGGCGGCGAGGCCGGTCGCTCGCTTGGCGAGCCCGATCCCGTTGGTGGTCATGGAAATCCGCGGCCGCGGGGTGAGGGACTTGACCTGCCCGACGATGTCTTCGAGGCCGGCTCGCAGCAGCGGCTCGCCGCCGGTCAGCCGGATGTCGGTGACGCCGAGCAGCTCGACGGCGATGCGCATGAGCCGCACCAGCTCGTCGTCGGTGAGCACCTGCTCGCCCGGCATCCAGTCGAGGCCCTCGGCCGGCATGCAGTAGGTGCAGCGCAGGTTGCACCGGTCGGTCAGCGACACGCGCAAATCGGTCGCGACGCGGCCGAAGGTGTCGATCAGTCCAGGGTGGTCCGGGCGGGGTGCGGAGGGCGTGCTCGACGGACCTCGTGTACCGGGGACGCGAGGAAACCCGAGATCTACTGCCGTCATTACCGTCAGGGTAACCCCGGGCGGGCGACCGGCGTTGAGCGCGGAGCCGGGAGCGGCTCTCGCGGATCGGAATAGCGGCCTCGCTAAAATCCTTGACGCAGCGAGCCGCTCAGCGGCCGAAAGATCTCGGCGACGTCCGTGGAGGCACTTGTGAGTACCGCGGAGACGACCTACCCGGTGCCTGCCGACGAGCTCGCGCGCTTCGCCCGGCTCGGTCGCGAGACGAGCACGATGACCGTGCTGCGGCACGCCCGGATCGCGGAGCGGATGGGCCTGTCCGGAAGCGATCACAAGGCCCTGGACCTGGTCGGACAAGCCGGCGGACCCCTTACCGCAGGCCGGATCGCCGAGCTGACCGGACTGTCCACAGGCGCGGTGACGGGGGTCATAGACCGGCTCGAAAAGGCCGGCCTGGTGCGCCGCGTGCGCGACCTCGGGGACCGTCGCAAGGTGCTCGTGGAGGTCGTCCCCGGTGGCGTGGACCGGTTCGCCGGGCTCTTCGAGTCGGTCTTCGACGGGATGAAGGGGATCCTGGAGCAGTTCTCGCCCAGTGAGCGGAAAGTTCTCGAGCGTTATCAGAATGCAATACTCGACGAGTTACGCGGCGAGATCCTCGACAATTCCCGTTTGACATAGCTTTTCCTCAACTGCGGCGATAATCTTCCCGCCATGCCGCAATTTCGGTTGTCCGAGGCCGCTCGGCTGCTCGGCGTCAGTGACGACACCGTCCGGCGCTGGGTCCGGGCCGGTCAGCTGACCGCCACCGACGACGCCGCCGGCCGGAAGGTCGTGGACGGCGCCCAGCTCGCCGGGTTCGCCCGGGCGCAGGCCGTCGGCTTCGAGGACCCGTCCGCGGTCGGACGCTCCGCCCGCAACCGCTTCGTGGGGCTCGTCACAGAGGTCATCGCCGACAAAGTGATGGCGCAGGTCGAGCTCCAGTGCGGGGCGCACCGAGTGGTGTCATTGATGAGTACGGAAGCCGTCCGCGAGCTCGGGCTGCGCCCGGGCGTCCTCGCGGTCGCCGTTGTGAAGGCGACCACCGTCGTGGTGGAGACCCCGGAAGGAAACAGATGAAGAAGCTCGCCATCGCCGTGGCGGCGGTCGCGTTGTTCGCCGGTGCGTGCAGCTCCAACGACCAGGCCAGCACCAACCCCAACGCGAGCAGCGCGCCCGCGCCGGCTCCCGGGGGTGGGGGCACCCTCACGGTGTACGCGGCGGCGTCGCTGACCGAATCGTTCAACGCGCTCGGCAAGCAGTTCGAAAGCGCGCACCCCGGTGTCACCGTGAAGTTCGACTACGAGGGCTCGTCCGCGCTCGTGCAGAAGCTCGACAACGGCGCGAAGGCCGACGTGTTCGCCTCGGCGGACCAGGCGAACATGGACAAGGCCGTGCAGGGCGGCGTGATCGACGGCCGGCCCACGGTCTTCGCCACGAACAAGCTGGCGATCGCCGTCGCCAAGGGCAATCCCAAGGGCATCAAGTCGTTCTCCGACCTGACCAAGAGCGGGCTGACCGTGGTCGTCTGCGCGCAGCAGGTGCCGTGCGGCTCGGCGACGCAGAAGGTGGAGAAGAACACCGGCGTCACGCTCAAGCCGTCGAGCGAGGAGCAGGACGTCAAGCAGGTGCTGGCCAAGGTGGAGTCGGGTGACGCCGACGCCGGCCTGGTCTACGTGACCGACGCGACGTCGGCCGCCGGCAAGGTCGACAAGGTGGACTTCCCGGACGCCGCGGGGGCGATCAACAACTACCCGATCGCCGTCGTCAAGGACGCTCCGCAGGCCGCGCTGGCCAAGGAGTTCACCGACTTCGTGCTCGGCGCGCAGGGCAAGGCCGAGCTGGCTCAGATCGGGTTTGGCCCGGCCCAGTAAGGGACGGCGAGGTGCGGCGGCCGCTCAGCGGCCGCCGCACGCGCGTGTCCCCCTCGTGCTCTGGCTCCCCGCCATCGTGGCGCTGGCGCTGGTCGTGCTGCCCGTCATCGGGCTGCTGGTGCGCTCCGACGTCACCCGGTTCCCGTCGCTCCTGGTCACTTCGTCGTCGCTGAACGCGCTGAAGCTGTCGCTGCTGACGGCCGCACTGTCCACAGTGGCCTGTGTGATCCTTGGCGTTCCGCTGGCCGTCGTGCTGGCGCGCTCGCGGCTGCCCGGCGTCCGGCTGCTGCGCTCGATCGTGCTGCTCCCACTGGTGCTGCCGCCGGTGGTCGGCGGCCTCGCGCTGCTGTACCTGTTGGGCCGCAAGGGTTTCCTCGGCATGCTGATCACGACGCTGACCGGGCAGCAGGTGCCGTTCACCACCGCGGCCGTGGTGATCGCGCAGACCTTCGTGGCCATGCCGTTCCTGGTGGTCAGCCTGGAAGGCGCGCTGCGCGGCTCCGGTGACCGTTACGAGCAGGTGGCCTCGACGCTCGGCGCGCGCCCGTGGACGGTGTTCCGCCGCGTGACGCTGCCGCTGCTGCTGCCGTCGCTGGGCTCCGGCGTGGTGCTCAGCTTCGCCCGTGCGCTGGGGGAGTTCGGCGCGACGATCACCTTCGCCGGCAGCCTGGAGGGCGTCACGCGGACGCTGCCGCTGGAGGTCTACACGCAGGCCGAGGTGGACATCGACAGCGCCGTCGCGCTCGCGCTGCTGCTGATCGTGGTCGCGATCGTGGTCATCGCGGTGGCCCGGCCGCGGTCGTGGGAAGGCGGGCTCCGGTGACGCTCTCGGCGCGGCTCGCGCTGTCCCGCGGCACGTTCGACCTCGACGTGGACTTCACCGTGCCCGAGGGCAGCGTGCTCGCCCTGCTCGGGCCGAACGGCTCGGGCAAGTCGACCGTGCTCGGCTGCCTGGCCGGGCTGGTGCGGGCGGGCACCGCCGACATCACGCTCGACGGCCGGGTGCTGGCCGGCGACGGCGTCGACCTGCCGCCGCACGACCGTGGCATCGGCCTGCTCTCCCAGGACGCACTGCTGTTCCCGCATCTGTCCGCTTTGGACAATGTCGCCTTCGCGCCGCGTTCCACCGGATCCGGGCGTGCGCAGTCGCGAGAGGTCGCGACGCGGTGGCTGGCGGAGGTGGACGCGGCGGAGTTCGCCGGCCGCCGCCCCGGCCGGCTCTCCGGCGGCCAGCAGCAGCGGGTGGCGATCGCGCGGGCGCTGGCCGCGGCGCCGTCGTTGCTGCTGCTGGACGAGCCGTTCGCGGCACTGGACGTCGACGCGGCCCCGGCCATCCGCGGCCTGCTGCGGCGAGTGCTGCGCACGGGCCCGGCCACAGTGCTGGTCACGCACGACCCGCTGGACGCGCTCGCGCTGGCCGACCACGTCGCCGTGATGGCCGGCGGGCGGATCGTCGAGCGCGGGCCGACCCGCGAGGTGCTGGCCGCGCCGCGGACGCCGTTCACCGCCCGGATCGCCGGGCTGAACCTGGTGGCCGGGGTGGCGGAGGACAACGGCCTCCGCACCGCGTCCGGCCAGGTCGTCGCGGGTCTGCGGGCACCGGACGCTGTGGCGGGTGAGCCGGCCGTGGCCGTGTTCGAGCCCAGCTCGGTGGCCGTCCACCCGCCCGGCGACGAGCACCGGGGGAGCCCGCGCAACACCGCCGAAGCCGTGGTCGCCGTCCTCGAACCGCACGGCCCGGTCATCCGGGTCCGCATGACGGGCGCGGGCTGGGCCGACGGCCTCTCCGCCGACCTGACCCCCGCGGCGGTCGCGGAACTGGCGCTGGAGCCGGGAACACCGGTGACGCTTTCGGTGAAGGCCGCGGCGGTGGCGGTGCACCCGGCCGCGACGCCGGTAAGGACTCCTTTGCCGCGTAGAGGTCCCTGAAGGCCACCTTCAGGGACGTAGGGTCCCTCAAGGTGGCCTTCAGGGCACTTGGCGCCGGTGAAGGGGTCCTTCCCCGCGTGGGAAGGACCCCTTACTCCCGCGATCAGTGGTGGTGGCCGCCGCCCGGGTGCAGGTGGAACTTCGCCACCTCCGGCGGGTGCACGACAAACGGCCGCATCATGCCCTCGTCCTCGTGGTCGAGGATGTGGCAGTGGAACATGAACTCGCCGGTGCCGCCGCTGAACTGCCCGGCCACGCTCACCCACTGGCCCGGGTTCACGATGATCGTGTCCTTCCAGCCCTCCTCGTACTTCTCCAGCGGCACGTCGGTGAACGAGCCGATCGGCGCCGACGTGCGGCCGTCGGCCGTGGAGAACGTGGTGGTGAACGCGCGGCGGAACAGCGCCTGGAACTCGGTCAGGTGAATGTGCACCGGGTGCGCGGGACCGCCGGCCGCCACGTGCAGGATGTTCCACACCGCCCAGCGGTCGTGGTTGATGAAGATGCCCGTGGTGTCGTCGAACAGCTTCCCGACGCGGCGGAAGGTGCGCAGGCCCCCGGCCGGGTCGTCGACCTGCACGATGCCCTCGCCGCCCGGGTCGGCGTCCAGCTCCTCCAGGTCCCACATCTCCGGGTGGCCCTCGGCGTTGAGCAGCAGCGCGACCCACACGTGGTCGTGGTCCTCCGGCAGCGTCTCGCCGTGCACCAGCCGGGTGTACGACGTGGAGACCCGCTCGGGCAGCGTGAAGCTGTCGTGCCGTGACCGGCTTTCGACGCGGAACTCCATCAGGTCCGGCTCCACGCCGCCGAGGCCGGGATCGAGGTTCGTCAGCCGCAGCCGCTCGCCCTTGAACCGGCTGAAGTCCACCAGCACGTCGAACCGTTCCGCGGGCGCGGCGACCAGCCCGCCGTCCGGCAGCGGGGCGGGCGCGGGCAGCAGGCCGCCGTCGGTGCCGATCAGCCGCACGGCGTCGTTGTGCACGACGCCGGCTTCGTCGACGAGGTTGAGCCGGTAGAAACGGGAGTTCGACGCGTTGAGCAGGCGGAAGCGGTACCACCGCGGCTCGACGTCCAGGTGCGGCCAGATCACGCCGTTGACCAGTGTGAACGGGCCGGAGAACGGGATCATCGCGCCGCCGGGGGCGACCGGCACCTTGTACAGCAGCTGCCCGGTGAGCGCGCCGCTTTCCAGGTCCCGGTCGAGGTTGCGGTCCGCGATGATCAGCGGGATCTCGCGGTCGCCGCCCGGCAGGTCGAGCGCGTCCTCCTCGTCGTCGCGGATCAGGTACAGGCCCGCGAGGCCGGTGTGGACGTTGAAGCGGGTGATGGCCATCGCGTGGTCGTGGTACCAGAGCGGCATCGCCTGCTGCCGGTTCTGGTACTCGGTCAGCTGCGACGTGCCCTTCAGCCCGGCGTTGTGCGCCCAGCCGTCGTTGCCCGCGTTGGTGCGCGCGCCGTGCAGGTGCACGACGGTCCACGACGGCAGGTCCGCGACGCCGTCGATCAGCGGGTAGCCCTCGCGGCCCGGGCGCGTGGTCGGCGCCTCGCCGAGCGGGCCCTGCACCGCCACGAGCGGAAACGGCCCGTCGATTTCGTTCGACCACGAAATCCGCAGCTGTTTGCCACTGCGCACTTCGATCGTCGGACCGGGGAAATGCCCGGCGTATGTCCACAGCGAACTGGGCGGCAGCATCGAGTGCAATCGCTGCCTTTTCGCGACCATCGGAATGGTGATCATCTCCTGCGGCCACCACGAATGCGGCCGGATCACCGGCGGGATCCGCAGCGGGTCCAGGAACTTGGCCAAGCCCCAGTCAGGGCCGCTCAGTGTGACGGCACCCGCAGGTCGTTCGATGATTTCGGTCATTGTTCGTCCCCTCTTGTACCTGGCTTTCCATGGCCAGGGCAGGACGAATCACGTCGAGAGACCCCATGTGCTTTATCCCCCTTTAATACGCGCCAAAGCGACAGCGCGCTCCCCGTTATTCCCCCCGGCCCCTCAATTCCACGGTACTCCTTTCCCTGGTCCGATGCGACGCCCTCGACCGGATCGCGTGATACGGTTCGGCTGCTCTGCTCTGTGATCAAGAAACGAGGACGGGCGACGGTGACCGAAGGCCGCTGGACTTACCTGAGCGACATGGACGGCGTCCTGGTTCGCGAGGAGCACCTCGTCCCCCGGGCGGATGAATTCCTCGCCGAGCTGCGGGACAACGGGATCAAGTTCCTGGTGCTGACCAACAACTCGATCTACACCCCGCGCGACCTGCGGGCGCGGCTCGAGCGTACCGGGCTGGACATCCCGGAGGAGTCGATCTGGACCTCGGCGCTGGCCACCGCGAAGTTCCTGGACTCGCAGCGGCCGGGCGGCTCGGCGTTCGTGATCGGCGAGGCCGGCCTGACCACGGCGTTGCACGAGGTCGGTTACGTGCTGACCGACCGCGAACCGGACTACGTGGTGCTCGGCGAGACCCGCACGTACAGCTTCAGCGCGATCACCCGCGCCATCCGGCTGATCGAGGGCGGCGCGAAGTTCATCGCCACCAACCCGGACGCCACCGGCCCGAGCATCGACGGCTCGATGCCGGCCACCGGCTCCGTCGCGGCATTGATCGAGAAGGCCACCGGGCGCTCGCCGTACTACGTCGGCAAGCCGAACCCGCTGATGATGCGCTCGGCGCTGCGGCGTCTCGGCGCGCACTCGGAATCGACGCTGATGATCGGCGACCGGATGGACACCGACGTCCACTCGGGGATCGAGGCGGGGCTGCAGACCATTCTGGTGCTCACCGGCATATCCACGCCGGAGTCGGCCGAGCGCTATCCGTATCGGCCCACCATGGTGATCGACTCGGTGGCCGACCTGATCGGGCGAACCGGCGACCCGTTCGGCGAAGGCTGACCGACGCCGGCCCGGGAGCAGGGCATATCGTCGAACGATGAGCGTGTATGTGGTGGGCGACGTCCACGGGCACCGTGATGCCCTGGCCGACGCGCTCCGCGCCGAGGGGCTCGTCGACGACGAGGGCAACTGGGCCGGCGCGGAGGACCAGCTGTGGTTCCTGGGGGACTTCGTGGACCGCGGGCCCGACGGCGTCGGTGTGATCGACTTCGTCCGCGAGCTGCAGGGGCAGGCGCCCGAGGCGGGTGGCTCCGTGCAGATGCTGCTGGGCAACCACGAGATCCTGCTGCTGGGGATGTACCACTTCGGCGACCGGCAGGTGCCGTCCGACTTCGGGCCGCGCAGTTTCGCGCGCAGCTGGGAGATCAACGGCGGCCTGCTGTCCGACCAGGACCGGCTGACGCCGGAGCACATCGAGTGGCTGAGTGAGCGTCCATTGGTCACGCTCGCCGACGACCACCTGCTGATGCACTCCGACACCCTCGAATACCTCGACTGGGGCGAGGACATCGAGGCGATCAACGCCGCCGCGCGGGAAATCCTGTCCGGCAGCGACATCGAGGCCTGGTGGGAGGTGTGGCGCCGGATGACCACGCGCTACGCCTTCCGCGGCCCGTCCGGCGAGGAGAACGCGCAGCGGCTGCTGGACGCGCTGGGCGGCGAGCGGATCGTGCACGGGCACAGCGTGATCGCCGACCAGCTGGGCATCCACCCGGCGCAGATCGAGCGCCCGTACCTCTACGCCGGCGGCAAGGCACTGGGCATCGACGGCGGCCTGTTCGTCGGCGGCCCGTGCCTGGTGGTGAAGCTGCCGTTCGAGCCGGAGGACTAGGGCAGGTCCACGATCTCCTTGCCCAGCGGCATGAGGGACACCGGGACGAGCTTGAAGTTCGCCAGGCCCAGCGGGATGCCGATGATCGTGACGCACAGCGCCACGCCCGTCAGGATGTGCCCGATGGACAGCCACAGCCCGGCGAAAAGGAACCAGATGACGTTGCCGATGAACGAGCCGGCCCCGGCGTCGGGCCGGTTGACCACCGTCCGCCCGAACGGCCACAGCGCGTAGTTCGCGATCCGGAACGACGCGAGCCCGAACGGGATCGTGACGATCAGGATGCAGCAGACGATGCCCGCGAGCAGATAGCCGACGGCCATCCAGAAGCCGCAGAGCACAAGCCAGATGATGTTCAGCAGCAGACGCATCAGACGTGCAGCTCCCCGCTCACGATGGTGACGGCCTGGCCGCGCAGGAGTACGCGGTCAGCTTTCAGTTCGGTCTTGACGATCCCGCCCCGCGCCGAGGCCTGCTCGCCGGTCAGCTGCGTCTCGCCGGTTTCTTTGGCCCAGTACGGCGCCAGCATGCAGTGCGCGGACCCGGTGACAGGATCCTCGTCCACCCCGACGCCGGGCCCGAAGAACCGGCTGACGAAGTCGGTGCTGTCGTTTTCGGCGGTGATCACGAGCCGGCCGGTCCAGAGTTCGCGCAGGGCGTTGAGGTCAGGCTGCGCGCGCCGGACGGCGTCGGCGTCTTCCAGTACGGCGAACAGGTTCTCGCGTCCGCGCCCGGTGAAGATGATTTTGGCGTCGGGCAGGACGGTTCGGAGGTCGTCGTCGGTCTCCCGCGGCGGGTCGGCGGGGAAGTCCAGCTCGACCCAGCCGTCGCGGGCCTCGCAGGTGAGGACGCCGCTACGGGTGCCGAAGCGCTGGCGGCCGCCGAGCACGTGGGTGGCGGCGATGGTGGCGTGCCCGCAAAGGTCGACTTCCGCGGCGGGGGTGAACCAGCGGAGCGACTTGGGTTCTTGGTGCGCCACCACGAACGCGGTCTCGGAGTGCTTCATCTCAGCGGCCACGGCCTGCATCCACCGCGCGTCGGCGGGCTCGTCCAGCACCACGACCCCGGCGGGATTCCCGGCGAAGGGCCGATCGGTGAAGGCATCGACGAGGTAGAAGCGCATGGGTTCACGGTATCGGTCGGGTGAGTGGAGCTGGTGATCTTGGTCGGCACCGCTCATACCGGCAAGCATGCTGGACGGGGGCGGCCGGGCGCATCGGGGAAGGCCCCTGATGTTCGGCTCGGGGCTGAGGGGTGGGGTTGCCGTCGTGCGGGGTTGACACGGGGCTGGTGTGGTGCCGGGATTGGTGGCGGGTGGGTGGGCGACAGCCTTGGGTGAGGTTGTTCCTTGCCTTGCCTCCGGCGCTGCCCGCCTCGCGCCGCCCGGAGCCCGGCGCTGCCCTGCCTTGTCCTACCCCGAACGCAGCGCTGTCCAGACCCAGCCGACACCAGGGATCGCTTTGTCGACTTTTCCCGTCAGGTGAAGCTGGACGACTCAGGTCCGTTCTCCTGCGATCCGTACAGCTGCCGATTCGACACCAGCCGCCTGGCCTCATCGGGTCGGCGGCTGGTGTCGGTAGCGCCCGGCTTCAGCCGCCGATCACCGGTGGGGTGATCTTCTCGCCGTCCGGGCCGCGTTCGGGGCGGACCTCGAAGACCTCGTCGGGGTCTTCCTGGATCGGGATCTTGTTCTTGTGTTCCTTGTCGTCTTCCTTCTTCTTGCCGGCGCCGGTGCCCCCGGCTCCGGCCTCGCCCGGCTTGCCGCCCTTGCCCGCGTTCGCGGCGGCCGTGGCCCCGCGTTCGAGCCGCTCGCCGGCGCCGCCCTTGCCCGCGCTCTTGCCGGGCTCCTCGACCTCGCCGGGCTTGTAACCACCGCCGGACACGCGGCTCCCGGCGAATCCGCCGCCGGACCGTCCGGTCCCGATCCCGGGCCGGCTGCGCGTGATGTCGCCACCCCCGCCGCTGCCGCCACCGGCCGGCCCGCCCATCGCCACCGTCTCGGGCCCGAACCGGCCGAACCCGCCGCCGCCACCGCCCGGCCCGCGGAACCCGCCGCCACCTCCGGGCGGCCCGCCCACGTTGCCGGCCCCGGTACTGGCCCCGGATCCAGGAGGCGCATACGACGACCCGGCCCCGGTGCCCGCACCGGGCTGCCCACCACCAGGCTGCCCACCGGCGGGGTTGTAACTGCTGCCCCCGGGCCCCCCGACGCCGGACCCGTGCGTGCCGACACCGCCGCCGGGATCGGCACTGCTGATGTGCGTGCTGCTGTCGGGCGCGCTGATCTGCGGCGGAGGCGTGAAGGCGGGCTGTGTGGTGGCCGTTCCGTGGTACGTGTTGTCCAGCCCCTGCAGGACCTGCACCGCTTGGGCGTGGTCGGCCTGCGCCTGCTGTTGCTTCGCCGCGAGGGCGTTCATCGTCTGTGCTCCCGCGGCCGGATTACCGCTGGCGTACTGCACGGTTGCCTGTTCCATCTCGGCCTGCTGGTCGAAGCCGCTGGGCTTCGGCATGCTTTTCTGCGCGTGGTCCGCGGCCGCGGCCTGCTGGGAGTACCGGTTGGAACTCAACTGCGCGGCGCTCGCGGTTTGCGCGGTGTAGGTGGCCGTGTTTTGAAAGAATCCGTGTGCTTGCGAAGCGCCGGCACCTTGCCATTGCGCGCCACTCGCGGTGGTCGCTTCATTCGCGGCGTCGGAGATATCGGCGAGCCAGTTTCCCAGCTTGTTGGAGACCCGGCCTTTGGCGTCGATGTCGCCGGCGTCCAAGTCGTTGTGGACCATGTTGTAGAGGGCCTGATGGTCATGGGCCGCGTAGTTCGCGTTGGGCGTGGGCGCGTCGCCACGCGTTGTCTGGCCTTGCAGCAGCTGATCGCCTTGGGAGACTGAATACTGGGACGCGGCTTGCTCGGTCCGCCCCTGGATGCCCTTGCTGACATCCGCCTTGTCTTCCGCGCCGAAGTTCTTGAGGCCCTCTTGCTGCTTGCGCTGGGTGTCGGCGTAGTAGTCGGCCTCGTACTGGCGATGCTCTGCCGCTTCTGCCATGACTAGTGCTCTCCGTGCAGCTTGGCCAAGGACTGCTGATGTGAGTCTTCGGTGGCGTTGTAGTTCTTGCGGGCGATCGCCAGGGCTTCCTTTACCTGCTCGAAACCGGTTTTCAGCAGCTCAAAGTTGGGAATCAAGGACTGCTCGTCGCCGGCGGCGACCTTGACATTGAAGTCGGCGATCTGCCTCGAGTAGTCGCTCGACCCCATCTTTGCGCGCTGTGCGAGGTAAGTCAGCTCCATACGCATGTCCGTGTAGCCGTCCAGAAACTTGTCGCAGACCTTCTCGTAGGCGCGAAAGCCTTCCTCGTTGATGGAGAAACTGCCATTCTCCGCGAGGGTTTTGAACTGCTGTGCGCCCTCGTTGAGCTTTTGAGCCCCAGCACTGTCCATGGGATTCTCGAGCAAGTTCGAGAGAAAGCTCTGCCCAGCGTCACCAGACGCGGGAGCTGCCGGCGGACCCCCGAACTCGGAACCTGTGCCCATCGTGAACTACCTCGCCCTCCCGTGCACGCTGAGTGCTTACGTCCCTACTCTAGATCGACGGCTCTGAGCTGTCAGCGGGTTCCAGCCAACTCACACGTTCTTGGTCAGCTGTTCGCGGGGAGCAGCGGCTCGACGGCCTCCGCGATTTGCCTGGCGAAAGCGCAGGCCTGATCAGTGGTTCCGGTGGAGAGGGATCCGTTGACCATCGCCCTCGACTTCGGCTTGACCTCCATGATCACTGCGCAGTCGCCGCTGGCGCCGAGGGGGTCGGGTTCGAGGATTGCGGTCCTGCTGTGCACGGTGCCGGTCTGGGTCTTGGATGGATCGGTCAGGTTCTCGTTGATGGCTCGGCCGTCTTGAAGCAACAGGCCCGCAGTGCCGAACTGCGGTTTGGTGGTCGCGCAACTGTGCTCGGGATCGGCAGCGGTGGGTGTCGCTGCGGGGAAGCCCTGTCCGGTCAGAGCCTTGTCGAGCGTTGCGCATGGGCTCATGCCTGCCAACGGGGTATTACCGCCCGTTGAGGGTGCGCTGCTCGGGCCGCTTGACACTGGAGCGGGCTGGCCACCGAGTTTGTCGCTGCAGGCCGTCAAGGCGCACACGAGTACTACGGCGGAGGTGATGGCCGAGAGGCTGCGGATCGATCCGGTCACAGTGTGAACACTACGGGCAAACCTGCCCGAGGTGTACCGCGGTGCAGAGCTCGGCGAAGGTGGTGGTTCCGGTGTGGTGGAGGGTGCCCTGGCTGTGGCGCTTTTTGGGCTTTGGCGCGGTCCTCCGGAGGAAAGCGCTCGGCGTTCTGCCGCAGCCGCTGCTGAGTCTGGGCGTAGTAGTCCCCAACGGGCTACTGATGCTCTGCCCAATGTGAGCACTCATGGCGTGCCACTCAGGTGTTCTTCGGAAGCAGCGGTTCGAGCTTGTCAGCCAGGCTTTCGACCAGCTTGCAGGCCTTGTCGGTATCGGAGGAGAAGGTCACGCCGACCGTGGCACGCGACTTCGGCTTCACCTCGATGCTGACTTCGCACTGCCCAGTGGAGCCGAGCGGCTCGGCTTCCTCGACCGCGGCCCTGGAGCCCACCGTTCCCGCGCTTGCCTGACTGGGATTCTGAATATTCGCCTTGTAACTCTGGCCATCGCGGAGCGACAGGCTGATGTCGACGCCCTCGACATCGCCCTGCGTCTTCTTGGTGACCCGGCAACTGTGCTGCGCGTCCGCGATTGTCGGAACTGCGGGGGCGAACCCCCGTCCGGTCACCACCTGGTCCAAGGTTGTGCAGGGAGGCAGGTTCTTGAGGGGGTTCGACACGTCGGACGGTGAGGTGGCTGACGCGGACGATGCCTGCGCTGTGCCGCCGACGTTGGCAGTGCACGCGGTCAGCACTGTGCTGGCCAGTGCGGCCGCGGCCAAGACCTTGAAGTGGTTCGGGTCCATCAGTCAGGTTCCTTGTTCCGCGTCGTGAACGAACCGTTGTCCTGGTCAGTTGTCCTTGGGGAGCAGCGACTCGACGGACTCCGCGGCTTGCCTGGCGAAATCGCAGGCTTGGTCGGTGGTGCCGGTGGAGAGCGTGCCCGACACGATCGCCCGCGACTTCGGCTTGACCTCCATGCGCACCGCGCATCCACCGGTCGCGCCCAGCAGACCGCGCTCAAGTATGGCCCTTCGGGCGTGAACGGTGCCTGTCTTGGTGGCGCTGGGGTCGGTGATGGCTTGTTCGATGGTTTGCCCGTCTTGGAGAACCAGGCCGGCCGAGCCGGCTTGCGGCTTCGTCGTCGTGCACGCGTGCTCGGGGTCGGCCGTATCCGGGGCCGAGGGGAGAAACCCCTGCCCGGCCACGGCTTTGTCCAGAGTTTTACAAGGGCTCATCCCCGCCAGGGGTGTATCGGTTTGATTAGCCGAACTGCTTGAGACTGCGGACGACGTCGCCGGGTTGGGAGTACCCCCCACTGAGCTGTCGCAGGCGGCGAGCGTGCAGGTGATGGCGCCAAGGAAGGCGAGGGTCACCAAGCTGTGGGTCACGCCTCGCACGCTATGGGTGAAGCGGGCGACGGAAAGGGGACACCGCGCCTCATCGCAGCCCCTCCTCAATCGTCTCCAACAACCACCTTCGCAGGTGAGACCCGTCAGACGGAGTGAACCGCAGCCGTACATCCCCGTCCGGCAAGGTGTCCATGAACGTCAGGTACCGCCCGCCGTCCGTGTCGACGAAGGTGGTGGTGCCGGCCGGCCGGAGGCTGCCCTGGCCGTGGCGCAGCGAGAGCTCCACCGTGCCGTGCCGGTGCAGGGGCCAGCTCGAGTAAGGCGCCAGCGCGTCGCGGTCGCGGCGGGACGGGCCGGGGGCGTCGGTCGTGAAGTCGCGGTCGGAGTTGTCCGGGAGGTCCGATCGGCGGCGGGTGGGGGCGTTGTGCTGCGTGATCGTCGCCGGGGCGACCGGCAGGGGGTCGTACGGCGGGAACATGCTCAGCACCGTCTCCACCAGTCGCTCGGGGCGGACCTGCAGGAAACGGATGCCGTCGGGCAGCGCCTCCGAGAAGACGCCCAGGCCGTCGCCCGCGCAGGCGCGGTACAGCACCGTTCCGCCCGCCAGCTCGGCCGCGCGGACGATGATCAGGACCTCCGGGCGCGTCCAGGTCCGCAGCGTGGCCGCGACCTCGTGGTCCAGCTTGTCCGCGTCGGCCAGGCCGCGGGCGCGCATGGCGTCCCAGGCGGCGTTCGACAGGCGCTCGTGCTCGTCGAGCGTGTAGCCCGCGCTGCGGACCTCGAAGGGGTGCCACGAAGCGGGCAGCCCCGTGCGCCGCACCGCGACGTCGACCTCGGTCCAGCCCAGGGAGAATTCCTCCGGCACGTCACTGATCCCCTCGTGAACGACGAACCCGGGACCGAGGGTAGCGGAACCGGCGCCCCCGCCCGCTGGTCGTGCGGCCCGCGGCTTCCTAGACTCGGCACGTCGACGAAGACCCGCCACCGGAGGCACCCATGCCCGACGCGCCCGCTCTGCCCAGTTACGCCTCCGGGACCTCCGAAGTCCCGCTCCTCGGCGACACCATCGGCGACAACTTCGACCGCACCGTCGCCGCCTTCGGTGACCGCGACGCGCTCGTGGACCGCGCGGCCGGCCTGCGCTGGACGTACCGGGAGCTGGCCGACGACGTCAACACGCTCGCCCACGGACTGGCCGCCACCGGCATCGGCAAGGGCGACCGCGTCGGCATCTGGTCGCCGAACCGCGCGGAGTGGACGCTGCTGCAGTACGCGACCGCCAAGGTCGGCGCCATCCTGGTCAACATCAACCCCGCCTACCGCTCGCACGAGCTGGAGTACGTGCTGAAGCAGGCGGGCGTCCGGATGCTGGTCGCCGCCGAGGTGTTCAAGACCTCCGACTACGCCGGCATGATCGAGCAGGTCCGCCCGAGCTGCCCGGACCTGGAGCACGTTGTGCTGCTCGGCACGGACTCCTGGACCGCGCTGACGGACGCCGGCCGCGGCGGCGACCCGGCCCGGCTGGCGAAGCTGCAGGCCGCGCTCTCGGCCGACGACCCGATCAACATCCAGTACACGTCCGGCACCACCGGCTTCCCCAAGGGCGCCACCCTCAGCCACCACAACATCCTCAACAACGGCTACTTCGTCGGCGAGCTGGTCGGCTACACCGAGCAGGACAAGGTGTGCATCCCGGTGCCCTTCTACCACTGCTTCGGCATGGTGATGGGCAACCTCGCGTGCACCAGCCACGGCTCGTGCATGGTGATCCCGGCGCCGGCGTTCGAGCCGAAGGCGACGCTCGAAGCGGTCGCCGCCGAGCGGTGCACCTCGCTCTACGGCGTGCCCACGATGTTCATCGCCGAGCTGAACGACCCGGACTTCGCCCAGCACGACCTGTCCTCCCTGCGCACCGGCATCATGGCCGGCTCGCCCTGCCCGGTCGAGGTGATGAAGCAGGTCATCGACCGGATGGGCATGACGGAGGTGTCCATCTGCTACGGCATGACCGAGACGTCCCCGGTGTCCACGCAGACCCGGGCGGACGACTCGGTGGAGCGCCGCGTGTCCACCGTCGGCCGCGTCGGGCCGCACCTGGAGTCCAAAGTGGTCGATCCCGACACCGGCCTGACGCTGCCCCGCGGCGAGCCCGGCGAGCTCTGCACGCGCGGCTACTCGGTGATGCTCGGCTACTGGGAGCAGCCCGGGAAGACGGCCGAGGCCATCGACGCCGCGCGCTGGATGCACACCGGCGACCTCGCCGTGATGGACGACGAGGGCTACCTCAACATCACCGGCCGCATCAAGGACATGGTCATCCGCGGCGGTGAGAACGTGTACCCGCGCGAGATCGAGGAGTTCCTCTACACCCACCCGGACGTGCTCGACGCGCAGGTGATCGGCGTCCCGGACCAGAAGTACGGCGAGGAGCTGATGGCCTGGATCCGCGTGCGCGAGGGCGCCGAGGCGCTCACCGAGGAGTCCGTGCGCGAGTTCTGCGCCGGCAAGCTCGCGCGCTACAAGATCCCGCGCTACGTCCACGTCGTGGACGAGTTCCCGATGACGGTGACGGGCAAGGTGCGCAAGGTCGAGATGCGCGAGCGGTCCGTCACCCTGCTCGGCCTGGAAGCGGCCGCGGCGCAGAAGCACGCCTGACCGTTCGGGCCATCTCGGACGCTGACGGCCCCCTCCGCTGTTCCCGGCGGACGGGGGCCGTTCCGCGTCGTCAGGAAGTGGCGGCCGCGGCGGCCTCCGCCAGCGCCTTCTCGTCCTCCTCGCCGAAGGTGTCCTCGAGGCGTTCCGGCGAGTAGTCCAGGTCGATCTGCTCGACGGGGGTGCCGCGGGCCGACTCGATGGCGCCCAGCCGACGCTGCGCGCGGTCGGCGGCGTACGTGATCAGCTCCTGCGGGTCGTTGTCGAACGGGGACTCGTCGAACTGGTCGTTCACCCACTGGATCATGTCGAGCGCGTGCGGCAGCAGCTCGCCCATGCGCTGCTGGACGGCGTCCCACATCGAGTCGTCCGCGGCGACGTGGCGGCGGCAGGTGAAGGTGCCCCACGCCATGTGCCGGCGCTCGTCGTCGCCGATGCGGCGGACCAGTTCCTGCATGCCGGGCAGGATCTGGTGCTGCGTGCAGATCAGCTGCCACGAGTAGTAGCCCGTGAGCGCCAGGCTGCCCTCGATCACATGGTTGTACGTGACACTCGCGCGGATCTGGTTGAGGGGACTGGGATCGTCCTCGAGCGCGCGCAGCGACTGCGGAAGCTCCTCGTAGAACAGCTTGCGGTAGTGCGGGTTCTCCGCGACGTACGGGTGCAGGTCGGCGTTCAGGCCCACGGCGTCCATCCAGCGCCGGAACACCTCGACGTGCTTGGCCTCTTCGAAGCAGAACTGCGTGAGGTACATCTCGTCGCCGAACCGGCCGGTGGCCGACATCGCCCGCATGAACGGCTGGATGTCCTCGGTGACGGCCTCCTCGCCCGCGATGAACTGGGCCACGAGGTAGGTGGTGGACCGGCGCTGCTGTTCGGTCAGGCTCTCCCAGCCCTCGCGCTCCCGGCTGAAGTCGAGGTCGGCCGGGTTCCAGAACTTCTTGTTGCCCTTGACGAACAGGCGCAACGGGAACGAGTCCCAGTTGAGCCCGCCCTCGCGCAGCGAGGAGAACCCCGTGCGGAGCTCGGGCAGTGTGTCGGTCATGACTGGCCCCTTCGTGTCACTCCGTTGTGGACGAATCGGTGGTGCGGACGAATCGGTCGACGGCGGGGGCCAGCACCGCGAGCACGGCGTCGGCGGCCTCCACCGCGGAATGGGTGGGCAGCACCAGGTGGCTGAGCGAGAGGCGCACGACAGTCTCCGCCAGCAGCGCGGCGGCTTCGGGGGACAGCGCGGGCTCGAGTTCGAGGTACTGCTCGGCGGCCAGGTCGGCCGCGGCGGTGAGGATCGGCTCGCCCCGGCTGGTCAGCAGGGGCAGCAGGTCTTCCGCCGCCTCGGTGCCGAGCGCGGCGGCGACCAGACGGTTCTCGCGGGCGTGCTCGATGGTGTAGACGACGGCGAAGTGGATGCCGTCCAGCAGGTCGCCGGCGTCGGCGAAGCGCTGCCGGATGCCGTCGAGGAATTCCGACGTCGTGCGCAGCGCGACAGCCTGCGTGAGCGCCGCCTTGTTGCCGAACTCGTTGTAGACGGTCTGCCTGCTCACACCCGCGCGCGCCGCGACGTCGGCCATGCGCAGCGCCGCGTGGCCGCGGTCGGGGAGCAGGTCCGCGGCCGCGTCGAGCAGCGCTTCGCGCAGCGACGCCTTGGTGCGCTCGGTGAAGCTGGTCACATTTCCAGCTTGACATAGAACGTCCACGTGTCAAGAACCTTTACCGCTCACGATCGGCTGTACAGCGGTGGTGAAAACCTGTCGGTGGGTCCGGCTACCGTGGCGGGCGTGGGCATCACCGTGGGGTTCGACCTCGACATGACACTGATCGATCCGCGGCCGGGCATGGTCGCGGCGATGAACGCGCTCGGCGCGGAGTCCGGCCTGCCGCTGGACGGCGAGAGCTTCGCCGCCAACCTCGGCCCGCCGCTCGACGACGCCCTGCGCGGTTTCGAGGCGCCGGAGGAGCGGATCCCGGGGCTGGTCGACCGGTTCCGCGCGCTGTACCCGGAGATGGTCGTGCCGATCACCGTCGCGCTGCCGGGCGCCGCGGCGGCGCTTCGGGCGGTGCGGGCCGCGGGCGGGCGCACGCTGGTCGTCACGGGCAAGTACGGACCCAACGCGCAGCTGCACGTCGACGCGCTGGGCCTCGAAGTCGACGACCTCGTGGGCGAGCTGTGGTCCACGCAGAAGGCGGACGCCCTGCTGGCCCACGGCGCGCAAGCCTACGTCGGCGACCACCTCGGCGACGTCCGCGGCGCGCTGGCCGCCGGCGCGATCGCGGTGTCGGTCACCACCGGGCCGTGCACGCGGGAGGAGCTGGCCGCGGAGGGCGCGGCGGTGGTGTTCGAATCACTGGAGGAGTTCCCGGACTGGTTCGCCCGGACGTTCGCCGGGACCGTCGCTTAGCCGGGGCTGCCGGAGGGGTGCGGGGCCGACCGGCGGGCGCGGGTCGACTGGCTCGGGCGACGGGCGCGGACCGTCGCGCCTGGCTGCCCGGCGTACGGGGCCGCCAAGGCACCGGGGCCGCCCGACACACGGGGCCGCCCGACACACTGGGCCGCCTGGCGCAGGTGTCACGCGGCCCGGTGTGCCGCTCGGCATGAGGTCTCCCGGCCCGCGCCGTGCCGGATCGGTGCCGGGCTTCGAGGCCTAGCTGTGTTTGCCGGCGCGGGCTTCGCGGACCAGGGCGATCAAGCCGAGCAGCAGGCCGAGCGGGGTGACCACCCCGGCGACCGCGCTCAGCCACACCGGCAGGTTCTCCAGGCCGGCGGCGAACATCACGAACACCGCCAGCACCGCGAGCATGCCGATGGCGAAGAGGCCGATGCCGATCCGCATCAGGATCGGTTTGCCGGTAGAGGCCACGGGGGTCTCCTTCGTTGCGCTGTCCATGGGGCTGAGCGTATCCGCCGTATCCGCTTCTCCCCAGAGCATGTGGCGAGATACGCTAGGCGGACGCGCGCCCTGGGTACGCCCGGGGCGCGTTCGTCGTGAGCAGGACAGCAGAAGGACTGGTGAGGGAAGTGCCGACCGGCAAGGTCAAGTGGTACGACGCGGAGAAGGGGTTCGGGTTCGTCACGCAGGACGGCGGAGCCGACGTCTACATCCGCAAGGCCGCGCTGCCGCAGGGCGTCGAGGGGCTGAAAGCCGGGCAGCGGCTGGAGTTCGGCGTCGCCGACGGCCGTCGTGGGCCGCAGGCGCTCTCCGTCCGGCTGCTGGACCCGCCGCCTTCCGTCGCGGAGGCGCGCCGCCGTCCCGCGGAGGAGCTGCACGGGCTCATCGAGGACATGATCAAGCTGCTCGAGTTGAAGGTGCAGCCGGACCTGCGGCGCAACCGCTACCCGGATCGCAAGCACACCAAGCAGATCGGCGAGATCATGCGGGCGGTCGCCCGGGACATCGATCCCTGATCAGCCTCGTGAGTGTTTATGACGGTTCTAACCGTCATGAACACTCACGAGTCCTGCGCGTGCTCAGGAGGGGCGCACCTGCAGTGACCAGAGCGCGGTCGTGATCGGCTCCGCGTCGTTCGGGTCGCCGGTGCGGCTGATGACCGTGGCCTGCGCGATCTCGACCACCACGATCTGGTCGTCCTTGGCCGGGGGCGTCACCGTGTACGCGTAGCGGTCGCGGGAGGTGATGATGTCCTCCTTCAACGGCTGGGGCTCGCCCTTGCCGTTGACGTACTGCGCGGTGATCTTCCACGGCGTTTCGGCGACCTCCTTGGGCACCGAGATCTGGACCGAACGGCCCGGCCGCACCTTCAGCGTGCCCGCCGCGCCCGGGTCGGCCGCGCAGACGCCGGTGGTGATGTCGCAGTTGCCGATCGGGCCGACGCGGATCGTGTGCCCGTCGGCGTAGAAGGTCACCTCGGCCGGTCCGGGCGCGGAGCAGCCGGCCACGGCGAGACCACCGGCCGCGAGCACGGCCACCACACGGGAACGTCGCATGATCCGAAGGCTACCGGCGCGTCCCCGGCACACCCTGCGCGGGGAAGCTGCCCGTCGGCTCGGGGCGCAGCGGCCGGTCGCCGCCGAGACCCGGGATCAGGGAGCCGCCGCGGCGCACCAGGTACGTCTGCGCCAGCCCGATCGCCAGCAGCACGGTGACCACCAGGAAGCCGATCCAGTACGTCGGGGGCAGCAGCAGCCCGACCGCGCCGCCGAAGCACCACGCCAGCTGCAGCACGGTCTCCGACCGGCCGAACGCCGACGCGCGTGACTGCTCCGGCAGGTCCTCCTGGATCACGGCGTCGAGGCTGATCTTCGCCAGCGCGCTCGCCGTCGAGCCGATCAGGCCGACGACGGCCGCCGTCGCGAGCCCGGGCAGCAGCGTCGCCAGGAGCGTGGTGACGACACAGGCCGCCACGCAGAGCACGACCACCTGGTCCGGTGAGCCGAAGTGCAGGCGCGAGCCCAGCGCGTTGCCGATGAAGCCACCGGCTCCGGCGGCGGCGCCGATGATGCCGAGCAGCAGCAGCTGCATGAACGGGCTGTGCCCGGTGCCCTCGGTCTGCTCCTTGACCGCGAACGCGGCGAACATCATCAGGAAGCCGGTCAGCACGCGCACGGAACCGTTGGCCCACAAGGCGACCACGATGTGCCGGCCCATCGGCTGGCGTTGCTTGCGCGCCTTCGGCTCCGGCCGCGCGGACAGCGACGTGGGCACCTCGCCCTCGGTCACCTCGACCCACGACGGGATCCGCATCGACTGCACGGCCGCGGCCACGCAGATCAGCGCGGTGAACCACAGCGCGCCCGAAGCGCCCCAGACGCCGTTGAAACCGCTGGCCAGCGCGCCGAACACACCGGCGGCGACCAGGCCGAACACGGTGATCCGGGCGTTCGTCTTCGACAGCGTGATCTCCGGCGGCACCACCCGCGGCGTGATCGCGGCCTTGAGCACGGTGAACGACTTGGACAGCACCATCATGCCGAGCGCGGCGGGGTAGAGCAGCCAGTCGTCGAAGTGCAGCGCCATCACCACGGCCATCAGGCCCTGGCCGATCGACGCCACGCACATGGCGAGCCGGCGGCCGTGCTGGATCTTGTCCAGCGCCGGCCCGATCACGGGTGCCACGAGCGCGAACGGCGCGATGGTGATCAGCAGGTAGAGCGCCACCTTGCCCTTGCTCTCGCCGCTGGTGGCGGCGAAGAAGAGCGTGTTCGCCAGCGCGATGGCCATCGCCGCGTCGCTGGCGTAGTTCAGCATCACCGCGTACATCAGCGACGTCAGGCCGGACTTGTCCGCGCCGTCGGCCTTGGTGGCGCGCTGAAACATGCCGATGGCCTGCCCGCTCAGCTGACGGCTGCGCAGCGCGGCGACCCGCGTGACGGTCAGCTTCTTCGGCAGCTTCGGGATCGAGCCCGCGCCGGGGACAGCCGTGGTGCGCAGGTCTTCTTCGCGGTCGGCGTCCGGGTCGACGCGGGGCTCTCCCGCGTAACCGCCGGTGTCGTAGTGCTCGTACTCGCCGCTGCCGGGGCGGTCGGCGTAGTAGCCGCGCGGACGCACGGGCTCGGTGCGGTGGTCCTGCGGCGGGAACGGCCGCGCTCCCCGCTGGGGTGGCGGCGGACGGCGGCCACCGGGGACGGAGCCGGCGTCGGCGGGGTGGTGCGCCGCGTCGTCGTAGAACCGGCTGCCGCGCGGCGGGCTCGGCGGGAAGGGCTCCGGTCGCGCTCGCGGGCCATCACCTGCGGAAGGCTGTACGCGCGGAGCGTCCGGCGAGACGTGCTCGGTGCGCGCGTGGGGGCTGTCGGCGGCGAAGGGCGCCGGCCGGGGCGCGTCGGCTGGGATGTGCTGGGGACGGGCCCGGGGCGGGTCCGCGGGGATGGGCTCCGGTCGCGCTCGCGGCGCGTCCCCGGCGGAGGGCCGGGGGCGGGGGGCGTCCGGCGGGAGGTGCTCGGTGCGCGGGACGGGCTCGGGCCGCACGCGCGGCGGCTCGACCGGGTACTCGACCCTCGTGGCCTGCATCTTCGGGGCCGGCTGGTCCGGCGGCGGGGACTCCCGCCAGGAGCGGGCCTGCGCGGCGCCGGGCTCCGGCGTCCACCGGCGCTTGGACCCCCGGCCGCGTCCCTTGCCCGGCCGGCCGGAGCGCGTGCCGTCGGGTTCGGAGCGGGAACCGAAGAGTGCCACCTGTCAATCCTGCCTCATCCGGGCGACGTTCCGCCCGATCACGTGCCTTTTCGTGCTGATTCGGGGACGAACCTCACCCGGAACATCGTCGGCCACAGCTTCCCCGTGACCAGGAATTCGTCGGTGCCGGGGATCGCGGCGATGCCGTTGAGCACGTCCTCTCCGGGGGTGACCGGGGTGCGCAGGCCGCCGGCGTCGATGCTGCCGGTGACGTGGCCGGTCTTCGCGTCGATGCGGAGGATGGTGCCGGTTTTCCACACGTTCGCGTACACCGTGTCACCGACGCACTCGAGTTCGTTGAGCTGGTCCACCCCGACGTCGACACTACCGGTGACCGCAAACGTCTGCGGATCACGGAAAGTGAGCGACGACGACCCGTTGCTCATCACCAGCCGCCCGTCGGGCTGGTGGCACAGGCCCCAGCCCTCGCCCTCGAACGGCACCCGGCGCAGCTCGGCGAGGGTCTTCGAGTCGCGCTCGATGGCGAAGCCGTCCTGCCAGGTCAGCTGCCACAGCTTCGGCCCGAGCACGGTGACGCCCTCGCCGAACAGCGGCGACGGCAGCGCCACGCGGGTGGACGGCGCCTGCCCGGCCGGGCCCGCGGTGAGCGCCGACTGCCCGTCGAGGCCGCGGCTCTCGTACAGCGTGGTGCCGGAGAACTCGAGCCCTTCGGTGAACGCGGACGTGTCGTGGGGCAGCGTCTGCACCACCTGGACGGTCAGTTGTTCCGGCGCGGCCGGCTCCGCCTGGGTGCCCGCGCAGCCGCCGACGAGGGCGACGGCCAGCACCGGCCAGATGATCGGGTTTCGCACTAGAACAGCCTGGCACGGGCGGCGCGGATGCGTGCGGCACAATTGGGGGCATGACGCTGCTGTTGACCCTGGACGACGGCTCGATCCACCGCAAACTCGCCGACGCCGCCGACGTGGCGCGCGCCGCCGTGCTGGCGGACGCCCCGGCTGACCAGGTCGGCGAGCACGCCGGCGTCGAACGGGAGGACGCCGTCTCGGCGAGTCACCTGTTCGAGGCGTCGGTGCCCGGCTACCTCGGCTGGCACTGGTCGGTGACGGTCGCGCTGGCCGGCCCCGACGAACCGGTCACGGTCAGCGAGCTCGCGCTCGTCCCCGGCCCGGACGCGCTGGTCGCGCCGACGTGGGTGCCGTGGGAGCGGCGGGTCCGCGCGGGCGACCTCGGCGTCGGCGACATCTTCCCGGTCGACAAGGACGACGCGCGCCTGGTGCCGGCGTACCTGCAGTCCGACGACCCGGCCGTCGAGGAGGTCGCGCACGAGGCCGGCCTCGGCCGCGTCCACGTGCTGTCGCGCTTCGGCCGGCAGGACGCCGCGACCCGCTGGCACGACGGCGAGTTCGGCCCGCGCTCGGACATGGCCCGCAGCGCTCCCGGAACCTGCGGCGCGTGCGGTTTCTTCGTGCCGCTCGCGGGCTCCCTGCGCGGCTCGTTCGGCGCCTGCACCAACGACATCTCCCCGGCCGACGGCCACATCGTCGACGTCGAGTACGGCTGCGGCGCGCACTCCGAGGTGGAGGTCGAGATCACCTCCTCGATCCCGGTCGCGGAACTCGTGTACGACGACTCGCTGCTGGACTTCGCTTCGGCCCCGGTTGCTGCTTCGGCTGCTTCGGACACGGCGGAGGCGCCGGCCGAGACGGTCGCTGAGGCCGAGGAAGCGGTGGCGACGGAGACGGTCACCGCCGAGACGGTCGAGCCGGAAGCCGCCGCGGCTGTTGCCGTGGAGGAGGTCGTCGAGGAGAAGGCTGTCGCGGAGGCAGCGCCTGTTGTCGCAGAGGCAGAGCCTGCTGCGGCGGAGCCTGTTGTCGCGGAGGATGCTGCTGTCGCGGAGCCCGTTGCCCTGGAGCCCGTTGTCTCCGAGGACGCTGCTTCGGAAGAGGCCGCGTCGGACGTTGCCGCGGAGCCGATCGCCGAGGCCGTTGTCGAAAGCACCGAGGTTGCCGCCGAGAGCACCGAGACCGGCAACGCCGCGGACAGCAGCGTCGAGAGTTCCGAAAACGCCGGTGACGAGCGCGGCTGACCGGGATCCGTTCGGGACCGAGCGGCTGCGCGCGGCGATGCTGCGCGCGTGGCAGGACTCCCCGACACGGTTCACCGAGGACACCAACGCCGAGCGGGACCTGCGGGTCGGCGCGTATCGGGATCGGCTGTTCGTCGAGCTGGCGCAGAACGCGGCCGACGCGGCGTTCGCGGCGAAGACGCCCGGGCGCGTTCGAGTGTCCGTTGTGGACGGTGAGCTGCGGGTGGCGAACACCGGCGCGCCGCTGGACACGCGGGGCGTCGAGTCGCTGGCTTCGTTGCGGGCGTCGGCCAAGGAGCAGCAGGACACGGTCGGACGGTTCGGCGTCGGGTTCGCCGCGGTGCTGACCGTGACGGACGAGCCGCGCGTCGTTTCCACCACCGGCGGGGTCGCGTTCTCCGCCGGGCGCACCCGCCAGGAAGCGCAGCGGGACGGCGAAGTCCCGGTGCTGCGCCTGCTCTGGCCGACCGACGAGCAGCCGCCCGCCGGGTACGACAGCGAGGTCCGGCTGCCGCTGCGCGAACCCGAATCGAGCAAAGCCCTGCTCGACGGTCTCGCCGCCGAGATCCCGGACCTGCTGCTGGCGTTGCCGTGGCTCGCCGAGGCCGACGTCGACGGCCAGGTCTGGACACGCAGCGGTGACCAGCTCGTCGAGATCCGCGGCCCGGGCGGGGACCGTCGCTGGCTGACGCACGAGGGCTGGGCCGTCCCGGTCGACTCCGACGGCGTGCCGCTGCCGCTGGAGGAGGACGTCCTCCACGCCCCGACCCCCACCGACGACGAGCTTTCGCTGCCCGCGCGCATCATCGCGCCGGTGCCCGTCGAGCCGTCGCGGCGACGCGTGCTGCCCGGCGCGGCTCTCACCGCGGCGCTGGAAGCGGCCGCGAAGGACTACGTCGGCCTCGTCCGTGCGATCCCGGCGGAGCACCGCTTCGCGCTCGTTCCCGCGGCTGGGTTCCCTCGCTCTACAGTGGACGCGCAGTTGCGTGACCTGGTCTTTGCCGTGCTGGCACAGGAACCCTGGCTGTCCACTCAGGACGGCGCGGAGATCAGCGGACGGCAGGCGCGGGTCCTCGACGTGGACGTGCCCGGGCTGCCGCCGCTGCTGGCGGACCTCGTGCCCGGCCTGGTGCCCGCCCCGCCGGGCGCGGCCCGTGTGCTCAAGCCGGTCTCCGCCCAGCCGCTCACCGTCGAGGACGTGCTGGAGCTGCTGACCGGGATCAGCCGTGAACCCGAGTGGTGGCACCGGCTTTACGCGGCGCTCGCCGTCGCGGTCGACACGCACGACGTCTCGCCGGCGCAGCTCGACGGCCTGCCCGTCCCGCTCTCCGACGGCCGCACGCTGCCCGGCGCCCGCGGCGCGCTGCTCGTGGACGGCTCAAACGAGCTGCTCGCGTTGCTGTCCGATGTGGACGTACCCGGTCTTCGCCTGGTGCACCCCACTGCCGCGCACGCGTTGCTGGAACGCCTGGGCGCCAAGCACGCCGACGCCCATCAGCTGCTCGAAGCCGACCAGGTGCGGTACGCCGTGGAGCGCAGCGTCGAGGACGTCCGGTCCGGTTTGGACGGAATGAACCTCGCCGGTGCGGTGCTCCGGCTGATCGCCGAGTGCGGCGACCAGGCGCCGGAGTGGGCCGGCTCGCTCGCGCTGCCCGCGGAGGACGGCTGGCGGCGCGCCGACGAACTGGTGCTCCCCGAATCGCCGCTGCTGGACGTTTTCGACCCGGAGGTGTTCGAACCCGACGGTGCGATGTCCGTCCTCGACGACGAGTTCGCCGAGGACTGGCCGCAGGCCACGCTGGTCACCACCGGCGTGCTGGACTCGTTCGCCGTGGTCCGCGACGAGGAGCCGCACGAGCCCGACCACGGCCTGCCCGACGAGGAGTCCTGGTGGGACTCGCTGGAACGGCCGCCGCTGACCGTCGCGGCGATCCGCGACCTCGACCTCGTCGCCGACGACGCGTGGCCCGCCGCGCTCCGGCTGCTGGCGGCCCGTCCCGAGACCTGGCAGGCGTTGCACACGCCCGACGGGCACGCCCGCTGGTGGCTCGCCCGCTACGCCCTGCTGGCCGGCGAAGCGCCGGGATCGTGGCGGCTGGCCCAGGCTGCCGAGCTGGCCGGGCTGTACGACGTGGTGCCCGATCTCGGCCTGAGTGAAGACCTTTTGCTCGCCGCGGGGGTCCGAACCGGACTGGGTCTGTCCACTGTGGAGGACGCGGCCGACCTGCTCGACCGGCTGGGCGACGACGGCCGCACGCTGTCGCCGGGCCTGGCTGCCCGGGCGCATCGCGCACTCGTGGAGTCCGATGTGGACGTCGAGGAGCTGGGTGCGCCCATCCGGGTTCGCGTCGCCGACGGCTCAGTGGCCGAGGCCGAGCACGCCGTGGTCCTCGACGTGCCCTGGCCCGCCGCGGCGCTGGACGCCGCCCGGATCGTCGCAGCGCCGGAGGAGCCCGAGCGCCTCGCCGAGCTGCTCGACCTGCCGCTGGCCAGCAGCCTGACCGCCGAGGTCACCAGTGCCGGCGAGTACGTCCCGTGGGCCGACCTGCCCGCGCTGCGGCTGGTCGCCGACCAGCTCGGCCTGGTGCTGCCGGACGGCGGCCCGCTGCTGCACGACCCGCTGACCGTCACACTGGACGGCGCTGACCACGACGTTCCATGGTGGACGGACGGGCGGCTGCACGCGGCGGACACGTCGGAGGGGCTGGCGCGGGCGTTCGCCTGGGCCACCGGGCACTGGGCGGAGCGCTACCGCATCACCGCGCTGCTCGACGACCCGTCGCCCCGCACGCTGCTGAACTGAACGACTCGTGAGTGTTTATGACGGTTAGAACCGTCATAAACACTCACGAGCCCTTAGAGGCGCTGCGCCGACTTCGACCCGCGCTTGGCGGCCGCGCGCTGCCAGAAGATGATGCCGAAGCCGATGAAGCCGAGCACGATCCCCGCGAACGCGGTCCACACCCACACGCCCTGGGCCACGAAGAAGAGGACCACCAGCGCGACGACCCACGCCGAGGTGCCCACGATCACCACCGGGGTCAGGTCGGTCAGCCGCTTGGGCAGGTCCGGCGTATGCCGCAACGAGCCCGTAACCTCCGGGGAATTGATCGGTTCATCCACATGGTGAAGGGTACCCCCGGGGCCCCGCCCGCGAAGCTTCTCCCGCGGCGGCGGGCCGGACGCACAGCACAGAGATAGGCAGGCGGATGTCGGAGCAGTCGCAGCGGGCGGAAGAGCGCGAAGTGTCCAAACTGGACCGGTTCTTCAAGATCAGCGAGCGTGGTTCGAGCGCGGGCCGGGAGATCCGGGGCGGCGTCGTCACGTTCGTGACCATGGCCTACATCGTGGTGCTGAACCCGCTGATCATCGGCAGCTTCTCCGCCACCACCCCGTCCGCGCACAAGGACGTGCTCGGCAACATCCTGCCGGTGCCGCAGGTCGCGGCCGTCACGGCGCTGGTCGCGGGCGTGCTGACGATCCTGATGGGCCTGGTCGCGAACTACCCGTTCGCCATCGCCACCGGCCTCGGCATCAACAGCCTGCTCGCCGTCACCATCGCGCCGCAGATGACCTGGCCCGAGGCCATGGGGCTGGTGGTGATCGAGGGCGTGATCATCGTGCTGCTCGTGCTCACCGGCTTCCGGACGGCGGTGTTCCGCGCGGTGCCGCCGGCGCTGAAGTCGGCGATCGCGGTGGGCATCGGCCTGTTCATCTGCCTGATCGGCCTGGTCGACGCCGGGTTCGTGCGCCGCCTGCCGGACGACGCGCACACCACCGTCCCGGTGGGGCTCGGCATCAACGGCTCCATCGCGTCGTGGCCGACGGCCGTGTTCGTGGTCGGCCTGCTGCTCACCGCCATCCTCGTGGCCAAGAAGGTGAAGGGCGCGATCCTGATCGGCGTGCTCACTTCGACGGTGCTGGCGATCGTCGTCGAGGCGATCGTGAAGGCCGGGCCGTCGAACGGCACCGATCCGAAGGGCTGGAACCTCGGCTACCCGGCGCTGCCCGACCAGGTGATCGGCCTGCCGAACCTGTCGCTGGTCGGTGACGTCTCGTTCGGCGCCTGGAGCCGGCTGCCGATCATCACCGTGGTGCTGCTCGTGTTCACGCTGGTGCTCGCCGACTTCTTCGACGCCATGGGCACGATGACCGGGCTGGGCAAGGAAGCCGGCCTGATCGGCAAGGACGGGCAGCTGCCGAACGTCGGCAAGGCGCTGTTCGTCGAGGGCCTCGCGGGCGCGGCCGGCGGCTTCGGCTCGGCCAGCTCGAACACGGTGTTCGTGGAGTCCGCGTCGGGCATCGCGGAGGGCGCGCGCACGGGCCTGTCGAACGTCGTGACCGGCGTGCTGTTCCTCGCCGCGATGTTCCTGACGCCGCTCTACCAGGTGGTGCCGGTGGAGGCCGCCGCGCCGGCGCTGGTGGTCGTGGGCGCGCTGATGATGACCCAGGTCAAGGAAATCGACTTCACCGACTTCTCGATCGCGCTGCCGGCGTTCCTGACGATTGTGGTCATGCCGTTCACCTACTCGATCGCCAACGGCATCGGCGCCGGTTTCGTGAGCTACGTCGTGATCCGCGCGGCGACGGGCAAGGCCCGCCAGGTCCACCCGCTGATGTGGATCATCGCGGTGGCCTTCGTCGCGTACTTCGCCGTCGGGCCGATCCAGTCCGTGTTCAACTGACGGTGATCACTCGTGGTGGCGGGGTTCACCCTGGGGCGTCAGTTTCGTAAGGTATGCTAACTATATGTCCGGCGACATGCATGAGCGCTCCCTCGCGAGCCGCCTGCGTCTCGCGGTGGTCCGGCTCAACCGCCGGCTCCGGGCACAGCGCGTGGGCGAAGACGTCACGCTGACGCAGGTCGCCGCGCTGTCCACCCTGTACAAGTGCGGTGCGCTGACCCCCGGCCAGCTCGCCGCGAAGGAAGGCGTCCAGCCGCCCTCGATGACGAGGGTGATCGCCGCGCTCGAGGAGATGGGGTTCGTCGAGCGGCGCCCGCACCCGACCGATGGCAGGCAGGCCATCGTCGAGCTGTCCGAAGACGGGCTCGCGTATGTGCGGAAAGCCATCTCGGTGCGGGAGGCGTGGCTGGACCGGCAATTGGCCGAACTCGGCGAGGAAGAGCTGGAAGTGCTCTCCCGCGCCGCTGAGATCATCGACAGGATGGCGGGGAACTAACACCGGTGACCACCACGGGTAGCGAAACAGAGAGCACGGCCGATAACACTGCTACCCGGGGAACGGCACCAGAGCCGTCGAGCCCGCCCACATCCGCTCCACCCGGCGAGACCGGTCCAGACCACGCCGGGGCGCCGAAGCTGCCAGCGGGTGCTGGGGCGCCGCAAGCGGAATCGTCGCAAGCCGGGCGCTCGCAAGCTGGGCCTTCGCAAGCTGGGTCGTCGGAAGCCGGCCTTTCGCAAGCCGGTCCTTCGAAAACGGAGCCCGCGGCCAAAAAGAGCGGCATGTTCGCGTCGCTGGGGGTGCGCAACTACCGGCTGTTCTTCAGCGGCCAGGTGATCTCGAACATCGGCACCTGGATGCAGCGCATCGCGCAGGACTGGCTGGTGTTCACCCTCAGCGGCAACAACCCGCTCGCGCTCGGCATCGCGGTCGCGCTGCAGTTCACCCCGACGGTGCTGCTCTCGCTGTGGGCCGGCGTGCTCGCCGACCGCGTCGACAAGCGGCGGATGCTGATCGTCATCCAGGTCGTGAACACCGCGCTGGCCGCGTCACTCGGCCTGCTCGACCTGACCGGGGTGGTCGCGCTCTGGCACGTCTACCTGCTGTGCGTGCTGCTCGGCGTGACCTCCGCGATCGAGGTGCCGACCCGGCAGTCGTTCGTCGCCGAGATGGTGGGCCGCAGCCAGATCACCAACGCCGTCGCGCTGAACTCCTCGATCTTCAACATGGCGCGCATCGTGGGCCCGGCGATCGCCGGCTTCGCGATCACCTGGGTGGGCACCGGCTGGCTGTTCATCGCGAACGCGGTGAGCACGGTCGCCGTGGTCGCCGGGCTGGCGCTGATGAACCCGGCCAAGCTGTTCCGCGGCCCGGTGATCCCGCGCGCCAAGGGCCAGCTGCTGGAGGGCCTGCGCTACGTGCGGCACCGCTCCGACCTGGTGACGGTGATGGTGCTGATGTTCTTCGTCAGCACGTTCGGCATCACCTACTTCACCTCGTTGCCGATCGTGGCGGCGAACGTCTTCCACACGCAGGCCGACGGCTACGGGCTGTTGTCCACGCTGGTCGCGGTGGGGACTTTCACGGGCGCGCTGGCGTCCGCGCGGCGCGGGATCAAGAGCCGGCCGCGGGTGCGGCTGATGCTGATCTCCGGCGCGCTGCTGGGCCTGTTCGAGTTCATCACGGCGTTCATGCCGTCGTACCTGGCGTTCGGCCTTGGCCTGATCCCGCTCGGCTTCGCCACGATCACCTTCCTGAACACCGCGAACGCGCTGGTGCAGACGTCGGTCTCGCCGGAGATGCGCGGCCGCGTGATGGGCATCTACGTCCTGGTCCTGATCGGCGGCAACCCCATCGGCGGCCCCATGACGGGCTGGATGGCCGACGCCTTCGGCGGCCGCTCGCCGTTCTACATCGGCGGCGCGGTCTCCCTGCTGGCCGCCGTGGTGTGCGCGCTGGTGCTCATCCGCCGCGGCGGCGTGAGCCTGCCGGTCCGCCGCTTCGGCAACGGGCTGCGGGTGCTGAAACGCGAACGCGTCTGACCCTTTACCCGGCACGATCCCTCGCCGGTTCCTGTGGTTGGGGAAGTGGTGGGGGATCGGCTAAGCTGGTGAATGCGGCGGTTACTAAACCGGCGAAGTGAACCCGGCAGCCTTCCGGACGGTGGGTGGGCCGGGTTTCGCATGTACTGGGTCAGACGACTCGGATGTCGGTCACCAGTTCCCGGACCCGTTTCTTCCACTGCCCGCCTCGCTGCCAGCACCAGGCGATGGCGTCCGGAACGACCAGGAGTAGTTCTTCGTGGGCCCGGAAGTGCCGGTACTCCAGCGCTTCTTGACAGCCATGGGTCCGGACGGCTCGGTACAACGTCCTGCGATCGACATCGAGGATCGATTCGTCGGTCTCCAGAACCAGCATCCGAGGTAGCCGCCCTCCTTGCTCTCGTCGACGAACACGTGCGAGGTCATCGGAGGATTCTCCCGAACGACCCTGACGCCCGATTCGTCACTCGAACGAGTGAGACCCGCGTCTCCGGCACGACGGGGTTGCGGATCTTGCTGAGGTTAGGCTAACCTCATACACGTCCGCTTCGTGGTGGGAGCGGCAGTCAGTTCGGGAACGGACGGAGCCCCACACCCGGGAACCCCGGGGGTGGGGCTCCGTTCATTACGGGGCAGCTCACCAGAACACCGCTCTTCAACGGGCTTCTCAAGTCCGGTTCATGGTCGGGTCAGGGGCCGGCGCCGTCAAGGGGTGTTCACCCGGGTGCAGCGGCAGCCGCGCCAGCGACAGGCCGAAGTACACGCGGTACGCCATCCGCACGGCGGACTCCGAGGGCAGCAGCACCTCGTGGCGCCCGCCGTCCACGGTTTCGATCAGGCGGTCGCCCGAGAGGGTCACGCGGCCCTGCGAGGTGGGGCGCGAGCAGGTCAGGTTCTGGGTGAAGTGCGAGGACGGCGACGTCGAGTGCCACCACGCCATCGGGACGAAGTCGGCCAACTGCCGGGGGCGGCGTTCCAGCCGGTACACCGGTTTCCCGTCGCACAGCACGTCGATGTCGCCGTGTGGGGCGTCCAGGATGAGGAACTGGCCGTCCGCGTCGTCCTGCGGCGCGACGGCCGAGAGGCGCAGCGGTGCCCGGCTGAAGCTGCCGAAGCCGACGTCCACCAGCCACGGCTCGTCCAGTTCCACGACGATCGCGGCGTGGTTCAGCGGCGGGCCGGGAGTGCCGTCGGCGTGGAAGAGCTGGGCGCCGCGCAGGGTGGCGTCGAAGCCGAGTTCGCGCAGCAGCGCCGCGAAGAGGCCGTTCAGCTCGTAGCAGAAGCCACCGCGACGGCGGCGCACGATCTTGTCGAACAGCGCGTCCTCGGTGAGCTCGATCGGCTCACCCAGGTGCACGCTCAGGTTCTCGAACGGCACCCGTTCGAGGTGGCGCGCTTGCAGCACCCGCAGGGCGGCCAGATCCGCGGCCACGGGCAGGGCGAGATCCAGGCGGGCGAGGTAGGCGTCGACGTCCATGCCCCCACTCTCACACCTCGAGTGCACTCTAGGTCAAGCGAAAACCGGGGTCCTCCCACTGAAGGGAGGACCCCGGTTCGCGCCAGGTGGGAAAACTCAGCCGAGCAGCAGGCCGTTGCCGCCGGCGACGGCGTTGTCGAAGCGCTTGCTGATCTCGGCCCAGTTGAAGATGTTCCACAGGGCCTCGACGTACTTCGGCTTCACGTTCTTGTAGTCCAGGTAGAACGCGTGCTCCCAGACGTCGACCAGCAGGATCGGCACGGTCGGCAGGATCAGGTTGTTGTGGTGGTCCCGCAGCTGCTGGGTGATCAGCGTCTTGCCGATCGGGTCCCAGGACAGGGCGCCCCAGCCGTTGCCCTGGATCGTGGTGGCGACCGCGGTGAACTGGGCCTTGAACTTGTCGAAGGACCCGAACGCCTCGTCGATCGCGGCGGCCAGCTCGCCGGTCGGCTTGTCGCCGCCTTCGGGCGAGAGGATCTTCCACCAGACGACGTGGTTCGCGTGGCCGGCCAAGTGGAACGCGAGCGTGGTCGACAGGCCGACGATGTCACCGAAGTTGCCGGCGTCGCGGGCTTCGGCGATCTTGTCCAGCGTGTCGTTCGCGCCCTTGACGTAGGTCGCGTGGTGCTTGCTGTGGTGCAGCTCGTTGATCTCGCCCGAGATGTGCGGCGCGAGCGCGCTGTAGTCGTAGTCGAGATCGGGCAGCTCGTACCGGGCCATTGGCCCTCCTTCTGTCTTCGACACAAGTTTCTAGTACCGAACCTAGTAGCACACCCGCCTCCCCGGCGAGCGGGGGCGGTGTCGTCACCACAGGATGGGACCACTGGTTCGTCAGGGGCCTACCCGGGGGCAACCCCTGCGAAACCGAGCCTTGTACCTCGACCAAACTAGAGGTCAACCGGCTGTGACCGGGCTCATCGGCAGGCGCGTCAGGCGACCCGGTAACGGTCGAGGTCCCGGGCCAGCTCCTCGAAGACGGCGACGTTGCACTCGAACGCCGTTGCTGTCTCGTTGATCACCCGCGCGCGCTCGTCTTCGCCCCACGGCGCGGTGTCGAGCTTCGCGCGGTAGCGGTCGCGGAACGCGGGCGCGCTGCCGATCGCGTCGAAGTGGTAGAAGGTCGTGCCCGCTTCGTCGAGGCCGAACTTCTTCTCCAGCAGCCGCCGGATGATCTGGCCGCCGGCGATGTCGCCGAGGTAGCGCGTGTAGTGGTGCGCGACGTAGCCGCCTGCCCACGAAGCCGCTTCGCCGATGCGCGCCGCGTACGCCTCCGTGCTCGCGAGCGGGCGGATCTCGGTCCGCCAGCCCGGGCCGACGAGGTGGGCGAGGTCGAGCTCCAGCGAGGGCACCCGGCGCAGCTCGTCGAACACGAACTCGCCGCCGACGGCGTCGCCGGCCATCTTGTCGCTGGCCCGCTCGATCGCCTGGTAGATGAAGTAGTACTGGACCGCCAGCTGGGTGTATCCGGCCAGCGACAGCTCGCCGCCCAGCAGCGCGTTCATGTACTCGGAGTGGTTGGCCCGATCGTGCAGCACCCTGGTCGAGGCCCGCAGCGCCGCGGAGAACGGCCGGGTGTCGAGGTCCGTGGTCACTGACATGAAGACGCCTCCAGTGATCGATCTGACAGCCTGTCAGAAAGAGCCTAGGGCACGAAGACGGCTTAGGCTACCCTAAATTGGCCGCGAATCCGGAACTTCGCTCGTCCCCAGCGCCCGCAGGACGAAGCCGACGGCGGCCTCGATCGCGCCGTCCAGCTGGCCGGCGGGCACGTCGATCACCTGGCGGCTGCCCAGTGCGGCGGTCACCATCGGGACGACCACGTCCACATCCTGGGCCGGCCAGCACCCGGCGTCGACGCCCGCGAGCAGCACGGTGCGCAGCTGCCCGGTGATCGGGTCGGCGTGCGCGCTGATCCGCCGGTACGCCGAGGGCGCGAGCGCCGACTCCAGCGCGCCGCCGGGCGGCAGGTGGTATTCGGCGAGCACCCGCAGCTGCAGCCGGACGAACGTGGCGAGCTGGAGGACCGGGTCGGTCTGCGCCTCGACGGCTTCGCGCAGCCGCGTGACGTACCGCGCGGCCTCGTCCTCCACGAAGGCGACGAGCAGGCTTTCCTTGTCCGGGAAGTGGTTGTACAGCGCGGTGCGGCCGAGCCCGGCCTCCGCCGCGATGCCGGACAGGGTGATCGCGTCGAAGCCGCGCTCGTAGAGCTGCGCGCGCAGCACGTCGAACACCCGGGCGCGGACCTCGCGCCGGTGCGCCTCGATCGAGCCGCCGAGCACCTTCGGCATCCGTCTCACCCCCGGTCAGTGTCACCACTGTAAGGGAAAGGGACAGCCCCGCTCAGTCGGTGAGCGGCCAGGTGTGCACGGGCTCGCCGGTCGCGGACAGCTCCAGGTAGCGGCCCAGCATCCGGTTCAGCGCCGTCTCACGGTCGTCGCCGCGGTCCTGCGCGCGCTGCACGTAATCACGCTGCCAGGTCGAGCCGCTGCGCCGCGCCAGGCACCGGCGTTCGATGATGCCGAGGTACTTCACCCGCGCTTCGTCGGAGACGTCGGAGCGGCGCAGGCCCTCGTGCGCCAGCGGCAGCAGCACGCGCAACGCCAGCTCGTCCGGCGGGATCCAGCCGATGCCCGGCCAGTACAGCTGCGCGTCGAAGCTCTTGCGCGCGCCCGCGTACAGGTTTTCTTCCGCGGCCTGGAACGACATCTGCGTCCACACCGGCCGCTCCTGCTCGGCGAGCGCCCGCTGCGCGCCGTAGAAGAACGCCGCATTGGCAACGATGTCAACGACGGTCGGCCCGGCGGGCAGCACTCGGTTTTCGACCCTGAGGTGGGGCAGGCCGTCGACGACGTCGTACACCGGACGGTTCCAGCGCCAGATGGTGCCGTTGTGCATCCGCAGCTCGGTGAGCTTCGGCGCCTGGCCCGCCTCCAGCGCTTCGATCGGGTCCTCGACGTCGGTCTCCGGCAGCAGCCCGGGGAAGTAGCGGACGTTTTCCTCGAACAGATCGAAGATCGACGTGATCCACCGCTCGCCGAACCACACGCGCGGGCGCACGCCCTGGTTCTTCAGCTCCTCCGGCCGGGTGTCGGTGGCCTGCTGGAACAGCGGGATGCGCGTCTCGTGCCAGAGCGCCTTGCCGAGCAGGAACGGCGAATTCGCGGCGAGCGCGATCTGCACGCCGGCCAGGCACTGGGCGGCGTTCCAGTGCGCCGCGAATTCCTCCGGGGCCACCTGGAGGTGCAGCTGGACCGAGGTGCACGCGGCTTCCGGAAGAATGGATTCCGCGTAGCTTCGCAGCCTTTCCGGCTGCGCGCCCGGAAGTGCCGCGCCCTCCATGGAAAGCGCGATCCGCTCGCCGCGCGCGGCGAAGATCTGGTCGTTGAGTGACGAGTAACGCGTTTTGTTGGTGAGCCATTTTTGATCGAAGTGCTCTTGGCGCAGGGTGGGCAGGATCCCGATCATGGCCAGCGTCGAGCCGGTGTCCGTGGCCTTCGCCGCCGCTTTGCCCAGGTATGCGTGAAGGTCATCTTCCAGTTGCAGAGCCGAATCCCCGGCCAGCGGGCGCGGCGGCACGTTCAGCTCGAGGTTGTGCTGGCCCAGCTCGGTGGTGAACGACGGGTCGTCGAGCGCCTCCAGCACGGCGGTGTTCGTCATCGACGGGCGCAGCCGGCCGTCGACCAGGTTCAGCTCCACTTCGAGCCCGATGTTCTTGCGGGGGAAGGAAAAACTTCCATCCGTGAGCATGCGGGCCAACGTGTCGAGACAACGCTGGACCTTACGGCGATACCGTCCGCGGTCGAGTTGCTCGGACGGTTCGGCCGAGAGATCCGTACCCATGTGTGCCGTGCTCCTTGGCTGCGATCCGCAGGTGTCCGGGCGGGGACTGCCAGGGCGCCCACCGTTGCACAGAGCGCCATGACGGGCTAGCGGCCAAACTGGTGCTCTCTGTCATGGGGGGTTAACTCACAGCAAAAAGCGCCCGTTCGTACCAGGGAATGCCGGTCGTTCGGACCAGCGGGGCGGGTTGGGCGCGGATGTCAGACTGTGCGAGTGGCTGAACTGATCTTCACCGACGACCGGGCGAATCCGGGACTCGACGATTTCCGCGACCTGTCCACAGCGGACCGGCGCCCGGACCGTCCCGGTGGCCGGGGCCTGGTGATCGCCGAAGGGACCGTGGTGGTCGGGCGGATGCTCGCGTCGCGTTATCCCGTGCGCGCATTGCTCGGCGTGGAACGGCGATTCCACGAATTGGCAGACGAGCTCGAAGGGGTCGACGCGCCGGCGTATGTGACGTCCGCGGAGACGATGGCCGAAGTCGTCGGCTTCCACCTCAACCGCGGGGTGCTGGCCGTCGCCGATCGGCCGGTGCCGCCGACGGTGGACGAGGTGATCGCGGGCGCCGGCGTGCTCGCCGTGCTGGAGGGCGTCGGCGACCACGAGAACCTCGGCGCGCTGTTCCGCAATGCCGCCGCGCTCGGTGTCGACGGGGTGCTGCTGGCGCCCGGCTGCTCGGACCCGCTGTACCGGCGAAGCGTCCGCGTTTCGATGGGGCACGTGCTGCGCGTCCCGTTCGCGACGTTCGACAGCTGGCCCGGCGGGCTGGATCGGCTGCGGGAAAACGATTTCCGCGTCGCGGCGCTCACCCCGCGGGCTGATTCGGTGCCATTGCGAGGTTTGCGCGCTCGGGCGCCGGGCCGCATCGCGTTGCTGCTCGGCGCCGAAGGGCCGGGCCTGTCGGCGGAGGCCATCGCGGCCGCCGATCTGGCCGTGCGGATCGAGATGGTGCCGGGCGTCGACTCGCTGAACGTCGCCACCGCGGCCGCGGTCGCGTTCCACGAGGTGGCCGCCATCCACAACCGGTAAGGCCTCCTTGACCGCGTGCCACGCCGGTAAGGAGGCCTTACCCGCGTGCCACGCGGGTAAGGAGTCCTTGACGGATGTCTCCGGTAGGCGCCGACGCTACTAAGGTGACACACGCTGAGGACTGCCGGCGCGGAAGGACACTATGGAGCTGCGGATCCGCGGCGAGCGCGCGGTGCTCGCCGGTCCGGGCGGCGAGCACGCGCGTGAGGTCGACCCGCGCCGGCTCGCGATCGGCGCCGACCTGGCGCAGGCGCTGCACGAATGGGCGCGCGTCGCTTCGGCGGTGTCGCGCACCGGGCCGGACGCGGAGGTCGCGGGCTCGGTGGTTTCGCAGCGCGGCCGCCAGCTCGCCGGACGGCTGGCTGCCGTGATGGGGACCCCGGTGCGGTTCGTCGATCCGGTGTCGGGCGTCGAGACGGTGGTGGACCCCCCTCCGCGGGCGCCCGGCGAGCGTGAGCCGCGGCGCGCCCGTCACCGCCGCGAGCCGACGCCGTGGTTCACCGGGCTGACCGTGTCCGCGTTCGCCGCGGTGCTGGTGGTGGTCGCGATGCTCGCGCTGGCGGGCACGCTGGCCCGCGAGACCAGCGGGTGGCTCGCCGTGCTGGCGGCCCTCGTGGTGACCGGCGGGATCGCGCCGTCGCTCTGGCTGGGCCGTAACCTGCCGATCCTGCGCTGGGCGGTGCTCGGTGCGGGGGTCGGCCTCGTGGCGGCGTGGGTCGGCGTGCTGGTCATCGTCTTCTGAACGCTGAGTCTTCTGAGCGCTGGCCATCGGCCGCGGCCCGGCCGATACTGGCGCGATGGCCCCCGTGGACGAACTCCGGCGACTCTGCCTCGCGCTGCCCGAGTCCTCCGAGCGGATCAGCCACGGCGAGCCGGCGTGGTTCGTCCGCGAGAAGAAGTCGTTCGTCCGGTTCGCCGACCACCACCACAACGACGGGCGGCTCGCGTTCTGGTGCCCGGCGCCGCCCGGTGCGCAGGAGGAACTCGTGCGCACCGAGCCGGGCCGGTTCTTCCGGCCGCCGTACGTGGGGCACCACGGCTGGCTCGGGGTGCGGCTGGACGTGGACGTCGACTGGGCCGAGGTGGACCACATCGTCCGCGACGCCTACCGGCTGGCCGCGCCGAAGTCGCTGGCCGCGCTTGTCGAGGGTTAGCGGCGGGGGTTCAGCCCCGCTGGGAGCGGACGCCCAGCAGGACGTCCTCCCACGAAGGCACGATCGGATGGTTCTTCTTGGCCTTCGTGCGCGGGTTCTCGTCGGATTCCGCGCCGCTGCCGTCCGAATCGTCGTCGGACGGCGGAACGCGCGGGATCTCGCGCGTGTCGTCGTCTTCGTCCTCTTCCGGGCGGGTGGGCGCCTCGATGGCGCGCACCTCATCGGCAGAGTCGAGCGTCGGCTGGATCACGGCGTCGCGGGCCGGCTCCAGCGCGCGGACCGTGCGCGGGGCGCGGTAGGCGTTGGGGTTGAGCAGGACCTCGGCGTTCTCGTCCAGCGCCTGCACGGTGCCGCCGTGCGCGCCGGGCGCGAACGACCAGTGCGCGCGGTTGTCCGAACGGCCGGCCTTCCACCGCAGCACGACGACCCACTTGCCGTCGTCGCCGCGCCAGGAGTCCCACTTGGCCTGGGTGTAGTCGTGGCCGCGGACGCCGAACGCGTACGCGATCACCTCGCCCAGCGTCTGCACGTCGGGGCCGTCCTCGCGGACGGGGTGCGCGCTCTGCGCCAGCTCCGCGGTGCGGGAGCGCTCGAGCAGCACGGGGTAGGCGAAGCGCTCGACGCGCTGCGCCGAAACGCCGGAGCCGCCCGCCACCTGCTCGACGGACTCTCCCGCGCGGATTCGCGCCTGGATCTCGCGTGGCCGCATCTGGCTCTCCAACTCGATTTCGATCTGGCCCAGCCGGGCGATGTCACCCCTCGCCGCCGCGCGCAGTCTCTCATCGGCCGGGAGCAGGAAGCGCGTACGGCTCGCCGGGTCTTCGAGCACGATGGACTTACCGTCCTCGTGCAGCCCGATCACCCGTAGCGCCCGCATTTCTCGCCTCCCCGATCTTCACCTTTGTGGGTGCTTACGTTAGAACGGCGCGTCGACTTGACGTGCGAGGCGCGCCGATGCTTCACCCGCTTGCTCTCTTTTCAAATTGATCTTCGTCATCTTCTCAGCCTGACCCGGCCGGCGGATCGCGTGACACGCCGACCACGTTCTGTCACGAATGAGTGGAATACCCGCTGGGCGGCAGGCGGATCTCGACCACGAGCCCGCCACGCGGCCCCGGCCGCGCCGACGCCTCACCGTCGTGGGCCTCGGCGACCGACCGGACGATCGACAGCCCCAGCCCGGCGTTGCGCGAGTTGCCGGTCCGCTCGCCGGCGAGCCGGCGGAACGGCTCGAACACGGTGGCCGCCGCGTCCGCGGGCACCACCGGGCCCGAGTTCCGTACGGTCAGCGCCGGCTCGCCGCTGATCTCGACGTGCACCCAGCCGCCGCGGGTGTTGTACGTGATCGCGTTGACCACGAGGTTCGTCACCAGCCGTTCGAGCAGCACCGGGTCGCCGGCGACGGTCCGCGCCCGCAGGTTCGGCTCGATGACGACCCCGGCCTCCTCCGCCTGGGCGGCGGTGGCGGTGAGGACGAGGCGGACCACCTTGTCCAGCCGCACCGGTGAGCGCGAGGTCAGCCCGCGGTCGCTGCGCGCCAGCACCAGCAGGCCCTCGATCATGCGCTCGCTGCGCTCGTTGGTCAGCAGCAGGTGCTCGCCGAGCTTGCGCAGCTCGGGCCCGGCCTCCGGGTCGGCCAGCGCCACCTCGATCAGCGTCCGCTGCACGGCGAGCGGGGTGCGTAACTCGTGGGAGGCGTTGGCGACAAAGCGTTTCTGGCTGTCGAAGGACTCGCCGAGCCGGTCGAGCATGCCGTCGAACGTGTCGGCCAGCTCCTTCAGCTCGTCCTCCGGGCCGTCGAGATTGATCCGCCGGTCGAGCCGGCCGACCTCGAGCTTGCGCGCGGTCGAGGTGATCGTGTGCAGCGGCCGCAGCGTGCGGCTCGCCATCACCCAGCCGAAGAACACCGCCAGCGCGGCCGCGACGAGCAGCGCGATCGCGGACCCGACGAGCAGCGTGGACAGCGTGGCCGAGCGGTAATCCGTGACCGCAGACCTGGCGGCGGCCACGAGGTTGACGGTCTCCGCCGGTTCCGCGTTCACCGGATAGGTGGGCTGCAGGGGCATCGCCATGCCGGCATCGCCCTGCGTCGCCTTGACCGCCGTCGAGGCGAACTGGCTGGCGTCCGGCAGCGAACCGTTCACCAGCGCGTAGTTGATCAGCAGCAGCACGAGCCCGGCGAGCAGGAACAGGCCGCCGTACAGCGCGGTGAGCCGGTTGCGGACCGACAGCCGGGGGCGCCTCACGAGCCGAACCGGTAGCCGGCGCCGGGCACGGTCTCGATCACCGGTGGCTCGCCGAGCTTGCGGCGCAGCGTCATCACCGCCACCCGCACGGCGTTGGTGAACGGGTCGGCGTGCTCGTCCCACGCCTTCTCCAGCAGGTCTTCGGCGCTCACCACCGTGCCCTCGGCCCGCATCAGCACTTCCAGCACGGCGAACTCCTTCGGTGACAGCGGCAGGAACCGGCCCGCGCGGGCGGCCTGGTGCCGGGGCAGGTCGAGCACGACGTCACCGCGCTCCAGCACCGGCGGCAGCGCGGGGCGCGCCCGGCGGCCCAGCGCCTGGATGCGGGCGACCAGCTCGGCGAACGCGAACGGCTTGGTCAGGTAGTCGTCGGCGCCGAGGCCGAGCCCGGCGACGCGGTCGGTGACGTCCGCGGCGGCGGTCAGCATCAGCACCCGCGCTTCGCCGCCGGCCGCCAGCACGGCGGAACACACCTGGTCGCCGTGCACCACGGGCAGGTCGCGGTCCAGCACGACCACGTCGTAGGAGTGCACGCCGACCCGCTCCAGCGCCTGCCCGCCGTCGTAACAGACGTCGACGGCCATCGCGAACCGGCGAAGTCCCTCGGCGATCGAGTCGGCCAGCAGCCGCTCGTCCTCCACCACCAGTACGCGCACCGGCCCAGTCTGCCCGGCCGGGGGATAAGGGGCGCATAAGCGGATTCGCTTAGCCCGGCGGAATCGCCCGATCCGTAGAACTTCAGGCCGGAGCCGGGACCAGCCGGCAGGAGGAGGAGAGATGCGGAAACACAAGGTGGCACTGGTGACCGGGCTGGCGGCGCTGGTGCTGGCCGGCTGCGGCGGCGGGGGCGGCGGGGACGACAAGGTGGCGTCGATCTCCAGCCCGCCGAGCACATCGGCGGCGAAGGACGCGGCGGGCGGCAACGACAAGGCGGACCCGGAACGGGAGAAGCAGATGTTGCAGTTCGCCAAGTGCATGCGGGACAACGGGGTCGACATGCCGGACCCGAAGCCGGGGTCGGGCGGCATGGGCATAACGCTGGCGGTGCCCGGCGACAGCGCGGGCGGCGCGGACAAGATGAGCAAGGCGCAGGACGCCTGCAAGCAGTTCCTGCCCAACGGCGGCCAGCCCAAGGCGCTCAGCCCGCAAGAGCTGGACCAGGCGCGCAAGCAGGCGAAGTGCATGCGCGACCACGGCGTCGACATGCCGGACCCGTCCCCGAACGGCCGTGGCGCGATCGCCGCGCCCCAGGGCGGGGACGAAGCCAAGATGGAGGCCGCGATGAAGGCCTGCGGCTTCGGCGACGCCGGGATGCCGGCCGCGCCGGTGGAGGGCTCGAAGTGACCGGACCGGAACGTCCACGCCGGCGCCGGGCGCGCTGGTTCGTCGTGGTCGCCGTGGCCGTGGTCGTGCTGGGCACGACTTCGGTGGTGGTCCTCACGCGCGTCGCCGAAGGCACGTCGGCCCCGGCCGCGGCCCCGCCGCAGGTCGAGACGGCCGCAGTGACCAAGTCCGACCTGAGCGACGCGGAGGAGGCCGACGGCACGCTCGGCTACGGGGCGGAAACCTCCGTCGCCGGCCGGAAGCCGGGCACGCTCACCTCGTTGCCGGCGGCGGGCTCGACCATCTCGCAGGGCAAAGCGGTCTACGGCGTCGACGCCAAGCCGGTGCCGCTGTTCTACGGCACCCTGCCGTTCTACCGGGACCTGGCCGACGGCGTCGACAAAGGACCGGACGTCAAGGAGCTGGAAGAGAACCTCCAGGCGCTGGGCTTCGGCGGCTTCGGCGCGCCGGACACGAAGTTCACCTCCGCCACGGCGTCGGCCGTGAAGAAGTGGCAGAAGTCGCTGGGCCTCGAGCAGACCGGCACGTTCGGCCAGGGCGACGTCGTGCTGGCGGCCGGCGAGATCCGCGTCTCCGCCGTCACCGGCCAGCTCGGCGGGCCCGCCGCGGGCGAGGTGCTCAAGGCGACCGCCACCGGACGGTCGGTGTCGGTCAAACTCGACGCCGCCAAGCAGGCGCTCGCGCAGGTCGGGGCGAAGGTCGGCCTGACCGTCAACGGCACCGCGACCACGGGCACGGTCGCCGACGTCGGGCACACCGCCGAGCCGGGCAAGGACGCCACGGGCCAGCCCAACGGCACGCTGACGATCACCGTCACCGTGGCCCTCGACGACCCGAAGGCGGCGGGCTCGCTCGACTCCTCGCCGGTGACCGTCCGGTTCACGAAGGACGTGCACAAGGGCGTCCTCGCGGTCCCGGTCGGCGCGCTGGTCGCGCTCGCCGAGGGCGGTTACGCCGTCGAGGTCGACGACCACGGGAAGCGGCACCTGGTCGCGGTCAAGACCGGGATGTTCAGCGGTGGCCTGGTCGAGGTCTCCGGCGCCGGGCTCGCCCCGGGCGTGCGGGTGGTGACGACCTCGTGACGCCGGTTCTCGCCGCGCACGGGGTTTCGCGCACCTACCCGGGCGGGGTGGCCGCGCTGCGCGACGTCTCGCTTTCGCTCGAGGAGGGCGAGCTGGCGGCGATCGTCGGCCCGTCCGGCTCGGGGAAGTCGACCCTGCTGCAGCTCATGGGCACGCTCGACCGGCCGACGGCGGGCCGGGTCGAGCTGCGTGGCCACGATGTCGCCACGCTGCCCGACCGGAAGCTCGCCGCGCTGCGGTCGCGCTGGATCGGATTCGTGTTCCAGCAGTTCTTCCTCGACGACGGGCTCAGCGCGGTCGACAACGTCTGCACCGGGCTGCTGTACGCCGGGGTCTCGCGGCGGGACCGGCGGCACCGGGCACTGGCCGCGCTGGAACGGGTCGGGCTCGGGCACCGCGCGTGGCACCGGCCGGGCGAGCTGTCCGGCGGGGAGCGGCAGCGGGTGGCGATCGCGCGGGCCGTGGTGAACGGGCCGTCGATCCTGCTCGCCGACGAGCCGACCGGGAACCTCGACACCGGCACGGGCGCGGCGGTGCTCGGCCTGCTGGCGGAGCTGAGCGCGGACGGCACGACGATCGTCGTGATCACCCACGACCGCGAGATCGCGGCCGGGCTGCCCCGGCGGATCGAGCTGCTCGACGGCGTCCTGCGCCTCGACACGGGCTCGGAGACCGGGCTGGTGGTCCGATGATCACCGTCGCCCCGCCGCCGGTGCCCGACCCGGCCCGGCTCGGCCCGCGTGACGTGCTGACGCTTGGCGCGCACGGGATGCGGACCCGCCCGGTTCGTGCCGTGCTCTCCGCGCTCGGCATCGCGATCGGCGTCGCCGCGATGGTCGCCGTGCTGGCGATCCCGGCGTCGAGCGCGCAGGCCCTGCACGACCGGCTGGCCGCGCTGGGCACCAACCTGCTGGTCGCGGCCCCGGGCCAGACGCTATTCGGCAAGGACGCGAAGCTGCCGAACGAGGCCGTGGCCATGGCGAAGCGGATCGGCCCGGTGACCGCCGCTTCGGGGCTCGGGCTGACGTCGCAGTCCGTCCGGCGCAGCGACCGCATCCCGGCCGAGGAGACGTCCGGCCTGTCCGTGTACGCGGCGACGCCGGACCTGCTCGGCGTGCTGGGCGGCCAGGTCCGCGCCGGCTCGTTCCTGAACGCGGCGAACCAGAAGTTCCCGGTGACGGTGCTCGGCTCGGAGGCCGCCGCGCGCCTCGGGATCGACCACATCGACCCGGCGAGGCCGCCGCAGGTGTGGCTCGGCGGTCACTGGTTCACCGTGGCCGGCATCCTCGGCCCGATGCCGCTGGCCCCGGAGGTGGAGCGCTCCGTGCTGGTGGGCTGGGACGTCGCGAAGGCGTTGCTGGGCTTCGACGGCCACGCCAGCACCGTGTACGCCCGCGCCGACGAGTCCCAAGTGGACAGTGTGCGCAGCGTGCTGGGCGCGACGCTCAACCCGGCCTCGCCCGACCAGGTCAACGTCCGCCGTCCGTCCGAGGCGCTCGAGGCGCAGCAGATCACCGACAACAGCTACAGCGCGCTGTTCCTCGGCCTTGGCGGGGTCGCCCTGCTGGTCGGTGGCGTCGGGGTGGCGAACACGATGGTGATCTCGGTGCTCGAACGGCGTCGCGAGATCGGCCTGAGACGAGCGCTCGGCGCGACCCGCCGTCAGGTGCGCGGGCAGTTCCTCGCCGAATCGGTGCTGCTGTCCGGGCTCGGCGGGCTGGTCGGCGTGCTGGTGGGGGTGCTGGTGACCGCGGGATACGCGCTGAGCCAGGGCTGGCCGGCGATCCTGCCGCCGCTCGCGCTGGCCGGCGGGGTCGGGGTGGCCGCGCTGGTCGGGGCGGTCGCCGGGGCCTACCCGGCCGCCCGCGCGGCCCGGCTGCCGCCCACCCAGGCGCTGGCCTGAGCCGGCGAGGGGCCCCTTCCGCCGGGGGGAAGGGGCCCTGAAGTCCGTTAAGGCCTCCTTACCCGCGTCCAACGCGGGTAAGGAGGCCTTAACGGCTTTGCCCGGGAGCGGGGTCAGCCCAGGCGCTCGACGACGTACTCGATGCTCTGGGTCAGCTTGGTGATGTCGTCCGGGTCGATCGCCGGGAACAGGCCGACGCGCAGCTGGTTGCGGCCGAGCTTGCGGTACGGCTCGGTGTCGACGATTCCGTTGGCGCGCAACGCCTTGGCCACCGCGGCGGCGTCCACCTCGTCGCTGAAGTCGACGGTGCCGACGACCTGCGAGCGCAGGTTCGGGTCCTGGACGAACGGCGTGGTGTACGAGGTCTTCTCGGCCCACTCGTACAGCCGGGTCGAGGATTCCTTGGTCCGCGCGGTGGTCCAGGCCAGGCCGCCCTGGCCGTTCATCCACTCGATCTGCTCGGCGAGCAGGAACAGCGTGGCGACGGCGGGGGTGTTGTAGGTCTGGTCCTTGCGCGAGTTGTCCAGCGCGGTGGTGAGCGACAGGAACTCCGGGATCCAGCGGTCGCCGCCGCCGATCTCGCCGATGCGCTCGACCGCGGCGGGCGAGGCCAGCGCGATCCACAGGCCGCCGTCGGAGGCGAACGACTTTTGCGGGGCGAAGTAGTAGACGTCGAAGTCCTCGGCCTTGACCGGCAGGCCGCCGGCGCCGGAGGTGGCGTCGATCGCGACCAGCGCGCCGTCACTGCCCTCCGGGCGGCGGACCGGCACCGCGACGCCGGTCGAGGTCTCGTTGTGCGCCCAGCCGACCAGGTCGGCGCCGGACTGGTAGGCGATCTCGGGCGCGCTGCCGGCGTCCGCCTTGACGACGATCGAGTCGGCCAGGAACGGCGCCCCGTTGGTCACGGTGGCGAACTTCGAGGAGAACTCGCCGTAGGTGAAGTGCTGGGCGCGCTCGCGGACCAGCCCGAACGCGGCGGCGTCCCAGAACGCGGTGGTGCCGCCGTTGCCCAGGATGACTTCGTAGCCCTCGGGCAGGGAGAACAGCTCGGACAGCCCCGCGCGCACCCGGCCGACCAGTGACTTCACCGGCTTCTGGCGGTGCGACGTGCCGAGGTAGGTGGAACCGGACTCCGCCAGCTTGGCGAGCTGCTCGGAGCGGACCTTCGAGGGTCCGCAGCCGAAGCGGCCGTCGGCCGGCTTGAGGTCGTCAGGGATGCTCAACTCCGCTGCGTCGGTCATGTGGGCAGTCTCTCAGGTCGGGACGCGCCTGCTAACGGCGGTGGGCCGGTGTCCGACATGTGGAACCGTGAGCAGACAGCCCTTCCGGCACGATCCCGGCGAACGGGACAGCGACCGCTTCCGGCCGCGCTGGTGGTGGTTCGGGCTCTTCGCCCTGAACGTCGCCGTGCACCTCCACCGGGGCTGGGATTCGACGGCCGCGATCGGGCTGCCGCTGGGCTTCGCGGTGACGCTGGTGCTGGTTTTCGTGCCGCGGTTGCCTCGGTGGCTGACCTGGGGGCCGAGGGAACCCGGGGATTCCGGCGGGCGCAAGCGTTTGCGGCCCCGTCCGGTGGGGCGCGGCTGTCTGGTGCTGGCGGCCTTGGGCGCGGTGGCGGCCGTCGTATTCGGGACGGTGAACGAGCCGCCGGAGCCCGGGGAGGTGGGGGCCGCGGTGTTCGTCTGGGTGGTGGCCGCCGGGTTCCTGCTGGGTTCGGTGGGGTGGCTGCTGTTCGCGTTCCGGCGGCCTCGGGAAGTGGGGCCCTATGGCGGAACGCTCGGCCCCGCACCGCTCGATCCGGCACCGCTCGATCCGGCACTGCCGGGTGCGCTGTCCGAGGTCGTCCCGTCCGAGTCTCCGCGGGGGATCGCCGTGGCCGCGCGGGTCGACGGGGACACCAGCCAGTGGGACTGGCGGGGCACGGTCGCACCGGTACTGGCCACGGTCACATGGACGGATGGCCGGACCGGTTATCTGACACTGCCGCGCTGCCCCGGTCCGCTCGCCCTCGCGGTCGTGCGGACCGGAAAGCTGTGGCTCAGCAGTAAAAGGCCCAGCCGCAAAGGATTCAGCGATAAGGGCGGCCGGGTCACCGCCGAGTTCGGTGCGTTCATCGCCGCCGGGCTCCTCACGACGGACCCGGCCGGTGCGGTGCCCGGCCGCCGGTTCCTCCGCTGGTGGAACTCACTGCCCGGGCTGGCGTGGCGTCACCGGCTGCGGATTCCGGTAGTGGCGCTCGCCGTGGCGGCGGTCGTGGCCGTGCCGGTCGGCGGGTTCGTGTGGTCCGGGTGGACGTGGACGCTGCTGATCCCGGCGCTCATCGTGGCGGTGACTGCCGCCGTCTGGGCGTCGGAGGTGCGTGACGAGCACCGCGGGACCGTCGAAGGGCCGCTGACCCCGATCGAGGTCCGGCTCGTCGACGACCACGTCTGGCCCGACGTCGAGGTCCGGGCCTGGGCGGTGCTGGGGCCCGGCCGTCCCGCGCGCCTGGACATCAGGGCCTGCCCGCCGGAGATCGCCGCCGAACTGCTGGCGCATCGCCGGGCGTGGGTCTTCGGCGAGCCCCGGCCGGGTCCGGTGTGCCTCGGCCTGCCGGGGAGCGGCGTCTTCGCGCGTGCGGACTTCTTCGAGCGCCGTCAGCGCCAGCCGGCCTCGTCGACGCCGCCGGGCACCGGGGCCGACGGGTCGTAGGGGGTCCGGGTGAAGATGAACGTGGCCAGGTTCAGGTGGTTCGCCACGCCGTCGCCGGTCCGCCCGACGGTCAGCGTCTCGCCCGCGTAGTAGCCGTCCAGCCCCAGCCAGGTGTCCGGGCCGGTGGGCCGGAACCGGGACGCGCGGCCGGATCCGCCGATCGGCTCCAGCGCGATCATCCCGTCGCCCAGCACCCGCAGGGTGTACGGCGTCGGGCCCCAGTGCCACAGCCCGGTCAGCGCCAGCAGGGCCGGGTCCACAGTGGACGGCTGCCACTCGTCCGGCAGGGCCGGCTCCAGCTCGTCCGCCGTCGTCAGCAGGTCCAGCGAGAGCTGGACGATCCCGACGCCCGCGGTGGTGTTCGTCAGGCACAGCGCGCCGGTGCCGGTGTTCGCGTCCACCAGCGTCGTCGCCAGGAAGCCCGGCATCGAGCCGGTGTGGCCGGCCAGGTGCCGGCCCTGGTAGCGCACCACCATCAGGCCGAGGCCGAAGCCGGTCGTCCACACCTCGGTGTCGTCGACGGTGTTCATCGTGCGCATCTCGGCGACGGTGTCCTCGCTCAGCACACCGCCGGTGTGGCCGCCGAGGAACGCCGTCCAGCGGCCGAGGTCGGTGACCGTGGACCACAGCTGGCCGGCCGGCGCCATGGCGCCGGCGTCCGGTGCGGGCTCGCGGTGCAGCACGTCCGCGAACGGGTGCACGGCGAAGCCGTCGGCGTGCGGGGCTTGCGGGTGCGGGGCGGTGCGCGTCATGCCCAGCGGCGTCAGGATTTCGTCGTTGACCACCTCGAGCCACGGCCGGCCGCGGTGGCGCGCGACGAGCTCGCCGAGCACGCCGAAGCCGACGTTCGAGTAGTGGAACTTGAAGCCGGGACGCAGCTTCGTCGCGCCGGTGTCGAGGCTCGCCACCAGTGTGGCCCAGTCGCCGCCCGGCGCGCGCTCCCACCACTGGCCCGGCGACTCCGAGGTCAGGCCCGAGGTGTGCGACAGCAGTTGCGCGATCGTCGTCGCGCCGAACGCCGTCCCGGGGACGTGCTTCTCCAGCTGGTCGGTCAGGTCGAGCCGGCCCTCGTCACGCAGCCGCAGGACGGCGGTGGCGACCATGGTCTTGGTGATCGAGCCGAGCCGGTACTGGGTGTTGTCGTCCGGGCGGGCGTCGCCGACCCGGCCGCGGGCGCCCGACCAGACGACCTTCCCGTCGCGCACCACGGCGGCGACCAGCGACGGGGCACGGCACACCGCCTGCTCACGGGCGAGCCGGCGGTACAGGGCGAGTTCGGTGGAGTCGAGCATGACGGCCATTCTGCCTGGCCGCCTTCCTCAGCCGAGCAGATGGCGGTCCAAAGCCGTGGTGACCGCCGCGGTGCGGTCCGAAACGCCGAGTTTCCCGAACACGCGCAGTAAGTGCGTCTTCACGGTCGCCTCGCCGATGTGCAGCGCGCGGCCGATGTCGGCGTTCGTGTGTCCCTTCGCGACCAGCCGCAGCACCTCGACCTCGCGGGCGGACAGCGGCGAGGCGGGCGGCGGGTTCCGGACGCGGTTCACCAGTTTCCCGGCCACCGACGGCGCCAGCACGGTCTCCCCGCGCGCCGCGGCCCGGATCGCGCCCGCCAGCTCCGCGCGGGACGCGTCCTTCAGCAGGTAGCCCGCCGCGCCGGCCTCGACCGCGCGCAGGATGTCGGCGTCCGTCTCGTACGTGGTGAGCACGACGATCCGCCGCGCCGGGGTTTCCTTGAGGATCTCGCGGATCGCGCCGACGCCGTCGAGGCCCGGCATGCGCAGGTCCATCAGCACCACGTCCGGCCGCGCCACGCGGTCCAGCGCCACGGCCTCGGCGCCCGAGCCCGCCTCCCCGACCACGGTGAGGTCGGCCTCGGCCTCGAGCATGCCGCGCAGGCCTTCGCGCACCACGGGATGGTCGTCCACCAGCATGATCGTGATCACGCGGGCACCTCCAGCTCCAGTTCGGTCCCGTCGCCGCGGCCGCTGCGCACGGTCAGCCGCCCGCCCACCTGCTCGACGCGCGAGCGCATCCCCCGCAGGCCGAAGCCGTCCGTGGGCTCGGCGGGGGAGAAGCCCGCGCCGTTGTCGCGCACCAGCAACCGTACGCTGGAGTCCACAGCGGACAGACGAATCAGCACGGTGGTGGCCGCCGCGTGCTTGCGGACGTTGGTCAGCGCCTCCTGTGCGCCGCGCAGCAACACCACCTCGAGCGCCGTCGCGAGCACCGGCAGCGAACTGTCCACTTCGCACTTGACGTCCATCGCGGTCTCGTCCGCCAGCCGGGAGGCCTGACGTCGCAACGCTTCCTGAAGCGAGCCGGAGGCCAGTTCGGACGGTGCCAGCGCGGCCACCATCGCGCGCGCCTCCGCGAGGTTCTCCCGCGCGGTGCGGGCGGCGAGCGCGAGGTGACGGCGCACCGCGTCCGGGTCCGTGTCCAATTCGGACTCGATGGCCTGGGCCAGCGTGACGATACTGGTGAAGCCCTGCGCCAGCGTGTCGTGGATCTCCCGCGCCAGCCGCTCCCGCTCGGCCGCGGTGCCTGCCTCGCGCGAGAGCCGGGAGACCTCGGCCTGGCTGTCCTCCAGTTGCCGGATCAGCTCGGCCCGCGCGGTGCTCTCCTTGATGATGTCGGTGGTGAACTTCCCGGCCAGCACGCTGAACACGATCAGGAGCGCGGTCATCGGCAGCAGGATCGCGAGGCTCGGGTTGCCCCAGCCGCCGGTCGCCACCACCGCGACCGGCTCCATCAGGATGAGCAGCGTGGTCACCGCCGCGGCCGGGCGGACGTTCAGCAGCATGAACAGCAGCGGGCACGCCATGAACAGCGCGAAGCTGGAGGTGGTGTCGGCGAGCATCGCCGTGCTGAGCGAGGCGACCAGCACACCGGTGTAGACCCAGGACGCGAGGCTGTTGTCCTTGCCGGTCCGCACGACCCGCCGCCCGGCCACCAGGTAGGAGAGGGCGAGTACGGCGAGCGCGATCTCCGCGACGACCTTCGGCCCGGTCGCGGAGTCGTTGTCGAACAGCACGAGGAACGCGGTCGTCACGTAGGCGACCGCGAACAGCACCTCCCAGAACCAGTACGAGCGCTGCCAGGCGTCGGTCACGGCTTTTCGTTCGTCCACCGGAAGGTCAGCCTCGCCAGCACCAGCCCGGCCACGCACCACGCCACCAGCACCAGCGCCACCATCGGAAGTTCCCACGACCCCGCCATCTCCTGCGTCGCGGCGTCCGCCGGCAGGAACACCGAGCGGAAGCCCTGGCAGATCCATTTGAGCGGGAAGAACGACGCGATGTCCACCATGATCTTCGGCAGGTGGGTGATGGGCGTGACGAACACCCCGGAAATGAACTGCAGCACCAGGTACACCAGCTGCACCACGGCCACCGTACCGGTCGCCGTGCGGGTGAGCGAGCTGATCGAGATGCCCAGCAGCGTGCACGAGACGATCCCCAGCAGCAGCACCCACACCAGCGTCAGCCACTTGACCGGGTCGCTCGGCAGCTGCAGGCCGAACAGCAGCATCGCGACCGCCGCCATCAGCACCGTCTGCGCCACGCTCGTGACGGCCACCATGATCATCTTGCCGATGAAGTACGACGCCGGCGGCATCGGCGTGCCGTGCAGCCGCTTCAGCGCGCCCATCTCGCGGTCGGCCGCCATGCCGATGCCGACGCTGTTGAACGACGTCGACACGATGCCCGAGCCGATCATCCCGGCCGCGAGCAGCTGCCCCGCCGAGACGCCGGGCTGCCCGGTCGGACCGTCCAGAATGGACCCGAGCAGGATCATCAGCACGGCGGGCAGCGAGAAGGTGAAGACCACCTGCTCCTTGTTGCGGAAGAACTGGCGCAGCTCGGCGCCGCCGCGGGCGAGCCCGAGGCCGAACGTGCCCGGCAGGGCGAGGGTGGCGGTCACAACTTCTCTCCGATCAGGTTCAGGTAAACGTCCTCCAGGCTCGGCCGCGTCACGGTCAGGCCGGCGAGCTCCCTGCTCCCGCCGGACAGCTCGTTGACGACCTTGGTCGGGAACGCGGTGCGCTCCACGTGCTCCCCGCGTTCGTCGGTCCACCGCACGGTGGCCTCGGCGTGGCCGCGGCCCCCGAGCGTCTCCGGGGTCCCGTCCGCGACGATCTCGCCCCGCGCGATCACCACGAGCCGGTCGGCGAGCGCCTCGACCTCGTCGAGGTAGTGCGTGGTGAGCAGGATGGTGGTGCCCTCACCCGCCAGGTTGTTGATCAGCGCCCAGAACTGGCGCCGGGCCTCGGGGTCGAAGCCGGTCGTCGGCTCGTCCAGGAACAGCAGTTCGGGACGGCCGATGATGCCGAGCGCGACGTCCACGCGCCGCCGTTGCCCGCCGGACAGCGACTTCACGCGGGCCCCCGCCTTTTCGGTGAGGCCGACCTTCTCGATCACCTCCTCCGCGTCCCGCGGGTTCGGGTAGTACTTCGCGAAGTGCCGCACGGTTTCCACCACGCTCAGCTCGGCGGCGTCGGTCGCCGTCTGCAGCACGATGCCGATCCGCGACCGCCACGCGCGGCCGGCCTTGCCCGGGTCCTCGCCGAGCACGTCGGCCTCGCCTGCCGTGCGCTGCCGGTGCCCCTCCAGGATCTCGACGGTGGTCGTCTTGCCCGCGCCGTTCGGTCCGAGGAGCGCGAACACCTCGCCCTGGTGGATGTCCAGGTCGAGCCCGGCCACGGCGAGGTGCCCCGGGTACTCCTTGCGCAGTCCGCGCACTCTCACTGCTGTGGTCATGGTTTGAGTCTGCGGTCACGGATCGGTGCCGCGGGACGTCCGGCCAGTGGAATCCGGCTGTCCACCGAACGGTGGACAACAGTGTCATGGTTTCCCGTGGAACCAGCGAAAACACCGTCATGAACAGGAAAAACCCGCCGACTCATGAACACCCGCCGAAGCGGAACCGCCACTGAGGTGAACCACGTTGTTGACAAGTTGTCTAACATGACAGAATGTCTCACAAGCAGGTGACCGCCAGTGACGGTGTCCGCCTCTCGGTCCGCGTGACCGGTGCCGCGGACGGGCCCACGGTCGTGCTCGTGCACGGCTATCCGGACAACGGCTCGATGTGGGACGGAGTGGCCGCCGAGCTGGGCCGCCGCCACCGCGTCGTGGTCTACGACGTGCGCGGCGCGGGCGAGTCCGACAAGCCCCGCAGCCGCGCCGCCTATCGCCTCGACCAGCTCGCCTCGGACCTCGCCGCCGTGGTCGACGCGGTGCAGCCGACCGGCAAGGTGCACCTGCTCGCGCACGACTGGGGCTCGATCCAGACCTGGCACGCGGTCACCGGCGACGAGCTGCGCGGCCGCATCGCGTCGTTCACCTCGATCTCCGGCCCGAGCCTCGACCACGCCGGCGCGTGGTTCCGCGCGCAGCTGAGCCGGCCGTCGCCGAAGCGGCTCGGACATGCCGTGCGCCAGTTCCTGCACTCCGGCTACATCCTGTTCTTCCAGCTCCCGGTGGTGCCGGAGCTGTTGTGGCGCACCGGTTTCATGCGGGCGATGATCGGCAGGCTCGAGCCGGCCGAGGCCCCGCCGTCGACGCTCGACGGCATCCACGGGCTGAAGCTCTACCGCGCCAACATGATGACGAGGCTGACCCGCCCGGTCCCGCGGGCCGCGGAAGTCCCGGTGCAGGTGCTCGCCCCGTCCGGCGACGCGTACGTCACCACGCCGCTGCAGACGGAGGTCGAGCGCTGGGCGCCGGACCTGCGGGTGCGGCGGATCACCGGCTCGCACTGGGTCACGCGCAGCCGGCCGGACGTGATCGCCGGCGCGGCGGCTGAGCTGATCGAGTACGCCGAGGGCGGCGACGAGTCCCGCGCGCTGAAGCGGGCGCGCGTCGGGGAGAAACGCGGCCGGTTCGCGCACAAACTGGTCGTGGTCACCGGCGCGGGCAGCGGTATCGGCCGCGCCACCGCGCTGGCGTTCGCCGACGAGGGGGCGGACGTGGTGGTCACCGACATCAACTCCGCCGCCGCACTGGAAACGGCGAAGCTGCTGCGGGAGCGCGGTGTCACCGCTGGTGAGTACACAGTGGACTCTTCGGACGGCGAGGCCGTCACGCGCTTCGCCGAGCAGGTGCGCACGGAGTTCGGCGTGCCGGACATCGTGGTGAACAACGCGGGCATCGGCATGTCCGGGCCGTTCCTCGACACCTCGCTGGCGGACTGGGAGAAGGTGATCGACGTCAACCTGTGGGGCGTGATCCACGGCTGCCGCGCCTTCGCGCCGATGCTGAAGGAACGCGCGGAGGGCGGCCAGATCGTCAACCTCGCCTCGGCCGCCGCGTACCTGCCGTCGAAGATCCTCACCGCGTACGGCACGACGAAGGCCGCGGTGCTCACGCTGAGCGTCGGGCTGCGCGCCGAGCTGGCCGCCGACGGCATCGGCGTCACCGCCGTCTGCCCGGGGCTGGTGCAGACGAACATCACCAACACCACGCGGTTCGTCGGGGTCGACGCCGCCGAGGAGAGCCGGCGGCAGAAGGCGTCCACGAAGCTCTACGCGCGGCGCGGGTTCGGGCCGGAGAAGGTCGCGCGCGACATCCTGCGCGCGGTGGAGAAGGACGTCGCGATCCAGCCGTCCACTCCGGAAGCCAAAGCGGCGCTGGTGCTTTCGCGCCTGACGCCGGGTCTGCTGCGCGCGGCGGCGAAGCTGGACATGACCCCGTGAGCCGGCCGCGCCGGATGTCGCGTGAGGCCCGGCGCGACGAGCTGATCGCCGCGGCGCTGGACCTGTTCGGCAGTCGCGCGCCGGAGCTGGTGACGGTGGACGACATCATCGCGCGCGCCATGGTGTCGCGGCCGCTGTTCTACCGGTACTTCTCCAGCCTGCGCGAGCTGCAGGTCGAGGCGCTGCGGACGGTGACCGTCGGCCTCGTCGACGGTCTCGCCGGCCTGGAGGAGGGGTCACCGCCGGAGCGGCTGCGCGCCGCCGTGCGCGGGCTGGTCGACGTCGCCGACCACTACCGCGCGGGCTACGTCGCGTTGCTGCGCAGCGGTTCCGTGATCGCGACGTCCGAGACCGACGCGGCGATCGACGAGGTCCGCAACCGCGCGGTGGAGCTGATCCTGGACGCGCTCGTCATCACCGAGCCGTCCCCGTTGCTGCTGCTGACCCTGCGCTGCTGGACGGCGGTCGTCGAAGGCGCGTTGCTTTCCTGGCTGCAGGAACGCACGGTGCCGCGGGAATCGCTCGACGGCTGGCTCGTCGACCAGCTCACCGCGATGCTGTCGGCGACCGCGGCCCACGACCCCAGCGTGCCCGCTGCCCTGACGCGTTGATGCCCTGAAGGCCACCATGAGGGCATAGAGGTCCCTCATGGTGGCCTTCAGGGGGACCCTGGACGCCGTTAAGGCCTCCTTACCCGCGTGGAACGCGGGTAAGGAGGCCTTAACGGCTCAACGGGTGTCAGTGCTTGGTGACGCTTTCCCAGCCCTCGACGTCCTCGGGCTTACGCGGCTCGGGGCCGACGTACTTCGCCGACGGGCGCACGAGCCGCCCGGTCCGCTTCTGCTCCAGGATGTGCGCGGCCCAGCCCGCGGTGCGGGCGGAGGAGAACATCGCCGGCATCATGTGCGGCGGCACCTTGGCGAAGTCCAGGATCACCGCGGCCCAGAACTCCACGTTGGTCTCGATGGGGTGATCCGGGCGCCGCTCGCGCAGCTCGGCCAGGGCCGCCTGCTCCAGCGCAGCCGCCACCTCGTAGCGCTCCGCGCCGAGTTCCTTGCAGGTACGGCGAAGCACGCGGGCGCGCGGGTCCTCCGCGCGGTACACGCGGTGCCCGAAGCCCATCAGCCGTTCCTTGCGGTCGAGGATGCCCTTGACCAGGCCGCGCGCGTCATCGGTGCGCTCGACCTCTTCGATCATCGGCAGCACGCGCGCGGGGGCGCCGCCGTGCAGCGGTCCCGACATCGCGCCGATCGCGCCCGACATCGCGGCCGCGACGTCGGCGCCGGTCGAGGCGATCACGCGGGCGGTGAAGGTGGAGGCGTTGAGGCCGTGCTCGGCCGCGGAAACCCAGTAGGCGTCCAGCGCGCGGACGTGGTCCGGGTCCGGCTCGCCGCGCCAGCGGACCATGAAGCGCTCGGTGATGGACGCGGCTTCGTCGACCCGCGCCTGCGGGACGGCCGGCTGGCTGATTCCGCGCGCGGACTGGGCGACGTAGGACAGCGCCATCACGGAAGCGCGCGCGAGCTGCTCGCGGGCCTCCTCGTCGCTGATGTCGAGCAGCGGCCGGTAACCCCAGATCGGCGCCAGCATGGCGAGCGCGGACTGGACGTCCACGCGCACGTCACCGGTGTGCACCGGCAGCGGGAACGGCTCGGCCGGCGGGAGGCTGTGGCCGAAGCGGCCGTCGACCAGAAGGGCCCATACGTCACCGAAGGTCACCTTGCCGGCGAGGTCCTCGATGTCGACGCCGCGATACCGCAGCGCCCCGCCGTCCCGGTCGGGTTCGGCGATTTCGGTTCGGAAAGCGACCACGCCTTCAAGGCCCGGTCGGAACCCGTCGTCGGCTTGGTCGGAACCCGTCTTGCTGATAGTGGAGGTTGTCACTCTCGCAAAACCTTTCGATGCGCATTTCCCCGGCTTGGTCGTACTCGCGCGGACGGGATACACGCTGGCGTTGGCGCGCCTCATCGCACGGTTGGACAAACCTTGCCCCTCCGCGGGCCCCCGGGCAATGAAAGATGTGGTGGTTTCGGTCACGATTACGAGAACGATTCAGTCCAGGCAGCTCACTTGCAGCAAGTTCTCCGGCAACGGGCTGTGACCGCGGCGGCGGACGGCCGGTGTACCGAAGGTAAATCCTGTGTTTCGGGAACGGGCGCGCGCACCCGCGCGGTGATAGACCTAGCCCATGCACCTCAGCCCCCAGGAACGCGACAAGCTGCTGGTCCACGTCGCGGCCGACGTGGCCCGCCGGCGGCTGGACCGTGGTGTGCTGCTCAATTACCCCGAGGCCGTCGCGCTGATCACCGACCACGTGCTCGAAGGCGCCCGCGACGGGCGCACGGTCAGCGAGCTGGTGACGAGCGGGCGCACGGTGCTCGGCCGCGCGCAGGTGCTCGGCGGGGTGCCGGAGATGGTCGACTCCGTGCAGGTGGAAGCCACTTTCCCGGACGGCACGAAGCTCGTCACCGTGCACGACCCGATCGTCTAGGAGGCGTGCGAGTGCGGCCAGGCGAGATCATTCCCGGCGACGAGCCGGTGGAGCTGAACCCCGGACGCGTGCGGGTCCGGCTGATCGTGCGCAACCTCGGCGACCGGCCCGTGCAGGTCGGTTCGCACTACCATTTCGCGGCGGTGAACCCCGGGCTGGAGTTCGACCGCGACGCCGCGCGCGGGCACCGGCTCGACGTCCCCGCCGGCACGTCCGTGCGCTTCGAACCGGGCGTCGAGCGCGAAGTGGACCTGGTTCCGCTCCACGGGGCCCGGCGGGTGCCGGGACTACGCTCCGAACACGCTGGGGAGTTCTAGCCGATGCCGCAGATCGACCGCGCCCGTTATGCCGAGTTGTTCGGGCCGACCACCGGCGACCGGATCCGGCTCGCCGACACCGACTTGCTGATCGAGGTGACCGAAGACCGGTCGATGGGCCCGGACGGCTCGGGCGACGAAGTGCTCTTCGGCGGCGGCAAGGTGATCCGCGAGTCGATGGGCCAGGGCATGGCCACCCGGGCCGAGGGCGCGCCGGACCTGGTCATCACCGGCGCCGTGATCCTCGACCACTGGGGTGTGGTGAAGGCCGACGTCGGGGTGCGCGACGGCCGGATCGTCGGCATCGGCAAGGCGGGCAACCCGGACACGATGAACGGGGTGGACCCGGCGCTGGTGATCGGCCCGTCGACGGAGGTGCTGGCCGGCAACGGGAAGATCCTCACCGCGGGCGGGGTCGACTGCCACGTGCACCTCATCTGCCCGCAGCTGGTGGACACCGCGCTGGCCGCCGGGATGACCACGCTGGTCGGCGGCGGCACCGGGCCGAACGAGGGCTCGAAGGCCACCACCGTCACGCCCGGCGCGTGGAACCTCGGCCGGATGCTGTCCGCAATGGACGGTTACCCGATCAACGTGATGTTGCTGGGCAAGGGGAACACCGTCCGGCACGAGGCGCTGCGCGAGCAGCTGGCGGCCGGCGCGGGCGGGTTCAAGCTGCACGAGGACTGGGGCTCCACCCCGGCAGCCATCGACGCCTGCCTGACCGTGGCCGACGAGGCCGGCGTCCAGGTGGCGATCCACACCGACACGCTCAACGAGGCCGGCTTCCTGGAGTCCACTGTGGACGCCATCGGCGGCCGGTCCATCAACGCGTACCACACCGAGGGGGCCGGCGGCGGGCACGCGCCGGACATCATCCAGGTCGTCGGACTGCCCAACGTGCTGCCCTCGTCGACCAACCCGACCCGCCCGCACACCGCGAACACCCTCGACGAGCACCTCGACATGCTGATGGTCTGCCACCACCTGAACCCGTCGGTGCCCGAGGACCTCGCGTTCGCCGAGAGCCGCATCCGGCCGACCACGATCGCCGCCGAAGACGTGCTGCACGACCTGGGCGCGATCTCGATGATGAGCTCCGACGCGCAGGCCATGGGCCGGATCGGCGAGGTGATCATCCGCACCTGGCAGACCGCGCACGTGATGAAACGCCGCCGCGGCGCGCTGCCCGGCGACGGCGCGGCCGACAACCTGCGCGCCCGCCGCTACGTCGCGAAGTACACGATCAACCCGGCCATCGCGCACGGCATGGAGGCCGAGATCGGTTCGGTGGAGGTCGGCAAGCTCGCCGACCTGGTGCTGTGGGAGCCGAAGTTCTTCGGGGTCCGGCCGCACGTCGTGCTGAAGGGCGGTTACCCGGCCTACGCGGCGATGGGTGACGCGAACGCGTCGATCCCGACGCCGCAGCCGGTGCTGGCGCGCCCGATGTTCGGGGCCGTGCCGGCGGTGGCGGCCGCTTCGAGCCTGCACTTCGTGGCGCCCGAGGCGCTGGGCTCGGGCCTGGCCGAGCGGTTCGGCATCCGCCGCCCGCTGGTCGCGGTGTCGAACATGCGCGCGCGGACCAAGGCGGACATGGTGCTCAACGACGCTCTGCCGGACGTGCGCGTGGAGCCGGACAGCTTCGCCGTGCACGTGGACGGCGAGCTGATCGAGCCGCAGCCGGTGACCGAACTGCCGATGGCCCAACGGTACTTTTTGTTCTGATGGAGCTTGTTCTGATGGACCTTTCCGCGCTGATACTCGCCGACTCGCGCTTCCCCGGCGGCGGGCACGTTCACTCGGGTGGCCTCGAGGAAGCTGTGAGCCGCAAGCTCGTGACTTCCGAACGCGACCTGCCGGGATTCCTCTTCGGACGGTTGCGAACGGCGGGATCGCTCGCCGCCGTTTTCTCCGCGGCGTCAACACATGCCGCTGCACGAGGCGTCTACAGTGGATACTGGCGGCGGCTGGACGCCGAGCTGGATGCGCGCACGCCCTCGTTCGCGCAGCGCCTGGCGTCACGGGCACAGGGCCGCGGGACCGCCCGCGCGGGCCTGGCTGCGTGGCCGTCGCCGGTGCTCACCGCCCTGCTCGCCGAGACGCCCCGGCCGCATCACCCGATCGTCCTCGGCACGCTGGTCGGGGTGGCGGGCGGTTCGCCGTTCGACGCCGCGATGGCCGTGGCGTACCTGGCGGTCAGCGGGCCGGCCAGTGCCGCCGTCCGGCTGCTGGGCCTGGATCCCTTCGCGGTCAACGCCGTGGTCGCGCGGCTCGGCGACGAGGTGCGGCGGGTGTCCGAGCACGCCGCCGGCGTCGCGGGGCTCGACCCGGCCGAGCTGCCGGCGCCGGGATCACCGGCGCTGGACCTGTTCGCCGAGGCGCATGCCCGGCACCACGAGGAAGAGGTGCGTCTCTTTGCCAGTTGAACACGGTCATGGCCACGGCCACGTGCACCCGGTCAACTTCGACCCGACGGCCGCCGAGCCCGACCACTACGACGCCGCGCCGACGGCCGGGCGCGCGTACCGGATCGGCATCGGCGGCCCGGTCGGCAGCGGCAAGACCGCGCTGACCGCCGCGCTCTGCCGCGCGCTCGGCGACGAGGTGAACCTCGCCGTGGTCACCAACGACATCTACACCACCGAGGACGCCGACTTCCTGCGCAAGGCCGGGGTGCTCGACCCGGCGCGCATCGAGGCCGTGCAGACCGGCGCCTGCCCGCACACCGCGATCCGCGACGACATCACGGCGAACCTCGACGCGGTGGAAAGCCTGGAGGAGCGGTTCCCCGGCCTGGAACTGGTGATCATCGAAAGCGGCGGCGACAACCTGACCGCGGTATTCAGCCGCGGCCTGGCCGACAGCCAGGTGTTCGTGGTCGACGTCGCGGGCGGGGACAAGGTGCCGCGCAAGGGCGGCCCCGGGGTGACCACCGCCGACCTGCTGGTGATCAACAAGATCGACATCGCGCACCTGGTGGGCGCGGACATGAACGTGATGACCTCCGACGCGCACCGCATGCGGGGCGAGCTGCCGGTGATCACGCAGTCGCTTGTGGACACCCCGGACGCGCCCGCGGTCGCAGACTGGGTCCGGTCGCTCCTCCCCGCAGGCACGGCACTGCGGGCGTGAAGGCTCACGCACGCGTCGTCGCGTGTTTCGAGGACGGGCGCACGATCTTGCGTGAGCTGCGATCGAAAGCGCCGCTGACGCTGTTCCCCCGCCGCAACACCGGTCGTGAGGCCGTGGTGCACCTCGTCAGCTCGGCCACCGCGCCGCTGGGCGGGGACGAGCTGCTGCTGGACATCCGGGTCGGGCCCGGCGCGGCGCTGCGCCTCTCCGGCGTCGCGGCGACGCTCGCGCTGCCCGGGCTCCACGGTGAGCCGAGTACGTCCACTGTGGACATCGAGGTGGCGGACGGCGGCTCGCTGGAGTACCGGCCGGAGCCGACCGTCGTCACCGGCCGGGCGAACCACACCGCGGTGCTGCGCGCGGCGCTGGCGGAAAATTCCTATTTCCACACCCGCGAGGTCGTGGTGCTGGGCCGCGCCGGGGAACGGCCGGGCCGGCTCACCACGACCGTCGCGGTGACTCGCGGTGACCTTCCGGTGCTGCGCCAGACCCAGTCCATCGGGGACCCGGCCCTCGACGCGAGCCTCGCCGTGCTGGCGGGCCGCCGGGTGCTCGCCACCGATCTCGAGGTCGGCGGCGAGCCGCGGCCCGCGGCGTCCGGCGAGTGGTGGTCGCGGGTGCCGCTCGCGGCCGGGGCGACGATCACGACGTCGCTGGCCGCGGACGCCGTTGTTGCCCTGAAAGGCCTGGACTGCTAAAACTTCGTCCCTCGGTTCGTCAAGCGGTGACAAGAATCGCGTGCCGGCTCAGAACGACGTTCAAACGGACACGCGTGCGACTGCACGTGCGGCGTCGAACGCCGGGCGGTTCAGCAAAAGCGCGACCGATTTGGGGTGTTTCCCTGGCGCGCCAAGGATTTCGGTGTCGGAGAGCAGAACTGCCCGGCGCGGGAAGAGGGCCTGGGCGCGCGGCGTGTTCCCGCTCTCGCTAATGTCTGCCCGCGCGGGGAGGCGAAGTCACGAGTGCGGTGGCAACGGGCGGGACGGTTCGGCCGGCGTTGATTCGGTAATCGGCTTTTTCGCAAGGTATACGCCGTGGGCGCCCTCGGGTGATCCCAGCGGCGGGAAGGGAGGGGCCGGTGGCCCGCACCTACGGCGGCGTCCCGCCTGAGCAGAGACGGGCCGAGCGCCGGGAGCGCCTGCTGACGGCGGCGCTGGAACTCTTCACCTCGGTGGGCTTCCGGCAGGCGAAGATCACCCAGCTGTGCACCCGGGCTGGCGTCTCGACCCGCAACTTCTACGAGGAGTTCGGCAGCAAGGAGGAGGTCCTCCGCACCCTGCACGACCAGATCAACTCGCTCGCGCTCCGTCACGTCGCCGCCGCGCTCGAAGACTTCCGGGACGCCGACGCGCTCAGCCGGATGGCGCGGCTGCTGGACGTCTTCGTCGCCACGGTCACCCGCGACCCCCGGATGCCGCGGCTGAACTACGTCGAGGCCGTGGGCGTGAGCCCGGAGCTGGAAGCACAGCACCAGGTCTGGGTCGACCGCTGGGCGACCTTCATCGAAGAGGAGGCCCAGCGCGCCGCCGAGGCGGGCGCCGCGCCCGACCGGAGCTACCGGCTCACGGCGATCGCGCTCGTCGGCGCCGCGACGGGCCTGCTGCGCGAATGGCAGGCGCACGAGCCGCCGTTGCCGGTGGAGGACATCTCGAAGGAACTCCGCGGCGTGATGCTGTCGGCGATCACGCGGGCCGAATGAAGCCTTCCCGGTACCAGACGCCGGGCTGCGGGCCGAAGCGGTTCGGCCCGGGCCCGCTGGGCAGGCAGTAGAAGACGAGCAGCACGAACCCGCCGAACGGCAGGAAGCCGATCAGCATCCACCAGCCGCGGCGGTTGGTGTCGTGCAGCCGCCGCACGCTCGCCGACAGCATCGGCACCCCCACGAGCAGGAACCAGCCCAGCAGCGGCCAGGCCGTCTGCGCGAGGGCGATCAGCACGATGGTGGGGCGGTACTAATCCGACCGAAAGCAGGCGGATACGGTCTGCAGCCGATCTGCTCGGAGAAACCCGTTTCCGCCGAGGACGGCAGTCGGATTAGTAACGAACGGCACAGTAGGTGAGGAACGAGAAGAGCGCGAACCACCAGTACTCACTGCGCGACGCCCGGCTCACGCCCTCCGGGATAGTGCGGTACACGCTGCGGACCGCGCTGACGAACCCATGTCTCCACCCTCCGGCTCGGTTCGCCCGAAGGTAAGGGCTCTCCGCCGGGACCCCTCCCGCAGCGGAGAGGGGTCCCGGCCGGATCAGCCGGTGTGGAAGGTCGGCTCCGGCAGCGCGACCGGGCCGGCTTCCCGGCACATGTCGTGGCAGGTGCTGTCGAGCGTGCAGCACAGGGAGCAGATCGCGCCGCCTTGCTTGGCGCAGTCCGCGATGTCCGGCAGCTCGTACGGGTCACCGCAGACCGAGCACGTGTGCGTGGCCCGCAGGTCCGCCTCGACGCCCGGCCCGCTGACCGTGTTGGGGCGCACCAGGTAGTACTTCCCGCGGGTGGCGACGGCGAGCGTCGGCACCAGCACCACCGCGATCACCACGGCCAGCAGCGGGCTGAAGGCCGCGAGCACCGGTCCGAACGCGCCGAAGTACGCCACGATCGACACCACCGAGGCGATCAGCATCGAGCCGAAGCCCACCGGGTTGACCTTGTGCAGGTACGCGCGCTTGAACTCGATGTACCGCGGCGAAAGGCCCAGCGGCTTCGCGATCACCAGGTCCGCGCAGACCGCGCCGATCCACGCGATGGCGACGTTCGAGTAGAAGCCCAGGATCTTGTTGAGGAAGGCGAACGCGCCGAACTCCATCAGCGCCAGCGCGATCCCGCAGTTGACCAGCACGTACCAGGCGCGGCCCGGGTGCTTGTGCAGCACGCGGGAGAAGAAGTTGGCGAACGACAGCGAGCCGGAGTACGCGTTGGTCGTGTTGATCTTGATCTGCGACACGACCACGAACAGCGCGGCGAACGTCAGCGCCACCGGTCCGAGCGCGGGCTTCACCGCGTCCAGGTACGGCGCGATCGGCTCCAGCGCGGCCGTCTTGCCGACGGCGCCCAGTGCCAGGAACGCCAGCAGCGCGCCGCCGATCTGCTTCGCCGCGCCGAGGACCACCCAGCCCGGCCCGGCCGCCAGCACCGCGGCCCACCAGGAGCGTTTGTTGGACGCCGTCTTTTCCGGCATGAACCGGAGGTAGTCGGCCTGCTCGCCGATCTGGCCGATCAGCGACAGCGCGACGCCCATCCCGAAGCCGAATCCGACGGCCGAGAACCCGGACCCCGCGCCGTCGGTGCCGCCGAACGCGGCGAAGTCGGCGAACCGGCCCGGCTCGCGCACCAGCACGACGATGAACGGCAGCACCAGGCCCGCGATCCACAGTGGCTGCGTCCAGGTCTGCATCTTCGCCACCGCGCCCATGCCGTAGAGCGCGAAGGGCAGCACGATCAGCGTCGCCAGCAGGTAGCCGATCGGCAGCGGGATGCCGAGGGCGAGCTGGAACGCCTGGCCCATGATCGAGCCTTCGAGCGAGAAGAAGATGACGGTGAAGCTCGCGTACACGAGCGAAGTCAGCGTGGACCCGAAGTAGCCGAAGCCGGCCCCGCGGGTCAGGAGGTCCATGTCCACTCCGTACGTCGCGCACGCGCGCGCGATGGGCACGCCGGTCACGAAGATCACGACGGCCGCGGCGAGGATCGCCAGCACACCGGAAGTGAAGCCGTAGGAGAGCACGATGCTGGCGCCGATCGCGAAGTCGGCGAGGTAGGCGATCCCGCCCAGCGCCGTGGTCGCGATCACGAACGGTGACCACTTGCGAAACGACTGGGCGGCGAATCGCAGTGAGTAGTCTTCGCGGTTCTCGTTGGCCGCGAGCGCGGCGTATCGGCGTTGGGGCGGAGTGGTGGTTTCGCTGGTGGTCTCATTGCCGGAATCGGACAGGATCTCGGTCATCGCCTGCCTCCGTGATCGGTGGGGAACGGGCACCGGGGCAGCCAGACGTTAGGACTCGCCTTTATCGATTCGGGTCCACCAGGTAAACCGCCGGTTACGGTTCGCGGTCCGGCGGTTACGGGTTGATGAGCGCCGGCGGCGTGTCAGGAGTCACCGTTCGGTGGGTTTCGCCGCAGCTGAAGAGCCAATACCGTCGGCGGAACACCCCGAATGTCGAACGCCCGCGGGCACGGAGGTTGGCGCATGATGCCGGAGATCGACGAGGTGGCCGACGTATCGGACGCGGTCGTGCGGCTGCCCGGGATGCGGGTGGCCTATGACGGTGCCCCGTTCGACGAGACGGCCCTCGCCGCGACGTGGACCGAGCAGCTCCAGAACTGGCTGGGCCAGGCGGTTTCCGAGGGGATCGCCGAGCCCAACGCGATGGTGCTGGCCACCGCGGGCACCGACGGCAGGCCGTCCTCTCGCACGGTCCTGTGCAAGGGCCTCGACGACCGCGGCGTCGTCTTCTACACGAACTACACCTCCGAAAAGAGCCACGACCTCACGGCCACGCGCTACGCGTCGGTCACCTTCCCTTGGTACGGCTTGCACCGGCAGGTCACTGTCCGTGGTGAGGTGGAGAAGGTCGGCTCGCGTGAGACGGCGGAGTACTGGGCCCAGCGGCCGCGCGGCTCGCAGCTCGGCGCGTGGGCGTCGCCGCAGTCGCGGATCGTCGACGGCCGGCGTGCCCTCGACAACGCGCTGCGCGGCATCGAGCGCCGCTTCGCCGACGTCGAGCAGATCCCGGCGCCCCCGCACTGGGGCGGCTGGCGGGTCCGGCCGGACTTCGTCGAGTTCTGGCAGGGCCGCGAGGACCGTATGCACGACCGGCTCCGCTACCACCGCACCGACGACGGCTGGCACGTCGAGCGGCTCGCCCCCTGACCGCCGTTATCGCCCCAATGTGGCGTTCGGTGCGTTGAACGCACCGAACGCCACATTGGGTGCGTTGGACGCAACCAACGCCACATTGGGGCGTATTGGACGGAGGGTGACCGGCGACCAAAATCACGCGCGGTGGATTACTTAGCGCAGCTAAGGTAGCCGGTTGTGAGTTCTGACCCGGGGACATTGCCGCCCCGCTCTGGGGCACGGAAGATCCTCGGCCGCATCGTCGTCGACACCCGGCCACTCAAGATCCCGGCGTTCCGCCGGCTCTGGATGTCCACCGCCGTCACGGCCGTCGGCTCCCAGCTGACCGCGGTCGCGGTGCCGAAGCAGATCTTCGACCTGACCGGCTCGTCCGGTTTCGTCGGCCTGACCGGCGCCGTCGCGCTCGTGCCATTGCTGGTGTTCGGCCTGTGGGGCGGCGCGATCGCGGACGCCGTCGACCGGCGCAAGCTGCTGCTGGTCACGAACGTCGGGGTCACCGTCACCTCGGGCCTGCTGTGGCTGCAGGCCTTCGCGAACTTCCGCTCGGTGTGGCTGGTACTGGCGCTGCTCGCGGTGAACCAGGCGTTCTTCGCGATCAACATGCCCACCCGCGGCGCCGTCGTCGCGCGGCTGGTGCCGTCCGCGCTGCTGCCGTCGGCGAACGCGCTCAACACCACGATGGGCACCTTCGGCGCGGTGTTCGGACCGCTGTTCGGCGGGGCGCTGATCCCGGTGATCGGACTGTCCACCCTGTACCTGGTGGACGTCTGCGCGCTCCTGATCACGCTGATCGCGGTGTGGCGGCTGCCTTCGCTCCCACCGCTGAACGGCCCTTCGCGCCGTGCCGGCTTCGGCGACGTCGTCGACGGATTCCGGTACCTGGCCAAGCAGAAGGTGCTGCTGGCGTCGTTCGTCGCGGACATCATCGCGATGGTCGCGGGCATGCCGCGCGCGTTGTTCCCGGAGATGGCGGAGCGCACCTTCGGCGACCCGCCCGGCGGCGGCCCCGCGCTCGGCTTCCTCTACGCGGCGATGCCCGCGGGCGCGATGCTGATCGGCCTGTTCTCCGGCTGGCTGCACCGGGTGTCGCGGCAGGGGGTCGCCGTGGTCGTGTCCATCTGTGCGTGGGGCGCGGCCGTCGCGGCGTACGGGCTCGCACACTCGCTGTGGCTCGCGGTGATCTTCACGGCCGTGGCCGGCGGCGCCGACATGGTCAGCTCCGTGTACCGCCAGGCGATCCTGCAGACGGCCACCACCGACGAGATGCGCGGACGCCTGCAGGGCGTGTTCACCGTCGTCGTCGCCGGCGGGCCGCGAATCGCCGACCTGACCCACGGCTGGGCCGGCGCGGTGTGGGGCACCAGGGCCGCCGCGACCGGCGGCGGCCTGCTCGTGATCGTGCTGGTACTGGCGGCGATGCTGGTGCTCCCGGGCTTCTGGCGGTACCGGGCGCCGGTGGACTAGGCCGTTCGGACTAGTGTGCCGGGCATGCGTGCCTACCCGGTTGCCCTGTTGCTCGCCGCCGCCGCTGTTCTGACCGCTTGCTCGTCGGGAGACCAGCAGGCCGCGGCGCCGTCCTCCGCACCTTCGCCGTCGAAGCCGGCTTCGTCGTCCGCACCGGCGAAGCAGAAGCAGGAGCCGTGCACGCTCCTGTCCGCGAGCGAGGTCGGCAAGGCGATCAACATCCCGGGCGTCACCTCCGCGAAGGGCCCGGACCAGGCCGACGCGGCCAGCGGCGGCAAGGCGTCCAGCTGCGAGTACCTGGTGGGCGACAAGCAGGCCGGCGCGCTCGCCGTCACCCGCTACGAGGGCCGCCAGGCCAAGCCCGCGGACATGATCGCGGCGATCAAGAAGGCGAAGCCCGGCGCGGTCGACGTCCCCGGCTTCCCCGACGGCGCCGTCTACTACCTCGACGAGCAGAAGACCGCGACGCTCGCCGCCGCCAAGCTCTCGGGCGGCGTGCCGACGCTGGTCAACTACACCGGCCCGGTCAAGATGACGCAGCAGATGATGGCCCCGCTGGTCAAGACCGCGGTCACCGCCGCCTAAGCACTGCCGCCGCCGGTCGTGCCGGTTGGGTCACCGGCGCAGGGCCCGCAGTTCGACCGGGCTGTGAGAGCTGAACACGGTCACCTCGTCGCCGTGGTCGTGGGCCAGCGTCCGCAGTCGTTCCTCATTGGACAGTCGCTGGCGGCGGTCCATCTCGTTGAGGCGCTGGAGCAACCGCAGGCCCGGCGGGCACTCCGGGCGGACCGGGTTGAGCTGGCCGTGGAAGAAGTACGAGTCGCCCGCGTGCAGCAGCCAGCCCTCGCCCGTGTCGACGGCGACGCCGGAGTGGCCGAGCGTGTGGCCGGCCAGCGGGACGAGCAGGATCTCCGGTGGCAGGCCTCGTAACGGGCGCACCGCGTCGAAGCCGAACCACTGCTCGCCCGCGTCCGGGTAGGTGCTCCACAGTGGACTGTGGGCGAACTGCGCCGCGCCGTACCGCGTCTTCTCCGCGAACCCGTGCGGCGCCGAAGCCGCCTTGCGCTCCTCCGCCGACACGTGCACGACGGCCTGCGGGAAGTCCGCCAGCCCGCCCGCGTGGTCGACGTCCAGGTGGGTCATCACGATGTGCCGCACGTCGGCCGGGTCGAGGCCCAGCGCCCGGATCTGCGCGACGGCCGAATCCTCGTACGAGGGCTTCGCGCCGGTCATCACCCGGAAGCCGCGGCCGAGCCAGCCGTCCGGGTCCGCCACGGCGTGCGTGCCGAAGCCGGTGTCCACCAGCACCAGCGAGTCGGGTGTTTCCAGAAGCAGACAGTGCGCCACCATCGAACTACGGCGGGCGAGGCCGGGCTGCCCGTCCAGCAGCCGTCCGCCCGGCGAGCGCATCGTGCCGCAGTTCAGATGGTGCACTTTCATGCCCTGCTCCTCTGGCTCAGCCGCTCGAAGTCGGTCTGGTCGTGGGAGGCGAAGATGGTCACCTCGCCCCCGTGCTCGCGCCGCAGCTCACGCAGCCGGCGCTGGTTCTCCACCCGCGGGCCGCGCAAGGTCTGCACGTGCTTCTCGAACATAGCCAATCCCGCCGGGATCGATCCCGGATCGTCGATCTCGCTGTGGAAGAAGTACGCGTCACCGGCGTTGAGCAGCCATCCGCTCCCGGTGTCGACGGCCACCCCGGCGTGCCCGAGCGTGTGCCCGGCCAGCGGGACCAGCGCGACGTCCGGCACCCCGGGCAGCTCGCGCACCGCCTGGAAGCCGAACCACGATTCGCCCGCGTCGGCGTGGCTGATCCACTGTGGACCGTGGCTGAACTGCACCGGCCGGTACCGGCGGTTGCCCGCCGTGAGCGCGGCCAGCTCCGCCGCGTAGACGTGCACCCGCGCGTCCGGGAAGTCGACCAGCCCGCCGGCGTGGTCCAGGTCCAGGTGCGTGAGCACGATGTCGCGCACGTCGGCGGGATCCAGGCCCAGCGCCCGGATCTGTGCGGCCGCCGTCTCCTCCGGGCGGTTGAGCGGGTTCGACTGCCGCAGGAACCACGGGCCCAGCCAGCGCGCCGGGTCGGTGACGGCGGGCGAGCCCATGCCCGTTTCGATCAGCACGAGGCCGGTGTCCGTTTCCAGCAGCAGACAGTGGCACACCAGGCTGGCCCGCCGGAACAGTCCCGGCTCGCCGTCGACGAGGCGGCCGCCGATCGGCCGCATGGTCCCGCAGTTGAGGTGGTGGACGCGCATCAGGAGAACTCCCGTTCGACAGTGGTGTGGAGGTGGGCGGCGACGGTGCGCAACGGCGTGACGTCGCGGCGGATCTTGGCGAACAGCAGCGCGCCCTCGATCGAGGAGAGCACCACTGTCGCCAGCGAGGCGGCGCGTGCGGCGGGCAGGCCCTGCTGCGTGAAGTAGCCGGCCAGCGCGTCCTGCCACGAGGCGTACCCGTCGTCGCAGGCCGAGCGGATGGCCTCGCTCTCGCCGGCGGCGTCCAGCGCGATCGTCGCAAGTGGACAGCCGCGTTCGAAGTCCGAGTCGCCGAGCGAGGCCGCGAGCGTGTCGACGACCAGGTCGACCGCGGCCGCGGGGTCCGGCGCCGCGGTGGCCAGCGAGCGCAGGACGTCGCACAGCCGCTCGCCGGACAGGCGCACGGCCTCGGCGGCCAGCTGCTCCTTGCCGCCGGGGAAGTGGAAGTACAGCGAGCCTTTCGGGGCGCCGACGGCCGAGGTGAGCTGGGTCAGGCCGGTGGCGTGGTAGCCCTGCGAGTGGAACAGCTCGGCGGCGGAGTCGAGCATGCGTTTGCGGGTGTCGGTGCGTCGGACCATGAGCAAGACCGTAGCTCAAACTATGACGACCGGTCTAGTTAGTTTCGGCCCCGATCCAGGCGCGCCGGGACGCCGGTAATCTCTGCGCCATGGCGAACCCCACCGGAGAGCAGTTCGAGATCACCCGCGGCAACGCCCGCGCCGTCGTCACCGAAATCGGTGCCGGCCTGCGCGTGTTCGAGGTCGGCGGCGTGCCCTACGTCGAGGAGTTCGAGGCGGACCAGAAGTCGCCGAAGGGCCTCGGCCAGGTGCTGCTCCCGTGGCCGAACCGCACCAAGGGCGGGCTGTGGGAGTTCCAGGGCGAGCCGCAGCAGCTGGAGATCACCGAGGAGGCGCGCGGCAACGCGATCCACGGCCTGACCCGGCACCTGGAGTGGGAGCTGATGGAGCACGCCGAGTCGTCGATCACCCTCGCGGTGGACGTCGAGGTGCAGCCCGGCTGGCCGGTGCCGCTGCGCGCCACGATCACCTACGAGCTGGCGCCGCGCGAGCTGACCATCACCCACGAGATCCGCAACGAGGGCGAGCAGCCGATCGGCGTCGGCGTCGGCACGCACCCGTACTTCCGGATCGGCGACGTGCCCACCGACGAGCTGACCCTGACGCTGCCGGCGAGCCGCGTGCGCCCGTACCTCGGCGACGAGCAGATGCCCTACGCCGAGGAGCAGGACGTCGAGGGCACGGAGTACGACTTCCGCGGCGGCCGGGTGCTCAAGGGCGTCGACCTGGACACCGCGTTCGGCGGGCTGGCCGTCGCCGAGGACGGCACGCACCACGTCGAGCTGTCCCACGGCGAGCAGCGGCTGCTGGTCTGGACCGGGCCGGACTTCCACTGGGCGCAGGTGTTCACGCCGGACGAGCTGACCGGCCGGGGCCGGGCCGTCGCGATCGAGCCGATGACCTGCCCGGCCGACGCGCTCAACACCGGCACCGACCTGATCGAGCTGGAGCCCGCCACGTCGTGGTCGGGCAGCTGGGGCATCCGCGTCCGGTGACGCCGCTGCTGCTGGCCGAGTCCGACGCCGGCGAACTGCTGACGCTGCAGCGCGCCGCGTTCCTCGTCGAAGCCCGCGCGCATCGCAACCTCGATCTCCCGCCCCTGCTGGAGACGCTGGACCAGGTGCGCGCGGCGCTGGCCGACCCGGCGTACCCGGTGTGGGGAGTGCGCGACGCCGGGCGGCTCGTGGCGACGGTGCGGCTCCGGGTGGCCGGCGACGTCGGGGAGGTCGTCCGGCTGGCGGTCGCCCCGGACCGGCAGGGCGAGGGCCTCGGCCGGGCGCTGCTGCTCGCGGCCGAGGCGGCGGCGCCCGCGGGTGTCACGCGGTTTCGGCTCTGCACGGGCGAACGCTCCGCCGGGCCGCTGCACCTGTACGCGAAACTCGGCTACCGCGAGACGCACCGCAGCCCGGAGGCGGACTACCAGCTCGTCCACTTGGAAAAGCCCCGTGCTGACGGCCGGTCGCCACTTCGTTAGCGTGTCAAACTATGGCTGATAAGGCGATTGTGGGGGGCTACGTCGTCCCCGTCGGCGCTGCTCCCATCGAGGGCGGCACCGTGCTCATCGAAGACGGCAGGATCATCGCGGTCGGCCCCGAGGCCGACATCGACATCCCGGAGGACGCCGAGCTGGTCGACGCGTCCGGCAGCTGGGTGCTGCCGGGCTTCATCGACGCGCACGCGCACCTGGGCGTCCACGAGGACGGCGAGGGCTGGGCCGGCAACGACACCAACGAGATGACCGACCCGAACGGCGCCCGCTTCCGCGCGATCGACGGCATCGACCCGTACGAGCCGGGTTTCGACGACGCGCTGTCCGGCGGCATCACGAGCGTGGTGATCAAGCCGGGGTCGGGTAACCCGATCGGCGGGCAGACCATCGGCGTCAAGACCTGGGGCCGCAGCATCCTGGACATGGTGTTCGCCGAGCACGTCAGCGTGAAGAGCGCGCTGGGCGAGAACCCGAAGCGGGTGTACGGCGAGAAGAAGCAGACGCCGTCCACGCGTCTCGGCGTGGCCGCGATCCTGCGCGAGGCGTTCACGAAGGCCCGCAACTACCAGGCCAAGCGTGAGCACACCCTCGGCGAGGGCAAGCCGTTCGAGATCGACCTGACCAACGAGACGCTGGCGAAGGTCCTGGACGGCGAGCTGTACTGGGACCAGCACGTGCACCGCGCCGACGACATGGTCACGGCGATCCGGCTGGCCGACGAGTTCGGCTACAAGCTGGTGATCAACCACGGCACCGAGGGCCACCTGATCGCGGACCTGCTGGCCGAGCGCGACGTCCCGGTGATCCTGGGCCCGCTGTTCACCACGAAGTCGAAGGTCGAGCTGCGCCACCGGTCGCTGCGCTCGCCCGGCATCCTGGCGCGGGCGGGCGTGAAGATCGCGATCACCACCGATCACCCGGTGGTGCCGATCAACTTCCTGGTCTACCAGGCCGCGCTCGCCGTGAAGGACGGCCTCGACCCGGAGACGGCGATCAAGGCGCTGACCCAACACCCGGCCCAGATGCTCGGCCTGGACGACCGCGTGGGCACCCTGGCCCCCGGCCTGGACGCCGACGTGGTGCTGTGGTCGGGCGACCCGCTGGACGTGATGAACCGCGCCACCCGCGTCTTCATCGGGGGCCGCGAGGTCTACCACTTCGACGAGTCGGCCGGCGAGGGCGTCGTCGAGGACCGGCGGTACCGCGAGAGCCGCTGAAGCCTGGTACTGACGGCTTGGTGCTCACCGCTTGGGGCAGTGCCTCAAGCGGTGAGCGCGGTGAGGTCCAGCTTCACGGGGAACGGCTCGGTGGTGGCGAAAACCCCGGTGACGGCGGGGGCGTCCTGGTAGCCCGGCTCCCCGGCCTGGTGACAGGCGACCAGCGAGACCGGGTCGCTCAGGTCGACGATCCAGTAGAACGGGATGCCGGCGTCGGCGTACTCGTCGTGCTTGGTGACGTAGTCGGTCCGCTTCGAACCGGGCGACACGATCTCCACGACGATGGCGACCTCTTCCGCACGAACCATGTCCTCGTCCTCGCCAACGCGCGCGAAGACGATTTTCCGGGCGATCATCAGGTCCGGACGCCGGGAGAAACCAGGCTCTCCGGATGGCGCCAGACCGAGGTCGACGTCGGTGCACGGGATCGGCTCCAGGCTGCCGGGCAGTTGCGGCTCCAGTTGTTTCGCCAGCTCGAAGATCGCCGCGTTGTGCTTGGGCCGCGGGTTGGGCGACAGCACGAGGCGGCCTTCCATCAGTTCGGTGTAGCCCAGCTCGGTCTCGCCGAGCGCCGCGTACTCCTCGATCGAAAGCAGGCGGACGGGTGACTGATTGCCGGTCATCACCGGGCTCACGCTAGGTGTTGGCCGCCGCTGTCACTCGTGCTCGTCAGGCTGTCTTCAGTGACCGGGCGATCAGCATCCGCTGGATCTGGTTGGTCCCCTCGAAGATCTGCGGCACCTTGGCCTCGCGCATGTACCGCTCGACCGGGAAGTCGCGGGTGTAGCCGGCGCCGCCGAGGACCTGGACGGCGTCGGTGGTGACCTTCATGGCGCCGTCGGTCGCGATGAGTTTCGCGATGGAGGACTGGCGCTGGAAGTCCCGGCCGCGGTCGCGGCGGCGGGCGGCGTCCAGGTAGGTCGCGCGGGCCGATTCGACCGTCGCGGCCATGTCGGCCAGCAGGAACTCCAGGCCCTGGAACTCGATGATCGGGCGGCCGAACTGGCTGCGGCCCTTCGCGTACTCGACGGCCTCGTCCAGCGCGGCCTGGGCCAGGCCCACCGCGCAGGCCGCGATGCCCAGCCGTCCCGAGCTGAGTGACGACAGCGCGATCCGCATCCCCGCGCCCTCTTCGCCCACCAGACGCGCGGCCGGCACCGCCGCGTTGTCGAAGATCAGCTGCGCGGTCGGGGAGCCGGTGAGGCCCATCTTGCGTTCGCGGGGCGCCGCCGAAAGGCCGGGTGTCGGCGAGTCGACCAGCAGGCACGAGACGCCGTGGGCGCCTTCCTCGCCGGTGCGGACCATGGTCGTGTAGAAATCCGCGACGCCGGCGTGCGTGATCCACGCCTTGGTGCCGTTGACCACGTACTCGTCCCCGGTGAGCCGGGCCCGGGTGGACAGCGCGGCGGCGTCGGAGCCCGCCTGCGTCTCCGACAGCGCGTACGCGCCCAGCAGCTCGCCGCCCAGCATGTCCGGCAGCCAGCGGTCGCGCTGCTCGTCCGTGCCGTAGTGCGCCAGCGCGTAACAGGACATCGTGTGCACCGACAGCCCGACGCCGACGGTCATCCACGCGGACGCGATCTCCTCCAGCGCCTGCAAATACACCTCGTACGGCAGGTCCGCGCCGCCCCAGCGCTCGGCGTACGGCAGCCCGAGCAGGCCCGACTTGCCGATCAGGGTGAACAGGTCACGGGGGAAGTTCTCGGCCTCTTCGTCCGCGGACGCGCGGGGCTTCAGCTCATCGCGGGCGATCTCGGTGACCAGCGCGAGCAGGTCCTCCGCCTCGGGCGTGGGCAGCAGTCGTTCGGCCGGCATCGTTCCTCCAGGCTGTACTGAAAACAGTACTGTGAGCTGGACTAGAGTACCGTAAGGAGGCCGGGGTTGTCCCCAACTCGTGAGAGATAGTGGTCCGATGTCCGCACTCGAAACCCGTCGCCGTCCGACTGCCCGGCAGCAGGCGCTGCTGGCCGAGCTCGAGACGCTGTTCCTCGCGGAGGGCTTCGCCGGTTTCACGCTGGACGACCTGGCCGCCCGCCTCCGCTGCTCCAAGTCGACGCTGTACGCGATCGCACCCAGCAAGGAGCAGCTCGCGGTCAAGGTCGTGGCCCACTTCTTCCGCGGCGCCGCCGAGCGGATCGAGGAGCGGATCAACGGCATCGACGACGCGCGCAAGCTGATCGGGGAGTACCTCGCCGGCGTCTCGGCCCACCTGAACCGCGCGTCGGCCGCGTTCATGACCGACATCGCCGAGTACGCCCCGACCCGCGACACCTACCAGCTCAACAGCCGGGTCGCCGCCCGCCGCATCCGCGCGTTCATCGACAAGGGCGTGGCCGACGGCGTCTTCCGCGACGTGCACGCCCGGCTGGTCGCCGAGATGACCGGGCTGATCGTGGAAGGCATCCAGACCGGCGTGCTCGGCCGCCGCACCGACGTTTCCGACGCCGAGGCATTCACCGCGCTGGGGGAATTGCTGCTCGGCGGCTTGACGAAAGACCACTGACGCCGGTTGTCCGGTCGAGGACACGAATTGTCAGCGGCTCGTCCTCTACACTCGCGCTCGTGATCGTGGTGGGTGGAGAGGCGCTGGTCGACCTCGTTCCTGGTGAACCGTTAGATTCCCCTGTGTCTAATTCCACAGTGGACGGTGGCTTGCGCGCGCTGCTGCCCCGCCTCGGCGGCGGGCCGTACAACGTCGCGCTGGCGGCCGGGCGGCTCGGCGTGCCGACGTCGTTCCTGTCCCGGGTTTCGACCGACCGCTTCGGCGGGGCGCTCGTCGACCGGCTGGTGGACTCCGGTGTTGACACTTCGCTAGTGCAGCGGGGTGAAGAGCCGACGACGCTCGCCGTCGTCGCGCTCGACCGGAAGGGCGCCGCGCAGTACACGTTCTACGTCGAGGGCACGGCGGACAGGCTGGTGCGCGACCCCGGCACCCTGCCCGACGACGCCACCGCGCTTTCCCTCGGCACGCTCGGCATGGTGCTGGAGCCCGGTGCGAGCGCCTACGAAGCCATGCTGCGCCGCGAGTCCGCGCGCGGCACAATGACCGTGCTGGACCCGAACATCCGCGAAGCGCTGATCGGCGACCCGGGCGCGTACCGGGAGCGGTTCGCGTCGTGGCTGCCCGATGTCCGGTTGCTGAAGATCTCCGACGACGACGCCGCCTGGCTCACCGAGGGCGCCGACCCGCTGTCCGCCGCGAAGACGTGGGTCGAGTCCGGAGTGGACGCCGTCGTGCTCACCCGCGGCGCCGACGGCATCGCGGTGATCACCGCCGCAGGTGAGCTGGCCCACGTGCCGTCCCGGCGGGTCGAGGTGGTCGACACGATCGGCGCCGGCGACACCGTCCAAGGCGCGCTGCTCGCCTGGCTGCACACGCGCGAGGTGCGTGACCTGGCCGCACTGGACGCGGGCGCGTGGCGCGAGGCGCTTTCGTTCGCGGCGAAAGCGGCTTCCATCACCGTTTCGCGCAGTGGCGCGGAGCCGCCGACGGCCGCGGATATGGCATCCACCGTGTGAACCTGGTCCCAAAGGGGCCACTCAAGGCAACGCATCGAGTGCGCGCGGGTCCTTACCTCGACTAACGTAGGGGTGAATTCATACCCCAGCGGGGCGGTGTGCAGCGAGGCGCGTGTTTCCTCGCGTGAACACGTGGCTACCTGTGAGATCTACAGGCGCCGCCGGCCCGTGCCCAACGTGAGAGGGACCTGCATGTCCGACGCGACAAATGCGGGGCAGTCCGGCGGCGAATCCGCGACGCTGCGCCTGCCGAGTGGCGAGCACGAATTCAAGGTTGTCCGCCCGGTGGAGGGCGCGCCCGGAATCGAGCTGGGGAAGCTGCTGGCGTCGACCGGGTACATCACCTACGACCCCGGATTCGTCAACACCGGTGCCGCGTCGTCGGCCATCACCTACATCGACGGTGACGCGGGCATCCTGCGCTACCGCGGGTACCCGATCGAGCAGCTCGCCGGGAAGTCCACCTTCATCGAGGTGTCCTACCTGCTGATCTACGGTGAGCTGCCGACCGAGGCCCAGCTGGCCGACTTCACCGAGAAGATCCAGCGGCACACGCTGCTGCACGAAGACCTGAAGGCCTTCTTCTCCGGCTTCCCGCGCGACGCGCACCCGATGCCGGTGCTGTCCAGCGCGGTCTCGGCGCTGTCCACGTTCTACCAGGACTCGCTGAACCCGTTCGACGAACCCAATGTCGAGCTCTCGACCATCCGCCTGCTGGCGAAGGTCCCGACGCTGGCGGCGTACGCGTACAAGAAGTCCGTGGGCCAGCCGCTGCTGTACCCGGACAACTCGCTCGGCCTGGTCGAGAACTTCCTCCGGATGACCTTCGGCTTCCCCGCGGAGCCGTACGAGGTCGACCCCGAGGTCGCCAAGGCGCTCGACCTGCTGTTCATCCTGCACGCCGACCACGAGCAGAACTGCTCGACCTCGACGGTGCGCCTGGTCGGCTCGTCGGAGGCGAACCTGTTCGCCAGCATTTCGGCGGGCATCAACGCGCTGTTCGGCCCGCTGCACGGCGGCGCGAACGCCGCGGTCCTCGACATGCTCGAGGGCATCCAGCGCGACGGCGGCGATGTCGCCAAGTTCGTCGAGCGCGTGAAGAACAAGGAAAAGGGTGTCAAGCTCATGGGCTTCGGGCACCGGGTCTACAAGAACTACGACCCGCGCGCGAAGATCATCAAGAACACCGCCGACGACATTCTCGGCAAGCTCAAGGGCGGCGACCAGCTGCTCGACATCGCCAAGAAGCTCGAGGAGACGGCGCTTTCCGACGATTACTTCGTCGAGCGCAAGCTGTACCCGAACGTGGACTTCTACACCGGCCTCATCTACCGGGCGCTCGGGTTCCCGACGAAGTACTTCACCGTGCTGTTCGCGCTCGGCCGGCTCCCCGGCTGGATCGCGCACTGGCGCGAGATGATCAACGACCCGCAGACCAAGATCGGCCGCCCGCGGCAGATCTACACCGGCCACGCGTCGCGTGACTACGTGCCGATGTCGGATCGCTGAGCTTCGCCGCAGCACTGAAATGTCTCAGCACTGAAATCTCAGCGTTGAAACGCCCCGTCGTGCAGCTGCACGACGGGGCGTTTAGCGTTGTGTGCCATGACGATGGAAGCGCCTGTGGTGCTCTGGTTCCGCCGCGACCTCCGGCTCGGTGACCACGCCGCGCTGCACGAGGCGGCGAAGCACAGCAAGCACGTGCTGGCGTTGTACGTCGTCGACGAGGCGCTCATCAAGCCCTCCGGCGCGCCGCGGATGGCTTTTCTGCTGGGCTGCCTGCGTGAGCTGGACAACGTGCTGGGCGGGCGGCTGATGATCGTCGCCGGTGACCCGGTGCGCGAGGTCGTGCAGGCGGCGCGTGGCATCGGCGCCTCGGCTGTGCACGTCAGCTCCGACGCCGGGCCGTACGGCCGCCGCCGTGACGCCGAGGTGGCGAAAGCGTTGGCGCAAAACAACATCGAGTGGGTCGAGACGGGTTCGCCGTACGCCGTCACGCCCGGGCGCGTCACGAAGCCGGACGGTGATCCGTACCGGGTCTTCACGCCGTTCAACCGTGCCTGGACGCGGCACGGCTGGCCGCGGCCCGCGGACACTGGAGTGTCCCTTGTGGACTGGGTGAAGCCGGGGAAGTCCGCGAAACTCCCGAAATCGCCCGAGCTGGGCGAGATGCGGCTGCCTGCGCCCGGGGAAACCGCGGCCCTGGACGCGTGGCACGGGTTCCTCGACGACGGCGTCGAAACCTATGACACCGACCGCGACCGGCCCGATCGCGAGGGCACCACGCGGCTCTCGCCGTACCTGCGCTGGGGCGCCATCCACCCGCGCACGATGCTCGCGGACCTGGCCGGCGACGAGCGTGCGGGCGCGAAATCGCTGCGTGCCGAGCTGTGCTGGCGCGAGTTCCACGCCGACGTCCTGTGGCACCGCCCCGAGACGGCGCGCGAGAACTACGACACCCGCTTCGACCGGATGACGCAGGAAACCGGTGCGGCGGCGCGACAGGCGTTCGGCCAGTGGTGCGAGGGCCGCACCGGCTTCCCGGTGGTCGACGCGGGCCAACGGCAGCTGCTCGCCGAGGGCTGGATGCACAACCGGATCCGGATGGTCGTCGCGAGCTTCCTGGTGAAGGACCTGCACCTGCCGTGGCAGTGGGGCGCGCGGCACTTCATGCGTCACCTGGTGGACGGCGACCTCGCCTCCAACCAGCTCAACTGGCAGTGGGTCGCGGGCTCCGGCACCGACGCCGCGCCGTACTTCCGCGTCTTCAATCCCACCACGCAGGGCGAAAAGTTCGACCCCGCGGGCGACTACGTCCGCAAGTACGTGCCGGAGCTGCGCGGGATCGAGGGCAAGGCCGTGCACCAGCCGAAGCCGCGCCCGGCCGGCTACCCGGAGCCGATGGTGGAGCACGCCCACGAACGCCAGGTGGCGTTGCAGCGGTACGGCGCCATCACCGGCTCCTGAGCCTCACCGGGTGATCGCGTCCGCGATCTTCCCCACGATCGCGGGCTGGCCTTCGGCGCCCTTCGAGGTGGAGTTGATGGAGTAGACGGCGCGACGCTGCAGGTCGCGGGTCGCCCAGACGCCGTTGGTGTAGCCGTAACGGGTACCGGTCTTGCCCCAGACGGTGACCCCGTTGATCGTGGAGGTCATCAGGCCCTGGCTGTAGTAGGCGGCCTGGTCGGAGCCGAACATCTTCACGCTCGGCACGGTGAACATCCGCGCCAGCTGGGGCGCCGGCACGAGCCGCCCGCGGAAGAGCGCGGTGAGGAACGTGTCCAGGTCGCCCGCGGTGGAGATCATCTCGCCCGCCGCCCACGGGATCGACTGGTTCATCCGGGTCATGTCCACCAGCTGCCCGTTCACGGCGAGGTAGCCGTGCGCGTACGGCGCGGGCAGGTCCGGGTCGTTCCCCGGCACGGAGGTCTCACGCAGGCCCAGCGGCCGGATCACGCGGTCGCGCATCACCTCGGCGTACGGGCGGCCGGTCAGCTTTTCCACCAGCAGGCCCGCGACCAGGTATCCGGTGTTCGTGTACTGCTGCGCGCTGCCCGGGGTGAAGACGATCGGGTGCCGCAGCGCCGTGGCCAGCACCTGCTCCGGGGTGAACACGGTGTACCGGTGATCGACGATCCACTGTGGATCGTTGGGCAGGTCGACGCCGGGCAGGCCGCTGGTGTGGTTCAGCAGCTGGGCGACGGTGATCGGCGGGTAGTCCGCGGGCAGCAGCCCCGGCAGGTACCGCTGCACCGGCGTGTCGAGGTCGACGCGGTGCTCCGCGGCCAGCTGCATCACGAGGACGGCGGTGAACGTCTTGGTGATGCTGCCGATCCGGAAGTGCGCGTCGGCCGGGACGGGTGCCCCGGTACTCAGGTCAGCCGTCCCGGACGTGCCGGTCCAGGCCCCGCCGGGCCGCGGACCTGCAGCAGCGCCCCCGTCTCGTCGGCGTTCGGCAGCCCGGCGATCGCGGCTCGCAGGGCCGCGGGGTTCAACGGCGGGAGCGGGGTCCTCACGGCGGCGGCGGGCTGCGACACCGACCCGGGTGTGGCGGCGAACGCGGCCGGCGCGGCCGTCACGGACAGCAGGGTGGCGGCGGCCATCGTCGCGGCGAGCCCGCGGACCAGCGGATTTCTTTTCATGCCAACGAGTCTTTCGGCTGCCGGCCGGTCCGCCATCAGGGAGATACCCGGAACCGGCCACCTAGGGGCCAGCACCGCAAAGGGCTCGTGAGTGTTTATGACGGTTAGAACCGTCATAAACACTCACGAGCCCTTGAAGCGGCGGGGTCAGCGGCGGAGGGCGTCGGCCAGTTTCACCCGGCTGCCCACGCGCAGCACGCCGTTCTGGTAGATCCGCGCGCCCAGCCAGGTGACCAGGCCGATCGACGCGATCGTCAGCACCAGCGACGTCACGATCTCCCACGGCGCCGCCGCGCCGGTGGCGATCCGCGCCGGCATCAGCACCGGTGACAGCAGCGGGATCAGCGAGACGACGCGGGTCGCGGTGCCGTCCGGCGACTGCGTGAGCAGGTTGATCCCCGCGATGAAGCCGATGATCAGCGCGATGTTCACCGGCGCCACCACCGACTGCGTGTCCTCCTGCCGTGAGACGAGCGAGCCGGCGGCGCCGTAGATCATGGCGTACAACAGGAATCCCAGCAGGTACCAGACGATGCCCCAGGCGACGGCCCCCACCGCGATGCCGCTCGCGGTCAGCACCCCGGTCCCCGTGGCCACGGCCAGCCCGACCACGACGATGATGCCGAGCTGCACCAGCCCGACCAGGCCGAGCCCGATCACCTTGCCCAGCAGCAGATGCCACGGCCGCACGGTGGAGAGCAGGATCTCCACCACCCGGCTGGACTTCTCCTCCACCACACCCTGGGCGACGAGCAGGCCGTAGGTGATGATGCTCATGTACAGCAGGATCGCGACGACGATGCCGATCACGAGCTTCTGCCCGTGGTCCGAGTCGCGAGGCTCCAGCGGCGGCGCGACGTCGACGTGCGCCGCCGAGACCGTCTGGCGCACCTGTACCGGGTCGAGGTGGGCGGCGGACAGCTGGGCGTCGAGGACCTGCTGCTGCACGATGCCGTCGAGCACGGCCTGCAGTTTGGTGTCCAGTGTGGACTTGACGGTGACCCGGAGCCGGGAGGCGCTGCCGGACACGAGCGCGTCGGCGTCACCCGAGCGGACCTGGTCCTGTCCGTCCTCTTCGGACGATACGGTGACGGTCTCGAACTTGTCCCCGGCCTGCGCGCCGGCCGCCTGCAGCTCCTGCGCGATGCCCTGTGCCTGCCCGGTGAGCGCGATCGTGGTCGTGCTGGAGGAGCCGGCGAGGAAGGCCTGCAGCGCGACGTAACCGCACAGCAGCACCAAAAGCACGGCGGTGCTGACCACGAACGAACGCGTGCGCAGCCGGGTGTTCAGCTCGCGCTTGGCGACCAGCCGGACGGCGCGCGCGGGGCTGATGCGGTTCATGCCACGTCTCCCTGCTTCGGCGCGCCGGCGTCGCGGAACAGCTCGGTGAGCGAGCGGCGATGCCGGCTGAACTCCGTGACCGGCCCGGTCGCCAGCGCGGCGGCCAGCACGGCCTGGTCGTCCGCGCTCGGGTCCAGCTCCAGCACGGTCGTCGAACCGCGTTCTTCCAGCACCCGCACTCCCGGCACCGTCGAGGCCCAGCCGGGACGGGTGCCCGGAGCCGTGACGACCAGCCGGCTGCCGGCGCCGCGGGTCAGCTCGGCCACCGTGCCGACGGCAGCCATTCGTCCATTGTGGATGATCCCGACGCGGTCGCACAGCCGCTCCACCAGTTCCAGCTGGTGGCTGGAGAACACCACGGGCACGCCGCGCGCGGCCTTCTCGCGCAGCACCCCGCTCATCACGTCCACCGCCAGCGGGTCGAGGCCGGAGAACGGCTCGTCGAGCACCAGCACGGCCGGGTCGTGCACCAGCGCGGCGGCGAGCTGCACGCGCTGCTGGTTGCCGAGGCTGAGCTTCTGCACCTCGTCCTTGCGCCGCTCGCCGAGGCCGAGCCGGGCCAGCCACAGCTCGGCGCTGCGGTGCGCGTCGTTGGTGCTCAGCCCGTGCAGCTCGGCCAGGTAGACGAGCTGGTCGAGCACCTTCATCTTCGGGTACAGGCCGCGCTCCTCGGGCATGTACCCGATGCGCGTGCGCGTCTCGTGGGTGATCGGCCGCCCGTCGAACCGGACCTCGCCGGAGTCGGCGGTCAGCACCCCCAGCGCGATCCGCATCGTCGTGGTCTTGCCCGCGCCGTTGCCGCCGACGAACCCGAAGAGCTCACCGGCGCGCACGTCGAAGGAGACCCCGTCGAGTGCCACTTTTTCCCCGTACCGCTTGGAGATCCGGTCGATCTCCAGCGTCTGATCGGTCATGCCCCGTCCCCCGGTTCGAGAAAGTCTTCGGGATCGTCGTCCGGCAGCGTCCAGCCGAGGATCATCGACGGGAGGGTGCTGCCGGTGACGATCAGCGCGGCCAGCATCGTCACGCCGCGGATCGCGCCGTCCGGCCGGCGATTGATGGCCAGCTCGTACACCATCGCGATCAGCATCAGGTAGATCATGACCTGGTAGGCCAGGAAAGCGGTGCGGTGGCGCCATTCGCGCTCCCGCTCGTCGAGCCGCCGCGAGAAGCTGTCGCTCATCTTGCCGGTGACGATGCGCTGCGGGATGAAGCCGGTCCCGGCGACCACGAACCCCGCGACCCACAGCACGATGAACAGCCAGTTCGGGACGAGCTCGAGCAGCGCCGCGGCGACGATCAGGATCAGGTCGCCGGCCGCGGTCAGCCCGACCAGCTGACGCCGCCGCCGGCGGGTGCGCCAGGCGCGCAGCTTCAGCGCGCGTTGGGCTTCCTGCTCCTCCGCCCGGTCGAGCTGTCGCTCCCAGTAGGCGGCGAGGCGCCCCCGTTTCGTCGTCATGCTCCCCCCTCTCGATAGACCTGTGTGGACAGTGGCGCGAACGGCTCGCGGCTGAACACCGCCTCCACGGGCAGGTCGAACACCGTGCAGATGCGGAACGCCAGGTCGAGGCTCGGGTAGTGGTCCCCGCGCTCCAGCGCCCCGATCGTCTGCGGGTTGACCTCCACCGCATCGGCCAGCGCCGCCCGGCTCATCCCCCGCTCCGCCCGGAGCACGGGCAGCCGGTTGTGGATCGGCAGCTCTTTGCCGCGTCTGACCGGGCTCATGGAACATACTGTTGCAAAAACCCAACGACTCGTCAAGTCTGAGCAACGTCTGATCGGGAATCCGCCGGAGTCGTGTCCCAGCTCTCGGGTCGGCGGGCATCGGCCGAACAGCCACTCTTTCCCGGCTTCCCGGCGGATCCGGAGTTCCGAATCCCCGCCCTAGGGTGCTCGCGGAGCACGGCACCGCACCACGAGGGGAAGTTCCCGAATGAGAGCACGACGCAGCGCCCTCCGGCGTGGCCTCACGCTGGGCATCGTGACGTTGACGATCTCGGCCGGACTGACCACGGGGGCGGGCGCCGTGACACCACCGGCCGGCCCCGACAGCGACAGCGCCGCGGCACCCGTGCTCGACTGGGCAACCTGCCCGGCCGACACTGCTCCGCCCGGCTCCGAGTGCGCCACGGCCCGGGTTCCACTGTCCTATCGGGACCCGACCGGTCCGCAGATCTCCCTGGCCCTGAACAAACGGCCCGCTACGGACACGCAGCACAAGATCGGCACCGTGTTCGTCAACCCCGGCGGTCCCGGCGGCGGCGGCCGGATCCCGCCGCGGCTGTCACCGGCGATGAGCGCCCGCTTCGACATCGTCGGGTTCGACCCGCGCGGCACCAGCGCCTCCACCCCGGTCAGCTGTTCCGGCGACCCGGCCGACGACGCGAAACTGAGCCCGGTCTTCCCCGTCACCGAAGCCGAAGAGGCCGCGGCGATCCGGCAGGTCGGCGACGTCACCGCGCGCTGCGCGCAGCACGCCGGGCCGCTGCTCGGGCACATGTCCACCGCCAACGTCGCCCGGGACCTGGACCTGCTGCGCCGCGCCGTCGGCGACCGGCAGCTGACCTACCTCGGCACGTCCTACGGGACATTCCTGGGTGAGGTGTACGCCAACCTGTTCCCGCAGCGGGTGCGGGCCATGGTGCTCGACGGTGTGCTGCAGCCGCAGGAGTGGACCACCGGCCGGCAGCCGGGGCAGGGCGGCGAGCCCTACATCTACCGGACCGCCCCGTACCTCGGTGCCCAGACCGCGCTGAACACCCTGTTGCGGGAATGCGCGGCCCACACCCAGTGCGAGTTCGGCGGGCCCGGCGCCACGGAGCCGAGCCTGCACCACAAGTACGACGACCTGCTGGCCACGCTGCGCCGGGGACCGGTCACCTACCTGGATTCGCACGGCGATCCGCACCAGATCACCTACACGGAGCTGGTCAACCGGATGCTGACCGGGCTCTACAACTGGCAAGCCGCCGCGGCCATGACCCCTTTCCTGCAGACGGTGTACCTCGCCACCCAGCACCCGGTCGCCGCCGCGGCAGCGCCGGTGCCGGTGCCGGTGCCGGTGCCGCCACGGTTCTCTGCTGACCCGGCCGGCGCCACGACCACGGAGCCCGGCGAGCCGCAGAACGCGTTCAACACCTGGTTCAACGCCGTCGGCTGCACGGACTCCGACAACCCGCGCGATCCGCAGGCCGTCGGCCGCTACGCCCGCCGGGCCGAGGCGGCCGCTCCCGGGTTCGCGTCGGCCTGGGTCTACCGCGCGTTGCCGTGCGCGAGCTGGCCGGTGACCGACCCCGACCGCTACACCGGCCCGTGGAACCGGCCGACCGCCAACCCGGTCCTGCTCGTGGGCGACCGGCTCGGCGACCCGGCGACACCGTATGAGGACGCGGTCTCCACCAGTCACCTGCTCGGCCGGGCCGGCCTGCTCACCGTGGACATCGCCGGGCACGGCGTCGCCTACGACGGCCGGAACCAGTGCGTGGACCAGCGGCTCGACAGCTACCTGGTCAGCCTGACGCTGCCTCCGGCCGGCACGGTCTGCGCCGCCGACCACGGGCCCTTCGACCCACCGTCCGCCTCGCGCTGACCCCAGCCGAGCCGGAACCGGCCGATCAGGACAGCCCGGCCAGCGCCTTCGCGACCAAATCCTGGACGCGGGGGCGCGCGGCGGCCGCGTCGGCGGGGACGAGGGACAGGCGGGTGCGGCGGTCGAGCACGTCTTCGGCGTCCAGGGCGCCCTCGTGGCGGACGGCCCAGACCACTTCGGCGGCGGTGATCTCGGTGCCGTCGAAGAGCGGGGCTGCGAACTCCGGCTCGACCTGGCCCAGCGCGGCGACGCGCGGGGCTTCCGTGCCGTACTTGGCGATGAGCCGCGTGGGAGCGTCCACAAGGGACAGCCGGTTCCGCGGCGCGGCGCCCAGCAGCGGCAGCCGCGCGGTGCGGGACGGGCCGGCGTGCAGGCCCGCGCGCACCAGTGCCGCATCGACGGCGTCCTCGGCCATCCGCCGGTACGTGGTGAGCTTGCCGCCGACGACGGTCAGGACCCCGTCCGTGCCGGTGACCACCGCGTGCTTGCGCGAGAGGTCCGCGCTGCGCCCGCCGGAGCCGGCGACCAGCGGCCGCAGGCCGGCGAACGAGCCGATCACGTCCTCGCGGGTCAGCGGCCGCGTGAGCACCGAGGACGCGACCGTGAGCAGGAAGTCCACATCGGACTCCGGCACCGACGGCACTGGCGGGACCTCGCCGTCCAGCGGCTCGTCGGTCAGCCCCAGGTAAACGCGGCCGTCGGGCTGGGGGAGCAGGAACACGAAGCGGTTGGTCTCGCCGGGCACCGGCACGTTCACCGAGGTCGCGCCGATCGACACCGAGCCCGGCGCCAGCACCAGGTGCGAGCCGCGCGAGGGGCGCAGCTGCACGGAGTCCGTGAGCGTGTCCGCCCAGACGCCGGTCGCGTTGATCACCTGCCGGGCGTGCAGGTCGTACTCCGCCGAGCCGTCGCGGACGCGGACGCCCTCAGCAGTCAGCGAAACCGCCTCCACCCGCGTCAGGATCCGCGCGCCCAGCAGGGCGGCCGTCCGCGCGAGGCTCACCACCAGGCGGGCGTCGTCGACCAGCGCGCCGTCGTACGCCAGGAGCCCGCCGCGTAGCCCGCCCGGCGCGAGTCCGGGGGACAGCGCGAGCGCCTCGGCCGCCGGGACCGGCCGTGGCCGGGGCAGCACCGACGACGGCGTCCGAGCCGCCCGGCGCAGCGCGTCACCCGCGTGCAGCCCGGTGGTGATCACCGCCTGCTGGGCCCGGGAAGTGCCGGGGTACAAGGGAAACAGCTGCGGCATGGCCCGGGTCAGGTGCGGCGCCGTGCGGGTCATCAGGATGCCGCGCTCGACGGCGCTCTCGTGCGCCAGCCCCAGCTCGCCCTTGGCCAGGTAACGCAGGCCGCCGTGCACGAGCTTGCTCGACCAGCGCGAGGTGCCGAACGCCAGGTCACGCGCCTCCACGAGCGCCACCGACAGCCCGCGCGCGGCCGCGTCCAGCGCGATCCCGGCCCCGGTGACCCCGCCGCCGACCACGATCACGTCGACCCGCTCGCCGCCGGTCAGCCGGTCCAGTTCACGTTCACGTCGGCGGGCATTGAGTGAGCCGGTGCTCATGCCGTCTCCGCGGGAAAAAGTGCGTCGGCGGTGCTCACGGCCGAAGCGAAGCGTCGAGGATGTGCCGGAACTCGTCGAGCAGGGCCGGCTCGTCGACGTCCGCCGTGGCCGGGCGCAGCGAGAACGCGAACGACTGCACCACCAGCAGGATCGAGCGCGCCTGCGTGACCACTTCGCCGCGCCGGATGGAGCCGTCCTGGTGACCGGCCTCCAGCAGGTGCCGCAGCACCTGTTCGGCGAAGTTCTGCGTGGCGCCCAGCCGCTCCACGATGTAGGGCAGCACCAGTTCCGGGTCGACGTCCAGCAGCGTGCGGAACAGCGGGTCGGCGGACAGCTCGGTGACCGCGGCCGCGGCGATGCGCACCAGGCGCTCCCGGATGTGCGCCGCCTCGTCGCCCGCGTGGTTCGCCTGTTTCAGCAGGCCGCTGAACTCGCGGGTCATCAGCGCGGCCAGCACACTGCGGACGTCGGGGAACCGCCGGTACACCGTCATACGGCTGACGTGCGCGGTGCGGGCGATCTCGGCGAGCGTGGTGCGCCGGACGCCGACCGCGAGCACGCACTCGCGCGCGGCGTCGAGCAGCACGTCGTCGGAGACGCGCGCCGAGGTTTGGCGACTGCGGGTGTCCGCGAGCGCGGAGGCGGCCTCTTCCGGCCGGGAGTGACGTTTCACGTCCATATGTCACACTGTAGTCGTGAGTGATCTCATTAACCACCGCATCCGGGATTCGTGGGCCGGCGACGGCGCTGACGCCACCGCGTTGCCCGATCGGGCGATCCGGTGGCTCGGCCAGCGTATCGGCCGAGTGGGGGCGGATCGAGGGCATAGCGGGCAGACTGTCCCGAAGTTGGCCGGATCGACCCTTTCCGAGCCGGCGCGGGTGGCGCTCGCGGCCGTGGTCGGGACCGAGAACGTGCTGGTGGACGACTCGGAGCGGCTCGCCCGCGCCAGTGGTCTGTCCTATCTGGACCTGCTGCGCCGTCAGACCGGTGAGCCGGTGCCGGTGCCCGACGCCGTGGTGCTGCCCGGCGACCCGGACCAGGTCCAGGCCGTGCTCGAGGCCTGTGTGAGCCACGACGTGGGGGTGGTCCCGTTCGGCGGCGGGACCTCGGTGGTGGGCGGCGTCTCCGCGCTGCGCGGGAACAAGGCCACCGTGATCGCCCTCGACCTGGCCCGGCTCGACAAGTTGGTGTCGCTCGACCCGGTTTCACACCTCGCCGTGCTGCAGGCCGGCGTCCGCGGGCCCGAGGCCGAGCGGCTGCTCGGGGAGCACGGGTTCACCCTCGGGCACGTGCCGCAGTCGTTCGAGCGGGCGACCATCGGCGGGTTCGCCGCGACGCGCTCGGCCGGGCAGGCGTCGTCGGGGTACGGCCGGTTCGAGGACATGGTGGCCGGCGTCCGGCTGGCGACCCCGCGGGGTGAGTGGAAGCTCGGGGTCGCGCCCGCGTCGGCGGCCGGGCCGGACCTGCGCCAGCTCGCCGTCGGCAGCGAGGGCGCGCTGGGCGTGATCACCGAGGTCGCGCTGCGCGTCCGGCCGGTGCCGCGGGAGCGGCGTTACGAGGGCTACGTCGTGGACGGCTGGGCGGCCGGCGCCGAAGCCGTCCGGCAGCTCGCGCAGCAGCACGTGACGGCGGACGTCACCCGGCTGTCCGATGTGGACGAAACGGCCGTGTCCTTCGCACTCAACGCCGGGTGGAAAACGGCTCTGTTACGCGGTTATCTCGCCGCCCGCGGGATCAAGCGGCCGTGCCTGCTGATCGTCGGCTGGGAGGGCGACGTCAAGCCGAGGCGGCGCCGGACGGCCGCGGTGCTGCGGCGCGCGGGCGCGCTCCGGATCGGCCGCGCGCTCGGCGAGTCTTGGCGCCACGGCCGGTTCAACGGCCCCCGGCAGCGGGACACGCTGATGGGCCTCGGCGTCTGCGTCGAGACGCTGGAGACGGCGGCGTACTGGTCGAAGCTCGACGAGCTGCACGACGCCGTCCGCGCGGCCCTGACCGCCTCGCTCGGCCGCGCGATCGTGATGTGCCACGTCTCGCACGTTTACGAGACGGGCGCCTCGCTGTACTTCACCGTGCTGACCTCGCGCGACGACGCCGACCCGATGGGCCAGTGGCAGCGCGCGAAGCGGGCCGCGTCGGAGGCCATCACCGGCCTCGGCACGATCTCGCACCACCACGCCGTGGGCGTCGACCACGCCCCCTACCTGCCGGCGGAGATCGGGACGCTGGGCGTGGACGTGCTGCGCGCGGCCAAGCACGCGGTCGACCCGACGGGCATCCTCAACCCCGGAAAACTGATCGGCTGAGCCGCGCCGGCCCGGCAAACTGGGGCGATGACCGAGACCGTGGGCCCGGGCCCGCAGTACGACGCGTTCGCCGACGAGTTCCTGGACCACGCGCGGGAGGGCCTGTACCAAAAAGGCCGGAAGTAAGCTGACCGGGAAAGGCGACGGACCTGTACCAACTGCTTACTTCCGGTCGGTTTGGTATCTATCGGCACGGTCAACGCGCTTTACGACCGTCCGGCCTGTCTGGAGCTGCTCGGCGACGTCGCGGGCCGCCGGGTCCTCGACGTGGCGTGCGGCCCCGGCCTCTACGCCGAGGAGCTGGTGGCGCAGGGCGCGAGCGTGACCGGGTTCGACCGACTGGCTGCGTCACGGCGGCAACTACTTCGACGTGCGCCTGGTCGAGGAGGTGTGGCGGCAGGGCTGGCAGGTCCGCTACTGGCTGGCCCCGCTGGAGCAGACCTGCGAGGAACTGCGCCGCGCTGGATTCCTCATCGAGCGGCTGGTCGAGCCGCGGCCGCTGCCCGAGGCCGAGAGCGTCGACCCCGTCCGGTACGAGCGGGTGACGCAGCAGCCGCGGGGGTTTCTCGCCCTGCGCGCGGTGCCGGACCCGCGTCGCCTGCCGGTCAGCTGAACGTGCGCGTCGGCTCCAGCACCTCGCACGGCACGCCGTGGCCGGGCGCCGGGACGCCGGTGAGCGTGGCGGCGCGGGCCTGTTCGACGTCCGCGACCCGCACCGGCCGCCCGTCGACGAGCAGGGGACGCCGGATGTCGGAATTCGCGACGTAAGCGTGCACGCCGTCGAGCCGGGTGCCGTCCTCGAACCGGATGTCGGCGGCGGTCAGCCGCGCGAGGTCGTACCGGTTGCCACGGCCTTCGCACACGTCCAGGACCGCGAGCTGGTCTGGCGTGACGAACCAGACGGCGTGGTCCTCGACGCCGGGCATGGCCGTGAGCGTGGCCGGGCGCTGGCCGTCGCGTTTGCGCAGGCCCGCCGCCCACACCGCGGCCAGCCCGATGCAGCGCACCTTCACCACGACGACCGGCCCGGCCAGCCCGAGGTGCTCCCGCAGCCAGGTGATCTTCGACGGGCACGCGTTGGAGCCGTACGCGAGCACGGGCGTGCGCTCGCGCCACCCCGGCGGCGCCGTGGCGAGTTCGTGGCCGGCGCCGTCGAGGTGCACGTACGAGCCGCCCGGCCGGGTCCCGGGGTACGGGTCGGCCGGGTAATCGGCGTCGGTGAAGAGGCTCAGAACTCCACCACGCTGCGCAGGACGTCGCCGTGGTGCATGCGCTCGAAGGCCTGCTCGACGCCGTCGAGGCCGATCCGCTCGGTGACGAACTTCTCCAGCGGCAGCCGGCCCTGCAGGTACAGGTCCACGAGCATGGGGAAGTCGCGCGAGGGCAGGCAGTCGCCGTACCAGGACGACTTGAGCGAGCCGCCGCGGGAGAAGAAGTCGATCAGCGGCAGGTCGTTCAGCTTCATCTCCGGCGTCGGGACGCCGACCAGCACCACGGTGCCAGCCAGGTCACGGCCGTAGAACGCCTGGCGCCAGGTTTCCGGCCTGCCGACGGCGTCGATCACCACGTCCGGGCCGAACGAGCGGGTGGCGTCCTGCATCGCGGTGACCACGGCGGCTTCGCTCAGGCCCTTGCTGTTCACGGTGTGCGTGGCGCCGAAACCCTTGGCCCACTCGAGCTTCCGGTCGTCGGTGTCGATCGCGATGATCGTGGTCGCGCCGGCCAGCTGGGCGCCCGCGATGGCGGCGTCGCCCACCCCGCCGCAGCCGATCACGGCCACCGAGTCGCCACGGCCGACGGCGCCGGTGTTGATCGCCGCGCCCAGCCCGGCCATCACGCCGCAGCCGAGCAGGCCGGCCACCGCGGGCTCGGCCTCGGGGTTCACCTTCGTGCATTGTCCACTGTGGACGAGCGTCTTCTCCAGGAACGCGCCGACGCCCAGTGCTGCGGAGAGCTTCGTGCCGTCGGTGAGCGTCATCGGCTGCTCGGCGTTGAACGTGGAGAAGCAGTACCACGGCTTGCCGCGCCGGCACGCCCGGCAGGTGCCGCAGACCGCGCGCCAGTTCAGGATCACGTAGTCGCCCGGCGCGAGGTCGGTGACGCCCGCGCCGACCTTGTCCACCCGCCCCGCGGCCTCGTGGCCGAGCAGGAACGGGAACTCGTCGTTGATGCCGCCCTCGCGGTAGTGCAGGTCGGTGTGGCAGACCCCGCACGCCTGGACCGAAACGACCGCCTCGCCGGGGCCCGGGTCCGGCACGACCACGGCCTCCAGCGTGACCGGCTCGCCCTTCGCCCGTGACACGACTCCCTGGACTTCGTACGGCATGCGCACACCCTTTCCCGGCACCGTTGCTCTCCGGGGCAGCTAATCACGGATCATGCGCATGTCGCCATATCGGGCTCGTGAGTGGCTATGACGGTTCTAACCGTCATCGCCACTCACGAGTCTTCAGGCGGGGGTGACGATGTAGACCACGCCGCCGGGGCCGCCCGCCACGCTGCCGGTGTCGGTGTAGCGCTTGGTGCGCTGCCAGATCTTTTCGAACTGGTCGCGCTTGTAGACGTTGCGCACGCGCGAGTCGGAGCTGGACGCGGGGTCGTTCACGATCACGTCACCGGCCTTGGTGAAGCCGACGACCACCATGATGTGCCCGGACGTGCCGTAACCCGCGCCGTCGAGCTCCGAGGAGAGGAACGACTGCGAGGTGATCACCGGGATGCCGCGCGCGATGTAGCCCTCGAGCTCGTTGAGGTCGTGCAGCCGGGTGATGTGGCCGCGCAGGCCGAGCGAAGCCGCGTACGCGGTGTTGAACGGCCAGTTGCCGGTGCCGTCGTAGGCGTAGTCGTAGGTGTTGCGGGCCGCGTACACGACTGCCGGGTCGACGTAGTCCGACGGGATCCAGCTCATCTGCCGCGCGGTCGGCTTCTTGCCCCAGTACTCGGCGACCATCTCGGTCGAGGTCGGGCTGCACCACGCCTCGCCGCCCCCGCCGTACTGCGGGAACTGTCCTTTGTGGATGTTCTGCGCGTACTCCGGGACCTTCAGCTCGATGCCTCTGGCGACGCCCGGCTTTGTGGTCCGCACGTCGAAGCGGTCCGGGACGTTGGAGGTCATCGCGCCCAGCGTGGACAGCGTCGGGGTGACGCGGGTGCCCGCCTCGCGGTAGAGGCTCACCCGCAGCTGGTACGAACGCAGCGTGACGCCGGTCTTGGTGGCGAGCGTGTCGACGTCGACGGAGGCGTTGTCGTCGCTTTGCCCGTCGACGCTGGTGCGCTGGATGTCGCTGTCGCCGCTGGCCCAGCGGCCCATCACGTACCAGGTGGTCTCGACGCCGGCGGACGTGCGGCCCTTGGCTTCGACCTGCAGCCAGGTCTTGGCCGGCGTCTGCGCGTTCCACGACGCGATGAGCTGCGTGGCGTCGAAGCCCGGCCGGAACACCGGGGAGGTCCAGGTGCCGTAGTCGTAGGTCTTCGTGGTGCCGAGGCCGGGCTCGCTGTGCTCGACCGTGCCGGCCGGGTGGGTGATGCGCAGCCCGCCGAGGCCCAGCCCGAGCCCGTCGAACCGCCCGGTGACGTACCCCGGTCCGGACCATTCGTGGTAGTTGATGGCCTCGTCGTTCGCGAGGTGCGCCGGTGCTGCCTCGGCGTACTGCGTCGCCCCCGCGGTCAACATGGCGATGGACATTAGCGTGACCAGTCCGCGTGCTCGCATTCCGGCTCCGTCCCCAGGCTCGGTTGATAGCCAGAGATTTTTGCCTGCCGCGGCGATTAAGTAAACAGATGCCTAGAGCACGGCCTGGGTCTGTGTCACTTTCGCGACCAACTTCCCGTCGTCGCCGGTCACCTCGGTTTCGACGACGACCACCCGCCGTCCGGCGTGCAGTGGTCTGGATGCCGCGACGGCGTAGCCCGAACGGACGCTCCGGAGGAAGTTCGTCTTCGATTCGAGCGTGGTCGTGGCCTGGGCGCCTTCGGGCAGGTTGAGGAACGCGCACACGGCCCCGGTCGAGTCGGCCAGCGCCATCAGCACCCCGCCGTGCAGCGCTCCGCCGATCGTGCAGAGCGACTCGTCCCACGCGATGCGGCTGCGCACGAGGCCTTTGCCGTGCTCGAGGACTTCGATGCCGAGCCGCTCGCTGAACGGCATGGTCCGGTGGAACAGCTGCGTGCCCTCGGGGTCGGTCATGGGGTCCAGTCAACCCGGTCGGGGCGTCCGGGGGCGATTACCTCGGGGGTAATCGCCCCCGGACGCTCGGGCTCACGGCTGCGGGTCCTCCGCGTCGTGCACGATCCGGTAGAGCGCGGGCTGGATGGAGACCGGCCCGCCCTCCTGCCCGGTGAAGCGCTCGCCGACCGCGGCCCGCATGTCCTCGGCGCTGTCCCACCGGGCGACGTTCACCAGGGGGTACGGGGCGTCGGCGTCGATGGCCCGGTGCAGCCTGGTGCCGCGGAAACCCTTGGCGGTCTTGACTTCTACGGCGGCTTCCTCGCTGAAAGTTTTTGGCAAGTGTCGTTATGCTGACGGCATGAGCGCGCGGACCGTGGACCGGACAGCCGGCAGCAAGACGGAGGGCTTGCGCGAGCGCAAGAAGCGGCAGATGCGCCGGCAGCTGTCCGACACCGCGACGGAGATGTTCCTGGCCCGTGGCTTCGACGAGGTCAGGGTGGCCGAGATCGCCGAAGCCTGTGGGGTGTCGGAGAAGACCGTCTTCAACTACTTCCCGGCCAAGGAAGCGCTGATCCTGGACCTGCCGGACACCTCGATCACGGCACTGCGGGCGGAGCTGTCCGATCCGGCTGTGCCCCCGGTCGAGGCGGCGCTGCGCGTGCTGGACGCGGAGCTGACCAGCTTGACGTCCTGGCTGGACACCCACGACGACCCCGCCACTGCCGGCGAGCACATCCGGCGCTTCAACGCGTTGGTGGAGGGCACGCCGTCGCTGCGGGCCTACCAGCGGGACATGATGGACCAGCTCGTCGTGGCCGCCGCCGAGACGCTGGCCGAGCGCACCGGGATGGGCCAGGACGAACCCGAGCTGAAGATCACCGCCACCGTCCTATTGGGACTGTGGCAGATCCAGTTCGGGGCCCTGCGCAAGCACCTGGACGCCGGGCGAACCCCGGCGCAGATGCATGAGGCGGTCACCGCCGAGGTCCGCCGCGCGGCCGGACTCGTCCAGAACGGACTGTCCCGGCTCTAGCCGGCTGCGCGGGTCCTCGGGTTGCGGAGTCCGTTAAGGCCTCCTTACCCGCGTGCCACGCGGGTAAGGAGGCCTTAACGGCGCTTCAGCCGAGCGGGTTGGTCAGCACCAGTTCCGTGTTGTGGTCCTCGGCCGCACCGACCCGCCCCAAGTCCACGTGGATGTCGTTGTACGCCAGTTCCCGGTACAGCGCCGCGAGGGCCGACGGGGTCCGCGCGGAGTAGTCCACCGCGTACGGGGATTCGGCCTCGATCAGCGTGGTGAACAGGGACAGGGTGCCGTCGCCGTTGTCCGCGAGCTCGATGATGCGCGCGTGGTGCGGGAAGTCCACGTGGGAGGCCGTGTTGATCTCCCAGAAGCTCTGGGCCGGGGTCTTGCCGACGTGCGGCGTGATCTTGTTCAGGTGGGTGTGCCCGTTGACCCACGCCACCACGTTCGGGAAGCGCTTCAGCAGGCCGACGAACGCGTCGCCGTTCAGGCGGGGCTCCAGCAGGTGCCGGGCGTCCGGCAGGAGGTTGCCCATGGTGCCGCTGGTGTGGTGGCTGAAGAGGATGAACAGCTCGTCGGTGACCGATTGCGTGACCTTGCGGCCGAAGAAGTCGTAGTACACCGACGTGCCGCGCTTGAGCGTCGACTCCAGCCAGGTGAACTGCCCGAGGCCGATCGAGCCGTCCGCGAAACCGCCCTGGGTGGTGGTGTCGAGGCTGATGCCGGTGACGCCGGGGGCGATGCGGAAGGTGTAGTAGACGTTCTGGCCGTCCGCGTTGGCGTCGGTGAAACCGTGGCCGTGCGGGCCGGGGCCGGTGTTCGCCGCGGCCAGGTGGGCCTGCACGAACTCCGCGGTGCTGAACGGCCGGCGGCGCGGGTCCGGCGTGACCTCGCGGATCGTGCCGCTGCCGCCGAACAGCTCGCCGAGCGGGACGCTCTTGCCGCTCGTGATGGCCGTGCCCAGCTTCTTCTTGGTGCTCTCGTCCTTGCCGATCACCTTGTACCGGCCGGTGTACCAGCCGTCGATGCCCGGGATGCCCTCCGGCAGCGTGCCGACGACGCTGTCGTCGTGATTGCCGAACGTGCAGTACCACGGCACGTCCAGCCCAGTCGCGGTGAACGGCGCGATGGCCGCATCCAGCAGGCCCGGCAGCTGCGGGAAGCCCTTCTTCGAGTAGTCGTCGGCGAGCGGGGTGGCCGGGTTCCAGAACTCGTCGTTGCCGGAGCTCTGCACGCCCTCGTACCGGCTTGGGTCACCGGAGTTCGGGGTGACGGCGCCGCCGTTGAGGGTGGTGAGGAACCAGTCCAGCTCGATCAGCTCGTGGTTGTCGCTGTTGTCGCCGGTGGTGACCACGAAGTCGAACGGCCGCCCGGTGAACGGCCCCGCGCCGACGCTGTTGACCCGCTCCACGAGCGCGCTCGTCGCCACCGTGCCGAGCGCTTCCTGCGGCCGGTGCGCCGAGCCGATGTACGGGTGCAGGTACTCGAACCGCGCGGGCGACTCCGTGTCGGTGATGTGCAGGTCGGTGAACTGCACGAACGAGCCCAGCGCGTGGCGCCGGTCGTCGCGGCCGGACTGCGGCGCGGCCAGGTCGGAGCGCACCACCAGCGGCCAGCCGGGCCCGCCGGTGAGCCGGGTGTACGCCGTGGTCCCGGGGCTGACGGCGGTGGCCACCTGCTCCAGCGTCGTGCCGGCCGTGCGGACACTGCGCGTCGCCGTGCGGCGCAGGGCCCGGTCCAGCGCGTTGGCCGTCGGGGTGCACAGCAGCAGCCCCGCGCCGGCGGCGCCCGCCGCGGTGAAAGCTCGCCTGGTCAGCTCGGCCATCTTCGCTCCCCGGTTGTCGTCTGGTCCGGCACGCTGCCGGACGACGGTGGCGGCCCGATGAACAAGGGACGAGCAAAACATGAAGACCACTCATGTTCATCGTGACAGTGCGGACGACTTTGTCACAGGCGGCCGGGGGAGGCATACCGCCGAAGGTCGTGGTCACTCTTCCCCGGGGCTGGAACGTCAGGTGTCCGACGTGAAGGGGCCGAAGGCGATCGGCAGCACGGCGAGGAGAGCCGTTCCGCGATCAGGCGTTACGTCCGGCTCGGCCTCTCGAGTCCGACTCGCCTCAGCAATACACCGCGCAACTGGTGGTGCCGGCGGCCGCCACGGTGAAGAACAGCACCAGCAAGATCACCCCGGGGATGGCGGCGAGGATGCCGCACACCAGGCCCGCGATGCCCATGCCGCTGCCGGTCCAGCCCGGTTTCCGCCCCTGCACCATGCCCGCCCAGGACAGCCCGATCGCCGCGGCGGCCACGATGATGTCGAAGAACGGCACCCAGAAGCTGAGCAGCGCGATGATCCCGACCACCATGCCGGCCACCGCGAGCCCGCTCGTGCGCAGCGGCACCATCGGGACCATCGGCACCCCGTAGCCCGGGTACTGCCCCGGGTAGGGCGACGCGTACTGGCCCCCGTTGTAGGGCACCGGCAGTGGCGCCGAAGGCTGGTAACCCGGGTAGGCCTGGCCGGGGTAGGGCTGCTGCTGGTACGGGTCGGTCATCGGGAAGCTCCTGGTTCTGCGGGGTATCCCCCGGTGGTCGCGCGGCGGGCGGGTGCCGTTACGGCCGGCTCAGCCCTTCAAGCCCGATTCCGTCACCCCTCGGACAAGGTACCGCTGCAGGAACGCGAACAGCAGCACAATCGGCAGGATCGACACCGCCGCGGCCAGGAACAGCAGGTTCAGCTGGGGGTTCTGCGCGGTCAGCAGACCCGATAGCGCGACCTGCACCGTCCACGAGTCCGGGGACTGCGCGATGATCAGCGGCCACAGGAACGCGTTCCAGCTGCCGATCACGGTGATCACCGCGATCGCCGCGAAGAACGGGCGGGAGTTGGGCACGACGATGCGCCGGAAGACGCCCCAGCGGGTCAGCCCGTCGATGCGGCCCGCCTCCTCCAGCTCCCGCGGGAAGTCCAGGAAGTACTGCCGGAACAGGAACACGCTGAACGCGCTGAACAGGCCCGGGATCACCAGCCCGCGGAAGTCCGAGAGCCAGCCCAGTGTCGACACGACGACAAAGCTCGGCACGAACGTCACCGACGTCGGGATCATCAGCGTCGCGATCACCGCGTACAGCACGGCTTTCGAGTGGCGGTACGGGATCCGCGCGAGGCCGTAGCCGGCCAGCGAGCACACCACCAGCAGGCCGACGGTCTGCAGCACCGCCACGATCACCGAGTTCAGCAGGCTGCGCGCGAACGGGACGTCCTCCTGCGAGAACAGCTTCGAGAAGTTCTCCCAGTGCAGCTCCGACGGGAACAGCGTCCAGCCCGGCGCCGTGATCTCCGAGCGCGACGCGAGGCCGTTGCGCAGCAGCAGGTAGAACGGCACCAGGAACACCACCGCCGCGACGATCAGCGCCGTCCAGCGCAGTACGGCCCTCATGCCTCGCTCCCGCCGAAGCGGAACAGCTTGCCCTGCAACAGGGTCACCACGGCGATGATCAACGCCAGGATCACCGCGCCCGCGCTGCCGCGGCCCAGGTCCTGCCCGCCGGAGCCCAGCGACGTGTAGTAGAGGTACACCAGCGGCGGCCGCGCGAACGGCGGGTAGCCGCGCGCGTCGCCCATGATGTTGTAGAACTCGTCGAAGGCCTGGTAGGCGTTGATCAGGTTGAGCAGCAGCACGGCCACCGACGTCGCGCGCAGCTGCGGCAGCGTGATATGCCGGAACACCGGCCAGCCGGGCTTCGCGCCGTCCAGCCACGCGGCTTCGTAGAGGTGCTGCGGGATCCGCTGCAGCGCGGCCAGGAACAGGATCATGTAGAAGCCCAGCTGCAGCCACAGCCGCGCGGTCACCAGCACGATCCAGTACAACGGCGGGTGGACCGTGCCCGTCCACGCGATCGGGTCGACGCCGAACAGGCCCAGCACGGTGTTCATCAGTCCATATCGGACACCCGAGAACAGCGACGTCTTCCATATCAGCGACGCCACCACGTACGAGCAGGCGAACGGCAGGAAGAACACCGAGCGGAAGAACGCGCGCGCGAACTTCAGCTGGTGCACGCCGACCGCCAGCGCCAGCGACAGCACGAACGTCAGCGGGACGATGAACAGCGCGAACACGCTGAACGTGCCCAGGCTGCTCACGAACGGCCCGTCGGTCAGCATGTGCGCGTAGTTGTCGAGCCCGACGAACACGCTCGGCGTCACCGTGTTGCGCGCGTCGAAGAACGACAGGTACACGCTCCAGCCGATCGGCAGGTACGCGAACACGGCCAGGCCGATCAGGAACGGGCCGACGAACCCCCAGAACGAAAGCGTGTCCCGGGTCTTCCGGGACAGCGTCATCCGAACAGGCGCTTCAGCTCGGCCTGCGCGACGCCCACCGCGGTTTTCGTCTGCGCCACCGGGTCCGCGCCCTCCTTGGCGATCTTCGCGACGGCGTCGGACAGCGCCGTGTTCGACTGCTGTGTCCACACCGGACCGCCGATGAGGTGGCTGTTCTCCTGCACGAACTTCGCGACGTCGGCCCCCACCCCGGAGCTGAGGCTGTCGGCCTTGGCGACCAGGCTCTGGCGGGCCGGCAGGTGGAAGCCGAAGCGGGTGGCGAACTCCAGCTGGTCGTTGGTCTGGTCGATCCAGAGCCACTTCACGAACGCCTTGGCCTCGTCCACGTGCGCGCTCTTCGCGTTCACCATCGCGCCGTACGCGCCGACCGGCACCGAAGGCGCGCCGCTGTTGTCGAGCTTCGGGAAGGCCAGCACGCCGAAGTCCTCGTCGAGCGCGTCGCGGATCTTCGGCACGTTCCACAGGCCGGTCCACTGCATGGCGGCGAGGCCGTCGATGAACGCGCCGGGGTCCGACCAGTCCGCGGGTGCGCCGAGCAGCAGGGAACCGTTGGTGTTCAACGTGTGCAGCTTGCCGAACGCGGTGGCCGCGCGCGGGTCGTCGAAGCCGACCTCGCGGTTGTTGTTCTTCAGGTAGTCGAGCCCGGCCGACCACATCAGCGGCCCGGTGAGCGTGGAGACCCCGCCGTCGTTGCCGACGAACAGGCCCTTCACGCCGTCCTTCGACAGCTTGCCGGCGGCGTCGATCAGCTCGTCGACGGTCTGCGGCGGCTGCACGCCGGCCGCCTGCAGCAAACTCTTGCGGTAGAAGAGCACCTGCGTGTCGACGGCCTGCGGGATGCCGTAGACCTTGCCCTCCACGGTCTGCGCGGCGAGCACGGCGGGGCTGAAGTCGTTCTTGACCGGCGCGATGATGTCGTCCAGCGCCACGACCTGGTTCTGCCGCACCCAGTCGATCTTCACCTGCGCCTCGAAGACGTCCGGCACGGCGCTGTTCTGCAGCGCGGTGACGATCTTCGAGTCGTAGTCGCCCGGGTTCCACTGCACCTTGACCAGCGAGTTCGGGTACGAGGCGGCGTAGTTCTTCACCGCGTCCTGCACACCGTCTTCGCCATAGGCGTGGTACCACTGCTGCAGCGTCACCTTCGGCGCGCTGGTCGAGGGCGGCGGCCCGGCCGACGCCGCCGTCGAGGGCGGTGGGTCACCCGGCCGTCCGGTGTTCGACCCGCACGCGGCCGCCACGGCCCCGACTGCGCTCATTCCCGCCAATGCCAGGAACGATCGTCTGTTGCGCTGCTGCATCCCCAGAACTCCTCCGACGTGCCCTGAAGGCCACCTTGAGGGCGTCAGAATCCCTCAAGGTGGCCTTCAGGGCCCCAACGACTCGCCGGAGACTTACCCGTTAGAGCTGTGAGATGTCGAGCTTTCCCTCGGAGTAGGACGCGCGGATCCGCTTCTTGTCGAACTTGCCGACGCTGGTCTTGGGGACTTCGTCCACGAACGTCCAGTTCTCCGGCAGCTGCCACTTGGCGACCTTGTCGGCGAGGTACTCCCGCAGTTCCTCGGCGGTGACGCTCTGGCCCTCCTTGACCACGACCGCGACCAGCGGCCGCTCGTCCCACTTCTCGTCGGGGATGCCGACTACGGCGGCCTCGGCGACCGCGGGGTGGCCCATCACCTGGTTCTCCAGGTCGACCGAGGAGATCCACTCGCCGCCGGACTTGATCACGTCCTTCGCGCGGTCGGTCAGCGTGAGGAACCCGTCCGGGCTGATCTTGCCCACGTCGCCGGTGCGCAGCCAGCCGTCGTGGAACTTCTCCGGGTCCGGGGTCGGGGCACCGTCTTCACCGCCGTAATAGGCGCCGGCGATCCACGGGCCCTGGACCTCCAGCTCGCCGACGGCCTCGTTGTCCCACGGCAGCACTTCGCCGTCGTCGCTGATCAGGCGGGCGGAGACGGAGGCGGGGAAGCGGCCCTGGGTGTAGCGGTAGGCCCAGCGCTCGTCGCCGGTGGCGTCGGCCGGCGGGCGGGCGACGCTGCCCAGCGGCGAGGTCTCGGTCATGCCCCAGGCGTGCAGGATCGGCACGCCGTAGCGCTCCTCGAACGCGTGCATCAGCGAGGGCGGCGCCGCCGACCCACCGACGACGACCTCCCGCACGTGGGTGATGTCCTGCGGGTTCGCGTCGAGGTGGGCGAGCAGGCCCTGCCAGATGGTCGGCACCGCGGCGGCGAACGTCGGGCGCTCGGCGGCCAGCAGCGCGGCGATCGGGGCGGGCTGCAGGAAGCGGTCCGGCATCAGCATCGACGCGCCGACCATCATCGCCGCGTACGGCAGGCCCCAGGACATGGCGTGGAACATCGGCACGATCGCCAGCGCCTTGTCCTCCTGCGCCAGCCGCATGCTGTCGGTCATGCAGACCTGCATCGAGTGCAGCCAGATGGAGCGGTGCGAGTAGACGACGCCCTTCGGGTCACCCGTAGTGCCCGAGGTGTAACACATCGCAGCCGCGGAGCGCTCGTCGACCTCCGGCCAGTCGAACTCGTCGGACTGGGCGGCCAGCAGCTCGTCGTAGGCGTGGACGGTGACGCCTTCGGGCGCCTGGAGGGCCGAAGCGTCACCGTTCGCGACGATCACGTGCTTGACGGTGGTGAAGGTCGGCAGCTGCTTCGCGAGCAGCGGGACCAGGGTGCCGTCGACGATGACGACCTGGTCCTCGGCGTGGTTGGCCACGAACGTCAGCTGCTCCGGGAACAGCCGGATGTTCAGGGTGTGCAGCACCGCGCCCATCGCCGGGACGGCGAGGTAGGCGGCCAGGTGCTCGGCGTTGTTCCACATGAACGTGCCGACGCGCTGGTCACCCGTGATGCCCAGGCTCCGGAGCGCGTTCGCGAGCCGCGCGGCGTGCTTGCCGAGCTCGGCGTAGGTCTCACGGCGGGCTTCTGAACCGGTCCAGGTGATGACCTCGGACTTCGCGTGGACCGTCGTCCCGTGGCGCAGCAGCCTCGCCAGCGACAGCTGCCCGTCCTGCATCGTGCTCAACATGGGTACTCCCGGGGGGTCGTTCGCCGGTGAACTGGGGTGCCGCCGACTCTAATCGGGATCGGGCGTGGCGGGCATGGTCAACTTCGGCAACCGTCCGCCCGGCGTCCGTCCCGCGATCGGGTGGCCGCGGCGCCGTCCCAAGATCAACTTGGTTGACGCTTTTCCTTGCAGGACAACAAAACGTGTTGTGGTAACTGCGCCGAAATGGAGGCTCTTTCGGGTGACCGAATGGGTCGGGAAAGGAGGGACGTCCGACGTTTCCGCAGGCTGCGGGGGTCCTCTGGTGGCTTGCCTCACGGGTGGTCGGAGGGTGATAAGTGCGTGTCGGTTGCGCGCTCTTCGAGGGTGTGGCGTTTACTGGGGCCGTGGTAAGAGACGGCTGGCCAGCGCTTGCACTTGCAAGCAACGGGAAAAAGCCGTCGGCCGCGTAAGCGGAGACCTGAGAGGAAAGGACACTACGTTGGCTCTGCCCACGTTGACTCCGGAGCAGCGCGCTGACGCCCTCGCCAAGGCGGCAGAGGCACGTAAGGCGCGTTCGGAGCTGCTCGCGTCGATCAAGTCCGGCAAGGAGAGCATCGAGAAGGTGCTCAAGCAGGCCAAGGAGAACAAGACCATCGGGAAGACGAAGGTCACCCAGCTGCTCAAGGCCGTGCCCGGCCTTGGCGCGGTCAAGGTCGCCGCACTGCTCGAGCAGGCGGGGATCGACCCCGACCGCCGGGCCGCGGGCCTCGGCGAGCGTCAGCGGGAAGCGCTGATCGACGCGCTCAAGTAGCTCGATCCCGGCGACCGCGGGGAAAGTGCGGCCGAACACCGAAGGTGTTCTTCTGGCAACACTTTCCCCGCGGAACTCCCGGATCCTGGGACGCTGGGGTCTGTGACGACCAGTACCGCACCGGCGACCCCGGTCGAAACCACCGCCCGTTACCAGCGTGGCGACTTCCTGTTCGCGACGGCTCGGCGCGCGCTGCTCGCCCAGGGCTCGGTCGGGACCGTCACGGACACCGACCCGCGGCGGCTGGCCCGCTCGGTGGCCGGGGAGCTGCACCGCTCCGGCGTGCCGCTGGCGGTCGGGGCCCTGCCCTTCGACACCGGCCCGGACAGCACGACGCCGGGTCACCTGATCCTGCCGCGGACCGTGCACCGCGCCCAGGCGGAATCCGCCACACCGGCGTCACCGCCCGCTGAAGACCTGCCCGCCCCCGCGGCCACCCGCGAGGTGCCCTCCGAGGCGGGCCACAAGGCGAACGTGCTCGCCGCCGTCGCCGCCCTGCGTGATCGTGACCTGCGTAAAGCCGTGCTCGCGCGGGCACTGGACCTCGATTTCGACGCGCCGATCCCGGTCGAGCGGATCGTGCGCAACCTGGCCGCGGGCAACCCGCGCCACTTCACCTACGCCGCCGAGCTGCCCGGCGGGCGCACGCTCGTCGGCGCCACGCCCGAGCTGCTGCTCTCCCGCGCCGGCGGCTCCGTGTTCACCACCCCGCACGCCGGGTCCATGCCGCGTTCCGCCGACCCCGAGGCCGACCGGGCGAACGGCGAGGCCCTGCTGGCGTCGCCCAAGGACCAGGAAGAGCACGCGGTGGTGATCGAGTACGTCGTGGAGGCGCTGCGGCCGTTCTGCCGGAAGCTCGACGTGCCCGCCGCCCCCGAGCTGGTCTCGACGCCCGCGATCTGGCACCTGCGCACGGCCATCACCGGCGAGCTGATCGACCGCGACGTGACAGCGCTGGACCTCGCCGCCGCACTGCACCCGACGCCCGCCATCTGCGGCACGCCGACCGCCGCCGCGCGTGATCTGGTGCAGGAGCTGGAACCGTTCGACCGCGGGTACTACGCCGGCACCGTCGGCTGGGTCGACGCTTCCGGCGACGGCGAGTGGGCCGTCGCCATCCGCTGCGCCGAAATCGCGTCGTCGGCCATGCGGCTCTACGCGGGCGGCGGCATCGTCCCGGCTTCCGACCCGCAGGCCGAGTTCGACGAGACGATCGCCAAGCTCCGCACCCTGCTGGGCGCGATGGGCCTCGACTGACTCGTGAGTGTTTATGACGGTTAGAACCGTCATAAACACTCACAAGTCAGTTCAGGGGAGCCAGTTCTCCTCGGTGACCGCCAGGTCCTCCGAAGTCAGCGCGGCGACGGCCGCGCGGTGGCCGTCGGCGGCCTTGAGATCCGCCAGCCGCGTGCGGGCCGGGTCCAGCGCCGGGTCGCTCGAGGCGACCAGCTCCGCAGGTGTGTTGTACGGCGAGAAAGTGATGCTCTGCAGCGGGATCTTCAGGCCCTTGCCGGTGGCCTTCATCACGGCCTCCTTCCGGGTCCAGTAGACGAAAAACGCCGCCGAACGCTCGGTTTCCGAGAGCCCCGCCACCGCTTCCCGCTCGGCCGGGCTGAGCGCGTACTCGATCAACCCGGCGTCGGCGCGGCGGCTCGCGCTTTCGACGTCGAGGCCCACCGGCACCCCGTCCGTCGCGGCGACGCCGATCAGCTCGCCCGAGTGCGAGATCGACAGCACCAGGTCCGCGCCCGGCACCCGGGGACGGCCGTGGGGCTTGCCGCAGTCTTCACAGGTGGCGTCGAAGGCCACGGTTTCCACCGGCACGCCCAGCCGCTCGGCCGCGAGCGTCTTCGCCAGCACCCGGCCGGTCAGGAACCGGCGCTGGTCCAGCTCCAGCCGGTACGCCTCATGCCGGCCGCGCTCGACGTCGTCGAGCAGCCGCAGGAAGCGGTCCTCCTCGGGCAGCGGCCGCGACCAGCGGACCACGATTTCCGTCACCTGGAACCCTCCTCGTCCACCCCTTGATCCTCCCGGGCCGAGGGCCGGTTGTCACGGTGACCTACGAGGTACTGGGGGGACCCCAGCCGATGGCCGACGAAGAAGGCCCCCGTCCGCAGCGACGGGGGCCTTGTCCGAGGTTCGTGGGGACTAGTCGGTCTTGTTGCGGATGGCGATCGGCACGCCCGCCAGATCCTCCTCGTTGCAGAGCACCTTCACGTCGTAGTAGGGCGATCCCTGCCGGTCGTCGTAGTCGAGGTGGATCGCGAGCACGTCGAGCGGTTCACCGAGCCACTCCTGAGCCTGACGTAGCCACACGGCACAACGCTCCAGTGCGGTCGGCAGATCGTCGTCGCGAAACTCGACCGGGCGATACGGCACGTCCTGTACCTGATCGCGGGGGTGCGTGGGGGCTGGCAGGCCTGGTGCGAGACCCGAGTCGTCCAGTTCGAGTTGGATCGTTTGCTCAGTCACCCTTCGAGCGTCCCCCACGTTCGCCGTCTGAGCAAGGCGTACGCCCCTAAAAGCCCCGCTAAACGCCCATGTCCCACACCTGGGCGACCACTTCGAGGCACTGTCGCAGATCGGTCACGGTCACCTCACCCGTGTGCCCCAGCGCCCGTAACGCCAATTCCGCGTAATGCGTGGCGAGTCCTTCGAGCGGCAACGGGCCGTGGGGCGAATACCACCGCGCGACGCCACTGCACATCTCCAGCAGTGCCAGCCTGGTCACGGCCGGGTGCGCGGTGTGGAACACCCCCGCGGCCGCACCGTCCTCGATGGCCTGTGCCCAGAGCCCTTCGTATTCGTCCCGCAGCGCGACGACGCGGGCACGGGCGGCATCGGAGAGCGCGTCGACTTCGTTGTCCACCACCCGGGTTTCGGCCGGCTGGGCGGCGTGCGCGAGCACGTGCAGCGCGACCAGCGTGCGCAGCCGGGCCACCGGATCGCCCGCCCCGGCGGTGGCCTTCGCCGCGGCGTCGAGCAGGCGCCGCAGCGACGTCGCCATGATCTCGACGAGCAAGTCCTCCTTCGTGCCCATGTAGTGGTAGAGGCTCGCGGACGACAGCTCCGCCTCCTGGGCCAGGTCCCGGATGCCGGTGCCGTGGAAACCCTTGGCAGCGAACAGTTTCACCGCAGCCGCGCGCACCCGGTCGCCACTGCTCACAGCCACTCCCCGGTGCTCCGGTCCCAGGCGCCGGCGCGAAGGTCCGGCGCCTTGCGCAGCTCGCCCTTCGCGACGCGCTCCGAAGGCGTCAGCGGCAGGTCTTCGGCGAACGCCCAGAAGCGCGGCACCTTGAAGTAGGCCAGCTTCTCCGCGCAGAACTCGGCCAGCGCCTCAGGTTCCGGCCGTTCGCCCTCGCACACGACGTACGCCTTCACCTCTTCGCCGCGCAGCTCGTCCGGCACCGCGATGACTGCCGCGAGCCGTACCGCCGGATGGAGTAGCAGTGCGCGCTCCACTTCGTCGGCCGAGACGTTCTCGCCGCTGCGCCGGATCATGTCCTTCGTACGGCCGACGAAGTACACCCGGCCCTCGGCGTCCATGCTCGCCAGATCGCCGGTGTGGAACCAGCCGCCCGTGAACGCGCGCGCGGTGGCTTCGGGGTCTTCGTGGTAGCCGTGCATCAGGCCGATGCCGCGGATGAGCAGCTCGCCGGTTTCCCCGCGCGGCAGCGGCTTCCCGTCGTCGCCGGCGATCATCACCTCGCGGTCGCGGGTCGGGCGGCCGATGCAGCCGGTGCCGACAGCGGCGTCGTGGTCCGCTTCGGACACCCGGATGTCGCCGCCCGTCTCGGTCATCCCGAACGCCTCGTACCACGGCGCGCCCCAGCGCCGTTCCAGCTCCGCGTGCAGCTCGCGCGGGATGGCGGACGCGCAGATCGCGCGCACGCGGTGGTTCCGGTCGTCTTCGTGGGGCGGCTGGCGCAGCAGCAGCGTCGGCATCAGGCCGAGGCAGTAGAACCAGGTGACGCCGTGCTCGCGGACCTTCGCCCAGAACGTCGACGGGTGGAACCGGTCCAGCACCACGAGGGTGGCGCCGCCCGCGAGCCCCAGCGCGACGTTCCACTGTGGATCGATGTAGTGGAACGGCTGGGCGGTCAGCAGCACGTCGTCCTCGCCGACGGCCGGGAAGTCGGTGGCCAGCCCGATCGCCAGCGTGGTCCAGTAACGGTGCGGCAGCACGCAGCCCTTGGGCGCGCCGGTGGTGCCGGAGGTGTACTGGAGGTTGACGGGCTGCTCGGCGACGACCGGCTCGGGGTTGCAGGGGGCGGTGGCCTGCAGCTCGTCCGGCGTCAGCACGCGCTCCAGCGCCGTGTCCGGCGCGATCCGCGTGAGCAGCTCGACGAACTCCCCGGCGGCCACGGCGAACCGCGCGCCGGAATGGCGCAGCACGTGGGCGCCGTCGAACTCGCGGTAGCTGGTGTTCACCGGCACGAGCACCGCGCCGAGCTTCGCCAGCGCCAGCCACAACAACGGGAACTCGGGCTGGTTGCGCAGCATCACGGCCACCCGGTCGCCGGGGCGCACGCCCAGCTCGTGCAGCGCGGCGGCGAACGCGCTGCTGCGGGTGTCGACGTCCGCGAAGGTGAAGCGCTCGCCGGTCACGTCGAAGACCCACGCGGTGCGCTCCGGCCAGAGCCGCGCGGCGCGGGTGACCAGCTTGACGAGGGTGTCCGCCTGGGCGAGCGGCGTCACGACCGGCTCCGGAACGCCTCGGTGGACGCGCGGACGGCGGCCGAGTGCTCGGTCACCAGCGCGTGGCTGACTTCCAGCTCCAGCGCCGACTCCAGGGCGTGGTCGAGGCCGGCGTCGAGTGCGCGCTTGGCCATGGTGGCGGCCTCCGCGGGATGGTGCGCGATCTTCTCGGCCCAGCCCTGGGCGAGGACCATCAGCTCGGCGGCCGGGACGGCGGCGTTGACCAGGCCGAGGTCGTGCGCGCGCCGGCCGTCGAAGCGCTCGCCGAGCAACAGCAGCTCCTTCGCCTTCATCGGGCCGACCAGCACCGGCAGCAGCCGCGACGCCGCGCCCGTGACGCTGAGCCCGAGCGACACCTCGGGGAACGCGAACACGGCGTCGTCCGCGGCCAGCACCAGGTCGCAGCCCAGCGCGAACTCCGCGCCGGCGCCGATCGCGTAGCCGTGCACGGCGGCGATCACCGGCTGCGGCAGCGCGCGCAGCCGCCGGGTGATGTCCTGGAGCCGGTCGAGCCGGGCGCGCGAGTCGCCTTCCGGCGTCGGCTCCTTGAGGTCGTGCCCGGCGCAGAACGCCCGGCCGTTGCCGGCCAGCACGACCACGCGGGCGTCGCTGCGGGCGACGCCGTCCAGCGCGGTGAGGAAGTCGTCCACCAGCACGGGGGCGACGGCGTTCAGCCGCTCGGGCCGGTTCAGCCGGATCTGCGCGATGCCGCCTTCGACGGTCAGGTCCACGGTGCTCATGGGGGCGAGCCTAGACGTTCGATCGATCGATCGATAGTGTCGGCCGCATGCGGGTCGACGCGGTTTACGAGAACGCACACGTGATCACCGGTGAGAGCGCGCTCGCCGTGCTGAACGGCCGGGTGGTGGCGCTGGGCGAGGACGCCGAGGGGCTTTCGGCCCGCCGCCGGGTCGACCTCGGCGGCGCGTACGTGGTGCCCGGGTTCCACGACGCGCACAACCACATGGCCTGGTTCGGCATGGGCCTGGACGACGTGCCGCTGAGCGGCTGCCGCAGCGTCGAGGAGGTCTACGACGCCGTCGCGCGCCGGGCCGCCGGGCTGCCCGCCGGGAGCTGGGTGATCGGCAGCGGGTACGACCAGAACAAGCTGGCCGGCGGCCACCCCGACCGCCACGGCCTCGACCGGGCCGCGCCCGGGATGCTGGTCCGGCTCAAGCACACGTCCGGGCACATGACCGTGGTCAACTCGGCGGTGCTCGACCAGCTGGACCTGGCCAACGTGCCGGTGGGCGGCGACGTGGTCCTCGACGCCGCGGGCTCGCCGACCGGGCTGCTGCGTGAGCAGGCCCAGCTGCTGCTGCGCCCGTTGACCTACCCGACGCCGATCGAGTCCGTGGTCCGCGGCCTGGACCGGGCGAGCGAGCAGTACCTGTCCGAGGGCATCACGAGCGTGCAGGAGGCCGGGATCGGCGGCGGGCTGGTCGGCGAGACGCCGGCCGAGCTGGCCGCCTACCAGCTGGCGCGCGAGCGTGGGGTGCTGCGCGTGCGGAGCACCGTGATGGTGGCCGCGAGCGTGCTGCACGACCTGCCCGACGGCGCCGGCTTCGGCCTGGACCTGGGCCTGCGCACCGGCCTCGGCGACGAGTGGCTGCGCGTCGGGCCGGTGAAGCTCTTCGCCGACGGCTCGCTGATCGGGCGGACCTGCGCGATGCATTCGCCGTTCGCGGGCGAGCCCGACAATCGCGGCTACTTCCAGGTGCCGGAGGACGAGCTGGCGCGCACCATCCGGCTCGCGCACGACGCCGGCTGGCAGATCGCGACCCACGCCATCGGCGACCGCGCCGTGACGGTGGTGCTCGACGCGTACGAAGCCGCGCTGGCCGCTTCGCCGCGCGCGGACCACCGGCACCGCATCGAGCACTGCGCGGTCCTGCAGCCCGCGGAGCTGACGCGGCTGGCCTCCCTGGGCCTGATCGCCTCACCGCAGGGCCGCTTCGTGAACGAACTGGGCGACGGCATGCGCGCGGCCCTCGGCGAGGAGCGCGTGCCGTGGTGCTACCGGCTGCGCAGCGTCCTCGACGCGGGCGTCGTCCTGCCCGCCAGCTCCGACCGCCCCGTGGTCGACGGCGCCCCCTTGCTCGGCCTGGCGGACATGGTGCGGCGACGGACCTCTACGGGCGCGCCGTTCTCCCCCGAGGAGGCGATCACCCCCGCGGAGGCGCTGCGCGCGTACACGTACGGCTCGGCCTACGCGACCTTCGCCGAGGACCGGCTCGGCACGCTGGAACCGGGCAAGCTCGCGGACTTCGCGGTGCTCTCCGGTAACCCGCTGGACGAGTCCGGAATGGACGATCTCCGGGTGCTGGGCACCGCGGTCGGCGGCGAACTGCGCTACGAGGCTCCATGACTGGCCGCCGCATGGCTCGCTGCCTGCCGACGAAGCAGCCCGTGGCTCGCTGCCGCATGGCTCGCCGCTCGCCGACGAAGCGGCCCGTGGCTCACCGCCCCGTGGCCCACCACAGCATGGCTCACCTCCGGTCGACGAGGCGGCCCATGACCCGCCACCGCGTGACTCACCGCCCCATCACTCACCTCCCGCCGACGAACGTCAGTGCCTCGCGAGCGAGCGCGTCCCACTTGTACGAAGATTCGGTGTCGAGGGTGAACCACTCCTTCATCGGCGTGCCCTTGTTGGCGTCGAACCGGATCCCGTGGCCCTCGTCGACCAGTGTGTCGACCCGGTGCCGCGGCAGCTTCACCACGAGGTGCCCGCGCACGAACATGGCGAAGATCCGGTTGTCCACCCGCAGGGCGTGCGAACCGAACCCACGGCCGGGCGTGGGCGGGGTGACACCCTCGGTGCCCAGCATCTCGTCGATCAGGTCCTCGAACCGCTCCTGCGGAGTCATGCCAGCACGATAACCACGACCACCGACAGAAAGAGGCTGCTCACCGATGCCCGTCCGCGAAGCCGTGTTCGAAGACGCCGAAGAGATCTGCGCGCTCATCGAAGAACACGCCGTCTACGAAGACAAACACGATCTGAAGCTGGACCGCGCCGAGATGAGCGGGTACCTGTTCGGGCCGGAGCCGAAGGCCTGGGTGCTGATCGCGACCCCGCCGGGCCGACCGGACCAGGTCGCGGGCTTCGCCTTCTGCAGCTGGAACTTCTCCACCTGGGAGGCCCGCCCCGGCATCTGGCTCGACGACCTGTTCATCCGCCCGGAGCATCGCCGCCACGGCCTCGGCCGGGAGCTGCTCGACGCCCTGCGCGAGCGCACCACGGGCCGGGTCGAGTGGGACATGCAGGCCGGCAACGAGAAGGCCGAGGCGTTCTACGGGCGGCTGGGCGCCGAGCCCGTGCCCGGCTGGATCCGGTACCGCTGGCGGCCGTGAACGTCGCGCCGCGCGGGAGGCGCGCCGGGGCGGCCCCGTATCGTATGCGGCATGGGAGATGGTTCCGTCCGGAGGTCGTCGTCGGTCGAGGACTACGTGCGAGTGATCTATGGGCTGGTCGAGCGGGGTGAAGCGGTCACCAACGCGTCGCTGGCGGGGCGGCTCGAGGTCAGCCCGTCGTCGGCTTCGGGGATGGTGACGAAGCTTTCCCAGCTCGGCCTCGTGGCGCACGTGCCGTACCGCGGCATCGAGCTGACCGCCGAGGGGCGGCTGCTCGCGCGGTCCGTGCTGCGCCGGCACCGGCTGATCGAAACGTACCTGGTCTCCGAGCTGGGCTACACCTGGGACGAGGTGCACGCCGAGGCCGACGCCCTCGAGCACGCCGTCTCCGATTGCCTGGTCGAGCGCATCGCGGCCAAGCTGGGCAACCCCGTCCGCGACCCGCACGGCGACCCCATCCCCGCCCCCGACGGCAGCGTCGAGGAGCTGCCGATGCGCATCCTGGACGACCTCCCGCCCGGCGCCGTCGGCGAGATCGTGCGCGTCTGGGACACCGACCCCGAGCTGCTGCGCTACCTGACCGAGCACGCGATCGGCCTCGGCGAGCGCATCGAGGTCGTCGAGCGCCAGCCCTTCGGCGGGCCGATGGTCGTGAAGGTCGGCCAGCCGCCGGACGCCGCCACCCACGCCATCGGCAAGGAGATCGCGCAGGCGCTGTCGGTCGCGGTGCGCTGAGCCCGGGACGAGGGCTTGACCGCCGACTCCATTGTGGACACTCCCGTGAACTCGCCGGTAAACGATTTCTGGACGTTGGGCCGTCGGTGCGTTTGATGGCCGTCGGGGACCGGGCGGCGCGGTCACGGTTCTTCCGGAAAACGTGGCTGCGGCGGGGGAAACCCTTCTCCGCCGGCGGGAACGGTGGGGGATTTCCTACGTCACGGTCAATTCCGGCTACGCCGAACCCTTCGCCGCGATCGGCCGATCACTGCGTGCACCCGGGTGAGTGCTCTTCCGATCAAGCTCGGATCCGGCCTACGCTCCTGTGTTTTCGAGGCGACGTGGTTCGGAGCGTGTTGCGATGACCGGTCAGCGGACACCGACGGTCGACCGGGGGGAACAAGCGGAGCGGGAGCTCGCGCGGCTGCTCGAGGTGGGCCCGTTCGCCGAGGCCCTGCGCGCGGCCATCCGGGCCCGCGGGCTCGGCCTCGAGCGCATCAGATACCGCCTGCGGGGACGCGGGACTTCGCTGAGCCTGGCGACGCTGAGCCACTGGCAGTCCGGCCGCTGCCGCCCGGAGCGACCGGAATCGTTGCTGGCGCTCGAATACCTGGAGGAGATCCTCCGCGTACCGGACGGTTCACTGCGGAGACTGCTGGGCCCGCCCCGGTCTCGCGGCCAGTACCACCAGCCGGCACCGCCGCTCGGCTGAGCGCGACCGGCCGGGTCCGGAGCGCCCCAATGAGGTTTTTTCATCCTGGTTGGTGCTGGTCAGGGTGTTGCTCGGCGGGTTCTTTGTTCGTGTTGAACGAGGACGAGTATTGCCCGGATCAGGGTGGTGGCGTGGCGTGGGTTCATCCGGAGCCGGTCGAGGACACGCCAGGTTTTGATCGCGGCGAAGCCGCGTTCCACCGCGCATCGGGTCCCGGCGAACACCGAGTTCGCGGTCTTCTGCGCGTCGGTCAACGGCCGGTTGGTTTCCGCCTTGTACGGAGTCATCACCACCTGATCCACCGGGTCGGGGTGATCGGGGTCAGCTGCCCGTTCACGAACGTCTTTGTGCCATCCCTGGTAGCCCTTGTCCCCACCGGCCGCCAGGCCGGCGCTGTCCACACGGTCGAGCAGTTTGAGACGCCGGGCAGCAGTGATGTCAGCTGTTTTACCTGGCAGCGCCCTCGAGACCCACAGAATGTTCCCGTCGGTATCGGTGACAGCCTGGACATTGAGGCCGTGGAGTTTGTGCTTTCCGCTGTAGTTGCGACGGTTGGCTTTCCCCGTGCGCCGCCGGGTCCGGACCAGGGTCCCGTCGATCAAGGCCAGGGTCGCGCCGACTGCGTGCATCCGGCTCAAGACCCGACCCAGGCGGACCGCTCGCGCGGCCAGCAAAGCGATGGTTTCCAGGACCCCAGCGGCGCAACGTGCTCGCCGAAATACCGTTCCCCCAGGCAAGATCTGTCAATCGCTGATCATGGCGCAGCACCACCAAAACCAGCAGCGCCTGAGTCCCCGGACCGGCTTTACGCCAGGGCGTGTCATGACAACCGTGTAAGTCAGAGGTGTACCAAGATCGACTCGCTGGTTTGGCGGTCGGAAAGGACACCGAGTGACTCAGGACACATCGTCTCGTGAGGGTGACGAGACGGCGGCGCGGCGGCTCGCGGACGCGTTCTCGCCGTCTGCGATTGACGCGTTGCTGAAGGACGCGAAATCGGCCGGCACGCCGATCGACGGCGTGGACGGCCTGCTGAATCAGATGACCAAAGCGGTGCTGGAACGCGCTTTGCAGGCCGAGTTGACCGACCATTTGGGCTACGATGCCGGTGACCCGGCAGGTCATGGGTCCGGAAATTCTCGTAACGGAAAGTCCCGGAAAACTGTGTCGACCACGAATGGCCCGGTCGATATTGAGGTACCTCGTGACCGGAATGGCTCGTTCGAACCGGCTATCGTGCCGAAACGAGCACGGCGTATCGGCAACATTGATGACATGATCCTGTCGCTCTATTCGCGCGGTATGACGACACGTGATATCGAGGCGCATTTACGTGAAGTGTATGGCGTGAACGCGTCTCGGGAATTGATCTCGAATATCACCGACGTGGTGGTCGACGAGATCAAAGCATGGCAATCGCGCCCGCTGGACGAGGTTTATCCGATCCTGTATGTCGACGGAATCCGGATCCGGGTCAAGGACAACGGGGTCGTCACCACCAAGGTCGCTTACCTGGCCATCGGGGTCGACGTGGACGGCCGCAAGCACGCCCTGGGATGCTGGATCCAGGACACCGAGGGAGCGAAGTTCTGGCAGAAGGTCTTGTCCGACCTGCGTAACCGAGGTGTCAAGGACATCCTCATCGCCTGCTGCGACGGACTGACTGGCCTGCCCGACGCGATTCACGCGATCTTCCCGGACACTGTCGTGCAGACTTGTGTTGTGCACGTCATCCGCAACGCGATGCGATTCGTGTCCTACGGCGACCGCAAGAAGATCGTCAAAGCGATGAAAGAAATCTATACCGCGCCCACTCTCGAAGCAGCCGAGCTCGGCCTGGCCGAATTCGACAAACAATTCGGTACCCAATACCCGGGCGCTGTCGACGTGTGGCGCAACGCATGGGACGAGTTCATCCCATTCCTCGACTACCCACCCGAACTCCGCAAAATCGTCTACACCACCAACGCCATCGAGTCTATCAACTTCCAACTCCGCAAAATCACCAAGAATCGCGGCCACTTCCCCGACAAAGACGCCGCAATGAAACTTCTCTACCTCGGACTCCGCAACATATCCAGTCAACGCGGTGGTGAATCAGGAACCGGAACACGCGGCTGGAAGGTGGCACTCAACACACTGATCGACATCTTCCCCGGACGCATACTCTTCTGATAACCTACAAATGTAAGCAATCACCTCTAGCTTACACAAAAAACGTGACAGGCTCTTACGCCACCGGGACCCCACAGCTTTACGGCGGTCGCGGATCAGACCCGCGACCATGGTCACGGTCTGCGTGGACACAGGGAGAACGGCCTGGTAGACAAGGCCTTTGAAGCCCCCGGCGGATGGTTGACTCACATCCACGATCCTGCCGGGGGCTTCACCGCTGAACAGAACACGAACCGCCAGCATTCAGGTCAAGTCCCAACCCACAAAACACCGACACACCCACCACACCAACCACCCCCCGGTCACCCAACCCCCCCCACCAGCAACAACAGGATGAAAAAACCTCAATGTGGCGTTCGGTGCGTTGAGCGCAACCAACGCCACATTGGGGCGCTTTGAACTGGGCCACTTACGATCGGGCGTATGCGTGCCGTGGTGATCGAGGAGTTCGGGCTGCTGCCCCAGGTGGTCGAGGTGCCGGACCCGGTCGCGCCGCCGGGCGGGGTGGTCGTCGCAGTGGACGCGACCGGCGTCTGCCGCAGCGACTGGCACACCTGGCAGGGGCACGACCCGGACGTCTCGCTGCCGCACGTCGCCGGGCACGAGCTGGCCGGTCGCATCGCCGCGGTGGGTGAAGGGGTGCGCGGCTGGGCGGTCGGCGCGCGCGTGACTGTCCCGTTCGTGTGCGCCTGCGGCACCTGCGCCCAGTGCGCCCGTGGTGACCAGCAGATCTGCGACGACCAGTTCCAGCCCGGCGCCCCGCACTGGGGCTCGTTCGCCGAGCTGGTCGCCATCGAGCACGCGGAGCCGAACCTCGTCGCGCTGCCGGACGGCATGTCCGCACTTGCGGCGGCGGCGCTCGGCTGCCGCTTCGGGACGGCGTTCCGCGCGGTGCTGCGCCAGGGCGGCGTGCGCGCCGGGCAGTGGGTGGCGGTTTACGGCTGTGGCGGCGTCGGCATCTCCGCCGTGCTGCTCGCGGCGGCCGCGGGCGCGAAGGTCGTCGCCGTGGACGTCTCGCCGCACGCCCGCGCGCTGGCCGAACGGTCCGGCGCCGTGCTCAGCGTCGACGCCGGCGCGTTCGACGGCCCGGAGGAGGTGGCCGCGCACGTCCGCTCCCTGACCGACGGCGGCGCGCACGTTTCCCTCGACTGCCTCGGCTCGCCGCAGACGTGCGCCGCGTCCGTCGGCAGCCTGCGCAAGCGTGGCCGTCACGTGCAGGCGGGGCTGATGCCGCCGGGCCAGGGCGTCGCGCCGATCCCGATGCACCGCGTGATCGGCGGGGAGCTGGAGATCGTCGGGATCCACGGGCTGCAGGCGTACGAGTACCCGGAGCTGCTGAGCGTCGTCGAGACCTCGGGCATCGACCTCGCGGCGCTCGTCGGCAAGCGGATCGGGCTTGATGACGTGCCCGCCGCGCTCGAGGCGATGAACGACCCGGTGCCGGCGCAGGCGGGCGTCACCGTCGTCGAGTTTCCTTGATGGAGCTGCTGCCCCGCCCGCGGCGGGAGGTCGCGCCGGGCGCGGTCCACGTGCCGGACTGGCTGGACCCCGAAGCGCAGCGCGAGCTGGTCGAGGCCTGCCGCGGCTGGCGCGGCTACCGCGCGACGCGGCTGCCCGGCGGCGGCGTGATGTCCGTGCGGACGGTCTGCCTCGGCTGGCACTGGAGCCCGTACCGGTACACGCGCACGGTCGACGACGGCTCTCCCGTGCTGCCGTTCCCGGGCTGGCTGGGCGACCTCGGCCGGCGCGCGGTGGCGGACGCGTACGGCGGGCCTGTGGATTACCGACCGGACGTCGCGCTGGTGAACTTCTACGACGCCACCGCGAAGATGGGCCTGCACCAGGACAAGGACGAGCGCGTGCTGGACCCGGTGGTGTCGCTCAGCCTCGGCGACACGTGTGTGTTCCGCTTCGGCAATACGGAGAACCGCAACCGGCCCTACACCGACGTCGAACTGCGCTCCGGCGACCTCTTCGTCTTCGGCGGCCCTTCGCGGCTGGCGTACCACGGCGTGCCGAAGACGCTGCCCGGCACGGCGGAGCCGGAGCTGGGGCTGAAGGGGCGGCTCAACCTGACGTTGCGGGTTTCGGGGTTGTGAGTTCTTCCTCGGGCAGCACGACGAGGCCGAGCCGTGGCCACAGGTCTCAAGCGAGGGTGAACCGCAGCCGTTGACCCGGCCTGAGCTGGGCGGCGATGTCCAGGTCGGGCTCCTCGACGACGGCCGGGACGGGATAGCCGCCCGTCACGGGATGGTCGGCGAGGAACAGGATCGGCACGCCCGACGGGGGGACCTGCAGCGCACCCGGCACGCAGGCCTCCGGCTGGAGTTCGCCGGCGCGGGCGCGGGTGAGGGCGGTCCCGGCGAGGCGGATGCCGATGCGGTCCAGCTCGGCCGTCACCGTGTACGGCGTGCTGACCAAAGTGGACAGTGCGGTCGCCGTGAACCAGTCCAGCCGGGGGCCCGGGGTAACGCGGAGCGTGGGCTCGTCGGGCAAACGGCCGCGCGGCGCCAGGTCGACGGCGGGCGGCGCGCCGGTGACGTCGCCGACGGGCAGCGTCATCCCGGGCGCCAGCGGCGGCGGCCCGAGCCGGCCCATGGTGTCGGTGGCGCGTGCACCGAGCACTGGACGGACGTCGAAGCCGCCGCGCACCGCCACGTAACAGCGCAAGCCACGCTCGGCCGTGCCCAACGTCAGTTCCTCGCCGGGGCGTAACGCGATCGGCGCGTTCGGCGCGGCCGCCCGCCGTCCCGCGCGCACGGGCACCTCCGCACCGGTGACGGCGACGGTCGCGTGCTCCGACGCCCGCAGCCGCAACCCGCCCAACGTCACCTCCAGCGCCGCGTGCCCTTCGGGATTCCCGACGAGCCGGTTCGCCAGCCGCAGCGACCCCCGGTCCACGGCCCCCGACCGCCCGACGCCGATCGCCGCCAGCCCCGGGCGGCCGAGGTCCTGGATGGTGGCGAACGGGCCGGTGGCGAGGATCTCCGCTTTGCCGGTCATCAGCGGATCACCTCGAAGCGCACGCGTGTTCCCGGCACCAGCAGGTTCGGCCGGGGCCGTTCGACGTCCCATACCGGGGCGTCCGTGTGGCCCAGCAGGTGCCAGCCGCCGGGGGACGGGTGTGGGTAGACCGCCGTGTAGTCGCCCGCGATGGCGACGGCGCCGGCCGGGACGCGGGTGCGTGGGGTCGGGCGGCGTGGCAGGTGCAGGGCCGGGTCCAGGCCCGTCAGGTAGGCGAAACCCGGGGCGAAGCCGCAAAAAGCTGCGATGTAAGTAGCCGATGAGTGCCGTCGCACGACCTCTGACGTGGTCAGTGAAGACGCGGCGGCCACGGCGTCCAGGTCTGCGCCGTCGTAGCGCACCGGCAGGGTCACAGTGGCAGAAGCATTTACAGAAGAGTCCACAACAGACACAGAGCGCAGCGAAGAGGCCAAAGCGTCCCAGGAAGTCGCCAAAGGGTCGTAACGCACCAGCAGGGTTTGAGCCGCCGGGACCAGCTCCACCACGCCCACTGGCGGCGAAAGCTCCAGCGCGGCCTGGAAACCCAGCACGTCCGCCGTCTCCACCAGCGCCGCCGAGCCGCCGTAACGCAGGATCCGCCAAGCCGTCATACGAACGGCGCCAACGTCACACCCGCGGCCTCCAGCGACTCCCGGATCTGCCGGGCCAGCTCCACCGCGCCGGGCGTATCCCCGTGCACACAAAGGGAATCCGCGCGCATCATGAGCTTCCCGCCGGAAGCATCGAGCACCTCGCCCGTCGTGGCCATCGTGACGGCGCGCGCGGCGACCGCTGCCGCGTCGTGCAGGACCGCGCCCGGTTCCTTGCGCGACACCAGTTGCCCCGAAGGTGTGTACGCGCGGTCGGCGAAAGCTTCGGCGTGGCCGGTGACGCCCGCCGCCACGGCCGCGTGCAGCATCTCCGAGTCCGGCGGGCACAGCAGCGCCAGCTCCGAGCCGTACCGGCGCACGCCCTCGACGAGCGCCGCCGCCTGGTCCGGGTCCACCGCAGCCTTGTTGTACAGCGCGCCGTGCGCCTTCACGTAACGGACGCGGCTCCCGGCCGCGCGCGCGAACGCGTCGAGCGCGCCGATTTGGTACAGCACGTCGTCAGCGAGGTCCTCCGGCGCGATGTCGAGCGCGCGCCGCCCGAAGCCCGCCAGATCGCGGTAGCCGACGTGCGCGCCGATCGTCACGCCCCGCTCGGCCGCGCGCTCGCAGACCCGGCGCATCACGCCCGGGTCGCCCGCGTGGAAGCCGCACGCGACGTTCGCGCTGGTCACGATGTCGAGCATGGCTTCGTCGTCGCCCATTTTCCAGGCGCCGAAGCCCTCGCCGAGGTCGCTGTTGAGATCCATGTCAGTCCACCCGGTAGTCGCTGTCGAGCTTGTCCGTCACGAGCATGTACCCCGGCGCGTGCGTGATGGCGAACGGCGGCCGCGTCGCCATCAGCGCCGCCTGCGGGGTGACGCCGCAGGCCCAGAACACCGGTACGTCACCAGGTTCCGGAACGGCGTACTCGCCGAAATCCGGCCGCCGCAAGTCCGTGATGCCCAGCTCCGCCGGATCCCCGACGTGCACGGGCGCGCCGTGCACCGCGGGCATCGCGGCGGTGAGCCGCACCGCGTCTTCCACCCGCGCGGCCGGGATCTGCCGCATCGACACCACCATCGGGCCGTACAGCCGTCCCGCGGGCTCGCACTGCCGGTTCGTCACGTACATCGCGACGTTGCGGCCCTGCTCCACGTGCCGCAGCGGCACGCCCTCGGCCCGCAGCGCCGTCTCGAACGTGAAGCTGCAGCCGATCGAGAACGCCACCATGTCGCTGCGCCACAGCCCCGTCGCGTCCGTCACCTCGCCGGTGAGCACGCCGTTGTGCCAGATCCGGTAACGCGGCAGGTCGGTGCGCAGGTCCGCGCCGGCCGCGAGCCGCGTAGCCGGGTCGCCGGGCGCGCTGACGTCGAGCACCGGGCACGCCTGCGGGTTGCGCCGGCAGAACAGCAGCACGTCTTCGGCCCAGTCCTGCGGGACGGCGATCAGGTTCGTCTGCGTGTAGCCGTACGCCCAGCCCGTGGTGGGCTGTTCGGCGCCGGCGCGGAACAGCGCGCGGGCGGCGGACGGTGTGAGCGTCGCCGGATCCCTCGTGAGTGGCAATGCCGGTTCTAACCGTCCTAAACACTCACGAGTCATGATCCCTCCTGTACCGCAACGCTTTCCGGAAGTTCCGTGCCCCGGGTTTCCGGCAGCCCCAGCAGCGCGAGCGCCGCGATGACGTAGCCGACGGCGCCGAGCGCGATCGCGCCGCCCGCGCCCATGAACCCGACCACGGCCGGGAACGCCGCACCCACCGCGCGGCCGAAGTTATACGTGAAGCCCTGTCCGGTGGCACGCAGCTCGCTCGGGTACAGCTCCGCGAGGTACGCGCCGAAGCCGCTGAAGATCGCCGATGTCGAGAAGCCGAGCGGGAAGCTGATCAGCAGCATCAGCCCGTTCGCGCCGTACGGCAGCTGCACGAACAGCAGGATCAGCACCGCCGACAGCACCGAGAAGAGCAGGAAGGTTTTCTTACGCCCCAACAGGTCTGTGAGATAGCCACCGCAGACGTAGCCGATGAACGCGCCCGGGATGAGCAACGCGAAGTACCCGCCGGTGCCGACCACGGACAGCCCGCGGCTGACCTTCAAGTAGTTCGGCATCCAGGTGAACAGCGTGTAGTAGCCGCCCTGGACGCCGGTCGCGAGCAGCGCGGCGAACAGCGTCGTGCGCAGCAGGCCCGGCCGGAAGATCCCGGCCAGCGAACCGCGGACGGGCGCCTTCTTCCGGCGCTCCGTGACGGCCGGCGCGTCCTCCACACTGCGTCGCACCCACAGCACGAGCAGCGCCGGGATGACGCCGACCCAGAACAGCACCCGCCACGCGATGGCTTCGTCGAGCACGCTGAACAGCACCGTGTAGACGATCACCAGCAGCCCCCAGCCGACGGCCCACGCGCTCTGCACGAACGCGACGGTGCGGCCGCGGTAGCGGGGCTGGCAGTACTCCGCGACCAGCGCGGCGCCCACTGCCCACTCGCCGCCGAAGCCGAGGCCCTGCAGTCCGCGCAGGACCAGCAGCGTCTCGAAGTTCGGTGCGAAGCCGCAGAGCACGGTGAAGATCGTGTACATCGCGATGGTCAGCTGCAGGGTGCGGACGCGGCCGATCCGGTCCGCCAGCACGCCGGCGCCGATGCCGCCGATCGCGGACACCACCAGCGTGGTCGTGCCCAGCAGGCCCGCCTCGCCCGAGGAGATGCCGAAGTAGGCGGTGATGGCGGCCAGGCCGAACGGCAGGGTCTGGTAGTCGAAGGAGTCGAGCCCATAGCCGCCGAACGCGCCGGCGAAGGCGCGTTTGCCCTTGTGGCCGAGGGAGTGGAACCAGCCGAACGGCCGGGACGCGGTGGTGGAGCTGGCTGTCACGTTCATGGGGGTACCTCGCTGGGGGAGTACTCATCGTGGCACGGGTCACATGGCCATCACCGTACGGATCGTTCAACAATCCCACAAGCCTCTGATTGCATTGTTCTCTTCGAGCTGGCTAGGCTGACGTCGTGGTCAACGAGGACGCCCCCTTGGGCCTGGAAGCCGACCGCGGCCTGCTGAGCCGCACGAGCACGGCCGAGCGCGTCGCGGGGGTGCTGCGCACCCGCATCGCCGAGGGGTTCTTCCTGCCCGGCGGCCGGCTCTCCGAGCTGGACATCGGCAACGCGCTGGGCGTCTCCCGCAACACGCTGCGCGAGGCGTTCCGGCTGCTGACCCACGAGCGGCTGCTGACCCATGAGCTGAACCGCGGGGTGTTCGTGCGCGTGCCGACGGTCGAGGACGTGCGCGACATCTACCGCGTGCGCAAGATCGTCGAGTGCGCCGCGGTCCGCGGGATCACGGCCAAGCCCGCCTCGTACGCCAAGATCGCCGGCACCGTGGCGGACGGCGACCTCGCCGCGCGGCACGCCCGCTGGCAGGACCTCGGCACGGCCAACATCCGGTTCCACCGCGAACTGGTGGCGCTCACCGGCAGCGAGCGCGTCGCCGAGCTGATGCAGGGCCTGGCCGCCGAGCTGCGGCTGGTCTTCCACGTGATGGCGGACCCGCGCCGTTTCCACGAGCGTTATCTGCCGCGTAACCACGAGATCCTGGTGCCGTTGGAGGCCGGTGACGGGGCCCGCACGGCGGAACTGCTGGACCAGTACCTCGCCGACGCGGAGGCCCAGCTGGTGGAGGCGTACGCGGAACGCCCGGCCGCGGTTCGCTGAGGCCAAGTGCGACGAGGCCCGGCGCGCCGAGTTGCAGTGCGCTGCGACCCAGTGCGCTGAGCTCCGGTGGAGATGCGAAGCAGTTGCTTACCTGCCGGAACTCCGCCCGGAGGGGCATTCGATCGTGTCCGATCGGGTCGTCCGGCGGCCGGGTGCCTGCCGCGGCCGGGCGGGGCTGGCTACCGTCGGCGGCAGGCCGTGTGCATCGGAGCCGTCCCGGGCCCCGGACCCCCAGCTGGGGCGTGGGACTTCGAGCGCCGGATCGGAATGGTCGCCCCATTCCGGTCCGGCGCCTCACGGTCAGGAGATGGTGGAGGGCGGCGGCGGACCGTGATCCCCGGGGGGAGAACACGGTCCGCCGTCTGCGTTCCGATGGGGACAGTCCTATCAGGACAGTGTCACCATCGGCCTTCAGCCCGTGTACGAGGCGAAGGCCCTCGTGTAATCCCACGCCTGCTGGGACACCCCGGAACAGCTGTCCGCCGGACCGCCGGTGCAGGGCCGGTCGCGGTTGGCGGACCAGAAGGTCAGGCGCGCCAGGTGGTGCTGGTTCGCGTAACCCAGGATGGTGCCGAAGTCCGCCACCGTGACGATCTCGTTCTGGTCCGTGACCCCGTTCATGGACGAGATGCCCATGTGCCGGTAGGCGTTGTCGTCGGTGTAGCCGTAGGCGTTCTTGACGACCGTCTTCAGCCCCTCCGCCGCGCGCGTGGTCAGGGTGCCCATGTTCTGCCCGGCTCCGCCGAAGTCGAACGGCATGATGACCCAGCCGTCCACGGTCAGCCCGGACGACGCGGCGCGGTTGACCAGGCTCGAGTCCGGGCCGCTCGTTCCGGTGCCGAAGGTGACGTAGATCTTGATACCGGAATTGTTGGCGCGCACGGTCTTCAGCGCGTCGACGGTGCGCTGCTGCACCGTCGGGTTGCTGTAGGCGTCGGCCTCGATGTCGATGTCGATCGCCTTCAGGCCGTAGGCGTTGATCACCTTCTGGTACGCCGTGGCCAGCTCACCCGCGCTGCCGCAGGACGACTCCAGCTTGTTGCCGCTGTAACCGCCGAACGACGGGATGATGTCGCCGCCCCCGGCGCGCACCGTGTTGACCGTGCCCTGGTCCACGCCGCCGGTCAGTGCCCGCGCGCCGTCCCACTGCGGGTTGCAGTAACCGTTGGACAGCACGAACGCGAGGGTGAACCACTTGACGCCGGTGGCGTTCGTGATCGTGGACGGGTTCGGCGGGCTGCCCCAGCCGTTGTAGAGGTACGGGGCGACGGCCATCGCGCCGGACGACGGTGGCGGGGTCGTGCCGCCGCCGGGTGCGGTCCACTTCTGGTTGGCGCCGCCGCCGCAGGTCCAGATCTGCAGCCGGGTTCCGTTGGCGGAGCTGTTTCCGGTGGCGTCGAGGCATTTGTTGGCCGCCGGGTTGACGATGTCGTGGGCCGCGGTGACGGTCCACTGTTGTGCGCCGGTGTTGTTGCAGTCGTAGAGCTGGACGGCCGCACCGTCCGCTGTGGACGCCGCCGCGACGTCCAGGCACTTGCCGAGCGCGCGGATGGTGCCGTCACTGCCGACGTTCCACTGTTGCGCGGCATTGCCGTTGCAGTCGGTGATCTGGATCGGGGTGCCGTTGGCGCTGCTGGCGCCGGCGACGTCGACGCACTTGCCGCCGATGCCGGTGATCGTGCCGGTGGCCGCCTGTGCGCTGGCCGGGATCAGGGTGACGGCGGTGGCGGCCAGCAGGCCGCCGATCGCCGCGAGGGCTCTTCGTCTCATCGGGTTCTCCTAACGGGGCGGAGCGGGATCAGGGGGCGGTCCACTTCTGGTTGGCACCGCCGCCGCAGGTCCAGATCTGCAGCCGGGTTCCGTTGGCGGAGCTGTTTCCGGTGGCGTCCAAGCACTTGTTCGCCGCCGGGTTCACGATGTCGTGGGCCGCGGTGACGACCCATTGCTGTGCGCTGGAGTTGTTGCAGTCGTAGAGCTGGACGGCCGCACCGTCCGCTGTGGACGCTCCCGTCACGTCCATGCACTTGCCCAGCGCGCGCAGGGTGCCATCGCTGCTGACGGTCCAGCTCTGGGCCGCGTTGCCGTTGCAGTCGGTGATCTGGATCGGCGTGCTGTTGGCGCTGCTGGCTCCGGCAACGTCGACGCACTTGCCGCCGATGCCGGTGATCGTGCCGGTGCGCCCGGTCGGCGGAGTGCCGCCACCGCCGTCGGTGGTCACGTGCACGTAGTCGACGACCAGCTGCTGCGGGAACTGCGTGCTGCTGTTCGGGTCACCGGGCCAGTAACCGCCGACGGCCAGGTTCATGATGATGAAGAAGTTGTGGTCGTAGACCCAGCGGTTGCCGTTCAGGTCGGCCGGGGTGCGGGTCTGGTAGACGTTGCCGTCCACCGACCAGACGATCTTGTTCGGCGACCAGTCCACGGCGTAGGTGTGGAAGTCGTCGGAGAAGTTCGGGCCGTTGTACCCGGCGCCGATGCCGTTGGCGCCGGAGTAACCGGGGCCGTGGATGGTGCCGTGCACGGTGTTGGGCTCGAAGCCGACGTTCTCCATCACGTCGATTTCGCCGTCGGTCGGCCAGTTCCCGCCGCCGAGCATCCAGAACGCCGGCCACATGCCCTGCCCGCGCGGGAGCTTCATGCGGGTCTCGAAGTGGCCGTAGGCCTGGCTGAACTTGCCGGACGTGTTGAGCCGCGCGGAGGTGTACTCGCAGCGGCCGTACCAGCAGTTGTAGTTGCCGGGGTTCTCTTTCTTGGCGGTGATGACCAGGTGGCCCTGGCCGTCGAGCGCCGCGTTGTTCGTGCCGGAGGTGTAGTACTCCCGTTCGTGGTTGTTGACGTTGTCGCCGGTTTCATAGTTCCACTTGGAGCCGTCCGCGGCGCTGCCGGCCGGGCCGTTGAAGTCGTCGGTGAAGCTGGCCGCGGCCGCCGCTTCGGGCGGGGAAATCGCGGCGGGCGCCACCTGGACCGCGAGGGTCAGCAGGGCAGTGGCCGCGAAGAGGCCGGCCCAGCGGGTACGTCTCAGTGAGCGCGAGAAGGACATCATCGTCACCTCGGTCTGAGGAGGGGACCGCGCTTTCACGCGCGCAGCACGAAAACGCGGCGGGGCGGAGGAGAGGCACGGCCGGGATCGGGCCGTGCGGTGCTCGGCCGGGCGCTTCGCGTCCACTCCGGAGGTGGACCGCAGGCGGGCGGCCAGTGGGGACCGGCAAAGGCTTACTTTGTTGTGGCGGCCAACAAAGTAAGAGAAGTATGCATGGTCCGGACCACTTGCGGCAATGCTCCGCTGCACGAAAATTTTTAACTCGAATTAAGGCCGGGAAGTTACCCCCGGTCGTCACGCTGGTACTGCTCGTGAGTGTTTATGACGGTTCTAACCGTCATAAACACTCACGAGCGGTTCAGGCCGCGCCGGTACGCGCCGGGGACTTGGCCCGCAGCCGCGGGTCGGCGCCCTGCTCCAGCAGATCGGCGACCGGGAGGGTGGCGGCGCCGGTGGCCACGGCGTCCAGGCCGAGCTGGGCCAGCTGGATCGTGGTCTGGCCGAAGGGGTGGCGCAGCGCGTGGGCGGCCGCGGTCGAGCGGACCAGCGGCAGCAGGTCCTCGCCGAGGGCCAGGCCTACCCAGCCGCCGACGACGATGCGCTCCGGGTTGAAGAGGTTGATCAGGTTGGCGATGCCGGCGCCGAGGTAACCGGCCGTCTCCTCGATCACCTTCTGGGCCGTCTTCGACTTCGGGACCGCGGCCAGCAGCGCCGCCAGCTGGTCCTGCTCGTTCTCGCCCGTGGCCGCCTTGCCGCGCGCCCGGCGGTACCGCTCGAGGATCGCCTCCGAGCCGATGTAGGCCTCGAGGCAGCCGTGCGAACCGCAACGGCAGGCCTGCCCGCCGTAGACGATGGTGGTGTGGCCCCATTCGCCGGCGCTGCTGGTGGAGCCGCGGTAGGTGGCGCCGTCCGCGATCACGGCGGCGCCGACGCCGGAGCCGATGAGGACTATCACCGCGTGCCGCGCCCCGCGGCCGGCGCCGAACCACATCTCGGCCTGGCCCTGGGTCTTGGCGCCGTTGTCGATGAACAGCGGCAGGCCGATGCCCGCCGCGCGCAGCTCTTCGCCCAGCGCCACGGCGTCCCAGCCGATGGTCGGGGCGTGCACCAGCACCCGCTCACCCTGCTCGACGGTCCCGGGCACGCCGACGCCGACGCCCAGCACCGCGCTCTCCTCGACCTCCGCGGTCGCGATCACCTCGCGCAGGCCCGACACCACGGCGGCCACGACGGCGCCCGGCTCGGTGCGCGCCGGCGACAGCTCGTGCTCCACGAGTGCCAGGCGCTGCATCGCGAGGTCGAACAGCTCCACTCGCACGCCCGTCTCGCCGATGTCGACGCCCGCGACGTGCCCGTACGCCGGGTCCACGCGCAGCAGCACCCGCGGCCGCCCGCCGTCGGATTCCACCAGTCCGGCCTCGGTGATCAGCCGCTCCTCGCCCAGCTCCGCGGTCACGTTGCTGACCGTGGCGGCCGACAGTCCGGTGAGCCGGCTCAGCTCATGTCGCGAAAGCGGGCCGTCGAAGTACAGTTTCGACAGCAGCAGGGAACGGTTGTGCCGCCGCAGATCGCGGACGGTGGTGCGCTTGCTAACCATGTATACCCATCCGGCCCTTGAGGTGTCCCGACACCAGGATGCCTGATCACCGTAAGTTGTTGCCATGTATTAACTAGTGAACTAAGTCCCGAACGTCTGGTCGTCTGGCAGAATCCCCAGGGTGACGAGGGTGGTGCGGCAGACGACCCGGGACCTGAGACGGCACAACCGGGCGGTGCTCCTGTCGTCGCTCTACCTGCGGGGACCGGTCAGCAGGCTGGAGCTGGTGGCCGAGTCCGGGCTCAGCCCGGCGACCGTGACGAACGTGGTGGCCGAGCTGATCGGCGACGGGGTGGTGGCGGAGGCGGGCTCGGTCGAGTCCGACGGCGGCCGCCCCCGCACGCTGCTGCGTGTGCGCCCCGAATACGGCCAGGTCGTGGGCGTGGACGTCGGCGAGACGCACGTGCGCGTGGGCCTGTTCGACTGCGCGCTCGAGACGCTCGCGACGGTGCAGCACCCCTTGGGCGGCACGAGCCTGGACCCGGTCGAGGTCGTGGAACTCGTGCGCACGGGCGTGGCCGAGGTGCTGGCCGACAGTGGCACCGACGCCGAGGGGGTGTTCGGCGTCGGCGTCGGAGTGCCCGGCGCGGTGCGTGAAGGCGGCATCGTGCACGCGCCGACGCTCGGCTGGGCCGGCGTCGGATTCGCCGACCTGCTGCGCGCGCACCTGCAGTTCGCCGCGCCGCTGCACCTGGACAACCGGGCCCGCACGCTCGGCCAGGCCGAGATGTGGCGCGGCGCGGGCCGGGGCTCGGAACGCGCGGTGATCGCGTTGCTCGGTGTGGGCGTCGGCGCGGCCTTCGTGACCGGCGGCGGCTCGTTCCCCGGGATCACCACCAGCGAATGGGGGCACACCGTGGTCCAGGCGGCGGGCGCGGCCTGCCGCTGCGGCTCGCACGGCTGCCTGGAGGCGTACGTCGGCACCGAGGCGGTGGTGCGCCGTTACGGCCAGGCGCCCGGCGCGGAGCCGGTGCGCGGCGTCGAGAGCGAGGCCCGGCTGGCCGAGGTCGTCGCCAGGGCGGCGGTGCCGGGACCGGCCGCCGACACGCTCGCGGAAACCGGCGAGTACCTGGGCATCGGCATCGCGAACCTGATCAACCTGCTGGCCCCGGACCGGGTGGTGCTGGCAGGCTCGGCGGGGGCGGTCATGGGCCCCGCGATCCTCGCGCACGTCCGTGACGCCGCCGCCCGGCACGCGCTCGGCTACCTGGCCGAGAGCACGCTGGTGGAGCTCGGCCAGCTGGGCCCGGAGGCCGTCGCCCTGGGCGCGGCTACGCTGCCGGTCGCCGCGCTGCTGGCCTCGGGCGGCCGTTCAGCCGGCTGAAACTCCTTGCCCGGCAAGGGGATCGACAGCCGGCCACCGAGTGTGAGCCTTTCTTTCAGTACTTAAACTTAGGTCCAAAATGTTACCGCCGTGTTATTGACGTGACCCGAGTCACCCGGGTTGACTCCTCCTGTCGTGCGACCGGTCCGAGCCCTGGAGTCAGTTGGCGGGGGCAGGGGCGACGCCCGTAGCACCCGTTCCGGATCTAGGAGGACGAATGCGAGTCAAGCGCTCCATCGTCGCAGCGCTCGCCGCCGTGGTGGCGATGGCCGTGCTCGCGGCCTGTGGTGGCGGCAGCTCGACGAACGCCGGGGGCGGCAATGCCGCGGCCGTGCTGAACGTCGGCATGCCGAACGGCCCGCAGGCCGAGAACAACAACCCGTTCCTGGAGACCTCGGCGGCCGCCTCGCTGGGCTACCGGTACGTCATCTACGAACCCCTGGTGATGCTCAACCGGGTCAAGCCGCAGGACCCCGGGAAGCCGTGGCTGGCCACCAAGTGGGACTGGTCGGACAACTACAAGAAGCTGGTCCTGACCGTCCGTGACGGGGTGAAGTTCTCCGACGGCACGCCGACGACCGCCGAGGACGTGGCGTACACGTTCCAGCTGCTGCGCGACAACAAGGCGCTGAACATCGACTCGGTCCCCTACAAGGACATCACGCCCAGCGGGAACCAGGTGACGCTGGCGTTCGACAGCTCGCAGTTCGTCAACCAGGTCAAGATCCTGCAGACCATCGTGGTGCCCAAGCACATCTGGTCGGCGATCAAGGACCCGACGACCGACACCGTGAAGAACCCGGTGGGCACCGGCCCGTACACGCTGAAGTCGTTCACGCCGCAGACCATCACGGTCTCGCAGCGCACCGGCTACTGGCAGGAAGCGCCGAAGGTCAAGGAGATCCGCTACACCTCCTACAATGACAACAACGCGCAGGTCTCGGCGCTGACCAGCGGCGCGGCCGAGTGGAGCTTCGTCTTCATCCCGAACTACAAGACGGTCTACGTGAACAAGGACCCGCAGCACTACAAGCTGTGGTTCCCGGCCCAGCTCGCCGTGCACGGCCTGTGGTTCAACACCGAGAAGGCGCCGTGGAACAACGTCACGCTGCGCCAGGCCATCAACAAGGTGATCAACCGCGACGACATCTTCAGCCAGGGCGAGGCCGGTTACTTCTACCCGAAGGACGACCAGGTCACCGGCATCCCGTCGCCGGCGGGCGACCCGTGGATCGCGCCGCAGTACAAGGGCCAGACCGTGAAGGTCGACGTGGCGGGCGCCAAGGCGCAGCTCACGGCCGCGGGCTTCAAGCTCAACGGCAACCAGCTCGTGGACCCGGCCGGCAAGCCGGTCACCCTCAAGCTCTCGGTCCCGTCCGGCTGGTCGGACTACATCACCGACCTGGAGATCATCAAGGACAACCTGGCGCAGATCGGCATCACCGCCACGGTCGACAAGATGAACCAGGACGCGTGGACGAAGTCGGTCGACACCGGTGACTTCGAGGGTGTGCTGCACTGGACCAACGACGGTGCGTCGCCGTACGACATGTACCGCGACGTGATGGACGGCAACCGCTACAAGCCGACCGGTCAGGGTGGCATCAACGGCAACTACGGCCGGTACAAGAACGACGCCGCGACCGCCGCGCTGTCGACCTACGCCAACGCCGCCGACGACGCGAGCCGCGCCACCGCGATGAACACGCTGCAGAAGATCATGATCGACGAGCAGCCGATGATCCCGCTGATGGCGGCCAACTCCGGTGGCGAGTACAGCACCCGCAACTGGACCGGCTGGCCGGACGAGAACAACCAGTACGGTCCCGCGCAGCCGACCCTGCGCAACGCGCTGGACATCGTCCTGCACCTGAAGCCCGCGGCCTGACCTATGGCCGAAGACAACGCAGTGGCCACCGAGAACACCGCCACCGAGAACACCGTGGCCACCAGGGAAGCCGTCCCCGCTCCGGCGGGGGCGGCTGCCCCCGGTCCGGCCCCGGACGACGTGGTACTCGAGGCGGCCGGGCTGACCAAGCACTTCGCCGTCCGCAAGCGCGGCCGCGACCTGCTCACGAACACCAAGCGCAGCGTGCGGGCGGTCGACGACGTCGACCTGGTCCTGCGCCGCGGCCGGGTGACCGCGCTGGTCGGCGAGTCCGGTTCGGGCAAGTCGACCGTCGCGCGCCTGCTGGCGCAGCTCTACCCCCGCACCAGCGGTGACATCCGGCTGCACGGGAAGTCGGTGACCGTCAAGGGCGGCAAGGCTTTCCGCGCGTACTGCCGCCAGGTCCAGATGATCTTCCAGGACCCGTTCGCGTCGCTGAACCCGGTGCACACCGTGCGCTACCACCTGACCCGCGCGCTGAAGATCCACGACCGCGCGGGCGAGAACGTCGAACAGGCGTTGCACGACCTCCTCACGCGGGTGCAGCTGACCCCGCCGGAGCGTTACGTCGACAAGTTCCCGCACGAGCTGTCCGGCGGCCAGCGCCAGCGCGTCGCGATCGCGCGGGCGCTCGGCGCGGACCCGGAGGCGCTGCTGGCCGACGAGCCGGTGTCCATGTTGGACGTCTCGATCCGGCTCGGTGTGCTGAACCTGTTGCGGGACCTCAAGGAACGGCTGCACCTGGCCATCCTCTACATCACCCACGACATCGCGTCGGCGCGGTACTTCGCCGACGAGACGCTGGTGATGTACGCGGGCCGGATGGTCGAGGGCGGTGACAGCGAGACCGTCACGCAGTCGCCCGCGCACCCGTACACGCGGCTGCTCATCGAGTCCGCGCCGGACCCGGACCGGCTGGACCCCGGCACCGACGCGGAACCCGGCAAGGTGCCGGAGGAGAAGGGCGCCGGAGAGCCGCCGAGCCTGATCGCGCCGCCGTCCGGCTGCCGGTTCCACCCGCGCTGCCCGGTCGCGATGGAGCGCTGCGAGACGGACCTGCCGCCGCGGTTCGAGGTGGACGACAGCCCCGGCCACTGGGCCGCGTGCTGGCTGTACGACTCGGCGGTGGCGCAGTGAGGTACCTGCTCCAACGGCTCGGCTTCTACCTGTTCACCGCGTGGGCCGCCGTCACGATCAACTTCTTCATCCCGCGGCTGATCCCCGGCGACCCGGTTCAGTCGCTGATCACGAAGAACCAGGGCAGCCTCAGCGCGGACGCGATCCAGTCGCTGTACGTCCTGTTCGGACTGGACAAGAACGAAAGCCTGATCACCCAGTACTTCCACTACTGGGCGCAGCTCTTCCGCGGCGACCTCGGGCTGTCGTTCACCTTCTTCCCGACGCCGGTGACGGAGGTGATCAGCGCCAGTCTGCCGTGGACGATCATCCTGGTCGGGATCACCACGGTCGTCGGCTTCCTGATCGGCACGTCGCTCGGCGTCGTCGCGGGCTGGAAGCGCGGGTCCTGGGTGGACGGCCTGCTGCCGGTCACCACGTTCCTGTCCTCGGTGCCGTACTTCTGGCTCGGCCTGATCGCGATCACCCTGCTGGCCGGCCCCGGCAGCTTCTTCCCGGCGTCCGGCGGGTACGACCCGGGGCTGGTGCCCGGCTGGGACGGCACGTTCATCGGCAGCGCGGTCCAGCACAGCCTGCTGCCCGCGCTGACCATCCTGATCAGCTCGATGGGCAGCTGGATCCTCGGCATGCGCAACATGATGGTGACCGTCGCGTCGGAGGACTACATCACCGTCGCGCACGCCAAGGGCCTCAAGGAACGCCGGGTGATGGTGAGCTACGCGGCGCGCAACGCGCTGCTGCCGAGCGTCTCCGGTTTCGCGCTGGCGCTGGGTTTCATCGTCGGCGGCACGCTGCTGGTGGAGATCGTGTTCTCCTACCCCGGCGTCGGCTACGAGCTGTTCCAGGCGGTCGGCTCGCAGGACTACCCGCTGATGCAGGGCATCTTCCTGATCATCACGCTGTCGGTGCTGGTGGCGAACCTGCTCGCCGACGTCGCGTACCTCGTGCTCGACCCGCGCACCCGGAAGGAGGGCTGAATGGCACTCCCCGCAGCCGACCTCAAGGCCGTCGCACCCGAGCCGCTGCCGGCCGACGCGATCGCCGGGCCCGCCGCGAAACGCCGCCGGTTCCGGTTCCTCACCGGCGGCAAGACGATCACCGGCATCGTCGTGCTGGCCTTTTTCATCGTGATCGCGGTGATCGGGCCGTGGATCGCGCCGTTCGACCCGTCGGCGCGCAGCAGCGACCTGCTCGAATCGCCGTCCGGCAAACACTGGTTCGGCACCACGCACCTCGGCCAGGACATCTTCAGCCAGGTCATCGTCGGCACCCGCAGCGTGATGCTGGTGGGGCTGACCGCCGGGATCGTGGCGACGATCCTCGCCGTGGTCGTCGGCGTCACCTCGGGTTACCTCGGCGGGACCCCGGGTGAGGGGCTTTCCGCGCTGTCCAACGTGTTCCTGGTGATCCCGGCGCTGCCGCTGATCATCATCATCGGCACGGCGCTGCCCAGCGGCGGCGACTACCTGGTGGCCGTGATCATCGGCCTCACCTCGTGGGCGTGGGGCGCGCGGATCCTGCGGGCGCAGACGCTTTCCTTGCGTCGCAGGGAATACGTCGAGGCGGCGCGCGCGAGCGGTGAGTCGACGTGGCGGATCATCTTCTTCGAGATCCTGCCCAACCTGACCGCGGTGATCGCGTCGAGCTTCGTCGGCACGGTGGTGTTCGCGGTGATGTCGGAGATCACGCTGGCGTTCGTCGGCGTCTCCAGCTTCTCGGAGTGGAACTGGGGCACGATCCTGTTCTGGGCGCAGAGCCAGCAGGCGCTGGCACAGGGCGCCTGGTGGTGGTTCGTGCCGGCCGGGCTCGCGATCGCGATCCTCGGCACCGCGCTGTCGCTGCTCAACTTCGGCATCGACGAGTTCGTCAGCCCGCGGTTGCGCTCGGGCGGCAAGACCAAGGCGAAGAACGCGGCGGGCCAGACCGTGCGCCTCCGCGTCGGCTTCACGCCGGTGCTCGGCCGGGAGAAGGAATGAACGAACCCGTACTGGAGATCAAGGGCCTCGACGTCGACTACGGCGTGGGCGCCGAGGCCGTGCACGCCGTGCAGGACGTGCATCTGACGCTGCACCGCGGCGAGGTGCTCGGGCTGGCCGGCGAGAGCGGCAGCGGAAAGTCCACTCTGGCCTACGGTCTGACCCGGCTGCTGCCGCCGCCCGGCGTGATCCGCGGCGGCGAGGTGATCTATCACCCCGACGACGGCGAGCCCTACGACGTCTTGCAGCTGAGCCCCAAGCAGCTGCGCGACTTCCGCTGGGCGGAGACGTCGATCGTGTTCCAGGGCGCGATGAACTCGCTCAACCCGGTGCACAAGGTGTCGACGCAGCTGGTGGACGTGATCAAGGCGCACGACCCGCGCAGCACGCGGGCGTCGCGGCTGGCGCGGGCGCGTGAGCTGCTGCGGCTGGTGGGCATCGCGGCCGACCGGCTCGACGCGTACCCGCACCAGCTCTCCGGCGGCATGCGCCAGCGCGTGATGATCGCGATGGCCCTGGCGCTGGAGCCGCGGGTGGTGATCATGGACGAGCCCACCACCGCGCTCGACGTGGTGATGCAGCGCCAGATCCTCGCGCAGCTCGTGGAACTGCGGGAGCGGCTGGGCTTCTCGGTCCTGTTCATCACGCACGACCTCTCGCTGCTGGTGGAGTTCTCCAACCGGATCGCGATCATGTACGGCGGCCGGATTGTGGAGCAGGCCCGCGGCGTGGACCTCTACCGCGACGCGCTGCACCCGTACAGCGACGGCCTGCTGCACTCGTTCCCCGCCCTGCGCGGCCCGCGCCGCGAGCTGACCGGCATCCCCGGCTCACCGCCCGACCAGCGGTCGCTGCCGCTGGGCTGCGCGTTCGCGCCGCGGTGCCCGCACGCGTTCGAGCCGTGCGCCGGCCACGTGCCGGTGCTGGGCGCGCCCGCCGACCGTGACGACACCACGCGGACCGTCGCGTGCTGGCTGCACCCGGCGGAGGGCGATACCACCGCCGCCGCGCAGTTGCCGTAGCCGTCGCAGTTGCTGTAGAGAAGGAGAACCCTTGACCGAGACCACCGACGCTGCGACCCGTGAGCAGCAGGCGATGATCGACTCGCTGCCCCAGGACTTCCGGTGGGGGGTGGCGACCGCGGCGTACCAGATCGAAGGCGCGGTGGCCGAGGACGGGCGCACACCGTCCATTTGGGACACGTTCTGCCGGGTGCCGTCGGCGATCGACAACAACGACAACGGCGACGTCGCGTGCGACCACTACCACCGGATGCCCGAGGACGTCGGGCTGATCAAGGAACTCGGCGCCGACACCTACCGGTTTTCCGTGGCGTGGCCCCGGATCCAGCCGCGGGGCCGGGGCCCGGTCAACGAGGCCGGGATGGCGTTCTACGACCGGCTCGTCGACGAGCTGCTGGAGAAGGACCTCACCCCGTGGCTCACGCTGTACCACTGGGACCTGCCGCAGGAGCTGGAGGACGCGGGCGGCTGGCCGGCGCGCGACACGGCGTACCGCTTCGCCGACTACTCGATGCTGGTCTTCGACCGCCTGTCCGACCGCGTCAAGCACTGGACCACGCTGAACGAGCCGTGGTGCTCCGCGATGCACGGCTACGTGCACGGCGTGATGGCGCCGGGCCACCGCGACTTCGGCGCCGGCATGCGGGCCATCCACCACCTGCTGCTCGGCCACGGCCTGGCGACGCAGCGGATGCGCGCGGCGGCGCCGGCGGGCACGCAGTTCGGCATCACGCTGAACATGGGCACGTCCGACGCGGCGTCGGACAGCGTCGCGGATCGGGAAGCGGCCCGCAACGCCGACGGCATGGGCGTCCGGATCTACCTCGACCCGCTGGTGCACGGCCGTTACCCGGCGGACGTCGTCTCCGATCTGGCGGTCCGCGGCGCTTCGCTGCCGATCGAGGACGGTGACCTGTCGGTGATTTCGGCGCCGCTGGACTTCCTCGGCGTGAACTACTACTTCGGCCAGCAGTACTCCGGCGTCGACGAGCAGGGCCGCACCGTCGGCGACGACGGTTTCCCGGCGCAGCGCCCGGTCCCGTTCGGCGAGCCGACCACGGCCATGGGCTGGGAGATCCTGCCGGGCAAGTTCACCGAGCTGCTCACCCGCATCGGCCGCGACTACCCGAACCTGCCCCTGTTCATCACGGAGAACGGCTCCGCCTTCGACGACGAGCCCGACGAGTCCGGCTTCGTGGCCGACGAGGCCCGCACCGCGTATCTGGCCTCGCACCTGGCCGCGGTCGCCGCCGCGCGCCAGCAGGGCGCCGACATCCGCGGGTATTTCGCCTGGTCGCTGCTGGACAACTTCGAATGGGCGTACGGCTACGCGAAGCGCTTCGGTTTGGTCCGCGTCGACTACGAAACGCAGCAACGCACGATCAAACAGAGCGGCTACTTCTACCGCGACACGGTCCGCCGGGTCCGCGGCTCCTGACCCTCCGGGGGAGTGGGTGGAGAGGGGCGTCCTGGGGGCGCCCTTTTTCATTGTTCCCGGGTAGTGCCGCTTCTCGCCGTTGCCGCCCGCGTCGGATGGGGGCTGTCAGCGCCTGACGAGATCGGCTGAGGCTGCTGTCCGAGGATGGGCTTCCCTGTACTTTTGATGACTATGGGCAGTGAGCAGCCGAAGCGCGGGGAGCTGGCCGATGCAGCCGGTCGGAAGCGTGCTGCTGCCTCCGGCCTCCGTAAGCCGGCGGCAGCCGTGAACAAACGCCCGGCCTCGAAGCCGTACGCTCCGCCGTCGTTCCTGGGAATGTTCGATCTGCCGCGCGACTCTTCGGAGCGCGTCAAGGCGGCTGTCCGTGGCCGTGGGACCAGCTGAGCCGCTACCCGCGTCAACTCGGAAGCCAAGATCCACCCGTCCGAAGGTAAGGCTTCCCCCACCCCCGGGACGCTGGCGCGCACCATGGTTCGCCACCCCTGCCGGCCCCTAACGTCGTAGCTGCCAGGAGGCACAACCGGCAGAGGGAGCGTGGCCGACATGACGGCGGGGACAGATCTGCGACCACCGCGAGTGGAGCCGACCCGGCAGGGGGAGCCGAAGCGACACTGGTGGCGCCGCCCGTGGATCGGGCCGTTGGGGCTGGTGGTGATCGCCTTCCTCGCCTACTCGCTGCCGCCGTATCTGGCGTTCGATCCGGCGCAGTCGCGGGTCCCGGCGCCGGCGGGGTTCGCCGCGCACTACTGGTTCCTCGTCGCCCACGTCCTGTTCGGGTCGGTCGCGATGATCGGCGCGCTGGTGCAGGTCTGGCCGTGGATCCGGCGCCGGTTCCCGCAGGTGCACCGTTACGCCGGCCGGGCCTACGTGTTCGCCGGCGTGATCCCGTCCGGCCTGATGGCGCTGACCATCGGCGCGGACAGCCCGTTCGGCCCCGCCACCCGGGCCAGCGACGTGATGCTCGCGGTGCTCTGGCTCGGCGTCACCTGGGCCGGCTGGCGCGCCGCCCGCGAACGGCGCTTCGGCGACCACCGCCGCTGGATGGTCCGCAGCTTCGCGCTGACCATGTCCATCATCCTGAACCGGCTCATCTCGCCGATCGCCGTCCTCGTGCTGGAACCGCAGATCGGCTCCACGTTCGGCGGCAGCGAGGTCGCGTTCATGCAGTCCGTGGCCGCCATCGCGGCCTGGGTCAGCTGGACGGTCGCGCTGATCGGGGCTCAGCTGTGGCTGGACCGCAAGCCGAAGCCACTGGGTAACTCGAAGGCAGTGGGCAACCTGAAAACACAGAGCACGCGCTGAACCTTCAGGCCCGGAGGTTCTCCGCGTAGAGGCCGGCCAGCGCTTCCCAGTGGCGCTGGTCGGCCTCGGCGTCGTAAGTGGGGTTGTCCGACACGGCGAACCCGTGCTCGGCGGGATAGGTCACGAGGGTGTGCCGCACGCCCGCGTCGGCGAGCGCCGTGCCCAGCCGCTCGTTCTGATCGGCCGGAAACGCCTTGTCGTTCTCCGCGGCGGCGACGTACACGGTGGCGCGGATCCGATCCGCCAGCAGGTACGGGCTGTCGGCGTCATCCGCGACGGCGAGGTTCCCACCGTGGAACGACGCGGCGGCCGCCACCCGCTCCGGGTAGTGCGCGGCCGCGAGCAGGGACAGCTTTCCGCCCATGCAGTACCCCGTCGTCCCCACCGCGGTGCCGGAGACTTCCGGGCGCCCGGCCAGGAATTCGAGGTAGGCGCCCATATCACGCACCGCCGACGCCACCGTGACGCTTGTGATGAGCGTGTCCAGCCGCCGCCGCTCTTCCGGCACGGTGAACACCGTGGTGATGTCGAACGGCGCGAACGGCGTCCGGTAGTACGCGTCAGGCAGCAGCACCGCATACCCGAGCCCCGCGAGCCGATCCGCCATCAAGGCGAACGTCTCCCGCACTCCGGCGGCGTCGGCGTGCAGCACCACCGCGGGATGGCTGCCGGCCTTCGCCGGGGTGTGCAGGGTGGCCGAGCAAGTGCCGTCCGGAGTCGGGACGGTGACTGGGATACGGGGCATGCACCGCAAGTTACCGGCCCGGAGGCCGGGGCGGGCCGGATATCGCCGTGCGCGAAACTACTTCGGATTCGCGGGTAAGATCGACTTCACCGAAGATCCCCTGAGAAAGGTGCCGCGACCGTGGCCCAAGTGGACGAAAGCCTGCCGCCGACCGTGGTGATGGCCCGGATGCTGGACGGATTCCTGCTGTCACAGGCGTTGTTCGTTCTCGCGGAATCGGGCGTCGCGACGATCCTGGAGCAGGAAGGCCCGCAGACGGTGGCCGCGCTGGCGGAGCGGTCGGGCTCCGACGCCGACGCGCTCGCCCGCCTGATCCGGACCGTGACGCAGCACGGGGTCTTCCGGACCGAAGGTGACAAGGTGGCCGTCACCCCGCTCGGGGCGACGTTGTCCGAGAAGCACCCGCAGTCGATGTACGGGATCGCCGTGGGCGGTATGCACCTGCACTACCGGGCGGTCGCCGAGCTCGGGCACACCCTGCGGACCGGGGAACCGGCCTCTCTCAAGTACTTCGGCAAACCGTATTTCGACCACGTCGCCGGCAATCCGGAGCTCGCGGCGCTGTTCGGGCAGGCGATGGCGGTCTTCGTCAAAACGCTGCGGGCCGGCATGTTCGACGGCTACCGGCTCCCCGAAGGCGAAACGGTCGCCGACCTCGGCGGCGGGAACGGCGCCGTGCTCGCGGACCTCCTGGGCCAGGACGGCCACGGCGATCGGCGAGGCATCGTCTTCGACCTCCCGGACGTCGTCGAAGCCGCCCACGCCACCCTCTCGGCCGCGCAGCTGAGCGACCGCGTCGAGGTGGTCGGCGGGAGTTTCTTCAACGAGGTCCCGCGCGCGGACATCTACCTGCTGAGCTGGGTCCTCCACGACTGGAACGACGAAGACGCCGCGAAGATCCTGAAGTCCGTCGCCGCCGCGGCCCCGGCCGGGGCCCGGCTGCTGGTGCTCGAGGAGATCGTGCCCGGCGGCGACGCCCCGCACCACGCCAAGGACATGGACCTGGTCATGCTGAGCCTGCTGGGCGGCAAGGAGCGCGCCGAGGACGAGTTCCGGGTGCTGCTGGACGAGGCCGGTTTCGACCTCGAGCGGGTCGTGCCCACACCGAGTCCCATGGTGATCATCGAGGCGGTCAAACGGTAGTTCTCACTGCGCGGGAACCGCTGGCTGATCCGGCGGTCCGGGGATACGTCGAGCGCCGAGATCGTCACCATCAGCTTGCCCGCAAAGGATTCAGCTCGGTCCTCGACCCGTTCACGCTGCTCGGAGTGGTACCCGCCGGTGGTGCTCGCGGGCGCTGACCACGGTCGCGTTCAAATACTCGTGAGTGTTTATGACGGTTAGAACCGTCATAAACACTCACGAGTCGGACCGCAGCGATCGCGCGATGATCGTCCGCTGGATCTCCGACGCGCCTTCGTAGATGCGCGGCGCCCGGACCTCGCGGTACAGGTGCTCCAGCAAGTGCCCGCGCCGCAACGCCCGCGCGCCGTGGAGCTGCACCGCCGCGTCGACGACGTACTGCGCGGACTCCGTGGCGAACAGCTTCGCCATCGCCGCGCGTCCGCTGAGATTCTGCTCGCCTGCGTCGTACGCCGAAGCGGCCGCGTAGACGAGTAGGCGCGACGCCTCCGTGCGGGTGGCCATCTCGGCGAGTGTGTGCGCCACCGTCTGCTGCTTCGCCAGCGGGCCGCCGAAAGCGACGCGCTGCCCGGTGTACTCGACGGTCGCGTCGAGGGCCGCCTGCGCCATGCCGACGGCGAACGCGCCGACGCTCGGCCGGAACAGGTCCAGCGTCCGCATCGCGACGGCGAAGCCGCGGTTCTCCTCGCCCAGCAGCTCTTCCCGGTGCACGCGAACGCCGTCGAACGTCAGCGCGCCGATCGGGTGCGGGCTCACCAGGTCGAGGTGCTCGCCGGACAGCCCCGCGCGGTCGCCGGGGACGACAAACGCGCTGACGCCGCGGGAACCCGCGCCCGGCGTGGTGCGCGCGAACACGGTGTAGAAGTCCGCTTCCGGCGCGTTCGAGATCCACATCTTCTCGCCGGTGAGGCGCCAGCCGTCGCCGTCGGCCTCGGCGGCGAGGCTGAGCGCGGCCGCGTCGGAGCCCGCGTCCGGCTCCGTCAGCGCGAACGCCGCGACGGCGTCACCCGCCGCCACCGCGGGGAGCCAGCGCCGCACCTGTTCGTCCATTCCGGACTGAAGTACGGGGTAGCTGCCCAAGCCCTGCAACGCGAGCGCCGTCTCCGCCTCGGTGCTCTGCGTCGCCAGCGCCTCCCGCAACAGGCACAGGTCCGTCGCCGCGGCCTGGCGCGTCGGGTTGCCGCCCTCGACGCCGGGGAACAGCCGCGCGAGCAGGCCCAGCGAGCCCATCGCCTTGAGCAGCGGCCGGTTCACCGCGCCCTCCTCGCCGGCTTCGGCGAGCGGACGCAGCTGCTCCGCGGCGATTTCCTTGACGGAGGCGACGAAATCCCGCTGCTCGGCGGACAGGGCGAAGGCGTTCATCGGTCACTCCCCGGCCGCCAGCGGGCATGGGCGGTCTGATGGCCGCCGGTCCGGACCAGCTCCAGCCGTGGCTCGGGGCCGTCCGTGCGGCCGGTCTGCGGCTTTCGTTTCCCGGCCGCCCACGGCTTCGGCCACGGCATCGGGTAGTCCTGCTCCGCCGCCGCGTGCAACGTCCACTGTGGATCGTAGAGGTGGCTGCGGCCGATCGCGCACAGATCGGCGCGCCCGGCCAGGATCAGCGAGTTCACGTCGTCGTAGGAGGAGATGGCGCCGACGGCGATCACCGCGGTTCCGTGCGCCAGGCCCACTTCGTTGCGGATCCGGTCGGCGTACGGGGTCTGGTAGCTCCGGCCGAACTGCGGCCGCTCCTCGCTCACCACCTGGCCGGTGGACACGTCGATCGCGGCGGCCCCGTGCTCGGCGAAGGCGCGCGCGATCGCGACCGCCTCGTCGGCGCCGATCCCGCCGTCGTACCAGTCGGTGGCCGAGATGCGGACCGTCACCGGCCGCTCGGCCGGCCACACGGCGCGGACGGCGTCGAACACCTCCAGCGGGAACCGCAGCCGGTTCTCCGGTGAGCCGCCGTACCGGTCGGTGCGGTGGTTGGTCAGCGGCGAGAGGAAGGACGACAGCAGGTAGCCGTGCGCGCAGTGCAGTTCCAGCAGGTCGAACCCCGCCTGCGCGGCTCTGCGGGCAGCGGCCACGAACTGGTCGCGGATCTCCGCCAGCTCGTCGGTGCTCAGTTCCCGCGGCGTCTGGCTGTCCGTCCGATACGGCAGCGGCGACGGCCCGCAGACCTCCCAGTTGCCCTCCGGCAGCGGGTCGTCCATGCCGTCCCACATGAGTTTCGTGGAGCCCTTGCGCCCGGAATGGCCCAGCTGCAGCCCGATCTTCGCCGGCGTGTGGCCGTGCACGAAGTCGGTGACGCGGGCCCACGCGCGTTCCTGCTCTTCGGTGTAGAGCCCGGGGCAGCCCGGCGTGATCCGGCCCTCGGCCGAAACGCAGACCATCTCGGTCATCACCAGCCCGGCGCCGCCGAGCGCCTTGCCGCCCAGGTGCACCAGGTGGAACTCGCCGGGCACACCGTTTTCGGCGGAGTACATGTCCATCGGCGACACGACGATGCGGTTCGGCAGCTCCAGCGCGCCGATCCGCACCGGCTGGAACATCGGCGGCGCCACGGCGGTGCCGAGCGTGCCGGCGAACCACTCGTCCAGCGCGCAGGCGAACTCGCGGTCGCGCAGCTTCAGGTTGTCGTAGGTGACGCGGCGGCTGCGCGTGAGCAGGTTGAACGCGAACTGCTCCGGCGACTGGTGGGTGTACTGCGCCAGGTTCTCGAACCACTCCAGGCTCGCCTGCGCCGCGCGCTGTGTGGACGCGACGACCGGGCGTCGCTCATCCTCGTACGCGCCAAGGGCCTCGGCCACCGACGGCTGCTCGTGCAGGCACGCGGCCAGCGCGAGGGCGTCCTCCATCGCCAGCTTCGTGCCGGAGCCGATGGAGAAGTGCGCGGTGTGCGCGGCGTCGCCCAGCAGCACCACGTTCTCGTGCACCCAGCGCTCGCAGCGCACGGTGCCGAAGGTGGCCCACTTCGAGTTGTTGGCCATCACCCCGTGCCCTTCGAGCACGTCGGCGCACAGCTCGCGGATCAGCTCGATGGACTTGTCGTCGCTCTCGCCCGGCGCCAGGTCCGTCGCGGCGATCGGGGCGAACGCGCGCTGCCAGACGTCCTCGTGCAGCTCCAGGATGAACGTGCTGCCGTCGCGGCCGTAGGGGTAGCCGTGGATCTGCATGATCCCGTGCGGGGTCTCGAGCACGTGGAACTTGAAGGCGTCGAAGACCAGGTCGGTGCCGAGCCAGATGTAGCGGCAGCGGCGGGTTTCGACGGTCGGCGCGAAGGCGTCGGCGAAACGGGTGCGGGCCGCGGAGTTGACGCCGTCGGCCGCCACCACCAGGTCGTACTCGCGGGCCAGCTCGGCCACGTCCGGCGCGCCGGTGCGGAAGCGGACGTCAACCCCCAGCTCCCGGCAGCGCTGCTGCAGGATCGCCAGCAGCCGCTTGCGGCTCATCGCGGCGAACCCGTGGCCGCCCGACGTCGTGACCGTGCCGCGGTAGTGCACGTCGATGTCGTCCCAGCGCGCGAACTCGCGGCTCATCGCCTCGTGCACCGCCGCGTCGGCGTGCTCGATGCCGCCGAGCGTCTCGTCGGAGAACACCACGCCGAAGCCGAACGTGTCGTCCGGCGCGTTGCGCTCCCAGACCGTGATCTCGTGCCCGGGCCCGAGCTGCTTCGCGAGGGCGGCGAAGTACAGGCCCGCCGGGCCGCCGCCGAGAACCGATATCCGCACAACGGACAGGTTATGTCGTCTGGACTACGATCGTCAAGAAGGCGATAGATGGGTTACGCTCGGCCGCATGGAGCGTTTCAACCCGCCCGGGCTGGGCCGTCCGTCGGGCTTCTCGCACGCCGTGACCGCCGAGGGCCGGCTCGTTTTCCTGGCCGGGCAGACCGCGCTGGACGCGGACAACAAGATCACCGGCGTCACCGTGGTCGAGCAGTTCGAACGCGCGCTCGGCAACCTGCTGACGTCGCTGCGCGCGGCCGGCGGCGAGCCGGCCGACCTGTGCAGCGTGACGATCTACATCGTCGACATGGAGGACTACAAGGCGCACGCGCGGGAGATCGGCCAGACGTGGAAACGCTTGGTGGGCAAGGAATACCCGGCGATGGCGGGCATCGGCGTGAGCCGGCTGTGGGACGTCGAGGCGCTGGTGGAGGTGCAGGGCTTCGCGGTCCTCAGCCGCTGAGCGTCTCCAGCAGGTACGCGCGGGCCGGGGCTTCGAGGCGCTCGTGCAGCGTGAAGAACACCTCGGCGGCGCGGATGCCGGACCAGCCCGCGGGCAGCAGCTCGGCGGGCAGGCCCGGGTCGAGGTAGGGCATGCGGCGCCAGCCGGTGAGCACGCGGATGTAGTCCGCGAACGCTTCCTCGCCCGGCGTCGTGCGGCGGCGGCGCCAGCGCTCCAGCACGGGCGCGTGCTCGTCGAGGAACGCCGTGTACAGCTCGTCGAGCTGGTCGAGGTCCCACCATTCGCGGACCTTGGCGGCGGGGTCGCCGAAGGCGAGGTGCTCGGCGCGGAACAGGTCGGCGTACGCGGCCAGGCCCAGTCGGGTCAGCGTCTCGGCCGTCACCTGGTGCAGGTGCGCCGGCGCGATCCAGACGCCGGAAGCCGCGGTGCCGAAGCCCAGCCGTGCGAGCTGGGTGCGCAGCACGTGCCGTTTGTGGCGCTCGGCTTCGGGCACGGAGAACACGGCGAGCAGCCAGCCGTCGGCGAGGGTGGCGCGGTCGCGGCGGAAGATGCGCTCGTCGCCCTCGCGCAGGATGTCCAGCGCGGTCCCGGAAAGCTCGTAGCCCGCGGTGGCGTCGTGGCGGACCGCGTCGAGGATGCCGCGCCGCTTGAGCCGCGAGATGGACGAGCGCACAGCCGGCTCGTCGACACCGACCACCGCGAGCAGCCCGATCAGCGCCGCGACGGACAGCCAGCCGCCCTCGCTCCGGCGGCTCCGGTGATAGAAGCCGTACACGGACACGATCAGCTGCCGAGGCTGGGCCGCCCGCCCGGCGTCCAGCTCGGTTGACTCCGGTACGACCGTCACCCGCTCACCATACTGCGCCCTTCGTTGCCGATCCGGCCACAGTCACGGCGGGATCGGCCGCACCCGGGCGGTCACGATCTATCCGCCTGCTTCTGGCCGGATCGGCAGGAACCGGCTGCGGAGATTCTTCAGGTCCGCGGTGCTGACACCGGCGTCGAGCAGGTACTTCTCCGCGTCGAAGCCGTCGAGGGTGTGCAAGACGGCGTCTCGCTTGGTGGTCCCGTGCTGGGCGAGCATCGACTCGATCAGCGGTCCTTGGTCTTCGACGCCCAACGTGGCGTAGAGGGGCCGCACCCCCTCGGTGGACAGCTCGTAGTCCGCGGCGATGGCTTCGGGCTCGACCCCGGCCAGCGCCAGCAGCATCAGCGAAACCAGGCCCGCCCGGTCCCGGCCGGACCCGCAGTGGAAGAGCACCGCGCCGGGACCCGTCTGGGCGAGCGCGGTGATGAGCGCGGCGCAGCGCTCGGGCTTCCGCTCGAGGAAGACGCGGTAGTAGAGCGGGCTGCCGTCCAAATGTTCATCGCTGATGTGCTGCCACAACTCGACGTCTTCGACATCGTCGAGGGGGACTTCGACGCGGTTGATGCCGGACGGGGCGGCGGTGCCCGCGGGGGCGGTGAACCGGGCCGAACCCGCAGGGGCGGTGGGGGACTCCGCCGTGGGCCGGATCTCGGCGGCGTTGCGCAGGTCGACGATGGTCCGCAGGCCGGCTTCCCGGGCCTGGGACCACCCCGCTTCGGTGACGAACCGGAGATCGGCCGAGCGGAAGAAGGCGCCGTGGCGGGTCGGGCGGCCCGACCTGGTCGGCAGGCCGCCGAGGTCCCTGGTGTTGAAGAAGCCTTCCCAGCCCACCGTTCTGCTTGTGCCCATGGGTTGAGCATTGTTCCAGCCCGACCTGGGCGCGAGTACCATTTCCCCCGAGATGGCGAACGTGTCCGAGGCCCCGCTTTTCGGCAGGCTGACCCGCCGTGGCCGCCTGATGGCGAAGCGGACCTGCGACCGGCGCGGGCACGCGTTCGCCCTCGGCCGGTTCCTTTTCCGTACCCCCACGGCGTGGGAGTACGCGGCCGCCGTGGCGTGCGGCAGCGACCCGGCCGCGCAGCGCTGGCTGGGCTGGCTACCGGATTCCGTGGTCGAGGAGTCGATGCGCGGGGAGGCCCTGCGCGTGGCGCCGGGCACCGGACCGGACTGGACGACCCCCGATCCGCAGTCGGTGGACGTCGTGGCGATCGACCTCGGCGCCGGCCGGTGCGTGGGCCTGGTGAGCGTCCACTCCGGTGAGGACGGTGGCCCCGAGACCGGTGGTTACCTCGCCCCGGACTACCGCGGCCACGGCCTGGGCCGCGACCTGTTCACCGCCGGCCTGCTGCTGGCCCACGAGCACCTCGGCCTGTTCCGCGTCCGCGCCGGCGCCGAGGTCGGCAACGTCTCCAGTGGCCGTTCCCTGGAGGCGGCCGGCCTCCGCCGCGCCCCGGGCCCGCCCCGCTACACCTTGCCGAACGGCCGCGTCAGCGAAGCCTGGTGGTACCAGCACGACAACCCGCGGCCGCATCGCTGCGCCGGGCCGCAGGCGCGGTGGCTGACTGTGTGAGGACTTGCGTTGTGCCGCAGCGATTCCTGAGCGGTCCAGACCGATCTCACGCGCTCGCGTTCGTCAGGAGTCTTCCGCGCAGCATTCCGCGACGTCCTGCTCGTAGGCCCGCAGAGTCGTGATCACCAGCTGTCGCTCGGCGGGGGTTAGCGGTGTCAGCGCGCGTTCCCAGGCCTGCGCGCCGCGCGCCAGCCAGGCGTCGACGGCGCAGCGCTTCCCGTCGTTGATGCTCACGATGGTGCGGCGCCGGTCGTTCGGGTCCTCGGCGCGGTCGAGCAGGCCCTGGCGGGACAGGTCGCCGACCATCAGGCTGGTCGTGGTCGGCGCGACCTTGAGCCGCCCGGCGAGTTCGGTGATCGTCATCGGGCCGTCGAACAGCAGGTAGGACAGCAGGGAAAGGTGCCGCGGCGCGAGGGACAGGTCGGCCAGCTCCGCCGGTACCGGCAGCCGCTTCGCGCGTCCGACCAGGCGCGGCATCAGCAGGAGCAGCTCGCGGACCCCGTCCTCCACGCTCAGGCCGGACTCGGTGGCCATCCCACTCCTTTTTGGGTACATACTCTGGGTGATCAGTCTTCCCGCCCGAGACCCTACCGGTCGGATGGCGTCCCCCCGAGTTCGTTGACATCACCTTCGCTGGCAAACTACGTTTGTTGTCAACGTCAACAACTTTGGAGAGCGCGCATGTCGGACTGGAACCAGCAGATCGTCGATGAGTTCCACGCGAACGAGGGCAAGGTCGGTGGTGTGTTCGAGGGCAAGAACATGGTGCTGATCACGCACACCGGCGCGAAGAGCGGCAAGGAGCGGGTCTCGCCGCTCGTCTACTCCACCGACGGCGACCGGATCGTCATCGCCGCGTCCAAGGGCGGCGCCGACACCAACCCGGACTGGTACCACAACCTGGTCGCCAACCCGAAGATCAAGGTCGAGATCGGCACCGAGAAGTTCGACGCGACCGCGAAGCTCATCGAGGACCGCGCCGAGCGCGACCGCCTGTACGCCGGCATGGTCGCCCACGCCGAGGGCTTCGCCGAGTACGAGACGAAGACCAAGCGCCTCATCCCGGTGTTCGTGCTGGAGCGCTGAACCCCGCCGTTTTCCTTGCCGCTCAGCCAATGGTGGCTTCGTCACCGCCGGCTGAGCGGCTTTGGCGTTCACGGGTGTTCAGCGCTGTTCCTCGAAATCGGTGACGTGTGTGCCCCGCCCCGGTTGCCTTCGTGCGGGTGATCCCACAGCGGCGCATCCCCGGCAGACCCGTGGGCATCTACCACTGTGAGAGCGATCGAGGTGAATGAATCACCATCGGATCGCCTGCCGCCGGACGGAACGTCCGTCCGGTCACCGCAGGAAGGGAAGAACCGATGAACACTCGCACGACTCTTCGCCGCACCGTTGCCGCCCTTGCCGTCGCCGGTGCCGCCGCCGGGGCGACCGCGCTGGCCGCCGGGACCGCGAACGCGATGCCGACCGACTTCAACTGCACTTCCGGCCAGATCACCACGAAGCTCGTCTACGGCGGGGCCGGTGCGGGCAACCGTGAGGGCTTCCTCCAGTTCACCGCCAAGCCGGGCGAGACCTGCACGCTGCCCGCCTCGGTGCCGGTGGACCTCGTCGGCGCCCACGACGTGCTGGTGAACCAGCAGGTCCCCGCCGACGCCCCGGCCGTGCAGCTGACCAACGGCTCTTCCGCGTACATCCCGCTGCACTGGACGGCGATCGATCCGTCCTCGCAGCAGCAGACCCCGCTGGCGATCGACGTCACGGCGCCGCAGGAGACCACGCCGCGCGGTGACCAGAGCGACCCGGAGATCACGGTGCCGTGGTCCCTCGGCGGCGTGGACACCTCGGCGGCGAGCCACTCCGTCGACGTCGGTGCCGTTACGGCCGGTGTCGCGCCCGCGGTGTGACGCAGGGTTTCCCATACAGCGCACGGACTTCTGGGCCTAGGACTGGTCCGAATCATCCCCGTCGTCTGACCGAGGGTCCCTGAAGGCCACCATGAGGGTCGGACATGCCCTCATGGTGGCCTTCAGGGACTCGGGCAAGGAGTCATGCCGGCGAGAGGGTCAGAGCGGCTGTCCGTAGACGAAGCTCGTCAGCCGTCCCGTCGCCGTGGGTTCGAAAGCTTCGAACAGCTTCTCCTGCCCGGCGTTTTCGGACGGGGCGGACAGTGCGCGGACCGCGTAGCGGGAGTCCGGGGCCAGGTGGCGGCCCGGGGTGTAGGCGCCGCCGAGGAGGTCCAGGATCAGCACGACCGGGGAGTCCGCGGCGGTGAGGATGGCGTCCACGGAGTCCTCGGACAAGGTGGACAGCGTCCGGTTGTCACCGACGTAGGCGTGCGGGTCCGGGGGCTCGGCGGCGATCGTGCCGGACTTCGTGAACGGCAGGGGCGCCAGGGTGTCCATGGCCGGGCCCAGTGCGCGCAGCGGGGCGACCAGGCGGGCGCCCTCGTCCGCCGAGCCGAGGTATGCGACGCGGATCTGCGCGATGTGCTTGCCGCGCAAGGGTTCCGGGATCATCGGGAGGTCCGGGTACGGGACCAGGGCCAGTGACGTCGTCAGTGTGTCCGGCAGGTCCGCGGTCCAGTCGCGCCAGGTGCGGAGCGCGTCTTCCTGCGCGGTGAAGGAAAGCGCGCCGCCGTAGAGCGTGGTGACGGGGAACAGGCCGAACTCCAGTGACGTCATCACTCCGTCGAGCCCGGGCCCGCGCGTGCCGTCCGGGGCGACGGACTCGGCGGCGACCACGTGGTCCGCGGCGAGGCCGTAGCGGCGGCCCATCAGGCTGAACCCGCCGCCCAGCGTGTAACCGACCACGCCGACGCCGGGCGCCGAACCGCTCAGCGGCGCCAGCCCGTGCCCGGCCGCGGCCTCGATCACCGCGCCCCAGGTCGCGCCGGCCTCGACCCGGGCGACGGCGCGCGCCGGGTCGATCGAGACGCCCGCCATGCGGCGCGTCGAGATCAGCACGCCCGTGGCCGGTTCACGCAGGCCGTGGCCGGTCGCCTGCACCGAAACGGGCAGGTTGTGGTCCGCGGCGTACCGGACGCCCTCGGCGACGTCGTCCGCGCTCGTCGCGGCGACGACCAGCTGTGGCTTTGAGGGCACACCGGTCTGGAAGCCGGCGATCTCGGTCTCGTATCCGTCCTGACCAGGGGTGAAAGTGAGCATACGACCAGCCTGACGCGGAACCGTGAAGAAGTCCAAGAGATGTTCCTTCACTCAGTTAGAATCAGTGCTTATGGAACTGCATCAGCTCGAGTACTTCGTCGCCGTCGCCGAGGAGGCCGGTTTCACGCGGGCCGCCACGCGGCTGCACGTCGCGCAGCCCGGCGTCAGCGCGCAGGTCCGGCGGCTGGAACGCGAGCTAGGGCAGCCGCTGTTCGACCGGTCGGGCCGCGCCGTGCGGCTCACGGACGTCGGGGCCGCCGTGTTGCCGCACGCGCGCGCCGCGCTCGCTTCGGTGAACGCCGTGCGCGAGACGGTCGCGGAGTTCGAAGGGCTGGTCCGCGGCCAGGTCGCGATCGGCATCGTCACCTCGGCCGGCCCGGTCGCGTTGCCGGAGTTCCTGGCGGGCTTCGCGGAGCGTTACCCCGGCGTCGAGATCACGCTGGCCGAGGCGAACTCCGACGTGATGGTCGAAAAGCTGCGTGACGGACGGCTGGACCTCGCGGTGATCGGGCTCGCGGACGGCGAGCCGGCGGGCCTGGCCACGCAGACCGTGCTGGACGAGGCGCTCGTCGCCGTCACCGGGCCGCGGGACGCGCTCGCCGGCCGCCGCGAGGTGACGTTCGCCGAGCTGGCCGAACGGTCGTTGATCTGCCTGCCCAAGGGCACCGGTCTGCGCGGGGTGCTCGACCGCGGGTTCGCCGCGGCCGGCCTGCGGGCGCGCGTGACGATCGAGGCCAGCGACCCGGATGTGCTGGCGCAGCTGGCGATGCGCGGCCTCGGCGTGGCGCTCGTGCCGGAGTCGCTCGCGCGGTACTACTCGGCCGAGCTGCACACGCTGCAGCTGCGCCCGCGGCTGCGGGGCAAGCTCGCGCTCGCCTGGCGCGACGGGGGGCCGGCCGGGCCCGCCGCCCGCGCGTTGATCGACTTCGCCCGGGCCACGGTGCGCGAACCCGACCCGGTCTGAGCCCGGCCCCATACCCGAATCCGACGCCGGGCGAACCCGACAAAAGTATGGCCATCCCTCGCTAATCTCGGACGGGTCCCCGGAATTCCGGCAGAAGGGCCCCGCGTGCGGAAACTGCTCACGGTCGTTTTCGCGGCCACGGTCGCGCTTGTCGTCCCCGCACTCCCGGCGTCAGCCGCCGGAATCGACTGGAGTCCCTGCTTCGACGGGTCGAAGGTCGAGTGCGCCACAGTCCAGCTGCCCGTCGACTGGAACCAGCCCGACGGCGCGAAGGTCGGCATCGCGATCAACCGGATCAAGGCGGCGAAACCCGCGCAGCGCAAGGGAGCCTTGCTGGTCAACCCCGGCGGGCCGGGTGGCTCGGGCGTCGACTTCGTCATCTCGGCGGCGGCCGGCAACTACTTCTCCCAGTCCATCCTGGACTCGTTCGACCTGGTCGGCTTCGACCCACGCGGCGTCGGGCAGAGCAGCAGCATCAAGTGCGACCGCGCGGTGCTGTCGCAGCCCGTCGAGCTGATCCCGACGACGGAGCAGCAGTACACGGACCTGCTGGCGCGCAACAGCGCGATCGCGCAGGACTGCGCCAAGCACAACGCCGGGCTGGATTCCCATGTGGACACCGAGAGCGTCGTGCGCGACATGGACGGCATCCGCGCCGCGCTCGGGGAAGAGCAGATCAGCTACTACGGCGTGTCGTACGGCACGCAGATCGGCCAGCAGTACGCGGAGCTGTTCGGCTCGCGGCTGCGCGCGCTGGTGCTGGATTCCAACATGGACCACAGCGTCCAGTCGTCCGGCTATCTGACCGCCGCGAACAAGGCGTTCGAGAACTCGTTCACCGACTTCGCCGCGTGGTGTGACCGGACGGCGTCGTGCGCGCTGCACGGCCAGGACGTGCTGGCGCTGTGGGACAAGCTGTACGCCCAGGCATCGGCGGGCAAGCTGATCGACCCGGCCACGGGTCAGGCACTGTCGGTGGAAGCGTTGCGGGACAACGCGTTCGGCAACATGTACCACCCGAGCGACCAGTGGGCTGGGCTGGCCACTCGCCTCGCGGCACTGGCCGGAACCGGCCCGCAGACGGTCTCGGCGCAGGCGGACCTGGTGGACAACAGCTACCAGGCCATCTGGTGCTCGGACTGGCGCTGGCCGGAGGTGGGCGACTTCGCGAGCCTGAGCAAGCTGCGGGAGGACGTCGAGGCCCTCGCGCCGCACACGCACTTCAGCGGCTTCTTCTCCGACATCACCAACTGCCTCGGCTGGACCGGCCCGGTGCAGAGCCCGCAGCACCGCCTGAACGTCACCCAGGCCCCGCCGATCCTGATGACCAACGGCCTCCACGACGTCGCCACTCCGTACGAGTGGGCCACGAACGTCGCGGAGCAGCTGCCGGACACCGTCCTGCTCACCTACGACGGCACCGGTCACGGCGACTACGGCAACAGCACCTGCGCCCGCGACGCGATCGACACTTACCTGCTGACGCTCGCGCGCCCGGCCCCGGGCACGCACTGCGCCGCCGAATGGCCCACCGGCACCGCGCCCCAGACCGGGCCTCACCCGGTGACGCGGGTCTACTGAGCAGGTCAGGACTCGTGAGTGTTTATGACGGTTAGAACCGTCATAAACACTCACGAGTCTTACGAAAGGGTGCGGTGGAACACGATCCGGTCCACTCCGGGGCCGTCGTAGTCGGCGACCGGGCCGGTGACGCTGAAGCCCATCGCGCCGTGGAAGGCGATCGAGGTGGCGTTCTGCGGTGAGGTGACCGCTCGGACGTGCGACCGGCCGTCGGCCTCGGCGAGGGTGAAGAACCGGTTGTACAGCCGGCGCGCTAGGCCCGCGCCGCGTAATGACGGTGCGACGCCGAGGAAGTGGATGTACGCGGCTTCGGGCTCCGAGGCCGACAGCAGCCCGACGAGGAAACCGGCCAGGGAACCGGATTCCTCGGCCACCAGGCTGGTGCGGAAGAAGTGGTCGAGGAACAGCCGGGGCAGGATGGAGCTGACCGGCCGCCCCCACCACTCGTCGGCGACGGTGATGATCCGCTCGTAGTCGCCGGGCTCGGCTTGTCGCAGCTGCACGTCCATGTCCGGTATTCGACCAGACTGGCCGCGGCCGCCGGTACCCCCGGTGACCGCGGCCACCGGTCAGCGGAAGTCCGCCACGTGGTCGGCGGCCCATTGCGCGAACGTCCGGCCCGGCTCGCCGGTGATCGTTTCGACGACGCCGGTCGCGGGCGAGGAGGACGCCAGCCCGGAGAGGTAGACGTCGAGGATTCCGGGCGGCATCACCTTGGCGAGCCGGCGGCGCTGCTCGTCCGGGCTGATCTCCACCCAGCGCAGCGGACGGCCGAGCGCCGCGCCGATGGCCGCGACCTGGTCGGCCTGGCTGATCGGCGCCGGCCCGCTGAGCAGGTGGCGGGCGCCGTCGTGACCGTCTTCGGTGAGCGCGCGGACGGCGACCGCCGCGATGTCGGCCTCGTGGATCAACGGCTGGGCCTGATCGCCGTACGCGCCCTCCAGGACGTCGCTGCCGCGGATCTGCGGGGCCCAGCCGAGGGTGTTGGTCGCGAAACCGCCCGGGCGCAGGAAGGTCCAGCGCGTGCCGGACGCGCGGATCGCGTCCTCGACCACGGCGTGGGCCTGGCCGATGAAGTTGGCCTGCTCGGCCACGTCGTCGATGACGGAGGCGGAGGACAGGAAGACCAGCCGCCCGGCGTCGGCCAGCACCTTGACGCCCGCGCCGATTTCGCGCATGCGGTTCACCAGGAAAACGGCGGTGACGTCCGCCATCGCGGCCTTGAGCGTGTCCGGCCGTTCCAGGTCGCCCTGGACGACGTCGACGCCGTCCGGCAGCTTCGCTTTCGCCTTGGCCGGATCACGGACCAGCGCGCGGACGGCTTCGCCGCGTTGGTGCAGCTGCCGCGCGACCTCGCCGCCGACGTGGCCGGTGGCCCCCAGTACCAGGAACATTTCAGCTCTCTTTCGGCTGCTCGGCGGCGGTGCGGTGGACGACGGGCCGGAACCGTTGGAAGTCGCCGGCCACCACTCCCGGGAATGTCTTCACCGCCTCGAACTTAGGCGATTTCCCGACGGTGCCCTGGCCGGACGACTCGATTGCCTCGATGTGGTCGGCCTCGCTCCTCCACTCGGCGTAGTTGGCGATGCGGGTGCCGTCGTCGCTGAGGTGGAAGTGGGCGGAAATCCCGCCGGGGTGCGGGGTCTCCTCGTCGCCGAGGGCCTCGAACACCAGGTCCACCCAGCGCTTCTGGCGGGCCTCGTCGGGGCCGTCGAACTCGACGGAGACGAGCACGATGCAGCCGGGTACGGGGGTGTCCGGCCGGGTGCCGCTGCGGTAGAGCCGGTACTCGCTGCCGTCCGGCTCGGGCTCGGTGGTCCACTGCTCGTAGCTGAACCAGCCGTTTTCGTTGGTGTAGCCGGTGAAGCTCAGTAGTCCTTCGGGCCACGAGCCCGGCTGGTCGAACGGGGGCTCGCCGTCACCGCGGCGGATCCGCACCACGGCGACGTCGGGACGGGCTGGATCGGGCCAGGTGGCGCGTTCGGTCTCGGTGGTCATGGGGCCAGCGTGGTACTTCAAGTTCCCTTGAAGTCAAGCGCGTTCTTGACATGCGGTCAATAGTGGCGTTCCCTGGAGACGAGGAGGCTCCGACATGGGTGATGTGCTGCAGGAGTCCGTGCTCGGGGCCGGGCTGCTGGCCGGGAGCGCGAACGTGATCATGCAGCTGGGCCGCCCGCCCGTGGGCTACGGCGTGATGGAGAGCCGGGTCGAGAGCGGCAACCTGTTCCGGCATCCGCTGAAACGCGCGCGCACCACCACGACCTACCTGGCCGTGGCCGTGTTCGGGACCGACGAGGAGCGCGCCGCGTACCGGCGGGCGGTCAACACCGCCCACGTCCAGGTGCATTCGACGCACGAGAGTCCCGTTCGCTACAACGCCTTCGACCCCGAGCTGCAGCTGTGGGTGGCCGCCTGCCTGTACAAGGGGATCGAAGACATCCTCGAGGTCATGGGCCGGCCGGTGCCCGAGGGGCTCTACGAGCAGGCCGCGGTGTTCGGCACGACGCTGCAGGTGCGGCCGGAGATGTGGCCCGCCGACCGGGCGGCCTTCGCGGAGTACTGGGCCGAGGGCCTCGGCCGGGTCGAGATCGACGACCGCACCCGCGAGTACCTCGTCGACATCGTGGACCTGCGTTTCCTGCCCCGCCCGTTCTCCGTCCTCTTCGGACGGTTCCACCGCTTCGTGACCACGGGGTTCCTGCCCGGCTGCTTCCGCGAGCAGATGCGGCTGCCGTGGTCGGCCGCCGACCAGCGGCGGTTCGGGCGGCTGATGCGCGGGATCGGCCGCGTGGCCGGGCGGCTGCCCGGCGTGGCGCGGCGGTTCCCGTTCAACGCGCACCTGTACGACCTCCGCCGTCGCCTGCGCTACGGTCGCCCGCTCGTGTGACCGGTTGACCAGGCTCGATGGAGTGGGCATGGTGGGCCGATGAGCCCCTCCGAGGTCCGTGAAGGTGTGTCGCTGACCAACCTCGACCAGCAGCTGTTCCCCGACGCCGGCGCGACCAAGCGTGACCTGCTGGACTACCTCGACGCCGTCTCCGAGCGGCTGCTCCCGGTGCTGACCGACCGGCCGTTGTCCGTGGTTCGGGTGCTGCGCGGGCAGGACGAGTTCATGCAGAAGAACCTGCCGAAGTACACCCCCGAGTGGGTGCCGCGGGTGAAGCTGTGGGCGGAGACGTCGAAGCGGAACATCTCGTACGCGCTGTGCAACGACCGTCGGACGCTGCTGTGGTTCGGGAACCAGCGCGCGGTCGAGTACCACCCGACGCTCACCCGCATCGACCACGAAGCCGGGCCCACGCACCTCATCATGGACCTCGACCCGCCGGAGGGCGCCGCGTTCGGCCTCGCCGTCGAGGGTGCGCAGCTCGTGCGCCGGGCGCTGGCCGACGCCGGGCTCGCGGGCGCGCTGAAGACGAGCGGTTCGAAGGGCGTGCACGTCTTCGTGCCGCTCGCGCCGGGGCAGGCGATGGACGACGTCGCCGCGGCCACCCGCGCCGTCGCGGCCAGGGCCGAGCGGCTCGACCCGGAGCGGGCGACCACAGCGTTCATCCGAGAAGACCGCCACGGCAAGGTTTTCCTCGACTCCACCCGGGCCGGCGGCGCGACGGTGGTGGCCGCCTACAGCCCGCGGGTGCGGCCGGGCGTGCGCGTCTCGTTCCCGGTGCCGTGGTCCGACGCGGAGAACGTGACGCCGGACGACTTCACCGTGCACACCGCACTGACACTGCTCGGCGGCGACGATCCGTGGGTCACGGAAATGCCCGCGCCGCAACACCTTCCGGCCGGCCTCGTCGAGGAGGGCCACACCATCCCGATCGCCCGCGTCGCCGCGATGCACGAGGGCAAGCGCCGCGCCCGCGCCCGGCGGGAGTCAGGGGAGGGCGAGTAGGTCCTCGTGGTGCACGGTGACCGTCTCGGGCGGCTGGTCCCGGTACCGCGCCAGGCCGGGGTCCTCTTCAGCCGCCGCCGCGACCCAGCCGCGGAACCACGCCGTGATCAACGCGGAGTCCGCCGCGCCGAGCCGCCACACGCTGGGCGCGCGGTGGACCGTGTAGCCGCGCGCGGTGAACTCCTGTGCGGCAACGGAAACCGCGTCCGGTCCGAGTCGCCCGTCGCGCCGCTGGTGGGCGTTGAACGCGGCCGTGACGGTGTCGTCCAGCGGGTCCGCGGGCGACAGCTCCACCCGGCCGACCACCGAAAGCGTCAGCAGCGCCGGGCAGCGTGCGCCGGCGCAGGCGTCGGCGAGGCGGCCGATCTCCGCTGGCGTGAACAGGTCCAGCAGCGCCGACGCCGTGACCAGCGACGTCTCCGCGAGGTCCGCGGCCGTCAGCCGGGTGACGTCGAGCTGCTCGGTCCTGGTGGTGACGCCCGCCGGCAGGCTGCGCGCGGCGAGCGCGAGCAGCCGCGGGTCCTGGTCGTGCAGGATCCAGTGCTGCGGCCCGGGCAGCCGTCCGGACAGCCAGCGTCCCATCGAACCCGTGCCGCAGCCCAGATCTCGGATCGTGGTCGGCGGCCGCAGGGTGAACTTGTCCACAAGGGACACCGCGCGCGCCGTCGCGTCCGCGCCCTCGCGTAGGCGAAGCCACTCCGGCGCGTAGCCGGAAGCGTCCACTGTGGTCACAGGTCGCGCTCGTAACCGGCCGACGCGACGTGCGATTCGTGCAGCGTCACCGAGATCGACGCCAGGCCGTGGGCGCCCTCGCCCAGGTCGCCCGCGTGCACGTGGCCCGCCAGCCGGTCCGCGATCACCTTGGCCAGGAACTCCGTGGACGTGTTGACCCCCTTGAACTCCGGCACGTCGTCGAGATTGCGGTAGTTGAGGTCGGCCAGTACCGCGCCGAGCCGCTCGGTGGCGAGGCCGATGTCGACCACGATGTTGTCCGCGTCCAGTTCGGCGCGGCGGAACGTGGCGTCAACGACAAAAGTGGCGCCGTGCAGGCGTTGCGCGGGCCCGAAGACCTCTCCGCGGAAGCTGTGGGCGACCATGATGTGGTCGCGCACGGTGACACTGAACAAGGTTTTCTCCTTCACTGGCTGACCTTCACTGACAGGACGATCACGGGTAGACGATCCGGTGGCCGAGCCCCGGCAGGCGCCCGGCGGCGAGGCGGGAGACCAGCCCGGGCAGGTCGTCGAACGCCGACTCACCGGTGATCAGCACGTCGAACGCCGGGTCCGTCAGCAGCCGCAACGCGAGCGCCAGGCGGTCGCCGTACGTGCGGCGGTTCGCGCGGGCGGGCGAGACGGTGCCGACCTGGCTGCCGCGCACGGTCAGCCGTCGCGAGTGGAAGTTCTCGCCCAGCGGCACGCTCACCCGGCGGTCGCCGTACCAGCTCAGCTCCACCACCGTGCCCTCGTGCCCCAGCAGTTCCAGCGAGCGGGCGAGCCCGGCTTCGGACGCGCTGGCGTGCACCACCAGGTCCAGCTCGCCTTCGGCCTCGTCTGGTGTGGCGTAGCGGATGCCGAACGCTTCGGCGACCTTCGCGCGTTCCGGGTCGACGTCCACGAGCCGGACGTCCACGCCCGGGAAGTGGGACAGCAGGCCGGCGACGCTGCTGCCGACCATGCCCGCGCCCACGACCGCGATCCGGTCGCCGACCAGCGGGGCCGCGTCCCACAGCGCGTTCACCGCCGTCTCCACGGTGCCCGCGAGCACCGCGCGCGCGGCGGGCACGGCTTCGGGCACCACCGTGACGGCCGACGCGGGCACGACGTACTCGGTCTGGTGCGGGTAGAGGCAGAAGACGGTGCGGCCGACGAGGTCCGCGGGCCCCTCCTCGACGCGGCCGACGTTCAGGTAGCCGTACTTGACCGGCCACGGGAAGTCACCCTCCTGGAACGGCGCGCGCATCACGTCGTGCTGGCTCGCGGGCACCCCGCCGCGTGACACCAGGCTCTCCGTGCCGCGGCTCATGGCCGAGAACAGCGTCCTGACCAGCACTTCGTCCGGCCCGGGAGCCGGGATCACGGCGTCGGAGATCTCGCCGGTCCCGGCGGCGGTGAACCAGAAGGCCCTTGCCTTACGTGTCATGGATGTCCTCCTGTGCCTGCGCGAGATCGAGGGGTTCGATGGCTGTCACCACCACTACACGATCACACTCCGGCGTGGGTTCAGTCGCCCGCGAGCAGGCCGCGGGCGCGGGGGCCCAGCTGGTGTTGCTGGGCATTCTCGGGCTCACCACCGGGCTCGGCGCCGCCGGTTGGGCCGCGGGCCTCGCCTACACGGCCGGGCTGTGGGCCCTGCTCGCGGGCGCCGCACGGCGGGCGCGCGCCCGTTCGCTGGGCCCGGCCGACCACGTCACACTCGCCCGCGCCGTGCTCATCGGGGGTGTCACGGCGCTGGTCGTGGATCACCTGAACGGGGGGATCCCGACGGCCGTGGTGGTCCCGCTCGCGGCCGTCGCGCTGGCGCTGGACGCCGTCGACGGCCAGGTCGCGCGCCGCACCGGCACGTCGTCGGCGCTCGGCGCGCGGTTCGACATGGAGGCGGACGCGTTCCTGATCCTCGTGCTCAGCACGCTGGTGGCCGGGTCGCTCGGCCCGTGGGTGCTGGCGATCGGCCTGATGCGGTACGTCTTCGTGGCGGCCGCCAGGGCGCTGCCGTGGCTGCGGGCGGAACTGCCGCCGAGCCGCGCGCGCAAGGTCGTCGCGGCGCTGCAGGGGGTGCTGCTGCTGGTGGCGGGCTCCGGTCTGGTCCCGGCCGGTTTCGGTTTCGCTGTCACGGTTTCCGCGCTGGTGCTGCTCGTCTGGTCGTTCGGGCGTGACGTCGTGTGGCTGCGCCGCGCCGCCGTGAAGCCGGCCCCGGTGATCAGCGGCGCCTGCCTGGTCCGGCACCACCCGGTGCCCCGCCGCGCCCGGCGCCTGGCGACGCGGAGCCCCTGAAGAAGCACAATTAGTCCACGCTCGCCCGGACGACGAACCCGCCGTCCGGCACCGGTCCCACGTCGACCCGCCCGCCGACGGCGGCGAGGCGCTCGGCCAGCCCGGACAGGCCGTTGCCCCGGACCGTTGCCGTCGCCTGTGCCGAGGCGGCGGTGCCGTCGTCGGTCACCTCGACCCAGTTCGGCCCCAGCCGGATCTCGCAGCGCGTGGCGCCGCTGTGCCGGATGACGTTGGTGACCGCTTCCCGGACCACAAAGGCGAACGGCTGCTGCAACCGCACCTCGACGTCGTCGACGGCGTGCGGCGCGACCAGCTTGATGCCCGCCGAGCCGAGCGCGGCGCGCACGCCCGCCAGCTCCGCCGCCAGTGACGTGCGCCGGAAGTCCGTGACCGTGGCGCGCACCTCGGCGAGGGCCTGCCGGGACAGGACTTCGACCTCACGCACCTCGTCGAGCGCGCCGTCCTTCCCGCCTTCCAGCATCCGGCGGGCGAGGCCGGTCTTGAGCGTGATCGTGGTGAGGCTGTGGCCGAGCAGGTCGTGCAGGTCCCGCGCCACGCGGCCGCGCTCCTCGGTGACGGCGAGCTCCCGCACCCGCTCGCGCGCCGCCCGCAGCTGCGCGTTGGCGCGGGTCAGCTGCGTCGCCGAGACGATGCCCATCGTCAGCAGGCCGACCAGTAGCGTGTCGCTCCAGTCGGGGGCCCCGCGGACCAGGGCCGTCGACCCGAGCAGCGCGAGCGCCGCGGTGAAGCCCAGCCACTGGGCGGCCCGCAGCGGCAGCAGCACGACGGACGCGGTGATGCCGTAGGCGAGCAGTGTCAACAGCTCCGGCCGGCCGAACAGCACCGGAAAGGTCAGGCCCAGCACGAAAAGCCCGGCCACCACCGCTATCCGCCCGAGCGGCCGTAACAGCTGTCCCCAGCCGGCGGCGGCCAGGAACGCCACCGAATACACGGCCGCGAGCGTGAAGACCGGCACCTGGAACGAAGGCCGGTCGTGCGCCTGCTTCACGGTCTCCAGCCAGAGCCAGGCCAGGAACGCGGTGAACGGGCCGAGTTCCCGCACCAGCGAGCGCAGGCCGCCGTCGTGGCGTTCCGGCCATCGCTGCCCGGTGCTTCCCGGCTCCATCAGGCGGCTCCCCGGGACTTCACAGCCAGCCGCGTTCGTCGGCGAGGCGGGCGGCCTCGGCGCGGGTCGCTGCCTCCAGCTTGCCCATGGCGGACGACAGGTAGTTGCGCACCGTCCCCGCGGACAGGTGCAGCTGGGCGGCGACGGCGTTGACGGTGCTGCCGTCCCGCGCGGCCTGCAGCACCTCGCGCTCGCGGTCGGTCAGCGGGCTGACGCCGATGGTCACCGACTCCGTCGCCAATGCCGGGTCCACCACGCGCAGTCCGGAGTGGACCCGGCGGACGGCGTCGATCAGCTGCTCCGGCGGGCAGTCCTTGACCACGAACCCGGCGGCCCCGGCGGCGAGCGCGCGGGTGAGGTAGCCGGGCCGGCCGAACGTGGTGCACATCAGCACCCGGCAGCCGGGCACGGCGGCGCGCAGCTCGGCCGCCACCTCGATGCCGTCCTTGCCGGGCATCTGCACGTCGAGCAGCGCGACGTCCGGCTGCGTCGCGCGCGCCACGGCCGGCACCTCCGCGCCGGACCCGACCTTGGCGACGACGGTGATGTCGTCCTCCAGCCCGAGCAGCGTGGCCAGCGCGCCTCGGACCAGCGCCTGGTCGTCCGCGACGAGCACCTTGATCTCCACCGGGCCAACGTAGCCGGTCGGCGGCGCGCGGCGGGCTGACAGATGTCAGACGGGTTCGATGACATTTACGCCCAAGCGCGCGTCGGCCGGGTTCCTAGCGTTCGAGCCATGATCCGTTCCACCAAGCTCAAGGCCGTCGTTTCGGTGCTCCTCAAGGACATCGCCCTGCCGGGCGCCGGCTACTACGCCTGCCACCTCGCCGGAGCGGACGACCGCGTCGCGCTGAGCGTCGGCGGCGCCGTGGCCGCCGTGCTCACCATTGTCGAAGCCGTCCGCAACCGGCGGGTCGAGATCGTCGCGGCGGTGATGCTCGGCCTGTTCCTGTTCGGACTGGCGGCCACCTTCCTCACCGGCGACCCCCGGATCCTCGTGCTGAAGGACTCGGTCGTCACCGGCGCCGTCGCGTTCGCCTTCATCGGGACGACCCTCGCGGACCGGCCGCTGCTCTTCCTGATCGGCCGCAGGTTCGAGACCGCGGGCGATCCCGCGGCGGTGGCCGCCTTCGAGGACCGCTACGCGACCGACGCGCCGACCCGCCGCCGTTTCACCGTGCTCAGCTACGCGTGGGGACTGGGGCTGCTGCTGGAGGCCGCCGTCCGCACCGTGCTGTGCTTCACTCTGCCGATCGACGAGATGGTCGCCCTGTCCCCGGTGCTGCTGTTCGGCTCGATGACCGTGATCTACCTGGCGGCGAAGGCGTATCTCAAGGTCGACATGTCAGGCGCGCCGAGGACCTACAACGACTCCAGCTTCACCTCGAGCAGCTCAGCCGCCCGGTTCCGCCGATGCTCCCGATAAAGGTCCCGCGCCTGCTCCCACGCGGCGCGGGCGTCGGCGGTCTGGCCGAGGGACGCGTGGGTGTCGCCGAGATTGGCGAGGATGCCGGGTTCGTCGTAGACGTCGTCGGTTTCGCGGGCGAGCGCCAGCGCCGAGCGGTAGTGGCCGAGCGCGACGACGTACTCGCCGAGTTCCTGCGCGATGTAGCCAAGACTGTCGAGCGTCACGGCTTCGGCGCGGCGGTGGTCGTGAAGGCGGCAGAGTTCCAACGCCCGCGTGCAGTGGCCCCGGCCCTCGCGCAGCCGGCCGAGGCGGGCGGAGTACCAGCCGAGGGTGTTGAGCGCGTCGGCCTGGCGCAGCCCGTTGCCGGCGGCGCGGTAGTACGTCAGCGCTTCGGCGGTGTGCCGCAGAGCCCCGGCGAAATCGCCGCTCTGGCCCAGCGCCCAGCCCAGCGCCCGCTGCGCGTCCGCCGCCACAGCCGGGGATTTCGCTGCCACAGCAAGGTCAAGCGCCTCGCGCACGTGCCGGATCGCGGAGTCGTGCGAGCCGACGCGCGTGTGCGCCGTGCCCAGGTACATGTGCGTGATGGCCAGCGGCTCCGGCCGTCCCAGCGCCCGCGCGGCCGCCACCGCCGCGCGCCAGGCCGCCAGGTCCGCGACCAGCAGCCCGCGGATCACGTGGAAACCGCTGACGCTCCAGGCCAGCCGCCACACGTCCTCGTGCGAGCCGCGTTGCCCGGCCGAGTCCAGCACCGCCAGCAGGCACGCGTGCTCGTCCGCGAACCACGCCGCCGCCTCGGCCCGGTCCGCCAGCGGCAGGGCCGCGCTGCCGGGCGCGGGCGGGCCCAGCTCGATCGGCTGGCGCTCCGGGCGCAGCAGCGGCGTCGCGGCACAGGCGGTGTGCAGGTAATGATCAACGAGACGGCGCAACGGTTCTGGCCGCTCCGCGTCGTCCACCAGCTCGTCGACGTACAGCCTCAGCAGGTCGTGCATCCGATACCGGCCGGGCACGTGCTCCTGCACCAGGTGCGCGGCACCGAGGCGGCGCAGCAGCGCGCGTACTTCCGGCATCCGCAGCCCGAGCAGGGAAGCCGCCGCGGCCAGGCCGATGTCCGGCCCCGGCGCCGCGCCGAGCAGCCGGAACGCGCGGGCCGGCTCGGCGTCGAGTGCCTGGTACGACCACGAGAACACCGCCCGCAGGTTCGTGCTCAGGTCACCCGCGTCGAGCGCGTCCAGCCGCGCGGACTCCTGACGCAGCTCCTTCGCCAGCACCTCCAGCCGGAACCGCGGGTTCGCCCCCGCGCGGCTCGCGACGATGCTGATGGCCAGCGGCAGCCCGCCGCACCAGTGGACGAGGTCGTCCACCGCCGTCGGCTCGTCCGCCACGCGGTCCGCGCCGAGGTGGCGCACCAGCAGCTCCCGCGCCTCCCGCGACCCGAGCACGTCCAAGTCGAGCAGCTGCGCGCCGCGTACGCCCAGGCCGCCGAGCCGGTGCCGGCTGGTGACCATCACCGTGCACGTCTCGCTGCCCGGCAGCAGCGGCTCGATCTGCGCCAGGTCCCGCGCGTTGTCCAGCACGACGAGCAGGCGCCGTCCCGCGGCGAGGCTGCGGTAGAGCGAAAACTGGCCCACCGCGTCCGCCGGGACCGCCGCCGGCGCCACCCCCAGCGCGTCGAGGAACTGCCGGACCACGGCCTCGGGCGGCAGCGGGCCGTCGGACGGGTCGAAGCCGCGCAGGTTCACGTACAGCTGGCCGTCCGGGAAACGCGCGAGGTTCTGGTGTGCCCAGCGAAGGGCGAGCGAGGTCTTGCCGATGCCGCCGGGGCCGCCGATCGCGGACAGCGTGAGGGTGCCGCCGCGGCTTTCCATCACGTCGTCGAGCGCGGCCAGCTCGGGGTCGCGGCCGACGAACCAGCGCGGCGGCGCGGGCAGTTGCCGCGGCACGGCCGTCTCCGCGTACGGCAGCAGCGTCGGGTCCGTAGTGAGGATGCGCTGGTGCAGCTGACGCAGCGTGGGGCCGGGGTCGGCGCCGAACTCGTCGGCCAGCCGCCGCCGGATCCGGTCGAACTCCTCGAGCGCGCCCGCCTGCCGCCCGGCGCGGTACCGCGCGAGCATCAGCTGGCCCGCCACCCGTTCGTCGAGCGGGTGCGCCGCGGCCCGCTCCGCCGTCTCGGCCAGCACGCCGTTGTGGCCGCCGCCTTCCAGCGCGAGGTCCGTGCGGTCGAGCTGCGCCGACAGCAGCTCGGCGGCGAGCGTCTGACGGGCGGTGTCGGCCCACGGCGTGTCGAGCCCGGCGAACGGGTCGCCGCGCCACAACGTCAAAGCTTCGTCGTACAGCGCGGTGCTGCGCTGTACCTGGGCTTCGGCGACGAGCGCGCGGAACCGGTGCACGTCCACCGCCTCGGGCGGGACGCTGAGCAGGTAGCCGGCCGGCCCGTGGCGGATCGCGACGTCGCGGGCCGCGGCGAGGCTGCGGCGCAGGCGCGAAAGGTAGCTGGCCAGCAGCCGGTGCGCGCGGTACGGCGGCTGGTCCGCCCACACCCGCTCGGTGAGCCGGTCGGTGGACACGGGCCGGTTGGCGTCGGCGAGCAGCGCCGCGAGCACCCAGCGTTGCCGCGCGTGGCCCAGGTCGACGGCCTCGGCCCCGATGTGCGCCTCGACGGTCCCGAGCAGTCCGAACCGGACACTGGTCATGCCCACTGCATACCGCACCCGGTCCCCGCGGTCGATCTGGTAAGCCGGGGCAAATCGGTCCGGGGTCCACAATGCTTGTGCCCCAACGAGTTCAAGCCCAAGCCGTGACCGTCTTACGGACCGGCCGCTGATCGCTGTCGGTGACGAACAGTTCGGGTGAGTGGCTGCGGATCCGCTCGACGTCGGAGAAGACCAGGCGCAGGTGCGCGCGCATGGCGTCGATGCTCGCGCCGAGGTCGCCCGCGGCCAGTGAGTCGACGATGGCGGTGTGCTGGTCGATCAGGGCCGAGGCCGGGCTGACCATCCGCATTCCGAGGCGGCGGGCGCGGTCGAGGTGCGCCTTCGCCGAAACGACCGTGCGCCAGGCGTTCGCGTGGCCGCCGGCGTCGAGCAGCAGCTGGTGGAATTCCTCGTCCAGCTGGAAGAAACGCTCGGCGTCGTCTTCGGCCTCGCGTTGCTGTTCGAGCGCCTGCCGCAGGGCCGCCAGCGCGGTGGGGGACAGGCCGGCCGCGTCCTCGAGCGAAGCGACCTCAACGGCCTCCCGGACGAACTGGGCGTCGGCGACCCGCTGCAGGTCGACCCGCGCCACGAACGTGCCCAGCTGCGGGAAGACCTGGACCAGTTCCTCTTCGGCGAGCAGCAGCAGCGCTTCGCGCACCGGGGTGCGGCTGACCGACAGCTCCGCGGCGAGCTCGTTTTCCGACAGCGGCGCGCCGGGCGAGAGCTGGAGCGTGATGATCCGGTTCCTCAGGTCCCGGTGCACGACCGCCCGCGCCGACGGTTTCGCTGTTCTCGCCATTTGGCCACCTTACCGGTCTCGCCGCCCTTGACAGTGGAAGCATGGCAGAACTTGTATGGCAGTCCGCCCCGCCGATTCCCGTACCGAAACCGAAGGGCAGCCCGCATGACCAAGATCGCCCGCGCCGACGTGCTCGTCACCGCCCCGGGCCGGAACTACGTGACCCTCAAGGTGACCACCGAAGACGGCGTCGTCGGCTGGGGCGACGCGACCCTCAACGGCCGTGAGCTCGCCGTGGTGTCCTACCTGCGCGACCACGTCTGCCCGCTGCTGGCCGGCCGCGACGCGCACCGCATCGAGGACACCTGGCAGTACCTGTACAAAGGCGCCTACTGGCGGCGCGGCCCGGTCACGATGACCGCGATCGCCGCCGTCGACGTCGCGCTGTGGGACATCAAGGGCAAGATCGCCGGGCTGCCGGTCTACCAGCTGCTCGGCGGCGCCGCCCGTGACGGCGTGATGGTCTACGGGCACGCCAGCGGCGCGGACGTCCCGGAGCTGCTCGACGACGTCGCCCGCTACCTCGACAGCGGCTACCTCGCCGTGCGGGCGCAGTCCGGGGTTCCCGGCCTGGACAAGACCTACGGCGTCCCCAAGGCGGGCCAGCGCGTGTACGAGCCGGCCTCGGGCGCGCGTCCGCAGGAGGATTTCTGGGACACCGCACCGTATCTGCGGTTCGCGCCGGAGCTGCTCGGCGCGGTCCGCGAGCGGTTCGGGTTCGGCTTCCACCTGCTGCACGACGTGCACCACCGGCTCAGCCCGATCGAGGCGGGACGGCTGGGCCGCGACCTCGAGCCGCACCGGATGTTCTGGCTGGAGGACCCCACCCCGGCCGAGGACCAGGAGGCGTTCCGGCTGGTGCGCGGGCACACCACCACGCCGCTGGCGGCCGGCGAGGTGTTCAACTCGATCTGGGACTGCCAGCACCTGATCACCGAGCGGCTGATCGACTACATCCGCACCTCGGTCTCGCACTCGGGCGGGATCACGCACCTGCGCCGGATCTTCGCGCTCGCCGACCTCTACGGCGTGCGCACCGGCTCTCACGGCGCGGGTGACCTGTCGCCGGTTTCGCTGGCGGCGGCGTTGCACGTGGACCTGTCCGTGCCGAACTTCGGCATCCAGGAGTACATGGGCCACGCCGCCCCGGCGGACGAGGTCTTCCAGACGTCGTACACGTTCTCGGAGGGCTACCTGCATCCCGGCGAGTTGCCGGGGCTGGGCGTCGAGGTGGACGAGGCGGCCGCGGCGAAGTTCCCGTACGACCCGAAGTACCTGCCCGTCAACCGCCGTCGTGACGGGTCGGTACATGACTGGTGAGCGCATGAAACGGCTCTCGACGCGGGTGGCCGCGCCGGCCCGGCCGGACGCCGCCGGGATCGTCCACTTGGGACTCGGCGCGTTCCACCGGGCGCACCAGGCGGTGTACACCGAAGACGCGATGCGCGTGACCGGGGACCGCGGCTGGGGCATCATCGGCGTGACCCAGCGCAGCGATCGCGTCCGGCGGCAGCTTGAGCCCCAGGACAACCTCTACACGGTGCTGGAGCGCGGCGAGGGCGCGGCGGCCCCGCGCGTCGTCGGCGCGCTTTCGGGTGTGGTCGACGGCGAAGCCGTGCCCGGGCTGCTCGCGCGGCCGTCGATACAGGTGGTCACGCTGACCGTCACCGAGAAGGGCTACCGGCACGACCCCGCCACCGGCGAACTGGACCTCACCGACCCCGGGATCGCGGCCGACCTCACCGGACGGCAGTCGAAAACCGTGGTGGGACAACTGGTTCACGGCCTCCAGCGCCGAGCCGGCGGGCCGCCGATCACGCTGTTGTGCTGCGACAACCTGGCGGGCAACGGAGCGTTCCTGTGTGGCCTCGTGCTGTCCTTCTGCGCGGCGGCTGGGCTCGACTCGCTGACGACCTGGATCGAGGACAACGTCCGGTTCCCGGCCAGCATGGTCGACCGCATCGCGCCCGCGACCACCGAGGTGGACCGCCGTGAGGCGGAAGACCGGCTCGGTTACCGCGACGAGGCACTGGTCGTCACCGAGCCGTTCAGCCAGTGGGTGATCGAGGACGACTTCGCGGCACCCCGGCCCGCCTGGGAGCGGGTAGGCGCGGTGCTGGCCAAGGACGTCGAGCCGTGGGAACGGCTGAAGCTGCGGGTGCTCAACGCGAGCCATTCGATGCTCGCCTACTTCGGACTGCTCCTTGGCCACGAGTCGATCGCCGACGCGGTGCGTGACCCGGTGCTCCGGCAGGCCTGTCTGGGCATGATCGCCGAGGACGTCCTGCCGGTACTGCGTCCACCATCCGAAGTGGACGTTGAGGACTACGCCCACACGGTGCTGGCACGCTTCGCCAACCCCGCGTTGCGGCACACCACCGCGCAGGTCGCGAGCGACGGCTCGCAGAAGCTCGGGCCCCGCCTGCTCGGCACCGTGGCCGATCTGCGCGCGGCCGGGCGGAGTCCGCGCTGGATCCCGTTCGTGATCGCCGCGTGGCTGCGGCACGTGGCCACCGACGCGCTGCGGGATCCGCTCGCCGCCGAACTGCGCGCCGCCGCGTCACCGCTGGACGTGCGGCGGATCTTCCCCGACGACGCGGCGTTCCGCGATCAGGTGATGGCCGCCCACACCCGCCTGACCGCGGCGGACCCGCGGGCCGTGCTGCGGGAGGTGCTTGATGAACGCGGGTGAGAGCAACAGCCCGGGAGGCTTCTGGGTCGGTCAGTGTCCGGAAGCGGCGCTGGGCTCAGCGGCGTCGGTGGTGGCGGCGTCGGGGTGGGCCATCCCCTCGGTCAGGACCTTCGCCCACCGCGGTTCCTTGCCGCCGTCGTCGGTGAGGTCGGTGAGGCCGGCGGCGACGATGAGGTGGCAGAGCTGGCCGTACGCGAGGAACTGCTGGATCGCGGCGTCGGGGGCACCGGTGCGCTCCTGGAGGAGGGTGACGGTCCGCTCGATCCCCCGGCGGGTGGCCGCGGCGATCTCGGGGACGTCCACCGAGCTGAGGGCGTGGACCTGCAGCATCAGCAGGTCGCGGTCGGAGATCAGCTGGGCGTAGGCGTCGCCGATCGCCGACAGCACCACGCCGGGCTCCTTGCCGGCCATCCGGTCCGCGACCTCGCTCATCGCGGCGAGCACCCGATCCTGGCAGTGCTCCAGCGCGGCCAGGAACAGGCCGAGTTTGCCGTCGTAGAGCCGGAACACGTACGCCGGGGAGATGCCGGCCGCCTCGGCCACGTCCGAAACCGGCGTGGCCCGGTAGCCACTGCGGGCGAACACCGTGACCGCCCGCTCGGTGATGATCGAGCGGCGGGCGTCCGCGGTGGATCGGAACGTTCCGGGCTCGTTCCCCATGAGCGGCTCCTCCGTAGTGATTGATCAGTCACAAAGTATGTAACCGTCCACTCACGATTTTGTCAACAGCCTGCTCGGACAAGACGCTACCGCGAAGAGCCGGGTGCCGATTCAGGACGCGGGGACGAGGTAGAGCTGCGAGGTCCCGGCGAGTGGCGAGGAAATGGTCCACGTCGCGAGGTAGTCCGGCGGCGGGGTGCCGTTGATCCGCCGCAGGGCGAGGTCGAGGTAACGCGGGCGCACGGTGTAGTCGAAGAACGCGAAGTTGACCCTGAGCAGCCCGCGAGACAACCGTCCGCTGCGCGACTCGAGTTCGTCGATCTCCTGCGGCATCCGCCCGCGGTCGGAGAACACGTCGATGATCGCGCAGTCGCAGGTGTAGGCGAGCACGCCGATTTCGTCGGCGCTGGCCACGGTCCGGCCGCGGGCCAGCCGGGCCAGCTCGCGTCCGATCTCGGCGTATTGCTTGCTGGAGGTGTAGTTCGAGGTCAAGGGGGCGAAGTCGCGGGGCACGCCGGCGCGGGCGTAACCCGCCACGCTGCCGACGATCAGCGCCACGACGACGAAAAGGCTCACCCCGCGTTCGGCCCGGCGCGCGAGCCCGGCCGTGACCGCGCAGGCGAACACGGTCGCCGCGACGATGCCGGGCCCGTAATACCAGTGGTACGGCGGCACCTTCAACTGGACGTACGCCAGGCTGTACACCGCTCCGGCCACGGCGAGCACGGCGAACGGCAGCAGCCGAAGGCCGGCCGCGTTTCCGCGCACCACCGGGATCAGCCAGCGCAACCCGGCCGCCAGCGCCAGCCCGACGGGCAGGAACGACAGCACGGTCTGCCCGGGCATCCCCTGCCAGTACAGCCCGGGGCCGTTGCCGAACTCCCACTTCCCCCAGGCTTGCCGCGCGCCCTGCAGGGTCTTGATGACCAGGGTGTCCGGGACCGCCGCGCCCAGCATCACCCAGCTGAACCCGAACCAGGGCGCCGCGACCAGCACGGCGCCGCGCACGCTGCGCCGGGCGCCGACCCAGAACCGCCGCCGGGCCACGAAGATCACCGCCACGAAGATCAGGAGGTCAACGCGGACCAGCGCCAGCGCGCCGGCGACCAAGCCGAACGCGAAGGGTCGTCGTTCCACCGAAAGAACGAGCAGCCAGGCGAGCCCCGCCGCGCCCAGCCCGACCTCCATCCCGATCGACGACACCAGCAGCGGGTTGACCGTCAGCGCGGTGATCGTGAGCACCGGGAACCAGCCGGGCAGTCCGGTGGCCGCGCCGAGCCGGCGCAGGGCGAGCACCAGCGCCACCTGGCCCGCGACGTACAGCAAGCCCGCGGCGAATACCGCGTCCCGCACCACAAAGGTCAGCGCCGCCAGGCAAAGCACGTTCAACGGCGAGGTCGCCGTGTTGGCGTTGTCCCCGGCCAGCAGTCCCCACTGCCCGTGGAAGGCGAGATTGCGGGCGTAGCTCAACGTGATGTACGTGTCGTCGATCAGATGTCCGCGCACCAGTAAGAACACCAGCGCCGACACCACGGCCACGCCGATCGGCAGCCACCCGGCCCGGGCGAGCAGGACCCGTGACCGGTCCAGCGCCGACTGGCCGCCGGCCGATTGAGGCGCCGTCAACCCCATCACCATTATGGTCTTGCTCCTTATGCGGGAAAGTGCGGCGAGAGAACCCGGGGGTCAAGCGCTATTTCAACGGAGCTTCGATGACATTTCCGTTCTTCATGGTCATTCGGGCGCGGTATTCGGTGCGGACCCCGCCGCGCCCGTCGTTGATCTTCACGGCGAACGTGCCGTCGCGCACTGTCGCCGGGAACACCGAACCGTCCGGCCCCACCACCGAAACCGCGGCCACCTCGGTGGTCACGATCCCGAACTCGAACGTCGGCTCGTGGAGGCCGCCGATACCGGTGAAGCTGTTAAAGGGGAGCTTTGCGGTGAGCTTGGCGTAACCGAAGCGCCGACCGGCCATTTCGTCGGAGTCGGCACCCATGATGCCGGGGGACTTGTCGCCGTCGATGACGCAGACCGCCGCGGAGATGTCATTGCGGATGACCATGAAACCGTGCGAAGTGTCCGCATCGATCTTGGCGGCCGGCCGCCAGCTGCCCGGGGCGGGCACCGCGTACCCGTAGCCGAGGGTGGCGTCCACGCAGTCCTTGACCAGTTTCACGTCGGCGGGGTCGGGCGCGGGCTGGGGCAGGGACCCGGCGCCGGCCGGTATCGCGGTGGGGTTCGGGCCCGCCTCGTGCCCCGGCCCGAACGCCACCACGGCACCGACCGCGAGGACGCCGACCACGGCCGCGACCGCCAACGGCGGGCCCGGCTGCCGGCGGCGCGGGGCCGTCAGCTCCGGCCGGATCCGGCTCCACAGAGCGTCCTGCAGGTGTTCGGGCATCGGCCGGTCCGCCGGCCGGTCGTCGTTGTCGGTCATCACAGCTCCTCGGCGGTCAGTGCGTTGAGGGTGGTGTCCCGCAGCAGGCCGCGCAGCCGGCTGCGGGCCCGGGAAATCCGGGCCCGCACGCTCGCTTCGGCGATCTCGAGCACCGCGGCGGCCTCCCCGGTGGACAAGCCGCCCAGCAGGCACAGTTCGACGGCCCGCCGCTCGGCCCGTGGCAGCGTGGCGACCGCGTCCAGTACCACCCGCAGCCGGCGGTCCGCATCGACCCGGCCGGCCACGTCCTCGGCGTGGTCACGCACGACGCCACCACGCGGCAGGCGCGACAACGCCCGTGAGAACCGGCCGAGACTGCGCTGCTCACGGCGGGCCAGGTTGCTGGTCACGGTGTACAGCCACGGCCGCGCACTGTGGTTCACCAGCGTCACCTCGCCGAGCCGCCGCCACGCGGTGAGGAACGTCGAGGAGGTCAGGTCCTCGGCCGCCGACCACGACCCGGTCAGCCGGTAGGCGTAGTTCCACACCGCGCCGGCATGCCGGCGGAACAACTCCCCGAACGCGGCGACATCCCCGCCTGCGGCCTGTTCCCACGCGGCCCGGTCGTCACCAGCGGGGGAGTCGGGGGCATCCGCGCCGTCGTCGGCCCGCATGCCCCGCCCCCGCTCTTGATCCACGAATGTCGTCACACCCTCTTGTCCCCGCTCGCCCCCACGGCGTTGCATCCGCCGGACAGCGACGGGCTCGACGGGCGACGGCTCGTCTGGCGGCGGCCGGCCCGGCGATGCCCGCGCCGATCACCAGTGCGTGCTCGTTCGTATTCATGGTGTCAGCTGATTCACTTTAGCGAATTCACCTTAGCGAATTCACGGAAATCGTCCGGAATATTTGCTGATGATAATGTCGTGAAGTGCACAAAGGTCTTTCGCGACGGAGAACGGGGAACCTTCGGGCAGATTCGACTCGCATATCGCCGGGCGCCGGTGCGCGTGTGGTGGAGTGGTCGCCGTGAGCGGTAAGGTGGTGCGCATGTCGCGGCCGGGCGGAAGCGGGAGCGCCGACCGGATTCCCTTCGCCGGTGCTCCCGGTGTGTGGTGAAGCCGTTGTCCTCCCCTGCTTCGACGCCGGTTCAGGCGCCCGTTTCCGTGCCCGAGGCCGTCTTGGGCGTTTCCCTCGTGGAGTTGTTGTTCTCCCGCGCCGGCGACCAGCGGCCCGCGTTCACCCACCAGGACCACTCCGCCGGGGTCGAGGAGACGCTGACCTGGGCCGAGCTGGTCACACGCGTCGGCGTGGTGGCGGCGCGGCTGCGGGAGACGGCGGCGCCGGGGGACCGGGTCGCGGTCATCGCGGCGCAGGAACTCGCCTATCCGGTCGCGTTCTTCGGGGTGCTCGCCGCGGGGATGACGGCGGTGCCGCTGATGGACCCGGCCAGCCCGGGACTCGGGAAGCGGCTGGCCGGGATCCTCGCCGACTGTTCCGCCTCGCTCGTGCTGACCTCGCGCCGCGCGGTGAAGCGGGTGCGCGAGTTCGTGCCGGCTGAGCAGCTGGTGGTCGTGGACGAGCTGTCCGGGCCGCCCGCGGAGCCGGTCCTGCCCGCCCCGGAAACCCCCGCGTACCTGCAGTACACCTCGGGTTCGACCCGCGATCCGGCCGGCGTGATCATTCCGCACCGGGCGCTGGCCGCCGCCTGCTGGCAGGCGTGCCTGGCCTACTCCGTCGGCCCCGGCACCACCTGCTTGGGCTGGATCCCGTTCTTCCACGACATGGGGCTCGTCCAGCTGCTGTGCGTCCCGGTCCACGCGGGCTGCCGGTCGGTGTTCATGTCGCCGGTCGAGTTCGTGCACCGCCCGGAACGCTGGCTGCGACAGCTGGCGGATCACCCGGACGTGTTCACCGCGGCCCCGAACTTCGCGTTCGACCTGGCCGCCGCGGCGCCCCCGCCGGACGGCCTCGACCTCTCCGGCGTGCGCATCGCGCTGAACGGGAGCGAACCGGTGCGTCCCGCGACGGTCGCCCGCTTCCAGGAAGTGTTCGGACCGCTGGGTTTCCGGCGCGAGGCGCACCGGCCTTCGTACGGCCTGGCCGAGGCCACTGTGTACGTGACGAGCGCCGGGCCGGAAGGGCCGACGAGCGCCACTTTCGACCGTGAAGCGCTGGCCGCCGGTGAGGCCGTGGAGATCGAAGGCGGCCAGGAACTGGTGTCCGTCGGTCACCCGGTCGGGCAACTGGTGCGGGTCGTGCGGGACGGCGAGGCGGCCCCGGACGGCACCGTCGGCGAGGTCTGGGTCCACGGCCCGCACGTCGGCACCGGGTACTGGGCGCGCGAGGACAACACGTTCGACGCGTGGCTGGAGGGCCACGGCGGCTGGCTGCGCACCGGAGACCTCGGTGTGTGGCACCGGGGCCAGCTGTACCTGACCGGGCGGCTGAAGGACTTGATCGTGATCGACGGCCGCAATTACCACCCGCAGGACCTGGAAGTGACTGCGGAGCAGGCGCATCCGGCCGTCCGCCGCGGCCGGGTCGCGGCCTTCGGGGTCAACGGCGAAGAAGGTGAGGGCGCGGTGGTCGCGGCCGAATGGACCGGCGAGGCCGATGAGATCGAAGTACGCCGTGCCGTGCTCCGTGCGGTGTCCCGCGAATACGGCCTGACGCTGCGGAGTGTCTCTTTGGTCGCTCCTGGAGGCCTTCCGCGCACATCAAGCGGCAAAATTGCGCGGTCCGCAGCGAGGGCGCGGTACGGTGACGGCCGTGGATGATCTCTGTGCCGAGGTCGCGAAGGTCGTGATCGACACCTTCCGGCTCGACCCGGAACTGGTGGGGGCGGACAGCCCGCTCGAAGAGCTGGGCATCGACTCCAAGGGACGGGTGCGGCTGCTCGCCGCACTGGAAGTCCACCACGATGTCACGATCGACCTCGAGCAGCTCGACCGTTTCACCGATATCGCTGCCGTGGCCGAGGTGCTCGCCGAAGCCTTGAACGAACCGACCGGCGCCGACCGGGCCAGCTAGGGAGAGAAGCGCAGATGAGCGGCAGCGGGGGCTACACCGCGTCAACCGATGCGATCGCAACGGCCTCGAAGAAGATCACCCAGTTGGGCAAGGACCTGCTCGACGCCAACCCGGACCTGGGGACCGCGGAGGTCACCAAGGAGGGTTTCGGCAAGGCCCACGGGGACCACGCGCAGAAGTACCTGGACGGGGCCAAGGCGCTGTCGGATTCGGTCAACGGCTACAACGGCGCGCTCACCACGTTCGGTTCGAGCATCCAGCAGGCCGGGGCCCAGTACGCCGGCAATGAAGACGATCAGTACGGCCAGATCAACGGGGCTGGGGGTGGCCGCTGATGGCCAAGACGTGGGAAGAAATCAAGAAGCTCATCGATGACCCGGCCGTCCCGCCGGACAAGAAAAAGGTGCTGCTCGCCGCCGCCGAAACGGATGGCGTCACGATTCCGGACGCCGACAAGACGAAGTACGAAGACGCTTATTTTCCGGCCGGCGGTATCTACGCGGTCGATTACAAAAAGGTCGACGACGCGTACGACGACGCCAAAGGCGCCGGCGACCTGGCCGACTACAACGAGAAAATGCAGTCGAAGGCGGTCGACGACGGCAAGAAGGGCCTCGGCGACAAGCAGCCGCCCACGGCCGACGGCGGCGGCACGAAGACGTCGGACGAGGTGTTCGACACGGCCCTGCCCGCGCTCAAGGTGTACGAGACGTTCGGCTCGCTGATCGCGAAGTTCCCGGACGACTGCAAGGGCAACACCCACCCGATCGACATGGACAAGGACATCCATGTCCCGTACGACGAGCAGCGCGGGATCTCGTTCAAGAACTTCATGGACGACGCCGCGCACTTCAAGACCGGCTCAGACAGCGTCGACAAGACCATGAAGGACACCAGTTCCGCGCTGACCACCGTGCAGCAGGACTGGAAGGGCAAGGGCGCCGACGCGGCGTGGGACCACTACAACGACGACATCCAGCCCAAGGCGACGAAGCTGCAGCAGACGCTCGACGGCGCGTCCAAGGCCACGATCGCCGCGGTGACCGCGGTGTTCAACCTGTGCAAGGGCAAGGCCGACAAGGTCAACCAGGATTACACCGAGTACGTGGCCAAGGCCGACTTCCTCATGGCCCAGAAGATCGTGAACGCGGCGAACGGCTCGGCCGCCAGCGACGACGACCTGGCCGCGATCGCCGGCTTCCTGGACGCGAACTTCGGCACGAACCTGCAGAAGACCCTGAACGACAAGGGCTGCTGCGACAAGAACGACATGAAGGCCGAGGGCGAGAAGCTCGCCAAGCAGTGGATCACGAACTACTTCATCCCGGACCTGTGGGACCGGCTGTTCCAGGGGTTCGTCAAGAACTGCAAGGACACCAAGGACCTGGTCAACCAGGCCTATGACGAGCTCGACAAGGTCATGGGCAAGGTCAAGAACGAGTTCGGCACGGGGACCGACGGCCAGGGCGGTTCCGGCTCCGGCGGCGGCCAGGGTGGCGGTTCCGGTGGCGGCTCGGGCTCTGGTGGTGGTTCCGGCTCTGGTGGTGGTTCGGGCTCCGGTGGCGGCTCGGGTTCGGGCGGCGGCAGCGGCTCGGGCTCCGGTGGTGGTTCCGGCTCCGGTGGCGGTTCGGGTTCGGGCGGTGGCTCGGGTTCCGGTTCGGGTGGTGGCGGCGGGAACGTGCCGCCGATCCCCGACACGACTGTGCCGCAGGGTGACAATCCCCCTGGTGGCGGCTCCGGTGGTGGTTCCGGTTCCGGCGGTGCCCCGCCGCCGGTCCCGAAGGTGCCGGACGTGAACCTGGGCGGTCCGGGCGACAGCGGTGGCGGCTCGGGTTCGGGCGGCGGCTCCGGTTCCGGTTCGGGTGGTGGCGGGAACATGCCGCCGATCCCGGACACGAACGTGCCGCCGGGTGACACTGGCGGCGGTTCCGGTGGCGGCTCTGGCTCCGGTTCCGGTGGTGGTTCCGGCTCCGGCGGCGCCCCGCCGCCCATCCCGAAGGTGCCGGACGTGAACTTGGGCGGCCCGGGCGACACCGGTGGCGGCTCGGGCGGTGGCTCGGGTTCGGGCGGTGGCTCGGACACCGGTGGCGGCAGCGGAGACACGCCGCAGGGCGACAAGCCTTCCGGTGGTACCCCGCCGCCGATCCCGAAGGTGCCGGACGTGAACCTGGGCGGTCCGGGTGACACCGGTGGCGGTTCGGGCGGTGGCTCCGGTTCCGGTGGTGGCGGGAACATGCCGCCGATCCCGGACCTGACCCCGCCGGGCGACACCGGCGGCACGGGCGGCGACACCGGCGGCGACTCCGGAGGCGGCGACGGCACCAGCGGCGACGGTTCGAAGGACCCGAATTCGCCCGATCACCCCGGCGGAGACGACTCGAAGGACCCGAACTCGCCCGATCACCCCGGCGGTGGCGGCAGCGGCAGTGGTGGCGACGGCGGCGGGAAGGACGGCCCGCAGGAGACGCTGAAGGTCGAGCAGAACGGCAAGACCTTCGAGATGACCGAGCCGGACCACGATGGCCACATGGACATCAAGGTCGGCGAGGGCCAGGGAGACCCGAAGGACTTCAAGCTCGACTGGTCCGCCGACGACGGCAAGGGCGGCGACGCCGGCCACGACACCGGCACTGACGGCCACGACACCGGCGCCGACCAGGGCTCGGGTGCGGGGCACACCTATCACCCGGGTGCGGACGGCAAGATCCACATCCAGGACGGCGACCTCAAGATCACCGCGGAGCGCCCGGACGGTCCGGACGGCCCGACCAAGGTGACCGTCGACGACGGCACCGGCCACCCGTCCACCTACACGCTGGGCGAGTCGGACACCCCGGGCCACAGCGGGCACCCGGCGCCGCCGCTCAGCGACCACGGCCCGGCGGTCAGCAGCCACCCGGGCGACCCCTCGCGCCCGGACCCCCTGACGCCGGTCGACGCCACGCCCAAGTCCGAGCTGCCGGTGCAGCCGGTGCAGGGCACGGAGATGCCTCAGCACGCGGGCGACACGTCATCGCCGGTGCAGCCGTTCGACGGCACGGAGATGCCCCAGCACACGGGCGACCCGTCGTCGCCGATGCACACGGTCGACGGCACCGAGATGCCTTCGGACGCCACGCCCTTGGACCACGCCGATCCGGCGCAGCCGCTGACGCACGGGGACACCGTTCCCGCGCAGCACGCGGGTGACGCGGGTGCGCCCGTTCATTCGGGTATGCCGGACGGGGGATCGGCGCCGGTGCACGGCGGGGCCTCCGGTGTCGGAGCCCCGGCGCACCTCGCCGACGCGGTCTCCGGGCAGCAGTCACTGGGCGCGCCGCCGATGACCGGCGGCAGCCACGAAGGGGTGCCGCAGCACAGCGGTGCGGACACGCTCCCGGCGCAGGGTCAGGCCGTTCCGGCCGGGGCGCCTGGCCAGCCCGCCGGCGGCGCCATGCCGATGGGCGGCATGGGCGCCGGAGGCGGCGCGGGTGGCGGCGGCGGGGACCACGAACGCGGCTCCCGGGCGTACAGTGTCGATGGCGGTGTCCTGTTCGACGCGGGCCCCGAACCGTCTCAACGGATCACCGGGTCGCTCGACGACGACGAGGATCTGTCGCCGGCGTACCGGACGAGGAGGTAGGCCAGCGATGGACGATGTGGACGGCATCACGGCCCGGATGGACGCTCTCGTCCGCGAGCAGAGCGACCGCCGGACGCTGACCGAGCAGCGCGGCGAGGAGATCAAGGCCCGCGCGCACGAGTACATGACCAAGCAGGCGAAGGCCGCCGAACGCTATGTCATGCACCGTCGCGAGCTGGGCAAGCGCGCCGACGAAAAGGGACGCCCGCAGCCGCAGGGGGTGTCGGAGTTCGACTTCGAGCCCGAGGGACACCAGGCCGAGAACGGTTCTCAGGGCATCGAGGACGTCGCCCCCGCGGGTCCGAGGACGGGCCGTCACGCGGAGCCGGTCCCGCCGGTTCCGCCGACGCCTCCTCCGCCCCCGCTGCCCCCGGTCCCGTCGGTCCGCCCCGGGCCCGCACCGGGCGGTCGGCGCCGTATGAGCACTGAGGAAATAGACGACGAGGACGACGCCTTCATGAACAACCGCTGGCGCGGCTGAGCTGAAGGTTCAAGAGAAGCGGGTACGGCCGGTGGCCGTGCCCGCTTCTCTTGTTTTTCCGGACCCGCCCATTCCCGCTGAGAAGTAGCCGGCGGTTGTAGCAAAACCCGGACATGATCACAACGGTACCCGGAACATCGGCTGCCAAGATGAAACTCATCCTGAACCAAGTAGTGGCCCATTTTCCCGTGCCAGGGAACTGAGCCCGAATTCGCCAAAGAATTGCGCGAGGATGAGTTCTCCCATGGCTGTTTATTCACCCCCGGCGCCGGTTGTCGAAGGTCCGTCTCGTGGGACGGATACGGCGGGAACCCACTGGAATCGGGCGATCACTGTCGGCGCGGTGGCGCTCATTGCGGTACTCGGCTACCTGACCCGCTGGATCTGTGACGACGGCCTGATCTTCACCCGCGCCGTCGAGCAGATCCTCGCGGGGAACGGTCCGGTCTACAACATCGGCGAACGCGCGGAGACCTCGACCAGCGCGCTCTGGCAGTGGCTGCTCGCGCTGGCCGGGTTCGTTTTCCGGCAGCCGGACACTTCGACGATTTCCTGGGTACTCGGGCTGTTGCTCACCGCGGGCGGGTTCGGCCTCGCCGTCGACGGCGCGCGGCGGCTGCACAGCGCGCGTTCCGCCGTGGTGCTGCTGCCGTTCGGCATCCTGGTGCTCTTGGCGCTGCGGCCGGTCTGGGAGTACGCGACGTCCGGCCTGGAAACCGGGCTCAATACGTTCTGGATGGGCGCGTGCTGGTGGCTTCTCGTGCGGCTGCGCGAAAACGGATCGTCGAAAGCGATCGTGTTCGCGGCCTTCACGATCGGCCTCGGTCCGCTGGTCCGGCCGGATCAAGCGCTGGTCGCCGCGGTGTTCCTCGCCGCGCTGTGGCTGATCGTCCGGCCGGGATGGCGGTTGACGCTGGCGGCGGCGGGTGCCGCGGCCGCGCTGCCGGTCGGGTACGAGATCTTCCGCATGGGCTTCTACGGCATTCTCGTGCCGTTGCCCGCGGTCACGAAGAACGCCAGCGAGTCGTTGTGGGCCCGCGGTTTCGCTTACCTCACGGACTTCGCCGACCCCTATTTCCTGTGGCTGCCGCTGGTGGTGGCGACGGTCTTGTTCGTCGCGCTGGTCCGGCGGCTGCGCACCCGGCGGACCGACCTCGTGGTGGCACTCGCCCCGGTGGTGGCCGGTCTGCTGCACCTGGTCTACGTGGTCAAGGTCGGCGGGGACTACATGCACGCCCGCATGCTGCTGCCCGCCCTGTTCCTCGTCCTGCTGCCGATCCTCGTGATCCCGCGCTCGAAGACATTGGGCGTGGCCACGATGGTCGTCGCGCTGTGGGCGGCGCTCTGCGCGGGCTCCTTCCGATATGCGGAACCGTCCAACGCCGTCCATCCCATCGACGACGAGCGGGGGTACTACACCGCGTGGACCGGCCGGCCGAATCCCACGGACTCCGCCGACTATGTGCCGAAGCTCCAGGGGCTGAAGGATGTTGTGGCAGCCAGGACCGCGTCCGGGCAGCGATCCCTGGTCTACCAGGGAACGGGCAGCGAACCCCTCACCACGCCCCTGCGCGTGGGTGTTCCGGGGCAGGTCATGGTCATCGGCGTGTACCTCGGCACGGTCGGGGTGCTGGTGCCCGACCAGGTCGGGATCGTCGACTTCTGGGGGCTGGCCAACCCGATCGGCGCGCGGCTCGACTTCCCGACCCGTAAACCGGGGCACTCGAAACCACTCGGCAACGCCTGGCTGCTCGCCGATTACGCGGACCCGGCGGCACCGGTCCAGCGCCCGGGCAATTTCGCCATCAGGAACGACGTGACGCCGGAAGAAGTGGCCGCGGCGCGGCACGCACTGTCCTGTGGGGACCTCGCCGAGATCCAGCGGTCCGTCCGGGAGCCCATGTCGTTCGGGCGGTTCTGGCACAACCTGACCGGCGCGTGGCACCGCACCCAGGTGACGGTGCCGCCGGACCCCTTCGAAGCGGAGCGAAAGTTCTGCGGGTAACCGGGGAGCAGTGCCGCGCGCCGGCGGTCGCCGTCATCCGGTCGAAGTGGCCAGGTGCCCGGCGCCCACCGGTTCGGCCGCAGTGGCTTTCCGCCAGGTGTACCAGCCGCGGCACAGCACGTAGGCCACGATGGTCGTCACCACGAGGCTGGTGTCGCTGATGGTGTTCCGCACGGCGTCGGGCTTGTCGATCAGCACCCAGGCGAACACGGTGACCGCGATCTTCTGGATCAGGATGAGCTCCCAGATGCCCCGGTACTCGCGCGGCGCCCAGGCCAGGATGGCCCACAGGCCGGCGAAGACCAGGTAGGCGGTCGTCACCCAGAACTCCATCATGATCTGCGCGTCGGCGGCCTGGGTGACGCGCCTGATCCCGTCCACGAACGCGAACCCGATCGTGCTGGCCGCGTCGAGGGCGAGCAGCGTGCGCCCGATCCGGTCCGCCCAGCGGGGCGGGCTGTCGACGAAGGTTCCGGCTGCCATGGTGATCTCCAACGTTGTGCGCACCGATCGTCGTGCCCGGTGCAGGCGGTTGCTGATGGCCCCCGTTGAGGCTGGGACAACCTTCGCGCGGCCGGCGGCTTCGGCGCGTCCGTGACAATTACGTAGAACGGATGTATCGGCTGCTTCGCCCTGCCGCGGTGCCGTCTGCGCCCGGCCTCACCGCCGGGTGCCGGCGGGTACTGTAGGGCTATGACCAGCGCTGATGTATTCCTGGAGGCGCTCGAGGCGAGCGCCCTGCCGCCCCTGCGCGGCCGTCGGCACGTGGGTGACGGCTTCCGCGCCGGCGTGGTGACCGGCGACCTGGGACCCCTGAGGCTGGCGGAACTGGTCTCCCCGGAGGGCGAGTGCTTCCGGGACGCGCGGTCCGCCCGCGAGGCCGACAGCGGGCTGTGGCAGATCGAGCTGGTGACGCGGGGACGGGTGCGAGCCGAGCAGGGCGGCAACATCGCCGTGCTCGAACCCGGCGACCTGGTCCTGATCGACCCGGTGCGGCCGGTGCGGTTCGCCAGCTCCGAGACCACGAGCGTGACCATGCTGGTGCCGCGGCACGCTCTGCGGCTCGGGCCGGACGACGCCGCGAGGCTGGCCGGGGTGCGGATCCGCGGCGACAGCGGCCCCGGGGCCCTGGTGTCCTCGCTCGCGCGGGAGATGGCGCGGTCGCTGGCCGGGTTCCGCGCCGATGAGGCGGACCGGTCGGCGGCCGCGGTGATCGAGCTGATCGCGGTGGCGCTGTCGGCTCAGCTGGGTGATGCGCCTCCGGCCCCCGACGAGGCGCTGCGCGCCCGGGTCGTCGGCTTCATCGAAGCGAGACTGTCCGATCGGGACCTCACTCCGGCGAAAGTGGCTGCGGCGCACCACATGTCCATCCGCCGTCTGCACAAGCTCTTCGAGGACCAGCCGCTGACAGTAGCGGCCCTGATCCGCCGGCGCCGCCTGGAGCGGTGCCGGGCGGACCTGGCCGGGAGCGACCGCACCGTCGCGGCCGTCGCCGCCCGATGGGGGTTCGCCGACCCGGCGCACTTCAGCCGGCTGTTCAAGGCCACCTACGGGTACAACGCCGCGGCACTGACGTTCAGCAACCGTGCACGGATGATCAAGGCGCCCGCCGCCCGGCCCGGCGAGGATGGTGGTCACAGCACAGAAAGGTGATCGCATGGAGCAGTCGGTTGAGGCGATGAGCGCCATTCCGGGCCGGATGAACGAGGGCTGGAACGCCGGTGACGCCGCCGCGTTCCTGGCCGATCTGGCGGAAGACGCCGAAATGGTGGACTTCGAGGGAACCATCCACAAAGGACGCGACGAGATGGTCGCGTTCCACCAGCCGATGTTCGACACGGTGCTGAAGGGCACCCGGCTGGTGCGGGGCGACGTGCCCTTCGCCCGGATCGTCCGGCCGGGGTGGGGCGTGGTGCACGCCCGCATGGCCATGCTGATGCCGGGCGAGGAGCAGCCGCCCCCGCACCGTTCCTTCCTCCAGCTGTTCGCCATGGTGTGGCAGAACGACCGCTGGGAGGTCGCCACGTTGCAGAACTCACGCCTGGTCTCGCTGGAGACCGCGGGAACCCTGGAATCCTTGGCGGCCAAGTAGAACCCGGGTGGAGCAGCGGGTCAGCCGGTGGCGCCCTGGGTGAGGATGCGCAGCGAATCGCTCTGGCAGGACAGGGACGCCGCACGCAGCGCGCTGAGCCGTCGCTGTTGTTCGGCGGCCGGCAGCGCGTGCAGCGCGGGCCAGGCCTGGGAGGCTCGGGTGTTGAACAGGGGCACCGGTTTTCCGAGCAGCAGCGCGACCGCGAGTTCCCGCGCGGCGAACTGGCGCTCCCTTCGCTCGTCCTCCGCCCGGGACAGCTCCGGGGGTGGCTGGGACGGGTCGCCGCACGACACCGTCCCGGCGCCTTCCAGCATCCGGTTCAGCAGCTCGTCCCTGGGCAACGTCACGTGGGAGTGCTCGTCCAGCTCGTAGGAGTTCAGCGCGAACAGCAGCACCTCGGACGGCTGGCTCTTCACCTCGGGCTCGTAGGGGCTCGAGGTGTCTTCCATGACCGACGTCGGAGCGTCGGCCAGCGGCGCCAGCAGTCGCAGCGCCTCCCTGGCCGGGTCGGTGACGTCGGCCAGCGCGTCGGCGTGGGCCTGGGTGACGCAGACACGGGGCGCGTCCGAGGTGCAGACCGGTGCCACGGCGGCCGGGTCGGTGACGTAGGTCGCGGCTTGGTTCGCGGGGAACAGCGGCAGCGACCCCGCGAGCCCGAGGCCGATCGCCAGCACCGCCAGGTAACGGCGGCGCCCGGTGGCCATCGTCAGCACCAGACCGCCCACGGCCAGCCCCGCGAACCAGAGCAGCTGGGCCCAGGTGACCTGGGGCGCGAGGTCCCGGAAGTCGTCGCGAAAGGTCAGCCCGGGGCCCAGCAGTGACGCCTGTCCGTCGACCCCGTACGCCAGGAACCGCAGGATGACCAGGCCGAAGACCGCGAGCATCGGCGCGGTGAACGCCGAAGGCGCCACGGTGCCGATGCCCAGCCCGAGCCACCCCGCCGCGATCAGCGAGAGCTCGCCCGCGAGCAGCATCGGGAGCCAGCCGAGGTGCTGGTAGGAGGTGTTGGCCGCGACCTGGACCGCGCCGAAGACGAACAACACCAGAAACGCCGCCGTCAGCGTGATCGCGAGCGCGCCGGCGACCGGCACCACGCGCTGCCAGGTGGGCCGCGCGGTGGTCGAGATCAGCTCGGCCGCGCCGGGCTGGGCTTCCCGCCGCCCCTGCCAGGCCCCGGCGGCGAGGGCCACCGGGCAGAGGACCTCCAGGCTGTTGCGCAGGGCCCCGGTGAACCCGTTCCACTGCCCGAACGGCGAACTCAGCCCGCCGAACAGGTACAACATCGAGAGCAGCCCCAGCACCAGAGCCAACGCGCCGGCCACCGGCGCCGTCGACCGTCGCAACTCGAGGCCGAGCACCCGCCCTTTACGCCGGTCCGCCATCCGATCGGTTCCGAGCACCCGTGTGGTCACCAGCCCGCCCCCGTCTGCAGTGCGAACGGTGCCGAGCAGCCTCGCTCAGTCGGGCTGCCGCCGTCGGCCGTACTGACCACACGCATCGATCGCTCCCTCGAATGTTCCCCTGCCGAATCCCCTCCGGCACCCGGGAAGACGCCGTCGGCGGCCGCGCGGTTCTCCGGACACTGTGGCCTACGTCACTATTGCGTGGCGGCTGAGAGTGTCCACTGTGGTCAGACGCATGCTGCCGCCGGGATCAGAACAGCCCGGTCTGCTCGCCGGCTGGTTCGACGCGCTTGGGCTGCAGCGCCGCGGTCCGTTCGAGGTCGAGCAGCGTCTCCCATGGCCCGCGCGTCAACAGCTCGCGCAGGACGGCGATGGTCAACTCGACGTCGGCGAGCGCCCGATGCCGGTCCGGGGGAATCGTCACGCCGAAGTAGCGGGCCAGTTCGCTCAATCCGTGCGCGGTCAGCTCCGGCAGGCTTGCCCGGGCCAGACGGAGGGTGTCGAGCAGCGGGGTGCCGGCCAGGCGGGGACAGTGGTCGCGCTGCCCGTGCAGCATGGTCCGTTCGGTGGGCGCGTTCTGGGCGACCAGCCGGACCTCGGCCCCGGCCGCCTCGGCTGGGTCATGGACGTGCCGGTCGAGCGCGGCCATCACCTCCCGCGCCGGTGGTGCGGTCGCCAGCAGCGCACGGGTGATCCCGGCGGCCTGGTCGAACGCGGTGACCGCCACGCCGGCGGGCGGCTTCATCAGCGAGCCGAACTGCCCCAGCTCTTCCAGCGTCCCGTCCCCACGGCACACCACCGTGACGGCGGCGACTTCAACCGGCACAGGCGCCCGCCCAACCGGGGTGAGCCCCTCGAAGTCGATCACGACGAACCGAGTGCGCCCCATCCGGGGATCGAGAGCGAGGGTGGTCAGGGCCATTGCTTGTCGCCGCCATTGCCGAAGTACTCAGCCGCGAGCCCGATCCCGGTGCACCGCCCCAGACCTGGCCACGCGGGTGTCCGTCGTGTCCGTCGGAGAGTTTCGGCTCGATGCGGGCCTGTCCGGCAAACGGGCCAAGACCATCTCGCCGTCGCCGCAGGTGTGATCAGCGGTGCCCCTTACGGCTGCCGCGCGGGCGGTTGGATCGGGACACTCCGGCGAGGGGATGCGCGGCAACGCGGCCTTGGCCGAACCGGGACCGGGCGAGGGTGTCCAGCTCGTCCAGGCCGGTCGAGTCAGGATGGCCGGAGGTCAGCAACATCGTCACCAGATCGCGCGCCTGGCCGCCCGGGACCTCGGCGAGCGCATCGGCTACGGCGTCGGAGCCGCCGATTTCCAGCAGATGGATGAACTGCTCGGCCATCGCGCACAGCCCCTCCTGCGGGGAGAGGTCGTCCAGGCTGATCTCGCCGGTATCGACCAGCAGCTGTGTCGCACTCGGGCCCAGCTGCTGGTCCGCGCGCAGTTCGTGCAAGAACGCGGACGGATCGGGGGCGGTCTCGGCCAGTACATCGAGCATCGCGGAGGCGCGAGCGCGGAACGGGCAGCCGCGCACTCCACCCAACAGCTGAGGCAGTCCGCGCTCCCGGCCGCCGTGCCTGGTCAGCCACCCGGCGATCTCCGCCGCGGCCGTCTCCGGGCTGTAATGTTCGGCGATCATGCCCAGCAACTGGGCAGGCTCGGCATCGGATAGCTCGCCGACCAGCGGCGCGTAGCGCCCTTCGCGAAGCAGGCGGGTACGCACCGCATGAGTTGCCAAGGGCGTGAGCGAGACCAGCTCCACAGGGCCAGCGTCGAGGCCCAGCGCGGCCCACAGGCGGTCTTTTGCGTCCGGCGGCAACGGCGCGGGTTCGTCCTGTCCCAGCTGCCAGTCGGGGTCCAGGTCGATCCGGTACATCGGATCAGGCCGGCCGACGGTCAACTCGACCGCGCCGAATTCGGCCAGCAGACCGAGCAGCCGCTGAAGGTCCGCACCGACACCCTCTCGCCACCTCGCTGTGGCCGCTGGCCCGAGAGCGTCGAGGTTGAACGCCTCGGTGCAGGCCAACCAGACGCTTTCGGCCAGCCGGACCACCGGTATCGGCTCAGGCAACCCGTAAACGGTGTTGAGTACGTCGGGCAGCACGTCGCCGAGCATGTGGTCGAGCATCCGGGTGTGCTCAGCAGCCCACGAACTCGGTCGCACGAGGAGGTCGAGGGCGGGCAGCGCGTCGAACGTGGCTGTCCACAGCGCAAGACTGTCCCGCAGCAGTGGTGCGGCTTTCGCTACGCGCACCAGTTTGTTCTTGATCACCCGGACGAGCCGGAGCTCCTTGGCCAGGTCGGTCACACGAGTGAGGCCGGGCAGTTCGGCGCTGCTCTTGGTGCGGGACACGTGCTCGCCGATCCTCGGGTCGAGGGTGTCGCCGGTGTCCAGCAGCTTCACCAGCTCGCGAGCGTCGCCGAGTTTGATGTTCCCGGTCGTGGTCAGCGCCCGGCCGTCACCGACCCAGGCGACCAGCGCGCGCAACTGGGCAACCACCGCGCTGTGCTCGGCGGCCGCCGCGAGTGCGGCTTCCGGCGGAAGTGACACGGGAAGCTGCACAACCGCGCGCTCGGTCCGGTCTTCGCGGGTGTGCCGCTCGGCGATGTGAGCGAGAACCTCGTCGTCGTAGTCGATCCGGCCGTCGCGGGCGTCTTCGATGAAGGCGCCCATGGCGGAGTTGTCGGTGGGATCGACGTCATGGCGGGTCGCGGTCATGACCCAGAATTTGGCCAGGCCGAAGTTGCGTTCGTCGGCCATCGCCGCGGGGAACTCGGCATCGCACTTCGTGATGGCCGCGTCGAGGTCGATCAGTGGATCGCCGGTGGGATCGGCCAGCCCGGTCGCGTGCAGGTAACGGACAAACAGACGCAGAGATTCCGGCAGGCCGGCTGCGTCCTCTGCAGTGATCGACAGCGCGCGCGGTACGTACGACAGCAGGAATTTCTCGACCAGCCCGGCTGTCCACCACGCCAATCGTCCATCGATGCTGTGGTGCCGGAAATCCAGCGCCGCGGTCAGCGCGAACGGATCGACCGCGTGGCCCTGGTCCTCAGCCCAGGCTGTGCATCGCCGGATCAGGAGGTCTTTGGCCGCTTGGAATGCTTCGTCGTCCTCGGGCTCGAAATAGGTGCGCATCGCTCTGTTCTGTGGTCTTCGCCGGTTTGAGGCGTCCAGGCTAAAGCAGACGTGGGCGTGGCCGGCGTGGACGGGTCCGTCGATGGCGGGTCCGATGACGACGGGTCTGCTGCGCTCAAGCTGCGGGCGCGACGGGATCCATTCGTTGTCGCTGCTCCGCGTCGCATCTCGTATACGTACCGCAGAAGGGGAGGTAACACGCCGTGACCGAGAAGCCCATCGGCGCCTGCCGGGTGTTCCTGCCGCAGGCGATCGGTCACCGTCACCGAACCGAGGAGCGTGTCCGTGCTTGAGCGGCACCACGCCGACGCCGTCGCAGTTCTGACTCGCCGAACTCCTCACGGATGACTTCCGCGCCAAAGCCGAAGACCGTCTGGACGCAAGCTGCGCCGGTCACCGCGAGGTTTCGCGAACAGGGCGCGGGCCGCGGTTGGCAGACGGACCAGGATCCCCGACTATTCGACGGGGAAAAGGGCCGCCAGACATGCCCGACTGGCAGCCGAAGCCGCTCGCGGCGGCGCTGAGGCCGCCTTGCGTCAACGCTCCGGGACGGCCTCGACAGCGATCATGCCACCGACGGCGGTCTCGCGGCCGCAGTAAACGGCGTTTGCCAGCGCCTACCGACTGGTCGGAGGAGCGGCTGCTCGCAGCCCTGCTCAGGGACCTTGAGTGGGCGAGCCGCGCGTGAAGACCTGGATCACGCGCGGGCGGAGGCCCGCGCCTCGGCATAGGATGGCGCGGTAGGTGTGGTTGATCAGGCTCTGGCCGGCTCGGGGAGATGGCGCGAGGACATGACGGAAGAGGCTTACACGAGTCGGCAACTGTTGTTCGCGGACGGAATCAGGCTCGAGCCAGATGCTAACGGCGGAAATTCGGATGTCGAGCAGATTTCCGAAGACTCCGGCAGCTGGATCAAGGAACCGTTCGATCCGGAGAAGATCGATGTAGTCACCCGCACCCCGACCGTGTCGCTGCTTCTCTCGCGAATCAAACGCGGAAGCATTGACCTCGCACCGGACTTCCAGCGGCACGCCGGCATCTGGAATCCGGTGAGTCAGAGCAGACTGATCGAGTCGCTGCTCCTGCGCATCCCGTTGCCGACTTTCTACGCAGCGGAGGCCGATGACGAGCGCTGGGCGATCGTTGACGGGATCCAGCGGCTCACCACCATCTGCAGGTTCGTCGATCCCGATGCGATCGGTCTCGACGCGTTGGAGCTGCGCGGTCTGGACTACCTCGACCGGCTCAACGGGCATACGTTTCAGGAGCTCCCCGGTCGCCTCAAGACCCGTCTGGAGGAGACCGAGGTCGTCCTGCATCTGATCCGCCGGGGAACCCCGGAGGAGGTCAAGTTTAACATCTTCGCCCGGATCAATACGGGCGGTATGCCGCTTTCCCAGCAGGAGCTGCGACATGCGCTGATTCCTGGAAAAGCCAGAGGGCTGCTCGCTGATCTTGCTCAATCGCCCTCCTTCGTTGCGGCGACTCTGAACAGCGTTGCGACCGCGCGCATGGCGGATCGCGAGATGGCCCTTCGGTTCATTGCCTTCCTGCGAACGGATATTGCTGGATACAAGTCGCAAGAATTCGACCGGTTCCTCCGGGAGTCGATGAGTGAGATCAACGAGCTGTCCGAGCAGCAGATCGACCGGATAAAGGACGACTTCCAGGCTGCTATGACGGCGGCCAAGGATATTTTCGGAAAGCACGCATTTCGCAAGCAACGGGCAGGTCAGCCCGGTCGTTACCCTATCAACAAGGCGCTCTTTGAGACTATTTCCGTAAATCTTGCAATCCGCTCGGCGGCTCATCTGGACGAATTGCGCCGACGGGCGCCGGAAGTAAACGCAGAAATGATCAGAAGGTTATTCTCGGACAACGACTTCGATCGGGCAATATCTGTCGGAACCGGAGACGTCGCCAAGATCCGCTTGCGGTTCGAGGCGGTACGCCGGCTTTTCAGTGACTATGACGGAAGCATCTGATGCTCACTCAACTTGATCTGCGCAACTTCAAGGCTTTCGCCGAGATTTCGATTCCGCTGGGCGGTCTGACGCTGCTGACGGGCCTGAACTCGTCCGGGAAGAGCACCGCGCTGCAGGCGCTGGCCTTGCTGCGGCAGTCGTTCGACGCAGGGGTACTGGTTCCCGGTGATGCGGGAAGCGGGTTCCTGCTCAACGGGGATCTCGTCGAGCTGGGCATCGGCCGCGATGTCCGGCACGAGGAATGGGTGCCCACCGAAGCTGCCGAAGGTGCGATCGAGATCGGCCTGCGAGATGGTGTCGATACTTGGCGCTGGGCAGCGGCCTATGGCACAGAGGAAGACCTGCTGCCACTGGTCAAGGGGCCAGATCCGCAACAGCTTCGTGACTTGCCGATCTTCGGTACGTCGTTTCAGTACCTACGGGCGGACCGGATAAATCCGGCCGTCAGCTACCCCCGATCGCACGATGTCGCTATCCGCCGCGGTTTTCTGGGCGCGCGCGGCGAGCACACTGTCAACTACCTTCGCCATCACCAAGACGACGTCATCGCCTTCCCACAGTTGCTACATCCCGACGCGGCCTCAGACACCTTGCTGCAGCAGACAGAGGCATGGCTGGGGTACATGTGCCCCGGGGTGAACCTGTCGGCGACGGGCATCGAAGGAACCGACACCGTCCGCTTGGCTTTCAGTTTCGGCACTGCAGGTCTGTCCTCGTCCAATCAGTACCGGCCGACCAACGTCGGCTACGGCTTGACCTACGTGCTGCCGGTCATCGTGGCCTGCCTGACCGCGCGACCGGGTGGGTTGATCCTGCTGGAGAATCCCGAAGCCCACCTGCATCCGCGAGGCCAGTCGGCGATGGCGAGGCTGGCTGCCCACGCCGTGGCCGCGGGGGCGCAGCTCGTCGTCGAGTCGCATAGCGACCACGTCCTCAATGGCCTGCGGCTCTCGGTCAAGCGGGGGATTCTGCCTGCCGATCACGTTGCGCTGCACTACTTCCACTCCGACCGGAGGCACAAGCAGATCGAGACGCCTCGAGTTGGTGCGGACGGTATGCTGTCGGATTGGCCATCCGGGTTCTTCGACGAGTGGGACCGCTCGCTGGACGAACTGATCGACTGACAACCGAGTGGGAGCGGCATGTCAACCTGGCTGTGCCTCAATGAACTGTCCTGTGCCACGGTGCTGCAAGCCGATCAAGTGGACAAGGCAATGCGCGAGTTCGTCGAGGCGCTCAAGGAGGCCCGTGCCGTACGTCCTGGTAGCGCGCTGCTCAGCCCGGCGAGGCTGCCGTCGGTGGAGCTCGCGCCCGGGTACCCCATGGCCAAGTGGGCCAACGACGCGCGGAACAAGGATTTGTGGCGCCTGATCCGCAGTATGCAGGCTCGAGCGCCGATTACCTTCGACGAGCTTTCGCCGCCCGAGGACGAACTCGAGTACCTGCATGACGGGCGGGCAGCGCGAGGCATGGGAGTCGCCCACCTGGTCGAGGGCCTGGCCGTGAGTCTGCCGACTGCACCGGACTGGTTGGCCGACCGGATCACCCTGGCCCGGAACACGCTGACCGGCGACGGCGAGCTGACTGAGGACGAGGTCGACATCCCGCATGCTTCTTCGCAACACCACGTCCGAGTGCACGAGTCATGGCTGGCACGAGGGGGGCTGACATCGATCGGCACCGGCATCGCTTTGTGGGCCGCGCGTTCGGAGTTCTTCCCGTCGCTGAACTTCCTGCCGAGGGTTGAGGAAGACCTCGGCACGCTGTCCTCGGACCGGCTGATCCCGGTGCGCACCCGGTTGATGGAGATCCAGGAAGCCCTGGCTGCGTGGACGCCGCGGACCGAGGCGCTCCCCCGATGGCGAAGCCTGGTCACCCCGGAACACGAACAGCGCAGACGGTACTGCGAATTCACCGACCTCGACGGGCAGGTCCGGGTCTTCGACATGCACGCCCGGTTCACCCCGCACCATGGCAGAGTGCATTTTCGCCTTCTTCATGAGGAGCGAAAGGCTACGATCGCCTACATCGGGTCGAAACTGGGCGTGTGATAGGAGTGCTGTGACTGCCGAGGACACCGGCATCCCCGCGGAGATCGGGCCGTACCGGATCGCCGAGCTGCTCGGCAAAGGTGGCATGGGGGTGGTCTACCGGGGGATTTCCCCCGCCGGCGAGCAGGTGGCGGTCAAGCAGATCCGCGCGGTCGATTTCGACGCCGAGGAGCGGGCGCGATTCGCGGTCGAGATGGAGGCGCTGAGAACGGTTTTCGGCAGCCGCACGGCGTCCTTCGTCGAGGGTGACGCCGAAGCGGAACAGCCGTGGCTGGCGATGGAGTACATCCCGGGAGCAACACTGCGTGCCTGGGTGGCGGACCACGGCCCGCTTGAGCCCGCCATGGTCGCGATCATGGGAGCAGTGCTGGCCGAGGGACTGGTCAGCATTCACCAGGCCGACCTGCTGCACCGTGACCTCAAACCGCACAACATCGTGCTCGCCGCGGATGGGCCGAAGGTCATCGACTTCGGCCTGGCACTGCTGAACGCGGAGAAGGTCGCGCGCATCGAGGACCCGGCCAGGATCTCCCGTACCGGCCGGGTTGTCGGCACGCTCGTGTGCATGGCGCCGGAGCAGGTGCGGCAGTCCTCGTTGACAACAGCCGCCGATGTGTTCGGTCTCGGCGCGACTCTGCTTTATGCCGCGACCGGGCACTACCCGTTCACGAACGCCGACTCCGAGTACGCCCTCATACGCAAGATCGAGTCTCCCGGCGAACATCCGGATCTGAGCGGGCTGGCCGCCGATCTGGTGGCTCCGCTGACGGCGATGCTCGCACACGAGCCCGAGGATCGCCCGGCACTCAAAGTTGCCTGTGACCTGCTTTTGGCCGTCGTCGAGAAGACTGGATTGAGTCCGCTCGAAGCACGCGAGCGCCTGCGCAGGATCACTGCGGCGGGTGTCGCGCGCCAGGCTGAACCGGAAGACGGGCTGACACCCACGCCGAAACCGAAGCGTGAGGCGAGCGTCGCGGTCAGTCACTCCGAGTTGCCGGCCGGCGCCGTCCTCGCGGCGGATCGCCTACGGACCGCGTACGCCCGGGGCCGGCGCTGTAACCGCGTGCTCGGCCCGCTCCGGTTGGTAACCTTTCCGGGTCTGGGGCGATGGCAGTAGGTCACGGTGAGTCAGGGGAGCGAGGGGCTACGCATGGCGACCAGCCAGCACGAGGGCGGTATCGCACCGGGTGCGCAACTGCTGATCCGGGACGAGGTCTGGCTGGTGCGAGGGGTCACCACCACCGAGCACGACGGTGTCAAGATCGTGGCCGTAGGGATGACCGGCATAGTCCGCGACCAGGAAGCCACGTTCTTCAGGGAGATCGACACCGGCATCCGAGTGCTGCGGCCGGAGGACACCACCCTCGTCGCGGACACCAGCGAGAACTTCCGGACCAGCAGGCTGTTCCTCGAAGCGGTGCTGCGCAAGACGCCGCTTCCGCAGTCCGAGCGCGGTCTCGCCATGACCGACAAGTTCGTGCTCAAACGCAATCCCTACCAGCAGCGGCCTGCCGAACTCGCGTTGTCGGGACTGCGGCCGCGTATTCTTGTCGCCGACGTCGTCGGGCTTGGGAAAACCCTCGAAATAGGCCTGACCCTGGCCGAGCTCATCCGGCGCGGCCGCGGGGAACGCATTCTCGTCGTCACTCCGCAGCAGGTGCTGGAACAGTTCCAGCGTGAGTTGTGGACCCGGTTTTCGGTGCCGCTGATCCGGCTCGACTCGCTCGGAATCCAGCGCATCCAGCGTGACATTCCGGCTGGCCGCAACCCGTTCACCTACTACAAGCGTGTGATCATCTCGGTGGACACGCTCAAGCACATCGGCCGCTACCGGCATCACCTGCAGAACATCCACTGGGACGCGGTCGTCATCGACGAGTCGCACAACCTCATGGGCGGCCGGAACCTGCGGGCGCAGCTGGCGAAGGAACTCGCGCCCCGCACGGACGCCCTGCTGCTCGCCAGCGCCACTCCGCACAACGGTGACCGGCGCTCGTTCGCCGATCTGATCGACCTGCTGGATCCAGCCGCGATCGCGGACCGGGACAACTACCGGCCGGAGCAGATCGAGCACCTCTACATCCGGCGTACCAAGATCAGCCCGGAAGTCCGGGACCACATCCAGGGCAGCTGGGCCGACCGCGGCCCGTCGCAACCCTTGCGGTGCCCGGCGTCCGGTGCCGAGGAGAAGGTGTTCGCCGAGCTCACCGATCGTTGGCTCGACCCGGATGCTTCGCCCGCGGGCGGCAAGGACGGCCGGTTGTTCTCGTTCAACCTGCTGAAGTCATTCCTGTCGTCGCATCGTGCGCTCGCGGAGACCGCGGCGACCAGGATCAAGACGCTGACGGGCGGCGAGGCGGCGGTAGCCGAGGGCTCCGGCATCGAGGCTGAACGCGTCGCGCTGGAACGTTTGCGCGACCTGGCCAATGCCGTCACCGACGACGATTCGGCCAAACTCGGCGGGCTGGTGGCTAAACTCGCGGAGATCGGCGTCGGTCCGGGGAAGCCGGCCAGGGTCGTGGTGTTCTCGGAGCGCGTCCCGACGCTGAAGTGGCTGGCGGAAGCCGTTCCGGCGAGGCTCGGGTTCGGCGCCAAGGCCGCCGCCGATGCCGTGCGCGTCATGCACGGCGGCATTTCGGACCAGAAAGAGCAGGAGATCATCGAGGAATTCGGCCAGGCGGCGAGCCCGGTCCGGCTGCTGTTCACCGGCGAGGTGGCCTCCGAAGGCGTCAACCTGCACCAGCAGTGCCACCACCTGATCCATTACGACTTACCGTGGAGCCTGATCCGGATCGAGCAACGCAACGGCCGCATCGATCGGTTCGGCCAGCTGCACGAGCCGCAGTTCACCGCGTTGATCCTGACCTCGGTGGTGCCCGGCGCCAAGGATGACACGACGGTCGCCGAAAAGCTTCTCGCGCGGGAGGCGGCAGCTCACGCGAGCCTGGGCACCGCGGAGACCGTTACCGGGCTCTACGACGCGCGTCTCGAAGAGGATCGGCTGACCAAGGACCTGTTGATGGGTAAGCCGGTCGAGGAGCGCCTGGCCGAGCCGACGCCGGACGACCTCCTTGCGGACCTCCTCGCGCCCACGGTCGCCTCGTCCGAGACGGCGCCACCAGCGCAGGCCGCGTTGCCGACGCTGTTCGACAGCACTGAGAGCTTCGTGACCGACGCCATTCGCGGGCTCTACGGTTCTCGCAACGACCTGGAGATCAGGCGCGAAGGCGATCGCAACGAGATCTTCGCCCTCACTCCTCCCGATGATCTGATGCGCCGGCTCAAGGCGCTGCCGCCGTCCGTGCTGAAGTCGCAGCGGATGCACGAGCGGCTGCGGATCACCTTCGACCAGCAGACCGCGCAGGAGCACCTGGACAAGGCCCGTGCCCGTGAGAGCGCATGGCCGACCGTCGGATTCGCCAGTGATCTGCACCCGTTCGTGGAATGGCTGGTGGACAAGGTTCTGGTGCGGGTCGGCAGGCTGGAGGCTCCGGTGCTCCGAGCCGCGGTGGATCAGCCGACCTTCCTGGTGCAGGGTACCTACTCGAATGCGCTGGGCCGGCCCACAGTGGTGGAGTGGATGGCGGTGAGCGAGCTTCCCGGCGTGCCCACGGTGCGTCCGATGTTCGACGTGCTCGCGGCGGCCGGAGTCGGGCCGAGGATGCCGAACCCGTTGGACAGCGGTGATCTTTCGCACTTGCAGGCGCTGGTTCCGGCGGCCGTCGCGGCTGCCCGCGAGCAGCTGGAAATCCAGCGGGAACACTATGCGAGCGAGATCGAGAAGCCGCTGGCGGCACATCTGTCCAGGCTCGACAGCTGGACGCAGCTGAGCTTGTTCGAGGACAGCTCGGCCAGGCGGCGGGAGAAAGTCACCGGGACGGCCGAGGAGCAGCGCGCGCTGGTCCGGGCGATGCGCACGTCGGGGGCTCCGTTCGTCCGGCTGCTTGCGGTACTGGAGGGACGAGGATGACTTTCGATTCCCTGCTGAACGCGGGTGAGTATCTGTCCGCGCACTATCTCGCCGAGGTGTTTCCCAAGGAGCTCAAGCGCACCAGGCTCCCCGCATAGGCGGCTGCGGAGAAGTCGGGCGCGGCAAGCCCGCGGAAGATGCTGCGTGGAGTTCGCGAACCCTACTTCGCGGCGCGCGCGGTACTCGCTGACGATGAGTCCACGGCGACGGTCCGGCAACGCCGGCTCGACCAACTCCATGTCGACATGGTTGTCGCGTTGGGTCTCGCGCTGCCGGCCGAGGAGGAGAAGGAGGAAGCCGGCAAGGTCGAGCGCAGGTCGATCGCGGTCGTGCACAGCGGGGTCGAGCACTCGGTGCCGGTTCTGCACGCCGAGGGCGACGTGGTTGTCGTGGAGTGTGGCTGGGCAACGGACTTCGACGCGGCGCTCGACCCGGCCGACGCCGGTGCCCTGCGCGATCCGGTGGAGTTGCCCGCGGGCAAGCAGATCTCCTCGAGTGACGATCTCATCCAGTTTCTGATCGGAATCGAGGATGCGCCTCGTTATATCGTGGTGCTCGCTGGCGCCGTCGTGATTCTGGCCGATCGGTACGCCTGGGGCGAGGGCCGCTATCTGGCGGCGAATCTCGACGTCGCGTTCGGACGTAACGACACCTCGGCCGGTGGTGAGCTCGACACCATCGCCGCGCTGTTCTCCGCGGAGTCCCTGCGTCCGAGCGACGTCGAGGGCAAGACACTGGCGTCTGTCGTAGGCCTTTCGAACAAGCACGCCGTGGCGGTGTCCGCCGAGCTCCGGGTGGGGTTGCAGCGCTCGGTCGAGCTGATCGCGAGCGAGGTTCTGGCGCGCCTGCGTGAGAACGGCGTTGATCCGGCCGAGATCGACGAGCCGCGGACGCTGGCGAAAACCCTGGCCCGGCAGTCACTGCGGTATCTCTACCGGATCCTGTTCCTCCTGTACGCCGAGGCGCGGCCAGAACTGGGTGTGCTGCCCTCGGACTATCCGGAGTACGCCGAGGGTTACGGCATGGGCAGGCTGGGGGAACTGGTCACCCATCCGCTGGCCGACGAAGCCGCCGGCGCTGGGTTCCATCTGTACGAGTCGCTGGACTTGTTGTTCCGGCTGGTAAACAACGGGTATCGGGCGCGCACCGTGGCCGGGCGCGCGGCGTCCGGCGATGACGACCAGCGGTCCGAGGACGAGGGGATCCGGTTCGAGCAGCTCAACTCCGACCTCTTCCGGCCGGATCGGACGACGCTGATCGGTTCGGTCGAGTACGAGGATGACGATGACCGCCGGGTGCTGGCTGACACCCGGTTGCGCAACAAATGCCTGCACGAGGTGTTGCGACTGCTGATGCTCAGCAAGGGGCGCAAGGGTGAGCGCGGCGGATTCATCTCCTACGCCCAGCTCGGCATCAACCAGCTCGGCGCGGTGTATGAGGGTCTGATGTCCTACACCGGGTTCATCGCGGAGCAGGAGCTGTACGAAGTGGCCAAGGGCGGTGACCCGGCCGACGGCAGCTGGATGGTTCCCGCGGACAAGGCGGACCAGTTCCCGGACACCGTGTTCGTGCACCGGACCAACGAGGAAACCGGGGTTCCGCTGCGGGTCCGTTACCCGGCCGGGGCGTTCGTCTACCGGCTCGCTGGCCGCGACCGTCAGACCAGTGCGTCCTACTACACGCCGGAATCGCTGACCAAGATCACGGTGGAGCTCGCTCTGCAGCATCGGATCGAGGAAGCAGGCGAGGTCCAAGCCCGGGAATTGCTGTGCTGGACGATCTGTGAACCGGCGCTGGGGTCCGGAGCGTTCCTCAACGAAGCGATCAACCAGCTCGCCGCCGAATACCTGCGCCGTCGTCAGGAGGAGCTCAAGGAACGGGTCCCGTCGGCTGAGTACGAAGACCGGCTGCGCGAGGTTAAGGCCTACATCGCGCTCCACAACAGCTACGGGGTCGACCTCAATCCGATCGCAGTCGAGCTGGCCGAGGTGTCGATGTGGCTCAACGTCATGCACGCGGGACTTCAGGCGCCGTGGTTCGGCCTGCATCTGCGGTGGGGCAACTCGCTGATCGGCGCGGCCCGGCGGCACTACACCGCCGAGCAGGTCAAGGCCGGGAACTGGGCCAAGGCCACAGACACCGAGCCGCCGGTGGAGCTGCCGTTGCGCGATGGCGAGTTGCCCGAGGGCGCCGTGCACCAGTTCCTGTTGCCGGCCGTGGGCTGGGGCGCGGTGGCGGCGAAGGCGGCCGCACTGGATTTCGCGCCGGCCGACACGACACGGCTGCGCGAGTGGCGCACCTCGATCCGCCACAAGCCGACGCAGGCCCAGGTCAAGAGGCTCCAGGGCCTGGCGCGCCGGGTCGAGTTGCTGTGGGAACAGGTGGTCGTGCGGCTGAAGGTCTCGCAGCGGGAGATCTCCCGGCACATTCCGGTGTGGGGCGTCGACGAAGCCGACCTGCCCCATCCCGAGGAAGCCGTGCACCGGGACAAGGTGCTCGCGGACCTGCAAGCCCAAGGCTCTCCCTACTGGCGGCTCAAGAAGCTGATGGACACCTGGTGCGCCCTGTGGTTCTGGCCGGTCCAGCACTCGGCGCTGCTTGACGGCAGCGCACCCGACTACAAGGTGGCCGAACGCAACTCCGCGAGTGCCGCGCAGCCGCAGGCGAAACCGGAGGCCACCGCGACCACGAGTCGTCCGCTGCTGCAGTTCGCACTTCCCGGACTGGGCGTGGCCGAACAGACGACGATCTTCGACGACCCCGTCGAGGTCGAGGTCCGGCCTGCCGCGCGGCGCAAGAAACAGAACGGCTGGTCCGAGCACACGCCTGCCCGTCGCCGGGAAGCGATCCCATTGTCTACTATGGACGATTGGCTGGACTTCGCCGAGTCGTTGCTGGGCACCGCCGACCTCACCTTCGAGGAAGGCACGTTGTTCACCGAGCCGAAACGTTTGCTGTCCGAACTGGACGAGCGTGAAGATGCGCTGCGCAACCTGATGAACATGGAGGAGCCGTACCGGATCATCCACCGGTACCCGTGGTTCGGGATCATCGAGAACATCGCCGAGGAGCACGGGTTCTTCCACTGGGAGCTGGACTTCGCCCACATCTTCGTCGGCGACGCAGGCGGCTTCGACCTGCAACTGGGTAATCCACCGTGGGTGCGTCCCCGATGGAAGGAAGACTCAGTGTTGGCCGAGTTCAATCCGTGGTTCAAGCTCGCCGAGAAGCCGACGGCGACGGAGCAGGCGGAGCGCAAGTCGGAACTGCTGAACGACCGTGCGGCGGCCGACTTCGTCCTGTCCGAGTTGACCGGCAACGTCGGCATGGTCGACACGCTAGGCTCGCCGGTGCTGTACCCGCTGGTGGCCGGCACACAGCCGGATCTCTACCGGGCGTTCATGTGCCGGGCGTGGTCGCACGTCGGCCGGTCGGGGACGGTTGGGATGATCCATCCCGACACGCATTTCGGTGGGGTCAAGGAAGGTCCCCTGCGTGCCGAGGCTTACCGACACCTGCGGGTGCACGGGCACTTCGTCAACGTAACCAAGTGGGCGTTCACGGACCTTAGCGATCGCCAGGAATTTGGCATTCACATCTACGGTGCGCGCCAGGAAATCGACTTTGAGCACCTGAGCCAGCTTCACGACGTCAGTGTCCTGCGGGAGTCTCTGACCCACGACGGTACCGGTGAGCTACCGGGACAGAAGTTCAACGGAGGGTGGGACACGCGCCCGCACAAGAAGCGGATCGTGCGGGTGAACGAGGCGAAGCTGGCGGAGTGGCGCGAGCTGGCCGGAGCGGCCTCGGTGGCTCCGGTGGTGGAGACTCAGTTGTTGTACCCGATCACGGATGCCGAGAACGGCGCGATTTCGGCGCTGTCGCGAGCGCGGCACCGAGTCGGAGACCAGCGGCCAGAGATTTCTCGCGGCTACGATGAAGCCAACGGTAAGAAGCTGGGCTACATCAGGTGGGAGATCGCGACGCCGGAGTCCTGGGACGAGGCGGTGCTGCAAGGGCCGCACTTCGGGATCTCGACCCCGCTGGCCAAGCAGCCGGACGAGGACCTGCGTAGCAATAACGACTGGACCGCCTGGGACCTGACGGCTATCGCTGAAGATGCGTTGCCGCGCACTGCTTACGCGCGAGCGTGTGATCGGCAGCGTTACGAGGCTGCCCAGGATCGGTGGGTGGACCACCGGCGGCTCGACGACCTTCGCGATTCGCCGGCAGCGGTGCACGCGGCACGCACCGAGCTGGCCGCTCGAAGCAGCGGCGAGCCGACCGACGATGCCGTCGACGGCTTCCTCGCCGAGGTCGCCAAGCGGAAGTACACGGACTTTGTCCGCCTGACCTGGCGGGCGATGATCGACCCCAAGGGCTCCGAGCGAAGCCTGTTCACTTCGGTGTTGCCACCGGGGCCGGCCCATGTGCACACCGTTCACAGCCTCGCGCTGAATAGCAGCCGGGACACCGTGAAAGCAGTCGGATTTTGGTCGAGCTTGCCGCTCGACTATCTGATCAGGATCACGGGGAGGCAGCACCTCCAGGTGTCCGAGGCGTTGCGGATGCCGGCACCGGAACAGGGGCATCCCCTGGAGTCGGCGCTGCTGCTCCGGGCTCTTCGGTTGAACTGCCTGACTAGTGCTTATGGCCAGCTGTGGGGCGAACTGGTTGAGCCGGGCTGGCGGAAGACGGAGGAATGGGCCATGGCATGGCCGAGGCTGGCTCCGCTGGCCGACATCGGGGCCGAGTGGACGTGGCACAGCCCGCTGCGTACGGACTACGCGCGAAGGGCGGCGCTGGTCGAGCTGGACGCACTGGTGGCAGTGTGGCTGGGGATCGAGGCGGACGAACTGGTCGCCATCTACAAGTCCCGCTATCCGATCCTGTCCGAGCGCGAGGAGCAGATGTACTTCGATGCGACCGGCCGCCGGATCGCGGCCAAGTCACATGCCTTCGGCCACGGCCAGACTAAGAGCTTGTCTCACGTGGTGAGTTTGCGGAGTTTCTTGTAGCAGGTGAGGCTGGCTCCGAGGATGAGGAAGGCGAGGAAGTGCTCGGCTTTGCGTTCGTAGCGCAGGGTCAGGCGGCGGTATCCGGTGAACCAGGCCATGGTTCGTTCGATCACCCAGCGGTGCTTGCCGAGTTTGTCCTTGGATTCGATGCCTTTGCGGGCGATGCGGACCGTGATGCCGCGGTCGCGGACCCAGCGCCGCAACGCGGGCTGGTCGTAGGCCTTGTCGGCGTGCAGCTTGGCCGGCTTGCGGCGCCGTGGACCGCGGCGGGAGCGGATCGCCGGGATTGCCATCACCAGAGGCTTGAGTGCATAGGAGTCGTTCGTGTTCGCCGCGGAGACCGCGACGGCCAGCGGCAGTCCGGCGCGATCGGACAGGGCGTGGATCTTCGAGCCGGGCTTGCCACGATCGACCGGACTGGGACCGGTCAGAGAGCCCCCTTTTTCGCGCGCACGCAGGCGCCGTCCACGATCGCGCGGCTCCAGTCGAGCAGACCCTGACTGCCGAGTTCGTCCAGTAACACGTGATGCAGCCGTCGCCACAACCCGGACTTGGTCCACTGGCCGAAGCGGCGATGCGCGGTCTGGAACGGCACCCCGAACGACGGCGGCAAATCCCGCCACGCACACCCGCTGGTCAGCACGTACACGATCGCGGTGAACACCGCACGAGCGTCCACCGGAGCAGTGCCACCACCCTGCGGACGCGGCTCGAACACCGGGACCAACGGCTCCGCCAGCACCCACAGCTCATCCGGCACCAACCGCAACGACAAACGATCAACCACAGCCAACATCATCGCTCACCAGCGACAGATCGCCACGTAAGACACGCTCTAAGGAGCACTACCAGCAGCTGGTAGCGCATCTGGCGGACGGCACGCCGCCGCCGGAGGGATACGTGGAGCCGTTCTACAAGGCAGACAGGCCCGCCGAAATGGCGGCGGCGCACGCCGTGTTCAGCAAGCGGCTCTCGGACGCCGGGGGACAGTCATGAAGCCGACGCTGGCGGCGGACGAGCTTCGGCGCAACATCACCCAGTACCTGACGACGACCTTCGCCCTCGACGACGACGCTACTCGTGACGCGCTGGAGCAGTTCTTCAACGACCCGGCCGAAGGCATCTTCCGTGGACCGTACTTGCGGATCCGCACGCCGTTCCGGCCGACCGACCTCGACTGGCGCCGGCAGCTGGACTGGGCGCCGGCGGGCTTCCGTCCTCACCAGCACCAGGCTCGCGCCTTCGAGCGACTGTCCACATTGCACGGACCAGCCGAGCCGACACTGGTCACCACCGGTACCGGATCGGGAAAGACCGAATCGTTCCTCCTCCCGATTCTCGACCACTGCGCCCGCGCTCGCCGCAACGGTGCGGGGAACGGCGTCAAGGCGATCCTGCTCTACCCGATGAACGCCCTTGCCGGCGACCAAGCCGACCGCATCAACAAGCGGTTGCAGGATCCGGCGCTGTCCGAGGTAACCGCGGGTCTCTACATCGGTGACACTGCGGAAACCGAGTTTCCCCGGGTGTTCACTTCCCGCACTCAGATCCGCCGTGCCCGGCCGGACATCCTGATTACCAACTACAAGATGCTCGACCTGCTGTTGCAACGGATCGACGACCTGCGGCTGTGGGACGATGCCGACCTCAAGTACGTCGTTCTCGACGAGTTCCATACCTACGACGGTGCTCAGGGAACCGATGTCGCGATGTTGTTGCGCAGGCTCGCTTCCGCGACCGGCGCCAGCAGGCCGGACGCTCCGCTCGGCGACATCTGCCCGGTGGCGACGTCGGCCACTGTCGGCGGTGACGGCGCTGATGCCGAGACCCGAGCCGAACTGCTCGACGTCGCCGGCCGGGTCTTCGGAACGCCTTTCGCCGAGTCGAGCATCGTGGGTGAGGACCGGCTCGCTGTCGACGAGTTCATGGACGACATCGACGTGACGCTTCCCGTGCCGAGCCCGCGTGAGCTGGCGGGTGCGCCCGACCCCGCGCGCGATCCGGATGCGATCGGCAAGATCACGGAAATTGTCCTCGGCGAGGAGATCACCGACCCGGCAGTGCTGGGCCGCAAACTCAAGCAGCACATTCTCACCTACGCTGTCTTGCAGGTGCTTGCCGAAGGACCGGCCACTGTGGACACCGTACTGGCCGGGCTGCCGAAGCATGGTCCCTACGCATGGGGCACCGAGACCCGTACGCACCCGAAAGCCGCGGCAGCAGCACTTTCGCGTTTCATCGGCCTGTTGTCGCACGCACGCGATCCGCGCGGGGCGGACCGGCCGTTGCTGCATGTCGAAGCGCACCTTTGGGTCCGGTCGGTCAGCCGGCTGATGCGGCGGATCACCGCCGGCCCCGGGTTCCACTGGTTCGGCGAAACGAACCAGCACGACCCCGGTGGCCACACCATCGTCGATGCCTCGGTCGGAGACGACGTCCAAACCGTGCGAGTCGAGCTACCGAGCGCCTACTTGCCCGCTGTGTACTGCCGCCATTGTGGACGGTCCGGGTGGATGGCACTCTCGCCCGAGAGCAACCCGACCGAGCTGATCACCGAGCCGGACCGGATTTACCGCGCTGCCTTCACCGACGACCGCCGCCGCCGCCGCGCGCTCATTCACGCGTCAGCCGCGGAGGCCGAGCAGCGGGTGGCCGGTGCGGACATCCCGCTGCTGGTGCTCGAATCCGGCGGATCGGGAGTTCGCCCGCTCAGCCAGTCCGACGTCGGCCCGGGCGCCGTCGACGGTGTTTTCGTGCTCGGCGACCTGCGCAACGACAAGGCGGCCGACGACGCCGCGGGCCGGGACTGGTGCCCGGGATGCGGACTGGACAACGGGATCCGGTTCCTCGGTTCCGGCCTTGCCTCGCTGGTCTCGGTCGCGGTCACGGACCTGTTCACCTCGAACGAACTGGAGCTGCGCGAACGCAAGGCCCTGATCTTCTCGGACTCGGTGCAGGACGCGGCGCACCGGGCCGGGTTCGTGGCCGACCGGGCTTACACGTTCTCCCTTCGCGTGCTGCTGACCAGTAAGCTGATCGAGGGGAGGGCCGTCGCCCTCAACGACCTAATCGCCGATGTTGTCGCGGCCGCGACCGATTCGACCACCCGAGCCGCTGTGGTTCCCCCCGACGTGCGTGAAATGCCCGGAGTTTTCGAGCTGCTGTCCGGTGGCGTGGCGAATCGGCAGACGTGGAATCTGGTGGCCGAGCGGCTCGCGTTCGCCGCGATTTGTGAGTTCGGAGTGCGTTCTCGCCAGGGCCGCACGATCGAACTGACTCGCACGGCGGCGATCCACGTCGAGATCGAGGACCCCGGCCAGGCCACGGCCGTCGCCCGCGACGTTCACCAGCAGCTCGGCGGTGACCTGACGATCGGCGGCGCGCTGCCCGGCCTCGACGACTACCTGACCTTCTTGTACGGCATGACCCAGCGGATGCGGACTTCGGGCGCGATCAAGCACCACTGGCTGGAGCCGTACGTCGATCAAGCAGGCATGCGCCGGTGGCTGATCTGGGGTGGCCGTCCGGTGGGGATGCCCGCCTTCCCCAAGGGCGTCTCGGCTCCCGTTTTCCTATTGGGCGGCCGGAAGAAGGGCAGCCTGTTCGACGACGCAGGCGCGGCAGGAGGCTGGTTCGCCGGCTGGGCATCGCGTTGCCTTGGGCTGCCGAAGGCGCAGGCCGGGACCTATCTCACGCACCTGCTGCCGGCGCTGGCCGATGTCGGGGTGCTGGCTCGGCACTCCGCGCAGGGCGACAGCGCGGTCTACGGGTTTCTGCCCGGCCACGTCCGGATCCGGCTACTGGGTGACGATGAGCTCGAACAGTCGAGCGTGGTGTGTGACGCCTGTGGACGGCATCAGCCGCTGTTCCCTGGCTACGAGCACGTCTGGACTGGCAAGCCCTGTCCGCGGTTCAGGTGTACCGGCGTCTTGCATCCGCCGGCCCGAGCCGGAGCAGGTCGGGACTTCCGCTTCGATTACTACCGCCAGCTGTACCGCAGCGCGGAGCCGTATCAGGTGGTGGCCGCCGAGCACACCGGTGTGCTCAAACGTCAGCAGCGCGAGCGCGTCGAGAAGGGCTTCCGGGACCGGCTGAAGCACACCGACCCCAACGTGCTCTCCGCGACTCCGACCCTCGAACTCGGTATCGACATCGGTGACCTGTCGACTGTCCTGCTCGCCTCGGTTCCCAGCAGGCCGGCCAACTACGTGCAACGAGTCGGGCGCGCCGGGCGCGCCACCGGCAACGCCCTGATGCTTTCGTTCGTCGGCCGCAGGCCGCGCGAGCTCTATTACCTCGCCGACCCACTGGAGATGATCGCGGGTCGCATCGCTCCGCCGGGGTGCTACCTGTCGGCGGTCGAGATCCTGAAGCGGCAGTACGTCGCGCACCTGGTGGATCTGGCCGCGCGAGGATCGCTGCCGAGGGTGCTGCCCTTGCCCGGCCAGGCGTCCCTGTTGTTCGGCGAGTCCGGCTGGCTGAGCGATTTCACCGCCTCGGCCCTCGCGCACGGCCGTGAACTCGTCGAATCCTTCCTCGCGCTGTTCCCGCCCGAACCCGGCGACGATGCCGCCGGACCGGCACACGCTGCCCTGCGGGAATTCGCCGTCAGCGGCATCCGGGTGCGGGCCGCCGAGGTCGCCGCCGTGTTCCAGGCCAAGCTCGACGATCTGCAGGCCAGGCGGGCTGCCATCGAAGTCGCTCGCGAGGGGCTGACCAAAGGCGACTCCGAGCACGCCCAGCTCGCGGGCGAGCTGGAACATGAGCGCCGGGAGATCGTCCGGCGGATCACCGCACTCCAGCGGCGCAAGGGTGCCCAGGAGATCCTGGTCGAGCTGGGCATGTTGCCCAACTACGCGCTCGTCGACGATCCGGTCGAGCTGGAAGGCACGCTGTACTGGCAGGAGACCGAGGCGAACGGCCAGGTGCGGCACGCCGCCGACGTTCGCGAGTACGCACGTCCCAGCCATCTGGCGCTGACCGAGCTGGCGCCGGGAAACACGTTCTACGTCAACGGGTACAAACACCACATCACCGGCTTGGACCTGGGCGCGCCGGGGCGCGAGCAGTGGCAGTCCTGGCGGCTGTGCCCGGACTGCGGGTACGTGCGCACACTGGGCGCTCGCGAGGACACATCGGCGTGCGATCGGTGCCAGAGCCCCGCCATCGCGGACGCGGGCTGCCTGCAGAAGGTTCTCGCACCGCGTCGGGTCACTGCCCGAGACCGCCGTGACAACGTCCGGGTCAGCGACGACGCCGACGACCGCGACCGGATGTACTACGAGGTCGCGACGACGGTCGACATCGAGCCCAAGGACATCGCTGCGGGGTCATGGCGGCGCCCGGGCATGGCGTTCGGCGTCGACTACGCGCGTAAAGCGAGCATCCGGCGGTTCAACCTGGGCCGTAAGCGCTTCGACGTGCTCCCGTCGGGGACTGTCGCGGGCGAACAGGTCAGGGTCACCGGGTTCGGCGTGTGCGACAAATGCGGCTACGCGAGCGCTGACGATCCCGGTGCACCGGTGCAGATGCGCACGGGGCAGAACGGCGGGACCTCCATCGCGAACAACCCGCACCGCCCGTGGTGCCCGCGTCGGCGCGCGCCGGAGTCCGGCGGTGACGAACGAGTCGTGCTCGTGCACGATCTGACCACCGAAGCCATCCGGATCCTTTTGCCGGCCGTGACGACCGGGGTGGACGAACGGCGAGCGTCGTTCACCGCGGCGCTGCTCGCCGGAATCGCCGCGCACTACCGTGGTGAGCCTGAGCATCTGCGCATCACGCCGGCCTCGATGCCGGATCAGGAAACCGGCGAACGCCGCCGTTTCCTCGTGCTGTACGACCGGCTTCCGGGCGGCACCGGGTATCTCCACCGGCTGTCCAAGGCGGACGCGTTCGCCGGTGTTCTTCGCTCCGCGCGTGAGATCATCGAGTCGTGTCCGTGCCGGGACGAGGGAAAGCGCGCGTGTCATCGGTGCCTGCTGAGCCGGGTGCCCGACGAAGACCACCCGTTCGTCGATGCCAGGGAAGCGCTCGACATGATCGGCGAACTCCTCGGCGAGGGCGGTTTCCGCACCGATGAGATACCGACCGTCGCCGAGGTCCCGCTCGTGGATCAGGTGGAGAGTGAACTGGAAGCCCAGTTCCTCGATGTGCTGACCTCTTGGTGCGCCAAGCCGACGAGCCCCGGCACGATCTCAAGTCGGGTCTCGGTCGACGGGAAGGAGCTGCTCGATCTGCGTATCGCCACACCTGCGAGCACAAAGGTCATGCACTGGCAGGTCGAGCTGCACAAGAACTTGCGCGATCAGGTTCCCGATGTCATGTTCACCCGACTCGACGATGCGCCCATGAAGGTCGCGGTATACCTCGATGGATTTCGCTGGCACGCGAGCGCCGAACACAATCTGATCGCGACCGATGCCGAGAAGCGGATGCGGTTACGCTCCGACGGTATGTTCGTGTTCCAGCTGACCTGGGACGACGTCGCGAGCTGGGGTCGTGACGATCAACAGCGATGGCAGCCCTACCTCGCGACCGCGCAGCAGACGGCCAGGAGCCACTATCAGCGGGCCGGAGGCCGTGGCACCGAACTGGATGAATGGGTGTGGGCCAACCCGATGTGGTCCTTGCTGGCCTTCCTTTCCGAGCCCGATCCCCACGGCTGGCGGCAGCTGGCCGAAGCGGCCCTGGCGGGCCTGCTCGCTCATGAGCCCTCGGGACGTGAGATCGTCACGACGAACTCGGCCGGAGCCGACGAACGGATAACCGCCGCTCTGGCCGGAAAGCCAATGCCCCCGCCGGCGGACGGTGGCATCACGATCGTTCGGCACGCGGACTCCTACGGTGGACGTCTTGTCCTCGCAGTCGACCGGAGGGGACCGGCCGCGGTGTTCAGCGGATTCGCCGTATTGGCCGACGACACGCGCAGTGTCGGGGCCGTCGAGCACAAGGCCCGGTGGAAGACTTGGCTGCGCTGGGGAGACCTCCTCCAGTTCCTCAACGCAGGCCGCGGGGACGGGATCCAGCTGGCGGCAGGCGACGTGGCACTGGCGTGCCCCGACGCGCTGGCGATCAGTGACGGGACGGGTGCCTACGCCGCCCTGCGAGACGAGGATCCCGTCCCGAAAGCCGAATACGATCCCCACATCGACATCTGGTGGCGAGGCGTGCTGGCCGACCTCGATCCGGCTGACGCCGAGCTGCACGACCTGGCCAGGCTGCTCGCCGAGAACGACTTGCCTGGTCCGGAGGTGGGTTACGAACTCGGCTCGGCCGGGTGGATCGCGGAACTCGCCTGGCCGGGCCGGAAAGTCGCGGTGCTCGTCGCTGCCGTCAGTGAAGATGAGGCGCGCCGGCGGGATGCGGCGTATGCCGAGGCTGGATGGGACGCCAGACTCGCGCGGGACTGGTCGTCGGAAGGACTGATCGACCTGCTTGGAAGATCTGATGTGGACGGTGGCAGCGAGGGTTCGGGAGTGCGATCATGAATGGTCAGCCGGTCACGGTAACTTTGAGGATGCTGGACAAGGCCGACAAGGCGATCGAGAAGGACATGGATCGGTCCGCCAAGGGCGCGATCTACGATTTCCTCAAGAAGTTCCGGCGTGATCCGACCGGGCACGGTCTGCGGCTCAAGAGGCTTTCCGGATCGCCGTTGTTCTCGGCCAGGGTCACCAAGGACTATCGGGCGATTCTCAGCCACGTCCGGGACAGCGAATGGCTGCTGCTGACGGTGGCACACCGCAGTGAGTCCTACGACGACCTGGAGACGCTGGAACGGCTTGCCAGCGAGTTCGCCTACAGCGTCAACCCGGTCACCGGTGGTATCGAGTTCGTGGACATAGTCGCGGTCGAGAGCAGCATTGGTGCCCAGCGGGCAAAGGTTCCCCAGCTGACCGCGGAACGTCCGCTGTTCGCTGGTCACATTCGGGATGAGCTGGTCGAACTCGGCGTCGCCGAGGCACTCGTGCCCATCGTGGCCAAGCTGACCACCGAGGAGGAACTGCTCGGGTTGGTCGAGTACGCGCCGCGCCTGACCGGTGAAATCCTGCTCGCGTTGTACGACGGAATGTCGATTGACGACGTCCGGCAGCACGTGGTGGCCTCGCTGGCGGTCACCGACGCAGTCGACCTTGACGACTTCGCCGCCGCACTCGATCGGCCGGCCACTCAGGTGACGACTGACGACAAGGCCATCGAGACCGCTTTGCAGGGGGACTTCCCGCACTGGAAGATCTTCTTGCATCCCACCCAGCGGAAGCTGGTGACGCGGGACTACAGCGGTCCGGCGCGGGTCACCGGCGGCCCCGGCACTGGGAAGACCGTTGTCGCATTGCACCGGGTAGCTCACTTGGCCGCTCAGCTCCCACCGGGTGACGACCGGCCCATCCTGCTCACCACGTTCACCCGGAATCTGGCCGCCGACCTGCGGGCCAAGCTGGTCGACCTGGGCGGGCCCGAAATCGAGCGACGCGTCGATGTGGTCAACATCAGTAAGCTGGCACGGCGGGTCGTCGATTCCTCGGACGCGTTCGCCAGGCAGGACATCATCACCGACCAGCAAGCTGTCGCCGAATGGCAGTCCTTGGTATTCGAGACAGGTACTACGGCGTGGGATGCCGACTTCCTGGCCGAGGAATGGTCGCAGGTAATCCTTGGGCAGGCGTTGAATTCCTTCGGCGAGTACGCGCAGGCCAGGCGGGCCGGTCGAGGACGCAGGCTCACCCGAACTGACCGCAAGAACGTCTGGCAGCTTGCCGAGCAGTTCGAAAAACGGCTCGACGACCGGAACTGGACGACCCACAATGCGATCGCGGCGTACGCGGCGCGTCTGGAAGCCGAACGGGCGGCCCGGACCCGTGCAGGTGACAGTCCCGGCGGCGGCAGTAGCTTCCGTTACCGCCATGTCGTGGTCGACGAAGCGCAGGACCTCCATGGTGCGCACTGGAAGATGCTGCGGGCGATGGTTGCGGACGACCGGAATGACATCTTCTGTGCCGGGGACACCCATCAGCGAATCTACGACAGCGTTGTGAGCCTCGGCAGCCTCGGCGTCAACATCCGCGGCCGGTCCTCCAAGCTGACGCTGAACTATCGAACCAGCCGGCAGATTCTCGCCTCAGCGATGACGATCATGGATGGTCAGAGTTACGACGACCTCGACGGTGGCATCGATGGGCTCGAAGGATACCGGTCGGTGCTCAGGGGCCCCAACCCGTCGTTTCAGGGATTCGCGACCTTGGCCGATGAGCTCGATGCGGTGGTCGAACAAGTGGCCGAGTGGTCCGCAGCCGGCGGGACAGAAGGACTGGCGGTGTGCGTGCCGACCAGGGATCTCGTTACTCGGATATCGAAAATGCTGGCGGAGGCAGGGCAGCCGACGATCGAGCTGACTCCGGACGGTCCGAAGGGAACCGACGGGGTCTCGATCGGCACGATGCATCGATTCAAGGGCCTCGAGTTCCAACGGATCATCATCGCGGGAGCCTCCGAGGGGCTGATCCCGCGATCGAGCATTGACCGGATGCGTGCCGAGGATCCGACCCGGTTCCGGCGTCAGCTCCAGCGGGATCGTTCGCTACTGTTCGTTGCAGCCACTCGTGCCCGTGATCAGCTGGCGATTTTCTGGTACGGCACACCAAGCCGCTTCCTGGCCGCGTTGCCACGGCAGTAGTTCCGGCACGGCGGCTTCGGGTCAGCAATGGGGTCACGAACTGGCTGGAAGCCGCCGCCAGTCGTCGTCAAGGCGATCCTGACCTGGTGCCCCCGGCAAGATTCGAACTTGCGACACCCGCTTTAGGAGAGCGGTGCTCTATCCCCTGAGCTACGAGGGCATGTGTAGCCACCCGAAGACTACCGGGTGCGGCGCCGGCGTGGGGCAGGAGGGCACGCGACCCAAGTAGTCGCCCATGTGGGTGACCCTCGGCGGGCTGGACCTGGCCACACGGGCGCCCATGCGGACCAGCCCCATCACCTGGTCGTGTCTGGTTTCGAATCCCTGAACAACAGTAGGTAATCTTCCTTAACGGGATGCGGGGAGCCGCCTCCACCACCGGCTGCCGGAGGGCTTCGTTGATCAAGCTCATGTTCGCCGACGACGAGGAACTGGTTCGTTCGGGGCTGCGCGCCATGATGTCCGGAGCTGCGGACATCGAGATCGTGGGTGAGGCGAGCGACGGCAGATCCGCGGTGGAGGTCGCCCGTCGGTATCACCCGGACGTGGCTCTGCTGGACATCAAGATGCGGGCCCCCGACGACGGCATCCGGGCGCTGCGGGCCATCCTCGCGCTGCCCGACCCGCCCACCGTCGCGATGCTGACCACCTTCGACATCGACGAGTACGTCAGCCTCGCGCTGCGGCTCGGCGCCAACGGCTTCCTGCTGAAGGACATCGACCCCGCCGCGTTGCTGCGCGCCGTGCGTGACCTGGCCAAAGGCGGTGCCGTCCTCGATCCCGGGGTGGCCGCGCGGATGGTGCAGACCCACCGCGACGAGCAGCGCGCCGCCCAGCCGGCGCGCAAGCTGCTCGCCTCCCTTTCGGAACGCGAGCGGGAGGTCGTCGCGCTGATCGGGCAGGGGCTGTCCAACGCGGAGATCGGCGGGCGGCTGCACCTCTCGGAGGCCACGGTCAAGGGATACGTCTCCGCCGTGCTCTCCAAGATCGGCGCCGCCAACCGCGTGCAGGCCGCGCTCCTGGCCTACCGCGGCGGGCTGCTCGACCAGTAGATGGCGCTCACCGCGCTCGAGTTCCTGGGGCTCGTGGCGTTCGCGGCGTCGGGAGCGCTCGCCGCGGTGCGGGCGCGGCTCGACGTGTTCGGCGTGGTCGTCGTCGGCCTCACCACGGCCCTCGGCGGCGGCGTCATCCGCGACGTGCTGCTGGGCATCCACCCGCCGACCACGCTGCGCAACTGGCCGTACCTCGCCGTGTGCGCGGCCACGGCGCTGGTCGTGTTCGCGTTCCACCCGCAGGTCGCGCGGCTGCGGCGCGCCGTGCTGCTCGCCGACGCGCTGGGGCTGGGCGTCGTCGCCACCAGCGGAACGACGATCGCGCTCAACTCCGGCGCCACCGTGTACGCCGCGTGCCTGATCGGCATGACCAACGGCATCGGCGGCGGCGCCGTGCGTGACCTGCTGCTGCGCGAGATCCCGCTGGTCCTGCGCAAGGAGATCTACGCGGTCGCCGCGCTGGCCGGAGCGGTGCTGGTCGGCATCGGCCACGCTCTGCGACTGCCGGCCGGGCCCGTCACGATCGTGGCGGCCGCCGCCGTGGTCGCCGTCCGCATGCTCGCGCTGTGGCGGCACTGGAACGCGCCGGTGGCCCGGCCGCCCGGTCCGGAACCGGAACGTGACTAATCCTTTGTGTGTTCTGAGTGTGTTCTTAGGCGAGTCTCAGCACGCTGCGTAAGACTGACGCCATGCGCATCCTTGTGGTGGACGACGACCGCGCCGTCCGTGAATCGCTCAGGCGATCCCTGGAGTTCAACGGCTACCAGGTAGAACTCGCCAGTGACGGTGCGCAGGCCCTGGAAGCGATCATCGCGAACCGGCCGGACGCGATGGTGCTCGACGTGATGATGCCGCGCCTCGACGGGCTCGAGGTGGCGCGCCGCCTGCGCAGCACCGGCGACGACCTGCCGATCCTCGTGCTGACCGCCCGCGACACCGTCTCCGACCGGGTCTCCGGCCTCGACGCCGGCGCCGACGACTACCTGCCCAAGCCGTTCGCACTGGAGGAGTTGCTGGCCCGGCTGCGAGCGCTGCTGCGCCGCGCCGTTCCGGACAACGAGCCGGGCGAGACGTCGGAGGTGCTGTCGTTCGCCGACCTGACGCTGGACCCGGGCACCCGCGAGGTCCGCCGCGGCGGCCGCGAGATCAGCCTCACCCGGACCGAGTTCGCGCTGCTCGAACTGTTTCTCTCGTACCCCAAGCACGTGCTGACGCGGGGAAGGATTCTGGAGGAAGTATGGGGTTACGACTTCCCGACGTCGGGCAACGCGCTGGAGGTCTACGTCGGTTACTTGCGCCGCAAGACGGAGGCGGACGGGGAGCCGAGGCTGATCCACACGGTGCGGGGAGTGGGGTACGTCCTGCGCGAGACCCCGCCGTGACCGGCGCCGTTCCGGTGGTCGACGTCAGCGACCCGCGCGGCGACCGCTGGAGCACCCGCCGGTTCTCGCTGCGCGGCCGGGTGACGCTGCTGGCCGCGGCCTGCGTGGCCGGCGCCGTCGCGCTGGTCTCGCTCGGCGCGTACATGATCGTCTCCAGCAACCTCTACCAGCAGCTCGACGACAACCTGCTGGCCCGCGCGCAGGCTGCGGTCGACTCACCGCCGGTGCAGGCGCAGCTGAAGCAGGTCCCCGGCGCTTTCCTGGCGAGCGCGGACCTGCAGATCGGCCAGCTGAACGCGTTGACGAACGAGCTGACGTACCCGCAGGCCGGCTCGCCGCCGCCGTACGGGTCGCCCGAGCTGGCCGTGGCCGCGGGGCAGTCGCCGCAGTCGCTGCGCACGGACGTCGCGACGGACACGCGGGTGGTCGCGCTCCCGTCCGGGCACGGCGAGGCCATGGTGCTCGCGCAGTCCATGGAGCCGACCAAGCGGACGCTGAACGAGCTGGCCGTGGTGCTGTTCCTCGTGGGCGGCGCCGGGATCGTGGTGGCCGCGGGCGCGGGCACAGCCGTCGCGCGCGCCGGTCTGCGGCCGGTGGACCGGCTGACGTCGGCCACCGAGCGCGTCGCCGCCACCGGCGACCTGCGTCCCATCCCGGTCAGCGGCGACGACGAGCTGGCCCGGCTCACGCAGAGCTTCAACACGATGCTCGGCACGGTCGCCGACTCGCAGGAACGGCAGCGCCAGCTCGTCGCCGACGCCGGGCACGAGCTGCGCACCCCGCTGACTTCCTTGCGCACCAACCTGGAACTGCTGCTCTCGGCCAGCCGGCCGGGCGCGCGCACGCTGCCGGAGGAGGACCGCACCGACATCGAGGCCGACATCCGCGGGCAGATCGACGAGCTCACGCAGCTCATCGGCGACCTCGTGGAGCTGGCCCGGCAGGACGAGCCGCGCGAGCACACCGAACGCGTCGAGCTGGTCGAGGTCGTCGAGCGTGCGCTGGATCGCGCCCGCCGCCGCGCCGGCGAGATCGAGTTCGACGTGCGGCTGGAGCCGTGGGTGCTCACCGGCGATAACAGCGGGCTGGAACGCGCGGTGCTCAACCTGCTGGACAACGCCGTCAAGTTCTCGCCGCCGGGCTCGCTCGTGCGGGTTTCGCTGCGTGCGCTGGGCGACGGCACGGCGGTGGTCGAGGTCGCCGACGCCGGCCCTGGCATCGCCGACGAGGACCTGCCCAAGGTGTTCGACCGGTTCTACCGCTCGTCGGAGGCCCGCACGCTGCCCGGCTCCGGCCTGGGGCTGGCGATCGTCAAACACGCCGCCGAACGCCACGGCGGCACGGTTTACGCGATGCGCGCCCCGGAAGGCGGGGCCCTGCTCACCATCCGGCTCCCGGGCGCGCCCGGCTGAGTCCAGCACCGCGCCCCGCTTGGGGAGAACTGCCGCGGACGCCGCCCGGAACCATCGGCTCCGGGCGGCGTCCTATGTATCGGGCTGCTCGCGCCCTGGGCCCGTCGGGAGCCCGCGCACCTCGCCCGCACGGGGGACGCCGTGCGAGTGGCGCTCCCCGTGCAGGGCATGTTGAATCGTGTAGGATTTTGTGTAGTTGATGGTTTCGGTTGGCGCTTTACATTGGCGCTTTGGTTTGGGGAGTGGCGGTGCTTGCGCGGCAGCGACAGGCGGTGATCCTCGAAGAGGCACGCCGGACCGGCGCGGTCCGGGTCAGTGACCTCGTGACGAGGCTGGGCGTGTCCGACATGACGGTGCGCCGCGACCTCGACGTGCTCGCCGGCCGGGGACTCGTCGAGAAGGTCTACGGCGGCGCGACCTCCGTGGTCGGCAAGAGCACCGACGAGCCCGGTTTCGAGGCGAAGTCCGTGCGCCAGCGCGCGCAGAAGGAGGCCATCGCCGCGGTCGCCGCCGGCCTGGTCAAGCCCGGCACCGCGATCGGCATCTCCGCCGGCACCACCACGTGGACGCTCGCCCGCGCGCTCGACGCCATCCCGGGCCTCACCATCGTCACGAACTCGATCCAGGTCGCCGACGTGCTGCGCGCGTCGACCCAGCCCGAGCGCACCGTGGTGCTCACCGGCGGTGTGCGGACGCCGTCGGACGCGCTCGTCGGCCCCGTCGCCGTGCACAGCCTGCGCTCGCTGCACCTCGACCTGGTCTTCCTCGGCGTGCACGGCATGGCCGAGGGCGCGGGCTTCACCACGCCGAACCTCACCGAGAGCGAGACCGACCGCGCGCTCGTCGAAGCGGGCCGCAAGCTCGTGGTGCTCGCCGACCACACGAAGTGGGGCACCGTCGGCATCTCGACCATCGCCGACCTCGACGAGGCGCACGTGGTGGTCACCGACGACGGCCTTTCCGACTCCGCGAGGGAGATCCTCGCCGAAAGCGCAGGAGAAGTCATGATCGCCGAGACGGCGGAGAATCTCGAGGCTGAAGAAGCGTGAAGCGCACTTTGCGGCACCTGGCCGACGGCAGGGAGATCATCTACTTCGACCGGCCCGGCACGCCCGAGCGCGTCGCCGAGGACACCCGGGACCTCCCGCCGGTGGCCGCCGCGTCGGAGATCCGCCTCGACCCGCTGACCCGCGAGTGGGTCGCGATGGCGGCGCACCGGCAGACCCGCACGTACAAGCCGCCCGCCGACCTCTGCCCGCTGTGCCCGACGCGGCCCGGCAAGCCGAGCGAGGTCCCCGAGGCCGACTACGACGTGGTCGTCTTCGAGAACCGCTTCCCCTCGTTCTCCCAGAACGTCTCCGGCGATCCGTCCAGTGTGGATGGTCTGGGCCTGGTGCCGACCGCGCCCGGCCGCGGCCGCTGCGAGGTCGTCTGCTTCACCAGCAACCACGACGGCGCGTTCTCCAAGCTGAGCCCCGAGCAGGTGCGCCTGGTCGTCGACGCGTGGGCCGACCGCACCGCGGCGCTGGCCGAGACGCCGGGCGTCGAGCAGGTCTTCCCGTTCGAGAACCGCGGCGAGGAGATCGGCGTGACGCTCTCCCACCCGCACGGCCAGATCTACGGCTACCCGTTCGTCACGCCGAAGACCGAGCGGATGCTGGACGTCGCGCGCGCGTACGCGCAGGAGCACGGCCGCCCGGTGATGGGCGACGTGCTGGCGGCGGAGCAGAAGTCGGGCGCCCGCGTGATCGCCTCCGGCGAGCACTGGACCGCGTTCGTGCCGCCCGCCGCGCGCTGGCCGGTGCACATCCAGATCGTGGCGCACCGGCAGGTGCCGGACATCCCGTCGCTCACCGCCGAGGAGCGCGACGACTTTTCCCGCGTGTACCTCGACGTCCTCCGCCGCTGCGACGCCCTCTACGACCGCCCGCTGCCCTACATCGCGGGCTGGCACCAGGCGCCGGTGCACCGCGACCGTGACCTGGGCTGGCTGCACCTCGAGCTGTTCTCCGTGCTGCGCTCGAAGGACAAGCTGAAGTACCTGGCCGGCTCGGAGTCGGGCATGGCCGTGTGGATCAACGACGCGACGCCGGAACAGATCGCGGAACGGCTGCGCGCGGCGGGCTGATCGGGCGCGGAGGTGGCAGACTCATCTCCGAAACACAGGTTCGGCTCAGGAACCTCTCAGGCCCACCCGCTTAGGTGAGGACATGACCGAGAACGACCCCCACGCGCAGGACTCCGCGGCGGGTCGCCAGAACCCGGGTGCCCAGCCGGGCACCGAGGGCCAGGCGGCCTGGAGCCAGTCCCCCGGCGCTCAGCCCGCTTCGGGCGAGCAGGCCTCCTTCGGCGAACCGACCCCGTACCAGGCTCCGGCCGAGCCGACGTACCACGCGCCCACCAGCGGTGACGCGGTGTACGGCGCGCCGAGCCCGTGGTCGCCCCAGGGCGCGCAGAGCGGTCCGCCGGCCCAGCCGGGCCAGCCTCAGGTCCCAACCGGCCAGACCCAAGCCCAGCCGGGCCAGCCCCAGACCGGGCAGACCCAAGCGCAGTACAACCCGTACCCGCCCACCGGTGGCACCGCGCAGCCCACGAACCCGTACGTGGCTTCGGGCGCGCAGCCGCCGAACACCTCGATCTACAGCGCTGCGCCGGCGCAGCCCAAGAAGTCCGGCGCCGGCAAGCTGCTGGCCAGCGTCGCCGCGATCGCGCTGGTGATCGGCGGCGTGGCGGGCGGCACCGTCGGGTATCTGACGGGCGGCTCGTCCGGCCCCACGGTGAACGCGCTCGACCAGCCGAAACCGGCCCAGCAGACCGGAAACGCGCCGGCCGGCTCGATCGAATCGGTGGCGCAGAAGCTGTCGCCGAGCGTGGTCGAGCTGCAGGTCTCCGGCCGCACGGCCTCGGGTGAGGGCTCCGGCTTCATCCTCAGCACCGACGGCTACATCCTCACCAACAACCACGTGGTCGAGGTCGCCGCGAACGGCGGCCAGATCCAGGCCGTGTTCCAGGACGGCAAGAAGGCCACCGCGCAGGTGGTGGGCCGCGACCCGACCACGGACATCGCCGTGGTGAAGGTCAGCGGTGTCAACGGGCTCACCCCGGTCGAGCTCGGCCGCTCCGACGACCTCAAGGTCGGCCAGCCCGTGGTGGCCATCGGCTCGCCGTTCGAGCTGGCCGGCACCGTCACGTCCGGCATCGTCAGCTCACTGCACCGGCCGGTGCAGGCGGGCGGCGACGAGACCGACCAGACCACGGTGATGGACGCCGTCCAGACCGACGCGGCGATCAACCCGGGCAACTCCGGCGGCCCGCTGGCGAACATGAGCGGCCAGGTCATCGGCATCAACTCGGCGATCTACAGCCCGCAGTCCGGGCAGGGCGGCCAGGGCGGCAGCTCGCAGGGCGGCAACGTCGGCATCGGCTTCGCCATCCCGATCGACCAGGCCCGCCGCACCGCCGACGACATCATCAAGACCGGCCACGCGACCCAGACCTACATCGGCGCCAAGGTGCAGGACGCGCAGAACGGCGGCGCCCAGCTGGGCGACATCACCCCGGGCAGCCCCGCCGAGAAGGCCGGCCTCAAGTCCGGTGACGTGGTCACCAAGATCGAGGACCGCGCCATCGACAGCGCCAACACGCTCATCGCGGCCATCCGCACCCGCGCACCGGACGAGAAGGTGACCTTCACCCTCTCCGACGGCCGGACGGTGCCGGTGACCCTGGGCGGCCAGCCCGTGCCGTCCAACTGATCGCTCGGCCGCCAAGGCGCGGCCGAGACCAGCCACGGCTCGACCCCCTGGGCAGGGGCCGGACCTTGTAGGCCACGCGCGACCGGGCACTCATGCCGGTCGCGCGTGGCCGTTTTTCTGCCCCGGCGAAGTCCTTGACCAGTGGTTTCGCCGGGGCCCGAAGATTTGTGAGCATTTCCTGTTTGGGGCTGGTGGTGCGTGGGCACCTCACGCCCCACGGAGGCCTTTCCGTACCGAGTCGGAGGCGGTACGGGGAGGCCTCCGGGTTTTCCTCCCGCTGCCGAGGACCGTGCGGACGACGCCGGTCAGCACCACGAGGGCCCAGACCACCGCGAGCGTGACGAGCAGGCCCAGCCAGGTGTTCCCGTCGTGCAGGCCGGGTTCCGGCGCCGCACCGTAGGTCCGCCAGAGCAGCGGGAAGGCGAGGATGGTGAGGATGGCCGTCAGCACCGCCCCGGCCATCACGGGAACCTTCCACGCGACGGGCACGACGCGGCTGAGCAGCAGCCCGCCGACGCCGACCACCGGCGCGATCACGGCGTCGTGGACCACCGGTGCCCCGACGAGCCAGACGAGCGTCTTGATGACGTCCGGCCGCAGCGGCAGCGCGTAGTCCAGGAACAGCGACACCCCGAAGCCCAGAGCGGCGAGCCCGCACAGGGCGAGCAGGATCCGGATCGCCTTCACAGCACCTCCAGCATCGAGACCCACTTGGTCTGCAGCACCCCGGGACGGCTCGGCGCCATGATCCGGCACGGGAACCCGTGGTCGATGTCGAGCACCTCGCCGTTCAGCTCCAGGGCCAGCAGCGTGTCTTCGTCACCGGTGTGCTCGCCGGGAAGCGTGGTGACCCGGTAGATCCCGGCCTTCTCGAGTGAGGACACCCGCAGGTCCACTCCCGGCCGGCTGCCCACGGCCCGCAGCAGCGAGGGCATGGTGATGCCCCGCCAGACCGCGGACTGGCTCCACCCTTCGACACAGGCGATCGGCAGCTCGACGGTCGTCTGCGGCAGCGCGCGCAGCTCGTCGAGGGAGAACTTCGTCGTGCCCGCGGGCGTGACGAAGGACAGCCGCCACGACGGGTCCCGCGCCGTCTGCGTGACGCCGGCCGCCACGGCGGTGCGGTTCACCGGGAGGCCCTGCGTGCCCTTGCCCGTCCTCCAGGAGAGGCCGGAGACGTTGCGCAGCAACGGAACGGTGGCGCCCGCCGTCGCGATCACGGCCACCCCGGTCGCGATCCAGGTGGTGCGCAGGAAACCACGGCGGGATAAGCCGTCCGGGTGGGCCGGACTGGTGGCGGGTCCCGGGCTGGCGGTGGGTTCTGGGTGGGCTGTCGGTTCCGGGTGGATTGGGGTTTCCCGGGTCAGCGCCCGCCGCACGACCGGCAGTTTCACGGCGATGTGCACCAGGATCGACCCGATCGCCAGCCACGCCACCGCGTAATGCACCTGCGGGAAGTAGAAGCCCCATGGGTAGTTCTGCGCGACGTTCAGCAGCCCCGTGCTCAGCTCGAAAAACGCGGACCCGGACAGCACCAGGATCGAGAGCCGCTCCAGCGCGTGTGGCAGCGACCGGACAACGGGCCGGCCGAACAGCTTCGGGAACACGCTCCACAATTTCGCCAGCAGCAACGGGATCGACGCGATGCCCGAGATCACGTGCGCGCCCTGCGTCACCCGGTACAGCCAGATCGGCCGGCTGGGCCAGAAGAACCACTCCGGCGGATGTTGGATGAGATGGCTGAGCAGGCCGGTGAAGAAGCAGACGGTGAACGTGACGGCCAGCATCATCCCGATCCGCGCCGTCACGCGCTCGTTGTGCGCCGCGGCCTTGAACTGCTTCTCTTCGGGGATTGGCAGCTTCTCGAGCCGCTCGTCCAGCCGCGCCCGGATCTCGGCGATCCGGTGGCCGGCCCGAGGCCTGGCCAGCACGGCTACCGACGCGGGGGCCGCGCTCGATTCCGGCGCGGCAGCTGGCTTCGCCGGGGCTACCGGTTCCGGCGTGGCATCCGGCCCAGCCGCTGCAGACTCCGCCGTGGCGGCTGATTCCGGCGTGGCAGCCAGTTCCGGCAGGGTTTCCGGTTCTTGCGTGCCAGCCGATTCCAATGGGCTACCCGGCGCCAGCGCGACGTCCTCCGGCTCGGTCGCGGCGACGTCCGCCGGGGGCGACTGAGCATCCTCCGCCGAGTGCGGGGCGGGCAGTGGCGGGGTGTCTTCGTTGCTCACGTCCGCTCCAGCCTGGCGAACCAGCGGTGGCCACGGCTCGTCGTCCAGGTCACCCGGAAGCCGGCCCGGGCGGCGACCTCCGTGATCGCGTCCGCGCCGACCCAGGCCCAGGTGAACCAGGTCCCGGCGGGGTTCGGGCGGAGCCGGACGTGGTCGTGACGCAGGCCGTGGCCGGGCGGGTCCAGTTCGACCAGCGCGTCGCCGCCGGGGGTGAGCAGGGCGCCGATCCGGCGCAGCAACGCGACGGGGTCACCGCCGATGCCGATGTTGCCGTCCGCCAGCAGCGCGTGGTGCCAACGGCCCTCGCCGGGCAGCCGGTCGAAGACGTTGCGCAGCAACGCCACGCCACCACGCTGGTGCGTCAGCCGGACGGCCGTCGGCGAGCTGTCCACACCCAGCGCCGCGACCCCGCGGTCGGCCAGCGCCGTGGTGAGCCGGCCCGGGCCGCAGCCGATGTCCAGCGTCGGACCGGTGCACGCGTCGAGCAGCACGGCGTCGCCCGCCTCGCAGCCGTCCGTCCAACGGTCGACGGGCAGCTCGATGCGGTCGCCGTTCGTCAGCTCCAGCCAGCAGTGCCGGCCGAGCAGGCCCTGGTCGAATTCCCGGCCGGGCGCCAGTTGCGCGGTCATCGGACGGCCACCCGCCCCGCGACGGCCCCGACCGCGCGGGCGAACCGGCTGCCCGGCCGCGCCGCCGCGACCCGCTCGGCGTCGGCCATGGTGTCCACATCGGACAGTACGGCCAGCGTTCCCGGCTCCGGTCCGGTGGAAGTCAGCGCGCGGCGGGTCAGCTCGCCGGTGTTGTCCTGCGACATCGGCACGTCCACGAGCACCTCGGAGCGTCGGGGGTCGCGGAGCCCCAGCGCCCACCAGCCGCCGTCCTCGGCCCCGCCCAGCACGGCCTCATGCGTACCGTCCAGCACCGGTTTGATGGCCGCCGCCAGCAGGTCCGGCGTCACCTGCGGGGTGTCCATGCCGATCTGCAGCACGGGCAGGCCTGCGTGCATCGCTGCCGTGTCGGCGTGTGCGTTGGCGAGCCGGGCGCCGAAATCCCAGCCGCGCTGGGCGATCACGGTCGTCCCGCGCAGCGCGTGGCCGATCTCCGCGCCGCGAGTGGCCGCGCCGAGGTCGCCGGTCATCGCGACCACCGGCACCGCGCCGCGAGTGGCGGACACGGCATCAAGCGTGTCGAGCAGCGCCGCCGCCGCGATCTCCGCGGCCTGCTCCGGCGTGGCGGGTGGGCACAGGCGCGTCTTCGCGAAGCCCGGGACCGGCGCCTTCGCCACCACCAGCAGACAGAACCGGGCGCTCATCGGGCCAGCACCTTTCCGAAGTCGCGGACCGCGCGCAGCGTGCCCCGCAGCGAGCCCGACACCTTCGACTTGGTGCCCTTCGCCCGTTCGCCGTAGCTGACGTCGAACTCCTGCACCCGCCAGCCCGCTCGCTGCGCCTTGATCAGCAGCTCGAGCGGGTAGCCGAAGGCGCGGTCAGTGACGTCGAGGTCGAGCAGCGCCCGCCGTCGCACGGCACGCAGCGGCGCGATGTCGCGCACCGGCAGCCCACGGCCGCGCAACAACAGCGACAGCACCGCGTTCCCCGCTCTCGCGTGCCACGGCCAGACACCGTGGTGCGTCGGCACTCGGCGGCCCACGGCCAGATCGGCGCCTTCGCGAACGGCGGCCACCAGCCGCGGCAGGTCGGCCAGATCGAGCGAGCCGTCCGCGTCGGCGAAGCAGACGATGTCGGCGGTGGCTGCTTCGAGGCCGGCGTGCACTGCGGCGCCGTAGCCGCGCCGCGGCTCGTGGACGACCTTCGCACCGAGCCCGGCGGCCACTTCGGGCGAGCCGTCGCCCGAGCCGTTGTCGACCACTATCGCGCGGTACCCGGACGGCAACACGGCCAGCACACCCGGCAGGGCGCCCGCCTCGTCGAGACAGGGGAGTACGACGTCTACCTGAAGATCGGTCACACGGCGTACCGTAAGTCCGGAGTGGATGGTCCAGAAGCCTTACGCTGCTTACGGATTCCTGACGCTAGCCCAACGAGTGACGAGTTCTTACCGAGTTCTCACGGCTCGCCGCCAGACCCCGCGCGCCGGGCCTCGCGGCGTTACCCTGCCAACGATGAGCGAGTCGACTCCTGCCGCTCGGCTCGCCGAGCCGCCCGCGCCCGAACCCCCCGCCGGCACCCGCCGCGGCCTGCGCCCCGACCTGATCGCGGTCGGGCTGGCCGTGGTGCTCGTCGCCGCGGCCTCGGCGGTCGGGTTGTACTACAACCGCCCGAACTCCGGCGTGGTGATCTACGCGTCGACCCCGCCGCTGTTCGCCCTCTGGCTGCCCCACGTCGGCCCGGGCTCCGTGTTCGCCGTGCTGATCGCCGTCGCCACCGTGCTCTGGGGCTCGACTGTGGCGGCGCGCCTGTCCTGGCGGCGCGCCCTCGCCGCCGGGTACGCGGCCTCGCTCGCCTGGATCTTCGCCCTCGCGATGGTCGACGGCTGGGCCCGCGGCTTCACCGACCGTCTGACTACGCCGCAGGAGTACCTGCACGAGGTCCCCGGCATTACCGACATCCCGCGGTTCCTGCACGAGTTCTCCTCCCGGATCCTCGACTTCCAGCCGAACTCCTGGACCACCCACGTGTCCGGGCACCCGCCGGGCGCCACGCTCGTGTTCGTCTGGCTCGATCGCCTCGGGCTGCACGGCGGGGCGTGGGCATCGACGGCCGTCGTGCTGATCGGCTCACTGGCCGCGGTCGCGGTGCCGGCCACAGTCGCGCTACTGGGCCGGCCGGACGCCGCGCGGGCTGTGCTGCCGTTCGCCGTCCTCACGCCCGGCGCGGTGTGGATCGGCGTCTCCGGCGACGGGATGTTCACGGGCGTCACGGCCACCGGGATCGCCCTGCTCGCCTTGTCCGCCAAGGGTTTCGAGCACCGCCGCGGCTACGCGCTGCCGGTCGCGCTCGGTGCCGGGGTGCTGCTCGGCTTCGGCATTTTCCTGTCCTACGGCCTGGTGCTGCTGGGCCTGATCGCGCTCGCCGTCGCGATCGTCGGCCGGCAGTGGCGGGCGGCCGCACTGGCCGTCGTCGGGGCCCTCGCGGTGGTCGCCGTCTTCGCGCTGGCCGGCTTCTGGTGGGTCGAGGGCTATCACCTCGTGGTCGAGCGCTACTACCAGGGCGTCGCGATAGTCCGGCCGTACTCGTACTGGGTGTGGGCCGACCTCGCGGCGGTCGCCGTCGCCGCCGGGCCCGCCGTGATGGCCGCCGCCCGCCGTGGCGTGACCAGCGCGTCCCTGGCCAAACCCCGCCGTGACCTGCTGCGCGATCCCCTGCTGCTGATCGGCCTCGCGGCGCTGCTCACCATCCTGTTCGCGGACCTCTCCGGCCTGTCCAAAGCCGAGACCGAGCGGATCTGGCTACCGTTCGCGGTGTGGCTGCTGCCGATGACCGCGCTGCTGCCTGTCCGCGGTCGCCGCTGGTGGCTGGCCGGGCAGGCCGTGACCGCGCTCGCGGTGAACCACATTCTGCTGACGAACTGGTGAGGTGAGCATGGAGGATCAGGCCGGCCGCGTTCTCGTGGTCGACGACGACGAGACGGTGCGCGACGTCGTCCGCCGTTATCTCGAGGTCGCCGGCTTCACCGTCGACATGGCCGGTGACGGTGCCGCGGGCTTGGCGCTGTTCGCCGACCGCGAGCCCGACCTCGTGGTGCTCGACGTGATGATGCCGGGCATCAACGGCCTGGAGGTGTGCCGCCGGCTGCGGCAGGTCAGCCAGGTGCCGATCGTGATGCTGACCGCCCTGGGCGAGGAGGAGAACCGCATCGCCGGGCTCCAGCTCGGCGCCGACGACTACGTCACGAAACCCTTCAGCCCCAAGGAACTCGCGCTGCGCGTCGCCTCGGTTCTGCGCCGCGCCCGCATGCCGCGGCCCGCGCCGCCCGCGGCCGAACTGGTGGACGGCGACCTGCGCCTGCAGATGACCGCCCGCCAGGCGATGCTCGCCGGCGCCGAACTTCCGCTCACCACCCGGGAGTTCGACCTGCTCGCGTTTTTCCTCGCCCACCCCGGTGTGGCGTTCTCCCGCGCCGACCTGCTGGAGAAGGTGTGGGGCTGGGACTTCGGCGACCAGTCCACGGTGACTGTCCACGTGCGACGGCTGCGCGAGAAGATCGAACGCGACCCGGCCAAGCCGGCCAGGGTCGCGACCGTGTGGGGCGTCGGCTACCGCTACGACCGAGGTCAGTGATGATCGAATCCGGTGAGTCGTTCCAGGACATGCTCTCGCACGTCCTCAACATCCTCCCGCTCGCGCTGCTGTTCGCGCTGCCCGTCGCGGCGCTCGGCGGACTGGCCCTCTATCTGCTGCGCCGGCGCTCGCTCGCCAGCACCATGACGGTGCTCGTGCTGGTCCCGGTGGTCACCACGCTCGCCGGGGTGCTCGGCATCAGCGGATTCATGTTCACCCCGGCCCTGACCACGATGCTGGTCGTCTGCCTGCTGGTCGCACTGGTCGCGGTGCCCGCCGCGATCGTGCTCGGCCGGGCCATCGCCCGCCACAGCGTCTGGGAGCGTGAGGCTCGCGAACGCGAGCGCGCGGCCGAACAGTCGCGGCGCGAGCTGGTCGCGTGGATCAGCCACGACCTGCGCAGCCCGCTCGCCGGCATCCAGGCCATGGCCGAGGCCCTCGCCGACGGCGTGGTCTACGAGCGCAGCGAGATCGCGGACTACGCGCAACGCATCGGCGGCGAGACCACCCGGCTCTCGGGCATGGTCGGCGACCTGTTCGAGTTGTCCCGCATCACTGCGGGCGCGTTGCAGCTGACCATGTCGGCCGTGCCGTTGCGGGACGTGGTGAGCGACGCCGTCGCCGCGCAATCGCCGGTGGCCGAGCGCAAGCGCGTGCGGGTGCTGGAGAACGGCGAGGCCTGGCCCGTGGTGTCCGGCAGCGACCCGGAACTCGCGCGGATCGTGCGCAACCTCGTCTCCAACGCCATCCGCCACACCCCGCCCGACGGCACGGTCGCCGTCCAGATCGACATCGACGGAGACCAGGCCCTGCTCGCCGTGGACGACTCCTGCGGCGGCATCCCGGACGACGAGATCGGCCGGGTCTTCGACGTCGCCTTCCGCGGCACCCAGGCCCGCACTCCCGAACGCAGCGGCACTACCACCGGTGGCGGGCTCGGGCTGGCGATCGCGAAGGGTCTCGTGGAGGCCCACCGCGGCCAGATCGGGGTGCACAACCACGGCCCCGGCTGCCGTTTCGAGGTACGGCTGCCACTGGCCGTGTCCTGAATCCGTCCACAGAGGACGGCTCGCCGGCGGCCCCCCGACCCGGCCGCCGACGAGGAGTCCTCAGCCGGCGGAGACCGCCGTCACCGGCTCGGCCACCCGGCCGGCGCCCACCCGGAAGAACTGCATTCCCGGGAAGTGCGCGGGCGCGATGACCGTGTCGGTGCCCTCGACCTCACGCAGCCACCGCTGGCGGGTGAGGTGTGCGAGTGACGGGTCGGCGTCGGAGCCGCAGCGGATGCCGGAGTCGGCCAGCTGGGCCGGCGTGTGCAGGACGTCGCCCAGCAGCACCGCGCGTCGCCCCTCGGAGACGATGTCCAGCACGTAGTGGCCCGGCGTGTGCCCGGGCGCGTGGCGAGCGGTGATACCCGGCGCGATCTCCACGTCGCCGTGCAGGGGGCGCAGCTGTCCGGTGGCGCGCACGGCTTCCAGGCCGATCCGCGCCCAGTCGTGCCGTCCCGCCGTCTCGACCAGCTCCGCCCAGTCGGCCTCGCCGTAGAGCACTTCGGCGTTCGGGAAGTACGGCACACCGTGTGGCGCCACCCAGCCGACGTGGTCGGAGTGCAGATGGGTCAGCAGCAGCGTGTCGATGTCCGCGGGTCTGACTCCGGCCTCGGCGAGGGCCAGCGGCAGCCCGCCGCCCGCGCCCATGGTGCCGTCGTCGGGCTGCTCGCCTTCGGCGAACCCGATCTCCCGCGGGCCGAGCCCGGCGTCGACCAGGATCGTCCGTCCGCCGCCGCGGACGAGGTACGCGCCCGTGGGCACGTGGACCGTGCCGTCCGGCGCGACCACTTCGGGATGCCGCTCGACGTCGAGTCCCGGAAAGAATGACGTCGGCAGCCGGATCCGGCCGTCGGCCAGCGCATGGATCTCGATGTTCCCCATCTCGATGGACCGCATGCCCTGCACCAAGACCTGCGCGGCCCGGTTTGATTCCGGGAAGTGACCTTCGTCTCAACCGCCGACGGGCGCGCGCAGCTCCGCGGTCGCGAAGGAGGTTATGCCTTCCTCGAACGAGGTTTCGGCCGTGAACCCCAGTAGCTCGCGCGCCCGGGCCGGGTCGGCGACCACGTGCCGGACGTCCGCCGGCCGCGCGCCGCCGGCGATCCGCGGCGCCGGGCCGTCGCACGCGCGGGCCAGCTCCGCCGCCAGCTCGCCGACGGTGTGCGGCTGTCCGGAACAGACGTTCAGCGGCGTGATCTCGCCTGCCGCGCCTTCGGCGTGCAGCGCGAGGACATTCGCCCGGGCGACGTCGTGGACGTGGACGAAATCCCGCTGCTGCTTGCCATCCTCGAGCACGGTCGGCGCCTCGCCACGGACCAGCGACGAGCGGAACAGCGAAGCCACCCCGGCGTACGGCGTGTTCTGCGGCATCCGCGGGCCGTAGACGTTGTGGTAGCGCATCGCCCAGACCGTGCCGCCGGTCTGACGCGCCCACGCGCCCGCGAGGTGCTCCTGCGCCAGTTTTGTTGCCGCGTAAGTACTCCTGGGCATCAGCGGCGCGTCTTCCGGCACGAGCCGCCAGCCGAGTTCCGCGCCGCACTCCCCGCACGCCGGCTCGAACCGGCCGACGTCCACATCGGACTGACGGCGAGGAGAGGGAGGCACGATCCCGTGCGCCGGGCACTCGTACCGGCCCTCGCCGTAGACCACCATCGACGACGCCAGCACGAGCTTGCGCACCCCGGCCGCGTGCATGCCGGCCAGCAGCACCGCCGTGCCGTAGTCGTTGTTCAGCGCGTAGGACGGCGCGTCGGACGGGTCGATGCCGTGCCCGACCACCGCGGCCTGGTGGCAGACCGCGTCGACGCCGTCGAGGAGCTCGGCGACCAATTCCGGATCGGTGACGTCACCACGCAGGAACCGGTGCCGCCCGGTGTAGGCGGGCGGCACCGTGGAGCCGTGGGCGGTGGGCAGCAGGCTGTCCAGCACCACGACCTCGTCGCCCGAATCGGCCAGCCGGTCGGCGATGTGGGAGCCGATGAACCCGGCCCCGCCGGTGATCAGTACGCGCATTTATCCGACGGTAGGGCGGTGGGCCGGGCCCCCGCGCGGCCGAACCGGACCACGTCACCGAATCGTCAGAAATCACCAGGCCCCGCGGCGGCGGAGAGGGGCCTTCACCGGATACGGTGTCGGCATGGAACGGAGCGCACAACGGCTGGGCCGGGCCCTCGTGGTGATCGTGGACGACCGGGTCGCCCACGGGGAGCACGAGGACAACACCGGACCGCTCGTCACGGAGCTGCTTGAAGAGGCCGGCTTCATCGTCGACGGCGTGGTGGTGGTCGAGGCCGAGACCGCCGGCATCCGCAACGCGCTCAACACGGCCGTGATCGGCGGTGCCGACCTGGTGATCACTGTCGGTGGCACCGGCGTGTCGCCGCGCGACCGCACACCCGACGCCACCGCCGGCGTGCTCGACCGGCCGATCCCGGGCATCGGCGAGGCGCTGCGCGCGTCCGGCCTCGCCGCGGGCGCGGTCGACGCCGGGATCTCCCGCGGCCTCGCCGGCGTGTCCGGCAGCACGCTCGTGGTCAACCTGGCCGGCTCGCGCGCCGCGGTGCGCGACGGCATGGCCACGCTCTCCTCGCTCGTGCCGCACGTGATCGACGAGCTCTCCGGCCTCGAAGAGGTCTAGGGCCGTATCTCTCTGCAGTTGTCAAACAGCGGGTGGGACGATGGACCCATGCCGCACGACGAACGACGGGACGCCCAGGCCGCACGCCGCCGGGTCGACGAGATCTTCGGCGACGTGCTGCCCGAGACGACCTCCGACGAGCGGGACGAAGGTGGCCAGGACCGGGTCACCCCGGACTCCTGGTACCTCGAGAACCGGCCGCCGCATCACGACCGGTGACACTCAGTCGCCGTTCTTGCCGGTGGCGGACTGCGCCCGCAGCAGGTCGCGGATCTCGATCAGCAGCTCCACATCGGTCGGCTCGGCCGGGCCCGGCTCCTGGCCGCGCTTGCGCCGCTCCTGCAGGTGCTTGACCGGCAGCACGATCAGGAAGTAGACGACCGCCGCCACGATCACGAAGTTGATCGCCGCGTTGATCACGCTGCCGAAGTCCATGAACGTCTTGTCGTTCGCGGTCAGGACGCGGAAACCGAGACCATCCGCGGCGTTGCTGCCGCCGATGGCGTTGATCAGCGGTTTGATCAGGCCGGTGGTGAACGCCGTGACGATCGAGGTGAACGCGGCGCCGATGACCACCGCGACCGCGAGGTCCACGACGTTTCCGCGCATCAGGAAGTCCTTGAAGCCTTTCAGCACTGCCACTCCTCAAAACTGGGGCGGGGTCCGGCCGCTCACTTCGGTGGGGACGGCGTCGCCCGCTGGAACCGGAACGGGTTAGCGGAGAGTAACCGTAACGGGTCGTTCCAGCGAAGTGGCAGCCACCTGTGTCGCCACGCTCACCGGTAGTGAGAGAAGCACCAGCGGGCCCTGATCGGACGGCCCCAGCACCCGGCCCGGTCCGGCTTCCGGGCGGCTGACGGTGACCACCGTGACGTCCTCGGCCAGCACGGATGCCGGATGCAGGGCGTCCGGGGCGGCCACGACGTCGACGTGCTGGCCGGGCCTGAGCAGGCCCGCGACGCCGGCGTCGGCGAGCCGGACGGGCACCGACGCCCGGCCGGACTCACCCGTGCCGGGGATGCCGAGGACACGCGCGTCGGTGAGGGGTTCCCCGGCCCGCGCGGCGCCGGACAGCAGCCTGCCGACGGCCGCGTCGATGCTGCCGAGCGCTCCCGTGGGCCGGATCAGGTCGGGTAGGTCGGCGAGCCGGAGGTCGCCGGCGTGCAAGGTGGAGCCCGCGGGCAGATCGCGGGCGGAGACGACCGTGGCGGTGCCGGGCGCACCACGAGCGGAGGCGGGGTGGAGCAAGACGAGCAAGCCGGCCAGCAGCAGGGCCGCGGCGAGCCAGCGGCGTACGAGCCGGGCCCGGCGGCCGCGCAGCCGGCTCAGATCGGGCAGCGCGGGAAGGCGGCTGAGCAAGGTGTCCACGGTCGTCCCCTCGTCGGTTCCTTCGTGCGGCGCGGTGCCGCACGAAACCGACGTTAGGGACGTGGGGTGGGCTGTCGTAAGGGGCGGATCCGCCGGCTGTGGACAACTACCCCTGTGTGGACAAACCGGGGGTCAGGACGCGGCGGCGGCCGTTTTTGTCGTACCCGAGGAGGACGATGAGGAGGAGCTGCCGCTGTCCGAGGACGACTTGGAAGCCGACTTCGACTCGGACTTCGATTCAGACTTCGACTCGGACTTGGTCTCCGACTTGCCCTCGCTCTTCGCCGGCGTGGCGGAGGTGCTCGACTTGGCCGCTTCACGGGAGTCGGTGCGGTAGAAGCCGCTGCCCTTGAAGACGACACCCACCGAGCTGAAGACCTTGCGCAGCGGACCGGAGCACTGGGGGCAGACCGTCAGGCTCGCGTCGGAAAAGGACTGCACCGCTTCGAACCGGTGGTCGCATTCCTTGCAGGCGTACTGATACGTGGGCACTGGTGCTCCTCCATGCGCTGGCACTCGTCCGACGAGAGTGCTAGCAATAGACGGTACCGGCGTATTCCCGCGCTGGTCAAACGTGGTATCGGTGCATCGTGTGGACCGTTCGCGCGGGGGTGGTGCTCCGTGCCTGTTCCGCGCCCGGATGTCCCGGGCGGCGCTTCGAGGACGTGACGAAGGTAACGCCGCGGGTCGCCGTGAGGCTTCCCGCCCTCCATTTTAGAGGCCCGGATCCCGCTCGACGCTGTCCGGCGCCTCACACCGGGGCAGGCGGACCACACCCGCGGGCGTCAGCGCCCCGTGCATCGGCACGTCGTGCGGCTGGCCCGGGAGGTGTTCCACCAGCTCGGCGGCGCGGACGACGGCCAGCAACGACGCGCCCGGGGCCGCGAAGACCAGCGAACGGTCGTAGTAGCCGGCGCCGCGGCCCAGGCGGATACCCCGGCGGTCCACGCCGAGCGCGGGCACGAGGGTGACTTCCGCCGCTCCCACCGCCTCGACGCCGAGCCGGGCTCCGGAGGGTTCGCGAACGCCGCGAAGCCGCCCCGGGACCAGCTCGTCGGCACTGGTGTAAACCGCCCAATCGAGCGGGCCGGGGACATCGGGGATCACCGGCAGCAGCACCCGGGAACCAGCCTTGACCAGGGCGTCCAGCAGCGAGACGGTGCCAGGTTCCGTGCCGAAGGGCAGGTACGCGCAGACGGTCGGTGTAGCCACCGACACGGCTGCAGAGGCTAGCGCGGCTGCCTCCTCGGCGTGCTCCGAATGGCTCAGTGAGGCGCGCGCCCGGAGAATCCGCGTACGCCACTCCGCCTTGCTCAGGTGCTCATTGCCCGGCGCCCGCATGCGACCAGGTTAGGCTTTGCGCCCATGACGGGCGCCGCATCCACCCAGACGTTCAGAACCGCCATCGTGCCTGCCGCCGGACTCGGCACGCGATTCCTGCCGACCACGAAGGCCGTGCCGAAAGAGCTGCTGCCCGTGGTCGACACACCGGGGATCGAGCTCGTCGCGTCGGAGGCCGCCGCGGCCGGGGCGAAGCGGCTGGTGATCGTCACCTCGCCGGGCAAGGAAGCCGTGGTCAGGTACTTCGAGCCGCAGCCCGAGCTGGAGAAGACGCTCGAGGACAAGGGCAAGACCGAGCTGCTGGAGAAGGTCCGCCGGGCCACGGAGCTGCTCGACGTCGAGGTGGCCATCCAGGAGCGGGCGCTGGGGCTCGGCCACGCCGTCGCGCAGGCCGAGGCGAACCTGACGGACGAGGACACCGCCGTCGCCGTGCTGCTGCCGGACGACCTGGTGCTGCCCGTCGGGGTGCTGGACCGCATGTCCGCCGTCCGCGCGAAGCACGGCGGCAGCGTGCTCTGCGCGTTCGACATCCCCAAGGAGCAGATCTCGCCGTACGGCGTCTTCGACGTCTCCGACACCGACGATCCCGACGTCAAACAGGTGCACGGGATGGTCGAGAAGCCGAAGCCGGAGGACGCGCCGTCGACGTACGCCGCGGCCGGCCGCTACCTGCTGGACCGGGCGATCTTCGACGCGATCCGGCGCATCAAGCCGGGCGCCGGCGGCGAGCTGCAGCTGACCGACGCGGTGGCCCTGCTGATCGCCGAGGGACACCCCGTGCACATCGTGGTGCACCGCGGTGGACGACACGACCTGGGGAATCCGGGTGGTTTCCTGCGCGCCGCCGTCGATTTCGCGCTGGAAACCCCCGACTACGGGCCATCGTTACGGGCGTGGCTGACCGAACGGATCGGGACCGAACGCCCATGACGGACTCCCTCGACGCTGCCCAGGCCGACTCGAGCGCTGAGCCGGCCGAGGCGTCGGCGGAGTTTCGCTCCGTCGACGCGCAGATCGCGCTGACGCTGGACGCGGCCGTGCGCCCGCGTCCCGTGCGCGTGGCGATCTCCGAGGCTCAGGGCCTGCTCTGTGCCGAAGAGGTCGTCGCGGAACACGCGCTGCCCGGGTTCGACCAGGCCGCGGTGGACGGCTACGCGGTCCGCAGCGTCGACGTCCGCACCGCCGGGGATGAGCCGGTGCAGCTGCCCGTGGTCGGGGAGATCCCGGCCGGCTCGCGGCAGCCGCGGCGGCTCCAGCCCGGCCAGGCGGTGCGCGTCGACACCGGCGCGCCGCTGCCCACGCTCGCCGACGCCGTCGTGCCGACCGCTTACACCGACGGCCACCAGGCCAAGGTCACCGTGCACCGTTCCGTGCCTTCCGCAGGTTACGTGCGCCGCGCGGGCGAGGACGTGCAGATCGGCGACGTCGCCGTACGCAAGGGCGACACGATCGGCTCCGCGCAGGTCGGCCTGCTCGCGGCGGTCGGCCGGGCGAAGGTGCTGGTCTACCCACGGCCGCGGGTGTCGATCGTGTCCGTGGGCGACGAGCTGGTGGACGTCGACCGCACCCCGTCGGTCGGGCAGGTCTACGACGTCAACTCGTACGCGCTCGCCGCGGCCGCTCGCGACGCGGGGGCCGAGGTGAGCCGCGTCGGCATCGTGTCGAGCGACCCGAAGCGGCTGCGCGAGATCGTCGAAGGCCGGCTGCTGATGTCCGAGATCGTGGTGGTCGCGGGCGGTGCCGGCGGCATGAGCGGTGACGAGGTGCACGGCGCGCTGTCCGAGCTCGGCCGCATCGACATGACGCGCGTCGGCATGCACCCGGGCTCGGTGCAGGGCTTCGGCAGGCTCGGTCCGGACTCCGTGCCGACGTTCCTCATCCCGGGCAACCCGATGAGCGCGCTGGTGGTGTTCGAGGTGCTTGTGCGGCCGCTGATCCGCGCCGCGCGCGGCACCCGCAACCCGCATCGGCGGATCGTCGGCGCGCGCCTGCTCTCGCCGATCACGTCGACGAAGGGCCGGCGCGGCTACCTGCGCGGGCAGCTCCTGCGCGACGAGGCGAACGGCGAGTACCTGGTGCAGCCGCTCGGCACGTCCGGGGCCCACCTGCTGGCGTCGCTCGCGGAGGCGAACTGCCTGATCAACGTCGACGAGGACCTCACCGAGGTCGCGGCGGGCGAGCAGGTCAAGGTCACCTTCCTCGCGCAGCGGGCGTAAGCGGGCGGGTCGGTGGCTCCCGTGACCTACCCGGTGGAAAGCCGGCATCCCGGCTGGCCGGGCAAGCCCGGCCGGCTTCGGGTGCCGGCCGGGATCGTCGAGGTGCGCCCGGTGCGCCTGCGCGACGCGGGCGAGTGGAGCCGCATCCGGCTGCGCGACCGCGCGCACCTGGAGCAGTGGGAGCCGACGGGCATCGGGCCGTGGCCGGACCGCAACGCGTTCTGGTCGTGGCCTTCGCAGTGGGCGGCGCTTCGGGGGCTCGCGCGGCGAGGGCAGTGCCTGCCGTTCACGATCACGGTCGACGGAAGGTTCGCCGGCCAGATCACGGTGGGTAACGTCATCCGCGCGTCACTGCGCTCGGCCTGGATCGGGTACTGGGTGTCGTCCGAAATCGTGCGGGGCGGCGTGGCCACGGCAGCCGTCGCGCTCGTGACGGATCACGCCTTCGAAGCCGCCGGGCTCCACCGTCTCGAGGCCACCGTGCGACCCGAGAACAACCCCAGCTTGCGCGTGCTGATCAAGGCCGGCTACCGGCAGGAGGGCCTCTTCGAGCGGTACCTCGACGTGGCCGGTGCGTGGCGTGACCACCTCTGCTTCGCCGTGACGAAAGAGGAGACCGGCGACGGCCTCGTGCCCCGGCTCGTGTCGACAGGACGCGCCGGCTACGCCTGACCGTAACCCTTCGTGGTGACTACGGGTCGGGGTCCGATCACGCGTTACCACATACTGTGAGATTCACCTAATCCGGTGGCGGGTTTTCGTGATCGAAGTCGGCGAGTCTGCGCCTCCTGTGTGACTGTTGTGGCTAGCGTGACTACAGCAGACGATCGGGGGAGGTGACGGGGGATGCCCAGTTCGGTGATTATCGTCGCGCTCGCCGCGGCATGGCTCGTCGTTCTCGTGCCCATGGTGGCCCGGAAGCGCCAGCAGGTCGCGCGAACGCCTACCTCCGCGCTGGCCGCGCGGGTCGTGCGCAGCGGGAGCTCTCGCAACGAGGGACAGGAGGAGTTCGCCATGTCCGACAGCGCGAAGCCTTCGGTGGAGGAAGACCTCGCCGAACTCGAGGCGGAGCTCGACGCCGACCTCGACGAGGACGAGGAACTCGAGCCCGATCCACTGCCGCAGCCGTCGCGGGCGGTCCGGGACGAGCCCGCCCGCGAGCGTCGGGGGAGCTACCGCCCAGGTCGTGGCGGGTTCGACCCCGAGGCGGCGGACATCGCCGCGCGGGCCAAGTACGCCTTCCGGCAGCGGATCGTGGTGATCCTGCTCGTGGTCGCTGCCGGTTCGGCCGCCTTCGCGGGCTTCGTGCTGCCCATCGTCTGGTGGGGTCACGGCGTCGTGGACGTGGTCCTCGTCGGCTACCTCGGCTACCTGCGCCGCCAGGTCCGCATCGAGAACGAGATCCGGCAGCGGCGGATGGCGCGGTACAGCGGCACGCGGGCCCCGCGTCGGGTCAGCGAACGCCCTGTTGCCGACGAGGAGCCGGCTGCGCACCCCGTCGCCGAACGGCCCGCTGAGCGGCCCGCCGAGCGCGATGAGCCGCGCGAGCAGGACGACGTCGAGGTGGTCGCCCCGCAACGCCGCGAGATCGTGGAGCGCAAGCCGTCCCCGATGTCCCGCATCCGCCGCCAGGCCGTCGTGGTCGACCTGGACGACGAGGACCCGGCGTTCGAGGAACTCGACGAGCCCGGGACCAGCCCGTACCGCCGCGCCGTCGGGGAGTGACCCCCGTCGCGAGGTGCTCGTAGGGCGCTGATAAGCTCTACGAGCACCAAGTAAGGGGCTGTAGCGCAGTTGGTAGCGCGTCTCGTTCGCATCGAGAAGGTCAGGGGTTCGATTCCCCTCAGCTCCACACATGAAGTTGAAGATGAACCCCCTGAGCGCTTGGAAATCCCAGGTCAGGCGCTCGCAGGGGGTTCATCTGTGTCGGGGGTTTGGTCGCGGCACGTTGGGTCGCTTACTAGAACTTTGGTAGGGCTGCCTGGGTCTTGATCCGGGTCGCCATCCAGGCTTCTTGCGATCTCAACGAGGATCTTGGCGATCTTGTGCGCGTCTGGTGGATCGTGCCGCACACCGTGAATCCGGATCTTCGACACGTGGGTTCGGGGCTTGTGTTGCCGCTTCTTTGGTTTGGCCATGAGAAGTCACCACCCTGTCGCGACGGTTCGTTGGTCACGCGGATGGGGACGAGGATCTTGCTGTTCGCCAGCAAGGCTGCTGACGCTGATCTGGATCTCTCGCTGAGGATAATCCGGCAGCATTCGGATGTCTCCTGCGGCGAGGGAGCTGTTGGTGGACCGTCCCTGGCGTGGTTGTGGTGGGGAGGTACGACGGAAGCCGGCCGCCGCCGTTTCAGAACCCGGAGCGGTGAACACAGCCTTCGACGCGTGCCGCCATCAGGGCGTATTGCAGCGTGTCGGGAGCATCGGGCCGCTGCAGGAGGTTTTCTGGATCGGCGGTAGATCCTCATCGAGGGTCGCGCAGTCGGGCATAGGTGCGGTGCATCGTGGCTTGCCGAGGATGTTGCTGGCCTGAACGCCGGAGTAGCAGTCGCGGATAGTGTTGAGGCCCGGCCGACGATCTTGCCATCGATCTCGACGGATCCAATTTCTCAGAACTCTACGCGTGGACGTTCGTCAATGTCCCTGTTGAGCAGGGTTCGGATGTCGGCTTCGGGCAAACCTGAGCGGCTGATGAACTCCTCGAAGGTAAATCCAGTTTTTTTCGTGAGCTCCACCGCTCGTTGTAAGAGAACTGGAACTTCGGGATTTCCCAGATTTCCCGGCTCCACCTTGCGCCAGCCTCTCACCGAAAGTGCTTTCCACGCCTGCGCGTAAGTGTGTTCATCCATGACATCCAGGGTTTTCGCTCTTACCAGGAGCGCGGCGATCGAGACATGCCACTTTGTTTTGAGGCGGAGTAGCGTCGGCCAGTCGAGCCGCGACGGAAGCTCCGGTTTAATGTCGCTGGCGGGCATGAGGAACGCGGCGGCGAACTCGTTGGCCTGACGTTCAACGGCTTTATCGCCGACCTGGGCGGCGGCGTGCATGACCAGGTGGCCGAGTTCGTGGGCGGCGTCGAACCGTGACCGGTCGCGCAGGCCCTTGTCTGCCCCGAGTGCGACAACGGGCCTGTCAGGAAAGTCGACACAGAAGGCGTCTACCTTTTCGGTGCTGACACGGAATCGAATGACGACTATTCCGCTTTTTTCGAGCAGTCTAGCCATGTTTTCGATCGGCCCATCTGGGATTTTCCAGTGATCGCGAACCTGGCTCGCGATCTCCTCTATCTCGGCGGAATAAAATTCACGCTCAGCGTCGAGGAGGAAGCGCGGTAGGTCGAGTTCCGGCAGGGCGACAAATTTTTCGAGTTCGAGCGCAAGCTCGCGCGCCAGTTGGACGTAGGCCAATGCTTGTTGACGGTCTCGCGGAGAGGTAGATCGGAGACTTCGGAAGAACCCGTTGACCTGTTCCTGCGCGGGTGGGCGTGCCGGGGCGGCAAAGAAGGACAACGGGACGCGCAGTGCCACCGAGAGTCGGCGAAGAGTCGAGGTTGCTGGCCTGGCGTGTCCGTTCTCGAACTGGCTCACCGATGCCGAGGTAACCGAGCCGGCCTCCCGGGCTAGTTGCACCTGGGTGAGTCCCCGAAGCTCGCGCGCCATCCGCAGCCTGCTCCTGTCGAACAGGGCTGCGATCTCGCCGGGGTTCAGCTGCGGGTCGTTCACGTCGCTCGTCTCCGTGCCTGTCCACGTCCGCCGGATGAGCGGGCGGTTCTCGATCTTGATCACTCCGCTCGCATCTTAGGTCCGCCTACGTTACCGACGGGTCAAATTGCACCTCACTATGTGGATACACCTAGGGGAGGTGTGGCATCTCGTGGGTCTCAACGTCGTGTAGTCTACTCAAAATCTAGAAGATGATGTTGAAATCTGAGGTACCACCGCGCGCGTGGGGGACAGGAGTCGGAACGTGAAGGTCCAGGAGTGTGTGCTGGCGGACGAGGTGATCGGCGCTGACTCGGCGGAGACAGCGTTGTGGGACGCCATCGTGGTGCCGGACGAGATCAAGGAGCGGCTGCGCAACCAGACCCTATTGTCGCTGCTGGTGCGCCCGGAGCTGCCGTTCACGGTGACGGCGCTGCATGGTCTGTGCACGCTCTACGGCCCACCCGGCACCGGCAAGACGACCCTGGCGCGGGGGTTGCCCGCGCAGATCGCCCGGTATGTGGCGGGAGGCAAGGTCCGGCGGATCGAGATCAACCCGCATGGCCTGATGAGCGCCGAACATGGACAGTCGCAGCAGCGGGTCAGCGAACTTCTCGGCGAGTACGTGCCGGGCCTTGCGTCGGACGGCACGCCGACGGTCGTGATCCTCGACGAGGTCGAGTCGATGGCGGTCGCCAGGTCGGCGGCGTCGCTGGCCGCCAACCCGGCCGACGTGCATCGCGCCACGGACGCGGTGCTCACCGCGTTGGACCTGAACGCCGCCCAGCACCCGCACCTGTTCTTCGTCGCGACCAGCAACTTCACGTCCGCGCTCGACGAGGCGTTCCTCTCCCGCTCCGATGCCGCCATCTTCGTCCCACTTCCTGGGGCCGAGGCGCTGCGGGAGATCCTGGCCTCCACGCTGCTCGCGCTCGCCGACAAGTACCCCGCGTTGCGGGAGCTGGCTCGCTCGGCCGCGGTGGACGGCATCGCCCAGACCGCTCGGGGGCTGGACGGCCGCCGTGCCCGCAAGGCGGTCTTCGAGGCGATGGCCCATCGGCTGGACACGGTCTTGGACCCCGGCAGCCTCACCGAGCACGACTTGGCTGCGGCGGTCCGCAACGCCGTCGGCGAGGCGACGACGAGCCACCCGGAGGCATCCCGTGCTGCGAATTAGGGAGGTAGCGGCCTCGCCCGTGCGTAGCGCCAGTGCGACCTGGACGGTGATTGCGAACCTGGTGGCCGACACCGTTGCGCAGTCCTCCGCCCTGTCCCGCGACGAGGCCGACCAGGCCCTGTCGGTCGCCGAGACGGTCGGGCGGATGCTGATCGCCGCAGGACACCTGGAGCGGCACCCGATCACCCTGGTTGCCGGCAAGGTGCACTGCGAGATCACCACGGTCTCCGGCACGGCGGCGCTGACCTTCGAGGAGAACCTCAACCCGGTCCCCGGCGCGGCGGGCGCGGACGACTTCACCATCTACCTGCCCTCCCCGGAGCCGCTCCAAGATCAGGTGAAGGCCGCGGCCAGTGGCCACGCCCGTCTGTCCGACGCTTCACCGCCCACGCCACAAACGCAGGCGGCCAGCTCCGGTCCCTTGATCGACCACGCGGCGCTACGACGGGCGGTGACGGAGCGATGACCTCCACGTACACCTACAGCTACACCCGCACCCACACCGCCACCCACCTGACGGACGTCATCCTCGGGACGATCACCGACATCCTCTCCGATCTGGGCGTCAACATGGACCGCCTGCACCGCGACTGGGTGCAGAACGAGAACGCGTTCAAAGCGTGGATCGAAGAGGGCTCGCTCGACATGGTCGTCCTCGAGTGCCACCAGCCCTCGGGCGCGGTGTCACCCGTGATCGAGTTCCCGGTGTCCTACACCACCTCCGGGGACGGTAACGCCGAGTTCACCGCCTCGCGCGCCCGCGCCGCCCGGTTCCGCGCCAAGTTCGACCGTGTGCCCGCGGGCACCACCTATCAGCTCGTCTGCATTTTCAACGGGCCACGCACCGAGCAGTCGGGATGGGGACCTGGCCATCGGGCGAGCACCGACGGCCTGCGCGGCATCACCTTCGGCACCCTCGGCTCCGCGCCGCACGCCTCGACGGGCATGCGCTACCTCCATAACTAAGACCAAATAGGACAGGGTATGGGATACATCGACGACGCCTTCGTCAAGCTGAAGAGCAACCTGGAGATCACCACCACCGAGCAGGACTTGGCGAAAGCGCGGCACGCGGCCATCCGCGACTACGTCAAGCTGCACTGGGACCTCGCGGACGACTTCCTCACCGGCAGCTACCGGCGCGACACCAAGACGAAGAAGCTCAAGGACATCGACATCTTCATCGTCATCGACGCCAACGGCTCCCAGGCCGGCTACCGCGACCAGGCGCCGATCCAGGTGATCAACGCCCTGGAGACGCTGCTCCGCCAGAAGTGGAGCGCCGCCCACCGAGACAGCATGGCCATCGTCATCCCCTACGCCGGCGACGACGAGGTCATGTCGATCGACGTCGTCCCAGCCTTCGACCGCGAGGGCGGCGGCTACTTCATCCCCAACCCCTCGGCGGGCGGCTGGATCGCGACCAACCCCAAGCGCCACCACGAGCTGAGCATCGCCAAGAACGCCGACTGCGGCGGCAAGTACGTCCCCTTCGTCAAGATGATCAAGGGTGTCAACCGTGAACTCGGTGAGCCCGTGTCCCCGTCCTTCCTCCTGGAGGTCATGGCCCAGTCCTTGGTGAAGCCGCCGTTCGGTCGCTACCAGGACGAGATCGTGCTCTTCCTGGCCACCGCAGCCGAACGGATCGGCGACGAATGGCCCGACCCGGCGGGGTTGGGCGGCGACGTCAACGCAGTCATGAACGCAACGCAGAAGCTGGTCGCGGTGGACGCGCTCAACCAGGCTCGCGTCATCGCGGAACGAGCCGTGGACCTGGAGGACGAAGGCCAGGAGCGCGCCGCCTACGACGAGTGGAAGAAGCTGTTCGGCAACCGGATGACGAGGCCATGACCATCTTCACCGACACGAGTGGCGTGCACGGCGTGCCGCCGCGAGCGATCCATGAGCGGCAACTCGACGACGACATGCTGCGACTGCAGCGCGCCGCGTCGGCAAGTCACCAACGCGGCCAACTCCTCGAAGCCGTACGGGTCGTCGCGGCGGCCTTCCTCGCGGCGGCCGGTGTCCTGGTCACCCTGTTCGGCCACGGCCGACCGGTGGTGTCCATCGTCGGTTTCTTCTGGTTCATCGTCTCCGCGTTCCTGCTCAAGCGCCTGGCCGGAACCACAGCCCGGCAGGGCGCTCTGCTCCAGGAAAAGTTCGACACCGACCTGTTCCACCTGCCGTGGCGCTCCACCGTCGCGGGCGACCCCATCCCCGAACCCGACGTCTACCGACTCGCGCGCAAACTCCAACTCGGCGGTGCCAAGGACGAGCGCATCACCGCTGGTTGGTACGACTCCACCGCCGACGTCCACCACCCCTACGACATCCTCATTGCCCAGGAACAAAACCTGGCCTGGGATGCCCGTCTCCGCCGCCGCTACGGCTACCTCGTAGCCGCCGCCGCGGTCCTGTGGACCGCGATCGGCTTGGCCGCCGGCCTCGCGGTCGCAAACGCGACCCTCCCGGACACGCTGCTCAGCTTCTTCGTCCCCTCCTTGGCCGCCTATCAGATCGCCATCGAGATCTGGGCAGGCCAACAGCGCGTCGCCGATGAGCGCGAGCGACTGGCCAAGGTCGTCAACGGTGAACTCCGCGATGGACTTCCCGGCCCCGTTCCCGACACCGAGTGGCATCGCCTGCGCGACGTCGCCCGCGATGTACAGGACGGCGTCCTGCGCACCCGGCTGGATCCCACCAGGGTGTCGGAGTGGTTCTACAAACGCTTCCGCGACGGCGACGAACGCGATTTCGCCGACACCGCGGAAGGCCATCGCCTTCGACTGGCGCAGCACACGCGGCCACCCGCGTAGCGCCGCGATAACGGCGACGGGAACGGATGGCGCGAACCGTCTTCGTCGGCACGCTCGTCATTGGGACATCCTGCTGCTCCACGGTGACGCGGATACTCCGTGATCGCTGTCGACCTGTGTAATCGTCCGGCATCCGCGCCGTAAGCAGCAGTGCAGCCCGGCCTGCTTGCAGCGTCGCCTTACATCCTCACCCGCCGAGTAGCTCGACGGAGCGTGCATCGACGAGACGTGCCGTTCAACATCGCGGTCGTCCGTGCGTGTCGCGGGTCGGCAATCGAAGCGGAACATGGCCAAGATCGCATTGATAGTCGAAGGTCGAAGTGCTAGCACGCCCGAAAGGGCGTACCCCTTGCTCGTGAGGCGTCTGCGCCGGTTCGGCACGTCGAGTCTCTGAGGACTCCTGGTGACGGTAGCGTGGATGGACTACATCTGCCCGCATAGGAAGGTCCGTCTCAGGATGTCAGCCCCACTCGCCCCACCGGTCACAATCCGTAGCGGAGCGATTCCGGAGGGTAAGGTCGCTGACTTCCTCACCGGCCGTCATGTCCGGGACACTCCAGAGGAGTATGTCCGCCAGAACCTGGAGAAGGCTCTGGTACGCCAGTACAAATATGACGCGCGCGACTGCGAGCCCGAGTTTCCGATCAGAGTTGGTTCATCGCGTAAGCGAGTAGACGTGGTGGTATTTCAACCGGGCGCCGCGCACGCACAAGAAAACGCCTACGTTCTGGTTGAAACAAAACGTGCAGGAACAAACCCCGGCAGTCGAACCGATGGTGTTGATCAGCTGCGCAGTTACCTAGCTGCGTGCCTGAATGCGAAGTACGGCCTGTGGACCAACGGTGATGAGCAGTATTGCCTCGCCAAGCGAGCCGACAATGCCGGCGGGTTCACGTTCGACGAGATCATCGACATACCTTCGCTCGGGCAAAGCGAGGCGGACGCCCAGCGTCCAAAGCGGAAGGATCTCAAGCCAGCGACTGCGGACAATCTCTTGTTCGCGTTTCGACGGTGCCACAACTACATCGCTGGGACGGAAGGCAAGCAGAAGGCCGAGGCGTTTTGGGAACTACTCAAACTGATCTTCTGCAAGATCGAGGATGAGCGGTCTCGAAAGCTGGACTTCTACGTCACAGCTTCGGAGCGAGCGAGCGCGACCACGGCGGCGTCAGCCAAGACACGCATCCAGAAGGCGTTCAACGACAAGGTTCTCACCAAGTACGGTGCGATCTTCCCCGCCTCCGACACGGTCATCGATCTGCGGCCCACGGTTGTCGCCTTCGTAGTCAGTCAGCTGCAGGGGTACTCGCTGCTGGCCTCTCCAGTCGATGTCAAGGGCGTGGCCTACGAAGAGATTGTCGGATCTAACCTTCGTGGCGACCGAGGTGAGTTCTTTACCCCGCGGAATGCGTGCCGAATGGCGGTGACGATGCTCAACCCGCAGCCGAACCAACGGCTCATAGACCCGGCCTGCGGTACCGGCGGCTTCCTGATTACTGCCATGAATCACGCGCTTAGCCATATCGACCGTGAGGAACGAGCCAACTGGTCTGACCCGTCGCGAGGGTCTGAGGAAGAGCGTCAGGAACTGTATCGGGCGCGCAATGAGTTCCTTTCGAAGAAGGTGTACGGCCTCGACCTCAACCCTGGTCTGGTCAGGGCCGCCAAGATGAACATGGTCATGAACAACGACGGCTCTGGCGGGCTGTGGCAGACGAACAGTCTGTCGAACCCGCGCACCTGGGGTCGTGACGCGGCCGACCGTGTCGGGCTGGGCACGTTCGACGTGATCGTGACGAACCCGCCGTTCGGGGCCAACATCCTCATCGATGATGAGGAGATCTTGGACCAGTACGACCTCGCCGCAATGTGGGACCGCCAGCCCGACGGCGCCTGGCAGATGCGACGGGACCGGCACGGTCGCCGGGTGTTGCAGAAGAACCAGCCGCCGGAGATCCTCTTCATCGAACGTTGCGTTCAGTTGGCAAAGCCCGGTACAGGCCGGATCGCGATGGTGATCCCCAACGGCATCCTCAACAACCCCGCGCTGGGCTACGTCCGCACGTGGTTGATGGCTAATACGCAGATCCTGGCCGTCGTGGACATGGCTAGGGAGTTGTTCCAGCCCAAGAACGACACCCAGACCTCCATGGTGATTGTGCGTCGGTTGTCGGACGAGGAACGCGTCGCAGCGGAGAGCGGGACCCTGGAATACCCGATCTTCATGGCCGCCACCGAGCACATCGGCCAGGACAAGCGTGGCAACACCCTCTACCGGCGGACCGAGACAGGGGAGGACGTGCTTGTCACCCGTGCAGAGACGGTCCCCGAAATCGACCCGGCAACGGGCGAGGAAGTGCTGAGCATCATCGAGACCCTCGAACGACTCGTCGACGACGACCTGCCCGACGTCGCGACCGCCTACTTGCGGTGGCTCGGTGAGCAGCGATGAACATCACTACCATCCGTGCCCGATCGGTACTCGTCAACGACCGGCTCGATGCCCACTTCTTCACTGCACCCGGCGTAGCGGCCAGCGAGCGGCTGGCCATGCTCGAGGCGACTGGCATGGAGACCGTTCGCCTTGGCGATGTCGCGCGGGTCTGGGACCCGCCCCGATTCGCCCGTGCTTGGGCTGCTCCCGCAGAACCCGGCATCCCTTACTTGCGTCCCTACGACGTGTTCGACTATCTGCCCACCGCATCAGACCGACTCTCTGTCGACCGTAACTCCGGTGTCGAGAACCTGCGGCCGGCACCTGGGTCCCTGTTGCAGACATGCTCGGGCCGCAACCTGGGCCCGTGTACCTACGCTGACGAGTACGTCGCCGAGTTCGCCCTGAGCCACGACATGATCCGTATCGAGATCCCGGACCTGGCCATGCGCGCCTACGCGCTCGCGTTCCTGAAAACGCCTACCGGACAAGCCTTGCTGCGCCGGGGCAAGAGCGGGTCAGTAATCGACCACCTCACCACCGCCGATGTGGCCGCCATACCTATCCCACTTCTTCCGGCAGACACGCGCCGTCGGATTGTTGATCGAGCCGAGAGAAGTGTTGCAGCGGCAGCAGGAGCGCGCACTCGGCTCGCCGCCTTGCTCGCCTCCCAAGAAGAGAATCTTCCACTTCCCGCACGAGGTGCGCGCCTCCAAGATGGCTGGACGTTGCCTGCCGACTCTGTGCGTGACCGCTTGGACGCCGCGTACTACGACCCTCTTGTCGCCGCCGCACGCTCGCAGGTTGCGGCGGCCGGTGGGACCCGTTGCGGCGACCTCGCTCAGGCGTCACTGCCCCTCCGCTACAAGCGGTACTACGTGTCTGGCGAACATGGCCGCCCCATCCTGTCCGGGCGCCAATTGCTCCAGCTGGAGCCCGTGAACCTCCGGTACGTTTCCGACCGGTCGTTCCGCGAACCTGAGAAGTACGTAGTCCGATCTGGCATGACTATTTTTGGAGCCGTTGGACGAGCTGAGGGCCGTCAGGGTACGGCAGCACTTGTCACCGAGGACCGGGTCGATTGGCTGGCAAGCAACGACGTTATGCGCCTGACGCCCCGTGCCGGAGTGCGGCCTGGTGCTCTTTGGCTCGCCATCGCAGCGCGCCAGTCCCGCGTACAGATCAACGCGCTGTCGTTCGGTTCAGTCATCGATCATATGAATCCCGATGTAGTGGAAGAGATCATCCTTCCACGGATCGACGACACCGCGGCGCAGGAGGCTGAGGACGCCTGGCAGCTGTTCTCCGAGGCTGCGCGGACGATGCGTGAGGCCGTATCCCTGCTGGAAGCGGAGCTAGTTGTCCATAGTGGACAACTGGACACCTCCGTGGCCTAGTCGACCAAGCCTGCAAGATCCGCAGCTGCCAAGGAACCAGTGTGCGCCGCACAATCCCGACAGAGGCCGACGCCCCCAGCCAGGCACTTGCCCAGATGGGTCGCGGTTCTGCTGGGTGCCCCTCGCGGGTTTCTTCGCAGGACTGTCTGTTGTACGTCTATCTCGGCAACGAGCGATGGTCAGAGAGTGGGCCGAGCTACACGGTCATGTCGACCAGGACACTTCTGAACAGGGAAACCGCCATGCCATACGCCTTCAACCCCGTTAGTGATCCGGTTGGATCGAGCAATACCGCACCGGCGGACCGACCAATGACTGTGACGAGCGCCCAGCGGTCCAGAGCGGCGTCGGAACGTGACGGCGGTCGCGGGCCGAATGGTGGTTCGGGTACGGATCGGATAGGTCGCTACGGCTGACAGCGAGCGGAAGGCGGTGGGTTGAATCTGGCCGGTTCGACGAGCGGGGATTGAGCCGTCAAGATCGCGGTCGCCCGTGGCTGTCGCGGGTGGGGATGCCGCGTTCACGAAGTTTGGTCAGCACCGTGGTGTGGTCGACGTTCAGGTGTTCGCCGACCCGTGCCAGTGACCAGCCAAGGTTGTATAGGTGGATGGCGTCGTTGACTTCGTCAGGGGACAAGCCCCGTCGGCGCATCTGCACACCGTTGCGGTGGAGGATGTTGCTGACCGTTCGCCGATCAATGCCGAACAGGGCACCCAGTTCGTAGGTCGTGGCACCGTCCAGGTAGCCCTGGATCAGCGCTTGGGTCTGGACCGCGTCGAGTTGCCGTGCCCGACCCGGTTTAGGCCCGCCGACGGGCGGCGGAGCGGGCGTGGACGGGCCGGAGAGCTTCTGGAGCAGGGTATCCAGGGCTTCTACCTGGGGTTTTGTGTTGTAATAAGCTCCCCCAAGGTCCACAGCAGGTCAAAAGCCCTTTCCGGGTATCTGGGAGGGGCTTTTTTGCTGCCCGTATGGCAGCGGGATTGTTGCAGGCTGTCGCCGGGCTTCTTGAGGGCCGCTCTCGTTTGGTCCGACGAAATCTCGGTGTAGGTCTCCATCGTGACCGCATACGCCAAGAGTGTGCCGCGTCCCTAGGTTCGGCGACCTTGCCGTAGTAAGGTGCTAGTAGCTACTAACTAAGCACCGTCGCCGCGGGGCGCTTGATGACGGCACCACGGCGTTCCACGATTTCCTGAGCGGCGCTTCCACCCGTCCCTGTCCCCTAGAGGCTGATCCGTTCGCGACGCGTGCGGTGGCCCCGAGTGGTGCCGCCAAAAAGGAATGAACCTCCCCAGCAAGACGATGACGTCCCCGCGGTCAAGGAGGAAAACCGATGCGATCCATCGAGAAACGCGGCTTGCCCCGGAGGCGGGCCTGGCGTACGGCACTGGTCGCCGTCTTGGCCATGTCCTCGGGCTGGCTGGGGCTCGGCACCGCGACTGCGGCGACGGCCACGCCCCGCACTGGCAGTGCGGACCTCTGGAGTGAGATCAAGGCCGGCTGGAACCTCGGCAACTCCTTCGACGCCACCCCGTGTGAGACCTGCTGGGGCAATCCGGCGACGACCAAGGCGATGATCGACCGGATTGCCACCAAGTTCAACTTCCTGCGCATCCCCGTGACCTGGTATCCGCACCTCACCACCGGTGCGCCGGACTACACCATCGACCCCGCGTTCCTGGGCCGGCTCAAGCAGGTCGTCGACTGGGCGATCGCCGACGGGATGTACGTCGACGTCAACATCCACCACGACGGCGGCGGGGACAACTGGCTCATTCCCAGCGCCTCACGGCTGCCTCAGGTCGAGCCCGAGTTCAACGCGATCTGGCGGCAGGTCGCCGGCTACTTCAACGGCGAGGGCGACCACCTGCTGTTCGAGGCGATGAACGAGCCGCAGGACGCCAACGGCGGAAATCGTTACGGCGGCGGCACATCCGACAACTGGGCGGCGATCAACACGCTGAACCAGGACTTCGTCAACGACGTCCGCGCGGCCGGTGGCAACAGCTCCTCCCGCTGGCTGCTCGTCGTGCCCTACGGCGCCAACGCCGGGACCGGTGCGGACAACCTCGTGGTGCCCAACGACAGTCATGTCGCGGTTTCGGTGCACACCTACAACCCGTGGGGATTCTGCTCGGCGACCGCGCCGAACTACCTGACGTGGGACGGCTCGATGAACTACCTGCCCGACGGTGACGTCAACCATGCGAACCAGCTGTTCACCAGCAAGGGCATCCACGTGATCTGGACGGAGTTCGGCGCCACCGTCAAGCCCTACAACGGCGGGGACAATTCCAACGAGGTGGCCAACTACGAGTCGCACATCGCGTCCTACGCGAAGACGTACGGCCAGAAGGTCGTGGTGTGGGACAACGGTTCCACCGGTGTCGGCGACGACCAGTTCGGTCTGCTCAACCGCAACACGGCAGGCTGGCAGCGGCCCAACATCGTCGATCGGCTCTCGGGCGTTTATCCCTGAGCCCGCCGGCACAACCCCGTCCGGCCGGCAAAACTCGGCCGGACGGGTCAGTAAGCTTCTCACTCCTGGCCGCGATGGCCACCGCGAACGGAAGGTCTCCAGGGTCATGGCCGAGCGGGCACCTTCCTACCGGCGGGACCAGCAACGCCTGCCCGCCGCCGAGCGACGGCACCAGATCATGGAGATCACGTCCTCGCTCATCGCCGAACGCGGGTTCTGGGGTCTGTCGATGCAGGACGTGGCCGACCGGTGCGGGCTCACCGTCCCCGGCGTGCTCCGCCACGTCGGCTCCAAGGCCGGGTTGCTTATCGCGGTACTGGCCCACCGGGACATCGAAGACGCGCGGTCGTTGCGGGCGCAGCTGGGCGTCAGCGAAGACGAGGTGCCGGACGAGTGGTCCGAGGGCGGCCCGGACGGCGTCGACCTGCGACAGCTCTGCCTGGCGACGATGCGCCGGAACTCGGAGCAGCCGGAGATCGTGCGGCTGTTCCTCGTGCTCGAGGCCGAGTCGCTCGCGCCGAGCCACCCCACCCACGACTACTTCGCGAAACGGCAAAGCCAGGCGCTCGCCGCGTTCACCACCATGGCCAAGGAAATCACGGATCGTCCGGCGCTCCTGGCCCGTCACATCATGGCGATGATGGACGGCCTCCAGATCCAGTGGCTGCGCTCGCCCGGGACCGTCGACCTCGTCCGCGAGTGGGAATCAGCCGCCACGCTTCTGTTCGACTAAGCGGCAGCAGGCTCCTCGAACAGAATTTCTGTGCGTATGCTGCTCTAGCGAACACAAAATCTGTGCGTTACGATCATCGGCGTGTCCGATCGCGTTGCCTGCGCGGCCATGCCTCGAGAACAGAGAGACCAGAGCCATGACCCAAATCATCATCGCGGCGACGCCGGCTTACGGGCACGTGGCACCGTTGCGCCCGATCGCGGCGGACCTGGTGCGCCGCGGTGAACACGTGACTTTCCTGACCGGCAGCAGCTTCCGCGCTTCGATCGAGGAGACCGGCGCGCGGTTCGTCTCGCTGCCCGGGGAGGCCGATTTCGACATCGCGGAACTGGTCGCCCGGCACCCTGAGCGCGCCGAGCTCGAGCCCGGCCCTGTGGCGCTGTCCTGGGATCTCACCCACGTGTTCATCAAGCCGATCCCGCTCCAGCACGCCGCGCTGCAGGAACTGCTCGCGGAGTACGACGGCGAGCCGGTGGTGGTCCTGCACGACACCTCCTACCTCGGCGCGATGCCCATGGGGCTCGGCGCTCCCGGTTTCCGCCCGGCCGCGGTGATCGGGATCGGGATCGTGCCGCTCACCATGTCGAGCACCGACACGGCCCCCTTCGGGCTCGGGCTGCCGCCGGACGCGTCGCCAGAAGGCCGCGTGCGCAACATCGAGGCGAACGGCGCGGTCCAGGAGGCGTTCGCCGAGGTCCAGAGCCTCGCTGTCGAGACCGTCCGTTCGACGGGCGCGACCCGGGAGCTGCCCTTCTTCCTCGACGCCGCGGTCACGGTGCCGGACCGCTACCTGCACCTGTCGATCGAAGATCTTGAATATCCGCGCAGCGATGCGCCCGCGTCGCTGCGTTTCGTCGGCGCGGTGCCGGACGAGCGCTCGACGCGGTCCGTACCACTGCCCGAGTGGTGGCCGGAGGTGGACGCGGCGGAGCGGGTAGTCGTGGTCACGCAGGGGACGATCGCGAACCACGACCTCACCGAGCTGATCGAGCCCACTCTCAAGGCGCTCGCGGACCTCGACGTCCTGGTCGTCGCGACCCTCGGACGTGACGCTCAGCTGGCTGACGTCCCGGCCAACGCACGGGTCGCCGAGTTCATCCCCTTCTCCGAGCTGTTGCCGCACACGAGTGTTCTGGTCAGTAACGGCGGTTACGGCGGGGTTCAGCAGGCCCTGCAGCTCGGTGTGCCGATGGTGCTCGCCGGACAGACCGAGGACAAGGTCGAGGTCACCGCGCGCACGGCGTGGGCCGGGGCGGCCGTCAACCTGGCCACGCAGCGTCCTGCGGCCGCCGACATCCGCAACGCCGTCGAGAGTGTGCTTGACACGCCCGCCTACCGGGAGTCGGCCGTGCACCTCAGTGCGCAGTATGGAAAGCACGACGCCCTCGCCGAGATCCACGCCTCGATCGGCGAGCTGATCGCACAGCGCCGCTGACCCAAGACCTCGTGAGTGTTTATGACGGTTAGAACCGTCATAAACACTCACGAGACCTGACATCCCGGGGGACCAGCCTTGTCACGAGAACTCGCCGTCGCCGCGGCACCGTCCGCGGTGCGCACTGTGTGGAACTCGCCCCTCTACCGCGGCGCGACCGTCGCGCTGTTCCTTTCCGGGCTGGGCATCTCCGCCGCGGCCCCGCAGATCGCGCTGTTCCTCGTCGACGACCTGCACGCCTCGTTGACCACGGCCGGGCTGTACTACCTCACGAACATCACCGCCCCGGTCGCCGGCTACCTCGTCGGCGCCCGCTCGGACCGCACCGGGAAACGGCTCGGGCTCTTTCGGTTGTGCGCGCTGGCCGGATTCCTCGGCTGGTGCGCCATGGCCGCGGCCGGCCAGCTGTGGATGCCGTTCGTGATCAGCGCCGTCGTCCTGGCTTTCGTCGGCGCCGCCGGCTCGCAGCTGTTCGCCGCGGTCCACGACGACCTGCAGGTCACCGAGAGCCCGGTCGGCGACGGTGTCGTCTCGATCGTGCGGATGGCGCTGACGGCCGGATGGATCGTCGGCCCGGTCGCCGGCTCACTGCTGGCCACCGCGACCAACCCGCGGGTGATGTTCGTGGCCACCGGCGTATGCACCCTGGCGCAGATCGTCCCGATAGGCTTTTCGCGCGCCCGCCCGATCCGGCCCGAGGTCGTAGCCGAAACCAAGCCTGAGCGCCCGGGGCTGCGGATCATGGTGCCCCTGCTCATTTTCACCGGGTTGTACGTGCTCATCTATGCGGGAGAGCCGATCAAGTACGGCTTTCTCCCGATCTACATGCACAACGACTTGCACCTGCCGACCGCGGTGAGCGGCGCGGTCATCGGCATACAACCCCTGATCGAGCTGATCCTCATGCCGGTGGCTATGGTCGTCGCCCGCCGAATCGGCCTGATGCGCCTGATGGTCCTCGGTGCCGCTTTCGGCGTCGGCGCCAACCTCTGCTTCGCCCTGACCGGCAACGCCGCCGGCATGTTCGCCGGGCAGATCTTCATGGGCGGGGTGTGGGGCGTGTTCGCCGCGCTGGGAATCATTGTCGCCCAACGCCTTCTGCCCCAAGCGGTCGCGACCGCCTCGGCGATCTTCATGAGCTCGACCGCCGTCGCCAGCGCCTTGGGCGGGCTGACCGGCGGCGTGGGCGTGGACCTGCTCGGGCTGCCCCACGTGTTCCTCGCCCCGGCCCTCTACGGCGTGATCGCTGCCGTCGGCATCGCCGTCATGAGCCGCTCCCGGCACGCGGTGAGCTGACCGGGGTCACAACCAGGGCCCTAACGACGGTGGTGTCCGCGAGCGCCCGGTGAACCACGCCGCCAGCTCCGTCGCCTTCCCGCCGGAGGCGTGCTTCTCGGCCGCCTCCACCACGAGAGCGAGGACGAAGTCCGTGGGCAGCCAGGAAAACGGCACGCCGAGGTCGGCCGAGTGGACCCAGACCTCACGAGCCCGCATCCAGAAGACCTCCCGGGCCGGCACAGTCCGCCCTTGAGCCGTGATCACCGGAAAGTCCAAAGCGGACTCGGGCATGGCGTCGAGATCAGCCGCCAGCGCCGCGGCCGAGGACACCACCAGCGATCTCAATGCGGAAACCGGCAGCTCGGCGCCCCACTCGATCTCGTCCCGCCGCTGGTGCGGTCCGGTGTACATCCGGTTGTCCACCCCGGTGACCGCCCACCGCACCAGCCGCCGCAGCGCATCGGCGTTGTAGTGCACGTGCGCGACCACATGGGCCCGGCTCCAGCCCGGCAAGGCCGTGGCCCGGGCGAAGTCGGCATCGCTCAGCCCGGCCACGGTCTCGAGGAACACCTTCGTGCCCGCGTCCATCCACTCCCGCGTGGTCACTGTGTCCTCGCCCAGTTCTCGAGGCGCCCGAGGTGCTCGATCTCGGTCACCACCACGTCGCCATCGGCCAGGTACCGGGGCGGTTGACGCGCGTGCCCGACCCCGCCCGGGGTTCCGGTGGCGATCACGTCGCCGGGCCGCAAGGTGGTGATCGTCGAGATGTACCGGACGAGATCGACCGGATCGAAGACCAGGTCGCCGGTGTTCGACTTCTGCACCGTCTCACCGTTGACCGAGCAGTGGATGTCCAAGACCGGCCGCACACCACCGGGCAGCTCGTCCGGCGTCACCAGGAACGGCCCGATCGGCGTGGTCGATTCGAAAGTCTTGCCCTGCAACCACTCTCTCGTGCGGAACTGCCAGTCGCGCATCGTCACGTCATTGAGCACGGTGAACCCGGCGATAGCCTCGGCTGCCTCGGCTTCGGACGCCCGCCGCACCGGCTTGCCGATCACGACGGCGAGCTCGGCCTCCCAGTCGACGGCGGACGACTCCGGCGCCAGCACGATGTCGTCGCGTGCCCCGATCAGGCTGTCGGCGAACTTCGCGAACAACGTGGGGTGCGACGGCAGGTCCCGTCCCATCTCCTGGATGTGCGTGCGGTAGTTCAGGCCGACGCAGAAGATCTTGCCGGGCGCCGGCACCACCGGAGCGAAGTCCCCGGCGACAACAGGTTCACCAGCACCGGCGGACCCGCTCGCCAGCAGGGCGCCGACGTCGGGGAAGCCCGTGGAGACAAAGCCGGCAGCGGTCTGCCGCACGGCGAGGGTGCCGGTCACGGTGCGGATGGTCGCGAACTTCATCAGTGGTCCTCCAGGTGCTCGACCCGGTGCTGGCCGAGGCGTTCGAAGATCGGGGCGTCGCCGAAGCGGAACAGGTCGAGACCGCGGTCCGTGGACAGCGACAAGGCCTGCCAGGACGGGACGACAAACAGGTCGCCGCGCGTCACGGTCCAGGTGTGCGTGCCGACGCTGACCTCGCCGGTGCCCTCGAAGACCTGGTACACCGACGATCCGGTCTCGCGGACCGGACGCGTTGTGGTGTCCGGGGCGAGGCGGTGGAATTCGGTGCGGATCGTCGGCATCACGTCGCCGCCGGTCGTGGGATTGGTGTAGCGGACGGCGGCGTGGCCGGGCTCCACCGTGCCCGCGGCCCCCTCGGACTCCAGGGCCAGCTGGTCGCGCAGCGCCCGGTCGGTGTGCTCCCAGCGGTAGGCCAGCAGCGGAGTCGCGGGCGACGGCGTCACCTGCGTCACCGGTCGCAAGCCGGGATGGCCCCACAGCCGTTCGGAACGGGACCGGCTGGGGGATTCGCGGGTGCCGACGTCGTCCGGGCCGAACTCGAAGAACGTCGACCCGGCGTAGTGCTGGAACGGGATGTCGAGGCCGTCGATCCAGGCCATCGGGCGGTCGCTCGCGTTGTGGTGGCCATGCCAGTTCCACCCCGCCTGCGGCAGGAAGTCGCCGCGCCGCATCGCGACCGGGTCGCCGTTCACCACGGTCCACACGCCCTCGCCCTCGACGATGAACCGGAACGCGTTCTGAGTGTGGCGGTGCACCGGGGCGTTTTCGGCGGGGTTGAGGTACTGGATCGCGGCCCACAGCGTCGGCGTCGCGAATGGCCTGCCGCCAAGGCCGGGGTTCGCCAGCGCCAGCGCCCGGCGTTCCCCGCCGCGGCCCATCGGCACGAGCCGGCCCGCCTGTTCGGCCATCGGCAGGATGCTCGACCACCGCCACAGGTGCGGTACCGCGGGCGAGGCCGGCTGATGCGGCATCAGGTCGCCGATTTCCGTCCACAATGGAACCAATCCCTGCTGCGCGAACTCCCGGTACAGCGCGTCGAGCTCAGGGACTTCCGCATCCGTGGTCATGACTGGATCACTCCTTCACGAGGGCTGATGGCGAGCAAGGCGGCGGCGATGGCGGCGGCCGCGGCGAAGACGAGGAAGTTGGCGTTGATGCCGAGCCCGGCGGCCAGCAGCCAGCCACCGACCTGGGGCGCGAGCACGGCGCCGATGCGGCCGAAGCCGAGCGAGAACCCAAGCGCCGCACCGCGCAGACGGGCCGGGTAATGGGTGGCGACGGCGGCGATCACCAGGCACTGCGTGCCGTGCGTGCCGATGCCGGCGAGCACCATCGCGCCGTACACGACGGCCGGACTCGGCCCGGTGACCGGCAAGAACAACCCGACGGCGGCGGCCGCAGCGGCGGCGATACCGGTACGCACGGGTCCGAACCTGGTGCCGGCCCACGCGGTCAGGAGGGATCCGGCGACCGCGCCGAGCTGGAGCGCGAGCAGGAAGGTCAGCGCGGACCCGACGTCGACCCCGCTCGTCCGCATCAGCTGCGGCAACCAGGTCGAGAGGCCGTACCAGGTGAACAGCGTGACGACGGTGGTCAGCGCGAACAGCACGGTCGCGCGGCGGTACTGCGGGCGGATCAGTTCGCGTAGCGGCGCCTTGTCCTGGTCGGGCCGCCACTGCGGCGACTCGGGCAGGAACTTCATCGCGGCGGGCACGACGAGCACTGCCAGCAGGGAAATCGCGAACATCGGCCGCCAGCCGAAGTCCGGCAGCACCACGATGCCGACCAGCGCGGCGACGCACCCGCCGACCGGAACACCGGACATCATCAGCGTCGCGACGAGCGATCGGTAGCGGGGGCTGACGAATTCGGCGGTGAGCGCGCTCGCGCTGGGCACCAGCCCGCCCAGCCCGAGCCCCGCGACGAACCGCAGCGCGCCGAAACTGACCGGCCCGATCGCCACCGCGCACAACGCCGTGAACACCGAGAACCACAGCGAGCACAGGATGACCATGCGGCGCCGGCCGATCCGGTCCGCCAGTGTTCCCGCGAGCACGGCGCCGATCAGCATGCCGGCGAACGCGAGGCTGCCGAGCAGCCCCGCGCTCGACGGCGTGAGGTTCCAGCCGGGCTCGGTGAGCAGCCGGGGCAGGACGGTTCCGTAGACGATCAGGTCGTAGCCGTCGAAGACCACGACCACCCAGCACAGCGTGATGACCAGGAGGGCTACCCGCCGCGGTGGCAGAACGGTCTTGGTGGTCATGTGTCCCATCCTTGGGGGAATTCCATCTGTGGGGATAGCATTTTCTGCTATGAGGAATAAGCCGCAGTACTCGGTGAGCTCGGTGGACCACGCGCTGCACCTGGCGACGTTGCTGCAGCAGGAAGGCGCGCTCGGGGTCACCGAGGCGGCGAAACTGGTCGGCGTCGCGCCGTCGACCGCGCACCGGCTGCTGACCACGTTGGTGTACCGCGAGTTCGCCGAACGTCTGCCGGACCGCCGGTACGGGCCGGGCAAGGTCTTGCGCCCCGCCGCCAGGTCCGAGGCGCCGGTCCCGCAACTGCGGCGAATCTCCTTGCCGCACATGCGACATCTGATGCGGCAGACCCATGAGACGGTGAACCTGACGGTGCTGGCCGGCCGGGAGATGCGGATCGTCGCGACCGTCGAGTCCGACCAGATACTGCGGGTGGGAAACCGGATGAACCGGTCACTGCCCGCGGACCGCTCCTCCGGCGGCCGGGCGATGCTGGCGCTGCTGCCGAGGGAAAAGCTCACCACGCTGTACCGCGACGACCCGGACGTCGACCTTGCCCGGCTGGCCAAAGAGCTCTCGGCCGTACGCAAGCGCGGGTTCGCGGTCAACAACCAGCTCACCGAGACCGGGGTGACGGCGATCGGCGTGGCGGTGCGGGCCGACGCGGGCGAGCCGCTGGGCGCGCTGGCGATCGCGATGCCGACCGCCCGATTCGACAAGTCGTTGCTCATCGGCTGGGCCGAGCTGCTTTCCGCGACCGTCGCCCGGATCGAGGGCGAGCTGGCCCCGGGCGAATGAGCAAATCGCCACGTTCTAATACGGGTAGAGGGCGGTGCATTCCACCTCTACGTGCGCGCCGAGCGTCAACGCGGAAACACCGATCGCGGACCGCGCGGGCATCCGGCCCTTGGCGAAGTAGGTCGAATAGACGTTGTTGAACCCGCCGAGCTGGGTCAGGTCGGTGGTGTACACCGTGCACTTGAAAACGTTGCGCATACCGAGTCCCTGCCGGGCCAGTGAGGCTTTGACGTTCTCCATCGTCTGCGTTGCTTCGGCGGGGATTCCCCCGGCTACCACGGGAATGCCGGGCTTGGTGTTGCCGATCGCCCCGGACAGCTGAAGCAGGTCGCCCGCTCGCGTGCTGTCCGACAGCGGCAGGCTCGCCGCTGGTGAGCCAGGATTGTGCGCGCCGGGCAGGGGGTTGAACACGATCGCGCCGTTGGTGCTCGCGGCCGCGACTCCTCCGGTCAACAGCATGGCGACGCCGGTGAGCGCGAGTGCTTTCTTCATGATTCCTCCCGAGCGCGGGCCGAAGTGGCGATGGTGAAACCCTATGCGGGTTCCACCCTGCACCAGGCCAAAATTCTGCAGGACGGAATCTCTCCGACTGCCGCCCGGCGAAAGGAAACGCAGGGGCTAACCCGGCGGCTAGTCCAGGGGGTGCACGGCGACGACGATCTTGCCGCGTGGGCGTCCGCCGGCTGAGCCGCCTTCCAGCAGGGTGTGCGCTTGTGCGAGGTCGGCCAGTGGTAGCACGGCGCCGATCACCGGCCGGAGTTCGCCCTGGTCGACCAGCCGGCCGAGGGCCGCGAGCTTCGCCCGGCCGGGGCTGACGAAGAGGAAGTGGTAGGTCGCGTTCACGCTCCACGCGGCGAGCAGGTTCTGCGGTTCGGGAATGTCCACGATGGACACCACGCGGCCGCGGTCGGCGAGGACCTCCGCGCTGCGGGCGAGGGTGTCCCCGCCCACCGTGTCCAGCACGACGTCCACCCCGCCCAGCGCGCGGACCTGCGGCACGTAGTCGCCGGCCGGGAAGTCGATCGCGATGTCGGCTCCCAGCCCGGTGACGAACTCGTGATCCCGTGCCCGCGCGGTGGTCACCACCTCGGCGCCCAGCGCGCCGGCGACCTGGACGGCGACCGACCCGACCCCGCCCGCTCCACCGTGCACCAGGACCCGTTCCCCGGCCCGCACCCCGGCGCGTTCGACCAGCGCCTCCCACGCCGTCACGCCCACGAGCGCGAGACCGGCGGCCTCGACGTGCGACAACCGGGCGGGCTTGTGGTCGACCAGGGCCTGGTCGACCACGTGGAACTCGGCGTAGGTGCCCGGCCCGGCGAACATCGGCGCCAGGTACCAGACCTCGTCGCCCGGCTGGAAGTCGTCGGCCCCAGCGCCGGTCTCGACCACGACGCCGGAGACGTCGTTGCCGATCACCGCGGGCAGCGTTACCTGGTCGCGGTAGTCGCCGCGCCGGGTCTGCAGGTCGAGCGGGTTCACGGACGTGGCCAGCACGCGCACCAGCACCTGGCCGGGCCCGGGAGCAGGCCTGGGCAGCTCTCGGGCGGCGAACGCGGTGTCTGCGTCACCGAAGCGGACGAGTTCCACCACACGCATCGAAGTCGGCATGCGGTGACCTTAGATCGACATATCGGGAATCGTCAATATGTTTGTGCCTCGCAGTACCTCGGGCGTGAGCAGTCCGCGGGAGTCCACTGCCGCCCCGGCGTCGATGTCCTGAATAGCGAATCACCAGTCGCATATCGTAGGTCTCGGGTGTCATCATCCTGGTATGGAAGAGAGTGTCAGCGTCGATGACGTCGCACCGTTCGATCCACTGAGCTTGGCTGACCATCACGCCGCCGAGCGGCGGCTCGCCGAGGTCCGGGGAAGCTGCCCGGTTTCCCAGCCCCACCCGCGCATGCACTTCGTCGCCGCGCACGAGGACGTCCAGCGGATCCTCCTCGACACCACGACGTTCTCGGCGCGCAGCAACTTCCGGCTCGATCCCGTCAACGGTGCGGAAGGCATCCGGCCCAGCGGTTCGCTGCCGACCCTCGATCCCCCGGATCACGCCGACCTCCGGCGACGGCTGCGCGAGTGGTTCGCTCCGCGCACCCTGCGCCGGCTCGAGCCGCGGGTCCGCGAACTCGCCGCGGCCGCGGTGCGCGAGCTGCCCGTCGGCGTCGACGTCGACCTGGTGCCGACGAGCAAGCGCCTGGCCGTCCGGGTCGTCTACACGCTCATCGGGGCGCCCCAGGAGGACTGGGGCCAGTTGCAGGCCTGGAGCGACGTCCTCCACGAGATTCTGCCGGCTCCGTTGCAAGGCAGGCCCGAGTACGCCGCCATGATGAACCGGCTGGGCGAGGTTCTGGAGGAATACCGAACCGGCCTGCGGGCAGCCGACGACACCGTGGTCTCCGGGCTGGCCGCAGCGGCCGAGGCCGGGGAACTGGCCCCGGCCGACGCTCTCACGCATATCTGGCAACTGATCCAGGCCGGGACCGAAACCACGATCAGCCTGATCACCAACCTGGTGTACGCGCTGCTGTCCCAGCCTCGACGGTGGAAGCTGTTGCTGGATCAACCTGAGCTCATCGGAGCCGCGATCGAGGAGTCCCTGCGCCGGGACGCGCCGCTGCAGTACGTGATGCGGACCCCGCATCACACCACCGAAGTGAGCGGATGCCCGGTCGAGTACGACGAACAAGTGGTCGTCGGGCTGCAGTCGGCCAACTGGGACGAGGCGGTCTGGGGCCCGGACGCACTGGAGTTCGACATCGAGCGCGATCACCCGGCCGGTCACGTCGCGTTCGGCAAGGGGCCGCACGCCTGTCTGGGAGCTCCGCTCGCCAGAATCGAGGCACAGGCGTTCATCCGTGAGCTGCTGGGCTGCCGGCCCGAGGTCCGGCTCGCCACCGGTTATGTCCACGAACTCGCCGATGAGCTGATGGTGCGCAGGCCGGCGAAGCTGCTGGTGCACATTCCGGGCTGACCCGCTTGGTGGCGGCCCGTCCGGCGATCGGTAGCGGTCCATGATGGACAGTGACGTTGCGGTCGACGCATGCGGCCGGTCGGGTCAGTCGGTGAACACCGTGACCGGGAGCGATTCCAGGCCGCGCAGGACGTTGTTGAAATGGCGGACCGGTGTCCCTGCCTCGATCCGGGTGACCTTGTCCACCAGCGCGTTGAGGATCGCCTCACCCTCGATGCGGGCCAGTGCCTGACCGGCGCAGCCGTGCAGGCCGTACCCGAAGGCCAGGTGTTCCCTGTTGTCACGGGTGATGTCGAACCGATCGGGATCGGCCCATCGGCGTTCGTCGCGGTTGGCGGATCCGAACAGGACAGCCAGCTTCGTGCCCACCGGCAGCGTGACATCCTCGACGGTCCAGTCGGTCCGCACCGTTCGCCCGAAGGCCTGGACGGGCGATTCGCAGCGGAGTACCTCACGAAACGCCTGCGGCACCAATGACCGGTCGGCCCGCAGCGACTCCCATTGAGCGGAATGCTCGGCCATCAGCCAGACAGCGTGGCCGAGCGCGTGCACCGTGGTGTCCATCCCGGCCGTGACATAAGCCATCACCAACCAGGGCGCGGCCGGCGCGGGGATCGCACCGGCGTCGGCGGCCTCGTACACGGCCCGGCCCATGCTGCCCTCGGCCAGATTCTCCCGGGTTACGCGCGTCAGCATGTAGTCGGCCAATTCGGCCATTTTCGGAAGCGACGCCCGCGTGCGCTCGTTGTCCGGGCCGAAGCAGTTGAAGTTGGCGTCGACCATTCGCAGCAGATCTTCCCGGCCTTCCTGGGGCAGCCCGATCAGGTCACCGACTATCTCGACCGGGAACCTGCGCGCGAGGTCGGTCACCGCGTCGAAGGAGCCCTGCTCGGCCAGGCGGCCGACCAGGTCCTTGGCCCGCCGGCTGATCGCGGGCTCCTGCTCGCGCAGGGCCCGGCGGGCCAGCTTGGCCGCGAGGGTGTTTCGCATGGCGTCGTGCAGCGGAGGATCCGACCGCAGAATGGAGAAGTCGCTCATGTATTCGTTGAAATCGTTGTTCAACGCGATGTCCGCGGACGAGAACGATTCCCAGTCCGCGAGTACGTGACGCGCCTGCTGGTAGCGCGGTACCGCGTAGACGCCGAACCGGTCGAGGTGGACGACCGGGCCCGCGTCGCGGAGCTGCCGGAACGCGGGGTAGGGCGCGGCCATGACGTCTTCGGCGAAGATGTCCACATCGGACCGTGGGGTGGCGGCGATCGACTGCATCAAAGTGTCCTTTGGCGAGCTGGAAGTTGCTGGGCGAGCTTCGTGAGCTTCGGCGCGGAGATCGGGACGTTCACGGAGACCGCGGTGCCGAAGTTGTTGCCCGGCCCCTCGGCCGGCCAGACGAGCAGGGCGCGTCGTTCGGCGAGCGAGCCGTCGATCACCGTCGGCTCGCCGACCGGAGGCAGGTGGCCGGCCATCCGGATCTTCAGCCCGAACGCCTCGGTCCAGAAGAACGGCGGGGTGCTGCCCACCAGCTCGGGCGATTCGCGGCCGAGCAGGGTGGCTGCGGCGATCTTGGCCTGGGAGAGGGCATTCCACCAGTGCGGACTGCGCATCGCCCGACCGTTGCGCCCACGCACGGACGTGACGTCACCCGCGGCGACGATGTCCGGCGCGACCCGGCACGCACTGTCGATCACGACCCCGCTGTCGAGTTCGACGCCGCTCCCGTGCAGCCACTCCGTGTTGGGCACGTCGCCCGCCGCCGTGACGACAAGGTCGCCCTCGGTCAGCACTGAGCCGTCCGTGGCCACTATCCGGCCGGGGTTGTCGACCCGGACCCCGGCCGGCGCGATCTTCACCCGCACACCGTGATCGGCGGCCGCGGTCAGGACCAGGCCGGCGAGCATCGGGCCGAGCCTGCCGACCAGCGGGGGAACCTGGTCGACAGCGGTGACGGCCTTGCCGAGGCCGGCCGCCGCCGAGGCGATCTCCAGGCCGAGGAACCCGGCACCGGCCACCGCGACGCCATGGGCGCGGGCCAGTTGCCCGCGCAGCGCGACGGCGTCGTCCAGCCCGCGCAGCGTGATCTGGCCACTGTGGACGGTGTTACCCAGCCGGCGGGCGCGCCCGCCGGTCGCGATGACCAAGCCGTCGTAACGCAAGTGTTCGCCGCCGGCGAGTTCAACGGCATTGTTCGCCCGGTCCAGGCCGACAGCGGCGACGCCGGTGCGCAACTGGATGTCGTCGGGCACAGGCAGGAAAACGCTGTGCTCGGATTCGGCGCCGACGAGGACGGCCTTCGACAGCGGAGGCCGGGTATACGGTCGATGCGGCTCGTCACCGAGCACCGTGATGTCGCCGTCGAAACCGAAACCGCGTAATGCCGCCGCCGCACCGCAACCCGCCTGGGACGCGCCGACGACGACGATGTGCCGTCGCGTGGTCATCAGCTGACCGTGGTGCCGGACAAGCTCAGCGCCGCCACCGGACAGGCGCGTACGGCCGCGTCCGCGATCGGTTTCTGGGTCGCCGGGATGGCAGCGACATCGATGACCGGCTCGTCATCATCATTGAGGTGGAGCAGTTCCGGCGCGGCCTGCTCGCACATTCCGTAACCCTCACACCGAATCCGGTCGACCACCAGCCGGCCGGCCCCTGTTTGCTCCATAACGACTCCCGGCAGCTGTGCGCCGGACCAGGCCGGCGATATTCACGGATGCCGCAAGTTAAGGAGCGGGATTCCTGGTTGTCAAATTGCCTATCCTGTAATTCAGGACGAGCATCAACTGTCGCGAATTTCAAGCTCCCGGCTGATCGTAACCGCGGCGTCGCGGACCGCGTTCTCCACGTTCGGCAATTCCGCGCGGGGGATTCGGGCGGCCAGCGCGGCGATGCTGATCGCGGCGCAGACGCTGCCGGTGCTGTCCCGGATCGGTGCTGCCACCCCGAGAATGTGCTCGTCCAGCTCGCCCTGGGAGATGGCCACGCCGCGCTTGCGGATGCGGGCGAAGCGGGTGCGCAGCTTGTCGGGCTCGGTGAGGGTGCGGGCGGTGAACCGTTCCAGCGGCGCCTGTTCGAGCACTGCGGTGACTTCGTGGGGATCGGCCCAGGCCAGCAGCACCTCGGCCGCGGCCCCCGCGTTGATTGGCAGGACATGGCCGCGCTCGTAGGACAGCCGGACCGTGTGCCGCGGTTCGACCAGGTCAAGGCACACCACCGACCGGCCCGACCGGCGGGTGAGCAGCACCGTCTCGTTGACCCGGGCGGCCAGCGACCGCATCACCGGCAGCGAGACCTCGGACAGGCCGAGCCCGGCCCTGGCCGATCGGGCCAGCTCGAAGATGCGCGGCCCCAGCCGGAATCCGCCGGTCGTCTCCTCGACGAAGCCGGTCGTGACCAGGCTCTGCAGATAGCGGTAACCGGTGGAGCGGGCGACGCCGAGCCGCGCGGCGATCTCGGCGCCGGTCCACACCGGTTTGTCGGAGCAGTAGAGCAGCAGAATGTCCAGCGCCCGATCGGCGGTCGAGTTGCGTTCGCGGTAGGTGCTGGTGTTACGGCTTCGTCCAGGCATGTCCAGCAGCATAAGCGATTTTCCGTGGTCCTGTTTGTCAGGACTTTGCTGACGGAAAACAGGAATACGTGCCTAGGCTGGCAGTCATGACGCTCAGCGGCAGCTTCGACGTGGTGGTCTGCGGGGCCGGCCCGGTGGGCCTGACCGCCGCCGCCCTGCTGGCCGCCCGGGGCGTCACGGTCGCGGTACTCGAGCAGCATTCGGGCACCAGTGACGAACCGAAGGCGATCAGCATCGACGACGAAGCGCTGCGCGGATTCCAGCAGGCCGGGATCGTCGACCGGGTGCTGCCGGTGGTGCTGCCCGGCACCGGCACCCGCTACTACGACCGGCACGGCCAAGAGCTGTTCCACGCCCGTGGCCCGGAATCGCTCCGGCTCGGGTACCCGTTCAAGAACCCGTTCGCCCAGCCCGATCTCGAACGTGTCCTCGTCGGCGCGCTGGTCGGCATGCCGACCGTGCGGCTCGCATTCGACACCCGCGTGGTCGGCTTCGGCCAGCGACCCGAGCACGTTGATGTCCATGCCGTCACCCAGGACGGCGAGATCACCATCGAGGCCGCGTACGTGCTCGGTTGTGACGGCGGCCGGTCGGCCACCCGGCTGTTGCAGGGCGTCGACCTGACCGGGCGCAGCTACGACGATGCCTGGCTGGTCGTCGACACCCTCGACGACGCGCACACCGAACGATTCGCTATGCACCACGGCGATCCCGACCGTCCACATGTGATCGTGCCCGGACGGGACGGCCGGTGCCGTTACGAATTCCGGCTGTTCGGCGACGAGGGCACTCCGCAGGAGCCGCCGCCGTTCTCGCTCATCGAGAAGCTGGTGTCCCGTTATCGGACGATCACCCCGGCCCAGGTGGAACGCGCGGTGAACTACTGCTTCAACGCCGTCGTCGCCGACGAGTGGATGATCGGCCGGTCGTTCCTGCTCGGCGACGCCGCGCACATGATGCCGCCGTTCGCCGGGCAGGGGCTGAACTCGGGCGTGCGGGACGCGATCAACCTGACCTGGAAGATCGCCGACGTGCTGGCCGGCCGGCTGGCTCCGGCCGCGTTGTCCAGTTATCAGCGCGAGCGACTGCCGCACGCACTGGCCACGGTGCGCATGTCCGAGCGGCTGGGCCGATGGGTGATGACGACCAAGCCCGGCCTGGCGCGGGCCCGCGACGAGGCCGTGACCCGTGCGCTGGCCACGCCGGCCGGACGGGCCTATCTGGAGGAGATGCGGTATCGGCCGCCGCAGTGCTACACCGACGGCCTTGTCATCCCGGAAAGTTGCGGGCCGACCGGTGTCGTCGTCGGGCAGCCATGGGTGTTCGACACCGCCGATCACCGCTTCCGCCGGCTGGACGACGTGCTGGGACCGGGCTGGGCGCTGGTGGGCGTGGAACTCGGCGACAGCTCGTGGGCGGAGACCGAACCCGTCACGGCGGCCCTGGCCGCGACGACCGTCGAGATCGGACAGAACGAGTATCTGCCGCGTACGACACGTCGCCTCGTGCTCGACATCGACGGCGGGCTGGGCCGGGAATTCTCGGCGTACCGCGGATCCTTCGTGCTGCTGCGGCCGGACCACGTCGTCGCCGCGTGCTGGCGACCGGCGGACAGCGCCGCGTTCGCCGACCGCGTGCTGGCCTGGACCCCCCGGACAACAACCGCCTCATCGGAAGGGGCACTCACCCATGGATAAACCGCAACGGGTCGTGCTGCGCGAGCGCGACGCGGCGGGCACCCTGACCCGGACCGCGGTGTCGCACATCGGCTTGTCGGTGCCGGACCTGGCGTCGACCGCGCAGTTCTATCGGCGGGTGCTCGGCATGGTCGTGCACCGCGCACTTCCCGGCGGTGGCCTGCGGCTGGGCTGGGGGCGTGGGCACCATGTGCTCGACCTGGTCGAAGGCGAGGCGGGACTGCGGTTTTACGCGTTCGAGGTCCGGGACGGTAACGGCGTCGACGGGATCGCCGCGCGGCTCGCGGCCGCCGGCCACCCGGTCGGCGAACTCGACGCTGGTCAACTCGACGCGGGCCAACTCAACGCAGTGGCCGGCCCGGCGCGGGGCATCACCACGATCGATCCGCACGGCACCGAGGTCCAGTTCCACACCACCGTGGAGCGAGACGGCGAAACGGCGGCGGACACCGGTCGCCGGCCGATCAAGTACCAGCACATCACCCTGGGCACCGACGACGTCGAGACCATGGTCGGCTTCTTCACCGGCGTCGTGGGTTTCCGGATCTCCGACCAGCTCGACGACGGCCGGTTCGCCTGGCTGCGCAGCGACCGCGATCACCACACCCTCGCGGTGGTCGACGTCGGCCGCGGCGGCGGTCTCGACCACTACTCCTATGACCTGGCCGGGTGGGCGGACTTCAAGGCCTGGTGCGACCGGCTGACCGACGAGGACGTCGACGTCACCTGGGGACCGGGCCGCCACGGTCCCGGCAACAACCTGTTCGTGTTCTTCGACGATCCGGCCGGCAACCACGTCGAGCTGTCGGCCGAGATGGAGAAGTTCCATGACGACCGGGTCACCTACGTGCCGCGGCGGTGGAAGCCCGTCCCCAACACCGTGAACCTGTGGGGTGGCCAGCTCGCGTCCTGGCGCCGCACCAGCGAAGGGAAGTGAGCGGTGCGTTACGCGACCTACGAACACCGCGGCCGGCGCCAGGCCGGAGAGGTGCGGGGCACGACGGTGATCCCCTTGTCCGGGCTCACTGAACTCGGCCCGGCGACCACGCCGGAGGTTCTTTCGGCCGCGCCTCGCGACGAAGCCGGGGCCGTGCCGGTCGGGGAGGTGCGATTGCTGCCGGTGGTGCCGCGGCCGTCGAAGGTCTTCTGCGTCGGCCTCAATTACCGCGACCACGTCACCGAAACCAACCGGGACGTCCCCGGCTACCCGGTGCTGTTCCCGAAGTTCGCCTCCAGCCTCATCGGCCCCCACGACGACATCGTCCTGCCACCGGAATCCACCCAGGTCGACTACGAGGGCGAACTCGTCGTGGTGATCGGCCGCCCGGGCCGTCGGATCGCCGAGTCCGACGCCGTCGACCACGTGCTGGGCTACACGGTGGCCAACGACGTCACCATGCGCGACTATCAGTACAGAACCCACCAGTGGCTGCAGGGCAAGGCCTGGGACGCCAGCACCCCGGTCGGCCCGTACCTGGTCCCGCCCGAGGACGTCGACATCGGCAACGCCGGCATCCGCACGGTGCTCAACGGCCGGAAGCTGCAGGAATCCGACCTGTCCCACCTGATGTTCACCATCCCCACCTTGATCGCGACCATCTCCACCTTCACCGAGCTGGCGCCCGGCGACCTGATTCTGACCGGGACTCCGGGCGGCGTCGGCTTTCGCCGTGACCCACAGGTGTTCCTGCGCCACGGTGACGAGATCACGGTCGAGGTCGACGGCGTCGGCGCCATCCACAATCTCGTGCGGGCCGGCCTGACCAGCGAAGGCGGTGCCCGATGAGCGATCGTCCACCAGAGCCGAAGATCGACCGCGGCTTCACCCTGCACCTGCGCGGCGACTGGGGCACGGCCAACCTGCACCGGGTCTGCGGCTGGGTCGCCCAGGAACTGGGTGACCGGTCCGGTCCGGGCACCCGGATCGCGACCTGGAACAGCCGCGGTTTCGTCGACGCCGTTCGCGCGGTCGGCGACCACGAGGTCGACATCGCCTTGGCCACCCCCGCCGCGTTCGCCATCGCCGCGCTGGACGGGCGCGGCGTCTACGCCGAGGAGAAGTTCCCGCGGCTGCGCGCGCTCGGCGTCATCCCGCAACGCGACCGGCTGGTGCTGGCCGTCCACCGCTCGCACAACGTCACCACCTTCGGCGAGCTGCGCGAGAAGGCACCGCCACTACGGCTGGCCACCTCCGTCCACGACGGCATCAACCACGTCGGACTGGCCGCGCACACGGTCCTGGACCGGGCCGGGATCGATCTGCCCGCGTGGGGCGGACGCTTCCTGGAGGACGAGCGGCCCTTCGAATCCCTCGGCCACGCCTTGGCCGGCCGAGCGGACGCGATCATCCACGAGGCCGTGATGCTGCCGCACTGGCAGCAACTCGCGCCCGACTACCACTTCCTGCCGGTCGAGGACGACGTGCTGGCCGGGATCGAGGCCGACTACGGGTGGCCGGCCGCGACCGTCGCCGACGGCTACTTCGCGGGCGCGGGCGACTTCCGGACTCTCGACTTCTCGGACTTCCTCATGATCACCACGACCGACCTCGACGAGGACATCGCCTACGCGGTGGCCTGGATCCTCGGCGAGACCCGTCAGATCCTGGAGAACCAGTACCGGCACCTGGCCCCCGAGCGCAGCCCGGTCACCTATCCGCTGGATCCCGTGACGATGGGCCGGACCCCCATCCCCTTGCACCCGGGCGCGGCCCGCTACTACCAAGCCCTCCCCACGAGTTGATCCACCAGGACAAGGAGTTCGCCATGGAGGTCGTCGAGGACGTCTTGGTCATCGGGTCGGAGCTGCCGCTGCGCAGCATCACGCGGGACGAGCACCGGTTGCTGGCGCCGCCGTATCCGCCGAAAGCACCGGGCCGGTCGTGGCGCGAGTACCCGCCGCTGAGCGTGGTGCACTACCCACCGGAGTACGTCCACCAGCCCTTCGCCCCGCCGCGCGGTGTCTACGAGAACGACGAGATCCGGGTCGAGTGGCAGACCATGAAGGGCCGCCAGCCCTTCTACCACCGCAACTGCGATGTGGACGAGATCTCCTACCAGATCGCGGGCGAGCGGACGCTCATGACCGAACTCGGCGTGATCGAGCACCGGCCGGGTGAGTTCTCCCGCATCCCGCGCGGTGTCGCGCACGACAACTACGGGCGTGAAGAGAGCCATCTGCTGTTCTACCTGCCCGCGCCGGTCGCCGAACTGGCACCGGCGCAGCGGGTCTCCGTCCCGGTGTTCCCGCCGTTTCCCGGCTGGCAGCCCGGGGAGGTGAACGAAGCCATCACCCAGTGCATGGGTACACCCGGCCACGACATCGCCGTATTCGGTGTGGACGAAGAGCAGTTGCTCCAGCAGGTGCACCTGGAGGACCGCCGTATGACGGTGGTGCGGGCCGACCCGGACCGCGCCACCACCTGGTTGTACGGCACCGAACGCATCCGTATCGGCTTCGTCAGCACCACACCGGGCGCCGCGCGCCGCTACCGGCGACGGCTTGACGCCGACGAGATCCAGTACCAGGTCAGCGGCCGGCGCACACTGATCAGCCAACGCGGGCTGGTCGACCTGGAACCCGGCGACTTCGTCCGGGTGCCGTTGGGCGTGGCCCACGCCGGCGTCACGACCGAGCCCGGCCACTACCTCAGCCTGCTCTCGCATCGTGAGCTTCCGCAGGTGGCCGAGACCACCCGTGAGTCGCAAGCCTATGCGCCCGAACGACTTCAATCCTTCGACGTGGAGGTCCACCAGTGACGACCATGCTCGCCGTTCGGGCCGGCCGAGGGCCCGACCCGTTGACGTTGCAGAAGATCCCCGTCCCGGAGCCCGGCGCCCTCGACGTGGTGGTCAAGGTCGCCTCGGCCGGTCTGGCCCCGGGCCTGATCCGGCTGCTGGAGATGGGCCGGTTCAAGCGGCTGCCCACCACTCTCGGCCACGAGGCCGCCGGCACGATAGCGGCGGTCGGCGGCGACGTCACCGAGATCGCGGTCGGCGACCGCGTCCGGGTGCACCCGAACCTGAACTGCCGCGACTGCGACTACTGCCGCACCGACCGCGACATGATGTGCGCCCAGCAGTCCATCATCGGCCACGCCGTGTTCAGCGACGCCGTGCCGCCGCTCTACGAGCAGTACCACGACGGCGGCCTGGCCGAGTACGTCCGCGTGCCGCACTGGCTGATCGACCCACTGCCCGACACCGTCGGCTTCGACGTGGCGGCCAAGGCGCACGACCTGGCGAATGCGCTGCGGGCGCTGAAATTGGCCGACCTGCCCATGGGCGCCACCGTGATCGTCACCGCCGCGACCGGCACCATGGGCACCGCGACCGTCAAACTCGCCGCGCATTTCGGCATCGCCAACCTCATCCTCGTCGGCCGCGAGCGCGAGCGCGTCCGCGCGGTCACCCCGCTCGCCGGCGGCATCCCGGCCACCACCGTCGCGTTCGACGAGCTGGCCGGGGACTGGGCCGGCACCGGCGGGCTCACCCGGCGGCTGCGCGAGCTGGCCCCCGAGGGCGCGCACGCCGTCCTCGACTACCTCCCCGGCGGGCCGGGGACCGCGCAGGCCATGGCCGCGCTGGCCACCGGTGGCGCCTTGGTCCACATGGGATCCAACGCGACCCCGCTTTCGCTGCCACCGGCCGCGATGATGGTCAACTGCTGGCGCTTCGTCGGTACCCGGGCCTGCACCCGCAATGACGCCAGGGAGATCCTGGGCCTGCTGGCGAGCGGCACGCTCACCGCGGACGAACTGATCACCCATCGGTTCCCGCTCGAGGACGCCCTGCAGGCCGTCGACGCCATGCAGCGCCGCACCGAACCCATGTGGATGACGGTCGTCAACCCCTGACCCGACGCCGAAGGACCACCGAGCACCATGCGCCTCACCCACTCCGGCCACGCCCACCCCGGCCGCCTGGACGCCGACCGCCTGGACGCCGACTGCCTGTGTGCCCTGGCCGAACGGAACCCGGACGCGAGGACCGTGCACGGCCCCGGCGCCGCCACTGTCCCCATCCACCAGGCCGGGCTTGCCCCAGCGCACCGGCAAACGCACCATCAGTTGCCGCGTGACCTGGCACCGGCCGGCACCGGGGTGATCGTCGCCGAACACGCCACGCCGCAGGCCGTCTGAACCCGACGCGAGGAGAACTCCGTGCCCCACTCGAGGCAGCTGGTGATCAGGGCCGGCCGGGCGCTGGCCGCGGCCGGGCTCGGCGACATGGTCTGGGGCCACGCCTCGGTCCGCGATCCCGACGGGCGCGGCGCCTGGCTGAAGGCGTCCGGCTGGGGGTTCGAAGAGACCGGCGACGACCGGGTGCTCCTGGTCGCCCCGGACGGAACGGTGCTGGAGGGCACCGGCAAACGCCACCTGGAATACCCGATTCACACCGAGATCATGGCGGCTCGCCCGGAGGTCGGTGCCGTCGTGCACACCCATGCCCCGGCGCTGGCCGCGTTCGCCTCGCTCGACGTCGACCTGAAGCCGCTCTCGCACGACGCGGTTCCGTTCGCCCATCCGCAACTGCCGCGCTTCACCGAAACCGGCGCCCTCATCGCCACGCCGGAGCTCGGCCAGTCACTCGCCGAGCGCCTCGGCGAGGCCAACGGTGTCCTGATTCCGAACCACGGCGCGGCCACCGCGGGCCCGGACATCGAATCCGCGGTCATGTACGCGGTACTGCTCGAACGCGCCTGCCGCACCCAGCTCATGGCCATGGCCGCGGGCGGACCGGCGCGGTGGTCGGACGAGGCGGAGACGCGGTTCAAACGCGAGCAGGTGTGGAATCCGGGCCAGCTGCATGCCGGCTGGGCGTACCTGGTTCGCCAAGGCAACGCCCCGGACGCCCCTCGTTGAGAACGCGGCGTACAGCTTCAGCACAGGCCGGCCATAAGAAGCTCACATGAACGGTGAGCACTCTCTGAGAGGTCGCCTACTTGGTAGGTAGGCAACCAGGTATCAGGCCGAGGAGAGGAACGCCGTCATGAATGACTACGAACCGACAAGCCGCCCGCCCGCCGGGGCATCCCCGACGACCGTGGCCGATCAGGAACGCGGGCCGGGCGAGCCGCGTGCGCGGCGGTCGCGGTGGGGGAAACGGGGGGCCTGGATCACGGCCGCGGGGCTGACGGTGGCGATGGTCGGGCTCGCCGGCGCCGGTACCGCCTCCGCGGCGGTCTCGCAGCCCGTTCCGGCCGCGTCCACGCCGCCCGGCGGTGGGCCCGCGGCCCCGCCGGCGGACGGGGGAGCGACCGGGATCGTCGACTCCAAGTCCGCGTCGAGCTTCACGCTGGCGACGGCGACGGGGGTGGAGGTGACCGTCAACGAGGACTCCGCCACGACGTACCGGCTGGGCATCCTCCCGGCCCCGGCGAGTGTCGTGAAGACGGGCGAAAGCGTCCTCGTCCTGGGGCTCGTCGACAGCGCGACGATCACGGCGTCGCAGGTCGACGTGCAGCCCTTCGGTGATGGCGGCGCCGCCGCGGCCCAGAAGGCCGGAGTGATCGCCTTCCAGCAGGGCGTGCCTTCGCCGACGCAGTCGGTCGGCCAGATCCCGGACTACACCGAAGGGGAAGGGACTATCGTCAGCGGGACGGTGGCGGACAAGGCCACGGTGGCCGCGCAGGCCGTTGTCCCCGGCGGTGTCGTCGACCGGGTTGTGCAGCTGAGTGACGGCGAGTACGAGGTCCACAACATCAGCATCAACTGGCCGCACCACGTCTTCGTCAGCAAGGACTTCAAGGTCGTCGGCTACGAGTGATGGCCGGACGGGTGGCCCTGGCGGCTTGTCGCCGGGGCCACCCCTCTGTTGCCCGCGAAGCGTCAGGGCCGGGTTCGCCGGTCCGCGCTGCCGCCCAGCCCCACGTGCGTTCCCAGCCAGGAAGACAGCAGGCCGGCGAGCCCTGGATCGGTCTCCCGGAGACGCTTCGCGCCGGGGGAGGTCTGGACCCGTTTGACCGCCTTGTAGTGGTATTCGCGGACGAGCTGGACGGCGGCGGGGCCGTCCCGCCTCGCGAGGGCGTCCACGATGTCCATCCGCGCCTTGCTCAGCGATCGGGGGACACGCCCCCATTCCTCGGCGGATTCCTTCGACAGTTCGAGGGCCAGGCCGATCTGCATCTGGGTGATGAACCGGCAGAGCGCGGCGAGCAACGGGTTGTGCGAGATCGCGGAGAGGGTCACGAAGAAGTGCAGCAGGGCCGCGGCGGAGGACTCCGCGTCGGCCACCTTCGCGGCCTGCTCGGCGGCGGCCCGCAGCCCGGCGATGTCCTCGTCGGACGCCCGTTCGACAGCTTGCTCGACGGCGTAGGCGTTCAGCGCTCCCAGTAGTCCGAACACGTCGGGAGCGGACACCTTCTCGAACTGGACGACCGAGGCGATGGACATCGCGAGCAGGGTGTCCCCGCTCGCGGTGACGGTGGTCCGGCTGCCGTTGCGGGTGCTGAGCAGGCCCATCGCGGTCAGCACCCGGACGGCTTCGCGGATGGTCGGCGCGCTGACGTCGTACTGGGCGGCCAGCTCCCGCTCGGAGGGCAGCCGCGCGCCGTCCGCCAGCGCGCCGCTGAGGATCTGGGCGCGCAGGTCGTCCACGATCTGGTCGGCGACCCGGCCGCGGTACAGGCGTGCTGACGATTGTGACATGGGCTCTCCTCGGCAGTTCTGCTACCGATCCTACCTACTTGGTACCCAGTGTCGAGTTTGCTCGGCGGCCGGCCCCGCCCCGCCCAGTCCAGCTCCGCCCCGCCCAGTCCAGCCCCGCGCCGGTGCCGCGCCGGTGCCGGGCGGAACCCACAGCAGGTTCACAGCCGCTCGCGCCTTGCTCTCAACCTACCAAGTAGGTAGCGTTTTTGGTACGACAGACACAGAGGAGGATCAAGATGAAAATCGCGCCTTATGACGAAGACGGCTACCACATGGACCACCCGAGGGGCACGGTGTCCTTCAACTACCTGCTGATGGGCGGCGAACCGGAGAAGCTGGAGAACTTCCGCTACATCCTGGGGCGCCAGGAAGGCGACTTCCGCATGCCGCGGCACCGGCACACCTTCGAGCAGATCCGGCTGCCGCTGGTCGGCGACATGAACCTGGGCGAGCAGGGCGTCCTGCACGAGGGTGAAATCGGCTATTTCCCGGAGGGCCAGACCTACGGCCCGCAGGACGACCCGCTGGGCACCCCGAAGCAGTTGCAGCTGGTGCTGCAGTTCGGCGGAGCGGCCGGCCTGGGCATGGCCGCCGCGCGAGGTCGTGGGCCGGCCGCGCAGCGGGACGGTGAGGCCCCGCGGCGCGAACGTCGCGAGATCAAGTTCCCGCGGCCGCGTTACCAGAGCGTGCTCATCATGAACCCGGTCCACTTCAACTGGCTGCCCGTGGCCGGCGCCCCGGGCGTCGAGCGCAAGTTCTTCGGTTCGTTCACCGAGCGCGCGTTCTGGATCGAGCACGTCAAGGTCGGTTCCGGCGCCCAGTGGACCTCCGCCACCGACGAGGGGCGGCGGCTGATCGTCGCGCTGTCCGGCACGGCCACTGTGGACGGAACGGCGATCGGCCGGTTGGCCGCCCTGCAGGTCGAGGCCGGCGAGACGCTGAAGGTCGACGCCACCGAGGAGATGGTGTTCTTCATCGTGGGCCTCCCGCCGGTGCAGGTGCCGACGGTCCCTTCGGATCAGTTCGACATCGTCACCAGTGACGGCGGGATCGAGTTCGAGAACCCGCGTAAGCGAGCGGCTCGGGAAGCGGCCGAGAAGACCACGGTCTGACCGGGAACTCGTCGTCCGGCGGGCCGATCGCGGGGGCGCGTTCCCCGGGCTCGCCCGGTGCGTGATCAGTCCGGAGGTTACCCATGACCGAACCGCACCGGCAGGGCGTCGTCGGCGGCATCCGCGAAACCGTCAGCCGGCCGGCCGCGGTGGCCGTGGTCTACGTCGCGGTGATGTTCCTGTCCACTATGGACTCAACCATCGTCAACGTGGCGCTGCCGACCATCGGGCGGGCCTTCTCCGTCCCGTCCACGGCGGTCGACTCGGTGTCCATCGCCTACCTGGTCAGCCTGGCGGTGTTCGTCCCGGCGTCGGGCTGGCTCGGCGACCGGTTCGGCGGCAAGCGGACCCTGCTCACCGCGATCGCGGTATTCACCATCGCCTCGGAGCTGTGCGGTATCGCGTCGAGCCTCGGCGAGCTGGTCCTGTTCCGGGTGGTGCAGGGCGCCGGTGGTGGTCTGCTCACCTCGGTCGGGATGGCCATGCTGATGCGGGCTTACCCGCCGCGGTCACGGGTTCGGGTGTCCGCCATGATCACGCTGGCGACCGGCGTCTCGCCGGCCGTGGGCCCGGTGCTCGGCGGGCTGCTGGTCACCGACCTGTCCTGGCGCGCGGTGTTCTCGGTCAACGTGCCGATCGGCGTCGCCGCGCTGGTGTTCGGCGCGGTGTTCCTGCGCCGCGACGACCAGCATCTGCCCGCCGAGTTCGACACCGCCGGTTTCCTGCTCGCCGCATCCGGGCTGGGGCTGGCGATGTACGGCGTGTCGATGGGACCGCGTGACGGCTGGACGTCGCCCGAAGTGCTCGCTTCCGTGGCCGCCGGGGTGGTGCTGCTGATCGCGTTGGTGGTGCTGGAACTTCGCCGGTCCGCGCCGATCGTGGACGTCCGGCTGCTCCTCGACCGGTTGTTCGGCAACGCCACCGCCATCATGGCGATCGAGTCCGTGACGTTTCTCGGCACGCTCTATACGGTGTCACTGTACTTTCAGGACGGTCGCGGGATGTCCGCGCTCGACTCCGGCCTGAGCACCTTCCCGGAGGCGCTCGGTGTGATCACGGGTTCGCAGCTGGGCAGCCGGTTGCTGTACCGCGGACTCGGGCCGCGCCGGCACCTGATGGCCGGGATCGCCGGGACGAGCCTGTTCATCGCGGTGCTCGGGCTGCTCGGCACCGACACGAACCTCTGGGCGGTGCGGGTCGTGCTGTTCGGCATGGGCTTGTCCGTCGGGCAGGTCTTCGTGGCCGGGCAGGCCGTCGCGTTCGCCGGCATCTCGCCGGCCGACTCCGGCCGCGCGTCCACTTTGTTCAACGTCGGCCGTCGGCTCGGCGGCGCGATCGGTGTCGCCGTGACCACCACTGTCATCGTGCTGGCCGGCGCGCCGACCGAGGGCCGGATCGCGCCGTCGGCCTATCACCTGGCCTTTTTCGTAGCCGCTGCGATCAACCTGCTCGGCCTGCTGTCCGCCCGGGCGGTACGCAAGGGCGACGCGGCGAACACCATTCCCCCACCACGCACCAAGAAGAAGGGAAACCAGCACCATGCTGTCCTTGAACCAAGCGTCGGAGATCGTCGACGCGGCACTGGGCAAAGCGCGTGAACTCGGCCTGCGCCCGTTGACCGTCACCGTGCTCGACACCGGCGGTCACCCCGTCGTGGTCAAGCGGGAGGACGGCGCCGGCATCCTGCGCCCGCAGATCGCGCACGCGAAGGCGTGGGGCTGCCTCGGCACCGGACAGGGCGGTGCGGCCGGGGCCCGGCACGCCACCCGCGACCCGGCGTTCTTCTCCGCGCTGGCCACGATTTCGGAGGGGCGGATCGCGTCCTCACGCGGCGGCGTGCTGATCCGGGACGCCCAGGGCACCCTGCTGGGCGCGGTCGGGGTGAGCGGCGATCGCCCGGAAAACGACGAGACGGTCGCCGTCGCCGGGGTGGAGAAGGCCGGTCTGGCCGCCGACGCCGGCTGAACCACCCGCCACGAATTCACTGCCGCATTCGACGCGAGAAGCGCTGGTATGACCATGAAAGACGTGGAGAACCCGACCGAAGCCCGATCCGACTCCCCGGCCCGGCGATGGCCCGCCCTGGTGATCTGCCTCGTGGCCAGCTTCATGACGCTGTTCGACGTCAGTGTCGTCACCATCGCGCTGCCTTCGATGGAGCGCTCCCTGCACCTGACCCCGGCCGAGGTCACCTGGGTCCTCGCCGGCTACGCACTGGCGTTCGGCCTGACCCTGATCCCGGCCGGCCGGCTCGGTGACGAACACGGTCGCCGCACGCTGTTCCTGATCGGTCTCGCGCTGTTCGTGGTGACCGGGGTGATCTGCGGGGTGGCGCCGAACGCCGTGGTCCTGATCATCGGCCGGCTGCTGCGGGGCGTCTCGGCGGGCATCCTCGCTCCGCAGGTGATCGCGTTGCTGCAACAGATGTACCCCAAGAAGACCCGCGGCCGGGCGTTCGGCTACTACGGCGCGACGACCGGCTTGTCCACCGCGCTCGGCCCGCTGCTCGGCGGCGTGATCCTGCAGGCTTTCGGTCCGGCACTGGGCTGGCGGTGGATCTTCTTTCTCTCGATCCCCATCCTGCTCGTCGCGCTTGTCATCGGCTTCAGGGTGCTGCCGGCCGACCAGCGTGGCCGCGCCCATCGGCTCGACTTCGTGGGTGTTGCGCTGCTGGCGCTCGGCATGGTCGCGGTCATGCTGCCGCTGCTGCAGGAAACCGGGCCCGACGCGCATCCGCGGTTCTGGTTGTTCGCCGTGGGCGCCGTGTTCCTGGTGCTGTTCGTGCTCTGGCAGCGTCGCCTCGCCGCGCGGGAAGCCCGGCCGTTGGTGCATCTGAAGGTGCTGCGCATCCGCAGCTACGCGGTCGGTACCGCGATCGCCACTGCTTTCTACACCGGTTTCACCAGTATTTTCCTGGTTCTCACGCTGTTCCTGCAGCAGGGTTTGAAGTACTCGCCGCTGCACGCGGCACTGACCACCCTGATCTTCACGATCTCGTCGGCGGGCACGGCCGTCCTCAGTGGACGGCTGGTGCACCGGTTCGGCCGTCGGCTGGTGGTGCTGGGCACGGGGATCGCCACGGTCGGACTGATCGTGACGGCACTGGTGGCGCGCGTCTCGACCGTCGCAGGTGCCCCACTGGTCCTCGCCGTTCCGCTGCTGATCGCCGGCGCGGGCTGCGGCCTGGTCATCTCCGCGAACCAGACGCTCACTCTCGTCGACATCACCCGCGGCACGGCCGGCGTCGCCGCGGGCGTCTACGAAACCGGGGTGCGCATCGGCACGGCGCTGGGCACCGCGATCGCGGGCGCGCTGTTTTTCGGCACGTTGACGAGCACGCATGGGGATTACCATGCTGCTGTTGCCGTCGGTCTGGTCAGCCCTGCGGCGTTGGTGGGGCTTGCTTTTCTGATCGGGCTGACGGATCTCTTGAGGCCGGTGCGTGCCACCCGCGCGGTGTCTCAGTGCTTGTGAGTGTTTATGACGGTTCTAACCGTCATAAACACTCACGAGTCCTTGGCAGGCGGGCGAGCGCCGCGGAGGAATTGCTCGACCGCGGTTTCCACGAGGCCGTCCAGTAGTTCCGGCTTGACGAAGTTGCCGTTGATCATCGAGGCGATGCCCTGGAGGGTCGCGAACAGCACGATCCCGATCTGCTCGGGGGCGCAGGTCTCGAGCGCGCCTTCCTCCTGCCCCTGAAGGATCAGCTCGCTCATCAGCTTGAACGGCGCTTCGGCCGCCTCGGCGATCCGCGTCGCCCCCGGACGGTGCTTGCTGGTGTACATCAGCTCGAGGAGCGCGGCGTTCTCGGTGGCGAAGCGGGTGTAGGCCGTCATGGTGGTTCGCACGCGCGAGGGGAAGTCTTCGCCCGCGCTCGCCAACGCGGTGCGCAGCGTGGTGTCCAGCCGGCCGAAGCCGGCTTCGGCGAGCGCGTCGAGCAGCGCCTGACGGTCGGGGAAGTGCCGGCGCGGCGCGGCGTGGCTGACGCCGATCTCCCGGGCCAGATCGCGCAGCGACAGCTGGTCCGCGCCGTTCTCCCGCAGGCCGCGCTCGGCCGCGTCGAGCAGTGCGGTGCGGAGGTTTCCGTGGTGATAGGGCCGGTCGTCGATCGGTGGTGGCACGGAACCGACCCTAGCGGACTATGTTTACGTTGACAACTTAGTTGCCGGTGGCTACTTTGTTGATTGTGACTACATTCAGCGTTTCGGACCTCCCTTCCCTGACCGGCCGCACTGTCGTCGTCACCGGCGCGAACAGTGGGATCGGCCGCGTCGCCGCCCGTGTCCTCGCGGCCAAGGACGCCCGCGTCGTGCTGGCCGTGCGCGATCCCGAAAAGGGTCGCGAGGCGGCGTCGACGATGACCGGCCGCGTCGAGGTCAGGCAGCTCGACCTCGCCGACCTCTCCTCGGTGCGCTCGTTCGCCGAGGACTTCACCGAGCCGATCGACCTGCTGATCAACAACGCGGGCGTCATGATCCCGCCCTTCTCCCGTACGGCCGACGGCTTCGAGCTGCAGTTCGGGACCAACCACCTCGGCCACTTCGCGCTCACGAACCTGCTCCTGCCGCAGATCCGGGGGAGGGTCGTCACGGTCTCGTCCAGCGGGCACAAGATGGGCGCGGTCGACTTCGACGACCTCAACTGGGAACACAAGCCGTACCGCGCGATCTCCGCTTACGGGCAGTCCAAACTGGCCAATCTGCTGTTCACCGCGGAACTTCAGCGACGGCTCGCCGAAGCCGGCTCATCGGTGATCGCGACCGCCGCGCACCCCGGCATGGCCGCCACGAACCTGCTGCGGTCCGACGGCCGGCGACGCGTGTGGCACGCCGTGGAGAAGACGGTGATCGGCTTCTTCGCGCAGAGCGACAACGACGGCGCGCTGCCGACGCTGTACGCGGCCGTGGCGGACATCCCCGGCAACAGTTACGCCGGCCCGAAGGGCTTCATGGAAGCACGGGGCACACCGGAACTGGTCGGCCGCTCGAAGCGCGCGCAGGACGCCGAGGTGGCACGCCGCCTGTGGGAGGTCTCCGAAGAGCTGACGGGAGTCGGCTTCCCCCGGAAAGCCCTTCAATCCGCCTGACTACCGCCAGGTGCGCGTGTCCGGGGGGACTTCGCCGACGGTCAGCACGGTCCCCGCGGTGACGATCTCGAAGGCGTCCGGGATCAGCTCGGCGACGGCCTTCTTGAGCGGGAACCCGCTGCAGTGCATGGGCGCGACCAGCTTCGGCTCGTACGCGGCCAGGGCTTTCGCCGTGCTGCCGATCCGGTTCGCGCTGATCCCGGGGTGCCCGGTGTGGAAACCGCCGAGGACGCCGTACAGCGTTTCGGTCCCGGTGAGGGCCCGCATGTGCTCGACCGAGCTGATCACCCCGCGGTGCCCGCACGGGTCGATGACGACCAGGCCGTGGCCCTCGACGTCGATGCCGAGCACCTGGTGATCGTTGATCTCGTCGGCTTCGACGCGGCCGTCCGCGTGCACGCAGAGCCGCCCGGCCGGCGCTTCGAACTCGAACTCGGCGCTGGTCTTCATCTCACCGGAGGTGAGCAGGCCCGGCCCGAGCGGGACGGGGTCCCGCGCCTCCACCAGGTGCCCGCCCGCACCCTGGATCCCGGCCCGGGTCAGCCCGATGTTGATCATCGGGAGCGTGGTGTGCGGCTTGACGATCATCCGCGGGTCGAACGCGTCCGGGTGCGCGAGGACCGGGGTCGGGTGGCCGATCGCTTCGAGCACCCCGGTGATCCCGCCGAAGTGGTCGGGATGGCCGTGGCTGAGCACCACCGCGTCCACTTCGGACAGATCGACCCCGAGGTGCCGCGCGTTGTGCAGCACCACCGGCGCGGTCAGCCCGGCGTCGAAGAGGATCCCCGTCCGGTCCCCGCCCTCGGTGAACGTCTCCACGAGGAAGCACAAACCGTTCTCCGCCAGCAGTTCGCCGTAACGGGAGCTGAAGTGCTGGTCCATGTTGTACCGGCGCACGCGGGGGCTCGAAGGCAGCAGGATGTCGATGAAGTTCTCGTCGAGGACGGTGATGCGGGCGCCGGCGCACCTGGTCATGATTTCGCCTTTCCGTTCAGTGGCTGGGAATCCGGGAGGATGACAACGCGGCCGGGGACGCCGTCGGCCACCGCGGCGTACGCCCCGGCGCCGTCGTCGAGGCCGAACCGGTGCGCGACCGGCAGCGGCCGGAACTCCCCGCGTTCGAAGTACGGGGTGAGCCGGGTCAGCCGCTCGGCCGACTCGGTGACGTCGAGCTTGCGGCTGTCCGCGCCCAGCAGCCGCGCCTCCCGGTGGTAGAAGTCCGGCAGGTTGATCTCCACGGTCGGGGTGCCGACCGCGCTGATCACCACCAGCCGGCCGCGCTGGGCCAGGCCCGCGAGGGCGGCCGCGGTGGTGACCCCGCCGACGGCGTCGTAAACGACCTCGGCGCCCCGTCCGCCGGTGTGCCCCAGCAGGGCTTCGGCGACTTCCGCCGGGTCCTCGGTGAAGGGCACGAACTCGTCGACGATCCCCGCCGCCGGCGTGCCGTCGGCCGGGGCGACCCGGTCGACCCCCAGCACCCGGGCGCCGAGGGCGCGGGCGATCTGGGCGACCGCGCCGCCGACGCCGCCGGAAACCCCGAAGACCGCGACGTTCTCGCCCGGGCCCAGCTGCGCGATCTCGACGGCGCCGAGCCACCCGATCACGAAGTTGACCCCGACCGCCGAAGCCTCCTCGAAGCTCAGCCGCGCGGGTTTGCGGGCCAGCGCGCCGACCGGGACGCGGAGGTATTCCGCGTGGGAGCCGTCGAGGGTGAAACCGACGTCGCCCCCGGTGCCCCAGACTTCCGTGCCGCGCCACTCCGGCGGACCGTCGACGACGACCCCCGCGAAGTCCCGGCCCGGCACCCGGGGCAGCACCGTTCCCTCCATGGCGCCGGCGATGTTCTTCAGATCGGACGGGTTGACCGAGGCGGCCCGGACGGCGATCACGGCGGTGCCACCGTCCGCGACCGGGTCGGGCAGCTCGGCGACCCGCAGGACGTCCGGACCGCCGAACCGGTCGAAACGAAGCGCGCGCACAGGGTTGTCCTTTCTCCGGCCGTCAGCCGCGCTCGAGGGTGAAAACCCACGAGACGGTCTGGAACGGCTCGGTCATCGGGGTGCCGTCCGGCGCGGTCTCGCCGGCCTCGTGCGGCACGAAATCGGCGACCAGGGAGCGCTTGACGCCGAACACCGCGTCGCGCTCCAGGTACGGGTCGCCGCGCCGGAACAGCATGGTCACCAGCGGCTCGTGGCCGGGCGCGTGGAACCGGAAGTGGATGTGCTCGGGCCGCATCGGCGACCGCCGCGCCGCCCGGAGGATCTCCCCGCAGGGGCCGTCGGTGGGCACCGGGTAGTACCGCGGCACGATCGAGCGGAACGAGAACCGGCCGTCGCCGCCGGTGCTCAGCAGGGCGCGCATGGCCAGCTCGCCGTGCAGCTTGTCCGCCTGCTGGACGTTGTAGAACCCCTCGCCGTCGCTGTGCCAGGTGTCCACGTGCGCCCCGGCCACCGGCTCACCGGCCGAATCCAGCACCCGGCCGGTGAAGAACAGCGGCATCCCGGGCACGCCGCCGGAGATGTCGGCGCCGTTCTCCGCGTGCGGCCGCCCTTCCACGTAGAACGGCCCGAGCAGGGTCGAGTCGGTGGCGGAGCCCTCGCCGTGGTTGATCTGGTCGACGAGCACGCTCAGCCCCAGGATGTCCGACAGCAGCACGAATTCCTGCCGGGTCGGGCTGCTGAGGCGGCCCACCCGTTCCAGGAAGTCCACCGCGGTGAACCACTCCTCGCCCGTCAGCCGGACTTCGCGGGTGAAATCTTGCAGGTGCTGCACCAGCTTCACGAAGATCTCGCGGGTCCGCTCGTCCACGGCCCCGTCGAAGGTCTTCTGCACCTCGGCGGTGATGGTCTCCTCGGTCAGGTCGATCGACATCGTTCGGCTCCCTTCCTCTCCTGACCAGCATCGCGCCGGGAACACCATCTCGTCCAACGAAGAGATTCGATATTCTTTATCTCTGTATGAGATAGTCGGGAAATGGATCTCCGTCAGCTGGAGTATTTCGTTTCCGTGGCCGAGGAACGCAGCTTTTCCCGGGGCGCCGAACGGGCGCACGTCGTGCAGTCCGCGGTCTCGACGGCGGTCGCGAAGCTGGAGCGAGAGCTCGACATCCAGCTCCTCGACCGAGCCGCGTACCCGATCGCCCTCACCCCGGCCGGCACGGCTTTCCTCACCGAAGCACGGGCCGCGCTCGCCGCGGTCCGGCACGCGCGGAACTCGGTCGCGCCCTATCGCGAGCAGGTCAGCGGCGGCGTCGACCTCGGGACGCTGCTGTCCTCCGGCCCGCTCGACCTGCCGGCCGCGCTGAGCCGGTTCCACGAGCGGTATCCGCTGGTGTCAGTGCGGCTGCGGCAGAGCGTCGCGGGCACCACCGGCCATCTCGGCGCCGTGGCGGACGGCTCGCTCGACCTGGCCCTCGTCGCATCCACGACCCCGCCGACGAACGTCACCCTTCGCACGATCGCCCGCGAACCGCTGGTGCTGCTGTGCCGGCCGGAGCATCGGCTCGGGTCCCGGAGCCAGGCGCGGGTGGGCGACCTCGCCGGCGAGACCATCGTGCGGTTCGCGGCCGGGTGGGGGATCCGGCGTCAGGTCGACGAAGCCTTTGCCACCGCGGGAATCACGCCGGACTCGCCGTATGAGGTGGCCGATTACGACACCGCGGCCGGGCTGGTGCGCAATCGGCTCGGGGTGGCGTTGATGCCGTTCACACCGGCCGGGCGGTATGCGGATCTTCGTGCGGTGCCGCTGGTGCAGGGGGTCATATGGACGCTCGCGCTTGCGGCCTCGGGGCGGGGCCCGGGGTCGCCGGCCGCGGTGGCGTTGGCGGACGTGCTTCTGGAGGCGGCCCGGGGTTGATCAGCCGGGGATGCGGGCGCAGGCGCCCAGGGTCTGTTCGCCGTAGACGGCGATGTCGGCGTCCAGGTCCAGGGGACCGTTGTGGGCGCGGGCCTCCGGGGTGATCCGGTCGTGGGGGAGCAGCCAGCAGACCTCGAACTCGAGGCCGTCCGGGTCCTTGGCGTAGAGGGCCTTCGTGGTGCCGTGGTCGCTGGAGCCGACCAGTGCGCCGGCGGCGGTAAGGGATTTCGCGTACGTGCGGAGGTCGCCGAGGGTGGGGACCTCCCAGGCCAGGTGGTACAGGCCGACCTCGCCGTGGCCCGCGCGGCTGTCCGCGGCCTCGCCGATCTGGAACAGGCCCAGGTCGTGGTCGTTCGCCGACTCCGGGGCCTGCAGGAAGGCCGACTCGGGGGTGCGGTGCACCACGCGGAAACCGAGCACGTCGACGTAGAAATCCGTGCTGCGGGCCGCGTCCCGGACCCAGAGGACGGCGTGGTTCATTCCGCGGATCGGCACAGGCGCTCCTTCGGTGTCACGGCAGGGCGAACGAGGACCCCTCGTGGTGCCACCAGTTCCGGTAGAACCCCGAGTCCTCCACCAGGGCGAGGTACCCCGCCTCGATCTTGACACACAGCTCGTCCACCAGCGAGGCCACCGGGGAATCCGTGCGCCAGGCGAGAATCAGCTCGCGATACAGCGGCGTCCCGGTGAGCGAGAGGGTGGTGAGGCCGGTGCGCGCGGTGCCGATGGGGTAGAGCAGGCAGATCCCGCGGCCCTCGGCGGTGAGGGAGAACGCGACGTGCGCCTCGTTGGTCAGGTGCGTGATGCGCTGGTCGAAACCGGCGGCCGCGCAGGTGCGGGCGAAGTACTCGTTCATCCCGCTGTCGTCCGGGTCCGGCATCACCCACTTCTCCCCGGCCAGCTCCGCGAGCGGGATTTCCCCGCGTGGAGCCAAATCGTGGTGCTCGGCGACGCCGATGAAAAACGGCTCGCGCAGCAGCAGCCGGTGCTCGACGCCCGGCGGCGGCGTCACCGGGAACCCCGGGAACTGGCGCAGCACGGCGACGTCCAGCTCGCCCGAGCGCAGCAGGGTCGTCAACGCGCTGGTCTCGCGGATCGTCCGGCTGGTCACCTCGCGCCGCGGCAGCGTGGCGGTGAGCGTGTTGACGAGCAGGCTGAACTGCTGCGCCGGGATGCCGCCGACCTTGACCGGCGCGCCCGCCTCGTGCTGCGCGTTGAGCCGCGCCGACCGTTGCAGGGAATCGAAATGGCGTAACAGGCTCTGCGCGTCGCGGACCAGCTCGGTGCCCGTGTGCGTGGGGAGCACGCCCTCTGCGGAGCGGACGAACAGGGGGCCGCCGAGCAGCTGTTCGATGCGTTTGAGCTGCGTGGTCACCGCCGGCTGCGTCAGGTGCAGCCGCGCGGCGGCCCGGCGGATGCTGCCCGCTTCGGCGATCGCGATGACCAGTTCGAGATGCCGGATCTCCAGGCGCATACGCGGAACATTATCGCCGAATGCAATAGGGCCGTTCCCGTGACGATCATGGCACCGGCGCGTGGGGCGCGGATACGTTCCCCCGCGTGACGACCACCGCGCCTGTCCCGCTGATCGGGAAGACCGCACTTCCGGTGCTGTTCTCCGACGATGTCCTGCGGCAGTTCCTCGACGCCGCGGCCGTCGAATACGCGTTCATCACGCCGGAAGAGCCCAGACCCTGTTTCGGCGTGCTGCTCGGTGTTGTCGCCGAGGACGAGCTGCTGGTCACGGACATCGCATTCGGCCGCAACGTGCGCGGCACCGACCCCGCCGCGCGCGCCGAGTTCGCGGACACGATCGTCCCGCGGTTCGGCTCGGCGTATGAGAACGAGGTGCGCGCGTGGTGGCTGGCGCCGGCGGACCTGTTGCGCATCACGCGCGAGGCGGACGCGCGCGGCCTCGACGTGCTCGGCTCGATCCACCTGCACCCGGACTGGCACCGGCTCGGCCCGGAGTGCGAGCGCGGGCGGCCGCTGAGCGAGCGGCCGACGCCGATGGACTCCTACGTCTTCCGCAGCACGGGCTGGCCGCTCAACGCCGTCTGCTACCTGGAACGCCGGCACGGCAGCTTCTACTACACGCTCGCCGCGTGGGACGGCGACTGCTCGCCGTTGCCGCTGCGCGTGCACACCCCGGCCGGAAAGGAAATCGCATGAGCGACGAGCAGATCCGCGACCTGTGGCGGACGATGACACTCGGCTGGGCGGAAGGCGACGCTTCACTGTTCGCTTCCGTCTTCACCAAAGACGTCGACTTCGTGACGGTGCGGGGCGAAGAGCTTTTCGGCCGCGACGCCGTCGAAGCGGGGCACGCGCGGCTCTTCGCGACCGCCTATCGCGACACGACGTTGCGCGCGACAGTCGGCCTGATCCGCCCGCTCGCCCCTGGGCTTTTGATGGTGCACGCGACGTCCACCGTCGCCCCCACCGGCGTCACGACTCACGCCCAAGCCGTGGTCCGGATCGACAGCTTCGACGGCTCGGCTTCGATCGCCGCTTTCCACAACATGATCCCGAAGGGAAACCCCGCATGACCCGCCCCCGGCTGCGCCACCTCGCGTTTGTCGTCCAGGACGCCAAGCGCATGGCCGAGTTCTACTGCTCGCAGTTCGGTATGGACCTGTTCCACACCGACCCCGACGGCAGCCACTTCGTCACCGACGGGTACCTGAACCTCGCGCTGATCCAGCAGCAGCTGGACGGTGACGTGGCCACGGGCTTCAACCACTTCGGCTTCCAGGTGCCCGAGGTGCCGCCGATCGCCGACCGGCTGGCCGCCGCGGGCCTCCCGCGCCCCGTCGTCCGCGGCGGCGACCGGCCGTTCGCCGAGTACCGCGCGATCGACCCGGAGGGCAACTGGTTCGACCTGTCGGAACACGGGTTCCTGCCGCCGGGGGCGGAGCAGGGCTGAAGCCGGTTATTTCAGCAATTCGACCAGGTCGGTGGCGATGCGGTGCTCGACCGTGGCCGGCACGGGCTGGACGGTGGGCGCCAGCCCGCCCGCGGCGACGGCCGCCAGGCAGCGGGCCTGGAGCGTCAGGCCGAGGTCCATGGCCTGGATCGAGTTGCCGTTGGCGGCCGTCAGGTTGAGCATCCGGCCCTGGTCGAGCAGCACCAGCTCGCGGCCGTCGTCGAGGACGTGGCCGGTGCGGCGGGACGGGGCGCCGTACTCGACCGTGCGGACGGTGCGCGCGGCCAGTGCCGCGCGGTCGATCTCCCACGCGAAGTGGCCGACACCGGCCAGGACGGCGCCGTCGGGCAGGGCGGCCAGCTCGTCGGCGCCGAGCACGTTCGCGTGACCGGTGGCGGTGAAGACCAGCCGCGCGTCGGCCACGATCTCGGCGGCGGTGCCGACACGGTGGCCGTTCAGGATCGCCTCCAGCGCGCGCATCGGGTCGGTGTCGCAGACCGACACCCGCGCACCGAGCCGGCTCAACGTGTCGGCGACGCCCTTGCCACACGGGCCGTAGCCGAGCACGGCGGCGCGAAGCCCGGGCACCATCAGGTTGGTGGCGTTGAGGAATCCCTGCACCACACTCTGGCCGACGCCGAACTCGTTCTCCACCAACAGTTTCAGCCGCGAATCGTTGATCACGACCACCGGCGTGGTCGCCTGTGGCGCCTTCTCGGACGCTTCACGGAGGCGGATCCCGCCGGTGGTGGTTTCCTCGGTGCCGCCGAGGTAACCGGCGGGGGCGCCCGATTCGAGCAGAGACAGCGTGAGGTCGCCGCCGTTGTCGAGCGTGAGGTCCGGCTCGCACTCGAGCACGCGCTCGACATTGCGCCGGTGCTCCGCCTCACCGTCGGCCCGCCGGGTGAAGACGGCGACGCCCAGCTCCCGCAGGTGGTCGGCGACGTCGTCGTGCGTCGTGCCGGGCGAGCCGGTGAGACTGACCTCGACGCCCGCGCGCGCCAGCAGCGTCACCAGCGCGGCGGTCTTCGGCTCGACGTGCAGGCACATGGCCAGCCGCCGCCCGGCGAGCACCGGGGTCAGCTCGCTGACCGCCTGGGCGGTGAGGGGCATGTGCTTCAGTGCCCAGGCGGTGGCGGGATTTCCGGGCAGGGCAAGGTTTTTGGGCAGGGCAGAGCTTTCGGGCATGACAGGATTCCTTTTCCACGGGATGACGGGCGAACGGGAGGGGCGTGGCCGCCGTCAGCCGTAGAAGTCACACCGGAAGGAATGGTCGCCGAAGATCGGCGTCACGAGTTCCTGCCGGGGGAAGCACACGCTGGCAGGATACCCCGACCGCGGCCCGGCACTGACCGTTCACCGTGGGAAGGCAGAAAAGCCTGGAATGCCAGGAGTTCCGGTCAGCGCACGGGCAAGGCCTGCCTCCTCCGGCCGAGGGCGGACGGGTCGAGGTTGGCGCGGGTGCCGGCCTGGTGACCGTCGCGGTAGCCGGAGCCCGACAGGCGGCGCGGGGCGGCTGAGCGCAGGTCGCCGTATTCCTGGTCGAAGGCGGTCTGCACCAGTGCCGTGCGGTCGCGGACCACCAGCTCCGCCGAGCGTTGGCCGGGGCCCGATGACTGGTGGTCGCGGGCCGCGTTCTCCTCCGCGCGGATCAGGCGCTCGTGGACGGCGCGGGCGAAGCCGTGCAGCCAGGTGCGGCGGTAGGCGGCGAGGGACTCGCGGAACACCCGGCCGTCCGGCCGGACCCGGGTCAGCTGGGTGCTCGCCTGCAGCAGCAGGCTGGTGAACAGCAGCTCGACCCGGCCGAGGTCGGAGCGGAACCCGAACACGGTGACGGCGACGACGCTCTGGCCTTCCCGGTGCAGCAGTGTGCGGCAGCGCAGCGGGTACGCGACGTTCGTGAGCAGGCTCGCCTTGTCGCGGCTGTACGGGTTGTCGATCGGGATCTTGAGCACGGTGAGGTCGTCGGCGCCGCGGCCCGAGGCGGCGAGCATCGCGTTGTCGATCCCGTACCGGGCGATCAGCTCGGCGGCCTTGGTGTTGTACAGCTCGGCTTCGGCCTCGGTGACGGCCGGGTCCTCCGCCTTGGCGAGCAGCTTGCGGATGCGCTCCAGCTGCGTGTCGTGGTCGGGCATGATCCCCCTCTCCTGCGGGGCCGGGCCTGGGCGGCCGGCGTGGGGTCCAAGGTAGGCGCGGGGTACGACAATATTCGATCAGATGTTCGGACGGTGCCCGGGGCGGCCGCGTGTCGGCCGCGATTCCGCGAGCGCGCCGGACGGTAGGGTCGAACGGTGGCCGAGCCAGGCAAGTCATGACCGACGCCGCCGTAGTCGGGTCCGGGCCGAACGGGCTGGCCGCCGCCGTGCTCCTGGCCCGGTCCGGGCTGTCTGTCGAGCTGTACGAGGCCGCGGCCGACCTCGGCGGGGGCGCGCGGTCGGCCCGGCTGTTCGACGCCGACGTCGTGCACGACCTCTGCTCCGCCGTGCACCCGATGGCCGTCGCCTCACCGTTCTTTCGCGGCTTCGACCTCGCGGCGCACGGTGTCGAGATGTGCCACCCCGAAGTCGCGTACGGCCATCCCGTCGACGAGCGCCGCACCGGGATCGCGTACGCGGACCTCGATCGCACCTGCGAGCGCCTCGGCCCGGACGGCGGGCGCTGGCGAAGGCTGATGGCCCCGCTCGTCGAGCACAGCCGCGAGGTCACCGGCCTCCTCCTCGGCGACCTCCGCCACCTGCCGTCGCCCGGTCCGGCGATGCTGCTGCCCCCGCGGGTCCTGGCGCTGATGGCCGACCCGTTCCGCGGCCCGGAGGCGTCCGCGCTGATCGCCGGCGTCGCGGCGCACACGATCGGACGGCTGCCCTCGCTCGTCGGCGGCGGTATCGCGGTGATGCTCGGGCACCTCGCGCACGCCACCGGCTGGCCGCTCCCGCGTGGCGGCACGCAGGTGCTCACCGACGCGCTCGCCGCGGACCTCCGCGCGCACGGCGGCCGCATCCACACCACCAGCCGCGTCACCGACCTCCGCCAGCTCGCCCACGCGCGCGCGGTACTGCTCGACGTCGCCCCGCGCGGCCTGCTCGGCATCGCGGGTGCGTACGCGCCGGCGGGCTACCGGCGTGCGCTGGAGAAGGTGCGTTACGGCCCGGGCGCGGCGAAGGTCGACTTCCTCATTTCGGAGCGGATCCCTTGGCGGGAAAGGGAACTCGCGAAGGCGGGCGTCGTCCACGTCGGCGGCACGCGGGCCGAGGTCCACGCCGCGGAGAACGCCGTCGCGGCCGGGCGCCGCGCCGCCGAGCCGTTTATCCTAGTCGCCCAGCCGATGGCCGCCGACCCCTCCCGCGGGCTGCCACACAAGCAGCCGATCTGGGCGTACGCCCACGTGCCGAACGGGGATCCGCTCGACGCGACCGACGTCGTCCGTCGCCGGATCGAGCGGTTCGCGCCCGGTTTCGGCGACACGGTCATCGCGTCGCGGGCTGTCCCGGCGAGTGAGCTTCAGGCCTACAACGCGAATTACGTCGGCGGTGACATCGCCGCGGCCGCCGTCACGCTCCGCCAGGTGCTCGGGCGCCCGGTCCCGCGCTGGAACACCTACCGCACTCCGCTCAGCGGCGTTTACCTCTGCTCCGGTGCGACGCCGCCGGGGCCCGGTGTCCACGGCATGTCGGGCCTGCACGCCGCGAAAGCCGCGCTGCGCCGGGAGTTCGGCATCCGCGAGCTGCCGCCGGGCTGGGCGGGCTTGTGAGTGTTGGGGACGTTGAGAGGCGACAGTCAAATACGCGACCGCACCAGCCAGTCCAGTGCTGAGCCAGGAGAGCGTTTGCGGGGTGATGCTCTACGGGGCGGGTGTCGGACGGCTGACCGTGAGCAGCAGCGGGACACCGGCACCTTCGCGGGCGGCCAGGTCGGCGATGAACTCACCGAGCCAGCCGATGGCGTCCAGCGACCATTCGATCAGCGTTCCCCGAAAACTCACGCGGTACCGTGGCGGGCCGGACCAGACTCCGTCGGGCAGAGGTGGTGGCACCGGGTCCTGCTCGATCCGGGACTCGCATCGAAAGACGTCGTGGGCGAAGTCGCCCACGGATCGGTGCAGTCGTTGCGCTGCCTGGTGAACGACCGGGTCCTGTCCGCTGTCCACGGTGATGTCCACCGTCGTCCAGGACCGCACGTCGTCAAACCACGCCGCAGCCGGCAATGACGGCATCCGGGCGTGGTCGGGGCGCGCCGAGATGTCCAGGCTTTGTGCCGGCAGCAGTACCTGTGCGGCCTGCAATCGCAGCGTACCCAGCCGGGCCGTGACGTCACCGGCGCAGCTCAGGAACGGCCGCACCGGCAGTGACCTGGAACCGGGAATCGGACCGACCCCGACCTGAAACCAGGTGACCAGCGACGACCCTGGCGCGGACAGGGGATGTTCCCGGCCGGCGTCGTTCATGTCCCAGAGATTGTCGAGCCAGCCCATAGCCTGCGCCCGGTCATGGAACTGGATGTAGGCGTCGCGATCGGTGACAGGTTCCCGATCGGGACGGGGCGTCAGCTCACCGTAGATCGCGGCGTACAGGGTTCCCGCCATGCCGCGGGAACCCTGTACCAGCCCCGGTCCGGCTGTGTCCTTTGCCAACAAATTCCTCGTTACTGGTCGTCTCCGTTGATCGCGCAGTTCACGTCGGCCTGGCGATCGATCGTCTCGGAGGTGTCCAACTCGCCATCCACATCGACATCGACTCGGTTGCGCCAGGATATCGTCTGCGTGGAGTCGCACGCTCGGTTCGCTGCGGACCGATTGGCGCTACCGCCACCGGGAAAGATACCTGATGCGGTGTTGCACGCTTTCCGCCGCCATGTTCCGTCCGTGTAGAACTCGTACAAGCAGTTTTCCACGGTTGCCTTATTGTTGCTGCAGTTGCCCTGCTTCCACCAGCCGTGAGCGGAGATGACACCCGGGGTTGAGGACAGATGCGGGTTGTCGCCGAAGGTTTCCGGTGTGCAGCTCAACGCCGGCTGATTCGTCTGGGCTGCATCGGGCGGTGTGCTGGCGGGCGGCGCGTTCGGCGGCGCGATCCCGGGGACGGCGTCCTCATACGACACCTTCTGCGGCGCCACCAGCTGTGCGGCGTTCGCCACGGGTGCCAGCAGCCCCAAAGGCGCGGACACTGCGGCAACGATGGCGATACGGACTATGTATTTCTTCAGGTCACCTGACATTCGGTCCTCCCCATACCTGCGGGAGGCGCAATGTTCACAACGAATGTCACGCCCCCCCGGATTGTGAACCTCTCGATCATGAAGGTGTTGTCGATGGGTTTGAACCACCAAGTGGATGAAGAAGTCCCGGGCAGTTCCGCTTCCAGGGTCCGCCGGTGTCTTCGTCAACTCGATACCGCTCGCCCACCTCGACGTGTGGCTCCGCGCCGAACCACACCCCGCGGCGGAAGCCTGATCACTGCTGGTCAGGCCTGTCCGCCCGAAATTTCCCGGTTACTACGGCGGGAGGGGGTCAGGGGCGGGGCCGTCGGGGCCGCACCAGGCCGGTCTCGTAGGCCACGACCACGGCCTGGGCGCGGCTGGAGATGCCGAGCTTGGTCATCAGCCGGTTGAGGTGGGTTTTCACCGTCGCCTCGCTGACCAGCAGCTGGGCGGCGATGTCGGTGTTCGTCGCGCCGGTGCCGACGAAACGCAGCACCTCCATCTCGCGCTCGGTCAGGCCGGCCAGCGCGGGCCCGGGATCGTCCGGCGGCGTGCGCGTGAACGCCTCGACGAGCCGTCGGGTGACGGTCGGGCTGAAGAGCATGTCGCCGCGCGCGACGGCGTGGATGCCCGCGATCAGCGTCTCCGGCGGGCTGTCCTTGAGCAGGAAGCCGGACGCGCCCGCGCGCAGCGCCGTGTAGACGTACTCGTCGAGGTCGAAGACGGTCAGGATCAGCACTCGCGGCTTCTCGGGGCCGGCCGCGGCCAGGATCCGAGCGGTGGCCGTGACGCCGTCGATGCCCGGCAGGCGGATGTCCATCAGGATCACGTCGGGCTTGAGCCGCAGCGCCTTCTCGACGGCCTCGAGCCCGTCTCTCGCGTCGCCGGCGACGTCGATGCCCGGGACGGCGGCCAGCAGCGCGGCGAAGCCGGCTCGGACCATGTCCTGGTCGTCCACCACGAGCACACTGGTCACTACGGCTCTCCCGCGCTCCGGCCGGGGTTGGGGTACGGCAGGGTCAGCTCGATCCCGAACCCCGCGGGCTCGCGCGGTCCGATCTCGATCACGCCACCGTACATACGCGCGCGCTCGCGCATGCCGACCAGCCCGTGCCCGGCGTGGTTCGCCCGCGGCGGGGCACCGCCGCCGGAGTCGATGACCAGCAGTCGCAGGCCGTCGTCGCCGTAGTCCAGCGTCAGCTCGGCCGAGGCGTCGCCGGCGTGCTTGATGACGTTCGTGAGCGCCTCCTGTGCCACCCGGTACGCGCAGAGCTGCTGGCCGGGCGGCAACGGCCGCGGTGTGCCCGTGACGCGCAGGTGCGCGGTGAGGCCCGCGTCGCTCAGCCGGCCGACCAGCGCGGGCAGGTCCGCGAGGCCGGGCTGCGGACGGTACTCACCCGGCTCGTGCCGCGGCGGCCGCAGCACGCTGAGCAGGCGGCGAAGCTCGTCGAGGGCTTCGGTGGTGGTGCCGGTGATGGTGTCGAGCGCGCCGCGCGCGGTGTCCGGCGCCGACTCGAAGACGTACCGCGCGAGGTTCGCCTGGACCGAGATCACCGCGAGGTGGTGCGACACCACGTCGTGCAGCTCCCGCGCGATCCGGATGCGCTCCTCGACCACGGCCTGCTGGGCTTCCAGCTCGATCTCGCGCTCGGCCCGCTCGGCGCGCTCCGCCGTCTCGCGCAGGCGGTTCGCGCGGATGTACACGGAGTGTCCGATGAGGACAGTCGCGGACGCCTGCAGCAGAGCGAGCACCGTGTCGGGGATCGGGTGGGAGGCACGGCCGGCGATCATCGCGGTCTCGTAAGCGACCACCGCGATCACGGTCGGCGGCCACGCCTGCCGGACCGGGTAGCGCGCCCACACCGTGTACGCGGCGATGAGGATGCCCGGCGCGCCGAGCGTGGTGCGGAAGCCGTACAGATAGAAGGCGCAGGTCAGGGCGACGATGACCAGCAGTGAGCCGATCGGGTAGCGGCGGCGCACCAGCAACGGCACCGCGCCGGCGGCGGCCAGCGCGAGGCCCGCCGCGCCCGGCCGGTCGCCCAGGTCGCCGCCGCGGACGGCCGCGCCCGCCACCATCAGGGCGGCGACCGCCAGCGCGAGCGCGCTGTCCAGAAGCACCGGCCGTGCCCGTACGCCACGCATCACTTGTTCCCCGAACCCCAGCACATCCGCGAAGTTACCCGGCCAGTGCAGGGAAAACCCAATCCTCTACCACCGTGGTGGTAGGTCACCGCACGGCGTACCGCCAAGGTTTACCCGCGTCTGCGGCTTCAGTGGGATTCGGCGGGCGCCCCGCCCGGATAACGTCTTCCAGCGAATGGTCACCCATTCCCGTTGCTCGGCGGAGAGCGCGTCCAGGGCCTGGGGAGGAACCCTGGCCGCTCTTCGCCGAGCGTCAGCCCAAGTACGCGTCCAGCGTCACGGCGAGAGCTGATTCCGGCGAAGGCGCGAAGCTCGCCCCGGCCAGCCCGCCCCACAGCCACAGTTGCGCCAGCCCGTGCAACGCCGCCCAGAGCGAAGCCGCGACCAGCCGCGAGTCGGTTCCTTCGCGGAGGCGCCCGTCCTTCGCTGCTTCGCGGTCTTCGTGGACCAGCTTGGCGAAGAAGTCGAAGACGATGCTGCTCGCGCTGGCCAGGCCGGGCTCGCCCGGGTCGGTCAGGTCGCGGCGGAACATCAGCTCGAACATCGCCGGGTTGCTCAGCGCGAAGTCGACGTACGCGTGGCAGGCGGCTGTGAGGCGCTCTCGCGGCGTGCCGTCGGGGAGATGGGAACCGCGGTCGAGTAGCTGGGTGAAGCCCCGCGTCGCGACGACGGACAGCAGCTCGGCGCGTCCGGAGAAGTGCCGGAGTGGCGCGCCGTGGGAGACGCCGGCCGCCTTCGCGATGCCGCGCAGCGTCACCGCTTCCACGCCGGCGTCGGTGAGCAGGGCGGTGGCGGTGCTGATCAGCCGCTGTCTCACAGCTGCGCCTCGCTGAAGGCCACGGGCAGCAGATCGGGGCGCTTGGGCAGGAACCCGTCGCCGGGGGAGCGCCCGGTGAGGCGGTTGCGCAGCCGCGTGACGCCGACCGGCAGCACCTCCCGGCACAACCAGAGCAGGTCGGCGCGGACGCTCGACCGCGCCGGCACCCCGGGCAGTGGGCGGAGCCAGCCACCGTCGTGGCCGATGCCGAGACTGGTGAGCACGTGGCCGGCGACGCGGAGGTGGCCGGTCTCGGACAGGTGCAGGCGGTCCGGGCCGAAGTAGCGGGCGTCGTGCGCGGCCTGGTCGGGCCACAGGTCCACGAGCTTGGCGCCGTAGCTGACGGAGGCCTCGCGGATGGCGTCGTTGAGCGCGGTGACGCGGGGGCGCATGCGGGCGCCGAGCGGCATGCGGTGGGAGATGTCGCTGAGGGTGAACGTGACGACGGTGGGCGCGATGCGGGTGCAGTGGCGGATGGCGGCGTCGACGCGGCGGGCGACCGTGCGCGCGTCCCAGCCGCGGCTCATCACGTCGTTGCCGCCGCCGAACAGCGCGACCAGGTCGGGCTCGAGCCGCTCGGCGGTGGGCAGCTGCTCGGCGGTGATCTGGTCGAGGCGCCGTCCGCGCACGGCGAGGTTGGCGTAGCGGAACCCGGGCTCGTGGCGGGCGAGCCGGCCGGCGACGAAGTCGGCCCAGCCGCGGTACTGGCTGTGGTCGGGGTACGGGTCGTCGAGCCCCTCGGCGCAGCTGTCGCCGACGGCGACGAATCTCTGGAAGCCCATGTCGAATCTCCGTAACCCCTGGTTCACCTTGTGGACACTGTCTATCAAACTTGTGTAGACGGTGTCTACGTGGCCTGCGTCCCGTAGGGGCCCGGGTCCGGGTCCGGGTCAGCTGTCGCGTGCGCCGGTGAGGGTGTTGATCGCCTCCTCGATGAGCCGGCAGTCGAGGTCGCGCAAACGTTTGCCGACGTCGGACTCGGCCGTTTCGGCCCGGCGGCGGGCCAGGACCTCGCGCATCGGCGCCACGGCCCGCGGGTCGCCGATCTTCGCCAGCGCGTGCGCCGCGAGGTTGCCGATCAGGCCGCGGTTGCGGCGCTCGTCCAGGCACTCCAGCAAGAAGCCGACCGCCCGCGGGTCGCCGAGCTCCCCGAGCGCGACCACGGCCGTGGCGGCTTCCTTCAGATCGGGATTCCGGCGGACGAAGCCGATCAGCGGGTCCACCGCCCGGGCGTCACCGATCCGGCCCAGCGCCCTCGCGGCCTCCTCGGCGGCTGCGGGGTCATCGAGCAGGCCCAGCAACGGATCCACGGCGCCGGTCGCCTGCAACCGGCCCAGAAAACGAACGGCCTGCAGCCGGGCGCCGGGATCGCGGTCACCGAGCGCCGCGAGCAACCTGGGCGTGTCCTTGTGCTCGTAGCACTGCGCCAGGTCCGGACGACGTCCCCGCGGCGGCTTCCGGGCCACGCGGTCGTACACGGCCGCCAGTGCGAGAGCGTTCCGGCGCACCGAGTTGGCCGCGGTGATCTTCTTCGGCGCGGCCAAATAGTCGAGGTACGGCGTGTAGTACTCGCCGTAGATCAGGCTGGCGGTGCGGAAATGGTGGCCGTACTGGGTTTCGATGGCCCGGGCCCGGCGGGCCGTCTTCTCGGCGAATGCCTGCATCCACGCGGCGATCTCACGCAGGTGGCCGGCGATCTCCGTGGGCGTCAGGCTGCCGTCGTCGGCCCGCAGTTCCTGCGCGCTCTGCTCGCCCCGCGTCGGCGGCCTGCTGCCGAATCCGACGACGGCCGCGGTCACGTTCCGGACGCGGCGCTGTCGCCGGCGTTGCCCCCAGCGGGCCATCGCACCTCCAGACGGTGGGAACACAGTGGACGGCAATGGTAAACGCCGGGTTGCGGGACTGGTCCCGGAACACCGGACCGGCCGGGTGTCCGGAAGGATCACCGGCATGAAGATCTTGGTGGTAGGCGGAAGCGGGCTGCTGGGGCACCACGTGCTGGAGCAGCTGCGGTTGCGCGGGCACGAGGCGACCACGGTGGCGCGTACGCCCCGTGAAGGCGTCGACCATGTCCTCGACGTCACGACAGTCTCCGACGAAGACCTGCGCGAGCTGCTCGCGGGCCACGACGGCGTCGTGTTCGCGGGCGGTATGGACGACCGTGCGGTGGGCAAGGGGCCGGTCGCGCCACGGCTGCACGCGGGCAACGTCGCGCCGGTGGTGGCGCTGCTGAGCGCGGCCCGTGCGGCGGGCTGTACGCGGGCCGCGGTGCTGGCGTCGTATTACACGTACTTCGACCGCGTGCACCCGGAGTGGGGGCTGGCCGCGAAGCATCCGTACGTGCACAGCCGCAACGAGCAGGCGCGGCTCGGGCGCGAGGCGGCGGGCCCGGACCTGCCGGTGGCGGTCATCGAGGTGCCGTTCGTGTTCGGGGTCGCGCCCGGGCGGGTGCCGGAATGGTCCGTGCCGCTGGTGAAGTGGGTCCGGTCGTCGTCGCCGCTGTTCGCGCCCGTGGGCGGCAGCGCGGCGACGAGCGCGAGCGGCGTCGGCATCGTGACCGTCGAGGCGCTGGAGGGCGCGTCGGGCGCCGACATTCCCGTGGTGGAGGAAAACCTGCGCTGGAAGGAGATGTTCACGCGGTTGGCCGGCGCGGCGGGCCGTCCTCGCCCGGTGCGCACGATCCCCGCCGTTGTCGTCAAGGCGATGCTCCGCCTCCGCGGCCTCGTGAACGGGTGGAACGGCACCCAGCTCGGGCTCACCGCCGAGCACCTGGACGGCCTGCTCCTGCGTGAGCTGTTCGTGGAACCGCCGGTGCCCCGCTCGGTCGACGAGGCCATCCGCGAGACCGTGAAGGCCTGATTTCGACTCAGCGCAGCCGGTTCCGGTGCGTCCGCGCCGCGGCCAGGCGCGGGTCGTCGGCGGGGAGGCGGGCGCACAGGGCTTCCAGGATCTCCCGGTCGTCCGCGCCGCAGGAGGTCTCCCAGAACGACCACAGCACGGCCGGGTCCGGGCTGTTCAGGGCCAGCTGGCGGACCTGGGCGGTCAGGGCCTCGCGTTCCTCGAGGATCGCCGGGGCCTCCGATTCCGACAGGAGCGGGCCGTGGAAGGCCTCGACGGCGTCGGCCGCCGCGCCGCGCCGCAGCGCCGCGCGGATGCGTAGGAAATCTGCGTCGACGTCGGCGGCCAGCCGGTACGGGCGGGTCTGCACGACGCCCGTGCCGAGCTGCGTGCGCAGGCGGTGGATCTCCGCGCGGACGGTGACCGGGTTGCCGTTCTCGCCGTAGAGCTGCAGGGCCAGGCGCTCCGCGGACAACCCGCGCGGGTGCAGTGCGAGCAGGGTGAGGATTTCCGCGTGCCGCAGCGTGAACGGGACCTCGCGACCGTCCACAGTGGTCGATCCGGCGCCGTCGGTGAGGAATTCCAGCCGCAGCCGGCGGCGGTGGGCCGGGCCGGAGGTGGCCAGGCGCAGCAGGAAACCGTCGTCGAGGGGGTCGACGACGGCGATGCGGCCGTCCGGCAGCGTCACCGTGCCGCCGCCGCGGCGTACCTCCACAGTGGACGGAAGGGTGCAGGACTCCGCGGCCAGCACCCGCCCGCCCGCCGAAAGCAGCGCGCCGGGACGGCCTCGCAACGCGTCCAGATGACGCATGTTCGTGCGCCGCACCTTCTCGTCGCGCACCGCCAGGTGAGCGCGCAGCTGGCCCTCCGCGAGCTGGGCCGTGGCGGTGACCAGCGCGAGCATCGCCGGGTGCACGGTGCGCAGCGGCCCGCTGACGTCGATCGACCCCAGCAGCATCCCGGTCTCCGGGTCCCGCACGGGCGCCGCCGCGCAGGTCCACGCGTGATAGCGGCGGACCAGGTGCTCGGCCGAGTAGATCTGCACCGGCTCACCGGTCGCCAGCGTGGTGCCCATCGCGTTGGTGCCGATCGCCTCCTCGCTCCAGCGCGTGCCCTCCGTGAGCGCCACGCGGTCCGCGCGCAGCAGGACGCCGGAAGCGCCTTCGCGCCAGAGGATCAGGCCCTCGGCGTCGGTCACGATCATCATGTGCTCGGCGTCGTCGGCGATGCTCACCAAGGTCTGGCGCAGCAACGGCAGCACCGGCGCGAGGGGGTGTTCTTCGCGCAGATCGGTCATCTCGGCCGGCTCGTACACCAGCGGGGCCTCACCCGAGTCCGGGTCGACGTGCGCGGCCAGGGAACGCTGCCAGGAATCGGAAACGACGGAGCGCGGCGAACGCGGGGCCGGGACACCGGACAGCACGGCCTCGCGGACGTGTTTGAGCAGCCGCGCGTACGACTCCGGATCGCGCAGCAATTCCGGCTCGGGCAGCTCCGCCACGCCTCCCAGCCTAGAGACCCAGCTCACAGCCGCGCAACGTCCGTGCAACGTAGCCCGGCCTAACGTTCGCGGCTGTCCGTCACTCCCGGCAACGAGGCAGGAAAGATGGCCGTTTACGCCGCACCGAATACCGACGGCAGTGTCGTCGACTACGAAACCCGCTACGACCACTACATCGGCGGCGAATACGTCGCCCCGGCCAGTGGGCAGTACTTCGAAAACCCCACCCCGATCACCGGCAAGACGTTCACCGAGATCGCGCGCGGAACCGCGGCCGACATCGACCGGGCCCTCGACGCGGCGGAGGGCGCCGCGCCGGCGTGGGGTCGCACGTCCGTGGAAGCGCGTTCGGGCATCCTGCTCAAGATCGCGGACCGGATGGAGCAGAACCTCGAGAAGATCGCGGTCGCCGAGGCGTGGGAGAACGGCAAGCCGGTGCGCGAGACGCTCGCCGCCGACATCCCGCTCGCCATCGACCACTTCCGCTACTTCGCCGGCGCCCTGCGCGCGCAGGAAGGTGGCATCTCGCAGATCGACGAGAACACCGTCGCGTACCACTTCCACGAGCCGCTCGGCGTGGTCGGGCAGATCATCCCGTGGAACTTCCCGATCCTGATGGCGGTCTGGAAGCTCGCGCCCGCACTGGCCGCGGGCAACGCGATCGTGCTCAAGCCGGCCGAGCAGACGCCGGCGTCGATCCACCTGCTGATGTCGCTCATCGGCGACCTGATCCCGCCCGGTGTGCTGAACATCGTCAACGGCTTCGGCGTCGAGGCGGGCAAGCCGCTCGCGTCGAGCAACCGCGTGCGCAAGGTCGCGTTCACCGGTGAAACCACCACCGGACGGCTGATTCTCCAGTACGCCAGCGAAAACATCATCCCGGTGACGGTGGAGCTGGGTGGCAAGAGCCCGAACATCTTCTTCGACGACGTCGCCGCCGCGAACGACGCCTTCTACGACAAGGCGCAGGAGGGCTTCACGCTCTTCGCGCTCAACCAGGGCGAAGTCTGCACGTGTCCTTCGCGCGCGCTGATCCAGACCGGCATCTACGACTCGTTCCTCGGCGACGCCGTGGAGCGCGTCAAGAAGATCAAGCAGGGCAACCCGCTCGACACCGACACGCAGGTCGGTGCCCAGGCGTCGAACGACCAGTACGAAAAGATCATGTCCTACATCGACATCGGCAAGCAGGAGGGCGCGAAGATCCTCACCGGTGGCGAAAAGGCGGACGTCGGCGGCGAGTTCAGCGGCGGCTACTACGTGCAGCCGACGGTGTTCGAGGGCGACAACAAGATGCGGATCTTCCAGGAGGAGATCTTCGGCCCGGTCGTGTCCGTGGCGAAGTTCGACGACTACGCCGACGCGATGAAGATCGCCAACGACACCCTGTACGGCCTCGGCGCCGGCGTCTGGTCGCGGGACGGCAACACCGCCTACCGTGCCGGCCGCGACATCCAGGCCGGTCGCGTGTGGGTGAACAACTACCACGCGTACCCGGCGCACGCCGCGTTCGGCGGGTACAAGGCCTCGGGCATCGGCCGCGAGAACCACAAGATGATGCTGGACCACTACCAGCAGACGAAGAACATGCTGGTCTCCTACTCGGACCAGGCGCTCGGGTTCTTCTGATGGGCACCCGGCGGGTGGACCTCACCGAGTCCGCGGGCGACCTCCTGCGCAAGCTGGTGGCCGTCCACGGCCCGGTGATGTTCCACCAGTCCGGCGGGTGCTGCGACGGCAGCGCCCCGATGTGCTACCCGCTCGGCGAGTTCAAGATCGGCCAGCGGGACGTGCACCTGGGCGACCTGGCGGTCGACGGCATCGACGCCGTGCCGGTGTGGATGTCCGGTCCGCAGTTCGAGTACTGGAAGCACACGCACCTGACGATCGACGTCGTCACCGGGCGCGGCAGCGGGTTCTCCCTGGAGGCTCCCGAAGGCGTGCGCTTCCTGATCCGCTCGCGGTTGTTCAGCGACGCGGAGTCGGCGGAGCTGAACGGCTAGTGCCGTCAAGGCCTCCTTACCCGCGTCCCACGCGGGTAAGGAGGCCTTGACGGACCCCCGCCCAAGACCTCACGAGACGTGTTAGCTTCCGGGGCATGACCGACCTCCGACTCGCCGGCGTCTTCGTCGGCCGCCCCAGCGTGCTCGGCCACCGTCGCGACCAGCCGATCCTCAGCGCCATCGTGAAGGACCCGGTGACCGCGCCGGAACTCACGCTCACGCAGCTCAACCTCGACGGCGACGAGCAGGCCGACCTCACCGTGCACGGCGGGGTCGACAAGGCGGTTTACGTCTACCCGTCCGCGCACTACGACGCGTGGGTGGCCGACGGCTTCGACGTCGAGCTCGGTCACTTCGGCGAGAACCTCACCGTGTCGGGCGCGGACGAGACGACCGTGCGGATCGGCGACGTCTGGGCGTGGGGCGACGCGCGGTTGCAGGTCTCCCAGCCGCGGCAGCCGTGTTTCAAGCTGGCCATGCGGACCGGGCGCAAGGACGTGGTGCCGGGCATGATCGACTCCGGCCGCTGCGGCTGGTACCTGCGGGTGCTGCGGCCCGGGACCGTGCCGACCAGCGGTGCGCTCACCGTCGTGGAGACCGCCGCGGACGCCCCGACGATCAGCGAGGTCCACGTCATCGCGGGCTGACTCGTGAGTGTTTATGACGGTTAGAACCGTCATAAACACTCACGAGTTCACTTCCAGTCGACCTGCGGGGAGCGGTAGAAGTCGATGCCCTGCGCCTGCCAGCGCGGGGCCTGCTTCGCCAGCCGCTCGCGGTAGGTGTCCCAGTTGTGGGAGGCCTGCGGCGACCAGCCGATCTCCGCGATGCCCGGCAGCCGCGGGAAGGCCATGTACTCGAGGTTGTCGCTGGTGCGGAGGGTCTCCGTCCACAGTGGAGCCTCGACGCCGGCGACGGAGCTTTCGCCGACGCCGTCCACGAGGGTGGCAGGATCCCAGTTGTAGGCGTCCTTGACCTCGACGAGGCCGGCCCAGTCCTGGCCGAGCGGCGTCTGCGCGTTGTACTTCATGTCGAGGTACGCGTGGTTCGACGGCGACATCAGGATCTTGTTGCCACGCGCGGCGGCGGCCGCGACGTCGGCGTTCGCGCCGCCCTGGTCCCAGTACTGCGGGATGGCCGAGGCCGGCGGCTGGGTCTTCGAGATCTCGTGCCAGCCGGTGATCAGCTTGCCGTACTTGGCGACGAGCGGGCTCACCTTCTGGTAGAAGGTCTTGTAGTCGGCGTCGGAGGTGGAGTGCGCTTCGTCGCCGCCGATGCCGAGGTACTTGCCGGGCGTGATGGCGGCCAGCTCGCGGATCACGTCCTCGACGAACTTGTACGTCGTGGGCGAGCTGATGCACAGCGAGCTGTAGCCCACCTCGGTGTCGGTGCGCGGCGGCACCGCGATGCCGTCGCAGTTCAGCTCCGCGTACGTGGCCTGCGCCGCGTTGGTGTGCCCCGGCATGTCGATCTCCGGGACGATCGTGATGTGGCGCGAAGCGGCGTACGCGACGATGTCCTTGTACTCCGCCTGCGTGTAGTAGCCGCCCGGGTCGCCGTTCACCGCGCCCTTGCCGCCCTCGGTCGCCAGCCGCGGCCAGCTCTTGATCTCGATGCGCCAGCCCTGGTCGTCGGCCAGGTGCAGGTGCAGGGTGTTGATCTTGTACTGCGCGATCTGGTCGATGTACAGCTTCACTTGCGACGGCGTGAAGAAGTGCCGCGCGACGTCGAGCATCGCGCCCCGGTAGCCGAAGCGCGGGTAGTCCAGCACGCTGCCGCCCGAGACCGTCCAGCTGGCGCGGAACTGCACGGACTTCGCGTCGATCGTGGACGGCAGCAGCTGCCGCACCGACTGCACGCCTTCGAACAGCCCGGCGGCGGTGTTGGCCTTGAGCGTGACCCCGGACTTCGCGACGTCCAGCTGGTAGCCCTCGGCGCCCACGCGCGGGTCGGCGTGGCCGACCTCCAGCGAGATGGCGGGCAGCCCGGCCGAGCGCGGCACCACGGGCAGCGGGTAACCGGTCGCGGTCCGCAGCAGCCCGCGCAGGTAACCGGCGACGTCACCCGCCCCCTGCCCCGCGCGGATCACGGTGAGCGGCGTCAGTGTGAAGTTCGCCTTCGGGTCGGCCTTGGCCTCCACGGGCACCGGCACGATGTCGGTGACGCTGCGCTCGACGTCCCGCGGCGCGGGCACCGCGGCGGCGGACCCGGCCAGCGCGGGAAGCCCGAGCGCCGCGAGGCTCAGAACGGTCACGCCGAGCACGGCCCTGGACAGGGTCTTCCTCACGGGCTACCTCCGTTGGGGGGAGAAAGCGGACAGTAAGAGGTATAGACCATTGGAGTGGTGGGGACAACGCCCAAACGGCTGGTGGGGACCGGCTGGTGGTTAACGGCTCCGGCCGTCGCACATCGGTTTCTCTGCGCGCTGACTCACAGCGTGATCAGGATCTTGCCGTGGACGTGGCGTCCGGCCTGCAGCTCCACGGCCTCGCGGACCTGCTCGACGGGGAAGATCGCGGCGATCGGCACGGTGAGATCGCCGGTGAGGATCGCGTCGGTGATGTGCTTCATGGCGGCCGGGTCCGCGTCGAAGCCGCCGGTCGCGCGCACGCCGCCGGGCGCGTTGGGTCCGGCGGCGATGGTGGAGATCCGCTCGGGCGGGACACCGAGGGCGAGCGCGGCCTCGGCGGTTTCGGTGCCGAACAGGTCGGTTGCCGCGGTCACGCCGCCGGGCGCCAGTGCCCGTACCCGGTCGGCCAGTCCGGGGCCATAGGCCACGGGCTCGGCGCCGAACTGGCGCAGGAACTCGAACGTGCCTTCCGAGGCGGTCCCGATCACCCGGGCGCCGGCGATTTTCGCGAGCTGCATGGCGAACACGCCGACACCGCCCGCGGCGCCGCCGATCAGGACGGTGTCACCGGACTGCAGGTCGATCGCCGCCAGCGCGGCGGCGGCGGTCATGCCGGCTACGGGAAGTGTGGACGCCACCTCGTTGCTGATGCCGTCGGGCGTGGGCCAGAACCCCTCGGCGGGCGTCTTGACCACCACGAAATCGGCGACGGCCCGGCCCAGCGCGCCACCGAGGACCCGGTCGCCCACGGCAAAACCCGTGGCGCCGTCGCCGACCTCGTCCACCACGCCGGCGAGGTCGTATCCGAAACCGGACGGCACGGTGATCCCGAACCGCGCCGCCGCCTCGGGCTGCGAGGCCAGAACCCAGTCCATCGGATTCAGCCCGGCCGCCGCCACCCGGATCCGGACCTCGCCCGGACCGGCGTGCGGCTCCGGAACCTCCCGCAGCTCCAGCACTTCGGGACCACCGAACTTCTCGTAGACCACCGCTCGACTCATGGGGAACCTCCTAGTGATGAGACTTGGTCCTGTCACCATACACAAGTTACGGGACCAAGTCCCGTACACTGGTCTCATGGCCCGCTGGTTACCCGACGCACCAGGGCGACTCGCTGTCGCCGCCCTCGAACTGTTCGCGGAGCGGGGTTACGAGGACACGACGGTGATCGAGATCGCGGAGCGCGCCGGGCTGACGAAGAGCACGTTCTTCCGCCACTTCCCGGACAAGCGGGAGGTGCTCTTCGGCGGGAACGCCGTGGCCGGGCTGCTGGCCGAAGGGATCGCCGCGGCGCCGGCCGAAGCCACCCCGCTCGAAGCGGTGGCGCATGCCATGGACGCGCTCGGCCGGGAGGTCTTCACCGCCGCCCGTCGCGAATTCACCGCCAGGAGGCGGGCGGTGATCGCCGTCAACCCGGAACTACAGGAACGCGAAGCGTTGAAGGGGCTCGGCCTCACCACGGCGATGATCGAAGCGCTCAAGCGCCGCGGCGTTCCCGACCTGACCTCGCGCGCGGCCGCGGAGCTGGGCGGGCTCGCCTCGAAGATCGCCTTCGACCGCTGGCTCGACACGGCCGACGACGACTTCGGCGCGGTCGCACGGCAAGCACTCGGCGAAGTACAAGCAGCCGTTGCCCTCTGCTGACTGAACCGGGCCGCGCTGAGAAATCAACCGCGCAGAACGGCCCGCAGCGCGTCCAGCACCGCCGGATCCTCGATGGTCGACGGAACCGGCTCCTCCCGCCCGTCCGCGATACCCCGCATCGTCTTCCGCAGGATCTTCCCCGACCGGGTCTTCGGCAGCGCCTCGACGACCGACACCTCCCGGAACGCCGCCACCGGACCGATATCCCGGCGGACCAAGGCGACCAGTTCCTCCCGCAGCTGCTCCTCCGAGATGTCCACCCTCGCCTTCAGCACCACGAAACCCCGCGGCACCTGCCCCTTCAACTGGTCGGCCACGCCGATCACCGCGCACTCTGCGACCGCCGGATGCGAAGCCAGCACGGCCTCCATCGAGCCCGTCGACAGGCGGTGGCCGGCCACGTTGATGACGTCGTCCGTGCGGCCCATGACAAAGAGGTAGCCGTCCTCGTCCAGGTAACCGGAGTCGCCGGTCAGGTAGTGGCCGGGATAGCGGGACAGGTAGCCCTCGCGGTAACGCTCGTCGGCGCCCCACAGGGTGGTCAGGGAGCCGGGTGGCAGCGGCAGTTTCAGCGTGATGGCGCCCTCTTGGCCGGCGGGCAGGTCCGCGCCGTCCTGGTCGAGGACGTGGACATCCCAGCCGGGCACGGGCTTCGTCGCCGAGCCGGGCTTCACGGGCATCGGCTCCAGGCCGCGCGGGTTCGCGGCGATCGGCCAGCCGGTTTCGGTCTGCCACCAGTGGTCGAGCACCGGCGTGCCGAGGATGTCGTGGGCCCAGTGGTAGGTCTCCGGATCGAGCCGCTCGCCCGCGAGGAAAAGCGCGCGGAACTCCGTCAGGTCGTACTTCTTCAGCTCCGCCGCGTCCGGGTCGAGCTTCTTCACCGCGCGCAACGCCGTGGGCGCGGTGAACAGCGCCTGGACGCCGTGCTCGGAGATCACCCGCCAGAACGCGCCCGCGTCCGGCGTGCCGACCGGTTTTCCTTCGTAGAGCACCGTTGTCGCCCCGACCAGCAGTGGCGCGTACACGATGTATGAGTGCCCGACGACCCAGCCGACGTCGGACGCCGTCCACCACACGTCGCCGGCGTGGACGTCGTAGAGCGCGCCCATCGACCAGGCCAGCGCGACGGCGTGGCCGCCCGCGTCGCGCACCACGCCCTTCGGCTTTCCCGTGGTGCCGGACGTGTAGAGGATGTACAGCGGATCCGTCGCCTTCACCGGCACCGGGTCCACGGGCTGGGCGCTCTCGACCAGGTCGTCCCAATCCAGGTCGGTGCCGGACAGCTCGGCGCCCGCCTGCTCGCGCTGCAGCACCACGACGTGCTCGGGCTGGTGCTCGGTGATCGCGAGCGCGGCGTCGATGATCGGCTTGTACTCGACGACGCGCGTCGGCTCGATGCCGCACGAAGCGGCGATCACGAGCTTCGGCTTCGCGTCCTCGATGCGCGCGGCCAGCTCCTTCGGCGCGAAGCCCCCGAAGACGACGGAGTGCACGGCGCCGATGCGTGCGCAGGCGAGCATCGCGATCACCGCCTCCGGGATCATCGGCAGGTAGAGGATCACGCGGTCGCCGCGCGTCACACCGAGCGAGGCGAGCGCGCCCGCGAACACCGCCACCTCGTCGCGCAGCTCGCTGTAGGTGTAGCGCCGCTTCTGCCCGGTGACGGGTGAATCCCAGATCAGCGCGGGCTGCGCGCCGCGGCCGCCGTCGGCGTGCCGGTCGAGCGCGTTGTACGCGGTGTTCAGCTCACCGTCGGGAAACCACCGGTAGAAGGGCTCGGCGGAGGCGTCCAGCGCCCGCGTCGGCGGCCTCGTCCAATCGATCGCCCTGGCCGCGTCGAGCCAGAAACCCTCGGGGTCGGCCAGGCTGCGCCGGTAGGTCTCGGAGTAAGCGCCCATGCTCGGTCTCTCCTCGTCGGCGGATCTGCTCCAATCATGGCCCCGTCGGCAGCGTGACGCAGGTTTCACCGCTGGTCGTGGCGAATGGACCCGGCAACCCCGGGGAACCCGTGCGCGTCCTAAGCTGGACGGCGGGGAACGGCCGCACAGCGGTACCACGGCAACACCGACAGTGAGGGGAACCAGGCGGTGACCGGATTCGCGAGCGCGCTGCTCTCGCTCGCGCACACCCTGTTCGGCCCGGATTTCTGCCCGGGCGACTGGGTTTGGGCGACGACTACAGCCGGTGCGCTCGTCGCGCTGTTCCCCGCGCTCGGCGCGCTGGTGGTGGCCATCATCCGGAAGGGCACCGGCAACCGGTACGACGCGACCACGCTGACGGTCTTCGGCGTGATCGGCTTCGTGACCGTGCTCCTGCTGCCGTGGCTGCTGTCGAACGGCATCTCCGAGACCTTCCGCTCGGTCAGCCAGGGCGGCTCCGGCGGCCTTTCGCCCGCCGAGGTCTCCACGATGAGCAAGTCGTTCTGCTTCATCGACGGCTCGCAGGGGAAGTACCTGGGCGGCGGCAGCAACGTCTTCGAGACGCTCTTCTACTCGAAGGGCCTCAAGCTTTCCTACGGCCTGTACGTGCTCGCGTTCACCGTGCTGCCCGTCGGCTCGCTGCTGTTCGTGATGCTGCAGGCGCGCACCGCGTTCCGGCGCGGGCCGAAGTGGCCGTCGCGGTTCTTCTGGATCCCGTTCGTCGTGATGGCGCTGGCGAGCGTCGGGATGTCGGCGAACACGGCCGTGCACTTCTGGCTCGGGTTCCTGCCGTTCAGCGTGCTCGGCCTGATCCCGGTGGGCCTGGTCGGCCCGCCGCCTTGGTCGGTGATCAACCGGCCGGAGCCGCGGCACGAGCCCGAGCGGCCGCCGGTCGCCCAGCAGCCGCCGCCTCAGCAGCTGCCCCCGAAGCCCCCGCCGCCGATGAACCGGCAGTACCCGGCCACGGCGCTCGCGTCGGCGCCCGATGCGATGGGGCTGGCCGCGATGCCGGGCCCGGTCCCGCCGCCGCCCGGTTCGCGCGGCGCCGGCGGCAGTCGTTACCGGCGCGTCCGGCGGCTCGGCCACGGTGGCTTCGGCACCGTCTGGGAGGCCGTGGACACCCAGCTGAACCGCACCGTCGCGCTGAAAATCGCGCACGCGCCGGACCGCGACACGGAAGAGCGCATGCAGCGCGAGGCCCGCGCGCTCGCCGTGGTGAACCACCCGAACTGCGTGAAGGTGTACGACCTGGCCGAGGAGCCGGACGGGCTCGCGCTGGTGATGGAGTACCTGGAGGGCCGCCCGCTCGCCGAGGTGGTCGACGGCCAGGGCCCGCTCGACGACGTCGCCGCCGGACGGCTGTGGGCCACGATGGCGGGCGCGCTCGTCGCCGCCCACGAGAAGGGTGTGCTGCACCGCGACATCAAGCCGTCCAACGTGATCCTCGACCCGGCCGGGCTGGCGCACCTGATCGACTTCGGCATCGCCCGCAGCCAGGGCGACTCGAAGATGACGGCCACCGGCATGATGATCGGCACGCCCGACTTCGTCGCGCCGGAACAGGCGATGGGCGCGCCGGCCAGCCCGGCCTCGGACGCCTGGCAGCTCGCCGCCACGGTCAGCTACGCGCTGGCCGGCCAGCCCCCGCGCGGCACCCGCGAGACGCCGATGGCGGCGCTGATGGCCGCCGCGCGCGCCGATCCCGTCACGCACCTGCCGCGGCGTTCCGCGCACGCCCGCATCCTCGGCGCGTCACTCGACCCGGAGCCGCGCCGCCGTCCGACACTCGCCGCGGTCCGGCTTGAGGTCGAGGGCTGGCTGAGCCGCGCGGGCAAGTCCGCGGACGGCCCGGTCACGCGGATCGTGCCGCGCCAGCCACACCGTTAACCCAGTTTGCCGTCAAGGCCTCCTTACCCGCGTGGGACGCGGGTAAGGAGGCCTTGACGGACTTCCGGCCCGCTCACAAGACCTGAATTGCCGGTTTGACGGCCGAGAACTCGAGCCGCTCCTTCGGCTTGTGCTGGACGTCCACCTGCTCGAAACCCGCCGTGCGCAGGCGTTGCGGCAGGCCGGCCGGGTCGATGACGTTCATCGTGTCGCCGAGGTGCAGCAGGCGGAAGCGGAAACCGAGCTGGCTGTCCGTGCCGCAGTAGGTGCCGCCGGGGCGCAGGACCCGGGCGGCCTCGCCGAAGATCGCGTCCTGCAGCGCGCCCGTCGGCACGTGGTGCAGCATCGTGAAGCACACGACGGCCGAGAAGCGCCCGGCGTCGAACGGCATCTCCGCGCCGCTGCCCTCCACCACCTCGGCCCGGTCGCCGAACTTGCCGCGCAGCAGTTCGGTGGACGCGTGGTCGATCTCCAGCACCGTCAGCTTCGGCACGACGTCCAGCAGCACGGTGGTAGTCGCGCCGAAGCCGGGGCCGATCTCGAGGACGTCGTCGCCGAGGTCGAAGCGCGCGAGCCACGCCGGCAGCACTTCGGCGATCATCGCGGCCCACTTGTCCGAGCTGCAGAGCTTGCGGTGGACCAGGTTCATCGGCATGGCCCCCACGTTAGGAGGCCGCGCGCGTGACCGTAAGGCGATAGGCTGCCAAGCCATGTCGCTGGACGGTCAAGTGGGCGCGATGCTGCTGGGGGACCTCGACCTGCCCGCCGGCACCTGGTTCCCCTGGCACGAGCACCCCGTGCACCAGTTGGTCTGGTCGGCGCGCGGGGTCGTCGCGGTGACCGTGGGCGACGCGCACTGGGTGCTGCCGACGACCCGCGCGCTGTGGATGCCGGCCGGGGTGTGGCACCGCACCGGCGCGGTCGGCAACGCGGTGCTGCGCGGCATCTACGCCGCGCCGAAACTGTGCCCGGTCAGCTGGCCGGAGCCGCGGATCGTCGCCGTCGGTGCGTTGCTGCGGGAGCTGCTGGATCACCTGTCGGCCGACGGGTTGACGGAGGCGGCGCGCCGCCGCGCCGAGGCCGTGGCCTTCGACCTGCTGGAACCCCTTGACGTCGCGCCGATCGTGGTGCCGTCGCCGCTCGACCCGCGTGCCCGTGACGTCCAGGCCGCGGTGCTCGCCGATCCCGCGGACCGGCGCGGGCTCGCCGAGCTGGGCCGCGCCGTCGGGGCCAGCGAGCGGACGCTGGCGCGCGCGTTCACCCGCGACTGCCGGATGACGTTCGGGACCTGGCGCACGCAGGTGCGGCTGCGCGCGTCGCTGCCGCTGCTGGCCGCGGGACAGCCGATGGAGACCGTCGCGCACCGGGTCGGTTACGCGACGGCGAGCGCGTTCGTGGCCGCGTTCCGGCGCTCCGTCGGGGTCACGCCGGGTGCGTACTTCGCGGGCTGAGCCGGCCCGGGCCATGGCATCTGATCAGCGCCAGGACGGCAGCCACATTTCGGCCTGCCACTGCGCGTTCGTGATCGGCACGCCGTTCAGGATCGGCCACAGCCAGACGAAGTTGGCCACCACCAGCCCGGTGTACAGCGCGACGACGAGCAGACCGGTGCCCCGCCGTTCGAACCCGAGCTTCGCGCTGCCGAGGATCTGCCCCAGCACGAGCACGAGCCCGAGGATCAGGAACGGCGCCATCGGTGTCGCGTAGAAGAAGTACATCTGCCGGTCGATGTTCGTGAACCAGGGCAGCAGGCCGGCGAAGTAGCCGACGAGCACGGCGGCGAACCGCCAGTCGGCGCGGAAGAACCAGCGCCACATACCCCAGCCGAGCATCGGCAGCGAGACCCACCACATCGCCGGGGTGCCGATCAGCATCGTCGCGCCGAGGCAGCGGGACTCGCCGCAGCCGGTGACGTTGCCGTCGTAGTAGTAGAGCATCGGGCGCAGGCCCATCGGCCACGTCCACGGCTTGGACTCCCACGGGTGCGGGTTGTCCTTGGGCGTCAGCAGGGTTTCGTGGAAGTGCAGGACGTTCATCGTGTAGTCGCCGAGCGAGCGCAGCGCGGGCGGCACCCAGGCGAACAGGCCGGGCGCGATGTCCTTGATCTCGGTGTAGTGCCGGTCGGTGGCCGTCTCGCTGGCGAACCAGGCCCAGAACGCGGCCAAGTACATCAGCAGCGGGATGACCAGGATCGCCCAGAGCGCCGGGGCGACGTCACGCCGGATCGTGCCGGCCCACGGCCGCTCGACCCCCGCCGCGCGCCGCGCCGCGACGTCGAAGAACACGGTCAGCAGGCCGAACGCGGCGATGTAGTAGAGCGCGGACCACTTGACGCCGAAGGTCAGGCCGATCATCAGGCCGGTGCCGAACCGCCACCAGCGGAAGCCGAGCTTCGGGCCCCACGGTGACTCGGTCGCCCAGCCCTCGCGCACGGCGACGGCGAGCCGCCGGCGCACCTGGTCGCGGTCACAGAGCAGGCAGGCGAACGCGGCGAGCACGAACAGTGCGATGAAGATGTCGAGCATGCCCATGCGGGACTGCAGGTGCAGCACGCCGTCGCTGATCACCAGCACGCCGGCGATGCCGCCGAGCAGTGTCGAGCGCGTGAGCCGCCGCGCGATGCGGATGGTGAGCAGGATGATCAGCGTCCCGGCCAGCGCGGGCATGATCCGCCAGCCCCAGCCGTTGTAGCCGAACAGCCACTGGCCGATCGCGATGAAGTCCTTGGCCAGCGGCGGGTGCACGATCAGCTCGTAGCCGGCGTTGTCCTCGTAGCCGCCGTTGCGCAGCATCTGCGCGGCCTGGGGCACGTAGTGCTTTTCGTCGAAGACCGGGGTGCCGTGGTCCGTGGGGACGCCGAGGTTCTGCAGCCGGACGTACCCGCCGATCAGCGTCAGCACCAGCGTGACGATCCAGCTGCGCAGGCGGTCGGTTGGCATGCCGCGGCCGAGGAGGGTGGCCTCGCGGTCGGTCGGCGGCCGGAGCGCGTCGACCGGGTCCGGCCGCACGCTCTCGTCGTCGGGACGGGTCAGCAGTGCGGTCACGGGGCCTGATACTAGTGGCTCGGCTGCGGCGGGCATGGTGGGTATTGATGTCGTTAGGCTGGCGGTATGACCACTTCGCCCGGACGGCTCGTCCTCGCCGCGACCCCGCTGGGCGACACCGGCGACGCGTCCTCGCGCCTGGTTACGGCGCTGGCCACCGCGGACGTCATCGCGGCCGAGGACACGCGCCGGCTGCGGACGTTGACCTCGGCGCTGGACGTGACGCCGTCCGGCCGCGTGGTGAGCTTTTACGAAGACGTCGAGACCGCGCGCCTGCCGAAGCTGCTGGAATCCTTGCGTGCGGGCGAAACGGTGCTTTTGGTGACCGATGCCGGAATGCCGAGTGTGTCCGACCCGGGCTTCCGCCTGGTGGCCGCCTGTGTTGCCGAGGACCTGCCTGTCACCTGTCTTCCCGGCCCCTCGGCGGTGACGACGGCGCTGGCGCTCTCGGGCCTGCCGTGCGACCGGTTCTGCTTCGAGGGGTTCGCGCCGCGGAAGCCGGGTGAACGCGGGAAGTGGCTGGCCTCGCTGGCTTCGGAGCCGCGGACCGTCGTGTTCTTCGAGTCGCCCCACCGCGTGGCCTCGACGCTGGCCGACGCCGCCGCCGCGCTCGGCGGCACGCGCCGGGCCGCCGTGTGCCGCGAGCTGACCAAAACGTACGAAGAGATCAAGCGGGGCACGCTGGCTTCGCTGGCGGAGTGGGCCGCCGACGGCGTGCGCGGCGAGATCACCGTGGTGCTGGAGGGCGCGCCGCCCCGCGCGGTGAGCGTCTCGGACCTCGTCGGCGAGGTCTCGTCCCGCGTCGCCGCGGGCGAACGCCTGAAGTCCGCGGCGGCGGAGGTCGCCGAGGCGGCGGGAGTGTCCAAAAAGGAGCTTTACGACGCGGTGCTCGCTTCGCGGAAGTAAGCCGGGTTACGAGAGCAGCGCGGTCACCGCGGCGTGGGCCTTCGACGCGTCCGGCTCCTCGCCGGTGATCACGTCCGTGTAGATGAACGACTCGCCGATGCGGACCAGCAGGTACGCCAGGTCCGCGACCGGTAACGGGGTCGCCAGGCGGCCCGCCGAGGCCTCCGTCGACAGCAGGTCCGCCAGCTTCCCGATGGTCCGCGACTGCACCACGCTCGCCTTCGTCGTCAGCAGGCGCAGGGCCCGCTCCGGCTCCCGCCGCAGGAACGAGCGGAACGCGTCGGAAGCGTTCACCGTGCGCACGAACGCGCCGATGGCGTCCGCGATGCCCGCCGCGCCACGGCCGGTGAACGAGACGTTGTCCAGCGCCGAAGCCGTTTCCGCCCACAGGATCTCCGCCAGCAGCTGGTCGCGCCCGCCGACCCAGCGGTGCAGCGTCGCGCGGCTGACGCCCAGCGACGCGGCCAGCTCACGCATGTCCACGCGGCGGCCGGCCATGAACCAGGTCCGCGCCAGGCGGAAGGCGGCCACGGCGTCGGGCCGTGGTGAGGCGAGCGAGCGCGAGAGTGGGGTGTCGATGGTCCGAGACGTTATCACGTACTGTCGCATTAGTGAGACATCTGGCAAAGTGTCTCACCACCCGTGCCCGAGGAGGATGACGAAGATGCGTGCTGTTCAGGTGACCGAGTTCGGTGGTCCCGAGGTACTCAAGCCCGTTGAGCTGCCGGACCCCGTCGCCGGGCCCGGCCAGGTGCTGATCGACGTCGAGCGGGTCGGCGTGAACTACGCCGACACGCACCAGGCGGAGAATTCCTACCTCTCGCCCAGCAAGCTGCCGCTCGTCCCCGGCGGTGAGGTGGCCGGGCGCACGCCGGACGGACGGCGCGTCGTCGCGCTGGTCGACGGCGGTGGCTACGCGGAGCGCGCGGTGGCCCCCGAGGCCATGGCCTTCCCGCTGCCCGACGGCATCGACGACCTCACCGCGCTGTCCATGCTGGTCCAGGGCACCACCGCCTGGATCCTGCTGCGCAAGAACGCCCACCTCGACGCCGGCGAGTCGGTTGTCGTGCACGCGGCGGCCGGCGGGGTGGGCACGATCGCGGTGCAGCTCGCCAAGGCGTGGGGCGCGGGCCGCGTGATCGCGACCGCCAGCAGCGAGGAAAAGCGCGCGCTGGCCCTCGAACTCGGTGCCGACGTCGCCGTGGACTCCCGCGCGGAGAACATGACCGAGACCCTGCTGGAGGCCAACGGCGGCAAGCGGGTCGACGTCGTGCTCGACATGGTCGGCGGGACGACCACCGACCAGAGCATCGCGGCCCTCGCGCCGTTCGGCCGCCTCGCCTTCTACGGCATGGCGGGGCGGAAACAGCCCAAGCCGGTCGAGCTGCGCAACCTGCTCGGCCACAGCACCACGGTCGCGGGCATGTGGCTGCCGCACGTCTTCCGCCTGCCCGGCAACGTCTACGGCACCGCGCTCACCGAGCTGTTCGACCTGGCCGGCCGTGGCGTCATCCGCGCGATCCCCGGCGGCGAGTACGCGCTGGCCGACGCCCGCAGCGCGCACGAGGCCCTCCGCTCGCGCGGCACCGTCGGCAAGCTCCTGCTCGACCCCACGCGCCGGTGATGTGCCCTGAAGGCCACCATCAGGGCATATAGGTCCCTCATGGTGGCCTTCAGGGCACGCTGCGGGCTGACGACGGCTCAGTCCGGCGGGGTGGCCAGCAGCCGTTCCAGCGGAGCCGCCTTGTGCAGGCACTCCTGCCACTCCGCCGCGCTGTCCGAATCGGCCGTGATGCCACCGCCCACGCCCAGCTCGACGGTGCCGCCGTGGATCTCGAACGTCCGGATCGCGACGTTCAGCTCCAGCCCCGCCAGCGGCGAAGCCAGCCCGACGGCCCCCGTGTAGACGCCCCGCGCCACCGGCTCCAGCGCGGCGATCAGGTCGAGCGCGCGGATCTTGGGCGCGCCCGTCACCGAGCCCGGCGGGAACGTCGCGGCCAGCAGCGCGGCGTCGTCCACGCCGTCCGCCAGCCGTCCCTCCACAGTGGACGCCAGGTGCCAGACGCCCGGCGCCGGGTGGACCGTGAGCAGCTCCGGCACCACCACGCTGCCGACCGCGCACACCCGGCCGAGGTCGTTGCGCACCAGGTCGGTGATCATCACGTTCTCGGCGACGTCCTTGGCGGAGTCCCGCAGCAGCGCCGCGTTCCCGTCGTCCCCGGGGCCGCGCCGGGGGAGCGTGCCCTTGATCGGCCTCGACCGCACGTAGCGGCCGTGGCGCTCCAGGAACAGCTCCGGCGACAGCGACACGATCGACCCCCACGGGCCGGACACGTACGCGGCCCGCTGCGGCGCCAGCCGTCGCACTCCTTCAGCGAACAGCCCGGCCGGCTCCCCGGCGAAGTCACCGGTGAACCGGCAGCAGACGTTGGCCTGGAACAACTCGCCGGCCTCGATCTCGTGCACACACGCCTTCACGGACTGCTGGTGCGAGGCGGCAGAGGGGCGGTGCAACCGGGAAGCCGACCAAGACAGCCTCGCGGGAGAGGCCAGTGCACGCTCCACAGTGGACAACCGTGGCCCGGGGTCGGCGGCGAGCGACTCGAACCAGCACACCCCGTCGGAATCCCAGCGCAGCACGTGGTCCGCCCATCCCCACGCCGCGGCGGGCAGCGCCCCGCGGCGCCCGGACGGGTCCGCCAGGTCGTAGGACAGGTAGCCGAACCAGCCGCCGCCCACGCAGCCGGGCACGGCGCCCTCGACCTCAGGCAGGACGGTGGGGAAGGGCGCCGCGGTGATCTCGGGGAACGGCGCGACGATCGCCGCCGAGCCGAACCACGAGCCGCACAGCGCCGCGGGCTGCGGCAGGCCGTGCATGAGCGCGTACGCGGACAGCAGTTCGACGGCACGCGACGGGGTCACGGGCGTGGACAGGCGCTGCCGCTGGAACCGCATCCGGACATTGTGCCCGCAAGAACCGGCTGGCCAGCGGGAACGTGATCAGAGCAGCACGTCGGACAGCTTGAACGGGTACACCACCGCGTCCTGCGCGACCGGCCCGCTGATCCCCGGCACGTCCTCGGCGCACGCGTACTGGTGCAGCCCCAGCCGGGAGTGGAACCAGCCGGCCCGGCCCGCGATGCCGTTGTGCCGCACGAGCCAGAGCACGACCTCGGGATCGGTCCAGCGGTCGGGGTGCAGCCGGTGCGCCCAGCACTCGTGGTCGGCGTAGACGAGCACCCGCTCGACCCGCGCCGCGTGCCGCACGTGTTTGATCCACGCCTTCACGAACCGGTCGTCGACGCTCTGGGCGTCCACTTCCAGCGCGGGCGCCAGCGAGCCCGGGGCGAACGCGCCCAGCTTGCTGGCCGTCCGGACGAAGTGCTCGGCCTGGTCGTGCACGGCGCCGGGCCGCGCGTAGTGCCGCGCGCCGGTGTGGAGGCCGGCCCGCTGCGCGGCGGCCAGCGTGCGCTCGGCGCCCGCGTCGCTCCAGTTCACGTTCTCGCTGACGGTCACCGACGCGAACCGGATCTCGGCGTCCCGGACCGCCGCCCAGTCGAGTACCTGCTCACGATGGGTGAGGGTGAGCCCTCGCTCGATCTCCGGTTCGGTCACTCTGCGCCCCTACAAGCCCCACGTCGGGTGAAAGGCCACCCTACGTCCCTGTCAAGGGCGCAGGGTGACCTCGACCCGGCGTGTCCGGCCTGCGGTCAGGCGTTTTCCCGCTGGAACGTGCGGGTGCCCCACCAGATCGCCAGCACCGCCATCACCAGCACCACAACACTCCCGGTGAACAGCGCGTCCATGGAGAAGTCGCCGCGGAAGCTGTTGCGCTCCACGTCGACCACGTGCCGGAACGGGTTGATCTGCGAGATCGTGTACAGCCACTTCGGCGCCAGCCCGGCCGTGATCGGGATGAGGATCCCGGACAGCAGGAGCAGTGGCATCAGCACCGCGTTGAGCAGTGCGGGGAACGACTGCTCGCTCTTCAACGTGAGCGCCAGCGCGTACGAGCACGAAGCCAGCGTCACCGCCAGCAGGAACACGATGAGCAGGCTCAGCAGCACGCCGCCGACCGGGGCGTTCAGGTCGAACACCAGGTAGGCGAGCACGATGATGAGGATCGACTGCACCACCGCCTGCAACGCGTTGGCCAGCACCTTCCCCAGCAGCAGGGCCGCGCGGCTGACCGGCGTCACGCGCAGCCGCTCGACCACGCCGGAGCGGAAATCGGCCAGCAGCGAGAACCCGACGAACGAGCTGCCGAACAGCGCGAGCTGCGCGATCAGCGCCGGGGTCAGCACCATCCAGCCGTCCACGTCGGACATTCCCTGCGCGTTGAGGGTTTTCACCAGCAGGGGCCCGAAGAAGAAGAGGTACAGCAGCGGCTGCATGATGCCGATCAGCAGCCAGGCCGGGTTCCGCATCGCGGCGACCATGTCCCGCCGGAAGATCAGCCAGGTGTCACGCAACATGGGTCACCTCCGGCTGGGGCGCGCCCTGCTCGGCGTCGCGCAGCGAGCGCCCGGTGAGCGTGAGGAACACGTCGTCGAGCGTCGGCCGGGTGACCTGGATCGACGACATCACGATGCCCTTCGCGTCGAGCGCGCGCAGCAGCTCCGGCATGGCCGTGTCGCCGCGGGGCACGCGGAAGCGGACCAGGCCGTCCTCGACGTCGAAGTCGTGCGCGCCGGTGAGCTGCCGGGCGGTGTCCGCGGCCGCCGTCGTCACCTCGGGCTCGACGCCGACCACGACGCCGTCTCCGGAAACGCGCGCCTTGAGCGAGTCCGGGGTGCCCTCGGCGACGATGCGGCCGTCGTCGATCACGATCAGCCGGTCGGCCAGCGCGTCGGCCTCGTCGAGGTAGTGCGTGGTCAGGAAGATCGTGACGCCGTGCTCGGCGCGCAGCCGGCGGATGTGCTCCCACAGGTTCGCCCGGCTCTGCGGGTCGAGCCCGGTGGACGGCTCGTCGAGGAAGACCAGCCCGGGGCTGTGCACCAGCCCGAGCGCGATGTCGAGCCGGCGGCGCTGGCCCCCGGACAGCGTTTTGGTCAGCCGCCCGCCGAGGCTGGCCAGGTCGAGCTGCTCGCTGAGCAGGGCCCCGCGCTCGGCGACGGCGGCCTTGCTCATGCCGTACAACCGGCCCTGTAGCTCGATTTCCTCGCCGACGCGGCTTTCCGGCGCCGAGCCGCCGCCCTGCGCGACGTAGCCGATGTTGCGCCGGACCCCCAGCGGGTCGGCGAGCAGGTCGTGCCCGCCGACGGTCGCCGTCCCCGCGGACGGCTTCAACAAGGTGGTGAGCATGCGCAGCGTGGTGGTCTTGCCCGCCCCGTTCGGGCCGAGGAACCCCACCAGCTCGCCGGCCTCGACATCGAGGTCGACCCCCTTGACCGCGTGCACCTCGCCACCGCCCCGGCCCTTGCGGCGGAACCGCCGCTCGAGGCCGCGTGCCGTGATCATGTGAACCCCTCCTCCCCAAGATCAACTAGTCAAGTTTGACCAATTGGTGAGCACACTCTGCCCGAGGAGGTGGGCACTAGTCAAACTTGATTACTGGGGTTTCGGCGGGTCCCCGAACGCCGAGCCCGGGTCGTCAGCCATCACGTACTCGCCCGCTTCGAGCCGGGTGATCACGCCGATCAGCCACTCGTGGCTGGTCTCGGCGATCCCGGACCACAGCCGGAACAGCTCGGTCACGTGCGCGGCCTTGCCCCAGTCGGACCCGTTGTCGACGAGCAGCCGGGACTGCCGCGCTTCGGCCTCGAAGTCCACCAGCCGTTTCCGCAGCAGGGAAATGGCCTGCTGGCGGGGCAGCGCGGGCATCAGGCCGATCGCGGCGCCCATTTCCGGACGGCTCAACGGCGCTTCGGCCAGCGCCCGCTTCAGCAGTACCTGGAACTCGTGGTCGCCGTCGGCGGTGAGCCGGTAGGCCACCCGGTCCGGGCCGGCGTCGCCCGGCTCCACGTCGACCTTTTCCAGCAGCTGCTCCGCGGTCATCTTCTTCAGCGCGTGGTAGATCGAACCGGGCTGCACGTTCGCCCACTTGTCCGCGGACCAGGACAGCAGCTCCCGCCGCACCTGGTAGCCGTGGGCCCGGCCGTACATCCGCACGACCCCGAGCACGAGCAGACGCGTCGCCGACACTCGTTCTCCCTTCACCGACCGGCCACGAAACGCCGTGGACCGCATCCGTAGGCTAAACAGGTATGAGCACCCCTGTGTTGACAGCGGTGGCCTGGCCCTATGCCAACGGCCCCCGCCACATTGGCCACGTGTCCGGATTCGGCGTCCCGTCCGACGTCTTCTCCCGCTACCAGCGAATGGCCGGCAACCGGGTGCTCATGGTGTCCGGGACCGACGAGCACGGCACCCCGATCACCGTCCAGGCCGACAAGGAGGGGATGACCCCCCAGCAGACCGCGGACAAGTACACCCGTCAGATCGACGAGGACCTGCGCGGCCTCGGCCTGTCCTACGACCTGTTCACCCGCACCTCGACCGGCAACCACGCCGAGGTGACGCAGCAGATCTTCCTGGCGCTCAACCGCAACGGCTACGTGGTCCCGAAGACCACGCGCGGCGCGATCAGCCCGTCCACGGGCCGGACGCTGCCGGACCGCTACGTCGAGGGCACCTGCCCGATCTGCGGCTACGACGGCGCGCGCGGCGACCAGTGCGACAACTGCGGCAACCAGCTCGACGCCGCGGAGCTGATCAACCCGAAGTCGCGGATCAACGGCGAGACGCCGAAGTTCGTCGAGACCGAGCACTACTTCCTCGACCTGCCCGCGTTCACCAAGACCCTCGGCGACTGGCTGTCCACCAAGACGGAATGGCGCCCGAACGTCCTCAACTTCACCCGCAACCTGATCGACGACATGCGGCCGCGCCCGATCACGCGTGACCTCGACTGGGGCGTGAAGATCCCGCTGGACGGCTGGAGCGACCAGCCGATGAAGCGGTTCTACGTCTGGTTCGACGCGGTGATCGGCTACTTCTCGGCCAGCGTCGAGTGGGCCCGGCGCTCGGGCAACCCGGACGCGTGGCAGGAGTGGTGGCTCAACCCGGACGCGCGCTCGTACTACTTCATGGGCAAGGACAACATCACCTTCCACGCCCAGATCTGGCCCGCGCTGCTGCTCGGCCACAACGGCGACGGCGACCGCGGCGGCGAGGCCGGCCAGTACGGCAAGCTGCGCCTGCCGGACGAGATCGTGTCCAGCGAGTTCCTCACCATGAGCGGCTCGAAGTTCTCCACCTCGCGCGGCACGGTCATCTACGTGCACGACTTCCTGCGCGAGTACGGCCCGGACGCGCTGCGCTACTTCATCTCGGCGGCCGGCCCGGAGACCCAGGACACCGACTTCACCTGGGACGAGTTCGTGCGCCGCACCAACTTCGAGCTGGCCAACGAGTGGGGCAACCTGGTCAACCGGTCGATCTCGATGGCGCACAAGAACGTGGGCGCCATCCCTCGCCCGGACGCGCCGACGGCGGCCGACGAGGAGCTGAAGGCGTTGTCGCGCAAGGCTTTCGAGACCGCCGGCGCGCACCTGCAGCGCTCGCGCTTCAAGGCCGCGTCGAGCGAGGCGATGCGCGTGGTCACGGCCGCGAACCGGTACCTGTCGGACCAGGAGCCGTGGAAGCTCAAGGACGATCCGGCCCGGCGCGACAGCGTGCTGCACACCGCGTTGCAGGTGGTCAGCGACGCGAACACGCTGCTGACGCCGTTCCTGCCGCACTCCGCGCAGAAGGTGCACGAGGCGCTCGGCGGCACCGGTGTCTGGGCCGCGCAGCCGGAGCTGCAGGAGGTCGAGGACCTCGACATCCCCGGCCGCGTCAACCCGATCCTCACCGGCGACTACGCGGGCGAGCAGGCCAAGTGGGAGTCGACGCCGATCGAGGTCGGGCGGCCCCTGCGGAAGCCGAGCCCGCTGTTCACCAAGCTGGACCCGGAACTCGGCGAGACCGGCCCGGAGTGGGCCCCGATCGTCAAGTGACCTCGTGAGTGTTTATGCCGGTTAGAACCGGCATAAACACTCACGAGTATCTTCGCGGCATGGGTGACGAGAAGCGTGCACTGCCGCCGATCCCGGACCGCCTGCCCGCGTCGGTCGTGGACGCCCACACCCACCTCGACGCGTGCGGCGCCGTCACACCGGCCGACGTGACGGCCATGGTCGACCGGGCCGAGCGGGCCGGGGTCGCGCGCGTGGTCACGGTCGCCGACGACCTCGCGTCGGCCCGGTGGGCCGTCGACGCGTCCACCTGGGACGCCAGGGTGTTCGCCGCCGTCGCCGTGCATCCCACGCGCACCAAGGACTTCGGCGAGGCGGAACGGTCCGAAGTGGAGCGTCTCGCGGTGGCCGCGCGGGTCGTCGCGGTCGGCGAGACCGGCCTCGACTACTACTGGGACTACTCGCCGCACGACGCCCAGCAGGACGCGTTCCGCTGGCACATCGACCTCGCCAAGCGCGTGGGCAAGCCGCTGATGATCCACGACCGCGAAGCGCACGAGGACGTCCTGCGCATCCTGGACGAGGAGGGCGCGCCGGACGACGTCGTCTTCCACTGCTTCTCCGGCGACGAGGGCATCGCGCGCCGCTGCATCGACGCCGGCTACGTGTTGTCCTTCGCCGGCACCGTCACGTTCAAGAACGCGCGCGGCCTGCACGAGGCGGCGCGGATCTGCCCGGCGGGCCAGTACCTCGCCGAGACGGACGCGCCGTTCCTGACGCCCCACCCGTTCCGTGGGCGGCCGAACGAGCCCTACTGCGCCGCGTACACCGTCCGGCACCTCGCGGCACTGAGGGGCGAAGGCGTCCACGAGGTCGCCGAAGCGGTCCGGACCACTGCCGAGCGGGTCTTCCGGCTCCCCGGAGCGTGATTCCGCTGATTCCCCCGTCGATTCCACTGATTCCACAGCCGCCGATTCCCCAGCGTGACAACGGGTTGAACGCATTGCGACGTTCGGGTTCTCCCGTTCGTCCACCTGATGAGTGACGAGGGTCACGACACTCCGGGGGGTGTTTGCGCAACCCGCCGACCTCCGTTACTGTCCCGTGATCGTGCCGGTCGGTGCCGTCGAAGCGGAATCGGCTGATACGCCCACAGTCACGTCAGTGCACGTCGGGGAAGCGGGACCGAGGTTGGTACGACTCGGACCCGTGACGATGGCGCTGACTGGGGGTGTCGGACTTGAGAGGCGCGCCGCATGGCGCGTCGCGACGAAGGATGGCTGCGGAAACGCGACCGTCCTGGGAAAGGGAACGACCCAAGTGACTGGTAGTAGGCAGGGTGGCTCGCGCCATAGGGCCGAGGACACCTTCTTCACTTCCGCTGGTTCGGTGGCCGTGCTCGACCGCGAGCTCGAAGACACCGCGTACGGGCACCTGGACTTCTCTGACGAGCTGTACGTGACCCAGCAGGACGTGCTGGCCGCGCTGGGCCCCGACGCCGACACGCTGATGGCCGAGATCGACGTCGACGTCGACGAGCTGATCCGGCTGATCAACGCCGAGACCACCATGCTCCCGCCGCTCGTCCTGTCGGACGAGGTGGCCGAGGACCGCACTGCGGCGCCGCAGACCCAGAAGGTCGCCGTCGAGGAAGGCCTCATCGAGGCCACCCGCACCTGGAAGCGCCGTTTCCTCAAGGGCGCCGTGCTGGCCGTGCTGATCAGCGTCGGCGGTGGCGGCGCCGCCGCGCTGGCGATGAACAAGAGCGTCACGGTCGACGTCGACGGCCAGCAGCGCACGGTGCACAGCTACGGCGACACCGTGGGCGAGGTCCTCGAGGACGCCGGCCTGTCGGTCGGCGCGCACGACTCGCTCTCGCCCTCCCCGCAGGCCGCGGTCGGCGACGGCGGCGTCATCAAGCTCGAGCGCGGCCGCCAGCTGAACCTGGTCGTCGACGGCGTTTCGCGCCCCTCCTGGGTCCGCGCGAGCAGCCTCGGCGACGCGATGACCCAGCTGGGCATGGCCGACATGGTCGCCAAGGGCGCCTGGACCTCGATGCCGGCCAGCGGCCAGCTGCCGCTGGAGGGCTCGACCGTCCAGGTCAAGACCCTCAAGCACATCACGCTCTACGACGGCACGAACGCCCCGAAGCAGGTCACCACCAACGCGGTGACCACCAAGGAGTTCGTCTCCGACCTCAAGATGAACCTCGGCCCGGACGACTCGGTCGACGGTGGTCTGGACGTGTCGCTGAAGGACGGCGCCGAGGTGCACGTCGCGCGCATGGGCGTCTCGATGGTCAACCAGCAGGAGACCATCGACCCCGAGGTCCAGAAGGTCGACGACCCGACGCTGCCCAAGGGCCAGCAGAACGTCGACGACCCGGGCACGCCGGGCCAGAAGATGGTGACCTACAAGGTCACCAAGAAGAACGGCGAAGAGGTTTCGCGCGAGCAGGTCTCCGAGCAGATCCTGGTGCAGGCCAAGCCGAAGATCATCAAGGTGGGCACCATGAAGCCCGCCGACCCGGACATCGGCGACGGCTCCGCCTGGGACCGCATCGCGCAGTGCGAGTCGACCGGCAACTGGGCCGCCAACACCGGCAACAAGTACTACGGCGGCCTCCAGTTCGACAAGGGGACCTGGGACGCCTACGGCGGCGACCAGTACGCGGCCTACCCGTACCAGGCCAGCCGCGCCCAGCAGATCGCGGTCGCCGAGAAGGTCCGCGACTCGCGCGGTGGCTACGGCGCTTGGCCGGTCTGCGGCAAGAAGGCCTGAGTTCCACCTCCGTACCGACGGCTCGGTAGGCTCTCCCGGTGGTTGAACTGCTGGGGCCTGCCGAGATCCGCGGAATGGCGGCCGAGCTCGACGTCCGTCCGACGAAGAAGCTCGGGCAGAACTTCGTGCACGACCCCAACACGGTTCGCCGCATCGTCGACCTGGCCGGAGTCGGCGCGGGTGACGTCGTCCTCGAAGTCGGGCCCGGGCTGGGCTCCCTGACCCTCGGGTTGCTGGGCTCGGGCGCGGACGTGGTCGCCGTCGAGATCGATCCCGTGCTGGCCGCGCGCCTCCCGCGGACCGCGGCGGAGCGGGCGCCCGAGGCCGCCGAACGTCTTTCCGTCCTCGGCGCCGACGCTCTGCGCCTGCGGGCCGCCGATCTGCCGGCCGCGCCCGTGTCGCTGGTCGCGAACCTGCCGTACAACGTCGCGGTGCCCGTGGTGCTGCACCTGCTGGCCGAGCTGCCTTCGCTGCAGCGGGGGCTGGTGATGGTCCAGACCGAGGTGGCCGACCGGATGGCCGCCGGCCCCGGCAGCCGCATCTACGGCGTGCCGAGCGTGAAGCTCGCCTGGTACGGCCCGGCCCGCAAGGTGGCCGCCGTGCCCCGCAACGTCTTCTGGCCGGTGCCGAACGTCGATTCGGCCCTGGTCTCCTTCGAACGGGCCGCGACGCCGGTGACCGACATCGACCGCAAGACCCTGTTCGACCTCGTGGACGCCGCGTTCTCCCAGCGCCGCAAGACCTTGCGCGCCGCGCTGGCGGGCTGGGCCGGGTCCGCCGACCGCGCGGGCGAGCTGCTGACGGCCGCGGGCATCGACCCGCGGACCCGCGGCGAGCAGCTGGACGTCCACGCCTTCGCGCGGCTCGCCGCCCAGGTCTGAACCGGGCCGTCGCGGTCCGGCCTGACCCGCGTCAGGCCGTGCCGAACAGCCGGTCGAGGTGGTAGTCGAGCGTCGCGATGACCTCGTCGGGCCGGTAGCGGTCGTACAACAGGTCCAGCCCGAGTCCGGTGATGCCCGAGACGAGCAGGTTCGCCTCGTGCCGGGGGTCCGCGCCGGGCCCGAGCGCCGCCGCGGACAGCAGCCCGGTCACCAGGTCTTCGATCGGCGTCCCCTCACCGAGGAAGACCTTCGCCAGTTCGGGATCGCTGTGGGTGCGGCTGAAGTACGCGGCGTGGACGCGTAGGGACTGTGCGCGCTCTTCGTCCAGCGGCAGCAGCTCCGTGAGCACGGAGCGCAGGACACCGCGCACGCTGTCCTCCGGCAGCTCCGCGATGCGGGCCTGCGCCCGTTGCTCGCCGCGCTCGTGGAGGTATCGCAGGGCGAGCACGAGCAGGTTGTGCTTCGTCTCGAAGTAGTACTGCACCAGCCGCAGCGAGACGCCGGCCTCGGCGGCCACCTCGCGCATGCTCACCGAATCCAGGCCACGCGCGGCCGCGATCCGCCAGACCGCTTCGGCGATCTGACGCCGGCGCTGGTCGTGGTCCACCCGCTTGGCCATGGTGCTCCCTCTTGGTATGGTACGAGTGTATCTGATACAGACGTATCATTAGGAGGGGACATGAACGAGGGCTGGTACCGGCTGTGGGAGGTCGTCGTCGGCGTGGTGGGGGTCCGCGCGGGCGTCGTGCCGATTTTGTCCAAGGCGTTCGGGGAGGGTAAGCCGAGCTGGCTGGCGTTCTCGAACTATCTGGACGCGCCCTGGTGCTACGTGGTGGCCGCCGGCGTGATCGTCGTGGCGTTCGCGCTGCTCGTGGTGCTCGACGAGCGGCGTAAGAAGGCGCCGTCCATGCAGGGTTCCTGACCGTCCACAGGGGAATCTCCCGGCGGCTCCGGTATCGGGGCGCGGCCGATCCTGTCAAGCGGCCCGACCGGTGAACCGCCCTCACGGTCCGCGATGCAGGAGGCCGTGTTCCGGTATGCGGACGCCACCACTCGTGTGATCTGCACCAACGCGCTTGCGTTCACCCAATGGGATCGGCTTTACTCGGTACGTCCATCCCGAGCGACTGAGAGACCTGGCTCGCCGAAGTCGCAGCAACCACCCTCCACAGGGCAGGTGCTACCGCCAGGACCGATGGAGGCTGTTTCCGATGAAGAGGGTAGCCCGCCCGCTCCTGCTCACCAAGCGGCGCGTAGTCGACGAAGGTCGCCGCTCGGTATGTGCGTGTCGACGCTCCATGGTCATCGCCTGATCCTCTCTTCCGCTTCTTCTTGAGCGCCGTCCTTTATGGACGGTCTATCGGTGACGCCCGGCGCGCCCGTGAACGGTGCTGCGCCCCTCCTTGGAGCCCTTTGTGATCACTGTCGAAAACGTGTCCAAATCCTTCCCCCACAACGGAAATCCGGTTGCCGCGCTGCGTGACGTGAGCGTCGACGTGCAGGCAGGCTCGCTCTTCGGCGTGGTCGGCCCGGCCGGCTCCGGCAAGTCGACCCTCGCCCGTTGCATCGCGCTGCAGGAGCGCCCCGACCGCGGGGTCGTGCGGCTCGACGGCCTCAACACCGGCACCCTCGACGGCCGTCGGCTGCGTGAGGTCCGCCGCCAGCTCGGTGTGGTCGGCACCAAGCCGGAGCTGCTCGCCGAGCGCACCGTGGCCGGCAACATCGCGACCCCGCTGGAGCAGCTGGGCGTCGACGGCCCGCAACGCCGCAGCCGCGTCGGCTCGCTGCTCGACCTGGTCGGCCTGACCGCCCGGGCCGGTCAGCACCCGGGTGAGCTGACCGAGGGCCAGCTGCGCCGCGTCGCCGTCGCCAAGGCGCTGGCGGCCGGCCCTGCCGTGCTGCTCGCCGACGACCCGACCGCGGGCGTCGCCCCGGAGGAGGCCGGCGCCGTGCTGGCCGTGCTCGACCGGGCGCGCGCCGAGCTGGGCGTGACCGTGCTGGTGACCACGCAGGACGCGGGTGTCGTCCGCCGGGTCTGCGACGACGTCGCGGTGCTGGAAGAAGGCGCCATCGTCGAGCGCGGCACGGTGCTCGACCTGATCGCGTCGCCGGGCAGCTGGACCGCGCAGGCGGTGCTGCCCGCGATCGAGACGACCCGGGCGCAGGCCGCGAAGTACGACCGCGCGGCCGACGTCGTGCTGATCGGCTTCGCCTCCGTGGGCGCGCTGCTGCCCGAGGCGGCCGGCCGGTTCGACGTCGAGCTCGCCACCATCGGCGGCGGCCTGACCCGCATCGGCGACACCCCGATCGGCCGTTTCCGCCTCGGCGTCCGCGGTGAGCGCGCCGACGCCGCGCTGGCGTGGATCGCCGACCGCGGTGCTTACGTGACCCACACGGCGCGCGGCCCGCAGGGTGTCGCCGCCGCCTGACCGTTCCGACAATGTCCCTGAAGGCCACCTTCAGGGACATTGACGCCCCTGAAGGCCACCATGAGGGACCACTACGCCCTCATGGTGGCCTTCAGGGACCGTCGTCCGGGCAAAGGGATCGCGCGTCCGAGAGTTTGGGACGGGCGTCCTGGGCCCGGTCGGGCGGGAGTGCGCGAATCCGTCCGGCTGACCGTGCTTTCTCCTGGTGGGAAGCCGATCGGCCCGGCCACGTAGGCTGGCTGGGTGCTCGCAGTGGTTCCTCCCCCAGTCACCGTCCGGGTCCCGGCCAAGGTCAACCTGCACCTGGCGATCGGCGACCAGCGTGCGGACGGTTTCCATGAGCTGGTCACCGTGTTCCAGGCGTTGTCGCTGACGGACGAGGTCACCGTCGCGGCCACCGACGAGCCCGGGCTCGAGGTCTACGGCGAGGGGGAGGGCGCGGTGCCCACCGACGCCACGAACCTGGCCTGGCGCGCGGCGCAGGAGCTGGCCGCGTACGCCGGGCGTCCCGACGACGACCCCAAGGTGCGCATCGTGCTGCGCAAGGGGATCCCGGTCGCGGGCGGCATGGCGGGCGGCAGCGCGGACGCGGCGGCGACGCTCGTCGGCCTCGCCTCGCTGTGGAAGCTCGACATCACCCGCGACGAGCTGGCCGCGATCGCCGGCAAGCTGGGCAGCGACGTGCCTTTCGCGCTGTACGGCGGCACGGCGCTCGGCACCGGCCGCGGTGAGCAGCTCGTGCCGGTGCTGTCGCGGCACACGTTCCACTGGGTGCTCGCGTTCGACCACAAGGGCCTCTCCACGCCGAAGGTGTTCGGCGAGCTCGACCGGCTGCGCGCCGAGGGCAACCCGCCGCGCATCGGGTCGCACACGCCGGTGGTCGAGGCGCTCGCCTCCGGTGACCCGCGGCAGCTCGCGCTGCTGCTGGGCAACGATCTTCAGGCCGCGGCCGTCTCGCTGCGGCCGGGCCTGCGGCGCACGCTGCGCGCGGGCGTCAACGCGGGCGCGCTGGCCGGCTGTGTCTCCGGCTCGGGCCCGACGTGCGCCTTCCTCTGCGCGGACGCGCAGGCGGCCGTGGAGGTGGCCGCCGAGCTGTCCGGCGCCGGGGTGTGCCGCACGGTGCGCGTCGCGCACGGGCCGGTGCCCGGCGCACGGCTGGCCGGCGGGGACGACGCGCCCCGCAACACGCCGCCGCGCGTGCACGCCTGATCTTTACTGAACTGTCCACTGTGGAAGGGATCGGATGGCCAACCTGGTCAACCTGGAGTCGGTGAGCAAGTCCTACGGGGTGAAGCCGCTGCTGGACAAGGTTTCCCTCGGTGTCGCCGAAGGACAGCGCATCGGCGTGGTCGGCCTCAACGGCGGTGGCAAGACCACGCTGCTGGAGGTCCTCTCCGGACTGAGCGAGCCGGACGACGGGCGCGTGAGCCACGTGCGCGGCCTGCGGATGGCCGTGGTCACGCAGCGCACCGAGCTGCCGGAGGGCAGCACGGTCGGCGACGTCGTGCTGGCCCGCTACGGCGCCGAGCACGAGTGGGCCGCCGACGCCCGCGTTCGATCCATTGTGGACGGTCTCGGGATCACCGCGATCGGACTGGACAAGCCGACCTCCACGCTGTCGGGCGGCGAGCGCCGCCGCGTCGCGCTCGCGGCCGCGCTGACCGGCGAGCTGGACCTGGTGGTGCTCGACGAGCCCACCAACCACCTGGACGTCGAAGGCGTCCGGTGGCTGGCCGACCACCTGCTGGCCCGCCGGACCGCAGTGGTGGTCGTGACTCACGACCGGTGGTTCCTGGACACGGTCGCGGGTGTCACCTGGGAGGTCGCGAACGGCCGCGTCGAGCAGTACGAAGGCGGTTACGCGGACTGGATCTTCGCGCGCGCCGAGCGGGCGCGGCTGTCCGCGACCGCGGAGGAGAAGCGGCAGAACCTGGCGCGCAAGGAGCTGGCGTGGCTGCGCCGCGGCCCGCAGGCCCGCTCGTCGAAGCCGCGGTACCGCGTGGAGGCCGCCGAGGCGCTGATCGCCGACGTGCCGCCACTGCGCGACACCGTCGAGCTGACCGCGTTCGCGAAGCGGCGGCTCGGCAAGACGGTGCTGGAGCTGGAGGACGTGACGGTCGGGGTCGGCGATCGCACGCTGCTCGACCACGTCACCTGGCGGATCGGCCCCGGTGACCGGATCGGCCTCGTCGGTGTGAACGGCTCCGGCAAGACCACGCTGCTCAAACTGCTCGGCGGGGAGATCGAATCCTCGACCGGGCGGCGGAAACAGGGCAAGACCGTCGCGCTCGCGCACCTGCGCCAGGAGCTGGACGACCTGCCGAAGGACCTGCGGGTGCTGCAGGCGATCGAGCAGGTCGCGGGGCGTGTGGTGTTCGGCAAGCAGGAGATGACCGCGTCGCAGCTCGGCGAGAAGCTCGGCTTCCCGCAGGCCCGCCAGTGGACGCCGGTCGGCGACCTCTCCGGCGGTGAACGGCGGCGGCTGCAGCTGTGCCGGCTGCTGATGGCGGAGCCGAACGTGCTGCTGCTCGACGAGCCGACGAACGACCTGGACATCGACACCCTGCAGCAGCTGGAAGACCTGCTCGACGGCTGGCCCGGCACGATGGTCGTGGTCTCGCACGACCGGTACCTGGTCGAGCGGGTCTGCGACACCACGGTCGCGCTCTTCGGCGACGGAGCGGTGACGGACCTGCCCGGCGGCATCGAGGAGTACCTGAACCGCCGGCTGAAGATCCGCGAGGCCGCGCCACGCCGTGAAGCGGCCGGGGCCGCCCCGGCGAGGGCGGAGGCCAAGCGCGACGCCGCGGAGGTGCGGGCCGCGCGCAAGGAGCTGGGCCGGCTGGAGCGCAAGCTCGACCAGCTCTCCTCACGCGAGGAGAAGATCCATGTGGCGCTGGCCGAAGCGGCCACGGACCCGGCGAAGCTGATCGAGCTGAACACCGAGCTGAAGTCGCTGCAGGCGGAGAAGGACGACGTCGAGGCGCGCTGGCTGGAGACCTCCGAAGCGGCCGAGTGACTCGTGAGTGTTTATGACGGTTAGAACCGTCATCGCCACTCACGAGCCCACGGGCGGCGGGCGTTGACAACCAGACAGTAATCTGACGCTCATGAGTCGGTTTGTGGACACGCTGCTCGGCACGGCGGCCGGGCGAGGTCAGCGGCGGGGCATGGTCACCGGGGAGCCCAAGGAGCCGGTGCGGCGGACGTGGGCCGAGGTCCACGAGCAGGCGCTGCGAGTCGCCGGGGGCCTGGTGGCGGGCGGCCTGGCGCCGGGCAGCGCGGTGGCGGTGCTGGCCGCGGCGCCGTCGCTGATCGCGCCCACCGTGCAGGCCGTCTGGCTGGCCGGCGGCAGCGTGACGATGCTGCACCAGCCCACCCAGCGCACGGACCTCGCCGAATGGGCCGACGACACGGTCAAGGTGCTCGGCATGATCGGCGCGGAGCTGGTGGTGCTCGGCGAGCCGTTCGACCAGCTCGCGCCGGTGCTCGCGGAGAAGGGCATCAACTACCGGCTGATCACCGACCTGTTCGACGGCGAGCCGCTGGCCGAAGTCGTGCCCACCGCCGAGGGCGACACCGCGCTCCTGCAGCTCACCAGCGGGTCCACGGCCGAGCCGAAGGCCGTCCGGATCACCTACGGGAACCTCTACACCAACGTCAAGGCGATGGTGGAGCGCGCCGAGTTCGACTTCGACACCGACGTGATGGTGTCCTGGCTGCCGACCTTCCACGACATGGGCATGGTCGGCTTCCTGACCGTCCCGATGACGTTCGGCGTCGAGCTGGTCAAGATCACGCCGGTGGAGTTCCTGTCCGGGCCGCTGATCTGGCCCGAGCTGATCACGAAGTACCGCGGCACCACCACGGCGGCGCCGAACTTCGCGTACGCCATCGTCGGCCGCCGCATGGCGCGGGTGGACGACGAGGGGGCCTACGACCTGTCCACGCTGCGCATCGCGCTCAACGGCGCGGAGCCGATCGACGAGACCGCCGTGCAGACGTTCGTCGAAGCGGGCGCCCGCTTCAAGATGCCGGCCGAGTGCGTGTTCCCCGCCTACGGCATGGCGGAGGCGACGCTGGCCGTTTCGTTCGCGCCGCTGTTCACCGGGCTCACGCTCGACGTGGTGGAGGCCGACGCGCTGGAGGCCGACAACCGCGCGGTGCCGGTGCCCGGGGACGACCCGCGGCGCGGGACCGACTCGGTGCGCTCGTTCGCGGTGCTCGGCCGCCCGCTCGACGGCCTCGAAGCGGAGATCGTCGATGACAAGGGCAACCGGCTCGGCGACCGCGAGGTCGGCGCGATCCGGCTGCGCGGCCCGGCCGTGACACCCGGCTACCTGACCGTCAACGGCCCGGTCGACACCCAGGACGCCGACGGCTGGCTTGACACCGGCGACCTCGGTTACCTGGTGGACGGCCAGATCGTCATCTGCGGGCGGCGCAAGGACGTCATCATCATGGGCGGCCGCAACCTCTACCCGACGGACATCGAGCGCGCGGCCACCTCGGTGGAGGGCGTGCGCGCGGGCAACGCCGTGGCCGTGCGCATCGACGCCGGCAGCCGCCGCGAGCGCTTCGCCGTGGTGCTGGAGTCCAAACTGGCCGGTGACGCCGAGGCCGAGCGGGCACTGTCCAAAGAGGTCGCTTCGCGGGTGCGGGCCGCGGTCGACATGCGGCCGTTCGCCGTGGTCGTGCTGCCGGCCGGCAGCCTGCCGAAGACGCCGTCGGGCAAGGTCAAGCGCGCCGCGACGGCCGTCCAGTACGCCGAGAAGATCTCCCGCAACGCCGGCTCCTGACCCACGAGAAACGCCCCCGCCCGCGACGAGGATGGAGTCGCGGGCGGGGGCGTTTTCGTTGTCGGGGCTGGGAGTCCGGAGGGCGGGGGAACAACTGCGGGTGAGCGCCGCGGGGGAACGGCGCCGGGTTCGGGTGCCGGAAGGGACGTTCGCGCCGTGGGTCCGCCGGTCCCGTGCCGTTCCGGGGAACGGCACGGGTGGCCGGATCCGCCGGGTGCGTTCTGGGGAACGTCCGGCGGGCTCGGATCCGGCTGCGTTCCGGAGAACGGCGCGGCGGATCCGGGCCGGAAGGCGGACTGGCGGGCGCGGGTTACCGCGGGGGACGGGCGTCCCCCGGCACCGGCTCGGTTTACCGGTCCTGGAGGTGTTCGGCCGCTTCCCCGGCCGGGCGTGGGGCGCGCTGGGTGGTGGCCTCGTGCTCGTCGCGGGCGCCCGGGACGCCTGGGGCGCGCCGTCCGGAGAGGTCGGCCAGCTGGTCCTCGACCTCGTCGAGGAACTGGTCCACCTCGCGCTCGTCGTAGCCGCGCTTGCCGATCAGCGGCTTGTTGAACATCACGTGGTGGACTTCCGCGGCGGTCAGGTCGTCCTCGTCGGTGATCGTCTTGGCGATGCGCCGCACGTACTCGTCGACCTCGTTCTTCGCGTATCCGCGGCGGCCGATCGGGGCGTTACCGAAAGCGACCTCGGTGAGGTCCTCGGCGGTGAACGACATGAAAGATTCTCCGATTCAAGGTCGGTGTGCGAACTCCCGTTCTCCGTCCTAACCGGTCATCGGGGCACCCGGAAGGGAAAGCACCCCGGGTCGACTCGATCAGGGAAGCAGAAGCCGCCCATCGAGTGAGCGGATATCACTCAGCGCCACGGAAGATCACTCACTGAGAGCAGCCGGCGGGTCAACCCGCGTGGAACTCGTTCTGCGCGTCCGTGAGCCCCTTGGCGACCAGCGCCTCGGTGGCGTCCGCGCAGCGGTCGACCTCGAACGGGAGCTCCTTGCGCTCGACCGTCGAGAAGTCCTTGAGCACGAAGTCGGCCGGGTCCTGGCGGCCCGGCGGGCGGCCGATGCCGAACCGCACGCGGTAGTAGTCACGCGTGCCGAGCGACTTCGTGATGGAGCGGAGGCCGTTGTGGCCGTTGTCGCCGCCGCCGAGCTTCAGCTTCAGCGCGCCGAACGGCACGTCCAGCTCGTCGTGCACCACGACGACACCGGACGGCGGGACCTTGAAGAACCGGGCGGCGCCGACCACGGGGCCGCCGGAGAGGTTCATGAACGAGCGGGGCTTCACCAGCACCACGCGGCGGCCGGACAGCCGTCCCTCGAGCACTTCGGCGCCGCTCTTGTGCGCCTTGAACTTGCCGCCGATGCGGCTGGCCAGCTCGTCGAGCACTATGAAGCCGACGTTGTGCCGGTTGCCGGCGTACTGGGGCCCGGGATTGCCGAGGCCGGCGAGCACGATCAGCTCGCCGGCCCCGGGCAGGTCTTCACTCACGAGAGGTGAGTTTATTCGGCGGCCTCGGCGGTGGCGGCGCCACCTTCGGCGTCCTCGTCCTCGGTCGACTCACGCTGCTCGTTGATGGCCACGACCAGCGCCTCGGCGTCGGTGACCAGCTCCGCGCCCGCGGGCAGGGTGACCTGCGAGGCGTTGATCTGAACGCCGGCCTCGAGCCCCTCGACGGAGACCTCGACCTGCTCCGGGATGTGCAGGGCCTCGACCTCGATCTGGATGGTGTCGAGGTCCTGGGCGACCAGGGTGCCCGGGGCGGCGGCACCGGTGACGACCACGGGGACGTCGACGGTGATCTTCTCGCCACGCTTGACGACCAGCAGGTCGACATGCTCGATGTAGTTCTTCAGCGGGTGCACGACGATGGTCTTCGTCAGCGCCAGCTCGTCGGAGCCCTCGAGGTCGAGGGTGATGACGGCGTTGCTGCCGTTCTCGCGGACCACGCGGGCGAACTCGAGGGCCGGCAGCGCGAAGTGCCGCGGGTCCGAGCCGTGCCCGTACAGGACCGCGGGGATCTTGCCGGCACGACGGGTGCGCCGCGCGGCACCCTTGCCGAACTCGTTGCGCGGCTCGACGGAAAGACGTACCTCGGACACGGTGTAGTACTCCTTCAAATCACGATGCGGTGCAGCAGGTGGCGGCGGGGATCGTCGGCCTGGCGTTCGGGGCGGTCGTGCACGGCGGCGAGTATCCGGGCGTGATCTGTCCACGGAGGCTTCTCAAACCGCCGCGTCGATCACGCTGGGCACCGAAGGGTGCACCCGCCTCGCCGAGACAACTCAAGAAGTGTAGACCAGCCTGGGCCGGTGCGGTAACCACGGGTGGGCTCGCGTGAGACGGGCCTTGGGCCGGCCGGTGGGTGACGACACAATTGAGGTGCTCCCGGCGCAGGCCGCGGGGGTGAGATGATCCCGGCGGAAAGAGGGGCGGAATGCGGGCTCGATGGGCCGCCGTGGCGGTCGTGCTGGTGGGTGGGCTGCTCGCGGGCTGCCAGGTGGCGGTGTCCGGTTCGGCGGGCGTTTCGGCCGCTGACCAGCAGAAGGCCGACCGGCTCGCGGCGCAGAAGACGGCCGTCGACACGGCGCTGGACGCGCTGCGGCAGGCGCCGGCACTGCAGTTCGACACCACGGTCAAGGACGCCTCCGGCAAGCCCGCGGACCTGACCTTCCGCGTCACGCGCGACGGCGACGGGATCGGCACGCTGCCGTTCGAGGGCCAGGCCGTGCAGATCGTGCAGGTCGGCGGCGAGCTGTACGTCTCCGCGAACGCGGACTACTGGAAGTCGCACGGGCTGGAGGAGAACAGCACCCAGTTCGGCACCGGATGGGTGCACACCGTCGGCACCGAGCTGCCCGTGGACCCGGGCGCCCGGCTCGCGCCGGGCAAGCTCGCGGACGGGCTGCGCAAGTCGCTGGCCACGCTGAACCAGACGGCCGACCCGGTGCGCCGGAAGCTGCCCGACGGCACGGAGGCCTACCAGCTCGGTGGCGGCCTCGGCGCCCTGCAGGTGACCACTGCGCAGCCGAACCGCGTGGTGGGCTTCGCGCCGGCGCTGATCGACCCGTTGGGCGGGGCGAAGCTCGGCACCGGGTTCCAGGTCCGCCCGATCACCGGCGACGAGCTGAAGAAGTTCCACACCGACTTCGACAGCGCTGTGGCCGGGCTGGGCCAGCCGTTCGAGGGACTCGCGCAGGCGAGCGTCGCGGTGCTGAACGACAAGCTCGACTGCCAGGACTTCGTCGGCTCCTGCACCACCTCGGTGGACGTCTCGACCAGCGTCGTGGGCGGCGCCCAGGACCCGAAGCCCGTGGTGCACGTGACGCTGACCGTCGAGATGAGCGCCGAGGCGCTCGGCTCGCAGAGCTGCACCACGCAGGGCGACGCGGCGGCGGACGCGACGATCACGATGTCCTGCTCGGTCAAGTTCTCGCTGCCGAACCGCACGGCCAGCTACCAGGTGCTGGCGAAGCCGACCGCCGTCGGCGAGGTGCGGGTGCCGTTCGACGCGAACGCGGTGAAGCAGAAGCTGGCGACGTCGTTCGCCGCGCTCGGCGGCTGACCTGCACGCCTACCCGGGGGTGCGTTGGTTTCGTTGAAGTAGCCGATCATCCGTCCTTACCATCGGCGCCGTAAGCACTGATTTCCCTTGATTTCCCTTGATGAGGAGCGGTCATGACCAAGCTGGTGGTGTTCGGCGCGACGGGGTACGCCGGCGGCCGGATCACGGACGAGGCGCTGCGGCGTGGCCATTCGGTGGTCGGCGTGGCGCGTAAGGCCGAGGGCCTGCCCGAGAGCGTCGAGGCGCGCGCGGGCTCGATGCACGACGCCGGCTTTGTCGCGGACGTGACCCGAGGCGCCGACGTGATCGTGGTCGCGACGCCGGGCCGCGCGGACGACGAGGGCCGCCGCCTGCTGGACGCCGTGCCGACGCTGGTGGACGCGGCCCGAGCGGCCGGCGCGCGCCTGTCGTTCGTCGGCGGGGCGGGCTCCCTGCACGTCGCCGAGGGCGGCCCGCGGCTGATCGACACCCCGGAATTCCCGGACGAGTACAAGCCGGAGGCGGGCAGCCACGCCGACGTGCTCGCCGCGTTGCGCGCGCTCCCCGAGGATGTCGACTGGTTCTACGTCAGCCCGGCCGCCGAGTTCGGCGCCTGGAACGCCGGCGAGCGCACCGGCGAGTTCCGCGTGGGCGGCGACGTCCTGCTCTCCGACGCGGCCGGTCACTCGAGCATCAGCGGCGCGGACTACGCGATCGCCTTCGTCGACGAGATCGACGAGCCGAAGCACTCACGGGCGCGCTTCACCGTCGCCTACTGATCTGTCCGTTAAGGCCTCCTTACCCGCGTAGGACGCGGGTAAGGAGGCCTTAACGGCCTTTGACCGGTCAGCCAGGCGAGCCGACCACACAAAGGAACTTCGTGGCGTGCGCGGGGTCGAGCGCGTTGGTGACCAGGTTCCAGACGTTGAGGTCGTAGGCCTCGCCGATGTGGCCCACCGGGTCGAACGGGCAGGTGTCCTGGACGTACTGGTTGTCCACGCCCGGCTCGCGGACGAAGGCCGTGTCGGTGGGCGTGACCAGCTCGTCGGCGCGCGAGGTGATGACCGTGTAGCGCACGCCGGACTGGGCGATCGGGCCGTTGTTCAGTGTGGTGACGGCCGAGCCGTCGGTGATCAGGTTGTCGCAGGCCGGGCAGCCGAGAGTGGACAGCGCCTTGCCGACGGCGTCGCGCTCGCCCTGGCCCAGCAGGTAGGCGAGCTTGGTCAGCCCGCCGAAGGTGGTGCCGTGCGCGGGCGGGGCGATGGCCACCACGGTGCCGATCTTGTCGGCGATGCCCTGGGTCTTGGTCACGTAGAGGGACTGGAAGCCGCCCTCGGAGTGCCCGACGATGTCCACCTTCGACGCGCCGGTCTCGGCCAGCACCTGGCCGATGAACGTCTTGATCTCGCCCGCGGAGTCGGCGATCGGGCGCAGCCCGCCGACCACCGGGAAGCCCGGGTAGGCGCCGTAGGTCTGGCTGAACGTGCAGTACCCCTTGGCCGCGACGGCCGCCTGCATGAAGTTCAGGTCCTCGTAGTAGGTGGCGCCCAGCCCGTGGAGGAAGACCACCGGGTTGGGGTGCGCGGCGCTCGGCCGGCAGGACGGGTCGTTGTTGCCGCCGGTCGCCGCCTGCGCCGGGGCGGCGGTGAACGCCGCCGTCACGAGCGCCGCGGCGGCCAGCACAGCCGCTTTGGTCCGCAATCGCATCCTCATCGAGAAGCTTCCTTCCTCAGGGGCACACCGGCGGCGTTGCCGGTGGATCAGGTGGCCCGTCGCGGGGCGGGGTAGAGCGTTTCGACCAGTGCGGCGTGGCGGCGGGCGACGACGTCGCGGCGGATCTTGAGCGTCGGCGTCAGCTCGCCGGCGGCCACGGAGAACGGGTCCGGCACGATCGCGAAGTCCCGGATTCGTTCGGGCGGAGAATAGCGGGAGTTGACGGCCTCGACCTCCCGGGCGATCCGGGCGCGCAGCCGCTCGTCTCCGGACCAGCCGTCGGCACCGGGGTCGATGCCGGTCTCGGTCGCCAGCTCGGGCAGCCGGTCCTGGTCGAGGGCGAGCAGCGCGACCGGGTACGGGCGGCGGTCGCCGAGCAGCACGGCCTCGGCGATCCACGGCGTCCGGCGCAGGTCGGTCTCGATCGCGGCGGGGGACAGGTTCTTGCCCGCCGAGGTGATCACGATGTCCTTCTTGCGCCCGGTGATGGTGAGGTACCCGTCCGCGTCGAGCGAGCCGAGGTCGCCCGTGTGCAGCCAACCGTCCACAACGGACTCCGCGGTCGCGGCGGGGTTGTTCCAGTAGCCCGCGAAGACCCCCGTCGAACGGCCGAGCACCTCGCCGTCTTCGGCGATCATCAGCTCCACGCCGGGTGCCGCGCGCCCGACGGTGCCGACGCGCCAGGCCTCCGGGGTGTTCGCGGTGAGCAAGGCGGTCGACTCGGTCATCCCGTACGCCTCGAACACCGGAACGCCGCAGGCGAAGAAGAATTCGAGGATCTCCGGGGCGATCGGCGCGGAGCCGGTGAGCGCGCGGACGAGCCGGCCGCCGAACGCGGCGCGGACACGGCCGAACAGCTGCTCTTCCGCGGCGGCGAACCGGCGCGTGTCCGCCTCGTCCAGCTGCTCGCCGCGACGCGCGCGCAGGCCCAGCTCGACCGTCGGCCCGAGGTCCGGCGCCAGGCCGCTGACCACGGAGTAGATCTTCTCGAACATCATCGGCGCCGAGGGCAGGTAGGTCGGCGCGACCTCGGCCAGCTCGCCGAGCACGGCGCGGATGTCGCCGCCGGAGTACGCGATCGTGGCGCCGGTGCGCAGGCAGTAGACCTGCAGCATCCGGGTCAGCAGGTGGGCCAGCGGGAGGTAGGCGAACAGCACGTCGCCGGGGCCGACCTCGTTGATCTCGCGCAGGGACGCGATCACGGCGGCGAAGTTACGATGGGTCAGCACGCAGCCCTTGGGCTCGCCGGTGGTGCCGGAGGTGTAGACGATGGTGAACGGGTCGTCCGGCGCGGGTTCCGGCCACGGGCCGGGGTCGGCCGGCCCGGTGCCGGAGTTGATCACCGCGGTGAGCGGGCGGTCGGTCGTGTCGATGCCCAGCACCAGGTCGAGCGCGGGCAGTTCGCCGCGCAACGCGTCGACGTCCGCCAGGTGCCCGGCGGTTTCCGCGAGCACCGCCACGGCGCCGGAGTCGTGCAGGACCCAGCGGATCTGGTCGCGCGAACTGGTGGGGTACACCGGCACGCAGATCGCGCCGAGCCGGGCGATCGCGAGGTCGCAGACCGTCCACTCAGGACGGGTCCGGCTCAGCAATGCCACCCGGTCACCGGGTTGTACGCCGCCTTCGCACAGCAACGCGGCCACCCGGCTCGCCGCGTGGTCCAGCTCGGTGAAGGTGCGCTCCCGCCAGCGGCCGCCGTCCGGGAAGCGCTGCGCGACCGCCGTGCCGAACGCGGCCGCCGCCTCGGCAGCCAGACCGCACAGGCCACGCTCGGTTGACATTGGATACCTCCGGGTATTGGATACCTGAAGGTATTGAGTTGGGCTCACAGAAGTCAAGACCCAGATCGGGAGGACCGGCCGATGGCCGCGTTGGAACCCGGACCCGGCCGGACGCGGCCGACACGGTCCGAGACTCGCCGTCGCATCCTCGACGCGGCGTTCACCGTCTTCGGCGAGCGCGGGATCGCGGCGTCGAAGCTGACCGAGGTCGCCGCGGCCGCGGGACTGACCAAGGGGGCGGTGTACTCGAGCTTCGCGTCGAAGGACGAGCTGGTGCTGGCGCTGATGGAGGAGCACGCCGCGCACCGGCTGGAGGCGAGCCTGGCCGGCTTCGCGGAGGCCGGTGACGGCGGCGCGGGCCTGGCGAACGTCGCCGCGGTGCTGATGCACGAGATGCGCACGGACGCCGTCTGGCACCGGCTGCTCGCGGAGTTCTTCGCGCTGGCCCACCACGACGAGCACCGGCGCGACGCGTTGAAGCTCCGCCGCCGCGAGGTCCGCGCGACCATCACGCGGGCGCTCGAACGGCTGGCCGAAGGGCTGGACCTGGAGTTCCCACTGCCGCCGCAGGAGCTGGCCGTGATCATGCTGGCGCTCAGCAACGGCCTCGCCGTCGAATCGGACATCGATGACGAGGCCGTGCCGGACGACCTGCTCGGCCGCGTGCTGACCCTGATCGCCGGCGAGGCCGTCGCGAAGGTCCGGTCAGCGGCGGAAAGCGTTACGGGGCAATGAAAACGCTACCGCCCGCGTAGCTCGGCGACCACCGGGGCGAACGTCTCCAGCATCGCCTCGAACACGGTGACGTACGAGAAGCCGTAGCGCTCACGGCGGGCCACGAGCTGCTCGACGATCTCGTCGACCGTGCCGAGGAGCAGTTGCGGCGCGTTGAGCAGCTCGTCGACGCCTGCCGCCGTGCGGCCGTCGGTTTCCGCGTGCCACTCGGCCGCGGCGGCGCGGCGGTCTTCGGTCACGACCACGCGCTGGACCAGCATGTTGTACTCGACCTCGCGGTCGCCGGCGAGCGAGCGGAAGAACCGGACGCGCTCGTCCAGCGCCTCGGCGTTGTCGAGCACGAAGGTGCCCGGCGGCTTTCCGCGGTCCTGCCGCAGCCCCGCGAAGCCCGCGATGTCTGCGTGCTCCGCGGCGAGGCGCAGCACACCGTCGCTGTTGCCCGCGATCAGCAGGCGCGGCAGGCCGCCCTCGTCCGCCAGCCGGGTCTTCAGCTCGGCGAGCCCGCCGACCAGGTAATCGATCCGCTCGGACGCCTTGCGCCACGGCAGCCCGGCGTCGTCGAATTCGGACTTCATATGGCCGGACCCAAGACCGAGGTCGAGCCGGCCGCCGGTCAGTGCGTGGGTGCTCGCGACGTCACGCGCGAAGAGCGCCAGGTTGTAGAACGGCACGTTGGACACCAGCGTGCCCACCCGCGGCCGCTCGGTCACGGCGGCCGCGGCCACCAGCGCCGGGAACGGCGCGGGCCGCCCTGGTCCGAGGTGGTCGGGCACCGTGATGGCGTCGTACCCGAGCTCCTCGGCCCGGCGGCACTTGGCGGTCCACTCGGCCTGGTCGGTGACACCGCGGAAGCTGACGCCGAACTTGAATTTCCCCATGCGGCGAAGCTAATCGACCGCCGCCGGCGGCGGAGACGATTTCGCCGCCGGCGGACCGAGGTTCACCGGCGGCGAAAACTGCCCCAATGTGGCGTTGGTTGCGTTGAGCGCACCCAATGTGGCGTTCGGTGCGTTGGACGCACCGAACGCCACATTGGGGCGCATCGGGCCCCGGCCCAGGGTCAGGCGGCGCCGTCGAACAGCGAGGTGACCGAGCCGTCCTCGAAGACCTGCTGGATGGCCTCCGCGAGCATCGGCGCGATGGAGAGCACCGTCAGCCCCGGGAAGCGCTTCTCCTCCGGGATCGGCAGGGTGTTGGTGACGATGACCTCGCGGGCCTTGCACTGCGAGAGCCGCTCGGTCGCCGGGTCGGAGAGGATGCCGTGCGTGGTCGCGATGACCACGTCCGCCGCGCCCTCCTGGATCAGCGCCTCGGTGGCCTTCACGATCGTGCCGCCGGTGTCGATCATGTCGTCGATCAGCACGCAGAGCTTGCCCTGCACCTTGCCGACCACGCGGTTGGCCACGGCCTGGTTGGGCTTGTCCGGGTCGCGCGTCTTGTGGATGAACGCGATCGGCCGGTCGCCGAGCTGCTGCGCCCACTTCTCGGCCAGGCGAACCCGGCCCGAGTCCGGGGAGACGACCGTGATGTCCGCGTCGCCGTAGGTGGCCTTGATGTGGTCGGCGAGCACCGACTGCGCCATCAGGTGGTCGACCGGGCCGTCGAAGAAGCCCTGGATCTGCGCGGTGTGCAGGTCGACCGTCATGATCCGGTCCGCGCCCGCGGTCTTGAACAGGTCCGCGATCAGCCGGGCCGAGATCGGCTCGCGGCCCTTGTGCTTCTTGTCCTGCCGCGCGTACGGGTAGAACGGCATCACCACGGTGATCCGCTTCGCGCTCGCCCGCTTGAGCGCGTCCACCATGATCAGCTGCTCCATCACGTACTCGTTGATGGGCGTGGTGTGCGCCTGGATCACGAAGGCGTCGGTGCCGCGCACCGACTCCTCGAACCGGACGAACAGCTCACCGTTGGCGAACGTGTGCGCGGTCTGCGGGGTGATCGTCACGTCGAGGTGCGCGGCCACCTCTTCCGCGAGCTCCCGGTGCGCACGGCCGGAGAAGAGCATCAGATTCTTCTTCGGCGTACCTGACTTCGGACTCATGCTGGCGACTCCCCGTCGGTTCCTGCTTCTGACACGGACACGGCGGTGTCCTGCTGGGCGGCGAGTGCGGCTTCCGCCGCCTCCGCCGCGGGCGTGCCCGGCCTGCGCCGGCTCGCCCAGCCTTCGATGGTGCGCTGCGGACCCGCCGACAGCGCCAGTGAGCCTGGCGGGACGTCGTCGCGGATGACCGCACCCGCCCCACTGTAAGCGCCGTCGCCGATCCGCACCGGCGCTACCAGCGTGTTGTCCGCTCCGAGGCGCACGTGGGAGCCGACGACGGTGTGGTGCTTGCCCACTCCGTCGTAGTTCACGAACACGCTGGAGCAGCCGATGTTGCTGTGGTCGCCGATCTTCGCGTCGCCGACGTAGGTCAGGTGCGGCACCTTCGTGCCGGTGCCGATTTCCGCGTTTTTCGTCTCGACGAACGCGCCCAGCTTGCCCTTGGCGCCGAGCTTCGTGCCCGGCCGCAGGTAGGTGTACGGGCCGACGTTCACGCCGTCGCCCAGCTCCGAGCCGGAGCCGTGCACGCGCACGACCGACGCGTGCGCGCCGATGACCACGTCGGTGAGCGTGGTGTCCGGGCCCACCAGCGAGCCCTCGCCGACCGAGGTGGCGCCCTTGAGCTGGGTGTTCGGCTCGATCAGGACGTCACGCGAGAGCGTCACGTCCGCCTCGATCCAGGTGGTGTCCGGGTCGGTCACGGTCACGCCCTCGCGCTGCCAGCGGCGCACGATCCGGCGGTTGTACTCCGCGCCCAGCACCGAGAGCTGCACGCGGTCGTTCACGCCCTCGGTGACCCACGGGTCGTCGACCACCAGCGCGCCGACGCCCTTGCCGTCCTCGCGGGCGATGCCGAGCACGTCGGTGAGGTAGAGCTCGCCCTGCGCGTTGTCGGTCGAGAGCCGGGAGAGGCCGTCGGTCAGCACCGCGGCGTCGAACGCGTAGACGCCCGAGTTGATCTCCCCGATCTCGCGCTGCGCCGGCGTCGCGTCCTTGTGCTCGACGATCGCGCTCACGCCGCCCGCGTCGTCGCGCACGATCCGGCCGTAGCCGGACGGGTCGGCGACCACGGCGGTGAGCACGGTGACCGCGTTGCCGGAGCCGGTGTGCTCGGCCAGCAGCGCGGACAGCGTCTCCGTGTCCAGCAGCGGCACGTCGCCGTAGCTGACGAGCACGGTGCCGGTCAGTCCGTCCGGCAGCTCGCGCAGCGCGCACGAAACGGCGTGCCCGGTGCCCTTCTGCTCGGCCTGCACGGCGGTGGTGACTTCGCGGCCCAGCACCCCGCCGACGCGCGCCAGCTCGGCGCCGACGGCTTCGCGGCCGTGGCCGATCACCACGACGAGGTGTTCCGGGTCCAGTCCGGCCGCGGCGCGGACAGCGTGCTCCACCAAGGGCCGCCCGGCGATCGGGTGCAGGACCTTGGGGACGGACGAGCGCATGCGGGTGCCTTCACCCGCGGCGAGGATCAGCGTGCTCAGCGGGCCGCTCAACGACACTCCCAATGATTCACCGGTGGGGTTCTTCTCGGCCAACGATCCTACGTGGGGTCTTCGGCGTCCCACGCGGGGTCGGTCGGGCTGGTCCCGTCGGGCCAGCCGGCGCCCGCGTCGGTGGCCATCGAGTTGGCCGAGGCCACCTGGTTGCCGCCGCCGCGTTTCGCCTGGTACATAGCGGCATCCGCGCGCGCGAGCACCTGCTCGGCCCGTTCCTGCGGCCGCAGCGACACCAGCCCGATCGACAGCGTGACGCCGTGCGAAAGGTGATGCGGCAGATGTGCGACGGAGTTCACTGCGCGGCCCAGCGCCATCTTCGCCGCCGAGGCCGGTGCGCCCGGGAGCAGCACGACGAACTCGTCGCCGCCGTAGCGCGCCACCACGTCGTCACCGCGCAGCGCGTCACGAAGCGTGCTCGCGACAACACGGAGCACGTTGTCGCCCTCGGCGTGCGACTGCTTGTCGTTGACTCCCTTGAAACCGTCGAGGTCGACCAGCCCGACGGCCAGCGGCTGCGCGTCGGCCGAGGACGCCAGCGTGCGCAGGCGCTCGTCCAGCGCGCGGCGGTTCGGCAGCCCGGTGAGCGGGTCCTGCAGCGCCTGCTGGGTGATCGCGCCGTGCTCGGCGGAGAGGCGCTCGTGCTCGCGGCGGGCGTTCAGCGTGGCGATCTGCGACTCGCGCAGCGTCCACATCTCGGCTTCGAGCGTGGTGGCGTAGTCGATCATCGACTGGCTGGAGCCCGAAGGGAAGTCCCGCGCGGTGTCCAGGCGCGCGAGCTCGCGGGCCACGTTGAGCCGCATCGACGGCTGCGACAGGTCCTCGGTCATCGCGGCGCGGACGTCGCGCAGTACCTGCAGCGCCTCGTCCCGGCGGTCGGACCGGTCCAGGCAGCGGGCCAGCGCGATGGCGACGATCTCCTGCTCGTGCGGGAACTGCTGGCCGCTGTTCAGCTCCCGCAGGCGCGCCACGTGGTCTTCACTGGGGTTGTGCAGCGCGAGCGCGGACGCGAGCACACCGACCTGGTCGACGGCCGCGACGCCGGCCTTGCGCGGGAACAGCGACTCGGCGAACGGGCCCTCGGCCGCCACCGCCATCGACGCGGCCGTGCGGAACTTCTCACTGGCTTCGTCGTACTGCTCGATGCGCTCCAGCCGCAGGCCCCAGCCCAGCATCAACCGCACCCGGTTCAGCAGCTGCAGGGTGATCTCGTGCGGGCTCGCACTCTCGCGGATCGCCTGGTGCGCGCGGCCGAGAACCTCCTCGGCGGCCTCGTAGACGCCGAGCTGGTTGAGCACGATCCAGCAGTCGAGCAGTGCGTTGGACAGCATGCGGTTCCAGTTGCGGACACCGATCTGGCGGTCCGGGATGGTGGAATCGTCGAGGATCGCCAGCGCGCGGGCGATCTCGGTGAGCGCCGCGTCCTCCTGCGCGGCCAGCACCAGACGGCGCCCGCGCAGGGCGTGCGCGTCGGCGCGCAGCAGCGAAAGGCCGTGGCGGCGGGTGTGCGCGAGCATCTCGTCGAGCCGCGGCTCGGCCTCGGCGGCCAGGCCGCGCGTGACCAAGCGGGCGAAGGCGGACGCGCGCAGCAGCTGCGCGACCAGCGTCGGCTCGCCGCGGCGCAGGGTCTCTTCGAGCAGCTCGTCCATGATCGCGACGATTTCGAGCTGCTGCTCGTGTGGCTGCCGCTGGACCGCCGCGATCAGCTCACGGCCGCGGCCGACCAGCCAGGCGTCGGACATCTCGGCGAGAGTCGGGCGCCTGGCTCCAGTGTCGTCGCTCGCTTCGTCGGTCAGCCGCACCCACCCCCATCGCCATGGCCGCCAGGTCGTTCCGCTGCTCCGCCGCCAGGATTCGAACCTGAACCGTCAGAACCAAAATCTGAAGTGCTGCCGATTACACTACGGCGGATCGATCCTGGTCAGGATAGCGATGATCGAAGACCCGGGTCGCGGGAGGGTGAGGCCTTCCCGCCCTGGGTACGCGGGAAAAGCACTTGACCGCTCGGGGAACGGGCAAATCGGGCCTCCCCAGGGCGTGAAACCTCCTGTACCGTAACTTACGGCATCGTAGGTAAGGTGACCCTTCGTAAGGGCTCGTAGGAAGAAGTGAACTGTATGACGGCCACCCTTGACCGTTCCCAGCCCGCTGGAGAGCCACCGGCCCCGAAGGGGCCAAAACCGATCATCGACGGCCACCGGTCGATCGGGGTCCAGTTCTCGGTGTACTTCGGCGTGATCGCGCCGCTGGTGGCGCTGCTGGTCGCCGTCCCGTTCGCCTGGGGCTGGGGCCTGAGCTGGGTCGACGTCGGGCTGTTCGTGGTGTTCTACGGGATCAGCGGGCTCGGCATCACCGTCGCCTACCACCGGTACTTCACGCACGGCTCGTTCAAGGCCCAGAAGTGGCTGCGCGTCGTGCTGGCCATCGCGGGCAGCATCGCCCTGCAGGGCCCGGTGATCACCTGGGTGGCGGACCACCGTCGGCACCACGCGTTCTCCGACCGTGACGGCGACCCGCACTCCCCGTGGGCGTTCGGCACCTCGCCGATGGCCATCGCCAAGGGCTTCTGGCACGCGCACATGGGCTGGCTGTTCGAGCGCGACACGAGCAACCAGGGGCGGTTCGCGCCCGATCTGGTCAAGGACACCGCCATCCGCAAGGTGGACGACCTGTTCTGGCTCTGGGCACTGGTCAGCCTGATGCTGCCGGCGCTGCTGGGCGGCCTGATCTCGTGGTCGCTGTGGGGCGCGGTCACCGCGTTCTTCTGGGCCGGCCTGGTGCGCATCTGCGTGCTGCACCACGTGACCTGGTCGGTCAACTCGATCTGCCACATGATCGGCGAGCGCCCGTTCAACGCGCGGGACAAGTCGGCCAACTTCTGGCCGCTGGCGATCTTCTCCTTCGGCGAGTCCTGGCACAACCTGCACCACGCCGACCCGACGTCCGCGCGGCACGGCGTGAAGCGCGGCCAGATCGACATGTCCGCCCGGCTGATCTGGATCTTCGAGAAGTTCGGCTGGGTGCACGACGTGCGCTGGCCGACCCCGCAGCGGCTGGCGCGGATCGCCGCCGAAGCGAAGTAGCTCCCCGGTTCGGCGTAGTCTGCCCCGGTGGCGGGGAGACGACGGGCCAAGCGTGAGGCGGCCGTCACCGGAGCGCGTCCGACCGCTCCGGTGACCCGGGTCCGCATGACGGGCAGCGAGCGCCGGCAGCAATTGCTGAACGTGGCGATGGCGCTGTTCGCGGAAAAGGGCTTCGACGGCACTTCGGTGGAGGAGATCGCGGCTCGCGCCAACGTCTCCAAGCCGGTGGTGTACGAGCATTTCGGTGGCAAGGAAGGCATCTACGCGGTGGTCGTCGACCGCGAGACGCGCGTCCTGCTCGACCGCATGGTCTCCACGCTGCACGGCGGCCACCCGCGCGTGATGCTGGAACAGGCGGCCTGCGCGCTGCTCGGCTACGTCGAGGACTCCCACGACGGCTTCCGCATCCTGGTCCGCGACTCCCCGGTGGCCAGCTCCACCGGCACGTTTTCCACTGTGCTGAACGACATCGCCAGCCAGGTGGAGCACATCCTCGCGCAGCAGTTCGCGGCGCGCGGGTACGAGGAGAAGCTGTCGGCCGTCTACGCCCAGGCCTTGGTCGGCATGGTCGCCCTGACCGGCCAATGGTGGCTCGACGCCCGCAAGCCGAAGCGCGACGAAGTGGCGGCGCACCTGGTGAACCTGGCCTGGAACGGGTTGTCCCACTTGGAACACAAGCCCAAACTGCTGGGCTGACTCAGCGCAGCAGGGCGGCTCAGTGCAGCAGGCCTTGTGAGTGCAGGTCGTCGAAGATCAGTTGGTCGACCGCGGAAACGCGGGGGCGGTCGGCATAACCGAGCCACGCGAGTTCCGCTATTTCGCTGCTCGGCGTGAGCGTGCCGGTGTATTCGGCGGTGTAGCAGGTCATCCGCACCACCGTGCCGGACGCGCGGCCGTGCGCCTGCGCCTCCCACGCGCCGGCCGGGGAAATGGACGCGGGCACCAGCGCCACGGTCAGCTCCTCGGCGATTTCGCGCACCAGCGTCTCGACGTCCGACTCGCCCGGCTCGCGCTTGCCGCCGGGGAAGTACCAGGTGTCCTTGCCCTTCGACAGTGTGCTGAGGACCCGGCCGTCGACGAGGTGCAGCCAGGCGATCTTGTCGATCACGCGAGCGCCGCCAGTACCTCGTCGGTGGTCGCCACCGTGCCGAGCCGCGGGAAGATCTTCGTCAGCGACGACTCGTGCGAGATGTCCGAAAGCCCGGTCATCGCGTCGGACACCGCGATGGTCGTGTAACCGTGGTCCGCGGCGGCGCGCAGCGTCGACTCCACCCCGAACTCCGTGGCGATCCCGCCGAACACCACCGTGCGCACGCCGGCGTCGCGCAGGTGGGCGTGCAGGTCGGTGCCGTAGAAGCCGCCGATGGTCTGCTTGACCACCAGCTTCTCGCCGACGCGCGGCTTGATCTCGGGCAGCACGTCGTTGCCCTCGGCCAGCTCGCTGCCCGGCCGCACCGCCTGGATGATCACCACCTGGCCGCCGGCCTCGGCGAACGCGTCGCGCAGGCGCACGGCGTTCGCCACGACCTCCGGGCCGGACAGCGGGGTCGTCGGCAGGGCCACGATCCGCTCCTGCAGGTCGATGAGCAGGAGGGCGGAGGAGCCGGGGTCGATCTCGGTCATGACGCCGATCCTAGGCCCGCCCGGTGGTCGAGGTCGGCGAGGACGACGCGCAACAGGTCCGCCAGCTGGTCGCGCTGGGCCGGGGTGAGGGCCGAGACCAGCGTCTCCTCGTGTTCCAGCAGATCCGTGACAGTGCGTTCGATCAGCTCGTGCCCGGCCGCCGTCAGCTCGACGTGCACCGTGCGACGGTCCTCTGTGGACTTGACGCGGCGGACGTGGCCTTCGCGCTCGGCGCGGGCCGTCTGCTGGGAAATGGCGCCGGGGCTGACGCGGCAGCGCTTCGCCAGCTCGCCCGCCGTCAGCCGGTACGGCGGCCCCGCGCGGCGCAGCGTGCTCAGCAGCGTCCGCGTCGTCGCGTCCACGCCGAGCCGCAGCATGGTCGCGCGCCGGTCGTCCTCCAGCAGCTTCGCGATGTGCCAGATCCGCGTGATGACGCCGATCGACGCCACGGGCGCGCCCGGCTGCTCGCGCTGCCACGCGCGCTGGATCTCGTCGACCTCGTCGCTTGACGCGTTTTCCGGCTCGCGGGTACGGTCGTCCATGGAGATACTTTAACAGTAAAGGATGCATTTGATGAGTCGAGACGTCGTGGTGACCGGCGGGGGCACGGGAATCGGGTACGCGGTGGCTGCCCGGTTCGCGCGGGACGGCGACCGCGTCACGATCACCGGCCGCCGGGAGGGCGTGCTCACCGAGGCCGCGGCCCTGCTCGGGGCCAGGGCAGTGGTCTTCGACGCGGCCGATCCCACGGCGGTCGCGAACGCGCTGGGGGAACTGCCCGAAACCGTCGACGTGCTGGTCAACAACGCCGGGGGGAACACCGATTTCCTCCGTGACGACGATGCCGACCTGGCCGCGCTCGACGTCGCCTGGACCGCGAACTTCCGGGCCAACGTGTTCACCGCCGCGCTGATCACCTCGGGCCTGCGCGACCGGTTCGCCGACCACGGCCGTGTGATCACCATCGGCTCCATCGCCGCGCACACCGGCGGCGGCTCGTACGGCTGGGCGAAGGCCGCCGTCGAGGCGTGGAACACCGACGTCGGGCGCATGCTCGGCCCGCGCGGCATCACCGCGAACGTGGTGGCGCCCGGCCTGATCGTCGACACGGAGTTCTTCCACGGCAAGCTCACCGGCGAGCGCCGTGCCCGGCTGGTCGGCAATACGATGACCAAGCGCGCCGGCGTCCCGGAGGACGTCGCCGACGTGGTCGCGTTCCTCGCGAGCCCCGCCGCCGGCCACGTGACCGGGCAGGTGGTGCACGTCAACGGCGGCGCCCACTTAGGTCGCTGAGCCTCAGGTGGCTGAGCCGTCCCGGTACTAATCCGACCGAAAGCAGGCGGACACGGTCTGCGGCCGATCTGCTCGCAGGAACCCTTTCCGCCGTGGCTGCAGTCGGATCAGTACCGAATGGCGCAGTGCGCGGCGGCGACGCGCTTCGGCACGCACATCCGCCACGCGTCGAGGACCAGCTCGGCCATTTCGCCGGCCTCCAGCGCGGCGAGCCGCACGCGGACCCATTGGTAGCGCTCGTCGGACGGCTCGGGCGGCAGGAACTTCTCCGGCTCGCCCGCGACGAGCGCGTCCCGCTGCTCCCTCGGGAACGCGAAACCCATGGTCGTCTCGTCGCGGGAGAAGGCCAGGTAGACGCGGCTTCCCTGATATCTGTTGTCAGGAATGCTGATCAGGAAGGCGTTACGCGCAGCAGTTTGTCGTTGTCGCCGTTGGAAGTCGTCACGTACAGCGCGCCGTCCGGGCCGCTGCGCACGCCGCGCAGGCGGCCGAACTTGTCGTCGAACTCCTTCGGCAGGGTCACGCTCGTGACGTTCGCGGCGGCGTCGAGGTGCAGCAGCAGGAGCTTCTGGCCCTTCAGCGCGGCGACGGCCAGCGCGCCGTTGTTCACGCCCCACTGCTCACCGGTGAGGAACGCGTCGCCGCTCGTCGCCTCGGTGATCGAGCCGGTGGTCCACAGTGGATCCACGGCGTCCGGGAAGCGCTTCTTGTCCGTCATCGGCACGCTCTCGTCATAGGTCGTGTCGGTGCCGCCCTTGGACGGGTCCCAGCCGTAGTTCCCGCCGCGCTTGATCAGGTTGACCTCGTCGTCGAACGTCGGCCCGTGCTCCGAGGTGACCACCTGCCCGGTGCCGGGGCGGATGGCGACGCCCTGGATGTTGCGGTGGCCGTAGGTCCAGACCCGCCGCTCGTTCTCGTCGGCCGAGGAGAAGAACGGGTTGTCCGGCAACGGTTCCCCGGTCTTGGCGTTGATCCGCAGCACCTTGCCGCCGAGGCGGTGCCGGTCCTGCGAGACCGCCGGGTTCGCGGTGTCGCCGGTGCCGACGAGCAGCGCGCCGTCCGGGGCGAGCGTCGGGCGACAGCCGGAGTGCCGTCCGCTCGGGTTCACCGGCAGGCCGGTGAGCAGGTCGCGCACCTTCGCCGCGCTCGCGTCGTCGTCGGCCAGCCGCCAGGTGACCAGCCGGATGTCGACGGCCTTGCCGTTCTCCTGATGCGTCTGGCAGGTGGTGAACTCCCGCGACGACGCGAAGTCCGCGGCGAGCGCCAGCCCCATCAGACCGCCTTCGCCTTGCACGAGGACGTCGGAGAAGTCGGCGCGGACCTCGGTCGTCCGGCCGCCGCGCACCAGCGCCAGCCGGCCCGGGCGTTGCGTCACGAGCATGGCGCCGCCGGGCAGGAAGCCGATGTCCCAGCCGTGCTCCAGCCCGCCGGCCACCTCCTCGACGCGGAAGCCGCCGGCTGCCTGCGTGGTGGCCGGCGGCACTGGGGCGCTGGCCGGGGGCGGCTGGGCGGCCCCGGGCGGGCTGGAACAGGCGGAAGCGAACACCACGAGCGTCACGAGCAGGGCCGGTCCGGACAGGCGCATGGGTCCAGCATGCCGGACAAACCGGAAAGATCGCTGGTTTGTTCGCTGCGCGGACGGCCGGTCTGCTCACGGGCTGGGCCGCGCTGTGGGCTGGTTTCCGTTCGCGGGCAGGAAAGTCGACAGGTTCGGCCTCGCTGAGCCCCCTTGGCCCAGCTTCGCTACGCGGGTTGGCCTGCCCCGGTTCAGCTTCGCTATGCGGTCCGGTCTGACCCGGCTCAGCTCCGCTATCCGGTCCGGCCTGCTCCGGTTCTGCTTCGCTACGCGGGTTGGCCTGCTCCGGCTCAGCTCCGCTGTCCGGTCCGGCCCGGCTCAACTCCGCGAAGCCGCTGGCCCCGCTCGGCGATTCCGCATCGGAGCCGTGGAGCCGTGGAGCCGTTGCGCTGTCGAGCCGTCGAGCCGTTGCGCCGGGCGACCATGGACGCCCGGCTGCCGCTGATCGCGGCCATCGTCCCCACCCGCGTCCGCACCAGTTCCGCCGCATTTCCGCCGCGTGTTCACGCTCGGTCGCCACCGACCAGCCGGAGCCCCGCGAGGGGAGTTTCGCGGCCACCACGGCTGGTCACCCGGTTCCGCTGCGTGAGCGCCGGCGGCCGCCGATGTCGCGAGTGGCCCACTCGTGCGGTGAGCGGCATCTTGTCGGTGCCGGCACGTAGTCTGGGACAGTGACCGACGCTCCACTGTCCGGACTCCTCCAAGCCATCCTTCCCGACCCGGCCCTTCGCGGGGTCGTCGAGCGGGCGGGCGCCCCGTTGCTCGAGCTGCAGGGCCCCGTCGCCGCGCGCCAGCTGGTCGCCGCGGCCCTTGCCGAAGAACCCGGCGCGGGCGGCGCCGGCCGTCCCGTCCTCGTGGTCACCGCCACCGGGCGGGAGGCCGATGAGCTGACCACGTCGCTGTCGGCGCTGCTCGGCCGCGACCGGGTCGCCGACTTCCCGTCGTGGGAGACGCTGCCCCACGAACGCCTCTCGCCGCGCGCCGACACCGTCGGCAGGCGGCTGGAGGTGCTGCACCGCCTGCACACGGGCGAAGACGAGCTGAAGGTCGTCGTCTCGACCGTGCGCAGCCTGATCCAGCCGATGGCGCCGGGGCTCGGCTCACTGGCACCGGTCGACCTCGTGGTGGGCGAGGAGCAGAGCTTCGAAGGCCTGCTGGAGCGGCTCGTCGAGCTGGCCTACAGCCGGGTCGACATGGTCGAGAAGCGCGGCGAGTTCGCCGTGCGCGGCGGCATCCTCGACCTGTTCGGGCCCACCGCGCAGCACCCGGTCCGGATCGAGTTCTGGGGCGACGAGGTCAGCGAGATCCGCGCGTTCGCGGTGTCCGACCAGCGCTCGCTGCCCGGCGAGATCCGGCACGTCACCGCGCCGCCGTGCCGTGAGCTGCTGCTCACCGGCGCGGTCAAGGCGAAGGCCGCCGAGTTGGCGGGCACCTACGAGGCCGACGCGCACCTGGCCGAGATGCTCACCAAGCTCGCCGACGGCATCCCGGTGGAGGGCATGGAGGCGCTCATCCCGGTGCTCTGCGAGGACGAGCTGGAGCTGCTCACCGACGCGATGCCGCGGGGCAGCCACGTGCTGCTGGCCGACCCGGAGAAGATCCGCGCCCGCGCCGCCGACCTGGTGCGCACCGGCCAGGAGTTCCTGGAGGCGTCCTGGACCACCGCCGCGGCGGGCGGCCAGGCGCCGATCGACCTCGGCGCGTCGGCCTACCGCGACCTGGCCGGGATCGCCAAGCACGCACAGGAGACCCGGCGCTCCTGGTGGACCATCACCCAGCTGACCACCGAGGACCCGGACGTCTTCCGCGTCGCCGTCGAGCCCGCGCCCGCGTACCGGGGCGAGCTGGAGCGTGCGATGGCGGACCTGCGCGCACACGTCGCGTCGGGCGGCACCGGGGTGCTCGTGGTCGCCGGGCAGGGCACCGCGAGCCGCGCCGTCGAGCAGCTGACGGGCGCCGAGGTCCCGGCCACGCTGGCGGGCGACGGCCTCACGGCGGTCCCGCCGCCCGGCGTCGTCACGGTCACCTGCGGCGGCCTCTCCGACGGCTTCGTGTCGCCGGAGCGGGCGCTCGTCGTGCTGTCGGAGACCGACCTCACCGGCCGCGGCGCGAACGCCGGGGTGTCCACAAAGGACCTCAACGCCAAGATGCCGTCGCGGCGGCGCAACGCCGTCGACCCGCTCGCGCTGCGGGCCGGCGACTACGTGGTGCACGAGCAGCACGGCATCGGCCGGTTCGTGGAGATGGTGCAGCGCACCGTCGCCGGTGCCACGCGCGAGTACCTGCTGCTGGAGTACGGGTCGTCGAAGCGCGGCCAGCCGGGCGACCGGCTCTTCGTGCCCACCGACCAGCTCGACGAGGTCTCCCGCTACGTCGGCGGCGAGCTGCCCGCGCTGAACAAGCTGGGCGGCTCCGACTGGAAGAACACCAAGGCCAGGGCCAAGAAGGCGGTCAAGGAGATCGCCGCCGAGCTGGTCCAGCTCTACGCCGCGCGCCAGGCCGCGCCCGGTCACCCGTTCGGCCCGGACACGCCGTGGCAGGGCGAGCTGGAGGACGCGTTCCCGTTCGTCGAGACCAACGACCAGCTGGCCGCCATCGACGAGGTCAAGTCCGACATGGAGCGCGGCGTCCCGATGGACCGCGTGATCTGCGGCGACGTCGGCTACGGCAAGACCGAGATCGCCGTGCGCGCGGCGTTCAAGGCGGTGCAGGACGGCAAGCAGGTCGCCGTGCTCGTGCCCACCACGCTGCTCGCGCAGCAGCACCTGAACACGTTCGCCGAGCGCATGCAGTCGTTCCCGGTGACCATCAAGGGGCTCTCGCGGTTCACCAACAAGGCCGAGTCCGACATCGTCCTGGAGCAGCTGGCCGAGGGTGAGGTCGACATCGTGATCGGCACGCACCGCCTGCTGCAGACCGGGATCCGCTACAAGGACCTCGGCCTCGTGATCGTCGACGAGGAGCAGCGGTTCGGCGTCGAGCACAAGGAGCACATCAAGGCGCTGCGCACGCACGTCGACGTGCTCACGATGTCCGCCACGCCCATCCCGCGCACGCTGGAGATGTCGCTGGCGGGCATCCGCGAGATGTCCACCATCCTGACGCCGCCGGAGGACCGGCACCCGATCCTCACCTACGTCGGCTCGTACGACGACAAGCAGGTCGGCGCCGCCGTCCGCCGCGAGCTGCTGCGCGACGGCCAGGTGTTCTACGTGCACAACCGGGTTTCGTCGATCGAGAAGGCCGCGCGGCGCATCCGCGAGCTGGTGCCGGAGGCGCGGGTGGTGACCGCGCACGGGCAGATGAACGAGGACAAGCTCGAGAAGATCATCCAGGGCTTCTGGGAGAACGAGTACGACGTGCTGGTGTGCACCACCATCGTCGAGACCGGGCTGGACATCTCCAACGCCAACACGCTGATCGTCGAGCGTGGTGACCTGCTCGGGCTCGCGCAGCTGCACCAGCTGCGTGGCCGCGTCGGGCGTGGCCGCGAGCGCGGGTACGCGTACTTCCTGTACCCGCCGGAAGCGCCGCTGACCGAGACGGCGCACGACCGGCTCGCCACCATCGCGCAGAACACCGAGCTGGGCGCGGGCATGGCCGTCGCGATGAAGGACCTGGAGATCCGCGGCGCGGGCAACATCCTGGGCGCGGAGCAGTCCGGCCACATCGCGGGCGTCGGGTTCGACCTGTACGTGCGGCTCGTCGGCGAGGCCGTGGACGCGTTCCGCCGGCACGCCGGCGCCGAGCCCGCGGAGGACGACGAGCTGGCCGAGGTCCGCGTCGACCTCCCGGTGGACGCTCACATCCCGCACGACTACGTGCCGGGGGAGCGGCTGCGCCTGGAGGCCTACCGCAAGATCGCGGCGGCCCCGGACACCGCGGGCCTCGACGCGGTCCGCGAGGAACTCGTCGACCGCTACGGCCAGCCGCCCGCGCCGGTCACCCGCCTGCTCGCCGTGGCGGCCTTCCGCCACACCTGCCGCGCGGCGGGCGTCACGGAGGTCGCGGTGCAGGGCAATACGATCCGCTTCGCCCCCCTGCCGCTGGCCGACTCACAACTGGTCCGCCTCAAGCGCCTCTACCCCAAGGCGACCTACAAGGCCATCACGAACACCGTCTCGGTCCCCAAGCCGACCGAAGGCCCCGCCGGCGGCCGCATGGGCACCCCCACCCTCCGCGACGAACACCTGCTGGAGTGGTGCGCCAAACTCCTGACCCACCTGACCAAAACCCCGGCCGCCGTCTGACTGCTTGTGAGTGTTTATGACGGTTCTAACCGTCATAAACACTCACAAGCAGTTCCGTGGTGGCCAGCCGCATGCGGTGCTCGACCTCAGGGGTCGGCAGCGCGCCCGCGTCCGCCAGCGGCTGGGGCCGGGGGACGCGCGGCACCCGGGCGCCTGAGCCGCCGCCGCGGCCCGGGTAGACCAGCAGGCCGCGGTCCGGGTCGGGGACCGCGTCGAGGGCGGCCGTCACGGCCGGGAGGGCGCGGAAGCGGTCGCGCTGATGCTCGTTGGCGAACTCGATCTCCAGCGTCACGCCCCAGCGGTGCCCGTGCCACGTCCAGTGCCCGGCGCCGTTCGTCAGTGCCGCTTCGGTCAGGTCGTCGCCGTGTGCGCGCTTCCAGGCTTCGGCCGGGAACGTGCCGTCGAGGACCTCAATCGACAACCAAGAGTCCATTTATCGACAATACCGCGCAGGGTGCCAACATGGTGTTGCGTTTCGGGGGCGGGCATGTGAGAGGGTATGGCCTGTGATGCGGATCATGGGGCGCCCTCGCGCGTTGATTGCCGTTGTGGCCGGTGTGTTCCTGCTCGCCGGGTGTGGTGCCGGGCCCAGCCAGGTGAGCGCCGCGGCGATCATCGACGGCAAGGTCACCTCCATCGACCAGGTGCAGGACCTGCTGGACAAAGCGGTCCAGGAGCAGCCGTACGCCAAGCAGCTCGCGGCGCAGCACAAGCTCGACCTCGTCGGCCGGGAGATCGTGCGCCAGGCGCTGCTGCACGCGGCGGTCACCAAGGCGGCGCAGAAGGAGAACCTCTCCGCCGACCAGGACGCCATCGGCGCGGCCATGCTCCAGGACCCGCTGGCCGGGCCGCTGCCGCAGTCCATCACGCAGAACCAGGACGCCGCCGTCATGCAGCTCGTCTGGCGTGTGCGCGACCACCGCGAGGCGCTGACCGACCAGTACCTCGAGCAGAAGCTCGCGATCAAGTACCTGCCGACGCTGACGGTCAACTTCGACTACACCACCGTCGGCGCGCCGAGCGCCGACGGCACGGCGTCCTCGGCCGACCCCGCCACCGCGCGCACCGACGCCATCGCCAAGGCGCGGCAGTTCGCCGCCAACCCGAAGGCCGTGACGGGCGAGATCCAGAGCGGCGCGCAGGGCGGGGTCGAGGGCAACGTCGGCACGCAGGTGCCCGCGCTGTCGTCGCCGCAGGACGCCACGACGGTGCTGTTCGGCGTGCCGGCCAACACCGTGATCGCGTTCCAGCCGAACCCGGCCAGCAACCCGACGTGGGTCGTCGCGGTCGTGCGCCAGCGCACCACCGGCAAGCCCGTCGCCACCGACCAGGCGCAGCAGCCGACGCCGGACCAGCTCGGCGGCATCGGCGTCCGTCTGCTGCAGCCGTACGTCGGCGACGTCGACTACCGCATCAACCCGCGTTACGGCGTGTGGGACGCCGTGGGCATGGACCTCGCGCCGAACGCCAACGCGACCCAGGGGCTCGTGCTGCCGCTGCCGGGCGCCGCCCCGGCCCAGCAGTGACCGGCTCCGTAGTCGTAGTCGCCCGAGGGGCGACGCTCCCGGCCGCCGCGGTTCCGCTCCTGCGCACCGCGGCGGCGGTGTACGCGGGGTCGGACGTGGACGCCGCCGCGTTCGGCCTGCCGCCGGTCACCGAAGCGCCGCCCGGGCGCGACATGGTGCTCGTCGTGGGCTCGCTCGCCGAGCCGACGGCTGCCGCGCTGACGGCGGCCGGGGCGCGGGTGCTGCAGGCGCCGGCCGACCCGCTCGTCGAGGCCGTGCTGGTGATGGACCGGTTGCGCTCGCCCGGCGGCTGCCCGTGGGACGCCGTGCAGACGCACGACTCGATGCGCACGTACCTCGTCGAGGAGACCTACGAGCTGCTTGAGGCCATCGAGGAGAACGACCGCGCGGCCCTGCGCGAGGAACTCGGCGACGTCCTGCTGCAGGTGCTCTTCCACGCGCGCGTGGCCGCCGAAGACCCGCGGGACCCGTTCACGATCGACGACGTGGCGAGTGAGCTCGTCGCCAAGCTCGTCGGCCGTCACCCCAACGTCTTCGCCGACGCCGCCAAGGTGTCCACGGCCGAGCACCAGGAACTGAAGTGGGAAGAGCTCAAGCAGGCCGAGAAGCAGCGTAAGTCCATTGTGGACGGCGTGGCGCTCGGCCAGCCCGCGGTGGCGCTCGCCGGGAAGCTCGGCCAGCGCAGCGGCCGCGCCGGCATCCCGCTGGACCTGTTCCCCGACGGCACCGACCCCGCGTCCCAGCTGTTCCGCACGGCGGCCACGGCGCGCCGCGCGGGCATCGACCCCGAGAGCGAGCTCCGGGCGGTCGCGAAGCAGTTCGCGCGCGACCTCCGCGCGGCCGAGGACGCCGCGCGCGCCGAGGGCGTCGAGCCCACCACCCTCGAGGCCGACGGCTGGCGCAAGTTCTGGCCCGACGTCACCTGAGCTGTGACACAGCACACATCCGGGTGAGAACCGGATCGCGGTCACCGGCGTCTTGCCTGGTGTGAAGCACAAGCCACCAGCGGAGGCGGACGAGGAGCAACTCGTCCGCCGGACGGCGCGGGGTGACCGGGCGGCGTTCGAAGAGTTCTACCGCCGTACGTCGCCCTGGCTCGCCGTGCGCCTGCGCCGCCGATGCGCCGACGAACAGGTCGTCGCGGAGGTCATGCAGGAGACCTATCTGGCCGTCTGGCGGGCCGCGGGCTCGTTCTCGGGCGCCGCGGCCGGCGGGACGGCCGTCGGGTGGGTGTGGACGATCGCCGCCCGGAGACTGGTCGACGCGTTCCGCCGCCGGGCGCACCACGCGCAGCTGCCACCGGCTGTGAACGTCGCGACGGTGGCCCCCGCCGCCGAGGAGGAGGCGCTGGCCGGAACGGTCGGCGACTACGTCGGTGACGCCCTGCGCGCGCTGGCACCCGAGCTGCGTCAGGTTCTGCAGGCGATGGTGCTCGACGGGCTGTCCGTCCGCGAGACGTCCGTCCTGCTCGGGCTCCCGGAAGGAACTGTGAAAACACGGGCGCGCCGTGCGCGGATCGCCATGCGAGAGGCACTGTCATGAACCACGTCTCCGAACAGCTGCTCACCGGCTACCTCCACGGGCACGACCTGCCCGCCGACCAGGCCTGGGCGGTCGAAGCCCACCTGGAGCTGTGCGGCGCCTGCCGCGGCCGGCTCTCCGCACTGTCCACACCGGACGTCTCGGCGCTGGTCGATGGCGTGTGGGCGGACCTCGAACCGAGGCTCGCGTCGCGTCCGCAGCCGGCACCCAGCCGGTTCCGGGCACTGCTGCACAGCTGGACGACGCCGGTGATGCTGCCGTGGCTCCTGATGGTGCTGCTGGTCTCGCTCATCTCGGTGTGGCTGGACTGGGGGAACTTCTGGCACGGGTCGTTCGTGCAGCTGTTCGCGCCGGTGCTGCCGGTGCTGGGCGTGGCCGCTTCGTGGTCGGGCGGGCTGGACCCGGCCTACGAGCTGGTCACCGCGACCCCGCGGGCCGGGCTGGACCTGGTGCTGCGCCGGACCACCGCGGTGCTGGTGGCCGTGCTGCCGGTGCTGCTGATCGCGGGCCGGCTCACCGGGTCGTCGGTGGGGCTGTGGCTGCTGCCGAGCCTCGCGTTCACCGCGGGGACGCTCGCGCTCGGGGTGCTGATCGGAGTGGAGCGCGCCGCCGTGTCGCTGGTGGTGGTGTGGATGGCCGTGCTCGTGGTGCCCACGCTGGCGACGGGTGCTTCGTTCGCCCTGCAGGCCGGGGCCGTCCCCGTCTGGGGCGGGATCTTCGCGCTGACTGTGCTGGTGCTGGTGCTCCGCCGTAGCTCCTTCACGCGGCTCATCGCTTATCAATAGGGAATGAGGGGACAATGGACATGCGGGCAGTCGAAGCCGCTGAGGTCGCTCCGTCGACCTATGCCTGGGAAATCCAAGCCAAGGCGCTGAAAGTACGAGTGGGCCGGAAGAAAATGGCCGTCGACGGCCTCGACCTCTCACTGGGAACGGGCGTGCACGGGCTGCTCGGGCCCAACGGGGCCGGCAAGACCACGCTGATCCGGACGCTGGCGACGGTGCTCCGGCCGACCGAAGGCGATCTGACGCTGCTCGGTGAGTCCGTCGGGGGACACATCGACCAGCGCGGCCTGCGCCGGCGGATCGGCTACCTGCCGCAGACGTTCGGCTACTACAAGCGCTTCACCGTGCGCGAGTTCGTCGAGTACCTGGCGTGGCTCAAGGAGATGTCCAAAAAGGACATCCCGGGAGCGGTGCAGCGGGCGATCGAGCGCGTCGGCCTCGCCGACCGCGCGGACGACAAGCTGAAGACGCTTTCGGGCGGCATGGTCCGCCGGGTCGGGATCGCCCAGGCGATCGTCAACGACCCGCAGGTCCTGCTGCTCGACGAGCCCACCGCCGGGCTCGACCCGGCGCAGCGCGTGCGGTTCCGCGAGCTGATGCAGCAGATCGGCCAGGACGCGTGCGTGGTCGTCTCGACGCACCTCGTGGAGGACGTGGCCACGGCCTGCACCGACGTGGTCCTGTTCGCCGAGGGCAAGCTGGTCTTCCAGGGCACGCCCGACCAGCTGGCCGCGGCGGGCGGGCCGCAGCACGTCGGCGACAGCCCGATCGAGCGCGGCTACTCCGCCCTGCTGAACCACGAGCGTGGCCGGGAGGCGTGGTGAACGTCTTGCGGACCGAGCTGCGGCGCACGATCGCGCCGTGGCTGACCCTGGCGGTGCTGGTCGTCGGGCTGGGGTTCTTCTTCGCCTTCGTCCACAAGGGCCCGTGGTTCAAGGAACCGGCGGCCTGGGACGGGCAATGGACGTCCTCGGTGCTGTGGACGCGTTACCTGCTGATGCTGCTGTGGCCGATCATCGTCGGCGCCTCGGCGATCCAGGGCATGCGCGACAGCCGGTCCGGCACCGGGGAGCTGCTCGAAACGATGCCGCGCCCGGCCCGGCACCGCATGACGAAGCTGAGCCTCGCGCTGGGCATCGCGGCCGTGCTGGCGTACGTCGTCATCTTGCTGACCGGGCTGGTGCAAGTGGTGGCGCACGACGGGCTGTTCACCTTCAGCTGGGTGCTGCCCGCGCTGGTCGGGCTGGTGGCGGTGATCGCCGGGGTCGGGCTGGGCCTCGGCGTCGGGCGGATGCTGCCGAACCCGGTCACCGCTCCCGCGCTCGCCGTGCTGGCACTGGTGGCCTGCGTGCTGTTGCAGATTTCGAGCGACCAGAGCAGCATCGGCGGGCTGCTGCCGAACCGGCTGACCCAGCTGGGGGTCGCGCCGCAGGAACCGCGCAGCCCATTCCTCGTGCCGACGGTGACCATCAGCGTCGGACAGCTGTGCTGGCTGGCCGGTCTGGCCGCCACGGGGTTCCTGCTGTTCTCCGCGTCGACGGTGCGGCGGCGGCTGCTCGCGCTGCTGCCGGTGGTGGCCGGCCTGGCGATCGCCCTCCCGCTGTTCCCTTCGTCGCCGGCCGGCAACCTGACCGTCGACCAGGCGACCGCCGCCCCGGTGTGCGACGGCCCGGTGTGCGTCACGAAGATGCACGCGGATCGACTGTCCACTGTGGCCGGACTGGGCAAGGAAGCCCTGCAGTTGCTGGCGAAGATCCCCGGCGCGCCGACCAGTCTGATGGAGTCGACCGACGCGTACCGGACGACCGCCCGGCTCGTCGGCCCGCAGGACCCGTCGAAGATCATCGTGAACTTCGACGACTTCAGCTACTACCACAAGCAGGGCAAGGACTTCGTCTACCAGCTCGTCGCCGGCGGCGGGACCCAGGCCTGCGGTGGCCCGAGCTACGGCGGCGACCGGGAGAACCGGGAGGATGCCGCTCGCTGGGTGGTCGCCGGATGGGTGGTCGGCGACCTCAAGCCTCCTCCGACCGACGCTTACCTGCAGTGGCCGGAGCTGGCGAAGCAGACGTGGGCGGGCCTGCAGGCCTTGCCGCCGCAGGAACAGGTGGCCCGGGTCGTCGCCTCCAGGCAGGCCGAGCTGAGCTGCCAGGGTGACGCGCTGACCGCTCTTACCCAGGAGGCCGGGCGATGAGATGGATGACGCTGTACGCGCGGTCGCGGCAGATGCCCGCTTCGCTGCTGGCGCTGGTGGTCTGCACGGTCGGGATCCGGCTGGCGGTCGGGAACCAGTGGTCCCTCTTCTTCGTCACGCTCACGCTCGCCGCGGCCGTCGCGGTGTCGGCCACCGGGCTCAGCGGCCAGGACATCGAGCTGGACCGGACCGCCGCGTTCAACTGGCTGCCCCGGCGGCTCGGGCACATCCTGCTGATCGGGGTGCTCGCGGGCGGGGTGCTGCTGCTGGTGCAGGCGCCGGGTGACACACAGGTGGCCACGTCGGCGGTGCTGCGCGACGGCGCGGGCCTGCTCGGCCTCGCCGGTCTGGCCGCGACCCTGTTCGGCGGCCAGTTCGGCTGGACGTTCCCGCTCCTGTGGACCGTGGTGGCCCTGTTCGTGCCGGACCCCGACCCCACGGCGGTTTCGGGCGCGGTCGCGTGGCCGCTGCTGTCCACAGAAGCCCCGCTCGGCTGGTGGATGGCGGGGATCCTGTTCGGCGTCGGCACCGCTGCTTACACACTGGTGGGCGCCCGCCGATGAGGGCACGCCCCGGCCGCCGTACCGCCCCCGGGCCGGTGCGGCGGCCGACGCGCGTCAGACGTTCCGGTTGTTCGGCTTCATCTCGAGGGGCTCGCGGTCCGGGTCGTCGATGCCCATGCTGATGATCCGTTCGGGGTGGATGCGGATCACGGCGCCGTCGAGGTGGCCGTCGGTCTCGAAGACGTCGGTGATCACCTCGGCGTGGCCCCTGATCTCCAGGCAGCGCACGCGCATCGGCTCCAGCGACGGCCGGTCGTCGATGACAAACGCGACCCGGCCGTTGGCCGCGACGTTGCGGTACTTCCGGCTCCGCGTCAGGTTGTAGCCGGTGACGTCGATGGCCTTGGCTTCGGCGTTGTAGGTGAACGCGACGGGGCTGACCTGCAGGGTCCCGCCCGGCTGCTGGGTGGCGATCCGGCCAAGGCCCTGCTCGGCCAGGTAGGCGATTTCGGCTTCGGTGAACATGTCACCCAGCTTGCAAGTTCAAGGGCACTTGAAGTCAACCCGCGTTTGGAGCGAGTTGCCGGACCCGCGGGACGACGTGCTCGGCGAACCGGCGCATCTCCGCCTCGAACGGCTGGAACTGCAGCATGAACGTCTCGATGCCGAGGTCGGCCCACTCGCGGATGCGGCGCGCGACCGTGTCGTAGCTGCCGACGAGGCCGGCCGCGGTGCCGCCGTTGGTGCCGATGTGGGGGTACTTCGCGAAGGTCTGGAACATCACGGCCTTCGGGTCGGCGTCGGCGACGAGGGCTTCCCAGCGTGCCTTGCCGGCTTCCGCGAGTTCCCACAGCGCGGCCAGTTCCGCCTCGGCCTCGGCGTCCGTCTCGCGCGCGACCACGAAGGCGGACAGCCCGAACCGGACCGGGTCGCCCTCCCTCGGCCGCGCGGCGACGTCGGTGATCAGCCGCTCGACCTCGGCGCGGGGCTGGCCGTTGATGAACCACACGTCGGCCTTGTCCGCGACCAGCGCGCGGGCCGGGTCCGACTCGCCGCCGACGTACACCGTGGGGCGCGTGCGCGTCGCGTCGATCGGGCGCAGCTGGTAGTCCTCGACGTGGAAGTACTTGCCCTGGAAGGAAACGCGCTCGCCGTTCAGCAGCCCGCGCACGACGGTGATCCACTCACGGCCGTAGGCGTAACGCTCGTCGTGCTCGGCGAACGGGATGCCGGCGCGTTCCAGCTCGGGCTTGAACCACGCGTTGACCAGGTTCAGGCCGAAGCGCCCGCCGCTGATCTGCTCGATCTGCAGCGCCTGCTTCGCGAGCACCACGGGGTGCACCAGGTACGGCTTGATGGCGGCGATGATCTCGATCCGCTCGGTCAGCGCGGCGAGCGCCGCCGCCGACGTCCAGGTCTCCAGCTGGTCCAGCTCGTCGCCGAACGGGTTCACCAGGTGCTGCGCGATCAGCGTGGAGTCGAAGCCGAGCCGGTCCGCTTCGAGGATCAGCCGCTTGTTCCGCTCCCAGCTCGCGTCCACCGGGTCGTCCGGGTGGTCGAACGGCCCCCACGACCCGTAGACGACCGCCCAGACACCGAACCGCGGATGCGCCACACCGGCCACGACGGGACTCCCTTGCCTCGGAAGACGTCAGCGTGGGTCGGGTACGGTCTCCCCGGCAATCGGTCTCACAAGGTGGGTGGATCAGCCGAACAATCCGTCGCCCCAGGTGGACGTCGGGGTGAGGCCCGGCGGGACGGCGAAGTGGGCCGAGCCGGTGTGCTGCACGTACTCCATCATCGCGTCCTTCGCGGACAACGCCTGCTGCATGGGGACGTACTGCGTGCGCGTGTCGCGGTTGAAGGCCAGGAAGAACAGGCCCGCCTCCAGGTGGCCGACGCCGTCGGAGCCGTCGACGAAGTTGTAGCCGCGGCGGAGGATGCGCGCGCCCTTCAGCGTTTCGTGCGAGGCCAGGCGGATGTGCGCGTCGTCGGCGATCAGGGGGACGCCACCCGCGCCGCCGACGTTCAGGTCGACCTGGTCGAACTCGCCCGCCTGCCCGAGCGCCGCGCCGGAGCCCTTGGTGCGCCCGATGATCTGCTCCTGGCCGTCGAGCGTCTCGCGGTCCCAGGTCTCGATGTGCATCCGGATCCGGCGCGCCACCAGGTACGTGCCGCCCGCCATCCAGGCCTGCCCGTCAGCGGCCTGCGCCCACACCTGGTCGCGCAGCAGGTCGGTGTCCTCGGACTTGATGTTGTTCGTGCCGTCCTTGAAGCCGAACAGGTTCCGCGGCGTGGCCTGCGCCCGCGACGTCGACGAGCTGCGCCCGAACCCGAGCTGCGACCAGCGCACCTCCGTGACGCCGAAGCCGAGGCGCACCAGGTTGCGCACCGCGTGCACGGCGACCTGCGGGTCGTTCGCGCACGCCTGGATGCACAGGTCGCCGCCGCTGCGCGTCGGGTCGAGCTTGTCCTTCGGGAACAGCGGCAGGTCCACCAGCTGCGCCGGGCGCTTCGCCGCGAGGCCGAACCGCCCGTCGAACAGCGAGGGCCCGAAGCCGATCGTCAGCGTCAGCTCCGAAGCCGGCAGGTCCAGCGCCTCACCCGTGTCACCGGGCGGTGCCTCGGCCGCGCCGCCGACGGCGCCGTTCGGCACGACCTCCTGGCCCGTGGTCATCCGGCGCGCCGCGGCGGTCCACGTGCGCAGCAGCTGCCGCAGCTCGCCGACGTCCTTCGTGGTCACGTCCAGCGCCGCGAAGTGCAGGTTCTGCTGGGTCGACGTGACGATGCCGGCCTGGTGCTCGCCGTGGAAGTCCACGGTGGACACCGCGGCCTGCGCCGTGGACCCCTCGCCCAGCCGGTCGAAGCCGACCCCGGCCGCCGCCCCGGCACCGGCCAGCGCGACTCCCGCCCCCGCCAGGCCGAACAGCTTCCGGCGGGAGACTCGGGCGCCTTCGTCGTTCCCGGCTTGGGATGTCACTTCGACACGACCTCCGCGACCTTGCTCAGCGGCTCGCTCAGTGCGTCGACCGCCGAGGCGAATTCCTTGATCTGGTCCTGCGACAGCTCGTTGTAGTACTTGAAGCCGTCGCCGTTGCGGTTCTTGTCCAGCAGTGTCTGCACGTTCGCGAACTGCTTGTCCAGAGTGGACACCAGCGCGGGGTCGCGTTCCTGCAGGATCGGCCGCAGTGCGGCGATCGCGCCCTTGGAGCCGTCCACATTGGCCTGGAAGTCCCACAGGTCAGTGTGCGAGAAGGTCTCCTCCTCGCCGGTGATCTTGCCGGTGGCGACCTCGTCGAGCAGGCCCTTGGCGCCGTTGGCGAGGTCGAGCGCGGTCAGCTGCAGCGTCTTGGTCTTGGTGACCAGGTCCTTGACGTCGGTGAGCAGCTTGTCGGCGACCTGGCCGCTGTCGGGCTTGAGCCCGGTGACCCACAGGTCCTTCTCCAGCCGGTGGAAGCCGGTGAACTGCTGGCCCGCCTGCAGATCGGCCTCGCGGACGTCGATCAGCGGGTCGAGGTCGCCGAACTTCTCCGCGACGGGCTCGATGCGCTCGTAGTACGCGCGGGTGGTGGCGTACTGCGCCTTGGCCTCGTCGACCTTCCCGGCCTTCACGGTGTCGACGAACTTCGCCGTCTCAGTCTCGAGTGCGCTCGTGTTGTTGGCGACGTAGGTCGCGTAGCTCTTCGTGGCCTCGGACTTCTGCGCGTTCACGTCGTTCTGCTTCGCCGCGCCGCCGGTGACGGTGAAGTCGCCGCGGATGCCGTCGCCGACCATGCCCGGCTTGCACGCGGTCTGGTACTTGCCGGCGTCGGGGACCTCGACGATCAGCCGCCGGTTCAGCCCGGGCGCGATGTTCTCGACCTCGCCCATGATCCGGTCGCCCTCGGCGTAGAGGTAGAACTCGGTGACCTTGCTGCCCTTGTTCGTGATCTCGAACGTCACGTTGCCCGCGTTCGCCGTGCTCGCCGCGACGGCGCAGGAGGTGTCGGAGGCTTCGACCTTGATCGGCCCGCCCGCGGCACTGGTCGTGGAGCCCGTGCTGTCGCAGGCGGCCAGCGCGACGAGGGCGCCGACGCCGGCCAGCACGGCCAGCGGGGCTTTGGGGGACTGGGGCACGGTCACTCCTTGACAGCGGCAGCGGCGGGCGCCGGGACGGTTTTCTTGGTGGGCTTGAGGAACAGGGGCAGCACGATCACGACGTAGGCGACCCACGCGACGGCCTGCACCACCGTCGTCTGCTGCGAGTAGTTGAGGACGCCCTTGAGCAGCGCGCCGTACCAGGAGGTCTCCGGCAGGACGTTGGAGGCGTCGAAGGCGAGTGTGGTCAGGCCCGGGAGGAAACCGGCCTCCTGCAGGTCGTGCAGGCCGTAGCCGAGCACGCCGGCGGCGACGAACACCAGCAGCACGCCGGTGACCGTGAAGAACTTCGCCAGGTTGAACCGGACGGCGCCGCGATAGAGCAGGTAGGCGAGCGCCACGGCGAGCACGATGCCGACGACGAAGCCGATCAGCGGCTGGACGGTGTCCGACTGCGCGGTCTGCACGGCGGAGTAGAAGAAGACGGCGGTCTCGAGGCCTTCCCGGCCGACCGCGAGGAAGGACAGCAGCAGCACGGCCGCGGGGCCGACGTTCAGCGCGTTCTCCATCTTGCCGCGCAGCTCGGCGGCGATGTGCCGCGACGCCTTGCGCATCCAGAAGATCATCGCCGTCACGAAGCCGACGGCCACGATGGAAAGACTGCCGCCGAGCAGTTCCTGGTGCTCGAAGCTCAGCTGCGCGGTGCTGTAGGTGAGGACCGCGCCGAAGGCGATCGAGAGCAGGACGGCGGCGGCGACACCGGGCCACACGTAACGCAGCGCGTGCCGGCGGTCCGTCTTCACCAGGAACGCGACCAGGATGCTGACGACGAGTGCGGCCTCCAGGCCCTCGCGCAGCCCGATGAGCGCGCTCGAAAACACCACAGTTCAGCCCTCCTCGTATTCCCTGACCTGATGTTTTTAGGTAAGCCTTGCCTTTAAGTCCAGGGGGTGCCCGCCGAGAGGTGCCCGATTTGTCCGTCAAGGCCGTTGATGGGAGGGGATTAGGTTAGGGTAACCGCAGGTCAGCGCGCTGGGCTGCGACTCGGTAACAAAATATGTGATGTCCGCTGGATGGAGCACGGGTTAACCGTCCGCTTGCCATTCGCTCGATCCGGTGTCCCGCGAAGGGTGGGGCAGTAACCTGTCCGGGTGGCCGATACCACTCAGCCGACCGTTGACGCGCCGGCGTCTCCCGCGCCCGCCGGCCCGCCCCGTCGTTACGTCAGCCGGATCGTGTTCACGCTGAGCCTGGTGGTCGCGGGGGTGGTGCTCGTGGTGACGATCGGGGTCCGCAACCCGTCCGGTGAAGCGCCGGCCGCCGCGCCGCCGTCGCCGACGTTTGTGGTCCAGGAGCAGCGCCCCCAGCCGGGTGCGCAGGCGCCGCGCGCGGGCCTGGCGGCACCGCCGGACCGGCCGACGATGTCGGACAAGGCGGAGCTGGACGCGTGGGCCACGCGTGTCGCGGGGAAGACGGAGATCCCGGCGCGGGTCCTCGCCGCGTACGGCCGGGCGGAGATGTGGATGAGCCGGCAGAAGCCGACCTGTCACCTGTCGTGGGCGACGCTGGCGGGCATCGGCCACGCGACGTTCGGCACGGTGGCGATCACCCCCGACGGCGTCGTCAGCAGCCCGATCGTCGGCCCCCCGACACCCCCGGACACCGACGACGGCAAGCTCGACGGCGACCGCGAGGCCGACCACAAGCTCGGCCCCCTGCAGTTCCTGCCGTCGACCTGGTCGAAATACGCGGAACGCGCGACCAGCGACGGCAAGCCCGCGAACCCCCAGAACATCGACGACGCCGCCTTCACGGCCGCCCGCTACCTCTGCTCCGGCGGCGACGACCTGGGCACCCCGTCCGGCTGGTGGCGCGCCGCGCTGTTCTACAACCCGGCCGTCGACTACGCCCAAACCGTCTTCAGCGCAGCGGACGCTTTCGCGGCGGCCAGTGTGTCGGTTTGAGCTACCGCCAATCGGCCGGCTTGGCGCCGAGAGCCAATCGCACCGTGACGATCGTGTACGCGCAGAGCACGGCGAGACCGGTCCAACCGGGGAGCGGGAAGTACCCGGCGGACGGCGCGTAGTGCGCGGTCACCTGCGGATACTCCACGAGCGTCTGCTGAACGGCGAAGCCGGCGGCCGGGGTGAGCCGCAGCAGCCACTCGGAGACCGGGTCGGGCAGGAGCGGAAACGCCGTGATGGCTTGGGGAACGGCGACCACGGACAGTCCGATGAGGACAGCGGCCCAGCCGTGCCGCAGCCAGACGCCGAGCCCGTAAGCGAGGACAGCGCAGAGTGCCAGCACCGCCGCGACGCCGACGATCACCCGCAGCTCGGTCAGCACCGGGCTCGGCTGCACCGGGATGCCGTTGGCCTTGATGACCGCCAGGCCGGCCGGGACGACGATGCCGGTGGCGACCAGGCCGCTGACGAAGGTGGCTGCTCCGACGACGGCCGCCCGCGCGGCGACCACCGGCCGGGCCGGCGCCTCGCGAGCCGTGCGGGCACCGTAGCGGGTCGCGGCGACGAGCACGATGATCAGCGCGACCACGAGGCCCGACAAGGTGTTCTCGACGGTGCGCGCGCCTTGGTCGCTGAGCGGGCCGATGTCACCGGCGCCGCTGACCGTGACGACACCGTTGTCGTCCACGGCTCCGGACGCGTGGTGGTACTTCTCCCAGTCGGTGTTGTTCATCTCGCCGATGGGCTGACTGATCCACGTGCCGGTGCCGCTGACTGCGACGTGGTCGAAAACGCCGACGGCCTGGGTGAACCGGACCTGCTCGGTCGCGCCGCCGAGCCCGGTCCTGCTGAGGGTGAGATCGCCGGGCGACGTGGCGAAGAGGCCGACCTGCACGGTGTCCGGCAGCCGGTCGAGCTCCGCTGTCGCGACGGTGTGCCACTGCCGGCCGTCGGCGGACTCGGAGCCCGTGATGGTGTCGCCCGAGCGGGTCAGGCGCAGCCAGCGCGGGGACTGCTGCGAGACGGCGGCCGCGCTGCCGGCGACGTCGTGCTTGTAGTCGTACTGAAAGTGCACGCCGTGGGCGCCGGTCATCGTGAGCGCCGCGTACCGCGAGCCCGGCCGTACCCCGTCCTTGACGATGATCCCGGCCTTCGCCCACGGCACCAGACCGGGCACGATCCGGTCGTGGTTCGGCGGCGGGTAGGTGATCGTCCCGGTCATGGCGGTCAGCCGAACCGTGATGCTGCCTTCAGGGCCCAGGTCCCGATGCCGGAACCAGAACTGGTCGCCGACGACGGAGCCGTCAGCGGCGACGGGAACGGCCGGGCAGGGCCCGTCGCAGGACGACTGGTTCCGGACGGCGGACAACAGGCCCACCGCGATGACGGCGAGGGCCGCGGCGCCAAGGGCGATCAGGCGGGCCGGGCGGCGGAAGGTGATCCATTCCCGCCGCAGGAGTTCGGTGGTCGACATGCCGGCGTTTCTACGGAGCGGCGCGTAACACGGCCCGAACCGGCGTTGTTATGCCGTTGTTAGGCCGGCCGGAGCAAACTGGGGGCGTGATCAGGCTGCGGAGCGGGACCGTCGGGTCGAGGTTCACCATCTTGTACGCCGCCGGGTTCCTCCTGTCCGGGGCCGGGCTGCTGGTCCTGACCTTCCTGCTCGCCGACGGCGGCGGCCGGGAAAGTGTTGCCCCGGAAGGGAATCCCTCGGCCCCGGGCGGTCTCGCCGCGGCACAGCAGCGGATCCAGGAGCTGGCGGGCCAGCTGGACGCGGTGCACACGCAGCAGTCCCGTCAGCTGCTGGCCGGCTCGCTGATCGCGCTGGTCGTGATGGCGGTCGTCTCACTGCTGCTGGGCCGGGCGCTGGCCAAGCGTGTGCTGCGGCCCTTGCGGCTGATCACCAGCGCCACGCGGCGCATCTCCGCCGACAGTCTGGACCGGCGGCTGGCCGTCGTCGGCCCGGCCGACGAGGTGAAGGACCTCGCCGACACCATCGACGAGCTGCTCGAACGGCTTGAAGCGTCGTTCACCGCGCAGCGCCGTTTTGTCGCCAACGCTTCGCACGAGCTGCGCACCCCGCTGGCGACGATGCTGGCCACGTTGGATGTCGCGGTCGCCAAACCGGACCCGGCCGTCTCGACGGTCGCGCTCGCGGACCGGTTGCGGACCCAGCTGGACCGGGTCGATCACCTGCTCGACGGGTTCCTCGTGCTGGCCAGAGCGCAACACGGCGCGCTGGCCGACTCCGCCCCGGTCGACCTCGGTGACCTGGTCGGCGCGGCACTGCGCGACCGGTCCGCCGACGCACAGGAGAAGGGGCTGACCGTGACGGTGGGCCTGCCACCGGCGACGGCGGCCCAGGGCAGCCCGGCGCTGCTGGCCCGGCTGGTGGACAACGTCATCGACAACGCCGTCACACACAACGAGGACGGCGGCTGGATCGAGGTCACCGGGTCCGCGAACGAGGAGGAGGCGGCGTTCACGGTCGAGACCGGCGGGCGGCACCTCGACCAGCGGGAGGTCGACCGGCTGGCGCGGCCCTTCGAACGGCTCGGTGGCGAGCGCACCGGCTCCTCGGGACTAGGACTGTCCATTGTGGCCGCCGTCGCCGCGGCCCACGGCGGACGGCTCGCCCTGCACGCCCGGCCCGAAGGCGGCCTGCGGGTGTCGATCACGCTTCCGGCCGCGAAGACACCGGTCCCGGCATGAGGATCCTCGTCGTCGAAGACGACCCGGCCCTGGCCGAGGTCGTCGCCGAAGGATTACGCGACCAGGGCATGGCCGTCGACCTCGCCCGCGACGGGCTGGTCGCGGCCGCCAAGCTCGAACTCACCGCGCACGACGTGGTCGTCCTGGACCGGGACCTGCCCGGCCTCCACGGCGACACGCTGTGCCAGATGATCACCGAACGGGCCGATCGGCCGATGGTCCTGATGCTGACCGCGGCGAGCGCCCCCGGCGACCGGGTCAGCGGGCTCACCCTCGGCGCCGACGACTACCTGCCCAAGCCCTTCCACTTCCCGGAGCTGATCCTGCGCATCCAGGCGCTGGCCCGCCGCAAACCACACGCGCGGCCGCGAGTCCTGCACGCGGCCGGAATCGAACTGGACCCGCTACGCCGAACCGCCACCCGCGACGGGCGGCAACTCACCCTCTCGGTGAAGGAGTTCGCCGTGCTGGAGGCTCTGCTGCGAGCCAGCCCGGGCTTCCTGAGCACCGAGGCCCTGCTCGAACAGGTCTGGGACGAGAACGCGGATCCCTTCACCAACACGGTCACCGTGACGGTGGGCCGCTTGAGACGCAAACTCGGCAACCCATCGGCCATCGCGACGACGCCGGGAATCGGCTACCGGATCGCCTGATCCGACTGGCTCGTGTTGATCTGGATCGAGCTGCTCGGGGGCGTGCTGACCTGCTTGGTTCGCGCCGGTTTGTGTTGGCCTGCTTCGGCTGGTTCTGACCTGCTCCGGTTTGCGTCGACCTGTTTGGTTCGCGCTGGCCTGTTTCGGCTGGTGCTGGTCTGTTTGGTTCGCTCTGGTTCGCGCGGATCCATATCGGTTCGCGCCATCTCACTTCGGCTTGCGCTGACCTGCTCGGTTCGTGCTGAGGCCCGCCGGCCTGTAGCGGCTCATGCTGACCTGCTCGGCCCGCACCGGCGCGCGCACCGGCGCCTGCCGGCCTGTCGCGGCTTCCGGCTCGCATCCGCTCGCCCTGCTGTCTGCCGGCAACTCCGGTTCCTGCCCGCGGACCTTGCCCCTGGTCCGCGACCCTGGGCTCCCGCCTGCGGGGCCGGGGCCTTTCCCGCCTCGAGATCCCAGCTCAGGCGTGAGCCGTGATCCGAGTCCCAGCGGCCCCACGCGCCGCCTTGACCGCGTGAGCCGCACCAGCCACCCCCGCGGCCTGTGCCGACCGAGCGGTCTTGACCGCACGAGCGGCGCGCACGGCCCTCGCCGCCGGTCCCTGCTCGCGCCGCCCGACGGGGAACCGCGCATCAAGCTCCACAATCGCCGGTGCCAGCGACATCAGTACGAGAACCAGCAGGCCCACGCAGGCCCCAACCGTGGCGAGGATCGTCATTTCCGCCTCCTAGAACGAACTCGGTAACACCAGGTTCGCTTGTGGACCCCCACCGCCGGATCGGTCATCCGGCCGACCCGAGCGGCCGGATGGCCAAATGGCCGACCCCGCGAAGGCCATCGGCCGGACCCGGCTCCGCGTCCCCGCGGCATCGACCCGAGATCGTCAGACAACGCCTTGATCGGCGTCGGGCCGTGGCGCGGTCAGGGGCATCAGCACCTCGTCCACGATCGCGTCCACTTCGGACTGGCTGACGGTTCCCTTCTCCAGGGACTCGGCGATGATCAGGCGAGGGCCGACGGAGGCCACACGCAGGGTGACGCACCGGGCGTCGGCCTCGCCTCGGTCGGCCGCGGCCTGCAAAATCGCCAGCAGGATGCGTTGGTGTGGAAGGACGACCAGGCGCCGGACTTCGTCGAAGAGCTCGGGATGGCGGGCGCGCTGGGTCACCAGGGGGCGCAGGGCGCGGCCGCGCGGTTCGTCCAGGACGCGGGCGAACCGGCCGAGGAGCGCGGTCAGGTCCCCGCGCAGAGAGCCGGTGCCGGGGGTGACGGGCTCGCCGAAGCCGGTGGACGCGTCCGTCAAGGCGGCGAGGACCAGCTGCTTGGGCGTGGACCAGCGGCGGTAGAGGGCGGATTTCCCGGTGCCCGCGAGGGGTGCGATCTTGTCGAAGGCGAGTTCTTCGAAGCTGGTGCGGGCCAGTTCTTCCAGGGTGGCCTGGTAGATCGCGCGAGTCAGCGCCTCGCCGCGCCGTCGGCCGGCGCTGGGGGCGGCGGCCCCGGGCGGCCGGGCCGCCGTGGCGCGGGCAGCGGAAGCGCGGGAGGTGGCGGGCACGTCTCCGGTTATAGCCGCCACGCGGAGGGGCGTCGAGTGGAGGTACAGTCACGTTAGTGGACAAAACTGTCCTCTATTTGAGGAGGGGTTTCCCCTTGACCGCACCCACCAAGACCGCACTGACCGGTGTCCGGGTCTTCGACGGCCACCAGCTCACCGATCCCCGCACCGTTGTCATCGACGGCACGGTCATCGGCACCGACCCCGCCGGCGCGCGGGAGATCGACGCCGCCGGGGCGGTGCTGTTGCCCGGCCTGATCGACGCCCACGTCCACCTGCACGGCCCGCAGACGCTCGACGCGCTGGCTCGCTGGGGCGTAACCACTGGGCTGGACATGGCGTGCTGGCCCGACGAGCTGGTCACGTCCCTGCGTAAAGCCACTGGTACCGCGGACTTCCGCACTGCCGGCCTGCCCGCGATCGGTCCCACCGGAAACCACGCCCGCATGCCGGGTATGCCGGCCGAAGCGGTCATCCTCACTCCCGAAGACGCCCGCCGGCACGTCGCGGCCCGTGTCGCCGAAGGCGTCGACTACATCAAGGGGGTCGCGGAGGCCCCCGGCGACGGCGGACCCACCGCCGAGGCGCTCCAGGCCCTGGTCACCGCCGCCCACGCGCACGGCCTGAAGACCGTCGTCCACGCGGTCACCGTCGGCGCCTATACCGTCGCCGTCGGCTCGGGCGCGGATTTCATCACCCACGTTCCGCTGAACGGCGCCATCCGGCCCGAGGACATCGCCACGATGCAGGCCGGCCACCAGGTCGTCGTTCCCACCCTCACCATGATGGAGGGCATCCTGGCGGGCCGGGCGCCTCTGACCGGCCTGCTCGCCGGCGTGGCCGACCTGCATCGGGCCGGCATCGAGGTCCTGGCCGGTACGGACGCCAACACCCAGCCCGGCTCGCCCCACACCGTCGCGCACGGCGAAAGCCTCCACCGCGAATTCGAGCTGATGGCCGGCGCCGGGTTCCGCCCCGTGGACATCCTGCGCTCGGCGACCGTCCGGCCGGCCCGAGCTTTCGGCCTGACCGACCGCGGCGCCGTCGAACCGGGCCTGCGCGCCGACCTCGTCCTCGTCGACGGCGACCCCACCACCGACATCACCGCCACCCGCAAGATCCGCGCCGTCTGGTGCGCCGGCCACCAGGTCACTCCAGCGGTTAGCGCTTGACCTCCGGGGCCGCACTCACCGCGCCGACGATCCGTACACCGAAAGGGAAGACGTGAGCAGCGACATCACCCAGATCACCCAGCTCGTCCTCCACGAACGGCAGGGCCGTGACCGCGGCTGGTGGGACCAGATGCGGTCCTGCTTCACCGACGACGCGACCGTGCGCCTGAGCTGGTTCCGCGGCAGCGGCGCCGGCTTCGTCGCCGAGTCCGAGAAAATGGCGGCCCGCGGGGACACCGCAGCCCACCGGCTCAGCCCTCCCGTGGTCCACTGCCACGGCGACCGCGCACTGGTCGAACTGCCCGCGGTCATCGAGATGCGCACCGACCTCGACGGCACCCAAGTGGACCTCGCCTCGGCCGCCCGTCTCTGCTACCGCGTCGAACGCCGTGACGGCCGCTGGCTGCTGGCCTCCCTCGACCCCGTCTACGAACGCGATTCCCTTGCCGCCGCCCACCCCGGCGTCCAACTGGCTGTCGGCCCGCAGGACATCGCCGCCTACCGGCCGTCCTACCGATTTCTCTCCTACGTGTTGTCCAGCCGCGGCTACACCATCGGCGACGACCTCTACGGAGACGATCGCCCCGACCAGGCCACCCGCTTCTACGACGACGCCCGCACCTGGCTCAACGCCTGACACACCTCGGGTCCGTCCACAACCGACCGCGCTGCCTATGCGGCACAACGAGACCGGGTGTGGATGACCTCGGATTCCGTTGGGGCGACAGGGTTTCGGTTCGAGATGAGGGTGCGATTGAGCTGGTCCGCGGCTGGGAGCGTGCGGCATCGAGTGGGATGATTGGCGGCCGGGCGAAGGGGTTCAGCTGTCGCCGAGGGTTATGCGGGCATTGACTTCGCTGATGGCTTCCAGATATTCCGGGACGGGGTTCATCGCGGAGGCCATGCGGAGTTGCGCGAGCGCCTCGGCGAAGCGGCCGAGCCGTTGGAGCGTGCGGCCGAGCACGAAGCGCGCGTAGTGGTCCGTCGGGTCGAGTTCGAGGACGCGGGTGAACGCGCGCTCCGCCCGGCGGAGCTGCGCCGAGTGGAAGTAGGCGCGGCCGGCCAGCAGCTGCACGCTCGGTTTGTCCTGCTCGTCCAGCAGGGGTTCGAGGGCCTTCAACGCGTCCAGGGGACGGCGGCGTTCGACCAGATCCTCGGCCCGCCGGAAGGCATGGAACCGGGCCTCGCCGTCGGGCTCGGGTGCGGGTGCGGCGTCCGTCATGGTCACTCCCACTTTACCCTGAACCGAGGGGGTTCCACGACCGTTGGAGGGCTCGTGATGGACTGTTCCGCCATGAGCAGCGAACAGGAGCCCGGCTACCTGGGGCTGGCGCCGTACCTCTACTACGCCGACGCGACAGCCGCCTTGGCCTGGCTGACCAGGGTCTTCGGCTTCACCGAGGAAGTGCGGTTCGAGGACGCCTCCGGCGAGGTGTTCCAGGCGACGTTGCGCGCGGGCAACGGACGTGTCCAGCTGGCGGGCGTCGGTCCCGAATACTGGGCGGCCAAGGGCGTCGAGGGCCCCGTCGGGCAGCTCAACATCGTCTACGTCACCGACGTCGACAGCCAGTACGAGCGCGTCCGCACCGCGCTCGGCGACGAGCTCGAGCCCGAACCGCCTCAGGACCAGCCCTACGGCGCGCGCGTGTTCACCGTCGCGGACCTCGGCGGCAACAGCTGGACGTTCTGGCAGCAGACGTCCGACACCGTCGAGCTGCCGTCAGGCTGGCGTGAAGTGCGGCCCGAAGACCGCGCGGAACACTGAGCGGAACCGCTCCGGACCGGCCGTGCCTCCAACGGGTGAACGTGGCGGACGGCTACTCTGGGCGGCGTCACCGCAGGCACGACCCCATTGAGGAGCATGGCGTGGCTCTCATCGAGCAGGTAGGCGCGCGCGAGATTCTCGACTCGCGCGGCAACCCGACCGTCGAGGTGGAGGTGGCACTCGACGACGGAACCCTGGCGCGGGCCGCCGTCCCGTCGGGGGCGTCCACCGGCGAACACGAAGCCGTCGAGCTGCGGGATGGGGACACCGGCCGCTACAACGGCAAGGGCGTCGAGCGCGCGGTCGCCGCGGTGCTCGACGAGATCGGCCCGGAGATGGTCGGCATCGAGGCCGTCGACCAGCGGATCGTCGACCAGAAGCTGGTGGACCTCGACGGCACGCCGGCGAAGTCGCGCCTCGGCGCGAACGCGATCCTCGGCGTCTCGCTGGCCGTCGCCAAGGCCGCGGCCGACTCGGCCGAGCTGGAGCTCTTCCGCTACCTGGGCGGCCCGAACGCGCACGTGCTGCCGGTGCCGATGCTGAACATCCTCAACGGTGGCGCACACGCGGACACCGACGTGGACATCCAGGAGTTCATGATCGCGCCGATCGGCGCCGAGTCGTTCCGCGAGGCCCTGCGCTGGGGCACCGAGGTCTACCACTCGCTGAAGTCGGTGCTGAAGGGCCGCGGCCTGGCCACCGGCCTCGGCGACGAGGGCGGCTTCGCGCCGAGCCTCGCCAACAACCGCGAGGCGCTCGACCTGATCCTCCAGGCCATCGAGAAGGCCGGCTACACCGCGGGCCGCGACATCGCGCTCGCGCTGGACGTCGCCGCCACCGAGTTCTTCTCCGACGGCGCCTACACCTTCGAGGGCTCCAAGCGCAGCGCCGAGCAGATGTCCGCGTACTACGCCGAACTGCTCCGCGACTACCCGCTGGTGTCGATCGAGGACCCACTGAGCGAGGACGACTGGGACGGCTGGGTGCAGCTCACCGCCGACGTCGGCGACAAGGTCCAGCTCGTGGGCGACGACCTGTTCGTCACCAACCCGGACCGGCTCGAGGAAGGCATCACCCGCCGCGCCGCCAACGCGCTGCTGGTGAAGGTCAACCAGATCGGCACCCTGTCGGAGACCCTGGACGCGGTTTCGCTGGCCACCTCCTACGGCTACAAGTCGATGATGAGCCACCGCTCGGGCGAGACCGAGGACACGTTCATCGCGGACCTGGCTGTCGCCACCGGCGTCGGCCAGATCAAGACGGGTGCCCCGGCTCGCGGCGAGCGGATCGCGAAGTACAACCAGCTGCTCCGCATCGAGGAGACCCTCGCGGACGCGGCTCGCTACGCCGGCGACCTCGCCTTCCCGCGGTTCACCGCGGAGGCCTGATCGCGCATGGCCGACCGGGGGAGGGCGCGTAGCCGCCGCGGCGGCCGGGCCGACGGGGGCAGGTCCACCAGGGCCCGTCGTCCCGCTTCGGCCCGGCGCCGCACGGGCACGGACGCCGCGGAGACGACCAGGTCCCGGCTTCGCCGCGGGCTGGCCGCCAAACGCGCGTCCGGTGCCGCGAAGGTGCTCGGCATGTCCACCACGCGCCGTGCGGCCGTGGTGGCGATCGTGGTGTGCGCGCTCGCGTTCACCGTGGCCGTGCCGCTGCGCACCTACCTCAGCCAGCGCTCGGAGGTGCGTGACCAGGAGGCGCAGCAGTCGCAGCTGCAGCAGCAGGTCGCGCAGCTGCAGGACCGCAAGGCCCAGCTGAGCGACCCGGCCCAGATCGAAGCCGAGGCCCGCACGCGGCTTCGGTATGTGAAGCCCGGCGAGACGCCGTACATGGTGCAGCTGCCCGAGGACCAGGCCGCGGCGCAGGCGCCGCCGACGGGACCGCAGCAGGTTCCGCAGGGCTCCTGGTACGAGAAGCTCTGGGACCAGGTTTCGGGCGGTTGAGCTCTTCCTGGGCGTTTGTTGTCTCAGGTTCGGTGGACGACGGGCCGGCCCGCGCGACAGATCGATGTCGCGGGCGGTCCGCCGTTTCGTGTCGTGGATTCCCATGCGTCCGAGGCTAAGTCGAGCCGGCGGGTGGCCGGGCGGCGTCGGCCGAGTTGTCCACAGGGGTGGTCAGTTGTGGACAACTCCGGCCGAACGGTGGAGGTCCCGGCGGGCCGGTCACCTGGCGGCATTAGCCTGGGACTCGTGAACAGCAGCACGGAAACACCCCGCTTCGAGCCCGTCACCGAGGTCGACCGGGCGGTCATCGCGGAGCAGCTCGGGCGGCCGCCGCGGGCCTTGCGCGCCGTCGCGGCGCGGTGCCCGAGCGGGCATCCGTCGGTGGTGCAGACGAGCCCACGGCTGGAGAACGGCACACCGTTCCCCACGCTGTACTACTTGACCTGCCCGCGGCTCAGCTCGCTGGTCGGCACGCTCGAAGCGTCCGGGATCATGAAGGAGATGACCGAGCGGCTCACCACGGACCCGGAGCTCGCGGCCGCCTACCAGCGCACGCATGACACCTACCTGGCCGAGCGCGACGCCATCGAGTCGCTCGGCACCCAGGTGACCGCGGGCGGCATGCCGGGACGGGTGAAGTGCCTGCACGTCCACCTCGCGCACACTCTCGCGGCCGGCCCGGGGGTGAACCCGTTCGGTGACGAGACGCTGGAATGGCTCCACGCCAACGGGTGGCCATCGGGCGACTGCGCCGAGTAACGCCGCACTCTCGTGCGCAGATAGTTCCGACAAGCGGGCGGTTACCGCCTCCGCGGGTTCCCGTATGGGTGACCGCGGGTCAAGCTGAGTACGGAGTCTTCACACGAGCTAGGCGAGCATCGGACCACCATCGGGTGATCCGAGGAGGGTTCGGCACATGCGGGCGCCACGCGGGACCAGGCACGTCGCCCGGCGAGCCCGCGCGATCGGCCGGAAACCCCGGGACGGCGAGGCCTTGGTGGAGGCTGGCGCTGCGGAGTCCGGGGCCGCAGATGCTGCGGCGGCTGTGGATGCTGTGGCGGCCGAAGTCGCGGATGAGGCTGGGGCTGGGGCCGAGGTGGAGACCGGGGCTGCGGCGGCCGAGGTTGCGGATCTGAATGCGGCCGAAGTCTCAGATGAGGTGGCCGAAGTCGCGGATGCGGATGCGGCCGAGGTCTTAGATGCAGCGGCTGTGGATGCGGCGAATATCGAGGTCACGGGTGCTGCGGCGGCCGAGGTCGCGGATGCGGATTTGGCCGAGACCGGGCTCGAGAGTGCTGCGGAGGCTGAAGTCCCGGGCGCGGTGGAGATCGAGGCGACGCACACGGTAGAGACCGGCGCTTCGGAGGCCGAAGTCACGGATGTGGACGCGGCCGTGGACGCGGCCGTGGCGCCGACGGATGCTGAGTCCGGGAGTGCTCCTGCTGGTGACGGGGCGGAGGCCGTGTCGGCGAGCGACGTGGTTGAGCCAGAGGCCGTCGGGACCGGTGTGCGGCGGGAGCTGGACCAGCCCGAGCGCGAGCAGGCAAGTGGGCTGAGACGTGACCAGCGTGGACAGACGCGTGAGCAGAGACGTGACCAGCGGGAACAGAGACGTGACCAGCGGGATCAGAAGCGCGAACAGCGTGAGCAGAGAAGCAAGCTGAGCCACCCCCGTCGTACCGCTGGGGCAGGGGCGCGTCGGTGGGTGCGGGTTACCCGGCGGAAGGCGCGGGTTCGGGGGCGGAGACTCGGTGCCAAGCACCGGACGTTGGTCGCGGTGGTGGTGGGGGTGCTGGCGGTGGGGCCGGCTGCTGTGGGGGTCGGGGCGGTGGCCGCGTGGGTGGGGCGGATGCCGACCGTCCACACGCAGGACGCGGCGCTCACCGAGGGGTATGACCCGGAGAATCCCGAGGTCGAGCACGTCGCCGTTGACGGGAGTTTGCCGGATTCGCCGGTGCCGCTGCCGTTGCCCGCTTATGACCTGCCGAACGGGCCGTTGGGGATTCCGGTCACCGCGCTCGCCGCGTACAAGAACGCCGCCGACGTGCTCGGCAAGGAACAGCCTGGCTGCCACATCGACTGGGCGCTGATCGCCAGCATCGGGCGGATCGAGTCGAACCACGCGCGGGGCGGGTATGTCGACGCGGCCGGGACCACGCTCGAGCCGATCCTCGGGCCCGAGCTCAACGGCACCGGGCCCTACGCCGCCATCCCCGACACCGACCACGGCCTCCTCGACCACGACACGGTGTGGGACCGCGCCGTCGGGCCCGCCCAGTTCATCCCCGCCACCTGGCGCGCGTACGCCTCCGACGGCAACGGCGACGGCATCGCCGACCCCAACAACCTCTTCGACTCCTCCCTCGCCACCGGCCGGTACCTCTGCTCCGGCGGCCTCGACCTCGCCAACCCGGACCAGCTCCGCACCGCGATCTACCGCTACAACAACTCCGACGCCTACGTGAACACCGTGATCCTGTGGGCCGAGGCCTACCGCAACGGCGTCGCGCCCACCCCGGACAGCCAGATCCCCGTGGGCGCGCCCAACGCGGCCGCCGTCCCGGCCCCGCCGGGCGTGCCACCGCCACCTGTGCCGCCGTCCACTCCGGTCACTCCGCCGTCGACTTCGCTGCCGCCGTCCGGGAACCCCGGGAACAGCAGTTCGCCGACGGCGCCGGGAACCAGCACCAGCACGACGCCGACCTGCGTCAGCAGCACCACAACAACAACCACCACGACAACTACAACCACGACGACCACCAGTCTGCCGCCGTGCGGCCAGCCGACCACCACGCCGCCCAGCGGCAACAGTTCCGCGCCCGGCACGACCGCCAACGCGCCGGGGAGCTGACCAGTAAAGTCGCACCCATGCCTCGTGTAGCCGCGATCGACTGTGGGACCAACTCCATCCGCCTGCTCGTCGCCGAGCTGACGCCGCGCCACGACGGCACGGTGGACCTGCGCGACCTGCACCGGGAAATGCGCATCGTCCGGCTTGGGCAGGGCGTCGACGCCACCGGGCGGCTCGCGCCCGAGGCGCTGGAGCGCACCCGCGCCGCCCTCGCGGACTACACGATCGCCGCGCGGCGCAAGGGGGTGGAGAAGGTGCGCATGGTCGCCACGTCGGCGACGCGTGACGCGAGCAACCGCGATGAATTCTTCGCGATGACGCGCGAGACGCTCGGCGTCGAGGCCGAGGTGATCAGCGGCGACGAGGAAGCGCGGCTGTCCTTCACCGGCGCCGTCGGCGAGCAGGACCCGGACGACGGCCCGTTCGTGGTCGTCGATGTCGGCGGCGGTTCCACCGAGCTGGTGCTCGGCACCTGGGACGGGCGCACCGCCGAGGTGCTCGCCGCGAAGTCCGTGGACATCGGCTGCGTGCGCATCACCGAGCGCGCGCTGAAGGGCGACCCGCCCACCGCGGCGGAGATCGCCCAGGCCCGCGAACTCGCCGAGGGCGTGCTCGCCGAGGCCTTCGACGTCGTCGACGTGGCCAAGGCCCGTACCTGGATCGGGGTGGCCGGCACGGTGACCACGTTGTCAGCCGTCGCCCAGGGGCTGCCGGAGTACGACTCCGAGCGCACGCACCTGTCGAAGCTCTCCCACGCGGACATCAACCGCCTCGCCGGCGAGCTGCTGGCGGCCGACCACGCCACCCGCGCGGCCAACCCGGTGATCCATCCGGGCCGGGTGGACGTGATCGGCGGGGGTGCGGTGATCGTGCAGGCGCTCGCCGACGGACTCGCCGCCCGCGGTGGTCCGGACCAGCTGATCGTGAGCGAGCACGACATCCTGGACGGAATCGCCCTCGCGTTGACCTGAGCGGAGCAGTGCGGGCACGCTCGGTGATCATCACTACCTTGGTTGTGCTCTTTCTGGGTGAGTAAAAGGGTTGTCACTCATTTGCAACACGCCGACCCGGTTACAAACCCTGCACTCCGGCTAACGTGCGTCTCACTTTTCGGGAGCACGAAATGGAGTGGAACATGCGGCGTTCACGCAGGCTCTGGGGAGCCGCTGCGGTGGTGACAACCTTGTCATTGGTGCTCACTGCGTGCGGGGGTGGCTCGAGCAGCAGTGGCTCGGCCGGTGAGGTGGATCCGAACGGGACCTTCACCGTTTACGGCACCGAGCCGCAGAACACGCTGATCCCCTCGAACACGAACGAGCTCGGCGGCTCCAAGGCCGTCGACGCGATGTTCGCCGAGCTGGTCGGCTTCAAGGGCGACAACGCCCAGCCCTTCAACGAGATGGCCGAGTCGATCACCACGCCCGACTCCAAGGTCTACGACATCAAGATCAAGCAGGGCTGGAAGTTCCACGACGGCACCGAGGTCAAGGCGAAGAACTTCGTCGACGCCTGGAACTACGGCGCCTACGCCCCCAACGGCCAGATCAACACCGACTTCTACTCCAACATCCAGGGCTACTCCGACGTCCACCCCGAGGACAAGAACGCCAAGCCGGCCACGGACAAGATGTCCGGCCTGGTCGTCAAGGGCGACTACGAGTTCCAGGTGACGCTCAACGCCCCGTTCTCCGTCTTCGAGACCAAGATCGGCTACACGGCCTTCGCGCCGCTGCCCGACGTGTTCTTCAAGGACCCCAAGGCGTTCGCGGATCACCCGATCGGCAACGGCCCGATGAAGTTCGTCAGCCGGACGCCGAACACGGACATCAAGCTGACCCGCTTCGACGACTACAAGGGCCAGGACAAGGTCAAGTTCAAGGACCTGAACATCAAGATCTACGCCAGCCAGGAGACCGCCTACCAGGACCTGCTGAGCAACAAGCTCGACTTCATCGAGACGCTCCCGCCGTCCGCGCTGGCCGGCAGCAAGTACAAGACCGACCTGAAGGACAACCTGGTCACCGGCCATCTGCTCGGCATCAGCACGATCGCGATCCCGTACTACGTGCCGGGCTACGACAACCTCAACCTGCGCAAGGCCATCTCGATGGCGATCGACCGGACGCAGATCACCAAGACCGTCATGAACGACACCTACGTGCCGGCCGACGGTTACATCTCGCAGGGCATCCCGGGTTACCGCCCCGGCGTCTGCGAGTTCTGCAAGTTCGACCCGGCGCAGGCCAAGACGCTGTTCGCGCAGTCCGGCTTCAAGGGCAAGCTCACCATCGCCTCGAACGCCGACGGCGGCCGCAAGGAGCCGCTGGTGGCCGCGTGCAACAGCATCAAGAACGTGCTCGGCGTCGAGTGCGACTTCGTGCCGGCCACGGACTTCGGGCAGTGGCGCAGCATCGTGACCGGGCACAAGCTGACCGGCATGGGCCGCTCCGACTGGTCCGCGGACTACCCGTCGATCGAGGACTTCCTGAACCCGATCTACAAGACCGGTGCCTCGTCGAACGACTCGGTCTACTCCAACCCGGCCGTCGACAAGCTGCTCGAGCAGGCCGACGCGACGGCGGACAAGGACGCCGCGGTCAAGATCTACCAGCAGGCCGAGGACCTCGTCGCCAAGGACCTGCCGTCGATCCCGGTGTGGGACGAGAAGGGCGTTGCCGCCAAGTCGAAGCACACCAAGACCGTCGGGCTCGACTTCCGCCGCCGAGCCGACTACTCGTCGGTCGAGGTCACCAAGTGACGCGCTGATCGTCGTCCCACCACCACGGCTCGTGAGTGGCGATGACGGTTAGAACCGTCATCGCCACTCACGAGCCCGGCGCGCACTCCTAGGAACTGACGCATGATTCGCTACGTCCTGCGACGCCTGCTCCAGCTGATCCCGGTGTTCTTCGGAGCCACCTTCCTGATCTACACGCTGGTGTGGGCCGTCCCCGGGGACCCGTTCTCCGGCAAATGCGGCCAGACCGCCTGCCCCCAGGCCTACATCGACCTGATGACGCAGAAGTTCCACCTCAACGACAACCTGATCGTCCAGTACTTCAAGTACCTGGGCAGCCTGCTCACCGGTGACTGGGGCGAGACCTTCAACGGCAACTCGGTCGGCGAGCTGATCGGCAACGCCTACCCCATCACGTTGCGGCTGGCGCTGATCGCGGTGCTCATCGAGGCCGTGATCGGCCTGACCGCCGGCGTGCTCACCGGCCTGCGCGGCAAGGGCTTCCTCGACAACCTGGTGCTGGTCTCCACCACGTTCCTGATCTCGCTCCCGGTGTTCGTCACCGCGATCGTGCTGCAGATCGTGCTGGGCACCGAGCTCGGCATCATCGACACGAGCGTGTCGGACAATCCCGGGTTCGGCGAGCTGATCGTGCCCGGCATCGCGCTCGGCAGCCTTTCGATGGCCTACATCGCGCGGCTGACGAGAACGTCGATCGCCGAGAACCGGCACGCCGACTACATCCGCACCGCGATCGCGAAGGGCCAGCCGCGCAGCCGCGTGGTCGGCGTCCACCTGCTGCGCAACTCGGTGATCCCGGTGCTCACCTTCCTGGGCACCGACCTGGGCGCGCTGATGGGCGGCGCGATCGTCACCGAGGGCGTGTTCAACATCAACGGCCTCGGCGGGCTCATCTTCCGCGGCATCCAGAACCGCGAGAGCGCCACCGTCACCGGCGTCGTGGTGCTGCTGGTGCTGGTGTACCTGCTGATGAGCCTGATCGTGGACCTGCTCTACGCCGTTCTCGACCCGAGGATCCGTTATGACTGACCCCAACCTCGTCGGTGGCGGCGGAGTCGACGCGGCGCAGCTTTCGCGCATCGACGATTCGGCCAACGCGGCCAAGAAGCCCCGCAGCCTGTGGGGCGACGCCTGGCGCCAGCTGCGCCGCAAGCCCGCCTTCGTGATCTCCGCGGTGATCATCCTGCTGATCGTGGCGATCGCGATCGCGCCTGGCCTGTTCTCCCACCGGGAAGCCGGTTTCAGCGACCTGACCAAGGCCAACGAGACCCCGTCGGCCGACGCCTGGTTCGGTTACGACAACCAGGGTTACGACGTCTACGCCCGCACCATCTACGGCGCCCGCGCGTCGCTGCTGGTCGGGGTGTTCGCGACGATCCTGACCGTCCTCTTCGGATCGCTGGTCGGCATCATCGCGGGCTACTACGGCCGCCTGATCGACAGCCTGCTCTCGCGGCTGGGCGACATCTTCGCCGGCCTGCCGTTCGTGCTGGGCGCGATCGTCATCCTCACGACGTTCAACGCGCCCGGCTCGAACCCCGGCGCCGTGACGATCATCGCGCAGGTGGTGTGCTCGATCGCCGTGCTGACCTGGCCGGTGGCGATGCGCATCATGCGCTCGGCGACGCTGGTCGCGAAGCAGCTCGACTACGTCAAGGCCGCGCGGGCGCTCGGTGCGAGCACCCCGCGGATCGTGTTCCGGCACCTGCTGCCGAACACGCTCGCCCCGGTGCTCGTCTACGGCACGATCGCGCTCGGCGCGGCGATCGGCGCCGAGGCGACGCTGGCGTACCTCGGCATCGGCGTGCGGCCGCCGGTGGTCTCGTGGGGCGTGATGATCAGCGACTCACGCGACTACTTCCGGGCCGACCCGCACATGCTCCTGTTCCCCGGTGCGTTCGTCACCATCACCGTGCTCGCGTTCGTGATGCTCGGTGACGGTATCCGCGACGCGCTCGACCCGAAGTCGAGGTAGCAGCCGATGTCCGAAACAGAGAACGAGCTCTTGCTCGAGGTCGAAGACCTGCACGTCGAGTTCCGCACCTCCGACGGCGTCGCCAACGTGCTCAACGGCGTCAGCTATTCCGTGCACGCCGGCGAGACGCTGGCCGTGCTCGGCGAGTCCGGCTCCGGCAAGAGCGTCACCGCGCAGACGGTGATGGGCATCCTCGACGTGCCGCCCGGCGTGATCACCGGCGGCGCGATCCGTTACCGCGGCGAGGACCTGCTCACGGCCACCGAAGAGCGGCGGCGCGAACTGCGCGGCGCGGAGATCGCGATGATCTTCCAGGACGCGCTCTCGGCGCTGAACCCGGTGTTCACCATCGGGTTCCAGATCGAGGAGCAGCTGCGCGTCCGGCAGGGAATGTCCAAGAAGGACGCCCGCAAACGCGCGATCGAGCTGCTCGACATCGTCCGCATCCCGGCGGCGGAGCGGCGGATCAAGGACTACCCGCACCAGTTCTCCGGCGGCATGCGCCAGCGCGCGATGATCGCGATGTCGCTGGCGCTCGACCCGGACCTGCTGATCGCCGACGAGCCGACCACCGCGCTGGACGTCACCGTGCAGGCCCAGATCATGGACCTGCTCGCGGAGATCCAGCGGGAACGGCGGATGGGGCTCATCCTCATCACGCACGACCTCGGCGTCGTCGCGGAGACGGCCGACCGGATCGCCGTGATGTACGCCGGCCGGATCGTGGAGCAGGCCGACGTGCGCGAGCTGTTCCGCTCGCCGGGGCACCCGTACACCGCGGCGTTGATGGATTCGCTGCCCCGGCTGGACCTGAAGGGACAGACGCTCGAGACGATCAAGGGACTGCCGCCGAGCCTGCTCGACATCCCGTCGGGCTGCCCGTTCCACCCGCGCTGCAAGCGGGCCGAACAGCGCTGCACGGACGAGCGTCCTTCGTTGCACGGCTTGGGCTTCGGCCGGGTCAGTGCGTGTCACTTCGCCGAAGAGGTGGTGGAAAGCCGTGGTTGAGCCGATTCTCAGCGTCCGCGACCTGGTGAAGCACTTCCCGGTGCGCCAGGGGGTGCTGTTCAAGCGCACGGTCGGGCAGGTCAAGGCCGTCGACGGCGTCTCGTTCGACCTGATGCCGGGTGAGACGCTCGGTGTGGTCGGCGAGTCCGGCTGTGGCAAGTCCACGCTCGCGCAGGTGCTGATGCGGCTGGAGGAGCCGACCGCGGGGTCGGCGACCTTCGAGGGCAAGGACCTGTTCGCGGTGCGCGGCGCGGAGCTGCGGCGGCTGCGCCGGGAGATCCAGATCGTGCTGCAGGACCCGTACACCTCGCTGAATCCGCGGATGACGGTCGGCGACATCGTCGGCGAGCCGTTCGAGATCCACACCGAGGTGGCGCCGAAGGGCTCGCGGGCGCAGAAGGTGCGGGAGCTGCTGGACGTCGTCGGGCTCAACCCCGAGCACCTGAACCGTTACCCGCACCAGTTCTCCGGCGGGCAGCGCCAGCGCATCGGCATCGCGCGGGCGCTCGCGTTGCGGCCGAAGGTGATCATCTGCGACGAGCCGGTGTCCGCTTTGGACGTCTCGATCCAGGCGCAGGTGATGAACCTGCTCGGCGACCTGCAGGGCGAGTTCGGGCTGTCGTACGTTTTCATCGCCCACGACCTGTCCGTGGTTCGTCACCTTTCCACCCGGGTTGCCGTGATGTACCTGGGAAAGATCGTCGAGGTCGGCACCGAGGACGAGATCTACGAACGGCCGTCGCACCCGTACACGCAGGCGTTGCTTTCGGCCGTCCCGGTGCCGGACCCGGAGGTGCGCGGGCAACGGCAGGTCATCCGGCTGGAGGGTGACGTGCCCAGCCCGCTGGACCCGCCGTCGGGCTGCCGGTTCCGCACGCGTTGCTGGAAGGCGCAGGACGTGTGCGCGACCGAGGTGCCGGAGCTGGTCCCGCGCACCGACGGGCACCTTTCGGCCTGCCACTTCGCGGAGGCCAAGTCCGTCGTGCCGTGATTTTCCGGTTTCCTCCTCATGGCCGTTGCTGCGACGTGTGTCCGCTATGTACGTTGCGGTATCGGTTTTTCCTGAGGAGGACCAGTGAAAAGACCCAGACTGCTCGCCGCGGTGCTCGCGGTGCCCCTGATCGGCGCGGTGTCCGGCGTCGCCGTACCGGCGGCGTCGGCCCAGCCGTCGGCCCTGTCCGGACCCACGACGGAGTTCACCGTGCTGGCGCGCGACGCCCAGGGCGTGGCCGCCGTCCAGCAGGCGGTGCGCGACGCGGGCGGCACCGTCGTCGAGACGAACACCGCGGTCGGGCTGATCACGGCCACCGCGCCCGCATCCGGCTTCACTGAGCGGATTTCGGCGAACCGCGCGGTGTTCGGAGCGGCGAAAGCGAAGTCGATCGGCTCCGCGCCCCGCGGCGGGAAGAAGGTGAAGCCGGACGCCGTCGAGAAGGAGGGCCGCGCTTCGGCCGGTGCTTCGGCCAAGAAGCAGCCCGTCGGCACCGATCCGCTGGACGACCAGCTCTGGGGCCTCAAGTCCGTCCGCTCCGACCTCGCGCGCACGGTGCAGCCCGGCGACAAGCGGGTCAAGGTCGGCGTGATCGACACCGGCGTCGACGGCAGCCACCCGGACATCGCGCCGAACTTCGACAAGGCCGATTCGCGCAACTTCACCAAGGACATCGTCGCCGACGTCAACGGGACCGTGGTGGACGGGCCGTGTGAGTACCGCGGCTGCGTGGACCCGGTCGACCACGACGACAACGGCCACGGCACCCACGTCGCCGCCACGATCGGCGCGGCGGCAAACGGTTTCGGGGTCTCCGGCGTCGCCCCGAACGTTTCGCTGGTGAACATCCGCGCGGGCCAGGACTCCGGTTTCTTCTTCCTCCAGCCGACCGTCGACGCGCTGACCTACGCCGGCGACGCGGGCATCGACGTCGTCAACATGAGCTTCTACGTGGATCCCTGGCTGTACAACTGTTCCGCGAACGCGGCCGACTCCCCGGCGGAACAGGCCGAGCAGCGGACCATCATCGAGGCCACCAAGCGCGCGCTGAACTACGCGCACCGCAAGGGCGTTTCGATGGTCGTCGCGCTCGGCAACCAGCACGACGAGCTGGCCGCGCCGCACGACGACGTCACCAGCCCGGACTACCCGGCGAACTCGACGCACCCGCGCCCGGTCGACAACGCTTCGTGCTTCTCGCTGCCCGTCGAGGGCCCGCACACGATCGGCGTCGGCGCTTTCGGCCCGTCGCAGGCGAAGGCCGACTACTCCAACTACGGCACCGAGCAGATCTCCGTCTCGGCGCCCGGCGGCTACTTCCGCGACGGCTTCGGCACGCCGTGGTTCCGGACGCTGGAGAACGAGATCCTGTCGGCGTACCCGAAGAACGTCGGTGTGGCCGCGGGCAACATCGACGCGGCGGGCAACGTGACGCCCGCCGGGGTCACACTCGGCGTGCAGAAGGCGACGGCGGCGGACGGGCGCGTCGGCTACTACCAGTGGCTGCAGGGCACGTCGATGGCCGCGCCGCACGCCACGGGGGTGGCCGCGCTGATCGTTTCGCAGTACGGAAAGCGCACCGGCGGCGACTTCGGGATGGACCCGGACGCGGTGCAGCGGGTCATCGAAGGCACGGCGTCCCCGATCGCCTGCCCGGTTCCCCGCACGGTCGACTACCTCGATGAAGGCCGTGACGCCTCGTTCACCGCCACCTGCGCGGGCGACTCTTCGTTCAACGGCTTCTACGGCCACGGCGGCGTCGACGCTTACTCAGCGGTGACGCACGGGGCTGCTTACCTGCACTAGGTTTGCCGCGTTGGCCCGAAGCGCCCCAATGTGGCGTTGGTTGCGTTGAGCGCACCCAATGTGGCGTTCGGTGCGTTGGACGCACCGAACGCCACATTGGGGCGCATCAGCCCGCGCCACCTGAACGGGGGAGAAACGGCCGGAAAACGCTGCGAGAGGACCGTTCGCGACGCACGAAGCTGGCCGTCCTGGAAGGCGCGCGTCAACCTGGCCCCATGCGGCGAGGAAATTGGAATCGGCACCCGTTGGTCGCCGGTCATCAGAACAGCCCGGTGGTTGTTCGTGTCGGCGTGCTCGAAGAGCTGGGAATGTCCCGAAGCAGCGTCTATCGGCGGTGCCTCCCCGGCGGGCCCTGGCGACGGCTGCTGCCGGGAATCGTCTTGCTGCTGCCCACGGAAGCGACTGACGACCAACGCATCCGCGCGGCTCTCCTCCGTGGCGGTGTGGGCGCGATGGTCACCGGCCTTTGGGCGGCCAGGCGTCACGGGCTCAAGCAACTGCCGGAGCCGGGTGATGTCCACGTTCTCGTTCCGGACCAACGGGAGATCACGAGCGTGGGTTTCACTGTCATCGAACGCACCACGAGGCTCCCTCGTCCCGTCACGCTGAGCGGTGTCCCCGTAGCGCCTGCATATCGAGCTGTACTCGACGCGGCGCGCAGGATGCGGGACTACGACTCCATCCAGGCCTTGCTGGCTGAAGCTGTGCAGCGGAGAAGGTGCACTTTGGAGCAGTTGAACCGCGAGCTGAGTCGTGGGAGCCAGCGCGGTTCAGCTCTTCCCCGACGCGCTTTGACTGCTCTCATCGGCGGTGCCCAGTCCGTAGCCGAGGCAGATGCTTGGGAGCTGTGGAAGCTCGCCGGTCTGCCGGACGCGGAGTGGAACGTCACAGTGTTCGACGAACAGGGCGAGTACGTCGCCAAGCCCGATGCTTGGTGCGACGATGTCGCGTTCGCCTGGGAGATCGACTCTCGCACGTGGCATGAGGAATGGGACGACTATTCGAACACGCTCGCGCGGAATGCGCGCTACGCCGCTGCGGGGGTCGTCGTCCTGCAGACATTGCCGATCCGCTTGCGAACTGAACCCGATCGTGTAATGGGCGAACTTCGTGCTGCGTACGCGGCGGCGCAGCGCCGCCCTCGCCCGTCGGTCCGCTGCGGTCCCTGATCGGTGCTCCCGAAGCGCCCCAATGCGGCGTTGGTTGCGTTGGACGCACCCAATGTGGCGTTCGGTGCGTTGGACGCACCGAACGCCACATTGGGGCGCATCGGGGCCGGCCGCTGGACGAAGCCGACCGGACAACCGCCTGCTCGTTAGCGGTTCGACGCCTTCTTCACGAAGTCCCCGAGGTCCTTCGCCTGCTGCAGCCGCGTCGGCTCGTGGACGTACATCATGTGGCCGGCCGGGTAGTAGGCCGTGTCGATGTTGTCGCGCAGCTCGTCGGGGATCTGCAGCTGGGCCAGCACGTGCTCGGAGGCGAAGTACGCCGTCGCGCCGTCGTAGTGGCCGAAGGCGACGTGGACCTTCAGGTGCGGGTTGGCCCGCATCGCCGCGCTCACCGACTCCACAACGGACACCGAACGGCCCTCGAACTCCTTGTACGACCACGCCTGGAACGTCTCGCCCGACAGGATCTCGTACGGCAGGTCGTTCTGGTAGCCCAGCTCGGAGCGGATGTAGTGGTTGAACGCCGCCGAGTACGCGCCGATGATGCGTGAGATCGACGGGTCGTCGCTCGTGTGCTCGCGCCCGCCGTCGACCTCCCACGTGGTGAAGCGGCCGTCCATCCGGCCGACGGTCAGGCCGCGGTCGCGCAGCAGCTCCGTGAAGAAGCGCACGTGCTCGATCCGCAGGTTGACCCGGTCCACATAGGACTCGCTCAGCCCGGTCAGCGACGCCAGCGTGGCCACGGCCTCGGCCCGGTCCTGAGTGGACAGCCGGGCCCCGCGCGCGAGCGCCCACGGCAGCTCCTTCGACGCGAAGTCCTCAGCGTCGGCCAGCACGTCGTCGAGCGGGCGGTCGCCGTGCAGGCCGTGGTAGTGCGCGATGGCCGCGTACGTCGGCACGAACAGCGAGTACGGCAGGTCGTTGCCCTCGTGGAAGCGCAGCGTGCCCATGTCCAATACGGACGAAATGAGCAGCAGGCCGTTGAGGTACAGGCCGTAGCGGTCCTGCAGGTGCCCGGCCAGCCCGGCCGCGCGCAGCGTGCCGTACGACTCGCCGGCCAGGAACTTCGGCGACAGCCAGCGCTCGTTGCGCGAGACCCACAGCCGGATGATCTCGGCGACCGACTCGATGTCGCCCTTGAACCCCAGATAGTCCTTCGATTCCCCGCCGTCGACGGTGCGCGAGTAGCCCGTGGCGACGGGGTCGATGAACACCAGGTCGCTGTGCGCCAGCAGGCTTTCGGCGTTGTCCTCGAGCCCGTACGGCGGCGGCACGAGGTCGTCGACGTCGCCGGAGAGCACGCGCCGCGGGCCGAGCAGGCCCATGTGCAGCCAGACGCTGGACGAGCCGGGGCCGCCGTTGAAGGCGAACGTCACCGGCCGCGTGCCCGGGTCGGCGTCGTCGAGCGTGTAGGCGGTGAGGAAGACCTCGGCCTTGGGCTTGTGGCCGGCGGACTTGCCGTCTTTGACGACCTCCTGGCGCAGCACCACGCGCCCGGCCTGGGCGGTATAGGCCAGTTTGCGGCGCTTGACCGTGAGGGTGTGATGGGTGGTGACGAGATCGTCGACGGGCTCCGGGGCGGAATCCGCGGCCGCCGGCTTCTCGATCTTCTCTTCGGGGGCTTCGGGGGTGGTGTCCGACATGGTCCCCAACCTAGCCGTCGTGTTGTGGAAAGGTGGCGGAATGCACTGGCCTGCATTGGTCGGCGAAGCGTTCACCGCGGGGTGTTGAAGTGATGGACACGCTGGCGGAGCTGGACGCCGCCGTGACCGGGTGCCGCGCGTGTCCGCGGCTGGTGACGTGGCGGGAGGAAGTCGCCGTCACGAAGCGCGCCGCGTTCGCGGACGAGGAGTACTGGGCGCGGCCGGTGCCCGGGTTCGGGGCGGCGGACGCCGCGCTCGCCGTGGTCGGGCTGGCGCCGTCGGCGCACGGCGCGAACCGGACCGGGCGGATGTTCACCGGCGACCCGTCGGGGGACTTTCTGTTCCGGGTGCTGCACGAGGTGGGCCTGGCCTCGCAGCCGACGTCCACCGGCCGCGGCGACGGGCTCACACTGCGCGGCACGCGGCTCGTCTCGCCGGTGCGCTGCGCGCCGCCGGGGAACAAGCCCACGCCGGCCGAGCGGGACACCTGCCGGCACTGGCTCGCGGACGAGCTGGCACTGCTGCGCCCGACGCTGCGCGCCGTGGTCGTCCTCGGCGCGTTCGGCTGGCAGGCGCTGCTGCCGGTGCTCGCCGAGACGGGCTGGCCCGTCCCCGCGCCGCGCCCGGCGTTCGCGCACGGCGCCGACGTCCGGCTCGGCGAGCTGCGCCTGTTCGGCTGCTACCACGTGTCCCCGCGCAATGTCCAGACACGGCGTGTGAGTCACGCCATGGTGGGTGACGTTTTCACCGCCGCGGCCGCCGCCTCAGGGCTCATCTGAATCGTTTTGGCCTGCGTGGCGACGCTGGTCACAGCGGGGCGGGGTACCCGAGCGACACCGGCTGGGAGGTGGGACTATATGAGCATGGCTGCTGCGAAGTCGGAACCGACTCGGATCCTGGTCCTGGGTGGTGGATACGTCGGCCTGTACACCGCGTACGGGCTTCAGAAGATGCTGCGCGCCAACGAGGCCTCCGTGACCGTCGTTGACCCCCAGCCGCACATGACCTACGCCCCGTTCCTGCCCGAGGCGGCGGCGGGCGCGATCGAGCCGCGGCACGTGGTCGTGCCGCTGCGCCGCGTGCTGAAGCGCTGCCACGTGCTCACGGCGCGGGTCACCAAGATCGAGAACGACCGCAAGTCCGTCACGGTCGAGGCCGCCGACGGCCACATCGAGGCGCTGAAGTACGACGTGCTCGTGGTCGCCCTCGGTGCCGTCGCGCGCATCCTCCCGATCCCGGGCCTGGTGGAGCAGGGCATCGCCTTCAAGACCATCGGCGAGGCCATCTACCTGCGTAACCACATCATGACCAAGCTCGACGAGGCGGCCAGCACGCTCGACCCCGAGCTGCGCAAGCGCCTGCTCACGTTCACCGTGGTGGGCGGCGGCTTCGCCGGCATCGAGGCGCTGGCCGAGCTCGAGGACATGACCCGGTTCGCGGTGGAGAACTACTACCCGAACATCAAGCCCGACGACATCCGCTGGGTGCTCGTCGAGGCCGCCGGGCGGATCCTGCCCGAGGTCCGCGAGACCCTGGGCGTGTACACCGTGCAGCAGCTGGAGAAGCGCGGCATCGAGGTGTACCTGTCGACCGCGGCGAAGTCGTTCGAGAACGGTCACGTGGTGCTCTCGGACGGCACCGAGTTCGACACCGAGACGATCATCTGGACGGCCGGCGTGAAGGCCAACCCGGTGCTCGGCGACTCGGACCTGCCGCTGGACAAGCGCGGCCGGCTCGAGGCCACCGCCGGGCTGCAGGTCGTCGGTCACCCGGACGTGTGGACCGCGGGCGACAACGCCGCCGTGCCGGACCTCTCCCGCACCGAGCAGGACCCGACGGCCACCTGCCCGCCGAACGCGCAGCACGCGGTGCGCCAGGCGCGCGTGCTGGCCAAGAACATCATCCGGGTGATCCGCGGCGGCCAGCCGAAGGACTACTACCACAAGAACCTCGGCGCCGTCGCCAGCCTCGGCCTGCACAAGGGCGTCGCCGACGCGCTGAACCTCAAGATCAAGGGCTTCCCGGCCTGGCTGTTCCACCGCGCCTACCACCTCAAGGCGATGCCCACGTGGAACCGCAAGACCCGCATCCTCTTCGACTGGATGCTGGGCGGCCTCTTCCGCCGCGAGGTCATCTCGCTCGGGCAGATCAACAACCCGAAGGAAGAGTTCGACCGGGTTTCCAAGGGCTGAGTCTCTCCGCCGGCGCTTTGGCGCCGGTGCTGGCCGGGCTGCCGCGTTTCCTGCGGCGGCCCGGCTTTTTCGTTACCCCCCGGCACGTCTGATGGCGGGCTTTCGGGCACCGCTAAGGTGTGCGGTGCCCCCGTAGCCCAACTGGCAGAGGCAGTCGACTTAAAATCGACCCAGTGCGGGTTCGAACCCCGTCGGGGGCACCACGCAGACCGTCATCACCCCGATCAGCCCCACCCGACCGGCACGCTGGTCATCGAGGGCCCCTACGACCTCTCGTCGGGCATGGCCAGGTTCGTGACGACGGCGATGGGCATCGTCATCGGTCTGACCTCCTGTTCGGTTTCGGGAACGTCCTAGCGTTGGCGCTGCGGATCGGAGTCCCCCTTACGTCGCTCCGCTCGTGGCTCTGGCGGTCGACCTGACGGTCCTGGGGTTACTGGTGAGAACACGGCACCTTGCCCTCAACGGCTCACCGGGTCACGTGGTGCAGCCAGCACGGCGTCTGCTGCTCGCGGCCAGCGCGGCGACGCTTGCTTTGAACGCCGCTGATCCCGTCTTTGCGAATCAGTGGGGCAAGGCTGCATTTGATACAGTCGGGCCTTTGCTGCTCATAGGACGGGCTGAAATCGGCCCCGGCCTCCTGCAAGCGATCGGCTTGACGAATCGCTCGCAAGCCGCGCGTAAGGCCGATCAGTCCGAGCCGGCCGTCTATGCGGACTCACATGACCGTTCGCCGGAGACACAGCTCGAACTCGACGACGTCTCGCAGCGAGGTAGTGAGCAAGCAGTGGCTGGGCGCGTTCCGGAGGCACTCTTATATGTCCGGCGCCAACATGACGGTGATTTTGAAAAGGTCATCGATCGGGCACTGGCTGGCGAGAGTGGCCTTGCCGTGCTGTTGGGAAATTCTTCAACCGGCAAGACGCGCTCGGCCTGGGAACAGGTTCAGCGCCTACCTGAACCGTGGCGGTTGTGGCACCCGACATCTGCGGATGAGTTGCTGGCGGAGCTCCCCACAGTTGGCCCGCGTACGGTGCTGTGGCTCAATGAGTTGCATCGATACCTGTATACCGACGACGTACGGCGTGACGAAGCGATCGCCTCGTGGCTCATCGAGGCACTCCAGAATCTTGACCGGGCTCCGGTTCTGGTGCTGGGCACGTTGTGGCACGAGTATCGCCTTCGGCTCGCTCCGGCAGAGATTACAAACGATACTCGGCCACAGGTGCGCAAACTTGTTACTGGACACTTCATTCCGGTACCAGAGACCTTCGCCGAGGTCGAACTACGCCTACTTGCCGAGGCGGCTGAACGTGATCCTCGGCTCGCGGAAGCCGAAGCCAACGCTGAGGAAGGCCACGTCACCCAATACCTGGCGGGTGGCCCAGCTCAGGTCGAACGCTATCTAACAGCGGACCCTGCGGCACAAGCAATTTTGCATGCCGCGATGGACGCGCGCAGGCTTGGCTGGAAGTCCTCTCTGTCGGCGGGGTTCCTAAACGACGCTGCGCTGGCGTACTTCTCGCCGGCGGCTCGCGGCACGTGATCGCGACGGCGGACTGCACACCTACTATGTATTCGCGGGCGAGGTGCCAGTACTTGTACGCAACTCGACCTGTATTCTCCTAGGTGGCGCACCGACGGTCGCAGAGGCTGCCAACCAATTGATGGATAGCCTTCGAAATCTCGGAAAACTCCCGTCAAATTTCTTCACGAAGGCGCAGGCGGAGGCGGCTGGCTGGAAGCCAGGAGAAGCGCTTGGCAATCACATTCCCAACGGGCAAATCGGCGGGGATGTATATCAGAACTCGAACAACCTGCTGCCCCCGCTCCTGGTCCCACGTGGTGGGAAGCGGATGTGGGGGTCAGCCCTGCGATGTCCAGGGCCAAGCAGCCAGGATGGCGCCTCGTGTACTCCAGTGACGGTCTGGCCTATGTTACATTCGACCACTATAAACTCTTCTATCAACTACCGAATTGGAAGTAAGTCATTGCGCGTCAATATTGACGGGTCGCAAATAGATGTCGAAAAAGACCTGCATAAACAGCTTTCTGAGAAGTTGAATTTTGGCCCATACTACGGAGGTAATCTCGACGCCCTGTGGGATTTCCTTTATCGTAACGTTGAACGGCCGGTTGAGCTAATCTGGAAGGACTCCGAAGCGAGCAAGGGTGCGCTCGGCGTGGAGCTATTCAACAAGATAGCTGAACTGATGATCAGAGTTATGGAAGAAGACGTGTTAAAAGATCCGGACGACAGATTTACCATACAGTTCGACTGAACTAGCGCTTATGGTCCCCGTTAGTCTCGTCGCTCAGATGGGACTAACGGGGACCGCCGCTGCGGCGGCCGAGAATCCACTGGCGCAGCGTATCGCCGGGCATGAGGAGTTGGTCTTCGTTGGCCTGTGGGTACGCTGGTTGTCTACCGGCGCCCCGCTCGGACGGTGGTACCCGGATCGCGTGTTGTGGAATGGAGATTCCGGAATCGGCCCCAAGGTGACTGGGTTCCGACACTTGACCTGGTGCGGCACCCGTTCGGGCAGGTCGTCGCGCTCTGTGCCGGTTCGGGGGCACGTACAGCATCCGCACGAGGCCGGGCTCCCCGCGAACTACAGCTTTCGGCGAACGTCTGGATCGCCCGACGCCGCCGCAAGGGCAGTGATGCCCGATGATCTCGCGTGTTTCAACGGTGCGAGCGTGTCGCAGGTTCGAATCCTTGGCAGGGCACCACAAGGATGGGAACGGGTCTGACCAGGGACTTTTCGTCGGAACGTTGGTGGTCGAGGCGAGCTTCGAGCTGCCGGGCCCGGGTAGGAGCCCGTCATGAGCGCCAACTCGCAGACAGTTGCCCGGTTTGTCACGGTCACGATGGGGCTGGTCATCGGGCTGACATTCCTGTTTGGGTTTGGGAACGTCCTCAACCTGGCGTTGAAGCTACAAGTGCCGGCGTTCGTGGCGCCGCTGGTGGCGCCAGCTGTTGACCTGACGGTGCTGGGGTTGCTCGTCGGTACGCGGCACCTGGCGCTGTCCGGGGCCAGCGAGGAGGTGCTGCGGCCGGCGCGACGTTTGCTGTTAGCGGCGAGCGTGGTGACCCTGCTGTTGAACGTCGCCGATTCGGTTTTCGCTGGTCAGTGGGGGAAGGCCGCGTTCGAATCGGTCGGCCCACTCCTGCTTATCGGGGTTTGCGAAGCGGGCCCCGGCCTCCTTCGGGCGTTGAGCGCCGCGAGCACCGATCTAGGGTCGGGGCCGCCGCCCCGGGTCTTCGTCTGTGGAACTGGTGTGTGACAGCTTGGGGCAGGACGCAGCGGAACTGGCAGGCCTGGAGGGAGACGGGCGGGTGGGAGTAGCGACTGGCGAGGCCGCGGGCCTTGACGAGGAACTCGTGGAGCGCGCTCGTCGGGCGGATGCTGAACATTGGCGACAGTACCGGCGACCCATTTCTGCGGAGACTCTGCGGAAGCAGCTTCGGGTCGGCGCGGTGACGTCGCGGAGTCTCGTGGCGGTGGTGCGACCTGAGAACGCGCCGGTAGATGCGGCTGGTCATTGGTGACTTCAACGAGGCAGAGGTCCTGCCCGATGAATGTTGGATGCGCCGTGAGTGCGAGGAAAGTGAAGCAAACCGGTAGGGTGGCACGTAAAGTCCCAGGTCAAGAAGTGTGCTCCCCGCGCCCGCAGGGATGATCCAGTTCCACCCACTCAACCGGAGGTAGAACCCATGTGCTCCCCGCGCCCGCGGGGATGATCCGCTGAATTCGGTGTCCACGTGCTCGCGGAAGGTGTGCTTCCCGCGCACTCGGGGATGTTCCGCCGACCAGGCCGTCGTGCGCGGTGACGGCCATGCTGCACCCCGCATGCGCGGTGATCTGATTCGGGTCGCCGGCCAGCTTGTCCAGCGCCTCCTTCAACGGCCCGACGTGCTCGATCAGCCAGCCCACGCCCGCGGCCAGGATCGCGCCGAACAGGTCCGCCACCACCGCCAGCGCCTCCATGTCGACCCTGACCGCCCCCATCGCGGTCGAGGCCCAGTCCCCGGATTCGATCCCCTCCTTCAGCCCTGGCCGGCCTCGAGAATCGAGATCCCCGAAATAGCCGACGTCGAAACCTTCTTATCGGCAACCAACGGATTCGACACGCTCGGCCCTTCTCACACACGACAACGGGATCCCGGCCCGGACACTGGACTCGCCCGCGAATTTAACAGAGAGTGACCCAGAGCTGCGTTGATCGCGCCGGGGTCTGCCCCTTTTACTGACCGGAGCGGGTGAAGGGCCCCCGTTTGCCCGGGCCCTTCGCCCGACGGATGTGCTGGCCGGGCCACGTCCGCGTTAGGTTGACGGCGCTCCTGATCGTCGGGCACGGACTTCGGGGCCGGCCGAAACAAGGCGTGTCGACGAGAAGCGGTTGTGGCACGCGGTGATCGACTTAACACTTGACGTGGCCGAAGGCGCGACCTTATCGTTCGGCTAGGTGGTCGTAGGCATTTACCTGACGCCAGCGTCGGCGGTTTAAACCGGCGCTTTCACGCAAGTATCGCTTCATCGTTTTCAAGATTATCTGCCGGCTACTTCGCCGAGAGGTGGACGCGTCATGCTCTCATACATTCTGGAAACAGCACGTGATGTCTACGAGAATCGATCGGATGCCGACCTTGACGAGGTCGCGGCCGTCGCCGGGGTCAAGGTGGGGATAGTCCGAGGCTACTTCGCCACCGCGGCCGATCTTCGTCTCCGGGTCATGCTGACAGCCGCCGAATGCGGGCCCCGCCCGGCTTCGGCCGAGGTACGGACATGAGCATCAAACGGATTCGCGGACCGCGTCTTTCCTGGCTCGGAAAGCGGGGGCCACAGCGTCTGCCACTCGCCGGAATCGGGACCACGCAAACCATTTCCCATCTCACCAAGCCCGGCGACGCGTCCAGGAGTCCGGCCCCGGCCGGGAATGGTCAGGCAAACCGCCGGTGGTCACGTCCGCGGCGATCATCCGGCTCTGCGGGCAGGTCTGCACGCAGGCACTACTGCCCGTGACGCCGCCCGGCCACTGCTCGCTGGGCAACGGTCGGCAACTCCGGCACTCGGACCGGTCGTCATCGGCGCCGAAGTCCGGATCACCACCCGATGCGCCAAGGCGCACAGCCGCCCACATCAGTACAACGGTTCCGGGATATGCAGGCATGAGCGAGAATTACAAGAAGAATAGAGCATGATACGGTAGGAAACTACTTCGCCGATTGCATCTCTGCACGATTCAATCGAGGAACTCGACCTGCAGCCACTGTCGCTGCTGCAGGATCGTCGGGAAAGTCCGTGGAGCTGCAGGGCCTTCGAGTGTCGCACGGCTGGCCTCGCGTGGATCTCGCGGATGACTGCGCGCTTTTCCGGGTCTTCACAAGTAACCTCGGCCCTGCCGGCAACGGAGTCGCGCGAGCGTGCTCGATCTGTGCAAAGAGCCGACTTGACCACCGGAAGGAGGGATTCGATGACCAAGATCGGTTATCGCGATCGGTTCGTCGGCGAACGGTACGACGACATCGGGAGGCTGGTCGCCGATGCCACCGGTGATACGGACTCCATCGCGGAACGCCCGAAGGAACTCGCGCGGGTGAACTGCCCGCCGGTCGCCCGGTGCCGGCGGCTGTGCCGCGATCGGGTCGGAATACCGGATACCGCCTTCAAGACGGACCTGCTGTACTTCTTCCCGGAAGTGGGGCAGGTCAAGCGGTTCTCCACCAGCGGCACCACCGGGCAGGCCCGCGGGCAGAGCCTCTGCACCCCACGCGGCCTGGAACTCATGACCCGGTCTGTACTCGTCAACGCCCACGAGAACATCTTCCGCGATCTGGACGGCCCGGCGATCGTCCGGCTCGTGCCGACCGTACGCGAGGCTCCCGAAATGGCTATCGCCCACCACATGGAAACCATCTCGGGAGCATTCATCGACCCGGACCTCAGCGGTTCAGTGACGGCCCGCAGCGGCATCGATTTCACGTTCGGCCCGGTGATGGTGGCTGGGCGCCTACGGCGGCGAGGTCAACGCCGTGGATCCGGCCGCGACCGCGCTTCCCCAACGGGACTCGATCTTCAAGGTGACCTACTCGGTGACCTGGCCTGAGCCGCCATTGTCCACTCAGGACACAACGAACCTCGACTGGCTCCGGTGTTTCTACCGCGAGATGTACGCCGACCTCGCCGATCCGGCACAAAACACCTCGGGCTTGCCGTGGCACACGCTGTACTACAAGGACAACTACCCCCGGCTGCAGCGCGTGAAATCCGCTGGGGACCCCAGGAACGTTTTCCGTTGTCGGTACAGCCGGAGTGATGAAGGCACCCGTTTTGGTGACATCGAGGTTCCTCGTCGTGGCTTAAAGTGGCTGGGTCGGTTTGTGTCACGCGTCGGAGCCCTATCTTCGACGTTCCTGCTTTCCGTTACGTCGCAAAAAGAGGGGAACTCATGCCCACCATGTCCCGCCGCCCGGTTTTGGCCGTATCCGCCGTGCTGTTCGCGGTCACCGCACTCACTTCCGCATTGGTGGGCACGGCCGTGGCCCAGCCGCGCATCATCGGCGGCAACCAGGCGTCGCTGGCCGACTACCCCTACGCGGCGTACCTGGTGGACAAGGAAGGTGGCCAGTACTGCGGTGCGGTGATCGTCAGTTCCTCGGCGGTGGCGACGGCGGCTCACTGCGCGCTCGCCGTGAAGGCCACCGAGGCCAGGGTCGTGACCGGGCGCGAGGACAAACGCACGAACGACGGTGCCGAGTTTCGCGTGACGAAGGCCTGGGTGAACCCCAATTACACCGACTACACCAAAGGCGACGACCTCGCGGTGCTGACCGTGCGCGGCCAGTTGCCTTATCGCCCGGCCAAGCTTGCCGATGACAGTGACAGCGATCTGTACAGCAAGGGCACCAAGGCGACCGTGCTGGGCTGGGGCCGGGTCGAGGAGGGCGGCACCCGTTCGGATGTCCTGCGCAAGGCCGTGGTCCCGATCGTCGGCGACTCCTGCGCGTCGAGCTACGGCACCTACAACCCGGACATCATGACCTGCGCCGGGTACCCGCAGGGCGGCACCGACGCCTGCCAGGGCGACTCGGGCGGCCCCCTGATGGTGGGCGACACGCTCATCGGCATCATCTCGTTCGGCGACGGTTGCGCGAAGGCGGGCAAGCCCGGCGTCTACACCCGCGTGTCGGCGTTCGTGGACGACATCAAGCAGCAATCGCAGTCTCGGTAGCGTTAGGCAGCCCGAGGCGTCGAGGGGCAGCTTTCCGTGACGTTTTGCACTGTCGGAGGCCGGCCGGGCTGGTGAGAATGGTCGTTGTTGCGGGATGTGCTGCCCTCCGCAAAGGGGGTCGTGCCGGATTCCGGCGCGCGAGGGAAAAGCGGGGTAGCACATCCCGCGGCATTCCCGGTTCCGCCGATGTGCCGTCGGTCTCAAAATCGCGGATCGGCGTCAGCGGGACGGTGGGTGTCAGTCCTCATCGACGGTCATGAAATCCACAGGAGGGGCGGGTATTTGCGGACTGTCGAACGGGCCGGCTACTTCGTGGCCGCCGTCGAGGTCGGTTTTCCGCTGAGCCTGCTGGCGTGGCGGTTCTCACTGCGCCAGGAATCTCCCGAGCTGGCGGCCCATCTCGACCCCGTCACCCACATCCTGCCGTTCCTGGTGATCCCGCTGGTGATCCTGGTCTGGGCATCGCTGCGACGTCTGCGCCGGGGCCTGCCGTCGTGGCGGTGGACCGTGGCGGTGCTCGCGGTCCAGCTCGCCGTCACCGTCGCCTCGCAACACGGGGTCGGCACCACGATCCTGATGCTCTTGCTCGGCTGCACGATCCTGGTCACGGTGCCCGCGCCGTACTCCTGGCCGCTGGCCGGCGTCACCATCGCCGTGGGCGTCGTGCTGAACTGGCAGCTGCCGTGGTTGTCGATGCTGGGGCTGCTGCTGCACAACCTGATGATCGGCGCCGTGATCTACACGGTCGTGCGGATGGGGGAGTTCGCCATCGCCCTGCGCCGGGCGCAGGACCAGCTGGCCGGCTTCGCCGTGGTCCAGGAACGCACGAGGGTCTCCCGGGACCTGCACGACACCCTCGGCCAGCAGCTCACCGCGATCGGCCTGCGCGCCGAACTCGCCGCCCGGCTGATGACGGCCGCGCCCGGCCGGGCCGCCGGGGAGCTGCGAGCCGTCCAGCAGATGACCGAGGAGTCCCTGGCCGACGTCCGCCGGGTCGCCCGCGGTTCCTGGCAGCCGGTCTTCGAGGACGAGCTGACCACCGGGACCGCGCTGCTGGAGTCGGCGGGCGTGCGGTGCCGGGTGAGCGCCGGCGCGGACCCGGCCGAACCGACCGCGCGGGCCGCGGCGTGGGCACTGCGCGAAGGGATCACGAACGTGCTCAAGCACAGCTCCGCGCGCACCTGCGTGCTCAACGCCGAACTCCGGGACGGGGTCTTCCGGCTGCTGGTCGAGAACGACGGCGTCCGCGACCGGGCCCGGGAAGCGGGCTGCGGCCTCACCGGCATCACCGAGCGGGTGACCAAGCTCGGCGGGACCGTCCGGTTCGGACCGGCCGCCGGCGGCCGGTTCCGGCTCGCGGTCGAGATACCCGACGGGCAACACCGATGACCCGGCAGCCGATCAGGGTCCTGGTGGCCGAGGACATGCGGGTGCTGCGCGACGCGTTGACCGCGCTGCTCGCGCTGGAGGACGACCTCGACGTCGTCGGCGAGGCCGAACGCGGCGACGAGGTCCTCACCCTGTTGCGGAGCCGCACCCCGGACGTCGTGGTGCTCGACATCGACCTCCCCGGCGTCGACGGGCTGACCTTGGCCAGGCAGATCAAGCTCACCGCCGCGGACACCCGGATCCTGGTGCTCAGCGCGCTCGACCGGCCCGGGGTGGTCCGCGAGGCGCTGGACGCCGGGGTGCGGGGATTCCTGCCCAAGGGCGTCTCCGTCGACACCCTGATCAGCGCGATCCGCCAGGTCGACCAAGGCGGCCTGGTGATCTCACCGACGCTGCTGGCCACGGCCATGCGAGGCGGGCGCAACCCGCTGACCGAACGCGAACAGGCCGTGCTGCACCGGGTCGCCGCCGGGAAGACCGCCAAGGACATCAGCCGCGAACTGCACATGGCCGTCGGCACCGCCCGCAACCACATGACCCGCATCCTGCACAAACTCGGCGCCCGCAACAGAGTCGAAGCCATCCGCGTCGCGCAAGAAGCCGGCTGGCTCTGAGGATCATTACAAAACGGCCGATGAGCGGCATTTCCGACGAATCATAGGTAAGCTTCGGAACCGCCTATTGAGTATGGGGACGGTAGCGGCGGGGCGTGGGGGAAAGGGCCGAATTTGTTCGTCATTCCGGTTGTGCTGCTGATGGGGGCGCTGGTCGCCGTGTGCGTTGCCTGCTTCCGCAGGCGAAGCTTCACCAAACGAGTGCGTTGGTGTGCTGACGCCGCGGTGTGCGGCCTGGCCGCCGCGGCGGTCGTGTACGCCTGGGGCGGCTGGAAGATGTTCGCCTGGGACATCGAGGAGACTTGCGGCCTGCAGCACGGCGAGATCTGGGATCCGGCCTTCGCCGGGGAGAGCTACTTCCCGCTGAGCAAGCGGTGCAACGCGAATTTCGACCTGGTGCCGTCCTTTGTGAACCCCACCATCATCGTTCTCCTCGCCGCGAGCGCGGCGCTGGCCGTGTTCGCCTGCTTCAGTCAACGAGCCCGTAAGGATCCTCTTAGACCCTGACAACACCCGCGCCGGACACACGGAGGGTGTTCGGTGCGGGGCTCGCGCCACCGGTTCGAGTTCCGGGTTCGCCCCGACAGCCGGTATCCAACTGCGGTACGTCAGGCGTAAAAAGAACAGTCATGTTCCTCTGGATTTACGATCTGCCGAACTGGCTGCTCTGCGTCCTGCTCGTCGCCGTTTCGGTCGGGCTGTGCTGGGCGTTTCTGTTCATGTTGCGGCCGGTGATGATCCGGTGGGCTCGCGAGGGCGGCGAGAGCAGCGAAGAACGGCACAATCACATGGTGGACCTCGTATCAGCCGGAGCAGGCCTACTGTACGGCCTCTTGCTCGGATTGATCGCGGTCGCGACGTACACCACCTACAGCGACAACCAGAAGATCGTGGACAACGAGGCGAACGCGCTCGGCGGGCTCTACCGTGACGCTTCCTCCTATCCGCAACCACTGCGCGGCCAGCTGCAGGGCGATATCAAGGAGTACGTGCATTACGTGGTCAACGAGGCCTGGCCGCAACAGCAGCGCGGCGAGGTACCCGGCGGTGGCGTGGACCGGATCACCGCGATGTACGGCCTGCTGTCCTCCTACGATCCGCCGTCGACCGGCAAGGTGGCGCTGCACAACGAGACGTTGACCCAGTTCTCCAGTTTCGTCGAGTACCACCGGCAACGCCTCACCGCGGTGAGCACCAGCCTGCCCGGCGCATTGTGGTGGACCCTCATCCTCGGCGCGCTGGTCAACCTGCTCCTCATCGTCACTCCCACCGGGATCAAGCTCGCCTCCCACGTTCTGTTCTCCGGGATATTCGCGTCCCTGATCGGCGTGGTGATCTTCTTGATCGCGACCATGGACAACTCCTTTCGCGGAGATTTCAGCATCGACCCGTCCTCCTACGAGGTGATCCGGGACCAGCTCATGAACCGTTTCTGAGGCGTCGGTCAGGAGGCCGGGCCATCAGTGATCTGTTCGCGAAGGATGTCGCCGTGGCCGGCGTGCCGGGCGAATTCCTGGATCATGGCGAGCAGGGTCCATCGCATGCTGACCATGCCTTCACGGGGGAAGTCCTTGGTGTCGTCCAGGGTGAAGCGGGCGGCGATCTCCCGCGATCGCCGGCTGGCGCGTTCGAACTCGGCGATCACGTCGGCCAAGGACTCGTCGTCGGTGACGGTGAAGGTGCCCTCGTCGCGCTTCGAGTATCCGTCGCATTCGGATTCGTCGAGGCCCGCCCAGAATCGCTGGAACCAGATCCGTTCGGCGGCCGCGGCGTGCTTGATCAAGGAGATCGGTGTGGTCAGTGACGCGACGAGCCGGCGGCGGGCGTCGGCTTCGGAGAGGCCGCGTGCGGTCTCGATCAGGGCCTCGCGGTTGCGATCGAGCGTGTTCTCGAGGACCGCTCGTTCGCTGCCGTCGGTGATTCTGGTGGTACTCATGGGTTTTTGCTCCGTTCGTTTGCTGGGGACGTCGAGGTGCTCACTGCTTTGATGTGCGGGGAGCGCGGCCGATGCGGGCGGAAACTGGAGCACCGCAGCCAAGATGGGTCACCGGGCAGATCCGGTGAAGGCGCCGACGTGGTCACCCTACCGCATCCTCGACGTGCTGCCAGGACGGAGCCGAACCGGTCATCGCGCGGTGAGGTGCTCCAGGAACCAGTCGCGGGCGGCCTGGGAAGCCGTGGTGAAACCGGCGCCGGTGTAGGCGTCGAAGTGCCCACCGGGCAGGAACACGATCTTCTTCGGCTCGGACGCCGTCCGGTAGGCCGAGGCCGCCAGGTTTCCGCCGGTGAGCCCGTCCTCGCTGCCGACGATCATCAACAGCGGGGTCGGGGTGATGCCGGGCAGGTACTTCGCCGGCTCGTAGCCGTACATGAGGTCCAGGCTGCGCAGCGTCACCTCGTTCGGCCAGCCGGGGTCGAGCTCCTTGCGCGCGTGGGTGAACCACTCGTGGGAGTCCGGTGTCGGCAGCCCGACCAGTTCGCCGGGGTCGTTGCCGATGACCGGTATGGTCGCGGCCGGCTCACCCAGGGCACGGGCCCGGCGGTCCGCGGTGAACTGCTCCGGGCCGACGACGTGATTGTCGACCCGGACGAGGTTCGCGTACGTCGCCCGTCCGCTGACGAAGGGCGCTTGCCCGCTGACCGCCTTGACCCGGCGGTCGATGGCGGCGACCACGTACGCGTGCGCGGCCGAGAAGCTCGTGCCCCACACGCCGATCCGGTCCGGATCGACCTCGGATCGGTTCTGTGCGCAGGTGATCGCGTGCTGGTAGTCCCTGATCTGCTCCCACGGGTCGATCTCGTGACGCGGTTTTCCCGGCGCTGTCCCGGATTCGCCCCAGCCGCGGTTGTCGAAGACGAGAACGGAGAGCCCGGCGGCGGCGAACACCTCCGCGAACCGGTCGAGGAACATGCGCTTCGTCGAGGTCCAGCCATGGGCCATGACCACGCAGGGAGCGGGGCCGTTCACCCCCTCGGCCTCGTAGAACCAGCCGCGCAGCAAAGCGCCTTCGGCGTCGAACTCGATGTCATGACGCATGGGTGTCTCCTCGAACGGGAAAGGGAATCGCTACGGCGGACGTCCTGCCGGTTTCGACTGTGCCGGAGCTGGGCACGTCAGGTCCAAGACCTGTTCCCGTTCCTGTGATGCCCTGCCGGTATCAACCGGGACCGGCCCCGTTCAGGCCTTGCCGCCGCGCAGCAGCATGGTTTCGAGGAAGGCGGGTGCCTGGCGCGCGCCCATCCACTCTTCGAGGACGAGTTCCCACGCGGTTTCGGCCAGCCCGCAGAAGGTGGCGGCAAGCCAGGTCGCCGGCAGGTCCTCGCGGAAGAAGCCGTCCCGCTGGCCGCGGCCGAAGATGCCCACGATGCGATCGAAGACCGTGTCGGCGCGGTCGGACAGGCCGGGTGCGCCGAGCGAGTCGGCTTCGATGTAGACGACGTTCCACAGCTGGGCGAACGCCACGTGGTCGCGGACGAGCGCGCCGAAGGCTTCGTCGGCGGACGCCTTGTCCGGGATCTGGTCGAGCGCGCGGGCGCAGTCGTCGAGGATCTTCTCGGCCGCGGCGCCGATCAGGGCCTGCCTGGTCGGGAACAGCCGGGTCAGCGTGGCCCGGCTGACCCCGGCGCGGTCGGCGATGACCTGCATGGACGCCGACCGGTCCTTGGCCAGGATCGGCGCGACCGCCGTCAGTACCTCGGTCCGGTCCGTCCGCACGCTCAGCTCCTCGATGCCGGTCTCGTCAGACGCAGGATTGTGTCAGGTCGGCCACCTCTGGACATAATCACGTCAATTGAGATGATATTGTCTCAGTAGAGACGCGAACGAGAAGCGAGGGTGAGCGGCATGGGGAGCGAGCACAGCCGCCGGCGGATCCTGACCAACGGTCTGGCGCTGGCGGCGTTGTGGACCACGGGGACGGCCTGCTCGGCGAGCGCGGGGAACGTGCCGCCGCGAGGCGGGGCGATTCCCGATCCGGTCCGGTTCCTGAGGACGTCGTGGTCGACCGACCCGTTCGCGTTGTGCTCCTACTCGTACCTCGCGCCGAACGAGCTGGGCACGCGGGTGCGCCCGCTGCTGGCCGAACCCGTCGGCCGGCTGCACTTCGCCGGCGAGGCCACCTCCGCGGAAGCGCCGGCCACCACACATGGCGCGTTGGAGAGCGGCCAGCGCGCCGCGCGCGAGATCACCGCCGGCGCGGGGGATTCCGTTGTGGTCGTCGGGTCCGGGTTCTCCGGGATCGCCTGCGCCCGCGCGCTGGCCGACCGCGGTGTGGCCGTGACCGTGCTGGAAGGCCGCGACCGCGTGGGTGGCCGGACCTGGACCGCCCGTCTCGGCGAAACGCCCGCCGAGATGGGCGCGGGCTGGATCCACGGCTACCGGCGCAATCCGATGACCGACCTGCTGGACGCGACCGGCGGGCGTCGCTACAACTGGGACGACGACAACGTCGCCGGGCGCGACGAGGCCGCGTTCAAGGAGCTGGCCCGCTATCAGGAAAAGCTGGCCACGGTCGAGAATCCGGACGCCACCCCGATGTCGTCGGTGTTCCCCAACCCGCTGACGCCGGACCTGAGCTACGCGGCCAACGTGGTCTATTCGCAGGAATACGCGGCCGACATCGACCAGATCGCGGTCAGCGCCGACGAAGAAGGCCGCCCCATGCGGGGCAACGACCTGCTGCTGCCGGACGGCTACGACAAGCTGCTGGCCCACCTGCGCGGCAACGTCGCCGTCCGCACCGGCGCGGTCGTGACCACCGTGGCGCACCGCCCGGACGGCGTCACGCTCACCCTCGCTTCCGGGGAGACCGTCCAGGCGGGCCACGTCGTGGTCACGGTCCCGATCGGGGTGCTCAAAGCCAAGTCGATCACCTTCGACCCGCCGCTGCCCCCGGCCAAGCAGCAGGCGATCGACGCCGTGGGTGCCGGGCTGATGGACAAGCTGTGGCTGGAATTCCCCGAGGTGTTCTGGGACCGCGACGCCGATGTCATCGAGTACTTCGATCACGACCATCCGGGGCGCTGGGATTGGTGGGTCAACGGCCACAAGGTCTTCGGGAAGCCGTTCCTGATCGGCTTCAACGCCGGACGCCCCGCCCACGAGCTGGCGCACGCCTCCGATCAGGAGGTTCTGAAGAGCGGGATGGACGCCCTGCGCCGGATGTATGCCTGAGCGGCCGGGTCAGGCGGTGACGGGGGCGGCGAAGTAGTGGCCCTGGCCGAGGTCTTCGAGGAGGCCGGGGTGGATCGGTTGCCAGCCCGGCAGTTCGCGGGTCAGGGCGCTCGACACCACCATGTCGAAGGTGGCGTAGGCGGCTTGCCAGGTGGGGTGCTCGGGCTGGGGCTCGGGAGGCACGGAGGTCACCGGCACGTCGAGGTGGCGGCCGATCACCTCGGCGATGCCGCGCATCGCGACGCCCTCTTCCGCGATGCCGTGCAGCACCGATCCGGCCGGTGCCTTCTCGACGGCCAGGCGGAACACCCGGGCGAGGTCGAGGCGGCGGACTGCCGGCCAGTGCCGGGCGCCGTCGCCGACGTAGCTGGAGACGCCCTTGGCGCGAGCCGTGGCGATCAAGCCCGCCACCCAGGCGGGGTCTCCCTCGCCGTGGCAGGTCGGGAGGCCGATCAGGCCGGAAGCGAGGACGAACGGGCGGCCGGTGCCTGCGAGTGCGTCACCGAAGGTGTCCGCAGCACGGCGATCGGCCTCGACGGAGCCCGGCCGCGTCCCGCAGGACGTCGATGCTGCCGCGGACGACCTCGACGCCGGCGGCGGTGAGCGCGGCGGCGGAGCTGTCCGACCGGGCGAGCCCGACGACCTGGTGCCCCGCGTCCAAGAGCTCGGGAACGACGGCGGAGCCGATGAAGCCGGACGCGCCGGTCACGAAGATGCGCATGAGAAACCTTGCTGTCGATGTCGTGGCTGTCATCACGGACGATCTGCGCATGGCCAGATGGGAGCCGAACGCGCGCGAGCGCCTGGAGGCAGCGGCGCTGGCGCTCTACAGCGAGCGCGGGTACGAGCAGACGACCGTGGCGGAGATCGCCAGTAGCGCCGGGCTCACGGAGCGGGCCTTCTTCCGTCACTACGCCGACAAGCGCGAGGTGCTGTTCGCCACCTCCGGCGAGTTTCAGGAGCTGTTCGTCCGAGTGGTCGCCGAAGCGGCCGAGTCCGCGGCGCCGATCGACGCGTTGGGGGCGGGCCTTGCCGCGATCTCCGAGATGCTCGCTCCCCAGCGCGACTTCGTGCGGGCTCGGCATGCCGTGATCATGGCGAACGCCGAGCTTCGGGAGCGACCTGATCAAGCTCGCCGCGAACGCGGCCGCGCTCGCCGACACCCTGCGTCAGCACGGTGTCGCGGAGCCGGCCGCGAGCCTGGCCGCCGAGGCGGGGGTCGCCGTCTTCAAAGTCGCCTTCGCGCGTTGGATCGCCGACGGCGAGGAACGCGAATTGTCGTTGCTGCTGCGGGAATCCCTGGACGAACTCAAGGCTGTGACCGCGGGCGGTGCCGATCCCGGTTCTCGTTAGCCGTCAAGGACTCCTTGCCTACCTTGAAGGTAGGTAAGGAGTCCTTGACGGCCACCGCCCGTGGGATCAGGCTGGGCCCAGCTGGAGCAGGCCGGTGATCAGTACCCGCAGGCTGCGGCTGAAGGTATCCGCGAAGTCGACGCGCGCGGAGGTCAGGCGCGGATCATCGGTCGCCTCGACCACGGCGGGGCCGGGGTTCGCGAACGGCCAGAGGCCGGCGGTGACCACAACCGAGGTGTTGACGAGTTCGAGGGCGGCCGCGTCGTCGAGGCCGGGCAAGCGCTCGGCGATCAGGTGGGCGAGGCGGAGCAGGTGCTCGCGGTTGCCGAGTTTGAAGTCGCGGATGACCGCCGGCGACACGTTGCGCTCCAGGACCGCGGCCAGCATGCTCCACAGCTCGCACAACACCCGGTGTTCGGCCAATGACCCGGCCCACGTGTCGGCGATCCGGGTCACCAGCGCGTCCACATCGGACGGTACGGGCCGGGGCGCGGGAAGCCGGCGTTCCAGCTCGTCGAGCCACTCGTGCCGGGCGCGGTGCAGCAGCTCCAGGAAGAGCGCTTCGCGGGTCTCGTAGTACCGCACGATCCCGGACTTCGAACCGCCCAGCTGCCGGGCGATCTCGCGCAGGCTGATTTCCGACGCCGGCTGTTGTGCCAGAAGCTCTTGTGCCGCATCGAGGATCGCCTGACGACGGACCTCGCGTTGCTCCGGCCTGCGGGCCCGCTGAAAGTTCGCGGGTTCAGGTGCGGACGCCACGGCGTCTCCTCTCCGACTGTCTGATGGGCCACATCCACGATATCAGTCCGCCGGACTCTTATTATGCGTCCAGTGGGCTGCTATTGTGGGTTTAAGGGTCCACTGGACCCATACATGAGAGAAGGGGGCGACCCATGAGCAAGGTGATCGTGGTGACCGGCACGGCGACGGGGCTGGGCAAGGCCACTGTGGACAAGTTCGCCACCGCGGGCTGGAACGTGGTCGCCACGGTGCGCAAAACGGCGGACCTGGCGGTGCACGAAGGACATCCGCAGGTGAAGACCCTCCTGCTCGACGTTGACGACGAGCAGGCCATCCCGGACTTCGCGCAGCAGGCCGTACAGCAATTCGGCCGCGTGGACGCGCTGGTCAACAACGCCGGCTATTACCAGATGGGGCCGGTGGAGTCCACGAGCATGGCCCAGGTGCACCGGCAGTTCCAGACCAACGTCTTCGGCCTGGTCGCGGTCACCAAGGCGTTTCTGCCGTTCTTCCGCAGCCAGCGGTCGGGCGTGATCGTCAACATCTCGTCGCTGACCGCCGAGCAGGGATATCCGTACAGCGCGGTCTACGCCGCCTCCAAGGCGGCCGTTGCCACGCTCAGCGAGGGCCTGAGCATGGAGATGGCCGAGTTCGGCGTTGTCGTGCGGTCCATCATGCCCGGCCAGCACGCGACCAGGATCTTCACCAAGATCGACGCGGCCACCGACGTCGCCGAGGACTACCAGGCCGGCATCGAGTCGTTCTTCTCGGCCACGCCGATGACCGGGTCCTCGCCGACGGTCACCGCGGACGTGATCTACCAGGCCGTGCTCGACCCGCAGGGCACCCGCGTCCGGTACTACTCGGGTCCGGACTCGACGGCCATTCCGACCGCGAAACGGATCCTCGGCCCGCAGCTGTACTGGGAGGAGTTCCGGGAGGCCGCGGCCGGGCGGCCGAGCGCGTTGTGGAGCGCGCTGGTCCCGGCGCCGGGTTCGGAGCCACTGCAGCGGGACGTCTGACCCCGCGTCATCGCATCCAGTTCATCGCATTCACGTTTCACCGCAAGGAGTTCTCATGACCGGCCCATTCATCTTCATCGCCACCAACAAGGTTCGTGACGGCAAGCTCGCGGACGAGAAGAACCGGGTGCCCGGCTGGGTGCAGTTCATCCACGACAACGAGCCGCGCACCATCGGCTTCCATGAATACCGCAGCGCGGACGGCACCGAGGTTGAGTACATCCAGATCCACCCCGACACCGATTCGTTCGAGCATCACATGCGTGTGCTGGCCGAGAAGTCCGACCGGTCGTACCAGGAGACGCTCGAGGGAACCACCGACATCCGCATCTACGGGCAACCCACCGAGGCGATTCTCGACATGCTCAAGGAGGCCGCGGGGGCCGGGGTCCCCGTGACCGTCCTGCCCGAGCACTTCGGCGGGTTCACTCGCACGGCTTGACTCCCGGCGTGAGCAGCCTTGACCTCCGTTACGTTCAGACCTATCGTAAGTCTGAACGTAACGAAGGGAGCAGGGTGTGAGCACCGGACGCCGTCGCCTGACCACCACGACCGACCTGGGGCGGTGGAACGCCGAGGCGGTGCTCGACGTCCTCTACGACCGGGAGCCGCGCACCAACGCCGAGCTGGCGCGCGAGACCGGGCTGTCACGGTCCACAGTGGAGCGTGCGCTCGACCTGCTGGTGGAGCAGGGCGTGGTCGGCAAGTCCGAGCCGGTGGCGCTGGTCAGCGGGCGGCCGGCGGTGCTTTACCAGCTCCGTCCCGAATTCGGCTACCTGCTGGCGATCGACGTCGGCGCGCACACGGTGCGAGCCAGGGTCGACGACCTCGCGGGCCCGAAGGCCGGGCTGGACGCCGGGGCGGCCGAGCCTGAGCAGGCCACCGTCGATCCGTCCGATTCGGCGGAGGTCCGGCTGTCCGCCGTGGCCCGCGTGACCGATCAGGCGCTGGCCGGCGCCGGGATCGGCCGGGAGCAGGTGCGCGCGGTCGCGGTCGGCACGCCGGGCATCGTCGACTCCGACGGGGTGATCATGCTCTGCTGGGTCATCCGCTCCGGCGACTGGACCGGGGACCGGCTCCGCGCGTGGGTCCGGGACCGGTTTCCCGCCGCGACGGTGACCGTGGAGAACGACGCCAATCTCGCCGTGCTCGCCGAGCAGCGGTTCGGCGTCGCCGGTTCCGCCGAGGACGTTGTGGTGGTCTTCGCCGGCCGCCGCGTCGGGCTCGGCATCGTGCACCGCGGCGAACTGCACCGGGGCGCGCACCACCAGGCCGGTGAGGCGGCGAACATCCGCGATTCCCGGTGGGGACGCGCGAGCAGCTGGCTGTACGGGCGCCAGGCCGACGTGCCCGCGTTGTTCGCGTCGGCCGAGGCCGGGCAGCAGGTGGCTGTCGACGACGTCGCCGAACTCGCCGAGCTGCTCGGCGACGCGTGCGCCGAGGTCGTGCAGACCATCGACCCCGAGCTGATCGTGCTGAGCGGCGCGCTTTCCCTGGCCGGGGCGACGATCGGCGGCCCGCTGGCCGAACGGTTCAAACAAGCCTGCCGCGGCATGGTCGAACCCGACCTGCGGCTGTCCACCCTCGGCCGCCGCCCCGTTCTGCTCGGCGCGGCCGAAAGCGCCCGGCGGCAGGCGTTCGAGCACCTGCTCGACGACGCCCGGCCGCAATTGCCCAGCGCGTCACCAAGGAGGCGGTCATGACTGCCGGACCGGTCCGGGTCGCGGTACTCGGCGCGGGAGTGCGTGGCCACGACCACAGCAACCGCATTCGCCGCAGCGGAGGGGTGATCACCGCCGTCGCGGAGCCGGACGACCGGCGGCGGGAGCGACTGGCCGCCGAGCACGATCTGCCGCCCGAGGCCTGTTTCACCGACTGGCGCGACCTCGCCGGGCACGCCGCGGGCCTGGCCGACGCGGTGCTCATCACCACCCAGGACGCCGAGCACGCCGAGCCGTGTGTGCGGTTCGCCGAACTCGGACTGCACATCCTGTGCGAGAAGCCGATGGCCCCGGCCGAACCGGACGCCGCGCGCATGATCGCCGCGGTGGAACGCGCCGGCGTGATTTTCGCCGTGCTGCACCCGCTTCGGTACATGCCCTACACCGACCTCGTCAAACGGCTCGTGAGAGAGGGACGGATCGGCCGCATCGTCAACGTGCAGCATCTGGAACCCGTGGGGGCCTGGCACTTCGCCCATTCCTACGTGCGCGGCAGCTGGCGTCGCGAGGACGAGTCCAGCTCGCTGCTGATGGCCAAGTGCTGCCATGACCTGGACTGGCTGGCTTACCTGATCGAGGCCCAGCCGGTGCGCATCGCCTCCTTCGGCGGGCTGAGCCATTTCACGAAGGACAACCAGCCGGCCGGCGCGGCCGACCGATGCCTGGACTGCGCGGTCGAAGCCGACTGCCCGTTCTCGGCGCCCCGCCTGTACCGCTCCTGTTTCGGCCACCGTGACCGGGAAAACTGGCCGCTGAGCGCGGTCACGCCGACCGCGACCGAGGAAGCGCTCACCGAAGCGCTCGCAACCGGGCCGTACGGCCGCTGTGTTTACGCCTGCGACAACGACGTCGTTGACCACCAGGTCGTCGCGCTCGAGTACGGCAACGGCGTGACCGCCACCCACACGGTCACCGCGTTCACCGAGATGAGCAACCGCGTCACCAGGATCTCGGGCACCCATGGCAGCATCGAATGCGACGGCCGGCAGGTGATCCTGCACGACTTCCGCGGCCATCCGGCCGTCACCGCGACCACCATCGACGTCACCGGTCATGACGGGGAAACCCTTACTGGCCATGGCATCGCAGACCACGGTGACGGCGACCGCGCCGCGATCGCCGCGTTCCTCACCGCAGTCGCCACCGGGGACACCGGCCACATCCGTTCGGGCCCGCGTGAATCCCTCGACAGCCACCGCGTCGTCTGGGCCGCCGAACACGCTCGGCGCACCCAGACGACGGTTCGCTTCGAAGACCGGCCGAGCACTCCGGAAGCGGCTGCCGCAGTTAGTGGATGACGCCCGACCCGGCTCCGTTACCAGGGCCGCGGTTTGGCGAAATCCGGTGCGCGGTTTTCGAGCTGTGCCTGGAGCGCTTCGACGAGATCCGGTCCGAAGAAGCTCATCGCCTCGAACGCGATCGACGCCTCGAACGCCGGGGTGGCGGTCCGCAGCCAGTGGTTGAGCGAGCGTTTGGTCCAGCGCAAGGCATGCTGTGGTCCGGCCGCCATCCGCCCGGCGATGGCGAGCGCGGTTTCGAGCACCTCGCCGGGCGGGACCGCGAGGCTCACCAGGCCGAGGCGCTCGGCGGTTTCACCCGTGAGTTCTTCCGAGGCGAGCAGGTACAGCTTGGCCTTGGCCAGCCCGCACAGCAGGGGCCAGATCAGCACCGAGTGGTCGCCCGCGGCGATCCCCTGCCGGAGATGCCCGTCGATCAGGCGCGCCTCGGTCGAGGCGACGCTGATGTCCGCGAGCAGGGCGGTCGCGAGTCCCGATCCCATGGCCTCCCCGTTGATGGCGGAGACGATCGGCTTGTCGCAATCGACGATGCCGTGCGCGTTGGTCAGGCCTTCCCGGATGAGGTTGACGGTGTTGTCGTAGTTGCCGGGGTTCGCCAGCATCTCGTCGATGCCGTCGGTTCCCTCGACCGTCCAGAACTTGTCGCCGCGGCCGGTGATGACCGCGACCCGCAGATCGGGGTCGTCCGCGAAATCGCGCCAGATATGGCTGATTTCGGTGTGGCGGCGGGTGAGGGTGGGGGCCGGGGCTCCGTCGGGCTCGGCGATCGTGATCAGCAAGACCCCGTTGTCGCGCCGTTCGAGGGTGAGGGTCCGGTACTTGTCCCAGTCGATGGCCGGGCGCAGGTTGATGGGCATGACTGACCTTTCTTTCGGGTGTGCGCGTCAGCTCTGGGTGTGCGGCCGCAACCAGATCTCCTCGGCGCGGCGGCTGGCCTCCGGGGTGAAGTAGTCGCCGGTCCTGAGGTCCTCCAGCAACGTCGCGTGCTCCGGCGTCCAGCCCAGCAGCGACTGGGTGTGCTCGCTGGAGACAGGCACGTCGAGGGAGAAGTACTTGGCCAGGAACGGGTTTCCGAGATGCTCGGCGGCCTGCTCGAGGGTCAGCGAAACGGTGGGGAGATCGAGGATCCGCCCGATCTGCTCCGCGACGCTCTTGATCGTGACGGCGCCCTCCCCGGCGCCGTGCAGCACGCTCCCGGCGGGAGCCTTCTCCAGTGCCAGCCGGAAAAGGCTGGCGGCGTCGAAGCGGTGGATGGCGGGCCAGCGATTGGCGCCGTCACCGATGTAGGCCGAGACGCCCGCCCGGCGCGCGCCGGCGATGAGCGCCGGGACGAACCCGTAGTCGCCCGGGCCGTGCACGGTCGGCGCGAGCCGCACGACGCTGGATCGGATCCCCCGATCGGCCAAGCCGAGACAGACCTGCTCGCTCCGGATCCGGAAGGCGGCGACCGAATCGGAATCCGGCGCGTCCTGCTCGGTGCTGACCCGGCCCGCCCTCGTCACCAACGTGCCCGACGTGACGACAAACGGCCTGCCGGACCCGGCGAGCGCCTGCCCGATTGCCTCGATCGCGGCGCAGTCGCGGCGGATGAGCGCGTCCGGATCGGCGTAGTCGCCGCCGTAGGCCATGTGCACGACGCCGTCGGCGGCTTCGGCGCCGCGGCGCAGGCTGTCGAGGTCTTCCACGGAACCGCGGTGCGGGGTGGCGCCCAGCGACTCCAGCCGGGAGGCGGCGGCGTCCGAGCGCGCCAGGCCGGTGACGGTGTGGCCGGCCGCGACGAGCCCGGCGACGATGGCGGGGCCGGTCTGGCCGGAACCACCGGTGACAAAAACGTGCATGGAAACTCTCCCCGTTAACGCCAGTGAATGGCACTAAGTAGCGCCAGTCGCTGACTCTACGCGTAGCGCCAGTGACTGGCGCAACGTGATGCCAGTCACTGGCACTACGCGATGCCCGTGCGGGTAGTGTCAGGGGGTGCCACGGAGCGGAGCAGACGCGCGCCGCCGCCTTCAAGAGGCGGCGATGGAGTTGTACCGGGAACACGGTTTCGACCAGACCACCACGGCTGAGATCGCCGCACGGGCCGGTGTCAACGAGCGCACGTTCTTCCGGCACTTCCCGGACAAGCGCGAAGTCCTCTTCGGCAGCGAAGCCGAGCTTCGCACGACGATGACGGAAGCAGTGGCCGAAGCTCCGGATGGCTTGCCGCCGTTCGAAATGCTGGTCCGCGCCTTCCGGCAGGCCGGACGGATCCTCGAGCGCAACCGCCCGTTTTCCGAGCCGCGCTTGGCCATCATCGCCGCGACACCGGCGCTGCGCGAACGCAATCTGGCCAAGGCCGAGTCGCTCGCCGAAGCGCTGGCCGAGGCGCTGCGGCAGCGCGGCGTCGCCGATCGGCTGGCCGGCCTGGCCGCCCACACCGGCTGGGCCACCTACCACCAAGCCGCCCAAGCCTGGATCGACGACCCCTCACGGTCCTTGGACGTGTACCTCGCTCGGGCTTTCGACGACCTGCGCGCCCTCTCCGCGCCCGCACTCACGGGCGCGTTCCCGGAAAGCTGACCCGGCGGTCACCGTCCAGGGATCCGTTGTGGCGCCTCGACGTCCGCGCTCATGCCCCGCGATTCGGCGACGGCGGCGGCCGCGCGCACCAGCGCGGCCACGCCGCGGCTGCGGGAGCGTTCCGGCCAGGCGATGACCAGCGCGGCGGGCGGGCAGTCTTCGAGGGGCACGTAAACCACCGCCTCCCGGGGATACCGGGCCGCGACCGACCTCGGCAGCACGGTTGTCGTCGTGCCGAGGCCGACGAGCGCGAGCAGTTGCGCGAGGTCGCGCACGCCCAGCGCGCCGATGTCCCGCTCCGCCCGTTCGCCGAGGTCTTCGGGGGCGAGGCCGAGGTCGGCCAGCCGCACCCGGGACGCTCCGGCAAGGGCGTGACCGGCGGGCAGCGCCACCACGCGCGGCTCGACGGCGACGACGTCCGCGTCGATGCCGGCCGGGTCGTAAGGCTCGAACATCAGCGCGGCATCGGCTTCGCCCGCCCGCAGCAGTTGCGTGTGCTCCCGCCAACTGCACAGCCGCACGGCGACAGGCTCTGCGTCGGGCTCCGCGGCCGTCGCGGCGAGGATGTCTTCCAGCAGGCCGCCGTCGTTGTCCGCTTTCACGGCGAGCAGCAGGCTGCGATGTGGCGCCGAGGCCCGCACGGCACGGCGGGCGGCCGCGTCGAGGGCTTCGAGGGCGGGCCGCGCATGAGTCAGCAGGACCGTGCCGGGCTCGGTCAGCTCCACCACGCGCGTGGAGCGCTCGAACAGGCGCACGCCGAGTTCGGTCTCGAGGTTGCGGATAGCGCGGGACAGCGCGGGGCCGGCGATACCGAGCCGGGCCGCGGCGCGCGTGAAGCTGCGTTCCTCCGCGACCGCGACGAAGTAGCGCAAGGGCCGGGACTCCGCTGTCATCCCGCCATTATTACCTGTCCGGCAGCGTGATTGATGCCTTTTTGTTCCTAGTCGGTGCCGGATTGATCATTCCCCGGGCCACGCCGTGACCGCAGGCTGGTGGGGTCGCCGGGCGGAAGACCCTGCGGCGGAACGGAGAGAAGAGCATGCGAGCGATCGGCATCGAGCGTTTCGGCGATACCCCGGGGCTGATGGAGCGGCCCGTCCCCGAGCCCGGTCCCGGCGAGGTGCAGATCGCCGTCGACGCGGCGTCGACCAACCCGCTGGACGTGGTCATCGCCGCCGGCGGGCTGGCGGCGGTCGGGGAGTACCGGTTCCCGCTCACGCTCGGCATGGACGGGGCCGGCACCGTGACCGCGCTCGGTGCCGGCGTCACGGAATTCCGGGTGGGGGACCGGGTTTTCGGGCAGTTCTGGGGACGGCCGCTGCAGTCCGGCACTTTCGCGGAGGTCTGCGTCGTCGCGGCGGCACCCGCGTTCGGCGCGCTGATGGCCATCCCCGGCGCGGTGCCCAGCCACCTGGCCGCCGCGCTGCCGACCGCGGGCATGACCGCGCTCGGCGTGCTCGACCGCCTGCAGGTACCCGAGGGCGGCACACTGCTGGTCATCGGCGGGACCGGCGGCGTCGGCACCTTCGCCGTGCAGGCCGCCGCGGCCCGCGGGATCCACGTCATCGCGACGGCGTCCGCCCAGCTCGCCGAGCCGGTGCGAGAACTCGGTGCCGCCGAGATCGCCGTCCGTGGCGGGAAACCCCTTGGCGACGCGCTGGGCGGGAGCGTCGACGCGGTCCTCGACGCCGTTGGCGACCGCTCCATCACCCGGAGCGTGGCCGGTGCGGTGAAGGACGGCGGCGCACTGTTCTCGATCGCCTACGGTCTTGACGAGCCGCTCCTCGCCGACGAGCGCATCCGCACCGCGAACTACGAGCTGGAGCGCAAACCCGAGCTGCTCGCCGAACTCGCCGAGCTGGTCACGGCGGGCACGATCCGGCCCGTCATCGGCGCGACGCTCCCGCTCGAAGAGGCGCCACGAGCCCTCGCCGGCCAGGTCGAGGTCACCGGGCTGCGCGGCAAGACCGTGCTGCAAATTGGGGCAAGTGTGTGAACCCTTGTCCGGAACGAGCCAGAACCGGGCGGATTCCTTCAACGCGGGCCGCGGGTTTCCTATCCTGAGCGGAACTCCGGCGCGTGGAGAGGGATGTCGATGCGGACATTGCTCGTGCTCCTGCTCGTCCTCGGTTCCCTGACCCCGATGCCCGCCGCGGCGGCGGCCGCGGTGTGCGTGACGTCCTGCGACACGCTTGATCCGTCACAGGCCGCGCGGGAGAGCTTTCCCCTGCCCGACAAGGTGATCAACGGCCGCGTCCTGCGGCTGCACGCCTCCGACCCGGACGACATGGCGTGGGCGAGTATCGACACCGCCGTCCCGGGCGACGCGGTCTGGCTCGACCGGTCGTGGGACGGCGGCGCGACCTGGGACGGCCTGCTCGGCAAGGCGACCGTCCCCGGCTCGTGGACCGGCACCCGCACACTGATGTACAACCTCACCGATCCGGCGAACCACCGCCGCGGCCTGGTCCGGGCCTGCGGGGACGCGCAGGGGGTCGACTGCACCGCGTGGATCTACCCGGCCGTCTGCGACACCGCGTGTGACGGGACCGCGCCGGGTGCCGGGGACAGCCAGCCGGTGGCGCCGACGACCATTTTCGGCCGCACCGTCCGGCTGCACTTCGACGGCAGCGGCCTGGCGTGGGCCGGGATCGAGGCGGGCGGCGCCGGTGACGAGATCTGGCTCGACCGGTCCTGGGACGCCGGGGCGAGCTGGCCGGACGGCTCGTCGCTGGGCCGCACCAGTGTGCCATCCGGCGCGACCGGCACGCAGACCACGGCGTTCGCCACGAGGGACCCACGCGGTCGGCTGTACGGCGGATCCGTGCGCGCGTGCGGCCGGGAAGCCACCCACGACCAGGGCAGCTGCACGGCCTGGGCGCGTCCGGCGACAACCCGGGCGGCCGGCGCGGCCGACGCGCTGATGTGGTCCTACGAGCCCTACACCGCGTGGTGGCCGTCGAGCTGGTGGAACTCGGCCGTCGCGGTCACGGCGATGGCGGACGCGGGCGGCCACGACGCCGAACTGGCCCGGACCTTCGACGTCAACCGGGTCGCTTTCCCCGCCGGGGCAAGGAGTTCCGACCCGATCGACGGCCACTTCATCAGCCGCGCGATCGACGACACCGAGTGGTGGGGCCTGGCCTGGATCGCCGCCTACGACCGCACCCACGACGCGCGTTACCTCACCGAGGCGACGACGATCGCGGACTACGTCTACGGGTTCTGGGACACCGGGACCTGCGGCGGCGGGGTGTGGTGGGACCGCGAGCGGACGTACAAAAACGCCGTCTCCAGCGGGCTGTACCTGCGGCTGGCCGCGTCCCTGCACCTGCGGGTCGCCGGGGACACGGTATGGGGGCAGCGCGCGAAGACCGCCGGGGACTGGTATCTGAACAGCGGGCTGATCAACGCTTCGGGCCTGGTGAACGACGGCCTGACCGGTTCGTGTGCGAACAACGGCCAGACCGTCTGGACGTACAACCAGGGGCTCGGCATCGGCGGCCTGGTCGAGCTGTGGCGCGCCACCGGCGAAACGTCCTATTTGGACGCCGCTCGGCGGCTGGGCGACGCGGCGATGAGCGGGCTCACCTCCGGTGGGGTGCTCGTCGAATCCTGCGACACCGGCACGAACTCCTGCGACGACAACCAGAAACAGTTCAAGGGTGTTTTCATGCGCTACTTCGGCGATCTGGCGAATGCGACCGGCTCGGCCACCTACCGCGCCTTCGCCCAGAAGCAGGCCGACACGCTCTGGGCGGGTGATCGGGACGCGCAGAACCGCATCGGCCAGCGCTGGGCCGGGACCACACCGAACGTGACGGACTGGCGCACACAGGCGTCCGGCCTCGAAGCCGTGCTCGCGGCGGGATAGGCCGGCCCGTTGGTCAGAAGAAGAGGCGGGGCTGGCCGTTCGTGGCGTCGAGGCCGCCGTCGACCGGGATCTGCAAGCCGGTCAGGTAACGCGCGTCCTCGCCGGCGAGGAAGGCGACCACTCCGGCGACCTCGTCGATTTCGCCGACGCGGCCGAACGGGATGCGTTGCACATAGGCCTGCATGATCGGCATGTCGGGGGTGACGCCCCCGGTTATCCCGGTGTCGCGGATGAAGCCGGGGTGGACGGCGTTGACCCGGACATCGGGGGCGTGGTCCGCCGCCATCGCCCGGGTGAGGTTCACCAGCCCGCCCTTGGCCGTGTTGTAGGCGACCATGCCGTAGTCGGCGCCAAGGCCGCCCATCGAGCCGATGTTGACGATGCATCCCTTGCGCTCGCGCAGATGCGGCATCGACGCCCGGCTCGTGTGGTAGACGGCGTCGAGGTTGATCGCCATCGCCGCGCGCCACTGGTCGGGGGTGACGGCTTCCACCGTGCCGAGCGACGGCACTCCCGCGTTGTTGACCAGGACGTCGAGGCGCCCCAGCTCGTCGACGACGGAGGCGATCAGGGCGTTGATCTCGTCCGGCACGGTGAGGTCGGCGACGTGGGCGCGGATGGCCGGGTTGCCCGCCACGACCTTGTCCAGCTTCTCCTGCGTCCGCCCGGCGATGACCACGGTCGCGCCCTCGGCCGCGAACCGGTGCGCGATCCCGGCGCCGATGCCCGACCCGCCTCCGGTGACCACAACCACTTGGTCGGCAAAACGGCTCATGGCGGGAGATCCTTTCCCTGGCTGGTATCCGCTCCTTTGTACCGCAAGATCAGCTTGCCGTGGGGGACAGAGAAGCGAGCTGACCGGACAGGAAGCCGACGAATTCCCGGGTGACCGGGTCGAGCTCGTGTGCCTGCCGGGTCTGGACCTGCAGGGACCGGGAGCCGAGATCCGGTTCGTCCAGGCTGACGGCCACCACCGTGCCCGCGGAAAGGTCCTTGAGCACGGCTATCTCCGAAAGCAGCGCTATCGTGTCGCTGTCTTGGAGGTATTCGAGCGTTCCCGCCGGACTGTCGCATTCGAGGCTCGGCATGACGTGTATTTCATTTCGCTGGCAGAATGCCTCGAACAGAATCCGGTTGGTATTTCCGTGCGGCAGCAGGGCGAGCGGATATCGGGCGACCTCCCTGATCGAAACCGACGACCGCGCCGCCAAGGGGTGCCCGGGACTCATCACGGCCCGGGTTTCGGCCGGTGCCGTGAAATTCACCTCGACGCCCGGCTCGTCGGCCAGGGTGAAAGTGACCGCCACGTCCACCGATCCCTGCCGGACGCGCTGGCTCGCATGGCGCGGGCCGGTCATCTCGATCCGGAAGCTCACGTTCGGATGACCGGCGCGGAACCGGCGTAACACGCTCGGCACCAGGTGGTGGATGAGCCCGCTCGTGGTCGCCACCGACAGCACCTTGACCTCGCCCTTCAGCGAGCTCAGCGCGTCCAGGCACGCGGCCGTTTCGCGGAGCACCCGGCGCACGTAGCCGGCGAACGCGGTGCCGGCGGGAGTGGGCAGCACGCCCGCGTGGGCCCGCTCGAAGAACGTCGCCCCGGCCTCCTTCTCGAGCCGGGCGACCTGGCGGCTCACCGCCGATGGTGACACGAAAAGACTGCGGGCCGCGGCAGCACCAAGTCGGGGAGCTGTCTTGTGAGGTTCCGGCGGCTCGTGGAATCGTCGGAACAGCCGAGTTCGCCGGTGTGAGCACCAAGGAGAACCGATGTCGGAAACACAGGACGAAATCCGTAACTTGGCGGTAACAAAAGCCGTCGAGCAGCTCGACAGTGGTGCGTACCTAGAGTCGCTGGCCCGCCGCGTCGCGATTCCGACGGAAAGCCAGAACCCGGACCGGGCGAGTGACATCGTCCGCTATTTCACGGACGAGATCGGCCCCGTCTTCACGAACATGGGATTCGAGGTGGAGTTGAAGGAGAACCCCGTTTCGCCGATGCACCCGTTCCTCGTCGCGTCCAGGATCGAAGACCCGCTCGGGCCGGCAGTGCTCCTCTATGGGCACGGCGACGTCCAGCACGCCCATCCCGGCCAGTGGCGGTCCGGGCTGGATCCGTGGTCCCTCAAGGTCGAGGGCGACAAGATCTACGGCCGGGGAACGGCGGACAACAAGGGCCAGCACAGCATCTGCATCACCGCGCTGGAGCAGACTCTGGCGGCGCGGGGCCGGCTCGGTTACAACGTCAAATTCCTGCTGGAGAGCGGTGAAGAGACCGGATCCCCCGGACTGCTCGAATTCGCCGCGGCGAACCGGGAACTCCTCGCGGCCGACCTGTTCCTCGGCTCGGACGGGCCACGGATCTCCGCCGAGCGCCCGACGGTCTTCCTCGGCTCACGGGGGACACTGAACTTCACGCTCCGCGTCGATCTCCGTGAATCCTCGCACCACTCCGGAAACTGGGGCGGGGTGCTGCGTAACCCGGGAACCGTGCTCGCCGCGGCGATTTCCTCGCTGGTCGATGGGGCCGGCCGGATCAAGATCGAGGCGTTTGTGCCCGGCCCGATTCCCGCGGCCGTTCGCACGGCGCTGGAAGACATCACCGTTGATCAGGGGCCCGACAGCCCCGCCGTCGACGAGGGCTGGGGCGAGCCCGGTCTGACGCCGATCGAGCGGCTGATCGCCTGGAACACGATCGAGGTCCTGGCCATGCGAACCGGTGATCCCGCCGCACCGGTCAACGCCATCCCCGCCACCGCGGTCGCCCACCTGCAACTCCGGTTCGTCGTCGGCACCGACGTCACCGATTTCGCCGGGAAAGTGCGAGAACACCTGACCGGCCTCGGTTATCCGTTCATCGACGTCGAGGTCGAGCACGTCATGCAGGCCACCCGGCTGGATCCCGATCACCCGGCGGTGGGGCTGGTTCTGCGGTCCATCGAACGGACTCTCGGCAAGAAACCCGCGCTGCTCCCGAATCTCGGCGGCTCGATCCCGAACAACGTTTTCGCCGACACCCTCGGCCTGCCCACGGTGTGGGTCCCGCACTCCTATCCCGCCTGCGCCCAGCACGCGCCGAACGAACACGCCCTGCTTTCGATTTCGCGGGAGGGCCTGCAGATCATGGCCGGTTTGTACAGCGATCTCGCCGACGCTCGCGCTGTCTGGGCACCGAACCACCATTGACGGGCTCTCCGGGAAGGCTTGACTCATGAGCGAGGAACACCAAGTCATCGCATCAAGCGGCACCGGGGAGCCTCGCCGGACGAGCCCGGGAACGCAGGTGTTTCCTTGCTTCTGCCCTTGGGAACTTTCGCGGTCTCCTTTCTCGTACGCCCGCTCGGCGCCCTGGTCATCGGGCCGTACTCGGACCGGGCCGGCCGCAAGCCCGCGCTCACGCTGTCGATCGGGCTGATGTTCTTCGGCACGTTGCTGATCGCGGTGATGCCACCCGCGTCGTCCATCGGTTTGCTGGCACCTCCCGCACCGGCGGGGTTTCGCGGCGAGCTGGCAGTTCACCACCCAATCGGTGTCAACGCTGCTGGCGGCGGCCGTGGGAACGGTGTTGACCAGCACGCTCACCGACCAGCAGCTGGACTCCTGGGGATTCCGGATTCCCTTCCTCGTCGGCCTGCTGATCGGCCCGGCCGGCCTCTACATCCGGCGCCACGTCCCGGAATCGCCGGAATTCGCCGCCTGGCAGGAGACCGGCGTGGTGGTCAAACCGGTGCGGACGATCATGAAAACGCAGAAGACCCGGGTGGTGCTCACCATGGGCACCCTCGCCGTTTCCACCTGCATCGTCTACCTCATCACCTACATCCCGACCTACACCATCAAAACCCTGGGACTGCCGGGTTCCACCGGGTTCGCGGCGATCGTGGTCGCCCCGGCGCTGGGAGTTCTGCTTGCCGCGGTGGGTTTCCTGTCCATCCTGAAGGCCGCGTACTACGGGCCGATGGCTTCGTTGATGGGTGACCTCTTCCCCACGGAAACACGCGCTACCGGGATGTCCTTGGGCTACAACATCGGCGTCGCGATCTTCGGCGGCCTGACCCCGCTGGCCTCGGCCTGGCTGGTCGGCACCACCGGTGACCCGAAGTCGCCCGCGTTCTGGGTGATGTTCGCGGCGGCGGTCAGCGTGGCCAGCCTGATCGTGATCGTGATCGCCTCAAGCTTCGGTGACTACCGGGCCCGGAGGCCGTCGAGGATGAGCGCGACGACCGCTTCGGACTCCGCCTTGATCTCGGGGGAGCGCCACTCCGCGGCGTGCGACGGACTGTGGAAACGGCCGGTGGCGTCAAAAATGGCTCGCGCGAGCACGTCCGGGTCGCCGTCGGCGAAGTCGCCACTGCTGATGCCGTCGACGACGACGGCGCGGAGCCGGGCGAGCAGCGCGCCGACGTGGGCGGACGACACGGCGCTGTGCTCCGTCGCCAGCACCTGGAAGGTCGCGAACAGCTCCGGGTCTTCCTGCGCCTTGGCCCATTTCGTGGTGAACATGGTGGTGAGCAGGCCGCGCAACCGGTCGGGCGGGGGCAGCTCGGCGTCCTGGACCGGCGCGGCGAAGTCCTCTCGCGACCGGTCGAGCCAGCGCTGGATCACGGCCTCGCGCAGGGCGGCCTTGGACGGAAAATGCCGGTACACACTCCCGTGGCTCACGCCGAGGACCCGCGCGACGTCGAGCACCGTGGCCTTTTCCGGGCCGTGGCGGCGCAGCACGTCCTCGGTGGCCGACACGATCGTCTCCGGGTCGAGTGGCTCCCGGCGCATGAGGCCTCCTTCTCGGGACGGCTGGCTACCAGGCCGGATCCCCTCGGGACGAACGTAGGTCGACAGTATGACAGATGTCAAACTCTGTCAGACCGTCAGCTGTGTACGAATGACAGAAGTTGACATCTGTCAGTTCATGGCCGTACGTTGGCCTCATGACCACTGCTACTGCTTCGTTCGCCGGCCGCACCGTGTCCCGGGTCGGTTATGGCGCGGCTCAGTTCGGCCGCCTGTCCGACCGTCGCGACGAGGCCGTCGCGTTGCTGCGCCGCGCGGTCGAGCTGGGCGTGAATCACGTGGACACCGCGGAGTTCTACGGTTTTGGCTTCGCCAACGAGGTGATCCGCGAAACGCTGCGCCCCGAGGACGACGTTCTGGTCGTCACGAAGGTCGGCGCCGACCCCAACCCGGGCGGACGGCTGCCGTTACGCGTGGCGCAGCGGCCCGAGCAGCTGCGGGCCAGCGTCGAGGCCAACCTGCGCAGCCTCGGCGTCGACCGGCTTCCGGTGGTGAACCTCCGCCGCCTCGACTCCGGTCCCGGCCTGCGTCCCGAAGGCGACCAGGTGGTCGACCTCGACGATCAGCTCGCGGTGATGACCGCCCTGCGCGACGAGGGCAAGATCGGCGCGATCGGGCTGAGCTGCGTCACCCTCGACGGCCTGCGCCGCGCCCGCCCGGCCGGTATCGCCTGCGTGCAGAACGCCTACAGCATCGTCTCCCGCGACGACGAGGAACTGCTGCGGCTGTGCGTCGCCGAAGAAATCGCCTGGGTGCCGTTTTTCCCACTCGGCGGCGGTTTCCCGGGAGTGCCCAAGGCGACCGACGAGCCGGCGGTGCACGCTGTGGCCGGGTCGCTGGGCGTCACGCCGTCCCAGGTCGGCCTCGCCTGGCTGCTGCACCACGCCCCGAACGTGCTGCTCATTCCCGGCACCGCCGATGCCACTCACCTGGAAGCCAATATGGCCGTCGGCGAGATCGCTTTTGACGACGCGGTTCTGGCCACGCTCGACGCTATCGAGTCCCGTTCCAGCGAAGTCCCGCTCGGTTAGGGGCTATTGGGCAAGGTATCCGCGCGCGCGTCGTATTCGGTGCGGGCGGCGTCGATGCGTTCCAGGTGGGCGATGCTCCATTCCAGCAGGGGCGCGGTGGCTTCGCGGAGGGTCCTGCCCATGGGTGTGAGCTCGTAGCTGACGTGGGGCGGCATGACATTGTGGACGGTCCGCGTCAGGATGCCGTCACGTTCCAGGCTGCGCAGCGTGACGGTGAGCATGCGCTGGCTGATGCCGTCGATTTCGCGCTTCAGCTCGGTGAAACGGCGCGGCCCCAGCCTGAGGGTGCGCACGACCAGTAGCGACCACTTGTCCCCGACGATGCCGAGCACGACCCGTGACCGGCACTCGGTTCCCTGGTCGGCCTGCGGCGTGGTCATGGTTACCTCCAAGGAACCGAGGCACGGGAATGTGCCGTATTGCCCCAGGCGGCACCGGGCGGCCACCATGGTTGTGGTTCCCAAAGAGTACCGAGTTTCTAATGGGAACCGCTAGTTTTCCGTGCGCTACCGCGCCTCGAACAGGAAGATCGTGCCAACCATGTCTACATTTCTGCTGGTCCACGGCGCTTGGCACAGTGGCCGGGCCTGGGAGCGGGTGGCGCCGCTGCTGGAGTCGACCGGGCATCGGGTGCTCACGCCGTCGCTGACCGGCTACGGCGAGAAGGCGCATCTGCTCAGCCCCGAGGTGGGGCTCGACACCCACGTCGACGACGTCGTCACGCTGATCGAGGACGAAGACCTGACCGACGTGATCCTCGTCGGTCACAGCTACGCGGGCCTGGTCATCTCCTCGGTCGTCAACCGGGTTCCGGACCGGATCGCGCACCTGGTGTACCTCGACGCGATGGTCCCGGAGGACGGCGAGACCGCGGTCGACGTCCAGCCCGTGTCCCAGATCATGATCGACCGCTCCGCCGAGTCCGGCACCGGCTGGCGGATTCCGCCGCTGCCGGAGCAGCCGGCGCCGTTCGGCCTGTTCGGGGTGACCGACCCGGCGGACGTGGCCTGGCTGCGCGGGATGCTCTCCGATCAGCCGGTGCTCTGCCTGCAGCAGCCGGTCCGGCTGGACAACCCGGCCGCGAACGCCATCCCGCGCACGCACATCCACTGTGTCGGCGCGAAGCCGGCGGGTGTCGTCCGACGGCCCGTGCCCGCGATCCAGCCCAACGGCTCCCCGGCCCAGGTGCGGGAGCTGCCGACCGGCCACGACTGCATGATCACCATGCCGGCCGAGCTCAGCGAGCTGCTGCTCAAGCTGTAGGCCGCCGGGGGGTCAGCCAGGGCCGGACGGTTGTTTCGAGCTGTGCCTCGGAGATCTCCGCGAGCGCGTCGAGCTTGAGGAAGTGCCGCGCGATCGTGAGGCCCAGGATGCTGCTGACGGTCAGCGCGGCTTGGAGGTCGGCGTCGTCGTGCTTGCTGGTGCGGGCGAGATTGGTGACCCGCTCGTTGAGGAAGTCCCGCATCGCCTGGGTTGCTTCCGGCGTGGTGAGCATCGACCGCACGAGCGCGCGGGTTTCCGGCGGTAGCTCGCTCAGGCGGACGTCGAGGACGTCGCTGAGGTGCTCGGCGACGTTGTCGTCCGTGCTTTCGCTGGGCAGCTGGGTCGCGATGGCGAAGAGGTCGTTTTTCGTGCCGTAGTGCTGAATGACCAGCGAGGGGTCGACCTGGGCGCGCTGCGCGATCGCGCGCACGGTCGTCCCCTCGCGGCCGTGTTCGCCGAATTCGGCTTGTGCGGCTTCGAGAATGCGTTGCGCGGTGGCGGCCCGCTTGGCCGCGCGCGTCTTCGGTTCATCCACTCAGTTGACTTTACAGGTGTTGAGCGAACCTGTAGATTCACTCAACAGAAGATGAGCCAAAGGAGCTTGATGAGAGTCGTCGCCATCGAAGAGCACTGGACCACCCCGGAAATCGACCAGGCGCTACGAGCGCAGCCCGCGCAGGTGCGGGACCCGAGCGTGGTCCTGAACGACCGGGGTGACATCCCGGCGCGTCTGTTCGACATCGGCGACCAGCGGATCGAAGCGATGGACGCGGCGGGCGTCGACGTCCAGATCCTCTCGATCGCCCCGCCGGGGGCGCACGGGCTCCCGGCCGCCGAGGCGGTGGCGCTGAGCCGCGACGCGAACGACCGGGCCGCCGAGGCGGTCAGCCGTCATCCGGCCCGGCTGAGGGCGATGACCACGTTGCCGATGCCTGACCCGGACGCGGCGGTGGCCGAGCTCCTGCGCACCGCGGACCTGCCCGGCCACGTCGGGATCATGTCCTACGGCCGCAGCGGGGATCGCCCGCTGGACGACCCCGCGTACGACGAGCTGCTCGCGACCGCCGCCGGCTTGGGGCGGCCCGTGTTCGTCCACCCGCAGATTCCCCCGAACGCGGTGCGGGAGGCGTCCTACCGCGGGCTCGAACCGCCGCTCGACCTCGCGCTGGCCACTTTCGGCTGGGGCTGGCACATCGAGGCCGGGCTCGCGGCGCTCCGCCTGATCGTGCGCGGCACCTTCGACCGCCACCCGGACCTGCAGATCGTCCTGGGCCACTGGGGCGAAATGCTGCTGTTCGCGCTCGACCGGGTCGACAGCCTGTCCAATATCGCCACCCACCTCGAGCGGCGGGTCGCCGACTACTTCGCGACCAACATCCACATCGCGACCAGCGGCATGCTGACCCCGCGGCTGCTCCGTCACGCGCTGGACTACACCAGCGTCGACCGGATTCTGCTCTCCGGGGACTATCCCTTCCACCGCTTGGAAGCCGGGGCCGTCACGGACTTCCTGCACACCCTTCCCGACCGTGACGACCAAGAGAAGATCGCCCACGCCAACGCCGAATCGCTCTACCGGCTGGAGAAAGCATGAGCACCAAAACCGTCCTCCTCATCGGCGCCTCGCGCGGCCTGGGCCACGCGATCGCCGCGGAGTACCTCGACCGCGGCGCGCATGTCGTGGCGACTGTCCGCAGTTCCGCGCGCACCGCCCTGCACGAGCTGCAGGACACCGCCGACGGGCGGCTGGAGATCGAGCACGTGGACATCACCGAGCCCGAGCAGGTCCAGGCGCTGCACGATCGGCTCGACGCCCGCCGGTTCGACCTGCTCTTCGTCAACGCGGGCATCACCAATCCTCAGGAGGAGACCAGCGCGGACGTCTCGACCGAGGACTTCGCCCGCCTCATGGTCACCAACGCGCTGAGCCCGATGCGGGTCGTCGAAACGCTCGGCGAACTCGTCGACCCGCACGGCACCGTCGCGATCATGTCGTCGGGCCAGGGCAGCATCGCCAACAACGAACGCGGCGGCTTCGAGATCTACCGGGCCAGCAAATCCGCCCTCAACCAACTGATGCGCAGCTACGCCGCCCGCCACGCCGCCCGCCACGCCGGCGACAGCCGGACGCTGCTCCTGATGGCACCCGGCTGGGTCCAGACCGACCTCGGTGGCCCCAACGCCCGGCTGACCATCGGCGAAAGCATTCCTGGCCTCGTCACGACCATCGATGCTCAGCACGGTCGCGCGGGTCTGCAGTACCTCGACTACCGCGGCGAGACCGTCGCCTGGTGAAGCCAGGAGTTCTCGGTAAGGTTCGTGACCGAGGGCACACGGCGGTGGTGAGGGAGATACGCGGGTGACGGCAGCTAGTCCGATTCCGAAGGCATTGCCCGGGGCCCCGCGCCTGTTCATCAACCGGACTGACGAGGTCGAGCGGGTGGGGCGCGAGATCACGGACGGGGTGGCCTCGGGCCGTCAGACCGTGGTGGTGCTGACCGGTTTACCCGGGGTCGGGAAGACGACGGTGGCCGCGCAGTGCGCCGAGCAGGTCAAGGACCTGTTCCGCGACGGGTGGTTGTGGGCCACGCTCGGCACGTCGTCCGAAGCGGTGTCGGTCGACGACGTCCTGTTCCTCTTCCTCACCCAGCTCGGGATGGGGTCCCCGCCGGCGACTTCGCAGGGGCTGCGGCTGGCCTTTCAGACCGTCACCGCGGACAAGGCCCTGCTGCTGGTCCTCGACGACGTCGAGTCCGCGGCGCAGCTGGTGAAGCTGCTGCCGTCCTCGTCTCGCAGCGCGGTGCTGGCCACCAGCCGCCGGCGTTCGGCGGGGTTCGTCCGCGAGCGTTTCCCGGTGATCGACGTGGCGCCCTTCACCGTGCCCAGCGCGGTCGAGCTGATCTCCGCGGACCTCGATTCCGCGCGGATCGCCACGGCGGGCGCCGAAATCGAGGCACTCGCCGAGTTGTGCGGCCGGCTGCCGCTGGCGTTGAGCATCGCCGGCGCCCAGCTCAGCACGCGTCATCGTGGTCCGGTGGCGGACTACGTGCGCCAGCTGCGCGGCGCGCGGTCGGTGATCGAGAAGCTCACCGTGGACTCCGATCGCCTGGTCTCGGCGGTGTTCGAGGTGTCGTACCAGGATCTGTCCGCCCCGGAGCAGCGCGCGTACCGGCTGCTGAGCCTGCATCCCGGCCGGCGGTTTTCCACCGGCGCGGCGGCGGCACTGCTCGGGGAGGAGCCGACGGATTCGCTGGAAGCCCTTGTGGCGGCCAATCTTCTGAGCCCGGTGGGCGTGGACCGTTACGAATTCCACAGCCTGGTGCAGGAGCACGCCGCCGGACTGGTCGCGTTGAAGGACAAGGCGGAAGACTGTCAGGCGGCGGTGGCGCGGGTCGTCGAGTGGTACCTGCGGTTCGCGGTCGCGCGGGAGCGGTCGATCAGCGATCGGCCGCGGTTCGGCGAGTACTTCGATGACCGGGTCGCCCCCGCCTACCAGGGTGAGCAAGCCTGGCAGCAGTCGGTCGACGACCTGGAGCTGGAACGGGCGAACCTGCGCCGGGCCGTGGGCGCGGCCGCGGAGGAAGGCCTGCACTCGCTGGCCTGGCAGCTGTGTGAGGCACTGGTGACCTTCTACTTCCAGCGGGACCTGTTCGCCGACGCCATCGCCGTGCACTCGGTCGGCTTGGCCTCCGCCCGCGTGGTCTACCGGGAAACCGGTGACGCGCGCCCGCTGCTGCGGATGCACACCGAGCTGGGCACGGCCCAGTTCTCCTTCCGGGACGACCAGCTGGCGTCCGAGCAGTTCGATGCGGCCGTCGCGCTCGCGGAAGGGCTCCCGGACGACGACGCGGTGCTGTTCACCCGCGCGAAGATGTTCCAGTGGAAGTCCTTTGTCGACCAGCGGATGGGCGCTTGGCCGAAGGCGGTCGAGGCCATCACCGCCGCGCGCTCCCTTGTGGACGATCACCGGTTCCCCGCGAAGGACCGCGCGCGGGAACTCGCGTTGCTGGACCTGAACGGTGGTCCGATGCTGTCCGCGGTCGGCCGGCACGACGACGCGCTGGAAGCCGGCCGCCGAGCCGTCGCGTTCTTCTCGGCCGGGAAGGAACGGCACAACATCGCGAAGGCGACCGCCAACCTCGGCGAGTCGCTTTCCCTGGCGGGCACGGGGTTCCAGGACGAGGCGGAACAGGTCCTGCGCGAGGCCGTGGGCCTGCTCGCGGACCTCGGCATGCAATCCTGGGAGGCCCACAGCAGCACGGTTCTCGCCGACCTGCTGGAGGGGACCGGACGCGCCGCCGAGGCTGTTCCGCTGCTGCAGCGGGCCACCGAGCTGTACACGATCCTCGACGACCGCCGGGCGGAGACGCTACGCGACCGGCTCGGCGAGCACTGACACGACCTGCGCGGTGACCAGCCGCGGCCCGGCGACGATGGTGGTCACGGGCGGCAGGGTGTCGAGCGGTTGTCCCGCGAGCTGCCACTCGTGCACCAGCGCGGCCGCCACGACCGGGTCCGGCGCCTTGAGTGTGACCAGAACGCCCTCGCGGGACTGCACCACGGAGAGTTCTCCGACCGCCACCGCGGCCAGTGCTGCTCCGGGGTTTCGGCGCAGCGCGTCGTCGAGCGCGGCTTTGCGCTCCTGCGGATCGGGCGCCGGGTCGACCAGGATGACCGCGGCCCGGTCGAGCAGGTCGCGCTGCGGGTGATTCTCATGGGCCACAAGGAACGCGTTGTCGAGATGGCTGTCGTCCCGCTCGCCGGTGGACACGTCGGCGGGATACCGGCTGATCGTCGTGGGGGCGTCGTTTTCGCCCAGCGAAAGGACAACGTGGTCGGCGAGGGCACTCGGCCGGGGCGGGATCGTGGTGGTGTCCAGGGTGATGACGGGGACAAGCGCGGGCGTCGCGGGCTCGGGCAGATCAAGATGGCCGTAGAACAGGGTGCGCAGCCGGGCCGCGGACTCCCCGGGGCAAGAGGTGAGCGCGTCGCGAATCGGGGCGAACGTGGTCGTCTTGTGGTCGCGCATCGCCGCGTCGAGCTGGTCGCGCAGCGGCGTGTGCCGATGCAGGCGCGGGGCGAGGGTGCCGAGCAGGTCGGCGGCGGACCCGGTCGCGACGTCCTCGTCCGGGAACGCGGCCAGCAGCACTGGGCCGCCTGAAACCGCGGAATAGCAAGTGGTGGCCCCGTGATCGCCGACGACGACGTCGGAGGCGATGAGCAGCGCCTGCCAGCCTTCTTCGGGCGGCGCCAGCAGGAGTCCGGCGCGAACGCAGTCCGCGAGCCAGGTGTGGACCTGCCAGGGGCCGTGGCCGTGCCAGATGTTGGGGTGCATCGAGGCGGCGACCCGGTAGTCGTCGGCGGGCAGAGAGGCGAGCAGTTCCCGGAACAGCGACGGCCAGGAGCCCATCAGGGATCGCCTCGACCACGTCGTGGAGACCGTGACGAGTTTCTGCCCGGGCTCGACGCCGAGCGCGCGGCGGTACTGGTCGCGAAGGTGGAGGCTGCGGAGTATCCGGTCGAAACAGGGATCACCGGCGACCACAGCGGTGCCGAGAGCTTCAGGCGTGGCCGCGGCCAGCCGGCTCAGCTGCTCTTCGTGCGACAGGACCAGCGAATCGGCGATCGGCCGGCCGTTGTAGAGCAGCCATTCCGGCGCGAGCCCGAACACGGACCGGTTTCCGGTTTCCGGTTTCCGGTTTCCGGTTTCCGGTTTCCGGTTTCCGGGAGAATTCTTATTGTACCCTGCCCCATGCGGGATAATGACCAGTGGGGTGGATATTTCCGTGAGCCCGCCGTGATTCGCGGCGATGACCAGGTCGAATTCGGTTTCGATGGCCTGGTGCCAGGGAATGAGGACCGCACCCAGGCGGTCGAGCAGGGGCTGGAGGCCGTGCTGGAACGGGTCGGAGCCGTTCAAGCTGAACACCACCTGGACCCGGTGGTCGGAGTCGAACACGGTGATCACGTCGAGCAGCCGGTCCAGTGAGGTCGCGTGGTGCACGACGACGAGGACCAGCCGTTCGGGGACCACGGTGTTCCAGTGCCCGGCCTGGCGGCCGATCGGGACCTTGACCGGAGGCACGGCGGACACGGGGCTCCCTGCGAGGACGGCTGGTTCGGTGCTGCTCAGCCACCGTAGCCGATCATCGGCGCCGGGCAGATCCAGCCAGGGGGCTGTTTCGCCGAGGAAGCGCCGCACGGTGCCGAGCTGGTCGTAGGTTCGTAACGCCTGGTGGAAGGCCCGCGTGCGCATCCTGGCGCGTTCGCGCTGGTCCGTGTCCAGCGCGCGGCCCAGTGCTTCGGCGAGCGCGGACGGCGAGTTCGGCGGGCAGGTGAAGCCGGTGTGGCCGTCGACGACCTGCTCGGCCAGTCCGCCGGCCGTGGTCGCGATCACCGGCGCGGCGCCCGCGGCGAAGGCCTCCATCGGGATCCGCCCGAACGGTTCAGCCCGTGAGGGGATGACCACGCCACGCAGGCCGGGGTCCGTGAGCAGGCCCGCGACCTGCGGGGTGAACCGGGTCAGCGTGGTGCATTCGACGCCGAGGCGGTCTGCGCGGGCCATCAGGGACCGTTGGTACCGGCTCGGGTGCGGTGACTCGCCGGTGGCGGCGAAGACCAGGTGGGGAAGGTCGCGGCCGCCACGCCGAAGAATTGTCATGGCGTCGAGAAGGTCGTCGAAACCCTTGTACGGCTGGGCCCGGCCCATGGCGAGCAGGAATTCACCGGGGATACCGGAATCCGGGCGCCGGGACCGGGCGGCCGTCCATTCGGACGGGGACAGTCCGTCACGAAGGGAAATCAGGCTCGACGGGGGAATCCCGTAGTCCTCGCGCAAATGCCGGCCCAGGTACCGGGAAATGGCGCCGATCCGGGTCCCGTCCGCCAGCCCGGCGTGCAGGCCGGCTCGTTCCCAGGCGATGCGGGCGGCATCACCCGGGGTGTGGATCAGCCCGCTTGATCTCGGCACCAGCACCGTCCGCGCCCGGACCGGCCGGGGCAGCAGGGCGGGCAGCCCGAAGAAGGGCACGTCGAAGGCGATGAGGAGCAGCGGGCCGGAACCGGGCAGGACTTCGCGCCGGATCCGTTCGGCGGTGTGCTCGCAGAGCCGCTCGAAGTTGCCCAGCCCGCCCCAGCGATCGTGGCCGCCGGTGCCGTTGTCCACCGGCAGGATCTCCGCGTCCACGCGCTCCACGAGCAGGCGGGCCCGGTCGTGCCACGCCGCTTGGTGCTCCCAGCTCTCCGGGCTCAGCCGTACGGGTAACAGGACCAGCCGCGCCTGTTCCGGCAGCGAGTCGACCAGTGCTTCGAGGAACCCGTAATTGGCGTACCCGGCTCCGGTTCCGCAGCCGTACCAGCCGTCGTGCAGGGCGACCGCGATCGTCGGCCGGGTTTTCATGCCGTTGTGGTCCCGAGGTGGGGAGGCAGGATGGTCGCCGGGTCCGTCGTGGCGGACCCGATCTGTTCGGCGGTCAGGCCGCCGGCGCGGGTCAGGTCGGTGGCGCGGAGGTCGGCACCGGTCAGGTTCGCGCCGCTGAGGTCCGCTTCGGCGAGGTCGGCCCCGGTGAGTACGGCGCCGGACAGGTCGGCACGGACGAACCGCACACTGCGGAGATCGGCCCCGGTGAGGTCGGCACCGGTCAGGTCGGTGTTGATCAGCGTCGCCTGGTGCAGCCGCGCCGCGTGGAGATCGGCACCGGCCAGCGCCGCCCCGGCAAGGTCGGCTTGGCCGAGATCGGCCCGGTGCAACGAGATCCCGCGGAGATTGGCGTCGGACAGCCGTACCTTGCGCAGGTCGAGCGCGTTCTCGGTGAGCCGCTTCGACGGCGTGCCCCGGTCACGGAGAGCGGCGACGGCGGCGTTGATGTCGTCATCGCCGGACCGGCCCGAGCCGGAAGTCCGGTGGCGCAGGAAGCCGGTGAGGCTTTCCAGCACCCGGTTCCGGTCGCCGGGGGAGTCGTGCAGGATCCGGTCGAGTGCGCGGACCCCGCCCGCCCGCACGGTTTCCTCGCCCGACCCGAGGTGGTCGATGGCGGAGTTGAACCGGTCGGTGAACTGCTTGTCGCGGTCGAGGAAGAACTTCCGGCCGGTGTAGTACAGGCCGCCGCCGACAAACGCCGCGCTGAGCACCGTGGCGACCTGCCCCCTGATCGTGCTGATCGCGGCCAGCCGGTCCTGTGCGCCGAGGTGATCGAGGTCGGCGCCGCCCAGCCAGTACGTCACCGGCCAGAACAACAGCCAGAGCAGCACGACGGCGCCGAGCAGGACGCCTCCGACGGTGAGGCGGCGGGTCCGGGTTCGCGTCATCCCCTCATCTCACTACGCACCGGTCGACGTGGTGACGGAGGGTGCGCCGGGCGGTCACCGGCACAGCTTCCGCTTCCGGCACCTCCGCCACACTGGCCCGGTCCCGCTCCGGCCCCGGGCGCGCCGAACGGGCCGCTGTGGTGGGCGAATTCCAGTAACGCCAAGGTGTTTCCGCGCGCTTCGGCCACGATCCGGTCGAACACCTCGCCGTCGTGCCCGGCGCCCGTCGCCGTCCCCGCCGGCGCGCCACGAAGACCAGCGCCTGACGTGACGCGTCGTCGATCCACTGGGCGTCGTCCACCACGCAGCACACCGGATCGGGTGAGGTCTGCCGGCCGAGGCCGAACACCGCCTCCAGCGCGCGCTGCCGCACCACCGGAAGCCGGGCGCGCTGGTCCAGTGTCGGGCCGCACAACTGGTGCCGGGCCGCGTAAAGAAGATCCTGCTCGAACTCTGTGCCCGCGGCCCGCAACACCGTGAAGCCTTCCAGGGCCTCCACCGCGGCGTCGATGAGAGTCGACTTGCCGATCTCGCGACGCTCCGCGCGGCGGCCGACGATCTGCACTGGGCCTGCCTCCGAATCACCTTGTCCCGGCGGGTTGACAACTTGGTCAGTGACCAAGTCTACTGAGGTAGTTGGTCAGTGACCAAGGCCGTCAAGGGCAGGGAAAGGGGCGAAAACATGAAGGTGCTCATCGCGGGTGCGAGCGTCGCCGGCCCGTCGCTGGCCTTCTGGCTGGCGCGGTACGGCGCCGAGGTCACCGTGCTCGAACAGGCGGCTGAACTGCGGAAAGGCGGCCAGCTGGTCGACGTCCGGGGTTCGGCGCGCGGAGTGCTGGCCCGAGCGGGGCTGGCCGAGACGGTGGCCGCGGCGTGCACGGCGTCCGACGGCCTGTCGTTCGTGGATTCGGGCGGCCGCCGGCTGGCCACGCTGAGCGTGGCCGACTTCGGCGGCGACGGGCCGGTGACCGACACCGAGATCCTGCGCGGCCGGTTGTCGGAGATCTTCCACGAGGAGACCAGGGACTCGGCCGAATACCTCTTCGGGGACCGGATCGCCGGACTGGCCGACGGGCCCGGCGGAGTGCGGGTCACGTTCGAGAAGGCCGCGGCGCGCACGTACGACGTGGTGATCGGGGCGGACGGCCTCCACTCGGGAGTCCGGAAGCTGGCTTTCGGGCCGGACGCGCCACCGTTGCGGCACTTGGGCGCGTACTTGTCTTTCTGGACCGCGGAAAACCACCTCGGGCTCCGGGACTGGACGGAGGCGTACTCCGAGCCGGGGCGCACGATGGGCATGCGGACCATCCACGGCAACAGCGCGGTGATGGCGTTCATGAGCTTCACCTCCGCCGAATTCCGGTACGACTACCGCGAGCTGGAAAGCCTCAAGGCCGTGCTCCGCGCGCGGGCGGCCGGGATGGGCTGGGAGTGCGACCGGCTGATCGAGCAGATCGACCAGGCACCCGACTTCTACTTCGACTCCTGCAGCCAGGTCCGCCTGCCGCGCTGGTCGGTGGGCAACGTCGGGCTGGTCGGCGACGCGGCGTACTGCGCCTCCCCGCTGTCCGGGCACGGCACCACGATCGCGCTGGTCGGCGCGTACGTGCTCGCCGGTGAACTGGCCAAGGCCGGCGCCGATCACCAGGCCGGCCTCGCGGCGTACGAGCGCACGCTGAAGCCGTGGATCGACGAGATCCAGGAGTTCGGCGCGGGCAACGGCAAGGCCATGACCCCGGAGACCGCACTGGGGGTTTGGCTCCGCAACAACGTTTCCCGGCTCCGGCGGTTCCTCCCGCGCGGCCTGTTCGCCGGCGAGATCCGGATGTCCAACCGATTCGTGCTGCCCGACTACTCGCGTTACGAGAGCGCGCAAACCCACTGACACGAAAAGGAGAAATCATGAAGACTTGGTTCATCACCGGTGCCGCCAAGGGATTCGGCCGGGAGTGGGCGGAAGCGGCCCTCGGACGTGGTGACCGCGTCGCCGTCACGAGCCGGGGTTCGGGCGCGTTCGGCGGGCTGGTGGAACGGTACGGCGCGGCGGTGCTGCCGTTGCAGCTCGACGTGACCGATCGCGACGCGGTGTTCGCCGCTGTCGACCTTGCCCACAACCACTTCGGCGCGCTCGACGTGGTTGTGAACAACGCGGGCTACGGCCTGTTCGGCATGGTCGAGGAGGTCACCGCGGAACAGGCCAGGGCGCAGGTCGACGTCAACCTGTTCGGCCCGCTCTGGGTCACCCAGGCCGCGCTGCCCCACCTGCGCGCGCAGAAATCCGGCCACATCGTGCAGGTGTCCTCGATCGCCGGGGTGTTCGCGTTGCCCGGGCTCGGGCTGTATCACGCCTCCAAGTTCGGGCTCGAGGGCTTCACCTCCAGCCTGGCCGCGGAGGCCAAGGGATTCGGCGTCCACGTGACCCTCGTCGAGCCCGCCGGTTACGCGACCGATTGGGCGGGGCCGTCGGCGGTGCACGCCAAGCGATCCCCGGCGTACGAGGATTTCCGGGCCAACGCCACCGCGCGCCCGTCGTCGCGTCGAGGCGATCCCCGCGCCACCCGCGAGGCGATCCTCGCCGTGGTCGACGCCGAAGAGCCGCCGCTGCGGATCTTCTTCGGGGACGGGCCGCTGCCGGTGATCCGTCAGGAGTACGCGAACCGGATCGCGGAATGGGAGCAGTGGGACGAAGTGTCCCGGGCGGCGTTCGGCGAGTGAGCCGGGCCGGCCGGGACACCGCACCCGGGGAAGGGACCGTTCGCGGGCATGCGCTGGACTCGTGACGACGTGATCGCCGCCGCTTTCGCCACCCTGGAACAAGAAGGGCTGGAGGGGCTGTCGCTGCGGGCCGTGGCTCGCAGGCTCGGCGCCCACCTCAACTCGGTGACCTGGTACGTCAAGAGCAAGCAGAGCCTGGTCGACCTCATGGCCGACGCCATCGTCGGCACGGTGCCCACCGGCGACCTTCCCGACGAGCCGATCGCGCGGGTGCGGCTGATGGCGCACCGCTACCGCGCCGCCCTGCTCGGCCGGCGCGACGGCGGACGGCTCGTCGCCGGGACCTTCACCGGCGGCGGCAAGACGTTGCGCGTGGCCGAGGTGATCGTCGCCGCCCTGCTCGCCGCCGGGTTCCCGGAGGTGGAGGCGGCCCGGTTGTGCTGGGCGATCGTCTACTTCGCACTGGGGCTCACCCAGGAACAGCAGACCAGCCCGGCCGACGCGGCGCCGGGACTGGCGGAAGCGTTGGAGCCCGGCGGTTTCCCGGCCCTGGCGAAGGTCGGGGAGCAGCTGCTCGCGCACGACTCGTTCGACTCGCGTTTCGGGTACGGGATCGACCGGCTGCTGCACCTGGCGTGACGCTCGGGATTCGCCTCAGTCGGCCTCGAGCAGGCCTTCGGCGGCGCCGTCGAGGGCCGTGGCCATCTCGACGGAACGGGGGAGCATCGTCTTCTCGTAGACGCGGACGGCGTCGTCGACGGTGGCGGCGTTCGCGAGGGCGAGCGCGAGTTCCGAGGCGTCGAGCATGGCGAGGTTGACGCCGACGCCGACCGGCGGCATGAGGTGGGCGGCGTCGCCGAGCAGGGCCACCGTCGGGCTGTGCTCCCAGGTGTGCGGGACCGGCAGGGCGAGGATCGGGCGGTCGATGTAGGCGCCCTCGTTTTCGGTGATCATCCGGTGCAGGCTCGGCGACCAGCCGGCGTACTCGCCGAGCAGCAGGGCACGGATGCCGTCGGTGTCCTCGGCGGTCAGGCCGTTCGCGCTCATCCAGTCGAGCGGGACCCGCCGGATGAGGTAGACGCGGATGTGGTCTCCGCTGTTGCGCTGGGCGAACAATCCCCGCTCGCCGTCGGCCGCGGCGGCGCCGCCCTGGCCGACCAGCTCGGCGATTTCCGGGTGCCGGTTCTCGACGTCGGAGAACCACGCCTCCGTGAAGCTCAGCCCGGTGTACCCGGGGACGGCGGGGGACACGGCCGGGCGCACCCGGGAGAAGGCGCCGTCGGCACCGATGACCAGATCGGCCTCCGCAGTGGTGCCGTCGGTGAAGTGCAGCTCGCGCGGACCGTCGTCGGGGCCGCTGATCCAGTCGAGGCCCTGGCCCCAGCGCACGGTTCCCGGCTGCAGCGAGTCGAGCAGCAGGGTACGCAGCTGGCCGCGGTCGATCTCCGGTTTGAAGAGGTCGCCGGCCTCCGGGAGGTCCTGGGCGGCGACCTCGCCGGCCAGGCTGAGCTGGCGCATCTCCTGCCCCTCGGGGCGGGCCAGCTCGAAGAACTCGTCGAGCAGGCCGGCTTCGCGCAGGGCGATCTGGCCGTTGTCGGCGTGCAGGTCGAGGCTGCCGCCCTGGTTGCGGGTGTCGGGACCCGGGTCGCGGTCGTAGACGGTCACCGCGATGCCGTGCTGCTGGAGGATGCGGGCGCAGGTCAGGCCGCTGGGCCCGGCGCCGATGACGGTGATTCTGGCTTGGGTGGGTGCTGGTGAGTTCATGGTTGCTCCTCTCGGGACGCTGTTGGTCCCCATGAAAGCAGACTCGATAAAAAAGTGCAATGAGTCAACTTAGCGATGGAGGCAACCATCGTGTCGGCTCAAGCTCACGGCTGGGGATCGGCGTCCGTCTCGGCGGCGGTGGCCGGCTGGGGCTCGACCTGCGCGAGACGGTCTCGCAAAGCGGCGGTGACCGCCTTCGCTGCCCCAGCACCAGCCTCAGCGGGGCGGGCCGCTGCGTCGCGCTGGTGATGATGCGGGCCGCGATCTTCGCCGGGTCGCCGCGAAGGGGACGCGTCCTTGAGCTGGCGCACGAACGCGGCCGGCGTCCCGTCGTAGGCGGAAAGCGGCGCGCTGAGCTGCAGGCTGCCGCCGGCGAACGCGGTGTTCGCGCCGCCCGGCTCGACCAGCGTCACCTCGACGCCGAACGGGGCGACTTCCTGCGCGAGGGCCTCCATGAAGCGCTCGATGCCCCACTTGCTCGCGTGGCAGAGCGAAGCGGCCCGCGTGCGCCGAGAGGCCGGCGACCGAGGAGAGCTGGATCAGCCGGCCACCGCCCTGGGCCCGCAGATGGGGCAGCGCGGCCCGGGCGGTCTGGATCGAGCCGAGCAGGTTGGTGGTGATCTGGTGCTGGACCTGCTCGTCGGTGAGTTCCTCGGTCGCGCTGACGTGCGCCTGGAATAGGTGCGCCAGGCCTCGCCATGCTGCTGAACACGGTCAACGTGTTCGCCCTCGTGTTCGACCAGTACGGCGACGTGCTGGCCGCCAACGCACTGGCACCGGACATGGCGCCGGGCGTGAACCGGCTGCGGATGCTGTTGACCGACCCGGGCACCGCGGCCGGGCCCGGCGGGCTGGAAGCGCTGTTCCTGCACGCCGAACCCGGCCGGCCGAGGCACTGGCGACGCTGGCTTCGCTGGCGGCCTCGGACCAGGTCCCGCAGCCCGGGGATTGACCATCGGTTCCAGCGCCGGGTCAGCCGATGATGGTCCCGTCCATCAGCTGGTTTCCTGCCCGACGGGCACGAAGTTGGCGTACTCCTCGATCCTGGAGATAAGACCGCCGTCGAAGCGGAAGTACACCGCCGCATGCACTTCGCCGCGCATGCCGCTTGTCGTGGCCACGTGGACTACGTGCTGTTGAAGGACTTCGTCGCCGTCGGAGAGTTGGCGGAGGACGTCGTAGCGCATCGATTCCATGGTGTGGATCTGGGCCTTCATGCCGTTGATGTTCTCGTCGATCGTCTCGTCGCCCTTGCCGTCGTTGTGCCAGACGGTGGCCGCGGCGGAGCACATCGCCCGCGCGCCCGCGAAGTCACGGTTCTCCAGATGGCGGAGGTACTGGATCGCCTTGTCCTTAGTGGACTGGTAGGCCAGCGCGCGTTCGCCAGCCTCGATGCGCATCGGCAGGTGGTTGCCGGGAGGCGAGAGCGGGCAGGTGTACACGGGCGGCGAGAAGTGGTTCTGGGAAAGGGTTGTCCGGTTGAATTCGACGGGCACGGTGCTTCCGGGTTCGAGCGGCGGCAGCAGGAGCCAACGGCCGATTTCCGGGGTGCTGCTGCCGCTGGTGCCGTCGGTGAAGATCACCAGACGGCGACCGGGCAGGTCTTCGAGCACGGCGAGCACGTGCTCCTCGCCGTTGATCGTGACGACGAGGTCCACGGGCGCCGGGATGGTGTCCTGGGTCCGCGGGACCGTCAGCCGGTCGACCTCGATGGCGCGCTCGGGAGGAGCGGCCCGGTACTCGCCTTCGAGGACCCACGCCGGATCGTAGGGGTAGGCCAGGATGTCGCTGAGGCCCGAACGCGCCACGGCGGTGTGGTCCATGACGATGAGGCCGTACGCGCCGTCCCCGCCGCCGATCGAGCCTGTCCGTCCTGAGTGGAATTCCAGGCGGCCGCCGGGGAGGACGTCCACCGTGCCGTCCACGGGCTTGCCTTCGACCACCACTCCGTCGGAGGCGGTGGCCGTCACCGTCAGGCCGCCTGCTTCGGTGGTACTCCACTGCCCCGGGATGTCCGGCAGGGTTTGGAGTGAGGGGCCGGAGATCATGCCCCTGGCGACGACGTTCGCCTTGCCCTCGGGCCCGGCCATTTCTTCCCACCGGGCCTGGCGCCAGGCTTCGTACTCGACGGTGTCACTCATGAGAAATCCTTTCGGTTGTGATTTCGGGGCCCCACAGGAGGACGTAGACCCCGACGGCGGCCATCACGGCGGCCCCGACCCACATCGCCTGCTGCCAGCCATCCACAAAGGACTGCTTGGCGGCGTGGACCAGCGACGGTGACCGGGTGCCGGCCGCGACGGCGTTGGCGATGCCTTGCCGGACGGTGTCGGCGAGGTCGGCCGGGACTCCGGCGAGGCGGGAGTTGATGGCGCCGCGGTATCCGGCGGCGAGGATGGTGCCGAGCAGCGCGACGCCGAGCGCGGTGCCGAGTTCGCGGGTGACGTCGTTGAGCGCGGAGGCCACGCCTTGACGATCGCGTGGCAGCGAGCTGGTGATGGCTTCGGTGGAGGGCGTCATGGTCAAACCCATGCCCAGTCCCATGGCGAGCATTCCGGGTAGGACGGAGAGGTAACCGCCGTCGACGGAGACGAGGCCGGCCATCAGGGCCAGGCCCGCGGTGCCCACGACGATCCCGGTCACCATCGTCGGGCGGCTTCCGATGCGGGCGGCGACTCGCGGGGCGAGGCCGGACGCGGCCATCATCAGCAGCGCGGTGGGCATGAGCGCGAGGGTGGCGTGGAGGCCGGACCAGCCGAGCACCGCCTGGAAGTAGGGGAAGAGCACCACGAAGATTCCCGCTTGGACACCGAAGACGACCAGCAGGGCCACGGATCCGCCGGCGAGGCCCCGGGTACGGAAGAGACGGACGTCGAGCAGTGGAGCCTGCTGCCGTAGTTCCCAAGCGACAAAACCGATCCCGCCGACGACACCGGCGAGCAGGCTCAGGAGGGTCACCGGCGCGGTCCACCCGCGTTCGGGTCCTTCTTGGAGGACGAAGATGAGCCCGACCACGGTGACCATGGACAAGAGCGAGCCGACGGCGTCGAAGCCGTGTCGTGACGGCTCGCGGGAGTTCGGCACCGACCGCAGCGTCACGGTGATGGCCGCCAGGACGAGGACCACCGGCAGGACGAACAGCCACCGCCAGCTCGCCAGGTCGACCAGGACGGCGGACAGGAACATCCCGAGGATGCCGCCACCACCCGCGACGGCGGTCCACACCCCGATCGCCTTGGACCGTTCGCTGTCCGGGAAGGTCGAGGTGATCACGGCCAGGGTGACCGGCATGATCATCGCGGCGCCCACCCCGCTCAGCAGCCGCGCTGCCATCAGGATCCCGGCGGACGGGGCGAGACCGGCCACGACGTTCGCCACTCCGAAGAGGGCCAAACCGGTCAGCAGCACGGGTTTCCGGCCCCACCGGTCACCGGCCGCGCCGAGCGGCAGGAGCAGCGCGGCCAGGGTGACGGTGTAGATGTTGATGATCCACTCCGGCGGTGCTCTGCGACGCGCCGAACTGCAGCGCGATCTCCGGCTGGGCGACGTTGAGCCCGGAGACGGACGCGATCACGGCCATCAGCGCGATGTTCACCGCGACCAGGATCGCGCGACGCCGGCGTGGGTCATCGATTGTCGTTGTGGTGGCGCCCTTTCTTTGGATGGGCATGTGTTCTGTGCGCATGACTCTCTCTCGCGGGCTCGGATTGGCCGTTAAGGCCTCCTTACCCGCGTAGGACGCAGGTAAGGAGGCCTTAACGGCGTTGGTCTGGGCGGGGGCGGTCAGGGGTGCCGGGTGGCGCGCACGATGACGTCGTGCAGCGGGACGGTCCGGCCGTCCGGGGCGGTCAGCGTGCGGGCCTGCTCTTCGGCGGTGACGACGTCCCACGTCGCGGCGTCCAGGCGCGCGGTGATGGTCGCGGCGGTGGCGGACGCTTCGGCGGGGTGATGGCCGTGCCCCGCTCCGTGGAGGTGCCCGACGATGAGCAGCGTGCCGCCGGGCGCGACCCATTCGGAGATGCGGTCGTAGAACGCCAGCTGCGGGATCGACGGGTGGGCGTAGTGCGTCATGACCAGGTCGAACTCGGTGGCGGGCGTCCAGGTGGTCAAGTCCGCCTGGACCCAGTTCACGTTCTTCGAGGCCTCGGCGGCTCGGGCGAGGGCTTCGGAAGAGATGTCCGCGGCCGTGACGTCCCAGCCGTGGGAGGCCAGCCAGCGGGCCTCGCCGCCTTCACCGCATCCGGCGTCCAGCGCCGTGCCCGGGGTCAGGCCGCTGGTCTCGCGGACCAGGTGCGGGTTCGGGCCCATCGCCTTGGCCGCGCCGGGCTCGCTTCGGTGGGCCTGCTGCCAGTGCTGTTCCCAGTAGGGCCGGTCGAAGTCGTGGGTCTCGGTGTGCTCGTTCACCGGTGTCCTCCTGGTGGTTCTCGCGGTTCGAGTACCACCGTGCACCGGCGTCGGGGATGTTGGCAAAGCATCTTGCCAAATGGCAAACTGTCGGCGTGGACGAAACGATCGATCGGGCACTGGACGCAGTCGGGCCGAGGCTGAAGCGCCTCCGGACGCAGGGCGAGACCACACTCACGGCGTTGGCCGAGCAGACCGGCATTTCGGCCAGCACCCTCTCCCGGCTCGAGGCGGGCCTGCGGCGCCCCACGCTGGAGCAGCTGTTACCCCTCGCGCGTGCGTACGGGGTCACTCTCGACGAGCTCGTCGACGCGCCGGCCACGGGTGACCCCCGCATCAACCTGCGCCCGGTCGCCTGTCAGGACGGCTCGACGATCCTGCCCCTGACCCGGCGGCCGGGCGGCATCCAGGCCTACAAGTTCGTCCTGCCCACCGGCACCGACGACGCGGAACCCAGCCTGCGCACCCACGAGGGGTACGACTGGGTCTACGTGCTGAACGGAACGCTCCGCCTCGTCCTCGGCGAACACGACCTCATCCTCAAACCGGGCGAGGCCGCGGAGTTCGACACGCGCACGCCGCATTGGTTCGGCGCCACCGGTTCCGGCCCGGTCGAGTTCCTCAGCCTGATCGGACGGCAGGGGGAGCGCGCCCACGTGCGCGCGGCACCGGCGGTGAAGCCGGACGCGACCGAGTAGCCGCCTGCCGCGCGCGCGGGGGTCAGCGTCCGGCGGGCACGACCGTGGTGACGAGGCCGGTTTCGAGGTCGTACACGTGGCCCGAAACCCTTACCTGGTCCGGGATCTGCGGCGCCTGCCGCACGCGCTCGACGTCCGTGGCGACGGTGTGCGCCGGGTCCAGGACGGCGGTGTCCACCAGAGACTGTTCGTCGACGCCCATTCGTTCGGCGTAACCGCGGCGGATCGAATCGTCGGCGAGCAGGGCCGAGCCACAGCCGGTGTGGTGGATGATCGCGACCTCGAACCACGGGCCTTCGGGCGCCTTGGCCCCGACGAGGTAAGCGGCGTAAGCGATGTCGCCGATGACGGACGGCGTGACGCGGCCGCCGATGTTGCGCTGCACCAGCGCGTCGCCCATCCCGATCCCGAGCACCTGCGCGGGGTCGACGCGGCAGTCGAGGCACGTGATGAGGTACAGCTCCTGCCGCGGGAGGAACGGGAGCGCGGGCACTTCGAGCCGGACGCCGGTCGCGGCGAACGCGCGGTTGCGGTCGCGGAGCCGGTCGAGGTTGGTCGCGCTGTCAGTGGAGACAGCGCTGGTGGAGACAGCGTTGGTGGACACGGTGTTGTTGGACAAGGTCTGCCTTTCCGGGGTTTTCAGGCTGCGGCCGCGAGGACGTGGTGTCCATGCCGCTCGAGTCCGGCGGTGACGCCGTGCCAGACGGAGGCGTCGGTGAGGCCGCCGTGGCCGAGCACGATCGTCGGGAGACTTTCGGGCACGGAGATGTTTTCCTTCGCCAGCAGGGACTGTCCCCGAGCATGGCCGCGAGCGGGCGTGGCCGGACAGTGGCGGTACTGACAACCGGCGATAGGATGCTGCCATGCGTGAGCTGACGAGTGAGTCATCCGGCATCGCGCCTTCTGACGGCACGCTGGGTGTCAGTGGGGCGGGCGCATGAGCCGCCATCGGCTCGCGGTGGTGCTGCTGGAGCAGGTGCTGCCGCTGGACTTCGCCATCCCCATGCACGTCTTCGCGCGCGAGGCGCCCGAGTTCTACGACGTCACGACCGCGACGGTGGACGGCGGCCCGGCCGGCGTCGCCGGTGGGCTCAGCCTGGTCCCCGACGGTGGCCTCGACCTGCTGCGCAAGGCACAGACGGTGATCGTGCCCGGCTACGGCGGGGCGGCGGCCGGTGGACTGGACCGGATGACCCTCGGCGCGCTGAAGGCGGCGGCGGACCGGGGCGCGCGGATGGTGTCGATCTGCTCCGGCACGTTCGCCCTCGCGCAGGCGGGCCTGCTCGACGGCCTGAAGGTGACCACGCACTGGTCCCTCTGCGACGAACTCGCCCGCCAGTACCCGAGCGTGACGGTGGACCCCGCGGCGTTGTTCGTGGACAACGGTTCCGTGCTGACCTCCGGGGGCGTGACCGCGGGCGTGGACCTGGCGTTGCACATTCTCCGCAAGGACCTCGGGGCTTCGGTCGCCAACCACGTCGCCCGCCGGATCCTGGCGACGCCCCACCGCGAGGGCGAGCAGGCGCAGTTCATCGAGACCCCGCCGGTGCCACCGGGCGACGACGCGCTGGCCGCCGCGCAGCAGTGGATGCTGTCCCATTTGGACGAACCCGTCACGGTGGCCCGGATGGCGGCGAAGGCGCACCTGTCACCGCGGCACTTCCACCGCCTGTTCCTGGAGCGGACGTCGGTGACGCCGTTGACCTGGCTGCACCAGCAGCGCATCGGCCGGGCCAAGGAGCTGCTGGAGACCACGGGCCTGACCGTCGAGGAGATCGCCGCCCGCGTCGGGCTCGGCACCCCGGCCAATCTGCGGCAGCACTTCCGGCGCGCGACGAGCCTTTCCCCGATGCGCTACCGCCAGCTCTTTCCCGGCGCCCAGGCCTTTCCCGGCAACGAGGCGGCTTCCTGACGCGGCCGGGTCACCACCCGGGCCGGTCCGGGGGCTCGGCCGGTGGTTTGGAGGTGAGCCCGGCCGCGGGCTTCGGTCCTGGGCCGCCAGTGGGTGTCGCCGGGCGGCGCAGCGTGGCGTGCACCAGTAAAGCCAGGGCCAGCACGGAGGTCACCACCCCGATGACGGCCTGCCCGGCCGGCGCGACGGCGGCCTGGGGCAGCTCGGTGGACATGGACACCCACACCGCCGCCCCGGTCCCGGCGCCCCAGAGGTACTGCGCCCGCCGCCCGCCGCCGATCAGGAGGTCCAGCACCACCAACGCGCCGAACGCCCAGACGCCGAGGCCGATCAGGGCCCCGGTGCCGCCGGTCGTGGTCATCAGCAGCTCACCCACGCTCAGCAGCAGGACGGCGAACCACTTCATCACGTCTCCCCTTACTGTCGGCGGTGTGGGGCCGCAGCGAGGTTAAGGCCGCGAGCGTGGGAGGGGTCCCGGCGCCGAATCCGCATTGATTCGGACATTTCCGCACATATCTCCGCCACTGGCGAGTCTGTCGTGAACGCGTCCGCCGACCGGCGCAGTTCCCGCGGCTGAATGGCCGCAGCCCCACCGTTTTTCTTCGTGAAAAGGCCGGTGAACGCGGTGTGGCGCGGCGGTGAATGTCCGTCTGGAATGGACGTCTCGAGCCCCCGGGCAACGGTCCCAACCTGCCCGGACGGACGAAGAGAAGGCTAAAGGCATACCCCGAGTGAGCGTGTGTGTGGCGCGTGTATGCTCCCGTATCGCTTGAATGGGTGGAACTTCGCCCAAATGGGTGGCCGGGTGATCGGGGATTGTGGTCTCACGCGGCTCGTGACGGTCTGGTGGGTTCAGGGCTTCGGAATAGGAGACTTATGCACGGCAGGTCAGGGCTGGTCAAGGGCGGGATCGCGGTGCTCGCCGCGGCCGCGGCGGTGCTGGTGGCGGCTCCGGCCGCCAACGCCGACGACGGTGCGGCTCAGGGCAAGGTGGTCAAGGAAGCCGGCACCAGGGGCTTCAGCGTCAACTTCAACGACGGCAAGCAGCCCGTCACTGAGCTGTTCGGGCTGAAGCTTTCCGACGGCAGCATGCTCAAGATGTACTGCGTGGAGATCGACACCGATCTCAGCTACTCGCAGACGATGATCGAGCGCCCGTGGGACAAGTACCCCAACCCGAAGTCGCCGTTCACCAAGAACAACGACAAGCTCAACTGGGTGCTGCACGAGGGCTACCCGGCCAACGGGGTCAGCGCGCTGCAGAGCACGCTGGGCAAGAAGGGCGTCACGCTTCACGACGGCCTGGCCGTGGACGAGGCCATCACCGCGACGCAGGCCGCGGTGTGGCACTTCAGTGACGGCAAGGACCTCGACCGCACGAAGCCGCTGCCCTACGAGGACGCCGACACCACCGCCGACGTGCTCGCGCTCTACGACTACCTGACCGGCAGCGCGAACACCGGCATCGGGCAGCAGCCGAAGCCGACCCTGAGCGTCACCCCGGCCAAGGCCGACGGCGCGGCGGGCACCCGGATCGGCCCGTTCACCGTGACCTCGACCGGTGACGTCACCGACCTCGCGAGCCAGCTGCCCGAGGGCGTCAAGCTCACCGACGCCAACGGCGAAGCGCTGAAGACCGGCGACGTCAAGGACGGCTCCAAGCTGTACGTCGACATCCCGAAGGACGCCAAGGCCGGCACGGGCGAGTTCGCGCTGAAGGCCGTCGGGCACCTGGACACCGGCCGCCTGTTCGTCGGCCAGGACTACGACAAGCACCCGGCGCAGTCGCTGATCGTGGCCCAGTCGGAGAAGACGCAGGTCAGCGCCAACGCCGCGGTCAGCTGGACCGTCGCGGGCACGGCCCCGACCACCGCGCCGACCACCCCGGCCGGCAACAACTCGGGCCAGGCCCCGCTGGCGAACACCGGTGTCGACGCCTCGCTGCCCATCGGGATCGGCGCCGCGCTGGTCATCGGTGGCGGCGTGATGCTGCTGCTGGTGCGCCGCCGTCGCAGCGCGTGATTTAACCTGAGCTGAACCAGAAGCGGGGCCGGTCCACTGTGGACCGGCCCCGCTTCTGCTTGCACGCTGGGGAAGTTACGGCAGCGCGGCACCCCGCGCCGTGGTCCAGAGGGTGTACCACTCCTCGTGGGTGAGCTCCGGTTCGCGCGCCACGGCGTCGTGGCAGGCCTGGATGCGGGACGGGGTGGAGCTGCCGATGACGGGCGCGATACCGGCCGGGTGACGGCGCAGCCACCACAGCACAACGGCTTCCGGCGTGGTGTCCTTCGCCTTCGCCAGCTCGATGACCAGCTCCGCGGTCGCGACCTCTTCCGGCGTTTGCTGCCGTCCGGTGTAAGCGCCCTGCGCGAGCGCGCCCCAGGCCTGCAGCCGGATCCCGTGCGCGCGGCAGTGCTCGAGCGTGCCGTGCGGGAAGCCGACGGCCGCCGCCTCCGGGGTGTTCACCAGCACTCCCGCCTCGACCCAGTTGCGCCGCGCGAGGCTCATCTCCAGCTGGTTCGCGACCAGCGGCTGGTCCAGCTCGGCCTGCAGGCTCGTGATCTGCGCGCCGCTCATGTTGGACACGCCGAAGCTCCGCACCAGTCCCTGCTCGTGCAGCCGGTGCAGGGCGGCCGCGATCCCGGCCGGGTCGGCCAGCGGGTCGGGGCGGTGCAGCAGGAGCACGTCGAGGTGGTCGGTGCGCAGCCGTGTCAGGCTCTGCTCGACGCGTTCGGCGATGCTTGGCCCGCGCAGGTCGTAGTAGCCGGGCGAGCCCAGCCGGATGCCGCACTTCGACTGCAGCAGGATCCGCTCGCGCAGGCCGGGGGTGCGCGCCAGCACCTCGCCGAACACCGCCTCCGCCTTGCCGTGGCGGTAGATGTCGGCGTGGTCGAACGCGGTGATCCCGATGTCCAGCGCGGCTTGCACGGCCGCCTCCGCCGCGTCGACGTCGGCGGGCCGGTACGGCTCGGTGTCCCAGCCGCCGCCGAGGCCCATGCAGCCGTACCACGCCACGGGCGCGGGGACGGTGGTTGTCATGTCTTGTCCTTACGGTCGGTCGCTGTGCTGGGCGATCTCGATGCCCGAGTGGAAGTCGGCGGCCGCGTCCAGCGCGGTGCCGGCCGACCAGGCGCACACGGCCAGGACGGCCGCGGCGGCGAGCGCGGCCAGTGACCGCCGGCCGGACTTCGGGGACAGCAGGGCGAGCACGCGCCGCGGCACCGGGCCGCCCGTCGCCGCGAGCGCGTACGACGAATTCGGGGCGCTCGCCAGCGCCGCTTTGGCGACGGCGGTGGCCACGAGCCGACGGTCGCCGACGTGGTTCGCGGCGGCTTCGTCCGCCCATCGCTCCAAGGAGAATCGGGCCGCGGTGGCGAGTGGGCGGACCAACGGGCTGAGCGCCGCGGCGAAGGTGACGGCGGCCGCGAAGTAGTGGTGGCGCAGGCTGAGGTGCGCGCGTTCGTGGGCCAGCAACGCCCGGCGCTCGCGGGGCTCGAGCGCGGCCAGCATGCCGCTGGACACGGCGATCCGCCCGCCGCCGCCCGCGACGGCGAACGCCACGGGCTCCGCGCCGGGCAACAGGATCACGCCGGCCCCGCGACGGTGCGTGTCCAGCTCGGCGTGGACCCGCCGGTGCCAGCGCCGGTACCGCAGCGCCGCGCGGACCAACGCGAAGGCGACGCCGGTCAGGACGAGCCCGCAGGCGATGGAGAGCGGCACGTCGACTTCGTCCGACCCGCGGAACGCAGCCGGGGAGAACCGCCCCAGCGCGGCGATCGCGGGTATGAGTGAGAGCCCGGCCGCAGCCTGCACGGCGAGCGCCGCCGTGCTCCCGAGTGCGAGCACGAGCGCACCGCCGGTCAACAACCAGCTCCCGGCCCGCGGCGACAGCCTCGGCGCCATCCAGCGCGCCACCGGCCAGGCGGCCAGGGGCAACAGGAGCGGGACGAGGAAGTCGGAGTTCACCCTCAGGCCCCCTCCGCGTCGAGCAGATCGCGCAGGAGCCGTTCATCGTCGGCGGAGAGGTTCGAGACGAACCGGGCGAGCACGCTGGTGCGGTCGGCCTCCGCGTCGAGCACCTTGGTCATCCGCCGCGCGGCGAGGCCGGGCTCGTCGTCTACCGGGCGGTAGGCGAACGAGCGCCCCTGCTTCTCCCTGGTGGCCACGCCCTTCTCGAACAGCCGCGAAAGGATCGTCACCACGGTCGTGTAAGCCAGCCCGCCGCCGAGGCGCTGCTGCACGTCCGTGGCCGACACCGGCTCGCCCGCCTCCCACAGCACGGCGAGCACCTCGGCCTCCAGCTCGCCGGGTGCCCGCCTACTGCCCCGCTCTTCACGCATACCTCGAATCTACACGGCTGTCGTAGGCGGCGACGGTCAGCGGAACTGCTCCAGCAGCCGCGCCTTGACGTCCGTCTTCAGCACCTTCCCGACCTTCGACCGCGGCAGGTCCGGCCAGACGAGCACCGTCTTCGGCGACTTGACGCTGCCCAGCCGCTCCTTCACCAGTGCGCGCAGCTCGTCCGGCGACACCGTCTGTCCACTGTGGAGCTTGACCACGGCGGTCACCTGCTCGCCCCACTTCTCGTGCGGCAGCCCGACCACGGCGCAGTCCTGCACCGCCGGGTGAGTCATCAGGGCCTGCTCGACTTCGGCGGAGTAGACGTTGAAACCACCGGTGATGATCATGTCCTTCGCCCGGTCCACGATGTACAGGTAGTGCCCGGCGTCCAGGTAGCCGATGTCGCCCGTGTGGTGCCAGCCGTGCTCGCTCACGGCCTTGGTGGCGTCGGGATCCCGGTAGTAACCCGGCATCACGAGCGGGCCGCGGACCACGATCTCGCCGCGTTCGCCGGGCGGCAGCAGCGCGCCGGACTCGGCCATGATCGCGACCTGCGTCAGCGGCGTCGGCCGTCCGGCGGAGGTGAACCGCTCGCGGGCGAGCGAGCCGTCGGCGTGGAAGTGCTCGGACGGCGCCAGGGTCGAGATCATCATCGGCGCCTCGCTCTGCCCGAACAGCTGGCCCAGCACCGGCCCGATCCGCGTGATCGCCTCCTCCAGCTTGGTGGCCGACATCGGCGCGGCGCCGTACCAGAGGCACTGCAGCGACGACAGGTCCGTCTTCGCCAGCTCCGGTTTGTCCAGCAGCAGGTAGATCAGCGTCGGCGGCAGGAAGCTGTGCGTGACGCGGTGCCGCTCGACCAGCGTGAGGAACTCGCCGAGGTCCGGCGCCGGCATCACCACGATCTCGCCGCCCAGCGCCATCACCGGGAAGCACAGCACTCCCGCCGCGTGTGTCAGCGGCGCCAGCGCCAGGTACCGCGGCCGCCCGGAGAACGGGTAGCTCATCAGCGTGAGCGCGGACATCGTCTCGACGTTGTGCCCGGTGAGCACCACGCCCTTGGGCCGCCCGGTGGTACCGCCGGTGCCGACGAGCATCACCACGTCGTCCGGCGGTTCGGCTTCCCACGGCCCGTCTTCGAGCCCGTCGAGCCAGTCCGGCATCGAGACGGTGCCGGGGATCGAGCCGTCGAGGCAGACCACCGTGGCCAGCTTCGGCAGCAGTGGCCGGATCCGGGAGACGAGCGGTGCGAACGACTCCTGCACGAGCAGGCAGGTGCAGTCGAACAGGTCCAGCAGCTCCGAGTTCTCGGCCGCCTCGTTGCGCGGGTTGACCGGGCACCACACCGCGCCCGCCCGGCTGATGCCGAACACACAGCCGAACGAGACGGGGTCGTTCCCGGACAGGATCGCGACCTTGTCGCCCGGCCGGACACCCGAGCGCGCCAGCGCCCGCGCGACCCGCCAGGACAGCTCCCGCACGTCGCCGTAGCTGAAGGACGTGCCGGCCATGGTGAGGCAGGGCGCTCCGGGGTCCAGGGAGGCGCCCTTGTCCAGATAGTCGCTCAGTCGCACCGCTCGTCCTCCCGCCTCAGGCGTGCACGGTCAGGACCGGGTTCGACACCAGGCCGAAACTCCGGAGCACGCCGAGCAGCTCCCGGTGCCCGAACGCCTGGCAGGCGGAGGCGAACCCGGCCTGCTTCGGCGGCTGCTGCAGCAGCGAATACGCGGCGTAGGCCTGCATCAGCCCGGTCTGCTTGTAGTTGCAGGTGCCGTGGATGACGCAGTGCGCGCGGCCCAGCGGACCGGACGCGTGCACCGAGTCCAGCGACGTGTTGAGCCGCTGGTTCTCCCGCGGCGGCATCTCGTCGCGCACCGCGGCGGCCTGCTCGTGCAGCACCTTGATCTTCTCCGCCTCGGGCAGGTCCTTCACCTGCTCCAGCACGGCCGCGACGATCTGCGGCACGCCCTGCATCAGCGCGCGGTCGAAGACGCCGCCGAGGGCCTTGACGTTCGCCACCCGCGGGTCGCGCTTGAACCACACCGGGTGCGAGGTGCCGCCCCAGGGCAGCGCCAGCCCGACTTCGTGATAGCCGGGCACGACGACGTCCTGCGGGCCGCCGTCCGCGGGCCACGGCTGGTACTCGTTCTGCTCCAGGTAGTACGCCGAGGAAAGCGCGGCGTTGACCAGGATCGTCCTCGTCGAAGCGACGGTGGGGTAACCCTTCCAGAACACCAGGATGTCCAAAGTGTCCAGTCCGGGCGTCTCGAGGCAGAGGTTCGCCGCGATCTCGCCGGTGGTGTACATCTGCGCGACGCCGGGCGAGAGCAGCAGGCCCTGCTCGGCCATCCGCGCGCCGTACTGCTCCTCGGCGGTGATCAGCCAGTCCTGCTCGCCGGTGGTGTCGAGGTAGTGCGTGCCGGTGCGGGCGCAGGCCTCGACGACCTCGTGGCCGTACTCGCTGAACGGGCCCACGGTGTTGCAGACGACCTTGGCGTCGGCGAACAGCTCGCTCAACGGCTCGACTTCGTGCGCGACCTCGACCACCTCGTGGTCCACGGTGTCGAGGCCGGGGATGTGGTCGAGCGTTTCCTGCAGCCGGGCCTTGTCGCGGCCCGCGGCGATGAAGGGGACGTTGTACTCGCGGAGGTACTCGCAGATCAGCCTGCCGGTGTAGCCGGAGGCCCCGTAGACGACAACGGGCTTGGCGCTGCTCATGAATCGGCCTTTCGGTAGTGGTGTTCGAGGAGCCCGGTCACATGCCCATGCCGCCGTCGACCGGCAGGCCGGCGCCGGTGATGAAGCGGGCGGCGTCGGAGGCGAGGAACACCACCGCGTCGGCCATGTCGGAGACCTCGCCCAGTCGCCCGGCCGGCGTCTGCGAGACGACGGCGCCGATCGCGTCCTCGACGCTGGGGAACAGCCCGACGTCGACCACGTCCTGCGCCAGCTGGCTGCCCATCTGCGTGGGCACGAGGCCGGGGTAGACGCAGTTCACGCGCACGCCGTAACCGAGCTTCCCGGACTCCATCGCGGCCACCCGGGTGAGCCGGTCGACGGCCGACTTGGTGGCGGAATAGCCCGCGATACCGGGGAAGGCGATGATCGCCGCGACCGACGAAATGTTCACCACCGCGCCGCCGGCCCCCGCCGCGCCGCCCGGGCGCATGGCGCGGAAGGCGTGCTTCACGCCGAGCGAAGTGCCGAGCACGTTGACCTCGAGCATCTTCCGCACGCCGGCCGGGTCGAGGTCGGCGACCAGCCCGGTGATCTCGACGCCGGCGTTGTTCACCACGATGTCCAGCCCGCCCAGTTCGGCGACGACCTCGGTGACGGCCCGTTCCCAGTTCTCGTCGTCGGTGACGTCGAGCCGGACGAAGCCCGCGGTGGCGCCGGTCTGCTTGATCGCGTCGGCCGTCGCGCGGCCCAGGTCTTCCTGCACGTCGCCGATGACAACGGCGGCACCGGCCGCCGCGAGGGCTTCGGCCATTCCGGCCCCGAGGCCCTGCGCTCCACCGGTGACCAGCGCTTTCCGCCCGGTCAGGTCGTACGAAACCATCAACATCTCCTCCTTGAGACAGGCCCCGATTGCGGCGTGGCTCACATCATCAGCGAAATTTGGACGATCGTCAAGATTTTCTTGGACAGTCGTCAAGATTTTGTGCGACGCTAGACTGCGAGGGGTCCGCGGAGTGCGTGGACTCCCCGAGCCGACAGGAATCCGTGGTGACCGAGGCGAGAGAACGGATCTCGCGCCGCAGCGTGGACAAGTTCGCCCAGCGGCGCGCACAGCTGGCGGAGTCGGCGCTCCAGGCGCTCTCCGAGCTGGGTTATGCCCGGACAAGCCTGCGGGAGATCGCGCAGAAGTCCGACTTCTCCCACGGCGTGCTGCACTACTACTTCGCCGACAAGGTCGAGCTGCTGACCTACGCGGTCCGCCAGTTCGAGGAAGTCTGCGTCACCCGTTACGACGACGTCGTGGCCGCCTCGCACTCCGCCGCCGACCTCAAGCGGGGCTTCGGCGCCGCGATGGCCGGCACCCTGCGCGCCGACGCCGTGATGCACCGGCTCTGGTACGACCTGCGCAACCAGAGCCTGTTCGAGGAGTCCTTCCGCGCCGACGTGCTGGACATCGACGAGCAGCGCGAGGCCATGGTCTGGCGGGTGGTGGAGCGCTACGCCGAGTTCGCCGGCGTGCCCGCGAAAGTCGCCCCGCCGGTCGCGTACGCCACCTTCGACGGCCTGTTCCAGCGGGCCCTGCTCCAGCACCTGGCGGGCCAGGAGGGCGTCGCCGAAGACCTCGAGCAGAGCGTGTCGCGCCTGCTGGAACTGCTGGTCTGCCCGGGTTCCCCGGCCGTGTGAGTGAGCCGGGCCGAAACCGGGTACCCGGTTGCTAATCCGACCGAAAGTAGGCGGATACGGTCCGCAGCCGACATGCTCGACGAAACCCTTTCCGCCGTGGCTGCCGTCGGATTAGCAACTGACGGCGCAGTACGATGCGGATCCAGTGTTGAGGTGACAGAAGGGGCGTGTGGGGCTGATGGCGCGCGGTGTGACGGCGTTGCGGGGTTCACGGTGACCGCGGCGTCGGCGGACCTGCCGCCCGAGCCGCAGGACGTCGTCGGGCCGCTCACCCGGGCGGCGATCTTCCTGGTGGTGCGGGTGAATGACGGCGCCGAGGACACGGTCAAGGACCTGCTGACGGACCTGCCCGGGCTGCAGCGCTCCGTCGGGTTCCGGTCGCTGACCGGCGGCCTGTCCTGCGTGACCGGCATCGGCTCCGCGGCGTGGGACCGGCTCTACGGCGGGCCGCGCCCGGCCGAGCTGCACGAGCTGCCCGTGTTCAAGGGTGAGCGGCACGAGAGTGTGGTCAGCCGCGCCGACCTGCTGTTTCACCTGCGGGCCGACCGGATGGACCTGTGCTTCGAGCTGGAGACGCTGATCATGGCGCGCCTCGACGGCGCGGTGACCGTGGTCGACGAGGTGCAGGGCTTCCGCTACTTCGACGCGCGCGACGTGCTGGGCTTCGTCGACGGCACGGAGAACCCGACCGGCCGCGGCGCGAGCGAGGCCGTGCTCGTCGATGACGACGGGGACTTCGACGGCGGCAGCTACGTCGTCGTCCAGAAGTACCTGCACGACATGACGGCGTGGAACGCGCTGTCCACCGAGCAGCAGGAGCTGGTGATCGGGCGGCGCAAACTGTCCGATGTGGAGCTTTCGGACGAGGAGAAGCCCACCGACTCGCACATCGCGCTGAACGTGATCACCGACGAGGACGGCAACGAGCTGGACATCCTGCGCGACAACATGCCGTTCGGGCGCCCGGCGTACGGCGAGTTCGGCACCTACTTCATCGGCTACGCCAAGTCGCCCGCGGTGATCGAGCGGATGCTGGAGAACATGTTCGTCGGGTCGCCGCCCGGCAACCACGACCGCATCCTCGACTTCTCGACGCCCGTCACCGGAGCGCTGTTCTACGTGCCGACCGCCGGGTTCCTGGAAGACCCGCCGTCCCCGTCTTCCCCGCCGGAGCCCGAAAACGAGCCGCTATCCGAAACCGATGCGTCACTCGGCATCGGCAGTCTGCGAAGGAGTGCCCGGTCATGAACAACCTGCATCGCGAACTCGCCCCGGTCTCCTCGGCCGCTTGGTCGGAGATCGAGGAAGAGGCCCGCCGCACGTTCCGCGAGCTGGCCTCCGCGCGCCGGGTCGTCGACGTGGTGGTGGCCGGTGACCTGTCGCTGTCCGCCGTCGGCACCGGGCACCTGGACCAGATCGAGTCGCCGTTGTCGGGGGTTCAGGCGCGGCTGCGCACGGCCCAGCGGATCGTCGACCTGCGGGTGCCGTTCACGGTCAGCCGCGACGCCGTCGATTCGGTGGAGTGGGGCGCGAAGGACGCCGACTGGCAGCCGGTGAAGGACGCCGCGCAGAACATCGCGTACGCCGAGGACCGCGTCGTGTTCGACGGTTTCGCCGACGCCGGCATCGACGGCATCCGCCCGGCTTCGTCGCTGAGCCCGGTCGCCCTGCCCGCCGAGGCGAGCGCGTACCCGCGCGCGATCGGCGACGCGCTGGCCGAGCTGCGTGCGGCGGGCGTCGTCGGCCCGTACGCGGTGCTGCTGAGCAAGGCCGCCTACACCGCCGCGATCGAGGCGGCCAGCCACGGTTATCCCGTGATCGACCACCTGAAGCAGATCATCGACGGCGACATCATCTGGACCCCCGCCATCGAAGGCGCCTGTGTGCTCTCGACCCGCGGCGGCGACTACGAGCTGCACCTGGGCCAGGACCTGTCGATCGGCTACCTCGGCCACGATTCGTCCACTGTGGAGCTTTACTTCCACGAGACGCTCACCTTCCTGGTGAACACCGCCGAGGCCGCGGTCGGCCTGACCGTCTGACCGTCTGACCGCCTGAGCGGGGCTTACGGGCGCTGGACCGGGCAGCTCGTGGCGCTCCGGTACGCCGCGCCGATGGTCTCGGAGGACTGGGCCGCGTCGTAGAGCTCGCCGCCGTCCGGATGGATGCCGGCGAGCAGCGCGTTGGCCTGGTCGAGGCGGGCGGTGACGTCGGCGTCCGAGCCCGCCGCGCCCTGGTCGAACAGCGCGGTGATCTTCGGCGCGGCCGAGTCGACGGACTGGCGCAGGCGGGTGGCGATGTCGTCGACGTCGGCCAAGCCGGTGTGCGGGATCGAGTCGACGGAGGTCACCGCGCTGCGGACGAGCTGTGCCGAACTCTGCACCCGCGAGGCGAACCCGCTGGGGTCATCGTGCGGCGAGCCGGCGAAGACCAGCGGGGCCGTGGAGATCGAGGTGGTGGTCAGGCACATCAGGAGGGCCCAGCCACGCGGGTCGGGGCTTGCCTCGGCCGCGGACACCGGCGGCGCGGAAACGGAAGACACCTGCGGCGGCGCGACCGAGGACACCGGCGGCGTCGACGGCGCGTCCGCCGCCGGCGTGCTCCCGCTCCCGCAGCCACTCAGCAGGGCGAGGGTGACCAGGCACGATCCGGCGACCATCGATTTGCCGCGCATGGCCGTTCTCCCGATTCGAAGGCGTCAGTGTGCCCGGATCCTAAGCGGCGCGAGCGGGGATCGGCCCCGGCTGTCCGGATCATGCCGCGGGTTCGGGACGGCGGGTCCACGTGATCCACAGCGCCCGGGCCACCGTGGCCGGGCGGGCCAGTGAGTTCGGATGAGCCAGCATGGTGATGACCCGGCTCAGGCGCTCGTCGGTCCGGGCGTCGGTCAGCGACGCCGTGAACAGCCGGCCGGTGAGCCAGCGGATGAGCCGGTAGCCGGGCGGGTAGGGCCCGTCCACGTGGGGGAGTTCGAGGTCGGCGAAGGTGGAGATCTGCCAGGCGGCGTCGACGATGATCCGCACCCGGTCGAAGTACGCCTTGGCCGGCTCGCGCAGCGACGGCTCGGCCCGCAGGTAGGCCGACAGGCAGGAGGCGTGCAGGGCGGCCGAGGTCAGGCCCTGCCCGTAGACCGGGTTGAACGAGGCGACCGCGTCACCCGTGGCGATCAGGCCCGCGGGGAACCGGCGCAGCTTGTGGAAGTCCCGCCGCCGGCTGTCGGCCTGGTGGTAGGTCAGCACTTCGCCGATCATGTCCGCGCGCTCGGCGATGTCGCCGAACACCGGCGGGAAGTCCCGGCGGCACCGGGTGACGAAGTCCTGCCGGTCGCGGCCCGGGCGGTCGTCGCCGTAGCCGGACACCAGCATGATCCAGCGGTCGCCCTCCACCCGCAGGACGCCGCCGATCCGGGCCGCCCCGTCCGGGGTGACGTCGGCGCCGGCCTGCGAGGTGACGCTGTAGAAGTCGGTGATGCTCTCGTCGTAGCGGAACAACGCGGTGGCGTAGTTGAGTTTGATCGGCATCCGGCGCATCGGCGGGCGCTCCCAGCCGGCGCCTTCCAGCCAGTCGCCGAGCCGGCTGGACCGGCCCATCGCGTCGACCACGAGCTCGGCCTCCACCGTGACCGGCTCGCCGGTCCCCTCCGGCTGGTAGCTCACGCCGCTCACCCGGTCCCCGTCGAAGACCAGCCCGTCCACGCGGCCGGTCACCTGGCGGACGTTCTTGATGGCGAGCGTCCGGCGGCGCACCTGCTCCTCCAGGAACGGCCGGGTGCTGAGCAGGAACAGCGGCTCCCGCGCCTGCGGCCGGGCGGCGCCGCTCATGAACCTCCGGGTCAGTGAGCCGTCGGACGGCGGGATGAGCGCGCCGCCCGCGACCGCCTCCGCGGTGAACCCGGGGTACCACCGCTCCAGCTGCACCGCCCCGGCCGGCAGCAGGGCGTGCACATGGCCGCCCTGGGGCACACCCGGCCGTGGCTCGCCGTCCGCGCTGTCCCCGTCGCGCTCCACGATAAGGACTTCGTCGGCGTGCTCGCTCAGCACCCGCGCAGCCATCAGCCCGGCCACGCTCCCGCCCAGCACCACCGCCTGCCGGATGAACACACGGCCGGGCCCGGGCGGTTCTCCGGTGCTGAGCTCGACGAATCTGCGTGCCGCGGTACCCGCCACGTCGTGACCCCCTTGCCAGTCGAGGCGGCACTCGCCTACCGGTAGTCAAGACGAGCGCAAAACGTGAAAGACATTCCCACTCCAGGGTAACCGTCGGCCGCCCGATCCGGTCAGCTCTCGGACGCCACTGAGCGAGGCGCTGCTCGGCGCTTGAGCTGTTACCAGGCGAGGACGGTCACCTGACGGTCCGGGGATACGGCGGCGGCACTCTGGCCGGGGTGATGATCAACGCGGGGTTGTCGAGAAAGCGTTACCGGGTAGTGCTTTCCGGGCTCGCGGGAGTGCTCGCCGTGGTAGCGCTGGCGGGGTGCTCCGACAGCTCCGACAGCTCTGCCTCAGTGTCCGGTGACCCCGCCGTCGAGGATGGGGGCGCGCCGGACGGCCGTGAGCTGACGCCGTTCGACACGCAGTACCCGGCGGTCGGGAAGCTGGATCCCGCGCTGCTGCACGCGGTCCAGCAGGCGGCGGCGGACGCCCGCGACCGCGTCGAATTCCTGATCAGCTCGGGCTGGCGCAGCCAGGCGTACCAGCAGCGCCTGCTCGACGAGGGCGTGGAGAAGTACGGCAGCCTCGAGAAGGCGCGGCGGTTCGTCAGCACCCCGGAGAAGTCGGAGCATGTGTCCGGCAAGGCGGTGGACATCGGTCCCACCCGCGCGGATGACTGGCTGATCCAGCACGGCGCCCGCTACGGCCTCTGCCAGGTCTATTCCAACGAGATGTGGCACTTCGAGCTGCTCACCACCCCGGGTGGCGACTGTCCCGCCAAGCTGCCCGACGCGGCGGGCTAACGGGGCTACGCGCCGAGAGCGAAACCGCCGCCGACTCGACGCGAATCGACTGTGACCGTGGTCACAAGTCGACCGGACGAGAACCTGGCGCCGTTCCCCGCCGACTTTCCGGACGAGTACACCGCGGGCCGGACCGGCTGCGGGGTTTCCCCGGGATCCGTTGGCGCGCAGGCCATTTCCCGTGGCCGAGTCGTCGGCGCGCGGGTTCATTCGAGGAGTGTGGCATGTCCCTTCACAAGGTGGCGGCGGTGGTGAGCGTGGCGTTGGTGGCCCTCGGGCTCGCCACGCCGGCCGACGCGGCGGCATCGCCGTTGACCTGGACTCCGTGCACGCAGCTGGCGGCGTCGTGGCCCAAACAAGCCGGTACCAGCGCGGAGTGCGCCATGGTGACCGTGCCGGTCGACTACGCCCAGCCGGACGGGCGGACCATGCAGATCGCGGTGGACCGGATTCCCGCGTCCGACCCGGCGCACCGGCGCGGGGTGCTGGTGCTGAACCCGGGCGGGCCGGGCGGCACCGGCGTCTGGATGCCCGAGCTGATCCGGACCAGCAAGCTCGCCGAACTGGCCAAGTACTACGACCTGGTCGGCTTCGACCCGCGCGGCACCGGGTACAGCGCGCAGGTCGACTGCCAGGCGCTGGGCGGCCAGCCGGAGCAGCGACCGGGTCAGTCCGAAAAGGACTATGCGTTCGAGGTGATCCACTGGCGGGCCACCAAGTACGCCGGCTGCGAGGAGCAGGACCCGGGGCTCGCCAGCAGTCTCGGCGCGGTCACGATGGCGCGGGACGTCGACCGGATCCGGGAGGCGCTGGGCGAGCCGAAGATCAGCTACTTCGGCGTCTCCTGGGGCACCGCGCTCGGCGCCGCCTACCGCAGCCTGTTCGACGAGCACGTGGACAAGATGGCCATCGATTCGGTGCTGCCGCCGGAGATGGACCTCGATCAGTTCGAAGGTCAGGAGACGAAGGCGCTCGACGCGAACGCGCACCGGTTCGCCGGCTGGATGGCCCAGCGCGACGCCGTGCTCCACCTGGGCGCGACGGAGGAGCAGGTGGTGGCCACCGAGCACGCGATCATCGACGAGCTGACGGCCCATCCCCGCGTGGTCGACGGGGGCACGCTGAACGGGACCTGGGCGCAGAACCAGGCGGGGTCCACCTCGCCGGGCTGGGGAGCGGCCGCCTCGGCTCTGGCCGCGGTGCACGCCGGGAAGGACCCCGCGCCGTCGGCGCAGGCCGGGAAGCCGGCCGCGGACATGCTCGGCTGGGAGGAGAAGCGTCCGTACACGATGAACCGGTACGTCCAGCACGCGGTCAACTGCGCCGACACCACGAGCAGCCGTGATCTGGACCAGGTGTGGCGCAACTTCGAAGCGCTGCAGGCGCGCTACCCGCTGGCCGTCGGCGACGCGCCGATCTACGCCGGCAGTTGCGTGGACTGGCCGTATACCGGGAAGAACATCGACTACCGGCCCGGCCGCAGCCCGTTGCAGATCATCGGGCACCGCTACGAATCCGTGACGCCGTATGAAGGCGCGTTGGAAATGCAGCAGCGGATCGGCGGCTCGGTCCTGTCGGTCGGGGACGACGTGCATACCTCGCTGGCCCAGATTCCGTGCGCCAGCAAGCTGGTCACGTTCTTCGAAAACGGGCGGCCGATCACGGACAGCTGTGACGGCGCACCGATTCCGGAGCCCAAGCCCGTGCCGTGACGCGGGTTCGTCAAGGCGGTCCCGTGCCGGTGTGCCCGAAAGACCCCTGCAGGATCAAGACGTCCGCGGACACTCAGGGTTGCTTCCGTGGGGCTAATCCCACTTATGGCGGTAATCCGATCAGGGGCGGGGCATATTCACGGAAGAGCGCGCCGCGTGCTGAAAGAATCACCGCCGGTCGCGCGGCGGGCGGATCGTCCGCTCGCCGAACAGGAGGAACACTGACCATGACCATCGGACTTCGCCACCTCGCCGCCGTGGCCGCGATCGCCGGTGCCACCGCGGTTTTCGCGGGCGCCGGGACGGCGTCCGCGATGCCGACCGACTACCGCTGCACCGCCGGGCAGGTGGACACCACGCTGGTGCCCGGTGACCCGGGTGCCGGCCAGCGGTACGCGTACGTGCAGTTCACCGCCAAGCCCGGGGTGAGCTGCAACTTCCAGGGCGCGCTGCCCCTCACGCTCGCCGGTGCCGACGCCATCACCGTGACGCCCTCGACCGAGGACGCGCCGCTGGTGACCATCGACGCGGGCCAGTCGGCCACGATGTTGTTGCACTGGACCGGGATCGAGGCGCCGGAGAACCAGGTGACGCCCTCGAGCGTCACCGTCACCGCGCCCGGCACCACCGACCCGCGTGGCGTGGACTCCGACCCGCAGATCACGCTGCCGTGGAACCAGGGCCCGCTCGACGCCTCCGTCGACACGCACAGCCTGGACGTCGGCGCCGTGACGGCGGGCGCCGCTCCCGTTCGCTGATGATCGGCCGTGGGGCCCGCCGCCGATCGGGCGAGCGGGCCCCACGCGCGTTTCACGGGGTCCAGTAGTTCCCGGACATCACCACGTACACCAGCATCTTCACGGTTTCGCCGTAATACGTGTCGCCGTACGGGTTCTTGGCGAGGTAGTTCCACAGCGCGTCGGTCCAGGCCTGGTCGCCCGCCGCCATCGCCGCGACGCCGACCGGGTCGTTCGCGACCTCGGACTGGTCGTCGGTCTGCGTCGGCGTGCCGTCCAGCTTGGTGTGCGGGTAGATCTTCGCCGGGTCGCCGCCCGCGTGGCTCTTGTAGCTCGCGGACTCCTTCTTCGCGACGTTCGTGGCCACAGCGCCGCCGTACACCAGCGCGTCGGTGCCCATGTGCCACGGCACGCGCACGGAGTTGTAGCCGACGATGTTGTCCGGCTGGTTCTCCATGTAGTCCGGGGGCGCGGGCTTGGGGCTGGTCTTGTCGGCGTTCACCACGAAGTCCGACAGCAGGTTCGCGTCCGGCGAGTACTTCGCGGAGAACTCGGTGATCACGGCTTCGGTGCGGGTGAGGACCTTGGCCCAGTCGTGCGCGGTGTCGTACTTCGCGAACGCGCGCAGGTGGTCGAGCATGAAGTCGGACGGGCGGGTGTCGGTGTCCGGGCCGTCGTCCTCGCACTTGAGGTGGCCGTCCGGGGCGATGTCGGCGGCGTACAGCTTGGCCAGCCAGTCCTTGGCCGCGGCGGTGTAGCCGCCCCACTGCTTGTCGGCCAGTACGAGGCCGTAGCCGACGTCGAGGTCGCCGTCGGTGGCCGAGTCCGGGGTGCCGCCGTCGGCGTACTTGCAGGACTTGCCGTCGATCTTCCACTGCATCATGCCCTGACCGTCGCGGTGGTCCTGGACGACCTTCCAGAACCCGTCGAACTCCGCCTTGGCGTCGGCGTCGTAGCCCGCCATCAGTGGCACGATGTTCATGCCGTAGCCCTGTGCCTCGGAGACGGTGCCCTTGTTGGGCGCGTCGTCGGTGGCGTAGACCAGATAGCCGCCGCAGGCCTGGCGCAGGTAGGCCTTTTTCCAGGAGTCGTACTGCTTCTTGACGGCGGCGTCGCGGCTGTCCGCGCTCGCGGACGGCAGCACGCCGGTCTTGTAGGTGACGTGGGCCGGGAACGGGTGGGCGAGCGTGGCGGCCTGTGCGGGGCTCGCCACCACGGACAGGGACACGGCGGTGGCGGCCAGCAGGGCCGCCTTCCGGGGAGAGCGCATGCGGTGGTCTCCTTGTTAGTAAAGATTCCTAACGAGGCGGCGTGACGAAAAGAATGTGGCCGGTCGCCCTGCGCTGTCAAGTACGGGTTTCCCGCGGCGGCGCCCGAAGACCGCCGGTTAACGGACATTCGGGGCCGCGGCCGGGCTGCGAGAGGGCTGCGGCCGGGTGGCGACAGGGCCGCGACCGGGCTGTGGCCTGGCTGCTAGAGCGCCGCGACCGGGCCGCGAGAGGGCCGTGACGGGGCCGGGCCGGGCGCCGTGTCGCGCGGCTGGCGCCACCGTGACGTGCCATGATCGGGCCGGCACCGCGTCGATCCCCGTTGATCACTGGAGAAGGCATGACCACCACCCGCCGGCGGGAGCACGAGCTCAACAGCGGGATCCTCCCCGGCAACGTGCACGTGGACGACTGGGTGATGTTCGCGCTCGCCCTCGTCTCGGTCGGGGTGCCGGTGTACATGCTGCTCACCCCGCAGACCTGGGACGTCGGGCGATGGCTGTTCACCGTCGACTGCGTGGTGTGCGGGATCTTCCTGCTGCACTTCCTCTGGCGCTGGCGCAAGGTCGGCTGGCGGGGCGCGTTCATCATGCGCAACTGGTACGAGGTGTTCGCGATGATCCCGATCGCGCACCCGACCTTCGTCGCGCAGCACCACGTGCTCGTGGTGGTCCTGCTGCTCATCCGGATCGGCCGGGGCGCGGACCGCGCCGTGGGCGAGCAGTTCACTTACCGGCTTGTCGACAAGCTGTCCGAGCCGATCGTGCGCGCCATCAAGAAGCCGATCACCGTCGCCGTGCTGGACGAGGTCGTGAAGGTGCTGGAGACGGGCAACTACCCGGAGAACCTGGCGAAGTCCTTGAACGAGAACAAGGTCGAGCTGCGGTCCATCATCACCGAGAAGCTGTCGGAGGACCCGCAGCTGGGCCGGCTCAAGCGGCTGCCCTTCCACGACGAGATCGTGCGCGCCGCCGTGGACACGTCCTTCCGGGTGCTGCTGGAAGTCCTGCTGGACCCCCGCATCGACGACTTCTTCTCTTCGGTCGTCCGCGAAAACCGGGAGCAGATCCGCCGCGCGGTGGAACTCGGCCTGAACGACGTGGACGACGAGCCGGACGAGGCCCTCCTCCGCACCCGCACCCAACGCTCGGCGGTCCACGAGTACGACGTGAACCACCCGAAGAAGGACTCGTGAGTGTTTAGGACGGTTAGAACCGTCCTAAACACTCACGAGACCTTTGCCGGTCGAGCCGGGCAGGCGACCGCCCAGGCCGCCTCGATCATCCGGAAGATCTCGTCCACCGCGGCCTGCGGGTCGGCCGCATCGCGGGCCAGTGAATAGGCGTCGATCACGAACCGGGCGATGGTCTGGGCGGCCGTGGTGGTCAGTGACAGGCCGGGGTCGGCGGCCATGGCCGCTGCCAGCGACTCCGCGTGACGCAGCCGCATCGACTCCTCGTACTTCCGCAGGGCCGGTGACCCGTCGATCATGCGCCACACCGGGTCGGCGTCGTCCGCCGCGCAATGTCGCACCAGGGCGTGGATTTCGCGGCGCAGCGCGGGGATCAGCGGCTCGTCCGGCGCTCGGTCGGTGACCGCCTGCGTGAGGCCCAGCTCGAAGTCTTCGTCCTGCTCGAACACCAGGGCCTCTTTCGAGGCGAAGTGGGAGAAGAGCGTGGTGACGGCGACGTCGGCCTCGGCGGCCACGTCACGGATGCCCACCGCGTCGTACCCGCGTTCCGCGAAGAGCCGCAGGGCGGTGTCGGCGATCTTCTGCCGGGTCGCGGCCTTCTTGCGCTCACGGCGTCCGGGCGGCGTGGTCATGCGTTGACACTACCAGATGCAAAACGCTAACGGTTAGTGCTACGTTCGAAGGCATGAAGAGAGTGAGCTTCGCCGAGTTCGGCGGACCGGAAGTCCTGCAACTGCTCGATGCCGAGGAGCCCCACGCGGGCCCCGGCCAGGTACGCATCGCCGTGCGGGCGGCGGGCGTGAACCCCGTCGACTGGCGGGTCCGTGAAGGCCAGGTCCTTGGCGCCCATCCGACCGTGCTGCCCTCCGGGGTCGGAATCGACGCGGCCGGGGTGGCAGACGAGGTCGGTGAGGGCGTCGAAGGGATCGAGGTCGGCGACCACGTGTTCGGTGAAGGGCTGAGCACGTACGCCGAATTCGCCGTGCTGACGGCCTGGGCCCGGATGCCCGAGGGCCTGACGTTCGAAGAGGCGGCCGGGTACCCCTCCGTGGTGGAGACCGCGCTGCGCCTCATCCGCGAGGCCGGTGTGCGGCCCGGGCAGACGCTGCTGGTCAGCGGTGCGTCCGGGGGCGTCGGCTCGGCGGTGCTGCAGATCGCCCGCGACCGCGGCATCACGGTGATCGGCACGGCCGGGGCCTCGAATCAGGACTACCTGCGCGACCTGGGTGCCGTCGCCACGACGTACGGCGAGGGCTGGGTCGAGCGGGTGCGCCGGCTCGGGCCGGTCGACGCGGCTCTCGACCTGGCCGGCTCGGGTGTGATCCGCGAGCTCGTCGAGCTGACCGGGGATCCGCGGAAGGTGATCTCCATCGCCGACCTCGGTGCGCCGGAGTTCGGCGTCCGATTCTCCGGCGTCGCCGGGAGCGTGCCGGATGCGCTCGCCGAGGCCGCTGTCCTTATCTCACAGGGAAAGCTCCACATCCCGGTTGAGAAGTCGTACACGCTCGCCGACGCCGCGCAGGCGCACGTCGACAGTCACGCCGGTCACACGCGCGGGCGCCGGGTCATCGTCGTCTGAGCCGTTTCCCTTGCGGCTACACGGTTCGGCGTTGGGATGACGCGGTCGATCGTCCAGACAGCGAGCGCGGCCACCGCGTAGAGGCCACCGGCGATGCTGACCGCCGCCCAGCCGCCGGTGGCGTAAACGGTGGTCGCGGTGATGGCGCCGAGTGCGCTGCCGACCGAGTAGAACACCATGTAGCTGCCGATCAGGCGGCTGCTCGCGGCCGGCTGGGTGGCGGTGATCTGGTTCTGGCTGGTGACGTGGACGGCTTGGACGGCGGCGTCGAGCAGGACGACGCCGAACACCAGCAGGGCCAGGGAGTACTGCGCCTGCCCGGTCGCCGCCCATGATCCGATCAGCACGACCAGGGCCACGGCGGTCACCGCGCCGCCGTGGCCACGGTCGGACCAGGCGCCGGCGCGGGCCGCGCCGAGTGTTCCGGCGAGGCCCGCGATTCCGAACAGGCCGATCTGGGTGGTCGAGAGGTGCCACGGCGATCCGCTCAGTGGCAGCGAAATCCCGCTCCAGAGCACGCCGAACGAGGCGAACAGGAACAGGGTCAGCACCGCGCGGACCCGGAAGACCCGGTTGGTCAGGGTGAGCACGCCGACCGAAGCCAGTGCTGTGACATAGGTTCGCGCCGGGTCGGCCACCGTTCGCTTCTCGGCCGGGAGCCTGGTGAAGGCCAGTGCGGCCAGCGCGAGGGAGAGCACCGCGGTGCCGAGGTAGACGGCGCGCCAGCCGGCCAGGTCCGCGACGGTCCCCGAGACGGTGCGGGCCAGGATGATCCCGATGACCACCCCGCTGGTCACGGCGCCGATGTTGCGGCCGCGCTCGGCCGGGTCGCTGATGGCGGCGGTGTAGGCGACCACGACCTGCACGACGACGGAGAAGAACCCGGCGACCAGCAGTCCGGTCAGCAGCAGGGCGCGGTTGGCGGAGAACCCGGCCAGCCCGGTCCCGGCCGCGGTCGCGGTCAGCAGGCTCACGGTCAGCGTCCGCCGGGAAACCAGGTCCCCCAAGGGAAGCAGGACGACGAGCCCGAGCAGGTAACCGGCTTGCCCGGCGCCGACCACGAGGCCGAGCTCGGGGGTGGGGATGGACAGCTCGGTGCCCAGCCGACCGAGCAGGGGCTGGGCGTAGTAGACGTTGGCCACCGCGACCGCGCACATCGTCGCCAGCAGCACTTTCAGCGACCGATCCATGGCCGTCCCCCTCGTCTTGGTTGTAGATTGAAACCGAAGTTAGGGCATTTGGTTTCGAAATGCAACCGATTGGAGCGGTGAGTGAGCCAACGACGGGACTGGACCGACCCGCAGTGCCCCGTGGCCAGGGCGGCGGACCTGATCGGCGACCGGTGGTCGCTGCTGATCGTGCGTGACGCCTTCGACGGCGCGCGCCGGTTCACGGAGTTCCAGCGCAGTCTCGGGATGGCGCGCAACATCCTCAGCGACCGGCTCCGGACCCTGGTGGACTCGGGGATCCTGGCCTCGGTGCCCAACGCGGCCGGCACCCGGGCCGAGTACCGGCTCACCGAGCGCGGCCGCGACCTGTTCGGCGTCATCGTCAGCCTGCGCCAGTGGGCCGAGCGCAACGCCTTCGCCGACGGCGAGGCTCATTCCACGCTGATCGACGACTCCACCGGTCAGGCCGTGCCGGCCGTGCGGGTGCTCGATCGTGACGGGGCCACCCTCGACAGCGCCGCCACGCACGTCGAGCGCGTGCCGTCAACGACCATTTAGGACTGTCCTGATCGGACCAGTTCCTGGTGCTCCGGGTTGCGGAAGGCCGTCCGGTAGGCCTGCGGACTGGTGCCCACCACGCGTTTGAACCGTTCCCGGAACGCGGTGACCGAGCCGAAGCCCACCTGGTCGGCGATGCGGTCGACGGAGTGGCCCGTCGCCTCCAGCAGGTACTGGGCCTGGCGGACGCGGGCGCGGTGCAGCCACTGCAGCGGCGTGGTCCCGACCTGCTCGCGGAAACGGCGGTTCAGCGTCCGCGTCGACATCCGGGCCTGCATCGCGATGTCCTCCAGTGTCAGGTCACGCGCGGTGTTGTCCTCCAGCCACAACAACAGCGGCTCCAGCACCGAACCCTGCGGGGCCGGCGGCTGCTCGTGGACGATGAACTGCGCCTGGCCGCCTTCGCGCTCCAGCGGCATCACCGAAAGGCGCGCGCAGTCGGCGGCGACGGCCGAGCCGTGGTCGCGCCGGATCAGGTGCAGGCACAGGTCCAGCCCGGCCGCGGCGCCCGCCGAAGTCAGGAACTGGCCGTTGTCGACGTAGAGCACGTCCGGGTCGACCTCGATCTCCGGGTGGCCCGCCGCCAGCGCCGGGGCGGCGAGCCAGTGGGTGGTCGCGCGCCTGCCGTCGAGCAATCCCGTTGCGGCCAAGACAAAAGCGCCCGTGCAGATGGACGCGAGGCGCGTGCCGCGGGCGGCCGCCGTGCGCAGGGCGTCGACGACTTCGCCGGGCACGGGCGCGGCCGGGTCCGCGCAGCCCGGCAGGATGATCGTGTCCGCCTCGGCGAGCGCGGCCAGGCCGTGGCGCGGGGTGAGGGTGAACGCCTCGGACTCGACGGTCGGCGTCACCGCGCAGACCCGCACCCGGTACGGCGTGCGCCCGTCGGGCAGCCGGGTGCGGGCGAACACCTCCAGCGGGGTGGCCAGGTCGAAGGCGATGAACCCGTCCAGCGCGAGTACGGCGACTGTGTGCATGGCCGTAATTTACCCACACAACGGGTTCTCGCCAAGCTAGTCAGATCGTAAAATACCTGGTCAGAGTGGCTGGCGAGAATCCGTTGAAGAATGGCAGTCGGGCCAGGCGTCCACCGTCGAAACGTCACCTCCGATGGCGCTCGGGGGACGGTAGGATCCCGGCTGGATCCGTTGAGCGAAGCAGCGGCCCTGTGAGACCGGGGCACCGTGCCGCGGAAGAGGCGCGGGAGGAATCGGCGTGGCGACGAGCGGAGACCACATGGCCGAGCGGCTGGACGAGCTGACCGCGGCGATGGCGGACCTGACCGGCACCCTGGAGGCCACTCCCGAAAACGCCGAGGTGTTCGAGGCGATCTGCGGTGAGGCGGCCACGGTGATCGAGGGGGCCGACCTCGCCAGCATCACCCTGGTGCGCGCGAGCGGTCCGGAGACCGCCGCGTGGACCCACGACACGGCCTACGTACTGGACCAGGCGCAGTACGCCGCCGGTGACGGCCCCTGCCTGCGCGCCGCGGCGACCGGCGAGGTGGTGCGCGTGAGCGTGAGCACCGCGAGCGAGCAGTGGCCGGCGTTCACCGCGTCGGCGAAGGAAAAGGGCGTCGGCAGCTACCTCGCGGCCCCGTTGTGGGTCGACGAGCAGCTTTCCGGCGCGGTCAACCTGTTCGGCTACGGCGCCCACGGGTTCGAGGAACTCGACACCAAGGTGCTCCGGCTGTACACGGTGGTCGTGGTGTCCGTGCTGCGCACCGCGCGGCGATACCAGCGGGCCCAGCAACTCGCCGAGAGCCTCGACGCCGCGATGCGCAACCGCGCCGTGATCGAGCAGGCCAAGGGAATTCTGATGGCTGTGCACCGGATCGACGAGGAGCAGGCCATGCGCCGGCTCATCGCCGAGTCGCAGAACACGAACGTGAAGCTGCGTGAGGTCGCGGCCCGCTTCGTCCGCGATCTCACCGCGGGGTAGCCATTGTGGACGGTCGTGGGCCGGGTCCTCGCCGTGCTCCGCGCGAGTGCCGCCGGGTCCGGCGCCGCGAACGGCGGGCTGGTGGTCGGCAGTGTGGCCCGCGTACTCGTGGCCGTGATGGTCCCGGCCGTCAACCGCTGAACGGGTGCACGGCGGGGCGACGGGAGGTCGACACGGGGGCATCCGGCAGGAGTAGGCTGGCCTCCTCGTTCCGTTGGTGCGCAAGGGTTGTGTTCCCGGCGGGGACGGGGTGTCCGGGCCGCTCCCGAGGCAGACTGGGCAGGGCCGGGAGCCGAGTCACAGTGGGAGTCGCGAACGTGATGGACAGCAGGCAGCAGGTGCAGCCGTGCCGACGGCTGGAATGCGCGGAGCCGCCGTTGTGGCGCGGGCTGTGCCCCGCGCACTGGAGCCGCTGGCAACGCGGCCTCGACGCCCTCGAACTCCCCGACGACGACGTGCCCCCGCCGCCGGCCCAGGTGTGGTGGCCGCCGGAACGGCCGCACAGCCTGCCGTTGAGCAGCCGCGTGCTGCCGAACTCGGGCGGCACCGGGGCCTAGCGCCTTCTGTCTCCGGCTGGTTTGCGCCCCAATGTGGCGTTCGGTGCGTTGGACGCACCGAACGCCACATTGGGTGCGTTAGGCGCAACCAATGCCACATTGGGGCGCTCGGGGCCAAGCCGGGCTCAGCGGGTCCGGGGGATCCGGACGTCGTTCGCCAGCATCCGCTGCAGCCGGGTGCGGCTCATCCGGTGCAGCATCTCGCCGAGGTCTTCCGGTGCGATCCGGCCTTCGAGATCACGCCGGGTCACCCGCACCACTTCGGCGACGGCCGACGCGGGCAGCCGTCCGGAAAACTCGCCGGTCAGCCAGAGGCCGACCTCGCCGACCGTGTCCTCCACAGGGTGGTGGCTCATGACGGTCATCGCGCTCCTCGCTTCTCCTCGCCGGGTGCAGGGCCGGGGAAGCCGGCCCTGACTTGGGTCCGACGGCCCGCGTCGCGGCTCATGACGGGGAAAACGAGGAAAAACCGGTGGGGAGCAAGGAAAAAACTCCCCACCGATCAAGCCTTTCCGGTGGGTTACTTACCGGCTCACAACGTCCACTGTTGGTTCGAGGCCGCGGTGCAGGTCCAGATCTGCAACGGCGTGCCGTCGGCCGAGCTGGGGCCGGTGGCGTCGAGGCACTTGCCGGAGCCGGCGTTCACCAGCTCGTTGCTGCCGTTGTGGGTCCACTGCTGCGCGGCGGTGCCGTTGCAGTCGTAGATCTGCACCTTGGCGCCGTTCGCGGTGCCGGCCGAGGCGACGTCCAGGCACTTTCCGAGCGCCTGCAGTGTGCCGCCGGTCGAAGTCCACGACTGCGCGCTCGTGGCGTTGCAGGTGTAGAGGTCAACCTTGGTGCTGTTCGCGCTGCTCGCGCCCGCGACGTCGACGCACTTGCCGCCGTAGCCGGTGATCTGCTTGCCGCCGGTCGGCGGGGGCGTGGTGCCGCCGCCGGAGATGGCGTTGAAGATCCGCGAGTACGCGTAGCCGGTGGCCTTGTCGTAGTCCTGGACCTCCCAGAACGACAGCTCCTGGACGCCGTTCTGCGCGGCGAAAGTCTCCAGCTGCTGGGCGTCGGACTGGCTGAACGGCGCGCCGTCGTCGTTGTTGCCGGCGATCGGCGTGAGGCCCATCATCCCGTACGCCGCCGAGGTCGAGATCCCGTACAGGCTCGCCAGCTGGCCGGCGGTGGCCCGCGCGGCCGAAAGCGCGTCGCCGAGCACCGGCTGGCCGTCGTAGAAGTCCATCACCATCAGGTTGACGACGCTGACCTTGAGACCCTTGTTCTTGGCGTCGCGCAGGATGTCCAGCTGTGTGCCTGGCAGGCCGTCCGGGGCGACGGCGAGGGTGTAGTCGACCTGGACGCTCGAGTTCTGCTGCTGCAGCGCGGCGAGCGCGGAGTTGCGGCGCTGGTTCGCCGCGGTGTCCTTGATCGTGTCCTCTTCGATGTCGAAGTCCAGCCGCGGCGTGCCGTAGGTGTTGACCACGTTGGCGTACGCGGCGGTCAGACTGCCCGTGTCCGTGCAGGTCTGGGCGATCTCGCCGCCCTGCGCGCCGCCGAACGACGGGATCACGTTGCCGCCGGCGGCCTGCAGTGAGCTGATCTGCGACTTGAACGAGCCGACGCCGGTGCCGTTCGCCTCCCACAGCTGGTTGCAGCCGGACGACGGGGTGAGGAACGCCAGCGTGTAGAACTTCGTGCCGGTGGCGCTCTGGTCGGCGGCCATGTCACCGATGTCCGAGTCGCTGACCTGCAGGTACGGCGCCGAGTAGTGGGCGGGGAAGGCGCCGCCGGCCTGGGGCGCGGCCTCGCTCGCGCTGGGGGTGAGGGTGAGCGCGACGCCGGCCACGACCGGCAGGGCCGCGACGGCGAGCGCTCTGAGCTTCGAGATACGCATGTCCGTGATCTCCAGGGGAAGTCGGGGAGGGGAGAGCACGGCGGGCCGCGGCGGCCGGGTCCGGTTCGCGGCCCGGCCGCCGGGTCAGCCGAGGGCATGCCGAACAGACCCGGGGCCGGAGTTCAACCCCGCGGTGGCGGCTTCGTCGTCGCGTACGCGTGGGGCATCGCGCCCATGGCCGAATCGAAAACGGCATGGCCGAAAAAGCGAGCCGGCAATTTCGGGGGCGATGGGGAGGGGAGTTATCTTGCCGACTTATTCTGTGTTGTGAAGAAAGTTATACCCGCTCGTCCCGGCCGGGGCAACGGATTCACCCTGCTGGTCCAGACCACCGTCAGGAGGTTTGTTCGCGCTGGTCAACCGGCCGTGCCCGCTTTGTCCGATAAGCTGAATCGGCGTGTCCCGCTGAATGGGGCGTGCCTATTCAGGGGGTATTTTGATTCGCGTGGTCGTAGGTTTCCTGTGACGCTGACACGCCGCCGAGGTGGGTGATCGACCATTCTTCCAGTGCGCGCAGTGGCTCACGCAGGGTGCGGCCTGCTTCGGTGAGCTTGTACTCGACGCGGATCGGGACTTCGGGGTAGACGGTGCGGTGCACGAGCCCGTCCCGTTCGAGTCCGCGGAGGGTCTGGGTGAGCATCTTCTGTGAGACGCCCTCGATGCGTCGGCGCAACTCGGAGAAGCGGGCGCTGCCGTCCCAGAGGGCGCCCACGATGAGCACGGTCCACCGGTCGCCGATGCGGTCCAGGATCTGGCGGGTGGGGCAGTCCGCGCGGTAGGGGCTGCCGCCGAGCACCGACCAGGGCTGAGTGGTTACCACAAAGTGCCTTCTTCCCGTTAGAGAGTTGCACTCATACGGTAAGCGCAGTGCGTCGCCCGACGCCACCCGTCACCCAGAAAGGGCATCTTGTGTCTCGTTTCACCGTCATCGGCGGCACCGGTTATGCCGGCTCGGCCATCGTCACGGAGGCCGCTGCCCGCGGTCACCAGGTCACCGCACTGAGCCGCTCGCTGCCCGACGCGCCGATCCCGAACGTCACCTACGTCCAAGGCGACGCCACCGACGAAGCAGCACTTTCGGCAGCCATCGAGGGCGCGGAAGCCGTGGCGGACGCGATCGCCCCGCGCGGCCCGCTGGCCGGCCACGCCCGCGAAGTCCACCGCACCATCGCGCGCCTGGCCGATGCCGCGGGCGTGCGCCTGTTCATCGTCGGCGGCGCCTCGTCGCTGCGCCCGGCGCCCGGGGCGGGCCGCTTCGTCACCGACCCCAGCCACCTCAGCCCCATCCCCGCGGAGCTCCACGACGAGATCCGCGACGGAGCGGCGTTCATCGTCGAGGACCTCCCGGCCACGCCCGCGACGCTCGACTGGGTCTACGTCAGCCCGCCGCTCAAGTTCGGCGCCCATGCGCCCGGCGAACGACTCGGCCGCTACCGGCTCGGCGACGACGTCTCGGTCGCGCCTGAGGACGGCGGCGCGATCTCCGCCGCGGACTACGCCCTCGGGTTCGTCGACCTGATCGAAAAGGGCGAGCGCCACCGGGAACAGGTCAACCTCAGCCACTGAATCTCGCCCACTGAACCTCGACCGCGGAGAGCCGCACCTGCCGTATGCCCGGCCGAGGCGCGCACGGGTCAGCGGCGATTGGCCGTCGCGGGCGGGACCGGTGGGTCGGCGTCGTAGGCGGTCTGGGCCGCCTGGATGACCGGGGTGTGGTCCGCGACCCAGGTGACGAGGCTGCGCAGCCGCGGGGTCAGCTCGGTACCCAGGGCGGTCAGCTCGTAGGTGACCTGGATCGGCACGGTGGGGGTCACGATGCGGGTGACGAGGCCGTCGCGGGTCAGTGCCCGCAGAGTCTGGGACAGCATCTTCTCGCTGACCCCGCCGACGCGCCCGGCCAGCTGGGAGAAGCGGTGCGGCCGTTCGTCCAGCGCGGCGAGCGCCAGCATGGCCCACCGGCTGGTGATGTCGCCGTAGATCGGCCGGACCGGGCAGTCGGGGGCGAAGACGTCGCTCGGGTCGGTGACCGGTTCGCCCATGGTGGCGAGCTTACCGGTGGGGACTTACCGCCAGGTATGTACTTACCGGCAGTGAGTCCCCTCGGTTAGCGTCGCCCGGTCCGGCACCCAGCCCGTGAGCAAGGAGTCAGCCAGTGGTGGATCTACAGGGCCGTGTCGCGGTCGTGACCGGCGGCGGAAAGGGCATCGGCCGAGGCATTTCCGCCTGCCTCGCCGCCGCCGGGGCGGCGGTGGTGGTCAACTACGCCACTGACCGTACGAGCGCGGAGCAGACCGTCGCCGGCATCCTCGCCAAGGGCGGCCGGGCCGTGGCCGTGGCCGGCGACGTCGGCGCTCCTGACGGCATCGACCACCTGTTCACCCAGGCCCACGCCGCCTTCGGACCCGTCGACACGCTGGTCAACAACGCCGCCGTGTTCGCCTACGCACCGCTGTCCGACATCACCCCCGAGGAGTTCGACCGGCACTACCGGACGAACGTGCTGGGCGTGTTCCTCGCCTGCCGGGCCTTCGTCGCCCAAGCGCCCGGCACCGGCGGGTCGATCATCACCATCGCCACCTCCGACATCACCGCCAACCAGCCCGGCTCGGCGCTCTACACCTCCACCAAGGGCGCGGTCGCCACGCTGACCAGGAGCCTGGCCAAGGAACTGGGCTCCCAGCGCATCCGGGTCAACGCCGTCGCGCCCGGCGCCACCGACACCGAGGGCTCCCGGGGCCTCGGGCTGATCACCGACGACAACGTCGCCCGGGTCGCCGCCATCACCCCGCTCGGACGCCTCGGCCGGCCCGACGACATCGGCCCCGTGGTCGCCTTCCTCGCCTCCGCGGACGCCGGCTGGGTCACCGGCGACGTCCTCTACGCCTCCGGCGGACTGCGCTGAGCCGCACTTCTCCTTGGCACTGAGCCAAAAAACCGGCGGCACCACCCCGGGCCACGAGGTGGTGCCGCCGGTTTCGGGAACAGCGTCAGCTGGGCTGGGCCGCGCAGGCGAGGTCGTGCGCCGGACGCCCGCCGGTGGCCAGGAACGCCGTCACGGTGTCGTTCGCGCACTGGTTGTGCGTGACCAGGTAGACCCCGTGGCCGCCCTGGTCGACGGTCACCATCCGGGCCCGGTCGCCCAACGCCTGCCGCGTCTTCAGCGCGCCGGCCAACGGCGTTCCCGGGTCGCGGAGGTTCTGCACCATCAAGACGTTCGACGGCCCGTGGTCCCCGATCCGCACCGGCGGCTCGACCGGGTCGGACGGCCAGTACGCGCACGGGCTGACGTTGGCCGTGGACGCGCCCAGCATCGGGTAGCGGACCCGGTCGACCGCCACCGCGGCCTGGTACGCCGGGATCGTCCTCGGCCAGCGCGAGTCACCGCAGATCGTGTAGAGCCGGCTGGAGCTCAGGTTGTCCGGGTCCGGCGGGTTGGCGGGCGCGCCGGACGGCGGGGGCACGGGCTGGTTCGTGTCGAGGTCGTGCCAGGCCCCGGCCAGGTAGGCGTAATCACTGCCGTAGAGGCTGGCGAAGGTGAGCCCGCGGAACCCGTTGTCGTCGACTCCGTCAACCGGGGTCTTCTTCAGCCGGGCTGCGAGTTCGTAGAACTTCGCGCTCACCTGCTCCGGGGTACTGCCCAGGCCGTACTTGGGGTTGGCCGCGGCGAACTTGGCGAAGTCCGGGAACCGGTCCTGGAGGCCGAGGGCGAAGTTGCGCATGGCCGTGAAGTCGTAACCGCCGGGGCCCATGTTGCTGTCGAGCACGATCCGGTCGCTGCGTTGCGGGAACATCGTGGTGTACACCGCGCCGAGGTAGGTGCCGTACGAATAACCGAGGTACGACAGCTTCCGCTCACCCAGCGCCACCCGGATCTGGTCCATGTCGCGGGCGGAGTTCGCGGTGGTGATGTACGGCAGCATCGACGCCGTTTTCGACGTCGCGCACTGCTTGGCGAGCGTCTTCGCCTCCTCGGCCGCCTTCGTGATGTCGGCCTGGTCGTTCGCGTACCGCGGGAAGTTGCCGAACGCCTTCTGCGCGGCTGTGAGGTCGCACGTCACCGGCGCGCTGTGGCCCACGCCGCGCGGGTCGAACCCGATCACGTCGTACGCGTCGCGCACGCTCGCGGGCAGCTTGACCCAGCTGAGGATCTGCGGGTAGTCCAGCCCTTCGCCGCCGGGGCCGCCCGGATTGGTCAGCAGCACGCCGCGGCGGTGCGCCGGGTTCGTGCTCGGCAGGCGGGAGATCGCGAGGTCGATCTTCGGCCCGTCCGGCTTCCGGTAGTCCAGCGGGACCTTGATGGTCGAGCACTGCAGCTCGGGTGCGGTGACGTCGGCCGGGCACGGGCCCCACTGCACCGTGTTCATTGAGTCCGCCGACGACGGTGAGGCCGAAGCCGCCGGGACCACCGCCGCCGCCATCGCGGCGACGGCGAGGGTTATGGACAGGGTTTTGCGCATCTGTGACTTCCTTCTCGAAGGCGCGGCAAAGCGCCGGGACTACCGGTTAAAAGGCTTGCGGGAAAAGGGAATCCGCTAGCAGTTCATCCGCGCCAGCACGTCGATCTGGGCGGGGTTGTACAGCTCGGCCACGGCCAGGACGAGCGCGTTCATGGCGAACTCTGCCCCGCGCGGCGAGTCGGCGCTCGTCTCCCGGAAGCTCGGGAACCGGGTGAGCATCTTCCGGATCGCGGGCGCTTCGAGCATCCGCTCGGCCAAGTCCTTGCGGGTCTGCTCGTCGGCGTCGGCGGGCAGATTGTCGAACTCGGTGAGGGCCGGGTCCGGATCGCACGTCCGCAGCGTTTCCGTGTAGACGCCGAGCGGCGCCGGGCCGAGCACCTGGCTCAGCACGGCGCTCAGCGAGCGCTCGGTCGCCGAGGCGCCCGCGTCGGCCAGCGCCCGTCCTAGCTCGGGCGGGAGGTCGGTCGGCGCGGACCGGTCCAGGATCACGGCGAGGTCGGCGCGCGCCCGTTGCATCCGTTCGATGCCCTCGGCCAGCTCGGCGTCCAGCGCGCGCAACGCTTTCTCGGGGTGTTCGTCGGCGTCGCCCAGCTCGGCGATCTGCGCCAGCGAGAGCCCGAGCCCGGTCAGGCGCTTGATCCGCAGCACCCGGACGAGGTGGGCCACGCCGTAACGCTTGTAGCCGTTGGCCCGGCGCTCGGGCTGGGCGAGCAGGCCCACGTGGTGGTAATGCCGGATCGCGCGCTCGGTCGTGCCGGCCAGCTCGGCGAGCTGATTGGTGCTCCACCACCCCACGCCGTCCCCCTGCCCTGGTTTCGCGACGACGCGGATGCGCCGGCTCACCCAGTGGAAACCCTGACGCTACGTCGTGGTCAAGCCGAACCGGCGGTTTTCGCCGGAAGGGGGAGGCAAGATCAGCCTGAGGTCTGACCCCGGCTCATCCGCCGGGGGTCAGAAGCCGCTCAGGACAGGGCATTGCGGCTGATCACGCCGGAGTACCAGTGGGCGCTCTGCTTCGGCGTACGGCGCTGGGTCGCGTAGTCGACGTGGACCAGTCCGAAACGCTTGGCGTAGCCCTCGGCCCACTCGAAGTTGTCGAGCAGCGACCAGTAGAAGTAGCCGCGCAGATCCACGCCGTGGGCCAGCGCCGCGTGCGCCGCGCGCAGGTGCGCGTCGAGGAACGTGACGCGGTCGGCGTCCGCCACCGCACCGTCTCGCAGGATGTCCGGATAGGACGCTCCGTTCTCCGTGATGTACAGCGGGATCGGGCGGTAATCGCGGTGGACCTGCAGCAGCGACTCGGTCAGACCGGCCGGCTGGACCTCCCAGCCCGAGTCGGTCCGCGGGGCGGCCGGGTCGGGCAGGAAGAACACGTCGTCCGCGCCGATCCACTCTGCCCCGGCCGCGGTGCTGCCCGGCTGTGGCGTCCCGGCCACGCGGTAGCCGCGGTAGTAGTTCACGCCGAGCCAGTCGACGGGCGCGGCGATCACGGCGGTGTCGCCGTCCCGCACCACGGCGTCGAAGCCGAACGGCGCGAGGTCCGCCGCCACATCGTCCGGGTAGCCCCCGCGCAGCACCGGGTCCAGGAACAGCCGGTTCTGCTGCCCGTCCACCCGCCGCGCGGCCTCGGCGTCCGCGTCGTTCTCCGAAAACGCCGTGACCGGATACAGGTTCAGCGTCACCCCGGAGGGCACGCCCGGCGCGTGCCGCCGCAGCACGTCCATCGCCAGCCCGTGCCCGAGCAGCAGGTGGTGGGTGGCGGCGACGGCGGCCGCGGGAGACGTGCGGCCCGGCGCGTGGACACCCTTGGCGTAGCCCAGCATCGCGGCGCACCACGGCTCGTTGAGCGTCGCCCAGCCGGCTACACGGTCACCCAGCCGGCGCACGATCGTCTCGGCGTACTCCGCGAAACGGAACGCCGTGTCCCGCGAGGTCCAGCCACCGGCGTCCTCCAGCGACTGCGGCAGGTCCCAGTGGTACAGCGTGGCCCACGGCTGGATCCCGGCCGCCAGCAGCCGGTCGACGAGCCGGTCGTAGAACCCGATCCCACGCTCGTTATCCACCCCGCCGGGCCGGATCCGGGGCCAGGACAAGGAGAACCGGTACGCGCCGAGGCCGAGCGAGCGCATCAGCTCGACGTCCTCGCCCGAGCGCCGGTAGTGGTCGGCGGCAGGCTCGCCCGTGTCGCCGCCGGCCACCGCGCCGGGCCGCGCGGCGAAGGCGTCCCACACCGACGGCTCCCGGCCGTCGGCGGTGGTCGAACCCTCCACCTGGAACGCCGCGGTGGCGGCGCCCCAGACGAACCCCGGGGGAAAGGCCGGTACCGGCAGCGGCTGTGCGGACATGGTCACCCTTTCACGGCACCTTGCATGATCCCGGCCACGATCTGGCGGCCGAGCAGGAGGAAGACGATGAGGATCGGGATGGCCGCGAGCGTGGTGCCCGCGAGCACCAGCGAGTAGTCGACGTAGTACCCGCTCTGCAGCTTCTCCAGCGCCACCTGGACGGTCGGGTTCCCGACGTCCAGCACCACCAGCGGCCAGAGGAAGTCGTTCCAGGACATCATGAACGTGAACATCGCCAGTATCGCCGCGGCCGGGCGGACCGCGGGCAGGCACACGTTCCAGAAGATCCGGATCATGCTGCAGCCGTCCACGCGCGCGGCCTCGATCAGCTCGTGCGGGACGGCGTCCACTGTGTACTGCCGCATCCAGAACACGCCGAACGCGGTGACCAGGTTCGGCACGATCACCGCCTGCAGCCCGCCGGCCCAGCCGAGCTTCGACATCGCGATGAACAGCGGGATGATGCCCAGCTGTGTGGGCACCGCGAGCGTCACCACGATGAACACGAACAGGCCGTTGCGGCCGCGGAAACGCAGTTTGGCGAAGGCGAACCCGGCCAGCGACGAGAACAGCACCGTGGTCAGCGTGACCGTGCCGGACACGATCACGCTGTTGGCCAGCGCCTTCCAGAACGGCACGGTGTCGAACACCCGCGCGGCGTTGGCGAAGAAGTTGCCACCCGGCAGCAGCGGCGGCACGCGCTCGGTCAGCATCCCGTTGTCCCGGCTGGCCACCAGGAACGACCAGTAGAACGGGAACAGCGAGCCGAGCACGAACACGGCCAGCACCCAGTAGGTGGCCTTGCGCGGCTTGCCGAGCCGGCCGGCGAGGGCTCGCGGATTTCCGGTGAGCGCGGTCATTTCTTCCTCCCCGGCGTGCGCGCGAGCCGGCCGGTGAGCAGGTAGTTCACCAGCGCGATCAGCACGATGATCAGGAACAGCAGCCAGGCGATCGCGGACGCGTAGCCGAGGTCGAAGTTCTCGAACGCGGTCTGGTACAGGTACAGCGTCACGGTCTGGAACTGGTGGGTGGAGCCGCCGTTGTTCGAGCCGGGCATGGCGTCGAACAGCTTGGGCTCGGTGAAGATCTGCAGGCCGCCGATGGTCGAGGTGATAGTGACGAAGATCAGCGTCGGCTTGAGCAGCGGCAGGGTGATGTGCCGGAACCGCCGCGCCGGGCCCGCGCCGTCGATCAGCGCCGCCTCGTGCAGCTCCCTCGGGATCGCCTGCATGGCCGCGAGCACGATCAACGCGTTGTAGCCGGTCCAGCGCCAGTTCACCATGATGGCGATGGCCACGTGGCTGGCCAGCCGGTTCGCCTGCCAGTCCACAGGGGACAGTCCGACGGTCTGGAGCAGGCCGTTGACCAGGCCGTACTTCGGGCCGAACAGGTTCGCGAAGATGATCCCGAGCGCCACCAGGCTCGCCGCGTAGGGCAGCAGGACCCCGACGCGCCAGCCGGTGGCGCCGCGGATCCCGGTGGTGAGCAGTGCGGCGAGGCCGACGGCGATGATCAGCTGCGGGACGCTGGAGAGCAGGAAGATGCTGACGGTGTTCTCCAGCGCGTGCCAGAACTGCGCGTCGGCGAAGAGCTCCTTGAAGTTGTCGAGGCCGATGAAGTCCGGGTCGTCGTCCCCGGCCTTCCAGTGGAAGAGCGACACGTACGCGGTGTAGAGCAGCGGGAACAGCCCGACGATGCCGAAGACGATGAAGAACGGCGCCACGTACAGGTAGGGCGAGACCTTGACGTCCCACCGGGCCAGGCGGTCGCGAAACCCCGGCCGGGGCGCGGGGCGCCGCACCTCGGCCGGGTGTTCCGGAGCGATCTTGCCGGCGACAGTCATCGTCAGCGGGTGAGCTTCTTCGCGCCGGCCACGAACTGCGACCAGCCGTCCGCGGCGGAGGTGCCCTGCTCGACGGCCTGCAGCGCCGGCGCGGCGACGTTCTCCTGGATCTGGCCGTCGTTCGGGCCCTTGTACTGCGCCTTGGTCACCTTCTTGGCCTGCTCGGCGAACAGCTCCCCGACCTTCGCGCCGCCGAAGTAGGCGTCGGTCGAGTTCAGCAGCGTGGGGCTCTGCAGCGCCTTGACCTGGCTCGGGAAGTTGCCCTTGGCCTCGAACGCCTTGATCTGCTGCTCGGGCGCGGTCAGCCAGGCGGCCAGCTCGGCGGCTTCACGCGGGTGCTTGCTCTGCGTCGGCACGGTCAGGTACGAGCCGCCCCAGTTGCCGCCGCCACCGGGGAACGCCGCGGTGACCGCCCACTTGCCGGCGTTCTCCGGGCCGGCCTGCTCCTTGATCACGCCGAGCATCCACGCGGGGCAGACCTTGGTGGCGAAGGCGTTCTGCTTGAACCCGGAGTTCCACTCGTTGCTGAACGCGGTGAGCTTCGCCGACTCGCCCTTCGCGACGGCGCCGGTCACCTTCGTCCAGGCGTCCTTGATGCCCTGGTTGGTCTCGACGGTCAGCTTGTCGCCGGTGTCGAGGTAGCCGACGGGCAGCTGGTTGACGATGGCGTTGAAGTTCTGCGCCGCGGAGTCGAACCACGCCTTGCCGCCGGTTTTCGTGACGTACTGGGCGCCCGCGTCGAAATAGCTGTCCCAGCCGGCGAAGAGCGACTTCACGGCGTCCGGGTCGGTCGGCAGCCCGGCCGCGGCGAACAGGTCCTTGCGGTAGCACATCGCGTCCGGCCCGATGTCCGTGCCGTAGCCGATCAGCTTGCCGTTCTTGTCCTTGCCCGCGTCGTACTTCCACGGCAGCCAGCGGTCCGCGCCCGCGTCGGCCGGGCCGATCTTGGTGAGGTCGTTGAACTTCGAGGACTTGTCGAGGATGTCGGAGAGGTGGCCCTCTTCCACGGCCTGCACGTCGGCCAGCCCGGAGCCGGCGGCGAGCTTGGTCATCATGTCCTGCGCGTACGGGCCGCCCTGGCCGGTCTTGCGGTGGGTGATCGTGATGTTCGGGTGCAGCCGTTCGTACTCCGGGATGAGCGCCTCGTAGCCGAACTCCGTGAACGTGGCCAGCGTCAGGTCCACGTGCTCGTTCGGCCCGGCGGCCGCGGGGACCCCGTCGCCGCCGCTGTCACCGCCGCAGGCCGCCACTGTCAGCGCCGTCATCGTGATGCCCAGTGCGAGGACCAGGCCCTTCCGGAACGTTGTCACCGTCGTCAACCCCTTGAAGGTCGGATTCTGGGAGCGCTCCCAGATGGAAGCCGAGTCTGTGGCAGGCCACTGGGCATGTCAAGGTCGGTTACCAGAGCGTTGTTGTCCGGGAGCGCTCCCGGAACGGTCCCGCTAAGCTGGCGCGATCATCAGGGCAGCGCCAGCTACAGGGCCGCGCCATCGACAGGGCAGGGTGGTGACCAGTGGCGCCTCGAGCAGAAGACGAGCGGCCGACGCTGGAAGACGTGGCGGCGTTCGCCGGGGTTTCCCGGTCGACGGCGTCGCGGGCGTTGAACGACGACACGTACGTCAGCGCGCGCTCGCGGGAGAAGGTGCTGGCCGCCGCGCGGGACCTGGGCTACTCGCCGAACCAGGCCGCGCGGTCGCTGGTCACGCGGCGGACGGGCGCGATCGCCGTGGTGCTGTCCGAGCCAGAGGCGCGGCTGCTCGACGACCCGTACCGCACCGCCGTGATGCGCGCCGGCTACCGCGAGCTGGCCGACATCGGCTGCCAGATGGTGCTGATCTTCAGCGACACCCGCGAGGACCTGACCCGCACGGTGCGGTTCCTCGAGGGCGGGCACGTCGACGGTGTGCTGGTGTTCGCGCCCCACCGCGCCGACCCGCTGCCGCGCGCGCTGCGGCTGCTGCGGATCCCGGTGGTCTTCGGCGGCCAGGCGGCCGACCTCCGCCGTGGGGTGCACGTGGTCGACTTCGACAACGAGAACGGCGCGCGCCTGGCCGTCTCGCACCTGGTGGAGTCGGGCCGCCGCCGCGTCGCGACGATCGCCGGGCCGCAGGACCAGGGCGCCCCGATCGACCGGCTCGCGGGCTGGCGCAAGACCCTCGTGGACGCGGGCCTCGACCCGGCCGGGCTGGCCGAGGAGTCGGACTTCACGCTGGCCGGCGGCGCGCAGGCGATGTCGGCGCTGCTGGAGCGGGCCCCGGACCTGGACTCGGTGTTCGTGGCGAGCGACATGATGGCGGTCGGCGCGCTGCGCACCCTGTCCGCCGCGGGCCGCCGCATCCCGGACGACGTGGCCGTGGTCAGCTTCGACGACAACGCCACCCTGGCGCCGGCCATGACCCCGCCGCTGACGTCGGTCCACCAGGACCCGCGTGAGCAGGTGCACGCGATGGTCGTGACCCTGATGCGGCTGCTGGAGGGCGAGGAAACCAAGCCGGCCCACCAGGTTCTGCCGGTGTCACTGACGGTGCGCGAGTCGAGCTGACTCCGGTTCGGCGGTCTGAACCTGGACCATCGAGATCCGGGCTCACGCTTCCTGGGACAGGGGTGCGCCGAGCCAGGTCCTCAGTGCCTGGTCCAGCGCGTCCTGGTCCGGTTCGCCGGCCCAGGCGACGTAACCGTCGGGCCGTACGAAGAGGGCCGCTGGAGCGTTGTCGTCGAGCGAGGCCGTGGTGACCGTGCGCAGGCGATCGCGATATCGGGCACTGAGGTCCCGCAGCGAGCCGGACGGGTCCAGCAGGAGTGCCCGCCCGTCGTGCGTGTGATCGGCGAGCCGGGATCCGTCGGCCAGCTCGTAGTCGGGGGTGCTGGCGCCGACCAGCCGGTGGTCGCCGGGGAGGTCGTAGCGCTGCCAGAGGCCGGAGATCTTCTTCGCGAAGTACGTGGCACCGTCGACGGTCCGCGCCAGGTCGCCGACGACCTCGCGCAGCGCCCGCGCGTAGGGGTCAGGGCGCATCAGCGCGATCTGGGCCCGCGTCCAGTCCAGCACCCAGGCGCCGAGGGGATGCCGCTCGGCGGTGTAGGTGTCGAGCAGCCCGTCCGGTGCTGTCCCGCGTACGGTGGCGGCGAGTTTCCAGCCGAGGTTCATCGCGTCGCCCAGGCTCAGGTTGAGCCCCTGTCCGCCGAACGGCGAATGCACGTGGGCCGCGTCGCCCGCCAGCAGCACCCGGCCTCGCCGGTAGGTCGTGGCCTGACGGGCGTTGTCGGTGAACCGGGTCAGGCTCGTGATCCCGGTGATCGTGACGTCGGTGCCGGTCACGTGGCGGATCGAGGCCCGTAGCTCCTCGGCGGTCGCGGGGGTGTCGCGGTCGCCCGGTGCGCCGCCGAACGCGATGGTGGTGATCCGCCTGCGCGGCGGGTCGTTGACGTAGACACCGGTGGCGGTCGCGTGCCAGCCGACGTCCAGATCCTCCATGCCGGCTATGTCGGCGACGGCGTGGTAGGCGGTGATTTCCGGGTCGGTGCCGGGGAAGTCGAACCCGGCGAGTTTGCGGACCGTGCTCCGGCCGCCGTCGCAGCCGACGAGCCACCGGCACCGGATCGGTTCCCGGCCGGTCGCGACCGTCACCCCCTCGGCGTCCTCCTCGAACCCGGTCACCTCCACCCCGCGGCGTACTTCCACGCCGAGGTCGGCGACGTGTTCGGCGAGGAGCGCCTCGACCTGCCTCTGGTGGACCAGGTCGACCAGGTCCGGGGGGTGGAGCCCGGCGAGGCCGGGGTCGGACTCGTCCAGCATCTCGTCGCTGAGCATGATCGCCGCGAAATGGCCGGCGAACCTGGGCCGCGCACTGGTGCCGTCCGGACGCCGGGCGGACATGAACGAGACGGACCACTCCTCCTCGTTCTGGGCCTGCCGCAGCGCGGGCAGCAGGCCGCGCCGGTAGAGCGCCTCGACACTGGGCCGGTTCAGGGTCCCCGCCTTGAGGATCGGGGCGATCTCGGCCAGCCGTTCCAGCACGATCACCGAGGCACCGCCGGCCCGCAGTTCACCGGCCAGCATCAGCCCCGCGGGCCCGCCCCCGGCGACCACCACGTCGTAATCGAGGGGGCGTTCGGCTGCTCGGGGTCGCGGGCAGGCCGCAGCGGTGGCGGTTTCGACTGGTGTGGTCATCGTGGCTCCGTCCTTTCTGGACACTGGCGGCAAGCGTGAGGGAACTGTCAGGACTCGGTGGCATCAGTGCCCGGCCGGTGGGCGCTCTCGATCAGCCGCCGGACGATCGGCCCGGCGACACGCATCGCCAGCCGCAGCGACGCGTCGTCTTCGGGTGAGAGCGTTGCCAGCAGCTCGGCCAGGCGGTCATGGCGATCACGAAGACGGTCCGCCACCAGCACACGGCCGGCGTCGCTGATCGCGATCAGCGACGCCCTCCCGTCTTGGGGATCCTTGATCCGGACCACCAATCCCTGCCGTTCCAGGCGCTGCACCAGCTGACTCATCGAGGGCTGGCTGACCCCCTCCGCCGCGCCCAGCGTCGTCAGCCGGACCGGGCCGTCCCGGTTGAGCCGGCCCAGGCACATGATCGCGGCGAACGTCAGGCCCCCGTGGTCGGTCAGGTGCCGGATCACCAGGCGCATGACCTCGTCGACAGCCTCCGCGACGTCGTCCTGCCCCTTGCCGTGCTCCACCTCGCCCATCCACCATTTATATCACGTGCCTATGTAACTTACCAGAGGAAGTGGGCTGGTTGCGGCATTCTTGCCCCACGCTCCGGCTCATATACATAATATTTGTATGTAAATCCCTCAGGGGAACAGTTTCACGGGCGGGGCCCCGGCTTCGGCCGCGACGCCGCGGGTGAAGGACTCGGCCGGGCTGCCGATGTACGTGCCGTCCGCGTCGAAGACCACGACCACGCTGGCGCCGTTCGTGGCCGGGGCGGTGTAAGCGGTGCCCGGGACCCCGTCGAGGTTCCGGGCCGCGGAGGCGGGCACCAGCCGGGCGGCCGTGAGCTGCAGTGCGCGCGAGAGGTCGGCGGGCAGCCCGTTCGCGCGTGCGGCGAGGCGGAGGACGGTGAGCGTGGCGTACGCGCTCGGGTGCGACCCGTCGCCGCCGGGGACGGCCGCCGCCAGCTGCGCCGCGATCACGGCCGGGTCGCGCGGGGCATGCGCGAGGAACTCCGGCGTCGGGTTGGCCCAGCCCGGGGCGAGGGTGCAGGCCTCGGCCGCCGAGAGGGTGTTGAACGACAGGCAGCGGCCGCTCGCCGTCGCGGGCGCCCCGTTCCCGACCTGGCTGCGGCGCAGCCACACCCCCGTCGACGGCTGCGGCTGCCAGGTCTCGCTCCGCACCCGCTCCCCGGAATCGTCGGCCGAGACCGACAGCGAGTAGTAGAAGTGGCCCGGCGCAAGGTGTTCCGGAGTGTCCGAAATGGACACTGCGGGCGGCGCCGCGGCGGGCCCGTGCGAGACGACGACCACCACGACCGCCAGCGCCGCCGCGGCCGCCGCCACGAGCAAGGCCCCGGCACGGCGTGGTTTCCTGGCCCGCCAAGGGATTGGGGACGCTGCGCCGGTCGAGGACGGCTTCGGCGCCGCGCGCGGCTGCCACGGGGTGTCGGGCACCGATGCGGCCCGTGCGCGCAGGGCGTCGGCGAGGTCGTCTTCCAGGCCGGGGTGCTCAGAGTTCATGCGTGCCGTCCTTCATCCGGCGGCGGAGGGCGGCCAGCGCGCGGTGAGCCGTCGACTTGACGGTGCCCGGCGGAATGCCGAGGGTGCGGGCGATCTCGGCCTCTCCCAGCTCGCTGTAGTAACGCAGCACGAGCACCTCCCGTTGGCGCGGTGGCAGACGGTCCAGCGCGCCGAGCAGCTCACGGTGGGCTTCGGCCGTTAGCAGGTCGCTGTCGGCAGGCGGGGCGGAATGCGGGCGGAGCTTCGCCAGGTACCGCAGCACCGTGCCGCGGCGCCGCAGCGCCGAGCGCGCTCGGTTGACCACCGCCCGCCGGAGGTAGGCGACGAGGTGGGCCTCGTCGTCGACCTCCGGGCGCAGGCGCAGCACGGCCTCGTAGCAGTCCTGGACGACGTCCCGCGCGCTTTCCTGATCGTCGACCAGCAGCGTCGCCAGCCGGACGAGCGGGGTCCACTGGGCGTGCAGCACCGTCAGCACCTCGTCGGCCGTGACGGCGGGAACGGGCATCGGGGCTTCCTCGGCTACGGGCGGCGGGCTCCGGCGTACTGGCTCTGCAGCGGGGAGATCTTGACGACGTCCCCGGTGTCCGGCGCGTGGACCATCTTGCCGTCGCCGAGGTACATCCCGACGTGGGAGACCGGCGAATAGTAGAACACCAGGTCACCGGGCTGGAGCTGGTCGCGCGGGACCGCGGTGCCGAACGTCGACTGCGCCCGGCTGGTGCGCGGCAGGGACACCCCCGCCTTGGCGTAGGCCCAGAGCATCAGCCCGGAGCAGTCGAACGAGTCCGGCCCGGTCGCGGCCGTCACGTACGGCTTGCCCAGCCGGCTCAGCGCCGCGTCGACGGCGGTCTGCGCGGCCTCCCCGGTGGCGTGGACGGCCGGCGGGTCGCCGCCCTTGTCGTGCTGCGCCTTGCGATCGACGGAGGTCAGGTCGCCCGCCGCGGCTTCGAGCCGGTGCATCTGGTCGTCGAGGGATTGCTGCCGGGTCTGGATGTCGGACTTCAGCTTGGCCGCGGCGTCGCGGGCGGTCTGGGCGCGGTGCTCGGCGTCGGCGGCTTTCGCGGTGGCGTCGTCCGCCGCGTGGGTGGCGTCGGCCAGGGTGTCGAGCGCCGTCTGCTGGTCGGCGGCCACCAGGTCCAGCGCGGACGAGCGTCGCAGGTAGTCGGCGATGGAGTCGCCGCTCAACAGCGCGGACAGCCGGTTCAGCTTGGCATTGCCGGTGAAGGCGGCGCCGGCGAACCGGTCCACGTCGACCTGGTAACGCTGCTGGTCACCCGCGGCCTTAATCCCGGCGTCCTTCGCCGCCGCCAGGTCTTGCCCAGCGCGTCCGAGGTCGGCCTGTTTCGCGTCGAGGTCGGCCTGCGCGCCGAGCAGGTCCTGGCTGAGCTTCTCGGCCTGCTGCGAGAGGTCGCGGTACTTCTCCAAGGGAGTCGGCTCCGGCGCCGCCGACGCCGTGGTCCCTGCCGCCCCCGCGACGACCACGGCCAGTACCAGCGGCCACCCCCAGTGCCGGCGGATCCCGCGCTTTCTGCTGTTCATGCCGGGTATACGCGCTCGGCCGCCCGCGGTTCCACCCGGCCGGAGTGACGCCGGTCACTCCGGTGTGGGACCGGTCCCGGACCTCCCGCCTTAACTTCTGCGGCATGGGTGCGAACGAGGGCCGGAGCCGGACGGCCGCGACACGGCTGAAGGCCGTCGCGACTCCGGAGCTGTACCGCCGCAACCCGTTCCGGATCACCGGCCTCCCGGCCACGGCCACCGGCCGGGCCGTCCGCGAACGGCGGCTGCGGGTGCTGGGCGCGCTCGAGGTCGGAGCCCGTCCGCCGGGTGTCCCGGAGGACGTGACGCCGGACGAGGTCCGCTCGGCGTTCGACGCGCTGGGCAACACCGAGCACCGGCTCGTCGACGAGCTGTTCGGGCCCTGGGGCGCGCCCGAGGACTGCGACTGCCCGCCCCAGCTGCACGACAAGCACGACGCCGCCGTGACGGCCCACGCCGCGGCCCTCGACGCCGAGGCCGACCGGACCGAAGACCACCCGATGCCGCTGTGGAACGACGCCGCGCGCAACTGGGCGTTCACCCAGCGCAGCGAGGCGTTCTGGCAGCACCTGCGCCACCGCGTCGGGAAGATCGGCGACCGGCGGCTCGACGAGTCCACAGTGGATGGTCTGCGGGCCGCGCTGCCGAGCGCGCTGGTGGCCCCGCTCGTCGCGCTGGCCATCACCTCGCCGGAGCCCGAGCGGCTGCTCGGCTTCCTCTCGATGTGGGGCGTGGACAAGGCCACCGAGTCCGCCGCGCGCACCGAAGCCGCGGGCGACACCTTCAGCCGCGTGGAAGACCTGGTGAAGGAGCTGCGAAAGCTCATCGACAACCGTGGCGCGCGAGAGGCGGCGGAACGCTCGCTCAACGAGCTGGCCCCGATGCTGGACCGGCTCGAACAAGTGATGCCGCACCAGGAGTACCGGCGCGCCGGGCGGCTGCGCGAGGGCGCCGCGATCGCGGTGAACAACGTCGGCGTCGCCCTCTCGGAGGTGCCCGCCTCGTCGCGCCAGCTGGTGCGCGACGTGTTCGCGCTCGCGCGCCGGCTGAGCACCGACTCCGAGACGCTCGTGACCATCGGGCGCAACGAGCAGTCCGCGACCATGGCGCCGGTCCCGCCCCTCGACGTCGGCCACCTGTGGAATCGCGTCACCATGCTGATCCGGCAGCGGCGGTACGCCGAGGCCGAGCAGGCGCTGGAGCAGATCCTCGCCCATTCGCGGCGGCCGGGGGACCAGCAGCAGGCCCGCGGCATGATCGCCACGATGCGCCAGTTGCAGGAGGGCGGGCCGGTGGCGCGGCCGTCCCCGCCGTCCACCACGTCGCGGGTGCTGCTGGGCCTGCTGCACGTCGCGCTCGGAATGGTGTTCCTGGCGACGCTGCTGACCTCGCCGCTGGTGCCGTGCCTGGTGATCGGCGGCCTGGGGCTGCTGTGCTGCCTCGGCGCGGCGGGCAGTGAGAACGTCGGCCGCGCCTCGATGCCGTTGCTGGCGGTCACCGGAGCGGTGGTGGCCGGTTTGTTCTGGGTGCTGCACGCGAACGGGGTGGCGATCGCGGGCTGGCTGACCGTGTGCACCGCGGTGGTCCTGTTGGTGGTGGTGCCGGTGTCGCTGGCCGGACGAGAGAGGGGTTGACCCGTGACCATCGGAGCGAGGTACGCGCGGTGGCGCGTCGAAGCCCGGCAACGCCGGCAGCACCGGGAATTCCGCATCGAAGAGCCGTTGTGGGGCGGGGAAGAGCGGACGCGGCTGCGCGAGCTGGTCACCCAGGTCTCGACCGCGCTCGCGGTGGCCGGACAACGACCGGCGGAGGCGTTGGAGGACAACGGTTCCGGACTGTCCGAATCGGACCTCGCGACCGCCGCGACGGCGCTGTGGCGGGCGCGCAAGCGGCTCGACGGCGCGGACGACCGGGCCGCGCGCCAGGCCGGCCGGCTGCTCGCGATGAGCCAGGACGCGCTCGAAGCCGCCGGGGTGGCGGTCCAGGACCACGACGGGACGCTTTACGACTCCGGCCTCGCGCTTGAGGTCCTGGTGTTCCAGGACGAGCCCGGCTTCACCGCCGAGCGGGTGGTGGAGACGGTGCGGCCGTCGGTGTACCTGGCCGACCACCGGATCCAGATGGGGCAGGTCATCGTGGGGTGCCCGGTCGCCCCCGGCAACACGGAGGACAGGAATGCGCGACACCATTGACTTCGGCATCGACCTCGGCACGACGAACAGCGCCATGGCGGTGCTGGACGACGGCGGCGTCGCGATGGTCAAGAACAACGCACAGAGCGACTACACGCCGTCGGCGGTCTGGATCCCGAAGGCGGGGGTGGTCCAGGTCGGCGCCGCCGCCCGCGACCGGCTCGAGCGCGACCCGGAAAACGTGCAGATCGAGTTCAAACAGGCCATGGGCTTCGCGGACGTCCGCCGCGAATTCGCCCGCTCCGGGCTTTCGATGACCCCGGTGGAGCTTTCGGCCGAGGTGCTCAAGACGTTGCGCGGTGACGCCGCCCGCCGGTTCGGCGAGGCGCCCGCCGCCGCGGTGATCACCGTGCCCGCGGCCTTCCTGCTCAACCAGACCAACGCGACCAGCGAGGCCGCGAAGCTGGCCGGCTTCACCGCGCCGTGCCCGCTGGTGCAGGAGCCGACCGCGGCGGCCTTCGCCTACGGCTTCCAGAACGTGACCAGCAGCGCGTACTGGATGGTGTTCGACCTCGGCGGCGGCACCTTCGACTCGGCCGTGGTCAGCACGGTCGACGGCGAGCTGAAGGTACTGGACCACGCGGGCGACACGAGCCTCGGCGGCAAGAACATCGACGCCGCGATCGTCGACCGGCTGCTCGCCCCGGCCGCGGCGAAAGAGCTGGGGCTGGCGGACTTCCGGCGGGACAACCCGGCCTGGCGGCGGAACTTCGCGTTCCTTCGCGTCGGCGCGGAGGCGGGCAAGATCGCGTTGTCGCAGTCCGGCCAGACGCAGATCATGCTGGACCTCCAGCGTGGTGACGGGCAGCAGGAGCTGTTCGAGTACACGCTGCGGCGCGAGGACGTCGACCGGCTCGCGTGGCCGCTCTACCGGCGGGCGATCGAGCTGTGCCGGGAAGCGCTGGCGAAGGCGAACCTGGGGCCGTCGGACATCGACCGGCTGCTGCTGGTCGGCGGCCCGACGCTGTCGCCGAGCCTGCGTGAGCTGCTCGCGGATCCTGCCGAGGGGCTCGGCATCCAGCTGGACCACAGCCAGGACCCGAGCACGGTGGTCGCGCGCGGCGCCGCGGTCTACGCCGGCACGGTCGCGCTGCCACGCACCGCCGCCGCGCCGAAGCGCGGCCAGTTCACCCTCGAGCTGTCGTACCCGCCGACCACGAGCCTGACCTGCGTGCCGGTCTCCGGCCGGTGCTCGACGCCGGGCGGCGCCGACTGGAGCCGGTTCCGGATCGCGCTGAACGACCCGGCCCGGCGGCCCTCGTACCGGACCGCGGAGGTCTCGCTGGCCGCCGACGGCACCTTCACCGTCGACGCGCTGCTGGCCGACCTGGCGCGCAACCGGTTCGACGTGGAGCTGATGGACGCGTCGGGCGCGCGGGTGCCGGTCAGCCCGGACTCGATCACGATCACCCAGTGGGTCAACGAGATGACCGGGCAGACGGTGGTGAACTCCGTGGGCCTGACCGAGGCCGACGGCACGTTCACCCCGATGCTGCTGAAGAACACGGCGTTGCCCGCGAAGACCCGGCAGGCCTTCCACACCACGGTCACGTTGCGGCGCACCGACACGGGCGCGGCGATCCGGATCCCGATCGTCGAGGGCGAGCGCAAGCGCGGTGAGCGCAACCTCGCCGTCGGCCTGATCGAGATCAGGGCCGAGGACCTGCGCCGGGACCTGCCGCGGGGCAGCGAGGTGCAGATGTACTTCGAGATGAACGAGTCCCGGCTGGTCTCGGTGGTCGCCGAGGTGCCGCTGCTGGCCGAGGAGTTCGACGCCGTGGTCGACCTGAACACCCGGACCGTGCCGGACCCGCCGACGCTGCGCCGGCTGATGAACGAGGTGGAGGCGCGGCACGAGCAGCTGCGCACCCAGGTCGAGGTGACGCGGTCGGACCGCGCCCGCGGCCTGCTGATGCGGCTCGACGACCAGGGTGTGGTGCCGTCCGTCCGCGAGGAGGTCGCCTCCGCGACCACCGACGAGAGCGCGGCCGTCTCCGCGGAGGCGCGGATCCGCGGCGTCCAGGCCGAGCTGGACGACATCGAGGAGGAGCTGCGCGTCCCGGAGGTGCTGGAGCGGGTGCGCGACCAGATCGAGCACTGCCGGGATTTGGTCGACCGCGTCGGCGCCGAGGAGGACCGCACGGAACTGGCGGACATCGAACGCGGTTACGCCGCGCTCCAGGACACCCCGGACGTGCCGGCCGCCGAGCAGCTTTCCGAGCAGGCACTGGACCTCCAGGTCCGCCTGCTACGCCGCGACGGCTCGCTCGACGTCGAGATCTTCAACGCCCTCCGCGCGTCCCAGGAACGAATGTCCTCACCGGCCCAGGCCCGCGAGCTGGTCCGCGAAGGCGAACGCCTCATCGCGACGAGCAACTGGCCCGCACTGCCGAGCCTCAACCGCCGCCTGCGCGCCCTGATGCCGGACGACGGCAGCGGAACGCCGAACAGCGGCATCCAGCAGGAGCGGAAATGACCGGGTCACTGGAAACTCTCGGCGGTGAACTGACTCTTGCCGAGGCGGCGGAGGCTGCACGGCGCGGGGATTTCGCGGGGGCGGTGCGGCTGCTGGAGCAGGCCGGTGGCCGGGGCGGTGGTGGCGGTGGTGGCTTGGCGCGGGGTGGTCGCGGCGGGTCGGTGGGGGATGACTCTGGTGGCGGTGGGCGCGGTGGGCGCGGCGCGGTGGGGGATTCCTCTGGCGGTGCCGGGCGAGGTGGCGCTGGCGGTTCGGCGGGGGATAGCTCCGGCGGCGCTGGCCAGAGCGGCAGCGGTGCCCAGGAGGGGGGCCGTTCCGGCGGTGCCGGGCGGGGCGGTCGCGGTGGTCCTGAGGGGGACAGCGCGACCGCCTCGGTGCCCAGCGGTGCCGAGGCGGCACCAGGCGGCGGCAACCCGTGGCCACATAGCGGCAACCCGTCGTCAGGCGGCAGCAACCCGTCGTCAGGCGGCAGCAACCCCTGGCCAAGCGGCGGCACCCCGTGGCCCAGCGGTGCCGAACCGGCGCGACTGAACCTGCTAGCCCGGGTCCACGCCCAGTCCGGGAACCTCGACGCGGCCGACGCGGCCTGGGCGCGGCTGCTGGAGCTGGTGCCGGACGAGCCGTCGGCTGTGGCGGGGCGGCGGCGGGTGGCGCGGGTGCGGTCGGCGTGGGGCCGTCGGCGGCGGTTGCCCTGGCGGGCGCTCGCGGCGGGCGCGGCCGTGATCGTGGTGGCGGGAGGTGTGGTGGTGTTGACGGTGCCGTTCGGGGCGGCGCCGGCGGTCGTCTCGGGGTCGGCCGCCGGCGCGGCGCCCGCGGGAGCCGCCGCGTCGAGCCTGCAGTCCGAGCTGGACCGGCTGAACGCCGCTAAGTCCCGCGACGCCGCCGCGGCCGCCGCGCGCCAGGACCAGCTCGCCGCGCTCGCCAAGGCACTGGGCGCACCGGGCGTCCACACGTCACCCGGCGAAACGGACGTCTCGGTGTCTTTCGACGCCGGCCTCTTCGGCCCGAACGCGACGTCGCCGAGCACCGAGGGCCGCCGGGCGCTTCAGCAGTGGGCTGAAGTCCTCAAAGGACAGTCAGTGCGCGTGACAGTGCTGGGTCACGGTGTCACAGTCGCGGGCGGCCCGGCCACCGGCGGCTCGACGATCGCCCTCGCGCGGGCGGCCTCCGCGGCCCGCGTCCTGGCCACCGCGAGCGGCCTCCCGCTGACCGCGTTCGCGATGGGCAGCGCCGACCAGTCCACCTCCGCCCACCCGGACGGCGACCCGGGCGCCAACCGCACCGTGACGCTGCTGGTCACCCCCGCCTGACCTGCTCGTGAGTGTTTATGACGGTTAGAACCGTCATAAACACTCACGAGCCGGCCGGCTACCGCACCGGCAGCGGATGCGTGCGGAAGAACTGCCAAATCACCGGCGTGGCGTCAATCGTCGTCGGCGTCGCGGAGTCCAGGTTCGGCTTGGTGCTCGGCCAGACGTGCCCGGCGTGCTGGACCTGGAAGTGCACCAGCGAGCAGCCGAGCCACCACCGCGTCACGACGTCGCGCACCGGTGAGAACTCCAGCGGACGCGGGAAGCAGCCGTCGCGGGAGGCCCAGCCGGCCAGCCAGTCCGGAATGGACGGCAGGCCCTTCGCCGGGTTGCCGCCGTACGGGATGGTGGTGTCGGCCGTGCCGTGGAAGTCGATCAGCGGTGCCTTGCGCGACGGCTCGCACGCGCCGCCCTGCGGGTAGAACGCGCCCGAAACCGGGGCGAACGCCGCGATCCGGCTCGGGAGCCGGCAGGCGAGCACCCCGACGAAACCGCCGCCGTTGGACTTGCCCGCGGCGTAGATCCGGGCCGGGTCCACGCACAGCTGCCGCTGCAGCGCCGTGAGCAGGTCGCTGGTGAACAGCACGTCGTCCACCGGGGCGGAGTACGGCGCGCCGGTCCAGGCCGACTCGCCGTCCGTGCCGGTCACCCCCTGGGGGTATACCGCGATGGCGTCCGTCTTCGAGAAGCCCGACAGCTCCTCCTGATACGCCGAGGTGCGCCCGTGCCCGTGGAACGACAGCACAAGCGGGTACGGCCGCCGCGCGTCGTAGCCGTCCGGCACGTGGATCAGGTATTCGCGGGCGATGCCGCCGGACGTCAGATGACCCGTGCCGTCGGACGGCGCCGGTTTGCCGCAGCCGGTGGTGGCCACCGGGCGGTCGACGATCCCCGTCGGGGCCGCGGCGGCCGGAGCGGCGATCAGACAGCTCAGCCCGAGCGCGACAGCGGCTCCGGCGAGAAGACGTTTACACGACACTCGATCCTCCTTGATCGACCCGGCAAGCGGGACCAGGATCACACCGAAGACCGAGGAAAGCGGCGTTGCGTTCATAGAGTTCACCCCGTTTGGGCTCAGCCGCAGACGCCCTTCGACGTCAGCACCCGCTGCACCGAGGCGGCCACGCGGTCCGCGGGCAGGTCCCCGTCGGCGACCGCCCTCGTCAGCCGGTCGAGCACCTGGCCGACGTCGCCCGAGCCCGAGGAGAACAGGGCCTCGTCCGCGCCCGACTGCAGGGCCTTGAGCACCGCGTCGGGCAGGGAGTACTGGTCGGTGATCGCCTTCATGCCGCCGAGGTCGTCGGTGATCACCGGGCCGGTGAAGTGGTACTCGCCGCGCAGGAGCTGGTACGCCGCGGGGGAGATGGACGCGGGCACGCCGTCGGTCAGGCCCGGCACGTCGAGGTGGCCGACCATCACCTCGACCTTCCCGTACTCGGCGATGTTGCGGTACGGCTGGAGGTCCACCTGCCGCAGCCGGTCCAGCGGCGGCGTGGTGACGGTGCCCTTGTGCGAGTCGCCGGAGCCGTGGCCGTGCCCGGGGAAGTGCTTGAGCACCGGCGTGACGCCGCTCTGGCGCAGCCCGTTCGCGAAAGCCATCGCGTACGCCCGCACCTTCGCCGGGTCCGGGCTGTACGAACGGTCGCCGATCACCGCGTCGGCCGGTTCGTCGCTGACGTCCGCGTCGGGCGCGTAGTCGACGGTGACCCCGCGGGCGCGCAGCTGCTGCCCGCGCTGGACGCCGAGCGCGCGCACCTCGTCGGGCGTTTTGGTGGCGGCGAGTTCGCGGGCGCTCGGCAGCGAGCCGTCGAGATCGTCGATGCGCTGAACGCGTCCGCCCTCTTCGTCGACGGCGACCGACACCGGGATCTTCGCGGCCGCTTGGACGGCGTTCAAAGCCCCATTCTGCAACAGCGTGGTGTTATTACCACCTACGAAGATTCCGCCGATCTGCTGGGACTTCACCAGGCTCACCGCGGCGGCCGGATTTCCGGCGTCGACCCCCGGCACGACGAGCTGGGCGACCTGCGCGCGCACGTCCATCGAGGAGATCAGTGAAGCGCACGCCGAAGCCGGTGGAGACGACGTCGTCGCGGGTGGCGGTAACGAAGTCGCCGCAGGTGGAGACGTCACCGAGGAGCCGCCGGCGGAGGGCGCGGCCGCGCCGGGCCGCGCCATCGCGGTACCGGATATCGTGGGCGATGCACACCCGGACAGAATGCCGGAGAGCAGCAGGGCCGCGAGGATTCCCACTGGTAGCCGCTTCCGTGCGTGCGCCTTCATGAATTCCTTACGAGTCCGCCTGCGGTGTGCCTGTCGACGGTATCCGAAGCCCAGGTCGTCCCTGGCTTCGCGTCGTGAAGAATGGCTTCACGACCGCTAGAGAATTCGTGAAGGCTCCCTCCGCACACTGGTGCCACGGGATAGGTGTTCCTTCAGGGAGGTAACGATGGATCAGGTCAGGGTGGCGGCGTGGGCTTCGGACCCGATCGCGCTGGCGGGGCTCATCGAGCACCTCCGGTCGTGCGACGAGGTCCAGGTGGTCCCGGGGCAGCGCCGCGGTGAAGCCGCCGTGCTGGTGTTCGCCGCGAGCCGCGTGACGCCCGATGTGAAGGCCGCCCTGCGGGCCGCCGCGTCCGAGACGCCCGCCGCCATCGTTCTGGTGGCCGGCCACGTCGAGGCCGAGGAGCTGCCGGAGCTGGCCGCGTGCCACGTCGCCGCAGTGCTGCCGCGCGAGGCCATCGCGGGCGACAAGCTGGTCAAAAGCATCGTCGCGGCCGCGACCGGCCGGGAGAGTTCGCTGCGCGACCTGCTGGGACAGGCACAGAGCCTGCAGCACGCCGCGGGCGGCGCCGCGCTGTCGCCGCGCGAGGTCGACGTGCTGCGGCTGATGGCCGAGGGCTGGGACACCGCGGAGATCGCGGGCAAGCTCTGCTACTCGGAGCGGACCGTGAAGAACGTCATCTACGGCATGACCAATAGGCTGAAGCTGCGCAACCGACCGCATGCCGTCGCCTACGCCCTGCGCGCAGGTGTTATCTGAGGGAAGCTCACCCCGTGCGAACGCTGACCCGACGCCCGGCCGTCGCTGTCCTGACGACCGCGCTCCTCCTGCTCGCGTCCGCCTGTGGTGGCTCCGACGCCACAGCCGGCAAGATCAAGCTGACCGTCGCCACGTTCGGCGAGTTCGGCTACGGGCCGCTGTTCGCGGAGTACCAGAAGCAGCATCCGAACATCGAGATCCAGAGCCGGGTCACCGACTTCGACACGCACTTCAAGACCCTCGCCACCCAGCTGGCGGCGGGCCGCGGCGCGGCCGACGTCGTCGCGGTCGAGGAGCAGTACATCCCGCAGTACATCCGGGCGAAGGACAAGTTCGTCAACCTCGCCGACTACGGCGCGGACCAGCTGAAGAACCAGTGGTCCCCGTGGAAGTGGGCCCAGGGCACGGACGGGAACTACGTAATCGGCCTCGGCACGGACATGGGCAGCCTCGCCATGTGCTACCGCCGTGACCTGTTCGGCCAGGCCGGCCTGCCGACCGACCGCGCGGCCGTCGCGCAGCTGATGCCGACCTGGCAGGCCTACGCCGACGTCGCCGACCGGTTCACCGAGAAGCTGCCGAAGGTGAAGTTCGCGGACTCCGCGGGCACCGTCTACACCGCGATGCTCAACCAGTCGCCGCAGAACTACTTCTCCGCCAAGGACGATTCCTACATCGCGGACACGAACCCCGCCGTCCGCAACGCTTTCTTCCTCGCCGGCGGCATCGCGCAGAAGGGCGAGACCGCGGCCGCCACCACGTACACGCAGGCGTGGAACGTCGCGATCAAGCAGGGCTCGTTCGCCACCATCGCCTGCCCCGCGTGGATGCTCACCCAGATCAAGGAGGCGGGCGGCGACGGCAACACCGGGAAGTGGGACGTCACCACGGTTCCGGGTGCCAGCGGCAACCAGGGCGGCTCGTTCCTGACGATCCCGAAGCAGAGCGCGCACCCGCAAGAGGCGTACGACCTCGCGCGCTGGCTGACCGCGCCGGAGCAGGAGAAACGGCTCTTCCTGTCCGACGGGATCCTGCCGAGTGAACCGCCGGCCTACAAGGACCCGCAGGTCGTCGCCCACACCGACCCGTACTTCTCGAACGCGCCGGTCGGGCAGCTCTACGCCTCCTCGGCGGACACGCTGCGCCCCAACTATCGCGGCCTCCACGACGCCGACGTGCGCCCCGAGTTCGGGCGCGCCCTCGGGCGGATCGAGGACAAGTCCGAGAACGTGCAGCAGGCCTGGGACGACGCGGTCAGAATGGGCCGCGCGGCGATCAAGTAGCCCCACGGTGCTGCGTGAACGCCGGCCGGCGAGGTCGGCCCTGCTGGCGAGGTTCGATCGGAAGGGCACGCCCTTCCTGTTCATCGCCCCGTTTTTCGCCGTTTTCGTGGTTTTCGGCGCGTTTCCCCTGCTCTACACGGCGTGGGTCTCGCTGCACCGCTGGGACCTGCTCGCGGGCGACGAGGGCGGCTTCGGCTTGGCCAACTACGGCGAGCTGCTCGCCGATTCGCGCTTCTACAACGCGCTTTTCAACACCACCAGCATCTTCCTGCTCTCCGCGGTCCCGGAGTTCTTCCTCGCGCTCGGCATCGCGGCGCTGCTGAACCGGCCGCTGCGCGGCGCGACCTGGTGGCGCACCGGGGTGCTGCTGCCGAACGTGGTGTCGGTGGTGGCCGTGGGGCTGGTGTTCGCGCAGCTGTTCAGCCGCGACTACGGCGTGGTCAACGAGGTGCTCGGCTGGTTCGGCGTCGACCCGATCTCGTGGCAGGCCCGGCAGTGGTCCTCGCACCTGGCCGTGGCCACGATGGTGATGTGGCGCTGGACCGGGTACAACGCGCTGATCTACCTGGCCGCGATGCAGGCGGTGCCGCAGGAGCTGTACGAGGCGGCGGAGCTGGACGGCGCGTCGCGCTGGCGCTCGTTCTGGTCGGTCACCGTGCCCGGCATCCGGCCGACGATCGCGTTCACCGCCGTGGCCGGCACCGTGAACGGCCTGCAGCTGTTCGCCGAGCCGCAGCTGTTCGACCCCACCGGCTCGGCCGGCACCGGCGGTAACGACCGGCAGTTCCAGACGCTCACGATGTACCTGTACGAGCAGGGCTTCGGCAAGTTCGACGCCGGCTACGCGTCCGCGCTGTCCTGGGTGATGTTCGTGTTCTGCGCGGGGTTCGCGGTGGTCAACTACCGGCTGGTGCGCCGGTTCGTGAGCGCGTCGTGAGGACCCGCGGCCGGGCGGGCGGCTGGGTCTACGTGGTGCTGGTGGCCGTGGTCGGCGCCTCGGTGTTCCCGCTGTACTGGTCGTTCGTGGTGTCCACCCGCGACGACTCGGCGATCGGCGACACCTCGCCGGTGATGCTGCCGGGCGGCCACTTCTTCGAGAACGTGCGGCGGGTGTTCGACACCGTCGACTTCTGGCAGGCCATCGGCAACTCGCTGATCGTGTCGACCACGGTGATGGTGTCCAATGTGGTCCTCTCGAGCCTGGCCGGGTTCGCCTTCGCGCGGCTGAGGTTCCCGGGCCGCAACAGCCTGTTCCTGTTCGTGGTGGGCTCGGCGATGGTCCCCGCGCAACTCGGCGTGATCCCGCTGTACCTGGTGGTCGGCGACCTCGGCTGGTACGGCCGGCTGGAGGCGGTGATCGTGCCCGCGCTGGTGAGCGCGTTCGGCGTATTCTGGATGCGCCAGGCCTGCGAGGGCGCGGTGACGCGCGAACTGGTGGACGCGGCCACTGTGGACGGTGCCTCGGTGGTGCGGACGTTCTGGCACGTGGCCGTCCCGGCGCTGCGGCCACAGGCGGCGGTACTCGCGATGCTGACCTTCATGGCCACCTGGAACGACTACTTCTGGCCGCTCGTGGTGCTCGATCCGAACCAGACGCCTACTGTGCAGGTGGTGCTTTCTCGGCTGGCTAGTGGGTATTACACGGACTACGCGCTGATGTTGACTGGCGCTACGTTGGGTGTGCTGCCGGTTATTGTGCTGTTTTTATTGTTGGGGAGATATGTTGTTCGGGGGATTTTGAAAGGCACTGTGTACGGCTGAGTGCGACCGGCTTTTGTTCACTCGATTTGGTGACGTTTTTGGTGGGTGGCGTCGGTAAAATTGTGGGGTGAGTTGTTATAGAGATGCTGCTTCCGATGTTTTGTCTCGGATTCATGAACGGGCTGTCCGGGTGGCGCAGTTGGAGGCCGAGCAGGCCGCTGATGTCGCGTTGTTCGCGGCGACGGGTGGGTCTGCCCGGTCGGTGACGGCCGAGCTGGCGTTGGAGCTGTCGATGACAGAACGGCGTGCTGGGGCCGATGTCGCGTTGGCGCAAGCATTGACAACCCGGCTACCGGCGACGTTCGCGGCTTTCCGGCGTGGGGAGATCGATGCTTTCAAGGCGCGGATGGTTTTCGAGCCGACCATTGCCCTGTCTGACGAGATGGCCGGTCAGGTCGACGCGATTGTCGCGACCCGGTTGGCGGGGAAGAATCCGTCGTCGTTGCGGGCCGCGGTGAATCGGGTGGTGCAAAAGGTGGATGCCGAAGGATACGAGCGAAGATCCCGCGCGCGACGGCGCGACCGTAATGTCTGCCTGATTCATCAGGACGAGACGATGTCCACGTTGCTGTGTGATCTGCCCGTGGAACAAGCCTCCGCGATCTACACTTCCCTCGACCACCAAGCACGAAGGCTGCGTCGCGGAGGCGAGTCCAGGACGTTGGACCAGTTGCGTGCGGATGTCCTGGTCGACCGGCTGCTGAACCGGACACCGGGCGACAGCGGCATCAAATCCGTTGTCTACCTGTATGTGGACCTGGCGACGCTGGCCGGACTGAACGAAGACCCCGCCGAACTATCCGGCTGCGGCACCGTCCCGGCGTGGCTGGCGCGGGAACTCGCCACCGACCCGAATTCGGTGTGGCGGCGGATCATCACCGAACCCGACACCGGGCAGGTCCTCAGCGTCGGCCGCACCCGCTACCGCCCACCAGCCTCCCTTGCGGACCTGGTGCAGGTGCGGGATCGGGTGTGCCAGCACCCGGATGCCACCGCCCGTCGCAGTACAGCGATATCGACCACACCCGCGACTTCGCAAAGGGCGGCCAGACCGCTGAAGACAACCTTGGCCCGCGCTGTCGGCGCCATCACCGCCTCAAAGACGAACCAGGCTGGTCCTGCACCACGGCGCCCGGCGGTGACGGCACGATCACCACCCCGACCGGCCGGGTGTACGCGACAAAACCACCACCACTGCACGAAAACCGGGCGAAGGACACCGGGGCCGGGCATGAGGCAGCCGCCTGACCTGGCAAACAGTGCGGAACCTCCAAAACCGGCTAGGCGGGGCCTGTCCTCGAAGTCCAGCCACTCCAGTCGCTCCGGCAACCTCACATCCACCCCACCCAGCTCACCGCCACTTCAGAATCCGATCAAAGAACCCAGCGATCACAACCCGCTGAATCGCCGTACTACGCGCCGGATCGATAGTCCCGATCCGGAGCTTCCGCACATCCGGCAGCGCATCCAGCTGAGGTACGATCGACTGCAAGTCGGTATAGCTGTAATGCATCGCACCCGGCAACGTGACGTCGCGCTTGTAACCAGAAGTGTGCTCCCACAAGGACTCCCAAGAAGCCGACGTCAAGTGGCTGCGCGCCTGCCCATCGCTGGTGCTGCCCGCGGAGCCCATCAGCAGCACCGGCCGCGTGACGCCGTCGGCGCCGGCGCGGGTCGGCTGGTGGCCGTTGACGTCGTAGGCGAGCCAGCCGTCCAGGTCGGCGGCGGCGTCCACTCTGGGGTCCTCGGTGGTGATCTCCGCGGACGTGTCGCCGCCGAAGGAGTGGCCGAACATGCCGACGCGTGAGAGGTCCATCGCCGGGGCCAAGCCCGCGAGCGTGGGCAGCCGGTCGAGCACGAACCGCGCGTCCGCCACGCGCGTCCGCAGTCCGGCGGGGAGGTCGTCGCCGGACTGGCCCAGCACGATCCGGCCGCCGGGGAACTCGACGAACGGGGCCTCGCCGGTGTGGTCCATGGTCACCACGACGTAGCCGCGGCTGGCCAGATCCTCCACTGTGGACGTTCCGAGAGTGCGCAGCGAGCCCCAGCCCGGTGAGTAAAGCACCACCGGCCAACGGCCCTCGGGCCGCGCCCCCGCGTGGGCGTGCGTGCGGACACCGGTCCAGTCGACCTGCCCGCGCTGCACGCCCATCGCGGCCGCGCCCTGGTCGAACACGGCCGCGGACTTCTCCGACAGGTACGGCGTCAACGGCTCCCCGGCGGGCCGCGCCGGGTACCAGACGCTGATCATCAGCTCCCGGTCACGCACAGGGTCGACGAGCCGGATGTCGCGCTCACCGATGGCGTGCGGACCGGTCGGCGCGGGCAGCCGGAACGTCTCCTGGGCGTGCGGTCGCGGCGTCGCGTGAGCCGCGGCAGGGACGGCCAGCAAGCCCAGCGCCATCAGCGCGGTCAGTGTTTTTCGCATGCCGGGACTCTGCCGCGCAGCCCACACCAGCCGCTTCCGCCGCCGGTCACCGGCCGCCCCCGACTTTCGTCGAGGGCGCGGTCAGCTCGTGCGGCGCGCCACGGCGTTCGCCACCCCGCTGCGCGAAGGCGACTCCAGCTTCCCGAGCAGCCGCGCCACGTGCGCCTGCACGGTGCGACGCGGCAGGGCCAGCTCCGTCGCGATGTCCGGGTTCGAGCGGCCGGCCGCGACGAGCGTCGCGATGCGGACCTCGATCGGCGAAAGCGCGTCCCAGCCGAAGCCCGGGCGGACCACGGAGAACCGCGAGCCCTGCCGGACGCCCAGGTCCAGCAGGCGCTTCTCCGCCCGCTGCAGGTCCCACCGCGCCGAAAGCGACGTGTACAGCTCGGCCGCCTCGTCGAACGCCGCGTGCGCGCCGACCATGTCACCGGTCTGCGCGAGCAGCACCGCGGCGTCTTCCAGCGCGCTCGCCAGCTCCGGTTTCCGGCCCACCGTGCGGAAGTGCTCAACGGTCTCCAGCACCGGCCCGGGGTCGCCGTCGATGAGCCCGCGGCACCACAACGTGGCGGCGGCCGCGCGGGCCGGCTCACGCTCCTTCGCCGACTCCTCCTCGCAGACGGCGAGCGCACGCTGCGCGCGGTCGAGGTCGCCCGCGTCGAGTGAAAGCCGCACGAACATCGGCAACCACTGGTGGCGCAGCATCATCTGCGCGTACGTCGGGTTCAGGATCGGCTCGAGGATCGTCAGCGCCTGCTCGACGTCGCCGCGCTGGAGTGCCACGAGGGAGTGCGCCACCAGCAGGAAGTCGAAGCTCTCCCGCTCGGCGCCCGTCGCCGGCGCGTACTCCTCGGCCGCGTCGAGGTGCGCCGCGGCCTGGCCCCGCTCACCACGGCGCGCCGCGATCAGCGAAGCGACGCCGTGCAGCAGCAGCGCCGCCGCGCCCGGCTCGCGCAGGCCGTAGAAGGTGATCGCCGGCCCGTCCTCGGTGACGGTGTCCAGCTCCACCAGCGCCTCGTCCCACCGGCCCTCCCAGTACCGGTGGACGGCGACCGAGACCTGCAGCCCGATCGGCATCGAGTGCCGCAGCGCGATCTCGCCCGCGGCGCGCAGCGTCCGGTCGGCCTCGCCGAGCCGGTCCAGGTTCTGCAGCGTGAACACGCGGTTGTCCAGCAGGTCCAGGTGCTGGTCGGCCAGCTCGTGCTCGTCGCCGACGGCGGCGATCGCCTCGTCGATGTGCACCAGCGCGCTCGCGTGGTGGCGCCGCACGGAATCCACCAGCCACAGCGTTTGCAGCGCGTGCGCGGTCAGGTAGCGGTCGCCGTGGGCGTCGGCGCGGGCGGCGTACGCGTTGGACTCGGCGACGTCGAGGTCGTCCAGCCCGCCGCGGCGGAAGTTGGCCAGCAGGTGCCGGTGCCGGACGCGCCAGATCTCCGGCACCGCCGGGTCCTCGGCCGCGTGGCCGAGCGTCTCGACGGCGAGCGCCCCTTTGCCCTGCCGGAACCGGATGGCGGCGAGGAGGTGTCGCATCTCGGCGACGTTTTCCGGGTCCTGGCACAGTAAGAGAGCCTGCTCGGCCAGCGTCTCCGGGCTGCGCTCCAGCCGGAACAGCACCTTCACCAGCGCGGTGATCAGCACCTCGCGCCGCGGATCGGCGGGGGCGCACGCGGCCAGCGCTCGTTCGAGCAGCTCGACGGCGATCAACGGCGCGCGGTTCGACACGGCGGACTGGTTCTCCGCCAGCCAGTCGAGCACCCAGGGGTCCACTGTGGACGGCGCGGCCACCAGCTGCTCCGCGACCCGCTTCACCGGCGCGCCGATCCGCGCCAGCGCCTCGGCCGCCTGCCGGTGCAGCGCGGCGCGAGTGCCCGAGAGCAGCCGGCTGTAGAGGGCCTGGCGCAGCAGGGGATGGCGGAACGCGAGCTGGGTGCCGGTGTCGATCAGCACGTTCGCGGCCACGCCCTCTTCCAACGGGCCCAACAGGTCCGACGGCCGGATGCCGAGCACGGCGGCGATGTCGCCGACCGCGAACTCCATGCCCAGCAGCGCGCCCCAGCGCAGCACGTCCTGCGTCTCCGCCGGCAGGAAGTCGAGCCGCCGGTTGACCGCCGCGACGAGCGAGCGCGGGGTCTCGAACTCCGCCGGGTCGTCCACGTCGGCGTGCCCGTGGTCGACCTCGACGGCGCCCGCGCGGACCAGGACGTCCACCATTTCCTTGACGTACAACGGGTTTCCGGCAGCACGCGCGGCCAGCTCGCGCAGCCCGGGGCCGGGGTCGGCGCCGAGCAGCTCTTCGATCAGCCGGGCCACGTCGTCGGTGACGAGCGGGGCCAGGTCCAGTACCACGCCGTCGCGCTGCTCGACCCCGCGGCGCAGCTGGGCGAGCTCGGCGCGGTCGGGGGCGGGCCGGGTGGCGGCGACCAGCAGCAGGGGCAGCTGCCGCGTCGCGGCGCAAAGCCGGTGCCACACCAGCACACTCGACTCGTCGGCCCACTGGAGGTCGTCGATGATCAGCACCAGCGGGGCGTTCGCGCACAGCTCGTCGACCAGGGAGAGCAGCCGGTCCACGGCGCCGAGCACCGGATCGCTGGTACCCCAGGTGCGGCGCGCCGGCTGGTCGCCGGTCAGCTCCTTGGCCACGCGCGCCCGGCGCGGGTCCGGCGACGAGGTGTCGATGGCCAGGCACTCCATCATCACCTGCAGCGGGAACCGGATGCTCAGCTCGTCCGCGGCCACCCAGGCGACCTGCAGGCCGGTGTCGGCCGCGTGGCCGAACCCGCTGGCGAGCAGCTCGGACTTGCCGATGCCGGGCTCGCCCTCGATCCAGACGGCGCGCCCGCGCCCGTCGCGGACCTCGTCGAGCAGCTCGGCCAGCCGCCGGGCCTCGACCTCGCGGCCGAACAGCGGGCCGTCGGCGCCGCCGTGCATCGCGCGGCTGATCCGGGTCGGCAGCACGGACACCGGCGCCGGCTCCGGCGGCGCGGCCTGGCGGGGCAGTTCGAGGGCGGGGTCCTGCGCGAGGATCCGCCGCTGCAGCTCACGCAGCTCGGCGCCCGGCTCGACGCCCAGCTCGGCGCGCAGCGTGGCGCGGGCTTCGCGGAAGACGTCCAGCGCGTCGGAGGGCCGCCCGCTGCGGTAGAGCGCGAGCATCAGGGACTCGTGCAGCGGCTCGTGCAGCGGGTGCTCGCCGACGAGCACGGTCAGCTCCGCGATGAGGTCCTGGTGCCCGCCCAGCGCGAGAACGGCTTCGGCCCGGCGTTTGAGCGTGTCCAGCCTCAGCTCGGCGAGGTGCTTGCGGTGCCGCTCGGCGAATTCGCCGGGGACGCCGGAGAGCGCTTCCCCTTGCCAGAGCGCGAGAGCGGCGTCGAGCGAGGCCGCCGCCTTCTCGTGGTCGCCGTCGGCCGCGTACTGCTGGGCCTGTTCGCGGTGCTGCTCGAACACCGCCGCGTCGAGCTCCTGCGGATCGAGGTCGAGCGAGTAGCCCGCGGCCTCGGACACCAGCACGCTGGCCGCCGCCCACCGCGTCCGCTCCGGCTCCAGCGCGCGCCGAAGCCCGGAGACGTACGTGTGCACGCTGCCTTCGACGCTCGCCGGCGGCGAGTCGCCCCACACCCCCGCGATGAGTTCCCCGCGCGGCACGGAACGCCCGGCGTTGACCGCCAGCATCGCGAAGATGGCACGCTGACGAGCGGGCCCGAGCCTCACTTCGGCTCGACCGCGCCACGCCCGCAAAGGGCCGAGCACGTCCACCCGCAATACGTTGTGCCCATCCCCTGGCATGTCGTTCCATTCGACGTACCGGTCTGACTTCGGCGAGCCTACCGGGAGCGGATCACGTTGCGGCACCGCGCGACCCCGTCGATCCACTGTGTCCTGCGGACAGTTTCCCGATAGGGGCGACCAAGGCGCTCACATGAGCGGGATTGGTGTGCAGTGGCCGGTTTTCCCCATTGAATCGGCCGGTTTACCCGCCGGTTTATTCGCCCGCGGCCCGCCGCACGGGGTTGGCCCGGCGGATCCCGAACGGCAGCATCCGCCCCTCGGCCCGCCGCACGTCCCACGCCGCGCCCAGCGACGTGTAGCTCGTCAGCGCCGTCCGGAACGCCGTCCGCGCCTCGTCCAGCCGGCCGCACTCGGCGAGCAGGATCGCCGCGTCCTCGTTCGCCCGCGCGTGCTTCAGCACCCGCCCGGCGAGCTCGTAGTGCGCGGCCGCCCCGAGGATCGCGTCCGGGTCCGCCGTGACCAGGCCACGGCAGTGCGCCGCCGCGGCCGCGTGCGCGGGCGGCATGTCGGCCGTGTCCCCGGTGCCCATCATCCGCAGCGCCTGGTGCGCCCGCTGGTCGCCGAGCTGCACGGCCAGCCGGGCCAGGTCCGGCAGCCACTGCTGGCGGGCCGACGGCGGGTACCCGGGGTCCAGCAGCGGCGAGAGCGCCGCCAATGCCGCCTCCGGCTGTCCCTCCAGCTCCGCGAGCTGTGCCTCGGCTGCCAGCAGGTAGTCGCCGCCGTTGGGCTCCAGGTCGTTGGGCCAGTGCTGCCGGGAAGCCGCGTCCAGGTGGGCGCGCGCTTCCTCCGGCTCGTCGCGGTGCCCGGCGATCAGCGCGCCGACGCCGTGCACCAGCAGCGCCGAGCCCGGGCTGCGCAGCACGTACGACGCCGTCTCCGCGCCGCCCTTGATCACCGTGTCCAGCTCGGCCAGTGCTTCGGGCCAGCGCCCGCGCCAGTAGTAGTGCACGGCGCCGGCCAGGTGCATTTCGCCGGGCACGGCGCGCGTCGCGGCGAGCCGGCGGGCGGTGTTCAGCGGCTCGGCCACGTCGTCGAGGCCGTCGAGGACACCCAGCTCGGACAGGTCCGGCTGGGACGTCTCGTCGGCGGCCAGCCGCTCGATCGTCACGCGCAGGGTTTCGTGGCGGCCGCGCCACATCTCCGGCACGTTCGGGTCGGCCAGCGTGCGCCGGACCTCTTCCGCGGCCTCGGCGAACTCGCCCCGCCGGTAGTAGATGTAGGCCAGGATCCAGCGCATCTCCGCGGCCTGCCTGCTGTCCTCGGTGCGCGCCACCACGGACCGTGCCTCGGCTTCGGGCTCGCGGCCGAGCCAGAACAGCAGCCGCGCCAGGGTGGCGGTGAGCGGCTCACGCGCGTCGGCGGGGAGCGTGCCCTGCGTGACGACGTGACGCAGCAGGTCGACCGCCATCCGCGGCGAGCCGGTGGCGACCGCGCCGATGTGCTCCAGCAGCCAGCCGGTCACCCACGCGTCGATCTGCACGGGCGCCGCCGCGAGCTGCTCGGCCACCCGCTCCGGCGACGCGCCCGCGCCCTGGAACGCCTCGGCCAGCTGGCGGTGCAGCGCGACGCGCATCGCGGCCGGCGTCTTCTCGCAGAGCACCCGGCGCAGCAGCGGATGCCGGAACTTCAGCCGGTCGTCGGACTCGACGAGCACCCCGGCCGCGAGCGCCTCTTCGACGGCGCCGACCAGTGCCGTCGCCTGGCGCTCGGTGGCGATCGCGATGTCGGCGAGCGAGAACTCCTTGCCCAGCAACGCCGCCCAGCGCAGCACGTCGCGCGTGCCGCTGGAGAGGAAGCTGAGGTAGAGCGTGATGCGGGAGCCCAGCGGGGACGGGATGCTGCGGCAGCTGTTGCCGTCGACGATGGCGTGCGCGCCGTCCAGCAGGATCATCGAGTTCGACAGCAGAGTCTCGACGGTTTCCTTGGCATAGCGCGGGTTTCCCGCGGCGTAGGAGATCAGGATCCGCAGCACCTGGCCGGGCGGGGCGCCGGTGAGGTCGGCCGAGAGGTCGCGTACGGCGCTCTCCGGCAGCGGTCCGAGCGCGAGCACGTCGGCGCCCTCGGACGCCAGCTCCGCGCGCAGGTTGTCCAGTGCGGCGGGCCGCGGGATCGGCCGGCACGCGCCGATCAGCAGCAGCGGCAGCCGTCGCGTCTCACGGCTCAGGTAGTGCCAGACGCGCAGCGTGGTCTCGTCGGCCCACTGCAGGTCGTCGAGCACGAGCACCAGCGGCTCGTCCGCGCACAGCTCGCGGACCAGCCCGAGCAGGCCGTCGGCCGGGTCCTGGTCCGGGTTCTCCGCAAGCGCCACGGCCAGCTCGGCGCGCCGCAGGTCCGACGCCCGCGGGTGCACGCCCAGCGCGTCGAGCAGCGGGCGCAGCGCGAACCGCTGGTCCAGCGCGTCGGCCGCGGCGAACAACGGCTTGCAGCCGGCTTCCTGGGCCATGGCCAGTGTTTCGGCCAGCAGCGCGGTCTTCCCGATGCCCGGCTCGCCCTCCACCCAGACCGACCGGCCGAGCCCGCTCGCCAGCCCGGCGACGGCCTCGCGCACCAGCAGCGTCTCGTCGGCCCGGTCGAGGAACACGTCCGGGCGCTGCGGCAGCACGGGCACCGGGAACCGCGGCACGCGGGCGGGCGCCGGCGACGGCCGGGGCGCGGACGGCGGGGCCGCGGGCTGGGACTCGCCGGTCAGGATGCGCTCGTACAGCTCGCGCAGCGCCGGGCCGGGCTCGGTGCCGGACGCCTCGATCAGCCGGTCCCGCACGTCGGTGTAGACGGCGAGCGCCTCGGTGCGGCGGTCGCCGGCGTCCAGCGCCCGCATCAGCAGGCCGCGCAGCGTCTCCCGGAACGGGTGCTCCTGGGTGAGCGCGGCCAGCCCGGCGACCAGCTCGCCGTGGCCGCCGTCGTTGAGCACGGCCAGCGCCCGCCGCTCCACGGTCGCCAGCCGCAGCTCCTCCAGCCGGGCGCGCTGCGCGTCCGCGAACGGGCCGGGCAGCCCGGACAGCGGGGTGCCGTGCCACAGGCCGAGTGCCTCGTCGAGCACCTGGCGGGCCGGCCGGAGCTCGTCGGCGGTGAGGTGGCGATGGGCTTTTTCGCGCAGCGCCTCGAAGTGGTGCACGTCGATGGTCTCGGGCTCGACGCACAGCGAGTAGCCCGAGCCGATGGACGCGAGCAGCTGCGGCCCGGTGCCCCGGGCGCGGCCGGGCTCGAGCACGCGACGCAGGCCGGAGATGTAGGTGTAGATGCTGCCCTGGGCGCTGGCCGGGGGAGCGTCGCCCCACACCGCGTCGATCAGCTCCTCGCGCGACACCGTGCGGTTCGGCGACATGGCCAGCACGGCGAAGACCGTGCGGCGATGAGCGGAGCCGAGATCGAGTTCCGTGTCCCCGCGCCAGGCCTTGACCGGACCGAGCAGCTGGACCCTCGGCGCGGTGAAGCCTGGCCCCGCGCCGTCCGCTGCCGACATGGGTCTCCCTTCACGCGCTGACGGATCGTCACACGCCGGATGCCAGTGGTGAGCTTACGCCCGAAACGGTGACGCGGCGGCCTCGGGGAGGGTTGCGCGCCCGGCCCGATTTCCCGATTGTCCGATCCCCGCGTTTCAGCCATCCGGCCTAGCGGCGAACGGCAGGAAAACTCCCCTGGACCACGGCAGCGGCAAGGCAGGGGCCCGGCAGGCAAGGATCACCGAAAATCGGGCATAGCACCTGGGCCCGGAGTACCACCAGAGCCGGTCGTTGGATCACTCTCGGTGGTGCCCCGCGTGCCCCTCGCACGCGGGCTGGGGAAGTGGCGAGGAGAGGCATGCTGGACACAGCGGGGCAGTTCGCCCGGGCGATCGAATCAGCCAACGCGCACTTGCGTCAGGTCAATACCGAGATGGCGGTCCTGCAGACGTCGTGGCGGGGCGAGGCCTCGGTCCGGTTCGGCCAGGCGATGAACGAATGGGAACAGCAGTTCGACGTGATCGTGCGCCGGCTCGAGGACCTGATGGCGGCCACCGGCGGCGCGAGGTCGGGCGGCGGGGACCGGACGGGGTCCTGGACCGGCGGCCTGAACGGGATCTGAGCGTGACGGACGGCGGTTCCGATTTCAGCCACGCCGACGACATCCTGGACCGGATGGGGGAGACGACCGGAGGCCTCCGCGCCGTGATGGCCGAGCTGGAGTCCACTGTGGAGCAAGACGTGGCCGGCTGGCCGCCCGAGGCGCAGGAGCGCTACCGCGCCGCGAAGCAGGAGTGGACCGCCGCGCTCGCCCGGATGCCGGAGTGCCTGGACCGCGCCCGCGACGCGTTCGAGGAGATCGCGGGCAGCTCCGGGACGGGGCCGGGCACTGGGTTGGGTCCTGGGCAGCCGGGCACGGGGACGCCGGGTCTTGAGCGGTCGGGGGGTGAGCCTGGGCGGCCGGACACTGGTCTGGGCCGCGGGTAGCGGGTGGCCTGATGTCGGGGCCGGGGCCGGGGCCTGATGTCGGGGCCGGGCGACGGGGCACTGGGCTGGGCCGTGGGTAACGGGCGGCCTGGCGCTGCGCCGGGGCCGGGCGACGGGGCCGGGCGGCCGGACACCGGACTGGGTCCCCGGGCCGCGGTCGGCCGGATGCTGCAGCGGGTCCGGGCACTGGGCCGGAGACCGCGCGCGCCCGGACACTGAGCCTGGGCGGCCGAGCGCTGTGCCGCGCCACGGGTGGCGGGCGGCCGGGCACTGGTCGGCCGGACGTTGGGCGGCCTGGCACTGCACCGGGTGGCTCGGCGGGCCGGTGAAGGTTGCCCGGAAGTCCTCGTGAAGTCCGCTGACCTGGGCCGACGGCCACGTTCTTCACTATCTCCACGGCCCGTGGAGATTCGCGGGGAGAAAACGTGAAGTCGCGCACGCGAGACTGACTGCCGTCAACGTGGAGTGGTGGTAGGAGTACTCGTGAAGCTCGTCAAAGTCGCTGTTCTCGCCTCGGACCCGATCACCAAGGCCGGCGCCGCGAGTCTGCTGGGCACCCGCACCGAGCTGCAGGTACTGCCCGAGGACTCGGCCGCGCAGGCCGACGTCGTCCTCGTGATGGAGGAGCACGTCACCGACCGCGTGCTGACGCGGGTGAAGGAGCTCGGCCGCGAGTCCGAGCACCTGGCGGGCCCCGACCTGGTGATCGTCGCCGACCACTTCCGCGAGAGCGACCTCATGACGGCCATCGAGTGCGGCATCGTGGCGATCCTGCCGCGCCGCGAGACCGGCGGCGCCGAGCTGGTCGCCGCGGTGCTCGCCGCGGGCGACGGCACCGCCACCCTGCCGCCGCGGCTGCAGGGCGCCCTGCTCGGCCAGGTGCAGCGCATGCGCCGCGACGTGCTGGAGCCCAACGGCCTCACGCTGTCCGGCCTGGCCGCCCGTGAGTGCGACGTCCTCCGCCTCGTCGCCGAGGGTTTCGGCACCGAGGAGATCGCCTCGAAGCTCTGCTACTCCGAGCGCACCGTGAAGAACGTGCTCTACGGCCTGATGACCCGTTGCGGCCTGAACAACCGCGCCCACGCGGTGGCGTACGCCCTGCGCGCCGGCGCCATCTGAGTCTTCCTGTCCGCCCGAGTCTTCCCTGCCGGGGCGGCGGCAGGCGCGGAGCCGCCGCCCCCTTCGCCGGGCGGCGTCATTCGCCAGGTTGCTCTGGTGGCGTGGCCTGCTGGGCCCGGCCCGTCGGCGCATTCTCACGCTGAGCTTGATCGGGCGATCAGGACGCGGGCTTGCCCGCGGTCGGGGAGAGCGGCTTGCCGGAATTGTCACTGCCGGAGCCGGTCTCGGTGCCCGAGTTGCCGCCGTTGCCGGTGGCGGAAGTCTTGCCGTTGCCGGGGGACGGCTTCGGCTTGGGGCCGCTGGGCTTGACGAGGGGGTTGCCCGCCGCAGGCTTGACGACCGCCGCGGCCGGTGTGGTCGGCGAGTCGACCGATCCCGTTTCCGGCTTGGGCTTCGGTGCCGTCGAAGGCGCCGGGGACGGGGGAACAGCCGTGCCCGAACCAGCCGCACCGGCCGGGGCACTGGCCTTGGTGGCACCGCCATTGGCGGCTGCACCGGCAGCGGCACCGCCGCTGGCCGCGCCGCGGTTGGCCGAAGCGCCGCTGTTGGCACCGGCACTGCTGTTGGCACCGGCAGCGCCGCCGCCATTAGCGGCACCGCGGTTGGCCGAAGCGCCGCCGTTAGCGGCAGCACCGCCGTTGGCCGCACCGCGGTTAGCCGGAGCACCGCCGTTGGACGCGGCACCGGGCTTCGGTGCGGAAGGCGCTGCCGCCGGGGAAGTGCGGACCGGGGCAGGGCCACCGGCGCCGGTGGAGCCGGACGGGGTGCCGTTGGCCGCGGCGGGCTCGTCGCCGCCGACCAGTTTGGACGCTGACGGGATCACGGACTCCGCCGGCAGCGCGGTCAGCAAGCCTTCGCTGCGGCCGAGCACCTCGTCGGCCATCGCGAGGTTCTTGCGGGCCTGCTCGCGGATCTCGGCGAGGCGTTCGACCTTGCGCGTGGCCGCGGTGGTGCGCTGCGCGGCCTGCGTGGTCGCCTCGTCCAGCCGGCGCTTGGCCTCTGTGGTGGCCTCGTCGACGCGGCGCTTGGCCTCGGCCGTCGCCTCCGTGATCCGGCGCTCGGCCTGGTTCTTGCTCGCCGTGCGCTGGTCGGCGATGAGCTTCTCGTGCGCGCTGCGCTCCGCGGTGATCTTGTTTTCGAAGTCGCGCTCGATCTTGCGGCGCTTGCGCTCAGCCTCGTTGTCGAGCAGTTCCCGGCGCTGCGCCGCCTCGACGGTCAGACGGTGCACCTCCGCGCGCGTCTCTTTCAGCGCCTCTTCGTGCTCGGAGTGCAGCGCCTCGGCCTGCTTGTCCAGCTCGGCCACAAGTCGCGTGTAGCGCTCGCGCAGCTTCGTCGACGCCTCGGTGGACGAAGCCCAATGCTTCTCCGCCGCCACCTGCGCACGCTTCGTGATCTCTTCCGCGCGCGCCTGCGCGAGCTGGACGGTGCGCTGCATCCGCTCGTCCAGGTCCTCGAGCCGCTCCGGCGGCTTCATCAGCTCCTCGACGCGGCCCTGCAGCTTCGTCGCCTCGCCGCGGGCGGACTCCAGTTCACGCGCGAGCGTGTTTACCTGCGCCGCCGCCGCGTCGCGATCGCTCATCAGCCGGCGCAGCTGCGCCTCCAGATGATCGAGGTACTGACGCACCTCGTTGCGATCGAAGCCGCGCCAGGCTTCGGTGTACTCACGCCGCACGGGCAGGAGGCCGTTGTCTCGCTCGGGAACCATGCGCCCGACCGTACCCGCGCACATTGTGTCGCCGCCGTCAGGACTGGTGATTCACCGCCACGTGTCGGGCCCTACCTGGTGATCGTCCCCTGAACGGCCTCACCCCGCAGACACTCCGTGACTACCAGTGGAAGCCGCGCGACAGCCGCGCCAGCGTCATCGCGGCCTTCGAGAGGTGTTTCTCGCCACGGCCGATCTTGAGCTGCCCCGAGCCACCGGCCGCCGTGGAGTCCGGGAAGATCCGGAAACCCTGGTACGCGATCGCGTCGGTGAGCCCCGGCGTGAGCGTGTACGCGAGCCCGATCGCCTGTCCCGCCGGGGTCCCGATGTGCTTCGGGCGCTCCAGCAGCGCCTTCATCACCATGCCGGCCGCCTGCTCCGGCGACTTCGTGGGGAAGGCGTCGTAGATCTTTGTCGGCCGGATCATCGGCGTGCGCACCAGCGGCATGTGGATCGTGGTGAACGTGATCCCGTCACCGTGGGTCTCGGTGGCCGCGATGCGGGAGAAGTAGTCCAGCGCGGCCTTCGACGCGGCGTACGCGGAGAACCGCGGCGCGATGCCCTGCACGCCGATCGACGACACGTTCACGATGTGCCCGAACTTCCGCTCGGACATGTGTGGCAGCACCGCGAGGATCAGCCGCACCGCGCCGAAGTAGTTGATCGCCATCGCGCGCTCGTAGTCGTGCATACGGTCGTACGACAGCTTGATCGACCGGCGGATCGAGCGGCCCGCGTTGTTCACCAGCATGTCGATCCGGCCGTGCTCGGCCAGCATCGCGTCCACGGCCTTGTGCACCGAGTCCTCGTCGGTCAGGTCCGCCGGGTACACCGACGCCGTGCCGCCGGCGGCGATGATCTCGTCGCGCACCTCTTCCAGCTCATGCTGCCGCCGCGCCACGAGCAGCGGCACACCGCCCGCCTCCGCGACCTTCAGCGCCGTCGCGCGCCCGATGCCCGAAGACGCGCCGGTGATGATCACGCGCCGCCCGTCGAGTTCGCCGCGCGGGCCGTGCTTGCGTGCGCGGAACGGGTCGAGGTGCTCGCGCCAGTACCGCCACAGCGTCGCGGCGTAGTCCTCGAGCCGCGGCACCTCGATGCCGGTGCCGGCCAGCGCCTTGCGCGTCTCGGCCGACGCGAACACCGACGGGAAGGCCATCGTCTCCAGCAGCACCGGCGGGATGCCGAGGCGCTCCATCACCGCGTCGCGCGCGATGGTGAAGCCGGGGATGTGCTCGCTGAGCTTCACCAGCCCGACGATGCCCTTGGACACGCGGTCGCCCAGCTGCGCGGTGATCGTCGGCGCGCCCGCGGACCTGGCGAAGGCGTTGTAGACGGAGACGAGCGGCTGCGGCTCCGGGTTCACCAGGTGGAAGGCGCGCCTGTCGAGGCCGTCGGTGGTGACCAGCTGCAGCAGCGCCTTGGCGACGTAGTCGACCGGCACGACGTTGGTGTCGCCGAGGTCCGGGCCGACGATCGGCACGTCCGGCAGCCCGGCGAGCCTGCTGATCGCGGGGAACAGGTAGTACGGGCCGTCGATCTTGTCCATCTCGCCGGTCTCGGAGTTGCCGACGACCACGGCGGGCCGGTACACCCGCCACGGCACTTCGTGCTGCTCCCGCACCAGCTTCTCGGCCTCGAACTTGGTGCGGTGGTACGGCGTGACCAGCCGCTGCCCGACGTCGAACATGTCCTCGGTGAACAGGCCCGCGTGGTCACCGGCGACAGCGACCGACGAAACGTGGTGCAGGCAGCCGGCGCGCAGGTCCGCGGCCAGGTCGACGACGTGCTGCGTACCGTCCACATTGGCCTTGATGCTGGCGTCGTCGTCGGCGGTGAGGTCGTAGAGCGCGGCCAGGTGCACAACGTGGTCGACCCCGCGCAGGCTTTCGCGGTCCGCCTCGGAGACGCCGAGCATCGGCTCGGACAGGTCGCCGGTCACCAGGCTCACGCGCTCGGCGTGCGGCCACCCGTCGACGAGCGCGGAGAGCCGCTCCCGGGACCCCGCGCGCACGACGAGCGCGACGCGTTCGGCGTCCGGCCGCGCGAGCAGCAGCCGGGTGAACTGGCGGCCGATCAACCCGGTCGCGCCTGTCACCAAGAACGTCGCCATCTGTCTCACCCTCCGCCGTGCACCGCTGGACCCTTGCGCATTCTGCTGCATGGACGCCGTGCTGACCACAGCGTGCCCGAGCGATATTACTCGCGGGTAACTTATGGCTTGACGGAGGGTCTGCAGGTCGGGGCCTGTTTTTTCGCGTCGGCGGGTCCCGGTGAGCGGTACGAACGGGCCGTTCGCGACAGCGGGGGAGGGTGCGAAAGTCCCCCTCGCGGCACGGGGCGAGGGGGTAGGTGTGCGCGGGGGTGCCGCCGCGGGGGCCTGAACGGGCAGCGGCGGGGCTGGTGAGGGGATCAAACTGGGGCGGCGCGAAGATCCAACTGCCTGGCGAAGCAGCCCGGCCCGGGGTTGCCGAAAGCACCAGCCCGAGGGGCAAACTCGGGCAGCGCCAAGATCAAGCCGCCCGGCGAAGCAACCCCGACCCGAGGCCGCCGAAGAGATCAAACCCAAGGATCAAGCCGGATCGGCGATGACGACCCGGTTCTCTTCGTAGCCGTCGCTGCCGCCGACCCAGCGGCCGCCGCAGGTGACCAGGACGACGCGGTGGGGGCCGGCCTGGCCGAAGAGGTCGTCGGCACGGGTGGCGAGGTCGTTCTTGTGCACCGTGACCAGCTGGGAGATCCGGTACTCCGCCGTCTTTCCCGCACTGTCCATTATGGTCACCACGCCGCCGATGCGCTCGTTCCACAGCTCGGCGAACGGCCCGGTCGCCCCGCGCCAGTTCACGTGCCCGGCGAACACACTCGACCCGCTCACCGCGTCCAGCGCGGCGCCCCACCAGGCGGCCTGGCCGATGTTCGACGGCACCGGCAGGGTGTTGCCGGGGCCGAGGCCCTGGCGCACCATCGTCGCCGTGCCGCCGCCGGGCAGCCGGAGCGTGCCCGGCTTCTGCGGGCCGGGTGACGGGGGCTGCCGGTTTTCCGCGGGCGCGGCCGGCGGCGGTGCGGCTGCGGAAGACGGCGGCGCCGAACTCGGCGACGGCACCGCGGGCGGCGCCGGAGAGCCCGCGCGCGGTGCGAGGGCGGCGGCGGCCGGCTGTGCGTTGCCGGCCACCACCGCCGTCGGGGGTGCGCTGACCACGACGGTGACGAGTTCCACCACCAGGACACTCGCCGCGCCGAGGACGAAACCGGCGATCAGCCGGCCCTTCGCTGCCATACCCCTACCGCTCTCGTTTACCGCCGGAAGCCCGCCGGGCGGCGAAGCCGACCAGTGCCGAGCCGACGAGCGCGAGCACCCCGAGGCCGATCAGGCCCGGCAGGGAGTAGTTCGTCTCGACGGCACCCTTCGCCATCGCCACCGGCTTGTCACCGGCCGGGATCGCGTGGGGCACCTCGTTCGGCTTATTGACCAAAGTGAGCGCCAGTGTGTCTCCCGGCTTCAGCGAGCCGCACACCGAGGGCGGGTTCTTCGCGTCGAACGCGTTCTCGTAACCCGGCGGCGGGCTCACCTCGACCACACAGACGTCCTGGGGCGCCAGCAGGTTGTCGACGGTCACCGCACCGGTGTCACCGCTGGTGGTGACCACCACCGGCTGCCCGTCGGGCCCGTTCAGCGCCTTGCCGTCCTGCCCGGTGGCCGCGGCCTTCTTGTCCGCGCCGGTGATCCGCAGCGCGGTGCCGCCGATGCCCTTGCCGGTGTTCGCGTCCGTCTTGGTGACGGCCACCTTGCCCGGCTTCGCGACGGCGACGGCGCCGGTCGCGGTCAGCGTCTTCTCGCCGCCGGTGGACACCACCTTCTGGGCGCCGGTGTTCACCGTCGGTGCCTGCACGTACGGCCGGTCGGCCGGCGCGGTGAGCGAGGTTGACAGCTTCGGCTGGTCGCCGGTCGGTGTCACCTTGACCGAGATCGTGCCGTCCGCGCCGGTGTTCAAGGTGGTCTCGGTCGGCGCGCCCTGACTGGCCGAGCTGCCCTTGGCGTCGGTGCTGGCGGAGGTGTCCGATGCTTTGGCGCTGTCGCCGGTGGCCAGCGTGCCGTCGGCCGCGGTGATCTTCACCGGGACGTCCGCGATGCCGGTGCCCTTGGCGTTCTTGACACTGATCGTCCAGGTGGCCGCCTGGCCGAGGTGCTGGTCGGTCTTCGGCGGTGTGACGGACGTGGTCCACGGGCCGCGGTTGGTCTCCGCGTCGGTGGTCAGCTTGTCGACGTCCGCCGCCGCACCCGGCGCCTGGCTCTGCAGCTTCGCCAGGTGGAACGGTGCGTCGTAGCCGATCTTGTCCGCGGTGAGATTCGGGTTCAGGTCGTCGTGGTCCGGTCGCGGGGCGGAGGTCCATGAGTGCAGCAGGTGCGCCAGCGCGGCGGCCTGGTCGGCGTCCTTGGTGTCGCCGTAGCGCAGCAGCAGGTAGGAGATGTTGGCCGCCTGGTCGGCGGGGATCTTGTCGCCCCACTTGGTCAGCAGCTCGTCGCCCGGTTTGTACTGCTCGTCGGTGTCCGGCGCCTTCAGCTGGAAGCTGACGCAGAAGACCTGCTTGCCGCCGACGATGTAGGACCCGAGCCAGTTGCGGCTCGGTGTGTGCGGTGACATCGGCTGGCCGGGCGTGACAGCGTGCCCGACGCCCTCCTGCGTCGCCGCGAGCGCGGGCGTGGTGCCCACGGCGGTGACGGAGAGTGCGCCAAGCAGGCCCACGGCGACCAGGCCGGTGACCGCGCGCATCCCCGCACGCGGGCGTGAGGTCCACCCCATGGTGTGTTGACTCCTTATTCGCGCTCCCCGACGACGCCTTTTACGTCGTCGCAGGTCACACGATCGAATAGCTCCCCGACACGCCTTCGGTTACATCTCGAACACGCGAAGTGAAGAGTCCCGTCAGGCCACCCCGGATGTCTAGAGTCCATCGGGTGACCTGCGGTGAACGGTCGTGATCTCAGTCGCATACGGTGTAGCCCGGCTCGGCTGAGCGGCCACGATCGAGGAAGAGGGTAAAGTTCTCTTTACTCGACGGGAACCAGTCGGCCCGACCGGTCGTTGAACCCGATGCAAGGTGCCAGCAGATCCAGGAGGATCAGGTGCGTTCCAGTAGCAACCCGGCGTTCCGCAACCTGCCGCGCGGCTCGGCCGCGGGCGGGCAGTACGGGCCGAATGTCGGCTTCAACCAGCCTTACGGCGCCCCGCAGGGCCAGGGCGGCGTGCCCGGTTACGGGCCGGGCCGGATGTCCACCGGCGCCGCCGATCGGCCGATGACGGTCGACGACGTCGTCATCAAGACCGGCCTCTCGCTGGGGGTCGCGCTGGTCTTCGGCGTGATCACCGCGCTCTGGGCGCAGACCCAGCTGGTCATCGACTCCCTCGGCCGGGTCGCCGGGATCAGCGGCGCGCTGATCGGCGCGCTGGTCGGCGGCATGATCGTCGGGCTGGTCATCTCGCTGGTGATCATCTTCCGGCGCAAGCCGAGCGGGCCGCTCACGCTGGCCTACGCCGCTGCCGAAGGCGTGTTCCTCGGTGCGCTGAGCGGGCTGTTCGAGGTGCTGTACCGCGGTATCGCGCTGCAGGCGCTGATCGGCACCGCGGGTGTGTTCATCACGATGCTGGTGGTCTACAAGACCGGCGCGGTCAAGGTCACGCCCAAGCTCACCAAGTGGATCATCGGGGCCGTCGCCGGCGCCGCGATCCTGATGCTGGTGAACCTGGTGAGTGCCATGTTCTTCGGCTTCAACCCGCTGCGCGACGGCGGCCCGATCGCGATCATCTTCAGCCTGGTGGTCATCGGCATCGCCGCGTTCAGCTTCCTGCTCGACTTCGACCAGGCCGACCGCATGATCCGCGAGGGCATGCCGTCCAAGTGGGCCTGGTACGCCGCGTTCGGCCTGCTGACCACGATGGTCTGGCTGTACCTGGAGATCCTGCGACTGCTGTCTTACCTGCGCGAGTAACGCTCGTACAGGTCTCCCGAGAAGGCGCTCCGTGACCAACGGGGCGCCTTTTCTGTGCGCTTTCCCCTGATCGAGGGTGCCGGTGCGCGATGTTGATCACCCTGCGTGTTGGATGGCGAAGTCCGATTTCCCTTCACACATGTGAGGTCGACGTTGAGCGTCACCCCTCCGGCCCCTGGGGGCCAATCGCCGGTGGGTCCGCCCGATCCCTACGGCCGGCCGTCCGGTGGGTTCCCGCCGCCCGGCCAGCCCGATCAACCCAGCCAGTTCCAGCCCGGCCAGCCCGGTCAGTACCCGCCGCCCGGCCAGGCGCCCTACGGCCAGCAGCCCAATGTCCAGCCTGGGGCCGAGCAGTACGGGCAGCAGCAGCCTTACGGCCAGCCCGGCGCTGAGCAGCAGTACGCCCAGCAAGCACCCGGCCAGTACGCCCAGCCGGCACCCGGCGTGCCGGGTCAGTACGGCCAGCAAGTCCCCGGTCAGTACGGCCAGCCGGTGCCCGGCCCGTACGGTCCGCCGCCCGGCGCGCCGTACGGCCAGCCGGGGCAGTTCCCGCCCGCGCCGGTGGCGCCGAAGTCGAAGTTCCGGTTCCTGCGGCTCGGCATCGTCCTGGTCGTCGTCGTGGCGGCCGTGGTGATCGGCATCGTCAGCTACTCGAGCTCGCCGGAGAGCTCGAGTGTCGGCGACTGCCTCAAGGTCGCCGAGTTCACCGACGGCGTCACGCCGGACAAGGTCGACTGCAACGACGCCGCCGCGAACGTCAAGATCGGCGCGCGCCTGGCCAACGCCTCCGACAAGTGCCCCGAGGGCATGTACGACGAGTACGAGGTCACCGGCCGTTCGGACTACCGCCTCTGCCTGGTGATCAACGCCAAGCAGGGCGACTGCCTGAAGGGCTACCAGTCGCAGACCGCCGGCTATCAGAAGGTGCCGTGCTCGGACCCGGGCAAGGACGCCGAGCTGGTGAAGGTCGTCGACGGCCAGGAGGGCGAGGCCGTCTGCCAGGGCACCGACGCGACCGAGTACCGGTCGTACTCCCAGCCGAAGCTGACGCTCTGCATCAAGTCCTGACGCGGGGTCACGGCTGACGGGTTTGTAACAAAGGGGCGTCCGGACTCCATCCGGACGCCCCTTGTCAATCCGACCAAAAGTAGGCGAACACAAGTCACTGGTGACCTTCTCGGGCACAGCCGATTTCGCCGTGACTGTGGTCGGATTGACAACAATGGCGCAGCGTCCGTTCGTCGCACTCTGTGGGACAGGCTGCGACCGGCCGGTCACCCGCCCTAACCTGTGGCGCCCTGCTCCACCGAGAAGACCAGGAGTTCTGGTGGCGACCACTGAATCCCCAGCCGGTGACAACAAGCTCCTCGATTTCCCCACCTCCTGCGCCGCGCCCGTGCCACAGCCCGAAGACCCGGTCCGGGTCGTCCCGCTCGTGGTCGCCGGCGCGCTCGCGATCGGCCTGACGTGGTTCGTGTGGGCGAGCTACGGAGCCAAGTTCGGCGTCCTGCTCGTGCTCGGGCTGTTGCTCGGGCTGGCCCTGTTCCACTCGCGGTTCGGCTTCACCTCCGCCTGGCGGCAGCTGATCGCCGTCGGCAACGGCCAGGGCCTGCGCGCCCACACGCTGTTGCTCGGCACGGCCGCCACGCTGATCGCGCTGATCTGCGGCACCGGCGCCGGACTGTTCGGCAGCAAACCGGTGCCGGTGGCGAACGTCGGGCCGATCGGGGTGGCGCTCTTCGTCGGCGCCACGCTGTTCGCGATCGGCATGCAGCTGGGCGGCGCCTGCGCGTCCGGCACGCTGTTCGCGGTCGGCTCCGGGCAGTCGACGATCGTGCTCACGCTCGGCGGGTTCATCACCGGCTCGGTGCTCTACACCTGGGGTTACCCGCTGTTCGACGGCTGGCCCCAGGTTTCGGGCTTCCTGCTCTCCGACCACGTCGGCTGGTTCGGCTCGTGGGCGATCACGATCGCGGTGCTCGCCGCCATCGTGCTGGTGACGCGCACGGTGCAGAAGCGGCGCCTGCCGCCGCCGGTCGACGTCGTGCCCACCGCCCGCGGTTTCGCGCGGGTCTACCGCGGGGCCTGGCCGGTGCTCGTCGGCGCCGTGGTGCTCGGTGTGCTGGCCGGCGCCGTTTACCTGGTCTCGGGTGGGATCTGGGGCGTGACCAGCGCGTTCAGCCTGTGGGGCGCGAAGATCCTGCAGGTGTTCGGGCTGCACCCGGAGCACTGGGAGTTCTGGCAGCTCAAGGCGAACGCGACTTCGCTGAACGGTCCGATCTGGAAGGACAAGAACAGCCTCACCGACATCGGCATCATGATCGGCGCGGCGGTGGCGGCCGCGGCGGCGGGCGCGTGGAAGATCCACAGCTCGATCCCGTGGCGCACCGCGGTCGCCGCGATCCTCGGCGGGATCCTGATGGGCATCGGCGCGCGGCTGGCCGGCGGCTGCAACATCGGCGCGTACCTCGGCGGCATTTCCGTCGGCAGCCTGCACGGCTGGCTCTGGGGGATCTTCGCGCTCGGCGGCACCTGGATCGGGATCAAGCTGCGGCCGTTGTTCGGCCTCGGCAACCCGGTGCCCACCGACAGCATCTGCTGAAACTTCCCACTCCGAGGGGATTTTTCGCCGTTCCACGGAGGACGGTGAAAAATCCCCTGCTGAGTTACCTGTCGCCTTTCGGCGAAATCGTTGGCACTTCCTTGCACGGATCAACTACCCTCGGCCGGGTCGCGCAAGGGGGACCGGTCGGCACCGCCATCGGGCTTGCGCCTCTCCTGAATCGAAGATGGGGTTCCGCATGTCTGCTCAAGGGAGTCCAGCTGCCACCGGGCTCGAGGACAAGCTCGACCGGGGCGTGCTGAAGGTCGCCTCGGTGGTGGTGCTCGGCGCGATCATGGCGATCCTGGACACCACGGTCGTCAACGTGGCGCTGCAGAAGCTGACCATCGAGTTCAGCACCTCGTTCGACACGATCCAGTGGGTCGCCACCGGTTACATGCTGGCGCTCGCCACGGTCATCCCGGTCACCGGCTGGGCGTCCGACCGGTTCGGCACGAAACGGCTGTACCTGCTGGCGATCGGCACGTTCCTGGTCGGCTCGATGCTGGCCGGGCTCGCCTGGAACGTCGAGTCGCTGATCATCTTCCGCGTCCTGCAGGGCCTCGGCGGCGGCATGCTGATGCCGGCGGGCATGACGATCCTGACGCGCGCGGCGGGCCCGCAGCGGATCGGCCGCGTGATGTCGGTGCTGGGCGTGCCGATGCTGCTGGGCCCGATCTGCGGGCCGATCCTCGGCGGCTGGCTCGTCGACGCGGTCAGCTGGCGCTGGATCTTCTACATCAACGTGCCGATCGGCGTGATCGCCTTCATCCTCGCGCTGCGCCTGCTGCCGAAGGACGACCCGGAGCCCTCGGGCCGGTTCGACTTCGTGGGCATGCTGATGGTGTCGCCGGGCCTGGCGGCGCTGATCTTCGGCGTCTCGCGGATCCCGTCCACCGGCACCGTCGGCGCGGCCGAGGTGTGGCTGCCCGCGCTGGCCGGGCTGGTGCTGCTGGTCGCGTTCGTGCTGCGGGCGCTGCGGGTGGACCACCCGCTGATCGACCTGAAGCTGTTCCGCAACCGGTCGTTCTCCGTCGCGATGATCACGATGTCGGTGTTCTGCGTCGGCTTCTTCGGCGCGATGCTGCTGCTGCCGACGTACTTCACGCTGGTGCGCGGCGAATCCGCGCTGCACGCCGGGCTGCTGCTGGCGCCGCAGGGCCTCGGCGCGATGCTCGCGATGCCGATCACCGGCAAGCTGGCCGACAAGATCGCCGCGCGCCGCATCGTGCTGCCCGGCCTGGTGCTGATCGTGCTCGGCATGGTGGTCTTCACGCAGGTCGGCGCGACCACGTCGTACGTGCTGCTGCTGTCCTCGCTGTTCGTGATGGGCATCGGCATGGGCTGCACGATGATGCCGATCACCTCGGCCGCGCTGAAGACGTTGCAGCCGAAGGACATGGCCAAGGCGTCCACGGCGACGAACATCGTGCAGCAGACCGCCGGCGCCATCGGCTCCGCGGTCATGTCGATCATCCTGGCGGCGCTGCTGGCGTCGAAGTTCGGCGTCCCGACGAGCCAGAGCCAGCTCGCGGCCACCGCCGCCACGCTGAACCCGGCCACGCACTCCGCCGCGGCCGCGCTGACCGCCGACTCGTTCGCGACCACGTTCCTGTGGGCGTCGATCCTGCTGGCGCTGTGCCTGGTGCCGGCGTTCTTCCTGCCGAAGAAGAGCTCGGTCCCGGAGACCGCGCCGGACTCGGCCGAGCCGGTCGCCCCGCCGGTGCCGATGCACTGACCTGACCTGGTCTACGCACGTTGGCCAGGCCTTATGGTCGTCTAACCGGCGTGTCGGAGGATTGCACATGGATAGTGTCCAGTCCATGTGGCTAGGCTTGGGCAGGTGGGAGTCGAAGTCGGAGTCCGAAGCTTGGAGCGAAGTCTCCAGCTACATCGGAGCAAGGCGAAGGAATTGGGTGATGGCGCAGGGGCCAACCTGCTGCTCTTCTATGCCATCGAGTGCGGGTTGAAAGCAGCCTTGCTGCGGAGGACCAGTGGACGCAGCACCGCAGATCTGGACCCTTCGTTGCGTACACATGATCTCCGCAAGTTGGCCAGGGAACTCAAGATCGACGGTGGTCTGGCGCGGCGTTTGACACCATGCCGGTCTCGAGAGACTGGACAGGTTCACCACCATGAGCTGCATGAAGCTTGGCGCTACGGAGCGAATCTCGACCGCGAACAAGAGGGACTGGCCGTGGCTGCTCTCCAAGCCCTCGGTGCGTGGTGTGATCAGGAGCGTGGCTGATGACGGATGAACGAATAGTGTCAGTGCCTCTCAGATTCTTCACGTGGATGGATATCGACGAATACTTTGCGGAACTTGCGAGTCGGGCAAAGTGGCCCTCCTGGCTTCGTGAAACGGGGGCATTCTGGGACGGGGTCGACCTTCTGGTCGACAAACAAGTTTCTGAGAACGACGTCTGGGACTGGTTAGCTGAGATTTTTGGTCCTATTACCGTCGACCGCGAACAGCGTTTAATATTCCTTGAGCGAGCCGACCGTGAAAGAATGCTTGATGTTCGCTTGATTCGAGAAAGCGGCGAAGTATACTTTTCGCATAAATTGCGGTGGTCTCAGCGCAGGATCACTCCTGCTGTCGCTGATCCGATTCCTTATCCTCAAAACGCGGCCTTTGTAAGCGGTGTTTCTATTTGCTCATTTCACTCTTATAAGGGTGGATCTGGGAGAACGTTGCACTGTGTGGCGTTGGCTCACAATCTCGTTTCATCTGGTCGGCGAGTCTTGCTGGTCGATGCGGACCTTGAGGCGCCAGGAGTAACGTGGATGGCGGCCGCTCAGGGTGCGCGGCTTGATTTCTCGTTTGAAGATTTCCTGTCTCTTCTGCACGGTAGTGAGAATGATGATATTAGTGAAGCGATTGCTATAGCTCGAAAATTTCTACTGAATCAATCCCTAGGAGGCGTTTTCGTCCTGCCTGCTCGCCGTTCTCCTGCGGCTAATCTTGTTCCTCGAGTTGACCCTGTTGACCTTCTGATCCCTGGAAGATCCCAGTATTTTCTGACTGAATCTTTGGCCGCTCTGGCTAAGGCGATTGGTGTTGATGTCGTCTTGGTTGACCTCCGTGCCGGATTCAGTGAACTCAATGCACCGTTGCTTCTGGATCCTCGAGTGAGTAGGGTTTTTGTCACGACGATCAGCGATCAGTCGGTGCGAGGTACCGTCCAGGTACTTACCGAGGTCGCGAGGCGGGCGCCAGGACGGAGTCTTGATGATCCTTTCTGTACGGTGCTTGTCACGCAGTTTGATGAGAAGCGTCATGCGAACCATGTTGAAGAAGCAATAAGCAGGTTCAGTCAGTGTATTGCGGACGCGATGTTGCTGGAGCAACCGGAGGATTCCAGTCAATCGTCCGATGTGACGTCGCTTGAAGTTAGAACTCAGCCGATACTCAGCGGGTTTGATCCCAGACTTCTTGCCCTCCCATCTTCTTGGGATGAGGTTGCTGAAGTGGTTCGTTCTGTGGGTCTTGGCGACCTACTGGAAGTACTGGCTGACGATCTTCGGCGTACGGGTGGTTCTGATGAACCAGAGGAAGTAGAGGAAGCGAAGCCAGATTTCTCGGAGGTGCGTGGTGTTCTTCACGAGCACACACAACGGCTCATGTATGCTGAGACTGCGCAAGATAGTCCTGATTTTTTGACTACAGAGTCGCTTGAGAATCTTGTTTCGGCGCATCGTACCGACTTGCCTATTGAGGTGATAATTGGTGCGAAAGGATCTGGTAAGACTTTTACTTATCATGCGATTTGCAGTCGTCGCGACTGGTCAATATTTGCCCGCGACGCGGGTGTCTCCGATGTCGAATTCTCCGCTCCGGTAATTCCAGTTCTGTCATCAGAGAATTTTTCTTCCCCTGAATTGCTGGTGGATGTTCGGAACGCGGCAGCGGAGGAACTGGGTACCGGATCGCCGCCGGCCTTCCAGGAAATTCGAGAGATTATTACTGACGCTGCGGCTGAAGATCGCAGCGATTCTGACTGGCGTAGAATTTGGCTTTCCTGTCTTGCTGGCGCGGCAGGATTGACTTCTGATCCTGGCAGCGCCGAGGGGGAGCTTGCCCGGATTGCGCGGGTCAAGCGTGCAGTATTTGTTATCGATGGCCTCGAGGACCTTTTCCGAAACTTCGTGACGGACGAGCGTCAACAACAAGCGCTCCGTGTTTTGCTTACCAGTGTCCCGGACTGGTTCAGGTCGCTTCGTGGCAGGCCTTTGGGTCTTGTCATATTTGTGCGCCGAGACCTTGTGCGCAAGGCTATATCTCAGAATTCGGCCCAGTTTCTGGCGCGCTATCAGTCATATCAGCTCAAGTGGGACAGTACTGAGGTGCTACGGCTTGTGGCATGGCTGGTTGCAGGGGCGGGTGTAATTCTCGGCCTGCGGACGGATCGCGTCAGTATGCTTGGGAGGGACGAGCTCTCCAAGTTGCTCCTGTCCGTGTGGGGGCGCCAATTGGGGTCAGAGAAGTCGAGGGAGCCTCGATCTGAGGCCTGGTTCCTAGCGGCGTTGACGGACTTCGCTGGGCAGATTCAGGCTCGGGATGTCGCGACTTTTGTGGCGGAGGCGGCTGGCCTGGCGAGCGGGGAGCCGGGCCGTTGGCCGGATCGTTTGCTAACACCGAATTCGATGAAGGCGGCCCTGCCCAAGTGTAGTTCGAGTAAAATATCGGAGATTGAAGAAGAGAATCTCCAAGTCGGCGATGTATTTCAGAAACTTCGCAGCATACCGGTCGACGAAAGAATTGTTCCTTTTGACGGTAAGCAAGTGGGGCTGGGGCAATCCGATGTCGATCTTTTGAAAGCTAATGGAGTTATATTCGAAGACGAGGGCAAGTACTGGATGCCTGAAATCTATCGCATAGGACTTGGTTTCAAGCCTGTCCGTGGAAAGTCGCGCGTTCTAGCGATAGCTAAGCGGGTTGCACGGATGAGTGATTCTCGCTGATCCACGCAAACGGGGCCGCCCTCGCGAAATCCGAGGGCGGCCCCTTTTGCTGCGGTGAAGACTGTCAGGAAAGGCGCTCCAGCACCATCGCCATGCCCTGGCCACCGCCGACGCACATGGTCTCGAGGCCGAACTGCTTGTCGTGGTGCTGCAGGGAGTTGATCAGCGTCGAGGTGATCCGGGCGCCCGTCATGCCGAACGGGTGGCCGACCGCGATCGCGCCGCCGTTGACGTTCAGCCGGTCCAGGTCGATGCCAAGGTCGCGGTAGGACGGGATGACCTGCGCGGCGAACGCCTCGTTGATCTCCACCAGGTCGATGTCCGAAATGGACAGACCGGCGCGCGAGAGCGCCTGCTTCGACGCCTCGACCGGGCCGTAGCCCATGATCTCCGGCGAAAGGCCCGTGACGCCCGTCGACACGACGCGCGCCAACGGCGTCAGGCCCAGCTGCTTCGCCTTGGTGTCGGACATGACGACCACGGCCGCCGCGCCGTCGTTCAGCGGGCAGCAGTTGCCGGCGGTCACGCGGCCGTCGGGGCGGAACACCGGCTTCAGGCCCGAGACGCCCTCGATCGTGACACCCGCGCGCGGGCCGTCGTCCTTCGACACCACGGTGCCGTCCGGCAGCGTGACGGGCGTGATGTCCTTGGCCCAGAAGCCGTCGGCGATGGCCTTCTCGGCGAGGTTCTGCGACCGCACGCCGAACTCGTCCATGTCCTCGCGCGTGACGCCCTTCAGCCGCGCGAGGTTCTCCGCCGTCTCGCCCATCGTGATGTAGACGTCGGGCACGTTGCCCTCGCCGCGCGGGTCGGTCCAGCTGTCCGTGCCCGACTCGGAGGTCGCCTTGGTGCGGGCCTCGGCTTCGGCGAACAGCGGGTTGTGCGTGTCCGGCCAGGAGTCGGAGCTGCCCTTCCCGAACCGCGAGACGGTCTCGACGCCGGCGGAGATGAAGACGTCGCCCTCGCCGGCCTTGATCGCGTGCATCGCCATGCGGGTGGTCTGGAGGCTGGAGGAGCAGTACCGGGTGATCGTGCAGCCGGGCAGGTGGTCGTACCCGAGTTCGACGGCGACCGCGCGGCCCATGTTGAACCCGGACTCGCCGCCGGGCAGGCCGCAGCCGAGCAGCAGGTCGTCGATGTCGGCCGGGTCGAGCTGCGGGACCTTGTCGAGTGCCGCCCTGATCATCTGCACGGCCAGGTCGTCGGGTCGCATGCTGACCAGCGAACCCTTGCCGGCGCGGCCGATCGGGGAGCGGGCGGTGGAGACGATGACGGCTTCGGGCATGGCTTGGACACTTCCTCGGGTCGGCGGCACTAAGCGGTTGCTCACCATAGTGCCGCCTGTCACGCCGTCGGCAAAGCCGAAGGCGACGTGGGCCACTCCCGGCACTGGCCGGATCTCCGCCGTGACGAACCGGAGCCGGGCACTGCGCACGGGCACGATCCTGTGGTGGGAGCCGCCCTGTTGCTCGCCGCGCGCCGCCGGCGGTCCGCCGAACCCGACCTCGAGCCGAAGGACCACGACGCGACCCAGCGCCGTATCACCGACATGTACGGCAAAGCCGCGGACCAGCTCGGTGCCGACAAGGCGCCGGTGCGCCTGGCCGGGCTCTACGCGCTGGAACGGCTGGCTCAGGAGCACCCGCTCCAGCGCCAGACCATCGTCAACCTGCTGTGCGCGTACCTGCGGATGCCGTTCACTGAAGGAGAGGAGGAACTGCAGGTCCGCAAGGCCGCCCAGCGGATCCTGACCCTGCACCTGCGTGCGGCCGCGGGGGCTGTGCTCCCGCCCGGGGTCTGCGCACCCGGCTGAGTGGACAGCCGCGCAGGTCAAGCGTTTAGGCTGGGTGCGACCGCCGAGATCCGGCGCGGAAGGGCAGGAGCGCAGTCGTGGAGTACGCCGAGCACATCGTGGATCTGGTGGGCAACACCCCGCTGGTCAAGCTGAACACGCTGACCGAGGGGTTGAAGCCGCTGGTGCTCGCGAAGGTCGAGTACGTGAACCCGGGCGGCAGCGTCAAGGACCGCATCGCGCTGCGCATGATCGAGGCCGCCGAGCGCTCCGGCGAGCTGCGGCCGGGCGGCACGATCGTCGAGCCGACTTCGGGCAACACCGGCGTCGGGCTCGCCATGGTCGCGCAGCGCAAGGGTTACAAGTGCGTGTTCGTCTGCCCGGACAAGGTCAGCGAGGACAAGCGCAACGTGCTCCGCGCGTACGGCGCCCGCGTGGTGGTCTGCCCCACCGCGGTCGCGCCCGAGCACCCGGACTCCTACTACAACGTCTCCGACCGCCTGGTCCGCGAGATCGACGGCGCCTGGAAGCCCAACCAGTACGCCAACCCGGAGAACCCGGCCAGCCACTACCACTCCACCGGCCCCGAGATCTGGCGCCAGACCGACGGCAAGGTGACGCACTTCGTCGCCGGCGTCGGCACCGGCGGCACCATCTCCGGCACCGGCCGTTTCCTCAAGGAGGCCAGCGACGGCCGCGTCCAGGTCGTCGGCGCCGACCCCGAGGGCTCCGTCTACTCCGGCGGCAGCGGACGGCCGTACCTCGTCGAGGGCGTCGGCGAGGACTTCTGGCCGGAGACCTACGACCGCGGCGTCGCCGACGAGATCATCCCGATCTCCGACGCGCACTCGTTCGACATCACCCGCCGCCTCGCGGTGGAGGAGGGCCTGCTCGTCGGCGGGTCCTGCGGCATGGCCGTGGCCGCCGCGCTGAAGCTGGCCGAGCGGCTGACCGAGGACGACGTGATCGTGGTCCTGCTGCCCGACGGCGGCCGCGGCTACCTCACCAAGGTCTTCAACGACGACTGGATGTCGTCCTACGGCTTCCTCCCGCCCGACTCCTCGGGCGCCACGGTCGGCGACGTGCTGACGAAGAAGAGCGGCTCGCTGCCCAGCCTCGTGCACACGCACCCGAACGAGACGGTCGCCGAGGCCATCGCGATCCTGTCCGAGTTCGGCGTCAGCCAGATGCCGGTGGTCAGCGCCGAGCCGCCGGTGATGGCGGCCGAGGTGGTGGGCGCGGTGAACGAGCGCGACCTGCTCGACGCCCTGTTCACCGGAAAGGCGCAGCTGGCCGACCGGCTGGACACGCACATGTCGCCCCCGCTGCCCACCATCGGCGCCGGTGAGCAGGTCAGTTCGGCGATGAAGGCGCTCGAAGCCGCGGACGGCGCGCTGGTGCTGATCGACGGCAAGCCCGCGGGCGTCGTCACCAGGCACGACCTGCTGGGCTTCCTCGCCGGACGGTAGAGCGGAGTAAATCGGCGGAGCGGGCCGGGGCGTTACGAGCGCCCTGCCCCGCGATCCGATAGCGTGGTCGCGATAGAACTTTTTCGCGTCCTCGTCAAGGGGGTTCAAGACCCACATGAGTGCTCCGCAGCCACCGAACCAGCCCTGGGACGGCGGCCAGCAGCCGCCGCAGGGCCCACCGAGTGGTCCCACACCTCAGCAGGACAGTCCGTTCGGCACGTCGGAGCCGACGCAGGTGGTCCAGCCGGGCCAGCCGCAGCCCTCCTACGGCGGGGGTGCTTTCGGCGAGACGCCGGAGCCGACCCAGGTCGTGCAGCCGGGCGGTGGCCAGCCGGGTGACGCGAACGCGACGCAGATGGTCAACCCCATGGCCGACGGCGGTGCCGAGGCGACGCAGATGGTCGCGCCCAGCCAGCAGCCGCCGGCCATTCCGTACGCCCCGCCGCCGAGCGCGGCCGACAACCCCGCCGCGGTCGGCGGTTACGGCCAGCCGGGCGGGTACGGCCAGCCTGGCCAGCCGTTCGGTCAGCCGGGTCAGCCGGGTCAGCCCGGTGACCCGCAGGGTGCGTTCGGCCAGCCCGGTCAGCAGCCCCAGGGCTTCGGCGCCCCGGGCGGCTTCGGCCAGCCGCCGCAGGGTGCGTTCGGCCAGCAGCCCCCGGGCTTCGGCCAGCCGCCCGCGTTCGGCGGTGCCCCGGCGGGCGGTGCCGGCGGCGCCGGCCTGTTCGGCTACATCGCCGGCGGGGTCACGGCCGTCCTCGCGCTGGTGGCGCTGATCATCTCGTTCAGCTACCTCGGCGACGCCAGCGACTACTCGAAGGCCCTCGACGGCGTGCCGCAGGACACCGTCAACAAGGCACTGGACGCCGCGGGGCTCGCCAGCCCGGGCACCGTGATGCTCTACGTCATCCTGATCCTGGTCGCCTCGGTCATCGGCCTTGTCGGCGGCGTCGGCCTCGCCCTCGCGGGCAAGCTCGGCGGCCTCAAGAAGATCGTGCCCATCGTGGTCGCGGCCGGCGGTCTGATCCTCGGGGTGTTCTCGGTCCTGCTGCTCAACGGGACCACGGTGAGCAGCTCCTACCTCAAGCAGATGCAGGCGGCCGGGAGCGGTAGCAGCGGTCCCACCAGCACCGCGGGCCTGCCGACGCTCATCTTCGGCATCGTGATCCTCGTGGTCGGCGTGCTCGGCCTCATCCCGGTGACCGCCAAGTTCGTCGGCCTCGGCGGCGACGCCGGCCCGCAGCAGCCGGGCGGCTTCGGCGGCCCGGGCCAGGGCGGTTTCGGCCAGCCGCAGCCGGGCCAGTTCGGCCAGCCCGGTGCGTTCGGCGACCCGGGTCAGCAGGGTTTCGGCCAGCCGGGCCAGCAGCCGGGTCAGCCGGGTCAGTTCGGCCAGCCTGGCGGCCCGAACCCGAACAGCGGCGGCTTCGGCCAGCCCGGCTTCGGTCAGCCGCAGCAGCCCCCGCCGGGGTACGGCCAGCCGGGCAGCGGCGGGTTCCCGCAGCCGGGCCAGCCGCCGCAGCCGGGCGGTTACGGCCAGCAGCCCCCGCCGGGCTACGGCCCGCCGCCGGGCTACGGTCCGCCCCCGGGACAGCAGCCGCCGCCGGGTTACGGCCCGCCGCCCGGTCAGCCGGGCGGGTACGGCCAGCCGCCGCAGCAGCAGTGGTGAGTGGCTGACATTCCGTGGCCGAAGGGCCCCTTCAGCGCAGATAACGCGCCGAAGGGGCCCTTCGCCGTTCGCAGCCATTATTCGCGAGGAATTGAGAAATGCGGTTTTTCGGTAACGTTCCGGGATATCGATCTTGAACCATTCCGGCGGCGGGCAGGTACGGGCAGGGCTTCTTCATTCCTTCTCCATTTCCGGTACATGCGCGCGTTTTCCGGGCTATGGTGGGCGCCGTCGTTCCGGTGCGAGCTGATGGGGGAGCAGGAGTGGGTGGCCCGTACGGATACCCAGCGCAGCCGCCGGAGCCCAGCGACCCGGCGACGGACGGCCCGATCCGCCGTCCGTCCGGGGCCACGGCCGTCATCGCCGCGTTGCTCGGGCTGGCCGCTGCCGCTGTCGCCGGCTACATCCCCGTCACGGTGTTCATCGGCATCCCGTCCGGCTTCAGCCTCGGCGACCTTCCTATGTGGACACTCGTGGACCTCGGCGCGTACCTCGGCGCCGGACTGGTCCTCCTGCTCGGCGCGCTTGGGACGATCTTCCGCGCGACCGCGGGCGCGGTTCTGCTGATCCTCGGCGCACTGCTCGCGATCGGCGCGCTCCTCGTCGAGTCGTCGCTGGTGAGTGGCGGCGGGTTCGAGGCCTATTTCCGGACGGTGTTCGGGCTGCACGGCGCGGCCGGCACGGGCCGGGCCGCGCTGGTGGTGCTCGCGCCGCTCGTGCTGGTCCTCTCGGCGCTGCCGCCGACCTTCTCCTACCTCCGTTATCGGACACCGGTGGCGCGGCCGTACGGGGCGCACTCGCCGGGACAGTGGTGATTTTCGCCCCGAAGCGGGCCCCGACCTGGCACGATGATCCCCGACACCGCCCGCCGGATCCCGAGGACTCCCCGTGACCTACCCCCAGAACCCAGGACCGCAGAACCCTGGACCCCAGAACCCGGGGCAGCAGCCGTATCCGGGACAGCCGTATCCGGCGCAGCAACAGCAGCCGTACCCGGGCCAGTCGAGCCAGCCTTTCCCTGCGCAGCAACAGCAGCCGTATCCGGGACAGCCGAGTCAGCCTTTCCCCGCGCAGCAGCAGCAACCGTACGGGCAGCCGCAGCAGCAGTCGTACGGCCAGCCGAGCCAGCCGTTCGGCGCGCAGCAGCCGCAGCCCTACGGCCAGCCGTTCCCGGCCTACCCGGGCGGCCCCGGCTCGATCCAGCCGCCCAAGCCGGGCGGCGGCACCGCCATCACCGCCGCCGTGCTGGCGATCCTCGGCGGCATCGTCTCGCTGATCAGCGTGATCGCCTCCGTCACGATCATCGTCAGCGTCTCCGGCCAGTTCCTCATCCTCGGCATCGTGTCGCTGGTGGTGAACCTGGCGCTGGCCGGGCTGCTGCTCTTCGGCGCGATCACGCTGATCATGCACAAGCCCATCGGCCGGATGTGCGTGATGATCGGCTGTGGTCTGGCGATCGCGTACACCGCGATCTCGTTGATCCTCACCTTGGTCGGCACCAGGGGCTTCAGCTCGGGCACGGTCGCCGTGACCTACGGCTCGTTCGGCTCGATCCTCTCGATCGTGCCGCCGGTGGCCACTTTGATCCTGGTGATCGTGAAGCCGACCGCGCTGTGGGTCGGCCTCGGCAGCCCGAACCAGGGGATCCAGCAGTACCCGGGTGGGTACTCTCCGCAGCAGGGAGGCGGCCCGCAGGGCTGGTGATCGCTGCGAGGGGGATTCTTTGACGTACGGCTATCAGCCGCGCCGTCGTGGCGCGGGCGCGACCGGGACCATGACGGCGTTGCTCGGCTTCGGCATGGGCGGGGTCGCGGTGTCGGTGCCGATCGTGCTGCTCGCGAAGCTCCGGTCCGGCGCCGCGCTGCCCGGCGGCGCGGTGACCGTGCTCGTGCTGTTCGCCTTGGCCGGCCTGGTATTCCTCGCCGGGGCCGTGACGACGTTCCTCCGGCCGGCGGGCGGGCTGGTCCTGCTGATCGTCGGCGGAGTGCTCGCGGTGGCGCTGGGGCTTCTGGAACCGGTACTGCTCCGGGTGCCGTTCGGGAGGTTCGTCGAACGGTCCTTCGAGTTCCGCCTCGACGGCGCGTACGGCACGGTCGGCTGCCTCACGCTGGCGCCGCTGGTGCTGTTGCTGGCCGTGGTGGGGCTGATCGTCCGGGCCGTCCACGGCAAACACGACCGGGCCGTGGCTGCGGGGCAACGCGCGCCGCGCCAGTCCCGGCTGCGGATGGTGATTGCTGCCAACCCTGCGCTGAACCGCTTGCTCACCACCGTGGTGCTGGTGGCGCTCGGCGTCACCGGGATCCTGATCACGCTCTTCTCGATGAGCGATTGGCGCGACGGCAACGGGATGGTCGCGCTGGTCGTCGAGTTCGCCTGCTGGCTGTTCGTGGCCGGGGCGGGGGTGGCGCTGCTCGGCGGGCAGCGCTTCGGCGGCTGGCTGGCGATCGGGGCGGCGACGCTGGCGTTCGTGAACGCGGCGATCGAGGCGCTGGGCCACGGCTGGGACGTCTGGCCGGAGCTGGCGGCCGCACTGGTCACCGGCGTCGTCGGCGGGCTGCTGGTGCGGCCGAAGCGGGCCGCGGGCGCGGCGTCGCCGGGCTTCGCTGGGCCGCCGTCGTATCAGGGCGGGCCTCCCGCACTTCCGTACCAAGGCGGACCCGCGGCGGCTCCGTACCAAGGCGGACCGCCCGCCCCTCCGTATCAAGGCGCGCCTCCCGCTTTTCCGCACCAGAGCGACCCCTCCGCCCCTCCGTACCAGGGCGGACCTCCCGGCCGCTGGTGAGTTCAGTCCCACCTGGCGGGATTGTCAGGGGTGGGCCGTACCCTGGTGGCATGGTCGACGACTACTCCGTTCTGGGCTTCGAAACACGTGCGATCCACGCGGGGCAGGAGCCCGATCCGCGCACCGGCGCGGTCATCGTGCCGATTTACCAGACTTCGACTTACGCGCAGGACGGCGTCGGCGGCACGCGTGAGGGCGACTACGAGTACTCCCGCACGGCGAACCCCACGCGCACCGCGCTGGAGCAGGCGCTCGCGGCCCTGGAGGGCGCGCGCCACACGCTCGCGTTCGCCTCCGGCATGGCGGCGTCCGACGCGGTGCTGCGCACCGTGCTGCGCCCGGGTGACCACCTGGTGCTGGGCAACGACGCGTACGGCGGCACGTTCCGGCTGATCGACAAGGTGCTGAGCCTGTGGGGCATCGAGCACACCGTGGCCGACCTGTCGAAGGTCGACGAGGTGCGCGCCGCGATCCGCCCCGAGACCAAGCTGATCTGGTGCGAGTCGCCCACGAACCCGCTGCTGGGCGTCGCCGACATCGCGGCGCTGGCCGGCGTGGCGCACGACGCGGGCGCGCGGCTGGTCGTCGACAACACGTTCGCGACGCCGTACCTGCAGACTCCGCTGGCCCTGGGCGCGGACATCGTCGTGCACTCCACCACCAAGTACCTGGGCGGCCACTCCGACGTCGTCGGCGGCGCGGTCGTCACCAACGAGGACGACCTGCGTGAGCAGCTGTTCTACCTGCGCAACGCGGCCGGCGCGGTGCCCGGCCCGTTCGACGCCTGGCTGACCCTGCGCGGGATCAAGACGCTCGCCCTGCGGATGGAGCGTCACAGCGACAACGCCGAGCTGATCACGCAGACGCTCGCGAAGCATCCGAAGGTCTCCAAGGTCTACTACCCGGGCCTGCACGAGCACCCGGGCCACGAGGCGGCGGCCAAGCAGATGCGCCGCTTCGGCGGCATGGTGTCGTTCCGCCACGCGGACGGCGAGGAGGCGGCCCTGGAGGTCGCGTCGCGCACCAAGCTGTTCATCCTGGCCGAGTCCCTCGGCGGCATCGAGTCGCTGATCGAGCATCCGGGCCGGATGACCCACGCCAGCACGGCCGGCTCCACCCTCCAGGTCCCGGCCGACCTGCTCCGCCTCTCCGTCGGCATCGAGGACGGCCGCGACCTGGTCGCGGACCTCAACGCCGCACTGGGCTGAGCCCTGCCGCCAACGAAGAACCCCGCGTCTCCGGTGGAGGCGCGGGGTTTCTGCTGACTGGGACTCGTGAGTGGCTATGCCGGTTAGAACCGTCCTAGACACTCACGAGGGGGCTCAGGGACGGTAGCTGCTGGGCAGCGGGTGGGCGTTGCGCACCGAGGAGTGGTGCGCGGCCGCCTCCTGGTCGGGTGAGGCCGGGGACAGCTCGGAGCCGTCCACGCAGCCGCCGACCAGCTCGACGTGGTTGTCGTGGCGGATGTACTGCGCCGGGCCGCCGCAGCCGGCCGCGTCCACGGTGAAGAAGGCCGCGCCGGTGAGGGCGACCGCGGAGACGACGCCGATCACGAGGGGCAGCAGACTGGCCGAACGGGTCGCGCCCAGACGCCGGACGTTCGGCGCGTCGCTCTCGGCGGCCATAGTCGCACTCCCTGATCACGTGTGGTTGCTGTTATCAGCGTACCGGTCCCCCGTCTGGTGCACCCCGGCCATAGGTGGGTGGCATCATCGCGACCATGGAACTGGTCAGCCTCGAGCGCGTCCAGGAGGCCCGCAAGCTCCTGGAGGGCATCACGCGCCTCACCCCGATGGAACACGCGCGCGACCTGCGGCGGCTCCACGGCGGCCCGGTGTACCTCAAGTGCGAGAACTTGCAGCGCACCGGCTCGTTCAAGATCCGCGGCGCGTACACGCGCATTCACGGCCTGAGTGCGGAGGAGCGCGCCCGCGGCGTCGTCGCGGCCAGCGCCGGCAACCACGCCCAGGGCGTCGCGCTGGCGTCTTCGCTGCTGGGGATCTCCTCGACGGTCTTCATGCCGCTGCGCGCGCCGCTGCCGAAGCTGGCCGCGACCCGCAGTTATGGCGCCGACGTGCACCTGTTCGGCGCCGTGCTGGAGGAGACGCTCGCCGAGGCGATCGCCTTCTCCGAGCGCACCGGCGCGGTGTTCATTCATCCGTTCGACCACGCCGACGTGATCGCCGGGCAGGGCACCGTCGGCCTGGAGATCCTGGAGCAGGTGCCCGGCGCGAAGACGATCCTCGTCGCGACGGGCGGTGGCGGCCTGGTGGGCGGCGTCGCGTCCGCGGTGAAGGCGCTGCGCCCGGACGTACGCGTGGTCGGCGTGCAGGCCGAGGACGCCGCCGCGTTCCCGCCGTCGCTGGCCGCCGGGGCGCCCGTGCGGCTGAGCGAGCTGCACACGATGGCCGACGGGATCGCCGTCGGCCAGCCGGGGCCGGTCAGCTACGCGCATGTCTCCTCGCTGGTGGACGACATCGTCACGGTCACCGAGGAGTCGCTGTCACGCGCTGTGCTGCTGTGCCTGGAGCGGCGGAAGCTGGTGGTCGAGCCGGCCGGCGCCGCGACGGTGGCCGCGCTGCTGCAGCACCCGGGCGCCTTCGAGCCGCCGGTGGTCGCGATCCTGTCCGGCGGCAACGTCGACCCCGTACTGCTCCAGCAGATCATCCAGCACGGCATGACGGCCGGCGGCCGTTACCTCAAGCTGCACCTGCGCGTGCCGGACCGGCCGGGCTCGCTCGTCTCCGTGCTCAGCTGTGTGAAGGACATGGGCGCGAACGTGCTCGACGTCGAGCACTCCCGCATCTCGGGCAGCCTCGCCCTGGGTGAGGTCGACGTCGCGCTGGCGCTGGAAACCCGCGGCCCCGAGCACTGCAAGGACGTGGAAGCCGCCCTCGCGGACGCGGGGTTCACCATCGTCTGACTTCGTCCTAAGTGGATGGTTGCCCGGTGACCGAGGCCAGCGCCAGTTCCCGCGCCGGCTCGCCGACTTCCGGGACGGCGAAGCGGTGCCCGCGAATGTGGGTCAGCAGCTCGGGATCCGGCGCGATTTCGTGCTCGCGCAGGTAATACGCGACGGCGCCGGGCCAGGCCCAGCTGCCGTCGGTCCGGAAGGTCAGCGGCACGACGTCGGCGCGCGACGGGTCGAACGCGTCGGCGCCGTAACTGCGCGACGCCAGCACCGCGGGCGCCGTCTCCAGGTATGCGAGCACGCGTTCGCGCTCCTCGGCCGAAAGGCGCTCGCGCGAGACCACGGGCCGTCCGGCCTCGTCGAGCCCGTCGTAAACCCGCGGTGTCCGGATGCCGGCGGCGGTTTCGGCCGGTGGGCTCGCCACTGCCGGGGGCGGGCTCACGGCTCCTGACGCCGGCTGCGGTGAACTGGCCGGCGGTGGCACGGCATCTCCGGGCGCTCCAGCAGCCGGCGGCGTCGCCCCGCCATCGGCAGGGGGAGCCGCCCCGGTAACCGCAGGCGTCGCGCCCAGCGGTGGCAGCCCGGCCCGCGCCCGCAGCCAGGCCGGCACGTGCTGGTCGGCCCGGGGGAAGAACCGCAGCTCGTCCTGGAAACCGATCGGCGGGGGCGGGCGCCGCCAGGACGGCTCGCGGTCGAGCACGAAGTCGGCCTGGGCGCCGCGCGCGGGGTCGAAGGCCAGCGACGCGGCGAGCCAGGTGCCGGTGCCGGGCCGGTACATGCCCGACCGCAGCTCGCCCAGCCGGGCGACGACCTCCGGCGGTGTCGGCACCGGCCGCACCGCGCCGTCCGGCGTCGTGACGTGCACGTCGCACTCGACGTGGCGGCCCGCGGCGCGATAGTCGACCCGGAGCAGGCGCCAGCCCGGCGGGACCAGCCCCGCCAGCCCGCGCCCGATCCCGGCGACGATCGCCTGCTGCTGCTCCGGCCCCAGCGGTGCCGGTGGTGTGGTCATCCCGTCCCCCTAGCCCTGCGCGGGCGGGCTGGTGGTCGGCCGTTCGACCGGCTCGAGCGAGCCGTCGGCGAGCAGGTCGGCCACCGAGCGCTCCAGCACGTACGCGGTGCCGCCGCCCGCCTCGTCGTACCAGGCGATCGGCGAGCCGACGATCCCGCGGACCGGGCGGCGCAGCCGGTACACGTGGTACTCGCGATCGCGGACGTTCGACGGCTGCGAACGGTATGTCCACTCGGTACCCGCGGCGTACAGCGTGTTGCCATCCGGGTCGCCGTAACGGTCCATCTCGGTGCCCGGCGGCAGGGTGACGATCCGCTTGCCGCCGTAGATCTGCAGCCCCGCGTCGCCGCCGAGCGGCTGGATCGGCCACGCGTCGGTGGGCCGCTTGGCGTCCGGCGCCAGCTCGTCCCGGAACGCGGACCGGTTCAGGTACAGGTGCCCGACGAAGTACCGCACCGCCTGCTGCACGGTGGCGAATTCCGCGCCCTCGAAGCGTTCCTCGCCCACTGCGAGGAAGACCGCCCAGCTGTCCTCTTCGGACACCAGGCACCAGGCCCCGTCGGCGACCTCGCCGATCCGGTAACGGGCGGGGTCGAGTCCCAGCTCCGCGGCCGCGTCCTCGGCCGCGCGCAGCGCCTCGGTCTCGGCCGTTTTCGGGTCGGCCGAGCCGCTCAGCGTCGCCGCGCCCACCGCGCCGACGCGCTCGGCGAACCACTCCGGCAGGTTCCCGCCCGTCCGGGGGAACAGCTCCAGCTCGCGCGCGAACGCCGCGGCCGGCGGAGCCGCGTCCCAGGACGGCTCGGAGTCCCACACGTAGGCGAACTCCGCGTGGGAGCCGGTGTCGATCGTCGCGCCGGCTTGCAGCCAGGTGCCGCGGCCCTCCCGGTACATCCCGGCGCGCAGCTTCGCCAGCAGCTCGGCGACCTCGGCGGGCGGCTCCCACAGGTAGAGGCCGCCGTCGGTGGCCCGCCGCACCATCACGGGCAGCTCGACGTGGTCCCCGACGGCGCGGTAGGTCAGGAGCACCTGCTGCCAGTCGGCCGGCACGGTCATCACGACGCGGTTCGCGAGGTCCATCCAGATCTGGTTCTGCGCCTCGGGGCCGAGCGGCAGCTCCACCACCTCGGGCGGCGCCGGCGGGACCTCCGCTCCCGCCTCGGCGAGCTTTTCCCGCAGCCAAGGCGGAATGTGGAACGCGTCGCGGGGGTACCGCTCAAGGTCGCGCGGCCAGGCGGAGACGTCGATGCCCGGGTTCCAGTCCGGGTCCCAGTCCAGGTTGTACAGCGAGCGGATCTTGCCCGGCGCGTCGAGCAGGTACCGCATCGAGAACCAGGTGCCTTCGCCCTCGACGTAATAGGCCTCGCGGATGCCGAGCACCGCCCGCGTCGCCGCTTCCGGGATCTCGACGACGGCCTGGCTGCCGTCGGCCATCAGCACGGTGAGCGTGAAGTCCTGCACTTCGGCGGTGACGCGGCTGAACAACTCGATTCGCCGCCATCCCTCCGGGGCCGCGTCGACGAGTGCGTAACCCACCTCTTGAGTGAGGTCTCGCCACTGGTCGTGGTCACGTGCCATCGGAGCTTTTCCCTTCTACCGCAGGCTTTTCCAGGTTCATGACTGGCCCGCCGGCCCGTTGCCGAAGCTGCGCATGTGCACGCCGGTGATGTTGCCCGCCTGATCGGTCTCGACCCAGCGTACCTGGATGGTGTGCGGCACCCGCTCGCCCGGATTGCGCAGCGGGAACACGTCCATGCCCTGGATCTTGCCGCCCGCCTTGAGGTGGTTCGCGAGGTCGGTTTCGAACGCCTTCCAGTGGGCCTCCGTGCCGGCCTGGCCCTTCCAGCCCTGGTTCTGCGGGCGCCACTGGGTCATCATGTTCACCAGTTCACCCGGGCCGGTGAACTGGTTGCCCGCGATGTGCCCACCGTCGTACTTGCCGGTGGTGGCCAGGGAATTGGACTTGTCCTGCGAGGGGCCGTCGCGCCGGGACAGTTCGCTCTCGTCGGCGCGGGTCAGGTCGTCGGCACGCCCCTGCACGGTGTCCACGCCGCCGTGCTCGGTCACGCCGGTCTGGTAGGTGAACCGGCCGTGGTCCACGTCGTAGACCATGTTCGGGCCCGGGTTGATGAGGTCCGGGTGGTGCGGCCGGTAGGTCTCGATGGCCGCGATGCGCCCGTTCTCGTCGGTCCAGACCATCGTGCGCGGGTGGGTGGTGGTTTTGCCGCCGTCCTTGAAATCGCTGCTGACGACGTACTTGGAATTCGGCTCGAGCTTCGGCTCACCCGCGTACGGGTGACCCTCGGGGTGCCTCGGCACGGTGTCGTCGAGGAACGGTTTGTTCGTGGGCCGCTTGACATCGTGCCGCTGGGCGTCCTTGAAGCGCTCCGGATGGTCGACGTTGGGCGGCGCTTTGCCGTCCGGGTTGATCTTCTGCTGCGCGTGCACCTTGACGTCGGGCGGCAGGTGGCTGCTGCCGGGCTCGGGCAGGTCGGGGTTGGTGCGCCCGACGCGGCCCGATTCGACCGACGCCCAGCGGACGTTGCCGTCGGCGTCGGTGTGGAACGTGCCGCGATGCACGCCGGCCGCGTCGGTGACGTCGTACTCCCGGTGCGGTTCGTACGGGCCACCGCTCTGGAAGGAGTCCCCGGCCTTGGGCGCGTGCGGGTGGTCGTGGCCGATGGTCACGGGGTCGCCCTCGAAGTCCGGGCGGTGGTACTCCGCGGACGGATGCGGCACGCCGTCGGCATCGGTGGTGAACGTCTGGTGGTGGCCGTCGATCTCCACCCGGTAGGTGGTGTCGGGGTGCGGGTGGGTGACGTCGGGATTCGGGTGGTAGCCGGGATTCGGCGCGTTGCGGACGCGGGGCGGTTCGTTCGGGTGCGACGTGTCGATGTGCGTCACCCGGCCGTGCTCGTCGGTGTGGTAGCTGCCGCGCGGGTTCCCGTCGGCGTCGTGCACGCGGTATTCGTGGTTGGCTTCCAGCTTCTGGTCGCCGGGGAACCGCTCGCCCGCTCGCGGCGGGGTGGGGCTGTCGGGGTGGGGGTTCGGGCCGCCCACGTCCGTCGGGCTGCCGTGCGAGGACGGGGCGAAGTCGGTGACGTCCTGCGGGTGCTGCCGCACCTCGGCCTGCCGGACGGGGTCGAGCAGCTCCGCCTCCTGCTGCCGGGAGTCGGGGTTGTTGTCCTTCGGGACGGGGCGATCGTCCGGGTCGGCTTCGGGAGACGGCTCGTTGTGGGTGTCGTCGCCCGAGTGGTGCTGTTGCTGTTGTGGTTGGTGCTGTTGTGTGTCGGCGCTGTCGTGGTCGGCGTCCACGGACGGCTCGTCCGACCCGTCGGCCCGGTCGGCGCTGTCGGCCCCGTCGGTCCCGTCGCCGCGGTGGCGCGAGCTGTCTGCGTCGACCTCGTGCGGGTCGCTGTGGGGTTGATCGCCGTGGCGGGTCTCCGGCGCGAAGCCGTCGTCGCCGACGTGGTGCGACGTGCCGTCCGGACGGTGCACGGACCACTCGCCGTCCGGCGGGATCCGCGGCCGCATCCGTCCGTCCGGGCCGATCTCGTAGTCGGACGAGAAGACGCGGCCGTTCGAGTCGGTCCACGCCGGTTTGCTCGGCGCCATCACCTCGGTGTCCAGCTCGCGCGAGAGCCGGTGGGCGAAGTCGTTGGACCCGGCGTCGCACCCGATCAGGCGAATGGGCCTGCCGTCGTAGTCCGCGTTGCGGCGCAGGACGTCCGCGAATTCCTCCGGCGTGTAGAGCCGATCGCCGATGCGCGCGTGCCCGTCCGGCGTCACGTGCACGTCCGCGGTGAACCGCCCGTCCGGATCCGGCTGGACGCGGTGGGGCAGGTCGCCCATGTCCGCGTCGCCGCGGTGGTAGGAGCTGCCGGCGGGGGTGCTCTCGGAGTGGTGCTGGTTGACCTCGTCGGGGGTCAGGGGGTCGTTGTGGTGGGCCGGGGTGTCTTGGTTTGGGTTGTCGTGGTTAGGGGTGTCGTGGCTTGGGTCGTTGTGGTGGTCGGCCGGTGGGTTGTCGTGCTGCGGGTTGTCTTGGCGCGGGGTGTCGTGATGGGGACTGTCGTGATCGGGGGTGTCACGGTGTGGCGCGCCCGAGGCGTCATGGCGTGGGGTGGTTGCGGCATCACGGTGAGGCGTGCCTGTGGTGTCACGACGGGGAGTGCCACCATCGGGTGTCCGATGTGGACCTTCGGGGCCGGAGTGCCCAGGACGGGTATTGCCGGGACCGTTGCCACCGCCGGGATGCGTGCCGGGCCGCTGGGTGCCCGGCTGGGTCGCGGTGCCCTGCGACCCGCGCGCCACGGGTTCCGGCGCGTCGCCCGGCCGCCGCGGCCCAGGACCGTTGGCATCGCCCGCCTGCTGGGGACTGCGGGTGGTGTCACCGGGTCGTTGGGGCCCGGCGGCTTGGGGATCAGTGGTGCCGGGACGTTGCGGGTTGTTGGCGGCGGGGTCTCCCGCGCGCTGAGGGTTGCTGGAGTTGGGGTCGCCGGGGCGTTGTGGTCCGCGGGTGTCGGGGCCGCTGGGGCGCTGGGGTCCGCGGGCGTTGGGGTCGGTGTCGCCGGGGCGGCGTTGGCTGGGGACGGAGCGGTCGGGACCCGGGCGTCCGGTGGACGAGTCCGGGGTGTGCGGAGTGCGCGCGCCGGGGCTGCCGGGCGTGCCGGTCCAACCGCCGCCGGAGCCGGGGCGGGCGCTGGGGGTAACGCCGCCAGGAGTGCCGGACGGGGAGCCGCCCGGAGTACCGCCACCGGGCGGCATCGAGCCTCCGGCCGGCGGTTGTCCTTGCTGTGGCGTGGATCCACCCGGTGAGTCACCACTGGGCGGGGCCGGGGCGCCGGTCGTGGGCTCGTTCGCGCGGGACGGCGCGTAACCACTAGCCGACGTCGAGCTGTCACCCGGACGCGAAGCACCACTCGGGCCGTCCCCGCTCGCGTGGGTCGCGGAACCGCCGCCACCACCGGAATGGGATGACGCACCGCCGCCGCCTGCGTGGGGTGCGGAGCCGCCGCCCGACGGCGCGGAGCCGCCCCCGGAATGCGGCGCGGAACCCCCGCCGGACGGTGCGGAATCGCCACCGGAATGTAACGCAGAGCTGCCACCGCCCGAGTGCGGTGTGGAACCGCCGCCGGACGATGCCGAGGAGCCCCCACTGTTGGCGTGCGAGGGGGAGCCGCCGCCGTGTGACGGGGAGCCGTTTCCGTTGGCGGCGTGAGAAGAGGAGCCTCCGGACGGGGCGGAGGAGTCGCCGCCTGCCGAGTGGGAAGAGGCGCCGCCGGTGGTGTGGGACGGGGTGTTGCCGCCGCCGGACGGGCCGTTGTCGCCGCTACCCGATGGGCCGTTGTCGCCGTGGGTGCCGTTTCCCGTGGAGCGGCGGGGCGAGCTGTCACCCGAAGAGGAACTGTCCCCTGTGGACGAAGAGCCGCCGTCGCCGTCCGAGCTGCGGGAACTGCCGCCCGAGGAAGGGGAATCGCCGTCGGAGCCTGAGCGGTGGGAGTTCGAGCCGCCCGAACCGGAACCACCGGAGTCCGAGCCGCCCGAGCCGGAGCCGCTAGAGCCGCCCGAGCCTGAACCCGAGCCAGAGCCGCCCGAACCGGAGCCGTCGCCAGAGCCCGAACCCGAACCCGAGCCGCCGCCGGAGCCAGAGCCGCCGCCGGAACCTTCACCGTCGGATCCACCCGAACCAGAGCCCGAGCCTTCACCGTCGGCCCCACCAGACCCGGACCCGGAACCCTCCGAATCCCCGTCCCCGCCGCCGTGGTGCCCGCCGCCGCCCCCGCCGGAACCGCCGCGCTGCAAAAAGCCGCCGGCCTTGATGTTCTTGGTGCTGATCACGTCCAGCCCGGTGACCTTGCCGGCCAGCTTGCCGAGGATCTTGATGATCTTGGTGAAAACGTCCGCGAGCTTGCCCAGCAGCGGCGACACCCGGCGCATCGTGTCGCACAGCTTGGTGAGCAGTTCGCTGATCTTCTCGCCCCACTTGGCGATCGCCGCGACGGCCTGCGCGATCACCACCGGGGTGCCGAAGCCGAGGGAGAAGACCTCCTCCAGCACCCACGCGATCAGCTTGCCCACCAGGTCGGCGATCAGCTGCCGCACGGTCTCCCGCACGAACGCGACGACCTCGCCCATGATCATCGTGACGGTGCCGATGGCGCCGGCCACCGTCGCCGCACCGCCGATCGCCTCGGCTGCCTCCGCGGAGGACTTGCGGTACGCGTCGGCGGCGTCGCCGGTCCACTCGGCGGTGCCGGTCTTCACGGCGTTCGTCAGCTCGGTTTGCTGTTCCTGCAACGACTTCGCGACGTTGCCCCAGCTCTCGGAGTACGACTGGATCACCGGCGGGTCGCCCGCCACCGAGTCGAGCATGTCCTTCAGCGGCTGCACGTGCTCCATCAGGAACGACGCCACGGACGACAGCAGGTAGCCGAACGGGTCGATCGCCGCGCCCGCGATCTCGCCGGCGAGGCTCAGCACGCCGAGGCCGCCGGAGACCCAGTCGCCGTCCTTGATGCCGTTGAACGCGTCCATCGCGGACTCGGCGACGCCGATGCCCGTGGCGTAGCCGTAGTCCCCGTTGCCGGCGGTCAGCGGGCCGGGGCCGTCGCCGTCCTGCTCCGGCTGGACGACCAGCGGGTTCGCGTCCGCCATCAGTCACTCGCCTTCATCGAGCCCGCGACGTCACCTTCGTAGGTCTGATAGGCCTTCGCCGCGTCACGCACCTTCTGCGCCTGCGCGTCCATCGCGGTGACGGTGTCCTTCAGCGCGTTGATGCCGTACTCCTCCACCGGGTCGAGCAACATCCGGAACGGCTGGCAGAGGATGCCGTACGCGTCCGTGGGCATGCTGACCTGGTTCGCGGCGTCGACGGCCTGCTTCAGCGCGTCGCCGAGCGCGTCGAGCTGGCGGGCGTGCGCCTCGAGGTCGGTGCCGACCTCGAATCCCTTCGGTGCCATGAGTTTCGTCCCCCTTGAATGGCCGCTGAGTGGCCGCGAACGTCAGGAAAGGATCGGTCCGCCGAAGCTGTCGTCATCGTCGTCCGGCTGGGCCCGGCGGCGACGCGGTGGCGGCGGAGGCGGCGGGGCCTGCTGCCGAGGCGGCGCGGGCGGAGGCGGTGGTGGCGGCTGCTCCGTGTCGTCGGGCAGGAAGCGGCGTACGCGGTCGGGCTCCGGGGTCGAGGGCTCCTCCGGCGGGGCGGGGAACGAGCTCTTCGCCTTCTCCACCAACGCGTCCGTGGTGCCGTCGTCACCCACGGTTTCCGCCGCGGCCTGCTGCAGCAGCTCGGGAATCCGCGACTGCGCCTTCTGCACGAGCTGCATCACCTGCGCGGACACCTCGGCCATCCGCTTGCCGTTCGCGGACTCCGCGATCACCAGGTTCTTGAGCAGCCCCTTGGCATCCACGGTCACCTCGACCAGGCCGTCCTTCGACCGCTCCGTGACGGTCTGGCCCTGCACGCGCTCGGCCATCGCCTGGTAGCGCGCGGCGGTCTCCTTGAGCTGCCGCGTCCAGCCGTCCACCATCTGCTGGCTGGCGTCGATGCTGTCCGGCATCGGCCCCCCTGTCTGATTCGCTGACTTCCCCACAGTGACGGCCCCGGCGCGCCGCCGGTTCCGTTTGAGCCTGAATTGCGCCGATCGGTCCAGTTTCCCATCTCGGTCAATCGGCTCAAACAGACCATAACTGTGCACCTTGGGTGGCCGGAAGTAGCGCAAAGTAGCGAACGGCCCGCTCGCGACGAATTCGTCACGAACGGGCCGTTCGCTGCTGGGGAGCCGTGTCCCGGCGGCCGGGACGATGCTGTCCCAGGCTGGGGTCAGAGGTTCCCGCGGCGCTCCTGCTCACGTTCGATCGCCTGGAACAGGGCCTTGAAGTTGCCCTTGCCGAAGCCGAGCGAGCCGTGCCGTTCGATGAGCTCGTAGAACACCGTCGGGCGGTCGCCGATCGGCTGGGTGAAGATCTGCAGCAGGTAGCCGTCCTCGTCGCGGTCGACGAGGATCTTGTGCTCCTTCAGCGTTTCGATCGGCACCCGCACCTCGCCGATCCGCGCGCGCAGCTCCGGGTCCTCGTAGTAGGAGTCCGGCGTGTCGAGGAACTCGACGCCCGCGGCGCGCATGGCGGTGATCGTCTGGATGATGTCGTTGGTGGCGAGCGCGATGTGCTGGCAGCCCGCGCCCTCGTAGAACTCCAGGTACTCGTCGATCTGCGACTTCTTCTTCGCCACGGCCGGCTCGTTGAGCGGGAACTTGACGCGGTGGTTGCCGTTCGACACCACCTTGCTCATCAGCGCCGAGTAGTCGGTGGCGATGTCGTCGCCGATGAACTCCGCCATGTTCACGAAGCCCATCACGCGGTGGTACCAGTCGACCCAGTAGTCCATCTTGCCGAGTTCGACGTTGCCCACGCAGTGGTCCACGGCCTGGAACAGCCGCTTCGGCGCGCCCTCGGGACGCTTGACGGCGCTCTCGCGCGGCTCGTAGCCGGGCAGGTAGACGCCGGTGTACCGGGACCGGTCGATCAGCGAGTGGCGGGTCTCGCCGTACGTGGCGATCGCGGCCATCCGCACGGTGCCGTGCTCGTCGGAGACGTCGTGCGGCTCCTCGAGGATCGTCGCGCCCTCCGCGCGGGCGTGCGCCACGCACTTGTCGACGTCGGTGGTCTCCAGCGCCAGGTCGGTGACGCCGTCGCCGTGCCGGCGGTGGTGGTCGAGCAGCGGGGAATCGGGCTGCACGCCGCCGGTGATGACGAACCGCGCCGAGCCGGACTTCAGCACGAACGACTTGCGGTCGAAGTGCCCCGTCTCCGGGCCCGAGTACGCGACCAGGCGCATCCCGAACGCGACTTGGTAGAACCAGGCGGTCTGCGTCGCGTTGCCGGCGACGAACACCACCGCGTCGAGGGACTTGACCGGGAACGGGTCGGCGGTCGCGTCGTGGTCGACCAGGCCGACGAGCTGGCGGAGCTGGTCGTAGCTGACGTCGTCGAGCGCGCTCTGCGGATCCATGGTGTTGGTCATGTCAGGAAGCATCCGTCGTGAAGGGCAAGATGAGCAATGGTCACCGATTATGCTGGACAGGCTGACTAGTAGGACTCCATAGTCGAACGTCATCCTGGACAACCTGCGCAGGGAGATGACGATGCTGGACTCGCTCGACGCCCGGCTTCTGTTGCTGCTCACCGACTCGCCGCGGCTGGGCGTGCTGGAGTGCGCGCGCCGGCTCGGCGTGGCCAGGGGCACGGTGCAGGCGCGGCTCGACCGGCTGACCGAGCGCGGCGTCCTCGGTGGCTTCCCGCCGGAACTGGATCTCGCGGCGATGGGCTACAACCTCACCGCGTTCGCCGTGCTGGAGATCGCGCAGGGCAAGCGCGCCGGTGTCGCCGAGGCGCTCGCGGCCATCGACGAGGTGTGCGAGGTGCACGCGACGACCGGGCAGGGCGACCTCTTCGTCCGCCTGGTCGCGCGGGACAACGACGACCTGCAGCGGGTGATCGACGACGTGGTCGGCGTGACCGACGTCCTGCGCACGTCGACCTCGATCGCCCTGTCGACGCCGGTGCCGCCGCGCGTGCGCCCGCTGCTGGAGCGCACCGCGCGAAAAGACTCGTGAGTGTTTATGACGGTTAGAACCGTCATAAACACTCACGAGCCCTAGAACGCTTCCAGCGCGTGGGCGAGGTACCGCCGGGCCGAGCGCTGGACGACCTCGTGCCCGTCGGAGCGCACGACCGCGTCCCACCACGCGCCGTAGATCGCCTCGAAGCGGTACGGCTCCAGCAGCTCCGCGGCGCGGCGCACGACGCTCGGCCGCTCCGGGATCAGGTTCGGGTAGCTGTACATGAAGCCGACGTGCGTGCGGTCCGGCACGACCTGCACGATGTCGCCCGTGAGCAGCGCGCCGAGCCCGTTCTCGCCGGCCGGCCAGTGCAGCACGGTGCCGCCGTCGAAGTGCACGCCCAGGTTGAGCAGCCGCAGGTCGTCGGCCAGGTCGAGGGTGGTGCCGGACCACAGCTTGATCGACGGGTCGGGCCGCCCGATCCACTGCTGGTCGTCCTCGTGCAGGTAGACCGGCACGTCGAAGGCGTGCGCCCACTCCACCATCGTCGTGTAGTAGTGCGGGTGGCTGATCGCGATGCCGGTGAGGCCGCCGAGTTCGGTGATCTTCGCGATCAGCGCGTCGTCGAGGTAAGCCGCGCAATCCCACAGGAAGTTGCCGGACTCCGCGCGCACGAGCAGGGCGCGCTGGCCGATCGCGAACTTCGGGTCCGACCCGACGCCGACGATGCCCGGCCCCTGCTCCTCGACCCGCGGGCGGTACGTCCCGCCGTCACGCAGCGTGGCCAGGTCGGTCCACTGCTGGCCGGCGGCCGGGACGTACTGGCGCTCGTCCTCGCAGACCGGGCAGTTGTCCCTCGGCCCGGCGTACTGCATGCCGCAGGCGAGGCACATCGGTTCGGTGCTCATGGTGGTTTCCTCCCAGTTTTGTTACCGGGAGCCACGCTAGACCGCGGCGAGCGCACCCGGCCGCGAAGGCCGGGCGCGCGCCGGGTGGATCAGGCTTTGATGTAGGGCACGGCCTTGACCAGGGTGACCTTCTGGGTCTTGCCGTTGGGCAGCTCGTACTGGCGGGCCTCGCCCTCCTTGGCGCCGAGCAGGGCCTTGCCCAGCGGCGACTCCGGGGAGTACACGTCGATCCCGCCCTCGGCGCCCTCTTCACGGGTGGCGAGCAGGAAGTTCTCCTCGTCGTCGTCCCCGTCGTAACGCACGGTCAGCACCTTGCCCGGACCGGCGGTGCCGTCGTCCGCGGGCGCCTCGCCGACCTTGGCCGAGCGCAGCAGCTCCTGGAGGTAGCGGATGCGCGCCTCGGCTTGACTCTGCTCCTCGCGCGCCGCGTGGTAGCCGCCGTTTTCCTTGAGGTCTCCCTCTTCGCGGCTGTCGTTGATGCGCGTTGCGATGACCGGACGATTCTCGATCATTTCGTCGAGCTCGTGCTTGAGCCTGTCGTAGGCATCCTGGGTCAGCCAGGTCACCTTGGTGTCGCTCACGGTCACCATCTCCTCGTCGGGCCTGCCAGGCTTGGGTGTACAAGCCGGCCACCGCGCGAACAAGGATTGCCCGCGCGGCTGAGATAAAGGAAAAACACGGCCCGCCTCGGGCCGTGCTGGTGAATCAGCGTATCACGGCATGACTGCGCGACGCCGGTCAATTCCCACGTGGCGAGGTCGCTCGCCGCGTACATCACCCCGTTGGCCGCTTATGGGGTTGACATATACCGTGGTATCTCGTACGAGCAACCGTACACGTCGGCGGTCACCGGTGGCCCGATGCTCTTCACCACCGTGCTCACGGTGCTGTGCCCGGCCCCGGCGGGGACCAGGACTTCCCGGCGGCCGCTTTCCGCGCCCGCCCGGTCCCGCACGCGGACGACGCAGACCCCGGCTTTGCCGGGATCGTCGCGCGTGACGTTGATCGTGATCTCCATCGCGTTGCCCGGGCGGTCCTCGAACGCGACGCGCTCGGCGTCGATCGGGGCGTCACCGAGGTTCACGTACGCCACCCAGGCGATCACGCAGCTCACGACCACCGCGACGACGGTGAACAGCCACCGCCGCCAGCGCCGGGACCTGGTCCGGCCGACCGAGCCGTACCGGTCCGCCGGCGGTGCCGGACGGGCGCCACCCTCGGTCGTCACGACGTCTCCGGTCTGCAAATCCGGGCCTCCGGTCGTTCCTGTCGTACCCGCGGGGACAATGGGGGGCGGAGCCGACGCGGGCACCACCCGCAGTCGAGTATCCGCGAGCCCCTCCGGCGCCGCGGAGCCGGGGCGGGGTACGACGGAATAAAGGCACATGAAGGGGTCGTTCCGAGCATGGTGCGAGCTGACGAGCTGACGAACGACGGCAACCGGAACCTGCGTCTCATGGCGGTGCACGCGCACCCCGACGACGAATCGAGCAAGGGCGCCGCCACCATGGCCAAATACGTGGCCGAGGGCCACGAGGTGATGGTGGTGACCTGCACCGGCGGCGAGGCGGGCAGCATCCTGAACCCGGCGATGGACCGGCCGGAGGTGCTCGCGAACATGTCGGAGATCCGGCGCGAGGAGATGGCGCGCGCCGCGAAGATCCTCGGGGTCAGCCACCGCTGGCTCGGCTTCATCGACTCCGGCCTGCCCGAGGGCGACCCGCTGCCCCCGGTGCCCGAGGGCTCGTTCGCCGTGGTCCCGCTGGAGGAGCCCACCGAGGCGCTGGTCCGCGTGATCCGCGAGTTCCGGCCGCACGTGATCACCACGTACGACGAGAACGGCGGCTACCCGCACCCGGACCACATCCGCACCCACGAGGTGTCGATGGCGGCCTTCGACGCGGCCGGCGACCCGGAGAAGTTCCCCGAGGCCGGCGAGCCGTGGCAGCCCCTCAAGCTGTACTACGGGCACGGCTTCTCCCGGGCCCGGATGATCGCCTTCGACACCGCGCTGAAGGCGGCCGGCCTGCCCTCGCCGTACGAGGAGTGGCTGAAGTCCTGGGACCCGGACCGGCCCGACATCATGGAGCGGGTGACGACGCGGGTCGAGTGCGGTGAATACTTCGAGGTGCGGGACGAGGCGCTGAAGGCGCACGCCACGCAGATCGACCCGACCAGCCGCTGGTTCGCGGTCCCGCTCGAGATGCAGCGCGAGACGTGGCCGACCGAGGAGTACGAGCTGAACCGCTCCCTGGTGGACAGCACGCTGCCGGAGGACGACCTGTTCGCCGGCATCAAGGAGAAGGTGAGCACATGAGTTTCGGTGTGCCGGCCGTCGCGGTGCTCCCGCTGACGGCGTCGGCCCTGGTCCTGGCGCAGCAGCCGGACAGCGGGGACAACGGCGGCCAGGGTGAGGACTTCGGCAAGTCGTCCCCCGTCGGCCTGCTGGTGCTGATCCTGTTCCTGATCGCCGTCGTGTTCCTGGTGCGGTCGATGAGCAAGCACCTGAAGAAGGTGCCGGCGAGCTTCGACGCCGACGACAAGGAAGCCACCGCGGCCGGGGAGGCCGGCGCGGAGCCGGATGCCGGCCAGCCTCCGGAAGGCGAGAAGACCGAGAAGGCCGAGGCGAAGCCGGTCGATACGTCGAGCGCGAGCCCGTCGAAGTCCGACTGACCCTGGCGCGGTCCGGCGATGGCGCCGGGCCGCGTGGGTGACACCCTGGTCACCATGCCCAACCGACTGGCGGACGCCACCAGCCCGTACCTCCTGCAGCACGCGGACAACCCCGTGGACTGGTGGCAGTGGGGTGCCGAAGCGCTGGCCGAGGCGCGCCGGCGGAACGTGCCGATCCTGCTGTCGGTCGGCTACGCGGCCTGCCACTGGTGTCACGTGATGGCGCACGAGTCGTTCGAGCACGACGGCACCGCGGCGCTGATGAACGCGAACTTCGTGAACATCAAGGTCGACCGCGAGGAGCGGCCGGACATCGACGCCGTCTACATGGCTGCCACGCAGGCGATGACCGGCCAGGGCGGCTGGCCGATGACGTGTTTCCTCACGCCCGAGGGCGAGCCGTTCCACTGCGGCACCTATTACCCGCCGTCCCCGCGGCCCGGTATGCCGTCGTTCAGCCAGCTGCTGGTCGCCGTCACCGAGGCGTGGACGGAGCGGCCGGAGGACCTGCGCACGAGCGCGAAGCAGATCATCGGGCACCTCGCCGAGCAGGGCGGCCCGATGCAGGAGTCGGTGGTGGACGCCGAGGTGCTGGCCGCCGCCGTGAAGAAGCTCGGCGAGGAGGCCGACGCGGTGAACGGCGGCTTCGGCACCGCGCCCAAGTTCCCGCCGTCGATGGTGCTGGAGTTCCTGGTGCGCCACCACGAGCGCACCGGCTCGGCCGAGGCGCTTTCGCTGGCGGAGTCGGCGGCTGACGCGATGGCCCGCGGCGGCATCCACGACCAGCTGGCCGGGGGCTTCGCGCGGTACTCCGTGGACGCCGAGTGGATCGTGCCGCACTTCGAGAAGATGTTGTACGACAACGCTTTGCTGCTGCGTCTCTACGCGCACCTGGCCCGTCGCGGCTCGGCCTTCGCCCAGCGCGTCGCCGAGGGGGTCGCGGAGTTCCTGGCCACGGACCTGCGTACGCCGCAGGGCGGGTTCGCGGCTTCGCTCGACGCGGACACGGACGGCGTCGAGGGCCTCACCTACGTCTGGACGCCGGAGCAGCTGCGGTCCGTGCTCGGCGACGAAGACGGCGCGTGGGCGGCCGAGCTGTTCGGCGTCACCGAGTCCGGCACCTTCGAGGAGGGCGCCTCCACGCTGCGCCTGCTCAGCGACCCCGACGACGCCGAGCGTTACGAGCGGGTCCGGCGGACGCTGCTGGCCGAGCGGGCCACACGCCCGCAGCCGGGGCGGGACGACAAGGTCGTCGCCGCGTGGAACGGGCTCGCGATCACGGCGCTGGCCGAGGCTGGCGTCGCGCTGGACCGTCCACAGTGGATCGAACTGGCGCGGGACGCGGCCTCGCTGCTGCTCGACGTGCACGTGGTCGACGGCCGGCTGCGGCGCAGTTCGCGTGACGGCGTCGTCGGCGGCTCCGCCGGGGTGCTGGAGGACTACGCCTGCCTCGCCGACGGCCTGCTAGCGCTGCACCAGGCCACGGGCGAGCCGCGGTGGCTCACAGAGGCGACGCGGCTGCTCGACCTCGCGCTGACGCACTTCGCGTCCGAGACCGCGCCCGGCGCGTACTACGACACCGCGGACGACGCCGAATCCCTGGTCCAGCGTCCCTCCGACCCCACGGACAACGCGAGCCCCGCGGGTGCGTCCGCGCTGGCGGGCGCCCTGCTGACGGCGTCCGCGCTGGCCGGCCACGAGCGGGCCGCTCGCTACCGGGACGCCGCCGAGCTGGCGCTGCGCCGCGTCGGGTTGCTGGCCGCGCGGGTGCCGCGATTCGCCGGGCACTGGCTCTCGGTCGCGGAGGCCGCGCAGTCGGGCCCGGTGCAGGTCGCCGTCGTCGGCTCGGCGCCTGAGCTGGTCATCACCGCCGCGCGCAACATCCACGGCGGCGGCGTTGTGCTCGGCGGCGCGCCGGACGCGGCGGGAGTACCGCTGCTGGCGGACCGCCCGCTGGTCTCGGGCAAGCCGGCGGCGTACGTCTGCCGTGGCTACGTCTGCGACCGCCCGGTGACCTCGGCGGAAGACCTGCTGGCCCAGCTCTGAGTTTCCGCCCCTGGTGAACACCTCCCTGCCACGCCTGTATCCGGCGTAGCGTCGGTGACGTTGTAATCATGTAATCGCGGAGGCGAACATGGACACGTACTTCAGGGTGGTGGGACACATGGGACGAGGCTGGAAGGGCCGCGGCGGCTGGTCACAGGGCGAGGTGCCGTCGGCCGACGACGCGGCCGCCTGGCTGGGCGGGCGGCTCCCGGACGAATGGTTCACGGGCGCGCCGGAGGTCACGGTGGACCGCGAGGAGATCGTCATCGTGGGCGAACTGCCCGCGCTGACCGGCGAATTCGCCGACGACGCGGCCCGCGCGGCCGCCGAGGACGGGCGGATCAGCCGGTTCCGCGAGGAGACCCGCGACGAGCGCATCGAGATCGCCCGCCAGGCCGAGCACCGCTACCAGCGGAAGGTGGCCTGGGGCGCGAAGCTCGGCGGCACGGAGGTCCTCTTCACGACTCTGTCCGCGCCGGTGATGACCCGGCTGCGGCAGCCGGAGCGGCTGATCCTCGACACGCTCGTCGACGCGGGGGTCGCCCGATCCCGCTCGGAGGCACTGGTGTGGGCCGTCCGCCTGCTCGGCCAGCACGCCGACACCTGGCTGGCCGACCTGCGCGAGGCGATGACCAAGGTCGACGACCTGCGGGCGAAGGGGCCCGACCTGGGCTGAGCCGGTATCGAAGGGGACTCTCGCGCGCGGCGAGGGTCCCCTTTCGGCGTCCAGGCAGCCGTCCGCAGCCAGTCGCCCGCGCCGGTCCCGCGCGACCTCTTCTTTGCCGCCGGTTTCCCCGGCCGAACGCCCGCTAAACGATCGAGTCTTCCTTCTCACCTCGACCTGCGCGGGCCGTCGCGCTGGGGCAGTCTTCCTCTTGAGTAGCAACGCAGCCGCATCGGAGGAGCCGTGGACATCCCTGCCGTTCCGACCAAAGTGGACCCGGACGCGCTGACCGCCGTCCTCGACGGCCGCTGGGCCGGGCTCCGGCGCGGCGTGCGCGCGCAGATGACGGCCGAGGACTTCAGGGACCCGGTGGACCTCGACATCGAGGCGCATCGCGCGCAGGTACTGGAAAATCTCCGCCGGCTGGCGCGAACCGACCGGCCGGCGCTCGGCTTCGACGCGGCGTACGGCGGCGGGGATGACGTCGGCGGCTCGGTGACGTCGTTCGAAATGCTCGGCTTCGGCGACCTCTCGCTGATGGTCAAGGCCGGTGTCCAGTGGGGCCTGTTCGGCGGCGCGGTGCAGTTGCTCGGCACCGAGCGGCACCACGAGAAGTGCTTGCGCGGCATCATGGACCTCGACATCCTCGGCTGCTTCGCGATGACGGAGCACGGCCACGGCTCCGACGTCCAGAACCTGCACACCACCGCGACCTACGACCCGGCGACGCGCGAATTCGTTGTGCACAGCCCGGATCCGGGCGCCACCAAGGAGTACATCGGCAACGCGGCGCGCGACGGGCACCTGGCCGTCGTCTTCGCGCAGCTCGTGACCGGCGGCGAATCCCGTGGTGTGCATGCCTTCCTGGTGCCGATCCGCGACGACGACGGCGATCGCGCGCCCGGCGTCACGATCGAGGACTGCGGCCGCAAGGCGGGCCTCAACGGTGTCGACAATGGACGGTTGGCCTTCGACCACGTCCGCGTCCCGCGTGAGGCGCTGCTGAACCGCTTCGGTGACGTCGCGGAAGACGGCACCTACTCCAGCCCGATCGAGAGCGACGGACGGCGCTTCTTCACCATGCTCGGCACGCTCATCCGTGGCCGGGTCAGCGTCGGCGGCAGTGCGGGCAACGCCACGAAGCGCGCGCTCGCGCTGGCGATTCGCTACGGCGAGCAGCGCCGCCAGTTCAAGCGCCCGGACGGCGACGAGGTTGTCATCCTCGATTACCTCGGCCACCAAAGGAAACTGCTGCCCGCGCTCGCGAAGACGTACGCGCTGCACTTCGCGCAGGAGGAGCTTGTCTCCAAGCTGCACGACATCGCGTCGGACGCGCCGGAGGAGGAGCAGCGTGAGCTGGAGGCGCGCGCCGCGGGGCTGAAGGCCCTCAACACCTGGCACGCGACGCAGACGATCCAGGCCGCGCGCGAGGCTTGCGGCGGTGCCGGTTACCTGTCGGAGAACCTGCTCGCCGGGCTGAAGGCCGACACCGACGTGTTCACCACGTTCGAGGGTGACAACACCGTGTTGCTGCAGCTGGTCGCGAAGGGCCTACTGACGCAGTACAAGGAGCACTTCGAGGACCTCAGCCCGCTGGCGACGGCGCGTTTCGTCGCGGAACAGCTGGTGGGCGCGGTGATCGAGCGCACCGCCGCCCGCAAGGTGGTGGAGCGCCTCACCGAGTCCGACGACGGCGACGTGCTGTTCGACCGCGAGTGGCAGCAGAAGATGTTCGAGGACCGCGAGCAACACGTCCTGGAGGGCGTCGCGAACCGGCTGCGCAAGGCGGCGGACGACCCGTTCGGCGTATTCAACGCGGCGCAGGACCACGTGCTGCGCGCCGGCCGTGTGCACGTCGACAGCCTGGTGCTGGACGCTCTCGCCCGCGCGGCCGAGTCCTGCGCGGACCCGGAGGCGAAGGTCTTGCTGGAGCGCGTCTGCGACCTGTACGCCTTGTCCGCCATCGAGGAGGACCGCGCGTGGTTCCTGGAGCACGGCCGTCTCACGGCTTCGCGCTCGAAGGCCGTGACGGCCGCGGTGAACGGCCTATGCGCCGAGCTGCGCCCGCACGCGCGTGAGCTGGTGGACGCGTTCGCGATCCCGGAGCAGTTCCTCGCCGCGCCGATGCTGCGGGGCTGACCCCGGCACTGGTGCCCCTGAACGGCCCCTCGACACCGACCGCGCCCCGCCGCTAGCCTCTTTGTCGGCGACGGGTTTCTGCCGTCCCGGGGGGTTCGTTTCTGCCCGCCACCGGAAGGTCCGACTGTGAACGTCACCCGGGGGACCACGCACGACTCTCTGCTCGCCGCCTCATCCGCAGGCTGGCCGACGACACTCCGCTACGCACTCCTGCTGCTCGTCACCAGGGGGACGGTGGGTGCGGCGGTGCTTCTTCTGCTGCGGTGACCACCCCCGAACTCTGAAACGGTGCCGGGGTGCAGAGCGGGGTGGAATCCCGCTACATGCCGAGAAGACGGGATTTTTGCGCGGCGAATTCCGGGTGGCGGCCGAGGACGAGCTCGGTGAGCAGGCCCTTGATAGGCCCAGTGCCTCACTGTGGCCTTGCCCGAGCGGACGCCGGTCGCGAGCAGCGACGTGCCTGCGGTGAGGAAGCCGGCGGTGAGCTTGCCGCCGCCGACGGTTGCTGGCTGGTCTGTTACCGAACGTCGACGAAAACCCCAGCTAGGCGTACATCGCCAACCAGATCGCGATGTAATGCGAAACCGCGGCCAGCACCGTGCAAGCGTGGAAGAACTCGTGGTAGCCAAACGTGTTCGGCCAGTGGTTGGGCCACTTCACGGCGTAGAAGACCGCGCCCATGGTGTAGAAGAGGCCGCCGACGCAGAGCAGGACGAGGGCGGCGACGCCGGCGTGGTGGCCCAGCTCGGGCATCACGAAGACCGCCACCCAGCCCAGCGCGATGTAGATCGGGACGCCGAGCCAGCGGGGGGCGTGCGGCCACAGCATCTTCATGCCCACGCCCAGTACCGCGCCGCCCCAGACGACCGCGAGGACGATGTAGCCCGTGGGCTGGGACATGGCCAGCAGGGCGAACGGGGTGTAGGTGCCGGCGATGAAGAGGAAGATCATCGAGTGGTCGGCGCGCTTCATCCACTTGTACGCGCGCGGGCTCCAGAGCCGGCGGTGGTACAGGGCGCTCACGCCGAACAGGCCCAGCACGGTCAGCCCGTAGACCGACGTGGCCAGTGCCGCGAGCGGGGAAACGGTCGACGCGGCGAGGCTGATCAGCGCCGCGGCGCCGGCGACGGCGCCGAAGAAGGACCAGAAGTGGATGTGCCCGCGCAGGCGCGGGCGGGTGTCGACGGGAGCAGGGCCGGACGGTGGTGGTTCGGTCATCACGCTCACCCCAGCAAGGTTACGGGACCGTAGGTTTTTCGCCACCACTCGTGGCGCGTCACACGTCCGTCTCAGGGGTGCGTACGCTCAGCTGACGTGAGCATCAGGTCCTTCATGTCCGACGTCGTTTACAGCGTCTATGGCCGCCGCCTGATCCAGCAGGCCGCGGACAGCCATCCGCGGCACGTCGCCATCATGCTCGACGGCAACCGCAGGTGGGCGCGCGAAGCCGGCTTCACCGACGTGGCCGACGGGCACCGCGCCGGGGCCAAGAAGATCGCCGACTTCCTCAGCTGGTGCCAGGAGGCCGAGGTCGAGGTGGTCACCATGTGGCTGCTCTCCACCGACAACCTCAACCGCGACCCGGACGAGCTCACCCCGCTGCTGAAGATCATCACCGACGTCACCGACGAGCTCGCGGCCCCCGAGGCGCCGTGGCGGCTGCGGATCGTCGGGGCGCTGGACCTGCTGCCGATCGAGGTGGCGCAGAAGCTCACCGCCGCCGTGGCCCGCACCGGGGACCGGCCGGGCATGGAGGTGAACGTCGCCGTCGGCTACGGCGGGCGGCAGGAGATCGCCGACGCCGTGCGCAAGCTGCTGCTCCAGCACGCCGACGAGGGCACCACGATCCGCGAGCTGGCGAAAATACTCGACGTCGACCACATCTCCGAGCACCTGTACACCTCGGGACAACCGGATCCGGACCTCATTATCCGGACCTCCGGTGAGCAGCGGCTTTCCGGATTCCTGCTCTGGCAGTCCGCGCATTCGGAATTCTGGTTCACCGAGGCGTATTGGCCGGCATTCCGCCGCGTCGACTTCCTTCGCGCACTTCGCGATTACGCCTGGCGGCACCGCCGCTTCGGCTCTTGACGCCGGGGGACCCCGGACATGGGTAAGGGCCCCGGAGCGAACTCCGGGGCCCTTACCACGCACCACGATCAGTGGCCGTGGTGCTCCAGCGAGTGAAGGACCAGCGCCGGGGTGGTGGCGATGCCTGTGTAGGCACCCGCGACCAGGGCGGCCGCGCCGTAGCCCAGCGCGCCGCCACCGTCGGTGAACATCGTGACGGCGTCACCGAACGTCGGGTCCGGGGTGTGGGCCGGCGCGGCGAACGCCGTACCGCCGAGCATCATCAGGCCCGCGGCCGCACCGGCGACAATTCCAGCCTTCTTCAGCACTTCGCACACTCCTAGGTAGGGATATTCTGGGATCTCGGGCACCGATGGGTCTGGTGGTGTGTCCCGCAGTGAGAAAATTACCCCCGTCCGGCCCGTAATGAATGCCCGGTACTCCCATTGTGTGAGCCGGAAATGGCCGGGTTCACCCGGTCCGGGTCAGTGTCCAGTACGCGAAATGCATTTCAACTAGGCCCGTGGTACAAGCTTTTCCCCGGCGCTTTCGACCTCGTTCGGTGACAATTTCTCGAAGATCATGCCGACGCGTGATCCCCCGAATGCCCGGGCGATCACTCAGCGTGACGTCACAGGCTGTTGATGTCGGGCGACCCACGGTGAGATGACGAATTGGCGAATCACCTGTGTGGCTGCCTGCACGATCGCCCGGACGTAGGTACCTTCCGGAAGTGAGGGCACGCGTTCCGTGCGGGCCCTCGCGGGAGGCCCTGGTCGTGGCGTTGATCGAGGGGGCGGCTCAGCCGCCCACGAGATGCACGAGGGGGCCGGCACCCGGCCCTCGTGGCCGCATCGCCTGACGCAGCCGGCGTCAGGAGGAGCGGACCCAGCCAGGGAGGTGCCCGGCCCAGCGAGTGCGGGCGTGGGGTGCACACGCCCTCGAGGGAGATGCCGTCGTGACTGCGCAGCGTTCACCCCGCAAGGCCTCTGGCCGTTCTTCGACCGGTGCCTCTGGCCCGGAGAAAGCCTCGATCTCGCCCGACCACGAAGTGTCCACGTACGTGCTGGACACGTCGGTCCTGCTTTCCGACCCGTGGGCGGTGACGCGGTTCGCCGAACACGCGGTCGTCCTCCCGCTGGTCGTCATCAGTGAACTGGAGGCGAAGCGTCACCACCCCGAGCTCGGCTGGTTCGCCCGCGAGTCGCTCCGGCTGCTCGACGACCTGCGCCGGCAGTACGGCAGGCTCGACGCGCCGATCCCGATCGGGGACCACGGCGGCACCCTGCAGGTGGAGCTCAACCACACCGACCCCTCGGTGCTGCCGGTCGGCTTCCGGACCGACTCCAACGACCACCGCATCCTCGCCTGCGCGCTGAACCTGGCCGTGGAGAAGGTGCCGGTGACGCTGGTGACGAAGGACATCCCGCTGCGGGTCAAGGCCGGGGCCGTCGGCCTCGCCGCCGACGAGTACCGCGCGCAGGAGGTCACGCCGTCGGGCTGGACCGGCATGACCGACGTGGACGTGCCGCAGGAGCTGGTCGACGGCCTGTTCGCGGGCAACTCGGTGGACCCGGTGGAGTTCGGCCTCGCCGAGGTGGGCGAGCTGCCCTGCCACACCGGGCTGCGGCTGCTCGCCGGCAGCACCGGCGCGCTGGGCCGGGTCACCGCGGACAAGCGGATCCGGCTGGTGCGGGGCGACCGCGAGGCGTTCGGGCTGCACGGCCGCTCGGCCGAGCAGCGCGTGGCGCTGGACCTGCTGCTCGACTCCGACGTCGGCATCGTCTCCCTCGGCGGCCGCGCCGGCACCGGCAAGTCCGCGCTGGCGCTGTGCGCCGGGCTCGAGGCGGTGATGGAGCGCCGCCAGCACCGCAAGGTCGTGGTGTTCCGCCCGGTCTACGCCGTCGGCGGCCAGGACCTGGGCTACCTGCCGGGCTCCGAGAGCGAGAAGATGCAGCCGTGGGCGCAGGCGGTGTTCGACACCCTCGGCGCGCTGGTCAGCCAGGACGTGCTGGACGAGGTGTTCGACCGCGGCATGCTCGAGGTGCTCCCGCTGACCCACATCCGCGGCCGGTCGCTGCACGACACCTTCGTGATCGTGGACGAGGCGCAGTCACTGGAACGCAACGTGCTGCTCACGGTGCTCTCCCGCCTCGGCACGGCGTCGCGGGTGGTGCTCACGCACGACGTCGCCCAGCGTGACAACCTGCGCGTCGGACGGCACGACGGCGTCTCGGCGGTGATCGAGAAGCTGAAGGGCCACCCGCTGTTCGCGCACGTGACGCTGACCCGGTCGGAGCGCTCGCCGATCGCCGCGCTGGTCACCGAGATGCTGGAGGACCACGGCTGAGCCCCTGAAGTCCGTTAAGGCCTCCTTACCCGCGTCGGACGCGGGTAAGGAGGCCTTAACGGCTTTTCGTCCTCACCAGCCGGACGGGAGCGGGCGGCCCTCGGCGAAGCCGGCGGCGGACTGCACGCCCAGCAGCGCGCGCTCGTGGAACTGCTCCAGCGTGCGCGCGCCCGCGTACGTGCAGGACGAGCGGACGCCCGAGCAGATCGAGTCGATCAGGTCCTCCACGCCGGGCCGGTTCGGGTCCAGCGCCATGCGCGAGGACGAGATGCCCTCCTCGAACAGGGCCTTGCGGGCGCGGTCGAAGACGTTGTCCGTGCGCGTCCGGGCGCCGACGGCCCGCTTGGACGCCATGCCGAACGACTCCTTGTACGGCCGCCCCTGCTCGTCGAACCGCAGGTCGCCGGGTGATTCGTGGGTGCCGGCGAACCACGAGCCGACCATCGCGGCGGACGCGCCCGCGGCCGTGGCCAGCGCGACGTCGCGCGGGTGCCGCACGCCGCCGTCGGCCCACACGTGCTTGCCCAGCTCGCGCGCGGCGGCCGCGCACTCCGCGACGGCCGAGAACTGCGGCCGCCCGACGCCGGTCATCATCCGCGTGGTGCACATGGCGCCGGGGCCGACGCCGACCTTCACGATGTCCGCGCCCGCGTGGATCAGGTCGCGCGTGCCCTCGGCGGTGACGACGTTGCCGGCCACCACCGGCACCCGCGGCGACACCGAGCGGACCGCCTTGAGCGCGGCGATCATCTTCTCCTGGTGCCCGTGCGCGGTGTCGACCACCAGCGTGTCGACGCCCGCGGCCAGCACCGCCTGGGCCTTCGCGGCCACGTCGCCGTTCACTCCCACAGCCGCGGCCACGCGCAGGTTGCCGTCGGCGTCCGCGGCCGGTGTGTAGATGCCCGCGCGCAGGGCGGCGACGCTGGTCAGCACGCCCGCGAGGCGGCCTTCGGCGTCGAGGCCGAGCGCGAGCCGGGCGCCGTGGGCGTGCAGCTGCTCGAAGACCTCACGCGGCGGCGTGTCCAGCGGAACGGCGACGGCCGCGGGCTGCGCGACGTCGGCGAGGCGCGCGAAGCGGTCGACACCCGCGCAGGCCGCTTCGTCGACGATGCCGACGGGCTTGCCGTCACCGTCGACGATCACCACGGCGCCGTGAGCGCGCTTGTGCACGAGGTTCAGCGCGTCGGCCACGGCGTCGCCGCCGGTCAGCACGAGCGGGGTGTCCCACACTGTGTGGCGGCTCTTCACCCAGGCCACGATCTCCGTGACCGCGGCGGTGTCGACGTCCTGTGGCAGCACCACGAGCCCGCCGCGGCGGGCCACCGTCTCGGCCATCCGGCGCCCGGCGACGGCGGTCATATTGGCCACCACCAAGGGGATCGTCGCGCCGCTGCCGTCCACAGTGGACAGGTCTACGTCGAAGCGGGACTCCACGTCGGAACGGTTCGGCAGCAGGAACACGTCGTCGTAGGTCAGGTCGTGAGCGGGCATATGCCCATCCAGAAAGCGCACGTGTTCCCACGGTACGTGGCTCGCGCGCGGGACGCGAACCAGGCGTGGCCCGTGGAACAATGCCGTTATGAACGGCCGTGACCGCGACGACACCGGGCGTGCGCGCAACGCACGCCCCCGCGACGGCCTCGGACGGCCGCTGCCCTACGGCGCCGACGGCGTCGAGCGTCAGCCCGAGGGCATCGTGCGCACCCCGGAGGAGACACTGACCTTGGCCCAGCGGCTGCTGGACGAGGGCAAGCCCTTCCACGCCCACGAGGTCTTCGAGGACGCGTGGAAGTCGACCGACGGCCCCGAGCGCGAGCTGTGGCGGGGCCTGGCGCAGCTCGCGGTGGGCCTCACCCACGCCGCCCGCGGCAACGGCGCGGGCGCGGCCTCGCTGCTGGAGCGCGGCGCGGTGAACATCGAGCCGTTCCGCGCGCGGCCGCCGCACGGCGTTGACGTCGAGGGCCTCCAGACCTGGGCGCAAACGCTTGCGGCCGAGGCCAAGGTGAAGGCGCGCGTCGAACCGGTGCCACCCCGGCTGGCGCCTTAGCCCGGCTCGCCGGAGTGTCCGGAAGATTCCGGGCGAACCATTCCTGGTCATTCGCCGTAATCGCTATGCTGCTGGCGGCTGACGGGGGAGAAGCTGGATGGAACAACCTGGGTGTGTTTCGACGCCGGTACGCGAAGTCACGGTGGCCTGGCTCGGCGGGGTCGTTCTCTCGGGGATCGGCGGTGGGCTGGCGCTGGTCGGGCTGACGATGCCGTGGATCGTCGCCAAAACCGGCGCTGGTGCGCGAAGCGGCGGGATCCCGCTTAGCGCGTTGCGCTCACAGGGACAGACGCTCTCGCTGCTGATGGTCGTCATAGTGGTGGTTTCGGCGATCCTGCTCTCGGCGAGCCGGCGCCCGACCGCGGGCGTCCGGCTCCTCACCGCGGGAATCGGGCCCCTGCCCGCGGTGGCGGTGATCCTGCTGGGACTGCAGCCCCCGCGAGCGGCCTTGGCGGAGGTGCTCGGCCAGAACGCCCAGGGTATGTCGGTCGAGCCCGCGCAGGGGCTGCTGCTCTTCGCCGCGGGCCTGCTGCTGCTCGGGTTCGGCCCGGTTCTCGCGAGCTGGGCGACTGGCCCGGCGCTGGCCTTCCGCGCCGAGGGGGACGGCAGGCCGGCGCGGCGCCGGTCGACGGCAGTCGTGGTGGTGGGGCTCGTGCTCGCCGTGGTCCCGGTGGTCCTGTCGCTTTCGTTGCCCTGGTTCGAAACCGAGGTGACCGTCGGGGAGTCCGCGCTTCGGCCGTTCGAGAGCTGGACGCTGGTCTACCGGATCGCCCTGTTCGGCGTGCTGGCCCTGATGGTGGGCGCCGCGGTCGCGGCCGACGGGCTCCGGCGGATCCTCCGTTCGGCGGCGCTCTACCTCTGTTACGGGAATTGGGGCGTGCTCGTCGTCTGCGCGCTGCTGCTGTGGGACCCGCTGGGGCTGGCCGACCAGGCCGGCATGGAACTCGGCACCGTCCGGCTCGGATCGGGTTACCTCGCGGCCCTGGTCGCGGTGCCGCTGCTGCTCGTGGCGCTGATCTCGCAGTTCCTCGGGCCGGAGCACGGACTCGCCGATGCCGCGGCGGACGAACCCGAGGCCGCCGCTGTGGACGAACCTGACGCCGCGGCCGAGGTGACCCCGTGAACCGGAGGCCGCGCGTCGCCGGTCGTCTTTCCCCGCCGAAGAAACCGGAGCCCCGGCGCGCCGCGTCGCCGCGATGGCGTGCGCGGTGGCGTGCGCTGGGCAAGGGGCCCAAGTGGCTCATCGTGACCCTGACCCCGCTGCTGCTCACCGCGGCGGTGCCCGGCATCGCGCCCTGGGTCGTCGACAAGGCGCGTGACGTCTACGGCGAGCAGCCGGTCACGGTCTCGAGCGAGAACTTCCGCGAGGTGGTCGCCGGGCTCTACTGGGCAACCGGCGACCAGGTCACCGTCGCGGCCCCGGGCGACAGCTTCGACGCCGTCCAGCGCAACGGCGCGCAGATGGGGGTCTCCGGGCACCAGATCACGCTGGACAGCAACCGGTCCGGCCGGATCGACCTCGTGCGCATCACCGCCGTCGTCGAGAAGCGGCTGCCACCGCTCGACGGCACCGCGTTCATCGCCGATCCGCAGGGGAGCTCCGATGCGCCGATCGTCGACTTCCACCTCGACTCGGGACCGGAGGTGCCGGCGCTGGTGGCCGACGAGTCGGGGGACCCCGGCAAGGCCACCCGGCCGTACCTCTCCGACGGCAAGGTGCTCTTCCTGGAGAAAGGGCAGACCGAGCACCTGATCGTCCGGGCCTCGACGCGGAAGTGCTTCTGTACGTGGCGGGTGCGGATCGAGTACTCGTACCGCGGAGACCGGCGGACGGTGACGTTGCCGCCGCCGGAGTCGCCTCCGTTCAAGACGACCGCGTGGGCCTTCCACCGCGTCGAATACAACATGAACACCGCGGACGGCGCGGCGCCGGCACGCTACGACTGCGTCGCGCAGCCCGCCGCCTGCCGCGTGGTGCCTCGGTAGCGGGTTCTGTGGTGGGGCCGGCCCGGTGTTCAGCTGGTTCCGCTCGTGCTGTGTTCAGGCCTCGGGCCACTCCGGGGCGCCCGCCTTCTCCTCGGCGATCGTGGTGCCTTCACCGTGCCCGGTGCGGACTTCCGTCGCGTCGGGGAGGGCGAAAAGCCGATCGTGGATGGACTTCACGATGGTCGGATAGTCCGAATAGGACCGTCCGGTGGCGCCGGGGCCGCCGTGGAAGAGCGTGTCGCCGGTGAAGACCACGCCGAGGTCCGCCGCGTAGAGGCAGACGGCGCCCGGCGCGTGGCCCGGCGTGTGGAGCACGGTGAGTTCGGTGCCGGCGATGGTGATGACCTGGCCGTCGGCCAGCTCGCCGTCCGGCGCGCGGCCGGGGTGCGTGAGGTCCCAGACGACGCGGTCGTCCGGGTGCAGCAGGATCGGCGCGCCGGTGCGCTCGGCCAGCGCGGGCGCGGCGTTGACGTGGTCGTTGTGGCCGTGGGTGCAGACGATCGCGCGCAGTTCCCGGTCCCCGACGACGTCGGCGATCGCGGCGGCGTCGTGCGCCGCGTCGATCACGATGACCTCGGCGTCGTCGCCCACGATCCAGACGTTGTTGTCCACGTCCCAGCTGCCGCCGTCGAGCTCGAAAACGCCCGACGTGACCAGGTTCTGCACTATCGCCGTCATGGTCTGCAGACCCTAGTGCCCGCAGTGCCGCCCAGTTGACATACCGCTGGTATCTACTTTCGGGTAGCCTACTGCCGGTAAGTTCGCTGCGACGACGGGACCGCGATGACAGCCACCCGGGAACTGCTGGCCGAGCCGCTCAAGCTGCGCTGCGGGGAGGTGCTGCCGCACCGGCTCGCGAAGTCGGCGCTGAGCGAGCAGCTCGGCGACCGCCGCAACCGGCCGACGCCGGAGCTGGCCGAGCTGTACCGGACCTGGGCGCACGGCGGCGCGGGCCTGCTGGTGACCGGCAACGTGATGGTCGACCCGGCGGCGATCGGCGAGCCGCGCAACGTCGCGCTGCCTGCCGCGCCGGACCCCGCCGTCTTCCGGCCGTGGGCGCGCAGCGTCGACGGGACCGGCGCCCGGCTGTGGGTGCAGCTCAACCATCCCGGTCGGCAGAGCCCCCGGTACCTTTCGCGGCAGCCGGTCGCGCCGTCCGCGGTGCCGTTCGGTGATCGCGGCGTGCGGACCGCGTTCGCCGCGCCGCGAGCCCTGACGGGCGACGAGATCGAGGCGATCGTCGACCGGTTCGCGCTGGCGGCGAGGACGTTCGTCGACGCCGGGTTCGCCGGGGTGCAGCTCCACGGCGCGCACGGGTACCTGATCTCGCAGTTCCTCTCGCCGCTGACGAACCTCCGTGACGACGAGTGGGGCCGCGACCGCAGCCGTTTCCTGCTTGAGGTGGTCCGCCGCGTGCGGGCGGCGGTGGGCGATTCGGTGCCGGTGTCGGTGAAGCTGAACAGCGCGGACTTCCAGCGCGGCGGCTTCGGCGAGGACGAGTCGCTACAGGTCGTCCGCGCCCTCGGCGACGCGGGCCTCGACCTCCTGGAGATCTCCGGCGGCACGTACGAGAAGGCCGCGATGATGGGCTCCGGCCGCGAGAGCACCGCGCGCCGGGAGGCGTATTTTCTGGACTACGCGGCCAAAGCGCGCGAGGTCTCCGACGTCGCCCTCATGGTCACCGGCGGCTTCACCACCGCGGAGGGCATGGCCGAGGCCCTGCGCTCGGGCGCCCTCGACGTGATCGGCCTCGGCCGCCCCCTGACCGTCGACCCGGGCCTGCCCGCACGCCTGCTCGCCGGCGAGGACGCCCGCGCGGAGCGGCTCTGCCCGCGCACCGGCATCCGGCTCGCCGACAGCCTGCTCGAAGTCCAGTGGCACACCCAGCAACTCCACCGCGTCGCGGCCGGCAAACCCGTCGCCCGTGGCCGGAGCGCCTGGCGGGCGTTGGCTCAGGCTGGGATCAACGACCCGCTCAACGCGTTTCGTCGCGTCCGCGGGTGAGGCCGGGTGGCTGAGCGTCCGCGGTTGAGGTCGGGTGGCTGGGCGGGGTGGTGGGCTGGTTCCGGCTCGCGTGAGTGGGCCGGACGGCCGGGTGCGGTGGTGGCCTGGCTCCTGTTCGCGGGCCGGGCCGGGCGCCGGGCTGCTGGGCGCGGTGCTGGCTTGGCTCCTGTTCGCGGGCAGGCTGGGACGCCGGGTGGGCGGGCATGCCGATGGCGCGGGCCCTGTTTGCGCAGCGGGCTGGGCGCCTGGCGGTCGGGCAGGGTGCTGGCTTGGCTTCTGTTGCGTGAGCGAGTCGGGGCCCGGGTGGCCGGGCAGGCTGATGGTGGCTCCTGTTCTGGTCCGGCTCCTGTTCGCGGAGCGCGCCGGGATCCCGGGCGGGGTTGACTGGCGTAGGGCATGCTCCGCGTGCAGGTGGGCGCGCCGCCTCGCCGGTGATGTGAGCCAGCCGTTCCCGACGCTGGACGTGACCGTGGCCGGTGGCTCGCCCGGGTGAGAATCGGTCGCCAGCCCGCCAGCCCGCCAGCCCGCCAGCCCGCCAGCCCGCCAGCCCGCCAGCCCGCCAGCCCGCCAGCCCGCCAGCCCGCCAGCCCGCCAGCCCGGCCTCGCCCCGAGTGCCCCGAGTGCCCGAGGCGAGGCGTCGACCGTGTCCCCTCCCTCGGCGACGTCGAAGCAGCCCGAAGCAACCCGATGCGGCACCACACCGCTCAACCGGAAAATACCCCCAGAAGTCAGCCCTCCTGTCCCGTCCGGTCGCCGCGGAGCAGGCCCCGGACTGTGTCGATCGTGTCCGCGTCGGCGGGGTCCTTGTCCGGGCGGTAGCGCACGACGCGGGCGAACCGCAGCGCCAGGCCGCCCGGGTAGCGGGGACTGACCTGCGCGCCGTCCAGCTCGATCTCGACCACTACCTCCGGTCGCACGTGGACTGTCCAGTCGTCGCGGTGGGTTTCGATCTCCTGGAACCGTTTCGTTTGCCAGGCCAGTAGTTCGTCGGTCATGCCCTTGAACGTCTTGCCCACCATGATCGGCGGGCCGCCGTCCGGGTCGCGGGCGCCGAGGTGCAGGTTGGACAGCGTGCCGGTGCGCCGCCCGTGGCCCCACTCCGCCGCGAGCACCACCAGGTCGATGGTGTGCACCGGTTTCACCTTCAGCCAGGCCCGCCCGCGCCGGCCCGCCGCGTACGGCGAGGCGAGGTCCTTCACCATCACGCCCTCGTGGCCCGCGGCCATCGCCGCCTCCAGCACCGCGGCCGGGTCCGCGGGCGCCACCTCACCCGGGATCACGTGCTCGCCCGCGACCCGGCGCAGCGCCGCATTGCGCTCCGACAGCGGCGCGTCCAGCAGGTCGGCGCCGTCGAGGTGCAGGCAGTCGAAGAAGTACGGCCGCAGCAGCAGCGCGCGCACCTGCTCCTCGCGCGTGCTGCCGAAGCGGCTCATCGTCTCCTGGAACGGGCGTGGCCTGCCGTCGTCGGCGAGCGCCAGCGTTTCGCCGTCCAGCACCACGGATTCGCACGGCAGCGCCCGCACGAGGTCGACCAGCTCCTGCACGCTCGAGGTGATCTCCCGCAGCGTGCGGGTGTACACGTGCACCTCGTCGCCCTGACGGTGCACCTGGATCCGCGCACCGTCCATTTTGTACTCGACGATCGCGTGCGCGTGCTCGGCCGCCGCCTCGTCGAGCGATTCCGCGGGGGAGGCCAGCATCGGCCGGATCGGCCGCCCGAGCGCCAGGCGGAACTCGGCGAGCCGCGCCGCGCCCCCGGTCAGGGCCGCGTGGCCGGTGACCGGCAGCCGGCCGGACAGCATGAACGCGCGCCGCACGTCCGCCGCCGGCAGCTCGGCCGCCGCCGCGATCGCGTCGACCATCACGCCCTCCAGCGCGCCCTGCCGCAGCTCGCCGGTGACCAGCCGGAACAGGAACTCCTGCTCGGCCTTGGTGAGCCGGCTGAACAACGCGGTGAGCACGTCGGCCCGCCGCTTCACCGAACCCGCCCCGGACGCGGCGGCGACCTCGGTCAGCGCCTCGTCCACTTCGGCGACACTCACCTCAGGCGCCGCCGCGGGGGAGGCGGCCAGCTCCGCGAGCGTGCGCCAGCCCGCGCCGAGCCGGTCCTGCGCCGTCTGCCCCGTGAGGTACGCGATCACGGCGGGCAGCTCGGCGGGCTCGGCGGCGCGCAGCACCGCGGCCAGGGTGGCGGTCTTCGCCTTCCTGGACCGGGTGGCCGCCAGCTCGGCGGACGCGGTGACGATCTCGGTCAGCAGCACCCCGACATCATGACCCGCGGCACCGACAATTTCCGTCCGTCCGTCGCCCGGTCAGGCGTCCGGCCTGGTGCAATAGCGGTCGAGCAGTCCCTCTTTCGTGACGCACGGGGTGTAGCCCGCGTCCTGCAGCTCGGCCCGCGCGGTGCCGCTGCGCAGGTAGTCCATGAACGCCTTGAGCAGCGAGTCGTTCGCCGGAACACCCTTGGTGTACAGGTATTCGACGGTCCAGAACCGGTAGCCGGCGTCGATGCTCGTGACGTCCGGGTAGTGCCCGTCGAGCTGGGCCACCGTCACCTTGCCGCCCTGCGCGGACGCGATCTTGGCCGCCGGCACGTCGGCGTAGCCGATCGCGCCCAGGGTGCCGCCGACGGCCTGGATCAGCTCGGCCGTCGTGCCGCGTTCGCAGCGGATGACCGCCGCGCCGGGGTCGCGGCCGGGGCTCAGGCAGTCGTCCGAAGACAGCCCGGGCTCGACGGTGCCCAGCACTTTCTGCTCGAACGTCCGGCGGGTGCCGGACTCCTGCCCGCGCCCGGCGATCCGGATAGGCAGCGACGGGCCCGGCCGCAGCTGCGCCCAGTCGCGGTACCGGCCGGTGAAGATGCCCCGCACCTGGTCGGTGGTCAACCGGTCGAGCCCGACGGAGCTGTTCACCACCACGCTGTACATCAGCACGGCCACGGCCTGGGGCACCAGCTCCGGCCCGGCTTCGGCCGCCTTGCCGTCCGACAGCACGGCGAGGCCGTCCTTGCCCGCCGTGGCGAGCGGGCCGAACTCGCGGACCGCCGCGACGCTGCCGCTGGCCTGCGTCGTGATGTTCGAGTCGCCGCACAGCGCGTGGTATTCCTTCGCGACGCTGGCCATGATCGGCACGAACGCGCTTGAGCCGTGCACCGCGAGAGTCCCGTTCGCGCAGCCGGGCGTCGCGGCGGTGCGGGAAGCGGCGACGATCAGCGTGGACAGCAGCGCGCCCGTCAGCAGCACACCGATCGCCACGGTCACCACTGGCCAGGACAGCCGTCGCTGTTTGCGCTCGTCCTTGATCCGCCCGCCGGTGAGCCGCCCGGTGACGTCGAGTTCCTTCGACAACGGCCCGCCCTGCCACCCGTCGGCCTCGTGCAGGACCACCACGAGCTTGAACTTTTCCCGTCGCTTCAAGGAAAGCTGCCCGAGGCGGACGCCGTGCCACTGCGGCGCGCGCGGATCCACGTCGGGTCCGGGCTGGCGCAGGAAACCGCTCAGCCGCTGCGGCAGCAGGGCCCGGACACCGGACAGCTTCGCGGTTTCCGCGACCGGCTGCGGGTCGACGGTGTCGCGGGTGAAGAACTCGAGCCCGTCGCGCACGACGTCGCGGAGGCCGTCGCGCGCTTCGGAAACCCGGGCGTCCCAGACCACCCGGCTGCCGAAGGTGAACTGGAGCGGGTGCTCGAAGTCGCCGGGGCCGATGTCGAAGCTGCCGGTGTTGCGGATGCGGATCACCACGACGCTCAGCGGCTCCAGCAGCCGCACGGTCCGGACCAGCTCGGGGTCGGCCTGCGCGGCGCCGTTCTTCCGGTCGTGCAAGGGGATCGGGTTCAGGCCGATCTTCGAGTTGTAGAGCACGCGGTAGATCAGCCGGCGGCGGCGGATCACGTAGCGGTCGATCACCGGCGCGGCGATCGTGGCGCCGGCGACGACCGCGATCGGCACGATGCCGCGGCCGGAGGTGAGTACCTCCGCGACGGATCGCACGATTTCCCCGAAGCCCACAGCGTTGTCCCCCTCGGCTGTTCGAGAACAACCACATTAGGGCGACGCGCTGGGACCCCTCCCGCGTGAACCAGGAATTCACCGGCGGTTCAGCGGGAGGATCCCGGAGCCCGGCTACTTGCCGCCGCGGGCCATGCGGAGCACGTCGAGGGCCTCGTCGAGCTGGGCCTCGGTGAGCTTGCCGTCCTTGACGAAACCGCGTTCGATGACGACTTCGCGGATCGTCTTCAGCTCCTTGAGCGCCTGCTTCGCGACCGCTGCCGCCGCTTCGTAGCCGATGTATTTGTTGAGCGGCGTGACGATCGAAGGCGAGCCCTCGGCGTACTGGCGCGTCCGCTCGACGTTCGCGGTGACGCCGTCGAACACCTTGTCCGCCAGCAGCCGTGAGACGGCCGCGAGCAGCCGCGCGGACTCGAGCACGTTGCGCGCGATCACGGGCAGGTTCACGTTGAGCTGGAAGTTGCCCGCCGCGCCCGCGAACGCCACCGCCGCGTCGTTGCCGATCACCTGCGCCACCACCTGCAGCGTCGCCTCCGGGATCACCGGGTTGACCTTGCCCGGCATGATCGACGAGCCCGGCTGCAGGTCCGGCAGCGCCAGCTCGCCCAGCCCGGTGCGCGGGCCGGAGCCCAGCCAGCGCAGGTCGTTCGCGATCTTGTTCAGCGACACCGCGATCGTGCGCAGATGGCCCGAGGTCTCGACGACGCTGTCCTGCGTCGCCTGCGCCTCGAAGTGGTTGCGCGCCTCGGTCAGCGGCAGGCCGGTCAGCTCCGCGAGCTCGGCGGCGACGGCGGCGCCGAAGCCGTCCGGCGCGTTCAGCCCGGAGCCCACGGCGGTGCCGCCGATCGGCAGCTCGCCCAGCCGCGGCAGGCCGGACCGGAGCCGTTCGACGCCGAAGCGGACCTGCGCGGCCCACGCGCCCGCCTCCTGGCCGAGCGTGATGGGCACGGCGTCCATCAGGTGCGTGCGGCCGGACTTCACGACGTCCGCCCACTCGGCGGCGCGCGCCTCGATCGCGCCCGCGAGGTGCTCCAGCGCCGGGACGACGTCGGTGAGCACGGCCTCCGTGGCGGCGACGTGGATGGTCGTCGGGAACGTGTCGTTCGACGACTGCGAGGCGTTGACGTGGTCGTTCGGGTGCACTTCGCGGCCCAGCGCGCGGGTGGCGAGCGTCGCGATGACCTCGTTCGCGTTCATGTTGGACGAGGTGCCGGAGCCGGTCTGGAAGACGTCGATCGGGAAGTGCTCGTCGTGCCGGCCGGCGGCGACCTCGTCGGCGGCGGTGGCGATCGCGTCCGCGACGTCGGGCTCCAGCACGCCGAGCTTCGCGTTCACGTGCGCGGCGGCCGCCTTCAACAGGCCCAGCGCGCGGATCTGGGCGCGCTCGAGACCGCGGCCGGAGATGGGGAAGTTCTCCACGGCACGCTGCGTCTGCGCGCGGTAGAGCGCGTCGACCGGGACGCGGACCTCACCCATCGTGTCGTGTTCGATCCGGTATTCCTGTTCAGCCATACACCCGATTCTGGCCCTGTTCGGCGGTGTTCGCGGGGTGGCGTCGCCCACGCGGTTCGCAGAAATCACCCAGTCGGTCGGGCTAGCTCCGCCTTCCTCCCCACCGCCGCCCTCAACCGAGTGGCTAGCCACACTGGATATCCTTCAAGTGTTCTCGATCACCGCCACCCACCACTGGCTGGAGCGAGCCTCATGGATTCGTCGTACGACCTCGTCATCATCGGAGCCGGGCCCACTGGGCTGTTCGCGGCCTACTACGCGGGGTTCCGCGGCCTGTCGATGGCCGTGGTCGATTCGCTGCCCGAGCCGGGCGGGCAGGTCACCGCCATGTACCCGGAGAAGATGATCTTCGACGTGGGCGGGTTCGCCGCGATCCGCGGCCGTGACCTGGTGCAGGGCCTGGTGGACCAGGTCGAGCCGTGGCGGCCGGCGTACCTGCTGGGCCGCAAGGCGGAGAAGCTGGAGAGCGTCGACGGCGGGGTCGAGCTGACCCTCGACGGCGGTGAGGTGCTGCGCGCGGGCGCCGTGCTGGTCACCGCGGGCATCGGCGAGTTCACCCCGCGTCCACTGCCCGCGGGCGACGGCTGGCTCGGCCGCGGCATGGTCCACTTCGTCCCGTCACTGCAGGCGCACGCGGGCCAGCACGTGGTCGTGGTCGGCGGCGGCGACTCGGCGTTCGACTGGTGCCTGGCCCTGCACCCGATCGCCGCGAGTGTCACCCTCGTGCACCGCCGCGCGAAGTTCCGCGCCGCGGAGTCCATCGTGCGCGAGGTGCGTGGCCTGGGCGTCCGGATGATCACCGACGCCGAGGTGACGCGCTTCGTCGAGGCGTCGGACGGCGAACTCGCGGCGGTGGAGGTGACGGTGAAGAACGGTGAGGACGAGCAGCTTCCGGCCAACGCCGTGGTCGCCGCGCTGGGCTTCACGGCCGACCTCGGGCCGATCGAAAGCTGGGGGCTGGAGATCGACCACCGCGCCATCTCGGTGGACTCGACCATGGCGACGGCGCGGCCCCGGGTCTACGCGGCCGGCGACGTCGCGGCGTATCCGGGGAAGGTGAAGCTCATCGCCACCGGCTTCGGCGAGGCCGCCACCGCGGTGAACAACATCGCCGTGGCACTGGATCCGGACGCGCACTTGTTCCCGGGCCACTCCAGCAACGCCGAGTGACTCAGCCGGTCTTCTCCGCGATCCACGGTTCGTAGGCGACCACGGACGTATAGATCGACGGCGCCGTCGCGCAGGTCGCGGAGCCGTTGCCGGGGCGGCTGGTCAGGCCGATCAACGTCCAGTGGTCGCCGTCGCGGGCCAGCTCCGGGCCGCCGGAGTCGCCGTAGCAGGAGCCGTTCTCGCCGTCCGGGTTGTCGGTGCACAGCTCGGCGGTGCCGTCGAACGCGGCGGTGCATTTCGAGCCCTCGACCAGGTGCGTGTCGAGCTGTTGCAGCGAAGGCGCGAGGGGACCGCAGTTCGGGGCCGGGCAGGTCTGGCCCCAGCCGAGGATGCGGGCCGCCGCGCCGGGCGCCGCGGTGTCGCCGAGGGCGATCGGGGCCGTCTGCGCCGCCGCGGCGAGCCGGATGAGGGCGAGGTCGCCGGTCTGCGTTTTGACGTTGAAGTGCGGGTGCACGATGAACTCCGCGGCCTGCGCGGTCTCGCCGCCCTGGTCGCTTTCGTTGCTGCCCAGCCGAAGCGCGACCGTCGCCGGGTCCTTTCCGTACACGCAGTGCGCGGCCGTGGCGACCCACGTCGGCGCGATCAGCGAACCGGCGCAGAAGACCTTGCCCGACGAGGAGTGCAGCGACACCACGAACGGGTAAGGCTGGTCCGCGGCGGTGCCGCCGACGATCGACGGCCCAGCGGTCGCGCTGCCGGTGGCGAGCGCCGTTCCGGCGAGGATCGTCAACAGCAGCGCGAACAACCGCTTGGGCACCGGGCGACTCCTTGATCGGGAAATTCAGGGCAGGGGCGGGACGGCGTCGGAGCCGTCCTCGGGCGTGTCCAGGTTGCCGTCGAAGTTCACGGACGAATACGCCCGGAGCTTGTTCAGCCGGTGGTAGCCGTCGATCATTCTGACGGTGCCGGACTTGGACCGCATCACGATGGACTGCGTCGTGGCGCCGCCCGACCGGTAGTGCACGCCGCGCAGCAGGTCGCCGTCGGTCACGCCGGTGGCGCAGAAGAAGGTGTTGTCGCCGCGCACCAGGTCGTCGTTGCCGAGCACGCGGTCGAGGTCGTGGCCCGCGGCCAGCGCCTTCTCCCGCTCGGCCTCGTCCTTCGGCCACAGCCGGCCCTGCAGCTCGCCGCCGAGGCACTTCATCGCGCAGGCCGCGATGATGCCCTCGGGCGTGCCGCCGATCCCGAGCAACATGTCGACACCGGTGGTCGGCCGGGCCGCGGCGATCGCGCCCGCCACGTCGCCGTCGGAGATGAACCGGATGCGGGCGCCCGCCTCGCGGACCTCCTTGATGATCTGCTCGTGCCGCGGCCGGTCGAGGATGCACACGGTCACGTCGCTGACGCTGGAGTTCTTGGCCTTCGCGACACGGCGGATGTTCTCCGCGACCGGCGCGGCCAGGTCCACCTTGCCCGCGGCGTCGGGGCCGACGGCGAGCTTCTCCATGTAGAACACGGCCGACGGGTCGAACATCGCCCCGCGCTCGGCCACCGCGAGCACGGCCAGCGCGTTGGGCATGCCCTTGGCCATCAGCGTGGTGCCGTCGACGGGGTCGACCGCGACGTCGCAGTCCGGGCCGTCGCCGTTGCCCACCTCTTCGCCGTTGAACAGCATGGGCGCCTCGTCCTTCTCGCCCTCGCCGATCACGACTACCCCGCGCATCGAGACGGTGGAGACGAGCTGGCGCATCGCGTCGACGGCCGCGCCGTCGCCGCCGATCTTGTCGCCCTTGCCGACCCAGCGGCCCGCGGCCATCGCGGCGGCCTCGGTCACCCGTACCAGCTCCATGGCGAGGTTGCGATCCGGCGCTTCACGGCGTCGTGGGTCACTGGCGGTAGTCATGCGGGCCTCCCGGATCGCTGAACTCGGCGGGTGCCCAGTCTCTCAGACCACCAGTCCACCTGACCGATTCAGTCGCGCATGGTGCACGTCACTCTGAGTCGTCGGTCTCCACGGACGCCAGCGCGGCCTCGATCCGCTCGCGCGCGCCCTCGAGGTGCCGCTCGCAGACCTTCGAGAGCTGCTCGCCCTTTTCCCACAGCGAGAGCGACTGCTCCAGGGACAGGCCGCCCGCTTCAAGCTCCTTGACCACCTCGACGAGCCGGTCGCGGGCCTGCTCGTAGCCGAGTCCGGCGGTTTCGCTGGCTGCTTCGCTCACGCTCGACGTTCTCCGACCTTCCGATGCACCGGGCTGTGCGCGCACACTACCGCGCTGGCCATCGCGTGGTCGTAGCCGACGAACGCGAGGGCGAACTCCTGCCCGTCACCGTCCGCGACCGCGTCTTCGAGGTGCTCCTGCGCGCCCGCGACGCGCCGCCGGTGCTCGGCGCCTTCGGCGAACCACCAGCGCGTGCCGACGTGCACGGACGTCGCCTCGGACAGCCGCCGCAGCTGCGGCGCCAGGTCGCGGCGGGCGGGCGAGCCGCAGCCCGCGAGCAGTGCCGTCCAGCACTCGGCGGCGGCGCGCTCGGTGGCGAGCGCCTGGCGTAACAGGGGGCCGGCGTCGAGCCGGGCGGCGGCGTCCACAGTGAGCGGGAGGAACGCCGGTGCCCGGTAAGTCACGGCCCGTCTCCTTCCGCGGTCTCGGTCGGCTCGGTGACGGCGTGGACCGCCCCGTCGGCGACCCGCACGCGCAGGCGTGCACCGTCCTCGATCTGGGAGACGGAGCGCAGTACCTGGAGGTTGCCTTTGGAGTCGGTGAACTGCACGACGGCATAACCGCGGGACATCGTGGCGGCCGGGCCCAGCGCGGTCAGCCGGCCGCGCGCGTTGGCGACTTCGGCCTGGTCACGCGCGAGCAGGCCGAGCATGGCGCGGCGGCCGCGTTCGCGGTGCAGCCCGATGTCGTCGAGACGGCGCTGGACGGGGCCGAGCGGGTCGGCCAGCGACGGGCGGCTGCGCAGCTGGGTCAGCAGCCGCGTCTGGGTGTCGACCCAGCCGTGCAGCGCGCGACGGCCGCGGTCGCGCATCTGGCGGACGCGGGCGGACTCCTCGCGCACGTCCGGCACGATCCGCTTGCTCGCGTCCGTGGGCGTGGAGCAGCGCAGGTCGGCGACGTGGTCGAGCAGCGGGGTGTCCGGCTCGTGCCCGATCGCGCTGACCACCGGCGTGCCCGCCGCCGCGACGGCCCGGCACAGCGCCTCGTCGGAGAACGGCAGCAGGTCCTCCACGCTGCCGCCGCCGCGGGCGATCACGATGACGTCGACGTCGGGGTCCTTGTCCAGTGTGGACAGTGCGCGGAGCATCTGCGGCACGGCCTGCGAGCCCTGCACGGCGGTGTTCAGCACCTTGAACAGCACGTGCGGCCAGCGCGCCTGCGCGTTCACCAGCACGTCGCGCTCCGCCGCCGAAGCGCGTCCGGTGATCAGGCCGATGCCTTGCGGCAGAAAGGGAATCGGCCGTTTCCGCTCGGGCGAGAACAGGCCTTCGGCGGCCAGCAGCTTACGCAGCCGCTCGATCCGGGCCAGCAGCTCGCCGATGCCGACCGCGCGGATCTCGTCGGCGCGCAGGCTGAGCGTGCCGCGGCCGAAGAAGAACGACGGCTTCGCGTGCACGATCACGCGGTCGCCCTCACGCAGCGGCGTCGCCAGCTCGCGCACCAGCCACATCGGGCAGGTGACGGACATCGAGACGTCCGCCGACGGGTCTCGCAGCGTGAGGAACGCGGTCTGCGTGCCGGGCCGTGCGCTGATCTGCGTGACCTGGCCCTCTACCCACACGGCGCCGAGCCGGTGCACCCAGTCGCCGATCTTGCGCGTGACCGTGCGGACCGGCCAGGGGTTTTCCGCGCTGGTGGCGGGTTCGCCGGTCACTTGCCTTCCGCGCTGTCGTCCTGTTCCTCTTCCGCCTTGCGCGCGTTGCCGATCCGGCGCGCGAGCATGCCGACGAAGGACGCGCGGTCCTCGTTCGCCTTCTCGTACTCCAGGATCTCTTCGAGCTGAGGCACGGTCAGGCGGCGCAGGCGGGCGCGCAGCTGGGGCAGGGTGAGCTCGTCGTAGTTCGGCAGGCTCGCGGGGCCGGCGGCGCTGTCGTTCTCACCGTCCGCGTGCTCCTCGGCCAGCGCGCGCTCCTCCTGGGCCCACGGGTCGCCGGGCTCGTCCTCGGCCGCGCTTCCGGGCAGGGGCTCCAGCAGGATCTCGATCTCGGGCTCGATCTCGGATTCGGGCTCGGTGAAGGAGGGGCGGTGGCCGTTGGTCTGCGCGCGCGGCTCGGGGATGTTGTCGACCGAGACCAGCGTCGGCCGCGAGGGCGCCAGGTCGGGCGCGGCGTCCTCGTCGAACGTCGCCCAGCTGGGGGTGTCCTCGACCGGGCGCAGGCCGGATAGGGCGTCGTCACCCTTGATGGCCAGCTCGGTGACGTGCTGCTGCACACGCATGGAGAACTGCAGTACCTGGCTGACCACGGTGACGGGAAGCCCGGTGAGCTGCCGGGGGAGCTCGCGAACCCGTTCGGCGGTTATGACGGCGAGGCCCGCGGCGACCCGGACGGGGAGCGGGAGTGGCTTCATGCGTCCAGCCTGCCGTATAGGGGCCATCCTGCCCAACCGAACGGGTGGGTTGGGGTACCGGACGTGACTCCCGGCACAGCCCGGATGGCGGAGTCAGGTCATCCTAAAGAGGACTTCGAGTTCGGTGTGGGGCAGCCCGTACGCTGGGGGCATGAGTTCAGCGAGCCCCGGAATCGACCCCGCCGGCACTCCGACGATCGCCGGCTCCGGCGGGCCGGCCACCGGCAAGCGAGTCCTGCTCGCGAAGCCGCGTGGCTACTGCGCGGGCGTGGACCGCGCCGTGATCGCCGTGGAAAAGGCCCTGGAGCTGTATGGCGCCCCGGTGTACGTGCGCAAGGAGATCGTGCACAACCGGCACGTCGTCGAGACGCTGCGCGAGCGTGGCGCGATCTTCGTCGAGGAGACCTCCGAGGTGCCCGAGGGCGCGCTGGTGGTGTTCTCCGCGCACGGCGTCTCGCCGATGGTGCACGCCCAGGCCGAGGAGCGGAACCTCCGCACCATCGACGCGACCTGCCCCCTCGTGACGAAGGTGCACAAGGAGGTCAACCGCTTCGCCAAGGACGACTACGACATCCTCCTGATCGGCCACGAGGGCCACGAGGAGGTGGAGGGCACCGCGGGTGAGGCGCCGGACAAGGTGCAGCTCGTGGACAAGGCGGAGGACGTCGACAAGGTCGACGTGCGCGACCCGTCGAAGGTGATCTGGCTCTCCCAGACCACGCTGTCGGTCGACGAGACGATGGAGCGCGTCGACCAGCTGCGCGAGCGTTTCCCCGGCTTGGCCGACCCGCCCAGCGACGACATCTGTTACGCCACCACGAACCGTCAGGTCGCGGTCAAGGCGATGGCCCCCGAGTGCGACCTGGTGCTGGTGGTCGGTTCGACGAACTCGTCGAACTCCAAGCGCCTCGTGGAGGTCGCCCTGAAGGCCGGCGCCCGCGACTCCCACCTGATCGACTTCGCCAGCGAGGTCGACGAGTCCTGGCTGGAGGGCGTCACCACGGTCGGCGTCACGTCGGGCGCCTCGGTGCCGGACAACCTGGTCATGGACCTCCTCACCTGGCTCGCCGACCGCGGCTGGGGCCAGGTCGACGAGGTGACCACGGCCAACGAGAAGATCGCCTTCGCTTTGCCGAAGGAGCTGCGGAAGGCTGTTAAGTCGGAGGCTGCGGATGCGGCTGCGGCTAAGTCGGAGGTTGTGGCGCAGCCGGAGTCCTGAGCACTGGTTTTGGGCCGGACGGGGACCGGGCTGCGCGCTGGTTTCGGGCTTAGTGGGAGTCCGGACTGAGCTTGGCTTTGGGCCGGACTGGGCGCTGGTTTTGGGTCGGACTGGGCGCTGGTCGCGCGCTGGGTTCGGGCTTTGTGCGAGCTTGGTTTCAGGCCGGACGGGCCAGGCTGTGCGCTGGTTTCCGGCCTGGTGAGGCGGGGTTGAGCGCGCTGGTCTCGGGCTTCGGGCCAGGCGTCAGTTTGTGCAGGTCGGTTTGTGAGGCGGCGGGGCTTGTGCGTCCGCCTGTCCTTGCCGGTTGGGGTGCGAGCTGACTTCGGCGGTCGCGAAGGCCTGTGCCCGGTCACGGCGGCGCTTGCCGGGCTCCTGACTCCAGGGGCGGTGGCGGCCGTCGTCGCCGCTCGGCTCGGCTCGGTGTTGCCCGTCCAGTGACCTGTCCGGTCTGTGAAGGCTGACCCGCAGCTCTGTGAGCCTGACCCGCAGCGCGGGGATTCGGCCTTCTCGGTCCTGTTCCATTTGTGCCGTACGAAAAGAGAAGGGCCGCCGATCCTGTGTGGATCGGCGGCCCTTCTCGGGTTTCGGGCTCCGCGGGGCGTTCCCGCGGGATGTCAACGTTGTCGGGTTGTCAGGACTCGTCGTCCCACGGGCGGGAGCGGCGCGGGGGCTCGCGGCGTGGCGGGCGGGGGCGGCCGGCTGGTGGCGGCTCGTCGGCCCGGGGGCGGCGACGCGGCGGCGGGGTGTCGCCACGGGGCTCGCCGCGACGGCGGGGGTCCGCTTCCGGTGGCCGCGGGCGGCGGCCCTCCGGCGGAGGCTTACGCGTGCCGCGTGCGCCGGGGTCGGCCGGGTCGCGGCGCGGGCGGGCGCCCGGGTCGGCCGGCGGACGGGGTCGTCGCGGCGGCGGGGCATCGAGGTCTCGATCCCTCGGCGCACCCCGGCGTCCGCTCGCCGGCAGCGGCGTCTGGCCCGTGCGGTTGGCACCCGGGGGCCGGGTCCGCGGCCGGGCGGCCGACGGCTCGCCGTCCCTGGCGGGCGCCTTCTTGCCCTTCAGCTTCACCGGGGCATCGGGATCGCGCTCACGGTAGATGCGGAAGAAGCCGAAGAGGAGGGTCACGCCGGTGACGACCGCCATCGTCGGGAAGCCGTTGATCAGCGGCCTGCCCACGTCCAGCAGCTTGGAGAGCGTGTCTCCGCCCGAGCCGGAGCCGCCGGTCAGCAGCACCACACCGGGCACCGTGACGGCCAGCACCAGCGGCGGCTGCACCATCGGGCCGAACAGCGCCCGTCTCTGCACCGCGCCGACCGCGATCACGGCCCCGACGAAGTAGCCGGCCTTGAAGACGAAGTCGAGGCTGCCCTTGGTCTTTTCATCGATGATGGCGCCGAGCACGGCAAGGCCGAAGCCCACGAGGACGACCGCCCACCAGGGCAACCCGCGCCTCGCGCCGAGGACAAGACGCTCGTCCCAGGGCACGGGGGCGTCATCGGCATCAGGATCGCTCTGGCGATCGCGTATCGCGGTCACGAGGCAACACCGTAGCCCGTACTTGTCACGATCTTGCCAGCACGGCCGGAGACTGCCCTGACCAGCCACCCGCCAGCGTGACGCGGGTTGCCGGCGGACGGTGCACGTGCTGCCCGGGTGACGAGGAGCTTCGGACCTCGCCGACCAGCCGTTATCCGCCGCTGACCAGCCCATATCCGGTCGTGGCGGTCCCGCCCGCCGAGCTGGGAGGACTCCGGTGCCCGCGGTGGATCGTTTCCGAGCTTTTTACCTGCCCGCGTGAGGGCGGGCTGTTCCGGAACGTTCGGCTTCGCGGAACGGCCGTCCCATTGACTGGTACCTGCACGGCCGCGATGACAACACCGGATCGGCCGACCACTGTGGGTCATGAAGCACGGCGCTCGCTGGGCGACGACCCGGCCAGAGGAGACACGGTTGGTCACCGTCTGGCGATCCGGCGACTGAACAGTGAGCCGGTGGGCCCAGTGGCAACCCCGGTGAGTCTGAGGCGCTCCGGCGACCGCGAGGCAGCTCTGGCACCGCCCGGGCAAAGGCCGAGTAGCTCAGGTGTCAGGACACAGAAGCCTTCCGCGCGCGTGCCTTCCCAGCGCTGCCGCTCCACGCACAGGTGCCCCACTCGCAGGTGCCCCTCAGGGCCCGATCAGCTCGCCGCCAGCTCGTCCCCCTTCCTCACCTCTGGGACCGGCGCGGGGCTGCCCGAGGCGTCCGTCAAGGGGGCCACCGTCGCGCGGAAGCTCTCCAGGGCTTCCAGCTCACGGCGGCGGGCGGAGATGAACCGTTGCAGGTGGGTGCTGGAGAGGTTGAGCGCGTCGACGGCGTTGCCCGCCGCGCGGTGGGCCGACGCGGCGCCCGCGCGGACCTGCTCGACGTCCTCCACCAGCGCGCGGTCGCTGGCCGCGAACAGGGCCGCGGAGGCCAGGACGCCGAAGCCCGTCGGGCCGCACAGGAATACGCGGCGGTCGATGAGCCAGCGCAGCAGCTCCGGGTCGGTGTCGAGCGCGGCGACCACGGCGGCGTCGGACGGCACGAACATGATCGTGCCGTAGATCGCGTCGGCCCAGCGCTGGTAGCCCTTGCCGGCCAGCTCCGCGGCGCGCGAGCGCAGTTGCCGGACGTGCGCGCGCAACGCGTCGAGCCGTTCCTCCGGGTCGTCGGTCTCCACGGCCTCGGCCCAGATCGCCATGCTCGCCTTGGCGTCCACCGGGACCGCGCGCCCGCCGCCGACGCGCAGCACCATGTCCGGTTTCGCCGCGCCGCCGCCCGCCAGGTCGGTCTGCAGCGTGAAGTGCAGCTCCTCGCGCAGCCCGAGCGCCCGCGCCGTCTCCACCAGCACCTGCTCGCCCAGCTCGCCGCGGCCGTGGATCGAGGCGAACGCGACCTCGTACCGGCGCAGCGCGAGCTGCTGCTCGTCACCCTTCGCACGCTCCGCCGCCACGAGCCGCGCCGCCGCGTCGGCGCGCCGCATGCCGTCGTTGTAGAGCCGCCACAGGACCGCGACCGCGACGCACAGGAGCAGCGCGAGCACGACGGCCGCCGTGGTGATCACTGTCTCCACCCGGTCCTCCCCTCCTCCGATGCCGATGCTGCCTCTGATGCCGTCTCCGGTGCCGTCCCGACGCCGTGCGGATCGACGGGGACATCATGGCGGACAGCACCGACAAAAACGGGTTCGCCCGGTCGCACTCCGTAGCTGACCAGCGGGTTCACCGGTTCGGCCCTCGGCGTGTCCGACAGCCCCCTGATAGGCTTCGTACACACGTTCGAGTGGCTCGTCGGCGAGTCTCCCGCGTTTCGTCGGGGTCCCCTCTTAACGTGGTCGCCGTGAAAGTCCTGCACACCTCCGACTGGCACATCGGCCGCACGTTCCACGGCGCCGATCTGCTCGCCGAGCAGGAAGCCGTCCTCGGGCACTTGGCCGACCTCGTCACCAGCGAGGCGGTCGACGTGGTCGTCGTGGCCGGCGACATCTACGACCGCGCGGTCCCTTCGGCCGAGGCGGTCCGGGTCGCCACGGCCGCGCTCGCCCGCATCCGCAGGGCCGGTGCCCAGCTCGTCATCACGCCCGGAAACCACGACTCCGGGCCACGCCTCGGCGCCTTCGCCGAGTTCGCCGCGGCCGGCGGCCTGCACGTGCGCGCCACGGTCGCGGGCCTCGCCGAGCCCGTGCTGCTCTCGGACGAGCACGGCGAGGTCGCGTTCTACGGCCTGCCGTATCTGGAGCCGGAGCCGTCCCGGCACGCGCTGGGCGTCCCGGAGGCGCGCGGCCACACCGGAGTCCTCACCGAGGCCATGCGCCGCGTCCGCGAAGACCTCGCCACTCGCCCTGGCACGCGGTCCGTGGTGCTGGCGCACGCGTTTGTCACCGGTGGCAACGCCAGCGAGTCCGAGCGCACGATCGCCGTCGGCGGGGTCGAGCAGGTGCCCGGCTCGGTGTTCGACGGCGTGGACTACGTCGCGCTCGGCCATCTGCACGGCCCGCAGACCCTCGCCGAGCACCTGCGTTACTCCGGCAGCCCGCTCGCGTACTCGTTTTCCGAGGCGCGGCAACGGAAATCGGTCTGGCTCCTCGACCTCGACGCCGCCGGGCTGGCCGAGGTCCGGCGGCACGAGCTGCCCGTGCCGCGGCCACTGGCCACGCTGCGCGGCGAGCTGGCCGAGCTGCTGTCCGCGCCGGAGCACGACGAGTGGGTGGGCCACTTCCTGTCCGTCACGCTCACCGACCGCGTGCGGCCCGTCGACGCCATGCGCAAGCTGCGCGACCGTTTCCCGCACGCCGTGCACATGGATTGGCAGCCCGAAGGCGGGTTCGCGGGCACGGAGCTGAAGTACGCCGAGGCCGTGCGCGGGCGCAGCGACATCGAGATCGCCCGCAGTTTCCTCGACGACTGCCGTGGCGCCGCGCCCTCCGAACGCGAGGAGCGGCTCGTCTTCCTCGCGCTCGAGGCGGCCGACCGGGCGGCGGTGGCGAAGCTGTGAGGCTGCACCTGCTGGAGGTCCAGGCGTTCGGCCCGTACGCGGGCCGCGAGGTGGTCGACTTCGACGTCCTCGGCGCCGACGGCCTCTTCCTGCTGCACGGCGACACCGGCGCGGGCAAGACAACGCTGCTCGACGCCATCGCTTTCGCGTTGTTCGGCGAGGTCCCGGGCGCGCGTGGTGAGGTCAAGCGGCTGCGCTGCGACCTCGCGGAGCCCGATCAGGTCACCGAGGTCGTGCTGGAGCTGACCGTGCAGGGCCAGCGGCTGCGGATCGTGCGCAGCCCCGAGTACCAGCGCCCGAAGAAGCGCGGCGACGGGTTCACCACGCAGCAGGCGAAGGTGTCGCTGAGCTGGGTCGGGAAGCCACCGGCGGGGCTGCCGCCCGAGGGCGTCATCCGGATCGACGAGGTGGCGCGCACGGTGGTGCGGCTGCTCGGCATGACGGCGCACCAGTTCTTCCAGGTAGTGCTGCTGCCGCAGGGGGAGTTCGCCCGGTTCCTGCGCGCGGACACCCGCGAGCGCGAGGAGCTGCTGGAGCGGCTGTTCGGCACGGAGCGGTTCTCCGACGTCGAACGCTGGTTCGCGGACCTGCGGGCCGAGCGCGGGCGGGCGCTGCAGGAGCGTCAGCAGGACGTGCGCGAGCTGGTCGCGCGGTACGCCCAGGAGGCGCAGCAGGACTCGCCGGAGGACAACCAGGCGGAGTGGGTCGACGCCGTGCTCCAGGACGTCGCGGCGCGGGTCGGCGTCGCGGAAACCGAAGCGGCGCAAGCACGTTCGGTCGCGACCAAGGCCGAGGCCGCGTTGCGCGAGGCGCAGGAGGACGCGGAGAAGGTCCGGCGCGTCCGCACCGCGCACACCCGGCTCGCGCAGATCGCCGAGCAGGCCGACGAGCGCGCGGGATGGACCGAGGAGATCGCGGCGGCACGGCGGGCGGAGGCCGTGGCGCCCGAGGCCGAGCTGCTCGAACGGCGGACCACCGAGCTGGACGAGGCGCGCGCCACCGAGGCCGATCACACGCGGGCCCTGGCCGAGCTGGGTGTCGACTCGGCTGGGCTGGATCCCGCCGACCTGCGGGAGCGCGCCGGCTCGCTGCGGGAGGACGCGGGTGCACTCGCCGAGCTGGTCGCCGAGGCCGAGCAGCAGCAGGTCGAGACGAAGCGCCGTGACGAGCGCAAGACGGCGGCCGAAGCGGCCAAGGACAAGGTCGTCAAGTTGGCGACCCGGCTTGGGGAGCTGCCCGAGCGGTTGACGGCGTTGCGCGGCGAAGCGGCTTCGGCCGCCGAAGCCGCGGCGAAGCTCGATGGTGCGCAGGCACATGTCGAGGAGCTGACGGTGATCGCGCGTGCCGCGGCCGACCTGCCACCGGCGGCGGAGCGCGTCGGGCGTGGTGAGGCGAAGCTGCGTGAGGTCGTCGACAGCCACCAATCCGCCCGGCAGCATCGGCTGGACCTGCGGGAGCGGCGGCTCGAGGGCATGGCGGCCGAGTTGGCCGCGAGCCTGGCGGACGGCTCGGCGTGCCCGGTCTGTGGATCGGCGGAGCACCCGGCGCCCGCGAGCCACGGCGCCCGGCTCGTCGATCCGGCGGAGGAACGCGCGGCGGAGGAGGCCGAGCAACAGGCGGAGGCCTTGCGGCAGCGCGTCGTTTCGGCGTTGGAGGAGGCGAAGGCCCGGCTGGAGGCGTTGCGGGAGCGGCTGGGCGAGCGCACGGCGGAGTCCGTGACGGCCGAGCTGGCCGAGGCGCGGGCGATCGTCCGCGCGCTGTCCGAGCAGGCCGCGCGGAAGGACCGGCTGGCGAAGCAGGTCGTCACGCTGGAGCAGGACGCGGAGAAGCTCGGGGAGCAGCGGCGGCTCGCCGAGACCGCCGCCACCGAGGCGACGGCCGAGGTCCGCTCGTTGCAGGACCGGCTGGACGAGCGGGAACGCCGGCTGGTCGCCGGCCGCGGCCAGTTCCGTGACGTGACCACGCGCCGCCGGCATCTGCTCACGTTGGCCGGGGCGCTGGACGCCGTGGCCGAGGCGCGCACGGCCGTCGCGGGCTCGGTGAGCCGGCTCTCCGAGCAACAGGGCCTCGTCGAGATCTCCTTGCACGCCAAGGGATTCCTGTCGCTGGAGGAGATGCGCGGCGCCGCGCGGTCGGACGAGCAGGTGACGAAGCTGGAGCAGGGCCTCGCGGAGGCGGAGGCCATGGCCGCGGGCGCGCGGGAGCTGCTGGCCCAGCCCGAGCTGTTCGGCATCTCGCCCGACGACGTCGTGGAGGTCGGGCCCGTCAGCGAGGCTGCGAAGTCCGCGCGGGCCACGGCGGAGGCGGCGTTCTCGACGCTGCAGGCCGTCACCGCGCAGCACCGTGAGCTGACCCGGCTGGCCGGGCGCATGGGCAAGGTGCTGGCCGGGCTCGCGCCGGTCGAGGAGGAGTACGCGGAGCTGCGCGCACTGTCCGAAGTGGTCAACGGGCGCGGGCAGAACGCGCGGAAGATGTCGCTGCGGTCGTACGTGCTGGCGGCGCGGCTGGAGGAGGTCGCGCTCGCGGCGACCGCCCGGCTGCGCACGATGAGCCAGGGCCGCTACTCGTTTGTGCACTCCGACGCGGCGGGCGCGCGCGGCACCCGGGGCGGGCTGGGCCTCGACGTGCTGGACGACTACTCGGGGGCGGTCCGCCCGGCCAAAACGCTGTCCGGCGGCGAGTCCTTCCTAGCTTCGCTGTCCCTGGCGCTCGGGCTGGCCGACGTGGTCGCGGCCGAGACCGGCGGCGCGCTGCTCGACACACTGTTCGTCGACGAGGGCTTCGGCACTCTCGACGCGGAGACGCTGGACGTCGTGATGAACATCCTGGACGAGCTGCGTGCCGGGGGCCGGGTGGTCGGTCTGGTCTCCCACGTCGAGGAGCTTCGCCAGCGGATCCCGACGCGGCTGCGGGTCCGCAAGGCCCGCACCGGATCGAAGGTGGAGATGCGGACGGCCTAGCGGACCTCTTCGTGGCTGAGCAGCCAGCGCTTGGCATCGGTGCCCCAGCGGAAGTTGCCGATCGCGCCGCCGGTGCGCACCACGCGGTGGCACGGGACGAACAGCGCCGCGGCGTTGCGGGCGCAGGCGGACGCGGCGGCGCGGACGGCCGACGGGTTACCTGACAGCGTGGCGTACTCGGCGTAGCTGACCGGGCGGCCCGCGGGGACCTTGCGCAGCGTGTCCCACGCGTTCTCGCGGAAGGCGCCCGAGCGTTGGCGGACCTCGATGTCGTCGACCGCGTCCAGCTCGCCCGCGTGGTAGCGGCGGACGGCGGAGGTCACGGGGCCCAGGTCGCGGCGCTGCGTCAGCGAGCCCGGGGTCAGCGAAGGCGAGATCAACGGCGTCAGCTCGCCCACGTCGCCGGTCCAGCCCGAGGCGAGGACCGCGCCGTCACCCGCCACCACGGCGGTGAACGGGCCGATCCTGGTGTCCGAAGTGGACCAGAAGGCGGTGCTCACGGGTGTTTCTCTCCAGACTCTCCAGCGCGCGCCAGGTACATCCCGGCGTACGAACTCCACGGCTGCCAGCCGCGAGCCGATTCGGACAGGTCGATGCCCAGTGCCGTTGCCCCGCGGCGCACCGCGGTGTCGGCGGTCAACAGCATGTCCGGTGCGCCGAGGACGCGCATCAGCACGTAGTCGGCGGTCGGTGCGTCGACGCTGTGCGCGAGCAGCTCGGCCCGCAGCTCGGCGGGGTCGCGGCCGACGTGCGGGTCGAGGCTGCCGTGCGCGATCGCCGCGGCGATGGCCTTGACCTGCGGTTTCACGGTGACCTTGGTAAGGCTGCCGTCGGTAAGGCCGGCGTCGGCGATCTGGGCGGCCGTCGGGAACAGCGTGGTCAGCGGGTCCAGCGGCGGGTCGGCCGGCGGCACCGGCTCGCCCAGTTCGGCGGCCAGTGCCGCGGCGGCCGGCCCGAGCAGGGTCCGCAGCAGCAGTTCGGGGCCGTCGACGGCGCCGGGCACGCGGATGCCGGGCACCGCGGCGACCAGCGGTGCGAGCGCCGGGTCCGCGCCGAGCGTCCGGGTGACGGCCTCGGGGTCGGCGTCGAGGTCCAGCAGGCGCCGGACCCGCGTGACCGCGCTGCTCAGGTCCCGCAGGTCGGCCAGGCCCAGGTCGCAGCGGACGTGGTCCGGCCGCGGGGCGAGCCACGCCGCGCCGCCGCCGTGCGGGAGCCGCAGCGTGCGGCCGTAACCGGTGATGCCGCTGCCATCCTCCGTGAGGGCCTCGACGCCCGGGATCGCCTGCGAGGCGTGGTAACGAAGCACTCCCTGGGCGTCGAACGGTGCGCGGAACGGTAGGCGCAGGCTGAGCCGTGTCGCGCCTCCGGGCTCGTCGCCCTTACGCCGTCCGCGACGCAGGCTCGCGGCGCGAAGCTGCGAAGGCGTCGTCGCGAACACCTCGCGGATCGTCTCGTTGAACTGCCGGACGCTGGAGAAGCCGGCGGCGAACGCGACGTCGGTGAGCGGCAGCCCCGACATCTCGATCAGCAGCCGCGCGGAGTGCGCGCGGTGGGCGCGGGCGAGCGCGAGCGGCCCGGCGCCGAGTTCGGTGGTGAGGACGCGCCCGAGCTGGCGTTCCGAGTAGCCGAGCCGTTTTGCCAGGCCGGGGACGCCTTCCCGCTCGACGAGGCCGTCGGAGATCAGGCGCATGGCGCGCGCGGCGAGGTCGGCGCGGACGTTCCAGTCGGGCGAGCCGGGCACGGCGTCCGGCAGGCAGCGGCGGCACGCGCGGTAGCCGTTGGCCTGGGCGGCGGCCGATGTCGGGTAGAAGCGCACGTTCTGGGCCTTCGGCGTGAGCGCCGGGCAGGACGGGCGGCAGTAGATGCCGGTGGTGCGGACGGCCATGATGAACTGGCCGTCGAACCGCGGGTCGCGGGCGGTGACGGCGCGGTAGCAGCGCTCGGTGTCGCGCCAGATCGCGGCGGTCGTGGTGGCCATGCGGTCGATGATGCCAGCAGGTCGAGAGCCCGACTGGCGGAAATCCGACAGCGCGTTACCGGGTCGGCCCGGCCTCGGGCGGGCACGTAGACTTACCGGTCGTGAGTCTGACCCTCGGTATCGTCGGCCTGCCCAACGTCGGCAAGTCCACCCTGTTCAACGCGCTGACCCGCAACGATGTGCTCGCGGCGAACTACCCGTTCGCGACGATCGAGCCCAACGTCGGCGTCGTCCCGCTGCCGGACCCGCGGCTGGACGAGCTGGCGAAGCTGTACAGCTCGGAGAAGACGGTGCCGGCGGTGGTGTCCTTTGTGGACATCGCGGGCATCGTGAAGGGCGCGTCCGAGGGGGCCGGGCTGGGCAACAAGTTCCTGGCGAACATCCGTGAGGCCAACGCGATCTGCCAGGTCATCCGGGTGTTCGACGACCCGGACGTGATCCACGTGGACGGCCGGATCGACCCGTCCAGCGACATCGAGACGATCAACACCGAGCTGATCCTCGCCGACCTGCAGACCCTGGACAAGGCGCTGCCGCGGCTGGAGAAGGAAGCCCGGACGAAGAAGGAGAACAAGCCGGCGCTGGACAACGCGCAGAAGGCGAAGGAGATCCTCGACGCCGGGCGCACGCTGTTCCAGGCGCAGAAGGAGGTGGACTTCGAGGCGTTGCGGGAGCTGAGCCTGCTGACCACGAAGCCCTTCCTGTACGTCTTCAACGCGGACGAGGCGATCCTGACCGACGAGGCGCGCCGCGAGGAGCTGACGAAGCTCGTCGCCCCGGCCGACGCGGTGTTCCTCGACGCGAAGGTCGAGGCGGAGCTGCTGGAACTGGACGACGAGGAGTCCGTGCGCGAGCTGCTGGAGTCCGTGGGCCAGCCGGAGCCGGGCCTGCACGCCCTCGCGCGCGCCGGCTTCCACACCCTGGGCCTGCAGACCTACCTCACGGCGGGCCCGAAGGAGTCCCGCGCCTGGACGATCCCCCACGGCGCCACCGCCCCCCAGGCCGCGGGCGTCATCCACACGGACTTCGAGCGCGGCTTCATCAAGGCGGAGATCGTCTCGTACGCCGACCTGATGGAGGCGGGCTCGATGTCCGTCGCCCGGGCGGCGGGCAAGGTGCGTATGGAGGGCAAGGATTATCTGATGGCTGATGGGGACGTGGTCGAGTTTCGGTTCAACGTTTAGTACTTGACCGTGTGTGTGGGCGGGCTTCCTGCCCTAGTGGGCAGGGCGTCGAGCGACCCGATTCAGGTCGGCCCCGCCAGGGCGACAATGTTGTCAGACTTGTTCACTTTGCTCGTTCGTCGGCCAGATCGCTAGAGTCCCTCCGGTGGAGCCGCTCGACTCTGAAGACGTGCCACTGGCCTCCGTCGCCAGGCAGGTGTGGGCCGGTCATCGTCGCCCGGGCGAGTTCTTCGATGCTTTCAGCCGCGAACGAATCTTCGCTGAGCGGCCTGAGCGCCCTGGCATTCTGGTAACCGATACCCTCGATCACGGGCGCTGGACCCAGGTGTTTTCCAGCATCGAGAGACTTGCCGCGCACGCTGGTGAATGTGAGTACCTGTCCACCACGGGTGCGGACTTCATGCAGATGGTGCCGACCGGCGTGGGAGTGATGGTCGATCCGGACGACGAGCACCACATTCCGGTTTTGACTCAGGTTGCCTCCGCCGCCGAGCTGGAGGTGGCCTGGGATCGATTCGCGCGCGAGCGGAACCATCGTTGGCTCGCCGTCGAAGAACCTGGTCGCTGAGGGGGTGCCATGCCGCTAGATGGACCAGGCTTCCATGTGGAGATCGAACTCCTGGAAGCCGCATCCAAGAACATGGCCCAGATCGTTCATGACCAAGACGGTTTCGAGCTTCGCGGTCTTTGCGGCGAGGCAGAGATCTACGGTCACAGTGAGGTTAGCCGGTGACACGACCTGAGCGGTTTCCTGAGTTTCTTGACGAGTGGCGTGACGCTAATGGCGAGGACTATACGCCGCTGAGCTATTTGGACAGTAGTCCGGATGGCCTGAGCTTCGTTGTTGCTGCCCAGTGGCTTTTTGCTCCGGATTTCGTCGAGTATCGTGGTGGCGTCTTCCGGACTGAGCTGCCCAGGGGGCTTGGCGACAAGGGGCACAAAGTGCTCGATGATTGGTTCGTGCATTTCTCGGGCGACGTGTCGAAGGTTGAAGAAAAGGGAAACCTGCTCATTCTCTGGGACTTGTTCTCCGAGGCTGACGCGCACGATGACGACCTGGTTCAGCTGGCTCGGACGTTGGAGCGTTTGTGGCTCTTACAGCTGAAGGATCAGTTTCCAGATCGAGAATTCACCTTTGCGGTGCTCGACGGAGACGGTTCCTATGGGCCACAGGTGACTTTCTGCTCAAAGCCGCCCCGTGCCAGGCAGGCGCCAGTTGTCGTCTATGACGTGCGACAGGAGTCCGCGGACGTCACTGCTCACGGTATCCATGTCGACTTTCCCCGTCCGCTCCTCGACGAGCTGGCCGGGCGCCGGCTCGTCGAGGAGATTGATCTGCGGAGTGTCCTCGCCAGCGAGGGACAGCCTGACTTCGCTGGTGTCGAAGCCAAGATCGCTGACTTTCTGGTCAATCAGACGGATCGTCACCTCGCGCTGACGGCATTTGAGCAGTTGTGGTCCAGGCAGCGTTCTTTTGCGGTTCGGCTGCTGGCCGCGCTGCTCCCGCAGATTGATGCCGCTGGTCGAGCGGGCCGGACCGTCGGTGTTGATTTGGTTGACCTTTCCGAACAGGCCAAGGCGGAAGCGATCAACGAACTTCAGCGGATCCGGGAACCACAACTCTCTGCGCCAGTTACGGTCTTCCGCTACCTGTAACAGCGCATCTGCTCCTTGCGCTCGCGTTTGCGGGCAGCAGAACGCAGCCGCTGATGACCATGAGGCGGTCCAGGGCCGACGGCGGCTCAGGCCGCCATCAACCAAGTCCCGTTGCGCACCGCGATCTTTTCGGTGAAACGCCAGTTCAGACGGCTCCTCGCCACAGCTCTGGCTCGGCTGCTGCGAAGCGGCGCTCCAACGACTCCAGGTCTCCAAGCACCATGCGCATCCTGTGCCGGAAAGCCGCACTGTGAGCGGAGATCTTCAGGTGGGTCAGTTCATGGACGAGGACCAGATCCACCAGGCTCGTCGGCAACTGCATCAACGCCCAATGCAGAGCGATGGAACCGTCTGGCTCGCAGGCCCCCCAGTGCTCCCCGAGATCCCGAACAGTTACTCCACCCGGCGTAACGCCGGTGCGCTCGGCCAGGGGTGCCGCTCGGGCGGCCGCCCATCGGCTGCCTCGTGCGGCATACCACTCGGCGATCAGCCGAGCACCCCGCCGTGAGGATCCGGTGTCCGGTAGCTCCAGCCAGCCTTGGTGCAATCGCACTCGCCCGTCGGCCTCGGCGGGCACGACTTTCAACCGATGACGACGCCCAAGGTAGGCGAAGCTCGCCCCGCCCACCAGTTCCTTGACGGGCTCTCCTCCGCCGCGTCGGCGGCGTTCGACCTCATCGGCGAGGCGGGGCAGCCGGGAGGGTGCAGTCTTGGCGACGGCCTGCGGATCGGCGTCCGATGGAACAGCGAAGAACAGACTGCCGTCCTCCTGGATATCGATCCCCAGTGTCTGGCGTTGTGGTCGCACGACGACCTGCCACGTCCACTCCCTTGGCATGGGAGGTGACGCGAAGGCGGACTGGACGGTGAGGCTCACCCGGCATTCGTACCACCTGGCACCAGCAAAGTGGCCACCACCGTCCACGCCCCTCCTATCGAGGCGGCCGCGCTCCATAACGCAGGAAGTCGTCGCATCGCTCGACGGCGAGTTCCAGAAGCCCCGCCGCCATGTCCGCGGTGTCGCCCCATTCCACGTGAAGATGTTCTTCCACCTTGAAGCGGAGTGCCTTGCGCACGTCGTTGCGCGCATCGGCCTGTGCGGGAAAGCGCGGCTGCCGCACGAGGTCCGCTGTCTCCACGGCGATTCGGCGCGCCGCCCACTGCAGGTCGACCTTCCCCAGCGCTGGGACCGCATCAGGCCGCTCCAACTCCCGCAGCAGCGCCTGATACACCGGTGCCTCGGTCAACGGGTCGAGGCTTGGCCCGGAGTCCTCAACGTTCTCGGTGACGTCGCTGACGGGCCGGGCGAGGTCGGTCGCGGCCTGCTCGAAGTCCTGGCGCATCCGCTCGACGACAGCTCGCACTCACCACGAATCGAGCGGTGATTGGCCACTCGAAAGCGGAGGAGCACTCTCAACCTCCCAGAGGACGGAGAGATAGCCCCATCTTGATATCTGAACGGTTTGCGGACGATCCGAACGGAGCCTATGACGGCGGCTGATCGGTGGCCGGCCCGAACCTACCTTCGGGAGCAGGGCTCTCGCTGCTCCGGCTAGCCGGTCGTCTCAGCCCGTTCCGTAGCGGCGCGGGTCGCGACCGCGCCACGCGACTCCCGTCGTACAGCACGATCGCTTGACTGTGAGTGCGTCGTGAGGTGGTCGAGTTTCGGTGCGACGTCTGATCGATCATGATACCGAAGTGGTATCATCTGGCTCATGGCGATGACGTTGAGGTTGAGCGAGGAGCAGGAACGCGCGCTGACCATGCTCGCCGAGGCCAAGGGCGTGAGCAAGCAGGAGGCCGTTGTGCGGGCGATCACCGAGGCCGCTGCCCGGTCTGTGCGCGACGATCGGGTTCGTGCTCTGTCGGACGAGGGGCGCACGCGCTATGCCTCGTTGCTTGATCGCCTGGCGCAGTGAGCCTTGAATACCTGACCCTGGACGACTTGCTGGCTCTTGCGGCAGACCTGGGTGTTTCCCGGATTCGAGATCTGGGGTTGCTTGACGCGGCGGCGCACCGGCCGCAGTCCTCGCTGATGGGGCAGGACGCCTATCCGACTCTTGACGAGAAAGCGGCTGTGCTCTTGGAGTCGATTGTGCGCAATCACCCCCTCATCGACGGCAACAAGCGGCTGGGCTGGATGGCGACTTTTGTCTTCTACGGTCTTAATGACGTCGACTTGGACGCACCGGAGGACGACGCGTACGAGTTGGTGATCGCGGTCGCAACCGGGTCGACCGACTACGGCGAAGTCGCCGAGCGTCTTTCGGGGTGGACCCGTGCTGGGGTTACCTCGCCACGGAAGCCGGTCTAGGTCCCGGTCCACCAGGTACTGACGAGAGATCTGGCTGCGGTGTCGGCATCTTGGCCTGAAAGCCAGGCGGCGATGGCGGTCTTCAGTAGGGCCGCGGTCTGCCCGAAGATCATTTCGGACGAGTTGACCAGGTCGAAGCCGGCGCGGTCGATCGTGAGAGTCCCTGCGGGGAGATCTGGCCCCTCGGCGAGTGTATTGGCGACCGTTTGGGCGAACGGGTCAGGCAGGCCGATGGTGAACGGCTGCCTCCACAGCGCACTCGGGCACGTCGGCTCTTCGTCGGCGTCGAACAATCCGAAGGGCGCCACGGCGACAGCGAACTGGGTTTGGCTGCCCGGACCAGGCACGAACTGTCCGCCGAGAAGTGCGCGCGGAGTAATGCTGCTTAGCCGTCGCAGGACTTCGACGTGCATGCGCACGGCGCTTGACGGGACACGAGTGGCCGGGCGGGATGCGCGCAACCAGCCAGCGGCCTGGTAGGCAGCTGGGTGGTCGCCTTCGCTGATCGTGACGAGTCCGTGCCGTTCCACTTCAACTATCGGCATAGCGGTATCAGCCCGTTCGTCTTGCGCCACCAGGGACTGAACAGGCCCTGCGTGAATCGGGGGTGGCGCCGCGAGCGTCGGTCCGGTGGATGCCGGACCGACGAAGACGCGGTGGAGCTCAGCCGATCAGGCCGAGCACCAGAACCGCGAGCAGGGTGACGGCCGTGGCGAACGTGGTGACCCACGCGCGCTGAGTGCTGGAGAGGGCGATCGAGGTGCTGTTCATGACGTGTCCTAGCGGGGCGAGTGCCGGATATTCCGCTGGATTAGCGCCTCGATCATGGACTGTGTTACCGCCTGTGGCTGAGATCACGTCGGTTACGCGCGGTGTGCCAGAGCACACCGCCCGCGGCCGCCACCATCAAGCCGAATGAGATGGCTCCCACCACGATTGCCTGAGTCATCCCGTAGTCCTCCCTGCGTTGGTGAAACCTCATAGGGAGGACGCGCGAGAGGGCCGTTGGTGTTGCCGTCGTATCGGAGATCACACCTGGTCAGAGGGCTGCGAGCACCTCGTCGATCTGCCGGGCCAGTGCGAAGTCCTTCGCCGTCAGGCCGCCTTCGGAGTGGGTGCTGAGCCGGAAAGTGAGCGTCCGCCAGCGGATGTCCATGTCCGGGTGGTGGTCGGCGGCCTCCGCCAGTACCGCGACGCGGTCCACCGCCTCGATGGCCTGCGGGAAGCTCTCCAGCTCAGCTGTGCGGATGATCGTCACCTCCGAGCGGTGCCAGTCGGTCAGTCCGGCCAGGGCTTCGTCGGCCTGCGAATCGTTCATGATTTTCGCCATGTACCCAATGGTGGTCCTCTCTCGGCTACGCTGCACGGTTGCCACGGGAGTCCGGTACGCCGGGCTGAGAGGCGGGTGCCCGAGACCCGCGACCGTTCGCACCTGAATCCGGATCATGCCGGCGCAGGGAGGCCCGACTCTCCTGCTACCGGCCAGTGCAGGAGGGCAGATGAACCCGCGGACCGCACGCACCGCGCTGGCGGTGGCCACGGTCGCCGTGCTGGCGAGTGCCTGCTCGTTGTCCAGTGGCTCGGGCGGCGACGCCCAGCAGACCCCCGAGGTCACGCTGGTCACGCACAACTCGTTCGTCGCGCCCCAGGACGTGCTCGACGCCTTCCAGCGCCGCGCCGGCATCAAGCTGAAGGTCGTCAAGTACGGCGACGCCGGCGAGCTGACCAACAAGCTGGTGCTCACGAAGGCGAACCCGATCGGCGACGTGGCTTACGGCGTCGACTCGACGTTCGCGTCCCGCGCGCTCGGTGAGGGCGTCTTCCAGCCCTACACCAGCCCGGAGGCCGACCGGGGGTCGCAGCGTTACGCCGTGGACCCCGAGCACCGGCTTTCCGCCGTGGACCTCGGCGACGTCTGCGTGAACGTCGACTCCGGCTACTTCGCCGGCAAGAGCCTCCCGGAGCCGAAGACGTACGACGACCTGGCCGACCCGAAGTACAAGGACCTGACCGTGGCCGAGGACCCGGCCACCGCGTCGCCGGGCCTGGCCTTCCTGCTGGGCACCATCGCGAAGTTCGGCGAGCAGGGCTGGCAGGGGTACTGGACCAAGCTGAAGGCCAACGGCCTGAAGGTCGACAGCGGCTGGGAAGAGGCCTACACCAAGGACTTCTCCGGCTCGTCGGGCAAGGGACCGCGGCCGATCGTTGTCTCGTACGCGTCGTCGCCCGCCGCCGAGGTGGGCGACGACGGCAAGCCGCGGACCAAGGCGCTGCTCGACACGTGTTATCGCCAGGTCGAGTACGCGGGGGTGCTGACGGGGAGCAAGCAGGCCCCGGAGGCGCAGAAGGTGGTCGACTTCCTGCTCTCGCAGCAGTTCCAGACCACGGTGGCGGCGAACATGTACGTCTACCCGGCGCGCCAGGGCGTCGACCTGCCCGCGGGCTGGGCGCAGGTGGCACCGCTGCCGACGAGCCCGGCCACGCTGCCCGCCGACCAGGTGCAGGCCGGCCGGGAGAAGTGGATCGGTGCATGGCGCTCGCTCATGGGGGCCTGACCCCGGCGCGCACCGTCCGCACCGCCGGGCTCGCTCTGCTCGGGCTGCTGCCCGTCGCGTTCCTGGTGGTGTTCTTCGCGTGGCCGGTGGTGGCGATCGTCGGCCGCGGCTTCTCCGCGGGTGGCGTCGACACCGTGCTCGGCGACCCGCAGACGTGGCGGCTCGCCGGGTTCACGCTGGCCAGCGCGGCGGCGTCCACGGTGGTCGCGGTGCTGGCCGGCCTGCCGGTCGCGTACCTGCTCGCGCGCGTGCGGCTGCCCGGCGTCGGGCTCGCGCGCACGCTGGTGCTGGTGCCGTTCGTGCTGCCGACGGTGGTGGTCGGCCTCGCGTTCCGCGCGATCTGGCCGGACGGCGGCGTGCTGCCGCTGGTGCTGGCCAACGCGTTTTTCAACGTCGCCGTGGTCGCGCGGACCGTCGCCGGGCTGTGGTCGCACCTCGACCCGCGCGCGACGGAGGCGGCCCGTGCCCTGGGCGCGTCGCCGTGGCGGGCGTTCCGCACGGTGACGCTGCCCGCGCTCGGCCCGGCCGTCGCGTCCGCGGCCGCGGTGGTGTTCCTGTTCTGCGCCACCAGTTTCGGCGTGGTCCTGATCCTCGGCGGCGGGCACTACCGCACGCTCGAGACCGAGATCTACCTGCGCACCGTCGACCTGCTGGACCTCTCGGGCGCGGCCGCGCTGTCGCTGATCCAGTTCGCGGCCGTGCTGGCGGCATTGGCGCTCGGCGCGATGGCGCGACGACGGCGGGAGAACGCCGTCCGGCTGCGGTCCGCGCTGGTCACGGCGCGTCGTCCGCGCGGCGGGGAGTGGTGGACGATCGGCGCCGCCGTGGTGGTGCTCGCGCTGCTGATGACGCCGATCGTCGCGCTGCTGGTCGAGTCGGTCTCCGGCTCGGACGGTTGGAGCCTCGCCGGGTACCGCGCGCTTTCCGGCACCGGTGCGAACGACGCGCTGCAGGTCTCCGGCTGGACGGCGGCGAAGAACTCGCTGGCCGCGGCCACCGACGCCACGCTGCTCGCGATGGCCGTCGGCGTGCTGGCCAGCGTGGTCCTGGTCGCGTTGCGCCGCGCGCCCGGCCGCCTCGCCCGTGGTATGGGCGAGACGATGGACGCCGCGCTGATGCTGCCTCTGGGCGTCTCCGCCGTGACGGTCGGCTTCGGTTACCTCGTGACGCTCGACGCACTGCCCGGCGACCTGCGGACGTCGCCGATGCTCGTGCCGCTCGCGCAGGCGCTGGTGATCATCCCGCTGGTGGTGCGGATGGTGCTGCCGGTGCTGCGCGCGGTGGACGTCCGGCTGCGCCAGGCCGCGTCGACGCTCGGGGCGAGCCCGGCGCGGGTGTGGCGCGAGATCGACCTGCCGCTCACGGCCCGCTCGCTGGTAGCGGCGGCGGGGTTCGGTTTTGTCGTGGCGCTGGGCGAGTTCGGGGCGACGAGCTTCCTCGCCCGCCCGGACGCGCCGACCCTGCCGGTGGCCGTCGCGACGCTGATGGGGCGGCCGGGCGAGCTGAACAACCAGATGGCGTACGCCGCGTGCGCGCTGCTGATGGTGGTGACCGTGGCGGCCGTCGCGCTGATCGACCGCTTCGGCTCGGTCCGCGGGCACGGCTCGGTAGGGGAGTTCTAGTGGCACTGTCGGTACGGGACTTGACCGTCCACTATGGATCATTCACGGCGGTGCGCGACGCGCGCCTCGACATCGCCGACGGCGAGGTGCTGGCGCTGCTCGGCCCGTCCGGCTCGGGGAAGTCCACGCTGCTGCGCGCGATCACCGGCCTGGAGCCGTCGACGTCGGGCTCGGTGAGCTGGGACGGCACCGACCTCGCGCCGGTCCCGGTGCACCGCCGCGGCTTCGGCCTGGTGTTCCAGGACGGGCAGCTGTTCCCGCACCGAGACGTCGCCGCGAACATCGCGTTCGGGCTGCGGATGCACGGCGTCCCGCGGCGCGAGCACGCCGCGCGCGTGACGGCGCTGCTGGAACTCGTCGGGCTCACCGGCTTCGAACGACGGCGCGTGACGGAGCTGTCCGGCGGCCAGGCCCAGCGCGTCGCGCTCGCCCGCGCGCTGGCGCCGGAGCCGCGGCTGCTCCTGCTGGACGAGCCACTGTCCGGATTGGACGCGGGACTGCGTGAGCAGCTCGCCATCGACCTGGCAGACCTGTTGCGGCGCAACAAGATCACCGCACTGCTGGTGACGCACGACCAGGAGGAGGCGTTCACGCTCGCCGACCGCGTCGCCGTGCTCGACACCGGGGAGATCCGCCAGGAGGGCGCGGTCCGGTCCGTGTGGCAGCGGCCGGTGGACGACGGTGTGGCGCGGTTCCTGGGCGTGACCACGTTCGCCGACGGCGTCGCGGCGGGCGGCGTGGCGCACACGGCGCTCGGCGATGTCGCGCTCGCCGCGATCCCGGACGGCCCGGTGCGGCTGGGCCTGCGCCCACACGCGTTGCGCGTCGCGGAAGATGGTCTCGCTGGTGAGGTGACGGCCTCCGTCCACCGCCGCGAGCACGTGCGGCTGGTGGTCTCCGCCGGTGGGTCCACTGTGGACGCCGTCGCGCCGGTGACGGCGGACCTGCGCGCGGGCGATCCCGTCCGGCTCGCACTGGACCCGGACGGGATCGCGATCGTCGGCTGAAACGCCGTTAAGGCCTCCTTACCCGCGTCCGACGCGGGTAAGGAGGCCTTAACGGACAACGAGGGACTCAGCCGTCGCGGGTGGTGAGGCGGGCGTAGGCGATGGAGAGGCCCACCACGATGTAGCAGACCGCGCGCAGGGCGCCTTCGCCCAGCATCGTGGACGTCATCGGATCCTGGAGCACCTCGGCCGGGGCCAGTGTCCAGTTCTGCGTGAGCAGGAACGGGTGCAGCCAGTCCAGCGAGGTCAGGAAGCCGAGGATGGTGAACACGATGTTCCCGGCCAGCACCGACACCACGACGAGCATCGGGTGCTCGGTGAAGCTGGACACGGCCAGCGCCACCGCGCCCACCGCCCACAGCTGCAGCACGATCCAGGCCGCCGCCAGCAGGATGCGGCCCAGGGCGTCCACAAGGGACAGTGTGTTGCCGGACAGGGTGAACAGCGAGCCGGTGCCGTTGATGATCAAGCCGGTGACCACGCCGGTCACGCACATGGACAGCACGGCGACCAGCGAGACCGTCGCGACGCCGAAGGACTTGACCACCAGCAGCCGGCCCCGGCTGACCGGGGCGATCAGCCAGCCGCGCAGCGTGCCGTGGGCCGCTTCGCCCGCGATGGCGTCCGCGCCGGCCATGGCCGAGGCCAGCGGCAGGAGCAGCGTCAGCGTCATCACCATCGCGGCGATGGGCAGCACCAGCGCGTTGTTGACCGCGGCCCCCAGCAGCGCGCCGCCGCTGTTGTCCGGGCCGCCGCCGGCATCGCCCTGGCCCACCAGGGTGAGCCCGATGCCGATGACGATCGGGACCAGCGCCAGCAGCCCGAGCACGGCCAGCGTGCGCGGCCGCCGGAAGATCCAGCGCAGCTCGGCCGTGACCAGCCTGGGCAACGGCACCGTGTCGTGGCCCGTGCGCGGCGCGGGAGCCGCGAGTGCCTGCGTGGTCATGCGTCCCCCTCGGTGAAACTCTCGGCGGGTTCGGAAGAACCGGCCGCCGGGCCGCCTTCGGTGAGCCGGGCGAACAGGTCCTCCAGGCCCGTGCGCGCCCGGGTGGCCTCGTGGACCGCGACCCCCGCGCCCACGAGCACCTCCAGCACCCGTGGTGCGGCCGTGGCGGTGAGGTCGGCGCGGACCCCGTCCGGCGTCAGCCGGGCGCCGATCCGGTTCTCCCGCAACGTCTCCACCGCGAGCTCGGCGTCGGGCGTGCGCACGAGCAGCGCCGCGTTCCCCGACTCCAGCAGCTCGGACAGCTCCCCCTGCGCGACGACGTTGCCGGACTGCAGCACCGCGACATGCGTGCACGTCGCCTCGACTTCGGCGAGCAGGTGCGACGAGACGAGCACCGTCACGCCGTCCGCGTGCAGTTCGGCCACGATCCTGCGGATCTCCCTGGTACCAGCGGGGTCGAGGCCGTTCGTCGGCTCGTCGAGCACGATCATCTTGCGCGGCACGAGCAACGCCCCCGCGAGCCCCAGCCGCTGCTTCATGCCGAGTGAGTAGCCCTTGTACCGGCGCCGCGAGGCGTCGGTGAGGCCGACGCGCTCCAGCGCCGTGTCGACCGCGGACGGGATGCCCGCCGAGGCCAGCCGCGGCTCGGCCGCCGCGAACCGGATCAGGTTGTCCCGCCCGGAAAGGAACGGGTGGAAGCCCGGCCCCTCGACCAGCGCGCCGACGTCGGGCAGCGCGTGGGCCGCCCCGTCCGGCATCGGCCGGCCGAGCAGCTCCACCTCGCCCTCGGTCGGGCGCACGAGCCCGAGCAGCATCCGGATCGTGGTGGTCTTGCCCGAGCCGTTCGGCCCGAGCATGCCGAGCACCGCGCCTTCGGGCACGTCGAGGTCGACGTGGTCCACCGCGACCGTGCCGCGGTAGACCTTGCGCAGGCCCCGGGTCCGCGCGGCGAGCGGGACCGCCGGGGCGGACACCTCCTGGGAGGTACCCGCCCCGGTTTCAAGCGAGCTGGTCGCTGTGTCCGTCACCTGGTGCCCAGCGCTTCGTAGAGGACCTGCTCCGGCACCGCGCCGGCGGCGAAACGGCCGTCGTCGGTCAGTACCGCGCCGCCCACCTTGGTGGTGAACAGGTAGCCGCTGCCCCAGGTGCCGCTCACGCGCTTGGCCACGCGGCTGAGCAGCTTCTGCGGGTCGACGCCCTGGCCCTTGGCCGAATCGGACGACCCCTGCTTCGGCGCGAGCGTGCCGGCCGGCAGCTTGCCCGTGATCACGGTGTCCCAGCCGTCGCCGACGATCTTGGTGTCCTGCTGGGCCTTTTCGGCGTCCGCCTTGGTCTTGTCATCGACCTTGGCAGTCTTCTCAGTCACCTTCGCGCCCTGCGGCGGGGTGAAGGCGAACTCGCTCGCCGCCTGCGGCGTGAACTCGATGTCGGAGAACGCCAGCTCGAGCGCCGGAGTGGTGGTTCCGTTGCTCAGCACGGAAAGCCGCAGCGGCATCCGGGTCTGCGAGTCGACCGCGACGCGGATCTCGCGCAGCAGCGTGCGCTCGGTCGGCTTCGGGGTCAGGACCAGCTCGTAGGCCGGCCGGTCGGCCACCGTGGCCGTGCCGTCGACGGAGACGGTGCTGCTCTCGCGGACCTTGGCCAGCAGCTCCGTGGCCGCCGACGCCGGGTCCGACATCTTGTCCGCGCCGGCGCCCGCACCGGGCTTCGCGGCGACGTCCGCCGGCACCGTCGTCTTCGTGACGGTGTTGTTCTTCGAGTTGTAGTCCCAGACGGTGGCGCCGTCGTGGATGATCGTCTCCTGCGAGCTGCCCTGCGCGAGCGCGAGCTTCGACTTGCCCGCGCCGTCGCTGAAGACGTGCGCGGAGTCGACGTTCAGCGCGCTCGCCCCCGGGATCGCGTTCCCCAGGCTCGGCAGCCCGAGGTTGTTGCTGACACTCACCGTGCCGTCGAACGCCCCCGGCTTCGCGGTCATCACGGACTGGACCAGGTTTTCGGCGCTGACCTGCGGCAGCGTCGGCGCGGCGCCCGCCGAGGCCGGCATGGCCACGACAACGAGCCCGCCGACGCCGAGCGCGGTGCCGACGACCGCGGCGGTGATCGCTTTCTTCTTCGGATCCATGGTGTCTCTCCCTGTGTCTCCGGGCCCCAGTGTGCCCGGCTCCCGGGTCAGAGGCTTCCCTCCCGAGGCTGAGATACCCCTGAATGCTGGGCCGTCGCGGCTGAGATCGCGCTGAGAGCTCGCGCAGGAGCAGCGGAAACCGGCCATGATGAGGCTCGTGAACCCTCGAGTGCTGGTGGTGGACGACGAGCCGGGCGTGCGGAAGGCGCTTCAGCGCGGGCTGCGCGCGGAGGGCATGGACGTGGTCACAGCCGCCGACGGGCCGACCGGGCTGCAGCTCGCGCGCACCGGCACGTTCGACGTGGTGCTGCTCGACATCATGCTGCCCGGGCTGTCCGGGTACCGCGTGCTGGAACGGCTGCGCGCGGAGAACGTGGCCACACCCGTGCTGCTCGTTTCGGCCAAGGACGGCGAGGTCGACCAGGCCGACGGCCTCGACCTCGGCGCCGACGGCTACCTGGTGAAGCCGTTCTCGTTTGTCGTGCTGGTCGCGCAGGTGCGCGCGACGCTTCGCCGCGCCGGGCCGGACGCCTCGCGCGGCGCGTTGAAGCTCGGTGCGCTGGAGGTCGACCGCGCGTTGCGGCAGGTGCGCTGGGACGGCGCCGAGGTGCCGCTCAGCCCGCGGGAGTTCGCGCTGCTGGAGGTGCTGGTCGGCCGCGCGGGCACGGTGGTGACGAAGGACGAGCTGCTGCGCGCGGTGTGGGGCGAGGAGCAGGCTGTGACGCGCAACCTGGTGGAGGTCTACATCGGTTACGTGCGGCGCAAGCTCGACGCCGTGGGCGCGGGTTCGCTGCTGCGGACCGTCCGCGGGCACGGCTATCTGGCTTCCGACGCGCAGCTGGACGAGGTTTTGTGATCGGCTCACCGTCCTGGTGGCGCGGCCGTTCACTGCAGGTGCGCATCACGGTGCTCGCCACCACGATCACCCTGGCCTGCCTGCTCGGGCTGGCCACGTTGGCGGCGAACCGGCTGGAGCCGCTGCTGGTGGACTCCGTCGACCACGAGCTGACGGCCGCGCTCGGCCCGGCGACGGCGGAGGTCTCGGCCGGGCAGCCACTGGCCGCGCGGGACCCGGTCGCCGTGCGGGTGCTGGACATCGCGGGCGGGCCCGTCGACGGCCGCCCCGCGCCGCCGCTGGACGCCGGGCAGGTCATGCAGCTCAAGGCCGGGCAGCCCGTGCAGACCGGCGGCTCTCGCTGGCGCGGCCAGGTCGTCACCGTGCCGGACGGCGCGCAGCGGCTGGTGCTCGCGGGCGCCGGGCTGGTCGGGTTCGGCGCGGCCGTGCAGTACGGCGCGCTCTGGCTGGTGGTCGTCGCGCTGGTGGGCGCGGTGGTGGCGGGGCTCGCGACGTGGCTGGTGGTGCGGTTCGCGCTGCGGCCGGTGGCGCGGATGCGCGGGCTGGTGCGGGCGCTGCCGCCGGGCTCACGGCTGCCGCTGCCGACGTCGCACGACGAACTGCGCGCGCTGGCGCAGGAGTTCAACGCGCTGCTCGTCCGGCAGGAAGAGGTGAGCGACCGGCTGCGCCGCTTCACCGGCGACGCCGCGCACGAGCTGCGTTCGCCGGTCGCCTCGATCCGGGTGCAGGCCGAGGTCGCCGTCACGAACCCGGATCCCGAGCTGGCGCAGGAGACGCTGTCGGACATCCTCACCGAAGCCGAACGGCTGTCGTCCCTTTTGGACGGTCTGCTGTCACTGGCCCGCTCGGACGCGGGTGAGGCGCCGCCCGCGGAGCCGGTCGAGGTGGTGACGGAGGTTCGCGCGGCCGTCGAACGGCTGCCCGCCGGCGCGCCGGAAACGCGCGTGAGCACCGCCGTTCCGCAGGCCTGGGCTTCGGCGGCGCACGCGGAGGTGCAGCTGGTGCTGGACAACCTGCTGCGTAACGCTTGTCGTTACGCCACCGGGCAAATCGTCGTGTCGGTGCTCGCCTCGCGCAGCGCCGTGCGGGTGGTCGTGGACGACGACGGGCCGGGCATCGCGCCCGAACACCGGACCAAGGTCTTCGACCGCTTCTACCGCGTGGCCGACGACCGGGCGCGCGCGTCCGGTGGCACGGGCCTGGGGCTGGCGATGGTCGCCGAAGCCGTGCGACGGCGGGGCGGGCGCGTCCGCGTCGGGGAGTCTCCGGACGGCGGGGCGCGGTTCGAGGTGTCCTGGCGGCCGGCGCGTTAGACCCGGTTGCCGGCGCATGCCCTGAAGGTGGCCTTGAGGGCGGATAGGTCCCTGATGGTGGCCTTCAGGGCACGACGGGTACGTGACGAGGGCTGAGCACCCGCCGGCCCGGCGGGTGCGGGAGACTGTGCGGATGGACGGGGTCATCGTCGGGGCCGCGCTGGTGCGCGACGGAAAGCTGCTCGCCCAGCAGCGGGCGTGGCCGCCGCACCACGCGGGTCAGTGGGAACTGCCCGGCGGGCGCGTCGAAGAGGGCGAGACCGAGGCGTTCGCGCTGGCGCGTGAGTGCCAGGAAGAGCTGGACGTCACCGTCACGATCGGGCAGCGCGTCGGCACCGAGGTGCCGTTGCCCGGCGGCAAGGTGCTGCGGGTTTACACCGCCGCGCTGATCTCGCCGGGGGAGGAGCCGCGCGCCGTCGAGCACACCGCGCTGCGCTGGGTCGGCCCGGACGACCTCGACGACGTCGAATGGCTGCCCGCGGACCGCGGCCTGATCCCGGACCTGCGCGCACTGCTCGTCTGACGCCCGGGATGACGCTTCCGCGCTCCGCGTGGGCGAAAGCGTCATCCTCCGGTTGGACGCCGGCCCTTCAGCCGGCGCCGATCAGGCGCAGCGCCGCCGAAACCCGGTGCGCGCCCCGGTCGGCCGCCCGCGCGGCGCCCGCTTTGCGCACCCGTTCCAGCTCCGCGACGTCGTCGAGCAACGCCTTCGTGCGCTCACGGATCGGCCGGAGCTCCTCGATCACGGCGTCGGCGACGGCGTCCTTGAGCACGCCGTAGGACGGGTACTCGTCGGCCAGCGCGGCCGGGTCACCGCCGGTGCACGCGGCGAGCACCTCCAGCAGGTTCGCGATCCCCGGCCGGGTTTCCGGGGCGTACGCGGGCACGGAGCCGCCGTCGGTGCGCGCGCGGCGGATCTTGCGGCGCACCTGCTCCGGCTCGTCGAGGACGAACACCACCCCCGCCGAGTCGTGCGCGGACTTCGACATCTTCCGCGTCGGGTCGGCGAAGTCCTTCACCCGCGCGCCCGTCAGCGGGAGCACGGCCGTCGGGACGGTGAACACCTCGCCGTACGTGGTGTTGAACCGCTTCGCCAGCGTCCGCGCCAGCTCCACGTGCTGGCGCTGGTCCTCGCCGACGGGCACCTCGTCGGCGCCCTGCAGCAGGATGTCGGCGGCCATCAGCACCGGGTAGGTCAGCAGGCTGAGCCGGACGCCGGCCTGGCCGCCGGGCTTCCCGTCCACCTCACCGCGGGCCGACTTCTCCTTGAACTGGATCATCCGCGCGGCCTCGCCGTACGCGCAGGTGCACTCGAGCACCCAGGTCAGCGCGCCCAGGTCCTTCGCGATGTCGGACTGCACGAACACGCGGTCCGGCGAGATGCCCGTGGCCACCAGCACCGCGAGCTGCTCGGTGGCGAGCGAGCGGAGCCTGGCCGGATTGTGCGGGGTCGTCATGGCGTGCAGGTCCGAGACGAAGTACAGGTCTTCGGGCCCGCCGTCGGCCGCCCAGCGGCGCACCGCGCCGAGGTGGTTGCCGAGCTGGGCGTGGCCGGACGGGGTGATGCCGGACAGCTGGACCATGGGTCTTTCCTCTCCCTGGATGTGCCCCGGGAGGAGACCCGCAGAAAGCGAGAAGGCCGCCCACCGGGGCGGCCTTCGCTGGTTGTCAGCGCGGAACTGGTGCGTCAGCGCAGAACACGGGGGCCGCCGAGGGCGGCCACCACTGGTTGTTCGGCGCGAGCATGGGTCACAGTCTAGGGCACATCCGGATGCCGTCGGCCGGTGCCGGGTCTACCGTCGGGACATGTTCGTCGTGCTGCTCAACTACACCGCTCCCGTCGAGGAGATCGACTACGTGCTGCCGGACCACGCGGAGTGGCTCGCGAAGCAGTACGAACACGGGCACTTCCTCGCCTCGGGCCGGCGGAACCCGCGGATCGGCGGCGTGATCATCACCCGCCCGATGGCCAGGGGGAAGCTCGACGCGATCCTGGCGACCGACCCGTTCTCGGTGCAGCACCTCGCGCAGTACGAGGTGATCGAGTTCTCCCCGACGAAGACGGCGCCGGAGCTGCGGCTGGTCAACGAGGCCGTCCCGCACTGACCTCCAGGGCCCGTTTGAGCGGCGGTGTGAGCAGGCTCGCACTGTCGCCGCCGCCACTGCTCGCGCGGACCGGCGGATTCCGGGGCCGGAAGCGGGGCTCAGGCGGCCTTGGCCAGGTCGTTCTTGGCTTTTTTCAACGCCAGCACCGGGCACTTCTTGCAGCGCGGCTTCGACCGGCAGCACTTCTTCTTGACCTTGCCGGCCTTCATCAGCTTGCGCACGACCGCTCGCGGGTCGGCAGGCTGTTTCTTGCCCACAAAGGCTCCCTTGTCGCCGGTGACGTCCGGGTTTTCAGCTTAGGTGAGCCTAACCGATCCAGGGGCGTGGGGGTACTCACAGTTCGGCGGGAGGTATGATTGTGGGGTCCGCGTGTGGCCAAAGCCGGCCATGCTGCTCGGGGACGTGCGCGCATGCACGGATTCCGCCCGCGACGCGGCCGCCCACCCGCCTTTGAAGTTCAGGAGTCTTCGCGTGCCCGCAGCCAGCGCCACCGCCGTCGAACCCGGCCGCGCGTCCGGCAAGACCCGGCCCGACCTGCGCAACGTCGCCATCGTCGCACACGTCGACCATGGCAAGACCACCCTGGTCGACGCCATGCTCCGGCAGTCCGGCGCGTTCGCCGAACGCGCCGAGATGGTCGACCGCGTGATGGACTCCGGTGAGCTCGAACGTGAAAAGGGCATCACCATCCTCGCCAAGAACACCTCGATCCACCGCCAGACGCCCGAGGGCCGGGTGACCATCAACGTCATCGACACCCCCGGCCACGCCGACTTCGGCGGCGAGGTCGAGCGCGGCCTGGCCATGGTCGACGGCGTCGTGCTGCTGGTCGACGCGAGCGAGGGCCCGCTGCCGCAGACCCGCTTCGTGCTGCGCAAGACCCTCGAGGCCGGCCTGCCGGTGATCCTGGTGGTCAACAAGACCGACCGGCCCGACGCCCGGATCTCCGAGGTCGTCGAGGAGACCCACGACCTGCTGCTCGAGCTGGCCAGCGACATCGAGGACGCCGATCACGACGCGATCCTCGACCTCCCGGTCGTCTACGCCTCCGCGCGCGCCGGCAAGGCCGGGCTGGAGCAGCCCGCCGACGGCGAGGTGCCCGACAGCGAGAACCTCGACCCGCTGTTCGACACCCTGCTCCGCCACGTCCCGCCGCCCGCCGCGGACCTCGACGCGCCGCTGCAGGCGCTGGTCACCAACCTCGACGCGTCCAACTTCCTCGGCCGCATCGCGCTGATCCGCATCCACGCCGGCAAGCTGCGCAAGGGCCAGACCGTGGCCTGGATGCGCGAGGACGGCACGGTGCAGAACGTGCGCATCTCCGAGCTGCTGGTCACCGAGGCGCTCACCCGCGTCCCGGCGACCGAGGCCAGCGCGGGCGAGCTCGTCGCCATCGCGGGCATCCCGGACATCACCATCGGCGACACCCTGGCCGACCTGGAGAACCCGGTGGCGCTGCCCCGGATCACCGTCGACCAGCCCGCCATCTCGATGACCATCGGCGTCAACACCTCGCCGCTGGCCGGGCGCAACGGCGGCGACAAGGTCACCGCGCGGCTGGTCAAGGCCCGCCTGGACCAGGAGCTGATCGGTAACGTCTCGATCCGGGTGATCCCGACCGAGCGCCCCGACACCTGGGAGGTCCAGGGCCGTGGCGAGCTGGCGCTGGCGATCCTGGTCGAGCAGATGCGCCGCGAGGGCTTCGAGCTGACCGTCGGCAAGCCGCAGGTGGTCACCCGGATCATCGACGGCAAGGTGCACGAGCCGTTCGAGCGCCTGTCGATCGACTCGCCGGAGGAGCACCTCGGCGCGATCACCCAGCTGCTGGCCTCGCGCAAGGGCCGCATGGAGCACATGGGCGGGCACGGCTCCGGCCGGCTCAAGCTCGACTACGTGCTGCCGGCCCGCGGCCTGATCGGCTTCCGCACCGACTTCCTCACCGAGACCCGCGGCACCGGCATCGCGAACCACGTGTTCGAGGGCTACTTCCCGTGGGCGGGCGAGATCCGCACCCGTCACAGCGGCTCGCTGGTCGCCGACCGCACCGGCCCGGTCACCGCGTACGCGATGATCCAGCTGGCCGACCGCGGCACCTTCTTCGTGGAGCCGGGCGCCGACGTGTACGAGGGCATGGTCGTGGGCGAGAACCCGCGCTTCGAGGACCTCGACATCAACATCACCAAGGAGAAGAAGCTGACCAACATGCGTCAGTCCTCCGCCGACGTGATGGAGACGCTGGCCCGCCCGCGCAAGATGGGCCTGGAAGAGGCGCTGGAGTTCTGCTCGGTCGACGAGTGCGTCGAGGTCGCGCCGGAGGTCGTCCGCGTCCGCAAGGTCACGCTGGAGATCACGACCCGCGCCAAGGAGCGTTCGCGGGCCAAGAGCCGCGACCAGGGCTGACGTTTCGCTGGCCGTCAAGGACTCCTTACCTACCTTCAAGGTAGGTAAGGAGTCCTTGACGGCCTTTTCTTATGCCACGGGGACCGCGCTGCCGCGCCGGTGCAGCACCGCGACACCGGCCGTCGCCAGCGTCGCGAAGACGCCCAGTCCACAACAGACCCAGCGCAGCGCCGTCGTGTAGTCCGGGCCGGCCAGCGCGTCGTGGGTGAGGGCGGCCAGCACGGCACCCACCACGGCGATGCCGACGGTCTCCGTGGCCAGGCGGGAGGCGTTGAACATCCCCGCGGCCACGCCCGCCTGGTCGGGCCGCACGCTGCCGATCGCGAGGCCGTCGAGCAGGCCGGTGGACAGGCCCATGCCCGCGCCGGTGAGCACCAGCGGGCCGAGCAGCGTCCACGGGGTGCTGGCCGGGCCGATGGTGGTCAGCCAGAACGCGCCGGCGGCGGTCAGCGCGACCGAGCCGGCCACCATGACCACCGGGGGCAGGCGCCGGGCCAGCGCCGCGCCGGCCGTCGGCAGCAGGACGGCCGGGCCGGTGAGCATCAGCAGCCACGTGCCCGCCGCGCCCGGGCTCAGCCCGGCGACCGAGATCAGGTACGACGGCAGGTACACCAGCAGCGGGATCAGCACGAACACGATCGACCCGGCCGCCACCGCCAGCGCCAGGAACCACCGGTTCGCGAGCACCGCCAGGTCGAACATCGGGTCCGCGCTGCGGCGTTCGACGGCCGGGAACACCGCCGTGAGCACTACCACCAGCACCAGCGACGCGATGATCACCCAGCTGCCGAAGCCCAGCTCGGGCACCTCCACCAGCGCGAAGATGAGCAGCAGCAACGCCCCGGTGAAGACCGCCGCGCCGGGCACGTCGAGGCGCCGCCCGGGTGTGGGCGTGCTGCGGGGCAGTAGCGGCGCGCACATGAGCACCAGTGCCGACACGACCGCGGGCAGGCCGAACACCGCGCGCCAGCCCAGCGCGTCCACCAGCAGGCCGCCGACGGTCGGGCCGAACGCCAGCCCGGCGCCGAGCGTGGTGCCCAGCAGGCCGAACGCGCGGGCCCGCGAGGCGCCGGGGAACGCCTCGGCCAGCACGGCCCCGCCGCCGGCCACCGCGGCCGCGGCGCCGATCCCGCCCAGCGCGCGCACGACGTTCAGCATGACGATCCCGCCGGCCAGCGCGCTGACGGCGTTGGCCGCGCAGAACAGCGCCACCCCGGCCGCGAACACCCGCCGGCGGCCGAGGATGTCGGCGAGCGAGCCGGTGACCACGAGGAACCCGGCGAACGCGGCGTTGTAGCCGTTCACCACCCACTGCGTCGCGGAGATCCCGGCGCCGAGCTGCTCGCGGATGTCCGGCAGCGCGACCGAGGCCCCGGTGATCGTCAGCGGGAAGGTCACCGTCGAAAGCAGGACCACGGCCAGCACCAGGACGCGTTTGTTCACTGCCCGGACCCTAATGGGGACGGCCGTGGGGCCGTAGCCGATTTCGGCTGTGCCGCCGCCCGCGCCGGGCCGGGTCCGGGTCCTGATGAGGGGAACCCCGGGCCCCTCCCGCCCGTCCACCAGATGGCGGTATCCACTCCGGTGTCACGAGGCCGTGCCGGATGTGGGAATCTCGGTGCCGGGTGGTGGCCTGGCATGGCAGCATGTCGGGCTCGGGCAGCGGAACGCGGAGGGACTGAAACCGTGCGGATGGGACGCAAGGCGGCGCCGGTGCTGGCGCTCGCGGGAGCGCTCCTCGCCGCGTGCTCGAACACCCCGCCGCCGCCGGTGGTGACCTCGCCCGCCGCGTCGAGCACGCCGCTGCTGCCGACGCCGTCACAGATCGTGGTCGGGGTCGACGACGTGGTCGGCGGCTACAACCCGCACAACCTCGCGGACTCCTCCACGGTCACGTCCGCGCTCTCGCAGCTGCTGCTGCCCTCGGTGTTCCGCACCGCCGACGACGGCACCCGCACGCTGGACAAGACGCTGATGACCTCGGCCGAGGTCGTCTCCCAGATGCCGTTCACGGTGAAGTACGAGATCCGGCCCGACGCCTCCTGGTCCGACGGCGCGCCGGTCGCCACCGAGGACTTCATCTACCTGTACAACGCGATGAAGTCCGAGCCCGGCGTGATCGCGCCCGCCGGCTACCGGCTGATCTCCAACATCGACCAGCGCGACGGCGGCAAGGGCGTCGAGGTGACGTTCAGCAAGCCGTACCCGGCCTGGCAGACGCTGTTCGACGGCCTGCTGCCGCAGCACCTGCTCAAGGACGCGCCGGGCGGCTGGCCGACCGCGCTCGCGTCCAGCTTCCCGGCCGTGGCGGGGCCGTTCGCGATCAAGTCCATCGACACCGCGCGCGGCGAGGTGATCCTGCAGCGCAACGACCGCTACTGGGAGAAGCCCGCGGCCGTCGACACGCTGGTGCTGCGCCGTTCCGACCCGTCGGGCATCGCGACCGCGCTGCGCAGCGGCAACGACCAGTTCTCCGTCACCCGCACCGATTCCACCGGGCTGCAGCTGCTCAACGAGCTCGGGCCGGCGGTGCAGCTGCACACGCTGGCGCGGCCGTCCGAGGCGAGCGTGCTGCTGCGGCCGGTGAGCGCGGCGCTGTCCAATGCCGACGTACGGGCCGGGGTCGCGGCGCTGCTCGACCGCTCGAAGCTGATCGCCGCGGGCGCCAAGGGCGGCCCGTCGGCGACGCTGAAGGCCGACGCGCAGGTGATGCCGCCGGCGGACAAGGGTTACGCGGCCACCATCCCGGCCGGCCCGCCCGCCGCCCCGGACACGGCGAAGGCCGAGGAGCACTTCAAGGCCGCGGGCTACACCAAGGACGCCGGGGTCTGGCGCAAGGGCACCAAGACGCTGTCGCTGGTCGTCGCGTCACCTGGGCTGGCCGAGCCGTACGCCTCGATCGTCAAGGAGCTGTCGGCCGAGCTGATCGCGGGCGGTGTGCAGGTCACCGCCATCACGCCGCCGCCGCGCGACCTGTTCTCCTCGCTGCTGGCGATGCCGGTGGTGAACGGCCAGCAGCAGGCGGGCCCGGACGCGAACGGCAACGTCGGCGTCGACATCGCCGTGGTCCCGCAGTCCGTGGGCGGCGACCCGGCGTCGGTGCTCGCGTCGAACTTCGGCTGCGCCCCGGAGCAGGCCACGGCGGACAAGACCAAGCCCGTGGTCCCCGCGAACGCCGCCGGCCTGTGCGACGAAAGCCTCCAGGCCACGATCGACTCCGCGCTCACCGGCTCCACCACCGTCGCCGAGGCGCTGAAGACGCTGGAGCCCGCGCTGTGGGCCACCAACGTCGTGATCCCGCTCTTCCAGGAGGCCGACACCCTCGCCATCGGCAAGGGCATCTCGGGCCTCACCCCGGGGCCGCCGATGGAGGGCCCCTTCGGTTCCGCGGTGAACTGGACTCGCGGCAGCAACTAGCCCCCGCCGCTGGCTGGCCGAAACGCCGTCAAGGCCTCCTTACCCGCGTCCGACGCGGGTAAGGAGGCCTTGACGGACAAACAGAACTCAGATCAGCTGCAGGCTCTCGGCGAAGTGGCACGCCGTCGGATGGCCCTGGCCGCGGTCGACGAGGGCGGGCTCCTCCGTGGAGCACTTCTTGCGGCCCGCGTCGTCGATCTCGTTGGCGTACTTCGGGCAGCGGGTGCGGAACCGGCAGCCGGACGGCGGGTTCGCCGGGCTCGGCACGTCGCCGGTGATCACGATGCGCTGGCGGGTCCGCTCCTTGCGCGGGTCCGGCACCGGGATCGCCGAGATCAGGGCCTGCGTGTACGGGTGCGTCGGGTGGAGGAACAGGTCCTCGGCCGCCGCGGTCTCCACGATCTTGCCGAGGTACATCACCGCGATGCGGTCCGCCACGTGCCGGACCACCGAGAGGTCGTGCGACACGAACAGGTAGGACAGCCCGAACTCCGCCTGCAGGTCCTTCAGCAGGTTAAGCACACCGGCCTGAATGGACACGTCCAATGCGGACACCGGCTCGTCCAGCACCAGCACCTTGGGCTTCAGCGCGAGCGCGCGGGCGATGCCGATGCGCTGGCGCTGGCCGCCGGAGAACTCGTGCGGGAACCGGTTGCCGTGCTCCGGCCGCAGGCCCACCGTCTTCATCAGGTCACGGACCTGCTGACGGCCGCCGTCGTTGTACATCCCGTGGATGCGCAACGGCTCGGCGATGATCTCGTTCACCGGCAGCCGCGGGTCCACCGACGCGTACGGGTCCTGGAACACGATCTGCATGCTGCGCCGCAGCTTCTGCAGTTCGCGGTTGTGCATCTTGCCCAGGCTGCGGCCCTCGTAGGTCACCTCGCCCGAGGTGAGCGGCTGCAGGGCCAGCGCCACGCGGGCGGTGGTCGACTTGCCGCAACCGGATTCGCCGACCAGCGCCAGCGTCTCGTGGTCGTAGATGTCGAACGACACGTCCGACACCGCCTGCACCGCGCCCGAAGCCCGGCGCAGGAGGCCCCCGCCGCGGATCGGGAAGTGCTTGACCAGGTTCTTCGCGGACAGGACGGGCGTCCGGGCCGCCGTTGCCTCGCTCATGAGTTCGTCTCCGTGTCGCTCGCGGTGGCCTCGACGACGACCGGGACGGCCGCCGTGTCGGCCGAGGTGGCGCTGAACAGCTCGGCCGGGTCCCGGCCGACCACCTGGTCGGTGAAGTGGCAGGCCGCGTGCTGGTCCCCGGGGCCGGCGACCAGCTGCGGCTCCTCCTCGTCGCAGACCGGCTGCGACAGCGGGCAGCGCGGGCTGAACGGGCAGCCCGGCGGCATGTTCGTGGTGGCGGGCGGCGAGCCGGTGATCGGGGTGAGCCGCTCGGTCTTCACGTCGAGGCGGGGCAGGCTGCCCAGCAGGCCAAGGGTGTAGGGCATCCGCGGCGTGTAGAAGATCTCGTCGACGGTGCCGGACTCTACCACCTTGCCCGCGTACATCACGTGCACCCGGTCGGCCGAGCCCGCGATCACCCCGAGGTCGTGGGTGATCAGCACCATCGCCGCGCCCGTCTCCTGCTGCGCCGCCTTCAGCGCTTCGAGGATCTGGGCCTGCACGGTGACGTCGAGGGCGGTGGTCGGCTCGTCCGCGATGATCACGTCCGGGTTGTTGGCCATGGCGATCGCGATCACCACGCGCTGGCGCATACCGCCCGAGAGCTGGTGCGGGTACTCGTTCGCGCGCTGCGCCGGGTTCGGGATGCGCACCAGCTCGAGCAGCTCGACCGCCTGCTTGCGCGCCACGTCCTTGCGGACGTTGTTGTGCGCGGTGATCGCCTCGGCGATCTGGTCGCCCACGGTGTACACCGGGTTGAGCGAGGTCATCGGGTCCTGGAAGACCATCGAGATGCCCTTGCCGCGGACCTTGTTCAGCTCCTTCTCGCTGGAGTTCAGCAGCTCGACGCCGCCGAAGCGGATGGAGCCGGAGACCTGGGCGGTACGGGGCAGCAGCCCCATCACGGCCAGCGAGGTGACCGACTTGCCGGAGCCGGACTCGCCGACGATGCCCAGCACCTCGCCGCGGCGCAGCTGGTAGTTCACCCCGCGGACGGCTTTGACCAGGCCTTCGCCGGTCGGGAACTGGACCGTCAGGTCCTCCACCACGAGGACGGGATCGCCGCTCCCCGCTTGGGAGTCGTACTCGGTCATGCGCGCACCTTCGTCTGCTGGGGGTCGAACGCGTCCCGCAGGCCGTCCCCGATGAAGTTGATCGTCAGCGCGATCAGGATGATGAAAACGCCCGGGAAGTAGAACAGCCACGGGCGAGTGTCGACCGCGGTCTGCGCGGTGCTGACCAGCAGGCCGAGCGAGGTGTCGGGCAGCTGGACGCCGAAGCCCAGGAACGACAGCGCGGTCTCCAGGAGGATCGCGATCGACACCAGGATCGTCAGGTTCACGATGATCGAGCCGAGCGCGTTGGGCACCAGGTGCCGGAAGATGATCCGCGCGTCGCTGGCGCCGAGCGCCTTGGACGCCTCGATGAACTCCTTCTCCCGCAACGAAAGCACCACACCGCGGGCGACACGCGAGACGTACGCCCAGTACAGCCCGCCGATGACCACGGCGATCAGCCACCAGCTGCCGCCCGACTGGTGCGCCAGCACCGCGGCGACGGCGAGCAGCGGCAGGGTGAGCACCAGGTCGGCGATGCGCATCAGGATCGTGTCGAGCCAGCCGCGGTAGTAGCCGGCCACGGCGCCCCAGATGGTGCCGACGACCGTCGCGAAGATGGCGACCAGCACCGAGATCTGCAGCGAGATCTGGGTCCCGCGCATCACCTGCGCGAGCTGGTCGTGGCCGATCGCGTCGGTCCCGAACGGGTGCTCGCCCGAGGGCGGCGCCGAGTTGTCCGCGGTGATGTCGGCGGGGCCGTACTTCCAGAACAGCGCGCCGAGGTAGGCGAACAGCACGATCAGCACGAACACGATCAGGCTGATCATCGCCAGCCGGTGCTGCAGGAACCGCTTGAAGACCAGCTGGGCCTGGCTGCGTTCCTCGACGGTGAACTCGCGTTCGGGCGCGCCGTCCGGGGGGAGCGGGGAGCCGCCTTGTGCGGTGGGTGTCTGGGCACCGGAGTTGTCAGGCATAGCGGATCCTCGGGTCGAGCAGGCCGTAGAGCAGGTCGGCGATGAGGTTGAGCAGGATGATGAACGTCGCCGCGATGAGCAGCCAGGCTTCGACCGCGTACACGTCGCTTCCCTTGATCGCGTCGAGCAGGAACGTTCCCGCGCCCTGCCACTGGAACACGGTCTCGGTCACGACGGCGCCGCCGAGGATGGAGCCGATGTCGAGCGCGGTCACCGTGGTGAGCGGGATCAGCGCGTTGCGCAGCGCGTGCTTGCGGGTCACCGTCCAGCGGGGCAGGCCCTTCGCGCGGGCGAGCCGGACGTAGTCGCTGTTGAGCACTTCGAGCATCGAGGCGCGCTGGAACCGGCTCCAGGCGGCGTAGCTGGTCAGGGCCAGCGAAATCGTCGGCAGCACGAGGTGGCCGAGGACGTCCGTGAAATGGGCCCAGGCGCCGCCGGTGACGATGATCGACGAGGAGCCGATGGTGTAGAAGATCTGGTCGCCGACGCTCGTGTTGATCGAGATGCCGATCTGCTTGAGCACGATCGCGAACCAGAACGAAGGCATCGAAAGGAACAGGAAGCCGAAGAAGGTCGCCGTGTAGTCGAACTTCGAGTACTGGCGGGCGGCGCTGACGACGCCGATGATCACCGCCAGGATCAGGGCGACCACCATCGCCAGCACGATCAGCCGCAGGGTCACGCCGAACCGGCTGATCACCTCGTGGCCGATGTTCATGTTCGACTGCACGGAAGGGCCGAAGTCACCGCTCAGCACACCGGTGATCCAGTGCCAGTAGCGTTCCAGGATCGGCTGGTCGAGGTGCAGCCGGATGCGCTCCAGCTCGATCGTGCGCGGCGGCGGAGGTGGGCTTCTCTGGATCAGGGGGCTCAGGGGGTTCGCCGACAGAGAAACCATTACGAATACGACAAATGTCGAAACGATCAGAATCGGCACCGAGACGAAGAGCCGGCGCAATGCGAAGGCAAGCATGGAGGTCTTCCTGCTCTGGACGGTGTTCTGCCGGCGACCGCCGCTTGTGGTGGCAGGGCCGGGGCGGTGGCGGGGGCATCGGGCGTACGGTTCGGGAACGGTAGGAAACGGGCAAACGGTGAGGGGCCGGCGTGTGCCGGCCCCTCACCGGTATTGCGGGAATCTACCGGGTGGTGATCACTTGCGGATGCCCCACTCCGCCATGTTGTAGACGGGGCCGTCCAGAGTGGAGTTGTTACGCAGGTTCGCGATCTTGTCCGACACCGCGAGGAAGGTCGGCTTCTGGTAGAGCGGAAGCACGTACGCGTCGTTCGCCATCAGCTGGTCCGCCTGGTTGAGCAGGTCCGCGGCCTTGGTCTGGTCGGTCTCGGCGTTGGCCTCGCCGATCAGGTTGTCGACCTGCGGGTTGCTGTACTTGCCGTAGTTGTTGCCCTGGTTGGTGGTCCAGTTCTGCACCGCGCCGCCGAAGACGTACGGCGAGGAGACCCACGCGAAGACGATGATGTCGTAGTCGCCGGTCGTCGTGGTGGTGCCGAGGTCGTCGGTCGAGGCGACGTTGACCTTGACGCCGAGCTGGGCCGCCGCCTGCGCGAACAGCTCGCACTCGTTCTGGCGGATCTGGTTGCCGACGGTGTAGCGGATCCGCAGGGGCGCCACAGCCGCGCCGGACGGGTCCGTCAGCTGCGTGCCGTTGATCTTGTAGCCCGCGTCGGTCAGGATCTTCTTGGCCTTGTCGATGTCACCCGTGCCCTGGCCGGTCGAGGAGATGACGTCCTTGTAGCCGGCCTGCTGCGGCATGAAGTTGTGGTTGTTGAGCGGCTGGACCTTGTCGGTGAACTGGCCGACGGTCTTGGCGATCATGTCCTTGCGGTTGACCGCGGTGAACAGGGCCTGCCGAAGCGCCTTGTCGCCGAGCGCTTTGCTCTTCAGGTTGAGGTCGAAGTGCTCCCACTGCAGGCCGAGGCCGATGTAGGAGGAGATGTTCGGCATGTTCTTGACCTGGTTGACCAGGTCGACCTGAGGCTGCGGGTAGATGGCCTGGACCTCGTTGTTCTGCAGCGCGGTCGGCTCCTGCGTGGCATCGGTGATGATGCGGAAGACCACGCTGGCCAGCTTCGGCTTGGTGCCCCAGAACTTGTCGTTCGGGACCATCGTGACCGACTGGTTGTTGACGAACTTCGAGATCTTCCACGGGCCGCCCGACCAGGTCGGGACAGTCGTGCCGAACCACTTGAACGAAGCGGCGAGGCCGGCCGGGGTGGTGGTGTCACCGTGCTGGGCGGCCAGGTGCGCCGGGTACATCGCGCCCGAGGAGCTCCACAGCTGACGCCAGTCGGTGAACGGCTTGGAGAAGGTCGCGGTGACCGTCTTGCCGCCGTCGGAGCCGACGACCGAGGAGACCTGGTCGTAGCCCGAGGTGCTGGCCGCGGCGCAGTCGGCGCAGTCCTTGCCGTTCTGGGTCTTCCAGTTGTAGACGAAGTCGTCGGCCGAGAACGGCGTGCCGTCCGACCAGACCGCCTTCGGGTTCAGCTTGTACGTGACCACCTGCGGGTTGGTGCTGGTGACGTCCGCGGACTCGACGAAGTCCTTGGCCAGAGCCGGCTTGAGGTCCGGCGTCGCGTAGAAGGTGTAGGGCAGGATGCCCTTGGTGACCTCACCGGTCTCGAAGACGTTGCCCTCGGCCGAAACGACGTTCCAGTTCGGGATGTTCTTCTCGATGGCGTAGGTGACGTCGCCGCCGTCCTGCAGCTGGTCGGCCGCGGCCGAGTTGCAGGTGTTCGCGTTCGCGTCGCAGTCGGCGAATGCCTGCCCGGTCTGCACAGCGCTGTTGCCACCCCCGCCGCCACAGGCGGAGAGCAGAAGGGCCGCGCCCGCGACGAACGCACCGAGCCTCACGGCGCGCGACCTTGTCGTCACTAACATTGATTCTCCTTGCTCGACGCCGTCGCGGGTTTGCGAGGCGACCTCTTCCTGACCGCAAGCTTCGATGTAATCGAGTTTGCTCACCGTAGTCGTGCAACCTAGGCAGTGGACAGCCGTCAAAACTATCGATCCGGACACTCTCAGTGAGATTGTGATGGAACAGCAATCTCGTCTTGCCTAGCCCCACCACGGTTTCTGCCGTTGATCGACTACGTTGAGTAGTCGATCGTGTGGTTAAACGGATGAACGTGGCGACTTGTCCACTGTTCGGGTGGGTCATTCGCTCGGGGGACAATAACGGACGTCTTCGCATTTGTGGACCCTGCGAAAGGAGTAGTCACACAGCCGTGACGGAACCCGAAGTGACAAGGAATTAACCTGATCGGTGTGATCCGAAAGTTGCTGCTGGTCCATGCCCACCCCGATGACGAGAGCATCACCACTGGCGGCGCGATGGCGCGCTACGCCGCGGAGGGCGCGGAGGTCTTCCTGGTCACCTGCACCCTCGGCGAAGAGGGCGAGATCGTCCCGCCGCGGCTGGCCGAGCTGGCCGCCGGCGCCGCCGACCAGCTCGGCGGGTACCGGTCGGGCGAACTGGCCGCCGCGGGCGCCGCGCTCGGCCTTACTCGCCACGAGTACCTCGGCGGCATCGGCCGCTGGCGCGACTCCGGCATGGCGGGCACCGCGGCCGCCGGCCACCCGCGGGCCTTCGCCGGCGGCCTCATCGACGAGCAGGCCGTGCAGCTGCGCGCGCTCATCGACGAGCTGCGGCCACAGGTCGTCGTCACCTACGACGCCTTCGGCGGGTACGGCCACCCCGACCACATCCGGGCCCACGACGTCACGATGGCCGCGGCGCCCGGGGCGGAGTCGGTCGAGCGCGTCTTCCACGTGGTCCCTTCGCGCACGGCGGTCGACGCCGGGCTGGCGGAACTGCGCGCGCACGGCTCGTCACCCTTCCGGGTACCGGCGGGCGATGAGCTTCCCGGCACGCCGGATGAGAAGGTCAGCACCGTGCTCGACATCTCGGCCCACCTCCCGGCGAAGCTGGCGGCCCTGCGCGCCCACGAGACGCAGCTGACGGTCGTCGACGGCGACGTCGTCCACTTCGCACTGACCAACGACATCGCCCAGCCGATCCCGCGCGCCGAGTACTTCGTGCTCGCGCACGGGGACCCGGCGGGCGCCGAGACCGACCTGTTCGGCGGCCTGTGACATGACGACTCCGCTCTCCGGTGGCCGGCGGCTGCTGCTGGTCCTGCTCTGCCTCGACGCCGTGGTGCTGGGCGTGCTCGAGTTGTTCTTCCTCCCGCTGCGCGTCGGCCCGCTCGACGTGGTGCCGTTGCCGCTGACCGTGCTCGTCGGCGCGGTCAGCACGCCGTGGCTGGTGCTGACCACCGGCAAGCTCGTGCGGCCGGGGCTTTCCTGGGTGCCGCTGGTCGTCTGGGTGGTGACGGTGCTGGGACTCGGGCTGTTCGGCCCGGGCGGCGACCTGGTGCTGGTGCAGGACTGGCGTGCGCTGCTGCTGCTCGGCGCGAGCGCGCTGCCGGCGGCGCTGGTGCTGGGCGGCGGCCTCGGCCGGGCCGCCGCGGATCGGGCGGCCCCGGATCGGACGGTGGCCCGTGGCTGACTCGATCTCCGACAGCCAGGTCGTCGCCGTGCTGCGCCCGTTCGTCCGGGCGTCGGCGCCGATGCTCGACGCGCTGCGCGAGTCCGACCCGTTCGGCCTCCAGGCGCGCGCCCGCAGTGCCGGGCACGACGAGGAGTTCGGCGACGCGGGCTTCAAGAAGAAGGTGCTCGACGCGTTGACGTCGGTGAAGGTGCCCGGCACCGCGGCGTGGGCGCGGATGGACATCGACCAGCGCGCCGGCTGGTGGGTCAACCGCGTCGGCCGGTTCACCGCGCTGCTCACCTCGATCCCCGGCCTCGGCGGCGCGCTCGCCGACCGGCTCCCGGTGCAGGACACGCTCGGCGCCGCGTCGCAGGGGCTGCTGCTGTGCGCGATCGCGGGCGAGTACGGCGTGACCGACGTCGGCAGCCGGGTCCGGCTGATCGCCGCGGTGCTCTTCGAGCGCGACATCGACCCGGTGCTGGCCGAGGGCAAGCACGCCGCGCACGACAAGTCCGCAGAGGACAGTGAGGCGGAGAAGCTCACCGAGGAGCTGGCGGATTCCAAGCGCGAGCACGGCCGTGTGACGGTGAAGGCCGTCGCCGGCACGCTCTGGCGGCTCGGGCGTTCGCTCTGGGGCATCACCGAAGAACTGGAGAAGCGTCCGCGAGGCCGCTTCTACCACCGCGCCCTCGGGCTGCTGCCGGTCGTCGGCGCCGCCGGTGACTACTTCGGCGAGCGCCACGGCCTCAAGAAGGTGTGGAAGCGCGCGCACGCGTGGCTCATGGCCAACTCGCGCTGGGCGGACCGCTCGTGAGTCAGTTCCGCCAGAACAGGAAGGCGATCTGGCCGATCGACGCGGCGATGTCGCTGCCGCCGAGCGTGCCGAAGATCGCGCGGGCCACGTCCCAGAGCAGGTTCGACACCGCCTGGAAGGCGAACAGCAGCGCGAACAGCACCAGCGGCGCCCACGGCCGCACCCGCGCGCCGAACGCCCGCGCCTGCGGCGAGAGGTACGGCTCGATCGCGCCCCAGCCGTCCAGGCCCGGGATCGGCAGGATGTTGATCAGGAACGTCATCACCTGCAGCAGCGCGAGGTAGGACAGCCCGTAGAACAGGCCCTGGGCCATCGGCACCAGCGCGATCACCAGGCAGAGCGCGGCGCCGACGCCGAGGTTGCTCAGCGGCCCGGCCAGCGAGACCCACATCGACGTGGCCCGGGTGCGCAGCGCGCCCCGGTTGATCCACACCGCGCCACCCGGCAGCGGGATGCCGCCGATCAGCAGGAAGACCAGCGGCAGCACGATCGACAGCACCGGGTCGGTGTACTTGCGGACGTCCAGCGTGAGGTAGCCCTTGTCGGCGATGCCGCCGTCGCCGCCGCGGTAGGCGACGATGGCGTGGCCGAACTCGTGCAGCGTCAGCGACGCGATCCAGCCCCCCGCCACCAGCAGCACCACCCCGGCGATGAACATCGGGTCCTTGCTCCCGAGCAGGGAGGAGGAATTGCCGTAGGCGGCCAGGAAGCCACCCACGACGGACACGGCGAGGATGCCGAGGAAGACCGGGCTCGGGCGCACTGCTGATCTCTGCACCCCACCAGTCTTCCGTATGCCCGGTGTGAAGTCTCCGGCGTGTCCCCTTGCGCACCGGGCGAGAGGTATCCCCCGAACTCGCTACTCCGCTTGACCAGATCGCACTACACGGGTGTAATCACAGAGATGTCATTCGTTGTCGAGAGGGGACAGCGGGTGTCGTTTCACCACCGCCAGCCTGGGGAGTGCGTAGGAGCGAGGAGGCGGACGTGCGGTTGGAAGCGGATAACAAGGAGTGGGGGCACGTCGTGGGTTGGGGAGAGAACCCGGAGCAGCAGCTGGGGGATCTGACCGACCTCTTCGATGCCGGTGAAGAGGAGCAGGACTGGCAGGAGCGCGCCCTGTGCGCGCAGACGGACCCGGAGGCGTTCTTCCCTGAGAAGGGCGGCTCCACCCGTGAAGCCAAACGGATCTGCCTGGGCTGCGAGGTCAAGGACGAGTGCCTGGAGTACGCACTCGCGCATGACGAGCGCTTCGGCATCTGGGGCGGCCTGTCCGAGCGAGAGCGGCGAAAGCTGAAGAAACGCGTCATCTGAGGGGGTGCGCGCGGCGAGGGGTGAGGTGTGTTCACGGAGTGCGTGAACACTCTCGCCGCGGCCGTGTCTTCTGGGGGTGCAACCCCCAGACCCCGCCCGGGGGCGCGCCCCCGGACCCCCCCGGGGTGGTCGCCCCGCGCTGTGAAGTGCGGTCCGCGGCAGGAAATCTCTTGTGTGGGCGGGTCACTTAGTCGGTGACGTACCACTTTCCGTTGCGCAGCTCCAGAACGGCGTCGCCCAGGTCGCCGTCGGTGAACTTGGCGTCGGCCTTGACCGCCTTGGCCGGGATGTCGACCTTCTTCGAGGACTCGGTGATGCGGGCCCGGTCCACGCTGGCGCCCTGCAAGGCTTTCCGCTGCGAAGGGGAGAACATCGCGAAGGTGACCGGCAGCGTCGCCTCGCATGGCCCGAAGCCCTCGTCCTGCGCCTTCTTGGCGGCGGGCCCGGCGATTTCGCAGGCCGTGGTGACGTCTTGGCTGCCCACCGCGTGCAGAAAGCTCTCGTAGCGCTCGACCGCGCCGGCGTCCGACTTCTTCGTCGACGGGGCGGCCTGCGTGGTCGTGACCGGCTTCGTGGAGGTCGGCGCGGCGGACGTCGTGGCCGGGGGCGGCAGGGCGCTGTTCGAGGACGTCGGCGCCGCCGAAGTGGCGCCCCCGCCCGAACAGCCGGCGACCAGCAGGGCGAAACCCGTGACGAACAGGGGGAGCGCGCGAGTGGACATGGGACACCTTTCAGGTCGGTCAGAACGGCCGAAGCATAGGGAGCAGCGGCCGCGCGGAGCGGCGAAACCGGCAAAATACGGGCCGAGCGTAGCGCCTTGACCAGGCAAGAGTGACACTTTCGCGTGAACTGCCACGCGGGGGAAAGTGCACAAGGCCGTCATCGCGAGTTACGGACGCTCGGACGAAGAGCACGTCACGGTCGCGCTCGACCCCGCCGGCGGCAGAACCCGGTGGGAGCGCAAGGACTACGTCGCCGGCAGCGTGGTCGGCGACCGGCCGGCAGAAGTGGGTCGGCGCCGGGGTGTGGCGTAGACGTCAGTGTGATCAAGTCGGGGTTTGAAGGCCGTCTCCGCGGGGCAACCGTGGTGCAGTCGGCCGGACTTGGCGGTGGGGCCGGCGGACAAAGCCGGGTCCACGTCGTGGAACCGGTTCAAGTGAACGGCGTGGGTTCGACGCCGGGCGACGGAGTGAGGCCGTAGGGTGGCCGAACCCGTCCGCCCCCTGTCCAGGAGTGGTTGTTGACCCGCACCGTCGCTCCGTCCGCCGTGCGGACGCTGCCCGTTCTGGCCATTGTGGTCTGTCACGACGGCGAAGAATGGCTGCCGCTGGCGCTTTCTTCCTTGCGCCGCAGCACCGTCCGGCCGCGGCACGTGCTCGCGGTCGACACCGGGTCGACCGACCGGACCGCCCGGCTGCTGGCCGAGGCGGCCGACCCCCACGGCGTCGCGACGGGTCCCGACTCGCCGCCGGTGCTGTCCGGCGTCGTCACTCTATCGAGTGAAACCGGCTTCGCTGCGGCGATCGCGGCCGCCGTCGAGCACGCCGTCGAGCGCTGGGGCGACCCGGGCGCGTGGCTGTGGATCCTGCACGACGACTGCGCGCCGGAGCCCGACTGCCTGGAACAACTGCTGCACGCCGCGGAGGTCACGCCGTCGGCGAAGGTGCTCGGCCCGCTCGGGCTCGACTGGGCCGACCCGCGGCTCGTCGTCGAGGCCGGGCTGTCCACGGACGCTTCCGGGCGCCGCCAGCAGATGGCCGCGGCCGACGGCGGGCCGAGCGAGGTGCTCGCGGTCCCCAGCGCGGGATCGTTGGTGCGGCGGGAACTCTGGGAGGACCTCGGCGGCTTCGACGAGGAGTTCCCGTTGCTGCGCGAGGATCTCGACTTCGGCTGGCGCGCCAACGCCGCCGGGTCGCTCGTGCTGTCCGTGCCCGACGCGCGGCTGCGGCACGCGCGCGCCCTCACGACGGGGCAGCGCTCGCCCGACGCGGTGTCCTCGTCGCTCGCCGCGCTGAACCGTGCCCACGGGCTGCGGGTGTTCCTGGTGAACTGCTCGCCGTTTTCGTTCTGGTTCGGGCTCGTCCGGCTGCCGGTGCTGCTGGTGCTGCGCGCGCTCGTGTTCTTCGTGCTGCGCCGGACACCCGAGGCCGGCGCGGAGCTTTCGGCCCTCGGATATCTGTGCCGTGGCCGCGGAAACCTGCGTGCGGCGCGGGCGCGGCGGCGGAAAACCCCGCGTCCCGGCACCGTGCGCGGGCTCTTCACCGGACGGTTCACGCGGCTGCGCAACGCCGTTCGCGCCGGCGTGGTCGGCCTCGTGCGCAAGGGCGTGGAGAGCGACATGGCGCTCGGCACGGTCCCCGAGGGCGTCCAACAGGACTCGGTGTGGATCCCGCCGGAGGCGCTCGCCGCGTCGAGGGCTTCAAGCCCGGTCGGACCCGACGCGCTGCCCGCCGGGGCGCTGCGCGGGCTGAGCGCCCGCGGCTCCGGGCTGCGGCGGCCCGGCACCGTTGTCGCCGTCGCGCTGCCGGAGGCGCCGACGCGGGACGAGGCACCGGACACTGAGGACGCCGCGAGCGCCGAGCCGGTGGAGGCGGACGCCACCCTGCCGTCGCCGGTGCCGCGCCCGGCACCGCCCGCGCCCGAGCCGGAACTGGTCTTCGTGGAGGTGAACCGCCGGCGCGTGCTCGCCGCGACGGTTTTCGCGCCGCCGTTTGTCCTCGCCGTGGTGCTGACCGCGCTCGCGCTGGCGGTCAACGCCGGACGGCTCGGGCTCGACCTGTCCGGCGGCGGGCTGCTGCCGGTCGGCGGGCTGGGCGAGATCTGGTCGGCCTACCTCTCGCCGTGGCACGCGATCGCGGGCGGCACGGGTGCGCCGGCGCCGGCCACGCTGCCGGTGCTCGGCACCATCGGCGCCGTCTTCACGCCGATCGGCGGGCCTGCCGCGCTGGTGGCGATCCTGCTCATCGGCGACATCCCGCTGGCCGGGCTAAGCGCGTACGCGGCCACGCGCAAGCTTCCCGTGCGCCGCTGGGTGCGCGCGGTCGTCGCGGCGACGTATGCGCTGCTGCCCGCGGCCACGGCGTCCGTCGCGCAGGGCCGGCTCGACGTGGTGGTGGTCCATCTCGTGCTGCCGCTGGTGGTCGCCGGGATCACGCGCCTGCTGACGCGGCCGGGCACCCGGTGGCTGCATGTCTCGGCGCTGTCGGCGTTCGGCGTCGCGCTGCTCGGCGCGTTCTCGCCGCTCGCGCACGCGCTGGCGCTGGCCGGTCTGCTGATCGGCTTCGTGGTGCTGCCCGCCCCGACCGGGCTCGCGCGCCGCGTGGCGTCGGTCGGCATCGTGGTGATCCTGCCGCTGGTACTGCTGCTGCCGTGGCCGACGGTGCTGCTGAAGCACCCCGAACTGCTGCTGCACGGCCTCGGCGGACCGGCCGCGCCCGCGTCCGGCACCGACCTGGCCGGGCTCACCCCGGGCGGGCCCGGCGCGTGGCCGATCGGCGTCGTGGTGCTGGCGGCGACGCTCGTCGCGCTGGTGGTCCGGCCGACGAAGCAGGTGGCCGGCGGGCTCGCGCTCGCCGTGCTGGGCGTGCTCGGCGTGGTGCTCGTGCGGCAGATCCCGGTGACGCCCCTGCAGGGCGGTGCGGCCACGACCGGCTACACCGGCGTGCCGCTGCTGGTGGTCGGCGCCGGGCTGCTGTGGGCGGTGCTCGCCACTTGGCAGCGCGGCGGCTCGTCCGGCGTGCCCGCGGCGTGGCTGCCGAAGGCGGCCGGGATAGCCGGGGTCGTGGTGCTGGCCGCGCTCGGCACGGGCGCCGTCGTGACCGGCCACGAGGGTCCGCTTTCCGCGCAGCCGCGGGCACAGCTCGCGCCGGAGGTGGCGGCCGACGTCGCCGCTTCGGGACGCGCGGTGCTCGACCTGAGCACGGCGGGGGAGCCGGTGCGTCAGACCGGCGGAAGGCTGGCGCTGTTCGGCGACGACGAGCTCGCGCCGACTCCCGGCACTCCGGACCGGCTCGCCGGCTGGCGCCGGGACCTCGGGCAGGGCGACGCGAACGCGGTGAAGCGCGTCTTCGCCGCCGCCGCGGCGTCCGGCGTGCAGTACGTGGTGCTCCCGCGGGGCACGGACCCGCGGGCGTTCGTCGCCATGGCCGGCGACCTGGTGGCCACCGCCGCCCCGATGTCCGACGGCCGCCCGGTGCTCAAGCTCGTGGCGAAGTCCGGCGGGGTCGAGCTGATCTCCCCGGAGCTGGCCAAGCAGGCCGTGACGGGAGGCGGCGCGCCCGGCGCGGCTCCCGGCGTGTCACCGGTGGACGCCCGGCTGCCGGCCGTCCGCGTCCGCGCCTCGGACGGCCCGACCGGTCGTCTGCTGGTCCTCGCCGCCGAGCAGGAGGCGGGCTGGCAGGCGACGGTGAACGGCAAGGCGGTGCCGATCGTGCCCGCCTGGGGCCACCAGGTGGCGGTCTCGATCCCGCCGTCACCGTCGGAGGTCTCGGTGACGTTCCCGGGTACCGAACGGGGACTGCTGCTGCTCGTTCAGCTCGCCGCGGTGCTGTTCACGGCGCTGACGGCGGTGCCGCCCCGGCGTCGCCAGCGGGCCTGAAATGCCGCGGTGTCAATCGCCTTCGATGACGTCCGGCTCGACGCCCAGGTAGCCCGCGACCTGTTCCACGAGCACGTCGTGCACGAGGTCGGCCAGCTCACCGGGGTCCTTGGCGCGGGCTTCGAGCGGGCGCCGGTAGAGCACGATCCGGGCGCGCGTCGGCAGGCCGGCCCGGTCGACCCCCGCCGGGACCAGGCGGGACAGCGGCACGGCGCCGTCGTGCAGGACGCCGTCGACCGGCGCGCGGCTGTCCGCGTTGACCTCGGGGACGTCGTCGACCGCCACGTCCAGCGTGGTCAGCTCGTGGCGCCAGCGCGCCTCGATCGGCTCGAGCGCGTCGAGCACCAGCGCGTCGAACCGTTCCGCCCGGCTCGCGGCCGCGGGCAGGGACGCCGGATAGAGCGTTCCGCGCAGGCCCCGGCCGTGCCGGTCCCTGCGAAGACGCCGCCGCTGTCGGTAATCACGAGCCGTCGCCACCGGGTAAGTCTATGCGGTCACCAGCCCCACGCGCGTGTCGCCGGTGCCCCCTTGCCACGACGCGCTATCGTTCTCGATCGTGCGGAGCGTACGGAAATGTTCGCGAACGGGTTGCCCCGAGCCCGCTGTCGCCACGCTCACGTATGCCTACAGCGATTCGACCGCTGTCGTCGGCCCCCTCGCCACCGCGTCCGAACCGCACTCCTACGACCTCTGCGAAGCGCACGCACTGCGGCTGACCGTGCCCAAGGGCTGGGAGGTCGTGCGCCACGAAGGCGCGTTCGCCGCGCCCGACCCCTCCAACGACGAGCTGACGGCGCTGGCCGAGGCCGTTCGCGAGGCCGGCCGCTCGGACCGCCCGGCGCCGCCGCCGGAGCCCGACGGCCCGTCCGGTAGGCGCGGCCATCTCCGCGTGCTCCCCGGGCGCGCCTGAACCAGGCTCCCGCCGGTAGGCTTTCCGCGCGGCGCGTCCGGCGCCGGGACGGACTATCGGCGGGGAGACGGCGTGCCAGACCTTTCGGGCATCGTGAAGGCCTACGACATTCGCGGCGTGGTCGGCGAGCAGCTCGACGCGGCCCTCGTACGTGACTTCGGTGCCGCGTTCGCCCTGCTCATCAAGCCGGAGGCGCCGGCCGTGGTGATCGGCCACGACATGCGCGACTCCTCGCCGGAGCTGTCCGCCGCGTTCGCCGACGGCGTGACCTCGCAGGGCATCGACGTGGTCTCGATCGGCCTGGCCAGCACGGACGAGCTGTACTTCGCGTCCGGCTCGCTGAACCTGCCCGGCGCGATGTTCACCGCGAGCCACAACCCGGCCAAGTACAACGGCATCAAGATGTGCCGCGCCGGCGCCGCCCCGGTCGGGCAGGACACCGGCCTCGCCGAGATCCGCGACACCGTCGAGCAGGGCGTGCCGTCGTTCGAGGGCCGGCGCGGCAGCGTCTCCGAGCAGGACGTGCTCAACGACTACGCCGCCTACCTGCGCAACCTCGTCGACCTGTCCGGCTCGCGGCCGTTGAAGATCGTGGTCGACGCCGGCAACGGCATGGGCGGGCACACCGTGCCGACGGTCTTCGACGGGCTGCCGATCGAGGTCGTCCCGATGTACTTCGAACTCGACGGCAACTTCCCGAACCACGAGGCCAACCCGCTCGACCCGGCCAACATCGTCGACCTGCAGGCCAAGGTCCGCGAGGTCGGCGCCGACGCGGGTGTGGCCTTCGACGGCGACGCCGACCGCTGCTTCGTGGTCGACGAGCGCGGCGAGCCGGTTTCGCCCAGCGCGATCACGGCGCTGGTGGCCGTGCGCGAGCTGGTCAAGGAGCCGGGCGGCACGGTCATCCACAACCTGATCACGTCGAAGGGCGTGCCGGAGATCGTCGCCGAGCACGGCGGCAAGCCGGTGCGCACGCGCGTGGGGCACTCGTTCATCAAGGCCGAGATGGCGCGGACCGGCGCGATCTTCGGCGGCGAGCACTCCGCGCACTACTACTTCCGCGACTTCTGGCGCGCCGACACCGGCATGCTGGCCGCGCTGCACGTGCTGGCGGCGCTGGGCGAGCAGGACGGCCCGCTGTCCGCGCTCACCCAGGACTTCTCCCGCTACGCCGCGTCCGGCGAGATCAACTCGACGGTCACCGACCAGGTCGCGCGCATGATCGCGGTCAAGGACGCGTACGCGGGCAAGTCCGGCGTCGAGATCGACGAGCTGGACGGCTTGACCGTGCAGCTGCCGGGCGGCGCGTGGTTCAACCTGCGCCCGTCCAACACCGAGCCGCTGCTGCGGCTGAACGTGGAGGCCGCCGACCGCGCCGCGGTCGAGGCGCTGACCGACGACGTGCTGTCCATTGTCCGGGCCTGAAGCGGCCATGCCGAGGACGTCCGCCGGGCCGAACCGTGTCCCGGAAACGCCCGTCACCACCCACCTACGCGTGGTAAGGAGGAACCATGGCCATCACGCTTGACGCACAGCTGCTGGAGATCCTCGCGTGCCCGTCGCCGGATCACGCGCCACTGCGCCCCGGCACACCGGCCGACGCGGATGCCGAAGCACTGACCTGCACCGAGTGCGGCCGGGTGTACCCGGTCCGCGACGGGATCCCCGTCCTGCTGCTCGACGAGGCAGTGCTCGATGCGGCGGCCGGCCAGGCCGAGGCCACGGGAGACCCGGATGACAGCCATGCCGACAGTGCTTGACGATTCCCTGCTCGACGACCCCGCGCGGCTGGCCGAGGCCGACAGCGCGGGGCTGCTGCGCGCCGCCGCGATGGCGGGCGCGCAGGTCCGGGCCGCCGCCGAGGCCGCGGCCGAAGTCGGGCTGAGCGACCGGCTCGACCTCGGGCGGCCGCGCGCGGTCGTGCTGATCGACCGGCCGGGGGTCAGCCGGACGCTGACCCGCTTGCTGGCGGCGCTGCTCGCGCCGTCGTGCCCGGTGCCGGTCGTCGTGGCCGAGGCCGTGCCGTCGTGGATCGGCGCGCTCGACGTGGTCTTCGCGCACACCGACGACGCGGGCGACCGCGAGCTGGCCGCTTCGCTGGAGCGGGCGGCCCGGTTCGGCGCGTCCGTGGTGCTGTCCGCGCCGCCGGACGGCCCCGTCGCCGCCGCGGTCGCGGGCAAGGGCCTGGTGCTCGCCCCGCGTGTGCCGGTGCCGCCGGAGCTGGCGTTCCCGCGCGGGCTCGCCGCCGGGCTGCTCACGGCGAACGCGCTGGGGCTGCTCGTCGCCGACGTCCACGCGCTGGCCGACCAGCTGGACCTCGAGGCCGGGAAGGACTATCTGGCGCGGGACTCGTTCGAGAACCCGGCCAAGGCCCTCGCGTTGCGCGTCGCGGACCGGGTCCCGCTGCTGTGGGGGCTGGACCCGGTGGCGGTCGCCGTCGGGGAGCACGCGGCGCACGCGTTCGCGGCCCACGCGGCGATGGTGTGCGACGTGGAGGACTACCGGCAGGCGCTCGCGCGGCCGGCCCTTCGCATCCGGGCGCAGTCGGGCGGCGGGGAGCGTGACATCTTCGCCGATCCGGACGACTCATCCGATGGCACCGCGACCAGGGTGCTGCTGCTCTCGGTGCGGACCGGACAGGCCGCCGAGGCGGCGCGGTTCGAGGCCGAGGAACTGCTGCCCGGCGTGGACGTGATCGCGCCGGCGGAAGAGTTCGAGTCGGACGAGATCGTCCGCGCGGCCGTACTCGCGCTGAGATTCGAACTTTCTGCCGTTTATCTCGGTCTCGCAGCGGGCAGCATCGGTGGTGCCGGCCGATACGAGCCGGCCACGGCGTAACGGGAGCGAGCGCGCGACGGTGCCGCGGCGCACCACGTCGGCTTCGGCCGATGGGAAGGATTGGGAGTTGAGGTGACAGTGGAGCTGTTGCGCAACGCCGTACGGCCGTACGCCTGGGGATCGCGGACCGCGATCCCGGAGCTGCTGGGCCGTCCGGTGCCCGCGCCGCACCCCGAGGCCGAGCTGTGGATGGGCGCCCACCCGGGCGACCCGTCCCACGTGATCGGCCCGGACGGTACCGAACGGAGCCTGCTGGAGCTGGTCGACGCCGATCCGGTCGGCCAGCTCGGCGAACGCTGCGCGAAACGCTGGGGCGGCCGGCTGCCGTTCCTGCTGAAGATCCTGGCGGCGGAGGAGCCGCTGTCGATGCAGGCGCACCCGTCGGCCGCGCAGGCCGCCGAAGGGCACGCGCGCGAGGAGCGGCTGGGGATCCCGCGGGACGCCTCGAACCGCAACTACCCGGACCCGACGGCGAAGCCGGAGCTGGTCTGCGCGCTCACGGAGTTCCACGCGCTGGCCGGGTTCCGCGACCCGGACCGCACCGTGAAGCTGCTGAAGGCGATCGAGACGCCGGGGCTGGGGAAGTACACCGGCCTGCTCGAGGCGCAGCCGGACCCGTCCGGTCTGCGCGCGCTGTTCACCACGTGGATCACGCTGCCGCAGCCGTCGCTGGACGGGCTGCTGCCGGAGGTGCTCGACGCGTGTGTCCGGCACGTCAAGGACCACGGCGAGTTCGCTGCTGAGTGCCGCACGATCCTGGGGCTGGGCGAGGCGCACCCGCGTGACGCCGGCGTGCTCGCCGCGCTGCTGCTGAACCGCTTGACGCTGCGCGCGGGCGAGGCGATCTACCTGCCGGCCGGCAACCTGCACCTGTACCTCAGCGGCACCGCCGTGGAGATCCTGGCCAACTCGGACAACATCCTGCGCTGCGGCCTCACGCCGAAGCACGTGGACGTGCCCGAACTGCTGCGCGTGGTCGACTTCGGGGGCGGCGAGATGCCGGTGCAGCCCGGCGAGCGCGCGGACCACCGGATGGCCGTTTATCACACGGACGCCCCGGAGTTCGAGCTCTCGCGCGTGGAGTGGAACGCCGACGACACCGCGGAGATCGAGGTCGACTCCGCCGGCCCGCAGATCCTGCTCTGCACCGCCGGCGACCTCCTGGTGACCGCCGACGACGGCGAGCGGATCGAGCTGCGCCGAGGCCAGTCGGTCTGGCTCCCGGCCGCCGACCCGGCCGTCAAAGTCCGCCCCCTGGACGGGGCTCGGGCCCAGCTGTTCCGCGCGACGGCGGGTACCTGCGAGGAGTAGCCGCGGCTTCAGACGGCCAGTTCCGTGTCGGTGAATCGCTTCAGGGTGTTCAGCATTTCGCTGAACACTGCGGACGTGAAGCCCGGGTCCAGATCGGCAGCTCTGGCGAGGAGGACGTCCTTCGGGTACCTGGTTGTCAGTGCGTACACGTCCGTGAAGTCTCGTGCTTCGGCCCGATCGAACAGGGCCACGACTTTGCGGCCGGCCAGTTCCTCGGGGTCGAAGGTCGGTCCCAGGACGCCAGCTCGAATCCGGTCTCGGCCGGCAGCCGGGCCGTCGTGTCCAGAGTCGGAGACTTCCGTCCGTGCTCGTAGGCGGACAGCGTCGGTCGCGACGTCCGTGCGCGGGCGGCCAGTTCCTGCCGGCTCAGCTCGGCCGCGTGTCTTGCTTCGATCAGGAGCTCACGGGGGCCGGCGCCCAAGTCCGCCGTCGGCCGGACCGGCTGGTCCTCTAGGCTCCGATCGGGCAATTCGGGAATCCGGCGCAGTGGTATTCCGGCGCGGTGGGAACCCGTCCGCGGAAACAGGGAGCAGACAGTGTCAGCTGGTGGCGGTACGAAGGCGATCGTCGCGGCGCTCGCGGCCAATGCCGGGATCGCGGTGGCCAAGTTCGCCGGGTTCCTGGTGACGGGGTCTTCCTCGATGCTGGCGGAGTCGGTGCACTCGCTGGCCGACACGTCGAACCAGGGCCTGCTGCTGCTCGGGCAGAAGACGTCGAAGCGGCAGGCCACGCGGGAGCACCCGTTCGGCTTCGGGCGGGAGCGGTACTTCTACTCGTTCATCGTCGCGCTGATGCTGTTCACGCTCGGCTCCGCGTTCGCGCTGTACGAGGGCATCCACAAGGTCATCGAGCCGGAGCCGCTGGCCTCGCCGATCGTCGCGGTGATCATCCTCGTGGTGGCGATCGGGCTGGAGGGCTACAGCTTCTACACCGCGGTCGGCGAGTCGAGGAAGATCAAGGGCACCGCGAGCTGGTGGCGGTTCATCCGCCAGGCCAAGGAGCCGGAGCTGCCGGTGGTGCTGCTGGAGGACAGCGGCGCGCTGATCGGCCTGGTGTTCGCGCTGCTGGGGGTCGGCCTGTCCGTGCTGACCGGCGACCCGGTGTGGGACGGCATCGGCACCGTGATGATCGGCGTGCTGCTCGGCATCATCGCGGTGATCCTGATCGTCGAGATGAAGAGCCTGCTGATCGGCGAGGGCGCCACCGAAACCGACCTCGCGACGATCATCGACGAGCTGGCCGCGGGCAAGGTCGAGCGGGTCATCCACATCCGCACCCAGTACCTCGGCCCGGACGAGCTGCTCGTGGCCGCCAAACTGGCGCTGGTGCCCGGCCTCGACACCGGGCAGGTCGCCGAGGCCATCGACGACGCCGAGGCCCGCGTGCGCGCGAAGGTGCCCGTCGCGTCGCTGATCTACCTGGAGCCGGACCTCGACCGCGCCCTGGCATGACGGTGACTCTCCTGCGCCGCGCCGGGGTTGACGCGATAGGGTGATTTACCCCGATTCACGCAGGTCACCGCAGGAGGTCAACGTTGCCCGGGACGGGTTTGTGGCGCACGAAATCCATCGAGCAGTCCATGGCGGACACTGATGAACCGGACACCAAACTCCGAAGAAACCTGAGCGCCTGGGACCTGACCGTGTTCGGCGTCGCGGTGGTCATCGGCGCGGGCATCTTCACGCTCACCGCGCGCACGGCCGGTGACTACGCGGGCCCGTCGGTGTCGCTCGCGTTCGTGTTCGCGGCGATCGCCTGCGCGCTCGCCGCGCTGTGTTACGCCGAGTTCGCCTCCACCGTTCCGGTCGCGGGCAGCGCGTACACGTTCTCCTACGCCACGTTCGGCGAGTTCGTGGCGTGGATCATCGGCTGGGACCTGATCCTGGAGCTCGCCGTCGGCGCCGCCGCGGTGGCCAAGGGCTGGTCGGTCTACCTCGAGACGGTGCTCTCCTACCTCTTCGGCAAGGGCGCCAAGACGACGTTCGACCTCGGCGGCGTGACCGTCGACTGGGGCGCGTTCATCCTCGTCGCCGTGCTGACCACGCTGCTGGTGATCGGGACCAAGCTGTCCTCGCGGTTCTCGATGGTGATCACCGGCATCAAGGTCGCCGTGGTGCTGTTCGTGATCGTGCTCGGCATCTTCTACATCAAGGGCGCGAACTACACGCCGTTCATCCCGCCCGGCCAGGGCGCCTCCGCCTCCTCCGAGACCGGCGTCGACCAGTCGCTGTTCTCGCTCATCGCGGGCGGCGCGAGCAGCTCGTTCGGTGTGTTCGGCCTGCTGGCCGGCGCCTCGCTGGTGTTCTTCGCGTTCATCGGCTTCGACATCGTCGCCACCACCGCCGAGGAGACGCGCAACCCGCAGAAGTCCGTGCCCCGCGGCATCTTCGGCTCGCTGGCGATCGTCACGATCCTGTACGTCGCGGTGTCGCTCGTGGTCGTGGGAATGGTGTCCTACAAAGACTTGGCGACCTCGGCGGGCGACGGCAGCCACAAGACCCTCGCCACGGCGTTCTCCGCCAACGGCGTCGACTGGGCCGCGAACGTCATCTCCTTCGGCGCGCTGGCCGGCCTCACCACCGTGGTCATGGTGCTGATGCTCGGCCAGGTCCGGATCATCTTCGCGATGTCGCGTGACGGCCTGATGCCGCGCGGGATGGCGAAGACCGGCGGCACCGGCACGCCCAAGCGCGCGACGCTGGTGGTCGGCGGCCTGGTCGCCCTCGCGGCGACGTTCTTCCCGGCCGACAAGCTGGAAGAGATGGTCAACGTCGGCACGCTGTTCGCGTTCATCCTGGTGTCGGCGGGCGTGATGGTGCTGCGCCGGACGCGCCCGGACCTGCCGCGGGCGTTCCGGGTGCCGTGGATGCCGGTGATCCCGATACTGGCGATCGTGGCCTGCCTGTGGCTGATGCTGAACCTGACCGTGCTGACCTGGCTGCGGTTCATCGTGTGGATGATCGTGGGCGTGGTGATCTACTTCGCCTACAGCCGCCGGCATTCGCTGCTGGGCAAGCGCCAGGCCGCGGGCGAGCCGCCGTCGGCCTCACACGCTGGTGAGCCCGAGGGGGCTCCGAGGGCTTCCGAAGACTGACCGGAACCACTCTTGTCACGGCCCGTCGTCCCCTGGGGGCGGCGGGCCGTTTCGTGTCCTGACCTGCGGATTCACCAGGGGGCGGCGAGGTTGCCCGATGTGGCCGAGTTGGGACCTAAGCGCAGATTTATCACGGGAAGATCACTGACGCGTCTCGCTTTGGATCGCATCTCGAACGCTGGGTGACCGTATGACCCATATGCGATACCTTCCGAGCCTTGACTCCCTCTGACGGGTTAATCACTCCGGTGTAATTCACGCGGTGAGTGGCAGGGGAATCCACAGAGGGTGCACCGATCTTGCTCGATGTCCCCCGTTCGGTACAGGAGAGTTCTACATGCCCACCATGTCCAGACGACCCATTCGTGCCGGCCTGACGATCGCCGCCGTGGCCGGTCTCGCCCTGCTCGGGTCGGCGACGTCCGCCCTCGCGTGCACGTCGGGCGACGGCCGCGCGAACCCCACCCCGGGCACCGACGTCACCAAGTGCTCCGACATCAAGGGCGTCAGCGGCAAGACGCTCGACCAGGGTGCCTTCACCTTCACCGGTGGCCCCAAGAGCAAGTCGGTCAACATCACCGCCGTCAAGGAGGGCGTGACGGTCGAGGCGATCGTCGTCGTCGGCGGCGACGACGGCCACGCGGTCTACGTGCCGGGCAAGAAGGGCCTGAACAAGGACCTGCCCTGGAACGACCTGATCGCGCCGTTCAGCTTCGACCACAGCCAGCCGAAGGTCGACCACTGGTTCGCCTGTGGCACCGAGAAGGCGCCGACGACCGAGCCGACCAAGCCGTCGAAGCCGTCCGAAACGCCGACTGCGGCCCCGACTTCGGCTCCGGCCGAGACCGCGGCGCCGACCAGCAGCAGCACCGCCCCGGCGGCCGTGCCTGCCGGTAACGAGAGCGGCACCGGTGGCGGCCTGGCCAACACCGGTTTCGACAACATGTGGCTGGTCTGGATCGGCGGCCTGCTGCTGATCGCCGGTGGCGGCCTGCTGGTGCTGCTGAAGCTGCGTCGCCGCGGCACCAACTGACGTCAGTTTTCGGGTTCCCGCTGAAGGGGATCTCCGCTCGTTTGCCCACGAGCGGAGGTCCCCTTCAGTCTTTTCTGTTCTGGGACAAGGGTTTCAGCGCGGCCGCGGCAGGTCGCCGAACAGCGACCCCTGCTCGCCGAGCCGGGACGCCCGCGCGCCGGGCCGGCCGAGGCCCGCGGCCATCGCGACGGCGTGGTCCCACTCGGCGTCGGCGACGTAGTCCGCGTGCTTGAGCACGCCCGGCGCCCAGCGGGTCCGGCCGTCCGGCCGGCGTAAGGGGTCGGGCAGCCAGTGGTCGCCGCCCAGCACGAGCACACCGGACGGCTCCGACGTCGTCTCGAGCGGGCCCGAACCGCCGTCCGGCAGGTAGCCGTCGCCGATCAGGTGACGGCCGGACACCTTGTGCCGCCAGGTGGTCACGCCGCCGCCGAAGATGTCCGTGCCCCGGCACAGCGCGCGCCAGCGGCCGTCGAGGTCGCCGAACAGCCCGGCCAGCGACTCCTCCGGCAGCATCGCCGGGAACGCCCGCTGGTAGCCCCACTGCAGCGGCGAGCCCGCGGTCACCAGCCCGACGCGCTCGCGCTCGTCCTCCGGCAGCTCCGCCATCAGCCGCGCGGCCGTGAGCACGGTGAGCAGGCTGCCCAGGTTCAGCCCGGCCAGCACCACCCGCGTGCCCGGTTCGGCGAGGTGCTCCTTGACGCGTTCGGCCAGCTCCGGCACGACCTTCAGCGCGTAACACGGCGGCACGGTCGGGTGAGCGGCGCGCGGCCAGAACGAGACGAGGTCCGACAGCGTGCCGAGGTGGCGGCCGCGTTCCGGCGCCCGCGCGGCGGAGTAGACGACGCGCACCAGGCCCGCGGCGAGGCCGCCGAGCGCGAAGACGCCGACCGCCGCGACCGGCGTGAACCAGTCCGGCCGTGTGTTGAAGCCGAACCGCACCACGAGCAGTGCCGCGCCGCCGACGGACAGGGCCAGCGCCACGATCATCGCCAGGTGGTGCAGGTGCCGCCGCTCCCACGCCGAGCGCGCCCAGGCCCGGGCGGCGTCGGTCTCCTGCTTGAGGTCGTGCTCCATCAGCTCGACGATCGCCGGGATGCCGCGCCGTCGCCTCCGCAGCGGCACCGCGATCGCGTACCCGGCCACGCCCAGCACCACGATCAGCGCGAGCCCGGCGCCCCAGAGGACCGTGATCAGGTCGTACGTCGTGGGCAGCCGCAGCCCTTCGGTGCCGAGCAGGCGCCGGACGGCGACCGCCAGCCCCGCGCCGAAGCCGCCGCCCAGCAGCCCGGCGAGCGCGAGCACCGGCGCCGCGGCCCAGCCGCCGAGCCACGGGCGCAGCCGGCGCGGCCGCTTCTTCCACAGCGGCCGGGCCAGCAGCGCGGCCGGCACCAGCGCGAGCGCGAACAGCACCGTGACGACGAGGAGAGCACCGCCGAGGCCTTCGACGGTCGCGTCCGTGCCCGGCAGCCCGCCCCGGTCCGGGAGCGGCGCGGCCAGCACCGCGGCCACGATGACCAGCAACGTGGCGAAGGCGATCAGGCCGCGCCGCGCGATCTTCCCGGGGTCGCTGCCGACTCCGGCGCCGACGATCACCGTGAGCACCAGCGCCAGCACACAGATCCACGCGATCAGCTCGGCCGTCCCGGACGGCACCCGGAACGGACCGCCGAGCAGCAGCAGCGAGAAGCACGCGAGCGCCGCGACGGTGTGCGTCGCCGACATGCCCGGGGCCTCCGGGTCCGCGTGCAGCTGCATCGGCGACGAGCGTTTGCGTGCCTCGGGGGCGTGCACCTGCCAGTTCGCCGACGAGATCCGGTGCAGGACGAAGATGACCACGAGCAGCGGCACCCCGCCGACGGCCAGCCGCGGCGCCGAACTCCGCAGCCCTGAAGGGATCCACGGCAGGCAGCCGGTGTCCGGCGCCAGGCACTGCGTCGCGAACAGGTCGAGCGCGGTCGCCGCGATCTGGCCGAGCAGCAGCATCGTGAGCAGCACGGACGCCACGCGCAGCAGCCCGCGGCACAGGCCGCCGAGCCACCGGGCGCGTTGCGCCGGCGGCAGCATCCAGAACGCGACGTTGGCCAGTGAGAACGGGAAGAGCAGCGCCCAGGTGGCCTTCGCGGCGGTCCCGGAGGTCATCCGGCTCCACAGGTATCCTTCGAGCGTGCGCGGGATGGACCGGCCCAGTGCGGGCACCACCGGCCCCGGGGCCGGGCGCCGCAGCCGGTCCGCCGGGCGGACCACCCGGCCGATCCCGTCACCGGCGACATCCACCGTGGAGACCGCGTCGAGCAGGGTTTCGCCCGGCGTGCCCGCGAGTCCGGCCACCCTGAGCTCGACGATGCGGGTGTCAGGGCCGGGCAGTGGGGCGGGCACGGTAAGGGTCTCCTAATCCGATCGAGTGGGTGTCGAGCCGACAACGGTACTGTTCAGGTGCCATCAATCCTTGGAGGAACCGCACTATGACCCCCGAAAGCGTTGCCAAGCGGCACGACACCCGGGGCGGCATCGAGTTCGCCGTCGCCGACCTCGATGCCGCCGAGTTCGGCCGCAAGGAGATCCGTCTGGCCGAGCACGAGATGCCGGGCCTGATGGCGTTCCGCCGGGAGTACGCCGAGGTCTACCCGCTGCGGGGCGCGCGGATCTCCGGATCGCTGCACATGACCGTCCAGACGGCCGTGCTGATCGAGACGCTCGTCGCGCTCGGCGCCGAGGTCCGCTGGGCCTCGTGCAACATCTTCTCCACCCAGGACCACGCGGCCGCCGCCGTCGTCCTCGGCCCGCACGGCACCGCCGAGGAGCCCAAGGGCGTGCCGGTGTTCGCCTGGAAGGGCGAGTCGCTGGAGGAGTACTGGTGGTGCACCGAGAAGATGCTCACCTGGGACGGCGAGGGCCCCAACATGATCCTCGACGACGGCGGCGACGCCACCATGCTCGTGCACAAGGGCACGGAGTTCGAGAAGGCCGGCGCGGTGCCGGCCACCGACGACAACGACCCCGACGAGTTCAAGGTCTTCCTGGAGGTGCTGCGCGCGTCCACCGCCGCCGACAACTCGAAGTGGACCACCATCGGCGCGGGGATCCGCGGGGTCACCGAGGAGACCACCACCGGCGTGCTGCGGCTGTACCAGCTCGCGGCCGCGGGTGAGCTGCTCTTCCCGGCGATCAACGTCAACGACGCGGTGACCAAGTCGAAGTTCGACAACCGCTACGGCATCCGCCACTCCCTGATCGACGGCATCAACCGCGGCACCGACGTGCTGATCGGCGGCAAGGTCGCCGTGGTCTGTGGCTACGGCGACGTCGGCAAGGGCGCCGCGGAGTCGCTGCGCGGCCAGGGCGCGCGCGTGATCATCACCGAGATCGACCCGATCTGCGCCCTGCAGGCCGCGATGGACGGCTACCAGGTCAAGCGGCTGGAGAACGTGCTCGGCGAGGCCGACATCCTGATCACCACCACCGGCAACAAGAACGTGGTGATGGTCGAGGACATGGCGCGGATGAAGCACCAGGCGATCCTGGGCAACATCGGCCACTTCGACAACGAGCTGGACATGGCCGGCCTGCAGCGCTACCCGGGCATCCGGCGCGTGAACATCAAGCCGCAGGTCGACGAGTGGGTCTTCCCGAACGGCAACACGATCATCGTGCTGTCCGAGGGCCGCCTGCTCAACCTCGGCAACGCGACCGGCCACCCGTCGTTCGTGATGTCGAACAGCTTCTCCAACCAGGTCATCGCCCAGGTCGAGCTCTTCACCAAGCACGAGGAGTACGACAAGGAGGTCTTCCGCCTCCCGAAGAAGCTGGACGAGAAGGTCGCCCGCATCCACCTCGACGCCCTCGGCGGCGAGCTGACCAAGCTCAGCAAGGAGCAGGCGGAGTACATCGACGTGGACGTCGAGGGCCCGTTCAAGTCGGAGCACTACCGGTACTGAGTTTTTTGCGTTTTAGCAGGTGAAGGCCGCTTCGGACGATGTCCGGGGCGGCCTTTCGCTTGCGTTTGCCGACAGTGATCATGGCGGCATGAAGCGGCTGACGACCCGGATCGACGACGACCTGCACGCGCAGTTGAAGGCGCGGGCCAAGGCCGATGGGCGCAGCATGAACGCCTTGGTCGTCGAGGTGCTGCTGGGCATCGTCCGCCGGCCGGAGACACCGCGGCAGCGGAAGGCCCGCCTGCTCGCCGAGGGCAAGCTGGTGTCCTTCAAGCCCGACGGTGACCCGCCGGGCCACGACGAACTCGAGAGGTGCTCGCGCGGCTGGGGCACGGCGGTCAGTGAAGCCCTCGACTGGGCCAGGGGGGAATGGTGACGATTCTCCACGCGGACACCAGCGCGGTCGTCGGCCTCTACCTCGCGGACGAGCTCGATCATGGCGAGCTGCGCCAGCTCCTGCTCGGCGGTGAGCACCTGGTCCTGACCAGTGAGCTGACCCGGATCGAGTTCGCGAGCGCGATCACCGCGGCCAAGCGGAACGGGCGCATCCCCGACGCGCGCGAGTTCATGCAGCAGTTCGACGAGGACAGCGAGAGGTCGGTCATCGGGCTCATCCCCTTCGAGCCGCGCCGGGTCTTCCCCGCGGCGAAGCGGCTCGTGATGGAGAACTACCCGCTGCGCACGCTGGACGCCGTCCACCTGGCCGTCGCGATGCACGAGACCGCCGAGCTGACCGGTGGTGAGCCGGTCACGATGGTGACGCGCGACCAGCGGCAGGCGGAGGCGGCGAAGGCCAACGGCTTCGACCTCCTGTGACGCCGCACCTCAGCCGGTGAAGCCGCACCTCGGCTGGTGAAGCCAGGACTCGGCGCCGGGCCAGGCCCGCCCAATCCCGCGCGCGCCGTCGGGTCAGGCCCGCACCTTCGCGGCAGACAGCCGCCTCAGTTCCACTCCACGGCGATCCCGGCCAGTCCCGGCCCGGGGTCGCGGAAGTAGCCGCTCGTCACGCCGCCCGTGTCGCAGGGGAGTTCCTCGGTTTCGACGGGGATGGCGTCGTCACGGGCGCGGATCTCGCGGGTGCAGCGGGCGGGCAGCGCGGCGGCCGCGAACTGCATCTGCAGCAGGTAGCTGGAGCACTGGTCGCGCAGCATGCGGTAGTAGCCGGGGCACACCGCGCCCGAGTCGTCGCGCATCTCGAAGCAGAAGACGTGGATGTCGCCCTCGCCGAGCTTGCGGTCGAAGAGCAGTTCGGTCGCCATGATCTCGCCGCCGGGCTGCCGTCGGATCCGGCCGACGCGGCAGCCCTCCGCCGTGATCATCTGGACGTCGTCGATGCGGCAGCCCGGATCGCCGCTGTACACGGTCACGTAGCGGTCCGGTCCGTGCCGACGCGCGCGCACGACCAAGCGCGTCCGGATGCTCACCTGCCGCCGTTCGGCGTCGAGCGTGATGCGGTCGTGTACCGAGAGTAGTTCGAGGTCGGCGTTCGAGTGGCTGGCCGACGGCAGCACGCCCAGGTCGGTGAGCAGCTTGTCGACGATCGAGCCGACGTCGCCCGAGCGCAGGTCGTAGAAGGACACCGCGGCCTGGTGCCCGCGCGGGCGCGCCGAGCGCGGGCCGATCAGCACCACGAGCGAGTCGGCGGGCAGCTGCAGCACCGACTCCAGCGCGCGGACGGCCGGCAGCGCCTTGGGCACCTCCGGCTGCCGCAGCCCACGCTGCCAGTAGCTCAGCGTCGACTGTCCGATTTGGACACCCCGTAGTGCCAGGTGGGCCCGCAGCCGGGCCAGTGACAGGCCGCGGTGGCCGATGGCGAGCCGCAGCACCTGGTGGAATTCACCGGTCCGCAGCGCGTCGGCCAGCTCGGTCGGCAGGTCGTTCGCGCCCCGCCGGGCAGGTTCGATGATCAGTGGACCTTCCCTGTCTTTCACCACCGCTTGTCCCTTCACCCGACCAGTGTCTGCGCTGGGCGTGAACACCGCGGAACGTTCACGTTAGCAGCGCACGGTAGTCGGTCCGACCCCCGTTTGGGGTGGTTGGCCACGGAAGGGTGCCCGTTCCGTGTTCCACAACAACCCCGGAACACCCCGATCACCGGAAGAGCACCTTGCTCTCGGTCACGGCACTGTTCACCGTTGTGACGACCGATGGCCGGTGGTTCGTGACTTGCGGCGAAAGGGGTCCGTGGCGGTGATGTCGATGCGGGTTCGTTTCGCTGGTGCTGTTCGCGGCACGTCGCGGCCGGCCGCGGTGGCCGTTCCGACGTCCTATCAGGACGCGGCCGCCCCCGGTCGGAGAGCACCCGGCTTCACCTGGACGCGCACACTCACCGGGACAGCCCGATGAGCCGCCGCCTCCTGGTGCTCCTGGTGCTCGCGGGCTTGGCGTTGCTGACGACGGCACCGGGCGCGGGCGCGGCGCAGCCCGCCGGCGTCAGCAACGCCGACCTCGCCGCGGCACGCACCGCGGCCGCGGGCCTCGCGTTGTCGTCCGGCGCCCTGCTGATGCGCGGGCCCCGCGCCGGCCGCGCCACGCTCACCGACTATCGGCGCACGGTCTCCGGCCAGGACGCCGACAGGCTGACGGGCACCTCGGCCGCGGACAGCTACAGCCTCGTGAGCAACGTCCTGCCCCGCGACGGAGACAGCAGCGGCCAGCCTCCCCCCAGCCACGACGACGCGTGGATCGCGCTGGTCATCCTCGCCGGCCTGCTGCTGGCGAGCGGCGCCGGTTACCTGCTGTACGCGCGCCGAGAGGCCGCCTAGACGGACCGGCCGGCCCGGCGGTGCCGTCCCTCCCGCCGGGCCGCCGGTCGACCACCTCCGGATCAAGCCGGGTCCGGTCGGGTCCGGTCGGGAACGGCCGGCCAAGCCCGTCCCGTTGCTAATCCGACCGAAAGCAGGCGGACACGGGCTGCAGCCGAACTGCTCGTCGAAACCCGTTTCCGCCGTGGCTGCCGTCGGATTAGCAACGAACGGCACAGTAGGCTGGACGGTGTGGGGCGACTGGTCGTGATCGAAGGTCTGGACGGTGCGGGCAAGCGCACCCTGGCGGACGGGCTCACCGCTGCCCTTGGCGAGGACGGGGCGAGCGTCGCGACTCTCGCCTTCCCGCGTTACGGCCGCAGCGTCCACGCCGACCTCGTACGTGAGGCCCTGCATCGAGGCCACGGCGACCTCGCCGACTCGGTGTACGGCATGGCCATGCTCTACGCGCTGGACCGCAGCGGCGCCGCCGACGAGATCCGGGCGTTGCAGGCGGAGCACGACGTGGTGCTGCTCGACCGTTACGTCGCCTCGAACGCCGCGTACGCCGCCGCGCGCCTGCGCCAGTCTGCGGACGGCGAAGTGGTGCAGTGGGTGTGGGACCTGGAGGTCGGCCGGTTCGCGCTGCCGCGCCCGGACGCGCACCTGCTGCTGCGCGTGGCCCCCGAAGTCGCCGCCGAACGCGCGGTCCGCCGCGCCGCGACGGAGGCCGACCGCGCGCGCGACGCCTTCGAGTCCGACGACGCCCTGCAGCAACGCTGCGCCGCCGTGTACGACGAGCTGGCCGCGGCCGGCTGGCTCGCGCCGTGGCACGTCCTCGACGGCGTCGCCGGGGTGGACCTGCCGACGCTGGCGAAGTCCCTGCTCGCCTAACCCCGGAACCGCGCCGGGTCGAACAGCGCGACCGGGTGCTCCGTCGTCCCGTCGAGGACGAGGTCGGCCAGGATTTCGCCGACCACCGGGGTGAACTTGAAGCCGTGGCCCGAGAATCCGCACGCCACGACGGCGCGCGGGTGCTCCGGGTGCGGGGCGATGACGAAGTGCTCGTCGGGCGTGTTCGTGTACAGGCAGGTCGCCGCGCGGCGGAACTCGCCCGGCAGCGTCGGGAGGCGGGAGCCGGCGAGGTCGGCCATCCGGCGGACCTCGGTTTCGTCCACCCGGCGGTCGATCGTCTCGGGCGTGCACGGCGTCCCGCCCAGGTGCGAAGCCACCTTCACGCCCTGGCCGGGGCTCGCCGGGAAGCCGTAGAACTGCGTGTCCTCGTCCGTCTCCCAGAGGTAGACCGGTTGCCGCGAAGGCGCGTATGCCGACGCGTCGCCCGAGGGCGTGAACCAGTACTGCACCTGACGCTGCACCTCGAACTCCACGCCGAGCCCCGAGAGCAGCGACGGCGCCCACGCGCCCGGGCAGAGCACGAGCCGCGAAGCCGTGTAATAGCTCGACTCCGTGCCGACGCGTACACCGGTTTCCGAGGTGCTCCACGTGAACACCTGCTCTTCGTGGTGCAGCTCCGCGCCGAAGCGGGCCGCGAGCTGCAAGTGCGCCGCGACGCTGCCTTCGGGCGAGACGAAGCCGGCGCCCGGCTCGTACAGCGCCACTTCGTCGTCGAGCGGGGCCATTGTCGGGAAGCGGCGGCGAATGTCGGCGGCGTCGAGCAACTCGTGCGGGATGTCGAACTTCTCCGCCGACAGCCGGCTGCCCGCGACCGTCTGCGAGTCCGGCGCCCCGACCATCAGCCCGCCGCAGCGGGTGAAGATGTCCCGCCCGGTGTCGCGCTCGATTTCGTCCCACAGCTCGTGCGCGCGCAGCAGCAGCGGCACGTAGTCCGGGCCTTCGAGGTAGGCCTGACGCGTGATCCGCGAGCCGCCGTGGCTGGAGCCGAGGTTGTGCACGGGGGCGAACTGGTCGAGGCCGAGCACCCGCTGTCCCCGTCGCGCCAGCCGGTACGCCGCGGCGCTGCCCATGCCGCCGAGCCCGGCCACGATCACGTCGTAGTGCGTCACGAGGCGCTCCTCAACCGGGTCATGCCCACGTCGAACTGCGGCTCGACGGCCACCACGGCGGGGACTTTCGTGCCGAAGTACTCGATCTCCACGGGCGTCCCGGGCCTCGTGTACTCCACCGGAAGCCAGGCGTACGCGATGTTCTTGCCGACCGTGTACCCGTACGCGGCGCTGGTGACGTAACCCGCGGGCCGGCCCTCGGCGTACACGGGTTCCTTGCCCAGCACCACGGCGTGCGGATCGTCGACGGTCAGGCAGGTCAGCTTCCGGCTCACTGTCGCCTCGGATCGGTCTCGCAGCGCGTCACGGCCGAGGAAGTAGCCCTTGTCCATCCGCACCGCGAAGCCCAGCCCGGCCTCGAACGGGTCGTGTTCGGCGGTGACGTCCGTGCCCCACGCGCGGTAGCCCTTCTCCAGCCGCATGCTCGAGACCGCCTCGCGCCCGGCGGCGATGATCCCGTGCGGCTCCCCGGCCTCCCACAGCGTGTCCCACAGCCGGCGGCCGAGGTCCGCGGTGGTGTACAGCTCCCAGCCCAGTTCGCCCACAGAGGACAGTCGCAGCGCGACCACCGGGACGTTGCCGACATACGCGCGCCGGGCCCGGAAGTAGCCCATCCCGGCGTGCGAGAAGTCCGTTGTGGACAGTGGCTGCAGGACCTGCCGCGCGAGCGGGCCCCACAGGCCGACGCAGCACGTGCCCGCGGTGGTCTCGTGGACCTGCACCGCGCCGTCGCCGGGCAGGTGGCGGCGCAGCCAGTCGACGTCGAGGTTCCCGTTCACCCCCACCTGGAACCGCTCGGCGCCGAGCCGCGCGACGGTGAGGTCGCTGCGCACGCCGCCGTGCTCGCCCAGCAGCAGCGTGTACGTCACCGTGCCGGGCGCCTTGTCCAGCTGGTTCGTGGTCATCGCCTGCAGGAACGGCAACGCGCCGGGGCCGGTCACCTCCAGCCGTTTCAACGACGTCAGGTCGAACATCGCCACCCGCTTGCGCGCCACCAGTGCCTCGGCGCCGCCGACCGGGGACCAGTACCGGGCGGCCCAGCCGTCCCGCGCCGGCACCTGCGCCACCTCCGGCAGGTTCTCGTTCGCGGCGAACCACTGCGGCCGCTCCCAGCCGCCGGACTCCAGGAAGTACGCGCCCAGCCCGGCGTGCCGCTCGTAGAACGGCGACGTGCGCAGTGGCCGCGGCTCCTTCACCGGCTGCAGCGGATGGACGATGTCGTAGACCTCCACGAAGCTGCGGCGGCTGCGCTCGTGCACGTGGTCCGGCGCCAGCTGCACCTGTTCGAACCGCGCGAGGTCGCTCGCGTGCAGGTCGAGCTGCGGCTGTCCGTCGACGAGCCAGCGCGCCATCTCCCTGGCGACGCCCGCGGAGTGCGTGACCGCCGCGGCTTCGGCCACCCAGAAGCCGTCGAGGTCCGGGTGCTCGCCGAGCAGCGGCAAACCGTCCGGGGTGACGGGGAACAGGCCGTGAACGCCGTCTTCCACCTTGGCCTCGCCCAGCACCGGCAGCAGGTCCACGGCCGCGGCCCACGAGTCCTCGAAGTCGGCCGGTGTGAAGGCGGGCGCCGGCGACACCGCGGCGCCGCGCGGCCCGAGGTCCGCGGGGTCGACCGGCATCGCCCGGTGCCCGTAGGCGCCGATGCCGAGGCGGTCGACATGCTCGCGGAAGTACAGGCCGGCGTCCTGGTGGCGCAGGATCGGTTTGCCCGCCTCGGTGAAGTCGTCGTTGTCGCCGGCCAGCACGGGCAGCGGCGTGGTGCGGGCGTACTGGTGCGCCATCGGCACCAGCGGCACGGCGAGGTCCACCAGCCGTCCGACCAGCGGTGCCCACGAGCCGGCGCACGAGACCACCACGTCGGCGCGGAAGCGATCGGTCTCGGTGACCACGCCGGTGACCCGTCCGGCGTGGCGCTCGATGCCCGTCACCCGTTGGCCGGAAAGGAACTTCGCCCCGCGGTCGCGTGCGCGGCGGGCCTGCGCCTCGGCCGCGCGCAGCGGCTTCGCCAGGCCGTCGCCGGGGATGTGGAGGCCGCCGAGCACCTTCGCCGGGTCGAGCAGCGGGTGCAGCTCGGCGCATTCGCCCGGTTCGCGCAGGTAGCTCCGCACACCGGACGCCGTGGCCCAGCCGTGCCGCCGCTTCAGGTCCGCGAGCCGCTCCGGCGTGGCCGCCACCTCCAGGCCGCCGACGGGCTGGAAGCACCACTTGCCCGCCAGCGTGAGCGAGCTGTACTTCGCGACGGTGTACTTGGCGAACTCCGTCAGCGTGCGGTCCGCACCGGTCTGGAACACCAGCCCCGGCGAGTGCGAGGTGGACCCGCAGGTGGTGAAGAGGCTGCCCTGCTCCAGCACGGTGACCTCGGTCCAGCCGCGCTCGGTCAGCTCGTCGGCCAGCGCGCAGCCGGCGAGGCCGGCGCCGATGACGACCACTCGCGGTCGGGCTGCCATCGCGGGTACCTCCTGCCTGCCGGGGCGTCCTCGGCGGACGCGCCGGCTCGGGGTGAGACAGGCATGCCGAACGACCCGCCGGGCGCGGGGCAGGTTGCGGATGGGGGATAGTGTTCCGTCTTCTGCAACAAAGTGCGGGATCGCGGGCACGCTGTCAAGACCGCGCGAGGAAGCGGTTTTCGCACTTGCCCTCAGGCTGGTGGCGCGCGTAATGCGGCGGTAACGCGATGGGGCCGTGTCAGATCGCGAAGTAGCCGAGCTGGGCCGAAAGTTCTTGCGCCGCTTCGGACATCGGCCGGACAATCTGTCGTATGCGCTGCTTCGAAAGCCGATAAGACGGCCCGGACGCGCTCATCGCCGCGACGACCTCGCCGCCGGGTCCGTGGATCGGCACCGCGACCGCGTGCATGCCGAGTTCGAACTCCTCGAAGCAGGCCGCGTAACCGTCTTCGGCGACGCGCTCCAGCTCGTGCTCCAGCTCCTCGGCGTCCACCGTGGTGCGCGGGGTGTACGGCTCCAGGTCGAGGTCCAGCACGCGCTTGCGGTCCTGGTCGCCCATGTACGCCAGCAGGACCTTGCCGCTGGACGTCGCGTGCAGCGGGGTCCGCTGGCCCGTCCAGTTCTGGGTGGTGATGGCGGCCGCGCCGCGGGCCTGGCTGATGTTGATGGCCACGCCGTCGTCGGCGATCGCGATGTTCACCGTCTCGCCGAGCTCCTCCGCGAGCGACTGGCAGGTCTGCCGGCCGAGCTTCGCGATGTCCATCCGGCCGGTGGCCGCGCCCGCCAGGCGGACGATGCCGAAGCCGATCGCGTACTTGCCGCGTTCGCCCAGCTGCTCGACCAGGCCGTGCGACTCCAGGACACTGAGCAGCCGGGACGCGGTCGACTTGTGCACCCCCAGCTCGCCGGCGATCTCGGTGATGCCCGACTCGCCGTTGCGCGCCAGCAGTTCCAGCACGTTGATCGCGCGGTCGACCGACTGAACTTGACTTACCTGGCTTCCCGTTGCGTTGCCCGAGTCCTGGTTCCGCATGGCGCAACACTAACCGCTCGGTGTGGATCTGTTCGGCTGAGCGGGCGAATCCCTTGACGACGGGGGTGCGTGACCAGGATTGTTGCGCACAGCACGTCATGTCTCGCAATGCGCAACAAAGTTCCGAACCGTCTTCGGTTCCCGTGACCCGTTCCCGGAGGCCCCTGATGATCCGCGCCTGCGCCGCCGCCGACCTGCCCGAAGGCGAAGCGCTCCGCCTCGACGGTCCCGTCCCGATCTCGATCTTCCACACCGAAGCCGGCTTCTACGCCATCGACGACACCTGCACCCACCAGGACGCGTCGCTGGCCGACGGCTGGCTCGAAGGCTGCTTCGTGGAGTGCCCGCTGCACGCCGCGCTGTTCGACCTCCGCACGGGCATGCCGAGCTGCCTGCCCGCGAAGAACCCCGTGCGCACCTACACGGTGGTCGTCACCGACGGCGTGGTCTACGTCGACGCGCCGGTGCCCGCCGTGGCCGGTGTCGAGGACGTCGCCTGAACCTTCCGTCGCAAAGTCCGTTGGCGAGTCCCTGAAGGCCACCTTCAGGGACCTGTATGCCCTGAAGGTGGCCTTCAGGGGCCGTCCACCGGTGCGCCGCACGCGTCCGGATGGAGCAACGGGGTGCCCCGATCTTGATCTTTCTGGTGGTCAAACGCGCGGGTCGTGCCCGGGCCCAGGTGAACTAGTGCGAACATGTGCTCATGAAGGCACGTGTCTTGGTGGTCGACGACGACCCCGCGCTCGCGGAGATGCTCACCATCGTGCTCCGCGGCGAGGGGTTCGACACCGCGGTGGTCGCGGACGGTTCAAGGGCTCTTCCGGCGCTGCGGGAGCTGAAGCCGGACCTCGTCCTGCTCGACCTCATGCTGCCCGGGATGAACGGCATCGACGTCTGCAAGGCGATCCGCGCGGAGTCCGGCGTGCCCATCGTCATGCTGACCGCCAAGAGCGACACCGTGGACATCGTGCTGGGCCTGGAGTCCGGCGCCGACGACTACGTGGTCAAGCCGTTCAAGCCGAAGGAGCTGGTCGCCCGGGTCCGCGCCCGGATGCGCCGCACCGAGGCCGAGCCGGCCGAGTCGCTGACCATCGGCGACCTGGCCATCGACGTGCCCGGCCACGAGGTCACCCGCGAGGGCAAGGCCATCCCGCTCACGCCGCTGGAGTTCGACCTGCTGGTGGCGCTGGCCCGCAAGCCGCGCCAGGTGTTCACCCGCGAGGTGCTGCTGGAGCAGGTCTGGGGCTACCGGCACGCGGCCGACACCCGGCTGGTCAACGTGCACGTCCAGCGCCTGCGGTCGAAGGTCGAGAAGGACCCGGAGCACCCCGAGGTGGTGTTGACGGTGCGCGGCGTCGGTTACAAGGCCGGCCCGCCGTGATCGGGCGATGACGGCGGAAGCCGGCGCCGAACCACCGGAACCGGGCACCCCGCGTGCCCCGAAGGCGGGACGGCTGCGTGCCTCCGCCCGCGCCACGGCACGCCTGGTCCGGCGCGTCGTGGTTTCCGTGCGCCGCCGGGCGGTGGGGCTCAACGACCTGTGGCGCCACTCGCTGCAGTTCCGCGTCACGATCTCGACGCTCGCGCTGTCGTCGGCCGTGGTGTTCGTGCTGGGCATGGTGCTGCAGAACCAGATCACCGAGCGGCTGCTGGACACCAAGCGGCACGCGGCGGTCGAGCAGGCCCAGGCACTGGCCGACACGGCCGCGCGCGAGCTGGTGGGTGTCGGCGGCGAGTCGGCCGACGCGCTGCACACGCGGCTGGAGAACGCGCTCAAGAAGATCTCCACCACGTCCGCCTCGCCCGCGGGCTCCACGGCGGGCACGTTCGAGCCGGTGCTGGCCAGCGTCGGGCGCGACCAGTCCGACGCCGGCCAGGCCGACGCGGACCCGGTGTACGCCGGGCCGTTCAACTACGTGCCGGTGGGGCTGCGCCAGTTCGTGGAGGGCAACCACCTGGCCCGGCTGGAGCACACCGTCTCCACGAACGGCGGGCGCACGACCTACCTGATCGTCGGCACGCCACTCAGCTCGGTGGCCAGCCCGCTGCAGCTGTACTTGCTGTTCCCGCTGACGAGCGAGCAGAACACCGTCTCGACCGTGCAGAACACACTGCTTGTCGGCGGCCTGGTGCTGCTGATCCTGCTCGCCGGCATCACGAACCTGGTGGTCCGGCAGGTGGTGCGGCCGGTCCGGGAGGCCGCCGCGGCGGCCGAGCAGTTCGCGGGCGGTGACCTCGACCAGCGGCTCGCCGCGGTCGGCGAGGACGACCTGGCGAAGCTCGCCGTGTCCTACAACGGCATGGCCGCGAGCATCCAGCGCCAGATCCGCCAGCTCGAAGAGTTCGGCGGCCTGCAGCGCCGGTTCACCTCCGACGTCTCGCACGAGCTGCGCACCCCGTTGACCACCGTCCGGATGGCCGCCGACGTGCTGCACGCCTCGCGTGAGCAGTTCCCGGCCGGCCTCGCACGCTCCACGGAGTTGCTGGTGGACGAGCTGGACCGGTTCGAGGCGCTGCTCGGCGACCTGCTGGAGATCAGCCGCCTCGACGCCGGGGTCGAGGAGCTGTCGGCCGAGCTGATCGACGTCCGGCCGATCGCCACCCGCGCCGTCGAGCAGGTCCGCGTGATCGCGGGCACGGCGGGCAGCTCGGTCGAGCTGGTGCTGCCCGAGGACGAGGACGCCGCGGCCGAGGTCGACGCGCGGCGGGTGGAGCGCATCCTGCGCAACCTGCTGGCCAACGCCGTCGACCACAGCGAGGGGAAGCCGGTGGTGCTGACGGTCGGGGTGAACGAGACGGCGGTGGCCATCACTGTCCGGGACCACGGTGTCGGCCTGCGCGCCGGCGAGGCCGGCCTGGTGTTCAACCGCTTCTGGCGGGCCGACCCGTCACGCAACCGGCGCACTGGCGGCACCGGGCTCGGCCTGGCGATCAGCCAGGAGGACGCCCGCCTGCACGGCGGTGAGCTCCAGGCGTGGGGCGAACCCGGCCAGGGCGCCTGTTTCCGCCTGCTGCTGCCACGCCGGCAGGACGTGCCGGTCGTGGCCAGTGAGAGCCCGCTGCCGCTGCCCCCGCCGGACTACGTGCCGCCCGTGCCGGTGCTGCCCGCGGTGCTGGAGGTCCAGCCCGCGCCCGACGCGATCCTGGCCGACTCCGGCGCCGACCGTGAGGAGGCCGGCCGGTGAAACGCGCTCTGCTCGCCCTGCTCTGCGTGCTGGTCGTGGCCGGCTGCGCGAATGTCCCGCTCGAGTCCCAGCCCGTCGCCGTCTCCGACGACCGCCCCGTGCCGCAGGGCAACGACGCGCCGGAGCCGCCCAAGGACATCGACCCGCTGACGCTGGTGCGGAACTTCGTGCTCGCCGGCGGCGACCCGAGGTCGAGCAACGCGGCCGCCCGGGCGTACCTCGACGACCAGCAGCGCAGCGCCTGGAAGCCCAGCCGCGCGATGACGATCATCGACAACATCTTCGGCACCAACTTCGACACCCAGGCGGCCCCGCCGTCCACCGGGCCCGCGCCGGACCCGAACGTGCGCGAGGTGGTGCTGCGCGGGTCCGTGCTCGGCACGATGAGCGCGGACAGCGCGTTCATCCCCGGCTCCGGGCCGACGGAGCAGAAGGTCGAGGTCCGCAGGCAGGCGGACGGGCAGTGGCGGATCTCCACCCCGCCGTCGGCGCTGCTGGTGACCGACGACGACTTCGACGCCAACTACAACCGCGTCGCGGTGAGCTTCTACTCGCCGGACTCGGGGACCTTCGTGCCCGACCTGCGTTACGTCGCGGCGAAGCCCCAGTCGGGCCTGCCGGGACGCGTGATGGACCTGATCCTGCAGGGCCCGTCGGCCGGGCTCGCCGGCGCGGTGAAGAACCTGCTCGGCGACCAGGTCACGCTCGAGACGAACGTCAAGAACAACGACGACGGCTCGCTGATGGTCCAGCTCAGCGGCCTCGGCGGGGCCAGCCCCGACACCCGTTCGCTGATCGCCGCGCAGATCGTCCTGTCGATGCAGACGGTCACGTCCACTCGCATCCGGCTGCTCGCCGACGGCACGCCGCTGGTGCGCGACCACGAGTATTGGCGAAGCAGCGACGTGCCCGCGTACAGCGCCGCTTCGTCGCCCAGCTCGGACCTGACGGGCCTGATGACGGCCGGTGGCCGCGTCCGCTCGCTCGGCGACGGCGCGCCCGTCGCGGGGGCCGCGGGCAACGGCGCGTACAACGTGGTCGACGCCGCCCAGTCCATCGACGGCAAGCGGCTCGCGGTGGTGGACCGCGACGGCGGCCAGGTGCGCCTGCGCATCGGCGAGATGGGCCGCGACCTGCCGCTCGTCGACCTCTCCGGCGGCGACCTGAGCCGCCCGACCTGGCGCCCGGCGCCCACCGGCGGGGGCCCGTCGGGCGAGGTCTGGACGGTGGTGGACCGCTCGACGGTCGCCCGCATGGTCCTCGACCCGACCGGCCACTGGCTGCGCCAGAGCGTGAACGCGAACGACGTGCTGGCCCTCGGCCAGATGGGCCAGATCGACGGCCTGCGCCTCTCCCGCGACGGCGCCCGCGTGGCCGCCATCGTGAACGGCCAGCTCGTCGTGGCGGCCGTCGTCCGCAGCGGCGACACGGTCACCCTGCGCGAGCCGCGGGTCCTCCAGCCGGGCGCCCTGTCCGACGTCGTGGACCTCGACTGGGGCTCGAGCGCGGACTCGCTGGTGGTGGTGACATCTTCGACCTCGCAGCCGGTCCAGCGCGTCTCGGTGGACGGCCGCCGGATGGACGCGTTCAACAGCTCGAACCTCACAGCCCCCGTCCGCGCCGTCACCTCGGCCCCGAGCCGCCCGATCGTCGTCGCGGACGCCGGCGGTCTGTGGAACGCCACGGAACTGGGGGAGGTCTGGCGTCCCCAGCCTCACTCGATGCCGGACGCGGAGCCGTTTTACCCGGGGTGATGCTGGGGGCTCGTGAGTGGCTATGACGGTTAGAACCGTCATAGCCACTCACGAGCCCACTTCGCGCGTCGGAAACTGTCGGTGCCCGGGTGCACACTGCGGGTCATGGTTCTCGACCTGCTCGTCCCGGCCCGCTGCGCCGGTTGTGGTGTCCGTGGTGCCCCGTGCTGTGTGGTGTGTTCGCAGGTGTGGGGGTCACTCACGGAGGTGATCCGCACCCTGCTCGCGGGCCTTGCCCCGGTGTACGCCCTGGCCCGCCACCGGGGCGCGGCGAGGCGAATGCTGATCGCGTACAAGGAGCGAGGACGCCGGGACCTGGCCCCGTTCCTCGGCCAGGCGATCGCTGCCGCCCTGCCGGCGTTGCCGGGCGGTGGCCTCAGTCCTGCCCGCGGGAGTCCCGCGCTCGCCGCGTCGACCTTGCCTTTCGCGCCCGCCCTGCCTTTCGCACCAACTCCGCTGTGCCTGGTCCCAGCACCCAGCCGCCGTTCGGCGTCACGGGTTCGGGGCGGCCCGCACATGCTGCGGATCGCCGAGGCGGCCGCGCGGCAGATGGCCGCCGTCGGGGCCGAGGTGTTCGTCGCCCCGGCGCTGGAGCTCAAGGGCGCCCGTGACGCCGTGGGGCTGGGGCGGGCCGAGCGCGTCGCCAATTTGGCCGGGCGGCTGCGGTTCGTCCCGGATGGGCGGCCGCCGCCGGGGTGCCGGGTCGTGGTGCTCGACGACATCGTCACGACCGGGGCCACGGCGGCCGCGTGCGTGGCCGCGTTGAAAAGTTCGGGTGTCGCCGTCGCCGCCGTGCTCACGCTGCTCGCCGCCGGGTGACGCGGGGGTCACCTACATGAGTGATGTCAAGCGGGAACGCGACGCGGTCCCGGGCCGTTGTCGGGGCATGAGGGTTCGTCGGCAAATCACTCCGGCAGCTGAGCACTCCACCGGGGTGGCGGCTGTGGCGGAGGGGGCCGTCACCCTCGGCTTCCGAGGTCCCGGGCCATTGGGCCGTCCGCGTGAAATCGAGCGACGCGCGCTCGGCCGTCCGGTACGGGATTTCGCCCTCGGCACGGGGGTTTCGCTGCGCGCCGTAACGGGTTCCCGGGTACGGATATCCCCCGGCTCGGGGGCTGTTGCAAGCGGCGTGATGAAGCTAACGTGCACCGCTATCAGTAATTCCCGCAGGCAGGGAGGTATGCAGCCCATGTCCCTGGCGCCGGAGGCCTGCTGAGTCCGCGCTCGCGCATCCGCCACGAGACGTCGTGACCGGTTCCCGAGTTCTTCTCAGCCCGCCAGATCCGGGCTCCGTCCCCGCAGTACCGGCGCCGTGTGAACACAACAGCTCGCAGTCATCTGAGCGAGGGAGGTCGTGTATGGACATCGTCGTTAAGGGCCGCAACGTGGAGGTGCCCGAGCACTATCGGGCACTCGTCAGCGAGAAGCTGGCCCGGCTCGAGCGCTACGACAAGAAGGTCATCCGCTACGAGGTCGAGCTCTTCCATGAGCCCAACCGCCGGCAGGCCAAGAGCTGCCAGCGCGTTGAGATCACCGGAAAGGGCCGCGGCCCAGCCGTACGCGCTGAAGCGTGCGCAGCGGACTTCTACGGAGCGCTCGACTCCGCCGTCACCAAGCTGGAGAACCGGCTGAGGCGGACACACGACCGGCGGCGCGTGCACTACGGACGCAGCCGCCCGGAGTCGGTCGCCGAGGCGACCTCCGTGGCGATGGCCGGCGGATCCGACGCCGTCGCCCGTCCTGCCGCCGGTACGGCGGTGCTGGACGCCCCCGAGAGCGAAGTGGCCGAGCCCATGGCGAACGGCTTCGCGGGCACCGGGGAGATACCCCAGCAGAAGCGCTGGGAAGACGAGGCACTGGGCTACCAGCCCGGCCGCGTCGTCCGCGAAAAGGAGCACGACGCGGACCCGATGACGGTGGACCAGGCTCTCTACGAGATGGAGCTGGTCGGCCATGACTTCTACCTGTTCAACGACTCCGAGGCCGGCCGGCCGAGTGTCGTCTACCGGCGAAAGGGCTTCGACTACGGCGTGATCCGGCTCGGCTGAGCCCGGTCCGAATACCTGTCCCGGATGGCCCGCACGCGCTCGCGTGCGGGCCATCCGCACGTCGAAGGTAGGGTGTCACCGGGCCTTTTCATGTCCTTTGGCGAGCACGTGCGTGCACGGACCGCGCCGTGTTCCCTACGATGGGGTCAGACGACGGCGACGCACTCGGGCGCCGCCGTGCCCAGATTGCCCGGGACCGGCTCGGGTGCGATCGAGATCAGCTAGTGAGGTCGACCGGATGGTGCTGAACCGCCTGCTCCGCGCGGGTGAGGGCAAGATGGTTAAGCGGCTGCGCAACATCGCCGATCACATCAACACCCTCGAAGACGACGTGAAGGATCTGTCGGACGCCGAGCTGCGGGCCAAGACCGACGAGTTCCGCGAGCGGAACGGCAAGGGAGAGTCGCTCGACGAGCTGCTGCCCGAGGCGTTCGCCGTGGCTCGGGAGGCCTCGAAGCGGGTCCTCGCCCAGCGGCCCTTCGACGTCCAGCTGATGGGCGCCGCCGCGCTGCACCTCGGCCAGGTCGCCGAGATGAAGACCGGTGAGGGCAAGACGCTCACCTGCGTCCTGGCGGCCTACCTGAACGCGATTTCCGGCAAGGGCGTGCATGTCGTCACGACCAACGACTACCTCGCCAAGCGCGACTCGGAGTGGATGGGCCGTATCCACCGCTTCCTTGGCCTCGAGGTCGGGGTGATCCTGGCGGAGCAGACGCCGCAGGAGCGCCACCGCATGTACAACGCCGACATCACCTACGGCACGAACAACGAGTTCGGCTTCGACTACCTGCGCGACAACATGACGTGGTCGCTCGACGAGTGCGTGCAGCGTGGGCACAACTACGCGATCGTGGACGAGGTCGACTCGATCCTGATCGACGAGGCCAGGACGCCGCTGATCATCTCGGGCCCGGCGGACCAGTCGTCGCGGTGGTACATGGAGTTCGCCCGGCTGGCGCCGCTGATGCAGGGCATCGACACCACCACCATGGGCACGCGTGAGCGGACCGAAAAAGCCAACCTCATCAACTCGAAGTACCACTACGAGGTCGACGTCCGGAAGCGCACGGTCGCTGTCACGGAGACCGGCGTCCGGTTCGTCGAGGACCAGCTGGGCATCGAGAACCTGTACGAGGCCGCGAACACGCCGCTGGTCGGCTACCTGAACAACGCCCTCAAGGTGCAGGAGCTGTACCACAAGGACAAGGACTACATCGTCCGCGACGGCGAGGTCATGATCGTCGACGAGTTCACCGGCCGCATCCTGGTGGGCCGCCGCTACAACGAGGGCATGCACCAGGCGATCGAGGCCAAGGAAAAGGTCGAGATCAAGGCCGAGAACCAGACGCTCGCCACGATCACCCTGCAGAACTACTTCCGGCTGTACGGGAAGCTCGCGGGCATGACCGGTACCGCCGAGACCGAGGCGGCGGAGTTCCACCAGACCTACAAGCTGGGTGTGGTGCCGATCCCGACCAACCGGCCGATGGTCCGTGACGACCGCGCCGACCTGATCTACAAGACCGAGGAGGCCAAGTTCGAGGCCGTCGCCGAGGACATCGCCGAACGGTACGAGAACGGCCAGCCGGTGCTGGTCGGCACCACCAGCGTCGAGAAGTCCGAGCTTCTCTCGAAGCTGCTGCTGAAGCTGCAGGTCCCGCACGAGGTGCTGAACGCGAAGCACCACGACCGGGAGGCGCTGATCGTCGCCAGGGCCGGCAAGAAGGGCGCGATCACGGTCGCCACCAACATGGCCGGCCGCGGTACCGACATCGTGCTGGGCGGCAACCCGGACATCATCGCCGACCAGAAGCTGCGTGAGCGCGGCCTGGACCCGGTGGAGAACTCCGAGGAGTACGAGGCCGAGTGGCCGAAGGTGCTCGAGGAGATCAAGGAAGCGGCGAAGGACGAGGCCGACGAGGTCCGCGAGGCCGGCGGCCTGTACGTGCTGGGCACCGAGCGGCACGAGTCGCGCCGCATCGACAACCAGCTGCGCGGTCGCGCCGGTCGTCAGGGCGACCCGGGCGAGTCGCGGTTCTACCTCTCGCTCGGCGACGACCTCATGCGCCGGTTCAACGCCGTGATGGTGGAGCGCGTGATGACCACGATGCGCCTGCCGGACGAGGTGCCGATCGAGCACAAGATGGTCTCCAAGGCGATCCGGAGCGCGCAGACCCAGGTCGAGCAGCTCAACATGGAGACCCGCAAGAACGTCCTCAAGTACGACGAGGTGATGAACGAGCAGCGCAAGGTGATCTACGCCGAGCGCCACCGCGTGCTCGAGGGCGAGGACCTGCGCGAGCAGATCGAGCACATGCTGGTCGACGTCGTGAACGCCTACGTCGACGGCGCCACGGCCTCGGGTTACGCCGAGGACTGGGACCACGAGCAGCTGTGGACCGCGCTGAAGACGCTCTACCCGGTCGCGCTGAACTGGGACGAGCTGATGGAGGAAGACGGCGACCTCGACGCCGACGGCCTGCGCCAGGCCCTGGTCGAGGACGCGCACAACGCCTACGACCGGCGTGAGGCCGAGATCGACGAGCTGGTCGGCGAAGAGGGCGCGATGCGCCGCCTCGAGCGCCAGGTGATGCTGACCGTGCTCGACCGCAAGTGGCGTGAGCACCTCTACGAGATGGACTATCTCAAGGAGGGCATCGGCATGCGGGCGCTCGCGCAGCGCGACCCGCTGATCGAGTACCAGCGCGAGGGCTTCGACATGTTCCGCGCGATGCTCGACTCGCTGAAGGAGGAGGCCGTCGGCTTCCTGTTCAACCTCCAGGTCGAGCGCGCCGAGCCGGAGCCCGCGGCCGAAAGCGCCGCGTCGCTGCCCGCCGGGGTCACCTCCGCGACTTCCGCGGCCGCGGCCTCGTTCGGCAACGGCAATGGCGATGGCAACGGTCAGGCCGACGGCCGGCACGCGCGTCCGACCCCGCCGCAGGCACCGGCCACCGACACCGAGTCGGTGCCGTCCGCCTTGCGGGGCAAGGGAATCGGCGGCGGTATCCAATCCGGACTGACGATGTCGGGCCCGTCCGAGGGCGGCGGCGTCGAGTCCCATTCGGACAGTGCCGAGAGCGATGACGACGCGGCGGCCGGTGGCAACACCCGCCGCGAGCGTCGTGCCGCGGAGCGCGCGCAGGCGAAGAAGGGCAAGAAGGGTCCGCGTCGCTGACCCTCGGCACCGCGGACCGTCCGAATCGGACGGTCCGCGGTTGTCTGTGAACTGGTTGAGGAGGGGACGCCGGTGACCACCGTGCCCGTGCAAGCGGATCCGCAGGTTTTCACGGAGATGTTCGCGCCCGCGCACAAGGCGGATCCCTATCCGTTGTACGGGCGGTGGCGCGAGCGGTCGGCGGTCACCGAGCTGGGGCCGGGCTCGCTCGTGGTGAGCGGCCTGGCCGAGGCCACCGAGCTGGTGCGCGACCCGGCGTTCGGCCATCCCGAGCCGGAGGTGCTGGACCCGGCCGAGCGTGACGTCGACGAGCCGGTGGACGAGAACGGGCGGGTGGTCCGGGCGTTCCTCGGCCTGAACCCGCCGGACCACACCCGCCTGCGGCGGCTGGTGTCGAAGGCGTTCACGCCGCGCACCGTGGAGCAGCTGGCCCCGCGCATCGAGGCGATCACCGACCGGCTGGTCACCGATCTGCTCGACGCGGGCGAGGCCGACCTGATGCCCGCGCTCGCGGCGCCGCTTCCGGTCGAGGTGATCAGCGAGATGCTCGGCGTCCCGCTGGCCGACCGCGAGCGTTTCGCCGGCTGGTCCCACGACATGGCGCGGGCGGTCGACCCGGAATTCCTGCTGTCGGAGGAAGACCGGGCGGCGGCAACGCGCGCCCGCCGCGAGTTCATCGCGTACTTCCGCGAGCTGGCGGCCGAGCGCCGGCGCTCTCCGGGCGAGGACCTGTTGTCCGAGCTGGTCATGGCGTCGGACGCGGGGGACAAGCTCAGCGAGGGCGAACTGCTCGTCACGCTGACGGTGCTACTGGTCGCCGGGCACGAGACCACCACCAACCTGATCGGCAACGGCGTGCTGGCGCTGCTGCGCGAACCCGCCGGGCTTGGGACACTGGGCCCCGGCGGCGCGCTGGCGGAGCCGGCGGTCGAAGAGGTGCTGCGCTACGACTCCCCGGTGCAGCTCACTTCGCGGACCGCCTTGCGTGACACGTCTGTCGGCGGCTTCGCCGTGTCTGCGGGCACACAGGCGATCGTCCTGATCGGCGCGGCCAACCGCGATCCCGCCGGGCACGCGGACCCGGATCGCTTCGACCCGTCCCGCGAGCCCGGCCGGCACCTCGCGTTCGGCCAGGGCATCCACTTCTGCCTCGGCGCGCCGCTCGCCCGGCTGGAAGGCCGGATCGTTTTGCGCACGCTCGCGCGTCGCATCCCCTCGCTGCGCCTCGCCGGCACCCCGTCCTGGGGCCCGATGACCACCTTGCGCGGCCTCGCGACGCTGCCGGTTTCGACCAGCTGACCGGGCTTTCAGGTCGGCTGTCCTGATTGCCGCGGAGCCGGAGCGCGGGATGGGGCGGTGGTGAACGCGGACCCGAGCGGGACCCGGCAGTGGCGCGGCTCGGTTGTGGCCGAGCTTTTGCACTCTGCCGTCCGCCACTCTGCCAGCCATCACTAAGCCAGCCACCACTTCGGCGTCCATCACCGACTCCGGCAACGGGCGGTCCTGCTGGTGGCGCCCGGTCGCCCGCGCCCGGCCGCAGGCGAACGACCGGCCGGGCCGTTGGCCTGCTCAAGCGGCCAGCCGCCGTACCGGTTGGGCGGGCTGGACCGCCCGCATCGGGCCGGTTCGTGGTGCGAGCAGGTGGAAGCGCGTGCACACCCAGCCCGACCGCGTCCGCTGGAAGCGGGCCGCCAGCGCGAGCACCCGTGGGCCGCTGCGGATGGTGGCGCAGGCTTCGACCGCGGTGTCCGTCGGATGACAGACGTGGAGGGGGCCGATGCGGTGGCGGGTGCCGGGCAGGCGGGGATGGGCGATCAGGCGGGCGAACAGCGCCGGGTCGACCAGTTGCTCGATCTGCGCGGCGGAGCGCCGGCCGCCCAGCACCTCGAGGATCGTGTTGAGCCGCTGTGCCAGGTGGTGCTCGCCGGGCGGGGCCAGCAACGTCGTGAGCTGCCGGTCCGATGGTGGCAGGTCGCGCTCTGGCCGGTCCCCGCGCCGGCTGCGGACCGGGCGTGGCCGTGGCGTCGGCTCGAACGGCGCCAGGGTGCTGATGCGGTGGTCGATCGTCATGTGTTCCTCCCCGAAACCTCGGACGATCCGTCGCCAGTAGTGGCCAGGGGAGCCGGAAAACGGGACAGACTGCGCCTGATCCGGGGAAAACCGCAGAAGCCCGCCCACCGGTCCGCGGGCTGTGTTACCGCGGGCCGAGGCTAGGGTGGGCCGGGTGCTCAAAGGGTTGCTGGTCGACTACGCGGGTGTCCTGACCGACCCCGACGCGCACCTGCTCTACGACTACCTCCGCGCCGCCCGGGCCCGCGGCACGCGCACCGCGCTCGTGTCCAACGCGCCCGGCGCCGGTCCCGGGGTGAAGGAAGAGCTGGCCGAGTACTTCGACGCCATCGTCTTCTCCGGTGAGGTCGGCGTCGCCAAGCCGGACCGCGAGATCTACCTCATCGCGGCCGAGCGGCTCGGGCTGTCCGCCGCGACCTGTGTTTTCGTGGACGACGCCGTGCGCAACGTCAAGGGCGCCGCCGACGCCGGGCTGGTCGGCGTCCACCACGTCAGCGTGCCCGCCACCCTCGGCGAACTGGCCGCCCTGTTCAGCTGACGGCGCGCCGGACCAGCTCGAACGACAGCACGGCGGCCGCCGCCGAGACGTTCAGGGACTCGACGTCGCCGGGCATCGGGATGGACAGCCATTCCGTCACCAGTTCGCCGACCTCCTGGCCGACGCCCGCGGTCTCGGCGCCCAGGACGAAGGCCGCGCGCTGAGGCAGGTCGGCGTCGTACAGCGTCGTCTTCGCGGACGCGCCCAGCGCGTACAGGCTGTACCCCGCTTCGGTCAGCAGCTCGGCCGCCTCGCGCGCACTGCCGCAACGCAGCACCGGAGCGCGGAACGCGACGCCCGCCGAAGCCTTGACCACCAGCGGGTCCAGCGCCGCGACGCCCCGCCGCGCCACGACCACGCCCTCCAGCCCGGCCGCGGTGGCCGTGCGGAGGATCATCCCGACGTTCGCGGGGGTGGTGATGCCGTCGAGCAGCAGCACCCGGGCGGGCGGGCGGCGGTCTTCCAGCGCGGCGGCGAGTGAGCGCATCCGCGGCGCGACGACGTCGGCGAGCACACCCTGGTCCTGTTTTCCGTTGCCCGCCAGCACTTTCACCCGGTGCGCGCTCGCGCGCTGGACCGGCACCCCGGCCGCCTTCGCGGCCCGCTGGATCTCCGTGGCCCCCGGGCCGCGCGCGGTGTCGGCGAGGATCACCTTGTCCACTTCGAGACCGGTGTCCGCCAGCGCCTCCAGCACCGGCTTGCGCCCGTACACGGTCAGGAACCGGTCTTTCGGCGAAACCGCCTCGTCATCACCCACGCGGGCAAGTCTCGCACTGTGTAAGGATCGGCTCATGCCCGACCGCCTGTCCGCGCTGGACGCCTCCTTCCTGTACGTCGAGGACCACGCGACCCCGATGCACGTCGGCAGCGTGGCGATCTTCGAACGGCCGCGCACCGGTTTCGACTACGGGCAGCTGCTGGACCTGATCGGCGCGCGCCTGGCGTTCCTGCCGCGTTACCGCCAGCGGGTGCTGACGGTGCCCGGCCACCTCGCGCGCCCGGTGTGGGTGGACGACACCGACTTCGACCTCAACTACCACGTCCGGCGCTCCGCGCTGCCGCAGCCGGGCACCGACGAGCAGCTGTTCGACCTGGTCGCGCGCCTGATGTCGCGACGGCTGGCGCCCGAGCGGCCGCTGTGGGAGGCGTACTTCGTCGAGGGGCTGGCCGGCGACCGCGTGGCACTGGTGACGAAGACGCACCAGTCCGTTGTGGACGGCGTCGGCACCATCGACCTCGGCCAGCTCATCCTGGACGCGCGCCCGGCGGCGCCTGAGCCGTTCGAGGACACCTGGACGCCACGGCGCGAGCCGAGCCGGGCGCAGCTGGTGTTCGACGCCGTCACCGAGACCGTGCAGCGCCCGACCGAGCTGGTGGAGAACGTGCGATCAGCCGCGGACGACGCCGTCGCGACGCTGGGCAAGGTGGCCGAAACCCTCGGTGGCGTCGCGTCGACGCTGCGCACGGTGGTGAGCCCGGCGCCTTCCGGGCCGCTGAACGTGCGCGTGTCCGGCGGCCGGCTGTTCTCCGTGGTGCGCACGCGGCTGGAGGACTTCCGCAAGGTCCGCGCCGAGCACGGCGGCACGGTGAACGACGTGGTCCTCGCCGCCATCACCGGCGCGCTGCGCGAGTGGCTGCTCTCGCGCGGTTCGAGCCTGACTCCGACGGCCACCGTCCGAGCGCTGGTGCCGATGGCCGTCCGCGACGCCGAAACGGCCGAGTTCTCCACCCCGGCGCTGGTCGGCAACCAGGTGGCGGCCTTCCTGATCGACCTGCCGGTGGGCGAGCCCAACGCCGTGCTGCGGCTGCAGCACATCGGGCACGCGATCACCGAGCACCTGGAGTCCGGCCGCTCGGTGGCCGCGCGCGGGCTGCTGAAGGTCGGCGGGTTCGCGCCGGCGACGCTGCACTCGCTCGGCGCGCGGGCCGCGGGTTCGCTGTCCGGGCGCATCTTCAACGTGATGGTCACCAACTCGCCGGGGCCGCAGGTGCCGATGTACGCGGGGGAGGCGAGACTGGTGGAGATGTTCCCCGTGATGCCGCTGATGCGCACCCAGGCGCTGGCGATCGGGGTCACCTCCTACCACGGCGGTGTCTACTTCGGACTCAACGGCGACCGCAAGGCCGTGTTCGACGTCGGGCTGCTCGGCGGGATGATCGAGGAAGCGCTGGAAGAACTGAAGGGTGCGCACTGGTGAGGGTCTATCTCCCCGCGACGATCGCGATGCTCCGTGACCTCGAAGCGAACGGCGAGTTCCGCGCCCGCAGCGGCACGGGATTCGCGCTGACGCCGGCGCTGCGCGAGGCGTACGTCAGCGGCTCCGACGAAGAGCTGGAGTACGCCGCGCTCCTCGACGCGGCGCGCGCGTCGATCCGTCTCATTGCGGCGGAGGAGAAGTCGGAGCCGCGCCGCGTCGTCGTGTCGGCCGACATCGACAACGTGACGCTGCGCTCGGACCTGGACGCGCCCGTGGTGCGCCTCGACGGCCCGGTGCCGCTGTCGCAGATCGCTGCCTTCCACGTGGACGCGCCGGAGGCCGCGGAGGCCGTCGCCGCGGCCGCCGACGTGATCGACGCCGCCGACCTCGGCGACGAGGACGCCGAGTTCACCCTCGGCGACGCGGAGGACCACGAGCTGGCCTGGTACGCGCCGCAGGAGCTGCCGTTCTTCCTGGAGCTGCTGTAACCCCGTTCCCAGCGTCGGCCTGAAACGCCCCAATGTGGCGTTGGTTGCGTTGGACGCACCGAACGCCACATTGGGTGCGTTGGACGCACCGAACGCCACATTGGGTGCGTTGGACGCACCGAACGCCACATTGGGGCGTTCGGTCAGCCGCCGACGAGCGCGCCTACCTGATCGGCGGCGGGGGCCTGGACGTCCACGGGTGAGCCCCAGCCGCTGTAGCGCGCGGTGATCCGGGCGCCGTCGGACCCGCTGAGGATCGGCGACAGGTCCAGCACCAGCTGCAGCGGCCGGTCCGCCGCGTCGAGCCACAGGTCGAGGGGGACTTTCGTACCGGGTGTCACCGTGCCCGGCGGCAGTCCGGCGGGCAGCTCCGAGCCGAGCTTCGCCAGGTCGACGTCCACGCGGTAGTGCTCGGCGCCGGTGCCGTCGAGCTGGGTCCGCTCGCCGGACTTGAGGGTCCCCGCCGTGCGGACCTGCGCGAGCGTGCGCGCCGGGTCGTTCTGCTCGGCCAGCTGCGCGAGGCTGCCGCCGAGCACCTGGGAGAACGGGTCGCTGCCGTCGGGGGACACCTTCACCCACGGCTTCCCGTCCGTGACCTGGTCGCGCGAGCCGTCCGGGACCTTCGCGTACAGCTGCCTCGCCACCAGCCGCAGTTCCAGCGGCTCGCCGATGTAGTCGGTGGTCATCACCAGCGAGGTCCCGTCCGCCGCGAACTTCGCCTGGCCCTGCCCGTGCGACACGAGAGTCCCCGCCGCGACGTCGGTGGTGAACTTCGCGGAGTGCCCGGCGACGGTGGCGGCCGAGGCCGCGTCGGCCAGCGAGCGGGCGTCGGAGAACAGCGGCGCCGAGCCGGTCGTGTCATCGGAGCACGCGCCGGTGAGGGTCACGGTGAGCACGGCACCGAGGGCCAAGGCCGTCCTGCGCATCCGGGAACCCCGTCCTGACCGGCGGAAAGAGACCCTACAAAAGCACAGTGGGTCCCCCGAACCCGTTCGGGGGACCCACTGCCACTGGGACTGGGTCAGTGACCCAGCTTCTTCGCGATCTCGCTGAAGTCCCCGACCTGGTCGGCCGGCGGGGCGGTCACGTCGACCGGGGAGCCCCAGTCGCTGTACTTGACGGTCGTCTTGCTCGAGCCGGCGGCACCGGCGCCCAGCGCCTGCATCATCGGGCCCTGGTCCATGGTGACCTGCACGGGCAGCTGGTCCTTGTTGATCCACAGCTCGGCCGGGATCTTGATGTTCTTGCCCTTGAGCTGCTCGGTCATCTTCGCCTTGACCTCGGCCGGCAGCTGGCCGGTGAACTGGTCGACGGCCTTGTCGACGTCCAGCTCCACCACGTAGTGGTTGACCTGCTCGCCGTTCAGCTGCGTCTGGTCGGAGCTGACGATCCGGCCGGTCTTGGCGACCTGGTCCAGCACCCGCGACGGGTCACCCTGGTCCGACGCCTGCGACATCGCCTTGCTGAACGCCTGCGAAAGCGGGTCCGTGGCGTCCGGCGAGATCTTCAGCCACGCCTTGCCGTTGCCGAGCGCCGCCTCGCTCGCGGGCACCTTCATGTACAGCGTCTTGTCGACGTAGCGCATCTCGGTCGGGCCTTCGGCGCCCGTCATCGTCATGGTGAACGCGGAGTTGACGCCGTTGAAGGACATCGCGCCCTGCATGGTCTCGCTCTTGCCGCCGGCCGACATGTCCATGGACATCTTCGCGGTCTTCGACTTCTCCGTGCCCTGCTTGGCCGCGCTCGCGAGCTCCAGCACGTTGCCGAACGGCGCCGCCAGCCCCAGCTCCGGCTTGGCGCCACCGGCCGAGGCCGTGCCGGAATCGCTCTTGGCCCCACAGCCCGTCAGCACGAGTGCCAGTGCGGCGCCCGCGGCGACGACGAAAGTGGTCTTGCGCATGCTTCTCCCCCTGTGAAAGGTCGCTTCCTCCCGCAGTATCGCCGGACAGGGGGAACAGTTACGCCGTTTTCTCACAAAACGACGAAGGTCACGTCTCGAGCGTGCCCGCGCGTGAGGTGAGCAGCCGGCGCAGCGAGCCCAGCCGGTCGGCGCCCGCGCGGCCTTCCTTGACGATGTCGTCCAGCGCGCAGTCCGGGTCCTCGGGCGGGCCGAGGTGGCCGCAGTTCGTCGGGCACTCTTCCGCGGCCTCCGCGAACTCCTCGAAGGCCTTCACGATGTCGTCGCTCGTCACGTGGGCCAGTCCGAACGAGCGGATGCCCGGGGTGTCGACCACCCAGCCGCCGCCGGCCAGGGGGAGCGGCAGCGCGACGGCCGCGACGGACGTGTGCCGCCCCTTGCCGACCGCGCTCACGTCACCGGTCGCCAGTGCGGCGTCCGGCACGAGGCGGTTGACCAGGGTGGACTTGCCGACGCCGGAGTGGCCGACCAGCGCCGTCACGCGGCCTTCCAGCCGTTCCGCCAGGCCTTCGGGCTTCTCGTCGTGCCGCGTGACGATGGCGGGCACGTCGAGGCCCGCGTAGCCGGAGAGCAGTTCGTCCGGGCTCGCCAGGTCGGCTTTGGTCAGGCACAGCACGGGCTCCACGCCGCCCGCGTAACAGGCGACGAGGCAGCGGTCGATGAAGCCGGTCCGCGGCGGCGGGTCGGCCAGCGACGTCACGATGAGCAGCTGCGCCGCGTTCGCGACCACCACCCGCTCGTACGGGTCGGTGTCGTCGGCCGTACGGCGCAGGACGCTGGTGCGTTCGTCGACCCGGATGATGCGGGCGAGCGTGTCCGGTTTGCCCGAGACGTCGCCGACCACGCCCACCATGTCGCCGACGACCACGGAGACACGGCCCATCTCGCGGGCGCGCATGGCCGTCACGAGCTGGTCCGGATCGGCGTCGATCGCGCAGGTCCAGCGGCCCCGGTCCTTGCCGACCACCATGGCGGTGACGGCGTCGGCGTGCTCGGGGCGGCGCTTGCTGCGCGGCCTGGTGCCCTTGCCGGGACGGACCCGCACGTCGGATTCGTCCAGCTTGCTCCAGTCGCCTCGCGCCAAACCGCCCACGTCCTTCCGGTCGTCCTGCCTGGTCGAAATGATCCCATGCCGCTCGCGCCCGGCCCGGCCTGCGTGTAACGATTGGTCCTGGGGCCCCGGTGCGGAGGAGGTTGGCATGTGCGGCCGTTACGCCGCGACGAAGGATCCGGCGGCGCTGATCGAGGAGTTCGCCGCGGTCGACCTGACCGAGGGCCGGGCGCGGGTGGACCACAATGTCGCGCCCACGAAGAACGTCGTCACCGTGGTCCAGCGCCATCCCCGTGACGCCGAGGGCCTGGTGCTCGAAGACGAGCCGGCCGAGCGCTCGCTGCGGGTCATGCGGTGGGGCCTGGTGCCGTTCTGGGCGAAGGACCCGTCGGTGGGCTCGCGGATGATCAACACCCGCTCGGAAACGGCGCGTGAAAAGCCCGCGTTCAAGCGCGCGCTGGCGTCGCGGCGCTGCCTGGTGCCCGCCGACGGCTGGTTCGAGTGGCGGCGCACGGGCAAGGAGAAGGAGCCGTTCTACATGACGGACCCGGCGGGTTCGTCGATCGCGTTCGGCGGGATCTGGGAGAGCTGGCGGCCGAAGGACTCCTCGGACGCCGAGCCGCTGATCACGTTCTCGATCATCACCACGGACGCCGCCGGGCAGCTCACGGACGTGCACCACCGGATGCCGCTGATCGTGCCGCGCGACCACTGGGACGGCTGGCTGGACCCGGACCGTGACGACGTCGACGGCCTGATGGTGCCGACGCCGCCGGACATCGTGGAGTCGCTGGAGCTGCGACCCGTCTCGAGCCTGGTCAACAACGTGCGCAACAACGGCCCCGAGCTGCTGGCCCGCGTCGAGGCGCCCGTCCAGCCACTGGACGACGGCCTGTTCGAGCGGCCATGACCACCTTGGAGATCGACACCGACCACGGCCTCGCGCGGGCCGAGCTGCACTGCGCGAAGGACGGTGTCGCGGTGCTGATGCTCGGCCACGGCGCCGGCGGTGGCATCGGCGCGAAGGACCTCGTCGTGGTGGCGCGCGCCGCGAAGGACGCCGGCGTGCACGTCGCGCTGGTGGAGCAGCCGTACCGCGTCGCGGGCCGCCGTGCCCCCGCACCGGCGAACCAGCTGGACTCGGCGTGGCTCACGGTGGCCGACGAACTGTCGGCCCGTTTCGACGACCTGCCGCTGGTGTTCGGCGGCCGTTCTTCGGGCGCGCGCGTGGCGTGCCGCACGGCGTCCGCGGGCCAGGCGGTGGCGGTGCTGTGCCTGGCGTTCCCGGAGCACCCGCCGGGCCGGCCGGAGAAGACGCGCCAGCCCGAACTGGACGCGGTGGAAGTCCCGGCCCTGGTCATCCAGGGCGAGCGGGACCCGTTCGGCCGCCCGTCGCCCGGCCCCCACCACGAGGTCCTGCTGATCCCCGGCGACCACAACCTTTCCGCCGATCTGGACGCGGTGTCCCGGGCGGCCGCCGAGTGGCTGGAGCGGGTGCTGCGGCCGCACCTGTGAGCGGTGATTCCCCAGCTTTGTCCACAGCATTTCGACCCTGTGGACAACTCGGCCGCGGCCGCTTTCGAGATCAGCGAAACCCGCAGTCCTGAGCGCCGGTTTTCACTACGGTGCCGGTGTGATCGACGACCAGGAAGTCAACGGCTACGGCGAGTTCACCATCGCCGTCGTCCTCCCTCCGTTCCACCCGCACTCGCGCAGCTCGCTCGCCAACTTCGCGCCGCACGATCCGGCGCGGGCCCGGGCCTTCGCCGAGTCCTTTCCCACCGTCGAGGCCGTCCTCGAAGAGCTGCCCCTCACCGACACCGCCCCCGCGTCTCCGCAGACGCGAGCGGACCTGGACCTTGTCACGGTCGGCTGCTGGGGCGGCGTCATCGGCATCTCCGACCCCGCCCTCGCGGGCGACAGCTTCGACAAAACCCTGTGGGACGTGACCAGCGTCCTGGCCGAACGCCACCCCGGGGCCAGGATCATCGGCTCGGCGAGCATCGACCGCGGGGAGAACCACAGCCAGACCGCCGTCCACCTGCCCGGCGGACTGAAGCTGTACACCGAAGGCTGGCCCGGACCCGATCAGTTCTCCATGGACGGTGACCCGCACGCCATCGCGCGGGCCGTCGGCGTCAGCGCCGAAGCCCTCGCCGCGGCCTACATCGACCTCGACGAAGAACCGTGGACCATTCCCTGGGAGCACTTCGGCCGTCAGCTGCTGGATCCGCTCGACCCGTGGGGTTACCGCGACCTCCGGATGTCCGAGTTCCGCGTCCGCCACACCGAAGACGCCGCACTCCACTTGGAAGAGATCTGGCTGACCACCATCGGCTGAGCGGGGGATCGGGTCAAGCCGCGATTCCGGCGACTACCGCGTTCGTCAGCCGCACCAGGTCGGCCGGGGCGAGTTCGACCTCCAGGCCGCGGCGGCCGGCCGAGCAGTACACCGTCGGGAAGGCCGGGGCGGTCGCGTCGATCACCACCGGGAGGCGGGTGCGGTGGCCCAGCGGCGAGATCCCGCCCAGCACGTAGCCCGTCGCCCGCTGGGCGGCGGCCGGGTCGGCCATCTTGGCCTTCTTGCCGCCCGCGGCCATGGCCAGTGCCTTCAGGTCGAGCTGGCCGGTGACCGGCACCACGCCCACGGTCAGCTTGCCGTCGACCTCCGCCACGAGGGTCTTGAACACCCGGGCCGGCTCCAGGCCCAGCGCCTCGACGGCCTCCAGGCCGTACGAATCGGCTCGCGGGTCGTGGTTGTACGCGTGCAGGACGTGCGCCACTTTCTGCTTCGTGAGCAGCGCCGTCGCCGGAGTTCCCTTGCCCGCCATGGCAGACGAGTCTACGAGTGGCCGGGAATGGACCGCCGCCACGCCCTGTTGTAGCCCATGTGAACAGCACGCTCGCCACCACTCGCCCAGTCAGGCGCCGGCCCGAGAGCCCGGGGGGTTCAGCCATCTCCGGACCCCGCGTAAACTCGATCCTGCCGTATGCGCGCCCGCGCATCGACGCCGATCGGGAAGGGAACGGTTTGCCGAGCACCCCCAACTCCGCGCCGGAGACGGCGACCGACGAGCTGGAGCTGGCCGAACGCTTCGAGCGGGACGCCATGCCCCTGCTCGACCAGCTGTACTCGGCCGCGATGCGGATGACCCGCAACCCCGCCGACGCCGAGGACCTGGTCCAGGAGACATACCTGAAGGCCTACGCCGCGTTCGCGTCGTTCAAGGCCGGCACCAACCTGAAGGCGTGGATGTACCGCATCCTCACCAACACCTACATCAACGGCTACCGCAAGCGGCAGCGGCAGCCGGTGCAGCAGCCCACCGAGGAGATCTCCGACTGGCAGATCGCCAAGGCGGAGAGCCACACCTCGGTCGGCCTGCGTTCCGCCGAGGTCGAGGCGATGGACAACCTCCCCGACATCGACGTGAAGGCCGCGCTGCAGAAGCTGCCCGAGGAGTTCCGGCTGGCCGTCTACCTGGCGGATGTCGAGGGCTTCGCCTACAAGGAGATCGCCGAGATCATGGACACGCCGATCGGCACCGTGATGTCCCGCCTGCACCGTGGCCGCGCCCAGCTGCGCGACCTGCTCGCCGACGTAGCGCGCGAGCGCGGCTTCATCCGCGGTGACCGCGAGGAGGTGGGTAAACGATGAGCGCGGGTGACGGCTCGAAGGACGCCAAGGACAAGGTCCGGTGCGAAGAGGCGCTTTCGGAGATCTTCCTGCTCCTCGACAAGGAGTGCAGCCCCGGTCGTGACGCGGAGCTCCGGCGCCACATCGACGACTGCCCGCCGTGCCTCGCGGAGTACGGGATCGACGAGCAGCTCAAGCACCTGCTGGCCCGCAAGTGCGGCGGCGACCACGCCCCGGACGACCTGAAGAGCCGGCTGCGCGCCTCGATCCGCCAGACCGTCGCCACCCGCGGCGGGGTGACCGTGGAGCGCACCGAAGTCACCATCGAGCAGCGGATAGGCGAGTAGCCCCCCGCATCATCGCCCGAGACGACGACGGCCCCCGTACCAGCTGGTGCGGGGGCCGTGTCGCGTCCGTACGCCGGAAATCAGGCGTTGGGCTTCTTGCCGTGGTTCGCGCCGTTCTTCTTACGGTCGCGACGCTTGCGGGCGCGCTTCGACATGCTTCACTCCTCGTGCTTGAGCTGGATGGCCCGGGTTCGGGGGTGCGGGCACACCTGCCGGGCTCGGGTCAACCGCTCCAGTGTGTCATGCGTGCCCGGGCTCACCCGCGGCGCCCGTGCTGATCGGGGAACGCTCTGGTTGGATGACAAGCATGAAGTGGTCGATGGCTGGGAAGACCGGGCTGGTGACCGGGGCCGACGTGGTCGGTGCCGCGGCCGGGACGGTCGGGTAGCGCCGTGTCGACCCTTTCCGATCTGCTCGCCGAAAACACCGGCCTCACCGGCGAAGCGGCCGACCACCTGCAGACCGTCGTCGCGGAGTGGCAGCTGCTGGCCGACCTCTCGTTCGCCGACTTCCTGCTCTGGGTGCCCGTCGCGAAGGACCTGCAGCCCGACGGCGGCGACTTCGTGTGCGTCGCGCACGCCCGCCCGACCACGGCGCCGACTGCGCACCCCGAGGACGTGGTCGGCACGCGGTTCACCGTCGACGAGCACCCGCAGCTGGCCAAGGCCGTGCGCGAGGTGCGGATCTGCCGCGAAGAGGACCCGCACTGGTACCGCGACGTGCCGATGCGCCGCGAGGCCGTGCCGGTGAGCTTCGGCGGCGAGGTGGTCGGCGTGATGAGCCGCGAGACGAACCTCGCCGCGCCGCGCGTGCCGAGCCCGCTGGAGATCGCGTACCTCGGCAGCGCGGGCGACCTGTGCCAGATGATCGTGGACGGCACCTTCCCGCCCAACAACGGCAACCAGACCGACACCCACACCAGCCCCCGCGTCGGCGACGGGCTGATCCGGCTCGACCCGACGGGCACCGTTGTGTTCGCGAGCCCCAACGGCCTGTCCGCCTACCACCGGATGGGCCACGAGTCCGATTTGGTCGGGCAGCGGCTGGCGCCGTTGACGCGCTCGCTGATCCGCGACCCGTTCGACGCCACCGAGGTCTCGCACCGCATCATCGAGGCCCTCGACGGGAAGCCCTCGACCCGCACGGAGGCCGACTCCCGCCGCGGCGCCGTGGTGCTGTTCCGCGCCCTGCCGCTGCGCCCGGCCGGCCAGGCGGCCGGCGCGCTGGTGCTGGTCCGCGACGTCACCGAGGTCAAGCGCCGCGACCGCGCGCTGCTGTCCAAGGACGCGACGATCCGCGAGATCCACCATCGGGTGAAGAACAACCTGCAGACCGTCGCGGCCCTGCTGCGGCTGCAGTCGCGCCGCACGTCGAGCGAGGAGGCGCGGCTGGCCCTCGGCGAGTCCGTGCGCCGCGTCTCGTCGATCGCGATGGTGCACGAGGCGCTGTCCATCTCCGTGGACGAGCGCGTGGACCTCGACAAGCTGCTCGACAACGTGCTGCCCATGGTCGGCGAGGTCGCCACGGCGGAGTCGCAGGTCGGGCTCACCCGGAAGGGTTCGTTCGGCATCGTGATCGCGGAGATCGCGACGCCGCTGGTGATGGTGCTGGCGGAGTTGGTGCAGAACGCCATCGAGCACGCCTTCCCACAGGGCCGGCCGGGCAAGGTGGAGCTGGTGGTGGAGCGCTCGGCCCGCTGGCTGGACGTGGTGATCCGCGACAACGGCCGGGGCCTGCCCGCGGGCTTCTCCCTGGAACGCAGCGACGGCCTCGGCCTGCAGATCGTGCGGACCCTGGTGGAGTCGGAGCTGCGGGGGTCCCTCTCGCTGCGCAAGGTCAGCAGCGCCGAGGCGGGGGCCCGCGTGTCGGGCACGGAAGCCGCGCTGCGCATTCCGCTTTCCCGGCGGCTCTAGGTTCCGGGTTTCGCAGCCGGCTCCTGGCCGCTCGCCGTCAACGTGTGCGCGGCAGCCGTTCCTGGCCCGGAAGTTGTTGAACGTCAAATGATCCGGCAGTGTCCGAAAGGGACCATCGCACCGTCCGAACTGGACTGGCGCGGCATGCGGCATCCCCTCGGCGCGGGAGAACCGGCCGAGCCCGGACACGTTGAAGGGCCGGTGTCCGCCGAAGCGGGACCGGCCCTGTCAACGTTCTGAGTGAGGTGGCGCGACACCCGCTTATGGGTGATTTCACCTCAGTTGTTAAACTAGAACCGGATGGGTATCGCCCCGGACGGCGTGGGATGGAGCTGCCAGCCGGCGGAAGTTCCGGTTCCTGGTGGTGCTTTTTCTGAGCCTAAGCTCAGGCGTTGGTACGCGTGCCGATGTGCGTACGGCGGCGCTTGAGCGCGCGTCGCTCGTCCTCGCTCATGCCGCCCCACACGCCGGCGTCCTGACCACTGGCCAGAGCCCAGGCCAAGCAGTCGGATGCGACGGTGCAGCGGTGGCACACGGCCTTCGCCTCGGAGACCTGAAGCAGAGCAGGACCGCTGGTTCCCACCGGGAAGAACAGCTCGGGGTCCTCGTCTCGGCAGGCCGCGTCGTGGCGCCAGTCCATGTTCGTGAGCTCCTTTATAGCGACGCGGGAGGGCCGCGCCACAGTCGTCATGGCGGTCGTGTTTTTGGGTGCTTGTGAATGCTTTCACGAAGCACCGCTTTCGACAAGGGTTTCTTGAAGATCGGTGAGTCAGCTCACCCGGCCGGGCGACGGCTCTGACCTGCGGTTTCTGTCCGAAACAGACCGCCCGGGGGAAGGCCGATGCGGTGAGTGGAGCTTCTGCGTCGACGAGCGGCAACAGGCACTTTGCCGCAGGCGATCAGTGGCCCAGTCGTCACACGATTACGGAGAGTGCGCCGGGGACGCTGTGAAACTCGACCCGCGTGCGCTGGCCGACGAGGTCGCCGTCCACCTGGAAGTTTACCGGCTCAGCTGCGTCGATGCGGATCAATGGCACGTCGTCGTGACGCACGAGACGCCGTCCGCGCTGGTTGCTCTTGGTGAGCAAAGCTTGGCGTACATGCTTGAACACGGTCGGCAACGGCATACCGTTCAACGCGAACAGGCCCAAGCCGGTCTCGAACGAGCAGCCCGAGTTCAGGTGGACGGGACGCTCACCCAGGTAGGTCCACGGATCGGTGTTCGACACGAAAGCGGTCACCACCTCGACCGGCTCCTCGCCCGGGACCCGGACGGTGAGGACCGGGCGCCCCAGCGGCGGCCGGAAGTAGGAGCGCACCGCGGCCCGCAAGTACAGCCCGGCGCTCGTCTCCTTGCCCCGGCGCTTCGCGACGCGGCCGACGACGTCGGCGTCCCAGCCGAGGCCGGCGTTGAAGGTGAACCAGTGCCCGTCGGCGAGCCCGAGCCCGACGCTGCGGCTGCGGCCCGACTCCAGCGCGTTCAGCAGCTGGTGCGTCGCCTCCACGGGGTCCACGGCGAGGCCGAGGGCGCGCGCGAAGACGTTCGCGGACCCGCCGGGCACCACGCCCAGCGCGGGCACCGGCCCGATGTCGGCGGGGTCGCTGCCGGAGTCCGCGAGGAGACCGTTGACGACCTCGTTCACCGTGCCGTCGCCGCCGTGCGCCACGACCAGGTCGATGCCGTCCCGGGCCGCCGAGCGCGCCACGGCCATCGCGTGGCCGCGGTAGTCGGTTTCGACGACGTCGAGCTTGACCTGGCTGGCGAGCGCGTGCGCCAGTACATCCCGGCCACCCGCTGTGGTCGAGGTGGCCTGGGGGTTCACGACGAGGATCGCGCGCACTACCGCAGGGTAGGTGACCCTCGGCCGCCGCGAGAACCTTCGACGTCACATGGTGACGCGAAGCTCAGCCCCTCCGGCGGGTTTCCGGGCCGGTGGCCCAACAGCCGATGACCCAACACCCGATGACGCTGTGGCGGGCGGTCCTCCTCTGCGGACGGCGAATCCTCACGCTCGTCGTGACAAGTGCACCCGGGCCGACCGCCCGCTCATCGACGACACTTCGATTTTCACGTCCCCGGCGTCCCGCGAAAACGGCCGACCGGGTGGCATACCATCGAAACTGCTCACGCATTGTGACTCGTGCAGGTCGGGTCCACTGTGCTCTCGCAAAGCACCGCCCTGCCTGCTCAGCACAGCGCGTTCCGCCCCGCCCGTATTCCCGCCCAGCGTCTGGAAGGCCGTCCCGTGTCGCTCACCGAGAAGCCGCCGTCCGCCCCGGCCGAGGTCCGGCTGGCGGGTGTCCTCACCGCGCTGCCCGGCCTCGGGCTGCTGGCGCTGGGCGTCGTGGTGCTCGTGCGCGGCCTGGAGTCGCCGCCGCGGCCGGGCAACAACATTTGGGCCGAGTTCGCCACGTACGCCGTGCTGGCGCTGGCCTTCCTCGCCGCGTCCACCGGGCTGGTGCTGGGCCGCACGTGGGCCCGCTCGCCGGGGGTGGTCGTCGCGCTGCTGCTGGTCGGCGTCGGCTGGTACGTGCTCGGCCCGTCCGGCCAGCCGGCCTGGGGCGCGCCGATCGCCGTGTTCGGCGTCGCGGCGCTGGTGCTGCTGTTCCGCCGCCCGTCGCGCGCGTGGGCGCTGGGGCAGCACGTGGACGAAACGGAGGAGGAGGCCGCCGAGCGCGGCGGCCTCGCCGGCCGCCGCGCAGAGCGTGAGAAGAACGAAGAGGACTGACGCTCAGGCGTCGTCGGCGAGTGCCCGCAGCGGGTCGTCGGCCAGCCGGTAGACGGTCCACTCGTCCTGCGGCGACGCGCCCAGTGCCTTGTAGAACCCGACCGCCGGGTTCCAGTTCAGCACCGACCACTCCAGCCGCTCGTAGCCGTGCTCGACGCACTCGGCGGCCAGCGCCGCGAGCAGCGCCTTGCCCAGCCCGGACCCGCGCAACTCCTCGCGGACGTACAGGTCCTCCAGGTAGATGCCGTGGGTGCCGCGCCAGGTCGAGAAGTTCAGGAACCACAGCGTGAAGCCGGCGACGGCGCCGTCCACTTCGGCGACGTGCCCGAACAGCGCGGGCGCCTCGCCGAACAGCGCGGCGTGCAGCTGCGCGGCGGTGAGGTGGCACGCGTCGGGCTCGCGCTCGTACTCGGCCAGCGCGTAGACCAGCTCCACGACGGCGTCGACGTCCTCGGGCCGGATCCGGCGGAGGCGGGGGTCGGCCACGGCGTCAGCCCTCCAGTGCCGGCAGCAGGTTCAGGTGCTCGACCTGCGGCTCGCCGCGCTCGTCGCCGAGCACCGCGATGCCGGCCGGGTCGAGTCCGAAGTGGACACCCGACGGCGCGGGCAGGCCGACCCAGCGCGCCACCAGCACGCGGCTGAAGTGCCCGTGCCCGACCAGCACGACGTCGCCGTTCTCGACCTCGCGGCGGGCGCGGTCGAGGACCTTGTCGGCCCGCGCGCCCACCTCTTCGGCGTTCTCGCCGCCGGGGCTCGCGTGAGTCCAGACGGTCCAGCCGGGATCGGTCTCGCGGATCTGTGGCGTGGTGATGCCCTCGTAGTCGCCGTAATCCCACTCGGCCAGGTCTTCGGTGAACTCGTCGACGCGCAGGCCGGCGAGCTCGGCCGTCCGCTTCGCGCGGTCGCGGGGGCTGGACAGGACGAGTTGCGCCCCGCCCAGCAGCGTGCGCAGGGTGCCGCCCGCCGCGCGCGCCTGTTCCTCGCCCGCCGCGGTGAGCGGGATGTCCGTGCGTCCGGTGTGCCGCCCGTCGGCCGACCATTCGGTCTGGCCGTGGCGGAGAAGGAAGAGCCGATGTGCCACGTGGCCGAATATAGCCCGGGTCCTGTTTGCGGGCTGACTGTCCGATGTGCTTACCTACTCGTGAGTAGCTTAACCGGGAGGTCTTGATGGGCTCGAGCCCGACGTACGCGCTGTGGCGCCGGCTGGTCGCCAAACCCGGCGGTAAGCAGCTGTTTTCCGCCGCGATGTGCCTCCGCGTGCCCTACTTCGGGACGGTGCTGCCGTCCGTCCGGGAGCTGCGTCCCGGCCACTGTTCGGTGACCGCGCCGAAGTGGTGGGGTGTCCACAACCACATTCACACCTTCCACGCGATCGCCGCCTGCAACCTCGCGGAGATCGCGATGGGCATGCTCGCGGAGGCCACCGTGCCGCCTTCGCACCGCTGGCTGCCGAAGGGGATGAGCGTCGAGTACCTGGCCAAGGCGGAGACCGGCCTGCGCGCCATCGCCGAACTGCCGCAGCTCCCGGAGTTCGGCGAAGACGGCTTCGACCTGCCCGTGCCGGTGACGATCATCGACGCGCGCGGCCGGACCGTGGTGACGGCCACGATCACGATCTGGGTGACGCCCAAGAAGCGTTAAGGCGGTTCGTTCTGCCGATCTTGCATTCCTTGCGTGGCAACGGATGCCGCCGTTCGGCGGAGGCGCCGCGCGTATTCGCCGGTTGTCGGGCGACTCGGAAATTGACCCGAATGGGTGGAACTTAACACCGTTTACTGGGCAAAAGCGAATAGTCTTCAGTTCGGGCTTTTCAGGGCTCGGACTCGGCGACACGATGCAGGGCATGCCAGCCCTGACGCGCCGCCGATTCCTCGGCCTCGCCGCGCTGAACACCGCCGCGGCCTTCGGTCTGACCAGCATCTCCGCGGCCACCGCGCGGGGCGCGACCGTGGCCCCGCTCCCGGATTACGCACCCGCGATCGTGATCGGGACCGGGTACGGGGCCGCCGCCACGGCGTTGCGGCTCGGCGAGGCCGGCGTTTCCACGCTGATGCTCGAGATGGGGCAGCTGTGGAACGAGCCCGGCCCGGACGGCAAGGTCTTCTGCCAGATGCTCAACCCCGACCAGCGCTCGATGTGGTTCAAGAACCGCACGCAGGCGCCGCTCGCGTCGTTCCTCTGGCTCGACGTCGCCAACCACGACATCAAGCCGTACGCCGGGGTGCTCGACCGCGTGAACTTCGGTGACATGTCGGTCTACCTCGGCCGCGGCGTCGGCGGCGGTTCGCTGGTGAACGGCGCCATGGCCGTGACGCCGAAGCGCTCGTACTTCGAGGAGATCCTGCCGCGCGTCGACGCGGACGAGATGTACGGCAAGTACTTCCCGCGCGCCAACACCGGGCTCGGGATGAACCAGATCGACCCGCAGTGGTTCGAGACCTGCAAGTCGTACCAGTTCGCGCGCGTCTCGCGGAAAGCCGCGCAGAAGGCCGGTTTCAGCACCACGTTCGTGCCCAGCGTGTACGACTTCGACTACATGAAGCAGGAGGAAGCGGGCACGGTCCCGCGGTCCGCGCTCGCGTCCGAGGTGATCTACGGCAACAACTACGGCAAGCGCTCGCTCGACAAGACCTACCTCGCCGCCGCGCTCGGCACCGGGCACGTCACGATCCAGACGATGCACGAGGTGCGCGAGATCATCCACCAGCCCGACGGCACGTACACGCTGGCCGTGCGCGAGATCGACGTGCTCGGCAATGTGCTGTCCACCAAGCACATCAGCACGAAGTACCTGTTCCTCGGCGCCGGCAGCCTCGGCTCGACGGAACTGCTGCTGCGCGCCCGCGAGACCGGCCGGCTGCCCGCGCTGGCCGAGGAGGTCGGACAGGGCTGGGGCACCAACGGCAACGTGATGCTGGGGCGGGCCAACCACATCTGGGACACCACCGGCAGCCTGCAGTCCGGCATGCCGTCGCTCGGCATCGACAACTGGAACGACCCGGTGCACCCGGTCTTCGCGGAGATCGCGCCGGTGCCGGCCGGGCTGGAGACGTGGGTCAGCCTGTACCTCGCGATCACGAAGAACCCGGAACGCGGGCACTTCACCTACGACCCGGTGACGGACTCGGCGAAGCTGCAGTGGACGTCCGCGCAGGGCCAGCCCTCGATCGACGCCGCGAAGTCGCTCTTCGACAAGATCAACTCGGCGAACGCGACGATCTACCGCTACGACCTCTTCGGCGACACCCGGCCGTTCGAGAACCGCTTCACCTACCACCCGCTCGGCGGCCTCGTGCTGGGCCAGGCGACCGACGACTACGGCCGGGTGAAGGGCTACCAGAACCTGTACGTGACCGACGGCTCGCTGATCCCGGGCAGCACCGGCGTGAACCCGTTCGTGACGATCACCGCGCTGGCCGAGCGCAACATCGAGCGCGTGCTGGCGGAGGACGTCGTTCGCTGAGGCTCAGCGGTGGGCGGAGCGCAGCTTCTCGTAGTAGGCCGTGCAGTCCTCGTACGACGGCAGGACGCCCTGCGCCTCGGCCTCGGCCAGCGTCGGGGCGTTGCGGTCCTTTTCGGACACGATGGGCGTGATGTCCGCGGGCCACGGCAGGCCGAGCGCCGGGTCGAGCGGGCTGATCCCGTGCTCGCCCGAGGGGTTGTACGGCTCCGAGCACAGGTAGGCCATCGCCGTGTTGTCCTCGAGCGCCATGAACGCGTGCCCGAGCCCCTCGGCGACGTACATCGCGCGGAAGTCCACCGCGTCGAGCACCACGGAGTCCCACTGGCCGTACGTCGGTGAGCCGGTGCGCAGGTCCACGACCACGTCGAGCAGCGAGCCCGCCGGGCAGTAGATGTACTTCGCCTGTCCGGGCGGGGTGTCGGCGAAGTGCACGCCGCGGATGGTGCCCCGCTTCGACACGCTGTGGTTCGTCTGGGCCACGCGCATCGGGTGCCCCGCGGTGTTCAGCACGGCCTCCTCCTGGAGCGGGGCCACGAACAGGCCGCGCTCGTCGGGAAACGCGCGCGGGGTGTACGCGTAGGCGTCGTGAACCTTCAGCGAGCGGAATTGCATGGGATCACCATATCGAGTGGCGGATGGGGTGAATGCCGGGCGGGTGGCGTCGCTGCGAGGTGTCATCGGAAGAACCACTGAATCGGTTCCGTTGTGCGGATGATCGCTTACGAAACCGGACGGACGTCTTGGGAATAGGGGTTTTCCCGCGGAAAAGCGCTGAATCTGTGACATGAACCGCACCGAGGGGTCACCCGGCCCGGGGTGCCTGTCATAGTTGACGGACCGCAGCGTCCGCGGCCATCACCACACCCCACGGACTTGGATGGCCGCTGTGACGCCTCGCCGACAGGCCGGCGCTACCGCGCTGGGCTGCCGTACGGAGGACAAGTTCCACCGGTACCGGGTGTGCCTTCGCCCGCCACCGGTGGTCCCCCGCTCGCAGTCCCAGGAGTATTCCAGTGACCCAGACCCATCCCGCGAGTTCCGTCGTTCCCTCAGGGCGAATGCCGGAAGCGACGACAGGAACCTCGATGAGCGACCAGGCCGGCACGTCGTCGGACACCAAGCCGGACGCCGCGCCGCCGGTGACCGACGCCGAGATCTTCGCCGGGCACGAGGGCGGCAAGCTCGCCGTGGCGGCCACGCGGCCGATCACCGACCCGCGTGACCTCTCGATCGCGTACACGCCCGGCGTGGCGAAGGTCAGCCTGGCGATCGCCGAGGACGCGACCAAGGCCAAGCGGTACACCTGGGCCGACCGGCTGGTGGTGGTCGTGAGCGACGGCACCGCCGTCCTCGGGCTCGGCGACATCGGCGCGAGCGCCTCGCTGCCGGTGATGGAGGGCAAGTCGGTCCTGTTCAAGACGTTCGGCGGCCTCGACTCGATCCCGCTGGTGCTCGACACCACCGACGTCGACGAGATCGTCGAGACGCTGGTGCGGCTGCGCCCGTCGTTCGGCGCGGTGAACCTCGAGGACGTCTCGGCGCCGCGCTGCTTCGAGCTCGAGGACAAGCTCAAGGAAGCGCTCGACTGCCCGGTCATGCACGACGACCAGCACGGCACCGCGATCGTCACGCTCGCGGCGCTGCGCGGGGCGAACCTGGTGCTGGACCGCGCCATCTCGAGCGAGCGGGTGGTCATCTCGGGTGCGGGCGCGGCGGGTGTGGCCTGCGCGCGGATCCTGCAGGCGGCCGGCGTCGCCGACGTCACGGTGCTCGACTCGCGCGGCATCATCCACTCCGGCCGCGATGGGCTGAACCCGATCAAGGCGCAGCTGGCGGAGACCACGAACAAGGCCGGGCTGCGCGGCGGCATCGCCGAGGCGCTGCGCGGGGCTGACGTGTTCCTCGGCCTGTCCTGCGCGACCATCGACCCGGAGCTGCTGGCCACCATGGCGGCTGACCCGATCGTGTTCGCACTGTCCAATCCGGACCCGGAGGTGCACCCGGACGACGCCGCGCGGTACGCGGCCATCGTCGCCACCGGGCGCAGTGACTTCCCCAACCAGATCAACAACGTGCTGGCGTTCCCCGGGGTGTTCCGCGGGGCGCTGGACGCCGGCGCGCGGGCGATCACGGAGAACATGAAGCTGGCGGCCGCCGACGCGATCGTGGCCGTCGCGTCGGACGACCTCGGCCCGGACCGGATCGTGCCGAGCCCGCTCGACCCGCGGGTCGCACCCGAGGTGGCGGCGGCCGTGGCCAAGGCCGCGGAGGCGGACGGCGTCACTGCCTGATTTCCTGAGGATCGTTGTGCAGGGGCCTTTCACCCGGTTCGCCCGGGCGGGAGGCCCCTGCCGCATTTCTGGACTTGCGGGTCCATTCCTGCTTCTCCACGCTGGCCGGTATGACCATTGAACTCGGCGCGTACGGCATCTGGCAGCCCGCGGCGTTGACCACCCCGGCCATGGCTGTGGAGATCGAGGCTCTCGGCTTCACCACCCTGTGGGCAGCGGGCCCGCCGGTCGACCTCGCGGGCATCGGCGAACTCCTCGAGGCGACGTCCTCACTGGTGGTCGGCAGCAGCATCCTCAACATCTGGCAGGGCGACCCGGCCGTCGCCGCGGCCGCGTACCAGCGGATCACCCAGCGGTTCCCGGGCCGGTTCTGGCTCGGTATCGGGGTGGGCCACCCCGAGCAGACGTCGGAGTTCACGAAGCCGCTGGCGGCGCTGAAGCAGTACCTCGACGTCCTGGACACGGGCGGCGTGCCCGTCGGGGGGCGGGCGATCGCCGCGCTGGGACCGAAGATGCTGGAGCTGACGGCCGCACGCTCGGGCGGCGCGTTGCCGTACCTCGTGACGCCGGAGCACACCCGGCTCGCGCGCACCGCGCTGGGACCCGGCTCGGTGCTGGCGCCTGAGCAGAAGGTCGTGCTGGACACCGACCCGGAGCGGGCGCGCGCGACGGGCCGGCCGCGGATCAAGCACCCGTACCTGGGCCTGACGAACTACACGAACAACCTCCGCCGCCTGGGCTTCACCGACGACGACCTGTCCGGCGACGGCAGCGACCGCCTGATCGACGCCCTCGTCGCCCACGGCGACGCCCCCACGATCGCCCGCTGGCTCGCCGAACACAAAACCGCCGGCGCCGACCACGTGGCGATCCAGGTCATCACCACCCGGCACGCCGCACACCCCGACCTGCCGGACGTCGAACTCCAGGTTTACGACGACGAGGTGGTTTCTGTTTACCGGGAACTGGCTGCGGCGCTGTTCTGACGCGGGGTCAGGAGACCTGCCACAGCGCGCTGATCGGCACCGCGCGCAGTTTCGGGCCGAACGGCAGGGTTTCCGGCCCGGTGTGGAGCACGTATCCGGCGAGGAAGTCCTCACCGAGTCGCTCCTCCAGATGGCGGAGGCCGCGGAAGTCCTTCGCGGTCACCGTCGTCGCCGCCTTCACCTCGATAGCGATCACGTGGCCACGCGCGTTTTCGAGCACCACATCGACTTCCACCTTGTCCTTGGTGCGGTAGTGGTACAGCTCGGCGCGCGTGTCGGACCAGGTCAGCTGCCGGGCCAGCTCCATCGTCACGAATCCTTCGAGCAGCGGGCCGAACTCGCCGCCGGGACGAAGGAGTGACTGCGGGTCGGCCTGCAGCAGGTTCGCCACGATTCCCGTGTCCACGAAGGCGACTTTCGGGTTGTCGACGGCTCGCGCGCTGATGTTGCGCGACCACGCTGGGATCCGCTTGATCAGGAAGATCTCTTCCAGCAGGCCGAGATAGCGCTGAACGGTGTGGTAGTTGAGGCCGACGTCGTTGCTGAGCGAGGCTGGTACCAGCAGCCCCGCGTTGCGCGCGGCGATCAGTCTGAGCATGGCCCGTAGCTGGGCGAGACGTTCGATCTCGCCCAGCTGCCGGATGTCCCGGTTGATCAGATCGGCCAAATAGGACTCGAAGAAGCGCGCGCGACGGCGGGGATCCGTCCGGTGCACTGCTTCGGGAAAGCCGCCACGGACGGCGCGTTCCGCGTACTCGGACCGTGCGATGGCCGAGTGGTGGTGAAGATCGGGACCGAGTGCGAACGCCGCGTCGACGAACGCATCGGCCGTGCCGTCGATCTCGCCCTGCGAGAGCGGCCAGAGTTCGACGGTCTCGCTGCGGCCCGGCAGGGTGTCCGGCAGCCCGCGGAGCGCGAGCACCTGCGAGGAGCCGGTGAGCAGGAACCTTCCGGGCCGGGGATCGGCGTCGACGGTCGCCTTGATCGCCAGGAACAGCTCCGGCGCGCGCTGGATCTCATCGATCACCATGAGATGGTCGAAATCGACGAAGCCACTGGGGTCGGTCTGTGCCGCCTGGAGGTCCTGCGGCCGGTCGAGATTCCGCACTTCGACCGAGGAGTGGCCGGCGATCAACCCGGCCAGCGTGCTCTTGCCCGCCTGGCGGGCGCCGTTGACCAAGATCACCCGAGTGTCGGCCATCGCCGCTGAGACGATCGCTTGAGCCCGCCGAGTGAGAAGCGGGTTCGAATGGGGCGTCGACATGCCTGCATTATGCCTGCTTAAGCGCCTGTGATGCAATCTGGCCGCTGGGTTGCCTGCAATCTGGCCGCTGGGGTGTCCGCAATCTAGCCGCTCGGTTGCCTGCAATCTGGCCGCCGGGTTGCCTGCAATCCGGCCGCGGTTTTCAGGAGCCGAGCAGTTCCGGGAGCCGGTGCCGGGGGACGTCGACCAGGCGGAGGTCCGCCAGGCCGGGCGGGACGGTGAGGGAGACGTTCGCCAGGCGGGCGTGGGCGCGGGACAGCACCTCGTCCGGGTTGTCGGCCAGGTCGGCGACCACGACGGCGTGCCGGTTGTCGGGGGTGCTGCGCAGGAAGCGCAGGCGGTACTTCGGGCCGATCAGGCCGGACAGTGCCGCCTGCGACACCGCGTCGGCCAGGTCCGGGTGGTTGTTCGGGACCAGCAGGGCCAGCCGGCGGGCGTTGGTGCCGAGCAGGGTGCGCAGCAGCCACGGGCCGGGGTCCGCGGACAGGTCCATGGCGACCGCGTCGCCCTCGGGGCCGGACGTGGACCAGCCGACGGGGCGGGTTTCCAGGGCCAGGCCGCCGGCCGCGGCGATCTCGTGCAGGGCCGACAGGAGCGCGGGCTTCGTTCCAGCCGACTCCACAGACTGCGGGCCGTGGGTGTAGATCGCCGGTTTTCCCTTGCCTACGCGGGATTTCTTGGCCTTCGCCGTCGGCTGGCAGACGTACAGGTCGGCCGCGCTGCCGATGGCCTGCGCGCCGAAGTAGCGGTTGAAGTCCGGCAGGATCGCCTCGAACGTGAGCCCCAGCATCGCCAGCGAACGCTGCACCTGCGCGCCCAGCGCCGGGTGCCGCGGGCTGTAGCCGTAGGCGAGCAGGATCCTGCCCTCGCTCGGCTCGCGCAGCGCCTGCACCGCGCGCGCGGCGAACAGGCCCATGCCCTCCGGCGTGTACGGCGGGTCGCTGAACACCAGGTCCGCGTGCCCGGTCAGGGCGGGCGGCAGGCCCACGCGCAGGTCGGTGTGCGCGGTGGTGATGGTCCGGTCGCTCGTCTCGTCCAAGTAGGACAGAACCCGCTCGTCGAGGTCCACCACGGACAGATCGGCCTCGGGACACAGCGCCCGGACGGCGAGCGACGTCAGGTCGTGGTCGCCGAGGAACAGCAGGCGCGAGCGGCGCAGGTCGTACCGCGCGTTCAGCCACAACGCCCGGCGCAGCACCGTCTCCGGCGTCGCCTGCACGTGGTCCAGCGCGGCCAGCGGCGCGGGCACGGCGGCGATCCGCGCGGTCAGCTCCGTGAGCAGCTCGCCGTGCGCGGCCACGGCGTCGTCGAGCGGGTCGGGGTGGCGCGGCAGCACATATTTCGCGTACGCCGCCAGCGCGGACGGTGCGATCCGGACACCGGCGCCGGAACGCTCCAAGTCGGCCGCCATCGCCGCCAGCAGGTCCTCCACGCTGCGCCGGGGCGCGGCACTGAGCCGCACCAGGTCGGCCAGCTCGTGGGGACCCGTGCGCAGCAGGTCGATAACCTGGTACAGCGGGCGGACGCCGACACCGTGCGCGGCGAGGACGTCATCGAGAGCGCTCACGGTGGCCGAGCCTAACCGGCCAGCCTTCGGGACAGGCTGCCAAGGGCCGTCGAGTGGGCTACCGTCGTTCCTGCATCTGACGTGGGGAGAAGTCTGTGACAATCGAATTCCGTGACGTGACCAAACGGTATCCGGATGGCACGGTGGCCGTCGACGGCCTCTCCCTGACGGTCGAGGACGGCACCATCACGGTGTTCGTCGGCCCGTCCGGCTGCGGCAAGACCACGTCACTGCGGATGATCAACCGCATGGTGGAGCCGACGTCCGGCGCCGTGCTGCTCGACGGCAAGGACGTCGCCGACGGCGATCCCGCGCTGCTGCGCCGCGGCATCGGCTACGTCATCCAGCACGCCGGCCTCTTTCCACACCGGACGGTGCTGGACAACATCGCCACCGTCCCGCTGCTGTCCGGCTGGGACAAGCGCAAGGCCCGCGCCCGCGCGGGCGAGCTGCTGGAGACCGTCGGCCTGCCGACCGAGCTGGGCAAGCGGTACCCGGCGCAGCTGTCGGGCGGCCAGCAGCAGCGCGTCGGCGTCGCCAGGGCGCTCGCGGCGGACTCGCCGGTGCTGCTGATGGACGAGCCGTTCTCCGCGGTCGACCCGATCGTCCGCGAGGGGCTGCAGGACGAGCTGCTGCGGCTGCAGTCGCAGCTGGGCAAGACGATCGTGTTCGTCACCCACGACATCGACGAGGCCGTGCGGCTGGGCGACAAGGTGGCGGTGATGCGCGTCGGCGGCAAGCTCGCGCAGTACGGCACCCCGTCGGACGTGCTGCGGCACCCGGTGGACGACTTCGTCGCCTCGTTCGTCGGCAAGGACCGCGGCTACCGCGGGCTGTCCTTCCTCTCCGCCAACGGGGTCGAGGTCTCCGACGTCGCGCTGGTCGAGCTGGGCGGCGAGTTCACCGGGCCGAGCACCGGCTGGCAGCTCGTGGTGAACGCCGACAAGCAGCCACGGGGCTGGCTGCCACCGAACTCCACTGTGGACGGTGCGCTGACCGAGGACGACCTAGTCGCCGGCGGCTCGCTGTACGTGCGGGGCACGCCCATCCGCGGCGCGCTGGACGCCGCGCTTTCGTCGCCGGCCAGCCTCGGCGTGGTCGTCGACGACGAGCACCGCGTGGTCGGCACGGTCGTGGCGCGCCAGGTCCTGGAAATAATCGAGGCCACCCCGCAGGCGTCCTGATGGGCGGCTTCTTCGGCGAGCTGGGCCGGTACCTGGCCAGCGCCAACAACCGCGGCGAGATCCTCGGCGACCTCGGCGAGCACATCTACCTCGCGCTGGTGCCGCTGGTGATCGGCATCGTGCTGGCCATCCTGCTCGGCTGGGTCGGGCACCAGTGGCAGCCGGTGCGCAGCGTGCTGCTGGTGCTGTCGAACCTGCTGTACACGATCCCGTCGCTCGCGCTGTTCGTGGTGATCCCGGGCATCATCGGCTCGAAGATCCTGGACAGCATCAACGTCATCGTCGCGCTGACCATCTACACCACGGCGCTGCTGGTGCGCCCGGTCCTTGACGCGCTGGACGCGGTGCCGCCGCACATCATCGCGGCCGCCACGGCGATCGGCTACCGCGCGCCGCGCCGGTTCCTCGGCGTCGAGCTGCCGCTTTCCGTGCCGGTGCTGGCCGCCGGGGTGCGGGTGGCGTCGGTGAGCAACATCAGCCTGGTCAGCGTCGGCGCGCTGATCGGCACCGGCGGCCTCGGCGTGCTGTTCACCGACGGCTTCCAGCGCACGTACTTCTCGCCGATCGTGGTGGGCATCGTGCTGACGCTGCTGCTGGCGCTGGTCGTCGACGTTCTGCTGGTGCTGCTGCGAAATCTCCTCACACCCTGGGAACGCGCGGGCAAGGCGCCCGCCGTGGAGGTGACGGCCGGATGATCGGCGACGTCTTCGGCTGGTTCACCACCGCCGCGAACTGGCAGGGCCCGGACGGCATCGGCGCCCAGCTTCTCGCGCACATCGGCTACGTGCTGCTGGCGCTGGTGATCGCGCTGGTCATCGCCGTGCCGCTGGGCCTGTACGTGGGGCACACCGGCCGCGGCTCCGTCGTCCTCGTCGGCGCGGGCAACGCGATCCGCGCGCTGCCGACGCTGGGCCTGGTGACCTTCCTGTTCCTGCTGTTCACCGACAGCAAGCTGGCGGCGGTGATCGGGCTGGTGGTGCTGGCGATCCCGCCGATCCTCGCCGGCACGTACGCTGGGCTGCTGGCGGCCGAGCACGACGTGGTCGACGCCGCGGAGGGCATCGGCATGACCGGCTGGCAGCAGCTGTGGCAGGTCGAGCTGCCGATCGCCCTGCCGCTGGTGCTGGGCGGGATCCGCAACGCCGTGATGCAGTTGATCGCGACGGCCGCCGTCGCCGCGTACGTCGGGCTCGGCGGTCTTGGCCGGTTCCTGCTCGACGGGCTGGCGATCCTCGACTACACCGAGGTGGTCGCCGGCGCGATCCTGACCGCGTTGCTGGCCATCGTGTTCGACCTCGTCCTCTCCGCGGTCCAGCGGGCGCTGGTCCCGAAGGGGGTCCGGCTCGCCGCGCAGGCGACGTCCGGCCGGGCCGCGGCCGCCGGAGGTGTGGCGTGAAGCGTTTCGCAGTGCTCGCGGCCGCCGTCGCCCTGCTGGCAGCGGGTTGTGGCAACCCGCTGGCCGGCGGCGGTGAGGGCGGCGACAGCGGCAACATCATCATCGGCGCGTCCGATGTCGGGGAAAGCCTGCTGCTCGCCCAGATCTACGCGGGTGCGCTGCGCAACGCGGGCGCGGAGAACGTCACCGTGCGCCCGCCGGTCGGCAGCCGCGAGGTCGTGGTCAAGGCGCTGCAGGACAAATCGCTCTCGCTGGTGCCGGACTACAGCGGGAACCTGTTGCGGTACTTCGACAAGGACACGCAGGCGACGACGTCGGAGGACGTCTACGCGCAGCTGAAGCAGAAGCTGCCCGCCGGGTTCGAGGTGCTGGACCAGGCGCCCGCGGAGGACAAGGACCTGCTCGTGGTGGGCAAGCAGCTGGCCGACTCGGGCGTGAAGACGTTCTCCGAGCTGGGCTCGCGCTGCCAGGACCTGGTGATGGGCGGGCCGGGCCAGTGGAGCAGCCGCTGGAAGGACCGGATCAAGCAGCTCTACGGGTGCACGTTCAAGGAGATCCGCACGACCGACACCGGCGGCCCGGTCACGGTGGCCGCGCTGAAGTCGGGGGAGGTCCAGGTGGCGGACCTGTTCAGCACCTCGTCCACCATCAAGTCCAACGGCTTCGTCCCGCTCGACGACGACAAGCACATGTTCCCGGCGCAGAACATCGTGCCGCTCATCGCGAAGGGCACGCTGTCCCCGAGCGAGGTGGCCGCGTTGAACCGCGTCTCGGCCGTGCTGACGACCGATCAGCTGACCGAGCTGAACGTCCAGTTCACCGACGAGAAACGCAATCCGCTCGACATCGCGGAAGACTTCCTGGCCCGCAACAACCTGAAGGCGGCCACGCCCGGCTGAGCTCAGGTGCGCAGGTAGCGGGCCCGGAGCCCGGCGATGATCACCTGCAGCCCGTCCTCGAACCCGTCGTCGGTACGGGCGTCGAACAGGTCGCCTGCCGCCTGCGCGGTGAGGGGAAACCGTTCTGCGTCAACGTTTTCCGCCAGCTCGTTGGCATGGTACGGGTTGTCGCCGGCGTAGTCGGCGCCGCTGCGTGCCTGCTCCTCGATGGTGAAGCCGACCGCGTAGTGGTAGAGCACGGGGAAGCCACGCGCCGCGTCGCGGGCTGAGAATCCGGCGTCGACCATGGTCGCCAGCGTCAGCTCGAGGGACCGTGGCAGCTCGGATTCGGCGATGTAGGTGCCGGCGAACACCCGGGCGCCGTCCCGGTACTTCAGCATCATCCGGCGAATGGCGCGGACCCGTTCGCCGACCCAGTCCGCCCAGTCCTCGCCCTTCCTCGGCGCTTCCAGCCCGTCGCTGAGCTCGTTGAACATGATCGCCGCCATCGCGTCGAGCAGCTGCTGCTTGTTCTTCAGGTGCCAGTACAGCGCCGCCGCCTGGACGCCGAGCTCCTTGGCGAGCAGGCGCATGGTCAGCCCGTCGAGGCCGACGTCGTTGAGCAGGCCGAGGGCGGTCTTGGCGATCACTTCGCGGTTGAGCTTCACCTTGACAGCTTAACATCGTTAGGGTCATCCTTAACATCGTTCAATGAACAACGTTAAGGAGAGTTTCGATGGAAACCACGAGCGTGCTGATCGCCGGCGGCGGCCCGACCGGACTGATGCTGGCCTGCGAGCTCCGGCTGGCCGGGGTCGACGTGCAGGTGGTCGACCGGCTGGCCGGGCGCGGCGACGAATCGCGGGCCGGGGGCATGCACCCGCGCACCCTCGAAGTGCTTGACCAGCGCGGAATGCTCGCGCCGTTCCAAGCCCAGGGCCGCCCGATCCAGGCCGGGCACTTCTCCGGGATCGGGTTGAACTTCAGCCGGTTCGACACGCGGTTCCCGTACACGCTGACGCTGCTCCAGTCGAAGGTCGAGCGGCTGCTCGAAGCGCGTTTGGTCGAGCTGGGCGGGCGGGTGCGGTGGTCGTCCGAGATCACCGGCTTCGAGCAGGATGACGACGGCGTCACCGTGCAGATCAACGGCTCGCAGCAGATTCGCGCCGACTACCTGGTCGGCTGCGACGGTGGCCGCAGCGTGGTGCGCAAGCTCGCCGGCGTCGGCTTCGCCGGTACCGCGGCGACGATGACTTCCCTGCTCGGCGACGTCGAACTGACCGAGCCGCCGACTGAGCCCTTTGTCCAGAAGCGCGCCGAGCTGGGTAATTTCTCGGTGCTCGGCTTCGAGCCCGGCTGGTACCGGGTGATCGTTTCGGACTACGACCGGGTCCTGGACCGGCAGGCCGAGGTCGGCTTCGAAGACCTGCGGGCGGCCATGGTCCGCATCGCCGGCACCGACTTCGGCATGCACAGCCCGCGCTGGATCTCCCACTTCGGCGACGCCGCCCGGCTCGCCGACCGGTACCGGAGCGGCCGGGTCCTGCTCGCCGGGGACGCCGCGCACATCCATTCCCCGGCCGGCGGGCAGGGGATGAACACCGGTATGCAGGACGCGGTCAACCTCGGCTGGAAACTCGCGCTGGTCGTCGACGGCCGCGCGCCGGAAACCCTGCTGGACAGCTACGAAACGGAACGCCGCCCGGTCGCCGACCGCGTACTGCGGAACACCCGCGCGCAAACCCTCCTCGGCCGCCCCGGCCCGCATGTGGAGGCCCTGCGCGAAACCGTCGCCGCGCTGATCGGGACCGAGGCCGGCAACAGCACCGTCGGCACCATGCTTTCCGCTCTGGACCTGGAATACCCGATCGGCGACGAGCACCCGCTCCTCGGCCGGCGCGTGCCCGACCTCGACCTGAAAACCGCCGACGGCACCGTGCGCCTCTACGAACTCCTGCACCGCGGCCGGCCGATCCTGCTCGACTTCGACGCCCGTCTCGGCTCCGCGCTCGAAGGCTGGACCGATCGCGTCGACCACATCGAAGCCGTCCTCCCCACTGACCGCTGGGCGATTCCCGCGGTCGGCGAGGTCCCGGCCTCCGCGGCGCTGCTGGTCCGCCCCGACGGTTACGTCGCGTGGCTCCCCGAAGCCGCCGTCGAACTGCGCACCGCGTTGACCACCTGGTTCGGCCCCGAGCTGAGCGGGGACGCCGTTCAGAGCCGGTCGAACGCCGGGGAATAGCGGAACGGGCCGTGGATCGACGGGGTGTACGCGGTGAGCGTGCGGGCCTGGAAGTGCGGTGCCCATTCCGGCACTGGTGGCGTGATGTCCAGCGTCGAGGCCAGGACAAAACCGAAGCGGGAGTAGTACTTCGGGTCGCCGAGGAGGACCACGGCGGCGAAGCCCAGAGCGTTGGCCGCACCGAGCGTCGCCTGGACGAGGGCCGAGCCGGCGCCGCTGCGCTGGAACTCCGGGAGCACGCCCAGCGGGCCGAAGCCGACGGCGGCCCCGGCGTCGTCGGCGACGCGGGCCCGGCTGGAGCACGCGTGGCCGATCACCTCGCCGTCTCGCTCGGCGACGAGGGACAGGGCCGGGATCAGGTCGCCGTCGGCCCGTAGTTCGCCGACCAGCCGGGCTTCCGGGATCTCGACGGTGCCCGCGGGGTTGTGGTCGCGGAACGCGGCGGTGTGGACGGCGTGGATCGCCGCGGTGTCGGCGTCGGTGGCCTGGCGGATGAACATGACCGGAATTCTCCCTGGCGCCGGCCCGGAGCGAAAGCCGTTTTCCAGCTGATGGTGGGGCGCCGGGAAAATTGCGATACCTCTGTCCTTTGTGGAGTTGCTGCTTGGACGGTGGTGCCGATGTGTTCGGGGCAGCGGGTGATGTGGTGGAGGGTGTGCCAGCGGATTTTCAGGAGTGAGGCGGCGCGTTCGCCGAGGCAGCGTAGGCGGGTGTGGAGCAGGTTGTAGGTCGGCTGGTCGGTGGTGCGGGGTGGTTGGCCTGCGATTTTCTTGACCGGGGTGAGGATCCCGATGCCAGCGGAGTGGCAGGCCTTGTCGGTAAGGGTAGTCAGGCCCTGAGCCGCGGCGGCGGTGAGTGCACCGCCGATGTGGAGGTCGCGGGCTTCCGCGACAATACGCACCCCGCCCAGCCCTACTGGGAGAAAACCTCAATGAGGTCCATCGCCAGTGTTAGCCGAATTCCGGGCGGGCCTGATATTTGATATGGAGACGTTTTGTTCACTCGATTTGGTGACGTTTTTGATGGGTGGCGTCGGTAAAATTGAAGAGTGAGCAATTATGAAGATGCTGCTTTAAATGGAGCAGCTGATGTTTTGTCTCGGATTCATGAACGGGCCGTCCGGGTGGCGCAGTTGGAGGCCGAGCAGGCCGCTGATGTCGCGTTGTTCGCGGCGGCGGGTGGGTCTGCCCGGTCGGTGGTGGCGGAGCTGGCGTTGGAGTTGTCGGTGACAGAGCGGCGCGCGGGGGCTGATGTCGCGTTGGCGCAGGCATTGACTACCCGGTTGCCGGAGACGTTCGCAGCGTTCCGGCGTGGAGAGATCGACGCTTTCAAGGCGCGGATGGTATTCGAGCCGACCATTGCCCTGTCTGATGAGATGGCCGGTCAGGTCGACGCGATTGTTGCGACGCGGTTGGCGGGGAAGAATCCGTCGTCGTTACGGGCGGCGGTGAATCGGGTGGTGCAGAAAGTGGATGCCGAGGGATATGAGCGAAGATCCCGGGCGCGACGGCGCGACCGTAATGTGTGTTTGATTCATCAGGACGAGACGATGTCCACTCTGCTGTGTGATCTGCCCGTGGAACACGCCTCGGCGATCTACATCTCCCTCGATCAGGAGGCGCGGAGGCTGCGTCGCGGAGGCGAGTCCCGGACGTTGGAGCAGTTGCGTGCGGATGTCCTGGTTGATCGGCTGCTGAACCGGTCACCGGGTGACAGTGGCATCAAGCCCGTTGTCTATGTCTATGTGGACTTGCTGACGTTGGCTGGACTGAACGAGGATCCCGCTGAACTCTCCGGCTGTGGCACGGTTCCGGCGTGGCTGGCGCGGGCACTCGCGGCGGACTCGAACTCGGTGTGGCGGCGGATCATCACCGAGCCCGACACCGGGCAGGTGCTCAGTGTCGGCCGGACCCGCTATCGGCCACCGGCCGCGCTCGCTGACCTGGTTCAGGCGCGGGATCGGGTGTGTCGGCACCCTGGATGTCGCCGTCCGTCGCAGTACAGCGACATCGACCACACCCACGACTTCGCGCAAGGCGGCCACACCGCCGAAGACAACCTGGCCCCGTACTGTCGGCGGCACCACCGTCTCAAAGACGAATCAGGCTGGTTCCTCACCACGGCGCCCGGCGGCGACGGCACGATCACCACCCCGACGGGACGGGTGTACGCGACGAAACCGCCACCACTGCACGAAAGCCGGGTGACAGGCGCCGCAGGTGGGGCCGGGCGCGAGGCGGCCGCCTGATCCCGGCCTATAGTCGCCTGCGACGAACAGGGGCCAAGTCGCACGCCACATCAAGCGTGGCGTCAGAGGAAATCACGTAGGGCCGCTGGACTCTCGGACTTGGTCTTCGCAAACCCTCATCGAGGCGCAACCCGTGCCGACTGTCTTTAGCTGATCTCACCAGCGTTGTCCATGGTTTTTCGGGCCGATAAATCGGGTCGAACAATCCTGGACGACCTCTTGGCTGAACTCGTTCAGTAGGCCACTATGTGCAAACGGTGAGGGGTCCGGCAACGGCTCGGCCGAGCTTCCGCGGCGGGCAGGCTGACGAGACGGAAGGTGCCGGCGATTGTCAGTGCTGAGGATCGACGTCGGCCGGCCCGGGGCCGAGGTGCTGGCCTGGAGCCGGGAGCTGGTGGAACCGGCGCTGCGCGGTGCGGTTGACCGGTTGCCGGCTCCGGCGCGGCGTATCACCGGCTATCACTTCGGCTGGCACGACGAACACGGCGAACCGGACACTGGTCCAGACCAGGCGGGCCGGGGCGGTGCGGGCAAGGCGTTCCGGTCCGCGCTGGTGCTGCTGTCCGCGCAGGCGGCCGGTGGCACGGCGGCGCAGGCGATGCCGGCCGCTTGCGCGATCGAGCTGGTGCACAACTTCAGCCTGCTGCACGACGACGTGATGGACGGTGACCTCACCCGCAGGCACCGGCCGGCCGGCTGGGTCGTGTTCGGCGTCGGTCCGGCGATCCTGGCCGGCGACGCGTTGCTGACCCTGGCCTTCGACGTGCTCGCCGGCGCGAGCCAGCCGGGCGGGCCGGGCGGTACCGTGCAAGCGCTTTCTTCGGTGCTGTACCAGCTGGTCGACGGGCAGAGCGCGGACCTGTCGTTCGAGGAGCGGGACGAGGTCGGCCTGGCCGAGTGCGTGCGGATGGCGGAGGGCAAGACCGGCGCGCTGATCGGCGGGGCGTGCCGGCTGGGATGCCTTGCCGGGGGCGGAAACCGGGACCAGGCCGACCGGTTGAGCGGGTTCGGGCGGCACGTCGGGCTGGCGTTCCAGTTCGTGGACGACCTGCTCGGGATCTGGGGCGATCCGGCGGTGACCGGCAAGCCGGTGTACGCCGATCTCCTCCGGCGCAAGAAGTCCGCGCCGGTGGTGGCCGCGTTGAACTCCGGGACCCCGCAGGGGCAGCGGCTGCGCGAGCTCTACCGCGGCGGCGCGGTCCTCAGCGAGGCGGAGCTGGAGAACGCGGCCGCGCTCATCGAGTCCGCGGGCGGTCGCACGTGGGCCGAAGAACAGGCCCAGCAGCACTTGACGCAGGGCCTGGCCTGCCTGGTCGATGCCGGGTTGTCCGCGCCGGCCCGCCACGAACTCGAGAACCTCGCACGAATCGCCGTACACCGTGACCGGTGAACCGGCGCAGCTGCTCGCACGCTAGCGGAAGGGCACCCATGTACGACCCGGTCGGCCAAGCCGATCTCCTCATCGGCGAGCTGGGCACGCGCCCGGTCGCTTCGATGGCCTACTCCACCGCGCGGGTCGCCGGCCTGGCCGCCGACACCGGCGTTCCGCTGTTCCCCCGCGCGCGCCGATGGCTGCTGGAGCGCCAGCACGCGGACGGCTCGTGGGGCGGCGCCGTGCCCAATGCCTACGACCGGCTGGTGTCGACTATGGCCGCGGCCCTCGCGTTGCGCGCCGAACCCGGCGACCGCGCGGCGAGCGCGGTGCGGTCGGGGCTGGATTACTTGCGGGACAACGAATCGGCGTGGCGGAACGAGGTCGGTGAGCCGATCGGGTTCGAGGTCGTCGCGCCCTATCTGGCCGGGCAGCTGCGGACCGCGTACTCGATTTCGCTGGGCTCACTGACCGAGCTGGAACGGCTGCGCGCGGACAAGCTCGCCCGGATGCCCGCCGGGGTGCTCACCCGGCAGCCCACCGCGCTGCTGTACTCCCTGGAAGCGCTCGACGAGGTGGTCCCGGTGGCCGAGCTGGCGGGCTTCGCCGCGCCGAACGGGTCGATGGCCAACAACCCCGCGGCCACGGCCGCACTGTGGACGGCGACCGAGGACCGGTCCACCCTGGCCTATCTCGGCGAGTCGGCCGGCAGCACGGGGGACGGCGGCCTGCCGGAGATCTATCCGATCAACGTGTTCGAACCGGCCTGGGTCCTCTACCTGCTCGGCCGCGCCGAGCTGCTGCCCGTCTCGGCCAAGCCGCACATCGAGCGGCTGGCGGGGTTGACGGACGGCCGCAGTGAGCCGCTCGGCGCCAGCGCGGAGTTCCCGGCACCGGACTCCGATGACACCGCGATGGTCGCGAACATCGCGCAGGCCAACGGTTATCCGGCCATGCCGCTGCTGGAGGCACTGCTCGGCTTCGAGCACGACGATCACTTCGTCGGGTTCGCCCACGAGCGGGGCACCCCGGTCAGCGCCAACGCCCGGGTGCTCGAAGCGTTCAGCCCGCATCCGCACCGGTTCACGGCGCAGATCGGCAAGGCCCGCGACTTCCTGCTGGACACGCGTATCGACGGGGCCTGGTGGTACGACAAGTGGCACCTCTCGCCCTACTACGCCACGGCGCAGGCGGCGGCCGGGCTGGCCGGTGTCGTCGGCGACGACGTGCTCGCCGGCACCTGGCGCTGGCTGCTGGAAAGCCAGCACGACGATGGATCTTGGGGCGCTGCAGGCGGTTTGCCGGAGGAGACCGCGCACGCCGTGCTCGCGATCGACGCGCTGGTCCCGCTGTTCGGCCCCGCGCCCGCCGGCACCTACCGCAGGGCGCACGCGTACCTGCGTGAGCGGATCGACCTGACCGAGCACGCCGAACTGTGGATCGGCAAGGGGCTCTACACTCCGCCGACGGTCGTCCGCGCCGCCGTGCTGGCCGCCTGCGAACTCAGTGGACGGAGTGGGGAATGAGCGAATTCCCGCACGCCGGGCAGTGCGTCCCGATCGTGCGGCTGGGCTCCGCGGTACTCGCCGATCTGCTGCGCTGGACCTCGAAGTGGTTGCCTGGCTTCGAATACCTCCCACTCCCCGCGATCGCCTTCGGGGAGGCGGTGGTCGGGCCGTGGGCCACTGCGGAGCAGCTGAGGGTGACCGGGCGGATGGCGGTGTGGGCCTACGCCCTCGACGATCACGTGGAACGCGAGATCACCGACCTGGCCGCACTCGACGAGTTCTTCGCGCGGTGCAGCGCGATCGTGCACACCGGGGCATCGGACGACGGCCACCCGCTGCTGTCCGCTCTTTCCGCCTGGCAACAGGAATTGACGAGCTTGCCCGGATACCCGGCCCTGGCGCCGGTGTGGCGGCAGGCCTTCGACGCCTGCCTGAGCGGGCACCGTCACGACTGGGTTGTCGGCTGGGCCCGCGAACGGGGAGAGCCGCCGTCGACCGATGTGGCGGCGTACCTCGAGCACTCGGACAGTTCCGCGGTCGGCCAGGTGCACGTGCCGCGCTGGATCGTTTACGGCGGCGCCGAGCTGCCGTCCCGGCTGGACGTGCTGCTGCCCGCGCTGACCGACGTCATGGTGGCGACTCGGCTGGCCAACGACCTCAGCACCTTCGAGCGGGAACGCGCCGAACCGGGCCAGAACAACGTGCTGATGTACGGCGTCTCGGCCGATTGGGTGCAAGCGGAGATCGGCCGGCGGCTGACCTCCGTCCATACGCGCCTGGAACCGTTGGCGGCCGGGGACTTCCGGCCCGCCGTCGGGCTCGTCCGGCTCGCGGACTGGTGCGTCGGCATCTACACCGGGCACGACATGCGGGTCGCGGCCGTGGCGGCCCAGCCCGATCCAGCCAGCAGCGAATCGACCAGCAGCGAATCGACCAGCGGAGAGCGAATCTGATGAACGCCACCCCCAGCGACCTCGACGCCCCGGTGCGGGAGTTCGACCACCACCGCGACCCCGCGGTGCGGATCGACCCGCTGACCGCGTTCGACCGGTTCCGCGGCGAACGGACCTTCTGGACGCCGGAACTGGACGGCTTCTGGGTGCTCACCCGGCACGCCGACATCGGTGCCGTGCTGCGTGACACGGACGCCTTCTCCAGCCGGCACACGTCGATCCCGGCGGCGGGCTGGCCCCGGCCGCTGATGCCGGTCGAGCTGGACCCGCCGGAGCACGGCGATTACCGCGCCCTGCTGGCCCGCTGCATCAACGGGGAGGCCGGGGCCGCGATCTCGGCCGCCATCGAGGCGGAGTGCGCGCGACTGGTCGAGCAGCTCGCGCCGACGGGCGGCTGCGACCTCGTGCTGGACTTCGCCCGGCCCCTGCAGAACGCGCTGTTCGCCGCCTTGTTCGGCGTGCCGCCGGAGGAGACGGACGCGTGCGCGCGCTGGGCGGCGGACCTGCTGCAGGACTCCGACCCCGGCCGGCGGGCCGACGCCGTGCGCGACTTCATGGCCTACGTCGCGCGCGCCCTTGATGAGTGCTCGCGCGGGGTTCGGCGCGGCACGGGCAGCGGGCTGCTGGAGGAACTGGCCCGCGCCGAGGTCCGCGGCCGGCCGTTGTCCCGTGAGGAAGCGCTGGACCTGGCGTTCCTGATGGGCATGGCCAGCCTGGACACGCTGACCAACTCGATCGGCTTCAGCTTCCGCCATCTGGCCGAACATCCTGAGCTGCAACGGGTTCTGGCCGATCCGGCGGTCGCGGGCCGCGCGGCGGACGAGCTGCTCCGGCTGCATTCGGTGGTCAGCGTCGCCCGTACGGCCCGGCGCGATGTCGACGCGGCCGGTGTGCGGATCAAGGCCGGCGAGCGGGTGCTGTTGTCGCTGAACTTCGCCGGGCGCGACCCGGAACGCTATCCCGATCCCGCGACCGCCGATTTCGACCGCCCCGACCGGGCGACGCATTTCGCGTTCGGGTTCGGCGCGCACCGTTGCCTCGGCGCGCGGATCGCCACCCAGGGCCTGCACGCGGCGCTGCGCGAATGGCATCGCCGCGTGCAGGACTACTCCGTGCCGCCGGGGTCGGTTCTCCTCGCCGACGGCGGTGCCGTGTGCTCGCTGGAGAACTTGCCGCTCACCTGGCCGGTCAGCCCTCCTCGATGAGGAAGTCGGCCGCTCGCCAGGCCAGCGCCGAGACCGGGCCGTTGAGGTTGCCGGACACCATGGTCGGCAGCACCGAGGCGTCCACGACGCGGAGCCCGGCCACCCCGCGCACGCGCAGCCGGGAGTCGACGACATCGGCGTCGTCCGGGCCCATCGCGCAGGTGCCGATGGCGTGGTACCCGCAGCCGCCCATGGTCAGGCCGGCGTCCAGGATCTCCTGGTCGGACTCGGTCGCGGGGCCCGGCATGGTCTCGCGTTCGACCCGCTTCGCCAGCGGCTCGGTGGCGAACAGACGGCGCATCGCGCGGAACACGGCCACCGCGGTGGTCCGGTCGTGGTCGGTGGCGAAGTAGTTGGCGTCGATGTCCAACGGCGCGTCCGGGTCCGCGGAGGTGATGCGCACGCTGCCTTCGCTGTCCGGCCGGAGCAGGTAGCCGATGCACATCATGCCGGGCTCCGGCTCGACCATCAGCGGCTTACCGGGTTCCAGTGGTAGCACGGAGAAGGGGGCCACCTGGATCTGCGCGTCCGGGCGGTCCAGTTCGGGGCGGGTCTTGAGGAATCCCACGATGTCGAACGACGGCGCGGCCAGCACGCCGGTCCGGTCGGCCTGGTACTGCTCGCCGATCGCGGCCTGCCCGGCTTCGGTGGCGAGCAGCCGGTTGTAGCCGAGGTCTTCGGCGAGGCGGAACTGCAGGGTGAACACCCGGTGCTCGCGCATCCTGGCGCCCACGTTCGGGCTGTCCACCACCACGTCGACGCCGGCGGCGCGCAGCACCTCCGCCGGGCCGACACCGGAAAGCTGCAGGATCTTCGGCGTGGCCAGGCTGCCGGCGGCGAGCACGACCTCGCGCGTGGCGACGGCCTCGAACGGCTGCCCGTCCTGCCTTCCGCGTACGCCGGTCGCTTTGCCGTCCTCGATGACGACCTTGTCGACGACGGTCCGCACGGCGACGGTCAGGTTGGCGCGGTCGGCGACGGGATGCAGGAACGCGCCGGCAGCACTGGAACGCACGCCGTCGCGGATGGTGGCCATGGCGTAGCCGACCCGTTCCCCGTCCGCCTCGTTCAGGTCGCTCATACGGCGCCAGCCGAGTTCGGCGCCGGCGGCGATCACATCCTCCAGCAACGGATCGGTCTGCTCCTGCGCGGTCGAAAGCTTCAGCGGCCCACCGGCACCGCGCGATTCGTTCGCGCCCAGCGGATTGTCCTCCAGTGCCCGGAAAGCGGCGCCGACCTCGTCCCAGCCCCAGCCGGGGTTTCCCCGTTGTTCCAGCTCGTCGTAGTCGGCGGCGCTGCCCCGGTTGTAGACCATCCCGTTGACCGAGCTGGAACCGCCGAGCGTCTTGCCGCGCACCCAGTGCTCGACCTGCTGTGCCGGGCCGAACGGGCGGACCGGGTAATGCCACGCGGTGGCGGGATCCCCGAGCAGCTGGGCGAATCCCCGCGGCATGGCGATCATCGGGTCGGTGTCCTGATCACCCGCCTCCACCAACAGGACCGTGGTCGCCGGGTCCGCGGAGAGCCGGTTGGCCAGCACGCAGCCGGCGGGGCCGGCGCCGACGATGACATAGTCGAACTGTGCCGCTGATCGCGTCACGGAAACTCCCGTTCATACAGGGGCAATCGCGGTGGGGACGATCGCATGACTCACCGAACAACCGGAACGGCGCCGGGCAGAGGAGTTTAATACTCCCCACGAGATCACGCGTCAACCGCCGACAGTGGCTCGGGCACCGGTCAGGACGCGCACCGGTCCGGGTGTGGGTCTTTTGGGGCCAAGCACGGGAAGTGAATGTGCAGATATCTGCCACGGGGGTTGTTTTCCCGGCTGCAACCGCTAGCGTGCACCCCATTGATCAATTGGGGAGCCGAGCCGCGCCGCGTGTCGGCGGCGCTGCCGCGCTACTCGTTTTCCCCGAGGAGGCCCGGTCGTGAGGCTGCGCAGCAGGCTGAACAGTATCCGGCTGCAGATGCTCGCGATCGTGCTGATCCCCAGCGTGACACTCGCGATCCTGGGTGTCGGCGCGGCCGGCTATCTGGTCGATCAGGGGGCCACCGCGCAGAACTGGGCGACCACGATGCAGGCGACGGTGGCTCCGGGAACCGAGTTCACCGCGCAGGTCGAGGCCGAACGCAGGCTGAGCCTGCTCCATTTGGCGGGTGATTCGAGTACCACCACCACATTGCCGAAACAACGCGATCAGCTGAACACCGCGTTGGCCGGCCTGCAATCGCTGGCCGCCGAACTGAGCAAGATCAACCCCGCCGCCCTCGAACAGGGCAATGCCGCGTTCGCCGCGCTGCTCGACAAACTGGTGACGATCCGGCAGGGGGTCGACAACGGCCAGGCGGCGACACTCGACGTCTACGGCTACTACAACCAGCTGACCCAGGTGATCAAGCTGGGCCTGCAGGGCGTCGCGAAGACCGCGCCGGATCCGGTGACCGCGGTGGAGGAGTCCACCGCGGTGCAGATGCTGGACATCGCGGACAGCATGTCCCGCGCGAGCGCACTGGCCGTTCCCGGGGCCACCAAGGGCGGCCTGACCGCCGACGAGTACCAGGAGTTCGCCGCACAGGCCGGTCTCTACCGGACGTCTTTGGCTTCGCTGGCGCCGGTGCTGAGCTCCTCCGTGCAGAACCTCTACCAGCAGCTGACAGCCAGCCCCGAGTGGCGGCAGCTGCAGCAGGTGGAGAACGTGCTGCTGGCGCACGGCGCCGCGCCGGGGATCCCGCCGCTGCCGGTCACTATCGCGCAGTGGCAGGACTCGGCGGCCAAGGTGAACACCAGGCTGCTGGCGATGTACTCCGAACAGCACCACTACGCCGAGGGTTTCGCCGCGCAGGCCGGGCAGGCGACGTTCGTCGAATCGCTGATCGCGGGCGCGATCGTCCTGCTGATCACGGTGATCGCCGTGTTCGTGGCCACCCGGTTGTCCACCAGGGTGGTCCGGCGGCTCAAGCGGCTCCGGGCCGAGACGCTGGAACTCAGCGAGATCCGGCTGCCCGGGATCGTGGATCGGTTGCGCGACGGGGAAAAGATCGATGTCGACGCCGAGGTACCGCCGCTCGACTACGGCAGTGACGAACTCGGTCAGGTCGCCGAGGCGTTCAACAAGGCGCAGCACACCGCGGTGGCCGCGGCCGCGCAGGAGGCGGAGACCCGCGACGGCGTGCGGTCGGTCTTCCTGAACATCGCGCACCGCAGCCAGATCGTGGTGCGCCGCCAGCTCGAGGTGCTGGACAAGGCCGAGCGCGACCAGGAGGACCCGGAACAGCTGGAGGTCCTCTTCCAGCTCGACCACCTCGCCATCCGCGCGCGCCGCAACGCGGAGAACCTGATCATCCTCGGCGGCGAGCGTCCCGGGCGGCAGTGGCGGAATCCGGTGCCACTGGTGGAAATCGTGCGCAGTGCCATCGGCGAGACCGAGAACTACCGGCGGGTGCAGACCGGGAAACTGCCCGAGCTGTCGATCTCCGGCGCGGCGGTGGCCGACCTGATCCACTTGCTGGCGGAGCTGGTGGAAAACGCGACGTCGTTCTCCCCGCCGGATTCGCGAGTGGAGGTTCGCGGCAACATCGTCGGCAAGGGTGTGGTCGTCGAGGTCGAGGACCAGGGTCTCGGCATGGCGTCGGAGGAGCGCGAACGGGTCAACACGACGCTGCGGAACCCGCCGGACTTCCGGATCATGGCGCTGTCCGAGGAGGCGCGGCTCGGCCTGTTCGTGATCTCGCAGCTCGCCACCCGGCACGGCATCAGCGTCTCGCTCGTGGACTCCGCGTACGGCGGCATCCGTGCCATCGTGCTGATCCGGACCGCGCTCGTCGCGGAGCGTCCGGTGGAGGAGGACAGCCCGAGCACGCGACCGGCGCCGGCCGCGACGGATTCGGGGCCACGTCACCAGGCGGTCGTGCCCAACCGCCGGACCCGGGTCATGTCGCGCATCGCCGCCGGGCCCGAGTCGGCCGCGGGTGCGCACCCGCGCGAAAACCGTGTGGTGGCAACAGAACCGGAGGCCGCCCCGGTGTGGCCCGGGCCCGGCGACGGCCACCAGGCACCGGCCGCCGGCAGCAGGGCCGGCGTCGCTCAGCGGAGCACGCAGGCCGCGCCCGGCCGGGAAACGGCGCGGAAGGCGCCGGCCGCCGAGGAGAAGCCGGCACCGTCGGCCGGCGACTCGCGGCCCTCGTTGCCACGCCGGCGACGTCAGGCCAGCCTCGCGCCTCAGCTCGCGGCACCTGCGGAAAGCCCGCGGTACCAAGCGGATTCGGCCGGCGAGGACGCCGTCGGGGCCGCCGAGCGCGTGCGCGACCGGATGTCGGCACTGCAGAGCGGTACGCGGCGAGGCCGCGGGGCGCCCGTGTGACGCGGGCACGGGGCAGAGGATATTTCGTCAACCGGAGCAGGACAGGGGTGCCATGCAGGAATCCGAGCCGATCGACCTGAACTGGTTGCTCGACGACTTGATCACGCGGACGGTCGGCGCGCAGCACGCGGTGGTGCTGTCGACGGACGGCCTGTGCATCGGCCGTTCCCGCAACCTGAACCGGGACGACGGTGAGCACCTCGCCGCCATGGCGTCGGCGTTCCAGAGCCTCGCCCGGGGCGCCGGACGGCACTTCGACGGCGGCCGGGTCCGGCAGACCGTGGTCGAGCTGGAGCGCTTGTTCGTCCTGGTGACCGAGGCGGGCAACGGCACCTGTTTCGCGTTGATCGCCGCGGAGGACGCCGACATCGGCATGGTCGCCTACGAGATGAACCTGATGGCCAAGAAAACCGATGCGCATCTCGTCGTATCTCCGCGCACGCCGGGCTCTGTCGACCACGTGTGACGCGCGACCATGACACACGGCCGGGAGTCCTGGTACGACGAGGAAGCCGGACCGCTGGTACGGCCCTATTCGGTGACGCGCGGCCGTACCAGGCCCGACCGCGATGACCTCAACATCATCACCCTGGTCGTCAGCATGGAACGGGAGACCACGAGCCTCGACCCCGAGTACGTCCAGATCCTGCGGCTGTGCCGGACTCCGCTCTCGATCGCCGAGATCAGCGCGAAACTGGGATTGCCGCTCGTCGTCGTCAAGATCCTGGTCGCCGACCTGATCGAAGGCAGGCTGCTCATCTTCCGCTCCCCGGCATCGCCGTTGAGCACGACCACTCCGGACTTGAAATTACTGCAGGCGGTACTCGATGGCATTCGTAGGCTCTGAACCACCCGCGCGCTCCGCGCTCGGCACCTCCGCGGTGAAGATCTTGATCGCGGGCGGTTTCGGCGTCGGCAAGACCACCATGGTCGGCTCGGTGAGCGAGATCGCGCCGCTGCGCACGGAAGAGATGATCAGCGAGATCAGCGGGCCCAAGGACGATCTGTCCGGAGTGGAGCAGAAGCGCACCACCACGGTCGCGCTCGACTTCGGCCGCATCACGATCGACGAGTCGCTCATCCTCTACTTGTTCGGCACCCCGGGGCAGGAGCGGTTCTGGTTCCTGTGGGACGAGCTGTCGCTCGGCGCGCTGGGCGCCGTGGTACTCGCCGACACCCGCCGGCTGGACGGCTGCTTCGCCGCGATCGACTTCTTCGAACGGCGGCAGATCCCGTTCATCCTCGCGGTCAACAACTTCTTCGGCGAACAGCTGTACACCGCGGAGGAGGTGCGGGACGCGACCGACCTGGACAGCGAAACGCCGATCATGCTCTGCGACGTCCGCCAGCGGGAGTCGAGCAAGGCGGTGCTGGCCACGCTGCTGGAGCACCTGGTCGCCAGGGTCGCCGCCACGCCGGTCAGCCGCTGACGGGACGCCGTCAAGGACTCCTTGCCTACCCTCAAGGTAGGTAAGGAGTCCTTGACGGCCTTTGGAGGACCGGGAGCCGGGGCCCAGCCGGGAACGACGGAGGCCGCCCCGGGCGAACCCGGAGCGGCCTCCATTGTGGTCAGTCAGACCAGGCCAAGCCTCACTCGAACGCCTTCGCGATCAGCGCCTTCTGCTCGACCTCGTGCACCTTCGACGAGCCGGCCGACGGCGCGGCCATCGGGCGTCGCGAGACGACCTGCAGGCCCGACAGCGCCTCCGGGAACTTCCGCGGCAGGTTCAGGCCGAAGAACGGCCACGCGCCCTGGTTCTCCGGCTCCTCCTGGACCCACGCGACCTGTGTCGAGTTGGTGTAACGCGCCAGCGCCGCGAGCAGCTTCCGCTTCGGCAGCGGGTAGTACTGCTCGATCCGGACGATCGCGACGTCGTCCGCCTCGCGCTTGGTGCGCTCGGCGACCAGCTCCCAGTACAGCTTGCCCGAGGTCAGCAGCACCTTGCGGACCTTGGCCGGGTCCGGCGTGGTGTCGTCGATGACGGACATGAAGCGGCTCTGGCCGGTGAAGTCCTCCACCGCCGAGGTCGCGGCCTTGTTGCGCAGCATGGACTTCGGCGTGAAGACGACCAGCGGGCGCTGGATGCCGTCGAGCGCGTGCCGGCGCAGCAGGTGGAAGTAGTTCGCCGGGGTGGACGGCACCGAAACCGTCATCGAGCCCTCCGCGCACAGCGAGAGGAACCGCTCGATACGGCCGGAGGTGTGGTCCGGGCCCTGGCCCTCGTGGCCGTGCGGCAGCAGCAGCACGACGTCCGAGCGCTGGCCCCACTTGGCCTCGCTGGAGGAGATGTACTCGTCGATCACGGTCTGCGCGCCGTTGACGAAGTCACCGAACTGCGCTTCCCACATGACCAGCGCCTCGGAGTTCGCCACCGAGTAGCCGTACTCGAAGCCGACGGCCGCGTACTCCGACAGCGCCGAGTCGTAGATCATCACGCGGCCCTGGTCCTCGGCCAGATGCTGCAGCGGCGAGTACTCCTGGCCGGTCTTGCGGTCGATGTACACCGAGTGCCGCTGGGTGAACGTGCCGCGTCGCGAGTCCTGGCCGGACAGCCGCACCAGGCGGCCCTCCAGCGCCAGCGAGCCGAACGCGAGCAGCTCGCCGAAGGCCCAGTCGGCGTCGCCCTCGCGCGACATCTTGTGGCGCCGCTCCATCACCGGCTTGACGCGCGGGTGCGGGGTGAAGCCCTCGGGGGTGTAGAGGAACGCGTCGCCGATCTTCTCCACGACCTCGGTGGAGACGGCGGTGGTGACCTTGGCCGGGATCTGCTGCTCGCCCTCGACGGACGGGCTGGCCTTCGCCGGGCGCTTCTCCAGCTCGCGCACCTCGTTGAAGACGTGCTCCAGCTGGCTGGAGAAGTCGCGCAGCGCGGCCTCGGCCTCGTCGACGGAGATGTCGCCGCGCCCGATCAGCGACTCGGTGTAGGTCTTCCGCACCGAGCGCTTCGTGTCGATGATGTCGTACATCGCCGGCTGCGTCATCGAAGGGTCGTCGCCCTCGTTGTGGCCGCGGCGGCGGTAGCAGATCAGGTCGATCACGACGTCCTTGTGGAACGCCTGACGGTACTCCACGGCCAGCTTGGCCACCCAGTGCGCGGCCTCGGGGTCGTCGCCGTTCACGTGGAAGATCGGCGAGCCGATCATCTTCGCGACGTCGGTGGCGTACTGCGACGAGCGGGAGTGCTCGGGCGCGGTGGTGAAGCCGACCTGGTTGTTGACGATCACGTGCACGGTGCCGCCGGTGCGGTAACCGCGCAGCAGCGCCAGGTTCAGCGTCTCCGCGACAACGCCCTGGCCCGCGAAGGCGGCGTCGCCGTGCATCAGCACCGGCAGCACGGTGTAGCCCTCGCCGCCCTTGTCGAGCAGGTCCTGCTTCGCGCGGACGATGCCCTCGAGCACCGGGTCGACGGTCTCCAGGTGCGACGGGTTCGCGGTCAGCGACACCTTCGTCTCACCGTCGCCGAACATGCGGAAGTACTTGCCCTCGGCGCCGAGGTGGTACTTCACGTCGCCGGAGCCGTGCGCCTGGCCCGGGTCGAGGTTGCCCTCGAACTCCTGGAAGATCTGCGAGATCGGCTTGCCGACGATGTTCGCCAGCACGTTCAGCCGGCCGCGGTGCGGCATGCCGATGACGACCTCGTCCAGCTCGTGCTCGGCGGCCTTGTCCAGCAGGGTGTCGAGCAGCGGGATCGCCGTCTCGCCGCCTTCGAGCGAGAACCGCTTCTGGCCGACGTACTTGGTCTGCAGGAAGGTCTCGAACGCCTCGGCGGCGTTGAGCTTCGAGAGCACGTACTTCTGCACGGCGGGGTCCGGCTTCTCGTGCGGGACCTCGACCCGCTCCTGGATCCAGCGCCGCTCCTCGGGGTCGAGGATGTGCGTGTACTCGATGCCGACGGTGCGGCAGTAGGAGTTGCGCAGCACGCCCAGCACGTCACGCAGCTTCATCCGCTCCTGGCCGGAGAAGCCGCCGACCGGGAACTCGCGCTCGAGGTCCCACAGCGTCAGGCCGTGGCTCAGCACGTCGAGGTCGGCGTGGCTGCGCTGGCGGTAGTTCAGCGGGTCGGTGTCGGCCATCAGGTGGCCGCGCATGCGGAAGGCGTCGATCAGCTCGATCACGCGCGCGGTCTTGTCGACCGGGCCGTCCGGGATGTCGGCGACCCAGCGGATCGGCTCGTACGGCAGGCGCAGCGAGGTGAAGACGTCGTCGTAGAAGCCGTCCTCGCCCAGCAGCAGCTGGTGGATGCGCTTGAGGAACTCGCCCGACTCCGCGCCCTGGATGATGCGGTGGTCGTAGGTCGAGGTCAGCGTCATGATCTTGCTGATGCCGAGGTCGACCAGGGTCTTCTCGCTGGTGCCCTCGAACGCCGCCGGGTACTGCATGGCGCCGACGCCGATGATCGCGCCCTGGCCCGCCTGCAGGCGCGGCACCGAGTGGTTGGTGCCGATGCCGCCGGGGTTGGTCAGCGAGATGGTGGTGCCGGCGAAGTCGTCGGCGGTCAGCTTGTTGTTGCGGGCCTTCTTGACGATGTCCTCGTACGCCTGCCAGAACTGCAGGAACGTCATGTTCTCGGTGCCCTTCACCGAGGCCACGACGAGCGTGCGGGAGTTGTCCTTGCCCTTCATGTCGATGGCGAGCCCGAAGTTCACGTGCTCCGGCGTGATCGAGAACGGCTTGCCGTCGATCACCTGGTAGTGCCGGTTCATGTTCGGGTAGTCCTTCAGCGCCCGCACCATGGCGTAGCCGATGAGGTGCGTGAAGGAGATCTTGCCGCCACGCGTGCGCTTGAGGTGGTTGTTGATGACGATGCGGTTGTCCGCCATCAGCTTCGCCGGCACGGCGCGCACGCTGGTCGCGGTGGGCACGGACAGGGAAGCGTCCATGTTCTTCGCGATCGCGGCCGCGGCACCGCGCAACTGCTTCGACTCCGGCTCTTCTTTCGCGTCCTTCGCGACCGGAGTGGCTTCCTTCGCGGCGGGCCTGGGGGCCGGCTTCGCGGGGGCGCTGGGCGCCGCGCTCTTCGCCGGCGCTGGCGCGGCCTTCGCCGGGGTGGCGGTCTGCTGCGCGGCCGAAGCCGCGTTCTGGACCGCCTTGGCCGAAGGCGCGCTGACGTGGCCGTTCCCGCTGCTCGGGGTCTGCGTCTCGGCGGTCTGCCGGGCGGTGTCAGCCTTCGCCTGGGCCGTCTGCGTCGGCTTGAAATCCGCGAAGAAGTCGTGCCATGCGGCATCGACTGAGGATGGGTCCGCGAGGAACTGGTCGTACATTTCCTCGACCAGCCACTCATTGGGGCCGAACTGTGACGCAGGGCTGCTGCTGGACACGGCTTGGGCTCGCCTCTATCCGTCTCGATCTTGTCTGTGCTAATGCGCCTACCAGGCTAACCCCCTCCGTGACGGCCGTGTGATGGAACTGCCCTGTGTGAGGCGTGGCGCACTAAGGGATCGATCACTGACTCGATCAAGATCGCCGTCGGACGGGTGTTTCTGGTACTGGTCCGAGAGGTGGACGGCACGGTCTTTTCGGGCATCGTTGATGCCCGCTTTGCCCCGCTGCCCACGGCCGTTCACCGCCCTGCGCTGCACTGACCTGGCCGGACGCGGCCCTTGGGCGCCGCGGCAGCCAGACGAGGTGGTGGACGCGATGTGGCTGGTGGAGTGTCCGTCGTTCTGGGACCAGGGCCTCATCCGCCCGCTGGTCGTGGAGGGCGGCAAGGTCGTCCTGATGTGCGATTCGTGCGCCGCCGTGTGGCACACCCCGGCGGACATCGAGGAGTTCGAGCACGTCGAACCGTGCGAGCCGGACTGGTCCATCGGCGCGGGCGCGCATGTCCGGCCGGGGACGTTCCGCTGGGCGGAGCCCGCGGACGTCTCGTCGGCGGGCTGGGGCTCGCTGACTTGGCGAGAACTGCCCTGAAGACCCTGGCTGTCCTGGCGGCGCTGCCCTGACCGCGCTGCCCTGACAGCTCTGTCCCCGGCGGCCCTGCCTTGACAGCTCTGCCCCGACTGCCCTGTCCCGACGGTGCTGACGGTTGATGCGCCGACGGCCGGTGCCCTGACGGCCCTGCCGGATGGTGCCCTGCCTGGTTGGTGGCTGGCGGCCCTGCCGGTTGGTGCTGTGCCGGTCGGCGTCTGACCGACCCCGGCGGCCCTTCCCCGGCGGCCCTGCTCGCTGATGCCCTGCCCGCTGATGCGCTGGCGGCTGGTGCCCTGCCAGCCCCTGGCGGATTGGTGCCCTGGCGGTTGGCGCGCCGACGGGCCGTCGATGGCCCTGGCGGAATTGCCCGGGCAGTCCCCGGCGGCTGGTGTGCCGGCTACCGCGCGTCGATGGCCTCGGCCAGTGCGGCGGGCAGCGGGTACGGCGGTTCGTCCGGTAGGAGGGCCAGTGCCTCGGGCAGCCGGTCGGCGGCGAGGTGGCTCCGGATGTCGAGCATGACCGGCGTGACGTCGGTGATCGCGGTGATCCATTCGTCCACGTAGAGCCCGACGGCCTCGCCGCTCAGCCCGATCTGGATCGAGCGGTACTGCAGCGGGCGGTGGTGGACGTCGCGCTCCGGGTCCCACTGGATCCGGACCGGGCTGGCCCGGACCGCTGCCTGCCAGGCTTCGTGGTCGGCGTGGACGTCGGCGTCGAAGTGGCTCAGCGCGGAGTGCGCGAGCGCCCACTCGAAGCCCTCGCGGGTGATGTCCAGCGCCAGCACGCACTCCTGGCCGGGTTTGGCCGCCCAGCCGCAGCGGTAGCCCATCCACCGGAACGACGGCTTGATCCACGTCATCCGCTCCCGCTTGAACGGCGGCACGAACGTCCCCGCCGCCAACGCCGGGCCGGCGATCTCCGGCGCGTACGCCTGGTAGACCCGCACAGTCCGGTCATCGTGACGGGCGCGGATCTGGTGGGCGGGCGCCCGGTTTTCCTCGAACATGCCGGCGATCCTCGCAGCGCCGGACGAGCACGGCGAGCGGTTTTGCCCGCGGCGGCCCGCGACGGCGGTCTGCTCGCGTTAGCGGCCTTCCCTGGCGATGGCGGTCTGCCTGGCGACGGCAGTCTGCCCCGTGGCGGTGGCTCGCTGGCGGCGGCGCTCTGCCTCGCGGTGGCCCGCTTGGCGATGGTGGCTTGCCCTGCGGCGGCGGTGGCCTGCCCGCGGCAGCGGCCCCGGAGCCGAGTCCCTGAAGGCCACCATGAGGGCATATCCGACCCTCATGGTGGCCTTCAGGGGCGGCGACTGACCACAGCCGCCGCGGGCGAGGCGCCGGGTGACCGGCCGCCGCGGATGAGGGGACAGCGGATGAGGGGACAGCGGATGAGGGGACAGCGGATGAGGGGACAGCGGATGTGCGGCCGGCGAGCGAGCGGCCAGCGGGTGCGGGTCAGCCCAGTGACCACAGCTTCGCGTAGTGGCCGTCGGCGGTCAGGAGGTGTTCGTGGGTGCCCTGTTCGATGATGCGGCCGTGGTCGAGGACCACGATGCGGTCGGCCTTGGCGGCGGTGGCCAGGCGGTGGGCGACGACGAAGGTGGTCCGGCGGCGGGAGAGGTGTTCGGTCGCGCGCAGGACTGCCGCTTCCGTCGACGGGTCGAGGGCGGCGGTCGCCTCGTCCAGGAGGAGGACGTCCGGGTCGACCAGTTCGGCGCGGGCCAGTGCGACCAGCTGGCGTTGGCCGGCCGACAGCGAACGTCCGCGTTCGCCCACCGGCTGCAGGAACCCGGCGGGCAGTGCGGCCACGCCGTCTAGCGCGCCGACCGACCGGACTGCGGCCTCGACCTCCGCGTCGGAGGCGTCGGGGCGGCCGTAGCGCACGTTGTCGGCGACCGTGCCGGTGAACAGGTGCGCCTCCTGCGGCACCACGCCCATCCGCGCGCGCAGGCCGGGCAGGTCGTACTCGCGGACGTCGGTGCCGTCGATCCGCACCACGCCGCCGGTCACGTCGTAGTACCGCGCCACCAGCTTCACCGCCGTGGACTTGCCCGCGCCGGTCGCGCCGACCAGCGCGACGGTCTCGCCCGGCGCCACGTCCAGCGACAGGTGCTCCAGCGCCGGCCGCTCGGCGCCGGCGTAGGAGAAGTCGACGTCCTTGAAGCTCACCTCGCCGGTCAGCCGGTCCGGCAGCCCGACCGGCCGTTCCGCCGCCGGCACCGACGTCGGCGTGCGCAGCAGGTCGCCGATCCGGCTCAGCCCGACCCGCGCCTGCTGGTAGCCGTCGAACACCGACGAAAGCTGCTGGATGGGGGAGAAGAACTGCTGCAGGTACAGCAGGAAACCCAGCAGCACACCGGCTTCCAGCGTCCCCGCCGCCACCCGGTGCGCGCCCGCGACCAGCACCGTGGTGGTCGCCAGGTCCGACATCAGCGACACCAGCGGGAAGTACGTGGCGATGTAGCGCTGCGCCCGCAGCCGCGAGCGGCGATAGGCGTCGCTGCGTGAGGCGAACACCTCGGCCGAACGCTCCTCGCGCGTGTACGCCTGGGCGACGCGCAGGCCGCTCACGTTCTCCTGCAGGTCCGCGTTGACCACGCTGACCTTCTCGCGCGCCTCGCTGTACGCCCGCGACGCGAGCCGCCGGAACACCATGGTCGCGACGAGCAGCACCGGCAGCATCGCCAGCGCGTACAGCGCCAGCGACACGTCCGTGACCAGCAGCGCGACGGTGATGCCCACCAGCGTCAGCGCGCTCACCACGGCGGTGGCGAGCCCGGTCTGCAGGAAGGTGGACAGCGCGTCGACGTCCGTGGTCATCCGCGTCATGATCTTCCCGGACAGCTCGTGCTCGTAGTAGTCGAGCCCGAGCCGCTGCAGGTGGGCGTAGCTGCGGACGCGCAGCGAGTACAGCACGGTCTCGCCGACGCGCGCGGTGAGCCGCGTCTGCCCGCGCACCACGATCCAGTCGGCCGCGACCACCAGCACGCCGATCGCCGACATCAGCCACACCACGCTCTCGACGCCCGGCAGCACCCCGTGGTCGACACCCCGCTGGTACAGCGCGGGCAGCGCCAGCGACGCCAGCGCGTCGGCCGCCACCAGCGCGATCACCGCGACCAGCGGCCAGCGCACCGGCCGCAGCAGCCGGCTGAGCCGGAACCCGGGGTCCGCCGCCGTGACGTCCACTTCGGACAGTCGTGGCCGGTCCGTGGCGGGCGGCAGCTTGCGGACGCCCTCCAGCAGCTCCGGCGTCGGCGGCACGTCCGGGCCGTCGCCGGCGAATCCGGAGCCGCCGCCCAGCTGCCCGCCGCGCTGCTGCGCCGCTTCGGCGAGCGCGGCGACCTCGTCCTGGTTCTCGTCACGCGGCCACAATGCGGGCGTGACGCCGGTTTCGTCGCGGTCCAGGTTTCGGTGACGGAGCGGCTGCTCGGCGTTGTCGTCCGGCCCGGACACCAGCTCGCGGAACAGCGGGCAGCGCGCCTGCAGCTCCGCCTCCGTGCCGACGTCGACGACCCGGCCCTGGTCGAGCACCGCGATCCGGTCGGCCAGCTGAAGCGTGGAACGGCGGTGCGCGACCAGCAGCGTGGTGCGCGTGGCCGTGACCGAGCGCAGCGTGTCATGGATGGCGGCCTCGGTGACGGTGTCGATCGCCGATGTCGCGTCGTCCAGGATCAGCACCCGCGGGTCGGTCATCAGCGCCCGCGCCAGGCCGAGGCGCTGGCGCTGGCCGCCGGACAGAGTGAGGCCGCGCTCGCCGACTTCCGTGTCGTAGCCGTCCGGCAGCGCGCGGATGAACTCGTCGGCCTCCGCCGCGCGCGCCGCGGCGAAGACTTCTTCGTCGCTCGCGTCCGGGCGGCCGTAGGCGATGTTGTCGCGCACCGACGTGGAGAACAGGAACGCTTCCTCGAACACCACGCCGATCGACTGCCGCAGCTCCTTCAAAGCCACGTCGCGCACGTCGGTGCCGCCCAGGCGGACCGAGCCGGAATGCGCGTCGTAGAACCGTGGCAGCAGCAGCGAAATGGTGGACTTGCCGGACCCCGCCGTGCCCACCAGCGCCAGCGTCTCGCCCGGCCGCGCGGTGAGCGACAGGCCGTCGAGGACCGGGTCGGTGCGGGTGTAGCCGAAGCGGACGTCTTCCAGCTCGATACCGAGCGCGCCCTCGGGCAGCGGCCGCGGGTCCGGGCGCTCCGTGACGTCCGGCTGCGCGTCGATCAGCTCGTACACCCGCTCGGCGCCCGCGCGGGTCAGCTGCGCCTGCACCACGAGCCCGGACAGCATCCGCGCCGGCCCGATCAGCGCGGCGAGGTAGGTGGCGAAGGCGAGGAACGTGCCGAGGCTGATCTCGCCCTTCAGCGCGAGGATGCCGCCGACCGCGAGCACCGCGACCTGCCCGGCCGCGGGCAGGGCCGAAGTGGTGGCCGTGGGCAGCGCGGACAGCCGGGCCGCGCGCAGCCGCTCGGCGAACAGCTTGCGCGCCGTGCGCTCGAGCCGCGAGACCTCACGCGCCTCCTGGCCGAAGCCCTTCACCACGCGCACGCCGGTGACGGTCTCCTCCACCCGCTGCGCCACGTCGGCCGCGCGCTGCTGCGCCGACCAGGTGGCCGGGAAGAGCCGTTTTCGGCTCAGTGCCACCACAATCCCGACGGCGGGCGCGACGACCAGCGCGATCAGCGTGAGCATCGGCGACATCCACAGCATCGCGCCGAGCGCGAGCACCGCGAAGATCACCGACCCCGCCGACAGCGGCACCTGCATCAGCAGCCCGGTGACCAGCTGCAGATCGGAGATCGCGCGCGAGACCACCTGGCCGGTGCGCAGTGCGTCCTGCTTGCCGCCGTCGAGCCGGGAGAGCGCCTTGAACACGCGGTTGCGCAGGTCGTGCTGCACGTCGAGGGCCAGCCGGCCGCCGACGTAACGGCGGAGGAACGCCGAGCCGAACGCGACCACCTGCAGCGCCACCAGCGCCACCGCGATGCCGGCGATCTGCGCGGTCTGGCCGGCCACCGCGTCGTCCACCGCCGACCGCACGAGCAACGGGCTCGCCGCCTGAACGCCGACGCTGAGGACCGCCGCCGTCATGGCCAGCACGACGACGCCGCGGTGCTCCCAGCACGCGGCGGACAGCCGGCGCACCCAGCCTTCGGGACGGGGCGGGGTCTCAGCAGTTGGACGGTCTTGACGCGGAAGCGTCGGGGTGGTGGTCACGTAACAAACTTAGGGAGGGGGACCGACAATTTATTCCCGGCAGCCCCCGCCCACGGCCGCTCAGGTGATGTCGCGGCGCTGGTTCCCCGCCCGGCCGAACGCGAAGAACACCATGGTCCAGCCGAAGAAGACGAGCGCCGAGGCCCACCACGAAAACACCCCGGGCGCGCCCGCCGCGAGCTGCAGGCCGAGCTGCGACCAGCGGTCGACGCCGCCCGGCAGGTTCAGTGTGCTGATGCCGAACGCGTCGGCCGCGATGCCGCCGAGCACCGAGGTGAGGTTCCAGGTGGCGATCACCAGCACGTTCTCGATGATCAGGAACCACACGAGCAGCAGCACCACGGCGAGCGTGACGTTGCGCAGCACCGCGCCGAACCCGATCCCGGACAACGTGACCAGCTGCGCGATGTTCACGCCGTGCGCGATCGCCGGCAGGCCGACGGGGAACGCGTCCGGGTTCAGCCCGAGCGGCCGCGCGAGGTCGCGGGCGGTGTCCGAGCCGATGAAGCCGACGAAGCCGTCGGTGATCTTCCCCCAGACGTAGGTGAGGCCGAACGACACGGCCACCAGCGGGATCAGCAGCACCCACCAGGTGTTGAGCGAGAGCGTCTTGCGGAACTCCGCCTTGACCAGGTTCCCCACCCGCAGCCACCGCCCCGGTTCTGCGGCGGGTACTGCGGGTGGCCCGGCTGCGGCTGACCGCCGTACTGGGGCTGGGTGAGCTGGAAGAACAGCCGCTCCAGGTCGGCCGTCTCCTCCTGCATGCCGTAAACGGCGATACCGTTCTTGGCCGCGAGGTCGCCGATCTGCCGCACCGACGCGCCCGCCACCGCCACCCGGCCGTCCGGCGTCGGCGAACCTGCGTGAACCCTTTCTCCTGCAACGTCTTCACCAGCGCGCCCGGGTCCGCGGGCTGCACGAGCACCCGCGAATGCCGGCTCGCGCGCAGCTGTCTGCTCGACCTCGTTCAGCAGGTGGCTCGACACGAGCACGGTGCGCCGCTCACGGGCGTAGGCACGCAGGAAGTTGCGCAGCCACAGGATGCCTTCGGGGTCGAGGCCGTTGGTGGGCTCGTCGAGCACCAGCATCTGCGGGTCGCCGAGCAACGTGTCTGCCCGCTGGTCCGGCACGCCGATGGCCGCCGTGTACACCCGCAGATGGTCGCGCGCCGTGCGGCTCGGGTGGAAACCCTCGTTCTCCAGCACCGTCCCCACCGCCCGCGCCGGCGTGCCGAGCCGGTCGTGCGGACGGCCGTTGATCGTCGCCGAGCCCGTCGTCGGCGTGACCAGGCCGAGCAGCATCGCGGTGCAGAACCTCAGTTTCGTGGTCGAGCCGGGGTCGGTGACGGACCACGCTGCCGAACCGCTTGCCGAGGTTCTGCACCACACCCGTGTCCGCCATGCGGGCCGAACGAGCGAGCCGGACGGACGCGACCTTCGTCACGCCAGGCCCCGGACCCGGCTGGCGCGCGAAAGCCCCTGACGACGCCTTTAACGATTCCGAGTGGGCTCGCTCACCGGCCGCGAGCGCACCCGGCGGAGAAGTAAGGGCACTAGTTGGGACCCCCGGGGAGCGAACTCCGAAGTTATTACCTAAGCTTGTCCATGGCGGCCCGCTCCCAGTGACCCCCAGGCTGGTTGAGCGGGTCGCCCCTTCCTTGGCCTTCCCTGTTCGCGCTGGCGCGCTCCCTGGCGGGAAGGGGCGAGAGCGTCGCCCGGGGGCCGAGCCCCCGGACCCCCACGGTGCGATCGGTGACCATCCCAGCACAGGTGAGTTTGGGGTCTTGGGTTTCGTGGTGTGGTCGGTGACCATTTCGGCGTCCGGACGGCGGCTGGGTGCGGGGCGAAGCTGAAGGGGGCTTAAGGGGGGTTCAGCGGGGGTTCAGGTGGAGGCTTGAGGCTGCGGGGCATGCTCGTCTCTCCGCACCGGAAGTGGTGGCAGCCGCTCAGTTACGCCGAATACCGCGCGTCGTCTTGGTTTCCCGGGCTGGCTGGGGTGCGGGCGCTTGCGGCGCTCGCTGTTGTGTTCTTTCACTACGGGGCGCCGGTCACGGAGCGGCTGCAAGGCTGGATCGGCGTCCAGCTGTTCTTCGTGCTGTCCGGCTTCCTCATCACGACCCTGTCGCTGCGGGAAGAGGACCGCACCGGCCGGATCTCCTTGCGCAACTTCTACCTCCGCCGGGTCTTCCGGATCATGCCGGTGTACTTCTTGCTGCTTGCGCTGACGACGGTGGGGGTCGCGCTCGCCGGGGTTTACCACAGCAGCCGGCTCGCCGACGCGATGCCGTACTACCTCACCTTCCTCAACGAAATCGTCGACTACAACACGCCGTACCCGACGTCGTGGTCGCTGGGCGTGGAGGAGAAGTTCTACCTCGTCTGGCCCGCGCTGCTGGTGCTGACGTCGTTCGCGAAGAGCGCGAAGACCGTGCTGCGCCTGATGATCGGCGTCGGCGCGGTGCTCGGCGTGGTCCTGTTCACCCTGCAGCTGGCGCCCTCGGCGCACTGGGCGAGCCTCACCGCGCACTACTGCTCGCTGGTCGTCGGCTGCCTGCTGGGGCTGGCGCTGCACCACCCGCGGGGGTTCGCCGTGTTCCGGCCGCTGACCAGCCCGGCCGCGGCGATACTGGTGGCGCTCGGGTTCTGCGTGCTGCAGCTGTCGATCGAGCCGCTGCGCGACGTGCTGGGCGGCCAGTGGCAGTTCGTCATCCCGATCTACGCGGCCGGGTCGGCGCTGCTGCTCGTCGCGGTGGTTTCGGCCGGCCCGCTCCGGCGGCTGCTGGCGAGCCGTCCGCTCACCTTCATCGGGGACCGGTCATACGCGCTCTACCTCACCCAGACCGCGGCCGCGGGCGTGACCGGCCTGCTGCTGCCGTCTGGCCTCGCCAAGGCCGTCGCGACGTCGGCGATCGCGCTGCTTTTCGCGTGCCTGCTGCGCCGCTGGGTCGAGCTGCCCGCGATCGCGTTCGGCCGGAAGCTGGTGGCGAAACGCAAGCAGGCCCCTGCCGCTGAGCAGCAGGGACCCGCCCGGGTGAGCTGAATCCTCAGGCGAGGACGGTTTCCAGCGAAGCGTGGGGCAGGGAGTGCGCGAGCGCGACCGGCTCGTTCGTCAGCTGGCCGGCGTGGGTGTTGAGGCCCTTCGCGAGGCTCGCGTCGGCGGTCAGGGCCGCCTTCCAGCCGTGGTCCGCGAGCTGGACGGCGTACGGCAGGGTCACGTTGGTGAGGCCGTAGGTCGACGTCCGCGGCACCGCGCCCGGCATGTTCGCGACGCAGTAGAAGACCGACTCGTGCACCTGGTAGGTCGGCTCGTCGTGGGTGGTCGGGCGGGAGTCGGCGAAGCAGCCGCCCTGGTCGATGGCGATGTCGACGAGCACGCTGCCCGGCTTCATCCGGCTGACGAGGTCGTTCGACACCAGCTTCGGCGCCTTCGCGCCCGGCACCAGCACCGCGCCGATGACCAGGTCGGCCGCCAGCACGGACTCCTCGACGGACAGCCGGTTCGACGTGACCGTGCGGATCTGGCCGCCGAAGTCGTTGTCGATCTGGCGGAGGCGGTCGACGTTCGTGTCCAGGATCTCGACGTCCGAGCCGAGGCCCAGCGCCACGCGCGCGGCGTTCAGGCCGGCCACACCGCCGCCGATCACGACGACCCGCGCCGGGTGCACGCCCGGGATGCCGCCGGGCAGCACACCGCGGCCGCCGCTGGGCTTCATCAGCGAGAACGCGCCGACCTGCGGGGCCAGCCGGCCCGCGACCTCGGACATCGGGGCGAGCAGCGGCAGCGCGCCGCTCGGCGTCTGCACCGTCTCGTACGCGATCGCGGTGGTGCCGGCGGCCAGCAGCGCGTCGGTCAGCGGGCGGTCGGCGGCGATGTGCAGGTAGGTGAACAGCACCTGGTCCTTGCGCAGGCGCGGGTACTCCTCGGCGATCGGCTCCTTGACCTTCAGCACCAGTTTGCCCTCGGCCCAGGTGTCCTCGGCGGTGCCGAGGATCTTCGCGCCGGCCGTGACGTACTCCTCGTCGCTGATCGAGGAGCCCACGCCCGCGCCGGTCTCGACGAAGACGTCGTGGCCTCGCCCGACCAGCTCGTGCACCCCGGCCGGGGTCAGCGCGACCCGGTACTCGTGCCTCTTGATCTCACGGGGAACGGCGATACGCACGGCGGCCTCCTGGCGGCGGATTGGTTCGAGGTGCTGCCACTCACGGTGATGCACCCAGACGGCGGTGTCATCGTGCCGGTGCCACAGTCTTGACGCCGTTTCATGGTTCCCGGAGCACAAGCTCCCCGGGAGCGTTCACCGTACGCACAGGCGGTCCAAGGCCACCTGGCTCGCCTCGTCGGCGGCGCGGTAGATGACCAGCCGCTGGTCCTGGTCCTGCAGGGGCATGAGCACTTCGAAGTCGACGGTGAGCGTCCCGACGTCGGGACGCCGCAGCACCTTGCGACCGCGGCCGTTGAGCACGATGTCCCGCTCGGCCCACAAGCGCGCGAACAGCTCGTCTTGAGTGGTGAACTCCGTGATGAAGCCGGCCAGAACCTGATCTTCCGGATGCGCGGCCCACGCGGCGCGCAGGTGGGCGATCGCCTCCCGCACGACGAGTTCGCGGTCGGCGTAGAACCCCCGGACTTCCGGGTGCATCAGGCACAGCCACATCTGATTGCGCCGCGACGGCGGCAGAGTGCCGAAATCCATCAGCAGGCTCGCCATCTCAGGATTCCAGGCCAGGATGTCGTAGCGATGGTTCATCAGCATGGCCGGCAGCGGCGACAGGCCGGAGACCAGCCGGGCGAGCGGCTCCGGCGCGGTGGTGGCGGCCTTCTCGGTGGTGCGGGGGCGCTGCTGGGCCAGGTCGAAGAGGTAGGACCGTTCGTCGGGGGCCAGGCGCAGGGCCTTGGCCAGCGCCTCCACCACGTTCGCGGACGGCCGCAGCCCGCGGGCCTGTTCGAGCCGCACGATGTAGTCGATGCTGACCCCGGCCAGTTCGGCGACCTCTTCGCGGCGCAGCCCCGGGGTCCGCCGGGACTGACGGCGCGTGGGCAGGCCGAAATCGTCCGGGTCCAGGCGTTCGCGCCGGGTCCGCAGGAACACGGCCAGCTCCTGTGTCGTGTCCGCGGTGCTCGTCGTCATATCCCTTTCTACCGCCAGGGTAGGACTGGTATTCCCAGGAAGTCCTCTCCCTTATCCCCAGCTCGTGGCCGTCACAGACTGGTTTTCGACAACGGATCACAAGCACAGGAGGACACGATGTCGACCACCCTCGACACCTACCGGCTGCTCGGCCGCTCCGGGCTGCGGGTCTCCCCGCTGGCGCTGGGCGCGGCGACCTTCGGCACCGAGTGGGGCTGGGGCGCCGAGCAGGACGACGCCCGCAAGCTGTTCGACCGCTACCTCGAACGCGGCGGCAATTTCATCGACACCGCCAGCACCTACACCAATGGCAGCTCCGAGCGCCTGCTGGGCGAATTCGCCCGCGACAACCGCGAAAGCCTGGTTCTGGCAACGAAATACTCGACGCTGAGCCGGCCCGGCGACCCGAATTCCGGGGGCAGCCACCGCAAGACCCTGTTCAATTCGGTGGAAACCAGCCTGCGCCGGCTGGAAACGGACTACCTCGACCTGCTGTACCTGCACGTGTGGGACTTCACGACGTCGGTCGAAGAGGTCCTGCGCGGGATGGACGACCTGGTCCGTCAGGGCAAGGTCCTGTACGTGGCGATCTGCAACACCCCGGCGTGGCAGGTGTCGCGCATGCAGGCGATCGCCGACCTGCGTGGCTGGTCGCCGTTGGTGGCGCTGCAGCTCGAATACAACCTGATCGAGCGCACCGGGGAACGTGACCTGATCCCCATGGCCCGCGAGCTGGGGCTGGGCGTGATCCCCTACTCGCCGCTGGCCGGCGGGGTGCTCGCCGGCCGGTACACCCGCGACGACCTGGACCCGGCGAAGGTCGCCGCCGACGGCACCCGCAAGGGCTTCAACCTCGCCAACGGCGACGTCACCGAACGCAACCTCGCGATCGCGGACGTCCTGAAGGAGGTCGCCGCGGAGATGGGCCGCAGCCCCGGCCAGGTCGGGCTGGCCTGGGTGCTGCAGAACCCGGGCGTGACGGCGCCGATCATCGGCGCGCGCACCCCCGAGCAGCTGGAGGACAACCTGGGCGCGCTGGAGGTCGACTTCACCGCCGCCCAGCTGGCCCGCCTCGACGAGGCCGGCGCGATCGACCTCGGCAACCCGCACGCCCTGCTCGCCGGTGACCGGGGCCGCGCGTTCAACAGCGGCGACCTGAAGATCGAATCCCGCCGCTGACGCCCGCTTCCGTGCTGTCGCTCGGGATCAGTCTCGGGATTCTTCGGCGGCGGTGGCTCGCACGCCGGCGAGCACGATCGCGCTCACCTGCTGCGCGTCGGCCCGGGTGAACGTGCGGGAACCGCGGCTGACGAACAGCTGGACGGGCCCGGCGAGCATCGCGGCGAGGAAGGAGAGGTCGATCGCGGGCAGCTCGCCGCGCTCGACCGCGGTCCGCAGGCGGTCTCGCAGGGTCGCCTGCCGCTGGTCGAACACCTCGTCGACGACGGCCCGCAGCTCGGGGTTTTCCCGAGCCGCGGCCACCACGTTGAGCAGCGCCCGGCCTTCCGGGCTCGCGGTGGCGGCGGCGAGGGCTTCGAGGAAGCCGACGAGGTCGGCGTCGATGTCGCCGGAGTCGTGCAGGGGCGCGGCGTCGGCGCCGAAGGCGGCGAGCGCGTCGGCGACCAGCGTGGTGCGGTCGGGCCAGTTGCGGTAGACGCTGGTCTTGTTGACCTCGGCGAGCTCGGCGATCTGGTCGTAGCGCAGGCCGCCGATCCCGTCACGGGCGATCAGCTCGGCGGCGGCCTCGAGAATCCGGTGCCGCACCCGGGCGGTGCGCCCGCCCGGGCGGCGGACCGGTTCTGGCGTGGGTCCGTCGTCGGTCACGGACGGCAGCCTACTGCGGTTGCGCCGCGTGCCTCGATGGCTTCCCCGGCGGCGGGGCTCCGTCCCTTTGTCATCTCGGCTGCGCTACCTGGTCAGCGCGTCGGCCAGCTCCCGGGTCCGGCCCAGCATCCGCGCCATCGCGATCGAGTCGATGTAGTCCTCGTAGCTCACGATCCGGCCGTCCCGCACCCGGACCACGGCCAGCGCCCGGAACCGGTACGGCGCTTCGGTCGCGTGTGACCAGCCGTGGTGGCTGAACTCGGCCAGCACCACCTCCGGGTCGTCGGTCTGGCGCACCACCGCCTTCACCTCGGCCATGTCGAGCAGCCCCTTGCTCGACTCGCCGGCCTGGTAGTGCTCCCGGATCGCCTCGCGCCCGCGCAGCTCGGCGGGCCGGCCGGGCGGGGCGAAGGGGTACCGGACCACCCCGTCGGTCGCGAACAGACTGGAAAACTCGGGCCCGTCACCGGCGATCATCCGGCGGACCTCTTCGATCATTTCGCGGGGCGTACGGTGCATGATCACTCCTTCATGTGACGGCGTTTCGCCTACAGCGGCTGGGCCGCACGCAGCCGGGCGTTGCGCGCCTCGATGGCCTCCCAGGTGGCGGGGACCATGAGGTCGGCCCCGACGCGCGCGAACTCCTGGGCCGCCGCCGCGTGGGGGCGCTGGCGCTGCTCGTAGGCGCTGAAGGCCGCTGCCAGGTCGTCGCCGTGGCGATCGAGCTCCTCGGTGAGCGTCCACGCTCCGAGCAGGGCCAGTGAGACGCCGCGCCCGGCCATCGGGGTCGCGCAGTGCGCGGCGTCCCCGATCAGCACGACCCGCCCCCGGTGCCAGCCCGGCATGAGGATCTGGGCGATCGCGTCGAAGTAGAGGCCGGGGTCGTCCTGGGCGGTCTTGAGCAGCTCGGGGACCTTCCAGTCCTCGATCCCGGCGAAGGCCCCGGCCAGGATGCGCTTCTGCGCGTCCAGGTCGTGGTAGTCGTAGTCGATCGGCTCGGACCGGAACTCGAAGATTCCCAGCGCCCGGTCGCGGTAGCGGGCCACGCCGGCGAAGCGCCCCGGCAGGTTGAGGATTTCGGTCACGCGGCCGGCGCCGGGAGCCGTCTGGCCGGGTGCGTCTCCGATCGCGACGTACACCCCGAGGTGCTCGGTGAACTCCCGCTCCGGGCCGAACACCATCCGGCGCACAGCCGAGTGCACTCCGTCGGCACCGACGACGAGGTCGTAGGCGGCCTCGCGGCCGGAGGCGAAGGTGATCGCGACCCGGTTCCCGTCGTCGGCCAGCGTCGCGATGGACTCCTCGAAGCGCAGGTCGACCTGTTCGGGCAGGGCGTGGCGCAGGATGGTCATCAGATCTTCGCGGGGGATCTCGATGTCCTCGGCGGACTCGTTGATCTCCTGTCCGGCCAAGGGGGCGACGGCCGCGCCGGACCGGTCGACGAACATCGTCTGCTCGGTCATCGTGATCCGGTGTTCGCGCACCGCGTCCAGGATGCCCATGCCGCGCGCGGTCTCGAGCGCGTCGCCGCGCACGTCGATGGGCGAGCCGTTGACGCGCAAGTGGTTTGCCCGCTCCACGATCTCCACCGTGTGCCCGGCCCGCGCGAGGTTGATGCCCGCGCACAGCCCGGCCGTTCCCGCACCGCTGATCAGGATCTTCATGATGTCTCCCCTCGGGTCGCTGTCCCGTCGCCTCGACTATAGCAACAATTTGTTGCTTTAAGATCGTGACACAAACCCTTGACCTCGAGTGCGGTCGAGGTTGTTGGCTGTCAGCCGGCGGATGTCGGTGAGGAAGGGCGTTCATGCGTGCTGTGTGGCTAGGCGAGTTCGGCGGTCCCGGGGTGCTGGTCGCGGGGGAGGCGCCGGACCCGGTCGCGGGGCCGGGGCAGGTGCTGGTGGAGGTGGCCTTCTCGAACGTGACGTTCGTGGAGACCCAGTTCCGGGCGTCGGGCTCCGGCCCGTTCACCCCGGTGCTGCCGATGATCCCCGGCAACGGGGTCGGCGGCGTGATCAGCAGCGTGGGCGAGGGCGTCCGGCTCGGCCTGGTGGGCAAGCGCGTGGTGACGTCGACCGGCGGGGCCGGCGGTTACGCGCAGCGCGTGGCCGTCGACGCGTCGCTGGTGTTCCCGGTGCCGGACGCGCTGAGCCTGGACGTCGCCGTCGCGCTCCTCGCCGACGGCCGGACGGCGACCGGCCTGGTGCACGCGGTGTCCGTCGAGCCGGGTGAGCGGGTGCTGGTCGAGGCGGCGGCCGGCGGTGTCGGCAGCCTGCTGGTGCAGCTGGCGAAGGCCGCGGGCGCCGAGGTGGTCGCCGCGGCGGGCGGGGCGGAGAAGATCGCGCGCGCCCGTGAGCTGGGCGCGGACTTCGCGGTCGACTACACCGAGCCCGGCTGGGCCGAGAAGGCCGGCGAGGTCGACGTGGTCTTCGACGGCGTCGGCGGCGAGATCGGCACCACGGCGTTCTCCCTGCTGCGCCCGGGCGGCCGCATGGCGAGGTACGGCCTGGCGAGCGGCACGTGGGCCGAAGTGTCCGAAGAGGACGCTCGCGCCCGCGGCGTCACGCTGGTCGGCTCGATCGGCGACGCGGCCGCCATGCGCGGCTTCACGGAGTCCGCCCTCGCGGCGGCTGCCGCGGGACACCTCACCCCGGTGATCGGCCAGCGCTTCCCGCTCGCCGCCGCCGCGGAAGCCCACGCGGCGATCGAGGCGCGGGAGACGTTCGGCAAGACGCTGCTGATCCCGTGACGGAGTTCGACTGCCCTTTTGACATCGACGAGTTCCTCGCCCAGCCACTCACCGCGAGGGTCGCGACGGCCGGGCCGACGGTGCGCCCCACCTGGTACTGATCCGACCGAAAGTAGGCGGACACGGGCTGCAGCCGATTTGCTCGGAGAAACCCGTTTCCGCCGTGGCTGCCGTCGGATTAGTACCGAACGGCACAGTACCTGTGGGAGGACAACGCGTTCTGGATCCTCAGCGGCTCGTGGTCGCGGTTGCCCGGCCGGATCCGCGCCACGCCCCGGATCGCGCTGACGGTCGACGTCTGCGACGTGGCCACCGGGCTCGTCCGCCAGGTCGGCGCGAGCGGCGACGCGGAGATCCGGCCGTTCGACGTGCCGCGCGGGCGCCGCAAGCTGGTGCGTTACCTCGGGCCGGACGAGCGGCGCTGGGACCCGCGCTTCCGCGACTACCTGCACGAGGACGACCGCACCGTCTGGGTGCGGCTCGCGCCGGCGTCGCTGCGGGGCCGTGACCTCAGCTACCAGGTCTGAAAGCATTGCGGTGGAAGGGAATCAGCTCCACCGCAACGTGACCAGCTGGGTGATCAGGGCCAGCCGGACGTCCGGGTCGTCCAGGTCGAGGGGGACCAGCGCCAGCAGCCGTTTCATCCGGTAGCGCAAGGTGTTCGGGTGGATCCGCAGCTCCAGCGCGGCCGCGCGGGGGTCTCCGGGGTGGCGAAGCCAGGCGTACAGCGTGTCGACGTAGCCGGCGTTGCTCGTCTCGTCGTGGGCGCGCAGCAGGCCGAGCGGGCCCAGCTCCGCCACCTTCGCCGCGGCCGCGCCCGTCGCGCCGCGGTGCAGGACCAGCGCCGTCCACTGCTGGTCGAACGCGACGACGCGGCTGTCCACGATTCCCGCGCGCAGCAGGCCGAGTGCTTCGTCGGCCTGGGCCCGCGACGTCGGCAGCGCCGTGACGTCGCCGGGCGCTCCCGCGGCCACCCGGGGGACGCCGCCGCGCCGTGACGCGGTCTGGCCGGCGATCGCGTCACGCAGCTCGGCCCAGCCGCCGGCGCCGGGGGCGTCCGGGACGACCGCGTACAGCAGCCCGCCCAGCTCCGTCGCCACCGGACGACGGCCGACACCCTGCGAAATCCGTTCCAGCAGCGCCAGTCGCAGGCCCTCGGCGTCGCGCCCGTCGCCGCCGGTGACCTCGATGACGACCACGCGGTGCGGCTCGTCGGAGAGGTCCAGCTCGCCGACCGCGCGTCGGGGCCCTGCCCGCCCTTCGAGGACGGCGCGCAACAGTTCGGCCGAAGCGCGGCGCTGCGTGTCCGTGTGCGCGCGTCGCCGAAGCAGGTGAAGCGCGACAACGGGCGCGGCGTCGGCGAAGGCGGCCGCGCGCTCCTCGGAGACGGGCCCGGCGACCACCGCCCACATCGAGCCCAGCAGCTCGCCGCCCATCCGGACGGGCACGATCAGCCGCGGCAGCGTGCCGTCGCGCTGGGCCGGGACGAAAATCGTCTGCCGCCCACGGGAAAGCTCGCGGAAGACGCCGCGGGAACGGAACCGCGCGAGCACGTCGTCGGGGATCCGGCGGCCCATGATCGTGGCGACGCGCGCGGGGTCGGTGAGGTCCTGGCGCGCGGAGTAGGCGAGCACGCGCGAGTTGGTGTCCTCGATGGTCACCGGGGCGTCCACCACGGACGCCACGGCGTCGGCCAGCCGGAACAGGTCGCCGGACCCGGGATCGCCGCCCTCCTCCGGTGACTCCGACTCGTCACCGAGCGCGTCGAGCACCGTGCGCAACAGCCAGACGAGCTGGGCCCACGACGTCGCCGCGTGCACCTGGACCAGCGCGATCCCGGCGGCCTTCGCCGCCCGTTTCACCGCGGGCTTCGCCGCCAGCGGCGGTTTCAGCAGCACCGCCGCCGCGCCCTGGCTCGCGCTGAGCCGCACCAGCTCCGCCGCGTCGGCCGCCTCCGCCGTCGCCACGCCCAGCACGAGGTCGCCCGCCGCCACGCCGGTGGGCGTGCCCGGGCCAGGCTCGGCGATGACGACGTCGCCGACCGCCGGGCCGTCCTCGGGCAACTGTAACGCGTGCAGCAGCGTCGGCCCCACCCGGTCGACAACGCTGCGTACGGAGACCACGGGGTACATCTTCGCTGAGTCGTCACCGGCGCGCGAAACGGTAGCCTTCAGGCCATGCGGGAACGGCTGCGGACGACGTTCGGCGAGGACGCCGGGCGGTATGACCGGGCGCGCCCGGGTTATCCGGCGGCGGTGTTCGAGGACTTCGCCGCGGGCACGCGGGTGCTGGAGATCGGCTGCGGGACCGGGCAGGCGACCGTCCCGCTGGCCGGGCGCGGGTGTGTGGTCACCGCGGTGGAGCTGAGCGCGGACCTGGCGGCCGTCGCGTCGGCGAAGCTGGCGGATTTCCCTGATACAGCCGTAGAAGTCGGCCTTTTCGAGGACTGGCCGCTGCCGCCCGAGCCGTTCGACGTCGTGCTCGCCGCGACGGCCTTCCACTGGCTCGACCCGGCGACCCGCATGACCAAGGCCGCCGACGCGCTGCGTGAAGGCGGCACGCTCGCCCTGATCACGACCCACCACGTGGCCGGCGGCAGTGAGCGTTTCTTCGCCGACGTCCAGCGCTGTTACGAACGCTTCGACCCGGCCACCCCGCCCGGCCTGCGCCTGTCCGCGGCCGCGGACGTGCCCACGACCTTCGACGAGTCCGACCGCTTCGGCCCGCCGCGCTTCCGCCGCTGGGAATGGGAGCTGAGCTACTCGGCCGCGGAATACGTCGACCTGCTGCTGACCTACTCCGGCCACCGCGCCCTGCCGCCGGAGAACCGCGAGGGCCTGCTCGCCTCCATCACCCGTCTGATCGATGAGGAGCACGGCGGCCGGATCACCAAGCGCTACCTGACCGAGCTGGCGACGGCCGCGCGCGGCTGAAGGTCAGCCGGGTTCGGCGGACGTTTCGATCAGGCGCCCGACCCGGGTGAGGACCTCGACCTGGGCCGGGTTGTAGAGGTCCGCGAGCGCCGCCTGGACCGTTCGGGCGGCGCTGCGCGCGTTGCCCTTCATCTGCTGCACCCCCGGGTACCGGGTGTACAGCTCGCGGGCGTGGGGGACCATCCGCCGGGCCAGGCCGGCGCGGGTCCGCTCGTCGGCGTCGGCCGGCAGCCGGTCGAACTCGACCAGCGCGGGATCCGTGTCGCAGCCCTCCAGCATGTCCTTGTACGCGGTGATCGCCGAGGGGCTGAGCACCCGCTTCAGCCGTTCGATGGTCGAGGCGAGGTCGGCGTCCGGCGTCCGGAACGCTTTCCCGGGATGCTCGTCCGCGGCCCCCATTTCGGCGATCTGCGCCAGTGAGAACCCGAGGTCGGTCAGCCGCTGGATCCGCAGCAGGCGCACCAGGTGCGCGACGCCGTAACGCTTCAACCGGGTTTGGTAACTCGCTCCATGTCCTGCTCGCGCCGAGCCGAATAAGTCCACAGTGGACCATCTGGCTTTTGCCGGTAGCCCGAGACCGGCTGCCGCGCCGACGCGGTAGGCATGTGGGTGAAGAACCACCACTTCCGAGTGGCCTCTTTGTGGTGGTGACCGGCGTACGTTGGATGGGTACTCCCATCCCGTGGGAGCCCTTGGGTGGGCCGTTCGGGGGAGCTAGCTTCGACCACGGAGCCGATCCCATTGAGCCGCAAGGAGAAGTCGATGCCGGAAGACACCTCGGCCTGGTCCTTCGAGACCAAGCAGATCCACGCGGGCGCGGCGCCGGATCCCACGACCGGGGCCCGCGCGACGCCGATCTACCAGACGACGTCGTACGTCTTCCGGGACAGCCAGCACGGCGCCGACCTGTTCAGCCTGGCCGAGCCGGGCAACATCTACACCCGCATCATGAACCCGACGCAGGACGTGCTGGAGCAGCGCCTCGCCGCGCTCGAAGGCGGGGTCGCCGCGCTGGCGTTCGCCTCCGGTTCCGCCGCCACCACCGCGGCGATCCTCAACCTGGCCTCCTCCGGCGACCACTTCGTCTCCAGCCCTTCGCTCTACGGCGGCACCTACAACCTGTTCCACTACACGCTGCCGAAGCTCGGCATCGAGGTCACGTTCATCGACGACCAGGACGACCTCGAGCAGTGGCGCGCCGCGGTCCGGCCCAACACCAAGCTGTTCTTCGCCGAGACGCTGGCGAACCCGGGCAGCAACGTGCTCGACGTCCGCGCGGTCGCCGACGTCGCGCACGAGGCGGGGGTGCCGCTGGTCGTGGACAACACCGTGCCCACGCCGTACCTGCTGCGCCCGATCGAGCACGGCGCGGACGTCGTCGTGCACTCCGCCACCAAGTACCTGGGCGGCCACGGCACCACCGTCGCCGGGGTGCTCGTCGACGGCGGCACGTTCGACTTCGGCAAGGACCCGGCGAAGTTCCCGGGCTTCAACGAGGCGGACCCGAGCTACCACGGTCTCAAGTACTGGGAAGCGCTCGGCCCGGGCGCGTACGCGGCGAAGGCTCGCGTGCAGATCCTCCGCGACACCGGCGGGGCCATCGCGCCGTTGAACAGTTTCCTGATCCTGCAGGGCATCGAGACGCTGTCGCTGCGGCTGGAGCGGCACGTGTCCAACGCGCAGGCGCTGGCCGAGTGGCTGGAACAGCGCGACGAGGTCGAGAAGGTCTACTACGCCGGCTTGCCGTCGAGCCCGTACTACTCCGCCGCGCAGAAGTACCTGCCGCGCGGCGCGGGCGCGGTGCTGTCGTTCGACCTGCGCGGCGGCGTCGACGCGGGCCGCAGCTTCGTGGACGGCACGGAGCTGCACAGCCAGCTGGTGAACATCGGCGACGTGCGCAGCCTGATCGTGCACCCGGCGTCCACCACGCACAGTCAGCTGAGCCCCGAGGAGCAGCTGGCCAGCGGCGTCACGCCGGGCCTGGTGCGGCTCGCCGTGGGCCTGGAGGGCGTCGAAGACCTGAAGGCCGACCTCGAGGCGGGTTTCCGGGCCGCCAAGGCGGCGCAGTGACGGATTCCGGTGACGGCCTCCCGCCGGCCACCGGAGCGTGGCGGGCGGGAGACCCACCCGGAAGGCGGCAGTGGTTCACCGGTCCCGGCGCGCTCGCGCTGGAGGCCGGTGGCTCGCTGCCGTCGTACACCCTCGCGTACGAGACGTGGGGGACGCTGAACTCCGACGGCTCCAACGCCGTCCTCATCGAGCACGCCCTCACCGGTGACAGCCACGCGGCCGGGCCCGCGGAGCCGGGCCACCCCAGCGCCGGCTGGTGGGACGGGCTGATCGGGCCCGGCAAGGCCTTCGACACCGACGAGCTGTTCGTGGTGGTGCCGAACGTGCTCGGCGGCTGCCAGGGTTCGACCGGCCCGTCGTCGGACGCCGGGGACGGGCGGCCGTACGGCAGCCGGTTCCCCGTGGTGACGGCGCGGGACCAGGTGCGCACCGAAGAGGCGCTCGCGGACGCGCTCGGCGTCTACCGCTGGGCCGCCGTCGCGGGTGGGTCGATGGGCGGGATGCGGGCGCTCGAATGGGCCGTTTCGGCTCCCGATCGGGTGGATTCGGCGCTGGTGCTGGCGTCCACGGCGCGTGCGTCGGCCGAGCAGATCGCCTGGGCCGCCCCGCAGCTGCACGCCATCCGCTCGGACCCGGGCTGGCACGGCGGGGACTACTACGGACAGCCCGACGGCGAGGGCCCGCACCGCGGCCTCGGCGTCGCCCGGCGGATCGCGCACGTGACCTACCGCAGCGAGCCCGAGCTGGCCCAGCGCTTCGGCCGCCGGTACCAGGGTGAAGAGGACCCGTTGCGCGGCGGGCGATTCGCCGTCGAGTCCTATTTGGACCACCACGCGGAGAAGCTGGCCGCGCGCTTCGACGCGGGCTCCTACGTGGTGCTGACGGAGTCCATGAACACCCACGACGTCGGCCGGGACCGCGGCGGGGTCGCGGCCGCGCTGGCGCAGGTCACCGCCCGTACCGTCGTCGCCGGCGTCGACAGCGACCGGCTCTACCCGCTGTACCAGTCCGCGGAGATCGCGGGCGCGGTCGGCGGCGAGGCCTCGGTGGTGTCGTCGCCGTACGGACACGACTCGTTCCTGATCGAGAGCGGCCAGATCGGCGCGCTGGTGAAGTCGCTGCTGGGCTGACTTTCCGGGCCTTGGAACGCCCTGAAGGCCACCTTCAGGGTCCTACATGCCCTCAAGGTGGCCTTCAGGGCGCTGTAGGTGGTGAAGTTTTCATGGCGTTTCGGCTTGCCAGGGGGACTCAGCCGTCGACGGCGTCCGAGATCCAGTCCGCGACCGGCAGGTCCCGCTCCAGGCACTCGACCGACAGCCGGATCGTCCAGCGCAGGGCCTGCAGGACCAGGCTGTCGACCTCGTTCGGCGCGGCGTTGGCGAGCGCGATCTCGACCTGTTCCTGCGCGGCGGCCGTGTTGCCGTGGACCTCGGCGAGCAGCGTGCGGACCGCGGTGCGCACCGGCGGGTCGGCCTGGTCGATGGAAACCTCTTCGCCGTCCTCGTCGAAAACCTGGACCTTCACCGGCGCCGTCCCGCCGTCACCGAGCGTGGACACCATCGTGCTGCACTCGCCGAACAGCAGCAGCATCAGCGCCTTCGTCTCGTCCGAGCGCTCCTTCGGCTCCTCCGAAGACGGCGTGACCTCGTCGAGCGCTTCGGCGTCTTCGCCAAGGCTGATGGCGACGAGCGCGCGTTGCGCCTTCTCGACGAGCCGCTGCTCATCCTCGTTCCGGTCCGGGGTCACGTGCCTATCAAACACCAGCACCGGCATCCGTGGGGATACCCCGAATCCGGCGGATCAGCCGGCCGCCGAAAGTGCGCCCAGCGCGAGCCGGCAGAGCAGGTCGGCGAGCTCGCCGTCACCGAGATGGCGGTTGTACGGCGTCGAGTTGATCAAGCCGAACACCGCGTGCGCCGCTGAGCGAGCCTGCCGCTCCTCGAGCCCCGGGTCGGCGTCACGGATCGCCCGCACCCATACCTCGACGTACTGACGCTGCAGTGCTCGCACCTGCTTGCGGTCACCGTCGGTGAGGTTCGCCAGGTTCCGCTCCTGGACCGTGATCAGCGCCGGGTGATCGAGCGCGAAGTCCACGTGGAACCGCACGAGCGCGGCCAGCAGCTCCCCGGGCGAGCCACCGATCTCCGCGCGCTGGGTGCCGCCGTCGAGCAGGTAGTGGCTGATCGAGTTCAGCATCTCGCCGAGGATGGCGTCCTTGCTGCGGAAGTGGCGGTACAGCGCGGGGCCGGAGATGCCCACCGCGGCGCCGATGTCGTCGATGCCCACGCCGTGGAAGCCGTGGTGGGCGAACAGCTCGGCGGCGGCGGCCATGATCTGTTCACGCCTGTTCGCCTTCTCGCCAGTCACGAGTGGGGTGGGGTTCGCCGGCATCCGGTCATAGTAGGACCGCCGGTTAGCGAGCGCTAACGTCCGGTCCGACTTCCGGCCTGGGCCAAGTGGCGGCAAGGCAGTTCTAGGGGTGCCCGGTGGGGATCTCACCTGGTACTGCTTTACCCCGTTGAGTCGTCACGACAGGAGTGACCCATGGCTGTTCCCACCCGTTCCACCACTCGAAACGTTCAACGGATGTGCGCGGCCCTGGGGGTCGCTCTACTCGCTTGCCTCGGCCTGGCCGGCACCGCCGGCGCCGCCACCAGTTACGTCGCGCTCGGCGACTCCTACTCCTCGGGAGTGGGCGCCGGGTCCTACGGCAGCTCCGGCGACTGCAAGCGCAGCGCCAACGCCTACGGCCAGCTGTGGGCGAACGCCCACAGCGGCACCACGTTCACCTTCCTCGCCTGTTCCGGCGCGAAGACCGGTGACGTGCTGACCCAGATCGGCTCGATGCCGTCGAGCGCCTCCTTGGTCACGCTGACCGTGGGCGGCAACGACGCCGGCTTCACCGACGTGATCACCACCTGCACCCTCAACGGGGACCAGGACTGCGTCAACCGGGTGAACACCGCGAAGACCTACGTCCAGAACACGCTCCCGCCCCTGCTGGACAAGGTGTACGCGGCGGTCAAGGCGAAGGCGCCCAGCGCCAAGCTCGTGGTGCTGTCCTACCCGCGCTTCTACACCGTGCCGGGTTCCTGCAGCGTCGGCCTGAGCGACACCAAGCGCTCCGCGATCAACTCCGGCGCGGACACCCTGGCCGGCGTGCTCTCGGCGCGGGCCTCGGCGGCCGGTGCCCAGTTCGTGGACGTCCGGTCGGCGTTCGACGGGCACAACATCTGCTCCTCGGCCAGTGACTACCTGCACAGCCTCACCTTCCCGGTGGACGAGTCGTACCACCCGACGTCGGCCGGCCAGCGGGGTGGCTACTACACCCCGCTGACGTCCGCGATCGGCTGATCAGCCCGCATCTCCAGGTTCCGAAGTCCGTTAAGGCCTCCTTACCCGCGCCCTACGCGGGTAAGGAGGCCTTAACGGCGTCAGGTCACAGGGGTCCCCGCTGGACACCCTGGTTAGCGGTCGCTAACATCCGAGGTGAAGTTAACGACCGCTAACCTCGCGACGGGGAGTCATGGACACGCCGGTACTGAGCAGCTCCGCGGACCCACGCGGTGAACCGTTCGCCCGCAGCGTCACCTCGCACGGCGAGCTCGTGGAGGACTTGCGCAAGCGGCTGGCCGCCGCTCGCGTCGGCGGGCCGGAGAAGTCGCGCGCGCGGCACGTCGAGCGGGGGAAGCTCCTGCCGCGCGACCGCGTCGACACACTGCTCGACCCGGGGTCGCCGTTCCTGGAGCTGTCGCCGCTGGCGGCGAACGGGCTGTACGACGACGAGGCCCCGTCCGCCGGCGTGATCACCGGCATCGGGCGGGTGTCCGGCCGCGAGTGCGTGATCGTGGCCAACGACGCCACCGTCAAGGGCGGCACCTACTACCCGCTGACGGTGAAGAAGCACCTGCGCGCCCAGGAAGTGGCGCTGCACAACAACCTGCCCTGCATCTACCTGGTCGACTCGGGCGGCGCGTTCCTGCCGCGCCAGGACGACGTGTTCCCCGACCGGGACCACTTCGGCCGCATCTTCTACAACCAGGCCACCATGTCCGCGCGGGGCATCCCGCAGATCGCCGCCGTGCTCGGCTCGTGCACCGCGGGCGGCGCGTACGTGCCCGCCATGAGCGACGAGGCGGTCATCGTGCGCAATCAGGGCACGATTTTCCTCGGCGGCCCGCCGCTGGTGAAGGCCGCGACCGGCGAGGTCGTCACGGCCGAGGAGCTGGGCGGCGGCGACGTGCACTCGCGCCAGTCCGGCGTCACCGACCACCTGGCGGACGACGACGCGCACGCGCTGCGCATCGTCCGCTCCATCGTCTCCACCCTCGGCCCGCGCACGCCGCGGCCGTGGGATGTGCTGCCCACGGAGGAGCCGGCCGTCGACCCGCGCGAGCTGTACGGCGTGGTGCCGACCGACCCGCGCACGCCGTACGACGTCCGCGAGGTGATCGCCCGCATCACCGACGGCAGCCGGTTCGCGGAGTTCAAGAAGGAGTACGGCTCGACGCTCGTCACCGGCTTCGCGCACATCCACGGCCACCCGGTCGGCATCGTCGCGAACAACGGCGTGCTGTTCTCCGAGTCGGCGATGAAGGGCGCGCACTTCATCGAGCTGTGCGACCGCCGTTCGATCCCGTTGCTGTTCCTGCAGAACATCACCGGCTTCATGGTCGGCAAGGCGTACGAGGCGGGCGGCATCGCCAAGCACGGCGCCAAGATGGTCACCGCCGTCGCCTGCGCGCGGGTGCCGAAGTTCACCGTCGTCATCGGCGGCTCGTTCGGCGCCGGGAACTACTCGATGTGCGGCCGGGCGTACTCGCCGCGGTTCCTGTGGATGTGGCCCAACGCGCGGATCTCCGTGATGGGCGGGGAGCAGGCGGCGTCGGTGCTCTCCACGGTCCGCCGCGACGCGATCGAGAACCGCGGCGGCGAGTGGTCGGCTGAAGATGAAGAGGCGTTCAAGGACCCGATCCGCGAGCAGTACGAGGCGCAAGGCAGCCCGTACTACTCGACCGCGAGGCTGTGGGACGACGGGGTGATCGACCCGGCGGACACCCGCACGGTGCTCGGGCTCGCGCTGTCGGCCGCGGCCAACGCGCCCCTGCCCGAGGTCAACTACGGCGTCTTCCGGATGTGATGAGCGTGTTCACCAGTGTTTTGGTAGCCAACCGCGGGGAGATCGCGGTCCGCGTCATCCGGTCGCTGCGCGCGCTCGGCATCCGCTCGGTCGCGGTGTACAGCGACGCGGACGCTGACGCGAAGCACGTGCGCGAGGCGGACACCGCGGTCCGTATCGGCCCGGCTGAAGCGGCGAAAAGCTATTTGTCGATTCCGGCGATCGTGCAGGCGGCGCTGGACACGGGTGCGCAGGCCGTGCACCCGGGGTACGGCTTCCTAGCCGAAAACGCGGGGTTCGCGCGTGCCTGCGAGGAGGCCGGCCTGGTCTTCATCGGGCCGCCGCCGAGCGCGATCGACGCGATGGGTGACAAGATCCGCGCCAAGGCCACGGTGTCCGCGGCCGGGGTCCCGGTCGTGCCCGGATCGTCCGATGTGGACATCCCCGAGGGCGGTTTCGCCGAGGCGGCCGCGAAGGTCGGGTACCCACTGCTGCTCAAGCCGTCCGCCGGTGGTGGCGGCAAGGGCATGCGGCTGGTGCACGGGGAGTCCGAACTGGACGCCGCGATCGAGTCCGCGCGACGCGAGGCCAAGGGCTCGTTCGGCGACGACACGCTGTTGATGGAGCGCTTCGTCACCACCCCGCGGCACATCGAGATCCAGGTGCTCGCCGACGCGCACGGGACCGTGCTGCACCTCGGCGAGCGTGAGTGCAGCCTGCAGCGGCGGCACCAGAAGATCATCGAAGAGGCGCCTTCGGTGCTGCTCGACGACGCGATGCGCGCGAGGATGGGCTCGGCCGCCGCCGAGGCCGCGCGGTCCGTGGGCTACGTCGGCGCGGGCACCGTCGAGTTCATCCTGTCGGCGCACGACCCGGACGAGTTCTTCTTCATGGAGATGAACACCCGGCTGCAGGTCGAGCACCCGGTCACGGAGATGGTGACCGGCCTCGACCTCGTCTCGTGGCAGGTGCGGATCGCCGCGGGCGAGCCGCTCACGCTGCGCCAGGAGGATGTCCGCCTCGACGGGCACGCCATCGAAGCCCGGGTGTACGCCGAGGACCCGGCGCGCGGGTTCATCCCGACCGGCGGCACGGTGCTGGCCGTCCACGAGCCCTCGGGTGAGGGCGTGCGCGTCGACTCGTGGATGACCGAGGGTGCCGTGGTCGGCTCGAACTACGACCCGATGCTGGCCAAGGTCATCGCGTACGGCCCGGACCGCGCGTCCGCGCTGCACAAGCTGGACCTCGCGCTGGCCGACACCGCGCTGCTGGGCGTGGGCACGAACGTGGCGTTCCTGCGCGGCCTGCTGGCCGACGAGGACGTCCGCGCGGGCCGGCTCGACACGGAGCTGGTGGACCGGCGGCTGGACGAGCTGGTCTCCGCCGACGTCCCGGCGGAGTTCTTCGTGGCCGCGGCGCTGGACCGGCTGCTCTCGCTGCAGCCCACCGGGTCCACTGTGGACCCGTGGGACGTGCCGAGCGGCTGGCGCCTCGGTGCTGCCGGCGGAGTGACGTTCCGGCTGCGCTGCTCGACGATACAAGCCGTGGTCCGCGTCGAGGGCGTCCCGGCCGACGCCACGGTGTGGGTGGACGACGCCGAGCCGGTGCGGGTTTCAGCCCGCCGCGACGGTGACCTGCTGGAAATCCGCCAGCCGCAAGGGTTCCTGCGGTACCGGCGCGCTTCGGGGCCGGACCGGACGGTCTGGCTGGCCAGTGCGGGCCGCAGCTTTGCCTTCTCCGACCAGGAAGTGCAGCTCTCGGCGCGCGGGGAAACCGCGGGCGCCGGGCCGGTCACCAGTCCCATGCCGGGCACCGTGCTCGTGGTCAAGGTCGCCGCCGGCGACGTGGTCAGCGCGGGCACGCCGTTGCTGGTCGTCGAGGCGATGAAGATGGAGCACACCGTGACCGCGCCGATCGACGGTGTGGTGAGCGAACTTCCCGTCCGCGCGGGCCAGCAGGTCGCGCTGGACGAGACGCTGGCCGTGATGAGCCCGACCGAGGAGAAGCAGTGATCGACTTCCGCCTGGACGAAGAGTACGAATCACTCCGCAAGACGGTCGAGGACTTCGCGCACGCGGAGGTCGCGCCGGTGATCGGCCCGATGTACGAGAAGGAGGAGTTCCCGTACGAGATCGTGGCCAAGATGGGCGGCATGGGCCTGTTCGGCCTGCCCTTCGCCGAGGAGTTCGGCGGCATGGGCGGTGACTACTTCGCGCTCTGCCTGGCACTGGAGGAGCTGGCCCGGGTCGACTCGTCGGTGGCCATCACGCTCGAGGCGGGCGTCTCGCTCGGGGCGATGCCGATCTACCGTTTTGGCACGCAGGAGCAGAAGGAGACCTGGCTGCCCACGCTGTGCTCGGGCGAGGCGCTGGGCGGCTTCGGCCTGACCGAGCCGGGCGGCGGCTCGGACGCCGGCGCCACGCGCACGCGCGCCAAGCTCGACGACGGGGACTGGGTGATCAACGGCAGCAAGGCGTTCATCACCAACTCCGGCACCGACATCACCCGGCTGGTCACCGTCACGGCCGTCACCGACGTGATGGAGAACGGCCGCAAGGAGATCTCCGCGATCATCGTCCCGGCCGGCACACCGGGCTTCGCCGTGGCGCGGAAGTACTCGAAGGTCGGCTGGAACTGCTCGGACACCCACGAACTGTCCTTTTCGGATGTCCGGGTCCCGGACTCGAACCTGGTCGGCTCGCGAGGCCGTGGGTACGCGCAGTTCTTGTCCATTTTGGACGAAGGCCGCGTCGCGATCGCCGCGGTGAGCGTGGGGCTGGCGCAGGGCTGCGTCGACGAGTGCCTGAAGTACGCGAAGGACCGCGTGGCGTTCGGCCACCGCATCGGGGAGTACCAGGCGATCCAGTTCAAGATCGCGGACATGGAGGTCCGGACGCACACGGCGCGCCTGGCGTACTACCAGGCGGCGTCGAAGATGCTGCGCGGCGAGCCGTTCAAGAAGGAGGCCTCGATCGCGAAGCTCGTCGCCTCGAACGCAGCCATGGACAACGCCCGCGACGCCACCCAGATCTTCGGCGGCTACGGCTTCATGAACGAGTTCCCGGTCGGCCGGTTCTACCGTGACGCCAAGATCCTGGAGATCGGCGAGGGGACGAGCGAGGTGCAGCGGATGCTGATCGCGCGGCACCTCGGGGTGGCTTGATGGCGGCGGTTTGATCGCGGCGGCTAGCGCCCCAATGTGGCGTTGGTTGCGTTGGACGCACCCAATGTGGCGTTCGGTGCGTTGGACGCACCGAACGCCACATTGGGGCGCAAACCAGGCAGCGCCACAAGACAGCTAACCAGTCGAGGCCGTACGCGTCGGCGAACAGGCGTAATCGGCGTTTCGCCTCGGCTCGCGGGGTCCCCGGTCGCAGCGCCGCGAAGGCGGGCACGGCGTAGGCCAGGTCCCAGATCCGGGTCTCGGGAGCGGCGGTGTCCCAGTCGATGAACACCCACTCCGGCCCGGCGACGAGGTTCCACGGCGTGAGGTCGTGGTGGGCGATGATCTCGGCCCCGTCACTGGGGATCACGACCTGCCATCGCGCGTCCGGCGGCGGCCGGAATCCCGCGACGGCGTCGTGGAAGTCCCGGATCAGCCGGGCCACGCGGGTGAGTGCGGCGTCGGGCTCCATCGTCTCGTTGTGGTCCGGGTGGACGACGGCCCTTCGGCGTAGGTGAGCACTTCGCGGCCTTGACCGTCCAGCCCGAGTGGCCGCGGCGAACCGCGGAAACCGTTGCTGTGCAAGTGTTCCAGCAGGGCGTGCACCGCGGGTGTCCACGGCCCGGCGGGCCGCCGCACCGTGTCACCGACCCGCACCACCCCGGCGTTCATGTTGCCGCCGGCGAGCGGGATCTCCTCGGGTCCGGGCGTGCTGTGACTGATCGCGCTGTCTGTCACCGGCTGGCCATCCTAGTTGTCACAACTTGTGTGCGAGGCCTGCCTGTCTTGTGGTTGTGACGGTGAAAACCGACCTCGCACGGTCGTGATGCCCATTTCTTCGGCTTCCACCGTGCCGGCACCGGTACGCGGTAATTACCTGGCGGGCTCCCTCGGCCGGGCAATCTGGGCTTACCGGGCCGGCGAGTGCTCGGCCAGTCGTGTGCGCAGGATGTTGGCGTCGGGGTGGTGGAGGTCGTCGAGGATGGGCAGTGCTCGCTGCCAGGAGCGGTGCGCGGCGTGGATGTCGCCCGCGGCCTGGTGTGTGTCGCCGAGACGGATGAGAGTGTTGGCCTGCGGATGGCGAGCGCCCACTTTCTGGTACAGGTCCAGTGCGCTGTGGTAGCAGGCGACGGCGCGCTGGTGCTCGCCGAGGTTGTGATGGATGCAGCCGAGGCTGTCCCAGGTGTCCGCCTCGCCGTGCCTGTTGCCGGCCGTTTGCTGTAGTTCGAGTGCCCTTGTGCAGTAGCGCAGTGCTTCGGTGTGCTGGCCGAGTTTGGTCTGCATCCAGCCGATCCCGTTCAGTGCGTCGGCTTGGCCAGCCCGGTGTCCGACCGCTCGGAACAGCTCGTAGGCGATTCCGTCGCGCTCCATTGCCTCCTGGTATTCGCCCTGCAGGTACGCCACGACGCCGAGGGTGCTGTGACTGCGTGCCTGGCCGATCAGGTCGCCGAGCGACTCGTCCAGGTCGAGCGCGCGGACCACGCTGGCCCGCGCGTCCGGATAACGACCGAGCCGGACGTATGCCCGGCCGAGTTCACGCAGAGACCGTGCCTGCCCATACGGGTCACCCGCATGTTCGGCCGCGGCGATCGCGACGAGCTGAGCGGCGACCAGCTGGGTCCAATGTCCGGCGCGGATACAGAAATCGGCCACGCTCCAGGCGAACTGCCAGGCGTGCGCGTCGAAACCGGCGTCGGCGGCGCGGTCGATGACGGCGGGAAACACCGGTCGCTCGACGGCGAACCACTGCCATGCCCGCTCGTCATCGGCGGGTTCGTCGACCACGGCGCCGGGCTGAGGTGCGACCAGGGACAGCCGGTCGTTGGGCGGGTTGAGCAGCAGCGCCGCGGCGTGCGCGGTGTGGAGGTAGTGATCGAGCATGCGGTGCAAGGCGGCGTGGCGCGTCTGCTCGTTCTCGTCCTGTTGTGCCGTTCCTGCCGAATACGCGCGCAGCAGATCGTGGTAGGCGAATCGGCCGGTGCTGGGTTCGGTGAGCAACTGTGCTCTGGCCAGCTCGGAGAGGGCCAGCTGAGCCTGATCGCGTTCGGTTCCGACGAGACTGGCGGCGGCTGGTATCGAGATGTCCGGGCCGGGATGCAGGCTCAGCAGCCGGAACATTCGCGCCGCCGCGGCGCTCAGCGTCCGGTATGACCAGGAGAACACGGCACTGAGGTCGACGTAGGTGTCGCCGATATCCATGACATGCAGGCGATCGCGGACATCGCGCAACTGGCTGACCAGTTCGGTCAGCGACCTGGTCGCGGTGAGGGTCGCTCGTGCGGCGACGATGCTCAGCGCCAGCGGCAGATGTGCGGACAACTCGATCAGGTCGCTGACCGCCTGTGGTTCGGCGGCCAGGCATTCCGGGCCCAGCCTGTCCGCCAGCAGGTCATGGGCTTCGGCGATGGTCATCAGATCCAGGGATACGGCGCGCGCACGCTCGCTGACGATCAGGCCACCGAGCTGGTCACGACTGGTGATGACGGTCAGGCACTGGGCTGAGCCCGGAAGCAGCGGCCGGACCTGACCGGCGTCGCGGGCATTGTCCAGCACCACGAGTATCCGGCGACCGGCCAGCTGGGATCGGTAGAGCGCCGACCGGTCGGCGAGACCGGCAGGTATCCGTTCGGCGGGTACCCCGAGGGCGTCGAGGAAACCCCCGATCGCCTCGGCGGGCTGGACCGGCTCACCGCTGGGGTCGAAACCCCGGAGGTTGACGTAGAGCTGACCGTCGGGAAACCGGTCCGCGATCTGGTGTGACCAGTGCACGGCAAGAGCCGTCTTGCCAACGCCCGCGGTGCCGTTGATCGCCGCGACCACAACGCTGTCATGCCAGTCCAGCAAGCCGGTGAGTTCTTTGAGCTGGGCTGCCCGGCCGGTGAAGCCCGGCACCGCGCCCGGCAGCTGCCGGGGCACCCGGGCACTCGGTCGAGCCGGCACCGGGACCGGGACGGTGTCGTTGCGCGCCGCCGCGAGCAACTGCTCGCGGCGGCGCGGATCGAGCGCGAGGGCGTCGGCGAGCCGACGCACCGAAGACAGCCGCGGCTGTCTTCGCCCTGCCTCCAGCACACTGATCGAGTGGACCGACACCCCTGATCGGTCCGCCAGCTCGTCCTGAGTCCAGCCGGCCGAAAGCCGACAGCCGCGCAGGACCTCACCGAAGGCACTACCGCCCATTCCCTCTCCCCTGGAAACGGTCAGCCACTGAACTGCCCGAGCCTACCGACTATACCGGGCCGGCGGGTCGTGCGGCGCCAATTTCGTTGTGTCCACGGGGAAAGTGGGACAGAAGGGACAGAGTTCGGACGCGGTCACCTCGGCGTGCGCGGTCCTTTCGACGCGGGGACTAGTACTGGCAATCAGGGATGAGGTACTCGTTGGCTGCGGCGCTGTTGTCCACGTAGGGCGCGTAGACCCACGCGTACTTCTGCAACTTCCCCCCATTGTGGTTGTAGTACAGGTACACCGTGTGGTACCAGCGGTTGTCGTGGCCGTTCACGGCAGATCCTTTGCTGGTATAGCAGTCAGCGTCGATCCCGTCGGTGGGGATGCCCGGCCTCGAGGGGTACAGGAGATTCGGGGCGATCTTGTTGCTGTCGACGGGATACACGTCCTTGCCGTACACCCCCACGTCGTGCCCTGCGGTCAGGTGGATTCCGGCATCCATCGGGGCCGCGGTCGCCGGCGCGGCGGCCACCACCCCACCCAGCACCGCCGTGCCGATGACCGCCGCAGTCGCGGCCAGCTTCTCTCCGATGCGCATAAGCTTTTCCTCCTGAATGAATGGCGACGTCGCATGGGCGATCGCCGCATAGCCCGATAGGGCGCTGAACTGAGGCTGTTCTCCTCAGCCGGCAGGAGGTGGCGGTCCCCCGTTTTTCCGCCCCTGCCGCTGCACAACATCCTCTCCGCCCCGGAGCGGGAACTCCATGACGACGGCTTGTCGTTCGCCTGTCGTTCGCGCCCGTGGCCGAAAGCCGTCCGTGTGGCGGGCAGATGGCAGCGCTGCGCTCCATCAAGGCGAGCAGGCTCTTTCGGCGTTCCCGCCACACCTCGATGTCGCGGGCCGGAGCACCGAGCACCCCGCGTAAGGCGTCACGACTGGACAGTTCGGTGTTCCGGCGCATGGTCACCGCGGCGTCTCCAGCCGGCGCACCGTCTCGGCGACGCCGTACGCACATCAGCACCTGGGAACGGATCGCGACTTCCGCCAGCTTGCCGAGGTTGGCATCGAACCAGGATCGACGCTGTCTGAGTTGACAGGCGGCCTGCAATCACGCCCTGCGACGCCCGCGTCGAACACATGGTCGCAATCGCCGAACACGGCCCGCGGGTCCGCACCTTGCTGTAGAACGTTTTCCATGGGGTACTACATAGTCCGATCGGGTGAGGACACCGACGCGGACACCTTGCTCGGATTCTTCGACGAGGCCGTCGAGTGGCTGGCGGCGCGCGGCAGTGCCGGGCAGTGGGGCACCGAGCCGTGGTCCGGGCGGCCGAAGCGGATCAAGCAGGTGCGCGGCATGGCGGCGGACCCGGGCCTGCGCATCGCCGAGGTCGACGGCGAGCCCGCGGGCGCGTTGATCGTCGCCGAGGAATGCGCGGAGCAGGTGCCGAAGGCCGGCGAGCGCGAGCTGTACATCAGGCTGCTCATCACGTCGCGGCGGTTCAGCGGCCACGGCGTCGGCGCGCGGCTGATCGAGTACGCGCTGGACGAGGCGAAGCGTCGCAGCATCGAGCTGGTCCGCGTCGATTGCTGGGCCGGCGGCGACGGCGACCTCCAGCGCTACTACGAGGGCCAGGGCTTCAAACCGACCGTCCGCTTCGACGTCGACGGCTGGATCGGGCAGGTGTTCGAGCAGCGCCCGAGCTGAGCCGCGAACGGGGCTGGCGCGATCGGCGCGACGGGGGCACCATATTGACACGACGCCAATAGTGTTCCGTCTCCGACGACGCAGGAGGAACCCGCCATGGCCAGGAAGCCACGCTCGCTCACCGGGAAGGTCATCGTCATCACGGGGGGTGCGCAGGGCATCGGCGCCAGCACCGCGTCGGCGCTGACCCGGCTCGGCGCGCGCGTGGTGATCGGCGACCTCGACCAGGTCCGCGCGGAGAAGACGGCGGCCGAGCTGGGCGCGGACGCGCTCGCCCTGCCGCTCGACGTCACCGACACCGCGGCGTTCACCGGGTTCCTCGACGAGGTCGAGCGCCGCGTCGGCCCGATCGACGTGCTGATCAACAACGCCGGCATCATGCCGCTCTCGCCGCTGGCCGAGGAGGACGACGCGACCACGCGGCGGACGTTGGAGATCAACCTGCACGCGGTGGTCCACGGCACGCGCGAGGCCGTGAAACGGATGCGGCCGCGGGGGACCGGGCACATCGTGAACGTCGCGTCGATGGCCGGAAAGTCCGGTTTTCCCGGCGCGGCCACGTATTGCGCGACCAAGCACGCCGTGGTCGGGCTGTCCGAGGCGGTGCACCTGGAGCTGCGCGGGACCGGCGTGCTGGTGTCCTGCGTGATGCCCGCGGTGGTGCGTACGGAGCTGGCGGCCGGGCTGGGCGAGGCGCGGTTCATCAAGTCCGTCGGGCCGGAGGACGTGGCCGCGGCGATCGCGCAGGCGCTGCGGTATCCGCGGTTCGACGTCTTCGTGCCGAAGTCATTGGACCTCACGGGCCGCTTCACGCGGCTCTTTCCGCGGGCGTTCGGCGAGTGGTTCGTCCGCACCCTCGGGGGTGACCAGTTGCTGGCCTCGGCTGCCCACTCACCGGAACGCGCCGAGTACGAGGAGCGGGCCGCGCACAGTGCGCCCGCGGCGGATTCGGACAGGTAGCCGGGCGGCACTGTCCGAAATGGACGTGCTTGCCGGGTGCTTGCAACTGTGGTGGTTGAAGCCGCACCACCCGGCACGGCAAGATTGGCCTGGAGACGAGCTCCAGGAGGCACGATATGGCTTCACCATCGGCACGGCTGGCTGCCGCGGCTTCGAACGTCGTGGGCAAGGTGCTGCGTGGTGGCGTCGCGGACCTCCGCCCGATGCCGAGGGTGCTCATCGACCAGGGCCCCAACCGGTCGGTGTACCGGATGACGCACGGCGCGTCCGAGGTCTCCGGCCCGCCGATCCTGCTGGTGCCGCCGCTGGCCGCGCCCGCGTTGTGCTTCGACCTGCGCCGCGGCTGCAGCCTGATCGAGCACCTGGTGGAGGCCGGGCGGCGGACGTACCTGGTCGACTACGGCACGGTCGCCTTCGCCGACCGGCGCCTGGGCATCGAGCACTGGATCGACGAGGTGCTGCCGCGTGCGATCCGCAAGGTGAGCGAGGACGCGGGCGGTCAGGGCGTGCACCTGGTGTCGTGGTCGCTGGGCGGGATCTTTTCGATGCTGGTGAACGCCGACCAGCCGGGCCTGCCGATCGAGTCGATCACCGCGATCGGCTCGCCGGTGGACTTCACGGCCATCCCGATTGTCGCGCCGTTCCGCCCACTGGTGGACCTCACCGGCGGCCACCTGCTCACGCCGATCTACCGCGCGTTCGGCGGTGCACCGTCCTATTTGGTCACCCGGGTGTTCCGCGCCACCGGCATCAGCAAGGAGATCACCAAGCCGCTGGCGATCCTGAAGAACCTGGACGACCGCGACTACCTCGCGCAGATCGAGGCCGTGGACCACTTCATGGACAACATGTACGCCTACCCCGGGCGCACGTTCGGGCAGCTGTACCACCGGCTGTTCCGCACGAACGACCTCGCCGAGGGCACCGTCGACCTGAACGGCCGGGTGATCAGCCTGTCCGACGTGAAGGCCCCGATGCTCGTCGTCGCGGGCGAGAACGACACGATCGCTCCGCAAGCCTCGGTGGAGCGCGTGGTGCAGCTGCTGGACAACGCGCCTGAGGTCCGTTTCAAGACGGCGCCGGGTGGTCATCTGGGGGTTTTGACGGGGCGGCGGGCGCGGGGGACTACGTGGAAGTACCTGGACGAGTTTCTGGATGACCGGATTTCGGGTCGCTGAGTTTTCGTTAGCGGCGCAGGGAAATCAGGGCCCGCTCCAGTGCATCGAGGGCGCCGAGGGCGTCGCTGTAACAGTTCGGCAGGAAGTACACCGAGCCGTACAGGTGCCCGGACTTCGTGGCGGGCAGCGTGGTGAACGTCTTCTGTGCGAACAGCTCTTCGCCGAGATTGGCCGGTTTCCCGGCGTTCGTGGCGTAGTAGAAGACCGCCTCGGCAGTGCCGAGGTCCCCGACCAGCTCGTAGGACACCGACTGCTGTTGCCCGCCCTCGACCGACCGCGAGGCGTCAGCGAACTGCACGCCGGCGTCAGCAAGGATCCCGCCGATGGGCGAAGTCGGTCCGTAGAGCCAAAACTGTCCTTGGTCGAAGCCGCCCTGCACGATGTCCCACCGCGTGCGGGCGAGGACGTCCACATACGTGCGGGCGATGCTCGAGGTGCGGGCGGCGTAGCGCTGCTCGAGCCCGTGCAGTGACTCCGTCCGCCCCAGCGCCGCCGCGGTCGCGGTGGTCATCTCCCGCCACGGCGTCTTCGAGGAACTGAACGGAAGCACGACCGTCGGCGCGATCTGCTTCAACTGCTCGTATGGCGGCTGCGAGCCGTCGATCCCGAGGATCAGCTCGGGCCGCAATGTCGCTACCTTCTCGAGGTCGATCGCCCCGCCTACTTCGCCGCGCGAGATCTTCGTGATTCCCCGCCACTGTTCGACGAACTGCGGCTCTACGTACTGCTCTCCGGCGCTGTAGACCCCTACGGGCAGCCGCCCGAGGTCGAATGCGGCGCCCATGGTGAAGCTGTCGAGCGTTACTACTCGCTCTGGTAGTACGGGTACCTGGATGGGGCCGTGGACGCTTGCTACCTGGCGGGTCGCTCCTGTCGGCGCTGTCTCGTGGGTGGTGCAGGCGGTGAGGCTCAGCAGCATGCCGGCTGCTCCGACGCCACTGGTGAGGAATCCCCTTCGCGTGAGCGCGTTTTCGAGGGTTGCGGGAGCGCCGGGGTGGTCCAGGAGTGCCGCGGTCATAGAGGTGAGGTTAGCTTAGGGTTGCCTAATTCTCTAGCTGTGGGATGCGCTGCCGGTTGGCCACGGAACGTGCCTCAGCCTGGCCTTGGGCCTCCGTGAGATGAGGGGCGCTGGCTGGGGGGATTCTCGTTGCGTCACAAATACTTGAGGCGCGCACTCCTCCTCCCCAGGTCAGCCGGGTTACGATCAGCTGCTGGATCTGTGTCTCCTCAAGGATGTCCAGGATTTCTCGGCTAGTTCTCGTCGTCTGTCGCTGCTTCCTCCTCGCGTTTGACTGCTTGAAGACGGCCCGGTGGTCCCAGCCATACACTGCCCTGTATTCCGATACAAAGCCTCCAGGTGTCCGGTGATGCCGTGTCAAGACACGCTTCGCCGTCTTGACACCGTGCGACTTACCCGTTGTCACGATCAAGCGTCGGGATGTAGGTCTCCTACGACGGTGCGTAACAGGGATTGAGTCACGAACGACTCGTCCGTCACCACTGCCTATAGAGGGAGGCCGACGTTGGCTCGGGAGACTTGTGTGCCGCGGGCCGATGCTGCGCCAGGCGGCCCGCAGGTGGCCGCGCCTCCCGACTGGCGGGCGAAGCGGAATGGCAGTCCGCTGTGCCGGGAGGGGATGCGGCCGCCAAGGCGAGCGGCTATATAGGCGACAGGCGCGCCGTCAGCGATGGCGCGCCCTTGATCCCGTAGGGCCAATTTCTGCATTAATTAAGGGAAGAGAATAAAGTTGTCCGAAGTCGTTGCTAATGATGAGCACGTTCCGCGTTATGAATTCCTTCGTGACTACTTGTATATGGATATTGAAAAAGTTAGGTCAATCGCTGGTCAATTGGAATTTGGCGTGCCCGAGGAGTTGCGTGAGACTGACACGGCTAAGAGGAAGCGATCGCTCGGCTGGGAAAAATTTGTCTCCGGAAGTAATGAATCATCAGAGGAGCGCTACCTGCAGCGTTCGGTGGTTGATTCGCTATTTCCTGAACTCGAAGTAGCATTGGAAGACGGTTGGCTGACTGATATCACCGAGGAGTTTAGTGCGGGACTTGATAAATTCTCAATAATTAAGTCGACTAGGCCTGAAGGTTCTATTTTTCGATTGACTGCACCTGGAATCCTCTTCGACTTCGAGTATTTTGCTGAGACTCTGTCCAGTTTCTCTGCGGCTGCCGGATGATTTGAAGATTTCACGAAGGTGATGCTCGCTGATGAGGCGGATTCCGGCGAAAACCTGAGGAAGCCTAGTCAAAGGCGTCCGGCAAAGGCGGGTAAGATTGACAATTCTTCTCGCTATAGGTCGATACCGTCGGATTCGACGGCGGAAGACTATATTGAAGAGTTTGAGGCAAGTGACTACACTTCGCCTGCATTTTTTCGAAGTATGGCGCGCCTAACTAGAGGAATTTCTCGGCCTGGTATGAGCCTGATTGCAGAGTCGAGTGGCGATGAGGATGCGCTTGTATTGGCCGCTCGGTTCCAGCAAAATCGCAGGTACTTCGATGCCGATTCTGCGACTGTCGCATCAAGGTACGGATTTTCCAAACAGAACTGGACAATAATTGGAACAATTTGTCACTATACGCAACCTGTTGAGGATGTTCAGTTACTGAACGAATTGATGAATGCCCGCGGTTCCGTGGACTCTAAAGGGAACTTCTCTCGAAAGTATTTCATTGATACCGTATCATCTCTGATTCAGAGCTTTGGAGCTTTTGGTCTATCTGATATACCTCAGCATCCAGGAATTTCTGCCATTCCAATCGCTGTCTATAGGTCTTTTTCGAGAAATTCTTGATAGCGGGAATAATCTGACGGAAAAGAGGATTGGATGACTCTTCTTGAAAAATTGATTGAGGGCCCTTCGTCTGGAGATGTTCCTGTCGATGTGCTTCTTCGTCAAGTAAAGGTGTTGGAAAGGTAGTGACTTCAGCTGCGGGTAGTGTGATTGCTGCACTGATTAAGTCGTATTTTGGTATGTGATTTCAATTCGTTATCAAGAGTAGAACGGCTCTGATTGTTCGAGGATTCCTTGCTTGATGCGCGCTCTAATTGAACGATGTATGTTTAATTGTTCTATTTGCTTTTCGGTGGACCATTGAACTTCATGGCTCTCGTCGCTTGTTTGGAGAGTGCCGCCGGTCGCTTGGGCGCGGAAGCAGATGGAGAACTCTTGTCGGACCTCGCCGTCGTCGTAGGCGATGACGTGCTTTGGGTCTGAATACAGGCCGACCACGCCCGTGACCTCACACTCGATGCCTGTCTCCTCGCGGACCTCGCGGACCGCCGCCTCGGCCAGCGTCTCGCCGAGTTCCAGTTGGCCGCCTGGGATGGAGTACAGGTCGTTGTCGGTGCGCCTGATCATCAGGATCCGGCCTTTGTCGTCCTGGATGAAAGCAGAGACGGCGACGGCGATGCTGTTGGCCTTGGGTGCGGTCGGGTCGTTGTAGTAGTCGACTCGGGTCATGGTGCCTCCTAGAAGGTGGCTGGCTTGGCGAGGTTCCAGACTGACTCGAAGCTTTCGGAGTACGTCTCGAAGAGGTCCCCGGCGGAGAGTCGCCGCAGGTGGAGGGATGGGGCGTGGGCTCCTTGGAACCCGTACACGTGCGTGTTGATGATCATCTCGTCGTCGAACCGGAAGATCGAGTTGTAGAGCGTCGTGTTGTGGAAGCGCATCTCCACGCCGTCGACGCTGATCAGCGGGCGGTAGGACGCCAGTGCGTTGCGGATGCGTGCCGGGAGCGTCCCGTTGCCCAGCTGCTCTTCTTCTCCGCGCAGGGCGACGCTGTCGCCTTCTGGGTCTCCGAAGGCGAGGCGGATCTTGGCGCCGGCCGCTGCCTTGGTGGCCAGGTCCTTGATGAACCGCGGGCGTTCGACCAGGAACAGCGCCGCGTGTACCAGGATCTCGACGGTCTCCGAGGCTTCCTTGATCAAGCGGTCCCATAGTTCGACGGGGATGGCGTTGCGGTGTGGGAAGACCTGGACGACCTCGGCGGCGGCCGTCTCGGCTTTGCGCTCCGGGGCCACGGAATCCGGCCATAGGTAGGTCTCTGACTCGCGTGCCATGGCGGCGATCTTGTGGCGGTGCTTGGGGTAGGGCGTCCGGTTCTTGGTGATCCAGCGCTCGACGGTCTTCTGGTCGACGCCGGCGGCCTTGGCGACCTGGTCCAAGGTCAGGCCGTTGCGCAGTAGTGCGTCACGCAGGCGTTCGTTCGGCATCGGCACCCTTGGGACTTGTAGGGACGTCTTTGACCGTATCAGGGACGTCCCGAGATGTCCTGCCATGCGGTGATCACGTCCCGCGTTTGGGCGGAGATTGGTGTCAGGTTGCTGGGGCTGGCCCGGTGCCGGGGAGGTAGGCGTGACCATCGAAACTGGCGGCCCTGTTGGAAGCCCGCTCGGGGCGGCGTGATCGTGCCGAAAGGTGAGCTGAAGACCCTGCAGGACGCCCACGACGTGGTGACGGAACGTCGCCCGCCGAGGGACGCGAATCCGTCGACGTGGCTGGCGTTCCGGCTTGGCAACGCGCGGTTGTACAAGGCGATCGCGGACGTGGACCGGGGTCATCACCACGAGGCGTTGTACTGGGCTGGGTACGAGGAACGGCAGGCGGCTGAACTCCAGGAAGGCAAGTCCGCCGATTTGACACGAAAGCCGCCCGATCGCGGAGCCTGAAGGAGGTCAGCGACCGGGCGGATTCGAACTACTTGAGCTGAGCGGAAGTCTTCCCCAGCACCCGCCGAGCCACGATCAGCTGCTGGATCTGCTGAGTCCCCTCAAAAATGTCCAAGATCTTCGCATCCCGGGCCCACTTCTCGAGCAAAGACTCTTCCGTGTAGCCGAAAGCGCCAGCCAGCTCCACGCACTTGAGGGTGATCTCCACAACCGACCGCCCCGCCTTGGCCTTCGCCATCGAGGCCTGGAGGGAGTTGGGCTGGCGGTTGTCCGCCATCCACGCCGATTCGAGCGTCAGCAGGTACGCGGCCTCGTAGTCGGCTTCCAGCTGGAGGAAAGTGGCGGCCGCGGCGTGTTGCGTAACCGAAGGGCGGTCGTAGTCGGGGGTGACCCCGGCGGAAGACAGGATCGCGCGCGTCTCCTCCAAAGCCGCACGCGCGACGCCGACCGCCATGGCCGCGACGAGGGGGCGAGTGTTGTCGAAGGTCTGCATGACGCCCGCGAAGCCCTTCGCGGTGTCGATTTCCGGGGTGCCCAGCAGATTCTCACGCGGGACGCGGCAGTTTTCGAAGCGCAGGACCGCCGTGTCGGACGCGCGGATTCCGAGCTTGTGCTCCACGCGCACGACCTCGAAGCCCGGCGTGCCCTTCTCCACCACGAAACTCTTGATCGCGGCGCGGCCCTTCGACTTGTCCAAAGTGGCCCAGACGACCACGGCGTCGGCGCGCTGGCCGGACGTCACGAAGATCTTCTCGCCATTGAGCAGGTAGTCGTCACCGTCGACCGTGGCCGTGGTGGTGATCGCGGCGGAGTCCGAGCCGCAGCCGGGCTCGGTGATCGCCATCGCGGCCCACAGGCCGGAGAAACGCTCCAGCTGCTCGTCCGTCGCCACCGAGCCGATGGCAGCGTTGCCCAGGCCCTGGCGCGGCATCGACAGCAGCAGGCCCACGTCACCCCAGCACATTTCGATCGTGCCGAGGACGACGTTCAGGTTGGCGCCGTTGCGGTTTCCCTTCTTGTCCTCCGCACCCGAACGCCGCACGCCGGCCGCGCCCGCGCCGCCCTCGCCGGAGGAGTTGAGGCCGTCCAGCAGCGCCGCGAACATGTCCAGCTCGGCCGGGTAGGTGTGCTCGGCGCGGTCGTACTTGCGCGAGATCGGCCGGAACACCTCGGCCGCGGCCTGGTACGCCTGGTTGATCAGCGCGCCGGCCTTCTTGGGAGCTTCAAGGTTGATCATGACTGCCTTTCGAAAGCCTAGAGAAGGACGGCGCCTTCCATGACGCCGATCGCGCGCAGGTCGCGGTACCACCGCTCCACGGGGTGCTCCTTGACGAAGCCGTGCCCGCCGAGCAGCTGCACCCCCGCGTTGCCGATCTGCATGCCCTTGTCCACGGCCAGCTTGCGCGCCAGCGCGGCCTCCCGCGCGTACGGCTTGCCCTGCTCGGCCCGCGCGGCCGCGCGCAGCGTCACCAGGCGCAGGCCCTCCAGCTCGATCGCGATGTCCGCCACCGAAAACGCCACGGCCTGGCGGTGGCTGATCGGCTCGCCGAACGCCGTGCGCTCGTTCACGTACGGCACCACGTAGTCGAGCACGGCCTTCGCCGTCCCGGCCGCGAGCGCCGCCCAGCCCAGCCGTGACAGCCGGACGACGTCGGCGAAGACGTCCGCCTTGCCTCCGCCCAGCAGTGCGCCCGCGGGCAGCGTGACCTTCTCCAGGTGCAGCTTTCCGGTCGCGGCGCCGCGCAGGCCCATGGCCGGCTCGCCTTCGACCGTCACGCCCGCGGAAGACGATTCCACCAGGAACAACGCCGGGCCGCGGCCTTCGAGGTCGGCCGACACGATGAACAGCTCGGCCTGCGCGGCGCGCGGCACAAGCGACTTCACGCCGTCGAGCTGGTAGCCCTTCGGCGTGCGCTTCGCCTTGGTGGCGGGCTTGAACGGGTCGAACAGCGGCGCGCGCTCCTGCAGCGCCAACGCGGCGGCGGGCACCTGCTCGCCGGCGAACGCGGGCACGTAGTCGGCCTGCTGCTGCTCGTCGCCCCACGCCACCAGCGCGGTGCTGACGGCCGACGGCGCGAGCACGGCCACGGCCAGCCCCAGGTCGCCGTGCGCGAGGGCCTCGGCGACCAGTGCGTTCGTGACCACCGAACGCTCGGTGCCGACGCCGCCGAGTTCTTCGGGGATGCCGACGAGGCTGATGCCCAGCTCGGCCGCGCGCGTCAGCAGGCCTTCGGGGGCTTCGAGCTTGGCGTCGGCGTCCGCGGCGGCGGGCCGCAGCTGCTCGGCGGCGAACTCGGTCACCGTTTCGACGATGAGCTGCTGGTCCTCGCTCGGGGTCAGGTCGAACAGGCCCGTGCCGGACGCGGGGGCGAGCCGCGCGGGCTTGCCCAGCCGTTGCACCGAGGTGAACGACCGCGTGGCCGCCCCGGCGGCCCGGAAACCCGTGCGGACCCCCGCCTTGACCAGGTTCTGCACGGGTTCGCGGAGCCCCGCCCGGTCGATCACCCTGCTCCCGGCCAACCGGGTGAGCGCGGCCAGGCCGATGCCCATCGCGTCTCGTTTCCTTGGCGCAGCCATGTGGCCTCTCCCTCGCGTTACCTACTCACCAGTAGGTTAGCGCGAGGTGTCCGGATGCGCCAGTGCCGTCCCTCACTCGTGCCAGTTGACGCCGGTGAGTCGCGCCGAGACGTCCCACAGCTGCTTCGCGAGTTCGGTATCGCTGTCGGCATTTCGCCTGCGTTCGAGCTTCGGCCGCGCGCCGGAACGGCCGGTGGGGCCCACGTACGAGTTCCCAGGCAGGTCTTCGGCCACCGCGTACAGCGTCGGCAACGCGCCGTACGCGGCTTCGCGCTGCGCGGTGAACCGGTAGACCTGAACTGGGAGCGCCGCCGCTATCGGCCGTCACGCGCTTCAGCTCGTCAAGCTGGACAGTGCCGATCCGCGCGAGCCCCGATGAGACGGTGACGACGCGGTCGGTGATGTTCGGCAGCAGCAGGTTCGTCAGCGCGAACGGGCCGAGGTGGTTGGTGCCGAAGTGGTCCTCGAAGCCGTCGGCCGTTTTCCCGGGTGGCACGGCCATGATCCCGGCGTTGTTGACCAGCACGTCGAGCGGGCGCACCTCGGTCTTTCCGCTGATGCCCGCGGCCACGCGCTCGCCCTTCGCCACATCGCGTACGGCCAGCACGACGTGGGCGCCCGCCTGGGCCAGTTCGCGCGCGGTGACGGCGCCGAGCCCGCTCGACGCGCCCGTGACCACCATCGTCCGCCCGGTGAGATCGGGGAGTTTCCACTGTCCGGATGCCATGCCCCGAGTGTGACCCCGGGCCCGGCGCGGCGGGCAGAGTCCAGCCAGCCAGGGATCGCGGATCCCTGGCTGGCGTCGCGCGCGGGCGCTGATAATGGCGGTATGGACCGTCCCGGAATGGCCGACTTCCTGCGCCGGCGCCGCGAGGCGCTGCAGCCCTCCGACGTCGGCCTGCCCAAGGGCCCGCGCCGGCGCACCAGCGGCCTGCGCCGTGAGGAGATCGCGACGCTGTCCGGCATGTCGACCGACTACTACACACGCCTGGAGCAGCGGCGCGGGCCGCAGCCGTCGGAGCAGATGCTGGCCGCGATCGCGCGCGGGCTGCGGCTGTCGGCCGACGAGCGCGACCACCTGTTCCGCCTGGCCGGCCACGGCACGCCGACCCGGATGGCGCGCACGGACCACGTGAGCCCGGCGTTGCTCCGGGTGCTCGACCGGCTCGACGACACCCCGGCGATGGTCCTGTCCGACCTCGGCGAAACGCTCGCGCAGAACCGGCTCGCGGCCGCGCTGCTCGGCGACCACAGCGGGTACACCGGGCTGACCCGCAGCGCGATCTACCGGTGGTTCACCGATCCCGGCGAGCGCGCGATCTATCCCGGCAGCTACCACGAAAAGTTCGCTCGCGAACTCGTCTCGGGCCTCCGCGCGACGTCGTCCCGGGCCGGCCGCGACACCCGCGTCGCCGAGCTGGTGCGGCGGCTTTCGGAGGAGAGCGGCGAGTTCGCCGAGCTGTGGGAACGGCACGAGGTGGGCCTGAAACCCGCGCGGCGCAAGGTGATCGTCCACCCCGAGCTGGGCGGCATCGAGCTGGACTGCCAGTTCCTGTACACCGACGACCTCGCCCAGGCGCTGCTGGTCTTCACGGCCACGCCCGGCACCGAGGACTACGACAAGCTGGCGCTGCTCGGGGTCATCGGCCAGCTGGCGGGACGCTGACCTGACGGCGTGCCCACGGCATGCGCTCGAACGCGATCAGCGCGAGCACGGTGGCCGCCACGATCAGCAGCAGCACGGCCGCGGGCACGTGCGCCAGCAGCGGCGTCAGCGCGATCAGCACCACAGCCAGTACCAGGCGCTGGCGGTTCCAGCTGCCGAGGTTGCGGCGGCGCAGCGAACTGACCGCCACGAGGTAGAGCGCGAGACCGCCGGTGAGCGCCCAGAGCGGCACGCCGTGCAGCGGCACGGATGGTCCATAGTGGACAGTGTCGGCCAGGTACAGGAAGGACTTCTTCAGTCCCAGCGCCACGAGCACGACACCGGCGATCAACGGCAGGTGCAGGAAGGTGTAGGAGTCGGTGGCGATCTTCGTGCGCTCGACCCCGGTGGCGGTGGCGAGCCGGTGCTCCGCCGCGCGCGCGACGACGTCGAAGTAGGTCCACCACATCCCGGCCGCCAGCGCGATCCCGCAGATCGCCGACCCCGCGACGAGCCACGTCATCGGCAGCTCGCCGATGCCGATCCCGATCGCCACGATCGACTCGCCCAGCGCGATGATCACGATCAGCCCGAACCGCTCCGCGAAGTGGGCCGGCGAGTTCAGCCGCCAGCCGGCCGGGCCGGACAGGTAGACGTTGAGGTAGTCGACGAACAGCGCCACCGCCCACACCACGAGCTGCCACGGCCCGTGCAGGAACGTCGCCACGACCAGCAGCGCGATGCTCGGGACGAAGCCGCGCAGCATCCGCAGCAGCACCCGGCGCAGCTCCGGGTCGTGCCGGGCCGCGCCGAGGTACGCGACCTCGTGCAGCAGCCGCACGACCGCGTAACAGCCGACGAACAGCAGCGGCGCGTCCAGCCCGCCCGGTGGGTCGGTGAACGCCTCGGGCACCGTGAGGGACACCAGGAACATCACGGCCATCGCGCCGAACATCGCCAGCCGCGCGACTCCGTGGTCCACGTGGATCGTCGTGCCGAGCCACGCGTAGCTGCACCAGCACCACCACAGCACCGCCAGCACCATCAGCCCCTGCGCGACGCCGAGCGGGCTCAGGTGGTCGGCCATCAGCTGGGTCGTCTGCGTGATCGCGTAGACGAACACGAGATCGAAGAACAACTCGAGGGTCGAGACGCGGTGGTCCTCGTCCGCGCCGACCAGATGCAGCCGCTGTCGTGTGGGCACGCGGCATCGTCGCACGCGAACGCGGTGATCGGGGGCGGTTTCCGCGCTTAGTACAGCCCGAGGATGGCGTGCAGCAGCGCCGTCAGCTCGGCCTGCAGGTGGGGCCGCCCGGAGACGCGGCGGGTGCGGCTCAGGTCGTTGGCCACGGTGAGCGCCGCGTGGACGCGGACCTTCGCCTCACGCGGCGGCAGGCCGGGGTGGACGGCGGTGAGCAGCGTGAGCCACTGGGCCACGTAATCGCGCTGGACGCGCAGCAGGTCGGCCTTGTCGCGGTCGGGCATGGTGACGCGGTCGGCCGTGAAGGAGACCAGCAGCTCCGGCGTGTGCAGCAGGGTGTGGACGTACGACGCGGCCAGCCGGCGCAGGCCGGTCGCCTCGTCCGGGGCCTGGAGGGCCTGCTCGGCGGCCAGCGCGAGCCGGTCGGCGGCGCGGTGGCCGATGGCGACCATCAGCGCGGCCTTGCTCGGGAAGTGGCGGTAGACGCTCGGGCCGGCGATGCCCGCCGCGGCGCCGATGTCCTCCACGCTGACCGCGTGGAAGCCGCGCTCGGCGAACAGCGCCGTCGCGGCCGCCAGCACCTGCTCCCGGCGTGACGGCGTGCCGAGGCCCGCGACCGTGGCGGCCGGCGGCGCGGTGGCCGACGGGAGTGTGGTTTCCAGCACAGCCGTCGCCAGCTCCACGAGCAGTGCGACGAAGCGTTTCCTGGCCACAGCCGTGTGGTGCACGGACACGCTGCCGAACACCGACAGCGCCGCCCAGCACAGCAGTTCGGCCTCTTCGCCGGCCAGCTCGGGCCGGGTCGCGAGCACCGCCTTCGTCCACGCGTCGAGCACGGCGCCGGAGCGGCGGCGGATCTCCCGGCGCTCCTCGCGCGCCAGGTGCGGGCCCTCCCAGCGCCACAGCGCGGCGATCTCCCGGCGTTCCACGGCCTGCGCCGCCAAGCCGGTGAGCAGGGCGTCGAGCTGCTCGGGCACCGGCACGGAGTCCGTCAGCGCCTCGGCCGTGACGGCCTCCATGTCGTCGATCCCGCTGAGCACGACGTAGGCCAGGATCGCCTGTTTGTCGCTGAAGTGCCGGTACAGCGCGGGCCCGGTGACGCCGGCCGCGGCGGCGATGTCGTTGATCCCCACCCCGTGGAACCCGCGGGCGCGGAACAGCCCGGCGGCGACCGCGGCGAGCTGGGCCTTGCGGTCGCGGGGCCGCGGCACACGGGTGGGATGAGTCGTCATGGTGAACCGACCATAGCGTGAACCGGAACAGTGGCAACCCATTGACACCATCGGGTTCCGGGGGCATATGTTAATGGGTATTAGCACTACTGACGGGTATGCTGGCGCTGCCGGTGCACGTCGGCTGATCCAACGAAGTGTCCATCCAGACGCCCTGCGCGGAGGAGTGTTCAGTGAGTAGCGAGGCCTACATCTACGAGGCGATTCGCACGCCTCGGGGCAAGAACAAGGGCGGTGCGCTGCACGGCACCAAGCCGGTCGACCTGGTGGCCGGCCTGATCGAAGAGCTCAAGGTCCGCCACCCGAACCTCGACCCCGCCGCGATCGACGACATCGTGCTCGGCGTGGTCTCCCCGGTGGGCGAGCAGGGCGCCGACATCGCGCGCACGGCGGCGCTGGTCTCCGGCCTGCCGGAGACGGTCGCGGGCGTCCAGCTCAACCGGTTCTGCGCGTCCGGCCTGGAGGCCACCAACACCGCCGCGCAGAAGGTGCGCTCGGGCTGGGACAACCTGATCATCGCCGGCGGCGTCGAGTCGATGTCGCGCGTGCCGATGGGCTCCGACGGCGGCGCGCTGTTCATGGACCCGGCCACCGCCTACGACCAGTACATCGTCCCGCAGGGCATCGGCGCCGACCTGATCGCGACCATGCAGGGCTTCTCCCGCGAGGACGTCGACCGGTTCGCCGTGCGCTCGCAGGAGAAGGCCGAGGCGGCCTGGTCCGGCGGCTACTTCGCGAAGTCCGTGGTGCCGGTCAAGGACATCAACGGCGTCACGATCCTCGACCACGACGAGCACCGCCGCCCGGGCAGCACCGTCGAAGGCCTGGGCAAGCTCAAGCCCGCCTTCACCACGATCGGCGAGATGGGCGGCTTCGACGCCGTCGCGCTGCAGAAGTACCACCAGGTCGAGCGGATCGACCACGTCCACACGGGCGGCAACTCCTCCGGCATCGTCGACGGCGCCGCGCTGGTGCTCGTCGGCAGCGAGGCTGTGGGCAAGACCTTCGGGCTGACGCCGCGGGCGCGCATCGTCGCCACCGCGTCGATCGGCTCCGAGCCGACGATCATGCTGACCGGCCCCACGCCGGCCACCGAGAAGGTGCTCAAGACCGCGGGCCTGACCCCGGACGACATCGACCTGTGGGAGCTGAACGAGGCGTTCGCGTCCGTCGTCCTGAAGTGGCAGCAGGATCTGCACCTGCCGGACGAGAAGGTGAACGTCAACGGCGGCGCGATCGCCATGGGCCACCCGCTCGGCGCCACCGGCGCGATGCTGGTCGGCACGGTGGTCGACGAGCTGGAACGCCGCCAGGCGCGGCGCGCGCTGGTGACCCTGTGCATCGGCGGCGGCATGGGCGTCGCGACAATTATTGAGCGGGTGTGAGGAAAACTGTGTCGAACCAAAAGCTGGCCGAGAGCAAGACCATCCGCTGGGAGCAGGACTCCGACGGCATCGTCACGCTGACCCTGGACGACCCGAAGCAGTCGGCGAACACGATGAACGCCGACTTCCGCGAGTCGCTCGGCGTCATCGTCGACCGTCTCGAGGCGGAGAAGGACAGCATCACCGGTGTGGTCCTCACTTCCGGGAAGAAGACCTTCTTCGCCGGCGGCGACCTGAACGACCTGATCCAGGCGAAGCCGGAGAACGCGGCCGAGTTCACCGCGTCCAGCTCGCGGATGAAGAGCCAGATGCGGCGCGTCGAGCAGCTGGGCAAGCCGGTCGTCGCGGCCATCAACGGCGCCGCGCTCGGCGGCGGCCTGGAGATCGCGCTCGCCACGCACCACCGCATCGCGGCCGACGCCAAGGGCAGCCAGATCGGCCTGCCCGAGGTCACCCTGGGCCTGCTGCCCGGCGGTGGCGGCGTGGTCCGCACCGTGCGGCTGCTGGGCATCCAGAGCGCGCTGCTGAACGTGCTGCTGCAGGGCCAGCGCCACCGCCCGCGCAAGGCGCTGGAGCTGGGCCTGGTGCACGAGGTCGTGGACACCGTCGAGGAGCTGGTGCCCGCCGCCAAGGCGTGGATCAAGGCGAACCCCGAGGCCGGCGTGCAGCCGTGGGACGTCAAGGGTTACAAGATCCCGGGCGGCACCCCGTCGAACCCGAGCTTCGCGGCGAACCTGCCCGCGTTCCCGGCGAACCTGCGCAAGCAGCTCAAGGGCGCGCCGATGCCGGCGCCGCGGGCGATCCTGGCCGCCGCGATCGAGGGCGCGCAGGTGGACTTCGACACCGCGATCACGGTGGAGACGCGTTACTTCGTGCACCTGGCCACCGGGCAGGTCGCGAAGAACATGACCAAGGCGTTCTTCTTCGACCTGCAGACGATCAACTCGGGCGGCTCGCGCCCGGACGGCTTCGAGAAGTTCACCGCCCGCAAGGTCGGGGTGCTCGGCGCCGGGATGATGGGCGCCGCGATCGCCTACGTGTCGGCGAAGGCCGGGATCGACGTCGTGCTCAAGGACGTCAGCCAGGAGGCCGCGGACAAGGGCAAGGGCTACGCCGCCAAGATCGAGGAGAAGGCCCTCTCGCGCGGCAAGACCACGCAGGAGAAGTCCGACGCGCTGCTGGCCAAGATCAAGCCGACCGCCGACGCGGCCGACTTCGCCGGCGTCGACTTCGTGATCGAGGCCGTGTTCGAGAGCGTCGAGCTGAAGCACAAGGTGTTCGGCGAGATCGAGGGCATCGTGAACGCCGACGCGGTGCTGGGCTCCAACACCTCGACCCTGCCGATCACCACGCTCGCCGAGGGCGTGCAGCGGACCGAGGACTTCATCGGGATCCACTTCTTCTCACCGGTGGACAAGATGCCGCTGGTCGAGATCATCTGCGGGGAGAAGACCTCGCCGGCGACGCTGGCCAAGGTCTTCGACTACACCCAGCAGATCAAGAAGACCCCGATCGTCGTCAACGACAGCCGCGGCTTCTTCACCTCGCGCGTGATCGGCACGTTCATCAACGAGGCCGTGGCCGCGCTGGGCGAGGGCGTCGAGCCGGCCACGATCGAGCAGGCGGGCTCGCAGGCCGGCTACCCGGCGCCGCCGCTGCAGCTGATGGACGAGCTGACCCTGACGCTGCCGCGCAAGATCCGCAAGGAGACCCGCGCCGCGATCGAGGCCGCGGGCGGCAAGTGGGAGGCGCACGCCTCCGAGGCCGTCATCGACACCATGCTCGACGAGTACGACCGCAAGGGCCGCTCCACCGGCGCGGGCTTCTACGAGTACGACGAGAACGGCAAGCGCACCGGCCTCTGGCCCGGCCTGCGTGACGCGTTCAAGGCCGGCACCGGTGACGTCCCGTTCGTGGACCTCAAGGAGCGCATGCTCTTCGCCGAGGCGCTCGAAACGGTGAAGTGCTTCGACGAGGGCGTGCTGACGTCCGTCGCCGACGCCAACATCGGCTCGATCTTCGGCATCGGCTACCCGGCCTGGACCGGCGGTGTCATCCAGTACATCAACCAGTACGAGGGTGGCCTGCAGGGCTTCGTCGACCGCTCCCGTGAGCTGGCCGCCCGGTACGGCGACCACTTCACCCCGCCGGAGTCGTTGGTGGCCAAGGCGGCCAAGGGCGAGATCTACGAATAAGCAGTTCTAGCTAGGCGATGGTGAGGCCACCTCGCGGGTGCTCGGGTGCCTGCGGGGTGGCCTTTTCGCTGGGATAAACCCGGCGACGTGTTCCTGAAGATCGACGCCGACCCAGCGCGCGCCGACGTCGAGGTCGAGGCGATGGCCATGGCGCCGATCCCGGAGGTCCGGCTCGTCTCGAACGGCGTCCTTCCCGCTGACCTGGTCACGCGTAACCGCGAGGTCGCCGAGGCCGCACTTCGGCCGTGGACACCGGTGTTCACGCACGGAGACCTGCAGATCGCCCACGTGTTCGTCGAGGGTGACGTCGTCGCCGGCTACGGCTTCGACCCGTCCTCGCCGGGCTGCGAGGTCGACGTGCTGAGATCCCGGATGTGAGGCGGCTTCCCCCGTTCGGCCCAGCGCCGCACTGCGAAAGGGCAACGTTTCCTGGTGGGACGGCAGAAATGCCGGACCTCCGACACTCACCGCATGTGAAAATCGTTCATGGACCAGACCACCGCCACCCAGGAGCACCAGCACGAACCGCTCGCCTTCCGCGGGGGCGAAAAGCTGGTGAAGCTCATCGGCGCGCTCTACCAGCGGCCGCGGATGGGGGATCTGCCGCGGTCGCTGCACCAGGCGAACGTCGAGTGGGAGCCCGGGTACCAGCAGGAGCGCGCGGGGCGGCGCGGGCTGCCGATGGTGTGCCTGGTCCGGTCGGACTCCTGCGAGGGCGTGCTGGAGGAGTTCAGCTCACGGCTGCGCAGCGCCCGGCCCAGCGGCAGCGTCCGTTACGCCTACCTGCCGCTGGACAAGCGCGACGCGACCGACGCCGAGGGCACCGCGACCGCGGACAGCGTCGAGGCCGTGCGGGACATCCTGTGGGACGCGCGCAACGAACTGCTCCGCAGCCCGCGGTCCCGCGGCACCGGGCTGCGCTTCGGGCTGTTCACCCTTGTTGTCCAGCTGATGGGGGAGAAGCTCGCCGGGCACGACCCCGAGCCGGAGCGGACGCTGTTGCGGCGGCTGCAGGAGAACGGCCTGATGGTGCGGTTCCGCTCGGCCATCGAGAACGTCGGGCAGGAGCTGGTGCCGCAGAACGACGCGTGGCGGATTCCGTTGCTGCTGCTGCGGTTGCTGACCATGGCGACGTTCCGGCTCGCCGTCACCGGACGGGTGCCGGGGCTGTCCGGGCGGTACCGCTGGTTCCTCCGCCAGCCGCACCTGGCGCCGGAGATGTCGGGCAGCTTCGTGCGGTTCGCGCTGCGGCTGACCGACGGCGAGTGGCAGCGGGAGTCGCCCGAGTTCGTCGGGCGGCTGCTGGTGAACGCGTTCCTGGAAGACCTCCGCCGCGGGTACCAGCTGCGCCCCGCGGGGTTCTGGCGCCGCCGCCGGATGACCTACCCCGTGCTGCTGCTCGACCACGTGAGCACCGTGAACGGCGGCTACCGGCTGCTGAAGCTGATCAACGACGTGCGCAACCAGACCGGCCTGTTCGACCCGCTGCTCGTGGTCGCCACCAGCCACGCGCCGCCGCCGGACGCGGCGCCGAGCGAGCTGCGGCCCAAGCGCCGCGCGTCCGACGCGGGCGGCGCGTACCGGGCCTGGCAGCACGAGCTGCTCAAGGACCGCCGCGCCCGCGACGCCGCCGCGTGGTACCTGCCGATCGGCCTCGACCACGTCGGCTCGCCCGAGCAGCGCAGCGATGCGCGTAAGGAGCTGCAGTCGCTGGGCGACACGTACGTGCTGCGCCGTCGCGAGTCCCGTCCGCCGTGGTGGGCGACGCGGTGGATGCGGATCGGCGTGCCCCTGGTGGTGCTCGTCCTCGCCGGGAGCCTGGTCGCCGTGCGGTACGAGGACTTCCGCGCGAGCCACTGCGGCACCTCCAGCGAGTGGCTCACCTGGACCGGCAGCGAGTGCGTCGGCATCTCCGACGGCACGTTCACCCTGTTCGACCCGGCCGACGACACCATCCGCCAGGTCGAGCAGGTGATCACCGACCAGAACCGGCGGGCCGAGCAGCTGCACCGGGAACACGGGGAACGGCCGTTCATCACGCTGGTCGACTTCGAGGCCCTGACCTCGTCCAATGGGACGGCCGAAGGCCTCACCGCCGAGCGCGAGTCGCTGGAGGGGTTCGCCGTCGCGCAGCTGCGGCAGCTCAACGCGACGGCGGCGTCCGAGCCGATCGTGCGGATGCTGATCGCGAACGGCGGCACCGGGATGCGCGAGGGCGTGCGCGTCGCCGATCAGCTGAAGCAGATGTCGGAGCAGGACAAGAGCCTCGCCGGCGTGGTCGGGCTGGACATGAGCAGCGAGCCGACGCAGGCGACCATCCGCGCACTGGGCAACGCCGGCATCCCGGTGGTCGCGTCCACGCTGAGCGCCGACGGCCTCGCCGACCAGAACCCCATCTACTTCCAGGTGGCGCCGCAGAACCGGCGCGAGGCGGCCGTCGCCGCGGCGTTCGCGACCCAGCGGCTGGGCCCGCGCACGCTGCGCGTGTACTACTCCGACGACGACTCCGACAGCTACAGCACCAACCTGCGCGACGACGTGATGAAGTCGTTCCAGGACAAGGGGTTCACGGTCGACGCGCGGGCGTTCGCGCCGGACGGCGGGCAGATCGCGCCGCCGTCGCACCAGCGCTACGGCGACCGGCTGGTGGGCAACGCCGCGGCGGCCGGGCGCGACACCTGCTCCTACGACGGCCTGGCCTTCTTCGCCGGCCGCGGGGTGCCGGACTTCGGCGACTTCACCGGCGGCGCCGCGCAGTGCGGCAGCACCGCGACGATCATCGGTGACGACGACGTCAGCCGGTACGTCGCCGACCAGGTCGCGCGCGAGCAGAACCGGGCGCTGCCGTACTACTACCTCTCGTTCGCGACCGAGCCGGCGACCGACCCGCAAGGGCTGGCGCGGGACTTCTACACCACGCTGAACACCACGCTGTTCCCGTTCGAGCAGACCGAGCGCGGCCGCTCCTACGACGGCCACGCCGGGCTGTCCTACGACGCCGCGCTGGTGATGATCACGGCCACGGCGTACCTGCGTGAGACCTCGTCGAACATCCCGGTCACACCCGGCGCGGTCTGGCGCGAGATCACCGCCATCCACACCTCGCGCGAGAACCCGCAGCAGACCAACAAGTACATCGAGGGGGTCACCGGGACCATCGACTACGGCGGCGACATCAGCCGGAACGTGCCGGAGAACAAGCCCGTCTCGGTCCTGCGCGTCGAGGGCGGGGAAGTGGTCCGGACCCTGCAGGGCTTCTGCGGGCTGGCCGTCGGCCACACGTCGGACCCGTGGTGCCCGACGGACGGCTGAGCCGGATTCCTGTCCGGGATCTCGTCCACCGGAGTTCGCCGGAAAGTCACCGGACGCGGTTAGTGTCCGCTCATGCGTCGTCGTCTCACGGTGGTCCTCACCGCCGTCCTGCTGACTTCCACCGCGGTACCGGCTGGAGCCACGCCCGTTGATCTCGCCGCCTCCGTCGACCCGCTGATCGGCTCGGCGGGCGACGGCAACACCTACCCGGGTGCGACGGCGCCGTTCGGCATGCTGGCCTGGAGCCCGACCAGCACCCGCGGCGACCAGACCAGCACCGGCGCGGCCAACGGCTACCAGTACGACACGACCAGGCTGCGCGGTTTCAGCCTCACACACGTGAACGGCGCGGGCTGCAACCCGGGCGCGGCGGGCGACGTGCCGATCCTGCCGTTCACCGGCGACGTCACCTCTTCGCCGAGCGCGGACACCACCGACGCCGTGTACGCGAGCGACTTCGCGCACGCCGACGAGTCCGCGACACCCGGGCGTTACCGGCTGGGCTTGGCGAACGGCGTCACCACGGACTTCGCGGCGACCGACCGCACGACTGTCGGCACGCTGTCGTTCCCCGCGGGCAAGCCCGCGAACCTGCTGTTCCGCACGTCGAACTCGCTCAACGGCAGCGAAGACGCCGAAACCCGGCTCGACCCGGCGCGCCGGCAGGTCACCGGGTCCGTGCTCACCGGCGCGTTCTGCGGCCGCCGCGCCAACGGCGGCGTCAACAACCGCAAGAGCTACTACCGGCTGTACTTCACCGCGCAGTTCGACCAGCCGTTCACCGGAACCGGCACGTGGAAGGACGCGACGCTGCAGCCGGGCGGGCTGGAGCAGACCGGCGGCGAGGGTTACGCGACGGGCAAGGACCGTGCCGGCCGTGGTTCGGGCGGCTACGTCGGCTTCGCGCCCGGCAGCCACGTCACCATGCGGCTCGCGATCTCGTACGTCTCGCTCGACGGCGCGGAGCGGAACCTGCGCGCCGAGCAGCCCCCGAAGTCCACTGTAGACAGCGTGGCGGCCGAGACCCGGCGCTCGTGGAACGACGAGCTGGGCCGGGTGGCGATCGGCGGCGGCACACCGGACCAGCGGAAGGTCTTCTACACCGCGCTCTACCACGGCCTGCAGCAGCCGAACCTGATCAACGACGTCGACGGGCAGTACCTCGGCATGGACCAGGTGCCGCACCGGCTCGCGCCCGGGCAACGCGCGCAGTACAGCAACTTCTCCGGCTGGGACCAATACCGCGCGCAGGTGCAGCTGCTCGCGCTGCTGGAGCCGCGCGTCGCCGGGGACTTCGCGCAGTCGTTGTTCAACTACGCCAAGCAGAACAACGGCGTCTGGGACCGATGGGTGCACATCAGCGGCGCCACGCACGTGATGACCGGGGACCCGTCGGCGGCCACCCTCGCCACGTTCTACGCGATGGGCGTGCGGAACTTCGACTACCGCGGCGCCTTCGATTCGCTGTACCGGCAGGCCACCGTGCCCCGCCCGGAAGGACTGCAGGACGGCGGCTGCCCCGGCCAGTGCGTCGGGCAGCGGCCGAATTTGGCCCAGTACCTGGGTTCCCGCTACGCCGCGAACGACGTCTGCCACTGCTGGGGCGGCGCGGCGGAAACGCTGGAGGACTCGGTCGCGGACTACTCGCTCGGCCAGTGGGCGAAGGCGCTGGGACGCGGCAAGGAGGCCGCAGAGCTGAGCGCGCGCGGCGAGTACTGGCGCAACGTCTTCAACCCGGCCACCGGCTACACGCAGGCGCGCAACGTCGACGGCAGCTGGGTCACGCCGTTCGACCCGGCGAGCGACCGCGGCTTCGCGCAGGGCAGCGCGGCGGCGTACACCTGGATGGTGCCGCAGGACGTCTCCGGCCTCGCCGCGGCGATGGGCGGCAAGGCGGCGGCCGCCACCCGGCTCGACGGCTTCTTCCACGATGCCAACGGAAACTGGCAGCTGGAAGGCGGCGGGCCGCTCAAGTACGACCCGACGAACGAGCCCGACATCCACGCACCCTGGCTGTACAACGAGCTGGGGCAGCCGTGGAAGACGCAGGAGACCGTGCGGCAGCTGGCCACCACCGTGTACACCACCGGCCCGTCCGGGCTGCCCGGCAACGACGACCTCGGCACCATGTCCGCCTGGTACGTCTTCGCGGCGCTCGGCGTATACCCGCGCACGCCCGGCTCCGGTGAGCTGCTGCTGTCCAGCCCACTGTTCCCGAAGGCGGTCGTGCGTTCCGGCGGCGGCGCGGTCCTGACGATCACCGCGTCCGGCGAAGGCAAGTACATCCAGGACGTCCGCCGTGGCGGGCGACCGCAGCGGGATTGGAAACTCGACCCGTCGTTCGTCCGCTTCGGTGGCACGCTGGACTTCCGCCTGTCACCGACGCCGACGGGCTGGGGTGCCTAGGCGAGCATCCACCGGATGAAGCCGAAGAACTCCTTGGCGAACTCGCGCGGCTCCACCGACGCCTCCGCGACCTCGTCGACCCTGCGGTACGCCTCGGCGTAGCGCGGAAGCCGGCCGGCCTCGTACGCCTTGAGGGCGGCGGGCACGTCGCCGGACTGTCCTAAGTGGTCGGCCAGTACGGCGGCGTCCTCGATGCCCAGCGAGGCGCCGGAGGTGATGTGCGGTGAAAGCGCGTGCGCCGCGTCGCCGGCCAGCGCCACACGGCCGTCGACCCAGCGGCTCTGCAGCGGCACGGCCATCACGCGGTTGCGGACCACCCTGTCCTCCGGCGTCGCCTCGATCGCTTCGCGCAGCGGGAACGTCCAGTCGCCTTCGTGCAGGTGCGGCACGAGCGCGAGGGCTTCCTGCTTCCCGGACGCGGCCGACGACTGCGCGCCCAGCTGCGCGAGCACCCAGAACGCCATCCCGCCGCCGCTGCGGATGACCCCGCCGCGGGTGCGCTCGAGGCCGACCACGAACCGTTCGCTGGTGATTTCGGGGATCGCGCTCTCCGGCACGATTCCGCGCCACGCAAGGTGTCCTGGGTACTCCTGCGCGGCGGAACCGGGTGAGAGCTGCTCGCGCACCTTCGAGTAGACGCCGTCGGCGCCGACGAGGAGGTCGGCCTCCGTTGTGCTGCCGTCTTCGAACCGCACGACAACGGCGTCGGCCTGGTCCTCGTAGCCGACCACGCGGGCGCTCGTGCGCAGGTGGTCCGGACCAAGGGCCTCGGCCAGCAGCTCGTTGAGGCGCTGGCGGGTGATCATCAGGTAGTCGACGTCCGCGAGGCCGGCGTAGTACTCGTCCAGCACCTGCCCGGTGGGGTCCTGGTAGCGGATCGCGCTCGGGTGGCCGGAGGCGCGGATCCCGGCGCCCACGCCGAGCCGGTCGAAGACCGTCAGCGCGTTCGCCCACAGCCCGAGCGCGGCGCCGATGCCGCGCACCTCGGGCTCCTGCTCGCACACCAGTACGTCGAATCCGGCCTGGCGCAGGCCGAGTCCCGTGGTGAGACCCACGACCCCGCCGCCCGCGACCACTGCTCGTCGCTCAGAACTGTTCGGCACGGCGGTGATGGTGCTCCGTTCGGGCGAGCCGCTGTTGATCGCGCCGGGTTTCGTTGCCGAATCGTTTCCCGGTGGCCCGGTAACGCCATTCGCCGGTTTTCCTCCATTCCTTAACCGGCGTAACACTTTCCGGGAACCTTCCGACTATGCGGCACGAAGTTCATTCCGGAAAGGGAGGCCGCGATGCTGCGGAAGCTGGGCATGGTGCTGGCGGCGGGTGCGCTCGTCGCCGGGTGCGGCGTGGGTACGTTGCCCGTCAAGGACTCTGGCGTCGTCACCCCGGACACTCCCACTTCGTCGTTGCCGACTTATTCCACGCCGGCGACGACTCCTGAAACTCCTATTCCGACCACGTCTGATGCGCCCGTTTCGGCCGCTCCGATCGCGCCCGCCGCGCCCGCCGCGCCGGCGCCCGCGGCGACGAAGAAGGCTGTTCCGAAAATCCCGGCGACCAAAAAGGCCGCGCCCCAGCCGGCGACGCCCGCCGCGTGCGGCAGTGACTACTACCTCAACTCGAGCGGCACCTGTGTGCACCGCCCGTCGTCCAACCCGTCCGGTGCGACGGCTCAGTGCAAGGACGGCAGTTACAGCTACAGCCAGCACCGTTCCGGTACCTGCTCCGGCCACGGCGGCGTCAAACAGTGGCTCTAGCGCCGATCGCCCGGAATGACTGCTCCGTTCGGCCCAGTCCGCTAAGTCGGGTCGATCACGAAGCGACGGGATTGTCGGTGCTGCCGGGTAACGTGCGTTTTGGTATCGCGTACGGACTTGGGGGGCTGGGTGGCTCAGGGCAGCGGTCGGGCGATCGTCGTGGTGCTGGCGTCGTGCGGGCTGGTGGCGTCGTTCATGCAAACGCTGGTGGTGCCGCTCATCCCGGCGTTTCCGCAGCTGCTCAACGCTTCGCCGACGGACGCGTCGTGGGTCGTCACCGTCACGCTGCTCGCGGCGGCCGTGATCACGCCGGTGAGCGGCCGGCTCGGTGACCTCTACGGCAAGCGGCGCGTGCTGCTGGCGAGCCTCGCCGTGCTCGTGGCCGGCTCGGTGCTCTCGGCGCTGACCAGCTCGCTCGCGCTGATGGTGGCCGGCCGCGGGCTGCAGGGCTGTGCGATGGGCGTGATCCCGCTGGGCATCAGCATCATGCGTGACGAGCTGCCGGCCGAACGCGTCAGCGGCGCGATCTCCCTGATGAGCGCGACGCTCGGCGTCGGCGGCGCGATCGGGCTGCCGCTGGCGGCGGTGGTCGCGCAGAACGCCGACTGGCACGTGCTTTTCTGGGGCTCCGCCGCGCTCGGGGTGGCGTGCGCGCTGCTGATCATGCGGTACGTGCCGGAGTCGCCGGTGCGCACGCCCGCGCCGTTCGACTACGCGGGCGCGCTCGGCCTCGTGGCCGGGCTGACCTGCCTGCTGCTCCCGATCGTCAAGGGCGCAACGTGGGGCTGGGGCAGCCCGCGCACACTCGGGTTCGCCGCCGCGGCCGTGGTCGTGCTGCTCGGGTGGGGCTGGTACCAGCTGCGCCGCCGAGACCCGCTGGTCGACCTGCGCGTGTCCGCGCGGCGGCCGGTGCTGTTCACCAACCTGGCGTCGATCATGGTCGGTTTTGCCATGTACGCCATGGCTTTGTCGTTCCCGCAGCTGCTGCAGGCGCCGTCGTCCACCGGGTACGGCCTCGGCCGCACGATGGTCGAGGCGGGCCTGTGCCTCGCGCCGAACGGGCTGGTGATGATGCTGCTGTCCCCGGTCTCGGCGCGGCTGACCAACCGCTACGGCGCGCGCACCACGCTGATGACCGGCGCCGTGGTGATCGCGCTGGGCTACGTCTTCGCCATCCTGCTGATGGACAACGCGCTGGAGATCATCGCGGCGTCGGTGATCATCGGCGCGGGCGTCGGCATCGCGTACGCGGCCATGCCCGCGCTGATCATGGGCTCGGTGCCGGTCACGGAAACGGCGTCGGCGAACGGCCTGAACTCGCTGATGCGCTCGGTCGGCACGTCCACCTCCAGCGCGGTGATGGCCACCATGCTCGCCCAGCTGACCATCACCGCCGGCGGCCTGACTTGGCCGTCCCTCACGGGTTTCCGGGCGACGTTCGCGGTCGCGGCCCTCGCCGCGGTGGTGGGGCTGGGCTTCACCGCGCTCGTCCCGCGGGCTCGTGCCGCCGCCCTGGAACCCGTGGCGGCCTAAGGACTCGTGAGTGTTTATGACGGTTAGAACCGTCATAAACACTCACAAGGCTCAGATCAGCGATGGCACCGCGGCGTCGATCAGGTGCGGCCCGGGCTCCGCCAGCGCGCGGGCGAACTGCTCGGCCAGCTCCTCCGCCGTGGTCGCCCGCGTGGCCGGGACGCCGAGGCCCTCCGCGATCTTCGCGAAGTCCATGTCCGGACGGCTCAGGTCGAGCAGGTCGTTCGCCTTCGGGCCGTCCGGCGCGGCGCCGACACGCTGCAGCTCGATCCGCAGGATCGCGTACGCGTGGTTGTTCAGGATCACCGTGGTGACGTTCAGGTTCTCCCGCGCCTGCGTCCACAGCGCCGAAATCGTGTACAGCGCGCTGCCGTCCGACTGCAGGTTCACCACCGGGCGGTCCGGGGCGGCGACCGCGGCGCCCGTCGCCACCGGGATGCCGTAACCGATCGCGCCACCGGTCAGGGTGAGCACGTCGTGGCGCGGGGCGCCCGCCGTGGCGGCCGGGATCAGCAGGCCGGACGTGTTGGCCTCGTCCGCGATGATGGCGCGCTCGGGCAGCAGCGCGCCGATCACGTCGGCCCAGTTCTGCGGCGTCAGCGGGCCGGTCGGCATCGCGGGGCGTGACGCTTCCTGCAGCACCGGCGCGGTGTCCGGGGCGACGATGGCGGCGACGTCGTTCAGCGCGCCCGTCGCGTCCTGGCCCACCTCGGCGAGCACGTGCACCTGCGCGCCTTCCGGCACCAGGTCGCTCGGCTTGCCGGGGTAGGCGAAAAACGACACCGGCGCCTTGGTGCCGGCGATGATCACGTGCTTCACCCCGTCGAGCTGGTAGGCCACCTGCTCGGCCAGGTAGCCGAGCCGCTCGATCGAGGGCAGCCCGGCGCCGCGTTCCATCCGCGCGGGGAACGTCTCCGCGAACGCCTTCACGCCCGTCGCCGCCGCGATCCGGCTGGTGGCCAGTAATCCCGTCTCACGGCAGGCGGCACCGCCGATGAGCAGCGCGACGGATTCGCCGCTGCGCAGCACTTCGGCGATCTTCTTGACCGTCGTCGCGTCGACAGCTTGCGGCGCGCGCGGCGGGATCGGCGCGCACGTCTCGCCGCCTTCGCCCCACGACGCGTCCGCGGGCAGGATCAGCGTCGCGATCCGGCCGGGCGCGTCCTGGGCCGCCGCGACGGCCGCCGCCGCGTCCGCGCCGACCTCCTGGGTGTGCTTGGACCGGCGGACCCAGCCCTCCAGCGAGCTGGCGATCGCGTCGATGTCCGACTCCAGCGGCGCGTCGTACTTCTTGTGGTACGTCGCGTGGTCGCCGACGATGTTGACGATCGGCGTGTGCGCGCGCCGCGCGTTGTGCAGGTTCGCCAGCCCGTTGCCCAGGCCCGGCCCGAGGTGCAGCAGCGTCGCGGCCGGCTTTTCCGCCATCCGCGCGTAGCCGTCCGCCGCGCCGGTCACGGCTCCTTCGAACAGCCCGAGCACACCGCGCATCTCCGACACGCTGTCGAGCGCCGCGACGAAGTGCATCTCCGACGTGCCGGGGTTCGAGAAACACACCTCCACCCCGGCGTCGACGAGCGTGCGGATCAGGGACTGGGCGCCGTTCATGGTGCTCGCTTTCTGGTCGAAATCCGGCTGGCCGGATCCGGGTGCTCAGCCGAAGAGGACACCGGGGTTGAGGATGCCGGCGGGGTCGAAGCCGGACTTGACCCGGCGCAGCAGCTCGATCTTCGCCGGGTCTTCGAGTTTCAGGTAGTACTTGGTCTTGGTCCGGCCGAGGCCGTGCTCGCCGGAGATGGCGCCGCCCAGCGCCATGGCGTGGGTGAAGACGTCGGTCAGCAGCTTCGTCCGGGTTTCCGGGTCCTTGCAGAAGACCGCGAGGTGGACGTTGCCGTCGCCGGCGTGCCCGCAGCCGATCACGCCACCGCCCGCGGCGAGCGCGAGTTCCCTGGCCTTGGCGAGAAAAACCGGCATCGCGGAGCGCGGCACCACCACGTCGACCACGTCGTCGGCGCCCGCGGCCTTGGCCGACCAGAACGCCTTCTCCCGCGCCTCGACCAGCTTGCGCGCCGAGCCGCCTTCGAGGACGTAAACGTCGATCGCGCCCAGTTCGCCGAGCAGCCCGCCGAGCGTCTCGACGTCCTCGCCCAGCCGTCCGGCGTCGCTGTTTTCCAGTGCCACCAAGAGATACGCCTGCGAGCGTTCGCGGATCGCGTCCGGGACACCCAGCTCGAGCTTCTCGTTGTAGACCATCGCGGCCATCGTCATGTTGTCGATGTACTCGAGGATGTGCGGCGCGAGCCCGCTCGCCAGGATCTTCGGCACGACGGCCATCACCTGGTCGAGGTCGTCGAACGGCGCGAGCACCGTGGCGCCGTGCGGCAGCCGCGGGTGCAGCTTCACGATCACCTCGGTGACGAGCGCCAGCGTGCCCTCGGAGCCGATGATCAGCTGCGTGAGGTCGTACCCCGTGGACACCTTCGACGTGCGCCCGCCGGTGCGGACGATCTCGCCCGTCGGCAGCACGGCCTGCAGGCCGACGACGTTGTTGCGCGTGACGCCGTACTTCACCGCGCGCATGCCGCCCGCGTTGGTGCCGACGGTGCCGCCGATGGTCGCGCTCAGCTCGCCGGGGTAAACAGGGTAGGTGAGGCCCGCGGCGGCGGCCCGTTCGTCCAGCTCCGCGAGCGTGACGCCGGGCTGCACGACGGCGACGTGGTTCTCGACGTCGATCTCCAGCACCGCGTTCATCCGCTCGAACGAGACGACCAGGCCGTCGGCCAGCGGGCGCGCGGCGGCCGACAGACCGCTGCCGGACCCGCGCGCGGTGACGGGCACGCCCGCCGTCGAAGCGGCTTTCAACAGCTCCGCGACTTCCTCGGCGGTGGCGGGCTTCGCGACGTACGCGGGCTTCTGCGGCGGGGAGCTGAGAGCCTCGTCGTGCGCGTAGTCGTCGGGGATGGCCTCGCCCGTGAGCAGGTTCTTCTCCCCGACGATCGCGGCCAGCTGTGCCGTCACGTCGCCCATCGGCACCTCTTCCTCACGCGCCTTCGCCTGTGCCCGAAGCGTAGTACGTCGTGTGGTGAGCTGGCCATGAACGTTGTTCACGTTTGCCCTGGGTGACCTCCGGGGTGACCGCCGGTGAGCGTCACGGCGCCCGGGGAAACGTTTTTGAAACAATTCCCGGAAAAGCACAAAGGCCACTCCGTTGAACGGGTGGCCTGCTATTTCTGAATAATGAGCCGAGGGACCGGCCCGCGCCAACAGGCCGGCCCCTCGGTAATCCTGCTTAGGAGATCAGACAAGCCAGCCGAGCACGTGCGCCAGGTGGGCCAGCACACCCGTGATCAGGTCGTGGCAGTGGTGCGCGTGCTGGGTGAAAAGCTGCATTGAGGGGCTCCTTGTTCGGATTTTCGTGTTCAGTTGTGCCCTCGCGAGGAACGATTGAAGATTTTCACCACGCTGGCGCGTTGTCAAAAAGCCGTGGCCCGAACCGGTGGGTGCCGCGAATCTTCCCACCATAAACGCGTAAGGCTTTCGTGTTCTCCGGCGGGGGTGACTTCCCCGGCGTTCCGCCACGGTGCGTAGCGATACGCCTGGCGATCACTCTGGGTAGTAGAAGCTCGCTAGGGCAAGTGGGGGCGGCCGCTACACGAACCGGTGATGGCGCTGCCACGAATGGTGAGTCCGCCAGGTTCACACGGCCGGGTGATGAGGCTTGTATTCCGGGGCGATTTTCCCGTGCTGGCACGGGTTTCCGGGCCTCGCCGCATGATCACCGACGGTCATCCGGCCCTCACTGAACAGTGTCGCCAAACCCGCTCGAAAGGGATACCAACCCCAACGAGTGCCCAACGCCGTTAAGGCCTCCTTACCCGCGTCCAACGCGGGTAAGGAGGCCTTAACGGCAAACGTGCGTGCGTCAGTCGACGCGGGCGAACCACAGCGTCTCGCCCTCGACACCGCGCAGCCACAGGTCCTGCGCGGCCTCCGCCATCTCGGCCAGGCCCTCCTCGATGGTGGCGAACACGTTGCCGGGCACCCAGCCGGCGTCGCCGTTGATCAGGAGGTTGTTGCGGCCGTAGAAGATCGCGAGGTCGGTGGCGCCCTGGTCGCTGTGCGCCTCGCTGCCGTCGTCGTAGCCGTACGCGGGGTTGCCGATTTCCCACGCCTCGAAGCCGAAGTAGACGACGTCGCCGGGGATCGGCGTGATCGTCGGGTTTTCGCGGCCCGGCTTGGGTTCCGCGAAGGGCGGCACGAGCGCGTAGACCTCGTTGCGCGCGTACTTCGCGTGGTAGGCCGAGCCGCTCTGCGGCAACGCGTCCCACACGGCCTTGCAGGTCCGCGGCGCCTCGGCGTCGAGCAGCCGCGCGCGGCAGGTGACGCCGCGCTTGTCCAGCGTGATGGTGATGTACCGGGCCATGGCTCAGCTCCCCGTGACCGACGTGACCACGTCACCCCAGATGCGCAGGGCGTCGTCGACCTGCTCGGCGGTGACGACCAGCGGCGGCACCATGCGGACCACGTTCGAGTAGGCGCCACAGGTCAGCAGCAGCAGGCCGCTCCTGGCCGCGGCCTGCTGGGCGGCAGCGGCCGTCGCCGGGTCCGGCTCGCCGTCGGCGGTGGTGAACTCGCTGCCGACCAGCAGGCCGAGGCCGCGCACGTCGCCGATCGCCGGGGTCTTGTCCGCGATCAGCCGCGCGCCGTCCAGCAGCTGGCGGCCGCGCTCGGCGGCGTTCTCGACCAGGCCCTCGTCCTGGATCACCGCCAGCGTCGCGATCGCGGCGGCGCACGAGACCGCGTTGCCGCCGTAGGTGCCGCCCTGCGAGCCGGGCAGCGCCTTCGCCATCAGCTCCTGCGAAGCCGCGATGCCGGACAGCGGGAAGCCGCTGGCCAGGCCCTTCGCGATGAGCACGACGTCGGGGGAGACGTCGAAGTGGTCGTGGCCCCAGAACTTCCCGGTGCGCCCGAAGCCGGTCTGGACCTCGTCCATGACCAGCAGGATCCCGTGGCGGTCGGCGCGCTCGCGCAGGCCGGCGAAGAACTCGGTGTTGCCGGGCACGTAACCGCCCTCGCCGAGCACCGGCTCGATGAAGAACGCGGCCGTCTCGTTCGGCGCGGAGACCGTCTGGAACAGGTAGTCCAGCTCGCGCAGCGCGAACTTCGTCGCGGTCTCCTGGTCCCAGCCGTAGTGGTAGGCGTACGGGAACGGGGCGACGTGCACCCCGGCCATCAGCGGCGAGATGCCCGCGCTGAACCGGGTGCCGGAGGTGGTCATCGACGCGGCGGCCACCGTACGGCCGTGGAAGCCGCCCTGGAACACGATCACGTTGGGCCGCTGGGTGGCCTGGCGGGCCAGGCGCAGCGCGGCCTCCACGGCCTCGCTGCCGGAGTTGGCGAAGAACAGCGAGTCCAGTCCGGCCGGCAGCACGTCGCCGAGCCGCTGGGTGAGCTCGAGTAGCGGCTTGTGCATCACGGTCGTGTACTGGCCGTGCACGAGCTTGCCGATCTGCTCCCGGGCCGCCTCGACGACTCGCGGGTGGCAGTGGCCGGTACTGGTCACGCCGATCCCCGCGGTGAAGTCGAGGTGACGTTTCCCGTCGACGTCGTAGAGGTACACCCCTTCGCCGTGGTCGACCACGACGGGCGTTGCCTGCTTGAGCAGCGGGGAAAGCTGGGCCATGCGGCGGCGCTCCTAAGCTGGGTTCGATCGGTTGTCGATTGTTGACAATATCCATAGCATGGCTTCGGGACAACCACGACAGGGAGCAAGCTGCATGAGCGCGATCAGTGAGGCAGGCGTCGTCGGCGCGGTCGACAAGGAACTCTTCATCGGCGGCAAGTGGGTGCCCGCCAAGGGCGGCAAGACGTTCGACGTCCAGGATCCCTCGACCGGCACCGTGCTGTGCCAGGTCGCGGACGCCACGCCGGAAGACGGCCTCGCGGCGCTGGACGCGGCCGCCGCGGCGCAGGCGAGCTGGGCAGCGGTCGCGCCCCGCGAGCGTGGCGAGATCCTGCGCCGGGCCTACGACAAGCTGATCGAGCGCCGGGACGAACTCGCGCTGCTCATGACGCTGGAGATGGGCAAGCCGCTGGTCGAGGCCGCCGGTGAGATCACTTACGCCGCCGAATTCTTCCGCTGGTTCGCCGAGGAGGCCGTGCGCATCGACGGCGGTTACGCGGTCGCCCCGAACGGTGCCGGCCGGTTCCTGGTCACCCGCCAACCGGTAGGCCCCGCACTGCTGATCACGCCGTGGAACTTCCCGATGGCGATGGGCACGCGCAAGATCGGCCCGGCCGTCGCCGCGGGCTGCACGATGGTGATCAAGCCGGCCGCGCAGACGCCGCTGTCGATGCTCGCGCTCGCCGCCATCCTGGCCGAGGCGGGGCTGCCGGAGGGCGTGCTGAACATCGTCACGACCACCGACGCGGGCGGCGTGATGGAGCCGCTGATCCGCGACGGGCGGGCGCGCAAGCTGTCGTTCACCGGCTCGACCGCGGTCGGCCGCAAGTTGCTGGAGCAGTGCGCGGAGAAGGTGCTGCGCACGTCGATGGAGCTGGGCGGCAACGCCCCGTTCCTGGTGTTCGACGACGCGGACCTGGACGCCGCCGTCGAGGGCGCGATGCAGGCGAAGATGCGCAACATCGGCGAGGCCTGCACCGCGGCCAACCGGTTCTACGTGCAGCGCGGCGTGCTCGAAGAGTTCTCGCGGCGGCTCACCGAGCGGATGCAGGCGCTGCCGATGGGCCGCGGCACCGAGGACGGCGTGGTCGTCGGCCCGCTGATCGACCAGGCCGCGGTGAAGAAGGTCACCGAGCTGGTCAAGGACGCCACCGACCGCGGCGCGCGGGTGCTGACCGGCGGCGCGGCCATTGACGGGCCGGGCCACTTCTACCCGGCGACGGTGCTCACCGAAGTGCCGGTCGACGCGCGGCTGGCGGCCGAGGAGATCTTCGGGCCGGTCGCGCCCATCACCCCGTTCGACACCGAGGACGAGGCGGTCGCGAAGGCCAACAACACCGAGTACGGCCTGGTTTCCTACCTGTACACCAGCGATGTGAAGCGCGCGCTGCGCGTCTCGGAGCGGCTGGAGGCCGGCATGATCGGCCTGAACCAGGGCATCGTGTCGAACCCGGCGGCGCCGTTCGGCGGGATCAAGCAGTCCGGCCTCGGCCGCGAGGGCGGCACGGTCGGCATCGACGAGTTCCTGGAGACCAAGTACATCGCGGTGAGCCTGTGAGCGACTACCGGATCGCGAGCATCCCGGGCGACGGGATCGGCGTAGACGTCACCATCGAGGCCCGCAAGGTGCTCGACGCGGCGGCCGCGAAACACGGCTTCTCCTTGGCGTGGAACGAATTCGACTGGAGCTGCGAGCGTTACGCCAAGGCCGGCGCGATGATGCCGGACGACGGGGTGGACCAGCTGGCGGCGTTCGACGGGATCTTCCTCGGCGCCGTCGGCTTCCCCGGTGTGCCGGACCACGTTTCCTTGTGGGGCCTGTTGATCCCGCTGCGCCGGGCGTTCCAGCAGTACGTGAACCTGCGGCCGGTGCGGCTGCTCCCCGGCACCACCTCGGTGCTCGCCGGGCGTTCGGCGGCCGACCTGGAGATGGTGATCGTCCGGGAGAACTCCGAGGGCGAGTACTCGGCCATCGGCGGGCGGCACAACACCGGCCGTCCCGACGAGTTCGTGTTGCAGGAGTCGGTGTTCACGCGGGTGGGCGTGGAGCGGATCATCCGGTACGCGTTCGAGCTGGCGCGCACGCGGTCCGGGCGCGTCACGTCGGCGACGAAGTCCAACGGGCTGATCCACTCGATGCCGTTCTGGGACGAGATCTTCGCCGAGGTCGGGGCCGGGTACCCGGACGTGCGCGCGGAACAGTGCCATGTGGACGCACTGGCCGCGCGGATGGTGCAGGCGCCGGAACGGCTCGACGTGGTGGTCGGGTCGAACCTGTTCGGCGACATCCTGAGCGACCTCGCGGCCGCCGTGACGGGCGGCCTGGGCATGGCACCGTCCGGCAACATCAACCCATCAGGTGAATACCCGTCGATGTTCGAGGCGGTCCACGGGAGTGCCCCGGACATCGCCGGCCAGGGCATCGCCAACCCCGTGGCGCAGATCCTGGCGGGCGCGATGATGCTCGAACACCTGGGCGAAACCGTTGCCGCACAAGCAATCCGTACGGCCGTCGACGAGGTCCTCACGGCCGGCGCCGAGCTCACCCCCGACCTCGGCGGCACCGCTACCACAACCCGGCTCGGCACGGCGGTGGCCGAAGCCCTCCACTGATTTTCTGTCGGTGCCCCGCGCTTCACTTCTCCTCGTCCCGATGGAACCCCACCGGGACGAGGGGAGGGAAAGCTCCGATGTGCTGGTTTTGCGACAATCCCGCTTGGGCGAACGCGGTACGGGAAAGCACCGCGCGAGATAGCACGGTAAGAGAAAACGCCGCACGAGAACGCGACAGACTCGTGGCCGAGTACCTGACCCAGATCCTCGGCCAGATCGACGAAACCGGGTGGGTCGTCCAGGCCGTGGGCAAGGAAGACCCGCGGCCGCCCTGGGCGTACACCGCCGGTCTGACCCGGTACGGGCTGCCGGAACTCGTGGTCACCGGTCTTGATGCCCACCCGTCGGCGAGGCTGCTGAACGCCGTCGCCGCGGAGTCGCTGGAGGCTGGTCCGCCCCAGCCGGGCCAGGTGCTCACCGCACGGGGCCTGCCACCGATCGAGGTCGTGGCGCTGGCGGAGCCCTCGGCACACCTCTCGCTCGCGATCACCTTGTATGGCCCCGATGTACGGGCGCTTCAGCTCGTCTACGCGGACGAGGAGGGCGCCTACCCGTGGTCGCCGTCCTACCGCGGCGGCCGCGGCGGCCAGCCCGTGCTGGGGGTGCGCGGCGATGGGTGAGTACCGCCGGGCGCCGTGGCGGGGCGGGCTGGTCGCGCTGCCGTTTTTGGTGCGGTGGCTAGGGAACCGCCGGCGCCGGGCCCTGGTTCAGGCTCGTGCCGGGCGCCAGGCGCTGCACCGCGTCCTCCATGTGGGCCTCGAGCAGGTGCAGCGCGGTCTCGTCGTCGCCGGCCCGCAAGGCGTCGATGATGCGGGTGTGCTCGTCCACGCGCTCTTCGACCCGCTGGTAGGTGTTCTGCAGCAGGCTCAGGCACATGCGCGTCTCGATGAGCAGGGTGCGGGCCATGCGCACCAGGCGCTTGCTGCCGGAGGCGTCGATCAGCGCCTCGTGGAACCGGAGGTCCGCTGTGGACAGTGCGGTGGGGTCGTCGTCGTCCGCGGCCGCGGCCATGTCCGCCACGGTCTGCTCCAGCACGGCCGCCACCGCGTCGCGGTCGCCGCGCAGCGCCCGCAGCATGGCGGCGCGCTCGACCGCCGAGCGGGCGAGGTAGATGTCGTAGACGTCGCCCGGTTCGAGGTCGATCACGAAGAGCCCGCGGTGGCGTTCGCTGCGCAGCAGGCCTTCCGAGACGAGGTGCTGCATCGCCTCCCGCAGCGGGCCGCGCGAAACATGGAACCGGGCGGCCAGGTCGGTCTCGCCGAGCTGAGTGCCGGGCGGCAGCGCGCCGGTCATGATCGCGTCGCGCAGCTGCCGCGCGATCACCGCGGCCGTCGACTCGCGGCTGACCGGCTCGATGTCGGGCAGGGTGACCATGGCTCAGTCCCTCACCCGGAACAGCCGGCCCATCGAGCGCACCAGCCGAGTGGTCCCGGTGAGCCGCAGGCCCTCCCACACGGTCACCTGGTTCGCGGTCAGCACCGGCTTGCCGAGCGCGGTCTCGATGGCGTTGATCTCGGCCAGCGTGCGCATGGCGGTGTCCGGCACCAGCACGGCATCGGCATCGGCGTGGTCGTGCTGCACGGCCAGGCGCACCACGGCCTCCGGCGCGAGCCGGCCGACCTCGGCAGCGGTGCTGATGTCCGCGCTCGCCATGGCCACCACCTCGACGCCGCCCGCGGCGAGGAACTCCACGAACAGCTGCGCCACGTCGTCGGGATAGCTGGCCGCCACGGCGACCCGCTTCACGTCCAGTGCCTGCGCGGCGTGCACAAACGCGAAGGAGGTGCTCGAAGCCGGTACTCCGGCCACCTGGGCCAGCCCGTCGGCCTGGCCACGCGCGCCGTCCCAGCCGTAGACGAAGCTGCCGGACGTGCAGGCCCAGATCACCGCGTCGGGCTCGTGCTTGGCCAGCAGCGCGGCGCCGTCGGCCAGCCGGGCCTCGCTGCCGAGGTCGAGCAGCTCCGGCACGGCGTGCAGGTCGGTGCCGTAGATGTGCTCCACCGGCAGCCGGATATCGCCCTGCTCGCTGTCGGCGCCGCCGAGCAGCTGCTCCGCGAGCAGGTAGTCGTCCTCGGCCGCGTGGTCGGGGTAGATGAAGCCGATGGTGGTCACGAAACCTCCGGGATACGCAGATTGTCGACAATGTTAACCGGGTGCATCAGGAGACCTCACGCAGCCACCGGCCGGGGCCCACGATGGGCAGGCCCATCCGGCGCAGACAGGCCCACATGGTCAGCTGGTTCGCGGTCAGCACCGGTTTGCCGAGCGCCGCCTCCAGCGGCTCGATCAGGTCGAACGTCGGCAGGTTGGTGCAGCTGACGAAGATCGCCTCGGCGTCGCTGTGGTCGGCGGCCAGGATCCGCTCGGCAATGGTGCGGTAGCTGACTTTCCAGATGCCGCCGCCCAAGCCGAGGTGGTCGCTCGACACGGTGGTCACGCCCAGCTCGGCGAGGAAGTCGTGCAGCTTCCCGGTGAGATCGGCGTCGTACGGCGTCAGCACCGAGACGTTGTGCAGGTCGAGCTGCTGCAGCACCTCGGCGAGCGCGCCGGAGGTGGTCACGGCGTCGGGCGCGCCCGCGTCGCAGATCGCCTTGGTCAGGGAGCGCTCGTAGTCGATGCCGTTCACGAAGCTGCCGGAGCTGCAGAGGTAGGCCACCACCTCCGGCTCCACGTGCAGCACGTCCCGCGTCGCGGCGGCGAGGTGCCGGCTGTCGCTGACGAGCTGCGCCATCTCCATGCTCACCGGCACCGGCTCGTACGGGGTGCGCGCCAGATGAAGGGAGACATCCATGGGTACCCACCGCCAGAGCTCGCGTTCCAGCGCGAGGTCGAAAGGAGCGATGACGCCGATGCCACGTTGCGCCAACGGGCCTTCGAACGCGAGGAAGTCCAGATCCAAGGCTCAGCCTCCGGAATCGCCGGTGCAGGGGACATGTCCGGTGCTCCGGGGGTCGTTCCTCGGATTGTTGACAATCATACGAGCCACTTTTACGGTGTCAATGTGATGGCCTCGGAAACCCCCGTCCTGGCGGTGCTCTGCGGGGCAGCCCCACCACCGGACATGGCCGCTGTCGAAGCGGCGGCGGTGGTTCGGTACACGGACGCGCAAGGGCTCGGCGAAGCGTTGGCCGGAGCCGATGCGCTCTTCGTCTACGACTTCCTCTCCACGGCCGTGCCCGGCGCGTGGCCGGCCGCGGACCGGCTGCGCTGGCTGCACATCGCCAGCGCGGGAGTGGACCCGGTGCTGTTCCCAGGCCTGCGGGAGAGCGACGTGGTGCTCACGAACTCGCGGGGAGTCTTCGACGACGCCATCGCGGAGTACGTGCTCGGCGTCGTGCTGTCGTTCGCGAAGGACTTCGCACGGTCGCTTGACCTGCAGCGTGCCGGTAAATGGCAGCACCGCGAGACCGAGCGGGTCGCCGGGCGCGAGGCACTGGTCGTCGGCACCGGACCCATCGGCCGCTCGATCGCCCGGCTGCTGCGCGCGGCCGGCCTGCGCGTGTCCGGCGCGGGGCGGCGCCCGCGGACCGGCGACCCGGACTTCGGCGAGGTCCACGACACCGCCGAGCTGGCCCGGCACCTGCCCGCCTACGACTACGTGGTGGCCGTCGCGCCGCTCACCGAGCAGACGAAGGGCCTGTTCGACGCGGGTGTGTTCGCGGCGATGAAGCCCACCGCCCGGTTCGTGAACGTCGGGCGTGGTGAACTGGTGGTGACGTCCGACCTGATCGGCGCTCTGCGGGGCGGCGAGATCGCCGGCGCCGCGCTGGACGTGTTCGACACCGAGCCGCTGCCCGCCGACAGTCCACTCTGGACGATGCCGGACGTGCTGCTCTCGCCGCACATGTCGGGTGACTTCGTCGGCTGGCGGAACACGCTGGTGGAGGTCTTCGCGGCGAACTTCCGCCGCTGGGTGGCCGGGGAGCCGCTGCAGAACGTCGTGGACAAACAGCTCGGGTACGTGCCGACCGAAACACAGGGAGCCAGCGGATGACCGATCGGGAACTGACCGCGAGCGAACTCGTCGCCGCCTACGCCACCGGGGAGCTGTCCCCGGTGGAGGCGACGCAGAACGCGTTGCAGGCCATCGAAGAACGTGATGGTGAGATCAACGCGTACTGCCTCGTGGACGCCGATCGCGCGCTGGAGCAGGCGAAGGCCGCGGAGATCCGGTGGCGCGACGGGAACCCGATCGGCTGGCTCGACGGTGTGCCCGCGTCGATCAAGGACATGTTCCTGACGCAGGGCTGGCCGACGCTGCGCGGGTCCACGAGCATCCCGAAGGACCAGCCCTGGGACGTCGACAGCCCGGTGATGGCGCGGATGCGCGAGGCGGGCCTGGTGGTGCTCGGCAAGACGACCACGCCGGAGATCGCGTGGAAGGGCGTCACCGACAGCGAGCTGACCGGCATCACCCGCAACCCGGTGGACCCGACGAAGACGGCGGGCGGTTCCAGCGGCGGCAGCGCGGCGGCCGTCGCGGCGGGCATGGGCGGGCTTTCCGTCGGCACCGACGGCGGCGGCTCGGTCCGGATCCCCGCGTCGTTCTGCGGCATCGTCGGCATGAAGCCGACGCACGGCCGCATCCCGCTGTACCCGGCGAGCCCGTTCGGCCCGCTCGCGCACGCCGGGCCGATGGCCCGCAGCGTCGACGACACCGCACTGCTGCTCGACGTCATCGCGACGCCCGACCCCCGTGACCCCGCCGGGCTGGCGCCGCCGGTCGGCACCTACCGCGAAGCCGTGCGGCGTGACGTGCGCGGGCTGATCGCCGCGTTCTCGCCGACGCTCGGTTTCGTGGACGTCGACCCGGAGGTGGCGGCCATCGTCGCGGCCGCGGTCAAGTCGCTCAGCGACGCCGGCCTGCAGCTCGAGGAAACCGACCCGGGCTTCGAAGACCCCAAGGCCGCGTTCGACGTGCTGTGGTCCACCGGCGCCGCGAAGATGCTCGACTCTTTCGGGCCGGGCACCTATGAACGTGTCGACCCCGGCCTGCGCCGGGTGTGGGACTTCGGCAAGCAGTTCTCCGCGAGCGACTACCTCGGCGCCACCGCCGACCGCGCCGCGCTCGGCATCCTGATGGGCGAGTTCCACACGCGTTACGACGTGCTGATCACGCCGACCATCCCGATCCCGGCGTTCGAGGCCGGCCACGAGGTGCCGCCGGGCAGCGGGCTGGGCGGCTGGCCGGAATGGACCCCGTTCACCTACCCGTTCAACATGACCCAACAGCCGGCGATCAGCGTGCCGGCCGGCCGGACGGCGGCCGGTCTGCCTGTCGGCCTGCAGATCGTCGGCCCGCGCCATTCGGACGATCTGGTGCTGGCGGTGGCGAAGCTGCTGGAGGAGGTCCGGCCCTGGGCCCGGCACTGAGCACTGACCACGTCCGGCCCCGGGCCCGGTGCTGACCACTGACCGCGTCCGGCCCTGGCCCGGTACTGACCACGTCCGGGTGAACTCCGCGGGAGGCGGCCGGAAACTGTGCCAATGTCTCGGCGTGCATTCCACCGGCTGGCATTATGAACAGGCGATCCCCACCGTAGACATGGCAGGTCGGCCCACCGAGGTCATCGTGGGCCTCATCGAGCGTGACGACCGCCTTTCGGCCGCCCTGCGCATCGACGGCGGCCCCACCGCACTGGTCCCCCTGGAAACCGGCGGCGAGCTGCTCAAGGCCCTCCGTCAAACCCTCGAGAGCTGGTGGAAACTCGACGGCCACCGCGACATAGCCCCAGAACCCCGCACCGGCGGAAACTGACCGCACCACCGGAGCTGGTGACCCTGTGCTGCCGGGGCCCAGCTGGGTGGCCGTGAGGCCCGCCGCGCTGCGGGAAACCCGGCCGCAGTGCCAAGGCTCGCTGTGACCGCGGCAAGCCCAGCCGCGGCGCCAAGCCCGCTGCCGCAACCGCGCGGCCGCAACCGCGCTGCCGCGCAGCCGCTGCCGCAACCGCAACCGCAACCGCAACCGCGTAACTGTGGCCGCGCCGCCGGGGCGAGACTCCGGTGGCTGAGCAGGCTGAGCTGCCTACCCAAGCCACCTCGCTTGCACCCGTCTGTGTTGGCCGAGCTCAGCTGTGTTGGCCGAGCTCGACCGTGCGGCCCGAGCCCGGCGGCATTGGCTGAGTCTGGCCGGTGCGGCCCGAGCCCGGCGGCATTGGCTGAGTCTGGCCGGTGCGGCCCGAGCCCGGCGGCATTGGCTGAGTCTGGCCGGTGCGGCCCGAGCCCGGCTGGTTCGTCTGTGCTTGGCGACATCGCTCAGACTCGGCGGCACTCGCGCGGGTCCAGCAGCGTTGCGGTAGCCGTGGCCATGCCACCCCGCGGGGCCGGTCGTGCTACCGGAAACCCAGCTGGGCCAGGCGATCCCGGCCGTTCGGGGTGATTCGCAGGGCTCGGCCGGTGGGGCGGCGGCGCAGCCAGCCCGCGTCGAGCAGGCCGGTCAGCAGGGCCGTTCCCAGCGCGCCCGCGAGGTGGACGCTGCTGTGTGACCAGTCGAGGCAGGCGCGGACGGGTGGGGGCGTCGCGAGGCCGGTGATGCCGAGCGTCGTGAGCAGCGGGTGGTCGAAGGTGTGCACGGGGCCGGTGTCGCCGGGGCGGAGTTCGTCGATCACGCCGTCCTCGTGCAGGCGCGCCGCGATCGTGACGCCGAGTCGGCCGCCGAGGTGGCCGTAACAGGCTCGGGCCTCCAGAAGCTGATCCGTCGGCGGGTCCGGTTGCAGGTTCGGGGGCAGCCGCGGCGGGGCGAGCGCCGTTAGGGCCTCCACGAGCTGGGCGACGTCCGGGCCGGCGAGCCGGTGCAGTCGTTGCCGGCCGGACTCCGTCACGCGGACCAGGCCTGCGTCGCACAGTCGGCGTAGGTGCGCGCTCGCGGTGGACGGGGCGATGCCCGCGACCGTCGCTAGGCCGCGGGCGGTGTGGGCGTCACCGTCCATCAGCTGGAGCAGCATCGCCGCCCGCGCCGGTTCGCCGATCGCCTGCGCGACCGTCGCGATGTCCGGTTCGGCCGTCATCGGCCCAGGATAATCTGCTAACACTTCGCTGCGGGGCGAAGTGTTGTTGTGGCAGGCTGCCGTCATGACGGAGTTCACGACGCCGATCGACGACCGCTGGTTCGAGGACTACCCGCTCGGCGCGGTGTACGAATTCGGCGAGGCCGTGGTGACCGAAGAGGAGGTCCTCGAGTTCGCCCGGCGGTTCGACCCGCAGAGCTTCCACACCGATCCGGTCGCGGCCGAGAACGGGCCCTTCGGCGGCCTGATCGCCAGCGGCTGGCACACCTCGAGCCTGATGATGCGGATGTTCGCGGACCACTACCTGTCTTCGGTCGCGAGCCTCGGCAGCCCCGGCGTCGACGAGCTGCGCTGGCCGCGGCCCGTCCGGCCCGGTGACAAGCTCCACATGCGCGCGACCGTCACGGAGGCCCGGCTGTCGAAGTCGAAGCCCGACCGCGGCCTGATCCGCACCCAGATGGAGGTCTTCGACGCCGGCGGCGAGCTGAAGCTCAGCGCCAGCGCGGTCAACTTCCTGCGAGTGCGCCCGAGCTGACCGGATCCCGGCGCACCAGGCCGCGGATCTGCCGGCTGCACAGCGCGAGCAGGGTCGACACCACGATCAGCGCGCCGCAGGTCAGCAGCACCGGCTCCCGCCCGAACTGCTCGACGAGCGGGCCCGCCGCGATCTGGCCGACCGGCACCGCGACGATCGAGCCCACCATGTCGTAGGAGTACACGCGGGCGAGCCGGTCCTCCGGCACGTTCTCCTGCAGCGAGACGTCCCACACCACGCTGAACTGCTCCATCGACAGGCCCGCCAGCAGCATCGCCACCAGCAGCGGGATGAGCGCGGGCCACAAGCCGAGGGACAGCACCGGCAACGCCTCCACCGTCACCAGCACCACGCCGGCGAACAGCGCCCGGCGCGGTTGCCAGCGCGCCGCGATGAGCCCGCCGACGAGTGCGCCGGCCGTGGACATCGCCAGCGCCAGCCCCCAGCCGGAGCGGCCGAACGTTTCGTCCGCGACCACCGGCCCGATCACCATCAGCGTGCCGAGGCCGGCGGCGTTGACGAAGGCGAACTGCACGACGACGATCCACACCCACGCGCGCGAGCGGAACTCGTGCCAGCCGGCGATCAGGTCCGCGATCGGGTGGCCGGCCTTGGCCCGCGCACCGCGGGGCAGCCGGATCCCGCGATAGGCCGCCGCGGCCCCGAAGAACAGCAGCGCGTTCACCGCCACCGCCCAGCCGGACCCCGCGGCCGCGACCACCACGCCCGCGGCGCCCGCGCCCGCGATGCGGCCAGTGTTGGACAGCAGCCGCAGCAGCGCGTTGGCCTGGCTGAGCAGCGTGCGCGGCACGGTCTGCGAGGTGATGGCCGCCGCGGCGGGCAGCGAGATCGCGGACACCGCGCCGTTGACCAGGCTCAGCCCGACCAGCAGCGGGATCGACGCGAATCCACAAAGGACACTCACCGCGAGCGCGCCCTGCGTGACGCCCGCCGCGACCTCCGTGCCCTGCATGATCACCGACCGGGGCAGCCGGTCCGCGAGCACACCACCGAACAGCAGCAGCGCGAGGTTCGCGATCGAGCGCGCGCCGACCACCAGGCCGAGGTCGGCCGCCGAACCGGTGAGGTCCAGTACCGCGAAAGCGAGTGCGACGGGGGCCACGGCGTTGGCGAAGGTGGCGAGAGTGCGGCCGGTCACCAGCGCGCGGAAGCTGCGCTGCCGTAAGGGTTCCAGGAGGCTCATCGAAGTCTCACCCAGCCGAGTATCCGATCACCGGGACGGAGGCGTCAATCGGGTATCCGGTGGGCGGGATCCGCGGCGGCGGGCGCTGCGACGGCCGTGCGCCTGTGTTGTGCTGGACGCATGCGTACGACGATTCTGGGCCGCAGCGGCCTTGAGGTTTCGAGGATCGCCTTCGGCACCTGGCAGCTCGGCGGGCAGTGGGGCGCCTTCGACGAGGACACGGCGATCGCCGCCATCCGGCACGCGCGTGAGCTGGACGTGACCCTCTTCGACACCGCTCAGGCCTACGGTTCCGGCCAGTCCGAGGCCCTGCTGGGCAAGGCGCTGAGCCACGAACTGAAGAACGACCGTGACAGCGTGGTCATCGCGACGAAGGGTGGTACGAAGCCCCGTTCGGAACGCGCGCGCGATTCCCGTCGCGAATGGCTGACGAAGGGCGTGGACGACAGCCTGCGCTTGCTGGGCGTCGACCACATCGACCTGTACCAGATCCACTGGCCCGACTCGCTGACTCCGGCGGCCGACGTCGCCGAAACGCTGCAGGGGTTCGTGGACGCCGGGAAGATCCGCCACGCCGGCGTGTCCAACTACAACGCCGCGCAGCTCGCGGACTTCGACGAGACGCGACCCGTGGAGACCCTGCAGCCGCCCTACCACCTCTTCCGCCGCGGGATCGAAACCGATCCGCTGCCTTACGCGCGCGAGCACAACATCGGCGTCCTCGCCTACAGCCCGCTGGCCAGTGGGCTGCTGACCGGCACCCTGACCGCCGACACGGTCTTCGAAGAGTCCGATTGGCGGTCCCGTTCCTCGGCCTTCCTGGGCGAGAACCTGCGCCACAACCTGGAGATCGTCGACAAGCTGGCCGCCTTCGCCGCGGAACGGGGCATTTCGGTGAGCCAGCTGGCCATCGCCTGGACCCTGGCGCAGCCCGGCATCCACACCGCGATCGTCGGCGCCCGCAAACCACACAACATCGAACAGAGCACCGCGGCCGCGGACGTCGACCTGACGCCCGAAGACCTGGCCGAGATCACCCGCATCATCGCCGACGCGATCCAGGTCGGCGGCGCCAGCCCGGAGGGCATCGCCTGACGCGGTCAGTCCAGGGACCGGTCCCGCGGCGGCGGCCGATACTGCGCAAATGCGTGGAAAGCTGACGGCCGCCGCCGCTGCACTGGCCCTCGTCGCCGGTTGCTCGTCGAATGGCGCCCCGCTGCCGAGCAGCGCCCCGCCGCCTAGCACCTCGCCGAGCGCCGCCTCGGGCAGTCAGGCGCCGCACCCGATCACGGACGACGGCAAGAGGTTTCTCCGCACGATCTTCGAGAGCGAAAACCACGTTGTCTACCCGATGTCCGACGCGTGCCCCACCGGCGTGGCCTACAACGATCAAGCGTGCGGAGCGCAGGTGAAGGGATTGGGACAGGCCGCCGACGGCGTCGTCCGGGTCATGGGTGACTACGTCCCCGGCCCGGAGACCCAGGAGATCATCGACAACGCCCAGACCGTGCACAAGGGGGTCGAGACGCTGGGCAATCTGGGCTGTTTCGGCTTGACCGGCACGGGGAAGCCGGCTTCCGCGAGCGATCGGAAGGAGTTGCGCCCGACGCCGGCTTCCACGGTTTTGGTGTCCTACCTGGCGTTCCAGTCGGCGCTCTCCTCGTGAGGGCGAGGCCGTTCACTTCACCCCGGTGGCTCCTTCCAGCTCCGCCAGCGCGGTGTCGAGGTGCGTCAGGATCCGCTGCAGGTGCGGCACACTCCGGCGGCATCCGGTGATCCCGAAGTCCAGGTTGTCGCCGTTGCTGGTCAGCGTGATGTTGAGCGCCTGCCCGTCCAGCAGCACCGACGCCGGGTAGATCCCGTCGAGCGTTGCGCCGTTCCAGTACATCTGCTTGCGTGGCCCGGGCACGTTGGAGATCACCAGGTTGAACGGCGGCCGGGTGTTGTTGACGATCCCGGGCACCGGTGAGACGCCCAGCTGGGCCACGTTGATGCCGGACAGCAGCAGCGTCTGCAGCGGGGTCAGCTCCGAGAACAGTTTTTTCCCGTTGCGCATGGACGTGTGCACGGCCGCCAGCCGCAGTGCCGGGTCCGTCAGGTCGGTGCCCAGGTTGCACAACAGCGCGCCGATGTTGTTCCCCGCGGCCTCGCCGGCGTCGGCCTTCCGGCGCAGCGAGACCGGCACCATCGCGATCAGCGGCGCGTCCGGCAGCGCGCTCTGCTCGATCAGGTAATCGCGCAGGGCGCCGGAGCACATGGCCAGCACCACGTCGTTGCGCGAGACGCCGGCCGCCGTCGCGATCGCCTTGACCCGGTCCAGCGACCAGGACTGTGCTGCGAACCGCCGGGCGCCGCCGATCGGCACGTTCAGCATCGTCTTCGGCGCCTGCATCGGCAGCGTCAGGGTGTGCTCGCGGAAGGCCTCGCGCGCGACTTTCGCCGCGGCCGGCGCGATCCCGGCGACCTGGCCGAACGTCTTGCCCGCGGTCTCCAGGAACGTGGCCGGCGCCTTGCCGTTGTGCTTGCTCTCCGTCTGGCGGGTGCCCCACGGCGGCGGGCAGTCGAGGTCGTTCGGGTCGTCGGAGAGGGTGCCCTGGAGGTGGCGCAGCGCGGAGACGCCGTCCATCAGCGCGTGGTGGACCTTGGTGTAGACGGCGAACCGCCCGTCCTGCAGGCCCTCGATGAGGTGGGTTTCCCAGAGCGGCCGGTGCCGGTCGAGCAGGGTGCTGTGCCAGCGTGAGGTGAGTTCCAGCAGCTCGCGGATGCGGCCCGGCTGGGGCAGCGCGGAGTGGCGGAAGTGGTAGTCGAGTTCCAGCTCCGCGTCGGTGGACCAGGAGACGTGACCGAGGGTGTTCACCGGACGGCTCGGCCGCCGCCGGAAGACGCTGCGCATGTTGTCCGAGTCGAGCATGCTGCGGCGCAGGTCCCGCAGGTAGTTGTCACCCGCGTCCTCGGGCTTGCGGAAGAGCTGGAGGCCGCCGACGTGCATCGGGTGCTCGCGGGTCTCGACCAAGAGGAACATCGAGTCGGTCACAGGCATCAACGGCATTCGGACCACCTTCCGCGCGCCGGGCGCTTCGTCGCGCCCGGAGCACGAAGTCTACGCACGATTTCCCCGGTTGTTACCGGCCTTACACCGGCGATTATGGCCCTCCCTGCCGCGCTTGAAACGGCTGCCGCCGATCTTGTCCACAGCCGGCCCGCAATGTGGACAACCCCCTGCCCCCGGCGGCCGCCACGCCGGTTCCGTCGGTGGGCGGCGGTAGGCTGGGCATGGGACGCCCCCCGAGGAGGGCGGGGGTGTGTCCGGCTGGGGGCGCCAAGGGCCATGTGTGGCCAAGGTGAGCTCCTGCCCACGTTTTCGCCCGGTGACAAACGATGTCCGGTGACGTCCGTGCGGTGCGTCCGGACGGGCGGATACGATCGCGGCCGTGGTAGGACGGACTGGTGCTCAGCATCTGGGCGACGCGCTGAAGGCACTCGGGACCGACGTCGTCTTCGGGCTGCCCGGTGTGCACAACCTGCCGCTGTGGGAGGCGTTGGCGGAGGTGGGGATCCGGATCGTCAACGTCCGGCACGAACAGACGGCGGGGTACGCGGCGGACGGTTATGCCCGCGCCACCGGGAAACTCGGCGTCGCGCTGGTGACGACCGGGCCCGGGGCGGCGAACACGCTCGGCGCGGTCGGTGAGGCGATGGCTTCGGCCGCGCCGGTGCTCGTGGTGGCCACCGACATCCCGTCCATGCTCAAGCGCCCCGGCGTCGTGCGCGGCGTGCTGCACGAGACCTCCGACCAGCAGGCGATGTTCGCGCCCGTCACCAAGGGCGGCTTCACCGTGCACCGCGCCGACCAGATCGGCACCACCGTGCACCGCGCGGCGCGGCTCGCGCTGCAGCCGCAGACCGGGCCGGTTTACCTCGGCATTCCCACGGACTACCTGCGGGAGAAGTCGGAGTCGCGTGAGCCGCCCGCGACGCCGGCCGAAGGCGTGCTGGACCTGCCCGACCTGGCCCGCGCCGCGGAAATGCTGTCGGCCGCGCGCCGCCCGCTGATCTGGGCCGGCGGTGGCGCGCTGCGCGCCGAGGCGGGCGCGGCGATCGGCAAGCTGGCCGAGCGGCTGGCCGCGCCGGTGATCACCACGTTCGCCGCCCGTGGCCTGCTGCCGCTCGATCATCCTTGCCTGGCCCCGAATCCCGTGCACTCGCCCGAGGTCGGTGAGCTGTGGGACGAGGCCGACGTCGTGCTCGCCATCGGCACCGACTTCGACGGCTTGATGACGCAGAACTGGCTCATGCCGCAGCCGCCGAAGCTGATCGCGGTGAACGTCGACGCCGACGACGCCGCCAAGAACTACCGGCCGGACATCACGCTCGTCGGCGACGCCCGCCGCGTGGTCGAGTCGCTGCGCCCGGAGAGCCGCCCCGGGCTGATCGAGCTGACCGCGCGCCTCGGCGCGATCGGCCGACGCGTGCGCCAGCGCATCCGCGACGAGGAACCGCAGGCCGCCGACTTCCTGTCCACTTTGGAGGAAGTGCTCCCGGCGGACGCCGTGCTGGTGTCCGACATGTGCGTCGCGGGCTACTGGGTCGGCGGTTTCCACCGCGTGCGCGGCCCGCGCAAGCTCGCTTACCCGATGGGCTGGGGCACGCTCGGCTACGGCTTCCCGTCCTCGCTCGGCGCCGCCGCCGCGGAGACCGGCCGCGTCATCTGCGTGACCGGCGACGGCGGTTTCCTCTACGCCGTGGGCGACCTCGCCACGCTGGCCGAGGAGCAGCTGCCGGTGACGGTCGTGGTGGTCGACGACGGCGGTTACGGCATGCTCCGCTACGACCAGGAGCAGGAGGGCCTGCCGCACCGCGGCGTCGACTGGGACAGCCCGGACTTCGTCGGGCTGGCGCGCTCGTTCGGCGTGCACGCGGACCGGGTGGCCGGCTTCGGCCGCGCGTTCCGGCGGCTGCTGAGCGAGTTCATCGAATCCGGCGAGCCGAACGTCCTGGTGGTGCGGGCGAAGCTGAAGCCGCCGCTCAACACGTCCCCGCGGTGGTACCGCCGGCAGGACCGATGACCGGCCTCCGGGTCGGCGTCGACATCGGCGGTACCTTCACGGATCTCTGCGTGCTCGACGCCACCGGCGTGGTCGCCGTGGGCAAGGTGCTCACCACCCACGACGAGCCCGCCCGTGCGGTCGCGGACGGTCTGGCCGAGACGTTCGCCAAGGCCGGCCTCGACCCCGGCGACGTCGACCAGCTCGTGCACGGCACCACCCTGGTCACGAACGCGCTGATCGAGCGCAAGGGCTCACGCACGGCACTGCTGGCCACGGCCGGCTTCCGCGACGTGCTGGAGATGCGCCGCGAGCACCGCTACGAGCTGTACGACCTCGGCATCGAGCTGCCCGAGCCGCTGGTGCCGCGGTACCTGCGCTTCGACGTGCCAGAAAGAATTCTCGCCGACGGGACTGTCCACACCGGACTGGACGAGGACTACGTCGCGCGGCTCGGCCGGGAGCTGGACGAGCGCGGGATCGAGGCCGTCGCCGTCTGCTTCCTGCACGCCTTCACCAACCCGGAGCACGAGCGGCGCGTGGCCGAGGTGCTCGGCCGCGTCGCGCCGCGGCTGCGCGTGGCGCTCTCGTCCGACGTGGTGCCGGAGATCCGGGAGTTCGAGCGGACCTCCACCACCGTCGCGAACGTCTACGTGCAGGACCTCGCCGAGCGGTACCTGGCCGACCTGGAACGCCGCCTGCACGGCCTCGGCGTGCGGCCGGCCCCGCACATCATGCTGTCCCACGGCGGGATCGCGACGGTGGCCACGGCCGCGAAGTACCCGATCCGCATCCTCGAGTCGGGCCCGGCCGGCGGCGCGCTCGCGGCGTCCGCGTTTGCCGCGGAGGCCGGGGAAAACGACCTGCTGGCGTTCGACATGGGCGGCACCACGGCGAAGCTCTGCCTGATCGCGGACGGCGCGCCGCTGGTGACGCACGAGTTCGAAGTGGACCGCAAGTACCGCCTGCTGCCCGGCTCCGGCCTGCCGGTGAAGGTGCCGGTGACCGACATGATCGAGATCGGCGTCGGCGGCGGCTCGATCGCGCGGATCAGCCGGCTCGGCCTGCTCACCGTCGGCCCGGATTCGGCGGGCTCCGAGCCGGGCCCGGCCTGTTACGGCCGCGGCGGCACCGAGCCGACGGTCACCGACGCCGACCTGCTGCTCGGCTACCTCGACCCGGCGTACTTCCTCGGCGGCGGCATAGCCCTCGACGTCGAGGCGGCCAGGAAAGCCGTGCGCACGCGGATCGCGGAACCGCTCGGCGTCAGCGTCGAGGACGCGGCCTGGGGCATCCACACCAGCGTCAACGAGGACATGGCGAACGCCGCGCGCGTGCACGCCGTCGAGCGCGGCAAGGACCCGGCGAAGCTGCCGATGTACACGTTCGGCGGAGCCGGCCCGGTGCACGGCGCGGGGGTCGCGCGGGCCTTGGGCGCGCCGACGGTCGTGGCGCCGCCGGCGGCCGGAGTGCTGAGCGCGCTGGGGTTCCTGACCGCGCCGCTCGCGTTCGACTTCGTGCGCTCGGCCCGCGCCGCCGTGCTGGACCTGTCGTGGGACGAGGTCGACGCGCTGTTCGCCGAGATGGAGGCCGAGGGCGCCGCGCTGCTCCAGGGTTCGGCCGAGGTGACCCACCGCCGGATCGCCGAAATGCGTTACGCCGGGCAGGGTTACGAGGTCCGCGTGCCGGTCCGGGCCGGCTCCTGGCCGGAGACGCTGGTGTCGGACTTCACGGACGTCTACCGCTCGCTGTACCGGCGGACCGGGCCCGCGGTGGCGGTCGAGGTGCTGAACTGGCGGGTGGTCTCGTCGACCCCCGCGCCCGAGGTTTCCTTGCGGTTGCGGGAAATCGTGGCCGGTGACGCGCGCAAGGGTCGCCGTCCGGCCTACTTCCCGGCGGCGGGTGGATTTGTCGACACGGCGGTGTTCGACCGCTACCGGCTGCCACCGGGCTCGCGGCTCGAGGGCCCGGCGATCGTCGAGGAACGGGAGTCCACTGTGGTCGTTCCGCCCGGCGCCGGGTGTGAAGTGCGCGCGGACGCGAGCCTGGCGGTGGTCGTGTGACGGCCGACCCGATCCTCGTCGGCGTGCTCGGCAACCGGCTGCACTCGATCCTCGCCGAGCAGCAGAACGCGCTGGTCAACACCGCGTTTTCGGCCGTGGTCCGCGAATCGCTCGACCTCGCGTGCGCGGTGTTCGACTCGCGCGGCGAGATGATCGGCCAGTCCGTCGGCGGCACGCCCGGCCACATCAACGCGATGGCCACCGGCATGCACCACTTCGTCGCCGCGTACCCGCCGGAGACGCTGGAGCCCGGCGACGTCCTGCTGACCAACGACCCGTGGCTGACCGCCGGGCAGATCAACGACATCACCGTGGCCACTCCGGTGTTCGCGGACGGGCGGCTGGTCGCGTGGTTCGCCTCGTGCTGCCACGCGCCGGACATCGGCGGGCGGCTCGTGTCGGCCGAGGCCACCGAGGTGTTCGAAGAGGGCCTGCGGCTGCCGATCCTGAAGTTCCTGCGGGCCGGCGAGGTGAACGCGGACCTGGAACGGCTGATCCGCGCGAACGTGCGCACGCCGGAGGAGACCATCGGCGACCTGTACGCGCAGGTCACCGGCAATGAGGTCGGCGCCGCGAGCCTGGTGCGGCTGCTCGCGGAGTTCGGGCTGGAGACGCTCGACGACATCGCCGCGGAGATCATGGACCGCTCCGAGCGCGCGCTGCGCGAGGCGATCGCCGCGCTGCCGGATGGCGTCCACCACAACGAGCTGGTCACCGACGGCTTCGACGACGAGGAGGTGGTCCTGCGGGTGGCCGTCACGGTCGCGGGCGACGAGATCCACGTCGACTTCGCCGGGTCGTCGCCGCAGAGCCGCCGCGGGATCAACGTGGTGCTGAACTACACGCGGGCGTACGCGTCGTTCGCGGTGAAGGCGGCGATCTCGCCGGAAGTGCCGCACAACGCGGGCTCGTTCCGCCCCGTGCACGTGACCGCGCCGGAAGGCTCGGTGCTGAACTGCCAACCGCCCGCGCCCGTCGCGTCACGACACCTGATCGGGCATTTCCTGCCGTCACTGCTGATCGGGGCGCTGCCGGGCCACGCGGTCGCGCCGAGCGCCGACGCGCTGTGGATGACGATCTGGCGTGGCCAGGGGTTCATGCTCAACGTGTTCCAGACCGGCGGCATGGGCGCGCGCCCGGCGAAGGACGGCTTGACCACCACCGGTTTCCCCAGTGGCCTGCGCTCGACGCCGACCGAGGTGATCGAGACGATGGCGCCGCTGGTGCAGCACGAGCGGGCGTTGCGCGTGGACTCCGGTGGCGCCGGGGAGTTCCGCGGCGGCCTCGGCCAGCGGACCACGATGGCCGCGCGCGGCGAGATCTCCTGGAGTGTCAACGGGAACGTCGACCGCGTGCGGCAGGCAGCGTCCGGTGTGGACGGTGGACGGGCCGGCGCCGTCGGCCGGTTCGGCCTGGTCGATGGCCCGGACCTGCCGTCGAAGGCCCGCGTCGCGCTCGGGCCCGGCGACGAGGTCGACGTCGTGCTGCCCGGTGGCGGCGGCAGCGGCGACCCGTTGCGGCGGGCGCCCGAGGCGGTGTTCGCCGACGTCGTGGCCGGGTACGTTTCGGCTGAGGCCGCCCGCGCCGTCTACGGTGTGGTGGTCCGTTACACCGGCGCACCGGACGCGCTGGTCCGGCTGCCCGAGGACTACGGGCTCGACGCGGCCGGGACCGCACAGCTGAGAGCGAGGGACTGAACGTCATGGGTCGGTTGGCCGGCAAGGTCGCGGTGGTTTTCGGTGGGGCGCGGGGGATCGGGCTCGCCACGGTGCGGGAGTTCGTCGCCGAGGGCGCGACGGTGTTCGCGAGCGACATCCGTGAGCCCGAGTCGCCGGTGGAGGGCGCGCAGTACTCCCTCGCGGACGCGACGGACGAGGAGCAGGTCGCGACCTTCGTGGCCGGCGCGCTGGCCGAGGCCGGGCGGATCGACGTGCTGGTCAACAACGTCGGCATCCACCTGGCGAAGCCGCTGGCCGAAACCACGCTCGAAGAGTTCGACAACATCTTCGCGCTGAACGTGCGCGCGGCCTTCCTCGGCACGCGCGCGGTGCTGCCGCACATGATCGAGCAGCGCGCGGGCAGCATCGTCACGACGTCGTCGAACGGCGGGATGATGGGCCGCCCCGCCGACCCGGTTTACAACGCCACGAAACATGCGCTCGTCGGCCTGACGAAGTCGATCGCGGTGGCGCACGCGCACCAGGGCATCCGCGCGAACACCGTCAACCCGGGCGCCATCGACACCGACATGCTGCGTTCCACGCTGGCCTCGCCGGACGACTTCGAGGCCAAGCAGCACCAGCTCGTCGCCAGCACCCCCGCCGGCCGCGTCGGCGAGGCGTGGGAAGTGGCGAAGGCCATCGTCTTCCTGGCCAGCGACGAGTCGCGGTTCATCAGCGGCGCGGTGCTCCCGGTGGACGGCGCCAAGGCCGCCGGTGCGATGCCGTCGAACCGCTACAGCCTGGACTTCGACCTCGGCGTCCGCTGAGGTTCCGCCGTGTCACGGGGTTTTCTCCCGCGGCGGTGGCGCGGCGGCGACCTGCTGACGGCGGTTGAGCCAGCCGCTCCGTGAAGCGGCGGCGAGGTCGTCGTTACGGATCACCAGCGTGCGCACCGCTTCGGTGTCTTCCGTGTCGTACGGCTCGATGCGGTAGAGGAACGCGGTGGCCTCCCGCTCCAGGTCGAACCGGAGCCGGACGTACTCGACCCAATCGTCGTGGAAGCCCAGCACGGTGCGCACCGTCGTGGCGATCAGCACGACGGCGCCGGCGATCGCGCTCAGCGCCACGTCCCACCGCAGCGTGGCGAACACCGGCACGGCCGCCGCGGCGACCACGCTGACCACCTCGGCGGTCACGTAGTTCCGCCGGCTGCGCCGGGCCCGCCGCCGGAACCACGACCACCGCCGGACCACCACGTCGGGCAGCGGCCGGCCGGCCCGTTCCCCGGTCAGCATCCAGTGCTCTGCCTCGGCTTTGGCCATGCCCCATTGTCCCGGGCCGCGCCCGGCAGGGGAACGGCCCGCCCGGGTTCCCCCGAGCGGGCCGTGCCAGGCGGGTCTTCTCAGCAGGTGACCGCCGCGTTGGCCCAGTCCGCGTGGTCGGTGTTGTTGCCGTCGCCGCCGTCGGTGACGACGAGGTCCAGCACCTGGACACCCTTGAGCGGCACGTTCAGCGTCTGCGCCGGGGCGCCGTGCCGGAGGACGTCGGTCGAGGCCAGCGTCTTGCCGTCACCGTGGACCTCGAAGGTGATGCTGCCCGTGGCGAACTCGTCGTCCAGGCCGACCACCGAGCTGAACGACGTGCACCCGCCGCCCAGGTAGACGCGGACCAGCGACGGCGCGTGCGCTCCGAGGCCGTCCGGGTAGACCTGGCCGTTGATGGTGATCGGGTTGCCGTCGCCGGCCTGGTTCTCGCCGTTGCTGGTGCCGCGCTCCACCGGGCCCCAGCCGTTTTCGGAGACCACGAACGGCGCCTTCGACATCGGGGTCACCCCCGACGGCAGCGGGGTGACCACCGGGCCGCCGGCGTCGGCCGTCAGCTTTCGGGTGCCCCACGCGGTGAAGTACGAGACGTTGGCGGACAGGGAAACCTTGTCACCACTGGGGTTCACGGGCTCGAATTTCACGGACTGCCGCCAGGTCTTGCCCGGCAGCACGGCGGGCACAAACGCGTCGCCACGGCCGTCGAGGCGCCAGCCGGCCGGTGCGGTCACCTTCACCTGCGCGGCGGCGACCGGGGTGCTGCCGTCGTTGGTCAGGCTCAGTTTCGCGGTGAACGGCTTGCCGGCGGGGAAGTACTGGCCGGCGTCGAGCGACAGCGTCGTGGCCGGCGCGGCGCTCGGGGCCTTCGTCGGCCAGACGCGGAACACCGCGGAGCCGTGGCTGGGCACGGTGGCGCGCAGCGTGCCGGTGCTCTCGGTGTCGGCGCCGGTCCACAGGTCGCGGACGCGGAAGTCCTTGCCGGAGAGGCCGAGCTCGGCGGCGCTGCTGGTCATCGTCGTGCCGGTCAGCCCGCGGTTGAACAGCACCACGGCGGCCGAGCCGTCGGACATCGGCTTGGCCCACACCTCGGTGTCGCCGTCGTCGCGGACCTTGTGCCCCTGCACGCCCGCGAAGTCCTGGTCGAGCGCGACGATGTCCTTGTTCTCCAAGATCTTCTTGGTGGCCTCGGGCATCGAGCGGATGTCGTTGCCCGCCAGCAGCGGCGCGTTCATCAGGGACCAGAGCGCGAAGTGCGAGCGGTACTCGGCGTCGGTCATGCCGCCGTTGCCGACCTCGAGCATGTCCGGGTCGTTCCAGCCGCCGGGGCCGGAGTACTTCTCGAGCCCCACCTGCTGGTCGAGGATGCCGGTCATGCTCGGCCAGTTGTCGCTGATGTCGCCGGTGGTGCGCCACAGCTGGGCGCCGGAGCTCTTGCCCCACAGCCACGGCTGGTTCTCGCCCCACTCGCACAGCGCGTAGACCATCGGGCGGCCGGTCTTCTTGATCGCGTCGCCCATCTTCGTGTAACGCTCGATCGCCGGGCGGCCCTCGTTGTTGCAGTTATCGTATTTGAGGTAGTCGACGCCCCAGTCCGCGAACGTCTGCGCGTCGACGTCCTCGTGGTCGAGCCCGCCGGGCATGGTCTGCGCGCAGGTCATCGTGCCCGCGCTGGTGTAGATGCCGAGCTTCAGGCCCTTCCCGTGCACGTAGTCGGCGAGGGCTTTGATGCCGCCGGGGAAACGCTCGTGGTTGGGCTCGAACTTCCCCTCGGCGTTGCGGTCGTGCTCGGCCCAGCAGTCGTCGATGTTGACGTACTGGTAGCCGGCGTCCTTGAGGCCGGAGCTGACGATGGCGTCCGCGGTCTCGCGGATCAGCTCCTCGTTGATGTTGCAGCCGAACTTGTTCCAGCTGTTCCAGCCCATCGGCGGCAGGGCGCCGGCGGCCTGCTGGGTGGCGAACGGGGCCGGGGTGGCGGCCGGGGTGGCCACGGCGGCCGGAGCGGTGAGGGCGGTGGTCAAGCCCGCGGCCAGCGCACTGGCGGCCATCAGACCCACAAAACGACGCATAGATTCCTCCAGGAGTGCGCAACTCTGCACAAACTCACTCAACAATCAACATCACGCACAGGTTCGCGTCAAGCGGCCGTTGGTAGGGAATCCGGTCTTCGCGAGGTAGAAAGGAGATCAAGCCCCGACCGCGAGGAGACGTCCATGCCCGAGGTCCGTCCGCTCGACGGGATCAAGGTCGTCGACCTCTCCCGGATCCTCGCCGGGCCGTACTGCACGCAGTACCTCGGCGAGATGGGTGCGGACGTGGTCAAGGTCGAGCCGCCGGGGCACGGGGACGACACCCGGCTGTGGGGGCCGCCGTTCGTCGGCGAGGGGGACGAGGCGGTGTACTTCCTCGCTGCGAACCGGAACAAGCGCGGGATCGTGCTCGACCTCAAGAGCGAGCGCGGCCGTGAAGCGGTCCGCCGCCTGCTCTCGGACGCCGATGTGCTCGTCGAGAACTTCCGCCCGGGCACGCTCGAGAAGTGGGGCCTGTCCTACGCCGAGCTGTCGGCGCTGAACCCGCGGCTGATCCACGTGTCGATCACCGGGTTCGGCCAGACCGGGCCGTACCGCGACCGGCCGGGCTACGACCTCGTCGCGCAGGCGATGGGCGGCGTGATGGCGCTGACCGGCGAGCCGGACGGCGCGCCCGCGAAGGTGGGCCTGCCGGTCGCCGACCTCAACGCGGGCGCCTGGGCGATCATCGCCGTGCTGATGGCGTTGCAGGCCCGGCACACCACCGGGCGCGGCCAGTACCTGGACGTCTCGCTGCTCGACGCCCAGCTCGCCTGGCACGTCTACGCCGCCGGCGCGCACTTCTACGACGCCCCGCGGCCGCGCCGGATGGGCTCGGCGCACCCCAGCATCGTCCCGTACCAGGCGTACCACGTGTCCGACGGCTGGCTGATCGTCGCGATCGGCAGCGAGAAGCTGTGGCGCGCGCTGTGCCGGGTGCTGGAGCTGGACATCGCCGAGGACCCGAAGTTCGCCAGCAACGCCGCGCGCGCGGCGAACCGCGACGAGCTGAACGGCCGGCTGGGCGAGGTGCTCGTGACGCGTACCGTCGAAGACTGGATGAAGACGTTCGACGCGGCGAGCATCCCGGCCGCGCCGATCAACGACATCGACGACGTGTACGCCGACCCGTGGGCGGCCGAGCGGGACCAGGTCGTGCGGCTGCCGCACCCGACCGTCGGGACTTACCTCGGCAACGGGTTCCCGATCAAGGCGTCGGACACCCAGCCGCGGCCGACGTCCGCGCCGCCGACGCTGGGCCAGCACACCGCCGAGGTGCTGGCCGAGCTGGGTTATTCCGCGGCGGAGATCGCGGAGTTCTGACGTGGCCCCGATTTCGAGGAGGAACGAGATGGCCGACCAGCCGCTGAATCCCCAGGCGCTGAACCCGCTGTGGCACCCGTTCGCGGACATGGGCGCCGTGGACGGCGACCGCATGATCATCACCCGCGGCGAGGGCTCGTACGTCTGGGACGACGCGGACCGGAAGTACTTCGACGCGACCGCTTCGCTCTGGTACGCCAACTTCGGCCACGGACGGCCGGAGATCACCCGCGCCGTGACGGCCCAGCTGGAGAAGCTCGACTCGTACAACCTCTTCGGCTACTACGCGAACGAGCCGGCGCTGGAGCTGGCTTCGCGGCTGTCCGAGCTGGCGCCGACGCCGGGGTCCAAAGTGTTCCTCGGCTCCGGCGGCGGCGACGTGGTGGACACGGCGGTGAAGATCGCCCGCGCGTACTTCGCGAACACCGGGCGGCCGTCGAAGACCCACGTGATCGGCCGGGTGCAGGGTTACCACGGCACCCACGGCTTCGGCACGGCTGTCGGCGGGATCGCTGTGAACGCCGTGGGTTTCGGGCCGCTGCTGGAGGGTTTCTCGCACATCGCGTACGACAGTGCGGCGGCGCTGGAGGCGGAGATCGAACGGCTCGGCGCCGACCGGGTGGCCGCGTTCTTCTGCGAGCCGGTGATCGGCGCGGGCGGCGTGCTGCTCCCGCCGGAGGGCTACATCGAAGAGGTCGCGGCGATCTGCCGCCGCCACGACGTGCTGTTCGTGGCGGACTGCGTGATCGCCGCGTTCGGCCGGCTGGGCACGTGGTTCGGCATCGACCGCTGGGCGGTGCGGCCGGACATGATCACCACGGCGAAGGGCCTCACTGGCGGCACTGTCCCGCTGGCCGCGCTGCTGGTCGCGCCCCACGTGGCGGAGCCGTTTTTCACCGGTGAGCCCGGCGCCCCGACCCTGCGCCACGGCCCGACGTACTCGGGCCACCCGGTCGCCTGCGCCGCCGCGAACGCCACCCTGGACATCTACGAGCGCGACAACCTGATCCCCCGTGGCCGTGAACTGGAGAAGCCGCTCGCCGACGCCCTCGCGGATGCCGCCGTCCACCCCCTGGTCGCAGAAGTGCGTGCGGGCCTTGGCTTCCTCGCCGCGGTGGAGCTGACCGCGGAGACTCTCGCCGCCGACCCGGGTGCCCCGGGCCGCCTCCAGCGCCTGATCCGCGACGAGGGTGTCCTGGTCCGCCCGGTGGCCAAGGGTGTTGTGGTGTCCCCGCCGCTGATCGCCGCGGAGCCGGAACTGGACCTGCTGGCCGCCGCGCTGCCGAAGGCGCTGGACCGGCTCAAGTCCTGAGCGGTTCGCTCCACCTGGGCCGTGGTCTGGCTCGGGTGGAGCGGCCGGTGCCACGGCCGTGGTGCGCGGGACCTAGCCGGTCTTCAACGGCCCGGCGACCCGGTAGCTGCTGAGGATGATGCCGGACGGCATCGCTTCCGTGCCGGCGAACTCGAATGCCTGCGCCGGGGTTCCTTCCGCGAAGAAGCGCTTCCCCGTGCCCACCAGGACGGGATAGACGATCAGCAGGACTTCGTCCGCGAGGCCGTGTTCGAGCAGCGTCGAGGTCAGCGTGGAACTGCCCGAGAGGACAAGGTCGGGGCCGTCCCCCGATTTGACGCGGCGAACGCCCTCGGCGGTGTCCGGTCCAATACCCTCGACCGGGCCCCATTCCAGACTTTCCGGCCGGTGGGTCACGACGAATTTCGTGGCCGCGTTGAGACTGTCCACCATCGGGCTGCTCGGCGCCTTCGGCCAGAAGCCCGACCAGAGATCGTAGGTGCGACGGCCGAGCAGCAGATCGAAGCTCTCCCCGTGCGCGGCGAACACCGCGTCCCGGCCCGCGGGCGTCCGATAGGGCGCGGTCCAGTCGGGGTAAGGGAAATCGTCGTCGTCGGTGGAATTCTGGATCACGCCGTCCAACGAGATGTGTTCGATGATCTTGAGTCTTCTCATGTGGGGCTCCGTGTTCCGGGGGCGGCGTGCGTACTAGGCGTGCGCGGCGACCAGTTGCTCGCGGCCGTTCGGACGCTTCTGGACACGTCGGCTGGCACGGAGGCATTCGGCGCGCGCCGCTGACGCGCGTGTGGATCAGCTGCCTCACCTGGAAGGCGTGCGCCACACCGGGACGTTGACGACCGCCCCCGACATCTGCGGCAGCCCAGCCTCACCCGGGACCACCGTGAAGTCCCATTTGTCGATGCCGCCGCCCATGATCTCGGCGTATCGGCGGGCGCCGTCCGCGTTGGCGAAGCGGACCTGCTGGCCGTTGGTGAGGTGGGTGATCTTGACCGCCACGCTGCCTCCTCGTAGTGGGAGCCGACCCGCGGAGCTTCCCCCTCCGGGGCCGGCTCGACCAGTAGAACACGTGTTCGAATCAGCCCGCAAATCGGGTCCCCCGCGCGGGCGACCAAAGTCGCCCGAGCGGGTAAATCCGCAGGTCAGCGGTTGCGGATCATGGCCACGCGCGGCCACTCGTCGAGGCCGCGCGAGATCTCCGTGGCGCGGATTTCCCGCAGCTCGGGGCCCAGTTCCGCGCTCGGCAGGACGCGGAATCCGAGCCGCGCGTAGTAGGGCGCGTTCCACTGGACCTCGGCGTACGTGGTGAGCGTCAGCGCCGGCAGCCCGAGCTTCCCGGCCCACTCGTCCGCCGTCTCGATCAGCTCGCGCCCCAGCCCGCGGCGGGCGTGGCTCGGCAGCACCGAAACCTGCTCGATGTGCCCGCGGTCGTCCACCACCTCCGCGATCAGGTACGCGACCACGCGCCCGGCGTCCTCGGTGACCCAGCACCGCCCGTCCGACTGGAACGGCGCCAGCTCCTCGACCGACCACGGCTCGTCGTCGGCGATCTTCGCCATGCCGACGTCCCGGAACAGCACGCCCGCGGCCCGTTCGAGTTCACGGAGCGCGGGCAGGTCTTCGGGACGGGCGAGACGGGTCATGCGCCATTCCTACCGCGCGGGGCGAAGCCGGGGAACTGCTTTCCGGGGCCGGGAAACGGCTTCAGATCCCGGATTCGGCGACCAGGAAGGGGCTCAGCAGCCCCGGCACCGTGTGGTCGGCGAGCGCGAGCCCGACGGTTTCGTCGACGTCCACCACGTGGTAGTGCCCCTTGCCCGCGGCGATCGGTGCCACCACCGTGATCAGCCCGGCCCGTCGCTGGAACAGCGAGCGAAGCACGACGATCCCGGTCAGCCCGTCGCGGCGGACGACTTCCGTCGTGCGGTCCAGCGAGCCCGAGCGCGTCACCAGGTACGCCCCGGCCAGCGCGTGGCCCAGCGTCCGGTAGCGGTCCCAGCCCACGAGCACCGCGAACGGCAGCAGCACCAGCGCCGCCTGCCACGGCCACGCGGGCAGGAAATCGATCCACGCCAACAGGAACAGCGCGGCGGCGAACAGCAGCACACCCGTCACGGCGCGGGTCAGCCGTCGCGTCAGCGCCCGGCGCGGATGCCGTACGAGCGGGACGGCGGCGATGTCCTCGCCCAGCACGTCCGCCACCACCTCGTGCACCCGCCCGATCGGCGCCGGCGGCAGGAGCAGCCCGCCGCCCTTGTCCGCGCCCTTGCCTTCGCGCAGCCCGGCGGCCACGGCGACGCACTTCGCGCCGCCCACCATCCGCAGCGGCAGCGGTTCCTTCACCTCGACGCCGCGCAGCCGCTCCTCTTCGATGGAGACCGACCGCGTGGTCACCAGGCCACGCCGGATGTGCAGCGTGCCGCCGTCCTCGCGGGTGAGCCGGAAGTTCCAGAACGACAGCACGTAGCCGCCGACCGACAGCGCCGCGACCAGCACCAGCAGCCCGACGGCCGTGGGCAGCACGACCAGCCACGTCGGCGCGGCGGTGTACTGCTGGGCCAGCTCGCGCAGCGGCCCGTAGCGCAGCGGGTCCAGGTGCAGCTCGTGCACGAAGTGGTACAGCGTGCCGACGATCGCGCCGACCACGGCGATGCCGGACAGCGTGAACGGCGCGTACCGCAGCCAGCGTTTGTCGACGGCCGCGACCAGCCGCTCCTGGGGACCGGTTTCGACGCTGTCCTCAGCGCTCGTCTCAGTGCCCGCCGCTGTGTTCGTTGTGATGGTTTTCCGGTGCAGCAGAAGGGTTCTCAGCCGCTGGGCCTCCGCGCCGCTGACGGCGTCGAGCACCAGCTCGTCCTTGCCCGGCCCCTTGCCGTGGGAGTGCCGTCCGGTGCCGATCCGCACCGCGGAGAGGGAGAACAGCCGGTGCTTCGGCTCCGACATCACGTCCACGGTGCGGATCCGGTCGCGCGGCACGGAGCGCTGTTTGCGCAGCAGCAGGCCGGTGTGCCACTCGACCTGCGTCGCGGTGACGCGGTAGCGCGAGGTGAGGCAGTGCGAGATGCCGGCGAGCACCGTCACGGCGGTCACGGCGAGCCCGATCCACTGCCAGTAGTTGCCGTGCCCGAGCAGCAGTGCGCCGATCAGCAGGGGCAGCGACTTCACCCCGTCCAGCACCGGGCGGATGAGCAGCATGCGGCGGTCGAGCCGGTGCCACGGGGCGTCGGGGGTGCCCTCGGCCGGGACCGGCGGGCTGCTCTTTTCGGTGGTCAGCTCGCTCATGTCGCGTCACCGGTGGAAGCCTGGGTGGTGCGGGTCAGCTCGTCGGCCAGCTCGACCGCGCGCCCGTGATCGAGCCCGGAGACGTGCAGCGACCCCGCGGCCGAAGCCGTGGTCACCCTGATCTCGGCCAGCCCGAAGAGCTGCTCGATCGGCCCGCGCTCGATGTCCACGGTCTGGATCCGCGAGATCGGCGCGATGCGCCATTCCTGCTTCAACCAGCCGGACTGCGTGTACACCGCTTCGCCGGTGACCTCCCAGCGGTGCACGCGGTAGCGCCACTGCGGCATTACGAGCAGGTGCGCCACGCCGAGCACACAGGAGATCGTCAGCGTCACGGACAGCCATGACGGCGGGTCGTCGCTGGTCGCCACCACCACCGCCTGTACCCCGATCACGACGATCCAGCCGATCGCCGCGGACGCCGTCCAGTAGCCGAGGGCCTTGCGGCTCACCCGGTGCGCAGGTGGGCGCAGCTGCAGGCGCAATGTGGTGGTGTTCGCTTCAGTCACCTGCTCAGCGTGCCTGACTCCGTGAAGATATGGCCACGACGAGTGTCATGATGCCCCGATCCGGGTCCCCGGCGAGTGCATGGCGTTACTATTTCGACCACGTGGGTGGGATGGAATCGCGGTCGTGCCGCGTTGTAATCCGATACGTCCGTGCACGACAGCGAACAGCAGGAGGATTCCGGTGGGGTTCGATCCCGAGGAACTGTACGAGGTGGATTCGGACGTCCCCGACCTGTCCGGAGCCGTGCTCCTGCACTTCTTCGAAGGCTTCATGGACGCCGGTTCCACCGGCCGGCTGGTCACCGACCACCTGACGAGCGAGGTCAAGGGCCGCGTGATCGCCCGCTTCGACGTCGACCGGCTCATCGACTACCGCTCCCGGCGCCCGCCGATGACCTACGCGGTGGACCACTGGGAGGACTACGAGGCGCCCGAGCTGGTGGTCCGGCTGATGCACGACACCGACGGCACGCCGTTCCTGCTGCTGTCCGGCCCGGAGCCGGACCACGACTGGGAGCGCTTCGCCACCGCGGTCAAGCAGCTGGTGGAACGCTGGGGCGTGCGCCTGACCGTCGGCTACCACGGCATCCCGATGGGCACCCCGCACACGCGCCCGCTGGGCGTCACGGCCCACGCGACGCGCGGTGAGCTGGTGGGCGACCACCAGCCGATGCCCAACCGCATGCAGGTGCCCGGCAGCGTCGCGGCGCTGATCGAGTTCCGCCTCGGCGAGCTGGGCCACGACGCGATGGGCTTCGCCGCGCACGTGCCGCACTACCTGGCCCAGTCGGCCTACCCGTCGGCCGCGCTGAAGGTCTTCGAAGCCCTCGGCCGCGCGACCGGTCTCAGCCTTCCCGACGGCGAGCTGCGCACGGCCGCCGAGGTGGCCACCGCGGAGATCGACCGCCAGGTCTCGGAGTCCGACGAGGTCGCCGACGTGGTGCGCGCGCTGGAGCGCCAGTACGACACGTTCGTCGAGGCCTCCGCGCACGACAGCCTGCTGGCGGAGTCCAAGGAGCACATGCCCACGGCGGAGGAGCTGGGCTCGCAGTTCGAGCGCTTCCTCGCCGAGCAGCAGGGCGGCACGGAGTCCCCGGACCGGTAACGCGCCGTGCTTTACGACCGGATCGGTGTCGGCTACGCCCACGGCCGCCGCACGGATCCGCGCTGGCTGGCGCCGATCGTCGCCGCACTCGGGGACGCCCGCACGGTCCTGGACGTCGGCGCCGGCACCGGCTCGTACGAACCGCGTGACCGCACCGTGTTCGCGGTCGAGCCGTCCGCGGAGATGGTCCGGCAGCGGCCGCCCGGAGCGGCGCCGGTGGTGCGCGCGGTCGCCGAAGCGTTGCCGGTGCGTTCCGACGCCGTCGATGCCGTGCTCGCGCTCCTCACCGTCCACCACTGGCCCGACTGGCGTCGCGGGCTGGCTGAACTACGCCGCGTCGCCCCGTTACGCGTGGTGCTCGCTTACGACACCCGGCTGCACGCCGATTTCTGGCTGGTCCGCGAGTACGTCCCGGAGATCGCGCGGCTCGAGCTGGCCCGGCCGTCCGCGGAGCAGATCGCCGAGGAACTCCGTGCCGACGAGGTCGTGCCGCTGCCCGTGCCGTGGGACTTCGCCGACGGGGTGTTCCCCGCGCACTGGCGCCGGCCGCGGGCCTACCTGGACGAGCGCGTCCGCCGCTCGTGCTCCGCGCTCGCGCAGGCGCCGTCTGCCGCCGTGGAGCGCGGGATGGCCCGGCTCCGCGCCGACCTGAAGAGCGGGCGGTGGGAGCGCGAGCACGCCGAGCTGCTCACCCTGCCCGAGTGGGACGCCGGGTTCCGCCTGCTCGTCTCCCACAGCTGACTCGTGAGTGTTTATGACGGTTCTAACCGTCATAAACACTCACGAGCGGGATCGCCGCCGCGTGCCTCGATAGGCGATCGCGGCGGATCGCAGCGTTTGCCAGGCCCACCAGGCGCGTGCCGTCATGGTCACCACGGTGCCATGGTCGGGGCTGGAAGTTTCCGGGGAAAAACGAGCAGGGGTGCAGGGGGTGACGCCTGGGCCACACCCTGCTACGGCGGTCAGTGCGCCAGCTCCCGCAGCGTGGCCGCCAGCCTCCCCAACGCTACGGGCGACCAGCCCGCCAGCTCCGCAACGCGGCCGCCGGTTTCCGCGACGCTACGGCGCCCAGTGCGCCAGTCTTCGAAACTCGGCCGCCAGTCGGCCAGCTTCCGCGACGCTACGACGGCCAGTCCGCGAGCCTCCGCAACGCGGCCGCCGTGCGGGCGTAGTCGGAGTCGCCGACCAGCGCCCGCAGTTCGGCGTTGACCCGGTCGATCTCCGGCCGCGCCCGGACGAGCGCGCGGGCGCCGGCGTCGGTCAGCTCCAGCACCACCGCGCGGTGCTGCCGGGGGTGCGGCCGCTTCGCGATCAGCCCGCCGTCCACGAGCCGGCCGATCATCGCCGTCACGGCCGATTCGCGTTGGCCCAGCTCCGCCGCCAGCTCGCGCTGGGTGAGCCCGGGCCGGTCCTGAACGGTGAACAGAGCCCCGAGCTGGGCCGTCGTGACTCCGGCGGCCGCGAGGCAGCGCCGGTCCCCGGTCACCCGGAGCTGGTGGGCGGCCTGCTGCAACAGGAAGAACAGGCGCTGGTCGTCGGCCATGGCCCTGATCTTGACAGTGCGGCCCGCCGGGCGCCATTGTCACTTCACTACTGAAGTGAGGAGTTTTGATGGATCTCACTGCTTTGATGGATCTCGCCGCCGCCCGCGAAGGGCTCGCCGCCCAGCCGTTCTCAGTCCTGCTCGGCGCCCGGCTGACGGAGTTCGGCGACAGCCGCGCGACGATCGAGCTCGACATCCGCGACGAGCTGCGCCAGCAGAACGGCTACGTCCACGGCGGCGTGCTCGCCTACGCCGCGGACAACACGCTCACGTTCGCCGCCGGCGCCGTTCTCGGCCCGGCAGTGCTGACCGCGGGCTTCACGATCGACTACCTGAGGCCCGCCGGCGGCCCGAAGCTGCGCGCCGAAGCCGTGGTCGTCCAATCCGGCCGCTCGCGCGCGACGTCCCGGTGCGATCTGTACACAGTGGACGAAGACGGCGCGTCGGCACTCTGTGCGGTAGCGCAGGGGACGGTCGTCGCTACCCGCGGGTAGACCGCCCCACGGGGATGGTCGGATGCCCGTTGTGTACCGTCCGTGGATGGACCATCAGCACGAAGATCGTTTGACACCAAGGACTTTGGGCGGGGCCCTGCGGCGCAAGGCCGGCACGGTGCTGCGCCGGGCCGCCGCCCGGCTGCATGACCCGTACTCCGATCAGCTGAACGGGATGCAGGACCAGCTGGGCCGGATGCGGGAAGAGCTGCGCGCCGAGATCGTCCAGCAGGGTGACCGGCTCCTCGACCGGGTGGTCGAGTTCGAGATCCGCAGCCGCCGCGACATCGTCTACGCCGGCGACCAGGACGCGGCGCTGGAGAGCAACATCTTCGCCCGCGAAAGCCTGATCGGCGCCAAGCATTTCGGCAGCCCGCCGGAGACGCTGAAGTTCGCGCTGTCGCTCGCGCCGGCCGGCGGCATGGCGCTGGAGTTCGGCGTCGCGTCGGGGAACACCTTGCGCACCATCTCGGGCGCGCGCGGCGGCGTCGAGGTCTACGGCTTCGATTCGTTCGAGGGCCTGCCCGAAGCGTGGCTGAACGGCATGCCCGCCGGCGCCTTCGCGCGGGACGACCTGCCGGACGTCCCCGGGGCCGAACTCGTCGTGGGCCTCTTCGCCGACAGCCTCCCGGGCTTCCTCGAAAAGCACCAGGGCCACGTCGATTTCCTGCACGTGGACGGCGACCTGTACAGCTCGGCCAAGACCGTGCTGGACCTCGTCGGGCCGCGCCTGCGGCCGGGCAGCATCGTGCACTTCGACGAGTTCTTCAACTTCCCGGGCTGGAAGCGGCACGAGTACCGCGCCTGGATGGAGCACATCGAGAAGACCGGCGTCGAGTTCACCTACGAGGCCTACACGTACAACGACAACCAGGTCACCGTGCGCATCACCGGCGTGCCCGGCCTCGACCAGCCCACCGCCGCCGACGTCAGCCGAAGCACCCCCGCTCGTTGACCGGCCCGATCGAGGGCGGGAGCAGGCCGCACAGATAACCGTCGATCCAGCGGCCGTTGCCGCTCAGGTTGGTGGCGAAGCGGAGCAACGGCGCGAACGCCTTGATGCCCTTGGCGAGCGCGTCCTGGTTGCGCTGCAGCATCGACGTCAGCTGGTCGAGCTGGGTGAGCACGGGGTCCAGCGTGCGGTTGTTGTCCTCGATCAGGCCGGAGAGCTGGGCCGCGAGTTCGCGTGAGCCGTCGAGCAGGGCGGAGATGGCGGACTCGCGGCGGCTGACCTCGTCGAGCAGGCGGTTGCCGTCGGTGAAAAGGCGCTGGACCTCGACGTCGCGGTCGGCCAGCGTCGACGAGACCTGCCGGGTGTTCGCGAGCAGCTGCGTCAGCCCGCGGTCGCGCGAGGCGATGGTGTCCGACAGCCGGGAGAGCCCGCCGAGCGCGGTCCGCACGTCCGTGGGGGTGTTCGCGAACGTCGCGGTGATGGCGTCGAAACTGCGCGCGAGCCGGCCGGTGTCGATCGCGTCGACGGTGGCGGACAGCTGCTGGAACGCCGTGAGCAGGTCGTAGGGCACGGTGGTGCGCGAGCGCGGGATCGGCTGGTCAGGGTCGAGCGTGCCGCCGCCCTCGGGATCCAGCGCGACGTACTTCTGGCCGAGCACGGTCTTCAGCTTGATCGCGGCGGTGGTGGTGTCGCCGAGCCAGGCGCCCTTGACCTTGAACGAAACCCGCACGCGGTCGCCGCGCAGCCCGATCGCCGACACCTGGCCGACCTTCACCCCGGCGACGCGCACGTCGTTCCCGGTCTGCAGGCCCGCGGCCTCGGTGAACTCCGCCGCGTAGGTGGTGCCGTCGCCGATGATGGGCAGGTTGGGCGCGTTGAGCGCAGTGACGAAGGCCAGGGCCGCGGCGATGAGCCCGGCCAGCGCGGTCCAGATGGGCTTCTCGGCGGTTCTCATCGCCGCACATGGTGACGTCGCTCGATGGGGTGACGCCAGTCACACCACTCGATCGGCGGAGACCGTTTTGCCGATGAGCGTCCGGACCCGGGGCAAACCGCGGCGGCGCGCGGGACGGCGGTGCCGGGTACGTTCGGCGGAACTGAATTTCCCCCGGTGGAAGGCGGAACGGGCATGGCGTACACGCGGGTCTACCGCGACGGCGTGCTGGCCGAGCGGGACTTCCCGGTCGAGCGCGTCTCGGACTACCTCCAGGACCCGTCGGCCACGGTGTGGCTCGACTTCTGCGAGCCGACCGAGGCGGACCTCGCCGCGATCAGTGACGAGCTGGGCCTGCACGCGCTGGCCGTCGAGGACGCGGTGCACGAGCATCAGCGGCCGAAGCTCGACCGGTACGAGACGCACGCGTTCCTGACCGCGTACTCGGCGCACTTCGACCCCGAGAGCGGGGCGGTCACGCGGTCCGAGCTGGCCGCGTTCATCACCCCGCACGCGCTCGTGACCGTGCGCAAGGACGACGGCTTCGACATCGAGGCCGTCGCCGCGCGCTGGGACTCGTCGGCGGACCTGGCGAAGTCCGGCATCTCGTTCCTGCTGCACGGGCTGCTCGACTACGTCGTCGACGGGCACTTCGAGAGCGTGCAGGCGCTCGACGAGCAGATCGAGGCGCTGGAGGACCTGGTCTTCGACGAGCGGCCCGACCAGCGGGAGCTGCAACGGCGCTCGTTCCGGCTGCGCAAGAGCCTCACCGCGCTGCGCCGGGTGGTGCTGCCGATGCGCGAGGTGGTGAACGCGCTGATGCGCCGTGACCAGCACCTGGTCGACAACGTGATGATGCCGTACTTCCAGGACGTCTACGACCACGTGCTGCGCGCGTCGGAGTGGACGGAGTCGTTGCGCGACCTGGTGGCGACCGTGCGCGAGACCCAGCTGAACCTGCAGGGCAACCGGCTGAACCTGATCATGAAGAAGGTCACCAGCTGGGCCGCGATCATCGCGGTGCCCACGGCGGTGACCGGGTTCTACGGCCAGAACGTGCCGTACCCGGGTTTCCAGGCGACGTCCGGGTTCTGGGTGTCCACAGTGGTCATCGTGCTGCTTTCGGTGGGGCTGTACGCCTCGTTCAAGCGCCGCGACTGGCTGTGATCACGGTAGGTCCATAGAGGGGAACCGGACACCCCGCGTTCCACCGCTGCCCCAGACCGCCGTCACCCGTTCGGCCCTATATGTTCATCCCGTGTACACCCGGGCGCTCCGGGTCATCGTGCTGAACGAGAGGACGGACGGATGCGGCTGACTCCCCGCTCGACGGAGTTCTTCGACCTGCTCACCGAAGCGGCGGGGAACCTCGTGACGGCGACGGCGCTGCTGCGCGAATTCATCGCCGCGCCGCCCGCGGAGCGCGAGGAAATCGCGAAGCGGATCCACGAGGTCGAGAACCGCGGCGACGACCTCACCCACCAGGTGATGGTGCAGCTGAACAAGTCGTTCATCACGCCGTTCGACCGCGAGGACATCCAGGCGCTCGCCGCGCGCATCGACGACGTGCTCGACGCCATCGACGCGGCCGCGGACCTGGCCGTGCTCTACCGCGTGGACGAGCTGCCGCCCGGCATCGACGCCCAGGTGAAGGTGCTCAGCCGCGCGGCCGACCTGACCGCGCGGTCGATGCCCGGCCTGGCGAAGGTCAGTGAGCTGGAGCCGTTCTGGGTCGAGATCAACGACCTGGAGAACGAGGCCGACCGCATCTACCGGCGCCTGCTCGCGCACCTGTTCCAGCCCGGCGCCGACGCGCTGACCGTGCTGAAGACGAAGGAGGTCGTGGAGCAGCTGGAAGAGGCGGCGGACGCGTTCGAGCACATCGCCGACGTCGTCCAGACCATCGCGGTCAAGGAGTCCTGATGACGGGCACGGCCGCCCTGGTCGCCGTCATCGTCCTCACCGTCTTCTTCGACTACACCAACGGCTTCCACGACGCCGCGAACGCGATCGCCAGCGCGGTCTCGACCCGCGCGCTCGGCATCCGGCCCGCGCTCGCGCTGGCCGCGGTGATGAACCTGGCCGGCGCGCTCTTGAGCACCGGCATCGCCGCCACGGTCGCGAAAGGCATCATCGACGTCCCGACGGACGGCTCCGCGCTCACCGTCGTGTTCGCCGCGCTGGTCGGCGCCATCACGTGGAACCTGGTGACCTGGTACTTCGGGCTGCCCTCGTCGTCCTCGCATTCGCTGGTGGGCGGCATGGTCGGCGCCGCGCTGGCGGCCGCGGGCACGGTGCACTGGGCCGGCATCGCCGAGAAGGTGCTGATCCCGATGATCGTCTCGCCGCTGCTCGGGCTGGTGCTGGGCTACCTGGTGATGGTCGGGGTGCTGTGGCTGCTGCGCCGGGCGAACTCGCACCGCGTCGGCCGCAATTTCCGGCGGCTGCAGGTGTTCTCCGCGGCGGGCCTCGCGCTGGGCCACGGTCTGCAGGACGCGCAGAAGGGCATGGGCATCATCGTGCTCGCGCTGGTCGCGGCGGGCGCCCAGTCGTCCTTCGCGGTGCCGCTGTGGGTGACGCTGCTGTGCGCCGCCGCGTTGTCGCTGGGCACGTACTCGGGCGGCATGCGCATCATGCGGACGCTCGGCCGCCGCGTCTTCCCGCTCGACCCGCCGCACGGCTTCGTCGCGGAGTCCGTGGCCTCGTCCGTGCTGTACCTGACGGCGTTCGCGGTGAAGGCCCCCATCTCCACCACCCACGTGATCACCGCGGCGATCATGGGGGTCGGCGCCACCCGGCGGATCTCGGCCGTCCGGTGGGGCGTCGCGCGGGACATCGTGCTGGGCTGGGTGCTCACCTTCCCGGCCGCGGCCGCCGTGGCCGCGGCGGCCTGCCTGCTCATCCAGGCGTTCACGTAGTCCTTTGTGGACTATGTGAACGAGCCTCAGGCCCGGTGGACTTCGACCCCGTCCGCGTAGGTCCGGTCCACCCGGGCCGCCGCGATCTCACCGGCCGGGCCGGCGAACGGGTCGCGGTCGAGCACGACCAGATCGGCCGCCTTGCCGACGGAGATCGAGCCCGTGACGTGGTCGAGGTGGTTCACGGCGGCGGAGCCCGCGGTGTACGCGCGCAAGGCCGTCGCGAGCGGAAGTGCCTGCTCCGGCCCGAGCGCGGGGGTGCCCGCCGGGGCGTCCGGCGCGATGCGGGTGACGGCGACGTGGACGGCGGCCAGCGGGTCCGGGCTGCTCACCGGCCAGTCGCTGCCCATCGCGAGTGCCGCGCCGGTGCGGAACAGGTCGCCGAACGGGTACTGCCAGCCGGCCCGCGGGTCGCCAAGGAACGGCAGCGTGAGCTCGTCCATCTGCGGCTCGTGGGTGGCCCACAGCGCCTGCAGGTTCGCGGTGACGCCCAGCCGGTGGAACCGCGGCACGTCGTCGGGATGCACCACCTGCAGGTGCGCGAGGTGGTGGCGCTGCGCCGAAGTGCCGTTGACGGCGGCCGCGGCTTCGAGCGCGTCGAGGACTTCGCGTACCGCGCGGTCGCCGATCGCGTGGTAGTGCACCTGGAAGCCGGCCGCGTCGAGCGCGATGGTGACTTCGCGGATCAGCTCGGGTTCGAGGAAGCCGATTCCGTGATTGCCGGTCGTCTGGCCACACGAGTCCAGGTACGGCTCGAGCATCGCGGCGGTGAACGTTTCGACGACGCCGTCCTGCATCACCTTGACCGTGCCGGTGCGGTAGTTCCGGCCGTCCGCGGCGGTGGCGGCGCGGATCGCGGCCAGCCGCGCGACCTGTTCCGGCACCTGCGAACGCGGGCACGAGCGGTCCCACCACAACGCGCCGGTGACCTTCGCCGTGAGCCGGCCGCCGAGGTCGGCGCGGCGGTACGACTCATGCTCGGACGGGCCCGGCTCGTGCACCGGGAGGAGGGCGTCCTGCCAGCTGGTGACGCCGTGGGCGTGGAGGTAGCGCTGGGCTTCGGCCAGTGCTTCGTCGAGATCCTCCTGGGTGTCCGCGGGTGCGACTGCGCGGACGAGGTCGGCGGCTCCCTCGTGCAGCAGGCCGGTGGGCTCGCCGCCGGCGTCACGCTCGATGCGGCCGTCCGGGGGATCCGGGGTGTCGCGGGTGATCCCGGCCCGCGCCAGCGCCGCCGAGCTGGCCCAGCTGGAGTGGTGGTCGCGGTTGGGGAGCAGCACGGGGCGTTCCCCGGCGACGGCGTCCAGCACCTCGCGGTGCGGCCGTCCGCCGGGGAACGCCTCCATCGCCCAGCCGCCGCCGAGGACCCACTCACGCCCGGGGTGGCTGCGGGCGTACTCGCCGATGATCTCGACGTACGCGGCCACGGTGTTCGCGCCGGAGAGGTCGCAGCGGACGCGTTCGAGGCCGCCCATCACGGGGTGCACGTGCGCGTCGCCGAAGCCGGGCAGCAGAAGCCGCCCGTCCAGCTCCACGACCTCCTCGGCCTCACGCAAGTACGGCGCCACCGTGCGGTCGCCGCCCACCGCGACGATCCGCCCGCCGGACACCGCGACCGCCGACGCGACTGTCCCCGCGGCGTCCGCGGTGAAGACGCGGCCGCCGCGGAAGACCCTCGTTGTGCTCATTCCGCCATTGTGCTGGCTTCAGCGGACGCGCAGCCGCCACAACGACGTGACCTCGGCGGCCCGCAGGGCGTGCAGCGGGTCGGTGGGGTCGAGCGCCCGCCGGTGCCGTGGCGTGGCGTCGAGCCGCCCGGCGACCTCCAGGCCCGCCCGGTCGAACAGGCCCAGCAGCTCTTCCCGCGTGCGCAGCCCGGCCTGCTCGGCGAAGCCGGACAGGATCAGCCAGGCCTCACCGCCCGGCTCGAGGTGGCGCGGCAGCCGGTCGAGGAACGCCCGCAGCATCCGGCTGCCCGGGTCGTACACCGCCGCGTCGAGGGCCGACGCCGCCCGCCCCGGCAGCCACGGCGGGTTGCACACCACCAGCGGCGCCCGGGCCCGCGCCGGGAAGACGTCGGCCTCGGTCACCGTGACCTGTCTGGCCAGCCCCAGCCGCGCGATGTTGTCCTCGGCGCACGCGACCGCGCGGGCCGACCGGTCCGACGCGAGCACCGATGCCACGCCACGCCGAGCCAGCACCGCCGCGAGCACCCCGGTCCCGGTGCCGATGTCCAGCGCGGTCCGCGCCCCCGCGGGCAACGGCGCCCGCGCCACCAGGCCGACGTACTCACCGCGTACGGGCGAGAACACACCGTGGTGCGGATGGATCCGGGCGCCCAGCGCGGGCACGAGCACACCCCGGCGCCGCCACTCGTGCGCCCCGATCATGCCGAGCAGGTCGCGCAGCGAGCAGAGGAATGCCCGCTCCGTCGAACATCCCGCCTCGGCGCACGCCACCTGGACGTCCGGGGCCCGTGCCGCCTTCAGCCGGGCGCCCGGTTCCAGGCGCAGCAGCAGTTTCCCGAGCACCCGGGCCCGCCGGGCCCTGGCCTCCCGGTGCCGCCGGAACGCCTGGGCCGGGTCCGAGCCCGCCGACGGCCCGGGAAGCCGCCGGTCCAGCGCCGACAGCAGCTGGCGGGCGTTCGGGAAACCGCCGGTCCAGAGGACGCCGGTCCCGGCCGTCGCCAGGCGGTAGGCGCTCGCGGCCGAGAGGGTGTCATCGGCCGTGACCACCCGCCGGGGCGGCGGGGCGCCGGTTTCCGAGTACCACGAACAGCCCGGAAAACCGGGCATGGGTGATTCCAGCAAAAGTCTCCACATCCACGCGTTGCCGAACAGTCCACGAAGTCGCGCGCCGAGAAGGCGCAGCTGACTAGCGGACTGCGTGCGCGTGGGTGGGTACGACCATGGAGCCCAGGGTATCAGCGCCCGGCGCCCGGCCAGGGCGCGTCGACGAAGCCCGCGGCCGCCGCGGCCCACAGGGCGAGCGCGCCGCCGAAGCCGGGCAGCCCGAGCCAGGCCCATGTCTGCCCGGTGCCGCCCAGGACGATGGCGAGCGCGGCCAGCAGGCACAGGACCGCGGCGAGCGCGAGGAACCGGCGTGAGCCGAAGATCCGGTAGAACGCCACGAAATGCAGCCCGACGCACAGCAGCACCCACGCCGGCACCGTGGCGGGCCGGTGCAGGACGGAGCCGAGCACCCGGGAGCCTCCGATGATGGCGGCCACCATGAGCACCACGACCACGCCGTAACGCCGGCCGAACGGGCCCCGGCCCCGCGTCCCGGACGGCAGCGCGGCCCCGCGCCGTCCGATCAGGAACGCCCAGACGGCGAAAGCGAGCACGATCGCCGCGTCCAGTCCACGCAGGACTCCCGTGGCGTCGGGGATCGTCGTCGCGCCCGCGAACCACCACGCCGCACCGAACAGGACGCCGATCGACGAGCTGACCAAGAGCGTGACCAGATGGTCCCTGGTGAGCGGTTCGTCCGACATGGTGCCCCCGGTGCCGATGGTCTTGCCCGAACTCATTCCGGGAAACCGCCGGGGTGGGGCCGTTCGGCCCGCCCCCGGAGCACACATCGTGACCGCTAGCCTTCACCTAGGTGAACGCGTTGGGGCATTCGATGTATCTGCCGCGCCGCCGGAGGGTCCTACTCAGGAGGAGCGACCGGGTAAAGTCCCGGCCGTAGGGGGAGGGTGCAGTGAAGGAACTCGACGACGTGGCGTCCCGGGGCGAAGACTATCTCACTCGTCAGCAGCGTGCGCTGGCCGAAGCGGTGGTCGAGGGGGCCAGTGACCGCAGCTTCCGGCTCGCCGAGCACCTCGCCGCGGAGGGCGGGGTGCGCCGGTCCGACATACTGGCCGCGACGGCGCTTTTCCTGGCGTACCGGGCATTCCGGGACGGAAGGGCCGAGGATGTGCAGCGCTTCCTGACCCGGCTTCGCGAGCAGGACCGCGACAGCGTCAAGCTGGTCCGGCACCTGGTGCGGCTGGAGGCCGCCCGGGCGAAGGGCTGGCTGCCGAAGGCCCAGTACGACGAGCTGCTCTCCTACGCCTGGCGCGAGAAGCGCTTCGACCTCGTCCTGCGCGCGGGCAAGATCGAGTCCCGCGACGTCGCCGCCACCGGTGGCTGGGCCGCCGTGGAGCGCGACTTCTGCCCCCTGCTCACCTGAGGTCAGTCCATTGTGGCCGTTCGGTAGGTGTCTCAGCGCGGTTGGTTGCGAGCCATGAACGAAGCGGCGTCGCCCTGCCTGGGGTCCACGAAGACGATGTCGTCGGGCCGTCGGCGTGGCACGTCCACGGACAGCACGACCAGCGGGTGCTCGGTGATGCTCGGGAACCCGTGCACCTTTGTCTTCGCGAAGCTGAGGAACAAGCCCGGCCGCGCTTCGTACTCCTCGCCGTCGAGGTGGAACGTGCCGCGGCCGCTCACCACGTACAGGTGCTCGTCGCACTCGGTGTGGTAGTGCAGCGGCAGTTCCCGGTAGATCCGGAAGATCCGCGCGCTCGCCGACGGCTTGTCGACGAAGTACTTGTCCACCAGCATCGTTTCGGCGGTCTCCGGCAGCCGCGCCAGCTCGGCGAAGACGTCGAAGACGCTCTCGGTGTTGTCGCTCTCCATTGCTTCAGTCTCCTGCCGGGTCCGGTTCCACGCGCCAGTCGATCCGGTCGAACAGCGCCTTCAGCTTCTCTCCGCGCGCTTGGCTCGTCGCCGCGATCCAGCTGATGCGGCCGAGCAGATGGGCGCGGAAGTCCGGGTGCCCGGCGCGGTTCTGCGCGGCCGGGCCGGTGCGGGTGCAGTTGTGCAGCACGGCGCGCAGCTCGTCGTAGCTCGCGCGCGCGGCGGCCGGCGTGCTGTTGACAACGAGGCCCGCGACCCGCTGTTGCTGATGCGCCGCGGCCACCGACGTTTTGTCCTCATGCACGCGGAATCCCTCGGCCGTGACGATCAGGCGGACGCCGGGCAGCAGCCGGTGCAGCGGGAGGCCGGCGTCGCCGGAGAAGGCGAGGTCGTCGGCGTAGCGGGTGTAGCGCGCGTCGAGGGTGCGGGCCAGCCCGGCGAGCCTGCGGTCGAGGTGGTGCGTCACGGCGTTCGCGACGCTCGGCGAAGACGGCGCACCCTGGGGAAGGTGGGTGGCGGCGAGGCTGTTCATCAGCCGGGTGCGAACCGGCCCCCGTCGTCCGGCGGGGGCCTCGCGCAGGACGTCGGCGGGGGTCGCGGTGGTCAGGATCCCGGCCAGCGCGGCCGACACGGCGCCGGGGTAACCCGCCAGCTCCAGCAGGGAGCGGATCCGCCGCGCGGACACCGTCGGGAAGAAGCCCTCGAGGTCCATCCGCACCACGAGCTGTTGCCCGGCGTGCGGCTGCGCGCAGGTGACGACCGAGCGGCCGGGCCGGAACCCGTGCGCCGCCTCGTGCACCGGCAGCGCGTCGAGCACGTGCCGCCGGACGCGGCGCTGCAGCTCGGCCAGCCGCGGCTTCGGCCGCTCGATCAGCCGGATCCCGCCGGACGCGGTGGGAATCCAGCGGTACGAATAGTGCCGCAGGACCGGGTTCGCGCGCCGGTTCCAGCCCCGCGCGTCGCCGAACCAGCCCAGCTCACCGGGCGTCAGGTCCAGCGCGGCGGCGCACTCGTCGAACGACGCCCACCGGGCGACCGGCCAGCGCCAGACCGGCCACGGTTCGAGCAGCGACGCGGAGGTGACTGTTTCTCCGCTCATCCGCGCGGTCCTGTACGCGGAGCGTGCCGCGTTCGCGTGGGGCGCTGTGCCAACGTGTCCTGGTGCCCCCCGGGGTTACCCCGGAGAGGGTGGTTCTCCACCGGGCTCACCTCCGCGTCGCTGGTCTCCACCATAGGCCAAGATCATCGGTATGCCCGAAGTCCGCTTTGCTTCGCCTGCGGACCTCGACGCCGCCCGTCGATGCTGGCACCGCGCGAACGTCGCCCGCGGCAAGGTGCCCGGGGCGCAACGGTTCGAGCGGGTGGGCGTCCCCTGGCGGGTTGCGCCCCAATGTGGCGTTCGGTGCGCTCAACGCAACCAACGCCACATTGGGGCGCTGCGGGCCGAGCCGGAGGCGGGGCACCGCGGCAGGTGGAGCAGGCGGAATCAAGCGGCATGGGGAGCGAGTTCGACTGTGACCGGCGTCACCAAACCGCCGTGAACCGTTTTCGGGACGACATCCGTGTACCCGGCATCAAGGCTTCCGGAACTGCCGAAGCCCGGGCTCTTACAGGGGAGAATCCCGAAATGATCCGTATTCGAGTTGCGATGCTCGCTGCCCTCACGGCGGCGGGTGTGGCGGTGCTGAGCGCGTGTGGCTCCACCGCCGGCACCCCGAACGTCGCGCCCGCCGTCGCCGCGGCGGCCGACTTCCTGACCGGCACCGCGCAGGCCAACGGCGCGCCGCAGAACACCGGCGACTTCGCCGCCCCGGGGGACACCGCCGCCGCCGAGCAGTGGGTGGAGCTGGACTCGGGCTCGGCCGGTGGGCTGAACCCGGTGGTGCTCAACGGAAAGGGCTTCACGCTCTACCGCTTCGACAAGGACAGCCCGAAGCCGCCGAAGTCCACTTGCAACGGTGACTGCGCGAAGACCTGGCCGCCGGTGACGCTGAAGCAGGGCGGCAAGCTCTTCCTCAACGGCGTGGACCAGGCCGATGTCGGCTTCGTCAAGCGCGACGACGGCAGCATGCAGGTCACCCTTGGCGGCTGGCCCGTCTACAAGTACAGCGGCGACTCCCAGCCGGGCCAGACCAACGGCCAGGGCGTGGGCGGCACCTGGTTCGGCGTCACGCCGGAGGGCGCGAAGGCGCAGAAGTCCCAGGAGGGCACCGACGCGGCGTCGGGCGTCGGCTACAAGACCGGCACCGCCAAGGAAAACGGCGCCGACCTCACCGCCGGTGACGACTACCAGGGCCCGCGCACGGACGACGCCGCGATGAAGTGGGTCCAGCTCAGCCGCGGTTCGGCCGGTGGCCTGAACCCGATCGTCCACGATGGCGCCGGCTTCACGCTGTACCGCTTCGACAAGGACAGCCCGAAGCCGCCGACGTCCAACTGCAACGGCGACTGCGCCAAGACCTGGCCGCCGGTGCTCGTGAAGCCGGGCTCGCGCATCTTCGTCAACGGCGTGGCCACCTCGAAGATCGGCATCCTGACCCGCGCCGACGGCAGCCGTCAGGTCTCCATCGGCGGCTGGCCGGTCTACCGCTTCAGCGGTGACAAGAAGGCCGGCGACACCAACGGCGAAGGCGTGGGCGGCACCTGGTTCGCGGTCTCGCCCACCGGCGGCAAGACCCTGCCCAAGGGCGGCCAGCCGCCGGCCACCAGCGCTCCTGGCGCGTCGGCCACCAGCGCCCCCGCAACGTCGGCCCCGGCCACCTCGGTGACCCTCGGCAACGGCAGCGCGACCCTGGACAGCGGCAAGAACTTCAGCGAGCCCAACGGTTCTTCCGGCGTCGCCGGCCCGGGCTGCGTCGCGGTTCCGCAGCCGGCGCAGGTCTCCTCGATCCAGCTCAGCGGCGGCCCGGTCAAGCTCTGGAAGGGCCCGAACTGCACCGGCCAGTCGACGGTGATCACCAGCAGCGTCGCGGACCTCGGCACGATCGGCTTCGACAAGCAGGTCGCCTCGATCCGCTTCGGCGACAAGTAAAGCAACGACGCGACGGAGCCGGGGTGCGCACGCGCCCCGGCTCTTTCGTTTTCAGGCGATGCCGCGGTCGTGCCCGGCCCAGAACGGCTCGCGCAGGGACCGTTTGTCGACCTTGCCCACGGCGGTCAGCGGCAGCGCCGTGGTGAACTCCACTTCGGACGGCACGAAGTGCTCGCCACCCAGCTCGGCCCGGACGTGGTCGCGCAGGTCACCGGGAGCGAGAGGGCCGGTCGCGACCACCACCGCGTGCACCAGCTCGCCCTCGCCGCCGGGGCCGGGGACGCCGAAGACCGCCGCCGCGGTGACCAGGGGATGGGCGAGCAGCGCGTGTTCCACCGCGGTCGACGCGACTTTCGTGCCGTGCTCGCCGGTCACGATCACGTCGCCGATGCGGTCGGACAGGTAGAGGTAACCCTCTTCGTCGAACGAGCCCAGGTCGCCGGTGGGCAGCCAGCCGTCGCCGATCGGCGGCTCGCCGTGGTAACCGTCCATCATGGACAGTCCGCGGACGAGGACCTGACCGGCTTCGATCCGGGCCTCCATGCCCGGCACGATCCGGCCGACGGACCCGAGCCGCTCGGGCCGTCCGGTCAGCTCGGCGGCGGAGATGCTGGCGATCATCGGGGCCTCGGTGAGCCCGTACCCCTGCCCGACCACGGGGCCGAACACGGCCAGCGCGTCAGCTAGCCGCCGCGGCGAGAGCGGCGCGGCACCCAGCGAAAGCGACCGCACGCTGCTGACGTCGGTGGCCGCCAGCGCTGGGCTGTCCAGCACCGCCGAGAGCCGGGGCGGCGTCAGCGATAGCGAAGTGACGCGGTACTCGGCGATGTCGGTTAGCAGCTGTTCGGCGTGGAAGGCGTTACGCAGCACAACGGTGTTGCCGCAAAGGATCGCGCCAAGCACGGCCGCGTTGCCGGTCATGTGCGTCAGGGGCGCGGTGACGAGGATGCGCCCCGGTCCCGCCGGGTCCGGCGCGAAGATGTGCGCCATGCCGTCGTAGATGCCGCTGTGCCGGATCAGCTTGGGCGCCCCGGTGGTGCCGCCGCTGGGGAAGACCGTGGTGACGCCGTCCGGCAGTGAGTCCGGAGTGGACGTTCCGGCGCCGGCCAGCCGGTCGAGGTCGTTGTCGGTCAGCAGCACCGCGCCGGTCGACGTGAGGACCGCGGCCCGCGCGGGGCGGCTCGACGACGCGGCCACCAGTAACACCTCGAAGCCCCGCAGTTGCGCGGAGAGCTGGGCCAGCACGGTTTCCGGCCGGTTCCGGGCGTCGATCGCCACCACGTCGCCGTCGGCGTCACCGAGCCCGGTGTAGAGCCGCAACAGGATTTCGTGCGCTTCGCGGTACGTCGTCACGCCGTCGTCATGGTGGAACAGCACTGCTGAGCCGCCCTGTTCGAGCGCGGCCAGGACGCGGGTCAGGAAAAAACTCGGTGCCACTGCCGCACCCTAGCCGACCCGGCCGTCGCGGTGTGGTGGCCGCGGCGCGGGTTCGTCGTTAGGTTGGACGGATGACTGCCACTCCCACCGCGGCCCCCGCCGTCGACGCCCCGCCGAAGAGCTTCAGGCGGGCGTTCGCCGACCTCAGTGCCGGACTGCACGCGCGGGAGCTGTGGGCGCTGCTGGCCTGGCAGGACATCAAGCAGCGCTACCGCCGTTCGTCACTCGGTCCACTCTGGATCACCGTCGGCATGGCGGTGACGGCGCTCGCGCTCGGGGTGGTGAACTCGGCGCTGTTCGGCACGTCGATCTCCACGCTGCTGCCGAGCATCACCACCGGGCTGATCCTGTGGAACTTCATGAACGGCTGCATCGTCGAGGGCTCCGAGACGTTCATCGCGAACGAGGGCATGATCAAGCAGCTGCCCGCGCCGGTTTCGGTGTACGCGCTGCGCACGGTGTGGCGGCAGGCGCTGTACCTGGGGCATAACCTGATCGTGTACGTGGTCGTGCTGATCATCTTCTTCGGCAACCTGAACCACCCGTACCACCTCGTGGACCGGCCCGGCGCGCTGCTGCACCCCGGCTTGAGCTGGACGGTCCTGCTGGCGATCCCCGCGCTCGCGCTGATCCTGCTCAACGGCGCGTGGGTGGTGCTGCTGCTCGGCATCGTGTCCACCCGGTTCCGCGACATCCCGCCGGTGATTCAGAGCTTCATCACGATGCTCTTCTACGCCACGCCCATCATGTGGTCGATGGACCAGGTGCGGGCGATGAACCAGGGCGCCAAGAGCGGGTTCGGCTCGATCGCGGTCGACCTGCTGCAGCTGAACCCGGTGTACCACTTCGTGGAGATCGTCCGGGCGCCGCTGGTCGGCCAGCAGCAGAGCTGGACGCACTGGCTGGTGACCGGTGTGGTGACGATCGTCGGCTGGACGCTGGCGCTGGTCGTGCTGCGCAACTACCGCTCGCGCGTGGCCTACTGGGTCTGATGTCCATATAGGACGGTCTGCGTCCGAATGGGGGAACGGCCCTGGCGTTTCCCGGGGCCGCCCGGACAATGGGCAGATTACGGACATCACGCCGGCATCGGCCGGAAAGTTTCCTTCAGCAGCTCGAAGGCGTTACCGTGAACGCCACCTGGAGGGAGTCGAACACCGATGAACTTTGTGACGCCCGGAAAGACCATGCTCGCCCTGGCCACCGTCGCCGTGCTGGCGGGCACCGCGGCCGCCGCCCCCGGCCCGGCCGGCCTCACCCCGCAACAGCTGGCCGGCCAGCGGGTGATCTATTCCTACCCCGGCCTCACCCCGCCGGACACGCTGCTGCAGCGGATCCGCGCCGGCGAGGCGGCGGGGGTCATCTTCTTCGGCGAGAACGTCCAGAGCAGCCAGCAGATCGCGGGCGTCGTGCAGCAGCTGCGCGCCGCGGCCGCGCAGAGCCCGGTGCACCAGCCGCTGCTGCTGATGACCGACCAGGAGGGCGGCAAGGTCCGGCGGCTGCCGGGCGAGCCCACGCTGTCGGAGAAGCAGGTGGGCCAGGCCGCCGATCCCGAGGCCGCGGCGAGGGCCGCGGGCACCGGCGCGGGGGAGAACCTCAAGAGCGTCGGGATGAACGTCAACCTCTCGCCGGTCCTTGACGTCTACCGGCAAGAGGGCAACTTCATCGACCAGTTCGGCCGCTCGTACAGCAACGACCCGGGCACGGCGACCAGGCTGGGGTACGACTTCATCACCGCGCAGCAGGCCGCGGGCGCCGCCGCCACCGCGAAGCACTTCCCCGGCCTCGGCGCGGTTCCGGCGGGCGCGAACACCGACGTGGGCCCGGTGACGTTGAACGTGCCGCTTTCGGAGCTGCGCGCGAAGGACGAAGCGCCGTACCCGGCCGCTGTGCGCGCGTGGGTGAACTTCGTGATGCTGTCGTGGGCGGTGTACCCGGCGCTCGACCCCAGCCGTCCGGCCGGCTTGTCACGGACCGTCGTCCAGCAGGAATTGCGGCAGCACAACAACTTCCACGGCGTCACGATCACCGACGCGCTGGAAGCCGGCGCGCTGAAGGACTACGGCGGCACCGGCAACCGCGCGACGCTCGCGGCGAAGGCGGGGATGGACCTGATCCTCGCGTCCGCCCGCGACGTCCAGCAAGGGGACGACGCCGTCAACGCGCTCGCCGCGGGGCTGACCGACGGGAGCCTCCCGCGCGCCGAGTTCACCGCCGCCGTGGACCGGATTTCCTCGCTGCGGGGCCAATTGCACTGAATCCGGCGAAAACTGTCGGTGGGTTCCGGTAAGAAGGACGGGTGCCTGCAGACGACGCCCGCACCGGGCCCTTCTCCGATCTCGAAGCCTACGTCGGCCTTCCCCGGCTGACCCCCGGGCTCTGGCTGTCCCCGGACGGCCGGCGCCTCGTTGTGCCCGTGACCTCGCTCGACGAAGGGGGCAGCCGGGAGGCGACGGCGTTGTGGGAGGTGGACCCCGAGGGCGGGCGCGCGGCGCGTCGGCTGACGCGCGGCGCGAAAGGCGAGTCGGCGGCCGGGTTCACCCCGTCCGGCGACCTGCTGTTCGTGTCGTCGCGCTCCGGCGAGCAGGCGTTGTGGCTGCTGCCCGCCGAAGGCGGCGAGGCGCGGATGCTGGTGTCGCCGTCCGGGGGTGTGCGGGGTGTTTCTGCCAGCGGCACGGGGACGGTGCTGCTCGGGTCGGAGATGCTGCCGTCGGCGACCGACGAGGCGAGCGACCGGGAGCTGCGCGCGGGGCGGGCGGACGCGGGGGTCACCGCGTTGCTGCACGAGGAGTTCCCCGTGCGGTTCTGGAACCACGACATCGGCCCGGCGCGCACGCGGCTGTTCACCGGGCAGCTGACCGGTGAAGGACTGGAGCTGAGCGACCTGACCGGGCACGTCGGGCGCGCGCTGGACGACTCCTGCACCTGGGAGATCAGCCCGGACGGCAGCACCGCGGTCACCACCTGGGCGGTCCCGGAACCGGGCGGCTCGCAGCGCTACACGCTGGTCGCGATCGACGTGGCCACTGGTGCCCGCCGCACGCTCGCCGACGACGTCGGCCACGAGTACGCGGGGCCGCGGATCTCGCCGGACGGCGCGAGGGTGGCCGTGGTCGTCAGCCGGCGGTTCACCCCGGAAGACCCCGGCGACTGCTGGCTCGGCGTCGTCCCGCTCGCGGGCGGCGAGGTGCGGATCCTGGCCGAGGACTGGGACCGGCGCCCGGAGTCCGCGTGCTGGACCCCGGACGGCTCCGCGCTGCTGACGACGGCGGACGACCACGGCCGGGCCCCGTTGTGGCGGGTCGACGTCGCGACAGGTGCGGTCACACGGCTGACCCCGGACCACGGCGCGTACTCGGATGCGCAGGTCTCGCCGGACGGGCGGTGGGTGTACGCGTCACGTTCGGCCACGGACAGTCCACCGGCCCCGGTGCGGATCGACCTCAGCGGCGGCGGGGGCGTCGAGGAGCTGCCGAGCCCGGTGGCGCCGCTGGAGCTGCCAGGGCGGCTGGAGGAGGTCGTCACCACTGCGTCGGACGGCACGGAGATCCGGGGCTGGCTGGTGCTGCCCGAGCCCCCGGCCGAGGGAGAGCCGGCGCCGCTGGTCGTGATGCTCCACGGTGGCCCGGTCGGCTCGGCGAAGACCTGGTCGTGGCGCTGGAACCCGTGGCTGTTCGCCGCGCGCGGTTATGCCGTGCTGCTGCCGGACTTCGCGCTTTCGACCGGCTACGGCGTCGAGTTCATCCGGCGTGGCTGGGGCCAGTGGGGCAGCGCGCCTTACACCGACGTGCTGGCGCTCACCGACGCCACCCAGGCGCGGCCGGACGTCGACTCCCACCGGGCGGCGGCCGCGGGCGGGTCCTTCGGCGGGTTCATGGCCAACTGGATCGCGACGCAGACCGACCGTTTCTCCGCGATCATCAGCCACGCCTCGATCTGGGACCTCGGACAGCAGAGCGACGCCTCCGACTTCGCGCACTTCTTCCATCAGGAGATGACCCCGGAGGCCGCCGAAACGGCGTCCCCGCACCGGTTCGCGGACGCCATCACCACGCCGATGCTCATCACCCACGGCGTGCTCGACTACCGCTGTCCCATCGGTGAGGCGCTGTCCCTCTGGTGGGCTCTGCTGTCGCGCTCGAAAGCCGAGGACGGGAGCACGCCGCACAAGTTCCTGTACTTCCCGGACGAGGACCACTTCATCCTCGCGCCCGGGCACGTCAAGGTCTGGTACGAGACGGTCCTCGCGTTTGCCGACCACCATGTGCGGGGCCTGCCCTGGCGTCGGCCGGAGCTGCTGGGGTAGCCGCTCGGGCCGAGGCTCAGGTCGTCGCTCAGGTTGATGCGCTGGCCGGCTTGATGCCCGGCCCGCGCCCAGGTTGATGCTCAGGGGCGGCGCTTTGGCCGGCTTGGCGCTCAGGCCGGCGCCTGGGTCCAAGCGTCGTCCTCGGCCAGCTTCTCGGCGATGCGGTCGTGGAAGCTCTTGCGCTGCAAAGCTTTCTCGAGGTCAAGGACGATCTTGCTGAGCGCGTACGGGACCTCGGCCTCGAGTTCGGCGATCGCGGCCTCGGTCGCGCGCCACTCCGCGGCCAGCTGGGCGACGATGCCCGCCGCCTTGGGGGTCAGCGTCACCCTCTTGCTGCGGGCGTCGTCGCCGGTGGCGGTCGTGACCAGGCCGGCCTTCCGCATCGCCGCGACCTTCTGGCTCAGCGCGGAGTGGGTCCGGTCGACGGACGCGGCCAGCTCGGTGATCGTCATCGGCCCGCGCGCGTGCAGGCGCAGCAGCTCCATCACGTAGCTGGGCTTCAGGCCGTCGATGCCGCGCTCGGTGTAGAGCCGCGAGATGTCGTCGTCCATCGCGGCCTGGAGCAGTCGCAGCGGTCGCCAGGCGCTCTGCTCGGTCGGGTCTTCGTCAACCATGTCCGGGAGTCTAACAGGGCTTATATAAGCGCTGTCGCTTCTTCCTTACCTGCGCGGAATCTGTTCCACTGGCCGGGAAATCGCGATTTCCCTTTGCTGAAGCCAAGATCTCGGATTCCCCGGATGGTTCATTCCATCGGCTCCCGGGTACTTCCCTTTTGTTGCAAGGGATTCTCGATCGGAGGTGCGGATGCGAATTGATCGAGGGTTCACCCGTCGAGCGGTATTCACAACGGTGCTCGCCGGACTCGCCGCGAGTGCGTGCGGCGCACCGCCACGGGGTGTCCAGCCGCGAGCGGAGGTGCCGTCGCCCCGGCCGTCGTCGACTCCACGGGAGACGCTGCCCCCACCTCCGCCGAACGCCCTGGCCACCAGCCTGCTCGTCGGCTTCTGCGGCGCCCCGGGCGCGAAGGCGCTCGGCGAGATGACGGGCGACCTGGCCGCGGCCGGCCGGGAGCTGACGCACCAAATCGGAACTTTCCCGCGGGACCGTCCGGTGACGCCGGTCGTCGAGCTGATCGCCACCGCCGCACACCGCACGCCGGGACCTGACGGGATGTTCCGCAGCCGCGCGTCGGACGTGACCGTGCGCGAGTACCTCGACGAGGCGCGCGCGTTGAAGGGTGTGCTGCTGCTGAACATCCAGCCCGGCCGCGCGGATTTCCTGCCGGAGGTGCGGGCGTACGAGCACTGGCTGGCGGAGCCGGACGTCGGCGTCGCGCTGGACCCGGAGTGGGCGGTGGAGCCGGGCGTCGTGCCGGGGGAGAAGTTCGGCCGCACGACGGGCGCCGAACTGGACGGCGTCGCCGCGTACCTGGGCGAGTTCGCGCGCACCCGTCACCTGCCGGACAAGATCATGGCCTACCACCAGGTCGCACCGTCGATCGTGCGAGACGAGGCGGGCCTGCGCGTGCACCCGGGGGTGTCGGCGGTGAAGATCGTCGACGGAATCGGCAGCGCTGGCGCGAAGAAGGCCACCTGGACGAGGCTGATGGCGACCAGACCGCCACACGTCCAGCCGGGCTTCAAGCTCTTCTTCCAGGAGGACACCCGTCACGGCGCGGCGCTGATGACCCCCACCGAAGTCCTCTCCCTGACGCCGACGCCCGCCTACGTCGTCTACGAATAGCCTTCCCCGGCCGGGTGTCACTCACGCGTGTGGTGCTCCGGTTGATCATGCTCGCACCGGGCATCCTTGCGGCGACCGCACAACGACGGGAGCCGCGCGGATGACACCCTGGTGGGCAGTGGCCGTGGCCGCTGTCGTGCTCGTTCTCGTGCTGGCCGCGGTCCTCGTGATGCTGCGCAGTCGCCGTGCCTCGCGCGCCCGTGCCGCCGCTGTCGCCGACTGGCGTTCCCGCGCCGCTTCCGGCTCGCGCTCCGGCTCCGCCACTGACTCGCGCGCCGCTTCCCGCTCTGCTTCGCGCTCTGGCTCGCGCCGCCGTGCTGCCTCCCGCGCTCCTTCCCCGTCCGCTTCCGCCACTGACTCGCGTTCTCATTCTGGCTCCGCCACCGACTCGCGTTCCCGCACTGGTTCTGACTCGCGTTCTCGCACTGATTCCGACACCAGCTCGCGTCCTCACGCGGGTTCTGACTCTCGCCAAAGCGCTGCCCACACGGATGACCCGCTAGCCCGCTACCCCACGGCCCGTCAACGCCCAGTCCCGAACCCCACCACCCGCCGTACCCCACCGCGAGACCGATCACGAAACCGCCCTTACCTGGCGCCACTCCCCACCCCAGGGCCAGAGAACCACCGTCCTGCCGATGGTGCTGGCAGCGCGCCCCTGCCGCAGGCAGACCACGATCCGACGGCTCGCGCTGCGAACCGTCCACCCGCGGTTTCAGAGAGCCGAGGACCGGGACCAACCCGCATGAGCGGTCCCCACTCCGACCCCAAGCACAACCCGTCAAGGACGACCGGCGATAGCCGTCCTTCCCCCACCCCGGAGGACAACGACGCGCCGAGGCTCGCCGGTGCGGACCACCCGCGCCCGCCCTGGGAGGACGGCTCGCCGAGGCCTGCGGGTGCGGACCCCTCGCACCCGCTCCGGGAGGACGGCGCACCGAGGCTTGCCGGTATGGATCGCCCGCCGTTGCCCCTGGAGGACAGTGCGCCGAGGCCTGTCGGTATGGACCGTCCGCAGTGGCTCGGGGAGGGCAGCGCGCCGAGGCTTGCCGGTGTGGATCGTCCGTCGTCGCCTCAGGAGGGCAGTGCGCCGAGGCCTGCTGGTGTAGGTCGCCCGCAGTGGCTCGGGGAGGACAGCACGCCGACGTCCGCCGCCGCGAGCCATCCCCACCCAGCACCGAGCCCGGCCACACAAGCGAGCCCATCGCGGCCCCGCGCGTCCCACCCCACTCCACCGGAGCTGTTCGAGTCCCCCGGCGCCACGCCGACTCAGCCGGTCCACCTGCCGGACCACCGCCCCACCAACCCAGGCCAACCCCGACGAACTCCCGACACCACAACGTGGCCCGACGCCGGCTTGCCGCAACCCCGCACGTCCCCAGCCCGCCGGACGAGCCCCGACGTCGCGAGCTTCAGCCCCATGCCCTCCCACCAGCCCGGCGCCCAGCGCCCTCGCCCCGTGGACGAGAGCCGTCACCCCGTCCACCAGCACCGCCCCGACGGGCCGGGCCCCCGCCCCGCCAATCCGAGTCCGCGCCCTGTGGACGAGATCCGCCACCCCCTCGACCAGCACCGCTCCGCCGATCAGTACCACCCCGCCGACCAGCATCCCCGCCCCGTCGATGCACGCCTCTATCCTGCCGATTCGCGCCCCCGCCCCGCTGATCCGCGCCTCCACTCCGCCGATCCGAGCCCCCGCCCCGTGGATGAGAACCGCTCACCGGCCGATCAGGGCAGCCATTTCGACAGCGAGCGCAACTGGTCCGACAACCCGCACCTCCGCTTGGTCGGCCAGGAACACGCCCCGGCCGACCAGCGCCACTACCCCGTTGAGCCGCAGGAACCACCACCCGGCGTCTCCCCAACGGCTGGCAACGTCGATCGCCGCACGTCCGGGCGCAGGCTGGTCGGCCCGCCGGAACGTCGACGGTGGGGGAGGGCCACCCCGCCTCCCGAAGATCAACCGGGCACCGGCAAGATCTCCCGCCGTCTGGACGGCCCCCGCCCGGACGACCACTGACCACCAGCCCGACCTGGCAGGCCCACTGCCCACCGTGAACGGATGTTCCAGGCTCGGTTGCCCTGACTGACCCACCCGCCGAGACACACTGGGCATGGTTCCGCCTGGCGCGGCACCACGGTGCGGCTTGACCCTCGCCCGGCGGCGACACGGCTGAACCACGTGGCGGGCCCGCAGCCGACCCCACTCCGGAGCGGTGCACCTCGGACCTGCTCTGCCCTGTCATTTCCGGCCCGACCCGGCTCCGACCACCTCCGCCAAAACCAGACAAGACCCGACAGCCGCCGAGGCCCGACCGCGCACACCCAAGCCACCCAGCTACCCACGGCCACTCGCCCCGCCCCGTCCGACGGCTCCCGGTCCGCCCCGGCAGGGCGGATCCCAACAGACGAGACGTCCGCCCGCGTCACACGATTGAGGACGCCCCCGCTCGGGTACGTCAGAAGTAGCCCGCCGTCGCGGTTCCTCCCCCCACCGTCGGGGCGGCGGGCTCGGCCGGGCCCGCGCGTTGCGGGCCCGGCCTCGAACTTCCGGTGGCAAGCCGTGGCGGGTCCAGCTCCGCGCTCCTACCCTCGTCGGCAGGTCTCGCGGAAAGGACTTCGATGCTGCCATTGTCCGGAATCACCGTCGTTTCGCTGGAACAGGCCGTCGCGGCGCCGTTCGCGACGCGGCAGCTCGCCGACCTCGGCGCGCGGGTGATCAAGATCGAGAGGCCGGGCGCGGGCGACTTCGCGCGGTCTTACGACGCCACCGTCCACGGTCTGTCGAGCCACTTCGTTTGGCTCAACCGCAACAAAGAGTCGTTCGCGCTCGACGTGAAAGTGCCCGGGCAGCGCCAAGTGCTGGACGAACTGCTGGCGCGCGCCGACGTCTTCGTGCAGAACCTCGCGCCCGGCGCGGCGGAGCGGCTCGGCCTTGGCGCAGACCGGCTCCTGGCCGAGCATCCGCGGCTGATCGTCTGCGGCATCTCCGGCTACGGCACCGACGGCCCGTACCGCGACAAGAAGGCGTACGACCTGTTGGTGCAGTGCGAAACCGGCGTCCCCACCCTGACCGGAACCCCGGACCAGCCCGCGAAAACCGGCATCCCGGTCGCCGACATCGCCGGCGGCATGTACGCCTACAGCGGCGTGCTTTCCGCGTTGTACGAACGCGAACGCACCGGCCGCGGCCAGGCCTTCGAGGTCTCCCTCTTCGACGCACTCACCGAATGGGTCGGCTTCCCGCTCTACTACACTGTGTACGGGGGCACCCAGCCGGCGCGAACGGGACTTTCGCACGCGGCCATCGCCCCGTACGGCCCGTTCCTCTGCGGTGACGGCGAGACGATTTTCCTGGCCGTGCAGAACGACCGTGAGTGGCAGCGGCTCTGCGCCGACGTCCTGCGGCAGCCGGAGCTGGCGGCTCAGGATTCCTTCGCTACCAACGACGCCCGCTCCGAGCATCGCGACGAACTGCGTGCCGTCATCGAAGCGGCGTTCGCCCCGCTCGACTCGGCGACGGTGCTCGACCGGCTTGACGCGGCGTCGATCGCCAACGCGCGGTTGCGTGGGATCGCCCAGCTGGCCGACCATCCGCAGCTCACCGAACGCGGACGCTGGGGCGAAGTCGGTTCGCCGGCAGGGCCGCTGCGCTCGCTCGTACCACCGGTGACGGTCGCGGGCCGTGAACCGCGCCTCGACCCCATCCCCGATGTAGGTGAACACAACGCCGCCCTGCTGGCCGAACTGGGCTACGACGGCATGCCGGACTGACCGTCCACAGTGGCGAGGAGCCGTTTTTGTCGGTGGTGGGTGCCATGCTCTTGGCATGACTCCAGCGCTGCTCCTCATCGATGTCCAGAACAACATGCTCCGCCCGCCCGAGCCGGTGCCCGACGCCGACCGGGTGGCGGCGGCGATCGCCGCCGTGCTGGCCCGTGCCCGCTCGGCCCGCGCCATCGTCGTGCACGTGCGTAACAACGGCACCGAAGACGATCCCGACGTACCCGGCTCACCTGGCTGGGCCTTTGTCCACGATGTGCGCGAGGGCGAGCACATCGTGGACAAAACGACGCCGGATTCGTTCGACGGCACCCCGTTGGCGAGTCTGTTGCCGCCCTCGGCACCGCTTGTGGTGGCGGGGATGCAGAGCGAGTTCTGCGTGCGCTCGACGTCGCTGGCGGCCCTCCGGCGCGGTCACACGGTCACCCTTGTCTCCGACGCCCACGCCACCTACGACGGCAGCACGCCCGCCGCGACGACGTCGAAGGCCGTCGACGCCGAACTGTCCGCGGAGGGGGTGACGCTGACGACGAGCGAAACGGTCGATTTCGCCGCGCGCTGAGCGGCGGCGGATTCCGGACTTTCACCATCGGCGTGGTGGCCGGGCCCGAGCGGGACGACGGGGCGCTCGCGGAGGCGGCGAACCTGCTCGAGATCGCCCACGTTCGCGCCGAGTTGATACCCGCGTTCGTCGAGCTGGGCGTGCGAGCGGCCGGGCAGAAGGACGTCGCCGAGGCGTGGGCGGTGTTGGCCGCGGCCGGTGCCCTCGCGCGTGAGACCGGGAACGCGATCTGGTGCACCCACGTCGACACCGCGTTGCGACGCGTTGGCGCGCCGGGCAAAAGCGCATCGCTTACGCGGCAAGAGGCCAAGATCGCCACGCCGGCCCGCGCGGGGTACAGCAACAAGGAGATCGCGCAGAAACCAGTGCTGACCACTCGCGCCGTCGAGTACTACCCGTCGGCCGGAAGCTCGGTATCGCGGGCCGGCGCGATCTGCACCTGGCCCCGGTGACGCTCCACTGATCGAAAATAGGAAAGGGAATGGCATTCGTTCAATAGCACCACCGGACGTTAGGCCGAACCGGTTAATGCTGAAGTCGTGAATTTTCCCTTGTACCGCACCGTCAAAGCTCTGACCTGCGAACATGGACGCGTTAGCACAGTCCGGGCCCAACGCGTACGGTATTTGCATTCTCTGCGTCCGGTACCACCCGCTGGTTATAGTTATCGCTCGGTTTTCACTCGGGGGAAGGGGGACGTCGACGTGCCCCTGCTGGCTGGAGTCGGTGCCGTGACCGGCAGGCTCACCGAGGAACTGCTCGCCCGGCCCGACGGGAAGAGCCGGGCGCTGCCCATCGTGGTGGCGGTCGGGGCGCGGGGGACCGGGAAGACGGCCCTGCTCGCCGCCGTCGCCAAGCGGTGTGAGGACGTTCCGCACGCGCAGGTGGACTTCGAGCGGCACGACTGGGAAAACGTTCAGCCCCGGGAACTGGTCGGCCACCTCGCGTTCGAGCTCGGCCGGCACTGGCGGCAGTTCGGCCGGCTGGCCTTTCCCCGGCTGTGGCTGTGCATGCTCGTCCTCGGCGCGCCGGTGGAGCTGAACGACCGCAGGGCCGCGTTGCGCAAGCTGCGGGAGCTGCTGGCGAAAAACCAGCCACTGGAACGAAACCGCGAAGCGATCGTCGACGTCGTGCGGCTGGCGGGCGGCGTCGCGCCGGTGGACGGCCTGCCGGGCCTGACCGCGGCAACTGACCTGTTGCTGCGCGGCCTGAGCTGGTATGACCGCAGGCGGCTGCTCGGGAAGATCAAGGCGCTGCCCGCCGCCACCGGCGACCACTCCGACTTCCTGCTCGGCATCGCCAAGCAGGCGAACGGCGACGAGGAGGACCGCGCCACCGTCGACGCCACCTTCTGCGACGCGTTCCTCGCCGACCTGCGCCGCGCGTACTCCGGCATCAACCGCTCCCGCCGGACGCTGAACAGCGTGCTGCTGCTGGACAACGCGCACACCCCGGGCGGCCGGGCGTTCCTGCGCGTGCTCACCGAAGCCCGCCACCGCAGCCCGGACGAGCCCGACCCGCTGGCCGTGGTCGCGACCGGCCGGAGCTGGAACCCGGACTGGAACGAGAGCTGGTCGTTGCCGACGGCGCCGCCCGCCGACGCCATTGACCGGCGCCGGCCGACCGCGCACCGGACGAACGGCCTCGTCGCCCCCACCCCGCGCCATCCGTCCGAAGTGGACGCCGACTGGGCGCCTGGCGCCGAATCGCCGGAACAGCGGTGGAACCCTTGGTACCTGGTGGAGGTGGGCACGCTGGGCCGCGATGACGTCGTGGACGTCGCCGCGGGCAGCGACATCCACCCGGCCTCGCGGCTGCCGGGTTTCCTGCACCGCCTGACCGACGGCCACCCCGGCGCCGTCGCGGAGGTCCTGAACGCCGTCGCGCACACCTACGACTCCCATCGCGCGGGCGCGTTGCGGTCCGCGCTGCACACGCCGGTCGCCGGGCCGGACGGCGGCGAATCGGTGCTGCTGGCCGGGATGCGCGAGTACCTCCTGCAGGACTTCGCGCCGCCGAGCCGGGAGGACCTGGTCACCGCGAGCGCCGCGCTGGACGTGGAAATGCTGTTCCACAAGGAAATCCTGGAGCTGCGGAATCCGGCCGGGGAAGGAGCGCTGTTCAAGGAGCTGGGCGACCGGCTGTGGTTGTGCGCCGAGCCGGGTGACCCCGTGCGGTACGTGCTGCACCCGTGGCTGCGCCGGGTACTGGTGCAGGAGCTGGCCGCGCGCGCCGAGGACCACTCGCTGAGCTGGGTCCGCGTGCACACCCGCTGCCGCGACTTCTACGAGAAGAACGGCCGGACGGTCGCCGCCCGCTACCACGACCTGGCGCTGGAGAACGTCGCCGGCGCGGTCGAGCACCTGAGCAAGCCGTTCCTGCGCGCCCGGCACGCCGAGTTCGACCTCGCCACGGCCAAGGCGTGGCTGGCCGAGCTGGACGTGATCACCGCGGCGCCCAACCGGCTCGACAAGACCGCCGACCCGTACCAGCAGGTCGAGTCGCTCGCCGGGCAGTGGGACGACGAGCTGGAGACCACGCTGGCCTGGCTGGTCGTCGCGCTGTGGATCGCGCGCGACCCGCTGGGCGATCCGGGCCGGACGCTGGACTCGACCATCGAAGCCGGCTTCCACCAGCTGGCGCAGGGCAGGGGGCGTGGATCCATCTTGGTGCACGAGCGCGCGGAGCGGTACCGATGAGCCGGCGGGACGAGCGGATCCGGCCACCGCGGCCGACCTGGTCGAAGTGGCTGGTGGCCGGCGGCGGAGTGGTCCTGCTCGTGATCGTGCTGGTGGCGGTGTTCGTGGTCGTGCCCGCGATCAGCCTGGCCGGGCGCACTTGCGCGGACGGCGTGGAGAAGCGCGGGGACAACGCCGAGTGCACGGGCCTCACCGACGGCGGCTACGTGTTCGCCCCCGATCTGGCCTCCGTCGAGCAGCGCATCCGCGCCGAGAACGACTCGGTCGCCGCGTCGGGCAAGCCGTTCGTCACGATCGCGGTTTTCCTCCCGATGACCTTGACCGAGAACGACATCCTGTCGCCGGAGTGGGTGCGCCACCAGCTGGAGGGCGCCTACATCGCGCAGCACCGCGCCAACACCACACAGTCGTGGGGCAGCCTGCCGCTGGTCCGGCTGCTGCTGGCCAACCCGGGCAGCCACCTGAACCAGTGGGAGCCCGTGGTGAACGCGCTGCTCGGGCTGCCCGGCACCGACCGGCTGGTCGCGGTCACCGGGATCGGGCTCAGCCTGGAGACCGCGCACGCCGCGATCCAGCGGCTGTCGGATCACCGGATCCCGGTCGTGGCCTCGCACCTGGCCGCGGACGAGTTCTCGGAGATCCCCGGTTTCCTGCGGGTCTCGCCGACCAGCTCCACCTACGGCATGGCCGCCGCCAGCTACGTCAAGCCGACCGCGCACACGGCCACGATCGTGCAAGACGACAACGCCGCCGACCTCTACCCGAAGACGCTGGCCACCGCGTTCACCCGCCGGTTCGCCGACGCGGACCACCGGATCACCGGCCGCACCGAGCGGTACGACTCCAGCCTGCCCGGCGTCGAGAACACGTTCCTGCAGATGATGCCGAACATCTGCGGCGACCAGCCCGACGTCGTTTACTTCGCCGGGCGGGAGAACGACCTCACCGCGTTCGTCACGCAGCTCGCCCAGCGCCCGTGCCTCGACCGGCACCTCACCGTGCTGACCGGTGACCTGGCCCAGACCGGCCCACCGGGCCCGGAGATGCGGCGGGGCCTGGAATCGAACGTCACGGTGCTTGCCCCCGGGCTGGCCCACCCCCAGGCGTGGACGAGCGAGCCGAACGCGTTCAACAAGGCCGCGGTGGCCAGCTTCCAAGAGCGCGACTGCACGGACTGCTTCGAGGCCCTGTTCCCGAAGGAGCGGCTGGACGACGGCGTCGCCATCCTCGCGCACGACGCCGTGCTCACCGTGGTCTGGGCGATCCGCCAGATCCCGCGGGCCGTGCCCGCCCAGGTGACCGCGCAGGACGTGCTCCAGGCGAAGAACCGGCTGCACGACACCCTCGCCGTCCCGGGCGCGAGCGGCATGATCTCCTTCGACGACCGCGGTGACCCGGTGAACAAGGCGGTGCCGATCCTGCGCGTCCGGCTGGGCGACACCCCGGAGTTCGTGCAGCTCTCGGCTCCCTTGTCCTGAGGGACGAATCCTTGGTGCGCGGGCGACCGGGCGCGAACCGCGTCAAGCGAGCCGACGTCGCGCGAGCCTTGACAGGTGAGCGCCCTCCGTCATAACGTTCCGATCCGAATCGGAACAATATGATGGAGGGGATTCGCATGAGAGCGGTAGTCGTCGAGGCATCACGGGAGCTGGCCGTGGCCGACGTGCCCGAGCCGGCTCCTGGTCCCGGGCAGGTTTTGCTGGATGTCGACGTGGTCGGAGTGGGCTACGTGGACGTCATGGGACTGCGGGGTGGCGACGAGCTCTCTCCCGCTGCCGGTTCGGTGCCTGGCCTCGAGGTTGTCGGGCGTGTGCGGACCGTGGGTTCCGGCGTGTCAGAGGAACTCGTCGGAAAACGAGTCCTGGCGCAACCTGATTTCGGTGGTTACGCCGAGCAGGTCGCGGTCGACGCCGATCGGCTGCTTCCGGCGCCGCCCGATGCCGACCCGGCCGAGGTGGTCGCCTTGGGCCTCAACGCGCTGGTCGCCGAGGGAGCGTTGCACCGGACCGGAGTCGCCCCGGGTGAACGGGTGCTGGTCCGTGGCGCGGGCGGCGGGATCGGCGTGCTCGCCACGCAGATCGCCCACGCTCGGGGCGGCGAGGTCACTGTGGTGACTTCCTCCGCGGAGCGGGGAGAACGCTTGCGGGCACTCGGCGCCGCGAAGGTCGTCGACCGCACCCGGTCCGGCCGTCCCGAGGACACTTACGACGTCATTGTGGACACCGTGGCCGGCCCGCAGGTGGGCGAGTATCTGGAACTGTTGCGCCCCAACGGCCGTTACGTCCTCTGCGGTGGCGCCGGCGGTGTGCCGGGGCCCGAAGCGTTCGAGCCGCTGCTCCGCGACTTCCACAAGTCGTTGACGCTGCTGACCTTCAGCCTGAACTCCGTGGCGCCCGAAGATCGCCGCCAGTCCTGGGATCGGGTCGTCGCGCTCCTGGCCGACGGCCGGCTCTCCGCCGTGCTCGACCAGAGCTTCCCGCTCGCCGATGCCGCCGCCGCGCTCCGGCGGGTAGAGCGCGGAAAGTCGTTCGGCAAGGTCGTTCTGCTTGCCGCACAAGGAATTCCTGGTCGGGTTGTGCCTTGATGCCGGTGTGACCGGCCGGCACTCCCAGCGGTCAAGGGTGGCGCCGCCCGCGAGCGTCGCCGTACCCGAGCAAGCACCTTCGCACCTGCTCGGGTACGCACTGGCTACTCCGTGTCGGTGTGGATCGCGGTCAAGATCGGCGTACGGGCGGCTGTCCGGGCGGGCCACAGCGACGCGAGGATCCCGATCGCCACGGTCATCAGGACGAACACGCCCAGCTGCGTCCACGGCACCACCAGCGAGACCCCCTTCTGGCTGAGCACGCCCACCGCGCCGAGCGCGCACCCGGCGATCAGCCCGATGCCGGCGCCCAGCGCCGCGATGATCACCGACTCCCATCGCAGCACCGATCCGACCTGCTTGCGGCCGAGACCGACCGCGCGCAACAGGCCGATCTCGCGCACTCGCTCCAAAGTGGACATCGTCATGGTATTCACCACGCCGAGCGCGCCGATCAGCACCGACACGCTGAGCAGCGCGTACAGGATGTTGAGGAAGGATTCCGCCTCGCTGCTCGCTGCCTCGGCGGCCTCGGCCTTGGTCTGCACGGTCAGCACCGGGTTTGCGAGCGTCTGCTGGATCTGCTTCCGCAACGCTGCCGGGTCCTGTCCCGGCGCGGCCTTCACCAGGATCGTCTGCGGAGTCGCCGCTTCCGGAGCGCGCTGCACCGAGATCAGCGCCTTCTGGTCGGCGGACTGCGGCGCGTCATAGATCGCGACGACCGGCAGCGACACCGCCTGATCGGCCGCGCCCAGCACCTGGATCGGCCCGGACACCTCGGAGCCGACCTCGAGGTCGTACCTCTGTGCCGTCGCCGTCGAGACCGCGATGCCGTCGGCCAGCTTGTCGAGCGAGCCCTCCTTGACCGTCAGCGGCAGGAAGTCCTTGGCACTGCCCGGATCCACGGCCGTCAGGTTGAGGAACTTGTCCTCCTCGAGCTTGATCGACACCGGCGTGAGCGGGCTGACCGCGCTTACACCGGGCACCTTCGCGATATCGGCGGTGGTGCCGGAGTTGAGTTCCGAGAAGGCAATCGCGGTGACGCTGATGTCGGCCTTGTCGCCGGTCTCGGTCTCCTTCGCGTCCTTCGCGGCGACCGACGCGATCCCCACGGTGACCGCCGCGCAGACGGACAGCCCGATCATCAGCGTCGCCGCCGTGGCCGCGGTCCGGCGCGGGTTGCGGCGGGTGTTTTCCACGGCCAGCGTGCCGCGCATCCCGGAAAGCCTGGTCAGCGGGCCGCGCAGCAGCTTGGTCAGGCCGAGGCTCAGCCACGGGGTCAGCACGATCAGGCCGAGCACGAGCAGCGGCGCGCCCAGGTAGATCAGCTCCTGCGTCTCGATCCCGGCCGCGGTGATCGCCGCGCCGAGCAGGCAGACCACAACACCGATGATGTTCCGGCGGCGCAACGACTTCGCGGTCGGCGCCAGCCCGGCCCGCAGCGCCGCGATCGGCGGGGTGGCGGCCGCGCGCCGTGCCGGCACGTACGCGGCGATCATCGTCACGCCGACACCGACGCCGAGCGCGGCGGCCAACGCGCCGGCGCTGAACACCTGCAGCGGCACGTCGGGCCCGTTGACCACGGAGAATCCGCGGTTGAGCAAGAGGGCCGCGCCGATCCCGAGCACGTAGCCGAGCACCGTCGCGATGACACCGAGCACGGCGGCTTCGGCGAGCACGCTCCGGAGCACGTACCGCCGCGACGCGCCGACCGCGCGCAGCAGCGCGTTCTCCCGGGCGCGGGCCGCGGCGAGCATGGTGAACATGTTCGCTACCAGGAAGATCGCGACGAACAGCGCCACGGCCGCGAACAGCAGCAGGATATCGGTGAGCTTGTCGTCGCTCGGGGCGGAGTTGAGCGAGGCTCCCGTTTCGGCGTCGAACGTCGGCGGCAGCGTGGCGCGCACGCTCGCGGCGATCGCGTCCTGGCTGACGCCGGGCGCGGCCACGAGGTCCACCGCCGTGTAACCGCCCCGCGTCGGGCTGAACTGCGCGCTGGCGGTCTTGAGGTCGAACGCGACGAGCGTGCCGCCCCCGGCGAGCCTGGGGTCTTCGGCGGCGAAGACGCCGGTGACCTTCACCTGGTGCGCCGCGCCGTTGACGATCACCCGCACCTGGTCGCCGACCTGGTAACCCGCGCGCTCGGCGGTGAACTCGTCGAGCGCGATCTGGTCCCGGCCGGTGGGTGCCTGCCCGGCGCTCAGCGGGTAGCGGCCGGGGTCGTAGCTGACGCCGCCGGCGCGCTCGGACCGTCCGACGATCGCCCCGTCCTTGCCGACGAGGAAGGCGTACCCGTCGGCGAGCGGCCGGGCCTGCGCGACGCCAGGGACGGCGTGGAGCTGCTGGACGACGTCGTCGCCGAGCGGGGTGGCGAGCAGGGAGGGCTGCACCTCGACCGCGACGTCGGCCTGTGCGCGGGCTTGGGCGCGGGCGACCGAGGTTTTGACCGCGTCGCCGTAGAGCAGCGACCCGACGACAAACGCGACGCCGAGCACCACCCCGAGCGTGGGCAGCAGGAACCGCGCCTTGTGCGCGAGGATCGACCGGAACGCGCGGCGGAACATCAGCGCACCGCCTGCGGCTCGAACCGGCGCATGCGGTCCAGCACCCGGCCGGGCGTCGGCTGCCGCATCTCGTCGACCAGCCGGCCGTCGGCCAGGAAGAGGACCCGGTCGGCGTACCCGGCGGCGATCGGGTCGTGCGTCACCATCAGCACGGTCTGCCCCCACTCGCGGGCGCAGCGCTGCAGCAGGCCGAGGATCTGCGCGCCGGAGCGGGAGTCCAGGTTCCCGGTGGGCTCGTCGGCGACGGCCAGCTCCGGCCGGGTGATCAGCGCCCGCGCGCACGCGACGCGCTGCTGCTGGCCGCCGGAGAGCTGCGCGGGCCGGTGGTCGAGCCGGTCGCCGAGGCCCGTCGCCGCGATGACCTGGTCGGCCCAGGCCTGGTCCGGCTTCCGGCCGGACAGCGACAACGGCAGGATGATGTTCTCCCAGGCGCTCAGCGTCGGCAGCAGGTTGAAGGACTGGAAGACGAAGCCGATCTTCTCGCGGCGCACGCGGGTGAGCTTCTCGTCGTCCAGCGAGCCCAGGTCGACGCCCGCGATGCTCGCCTTCCCCGTGGTGGGCTTGTCGAGCCCGGCGAGGCAGTGCATGAAGGTCGACTTGCCCGAGCCCGACGGGCCCATGATCGCGGTGAACTCGCCGCGCCGGAAGCCGGCGGTCACCCCGGCCAGCGCGACCACGGCGGCATCGCCGTCGCCGTAGACCTTGCCGAGCTGGTGCGCCTCGGCCACAGTTTGTTCGTTCATGATCGCCATGCTCGCGCGGGCGGTGGGGCGCGCGGCTCAACCGAACTGACGAGTGAACCGGCGCCGGCTCCGCCGAAGGGATGAGGACCGTCGCGAGAGAACTGTCCTACCGTGACGGTCATGCTGGCGATGATCGGAAGAATGTCCTGGGCGCAACGCCTCCTGCTCGTCCTGGGCGTGCTCGCCGCGGGGATCGTGGTGTTCGAGAGCCTGAGCGCGGAGACCGTGGCGACGGGGGCAGGGCTGCTGGTCTGCGGCCTGCTTTCGCTGGCGGTGCTGGCGATGCCCACGGTGCGCGCGCTGGTGGTCGCCGGGCTGGCCGTCGTCTCGATCGCGTTCACGCTGCTGGTCCAGGCGCTGCCGGACGGTCTGGACAACACCTTCGGCATCGTGGAGATAGTCGCGCTGGCCTGGCTGACGGCGAGGTCGATCATCGAGCTGCGGCCGAGCCGCTCGGTGCTGGTGGTGCCGCTGCTGTTCGTCGCGATCGTGGCCCTGCCGACCCGCTGCTACACGCTGGGGCGCCCGTTGCTCGACAACGTGGTGACCGTCCTCGGCTTCGGCATGCTGCTGGTGGTCCTGCTCGGGATGTACCTGCGCCTGCACGACCAGCGCCGCATCGACGCGGGCGAGCTCGCCAAGCAGGCGCAGCGCCTCGCCTACGCCCGCGACCTGCACGACTTCGTCGCCCACCACGTGACCGCGATCGTCGCCCAGACCCAGGCGGTCCGCTACACCTCGTCCGCCGGTCAGCGGCCCAGCCCCGAGGCACTCGACGAGATGCTGGCCGGGATCGAGAAGTCCGGCTCGCAGGCGCTCGCGTCGATGCGGGGGATGATCACGGTGCTGCGCAACGACGAACCGGCGCCGGCCCGCACGACGCTGGGCGAGGCGGTCGCCGAACCGGTCGGGCACTTCGTGGGCCCGCCGGTCACCACCGACATCGACGACGACCTCGCCACGACCCATCTGGCCCCGCACGTGCTCGACGCGGTGCACCACGTCGTCCAGGAGTCGCTCACCAACATCCTGCGCCACGCGGGCGGGGCCACGGCGGTCGAGGTGCGCGCCCGCACTTTGCCCGGCGGGCGCCTGGAGACCGTGGTGACCGACGACGGTACGTCCACATCGGACACTTCCGGCGGCGGCTTCGGCTTGGTGGGCCTCACCGAACGCGTCGATGCCGCCGGCGGCACCCTCACCGCGGGGCCCGCGGACGGCGGCTGGCGCGTGACCGCGATCCTGCCGCTGACGCCGGCTCTGCCATCATGACCGGTCATGAGCATCCGCGTGCTGATCGCCGACGACCAGGAGATGATGCGCTCGGCGTTCCGGATGATCCTGGACTCCCAGCCCGACATGGAGGTCATCGCCGCGGTCGAGGACGGCCGCGCCGCGGTTGACGAAGCCCGCCGCCTCCGCCCGGACGTGTGCCTGCTCGACATCAGGATGCCCAAGCTCGACGGCCTGGAGGCGACCCGCCTGCTCGCCGGCCCGGGGGTGCTGAACCCGCTCAACGTCCTGATCGCCACCACGTTCGACCTGGACGAGTACGTGTACCGGGCGCTGCGCAACGGGGCGTACGGGTTCCTGCTCAAGGACATGTCACCCGCGCTGCTCGTCGAGGCGGTGCGCGCGGCCGCGGCCGGCGCGACGCTGATCGCGCCGACGGTGACCACCCGGCTGTTGTCGCACTTCGCGTTGGACCGCTCGGACGCGACCACACCGGACACGGCGCCGAGCGAGCCCTTGACCGACCGGGAGCTCGACGTGGTGCGGCAGGTGGCCCAGGGCCGGACGAACAGCGAGATCGCCGCCGGCCTGTACGTGACCCAGGCGACGGTCAAGACCCACCTGGCGAACGTGCAGCGGAAGCTGACCGTGCGGAACCGGGTGGAGATCGCCGCGTGGGCCTGGCGGACGGGGTTGTGCTCTTAGGGGTGAGCGGCTGGACCAGCGTAAACGCAAAAAAGGGAACGAGGAGAATCCATCTCCCGGTTCCCATCCTTGTGGTGCCCTCGGCAGGATTCGAACCTGCGACACCTGCCTCCGGAGGGCAGTGCTCTATCCCCTGAGCTACGAGGGCGGACCGCCGCTTGCGCGACTGGAGAAGCTTAGCGCATGCCGCCTCCGGGGCTGACAACAGGAGGGTTCTCGCGGGTTGATCTTCGTGGCCGGGGCGGCCTGAGCGCTGATAGCGTCGATCTTGCCGAGGAAGGGAGCCCCACTGTGGCCGCCGAACCGTTTGAGGTCAGCATCACCGACGCCGAGATCGCGGACCTGCGTGAACGGCTGCGAAGGACGCGGTGGCCCGAGGCCGAGCCGGTGGACGACTGGTCGCAGGGGCTGCCGCTGGCCTACGCGCAGGAGCTGTGCCGCAGCTGGGCCGAGGACTACGACTTCGGGTTCGCCAAGCGGCTGAACGCTTTCCCGCAGTACCGCGACACCATCGACGGGCTGGGCATCCACTTCCTGCACGTCCGCTCGCCGGAGCCGGACGCGTTCCCGTTGGTGATCACACACGGGTGGCCGGGTTCGGTGCTGGAGTTCCTGGAGGTGCTCGGCCCGCTGACCGACCCGCGTTCGCACGGCGGGGACCCGGCGGACGCGTTCCACGTGGTCGCGCCGTCGTTGCCCGGGTACGGCTGGAGTGACAAGCCGTCGACGACCGGGTGGGGCATCAAGCGCACCGCGCGCGCCTGGGACCAGCTGATGGTTTCGCTGGGCTACGAGCGGTACGGCGCGCAGGGCGGTGACTGGGGTTCGGCGGTGTCCGGCGCGATTGGCGAGGTGGCGCCCGAGCGCGTCGCCGGCGTGCACTTGAACATGGGGGCCGCGCCGCTGGGCACGTTCGACGACCCGACGCCCGCGGAGCTGGCGAACCTCGAGGCCTCGCAGGAGTTCCAGCGCACCGGCCGGGGGTACTCGGGGCAGCAGTCGACGCGGCCGCAGACGCTCGGTTACGGCCTCACCGACTCCCCGGCGGGCCAGGCCGCGTGGATTGCCGAGAAGTTCTGGGCCTGGACGGACAACAACGGCCATCCCGAGGACGCGTTGTCGCGGCAGAAGATCCTGGACGCGATCTCGGTCTATTGGTTCACCGCGTCGGCCACGTCGTCGGCGCGGCTGTACTGGGAGAGCTTCGGCAGCTTCCGGGAGCAGGTCACGGCGCCGTCCGGGCTCTCGATCTACCCGCGCGAGATCACCCGCCCGTCGCGGCGGGAGGCTGAGCAGCGCTTTACCGACCTGCGCTGGTTCGAAGAGCTGCCCCGTGGTGGCCACTTCGCCGCGCTGGAACAGCCGGAGTCCCTGGTGGAGCAGGTGCGCGGGTTCTTCCGCCTGTTCCGCTGACCGCTCGTCCCATCCCCCGGGAAGCCCACGCCCGGGGGATGGTTCTTGCCGCCCTTCGGTCGTTAAGGTGAACTTAGGCTTACCTGTATTGCACATATGCGCATGCGACTATATATTTCGTCTGGGACCCACACCGCGGTCCCACGGGCAGACCTGGACGGGGAGGCGAAGCATGGGGCACGGACATGGCCACGGGCACGGGCAGGCGGTCGCGCCGGGTAGCGCCTCCGGGCGTTACGTGCGCGCGCTGCTGATCTCCCTCGCCATCGGCGCCGGGTTCATGGTGCTGGAGTTCGTGGTCGGTTTCGCCACCGGCTCGCTCGCCCTGATCTCCGACGCGGCGCACATGTTCACCGACGTCCTGGGCGTCGGCATGGCGCTCACCGCGATCCTGCTGGCGCGGCGCAGCGGGCCGACGTTCAGCCGCACGTTCGGGATGTACCGCGCCGAGGTCCTCGCCGCGCTGGCCAACGCCGTGCTGCTGTTCGGCGTCGCCGGTTACGTGCTGGTGGAGGCCATCGGCCGGATCAGCGACCCGCCGGCCGTGGCCGGGCTGCCGGTGATGCTCGCCGCGGGCGCCGGCCTGGTCGCGAACATCGTGTCGTTCCTCCTGCTGCGCTCGGGCGCCAAGGAGAGCCTGAACGTCCGCGGCGCGTACCTCGAGGTGCTCGCCGACCTGATCGGCTCGGTGGGCGTGCTGCTCAGCGGCGCCATCACGCTGACCACGGGCTGGCGTTACGCCGACCCGATCATCGGCGTCGCGATCGGGCTGTTCGTGCTGCCCCGCACCTGGACGCTGGCCCGCCGCGCGCTGCGCATCCTCTTCCAGCACGCCCCGACGGGGGTCGACGTCGGCGAGATCAGCACCGAGCTCGCCGCGCTGCCCGGCGTCGAGGACGTGCACGACCTGCACGTCTGGACCCTCACCTCCGGCATGGAGGTCGCCTCGGCCCACCTGACGATCAAGGGGGAGGCCGAGCAGTCCGCCGTCCTCACCGAGGCGCAGGACCTGCTCTCGGCGCGTTACTCGATCAAGCACGCCACCCTGCAGGTCGAGGCGCCCCAATGCGCGCGACGGTGCCAAGAGCTGTCCTGGTGAGGACTCGTGAGTGGCGATGACGGTTAGAACCGTCATAAACACTCACGAGTCAGGATCAAGGCGCGGGAAGTGGCTTCGCGCCCCGTGCCTGCAGCATCAGCGTCATCTGGTTCATCTCGGCACCCTGCGAGGTCAGCATGCTCGTGGTGAGCGCCTTGATCGCCGGCAGGCTCGAGTGGTCCTGCGCGTACTGCGCCATCGCCGTGCCGCCCTGGTGGTGGCGCAGCATCAGCTGGAGGAAGTCGACGTCCATCGCCTTGCCGGACAGCGAGCGCAGCTTGGCCAGCTCGTCGTCGGTGGCCATGCCGGGCATCGGCGCGCCGCCGGCCGGGGAGCTGGTCGGCATCTGCATGCCGGCGTGGCCCATCGGCTCGGTCATCCACGTCATGTACGCGCCGGTGGTCTGCTCCGGCTGGTCCCACAGCATGAGCCAGCCCTTCATCCGGCCGACCTGCTCGGTCTGCGTGCTCTCGATGTCGAACGCGAGCTGCTTCACCTCGGGGTCCGTGGTGTGGTCGCGCGCCCAGTTCGCCATCGTGACGGCCTGCAGGTGGTGCACCGACATGTCCTGCGCGAAACCGACTTCGACCGAGCCGGCGGCCGGCGTCGAGGACGCCGGGTCGCCGTCGTTCAGCCGCGTGGCGAACATCCCGATGGCGGCGCCGATCAGCAGCACGGCCACCAGCGTCCCGCCGATGACCACCCAGCGGGACCAGCCCGGCCGTTCACCCGCTTCGGTGTCGGCGGCTTCCGGTTCGAGGTCGGTTTCGGAACTCACTTCACTGCCCGGCCGGCGGGGCCGACGGCATGCCCGAGCCGACCGGCGCGGTGCCGGAGTCGCCCTGGGCGCCCGTGCTGCCCTTGTAGTCCATCGGCTTCGCGTCCGGGCCCGGCTTGCTCGGGTCGAACGGGGGCGGGTTGCTCGGGTCGAACTGGCCGGGGCCGAGCGCGTCGCAGGACGCGCCGATCTCCGGGTAGACGCCGTTCGGGTTGGTCCGCAGCGCGGCGATGAAGTCGTCGATGCGCGGGTCGTCGGCCTTGTCCAGCTTCAGCTGGTGGCCCCACGACTGCAGCGAGATCGGCTTGTCCAGGCCCGGGTACGGCGACATCATCGTGTACGGCTTGCCCTTGACCCGCGCGGACAGCAGGGCCACCTGGTCCCCGGTGATCTGCTGCGGGTTGTAGGCGATCCAGACGGTGCCGTGCTCCAGGCTGTGCACCATGTTCTCGGTGCGCACCGCGTTCGGGTAGACGACGCCGTTGCAGGCGGCCCAGTAGCCGTCGTGCGGCCCGCCGAAGGGCGGGGAGTGGTCGTAGGCCACGCGCTCGGTCGGCAGGATGTGCACCGAGCCGGCGTAGGTGGCGGTGATCACGCCGGGGATCTTCTTGGACGGGTCCGGGTTGGACGCGCTCGGCGCGTACGAGGCCGCGGCCGCGTCACGTGACTTCTGGTCACGCTGCGGCGCGGACTTCACCATGTAATAGGTGATCACCGAAGCCAGGAGGGCCACCACCAGGATGACACCGGCGATGGTGCCCCATGGTGTGCCCTTCTTGGCGACGACCGAGCGGGCCTTGGCCGCCCTCATCGCCTTGGCGGGCGTCCCCTTCTTCCTGGTTGTCCCGTTCGCCATGGTTCCCGCGATCTCCTCGTGAGGGATTGGAGGGATCCGGACGGACCCTGCCCTGGGCCAGTGTAGAGACCGGGCGTCTGGTGACCGTGAACACCTCTCACGATCACCGTGGGTGTGACCGCGCTCCCGGGACGCCCCGGCCGCCGTGGGCGTCCGACCTGGGCACACCTAGAATTCGGCGAGTGACTCCCGCCGCTCTCGCCGACCTGGTCCGCAGCTCCGCCGTGCAGGTGCTCGACGCACGAGGCGTCGACGTCGCCGTGCTGCCGGAGCAGGTGACCATCGAACGCCCGCGCAACCCCGAACACGGCGACTACGCGACCAACCTCGCCCTGCAAGTGGCCAAGAAGGCGGGCCTGAAGCCGCGGGAGTTCGCCGAGGCGCTGGCCGAGGTCGTCTCGGCCGCCGACGGGGTCGACGCCGCCGAGGTCGCGGGGCCCGGCTTCCTCAACTTCCGGCTCGCGGCCGGCGCGCAGGGCGAGGTCGTCCGCCAGGTGCTCACCGCGGGTGACGGTTACGGCCGCGGCGACGCGCTGGCCGGGCGCGTCATCAACCTCGAGTTCGTCTCGGCCAACCCGACCGGCCCGATCCACCTCGGCGGCACCCGCTGGGCGGCGGTCGGCGACGCGCTGGGCCGCGTGCTGGGCGCGCAGGGCGCCGACGTCACGCGCGAGTACTACTTCAACGACGCCGGCGCGCAGATCGACCGCTTCGTGCGCTCCCTGATCGCCGCCGCCAAGGGCGAGCCGGCGCCGGAGGACGGGTACGCGGGCGGGTACATCACCGACATCGCGGCCGAGGTGATCAAGGCCGAGCCGAGCGCGCTGTCGCTGCCCGAGGCCGAGCGGCACGAGGCCTTCCGCCGGATCGGCATCGAGCTGATGTTCAGCGAGATCAAGCAGAGCCTGCACGACTTCGGCACGGACTTCGACGTCTACTTCCACGAGAACTCGCTGCACGAGTCCGGCGCCGTCGACGCCGCGGTGCAGCAGCTCAAGGACTCCGGCAACCTCTACTTCGAGGCGGGCGCCTGGTGGCTGCGCTCCAGCGAGTACGGCGACGACAAGGACCGCGTCGTCATCAAGACCGACGGCAACCCGGCCTACATCGCCGGTGACCTCGCCTACTTCAAGGACAAGCGCAACCGCGGCTTCGACCTGTGCATCTACATGCTCGGCGCGGACCACCACGGCTACATCGCCCGGCTCAAGGCGGCGGCCGCGGCGTTCGGCGACGACCCGGACAGCGTCGAGGTGCTGATCGGCCAGATGGTGAACCTGGTCAGCGACGGCAAGCCGGTGCGGATGTCCAAGCGCGCGGGCACCGTGATCACCATGGAGGACCTGGTCGAGGCGGTCGGCGTCGACCCGGCCCGCTACGAGCTGATCCGCTACTCCGTGGACTCCAGCCTGGACGTCGACCTGGACCTGCTGCGCAAGCACTCCAACGACAACCCGGTCTACTACGTGCAGTACGCCCACGCCCGGCTGCGCTCGATGCAGCGCTCCGCGGCCGATCTCGGCCTGAAGCCCACTGTGCTCAATTCCACTGTGGACGTCGATTTCGGACTGCTGACGCTGGCGGTCGAGGGCGACCTCATGCGCACCATCGGCGAATACCCCGCCATGGTGCGCCGCGCCGCCGAAATGCGTGAGCCCCACCGGGTCGCGCGCTATCTCGAAGAGCTGGCCGGCGCGTTGCACAAGTTCTACGCCGTACGCGAGGCGCGGGTCCTGCCGCAGGGCGACGAGGAGGCGACCCCTCTGACCTACGCCCGTCTCGCGTTGTGTGAAGCCGCGCGCCAGGTGCTGGCGAACGGCCTGTCCCTCCTCGGTGTCTCCGCTCCGGAACGGATGTAACGAATGGCGCACCCCGCGGGCCCCCGCCACGCCGACGTCTACCCCCATGCCGACGCCTCCGGGTTCCCGCCCGCGAGCGCCGTCGAGCTTGACCAGCTGCCCGCGAAAGTGTGGCCGCGCAACACCTTCCGCGCCGCCGACGGGGTGGTGCGGATCGCCGGCGTCGACGTGCGCGAGCTGGCCGAGACCTACGGCACGCCGTTGTTCGTGGTCGACGAGGCGGACTTCAAGTCCCGCTGCGCCGACTACGCGGAGGCGTTCGACGACCCGGCGCTGGTGCACTACGCGTCCAAGGCCTTCCTCTCGATCGAGATCGCCCGCTGGGTGGCCGAGCAGGGGCTGAGCCTGGACGTCTGCAGCGGCGGCGAGCTGGCCGTCGCGCAGCGCGCGAACTTCCCGGCCGAGCGGATCACCTTCCACGGCAACAACAAGTCGGTCGCCGAGCTGGAGTACGCCGTTGACGCCGGGGTCGGCACGGTGGTGGTCGACTCCTACTACGAGATCGCCCGGCTCGCCGACGTGGCCGCGCAGCGCGACGTCGTGCAGCCGGTGCTGGTGCGCGTCACGGTGGGCGTCGAGGCGCACACCCACGAGTTCATCGCCACCGCGCACGAGGACCAGAAGTTCGGCTTCTCGCTGGCTTCGGGTGACGCCGCCGAGGCCGTCCGCCGGGTGCTGAACGCGCCGTCGCTGCAGCTGACCGGCCTGCACAGCCACATCGGCTCGCAGATCTTCGACGCCGACGGCTTCGAGGTCGCCGCCCGCCGCGTGGTCGGGCTGCTCGCCGAACTGGCGAAGGAGCACGGCCGCGATCTGCTCGACCAGCTGAACCTGGTCGACCTCGGTGGCGGCTTCGGCATCGCCTACACCGAAAAGGACAACCCGCCGCCGCCCGCGCAGATGATCACGCAGATCCGCGAGATCGTGCGCAAGGAATGCGCGTACGCGGAGCTGCCGGTGCCGCGCATCGCGGGGGAGCCGGGCCGCGCCATCGCCGGCCCGGGCACGATCACGCTGTACGAGGTGGGCACCATCAAGGACGTCGCGCTCGGCGACGAGACCGCGCGCCGGTACGTCAGCGTCGACGGCGGGATGAGCGACAACATCCGCACCGCGCTGTACGACGCGGTGTACGACTGCCGCGTCGTCTCGCGCTCCGCGGACGACGGGACCGACCCCGCGGCCGCCACCCTGTCCCGAGTGGTGGGAAAGCACTGTGAATCCGGCGACGTCGTCGTCCGGGACTGCTGGCTGCCCGACACACTGGCCCCCGGCGACCTGCTGGCCGTCGCGGCGACCGGGGCCTACTGCTACTCCATGGCGAGCGGCTACAACCGGCAGCCGCGGCCGGCGGTGGTCGCCGTGCGCAACGGCGGCGCCCGGGTGCTGCTGCGGCGGGAGACGACGGACGACATGCTGCGCCTGGAGGTTTGAGAAGTGCCCACTGTGTCTCCACGGTCCACTGTGTCTTCTGGTCCCGCTGGGTCTTCCAGTCCCGCTGGGTCTTCCAGTCCGGCCGGGTCTCCCTCGGACGGTCGCGTGATCAGGGTCGCCCTGCTCGGCTGCGGCACGGTCGGCCGTGAGGTCGCCCGGCTGCTCGTCGAGCAGGCGGACGAGCTGGCGGCGCGCGCCGGGGCGCGGGTGGAGCTGGCCGGCATCGCCGTGCGGCGCCCCGACAAGCACCCGGAGCTGCCGCAGGAGCTGATCACCGACGACGCGGCGGGCTTGGTGGTCCGCGACGACGTGGACGTGGTGGTCGAGCTGGTCGGCGGCATCGAGCCGGTCCGCGGCTGGCTGCTCGCCGCGCTGAGCGCCGGGAAGTCGGTCGTCACGGCCAACAAGGCGCTGCTCGCCGAGCATTCGGCCGACCTGTTCGAGGCCGCCGACGCCGCGGGCGTGGACCTCTACTTCGAGGCCTCCGTGGCCGGTGCCATCCCGCTGCTGCGGCCGCTGCGCGAGTCGCTCGCCGGTGACCGCATCACGCGGGTGATGGGCATCGTCAACGGCACCACGAACTACATCCTGTCCGCAATGGACTCCACCGGCGCGGGTTACGCCGAGACGCTCGACGAGGCCGGCCGGCTCGGGTACGCCGAGGCGGACCCGACCGCGGACGTCGACGGTTACGACGCCGCGTCGAAGGCCGCGATCCTCGCGTCGCTGGCGTTCCACACCCGGGTCACGGCTTCGGACGTGCACCGCGAGGGCATCGCCGACGTCACGGCGGCCGACCTGGTCGCCGCGCGGGTGCTGGGCCGCACGGTGAAGCTGCTGGCCATCTGCGAGCGGGTGACGGCCGACGACGGCGCCGAATCCGTCTCGGCGCGGGTGCACCCGGTGATGATCCCGCGCGGGCACCAGCTGGCCGGCGTGGGCGGCGCGTTCAACGCCGTCTACGTGGAGGCCGACGCGGCGGGCGAGCTGATGTTCTACGGCCAGGGCGCGGGCGGCGCGCCCACCGCGAGCGCCGTGCTCGGTGACCTGGTGGCGGTGGCCCGCAACCAGGTCGCTGGCGGCCGCGGCCCACGCGAGTCCGCGCACGCCGCGCTGCCGGTGCGCCCGATGGGCCAGACGCCGACGCGCTACCACGTAAGCCTCGACGTCGCCGATCGCGCGGGGGTGCTCGCGCAGGTGGCGCAGGCCTTCGCGGGCCACGGCGTGAGCATCGCCGCGGTGCGCCAGCGCGACGCCAACGACACGGCGAGCCTGGTCGTGGTCACCCACCTGGCGCCGGACGCGGCGTTGCAGTCCACTGTGGACGAAATCGCGAAGCTTGACGTGGTGCACGAAGTTGTCAGCGTGATGCGGGTGGAGGGCGAAGACGCATGAGTGCGTGGCCTGGAATCATCGAGGCGTACCGAGACCGGATCCCCGTGCCCGACGGCGCGAAAGTGGTGACGCTGGGCGAAGGCAACACGCCGCTGCTGCCGGCCGCGCACCTGTCCGAGGTCACCGGCGCCACGGTGTACCTGAAGGTGGAGGGCGCGAACCCCACCGGCTCGTTCAAGGACCGCGGCATGACCGTGGCCATCACGCACGCGCTGGCCAGCGGGCTCAAGGCGGTGATCTGCGCGTCCACCGGCAACACCTCCGCGTCGGCGGCCGCGTACGCCGCCCGTGCCGGGCTCACCTGCGCGGTGCTGGTGCCGCAGGGCAAGATCGCGATGGGCAAGCTCGCCCAGGCCGTGCTGCACGGCGCGCGCATCCTGCAGGTCGACGGCAACTTCGACGACTGCCTGGAACTGGCCCGCAAGACCGCGGCCGACTACCCGGTGACGCTGGTGAACTCCGTGAACCCGGTGCGCATCGCCGGGCAGAAGACGGCCGCGTTCGAGATCTGCGACGTGCTCGGCCGCGCGCCCGACATCCACTGCCTGCCGGTCGGCAACGCCGGCAACATCACCGCGTACTGGGCCGGATACTCCGAGTACGCCGCGGACGGTGTGGTGAACAACACGCCGCGGATGTTCGGTTTCCAGGCGGCGGGCGCGGCCCCGCTCGTGCGCGGCGAGCCGGTGGCCGAGCCGGACACCATCGCGACCGCGATCCGCATCGGCAGCCCGGCGTCGTGGGCCGGCGCGGTGACCGCCAAGGAGTCTTCCGGCGGGCTGTTCGAGGCGGTCACCGACGAGAAGATCCTCGAGGCCTATCGCCTGCTCGCGAACCGTGAGGGCGTGTTCGTCGAGCCGGCGTCGGCCACCAGCGTCGCGGGCCTGCTCGCCACCGCCGCGGACGGCCGGCTGCCGAAGGGCTCCACCGTCGTCTGCACGGTGACCGGGCACGGCCTCAAGGACCCGGCCACGGCGCTGGAGGGCAACGTCGAGGTCGAGCCGCTGGCGGTGGACCCGTCGGCGGTGGCGACCGCGCTGGACCTGCGGTGACTGTGCGGGACGCCGCCGTGGGATTCCGGGTGACCGTCCCGGCGTCCACGGCCAACCTCGGCCCCGGTTTCGACGCGCTCGGCCTGGCGCTGGCCCGCCACGACGTGGTCGAGCTGCAGGTCACCGAGGACGGGCTCAAGGTCGAGGTGATCGACGCGGGCGCCGGCGGTATCGCCGACGTGCCGACCGACGAGACGCACCTGGTGGTGCGGGCGATCCGACGGGCGTGCGCGCACCTCGACGTCCGCCCGCCGGGGCTGCACCTGCGCTGTTTCAACAACATCCCGCACGCGCGCGGGCTCGGCTCCTCGGCGGCGGCGGTGGTTTCCGGGGTGGCGGTGGGTTACGCGCTGGCCGGCGTCCCGCTCGACGACGGGGCGCTGCAGCTGGCGGCCGAGTTCGAAGGCCACGCCGACAACGCGGCCGCGAGCCTGCTGGGCGGCCTGGTGGTGGCGTGGTCGGAGAACGGCCGGTTCCACGCCGAGCGGGTGACGCCGAACCCGGCGATCCGGCCGGTCGTGGCGGTGCCCGCGGTGAAGTCGTCCACCGACGCCGCCCGCGGGCTGCTCCCGCCGCAGGTCCCGCACGCGGACGCGGCGCACAGCGCGGGGCGCGCCGCGCTCTCGGTGCTGGCCATGACCGTCAAGCCCGAGCTGCTGCTGGCGGCCACGGAGGACCGGCTGCACCAGGATTACCGCGCGAGCGCGTACCCGGAGAGCACCGGGCTGGTGCGCACGCTCCGTGCTCGCGGGATCGCGGCCACGATTTCCGGCGCCGGCCCGACGGTACTGGCTCTCACCACGAGCGGAGCATTGCCGCCCGAAACCGACGTCACCGGTTTCGACGTCGCGGAGCTGGGCGTGGACCTCGCCGGTGTGCAGGTTGCAGCTCTGTAAAGCCCCGGTCACGGGGCAGGGGGCAGCCGCGCCACGCGGGGGGTGGTTGTTGCACCCGGGTGTGCGTCGGTCTACCCTCGGGGGCGTTCGATCACCGTGCGTTTCCGCACCCGGTGCCGGTCCTGTCCACTCCTCGGGAGTCTCCGGATCGCATCCTTCGTCGATCCGCCGATCCGCACCGCATGAGCTGCGGGAAAGCGGAGGACGCAGGCGGGTTTCCGGTTTCGGCGGTGCCGAATTCCGTTTCCTCCGTTTGGGGGAGGCAAACACCCCTGTGCTGGCGGCGCTCTCGCTGTGTCTCGCACGGCTAGGCGCGACTCGTCCGCATCGGAAGCAAATGCCGTTTCGCGATCAGACGCGATCGGCGGCAGTCCGCTGATCCACCTGGAGGCGTGGATCGGTCAGGAAGGACATGTGTGAGCAACACCGATCTGTTGAGCGGCGACGTGGAGACCCCCGCCGCGGCCGTTGAGAGCAATGGGGCCGCGGCCGCTCCGAAGCGCCGCACCGGGGGCCTGTCCGGAATGGTCATCGCCGAGCTCCGCCAGCTGGCGGGCGAACTGGGCGTGGGCGAGACCACCGGGATGCGCAAGGGTGACCTGATCGCGGCCATCCGCGAGCGTCAGGGCAAGACCAAGAAGCGGGCCGCCGGTACGGCGGAGACGCTTCCGCTCGAAGGCGTCGGCGACGCTCCCGAGGCCGTCAAGGCCCCGAAGGCGGTCAAGACCGAGGAGCCGGCTCGCGCCGCGAAGAAGCGCGAGGAGGCCCCGGCCGAGGCACCCAAGGCCGAGAGCAACGGCTCGGCCCCGGTGGCCGAGGCGCCGCAGAACTCCGCCCCGGCCGAGCAGCGGCCCGCGCAGCAGGAGCGTCCGGACGGCGACGGGCAGCAGCAGGAGGAAGGCGGCCGCGGCCGTCGCCGCCGCGGCTCGAACCGCGCCGCGGGCGCCCCCGAAGGCCAGCGTGACGGCGGCCAGCGTGGTGAACGCGATGGCGGCAACCAGCAGCGCGGCGACCGTGCCGAGCGCGACGGTGGCAACCAGCGCGCCGACCGCGGTGACCGGGCTGACCGTGGTGACCGGGCCGAGCGTGAGAACGGCAACCAGCGTGGCGACCGCGACAACCAGCGCGGCGACCGTGGCGACCGTGGCGACCGGCAGGGCAACCGGGACAACCGGGGCGGCCAGGACAACCGGCAGCGGAACAACCAGCAGGACAGCGGCAACCGCGGCCAGCAGGACAACCGCCAGCAGGCCGGGGACGACGACGAGGAAGGCGGCCGTCGTGGCCGTCGCTTCCGCGACCGTCGCCGCCGGGGCACCGGGGGCGGCCAGCGCGAGACCGGCTCGCCGGACACCGAGATCCGCGACGACGACGTCCTGCTGCCCGTCGCGGGCATCCTGGACGTGCTGGACAACTACGCGTTCGTCCGCACCTCGGGCTACCTCGCCGGGCCGAACGACGTGTACGTCTCGCTTTCGCTGGTCCGCAAGTACGGCCTGCGCCGCGGTGACGCCATCACCGGTGTCGTGCGCCAGCCGCGCGACGGCGAGCAGCAGCGGCAGAAGTTCAACCCGCTGGTGCGCGTCGACTCGATCAACGGGCTGGACCCGGACGAGTCCAAGCGCCGCCCGGACTTCACCAAGCTGACGCCGCTGTACCCGAACGAGCGGCTGCGCCTGGAGACCGAGTCGCACAAGCTGACCACCCGCGTGATCGACCTGATCATGCCGGTCGGCAAGGGGCAGCGCGCCCTGATCGTGTCGCCGCCGAAGGCCGGTAAGACCACGATCATGCAGGACATCGCCAACGCGATCGCGACGAACAACCCCGAGTGCCACCTGATGGTCGTGCTCGTGGACGAGCGTCCGGAAGAGGTCACCGACATGCAGCGGTCGGTGAAGGGCGAGGTCATCGCCTCCACCTTCGACCGCCCGCCGTCCGACCACACCTCCGTCGCGGAGCTGTCGATCGAGCGGGCCAAGCGGCTCGTCGAGATGGGCCACGACGTCGTCGTGCTGCTCGACTCGATCACCCGCCTGGGCCGGGCCTACAACCTGGCGGCCCCGGCGTCCGGCCGGATCCTGTCCGGTGGTGTCGACTCGACCGCGCTGTACCCGCCGAAGCGGTTCCTGGGCGCGGCGCGCAACATCGAGAACGGCGGCTCGCTCACCATCTTCGCCACGGCGATGGTGGAGACGGGCTCCACGATGGACACGGTGATCTTCGAGGAGTTCAAGGGCACCGGCAACGCCGAGCTCAAGCTGGACCGGAAGATCTCCGAGCGGCGCGTGTTCCCGGCCGTCGACGTCAACCCGTCCGGGACCCGCAAGGAGGACCTGCTCCTCTCGCCGGACGAGCTCGCGGTCACGCACAAGCTGCACCGCGTGCTGCACGCGCTGGACTCCCAGCAGGCCATCGACCTGCTGATCTCGCGTCTGCGCAAGACGAAGACCAACATCGAGTTCCTCATGCAGGTCTCGAAGACGGCCCTCGGCTCGAACGACGACGACTGATCGTTCCCCGCAATCCGTTAAGGCCTCCTTACCCGCGTTCCACGCGGGTAAGGAGGCCTTAACGGCGTTTGGCCTACTGGTGCGGGACGGCGGCGGGGGTCCAGCCGCGGTAGTTGGAGAAGTAACTGGTCGCGCTGCCGTGGCCGATCGCGCCGTTCACGCTGGTGGCGTAGAAGCCGCCGCTGCCGTCGGCGATGCCGACGTGGCCGTACGCGCTGATGTTCCAGTACACGAACGAGCCGAGCGGCGGGGTGCCGCTGGTGTGCTTCGGGCTCGCGCCGTTCCAGTGCGCGTTCGCCGAGGCCCAGACGCCGGTGGTGCCGTAGGCGTTCTCGGCGGCCTTCTCGCAGTAGCTCTGCCAGCCGGTGCTGCCCATGTGCGCCTTGTACCAGGCGACGGCGCCGGCGGCGGTGCCGTCACCGGCGCTGTCGACGCTCACCGTGCTGGAGGGCAGTTCGGTGAACGTGGCGGCGGCGGGGTGGACGTCGGCGGCCGTGATCCCGGTGCTCGCGTTCGCGGCCGGGGCGGCGATCACCGCGGCGGCGACCAGCGCGGCCACGGCCGCGGGCTTCGCCACCCGGGAGAGCAGGTCGGTCGTGCGCATGCTGAACCTCCTACCTGTGGGTAATTCACGAACCCGGCGAGCATCGCGCCAGCAGGTACAAGATTCGTACAATCGGATGCTGGTTGAGGGCTCAACCGCTGGTCGCCGGGGCGTGGAATACCAGGTCACCGGGGTGTGTTGAAGCAGCTGTCAGCCCGTCTGGCAGAATGACCCGCTGAAGTCCGGCACCGGTTCACCCCATCTCCGGGGACCCGGGGCCAACGAGAGAGGACACCATGAAGAGCGGTATTCACCCCGAATACGTGACCACCCAGGTCACTTGCAACTGCGGGAACAGCTTCACCACCCGCAGCACCAAGGACTCGGGCGAGATCCACGTCGAGATCTGTTCGAACTGCCACCCGTTCTACACCGGCAAGCAGAAGATCATGGACACCGGTGGCCGGGTCGCGCGGTTCGAGAAGCGCTACGGCAAGCGGCAGAAGACCGACGCCAAGTAGCTTGGTCAACGGCGCCCACCCGCATGCTCGGGTGGGCGCCGTTTTTTGTCCTGTTACAGCTTGTTTTCGAGGCCGGGAAAGAGGCACACGTGGATTCGACGTCGCTCAAGGGTCTGCTCGAAGAGCACGCCCAGCTCGAAGAGCAGCTGGCGGATCCGGCCGTGCACACCGACCAGGCCCGGGCCCGCAAGCTGGGCCGCCGCTACGCCGAGCTGGGCCCGGTCGTCCGCGCGGTGCGTGAGCTCGACGAGACGCGGGACGACCTGTCCGCCGCCCGTGAGCTGGCGGCCGAGGACTCGTCCTTCGCCGAAGAAGCCGCCGAGCTGGCCGCGAAGATCCCGGACCTCGAGTCCCGGCTCACCGAGCTGCTCCTGCCGCGCGACCCGTACGACGGCTCCGACGTGGTGATGGAGATCAAGTCCGGCGAGGGCGGCGAGGAGTCCGCGCTGTTCGCCGGCGACCTGCTGCGGATGTACCTGCGCTACGCCGAGCGGCATGGCTGGAAGGCCGAGGTGCTCGACTCCACCGACTCCGACCTCGGCGGCTACAAGGACGTCACGCTGTCGATCAAGAGCAAGTCGGCCGACGTCGACGGTGTCTGGTCGCGGCTGAAGTTCGAGGGCGGTGTGCACCGCGTGCAGCGGGTGCCTGCGACCGAGTCGCAGGGCCGCATCCACACCTCCGCCTCCGGGGTGCTGATCTACCCGGAGCCCGAGGAGGTCGAGGTCGAGATCGACCCGAACGAACTGCGCATCGACGTCTTCCGCTCGTCCGGCCCCGGCGGCCAGAGCGTGAACACCACCGACTCGGCCGTGCGGATCACGCACCTGCCGACCGGCATCGTGGTGTCCTGCCAGAACGAGAAGTCGCAGATCCAGAACCGCGCCCGCGCGCTGCAGGTGCTCCAGGCGCGGCTGCAGGCCATCGCCGAGGAGGAGGCCGCCGCGAAGGCGTCCGACGCCCGGCGTTCCCAGGTCCGCACGGTCGACCGCTCGGAGCGCGTGCGCACGTACAACTTCCCGGAGAACCGCATCTCCGACCACCGGGTGAACTACAAGGCCTACAACCTCGACCAGGTCCTCGACGGTGACCTCAACGGCGTGCTCGACGCGCTGGCCACCGCCGACCGCGAGGAGCGGCTGGCTTCACAGTCCGGCTGAGACGGCCCGCTGCGTCACAGCTGGGTGCCGCCGCCGTCCACCGTGAATTCGGCGCCGGTGGTGTAGGTGGCGTCGAAGGCCAGGAACAGGGCGGCCCGCGCGACCTCCTCCGGCTTTCCCAGCCGCTGCATCGGGATCTGGGCGGCGAAACCGGCCAGCATTTCGTCCGCCACCTCGGCGGGCAGTCGCTTGTGCAGAATGCCGGTGTCCGTCGGCCCCGGGCGCACCGCATTGACCCGTATGCCGCGCGGCAGCAGTTCGCGGGCCCAGGTTCGCGCCATCGACCGGAGGGCCGCCTTGCTCGCCGAGTAGACGGTGTGGTCCGGCTGCCCCAGCTCGTTCGAGATCGAGGTGGTCAGCACCACGCCGCTACCTTCGGCGAGCAGCGGAAGCAGCCGCTGCAAGGTGAAGTAGGGCCCCTTGGTGTTGGCCGCGAAGATGTCGTCGTACGTCTGCTCGGTCATCGCCTCGAACGACACCAGGCTGGTGGTGCCCGCGTTCAGGAACACCGCGTCCAGCCGACCGAGCGCCGCCTCGACCTTCCCCGCCAGCGCGTCGATGTCGGCTTTTGAGGTGGCGTCGCTGCGGACCGCGATCAGCCCCTCTTCACTCGCCGTTTCGAGCGTGGCTTCCGTGCGGCCCGTGACCATCACCCGAGCGCCCCCGGCCGACAGCAGACGGGCGATCGACAGGCCGATCCCGCTGCTGCCGCCGGTGACGAGGGCGCGCTTTCCGTCGTATTTTCCCATGCCCCAAGTCAAATCCCGGACGGCGACGGCGTCCAAGACCGGATCGGCAATCCGTCATGCCCGCACGGCATGTCGGCACGCTCAGCCGAAGATCGTGGCCCGGCCTTGGGCCGAATCGAACATGGCGCCGCTGTCGTGGCCGAGGAGCAGGACTGGTCGATCCCGTGGTCCTGATGGACGTCGTCACCGCCGAGCAGGTAGGTCACTTTGCGGTTCGCGTACTGGCCGGCCAGCTGCTCGCCGGTGAGCCGGCCGATTCCGGGCACGAACCGGGCAGCCCCTGGCCGACCGGCCGGTCCGGCGTGAAGTACAGGTACGACGACGGATTCGCGGTGACGTAATGGAACGACACACCCGGCAGCTTCGCCGGCGCGGCGCCGGCCACCGCGTAACGCTGGATGAACTGGCCGCCGGCGGAATGCCCGATCAGGGTGATCCGGGTCAGGTCCGGGAAGTGCTGCTTGTCCGCGAGCCCGGCCAGTATCTCGTCCACCACGGTGAAAGAGCTGATGCCGGCGGGGGAAACCGAATCGCCCCCGTCTTTCCACGACGTCTCGTCGCCGTTGGTCCACGACACGTCGCCGTCCGCGGGATCGTCCTTCGAGGTCTGGAAGTGCGGCGCGACGATCTCGGTCGTGGAGTCCGCGCCCGCGTCGTGGGCGCCTCGACCGTCCGGTCGAAGTAGCTCGCGGCATTACGGCCGGTGCCGTGGATGACAACGACGGCCTGGGTCGCCGTGCTGGTGCCGGTCAGCGGGTAGCTGCTGTACTGCCTGCACGCTTTCACGCTGGCCGAGGGCGCCTCGCTGCCGTACTACGCTGACGGCCGCCACGGCGGCTGAACTCCCGAACATGAACGCTCCCTTCGCGCAGAAAACCGGTCGGCGAGGACACCGTGCGGATGTGCCTCGGCGGCACGTTAGAACCCACCACCGGGGACCGGTCCCCGGCGCGAGGCCAAGAGGCTCGCGAATTTCCGGCTCAGCGCGTTAGCGGACCGCTTCCATCGTCTCCGTCACCGGCTCGCTGTCCGTCGCGGCCGGCTCGGCCTCGGGCTTCCCGGGGCGCGGCAGCAGGCTGATCCCGGCGAAGACCACGGCCAGCACGGTCGGGAACAGCGTGAGTAGCTGATGCTTCACACCCTCCACGCCCTCGCCGAGCGCGGACAGCCCGAGCTGGCCGACGGAGAAGAACAGCAGCAGGAACAGCACGATCCCGTATTCACGGCCGTGTTCATGGCGGCGGAAGGCGCGGACGCCGGCCCAGCCCGTGAGCAGCCAGACCGGGATCAGCACGAAAAGCCCGAGCGGGGCGGCCAGCGCGGCCAGGCCGGAGAACACCGGCACGCGATATTCCTTCGACAGCCTCGGTTCGCCGGACAGCTCGCCGAAGCTGCCGAGGTTGTCCGGGCGCGCGGTGAGCGTGTCGACCCCGCCCTGCTGCAGGATCTGGGCCACGCGCACGGGGTGCGTCGCGTAGTAGTGCGCGATGTTGCGGCGGCTGATCTGGTCGCGGTAGCGCGGGTACAGCGGGTCGTGCCAGGCCGCGCCCGGGCTCCACCAGCCGGTGCCGATGTACTGCGCGAACGACGGCGGCAGCCCGAGGGCGGCGAGGTCGGCGTTCGTGTCGTGCTTGCCGTCCACAATGGAGTCGAAGACGGCGTTGTACATGTTGGCCTCGCGGTATTCCGCGTTGGCCGGGTCGCCGTGCGACTGCATGCCGAACGTGCCGGCGCCGACGATCGCGAGCACCGCCAGCGGCAGTGCCCAGCGGGCCCGGCCACGCGTGCCGGCCGGCCGGGCCATCAGCACGGCGATGACGAAAAGCGGGATGAGCAACAACGTCTGCGACTTCGCGTTGATCCCGATCAGTCCACCGAGGACGGTGACGACGGCGCCCGCGTACCGCAAGTGCTTGCGGTGCATGAGCACCAGCCCGCCGGCGATCAGCAGGATGCCGAGGAACGCCGCACCCTCGCTGAGCGTGGACGCGAAGTAGCCGAAGAACGCGGAGTCGCCCATCACGAGCAGCAGCAGCGCGGTGGCGATCCAGCGGTACCGCCCGGTCAGCTCCAGCCCGAGCACCGTGGCCGTGATCGCGGCGGCGACCAGCACGCAGGTGATCACCCCCAGCACGAGCAGGTTGAGGATGCCGGTGGAGCCGAGCAGCGTGCCGGCCTTGTTGGCCAGCCAGTCGAGCCAGCTCTGGCTGGAGACGTAGTCGCTGGTGCAGGGCACGCCCTGGCCGTAGCTGAAGCGCACCCAGCCCTCGGACGGGCGGTCGAGCTGCTTGCCGCCGAGGCCGCAGAGCAGCCGCCACCCGTCGCCGTTGTCCGCCATGCCGATCGGACGCGGGACCAGGAACCGCACCAGCAGCAGCGCCAACGAGGCGACGAAGACCGTCAGGCCGAAGCGCAGTTCCTTGGATCGCACCGGCCGATTCTAGGAGATGACGGTGGGCGATCACCGATGACCTGGAGCGGGGCCCTTTTCCGCGAACCGGCGCCCGGTCAGCGGACGGCGGCCGCGAAGGCGCGCATCCGGTCCTCGTACCCGGCGTCCGGTCCGAAGTGCACGGCTACGGCAGCGGCACCGGCGGCCGCGTATGCGTGGTAGTCCGCCACCGCGCGGTCGAGGTCCGCTTGATCGCCGGACCACTCCATCCGGGCCATGGGCCGCACCGGTCGCTCCGTGGCGAGGCCGGCCAGCGTCCGGGCACGCTCGGCGAAAGCCGCCGGGTCCAGGCCCGCGCTGAGCCACGCGTCCCCGGCGCGGGCGGCCCGGCGCAGGGCGACCGTCGAATTGCCGCCGACCAGGATCGGCACGCGCGCGCCCGGCTGCGGCTCGAAATAACCGCCCGACGGGCCGCGGCCCGTGGTGAACAGGCGCTCCAGCAGGGCCAGCGTCTCGTCCGTGCGCTGGCCACGACCGGCGAAGTCTGCGCCGACCTCGGCGAACTCCTCGGCGTTCCAGCCCACGCCGACACCGAGGACCAGCCGCCCGCCGGACAGCCGCGACAGCGTCGCCACCTGCTTGGCCAGCACGTACGGCTCCCGCAGCGGCAGGATCAGCACCGACGTCCCCAGCCCGATCCGCTCGGTGGCCGCGGCGACGTACGCGAGCGTCACCAGCGGTTCGTACGTGCCGCCGTAGACCTCGCCGAACGGCCCGGGCGGCAGGATGTGGTCGGGCAGCCACACCGACTCGTAACCCAGCTCCTCGGCGAGCCGGGAGAGCTCGGCGAACTGCCGGGGGTCGAGGTCCGGGGCCTCGTTGGGCAGCAGCAGTTGCAGGTCCACCATCACGCCACCTCCGCCAGGAACGGGCCGATCGCCGCGAGCCACTCGTCGCGGGCCTCGACGCCGATGTTGTGCCCCGCCTCGATCTCGACCAGCTTCGCGCCGGGGATGCCGTCCGCCAGCTCGCGCGAAAGCGTGGGGGAGGCGAGGCCGTCGAGGCTGGTCGCGATCACCAGCGTGGGCACCGCGATCCCGGCCAGCTCGGCCCGGGTGTCCACCGACTCGACCAGCGCGACCTGCTCGGGACTGCCCTCGGGCACGAACGCGGCCAGCTCCTTCACCGCCGTCTCCAGCTCGTCCGGGGTGAGCGTGGCCAGGTGCTTGACCCCCGTGCCCGCCAGCATCAGGTACCGGGCGAGCAGCTCGCGGTCGCCGCCGAGCAGGGACTTCCAGACGTCCACGGCCAGGCGCATGCGGTTGTCCATCCGGGCGAAGCCGGACGTCAGGACCAGGCCGGTGACCCGCGACGGGTGCCGGGTCGCCGCGCGCACCGCGACCGCCGTGCCCAGCGAGTAGCCGAGGATCGCGAACCGCTCGACCCCGGCGGCCGCGGCCGTGGCGACGAGCTCGTCGGCCACCTCGTCCAGGACCAGGGGGACCGTCGACCGCGGTGTGGCGCCGGAGCCGGGGTAGTCGGGGCCGACGACGGTGCGGGTGCGGGCCAGCTCGTCGAGGATGCCCCCGAAGTTGCCCTCCACGCCGCCGCCACCGCCGTGGGCCAGCAGCAGCCCGGGGCCGGAGCCGCGCACCACGGCTGCGAAATGTTTGCTCATGCCCGCGACGTTAAGTGCTGACATCGGTGTGAAGGTCAAGTCTTGGGGGTCGTGTGCTGATCGGTGAGTTGTCGAGGCGGACGGAAGTGAGCCCGCGGCTGCTGCGTTACTACGGCGAGCAGGGGCTGTTGCCGTCCACGCGCAACAGCAACGGCTACCGCGTGTACGGCGAGGACGCCTTGGTCCGCGTCTGCCAGATCCGGCGCCTGCTCGCGGCCGGGCTGACGACGGAGGTGATCGCGGGGGCGCTGGGCTGCGTCGACGGCCCGGAGGCGCGGCTCGACCCGTGCCCGCAGCTGGTCTCGCTGCTGCACGGCGAGCTGGCCGCGATGGACGAGCGGATCGACGCGATGCGCCGGCAGCGGGGCTCGCTCGCCAGGTACTTGTCCGGCCAGGCGTGACCGTCCTGGGCGCGGTGTCGATACCCTGGGAATTCCCCCTGCTGTGTCAGGCTTGACGATGTGAAGGACGACCAGTGAATCGGCAGCCGCTGCGCCTGGCCATCATGGAGGCGACCCGGATCCTCACCGAGGCCGGCGTGGAGTCCCCGCGGTCGGACGCGGACCTCATCGCCGCGCACGTCCTCGGCGTCGAACGGGGCAGGCTGCCGATGGTGCCGCTGGTCGACCCGCCGGTGATCGAGGCGATCGGCCAGCTGGTCGCGCAGCGGGCCAAGCGCATCCCGCTGCAGTACCTCACCGGCTGGGCGGCGCTGGGCAACGTCACGGTGAACGTCGGCGCGGGGGTGTTCGTCCCGCGGCCGGAGACCGAGCTGCTGCTGGAGTGGGGGCTGAAGTTCCTGCAGGGGCGCGAGTACCCGGTGGTGGTCGACCTGTGCACGGGCTCGGCCGCGCTGGCGCTGGCGCTGGCACACGAGCGCCCGGACGCCGTGGTCTACGCGGTCGACGTGGACGCGCAGGCGCTCGCGTGGGCCCGCCACAACGCGGACGTCCACTCCGACGCCGGCAACACCCCGATCCGCCTGTACTCCGGCGACATCACCGACCCGACCATGTTCGCCGAGCTGGACGGGCTCGTCGACCTGGTGCTGTGCAACCCGCCGTACGTGCCCGAGGGCACCTACGTGCCGCCGGAGGTCGCCGAGCACGACCCGGCGCGCGCGGTGTTCGCGGAGGAGAGCGGCCTGGCGATCATCCGCCACGCCGTCGCCGCGGGCGCCCGCCTCCTGCGCCCGGGCGGCGGCCTGGCCATCGAGCACGACGACACGCACGGCTCGGCCGCCCCGGCCCTGGTCCGCGCGCGCCGCGTCCTGACCGGCGTCGAGGACCACAACGACTACACCGGCCGCGCCCGCTTCGTGACGGCTCGCCGCCTCGGCTGAGGCGGTGGCACAGCAGGTCGTGCCCGGGTACTTGGTGATGCCCGACCGGCCTGCGGTCCGGTCGTGAGCTTCGGCGTCCTCGACCAGGCGATGGGCCTGTTCGCCGTCACCAACATCGACGACATCGTGATCCTGGCGCTGTTCTTCGCCCAGGGCGCCGGGCACCGTGGGGCGGCGCGTGCCGTCGCCCTCGGCCAGTACCTCGGCTTCCTGGTCATCCTCGCCGTCTCCGTGGCCGCGGCGTTCGGCGCGACGTTCCTGCCGGAGGGGGCCATCCCGTACCTCGGGCTGCTGCCGCTCGCGCTCGGTATCAAGGCCGCGGTGCAGGCGTGGCGGCGCCGCGACGACCCCGGCGAGGACAAGGCGGGCGAGGGCCGCGGCCCGAAGATCCTCGAGGTCGCCGCGGTCACCTTCGCCAACGGTGGCGACAACATCGGCGTTTACGTGCCGGTCTTCGCCACCGCGGGCGTCGGCGGCATGACCGGGTACGTGGCCGTGTTCCTCGTCCTGGTGGCCGTCTGGCTGGTGGCGGGCCGGTTCTTCGCCACCCGGGCGGCCATTGCGAAGGCCCTGTCGCGGTGGGGGCACATCCTGCTCCCGGTTGTCCTGATCGGCATCGGCCTGCTCATCCTCGTCGAAGGCGGCGCGTTCGGCCGGTAGTGCTTTTGCCCGCTAATCACCCCCGCGCCCGACTTTCGTCGTGAGGCATGGGGGTGGATTTCGTTCGCAGCCCTAACTACCGGCCCTACGGTCGATCTTCGGGCCGCCCTCCCCGAGGCGGCCGGAAGTTCGTGAAGGAGCGTGGATGAAACTCTCCTACCGACGCACGAGAAACGCGAGCAGGGCCCTTGCCGTCCTGGTCGCCGCGGCGTTGCTGCCGGGGCTGGCCGCCGGCACCGCGTCGGCCGACCCGCTCACGCGCGGCTGGCCCGCCCCCATCGACGCCTCGCGCTGGACCGACCAGGCCGCCATGACCTGGGACGACTACCGCAAGATCCCCGGCACCGACTGGGCCGACCCGGCGCTGAAGCCGACCCAGCGCACGTTCAAGGGCGCCGTCGTGCTCACCGACTACCCCGACCAGGACTTCGTCGTCACGAAGGCGCCGCACTCGACCGTGTTCGGCAACCCCGGCCCGAGCGCCCACGACCTCCCGCGCGACGGCGTCGCGAAGTACTACCAGGACTTCCTCAACAAGCCCGAGGCCCTGAACCACGGCCACACCATCAACGAGTACTGGATGGAGGACTCCGGCGGCCGCCTCGGCGTCGACCTGACCGCGTTCGGCCCGTACCGGATGCCCGGCAAGTCCTTCGAGTACGGCATGGAGTTCCAGCAGGGCGCCTGCCCGAAGGGCGCGAACTGCAATCGGAACCTCCGCACGGACGCGGCGGCCGCGTGGCGCGCCGACGTCGGCCCCGTGGCCGACCAGTTCGACTTCGTCTTCTTCCTCTCCGCGGGCCAGGACGAAAGCTCGACCTGGCAGGAGTTCGGCGAGATGAAGTTCGGTACCAAGGAAGCCGTGCCGGACGAGTTCGGCCCGCCCGGCGACGAGACCCTGCCCAACTGGGCGGACACCCGGTACGTGCCGTGGACCTCGTGGGCCTCGGCCGCGAGCATCTGGCCCAACGCGCAGAACGGCTCCTCCACCCAGGCCGAGAGCTCCGGGCAGGCGGTCTACGCGCACGAGTTCAGCCACATCCTCGGCATCGGCGACAACTACAACAACCCGTTCGGCGACCCGCCCCAGCGCAGTTACACCGGCCCGTGGGAGATGCTGTCCCGCGGCAGTTTCAACGGGCCCGGCGGACCGCACACGCGCTGGCAGATCCCGGCCACCGAGGGCGGCTCCATGGGCGCGCACCACATGCTGCGCAACAAGCTCAAGCTCGGCATCGTCGACCCCGCCGACGTGCTGCGGCTCGATCGCGACCAGCTGGCGAAGACCGGCCCCGTCACGGCGCGGGTGACCGCGCGCGAGGCGGCGCCGGAGCCCGGCGCGTACACCGGCATCACCATCGCGTTGCCGGGCGGCGACAAATCGCCGAAGTGCGACGGCGACACCGACCCGCTGTGCGACGGCGGCGGTTACGACAACTACACCGTCGAGGTCGTCGACCGGATGGGCTCGGACTCCTTCGCGCCCGACTCCGGCGTGCTGCTGGCCAAGACCAAGAACCGCGACGACGCGCCGTTCGAGTGGATCGTCGACGCCAATCCGCAGGACATCGGCCTCACCGACTACGTGAAGCCGGACGGCACGCCGGTGAAGGCCACCGTCGGCGACTACCGGCAGCTCAACGACGCCGCGTTCAAGGCGGGCACCGGCGCGTCCGGCGCGTACGAGTACACCGACGAGGCGAACCGGCTGCACTTCTTCGTCACCGACGTCAAACGGGACGGCAGCGGGATCCTGTCCTACACCGTCACGGTCGCTTCGCTCGACGGCGCGGGGCCGCAGACGCGCGGTGCGGCGCTGCTGCCCGCCCTGCCCGCGGTCACCGACGGCGGGCTCGCGACGTGCGACTTCCGCCTGTTCAACACGGGTTCGGCGCGCGGTGCGAAGGCCCCGTACGACTCCGACACCTACCGGCTGAGCGTCAGCACCGACGCGAAGGGCTGGGAGGTCCGCCTGCCCAACGAGCTGACGACGGCGAAGTTCGGCAAGGCGGCCCCGGTGCGGGCCTACGCGAAACGGGCTCCGGGCGCGGCCTACACCGCGCAGGTCAGGCTCACCGCGACCTCGGTCGCCGATCCGTCCCGCACGAGCACCGCGACCTGCGCCGCGATCGGCTTCTGAGCCGCCCTGGTCGCCGAATGCGCCCCAATGTGGCGTTCGGTGCGTTGAACGCACCGAACGCCACATTGGGTGCGTTCAACGCAACCAACGCCACATTGGGGCGCTCCGGAGGGCGGGCTAGGCTTCGCGGCATGAGCACGGTGTACGACTGCAGCAAGCGCGAGTCCCGGGCCGAAGGGCTGGCCGCCGCGGCCGCCGCCGTACGGTCCAGCCGGCTGGTCGTCCTGCCCACCGACACCGTTTACGGGATCGGCGCGGACGCCTTCGACGCGGGCGCCGTGCAGGCGCTGCTGCGGGCCAAGAACCGCGGCCCGGACATGCCGGTCGGCGTGCTCGTCGGCTCATGGTCCACTGTGGACGGTCTGGTGCTCGGCGTGCCGCCGCAGGCGCGCGCGCTGATCGAGGCGTTCTGGCCCGGCGACCTGTCCATCGTGCTGCCGCACGCGCCGAGCCTGCAGTGGGACCTCGGGCAGTCGCGCGGCACGGTGATGCTGCGCATGCCGCTGCACCCGGTCGCGCTGGAGCTGCTGCGCGACGTCGGCCCGATGGCCGTGTCGAGCGCGAACGTCTCCGGTCGCCCGCCCGCGGCCACCGCCGCCGAGGCGCAGGACCAGCTCGGCGACTCCGTGGCGGTGTACCTCGACGGCGGTTCGAGCGGCGAGCCGGTCGCGTCGTCGATCGTGGACCTCACCGGCGACACCCCCGTGGTGCTGCGCGAGGGCGCGGTCACGCGGGCCGCGATCGCCGAGGTGATGGGCATCGCCGTCGAGTCGCTCGCCTGAGCGGGGGAGTCCACAGTGGTCCGCCCGGCCCGCCGCAGCGACCCGGTGACAGTCGTTTACAACGCTGTCTCACGGTCGCGGTAGCGTGACGCGGTGACTCGGACCCCCCGGCAGGCGTGACGCGGTCATGCCCCCTGTGCAAGGACTTCTCCCGATCCGGGAGTACCTCCTCGTCGCGCTCACCGCGACGGCTGTGACGTTCCTGCTCACCGGCGTCGTCCGCCGTGTCGCGATCCGCATCGGCGCGATCGCCAACCCGCGCGCCCGCGACGTCCACGTGACGCCGATCCCGCGCATGGGCGGGATCGGCATCTACCTCGGGGTCGCCGCGGCGATGGGGCTCGCGCACCAGCTGCCCGCGCTCAGCCACGGTTTCGACGTCTCGCTCGACTCGGTCGGCGTGCTGCTCGCGGCCGGCGTCATCTCGCTCATCGGCGCGCTGGACGACCGGTTCGAGCTGGACGCCTGGACGAAGCTCGCCGGGCAGGTGATGTGCGCCGGGATCCTGGTCATCTTCGGCGTGCAGTGGGTGTCGTTCTGGGTGCCGTGGGGCGGCCAGGGCGACTCGTTCGGCTCCGTGCTGGTGCTGGACAAGAACCAGGGCGCGCTGCTGACCGTGCTGCTGGTCGTGGTGATGGTCAACGCGATGAACTTCGTGGACGGCCTCGACGGGCTCGCGGGCGGCCTCGGCTTCATCGCCGCCTCGGCCGTCTGCGCGTTCTCCCTCGGCCTGCTCGACAGCTCGGGCGGCGACTTCGGCTCGTACCCGCCGGCGCTGATCGCGGCCACGCTCGCCGGGGCCTGTCTCGGCTTCCTGCCGTACAACTTCCAGCCCGCCAAGATATTCATGGGCGACTCGGGATCGATGATGATCGGGCTGGTGCTCGCCGGCGCGACGACGTCCGCCAGCGGCCGGGTGAACTACACGCACTTCAGCGCTTCGGACGCGCTGGCCCTGCTTTCGCCACTCGTCGTGGTCGTCGCGGTGCTCTTCGTGCCCTTGCTGGACCTGATCATGGCCGTGATCCGCCGCACCCGCCGCGGCGAGAGCCCGTTCGCGGCGGACAAGATGCACCTGCACCACCGGCTGCTGGAGATCGGCCACTCGCAGCGCCGCGCGGTGCTGCTCATCTACTTGTGGGCCGGGATCCTGGCGTTCGGCGCGGTTTCGCTGACGCTGTTCGACGGCTCGGTGAAGTTCTGGGTGATCGGCCTGGCACTGGCGGCGGCCGTGCTGGTTTCGATCGTCCCGAGGCTGCGCGCGCGTCACCGCCCGAGCGTGTAGCACCGGGCCGGACCTGGTCCGGGACCACCTCTATACTGGCGGGTCGAACCGAGCAGGGAGCCAGTTGTGAGCGACACCGAGACCACCGCGCAGGAGAACCCGCACGCCGCACCGGTGCGGAAGGCCGCACGGGCGATGACCCGGGCGTCGCTGCTGGTGACCCCGCCCGCCGTGCTGGTCTGCATCGTGCTGTTCAGCGTCCTCAACGGACTGCACGGATTCCTCGGCTCGCTCGTCGGCGGCGTGCTGGCGCTGCTCGCCTCGCTGTCCACCCTCGGCATGATGCGGTTCAGCGCCGGCCAGGACCCGATGTTCGTGATGGTCATCGCGCTCGGCGGGTACGTCATCAAGGTCATCGTGCTCTTCGGCGCGCTCACCCTGCTCAAGGGCGTGACCGTGCTGCACCCGATGTCGCTGGGCATCACCATGATCGTGGCCATCCTGGTCGCGGCGGCCGTGGAGTTCGCCGCTTTCCGCCGTACCAACCTCCCGGCGATCGTCATCACCGAAGGCAAGTGACCGGTTCTTGAATGGGAAGTGACCGGTTCGGGACGCCGGTCCCGGTCGGCCCGGGACTTAGGTCCTCGACCGTTCGGCTGGTTAGGAGTACGTCTGTACGGCACTGATTGACCTGCTGGTATGGTCCGCTCATGGGTGGCGGCCTCGGCCGCACACTCCCGACGACGAACCGCGATCAGCAGTGTGGCGACCGATGGTTTCCGCCTTCCGCTGCAGGTCCGAAGTAGACCGCAGGGCAGTGTTAACGCGAGACATCCCCGTGTGCAAGCCGTCTTCGGCGCACAGTGGGTAAGCCGCCTCCGGCGTCCCGACGCGTGTCGGGTACGTTAAGTCCAGATCGTGACGATTCCCCCGGCGGAGTGAACGCCGGCCGGGAGAACCGGGAGGAGCCCAGTGGGCGCGCTGGTACTGACCGAGGGTGCGACGTTTACACCCCCGGGTGCGGAAAGCTTCGAGTTGCCGCCGTTGTTCGGCTTTGTCACCAAGCCGATGCTCCTGGTCGTGCTCTCGGTGATCATCATTGCGACGTACTTCCTGCTGGCGACCCGCAAGCTCAAGGTCGTGCCGACCAAGGGGCAGTTCGCCGCCGAGTTCATCTATGACTTCGCCCGGAACAACATCGCGCGTGAGCAGATCGGCTCACGAGACTTCAAGCGCTTCGTTCCGATGATTTTCGCGTTGTTCACCTTCATCCTGATGAACAACCTGTACGGCATCATCCCCTTCCTGCAGTTCCCGACCATGGCGCGGTTCGCTTTCCCGGTCGCGCTGTCGGTGCTCGTGGTGTACCCGGTCTACCACTACGTGGGGATCAAGCGGCACGGCCTCGGCGGGTACTTCAAGAAGGAGCTCGCCCCGGCCGGGGTGCCGGGCCCGGTGCTGCCGCTGTTCGCGGTGATCGAGTTCGCGGAGAAGTTCTTCCTCAACCCGCTCACACTCGCCATCCGAGTTTTCGCCGCCATGTTCGCGGGACACCTCATCCTCGCGGTGTTCACGCTCGGCGGCACCTTCCTGCTGACCGAGACGTCGAGCATCGCGCTGAAGCCGGTCTCCCTGGTGGCCTGGATCTTCGCGATCGGGCTGACCTTCCTGGAGGCTTTCATCCAGGTGCTGCAGGCCTACATCTTCGCCCTGCTGTCCGCGGGGTACATCGGCGCCGCGCTGGCCGCGGAGCACTGAGAAAAGACAAGCCCCGATCCGCGTGAGTACGCGGACCGAAGTGAAGGGAAACGCACGTGAGCAACATCCTTCTGGCCCAGGCCGCCGCCGAGACGACCGTGAACCTGAACAAGGGTCTCGCCGCGATCGGTTACGGCCTTGGCGCGATCGGCCCGGGCATCGGCGTGGGCCTGATCTTCGCCGCGGTGATCAACGGCACCGCCCGTCAGCCGGAGGCGCAGAGCAAGCTCCAGGGCATCGGTTACGCGACCTTCGTGCTCACCGAGGTGCTCGCCCTGATCGGTATCGTCATCTACTTCATCGCCTCCTCCTGAGTCGTCTGCTTCTCGCTTAAGGAGACGTTGTGCTGAAGACCGAAGTGGTGCTGGCCGAGGCCCACAACCCGATCATTCCGGACTGGTCGGAGCTGATCCTCGGTATCGTCGCGTTCCTGATTCTGCTGTTCATCCTCAAGAAGTACGTGGTCCCGCGTTTCGAGACCGCGTACGAGGAGCGGGCGCAGAAGATCGAAGGCGGCATCGAGAAGGCCGAGCGCGCCCAGGCCGAGGCCGAAGAAGCGCTGGCGCAGTACAAGGCGCAGCTGGCCGAGGCCCGGTCCGAGGCCGCGAAGATCCGTGACGACGCGCGGCTCGAAGCCGAGCAGATCAAGGCGGAGCTCCGCGCCGAGGCCGAGTCCGAGTCCCAGCGGATCGTCGCGCAGGGGCAGGCCCAGCTGCAGGCCCAGAAGGCGCAGATCGTCGCCGAGCTGCGGGCCGACATGGGCCGCAACGCGGTCGAGCTGGCCAGCCGCATCGTCGGCGAGTCGCTCGAGGACGAGGCGCGTCGCCGGGGCACCGTCGACCGCTTCCTGCAGGAGCTGGAAACCGCCGGCGCTAACGGAGCGGGGAAGTAGACCAGAATGACGCTGCATGCTGCGAGCCGTGAAGCGCTCGACCTCGCCGAGAAGCGTCTCGGCGAGGTACTGGCCGACGCCGACCCCGCAGTGCCGGCCTTGGTCGGGGACGAGCTGCTTTCGGTCGTCGACCTCCTCGACCGCGAGATCGGCCTGCGCCGGGCAGTCGGCGACGCTTCGGTCGAGCCGGAGGCCCGCCAGGGCCTCGTCCGTCGCCTGTTCGACGGGAAGCTGAGCGAGCCGTCGCTGAAGGTGCTCGACACCGTGGCGGGCAGCCGCTGGTCCAGCCCGCGTCAGCTGACCGACGGGCTCGAGTCGGTCGGCCGCTCGGCGCTGCTCACCGCCGCCGAGCAGACCGGGAACGTCGACACCGTCGAATCCCAGCTGTTCCAGGTCGCGCGCATCGTGGCCGGCTCCCCGGAGCTGGAGGCCGCGCTCTCGGACCTGGCCGGCCCCGCCGAAGCCAAGCGGACGCTGGTCCGGGGGCTGTTCGCGGACAAGGTCGACGTGGTCACCGAGACCCTGGTCGAGCAGGTCGTCCGCCGCGCCAAGGGGCGTGGCGTCGGCATCGGGCTCGACAAGCTGGTCAAGCTGGCCGCGGAACGGCGTCAGCGCTCCGTCGCCTATGTGACGAGCGCGAACGCCCTCACCGACGAGCAGCAGACCCAGCTCGGGTCGAAGCTCAACGGGATCTACGGCCGGTCCATGGCCCTGCACGTCGAGGTGGACCCCCGGCTCGGCGGCGGACTCGTCGTCCGGGTCGGCGACGAGGTCATCGACGGCAGCACGGCCGGACAGCTCGCCACCCTGCGTGGCCGGCTGAGCCGGGCCTGACCGGCGTGCCCGGCCGGCCCAACAGACTTTGCACACTGGACAGAACAGAAGCGAGAGCGGGAACGAAATGGCGGAGCTGACGATCTCCTCGGACGAGATCGCCCACGCGATCGAGAACTACGTCTCGAGTTACGCCCCTTCCGTTGAGAGGGAAGAGGTCGGCGTCGTCGTCGACGCCGGTGACGGTATCGCCCACGTCGAGGGCCTGCCCTCGGCCATGGCCAACGAGCTGCTCGAGTTCCCGGGCGGCGTCCTCGGTGTGGCGCTGAACCTCGACGCGCGTTCGATCGGTGTCGCTATCCTGGGTGACTTCGAGACCATCGAAGAAGGCCAGCAGGTCAAGCGCACCGGCCAGGTCCTGTCCGTGCCGGTCGGCGACGGCTACCTCGGCCGGGTCGTGGACCCGCTGGGCCAGGCCATCGACGGGCTCGGCGAGATCGAGACCACGGGCCGTCGCCCGCTGGAGCTCAAGGCCGCCTCGGTGGTCGAGCGCCAGCCGGTGTCCGAGCCGCTGCAGACCGGCATCACCGCCATCGACGCGATGACGCCGATCGGCCGTGGCCAGCGCCAGCTGATCATCGGCGACCGCAAGACCGGCAAGACGGCGGTCGCGGTCGACACGATCATCAACCAGAAGGCCAACTGGGAGACCGGCGACACGAAGAAGCAGGTTCGCTGCATCTACGTCGCGGTCGGCCAGAAGGGCTCCACGATCGCCGCGGTGAAGAAGTCGCTCGAGGACGCGGGCGCGATGGAGTACACCACCATCGTCGCGGCCCCGGCTTCCGATTCGGCCGGCTTCAAGTGGATCGCCCCCTACACCGGCTCGGCCATCGGCCAGCACTGGATGTACGAGGGCCAGCACGTCCTGATCGTGTTCGACGACCTGACCAAGCAGGCCGACGCCTACCGCGCGATCTCGCTGCTGCTGCGCCGCCCGCCGGGCCGCGAGGCCTTCCCCGGCGACGTCTTCTACTTGCACTCCCGCCTGCTGGAGCGGTGCGCGAAGCTGTCGGACGAGCTGGGTGCCGGCTCGCTGACCGGGCTGCCGATCATCGAGACCAAGGCCAACGACGTGTCGGCCTACATCCCGACGAACGTCATCTCGATCACCGACGGCCAGTGCTTCTTCCAGTCGGACCTGTTCAACGCCGGCCAGCGCCCGGCCATCGACGTGGGCATCTCGGTGTCCCGCGTGGGTGGTGCCGCGCAGGTCAAGGCGATGAAGGACGTTTCGGGCTCGCTCCGGATCGACCTGTCGCAGTACCGCGAGCTGGAGTCCTTCGCCGCGTTCGCCTCCGACCTCGACGACGCCTCCAAGGCACAGCTCGAGCGGGGCGCGCGCCTGTACGAGGTGCTCAAGCAGCCGCAGTACTCGCCGGTCCCGGTCGAGGAGCAGGTCGCCACGGTGTTCCTGGGCACGAACGGGCACTACGACTCGGTCCCGACCGAGGACGTCCGCCGGTTCAACCACGAGTTCCTCGACTCGGCGCGCCGCAAGCACGGCGAGATCCTCGGCTCGGTCCGCGACACGGGCAAGTTCTCGCCCGAGGCCCGCGAGAGCCTGGTCGACGCGGTGAACGAGTTCAAGAAGGAGTTCACCACCTCCGAGGGCAAGAACCTGGCCGAAGCGAACACCGAGGCCATGGACGCCGACCAGGTCGGGCAGGAGACCGTGAAGGTCAACAAGCCCGCGCCGAAGAAGTGAGCTGGTAGCTCATGGCCGCACAGCTGCGGGAACTCAGGTCGCGCATCAAGGCGACCAAATCGATCGGCAAGATCACCAAGGCGATGGAGCTCATCGCCACCGCGCGCATCACCAAGGCGCGGGCGAAGGTCGCCGCCTCCCGGCCGTACGCCGACGAGATCACCAAGGTGCTCTCGGCGCTGGCCGGTGCGGCGGCCAACCTCGACCACCCGCTGCTGGTCGAGCGCCCGAACCCGAAGCGCGCCGCGGTACTGGTCGTCACCAGCGACAAGGGCCAGTGCGGTGGGTACAACACCAACGTGCTCAAGGCGACCGAGGAACTGCTCAAGCTCCTGCGTGACGAGGGCAAGCAGCCCGAGGTCTACGTGACCGGCAGCAAGGGGCTGAACTACTACCGGTTCCGCGGCCGCCCGGTGACCGGCAGCTGGACGGGCTTCTCCGACCAGCCGGGTTACGCCAACGCGGTCGAGGCCGCCGAGACGCTGGTGGCCTCGTTCCTCTCCGGCACCGACGACGCCACCGGCAACGCCGACGGCATCGAAGGGGTCGACGAGATCCACGTCGTCTACACCGAGTTCGTCTCGATGCTGACGCAGCGCCCGGTGGCCAAGCGGGTCGCCCCGCTGGAGGTCGAGTACAGCGAGGAAGAACCGCAGCCCGGGTTGCTCCCGAGCTACGAGTTCGAGCCGAGTGCCGACCGCCTGCTGTCCGCGCTGCTGCCGAAGTACATCAACACGCGCCTCTACTCGGCGCTGCTGGAGTCGGCGGCGTCGGAGCTGGCAGCCCGGCGCACCGCGATGAAGGCCGCGTCGGACAACGCGAACGACCTGGTGGGAAACCTGACGCGGGAGATGAACCAGGCCCGTCAGGCGCAGATCACCCAGGAGATCTCCGAAATCGTCGGTGGCGCGAACGCGCTCACCGCAGCAGGAAGTGATGACTGATGACCAGTACTGAAGCCCCGCGCGCCAAGGGGCGCATCGTGTCGGTGACCGGTCCGGTCGTCGACGTCGAGTTCCCGCGCGGTTCCGTGCCCGACCAGTTCAACGCGCTCAAGGTCGAGATCGAGTTCGAGCAGCTGCGCAAGACCGTGACGCTCGAGGTCGCCAGCCACCTCGGTGACAACCTCGTGCGCACCATTTCGCTGCAGCCGCAGGACGGCCTCGTCCGCGGCGCCGAGGTCACCGACACCGGCAAGCCGATCACCGTCCCGGTGGGCGACAAGGTCAAGGGCCACGTCTACAACGCGCTCGGCGAGTGCCTGGACGAGCCCGGCTACGGCGACGACCTCGAGCGCTGGGGCATCCACCGCAACCCGCCTTCCTTCGACCAGCTCGAGGGCAAGACGGAGATGCTGGAGACCGGCCTGAAGGTCGTCGACCTGCTCACCCCGTACGTCCAGGGTGGCAAGATCGGCCTGTTCGGCGGTGCCGGCGTGGGCAAGACGGTGCTGATCAAGGAGATGATCACCCGTGTCGCCCGGAACTTCGGTGGCACCTCGGTGTTCGCCGGCGTCGGCGAGCGCACCCGTGAGGGCAACGACCTCTTCCTGGAGATGAGCGAGGACGGCGTCATCAACGACACCGCCCTCGTGTTCGGCCAGATGGACGAGCCGCCCGGCACGCGTATGCGCGTCGCGCTGTCCGCGCTGACCATGGCGGAGTACTTCCGCGATGTGCAGAACCAGGACGTGCTGCTGTTCATCGACAACATCTTCCGGTTCACCCAGGCCGGCTCCGAGGTCTCGACCCTGCTGGGCCGGATGCCTTCGGCCGTGGGCTACCAGCCGACGCTGGCGGACGAGATGGGCCAGCTGCAGGAGCGGATCACCTCGACCCGTGGCCGTTCGATCACCTCGATGCAGGCGATCTACGTGCCCGCGGACGACTACACCGACCCGGCCCCGGCCGCGACGTTCGCCCACCTGGACGCCACCACGGAGCTCTCGCGTGGCGTGTTCCAGAAGGGCATCTTCCCGGCGGTGGACCCGCTGGCGTCGACCTCGACGATCCTCGACCCGGCCATCGTCGGCGAGGACCACTACCGGGTCGCGTCCGAGGTCATCCGGATCCTGCAGAAGTACAAGGAACTGCAGGACATCATCGCGATCCTCGGCATGGACGAGCTCTCGGAAGAGGACAAGCTCACCGTCCAGCGCGCCCGCCGGATCGAGCGTTTCCTCTCCCAGAACATGCTGGTCGCGGAGGCGTTCACGCAGATCCCGGGCTCGACGGTGCCGCTGTCGGAGACCATCGAGTCGTTCGACCGCATCGCCAAGGGCGACTTCGACCACTACCCGGAGCAGGCGTTCCTGGGTATCGGTGGCCTCGAAGACCTCGAGAAGAAGTACAAGGAAATCACCAAGAAGTGACTCCTCGGGGACGGCGGGGGCTGTGTCCATTATGGACTCCAGCCCCCGCCGTTCTCGTAACCGGAGCCTGACCTATTACACTCGGTGGTGACACCCCGAGCGAAGGAGTGCTACGTGGCTGAGATGTCCGTGGAGCTGGTGGCCGTGGAGCGCCGGCTCTGGTCGGGTACCGCCACCTTCGTGGTGGCCCAGACCACCGAGGGTGAGATCGGCATCATGGCCGGCCACGAGCCGGTACTGGGGCAGCTGGTCGAAGGTGGCGTGGTGAAGGTGACCACGACCGACGGCGAAACGGTCTGCGCGGCCGTGCACGGCGGTTTCCTGTCGGTGACCGGCACGGGGGTGAGCGTGCTCGCCGAGAGCGCCGAGCTCTCCGACGAGATCGACGTGGATGCCGCGAAGGCAGCCCTCACCGGCGACGACGAGGCGGGGCGGGCCAGGGCATCGGCCCAGCTGCGCGCGGCCGGTCAGTCGGTCTGATCGAGCGACGAGCAGGAGCCGGGCCGTGAAGATCGCCATCGTGGTGCTGGGGCTCCTGCTCGTGCTCGCAGTGCTGGTCGCCTGGTACGGCCAGCGCTGGATCCGGATGCGCCGCGGTGGCGGCGTCAGCGTCGCGCTGCGGTGGCGTCCGGACGCGGCCCGCTCCAGCTGGCACCTCGGCCTCGGCCGCTACGAGGGTGACGAGTTCGTCTGGTACCGCGTGTGGAGCCTGCGCACCGGCCCGGACCGCGTCTTCCAGCGGGCGAGCATGCAGATCGCCGACCGGCGGGACCCGTCGGGCACGGAGGCCTACGCGGTGCCCGAGGGCGCGACCGTCCTGCGCTGTGAGTCGCCCACGCAGGAGGCGATCGAGATCGCCATGGGACCGGGCGCGCTGACCGGGTTCCTGTCCTGGCTCGAGTCCGCGCCGCCGGGGCGAAGGCTGCCCCGGGCGTCCTGAACCGCGCCTATCCTGGGTGTCATGGACGCCGAGGAGCGCGCTGAGCGCAAGCGTTACTGGGCCGCCAAGGATCGGCTCTAGCGGGTGTCGGATCCTTGGCTGCGCATCGAGGTCCTTGACGGGCCGGTCCCGGCGCGCGAGTGGCGCCGGGCCCACGCCGAGGCCTTGACCGACGCCGCGATCGCGAACCGAGCCGTGCGGTGGGCCTGGCGGGAGCACGGCCGTGGTGTGGTGCTCGAGGTCGCCTTCCGGACTGAGCTCATCCGCGACGAGTTCCGCGATCGGCTTGCGGTCAGGGCGGCGCTCGACGCCGTGCCGGACCCGCTGCACGGGCTCGACGTCGTTCCCGGCGGCGGGGACTAGGTACTTGTCACGCCGATCGGATGTGTCGCTGTTCGGCGCGAGTTCGCTCAGCCGCCCGGCTGCCACAGGACGTCGCCGTCCGGGTTGGCCAGCCGGGAGAGGATGAACAGCAGGTCGGACAGCCGGTTCAGGTACTTCGCCGCGATCGGGTTCGTGGTGCCCGGCTCGGCCTCGATCAGCGCCCAGGCGGCGCGTTCCGCGCGGCGGGTGACGGTGCGGGCCTGGTGCAGGTAGGCCGCGTCGGGGGTGCCGCCCGGCAGGATGAACGACGTGAGCTTCGGCAGCCGCTCGTTGAACTCGTCGCACCAGCCCTCCAGCCGCTCCAGGTACGCCTCGGTGATGCGCAGCGGCTCGTACGGCGGGTCCTGCTGGATCGGCAGGCACAGGTCGGCGCCGACGTCGAAGAGGTCGTTCTGCACGCGCCGCAGCACGGCGGTCAGCTCGTCGGTGAGGCCGCCGGCCGCGACGGCCAGTCCGATCACGGAGTTGGCCTCGTCGGTTTCCGCGTACGCGCCGAGGCGCGGCGAGGTCTTGGGCACCCGGGAGCCGTCGCCCAGCGCGGTGCTGCCGCTGTCGCCGACCTTGGTGTAGACGCGATTGATGCGAACGACCATGAGCCCGACTCTACCGGCCCCGCGTAAGGCAAAACTGGACCGGAGGGCATGATTGGCGGCCATGAGCGAGCACTTCGACGTGCACGGCGGGGCACGGCTGGTCGGCGAGGTCGACGTGGTCGGAGCCAAGAACAGCGTGCTGAAGCTGATGGCGGCGGCCCTGTTGGCCGAGGGCACGACCACCATCCGGAACTGCCCGCAGATCCTGGACGTCCCGTTGATGGGCGACGTCCTGCGCAGCGTGGGCTGCGAGGTGGTGATCGAGGGCGACACGGCGACCATCACCACGCCCGCGGAGCTGTCGCACCGCGCGGATTCGCCGGCGATGGGCAAGCTACGCGCGTCCGTCTGCGTGCTGGGGCCGCTGGTCGGCCGGCTGAAGCAGGCCGTCGTCGCGCTGCCCGGCGGTGACGCGATCGGCTCGCGGCCGCTCGACATGCACCAGAACGGCCTCCGCAAGCTGGGCGCCACGAGCACCATCGAGCACGGCTGCGTGGTGGCGAAGGCGGAATCGCTTGTCGGCGCCCAGATCTGGCTCGACTTCCCGAGCGTCGGCGCGACCGAGAACATCCTGATGGCCGCGGTGCTGGCCGAGGGCACCACGGTGATCGACAACGCCGCGCGCGAGCCGGAGATCATCAACATCTGCGAGATGCTGGTCGAGATGGGCGCGCGGATCGAGGGCGCCGGCACGTCGACGCTCACGGTGCACGGCGTCGAGCAGCTCCGGCCGACCGAGCACCGGGTGATCGGCGACCGGATCGTCGGCGCGACCTGGGCGTTCGCCGCGGCCATGACGCGCGGCGACCTGACCGTGCGCGGGGTCAACCCGCATCACCTGGACCTGGTGCTGGACAAGCTCCGCCTCGGCGGCGCGGAAGTGACGACCTTCGACGAGAAGGGCTTCCGCATCGTCCAGCCCGAGCGCCCGCAGGCGGTCGACTGGGTGACGCTGCCGTACCCCGGCTTCGCCACTGATCTGCAGCCGTTCGCGGTCGCGCTCTCGGCGGTGTCCGAGGGCACGTCGATGATCACGGAGAACGTCTACGAGGCGCGGTTCCGTTTCATCGAGGAGATGATCCGCCTCTCCGGCGACGCCCGCACGGACGGCCACCACGCCGTCGTCCGCGGTGTCGAACGCCTGTCCAGCGCCCCGGTCTGGGCCTCCGACATCCGCGCCGGCGCGGGCCTGGTGCTGGCCGGCCTCTGCGCCGACGGCGTCACCGAGGTCTGGGACGTCTTCCACATCGACCGCGGCTACCCGCACTTCGTCGAGAACCTGAACCGCCTCGGCGCCCGCATCGACCGCGTGGCCGGCGAGCCGGACCGCGCGTAACCGCGCTCTGTGACCTGAGAGGACACCGGCTCCGAGCCGCGGGCACCGGCGGATCATCCGCGGGCTGAGCGAGTGGACGGAACCGTTGCCTCTCAGGTACCTTTTAGTCGGGACGATACAGTCCCGTCCCGACGACTCTGAAGGGGAGCCATGACTCTCGTCGACCGTGCGCTCGACCGGCTGCTCGCCCACGACATGGCCGGGTTCGCGAACCTGTGGGCCGAGGACGGGGTGCTCGAATTCCCGTTCGCCTCGCCCGGTTACCCGCGCCGGGTGGAGGGCCGCGCGGCGATCGCCGAGTACCTGCGCGGCTATCCCGACCTGCTGGACATCCGCGAGATCACCGAGAAGACCGTGCACGAGACGGCGGACGCCGGCGTCACCGTCGTCGAGTTCGAGGTCGCCGGGGTGGCCGTCGCGACGGGGAAGCCGTACCGGCTCGGCTACATCGCCGTCCTGACCGTCCGCGACGGCGAGATCCGGCACTACCGCGACTACTGGAGCCCGCTCGCCGCGGCCGAGGTCCTCGGCGGCGCAGACCAGCTGCTCACCGCGTTCGCCGGGGGCCGGGATGCGTGACGTCCTGGTGCTCGGCTCGACCGGGAACACCGGCGGCCGAGTGCTCCGGCAGCTGCGCGACCGGGGCGTCCCGACCCGGGCCGCGACGCGCCGGCCGACGCGGCCCGGCCAGGTCCGGTTCGACTGGGCCGACCGCGCGACCCACGCCGAGGCCCTCGACGGCGTCGGGGCCGTCTACCTGGTCGCCCCGATCGGGGTCGCCGAGCCGCGGCCGCTGGTGGAGCCGTTCCTCGCCGCCGCGCCGGACGCCAGGGTCGTGCTGCTCAGCTCGTCGCCGGTAGACGACACCACCCCCGGCCTCGGCGAGCTGCACGGGCTCGTCCAGAGGCAGCCGGGCTGGGCGGTCCTGCGGCCGTCGTGGTTCATGCAGAACTTCACCGGTGAGCACCTCGTCGGCCAGACGGCGCGGGACGGCGCGATCGTCACGGCGACCGGTGACGCCCGCGTCGGGTTCGTGGACGCCACCGACATCGCCGCCGTCGCCGTCCGCGCGCTGACCGACGCCGAACCGCACAACACCGAACACGTGCTCACCGGCCCGTCGGCGCTCAGTTACGCCGAAGCCGCGGCGATCGTGGCGGAACGGCTCGGGCGGCCCGTCACGCACCGCGCCGTCACCTCGGCCGAGCTCGCGGCGCGCCACATCGCGGCCGGCATCCCGGCGGAGTTCGCGGCTGTCCTCGCCGCGATGGACGACGCCATCCGCGAAGGGTCCGAGGACCGCGTGACCGACACCGTCGAGCGCGTGACCGGCCGCCCCGCCCGTGACTTCCGCACCTTCGCGAACGAAGAAATCCGCTAGCCCTCCAAGGCAAGCGCGGCGCCGAAGCCGATCAGCACGGTGCCGGTGACGCCGTCGAGCGTGCGGCGCACCCGGCGGCGCTCCAGCCAGGCGCGGACGCGGTGGACGAGCAGGAGCAGCAGCACCTGCCACACCACGCCGACGCCGGCGACGGTGTAGGCCAGCAGCAGCGCGTCGCCGGTCGTGGTGACGCCGGGGACGAGGAACTGGGGCAGCACCGAGAGGTACAGCACCAGCACCTTCGGGTTGGTCACGTTGGACAGGAAGCCCTCGCGCCAGCGGCGAAACGGGGTCTGCCGCTGGCGCCGGGCGTCGTGCAGCGCCTCGTAGTCCCCGCGCCAGGCGCCGCGCAAAGCTTGGAAGCCGAGGTAACAGAGGTACGCCACGCCCAGCCACTTCACGGTCTCGAACACCGGCCGCGAACTGGTGATCACCGCGCCCAGCCCGAGCGCGGCGGCGGTGCCCTGCAGGAAGTTCGCGACGGCGATGCCGAAGCACGCCCACGCGCCGCCCCTGGCACCGCCGGACAGCGCGTTTTTCAGCACCACCATGCTGTCCGGCCCCGGAGCCGCGGCGAGAAGCATCATCATGGCGAGGAATCCGCCGTACACACCCCACGTCATGCGCGAACCGTAACTCCGGTCAGGACTCCAATGCCAGAGCCGCCCCGAAGCCGAGCAGCGCGGTGCCGGTGACGCCGTCGAGCGCGCGCCGGACCTTGCGGCGCTCCAGCCAGGTTCGCACCCGGTGCACGAAGAACAGCAGCACCATCAGCCACAGCGAACCCAGCACCGCGACGGTGTACGCGAGCACCAGCGCGTCCCACGTCGTGGTCCGCACGGGGTCGAGGAACTGCGGCAGGACGGACAGGTACAGCACGAGCACCTTGGGGTTGGTGATGTTGGAGAGGAAGCCCTCGCGCCACCGGCGGAACCCGCTGGTGCGCTTGCGCCGGGTTTCCTCGACGGTGGCGTAGTTCCCGCGCCACGCGCCGCGCAGCGCCTGGAACCCGAGGAACACCAGGTAGGCCGCGCCGAGCCACTTCAGCGTGAGGAACACCGGCTGGGACCGCGCGATCACCACGCCGAGCCCGAGCGCCGCGGCCGTGCCCTGCACCGCGTTGCCGGTGAAGATGCCGAACGTCGCCAGCAGCCCGCCGCGCGTGCCGCCGGACAGCGAGTTCTTCAGCATCACCATCGTGTCCGGTCCCGGCGCGAGCACGATGAGGACAACGATCACCAGGTAGCTGCCGTACCCACTCCAAGTCACGTTTTGCCAGCCTAAGGGCCTCGACGGGCGGCGTCTCGCGGATTTTCGTCACAGTGCTCCGGCAACCGGGACGAACCGCCCGGCGTGTATCCCCCGAGACCTGGGGAGGGCGACATGCAGGCGTTTCCGATGGAAGTGGGCGAGCAGGAGCTCTGGCGGGGCCGGCCGGTGCGGCAGCCACGCTGGTATTGGGAGCACACCGTGCTCGTGGTGCTGGGGCTGGCGTTCTTGGCGACGTTCATAGTTCCGGAGACGACGGGGTTGCCGCCGCTGCCGTTTTTCGCGTGGTACCCGGCCCTGGCCGTGATGGTGACGCCGGTGATCTATCAGCTGCAGGGCCGCCGCGCGCTGACTGTGGCGACGACGTACGTGGTCACGACCGTGCGGCTGGTCCTCGTCGCCCAGTGGCCGGCCGCGGCCGAGTACCGCTGGGTACGGCTGAATGACCTCGGGCGGCCGGAGGTCAAGCAGCGGCCGGACGGTACCGGCACGATCTTGTTCGGCACCCGGCCGTACACCCGATGGGGGTTGAGGAACCAGCCGGTGCGGGGCGCCTGGGCGCCGTTCCTGCCAGAGCTGCGGGCGATCCCGGACGCGCAACGGGTCGCAGCTCTGATCGAAGGGGCCCAGCACGCGGGTCCGGTTCCTCGGCACCCGAGTCCCGGCGGGGCCCGCTGACCACCTTGTGCGGGTTCGTCCCGCGAACCGCTCGGAACTCCGTTGTGCCGCCGTTCGTTCACCGGCCGTGGAGACAGTGCTGGCTCTGGGGCTGCCCGGCATGACGCTCCTGCTCGTCGCCGTCGGGGCGTACGAGATGCGGCCGAAGAGACGGCCGTCGAAGCTGAAGGCGCGGCTGTCCTCGACTTACCTGGACGAGGTCACCGCGTTCCTCTACGGCACCAAGCGCCACGAGCTGGACCACCGTGACTCGGTGGAGATGACGCTCGACGAAGAGGCGCAGGGGGCGCCGCCGCTGGGGGTCGTCGACCTCGACAAGGGCTCGTGAGTGTTTATGACGGTTAGAACCGTCATAAACACTCACGAGCCTTGCCACCCTTACGTGTCCGATTGCACTGCCCGGCGGAAGTTACCGGTGGGTACAATCGGCGCACCCAACGCCGGAGGTGGCCCGTGCCGTATCCATCCGACCACGAGCGCGATCGGCCCTGGGTGATGCGCACTTACGCCGGGCACTCCTCGGCCGCCGCGTCCAACGAGCTGTACCGCCGCAACCTCGCGAAGGGCCAGACCGGGCTTTCGGTCGCCTTCGACCTGCCCACGCAGACCGGCTACGACCCGGACCACGTGCTCGCGCGCGGCGAGGTCGGCAAGGTCGGCGTGCCCGTCTCCCACATCGGCGACATGCGGCGCCTGTTCGACGGCATCCCGCTGGCCGAGGCCAACACGTCGATGACCATCAACGCGCCCGCGATGTGGCTGCTCGCGCTGTACGTCTCGGTCGCGCGCGAGCAGGCCGAGGCCGAGGGCCGCGACGTGGACGAGGTGCTCGCGAAGCTCACCGGGACCACGCAGAACGACATCATCAAGGAGTACCTCTCCCGCGGCACGTACATCTTCCCGCCCGGGCCGAGCCTCCGGCTGATCACCGACATGATCGCGTGGACCGTGCGCCACGTGCCCAAGTGGAACCCGATCAACATCTGCAGCTACCACCTCCAGGAGGCCGGCGCGACGCCGACGCAGGAGGTCGCGTACGCGCTGTGCACCGCCATCGCCGTGCTGGACGCCGTGCGCGACTCCGGCCAGGTGGAGCCGTCGGACATGGCGAAGGTGGTCGCGCGGATCTCGTTCTTCGTCAACGCCGGTGTGCGGTTCGTCGAAGAGATGTGCAAGATGCGCGCGTTCACGGCGTTGTGGGACGAGCTGACGCGGGACCGCTACGGCGTCGAGGACCCGAAGGCGCGGCGCCTGCGTTACGGCGTGCAGGTGAACTCGCTGGGGCTCACCGAGGCGCAGCCGGAGAACAACGTCCAGCGGATCGTGCTGGAGATGCTGGCGGTCTCGCTTTCGCGCGGCTCGCGGGCGCGCGCGATCCAGCTGCCGGCGTGGAACGAGGCGCTCGGCCTGCCGCGGCCGTGGGACCAGCAGTGGGCGTTGCGGATGCAGCAGGTGCTCGCGTTCGAGACCGATTTGCTGGAGTACGAGGACATTTTCGACGGCTCGCACGTGGTTCAGGCCAAAGTGGACGAGATCATGTCCGGTGCGCGCGAGGAGATCGCGCGGGTGCAGGACCTCGGCGGCGCGGTCGCGGCCGTCGAGAGCGGGTACATGAAGTCGCAGCTGGTCACGTCGCTCGCCGAGTACCGGCGGGGGATGGAGAACGGCGAGCGCGTGCTGGTCGGCGTGAACAAGTTCGACACCACCGAACCGTCGCCGCTGCAGGCCGAGGGCGCGAAGGCGATCGAGACGATCGACCCGGCCGTCGAAAAGGCCGCGGTGTCGGCGATCGAGGACTGGCGGACGCACCGCGACAACGACGCTGTCGAGGCTTCCTTGGCGGCGTTGAAGGAGAAGGCGGCGACTTCGGACAACTTGTTCGAGGCCACTGTGGACTGTGCGCGCGCGGGCGTGACCACCGGCGAGTGGTCCGGCGCCCTGCGCGAGGTGTTCGGCGAGTACCGCGCGCCGACGGGTGTTTCCGCCGCCGCGGCCGCCGGGAAGGGTGACCCGGAGCTGGAACGCGTGCGCGCCCGGATCCGCGCCACGGAAGCGGAACTGGGCGAGCGGCTGCGGATCCTGGTCGGGAAGCCGGGCCTGGACGGGCATTCCAACGGCGCCGAGCAGGTCGCCGTCCGGGCCCGCGACGTCGGGTTCGAGGTGGTCTACCAGGGCATCCGGCTGACCCCGGACCAGATCGTCGCGGCCGCCGTGCAGGAGGGCGTGCACGTGGTCGGGCTGTCCGTGCTGTCCGGCTCGCACCTGGAGGTCGTGCCGCTCGTGGTCGACGGCCTGCGCGCCGCGGGCGCCGCCGACATCCCGGTGATCGTCGGCGGCATCATCCCGCCGGACGATGCCGCGCTGCTCACCGAGCGCGGCATCGCCCGCGTGTTCACGCCCAAGGACTACGAGCTGACCGGCATCATGGCCGGGATCGTCGACCTGATCCGCGAGCGGCACGGCCTCACCGGCTGACGACAGACGAGATGCGTGGTTACGGGATCGGCAGCAGAACCTGCTTGATCCCGGCGGACCCGGCGCGCACCGTCTCGTACGCCTCGGCGCTCTTCTCGAGCGGCCACGCCGCCACGGCCGGGGGAACGAGGAGGCCGCGGTCGAACAGCACCCGGAGCTGGTCGAAGATGCGCGCCGCGTCAGCCCCGTCCAGGAACACGCTGGCGAGTCCCGTCACGTGCAGCTGGCGGTTGTAGACCTCGCTCAGGTCGAACTCGACCCGCGGTTCGGCGTTGAAGATCCCGGCCATCCGGCCCTCGAACCGCAGGCTGCGAAGCGTGGGTTCGAACAGCGCGCCACCGCGCGTGTCCAGCGCCAGGTCGGCGCCGCGCCCGTCGGTGAGTTCGAGCACCGCCTCGCGCAGGTCGCTGGAGCTGGTGTCGATGAAGTGGTCAACGCCGTCGGGCTTGCGCACATCGGCGATGATCGGCTCCGCGCCACGCCAGCGGGCGATCGCGGCGGCGGCCTGGCCGACCATGCCCGAGCCGCCGGTGATGAGGATCGTCTCGCCGGGCATGACCTCCATGACGTTGATGACCGTCTGCCAGGCCGTGAGGTAGGACCGGCCGACAGCGGCGGCTTCGATCATCGTCAGGCGCTCGGGCTTGCGTGACAGCCACGTCTCGGGAAGGGCGACGAAACGCGCGTGCGTGCCCGGTCGCTCCACTCCGATCGCCATTCCCAGCGATGGCCCGCAACCCCACACCTCCTGTCCGGTGCGGTCGCCGTCGGAGACGACGATGCCGGCGAAGTCGCCTCCGGGGATCATCGGCAGCGGCGTGCCGAGAAAGCCTGCGGCGTTGGCGAGGTCGAGCGGGTTCACCGCGGCCGCGTGGACCTCGACGAGCACCTCCCCCGGACCCGGCCGCGGCACCGGCTCGGGGCGATAGGCCAAGGACTGCGCCGGCAGCCCACTGGCCTGAATGACGACCGCGTTCATCTGCGCGTTATCGCGGGAGTGCTGAGTATCGGTGGACATGTTCAGAATCCTTTTGTCGGTTTTTTGATTGAACTGGCGGATGACCCGATGTGGTCAGTGTTCGAGGGTGTCCGCGAGCAAGGTGGTCACGGCGGTGGCGTCGAGCCGGGACGCGTCCCAGGCGGCGGTGAATCGGGTGATGCGGCCGGCCGCGTCGAGTTCGATCGCGATAATCCCGTGACTGCTGGAGAATCCGTTGCCGATCCATTCGTAGCCTCCGCCCCGGCCACTGCCCAGGGTGCGGCGCACGGTGGTGCCGACGCCGTAGGGCAGGCGGGTATAGGCCCGGCTGACGTAGGCGTTGATGGCCAAGGCGCCGGCGAATTCGGTGTGCAGCGCGAGGTCTTCGAAGATGGCGTCCTCGGCGAACAGCCCGGTGGTGTCGCCGGCAGCGAGGGCGGCGCGTAATCGATCGAGTACCTGACGCAGGGCCGGCGAGGAGCATTCGGCGAGGTATTCCTCGCCGTAAGTCGTCGGGAATTGGGCGTCGGGGGTGCGCAGCGCATTGACGGCGGCGATGCCGAAATGACGTCCGTCCCAGTAGTCGACCTCGCGCACAATGAGGCCGTTCCGGAAGTCGACGGCGGCGATCGCGCGGATCTCGTGGCCGAAGAGCTCCGGCGAGTCGACGAACTCGACGATCGCGCTGTTCTCGTCTCCGATGATGCGGGTGGCGTAGGAACGCGCGGTGTCGGGCCACGTCGGCATGTACTGCGCGAAGGTCGCCTTCAGGGCTGTCCAGCTCGGTACGTACCAGCCCAGGGTGGCGTCTGTGTAGTACAGCGGATTCTGGGAGAAGTGCGAAAGGAAGCCGTCGACGTTTCGGGCGGTCTTGTCGCGGAACAGGTTGTTGACCCGCTGTACGAGCAGTGGCGTCGCGTGTGTGACGTCCTGCGGCGGATCCGGGAGCCGGGCGGGCGGCGTGCTCGGGACCGAGGCGAGGGCGGGGGCGGCGCCGGCCAGGACCGTGGCGGCGGCGATCGCCCCCGCTCCTCGCAGGCTTCCCAGGACGACGGCACGACGGGTTGGCTGACGCAAGGTAGCTCCTTGGGTTTGATTTCGACGTTGTCCAACGTCGGCAAGCAACCGTCCCACCAGCACCAGGAGGTCGAACATCACTTGACTGAGCAAGTGAAACGTAGACCGGATGACTTGCTCAGTCAAGTGATGTTCGAGGAGGCGTGACTTTCCCAGTCACGTAAGATGGGCGCATGAACCCACCCGATCCCGAGCCGCGCTGGCTGGACGAGGACAACCAGGAGACCTGGGTCGCCCTTGCCCGCATGCTGATCTGGCTGCCGACCGCGTTCGACAACCAGCTGCAGCGCGACTCCGGCCTGAGCCACTTCGAGTACGGCATCCTGGCCTCGCTGTCGGAGGCCGACGAGGGGACGCTCCGGATGAGCGAGCTCGCGATCTATGCCAACGGCTCGCTATCGCGCCTGTCGCGAGCGGTCGCGCGGCTGGAACGCCGCGAGTGGGTCACCCGCACGCTGGATCCGGCCGATGGCCGTTACACCCTGGCTGCCCTGACCGACAAAGGCCGGGCCGTCCTCGTCGAAGCGGTGCCGGGACACGTCGAGACCGTCAACCGGCTCGTCTTCGATCCGCTCACCACCGCGCAAGCCCGGCAATTGCGGACCATCGCCGGGCGCATCCTGACCGCCTTCGACGCCGAAGGGGGCGTGACTCCGCAGTCACGCCCCTGAGCCGGCCAACGTGCCTCAAAGGTCAATGGTGGTTGGTGTGGAAGTTCCAGGCGTCGGCAACGATGTCGTGCAGGTCAGGCCTGCCGGGCTGCCACCCCAGGTCCTTCCGGGCTTTCTCGCTGCTCGCGACGGTCACCACCGCGTCGCCTTTGCGCCGAGGGGCAAGCACTACCGGGATGGGGCGCCCGGTCACCTCGCGAGCTGCTTCCACGACCTGCATGTTGGTGTAGCCGTTGCCGTTGCCCAGGTTGTAGACCTCGTGACGGCCAGGCTCGATCGCTTCCAGCGCGAGAACATGCGCCGTGGCCAGGTCCGCGACATGAATGTAATCGCGCACGCAAGTGCCGTCCGGGGTCGGGTAGTCGTTGCCGTACATCTGCAACTGCTCTCGCTTGCCGGCCGCGACCTGCAACACGATGGGGATGAGATGGCTCTCCGGGTCGTGCCGCTCACCGAGTTCGCCGACCGCGCCGGCCGCGTTGAAATAGCGCAGGCTCGTCGCGCCGAGGCCGAACGCCGCAGCTTCCGCGGACAACATCAAGTCGACCATGAGCTTGCTGGCCGCATAAGGATTGCGCGGTTCCACCTTGGCGGTCTCGGCGAGCTTCTCGTCGCCCGCGCCCCGGTACATCGAACCGGTCGACGAGAAGATCATGCGCTGGACGTGCGCCGCGCGGGCCGCCTCCAGCAGTGCGAGGGACCCGCGCACGTTGACGTCCCAGTAGATGTCCGGCCGGGAAACGGACTCCGCGACCTCGATCCGACCCGCGAAGTGAAGCACGCCTTCGAAGCCTGAATGGTCCTGGTAGCTTAGCGATACAGCGGCCCGGTCAGGCGGCCAGCTTCCAGATGATCACCTGCCGGCCCAGCGAGCCCGAGACCGGATTACGAGACATCCCTTAGCCCATCCCGGCCAATATATCCTTTGTGGACCTCACCGTGGCGAACTGGTTGGCCAGGTTCGCCGCCGTCACGCGGTACAGCTCGTCCGCCGTCACGACGTCGCCGTCGATGCCGGGCAGGTCGAAGGTGTATGTCGCGTCGAGGGCGAAGGTGACGTCGTAGCCGAGGTTGCCGCCCATGCGGGCGGTGGTCTCGCAGCAGAAGTTGGTCTGGATGCCGGCCAGCACGAAGCTGCGGATGCCCCGCGTCTTGAGCCAGGCGTCGAGGTCGACGTCGCCGATGAAGGCGGAGTTCACCTTCTTGCCGAACACCAGGTCGGGGCGGGCGCCGTCGAGTTCGGACTTGAAGTCGTGGCCCGGCTGGCCCGGGCGCAGTGGCGAATCCGGCTTCGCCGAGTCGTGGTGCACCAGGACGACGGGCAGCCGGCGCTCCTGCCACGCGTCGAGCAGGGCCTTGATGTTCGCCTCCGCCCCGGGGTTGTTGCGCGGGCCCCAGGACCCCGGCTCGTCGAACCCGCGCTGGACGTCGATCAGGATGAGTGCGGTCATACGGACGAGTCTGGCTCCCCGCCGACGTCGCGGACAGTGGCAGGAGACGCGCGATGCGGTACTTTTCTGCCATGCGCACGATCGGGGTACTGCTCCTGCCGGGCAGCCGGATGTTCGACCTCGCGGTGATCGCCGAGGTGTGGGCCCAGGACCGCACCGACAGCGGGATCGGCCCGTTTTCCGTGCGGCTGTGCGCCGCGGGGCGCGGGCGCACGCCGGTCTCGCCGTTCGGGGAGGTCGCGGCCACGCACGGGCTCGCCGGTCTCGACGGCTGCGACCTCGTGCTCGCGCCCGGCCGCGACGACCCGCTGGCCGACGTTCCCGGCCCGGCCCGTGCGGCGCTGCGCCGGGCGCACCGCGCGGGCGCGACGGTGGCGGGGCTGTGCTCCGGCGCGTTCACGCTGGCCGCGGCCGGGCTGCTCGACGGCCGCCCGGCCACCACGTACTGGCGCGACCTCGACGCGCTGGCCGTCGCCGCGCCGGGCGCCGACCTTCAGCGCGACGTGCTCTACACCGAGTCCGGCGGCGTGCTCACGTCGGCGGGGGTGGTCGGCGGGCTCGACCTCTGCCTGTACCTGGTCCGCCGCGACCACGGCGCGGACGTCGCGTCGCGGCTCGCGCGGCGGCTGGTGATGCCGCCCGCGCGCGAGGGTGGGCAGCGGCAGTACGTCGAGAACCCGTTGCCGGCCAAGCCGTCCCGGCCGGGTCTGTCGTCCACTATGGACTGGGCGATGGGCCGGCTGGGCGAGGACATCGGCGTCGACGACCTCGTCGGGCACGCCGGGATGAGCGAGCGGACGTTCCACCGCGAGTTCGCGGCCGCCACCGGCGCGACGCCCGGGCGCTGGCTGCGCGTGCAGCGCGTCCGCTACGCGCAGCGGCTGCTGGAAACCACGGAGCTGCCGGTGGAGCGCGTCGCGCAGCGGTCCGGCCTCGGCACGGCCGCGAACCTGCGGCGACGGCTGCGCGCCGAGGTCGGCGTGGGCCCGGACTCGTACCGGCGCACGTTCCGTTCCTGACGCCGCAGGGTTACTAATCCGACCGAAAGTAGGCGGAAACGGGCTGCAGCCGATCTGCTCGTAGAAACCCTTTCCGCCGAGGACGGCCGTCGGATTAGTAACGAACAGCGCTGTACGGTCGGGGGATGGGCGAGTACGAGCACATCCTGGTGAAACGGGACGGGGACACGATCACCGTCACCATGAACCGCGCGGCGCGGCGCAACTCGCTGTCCGCCGACCACTTGAGTGAGCTGCTCGCGGCGTTCCGCTCGGCGGGTGAGACCGACGCGACGGGCATCGTGCTCGCCGGCGCCGGCCCGGTGTTCTCCGCGGGCCACGACTTCGGCGACGTCGCCTCCCGCGACCTGATGGGCGTGCGCTCGTTGCTGACGCTGTGCACCGAGCTGATGCGGACCATGCAGTCGTTGCCGCAGGTCGTGATCGCGCGGGTGCACGGCCTGGCGACGGCGGCGGGCTGCCAGCTGGTGGCGTCGTGCGACCTGGCCGTCGCGGCGGCGTCGGCGGGTTTCGCTCTCCCTGGCGGCAAAGGCGGCTGGTTCTGCCACACGCCCGCGGTGCCGGTGGCGCGCTCCATCGGCCGCAAGCGCCTGATGGAACTGGCCCTGACCGGCGACGTCGTGGACGCGGCGACCGCGCTCGACTGGGGCCTCGTCAACCGCGTGGTCCCGGACGACTCACTGGACGACGCCGTCGCCGAGCTGCTGGCCCGCGCCACCCGTGGCAGCCGCGCCAGCAAGGCCATGGGAAAGCAGACCCTGTACGCCCAGCTGGACCGGCCCGAGGCGGACGCCTACGCGCTGGCCGTCGAGGTGATGGCCTCGGCGTCCCAGCTGCCCGGCGCGCGCGAGGGAATGGCCGCGTTCCTGGAGAAGCGGCACGCGGAATGGCCGGACTGAGCGCTCCCGCACTCGGTTACCCACAGACCTCCCGAGTTGTGGACAACTCGGGCCCGCTGCGGCTTGACCACGGGATTTGCCGGGGTGGGCCGGTAGACTGGGCATGGGACGCCCCCCGCACCGAACAGCTTGCCTACGGTCGTGTTGGGGCAGGCCCGCACCGAACAGCTCGCCCACGGCCGCACTGGCTACCGGCCACCAGCGTTTGGCCGATCTTTGCCCACCATCGCGTTCCCAGCGGACTGATCCCTTTTCCGATCGCGAGGTCGTGGCCCATTCGGTCGCGTTTGGTGCGCAGGTAGCCGGGTCGCCGCGCTCGGCAGCGGGACTTGGCCGACGAGGTCGAGGCCGTAGCCGGCCAGCCGGCGATCTTGGCTGGGTTGTTGGTGATCATCCGCAGCCGGGACACCTCGAGACCGACGAGGATCTCGGCGCCGGTGTCGTGACGGCGTGCGTCCGCCGGCAGACCGAGCGCGGTATTGGCGTCGACGGTGTTCAGTCCCTGATCCTGTAGCGCGTACGCGTGGATCTTGTTGGCCAGTCCGACGCCCGGCCTTCGTATCCGCGTAGGTAGACGATGAGGCCGGTGCCCTCATCGGCGATCAGCTCGGCGGAGCGGGACACCACGCTCGGTGCGGCGATGTCGTCCAGGCCAGGCCAGGCCAGGTGCTCGGTGCCATCCAGGGCGTCACGGCCGGCAATCGCCCGGGACGCGCCGAACACGGTCGGCATCGTTGCCGATGCGACGTCCTTCAGGAGCTTCTCGATGTGCGTGCGATAGCGCACGACATCGGCGACGGCGACCAGGGGCAGCCCGTGTTCGTCGGCGAACCCCGCCGCCTGATCGCCACGCAACATCTCCCCGCCCGCCGCCACCAGCTCCGAGATCACCCCGACCTGGCACAGGCCGGCGATCGCGAGCAGATCGACCGCCGCCTCGGTATGCCCGGCCCGGGCGAGCACGCCGCCGTCGCGGGCCCGGAGCGGAAAGACATGCCCTGGCCGGTGCAGTTGTTCCGCCAGAGTGTCGTGATCCGCGAGCGCGCGCACCGTACGCGTCCGCGCCGCCGCCGACACGCCGGTACCGGAATCGACGTGGTCGACGCTCACCGTGAACGCAGTGCCGTGCGCGTCGGTATTACGCTCCACCATCTGCGGCAGTCGCAGTTCGGCACAGCGCTCGCCGCTCATCGGCGCGCAGACGATCCCACTCGTTTGGCTCACCAAGAAGGCCATCTTTTCCGGTGTCATCAGCTCGGCGGCGCCCACCAGGTCGACCTCGTTTTCCCGATCGGCGCCGTCGGCGACCACCACCAACTCCCCGGCAGCGAGCGCGGAGGCGGCGTGCCGCACTCGTGCGGCCGGCGATCGGCCCGTCATCAGGATGCCTCGGCGAAGCGGTGGTGAGTGCCGAAGGCGTGGGCGTGATACGTCAGCGGCGCAAGCTCCGTGGTGTCCGCGGCGGCCACGTTGCCGAGCATCAGCACGTGGTCGCCGCCCTCGACGAACGTGTCCACAGTGCCTGCGACCCACACCGCGACCCCGGGCAGTCGCGCGGACCCGCACTCGTATGACCAGTCGATACCGCTGAACTTGTCGGGAGCCTTCGTCCCGAAATGCAGCGCGAACTCCGACTGACCGGTTGCCAGCACATTCAGTCCGAATGCGCTGGTTCGTCGCATTACCTCAAGCAGGTGCGATTGCTTGCCGAGTGAAACCAGGACCATGGGCGGCGTCATCGACAGGGAGAGGAACGCGCTTACCGTTGTGCCGTACGGCCGTCCGTCTTCGACGGTTGTCACGACGGAGATCGGGGTGCACACCTCGGCCATCGCCGCACGGAATTCCGCTGCTGGGGCTGGGCTGATAAATCCATTCTCATGGTTCATGTTCTCGCCACCTTGGGAAGATGTTCGCGGTTGTCTGATTTATTTGTTGTGGAACTGGTTTGCGGGCACGGCGATTTCCAGGTTGTCTCGGAGCGTCTGTCCGGAGTATTCCGTTCGGAAAATGCCGCGGCGCTGGAGTTCGGGCACGACCTTGTCGAAGAAGTCGATCGCCGGCCCGGGGTAGTAGGGGGAGATGAGCATGAACCCGTCGGCCGCTCCGCTTTCGTGCCACAGTTGCAGGTCGTCGGCGATGGTTTGGGCGGACCCGAAGACAAGCCGATGGCCGAGGGTGCCGGCGAAGCGGCGAGCAAGATCGCCGAGGGTGAGGTTGTCCCGGCGCGCCATGTCGACGAGCATCTTCTGCCGCCCCTTGGCGTTGTTGATCTCGGGAAGCTCCGGCAACGGCTCGTCGAGGGGCAGCGCGGTCAGGTCGAGGTCGCCGGCCCACCTCTGCAACTGCGCCACCGCGTCTTCGTCGGTCATGAAGCCGGCGAGCTGGTCCACGATCCGGGCGGCCTGTTCGTCCGTGTCGGCCACGACCGGGACGATGCCGGCCAGGATCCGGAGCGAATCCTTCGACCGCCCGTAGCGAGCCAGCCGGCCTTTGACGTCGTCGTAGTACTCCTTGGCCTCGTCGAGCGTCTGGGCCGCGACGAAGACGAGGTCGGCCGTGCGGGCCGCCAGTTCCCGGCCCGGATCCGAAGCGCCGGCCTGGGCAATGACGGGATGTCCCTGCGGGGGACGCGGGACATTGAGTGGCCCCTGCACCGTGAAGTACTCGCCTTTGTGGTCGATGCGCCGGACCTTCGCCGGGTCGAATATCTGTCCGGTGGCCTTGTCCAGCACAAAGGCGTCTTCGTCCCAGCTGTCCCAGAGTGCGGTCACGACATCGTGGAATTCACCGCCCCGCACGTAGCGCTGCGAATGTTCGAGGTGCTGCTCGAACCCGAAGTTCAACGACTCTTCTTCGGCCTCGGATGTGACGAGGTTCCAGCCCGCTCGCCCCTTGCTGAGGTGATCAACAGAAGCCATCCGGCGCGCGACATGATAGGGCTCGTTGTATGTCGTCGTCATAGTGGCGATGAGGCCGATGTTGCGGGTCAGTGGAGCCAGCGCCGTGATCAGCGAGATCGGCTCCAGGCCGGCGAGCCTGGGGTACCGGGATTTCCCGGTCGTCGCGACTTCTGGTTTTCCATAACCCGGAACGGCCACGCTGTCGGCCAGGAATACCGCGTCGAGCTTCGCTCGTTCCGCGGCCTGGGTTGTCCTGACATAGAAATCGAAGTCCATGTCGACGGCCGGATCCGCGTCCGGGTGCCGCCATCCGTAAAGGTGGATACCGGGCGTGGCGAGTAATGAGGCGAGATGAAGCATCGTATTCCTCCGGATGAGGTGAGTAAGGATTCGCGGATGGCCGGAAGCAGGCGGGCGGTGAAGCTGCCACCGGTGACCCAGGTGGCGCTCCCAAGCTGGCCCCGTACCACTTCATAGTCACACTGATGCATTATGATGTCAACCGTGAACATCATAATGACCAAGTTGACATCGTGGTGTCGATCGATGACCCGGTCACGGGCGCCGGTGATGCGCGTTCCCGCGGTGCAGGAGTCCCCGCCGAGGCCGGCGCGGTGCGAGGATGATGGACCACCGTCAGCGCGCACCCGGAAGATTGGACGTCGGCCATGACTACCGAACGTGTGTCACCGATCGTGGGGCGCCGGATCCGCAGTGAGCGGCAAGCGCGTGACTGGACCGTGGCCGAGGTGGCGGACAAGGCCGGGGTCAGCAAGGGGCTGATCGGTCAGCTCGAGCGGGGGGTGGGCAACCCGTCCCTGGAGAACCTGCACAAGCTCGCGCTGGTATTCGACCTCCCGCCCAGCGCGTTGTTCGACGAGGGCGATCGGCGGCCGCATGTGCGGGGCGACGGCGACCAGGCGGCCAGGACCCTTCCCCCGCCGACGGTGGGGGTGGTCCGGGCCGACGCGCGACGGCAGCTGGTGTTCCCGCGCAGTCGCGTGGTCTTCGAGTTGCTCACCCCGGACTTCCTCCGTGCGCTCGAGGTGTTCCGGTGCCTGATCCCGGAAAACTACGACACCAGGGAGGTTCCCTCCGAGCACGAAGGCGAGGAGTTCGCCACCGTCCTCCGAGGACGGCTGGAAGCCCACATCGGCGAGCAGACCTTTGTCATGGAACCAGGGGACAGCGTCAGCTACCCGGCAACGACTCCGCATTGGTGGCGGAACATGACGAACGCCGAGGCTGAGATCATCGTTGTCGTGACGCCGCCGTCCATTTAGGCGAGCAGCGCCGTGGAGGAAACCGAGATCATCAGCGCCGTTCGTGCAGCAGCAGAAGCGTGTAAGCGGCGACAGTCTGCGCGTCCGTGATCCCGCCGGTCGAGATCATCTTCTCCACGTCGGCGCGGGCGAACCAGGCCGTGCTCATGTCCTGCTCTTCGAGCTCGCGTTCCGGCTCGCCTTCGGTGAGGCCGGTGGCGAGGTAGACGTGGCCGCGCTGGCTGGACAGGCCGGGGGCGACGTCGAGCCGGCCGAGTTCGGTGATCGTCTCCGCGCGCAGGCCCGTTTCCTCGCGCAGTTCGCGGCGGGCCAGCTCGGCGGGCGGCATCTCGGCGAGGTCGGGCGCGGTGCCCTGCGGGAACTCCCAGCGCCGCTCGCCCAGCGGGTAGCGGAACTGCTCGACGAGCTGCACCCGGTCGCCGTCGAGGGGGATGATCAAGGCGTAGGTCGGTTTGTCGACCACGCCGTAGATTCCTTCGCTGCCGTCGGGGCGGCGGATGGCGTCCTCCCGCACCGTCATCCAGTTGTTCCGGTACACCTCGCGGCTCGCGACACGCTGAATGGGGTCCACTCGCCCAGTATCGCGGAGCCTGTCCTACCCTCGGCGGGTGCGTCTCGTGATCGCTCGCTGCCAGGTCGACTACGCCGGCCGTCTGACCGCCCATCTGCCGATGGCCACCCGGTTGCTGCTCGTCAAGTCCGACGGCTCCGTGTCCGTCCACTCCGATGACCGCGCCTACAAGCCGCTGAACTGGATGAGCCCGCCGTGCTGGCTCATCGAGGACGGCAAGCTGTGGATCGTCGAGAACAAACAGGGCGAGAAGCTGGTGATCTCGATCGAGGAGATCTACCACGACCACTCCCAGGAGCTGGGCGCCGAGCCGGGCCTGCAGAAGGACGGCGTCGAGGCCCACCTCCAGGAGCTGCTGGCCGAGCACATCAAGACCCTCGGCGACGGCTACACGCTGGTGCGCCGCGAGTTCCCCACCGCCATCGGCCCGGTCGACATCATGGCCCGCGACTCCGGCGGCGGCAGCGTCGCCGTCGAGATCAAGCGCCGCGGCGAGATCGACGGCGTGGAACAGCTGACGCGCTACCTCGAACTGCTCAACCGCGACCCGCTGCTGGCGCCGGTGCAGGGTGTGTTCGCCGCGCAGATCATCAAGCCCCAGGCCCGTACCCTCGCGGAGGACCGCGGCATCCGCTGCCTGACCCTGGACTACGACGCGCTGCGCGGCATCGAATCCGACGAGTTCCGGCTGTTCTGAGCCGGTCCGCTCTTCCGCGGTCAGCATCCCGTTGCCCGCCAACACCTGCTGGTCTGCCGACCCCTCCGGCTGAAGCCGACCCGACGCTGAGCGCCGCCCGCCGAAGCCGTCGGAAAGCCTCTTTTGCCCTCCTTGCCCCGAGGTGGGGAGGCCTTCCGGGCTAAAACCGCCATGTCGTGGTGCCGACCCTGAATCCATGCAGTACTGTTCCCGCCTGGCAGGAACGTGGTGGTTCCTGTGGGAAATTGTTTGATTCGGAGGTGGGTCGGGTGCACGTCCTTGCCGACGCGAACCTGCGACTCGACGCTAGTGCTATTGACTACATCGAGTTGGCGTTCTATTTCGTGCTGGTGCTCGGCATCGGTTATCTGGCCAGAAGGCAGGTGTCGAGCAGTCTCGACTTCTTCCTCTCCGGACGATCGCTACCGGCTTGGGTGACCGGGCTGGCGTTCATATCGGCGAACCTCGGCGCGGTCGAGGTGATGGGCATGTCGGCCAACGGCGCCCAGTACGGCCTGCCGACCGTGCACTACTTCTGGATCGGCGCGATCCCGGCGATGCTGTTCCTCGGCCTCGTGATGATGCCGTTCTACTACGGCTCCAAGGTGCGCAGCGTTCCCGAGTTCATGCGCCGCCGGTTCGGCAACGTCGCGCACCTGGTCAACGGCATCAGTTTCGCCGCCGCGCAGATCCTGATCGCCGGCGCGAACCTGTTCCTGCTGGCCAGCGTGGTGAAGCTGCTGCTCGGCTGGGACCTGTGGATCTCGATCGTCATCGCGGCGGTCATCGTGCTCTCCTACACCGCGCTCGGCGGCCTGTCCGCGGCGATCTACAACGAGGTGCTGCAGTTCTTCGTGATCGTCGCCGCGCTGCTGCCGCTGACCATCGTCGGCCTGGTGAAGGTCGGCGGCTGGCAGGGCCTGGTCGACAAGGTCACCGGCAGCCCGGGCGGTACCGCGCAGCTGCATTCGTGGCCCGGTGACAACCTGACCGGCTTCGGCAACAACTTCCTTTCGGTGCTGGGCATCATCTTCGGCCTCGGCTTCGTGCTCTCCTTCGGCTACTGGACCACGAACTTCGTGGAGGTCCAGCGCGCCATGGCGTCGAAGAGCATGTCGGCCGCGCGGCGCACGCCGATCATCGGCGCGTTCCCGAAGATGCTGGTCCCGTTCATCGTGATCATCCCGGGCATGATCGCCGCGGTCACCGTGCCGGAGTACTTGCACGACAAGGGAATCCTGCTCCAGGGCGGCAGCGCGCCGAGCGGCGTCACGTTCAACAACGCGCTGCTGCTGCTGATGCGCGACCTGCTGCCGAACGGCATGCTCGGCATCGCCATCGCCGGTCTGCTCGCCTCCTTCATGGCCGGCATGGCGGCCAACCTGAGCGCGTTCAACTCCGTCTTCACGTACGACATCTGGCAGGCGTACGTCAAGAAGGACAAGCCGGACGGCTACTACCTGCGGCTCGGCCGCGGCGTGACCGCGGCCGGCACGATCCTCGCGATCGGCACCGCGTTCATCGCGTCGAACTCGGGCAACATCCTGAACTACCTGCAGGACCTGTTCTCCTTCTTCAACGCGCCGCTGTTCGCCACCTTCATCCTCGGCATGTTCTGGAAGCGGATGACGGCGAGCGCGGGCTGGATCGGGCTGGTGTCGGGCACCGTGTCCGCGATCCTGGTCTGGAGCCTGTCGCAGGCGGGGATCCTCGGGCTGACCGGTCAGGGCATCAGCTTCGTGGCCGCCGGCGTCGCGTTCGTCGTGGACATCCTGGTCAGCGTCGGCGTCTCGATGGTCACCCGGCCGAAGCCGGACAGCGAGCTGGTCGGGCTGGTCTACTCGCTGACCCCGCGCGGTTCGCTGAAGCACGACGACACCGGCGAGAACTCGGGCTGGTACCGCAAGCCGGGCCTGCTGGCCGGCATCGTGCTCGTCGTGACCATCGTCCTCAACGTCATCTTCTAGGAGGTCGGAATGACTGACGGGTCCTCGCGGCCGCGCAAGGCGGGCGCTTTCGACATCCGGTTGATCATCGCGCTGCTGACCGGCGTGTACGGCGTGGTGCTGACGGTGATGGGCGCGGCGTTCACCACCCAGGCGGACCTGGACAAGGCCGCCGGGGTGAACATCAACCTGTGGGCCGGCATCGGCCTGCTCGTGTTCACGGCGATCTTCGTGGCGTGGGCGCTGCTGCGCCCGATCGTGGTCCCGGCCGACGCCGCGCCGGCCGAGAACATCGCGGAGCCACCGGCGCCGGTCGAATAACCGGGTTGTCCGGACAGGCCGCGCCGGTGGCGGCTACCGTGCTCCGCGTGGTGCACGATCTCCGGCGCGGCCGGTTCCTGAAGCTGTCCGCGCTGGTCGCGGCGGGTGTCCTGGTGACGTCCGCGTGCGGCGGCCCGGACCTGGGCAAGCAGAACTTCGCGCGTACGACGGTCCCCGCCGCGAGCGGGGACGCGTCGGCGTCGTCCGGCCCGATCACCGACCCGGCGGTGGCGGCCGCCGCGCTGCGCCCGGTGCAGCCGTGCCAGTTCGTGGACCAGGCCTCGCTCGCCGTGCTCGGCACGGCCGACGGCGACCCGGTGCCGTCCACCGTGCGGTTCGACGACTGCCGCGCCAAGGTGAAAGACCCTGGTGGCAAGGAGATCACGGTCGACGTCCAGGTCGGCACGGGCGTCAGCTTCGCCTCCTCCAAGGGCAACGGCCAGGTCGGCGGCCTCCCGCAGGTCGAGAACAAGGACAGCGGCGACTCCTGCACGCTCAGCGCGCTCACCTCGCGCGATCCCGACCTCGGCATCTCGCTGGCGATCGACTACGCGGGCGGCGACCCGTGCCGCGCCGGGCGGACGCTGCTCGCGCCGGCCGTGCAGAAGCTGCGCTCCTCGCCGCAGAAGTACCCCGAAGCCAAGGGCTCCCTGATCGACGCCGACCCGTGCGCGGTGCTGACCGACGCGGCGGTGGACGCCGTGGTCAAGAACGCCAAGGCCAGGGCGGCTTCGCTGCACAGCTGCGTGTGGGGCACCAGCGCGAGCGTCACCGTCCTGTTCTTCCCCAGTAGCCCGCCTCTGGAGGGCAGCGGCTGGGTGAAGGCCGACGCCGGCACCCCGAATCAGGCGTTCCAGAAACAGGGGACGGCGGGCAGCTCCGACTGCCAGGTCCAGTGGCAGCACCGGCCCTGGCAGGACGACCGCGTCGAGATCGCGCAGGTGCAGTACACGAACTACGACACCAAACCGGACCAGGACGACCCGTGCGGCAAGGCGCTGGGCCTGGCCAAGCAGGTGGCGCCGAAACTGCCGCAGCCCTGAAAGACTCGTGAGTGTTCATGACGGTTAGAACCGGCATAAGCACTCACGAGGCTTGAGGCTTGGCGGTGGGTGGCCGCGGGCGGATAGGTTGGGTGCGCACTCACCGCCGACGTGCCGGAGGCCCGCCTTGAAGAAGATCATCAACGATCCGGCCGATGTGGTCGCCGAGTCGCTTCGCGGCCTGGCGGTCGCCCACGCGGACATCCTGCGGGTGCGGGACGACCCGGCCCTGGTCGTGCGGGCCGACGCGCCGGTTTCGCGCAAGGTCGCCGTGATCTCCGGCGGCGGGTCCGGGCACGAGCCGCTGCACGGCGGGTTCGTCGGCCGCGGCATGCTCGACGCCGCCGTGCCGGGCCCGGTCTTCACGTCGCCGACACCGGACGCGGTGCAGGCCGCCGTCACCGCGACCACCGGGCCCGCCGGGGCGTTGCTGATCGTCAAGAACTACACCGGCGACGTGCTGAACTTCGAGACCGCCGCCGAGCTGGCCGCGGCCGAGGACCTCGACGTGCGCAGCGTGGTGATCGACGACGACGTGGCGGTGAAGGACTCGACGTTCACCGCCGGGCGGCGCGGGGTGGGCGGCACGGTGCTGCTGGAGAAGATCACCGGCGCGGCCGCGGAGCGCGGCGACTCGCTGGACGCGGTGGAAGCGCTGGCGCGCAAGGTGATCGGGCAGGTGCGCTCGATCGGCGTGGCGCTGACCGCGCCGACGGTGCCGCATGTCGGCGAGCCGAGTTTCGACCTCGGCCCGGACGAGGTCGAGTTCGGCATCGGCATCCACGGCGAGCCCGGCCGCGAGCGCATCCCGCTCGAACCGGCCGACGCGCTGGTGGCCCGGCTGGTCGAGGCCGTCGTCTCCGACCTGCCGTACGAGCCGGGTGACAAGGTGCTGCTGTTCACCAACTCGATGGGTGCCACGCCGCTGGTGGAGCTGTACCTCGCGCACGGGATCGCCGAGCGGCTGCTGGCGGAGCGTGGGATCGTGGTGGAACGCAGGCTCGTCGGCCCGTACATCACCAGTCTCGAGATGCAGGGGATGAGCTTGACGCTGCTGAAACTGGACGACGAGCTGACCGAGCTGTGGGACGCGCCCGTGTGGACGCCCGCGCTGCGGTGGGGGATCTGATGGGCTGTACTTCGGAAGGTGTCGCGGTCGCGCTGCGGGCCGCGGCCGAGGTCGTCGCCGAGCACCGCACCGAGCTGATCGAGCTCGACCGCGCGATCGGCGACGGTGACCACGGCGAGAACCTGAGCCGCGGCTTCACCGCGATCGTCTCGGCGCTGGAGACGGAGGTGCCGTCGACGCCGGGCGCTGTCGCGAAGCTGGCCGCCACCACATTGATCTCGAAGGTCGGCGGTGCGGCAGGACCGTTGTACGGCACGGCTTTCCTGCGTGCGTCGACGAAGCTGGGCGACGCCGCGGAGATCGACGTGCCGTTGCTGCTCGACGCGCTGCGGGCCGCGCTGGAGGGCGTGCAGGCGCGCGGCAAGGCGGTCGGCGGCGACGCGACCATGGTGGACGCGCTGATCCCCGCCGTCTCGGCCGCCGAGGAAGCCGCTGCCGGTGCGGACGCGTCGGTCGCCGGGGTGCTCGCGGCCGCAGCCGACGCGGCCGACCGTGGCGCGGAGTCCACAGTGGACCTGGTGCCGCGCAAGGGCCGCGCGTCCTACCTCGGTGAGCGCGCCGTCGGCCACCTGGATCCCGGTGCCCGGTCCACGGCGCTGCTGCTGCGCGCGTTCGCGGAGGCGGCCCGGTGACCGTCGGAATCGTGCTCGTATCGCACAGTGCGAAGCTGGCCGAAGGGCTGGCTGAGCTGGCGGCGCAGATGGCGCCGGACGTCCGCATCCGCCCGGCGGGCGGCCTCGCCGACGGCGGCGGGATCGGCACCGACTACGACGAGGTCGTCGCGGCCGTCCAGCGCGCCGACTCCGGCGACGGCGTGGTGCTGCTGTACGACCTGGGCAGCGCGCAGATGACGGCCGAGCTGGCCGTGGAGTCGCTGGCCGACCCGTCCTCGGCGGTGGTGGTCGACGCGCCGCTGGTGGAGGGCGCGGTGGCGGCGGCCGTGGCCGCGCAGGGCGGCGCGGACCGTAAGGCCGTGGGTGAGGCCGCGGCGAGCGCGGGACTGGCGCCCGACCTGCTGGCTGTGGACGCCGATGCCGATGGCGTCGAGGAGAAGGCGTTGACGCTGGCCAACGACGTCGGGCTGCACGCGCGGCCGGCGGCGGTGCTGGTGCGGAGCCTGGCCGGGATCGAGGCCGAGGTCTCCGTGCGGCTGGGCGAGCGGGAGGCGGACGGGCACAGCGTGCTCGCGCTGATGTCGCTGGGTGCACGGCAGGGTGACCGGATCGTCGTCCGGGCCCACGGGCCACAGGCGGGTGAGGCGCTGGCGAAGGTGACCGCGCTGGTGGAGGCGAATTTCGGGGAGTGAGGCGGGTTCGCGACCGGGTGAGATGGCCCCGGTCTGACTCGATTCCGAAGTGCTTTCGCGGGGCTCCCGTGCCACAGTGGGCCCACACTACCCGCGAGTAACCTCCGGAGGACCCGATGGCACGGGACATCTCGAAGGTCGGCGTCGTCGGCCTGGGCACGATGGGCGCCGGCATCGCGGAGGTGCTGGCGCGCAGCGGGATCGACGTCGTCGCCGTGGAGCTGGATGAAGCCGGCGTCGCGCGGGGCCAGGGGCACCTGCGGCACTCCACCGAACGCGCGCTCGCCGGCGGCAAGCTCGACGAGGCGGGCCGCGACGCGCTGCTGGCGCGGATCAGCTGCTCGACCTCGCTGTCCGACCTGTCCGAAGTGGACCTGGTGATCGAGGCGATCCCGGAGAGCCTGGCGGCGAAGGCGGAGGTCTTCTCCCAGCTCGACAAGGTGACACGGCCGGACGTGGTCTTCGTGTCGAACACCTCGTCGCTGTCCATCACCGAGATCAGCGTGCACACGGCGCGGCCGGGCAAGGTTGTCGGGATGCACTTCTTCAACCCGGCGCCGGTGCTGAAGCTGGTCGAGGTGGTGCGCACGGTCGTCACGGAGCCGGAAGTGGTGACGGACGTCGTGGCGTTCGCCGAACGGCTCGGCAAGGTGCCCGTGGTGATGGGCGACCGCGCCGGGTTCATCGCGAACGCGCTGCTGTTCGGCTACCTCAACCACGCCGTGCGGATGTACGAGCAGCGTTACGCGACCCGGGAGGACCTGGACGCCGCGATGCGCTTCGGCTGCGGCTACCCGATGGGGCCGCTCGCGCTGCTGGACCTGATCGGCCTGGACACGGCCTACGAAATCCTCGACACGATGTACCACCAGTCACGCAACCGGCTGCACGCGCCGGCGCCGTTGCTGAAGCAGATGATCACCGCCGGCCTGCTGGGCCGCAAGACCGGGCGGGGCTTCTACACCTACGACGCGCCGGACTCGCCCACCGTCGTCGCCGACAGCTTCGCCCCGGTGTCCACAGTGGAATCCGTGGCGCCGCGTGAGGTGCGGAAGGTGGGCGTGATCGGCACCGGGACGATGGCCACGGGCATCGCGGAGGTGTTCGCCAAGCGCGGGTTCGACGTCGTGCTGCGGGCGCGGAGCCTGGAGAAGGCCGAGGCGTCCGTGGCGAAGGTGAAGAAGTCGCTGGACAAGTCCGTGGTGAAGGGCCGTCTGTCCGAAGAGGACGCGGCTGCCGCGCTGGGCCGGATCGTGCCCGTCACCGACTTCGAGGCGCTGGCGGACGTCGACCTCGTGGTGGAGGCGGTGGCCGAGGAACTGGCTGTGAAACAGGCGGTGTTCGCGGCGTTGGACGACGTGGTGCGGCCCGGCGCGGTCCTCGCCACGACCACGTCCTCATTGCCGGTGATCGAGTGCGCGGCCGCGACTTCGCGTCCCGGGGACGTGCTGGGCCTGCACTTCTTCAACCCGGCGCCGGTGATGAAGCTGGTGGAGGTCGTGTCGACGATCGCGACCGCGCCGGACGCGGTCGCGACCGCCGCCGCCGTGTGCGCCGCCGTGGGCAAGCGCCCGGTGCACTGCAGTGACCGGGCGGGCTTCATCGTCAACGCGCTGCTGTTCCCGTACCTCAACGACGCGGTGAAGATGCTGGAAGCGCACTACGCGTCGGCCGACGACATCGACACCGCGATGAAGGTCGGCTGCGGCCTGCCGATGGGGCCGTTCGAACTGCTCGACGTGGTGGGGCTGGACGTGTCGCTGGCGATCGAGCGGACGCTGTTCAACGAGTTCCGCGAGGAGGGCTTCTCGCCCGCGCCGCTGCTGGAGCACCTGGTGACGGCGGGACGGCTCGGGCGTAAGACGGGCAAGGGTTTCAAGGACTACTGAGGGTTCTACTACTGGGTTCTACTACTGAGGAATGACGGTGGTGCCCTGCGCGGTGCCCTCGACGAGTTCGGCGTAAGCGGCCGCGACCCTGGCCACGGGCGTGCCGCGGCTGCTGTCCTCGCCCATGGCCTCGAGCGTTTCGCTGATCCAGCCGGGGCTGACGGCGTTGATCCGCAGGCCGCGCGCCAGGTCGGTGGCCGCCGAGCGGACGAACCCGGCGAGCCCCGCGTTGACCAGCGCGCCCAGGCTGCTGCCGGGGATCGGCTCGGTGAACGTGCCCGCGGTGAGCGTGATCGAGCCGCCGTCGGTGAGGTGCGCGGCGGCCCGGCGCGCGAGGGCGACCTGGCCGAGGAGCTTGCCGTGGAGGTCTTCGAGGACCTGGCTCTCGGTGAGGTCGGCCAGTGGCCTGAGGGGGACGTTCGCGGCGCAGCAGACCACGGCGTCGGCAGTGTTGTTCTCGAACAGCGCATCGAGCGACGCGGGGTCGGTCAGGTCGGCTTTGGTGTCGCTCCGGCGCGAGACCGGAACCAGTTCGTGACGCGGCGAGAGGGCGGCTGCGACGGCCCGGCCGACGAGCCCGGACGCGCCCAGCAGAATGATCTTCACCGGTGGGACGTTACCGTTTTCCGTTGTTGTCCCGCCACGGGTTTGGCAATTCACGAACCGGTTTCGCGGCTCAGAGGGCCGCCAGCGCGATGCCCAGCCAGATCGCCCCGATCACGGCCGCCCCGGCGAGCGCCGCGAGCAGCAGCCAGAGCGTTTCCGCCTGCGGTGCCTGCTTCGGCAGCCGCAGCGGTTCCGTTGGCGGACCCCAGTAATCCGGCGCGTTCCCTGCCGCCTGCCCCGTTGTGCTTGTCATCGCTCCAGCCTCCGCACCGTTCTCGGCGATCCATTGTGGCCGGAAGGTCGGGCGGGTGCCGGAGTCCGTTACCGGAATACCGCGCGGGCCTTTTTTCGCGACCGGATCGAGAGAATTCGTCGCGCTTGGTGTGCGCGCTGTGCTCCAAAGTTGTCGGTGGTGCTGGCTAGGCTGCCGCCATGGACCTGCCCACCCTTGACGGCGCCCCGATCCCGGGCCTCGCCGGCTTCCTGCGCACCGCCGTGCGCCTGCATCCCACCGAAGGTTCACCCGGGGTGCGCGAAAGCCATGTCGGCGGCCCGCTGCTGTGGCCCGCGGGCGAACCGTGGCCGACGTGCCCGGTGACCTGGCCGCCGCGGCCCGGGGCGTCCGACGACCAGTGGGCGGGCGGGCATCCGGTCGACGAGCCGGTGCCGTCGATGGTGGGCGCGGCGCAGTTCTTCCGATCGGACTTCCCGGAGCTGCCGTTCCCGGACGGGGCGGACGTGCTCCAGGTGCTGTTCTGCCCGACCCTGCACAACAGCGAGCACCACTACGGGCCCGCGGTCCGGCTGGTCTGGCGGACCGCGGCCGACGTCACGGCGGTCGCCGACCCGCCTCCGGAGCCGGAAGAGGCCGAGCCCGAGCTGGTCCTCGAAGCACGGGTGCTCCGGCCGTGCCGGTTCCCGGAACTGCCCTATACCTCGGACATTCCGGCGGAACGCCGTGCGGCGATGGGCCTGTCCGACGACCACACGGCGGCGGAATGGCCGGAGCTGGGCCAGTTCTCCAAGATCGGCGGCTGGACGTCCTGGTACGCCACGGACCCGTGGCAGCTCGACTGCGGGGTGTGCGGGCAGCGCCTGCGCCAGGCGCTGACGCTCGCTTCTCAGGAGGACGAGCGGCCGTGTGGCTGTGACCTCGGGGAGGGTGGTCTCGGGGAGGACGCCGAGACCGGGTTCTTCGTCGGCGATTCGGCCGCGCTCAACGTTTTCCTCTGCCCGGCCGACGTGCGGCACCCGTTCAAGGTGCGGATCGAGTGAGGCTCACGCCGGGGGCAGCAGCGGCCCGCCGCTCCAATGCTGGAAGACGAGGTTCGTGTGCACGCGCGCGACCTCGTCGCGGGCGGTCAGCTCGTCCAGCACCAGGCGCTGCAGCTCGGCGGCGGAGCCGGTGGCCACGTGGGCGAGGAAGTCGTCCGGCCCGGTCAGGTGATAGACCGCGCGGACCTCCGGTAGCGCGAGCAGGTGCTCGACGAACGAGTCCACCAGCGGCCGCCGGTGCGGGCGGACCTGGACGAACAGGAACGCCTCCAGCGGGCGGCCGAGCTTCGCCGCGTCCACGGACGCGTGCTGGCCGGTGATCACCCCCGACTCGCGCAGCCGGGCCACGCGGTCGAGGCAGGTGGACGGCGCGAGGCCGACCTCGGCGGCCAGGTCCTTGTTGGAGATCCGGGCATCGTTCTGCAGCAGGCGCAGGATATCGAGATCAGCCGGACTCAGTTCGACGGATCCTGTCATCCGCGAATGATATCCGAGATCATTGCTTTGAAGCCGTGGTTTGTCCGAGCCTGGGGCCATGACTTCTGCGCTGCGCACCCGAGCCGTCCACGCCGGGCGGGACGATCTGACCGACCTGGGCCTGCACGCCGCCCCGCTCGACTTCTCCACGACGTACCCCTCGCGGGACAGCGCGGAGGAGGCGCGCCGGATCGACGAGTTCACCGCGGGCGGGAAGGTCACCGGCATCTACGGGCGCATCGGCAACCCGACGGTGGAGCGGTTCGAGCAGGCGCTGGCCGAGCTGGAGGGCTTCGAGTACGGCGTCGCGTTCGCCAGCGGCATGGCGGCGATCTCCGCGTGCCTGCTTTCCGCTGTGGCGCAAGGGAAACGGCACGTCGTCGGGGTCCGGCCGCTGTACGGCTCGACCGACCACCTGCTCACCTCCGGGCTGCTGGGCACGGAGGTCACCTGGGTCGGGCCCGAGGACGTGGCGGGGGAGATCCGGCCGGACACCGGGCTGGTGTTCGTCGAGACGCCCGCGAACCCGACGCTGACCGAGCTGGACATCGCGGCCCTCGCCTCGGCGTGCGGCGAGGTCCCGCTGCTCGTCGACAACACCTTCGCGACGCCCGTGCTCCAGCGCCCTGGACGGCTCGGCGCCCGGATCGTGCTGCACAGCGCGACGAAGTTCCTCGGCGGCCACGGCGACGTAATGGGCGGCGTCGTCGCCTGCGATGCCGAGGAAGCCGCGCGGCTACGCCAAATCCGCTTCGCGACGGGCGGTGTGCTGCACCCGCTCGCGGGCTACCTGCTGCTGCGTGGTCTGGCGACGCTGCCCCTGCGCGTAACGGCGGCTTCGGCCACGGCCGCGATCCTGGCCGAGCGGCTCGCGTCGCACCCCGCGGTCCACGCCGTGCACTACCCGAAGCTGGGCGGCCCGCTGGTGGCGTTCGAGCTGGCGGGCGACCCGCACGCGCTGATCGGCGCCGTCCGGCTGATCACGCCGGCGGTGAGCCTCGGCAGCGTCGACACGCTGATCCAGCACCCGGCCTCGCTGACCCACCGCGTCGTCCCCGCCGGCGACCGCGAGGAGGCGGGCATCACCGACCGGCTGATCCGCCTGTCCGCGGGTCTGGAGGACGTCGAGGATCTGTGGCACGACTTGGATCAGGCTCTGAAGGCCTGCTGACGCTTCCGGGCGGCGCTTACTTGGCGGCCTGCCTGTGGTCCCTGCCGCGCTTGGCGGGCGGCGGGGTTGCTGCCGGTGGTCGCGGCGCGGCCCGATGGTTACTGCCGGTGGTCGCTGTGGCGCCGTGCGGCCCGAGGATCACCGTCGCTGCTGCCGGTCACTCCGCGGCCGCCGGTGGTCGCTATGACGGCGTGCGGCCCGCTGGTCACTGCCGCGGTTGCAGATGGTCGCTGTGGCAGCCCGATGTCGCGGCTGCCCGATGCCGCGGCGTGGGCGAGCGTTCGGCGTCCGGCTCAGGTGTTTGAGCGCAAGCCGCCGGTCGTCAGCCGCAGCAGCCGCCACCGCAGCAGCCGCCGCCCGAGGAAGCGGGGGCAGCGGCCGACCCGGTGAGAGCGACGGTGGTCAGCAGCTTCACCGTGTCCGAGTGCCCCTCGGGGCAGGGCGCCGGCGCGGCGGATTCGCTCATCGGCCGTTGCAGCTCGAAGGTCCCGGTGCAGTCGCGGCAGCGGTAGGCGTAGGTGGGCATGGCGCGATTATCGCCGCCGGGGCCACGCGTGGGAAGCGCCGCCCAGGTGGAGAGTGGCCGGGCGGGGCTGTGCTGCCGCGGTTGGTGCCGGGGAAGCGCCTGTGGGCAAGCCTTGCGGGTGGTGCGTGGACGGAGAGCGGTCGCGCAAGTGTGGCGGTGTGGTGCTCGGTGCTGTGCGGTGCTGTGCGGTGCTGTGCGGTGCTGTGCTGTGCTGTGGGGACAGGGGCTGAGTGGGAAGCGGCCGGTCGAAGTGCGGTGCAGGGGTGATGCCCGGGCGATGCCGTCCGGTGGGAAGCTGTGCGGGTGGATGTTCCTCAGCTCGCGGATCTCCCGCACCTCGGTCAGGTTGTCCCGGCGCTGCTCGGCTCGCTCGGCGTGCCGGGGGAGGTGAGCACCCTCTCGCTGCCCGAGGCGAGCAGTGCGTGCGTGCTGCTCATCGACGGGCTCGGCTGGCAGCTGCTCGCCGAACACGCCGCCGACGCGCCTGTGCTCGCGGAACTCGCGAAGCGACCGTTGCGCGTCGGCTTTCCCTCGACGACCGCGGCGGGGGTGGCGGCGATCGGCACCGGCCTGGCGTCGGGGGAGCACGGCATGGTCGGCTACACCTTCGAGGTGCCGGGGACGGGCGTGCTGAACGCGTTGCGCTGGCGTTCCCACACCGACGGCAGCGACCTGCGCGGTGCCCTGCCGCCGCGGGAGGTGCAGCCGTTGCCGACGACGTTCGAACGCGCGTCGGCGGCCGGCATCGACGCGGTGGTGGTGTCGTCGGCGCAGTTCGCGGACACGGCGCTGACCCGGGCGACGCAGAGCGGCGCGCGTTACGCCGGTGTGCACGCGCTGGGCGATCTGGCCGCGCGGACGCTGGACGTGCTGTCGTCGCGCTCGTTTTGCTATGCGTACCACAGTGAACTGGACATGCTGGGGCATCTGTACGGCCCCGGTTCGACGGCGTGGCGCATGCAGCTGCGGCACGTCGACCGGCTCGTGGAGTCCCTTGTGGACGGTCTGCCGCCTGGTGCTCTGCTGGCAGTGGTGGCGGATCACGGAATGGTGACCGTCGAGGAGAAACTGGACCTCGACGACACTCCCGAGCTGCTCGACGGCGTCCGCACGTTCGGCGGCGAGGTGCGCGCCCGCCACGTCTACACCGAGCCCGGCGCGGCGGCTGACGTGCTGGCCGCGTGGCGCACCGTCCTCGGCGACCGGGCTTGGGTCCTGCCCCGCGACGAGGCCATCGAGCGCGGCTGGTTCGGCCACCAGGTGAGCGACCGCGTCCGCCCGCGCATCGGCAACGTCGTCGCCGCGGCAACCGGGACTTTCGGCCTGGTCCGCGAACTCGCCGAGGCCGTCGAGTCATCCCTCATCGGCCAGCACGGCTCCCTGACGGAGGCCGAGCAACTGGTCCCGCTGGCGCTCGCCCAAGGCTGACTGCGGGCTTGCCGCAGAAGGCAGGGAGCAGTTGGCCGGTCCTCGCGCAGGGTTGTTGGCGGCTGTGGAGTGGAGCGGTCCGCTGGTTCTCGCCCAGGGCTGATGGCGGGTGGGCTGTGGAGGGCGGGGAGTGGTCCGCTGGTTTGCTCGGGCTGATGGCGGGTGGGCTGCGGAGGGGGAGAGCCGGAGTGGTTCGCAGGTTTGCCCGGGGCTGAGGGCGGGTGAGCTGTCGAGGGTTAGGGGCGGTCTGCTGGTCCTCGTTCAAGGTTGACCCCGCGCGGGCTATGCAGGCTGGGGAAGGCCCACTGGGTTTCGTCCGATGCTGACTGCGGGCGAGCTGCGGGCCCCCGTCCGAGGCTGGCCGAGCGCGGTCCGAGGGCCCCGGTCCGAGGCTGGCCGAGTGCGGGCTGCGGGCCCTCGTCCGAGGCTGATGGCGAGTGGGGAGCGGTCCTCGCCCAGAGCTGATGGCCGGCGGATTCCCGTGGGCGGGGCGAGACTCCCGCGCGGCCGTGCTCAGCCGCCGGTTACCGTTTTCGGTGTGCCCCGACGTAATCGCCCCGGGCGTGACCGTCCCGGTCGCGCCGACCGTCCCGACATCGGCGCCACCAGCGGCTGGGCGCACTCCGAGTCCGGCCAGGACGGGGACTGGCTGGTCCGCACCGTGCCCGGCTCGCACGCCGCCAAGACCTACCGCTGCCCGGGCTGCGACCACGAGATCCGCCCCGGCACCCCGCACGTGGTGGTCTGGCCCGCCGACGAAACCGGCTCAGTCGCCGACCGCCGCCACTGGCACCGCGCCTGCTGGGACGCGCGCGGCCGCCGACGGCCCACCCGCCGCTGGTGATGGCCTCGCCGGTCCACCCTGTCGCTGAGTGGTGGTTCCGCCGGGCTCGCATTGCTGGGTGATGGTTCCGCCGGGCTCACGTCGCTGGTGATGACCCCGCCTGTCGCTGGGTGATGACTCCGCCCGGGGCCACGCTGCTGGTCATGCCTTCGCCGGTCCAGCCCACCGCTGATAATGGCTCCACCTGAGCGCACGCCGCCGGAGCCCACGCCGTCGCTGATCCCCCGTCGGCCCACCCGCCGCTAACCGATGACCCTGCCTGCCGCTGGGTGATGACTCCCGCCCGGGGCCACGCTGCTGATCATGCCCTCGCCGGTCCAGTCCGCTGCCGCTGATGGCTCCGCCGGAGCGCACGCCGCCGGAGCCCATACCCCGTCGGCCCATCCGCCACTGGCCGATGACCCCGCCGGGGCCCACACCCACTCCAAGCCGGGTGCGCCACGAGCGGCCCGGCTGCTGGTCACCGGCCGCCGACCCCCCTCACCGCCGGAAGTTCCGGACCACGGCACCGTCCTCGTACGTCGTCTCCTCGTAGTTCGTGAAGCCCAGGCGTTCGGCGACGCGCAGGGACGGCTTGTTGATGACGTTCACCGAGATCAGCACCGGCGCCGGGGCCAGTTCGCGCTCCGCCCAGTCCACTGACGCGCTCGCCGCCTCCACCGCGTAGCCCTTGCCCCACGCCGACGGGTGGAAGCGGTAGCCCAGGTTCAGCACCTTCTCGCCCCGGAAGTCGCGCAGGCGGACGCCCGACATGCCGAGCAGGGCGGGACCGTGATGGTCGCGGACGGCCAGGTAGCCGTAACCGTGTTCCCTCCAGTGCGCCAGCCAGCTGTCGAACTGCTGCTCCGCGGCCGGTCCGTCCGGCGGGTCCACGCGGTAGCGGTTGGTTCTCGGGTCGGTTTCGATGGCCACCATCTCCACCCGGTCCGCCTCGCGGAACGGGTGGAGCAGCAGCCGTTCGGTCTTGATCTCCGTCAGCACATCCCCGAACGTAGCCCCGCGGTCCGACAAAATGGCGGGCATGACCGAACTGCCCCTGCTCCTGTTGCACGCCTTCCCGCTCGACGCCCGGATGTGGGACCCGGTGCGGGCGCCGCTCGCCGAGCGCGTCCGGCTCGTCACGCCCGACCAGCGCGGCCTCGGCCGCAGCCCGCTGCCCGAAACCGGCCGCGAGCCGAGCCTGGACGACGCCGCCCGCGACGTCGTCGCGCTGCTCGACCGCCTGGAGCTGGACCGCGTGGTGCTCGGCGGCTGCTCGATGGGCGGATACCTGACGATGGCCGTGCTGCGTCTCGCCCCTGAACGCGTCGGCGGCCTCGTGCTCATCGACACCAAGGCGACCGCCGACACGCCCGAAGCCGCGCGGGCCCGGCTGGACGTCGCGGAACGGGCCGAGGCCGAGGGCGTCGCCGGCTGGCTCGCCGAGGCCAACCTGCCCAATCTGCTGGCCGGCACCGCCGCGCCGGACGTCGTCGAGCGCGTGCGCGGCCTGATCGACGAGCAGCCGCCCGCCGGGGTCGCCTGGGCGGCGCGCGCCCTCCGCGCCCGGCCGGACTCCGTCGAGTTGCTGCGTGACGCCAACGTTCCGGCGCTGGTGATCGTCGGCGAGCAGGACGCACTCACCCCGCCCGAAGCCGCGAACACGATGGTCGGCGCCCTCCCCGACGCCACCCTCGTCGTGCTCCCCGGCGCCGGTCACCTGACGCCGCTGGAAGACCCCGCGGGGGTCGTGGAGGCGATCCTCGGCTGGTACCCGGTCAGCTGAAGTACCCGTCAGGCTGAAAAACCCGGCTGAAATCCGCTCAGCCGAAGTAGCCGGCCAGCGCCGCGCGGGCCTCGCCGCGCCGGTGCGGGAACCGTTTCGCGATCAGGAACCGCCAGCCCACGGCGAAAAGCTCGCGCAGCCTCAGGTACGACGCGATGGCGGCTTCGTCCACTTCGGCCGGATACGCGGCGAGCAGGTCCGGTCCGCCCTGCTTCGCCAGGATCGCGAGATCCCACGCGAGCGGGCCGCGCCAGGTGTCCTCGAAGTCGAGCCAGCCCGGCCCGTCCGCGGTCGCGATGAGGTTGCCCGGGTGTGCGTCCCCGTGCAGCGCCTGCACGGGCGCCGCCGGCAGTTCCGCCTCGATCCGGGCGGCCTCCGCGCGAATCCGTTCCGCCGCCCCGTCCATGGCGTCGCCGTGGAGCCGGAGCATCGTCTCCAGTTCCGCGAACGGTCCCCGAATGGGCAGTTCGCCGGGAAAGTCGCGCAGCGCGGAGTGGACCCGGGCGAGTGAATTCGCGACCTCGTCCGGCCTGTGCCGATGGTCCGGATCGTGCGGCGTCCAGTGCCAGAGCGTGACCGGCAGGCCCTCGGCGAAATGCGGACCGGCCGGGGGATCCGTGGTGGGTGAGACGACGCGCACATCACGCTCGGTGAGAAACGCCGACAGTGCCACGTCGCGCTCCAGCCACGCCGTCGCGTCGGGGCGCATGAGCAGCGTGGTGGCAGGCACCCGCGCCACCACGTGACCCATTCTCACCAGCACGTTCGACCGCTCGTGCAGCACCTCCGGCGAGCCGGCCGGCAACCCCAGCCGCCGGGCCACCGCGGTCGCCGCCGCCACCGCCGAAGCCGTGTAGGGGTCGGTCATGCGGTGATCTAACCAGCCGGTGCGCGCGACTGTCGGTAGCGAGGGCTACGATCCCACCTAGCCGCCGGATCAGGCCTGCCTGACCCTTCGGTGTCCCGGATGTTGACCACCACAAGGCTTCAGTGTTGGAGGCAGGAGTGACGGCCGTAGCCCCCAAGCCGATCGCAACGCGCCCGTACCCCGCGCGCGAGTCGGTTAAGGGTTCGTACCTGCTGCGGTTGTTCCGCACGACGGACCACAAGCAGATCGGCATCATGTACCTGGTCACGTCGTTCGCCTTCTTCATGGCGGGCGGCGCGATGGCGATGCTCATCCGCACGGAGCTGGCCCGGCCGGGCCAGCAGTTCCTGTCGCAAGAGCAGTACAACCAGCTGTTTACCATGCACGGCACGATCATGCTGCTGCTGTACGCGACGCCGATCCTCTTCGGATTCGCGAACTTCATCCTGCCGCTGCAGATCGGCTCGCCGGACGTGGCGTTCCCGCGGCTGAACGCGTTCTCGTACTGGCTGTACCTCTTCGGCGGCCTGATCGTCCTCTCCGGCTTCCTGACCCCGGGTGGCGCCGCCGACTTCGGCTGGTTCGCCTACACCCCGCTGTCGGACGCGATCCACTCGCCGGGCGTCGGCGCGGACCTGTGGATCTCCGGTCTGGTCGTGTCCGGTCTGGGCACCATCCTCGGTGGCGTCAACATGGTCACCACGGTGATCTGCCTGCGCGCCCCGGGCATGACGATGTTCCGGATGCCGATCTTCACCTGGAACATCCTGGTCACCAGCATCCTGATCCTGCTGGCGTTCCCGATCCTGACCGCGGCCCTGATGGGCCTGCTGGCCGACCGGCATCTCGGCGCACACGTCTTCGATCCAGCCAACGGCGGCGTGATCCTCTGGCAGCACCTATTCTGGTTCTTCGGCCATCCAGAGGTATATATCGTCGCTCTACCATTCTTCGGGATCGTGTCCGAGATCTTCCCGGTGTTCAGCCGGAAGCCGATCTTCGGTTACAAGGGCCTGGTCTTCGCGACGCTGGCGATCGCGGCCCTGTCCGTGGCGGTGTGGGCGCACCACATGTACGCCACCGGCGCGGTCCTGCTGCCGTTCTTCTCCTTCATGACGTTCCTGATCGCGGTCCCGACCGGCGTGAAGTTCTTCAACTGGATCGGCACGATGTGGAAGGGCCAGCTGTCCTTCGAGACGCCGATGATCTTCTCGATGGGCTTCATCGTCACGTTCCTCTTCGGTGGCCTGACCGGCATCCTGCTGGCCGCGCCGGCGATCGACTTCCACGTGTCGGACAGCTACTTCGTGGTGGCGCACTTCCACTACGTCCTCTACGGCACCATCGTGTTCGCGACCTTCGCCGGGATCTACTTCTGGTTCCCGAAGATCACCGGCCGGATGATGGACGAGAAGCTCGGCAAGTGGCACTTCTGGACCACGTTCATCGGCTTCCACGGCACCTTCCTGGTCCAGCACTGGCTGGGCGCGGAGGGCATGCCCCGGCGGTACGCCGACTACCTGGCCAGCGACGGGTTCACCACGCTGAACACGATCTCCACGATCGGCGCGTACATCCTCGGTGCCTCGACGCTGCCGTTCATCTGGAACGTGTTCAAGAGCTACCGCTACGGCGAGATCGTCACGGTCGACGACCCGTGGGGCTACGGAAACTCGCTCGAGTGGGCCACGTCCTGCCCGCCGCCGCGGCACAACTTCACCGAGCTGCCCCGGATCCGGTCCGAGCGGCCCGCGTTCGAGCTGCACTATCCGCACATGGTCGAGCGGCTGCACGCCGAGGGTGAGATCGGCTTCTTCGGCAAGCCACGCAACGGCCATGGCGCGCCGTCGCAGAAGCTGGTCGACGCGACCATGCCGGGTGACCACGACAAGGACAACTCGGGCGAGCAGTAGTAACGCCCGTTGGATTCGAAAAGGCGCGTGCCCGGCAGGTGTGAAGCCGGGCACGCGCCCTTTTTGTGTCCAGGTCCGGCAGGCCAGACTGATCGTTGCCAGGAGACCGCGCCGAACGAGGGATAGAGCCCAGTGACCCAGACGCCCGTCCTGATCACCACGACCGGCCCCGACAAGCCCGGTGTCTCGTCCGTGCTGTTCGCCGTGCTCACGCGGCACGACGTCGACGTGCTCGACGTCGAGCAGGTCGTGATCCGCGGGCAGCTCGTGCTCGGGGTGCTCGCCGGCGTGTACCGCGACCCGGAGGGCCTGCAGGAGTCCGTGGAACAGGCGATGGCCAGCGTCGGCATGCAGGTGGACGTCCGGATCGGCAACGCGATCGGCGTGGACCCGTTCGCGCTCGGCCGCCGCGATTCGTCACACGTTCTGGTGATGCTGGGCCGCCCGGTGACGGCGCGGGCGTTCTCCGAGGTGGCGCGGCGGCTCGCGGGCATGGGCGCGAACATCGACTCGATCCGCAGTGTCGCCGACTACCCGGTGACCGGGCTGGAGCTGTACGTCTCGGTCGGGGAGGACACCGCGGAGGCCGACGCCGAACTGCGCTCGGTGGTGGCGGACGCGGCGTCCCAGGTGGCCATCGACGTCGCCGTGGAGCGCGCGGGCATCGCGCGCCGGGCCAAGCGGCTGGTGGTCTTCGACGTCGACTCGACGCTGGTGCAGGGCGAGGTGATCGAGATGATCGGTGCGTACGCGGGGGTCGAGCCGGAGATCCGCGAGATCACCGAGGCCGCCATGCGCGGCGAGCTGAACTTCACCGAATCACTGGAGCGGCGGGTGTCGCTGCTGGCCGGGCTGCCCGCGACGGTGCTCGACGAGGTCGCGGCCTCGCTGGAGCTGATGCCGGGCGCGCGCACCACGGTCCGCACGCTCAAGCGCATGGGCTTCCGCTGCGGCGTCGTCTCGGGCGGGTTCACGCAGGTCATCGACCACCTGGTGGACGACCTCGGGCTGGACTTCGCCGCGGCGAACGAGCTGGAGATCGTCGACGGCAAGCTCACCGGCCGGGTGGCCGGCGAGGTGGTCGACCGCGCGGGCAAGGCGACGGCGCTGCGCCGGTTCGCCGGCGAGTACGGCATCCCGCTGGGCCAGTGCGTCGCCGTCGGCGACGGGGCCAACGACATCGACATGCTCTCCGCGGCCGGGATGGGCGTGGCGTTCAACGCCAAGCCGGCGCTGCGCGAGGTCGCGGACACCGCGCTCTCGCACCCGTACCTGGACGCTGTGCTGTTCGTACTGGGCGTCACGCGGGCGGAGGTCGAGGCCGCCGACGCGGCCGACGGGATGGAACTGGTCCGGCCGTGAACCGCGTACTGGAGCCGCTGGGGAGCCGTTACGCCTATTGGCTGGGGCTGCCCGCCGAGGCCACTTCCGACACTTCCGACGAGGAGCCGGACCAGGTCCGGGCGATGCCGGTGATCCTGCGCATCGAGCGGGCCGAGCCGCCCGGCCGGACCCCGCTGCTGGAGGCGGCGGCCGCGGCCGCGCTGGCGGTGTGCCTGGACGAGCGCACCGAACCGGGCGGCGAATGGGCCGAGCCGATGCAGGCCTGGCTGGACAACCGCATCCGCAAGGTCGCGCGCCGGGCGCGGGGCGCGCACTGGCAGGCCGTGCTGGCGTTGCCGGGCATCACGGTCGAGGTCGACGGCGCCGAGGCACGGGCGCTGGTGCCCGGACTGGTCACGGAGACGCCGAAGGAGGTGTCACGGCTGCAGATCTCGGGCAGTGAGCTGCCGCCCGACACCCCGGGGCCGGCGCCGTCGGGGGTGCCGCTGCTGCTGCTCAACCCGGAGGTGACGATGACCGTCGGCAAGGCTGCCGCCCAGGTCGGCCACGCCACGATGATCCTGGCTTCGCTGCTCGACGAGGCCGAGCTGGCCGCGTGGGCGGCGCGGGGCTACCGCGTGGCCGTCCGCACGCCGTCGCCCGCCCGCTGGAAGGAGCTGTGCCCGGTGGACGACCCGGCGGCCGGCTGGCGCGAGAACCGCGTGGTCGCGGTGCGGGACGCGGGGTTCACCGAGGTCGACCCGGGCACGATCACGGTGCTGGCGCAGCAGCCCGCCTGAGCCCGCCCGTGGGATGGGACACGGAACATCGCCGTCCGGGCGGCGGTTCTCCCGGATGAGGCCTTTCTGCTGAGGATGAGGAGCTGGACGTGACCCTGGAAGTGCAGCGCGAAGGTGAGCACAGTTTCGTCGGGCGCAACGATCGCGGCGCGCAGGTGCGGCTGGGCCGCAAGGGCGCCGAGGGCGCGTTCTCCCCGGCCGAGCTGCTGCAGATCGCGGCGGCGGGCTGCGCCGCCGTCACCGCCGAGGAGCTGATCACCCGGCGCGTGGGCGAGGATTCGAAGTTCCGCGTCGGGGTGGACGCGGACCGGCGCGAGGGCGCGTCCGAGCTGGACGCGGTGCACCTGGCCTTCGACGTCGACGTGTCCGGCCTCGAACCGGATCAGCGCGAGGCGCTGGCCGCCGCCGTGGACCGCGCGATCGAGCGCCTGTGCACGGTGAGCCGGACGCTCAAGAAGGGCATCCCCGTGACGGAGACGTTTCCGACCGCCTGAACGCGGCTGTTCTGAAGACAGCGCCTGAATACAGCACCGCCCGGCCCGCTGCTGCGGACCGGGCGGTGAGCCGGGTTCGGGTGGGTCAGCTCTGCCAGACGACGTAGGCCTGGTCGGCGTCCGTCGTCATGGCTTCGACGAACTTGTCGTTGTCGAAGCCGGGCAGGGACTGGAGCCGCTCGATCAGCGCGTCGGCGGCCGGGTCGCCGCTCGGCACGGCCGTGCCCTTGCCGTCGTGGCCGACGAGCATGAAAAAGACGTCCTCGTTCCAGGGGCCGTCCGGGATCACCCTGACCATCACGGACGAGAGGTCCGACCACGTCACGGCTTCTTCGCTGCCATCGGCGAGAGTGCGCCGCACCCCGGTGTCGTCGACACTGACGGTCCGGGATCGTGCGCTGGACGAATCCTGGGTCAACCGGTGCTCCCTGTCGTGTTCGTTCCCTTTACCGTACCCGCTGCGCTTGTGCGCGCCGTCACGCGGGCGCGGCAGCGTCCAGACGCTTCAACGCATCCCGCGCGACCTGCGAATCCGTGGTGGGCCAGAACGGCGGCAGCGACGCGCGCAGGAATCCGCCGTACCGCGCGGTGGCCAGCCGCGAGTCGAGCACGGCCACCACGCCGCGGTCGGTGACCGAGCGGTGCAGCCGGCCGGTGCCCTGGGCCAGCAGCAGCGCCGCGTGCGTGGCCGCGACGGTGAGGAACCCGTTGCCGCCCCTGGCTTCCACGGCCCGCTGCCGCGCCGAGGACACCGGGTCGTCGGGCCGCGGGAACGGGATCCGGTCCACCACCACGAGTTGCAGCGACGGACCCGGCACGTCCACGCCCTGCCACAGCGTCAGCGTGCCGAACAGGCAGGTGCGCGGGTCGTCCGCGAACTTGCGCACCAGCAGCGACGTGGCGTCGTCGCCCTGGCAGAGGATCGGGTGGTCCAGCCGCTCCCGCATGGCCTCCGCGGCCTGCTTCGCCGCGCGCATCGAGGAGAACAGCCCGAGCGTGCGCCCGCCCGCCGCCTCGACCAGCCCGGCCAGCTCGTCCATTGTGGACTCTGCCAGCCCGTCGCGGCCCGGCGGCGGCAGGTGCTTGGCCAGGTACAGGATCCCGTTGCGCTTGTGGTCGAACGGCGAGCCGACGTCGAGGCCCGTCCACTTGGGGCCCTTGTCCTCGTCGGACGGCGCTTCCTTGTCCGTGGCCGTGCCCGGCGCCTTCTCCACCCGCGCCTGGCCCGGGGGCAGGCCCCACTGGCGGGCCATCGTGTCGAACGTGCCGCCGAGGGTCAGCGTGGCCGAGGTCAGCACCGTGGTGCTGAGGTTGAACACGCGCTCGCGCAGCAGCCCGGCGACGCCCAGCGGCGCGACCTTCAACGCCGGCGGCCGTGGGTTCGAGGAGTACTTGTCGCCGGTCAGCCAGACCACGTCACGCTGGTGCGCCTGGTCTTCCTCGTACGCCTCCAGCAGGCGCACGGCGGTGTCGTGCACCTCTTCCAGCAGCGTGCGCGCCAGCTTGCGCGCGGTGGCGCCCTCGACGTCCTCCTTGCGGTCGGACCCCAGCGCGGTGAGACAGGCCTTCGCTGCGTCGCGGACCGCCGGGACGGCGCCCTGCAGCGCCTGCGGCAGCGTGTCCATCCGGCCCGCGGGCAGGTCGTCGAGGATGAGCGCCAGGCCGTCGCTGGACTCCAGCAGGCGGTCGGCCACGTCGGCGTCGATCAGCCGCCCGCTGCGGCGCGCGGCGGAGGACACCATGGCGCTGCTCAGCTCGCCCGTGGCGACGGACGTGACGCGGTCGACCAGGTCGTGCGCCTCGTCGATGATCACCAGGTCGTGGTCGGGCAGCACCTGGTAGCCCTGCAACGCGTCGATGGCCAGCAGCGCGTGGTTGGTCACCACGATGTCGGCGCGCCCGGCCTCCGCCCGCGCGCGCTCGGCGAAGCAGTCCGTGCCGATCGGGCAGCGCGAGGCGCCGAGACATTCCCTGGCTGTCACGGAAACCTGCCGCCACGCCTGGTCGCCGACGCCGGGCACCAGCTCGTCGCGGTCGCCGGTTTCGGTGTCCGAGGACCACTCGCGCAGCCGCGTGACCTCCTTGCCCAGCCTCGACACCGCGAACGGGTCGAACAGCTGCGCGTCCTCCGGCTCGTCGGGCGCGCCCGTGTCGAGCCGGTGGAGGCAGAGATAGTTGCGGCGGCCCTTGAGGATCGCGAAGGTCGGCTCGCGGCCGAGCGGCTTCTTCAGCGCCTTCGCCAGGCGCGGCAGGTCGCGGTCGACCAGCTGGCGCTGCAGCGCGATGGTGGCCGTGGAGACCACGACCGTGGCCTCTTTTTCGACCGCGTGGCGGATCGCGGGCACCAGGTAGGCCAGCGACTTGCCGGTGCCCGTGCCGGCCTGGACGGCGAGGTGCTCACCGGTGCGGATGGCGCGGCCGACGGCGTCGGCCATCTCGACCTGGCCGGGGCGTTCGGCTCCGCCCACCGACTCGACCGCGTGGGTCAGGAGTTCGAGGACGCCGGGGAAGTCTGTTCGGACGGGCACAGCGAGACACGATAGCCGCCGGGTCCGACAGGATCCCGCGTTCCGGCTCGAACGGGCCGTTCGCGCCGGAACACCAGGGAGTACGGCTCAGTCTTCTTTGCGGCTGTGTTCTTTACCGAGGCGGTTGACGGCGGCCCACGCCAGCGGCAGCACACCCGCCGCGACGACCGTCTTCAGCGCGTCGCCGATCAGGAACGGCGTCACACCCTTGTCGAACGCGGTCGCCAGGTCGAACCCGGTGGCGGCCATCAGCCACGGCACGCCGAACGCGTAGATCACCACGTTGCCGGCCACCATGGTCCCCACCATGCGCAGCGGCGTGCGGTCGCCGCCGCGGCGGGCGAGGGCGCCCACGAGGGCACCGGCGAAGACGAAGCCGACGATGTAGCCGGCCGAAGCGCCGGACAGGCCGGAGGTGGCGCCCTGGAACCACGGCACGCCGGCCGCGCCCACGAGCAGGTACAGCAGCATCGAGGCGGCGCCGCGGCGCATGCCGAGCGAGGCGCCCACGAGCAGCGCGGCGAACGTCTGGCCGGTCATCGGCACCGGGCTGCCCGGGATCGGGATGACCAGCTGCGCGGCGGCGCCGGTGAGCAGGGCACCGCCGGCGACCAGGGTCAGGTCGCGCACGAGGGTGCCGGGCACGAGGTCGGCGAGCACCTGGCGGTGGCCGGTGAGGGACAGCGACGACACGGGACCTCCCAGAACGAGAACGGACGTCCGAGGAGGTTAACGCTCGTTAGTTCGCGATGACCCCACAAGTTGCGTTCCTCACCACACCACTCATCCGGGTGGTGTAGGGGTTGCGACGTTTGGGCGAGGTGCCGCGCTGCCGATGTCGAAGCACGGACGGAGAGGGAGTGCGGGAATGCCGGGGAAACACGGACTGGTCCTGATGACGGCGGCGCTGGCACTGGCGGCCCTGCCCGCCGTCGCGCACGCGGACGAGGACGAGGTCACCTCCACCGGGTGGGCGGCCGCGGGCAGCGTCGACGTGCTGATCGACAGCGAGCACGTGACCACCGGCCAGCTCGCCCGCTGCGACGCCGACGGGCCGACGTCCGGCCGCAGCGACGGCGGCCGGACCGGTGACGTCGCCGTGTTCGGCCTCGGCGGCACGACCTGCGGCCGCAAGGACGTGGTGACGACGGTCGAGGCCGGCGGCCAGCGCTTCGAGTCGGACGTGCTGAAGCGGTACGGCGGCCCGGTGCTGAAGGTCCGCACCTACTCCGCGGGCTGCAGCACCACGCAGAACGGCAGCACCGGCGACGTCTCGATCGGCACGGTCGAGGGTGTCACCGTGCCGTCGTCGATCCCGGCGAACTACCGGGTCGCCATCCCCGGTGGCGCGGCCGGGACCGCGCTGGCCACGGTGACGCTCAACGAGACCGTCACCCCGCAGCCGGCCGACGGCAGCCTGGTCACGCACGCCGTGCACATCCAGCTGTTCCCGCAGGGCGGCCCGGCCAGCGGCGACATCTACCTCGGCACCGCGGCCTGCAACCCGTTCGGCAAGGGCGGGGCGCCCACTCCGCCGCAGGGCTGACCTCCTCGTGAGTGTTTATGACGGTTCTAACCGTCATAAACACTCACGAGTCCGAAGTCAGGCGGGCGGCGGCACGGCGGCTTTGCCGGAATAGGCGACGCCGGCCTCCTCGAAGTCCTTCAACGTCGCGTCCACTGTCGGCTGCGAGCCGCCGACGGTCAGGTCCAGCAGCACGCGCACGCCGAAGCCCGCCTTCGCCGCGTCGAGCGCCGTGGCGCGTACGCAGAAGTCGGTGGCGATGCCGACCACGTCCACGTCGGTGACTTCGTGCTCGCGCAGCCACTCCTCGAGCGTCTTGCCGTCGCGGGACTTGCCTTCGAAGCCGGAGTACGCGGCGGTGTACTCGCCCTTCGAGAAGACCGCCTCGATCGGCACCACGTCGAGCGACGGGTGGAACGAGGCGCCCGGCGTGCCCGCGACGCAGTGGACCGGCCAGCTGGTGTTGAAGTCCGGCGTGTCGCTGAAGTGGTCGCCGGGGTCGATGTGGTGGTCGCGGGTCGCGACGACGTGGCTGTAGCCGCCCTCGGCCGCCCGTGCCGAAATCGCCTCCGCGGCGGCGGCCCCGCCGGGCAGGCCGAGCGAGCCCCCTTCGCAGAAGTCGTTCTGCACATCCACCACGATCAGGGCGGTTCCCATGGTCGGCTCCCTCTACAGAAACGTCGTCGGTATCGCGGGCTCGCCGTGCGAAAGCTTCAGGCCCTCCCACGGCAGGCTGACCTGCGCGCGCCGCAGCCGGGCCCGCGCGTCGTCCAGCGTGGGCAAATCATCCACCGCGCGGCCGCCGCGGACCAGGGGGATCTGGAGTTCGCGGTCGTGCTCCTCGGGCTCGGGCCGGCCGGAGGCGTCGGTCCAGACGACCTCCTCCATCGCGGTCCCGGTGACGCGGTGGCGGCGCAGCGCGGACTTCCGGCCGCCGCGGGACTCCTTGTGCGCGCTGCGCTTGGCGACCGGGCGGCCGTCGACCTCCACCAGTTTGTAGACCATGCCGGCGGTCGGCGCGCCCGAGCCGGTGACCACGGAGGTGCCGACGCCGTACGCGTCCACGGGCTCCGCGCGCAGCGCCGCGATGGCGTGCTCGTCGAGGTCGCCGGACACCACGATGCGGGTGTCCTTCGCGCCGAGGGAATCGAGCTGGTCACGCGCTTTGCGGGCCAGCGGGCCGACGTCGCCGGAGTCGATCCGGATCGCGCCCAGCTCCGGGCCGGCCACGCGGACGGCCGCGTCGATGCCCGCGGTGATGTCGTAGGTGTCCACCAGCAGTGTGGTGTCCGCGCCCATCTTGTCGACCTGCGCGCGGAACGCCTGCTCCTCGTTGTCGTGCAGCAGCATGAAAGCGTGCGCGACGGTGCCGCGGGTGGGGATTCCGTAGCGGCGGCCGGCTTCGAGGTTCGACGTCGTGGCGAAGCCGGCCAGGTAGGCGGCGCGCGCGGCGGCGACGGCGGCGTACTCGTGCGTGCGGCGGCCGCCCATCTCGATGATCGGCCGGCCGTGCGCGGCCCCCGCCATCCGCGCCGCGGCCGAGGCGATCGCGCTGTCGTGGTTGAGGATCGACAGCACCAGCGTCTCCAGCAGCACCGCCTCGCCGAAGCCGCCGGTGACGGTCAGCAGCGGCGAGCCGGGGAAGTACAGCTCGCCCTCGGGATAGCCGTAGATGTCGCCGGAGAACTCGTAGTCGGCGAGCCAGGCGATCGTCGCGTCATCGACGACGGCGGTCTGCTCCAGCTGCGTCAGCTCGGCGTCGGTGAACCGGAAGTCCGCGATCGCGTCGAGCACGCGCGCGGTCCCGGCGACGACGCCGTAACGACGGCCGTCGGGCAGACGGCGCGCGAAGACCTCGAACACACAAGGGCGTTCGGCGGTTCCGTCGGCGAGCGCACTGCTCAGCATGGTCAGCTCGTAGTGGTCGGTGAGCAGCGCCGTGCTGGCGCTGGTGACCGGCTCGGGTGAACCCATGGGGTCAGCCTATTCACCCACATGGCCGGACCTGGCGCGGCGTACCCGGTGGCCCCCGTGACACCATGGAGTGCATGTCCACGCCTGTCGCATCCGAACAGACGCAGGTTGATCCACTCGGGGTCGAAGCCGCCGAGGAGGACAAGCCGTGGCGAACCGTCGTGTGGAACGACCCGGTCAACTTGATGTCCTACGTGACGTACGTGTTCCAGAAGCTCTTCGGCTACAGCCGGGACCACGCCACGAAGCTGATGCTCGACGTGCATCACAAGGGCAAGGCCATCGTGTCGTCGGGCTCGAAGGAGAAGGTGGAGGTCGACGTGGCGAAGCTGCACGCGGCGGGCCTGTGGGCGACCATGGAACAGCCTTCATGAAGCCTTGGCGCCGCAAGGGCGAGTCGATACTGGCGGGCTTCGAGCAGCAGGAGGCCGCCGTGCTGCGCGGCCTGGTCAGCCAGCTCGAGGACATGCTCACCGCGCGCGCCGAGGAGGCGCCGCAGGACGAGCTGGCCGAGCTCACCGGCATCCGCACCGGGCCGTCGGAGTCGCCGGACGACCCGGTGCTCTCGCGGCTGCTGCCCGACTTCCACAAGCTCGACCCGGACAACCCCACGCGCGAGGACCTCGACTCCGCCGCCGCGATGCGGTCGCTGCACGAGCCGGAGCTGCTGGAGACGAAGGTCGGCGTCGCGAAGGTCGTGCTGGACACGCTGCCCCGCGACGGCGGCAACGTGCGGCTGAGCTTCGAGCAGGCCGACGCCTGGCTGGGCGCGCTCAACGACGTGCGCCTGGCGCTGGGCACCGCCCTCGACGTCACCGAGGACATGCCGGACGAGCTGCCCGACGACGATCCGCGGTCCCCGCACCTCGGCGTCTACCACTGGCTGACCTGGGTGCAGGAGACCCTGATCCAGGCGCTGACGGCTTGAGCGGCCTGACGGATGTGCCCGGCGTGCTGGTGGGCCACCACGAGCGGGTCGGCGACGGCTGGGCTTCCGGCACCACGGTGGTGCTGGTGCCCGATGGCGCGACCGGCGCGGTCGACCAGCGCGGCGGCGCCCCCGGCACCCGCGAGACGAACCTGCTGGAGCCGGAGAACCTGGTACAGCGCGTGAACGCCGTCTGCTTGTCCGGCGGCAGCGCGTACGGGCTCGCGGCGGCCGACGGGGTGGTGCGCTGGCTCGGCGAGCGGAACCTGGGCTTCCCGGTCGGCGCGGCGCCGCACGAGGTCGTGCCGATCGTGCCCGCGGCAGTGCTGTTCGACCTGCCGCGCAGCGAGTGGGGCAACCGGCCGGACGCGTCTTTCGGTTACGCCGCTTGTGAAGCCGCCGCTTCGGGCGCTGTCACGCAAGGGACCGTCGGCGCCGGGGCGGGCGCGGCCGTCGGCTCGCTGAAGGGCGGGATCGGGACCGCGAGCGAGGTCGTCGGTGTTGCCGGCGGGGTGACCGTGGGCGCGCTGGCCGCGGTGAACGCGGCCGGTCAAGCCGTGGACTTCGCCACCGGCCGCCCGTTCGCGGCCGACCACGAGGTGGACGGCGAGTTCGGCGCCCGCTGGCCGGATCGGCCCGGCTCGGTGCCGCCGGCCGCGACCGACCTGAACACCACGATCGGCGTCGTGGCCTGCGACGCGAAGCTGTCCAAGGCCGAGGCCCGGCGGCTGGCGGTGGCGGCGCAGGACGGGCTGGCCCGAGCCGTCCGCCCCGCCCACACGATGTTCGACGGTGACACCGTCTTCGCGCTGGCCACGGGTGCTCGCGAGCTGCCCGCCGCGGCGGGCTCCTTCGCCGACGCCCAGCGCGCGGGTGCTCTCGACATGCTGTGCTCGGCCGCCGCCCGGGTGTTCGCGCGGGCGATGGTGCACGGGCTGCTGGCGGCCACCGCGGCCGGCGGTGTCGTGGCTTACCGGGACGTCTGGCCCGAGGCCTACTGACTGCTCAGAGGCCGGGCAGCGGATCGTCCGGCAGCCCGACGCCGCCCCGCTCCAGGTCCGCGGCCCGGATCGCCGGGACGTACTCCTCGTCGATCTCCAGCACCAGCCCGCCGAACGAGACGGTCGGGCCGAGCGAAGGGTGGACGTCCACCGGTCCCAGCTCCGTGGTCCGCGGCAGCACGTCGCCCTCGGCCAGGAACGGGCGGCAACTGTCACGGATTCTCGACGGCACGGGCACGCGGACGATTCTCCCGAATCGGGCCCATGAGCGGAAGCTCTCACCATGTGGACACCCCGCGTCCACCACCTAAGATGTCGATGTGCTCCGGATCCGCCGTGAACTCGTCGACGAGATCGTCGCCCACGCCCGCCGTGACCACCCCGACGAGGCGTGCGGGGTGATCGCCGGGCCGGAGGGCTCCGATGTGCCCGAACGGTTCATCCCCATGCTGAACGCGGCCCGCTCGCCGACGTTCTACGAGTTCGACTCGGGCGACCTGCTCAAGCTCTACCGCGAGATGGACGCGAACGACGAGGTGCCGGTGGTCATCTACCACTCGCACACCGCGACGGAGGCTTACCCGTCGCGCACCGACGCGAACATCGCCGCCGAGCCGGAAGCGCACTACGTGCTCGTGTCCACGCGGGACCCCGATTCGCCCGAGTTCCGCTCGTACCGGATCGTGGACGCCGAGATCACCGAGGAGCCGGTCGAAGTCCTCGACTGAGCTGCCGGAATAAAGGGCGGCGTCCCGCGCGTCAGCCTGTGAGAACCCACCGGAGGTAGAACCCATGGCCGTGACCGTGTCCATCCCGACCATCCTGCGCACGCACACCGGCGGCGAGAAGTCCGTCGAGGCGGCGGGCAAGACCGTCCTCGAGGTGATCGACGACGTCGAGTCGCGTCACGCCGGCCTCAAGGCGCGCCTGGTCAAGGAGGAGAAGCTGCACCGCTTCATCAACGTCTACGTCAACGACGAGGACGTGCGCTTCGCCGGCGGCCTCGAGGCCGAGGTCAAGGACGGCGACACCCTGACGATCCTGCCCGCCGTGGCCGGCGGCGCACGCTGATCCATGACCCGCTACGAGTCGCTGCTGGACGCTCTCGGCGGCACCCCGCTGGTCGGGCTTCCCCGGCTTTCCCCGACGCACGACGTGCGGCTGTGGGCGAAGCTCGAGGACCGCAACCCGACCGGTTCGATCAAGGACCGCCCCGCGCTGGCGATGATCGAGGCCGCCGAGCGTGAGGGGCGGCTGCGGCGCGGCTCCACGATCCTGGAGCCGACCTCGGGCAACACCGGCATCTCGCTGGCCATGGCCGCCAAGCTCAAGGGCTACGGGCTGGTCTGCGTGATGCCGGAGAACACCTCCATCGAACGCAAGCAGCTGCTGCAGGCGTACGGCGCGAGGATCGTGTTCTCACCCGCCGCGGGCGGCTCGAACGAGGCCGTCCGCCGCGCGAAGGAGCTGGCGGAGCAGAACCCGGACTGGGTGATGCTCTACCAGTACGGCAATCCGGCCAACGCGGACGCGCACTACCGCGGCACGGGCCCGGAGCTGCTGAAGGACCTGCCGACGGTGACGCACTTCGTCGGCGGCCTCGGCACGACCGGGACACTCGTGGGCGTCGGGCGCTACCTGCACGAGGCGAAGCCGGACGTCCAGATCATCGCGGCCGAGCCGCGGTACGGCGAGCTGGTGTACGGCCTGCGCAACCTCGACGAGGGCTTTGTGCCGGAGCTGTACGACGCCAGCGTGCTGAACAGCCGCTACTCCGTCGGCGCGTACGACGCGCTTCGCCGCACTCGCGAGCTGCTGGAGCACGAAGGCATCTTCGCGGGCATTTCGACGGGCGCGGTGCTGCACGCGGCGCTCGCCGTCGCGGAGAAGGCGGCGGCGAAGGGCGAGCCCGCCGACGTCGCGTTCGTCGTGGCCGACGCGGGCTGGAAGTACCTCTCGACGGGCGCGTACTCCGGTTCCCTCGACGAGGCCGCGGCCCGGCTGGACGGGCAGCTCTGGGCGTGAAGGTCGTCGGCCTGCTGGGCGGGATGAGCTGGGAGTCCTCGGCCGAGTACTACCGGCTGGTCAACGAGCGGGTGAAGGCCGCGCTCGGCGGGTTCCACTCCGCGCGGGTGGTGCTGTACTCGGTCGACTTCGCCGAGGTCGAGGCCATGCAGGCGGAGGACCGCTGGGACGACGCGGGCACGCTGCTGAACGAGGCGGCACGGGCGCTGGAGGCGGCGGGCGCGGACGTGGTGGTGCTCTGCACGAACACGATGCACCAGGTCGCCGCCCGGATCGTCGACGGCATCGGGATCCCGCTGCTGCACCTGGCCGACACGACGGCGTCGGCGATCCGCGCCGCGGGCGTCTCCCGGGCCGGACTGCTCGGCACCGCGTTCACCATGGGCCGGCCGTTCTACCGCGAACGCCTGGCCTCGCACGGGCTGGACGTCCTGGTGCCGTCGCCGGAGGACCAGGCGCTGGTGCACCGGGTCATCTACGACGAGCTGGTGCAGGGCGTCATCCGCGCGGAGTCCCGCGAGGCCTACCGCGGCGTGATCCGGCGGCTGGTCGAGGCCGGGGCCGAGGGCGTCATCTACGGCTGCACGGAGATCGAACTGCTCGTGGACGCGACGGACAGCCCGGTGCCGTCCTTCCCCACCACGCGGCTGCACGCGGAGGCGGCGGCCGACTGGGCGCTCGGCGTGGCGCCGTTGCCCCCTCCTCGCTCGTGACTAGCGCCGTTAAGGCCTCCTTACCCGCGTCCTACGCGGGTAAGGAGGCCTTAACGGCGTTTGACCCGGGGCGAGTATCAGGGATTTCACCCGAGGCGGGACGCACCGGGCGGCCGTAACCTGGACGCGTGAGCACACCACTGCCTCCCCTGCCCGTGCCGTCCGGTGACAAGCCCACCGACGTGACGAAGCGGATCCTGCCGCCCAACCCGAAGGCGGCGGCGATCGTGGCGCTGTCGTTCACCCTGGTCCTGTACCTGGTGGAGCTGGCCGACGTGATCCTCCCGGGGAACCTCGACCACGGCGGCATCCTGTCGCGGCGGCTGTCGGGGCTCGACGGGATCCTGTGGGCGCCGCTGCTGCACGCCAACTGGTCGCACCTGTTCTCGAACACGGTGCCGGTGCTGGTGTTCTCCTTCCTCGCCATGGCGGCGGGCATCGGGCGCTGGGCCGTGGTCACGGCCATCATCTGGCTGGTCTCCGGGGTCGGTGTGTGGCTGATCGGGCCGGGCGGGAACACCTACACCGTGGGCGCGTCCGGGCTCGCCTTCGGCTGGCTCGCGTTCCTGCTGGTGCGTGGCATCTTCAACCGCGCGGCCGGCCAGATCCTGGTGGCCGTGGTGCTGCTCGGCATCTGGAGCGGCATGCTCTGGGGCCTGCTGCCCGGCAACACCGGCATCTCCTGGCAGGGCCACCTGTTCGGCGCGCTGGCCGGCATCCTCGCGGCGTGGCTGACCTCACGGGGCGATCGCCGGGGAGCCAAGGCGATCGAGGCGGTACCCGGCGGTAGCCTCGGGGTGTGACCTCCCCGGACGCGTCCATCGGTGTTTTCGACTCCGGCGTCGGCGGTCTCACCGTCGCCCGCTCGATCCTGGAGCTGCTGCCGTCGGAGCAGCTGCGCTACGTCGGCGACACCGCGCACAACCCGTACGGCCCACTGCCCATCGCCACGGCCCGAGAGTACGCGCTGGCCGCGCTCGACGACCTCGTCGAGGGTGGCGTGAAGGCCCTCGTGATCGCCTGCAACACCGCCTCGGCCGCCTGTCTGCGCGACGCGCGCGAGCGTTATGACGTGCCGGTGATCGAGGTTGTGCTGCCCGCCGCGCGCCGCGCCGTCGTCGCGACGCACTCGAAGCGCGTCGGCGTCATCGGCACGGAGGGCACGGTCCGCTCACGCGCGTACGAAGACGCCTTCGCCGCGGCGCCCGACGTGAAGCTCACCAGCGTCGCGTGCCCGCGCTTCGTCGACTTCGTCGAGCGCGGCATCACCTCCGGGCGCCAGGTGCTCGGGCTCGCGCAGGGGTACCTCGAACCGCTGCTGGACGCCGAAGTGGACACGCTGGTGCTGGGCTGCACGCATTACCCGCTGCTGTCCGGGGTGCTGCAGATCGTGATGGGCCAAGAGGTCACGCTCGTCTCCAGCGCCGACGAGACGGCCAAGGACCTGTTCCGCGTGCTCACCGAGCTGGACCTGCTGGCCGAGCGCGACACCCCGCCGCGGCACGAGTTCCTGGCCACCGGCTCGCCGGAGCCGTTCACGCGCCTCGCCCAGCGCTTCATGGGCTTCGCCCCAGGTGTCCTCGCTCCCACCAGCGCGTAGAACGGGCCCGGGAAGTTTAGGGTGAGAAACGTGCGACTGACGATCCTCGGGTGCTCGGGCAGCATTCCCGGGCCGAACACCGCAGCGTCCGGCTACCTGCTGGAGGCGGAGGGGTTCCAGCTCGGGCTCGAGCTCGGCAACGGCGCGTTCGCCCAGCTCCAGACGGTGCTGGACCCGTTCGACCTGGACGCGCTCGTCCTGTCGCACCTGCACTCGGACCACTGCGCGGACGTCAACGCGCTCACCGTGCTGCGCCGCTATCACCCCGCGCCGCCGTACCCGGCCCGGCCGCAGCGGCTGCCGCTGTACGCGCCGCCGGACGCGCCTTCGCGCCTCGCTCACGCGTACGCCGCCGACGCGGACGAGAGGGCCGGCGTCGACCTCTCGGACGTCTACGAGTTCCACGCGCTGCGCGAGGAACGGCTGTGGATCGGCCCGTTCGAGGTCACCGCCGTCGCCGTGCACCACCCGACGCCGGCGTTCGGCCTGCGCATCTCCTACGGCGGCCGGATCCTCGCCTACACCGGCGACAGCGGCCCGTGCCGCGCGCTCGGCGAGCTGGCCGACGGCGTCGACGTGCTGCTGTCCGAAGCCTCCTGGACCGACGCGGCCGACCGCCCCGGCGGCGTCCACCTCTCCGGCAAGCAGGCGGGCGAACTGGCCAAGGACGCGGGCGTCGGGCGGCTGCTGCTCACGCACATCGCGCCGTGGACCGACCGCGGTGTGGTGCTGGCCGAGGCCTCGGCGGTGTTCCCGGACACCGACGTCGTGACGCAGGGCTCCGTCTACGACATCTGAGCGGCAGACTGTCGGGGTCACGTTCTAGAGTGCACCGCGTGTCGAGAAAAGATGGCAGGAACGACGACCAGCTCCGCGACGTCAAGATCAGCCGCGGCTTCCAGAAATGGCCCGCCGGTTCGGTGCTGATCGAGTTCGGCAACACCCGCGTGCTGTGCGCGGCGAGCGTCACCGAGGGCGTGCCGCGCTGGCGCGCCGGGTCCGGGCTGGGCTGGGTCACGGCGGAGTACGCGATGCTCCCGTCGGCGACCAACACCCGCGGCGACCGCGAGTCGGTCAAGGGCCGCATCGGCGGCCGCACCCACGAGATCTCCCGGCTGATCGGCCGGTCCCTGCGCGCGTGCATCGACCTCGCGGCGCTGGGGGAGAACACGATCGTGATCGACTGCGACGTGATCCAGGCCGACGGCGGCACCCGCACGGCCGCGGTGACCGGCGGCTACGTCGCGCTCGCCGACGCCATCACCTGGCTCGGCGCGGCGAACCGGCTCAACGACCCGCAGCCGCTGTCGTCCTCGGTCGCCGCGATCAGCGTCGGCGTGGTGGACGGCCGCGTGCGCCTCGACCTGCCGTACGAGGAGGACTCGCGCGCGGAGGTCGACATGAACGTGGTGGCCACCGACGCCGGCACGATGATCGAGGTGCAGGGCACCGGCGAGGGCGCCACCTTCGCACGGTCCACTTTGGACACGATGCTGGACATGGCGCTGGCCGGCTGCGCGGACCTGACCCGGATGCAGAACGAGGCGCTGGCGCTGCCGTACCCCGGCGAGCTGCCGGAGCCGCGCCCGGACCGCAAGAAGGGCTCCAAGTGACCCGGTTGCTGCTCGCCAGCCGTAACCAGAAGAAGCTGGGCGAGCTGCGGCGGATCCTCGAGGCCGAGGGCATCTCGGGCATCGAGGTCGTCGGATTGAGCGACGTCGAGGAGTTCCCCGAGGCGCCGGAGACCGCGCCGGACTTCGAGGGCAACGCCGTGGCCAAGGCCCGCGACGCCGTGGCGGCCACCGGCCTGCCCGCGATCGCCGACGACTCGGGCCTGGCGGTCGACGCGCTGAACGGCATGCCGGGTGTCCTGTCCGCCCGCTGGTCCGGTCGCCACGGCGACGACGAGGCGAACCTGGACCTGGTGCTCGGCCAGCTCACCGACACCCCGGACGAACGCCGCGGCGCCGCCTTCGTGTGCGCCGCCGCGCTGGTCCTGCCGGGCGGCGAGGAGACGGTGGTCCGCGGCGAATGGCGCGGCTCGCTGATCCGGGAACGCCGTGGCACCAACGGTTTCGGCTACGACCCGATCTTCGTCCCGGACGGCGGGGCGCGCACGTCCGCCGAGCTGCCGCCGGCGGAGAAGGACGCGTCGTCTCACCGTGGCCGGGCCCTGCGCGCGCTCGTCCCGGACCTGCGCAAGCTCGCCGGTTCCTGACGACGCGGCCCGGTGGGTGCGTGGTGCGCTCGCCGGGCCGGTGCCGGTCATCGCGGGACCCATTCGCCCGGGACCGCGGTGATCCATATGCTCGCTGCATGTGTGCTGACATCGTGCTGGCGGAGGACGACCCGAAACAAGCGGAGCTCGTCCGCCGCTACCTCGAGCGGGAGCGCCACTCGGTGGTGGTCGTGCCCGACGGCCGCGAGACGCTGGAGCTCGTCCGCCGCCGCCGGCCGGACCTGCTGGTACTGGACGTCATGCTGCCCGGCATGGACGGCCTCGAGGTGTGCCGGATCCTGCGCGCGGAGTCCGATGTGCCCGTGCTGATGCTCACCGCACGGTCCACAGAGGACGACCTGCTGCGCGGCCTCGACCTCGGCGCCGACGACTACATGACCAAGCCCTACAGCCCGCGTGAGCTGATGGCCCGCGTGCGGACCCTGTTGCGCCGCACCCACGCCGCGGAGCGGGAGGCCGGGCCGATGCGCGTCGGCGCGCTGTCCGTGGACGTCGGGCGGCACGAGGTGAGCGTGAACGAGAAGCCGGTGGACACCACACCGGGCGAGTTCCGGCTGCTCGAGGTGATGGCCGCGCACCCGGACCAGGTGTTCACCCGCGGGCAGCTGCTGGAGCACCTGCACGGCTTCGACCGTTACATCACCCAGCGCGCGATCGACGTGCACGTGATGAACCTGCGCAAGAAGATCGAGGTGGCGCCGCGCAAGCCCGCGCGGCTGGTCACCGTCTACGGGGTCGGCTACAAGCTGACGGCGGGGCCGCCCGATGCGCCGTAGCCTGCTGATCCGCTGGATCGCGGTGTCGGCGCTGGTCGCGGTGTGCGCGATCGCGGCCACCGCGTGGCTCGCCGCACAGACCACTTCGGGCGCGATCCAGCAGGAGCAGGGGCAGGTCTTCGCCGACGACGGCACCATCTACCAGGGCCTGCTCTCCTACGCCGCCACCCACCCGAACTGGGACGGCGCCGGCCCGGTCGTGCGGAAGTACGCGGACGCCACCGGCCGCCGGGTCGTGCTGACCACCCCGCAGGGCAAGCTGATCGCGAGCTCGGACCCGGACCCGGGCCGGCTGCCAGAGCAGCCGTCGGTGGTGATCGACCCGCTGTCGGTGGACCCGGGCCTCGGCGTCCCGTCGACGCCCGACCGGATCGACCCCAGCGCCGTCGGGCCGTACGCGCTGACGGCGGAGGAGCGTCAGGACCTGATGGACACGGCCCACAAGGTGCAGCTGTGCGTGCAGCGGTACTTCGGCTACGCCGACATCGAAGTCAGCCCGGGCGGGCACCCGCGAGTGGCGGTGCAGGACCCGTTCGCGATGGCCCGGTGCGGCGCGCCCGGCCTGGAAAAGCCCGTCGAGACCGAGGAGACCGCGCTGGAGAAGCTGAACCAGCTCGTCAGCGCCTGCTTCGGCCGTAACTCACAATCCGCGCCCGCCGTTCAGCTCGCGCCGGTGAACTGGACGTTCGAGGGCCCGGTCTCCAGCACGACCGACCCGACCGCCCGCAACTGCGTGACGTCCGCCCGGCGCGAGCAGCTGACGCCGTACGTCGCGCCGGCCGCGTGGCTCTACATCACGGAGAAGGGCAGCGACCAGCCGCCGAGCGGGTTCACGCTGTCCTCGGAGAACCGGGTGCGGCTCGCCGAGGTGGCGGGCGGGATCCTGCTGCTCACCATCGTCGTCACCGGCCTCGCCTCGATCCGGCTGATCCGGCCGCTGCACGCGCTCACCGGCGCGGCCCAGCGGATGAAGGCGGGCGAGACCGGCGCCCGGGTGCGGGTGAAGGGCAAGGACGAGATCGCGCGGCTGGCGGTCGCGTTCAACGACATGTCCGAGGCGCGTGAGCGGCTGGAGGTCGCGCGCAAGGCGATGGTCAGCGACGTCGCGCATGAGCTGCGCACGCCGTTGAGCAACATCCGCGGCTGGCTGGAGGCCACGCAGGACGGCATCAGCCGGCTCGACGACGAGCTGGTCGCGTCGCTGCTGGAGGAGGCGCTGCACCTGCAGCACATCGTCGACGACCTGCAGGACCTGGCGCTCGCCGACGCCGGGTCGCTGCGCGTGCACCCGGAGCCGATCGACGCGAACGTGCTCCTCGCGCAGCTGGCCGCGGCGCACGCCCCGCGCGCCGACGCGGCCGGCGTCCAGCTGACTGTCCCGCTGATGACCGAGCCCGAGCTGACCGCGGACCCGGTGCGGCTGCGCCAGTCCCTCGACAACCTGGTGTCCAACGCCGTGCGGCACACCCCGAGCGGCGGCACGGTCACGGTGACCGGTCGCCGCGACGGTGACGACGTCGTCTTCGAGGTGGCCGACACCGGCGTCGGCATCGCGCCCGAGGACCTGCCGCACGTGTTCGACCGGTTCTGGCGGGCGGACCGGTCCCGCACCCGCGGCTCCGGCGGCAGCGGGCTCGGCCTGGCCATCGTCCGCAACCTGGCCGAGGCCCACGGCGGCACGGTGGCCGTCACCAGCACTCCGGACCACGGCTCGACGTTCACGCTCCGCTTCCCGGCGGTCAAAGACTCGTGAGTGGCGATGACGGTTCTAACCGTCATCGCCACTCACGAGCCTGTCCAGGAGTCAGGCCGCCAGGCCGAGGTCCTTGATCAGCTTCGCGACGTGGCCGGTGGCGCGGACGTTGTAGAGCGCCTTCGCGATCTTGCCGTCGGCGTCGACGATGAACGTGGAGCGGATGACGCCCTGCACCACGCGGCCGTAGTTCTTCTTCTCGCCGAACGCGCCCCACGCGGTGAGCACCGTCTTGTCCGGGTCCGCCAGCAGCGGGAAGGTCAGCTGCTCGGCCGCCACGAACTTGGCGAGCTTCTCCGGCTTGTCCGGCGAGACGCCCAGCACCTGGTAACCGGCGTCGTTGAGCTCGGCCAGGTTGTCGCGGAAGTCGCAGGCCTGCTTCGTGCAGCCCGGCGTGCCGGCGGCGGGGTAGAAGTACACGACCACGGCCTGGCCGTGGAAGTCGCTCAACGAGACGTCCTTGCCCGTGCTGTCGGGCAGGGTGAAGTCGGGGGCGGCGTCGCCCGGGGAGAGTCGCTGCTCGGTCATGACCGCAGCGTACTGGGCCGGTCGTCGCCGAACCGGCCGGAAGCACGCCGGTCCGCCGGCTTGCTCCCGGTGATTCAGGCGGCCCCGCAGTAGGTGACCACGCCGGGTTCGGCGGCGCTGGGCCGCAGCTGCACCTTGAGCTGCGTGGTCTGCTCGGGCACGGCGAACGCGAGGGTCATCCGCGTGGTGCGGCCGGACTGCAGGTCCTTGCCGGCGTCGATGATGCCGTTCAGGCCCTGCGTGGCGTCCACCACCTGCTTCGCCGGCCGGCCGGAGATGCTGGCCGTGACCGCGAGGCCGGACAGCTTGTAGGCGTCGGCGCCGTTGTTCGTCACCTCGATGTCGAACGACGCCGCGCGCGGGCTGCGCGGGTACGCCGCGGGGCTCGGCTGGAACGACTGCGGGGGCGAGATCGAGATCGTGATGCCGCTGGTGAACCGGTGCTCGGCGCCGAACTGCAGGTCGGCCGGGGACTGCGCGGCCGCGGCCTTCGCCGGGGCGCCACCGCCGCCCAGCGCCGCCGTGCCCTCCCGCGCGTCGACCCCGCAGGCCGCCACCCCGAACAGCAAGAAGGCGGACAGCAACAGCTTCGGGGTGCGCGCGAGCGCCATCGCGGGGTACTCCAGTCGGGGTGTGTGCGGGGGACCGTTCGGCGTAGCTGCCGAAGCGGACCCGCTCCACTGTGGTCGTACATGCACGTGCTCGCGGGCGAAGACGCGCACCTGGTGTCGACCCGTGGCCGATCCGTGACCGAAAGGGCACGCCGGGTGACAGTCGTCACCGAAACGCCACTTAGACGGCGAAGGCGAACAGCAGGATGAAGACCGCCACGCCCGCGCCCCAGGCGACCATCAGCCAGCCGAAGTCCCGCACGGGGTCGACGGCGCGGCTCTCCTCGCCGGGGATGTAGACGCCGCGGTTCTCGAACCAGTCCGACCACCGGCGGAGCAAGGCCAGTGGGCTGCGTTTCGCCACGGCGCACCTCCCGGTCTCTCGCTGTCCCGTGGCCAGCCTACGGGTCCGGTGGCCGTGCGGTGAAGCAGCGCCGGGCCGGTCCTGCGCGGGACTGTCTACTTCGGACTGTCGCGCGGTGCCGTCACCGGGCGAATTCGGCGAGCCGGGCCGCGATGCGCTGCAGGTCGAGCCGGCCCTGGACGACGTCGTGGACGAACGGCTCGGCGGTGTCCTCGTCCAGCGGCGCGCGCAGCGGGTGGTCGTTGAGGCCGAGGAAGAACCAGGTGGCGGTCCAGGCGAGGCGTTTGTTGCCGTCGATGAGGGGGTGGCCGCGGCCGAGGGACTCCATCAGCGCCGCGGCCTTCTCCCACACGCCGGGGTACGCGTCCTCGCCGAACACGGAGGTTTGCGGCCGCGCGGCGGCGGACGCCAGGATGCCCGTGTCGCGCACCGCCAGCTCCCCGGCGACCACCTTCCGCGCGACGACCATCAGGTCGTGCACGGTGAGGTAGTCGATCACCGCGCGAGCCGCTCGTTGAGGCCGGTGCTGACCTCGAGCACGTGGTCGAGGGCGGCGCAGCGCCGGTCTCCCCGCGACGTCACGGCGACCATCAGCGTCTCGCGCACGAAGTCCTGCAGGCTCCGCCCCGCGGCGTCGGCGTGGCGCTGGATCTCCTCGACCTCGTCGGCGGTGAACTCGACCGGAAGTGTCTGCCCCATGGGAAGACGATAGCGGTGCCGGGCCCGCCCTGCTCCGGCGAAAAGCGCTCAGCCGCCGGTGACGGGCCGCTCGAAGAAAGCCCAGTACTGCTGGAAGTCCGGGGGTATCTCGGTGCCCTGGTACGGGGGCCGCTCCGCGAAGCCCCGTGACCGGTACAGGCCCTGGGCGTCGTGCATGAAGCGCGCGGTGTCGAGCCGGATCGTCGAGGCGCCCAGCTCGGCCGCCTGGTCGAGCAGCCGATCGAGCAGCTGGGACCCGACGTGCCGCCCACGCCAGGCCGGCCGGACGTACATCCGCTTGAGTTCCACGACGCCCGGTTCCAACGTCCGCAGCGCCCCGGCCCCGGCCAGCTCCCCGCCCGCGCCGACGGCGACCAGCAGCGCGCTCGACGGCTTGCCGAAATCGGCGACGTTGTCCCGCATCTGCGCGGGGTCGGTAGGGGCGTCGATGCCGAAGGAGGCCTTGAACTGCCCGGTGGCCCAGGTCATGTACTCGACCATGAGGTCACCGACCGCGCCCTCCTCCGAGGTGAGGTCGGCCGGTCGGATGCTGACCAAGAGTTGTGGCATGGCTGAAGGCTCCCACACGGCCGTCACCGCCGGGCGATCGATGGTTCCCCGGCCAGGGCGTCGAACCAGGGATTCGGTGGTGGTGTTGCCGGTGGTTCAGCCGTGGGTGCGGTGGCCCGGCGGCGGTAGCGGATGGTGTCGACTCCCGCGGCGCGCGCGGCGGTGAGGTCGAGGTCGGCGCTGCCGACGAACAGGCACGACCGGGCGGGTGCGGCGCGCTCGCGTATCGCCGCGGTGATCAGGTCCGGGGCCGGCGGTAGTGCCGCCCGGTCTGGCCGGGTGCGGGCGGCGAAGTGTCGTACGTGCTCGTCCAGGCCGTGCCTGATCAGGAATGTTCGGACGGCCGTGGCGGCCAGGTTGCTGATCACGGTGACCTGGGTGCCCGCGGCGGCGAGGAGGGCAAAGGCTTCGTCGGTTATCGGCGGAGGCGAGGGCAGGACGGCGACGGTCCTGTCGAGCGCGACCAGTACGTGATGACGTTCGGTGTTCCTGGACGTTCATGTGACACCCCAGCGAGAATCGGCCGAGCCAACTTCCGTTCGTGCCAAGAAATGTGCCACGCCAACCGGTTCGACGCGTCGAACATCCTGACGAAACCAGGCGTCCAAGTCGTGACGGCCGTACACCGGCCAAATCTGCCGCTGGCCAACGGATAACCGGCGGGACCGACGCTGCTCGCTGCTGCGCGTCAAACCGAGGAATCCGTGGCCCGGCTACAAAACAGGAGGTCCCTGCTCGATCCGGCGCAGTGTCGGTGCGAGGCGAGCGAGGTCTTCGCTGGTTTGCAGCTGACGTTCGTCCCACCAGGTGGCGCCCGCGTCGGCCAGCGGGCCGATCAGGTCGCGGGCCTGGGCCGGATCGCCGGGGCTGACCCCGCCGATGACGACCTCGAACGGCTCAGCCGCCCGGCGGTCACGATGCTGGTGGACGTAGGCGACCAGCTCACGGACCTGGTCCGCCGGCGGAGCCTGCCCATGCCTCGCGTCGGTGAACAGCGGGACCACGCCGTCCCAGCGCGCGGCCCGGCGCATCGGCCGGCGGTGCGGCCAGTACCCGGCGACCCAGATCGGCGGGTGGGGGCGTTGCACCGAGGCGGGCAGCAACGTCACGTCGTGGACCTGGTAGTGCCGCCCCTGATGGTCGACCGGCTCGCCGGTCCAATAACGCTGCAGCAGGTCCAGCCCTTCGTCCAGCCGCTCGGCCAGCACCACCGGGTCGGTCGGCTCGCCGAAGCTGCCGAACTCGTCCGCGATCGGGCCGCCGAGGCCGGCGCTGAAGACCACCCGCCCGCCGCTCAACGAGTCCAGGGTGGCCACCTGGCGGGCCAGCTGTTCCGGCCGTCGCCGCGCCACCGGGGTGACCAGCGTGCCCAGCTTGATCCGCGAGGTGGCCAGTGCCGCGGCGGTCAGCAGCATCCACGGATCGCCGAACGGCTGGCCGCGGCGCTCGCGTTTGTCGTGCACCACGTGATCCCACACGAACAACGCGTCCCAGCCCGCCTGCTCCGCCGCCGTGGCCACCGCAGCGACTGTCCTGGCGTCGGCGAACTCCCCGAAGTTCGGAATGTTGATCGAAAAGCGCATGCCCCGATGGTGCTTGGCCGGGTTAGGCGAGGCAACCAGGTATGGGGGCCCGGCCGGGCTGACAGTATCTTGATGACAACTCTTGATATTTGTCACTCACGGTCGTACGGTGATCTTCGGGGCGCCGGGGGCCGCCGTGCGGAAAGCGTTGTGGTTGCTGGTGATCGCGACCGCGCCGGGCCCGGTTTTGCCATGACTATCAGCACCGAACGGGAGTAGTGACGGATCATGAAGGCCATCGTCTACCGCGACAACGGCAGTCCGGACGTTCTTCAGCTCGTCGATCGTGACCGGCCCGAGCCCGGCCCCGGCGAGGTTCGCGTCCGGGTCGCCGTGTCCGGGGTCAACCCGACCGACTGGCAGGCCCGTTCCGGCGCGACCGGCCCCAAGCGGTTCCCCGAGGTCACTCCGCACCTGGACGGCGCCGGCGTGATCGACGCCGTCGGTGCGGGCGTCGACCGGAGCCGGGCCGGTCAGCGGGTATGGCTGTTCATGGCCACCGCCGGGCGGCCCACCGGCACCGCCGCCGAGTTCACCGTCGTGCCCGCCGAGCAGGCCGTGCCGCTGCCCGAAGACGCCGGTTTCGACGCCGGTGCCTCACTCGGCGTGCCCGCGCTCACCGCGCATCGCGCGCTCACCGTCGCCGAGAACGGGCCTCGCCGCCTGCGGCCCGGCGCGCTCGACGGCCGCGTGGTGCTCGCCGCGGGCGGGGCCGGGGCGGTCGGGCACGCGGTGATCCAGCTCGCCCGATGGGCCGGCGCCACGGTGATCAGCACGGTCAGCGGTCCGGAGAAGGCCCGGTTGGCCACCGCCGCCGGGGCCCACCACGTGGTCAACTACCGCGAGGGTGACCCGGCCGCCGAGATCCGCGGGTTCGCCCCGGACGGCGTCGACATCGTCGCCGAGGTGGCGCTCGGCGCGAACTTCGCGCTGGACCTGGCCGTGCTGCGGGCGCGCGGCACGATCTCGACCTACGCCAACGACGGTGGCAAGCCGGTCGAGCTGAACGTGCTGCAGAACCTGGTGCTGAACACACGTTTGCAGTTCCTGGTGCTCTACACGGCCGGCCCGGAGGTGCGCGCCGCAGCCGCCGAGGATGTCGCCGCGGCACTCCACGACGGCGCCCTGCCGGTCGGCGAGGAACACGGCCTGCCGCTGGTCCACTTCCCGCTCGACCGCACCGCCGACGCGCACCGGGCGGTGGAGAACGGCGCGGTCGGCAAGGTTCTGGTGGACGTCGCGGGGTGACGTGACCACGAGGCTGTCACGGTCGTTGGGCGCCGATGACCGACAGCAGCTCGAGCTTCTCGTGGCTCTCGGTTCCCGGCACGGCGGTGAAGATCATCAGCATCTGGAACTGGTCGGGGTCGAGCAGCGTCTGCCCGTAGACCTCGAGCTCACCGAACTGGGGATGCAGCAGGCGTTTGGGCTCGCAGTACGGGCCCACGACGGGGTGCTCGTCCCAGAGATCAGCGAACTCCCGGCTGCGTTTCCGCAGGGTCTCCACGAGGATGCCGGCGGGGGAGTTCCTCCCCGTCCTGGCGTGGACGGCGGACAGCTGAGCGGTCAGCATCCGCGCATGGTGCTCGTGGTCTTCCTCGGGGAACAGCTCGTGGACCGCGGGATTGGTGAACCAGCGGAACACCCGGCTGCGGTCGAACCCGATGTAGGCGGACTCGTCGCCGAGCAGCGCGACCGCCAGCGGCGTCTGCTTGAGCGTCTCACCGAGGACGTTCTCGACCTGCGCCGGAGTGTCCTGCAATCGGTCGAAGATCCGCATCAGGCCCGCGTTGATGTGGTCACCACGCACGATGCGCTGCGGCGTTCCATGTCCCGCGAGCCGGAAGAGATGATCTCTCTCTTCGAGGGTGAGGTGCATGCCGTGGGCGATCGCGGCGAGAATCTGTTCGGACGGCAGCGGGCCGCGCTGCTGTTCGATGCGGCTGTAGTAGTCGCTGGAGACGCCGCTGAGCGCGGCGATTTCTTCCCGGCGGAGCCCCGCGGTGCGGCGGCGTGGTCCCCGGGGCAGGCCGACGTCCTCCGGTTGGAGGGCCGCGCGCCGGGCGCGGAGGAAGTTCGCCAGCTCTGAACGATCCATGGTCGTGCGGTGTCCTTTCCGGCTCGGCGCCGACATCGTCTCCGGCCCAGTGTCGTCTCGCCGGGCGGCGTTATCCACGGACACTCTTGACATGGCTGTGGCGTGCGTGCATGAGCACAGTCGGAGTCATGACAGACACGAAAACCACCCAGAGCGTTGCCGGTCACTGGATCGACGGGCGGGAAGCGCGGACCGGCGGCCCGGTCATCGACGTGGTGAACCCCGCCGACGGCACCGTGGTCGCGAGCGTGCCGGACGGCACTGCCGAGGACGTCGACAAGGCGGTCGCCGCGGCGCGCGCCGCGCTTCCCGGCTGGGCCGCGACTTCCCCGGCCGAACGGGCGGGCCTGATCCAGCACCTCGCGGCCCGCCTCGGCGACCGCACCGAGGAGATCGCGACCACGATCTCGGCCGAGATCGGCGCCCCGATCAGCCTCGCGCGGTTCGGCCACGCCGCGCTGCCGCCCGCGGTCGCCAGTTCGGTGGCGGGCCTCGCCGACGAGATCCCGTGGGCCGAGGAGGTCGGCAACTCCCTCGTCATCCGGGAGCCGGTCGGCGTCGTCGGGGCGATCACCCCGTGGAATTTCCCGCTCCAGCAGATCATGACGAAGCTGGCACCCGCCCTGCTCGCCGGCAACACGATGGTCCACAAGCCCGCGGAGCTCGCCCCGCTGACCGCCCGCATCCTGGCCGAGGCGGCCCGGGACGCCGGCATCCCCGACGGTGTGTTCAACGTCGTCCACGGGCGCGGACCCGTTGTCGGAGAAGCGATCGCGACCCATCCGGGTGTCGACATGGTCAGCTTCACCGGTTCGACCGCGGTGGGAAAGCGGATCTCGGTCCTGGCCTCCGGCACCGTCAAGCGCGTGGCCCTCGAACTGGGCGGCAAGTCGGCCAGCGTCGTGCTCGACGACGCGGACCTGGGTCTCGCCGTCGAGCGCACCCTGGCCAGCGCGTGGACCAACAGCGGGCAGGTCTGCGGCGCCTGGACGCGCATGATCGTGCCGGCCGCCCGGCGCGACGAGATCGTCGACTTGCTCAAGGCGGCCGCCGCGGCGTACTCGGTGGGTGACCCGGCCGACGAGACCACCCGCATCGGTCCCGTCGCCTCGGAAACCCAGTGGCAGCGGGTGAACGGGTACATCGAGCGTGGCATCGCGGAGGGCGCGCGGCTCGTCGTCGGCGGCCCCGGGCGGGTTCCCGGCCTCGAGCACGGCGCCTACGTCCGCCCGACCGTCTTCGTCGACGTCGCCCCGGACGCGGTGATCGCGCAGGAGGAGATCTTCGGCCCGGTTCTGTCGGTGCTCACCTACGAGGACGAGGAAGACGCCGTCACCATCGCCAACAGCACCATCTACGGCCTCGTGGGCGCGGTGTTCGGCGAGCCCGAACGCGCGTTGCGGGTCGCGAAGCGGATGCGCACCGGCCAGGTCGACATCAACGGGGCGCAGTTCAACTTCCTCGCTCCCTTCGGCGGCTACAAGCAGTCCGGCCACGGCCGCGAGTTCGGCCGCCTCGGCGTCGAGGAGTTCACCGAGGTCAAGTCCATCCAGCGATGACCGACGCGACGAAGGGGAGTCATGACCGGCACCACCATCGCGACGAGGCTGGCCGGCTGGGTCTCCGGCCTCCGTTACGAACACATCCCGCGAGCCGCCGTGGACACCACGAAGCTGCTCGTCCTGGACCAGCTGGGGCTCCAGGTCAACGGTGCCACCCTGCCCCACGTCCAGCCCGAGATCCAGCTGGTAGAGGCCATGAAGGCCGTCCCGGAGAGCACGGTGGCGCTGTCCGGCGCGCGGACCGCCGCGCCGTACGCCGCATTCGTCAACGGGACCTTGGCCGGCAGCAGCGAGTTCGACGACGTGCACATGTACGCCGCGCACATCGGCTCGCACGTGGTCCCACCGGCGCTGGCGTTCGCCGAGACGACGGGCGCCTCCGGCCGCGAGGTGATCACGGCCATCGTCGCCGGCGCGCAGGTGATGTCGCTGCTCGGTGGCATCTCGGTCGCCAGGATGGTGGGCCGGGGCTGGCACGGCTCCAAGATCCTGGGCACGCTGGGCGCGGCGGCCACGGCCGGGAAACTCCTCGGCCTGACACCTGCGCAGCTCGCCCACGCACTGGCCATCGCCGCCAGCGACGCCGGTGGCGGCATGGAGTACGAGTTCAGTGGCGGCGAAGTGAAACGCATGCACTCGGGATCGGCCGCCCGCCTCGGCTCACAGGCCGCGCTGCTCGCCCAACGGGGACTCACCGGACCGCTCACCATCGTCGAAGGCACGCGCGGGCTCCTGCGGCTCTTCGCGGAGGGAGCGGACCCGGCCGGCATCGAGGCGCTGTGGGACCGGTTCCACATCACCGACACCGCGTTCCGGATGTACCCGACGATCGGCTCGGCGGCCACCGTCCTCGACGGCCTTCGTCAGCTGAGTGACGGCGACGGCGACGGCCTGGACTGGCGGGAGATCACGGCCATCCGGCTCGGCCTGCCCCGCATCGCGATCGGCCACGGCGCGACCGTCACGCATCCGCGGGACGCGGTGTCCGCCCAGTTCAGCACCGCGTTCGGCGTCGGGTTGATGCTGGTCCACGGGTCGAACCGGCCCGCGGACTACCTCAACGCGGACCTGCTGGCAGACCCCGGCATCCGGCGGGTCGTCGACCTCGTGCAGCCCTACGAGGCCGACTTTCCGCCTGGCTCGCCGGTGCTCAGCGCCCGGATCGACATCACGCTCCGGGACGGTCGTGTGCTGTCGCACCTGCAGCAGGGGTTCCGCGGCCACCAGGACGACCCAGGCCGGGCGGCCGCGGTGGAGGCGAAGTTCCGCGACAACGTCATCGGCCTCCTGCCCGCCCGGACCGCCGGCGAACTGGTGACCACAGTGGACACGTTGGATCGGCTCGACGCGGCCGGCCGGCTCATCGGCCTCACCGTGCGGCGATCCGATGTGGCCGGTGACTGATGCCTGATCCCGCCCACCTCAAGGAGAAAAACTGTGCCCCGGCTGAACGAACCCGACGCGAGCACCATCCCCGAGGACGTCCGCCAATTCCTGGCGGGCCTCCCACCGGACCCGATGTTCCGGATGCTGAGCCACTCGGTCACGACCGTCCGTCCGCTGCTCGGACTGGCCCAGGCGCTGTACACCACGCTCGAACTACCGGTGCGCACGAGGGAACTGGCCATCCTCACGCTGGCCGACCTCGTCTCGTCGGAGTTCGTCTGGACCCAGCACGTGCCCATCTCCCAGGCCGCCGATGTCGGGGACGACATCAGGCGGCTCATCCGTGACCGGGACTACCGGAACGCGGCGCTGTCCGCGGCCGACAGCGCCGTCATCCGGTTCGTGGCGGAGGTCGTGACCCGTCCGGACGTCCCGGACGCGCTGTTCGCGGAGGCCCGGAAGCACCTGTCCGATCGGGAGATCGTGGAGTTGCTGCACGTCATCGGCTACTACTGGACGTTCGGCCGCGTGTCCACCGTCCTCGACGTCGAGCTGACCCACGTGTACGCGCAGGAGTACGGCTCGACCTGGACTCCGCCCGAACTCCCCGGAAGACCACGATGACCGAGTAGAACTGCCGCTGCTGCGTGTCCAAAGGGTTCGGGTTTGTGACCCATAGTGGGGCCGGAGAGACTCGAACTCTCACTGGCACGGACCTAAACCGTGTGCCTCTGCCAATTGGGCTACGGCCCCCGGGAACCTCCGCGAATCGTAGCGTGCACCACGTTCGGGTCGGCTCGGCGTGGCCAGTGGCTGTTGCGGGTGGGGAGTCCTCTAACGTGGGCGCCTACAGTCCGATGCGGCGAGGAGGGCACGTGGCTCGCGACCCCGAGACCATCGAGCGTGAGATCGAGCAGGCCAGGACCAACCTGGTGGCGACGCTCGACCAGCTGGGCACCAAGGCCAACCCGCAGAAGCTCGCGAACGCGGCCAAGGACGGCGTCCGCGCCAAGCTGGACAACCCGAAGGTCAAGTACCCCCTGATCGGCGCCGGCGCGCTGATCGCCGTACTGCTGCTTCGCAAACTGTTCCGCTGAGACTCCACTGATCCCTGCGGCAGCGCCGCGGTCTCGCTGGTGTCTGGCGGTTCCGCGGTCCTGCTGGTGTGGCCGCTCGTCTGTGGCGGTCCCGCTGGAACTCCACTGATCGACGGCGGTTCCGCGGTCTTGCTGGGACTCTGCTCGTCTGTGGCGGCTCCACTGGAACTTCGGCTCGTTGTGGCGGCTTCGCTGGAACTCCGCTGGTCCACGACGGCTCTGCGGCCCGCTGGAACTCCGCTGGTACGTGGCGGCTCCGCGGTCCACTTGAAGCTCCGCTGGTGTCTGGCTGCTCTGCGGTCCGCCGCTCCGCCGCTCCGCCGGCCCACGACAGCTCCGCCGTCCCCTGAGGCTGCTGTTCTGTGGCGGCACTACCGTCCCGCCGACACTCTGCCGCCTGTCCTGCCGACCCGCGGCAGTTCCGATCTCCACTGAAACCCCGCGGGCCCGCAATGGTTCGGCCACCCCTGAGCCCCTACCGCTCCACGACAGCTCAGCAGTTGTCCACAGCCAGTGTCGATTGTGGATAACAACCGCCCTGACCAGGCTTTTCGTGGCTTCCTGTCACCCCTGCCCAGTAGACTGGAGCAGGGCACGCCCCCCAGGGAGGGTGGGGTCTGACTTGCGCGGGTCTGACTTGCGCGGGGGTTGCCTTGCGCGGGGTGGGCGGGCGGTGTTTGTGGGGCTGGTGGTCAGGCGCGGGTTGCCGGCGGCTTTGCCGAGGCGACCGCGGGGATGCCGGGACGGCTGGGTGCTTCGGGCTTGCGGTCCTCGACCTCCTTCGGGAGCTGCTTGCTCGACGGGAGCTGCGGCTTGAGGGACTTCGGGGGCGCGGAGGCGGTGGCCTGGTCGGGTACTGAGACCGAGTCGGCCGTTGAGCCCGCGGGTGCGGAGTCGTCGGTGGGAATCGAGTTGGCCGCAGAGTTGCTGGTCACGGAGCTGCCGGACGGTGCGGGAGTCGAGTCGGCCGTGGTGGTGGCGGGCGTCGGGGTGGGTGCGGGAGTGGCGGGCGTGGCGCTGGAAGCCGGGGCGGAACCGGTAGAAACGGAACCGGTGGGGGCCGGACCGGCATGCGCAGGACCAGGAGAAGCGGGGCTGCTAGAAGCAGAGCCGGTAGAAGCAGGGCCGGTAGAAGCAGGGCCGGTAAGGGCAGAGCCAGTCGGAGTAGGACCGGCGGATGCGGAATCCGTAGCGGCAGAACCCGCGGGCGCAGCATCAGCAGTAGCACCAGCAGCAACGGCACCAGCGGCGGTAACACCAGTACCAGCAGCACCAGCACCGGCAGCGCCGGTAGAACCAGCAGCAGCACCGGCACCTGCGCCGGTAGCACCATCAGCAGCGCCAGCGCCAGCGCCAGCACCAGCACCAGCAGCCGACTTAGCGCCAGCCGGCGGGACCTGCAGCGGTTCGATCTCCGGGAGGGTCAGCCGGGCGGTCATGTAGGTGCTGGTGAACTCCAGCGCGCTGCCGTTGAGCAGGTGCACGACCGTGGGTCGTCCGTCCGGGGCGACCTGTTCCACCAGCTGGTCGGCGCGGTCACGGGCAGCGATGATCCCCGGCGCCTTCGCCGACAGCTCCTTGCCCCGGCCGTTGACGGTGATCGTCCAGTCTTCGTTGTCGTGCAGGTACGTCGCTGTGATCGTCTCCACCACTGTCCCACCCCTCTCGTCATCAGCATGCGTTACTGGCCGGGACTCGGCCACCGCACGCTCATGACGCGATTTTCTGCTCCCCGCGACTCTCCATCAGTCTTTCTACAGTGTCATCGATACAGTAGGAAAACTCTGTGTCACAAGTAACGAGAGGGAATGAGCGCTGAGTGACGACCGAATGGCCTAATGCACGCGCATCTTCACGGGCATCTCAGCGACCGTGTCGTGACAGTCCGGACCAGAGCATGTCCATGGCGTAGCCGGTCGCCATCTCGGGCGTCACGGCGGGGAAGCGCTCGCACCAGATCGCGAGCCGCTCGCAGGCGCCGACGACGAGTTCGGCGGACGCTTCGGCGCGCAGCTCGTCCTCGCCGTCGAAGTAGCCGCTCACCAGTGCGGCGATCAAATCGGTCTGTTGACGGCGGGTCTGCTCGATCTCTTCGGCCGCCGGCGTGCCGATCAGCGCCATCTCGTGCCGCAGCAGCGACCAGGCCTGGCGGCGCTCGCGGATGAACACGAAAAACGCCAGCAACCCGCGCCGCAGTGCCTCCTCCGCGGTCTCCGCGCCGACCGTCGCCCGCTCCGTGACCTCCCGCAACGCCGCCCGCGACTCCGCGATGCACGCCAGCAGCAGGCCCTCCTTCGAGCGGAAGTACTCGTACAGCATCGGCTTCGACACGCCCACCAGCTCGGCGATCTCGTCCATCGAGGCCGCCGCGTAGCCGCGCTCGCTGAACACCTGCTCCGCGACCTCGATCATCTGCCGTTCTCGTTCGGCGCGGGGCATGCGCTTGCGTTTAGCGGTGGTCACGGGAACACTCTACCGACAGTAACCTACTCTGAGTAAGATGGACTTCGGGTAACAGTCAATTGGGAGGACCGATGGGCAAGCGCACCGAGACCGGGGTGATCGTCGTCGGGACCGGATTCTCCGGGCTCGGCATGGCCATCCAGCTGCGCAAGGACGGGCGCGACGACTTCGTGATCCTGGAGAAGGCGCACGACGTCGGCGGCACCTGGCGCGACAACAGTTACCCCGGCTGCGCGTGCGACATCCCGTCGCACATGTACTCGTTCTCCTTCGAACAGAACCCCGGCTGGTCGCGGGCGTATTCGCCGCAGCCGGAGATCTGGCGCTACATGCGCGACGTCGCCGACAAGCACGACCTCCGCCGCTTCATCAGCTTCGGCCAGGAGATGATCGGCGCGCGCTGGGACGCCGACGAGAACCGCTGGCACGTCACCACCCAGAGCGGCGACGAGTTCGTGGCCGAGGCGCTGACGATGGGCGTCGGCGCGCTGCACCGGCCGCAGATCCCGGACCTGCCGGGCATCGAGAAGTTCGCCGGCCGCGCGTTCCACTCCGCGGAGTGGGAGCACGACTACGACTTCGCGGGCCAGCGCGTCGCCGTGGTCGGCACGGGCGCGAGCGCGGTGCAGTTCGTGCCGAAGATCGCGCCGCAGGTGGAGTCGCTGACGCTGTTCCAGCGGACGCCGCCGTGGATCATGCCCAAGTCCGACCACGACATGGCCGGCTGGCTGCGCGGACTGTTCAAGACGCTGCCACTGGCCCAGCGCGCGTACCGGAACTTCATCTACTGGGCGCTGGAAGCCCGCGCGATCGGCTTCAACGGGCAGCAGTGGGTGATGAAGATCGGCCAGCGGCTCGCGAAGCGCAACATCAACAAGGCGGTCGGGGACCCGGCCCTGCGCGCCAAGCTGACGCCGGACTACACCATGGGCTGCAAGCGCGTGCTCATCTCGAACGACTACTACCCGGCGCTGGCCAGGGACAACGTCGACGTGGTCACCGACGGCGTCGCCGAAGTCCGCGAGCACAGCGTTGTCGACGCGGCCGGCGTGGAGCACGAGGTCGACGCCATCGTCTACGGCACGGGCTTCCACGTCATCGACGCGTTCGGCAACCTGGAGATCGTCGGCCGCGATGGGCGCAACCTCGGGAAGGAGTGGGAGGCCGAGGGCATGCGCACGCACCTCGGCATCACGGTGAACGGCTTCCCGAACCTGTTCCTGCTGCTCGGCCCGAACACCGGCCTCGGCCACAACTCAGTGGTGTTCATGATCGAGGCGCAGATCTCGTACATCGCGCAGGCCCTGCGCCTGGCGCGCGGCCGGGCGATCGACCCGCGGCCGGAGGCGCAGGAACGCTTCAACGCCGGCATCCAGCGCAAGCTCGCCAAGGGCATCTGGACCCAGGGCGGCTGCAAGAGCTGGTACCTCGACGCGAAGGGCGTCAACCGGACCATCTGGCCCGGCTTCACCTGGCGCTACTGGCTCGACACCCGCACCCTCCGCCGCGGGGACTACGAACTGCTCGACTGAGAGAGCTGAGGCGCTGAGGCCCGGTGCTCGGCGGCGCGAGGGGGACGTTCGCGCCGCCGAGCGGTCATGGTGGGCCCGGCGGTCCGACGGTGGGCGAAACGCGCGCGGCCTTCGGGCGCGTTTCGGCGACCACTCGGCGTTGCCGGTGGTGAAGCGGGAACTTTTCAGGTGAGCGGCGGTCTCCGTGGCGGAGCGGGAACGGCGAGCGCCTGCACCGGGGACCTGGGAACCCCGGCGGCGAAGGAGACTTCGCGGCCCTCGACGACGCGAAAGTCCCCCTCGTGCCGGACGGGGTCAGGCTCAGGTTCGGCCGAGCCCACGGTCCTCAACCGGGTCGAGCAGCGGCCCTCGAACGGGGCCGAGCCCTCAGCCGGGACTGAGCTTGCGGAGGTGGGTGATCAGCTCGACGGTCGGCAAGTCGCAGAGTTCCGCCATGCGTTCGAGGGCCGCGAGGTCCAGCGAAACCTCCGCCGAACTCGAGTCCGGGCCCGGGTCGGCGGCCTGGCGGAGGCGGTCCTCCGCCCAGCGGCGCAGCGGCAGCAGCTCCGGGGCGGCCTCCGCGATCACCCGGTGCAGGTCGACCCGGACACGGCCGGGCTCTTCTACGAATACGCGTCTGTGCACCTTCGCCAGCAGGTCCTGGGGAAGCTCGTCCATGGCGACGCACAGCTCCACCAGGCGCACCACGGAACACTGTCGGGTGCCCAGCTCGTACGTCGCCAGCGTCTGCAGGGAGATTTCGCTCTGCAGATGCCGGTTCAGCTCCTTGCGGGTCCAGCCTCGCCCGCGCCTGAGCTTGCGGATCTCGTCCCCGAGTATCCGCTGGTAGTGCTCAACGTCGATCACCACTCCTCGTCCCCTGCCCTGATCACGTTCCACCGCGTCGTATCCGCTGTCGTTACTGCGAACGCGTGCGCTTCTCACGTGTATGAAAGTGGGCAGTGCGCTTTCCCTTACGCGGTTTGGCCGAAGTCTTTGGTGACGATTTCGTCAGCTGCTCCGAACGGAGTACCGAGCTGGCCTGAACAGGTCAGTTGACGCAGGGGACGCCGTCGGCGGTGATCGGCTTGTCGTCCGAGTTCCCCGCAGGTGGGGCGGCGGGGGTGGACGGGGCGCCGGCCGAGGACGAGGCGCCGGCCGCGTTCGAGCCGCCGGAGGCCGAGTCGGACGGGGAGTAGTCCGAGCCGAGGAAGATCATCACGTGGCCGGCGGCGACGCTCTTGTCCTCCTGGACCGTGGCCTTCGTGCCCAGCGCGTCGGCGACCGCCTGCCCGGCGGCCTTCCCGCCCTTCGGCACCCAGATCACGGTGGTCTTGCGCGAGGTCCCGTTCGCCGTGTCGCCCGCGGTGAAGCCCTTGCCGGCGAGCTGCTTGGAGACGCTCGCCGCCAGGCCGGTGCGGCCCGAGGAGTTGCGGACGTCGACGGTGGTCGCCTTGTTCGCGCTGTCGGCGGCGGGCGGCGGCTGCTGGCCCTGCTGCGGGGCCACTCCCTGGACGAACGCCCGGACCGCGGCCGGGTCCACCTGGATCGCGGAGCCGTCGCTCGGCGTCTGGTAGTCGACGTTCTCCACCGGGATGGTGCGGAACTCGAGCTGGCCGCCGGTGAGGCCCTTCATCTGCTCGGCGAAGCCGAAGATGTCCCAGTTCTGGTTGAGCACCACGGACTTCTTGATGGCGTCGATCAGCGCGTTCAGCTTCGTCGGGTCGGTCAGGGTGCCGGCCGAGAGCACCTTGCGCGCCATGCCGGCCATGAACACCTGCTGGCGCACCACGCGGTCGAGGTCGCCGCGGGGCAGGCCGTGGCGCTGCCGGACGAATTCGAGCGCCTGCACGCCGGAGATGGTGTGCACGCCCTTGGTGAACTTCGCGCCGGAGTAGGAGTCGTCCACGTTGTCGTTCAGGCAGACGTCGACGCCGCCGATGGCCTGCGTGATGTCGCTGAAGCCGAGCAGGTTGATCGCCGCGTAGTTGTCGATCGTGGACCCGGTGAGCGCCTCGACGGTGGAGATCAGCTCCTTCGCGCCGGCCTGGTTGGCCTTGACGTCGAGCTCCTTGGGGTCCGTCACGCCCTGTTTCTGCAGGTCCTTGCGGGCCTGGAGCATCGCGCGGGCGTACGCGGAGTTGATCTTGTGCTTGCCGTAGCCGCCGGGGATGTCCACGTACGAGTCGCGCGGCAGTGAGATGGCGACGGCCTTGCTGCCGTCGTTCGGGATGTGCACGAAGATCAGCGAGTCGGTGTTCAGCTCGCCGTCGGACTCGCCCGCCTGCAGCTGGTCGAGCAGTTCCTGGGAGAGCGGGTTGCCCTGCGCGTCGGTCCGGCTGTCGAGGCCGACCATGAGGATGTCGCGGGCGCCGTCGGCGGGCTGGTCGCCGCCGGACTTCGGGTCGATCACGTCGGAGTAGTTCAGGCCGTTGACCAGGCCCTGGAACGAGGCCCACGCGTACCCGGTGAGGCCCATGACCAGCAGTGACACCACGGCGAGGACGATCTTGGCGCTGCGGAAGGAGTTGCGGCGGGCCCGCTGGGCCGGACGGCGGTTCGGCGGCGGCGGGCCGGGGCGGCGAGGCGGGGCCTTACGCGGGTCGCGGGGCTCCCGGGGGGCGCCGTACTCGGCGTTTTCGCGGGGCGCGCGCCCTGGAGGCGGGACGCGACGGGCCGGTCCACGCCCTGGCGTGTCCTGCCAGGGGCGGGCGGGGCGGCGGTCGCCTTGCCCGTTCCGAGGCGGGTGATCCACGCGTCGGCTCCTTCTCGTCAGTACTGCGGTCCCGGTCTTGAAGACGCATGGTGCCGGGACGTGGTTGTCGTAGGTTTACACATCCCCTTCTTCGTGTGGCGTGCACCACCCATGTTCCGCCATTCGCGGCGGGTTCGCCTGACCGGCGGAATGCCGGTCGTACCCGGAGTGTCCGGCTCAGCCCGGCGTCGCGCCGGCCGCCCGCCGGGCCGGTACCAGGCACGATGCGGCGGCGACCAGGGCGAACACCGCCGTCCCGGCATGCAGGACGACCGTGGCGGCGCCCGAGGGCTCACCGTCCGAGGCGGCCACCAGCGCGGGGATGCAGCCGAGCGCGCAGGCCAGCCAGGTGCTCGCCGCCGTCGTGGCGCCGGTCCGGACCGTGTGCAGCAGCAGCACGCCGAGCAGGAGGTGGACCAGGCTCTGCACCGGGTCGAAGCGGAGGCCGAGCAGGTCGGCGTCCGCGGCGACGTCGCCGAAGCGGGCCAGCGCGAGGCCGAACACGCCGGCCGTCGCGTAGCCGATGCCGATCACCGCGGCGGCCCTGGTCAGCAGCACCGCGTGCCAGCCGGGGCCGGTGCGGACGCGGACCGGTGGCTCGGCGTCGTTGTCGGCCGCCGCGCCCGGGTGGCGCTCGAACCACCAGAACACCGCGAGGGCGGGCACCGCGAGCAGCGCGACGGCCATCGCGGTCCGCGGCCGGATCAGCCAGCTGAGGTCGTCGGCGATCGGGCCCGGCAGGTACACCACGGCGACGAGCAGCAGCATCGCCGCCAGGAACGCCAGGTACAGGCTCATCGGCGCGCGCAGCACCAGCCCCGCCGCCCGCCGGATCGCGGGCCGCGCCGCCCAGCGCCGCAGCGGCGTCGCGAACAGCCCGGCCAGGCCCAGTTGCGCGACGCCCAGCAGCAGCACTTCCCACGGCGCGGCGGACAGGGCCGCGGGCGCGCCGGGGCTGCCCAGCAGGGTCGGCGAGGCGCCCAGCGTGAAACTCGCCACCGCAAGCCCGCCGACACCGACTGCCGCCGCCATGGCCAGCACTCGCCGGGACGGCCGAACGCCGTCAGCGTGCGCGAAGGCCAGCTGCTGGGCCAGCAGCGCCAGCGCGAGGGTCGCGCCGTAACGCGGCAGTTGCGAGCCCGACCAGGTCGCCGTCAGCTCGCCGGCGACGACCAGGGCCAGCAGCGTGAGCACCGACGCCAGACGCGCCCGGCGGTACAGCGCCAGCAGCGCCGGCGCGCAGACGATCATCAGCAGGTACACGCCCAGCAGCCACAACGGGTGCAGCGCGATCCGCATGACCGTGGCGTTGGTGCCCGCCGGGATGCCGAGCAGTTCGAGCGCCAGCGGCACCAGCAGCGCCACCACGGCGAAGATCAGCGCGGGCCGCAGCAACGGGCTCGCGCGCTCGGCGAGGTAGTGCCGGTAGCCGCGGTCGCGTTCGGCCTGCCAGCCCGCCTCGTTGGCGTGGCCGCCGGCGAAGAACAGCAGCGGGGTCAGCTGCGCGAGCCAGGTCAACGGCCACAGCGCCTGCTCCGGCGCGCCCGCCCAGTCGGCGAGCGCGGTCACGGACTCGCCGAGCATCAGCAGCGCCGCGCCGCCCGCGCCGAGCAGGGCCCACCGCGTCGGCGGGCCGGTCCGGCGAACCGCGGGCCGGGTCCGCCGCGCCGCCGGCCAGGCGCGCAGCCGGAGCACCAGCAGCGCGCCGATCACCAGCACGCCCGCCACCATCGCGCCGATCGGGTCGCCCACCGGCGGGCCCCAGCGCTGGTGCCACGAGTTCACCACCAGCCCGGCCGAGTACAGCGTCGCGACGAGCTGGCAGGTGCGCGGCGAATCCATCGGGTTCAGCGTGCAGGTGTGGTGCATGTCCTTCGACAGCTGGGCGTCGAGCGACGCGCGGGCCGGCTGGTCCAGCGGGTGGCCCTTCTTGTCGGCGTAGCGCAGCAGGTCGTAGCCGAGGTCGTGCGCCTTGCACGGCACGGAGTAGTCCCACTTCGTGTTGTCGTCACCCCACGGCGCGGAACAGCCGCCGTCGACGTGCACGGCCCGCACGGTCCCGTCGCGCGCCGTCAGCACGCCCGGCCGCACCCCCATCACGGTGGTGAAATCCTTGGGCAGCAAGGCCAGCGCGCTCGGCTGCGGGCCGGGGTGCACCAGCGCCTCGATGGCGTTCTGCGCCGCCAGCACGTCACCCGTCGGCGGTCCCTGGTCCGGCGGCGACGCCGGGCGCGAGGCGATCAGCCCGAAGGCGAACACGATGAAGAGGACGAGCAGCAGCCACCCCGACGTCGACCAGCGACGTCGTGGGCGTGCGGCGGCCGGGGCGCGGTCGTCGGTGGCTGGCATGCCCCCAGGGTGCCAGTCCTCCGGTGGGGACGGCACGGTGACAGCCCCCGGCACGGGCGGGGGATAACCCCCGATGACGACGGCGCCGAACATACCGCTTATTTCGGGCGTCGATGAATTACCGCTCGGGAAACCCGGCGGAAAGCGAATTCGCACCGCCGTTCCCGCCGGGCCGGAGCCGAACGCGATTAATCGGGTTTTGTGCTCGGGCAAACGGAGAGCAGGAAACGAGAAGGCCGGAAACAGGGGCGCTCAGCTATCGGTGAAGGGCTGGCCCTCGGTGAAGGACTGGTCCGCGTCGGCGAACCGCACTTGGTTGCGGCCGCCCTCCTTAGCCGCGTAAACGGCGGCGTCCGCGGCGTGCAGCAGTTGCTCCACAGTGGTCCCGTTCGGCCCGAGCAGCGCCACCCCGATCGACGCGGTGCGGTCGCTGATCCTGGCCCGGCCGCCGCGTTTGTCGGTGCTCACGATCTGCTGTTCGGCGAGCGCGACGCGGATGCGCTCGGCCGTCACCTTCGCCGCCGTCTCGTCGACGTCCGGCAGCAGGATCAGGAACTCCTCGCCGCCGAACCGGCCGATGATGTCCTTGGGGCGGGTGATTTCGTCGAGTGTCTGGGCGACGGTGCGCAGCACGTCGTCGCCGGCCGGGTGACCGTAGGTGTCGTTGATCCACTTGAAATGGTCGAGGTCGATCATCAGCAGCGCCAGCATTTCGCCGCCGCGCACGGAGCGGGCCAGCGCGCGCTCGGCCGACTCGGACCAGCCGCGCACGTTGAAGATCCCCGTCTTCGGGTCCGTCCGCGCCTCCGACTGCAGTTGGTTGATTTCCGCCAGCCGGTTGCCGAGCACGGTGATCAGCACCAGGATCACGATCGCCGGCGGGATTTCCACGAGCAGGATGGTGGCGATCGTGCCGAGCCCGATCGTCGAGAGCTCCAGCAGGTTGTCGTCCTTGGTGCCCAGTACGTTGCTCAGCGTCGGCGCCGAGGTGCCGCCCAGCGCGAGCAGGCTGCCGATGACGATCGCCTGCAGTGCGGCGTAACAGAAGCCGACGAGCATCAGGATGCCGAAGACCTGCAGCGAGTTCGCCGGGCTGAGCCGGGCCACCTCCGCCGACGCGAAGGTCTGGTAGAGCTCGTGGGCCACCCAGGCCGAAACCGCGTGGGTGAGGGAAGTGAAGACGAACTTGTGCGGCGGCCGTCGCGAGTTGAACCACCGCTGGGTCCGGACGATGACGATCAGCAGCAGGGTCAGGTGGATCGGCAGCAGCAGCGCGCCGGGGAAGACCCAGATGCCGGACAGGTCGATGTGGACGGCCGTGACCCGGTTGCGCCGCCGCTCTTCCTGCCGCCGGGTGAGCTGGATGTGCACTGTGGCGCACGCGGCGAGGATGCCGAACCGCGCCCAGTCGACGAGCATCGTCTGGCCGGTGGTGACGATCGCGAACGTCAGCAGCGCGACCGCGACCGCTTCCCAGGAAAGCAGGAAAATGATCATCGGACGCGGCTTCGTCCACAGATCCCACGAGGGCACCGGATTCGCGGAAATCAGCTCGCGCAGCCGGCCGCCGACACCCTGCGATCGTTCGGTCGCGGTTTGTGCATCACGCGAAGAATTCTGGTTCAGCGGTGAGTGATCATGGACCGTTTCGGGTACCCCGTCTGTGGAGTCCGTCGGTTCACCGCGCGCGTGTCCGTTCTCGGGCATCGGGCTCGGCCTCCTCCGGTCTCTCGGGTCGTGGGTGTGTGATGGTTCCCGCTGTGGTGGTGTTAACCGTTACCGGTATCATCGCACTCACCGACTTCCCGGCAGCGAGTCCTCCCTGAGGACAGAATTCGTGTTCCGCCCACTCGAGTGCCTCCAGCCCCCGGAGGCGCCTTCCCCCGACGGCTGGTGAATCTTGAATGCGAATTGCGGCACCGGTCCCTTCCGCACCCCCGCGGTGCTCGACAGGAGGTGTTTTCCTGATGTCGGACCGTGAGGCCTGAATCGTTCCCGCCCCTTTTCCGCCCGAATTGCAGTCACGAGGAGGTGCCGAACGATGTCGGACCGTGAAGCCTGAGCTGAACCTTGCCGTGCTTGTTCCGTGACATTGTGAGCGGAGGTGAATTCCGTGCGTGACCGTGAGGCGTGAAAACACTTCGGTCCGGCTTCGAGTGCCGGACGTCTTCCGCCGGGCCGGCGGCAGTGATCCGGCCATGACTCAGAGCCCGGTGTCGGTGGCGACCGCGTGCCGGACCCGGGTCCAGGAGAGCGCGGTGGGAATCGCCAGCGCGACGCCGGCCAGTCCGGCGAGTGCGATGGCGGTGATCGCGGACCCGGTCGCCTGTGCGACCACCCCGCCGATCGCGACGCCGATACCTTGCGCGACGCGCAGCCCCGTGCGGTACAGCCCGCCGGCGCCGCCGCGCAGCTCGTTCGGCACCCACGTGGAGAAGGTGGCGGTGACCGTGATGATGTACGCCCCCATGGCGCCCGCCAGTGCCAGCAGCACCAGCGCGACCGGCAGGTTCGGCCGCAGCAGGAACAGTGCGAGCAGAGCCAGTGACAAGGTCGCCAGCACCCCGAGCAGCCGCTGCCGCGTCGGCGCCGAGGCGAATTTGGACAGCAGGTAGGCCCCCACCACGAAGCCGAGCGGGTCGGCGGCGAGCAGCCAGCCGACGGCCGCGGACGGCGCGCCCATCTGATGGGCCAGCGGCGCGGCGAGACCTTCCGGCACCACCGCGAGCCCGACCAGCCAGGACAGCGCGATCAGCACCCGCAGCCTTCGCTGCCCGAACACCCACCGCGTCGCGCCGAACCAGGTCGTCTGCTCCCCGCCCGCCGCGGGCCGGTCGCGCACCCAGACCCGGACGATGGCCGCGGCCGCGGCGAAGCTCACCGCGTCGATCGCCAGTGCCCACGACGAGCCGACCGCGGTCACCAGCAGCCCGCCGCCCGCCAGGCCCAGCAGCTGCACCGTGTTGGTGGTGATCCCGCGCAGGTCCTGGCTGCGCAGGTACAGCTCGTCGTCGTCGAACACCTCGCGCGTGATCGCGTTCTGCGCCGCGTTGGCGGGCGAAGCGGTCAGCTGCACCACGATGAGCAGCCCGCACAGCACGCCGAGCGGCATCCCCGGGATGCTCATCAGTCCCACGAGCACCGCCTGCACCGCCGCGCTCGAGGCCAGCACCGCTCGCCGCGGGTAGCGGTCGGCCAGGAAGGACAGCCCGAGCCCGCCCGCCAGCGCGGGCAGGAAGGTGAGGGCGTAGACCACCGCGGCCCAGAGCGCCGAGCCGGTGCGGTTGTAGACGAGGATGGACAGCGCCACCTTCGCCAGCTGGTCGCCCGCGCTCGAGATGGCCTCGGCCGCCCACAGAACGCGGTATTCGACGTTCCGCAGTGGCGCGGTCAGCGGCGGACTGGCGTGGGTCGTCACGGGGTGACCATTCCCCCCTCCCCGGTCGGGTGAACGTGGCGTTCCCGCATTCTGCCTGCGCCGTGACAGCGCCGGTCAGCGCGTCACAGGTTGAGGCACCGGGGACGACAGCCAGTATGCCGCTGATTACGCGGAGGCGGACCGGGAACGGGGATGTCGTCGGCTGTTGAGCCGATCGGGCTACGCCGGGTGGACCGCGTCTTCCGGTGGTACTGACCCGTCGGGAGGTACCGGTGGGCTGATCGACTATCACTCGCTCGGCGCAGGCCTGGCACCGTTCGCCGCCGTCGCCCTGTTCGCTGCGCCGAATGGCCCAAGACTGGTGAGGAGCCCGGCGGTGCGGCCCCTCGCCCGCCGGTGCATGCAGTGGGGAGAGGTTATGGACGGGCTGATGCAGGACAAGGCGGTGGTCGTGACCGGCGCCGGCCGGGGGCTCGGCGAAGCGTTCGCCGTGCACGTGGCGCGCGCGGGCGGCGCCGTGGTGGTCAACGACGTCGACGTGGAGCTGGCCGAGCGGACGGCGGAGAACATCCGCGCGTACGGCGGCCGGGCGGTGGCCAGCGGGCACAGCGTGGCCGACCCGGCACAGGCGCAGGCGATCGTGGACGAGTGCGTGCGGGCGTTCGGCCGGATCGACGGGCTGGTCAACAACGCGGGGCTGAACTACGAGGCACTCCCGTGGGAGGACGACGTCGAGCAGGCCAGGGAGCTGGTCGAAGTCAACGTCCTCGGGGTGATGTACACCGGGCTCGCCGCGATCAAGGCCATGGTCGCGGGCGGCACCGGCGGGTCGATCGTGAACATCTCCTCCGGCGCTTCGCTGGGCCAGCGCAAGCTCGGCGTTTACGCGGCGAGCAAGGGCGCGGTCGCGTCGCTCACCTACTCCTGGGCGCTCGACCTGGAGGAGGCGGGCATCCGCGTCAACGCCGTGTGCCCGGTGGCGCACACGCGGATGGTGTGGAAGTCGGAGCGCGCGCTGCGGGCGTGCCCGCCGGACCGCACGCCGTCGAAGATCGCGCCGGTGGTGCTGTTCCTGCTCGGCGGGGGCTCACACGGGATCACCGGCCAGATGATCCGGTGCAACGGCCCGCAGCTGCACGTGATGGGCCAGCCGTACCTCAAGCAGCCGATCCTCGAACGCCCGGTGTGGGACACCGAGACGGTGCAGAAGGCGTTCGACGAGGTGTTCAGCGCGCACCTGGAGAACTACGGCCTGGAGAAGCGCGTCCCGCCGCGCCTGCGCAAGTGGACGGAAACTTCCAGCCGCATCGCTTAGCGGCGCGTTCCGTCAAGGCCTCCTTACCCGCGTCCTACGCGGGTAAGGAGGCCTTGACGGACTTGGACAGTGGCTCAGGCGCCCGCGGCCGGCTCGGGCGCCGGTGACGGGCGGCCGGTGTACAGCCCGGCGATGGCGTCGCCGTAACGGTCGTTGATCACGCGCCGCTTGAGCTTGAGCGTCGGGGTCAGCTCGCCGGACTCGGGCGTCCAGACGCGGGTGATCACGTGGTAGCGCTTGATCTGCTCGACGCGCGCCAGCCGGCTGTTGGCCGATTCCACGGCGCGCTCGATCTCCGCGCGCACCTTTTCGTGCACCGCCAGCGCTTCCAGCGTGTCGGTGGCCTCGACGCCGTTCGCCGCGGCCCAGCCGGGCGCGATCTCGTCGTCGAGCACGATCAGCGCGGTGACGTACGGCCGGTCGTCGCCGATCGCGACCGCCTGGCCGATCAGCGGGTGTTCCTTCAGCAGGCCCTCGATGTGCGTCGGCGCGATGTTCTTGCCGCTCGAGGTGATGATCAGTTCCTTCTTGCGGTCGGTGATCTTGACGTAGCCGTCTTCGTCGAAGGTGCCGATGTCGCCGGTGGCGAACCAGCCCTCGTCGTCGGTCGCCTTCTCGATCGAGCCGTCCGCCTGCAGGTAGCCGAGGAACACGATGGGCCCGCGCACGAGCAGCTCGCCGTCTTCGGCCACTTTCACCTCGACGCCGTCGATCGGCTTCCCGACGGTGCCCGCGCGGAACGCGGCCGCACTGTTCGACGTCGCCGCGCCGGTCGTTTCGGACAGGCCCCAGACCTCCTGGATCTCGACGCCCAGCCCGGCGAGGAAGTAGAGCACCTCCACCGGCAGCGCGGCCGCCCCGCTGCCGGGGACGATCAGCCGGTCGAGGCCGAGCAGCGCGCGGACGGGGGCCAGCACGGTTTCGTCGGTCTTCGCGATGCGCTCGGCCAGCTCGGCCGGGACCTCCTGGCCCGCGCTGCGGAGCTTGTACCCCTCCTGCAACAGCGCGTTCGCGGCGAGGAGGGCCTCACGCCGGTCCTCGGGGACGCCGCCGAGCATGTTCTTCAGCCCGGCCACCATCTTCTCCCAGACTCGCGGCACGCCGAAGAAGTTCTGCGGGCGCACCTGGCCGAGTGCCGTGACGACGGCCGACGGGTCGGCGAGGGTGTGCACGTGGCCCACCCACATGATCGGCAGGTACACCGATATCTCGCGCTCGGCGATGTGCGCGAGCGGCAGGTACGCGATGTTGGTGAGGTGCATCGGAGCGTTGTGCAGCTGCTGTACGGCGTAGCCCTCGTGGAGGGCGTTGCGGTGGGAGAGCACCACGCCCTTCGGGTCGCCGGTGGTGCCGGAGGTGTAGATCATCGCCAGCGGGTCGTCCGGCTGGATGGACGGCCACGAGTTCTCGAAGACGTCCGGGTCGGCGGCGATCGCGGCGCGGCCCGCCTCGCGCACGTCGGCGAACGAGGTGAACCGCTTGTCTCCGGCCGGGATCGCCCCGGCGTCCAGCACCACGAGGTGGCGCAGCGCGGGCAGGTCGTCGAGCACCGGCAGCCAGCGCGTGAGCTCGCCTTCGCCCGCGAGCACGACCACCGGGGCGGCGCTGTGCCTTGCCACGTAACGGATCTGGTCCGGGCTGAGCGTCGCGTACGCGGTGCACGGGATGGCGCCGAGGTGCACGGCGGCGAGGTCGGCGACGAGGTGGTCCGGGCTGCCGGGCGCCATGATCAGCATCCGGTCGCGGGGGCCGAGCCCGAGCCCGGCCAGGCCGCGCGACACCTCGGCGATCGCGGTGCGGTATTCGCTCCAGGTCAGCGTCGGGTGGCCTTCGAGATCGAGTGAGGTGACCGCCGGGTGGTCGCCGTACTCGGTGGCGTTGCGGAACAGCAGACTGGGGATCGTCTGGCCTTCGGTCTGCTCGGCCGCTGACTTGGGCGTGGTCAACGCTGACCTCCTCGCTGGTGCCTGGTGACGTCACTGTAGGGGCTCCCGGCCGGTGTGGATAGAGATTCGCGGCCACCTTCGGCACCGGCGTGGACCTGGCCTTCAACCGGGCGGAACGGTCATTTACCCACCGTGCGGACACGACCGGCCTGATTGAATGGAGGCTTGCCCCGGACTCGGAGGAGTGTCCATGACCAGCCCCGCCCGCGAGCTGCTCCACGCGATCCAAGCGGAGCTGGCGCCCCGTGACGCCGACAACCGGCTGGTGCCGCTGGTGGCCACAGGCCGGGCGGCGCGGGCGGTGTTCGCCGCGATCGCCGCCGAGGAGAAGTGGATCGTGCGCAGTGACTGGCGCAGCTTCCACGAGCTGGCGGCGCGCGCGGACGAGCCGCGGGCGCGCGAGTTCTTCGGCGGGCTCGCGCCGGGGGAGCAGCTCGCGCTGGGCAAGCTCGACGCGCTCGTGGCGGCCGCGGGCGCGGACCCCGGCACCGAGCTGCCGCGCGTGGGTTGCCAGGCGTACCCGGCCTACTTCGCGTGGCTGGCGCTGAACGGCGAATCGGCCGAAGTCGCTGTCGCCATCTTCGCGAACTTCGCCGCGTGGGGCCGGTATTGCGGCTCGATCGCCGCGGGCATGCGCGAGCACTACGGCTTCGACGACGACGCGTGCGCGTTCTTCGATTTCTTCGCCGCCGACGCGCCGGGGATCGAGGACCAGGCCCTCGCGGCGATCCAGGCGGGCCTCGACGCCGGCCGGCTCGACGCGGACCGCGCGCGGACGTACGCCCGGCTGTTCCAGGGGTACGAGCTGATGTTCTGGAACACCCTCGCCGAGGAGTTCCCGGCGTGACGCCCGCCGCGCGTGTCTGTGAGGATCGCGTCGCGGCAGGAATCTAAGCCGAACGAAATTCGCGACAATGGCCGGACCGGGCCGCGGAATTGATCTACGCATCGCCCCTTCGGGTGAGCGGCAGGGGTGCTTTCCCGGTTCCGCCGGTTATGATCGCCACCTGCTTCCCGCTGGTCGTGACCCTGCCGGAGCAAGATCCCGGCCCGCGCGGAAACCGAAATCGTGGTGCGGGAAAACCGGCTGAAGGGGGACGGTGATGGCTGAGGAACGGGGTCGTGAGGTACCGATTTCCTATCTCGTCACGCTTCTGGCCGGCGTGGTTCTCGGATTCCTGCTCGCCGAATTCGGCGAGGTCCTCGTGCGCTACCCGGTGGAGGCGGTGCTGGTCGCCGTGCTCGCCTGCTCGGTCGCGGTGCTCGCCTGGGCGTGCCGGGAGATGCTGCGCGACCTCGTCCGGCGCGGCGGCAAACGTGAGCACGGGCACGGGCCCGGCCACGGCGAACCAGGGCCAGAGCCGGCCGGGTCCGGCTACCCGAGGCTGCGGATGCCCCACCCGGACCGCCCGCATCCGAACGGCGTTCGGCGCTGAAAAGTGGCAATCCGGCAGTCTGAAGCGGCGATTTCGTGGCGGGTGTCGGCAATTTCACCCTTTTCTCACGACGTGGGTGGGCAAGGCCGCCGGTAAGGCGATCATCACCGAGCGTCCGGAAGTCCGTGACGGATCTCACCGAACCGTTTCAATGTTGGTGTACGTAGACTTCTCACGCCCGGCAGTGCGCCGCAGGTCACTCCGGCACTGCCGTCCGGACCGCGCGATGTGGGATTGGCGTCACTTCTGCCGTGGTCGATTTCCGAAGCCCCGCACGGGGTTGTGAGTCAATCACACGGTGCCGCTCGTGATTCGCGCCCGGACTTGACGTGCTTCTCGGGGCCTCATACCGTCGTCGCGGGCGATGCGGACCACGGTGAGTTGATCCGGCTGGTCGGAACCGGGTGAGAAAGCCCCGGGGCGACCCGGACAGCAGGTACTGCCGGAAGGAATACGGGCCACGGTGAAGCAGAATTCTGTTCGACGGAACCGCGGATCGTCGATTCGATCACGCGTGCTCGCGATCGCCCTGATTCCGAGCGTCGCTCTGTTGCTCGTCGGCGTCGCGCTGGCGGGCTACCTCATCACCGACGCGGTGAAGGCGCGTGACTACGCCAACAAGATCCGCAGCTCCGAAGGTCCGGGCATCCCGTTCATCGTCGCCGCGGAGCAGGAGCGCCAGCTCACGATGAGCGTCATCGCCGGGCAGGGTGCGGCGAGGACGGCGCTGCTCGCCACGCGGCCGAAGACCGACGACGCGGCCGGCCGGATCAGCGCGGTGCTGCAGGACAACTTCGCCGACGACAGCACGGTGCCCGCGAGCGTGAAGCAGAACATCACGACGTTCGCCGCGCTGTACGCGAAAATCCACCAGCTCCGCCAGCAGGTCGACGCCGGCCAGGTCCCGCTGCTGCAGGCGTTCACCTTCTACAACCAGATCATCGACCAGTTCACCCAGGGCGTCGCCGGCCTGGCCCAGGCCGCCAGCGGCGCGGAGAACGCGTTCGCGCGGCTGTCCGCCATCCCGATCTTCAACGCCGCCGAGGAGATGCAGCGCAGCGACGCCCTGTCCGCGGCGGGGCTCGCGGCCGGCGGCCTCGGCGGCGATGAGCTGCGCGCGTACCTCGGCGAGGTCGGCGCGTACCACGCCCAGCTCGAACAGTCCGTGCCGCAGATGATCCCGGAGGTGCGCGCGAGCTACGACAAGCTCGTCGCGAGCCCCGAGTGGAAGACCGTCAACCAGGTCGAGGCGGCGTTCCTGGCCGGCGGGGCGAACAAGCAGCTGCCCGTTTCGCAGGAGCAGTGGCGCACCGCCGCCCACCAGGTGGCGACCACGATGATGACGCTCTTCGTCACGCAGAGCGCCAACGCCACCAACGCGGCCATCAGCGACGCCGGCCGCACGCTGGTCGACTCGATCATCGCGGGCGTCGTCGCGATCCTCCTCGCGATCGCGGTCGTGCTCATCGCCCTGCGGTTGTCGCGGCGGTTCATCGCGCGGCTCGCGCGGCTGCGGGAGGACACCCTCGACGCGGCCGAGGTGCGGCTGCCCGAGCTGGTGGAGCACGTCCGCGCCGGACGGCCGGTGGACCTCGAAGCGGGCGGCCACTTCCTCGACCACGGCACCGACGAGATCGGCCAGGTCGCCGAGGCCTTCAACAAGGCGCAGTCGGCCGCCATCGCGGCCGCCGTCGAGGAGGCCAAGACCAGGGAGGGCACCAAGGCGGTGTTCCTCAACATCGCCCACCGCAGCCAGGTCATCGTGCACCGGCAGCTGAAGGTGCTCGACCAGGCCGAGCGCAAGCAGGAGGACCCGGACCAGCTGGACACGCTGTTCCAGCTCGACCACCTCTCCACCCGCGCGCGCCGTAACGCCGAGAACCTGATCATCCTCGGCGGCGGCCAGCCGGGCCGTCAGTGGCGGCACCCGGTCGGGCTCGCCGAGCTGGTCCGCGGCGCCGCGGCCGAGACCGAGGACTTCGCGCGGGTGAAGACGGCCACGCTGCCGTCGATCGCCGTGCGCGGCACGGTCGTGGGCGACCTCGTGCACCTGCTCGCGGAGCTGATCGACAACGCGACGTCGTTCTCCCCGCCCGAGTCACGCGTGGAGCTGCGCGGCAACGTGGTCGGCAAGGGCGTGGTCATCGAGGTCGAGGACCAGGGCCTCGGCCTGGAGAACGAGGTGGCCGACGAGCTCAACCAGATGCTCGCCGACCCGCCCGACTTCGGCATCATGGCGTTGTCCGACGAGCCCCGCCTCGGCCTGTTCGTGGTCGCGCGGCTGGCGTCGCGGCACGGGATCTCCGTGCACCTGCGCGAGTCCGCGTACGGCGGCACCCGGGCGATCGTCCTGGTGCGGACCGACCTGCTCGCCCCGCTCAGTGAGGTGACGCCGGATTCCGCGGACGCCGAGGCGCCTGCCGCGGATCAGCCGGTGGCCGTCGAGGACGTCGCGCGGATCGGGCGCCGCTCGCGTCACCGGGCTGCGCTGGCGGAGCCGGTCGCGCCGGTCGCCGTCATCCCGCCGTCGCCGTCGCTGTCGCCGGAACCGCAGCCGCCCGCCCGACCGCCGCGCCCGCCGCAGCCCGCGTGGCCGGCGCACGAACCGCGGCCCGCGCCCGAGAACGGCAGGCCGCAGCAGCCGCGCCGGCCCGAGGCGCCCGGGCGGCCGCCGCTGCCGCAGCGCCGTCGTCAGCAGAACCTCGTCCCGCAGCTGCGGGCGGACCGGCCCGGACCGGAGCGGGAAGAAGCCCGCGAGGACTCGGCGGAGGTCGCCCGCGACCGGCTGGCGGCGTTCCAGCAGGGCACCCGGCGCGCCCGGGCGGCGGGTGCCGGATCCGGCAACTTCGACAACAGGCACGGAGATCGCGAGTAATGGCCAACAACGGCGTGAACGAGCTCGACTGGCTGCTCGACGACCTCGTCAAGCGGGTCACCGGTGCCGATCGGGCGGTGGTCCTCTCTTCGGACGGTCTGCTGATCGGCCGGTCCGGCACACTGTCCGAAGAGGACGCTGAGCACCTTTCCGCGGTGGCGTCGGCGTTCCAGAGCCTGGCCCGCGGCACCGGGCGGCACTTCGGCGGCGGCAACGTCCGCCAGACCATGGTCGAGATGGATCACGCCTTCCTGTTCGTCACCGCCGCCGGGCGTGGCGCCTGCCTCGCCCTGCTGGCGAGCGAGGACGCCGACATGGGCCTGGTCGCGTACGAGATGAACCTGATGGTCAAGCGGGTGGGGGCGGTCCTGACCGCGGCGCCGAGGGCCGGGGTGGTCCAGCGGACGTCGCCATGAGCGCACGGCACGAGTCCTGGTACGAGGACGAGGCCGGCCCATTGGTCCGGTCCTACGCGGTGACGGGCGGGCGCACGCGGTCCGGCACACTCGCGCTGGACCTGATCACGCTGGTCGTCGCACTGCGTACGGCGCGGGAGTCCGGCGTGAGCGAGCCGGAGTACGCGCGCATCCTGACTCTGTGCCAGAAGCCCACTTCCGTCGCGGAGGTGGCCGCTCGCGTCGACCTGCCGCTGCCCGTGGTGAAGGTGCTGCTGAGCGACCTGATCGAGCAGAACCTGGTGCTGTTCCGTACCGCGGCGCCGGCGAGCGAAGCCCCCAGCAACCACGTACTCCAGGCGGTTCTTGATGGCATCCGGAAACTCTGAGGCCCGGCGGACCCTGACTGCGACGGCGGTCAAGGTCCTCGTCGCCGGCGGCTTCGGGGTCGGCAAGACCACGATGGTCGGCTCGGTCAGCGAGATACCGCCGCTGCGCACCGAAGAGGTGATCACCACCGCTTCGGAGGGCGTCGACGACCTCGCCGGCGTCGAGCAGAAGACCACGACCACCGTCGCGCTCGACTTCGGCCGGATCACGATCAACCCCGAGCTGATCCTGTACCTGTTCGGCACGCCGGGGCAGGACCGGTTCTGGTTCATGTGGGACGAGCTGGCCGAGGGCGCGCTCGGCGCCGTCGTGCTCGCCGACACGCGGCGGCTCGAGTCGTGCTTCGCGGCCGTGGACTTCTTCGAACGCCGCGGCCTGCCGTTCGTCGTCGGCGTCAACTGCTTCGACGGCGCGTACCGCTACGGCACCGAGGAGGTGCGCGCGGCGCTCGACCTCAGCGAGGAAGTCCCGCTCCTGCTGTGCGACGCGCGGGAGCGGGACTCCACCAAGCAGGTGCTGACGATCCTCATGGAGCACGTGATGGACCGCAACGACCTTGCCGCGGCGCAGCCGGGTCACTGAACCCCGCGCTTGCGCCCGAGCGCGAACGAGCCCGGCCCGAACACCGCGATCAGCAGGAAGATCCACGAGTACAGCGCCGCGGGCTCGCCCATGTTGTGCAACGGCAGCAGACCCGTCGGCGCGTGCACGGTGAAGTAGGCGTACGCCATCGTGCCGGACAGCAGCACCGCCGCGGGCCGCGTCGCGAACCCGGCCAGCACGAACAGCGCCCCGACGACCTCGATCAGGCCGGCCCACCACCCCGGCCACTGCCCGAACGGCACGGCCATCCCGGCCCCGTCGATCCCGCCGAGCAGCCCGAAGCCCTGGAGACCGTGGCAGAGGAACAGGAACGAGACCACGACGCGGAAGGCGGCCAGTACGCCGGGGCGGGCGTGGTCTCGGACGGTGGCGGTGAGTTTGCTGCGGATGCCTTGGGTGCTTCGGGTGCTTCGGGTGGTGGTTCGGGTGGGCTCGGCCGTCTGGTGATCGGTGTGGGTTGCGGCGGTCCGGTTGTCGTCGGCCTGGGTATGGGCCGCGGTGGTCCGGTAGTCGGTCTGGGTGCGGGCCGCGGTGGTCTGCGGCCCGGCGGCTTGGGCGGTCTGGCCGGCGGTGGTCTGTGCGGTGGTGGTCTGTGCGGTGGTGCTGCTCATGACGAGGGTCCTTCCGTAAGGCCGTTCTCCGGTGCTTTCACCGATGCGTCGAACGGCCCAGGAGCGGATCGACACCCGTCCGGAACTTTTTTCCCACCGCCTTCCGGCCCGTCCGGTGCGGCCCGGCAGACTGGGCCGATGGTTGCCAAACGCAGCGCCGGGCTGTTGCTTTTCCGCCGTCAGGACCACGAGGTCGAGGTGCTGCTCGGGCACATGGGCGGCCCGTTCTGGGCGAAGAAGGACGCGGCCGCGTGGTCGCTGCCGAAGGGCGAGCTGGAGCCGGACGAGGAGCCGGAGGCCGCGGCGCGCCGCGAGTTCACCGAGGAACTGGGCCTGCCGGCTCCGGGCGGTGAGTACCGGCCGCTCGGGGACGTCAAGCAGTCGGGCGGGAAGGTCGTCACGGCCTGGGCCGTCGAGGGGGACCTGGACCCGGCGGCGGTGGTGCCGGGGACGTTCGAGATGGAGTGGCCGCCGCGTTCCGGCCGTCAACAGGAGTTTCCCGAGATGGACCGGGTCGAGTGGTTCGGGCTGGCCGCGGCCCGGGAGAAGCTCCTGAAGGGTCAGCTGCCGTTGCTGGACCGGCTCGTCGAGCTGCTTTAGCCGGCGGCGCGGCCGAGCACCGTGAGCAGGTCGTCCAGCGGCTGGTCGGCGAACGACGGCAGGACCAGGTCGGCGTGGCCGAAGTCCAGGTCCGCGGTGATCGGGTTCGGCACCGCGACGGTCGTGATCCCGGCGGCCTTCGCGGCGCTGACGCCGTGCGGCGAGTCCTCGAACGCGACGGCTTCGCCGGCCGTGACGCCGAGCGTCGCCAGCGCCGCGAGATAGGTGTCCGGGCGCGGCTTCGCCGCATGACGGTCGCCGGTCTCCACGGACGCGAAGCGCGCGGCGAGGCCCAGCCGGTCGAGCTGGCCGTGCACCCAGGCGCCGGACGAGCTGGACGCCACGCCGAGCCGCAGCCCGCGCGCGTCCGCCGCGTCGAGGTAGTCGAGCACGCCTTCTCGCGGTCCCCCGGTTTCCAGCAGCTCCAGCACCCGCGCGCGCATCCCGGGGCGCAGGGTCTCGGGGTCCGGCACGTGTTCGCCCAGCAGCGCCAACATCGTCGACGCCGTGTCCTGCGTGCCGATGACGGTGTGCCAGACGTCCAGCGGCAGCTCCGCGCCGTGATTCCGGAACGTCTCCTGCCACGACTGCAGCACGGCGGCTTCGGTGTCGGCCAGCGTGCCGTCGAAGTCGAAGATCAAAGCTCGCGTGACCACTCCGGCAGCCTGCCTCACCCCGTCCCGGGGCGGCAAGGCGGAGTGGCGGGCGGCTCATAACGCGGTTTTGCGGGCTTTTGCGGCTCGGCGGCTCGGCGGCTTGGGTGGCTCAGTGCTCAGGTGGCTCAGTGCTCGGGCGGCTCAGCGGCTGGGTGGCTCAGCGGCTTGGGGCTGGCTCAGTGCTTGGGCGGCTCAGTGCTTGGGCGGCTCAGCGGCTTGGGCGGCTGAGTGGGTTGGGCAGGTTGGCTTGGCGGCTCATGAGCTGGGCCGGGCGAAGAACTCCGCCAGCACTGGTGCGAGCGCCGTGGCCTTCACGAGGTGCGTCTGGCCGGGCAGCGTCCGGTACTCGGAACCGGGCAGCTGAGCGGCGAGCGCCGCGACGCCGTTGCGCATCCACTCCGGGCTCTTGCCGCCGTCCACGACGAGCGAGGGCGCCATGATCGCCGACCAGCGACCGGCGGGGAGCGGCCGTCCGGCTTGGTGACCGTCCATGACGGCGGTGTCGTACGGCAGCGTGTGCGCGACGCGCTTCATCTTCGACCAGGCGGGCATCAGCCGCATCAACGCGACCATCGGCGCGGGCAGGCCGACGCCCGCGGTCATGAAGATCTTCACCGCGTCGCCGGGTCTGCCCGCGTCGAGGGCGCCTTCGAGCCTGGCCGGGTACTCGTCCGGCACGGGTTTGCGGATCCGGTCAACGATGAACGGCGGCTCGTACACGGCGATCCGCCCGGCCGGCACCCCGCGGTGGGCGGCCTGGAGCACCAGCGCGGCCCCGGACGAGATGCCGAACAGCCCCGCTGTGCCGCCCGCTTCCTTCACCACTGCCGCGACGTCCTCGACCTCCCGCTCGACGTCGTAGGGCCGGGTGTCCCCGCTCTCGCCCCGCCCCCGCCGGTCGTAGGTGTAGACCGTGAACCGCCCCGCAAGCTCAGCCGCGAGCGCGTCATTGGGCGTCGAGCCGTGATAGCAAAGCGCCCCGTCAACCAGCACAAGCGCCGGCCCGCTACCAACGCGGCGGTAACCGATGGCAGTGCCGTCGGCGGAAACGGTGGTGGTCATGTCCGGTCCTTTGTCCTCAGTGGATGGTGGGTTGCCTGGTCTCTGAAGGGACTCTCGCACCGACTTCTCTGGTTGTCAAGACTAAAAAAATTGTCGGTGGGGGGATGGGGGCGGGGTGGTGCTTTGAGCGGGGTCGCCGAGCGGGCGGGCTGACGGGCCGGGTTGGCGGGACCGGGCGGGCTGACGTGGTTGGGCGGGTTGAGTGGGCGGGCTGAGTGGGTTGGGCGGGTTAGCTTGGGCGGGCTGACGAGGGCTGGGCGGACTGGGTGGCCAGCCCGGCCGAGCGGGACCGCCGCGCGCCTGCTGGGTAGGCAGGTTGGCCGGGAGAACCGGCCGGGCCGGGAGAACCGGCCGGGCCGGGAGAACCGGCCGGGCCGGGAGAACCGGCCGGGCCGGGAGAACCGGGCGGGCCGGGAGAACTGGTCGGCCGAGCGTGCCGGTTTGGCGGGGCGGCCATGCGTGCCGACTGTGTGGCGCAGGGGTGAAGGAGGCGGGTGGGTCAGGCGGAGCGGCGCAGGGTGAGCAGCGTGATCTCGTTCGGGGCGAACACGCGGAACGGCGGGCCCCAGAAGCCGGAGCCGCGGCTGTTGTAGAGCTGCGTGCGGGCGCCGTGGCGGGTGAGACCGGAGAGGGTGGGCTGGTCCAGTCGGACCAGGAGGTGGAACGGCCAGATCTGGCCACCGTGCGTGTGGCCCGAGATCTGCAGGTCGACGCCGGCCTCGCTGGCTTGCGTCACCTGCTTCGGCTGGTGGGCCAGCAGGACGACGGGCAGGTCCGGGTCCGCGCCGGCTAGCGCGGCGGGCAGGTCGGGGCCGTGGCCGGGGAGTCCGGAGGTCGCGCCGGTCGGGTCGTCGATGCCTGCGAAGAGGACACCGTCGCCGTCGCGCTCGACGACGGTGCTGCGGTTGTGCAGCGTGTCCCAGCCGAGGGTCGTCATGTGGTCGAGCCAGGCCTGGGCCTCGCCGAAGTACTCGTGGTTGCCGGTGATGTAGAACCGGCCGAGCCGGGCCTGGACGCCGCCGAGCGGGTCGACCTGCTTGCGGCGCTTGGCAACCGAGCCGTCCGCGAGGTCGCCGGCATGGCAGACGACGTCGGCCTGCAGCCGGTTCAGCTCGGCCACCAGCCGCTCGGACCACTTCGTGCGGTCGATCGGCCCGTAGTGGGTGTCGGTGATCACCGCGACGCGCAGCCCGTCGACGCCGGCGCCGAGTCGCGGGATCACGACGTCGACTTCCTTCACCGGCGGCACGCGCATCGCGACCCGGTTGCCCGTCACGAGAAGGACCGCCGACACGACGAGCACCGCGCCCGCGACGATCCGCGGCCGGGCGGGATCGTCCACACCGGACAGTGCGAGCACCAGCCGCAGCACGTGGCCGAGCACGCTCCAGGTGAACAGCACCCAGATCGAGCCGAGCAGCACGTCGCCGGCGCGGGCGGCCGCGTCGCTCTGCGCCGGGCCGTGGCCGCGGAACAGCAGGAGCGGGAACCCGGCCATCGCCGCCGCGAACACCACCGTGCCGACGACAGTGCCCGCGACCGGCCAGCCCGGCAGCAGCACGAACACCGACCACGGCTCGCCGAACAGCAGGAGCAGGGCGGCGACCAGCGCGGCGGCCCGGCGAACTCGACGCATCACAGTGGCCATCCCTCGTCATTCGGACCTGGACAACCCAGCGTAGCCGGAATCGCCGACTAACGGCCCGATGGGCTGTTACTCCTCGACGGACCGACGTCGGCCACGCGCATAGTGAACGGGTCGAGCGGACTGGGCTCGATCACCCTGATCGGCGAGTCAAGTCCTCCGTTCGGTGGCGTGCAGGCGGTGCATCGGTCGTCGAAGGCTGCGCTGAACGCGTGGACGGTCCCGAAGCGAAGCCTGCCAACGGTTCCGCGAAGGAGGGTGGCTTGGACAATCACGTGCCGTGCCGTGCCGTGCCGTGCCGTGCCGTGCCGTGCCGTGCCGGGTCCGGACGGTCTGACGGGCGAGTTCCGTAACGACGAGCGCTCGGCTTACCTCTGGTGAGCTGGTTCCGGCGCACGGGGGGTGCGGGGTGGTGGTGTGGCCTCCGTTCGGTTGCGGTGATGGGTGACTGGCCGTTGGCGGTCGGGGGGTGGCGGCTGGGTGAGGTGGCTGGGGTTGCGGGAAGGCGTGCGGAGCGGGCTAAGGGGGCGTGGCTGATGCGGTGTGGAGAGGAGTGCGGTTGCTGGGGGACTGGCTGGTGCGGAGAGGAGCGCGGAATTGTTGGCGGACGTGGCTGGTGCGGCGTGGAGTGTGGAGTTGTTGGGGGAAACGGTGGGTGTGGTGAAGGAAGGGCGCGGAGTGGCTAGGGAGAATCGGTGGGCGTGGTGACGGGAAGAGCACGGAGTGGCGGCGTGGCTGCGGAGTGGCTAGGGAGAAGCGGCTGGAGCTGCTGGGACGGCCGGAGCCCCTGGAGCGGCCGGGGCGTCGTTGGGTGTGGGTGTGAGCCAACGCCATTCGGGGGTGCCGGGGTTCATCACGTCGGCGGCCAGGTGGGCCTGGTGGGGAGTCAGGTAACCGGCCAGGGCGGCTATTTCTGCCGCCACGCCGATGTCGATTTCGCCGTCCTGTAAGGCTTTCTGGGTTTCCGGTAGGTCGTTTGCGAGTGCTGTGGCGAGGGCGGTCATGGCGGCTATCTCGGTGGGCGACAGGGCGAGGCGGCGGGTGATTTCGGTGGTCCGGCGGGGTGGTTTCATGGTTCTATAGTATCGAACACATGATCGAACGGCAGTCGCTTGATGGGGTGAAGGCGGCCAGATCGCTCAGGCGGCGGGCTGACCACCGGGGCTTCCCGCGCCGGCGGTCGCGGCTTGCGCTGCCATCAGGGCGTGGGCGGTTGCGGTGAGGTGCGATACGGCCGACGCGCGGTCGGGAGCCAAGCCAGCACCAGTTGGGGGGCGGGGTATCCGTGGACGGGCACTACCCGTACGGATCCCCCGAGACGGTCGCGGACGACGACCACGAGCTGTCCGAGCGCGACGCGGTCGACCATGGTGTCCAGCGCCTCGTTCGGCAGTTGTGCCTCGTAGCCCGGCGGCGCCGCTACCTCGGCGAGGGTCAGGAACGGGCGGACGGCCGGAGGGTAGTCGGCCGGGAGCAGGGCGATCGGTTGTTCCAGGCCGAGCTCCATCAGCTCCAGACCGGGGATGGCGGCCGACCGGCACATGAGGGCGATGTCGGCGGTGCCGTCTCGAAGGGGCATCGACCTCCTCGTAGGTGAAAACGACGTCGGCGAGCACACCGTCCGGGCCCTGTGCGCTGGCGGTGAGTAGCGCAGGAAGGGCCGGCAGCGGGCCATACCGCGACGGTGTCCGTCGCTGATCGGCGGCTTTGTGCGCCTTCCGCACGGCGGTGTCCATCGCCGCCAGGATCGCGCGGCTTTCGGCCAGGAAGACCTCGCCCGCGGCGGTCAGCGTCACCTGCCGCAGGGTGCGGTCCAGGGACGCCCACGCGCCGTTCCAGATGGGCGACGGCGTGGGAGAGGGGCGGAAGCCCGGCGGCTGCTGGCAGGCGGCCATGTCCGGGGCAAGGTCGTCCTGGAGAACCGTTGGCAGGCATGAGGAACGGGTGAATCGGCCACGAGCCCAGGTGCCGCTCCATCAGTCCACAGAGGAGAAACATGCCTTTCCATCACAGCTGCGTCATGGTGAGCGAGCTGGACCGATCGTTGCCCTTCTGCTCGTCGCCGACGACTCCGGCGCGACGCTGGACGAGTACCCACGTAAGAGGCTGGCAGGTTGAGTCCACAGAGGACGACGCCGATGCGGCAACGACGTGCGGCCCACCGTCCCCGCGACCACTCACCCGCGCGCGGCGCGCCACTCCTCCACGGTCTCCTCGACATCCAGCGGTACGACGGTCAGCGGCGGCCCGACCTGCGGGCGGCGGTGCGCGTCACGGATGCGGTCGTTGAGGTCTTCGACGATCTCGCGCACACGACGCTCCGCGCGCACCTTCGCCAGCTTCGCGGGCAGGTCCTGGATTTCCCGCGGCAGGGCGAGCGACGGCGGCAGCAGGTCGACCGCGCTCAGGTCGCCCTCCTTCAACTGCCGCAGCACCCACTCGGTGGCGCTGTCCCGCCCCGTGGGCTTCGGCAGGGGCTTCCCCATGCCGGGCAGGTCGTCGAAGTCGCCGCGTTCCTGCGCGGTCGTGATCTGCCGTTCCACCCAGAATCCGAAGGACGCGCCGATCGGCTTGCGCTTGGTCACCGTAACCACCTCCACTCCACACTCACGGTAGCCGGGTGAGGTCCGCGGTGGATGGGTCGAAGGTCCCGTATCGGCCGGTAGGATCCCCCGTGACCACCGGCGCCGGGGCAGGGAGCGGGCTGCGCGATGACCGTCGAACGCGAGTGGACCGGCGACTCAGGCACGGACGGGCCAGGCGCCGCCAGGTCAATCACCGACCAGCCGATCACCGCCGAGCCGATCACCGCCGAGCCGATCACCGACCAGCCGATCACCGACAAGCTAAGCGCCGCCGGGCCGATCACCCCCGGGCCCTGCGCCGACGACGCGGCCGTCGACGAGCAGATCGACCGCACCCTCCGCCTGCTCTGGCGGGACCGCGATGTCCGGGCGGGCGAGCCGACGCGCGGGCGGCGTCCCACGCTCAGCGTCGCCCGCATCGTCGCCGCGGCCATCGCGGTCGCCGATGCCGACGGCCTGCTGGCCACGTCGATGCACCGCGTGGCCAAGGAACTGGGCGCCGGCACGATGACGCTCTACACCTACGTGCCCGGCAAAACCGAGCTGGTGGACCTGATGGTGGACGACGCGCTGGTCGAGCGCCGCCTGCCCAAGCCCGGCGAACCCCGCGTCGGCGACTGGCGCGCGCAGGTCAAGCTCTACTCCGACCGCACGCGCGAAGTCCACCGCCGGCACCCGTGGCTGCGTGAGATGTCCCGGGTGCGGCCCGCGCTGGGCCCGGGCCAGCTCGCCGGGCAGGAGTACCTGCTGTCCATCGTGGACGGTCTCGGGCTGGCCCCGCGCCTGGCCGTCGCCGCGGCCAACAGCATCGCGACCCACGTGGACGCGAACGCCGCGCTCGAGGCCGAGAGCGCCCACCTGGAGCGCAGCACCGGACAGTCGAACGACGCGTGGTGGGACCAGCGTTCGTCGTTCTGGGGCAAGTACTTCGACATCGAGGCGCACCCGGCGATGAACCGCACCTGGCTCGGCGGCGGGTTCGACCAGAGCGCGGGCGAGCAGGCGGCGGAAGCCTACGGGTTCGGCCTCGACCGCCTCCTCGACGGCATCGAGCAGCAGGTCACGCGGTGAGCTGGGACCGGGCCGCCTCGAGGAAAGCCGTGACCAAACGGCTGCGCTCGCTGGCGCGGGTCGCGACCACCACCCGGCACGGCTCGATCCCTTCGACCGCCACGGCCGTGAGATCGTTCCTCGCGACGTTCCCGCCCGCGGCGGGCGCGAGGGCGAGGGCCCGGCCGCCGGCCACGGATTCGAGTTTGTCCTGCGGCGTCTCGACGAGTGGGCCGTCGGGGGCCGGCCGTCCGTCCGGGCGCGGGTCGATCCGCCAGAAGGCGTCGTAGGCGGCGTCCGCGTAACGGACGAGGGGTTCGCCGTCGAGGTCGTCGAGGGTGATCGATTCCTTGCCGGCCAGGCGATGGCTCGCCGGCACCAAGAGGACCCGGGGTTCCTCGTACAGGACCGTCACGCTGAGCCCGCCGGTCGGGAAGGGTTCCCGCGCGACGACCGCGTCGACCCGGTGCTCCAGCAGCGCTGGATGCACGCCGGCCCAGTCCAGGTGCCGGGTGCGCACGTCGGCTTCGGGGTGGCGGGCGCGTAGCTCACGCACGGGGGCAGTGACGAGCAGACCGCCCGCGTACCCGATCGTGACGGCGCCGGGTACGGCGGCGGCTCGCGCCTTCGTCGCGGCCAGCTCGGCGGAGTGCAGGAGCGCCCTCGCCTCGGGCAGGAAGGCGCGCCCCGCCTCGGTGAGGTGACTGCCCTGCGTCGTCCGGTCCAGCAGACGGACGCCCAGCCGCTGTTCGAGACGCTGCACCTGACGGCTCAACGACGGCTGCGCGACACGCAACGCGTCCGCGGCACGGTGGAAGTTGCCGTGCTCGGCCACGACGACGAAGTACCGCACCAGGCGAAGATCGAGGTCCGCGGGGGCACTGGGCACTCCCGCAGCCTACTCGTGATGCCCGTTCCGTATCGGCCGGTGAAGAACGGGTCTTGGACACCGCGGCGCCCGGTTCCTAGCGTTGAAGCACACCCCATTCACCGCGATCGAGGGATTCCCACCGTGCGTGTTTTCGTCGCAGGAGCAACCGGATACGTCGGATCGGCCGTCGTCCGCGAACTGCTCGAATCAGGTCACGACGTACTCGGGCTCGCCCGCTCCGAGGCCTCCGCCGACGCCTTGGCCAAGGCCGGTGTCGAGGTGCACCGCGGGGACATTGACGACCCCGCCGGCCTGCGAGCCGGGGCCGCGAAGGCCGACGGCGTGGTATTCGCCGCGAACAAGCACATTTCCGAAACCACCGATTCGGCCGCTCGCGCGCGGGCCGAGCTGAACGCGGTCGAAGCGCTCGGCGCGGAATTGGCGGGAACGGACCGGCCTTTTGTGGTCACTTCAGGAGTATTGGGCCGTGCGCCAGGGCGTGTGCTCACCGAAACGACCCCCACCGACCCCAGCGCCCTCACCTCTCCTCGGCTCCCCGTCGAGCAAGCCGTGCTCGCCATGGCCGGGCGTGGTGTGCGTTCGTCTTCGGTACGGCTGGCGCCGACCGTGCACGGCCGTGGGGATGCGCGCGGATTCGTCTCGGCCCTGATCGGCATCGCTCGCGCGAAGGGTGTGTCCGCCTTCGTCGGCGACGGAGCGAACCGGTGGCCGGCCGTGCACCGGCTGGACGCCGCGGTCCTGTACCGGCTGGCCGTGGAGTCCGCAGTGGCCGGTGCTCGACTGCACGCGGTCGCGGAGGAAGGGGTCCCGTTCCGGGACATCGCCGACGCCATCGGCCGCCGGCTGGAGCTGCCGGTCGTCAGCCTGACGGCCGCGGAGGCGAGCGAGCACTTCGCCGGCTTCCTCGCCCCGCTGGTCTCGCTCGACAGCCCGGCCTCCAGCGCGCTGACCCGCGAACGCCTCAGCTGGTCGCCGGCCCATCCCACGCTGGTCGCCGACATCGAGGAGGGCCACTACTTCGAAGGCTGACTCTCGGGCAAGCGGATTCCGTGCAGGCCGCGGTATTCCGCCCGCTCGGGCGGGGCCCAGCCGTCGAGGAGCTCCGCGGCGGGGCGGTAGACCTCGATGCCGATCGGGTGGCAGACGTCGATCGGGTCGCGGGCGTCGGGGCCCCACAACGGGATCGAGAGGTCGCCGCCGGGACAGGTGGACAGCGCGCAGAGCAGCTCCTGCTCGGCGAAGAACTCCAAGTGGTCGCCGGGCCGGGCGGGGCAGGCGGCCATGAAGTACCGGTCGTCCGCGGTCAGGCCGGTGCACTGGAAGACGTTCAGCACGTCGTGCACGTCGAACTCGGTCAGCCCGTACGGGAGGACGGCGCGCACCAGGTTGGAATGACAGTGGAAGTCGAAGTCTTCGCCGGTGAGCATCCGGTTCACGTACGGGTCGCAGCGCGTGCCGAGCAGGTCGTGCACGCGGCCGCCGTCGGCGTCGGTGCCGTAGCCCGCCAGCGTGTCCGCGGTGATGGTCAGCAGCGGGCGCAGGAACGGCAGCGTCGACCAGAGCCGGTCGAACGTGCTCACGTGCGCGCGCTGCAGCTGCCGGGTGCGCGCGGCCCACAGCCGTTCCCGCGGGTCGTGCCGGTTCCACACGTTGAGGTCCCCGACCTGCGGCCCCTCGACCGTGACGATCCGGCACAGGTGGCCCCGCGGCACGGTCCACGCCCGCCCGGAGCGGATCGGGATCTCGAACGCCTCGACCAGCTCGCGCCCGGCCTGGCGGCTCGCGAGCCGGCCGTAGAACTCGCGGTCCACGTCGAGCGCGCCGCCCGCGGTCGCCTGGTAGGCGGGCTCCACCATGGTCGATCTCCTTATACCGTGAATTCGACGCCGGTCAGCTTCTCGGAAAGCTCCCACAGCCGCGCGGCCCGCACCGGGTCACGGTCGGCGGCGACGGTTCGTTGCCGCACCGGACGGCCCACGCTGCCGAACCTCGGGCCGTAGTACTCGCCGCCCTTGGCCGACGGGTCAGTCGCCGCGCGAACGGCGGTCCAAGCGCCGTGGTGCTCGCCCTGCGTGACCGGCGAAAGGCGCGCCAGCGGTGAAGGCTTGCTGATGCCCTCGCGCCAAGGGCTCCCGCCGTCAAGGCAGAGGCCGGGATGGGTGAGAACACAATGGACGTCCATAGTGGACGCACGCAGTCGTCGATCCAGCTCGAAGCCGAAGGACGCCACGGCGTGCTTGGACAGCCCGTACGCCCGGAATTCCGAGTACTCGCGCTCGCTCTGCAGGTCGTCGAGGTCGAACTTGACCAGCAGGGAGATGAGGCTGCCCGTCGGGACCACGCGGCTGCCGGGGGTCGCCTTCAGCACCGGCATGGCCAGCGCGGTCAACGCGAAGTGGCCGAGGTGGTTCGTGCCCAGCGCCAGTTCCAAGCCCTGTTCGGTGGTCTGCCGGGTGCGGCCGGGCGACGTCGTGCCCGCGTTCTCGACCAGCGCGTCGACCTGCCCCAGCCGGACGAGCGCCTCGGCCGCCGACGCCACCGATTCGAGGTCCGCCAGGTCCAGCGGGATGGTGCTCAGCTTCGCCGCGGGGCCGACGTGCCCGCGGATGGCGTCCACGGCGGTGCGCAGGCGCCCGGGATTCCGGCCGAGGATGACCACGTGCGCGCCGGCCGCGGCGAGCTGTTCGGAGATGAAGTAGCCGATACCGGAGTTGCCCCCGGTCACCGCGTAGGTCCGGCCGGACAGGTCAGGCGGCGACCCGGGGTTCCAGGACACGATCCCTCCAGCACTTCGGGGACTCGAACTGCCCGAACTATAGGGAGGTCGCTGCCGCGGTGTGCGAACTAACCGGCCAGTGCCGCCGCGATCGAGCCGGCGATCGGCGTCGTCGGCCGTCCGATGAGCCGCGACAGGTCGCCCGGCGTGCCGGCGAGCAGGCCCCGGCCGATGGCGGCGTCCACACCCACGAGCACGTCGGCGAACGTGGGCGGCAGCCCGGCGGCGGAGACCAGGATCTTCTTGTTTTCCTCCGGGCTCACGGAATTGTGCGCCACCGGCTGGCCGCTCTGCCGGGCGATCTCGGCGGCGAATTCCCCGAACGTCCACGCCGTGTCGCCGCTCAGCTCGTACGCGGCGTTGAGGTGTCCTTCGGTGCGCAGCACGACCGCCGCCGCGGCCGCGTAGTCCGCGCGGGTCGCGGTGGCGATGCGGGCCTCCAGCGGCACGCTGTTGGTGACGGCGCCGCGCGCGACCGTGTCCGCGAGGCCGGCGGTGTACACGTCGGTGTACCAGTTGTTGCGCAGGAACGTATACGGCAGACCGGAAGCGAGCACCAGGTCCTCGGTCACGCGGTGCTCGTCGGCGAGCGCGAAGTCCGCCTTCGGGCCGCCGAAGACGCCGGTGTACGCGAGTTGCGCGACGCCCGCGGCCTTCGCGGCGTCGATCACGGCGGTGTGCTGCGGGACGCGCTTGCCCACGTCCGGGCCGGAGATCAGCAGCACGCGGTCGCCCGGCGCGAACGCGCCTTCGAGCGTCTCCGGCCGGTCGTAGTCGCCGACGTGCACGTGGACGCCCAGGCCGGCGGCCTTCTCCTCGCTGCGGGCGATGGCGGTGATGTCGTCCGGCGCGACACCCGCCGCCAGCAGGTCCGCGACGACGAGCCGGCCGAGCTGGCCGGTGGCTCCGGTGATGACGATGCTCATGCTGGTCCTCAGGTCGAGTGGATGGTGCGGCACTCACCTTAGGAGTGGTACTAACTCAGGGATAGTACCCACTTCGGGGTAAGGTACTGGTGTTCCCGTAATGAGGAGGATCAGGCATGACCGAGGCGATCGACGTGGCCCCTGACGTCAAGCGCGCGGACTGCCCGTCGCGCGGGGTGCTCGAACACGTGACCAGCCGGTGGGGCGTGCTGGTGCTCGCCGCGCTGCTGGAGCGCTCGTACCGGTTCAGCGAGCTGCGCCGCGAGGTCGGCGGGGTGAGCGAGAAGATGCTGGCCCAGACCCTGCAGACGCTGGAGCGCGACGGTTTCGTGGACCGCGACGCCAAGCCCGTGATCCCGCCGCGCGTCGACTATTCGCTCACCCCGCTCGGGCACGAGGCGGCCGAGCAGGTGTGGGCGCTGGCCCGCTGGACCGAACAGCGGGTCCCTCAGGTCTTCGCGGCGCGCGAGGACTATGACCAGGCGCGCCGCGGCTCCTGACTCAGCCGGCCGGCGTGCTCGTGGTCGCCGGTGTGGAGCTGCCCGAATCCGCCGGGGCGCTCGACGATGTGGTGGCCGGGCTGGTCGGTGTCGTGGGCGTGGTGGGGGTGGTCGGCGGCGGGCTGTCGCTGGTCGGCGTGCTCGACGTCGGTGTAGTGGTCGGCGTGGTCGGTGTAGTCGTGGGCGTGCTGCTGGTCGGCGTCGTGCTGCTCGGCGGCAGCTGCGAAGGCGGCGGCACGCTCGGCGGCGGCTGCGTGACCGGCGGCGCCGGGTCCCCGCCGGGACTGCCCGCGGCGGCGTCGACGGCGCCCGGCCCCGGCGGCGCGCCGATCGGGACCTGGCTGTCCGGCAGCTGCGAGACCCCGCCGCGGTACGCCGCGGCGTAGGACATCACGGTGTCCACATAGGACTGCGAGTTGTTGTACCGGCGCACGGCCAGCCGCTGCATCTCGTCGCTCGACAGGTCCAGCCCGCCGGAGCACAGGTAACGCGCGGTGGCCAGCGACTCGTCGTAGATGTTGTTCGGGTCGGCGACGCCGTCGCCGTTGCCGTCGGAGGCGTAACCGTTCCAGGTCGACGGGATGAACTGCATCGGGCCGACGGCGCGGTCCCACATACGGTCGCCGTCGTAGCGGCCGCCGTCGGTGTCGCGGATCGCGGCGAACGCGCCGGCGCCGTTGAGCACCGGGCCCAGGATCGGCTCCAGGGTGTTGCCCTTGGCATCTACATAGCCGCCGCGCGCGTGGTTCGACTCGATGCGGCCGATGGCGGCGATCAGCGCCCAGTCGAGGTGACAGCCGGGCTGCTCCCTGGCCATGATGTCGGCCGCGTTCTTGTACGCCTTGAGCATGCTGCCGGGGATGCCGAGCGGCCCGGACAGGGCCGAGGACCCGTTGCCGGCCTGCGCGCCCGGCACCATCAGCGGCTGGGGGACCGGCGGCTGCGGCAGGCTGCCGTCCACGGCGAGCGGCGGGAGCAGGATGTCCGGCGGGAACAACGGCGCGGCCAGCGACGGCTGTCCGCCGCCCAGCGGGCTTTGCACGGCGAGCGGGGTCGGCAGACCCGAGGCGGTCACCGTCGGCAGCACGACGAGCGCGCCACCCGCGAGAGCGGCCGCCGTCCGGTGCCGGACCGAGCGCGCGCGTTCCGGGCGTGGCCGGTGTTTCGGCATGTGGTCACTCCCCGTCTGTTGGACCTGCACCGCTCGCCAAGCTAGCCGATGCCGAGGAGATTCGGTGAGTCACTGAGCGGAATTTGTCCGAGACGGTCAACTTTCGTCCATCTGGCATAAATCCATCGTCGGTCAACTGTCCTTTTTCACCAGGGTTTCACCGGGCAACCCGTTGTTCAGCCGCATTTTCGAGCTGGGCCGAATGGAGTAACGGCGGTGATTCCGCGGGCGTAACAGCGCGCGAGCGGGTCTTCTCGATAGGCCCCGAAGGCGGGGATCGGCTGGTATCCCTCACGTTCGTAGAAGCGGATCGCTTCCGGCTGGCGGATGCCGGTCTCCAGCAGCAGCCGCGCGACGCCGTGGCCGCGGGCCTGCTCTTCGAGAGCGCGCAGCAGCTCGGTGGCGAGCCCGGAGCCGCGTGCCCCCGGGGCGACGTACATGCGCTTGATCTCGGCCTCGCCCGGGCCGAGCAGGCGCAGGCCGCCGCAGCCGGTGGGCTTGCCGTCCTCGTCGCGGGCGACCAGGAACACGGCGACGCTCTCGGCCGTCGGGGCCGGCCCGGCCTCGTGGTCGGAGGAGTCGTAGCGGGCGTTGAGCTCGTCTCGCTGCGCCTGCCGGAGGGCGACGGCGTCGGGAGAGTCCCAGGGTTCGATGCTGATCACGGCACTCCCGGCTGGTCGGCTCACGGTCTCGGAACATCTGTTACGGTAACGGATGTTACGGAATGGAGGCCGGGATGCCAAGGCGGCGTGACGTCGCCGCCCAGCGCGAGCTCCTGTCCGGCGCCGTCTGGCAGGTGCTGGCGGAGTCGGGCCTGCCCGGCCTGACGGTCCGCGCCGTCGCGGCCAGGGCCGGCTGCACCAGCGGGCTGGTCATGCACGCGTTCCCGACCAAGCGGGCGCTGCTGCTGCACGCCCGGGAGCTGCTGCACGAGCGCACCGCCGCCCGCGCGGACGCGTTGCAGGACGCGGGCGGCGAGCCGCGGACCGTGCTGCGCGACGTGCTCCTGCGGGCGGTCACGCTCACCCCGGAAGCGGCCGACGAGGCGCGCGTCTGGGTCGGCTTCCTCGCCGCCGCGCTGGCCGATCCGGAGCTGGCCGCCCGGCACCGCGCGAACAACCGCTCGTTCGTCACCCGGATCGCCCGCCTGACCGGCGCTGTCCGTCCTGAGTGGACGGACGAGCGGTGCCGGGCGGCGGCGAAACGGCTGGTGGCGCTGGTCGAAGGCCTCAACGCGCTGGCCGCCGCCGATCCGGAGACCTATTCGCCGGTCACCCAGCGGGAGGCGGTCGCCGCCGCCGTGGCCGCGCTTTAGGTGTCAGGCGGCGGGGCCGAAGCGTCGCCGGTATTCCGACGGGCTCAGTCCGGTGTGCCGCCGCAATTGCGCGCGGAGGTTGGCCGCCGTGCCGAAGCCGCTGGAGGACGCGATGTGGTCGAGGCGCAGCTCCCCGCGTTCGATCAGGCGGCACGCCAGCGTCACGCGTTCCGTGGTCAGCCACGTCAACGGGGTGGCGCCGAGCTCCGCGCGGAAACGCCGGTGCAGCGTCGCCGGGCTCGTGGCGGCGCGCGCGGCCAGGTCGGCGACCGTCAGCGCGCGGCCCAGGTTCGCCCGCGCCCACTCCAGTACCGGCGCGAGTGAGGTGTCGGGCACCGCGGGCACCGGCCGGGCCACGAACTGCCGCTGGCCGCCGTCGCGGTGGCCGGCGAAGACCAGCCGGCGGCTGACGGCGTTCGCTATCTCCGCGCCGTGGTCGCGCTGGATCACGTACAGGCCCAGATCGAGCGCCGCCGCGCTGCCCGCCGCCGTGAGCACGGTGCCCTCGTCGACGAACAGGACGTCCGGCTCCAGCCGCACCTCCGGGTACCGGGCCGTGAACTCCGCCGCCCAGCGCCAGTGCGTGGTCGCCCGCCGTCCGTCCAGGACACCCGCGTCGGCGAGGGTGAACGCGCCGGTGCAGAAGCTCATCAGCCGCGCGCCCCGCTTCGCCGCGCGCCGGATCGCGGCCAGCACGCCGGGGTGCGCGGGCGCCTGCGGGTCCGGGCGGTTCGGCACGATCACCGTGTCCGCCGCGTCGACCGCGGCCAGTCCCGCGACGCCGGACAGCGTGAACATCCCCAGGTGCATGGTCACTTCCGGGCGCGCGGAGGCGATCGTGAACTCGTACCACGGCCGGTCCAGCTCCGGCCGTCGCAGCCCGAACAGCTCAGTGGCGACGCCCATTTCGAACGGGTTCGAGCCGTCGTCGACCACCATCACGACCCGGTGCGAGGATTCTTGCGGCATATGCGATTCCTAGCACTCCCGCCGCCGGGTGACCAGGCCGAGAATCGGGGTCATGAGCGAAAACCCCATCAACCTGCAGTCCGTGCTCGACGGCTTCGACGCCGTGTGGAGCCCGCGCATCGTCGCCGCTGTCAACGATTACGACATCCGCCTGGCGCGCTTCGCCGGCGAGCACGTGTGGCACGTCCACGAGGACACCGACGAGTTCTTCCTGGTCCTCGACGGCGAAATCGAGATCGGCCTGCGCGAGCCCGCGGGCGAGCGCGTGGTCACCGTCACCCGTGGCTCGATCTTCGTGGTCCCGCGCGGCACGTTCCACAAGCCGTCGTCGAAGGCGGGCGCGGCCGTGCTGCTGGTGGAGCCGACGGGCACGCTCTCGGTGGGCGACGAACACGACGAGGTGCCCGACTACGTGGACGTGACCGTCGGTCATCGCCTTTGATTATGGCCTTCAACTGCTGAGTTTCAGTCTGAGACGGCGTATCCTCAGCGCCATGAAACGGACTTCCTTCGCGCAGTGGCCGTGTTCCATCGCGAGGACCATGGACCTGCTCGGGGACTGGTGGACGCCGCTGGTGCTGCGGGACGCGTTCTACGGCGTCACGCGCTTCGACGAGTTCCAGCAGGCGCTCGGCATCGCGCGCAACACCCTCGCCGACCGGCTCCGCCGGCTGGTCGAGGAGGGCCTCATTGAGAAGCGGCCGTACCAGGCCGAACCGGTGCGTTACGACTACGTGCTGACCGAGAAGGGCGCCGACTTCTGGAGTGTGCTCGCCGCGATGACGGCGTGGGGCGACCGCTGGCTCGCCACCGAGGCCGGACCGCCGATCACCATGCAGCACAAGGCATGTGGGCACGAGACCCACGCCGAAGTGGTGTGCGCGGAATGCGGCGAACGGCTCACGGCGGAGGACACGCGGATGCGCCGCGGCCCCGGCTTCCCGGAGCGGATCGCGCACCGGCCCGACGTCGAGGCGCGGTTCGCCCGGCAGGAGGCCTAGCGGCGGCCGCGCGTTGACAATGTGGGTCTCACTACGCAACTATCGTGGTCAGAGGCACTCTTGCAGAGGGCCTTTGGTAGAGGGCGCAGTGACGAGCAAGGAGACGCACCACGATGGAGTGGACCGGCGCGCGGTACGCGGACAACCCCACGGTCGAGGCCACGACGTGGATCAACGGCGACCCCGAACGCGTGTGGCAGGTCGTGGCCGACGTCCGGCTGATGCCCTCGATGAGCCAGGAGCTGCAGTCCGTCGAGTGGTGCGACGGCGTCACCGGCCCGGCGCTGGGCAACGCGTTCGTCGGCAGCAACAAGCACGACGCGCTCGGCGAGTGGCAGACGAAGTCGTTTGTCATCGAGTGCGAGGAGCCGCGGGTTTTCGCTTGGGCCGTCACGGATCGCGAGAATCCGACGGCCACCTGGCGGTTCACGCTGGATCCCGAGAACGGCGGCACCCGGCTCACGCAGTGGGTGCGGATGGGCCCGGCCCGGTCCGGCATCTCCCTCGCCATCGACCGGATGCCGGACAAGGAGCAGAAGATCATCTTCGTCCGCATGCGCGAGTTCGAGAACGCGCTGACCGCGACCGTTGCCGCTATCAAGGACCGCGTCGAGGCCGAGAAGTGATGCGGACGGCGACCACGGTCGAGGCGTCCGCCGGCTGGGCGGACACGCTGGCTTTTGTGCTGGAGGCCGAAAAACTGGGCCTCGACGTGTGCTGGGTCGCCGAGGCGTGGGGTTCCGACGCGCCGTCCGTCCTCGGTTACCTCGCCGGGCGCACCGAGCGTCTGCAGCTCGGCTCCGGGATCATCCAGCTCGGCACGCGCACGCCCGTCGCGATCGCGCAGACCGCGCTGACCCTGGCCGACCTGTCCGGCGGCCGGTTCTCGCTCGGCCTCGGCCCGTCCGGTCCGCAGGTGATCGAAGGCCTGCACGGCGTGCCGTTCGCGAAGCCGTTGACGCGGATGCGCGAGACCGTCGAGATCATCCGGCAGGCCTTCGCCGGCGAGAAGATCTCCTTCTCCGGCAACGCTTTTGAGATCCCGTTGCCGGGCGAGGCACGGCCGATGCGGTTGTCGTCGAAGCCGAACGAGGACATCCCGATCTATCTGGCCACGCTCTCGCCGAAGCTGCTGGAGCTGACTGGTGAGATCGCCGACGGCTGGCTCGGCACCAGCTTCGTGCCCGAGGGCGCGAGTGCCTACTTCGGCCCCATCGACGCCGGGCTCGCGAAATCCGGGCGCGTGCGTAAGGACCTGGACGTCTGCCAGGGCGCCGAAGTCGCGTTCGCCGCTAATGACCACGAGCTGCGCACGATGGTGGGCAGCCGTAAGAAGGAGCTGGCCTTCTCCCTCGGCGGCATGGGTTCCGCCAGCACGAACTTCTACAACGACGCGTACAGCCGCCAGGGCTGGGCCGAGGTCGCGGCCGAGGTTCGCGAGCGCTGGCAGGCCGGTGACCGCGACGGCGCCACCGCGCTCGTCACGGACGAGATGGTGCTGGGCACCACGCTGATCGGCACCGAGGACATGGTCCGCGAGCGGCTGCGGGTGTGGCGCGACGCCGGCGTCGACACCGTCCGCCTGTACCCGTCGGGCGAGACGCTCGACGCGAAGCTCACCACTCTCGGCCGGGCACTCGACCTCGTGAGGCAGGTCGGCTGAACGTTCGGGCCGGCTTCCGCGAAACGCCTGCACGGACGGTCCCGGCTGCGCGATAGTGGCGGCATTCCCGAGCCGAGGAGCTGCCTGATGCGCAAGATCGTGTCCACTTTGTTCATCTCGCTCGACGGGGTGGTCGAGGCGCCGGACCAGTGGTCGCTGTCCTATTGGAACGAGGAACTCGAGCACGCCGTCGGCGGCGGCATGGCGGACGCGGACACGATGCTGCTCGGCCGGGTCACCTACGAGGGCTTCGCGGAATCGTGGCCGGGCCGCACCGCGGCGGACGACCCGGGCGCGGAGTTCATGAACAACGTCCGCAAGTACGTCGCGTCGACCACGCTGACGAGCGTCGAATGGCAGAACTCGACGCTGCTGGAGGGCGACCTCGCCGCGGCGCTCGCCGGGCTGAAGGCGGGCGAGGGCGGCGACATCATGACCAGCGGCAGCACCACGCTCGTGCGCTGGCTGCTGGCCGAGGGCCTGGTCGACGAGCTGACGCTGCTGCAGTACCCCGTGGTCGTCGGCTGCGGGCGGCGCCTGTTCCCGGTCGAGGGGCCGTCGTTCGCGTTCGAACTGGCCCGGTCGAAGGCCTTCGGCAACGGGGTTGTGCAGCTCGTCTACCGTCCGGCCGAGGACCTCTGACGTCCGTCAGCGCGGTGCCGGATCCACAGCGGACGGCGCGCTAATTCACCTGCCGGTCCTGGTTGTCCCAGAAAGGCTTGCGCAGCTTGAACTTCTGGATCTTCCCGGTCGCCGTGCGGGGCAGCTCGCCGAGGAACTCCACGCGTTTCGGGCACTTGTAGCCGGCCAGGTAGCCGCGGCAGTGGGTGATCAGGTCCTCGGCCGTGACGGGGGAGCCGTCGGTGACCACGAGCGCCGTGACGAGTTCGCCCCATTTCTCGTCCGGGATGCCGATCACCGCGACCTCGCGGACGGCCGGGTGGGAGGCGAGCGCGTCCTCCACCTCGATGGACGAGACGTTCTCGCCGCCGGTGATGATCACGTCCTTCTTGCGGTCGGCGATGGTGAGGTACCCGTCGGTGAACGAGCCGCCGTCGCCGGTGTGGAACCAGTTGCCCTGCTGGACGCGGGCCGTCTCGTCCGGGTTTTCCCAGTAACCGTCGAGGTTCATGTTCGACTGGACCAGCACCTCGCCGTCGGTGTCGATCGACACCCGGACGCCGAGCGCGGGCGTGCCGGCGCGGCCGAGCAGCTTCGCCTGCTCGTGCGGGCCGAGGTCCGCCCACTCGCTGCGGAACCGGTTGACCGTGAGCAGCGGCGAAGTCTCGGTGAGGCCGTAGATCTGGATGAACTCCCAGCCCAGCTCCGCCCGTACCCGCTCGATGGTGCGGGTCGGCGGCGGCGCGCCGGCCACCACGATCCGCACGCGGTCGCGGCCCGGCACCTCGCCCTCCCACTTCGCCGCGCCGTCGAGGGCGGCGGTGACGACCGCGGGCGCGGCACACAGGATCGTGACGCCGTGCTCCTCGATGCGCCGGAGGATCTCCGTGCCGTCCACCTTCCGCAGCACGATGTGCCGCCCGCCGAGGCCGGTGACGGCGTAGGGCATGCCCCAGCCGTTCGCGTGGAACATCGGGAGGGTGTGCAGCAGCACGTCGTTGTCGTTCAAGGTGGTGTGCAGCCCGAAGACGGCGGCGTTCAGCCAGAGGTTGCGGTGCGTGAGCTGCACGCCCTTGGGCCGCGCGGTGGTGCCGGAGGTGTAGTTCAGCGTGGCCGTGGCCGACTCGTCGCCTGCCCACGGCCGCGGTTCTCCGTCACCGCCGAAGATCTGCTCGTCGTGCTCACCCAGCACGTACACGTGCTCCGCGGTGATGCTGTCCAGCAGCGGCTTGAGCTCCGGGTCGATCATGACGACCTCGGCGCCGGAGTGCTCGACGATGTAGCGCACCTCCGCCGCGGCGAGCCGGAAGTTCACCGGCACCAGCACCCGCCCCCACCCGGAGACGCCGAAGAACGACGTCAGCAGCCGCGCGGAGTTGTGCGAAACGATCGCGACGCGCCCGCCCACCGGCACCCCGAGCGCGTCGAGGTTCGCGGCCTGCGCACGAGCGCGGCGGGCCAGCTCCCGATAGGTCACCTCGCCCCACGACGCGGCGGGCTGGCCGGGCTCGTCCACCACCGCGATCCGGTCCGGGTAGACGGACTCCGCGCGGTCGAGGAAGTCGCGGACGCCGAGGTCGTAGAACACGTGCGGTTCCCTTCACTTACGTACGGGCAGCACCGCCCGCGAGGCGATGATGACCCGGCGCCGGTGGTGCCGGCCACCCCACAAAGGGGGTGGCCGGGTGGTCAGCGTGGTCGGGTGGTCAGTCCAGCAGCCCGGCCGCGCGCGCCCGGTTCACCGCCTGGATCCGGTTGGAGGCGTCCAGCTTGCGCATCGCGTGCTTGAGGTACGACTTGACGGTGTTGGGCTGCAGCCCCAGGCTCGCGGAGATTTCGTCGTTGGTGCAGCCGGTGTTCACGAGGCGCAGGACGTCGAGCTCTCGTGGGGAAAGCTTTAGGTGGGTGTTGATGCCGGTGCTATCGGTACCGGCGCTGACGTTGCCGTCGAAGCTGTCGCCGGAGCCGCCATCGCTGACGTCGTCGCTATCGCCGTTGACACCGCTGCCGCCACCGGTGCCGTTGCCGATGGCTGGGTGCAGGCGTTCGCAGACTCCGAGCAGCCGGGCGCGGGCCTCGACGTCGTGCATCGAACCGGCGATTGCGAGCAGTTCGGCGAGCAGCTCCCGGTGCTCGCCGGCGAGTGTCTCGAAACGCCGCTTCCGGTGCTCGCTCGCGGGGACGTCAGCCTGGGCCGCGATGCGGCGCCGGACCTCTTCCTCCACCTCGATGTCACGCTCCAACCTCGACACCACCGCGGTCGCGGCGCGCAGGATCCGATCGCCGAACGTGATCGAATCGCGTGTCGCGGCGTAGAGCACCGCGCGCGTCGACTCCCCGACGCGCACCGGCAGCGCGACCATGGCCCGCAGCTGTTCGGGTGCCACGGCGCGGTCGTACTTGTGCGTGATGCCCTGCGCGTTCAGGTAGTCGACGACCGTGGACGGCCGCCGCAGCGCCACGGCTTTGCCGCCGAGCCCGGCGCCGGTGTCGACTCGCAGGTGCTGCAACGAGCGCGTGGCCGTGCCGCGCAGCTGGTCGATCACCAGGGAGCGTGAGCCCGCCGACACGGGACCGCCCATCGCGACGGGCAGCCCGGTCGCGCGTTGGAGTGCCTGCAGCGCGCCGGTGACCAGGGGGCTGGCCGCCAGCGCGAGTCGGCCCGATGACGTCATGGGCACCGTCCTCGCCTCGCTTGACCTGCGGTGAGACTTTGACGCTACGCCGTCTGTCGCAATCGGACCACGGGTGTGGTTCGGTGGCGGGGTGGATGCTCCGGACTTCGACACCGTCGCCGAGGCCCTCTACGCGGGGGAGCCGGGCGAGTTCGTCGCGGCTCGAACCGCTGCCGCGCGCGACGCCACGGCGGCCGGCGACCGTGAGCTGGCCGGCCGGATCCGCGCGCTGCGCAAGCCGACTCGCGCGGCCTTCGTCGTCAACCGCCTGGCCCGCGACGGGGCCGCCTCGCTGACCGAGCTGGCCGCCCTGGGCAAGCGCCTGCGGGAGGCCCATACGAACCTCGCGGGCGCCGACCTGCGCGACCTGGCACACCGCCGCAACGAGCTGGTCCGCCACATCATGGCCGACGCCCCCAGCCTCAGCGACGCCGTCGCCCGCGAAGTGGAGGAAACCCTGGAGGCGGTGGTCGCCGACCCGTCCGTCGCCGACCTGGCCCTGGCCGGCCGCCTGACGTCGATGGCCCAGCAGGACGCGGACCAGTGGCTGTCACTGCCGGTCTCTTCGGCTCCGCAGCCGAAAAAGGACGCTGCGCCGAAGAATGCCGCGTCACCGCGGAAAGCTTCACCGAAAAAGCCCGCTTCCCCTTCCACAGAACGGAAAAAGGCCGAGAAGGAGCGTCAGGCCCGCGAACGCGCCCGCGCCCAACGCGAGGAACAACGCCGCAAAGCCGCCGCCACCCACCGTGAACGCGCCGAGGCCGAACGCACCCTCACCCGCGCCGAACGCACAGCCGAACAAGCCGACGCCCGCGTAACCGACCTCCGCACCCGCCTCGCCGACGCCGAAGCCCGCGCCACCCAATCCACCAAGGACCTCACCGCCGCCCGCTCAGCCTTCGCGACTGCGGACGAGGCTGCGAAGAAAGCCGCTGCCGCTCTGGAGAACTAGCACCACTGAGAACTGGGCCTGTCTTACTCGTTGGTCGCCGCGATCACGACGGTGGCCCCGGTTCTGGCGATGGCGGATCTGGTCGGCCATTCTCCAGAATGGTGCACTGGATGCCCCGCCGCAGGTAGGCGCGGTTCGCGCGGGAACCGTACGCCTTATCGGCCAACGCCCGGTCCGGCTGGTCGCACGACCGGCCGATCTCGTGGTGGTCCAACTCGACAGTGCCGTCGCGGCGCGCCGAGTATTCCCAGCGCGATCTGGTCGCGGCTATTTCCGTTGTACGCTGAAGTATTTCCCTCTCGTCACTTGATAGACGTAAGTGGCTCCCTTTCGCGGATGATCGCCGCTACGCTCCTGCGGTCCACAAAGGATAGTTGCGAGAGGACTCCTGGTTGTGAAGGCCCGTCTGGCGGCGGTTGTCGCCCTTGCCGTCGTGTCCCTGTTGGCTGGCAACGGAATCGCCGCGGCTTCCGCGTTGTCACCGCTGCCGCCGCTGCAAATTCGGAATGGTGTGCTGACTGTTTGCCTGAACGCCACGGCGCAGCGCGCGTTCACCGCCGACGGCTTGCGAATGGCCGCGATCGCGCCGGCCACCTACTCGACGACCGCTGACGGCCGCTCCTGTGTCAAGTTCACCGTCGTGGGCGAGTCCAATCTGGACATCACCGAGGCGCACGCCACTCTGCCCGGTGGGTTCGACTTCGGCAACGCTGCCGGCCGGCACCTGACCCTGACGGGCCTCGACGTCCGCACCCGCGGCATGTCCCTGGTCGCCACGGCGAAGGTGAACAACCAGCCCGGCCCAGTCGACGTGTTCTACGTCAACGTGTTGCGGGCCAACATTCAGCCGCAGTTGCTGCCCCTTGGCGTCAAACTCGCCACGCAGTGCATGCTCACCGGCCAGTTGGCCAGTGTCATGGGGACCACCCTCGGCGCTGCCCCGCTCGCTGGTGACACCGCCATGCTCGCCGCGGTCGGCTCGGCTGACCTCGGCCCGTCGCTTCTCTCCAGTTCCGTTGGACAAGCGAGCTAGGGCCTGATTCCTGGGCGAAGCCGGAATTGCCGCTACCCAGGGGCAAGAAGTCGGGACGCCCGCCCGAACACCCGAAACGACAGCTCATCACGGGATTCGGTTCCGAGTACCCACAGGTGTGCAGCAGCGCGATCTGAAAGAACCGGCATGGCCCCTGGAGCCGGTCGCTGCCCAAGTCTCGCAATCGTCAGAACAGCACCTCCGCCAGTTTCCGGTACCCCGTCAGGATGTCCGTGCCCAGTACGTGGACCCCCACGTGGTCGGCGCCCTCGGCCAGGTGCTCGCCGAGCCGGTTCGCGATCGTCGAGGGGGAGCCGTGCAGCGCGAGGTCGTCGATCAGGCGGTCGGTGCCGCCGCCCGCGACGTCCTCCTCGGTGTAGCCGAGACGGCGGAGATTGCTCACGTAGTTGCGCAGTCCCAGATACGGCTTCTCCACGAACGGCCGCCCGATCAGCCGCGCGGCCGCCGCGTCCTCCTCCACCACGACCTTGTGCTCGGGTGCGAGGACCACGTCCGGGCCCAAGATTTTGCGGGCATGTCCCGTGTGCGCGGGGGTCACGAGGTACGGGTGCGCGCCCAGCGTGCGGTCCGCGGCCAGTTTCAAGGACTTGTCACCCAGCGCGGCCAGGATTCGGCCGTCCTTCGGTACGCCTTCGGCATCGAGCCGGTCGAGGTAGCCGACCATCTTCGCGTATGGACTTTCGTACTGGGCCACGGATTCCGGGTGGCCGACGCCGACTCCCAGCAGGAACCGGTCGCCGTAGCGCTCGGCCAGCCGGTGGTAGGACGCGGCGATCTTGCCCGCGTCGTTGGTCCACATGTTCACGATCGCCGTGGCGACGGTGACGGTTTCGGTCGCCGCCAGCACCTCCTCGAAGAAGGCGAGGTCTTCGACCGTGCCGCTGCCGATGCCGAACCAGACGGTGCCGTAGCCCAGTTTCTCCGCTTCGACGGCCGTTTTCCTGAGCGTCCGGTCGTCGGTCGCCGGGCTCATCCAAGCGCCGAACCGGCCGAGTCGTGCTGTCACCGCGTACCTCCTACATTCGCTATATGGATGACTATAGCGAATGTAGCAGAAGTCAGTGGACGAGGCGACCGAGCCATTCGCGCAGCATGCTCTGCTCGGTGGAGGTCAGCGCGGCGGCTTGCGAGTCCAGCGCGGTCGACAAAGCGACCGCGAGCGCGTCGACGGTGGACGGCTTCCCGGCGGGCTCGTCGGTGAGCAGCCCGGCCAGCACGGACTCGCGGACCTGATGCGACATCGCCAGGTCGCGGGCCTCTTCGGGCTGGGCGATCAGGCTCAGCGTGACGCCGGAGTTGGCCGCCGCGATCTGCCGCGCGGCCTCCGCCGGGGTGGTGCGCAGCCGGCCCTGGCGGGCGACGGGCGTGAGCAGTTCGAGCAGCATCTCCTCCGCGCTGGAGGTGAGAGCGCACGGTTCGCCGGGCTTGATCTGGCCGTAGAGCAGTACGTAGAAGGTCGGGTAGTGCAGGCCGTAGCTGACGTGACGGTCCCAGCCGTCGCGGATCTGCTGGACTGGATCCGCGTCCGGCTCGGTCTTGTCGGTGCTCTCCACATACTGGGTGAAGCCGAAGTTGACCACTGCGTCGAGCAAGCCCTGTTTGCTGCCGAAGTGGTGGTAGAGCGTCGGTGCCTGGACGTGGGCTCGCTCGCAGATGGCGCGAGTGGACACCGCGTGACCGTGGGCGTTGTCGAGCAGTTGGGCGGCGGCGAGCAGTAGCCGGTCCTTGGCGCTGCCGTTCACGATGTCCATATAGCAACTGTAGCGCTACACATGATATAGTCGAGTATGTAGCAGAGGGAGGGACGATGCCACTGGCGGACGAGCTGCTCAACGCGCGGGCGGCTGAAGGATTGGCTGGGAGCTTGAAAACCGCGGCGCCGGGTCTGCGGTTCCCGGCGCTGGGCCGGGCGCGGTTGACCGGGCTCGGCCTGCGCCAGCGCACCGATTTGTTGCGTGACGCGTTGCTGGCCGACCTGCCCGGCTGCTACCACGAACTGGAGGACGTGGTGCGCCGGGCATTGATCGACGACACGTTCACCGGCTGGATGATCTGGCCGGTCACCGAGGCTGTGTCGGCGCGGGCGCTCGAGGACGGTGGGCCGGCAGCGTTCGACGCGGCGCTTGATCTGCTCGCCGACCTCACCCCGCGGCTCACCGCCGAGTTCGCTGTCCGCCCGTTGCTGGACGCTGACCTCGAGCGCGCGCTGCCGAAGGTGCTGAGCTGGACGGAGCATCCCGACGAGCACGTCCGCCGGCTGGCCTCGGAGGGAACGCGGCCGTTGCTGCCCTGGGCACGGCGGGTCACTGCGATCGTGGAGCGCCCGGGGGTGACCGTGCCGATCCTCGACGCGCTGTGCCGCGACGAGTCCGCGTACGTGCGGCGTTCCGTTGCCAACCATCTGAACGACGTGAGCCGCGGCCGTCCGGAGATCGCCGTATCGGCGGCGGCTCGCTGGTCGGCCGCGGACACCGGTAAGCAGACCGCGCAACTCGTGCGCCACGGCCTGCGCACGCTGATCAAGCAGGGCGACGCGGATGCGTTGGCATTGCTGGGTTTCGCCCCGCCCACCGGCATCGCCCTCGACGGTCCCGCGCTCTCGGGCGAATCCGTGGCGGTCGGCGACGAACTCGGTTTCAGCTGCACGCTGCGCAACACGAGCGCCGCGCCGGCGAACCTGGTCGTCGATTACGTCGTGCATCACCGCAAGGCCAACGGTTCCACCACGCCCAAGGTCTTCAAGCTCACCACGAAGACTCTCGAGCCGGGGGCGGAGCTGGTCTTGGAGCGCACTCACTCGTTCCGGCTGATCACCACGCGCGTGTACCACCCGGGGCCGCACGCGCTGGAGATCCAGGTGAACGGCGAATCGTTCGGGAAAGCGGGGTTCGAGCTGCTTCCCGTGACGTGAGGGGTGAGCCGGGAGGGGTGGTGTCGGTGGGGGTGCCGGGAGTGGCCGGTGGCTCGGGTTCTGCCAGCCCAGGCCACGGAACCCCAACCCCTGAAACCTCCGACCCCCGAAAACCCCAACCCCTGAAAACCCCAGCGCCTGAAAACCCCAGCGCCTGCGTGTTTCTTGATCGCGAACGTCTCCCGGTACGGGCATACTGCGACCATGGATGCTCGCGCGCACGCTGATGTGTGGCTCGCGGCCTGGCGGGACCGGGATCTTGACGCGATCATGGCCTGTTACGCCGAGGACGTCGACTTCGTGGCGTCCACCGTCGTCCGTCGCTGGGGGCGGGCCGACGGGCACCTGCATGGCCAAGCCGAGCTGCGCCTGCACTTCGAGCGGGGTCTGGAACTCGCACCGGACCTGGCGTTCACCGAAGAGGCGCTCCTGAGCAGCCCGGACGGCTACGCGCTGTTCTACCACCGGGAGAACGGCAATCGCGCCCTCGACGTCGTGGAACTGGACGCCGCGGGGCAGGCTGCTCACGTCCGCGCTTTCTACGAGCACCAGCAGCGCTGAGGGTCGGCCAGCGGCAACGGCGGCGCGGAAGGTGTGGGAGACCGAGGAGACCGAAGCCGATCCCGCAAGCGACTAAAGCAGGTAGCGCAGCAGAAGAGTCCCGTCCTCCACCAGAACCGACGCCAGCTCCAGCCGGGCCGGGTCCAAACCGGCGCCGGCGGCGACGCGGGACGCCGTGCCGGCTACCAGGAGCGGGGCGATCGTGAGGCGCAGCTCGTCGACGACTCCGGCGGCGGCGAGGGTCGCGAACAGGTGGGGGCCGCCCTCGCAGTCGATGCGGGTCAGGCCGCGGGCGACCAGACCGTCGACGGCTGTGCGGAGGTCCACGGTGTCGGTGCCCGCGATCAGCACGTCCGCGCCCGCCGACGACCACGCCGTGCGCAGGTCCGCGGGCGCGGCTTCGCTGGTGATGACGATCGTGGGCACCGCGGCCTTCGCGATCACCGGCGCGTCGGGCGGCAGGGAACGGCCCGAAGTCACCACCGCGACCGGCGCGATCGGCGCCAGGCCGTGGCGACGACGCCGCTCGGCCGACCGCGAGTCCGGCTGCCCGCCCTCGAAACCCTCGATCAGCGCCGTTCCCGCGCCGACCAGGACGACGTCGGCGAGGTCGTTGCCCAGCCGGTAGACGGTCCGGTCCGCGGGCGTCGACAGCGTGGCCGAGCGGCCTTCGACCGTCACCGCGCCGTCGGCGCTGGAGACGAAGTTCACCGCCAGCCACTTCGGGTCCGCCGGGTAGGAGTACAGCCGCTCCAGGTCGGCGTCGGTCAGGTCGCGGGTGCCGGGCCAGATCTCGCGGATCACAGCGAACGCACCACGTTCGCCGGCGCGCGCGTGCCTGCGATGCTGGCCACCATCTCGACCACGTGCCGCGTCTCGCGCACCTGGTGCGCGCGGAACATCGCGGCCCCGTGCAGCGCGGCCACCGCCGTCGCCGCGAGAGTCCCGCTCACGCGCTCGTCGACGGACACGTCCAGAGTCTCGCCGATCACGTCCTTGTTCGACAGCGCCATCAGCACCGGCCAGCCGGTCGCGGTCAGCGCCTCGACGTTCCGCAGCAGTTCCAGCGACTGGTAAGAGTTCTTCCCGAAGTCGATGCAGGGGTCGATCATGATGCCCTCGCGCGGCACCCCGCGCTCCAGCGCCCGCTCGGCCAGCGCGGTGGTGCCCTCGATCACGGCCGCGACGACGTCGTCGTACTCGGGCCGGACGGCTTCCGTGCGCGGCTTCAAACCGTTGGTGTGCGCGCAGATGTACCCGGCGCCGTACTGCGCGGCGACGTCCAGGATCTCCGGTTCGACGGCGGCCCAGTTGTCGTTGACCAGGTCCGCGCCGGCGCGGCAGACGGCGTCCGCGACCTCGGCGCGATAGGTGTCGACGCTGATCACGAGGTCGGGGAAGGTCTCGCGGGCCCAGGCGACGGTCGGCACGACGCGGCTGATCTCCTCCGCCGCGGTGACCTCGGGGCCCTTGCCGGCGGGCACTCCGCCGATGTCGATGAGGTCCGCTCCCTCGGCGCGGGCGCGGCGGACGGCGTCCTGCGCGCGCTGCTCTTCGAAAGTGGCGCCGTGGTCGTAGAACGAATCGGGCGTGCGGTTGACGATGGCCATCACCAGTGCGCGATCGCTGGTGAGGCGGCGGCCTCGGAAGACGAGGTCGGGCGTCTTCAATGTGCTCTCCCGTGCCGGTGCGTCGGTCTCCGCGATCATAGGCGAGCTCACGACGGCAGTACGGCCGGCAGGTGGCGGGCGACGATGCCGGAGGCCACCTGCGCGCGGGCCTTCGACCGACTCAGGAGGCGAGTGCCTCGTTGATGGCGTGGAATTCGTGGGAGGTGCGGGTGGCGGAGAACTCGATCACGGTGTAGCGGGCGAGGCGTTGGAGGATGAAGGGGTCGGTGGCGAGCACGGCGTCCAGCTTGCCGCGCAGGCAGGGGCGGGTGAGGATGACCTGGTCGGCATCCCCGTTTCCTTTTCCGGAAACCAGGAACAAGCCGTGCGAAAAGTGTGACCGCACCCAATCCGCGTGTTCCGGAAGTGCGTAGTCGACTTCGTTTCGGGGCGCTGTGTATGTCAGCAGGGCTATGTACATGACTTCAGGGTAGAACTCCTGAGCCGACCGTGCATCCTCCTCCCGAGTGTCGCCGCACACTGGCAAAGTCATCTCCCGGTCAATAACTCCGGAATTCCTTTACCGGCGCTTTTTGTTTCTTTTTAATGCGACTGGCGTACGTAAATCTGCGTACGCTGGTGTCGACACCGGCACGACGACGAAACGTTGTCGTGGCACCAGACTCGGCGGCATGACTCCGATCGTGGTGGCCGTGGGCCGCATCTGGCGGGACGGCCGGCGAGTCGAGCGCGCCGCGTACGTGGTGGGCGCCGTGCTCTTCGCCGCCGGGCTGGTGAACGCCGTGGTCCTGCTGGCTTCGGGCGGCACCTGGATCGGGCCGGTTTCGCTGCGCAAGGCGGTCACGTTCGGGCTGTCGTTCGGCCTCACCCTGGCGACGGTCGCGTGGGCGACGTCGTACCTCACGGTCCGGGGCCGGACGGGGCTGCTCGGCGCGTTCCTCATCGCCTGCGTGGCCGAGGTGGCGCTGGTGACCATGCAGGCGTGGCGCGGCGTGCCGTCGCATTTCAACTTCGAGACCGGTTTCGACACGGCCGTTTCGACGACGCTCGCCGGCGGTGGCGCCGTGATCGTGGTGACCGGGCTCGGTTTCACCCTCGCGGCCTTCCTCTCACCAGGCGTGATGTCGCCGAGCCTCCGGCTGGCCGTGCGCTTCGGGCTGCTGGTGCTGATGGTCGCGCTCGCGACCGGTGCGGTGATGATCGCCCGCGGCGTCGGCGAGGCGCGCGGCGGCGACCCGCAGCTGGCGTACACCACGGCGGGCGCGCTGAAGCCGCTGCACGCCGTGGCGATGCACGCGATCCTGGTGCTGCCCGGGCTCGCGTGGCTGCTGCGGTTCACCGACTGGGCCGAACCACGGCGGCTCCGGCTGGTGTGGCTCGCCGTCGTCGCGGACGCCGTGCTGACGGCCGTCATCGGAATCGAGGCCTTCGCCGGAATTCCGCCGTTCTCGGCGCCGGTCGTTTACACCGGGTTGTCCGCTGTCGCACTCGCTGTTCTCGTCGCGGCCGTTATTATTGCGTTGTTTTCCGCGCTGCGAACGAAAGAAAGCCTTGACTATTTCCGTGCAAGCAATCCCTGAACGGCGTCGACGAGCGTAAGCCGCCGTTCGGCCCGTTCGGCGGGCAGCCGCGGGCCGAGTTCCGGGTTCGTGGTGTGCCACGCCGCGGACAGCGCCTGGATCAGGACGACCAGCTGCACCGGCGAGTAGTGCCCCGGCACCTCGCCCGCCTGCTGCGCGCGGCCGATCTCGCCCAGCCGGAGGTCGTTCGCCTCGGTGATCGCGCGCAGGTGCTCGTCGGCGGGCCGTTCGAGCCGGTACCAGGTGGACAGTCGCAGCGTCTCGGGATGGTCCTCGTAGTAGTCGAACGCGCGCCCGGTGTAGCCGGCGAGGTCGCCGGCGTCGAACGGCACGGCGGCGAAGAACGCTTTTGTCCGCTCGTCGAAGACGGCGTCGAAAAGCTGCTCCTTGCTGCCGAAGTAGGAGTAGATCATCGCCTTGTTGCAGCCCGCGGCGGCGGCGATCCGGTCGACGCGCGCGCCCGCGATGCCGTAGCCGGAGAACTCGCCGGTGGCGGCGTCGAGCAGCCGGCGTTTCGTCTGTTCCGCGTCGCGAGCCATGCGCCCAGGCTAGCAACCAACCGGTCAGTGGATTTGGGGTTGACACCGGTGTCAGGCCGTACGGTCGAGGAGACCGAGGGAAGGAGCCGGGCATGCCGGTGACGATCGTGATCGGGGCGGGACCGGGCATCGGCCGCTCGGTGGGACGCCGCTTCGAGCGGGAGGGGTTCGGGGCCGCCCTGATCTCGCGCACGGGGCCGTACCAGGCCGACGTCATGGACGAGAAGTCCCTGCGCACGGCCCTGGACGCGGCCGTCGCGGACCTCGGGCTACCGGAAGTGGTGGTCTACAACGCCGCCGTGATCCGGCCGGACACCCCGGGCGAGCTGACGGTGGACGAGCACCTGGAGCGCTGGCGGGTCAACGTGCTGGGCGCGTACGCCGCCGCCGCGCACCTGGCCCCGGCGATGGCCGCGCGGGGCCACGGCACCTTCCTGGTCACCGGCGGGATGCCGGAGCCGAAGGCGGATTACAGCAGTTTGTCGCTGGGGAAGACGGGCGTGCGGACGCTGGTGGCGCTGTTCGCCGAGCAGTACCCCGAGCTCCACTTCGCCTCGGTCACGGTCGCCGGAGCGGTCGCCCCGGGCACGGCGTTCGACCCGGACGACATCGCCGAGCACTACTGGCGGCTGCACAACCAGCCGCGTGCGGAGTGGGCGCTGGAGGCGGTCCACGACGGGCGCGCGTCATGACCAGCCCCAGCCCTGGGTGAAGCAGCCCGCCAGATAGAGGTCGACGCGGTCGGCGAACCGGCCCAGGTCCCGTCCGGTGAGGTCCGAGATCCGGCCCACCCGGTACCGCAGGGTGTTCACGTGCAGGTGCAGCGCGGCGGACGTCTGCGTCCAGGAGCCCGAGTGCTCGAGGAAGGCCCTGAGCGTTCGCAGCAGTTCGGAGCCGTGCGCGGTGTCGTAAGCCAGGACCGGGCCGAGGACCTTGTCGCCGAAGGACCGGCGCAGGTCCTCCGGGACGGCGGCGAGCAGCAGCAGGTGCGACGCGACCTCGTCACCTGCCAGGACGCTCGCGCGGCCCGGCGAAAGCGCCGCGAGCGTGCGCGCGTGCCGGGCCTCCTGGATTCCCGCGCGCAGCCCCGCCGCGTCCGGTGCCCGGCTCAGCCCGATGGCCAGGCGGGCCGAGCCCAGCGCCGGTTCGAGGGTGCGGACGGCCCCGCGCAGGTCCGCCGCCACGCGGTCGAGGCGCAGGAAAGCGGGGAACAGGCCGAAAGTCTCGCCATCGACGGTGCCGACGAGCGTCGGTCCGGAGACGGTCGCCAGCAGTTCCTCGACCAGCACCGGGGTCAGGCCGGGGCCGCCGCCCGCGACCTCGGCGGACAGCGCCACCAGTTGCGCCCGCGCGGGGAACTCCGCCGCCGCCAGCCGGGACGCCAGCTCGGCCGTCGGCGAGTCGGACAGGGCCAGACGCAGCAACGGTTCGGCCGCGCGGTTCTCGATGCGCTTCGCCTCGTCGACACGCGAGCGCTCCAGCCCGACCAGTGGCGCCAGTTCCAGCGCCAGCTCCCGCCGCCACGACGGCCACGCCGAGCAGTCCCCGTCGACCACCAGGAACCAGCTGGCCACCCGGTGCCCGGAGCGGCTCGCCGCGGCGAGGAGGGTGACCGGGCCGGACGGCGCCGAGTTGCGGGTTGCCTGCGGCGCGTTGGGAGTGGGGTCGCTGGTTGGGACGGAAGTCGAGTTGTGGGCTGTTGGTGGGGCGGGGGTGTGGTCGCCGGTTGGGACAGAAGCCGAACCGTGGGCTGTTAGTCGGCCGCCAGTTGGGAGGGAAGTCGAGTTGTGGGCTGTTGGTGGGGCGGAAGTGCGGTCGCCGGTGGGCGCAGAAGTCGAACCGCGGCCTGTTGACGGGCCGCGGTTGCGGCCGCCAGTCGAGACAGAAGCGGCGGCCGAACCGTCCGGAGCGGTTGCCTCGGCGACGGCAGACCCGCGGGTGCCGGTCGCCTCTACCGTCAGCGGCAAGCGTTCCGCCCGAAGAAAGTGCCGGGCGAGCGACGCGCGCCGGTCGGCCGGCAGGGAGTCCGGGCCGGCGATCAGGCGGCCCGTCGCGCTGAGCACCCAGCAGTCCGCGGCCAGCTCGGCCGCGCCGGCGGCGACCAGGGCGGGCAGGCCGCGGCCCTCGGTGACGGCCGCGATCAGCCGCCGGTGCGAGTCCTGCGCCGGGGCGTCGCGCTCGGCGGCGAGGCCGAGGATCACGCGTTCCGTCACCGTCGCGAAGGACACCGACAGCGGCACTTCGAACAGCGGCAGCCCGACCCGGCGGCACGACTCCACCAGGTGATCCGGCACCGGGCCGCTGAACTCGGCCGTGCCCGCGCCCAGCGCGACCACCCCCGCCGCGGCGAGGGCGCGGACGAACTCGTCCGCGTCGGCGGGACCGGGCAGCCAGCGCAGGCCGCTCAGCACGATCTCGCCGCCGTCCAGGTACCGCGTCGGGTCCTGCAGGGTCACTTGGAACACCCGCTCGAACTCGCGGTCCAGCGCCTCGGCGCCGGCCAGCAGCGTCAGCCCGAGCCCCGGCGTGTCCAGCAGCGCACCGAGCCGCACGCCTCACCCCTTCCCAGTTCCGACCCCACCAGTACCGCACACCCCACCCGGCGCGTCGTTTGGAGGAATCTACGAAAAACGGCCCCGTGTACCCCGCTCCTTTCGGCGGATCTGCCGTGGTCCGCGCCACGTCGCGGCGTGTGTACTCCCAAGACATCGAGGACACAGCGCGGGAAGGAAGACCATGGCGATCGTTCTGGGTGACAACCGCTACGGGAAGGCGGAGAACCGGCTCGTGCGCGTCGACCGCGACGGCGACGAGCACCGGATCACCGACCTCAACGTGAGCGTGTCGCTCTCCGGCGACATGAGCGACACCCACCTGACCGGGGCCAACGACAAGGTCCTGGCCACCGACACGCAGAAGAACACCGTGCACGCGTTCGCCCGCGACGGGATCGGCGAGATCGAGGACTACGCGCTGCGCCTGGCCCGCCACTTCGTGACGTCGCAGGAGAGCATCCACGGGGCGCGCGTCGAGGTCGAGTCCTATCCGTGGCAGCGGCTTCAGGTCGGCGGCCGGCCCGCGCACCACTCGTTCGCCCGCTCCGGCGGCGGCACGCGCGCCACCACCGTGACCTTCGACGGCGAGCGTGCCTGGGTGCTGGGCGGCGTGCGCGACCTGACCGTGCTGAACACCACCGGCTCGGAGTTCTGGGGCTTCCCGCGCGAGGAGTACACCACGCTCGCCGAGACCAAGGACCGCATCCTGGCCACGGCGGTGTCCGCCACCTGGCGCTTCGCCGCCGACGAGGCCGACTGGACCAAGGCGTACGACACGGCGCTGGCGTCGCTGCTCGACGCGTTCGGAGGAACGTACAGTCTGTCGCTGCAGCAGACGCTCTACGCGATGGGCACGCGTGTGCTGGAGACGGTGCCGGAGATCGTCGAGATCCGGCTTTCCCTGCCGAACAAGCATCACTTCCTGACCGACCTCTCGCCGTTCGGGCTGGACAACCCCGGTGAGGTGTTCCACGCCGCCGATCGGCCGTACGGCCTGATCGAGGGCACCGTGCTGCGCGACGACGCGCCGCCCGCCGGCCCGGCCTGGCACTGAAAGGACGTCATGGAGTTTCTGCGCCCCGCCTCGCTGGCCGAGGCACTGGCGGCCAAGGCGGCGCACCCGGACGCGGTGCCCGTCGCGGGTGGCACGGACGTGCTGGTGGAGATCAATTTCGACCACCGCCGCCCGGCCGCGCTGCTCGACCTCAACCGCGTCGCCGAGCTGTCCGGCCACGACACTGTGGACGGTCGGATCCGGATCGCCGCCGCGACGCCGTACACCCGGATCATCGCGGAACTCGGCGACCGCCTGCCCGGGCTCGCCATGGCCGCGCGGACGGTGGGCTCGCCGCAGATCCGCAACCGCGGCAGCGTCGGCGGCAACCTCGGCGCGGCCTCGCCCGCGGGCGACTCGCACCCGGCCCTGCTCGCGGCCGGCGCCGAGGTCGAGATCGCCTCGGTGCGCGGCACCCGCCGTGTCGAGGCGAAGGACTTCTACCTCGGCGTGAAGCGCAACGTTCTCGAGCCGGACGAGCTGATCACCGCCGTCCACCTCGCCCCGGCCGCCGGGCCGCAGCAGTTCAGCAAGGTCGGCACGCGCAACGCGATGGTCATCGCCGTCTGCGCCTTCGGCCTCGCGCTGCACCCGGGGGAGCGCCGGGTCGGGACCGGGGTCGGCTCGGCCGCACCGACCCCGCGCCGGGCCGTCGACGCCGAGGAGTTCATCGCCGGGGAGCTGGCGGCCGAGGACCAGTGGGACCGGCCCCGCGCGCTCGCCGACTCGGTGAAACGCCGGTTCGGCGAGCTGGTCGCGCAGGCGGCGGCTCCGATCGACGACGTCCGCGGCAGCGCGGACTATCGCAAGCACGCCCTGTCCGTCCTCGCTCGGCGGACGCTGACCTGGGCCTGGACCGACTACTGCGGCGGAAGGCAGGCCGAATGCGCGTGAACGTGGTGGTGAACGGCGAAAAGCGCCAGGCGGACAACGTCTGGGAAGGCGAGAGCCTGCTGTACGTGCTGCGCGAGCGGCTGGGCCTCGCGGGTTCGAAGAACGCCTGTGAACAGGGCGAATGCGGATCCTGCACGGTGTACCTCGACGGCGTCCCGGTGTGCTCGTGCCTGGTGGCGGCCGGTCAGGCGGAGGGTCGCGAGGTGCGTACCGTCGAAGGCCTCGCCGACGGCGACCGGCTGGACCCGATCCAAGAGTCCTTTGTGGAGTACGGGGCCATCCAATGTGGCTTCTGCACCCCCGGCTTGCTGGTGACGGCGCACGACCTCGTCGCGCGCACCACCGACCCGAGTGACGCCGAGATCCGCGAGGCGCTGGCAGGCAACCTGTGCCGTTGCACCGGGTACGAGAAGATCCTGGACGCGGTCCGGCTTGCGGCTGCGCGAAAGGAGAACGCATGAGGACTGCTTGCAGGTCCGAATCATCGGCGCCATGCCTGGCCGACGTAGCAACACAGCCGCGGCTCGCCGTGTCCGTTGAGGAGGGCGCATGACCAGGGCAGCCCCGGCCCGGTCCCCGCAGGACCTGGCCGGCACCGTCAGCGGCGGGATCGGCGCGAGCCCACTGCGCCCCGACGGCACGCTCAAGGTCCGCGGCGAGTTCGCCTACTCGTCCGACCTGTGGCACGAGGACATGCTGTGGGGCGCGACGCTGCGCAGCCCGCACCCGCACGCCCGCATCGTGCGCCTCGACGTGTCCCGCGCGCTGGCCCAGCCCGGGGTGCACGCGGTGCTCACGCACGAGGACGTGCCCGGCGAGAACGTCTACGGCCTCAAGTACCAGGACACCCCCGCGCTGGCCGAGGACCGGGTGCGGTTCCAGGGCGAGCCGGTGGCGATCCTCGCGGCCGACCACCCCGAGATCGCACGGCAGGCGCTCAAGGAGATCGACGTCGAGTACGAGGTGCTGGAGCCGATCACCGACCCCGAGCGCGCCGCGCACGACACCACGCTGCCGAAGCTGCACCCGGGCGGGAACCTGGTGCGCTACCAGCGGATCCTCAAGGGCGACCCGGACGCGGCCGCCGACGTGGTGGTCTCCGGCGTCTACGAGATCGGCATGCAGGACCAGGCGTTCCTCGGCCCGGAGTCCGGGCTGGCCGTGCCGGACGACGAGGGCGGGGTCGACCTCTACCTCGCCACCCAGTGGCTGCACGTCGACCAGCGGCAGACGGCCAAGGCGCTCGGCCTGCCACCGGAGAAGGTGCGGCTGACGCTGTCGGGCGTCGGCGGCGCGTTCGGCGGGCGTGAAGACCTGTCCATGCAGATCCACTCGTGCCTGCTGGCGCTTCGCACCGGCCGTCCGGTGAAGATGGTTTACAACCGCGAAGAGTCCTTCTTCGGCCACGTCCACCGTCACCCGGCGAAGATGTACTACGAGCACGGTGCGACGAAGGACGGCGACCTCGTGTACGTCCGCGCGCGGATGTACTTCGACGGAGGCGCGTACGCGTCCAAGACCCCGGTGGTGGTCGGCAACGGCACGACACTCAGCGTCGGCCCGTACAACGTGCCGAACGCGAAGATCGAGGGCTGGGGCGTGTACAGCAACAACCCGACGTGCGGCGCGATGCGCGGCCTCGGCGCGGTGCAGCCGACGTACGCGTACGAGTCGCAAATGGACAAACTCGCCGCCGCGCTCGGCGTCGACCCCGCGGACCTGCGGATCCGCAACGCGATGAGCGAGGGCTCCACCAACGTCACCGGCCAGGTCGTCGACTTCCCGGCGCCGGTCGGCGAGCTGGTCCAGCGGCTCAAGGACATGCCGCTGCCGCCGGAACGCACCGGTGCCGTGGACATCCGGGACCTGCCCGGCGGCGCGTCGAACGTGACGCACGGCGAGGGGGTGGTCCGCGGTGTCGGCTACGGCGTGACCATCAAGAACATCTCCTACGCCGAGGGCCTCGACGACTACTCGACGGCTCGCGTGCGGCTGCAGGTCATCGGCGGCGAGCCGGTCGCGATGGTGCACACCGCCGCGGCCGAGGTGGGGCAGGGCCTCGTCACGCTGCAGCAGCAGATCGCGCGGACGGAGCTGGGCGTGCCGCGGGTGACCGTGCACCCGGCCGACACGAGCGTCGGCGACGCGGGTTCCAGCTCGGCCTCGCGCCAGACGTACATCACCGGTGGCGCCGTACGTAATGCCTGCCGCGCGGTGGCCGAAGCGGTGTACGCGCTGGCTGAGCGTCGGCTCGTCCGCCCGGCCACCGGGATGTCGCTGGCCGGCGGCAAAGTCGTCGCCGACGACGGCGAGGTGCTCACCGGGCTGGCCGAGCTGCTGGGCGACGAGGTCGTGGAGGAGACCCGTGAATACCACCACCGCAAGACCTACCCGCTCGACCCGGAGACCGGCCAGGGCGACGCCCACGTGCAGTACGGCTTCTCCGCCCACCGCGCGGTGGTGGACGTCGACGTGGAGCTGGGCCTGGTCAAGGTCGTCCAGCTGGACTGCGCGCAGGACGTCGGTAAGGCGCTGAACCCCGACGCCGTGCTCGGCCAGATCCAGGGCGGCTCCGCGCAGGGGCTCGGGCTGGCCGTGATGGAGGAGATCCAGGTCGTCGACGGCAAGGTGCGCAACCCGTCCTTCACCGACTACCTGATCCCGACCGTCCTCGACATGCCGCCGATGCGGATCGACGTGCTGGAACGGCCCGACCCGCACTCCCCGTACGGCGTGCGCGGGGTCGGGGAGCCGCCCACGATCTCCGCGACGCCGGCGATCGCCAACGCGATCCGCGCGGCCACCGGGCTCGAACTGCCCCGTGTCCCGATCCGCCCCGAGCACATCACCGGTACCTGAAGACTTTGAAAACCATTGGGAGAGCTGAAGAAATGACCGTATCCGCCGCTGCCGACCTCGAACACGCCTGGCTCGCCGAGAGCGTCCGCATCGCCACCCGCAACGTCGCCGACGGCGGCGGCCCGTTCGGCGCGCTGGTCGCGAAGGACGGCGAGATCATCTCCACCGGCGTCAACCGCGTCACGCCTTCGCTCGACCCGACGGCGCACGCCGAGGTGGTCGCGATCCGCGCGGCCTGCCAGGCGCTGGGCGACTTCAAGCTGACGGGCTGCGTGCTCGTCTCCTCGTGCGAGCCGTGCCCGATGTGCCTCGCGTCCGCGCTGTGGGCGCGGGTGGACCGTGTGCTCTTCGCGGCCGACCGCAACGACGCCGCCAAGGCCGGGTTCGACGACCGCGCGTTTTACGAGCTGTTCGAAAACCCCCGCGAAAACTGGGAAGTACCCGTTTCCCGGCTGTCCTTGAAGGACGGCTTCGCGCCCTTCGACGCCTGGCTGGACCGGCCGGACCGCGTCGACTACTGAACCTTGTGAGTGTTTATGACGGTTCTAACCGTCATAAACACTCACAAGGGATTCGCCCCAACACCGGAAGCCCGTACCCCGGGCCCATCCCGGTGCTGACCGGAGCACCACAAAAACCGAAACGTCCCGCTTCCCACGCCCCGCTCGAATGCGGGGCGCGGTGGAGCACACCCACCGGCAAGGGGAGGACGCATGACCCAGGTACGCATCGAAGACGCTGTGAGCCCGGAGAAAGACCCGGTCCGGAAGTCCCTTATGGACCGCCTGTTCGACCTGACCGAGCGGCGCACGACCGTCGGCCGGGAGGTGCGCGGCGGCGTCACCACGTTCGTCGCGATGGCCTACATCGTGCTGCTCAACCCGCTCATCCTCGGCGCCTCCGCCGACATCACCGGCGCGAAGCTGAGCGCCGCGCAGGTCACCACCGCCACCGCGCTGGCGGCCGCGGTGATGACCGTCCTCATGGGACTGGTCGGCAACGCGCCGCTCGCGATCGCCGCCGGGCTCGGCATCAACGGCATCGTGGCGTTCCAGATGGCGCCGGCGATGACGTGGGCGCAGGCCTTCGGGCTGGTGGTGCTCGAAGGCGTCTGCATCGTGCTGATGGCCGTCAGCGGGATCCGGGAACGCATCATGAACGCGATCCCGCCGCCGTTGAAGATGGCCATCACGGTCGGCATCGGGCTCTACCTCGCCCTGGTCGGCCTGGTCAGCGCGGGGTTCGTGACCCGGACCCCGGACACGGCCGGCACCACCGTCCCGGTCCGCCTCGGCCTCGACGGGCACCTGAACGGCTGGCCGATCGCGGTGTTCTGCTTCGGCCTGCTGCTGATGACCGTGCTCACTTCGCGCAAGGTGCCCGGCGCGGTGCTGATCAGCATCGCGGTGTCCACTGTGTTCGCCGTGGTGCTGCATGACGGCTTCGGCGTCGGCAGCTGGGGCCTGGCCACCCCGACCCTGCCCAGCCACGTCGTGGCGGCCCCGAACTTCGGGCTGCTCGGGCACGTCGACCTGTTCGGCGGCTTCGCCTCGGCGGGTGCGCTGACGGCCACGATCTTCCTGTTCACGCTGGTGCTGTCGGGCTTCTTCGACGCGATGGGCACGATCACCAGCGTTTCGGCCGAAGCCGGGCTGTCGAAGGACGGGCGCGTGCCGAAGATGGGCCGCATCCTGCTGGTCGACGGCGCGGGCGCGATCGCGGGCGGGCTGTCCGGCTCGTCGCCGAACACCGTGTTCCTGGAATCCGCGGCCGGCGTCGGGGAGGGCGCGCGGACCGGGCTGGCGAGCGTGGTCACCGGTGTGCTGTTCGCCGCGACGCTGCTGTTCACCCCGATCGCGGGCATCGTGCCGGCGCAGGCCGCCGCGCCCGCGCTGGTGGTGATCGGCGGGATGATGGTGGCGCAGTGCCGAAACATTCCGTGGAACGACCCGGACTACACGATCCCGGTGTTCCTCACCGTCGCGCTGATCCCGTTCACCTACTCGATCACCAACGGCGTCGGCGCCGGCCTGATCGCGTACGTGCTGATCAAGACCTGCAAGGGGAAGTGGCGCGAGGCCGGCTGGATCCTCACCGTGCTGGCGCTCGTCTTCACCGTCTACTTCGGAATCGACGTCGTCAAGGCGATCCTCTAGAAAGGACCTTCCGTGGCCCTGATCTTCCTCAACGGCGGCGCCATGCGCGGCGAGCCGCTGCACCACCTGCTCGACGGCGCGCCGCTGGTCACCGCGACGACCACGGCGCCGAAGTACCGCTTCTACTCCGTCGGCGGCCAGTGCCCGGCGCTGATCCCGGTCGCCCACGGCGGCGCGCCCGTGAGCGGCGAGGTTTACGACGTCTCGCTGGACGCCCTGCGCGATCGCGTCCTGCCGGCGGAGCCGCCGGAACTGGAGCTGGGCGTGATCGAGCTGGCGGACGGCAGCTCGGCGTTCGCGATGCTGCTGCGCCGCCCGCAGACCTCGCACGTGCAGCTTCGTGACATCACGGAGATCGGCGACTGGCGCGCCTACCGGGCGGCGGAGTCCGAGCCGCGGCCGTGACGGTGCTGGTCGCCCCGGACAAGTTCAAGGGCTCGCTGACCGCGGCCGAAGTCGCGGCGGTGGTGGCCGAGGGTTTCGCGGCGGTTTCGCCGGAGCCGGTGCGGATGCTGCCGGTGGCGGACGGCGGTGACGGGACGGTCGCGGCCGCCGTCGCCGCCGGTTTCCGCCGCGTGCCGGCGCGGGTGCACGGCCCGACCGGACGCCGGGTGACGGCGTACTTCGCGCTCCGGGACGACGTCGCCGTGGTGGAGCTGGCGGAGGCTTCCGGCCTGCACCGGCTGCCCGGCGGCGTGCCGCAACCCCTGACGGCGTCCAGTATCGGCACCGGTGAGCTGATCGCCGCGGCGGTGGCGGCGGGTGCTTCGCGAGTGGTGCTCGGTGTCGGCGGCAGCGCCTGCACGGACGGCGGTGCCGGGATGCTGACGGCGCTGGGGGCGCGTCTGCTGGATGCCTCCGGTGCCGTTCTCCCGCCTGGTGGGGCTTCTTTGGCTTCTCTGTCTACTGTGGACCTTTCGTGGGTGGCTCCGGTGGACGTCTCGCTGGCGTCTGATGTGGATAATCCGCTGCTGGGATCTTCTGGTGCGGCGGCGGTGTACGGGCCGCAGAAGGGCGCGTCGCCGGATGATGTCGTGGTGCTGGAACGCGGTCTGCGACGGTGGTCGGAGGTGGTCGGCCCGGAGTTCGCCGCGGCGCCGGGCGCGGGCGCGGCGGGTGGCGTGGGTTTCGCGGCGCTGGCGGTGCTGGGCGCTCGGATGCGGCCGGGCAGCGGTTTGATGTTGGAGCTGCTGGGTTTTACCGATGCTGTCCGGGACGCGCGGTTGGTGGTCACCGGTGAGGGTTCGTTGGATGAGCAGTCGTTGCGGGGTAAGGCTCCGGTTGGTGTGCAACGTGCGGCTGCTGCGGCGGGCGTCCCGGTGGTCGCTGTCGCGGGTCGTTGTCTGCTCTCTCCAGCGCGGTGGCGGGCGGCGGGTTTTGAAGCCGTGTACGCGCTCACGGACTTGGACCCGGACCCGGCCCGTTGCGTCGCCAATGCCCGGTCTTTGCTGCGGCGCCGGGCGGAGCAGTTGGCGCGTGAGTTTCTGACGCCGTCGCGGTGAGATTCACCCGTACGCCAGCCGTGCGCCGTGCTGAACTAGCTGGATGAATGGTGGGCGAGAGGATCGTTCCCTGCGTGAGTTCGCGTGGGTCTGGGTGTGGCTGGCCCTGGCTGTGAGCGCCGCCGTGGGGATCACGATCACCGTGTTGCTGTGGGGCGATACCTCTGCTAATCATCGAGACGCGTTCGACACCGGATGGAAAAGCGCCGCCGCCGTGCTCGCGATCCTCGCCGCCTTCGTCACCGTCGAACGGCTACGCCTGAGTCAGCGGGAACATCGTCGGCAACTCGCCAACGACGAAGCAACCCACATCACTACTTTGTCCTCCAAAGCCAGCGAGCAACTCGGCAGCGAAAAAGCCGCCGTTCGCATTGGTGGGCTGACCGACCTGGAACGGCTCGCCGAGCAGTACCCGAGCTTGCGGCAGACCGTGGTCGACCGGATCTGCGCGTACCTCCGTGCGCCCTATCAGCTGCCACCCGGTCGCGTCATCCTCGCCGCCGGTGCCGAGCCTGCTTCATCAGACACAAGCGCTGGTGATCCAGAACCATCCGATGAGGAGATCGCGGCTCGCCGGCTGGAGTTGGACGTGCGCCGCACCGCGCAGCAGATCTTGCTCCGCCACCTGCGAAGCTCAGAAACCTCACCCCATGCGTTCTGGAAGAAAATCAGCCTCGACCTCCGAGACGCCGTGCTCATCGAAGTCGACTTCAGGAACTGCCGGATCGCCTCCGCCGACTTCCGGAACGCCACCCTCCACAGCTACTCGTGGTTCGAGGGGGTGACGTTCGCTGGGGACGCTTGGTTCGGCGAGGTGACGTTCGCCGGAGACGCCGAGTTCCGTGGGGCGATGTTCGCCGGGGACGCCTGGTTCGGCGGGGCGACGTTCACCAGGGACGCCGACTTCAGCGAGGTCACGTTCACCGGGAACGCGTGGTTCCGCGCGGCGATGTTCGCTGGAGGCGCCGACCTCAGCGGGGCGACGTTCATCGGGAACGCAGGGTTCGGCGAGGTGACGTTCACCGGGGACACCGAGTTCAGCGGGGCGATGTTCACTGGGGGCGCTTGGTTCGGAGGGGCGGCGTTCGCTGGGGACGTCGAGTTCCGCGGGGTGACGTTCACCGGGAACGCCTGGTTCCGTGGAGCGACGTTCGCCAGGGAAGCCGAGTTCGGCGGGGTGACGTTCACTGGGGACGCGGGGTTTGGCGAGGTGACGTTCGTCGGGGACGCGGGGTTTGGCGGGGTGACGTTCACCGGGGACGCCTTGTTCCGCGGGGCGGCGTACAAAGCTGAGATCAGTTTTGACAATGCTCGTGTTATCAGCCCGAACCGCAAGCACATATGGCCTCGCGGCTGGTGCGTGGAGACAATTCCCCACGGGCCTGGAAGTGAAGCGCGGCTGGTGCGGTCACCGGGCGCGTAAGTGCCCGACGTTGTCCGGGTGAGTTTCGTTGCCACTCATGAGAAACCGCCGTTGCTGGTGAGGAGCTGGCCGGTGATCCAGCCGCCCTCGGGGCTGAGCAGGAAGGCGACCAGGTTGGCGCCGTCGCGGGGCAGGCCGAGGCGGCCGAGCGGGGTCCTGGTGACAACGGCGGCGGCCAGCTCGTCCGTCAGCCAGCCCGTGTCGGTGGGGCCGGGGTTGACGGCGTTGGCCGTGATCCCGAGTGGCCCCAGCTCGCTCGCCGCGGCGAGGACGATCCGGTCCAGCGCGCCCTTGCTCGCGCCGTAGGGCACGTTGCCGACGACGGCGTCACTGGTCAGCGCGACGATCCGGCCGTCTCCGCGCGGGCCGCGGTAGCGCTGGGCGAACTCGCGGATCAGCAGCCAGCTAGCGCGGGTGTTGACGGCGAAGTGCCGGTCGAAGCTTTCCGGTGTGGTGTCCAGCAGCCCGGAGTCCACGGACTCGCAGTGCGCCAGCACCAGCGCCCGGACGTCACCCAGCTCGGCCGTGACGCGGTCGAAGAGCATCGACGGTGTCGCCGGGTCTTCGAGGTCGGCCTCCAGATCGAACGTGCTCGCGATCTCGCCGCGGGCTTCGTCGTGGCCCCAGGGCATCCGGTCGTCGTAGGGCTGCCAATGGGTGGACGCGACGTCCCAGCCGGTCGCGGCCAGCCGGGTGACGATCGCGGCGCCGAGGCCGGTCCGGCGGCCGACACCGGTTACCAATGCGAGCAGGCGGTCACTCCTCAGCGGTTCATTCCTCAACGGCGCCACCGACCGTGCGCAGGTGCTCCCGGAACGTGAGTGAGGGGTTTTCCGCGCGCTGCCGGAGGAAGTCGTCGAACCGCACCTGCGCCCGGAGCGTGGTGCCGCCGCGGATGAGCCCGGCCTGGCGGTGCTCGGTGTCGCGAATGGACTCCGCGAGGCGGAAAACCTCGTCGGCCTCGCTGCCGGGTACGAAGAGCACACCGTCTTCATCGCCGAACACGAGGTCTTCGCGGGTTGTCGTCCACGTGCCGACCGTGGCGCATTCGAGCGCGTCCTCCGGTCGCGTGTGGACACTCAGCGGACCGGTCGGGATCGAACCGAGGCTGAACACGGGCAGCCCGATCGCGGCGAGGTCGGCGGTGTCGCGGTGCAGCCCCCAGATCACGATGCCGCCGACGCCCGCCGTCGCCGCTTCGATCGCGACGAGGTCACCGACGCAGCTCTCGTCGAGACGGCCCTGGTTGTCCACCACGAGCACGTCGCTCGGCTCGCTGCCGGCGAACGCCTCGAGGAAGACGTCCACGCTCCCGACGTGCCGCGCGGGCAGCACCCGGCCGGCCACCCGCGCGCCCGGCGTCGTCGCCCTCGTCCCGGCCGGCGCGCACCGGACCTGCAGCCGCGCCCGGACACAGGCGTCGGCGAGGTGCGCGGTGGTGAGCCCTTCGAAGCGGCGGCGGAGTTCCTGGTTGTCCATCAGCGCGAGCCCTTTCGGCCGGCGTCTTTCGGTGAAGCCAGCTGGAACACGTTCCCGGACGGATCCCGCACCATCGCGCGGAAATCGCCGTACGGGGTGTCCCATGGCGGCTCCATCGAGGTCGCGCCCGCGGCCAGCGCGCGGGCGTAGGTGGCCTCGACGTCGGCGACGTAGACGTACAGGAAGGCGGGGAACAATTCACGGGAGTCCGTCGACGAGATCAGCACCAGTGAATCCCCGAGCCGGACCTGGACCGGGCCGCCGGCGGGCGCCGGGGCGGTCGCGGCGAAGACCGAGACTAGGAAGTCCACGGCGGCCGCGACGTCGGCGACCACCATCCGGGGAGTGACGGTGTGGTAGCCGGGTGGGGTGGTCATCCCGGCAGCCAACCACAGGCCGGGCCGGACGTCCGCCGATTTCCGCCGCGAGCGAATCCGCCATAGGACTCGAACCGGACGTACTGGGTGCGGTCGCTTTGTTCGCTATTTCCGTTTTGGCACTCTCCTGGTTGAAGTCCTGGTGAATTCCCGGTGGGCGGGCTGCCCGACCCCTCGTTTCTTCACTTTCCGCACGCATAATTCCGATCCGGTAGTCCGAACGAGTGGCAGGAGTGTTCACGTGCCGGGGTCTTTGCGTGCCCGCTGGGTGGTGGGGGCCGTCGGCGTGGTGCTGGTCGCGGGGATCGCCGTCGCGGTCTGGCCGGACGGCGCGTCGGCGCAGGATCCGGAGATCACCATTTCCCGCTCCTCCTGTGGTCAGGGCTGGACGGATCCTCGGCCGGGGGCCCAGACCTTCACCCTCCACAACACCGGTTCGGTGACCTCGGAGGTCGACCTGATCGACCCGGGCACCGGCGTCGTCTACGGCGAGGTGGAGGGGCTCGGCGCCGGGACCACCCGGCCGCTTCCGGTGACACTCGGTAACGGAAAGTACGCCTTCCGGTGCCTGCCGGAGGACGCATCGGCGATCGTCGGCCCGGTGAGCACGGTCAGTGGCGGCGCCGAGCGCGGCCCGGGTGTCGCGCCGGTGACCAGCAACGACCTGCTCCAGCCGCTCAAGACGTACCAGGCGCACGTGACGCAGGGGCTGGTCCAGCTGGTCGGCGACATCGCCCCGGTCAAGGACGCCGTGCACCGCGGCGATCGCGCCGGCGCCCAGACCGCCTGGCTCACCGCGCACCTGACCTACGAACGGCTCGGTGCCGCGTACGACGCGTTCGGCGACTCCGACGGCGCCCTCAACGGCACCACCGCAGGCCTGCCCGACGGCGTGTCCGACCCAGGGTTCACCGGCTTCCACCGGCTCGAATACGGGCTCTGGCACGGTGAGGACCTCGGCGCGCTCGGCACCGTCGTGGACCAGCTGGACACCGACGCGCACGCCCTGCAGCAGTCGTTCGCCCAGAGCCAGGTGGACGGCAACGACCTCGGCCTGCGCGCTCACGAGATCGTGGAGAACGCCCTGCAGTTCGAACTCACGGCCCGCACCGACTACGGCAGCGGCACGAACCTCGCCACGGCGCGCGCCAACCTCGACGGCGTCCAGGCCGTGCTCGACGTGCTGCGCCCGGTGCTCGCCCCGCGCTTCCCGCAACTGTCCACCGTGGACAGCTGGATGAAGCGCACCGAGGCGGTGCTCGACGGCGCCCGCCGCGCGGACGGCAGCTGGACGCCCGTCGCGCAGCTGGGCGCGCAGGAGCGTCAGAAGATCAACGGCGATGTCGCCGAGCTGACCGAGCAGCTGGCCCCGATCGCGGCCATCGCCGAGCCGAGGAGAGTTTCTTGAGCACCGCCGACGTACTTCTTCCCGCGGAGGCGGCAGTATGAGCACCGAATCCTCGCGCCGCCATTTCCTGCGCCGCACCGTTGTCGGCGCCGGGCTGACGGCCGTCGCCGGGGTCGGGGTGGGGGCCTCGGCGGCGACCGCGGCCGGCCAAGGCAGCCAAAACAGCCAAAACAGCCAGGACAGTGAAGCGGTCCCGTTCCACGGTGCCCGCCAGGCCGCGATCCTGCGGCAGCCGCCCGCGCAGAGCGTGGTCGCGTCGTTCGACGTGATCGCGGAGAACCGCGCGGAGCTGACCGAGCTGTTCCGGGAGATCACCGACCGCTCGCGGTTCCTGACCACGGGCGGGGCCCCGGCCGCGCTCGGCATCACCGCGCCGCCGGCCGACTCCGGTGTGCTCGGTCCCGTGGTGCCGCCGGGCAGCCTCGGCGTGGTGCTCGGCGCCGGCTCGTCGCTGTTCGACGGCCGGTACGGGCTGGCGGACCGCAAGCCGGCGAAGCTCAAGCCGATGACGATGTTCCCGAACGACGCGCTCGACGCGGCGCAGTGCCACGGCGACCTGTCGCTCACCCTCTCCGCCGAGTCCACCGACACCGTGCTGCACGCGCTTCGCGACATCACCCGCGCCACCTGCGGCGGCATGCAGCTGCGCTGGAAGATCAACGGGTTCAGCTCGCAGCCGCGACCGTCCGGCACCCCGCGCAACCTGATGGGGTTCAAGGACGGCATCGCCAACCCGGCCGAGTCCGAAATGGACCGTCTGGTGTGGGTGTCCGGGGGCGGCGAGCCCGCGTGGACCACCGGCGGCAGCTACCAGGTGGTGCGGCTGATCCGGATGCTGGTGGAGTTCTGGGACCGCGTGTCGCTCACCGAGCAGGAGAACATGTTCGGCCGGCGGCGCGACACCGGCGCCCCGCTCGACGGCGCGAACGAGCAGGACGTGCCGCGCTACGCCGACGACCCGGTGGGCACGGTCATCCCGCTGACCAGCCACATCCGCAAGGCGAACCCGCGCACCGCCGAGACCGACAACAGCCGGATCCTGCGCCGCGCGGTCAACTACGACCGCGGCGTGGACGTGAACGGCAACCTGGACATGGGCCTGGTTTTCCTCTGCTACCAGCAGGACCTCGAGCGGCAGTTCGAGGCGGTCCAGAAGCGGCTCGTGGACGAGCCGCTGGTCGACTACATCTCCCCGTTCGGCGGCGGTTACTTCTTCGCGCTGCCCGGGGTCACCGGTCCCGACGACCACTTCGGCCGGGCGTTGCTCGCCTGAGCCGGCCCCCCAGTTCCCACCACGAGGTCACCGAGATCAGGAGGATTCCCCAGTGGACACAGGAATCGGCAGACGGCGCCGCCGGTCACGGCGGCTGCTCGGCGCCGGCGCGCTCGCTTCGGCGGCCGCGCTGGTGATCGTCACCGGCTCCGCGGCGACGTCGGCGGACGCCCAGCCGCTGCGCCCCCAGCCCGCGTCGTGGCTGCCGACGCTCACCCCGATCAAGCACGTCGTGGTGATCTTCGGCGAGAACATCTCGTTCGACCACTACTTCGGCAGCTACCCGAACGCGACCAACGAGAACGGCACCCCGTTCCAGGCCGCGCGCAACACCCCGAAGGTCAACGGGCTTTCGCCGCAGCTCATGACGGACAACCCGAACGCCTACAACCCCAAGCGGCTCGGCCCCGACCAGGCGCTGACCTGCGACCAGAACCACGGTTACGGCGCGGAGCAGGCCGCCTTCAACGGCGGCAAGATGGACAAGTTCGTCGAGAAGACCGAGACGGACAAGTGCACCGGGCAGCCCGTGCTGTTCGGCGAGCCGGGCCTGGTGATGGACTACTACGACGGCAACACCGTCACCGGCATGTGGAACTACGCGCAGAACTACGCGCTGAGCGACAACTCGTTCAACACCGTGTTCGGCCCGTCCACCCCGGGCGCGATCAACCTGATCTCGGGCCAGACGCACGGCATGCAGGCGGTCGACCCGGTCACCCACGAGCCGGCCACGGACGCCTACGTCACCCAGTCGCCGGACGCCAAGGGCGTCGGCACGGTCATCAACGACCCGGACCCGGCGTGGGACGACTGCTCCGACAAGAACCACACCGCCACCGACAACCTCGGCGCGATGCAGGGCCGCAACGTCGGTGACCTGCTCAACTCGCGGCACGTCACGTGGGGCTGGTTCCAGGGCGGCTTCAAGCCCACCGGCACCGCGAACGGTTACGCGCAGTGCGGCGCGCAGCACGCGAACGTGGGCGCCCAGTCCTCCGTGGACTACAGCCCGCACCACGAGCCGTTCCAGTACTACGCGTCCACGGCGAACCCGCACCACCTGGCGCCGTCCTCGGTGCAGGCGATCGGCCAGACCGACCGCGCGAACCACCAGTACGACGTCAGCGACTTCAACGACTCGCTGAAGGCCGGCTCGATGCCCGCGGTGAGCTTCCTCAAGGCGCCCGAATACCAGGACGGCCACGCGGGCTACTCCGACCCGCTGGACGAGCAGCAGTTCGTCGTGAACGAGATCAACCAGATCCAGAAGTCGCCGGACTGGCGCTCCACCGCCGTCGTGCTCGCCTACGACGACTCGGACGGCTGGTACGACCACGTCGGCGCGACGGTCGTGAACGGCTCGAAGGACGCCTCGCAGGACCAGTCGGTCTGCACCGGCAAGCCGACCACGCAGGGCAAGTACGCGGACCGCTGCGGTTACGGCCCGCGCCTGCCGATGCTGGTCATCTCGCCGTACAGCAAGGTGAACTACGTCGACCACACCCGGACCGACCAGACCTCGGTGCTGCAGTTCATCGAGGACAACTGGTTCGCCGGCCGCGTGGGCGACTCCTCGTTCGACAGCCGGTCCGGCGGGCTGTGGAACATGTTCAACTTCTGGTGGCCGCAGGCGGGCAAGCTCCCGCTGGACCCGAAGACGGGGGCGGCCGCTCCCGGCGGTCACCACTGACGCGGTAACTGCTCCAGCCGAAGGCCACCGGGTGATCCTGCCCGGTGGCCTTCGGCGTGGAAAAGGCGTTTGCGAAAGGGGTTCCGGGGCTGGTCCAATCCCGCGTGTGACGAACTGGACCGAAACGCCACGGCTGCGCCTGCGCCCGTTCACGCCGGGCGACGCAGCCGATCTCGCCGCGCTTCACGGCGACCCGGAGGTGATGCGGTTCATCGACGACGGGCGCCCGGTGCCGCGCGAGGTCGTCGAGAACTCGACGCTTCCGGGGTTCCTCGCGGAATACCGCGAGCGGTCCCACGAGCACGGTTGTTTCGTCGCGGAGGAAACCGGGACGGGCCGGTTCCTGGGCTGGTTCTCCGCTCGCCCCGCCGTGAGTGCCGGGCTGGACGGCGGCATCGAACTGGGCTATCGCCTGCGGCCGGCGGTGTGGGGACGCGGTTTCGCGACCGAAGGGCTGCGCGCGGTGGTCGACCGGGTTTTCACCGGTCCCGGCGTCGAACGGGTCGTCGCCACCACGATGACCGTCAACACGCGTTCCCGGCGGGTGCTGGAGAAGGCCGGGCTCAGGCACGTGCGCACCTTCTTCCTCGAGTGGCCGGAATACCTCGAAGGCGCGGAACACGGGGATGTCGAGTACGCCCTGTCCAGAGAGGAATGGGGCGTGTGACAGAGCGCGACATTAGTCGACACGATAGGGTTCGCCCAGGCACATCCTGTAGAAGGTGAAGGAACGACGAACCATGGCGCAGAAGGTTCACGTCGAGATGGTCGACGACATCGACGGCAGCATCGCCGAGCAGACCGTCCCGTTCAGTCTCGACGGTGTTAGTTACGAGATCGACTTGTCGGAAGACAACGCCGCCGCCCTTCGTGACGAGCTGGCCCGTTACGTGGCCGCCTCCCGCCGGACCGGTGGCCGCAAGGTCCGGCTGGCCGCGGGCCAGGCCCCGCGTCCGACGTCGTCCGCGGCCGACCGCGAGCGCAACCGCCTCATGCGCGAGTGGGCGGAGGCCAACGGCTTCGCGGTCTCCGACCGGGGCAGGCTGCCGGCCGAGATCGTCAAGGCCTACGAGGAGCGCGAGGAAATCGTGGAGGTCGAAGAGGCCCCCGCCAAGCCCGCCCGCAAGCGTGCCCCGCGCAAGAAGGCGAACGCCTGAACCGCACGGGGGAGGGCCCGTCACCGCACCGGCGGTGACGGGCCCTTTCTCTTCGGGTGATTCAGGCGCTGCGGTGACTTAAGGGCTGCGGTGACTTAGCCGACAGTGGAGTTCTCGCGCGCGAGAGGTAGATTAGCCAAGCCTAATCGCCCCCGCCCCGCAAAGGTAAAGAACTGTGGCTGACCGTGCCCGGCCGAGAGCGCTTTCCCTGACGTCCGGGCTGGTTGTGCTCGCCGTCGCGCTGGTGCTGGCCGTGCTGCTCAGCATCGCCGTCGGGTCGCGGGGACTGTCCTTTGCGGCCGTCCTCGACGCACTGTTCCACTTCGACGCCGCCAATCCCGATCACCTCGTGGTCCGCGAGCTGCGCCTGCCGAGGACACTCGCCGGGGTGCTCGCGGGAGTCGCGCTGGGACTGTCCGGCGCCGTCATCCAAGGCGCCACGCGGAATCCGCTCGCCGACCCCGGCCTGCTCGGGGTGAACGCCGGCGCCGCGCTGTTCGTGGTGCTGGGCATCAGCACGCTCGGTATCACCAGCGTCACCGGCTACGTCTGGTTCGGCTTCGCGGGCGCGGCGGCCGCCGGTGCCGTGGTGTACGGGATCAGCGCGCTCGGCCGCGTCGGCGCGACACCGATGAAGCTCGCCCTCGCGGGTGCGGCGGTGACGGCCGCGCTCCAGTCCGTGACGAGCGGGCTGCTGCTCACCGACGCCACGACGTTCGACCAGTACCGGTTCTGGCAGGTCGGCTCGCTCACCGGCCGGGACGAGGCCACGATCACCCAGGCCGTCCCGTTCATCGTCGTCGGCGTGGTGCTGGCGCTGGTGTCCGCGCGGATGCTGAACGCGCTGGCGCTGGGGGAGGACGTCGCCCGCGCGCTGGGCCAGAACGTCGCCGTCGCGCGCGTGGTCTGCGCGCTCGCCGTGGTCGTCCTTTGTGGATCCGCGACGGCGATCGCGGGCCCGATCGCGTTCGTCGGCCTGACCGTGCCGCACGTGGCGCGGCTGATCACCGGGCCGGACCACCGGTGGCTGCTGCCGTACTCGGCGCTGATCTCGCCGTTGCTGCTGCTGGTGTCCGATGTGGTCGGCCGGGTCGTCGCGCGCCCCGCCGAGGTGCAGGTGGGCATCGTCACCGCGGTGATCGGGGCGCCGCTGTTCATCGTGCTGGTGTGCCGCCGGAAGCTGGTGACGGTGTGAGCGCGCCGCTCGCCGAGGCCGTCCGCGTGGTCAGGACGGCCCGGCGCCACGGGGCCGCGCGCGCCCGGGTCGTCTCGCTCGTGCTGGCCGTGGCCCTGGTGGTGGTCTTCGCGCTTTCGCTGGCTGTCGGCGACTTCACCGTGCCGCTCGGCGACCTGCCCGGCATCCTGCTGGGCGACGGCACCGGCGGCGGCGCGTACGTGGTGACGGAGCTGCGCCTGCCGCGGGCCGTCACGGGCCTGCTCGTGGGTGTCGCGTTCGGACTCGCGGGCGCGCTTTTCCAGCGCCTGCTGCGGAACCCGCTGGCGAGCCCCGACGTGATCGGGGTGACGCAGGGCGCGAGCGCCGCGGCCGTGCTGTGCATCGTCCTGTTCGGCGTGTCCGGCGCGGTGGTCTCGGCCGCGGCGCTCGGCGGCGCGCTCGTCACCGGCACGGTGATCTACCTGCTCGCGCGCCGCGGCGGGGTGAGCGGCTACCGGCTCGTGCTGATCGGCGTCGGCGTCGGCGCGGTGCTGACCAGCGTCGTCTCGTACCTGATGACCTGGGCCGACGTCACGCTCGCGCAGCAGGCGCTGGTGTGGCTCACCGGGAACCTCAACGGGCGCGGCTGGGACCACGTCGTGCCGCTCGCGATCGCGCTGGTGGTGCTGGTGCCCGCGGCGCTGGTGCTCGGCCGCGCGCTCACCGGGCTGCAGCTCGGCGACGACACGGCGGCGGGCCTCGGCCTGCGCGTCGAGCGGACCCGGCTCCTGCTGCTCGTGGTGGCGACGGCGTTCGCCGCGTTCGCGACCGCGGCGGCGGGCCCGGTGGCGTTCGTCGCGTTCGTGGCCAACCCGATCGCGACCCGGCTGACCGGCGGCGCCCGGACCGGCCTCGTCCCGCCCGCGCTCACCGGCGCGCTCGTGACCCTGCTCGGCGACTTCGCCGCGCAGCACCTGCTCGGCTCGCAGCTGCCGGTCGGGGTCGTCACGGGCGCGGTCGGCGCGCCGTACCTGCTCCTGCTGCTCGCGACCGCGAACCGCGCCGGCCGAGTCTGAAAGGGAACAGCTGTTGACCCCCACCTTGCGCACCGAGCACCTGAGCCTCGGCTACGGCCCGGTGACGGTCGTGGACGACCTCACCGCGGCGATCCCCGAAGGCCGGGTCACGATGATCGTCGGGACCAACGCCTGCGGGAAGTCGACGCTGCTGCGCGGCCTCGCCCGCCTGCTCAGCCCGTCCGCCGGCGCCGTGTACCTCGACGGGAAGAGCATCTCCTCCTTGCGCAGCAAGGATGTCGCGACGGTGCTGGGCCTGCTGCCGCAGTCGCCGACCGCGCCGGAGGGCATCACCGTCGCCGACCTGGTCGGCCGCGGCCGCTACCCGCACCAGGGCCTCTTCCGCCGCTGGACCGCCGAGGACGACGAGGCCGTGGCCCGCGCGATGCTCGCCACCGACACCGTCGAGCTGGCGAGCCGTCCGGTCGACGAGCTTTCCGGCGGGCAGCGGCAGCGGGTGTGGATCGCGATGGCGCTGGCGCAGCGGACGCCGTTGCTGCTGCTCGACGAGCCCACCACGTTCCTCGACATCAGTCACCAGATCGAGGTGCTGGACCTGTTGTCGGACCTGAACCGCGCGGACGGCACCACGGTGGTCATCGTGCTGCACGACCTCAACCTCGCCGCCCGCTACGGCGATCACCTGATCGCCATGAAGGCCGGGCGGATCGCCGCCGAGGGCGCGCCCGGGGACATCCTCACCGCCGAACTGGTCGAGGACGTGTTCGGCCTGCCGTGCCGGATCATCGACGACCCCGTGTCCGGCACCCCCATGGTCGTCCCGATCGGCCGGCACCGCGCCGGCCCGCCCGCCACCCGGTCCTAGGAAAGACCCGGTCCCGCGAAAGGAAAGCCCCAGATGGCCAGATGGACCAAGGTGGCCGCCGTGCTCGCCGCCGCCACCCTCGCCGGCGCCTGCAGCCAGCCCGCCAACACCACGACCTCCGGGGTGGGCGACAAGGACGTCGCCACCGGCGGGCGGCTCTTCTCCACGGCGGACGCCGAAACCGCGAAGCTCAAGGCCGACGTCGGCCCGGGCGTCTTCCCGCGCACGGTGACCCACGCGCTGGGGCAGACGAAGCTGGAGAAGAAGCCCACGCGCGTCGTCGTGCTGGACAGCGGTGAACTCGACGACGTGCTGGCGCTCGGCGTCACGCCCGTCGGCATGGCCACCACCGCGGGCCAGACCGGGGTGCCGTCGTACCTCGCCGACCGGGTCAAGGGGATCCCGGCGGTCGGCGACATCAACAACCTGAACCTGGAGAAGATCGCGTCACTGCAGCCGGACCTGATCCTCGGCAGCAAGCTGCGCGCGAACGACCTGTACCCGCAGCTGTCGAAGATCGGGCCGACGGTGTTCAGCATCCGCCCCGGCTTCCCGTGGAAGGAGAACTTCCTGCTGGTGGCGGCGGCCCTCGGCGACGAGAACCCGGCCGTCGCGGCGCTGAACGACTACCAGAAGAAGGCCGACGAGGTGAAGGCCGGGATCACCGGCGCGCCCAAGATCTCGTTGCTGCGCTTCCTGTCCGGCAACATCCGGCTGTACGGGAACCTGTCGTTCATCGGCGTCATCCTCAAGGACGTCGGACTGGCGCGCCCGGCCAACCAGAACATCAACGAACTCGCCGCGCAGATCTCGAAGGAGCGCATCGACGAGGCCGACGCCGACTGGATCTTCTACTCCAGCTACGGCGCGGGCCCCTCACCGGACGAGAAGGCGGTGACTTCGAGCGGCCTGTGGGCCGGCCTCGGCGCGGTCAAGGCGAAACACGCCATCCCGGTCGACGACGAGGTCTGGTTCCTCGGCCTCGGCCCGATCGGTGCAATGCGCGTACTGGACGACCTGAAGAAGTACCTGGGTTAGCGGGGAAGGCTCGTGAGTGTTGATGACGGTTCTAACCGTCATCAACACTCACGAGCCCTTTCGAGCGGCGCAACTCGTAGACGTCTCCGAGCCCGCCGCACCGGCCGCACGCCTTCCGGTCCCGGTCCAGCCCCGACCCGAGACATTCCGGGCAAGTTTTCCGCATGACGACCCGCTTTCGGCTTGTGCCTCGCTGACTGCCCGGCAGGGTCGCTGTTGCCGGCTGACGACGGCGAGACCCCACGGGGTGAAGCGGCCGGATCACGCCGGCCGAGGGCGTCTCAGTCCAGGCCCAGCCGGGCGTCGAGGTCGATCTTGCCGCCCGCGGCGTCCAGGATGGCGCTGATCGCCTTGTCCTCCTGGAGGTGGCCGCCGTGCTGGTCGGCGTGGGCGCGCATGAGGTTGCCGACGTGGCGTTCCGGGTTGTTCCAGTGCGGCCAGCGGCGGCGGGCGATGGTGGCGAGCGCGGGGAAGTCGGGGGTGCCTTCCGTGGCGGTGGCGTCGAGCAGCCAGTGCAGGTAGGTGCGCAGCACCGCGACCGGGAAGCTGCCCGGGTGGCTGAGCCCGCCGTGGCCGGGCACGAACGTGCGCACGCCCGGGAACATCTTGTCCAGCCACTCCAGCGCGTCGAGCCAGCCCGGCACCGAGCCGTGCACCGCCATCGGCGTCGCGCCGACGGACAGCAGGTCACCGGTGAACAGCGTGCCGGTCCGGGGCTCGAACAGCACCAGGTCGCCGTCGGTGTGCGCGACGCCGGGGAACGGCACGATCTCCACGACCACACCGCCGAGGTTGATCTCCGCAGGCGCCGTCACCGCGTAGACCGCTTCGGGGTCGGGGGCCTCGAGCGTGCCCCAATGGCTGCAGGTGAACGCCTCTTCGTTCCGCTGCGGCCCGGCCCGCACGATCGGCACCGCGGCCGGCGCGGCCAGGATCCGGCCGCCGTTGCGCAGCGCGACGCCCGCGCCGTTGTGGTGCGTGCCGTGCGCGTGCGTGATGACGAGCGTCAGCGGCATCTCGACCGTGGAGTACTTCCGCACGTCCTTGACCAGGTCGAGCGTGTCGCGCTCGGTGCCGCAGGTGTCCACGAGCAGGACACCGTCACGGCCCCGGATCCAGCCGCAGTTGGACACCAGCCAATCGCTCGGACTGCGGACATAAGCGACCACGCTCGGGTCGGAATACCTGAGCGGGACGATGTTGCGCCTGATGGCGGGCATGGAATCCCCCTCGTGGGCCGTGCCGCCGTGATACCGGACCACCGCATGGTAGTGGATCACTGACCTTCGAATGGTATAGACCAAGTGGGCGTATGTCAGCAGGCAGGGGGATCGCGTTCCGGCCCAGCTTCCCGATGGGGACGGCCTCGCCCGGCTCCCGGGAGCACTCCCGCCCCGCCCGCCTCGCGTTTCCGGTGATCATCTGGCCCGCCCGGTTCCCTCTGCCGCACCGCCGGTTCGCGAGGACGTTACTCCTGGAACGGCCTCGTGGCCCGGACCCGCGGGCCCGGGCGGTCCGGAACTTGGCCGGGTTTCGGTGGTCACGGCCCGATTGTTGACGCACGCGTAATGACGCGACTACATTGCGGAGCCGTTCAAGTGTCTGGACTTCATTCATATCCATGAATATCGAGGTGGTCTCGTGCGCCGCTCACGATGGTTGTCCGTGGCATTGGCCGTGGTCCTCAGCGTCTCCGGATTCGCTTTCGCCCCAGGGGTTTCCGCTGCTCCGGACGGGGCGGGCGCGAAGGCGCGCGAGCAGGTCGGCCTCGACGCCGGCTGGCGGTTCGCCCGTGAAGACGTGCCGGGCGCGGAGGCCCCGGGGTTCCCGGACACCGCGTGGACACACGTGGTCGTGCCGCACACCTGGAACAACCTCGACGGCCAGGACGGCGGCGGCGACTACTACCGCGGGACGGGCTGGTACCGGAAGCACTTCACGCCCTCGCCGTCGCTGGCGGGCAAGCAGCTGTGGCTGCAGTTCGACGGGGTCAACACCGTTGCCGACGTATGGGTCAACGGCGTGCACCTCGGCCAGCACCGGGGCGGCTACGCGACGTTCCGCTTCGACGCCACGAGCGCGTTGCGGACCGGCCTCGACAACGTGATCGCCGTGCGCGTCGACAACTCGAGCCAGCCCGACGTCGCCCCGCTGAGCGCGGACTACACGTTCTTCGGCGGCATCTACCGTGACGTCTCCCTCGTCGCCGTCGACCGGCTCGGCGTCCGGATGGACGACTTCGGCGGCCCGGGCGTGTACCTCGCCCAGCGTTCCGTGACGGCCGAGGCGGCGAGCGTCGACGTCACCACCAAGGCGCGCAACAGCGGCACCACCACCCGGCAGGTCCGCGTGCGGACGGTGGTCGCCGACGCGAGCGGCAAGGTCGCCGCGACGGTGCTGTCCCCGCCGCAGGAGGTCGCCGCCGCGGCCGACGCCGACGTCACGCAGCGGGTCGAGATCCCGAAGCCGCACCGCTGGCAGGGCAAGGCGGACCCGTACCTGTACCGCGCGACCGCCGAGGTCGTCGACGCGAGCTCCGGCCAGGTCACCGACTCCGTCAGCGTGTCCTTAGGCCTGCGGACGTCCACTGTGGACGCGAACACCGGCTTCTTCCTCAACGGCCGGCACGTGGCCCTGCACGGCGTCAACGCCCACCAGGACCGCCTCGACGAGGGCTGGGCCGTCGCGGACCGGCAGCGCGACCAGGACTTCGACCTGATGGACGAGATGGGCGTCAACGCGCTGCGGACCGCGCACTACCAGCAGTCTCAGCACGTCTACGACCTCGCCGACCAGCGTGGTTACGTCGTCTGGGCGGAGATTCCGCTGGTCAACGGCGTCACTGACAGCGCCGCGTTCCGCGCGAACGCCGCGCAGCAGATGTCCGAGCTGATCCGGCAGAACTACAACCACCCGTCGATCGCGTTCTGGGGCATCGGCAACGAACAGGCGAAGAGCGACGCCGTCACGAACGACCTCCTGCAGGCGCTCGCCGGCCAGGTGAAGGCCGAGGACCCGACGCGGCTGTCCACCTACGCCAACAACCGGGGCGGCCAGGACTCGGTGTCGGACCACGCCGATCTGTCGGCTTACAACAAGTATTTCGGCTGGTACGACCTGTCCGCGCCCGGCCCCGGCCCGTGGACCGACCAGCTGCACGCGGCGGACCCGGGCCGCCGGATCGCGATCAGCGAGTACGGCGCGGGCGGCAGCATCAGCCAGCACGTGGAGAACTCCACGGTGAAGCCGCCGGTCATCCCGTCGCGCACGCACCCGGAGGAGTACGAGACGCTGGTGCAGGAGAACACGTGGAAGCAGATCGAGACGCGGCCCTACCTGTGGGGCACGTTCGTCTGGAACATGTTCGACTTCGCCTCGGACGGGCGCACCGAGGGCGACACGCTCGGCCGCAACGACAAGGGCCTGGTGACCTACGACCGGCAGGTCCGCAAGGACGCGTTCTACTGGTACAAGGCCAATTGGACGACCACGCCGTTCGTCTACCTGACCAGCAGGCGCTGGACCGATCGGACCACGGCGGCGACCACGGTGAAGGCCTACGGCAACGGCGTCGACACGGTCTCGCTGACGATCAACGGCGTCGCGACCGGTGCGCCGAAAGCCTCCGCGGACCACATCTACACGTGGCCGGTCACCCTCTCACCGGGCGCGAACGTGGTGAAGCTGACCGGCGTCCGCGGCGGCCACGCGTACACGGACACGGTCACCTGGACACTGGCTGGTTAGGTCACGGCGCCGATAGCCGCTCACGCCCGGGCCGTGCTCCGCTCGGGTGGCCCGGCCAACCCGGCGGTGCGGAACACCCTGTTGCGCACACCCGTCAGCGGTGGGTACATCGTCAGGCGCCCCTGGGCCGGCCGACGTCCATCCGGGCGATCGTGGACCCGTCGGGCCGGCGGAACATCATCTCCCGCTGCCGCACGCCGGTCGCGCGCACCTGCTCGCCGAGCCCGATCGCGTCGAGGGCCCGCAGCGCCTGCGGCCACATGCCCAGCGCCGTCCCGCGACCGGCCAGCTCGCGTGCCGTTCCACCTCGACCCCCGCGCCGTGCAGCGCGAGCGCGCAGGCCAGACCCCCGATGCCGCCGCCCAGGGCGCGCGGCAGCTGACTCACCGCGCCGTCGACGCGCACGCCGGGTTGCCCGCGGGCACCACGTCCAACCACTTCCGCACCCGGCACGCGTTGCTGTCCGGGGTGCTGACCCACGTCGCCGCGCACGAGCACGACCGGGGTGAGCTGCTGGCGGCGAGCCGTCCGGACGACCTCGCCGGTGCTCTTGTCGGCTTCGTCCGCTACCAGCTGGGCGAAGGCCGCGTCGAAACCCTCGCCTGCTACGCGCTGCACCTCGAAGCGGCCTGGGACGACCACCTCCGGCACCAGCTCGCCGCGTCCGGCGCGCACGCCTTCGCCCCGCTGCTGGCCTGGCTGACCGCGGCCGGCTCGCCCGACCCGCCCGCCGACCTGCGGCTGCTGCTCGACCACCTCGACGGCCTGGTCTTCCACCAGCTCACGATGCCGGTCCCGGACTTCGACCCGGAGCCGTCGCTGCGCCGGGTCGTGGCGATGGTCAGCCGCGTGACCGAACCAGGCTGACCGCGCCGAGGGCGATCGCGTCCGCGCCCCACCGCGAAAGCCGCACCTCGACGGGTGAACCGGACAGCAGCGGGTGCTCGGCCAGCGCCGTTTGCATCGGCTTTTCCAGCAGTGCCCACGAGTTCGTCACGGAACCGCCGACCACGGCGGTGCTGATGCCCAGCAGCCCGCCCGCGTGCGTGATCGCCTCGCCCAGGAAGCGGCCCGCGTCGGTGAAAACGCCAAGAGCCGCTTCGTCACCAGCCAAAGCGGCGGCGGCGACCGAGGCGGCGGGCAGCGAGACGCCCGTCGCCTCGGTGTAGCGGCGGGCCAGGGAACGGCCGGACGCGTACGCCTCCAGGTGACCGGGCACCCCGCAGGTGCACGGCGCGGGCCCGAAGTTCCCGACGTGGCCGATCTCGCCCGCGCCGGTGCCGCCGCCGTGCAGCAGGCGGCCGTCCACGTACAGCGCGCCGCCGACACCCGTGCCGAGCGCGACGCCCAGTACGTGCCGTTCCCCCGGGGCCAGCTCGCCGAGCAGGAACGCGTTCACGTCGTTCTCCGTGCGCACCGGCACCCCGCCGAGCCGCGCGGAAAGCCCGGCGTTGACGGCGGTGCCCGCCCAGCCGGTGAACGAGTCGCCGGTCACCACGATCGTGCCGGTTTCCGCCTCGACCACCCCGGCCGCGCCGACGCCGACCCCGGCCAGCGCCGAGACATCCGCCGAGACATCGTCCACAAGGGACAGGACCAGTCCGGCGGCGATGTCCAGGATGGACTGCCCGCCGAGGTGCGCGCCGGAGTCCGCCGTCGCCGAGGCCAGTTTGCGGCCGTCGGCGCCGCACAGCACCGCCAGCGTCTTCGAACCGCCGATGTCCACACCGGCCCAGAGCCCGCTCACGCCGCCGGGTTCACGTCCGGGCTGGCCAGCGCCTCGCGCCGGCTGCGCTGCAGTTCCGGGTCCGGCACGGGGGAGGACAGCAGCAACGCCTTGGTGTACGGGTGTTCCGGCGCGCGCAGCACGGTCGCGGCCGGCCCCTGCTCCACCAGCTCACCCGAGCGCAGCACCGCCACGCGGTCGCACAGGCTGTCCACCACCGCCAGGTCGTGGCTGACGAACAGGCAGCCGAAGCCGAACTCCTCGTGCAGCCGCCGGAACACGTCCAGCACCGCGGCCTGCACCGAGACGTCCAGCGCGCTCGTCGGCTCGTCCGCGATGAGCAGCTTCGGGCCCAGCACCAGTGCCCGCGCGAGGCTCACGCGCTGGCGCTGCCCACCGGACAGCTCGTGGCCGTACCGGGTCATCAGGGCTTCCGGCAGCTCGACGGCGTCGAGCAGCTCCCGCACCCGCTTCCGCCGCTCCGCGCGCCCGGCCGAGGTGTGCACGGCCAGGGGTTCCGCGACCGTCTGGGCCACCGTCATCCGCGGGTCCAGCGACGACGCCGGGTCCTGGAACACCGCGCCGATCTGCTGTCGCACCGCCCGCGCGGCGCGTCCGGTGCCGCGCGGCAGGGGGCCGCCGAGCACCTCCACGCGCCCGGACTTCGGGGTGACCAGGCCCAGCGCGCAGTTGCCGAGCGTTGTCTTCCCGGACCCGGACTCGCCGACCAGCCCGACGATTTCGCCCGGCGCCACGGTGAGCGACACGGAGTCGACCACCCGCCGTCCGCCGTACTCCACGACGATGTCCGACAGCGCGAGCACGGGCCGGTCCGGCGCCGCCTCGGGCTCGGGGTGCACGCCCGCGCCCAGCCGGGGCACCGCCGCCAGCAGCTCACGGGTGTACTCGGCCTGGGGCGAGCCGAACAGCTCCGCCGTCGGCGCCTGCTCGACCAGCAGCCCGGACCGCAGCACCAGCACCCGGTCCGCGACGTCCGCGACCACGCCCATGTTGTGCGTGATCAGCAGTGTCGCCGTGCCCTCGGTGTCGCGGATGTCGCGCAGCAGGTCGAGGATCTGCTGCTGCACCGTGACGTCCAGCGCCGTGGTCGGCTCGTCCGCGATGATCAGCCGCGGCCCGGCCGCGATCGCGATCGCGATCATCACGCGCTGCCGGAGCCCGCCGGACAGCTCGTGCGGGTACTGCTTCAGCCGCGCCTCGGGGTCCGGCACACCGACGCGGTCCAGCAGCTCGGCGCACCGCGCGTGGTAGTGCCGGTGCCGCTTCGGCTCCGGGTCGTGGTTCCTGATCGCCTCGGCCAGCTGGAACCCGATGCGCAGCAACGGGTTCAGTGCCGTCATCGGCTCCTGGAACACCATCCCCGCGCCCTGCCCGCGCAGCTTCCGCAGCGCCTCGCCGCGCAGGTCCAGAACGGACTGTCCGTCGAGGACGATCGAGCCGGACACCGTGGCGGACGCGGGCAGCAGCCCCAGCACGGCCAGCGCGGCCGTGCTCTTGCCGGAGCCGGACTCGCCGACCATCGCCACGATCTCGCCCGGCGCGACCGAAAGCGACAGGCCGTCGACGGCGGGTTCGCCGTCGCCGTAGGCCACCCGCAGGTCGCGGAGGTCGAGCACCGAGTCGCTCATCGCCGTCCCTTCACCGCGAACGCGTCGCGCAGCCCGTCGCCGAGGAAGTTGATCGCGCACACCACCAGCACGATCGCGATGCCGGGCGGCAGGATCAGCCACCACGCGCCGTCGAAGGTGTAGGTGATGCCCTTGGACAGCATCGCGCCCCAGTCCGTGGCCGGCGCGGGCACGCCCAGGCCGAGGAAGCTCACGTACGCCACGAGCAGGATGGCGTCGGCGATCTGGAACGTCGCGTTCACCATCACCGTGCCGATCGCGTTGGGGATGATGTGCCGGAAGACCACGCGCGTGCGGCTCGCGCCGAGCACGGTGATCGCGCGGATGTAGTCGCGTTCGCGCAGGCTGACGGTCTCCGCGCGCATCAGCCGCGCCGGCACCAGCCACGAGACGCAGCCGATCAGCAGCGCCAGCACGCCGACGCTCGGCGTCACCAGCGTCGCCGCCACCAGCAGCAGGAACAGCGCCGGGATCGCGACGCCGGTGTCGACCACCCGCATCAGCACCGTGTCGAGCCAGCCGCCGGTGTAGCCGGCGACCGCGCCCCACACCGCGCCGATCACGGTCGCGATCAGCCCGGCCAGCACGCCGATGACCAGCGACGTCCGCCCGGCGACCATCAGCCGGCCGAGCACGTCGTAGCCCAGTTCGTCGGTGCCGAGCGGGTGCCCGCCGCCGGGGGACAGCCGCGCGGACGCGAGATCGGTGTGCGACTGGTCCGTGCCGTAGAGCAGCGGGCCGAGGAAGCAGAAGAGCACCACCAGCAGGAGCAGCACCCCGCCGGCGACGGCCGTGCGCCGGGCGAACAGTCGCGAAAGGACGGTCATGACCGCGCCCCCTTCACCCGCACGCGCGGGTCGATGAGCAGCTGCAGCAGGTCCGCGAGCAGCGAGCCGACCACCGTCGCGATCGCGATCACCAGCACCACGCCGAGCAGCACCGGGAAGTCGGCGTTACGCGCGGCCGTCCAGAACAGCAGCCCGATGCCGGGGTAGTTGAACATCGACTCCACCACCAGCGAGCCGGCGAACACCGAGGGCACGTAGTACCCGAGCATCGAGACCACCGCGGTCAGCGAGTTGGGCCAGACGTGCCGCCAGATGATCGTGCGCTCCGGCGTGCCCTTCGCCCGCGCCGTGCGGACGTAGTCCTCGGCCAGGTTGTCCAGTGTTGACGCCCGCATGTACCGGCTGAACGCGGCCAGCGCCGCACCGGTCCCGGCGAGCATCGGCAGCACCAGGGAACCCGGCTGGGACAGCAGCTCGCTGATCGTCTCGCCCTGCGCGGCCTGCGCCGGGAACCACGGCAGCACTTGCGCGAACAGGATGATCAGCACCAGCGACAGGAAGAACACCGGCGTCGCGTACAGCACGAAGGTGAACGCCGTCGTCACGTGATCGGACGCCTTGCCGCGGCGGACCGCCTGCCAGACGCCGACGGGCAGGGCCACGACGATCGCCAGCAGCGTGGAGACGACGGTGAGCAGCAGCGTCTTCGGCAGCCGCTCGTCCAGCAGCGTGGTCACGGGGGAGTTCTGCGTGTAGGAGTCGCCGAGGTCGCCGTGCAGCAGCCGTACCAGGTAGTCCCAGTACTGCACGGGCAGCGCCTTGTCGAAGCCCTGGGCGGAGTTGAACGCGTCGATCTGCGCCTGCGTGGCCTTCACCCCGAGCACGCCGCGCGCCGGCCCGCCGGGCAGCAGGTGCAGCAGCACGAACGTGACCACGGTGACCAGCAGGACGACGATCACAGCCAGCACCAGCCGGCGGAGGATGTACCGGGTCATCGCTTCACCTCGTCCAGAACCAGCGTTGGGGCGTCAGGCCGCCGATCGGGTCCTGGCTGACGCCGTGCAGCGCGGTGTCGATCGCCGAAACCTGGTACGGCGGGTTGGGCAGCCAGAGCACGGGCAGCTGCTCGGTCAGGTAGGCGCTGTAGTCGAACATCGGCTGGTCGGAGGCGGACAGGGTCGTCGCGTTCATCAGCTCGTCCGCGTGTTTGTCGCTGTAGCTGCCGAAGTTCGTCCCGGCGCCGGTGGCGAACAGCTGCTCGCCGCTGGGGTTGGCCGGGAAGTACCAGCTGCCCTGCGTGCCGAAGTAGGACAGCTGCCAGGAGCACGACGCGTCGGACGGCTCGCACGCGGTGCCGTTCGCCAGCACAGTGTTCAGCGGCTGGCTGTTGACCTTCAGCTCGACGCCGATTCTCGAAAACTGCGACCGCAGCTCCTGCATGGTGCCGTCGGTCTCGTCGGAGCCCGACTCGGTCAGCATGGTGAGGGAGAGCCGGGTGCCGGCCGCGATGCCCTCGCCGCACAGCTCCGGCGCGGCGCACGCGAGCACGCCGTCGGAGCCGGGTTTCCAGCCATGGCCGGCCAGCAGCTTCCGGGCGGCGTCGAGGTCGAACGGGTACGGGTTGGTCTTTTGCCGCTGGGACAGGTACTTCGTGTCGTTGTCCTGCGGCACCGGGCCGTAGCCCACCCGGGCGGAGCCCCGCCAGATCACCGACGTGATCGCGTCCTGGTCCACCGCGTGCTGCAGCGCCTGGCGCACGTACAGCTGCGAGAACACCTTGCCCAGCCGCGGGTTGTTGAAGTTGTACGGCGAGTAGGTGATGGACCAGCCGTTCCACGGCACGACCCGGTAGCCCTGCGACTCCAGCTTCGGCTGCTGGCCGAGGTTCGACGTGGGCACGTAGCCGTAGTCGACGCCGCCCGCGCGCAGCACGTTGTACTCGGCCGAGGAACTGGTGAAGGTCAGGAACTTCACCGTGTCCAGCTTCGCCGTGTCGGGTCCGGTGTACTTCGGGTTCTTCGTCAGCGTCACCTCGCCGCCGGCGGTGAACCCGGTGAGCGTGAACGGCCCGTCCGCGACCTTCCACAGCGGGTTCGTCGCGTAGGTGCCGAGTTTTTTGGCCTGCCCCACCAGGAAGTCGAACACCTGCTTCGCACCGGCCGGGTCGCGGTCGTGGTCGCCGACCGGGCCGTCCGCGCTCGTGCGGTCCCACGCCCGTTGCGGCATCGGGACGATCAGGCGGAGCTGGTTGGCGGTGAACCAGTCCGGGTTGTACGCCTTGTCCAGGGTGAGGGTGAAGGTGCGGTCGTCGATGGCGTGGAAGGCCTTGATGTTGTCCGGCATCAGGCCTTCGGAGTACTTGCCCCAGTTGTCCTTGCCCGCGCGGACCAGGTTGAGCCAGAACTCGACGTCGCGGCTGGTCACCGGGTCGCCGGTGGACCAGGTGAGCGGCTTGAGCGTGATCGTCACCGTCTTGCCGTCGGCGGAGTAGCGCGGCGCGTCGGCGGCGCTGCCGGGGTCGTCGAAAGTGACCGAACCGGAGCTGCCGTCGTAGTTGTACAGCGGCACGAACATCGTGTCCCGGATGACCCCGTTGTAGTTCGCCCCGTAGCCGGGGATCGCGATCGGCATGATCCAGTTCGGGGTCGCCGAAGGCGGCAGCGCGAATCGCGCGATGCCGCCGGTCCGGGGCGCTCCGGAGCCGCCGCCGTGCTGCTCCTGGCTGCCCGCGCAGCCGGACAGTGCGAGCACGGAGGCGAGCGTGACCCCGAGCGCGGTGCGCCACGGGTGTCGAGCCATCGCCATCACTTCCAACACGGTTGATGTAAGTCAAACTTGGGGGACTGGGCCGGTTCCTGGTTGCCGTGTAATGTCGCATGGGTGCCAGGAAAAGCCAAGAGGCGATTTTCGCACCGAGTTTCCGGATAGTTACATCAGCTCTGAATTAAGTAGGTGACGGCCGTGGCCGACGATCCCGCCGGGCTGCTGCGCCTGCTCTGGCTGATCGCGCACGAGCACGCGGTGTCCCGGGTGGACCTCGCGCGGGTGCTCGGGCTGCCGCAGTCCACGATTTCCGTGCGCACGCAGGCGTTGCTGGCCGCGGGGGTGCTCACGGAGCACGGCGAGGGCCGGTCCGCTGGCGGCCGGCGGCCGAAGCTGCTGTCGGTGAACGCAGGGTTCGGCCACGTCTGGGCGGCCGACGTCGGCTCACGCCACGTCCGCATCGGCGCCCTCGACATCGCCGGCACGCTGCTGCACGTCGACGAGCGGCCGCTGGACATCAACCGGGAGCCGGAAGAGGTCGTCACGGAGTTCGCCGCGGCCGTGCGCGAGGTCGCGGCGGAAGCGGACTGCCCCGGTCGCTCGCTCGGCGTCGGGGTCGCGTTCCCCGGCCCGGTCGACGTCGGCGCGGGCACGATGACGCTGCCGTCCCGGATGCCGGGCTGGCGCGGGTTCGCGGTGCGCGAGGCGCTGCGCGAGCACTTCGAGCAGCCCGTGGCCGTGGACAACGACGCGAATCTGCTGGCGCTGGGCGAGTCCGTGGCCGGCTCGCCCGGGCGGACCCTGCTCGTGGTCAAGGCGGGCACGGGCATCGGCTCCGGCCTGGTGATGGCCGGCCGGCTCTACCGAGGCCGCGCCGGGGTGGCCGGCGACATCAGCCACGTGCGCGTGCCGGTGGCCGGTGAGCGGCCGTGCACCTGCGGCAACCGCGGCTGCCTGGAGACGGTGGCGAGCGGCGCGGCGCTGGTCGCCCAGCTGCGTGAGCAGGGGGTCGACGTGGCGAGTACCGCGCAGGTGATGGCCACCGCGGAGGACGGCCACCCGGCGGCGACCACGGCCGTCCGGCGCGCCGGGCTGCAGCTGGGCGAGGTGCTGGCCACGGTGGTCAACTTCAGCAATCCGGACGAGGTGCTGCTCGGCGGCGCGCTGTCCGGCTCGGAGGCGTTCATGGCCGCCGTGCGCGGCGCGCTCTACGAACGCTGCCTGCCGCTGGCGACCAGGGAACTGAGGATCGACCGCGTGCGCTTCGGCGCGGACGCGGGGCTGTACGGCGCGGGCGCGCTGGTGCTGGACGAGGTGTTCGACGAAGCGATACGGAGCGGTCGATGACAACAACGGGGCGGAAACTGCGGGTCGGGATCACCGGGATCGCCATCGAGTCGAGCACGTTCTCGCCGCATCGATCCACTGTGGACGACTTCCATGTGACCCGGGGCGACGAGCTGCTGGCGCGGTACGACTTCCTGCGGGAGCTTCCCGAGTGGACGGACGGCGTCGAGTGGGTGCCGCTGGTGCACGCCCGCTCGCTGCCCGGCGGCGCGGTGACCGAGGAGGCGTACGCCGAGCTGTCCGGCGAAATCCTGGAACGGCTGCGTGCGGCCGAGGGCCTCGATGGGCTGTTCTTCGACATTCACGGCGCGATGAGCGTGGTCGGCCGCACGGACGCCGAAGGCGAGCTGGCGGCGCAAGTGCGGGCGATCGTGGGACCGGACGTGCTGGTCTCGGCGTCGATGGACCTGCACGGCAACGTCTCGCGTGAGCTGGCCACGGCGCTGGACCTGATCACCTGTTACCGCAAGGCCCCGCACACCGACGCGTGGGACACGCGTGAGCGCGCGGCTCGCAACCTGGTCGCGCGGCTGCGTTCCGGCGGGAAGCCGAAGAAGGCGTGGCTGCAGGTGCCCGTGCTGTTGCCGGGTGAGAAGACGAGCACGCGGCTGGAGCCGGCGAAGAGCGTTTACGCCGCCGTGGACGAGGTCGAAGCGCTCGACGGTGTGCTGGACGCGGCCATCTGGGTCGGCTACGCGTGGGCGGACGAGCCGCGCTGCCAGGCCGCCGTGGTCGTCACCGGTGACGACGAGGACGTGATCACCGCCGAGGCAACCCGGCTGGCGCAGTCCTATTGGGACGCTCGCCGCGACTTCGCCTTCGTCGCCCCCACCGGAACCCTGCCGGAATGCCTGGAGCAGGCGGTGAAATCGGCCGAACGCCCGTTTTTCATCAGCGATTCCGGGGACAACCCGACCGCGGGCGGGGCGGGGGACACGTCATGGACGCTGGACGTGCTGCTGCGCACACCGGCCATTGTGGACTCCGAGCTGACGACGCTGTACGCGGCGATCGTGGACCCGGCCGCCGTGGCCGCCGCCGTCGAAGCCGGGCTCGGCGCGACCGTGACGGTGGAGCTGGGCGGGAAGGTCGACGCCGCTCCACACGGCCCGGTGCCGATGACCGCGCGGGTCGTGGCGATCGACGACACCGACCCGGTCGCGGGCACGGCCGTGGCGCTCGCCGTCGGCGGCCTGCGGGTGATCGTGACGGCGCGCCGCAAGCCGTACCACCTGGAGTCGGACTTTCTCGCCCTCGGCCTGCGCCCGCGCGAGGCCGAGGTCGTGATCGTCAAGATCGGCTACCTCGAGCCGGAGCTGTACGAGATGGCGGCGGACTGGCTGCTCGCGCTCACGCCCGGCGGCGTCGACCAGGATCTCCTGCGCCTCGGGCACGTCGCGATCGAGCGGCCGATGTTCCCGTTCGACGAAGCGATGGCGGCTCCGGCTCTGCGTCCCGAGCTGCTTTGAGCGAAGCGGCGGTGAGCGCGCCGTACGCGAGGTGGTCCAGCCATTGCGGCAGCTGCGGCAGGGCGCGGATCGCGGGGTAACGCCGGCTGGCCAGCCCCAGGTCCAGCGCGGCGATCACCGCGCCCGCCGTCAGCCCGTCCGCGACCGACAACGGACGGCGCCGGTCCAAGCCGGCGAGCACGGCCGTCCAGCCCGCGGAGACCACGAGGTGCGCGACGGTGCCGCCGAGCACGCTCGCCCGGCCGCCGGGCAGCAGCGTGCCCGCCGCGCGCGTCGCCGCCAGCGGGTCACGCCTCGTGACCAGCGCGTGCACCGTCGACGGCAGCCCGCTGACGGTGGCCGCCACTGCCCAGGCCCTGAGCACGGCGTTCACCCGCGGCGGCTGCCGTCCGGCGGTCATCCCAACGCTCCCTCGGTGATTTCCTTGACGGTGTCGGCGGGGCTGAGGCGAGCGTCATTCTCCGCGGCGGCGGCCTTGGCGCGATCGCGGAAGGTGTCCTCCTCCAGTATCCGCCGCACGGCCGAAGTGATCTCGTCCGCGCGCTCGATGGTGATGGCCACTCCGGCCGCGGCGGCGCGGGCGGCGTTGATCGGCTGATCGGCGCCCTGCGGCCACAGCACCAGGGGAAGACCGTGCGCCAGGGCGCCGAGGACGGTGCCCGCCCCACCGGCGCCGACCACCAGGTCCGCTCGGTCGAGCAGCTGGCCGAGCGGCACGAACGGCACGTAACCCACCTCGACCCCGTCGGTTCGCGCGCCCGGCCGGGGGCCATCCGCGTTCGGGTCCTTGAGTGACGAGCCCACGGTGGCGATCACGTTGACCTCGAGGCCCGCCAGCGCCGCGACGGTCGTCTCGAGCACCTGCGGGTCGGAGAAGATCGTGCCCAGCGTGACCAGCACCGTGGGCCGCGCCGGATTCGTGAAGGCGGGCAGCTCGAAGGCCAGGTCGCGGGGGCGCCGGTGGGCTTGCGTCCGCAGCGGCAGCACGGGAACGCGGTTGGACCAGTCCGGGTCCTGCAGCTGCGGCGGGCACGGGTCGAGGTAGGCCAGCGGCTCGGCGCGAGTCAGCCCGGCGTCCCGATAGCGCGAAGCCGCGACGCGCTCGATTTCGGTGATCACCGCGGGCGTCGCGGGCCCGAAACCGACCTGGTACCAAGGAATGCTGAGCGCCGCCGCGACCATCGGGCCGATCGCGTCGAAGATTTCGGCCACGATCAGGTCGGGCGCCCACTCGCGGGCGAGGCTGATCGTTTCAGCGCCGCCGAGGGCCACGCGGGAGCCACCGAAGATCTCCCCGATCAGCTCGGGCCCTGGGTGGAACGGGTCCGCGCCGGTGCGGCTGGCCGCGTCCAGGGAGAACTCCATCGGCATGACCCCCGCGGCCAGGAACTCCACTTCTTCGGGGAGCTCCGGGCCGACCGTGTCCCGCGCACCGGCGCTGGTCGCCAGCGCGACGGCGTGCCCGGCCTCGACCGCGGCCCGCATCAACGAGCCCAACGGCAGAACGTGGCCGTATGCGGGGGTGGCGCTGAAGAGAATTCGCATGAACCGAACCTACTTCAGCGTGTGCAGGCTCTGCGTCCGTAAGAGTTGCGTAGATGCGGTGGCCGGACCGTGGCCTCTTTCACTCGAGGCGCAGGACGTAGTCGTAGGTGAGTAGGGCTGGTCGAGGCCGCGGGCGCGGTAGTCGCCAGGATCGGAAGAGTTGCACGCGTTGCGTCAGAGCTCCGACAAGGTGGTCGCCCGCATCGACCGCGCGTCGCGGTAGCGCGGAACTGAAGGCCGTTTCACCAGGTCGGTAACCCGAGGACTTGACATGCAGGCATTTGACTGCCTTACTGTGTGTGTGCAACCGGAGCTGGACAAAGTCTTCAAGGCGCTGGCCGACCCGACCCGGCGCTACCTGCTCGACCAGCTGCACGAGGACAACGGCCTGACGCTGAACGAGCTGTGCCGGCGCGTGGACATGACGCGCCAGTCGGCGACGCAGCACCTCGCCGTCCTCGAAGCGGCGAACCTGGTCAGCACGGTCCGCCGTGGCCGGGAGAAGCTGCACTACCTGAACCCCGTGCCGCTGCACGAGATGCAGGAGCGGTGGGTCGGGAAGTTCGAACGCCCCCGGCTGCACGCACTGAGCGCCGTCAAACGCCGAGCAGAGGAAAACATGAGCGACAAGCCGAGTTTCGTCTACGTCACCTACATCGAGAGCACGCCGGAGAAGGTCTGGGAAGCGCTTACCGACGCGGACATCACCGCGCAGTACTGGGGCCACCGCAACGAATCCGACTGGCAGGAGGGTTCGAACTGGGCCCACGTGCGCCTTGACGGATCGGGCGTCGCCGACGTCAAGGGCGAGGTGATCGAGAGCGTGCCGCCGAAGCGGCTCGTCACCACCTGGTACGACCCGAACGGGCCGGAGGACCAGCAGCCCTCCCGCGCGGCCTTCGACATCCAGCCGTACCAGGGCGTCGTGCGCCTCACCGTGACCCACACCGACCTCGCCGACGCCAAGGCCCACCGCGACGTCTCCGGCGGCTGGGCGGCGGTGCTGTCGAACCTCAAGTCCTTGCTGGAGACCGGGAAGCCGCTGTCGCTGGAGATGTCGAAGTCGCAGTAGTGCTCCGAAGCTGCGGGGTGGTCATTGTGTCGTTGTGGCGCCCTCCCGGGCGGACGCGTTCGTCCGTCCATAATGGAAGTCACGGTGCCGTGTCTGCCGGTGCCGGGTGCGCTGATGATGTCGTGGTGCGGTGTCGTGGACGTGGTTGCGCCGCGGCGTACGGTCAGGGTCGAGCCAGGCGGGTGGTAGGAACTCGGGTATTCCATCGCGCATTCGGACGGTCCAGCCGCCGTGGTGGGTCTGCCGGTGGTGACGGGGGCAGAGCAGGACCAGGTTGTCCAGGTCGGTAGATCCACCCCGCTCCCACGGGATCAGGTGGTGCGCGGTGCACCATTTCGGTCCGCGGTCACATCCCGGGTGGGCGCATCCTTTGTCCCGCAAGGCGAGTGCGTGTCGTTGAGCCGGGCTGGCCAGCCGCGCGGAACGGCCGAGATGCAGTGGCTGACCGTCTGTGCCGAACACGGCCGGTACCACCTTCGCTTCGCACGCATACCGGCGGAGCTCGTCCACACTGCAAAGCCCGGGAACGGTCACCAGTGCGTCGGCCAGACGGCCCTCGAGTTCGGCCAGTGTGACGGTCACGATCATCACCGCCCGCTCCCCACCTTGCACGGAAAGGTCATCGCAGCGGGCGGCGAGGCCGATGATGTCAGCCAAAGCGTCACCGCGACGTTCGGCCGCGGTGCGTGGGTCGGGGCCGCCCGTGCCAGGATCGGTACGGGGTTTGGCCAAGGGGCCGAGAAGGCCGTCCAGGATGGCGGTGGTATCGGGGTCCAGTTCGCCGGCGAACCTGGCACTGCCGTCACGGCGGTGGGTGATATCCAGCCGCCGTACCGGATGCAGCTCGCGCCGCTGGTGATCAGCCGGCGGAGTGCTGTCCAGGTCCCAGTAGGCGGCCAGCCGCCGACCGGCGGTCCGGAGTGCTTCCGGGGCCGCCTGCGCGGCCAGGGCGAGCAGGGCGGCTTCGTCCGTGGTCCGTTGGCCGGCGTTGATCGCATCAGGACAACCTTGGAAGAGGGCCACGATCAACTGCACGTGTTCCCGGTTGATCAGCCCGCCGGCCAACGCGTTTCCGGTCGCCGCCAACGGTCCGGGCCAGGGTGCGCCGGTGGATGATGCGGACGGCATCGTCGCTTGCGCGTGGGCGACCCGGATGACGGCCTCACGGGCCGAGACGCGCAACGTTTCGCGCAGCATCACGGCAGTGTCGGTATAGCCGAGCGCCCGGGCCGATCCCCGACGCTCGATCTCGCCGACGAGACCGAGCATTTCCGCGTAACCTCGACGGAGTCTTTCCTCGCATGCCAGCAAATCCGTGGTCAGGTCCTCGTCGGGACGCTGCCACGCTTCGCGGGTGTCTTCAGTAGTGCTCACTCCTCCACGTTACCGCGCAATCGAACGTACGTTCATCACTCGATCGGGCGAAACCCTCAATCCGGCAGCTTCGGCGCCAAATCTGTCCACAGTGGACTCTTGGGCCGGAAAGGTGACTACTTGTCGACACCCTCGTAAGTGCCGCGAGTGAAGCGCTTCGAAAAGATGAAGTACACCACCGCCACCGGCAGCGTCATCAACAATGCGGCGGCCAGTTTCAACGGGAACTGGTTGCCCTGCCCGAGCTGACCGGACACCAGCGTGGCCACGCCCGAGGTCAGCGTGTTCAGTGCCGGGTCCTGCCGCGAGACGATGAAGTGCGGCAGCTCGTTCCAGGAACCTTGGAACGAAAGGATGGTCAGCGTGATCAGCGCCGGGCGCGACATCGGCAGCACCACGGACCAGAACGTGCGCAACGGTCCGGCGCCGTCGATCCGGGCGGCCTCCTCCACGCTCACCGGCACCGTCTCGAAGAACTGCTTCATGATGAACACGCCGGTGGCGTCGACCAGCAGCGGCACGATCATCGCCGCGTAGGTGTCGTACATGCCGAACTGGTTCAGCACCAGGAACTTGGGGATCAGCAGCACCACGCTCGGCACGGCGAGCACGGCCAGGACGGCGCCGAACACCGTCGTCCGGCCGCGGAACCGCAGCCGCGCGAGCGCGTAGCCGGCCAGCGAGTCGAACACCACCCGGCCGACCGTCACCGAGACCGAGACGATCACGGAGTTCATCGCCCAGCGCGGGAAGTCCTGCTGGGCGAGCGCGCCGAACACCGCCACGGACCACTCGTGCGGCCAGGGGGTGAGCGGGTGGGCCGTGGCGTCGGCGTCGGTCTTGAACGCCGTGCCGAGCTGGATCAGGAAGGGGTAGATGTAGACGGCCGCGACCACGGCGAGCACGGCGTAGCCCGCCCAGCGCAGCGACCTGCGTTGCCTCATTCGCCCTTCTCCCGCAACAACCAGCGCTGCCCCAGCGTGAACAGCACGATGACCACGAACAGCAGGAACGCGATCGCCGAGCCCTGCCCCCACTCCTTGCCGATGAACGACGTCGAGTAGGACAGGTAGGCCGGCGTGAGCGTGGTCTTCGCCGGCTCGCCGCGGCTGAGCACGTACACCTGGTCGAACACCTGCCAGGTGCCGATCAGGCCGAGGGTGAGCACGAGGAACAGCGTCGGCCGCAGCTGCGGGAGCGTCACTCGCCAGAACCGCTGCCACGGCCCGGCGCCGTCGATCAGCGCGGCCTCGTCCACACTCGGCGGCAGGTTCTGCAGGGCCGCGTAGAACATCAGCATGAACCCGCCGGTCGAGGTCCACACCACGAGCACGATGATCGAGCACATCGCCACACTGGGCCCGGAAAGCCAGTCCCACCAGGACAAGCCCATGAAGCTGTTGGCCGCCAGCGCCTGCGGCGGGTTCGTCACCCCGAGCCCGTGCAGGAGGAGCTGGAAGATCCCGCGCGGGTCGGCGAACCAGCTGGGACCGTTCACTCCGAACAGCCCCAGCGCGGCGTTCACCGTTCCCGTGCTGGAGAAGAGGAACAGGAACACCACCGAGATCGCGACCGAGCTGGTCACGGTCGGGAAGTAGAACGCGGTCCGGAAGAACTGCTTGCCCTTGAGCCGGCGCTGGTTCAGCATCATGGCGAGCAGCAGCGCCAGCGCCGTCTGCAGCGGCACCACGAACAGCACGAAGTAGGCGTTGTTGCGCACACTCGTGGCGAAGTTCTGCTGGGTGAGCCCCGGGTCGGTGAGCAGCGCGGCGTAGTTGTCCGCGCCGACGAAGTGCACCCGCGAGGACAGCGGGCTGCCGTTGCCGGTCCAGTCGCTCACGCTCACCCACAGCGCCATCAGGATCGGCACCACCATGAACAGGCCGAGGATCACCAGCGTGGGGGCGAGGAACAGCCAGCCGGCCCGGCCTTCGCGACGGAGCGGGCTCCGCCTGGGTGCCCGCCCCCGCCGCGAGGGGGATGGGGACGCGGCGGGGGCGGGAGCTGTGGTGCGCGCGCTCACTGGCCCAGCGCGGCGGTGGTGTTGGTCTGCAGCTGCGTGAGGATCTGCTTGGGGTCCGCGCCGGGCAGCTGCTGGATCTGGGCGTCGAAGTCGGTCAGCACCGGGTCCATCTTGGTCAGCGTCACCGGCCCGTGCGCCGACTCGGCGCCGGACAGGAAGGCCGTCTGCTGCGGGAAGTCCTGCTGGTACTGCGTGCGCACGGACTGCCGCGAGGGCATCACGCCGAACGTCTTCGCGAACGCCAGCTCCTGCTGCGGCTCCATCAGCGCGTCGACGAGCTGCTTGGCCTGCGCCTGGAACTTGCTCTTCGCGGCGATGCCCCAGCACTGCGTGAACGAGAGCGTGCCCGGCCCGGCCGGTCCCGCGGGCAGCGGCACCACGCGGTACTTCAGGTCCGGGTGGTCCTTGGCCAGCCCGCCGACCATCCAGTTGCCGTCGATGCTCATCGCGGCCTTGCCCTGGCCGAACGCCTCGCCGGAGTCGCCCGCGCCGAGCTGCTTCGGGTACTTCGCGACACCCGAGGACAGCAGGTCGCGCACGTAGGTGAGGGCCTGGAGGTTCTGCGGGGTGTCGGCGGTGGCCTTCTTCTGGTCGGCGTCGAGCGGCCAGCCGCCGGCTTGCACCAGGAACGCGCCGACGCGGTCACGGGTGTTGTTGAAGACGAGCCCGGCGCGGCCGTCCGTGGTGAGCTTCTGCGCGACGGCCTTCAGCTGGTCCCAGTTCTTCGGCACGTCGTTGTCGGTGAGGCCCGCGGCGGCCCAGGCGTCGGTGTTGATGCCCAGCGCCAATGTGGAGAAGTCCTTGGGGACGCAGTAGAGCTTGCCGTTCTTGGTGAACGTGGTGCGCAGCGTCGGGTAGAGATCGTCCTTGTAGGACACCGAATCGCCGTAGGGCAGCATCTCGTCGGCGTAGCCCTCGAACTTGGTGGCGTCCACGGCGAACACGTCCGGCGGGCTGCCCGCGGCGAAGCCCTGGCTGAGCTGCTGCGGCAGGTCGTTCGCGGCGATCACCTCGGCCTGGGAACCGCCGCTGGCCGCGCTCCACTTGGCCGCGGCATCCTGCATGGCCTTCAGCTCGGCGCCGCCGCTGGAGGCGATCATGAGCTTGAGCGTGGCGGGACCGGACTGCTGGGTCGCGGGCGTCGTCGAGTCGGCGAACCCGCCGCCGCACGCGGAAAGCGTGAGCAGCAGCCCGGTCGCGGTGACGGCACCGGCCGTGCGGGAGAGCGTGTGACGCATCGATCCTCCTTGATCGTGCAGATGGGGTGGGGAAGTCAGGTCGTGCGCAGGACCAGCCGCGGGGCCAGCAGCGCCGACGCGGGGCTGGCCTCGCCGCGCAGCATCACGCGCAGCTGGCGGACGCATTCGGCGGCGACCTCGGCGATCGGCTGCGCCACGCTGCTCAGCCCCAGCACCGCCGCGGTCGGGGTGTCGTCGAAGCCGATCACGGACGCGTCGGCGCCCAGCCGCAGGCCGCGGTCGCGCAGCTCGCCGACCACACCGAGGGCGAGCGAGTCGCTGGCGCAGACGAACGCGGTGGGCGCGAGTGGCTCGTCGAGCAGGCGCGCGGCGGCCGAGCGGCCGCCTTCGACACCGTCGAACACCGCTACCTCGGGCCGTTCGGCGATGCCCGCCTCGGCCAGCCCGGCTGCCCAGCCCGCGCGCCGGTCGTCGCCGGTCTCGGAGCCCGCGGGCCAGCCGACGAACGCGATCCGGCGATGGCCTTGGCGCACCAGGTGGTCCGTGGCCAGCCGCGTGCCGCGCGCGCCGTCGACGTCGACCCACGGGTGTTCCTGCTCGGAGCCCCACGGCCGGCCGAAGGTGACGAACGGCAGCTCGCGCTCGCGCAGCCAGCGCGTGCGGAGGTCGTGGTGGTGGGTGTGGGTGAGCACGAAGGCGTCGACACCGACGGAGGCGATGAGATCGGCGTACGCGCGCGTCTCGGACTCGTCGTCGGTCGCGGTGAAGAGCATGATCCGGTGGTCGTACTCCTCGGCGGTGGCCGTGAGCGAGTGCAGGAACTGGTCGAGGACCACACCGCTGACGCCGTTGCCGACCGGCGCGATGCGCAGCCCGATGATCTGCGAACGCGTGGTGCGCAGCTGCCGCGCGGCGGTGTGCGGGCGATAGCCGAGGCGCTGGATCGCCTCGAGTACCCGTTCGCGGGTCTCCGGGCTGACCACCTCGGGGGAGTTGATCACGTTCGACACCGTCTGGCGCGAGACGGCGGCGGCCTCCGCGACCGAGTTCAGCGTCGCCCGCTGCGTCATGCCGACTCCCGTTCGCCTGTGTCTTTGCCGATTTGAACGTTCAACCTGGCGGCTACTCTGAACGTTGGACACTGACCTGTCAAGACCTCCCCGGAACTTGACACGGGACCGGTTTGATCGATCAAATCGAAGCACCCAACCCCACCGGAGGACGTCCCCATGCAGCCGCTGCTCCACGACCTCGCGATCGCCCTGCGAGCGCCGACCGTCGTCTTCTCCGGCCGCGACGGCCAGGTCCGCGGCGACGGGACCCAGGGCCTGCTGCACGGTGACCTGCGCTTGCTCAGCGAGGCCGTGCTCACGGTCGACGGGCACGAGCCGGTGCCGATCGGCGCCGAGGAGCCGTCGGCCGCCCAGGCGAGCTTCACCGGGTTGCTGCGCCATCTCGGCGACCCCGGCCCGGACCCGACCGTGTGGCTGCGCCGCCGCCGCCGGGTCACCGCGACCGGGATGACGGAGGAGCTGGAGCTGGTCTCCCGCGCCGCCCGGCCGGCGGAGTGCGTGGTCGAGCTGGTGCTGGCCGCGGACTTCGCGGCGATCGAGGTGATCAAGTCCGGCGGCCGCGCGGCCCGGGTGGTGCCGGCCCCGGTGGACGGCGGGATCCGCTGGACGTCCGGCTCGGTGACGGCCACCGTCACCACGGACGCCGAGACCACTGTGGACGGTGACCGGGTGCGGCTGCGCTGGCGAGTGCGGGTGGCCGGGACCGTCCGGCTGCGCTGGACGCTGAGCGCGGCCGACCCGGACTCGCTGTTCGTGCCCGGCACCGCCACGCTGCTCGCGGCGCCGGTGGTCCAGGCCGACGACCGGCGATTCACCGCGCTGCTGAACCGCTCGCTGACCGACCTCGACGGGCTGCTGCTGGCGGAGCGCGAGCACCCCGAGGACGTGTTCGCCGGCGCGGGCGCGCCGTGGTTCCTCACCCTGTTCGGCCGCGACAGCCTGTGGGCGGCCCGGCTCGCGCTGCCGTTTTCGGTGGAGCTGGCCGGCGGCACCCTGCGCACGCTCGCGCGGGCCCAGGGCGAGCGGAACGACCCCGCGACCGGCGAGATGCCCGGCAAGATCCTGCACGAACTGCGCCGGGCCGACTTCGAGGTGAACGGGATGTCGTTGCCCGCGCGGTATTACGGCACCATCGACGCGACTGCGCTGTGGGTCTGCCTGCTGCACGACGCGTGGCGCTGGGGGCTGCCGGAGGACGAGGTCCGCGCGCTGCTGCCGAACCTGCGCGCCGCGCTGTTCTGGATCACCGGGCTCGCCGACACCGATGGCGACGGCTTCGCCGAATACCTCGACGAAACCGGCCGCGGCCTGGCCAACCAGGGCTGGAAGGACTCCGGCGACGCGGTGCGGTTCGCCGACGGCACGCAGGCCGCGCCGCCCGTCGCGCTCGCCGAGGTGCAGGGCTACCAGCACGAGGCCGTGGTGCGGGCGGCCGAGCTGCTGTCCGCGCTGGGGGAGCCGGCCGACGGGCTGGTGGGCTGGGCTTCGGCGCTGCGGGCGCGGTTCCGCTCCACCTTCTGGGTGTCCACTTCGGAGGGTCGCTTCCCCGCGCTGGCGCTGGACGGTGAAAAGCGGCCGGTGGACTCGCTGACCAGCAACATCGGCCACCTGCTCGGCACCGGGCTGGTCGACGCGGCCGAGGGCGAGGAAATCGGCGCGCTGCTGCTCGGGCCGGCGCTGGCCCCGGGGTTCGGGCTGCGCACCATGGCGTCGACGGCCGGCGGCTTCTCGCCGTTGAGCTACCACTGCGGTTCGGTGTGGCCGCACGACACGGCCGTGGTGGTGCGCGCGCTGAGCGAGTCCGGGCAGTCCGCGCGCGCCGCGGAGCTGGGCATGCAGCTGGTCCGCGCGGCGGGCGCGTTCGGCAACCGGATGCCGGAGCTGTTCGCGGGTTACGGGCCCGGCGACGTCGAGGCGCCGCTGCCGTACCCCGCGTCGTGCCGGCCGCAGGCCTGGTCCGCGGCCGCGGCGGTGACCCTGCTGGCCACCTTCCTCGGCCTGCGGGCGGACGTCCCGGCGGGCACGGTGACCGTCGACCCGCCGCGGCCCAGCCCGGTGGGCGCGCTGCGGGTGACCGGCCTGCCGCTCGCCGGCGGAACCCTGGACGTCGCGATCGACGCGGCCGGGACCGTCACCGAGCTGCGGCTGCCGCCCGGACTGCGGCGTGGCTGAGGATTATTGCGAACGATGTTCCGGGTAAGGTAGCGTCCGGGCATGACACCGGTGCCGTACCGCAGGGGCTCCGTCCGCTCGGCCGACGGCACCGTGCTCGGGTACCGCGAGCTGGGCGGCGGTCCCGGGCTGGTCGTGCTGCACGGCGGGATGCTGGCCGCGCAGAGCATGATGAAGCTGGCCGAAGGTCTGTCCGGCGACTTCACCGTGTACGTCCCCGATCGTCGCGGGCGCGGGGCCAGCGGGCCGCACGGGCCGGACTACGGGGTGGCGCGCGAGGTCGAGGACGTTCAGGCACTGCTCACAGAAACTGGTGCGGCGCAGGTGTTCGGGCTCAGCTCGGGCGCGCTCGTCACGCTGCGCACGGCGCTGGAGACTCCTGCGCCGAAGCGGATCGCGCTGTACGAGCCGCCGTTGTCGGTGCGGGGTTCGATGCCCATGGAGTGGCTGGCGCGGTTCGATCGCGAGATCGCCGCGGGCCGGGTGCCGGCCGCGCTCGCCACGGCGTTGAAGGGGATGGACGTCGACCCGCTGTTCAGCCGGGTCCCGCGGTTCGTGCTCGCACCGATGATGGCCCTCGCGCTGCGCCTGCAGCGGACGGCGGAGGGCGACGTGCCGATCGCCGCCCTCGTGCCGACGCAGCACTTCGACCTCGCCCTGGTCCGCGAGCTGGCCGACACGCAGCGGGACTACGCCGCGGTTCCGGCCGAGGTGCTGCTGCTCGGCGGCGGGAAGTCCCCGGCGTACCTGAAAGGCGCGCTGGACGAGCTGGCGGCGGTGCTGCCGCACGCCCACCGCGTCACCTTCCCCCGCCTCGACCACTCGGCTCCTTCGGACGACGGCGATCCGGCTCGGGTGGCGCAAGAGCTGCGGGAGTTCTTCAGGAGCTGACGGGCGCGTCGCCGAACCGGGCTTCGATGGCTGCGAGGTGGGTGTCGCAGAGTTGTTGTGCCGCCTCGCGAAGGGTGCCACCAGTCTGTCCGGAGTGGACGAACAGCGGTTCGACCAGATCGCGCAGGCGGGTGCGGACCTTGGTGAACGCCTCGCCGGCGTCCGGGCCGATGTCGCCGAAAAGCGTCCACCACCACCAGGAGTTGGTCGCCGAGTTGGCCACGAAGTCCGGGATCACGGGGATGCCGCGCGCGGCGAGGCGGGCTTCGGCCTCCGCCGTCACGGGCAGGTTTGCGGCCTCCACCACGAGCCTCGCCGTGATGGCGGATTCGTTCTCGACGTCGATGCAGTACGAGACGGCGGCCGGGACGAGCACCTCGGCGGGCACGGTGAGCCAGCCGTCGGCCGGGCCCGTCGTGTCGCCCGGCCGCAGGCGGTCGCGGTCGATCACGCCGAAGCGGTCCCGGTGCGCCAGCAGGTGCTCGACGTCGAGCCCGGCCGGGTTGGCGACCAGCCCGTGCCGGTCCGCGACGGCGACCACCCGCACCCCGGCCTCGGCGAGGAACCGCGCCGTGGCGCCGCCCATCGAACCGAAGCCCTGCACGACCGCGCGGCTCTCCCGGCGGTCGAGGCCGAGGCGGTCCAGCCCGGTCAGCGCGGCCTCCGCGACGCCGAGGCCGCCGACCAGCTCGTCGAGCCCGAGGCCCGCCACCCGGACCCGGAACGCCGCGGCGAGCCGGGCCATCGCGGCGGCCGGGTCGTCGAGCAGCGGGTAGATCGCCACGACGGAGCTGCTCAGGCCCAGCTCGGCGAGCACTTCGTCGATCACGTCCTGGCGGACGCCGAGGTCCTCGCCCATGGTCCAGTAGCGCTCGATCAGCGGCCGCATGGCGTCGAGGTAACGCTTGAGCACGTCCCGGGCCCGCGGGTCGTACGGGTCGAAGTCGATGCCGCCCTTGGCGCCGCCGAGCGGGAGGTAACGGTCGTCCGGCTGGTAGTTGAGGGCCTCCTTGCGGGTCATGCCCTCGGCGAGCCCGCGGACTTCGGCCGGCGTGCAGCCGGGCCGCATGCGCAGGCCGCCGCTGGCGACGCCGCGCACCAGCCGGTCGATGACGAGGTACCCGCGGCAGCCCGTGCCGGGGTCGGTCCAGCTCACTTCGAGGAACACGGCGGCCGATCCTCCGGTCGGTTCGTGGCGGTGGTCGCGGGCACCCTAGCCGACCGGCGAATCAGCACGTCGCCGCAGCAGCGCCCGCTCCGCGACGGTCCACGTGGTGGTGGTCAGTACGTAGAGCGAGGCGGCGACGGGAACAAAAAGGGTGACCAGGACTGTTCCATAGGGCAGGAGGCGCAGAAGCTTGGCGCCAGGGGCGGTGAGATCGCGTTGGCGGTCCTGCCAGCGGATGGACAGCCAGGCGACCACGACGAGCGCGCCGGCCACCACGAAGACCACCGGTGCCGCCGCCAGCCCGTGCGCCCCGAAGGGGACGCCGAACAGTGCGGCCGTGAGCAGCGCGTTGGGTGTGCCGGCGATGACCGCGGTGCTGAACAGGTGGTACATCACCCAGAAGAACGGCAGCTGCGCCACCATCGGCAGGCACCCGACGAACATGGACGTGCCGGACTCCTGCTGCAGTTTGGTCATCTCGGCCGCGAGCTTTTCGCGGTTCCCGCGGTGTTTCTCCTGCAGCTTGCGGATCTCGGGCATCAACGCGGTCCGGGCGCGCTCGCCCCGCACCGCCGCCCTGGCGAACGGGTGCAACGCGAGCCGCACGGCGACCGTGAACCCCACGATCGCCAGCACCACCGCGAACGACCCGGCGACGGGGGTGGTGAGTGAGACAAGCCAGTGGACGAGGTGGTACGCACCCGCGACGGGCACGTCGAGAAAACCGGGCATGGGTCGGACTCCGCTTGAGTGAGAAGGATTTCGGGCAGGCGGAATCGGCTGCGTTGCAAGGAAACCCGCGGAGGGCGTGTCACGCCACTCGCCCACGACCGCAGTCACGGGGTCGTCAAGCGTTGGCGTGGAAGGAAAATCCGCGCGTCGCGACCACCGTGACAGGGTTGTCAGGCATCGACGTGGGGGCAAAACCGCACGCTGCAACGTCGTGACAGGACTTGCCAGGCGTTGGCGTAGCGGATATACCGCCGCGCTACAACGTCGTGGCGGGACATGCCAGGCTTCGGCGTGGCAGAGATACCGCACGCTACGACGCCGTGACAGGTCCGGTCAAGTGTTGGCGGGTAAGGAAAAGAGCTGCTTCCGCGGAACTACGCAGCCGAGCTGGGCAGTCCGGGTGCCCGCGGCCTGCACCGGCCGGGCGCGGAGGGATCGCGCAGCCGCAGGAAGGCCGCGCGGCGGGCGCGCTGGTTCAGGGCCGTGAAGCGGCTTCGCACCGGGATGGCCCACAAGGACAGCTCGCCCCGGTTCGCGTAGCCCACCACGAGGACGACCAGCAGTCCGGCCGCCACCACGGAGGCGAAGGCCACCAGGCCCGCGGGGCTCATCAGTGCCGGGAAGGCGAGGTCCAGCAATGTGTCCATCCGGCAGCCCCCTTTCGCTCGTCCGCGAGTCTAGCCCAAACAAGGGTGTTGTGGCTGTCGCCCCGAGTGCGCTACACTCAGCCACGATCCTCATGGATGTCGGCCCACCCGCCGCCCGGAGGAGTTTCTCCGAAGTCCGGTTCTTCCAGAGCCTTCTTCGTTCACCATCACACGATCCGCGCCACGCGTCGATCGTTCCTTTCTCATTGGGAGAAAACCATGTCATACCACGGAATTCTTGATATCCACGCCAACAAGGCCACCCTCGGCTACGGCCCGGGCGGCACCACCGTCCCCTTCGGACTCGTGCGCAAGTACGGCCTGCGCCGCGGCGACGAGATCGTCGGCGACGGTGACACCATCACCTCGGTCAACGGGGAGAAGCCCGGCGGGTCGAGGCCCGAGTTCGCGAATCTCACCCCGGTGCACCCGGACGAGCGGCTCGTCCTCGAAACCAGCCGCCACCAGCTGACCACCCGCGTGCTCGACCTCGTCGCGCCGATCGGGAAGGGGCAGCGCGCGCTGATCGTCGCGCCGCCGCGGACCGGGAAGACCTCGGTGCTGCAGGCGATCGCGCAGGCCGTCGCCACCAACCACCCCGAGGCGCACCTGATGGTGCTGCTCGCCGACGAACGGCCGGAGGAGGTCACCGACATGCAGCGCTCCGTGCGCGGCGAGGTGGTCGCGTCCACGTTCGACCGGCCGCCGGCCGAGCACGTCACCGTCGCCGAGCTGGCCGTCGAGCGGGCGAAGCGGCTGGTGGAGAGCGGCCGTGACGTCGTGCTCCTGCTCGACTCGCTGACCCGCCTCGGCCGCGCCTACAACCTGGCGAGCCGCCCGTCCGGCCGCATCCTCTCCGGAGGTGTCGACGCCGGCGCGCTGCAGCCGATGAAGCGCATCCTCGGCGCCGCGCGGAACATCGAGGGCGGCGGCTCGCTCACCGTCGTCGCGACCGCGCTCGTCGGCACCGGCTCGCTGGCCGACACTGTGTTCTTCGAGGAGTTGAAGAGCACCGGCAACTCCGAGGTGCGGCTCGACCGTGTCCTCGCCGACCAGCGCGTGTTCCCCGCCGTCGACATCTTCGCCTCCGGCACCCGCCGCGACGAGCTGCTCGTCTCCGGCCCCGAGCTGACGGTGATGGGCGAGGTGCGCCGGGCGCTGTCCGGACAGGACGCCAAGCGCGCCGCCGAGCAGTTCCTCGACCAGGTGCGCGGCACCAGGTCCAACGCCGAGTTCGTCATGCGCGTCACCGCCTCGCTCGGCACGCCGATGCCGGCCGCCGCCTAGGACGTATCTCTTGAGCGGAGTGCGCAGCCGAGCCGTTACCCGCCTTGCCCCGGCCCGCCACTCTGGCGGCTTCGAGGACCGATGTGTCTGATGTGGACCGAATGCCGTCTGAAGGTTCCCCGTAGTGGGCCGCGCCGTCGGGTGTCGCGGGTGCGGGGTCGGTCGTGGACGGTGCTGCGGATCGGTCTTCGTTCCGGATTCAGCCACGCGGGAGGAATCCACCCGGCGGTCCTGTATCCCCTTCCCGGCTCTTCGCACAGCCGACGGTCGCGTCTGGCGGGCCAGCACCACCAATACGGCCTCATTTCCCGCCGATTCCTCCGGTGGCACCGAATCCGGGGTCTGTGCGAGGACATGCGCGATCTCGCCCGCATGCTCGGAGTTGATCTCACCGGCGGCCAGTGCGCCCCGAGCCATCGGCATCACCGCCGTCGCCTGCCCGACGCGCGCCCGCGCTTCCTTCCACGAGACCCGCAGCGACCGCACCAGCATCGCCTGAGTGCTGCGGAAACCCTTGTCTGCCGCCAGACCGCGTCGCTCTATCTCGCCCACCACCGCCAACATCCGCGCATGCGCACGACACGACTCCCGCTCCGCAGTAATAAGTTCAGCGGTCAGCTCTTCGTCGGAAAGCCGCCACTCCAGCACCTGCTCTGTGGTATCCATATCCTCACGGTACCTAGAACATACGTTCGATGCATCACTCGATCGGATAGACTCGCGGCGCCGTCCAAGTATGCAGGAAGTCTTTAGTGCCAACGAAATAACACCGATCGACGGCGTGATCACGAATCTCGACGACCTCGCCGAGACGGCCGTCGCGAGCCGCGTCCGTCATCTGGGTTTCGGCGGCAAGGTGTGTCGCGGCCTCGAGGACAGTGCGGGCGCCGCCGTCCGCGTGGACGGCCAGATGGTCGACCCGTCACGTCGATGGCCGGCCGGTCCGGCGTGCCCTGGGCCGGGCCAAAGTCACCTTCAGGGAAGTCACGATAGGTGGCAGGCTGACCAGCGCACCGCGCTGATCGCGGGGCCGGGCCACCCGGCCCGCCTGCCGTCTGGAGGACTGAACCATGCCGACCGTTGTCATCACCGGGGCCAGCGCGGGAATCGGCGCGGCGGCCGCCCGGCGGTTCGCCGAGCTGGGCGCCGAGGTCGCCGTCGTGGGCCGTTCGCCGGAGAAGACGGCGGCCGTCGCGCGGGAGGCCGGCGGTGAGCCGTTCACGGCGGACTTCGCGAAGCTCGACGACGTTCGCGCGCTCGCCGCCACCCTCGGCGAGCGTTACCCGGCCATCGACGTGCTTGCCAACAACGCCGGGGGCCAGTTCGGCGAGCGCGCCGTCACCGTCGACGGGCACGAGCTGACCATCCAGGTCAACTATCTCGCTCCCTACTTGCTCACCCGCCTGCTGGCCGGCTCGCTCACCGGCGCCCGGGTGATTTCCACCGCCAGTAACGCGCATGGGCTCGGCCGCCTCGACCTCGACGCCTCCGAAGTCCGCTACAACTCCTTTCGTCGCTACGGCACCTCGAAGCTGGCGAACATCCTCTTCACCCGTGAGCTGGCTCGCCGCGCCCCGGTGACGGCCGTCAGCTTCCACCCTGGCGGGGTGGTCACCGACCTCTTCCGGGAAGGCGGCTTCTTGGCGTCGGCCGTCCGCTCGCCGCTCGGCCGCCGGGTTCTCAAGACGGCCGACGAGGGTGCGGAACCGTTGCTGCACCTGGCTTCTGCGCCGGATCTGCCGGCCGGTGCCTACTTCACGCGGGGCCGGGTGAAGGTGCCCAGCGGGGCCGATCCCGAGCGTGAACGCGCGCTGTGGGACCGGACCGCCGAGCTGCTGGGCCTGGCGCCGGGTTGGTGAGTCAGCCCAGCGCCGTCATCACGTGCTTCACCCGCGTGTAGTCCTCGAAGCCGTACATCCCGAGGTCCTTGCCGTAGCCGGACTTCTTGAACCCGCCGTGCGGCATCTCCGAGACGATCGGGATGTGCGCGTTCACCCACACGCAGCCGAAGTCCAGCCGGCGGGTCAGGCGCATCGCGCGGGCGTGGTCGCGGGTCCAGACCGAAGACGCCAGACCGTAGTCGGTGGCGTTGGCCAGCTGCACGGCTTCGTCCTCAGTCGTGAACGGCTGCACGGTGATGACGGGGCCGAACACCTCGTCGCGGACGATCTCGTCATCCGGGCGGAGACCGGCGACCACCGTGGGGGCGTAGAAGAAGCCGCGGTCGCCGAGCTGCTCCCCGCCGTGGGCGACGACGGCGTGCTCCGGCAGCCGGTTGATGAAACCCGCCACCCGGGCGAGCTGCCCCGCGTTGTTGAGCGGTCCGTACGCCGAGCCGGGGTCGTCCGGCAGGCCGGTTTTCGTCGCGGCGGCCTGGGCGGCGAGTGCCGCAACGAACTCGTCGTGCACGTCCGCGTGGACGAGCACCCGGGTCGCGGCCGTGCAGTCCTGGCCGGCGTTGAAGTAGCCCGCCGCCGCGATGGCCTCCGCGGCCACGGCGAGGTCGGCGTCCGCGAACACCACCACCGGCGCCTTGCCGCCCAGCTCCAGGTGCACGCGCTTGACGTCGGCCGCCGCCGCGCCCGCCACCTCCATGCCCGCGCGCACCGAGCCGGTGATCGCCACCATGTCCGGCCGCGGGTGCGACACCAGCGCTCGCCCGGTGTCGCGGTCGCCGCAGACGACGTTGAACACGCCGGGCGGCAGGAACTCCGCGCACACCTCGGCGAGCAGCAGTGTCGACGCGGGTGTGGTGTCGGACGGTTTGAGCACGATCGTGTTTCCCGCCGCCAACGCGGGCGCGATCTTCCAGATCGCCATCAACAGCGGGTAATTCCACGGCGTCACCTGAGCGCAGACACCCACCGGCTCACGGCGGATGAACGACGTGAACCCCTCCATGTACTCCCCGGCCGCGCGGCCTTCGAGCACCCGCGCCGCGCCGGCGAAGAACCGCACGTGGTCGACGCCCATGGGCAGCTCCTCCGTGCGGGTCACGGCGAGCGGTTTGCCGGTGTTCGCGGACTCGACCGCGACGAACTCCTCGGCCCGCGACTCCATCGCGTCGGCGATCCGCAGCAACGCGAGCTGCCGCTCGGCTGGTGTGGTGTCGCGCCAGGTCTCAAACGCTTCGGCCGCGACCTCGATGGCGGCGGCGACGTCCGCTTCGCTCGACAGCGATGAGGTCGCGTACACCGTCCCGGTCACCGGGTCGATGAGGTCGAGTGTGCGCCCGTCCGTCGCGTCGCGGTACTCGCCCGCGACGAAGTTCCGGAAGACCTGCTTGTCGTTCATGGATTCCTTCCTGTTGGGGATTCAGATGCCCGGCACGGTGATGAGCCAGCGGTCGGCGCGCCGGCGGAGGTAGCCGAACCAGTAGAGGCCGGACACGACGAGGACTGCCGCCGTGATGCCGAGGTCGAGCGCGCTCTGCTCGACGAGCACGTACGCCAGCGCCAGCACCACGACGACCGGCACCACCGGCCAGCCGGGCATCCGCCAGACCCGCGGCTTCCGGTGCGTCGCGCGGCGCGCGCCCAGCACGGTCGCCGCGACCGCGAGGTACAGCGCGACGACGGCCACTCCGGTCACCCCGCTGAGCGTCTCCACCGGGACGAAGCACAGTACCGCCTCGGACAGGCCGACCACGAGCGTCGCCACCCACGGTGAGCCGAACCGTTCGCTCACCACGCTCAGCGCGCGGTTGACCGGTTCAGGCCAGGCCTGGTCGCGACCGGAGGCGAACAGCACCCGCGAGTTCTGGATGACCATCACGATCACGGCGTTCACGATCGCCGCCGCGATGCACAGGCTGATGATCGTGCCGAACGTCGAATTGCTCCAGCCCACCACGAGCGCAGTGATGTCCACCGCGCCGAGCGAGCCGAGGTCGGGCAAGCCCAGCGTGATCGCGACGACCGGTACGAGGATCACCAGCGCGCTGATGCCGAGCGTCCAGAACACCGTGCGGGACACCGTTTTGTGCGGCTCGCGCATCTCCTCGGCGAGGTAGACGGCGGTGGAGAAGCCCTGGACCACGAACAGCGCCACGGCGAGCCCGGCGATCACCGCCACCAGCCCGATGCCGTTGACGCCGTCGAAGCTCGGCTTCACCAGCACTGCGGCCGAGCGGCTGACGTGGCCGAAGCCCAGCACGGAGACGACGACGATCGCGACGACCTCGATCGCCAGGAAGACTCCGGTGAGCCAGGCGTTGGAGCGCAGGTTCAGCAGGCCCATCACGGTGGAGGCGAGCATGACGACCGCGCCCGCCACCGACGGGCTGACTTGCACGATCGAGCTGACGTAGCCGGCCACGCCGATCGCGATGATCGGCGGCACCACCAGGATCACGATGAACGACAGCACGAAGGTGATCCAGCCGGCGAACCGGTTGAGCACCGTCGTCACCATGGCGTACTCGCCGCCGGCGCTCGGCACGAGCGTGCCGAGTTCCGAGTAGCAGAAGGCGATGCCGACGCACAGCAGGACCGCGAGCGCGATGGCCAGCGCGGTGCCGGTGCCGAGCTGGGCGAAGAGCGGGGGCACGAGGACGAACAGGGAGGACGCGGGGGTCACGCAGCTGAGCGTCAGCAGGGTGCCCCCGCCGACGCCGATCGAGCGGGTGAGGCCGCGGCGGGCCGGTGGCGCGGTGGCTTCGGCGGCGCCGGACAGACTGGGTTCGGTGGGGGCCGGGTTAGGGGGCATGGGGAGGTGTCCCTCCGTCAGCGGCGAAATCTTTCGACGGATGGAACAGCACTGATTCAGTGTTGTCAACGCCACAAAGACGACTAAATCCGTCGTCGGCGCTGGTAGCGCAGTTGCTTTCAGTGACGATTCGGGGCCGGGTGACGCGGTGGCCGCCGGTTTGCCCGCGCTCGCCCGGGAAGGGGATGATCCCGTGGTGAGCAGCCAGGAACCGAACCCGAGCCGACCGGCGCCGCCGGTGATCGACGACATCTCCAAGCAGATCATCGCGCAGCTGCAGGAGGACGGGCGGCGGGCGTACGCCACGATCGGCAAGGCGGTCGGGCTGTCCGAGGCCGCAGTCCGCCAGCGGGTGCAGCGGCTCTCGGACTCCGGGGTCATCCAGATCGTCGCGGTGTCGGATCCCTTGCAGGTCGGGCTGTTCCGGCAGGCGATGGTGGCGATCAATGTGGACGGTCCGCTCGAGCCGGTCGCCGACGCGCTCGCCGAGATGAACGAGATCGACTACGTGGTGCTCTGCGCCGGCCGCTTCGACGTGCTGTGCGAGGCGGTCTGCGCCGACGACGAAGCGCTGCTCGACCTGACGTCCAACCGCATCCGCGCGCTGCCCGGCGTGCGCAACGCGGAGGTGCTCGTATACCTCAAGCTGCGGAAACAGTCGTACCAGTGGGGTGTGCGCTGAGGGTGACGACTAAATCCGAAGGTTGATCTCCCAGAATGACCTTGAATCAGTCGTGTGAATATCTTGTTTCAACCGATCCACTTGCGACAGGCGGTTCGCTCGTGCGATAACCGAGGGGTCAGGCCGGCGCGCGCCCCGCGTGCCGGCAGCCCCGAGGCCGTTTCGAGGGAGCCATGAGCACCACCGCCGAATCCGCCGAAGTCTCCGCCGCCGACGCGGCCGGCTTGGCCCGCGCCGCCCGCGACAACCTCTGGCTGCACTTCACGCGCCACTCCAGCTTCGAGTCCTCCGAGGTACCGGTGATCGTGCGCGGCGAAGGCGCGTACATCTGGGACGCGCGCGGCAAGCGCTACCTCGACGGGCTGGCCGGCCTGTTCGCCGTTCAGGTCGGGCACGGTCGTGAGGAGCTGGCCGAGGCCGCCGCGCGGCAGACGAAGCAACTCGCGTATTTCCCGCTGTGGGGCCACGCGCACCCGTCGGCGATCCAGCTGGCCGAACGCCTGACCGCCGCTTCGCCCGGCGACCTGAACCGCGTGTTCTTCACCGTGAGCGGCGGGGAGTCCGTCGAGACGGCGTGGAAGCTCGCGAAGCAGTACTTCAAGCTCGTCGGCAAGCCCACCAAGCACAAGGTGATCAGCCGCGCGCTGGCGTATCACGGCACTTCGCAGGGCGCGTTGTCCATCACCGGCATCCCGGGCGCGAAGGCGGACTTCGAGCCGCTGGTGCCGAGCACGATGCGCGTGCCGAACACGAACTTCTACCGCGCGCCCGAACACGCGGACGACTACCAGGCGTACGGCCGGTGGGCCGCGGACCAGATCGAGCAGGCCATCGAGTTCGAGGGCGCCGACACCGTCGCGGCGGTTTTCCTGGAGCCGGTGCAGAACACGGGCGGCTGCTTTGTGCCGCCGCCGGGCTATTTCGAGCGCGTCCGCGAGATCTGCGACCGTCACGACGTGCTCCTGGTTTCCGACGAGGTGATCTGCGCCTTCGGCCGCCTCGGCCACGACTTCGCGGCGAAGCGGTACGGGTACCAGCCGGACATCATCACCACGGCGAAGGGCCTGACGTCGGGTTACGCGCCGCTGGGCGCGGTGCTGGCCAGCGACCGTTTGATGGAGCCCTTCACCCACGGTTCCACGACGTTCATGCACGGCTCCACCTATGGCGGCCATCCGGTTTCGTGTGCCGTCGCGCTCGCGAACCTGGATCTGATGGAGCGCGAGGACCTGTACGGGCATGTGCTGGCGCAGGAAACGGCGTTCCGCGGGACCTTGGACCGTCTGCTGGACTTGCCGATCGTGGGTGACGTCCGGGGAGCGGGGTTCTTCTACGGGATCGAGCTGGTGAAGGACAAGGTGACCAAGGAGACCTTCACCGCGGACGAGTCGGAGCGGGTGCTGCGGGGATATCTGTCGGACGCGCTGTTCGAGGCCGGCTTGTACTGCCGGGCGGATGACCGGGCGGAGCCGGTGGTACAGCTTTCGCCGCCGTTGATCTGCGGGCAGCGGGAGTTCGACGAGATGGAGCAGATTCTGCGGGAGACGCTGACGGGGGCTTGGAAACTGCTCTGAGCCAGGGCGGCGCGCCAGAGGGGCTTCGGCGCGCCGCCCGTGCTGTTCCAGCCGAGGTGGACGCCGAACCTTGGCGGCGGGCCCTGTCGCACGTCGCATCGCTGAGCCACGGTCCCGCTACTCGGCGATTTCGACGTCACGGTGCACTTCCACCCTGGCCGCCTCGTGGGCGGGGTCCTGTTGCTGCGGCATTGTGTCGCCCGATTCGGCGCTTGACCGGACATACCCGGCGCTTCCGGCCCTCCGCTGCCCGATCTTCACTACCCTGACCGTTCACGAAGCGAAACGGGAGGAAACGCGTGGCGGACTGGGCCGATCTGGTCGGGTACATCAGGCACGAGTACCGGGTGATCCTGGACGATCCGGACGAGATCCGGATCCGGATGTCGTTCGGCGACGACGCGGAGACGGAGGGGCGCGCGCAGGTCATGGTGATCGCGCGGGAGGTCTTCGATCAGCGGGAGGACTGGGTGCAGATCGCGACCCCGTTCGCGCGCGTGGACGAGGTCGACCTGCTCTCCGTGCTCACCGAAGTCGGCAACACGCTGGTCGTCGGCGGGGTGGTGGTGATGGGCGAGCACGTGGTGCTGCGGCATTCGCTGCCGTTGATCAACCTGGACATCAACGAGTTCATCGACCCGCTGGAACTGGTCGCCGGGTCGGCCGAGTTGCTGGAGCAGCAGTTCACCGGGCGCGACGACTACTGATCCGTCCCGCATGACACGGCCCTCCTCGCGAGTACCAAGCGAGGAGGGCCGTGCTGTCGGCTAGCGTCCGAAGAGCTTGATGGGCGGCAGAATCGGACCGTCCATCCTGGACTGTTTGGCCTTCGGCTCCACGGCGGCGCAGTGCGTCCCCTTCGGCGGCACGGTGCCGGAGATCAGGTAGGCGTCCGTCGCCTTGATGACGCAGTCGCTGTTCTTGAAGTACGCGCCGTGGCCCCAGCCGTCGTAGGTCAGCAGGGTGGCGCCGCTCTGCTGGGCCGCGCGCTGCGCCCACGGGTACGGCGTGGCCGGGTCGTACCGGCTGTTCAGCATGAGCAGCGGCGGCGCGCCGTGCACCGACAGCCGGTGCTGCGGGTTGCGCACCTTGCCGGGCCAGTCGATGCAGCTGGCGGTCGAGGTCCAGCCCAGCGGCGAGAACCGCATGTCCGGCGCCATCGCGGCGAGCGCGCGGCGGTAGGTCTCCAGCTCGCCGTAGCCGCTGACGGGCAGCTTCCAGTCGGAGCAGAAGACGCTGCCGAACGCCGACGGCACGGTGATGTCGCCGAACGCCGACGGCTGGGCGGGCTTGCCGTCGCGCAGGTTCACCATCGTGGTGGCGAGCTGGTCCCAGGTGGGGCCGTAGAAGTTCTGGCCGACCAGGTTGACCAGCGCCACCGGGCCGAGCCGGTCGTCCGGCGTGCCGAGGTCGCCGCTTTCCGCGCGGGAGTACAGCTTCGCCATCAGGGCGTGCACGTCCTGGCCGTGCAACGCGCAGGTCGCGGTCCGCGCGCACCAGGCGGCGAACTGCTCGAACAGCTCCTGCGACGACACGGTCTCGCTGCTCAGGAACTCCCACGTGGTCCGCAGTGAGTGGTCCATGTTGCTGTCCAGCACGAGCGCGCGCACCCGGTCCGGGTACGTCTCGGCGTACTGCTGGCCCATCAGCGAACCGTAGGAGACGCCGTAGTACGTCAGCTTGTCCTCGCCGAGTGCGGCGCGGATGGCGTCCATGTCGTGCACGACGCTCTTGGTGTCGACGAACCCGGCGAGCGGCCCGGTGTTCTTGGCGCAGCTCGCACCCAGCGCGCGGTTGTAGGCTGTGAGCTGCGCGTACTCGCTCGCGTTCTTCGGCAGCTGCGGGTCGGGGGCGGTCACCTCGGTGAGGCCGCAGCGCACCGGGTTGCTCTGCCCGACGCCGCGCGGGTCGAAGCCGACGGTGTCGAACCGGCGGGTGATCTCCGGCGACAGCGACCAGCCGTCCTGCACCTCGCCCGCGCCGGGCCCGCCCGGGCCGCCCGGGTCCATCAGGATCGAGCCGATCCGCGCCGACGGGTCGGTCGCCTTGCGGCGCGCGAGCGCGAGCTGGATCGTGCCGTGGTCCGGGTGGTCCCAGTCGATCGGCACGGTCACGGTGCCGCAGTCGACGCCTTTGCTTGTGGCACAAGGTTTCCACGCGACGCCACCGCTCGGTGCGGCGCCGGCCGGCCCGGCGGAGAGCATCGCTGCCACCGCCGTCGCGGCCGTGGCGACGAGCGCCAGTTTCCTGCCCAGGCCCATGGGTGCCCACCCTTCCGGCGAGAGTTCGACCGAGTTCGCGTGAATCTTGCCAGAAGATCACCTGGCCCGGGGCAGCTGTCCGGCCGAGTAAGGGAATTCCCGGCGTAAGGGGTCGACGGGCGGGACGACGTGATCTCCCGATGCCCGCACCGTGCCCTCAGTACCACCGTGGAAGCCGGAATCACCGACGACCTGGGAGGAACACAATGAGAGGCGACTGGATCTTCGATCTGGTGGAAGTGGAGCGGGAGTACCGGTACGGCCGGCCGGAAGCGCAGCGCCCGGACCCGTCCCTGGCGGCCGAGGAGCGCCGCCGGCCCTGGCACTGGCAGTGGCCGGTGCCTCATCTGCCGAGTCCGCGACCGCGCTGAGTCCTTTGTGGACAGCGTGGTCCGCGGAACGCGGTCAGGAGCCGGAGCCCTGTCGGCGCCCGGCCGCGCGGCCGATGAAGAAGCCGAGGATCAGGCCCACGATCAGCCCGATCGCGATGAAGAAGATGATGGTGGCGGCCGCGATCTTCCCGACCGTGCCCAGGAAGCCCTTCGCCTCGAGGTCCTGCGCGACGGTGACCGCCTGCGCCAGCGCGTAGTGAGTCATGAACCCAGCATCGCACCGCCGGGGCCGGGCCGCAGGCTGCCGCCACCGCTGAACCGGGTGAGGGCCACCCCCGGCGGCGCGGGGTGGCCCTCACGGCTCAGCGGCTCCCGTAATCCAGCCAAGTCCCGGCCGGGTGGCGCTCGCCGACGCCCGGACGGTCGTAGTCGCAGACTCCGGACGGGAAGGCGGACCGCAGCGCGGACTGCTCGGCCGGGGTGAACCGCACCGGGTAGGAGCGGAAGTCCACCGGCTCCAGCCGGCACTTCAGCGTGTTCATCGCGGTGCCCTCACCCGCGGCCGTCCGCGTGTTCTCGGCCACCGGGTACGCCGCGCCGCACTGGCCGCTCGACGGGTAGGTCAGCTTTTCCTGCACCCGCTGGGTCGCCGAGACGTAACAGCCGTCCGACAGGTCGGCGGGCCGGTTCGCGATCACCTTCGCCGCGGCGGGGCGGTGCGAGCCGTCGCGGTCGATCGCGGTCAGCCAGCGGTCCATCGCGTCCAGCTCGTAGGCGCTGGCGGCCGCCTGCTGCTCGGCCGTCGGCTGGTTCTCGATGATCACCTGGTTCGCCGCGGTCCCGTTCGCGGTGAGCAGCCGCTGGCGCAGCACGTACGACCAGTCGCTGGTGTGGATGTCGTTCCCGGTGCCCGCGAAGTCGAGGTCCGTGCGCTGGTCGATGATCGGCGTCGAGCGCAGTCCCAGCGAGGCCGAGTTGTAGATGTCGTCGCGGTAGACCGCGTCCAGCGCCTTCGGGTCCGCGGTACTGCGCTGCGGCACCGGCTTGCCGGTGTAGTCGAGCCCGCCGACCGACGCGTTGAGGTCGACGAACTGGGCCGGCGTGATCTTCCCGGCCCGCAGCGCGTCGAGGCCGTACTGCACGCCGACGTTGTCCAGCGGGCTGCGCACGAAGCCGGTCTTCGGGTCGCGGCCGATCTGGTTCACGAACTGCTCGTTGGAATTGCAGCGCACCCCGTGCGGGTTCGTCACCGGGTCCCACCGTGCCGCGACGGGGATCGCCGCGTTGCAGCTGTCGGTGGCCGTCGCGCGGTTGGCGAAGGTCAGTTCCCACGAAACGCAGGTGTCGTAGGAGTTCCAGCCGCCGACCGCGAGCTTCTGCGCGGCGGTGAACGAAGCGCCGTTCCCGGCGAAGTACCGGTTCAGCAGCTCGCAGTCCGACACCGGCCCGAACGTGGTCATCGGGTCCGGAAAGGACACTCCGGGGATGATGCCGTCGACGATGCCGGGGTAGGCCTCCGCGATGTCGTACTGCTGGATCGCGCCGCCGGAACCGCCCCAGCCGATGGTGTGCGCGATCGGGCCGTAGGTCTCGGCGAAGTGCTCCTTGACCATCATCGCGGCCTCGGCCGAGATGATCGGGCTGCAGTTGTTGTCCAGCACGTTCAGGCTCGACGACGCGACCGCGTAGCCCTGCGCGAGGAACAGGTCGTTGACCACTCCGCCGGTCGTGGCGCCCTGGTGGTAGCCGGCGTTGCAGCCGCCGCCGAAGGTGTACACGAGCTTGCCGTTCCAGCCGGGGCTCGCGGTGTACGGCGAGGGCGCCGTGGCGTCGGACGTGAGCGCGGCGATCTCGTACACCGCGCGGTCGATCGTCCCGCGTTCCACTCGCACCACGTACGGCACGGGGTGGCCGCCGACGGTGGCTGTCGCGAGGTCGGCCGGACGGCTCGCGGGATCGGCCAGTGGCTGGAACTTCCCGGCCGTCGTCTTGTACTGGTAGGTGACCTGCGTCGGCGCGCTGCAGAGCGGCATCGTCGCGGGCGGCAGGCCGTACGCCGTGGTCTCGCAGTAGAACGGCTGCTGCTGGCGGCCGGAGAAGACCGGCCCGGTGATCGGGTGGTTCACCACGCGCACGCTCGCGCGGCCGCCGTGCCCGGCGGTGGCGGTGACGTCGGTGCCGCCGTCGCGCAGGCCGGTGACGAGCCCGAGCAGGCTGCCGTCGGCCTGGGCGCGGAAGACGGACGTGACGTCGTGCCCGCCTGCTGTCACCCGGACTTGCCGCGCGGAGCCCGGGTCCGGCGGCGTGACCCTGACCAGTACCTGGCCGCCGCTGACCAGGTCGGGCCGGGGATTGGAGACGGTGGTGATGCCCAAACGCGAGGGTGACGCTTCGGCGGCGGTGGCGACCGAGGTCAGGAGGATCGGCACGGCCAGTGCGGCCAGCACCGCGGTGGAGCGCCAAGTACGGTTTCTCAAAACGCACCTCGTTGCTCTCGGCGCCGCTCCGGTGCGACGCCACCCGAGTGCGGGTATAGCACGCGATACTTAGGTAGAACAATATTCGGTTCTCCGGGTACCGGGCGTCTTCGATCAAACTTCGGTCACCGGAAAACTCGGCCTGATAACGAGTCTGGGCAAGCCAGGTTCGCCGCTGTACTGTTCGTCGCGTCCGAATCGGATTCTGATCTGCCGGGTTTCACTGCGACGAGGCGGTGGGGTGAGCGTGGCCGAGGACCAGGTGCTGCTGCGGGCCGAGGGGCTCTGCGTCTCCTTCGGTGGGCTCGAGGTGCTGCGGCAGGTTTCGCTCGACGTGCGGGCGGGCTGCGTGCTGGGGGTGATCGGGCCCAACGGCGCCGGCAAGACCACCCTGTTCAACGCGATCTGCGGTTTCGTGCGGCCCGACGCGGGCCGGTTGACCTTCGCCGGCGCCGAACTCGTCCGGCCGCGCCCGGAACGGCTGACCGGCCGGGGGATCGCCCGCACGCTGCAGGGCCTGGGCTTGTTCGCCGGGCTCACCGTGCTGGACAACGTCGTCGCCGGAGCGACCCACCGCTCGCGCACCGGGCTGGCCGGCGCGCTGCTCGCGTCGCCGTGGGCGGACCGCGACGAGCGTGCGCTGGCTTCGGAAGCGATGGAGGTGTTGCGGCAGCTGGGAATCGACGGCGAAGCGCACCGGGTCTGCGCCGGCTTGCCCTACGGCGTGCGCAAACGGGTCGCGCTCGCGCGGGCGCTCATCAGCGAACCCCGGCTGCTGCTGCTCGACGAGCCGGCGGCCGGGCTTTCCGAGAACGAGATCGGCGAGCTGGCCGACACCGTCCGCGGCCTCGCGCCCACGACCACGGTGATGCTCGTGGAGCACCACATGGACTTCGTCATGAACCTGTGCGACGAGCTGGTGGTGCTCGACTTCGGCGAGGTCATCGCCCGCGGCACGCCGGCGGAGGTCCGGTCCGACCCGCAGGTGCAGCGGGCCTACCTGGGTGACCCCGTGGCGGCCGTCGCGGGTGAGGAGGGCGCGCATGCTTGACGTCAGCGGGCTCGTCGTCGACTACGGCCCGGTGCGGGCGCTCGACCACGTGGACCTGAAGGTGACGCGGGGGTCGATCACCGCCGTGCTCGGCGCGAACGGCGCCGGCAAGACGACGTTGCTGCGCGCGTTGAGCGGCCTGCACCGGCCGCGCGACGGCGCCGTCCGGCTCGACGGCCGCGACATCACCCGCCTGGCGCCGGAGGACCTGGTGCGCCTCGGTGTCGCGCACGTGCCGGAGGGACGCGGGGTGATCGCCGAGCTGACGGTGGCGGAAAACCTCCGCCTCGGCGGGCTGTGGCGGCGCGACCGCCGCTGGCTGCGCGCGGGCGCCGTGGAGATGTACGAGCTGTTCCCGCCGCTGGCGGACCGAAGAAACCAGCGCGCGGAAGCGCTTTCCGGCGGTGAGCGGCAGATGCTCGCCATCGGCCGCGCCCTGATGAGCCGGCCGGACCTGCTCCTGCTCGACGAGCCGTCGCTGGGCCTCGCGCCGCGCGTGGCGGCCCGCATCGTGGCCGTGCTGCGCACCTTGCGCGCCGAGAACGGCCTCACGCTCCTGCTGGTGGAGCAGAACGCCGCGACGGCGCTCTCGGTCGCCGACCGCGCCGTCGTGCTGTACCTCGGCCGCAAGGTCGCCGACGACACCGCCGGCGCGCTGGCCGCCGACGACCGGGTGCGCCGCGCCTACCTGGAGGTGTGATGGGCCGCTTCGTGGACTTGACCCTGGCCGGCCTCACCAGCGGGGCCGTGTACGCGGCCGTCGCGCTGGCCCTGGTGCTCATCTGGCGCTCGACGCGGATCGTGAACTTCGCGCAGGGCGGCATGCTGATGATCACCACGTTCATCGCCTACACGATCATCTCGCACGGCGGCTCGTACTGGCTCGCGCTGATCGTCGCGGTGCTCAGCGGGCTGGTGCTCGGCGCGGTCGTGGAACGGGTGCTGGTGCGGCCGGTGGAGAACCGGTCGCCGCTGGACGCGGTGGTGGTGACGTTCGGCCTGCTCGTGCTGCTGCAGGGCGCGGCCGGGATGCTGTTCGGCGGCACCCCGCGCTCGTACCCGCCCGCGTTCGGCATCGCCGGGTTCCAGGCCGGCGGCCGGCAGTTGCTGTTCGCGCCCAACGACCTGTGGGTCGTGCTCGTGGTGCTGGCCGTGATGGCCGGGCTGGCGCTCGTGTTCCGCAAGACCTCGTTCGGCCTGCGGATGCGGGCGACGGCGTTCGCGCCGGAGGTCGCGCGGCTGCTCGGCGTGCGCGTCGGGCGGATGCTGACGCTCGGCTGGGCGCTGGCCGCGGCGGTCGGCGCGGTCGCCGGAGTGTTGATCGCGCCCAGCACGTTCGTCAGCCCGACGGCGTTCGACGCTGTGCTGGTGTTCGGTTTCACCGCCGCGGTGATCGGCGGGCTCGACAGCCCGCCGGGCGCGGTCGTCGGCGGGCTCGCGCTCGGGATCGTGCTCAGCTACGTGGCCGGTTACCTCGGCTCGGACATCGTGACGCTGGCGTCGCTCGTCGTCCTCATCGCCGTGCTCATGGTGCGGCCGCAGGGACTCTTCGGCACCGCGAAGGGCAGGCAGGTATGACGGCTCTGGCCTCCGCCGCACCGCTGCGCCTCTGGCGGCAGTCCACTCTGGTCCGGCACCTGACCTGGTCGGTGCTCGGCCTCGTCGTGCTCTACTTCGTCTCCACCTCGCTCGACGCGTTCGCGAATCTGCAGCTGGCGCAGATCTGCTACACCGCCATCGCGACCGCGGGGCTCACCGTCCTTTCCGGACTGTCCGGTCAGATCTCCTTGGGCCACGGCGCCTTCGTCGCGGTCGGCGCGTACACCACGGCGGTGCTGCTGGAACACCTCCAGTGGCCGCTGGCGCTCGTCCTGCTCGGATCCGTGGTCGTCGGCGGCGCGCTGGGCTGTCTGGTCGGTGTCGCCGCCGCCCGGCTGCGCGGGCCGTACCTGGCCGGTGCGACGCTGGCGCTCGCCGTCGGCCTGCCGTCACTGGCGGACTACCACGGGCTGCGGGACCTGCTCGGTGGTGCCAACGGCCTCATCGTCACCTCCGAGCCACCACCGCTGTCACTCGGTGAGAGCTTCCCGCTGGAGCGCTGGCAGGCCTGGATCTGCGGGCTGTGCCTGGTGATCACGCTGTTCCTGCTGTCGAACCTGGCGAGCAGCCGGCTCGGGCGCGACATGCGGCTGGTGCGCGAGGACGAGCAGGCCGCCGCGCTGTCCGGGGTGCACGTGGCGCGCACGCAGATCGTCACGTTCGGCATCAGCGCCGCGTTCGCGGGCCTGGCCGGTGGCCTGTTCGCCATCGTCAACAGCCTGGCCGCGCCCGGCGCGTTCACCCTCGCCCTCTCGCTGTCACTGCTCACCGCCGCCGTGGTCGGCGGGCTCGGCTCCCTCGCCGGCGCGGTCTACGGCGCCGTCATCGTCACCCTGCTGCCGAACTGGACCGCCGACCTGGCGCAGCGGGCGAACCTGCCACGGGCGATCTACGCGAACATCCCGCTGGTCCTCTACGGGCTGGTGCTGATCGTGGTGATCGTCGTGTTCCCCGGTGGCATCCAGTCCGGGGTGCGCAAGCTCGGTGCCCTGCTGCGGCCGGCCCGCTCCGGCCGTCCACAAGAGAACCGTCAGGAGACATGAAGATGACCGTACGCCGACACGTTTCCGTCGCGGTCGCCCTGACCGCGACGGTCGCACTGGCCGCCGCCTGCGCGTCGGGCGGTGATTCGGCCGACGCCACGCCCGGCGTCACCGCCGACACCGTGACCATCGGCTCCACGATCCCCCTCACCGGGACCGCGGCGCCGGGCTACAGCGAGCAGGGCCCGGCCGCGAAGGCGTTCTTCGACTACGTCAGCGCCAATGGCGGCATCAACGGCCGCAAGATCCAGCTCAAGTACCTCGACGACGCCTACAACCCGGCCCAGACCGTCACCCTCACGAAACAGCTGGTGCTGCAGGACAAGGTGTTCGCGATCGTCGGCTCGCTGGGCACGCCGACGCACACCAAGGTCGTCGACTTCCTGAACTCCTCGCGGGTGCCGGACCTGTTCGTCGCGTCCGGCTGCACCTGCTGGGACCAGCCGAAGGCGCATCCTTACACGTTCGGCTGGCAGCCGGACTACACCGTCGAAGGCAAGATCCTCGGCGACTACGTGAAGAAGAACTTCGCCGGCAAGAAAGTCGCCTACTTCTACCAGGACGACGACTTCGGCCACGACGGCATGAAGGGCCTGGACAAGTACGTCGACCAGAGCCTGGTCGTCTCGCGCCAGCCGTACCAGCCGGGCAACACCGACGTGGCCGCGCAGGTCTCGGCGATCGCGGCGTCGAAGGCGGACGTCGTTGTGCTGGAAGCGATCCCGGCGTACACCGCGCTGTTCAAGCTGACGTCGTTGAAGCTCGGCTACACACCGACGCTGGTGGCCTCCAGCGTGGGCGCCGACCCGATCACCGTTTCCGGGCTGCTGGAGAACTTCGCGAAGCAGGCCGGCTCCTCGGTGAAGGGCCAGGACCTGATCGAGGGCCTGGTCACCTCGGCCTACCTGCCCGCGCTCGACGACACGAGCAACTCGTGGACCGCGCTGTTCAAGAAGATCCACGACCAGTACATCCCGAACGTGCCCTTCGACGGCAACGTCTACTACGCGATGTCCTACGCCTACACGTTCACCCAGGCGCTCGCGCGGGCCGGGCAGAACCCGACCCGGCAGGGGCTCGTCGACGCGTTGCAGAAGGGCGGGCTCGCCGGGCCGGGCCTGGTCCCGTTCCGCTACAGCGCGGACTCGCACGCCGGGTTCACCGGCGGGCAGATCGCGATGGTGAAGGGCGGCAAGCAGGTCTCGGCCGGCACTCCGCTCGTCACCGGCGACGGCGACGGCGCGGTGACCCCCTACACGCAGGCCCAGCCGCAGGCTCCGGCCAACGGGATCCCGGCCGGATGACCGGGTCCGGCACAATCGCGCCATGACGGAGGCGACAGGGAGCAAGCGGGCGCAGGCGACCCGGACGGCTCTGCTCTCGGCAGCCGGTGAGGTGTTCATCGCCGCCGGCTACGAGCGGGCGAGCATGGCCGCGATCGCCGAACGGGCCGGCGCGAGCATCGGCAGCCTGTACCACCACTTCGCCGCGAAGTCCGATTTGTACATCACCGTTTACAACGAGTACAACCGCCGCCAGCAGCACCGGTCGGCCAAGGCGTTCCGCACGGCGCTGGCGGCGGGTGAGGAGGACGCGCTGCGGCTGTACATCGCAGGGGCGCGCGCCTACCTCGAGGGCTGCTGGCAGGAGCGGAAGCTGGCCCGGCTGTTCCTCTCGGGAAACGGCCCGGCCGGCTTCGGCCTGCTCTCCCGCGCGCGGTTCCGAGAATGGCTCACGGCCAACGCCACCCTGGTCAACGGCCATACCCGGCCGTTGTCGGACATGCTCGTGCTCTCCTTGACCGCGATGTCCACCGAGGCCGGCCGCGAGGTGGCCGACGCCCCGTCGAAGGCCGAGGCGACCCGGATGATCGACGAGGTCCTGGAACTGATGGGCCGCTTGTACCCGTCGTCGTGACCCCTTGATGTGACGCAGGACACCCGCTCGCGGGGTGGCGCCGCCTGTCCGCGAGATAGTTTCATTCCCTATGAATGTTTCTCGGTGACGGGCAACGGCGACGGACAGCGGGGGTACGGGCATGTGCGGGATCACGGGATGGGTCGACTTCGGCCGGGATCTGACGGCCGAGCGGGAGACGGTGGCGGCGATGACCGCGACCATGGCCTGCCGGGGGCCGGACGCGGCCGGGCTGTGGGCGGACGGGCCCGCGGCGTTCGGCCATCGCCGGCTGGCGGTCATCGACCTGGAGCTGGGCGCCCAGCCGATGACGGCCGAGGCGGGCGGCACCGTCGCGCTCACCTACAGCGGCGAGGTCTACAACTTCGCCGAACTGCGCGCGGAGCTGACCCGGCGCGGGCACCGGTTCACCACGGCCAGTGACACCGAGGTGGTCCTGCACGGCTACCTCGAGTGGGGCGCCGGCCTGGCCGAGCGGCTCAACGGCATGTACGCCTTCGCCATCTGGGATTCCCGCGAGGAGCGGCTGCTGCTCGTGCGCGACCGGATGGGCATCAAGCCGCTCTACTACGCCCCGCACGGCGAAGGACTGTTGTTCGGCTCCGAGCCGAAGGCGATCCTCGCGCACCCCGGGATCCGGCCGGTGATCGAGGCGGACGGCCTGCGTGAGCTGCTGTCGTTCACCAAGAGCCCCGGTCACGCCGTCTGGGCCGGGATGCGGGAGGTCGAGCCCGGCACCGTCGTCACGCTGGACCGCCAGGGCCTGCGCGTGCACCGGTACTGGCGGCTGGAGCCGGGTGAGCACACCGACGACGTCAGCGTGACCGTCGAGCGCGTGCGCGAACTTCTCGACGACATCGTGCGCCGCCAGCTCGTCGCCGACGTGCCGCGTTGTGTGCTGCTGTCCGGCGGCCTCGACTCCAGCGTGCTCACCGCGCTGGCCGCGCGGCAGCTGGCCGATCAGGACGAGCAGGTGCGCAGCTTCGCCGTCGACTTCGCCGGGCACACCGAGCGCTTCGTGGCCGACCGGTCACGGTCCACTCCGGACGCGCCGTACGTCCGCGACGTCCACGAGCACGTCGGCTCGCTGCACCAGGACATCGTGCTGGACTCGGGTGACCTCGCCGACCCGGCGGTGCGCCGCGCCGTCGTGGCCGCGCGCGACCTGCCGTCCGGGCTGGGCGAGCTCGACAACTCCCTGTTGCTGCTGTTCCGGGCGATCCGCGAGCGCTCCACCGTGGCGCTGTCGGGTGAGTCGGCGGACGAGGTGTTCGGCGGTTACGCGTGGTTCCACGATCCCGTGGTGCAGCAGGCCGACACGTTCCCGTGGCTGGCGCACCGGTTCGCCGGGGGAGGACGGCCCGGCGGGGGACTGTTCGGCGGCGAGCTTATGTCCACATTGGACCTCGGCGGGCACCTCCGCGACTCCTACGCCACCGCCGTCGCCGAGGCCGGGACGCGCGCCGGGGAGAGCGAGCACGAACGCCGCATGCGCGTGATCAGCTACCTGCACCTGACGCGGTTCGTGCGGGTCCTGCTCGACCGCAAGGACCGGCTCAGCATGGCCGTGGGACTCGAGGTGCGCGTGCCGTTCTGCGATCACCGGCTGGTGGAGTACGTCTACCGCACGCCGTGGGCGATGAAGACGTTCGACGGCCGTGAGAAGAGCCTGCTGCGGGCCGCGGCTCGCGACGTTCTGCCCGTCTCGGTGGCGGAGCGGGTGAAGAGCCCGTACCCGTCCACGCAGGACCCGAAGTACGTCGAAGCGCTGCGCGGCCAGGTCGAGGACGTGCTGGCGAACCGCGCGCACCCGGTGTTCGACCTGGTCGACCACCGGGCGTTGAAGGAGCTGATGGCGGCCGATGAGACCGCCTCGCCGCTGCGACCGCTCCTCGAACGCGTGCTGAACTTCGCGACCTGGTTCGATCTGTACTCACCGGAGCTGCGTATCCGGTGAGACCGGCTGGGTGAGGGTGAAGGAGCGGGCATGGCGCGCGAGCCGCGGGATGTCGACGCCGACGAGGCGTTCCAGTTCGTGTTGTCGCTGCACCGGCTGCTGCGGGAGCTGCGCCGGGCCGCGCCGCCGGATGGCCTGCCCCGTACCCAGCTCCTGGTGCTGGCCAAGCTGTCGCGCTCCGGGCCGTTGCGGATCGGCGCGCTCGCCGCGGAGGTCGGCTGCTCCCAGCCGACCGCGACGAAGGTCGTGCACGCCATGGAGGAGGCCGGGCTGGTGGCGCGCGGGACCGACGCGGACGACCGGCGCGTGAGCTACGTCCACGTCACCCAGCCGGGACGGCGGCGGCTGCGCGCGGTGGTGCGCGACGAGTCCGAAGCGCTGGTCGAGCGCTTGGGCGAACTCGACCAGGACGAGGTGGAGCTGCTGCTCAAGGCCGGCGCCGTGATGCGCCGGCTGGTCGAGCCGGAGCCGGCCGACGTTCGACAAATTTCCCGCGAGACGCAATAGTTGCGTGAGGGGCACTCGCGGAGGAGGCCGGATGTTCGCTGTGCCCGACGTCGAGTGCGAGGACCGGCCCGACGGGAGCGTGGTCTTCCGCTCCCGGACGCCGCTGGGCCCGTACCCGCGCAGCGTCGCCGCCATGCTCCGCGAGTGGGCGGCCGTCGACCCGGATTACCCGCTGGTGGCCGAGCGCGCCGGGGAGGGCTGGGCGACGCTGACCTACGGCGAGGTCCGCCGCCGCGCCGACGCCGTCGGCCAGGCCCTGCTCGACCGCGGGCTCGGCCCGGACGCGCCGTTGATGATCCTGTCCGGCAACTCCGCGGCCCACCTCGTGCTCACTCTCGGCGCGTTGACGGCGGGCGTCCCGGTGGCCCCGATCAGCGTGGCGTACTCCCTGCTCAGCGCCGATCATGCGCGCATCCGCGAGATCGCCGCACTGCTCCGGCCGGGGCTGGTGTTCGCCGAGGACGGCGGCCCGTTCGCGGCCGCGCTTGCCGCGGTGTCGCCCGGCGCGGTGGTCGTCGCGCGTGATCCCGGGCCCGGTGCCGAACTGCTCGACGACCTGCTCGCGACGGAACCCGGGCCCGGCCTCGAAGCCGCGTACACCGGGGTCGGGCCGGACACGCTGGCGAAGGTGCTCTTCACGTCCGGCTCCACGGGCACGCCCAAGGGGGTGCTGAACACCCACCGCATGCTCTGCTCGAACCAGCAGGCGATCACGCAGGTGTGGCCGTTCCTGGCCGAAGAGCGGCCGGTGCTCGTCGACTGGCTGCCGTGGAGCCACACCTTCGGCGGCAACCACAACGTCAACCTGGTGCTGCGCGGCGGCGGCACGCTGTACGTCGACGACGGCAAACCCGCGCCGCACCTGTTCGGCCGGAGTGTGGAGAACCTGCGTTCCGCGCCGCCGACGCTGTACTTCAACGTGCCCGCCGGCTACGCCCAGCTCGTGCCCGTGCTGGAGCAGGACGCCGAGTTCGCCCGGGTCTTCTTCTCCCGCCTGCGGCTGCTGTTCAACGCCGCGGCCGCGCTCCCCGCCGCGTTGCGCGAACGGCTCACGGCGGTCGCGCGGGCTACCACCGATCGAGAAATCGCGCTCACGGGTTCGTGGGGCGCCACCGAAACCGCGCCCGCCGTGACCAGCGCGCACTACGCGTTCGAGGACGCGCGGTGCATCGGCGTCCCGCTCCCGGGGCTGGAGGTGAAGCTCGCGCCCGTCGGCGGCGCGCGGGAAATCCGGGTGCGGGGAGCCGCCGTGACGCCCGGCTATCTGGGGCGTCCGGAGGAGACCGCCGCCGCGTTCGACGGCGACGGCTTCTATCGCACCGGCGACGCCGCGCTGCCCGCCGATCCCGCGGACCCGAACGCCGGGCTCCTGTTCGGCGGCCGGATCGCGGAGGACTTCAAACTCGGCACCGGCACTTTCGTCCGCGTCGGCGCGCTGCGGACTGCGCTGCTTTCGGCCGTCCCAGTGCTCTCGGACGCCGTGATCGCGGGAGAGGACCGGGCGCACGTGGGCGCGCTGGCTTGGCTCAACCAGGCCGAAGCGCGGGCGTTGTCGACGGCTGAGCCGACGGTTGTCGACGGCTGTGTGGTCCACCCGGAGCTGGGCGCGCACATCGCGAAGCTGCTGGCCGCGCTCAACGCCACAGCGGGCTCCGCCGGGCGCGTCGAGCGGCTCGTGCTGCTGGCCGAGGCGCCGGATCTCGACGCCGGCGAGATCACGGACAAGGGGTACGTCAACCAGCGCCAGGTGCTGCGGCGGCGCGCCGGGATCGTCGAACGGCTCTACGCCGCCGATCCTGGCCCGGCGGTGATCCTCGCCGCGCTGCCGTGATGATATGTCAACAATTTTGTAGGATCAGGGGATGGCGGACGCACAGTGGCTCGATGAGCGGGAAGCGCACGTCTGGCGGTCCTACCACCGGCTGGTCCGGGACTTCGGCGGCGCGATGGACCGGCAGCTGGAGCGTGACGCGGGCCTGTCCGGCGCCGACTACGCGCTGCTCGTGCCGCTGTCCGAGGCCCCGGACGAGGTGCTGCGGATGCGCGACCTCGGCACCCAGGTCGATTGGGACCGCAGCCGGCTCTCGCACCACGTGAGCCGGATGGAGAAGCGCGGCCTGGTCTCGCGCGAGGACTGCCCGGACGACGCGCGCGGCTCGATGGTGCGGCTGACCGCGGCCGGGCGCGGCGCGATCGAGGCCGCCGCGCCCCAGCACGTGGAAACGGTGCGGCGGTACTTCTTCGACCCGCTTTCCGGCGACGACCTGGAAGTGCTCGGCCGGGCCTTCGACCGGATGCTGGCGCGGCTCGACGAGGACGCCGAGGGCGACCCCTGCACCCGTTGACTCGTGAGTGTTTATGACGGTTAGAACCGTCATAAACACTCACGAGTCCTTTCGCTGACGGTGCCGGGCGGGGGCCGTCAGCGCATTGTGCGGGTGTGGTCAGCGCCCCGCCGCAGTCTTGCGTCATCGAAACCCGAACCCGAGAAAGGGATCAGCGATGACCAGCAAGACCGTCCTCGTTTCCGGCGCCAGCGTGGCGGGGCCGTCGGCCGCCTACTGGCTGCACCAGCACGGCTACTCGGTGACCGTCGTCGAGACGGCGCCCACGCTGCGTCCCGGCGGCCAGGCCGTCGACTTCCGCGGTGAGCAGATGAAGCTGCTGGGCGCCATGGGGATCGCCGACGAGGTCCGCGAGCGGGAGACCGCGATGGGCGACCAGACCGTGCTCGACCAGGCCGGGCGGCCGGCGTTCACCGTGCCGGCCCGGTTCATCAGCGGCGAGGTCGAAGTGCTGCGGGGCGACCTCGCCCGCATCCTCTACGACCGTACGAAGGACTACACCGAGTACGTCTTCGGCGACCGCGTCACCGCGCTCACCGAGACGGCCGACGGGGTGCAGGTGACCTTCCGCCACGGCGCGCCCCGCGAGTTCGACCTGGTGGTGGGCGCCGACGGCATCCACTCCGGCGTCCGCACGGCGGCGTTCGGCCCGGAGGCGTCGTTCCGCCGGGACCTCGGCTACCACGTCGCCGGCTTCACCGCGCCCAACCACCTCGGCCTGGACCACAGCGGCCTCATCTACAGCGAGCCCGGCCGCAGCGCGATGATCGCGAGCAACCGCGAACCGGGCACGGTCACCGTCGGCCTGTTCTTCCGCGGCGACGCGCGTGGTTACGGCCGCCCGGACCTGCAGCGGCAGAAGGAAATCCTGGCCGGCGTCTACGCGGGCGCGGGCTGGGAGATCCCCCGGCTGATGCGCGCGATGCCGGACTCGGCGGACCTCTACTTCGACACCGTCGGGCAGATCCGGCTCGACCGGTGGTCGGCCGGGCGTGTGGTGCTGCTCGGCGACGCCGCGTGGTGCGCGGGCCCCGGTGGTTCCGGCACCGGGCTGGCGATGATGGGCGCGCAGATCCTCGCGGGTGAGCTCGCCGCAGCGGACGGGGACCACGTGACCGCGTTCGCGCGTTACGAAGAGCGGCTCCGCAAGCCCGCGCACGTCGGGCACAAGAACGGCGCCGGCTCGGCCAACTTCCTCGTGCCGGCCACGCAGAAGGGGATCCACACCCGTAACCGCGGTTACAAGATGATGGCCAACGCGCTGTTCGGCAAGCTGTGGGACTACATGGGCAACCGCGCCGCGAACGCCGTCGAGTACCGCGAATACCCCGGCCGGGTCGCGAGCTGAGACGTTGCCTTCACGCGCGCGTCAAGGTCTAGCGTCGGGGCATGCGGATCGGCGAGTTCGCCCAGCGGGCGGGGACCACACCACGGGCGCTGCGCTTCTACGAGGCGCAGGGACTGATGCCGGCGGAGCGCTCGGCGAACGGGTACCGGGAGTACGGCGAGGACGACCTGCGGCTGGTCAGCGAGATCCAGACGTTGCGCACGGTCGGGTTCAGCCTCGACGACACCCGCCCGTTCGTCGAGTGCCTGCGCACCGGCCACGAGACCGGCGACTCGTGCGCGGGGTCGGTCGAGGTCTACCGCCGCAAGCTCGAAGAGGTCGAGGCCTGCCTGCGCGACCTCGGCGCCGTGCGGGCCGTGCTGATGGACAAGCTCGCCGGGGCGACGGCCCGCACCGGAACCTGTGTTGTCCCTGCTGAGGAAGGACCCCGATGACCACCGATGCCACCTTCGCCGCCGAAGTACTGGAGCAGGACAAGCCGGTGCTGGTCGACTTCTGGGCCACCTGGTGCCCGCCGTGCCGGATGATCGCGCCCGTGCTGGCGGAGATCGCCGAGGAGCGCGCCGGCTCGCTGACCGTCCGCGAGGTGAACACCGACGAGAACCCCGAGACCGCGCGGGCGTACCAGGTGATGTCGTTGCCCACGCTGATGCTCTTCCGCGGCGGCGAGCCCGTGCGCGCGTTCGTCGGCGCCCGCCCGAAGGCCAAGTTGCTCGCCGAACTGGACGATGCCCTCAGGTAAGCCCGCCACGGAGCCGATAACTTAGGGCAAGGCAGCGTCGGACCAAGGCAGCGTCGGACAACGGGGAGGCCCCACCGTGAACACACTCGTCCGCTCGTACCTCTTCCTCCGTCGCGCGATCGGGGTGCTGGGCTTCGCCCTGCCGATCGTCGTGATCGTCGGCAAGGAGATCCTGCAAGGCGGCGGCCTGCTCGGCTCGCTGAGCGGCTACTACTACAGCGACATGCGCAACGTCTTCGTCGGCATCCTGTGCGCGATCGGCGTCTTCCTGATCTCCTACCGCGGTTACGGCCGGCTCGACGACATCGCGGCCGACATCGCGGCGGTCGCGGGCATCGGCGTCGCGCTGTTCCCCACGAGCCCGGCGTCGCCGACCACCACGGAGCACGCGATCGGCATCGCCCACCTGGTCTTCGCGGCGGTGTTCTTCCTGACGCTGGCCTTCTTCTGCCTGTTCCTGTTCACGAAGTCGGACGGTTCCGTTGTCACACCGAGGAAAAAGGCGCGCAACGTGCTGTACCGCGTGTGCGGTGTGGTGATGCTCGCCAGCCTGGTCCTGATCGTGCTCGTCGGCCTTTTCTTCAACAACGCCACGGTGTCGCTTCACCCGACGGTCTGGCTGGAGTCACTGGCGATCTTCGCGTTCGCGTTGGCCTGGCTCGTCAAGGGCGAAACCCTCCTGGCCGACCTTCCGCAGCCGCAGGCGGAAGGTCCTCAACCCGCCTGAGCCCGTGCGGCACGGTGTCCACAGTGGACGAGAAAGGTGCTAGCGCACTGCTTCCGGGCCGGCGAACTGCTGCCACTCGGCCGCCCACCGGGCCGCCCGGTGGCGGTCGAGCACCTGGCGGGCCACCCAGTAAGCGCCGGCCAGCAGCGCGATCGTGCACAGCCAGGCGAAGGCCCCCACGAGCACGCCGTTGGTCACGGCGTCGGAGTGGGTCAGCGGCGCGGTGGTCTGCTTGCCCTTGTGGTCCAGCCAGATCGGCGTCCGCGTGCCGACGGTCGCGTCCCCGGCGGGCACGGTGACCACACCGGTGCGCGGCGAGCCGTTGGGCAGTCGCCAGCCGGCGGTCACGCGCGAGTTCTGCGTGATGGGCGCGCCGTCGCCCACGGTCGCGGGCTGCGGTGCGGCCTTCAGCACGGTCGCGGTGACCTCGTGCCGCGCGCTCGTCTGCGCCTCGGAGGCCGCCACCTCCATGGCCACGTCCGCCTGTCCCAGAACCATCACCAGCGGGACGGCCAGCAGAGCGAGCAGGACCGCCACGGCGAGGAACGCGCCCTCGAGCCGATCGGACCGCCGCACGAGCGGATTGCGGGCGGCCCCGAGCCGTCGGAGCACTCGCTTGCAGGGGTGGGGTGGTCTGCCACCCCGGGCCTTGTTCCGCATGCCCCCCATGGTCCTCTGACCCGTTCCTGTGCGCTGTGTCCGGCACAACGTTTTGAATGAATTTCGGGAGAAACCAGTGTGTTCCTCAGCACCCCTCGGGCCTGGTGTGGCACATGTGGGTGACGCGGTCATCGCCGTCCGGCTGCTCCGGTGCTCAATCGACCAGCCGGAGGGCGGTCGTCGGGCTGTAGGACTTGCGGCGGTTGAAGCCGTGCTCCGCGACGATGCTGAGCTGGATCGAGCGGTCGGCGGGGGCCCAGTAGCCGGTGCGGACGAAATAGCCGTCCATCGTGCAGAGGCGGTTCGCGGTCTTGCGGGAGCTGATGGTCTCCCAGCCCCATTGCCGTCCGCTCGCCTCGACGCCGTTGCGCCGGACGTACAGGCGCGGATTTCCGATTTCCCGGCAGTAGGTGCTGCCTTCGGAGATGTAGAGCACGCCGTCGACCTTGTAGAAGCGCTTGCCGTCGAGCAGGCTCACCTGCCCGGAGAGGGTGAAGCGGACGCGACCGCCTTCGTGGCCGTCCATCGTCCACTCGACGCAGAATTCCTTTGTCGGAACCTCGAGCGACTGCGTCATGGCCTTTCCCCTTTGCTGACCGTGCTGGAGAGTCCATTGAAAGATAGGGATAAAACGTGGTCCAGGGTGGTTTTGGGAACGGTTTTCACCCGATGAGGCCTACGCGGGAACTGATGGTGACCGACGCATGATTTCCGGCGTTTTTTAGCGCCTATGGGTGATGGCGGACACGGCACGTGAAAACAAATTGCCTCCTGGGGGTGGTGCGCCACCGTTTCGGCGGGACGTGACCGGTTCGCGGGGACTCGGCCGTGTCGCCTGCGTGAGCAACATTATGACGTTCGTCATAGTGAGTCGATCAGCCGTGGCGTGGTATCCCTGAACTATGACAGCTGTCATAACGGTGGACGGGCCGGCCACGGACAACGATGTCGGCCTCCTGGTCCGGGCGTGCTCGCCGGAGAGCCTCCGGTTGCGTTTCATGCTCGGCGGGCGGCCGGACGCGGAGCGGATCCTGCTGCTGTACCGGAGTTACCTGCTCGCCGGGACGACCCTGGTTGCCAGGGCCGGCGACGTCCCGATCGGCTTGCTGAACGTCGTCCCGGACGACGTCCGCCGCGCCGATCTCGGCATCCTGGTGGCGGACGCGTGGCACCGGCGGGGCGTCGCGAGCGCGCTGGTCCGGCACGCTTGGCGGGAAGCGTGCTGGCTGGGCTGGACGGCGCACGCGACCGTGCAGGAGGGCAACGCGGCCGCGGAGGGCCTGCTGCGCGGATACGGGTTCCGCCTGGTCCCGGTGTTCGAGCGCGGTGAGCGGGACTTCGAGCTGGTCGTCATGGCCAGCCTGGCGAATGTGGTGAAGGAGGTCGTTGATGGCGGAGAGGCCGGCCCGGGGGCGGATGGTGTTCAGCGCCGCGCAGTTGCTGCGGACGCAGGGGGTCGGCGGCACCGGCATGCGGGACGTGGTCGCGCACGCGGGCGCGCCGCGGGGTTCGCTGCAGCACTACTTCCCCCGGGGTAAGGACCAGCTCGTCGCAGAGGCCGTCGAATGGGCGGGCGCGTACGCCGCGCGCCGCGTGCGTCGCAGCTTCGAGTCACTCGACGAGCCGACGCCGGGCGCCTTCTTCGCCGCGATGGTCGACCAGTGGCGCGACGAGTTCACCGAACGCGGCTACGACGGCGGCTGTCCGCTGGTCGCCACGGTCGCTGACACGGCCGCCGTCAACGAGTCCTTGCGCGAGACCGTCAGCTCGGCGTTCACCGGCTGGCAGCGCCCGGTCTCGGAGACGCTGTCGCAGCTGGGAGTTCCGCCCGCGCGGGCGGCGTCGCTGGCCGTGCTGATGATCAGCGCGCTGGAAGGCGCCATCGTGCTGGCCCGCGCCCACCAGGACGTGGGCCCGCTCGACGTGGTGGTCGAGGAATTGCGCCCCGTGCTGGACGGCGCGGTGGACAAGCGCCGCCGGCGGCCCGCCTGACGTCCGGCTCAGGTGACTTCCCGGACGAACCTGGCCGCCACTTCACGCAGCTTCACGTTCTCGTGCTGGGACCGTTCGACGAGCCGCCGCATGGCTTCGTCGGCGTCGATCCGGTGTACAGCCATCAGGATTCCCTTGGCCTGCTCGATCACGGCCCTGGACTTCAGCGCTTGCTTCAGCTGTTCGGCGAGCATGAGCGTGCCCTCGTGATGACGGCGCGCGCGGAGGCCGAAGCGCACGATGGCGGCGTACAGCTCGAGGACGGCCGCGGCGTCGTCGGGGAACCCGTCTTCGTCCATTGTGTACACAGCGAGCGTGCCGGCTGTGGTCTCGTCGACGGTCAGGGGCGCGGTGAGGCAGTCGTGGCCGTTCGCGGCCGGATGCCGGGTCGCGGCGCGCTCGTCGGTCGCGATCACGGTGCCGTCATCGGTGGCGAAGCTCGCCATCGCCGCTCCGGGCACGGCCCGCACCGCTTCCTCGCAAACGACGGCGAACGCGTCGGGCGACAGCTCCAGCACCTCCGTGAGCGTGGCGACGGCCGACCGCAGCCGTTCGAGGGAGCCTTCCCGCGCGCGTGACGGTCTTCGGGAGGCAGCTTTGGCGGTGTTCACGCGCCGGCCTCCCGGTCACGCGGGCACATGCCCGTCACAGGGCTGCCACCGCGCTGACCAGCCGGTCTACCTCTTCGGTGGTGGTGTACGGCGCGATGCCCGCGCGGACCGCGCCCGTGTCGCCGAGTCCCAGGTGACGGGAGCACTCAATGGCGTAGAACGTCGCGGCCGGCGCGTTGACGCCGTGGCGCGCGAGGTGCTCGTACACGGCCTTCGGCGCGACGCCTTCGACGGAGAACAGGACAGTCGGCGTACGGCGGCGGTCCGGTGACCCGTACCGGATCACCCGGGGCAGCTCGGCGAGACCGGCATCGAGGCGTTCGCGCAGGGCCTCCTCGTGGGCCTCCAGCTCGGCCATCGACGTCAGCAGACGCTCGCGACGGGTGCCCTCGGCGGGCACGAGAGCGGCCAGGAAGTCGATCGCCGCGGTGGCGCCCGCGAGCTGCTCGTAGGGGAGCGTGCCCAGCTCGAACCGCTCGGGCACGGCGTCGCTGGAGGGCACCAGCTTGTCCGGGCGCAGCGTCTCCAGCAGCTCCGGCGCGGCGGCCAGCAGGCCGAGGTGGGGGCCGAGGAACTTGTACGACGAGCACGCGTAGAAGTCCGCGCCCAGTTCGGTGACGTCCACCGGCGAGTGCGGCGTGAGGTGGACGCCGTCGACGTAGCTCAGCGCGCCCGCTTCACGCGCCTTCGCCGTGATCGCCGGGATGTCCGGACGGGTGCCGAGCAGATTGGACGCCGCCGTGACGGCCACCAGTCGCGTCTTCGGCGACAGGAGCGAGGCCACCGCGTCGATGGGCAGCTCACCTGTCGACGGATCGAAGTCGGCCCAGCGCACGGTGACCCCGCGTGCCTCAGCGGCCTGGACCCACGGCCGGATGTTCGCGTCATGGTCGAGGCGGGTGACCACGACCTCGTCGCCCGCGCGCCAGTCCTTCGCGATGGCGCGGGAGAAGTCGTAGGTCACCTGCGTCATGCTGCGCCCGAAAACGACACCCTCGGGCCGCGCGGCCAGCAGGTCGGCGACCGCCTGACGGGCCTCGCGGACGATGCCGTCGGCGCGGCGCTCCGCGGGCGTGATCGCGCCCCGGTTGGAGATCGCGGAGCAGAGCGTGGCGCCGACGGCCTCGCCCACCACGTCCGGCACCTGGGAGCCGCCGGGCCCGTCGAAGTGGGCGGCGCCCTCGTCCAGGGCGGGGAAGTGCTTGCGGATCGCGCTCACGTCGTAGGCCACGTCGCCCAGCATGCCGCAGATCGGCAGCTTGGCAAGGTGAGACGACCGGTCATATGCTGGCGGGATGCCTCGTCCCAGCGTTCGTGAGGTGATCGTCGAGACGGCGGTCACGGAGTTCCACCGGCACGGGTTCGCGGCCTGCTCGGTCGACACCATCACCCGGGCCGCCGGCGTGCCGAAAGGGTCGTTCTACAACCACTTCAAGAGCAAGGAAGACCTCGGCGCCGAGGTCGTCGCCCGGTACGCGGCGACCTCCGGCTGGCGCGACGGCCACGGCGACCTCGGCCCGCTCGACACCCTCCGCGCGCGGTTCGCCGTGATGCGCGACGTGCTGGTCGCCGCCGATTTCACCCGCGGCTGCCTGATCGGCAACATGGGCGCCGAGCGCGCCGACCACAGCCCGGTGATCCGCGATCAGGTCGCGGTGAGCCTGAGCGGGTGGTCGGGCCACATCGCGGAGTCGATCCGCGAGGCCCAGCGGGCGGGCGAGGTCCCGGCCGACCGCGACGAGGACCGGCTCGGCCGGTTCGTGCTGGACGCGTGGGAGGGTGCGATCATCCGGGCCAAGGTGGCGAAGTCCGCCGCCCCGCTGGATGACTTCTTCGCGGTCGTCTTCGGCTCACTGCTGTAGAGGGGGAGCGCTTGCTCACCGACCTGGTGGACGAACTACTCGCGCGGCCGCTGCCGTGGCCCATCGTCCAGGCGGGCGACCCGGTGCTGCGGAACGCGGCGCTGCCGTACGAGGGAGAGCTGGCCGCCGACACACTGGCCGCGCTGGTCGAGGGCATGAAGGTGACCATGCACGAGGCGCCCGGCGTCGGCCTGGCGGCGCCGCAGATCGGCCTGCCCGTGCGCCTCGCCGTGGTCGAGGATCGCGCCCAGGAACGTCCCGGCGTGCCCGCTTCGACGCTTGAGACGCGGGGGATCGCGCCGCTGCCGTTCCGCGTCCTGGTGAACCCGCGCTACACCCCGCTGGGTGAGGAGCGGGCCGCGTTCTTCGAGGGCTGCCTCAGCGTGAACGGGTGGCAGGCGGTGGTCTCGCGCCCGTTGCGCGTCCGCCTCGAAACACAGGACGAGACGGGCGCGTCCCTGGACGAAGAGCTGGCCGGCTGGCCCGCCCGCATCGTCCAGCACGAGACGGATCACCTGGCCGGGACGCTGTACCTGGACCGCGCGGAGCTGCGCAGCCTGTCCACCCACTCCGCGGTTGCCACGCGCTGGGCCCAGCCGACCCCGGAGAACGCCGCGAAGGAACTGGGCTTCGACCTGCCCTGACTTCCGGGGTTCGGCTGGGCTGGTCGTTCCCGGCGGACGGGCTCTTTCGATTTCCGCTCCGACGCCTGAGTGACTTGTCTTGACACGTTTAAGACGACCGGTCATATTCAATTTATGACAACTTACCGAGCCTTCGAGGTCACCGGGTCCCGCCAGTTCCAGCTGGTCGAACGGGAGCTGGCCGAGCCGCTGCCCGGCCAGGTGCGGATCAAGGTCGAGTACTGCGGCGTCTGTCATTCCGACGTCCTCGGCGTCGAGGGGCTGCGGGCGCACCCCGAGCAGCCCGTCGTGCCGGGGCACGAGATCGTCGGCGTGATCGACGCTGTCGGCGCCGGGGTGCGGGCCTGGCGGGTGGGCGAGCGGGTCGGCGTCGGCTTCCTCTCCGGCCACTGCGGCGAGTGCGAACACTGCCGCCGCGGGGACTTCGTGAACTGCGCCGATCAGCCGCAGACCGGCAGTGACGTCGACGGTGGGTACGCCGAATACGCGTACGCCCGCACTTCCGGCCTCGCGCGGGTGCCCGAGGGACTGTCCTCAGTGGACGCCGCGCCGCTGCTGTGCGCCGGCCTGACCACTTACAGTGCCCTCCGCCAGATCGACGCCCGTCCCGGCTCGCTGGTCGCGGTGCAGGGCATCGGCGGGCTCGGCCACCTCGGCGTCCAGTACGCGAAGGCGCTCGGCTACCGCGTCGCCGCCATCGCGCGTGGCACGGACAAGGCGGCGCTGGCCGCGAAGCTCGGCGCGGACCATTACATCGACAGCTCCGCCGAAGACCCCGGCCAGGCGTTGCAGGCGCTGGGTGGCGCGGCGGCGATCGTCGCGACGGCCGCGAGCGGCGCGTCCATGTCCCCGCTGGTCGCGGGTCTCGCGCCGCGTGGACGGCTGATCGTCGTCGGCGCGGCGACCGACCCGATCGAGGTGCAGACCACGGACCTCGTTTTCGGCACGCGCACCGTCAGCGGCAGTCTCACCGGCTCGTCGATCGAGAACGAGGACAGCCTGGCGTTCGCGAACGCCCGCGGCGTCCACCCGATGACCGAGGTGCTGCCCTTCGCCGAGGCCCCCAAGGCGTACGAGCGCATGCTCTCCGGCCAGGCCCGTTTCCGCGTCGTGCTTGAACTCGGGGCGTGACCGGAGTTCGGCGCGCGGTTTTTGTCGGTGCCCGCTGCTAGCTTTTCCCTCGGTCGGCGAGCGCCGGCCGAGGGAGGATCGACATGACACTGGAATCGTTGCGGGACAAGGCAAAGGCGTTCAGAGTGGCGCATCAGGGGACAGTGCTGGTGCTGCCGAACGCGTGGGACGCCGTCAGTGCGGCGATCGTCGAGCGCGCGGGCGCCCCGGCGATCGCCACGACGAGTGGCGGCGTTTCCTGGGCGCTCGGCCACGGCGACGGGCAGCGGCTCACCCGGGCGGACATGGTGGCGGCGGTCCGGCGGATCGCGGCGGCCGTCACGGTTCCGGTGACCGCGGACATTGAAGGTGGTTACGGACCGGCCCCGGCCGACGTCGCTGCCACGGTCTCGGCGATCGTCGAGGCGGGCGCGGCCGGGGTGAACCTGGAGGACTCGATCGCGGGCACCGTGACGCTGTTCGACGCGCAGGCTCAGGCAGAACGGCTGCGCGCGGCTCGCGACGCGGCGGAGGCGGCCGGGCTGCCTGAGCTGGTGATCAACGCGCGGACCGACGTGTACCTGTTCGGCGTCGGCGCCCCGGAGGGCCGGCTGGACGACGTGCTGGCCCGGGCCACCGCCTACGCCGCGGCGGGCGCGGACTACCTGTTCGTGCCGGGCCTGGTGGACCTCGACGTCTTGCGCCGGCTCACCGCCGCCGCCCCGATCCCCATCGCCGCCATGGCGGGTCCGGGCGCGCCACCGGTGGCGGAGCTGGCCGCCGTGGGCGTCCGCCGGGTCACCGTTGGCACCGCCATCGCCCAGGCGGCCTACACCCTCGCCGAACGTGCGGCGGTCGAGCTGCTGACCAAGGGCACGTATACGGAGCTGGAGCAGAGCCTGGACTTCGGCACGCTGAACGCCCTTTTCGGACGCTGAGCCGTGGTCAGCCGTCGCCGGACACCGAGCCGGTGGTCGCCGCCGATCCGGCGGCGACCGTGGTCACTCCTCCAGCCAGCCGTGGGACCGCGCCAGCGCCGTCACGCACCGCCGCACGGCGAGGATCTGCTCACCGGTCAAAGAGGACGCTTTGGCCAGCAGCTGCTCGGTGACCTCCTCCAGGAACTCGTGTTCCGGGAGGACGTCGCAGAGACCGTCGTCGTGGTGCACCGGACGGCTCTGCCCGGTTTCGAGCAGGCTGACCCGGGCGGCCTTCAGGCCCCGGTCGCCCTCTTCGGTGTCGAACTGCAGCTGCACGCCCGGCGCGAGCAGCCGCTTGTCGAAGTGAATGTCATTCACGTGCAGGAAGACATCGTCTCCGCCGTCGTCGGGCGAGACGAAACCGAACCCGCGACCCTCGTCGAAATGAACAACTTTACCTGTGACCACAGCACTGTCCTCATCCTCGGAAATCCCACCGGACGGATCCACCGCACCGTCGTCAGGAGGATAACCACGACGGTCGCGCCGGTTTGGAGGCACGTCCCCGAACACCTGCGGCTGTGGCCGTTCCGGGCCCGCGGCGAGGCCGTCTGTCCTTCGGGGACAGTGGCCGACGGGCGGTCGCGTCGCCACCCCGCATCGTCGGCACGGCGCCGACCGGTGCGGAGCGGCGGCTGTGGGCTACTTACCTTGCACCCACACGGTTTTCGGGTTCACGAACGAGCGCGGGCCGAACGCGGCCAGCTCCCGGCCGTAACCCGAGTTGCGGGTGCCGCCGAAGGGGACTTCGGGCGTGGACTCGGTGAATTTGTTGATGTACATCATGCCGGTGTCCACCTCGGCGATGAACTTCTCCTGCTCGGCCTCGTCGGTGGTCCAGGCCGAGCCGCTGAGGCCGAACGGGGAGTCGTTGGCGATGCGGACCGCCTCGTCGGCGCTGCCGACGCGCCAGGCCAGGGCGACCGGGCCGAAGAACTCCTCGTGGTGGCCGGGGGAGCCGTCCGGGATGTCGGCGAGCACCGTCGGCGGGTAGAAGCAGCCCGGGCCGTCCAGCGGCTTGCCGCCGGTGAGGAGGCGGGCGCCCGCGGTCACGGTGTCGCGCACCTGCTGGTCGAGCGTCTCCACCGCGCCGGCCGAAGACAGCGGGCCGAGGTCGGTGTCCTCGGCCATCGGGTCGCCGATCTTCAACCCCTCCATCCGCGCGACCATGTGCCGCAGGAACTCCTCGGCGATGGATTCGTGCAGCACGAATCGTTTCGCGTTCACGCAGGACTGCCCGTTGTTCAGCATCCGCGACGCCACGGCCTGCTTCGCCGCGTCCTCGACGTCCGCCGACGGCATCACGATGAACACGTCGGCCCCGCCCAGCTCCAGCACGCTCGGCTTGATCGCCCCGCCCGCCGTCGCGGCCACCTGGCGCCCGGCCGGCTCGCTGCCGGTCAGCGTCACCGCGCGCACGCGGTCGTCCTCGACGACACCCTCGACGGCCGAGGACGGGATGAGCAGCGTCTGGAACACACCGCCGGGGAAACCCGCGCGCTGCAGCACGTCCTCGATCTTCAGCGCGCACTGCGGCACGTTCGACGCGTGTTTGAGCAGCCCGACGTTGCCGGCCATCAGCGCCGGCGCCGCGAACCGGAACACCTGCCAGTACGGGAAGTTCCACGGCATCACCGCGAGCACCGGGCCCAGCGGCTCGTAGCGGGTGAGCACCCGTGCGCCGTCGATCGGCCAGTGCTCGTCCGCCAGCATCTCCTCGCCGTGATCGGCGTACCAGCGGCAGCCCTTCGCGCTCTTGTGCACCTCGGCGACGGCGGACGCCAGCGTCTTGCCCATCTCGAGCGCCGCGGTCCGGCCCAGCTCGCCGGCCTCGTCGTCGAGGAGGTCGGCGGCGCGGCGGAGCCATCCGGCGCGTTCGGCATACGAGGTGTGCCGGTAGGCCGCGAACGCCTCCGCCGCGCGCGCCAGCTTCCCGTCGAGCTCGCCGGCGGTCAGGGCGTCGAACGAGAGCAGCCGCTCGCCGGTCGCGGGGTTCACGGATTCGATGGCCACAGGGCACTCCTTCGTCGGCGGTTCTCGCGGGCTGGTTACCCGCCCGGACCCCGCCGCGAAACCGCCGCGGATCGCTCAGAAGAGTGCCGGGGCGTGGCCGTTCTCGAAGTCCAGCAGCTGCCGTTTGCGGTCGAGCCCGCCGCCGTAGCCGGTGAGGTTGCCGCTGCTGCCGACCACCCGGTGGCAGGGCACGATGATGCTGATCGGGTTCTTGCCGTTGGCCAGCCCGACCGCCCGCGACGCGGTCGGCCGCCCGATCTGCTCCGCCAGCTCGCCGTAGCTGGTCGTCTCGCCGTACGGGATGGTGGTCAGCGCGCGCCAGACCGTCTCCTGGAACGGCGTCCCGCGCAACGCCAGCGGCAGGTCGAACTCGGTGCGCGAGCCCGCGAAGTACTCCTCGAGCTGCGTGATCACCGGGCCGAACGGCCGCTCGTCACGCTCGCCGAACGTTTCCGGCGGCGGCAGGTGCCGCTGCCGCGTCATGTAGACGCCGGCGAGCAGCCCGTCGCGGGCGACGAGGGTCAGCTCGCCCACGGGGCTTTCCATCATCGTGTGCACCGTGGTGGGCATGGTCGTTCCTTTCACGCGGGGATGCGGTTGACGGCGTGGTCGCCGGTGGCCCACAGGTACTGCACGGCGTACGCGCGCCAGGGCCGCCAGCGCTCGGCGCGCTCGATCAGCCCGGCCGGCTTCGCGGGTAGTCCCAGTGCTTCGGCGGCGAGCTTGATTCCCAGGTCGGTGGCCACGAACGCGTCCGGGTCACCCAGCGCGCGCATGGCGATGGTCTCCACCGTCCACGGTCCGAAGCCGCGCAGCGCGCCCAGCTGGGCCCGCGCCCGGTCCCAGTCGCCGCCGACGGTCAGGTCCACTTCGCCGGACGTCAGCGCGTCGAGCAGCCCGAGCAGCGTGGACCGGCGTGACTTCGGCATCGCGAGGGTCTCGGGATCGAGGCCGGCCAGGTCCTCCGGGAGCGGGAACAGGTGGGTGAGGCCGCCTTCGCGGTCCTCGACCGCGGTGCCGTGGGCCAGCACGAGCCGCGCGGCGTGGGTGCGCGCCGCGGCCGTGGACACCTGCTGGCCCAGCACCGCGCGGACGGCGAACTCGTCCGGGTCCGTCGCGCGCGGCACCCGGCGGCCGGGGTCCTTCGCGACGAGCGGCGCGAGCGCGGGGTCGGCTGCCAGCTGCTCGTCCACGGCGACCGGGTCGGCGTCGAGGTCCAGCAGCCACCGGCAGCGGCTGGTCGCCGCCGCGAGGTCGCGCAGGTCGGTGAGGTTCAGCCGGCACGCGATGTGGTCCGGCGTCGGCCGCAGCGAGACGACGCCGTGGCCGTGGGGCAGGCGCAGCGTGCGGCGGTACGCGCCGTCGCGCCACTCCTCGACGCCGGGCACGGCCGTGGCCGCGAGGTGGCCGAAGAGGTTGTCCGGGCACAGCGGCTTGCGGAACGGCAGCCGCAGCGAAAGCCCACCCGGCGACGCCTGCTCCGCGCCCTTCGCGCGCGACCGCAGCTCGCTGGGCGTCAAGGCGAAGACCGCGCGCACCGTGTCGTTGAACGTGCGGAGGCTGGCGAACCCGGCGGCGTGCGCGACGTCGCCCATCGGCATCTTGGTGGTCTCCACGAGCAGGCGTGCAGTCTCCGCGCGCTGGGCCCGCGCGAGCGCGAGAGGCCCGGCGCCCAGCTCGGCGTACACCTGCCGCTCCACCTGTCGGACGCTGTACCCGAGCCGCGCGGCGAGCCCGGTGACGCCCTCCCGGTCGACCACGCCGTCCGCGATCAGCCGCACGGCCCGCGCCACGAGGTCCGCGCGCTCGTTCCACAGCGGCGATCCGGGCGAAGCGTTGGGGCGGCAGCGTTTGCACGCCCGGAACCCCGCCGCCTGCGCGGCCGCGGCACTGGGGTGGAAGCGCATGTTCTCGACCTTGGGCGGCACGACGGGGCAACTCGGCCGGCAATAGATACCGGTGGTCACCACGGCGGTGAAGAACCACCCGTCGAACCGTTCGTCCTTCGACTGCACCGCGCGGACGCAGCGTTCGGTGTCCTCGTACACGATGGCCAGTCTGCCCGGGGGAACCGGCAAAACCTCGCGAAAAAACGACATCACCCTTCGGTGACCCTTCAGCGGCTCTTCGGGCCTTCAACCGGGGCCTCTTCAACCGACGCCTGCAACCGGGGCTTTCAACCGGGCTGCCCGGCGACCGGTTCTCCTTCGTCGCCGCGAGTTCACCCGGGCGATCGCTGCTGTCCGGCCGCGGGACGATGTCGGGCGGCTAATCTCGTCGCCGCACGGTGATCAGAAGGCGGTCATGAAACGATTCACCTACTGTCACCGGGTCTTGTAACCTCTGCGCGACGTGGCTACCATCTCGTGTTGATACGTTTCAAGAACTTGTCCCACCCGCGAAGGCGCGCACGCCGCGACTGGGGAAGCCGCGGGCGGGAACCCGACCGCACCGCGCTTTCCACACGGTGCTCTGTTGCCCGTTCGACTACCCATTCGCTGCTCGCCCGCCTACCTCGCCTGCTCGTGCGCTGACTGCCAGTCAGCCCGCTGCTCGCTCGTGCGCTGGCCAGTCGGTCAGCCTGCTGTTGCCCGCCGCCGGCTCTGCGCTGCCTGCTTACCGCTGCTCGCGTGTCGGCGAGTGTTCCTCCGCTGCCTGCGTGCGGCTGCACTGCTCGCGAGCAGTGCACTGCCAACCGCCGTCGCCTGCCCGGCGGCCCGCTGACCGCCCTGCCCACCCTGGGTTGCCTTGCCTCCCGGCAAATCCGGAGCCACCCAGCCTTCGAAACGGAGCGATGTGGAGAACCCGACCCGACGCAAGTTCCTCACCGTCACCGGCGCGGCCGCCGCGTTGGCGCTCGCCGGGGCGTTGCCCGGTATCGCCGCGTCCGGGGCGGGCGCGGTCGACACCGATCGGGTGCGGGAGTACCCGTTCCGGCTCGGGGTGGCGTCCGGGGATCCGCTGCCGGACGCCGTGGTGATCTGGACGCGGCTGGCCCCGCGGCCGCTCGAGCCGTTCGGCGGGATGGGGGAACGGCCCGTCTCCGTGCGGTGGGAGGTGGCCGAGGACGAGCGGTTCCGCCGCGTGGTGCGGTCCGGCGACGCGATCGCCCGGCGCGAGGCCTCGCACAGCGTGCATGTGGACGTCCGAGGGCTGCGGCCGTGGCGCCATTACTACTACCGCTTCCGCGTCGGCGGGCACTCCAGCCCCACCGGGCGCACGCGCACCTCGCCGACGGCGCAGCAGGCTGTGCCCGCCGTCTCGCTCGCGTACGCCTCCTGCCAAGCCTGGTACGAGGGCTTCTACACCGCCTATCGCGACATGGCGAAGCAGGACCACGACGTCGTCTTCCACCTCGGCGACTACATCTACGAGTACGGCGTCGGCGCGGATGGCGGGCTGCGCCGGCAGGACATGGCCGTCGAGTTCACGCGCGAGACCACCACACTCGACGACTACCGCGGCCGTTACGCCCTCTACAAGACCGACCCGGACCTGCAGGCCGCGCACGCCGCCGCGCCGTGGATCATCACGATCGACGATCATGAGGTCGAGAACAACTGGGCCGGCGACATCTCGGAGAACAACGACCCCGTCGCGCAGTTCCTGGTCCGCCGCGCCAACGCGTTCCGCGCGTGGTGGGAGCACCAGCCCGTGCGCGTCGCGCAGCTGCCGAACGGCCCGGACGTGCAGATGTACCGGCGGTTCCAGTACGGCGACCTGATCCGGTTCAACGTGCTCGACACCCGCCAGTACCGCGACGACCAGGCCGCGGGCGACGGCGTCAAGGCGCCCAATCCCGGCTCGCTCGACCCGAAGCGGACGATCACCGGTGCGGCGCAAGAGAAGTGGCTGCTCGACGGCATGGCCGAGCACTCCGCGCGCTGGGAGGTCCTCGCCCACCAGACCGCGATCGCGCAGCTCGACACCGCCGACGGGCCGCCCGTGCTGGTCCCGATGGACACCTGGGACGGTTACGTCGCCTCGCGCAAGCGGGTGCTCGGCGGGGCGCAGGAACGCAAGGTGCGCAACCTCGTCAGCATCGCGGGCGATCTGCACCGCAGCGTCGCCTCGGAGCTGCGGCCGGACTATGCGGACCCGGCCTCGCCGGTCGTGGCGACGGAGTTCGTCGGCACGTCGATCACCTCCGGCCAGGACGGCATGGACCTCGACCCGGGCGGCCGGACCATCCTGAACGAGAACCCGCATGTGAAGTTCGGCAATTTCCAGCGCGGCTACGTCCGCTGCGAGGTCACCCCGCGCGAGTGGACCGCCGACTACCGCGTGGTCGACAAGGTCTCGATCCCGGACGGCAAGGTCACCTCGCGGGCGAAGCTGACCGTCGAGGACCGCGTGCCCGCCATCCACGTCGGCTGACTTCCCAGGAGGACTTCCCATGCAACGACGTCATTTCGTCGTGGCCGCCGCCGGTGCCGTGGTGCTCTGCGTGGCGCTGACGACCGCCGCGCAGAGCACCCCGGCCACAACCCCTTCGCAGATCAAGCTTTCCGCCTCGCCGGAGCGGGTCCAGGTCGTCGGGCTGCCGTGCCTGCCCGGCGCGCTGACTGTCGGCATGACCAACACCGGCAGCGGCGCGCTCTACGCGGACATGGAGCTGTCCGCGCCGCGGCCGCTCACGCTCGACCGGCGCGTCTTCTCGTCGTGGCTGCCCGCCGCGGAGCCGGACCAGCCGGTGACCGTGAAGGTCGGCGTCACCGTTCCGCGTGATGCGAAACCTGGCAGCTACGCCGTCGACCTGAACGTCGAGCGGCAGCGGCTCACCGTGCCCGTGCAGGTGCTTCCGTTGCCGCTCAAGGGAACTGGCGACAACCTGCTGTTGGGCGAGCAGGCGTCCGCGTCGTCCACGAACGGCAGCTTCGCCGTCTGCGGCGCGGTGGACGGCGACGCGAACAGCGACCACTGGTCCACCTCGACCGGCTGGAACGACGGCACCAAGTCCGTTTTCCCGGACAACTACAGCGTCACGCTGCCTGCGGCCACGTCGATCGGCCGCGTTGTCCTGGACACGCTCGACTCGGCCAAGTACCCGGCGGCGAAGAACGGTCTCCGTGACTTCGATGTGCAGGCTCACGTCGGCGGCGCGTGGGTGACGGTCGCGTCCGTGCGCGGCAACGTCGCGGGCCGGGTGACGTCCACGTTCTCGCCGGTGACCGCTGACGGGGTCCAGATCGTGGCCCTGGACTCGAACGATCACGGGTACTCGCGGATCGTCGAGCTGGCCGCGTATTCGAGCTGACCACGTTGTCCATTAAGGACGGAAGTCAGACACTCACGGTGACCCGGGTCGGCCGGGCGTCGGTCACCGACAGGCCGGTGATCAGGCCGGTCAGCCCGCGGTGGCCGCGGGTGAAAAAGACGAAGAGCACGTTCAGCACGAGCCACCACGTGGTGAGCGTGGACGGCTGGCCGGTCGCCGTCGCGAGGCCGGCCAGCACGAAGTAACCGCCGGAGCCCACCAGGAAGCGCACCACGGACGCGACGGCGGACGGCTTCTCCCCGCGCGCGTTGACCATGGTCAGCAGCACCGCGCGCTGGCCGACGGTGGCGCCGTTGCCGGCCAGCGGCACCACGAGCAGCAGCACCACGGCGGGCAGCCACGTGCCGAGCGCGGCGTCGAGCAGCGGGTGGCCCTGACCGGTGAGCTGCGCGGGATCGTTGAGGTACTCCACCGCGCGCACGCAGACGACCAGCGCGGCGCCGAGCACCGTGACGCCCACCAGGTCGAGCACCATGCCCAGCAGCCGCCGCCCGGTGCGGACCGGGCGGGGCTCGTCCGGGGCCGGCTGCCCGCGCGGGGTGCGCCACAGCATCGGGGCGAGCAGCACGCCCACCGCCGCGCCGAGGGTGTTCGCCGCCAGGTCGCCGGTGTCGAACAACCGGTACGGGCACTGCAGCAGGAACCAGACGCCGGTCAGCTGCGTGAGCTCGATCGTCAGCGAAACCAGGAATCCGCTGCCGATCGCGGCCGCCGCGCGCCACCCCAGGAACCGCCGGGCGAACACACCCCACGGGACGAACAGCGCGACGTTGAAGAGCACCTGCCGCAGCGCCGGATTGTCCAGCAGCCCGGTGTTGAACTGCCGCATGTCGCTCAAGAACTGGACGGGGTTCCACACCGGGTGCCGGAGCGAGGCGTGCGCCGCGCAGTACGCCGCGTCGACGACCGGGAGCGGCACCAGCGTGTACGTGACGAGCGCGAAGCAGTACACGAGGAAGGCGAGGCCCACGATCGCCCGGCCCACCCCGAACTCGCCGCGCCGCCGGTAGCTGACCGCGACGTACGGCACAACGAGCACAAACGCGAGCCCGAACCCAGCGAACAGGGCCAACACCGTCGGCCCGCCCCACTCCGTCACCCGTCGGCTCCTCCGTGCTCGTAGGTGCCGGAGAGGATATCGACGCCGGACGCGTGCCACCGGCCGGGCGTGGACCCCGGATCGGGTGGTTCTGGGCTGGGATCCGGGCGCGCTGCCGGGCGTCGCGGTCCGGATCTCGCAGTAGCCTGCAGGGAAAGCACCCGAGAGGAGCCGTCGTGGACGACGACATCGAGGACAACGCCGACACCGGCGTGCTGGACTCCGAGGACACTTTGCAGGACGGCGACCCTTACGACGAGGGTTACTCACCGCCGGAGCGTCCGCTGGCGGTCGCCGGCTGGGGCACCACGGCCGGCGAGGAGTCGACCGGCGAGAGCTGGGAGGGCCGCCTCGCGCGCGAGGTCCCCGACACTCCTTACGACGACAGCGACGGCCTCGGCGACAGCGAGGACACCGACGGCGAACTGGTCGACGACGAGGTCGGCGACCTGCGCGCGGGCCGATTGGTCGCGACCGACGAGGGGTTCGGCGGCGACTCCGATGAGGAGCTGCACGCCTCCGACGTCGGCATCGACGGTGGCGCCGCCTCCGCCGAGGAGGCCGCCGTGCATGTCGTGAGTCCGCGGGAGCTTTAGGCCGTACCGACGTCGGGAGCGCTTACGGCCGGAGCAGAGCGGCTGCCCACACCGACGCTGGGAGCACGTACGGCTGCAGGAGACCGGTCAGCTCGGCGTCGCCGTGGCCGTGCAGGTGGTCCTCGGCGATCCGGCGCGCGACGCCGGCCAGGAAGTCCGCCACCTGCACCCGCGGGTCGGCGCGGGAGTCGACGAACCGCAGGTCACGGCCGGGCCCGAGCAGCAGGTCGAGCCGCTCCGGCGTGAGCGACTGCTGCTCGTCGTGGACGACGGCGGCGGGCCGCCAGTGCGCGACGGTGTCGACGAGCGCGGGCATCAGCGGGTCCAGCGGCGGCACGAGCTTGGGGTTCGCGAGCAGCTCCGCTCGTAATTCCTCGACGTGCGGCCGTGCCCGCGCGAACTGCCCGGCCCGAGCGAAGAACTCCGCGGACGACGTTCCCTCGTGCCGCGGTGAGGTGCGCAGCAGATCGGTGAACGAGCGCAGGAACTCCGTCCAGCCCGCGGCGCCGTGTGTACGCATTCCGTCGCGGTGCAAGGCGAGGGCCCGCGCGTCCGGGCGCCGGGTGAGGCATTCGGGGTAGGGGACCTCGTCCACGAGCAGGTCCACCACCTTGCCCGCGACGAACAGGGCCTTGTCGGCCAGCAGCACACTCGCGGCGCCCGGCAGTGGCCCGGACGGGCCCAGCAGCCACACGAGCGCCGCCCTGTTCTTGCTCCTGAGCAGGTGATTCGCCTTGTACTCCAACGCGGGCGAGCGGATCCGTTCGCGCAGCTCGGCGACGCAGCCGGCGGCCTCGGCCACGGTGAGCCGCACCCCGGCGTGGGCGAACACGTCCGTGTTCGCGCCGATGAGGTTCTCGCCCTCGGAACCGGACTCGTCGCACGCGATCTCCGCGACGTCCCCGGCGAAAGCACGCCTGGGCCGCACGCACCCGGATCCTGCCAGACCGCGGTGACCACGGCGACCCCGTTTCTCCGGGGACCCCTGGGGTGATTTTCCCGGATGTGGCCACGGCCTCGCGCGGCGCACCATGGGGGACGGCGAAGGGAGTCGTCATGGTGCTGGCGGAGGAGGAAGTCCGGGCGCTCGAAGACGTGCGGCGAGGGTTACTGTCCGTCCACAATGGATTCCTGGGGGCGACGGAGTGTTACCTGTGGTCCGCGGGCGGGCGCGTGCCGCCGTGGGAATGCCAGGCGCTGGACCGGCTGCTGCGCCGCGGTCTCGCCGCGGTGGCCCGCCGCCGCGGCGCCGCGGACAGCCCGGTGGTCCTGACCGACCTCGGCGCGGTGCGGCTGGCGGCTTGAACTTTGGACCTCGGCTGCGATCGGTGGTCTGAGCATTGGCTGCTGCGGCGGCTGATGGCCTGAGCCTTGGCTGTCGGGGTGCGGCGTGCGCTGGTGACCGGTTGCCGGGAGTGGGATGTGGGTTGCTGTCCGGCTGCCGGGGTGCGATGCGGGCTGGTGACGAGCTGCCAGGAGTGCGATGTGGGTTGCTGGCTGGCCGATGGGGTGCGGCGCGCGCTGGTGACCGGTTGCCGGGCGTGGGATGCGGGTTGCTGTCCGGTTGCAGGCGTGGGATGTGGGTTGCCGTCCGGCTGCTTGGGGTGCGATGTGGCTTGCTGGCTGGCCGTCGGGGTGCGGCGTGGGCTGCTGGCCGGTCGCCGGGAGTGTGATGTGGGTTGGTGACCGGCCGCCGGGAGTGCGGTTGTGTACCGCGCTCCCGGCGGCCTGGCGGTCGGCGGCCGTGGCGGTGATCCCAGTACCCCGCGCCGGCCTGGCGCCGACCTGGTGAAGGGAGCAAGATCAACTCGAACCTAACCCACGGCGCCGGGCGGACGGCAGTACTCTCCCCGATCGTGTCGGTTGATCTGCGCCGGCACGGACCCGTGCAGGTGACGGATCGATCCGAGCGGCAGGTGAAGACCCACGATGAGCGAGCAGCCGAACACCCCATTCGGCGCGCCATGGGCGCAGCAACCGGCGCAGCCCACGGCCCCACAGTCGGCGCAGCCCGCCGCCTCGCAACCCGCGCAACCCTCGGCCCCGCAGTCTGCGCAGCCCGCCGCTTCGCAACCCGCGCAGCCCACGGCCATGCAGCCGGTGCAGCCCGTAGCCCCGCAGCCGGCGCAGGGCGCAGTCCCGCCGTCGGCGCAGCCTGTGGGCCCGCAGCCGGCGGAGCCCGCGGAGCCGCAGCTGGCCCCGCCCCCGCCCCCGGGGCCTGGGCCGAACACCCCGCTCGGCGCACCGTGGGCGCAGCAGCCCGCGCAGCCCACAGCCCCGCCGTCGGTCGCGGGAAGTGGGCCGGAGCCGGAATCCGTGCCGAAGCGCAGGCGGCTGCAGGTCCTTGGGATCTCGGCGGTGGTTCTCGTACTCGCCGTGCTCGCGGGGGTCGCGGTGGGGCACTACGCGCAGGGGCCGGCGCCCGCTCCCGCGCCGGTCAGTGCGGCCTGGTCGGTGCCGGCGAACCTCGACGTCGGGGCGGTCACCGCGAAGGTGAGTCCGGCGCTGGTCAACATCGAGGTCCAGCTGGGGCTCGACGGCGGCGGCGCGGCGGGCACCGGCATCGTGCTGAGCCCCGACGGGCTGGTCCTGACCAACAACCACGTGGTCGAGGGCGCCGCCACGGTGCGGGCTACCGACGTCGGCAACGGACGCGCGTACGACGCCGCGGTGCTCGGCTACGACCGGAGCCACGACATCGCCGTGCTCAAGCTCGACGGGGCCAGCGGGCTGATCCCCGCGCAGCTCGGCGACTCGGCGAAGGTCGTGGCCGGCGACGGGGTGGTGGCCCTCGGCAATGCGGGCGGCCTCGGCGGCAAGCCCATCGTGTCGCCGGGGCGGGTGACCGCGCTGGGCCAGACGATCACCGCGTCCGACGAAACCACCGGAGCCAGCGAGACCCTGACCGACCTGATCCAGGTGGACGCCGACATCCAGTCCGGCGACTCCGGCGGCTCGCTGGCCGACGCGCAGGGCCGCGTGATCGGCGTCGACACCGCCTCCGGCGCGGGCTACCAGTTCGACGAGGGCGCGCGTGCGCACGAGGGGTACGCCATCCCGATCAACCAGGCCGCGGCCATCGCGGCGGAGATCGTAGCCGGCCGCTCTTCGTCGACCGTCCACATCGGACCCAGTGCGTTCCTCGGCCTGACCGTGGTCGACGGGGGCAACGGCCAGGGCGCGCTGATCAAGTCACTGGTGGCCGGCGGCCCCGCCGCGAAGGTCGGGCTGAAGCCGGATCTGCTGGTCGTCGCGATCGACGGTCAGCCGGTGCAGTCCGCGACCGCGCTGATCAGGGTGATGGACACCCATCACCCTGGTGACAAACTGAAAATCACCGTCGCCGGTCAGGGCGGCCGCCAGGCCACCGCCACGGTGGTGCCGGAGAACGGGCCGGTCGGCTGACGCCGGGGCCCGATCCCCGCCGCGGGACCAACTGCCGCGGGACCAAGTCCCGCGGGACCAACTGCCGCGGGACCAAGTGCCGCGGGACCAACTGCTGTGTGACCAACTGCTGTGTGACCAACTGCTGTGTGACCAAGCGCGGTGGAGATCAACCGCAGCGGGAACAACTGTTGTGGGATCGACTGGCCGGATTGCCCGTAATGTCATGGCACGAACGGGCAGGGTTCGATGTCCGAAGGTCACGTCGCGCCGACTGATGGACTGGTCCATTCGAGGGAAGTGTTCACTGTCTCGGGGCCATCCTTGGCCACTGTCAGTGGTTACGAGCCTCATGGGGACGGCCGTTCGCGCTGTCCTACAGTTCTGCGCAACACGGTGAGGGTGACTTCGCCGGTTCGGGAGGGTGGTCCGGATGGCCGGGTTGAGAACCCGTCACCGCCAAGAGGTGGCCGACGAGGCGCTCGTCCGCTCGTTGTTCGAAGAGCACGGCAGGGCGATGCTCGCCTACGCGACCAGGCTGCTCGGCGACCGGGGCGCCGCCGAGGACGTGGTGCAGGAGGCGCTGGTGCGCGCCTGGCGCAACCCGGACAGCCTGGTCAACGGCAAGGGCTCGGTGCGCGGCTGGCTGCTGACCGTCGTCCGCAACCTGGTGATCGACAAGGTCCGGGCCCGCGACGCGCGGCCCGCCGAGGTCGCCGAGTCGCCGACCACCGTCGGGGTGGAGCGCGACCACTCGGACCAGGTGGTGGACTCGATGGTGGTGCTCTCCGCGCTGGACGGGCTGTCGTCGGAGCACCGTGAAGTCATCGAGCAGATGTACCTGCACGGCCGAACCGTGACCGAAGCCGCCGAGAAACTGGGTATCCCGCCGGGGACTGTGAAATCCCGCTCGTACTACGGCCTGCGCGCGTTGCGCGAGCTGTTCCGGAACCAGCGGGCGGAGGGGGCGGCCTGATGAGCATGAACGACGAGCACGAGGACCTGGCCGGCTACGTCGCCGGCGAGCTGTCCGCGCGCGAGGCCCAGGCCGTCGAGGCCCACCTGGCGACGTGCGCGGACTGCCGCGCCGAGGTCGAGTCGCTGAACGAGATGCGGGAGTTCCTCGGCGCGCTGCCGCCCGAGGCACTGCTGGACGGCCCGCCCGAGGGCGGTGACCTGCTGCTGCAGCGCACGCTGCGCCAGGTGCGCTCGGAGGCGCGCAGTTCGGCCGGCCGCGGCCGGTTCGTTGCCGTGGCGGCCGCCGTGGTGGTCGCCGCCGCCGCGCTGGGCGCCGGGGTGCTGGTCGGCCGGTCGGGCACGAGCGGCGCGCCGTCGGAAGCGGGGCCGGGGCAGCAGCCGCCCGCCCCCGCGACGTCGAGCGCGGTGCCCGGCACGAAGACCGTCACCGGCACCGGCCCTGGGACACGGCTGACCGCGAACATCGTGCCCGCCGCCGGCTGGGTCCGGGTGGAGGCGGCCGTGAGCGGCATCCCGGCCGGGCAGAAGTGCCGGCTCGTGGTGGTGGGCAAGGACGGCGACCGCGAGATCGCCGGCGGCTGGCTGGTGTCGGAGAAGGCTTCCCGCGAGGGCGCCAAGCTCTACGGCTCCGCGCTCGTCGATCCCGCCGACGTCGCCTCGGTCGTGATCGAGAACACCGACGGCCACGAGTTCGTCCAGGCGAACGTCTGACCCGTAGATCCATTTAGGACAGAAGGACGGACCGAAAGTACGAGCGGTTCCGGCCGTCCGGGTGAGGTGCCGGCGGGGCCGGCGGGACGAGACTCCGTGGCATGAGGAAGATCGTCCTGCTGGGCCTCGTGGCACTGGGGCTCACGGCCTGCGCGGCCCCGCCCCCGACCGTCGACGCCGAGTTTCGCGTGGAGGGCACCGGAACCGCGCAGCTGACCTACCAGTTCCCCGGCTCGAAGCTGCCGGAGGTGGTGACGACGCAGCTGCCGGTGATCATCGAGCGCACCCCCGAAGGCGCGGGCCCGGTGACGCTGAGCGTGCGGCCCGCGTCCGGGATCGTCACCTGCCGGATCGTGGTGGAGCAGAAGGAAGTCGCGAAGCAGACCGGCGGCAACGTCGACTGCCGCGCCGAGCTGGCCGGGACGGGCTGAACCGGCTGGTAAGCGGCGGTTGTCCAGGGTGATAGTTCGTCCCAGGCGCTTCGACTGCCGGTGACAACTTTGCCGACTTCCCCGTTGTGGAGCCGGGAATTTCTTGCGTGCCCGACTGCCCGAGTGCCTTAATGGGACGTCGTAGCATTCCTGTAACGCACATTTCACACGCCCCTTAAATTCCGCTGACGGATGAGCGGCTGACAATTGAGCAGTTTTCTTTAAGTGACGTGTGCGTGTGCTCACTTGGAGGATGACCTGTGAAACAACACAGAAGATGGGTTCGAAGACCGGGCACAAAGGTCATCGCCGTGGTGAGCGCGGCGGCCATGGTGGTCATGGGTCTCGCGATCGGTTCCGGCACCAGTCTCGCGGCTCAAGGTGAGCTCACGCAGAACTACTCATGTTCATTCCCGCTGATCGGCCCGCAGAACGTCTCGGTGACCATCAAGACCACTCAGCCGTCGACCATCGAGACCGGCAAATTCACCCCCGTCATCGAGATCGCCGCCGTGTCCAATGCGGGCAGCACTGCGACACAGGGCCTTCGTCTTGTCGGGGCCGAGTCCATCAAGGGCACCGCCAGGGCGACCTCGACCGTGACCATGCCGGGTACCCAGGGGGACTTGACGGTGCAGGTCGCCGCCGACGTGCCCAACCAGCCGATCCCCGCGGACGGCAACGCTCTTGTCCTCAACGCCACGGGCAGCGCGCCCGCTCTGCGGTTCGACCAGCCGGGCTCGGCGACGCTCGCGGTGACCGGTCTCGAACTGGAGATGACGCCGCTCAAGGCCGATGGCACCCCGACCGGGCTCGGCACCTTCACCTCCGACTGCACGCCGGCCCAGGGCCAGGACACCATCCTGCAGACCTATACGGTGACCGGTCCCGCCATCACGCCGGAGACCGTTGTCGGCACGGGTAACCACCCGCCGCTGCACCAGGTGTACAGCTGCCCGTTCCCGCTGATCGGCAACCAGGACGTCTCGGTCGACATCAGCGCCGCCTTGCCGGACACGATCCCGGTCGGGCAGTTCACCCCGGCGATCGGCATCACGGCGGTGTCCAACGCGGGCAAGACCGCGACGCAGGGGCTTCGGCTCGTCGGCGCCGAAACCATCAAGGGCTCGGCGCTGGCCACCTCACTCGTCACCAGTCCTCAGGGTCATCTCGCCGTCGGGGTGCCGACCGCGATCGCTCAGCAGCCCATCCCGGCCGACGGCAACGACCTGATCGTCAACGCGGGTGGTTCCGCGCCGGCGCTGCGGTTCGACAAGCCCGGCACGGCGACCCTGTCCGTGCACGACCTGGTGCTCACGATGACGCCGCTGACCGCCTCGGGCGCGGAGACCGGCCTCGGTACCTTCGTCGCGGACTGCACGCTCGCGGCGGGACAGAACAACGTCCTGCAGACCTTCACCATCACCTCCGCGCCCGACAGCACGCCGCCTTCGGCCCCTGGCGCCGTGACCGTCGGCGAGGTCACCCAGAACAGCGTCGCGCTGTCCTGGGGCGCCGCCACGGACGACGTGGGTGTCACGGGATATGACGTGTACCAGGGCGCCAGCCTGGTCAAGTCCGTCACCGGCACCTCGGCGACGGTTGACGGGCTTGCCGCGGATACTGATTACAGCTTCACCGTGAAGGCCAAGGACGCTGCGGGCAATGTCTCGCCCGCCACTGCGGCTGTGACTGCGCATACTCAGGCGGTGGCGGACACGCAGGCGCCGACTGTGCCGGGCAACCTGCAGGCCACGGGGACTACGCCGACCAGTGTCGTGCTGGCGTGGGACGCGGCGAGTGACAATGTTGGTGTGACTGGATATGACGTGTATCAGGGCGCCACGCTTGTCAAGACGGTCACCGGAACTTCGGCGACGGTTGAGGGGCTTACCGCGGATACTGATTACAGTTTCTCGGTGGTTGCCAGGGATGCGGCGGGTAACAAGTCCACGCCGAGTGCGGCTGTGACTGCGCATACCCAGGCGGTGCCGGATACGCAGGCTCCGACGGTGCCGGGCAACCTGCAGGCCACTGGGACCACGCCGAGCAGCGTCGCGCTGGCGTGGGACGCCTCGACCGACAACGTGGGGGTGACCGGATACGACGTGTATCAGGGCGCCACGCTCGTCAAGACGGTCACCGGTACCTCGGCCACGATCGACGGCCTTACCGCGGATACCGATTACAGCTTCACCGTGAAGGCTAAGGATGCCGCGGGCAACGTCTCGTCCGCCACTGCGGCTGTGACTGCGCATACTCAGGCGGTGGCGGACACGCAGGCTCCGACGGTGCCGGGCAATCTGCAGGCTACTGGGACTACGTCGAGCAGTGTCGTGCTGGCGTGGGACGCGTCGACCGACAATGTTGGTGTGACCGGGTATGACGTGTATCAGGGCGCCAGCCTGGTCAAGTCCGTCACCGGCACCTCGGCGACGGTTGACGGGCTTGCCGCGGATACTGATTACAGTTTCTCGGTGGTTGCCAGGGATGCGGCGGGTAACAAGTCCACGCCGAGTGCGGCTGTGACTGCGCATACCCAGGCGGTGCCGGATACGCAGGCTCCGACGGTGCCGGGCAACCTGCAGGCCACTGGGACCACGCCGAGCAGTGTCGCGCTGGCGTGGGACGCCTCGACCGACAACGTGGGGGTGACCGGATACGACGTGTATCAAGGCGCCACGCTCGTCAAGTCCGTCACCGGAACTTCGGCGACAGTTGAGGGGCTTACCGCGGACACCGATTACAGCTTCACCGTGAAGGCCAAGGACGCTGCGGGCAACGTCTCGTCCGCCACTGCGGCTGTGACTGCGCATACCCAGGCGGTGCCGGACACGCAGGCTCCGACCGTGCCGGGCAATCTGCATGCCACTGGCGTCACCGAAACGACTGTCGCGCTGGCGTGGGACGCGGCGAGCGACAATGTTGGTGTGACTGGGTATGACGTGTATCAGGGCGCAACGCTCGTCAAGACGGTCACCGAAACCTCGGCGACGGTTGAGGGGCTTACCGCGGACACCGACTACAGCTTCACGGTCGTTGCCAGGGATGCGGCGGGCAACAAGTCCACGCCGAGTGCCGCGGCCACGGCGAGGACCAAGCCGCAGGTGACTCCGCCGGTCGTGAAGTACAGCTACGACCTGACCGGCACGTCGCAGCTCAGGCGGCTTACCGGGCCGATCAGTCTGCGGGGCGGCGTCAACGCCGCGATCACCCTGGTGAACGGGGCTTTCGACGCGGACCTGACCCTCGACCCGACGAGCGCGGACTTCACGCTCTGGGGCTTCGTGCCGATCACCGCGAAGGTCGGGTTCGCCCCGGTCGGCCGGACCACCGGCACGCTGACCGACGGGGTGCTCAAGTCGGCCTCGTCGGTGACGGTCAAGTTGCCGCGGATCACCGTCTTCGGCATTCCGGTCTCGGCGAGCCCGACGTGTCAGACGAAAACGCCCGCCCAGATCCGGCTCCAGTCGAAGCCCGGCTTCGACCCGTCGGCGGGCGGCACGCTGACCGGCACCTACAGCCTGCCGCCGTTGCAGGGCTGCGGGGCCCTGAACAACCTGGTCGGCGCGGTCGCCTCCGGCCCGGGTAACCGCATCACGGTGAACCTCGCCCCACGTCCGGCCGGCTGACCGGCGGACACTGTGAACCGGCCCCGCTGCTGCCCGCAGCGGGGCCGGGTTCGTCGGCGCACCACCACAGCTCGACCGACGCGGTACGCGCGGTACGGACAAGCCTCGGAGTCTGATGTAGACGGACTGACCGCCTGCCCAGCGCCCCGAAAGCGTTCACTGACGACAGGCCAGTCGTCAGTGACACATAACAGAACCAGCCGGTCCTAACCGGACTCGCCGTTCAGTCCACTGAGCCAGGTGCGGACGTGCTGCCAGGCCTCGCCCTCGGGGGCGGTGACCTGGAAGTGGCTGAGGCCTGGCAGCTCGAGGTAGTCGACCGTATCGCCCGCGGCTCGCGCGGCGGCGACGTAGGCGCGGCTGTGCGCCACCGGCACGCGGACGTCGGCGTCGCCGTGGACGATCAGTTGCGGCAGGCCCAGCGGGAGGCAGGTCAGCGGGGACGCCGCGGGGTCGGGGGCGGTGAGGAAGGCGTCCGTCGCCTCCTCGCCCAGCCCTTCGGCGGAGCTGCGCGGCAGGTCCGTGAGCGGCGCGAGCCCGACGGCCGCCGACAGTCCCGCGCGCGCGGCGGCCAGCAGAGCCAGATGACCACCCGCGGAGTGGCCGATCGCGACGGTCGGGAGTGCCGCACCAGCCGCGGCGCCCGGTTGCGCGGAGTCGCTCGGCTGCGCGGAGTCGACGGGCGGCGCGGAGTCAGCTGGCTGCGCGGAGTCGACGGGCGGCGTCGTATCCGCCGCGGTGGCCGCGGTTACGGCGGCGATCGCGGCGAGGACGTCGTCGAGGCTCTGTGGCCAGCCGCCGCCGTCGCCTTCGGTGCGGCGGTACTCGATGTTCACCGCGAGCCAGCCGGCCGCGACGAGGTCGGCGCACAGGTCGTCGAGCTGGTGCAGGTCGTGGCGGGCGCGCCAGAAACCGCCGTGCAGCACGAAGGCTGTGCCGCGCACAGGCTCGGCGCCGTGCACCTCAACGAACTGGCTCGGCTCGTCGCCGTAGCGGATCGTCCTCGTCATACGGCCATTACATCAGCCGTCGCGGAACGTGGCGAGGTGCGAGTGGGCTTCCGCCAGGCCGTTGTACGAAGCGCGGTACGCCTCGTACAACGGTGTCAGGTCCGTAGCCGGTTCGAAGACGCGCTCGACGGCGACAGTCGCGGCGGCCGCCGTCTCCACGTCGGGGAACAGGCCCGCGCCGACAGCGCCCAGCAGGGCTGCGCCGAGCGCGCCGCTGTCGTGCACCCGCAGCCGTTCGAGCGGGCGGCCGAGTACGTCCGCGTGCAGCTGCGTCCACAGGTCACTGCGCGCGCCGCCGCCGGAGAAGGTGAGGGACGGCAACGGGGAGCCGCACGCTTCGTCCACCGCCTCCAGCACGTGCCGGGCGGAGCAGGCGACGCCGGTCAGCACCGCGCGCGAGAGGTCCGCGCGGCTGGTGCCCGAGCCGAGCCCGAGGAAACTGCCGCGCACGTCGGCGTCCCACAGCGGCGCGCGTTCGCCCTGCAGGTACGGCGTGAAGACCACTCCCGGCGAGCCGTCGGCGGCCGACGCGAACGCCCCTTCGACGCTCTGGCCGGAGACCCGGCCCCACCACCGCACCGCGTCGCCGGCTGCCTGCGTGGGCCCGGCGTGGACGAAAAGCCCGTCGCGCGGCGGGAACCGGACCAGCCCGCGCACCGTCGTCCCCTGTCGTGACGCGCCGGCGACCACCAGCGAGGTGCCGCACGAGACCATGCCGCGGCCCGGTTCGGTGGTGCGGGTGCCGAACACCGAGCCGAACGCGTCCATGGTGCCGACCACCACGGGCGCGCCGCCCAGCTCCGGCGCGGTGCCCAGCGGCGTCTCGGGTTCGAGGAGCTCCGGCAGCCGCTCGGCCAGGCCGTCGACGAGCGCGACGGCCTCGGGCAGGTAGCCGTCCGCGCCCGCGATCCGGACGCCGGAGAGCTTGTCCGTGGCGACGCGGCCGGTGAGCCGCGCGCCGATGAAGTCCTTGGGGCTCAGCAGCCAGCGCGCCCTGGCCCACAACTCCGGCTCCTCGCGGGCGAACCACGCGGCGCGGGCACCGGCGAACGACGCGTCCAGCGCCACCGGGCCGCCCCAGATGCGTGTCTTGTCCTCGGCGGTGAACCTCGCGTCGAGCTCCCGCGCGACGCCGGCGCACCGCTGGTCCTGCCAGATCACGGCCGGGGTCAGCGGGTTCAGATCGGCGTCGGCGAGCAGGTGGGTATTGACCTGGCTGACGATGCCCGCCGCGCGGACGGACCCGGCCGGGAGTCCGGAAAGGACGGTCCGCAACGCCGTCACGCAGCCGCGCCACCAGTCCTCCGGGTCCTGCTCGGCCCAGCCCGGCCGGGGCCGGGCGATCGGGTACGCCACCGAGTGCGCGCCGGCCGGGCGCCCGTCGGCCGTGAACGCCGCGACCTTGACCGCGGTCGTGCCGACATCGATGCCCAGCACGACCTCGCCGTTGTCCATACCCCCACATCTACCAGGCGCTAGGTTCGGAGGATGACTGCATCCGCCGAGGACTTCCTGCGTCGCTTCCACGACCAGCGGCCGGAGGCCCAGTCCGGGCTGTCGCTGTCCGGGCCCGTCGTCGGTGACGGCCGGAAGAGCTACGACGTGCTGGCCGACCGGGTCGCCGGGGCGCGGCGGGTGCTCGACCTCGGCTGTGGTGACGGCCTGCTGCTGGAGACGCTGGCCGGCCGCGGCGCCGAGCTGCTCGCGGGCATCGACCTCTCGTCCGGCGAGCTGGAGGCGTGCCGGCGGCGTCCCGCGCTCGCCGACGCCGACCTGCGCCAGGGCCGCGCGCAGGAGTTGCCGTTCGCGGACGGTTCGTTCGACGCCGTGGTGTCGCACATGGCGTTGATGCTGATGGCGGACGTGCCGTCGATCGCCGCGGAGGTCGCGCGGGTGCTGGCGCCCGGTGGCACTTTCGCGGTCGCCGTCGGGGCGGGCCCGTTGGACGCGGCGGAGGTGTTCCTCTCCTTCGCCCGGCCGATGTTCGACAAGGTGCCGAAGGAACGGCAGGCGCCGCAGACGGGCGACCCCCGGACCCGGCGCCGTGACGGCCTCGACGAACTGCTGGCGCCGGCCGGTTTCGGGCCGGTCTCGTGGGACACGCTGGTGCTCGACCTCGGCGGTCCGGCGGACGAGGTCTGGCAGCGGTGCCGCGACACCTACTACCCGGTGTCCACATTGGACGACGCGCAGCTGGCCGAGCTGCGCGCCGCCTTCGAGGCCTCGACCCGGGAGCTGCTGACCGAGGACGGCCGCCTTCCTTCGGGCGCGAAGATGAGCCTCGCCGTTACGCGTCTGCGGAGCTGATCTCCGACGGCGCGCCGAACCAGCGGGCGAGGGCTTCGCGGAGCGCCGCGAGGTCCGGCTGCTCGTCCGAAGACGCCCAGGCGACGTAGCCGTCCGGCCGGATCAGCAGGGCGGACGGCGCCTCGCCCGGGGCCGTGGTGGTGATGGTGTCGACGCGGTCCTGCCACGGGGCGGCGACGGTCGCCAGTGCCGCGTCGGCCGTGAGGTCCAGCAGGATCGGGCGGGCCGCGTGCGTCGCCTTGGTCAGCCGGTCCTGGTCGTCGGTCTGCAGGTCCGGGGCCCAGCGGCCGGTGAGCGGGTGGGGATCGTCGCCGTAACGGACGTCCGAGCCCGCCATCAGGGCGGCCAGGTGCGCCACCACGTCCTGGTGCCCCAGCAGTTCGCCGAACAGTTCCCGTAGCGCGGTCACCTCGGGGCCGGGCGCGGTCAGCACGCCCTGGGCCTGCGTGTGCATCACGACGCGGCGGCTGACCGGGCGGCGCTCGGCCTCGTAGCTGTCCAGCAGACCGGGCGGGGCCCAGCCGTGCACCTCGGCGGCGAGCTTCCAGGCCAGGTTGGCGGCGTCCTGGAGCCCGAGGTTCAGGCCCGGCCCGCCGATCGCCGAGTGCACGTGGGCGGCGTCGCCGACGAGCAGCACCCGGCCGACGCGGAACGTGTCCGCCAGCCGGGTGTTCCTGCTGCTCACGCGGCGCAGCTGGTGCGGCCCCGGCCCGGCCGGCGGGCCGATCGGCAGGTCGGTGCCGAGCACCCGGCGGATGCTCTCGCGCACCTCGTCGAGCGTGACCGGGACGTCGTCGGCGGGGGCGGGCATATCGCGCTCGCTGACCGTGACCCCGGGGCACGCGGGGTCGAACGGCGAGAACACGAACAGTCCCGTCTCCGTGCGGAAGTGGGTGAACGGCCGGATCACGCCCACGCCGTCGAGCCGCAGCCCGCCGGTGGCCGGGTCGAGCACGGAGTCCGGGAGGGTGACGGACGCGGTGCGGGACACGTGGTTTTCTTGGGTGACACCAGGGAAACCGATGCCCGCGAGCTTGCGGACCGTGCTGCGGCCACCGTCCGCGCCGACCAGGAATCGTGTCTGCAGCCGATAATCGCCTCTCGCGCCGCGGACGTCGACCTCGCCGGTCTCCGGGTCGAGCCCGGTGACCTCGTGCCCGCGGCGGATTTCCACGCCGAGTTCCAGCGCCCGCTCCTCCAGCGCGCGTTCGAGTTCGCGTTGCGGCAGCGGCAGGATGTACAGCGGGTTGTCGGGCAAGTCCGCGAGGTCCAGCGGGAACGCACCGAAGACGTACCGCGGCGCCGGGGCCGGCACCTTGGCGCCGGAGAGGTGCTCGTACAGGCCGCGACGGTGCAGCAGCCGGACGACCTGGCCGACCAGGCCGCTGGCGCGGGACTCGCCCGAGCGCTCGGGCAGCCGCTCCAGGACGACCGGCCGGACGCCGGCCAGGCTGAGTTCGCACGCGAGCATGAGCCCGTTGGGGCCGCCGCCCGCGATGGTGACGTCGATCGTGGACATAGCTCTCCTCGGAAATGGCGGAATCGGTGGGGAGTCAGGGGTGCGCGAGGCCACCGGCGACGGCGTCGAACGCCTCGCACAGAACGGCGCTGAACAGCACGGGTGGGTCCGCGCGAGCCCACTGCTGCGTCGTCGCGCGGATCGCGCCGCCGGCGGCGATGGCGACCAGCGCGGGGTAGAGGTCGGTGCGGGCGTCGGTGCCCGTGCGCTCGGCGACCGCCTCGGCCAATGTGCCTTCGCTGGCGGCGTAGGCCTTGAGGAATTCACCTTGCAGCGCGGGTTCGGCCAGCATCAGCCGGGTGCCATCGATCCACTGTGGATCCGGGACCCGCTCGTCCGCGCCGGCCAGGTCCTCGGCGAAGCGGGCGAGCGCGGCCTCGGTGAGGGCCGTCCAAAGTGGTTCTTCGGCCGGACGGGCGCGGAGCTTTTCCGCGATGCCGAGGACACGGTCGTGGTGCAGGGACGCGATGGCCTCGGCCTTGCCGGAGAAGTAGTTGTTCACCGTCCGGGCCGAAACGCCGGCCTCGGCCGCGATGTCGTCGATGGTGACCTGCCGCAGCCCGCGCTTCACGGTCAGCCGGACGGCGGCCCGGCTGATCTGCGTGCGGGTCTCCTGGCGGCGGCGGTCGCGCAGGCTCGGTTGGTCGGGCATGGGACCACAGTACGCGCAAACTTGCGTGACGCGCAAAGAGTGCGCATCACGCAAGTTTGGGCTACCGGGTCAGACCAGGCGGAAGCCCCGGAACCCACGCGGGTCCCGGGGCCTCCGGGAATCGGGGGAGGTCAGTCCTTGACACCCTTGATGGCGTCCTTGACCTTTTCGGCCGCTTGCTTGAGGTTGCTCTTGCCCTGCTCAGCCTTGCCTTCGGCCTGCCACTGCTCGTTGTCCGTGGCGTCGCCGACGGCCTCCTTGGCGCGGCCCTTGAGCTCTTCGGCCTTGTTCTCCATCTTGTCGTTCATCGTCGAATCCCTCCTGTGGTCCGTACGCGGCGGCTACCCGGGTCCGGCGGGGCCGAAACTTTCCCTTGTCCGGTCAGGGTGATCACCTTTACGTTGTGCGTGCCGGAGCCCCCTTCGCAGGAGCGATCGTGACCACTTCGCTGGACAGTTTCCCGCTCGTGATCAGCGGCGGCCGCGTCATCGACCCGGAGAGCGGTTTCGACGCCGTCGCGGATGTCGGGATCGACGGCGCCACCGTGGCCGCGGTGTCGGCGACGCCGCTGGAGGGCGCGCAGCGGATCGACGCGACCGGGCTGGTGGTCTGCCCGGGGTTCGTCGACCTGCACAGCCACGGCCAGGCCATTCCCGAGCAGCGGCTGCAGGCGCTCGACGGCGTCACCACCGCGCTTGAACTGGAAGCGGGCATCACGCCGGTGGTCTCCGCGTACGCGCGCGCGGCCGCGGAAGGCCGTCCGCTGAACTACGGCTACTCGACGTCGTGGGCGCTCGCGCGCATGGCCGTGCTCGCGGGCGCGCCGCTCGACGGACCCGCGAACACGGTGATCACGCACCTGGGCAACCCGGCCTGGCAGGTGGACGCGTCGCCGAAGCAGCGGGCGGCGATCTTCGAGCACCTGTCGGCCGACCTCGCCGCCGGGGCGCTGGGCATCGGCGTGCTCGCCGGGTACGCGCCGCACCTCGATCCCGCGGAGTACCTCGCCGTCGCGGAGCTGGCCGCGCAGGCCGGGCTGCCGACGTACACGCACGCGCGCCCGCTCGTCGAAGCGGATCCGGACGTGCCGATCGACGGCGCCGAAGAGATCGTCCGCGTCGCGGGGCAGACCGGCGCGCACATGCACTACTGCCACGTGAACAGCACCTCGGCCCGGCAGATCGACCGCGTGCTGGGGCTGGTGGAGCGCTGCCGTCTCGAAGGCGCGATGGTGACCACCGAGGCGTACCCGTACGGCGCCGGCTCCACGGCGATCGGCGCGGCCTTCCTGTCCCCGGAAAACCTGGCGCGCCAAGGGATCCGCACCGACACGCTGGTACTGGTCGCCACCGGCGAGCGGATCGCCGACGCCGCCCGCCTGGCCGAGGTCCGCGCCGCCGACCCCGGCGCGCTCACCGTGCTGCACTTCCTCGACGAGGACGACCCGGCGGACCGCGCGCACCTGGACCGCGCGCTGCTGTTCGAGGACGCCGCCGTGGCCAGCGACGCCATGCCGCTCACCTGGACCGGCGCGAGGCCGGACCCGCTGACCTGGCCGCTGCCCGCCGGCGCGCTCGGCCACCCGCGCGGCGCGGGCACCTTCGCCAGGGCCCTGCGCCGCCTCTACCGCGAGACGGGGAAGCTGACGCTGTCCGAGGCGATCGCGCGCTGCTCGCTCGTGCCCGCACAGGTACTGGACGAGGCCGTGCCCGCCATGCGGCGCAAAGGCCGCCTGCGCCGGGGGACCGACGCCGACATCGTGGTGTTCGACCCCGAGCGTGTCACCGATCAGGCGTCCTACGCGGACGGCACCCGGCCCTCGCTCGGCATCCCGCACGTCCTGGTCAACGGCGTCCCGGTCGTCCGCGACGGCGAAATCGTGCCGGACGCGCTGCCGGGCCGGGCCGTGCGCGGCTGAGCCGGACGCGCCCGGGGCGTCGCAAGTCACAGGGATACGCGGGTGCCGGTCGCCGGTGCCACCGCGGTCCGCAGGTGCGGTGGCGCCGGGGTTGAATGGCCCAAGGGGTCTGGCCAAGGGCTCGTGAGTGGCGATGACGGTTCTAACCGGCATAAACACTCACGAGCTTTACCTGCCCAAACGTTGAGTGGTAGGGCGCTAGACGTTCCGCAGCAGTCGCAGGGGCGACTCGACGCAGTCGGCGACGAAGCGCAGGAACCCGCCCGCCGTGCCGCCGTCGCAGGCGCGGTGGTCGAAGGCCAGCGTCAGCTCCGTGATCTTGCGCGGCACCACCTGGCCGTCGACGATCCACGGCCGGTCGATGATCCGCCCGATGCCCAGGATCGCCACCTCGGGATGGTTGATGATCGCCGCGGAGCCGTCGACGCCGAAGACGCCGTAGTTGTTGATCGTGAAGGTGCCGCCGGTCAGCTCGGCCGGCGCCAGCTTGCCCGTCCGCGCGCGCTCGGTCCGTTCGGCCAGCGCCGCGGACAGCTCCTCGACGGTCAGCGCGTGCGCGTCCGGGATCACCGGCACGACCAGGCCGCGGTCGGTCTGCGCGGCGAAGCCCAGCTGGACCGCCGACGGGACCACGATTTCGTCGCCCTCGATGCGCGAGTTCAGCTCCGGGAACCGGCGCAGGCCGGCCAGCGCGAAGCGGGACAGCAGTGCCAGCAGGCCGACCTTCGGCGCCGACGGGTCGGCGTTCAGCGCCGCGCGCAGCTCCAGCAACGGGGTCGCGTCGACGTCGACCCACACCGTCGCCTCGGGGATCTCGCGACGCGAGCGGGTGAGCTTGTCGGCGACGGTCTTCCTTATGCCCCGCAACGGGATCCGGTACTCACCGGGCTGCGCGGCGGGAACGGCGACGGGCTCCGCGGCCGCACGCTCGACGTCGGCGCGGCTGATCAGCCCGCCGGTGCCCGATCCGGTCAGCGTGCGAATGTCCACACCGGACTCCTTCGCCAGCCGGCGCACGAGCGGGGAGACCACGCGGATCCGGTCCTGGGCGGACTTCGGCGCCGCGTGCACCGTGTCGTGCCTGGGTCGCGCCGAGCCGCGCGGACGCCGGACCCGCCGGGCCTGCGCGGTGCCGGTGCCGTAGCCGATCAGCACGTTCCCGCTGCCTTCGGCCGATTCCGACGGGGCCGGCGTCACCACTCCCGGCTCGACGAAAGCACCCTCCTCCACGGTGATCAGCGCGGTGCCGACGGCGAGCGTGTCACCCGCCGCGCCGTGCAGCGTCGCCACGCGCCCGGCGAACGGCACGGGGACCTCGACGCTCGCCTTGGCCGTCTCGACCTCCACCACCGTCTGGTCCACGGTCACGGTGTCGCCCACCGCCACGTGCCACGCCACGATCTCGGCCTCGGTCAGTCCCTCGCCGAGGTCTGGCAGCTTGAAGACGGCCATCACGCACCCCCGCCGGCCGCCGGGGCGCTGTCGTCCCACTGCAGCCGCTCGATCGCGTCCAGGATCCGGTCGACCCCCGGCAGGTGGTGCTGCTCCAGATTCGGTGCGGGATAAGGGATGTCGAAGCCCGCGACGCGCAGCACCGGCGCCTCCAGGTAGTGGAAGCAGGTCTCCGACAGCTGCGCCGCGACCTCTGCGCCGTAACCGCAGAACCGGCTCGCCTCGTGCACCACGATAGCGCGGCCGGTGCGGCGCACGGACGCGGCGACGGTGTCGAGGTCGAACGGCGAGAGGCTGCGCAGGTCGATCACTTCGGCGCTGTAGCCCTCTTCTTGCGCGGCCTCGGCGACTTGCAGCGTGGTGCCGAGCGCGCCGCCGTAGGAGATCAGCGTGACGTCGCTGCCCGGCCGGCGCACGACGGCACGGTCCAGCGTCGAGCCGCGGTGGTCCAGCCGGGCGGTCTCTTTCTCCCAGTACCGGCGCTTCGGCTCCAGGAAGATCACCGGGTCCGGGCTGTCGATCGCCTGGCGCAGCAACGCATACGCGTCGGCGGGGGAGGACGGCGTGACCACCCGCAGACCGGCCGTGTGGGTGTAGTAGACCTCGGAGGAGTCGCAGTGGTGCTCCACGCCGCCGATGCCGCCGCCGTACGGGATCCGGATCACGATGGGCAGCTCGACCCGGCCGTGCGTGCGGTTGCGCAGCTTCGCGAGGTGGCTGGTGATCTGCTCGAACGCGGGGTAGGCGAAGGCGTCGAACTGCATCTCCACCACCGGGCGCAGGCCGTTCATCGCCATGCCGATGGCCGTGCCGACGATGCCGGCCTCGGCCAGCGGGGTGTCGAACACGCGGGCCTCGCCGAAGCGGGCGGCGAGCCCGTCGGTGACCCGGAAGACGCCGCCGAGTGTGCCGACGTCCTCGCCGAACACGAGCACCCGCTCGTCCTCGGTCAGCGCGTCGGCCAGTGCGCGGTTGAGCGCGCCCGCCATGGTCAAAGTGTCCGAAGTGGATACCGCAGGGGCAGCTTCGGCGATCGCGGTCATGCCTGGTTCCCGGTGGTGAGTTCGGCGGTCAGCTCGGCGGCCTGCTGCCGGAGGGCGGCGGTCGGCTCGGCGTAGACGTGGCGGAACAGCTCCGCCGGGTCGAGCTCGGTGTCGACGTTCATCCGCTCGCGCAGGGTGGCCGCCTCGGCCTCGGCGCGGGCGTCGATCTCCTGCTGGCGCGCGTCGTCGAGCAGGCCGCGGCCGGTCAGGTAGTGCTTGAGCCGCGCGATCGGGTCACGGGCCAGCCACTGTTCGACCTCGGCACGGTCGCGGTAGCGGCTGGCGTCGTCGGCGTTGGTGTGCGACTCCACGCGGTAGGTGACGGCCTCGATCAGCGTCGGGCCCTCGCCGGCGGCTGCGCGGGCGACGGCCTGCTCCACCACGGCGTGCACGGCGGCGGCGTCGTTCCCGTCCACGAGCACCGACGGCATGCCGTAGCCGATTCCCTTGTGTGCCAAGGACGGCGCCGCGGTCTGCTTCGAGAGCGGGACGCTGATGGCGTAACCGTTGTTCTGCACCAGGAAGACCACCGGCGCCTGCCAGACGGCCGCGAAGTTCAGCGCCTCGTGGGTGTCGCCCTCGCTGGTGGCGCCGTCGCCGAGCAGAACCAGCGACACGGAGTCCTCGCCCTTGATCCGCGCGGCGTGCGCGAAGCCGACGGCGTGCAGCGTGTTCGTGGCCAGCGGCGTGCACTGCGGCGCGACGTTCGCGCGGTACGGGTCGTAACCGCAGTGCCAGTCGCCGCGCAGCAGCGTCAGCACCTCGACCGGGTCGACGCCGCGGGCGACCACGGCCATCGAGTCGCGGTAGGTGGGGAAGAGCCAGTCCTGCGGGCGCAGCGCGAGGATCCCGCCGATCTCGGCGGCCTCCTGCCCGCGCGCCGACGGGTAGACGGCCAGCCGGCCCTGCTTCGTCAGCGCCGTGGCCTGGGTGTCGAAGCGGCGGCCCGCGACCATGCCCTGGTACAGCCGCAGCAGCACCTCGCCGTCCGGCAGCTCCAGCGCGGGATCGGGCACCGGGCTGCCGTCGGCGGCGATGAGCCCGAGCGGGTCCGCGCTGGGCAGCAGGTGCGAGGCGGCGGCACGTTCCGTGGTGGTCACCGGCAGCTCCGATCCGACGATTCGACGTAAAGACGGTTAAGGCGAATCCTCACCCTCTGGCGATCAGGTATCCAGGGATCTCGGTCAAGTGTGGAATAATGGCTCGCTGGATCGATCTGCACTGGACGAGTGGCGTCGGGAGGGGCACGGATGCCCGAGTCGGATGGACGAATGGCGGCCGCTCCCGGCGGAGCCGACGTGAAACTCGACGAGGTCGACCTGAAGCTGATCGCCGAGCTGAAGGCCGACGGCCGGGCGTCGATGCGCGCGCTGGCCGAGCGGGCGCACATCTCACGCGCGGGCTGCTACACCCGGGTGGAGCGGCTGCACCGCGAGGGCGTGATCACCGGGTACGCCGCGGTCACCGACCCTCGCCGGATGGGTCAGGGCCTCTCCGCGTACGTCTACCTCAAGGTCACGCAGAACTCGTGGCGCACGGTGCGCACGGCGCTCAAGCAGATCGCCGAGATCGAGCACGGCGGCCTCGTCTCGGGTGACAACGACCTCATCCTGTTCGTCCGCACCCGCGACGCGGACAGCCTGCGCGACCTGGTCTTCGAACGGCTCCAGTCGATGCCGGACGTGCTCTCGACCCACACCGTCCTGGTCTTCGACGAGCTTTAGGAGATCAGCGAGCCCAGCAGCGCCAGCCGCTCCGCCGAGGGCGAGCCCGGCTCGGCGCCGCTGAAGATCACGCGCTGGCCCGGGTCGTCGGGCAGGCGGAGGCTCTCCTCGTTCAGCGTCAGCCGCCCGACGAGCGGATGGTCGTACTCGCGCACCGCGTGCAGGCATTCGGCCACCGGGTGCGTGGCCCAGATCCGCGCGAACTCCGGGCTCTTGATGCTCAGCTCGCCCACCAGCTCGGCCAGCAGCACGTCGTCCGGCTGGTCGCCCGACGCCATCCGCAGGAACGCGACGGTGGACCGCGCCTGGTTCTCCCAGTCCACCAGCAGGTCGCGCATCGACGGCTCGAGGAACATCCGCTTGGTCATGTTGGGCCGCTCGCCGGGGCCGACGCCCAGCAGCGCGAAACCGAGCCGGTTCCCGCCGAGCAGGTCCGCGCGGCGGCCGACGATCACCGCGGCCTGGCCGGTGATGCTCTCGGCGAGCGCGTGCACCGCGGGGCGCACCGATTCGGGCCCGATCTCACGGCGGGCCACCTGCGCGGGCCAGGCCAGGCGCAGCAGGTGCAGCCGTTCGCTCTCGTCGAGGCGCAGCGCGTTCGCGATCGCCTCCATCACCGAGTCGGACATCTGATGGCTCTCGCCCTGTTCCAGGCGGGTGTAGTAGTTCACGCTCACGCCGGCGAGCTGCGCGACCTCTTCGCGGCGCAGCCCCGGCACTCGCCGCGGGGTGCCGTAGGTCGGGACGCCGGACTCCGCGGGGGACAGCGCCGCCCGGCGGGAGCGCAGGAAGTCCCCGAGTTCGGTGTACCGCTGCTCGCTCATGGCCCCATCCTTTCCCGGGACGGCCGACCCTGCCGTCCCCTCCCGTGGGTACCCACCGTGTGGTGCGGCACGAGAGGTACGTGAGGGTTCAACCTCATGGCATGACGAAGTATTCGCTCACGGCGCCGGCGGCCGGGGTCACCCTGGGACTGGACACGTTCGGCGACGTCCTCGCCGACGACCACGGCGCCCCGGTCAGCCACGCCGAGACGATCCGGGGGCTGGTCGAGCACGGCGTGCTCGCGGATCAGGCGGGGCTGGACTTCTTCGGCATCGGCGAGCACCACACCGCCGACATGCCGCTCTCGGCGCCCGACGTGGTGCTGTCGGCGATCGCGGCGAAGACGTCGCGGATCCGCCTCGGCTCCGCCGTCACCGTGCTCAGCTCCGACGACCCGGTGCGGGTGTTCCAGCGCTACTCGACGCTCGACGCGCTGTCACACGGCCGCGCGGAGGTGATTCTCGGCCGCGGTTCCAGCACCGAGTCGTTCCCGCTGTTCGGCTACGACCTGGCGGACTACGACGAGCTGTTCGAGGAGAAGGTCGACCTGTTCTCGCGGCTGCTCGAAGAGAAGCCGGTGACGTGGTCCGGCCGGATGCGCCCGGCGCTCACCGGGCAGGAGGTCGTGCCGCGCACCGAGGCCGGGCCGATCCCGGCGTGGATCGGGGTCGGCGGCAGCCCCGAGTCGGTGCTGCGGACGGCGAAGTACGGCATGTCGCTGATGCTCGCCATCATCGGCGGGCCGTCCTCGCGGTTCCGGCCGTTCGCCGAGCTGTTCCGCGAGGTGCAGCGGCGGCTGGACAAGCCGCGGCGCGCGATCGGCGTGCACTCGCCGGGCCACGTCGCCGACACCGACGAGGCCGCGCGGGAGGAGCTGTACCCGCACTACGTCGAGGTGCTCACGCGGGTCTCGCGCCAGCGCGGCTTCCGCGCGCCGACCCGCGAGACCTTCGAACAGGAGGTTTCCGGGCACGGCTCCTGGTACGTCGGCTCGCCGGAAACCGTCGCCCGCAAGATCGCGGCGACGCTCAAGACCCTCGGGGCTTCGCGCTTCGACCTCAAGTACGGGCTCGGCGGGGTGCCGCGCGGTGCGGTGCTCCGCAACATCGAGCTCTACGGGACCCGGGTCGCGCCGCTGGTGCGCGAACTCGTGGCAGCAGACCGGAACACCGAAGAGAAGGAAGGCAGCAAGTCATGACCGACAAGAAGATCATTGCCGTAGTGGGAGCGACCGGTTCGCAGGGCGGTGGTCTGGCGCGAGCGATCCTCGACGACGAGGACGGGCCGTTCGCGGTGCGCGCGGTGACCCGCAGCGCGGACTCGCCGGCGGCGAAGGAGCTGGCCGCGCGCGGCGCGGAGGTCGTCGAAGCGGACCTCGACGACTTCGACTCCGTCCGGCGCGCTTTCGACGGCGCGTACGGCGCGTTTGTCGTCACCAACTTCTGGGTGCAGCGCACCCCGGAGGAGGAAGCGGCGCGCACGCGGGCGCAGCTGGAACTGGACCAGGCCGCGATCGCGGCGCGCGCGGCGAAGGACGCGGGCCTCAAGCACGTCGTCTGGTCCACTTTGGAGGACACCCGGCCGCATTTCGCGCACCTGGGCAGCGAGCTGCCGGACCTGCTGGAGGTCTACAAGGTGCCGCACTTCGACGCCAAGGGCGAGGCGAACGCGTTCTTCACTGCGGCCGGGGTGCCGACCACGTTCCTCGAGACGACGTTCTACTACGAGTCGTTCCTGGCCGGTCAGGGCCCGAACCGCGACGCCGACGGGCAGCTCGTCCTCACGAACCCGATGGACGACAAGGTGATGGCGCTCGTCGCGGCCGAGGACATCGGGCGCACCGCGTACGGCATCTTCCTGGCGGGCGGCCGGTACATCGGCCGTACGGTCGGCCTCGCCGGCGCTCACTACACGGGTGACGAGCTGGCGGAGCTGTTCACCGGGGTGCTGGGCGAAAAGGTGGTCTACCGCCCGCTGAGCCACGCGCAGGTGCGGGCGGCCGGCTTCCCGGGTGCCGAGGAGGTCGCGAACATGTACCAGTTCTACGCCGACGCCTCGGGCTCGTTCATCGCCGCGCGTGATCTTGATCGGGTCCGCGAGATCAACCCGCGGCTGAAGTCGCTGGAGGACTGGCTGGTGGAGCACAAGGCGGAGATTCCGCTCGGCTGAGCGGAATCCGGGGCGACGGCCGTCCCGGCTGGGCGGCCTTCGCCCGGGGCCGGCGGCGCTGGGGTGACACCGTTCACCCCGCCGGGTGGGCCCGGTGGCCGCCGAGCCGGGCGCGGGCCGCGGAAAGCCGCTCCGACGGTGAAAGCCCCGAGGTGGAAAGCTCCGGCAGCGAAGGAACGAACCCGTGATCGCCCAGTCGGGTTTGACCGCTTCGTGGTTCACTCGCCGCACTTTCGCGGAAGGGAGTGGATCATGCGGCGGATCACGGCGACCGGGTCGCCGCGGCAATGCGGCGCTGAGGTCTGGGCCGCTGAAGTCTGGGCCGCCCAGGTCGGGGACGCCGACGTGACCTTCACATGCGTCCCGCTGCCCGGCGCCCCCGCCGACGCACTGCCCCGCGTATGGCCGGGCCGCGGCCTCGGGCTACCCGAGACGGACGTGCCCGGGCTCGTCACCGCGCTCGGCGAGGTGATGGCGACGCCGCAGTTCTGGCGCGCCCGCCGCTCCGGCGCGGGCCGCGGCAGCGAGCAGATCTGGTCTGTCCCGCACACCGATCCCGCCGACGGCTTCCTCTACGTCGCCGGGCCGTGCGGCCGCTGGAACAACACGGCGGGCTACCGGCCGGTCCACGCCTTCACCGTCGTGCTCGGCGATGTGGGCGGCCTGCGCAGCCGGCTGGCCGCCCACCTGCACACCGGCTGAGTCAGGCGCGGTCCTTCATCAGAAACACGGCGTGCGCGATATGCCCCGTCACCGGCCCCGGCTGGTCGACAAGCCGGTAGCCCGCCCGTTCGTACATCGAGATGTTGCGGGTGCTCTTGGCCCCGGTGAACAGGGTGAACCGCCGCAGGTCCGCGGGGGCCTGGCTCTCCACGTGGGCGAGCAGGAACCGGCCGAGGCCGCGGCCGGCGAGGTCCGGCGCCACCATCAACCGGCCGACCTCCCAGTCGCCGTCCTCGACCTTGCCGCGCACCGCGCCCACCAGCCGGGGTCCCTGCCGCACGACCCAGACGCGCCACGACTTCGTCCACTCACGCACGTCCTCGAGGCTTTCCTGCAGCGCGGGGATCTCCAGGGTGTCGTTCAGCAGCGCCTCCTGCAGCCAGCAGCAGCGTTGCAGCACCAGCAGTTCCGCCGCGTCCGCCTCGGTGGCGAAGCGGAGGCGGGTGTCCGGGAGGCCGGTCAGCTCATCGAGTTCCACCTGTCCTGTCTAGCCACCTTCGGGGCCGGCCGCAATGACTTTCGGGCAGGCCTTGCCAGGACGGCTCGGCGGGCGGTGCACTGTGGACGGTGGGTTCAGCCGCGGGCGATCGCGGTGAACCCGGCGCCGAACGGGTCGGTGATCGTCGCCATGCGGCCATACGGCGTGGGCTCGGCGGGCCGGGTCACGCCACCCGCCGCGGCGGCCTTCGCGACCGTCGCGTCGGCGTCGGCGACCTCGAAGGTGGTGGCCCAGGCCGAAACCGTGGTGTCCGGGGCGGCGAAGACGCCGCCGACCTCGTGGCCGTCCGGGCGGCGCAGGAACGTGAAGTCGGCGCCGGGCAGGTCGTCGTTGCCGTCGAGGGTGAAGCCGAAGACGGCGCAGTAGAAGTCGCGCGCCTTCGCGGCCGCGGGGGTGAGCAAGTCGTTGCGCACCAGGGTGTCCGGCTCGTTCACCAGCCGGCAGCCGGGGAACCCGCGGCCCTGCCACAGCCCGAACCGCGCCCCGGCGGCGTCCACGGCGAACGCGGCCCGCCCCCGTCCCTCGACGTCGTGCGGCTCGACCAGCAGCGCGCCGCCGGCGGCGAGGACGGCCGCGGCGCTCGCGTCGATGTCCTCGGTGGCGAGGTGGACGTCCCAGCCGTGGCCGTTCTTGTCGGCCTGCCGCAGCCCCGCGACGGGGAGGCCGCGCAGCAGGCAGTCACCGCCGTCGAACTCCCAGCCGAACACGCGGCCGTAGAACTCCCGCGCCCGTTCCAGGTCGGTCACGGCGAGGTCGACCCAGGTGGGGGTGCCGAGGGGCTGGTTGTGGTCGACGCTGCTCATCGGGTTCCTTTCGACGGTGTGCCCGCAAGCTAATCCGCCTTCAGGACAGCTCCGGTCCTAATTCGCCCGGAGCCCGTCGAGCATCACGACGGTCAGGTAGTCGTCGGCGCGCGCGCCCGGACGGCAGATCACCACGCTCAGCAACCGCACGACCTCGCGCGGCGGGACGTCCGCCCGTACCGCGCCCTCTTTCTGGGCCCGCTCGACGAGGTCGGCCATCAGGTCGTTCACGGAGCGTTCCAGGTCGGCCAGCCCGGCCTCCTCCGGCATCAGCTCCGACAGCGACTTCGCCAGCGGGAGCGGCAACGTCGCGCAATGCCGCACGAGCGCGAGCAGCTCGTCCCACGCCGAATCCTCGCGCTCGCGGGCGACGCCGGCGAACTCCGTCATCTCGCGCAGCGCGCCCACGCCGATGTCCAGCGCGAGCGCCTGCCGGTCGGGGAAGTGCCGGTAGAGCGTGCCGACGCCGAGGCCCGCGGCCTCCGCGATCTCGCACATCTGCACGTCGGGCCCGCGTTCGGTGAACAGCCGCACGGCGCTCGTGACGATCCGCTCGCGGTTGCGCACCGCGTCCGCCCGCATGACCAGCCCCTTCCCAGGAAGCGGAAGTAGAGGTTCAGTTTAGGGTAGGGTCGGCGACGTAAGGTGAACTCAGGATTCCGTTTGGGGGCAGTTGTGAAGATCGGGCTCTACTCCGCCCGTCCGCAGGGTCTGGACGCCGTGGTCGAGGAGGCCGCGGCGGCCGAGCGCTTGGGGCTGGACAGTGTGTTCCTGCCGCAGCTGACTTCGTGGGACGCGCTCACGCTCGCGGGGCTCGTCGGGCAGCGGGTGCCGCGGATCGGCCTCGGCACCGCGGTGGTGCGCACGTTCGCGAGTCATCCGCTCGCGTTGGCGGGCCAGGCGCTGACCGTGCAGGCGGCCGTCGGCGGGCGGCTGACGCTGGGGATCGGGCCGAGCCACCGGGAGATCATCGAGGGGCAGTACGGCCTGTCCTACGACCGCCCGGCCCGGCACGTCCGCGAGTACCTGCAGGTGCTGCAACCGTTGCTGCGGGGCGAGGCCGTCGACTTCCACGGGGAGTCGCTGGCCGCCACCGGGACCGTCGACGTGCCGGGGGCCGCGGCGCCGTCGGTGCTGGTCTCCGCGCTCGGGCCGGTGATGCTGCGCCTGGCGGGGGAGCTGGCGGACGGCACGGTGACCGTGTGGACCGGGGCCGATCTGCTGGGCGAGGACATCGTGCCGAAGGTGACCGAGGCCGCGCGCCAGGCGGGACGGCCGTCGCCCCGCGTGGTGGCGACGGTGATGGCCAGCGTGACCACCGATCCCGACCGAGTCCGCCAGGACATCGCGGCGCGCTTCGGCGGGGCCGGCGCGTTCGCCAGTTACCGGCGAGTGCTTGCGGCGCAAGGGAAGGCCGGCCCGGAGGACACGGTGGTGGCCGGCTCCGAGGACGCGGTGACCGCCGAGCTGCGACGGTTCGGCGACGTCGGCGTCACCGAGCTGGTGGTCAGCCCGGTCGGTGACGAGGAGGAGCGGGTCCGGACCGTTTCGACCGTTTTGCGGTTACGCTGACGCTTCTGCTTCTGCGGTGAGGGGAAGTGTCATGGGTGAGCCCGCCGGGCAGCTGATTTGCACCGGGGCTGGCGTCGACCTCGTGCTCCGGCGTGTGTTCGCGGCGCTGGTGGCCGAGGTGTGGGCCGACGTCACCGAGCCGTCGCGCACGGCCCGCTGGTTCGGGCCGTGGGAGGGGGACGCCGCCCCCGGGCGCACGATCCGCGTGAAGATGGTGTTCGAGGCGGAGACGCCGTGGTTCGAGCTGCGCGTCGACGCCTGCGAGCCGCCGCGGCGCCTGGCCGTCTCGGCGACGGACGAGGCTGGCGCGTGGCGGATGGAGCTGCTGTTGTCCGAAGTGGACGATGGCACCGAGCTGAGCCTGGTGCACCACCTGGACGGGACCGGCGGCGTCGGCGAAATCGGTCCCGGCTGGGAGTACTACCTGGACCTCCTGGCCGCCGCCCGCGACGCCGCGCCTCCGGTGTCGTTCGACGACTACTACCCGGCGATGAAGCCGTACTTCGAGGCGCTCGTCACACGGTGACTCACCATGTGGGATCCGGTGGCGGCGGGCGTCTCGCCGAACGCATCCTGGATCGGGATCCCCGATCACGGAATGGCAGGCAGGATGAGCTCGTCGCCGCTGGACAATCCCGTGTGGGCGGCCCTCACGGGACCGCACGCGCACTTCGCCGAGCAGAAGGGCCAGGTGCTGCGGTATCCCGTGGACGTCACCCCGTTCCTCGCGATCCCCGACGCCCCGGACGACCACCTCTGGCAGGACATCGCCGACCTGGCCGGCCCCGGCGCGACGGTGGTGCTCGTCGGTGGCGCGGCGGCGCCGCCGGAGGGGTGGACGCGCCTGCAGGAGACGGCGGGGGTTCAGCTTGAGGGGGCAGGGTTGGTGACCTCGCTGGGTCGTGAGGGTGGGCCGGGTTTGGCGGCTGGGGCGAGTGTCGCGGGTTTGGTGGCTGGGCCGGACGCTGCCGCTCGGGCGGGCGGCTTTGCCTCCGCGTCGGGTGGTCGCCCGGCCGAGACGCCGCTGGACGGTGCGGGGCTGACCTCCGCACCTGGCTCGGCTGCCGGGCCGGGGGCAGTGACCGCGTCGGGTCTTGCTGGTGGGCCGGGTTCGGCGGGCGAGGTGGGTCTTGCGAGCGGGCTGGGTTTGGTGACTGAGGCGGGTTTGGTGGCGAGTGAGCCAGGCTCGGCGGCTGAGGCGAGTGTTGCTGCGAGCGGGTCGAGGGTTGCGGGCGGGCGGGTTGGCGGGGCTGTGCGGGCCGAGGCCGCGCGTGGCGAGGCTGTGAGTGCCGAGGATTTCGCCGTTGTGCGGCTGGGTGAGGCCGACGTGCCGGAGATGCTCGACCTCGTCGCGCGGGCGCAGCCTGGGCCGTTCCTGCCGCGGACGGTCTTCCTGGGCACTTACCTGGGCATCCGTCACGAGGGTGCCCTCGTCGCCATGGCGGGGGAGCGGCTGCACCCGCCCGGCTGGACCGAGATCAGCGCCGTCTGCACCGACCCGGCGTTCCGCGGGCGGGGGCTGGCCGCCCGGCTCGTGCGCGCGGTCGGCGCCGGCATCCGGGCCCGGGGCGAGACGCCCTTCCTGCACGCGGCGGCGTCCAACGTCAACGCCATCCGCCTGTACGAGTCGCTCGGGTTCCGGCTCCGGCGGGAGATGATCTTTTCCGCTCTCCAGGTGCCGGGCAGCGCCGAGTCCTGAGCCGCCGAGCCCGGAGCGCGGGGTCCTAGGCGGCCGGATCCGGGCTGCCGAGTCCGGGCGGCCGAATCTGATCGGCCGGGTTCGCGCGGCTGAACCGGCGGCGAAGTTCGGGCGGCCGAGTCCTGAGCCGCCGGATCGGGGCGGCCGGGGCTTCAGCGGCGGAGTCCTGATCGGACGGCCGCGATCGGGGCTTTCCGGGCCAGTGGCGAGAATCCGGCGGAACGAGGCGATCGAGCCGGTTCCGGGCGGGTCTGCGGCGGGGCTAGCGTGATCGGCGTGAGCAAAGTCTTCCTGTCGATCCATGTGCTGGCGGCGATCCTCGCCGTCGGGCCCGTGGCCGTGGCCGCCAGCATGTTCCCCGCCGCCCTCAGGCGCGGCGACGCCGGCACTCTGCGGCTGCTGTACCGCATTTGTCGCGTCTACGCGTGGGTGGGGATCGCGGTGCCCGTGTTCGGGTTCGCCGTCGCGGGCACCATGCGCGTCACCGGCGACACCTGGGTGCTCGTGTCCATCGGGCTGACGGCCGTCGCGGCGGCCGTGCTGGTGCTGCTCGTCCTGCCGGGGCAGCGCGCGGCGCTCGCCGAGGTCGGCGCTGAGCCGGTCGCCGAGGACGGTGGTGGGGTCGCGACTGCCGTCGACACCCGCCCCGCCGCGAGGCTAGGCATGGTCACCGGGGTGTTCAACCTGCTGTGGGCCGTGGTCACCGTGCTGATGATCATCCGGCCGGGCTCGTCGACAGGCGTGTGACGCGCCCGGCCACGATCCCCGCCAGCTCCGCCGGCCGCAGCAGCGCACTGAGGTGACTGCTGTCCAGGGAGTGCACGTCGAACGGGTTGTCCGGGGTGAGCGCGTCGGCCTCCGTGATGAACCGGTCCTGAAGCGCGACCGGGATGCTCTGGTCGCCGGTCAGCCGCACGTAGGTGTGCGGCACGCGGCCCCAGGTGCCCGCGGCGGCGCGGTCGGTGCCCGCGTCGAGGTTCTCGTCCGGTTCGAGGGTGGCGAGGAAGGCGTAGAACTCGCTGTCCGTGCCGTCGGCGAGCAGCGCGCGCTTCAGCGTGGCCAGCAGCGCCGGGTCGGCGGTCCGCCAGTTCATCCGCAACGCGCCGAGCTTCGCCGGGTCCCCGACCAGGAGACCCTCGACGTCCATCAGTGCGCTCGACGCGTATTCGGGACCGTTCACGTACTCGCCCGCCGTGCTGTCCACGCAGCACCAGGCCGACACGTACACGACGCGTTCGAGCAGTTCCGGCACCGCGTTGGCGACGCTCGTCAGCACGAACCCGCCCCGGCTGTGCCCGGCCAGCACCACCGGCCCGTGCTCGTGGGCCCGCCGGACGACGTCGACCACGTGCGCGACCCCGTCGGCGTGCGTCACGCCGGCCAGCGGCGACGGCTCTTCGGCGAACGCCGCCAGGTCTTGCGCCTGGTACGCCGCCGAGAACCCGCCGCCGTTCCCGTGCCCAGGCAGGTCGACAGCCAGCGACCGGTGGCCGAGCAGCGCCAGCTCACGCTGCAGCGGGCCGAAGTACTGGCCGTTGCCGTTGGAGCCGTGGACGAGCACAAACGTCGGAGTCATGTCGCCGATTCTGCCCGGCCCGGGGCCACCTTGTCGTCCGTTTTGTGTAATTGTCAGCCGAAGCTGACGCGCTCCAGCCAGAAGTCGAGCAGCTGCTCGTCGCCGAGGATCTCAACGCTCTCGGTGCGGGGCGGGCGGCGCTTGTAGACGATCAACAGCAGGTCGGTGAGTGGACCGCGCACCGCGACGGCCGACTTCTCGTGCGCGCGCCGCCACTCGAGCGTCTCGCCGGTCAGGTCGACGACCCACTCCGCGTGCCGCTCCGGCGCGACGTCCGTGGCGTGGAAGTGGAGCGTCCGGCCGGGGCCGAGCAGCTCACGGGCCTGCGGGCGGACTTCGAGGTGCAACGGCAGCGAGCCCAGCTCCATCCACTCGTCGAGCGCGTCGATCGCCACGTCCTCGGCGAGCGTGTACTCGGCGCCCAGCGCGAGGGTGGCGTCGGCGCGGTGCACTACCGTCTCGTGTGTCATGCGGCGCGCGAAGAATCCCGCGGTCCCGCCCGTGCGGCCGGGCACCGGCGTCCACACCTCCGCCTCCGGGCCGGCCTCGCGCAGCGCCTCGGCCAGCCTCGTCGCGCCCTCGACGAGCCAGGGCCCGACGACGGCCGGGTCCTCGTTCGCGTAGGGCGTGAGGTCGCGGAAGTGCTCGTCCGGGAGCGGCCCCGTCGCGCGGGTCCGCACGATTTTCCCGGCCCACTGCTGCGCGCCGCCGAGGTGCCGCACCAGCTGCCCCGCGTTCCACCCGGGACACGACGGGACGGGGGTGGTCAGGTCCGCTCCTTCGATGGTGTCCCGCAGCAGCTCCGATTGTGCGACGATCTCGGCGCAGAGGCGTTCGTGGCTCAGAGAAGTCATCCCGTCACCGTAGATCACCTGCGTACGCTCCGGTTCCCGGACCTGAATAGTCCACAGTGGAGGGTTCTGGCTAGGGGGCTTTAGGGGTCGTTACGACAGGCCGCGCCGGGCTAGCTTGGCTTGTCGAGAAGGCGCCGGGGGGTGTGGTGTCCCCGGTTCGTGAGACGAACAGGCGGTGGGACGACATGGTCGGAAGTTCCGAGGACGCCGAGGAGAACTGGTTTCGCCGGTTCCACCCCTCGCCCGAAGCGAAGGCCAGGCTGGTGTGCCTGCCCCACGCCGGTGGCTCGGCCACGTTCTACTTCCCCGTGTCGAGGTCACTCGCGCCGGACGTCGAGGTGCTCGCCGTGCAGTACCCGGGGCGGCAGGACCGGCGGCACGAGCCGTTCCTGACCAGCATCGGCGCGATCGCCGACCGCGTCGCCGAGCTGCTGCGCGACAAGACCGACCGGCCGCTGGCGCTGTTCGGCCACAGCATGGGCGCGATGGTCGCCTACGAGGTGGCTCGCCGGCTCGAGCAGGCAGGCACTCCCGTGGCGGCGCTGTTCGTCTCCGGGCGGCGCGCGCCTTCCCGGCAGCGCGACGACAGTGTGCACACCCGCACCGATGACGGCGTCATCGCCGAACTGCGCCGCTTGAGCGGCACCGAGATGGACCTGCTGGGCGACGAGGACGTGGTCCGCATGATCCTCCCGGTGGTGCGCAACGACTATCGCGCGGTCGAGACCTACCGCCACACCGCGGGCGCGCCCCTGTCGACGCCGGTGGTGGCGTTCACCGGGACCGACGATCCGGTGGCGTCCGTGGACGAGGTCGCCTCGTGGGCCGAGCACACTTCGGCGGGCTTCGAGCTGGTGCCGCTGGCGGGCGGGCACTTCTTCCTGACCCGGCACCAGGACGTGATCCTGCGGTACCTGGCGGATCGGCTTGTCGACAAGGGGCGGGCACATGTCTGAGGCACTGGCTGTAGACGGCGCTTTCGGCAACCGGCTCGTGGAGCTGCGCGAGATCAAGGAAGAGGCGCGGCGCGGGCCGGACGACGCCGCGACGATCCGGCAGCACGAACGCGGCAAGCTGACCGCCCACGAGCGGATCGAGCTGCTGCTCGACCCGGGCTCGTTCACCGAGATCGAGGCCCTGCGCCGGCACCGCGCCACCGCGTTCGGGCTGGAGCACCGCCGCCCGTACTCCGACGGCGTGGTCTGCGGCTGGGGGACCGTGCACGGCCGGACGGTGTTCGTCTACGCCCACGACTTCCGCATCTTCGGCGGCGCGCTGGGCGAGGCGCACGCGCAGAAGATCCACAAGGTGATGGACCTGGCCGAGGCCGCCGGCGCCCCGCTGGTCTCCCTGAACGACGGCGCCGGCGCCCGGATCCAGGAGGGCGTGACCGCGCTCGCCGGCTACGGCGGCATCTTCCAGCGCAACACGCGGTGCTCCGGCGTGATCCCGCAGATCTCCGTGATGCTCGGGCCGTGCGCGGGTGGCGCGGCGTACTCGCCGGCGTTGACCGACTTCGTGTTCATGGTCCGCGAAACCTCGCAGATGTTCATCACCGGACCGGACGTCGTGCAGGCGGTGACGGGTGAGGAGATCACGCAGAACGGCCTCGGCGGCGCCGACGTGCACGCCGCCACCTCCGGCGTAGCCGCGTTCGTCTACGACGACGAGCAGAGCTGCCTCGAGGACGTGCGCTACCTGCTTTCGCTGTTGCCGTCCAACAACAACGAGGCTCCGCCGCACGAGCCGACCGACGACCCGGCCGATCGCAGCACCGACCGCCTGCTCGACCTGGTGCCCACCGATTCGAGCCGCGCGTACGACATGTGCTCTGTGCTCGAGGAGATCGTCGACGACGGCGAGTTCCTCCAGGTGCATGCCGGCTGGGCGACCAACGTGGTGTGCGCGCTGGCCCGGCTGGACGGTCACGTGGTCGGCATCGTCGCGAACCAGCCGGCGATGCTGGCCGGCGTGCTCGACATCGAGGCCAGCGAGAAGGCCGCACGGTTCGTGCAGACCTGCGACGCGTTCAACATCCCGCTCGTGACGTTGGTGGACGTGCCCGGCTTCCTGCCCGGCGTCGACCAGGAGCACGGCGGCATCATCCGCCACGGCGCGAAGCTGCTCTACGCCTACTGCAACGCCACGGTGCCGCGAGTCCAGCTGATCCTGCGCAAGGCCTACGGCGGCGCGTACATCGTGATGGACTCGCGCTCGATCGGCACGGACGTCTCCCTGGCCTGGCCGACGAACGAGATCGCGGTGATGGGCGCGGAGGGCGCGGCCAACGTGATCTTCCGCCGCGAGATCAAGGCCGCCGACGACCCGGAAGCCTTGCGGCGCCTCAAGATCAAGGAATACCGGACCGAGCTGATGCACCCGTACTACGCGGCCGAACGCGGGCTCGTGGACGACGTGATCGAGCCGGCCGAGACGCGGTCGCTGCTGATCCGCGCGCTGGCCATGCTGCGCACCAAGCACGCCGACATCCCGGCGCGCAAGCACGGGAACCCGCCGGTCTGATGGGCGCGCCGGAGGTGCCGCTGGTGGCCGCGCTGGGTGTGGGTGTGGTGGGCGCGCCGGGGGTGCAGTTGCCGACCAGACCGGGTGTGGATGGGTTGACCACGCCGGAGGTGCCGTCGCCGACCGCGCCGAGCGTGGGTGTGGTGGCCACGCCGGAAGTGCGGCTGTCGGCCGCGCCGGGTGTGGGTGTGGTGGGCATGTCGGAAGTGCAGCTGCCGACCAGACCGGGTGGGGATGTGGTGGCCGCGCCGGAGGTGCGGCTGTCGGCCGCGCCGGACGTGGATGTGGTGGGCACGCCGGAGGTGCCGCCGCCGACCGTGCCGGGTGGGGATGTGTTGGCCACACCCGATATGGACGTGCCGACCACACCGGAGGTGCGCATCGTGCGCGGTTCACCGGACGATGCCGAGCTGGCGGCGCTGGTCGCGGTCCTGTCTGCGGTGGGGGCTGCCGCTGCCGTGTCTCGGACAGCCTCGTCCGGTGCGCCGGTAGTGGTGGTCCCGCGGCCGCCTCGTTTCCAGGTGGCGACGAGCTGGCGTGCATCGCGCTGAGACTGGTCGAGAAGAGCCGCACCCGTGCCGGAATCTCCGGGCACGGGTGCGGCTTCCGTTACAGGACAGCAGTTCTCGGGAAAGAGGAAGGAAACCGCGGGAGTCAAAGAGGGCCATGCCTCCAAGTTACCCGCCCCAGTCGAACACTTGCACGGTATCGATCAGGTGAATCACGCGCGCACGGCGGTACTGTCCAAATAGGTCAGTACCGCTCGGATGCGGCGGTTTTCGTCGCGGCTGGCTTCCAGGCCGAGTTTGGCGAAGATGTTGCTGATGTGGTTTTCCACGGCACCTTGGGTCACCACCAGGGACTTGGCGATCGCGGCGTTGGAGAAGCCTTGGGCCATCACGCTGAGGACCTCGGTTTCGCGGGCGGTGAGGGCGTCGAGCGGGTCCTTGCTGCGAGAGAGCATCTGGGCGATCACGTCCGGGTCGATCGCGGAGCCGCCGCCGGCCACGCGGCGGACTGCCTCCAGGAAGTCGGCCACGTCGGCGACGCGTTCTTTCAGCAGGTAGCCCACGCCCGAAGTGCCCTCGGCGATCAGGTCGACCGCGTAGCTGCCCTCGACGTACTGCGAGACCACCAGCACCGGCAGGCCCGGGACTTCCTTACGGGCGGCCAAAGCCGCGCGCAGGCCTTCGTCGGTGAAGGTCGGGGGCATGCGGACGTCGGCGATGACCAGGTCGGGGTGGTGTTCGCGGATGGCGACCAGCATGTCGTCGCCGTTGTCGACGGCGGCGGCGGTTTCGATGCCGACGTCGGCGAGCAGGCTCTGCACGCCCGCGCGCAGCAGCACGGAGTCTTCGGCGATCACGACGCGCATGGGGTGCTCCTCAGGGGGTTCGCCGAGCGGGTTGGAAACAGAGCCGAAAGCTCACCATCGGACGGGCAGGTCGGCGCGCACCACCGTCGGGCCGCCCACGGGGCTGACCACGGTGAGCACCCCGTCGATCGTGGCGGCCCGGTCGGCCAGCCCGGCCAGCCCGCCGCCGGGGCTCACCGAGGCGCCGCCGTGGCCGTTGTCCATGATCTCGACGACCACGGTGGCGGCGTCGCGGGTGACCCGGACCGAGGCGCGGTCGGCGCCCGCGTGCTTGGTGATGTTGGTGAGCGTCTCGCTGACGATGAAGTACGTCGTGGTCTCAACCGGCGCGGGCGGCCGCGGCTCCACCGTCACCTCGACGTCCACGTGGAGCGGCATGCGCGCGGTCAGCGAGGACAGCGCCGCGTCGAGGCCGCGGTCCTGCAGCACCGGCGGGTAGATCCCGCGCGCGAGGTCACGCAGCTCGGAGACGGCGAGCTTGGCATCGCTGTGCGCGGCGCCGATGAGCTCGCGCACGTCCGCCTGGTTGTCGGTGTCGAGCTTCAGCTGCGCGCGCCCCAGGCTCATCGCGACGGCCACCAGCCGCTGCTGCGCGCCGTCGTGCAGATCGCGTTCGATGCGCCGGCGCTCGGCCTCCACGGCGTCGACGCCGCGGGCGCGGGAGTCCTTGAGCTGGCGCGTGCGCGCCTCCAGTTGCGCGGTCCGGTCCGGGCCGAGCAGCGACAGCGACAGCGTGCCGTGCATCGCACCGATCCGCGGCGCGATGTAGATGCCGAACGGCGGCACCGCCACCGAGACGATCCCGGCCACGAACTCGAAGATGCCCAGCGGCAGCGCCAGCAGCACGAACGCCAGCTCACGCCAGGTGACAGGGTCGATGAACCGGGTCTGCCACTTGTGCAGCAGCCCGTTTCCGTGCGGGCGCCGGAGCGGGTCGGCGATCTCGATGCCGAGCAGGGTGTGCACCCAGCGGCGTTCGAGGTCGGCGAAGCCGCGGGCGATGGACGTGGCGGCGATGAGGATCGGGATGCCGACCCACAGCATGGTGGTCGCGATGCCGACCACCACCGACGCCAGCGTCAGGACAAACGCCAGCAGCCGCAGCGGGAAGCCCGCGATCAGGAACCCGATGGTCCGGATCGCGTGCGGCCGCTGCGTCACCGGCATCGCGCGATCCGTTCGAACTCCGGCACCAGCTCGTCCAGCGTCGGCGTGGCCAGCATCTCGTCGCGCACCTCGAGCGCGCTCTCGCGGAAGCCCGGCTCCTCCAGCAGCCGCTGGATCCCTTCGCGCACGGAGCCGGGCGTGACGTCCTCCAGGTCCACCAGCACTCCGTTCCCGCGCTTGACCTGCGCTTCCGCCGAGACGCGCTCGCTCCAGGTGGTGCCGGGGATGACGAGCTGCGGAACGCCGTTGACCACGGCGTTGCCGATCGTCGCGCCGCCGCCCTGGTGCACGATCGCCGAGCAGCTCGCGAGCAGCTCGTTCATCGGCACGAAGTCGACGGCGCGGACGTTGTCCGGGACCTTGGGCACGGTGGCCAGCTGCGCGGCGTTGAGCGTCGCGATCACCTCGACGTCGAGGTCCGCGAGGCCGTCGAGCAGGTCGGCCACCGACGTCTCCTCGACGCCGAGCGTCTGCCGGTTGGAGATGCCCAGCGTCACCAGCACGCGCGGGCGCGCCGGGGGTTCGAGCACCCAGCGCGGGATGGCCATCGGCTTGTTCAGCGGCACGAACCGGGCCGGCAGGTAGTCCACATCGACGCCGTCGTAGCGCAGGTAGGACGGGTGGCAGTCGATGGTTTTGACGCCGTAGCGCAGGTTTTCGTCGTAGTCCGCGCCGAAGCGCGCGACGGCCGCGGACATCCACTCCTCGAACGGGTCCGGTGTCGTGTCGTCGGGCCGGCTCGCGCGCAGGTCCCGGTACTGCGCGCCGAGCCGGGCCGTCTGGTCCGCCGCGTACATCATCCGCAGGTGCGGCACGCCGATCGCCTGCGCGACGATCGGCGCGGGGTAGATCATCGGGTCCCACACCACGAGGTCCGGCTGCCATTGCCGGGCGAACCGGACCAGCTCGTCGAGGAGTGGCTCGGGGGCGCCCCAGCGGAAGACCTGCATCCATTGGTCGTAGACGTTGCGCACGTACTCTTCGGTATAACGCTCGGGCCGGCTTTCGGAGATACGGAAGTCGTCCCGCGTCGTGTCGTTGCCGTCCACCTGCCGGTGCCGGGCGATGTCGAGGTCCTCGCCGAACCACATCGCGTCCAGGCCGGTCTCGGCGAACGACGCGACCTCCCGGGGATTGCGCTGCCCGGCGAAGCGGACCTCGTGCCCGGCCGCGGCCAGCGCCCAGCCGACCGGCGCCATGCTGTAGACGTGCGTCCTCGTCGGGAACACCATCAGCAAAACACGCATGGCCGCACTCTCCGATGTCGCGGGTGGAAAACCACTGCTGGTACTGGGAAGAAGGTAGTCCCGATGGGACGGCCGGCCGACCCGGGAAGCCGCGGCTAGGGGTCGCGCACCCCTGTTCCGCCGCCGGGGCCTTCCGCCGGGATCCGTTGTGCAGTAATGAAGTGGTGGCACTTAGACGCGCTTTAGACGCCCCTTAGGGGCTGGTGACGACGCGGCCGCGGCGGATAGACATGAAGGTGGATCCGGCCGTCAGCATCCGAACGCAGCCGGACGAGGGAGACAAAAGAGGTGATGAGCATGGCCGTGGCACCCACCGCGAAGGGCTGGGTTCCCTTCGGCGAGTACCGCACCTGGTACCGGGTCACCGGCGTCGTCGGCGGCGAGCTGCCCACCGTGGTCGTGGTCCATGGCGGGCCCGGGAGCACCCACGACTACCTGCGCAATCTCGGCGAACTGGCCGGGCACGGGTGGCCGGTGGTGCACTACGACCAGCTGGGCAGCGGCGGTTCGACGCACCTGCCGGACCGGGGCGCGGACTTCTGGACCCCGGAGCTGTTCGCCGACGAGCTGGACAACCTGCTGCACCGGCTGGGCATCGAGGACAATTACGTCCTTTATGGACAGTCTTGGGGCGGGCTGGTCGTCGCGCGGCACGCCGCGCAGCGCCCGGACGGCCTGCGTGGGCTGGTGATCGCGAACTCGCCCGCCTCGTACCCGTTGTGGCGCCAGGAGATGGACGTGCTCCGGGCGCAGCTTCCGCCCGGCGTCGACGCCCGGCTGCGGGAGCACGAAGCCGCCGGTACCACCACCACGCAGGAGTACTTCGACCTGATGCGGGTGTTCTACGACCGCCACGTCTGCCGGGAGCTGCCGTGGCCGAGTGACTACCTCGCCTCGTTCATGGAGATGGCGGAGGACAACACCGTCTACGCCACGATGAACGGGCCGAGCGAGTTCACCGTCTCGGGCACGCTGAAGGACTACTCCGTGATCGAGTACCTCGACGACATCGAGGCACCCACCCTGCTCATTTCCGGCCGGCACGACGAAGCCACCCCGGTGACCGTCCAGCCGTACTTCGACCGGATCCACGACGTGCGCTGGGAGATCTTCGAGCACTCCAGCCACGTCCCGCACCTCGAGGAACCCGAGCGGTTCCAGGAGGTCCTGCTGGGCTTCCTGCAGCAAGTCCACCCCCGCGAGCCCGTGAGCCGGGCCGCCGAACGAGAGGTCGCCAGTCATGGATGAGGCCAACCGGGCCGGATCGGCGGTCGTGTTCCCCGGGATGAGCCCGTGCCGGTTCGCCGACTTCGGCAAGTTCCTGCTGATCAACCCGTTCGCCCGCCGGCTGATCGGGGAGGCGAACGACCGGCTGGGCTACTCGCTGGTCGACAACTTCCGCGAGGCCGACGGCGACTACTCCGAGTACGCCCAGGTCGGGTTCATGCTGACCTGCCTCGCGCTCGCCGAATGGGCCGAGCAGGAGTACGACCTCAGCCCCGACTACTGCACCGGGCCGAGCTTCGGCGAGAAGCCGGCCAGTGTGTACGCCGGTTCGCTGACCTTCCCCGACGCCGTGTGGATGACCGCGGAGCTCGCCCGCTGCCTCAACGAGTTCTTCGCCACCGAGCACACCGACGTGGTCACGCACTCGTTCGTCCGCACCCCGGAGGAGAAGCTCAACGACGCCCTCGCCGAGCTGGAAGGCCGCGGCGAGTGGTCCGACATCTCGTGTTACATCGACCACGACTTCTACATGGTCTCGCTGCGCGAGCGGAACCTCGACTGGCTCAAGCAGTCGATCCGGAGCATGGGCGGGCTGTCGCTGTACACGATGCGGCCGCCGCTGCACTCGGGCGCGTTCGGGGCGTTGCGGCGCAAGGCGGAGGACGAGGTCCTCGGCGGCCTCGACTTCCACGACCCGCTGCTGCCCATCGTCGCCGACCAGGACGGCTCGATCCTGCGCACCGGTGAGCAAGTGCGCACGATGCTGCTGGACAGCATCGTCAAGCCGCTGCGCTGGCCGCATGTCGTGTCCTCCTTGGAGCAGCTCGGCGTCCGGAAGCTCTGGGTGGCGGGACCGGACACGCTGTTCGGCCGGGTCCGCGCCACCACGAGCCGGTTCGAAGTGGTCACCGTGAACCCGCGGCTGGCCCTGCAGCCACGGCGCCGGGGCGCGGGCCCGTCCCGCGTCAGCTAGCCGGCTGGAGTTCGGTCAGGGTCGCCCACAGGCGGCCGGGGTTCTCGAACGTTTCCAGGTTCAGGGCGTCGTCCTCGAAGCGCACGTTGTAGTTCTGCTCCAGCAAGGCGAGCAGTTCCACGGTCGCGAGCGAGTCGAGCCCGTACTCCCGCAGCGGGGTTTCGGCGGTCAGCGCCTCCTCGGCGGGCAGGAACGGAAGGAACGTGCGAAGGGTCTCGTCGAAAGTGCTGTCCCACATGGCTGCTCCGGATGACTAGGTTCGGATCTACCAGGCATGAAACCGACCGCCCGGTTCGGTTTTGGACTCTACCTCGCGTCGCCGTCCCGGATCGACGCATCTGTACCCCTATTACTGGCGGAGGACCACGATGGACACGAGCTTCACCGGCGGACTGCATTCGCGGTTCCTGCGCGGCCTCGAACGATCGGACGGCGGAGTGGCCGTCCACGTGGGTGAGCAGGCCGTCACCTACGACCGGCTGCACGAGCTGGCACTGTTGTGGGGCGGTGCGCTGGCCGAGGCCGGCGCCCGCACCGTAGGGGTGCTGGCGGGCAAGGGAGTCACCGCCTACGCCGGGATTCTGGCCGGGCTGTACGCCGGCGCGACGGTGGTCCCGCTGCGCCCGGACTTCCCGGCCGCCCGGACCGGGCAGATGGTCGAGGCCGCCGGGGTGGACGCGATCGTCGCGGACGCCCGTGGTCTCGCCCTGCTGCCGGAGGCACTGGGCGGACGGGCGGTCACCGTGCTGGCGCCCGAATGCGGCGACCAGCCGTCAGTGGTGCGGCCGCGGGCGGCCCACTCGCTGACGGCGCCTCGGCCGGTGCGTCCGGAGGACAGCGCGTACGTGCTGTTCACCTCCGGCTCCACCGGGCGGCCGAAGGGGGTCCGGATCGGCCACGCCGCCACCGAGCACTACTTCGGCCTGCTCGACGAGCGGTACGACTTCACCCCGGACGACGTGTTCTCGCAGACCTTCGACCTGAACTTCGACTGCGCGATGTTCGACCTGTTCTGCGCGTGGGGCGCGGGGGCGCCCGCGGTGGTGCTGCCCGGCGCGGCGTACCGGAACCTGCCGGCGTTCGCGGCCGAGCGCGGGCTGACGGTGTGGTTCTCCACGCCGAGCGCGATCGACCTGGTCCGCCGCACCGGCGGGCTCACCCCGGGGGCGCTGCCGGGGCTGCGGTGGAGCTTCTTCGCGGGCGAGGCGCTGACCGTGCGGGACACGGCGGACTGGCGGATCGCGGCGCCGAACGCGATCGCGGAGAACCTGTACGGCCCCACCGAGCTGACCATCACCGTCGCCGGTTATCAGTGGGACGACGAGGTGACGCCGCAGGTCGCGGTGAACGGCGTCGTCCCGATCGGGGCGGTGCACGCGGGTCACGACTACCTGCTGCTGGGCGAGGGTGACGTCGAGGAGCCGGAAGAGGGCGAGCTGGCCATCGCCGGCCCGCAGCTGACGCCGGGTTATCTCGACCCGGCCGACGAACGCGGCCGTTTCCTCGACCGCGACGGCCGCCGTTTCTACCGCACCGGCGACCGCGTCCGCCGCCTCGACGGGGCCGATCTGGCTTACCTCGGCCGGCTCGACTCGCAGGTGCAGGTGCTCGGCTGGCGCATCGAGCTGACGGAGGTGGAGCACGCGTTGCGCGACTGCGGTGTCCTGGACGCGGTGGCCCTCGGTGTCGCGGGCGACGCGGGTACCGAGCTGTTCGTCTTCTACACCGGCGGCGAGCGGCCGGTCATCGAGCTTGTCCGCGCGCTGCGGCAGGTGCTGCCGGAGGGGGTGATCCCGCGGCATTACCGCCATGTCGACGAGTTCCCGCTGAACTCCAACCGCAAGATCGACCGCAAGACGCTGGCGGCTACGGCGGCCGAGCTGCTCAACCCGGTGCCCGTCGGGTGAGCTGGTCCGGCAAGGCCTGCTCCGCCGGGGTTCCCGGCGGGGCAGGCCTCTTTTCGGCGCTTTTGCCTGGTCGGCGAGCTTTGTGAGCGTTCTAGTTAGAACTTCTCACTTTGGCTATTGCCTCTCGGGACGAAGTGTTATAGCTTCTAACTATCGCAAGAAGCGCCAGCCGACCGACCCGCAGGAGCAGACGATGACCACCGCCACCCCGACCGTCGACCGCGTGAACCCCGCCGGCCCGACCGGCCGCCGCACCTCGCTGACCGTGCTGATCGCGGCCTGGCTGGTCCCCGTTTTCGTGCTCGGCCAGTTCGCCCTGATGGCCGGCCTCCCGATCGCAGTGGTGCTGATCGGGACCCTGCGAGACGCCCGCCTGCGCGCCCTTCGCTGGTGGACCGGCGCGCTCACCGCGGCCTACGTCGTGCCGCTGGCGGTGTGGCTGATCGGGCCGAGCAGTGCGCCGAGCCTGTCGAAGTTCCTGAGCCCGGTCGCGACCGGAGCCGTTGTCGCGGTGAGCGTCGCCGCCGCCATCGCGCACCACGTCGGGCGTCGGCGCTCCAATGCGGCGTAGCCGTCCGGCCGCCGTCTGAAGTGGATCTGAAAAGGCCTGCTCTGCCTGGGTTTCCGGGCGGGGCAGGCCTTTGCCGTTGAGCATCTGTAACGGAAGCTGTTGCGATCGAGACTGACAGTGGCATGAAGCAGAGCGGATTCATGGCAGAAGAAAGTCTCATGCTGCACTATCGGCTGTTCGTCGAGGTGAATGACGATCGCAAAGAGGTCGAAAAGCTAGCTCTCGAACAGTTGCACTCGTGGCTGCGCAGGAAAGGACTTGATGCTGACGCCCTCGGTTTCGGCGAGGAGGTCGCGCTTGCTGAGCACGCCAATGGCGCACTGGAGAAGTCTGAAAGGGCGGACGGTTCGAGGTCATTTCGGGCGACGATCACGGAGGCTGGTTCTGTCGGGACCTGGCGGACCCAGCTGACCGTCGACGTGCCCGGGAATCAGCGAGCCAAGCCATGGCTGTGGCTCGACCTGGAAGGACCGAGCCACATCGATGCGGCAATTCCTCACCTAGCACGGTCGCTACTCGAGGTCCTGGACGCCACGACCGACGATGTGCGCCACGGCCAGGCGCGACCGGTGCAGGTCACGTCCGAGGTCGCTGACCTGGTCGATGCCGTCTGTGATCCCCGTCGCCGCAGCCTGGTCTTCGTCGCTGGATCCGACCCCAGCTTGCCGTTCGGCAGGTGGCTGGAACATGTTCGGGACTTGCTCAAGGACTGTGTGGGACTTGCCGGCGGCTACGTCCTGTCGCCAGAGGCGACGACCGAGTTCAACAACGCGATCGGGCCTGCTCACCGGATTGATCCATGGACGGTGCGTACCTTCCGGCCGGGTGTGGAACCTGATGATGCGGAGGACGGTCGACGGCACAAGGTGCTGGGAATGGACCGAATCGTCGCGGATCCTGTTCGGCGGCTCGCCCGGATGCTGGGGCGTCGTGCACGTGAGGCCGCGCTCGACACGCCGTTGCCGGCTGCCGCCACCAAGATCGACCGTGTCTTCGCGCAGATCATCAATGCCAACCTGGTAGCCACGCTCGACCAGCCGACTGCTCCGACGTTGCAGCAGGATCCGTTAGCAGTGGCCGAACCGTACAGCGATCCGGTCGCCGTGGCGCTCGGCCTCATACTCGGGCCGGAAGTCACTGCTGAACGGGTAATGGAACTTGGTGTGCTTGCGGAAGTTGCTCGCAGCGCACAGGCTGCCCGCACTGCGATCGAAGCCCGCCTTGCTGAGTACGACTCAGAGTTGGCTGCGTTACGCGCGGACCATCTTGAGGTGCGACGGCGTCTGGAGGACACGCAGTTCGACGCCGCCGACGCGGAGGAAGCTCAGGCTGCGGCGGCCGGGGAAGTAAGACGGTTGCAGCGGTTGCTGATCAGCGCCGGACGCGCTGATGAGGTTTGGGATGCCACGGCAAATGTCCCGGAACGACGGCCGCAGGACTACGAGCAGCTGGTGGATATGCTCTCCCAGTGGGAGCGAGTGTCGTTCACGGGTGATGCCGACCGGCTACGGGAACTCGATCAGTATGACACTGGATCCTGGGCCGGAAAGATCTGGGACGTCTTCGGCGTTCTCGATGACTACGCACGGGTTGTCTCCCAAGGTGAGTTCGAGGGTAGTGTCCACCAATACTTGGGCAGTCCGCCGACTGGGTGCCGAGCCTCTTCCCCAAACCGGCACGCCGCAGATGAGAGCCCGACTGTCCGCTCGAACGCGAAGCTGCGTGCGGAGCGCATGTTTCCTGTGCCTGTGCAGCTCAGCGCGGATAAAGAGATCTTTATGGGCGCCCACTTCAAGATCGCGCAGTTCGGGATTATCAGTCCTCGGCTCTACTACTGCAACGACGCACGCGGGACTGGACGGGTCTACGTCGGGTACATCGGCAAGCACCTGAAGAACTCGCAGACCAACTGACCAACGTGTCTGGTGCGCACAGTGGGCTGACCGAGATCTAAAGCGGATCTGAAAAGGCCTGCTCTGCCTGGGTTTCCGGGCGGGGCAGGCCTTTTCGCGTGCCGTCCCGGGCGGCCGGTTAGGGGCCGTTAGGGGTGTGACCGCCCGAGGCGGCGCGGCTAGCTTTCTGCGACGTCGGGGGAGGGTTTTCCGCGGCACGCAGTCATCCGGGGACAGGCCCGTCGAGTACATGGGAGTGGCAGTCGTGAACGATTCTCCTGGTGGTTCGCTGATCTTTTCCCTGCTGGACGAGGCGGTGGCCGACGCGGCGGGGGCCACGGCGGTGCGCGACCGGGCCGGCGAGTGGACCTACGCGGAGGCCGCGGAGTGGAGCCGGGCGGTGGAGGCTGTGCTCGCCCGTCGCGGGGTGGGGCACGGGGACCGCGTGGTCGTGCAGTTGCCGACCAACCGCGAGCTCGTCGCCCTGTTCTACGGGACCACCCGGCGGGGCGCGGTGTTCGTGCCGATCAACCCGGCGATGAAGAAGTTCCACTTCGACTCCGTGGTGGCCAATGCCGAGCCGAAGCTGGTGCTCACGCCCGCCGAGTTCGGTCCACTGTGGAACGAGGTCGACGCGGCCTTCCGCGCCGGCGAGCGGGCCGAGCCGACCGAGGTGACGCCCGACGACGTCGCCGTGCTCATCTACACCTCCGGCAGCACCGCCGCGCCCAAGGGCGTGATCGGCCCGCACCGGCAGGTCACCTTCGCCGCCCGCGCGATCCAGGCCGTGCTCGGCTACCGCCGCGACGACGTGGTGTTCTGCCGGTTCCCGATGTCCTGGGACTACGGCCTCTACAAGGTCCTGCTGGCCACCCTCGGCCGCAGCGAGATCGTGCTCGCCGACGCGGAATCCGACCTGCGGCTGCTGCAGCGGATGCGCGAGGTCGGCGCCACGGTGGTCCCCATCGTCCCGTCGCTCGCCACGATGATCGCCACGCTGGCCGAACGTGACACGGCCGGCGCCGCGCCCGTGCGCCTGTTCACCAACACCGGCGCCGCGCTGCCCGACGCGACCATCGCCAAGCTGCGCAACGCTTTCCCGGGCGCCCGCGTGGTCCGCCAGTTCGGCCAGACCGAGTGCAAGCGGATCACGATCATGCCTCCCGAAGAGGACGCTGAACGCCCCGGCGCGTCCGGGCTGCCCCTGCCCGGCACGTCCGTGCACATCCTCGCGGCCGACGGCACCGAGCTGCCGGCCGGCGACATCGGCGAGATCGTGGCGGCCGGCCCGCACGTGATGCCCGGCTACTGGCGCGCGCCGGAGCTGACGGCCCGCGCGTTCCGCCCCGACGAGGCCACCGGCGGGCTCCGCCTGCACACCGGCGACTACGGCCGCCTGGACGCCGACGGTTACCTCTACTTCGAAGGCCGCCGCGACGACATGTTCAAGCGCAAGGGCATCCGGATGTCCACTTTGGAGATCGAGGCCGCGGCGATGGACATCCCCGGGGTGCGCGCGGCCGGCGCGATCCCGCCGAGCGAGACGCGGGACCTGGCGATCTGCGTGGAGAGCGACCTCCCGCCGACCACGGTCCTGCGGGAGCTGGCCCAGCGGCTGGAACCGCAGAAGGTGCCGTCGCTGTGCCACGTCGTCGACGAGTTCCCGCTCACGGCGCACGGCAAGAACGCAACGAAGGAACTCGCGCTTCTGGTGGAAGGTGCCCGCGCATGAGCAACTACACAGGGCTGGCCGAGAAGTTCGGCACGCCCACCTACGTCTACGACCTCGACGTGGTCGCCGAATCCCGCGACCAGCTGTTCGGCCTCCTGCCCGAGGGCTTCCAGCTCTACTACGCGCTGAAGGCCAACCCGCACCCGGAGATCGCCCGCGAACTGCGTGCCGGTGGCTGCCGCGCGGAGATCAGCTCCACCGGCGAGCTGGCGAACGCGCTGGCCGCCGGCTTCGACCCGGGCGAGATCCTCTACACCGGGCCCGGCAAGACGGACGGCGAGCTGGAGCACGCGATCGCCGCCGGTGTCCGGCTGTTCTCCGTCGAGTCGCTTTCGGACCTGCAGCACGTCGGCGCCGCGGCGGAAAAGCACGGCGTGACGGCGTCCTGCCTGCTGCGCGTCAACACCACGCAGGGCAACGCGTCCAGCGGTATCCGGATGATGGGCCGTCCCTCGCAGTTCGGCATCGACGCCGAGACGCTGCCCTCGCTCATGCCCGCGCTGAAGGCGGTGCCCGGCACCCGCGTCGTCGGCGCGCACTTCTTCACCATGAGCAACGCGAAGGACGAGGACAGCCTGCTCGGCGAGTACGAGTTCGTGCTCCAGTCGGCCGCGCAGCTGCGCCAGGAAGTCGGGCTGCCGCTGGAGTTCCTGGACATCGGCGGCGGCTTCTCCTCGCCGTACGCCGTGCCGGGCCCGCGCACCGACTACCCGAAGCTGCGGGCCGGGCTGGAAGTGCTGCTCGACCTGTACCTGCCCGAGTGGCGCGACGGCGGGATGGAGCTGGCCTGCGAGTCCGGCCGCTACCTGTCCGGCACCAGCGGCTCGCTGCTGGCCGGCGTGGTGAACGTCAAGGAGAGCCGGGGCCAGCGGTTCGTCATCCTGGACGCCGGGATCAACACGCTCGGCGGCCTGTCCGGCCTCGGCCGGCTGCTGCCCGCCGCGGTCGGCATCGAAGGCGAGGGCCTCCAGGTCGGCAGCCTCGTCGGTCCACTGTGTACTCCCGGTGACGCGCTGGCGAAGGCGGCCAAGCTGCCCGAGCTGGCGGCCGGTGACATCGTGACGGTGCCGAACGTCGGCGCGTACGGCGTCACCGCCAGCCTGATCAGCTTCCTCGGCCGCCCGGCCCCGACGGAGGTCGTCGTACGCGGCGGGGACGTCGTCTCGGTGTCGCGTTTGGACTACCAGCGGGCCTATGAGGTCTCGCCGTGAGCGAGGAGATGCGCGCCTACGGCGGAAGTGTCGCGGCCGCGCCGGAGCAGCGCACGGTGATCGTCAGCAGCATGGCTTCGGATTCGCACACGTGGAACCTGGTGTACCTGGAGCTGCTGGTCGCCGAGCTGGGCTTCGACGTGGTGAACCTCGGCGCCTGCGTGCCCGACGAGCTGCTGGAGACGGAGTGCCTCAGCCGCCGCCCGGCGATGCTGGTGCTGAGCAGTGTGAACGGCCACGGTTACCAGGACGGGCTGCGGGTGATCCAGCGGCTGCGGGCGTTCGAGCAGTTGCGCGGGCTCACGGTGGTGATCGGCGGCAAGCTCGGCGTCGGTGGTCCGCTCACCGAGGAGGAGACCGGGCAGCTGCTGCTGGCCGGGTTCGACGCGGTGTTCGACGACCATCAGGGGGCGGCTTCGTTCCGGCGGTTCGCGGCGGCGCTTCCCGGCGCCGGTGCGCAGCTGCCGGCGCGGGTGGAGGGGGCATGAGTACCGCCGACGTGTCGCGAAGCGCCCTGAAGGCCACCTTCAGGGCATGTAGGTCCCTGAAGGTGGCCTTCAGGGCACAAAGTGCGGCGGCGGCGGGGGCAGCATGAGTTTCGAGGAGTTCGTCGCGAGCCGGCACGCGGCCGGCGAACTCGTGGTGCAGCCGCGGCTGGGCTTCGCCGACCCTGCGGTGATGCGGGCCGGGCTGGCCGCGACCAAGGCGGCGGACGCGGTGACCGTCGGCACCGTCACGCTCGACAGTTACACCCGCGTCTGCGACACCGATTCCGTGGCGCACGCGCTGCGCAACGGGATCAAGCTGAACGGCTACCCGATCGTCAACCACCCCGCCGAGGTCACGCGGGGCATGCTCGACGGCATCGAGGGCCCGGACTTCCCGGTCCAGGTGCGCCACGGCTCGGCGCGGCCCGCGGACATCTTCCGCGCGATGATCGACGCCGGCCTGCACGCCACCGAGGGCGGCCCTGTCTCCTACTGCCTGCCCTACAGCCGCACGCCGCTCGACGAAGCCGTGCGCAACTGGTCCCACTGCTGCGACCTGCTGATGGACGCCGAGCACCCGGCCGGGCGCCCGCACCTGGAGACGTTCGGTGGCTGCATGATGGGCCAGCTGTGCCCGCCCAGCGAGCTGGTGGCGCTGAGCGTGCTGGAGGCGTTGTTCTTCTACCGCAAGGGATTGCGCAGCATCTCGGTGAGCTACGCGCAGCAGACCGACATGACGCAGGACCAGGAGGCCGTGTCCGCGCTGCGCCGGCTGTGCGCCGAGCTGCTGCCGGGGGCGACCTGGCACGTGGTCATCTACGCGTACATGGGCCTGTTCCCGCGCACCCCGGACGGCGCGCGCGGCCTGCTCGCCAAGGCGGCCGAGCTGGCCATGAGCACAGGCTCGGAGCGGCTGATCGTGAAGACGGTCGCGGAGGCACACCGGATTCCGACCGTCGCGGAGAACGTCTCGGCACTGGAGCATGCGGGTGCGACCGCGCGATCCGTCACCACGAAGGCCACAGTAGACAGTGACAACCAGGTCTACCGCGAGGCGTACGCGCTCGTCGACGCCGTGCTGAACAGCCACGCCGACCTGGGCCGCGCGATCGTGGTCGCGTTCAAGCGCGGCCTGCTCGACGTCCCGTTCTGCCTGCACCCGGACAACGCCGGGCAGGCCCGCAGCTACCTCGACCCCCAGGGCCGGCTCGGCTGGTCCGACCTCGGCTCGCTCCCGCTGCGGCACGTGGTGGAGCGCCGGAGCCCGGGGAAGATCACGTCGTCGACGCTGATGTCGGCGCTGTCCCACGTCCAGAACACCTACGACGCCCAGTTCCTGGAGCAGCCGATGACCGCGATTGGAGGGGATTCGCGATGAGCACACGCCGGACCGTGCGCGCTTATCCGTTCGACATGCACGAGATCTCCGTTTCCGAGCAGTACCACGTCCTGCAGCGCGAAGAGCCGATGAGCCGGGTGCAGATGCCGTTCGGCGAGCCCGCCTGGCTGGCGACGCGGTACGCCGACGTCAAGCTGGTGACCACCGACTCGCGGTTCAGCCGCGAGCTGGCGCAGGGCCTCGACCAGCCGCGGATGCGCCGCCAGCAGATGGGCGACGGCATCATGGGCATGGACCCGCCGGACCACTCGCGGCTGCGGCGGCTGGTGGGCAAGGCGTTCACCGCGCGCCGGCTGGAGCAGATGCGCGAAGGCGTGCGGGACCTGGTCAACCGGCTGCTGGACGAGATGATGGCCGAGGGCGACTCGGCCGACCTGGTCGAGCAGCTGGCGCGGCCGCTGCCCGTCACGGTGATCTGCGACCTGCTCGGGGTGCCGAAGGAGGACCACAAGATCTTCCGCGAGTGGACGCAGGCGCTGGTCGGCGACGCCACGGCGAAGAGCGACGTGCTCGACCTCTACGGCGACAAGCTCGACGAGTACGTGGCCGGCCTGGTGGCCCAGCGCCGTGAGGAGCCGACCGACGACCTGCTCGGCGCGCTCGTCTACGCGCGTGACGCGGGGGACAAGCTCTCCGAGAACGAGCTGATCGCCATCGCCGGCGCCGGCCTGCTGACCGGTGGCGTGGAGACGGTTTCCACGGCCCTGCCCAGTTTCATCTTCACGCTGCTGACGAACCCGGACGAGCTGGCGCTGCTGCGCGCCAACCCGGACCTGATGCCGACCGCGGTGGAGGAGCTGCTGCGGTACGTGCCGATCAACACCGCGGCGATGTTCGCCCGGTACGCCACCGAGGACATCCGCTTCGGCGACGTCGTGGTGCGCGCGGGCGACCCGGTGCTGCCGGCGCTGCACGCGGCCAACCGCGACCCGGAGGTGTTCGCGAACCCGGACGCCATCGACCTGACGCGCAGCCCCAACCCGCACGTGGCGTTCGGGCACGGCCCGCACCACTGCATCGGCGCGCAGCTGGCGCGGCTGGAGCTGCAGGAAGCGCTCAAGGCGATCCTCGACCGGTTCCCGGAAATGCGCTTCGCGGACGGGCGTGAAGGCGTGAAGTGGGAGTACGGCGTGATTGTCCGCGGGCCGTCAGAGCTGCGCATCGCCTGGTGATTTCCCGCCCCTAACCGCTTTTTCTGGGGATCCGGCCGCGTGCTGGGCCGACTTACGATCCAACCGAAGACCATGAATGCTGCCTTGCTACCGCGGTGGAGTGCGTAATGCCTGAGAGTGAGAAGAATCGGGAATCCGGCTTCGCGGAGCGACTGGCGAAATTGCCGCCGGGCGACCGCGCGGGCTTCCTGGCCGACGTCGTGCACGACGCCACCCGAGCCGCGCTGAGGGCGGTGCGGCCGGACGTGCCGGCGGCGCTGGACCCGGAGAAGGCGTTCTCGGACCACGGGTTCGACTCGCTCGCGGCGGTCGAGCTGCACACGCAGCTGACCGCCGCCACGGGCCTGGAGCTGCCGGTCACGCTGGCCTTCGACCAGCCGACGCCGTCCGCCGTCGCGCGTCACCTGCACGCTTTGGTGTTCGGTGCGGAGACCGTCGACAGTGGACCGGCAGTGCTGTCCGGCGCGGTGGACGAGCCGGTGGCCATCGTCGGCATCGGCTGCCGGTACCCCGGCGGCGCGGCTTCGCCCGAGCAGCTGTGGCAGCTCGTCGCCGACGAGGCGCACACCATCTCCGGCTTCCCGACCGACCGCGGCTGGGACCTGGACAGCCTGTACGACCCCGATCCGGACCGCCCGGGCAGCAGTTACGTGACCTCCGGCGGCTTCCTGCCCGACGCCGGCGAGTTCGACGCGGGCTTCTTCGGCATCGCCCCGCGTGAAGCGTCCGCAATGGACCCGCAGCAGCGGCTCGTGCTGGAAACGGCCTGGGAAGCGCTGGAGCGCGCCAAGATCGACCCGGGCACGCTGCGCGGCACGCCCGCCGGCGTCTTCATCGGCGCGGAGGCCCAGGAGTACGGCCCGCGCCTGCACGAGGCCCCGGACGGCCTCGACGGTTACCTGCTCACCGGCAACGCGCCCAGCGTCGTCTCCGGTCGCGTCGCGTACGCGCTCGGCCTCGAAGGCCCGACACTGACCGTCGACACGGCCTGCTCGGGTTCGCTGGTCGCGCTGCACCTCGCGGTCCAGGCACTGCGCCGCGGCGAAACGCAGCTGGCTCTCGCCGGCGGCGTCGCCGTGATGGGCGGCCCTGGCACGTTCACCGCCTTCAGCCGCCAGCGCGGCCTCGCCGAGGACGGGCGTTGCAAGGCCTTCGCCGAGGCCGCCGACGGAACCGGTTTCGCCGAGGGCGTCGGTGTCCTGGTGCTGGAGCGGCTTTCCGACGCCGTCGCGAACGGGCACACCGTGCTCGCGATCGTGCGCGGCTCGGCCATCAACTCCGACGGCGCCTCGAACGGCCTCACTGCGCCGAACGGCCCTTCTCAGCAGCGCGTGATCAACCGCGCTCTCGCTGACGCGCGCCTGGAATCGTCCGAAGTGGACGCTGTCGAGGCGCACGGCACCGGCACCCGTCTCGGTGACCCGATCGAGGCGCAGGCGCTGCTCGCCACCTACGGGCAGAACCGCGAGACCCCGCTGCTGCTGGGCTCGATCAAGTCGAACATCGGCCACACCCAGGCCGCGGCCGGGGTCGCGGGCGTGATCAAGATGGTCGAGGCGATGCGCCGCGGCGTGCTGCCGAAGACCCTGCACGTGGACGCGCCGTCGTCCAATGTGGACTGGACCATGGGCTCGGTCGAGCTGCTCACCGAGGCCCGCGAGTGGCCGGAAGCCGAGCGTCCGCGCCGGGCCGGGGTCTCGTCGTTCGGCGTGAGCGGGACCAACGCGCACATCATCATCGAGCAGGCTCCGGACGCCGTCGAGGAAGAGATCGCCGATCAGTCGCTGCCCGCCGTGCCGCTCGTCGTCTCGGGACGCAGCGAAGAGGCCCTTCGCGCGCAGGCCGGGAAGCTCGCGGAGGCCCTCGAGCCGGGTACGAACCTGGCCGACGTCGGCTTCTCGCTCGCCACCACGCGCGCCGCGCACGACCACCGTGCCGTGGTGGTCGCCGAGAACACCGACGACGCCGTGCGCGGCCTGCTCGCGCTCGCCGCCGGTGAGCCGGACGCCGGGGTGGCCACCGGTTCCCGCACGCCCGGCAAGCTCGCGATGCTGTTCACCGGCCAGGGTTCGCAGCGGCTCGCGATGGGCCGTGAGCTGTACCTGGCCTACCCCGTCTTCGCCGAGGTTTTCGACGAGGCCATCGACCAGCTCGACGTGCAGATGGACCGCCCGCTGCGCGACGTGCTGTTCGGCGACGACCTCGAAGAGCTGAACGGCACCCAGTACACGCAGTGCGCGCTGTTCGCGGTCGAGGTCGCGATGGCGCGGCTGATCGAGTCGTGGGGCGTCAAGCCGGACCTGCTGCTCGGCCACTCGATCGGTGAGCTGGCCGCCGCGCACATCGCCGGCGTCTGGTCGCTTGCGGACGCCTGCCTGGTCGTCGCCGCCCGCGGGCGCCTGATGCAGGCCCTTCCCGAGGGTGGCGCGATGGTCGCGATCGCCGCGACCGAGGACGAGGTCCAGCTGCTGCTGAACGAGCGCGTGAGCATCGCCGCGGTGAACGGGCCGTCGTCCGTGGTCATCTCCGGCGAGCGCGACGCGGTGGCCGACGTCGTGTCGGTGTTCCAGCTGCAGGGCCGCAAGACGAGCGAGCTGCGCGTCTCGCACGCGTTCCACTCGCCGCTGATGGAGCCGATGCTGGCCGAGTTCCGGGAGATCCTGCAGGTCGTCGACTACGCGCCGCCGTCGATCGCGGTGGTCTCGAACGTGACCGGCCGGATCGCCACGGCCGAGGAGCTGTGCTCGCCGGGGTACTGGCTGTGGCACGTCCGCCGTCCGGTCCGGTTCGCCGACGGGCTCGCGACGCTGGCCGAGGCCGGCGTGACCACGGCGATCGAGGCCGGTCCGGACGCCGTGTTGTCCGCGATGGCCGCCACCGGCCCGTACGCCGAGCAGATCGGCTTCATCCCCGCGCAGCGCCGTGACCACGCGGAGGTGGCAACGCTGGCCGCCGCGCTCGGACGCCTGCACACGCGCGGCGTGGCGGTCGACTGGACCGCGGTCTTCGGCCCGGCCCGCCGGGTCGACCTGCCGACGTATGCCTTCCAGCGCAAGCACTTCTGGCTCATCTCGCCGTCCGGTCACGGCGACGCGGCCGACCTCGGCCAGCTCGCCTCCGGGCACCCGCTGCTGGCCGCCGAGATCGGCCTCGCCGACCACGACGGGCTCGTGCTCACCGGCCGCGTCGGCCTGCGTTCGCACCCGTGGCTGGCCGACCACACCATCGCCGGCACCGTGGTGCTGCCCGGCACCGCGTTTGTCGAGATGGCGCTGCACGCCGCCGAGCAGGCCGGCTGCGACGTCGTCGACGAGCTGACCCTCCAGGCGCCGCTGACCCTGCCCGAGGGTGGCGCGGTCGCGGTGCAGGCCGTGGTCGGCCCGGACGCCGACGGCCGTCGCAGCATCGAGTTCTACTCGCGTCCCGAGCAGGACGCGGACGCCGCGTGGACCCGGCACGCCGTGGGTGTGCTGGCCGAGGCGGACGCCGTCACGCCGGAGCCGCTGACCGAATGGCCGCCGCGTGGCGCCGAGGTTGTCGCCACCGCCGAGCTGTACGGCGAGCTGGCCGAGCAGGGTTACGGTTACGGCCCGCTGTTCCAGGGCCTGCGCACAGCGTGGAAGCGCGACGACGTCGTGTACGCCGAGGTTGCCCTGCCCGCCGCGGGCCGGGACGCGAAGTTCGGCGTTCACCCCGCGCTGCTCGACGCCGTCCTGCACGCCACCGACTTCGCCCCGGGCGAGGCGCGCGAGGCCGACGAGATCCGCCTGCCGTTCGCGTGGACCGGGGTGCGGCTGCACGCCTCCGGCGCCACCGAGGTGCGGGTGCGGATCACCTCGCCCGCGACCGGCGGTGTCACGCTCGAAGTGACCGACGCGGCCGGCTCGCCGGTGCTGTCGGTCGAGTCGTTCCGCTCCCGTCCGGTCCGCGGCGCCGACCTCGGCACGCGGGCGCGGGACCTGCTCTACACCGTCGAGTGGACGCCGGTCGCGGCTTCCGGCGAGCTGCCTTCGCTGGCCGCGCTGGGCTCCGTCGCCGGTCTGGACGTGCCGGTGGTCGACTCGCTCGTCTCGCTGGTGGACGTGCCGGACGCCGTGCTGCTGCCGGTTTCGGTGCGGGGCAAGAACATCCCGGCCGCGGCGAAGCAGACCGCGCACCGTGTGCTCGCCGTGCTGAAGCAGTGGCTCGAAGGTGAGCGTTACGCCGGGTCCCGGCTGGTCGTCGTCACCCGTGGCACGCTCACGGACGCCGCCGTCCGCGGGCTCGTGCGTTCGGCGCAGGCCGAGCACCCGGGCCGCGTGGTGCTGGTCGAGGGCGAGTTGTCGCCGGGCACGCTGGCCACCGCGCTCGCGTCGGGCGAGCCCGAGCTGCGGGTGGACGGTGACTCCGTCCAGTCCGCACGCCTGGTCCGGCTTACGGCCGAGCCCGAGGGCACGACCTGGAGCGCGGACGGCACCGTGCTGATCACCGGCGGTACCGGTGGCCTCGGCGCGCAGGTCGCGCGGCACCTGGTCACCACGCACGGCGTTCGCTCGCTGCTGCTGCTCAGCCGCCGTGGCGCCGACGCGCCGGGCGCGGCCGAGCTGGTCGACGAGCTGACCGAGCTGGGCGCCGCGGTGGAGGTCGCCGCCGCCGACGTCACCAAGAAGCGCTCGCTGACGGCGGCGCTGAAGAAGGTCCCGGCCGACCGGCCGCTGTCCGCGGTCGTGCACACCGCCGGGATCCTCGACAACGCCATGATCGGCACGCTCACCGAAGCGCAGCTGGACGCCGTCGTGGCGCCGAAGCTCGACGCGGCCTGGGCGCTGCACGAGCTGACCGCGGAGCTGGACCTGACCGCGTTTGTCCTGTTCTCCTCCTCGGCCGGCTTGGTCGACGGCGCGGGCCAGGCGAACTACGCGGCGGGCAACACCTTCCTCGACGCGCTCGCCACGCACCGCCGGGAAATCGGCCTGCCCGCCACGTCGCTCGCCTGGGGCCTCTGGTCACCGGATGCGGGCGCGGCGCTGGGCATGGGCGCCACACTGTCCGAAGTGGACCTGAACCGGATCGCGCGGCTGGGCCTGGCCCCGCTGACGGTCTCGGAGAGCCTGGCCGCGCTCGACGCGGCGCTGGCCACCGGCGCGCCGGCCGTGGTGCCGACCCGCGTCGACCGGGCCGCGCTGCGGGCCCGGGGCGAGGACGTCCCGGCGCTGCTGCGGGGCCTGGCTCCCGCCGGCCGCCGCCGGATCGCCGCCGCCGTCCCGGCCGGGGAACTGACGCCGGAGCAGCAGTTCGCCGAGCGGTTCGCGCACCTCACCGAGGCCGACCGCGACCGCGCGATCCTGGACCTGGTGCGCACGCACGTGGCGGCCGTGCTCGGGCACGACAGCGCCGAAGCGATCAGCCCGGCCCGCCCGTTCGGCGAGATCGGTTTCGACTCCCTCGCCGCGGTCGAGCTGCGCAACGTGCTCGACTCCGTCACCGGCCTGCGGCTGCCCGCCACGCTGGTGTTCGACTACCCGACGCCGCGCGCGCTGGCCGAGTACATCGTCACGCGGCTGGTCGGCTTGGCCCCGGCGAAGCCGATCGCGCCGGTCACCACCGCGGACCCGGAAGAGCCGATCGCCATCGTCGGCATCGCCTGCCGTTACCCCGGCCGGGTCGGCTCGCCGGAGGACCTGTGGCGGATGGTGGCCGACGGCGAGGAGGCGCTCACGCCGTTCCCGGCCGACCGCGGCTGGAACGTCGACGCGCTGTACGACCCCGAGCCCGGCAAGCCCGGCCGCAGCTACGTCAAGCACGGCGCCTTCCTGCACGACGCGGCCGAGTTCGACGCCGACTTCTTCGAGATCAGCCCGCGTGAGGCGCAGGCCATGGACCCACAGCAGCGGTTGCTGCTCGAGGTTTCGTGGGAGGCGTTCGAGCGGGCCGGCATCGACCCGGTTTCGCTGCGCGGCAGTGCCACCGGCGTGTTCGCCGGCGTGATGTACCACGACTGGGGGACCCGGCTCGGCACCGTCTCCGACGACATCGCCGGTTACCTCGGCAACGGCAGCCTCGCCAGCGTCGTCTCCGGCCGCGTGTCCTACGCGCTGGGGCTGGAGGGCCCGACTGTCACGGTCGACACCGCGTGCTCCTCGTCGCTGGTCGCCCTGCACTGGGCGGTCCAGGCCCTGCGCCGCGGCGAGTGCACGCTCGCGCTGGCCGGTGGCGTCACGGTGATGTCCACTCCGGACACTTTCGTCGACTTCAGCCGTCAGCGCGGGCTTTCCGCCGACGGCCGCTGCCGCTCGTTCGCCGACGCGGCCGACGGCACCGGCTGGGGTGAGGGCGCGGGCATGCTGCTCGTCGAGCGCCTCTCCGACGCCCGCCGCAACGGGCACCCGGTGCTCGCGCTGCTGCGTGGCTCCGCGGTGAACCACGACGGCGCGTCCAACGGCCTGACCGCCCCGAACGGCCCCTCGCAGCAGCGCGTGATCGCCAAGGCGCTGGCCGACGCCGGGCTCGAAGCGTCCGAAGTGGACGCAGTCGAAGGCCACGGCACCGCCACCACACTGGGCGACCCGATCGAGGCGCAGGCCCTGCTGGCCACCTACGGCCAGGACCGGGCCGACGAGCAGCCGCTGTGGCTGGGCTCGATCAAGTCCAACATCGGGCACACGCAGGCCGCCGCCGGCGTCGCCGGGATCATCAAGATGGTCATGGCGATGCAGCACGCGCAGCTGCCGCGCACGCTGCACGTGGACCGTCCGTCCACTGTGGTCGACTGGGAGTCCGGCGCCGTCCGGCTGCTCACCGAGGCACAGGAATGGTCGGACGGCGGGCACCCGCGCCGCGCCGCCGTCTCGTCGTTCGGCATCAGCGGCACCAACGCCCACGTGATCCTGGAGCAGGCCCCGGCCGACGCGGTGGTTGAACAGCCCGCCGAGCCGCAGGCCGGCGCCGTCGTCCCGGTCGCGCTGTCCGGCCGGACCGCCGCCGCGGTGCGCGGCCAGGCCGCCAAGCTGCGTGCTTTTGTCGCCGATCACGAGCAGCTGGACGTCGCCGAGCTGGCGCGTTCGCTGGCCTCGACCCGCGCGGCGCTGGAGCACCGCGCGGTGATCGTGGCCGGAACCCCGGCCGAACTGGCCGACGGGCTGGACGCGCTCGCCACCGGTGAGCCGGCCGGCGACGTGGTCACCGGCAGCACCACCGACGGCAAGATCGCCTTCCTGTTCTCCGGCCAGGGCGCACAACGCGTGGGTATGGGTCAGGAGCTGTACGCGGCGTACCCGGTGTTCGCGGAGGCGTTCGACGCCGTCTGCGCCGCCATCGACCCGCTGCTGGACGTGCCGCTGCGCGACGTCGTCTTCGGCACCACGGCGCTGGCCAACCGCGGGCTGCTGGACCAGACGCAGTACACGCAGACCGGCCTGTTCGCCATCGAGGTCGCGTTGTTCCGGCTGGTCGAGTCGTGGGGCATCGTGCCCGACGCGCTGGCCGGGCATTCGATCGGCGAGCTGGCCGCGGCGCACGTCGCCGGGGTCCTCTCGCTGGCCGACGCCGCCACGCTGGTCGCCGCTCGCGGCCGGCTGATGGGTTCGCTGAGCGAGCCGCCGGGCGCGATGGTCTCGCTCGCCACCTCCGAGGAGACGGCGCGGGCGCTGCTGGCCGGGCACGAGGACGAGGCGAGTGTCGCCGCGGTCAACGGTCCCGCGTCCGTGGTCGTCTCCGGGGTCGACGAGGTGGTGTCCGGCATCGAGCGTGAGGCTTCGGCCGCCGGCATCCAGACGCGCCGGCTCCGCGTCTCGCACGCGTTCCACTCGCCGCTGATGGCCCCGATGCTGGCGGAGTTCCGCACCGTGGCCGAGGGCCTTTCCTTTGCCGCGCCCCGGATTCCGATCGTCTCGACGGTCACCGGCCGGCTCGCGGCCGAAGACGAATTGCGTTCACCGGAGTACTGGGTCACCCACGTCCGCGAGGCCGTGCGCTTCGGCGACGCGGTGGCGGCCATCGAGGCCGCCGGGGCGCGGACGTTCCTGGAGCTGGGGCCGGACAGCGTGCTGTCCGTGCTCGGCCCGCAGAGCGTGCCGGACCCCGACGCGGTGGCGTTCGTGGCGCTCGGCCGCCGGGACACCGACGAGGTCCGGACGGTGCTCGCCGCCGCCGGCCGCCTGCACGTCCGCGGCGCCGCGGCGCTCGGCAAGCTGCTCGGTGACGGCCCGGTCCGGCTCGACCTGCCGACCTACGCCTTCCAGCGCAAGCGTTACTGGCTGGACGCCACGCCGTCCGGCGACGTGACGTCGGTGGGCCAGCAGCCGCTGGCGCACCCGATGCTGGGCGCGGTCGTGCCGCTGTCCGGTTCGGACACCACGGTGCTCACCGGCCGGCTCTCGGCCGAGTCCGTGCCGTGGCTGGCCGACCACGTGGTGAAGGGCGCGATCCTGGTGCCCGGCACCGGGTTCGTCGAGCTGGCCATCGCGGCCGGCGACCAGGTCGGGCACCCGACGGTGGAGGAGCTGACGCTGCAGGCGCCGCTCGTGCTGCCGCCGGGCGAGGCGGTCGCGCTGCAGGTGGTGGTCGGCCCCGCAGCCGAGGACCGCCGTCCGATCACGGTCTTCTCCCGTCCCGCGGGCGCGGCTGACGGCGAGTGGACCCAGCACGCCCTCGGCACGCTTTCCGCGGCGCCGCGGCCCGAGCCCGCCGGGCTCACGGAGTGGCCGCCGGCCGGCGCGAACGTCATCCCGGTCGAAGGCGCTTACGAGCGGCTGAACGACCGCGGTTACGGCTACGGCCCGTCGTTCCAGGGCCTCAAGGCCGCCTGGAACCGGGGCAACGAGGTGTTCGCCGAGGTCGCGCTGCCGGAGCCGGCGGCGTCCACGGCGGGCGCGTACGGCCTGCACCCGGCCCTGCTCGACATCGCCATGCACGCCGACCTGCTCGGCGACCCGGACGGCTCGACGCTGCTGCCGTTCGTGTGGAACGAGGTCACGCTGCACGCCGTCGGCGCCTCGGTGCTGCGGGTGCGGATCGTCCGGCTGGACGGCGACGAGGTGTCGGCCATCGAGGTGGCCGACAGCGAGGGCCGCCCGGTCGCGACCATCGGCTCGCTGGTCTCGCGCCCGGTGCACAAGGAACTGTCCGCACCGGCCGCCGACTCGACGGACGGCTCGCTGCTGAAGATCGCCTGGCAGCCGGTTTCCGTGCCTTCGGTCGAGGCGGGCGACGTCGTCGCGGTCGGCCGCGGCCGGGTCGGGGTGGCGGCCACGTACGCCGGTTTCGCCGACCTCATCGGGGCGGTCGACCGCGGTGAGCCGGTGCCGGACGTGGTGACGCTGACCGTGCCCGCACTGGATGCCGACGTCCCGGAGACGGCCCGCGCCAACACCGCGTGGCTGCTCGCCGAGATCCAGGCCTGGCTGGCCGAGGGCCGGTTCGCGGGCACCAAGCTGGCCGTGGTCACCCGCGACGCGGTGCCTGCCGGTGAGTCCACTGTGGACGTCACGCAAGGTCTGCTGTGGGGCCTGGCCCGAGGGGCTCAGGCCGAGCACCCGGGCCGGGTCTTCCTGGTCGACGCCGATGCGGACACCTCCGTGGAGACCATCGCCGCGGTGATCGCGTCCGGCGAACCGGAGTCCGCCGTTCGCGCGGGCTCGGTGCTGGTGCCGCGGTATGCCCGGACCGAGTCCGAAGGCGAGTCGCCGTGGCGGGCGGACGGCACGGTGCTCATCACCGGCGGCACCGGTGGGCTGGGCAGCCTGCTGGCCCGTTACCTGGTGGCCGAGCACGGCGTCACGAACCTGCTGCTGACCAGCCGTCGTGGGCTCGAGGCGCCCGGCGCGGCCCAGCTGGTGGAGGAGCTTTCCGACCTCGGCGCAAAGGTGACTGTCGCGGCTTGCGACGTCGCCGACCGCGCTGCGGCGGAGGCGCTGATCGCGGGTGTGCCCGCCGACGCGCCGCTCACCGCGGTGGTGCACGCGGCCGGCACCGCGGACAGCGGGGTCTTCGATTCGCTGACCGCCGCGCAGGCGGACGCGGTGCTGCGGCCCAAGGTGGACGCGGCCTGGCACCTGCACGAGCTGACCGCCGGGCTGTCGGCGTTTGTCCTGTTCTCCTCCGCCGGCGGCCAGGTGCTGCCCGCGGGCCAGGCGAACTACGCGGCCGCGAACGCGTTCCTCGACGGCCTCGCCGAGCACCGCCGGGCCCACGGCCTGCCGGCGACGGCGCTGGCCTGGGGCCTGTGGGCGGAGAACACCGGGCTCGGCGGCGACCTGGCCGAGGCGGACCTGGCGCGGATGGCACGCCTGGGCCTGCCCGCGGTCACCGCGGAGCAGGGGCTCGCGCTGTTCGACGCGGCCGTGTCCGCCGAGGACGCCGTGATCGCCCCGCTGCGCGTGGACGTCCCGGCGCTGCGGGCCCGCACCGACGAACTGCCGGCCCTGCTGCGTGGTTTCGTCCCGCCGAAGGCCCGCCGGGTCGCGAAGGCGGCGAAGGCCAGCGACAACGCGTTGGCCGCCGAGCTGGCCGGGCTGGTCGAGAGCGAGCGCGACCGCGTGCTGCTGGACATCGTCCGCACGCAGGTGGCGATCGTGCTCGGCTACGCGGACAAGTCCGAAGTGGACGGAACCCGCGCGTTCAAGGAGCTGGGCTTCGACTCGCTGGCCGCGGTGGAGCTGCGCAACCTGCTCGGCGCCGCCACCGGGCTCTCGCTGCCCGCGACGCTGATCTTCGATCACCCGACCGCCAAGGCCGTGGCCGACTTCGTCAAGGGCAAGCTCCTCGGCGCGGTCGCGAAGGTCCCCGCCACGACCACCCGGACCAACGCGTCCATGCAGGAGCCGATCGCGATCGTCGGCATGGCCTGCCGTTACCCCGGTGGCGTCCGGTCGCCGGAGGACCTGTGGCAGCTGCTCGTGGACGAGGTCGACGCGACCAGCGGCTTCCCGACCAACCGCGGCTGGGACACCGAGGGCATCTACGACCCCGAGCGCGGCAAGCGCGGGAAGACCTACGCCAACCGGGGCGGCTTCCTGCACGACGCGGCCGAGTTCGACCCGGCGTTCTTCGGCATCGGCCCGCGTGAGGCGCTGGCCATGGACCCGCAGCAGCGGCTCCTGCTGGCGACGGCGTGGGAGGCCATCGAGCGGGCGGGCATCGACCCGACCGTGCTGCGCGGCAGCCTGACCGGCGTCTTCGCCGGCGCCATGTACGACGACTACGGCAGCCGCGTCCCCGGCGCGCCCGCCGACGTCGCCGCCTACATCCCCAACGGCAGCTCGGGCGCGGTCGTCTCCGGCCGCATCTCCTACCTGCTCGGGCTGGAAGGCCCGTGCATGACGGTCGACACGGCGTGCTCGTCCTCGCTGGTCACGCTGCACCTCGCGGTGCAGGCGCTGCGGGCGGGGGAGTGCGGGCTGGCACTGGCCGGCGGGGTCACGGTGCTCTCGCAGTCGGACCTGTTCGTGGACTCCAGCCGTCAGGGCGTGCTCTCACCCGACGGCCGGTCGAAGTCCTTCTCGGCCGCCTCCGACGGTGTGGGCTGGGCCGAGGGCGCGGGCCTGCTTCTGCTGGAGCGGCTCTCGGACGCGCAGCGCAACGGGCACGAGGTGCTCGCGGTGATCCGCTCCGGCGCGGTCAACCAGGACGGCGCGTCCAACGGGCTGACCGCGCCGAACGGTCCTTCGCAGGAGCGCGTGATCCACGCGGCGCTCGCCGCGAGCGGCCTCCTGCCGTCCGACGTGGATGCCGTCGAGGCGCACGGCACCGGCACCAAGCTGGGCGACCCGATCGAAGCGCAGGCGCTGCTGGCCACCTATGGCCAGGACCGCCCCGACGGACAGCCGCTGTACCTGGGCTCGGTCAAGTCCAACATCGGCCACGCGCAGGCCGCCGGTGGTGTGGCCGCCGTGATGAAGGTGGTGCAGTCGTTGCGGCACAACATGTTGCCGAAGACGATGCACGTCGACGCGCCGTCGCCGGTCGTCGACTGGACGACCGGTGACATCGAGCTGCTGACCGAGGCCCGGCCGTGGCTGCCGAACGGCAGGCCGCGCCGGGCGGGCGTCTCGTCCTTCGGTATCAGCGGGACCAACGCGCACCTCATCGTCGAAGAGGCGCCGCCGTCCACTGTGGAGGAACCGCGCCGGACCGCGCCGCAGCTTCCGGTGGTCCCGCTGCCGATCGCCGGCTCGGCGGACACCGCGCTCGCCGACCAGGCAGGCCGGCTGGCCGGGTACCTGCGGGCCAACCCGGAGCTGGACCTGACCGACGTCGGGTACTCGCTCGCCACCGGCCGTGCGGCGCTTGACTACCGCTCGGTGGTGCTGGCGGCCGACCGCGAAGCCGCTCTCAAGGCGCTCGACGGCCTGGCCCTGGGGCAGACCCCGGCGAGCACCGTGACCGGCACGGTCAGCGCGGCCGACCTGACCGCGTTCCTCTTCACCGGCCAGGGCGCGCAGCAGCCGGGCATGGGCCGCGGGCTGTACGAGGTTTTCCCGGCCTTCGCCGGCGCGTTCGACGAGGCGTGTGGCCTCTTCGACGCTGAGCTCGAGGTCTCACTGAAGCAGGTGGTCTGGGCCGAGAAGGACTCGGCGGACGGGCAACTGCTGAACCAGACCGCGTACACGCAGTGCGCGCTCTTCGCGATCGAGGTGGCGCTGTACCGGCTGATCGAGTCGTGGGGCGTCACGCCGGACTACGTGGCCGGGCACTCGATCGGCGAGCTGGCCGCGGCGCACGTTGCCGGGGTGTTCTCGCTGGCCGACGCCTGCTCGCTGGTCGCCGCCCGTGGCCGTCTCATGCAGGCTCTGCCGGCTGGCGGAGCGATGGCCGCGATTGCTGCCACCGAAGAAGAGGTTCGTGAGTCGCTGCCGTCCGATGTGGACGTCGCGGCGGTCAACGGCCCGCGTTCGGTGGTCATCTCCGGCCCGGAGGCCGCGGTCCAAGCCGCGATGGCGGTCTTCTCCGAGGCCGGACGGCGGACGAAGCAGCTGGTCGTCTCCCACGCCTTCCACTCGACGCTGATGGAGCCGATGCTGGCCGAGTTCCGCGAGGTGGCCGCCCGGCTGTCCTACTCGGCCCCGGCGGTCCCGGTCGTCTCGAACGTGACCGGCCGGATCGCCACGGCGGAACAGCTGTGCTCGCCCGAATACTGGGTGGGCCACGTGCGGGAGGCCGTCCGGTTCGCCGACGGCGTCGCCACGCTGCTGACCGCCGGCGTCACCCGGTTCGTGGAGCTGGGCCCGGACGCGGTGCTCACGGGCATGGCCCGCGAGTGCGACACGGCGGGTGCCGCCCGGCCGGACCGCGTTGTCGGCGTTCCGGCGCTGCGCCGGGGCCGCGCCGAGGTGCCGACCCTGTTCGCCGCGCTCGCCACGCTGTACTCACGGGGCGCGAAGATCGACTGGCGGGCCGTCTACACGGGCCGCGGTGCGTCCACTGTGGATCTGCCGACCTATGCGTTCCAGAACAAGTCCTACTGGCTCGACGCCACCAAGCAGACCGGTGACGTGACCTCGCTCGGCGCGAAGTCCGCCGCGCACCCGCTGCTGGGCGCGCTGGTGGAGCTGCCCGACGGCGGCGCGGTGCTGACCGGCCGGCTGTCGGTGGACACCCAGGGCTGGCTGGCCGACCACGTGATCATGGGCCGGACCATGCTGCCCGGCGCGGCGTTCGTCGAGCTGGCCCTGCACGCCGGCGACCAGGTCGGCTGCGACGTGCTGGACGAGCTGACCCAGCAGGCTCCGTTGCTGCTGCCGGAAAAGGGCGGGGTCGACCTCCGAGTGGTGGTCGGCGCGCCCGGTGCCGGTGGCATCCGGGAGCTGTCGGTGCACTCGCGCACCGAAGAGTCCGGCGCGGTTTGGACGCAGCACGCGGCCGGCACGCTGGCCACGGGGGCGCGGCCCGACGAGTTCGACCTGACGGAGTGGCCGCCGTCCGGCGCCGAGGCCGTGGACCTGACCGGGCTGTACGACGACCTGGCCGGGCTGGGCTTCGGCTACGGGCCGACGTTCCGCAACCTGAAGGCCGTCTGGCTGCGCGAAGGCGCTCGGGGGACTGAGGTCTTCGCCGAGGTCGCGCTGCCGGAGGGCACCGCCGCGGGCGAGTTCGGCCTGCACCCGGGGCTGCTCGACTCGGCGCTGGGCGCGACGGACTACCTGATCCCGGGTGGCCCGAAGGCGCTGACCGAGACCACCATCCCGTTCGCGTGGAACCGGGTCTCACTGCAGGCCTCCGGTGCGACAGCGCTGCGGGTGCTGGTGCGCAAGGACGTCACCGGCTCTTCGCTGGCGCTGGCCGACGCGGCCGGCAACCCGGTGGCGTGGATCGAATCGCTGGTGACGCGGCCGGTGTCGGAGGGCCAGCTGGGCGCGAAGGTGCCCGACTCGCTCTACCGGATCGACTGGCAGCCCGCGGGCGTCCGTCCGGCCGGCTCGCTCGACGGCTGGGCTGTGCTGGGTGCCGACGATCTCGGCTTGGGCGTGCCTGTTCTCGACAGTGCCGAGCCGGTTGATGTGCTGGTCCTGCCGGTCACGCCGGGCTCGGGTGACGTGCCCGCGCAGGTCCGCGGCGCCGTGCACCAGACGTTGGCCCAGCTGCAGTCCTGGCTGGCCGACGAACGGTTCGCTGACGGAAAACTGGTCGTACTGACCCAGGCGGCAGTGTCCACTGAGGATGGTCCCGACCTGGCCCAGGCTCCGGTCTGGGGCCTGGTGCGGGCCGCCCAAGCCGAGAACCCGGGCCGGATCCAGCTGGTCGACGTGGACGCGGCGGCCTCGTCGGTGCGGGCGCTGCCCGCGGTGGTGGCGTCCGGCGAGCCGGAGGCGATCGTCCGCGACGGCGAGGTCCGCGTGCCGCGGCTGGCCAAGGTGACCGCGCTCGGCGAACCCGCGGCGTGGGACCCGGACGGCACGGTGCTGATCACCGGCGGCGCCGGCCTGCTCGGCGGGCTGCTGGCCCGGCACCTGGTCGGCCACGGCGCCCGCAACCTCCTGCTGACCAGCCGCAAGGGCCTGGACACGCCGGGGGCGAAGGAGCTGGCCGACGAGCTGACCGAGCGGGGCGCCCAGGTGACGGTCGCGGCCTGCGACGTCACCGACCGCGCGGCGCTGGCCGAGCTGATCGGCTCGATCGGGTCCGAGCTCACCGCGGTGGTGCACGCCGCGGGCCAGATGGACAGCGCCGTGCTCAGCGCGCTCACCCCGGAGCAGGTCGACAATGTCCTGCGCCCCAAGGTGGACGCGGCCTGGCACCTGCACGAGCTGACCGCGGGCCTCGACCTGGCCGGGTTCGTCCTGTACTCCTCGGCGGGCGGCCTGCTGCTCGCCGCCGGGCAGGCGAACTACGCGGCGGGCAACGTCTTCCTCGACGCGCTGGCCGAGTACCGCGCGGCCCGCGGACTGCCGGCGACCTCGCTGGCCTGGGGCCCGTGGCAGGGCACCGACGGCGAGGTGGACCTGGCGCACATCGCCCGGTCCGGCGTCGCGGAGCTGTCCGCGGCCGACGGCCTCGCGCTGTTCGACGCCGCGCTCGCGGCCGGCGAGCCGGTACTGGTGCCGGTGAAGCTCGCCGAACTGCGGGACGTGGACGCGGTGGCCCCGCTGCTGCGCGGCCTGGTCACGGCGGCCCCACGCCGGGTGGCCGCGGCGGCCGGGCCTCAGGCGGCGGCTCCGGTGGCCGGGTTCGCGGACCGGCTGGTCACGCTGTCGCCGGACGAGCGGGAGCAGGCGGCGCTGGAACTGGTGCGCGAGCACGCGGCGGCCGTCCTCGGCTACGACGACGCTTCGGCGGTCGGGGCCGAGAAGGGCTTCACCGACCTGGGCATCGACTCGCTGGCGGCGCTGGAACTGCGCAACCGGCTCGGCGCCGCCAGCGGGCTGCGCCTGCCGGCCACGCTGATCTTCGACTACCCGAGCCCCGTGCCGCTGGCCAAGCACCTGCTCGCCGAACTGCTGCCGGAGATCGGCAGTGCCGTTGAAGAAACGGCGGCCGGCGAAGCGGCTTCTGCGAATGGAACCGACGAGGGTGCGGCCATCGCCGCGATGGACCTGGCCGACCTGGTCCGGTCCGCGATGGGCGGGAACCCGACCGACGAACGAGGTGAGTCCCAGTGACGCAGTCACCCAGCACGCAGCCGTCGACCGAACAGATCGTCGCCGCCCTGCGCCAGTCCATGATGGACAACGAGCAGCTCAAGGCGGACAACCGGAAGCTCGCCGCGGCGACGACCGAGCCGATCGCGATCATCGGCATGGGCTGCCGGTTCCCCGGCGGGGTGACCACGCCCGCGCAGCTGTGGGACCTCGTCGCCGGCGGCACGGACGCGATCGGCGAGTTCCCGGAGGACCGCGGCTGGGACACCGCCGCGCTGTTCGACCCCGCCGGCCCGCCCGGCACGACGTACTCGAAGGAGGGCGGCTTCCTCTACGAGGCCGCCGACTTCGAGCCGGAGTTCTTCGGGATCTCGCCCCGTGAGGCGCTCACGCTCGACCCCCAGCAGCGGGTGCTGCTGGAGACGGCGTGGGAGGCCGTGGAACGCGCCGGGATCGTGCCGTCGACCCTGCGCGGTTCGAAGACCGGTGTGTTCGCCGGCGTGATGTACCACGACTACGGCGCGGGCAGCAGCGACGGCAGCCTGATCTCCGGCCGCGTCTCCTACACCCTCGGGCTGGAAGGCCCGTCGGTGTCGGTGGACACGGCGTGCTCGTCTTCGCTGGTGGCCATGCACTGGGCGGCGCAGGCCCTGCGCCGCGGCGAGTGCTCGCTGGCGCTGGCCGGCGGCGTGACCGTGATGGTGACGCCGGACATGTTCGTCTACTTCAGCGAGCAGCACGGGCTTTCCTCGGACGGGCGCTGCAAGGCGTTCGGCAGCGGCGCCGACGGCGTCGGCTGCTCCGAGGGCGCCGGGATGCTGCTCCTGGAACGGCTCTCCGACGCGCGGGCGAACGGTCACCACGTGCTGGCGGTGCTGCGGGGCAGCGCGGTGAACTCCGACGGCGCGTCGAGCGGCATCACCGTGCCGAACGGGCCCGCGCAGCAGCGCGTGATCCGCGCGGCACTGGCCGACGCCGGGCTGGGACTGTCCGATGTGGACGCCGTCGAGGCGCACGGCACCGGCACTAAGCTGGGCGACCCGATCGAGGCGCAGGCACTGATCTCCACCTACGGCAAGGTGGCCACGCCGGAGCGGCCGCTGCACGTCGGTTCGTTCAAGTCGAACGTCGGCCACACCCAGGCGGCCGCCGGGGTCGGCGGCGTGATCAAGATGGTGGAGGCGCTGCGGCGCGGCGTCCTCCCTCGCACGTTGCACGCGGAAGAGCCGTCGCCGCACGTCGAATGGACGGACACGGTCTCGCTGCTCAGCGAGCAGCGGCCGTGGCCGGAGTCCGGGCGGCCCCGGCGGGCCGGGGTGTCGTCGTTCGGCATCAGCGGGACCAACGCGCACGTGATCGTCGAGCAGGGTGATCCCGGTCCGGCGGCGGCCGGGGATTCGGGCCCGGTGACCTGGCTCCTGTCCGCCAACGACCCGGAAGCCCTGCGGGCCCAGGCGGGTAACCTCGCCGGGTTCGTCGCGGATTCGTCCACAGTGGACATCGGGTTCTCGTTGGCGACCACCCGTACGCTCGCGGAGCACCGCGCCGGCGTCGTGGCCGCCGACCGGGCCGGCGCGGTGCGGGCGCTCGCCGAATTCGCGGCGGGCCGGACGCCCGCGGGGATCGTCGAGGGCACCGCCGATAACACCGCCGCGGCGGGGCGCACGGCGTTCCTGTTCACCGGCCAGGGCGCGCAGCGCGCCGAGATGGGGCTGGAGCTGGCGGCGGCGTACCCGGCGTTCTCCGAGGCCTTCGACCTGGTGGCCGCCGAACTGGACAAACACCTGGACGTCCCCCTGTCGACCGTGCTCGGCTCCGGCGAGACCGGGTACACGCAGCCCGCGTTGTTCGCGGTCGAGGTCGCGGTGTTCCGGCTGCTCGAGTCGTGGGGCGTCCGGCCGGACCACCTGCTGGGGCACTCGATCGGCGAGCTGGCCGCGGCGCACGTCGCCGGCGTGCTCTCGCTCGAGGACGCCTGCACGCTGGTGACGGCCCGGGCGCGGTTGATGCAGGCGTTGCCTGCCGGTGGCGCGATGGTCGCCGTGGCGGCGACCGAAGCGGACGTCCTGCCGCTACTGGCCGACGGGGTGTCGATCGCCGCCGTGAACGGGCCGGCGTCCGTGGTGCTCTCCGGTGACGAGGACGCGGTGCTCGCCGTGGCGTCGAAGTTCGAGCGGACTTCGCGGCTGAAGGTTTCGCACGCGTTCCACTCGGCGCTGATGGAGCCGATGCTGGCGGACTTCGCCGCCATTGCCCGGAAGCTGACCTATCGCGCGCCGGAGATCCCGATCGTCTCCACGGTTTCGCCCGACGCCGACCTGGCCTCGCCGGAGTACTGGGTGAGCCAGGTCCGCGACGCCGTCCGGTTCGCCGACGGGGTCCGCACGCTGCTCGACGCGGGCGTCACGACGTTCGTCGAGGTCGGTCCTTCGGCGGTGCTCACCGCGATGGGCCAGACCTGCCTGGGTGCGGACGACCGGGCGACGTTCGTCCCGGTGCTGCGCAAGGACCGGCCCGAAGCCGAGTCGGCGGCCGCCGCGGTCGCGACGCTCTTCGTCAGCGGTTCCACTGTGGACTTCTCGGCGTTCTACGCCGGTGGCGCGGTGGTCGAGCTGCCGACGTACGCCTTCCAGCGCAAGCGTTACTGGCTGGAGAACCCGACCGGCGCCCGTCTCCGCGGGGTCACTGAGGTCGGGCAGCTCGATGCCGGGCACCCGCTGCTGGGCGCGGTCGTGTCGGCCGCCGACACCGGAGGCGTTGTGCTCACGGGGAAACTCTCGCTGCGCGCACAGCCGTGGCTCGGCGACCACGTCGTGCAGGGGACGGTTTTGCTCCCCGGGACGGCTTTTGTCGAACTGGCCGTGCGGGCCGGCGACGAGGTGAACTGCGCGAGGCTCGACGAGCTGACGCTCGCGGTGCCGCTGATCCTGCCCGAACACGGAGCCGTCCCGGTACAGGTGACGGTGGGCGCGGAGGACGAGTCGGGCGCTCGCTCGCTGGGCATCTACTCGCAGCTCGAGGACGGCGGGGAGTGGACGAAACACGCCAGCGGCAGGCTGTCGCCGTCGGTGGACACGCCCGCGGCCGTCGCAGAGTGGCCCCCGGCCGGGGCCGTCGAGATCGACGTGACCGGTCGTTACGACGAACTCGCCGCCCAGGGCTTCGACTACGGGCCGGTCTTCGCCGGGCTGCGCCGGGTCTGGCGCGAGGGGAACACCATGGCCGCCGAGGTCGAGTTGCCGGAACACACCGACGGTTCGGCGTTCGGGCTGCACCCGGCCCTGCTGGATGCCGCGCTGCACACCATCGGCCTGGCCGGGCTGACGGAGGACAAGCCGGCGTTGCCGTTCGCGTGGAGCGGGGTTTCGCTCTACGCCGGCGGGGCGTCGAGCCTGCGTGTGCTGCTCTCGGCCGATGTCGAGAACACCGTGTCGCTCACCGCCACCGATCCCACCGGGGCACCGGTGCTGACCGTGAAGTCGCTGGCGTTCCGGCCGATCGCCGACGACGCGTTCGCCTCGGCCACCCGGCCGGCTGCCGGCGACTCGCTGTTCCGGGTGGAATGGCTGCCTTACACCGGTGATGCCGCTGCGAGCGTTTCGCGCGTGGTACTCGGCGCGGACTCCTTCGGCCTCGGCGGAGAGTCCTATGTAGACCTTGCTGCGCTGCTCGACGCGGTGCGGGCGGGGGCGAACGTCCCGGACGTGGTGATCGCGACGTTCGCGGCGCCCGAGACGGCGACGCCCGAGGTGGCGCGCGAGGCCACCCACCGGCTGCTGGCTTTGGTGCGGGCCTGGGTCGGCGAGCCGGTGCTGGCCGGTTCGCGACTGGTCGTGGTCACCTCCCGCGCCATCGCGACGCATCCCGAGGACGGCATCGGCGACCTGGCCCACGCCGCGCTGTGGGGCGTCGTCCGGTCGGCCCAGCTGGAATACCCGGACCAGTTCATGGCGGTTGACGTTGACGGCGCTGCCGGCGGCGAGCCGGCGCTGGACATGGTGCTCGGGGCGGGCTACGCCGGTGAGCCCGGAGTCGCCGTCCGCGACGGGGCGGTGCTGGTGCACCGGCTGGCGAAGTTCGTGCCCGAGAGCCGGACGCCGTCGCTGAATCCGGACGGAACCGTGCTGGTCACCGGCGGCACCGGCGCGCTGGGCCGGCTGATCGCGCGGCACCTGGTGACCGAGCACGACGTGCGCCACCTGCTGCTCACCAGCCGTCGTGGCGCCGCGGCGCCGGGAGCGCCGGAACTCAAGGCGGAGCTGGAGGAGCTGGGCGCTTCGGTTTCGCTGGTGGCCTGCGATCTCGCGGATCGGGAGGCGGCGGCCGCGTTGGTGGCCGGCGTGCCGGCCGGGCATCCGCTGACCGCGGTCGTGCACACGGCCGGTGTCCTGGACGACGGGGTGCTGCTCGCGCTGACGCCGCAGCGGTTGGACACGGTGCTGCGGCCGAAGCTGGACGCGGCCTGGCACCTGCACGAGCTGACCGCGGATCTCGACCTGGCCGCGTTCGTGCTGTTCTCCTCGGTCGCCGGGACGCTGGGTTCGGCCGGGCAGGCGAACTACTCGGCGGGGAACGTTTTCCTCGACGCGCTGGCCCATCACCGGGCGGCGCTCGGCTTGCCGGCGGTGTCGCTGGCGTGGGGACTGTGGTCCGGCGGCATGGGGGACGCGCTCGGGGACACCAACCTGGTCCGGATGGCGCGATCCGGCGTCGCCGGGCTGTCGTTCACCGACGGGCTCGAGCTGTTCGACGCGACGTTCGGCACCGAGCAGCCCTCGCTGGTGCCGGTGCGGCTCGACGTGGCCGGGCTGCGGTCCGACGCGGATCACGTGCCGGCGATGTTGCGGGGACTGGTGCGTGGCGGTGCGCGGCGGCGGGCCACGGTCGCCGACGACTCGTGGGCCCGGATCGTGGCCCTGCCCGCCGGTGAGCGGGAGCGGGCGCTGCTCGACCTCGTGTGCGGCACCGCCGCGGTGGTGCTCGGGCACGAGCGTCCGGACGCGATCGACCCCCGGAAGGGGTTCATCGAGCTCGGCTTCGATTCACTGACGGCGATCGAGTTGCGGAACCGGCTGGACGAGGTCTCCGGACGGCGCCTGCCGGCCACCCTGATCTTCGACTATCCCTCCGCCACCGCCGTGGCCGGGTTCCTCGGTGCGGGCCTGGCGGACCAGCCGTCCATTGTGGATTCCCAGCTGGCCTCCCTCGAGACCGCGCTGCGGGACACCGCCCTGGACGAGTCCGCACGGGAGAAACTGGTCATCCGGCTGACCGCCCTGCTGGCCTCGTACTCGGCCCCCGACGAGCCCGCGGACATCGAGAACGCCAGTGCCGAGGACCTCTTCGCCCTCCTGGACGAGGAACTGGACAGCAAACCCGTCTGAGCACGCAAGCCCGCAACAGCTCGTGAGTGTTTATGACGGTTCTAACCGTCATAAACACTCACGAGCTTTTGGTGTCGGACCCGGCGCGGGTACCTGCTCACTCCTCGGTGAGAAGGCCGAGGGAGCACAGGGAGCCGGCCAGGGCGATCATGTCGTAGCGGATGGTCTCGACATCGGTCTCCCACAGCGCGGCGAGGACGGCGCTGGCGCTGTCGACGTCGCCGTTGTGCTGCTTGAGCGCGATCCACATCGCCGCGGCGACCGGTTCGCACTCCACCTGGCGGCTGGTGCTGCTGCAGATCAGCTCGAGATGCCCGTTGGGAAGCATCCGCTGGGTGACTCCGGGAGCGGTCTGAATGGCCATCATGGCTACCTCCGAGGGCGGTGGGTCCGGTCTGTTTCCTTGATGTATCCAGTTTCGCGGACCCGGGCCCCTCACACCATGGGGGCGGCACCTGAGCGCGAGCTGGGGTTTACTCCCCCACTACCCGCCCAGGTTCAGGGGTTGCGGGAGCGAGCGCCTCTTCGCGCCAGTCCCGCAGGCGGGCGGCGACGGTGGTCAGCACGCCGTCGAGCTGGGCGTTCAGGTAGAAGTGGCCGCCTTCCAGCACCTCCACGGCACAGCCGCCGGTGGTGCGGGCCCGCCAGGCACCGGCCTCGGCGAGGTCGACGACGGGATCGTCCGCGCCCAGCAGCACGTGGATCGGGCAGTCCAGCTCGCGCCCGGACTCGTGGCGGTAGGTCTCGACGGCGGTGTAGTCCCCGCGGATGGCGGGCAGCACCATGCGCAGCAGCTCGTCATCGCCGAAGACGGCGCTGTCGGTGCCGCTGATCTCCTTGAGGGCGGCGATCAAACCGTCGTCGTCGAGCTGGTGGACGTACTCGGTCCGCGGCACGGACGGCGCCGGGCACGCGGAGGCGAACAGGCCCAGCGGCCGCGCGCCCCGGGCCTGGAGCCGGAGCGCGACCTCGTATCCGAGCGTCGCGCCCATGCTGTGGCCGAACAGCGCCACCGGCCGGTCGGACCACTGGCCGAGGTCTTCGGTGATGACGTCGGCCATCGCGGCGAGTTCGTCGAAACACCGCTCTCCCCGCCGGTCCTGCCGGCCCGGGTACTGCACGGCGATGACATCGGCGTCCAGCCCGGCCTCGGCGGCCGCCCGCGAGAACGGGAAGTAAGCGGTCGCCGACCCGCCTGCGTGCGGCAGGCACACCAGTCGCACCGCGGCGTCGTCGGCCGCGTGGAATCGCCGGATCCACCGGCTCGATTTCTCGTTCAGGGCAGTCACAGTTCAGGAAGTCTCCGGTCCGTTCACGGGACCGGCAACCCCTAGCACGCAGCGACCGTGTGTAGTCAAGTCGCCCCTTCGGGTGACTTTAGATTGCGGTTGGCTGCACTTAGGGGCGTGCTGCGAATGTCGATAGGGCAGGAAGCGAACCGCCTTCTTCGAGGAGCTTGCGATGGGCGCGATCTGGGGGCAGAACCGCCGAAACGACCCGCAGGAGGCCTTGGTTTTCATCGAGGCCTTGCTGATCGGATGTGAGGCCGGCGCCGGGGAGACCGTACTGGTCGGTGGAGGACCGGCCAGCGGCAAGACGCAGTTGCAGAACCAGGTGGTGGCGAGTGCCAGGGAACTGGGCATCCTCACCCTCACCGCGACCGGTGCCGCCGACGAGCGGGACGTGGCCGGCGGCGTGATCGACCAGCTGCTGGCGAGCCCCGCGCTGCCGAGGACGCTGACCGAGAGCTTCGTGGTCGACGGCACCGACGACTGGATCGCCGGGCTGTGCAGCGCGGTGCACCGGCTGGCCCGAGAGCGCGCGGTCCTCGTGGTCGTCGACGACCTCCACCACGTGGACGAAATCTCCGCCCGGCTCCTCCTTCGCCTGCAGCGCCGGACGCGGTCGGCGGGCCTGCTGCTGGTGCTCAACCACGCCGACTCGTGGTACGGGGGCGGTGGGCAGCCGTTCGCGTCGCAGCCGCACCTGCACGTACAGCTGACGCCGCTTTCCGTGCGGGCCATCGCGGAGCTGGTGGCGGAGGGGGAGCGCGACGGGCTGCCCGAGCAGATCCACGAGCTCAGCGGCGGAAACCCGTTGCTGGTCAACGCATTGGTCGACGCCCACCGCGGCAGCGCGGACACCGGCTCGGCGTACTCCGACGCCGTGCAACGGCTTCTGCATCACTACGGCTCACCGCTGCGCGAGGTGGCGACGGCGATCGCGGTGCTGGACACCGACGTCACCACCGACGCGGTGGCCCTCGTCGCCGGCGTGGATCCGCTCGACGCCGAGACTTCTGCCGGCCGGCTCGCCGACACGGGCCTGATCGCGGGTGTCCGGTTCCGGCAGCCGCCGGCCGCGGCCGCCGTGGTGGGTGGGCTGCGCGGGTCCGAGAAGGTGCGGTTGCACGCGCTGGCCGCCGGCGTGAAGCACTCGCGCGGGTCTCCCTCCGCCGACGTCGCCCGGCATCTCGTGGCCGCGGGTGAGGCGAACGCCGAGTGGGCACTGCCGGTGCTGGTGGCGGCGGCGGAAGAGGTGATGCTCGCGGACGACATCGACTTCGCCACGCGCTGCCTGAAGCTCGCCGCGTCGGTGTCGACGGCGCAGTGGGAGCAGCAGATGATCTCGCAGCTGCTCGCCAAGATCACCTGGCGGGTGAACCCGGCCGCCGCCGCGCCGCACCTGCAGTCGCTGCGCGATGCCGGTGACTCGCTGGACCAGACCGACCGGACCGCGCTCGCCCGGCAGTCACTGTGGTTCGGCGAGCGGGACACGTTCGAGCGTGCGTTCGCGGCGCTCGGAGACGACATCGAGCCGCTCGACCCGCGCACCGCCGCCGAGTTCAGCCTGGCCGGGCACTGGCACTACGGCGTCTCGGCGGCTTCGGCCGAAACGAGCGATCCCTGGCTGCGCACGGCGAACTCACTGGCCGAGGTGTGGCAGACCGGCGGCACCGAAACGACCTCGGCGTGCGCGGAACGGATCCTGCAGAACTGCCGGCTGTCGGACACCTCGCTCGAGGCGCTGGCCACCGCCATCCTCGCGCTGGCCCACGACAACAAGGGCGACCGCGCCGAGGGCTGGTGCACCTCGCTCAGGGAGGAGGCCGAGTACCGCGGCGCGGTGACGTGGAAGGCGATGCTCGACGCGATCGGTGCGAGCCTGGTGCTGCGCCAGGGCGACGTCGCGGGCGCGGCGGAGCGGGCGAAGGAGGCGCTGGCCATGCTGGACGCGCCGAACTGGGGCGTCGCGATCTGCTACCCGCTGGCGACGCTGCTGAGCGCGCACACCGTGGCCGGGGCGTTCAAGGAGGCGGCGGCGGTGCTGCGGCACCCGCTGCCGGAGGCGGCGCTGACGACCCTGGGCGGCGTCCGGTACTTGCGGGCACGCGGTCACTTCCACCTGGCGACCAACCGGGGACTCGCCGCGGTCAGCGACTTCCAGCAGTGCCAGCGGATACTGCGCGACTGGAACCTCGAACTGCCGACGATCGTGCCGTGGCGCACCGATCTCGCGGAGGCCAACCTGCGGCTGGGCAACCCGACGCTGGCCGTCGAGCTGGCCCGGCAGCAGCTCGCGTGCGCCGCACCGACCGACGCCTATTCGCGTGGCTCCGCCCTGCGGGTGCTGGCGCTGGCCGGCGACGCCGCGGCGCGCCCCGGCCTGCTGACCAGGGCGGCCGAGGCCTTCAAGGATTCCGGCGACCGGCTGGAGCTGGCGAAAACCCAGCGCACGCTCAACCAGCTGGGCCAGCGCGCGGAACGCTCCGCGGGCCTGGTGAAGCCGGTCCACGTGCCGCGCCACGACGGCCGGTCGCGGCCGCCCCGGCCGACGGCGGGGCTGCCGGCCGCGTCCCGGCCCGCGCTCGCGCGCCCGGAGCCGGCTTCGGCGTCGGCGTCGTCGGCGCTGAGCGAGGCCGAGCTGCGGGTCGCCGAGCTCGCGGCGGAGGGGCACACGAACCGGCAGATCGCGGAGACGCTGTACATCACGGTGAGCACGGTGGAACAGCACCTGACCCGCGTGTACCGCAAGCTCGGCGTCGCCGGGCGCGCCGCGCTGGCCGCCGAACTGGCCTTCGCCGAAAACCCCCGAAGCTAAAAGCTCGTGAGTGTTTATGACGGTTAGAACCGTCATGAACACTCACGAGCCCTTGGCCCGGCCGATGCCAAAGACCATGTGACTCAGGAGAAGGTCTGAATGAACAAGTCCGACGACAAGCTGGTTCACGCCCTCCGTACGTCTCTGAAGGAGACCGAGCGTCTTCGCGCGCAGAACAAGAAGCTCAGCGAGGCCGGCCACGAGCCGATCGCCATCGTCGGCATGGCCTGCCGGTTTCCGGGCGGCGTGAGCACGCCGGAGGAGCTGTGGCGGCTGCTGGCCGACGGCGCCGACGTCGTCGGAGAATTCCCTGCTGACCGTGGCTGGGACACCGACCGGCTCTACGATCCGAGCGGCGAACGGCCGGGCGCCAGCCGCACCCGGCACGGCGGTTTCCTGTACCAGGCTCCTGAGTTCGATGCCGGGTTCTTCGGGTTCAGCGAGCGCGAGGCGGTCACGATGGACCCGCAGCAGCGCCTGCTGCTGGAGACCACCTGGGAGTCCTTCGAGCGGGCCGGGATCCCGCCGGCCTCGGTGAAGGGCAGCCCGGTCGGGGTGTTCACCGGGGTGATGTACCACAACTACCCGGGCCATTACGGTTCCTCCGCGGTGGTGTCCGGCCGGCTCGCCTACGCGTTCGGCCTCGAAGGGCCCACGGTCACCGTGGACACCGCGTGCTCGTCCTCGCTGGTGACCCTGCACATGGCGGTGCAGGCCCTGCGCCAGGGCGAGTGCTCGCTCGCGCTGTCCGGCGGGGTGACGGTGATGGCCTCCCCGCAGACCTTCGCCGAGTTCAGCGTCGACGACACCCTGTCCGTCGACGGCCGGTGCCGGTCGTTCGCCGAGTCCGCGGACGGTATCGGCTGGTCCGAGGGCGCCGGGATGCTGCTGCTGGAACGGCTTTCGGACGCGCGCCGCAACGGCCACCCGGTGTTCGCGGTCGTCCGCGGCAGCGCGGTCAACCAGAACGGCGCCTCGAACGGGATGATGTCGCCGAGGGGCCCGGCCCAGCAGCGGGTGATCCGCCAGGCGCTGGCCAATGCCCAGGTGTCGAGCGACCAGATCGACCTCGTGGAGGCGCACGGCACGGCGACACCGCTCGGCGATTCGGTCGAGGCGCAGGCATTGCTGGCCACCTACGGGCAGGAGCGGCCGGAGGGACGGCCGCTGCGGCTCGGCTCGATCAAGTCGAACCTCGGGCACACCCAGGCCGCCGCGGGCGTCGCCTCGCTGCTCAAGGTCGTGCTCGCGCTGCGCAACGACCTCCAGCCCAAGACACTGCACGTGGACGAGCCGAACCACCGGGTGGACTGGGCCTCCGGCGGCGTCGAGCTGCTCCGCGAACCGGTGGCCTGGCCGCGCGATGACCGGCCCCGCCGGGCCGCGGTGTCGGGCTTCGGCATGAGCGGCACCAATGTGCACGTGATCCTGGAGGAGGCTCCCGAGGCCGCGGAGGTGTCTTCAGAGCGGGAAATTCCCGCGAGTGGCCCGATCCCGTGGGCGCTGTCCGGCCGGAGCCCCGAGTCGCTGCGCGCGCAGGCCGCACGGCTGCTGGAGCATGTTCGCGGTAATCCCGATCTCGGCCCACTCGACATCGGCTACTCACTGGCCACCGGCAGGTCTGCGTTCCCGTACCGGGCCGTGGTCACCGGGACCGGCCGCGAGGAACTGCTGCGCGGCCTGGACGACGTGGCCGCGGGCGAGTCCTCGGCCGAGGTCGTGCACGGGGTGGCCCGCGGTGAGACGTCGACGGCATTCCTGTTCTCCGGCAACGCGCGCAGCGACCTCGGACAGGAGCTGAGCGCCGCGTTCCCCGCGTTCGCCACTGCGTACGCGGAAGCCCGCGCGGCGCTGGCCGAGCACGGCGACGGCGAGAACGGCACCGTGTTCGCCATCGAGGTGGCGTTGTTCCGGCTGCTGGAATCGTGGGGGATCACCCCGGACTTCGTCACCGGGCACGGGGCCGGCGAGCTGAGCGCCGCCCACGTTTCCGGGGTGTTGTCGCTGCCGGACGCGGCCGCCCTGGTGGCGGCAACCGGCGCTGAGCCCGACGCGGTCCGGAAGATCGCCGAGCGGGTGAGTTACACGGCGCCGCAGATTCCGGTGCTGCCGGGTGGCGGCGGCGAGCTGGCGACCGAGGAGGAGCTGCGCTCGCCGGCGTACTGGGTTCGGCGGCTCGGCGCGAAGGCGCGCTTCGCGGACGGGGTCCGTTACCTGGAAGCCCAGGGCGTGAACCGGTTCGTCGAGTTCGGCCCGGCGGGCGCGCGGGAAAGCCTGACCGGGAACGCCCTCGTGGTGTCCGCGCTGAGCGAGGACCGGCCCGCGGAAACCGTGACCACCATGCTCGGAAAGCTGCACACGCAAGGAATCTCGCCGGACTGGCCGGCCTACTTCGCCGGCCGTGGCGCGCGTTCGGCCGAACTGCCCACGTACGCCTTCCAGCGGAAGTGGTACTGGCTGCAGTCGGCCCCGATCTACGGCGACCCGGTCTCCCTCGGCCTGGAACCGGTGGATCACCCGCTGCTGGGTGCGGCCACCGTGCTCGCGGATTCCGAGGGCGTCGTGCTGTCCGGGCGCGTCTCCGTCGGAACCCATCCCTGGCTGGCCGACCACGCCGTGGGCGGCCAGATTCTCTTTCCCGGCACGGCTTTCGTGGAACTCGCGATCCGGGCGGGGGACCGGGTGGACTGCTCCCGGCTGCGGGAGCTGACCCTGCACGCGCCGCTGGCGCTGCCCGCGGCGGGTGGCGTCCGGATCCAGGTGAGTGTCGACGCCCCGGACGAATCCGGGGCGCGCTCGTTCGCGATCAGCTCGCGTACCGACGACCTGACCGGTGAAGGGACGTGGACCCGGCATGCCGGTGGCGTGCTGGCCGACGCGAACGGCGCGCCTTCGTTCGCGCCGGCCTCCTGGCCACCCGCCGAGGCCGAGCCGGTGGAACTGACGGGAATGTACGAGGAAATGGCGGAGCTCGGGCTGGACTACGGGCCGGTGTTCCGTGGCTTGCGGAGCGCCTGGCGTGGTGCGGACGAGATCTTCGCCGAAGTGAGCCTGCCCGAACGGGCAAGAAGGGACGCGGCGGGCTTCGGGCTGCACCCTGCGGTGCTCGACGCGGCACTGCACGCGATCGGGCTCGCCAGTGACGGTGACGGCGTGTCGTTCCCGTACGCCTGGTCCGGTGTGGAGCTGTTCGCCTCGGGTGCCGCGGCGGTGCGGGTGCGGTTGCGGCGCACGGGTTCGGACGTCGTCTCGCTGGAACTCGCCGACGTGGCGGGAAACCCGGTCGCCTCGGTTGAATCGCTGAAGCTGCGTCAGGTCTCCGAGGAGCAGCTGACCGCGGCCCGCGGCGCCGCGTCTTCGAACACCGCGTCTTCGAACACCGCCTCTTCCAATGTTGCCGCGTCGCGCCGGGAGCCGGAGCCGCTCGCGCGGCGGGCCGCCAGCGCACCGGAGACCGCCGTGCCGGCCGGCGCCGAGGCCGACCCGAACTCCTTGCGGGGCAAGCTGCTCGCGCTCCCGGCCACCGAGCGGCTCAAGGCCGTGCGTGGGGTCGTCCTCGCCAATATCGCCGCGGTGCTCGGCCAGGACTCGGCTGAGCTCATCGATGTCGACCGCGCCTTCAACGATCTCGGCTTCACCTCACTGCTGGCCGTCGAGCTGCGCAACCAGCTCGGCGCGGCCACCGGGCTGACCCTGCCGCCCACCCTGGTGTTCGACTTCCCGACCGCGGCGGAGCTGGCCGAGCACCTGTACCAGGCGCTGCTCGGCGAGCTGAATGCCAAGCCGGAGACGGTCGCGCTGAGGACCGTGGCCGGTGACGAGCCGATCGCGATCATCGGGATGGCCTGCCGGTACCCGGGGGAGGTCGGCTCGCCGGAGGAGCTGTGGCAGCTCGCGGCCTCCGGCGGTGATGGGATCTCTCCCTTCCCCGTCAACCGTTCCTGGGACATGGACTACTGGCTCGGCCTGGTCGAGTCGAGCGGGCGGCAGCCGCAGGGCGGGTTCGTGCACGACCTCACCGACTTCGACGCGGCCTTCTTCGGGATCAGCCCCAACGAGGCGGCGATGATCGAACCGCAGCAGCGGATGCTGATGGAGACCTGCTGGGAGGCGCTGGAGCGGGCCGGCATCGACCCGGTTTCGCTCAAGGGCAGCGACACCGGGGTGTTCGCCGGGGTGATGAAGTCGGACTTCGACCCCGGGCCGGCCGGCGACATGGAGACCAACGGCCTGTTCCGCAGCACCGGTGTGCTCGGCAGCGTGGTGTCCGGCCGGGTGTCCTACGCGCTCGGCCTGGAGGGGCCGTCGGTCTCGATCGACACGGCCTGCTCGTCCTCCTTGGTGGCCCTGCACTCGGCGAGCCAGGCGCTGAACCAGGGCGACTGCGCGCTCGCGCTGATCGGTGGCGTTTCGGCGCTCACCTCGCCGAGCCCGTTCGCCCACTTCGATGCCGGTGGCACCGCCGCCGACGGCCGGTCCAAGTCGTTCTCCGCGGCCGCGGACGGGATCGGCTGGTCCGAAGGCGTCGGTGTCCTCGTGGTCGCGAGGCTTTCGGACGCCCTGCGCGACGGCCGCGAGGTGCTCGCGGTGATCCGGTCGAGCGCGGTGGGCCAGGACGGCGCGTCCAACGGGCTGACCGCGCCGAGCGGCCCCTCACAGGAACGCGTGATCCGCAGGTCCCTCGCGCTCGCCGGGCTGAAACCGTCCGATGTGGACGTGGTGGAGGCGTCCGCGACCGGCTCGACCCTGGGCGACCCGATCGAGGCGCGCGCACTGCTGTCCGTCTACGGGCAGGACCGGCCGGCGGACCGGCCGCTGTGGCTGGGCTCGGTCAAGTCGAACATCGGGCACAGCCAGGCCGCCTCCGGGGTCGCCGGCATCATCAAGATGGTGATGGCGCTGCGGCACGAGCAGCTGCCGATGACGCGGTACGCGGATAACCCGACCGAGCAGGTCGACTGGTCGGCCGGGCAGGTCCGGCTGCTGGCGGAGACCATCGCGTGGCCGGACCCCGGACGTCCGCGGCGCGCCGGTGTCTCTTCGTTCGGGTACAGCGGGACCAATGCGCACGTGATCATCGAGCAGGCGCCCGCACAGGAGCAGGAGAAGGCGGAGCCCGCCACGCCCGAGCACGACGGGTTGCTGCCGTTGCTGCTGTCCGCGCGCAGCCGGGAAGCCTTGCCGCTGCAGGCACAGCGGTTGCTGTCCCAGCTGAGCACCGGTGGAGAACCCGACCCGCAGGCTCTCGCGTACTCGCTGGCCACCTTCCGGGCCCCGGCTTCGCACCGCGCGGCCGTGGTCGGCGAGGACCGGCAGGAGCTGCTCGCGGGGCTCGCCGCGCTGGCGAGGGACGAGCCCTCCGCCACGGTGCTGCGCGGCCGGGTCCGGGCGGGCGCGAAGACGGCGTTCCTGTTCTCCGGCCACGCCGCCGTCCGCCCCGGTAGCGGAAAGGACCTCTGCGCGGCCTTCCCCGCGTTCGCCCGGGAATTCACCGAGGTGAGCGAGAAGTTCGGGGCGTACCTGGACCGGCCGCTGCCGGACGTGCTGTTCGCCGAGGAGCGCTCGGTCAACGCGCAGCTGCTCGAACGGGCGACGTTCACGCACGCGGCGCAGTTCACCGTGCAGGTCGCCCTGTTCCGGCTGCTCGAGTTCTGGGGGCAGCGGCCGGACTACGTGCTCGGCCATTCCGGCGGCGAGGTGGCGGCCGCGCACGTGGCCGGGGTGCTGTCGCTGCCGGACGCGGTCAAACTGGTCGCGACCCGCGCGCAGCTGCTGGAGGAGATGACGGGCGGCGTGATGGTCGCGGTCGCGGCGAGCGAGGAGGAGGTCCGCCCGCTGCTGACCGCAAGGGTCGCGGTCGCCGAGGTCAACGGGCCGGACTCCGTCGTTCTTTCCGGCGACGAGAAGCCGGTGCTGGAGATCGCCGCCCACTGGGCGGAACGGGGACGCGAGACCCGGCGGCTGCCGGCGCTGCAGGCCGCGCATTCGCCGCGGATGGACGAGGTTCTGGAGGAACTGGCCGAGATCGCCGCGGAGTTGTCGTACGGTGCCCCGCGCGTTCCGATGGTCTCCACGGTCACCGGCGCACTGGCCGGGGACGAGCTGTCCGAGCCCGAGCACTGGGCGGCCACCCTGCGGCGGCCGGTCCGCTTCCTCGACGCGGTCCGTAACCTCGAGACGGCGGGGGTGAACCGGTTCGTGGATCTCGGCCCCGGCGGTGGGCTCGCGGGCCAGGTGCGGTCCTGCCTGACCGGACCGGGCGAGGATGTCACCGAACTGCCCGTGCTGCCCGGCGATCGCGCCGAGACCACCGCGGTGCTGCGGGCGGCCGCACAGTTGCATGTGGACGGTCTCGGCCTCGACGGCACGCGGCTGTTCGCCGGACGGGAGGCGCGGCGGGTGCCGTTGCCGCCCTACGCGTTCCACCGCAAGCGGTACTGGCCGGACCTGGACATGGAGGCCATCAGGGCGAGCGGCGACCTGGCCACCACCGGGCTCGAATCGACCGGGCACCCGCTCGTCGGCGCGGCGATGTGGCTGGCGGACTCGGACGGCATCGTGCTCAGCGGCCGGCTCTCCATCGGCACTCACCCCTGGCTGGGCGAGCACACCGTGGGCGGCGAGGTTCTGTTGCCCGGCGCGGCTTTTGTCGAGATCGCCATCCGCGCCGGCGACGAAGCGGGCTGCTCCCGGGTCGAGGAACTGACCGTGCACGCGCCGCTCGTGCTGCCGGAGCGCGGAAAGGTGCAGGTGCAGGCCGTGGTCGGCGTGCGTGACGAGGCCGGGGCCAGGGCGCTGACGGTGTATTCGCGCCCGGACGACCCGATCGCCGCGTGGACCCGGCACGCGACCGGGTTGCTGGTCGGCGGCGGAAAGGTCAAGCCGGAAGGACTCGAAGAGTGGCCGCCGGCCGAAGCCGAATCGGTGCCGGTGAACGGCCGGTACGAGGCGCTGGCCGACGCGGGGCTCGGCTACGGCCCCGCGTTCCAGGGCCTGCGCACGGCCTGGCGCCGGGGTGACGAGGTGTTCGCCGAGGTGAGCCTCGGTCAGGAGGCGAGCGGGCAGGCCGACCAGTTCGGCCTGCACCCGGCCGCGCTGGACGCCGCGGTGCAGGCGTTCGGCCTGCGCACTGGCGGAGAGCCGGGTCTCCCGGTCGCCTGGACGGGGGTCGAACTGCACGCCACCGCGGCGTCGAAGCTGCGCGTGCGGATGACCCCGGCCGGCGAGGACTCGGTCGCGGTGACGCTGGCCGATCAGGCGGGCAAGCCGGTGGCCTCGATCGATGCCGTGACGGTGCGTCCCATCGCCGAGGTGCGGGAAACCGTTGGCGTGCCTGTGGAAACCACCAAGGCCGGACCAGCTGGACCAGCTGGATCGGCGCCGGCGCCGGCGCGACGCACGGCGAGCCCGGCCGTCGCGGCCGACCCGGACGTGCTGCGCGAGCGGCTGGCCGCGCAGAACCCGGCCCAGCGGGAGAAGATCCTCCTGCGGCTCGTGCTCGAGCACACCGCGGCGGTGCTCGGCTACGCGGACCCCGACGCGGTCGACCCGAACCGTCACTTCCTCGAATCGGGCTTCGACTCGGTGACCGCGGTGGGACTGCGTAACAGCCTCACCGAGGCCACCGGGCTGGACGTGCCCCCGACGGTCATCTTCGATCACCAGAACCCGCTGGCGCTGACCCGTCATCTGCTGGCCGAACTGGACCAGGCCTCCGACGCCTCGCCGGAGGACCCGGCTTCCGACGGGCTGAAGCAGTTGTTCACCGAGGCCGTCCACTCGGGACAGACGGAGGAAGGGATCGGCCTGCTGAGCGCGGCGGCCAGGTTGCGCCCGGCGTTCCGGTCGGCGGCCGATATCGGGCAGTTGCCGGTGCCGGTCCGGATGGCCGAGGGAGCGCGGCAGCCGCACCTGTTCTGCCTGTCCACCCCGGCGGCGATGGGCGGCGCGTACCAGTACGCGCGGTTCGCCGCGCATTTCCGGGGCGTGCGCACGCTGTCCGCGTTGCCGATGCCGGGGTTCCTGGCGGGCGAGCGGCTGCCCGAATCGGCCGAGGCCATCGTGGACGTGCTCACCGAGAGCATCCGCAAGGCCGTCGGCGACGAGCCTTTCGCGTTGCTGGGCTATTCCTCGGCCGGGATCTTCGCGCACGCCATCGCGGGCCGGCTGGAGGAGTCGGGCACCGGCCCGGCCGCGGTCGTCCTGCTGGACACCTACGCCGCCGGTGGCGAGGACATGCAGCGCAGCGATCAGGAGGAGCGGGACAAGGCCACCCTCGGCCTGGTCTCGGGGCTGCTCGAAAACGAGTCGCGGTATGGGCCGTACGACCGGACCAAGCTCACCGCGCTCGCCCGGTACCTGGACATCATCCCCGAGGTCGTCGTCCCGGAGATCGCGGCGCCGAGCCTGCTGGTGCGGCCGGAGGACCGGTTCAGCGCGGGCGAGACCGGAGCCGACGCGGGGGACTCGGAGGCCTGGCGGACGGCGTGGAGCCGCGCCGACACCACCGCGGTGGTCCCCGGCGACCACTTCAGCCTGGTCGAAGACAGCTCCGCGACAACGGCGCAAGCGGTCGAGGACTGGCTCGGCTCGTGAGTTCTGCGCTGGGCACCGCGAACTCCGCGTCCGGGCGCGGGGTTCGCGGCATGGCCCGCGGGAGCTGCGGGACTCAGGCTTCGGAAACGCTGAACTCGCCCGTCCGAGCGCGCGCGGAGCTCGGGCGCGCTCGGACGGGCGAGTGGGCAGTTGACTGGTTGGCAAAACGGGATCGGATGATCACCGGAGGAACAGGCGCGCCTTCCGCTGCGGCGGAAGGCGCGCCTGCCTGCGGCCAAGACGCGAGGGGGCCTGCTGGTCGGCCTGCCAGTGGTGGCCGCACCGGCCGGCCTGCTCGCCGCGGGAGGCGGCGCCTTCGTGCTGTGGACGCCTGATGAACCCCTCGCCCAGCTCGGTGTCTGGGCGATGACCGGTCTGGCCGGTGGCTACGGGGAGACCCGTGGTGGCTCTGGACAGTGGTCACCGGTGCGCCCTTCGCCGGGGCCGTGGTGGACCATCGAAGGGGGATCACCGCCTGCGCATCTTTCGAGCGGGTGGACGGAGAGAGGCTGCGACGAGCGAGGGTCCGGCGTCGCTCGGGCGTACGTCGCAGTCTGAGCAGTGGCCCGCGCGGATCTATCCGGGGTCTGCCGGTGCCGCTGGGATGGGCGCCGCGCACCGCGGGACACGAGGTGTAATCGCGGGCAGGCCCAACGTTCACCGAGACAATCACCCTTACCGGCTTCGTCGCGATGGCGGTCGGCGCGGACGACGACCGACTCGTGGTTCAGTCCACAGTGGATGATTCGGTGAACTTCGCCGAGCGGTGGAAACCCAGCCCGGTGATCGGGGACGAGCGCGCGCCTGCCGGGGCGGTGGTCACACGCGTCAGCGTGTCGGGGAGTGTGCGGCTCCTCGGCGTTGCCGAGCCCAGGCAAGGCCTTGCTGCTCACCGGCAGGCGACCCTGGACCCGCCGCCTCCTTCGCTGCAGATCACCGCTGCCACCTGCCGATCCGATACGTTCCCTACTCCGGGCCCTCGATCGTCCCGACGTGGCTGCGCAGGAAACCACGCCGGCTCCGCGTCCTGCTGACCTCCGCTGGTACCACACCCCCGAGCTGGTGTCGCGTGATTCCCCTGGTTGCGCTGCTCCGCCCTCCGGCTTGCCGCAGCACCCCAATGAGGTTTCTCAGTAGCGTTTGCGTTCTGCTTGTCAGCCGAATTCTGGGTGGGCCCGGTAGTTGATATAGAGATGTTTTGTTCACTCGATTCGGTGACGTCTTTGGTGGATGGCGTCGGTAAAATTAAAGAGTGAGCTGTTATGGGGATTCTTCTTCAAATGACGCTTCCGATGTTTTGTCTCGGATTCATGAACGGGCTGTCCGGGTGGCGCAGCTGGAGGCCGAGCAGGTCGCTGATGTCGCATTGTTCGCGGCGACGGGTGGGTCTGTCCGGTCGGTGGTGGCGGAGCTGGCGTTGGAGTTGTCGGTGACAGAGCGGCGCGCGGGGGCTGATGTCGCGTTGGCGCAGGCACTGACTACCCGGTTGCCGGAGACGTTCGCGGCGTTCCGGCGTGGGGAGATCGATAGTTTCAAGGCGCGGATGGTATTCGAGCCGACCATCGCCCTCTCCGACGACATAGCCTGCCAGGTCGACGCGATTGTCGCTACCCGGCTGACCGGGAAGAATCCGTCGTCGTTGCGGGCCGCGGTGAATCGGGTGGTGCAGAAAGTGGATGCCGAAGGATACGAGCGAAGATCCCGGGCGCGACGGCGCGACCGTAACATCTGCCTGATTCATCAAGACGAGACCATGTCCACCCTGCTGTGCGATCTCCCCGTGGAACAAGCATCGGCGATCTACACCTCCCTCGACCACCAAGCACGGAAGCTCCGCTGCGGAGGCGAGGCCAGGACGTTGGAGCAGTTGCGCGCGGATGTCCTGGCTGATCGGCTGCTGAACCGGTCACCGGGTGACAGTGGCATCAAGCCCGTTGTCTATGTCTATGTAGACCTTTTGACGCTGGCCGGGTTGAACGAGGAGCCCGCCGAGTTGTCGGGTTGTGGCACGGTTCCGGCGTGGCTGGCGCGGGCGCTTGCGGCGGACTCGAATTCGGTGTGGCGGCGGATCATCACCGAGCCCGACACCGGGCAGGTCCTCAGTGTCGGCCGCACCCGCTACCGGCCACCAGCCGCGCTCGCCGACCTGGTGCAGGTGCGGGACCGGGTATGTCAGCACCCGGGCTGTCGTCGTCCGTCGCAGTACAGCGACATCGACCACACACGCGACTTCGCACAAGGCGGCCACACCGCCGAAGACAACCTCGGCCCGCGCTGCCGACGACACCACCGCCTCAAAGACGAACCCGACTGGACCTGCACCACGGCGCCCGGCGGTGACGGCACGATCACCACACCGACGGGTCGGGTGTACGCGACAAAACCACCGCCACTGCACGAGAGCCGGGTGAGAGACGCCGCAGGCGAGGCCGGGCGCGAGGCAGCCGCCTGACCCCGGCACATAGCGAGCAACCCGGAGGCTGGGCCAGCATCGCGTGATACTGCTTTCTCACCTGGTTGCTCCGCCTCCGGCGCAGCCAACAGCGCCGACGAAGGCTGCTTGGACGATGGTGCCGATCCGGTGGGGGCAGAGGGTGATTCGTCGTAGGGCTGGCCAGCGAGGTTGTGCGAATGGCCGCGGCACACGGTCCTGCCCGTCTCTCGCAACGACCTGTCCGCCGCCCGCGGTCACGGCCTGGGTCGTGGTTGCGGGCGCCGCGGTCGCAGGCGATGAGGGTGCTGTCGAGGATCACGTGGGTGTCGCCCCGGCGGCGGCGTTCGGCACGCAGCACATCGGCGACGAACAGGGCCAGCTCGCGTGTCACGTCGAGCGTGGCACCGTAGGAAATCACGTGGGGCCTCTGGAGTTCAGGATTCGATCTTCGCAAATCCAGTTCTACCAGCGGCCCCACGCCTCATTCCGCGGCAACACCCGCATCAGCGACGAGCGCGAGAAACGCGACCACCTCCGCCCGCCCGCCTTCGGTTTCCGGATCAGGGCGGCCCCAACGGCATCAGGAACCGCGGCGGTCGGCGACGACCGCGGCGATGATGTCGTCCAGGGTGCGGGTGGGCGCGAAGCCGATCTGCTGGTTCGCCCGGGTGCAGTCGGGGATGCGGCGCTGCATGTCCTCGTAGCCGTCGCCGTAGGCCTCCTCGTACGGCACCTTCGCGATGGTGCTCGACGAACCCGTCGCGGAGATCACGCGCTCGGCGAGCTGGGAGATGGTCGTCTGCTCGGTGCTGCCGAGGTTGAAGACCTTGCTGTGGGCCGTTTCGTCCGCCAGCAGCGCCACCAGCGCGGGCACGACGTCGTGGACATGGCAGAAGCAGCGCGTCTGCTGGCCGTCGCCGAACACCGTGATCGGCTCGCCGGCCAGTGCCTGCTTCACGAAGCGCGGGATGACCATGCCGTAGCGGCCGGTCTGGCGGGGGCCGACCGTGTTGAACGGCCGGACGATCACCGTGCGCAGGCCGTGCTCCTTGGCGTAGAGGTAGGCGAACGTCTCGTCGAGCGCCTTGGCCTCCGCATACGACCAGCGGTTCTTGAGCGGCGAGCCGATGATGCGGTCGGAGTCCTCGGTGAGGCCGTTGGCGGTGTTCTTGCCGTAGATCTCGCTCGTGGACGCCACGAGGATCGGGACGTCGTGGCGCAGCGCGGCGTCGAGCATGTTCTCCGTGCCGTGCAGGTTGGTGCGCAGGCTGTCCATCGTCTTGTCGAGGATGGTGAACACGCCCACCGCCGCGGCGAGGTGGAACACCGCGTCGATGCCCGCCATGCACGATTCCACGGCGGCCGGGTCGGTTACGGAGCCGCGGACGAAGCGGAAACCCGCGTGCCCGGACACGCCGGCGAGGTTGTCGAGGGTGCCGGTGCTGAGGTTGTCGAGCGCGACGACCTCGTCGCCGCGAGCCAGCAGATGTTCGGTGAGGTGGGAGCCGATGAACCCGGCCCCGCCGGTGATCAAGTAACGCACGTCAGGAGTCCTCTCAGTTCGCGAACAGCGCGCGGTCGAAGCGGTAGGTGGCGTCGACCACGGTGCCGCATTGGGCGAGCCACTCGTAGGGGTGGCCGGGCTGGATCGTGTGGATCAGGGCGACATCCCAGTCGCCGCCGTTCGGCTCGACGATGCCGTCGAGGGAGCCCCCGGTCACTCGTACGTTGGGAACGAGCGGGTCGTAGTAGCCGACCTTCGCGCCCTTCGCGGCGAGCAGGTCGAGGATGTCGAGCGCCGAGGACGAACGCACGTCCTGCACACCGGGCTTGTAGGTCACGCCGACCACGAGGATCCGCGCGCCCGCCATCCCCTTGCCGTCGTGGGAAAGCGTGTTCTGCACGCGGTCCACGATCTGCTTCGGCCGTTCCGCGATGGCGTGCATGGCCTGCGTCACGAGTGGTGCGTTGCTCTGCGTCGCGCGCAGCTGCCACAGCAGGTAGTGCGGGTCGCACGGGATGCAGTGGCCGCCGACGCCGGGGCCGGGATGGAAGGCCATGAACCCGTAGGGCTTGCTCGCCGCGGCGTCGATCACCTCGATGGGGTCGATCGCGAAGCCGTCGCTGATCTCCGCGAACTCGTTGGCCAGCGCGATGTTCACCGCGCGGAACGTGTTCTCGAACAGCTTGGTCATCTCGGCCGCCTCCGGCGAGCTGACGCAGTGCACGGCGGGCGTGAGCACGTTGATCACGCGCTGCGCCATCGCCGTGCAGACCGGCGTGACCCCGCCCAGCACCCGCGGCGTCTCCGCCTGGGTGTGCGTGACGTTGCCGGGGTCGATGCGCTCGGGGCTGGACGCCACGAAGATGTCGCGCCCGACCGTGAAGCCCTTGGCAGCCAACGGCTTCACCAGCAGCCGCCCCGACGTGCCGACGTAGCTGGTGGAGGTGAGGATGAGCGTCTGGCCGGCGCGGGCGTTGGCGATCAAGGCCGCGCACGCGCTCTCCAGCGGGCCGAGGTCGGGCATCAGGTACTCGTCGAGCCCGGTCGGCACGCACACCAGCACCGCGTCGGCCTCCGCCATGCGCGAGGAGTCGCTGGTGAGCTGGAAGTCCTCCTGGTGCACGGCCTTCTCGAGGCGGCGCTGGTCCGACTCGATGAGGTCGACGTCGCACGAGCGGATCGCGTCGAGGCGGTTCTGCGAAAGGTCGATGCCGATCACCTCGACGCCGCCGGCGTGCAGGCCGAGCGCCGTCGGCAGCCCGACGTACCCCATCCCGATCACAGCGACCGACGTGAGTTTGTTCAGCTCGGCGGTGGTTTCGTATTCAGCGACAGTACTGGTCATTCCGGTTCACCCGTCTCTTGCCCGGTTCGAAGTGGTTTGGGAAGAATTCAGTGCACGATCCGGACGATCTCGAATGCTTCGGCGAGATCGGCGGAGATCTGCGAACCGCGGTATTCGGCCAGGGCGCGGACGCCCCGTTCGCTACGCGGGTGGGGCCAGGGCTCGAGTTCTTTGCCGTACGCGCGCAGCGCTTCGATCTTGCGCTCGACGTGCGTCTCGTCGAGGCGCTGCCAGCAGTTGGGGCGGAAGGCGACCGGCAGCCCGGACGCTTCGCCGACGTCGGTGGCCGAGCGGATCTCGAAGGTCCGCACCTCCTGCACGCTGCCCTTGCCCGGACGGCCCGCCACCCGCGCGGCGCGGCTGACCAGCGAGTGGTCGGTGCTCAGGTCGCACATGCTCGTGGTGAAGATCGTGTCGGGCTCGAAGTCCCGGACCTCGTTCTCCACGACCCGGTTGAGCTCGAGGTGGCTGATGGTGTCGAGGCGGTTGTCCCCGAACTCGTTGATGCACAGGCGTTCGATGCCGAGCGTCTTCGCGGCCAGCTCGATCGCGGCGGTGCGGTTGACGATCCCGGCGCCGGTCGGCGACCGCGAGCCGTCGTCGTTGGTCAGGATGCAGAGCGACACCGTCACGCCCTCGTCGGCGAGCCGGGCGATGGTGCCGCCCGCGCCGAGTGTCTCGTCGTCGCCGTGCGCTCCCACGACCAGGAGCTTGCGTATCTTCCTGTGCATACCGATCCCCAGCCTTAGTCCAATGGGCGAGCCATTCCCGTACCGGCCATCGAGGAACGCAGTGGCGAGCACGGCATAACGGCGGTGAATAGTCTTTCGGACGTGCCGAAAATCTGTCATCCGATGGCGACGACCGACAACCCCTAAAGACGGTCTAAAGCGAACCTTGGCCGCCGCGCGCCGCCGGGGATAGGGGCGGATTACCGGCGCGGTTCCAGGGCCGTTAGGGGTGGGCGTGCCCGGCACGCGTTCTTGGCGTCGTATCCCATACGCGACCGGCGAAGACAGGCCGGGCGGGTCAATGCCCGGCTTGATCCCCAGCAACGAGGGCGGCGATGCCGTCCAGCACGCGGTCCAGGCCGAAGTCGACGTCCGTGCCCGCCGGGTACTCGCGCCGGTTCGCGAGGGCGGCCAGGCGGGGGTAGCCGCGGTCGGCGAGCAGGGGCTGGAGGAACGCGCGGACGCCATCGGCGTGCGCGGGGAAGCTGGCGGAGTCCGGTTCGGTGCCGGCGCGGAGGCGTTCGGCCGTGCCGCGGGCGAAGTCCGCCACCAGCCGCGCGCAGCCGAGAGCGTCCGCATCGGCCAGACCGGCGGCGGACAGCGCCGCCAGCAGTATTTCCGTCCAGCTCAGCAGGTTCGGGGTCACGGCATCACCGCGGGCCGGGACGTCCAGCAGCCAGGGGCGGGCGCGGTAGCGGTCCAGCGTGGCCTGGGTCCAGGCCCGTGCGGTGGCCCGCCAGCCAGGGTCGCCCAGCGACTCCGGGGGCGGCCCGAAACCGGCGTCCGCCAGGAGGACCAGCAGTTCGTCCTTCGAGCCGAGGTAGCGGTACAGCGCGTTGGTGGTCAGCCCGAGCGAGGCGGCGATGTTGGGCAGCGACGCGGCCGCCAGCCCGTCGGCGTCGGCGAGTTCGACGGCGGCGGCGACGATCTGCGCCACGCTGTGCGAGGGCTTGGGGCCACGGCGGGGTCGCGGCGTGGTGACCCAGGCGGGCGCCAGGCCGGGAGGCAGTTCCCGGAGGTCGGCAGGATCAGGCTCGGTCGTCATCTTCCGCTCCGCAGTGTTCTTCACGTAAACTGTGCAAGCCCTACACTAATCAAGTCGAGAGGCTGGGGGAAATGGTCGTGGCGGCATCCAGGCCGGCCGGGGCGTGCGCCCTGGCCGAAGGCTCGCGGCCGCGGGGCGCCGGTCTCGGAGACTCGAGTCGCCGGCCGGGGCAGCTTTCGGTGAGTGCGATCGCGCTCAAGGGGCAACGAGTGGGAGGCGAGTGCGCGTGAGCGCGACCAACCGGTTCGCGGGCCGGGTCACCGAGCTGGACCGGAAGCTGGCGGCCACCGAGATCGAGCACGCCCGCTCGGAAGGCGAGTACGGCGTCGCCGAGGCGGCCCGGCGGCTGGCTCTGGTCCAGACCGCGACCACGCGCGCCGCGCTGCGCGTCGCGGTCGGAAGCCGGGCCGGCGACGTGATCCCCCCGGCGATCGAGGCGGCGCCGCGGATCGCGGCCGCGCTGTGGCTGCTCATCAGCGTCGTCCACATCGTCATCTGGCTGATGATCGGCTTGATCACCGGCGACTGGGACCCATGGCCCATCTGGGTGCTGGTCGGCGGCGGCCTGCTGGCGGCCGCCGTGTGGGCCGCCCGCGAATGGGACCGCCGCCTGCGCTCGGTGCCCGGGGTGGGCGGATAGGGCCCGGGGTAGCCAAGGGCGCCGGTCACCGCTAAACTGTGCAAGCCATACACAGTTATCTTGCAAACCCGATATGGGGGACCTCATGCCGGAGAGTATCGACGAAGCCCGGTCTTCGGTTGGCCTCGCCCGCTGGATCATCACGATCGTGTGGGCGGTCGTCGGCGGCCTCCAGTTCGTGATCTGGCTGATCATGTGCCTGGTCGACATGACCTTCAAGTCACCGTTCTGGCTGTGGACGATCGGCATCGGGGGAGTCGTGCTGCTGCTCTGGTGGTACCTCGACCCGGCGCGGCGCGCCCGGGAAGGATCGGAGTGAACGACGTGACCACCACTACCTCTCTCGAGTCCCCGGTCCAGCTGGACTCGGTGCACAAGACCTACGGCTCCGGCGACAGTGCGGTGGCAGCCCTCGCCGGGGTCTCCGTCAGCTTCCCCGCCGGCTCCTTCACCGCGGTGATGGGCCCGTCGGGGTCCGGCAAGAGCACGCTGCTGCATTGCGCGGCCGGCCTGGACAAGCCGACCTCCGGCAGCGTCCGGCTGGTCGGCGCCGACCTGAAGGGCAAGAGCGAGACCCAGCTGACGGTGCTGCGCCGCCAGCACGTCGCGTTCGTCTTCCAGTCCTTCAACCTGATGCCCGCGCTGAACGTCGAGCAGAACGTCACCCTGCCGACGCTGCTGGCCGGCCGCGAGCCGGACCGGGCGTGGGTGAACGAGGTGATCGCGCGCGTCGGGCTGTCGCAGCGCGTGAAGCACCGCCCCGGTGAGCTTTCCGGCGGCCAGCAGCAGCGCGTCGCGATCGCCCGCGCGCTCGCGGCCCGGCCCGCGGTGGTGTTCGCCGATGAACCGACCGGCGCGCTCGACACGAACACCGCGCTCGAAGTCCTGAACCTGATGCGTGAACTGGTGCGCGCGGGGCAGACCATCGTGATGGTCACGCACGACCCGGTGGCGGCGTCCTTCGCGGACAACGTGCTGTTCCTGGTGGACGGCCAGGTCGTCACCCAGCTGGCTTCCCCGGGCGTGGAGGCCGTCGCCTCGATGCTGGCGCAGCTGGGCGCGCGGGCCAAGGCGCGGAGGCAGCCGTGAGTTCGCGGAGGGTGGTGCTCAACCTGGCGCTGGCCAGCCTGCGGTTCCGCGTGGCGGCCTCGCTCGCGTCCTTCATCGCGATCCTGATCGGCTGCGGGTTGCTGATCGCGTGCGCCGGGCTGTTCGAGACGGCCATCGTGCTGCAGGCGAAGCCGGAGCGGCTCGCGTCGGCGCCGGTCGTGGTCGGCGGGTCGTCGGGGTTCAAGCTGCCCGACGAAGAGTCGGAAGTGGTCCCGTACGCCGAGCGTGCCGGGCTGCCCGAGGACCAGGTCGCCAAGATCGCCGGGGTGCAGGGCGTGGGGCGCGCGGTGCCGGACGTCTCCTTCCCCGCGGTGCTCCTGCATAACGGCTCGCCGCAGGTTTCGGCCGCGTCGGTGCCTTCGGGGCACGGCTGGGACTCCGCCGCACTCGGCGGCTACACGGTGCGCGAGGGCTCGAAGCCCACGGCGCCGGGCCAGGTCGTGCTCGACTCGGCCACCGCGAGCGCGGCCGGTGTCGCGGCCGGCGCGAAGGTGGATCTGGTGGTGGACGGCCAACAGCAGTCCTTCACCGTCGCCGGGATCGCCGAGCCGGGCCAGGCCGTGCGGGCGCCCGCGTTCTTCTTCTCGGCCGCTGACGCGCAGCGGTTCGCCACCCATCCGGGGCGCGTCGACCTGGTCGGCGTGTTCCCCGCCGACGGCGTGGACGCGGGCGAGCTGGCCGCGCGCATCGCCGGAGACGTCGGCGGTGTCAGCGTGCTGACCGGCGACGACCGCGGTTCGGCCGAGTTCCTCGGCGTGGACTCCAGCCAGCTCCCGCTCATCCTGCTGGCCGCGGTGTTCGGCGGCATGGTGCTGGTGGTCATGGCGCTGGTCGTCTCCGCGACGATCGGCCTGACCGTGCGGCAGCGGCAGCAGGAGATCGCGCTGCTGCGGGCCACCGGCGCGACGCCGAAGCAGGTGCACCGCATGGTGCTCGCCGAGACGATGGCCGTCGGTGTGATCGCCGCGGTGTGCGGCGCGTTCCTCGGCAGCCTGATCGGCAACCAGATCTTCGCGACCAGCCGGTCGATCGGCATCGTGCCGGAGGAACTCGCGTTCCGGCAGGACATCATCGCGTTCGCGGCCGGCGTCGTGGCCACGCTCGCGATCACTTACGGCGCGGCCTGGTTCGCGGCGCTGTCGGCTTCGCGGGCGCGGCCGATCCAGGCGCTGGCCGAGGCCGCGATCCCGAGCGCGAAGGTGAACCCGTTGCGCCGCATGGGCGCGCTGGTGTGCGCGGCCGCGACGGTGCTGCTGGCCGTCACCACGGTGTTCATGCCCGCCGACACGGCCGCGGCGATCGGCGGACCGGCGGTGCTGACCGGGGCCATCGCGGTGGCGCTGTTCGGCCCGGAGATCATGGCGTACGTCGCCGACCGCTTCGGCCCGTTCATCCAGCGGATCGCGGGCCGGGACGCCACCCTGGCCGTGATCAATTCCCGGGCGCGCGCGGTGGCGTTCGCCGCGGTGCTCACCCCGATCACGCTCGCCACCGCGGTCGCGCTCGGCAACGTGTATTCGGAGACCACGGCGCAGCAAGCCCGGGTGTCCTCGTACGCCGGCCAGCTGACCGCTGATGCGGTGGTCAGCACGGACACCGGCGGCATTTCGCCGGACGAGCTGGCGGGAATCCGGAGCACGCCGGGCGTCGGCACCGCGTCCCCGCTCGTCACCAGCTCCGGCTGGATCGCGCAGCCCTACGACGGCAACGGCAGCGACCCGTTGCGCCTGTTCGGCGTCGCCGCCGAAGACCAGGGCGGCTCGGTGCTCGCCACCGAGGTCACGCAGGGGTCGCTCAAGAACCTCAGCGGCAACGCGGTCGCACTGCCCGAGGAGGTCGCCGGCGACCTGGAAATCAAGCTCGGTGACCGGATCACCATGCGGCTCGGCGACGGGGCCGAGGTAGCGGTGAACGTGGTCGCGCTGCTCGACAGCCCGTCGAGCTATCCCAGCATCGTGCTGCCCGCCGACCTCCTGACGGCGCACACCACGGCCGGCCTGCCGGCCCAGGTGCTGGTGAAGGCCGCGGCCGGGCAGGACGCGGGCGCCCTGGTGCCCGCGCTCACCGAGCGACTGCGGAACTCCCCGGGAACCACCGTCGGCGATGACGGCGCGCTGACGCGGAATTTTCAGGCCGGTGCGGACGTCGAGGCGTTGATCAACTACTTGCTGGCCGTGCTCGCCATCGCCTACGCGGCGATCGCGGCCGTGAACACGCTCGCCGTGGCCGTGCTCGCCCGCCGCCGGGAGTTCGGCGTGCAGCGGCTCGCCGGCGCCGATCGCGGCCAGGTCCGGCGGATGCTGTTCATCGAGGGCGGCATCGTCGCCGTGGTCGGGCTGGTGCTCGGAATCGTCATCTCGCTGTTCACCGTGCTGCCGATGGCGATCACGACCGGGGAGATCATCCCGTCCGGGCCGGTCTGGGTGTTCTTCGCGGTGGTGGTCGCGATATTCCTGATCGTCTGGCCGGTCACCGCGCTGGCCGCCCGGCTCGCCATGCGCCGGAAGCCGATCGAGGCGGTGACCCTGCCCGGGCAATGAGCGATAGGGGTACCGGGGCACCTCCGGCGTGGATAGTTTCGACTCAACTATCCGCGCCGGGTGTGCCCCGGTTTCCTTTTATTTGGAGTGGATTCCATGCGTGTGCTCATGGCCGCCCCGTCTTCGCCCGCCCGGCTGCATAATCTCGCGCCTCTCGCGTGGGCATTGCGGACGGCGGGCCATGACGTGAAAATCGCCGGACGCCCGGCTTTCATCGAAGAGATCCTCCGCACCAGTTGTGTGGCGGTCAAGCTGGAAAGCGGTGACGAAGCCTCGCTCGCCGAGTCCGCGGCCCTGGTCGAGTTCGCCGAGCTGTGGCGGCCCCAGGTCGTGGTCTCCGACGCCCGCGCACCGGCGGGAACGGCCGCCGCGCGGGCGGTCGGGGCCGTCGCCGTCCGGGTGCTCGGCGCGCTGGACGAGCCGGAGCTGGGTAACTCAGGGGACGCGGATATCACCTTGGACACCGTGCCGCCTTCGCTGCGGGCCGGGGGCGGTCCGGCCCGCGCGGTCCGGCACGTGCCCTACTTCGGCCCCGTCGTGGTGCCGAACTGGTTGCGCCGCAAGGCAAGGCGCAGCCGCGCGCTGCTGTCACTCACCGACGAGACGATGTTCGGCCCGGTGTTCGACGCGGTCGCGGAAGCGGACTTCGAACTGGTGTGCGCGGCCGAGGCGGCCCGCATCCCGGCCGGAGTCGCGATGCCGGCCAACGTCAGGCTCGTCGACTCCGCGCCACCGGCCGCGCTGCTGCCGACGTGTGCCGCGGTCATCCACGACGGCGACGCGGCACTCGCGCTCGCGGCGGCGGCGTACGGCCTGCCCCAGCTTTCCCTGACCGAATCGGCGATCGCCCCGCGGATCGCGGCGGCCGGCGCCGGAAAGACCGGCTTCGGCGAAGGGGTCCGCACGCTGACGTCCGATGAAAAGCTTTGCCGCGCCGCGAAGGCGTTGCGGGAAGAGATCGCCGCGCTGCCCGCCCCACCCGCCGTCGTGGCCGAACTGATCCGCTGATAACGGGGGTCGGCCCGGCCCGTTAGGGGTAGGGCGGGAGCAGACATCTGGGTAGCGTTTGCCGCGGAATCACCTGCAAAATCGCGGCGACTTACTGAGGCGGTCGATTACGTGAGTGCCATTTTCTGCTCCGTTGGTGCCGGAATGGGGGTAATGACGTGAGCACGGAAAACGAAGGCAAGCTGCTCGGTTACCTCAAGCGTGCGACCACCGAACTGCGCGAGGCGAAGCAGGCCCTGCGGGATGTGCGCGACGCCGGCGCCGAGCCGATCGCGATCGTCGGCATGGACTGCCGGTATCCCGGCGGGGTCGCCTCCCCGGAGGACCTGTGGGAGCTGGTGGCGTCCGGCACCGACGCGGTCGGCCCGTTCCCGGCCGACCGCGGCTGGCCGCTGGAGGCGCTCTACGACCCGGCGGGCGAGCGTCCCGGCACCACGAACACCCGCGAGGCGGGCTTCCTCTACGACGCCGCCGAGTTCGACCCGGAGTTCTTCGGCATCTCGCCGCGCGAGGCGCTCGCGATGGACGCCCAGCAGCGGTTGCTGCTGCAGACGTCCTGGACCGCGCTGGAGCGCGCCGGCATCGTGCCCGAGACGCTGCGCGGCAGCAACACCGGCGTGTTCGCCGGGGTGATGTACCACGACTACCGCGGCCACGCGGCCGCCGGCAGCGTCGTCTCCGGCCGGGTCGCGTATGCGCTCGGCCTGGAGGGGCCGGCGGTGTCGGTGGACACCGCGTGCTCGTCCTCGCTGGTCGCCCTGCACTGGGCCATCCAGGCGCTGCGCCGCGGCGATTGCGCGCTGGCCCTCGTCGGCGGGGTCACGGTGATGGCCACGCCGGAGACGTTCGTGGACTTCAGCGAGCAGCGCGGCCTGTCGGACGACGGACGCTGCAAGGCGTTCGCCGCGAGCGCTGACGGCACGGGCTGGGGCGAGGGCGTCGGCGTGCTCGTGGTCGAGCGGCTGTCCGAAGCTCGCCGGCTCGGCCACGACGTGCTCGCCGTCGTGCGGGGCAGCGCGGTGAACTCGGACGGCGCATCCAGCGGGCTCACCGTCCCCAATGGGCCGGCGCAGCAGCGGGTCATCCAGCTGGCCCTCGAGTCGGCCGGACTGTCCACATCGGACGTCGACCTGGTCGAAGGCCATGGCACGGGAACGAAGCTGGGCGACCCGATCGAGGCGCAGGCACTGCTGGCGACCTACGGCCAGCGCGGCGAAGAGCCCGGAGAACCGCTGTGGCTCGGCTCGCTCAAGTCGAACATCGGGCATGCGCAGGCCGCCGCCGGGGTCGGCGGCGTGATCAAGGTCGTGCAGGCCATCCGCCACGGCGTGCTGCCGAAGACCCTGCACGTGGACGCGCCGTCGCCGCACGTCGACTGGTCGGCCGGCCGCGTCGAACTGCTCACCGAGGCTCGCGAGTGGCCCGCGGTGTCCCGGCCACGCCGCGGCGCGGTGTCGTCGTTCGGCATCAGCGGCACCAACGCCCACGTGATCATCGAGCAGGTGGAGGCCAAGCCGGAAGAGCCGGTGACCCCGCCCGCGCCGCCCGTCCACGCGTGGCCGGTATCGGCCGATTCGCCGGACACCCTGGCCGCACAGGCCCAGCGGCTCGCCGGCCACGTCGATGCCGCTGATTCCTTGGCGGACATCGGTTTCTCGCTCGCCACGACCCGTTCGGCCCTGGACCACCGGGCCGTCGTCGTCGGCGCCGACCGCACGGAACTGCTCGCCGGGCTGACCGCGCTCGCCGAGGGTGCCGACGCGCCCGGCGTGGTGCGCGACCGGCGTGGCAGCGGCCGGACGGCGTTCCTGTTCACCGGTCAGGGCGCCCAGCGCCCCGGGATGGGGCTGGTTCTCGCCGAGCAGTACCCGGCGTTCGCCGAAGCGCTCGACGCCGTGGCCGCCGAACTGGACCAGCACCTGGACCGTCCACTGCGGACGGTGCTGGACGACGAAGAAGCACTGGAGCAGACCGGTTACACGCAGCCCGCGCTGTTCGCCGTCGAGGTCGCGCTGTACCGGCTGCTCCGGACGTGGGGCGTGCGGCCCGACTTCCTCCTCGGCCACTCGATCGGCGAGCTGGCCGCGGCGCACGTCGCCGGGGTGCTTTCGCTCGGCGACGCCTGCACGCTGGTCGCCGCGCGGGCGAAGCTCATGCAGGCCCTGCCGGCGGGTGGCGCGATGGTCGCGATCCAGGCCACCGAAGCCGAGGTGACCCCGCTGCTCACGGCCGGGGTGAGCATCGCCGCGATCAACGGCCCGGACGCGCTGGTGGTCTCGGGCGCCGAGGACGGCACGGCCGCCGTCGCCGCCCAGTTCCCCGGCCGCAAGACCTCGAAGCTGCGCGTCTCGCACGCTTTCCACTCGCCGCTGATGGAGCCGATGCTCGCCGAGTTCTCCGCCGTCGCGAAGAAGCTCACCTACGCCAAGCCCGAGATCCCCATCATCTCGACGGTCTCCGCCGACGCCGACCTGGCGACGCCGGAGTACTGGGTGCGCCAGGTCCGTGCGGCCGTCCGGTTCCACGACGGCGTGCGCACGCTGGCCGGCCAGGGTGTCCGGACGTTCGTCGAGGTGGGGCCGGGCGCGGTGCTCACCGCTGCCGCGCGGGCCGCGCTGGAGGACACTGCGCCGGAGAACAACGGATTGGCGTTCGTCCCGGCCCAGCGCAAGGACCGCGCCGAGGCCCACACCGTCGTCACCGCGCTCGCGACCCTGCACGCCCGGGGGATTCCCGTGGACTGGGCGGCGTTCTACGCCGGTGCCCGGCCGGTCGCGCTGCCCACCTATTCGTTCCGCCGCACCCGCTACTGGCTGCCCGCCACCACCGCCACCACGACCACCGCCGCCGACCATGGCCAGCAGTCCGCCGGGCACCCCATGCTCAGCGCCGTCGTGCGGGTCCCGGATGCCGACACGCTGGTGCTCACCGGCCGGCTCTCCGCGGACACCACGCCATGGCTGGCCGACCACGTCGTCCTCGGCACGATCCTGTTGCCCGGAACGGCTTTCCTCGAGCTGGCGCAGCGCGCCGCCGACGAGGCCGGCTGCACCCGGATCGAGGAGCTGACGCTTCAGGCCCCGCTGACGCTGGCCGAAGGCGCGGGCGCGGCGATCCAGGTGTCGGTGGAAGCCGAGGAGAACGGCCGCCGCCGCGTCACTGTCCACTCGCGACTCGACGGCGAGGACGCCTGGCTCCGGCACGCCGAGGGGTTCGTGAGTGCCGAGGCGGAGCCGCCGTCGTTCGACTTGGCCGAGTGGCCGCCCGCGGGTGCCGTCGAGGTCGAGCTGGCCGAACCGTACGCGCGGCTCGCGGAGCTGGGCTACGACTACGGGCCCGCCTTCCAGGGCCTGCGTGCGATGTGGCGCCGCGGCGACGACGTGTACGCCGAGGTCGCCCTGCCCGACGGCGCCGACGCCCTTGACTACGGCCTGCACCCGGCGCTGCTCGATGCCGCGATGCACGCCCAGCTGTTCGGCCCGGTGACCGACGACGGCGAAGTGAAGCCGATGCTGCCGTTCGCCTTCACCGGCACCACCCTGCACCGTGCGGGCGCGGCGGCGCTGCGAGTGCACGTGTCGCCGAGCAGCACCGACACCATCACGCTGCGGATCGCCGACGCCACCGGCGAGCCCGTGCTGTCCGTCGAGTCACTGGCCGCGCGGCCGATCTCGCTGGACAAGCTGGCATCGAGCCGGGACTCGCTGTTCCGGGTTTCGTGGGAGCCCGCTTCGCCGACCGGGAACGCCGGCGCCGCGAAGGTGCTGGAAGTGACCACTGTGGACGGTCCGGTGCCCGCCGCGGCTCGTGCGGTCACGCGGCAGGTGCTCGCCGCTGTCCAGGCACTGCTCGCCGAGGACGGCGAGACCCGCTTGGCCGTGGTCACGCGCGGCGCGGTGTCGGTCGACGGCGAGGACGTCAACCCGGCCGTCGCGCCGGTCTGGGGCCTGGTGCGGGCGGCCGAGGCCGAGAACCCGGGCCGGTTCGTCCTCGTCGACCTCGACGCGGGCGGCGACTCCGGGCCGGCCCTGGCCACCGGCGAGCCCGAGGTGGCCGTCCGCGAGGGCAAGGTCCTCGTGCCGCGCCTGACCCCCGCGACGCCGCCGGCGAGGGAGCTGAGCTGGAACCCCGACGGGACTGTCCTCATCACCGGGGGCACGGGCGGGCTCGGCGCCGTGGTCGCGAAGCACCTGGTGACGCGGCACGGGGTGCGCCGCCTGCTGCTCACCAGCCGCCGGGGCGCCGACGCTCCCGGGGCGGCCGAGCTGCGCGAAGAACTCCGGCAGCTGGGCGCCGAGGTGACGATCGCGAGGTGCGACGTCACCGAGGCGGCGTCCGTGCGGTCGCTGTTCGACGCGATCCCGGCCGAGGCGCCGCTGACCGCCGTCCTGCACGCCGCGGGCGTCCCCTCCGCCGGCCGGGTCGAGGCTCTCACCGAAGACGAGCTGGACCGTGTCTTCGCCCCCAAGGTCGACGGCGCGTGGCACCTGCACGAGCTGACCCGCGACCTGGACGCGTTTGTCCTGTTCTCTTCGGCCGCGAGCACCGTCCTCGCGGCCGGCCAAGCCGGATACGCCGCCGCCAACGCCTACCTCGACGGGCTGGCCGGCCATCGCCGGGCCCAGGGGCTCGCGGCGACGGCACTGGACTGGGGTGCCTGGGCCGAGGACGGTGGCATGGCCGGCGAGCTCGACGAGGCCGACTTCCGCCGTCTGCGCCGCCTCGGCACACCGCCGATGGCCACCGACGAGGCCCTCGCCCTGCTCGATGCGTGCCTCGTCGCCGAGGATGCCGTGCTCGCGCCGGTGAAGCTCGACCTTGCGGCGCTGCGCGCCCGCACCGACGCTCCTCCGCCGGTTTTGCGCGGGCTCGTCCGGCCCGCGCCGGGCCGCCGCCCGGCCGCCCGGTCCGGCGGCGCGGTCGCCGCCCGGCTGGGCACGTTGCCCGAGACCGAGCGCGAGGCCTACCTCCTGGGTGTGGTGTCCGAGCAGGTCGCGGCGGTGCTCGGGTTCACATCGGCCGCGTCGGTCGAGCCAGGGCGCGCCTTCCAGGAGATGGGCTTCGACTCGCTCACCTCGGTGGAGCTGCGCAACCAGCTCGGTGCGCTGACCGGCCTGAAACTGACCGCGACCATCGTGTTCGACCACCCGACGCCGGCCGCGCTCGCCCGGCGCCTGCACGAACTGCTCGGCCCGGGCCGAGGCGCCGCGGAGCCGCTGCTGGCCGAGATCGACCGGCTCGAGGCAGCGCTCAGCTCCGCCGGGTCGCTCAACGGCTCGGCCGCGAAGGTCACCGCCCGGCTCGACGCCCTGGTGCGCAAGTGGGCCGACGCGAACACCGGCCACGACGCGCCGGAGGCCGATTTCGACGCCGCCACCGACGACGAGCTCTTTGCCGTGCTGGACAACGAACTGGGCATCTCTTGACACCGGGCGGGCTCCACCAGCCGGTAACGAACCATCGCGAACAACCTCGATGAACGGGAAAGCCATGGGGAACGAGGACAAGCTCCGCGACTATCTGAAGCGCGCGATGGCCGACCTTACGCAGGCCAGGCACCGGGTGCACGAGCTGGAGAGCAGGGACACCGAGCCCATCGCGATCATCGGCATGAGCTGCCGCTATCCCGGGGGCATCGCGACGCCGGAAGACCTCTGGGAGGTGGTCGACGGGGGCCGCGACGTGATCGGGGAGTTCCCCGCCGACCGCGGCTGGGACATCGAGGGCGTGTACGACCCGACGCCCGAGCGTCCCGGCAAGACCTACACGCGCCACGGCGGTTTCCTTTACGACGCACCGGACTTCGACGCCGAGTTCTTCGGCATCAGCCCGCGCGACGCGCGCCGGGCCGATCCGCAGCAGCGCATCCTGCTCGAGGCCTCCTGGGAGGCGTTCGAGCGCGCCGGGCTCGATCCGCACCGGCTCAAGGGCAGCCCCACCGGCGTCTACGCCGGGGTGATGTACCACGACTACAGCGGCGGCAGCCCGGACGGCAGTCTCGTCTCCGGCCAGGTTTCCTACACTCTCGGGCTGGAAGGCCCCTCGGTGTCGGTGGACACCGCGTGCTCGTCGTCGCTCGTCGCGATGCACCTGGCGGCGCAGGCGCTGCGCCGGGGCGACTGCACCCTGGCGCTCGCCAGCGGCGTCGCGGTGATGGGCACGCCGGAGCTGTTCGTGGACTTCTGCAGCCGCCGCGGACTCGCCGCCGACGGGCGCAGCAAATCGTTCTCCGACGACGCCGACGGCACGTCGTGGGCCGAGGGGGTCGGCGTCCTCGTGCTGGAGCGGCTGTCGGACGCCCGGCGCAACGGGCACCAGATCCTCGCGCTGCTGCGTGGTTCCGCGGTGAACCAGGACGGCGCCAGCAACGGCTTCTCCGCCCCGAACGGACCTTCGCAGGTCCGCGTGATCGAGGCGGCGCTGGCCGACGCCGGGCTTACCGCGAGCGATGTGGACGCCGTCGAGGCGCACGGCACCGGCACCAAGCTGGGTGACCCGATCGAGGCCCAGTCGCTGATGGAGACGTACGGGCAGCGCACCTCGGGTGAGCCGCTGCTGCTCGGTTCGATCAAGTCGAACATGGGGCACCCGCAGGCCGCCGCCGGCGTGGCCGGGGTGATCAAGATGGTGCAGGCGCTGCGGCACGGGAAGCTGCCGCGCACGCTGCACGTCGGCACGCCGTCGACGCACGTCGACTGGACCGCGGGCGCGGTCGAGCTGCTGACCGAGCCGCGGGACTGGCCGGAGGTCTCACGGCCGCGCCGCGCCGCCGTGTCGTCGTTCGGCGCCAGCGGTACCAACTCGCACGTGATTCTGGAACAGGCGCCGGAAGCCGCGGAAACCGGGCGTTCGGCGTCTGCCGTGTATCCGCTGCCGCTCTCGGCGAAGACCCCGGCCGCCCTGGCCGAGGCCGCCGCGCAGCTTTCCGCGCAGGTCAATGGCAATCTCGACGACGTCGCGTACACGCTGGCCGCCGGGCGCGCGTCCTTCGACCACCGCGCCGTGGTGCTCGCCGAAGACAGCGAGCAGGCGGCCGAAGCCTTACGCGCGCTGGCCGCCGGCGGGTCGCGGCCCGACGTGGTCACCGGCACCGCCGACGTGCGCGGCAAGACCGTGTTCGTGTTCCCCGGCCAGGGCTCGCAGTGGACCGGCATGGCGATCGAGCTGCTCGGGCAGTCGCCCGCGTTCGCCGAACGGCTGACCGAGTGCGACGCGGAGCTGCGGAAGTTCGTGGACTGGTCGGTGCTGGCCGTGCTGCGCGGGGAGCCGGGCACGCCGCCCGCCGACCGGGTGGACGTCGTGCAGCCGATGCTGTGGGCGGTGATGGTCTCGCTGGCCGCGCTGTGGCGCGCGCACGGCGTGGAGCCGGACATGGTGATCGGCCACTCGCAGGGCGAGATCGCCGCCGCGAGTGTCGCGGGTGCACTGTCGCTTGAGGACGGTGCCAGGGTGGTCGCGTTGCGCAGCAAGGCGATCGGTGACGTGCTGGGCGGCCGGGGCGGCGGGATGCTCGCCGCCGGGCTGTCCGCGGCCGACCTGCGCACCCGCCTCGAAGCCTGGGACGGCCGGATCTCCCTCGCCGCCGACAACGGCGCGACCTCGGCTGTGCTCTCCGGCGACGGCGACGCGCTCGACCAGCTGCGCGACGAGCTGGTCGCGGAAGGCTTCCGTGCCAAGCGGGTGCCAGTGGACTACGCCTCGCACTCCGCGCACGTCGAGCACCTGTCCGACCGGCTGCTGGCCGACCTCGGCCCGATCGAGCCCCGCCTCGGCGACGTCGCGATGACCTCGACCGTGAACGAAGAGCCGGTCGGAAAATCCACTGTGGACGCCGGGTACTGGTTCACCAACCTGCGCACGACGGTCAGCTTCGCCCCGGTCGTCGCGAAGCTCGCCGCGGCCGGCTACACGCGGTTCATCGAGGTCAGCCCGCACCCGGTGCTGGCGATGAGCATCCAGGAGACGCTGGACGAGACCGGCCACGCCGGCGCCGTCGTCGGCACCCTGCGCCGCGACGAGGGTGGCCTGGTCCGGTTCGCGACGTCGATGGCCGAGTACGCGGTCCGCGGCGGTGCGGCCGGCTGGACCTCGCTGGTGCCTGGTGGCCGGCTGGTCGAGCTGCCGACCTATCCGTTCCAGCACAAGCGTTTCTGGCACGAAGAAGAGTCCGCCGCCGAGCAGCCTGGCGCCGCGCCAGTGGCCGATCAGGAGTTCTGGCAGGACGTCACCGGCGGCGATGTCGACGCACTCGCGGCCCGGCTCGGCGTCGAGGCGGCACCGCTCGCCGAGGTCGTTCCGGCGCTGGCCGCGTGGCACGGCCGCCGGACCGAACTGTCCACGGTGGACTCCTGGCGGTACCGCGTTTCGTGGGCCCCGCTCTCGGGTGTCACCGGTGGACTCAAGGGCGCTTGGCTCGTGATCCTCCCGGCCGGGGTGCCCGAAGCGGCGGACCTGGCCGAAGCGCTCGCGGAACAGGGTGACGTCGTGCGGGTCATCGCGCCCGCCGGACGCGCCGAGCTGGCCGAGGTGATCGAAGAGGCGACCACGCTCCGCCCGTTCGACGGAGTGCTGTCGCTGCTGGCGCTCGACACCCGCGAGCACCCCGAAGGCCCGGCGCTGACCACTCCGGTCGCCGCGACCATCACGCTGCTCCAGGCGTTGCAGGACATCGCCGTCGACGCGCCCGCTTGGGTGGTCACCCGTGGCGCCGTCGCGGTGGACGCCTTCTCCGACGCCGACCCGGCCGCGGCCGCGGTGTGGGGCCTCGGCACGGTGGCCGCGCTCGACCGCCCGGGCACCTGGGGCGGCCTGGTCGACGTGACCGGTACGGAGGACGTGGCCCGGCTGGCCGCGGTGCTGTCCGGAGTGGACAGTGAGGACCAGGTGGCGATCCGGCCGTCCGGCGTGTTCGGCAAGCGCATGGTGCGCGCGCCGCTCGCCGGAACCGGGGCCGCGGCCGAGCCGTGGCAGCCGCGGGGCACAGTGCTGGTCACCGGGGGCACCGGCGCGGTCGGCGCGAACGTCGCCCGCTGGCTCGCCGGACGCGGTGCCGAACACCTCGTGCTCACCAGCCGCCGCGGTCTCGAAGCGCCCGGCGCGCGGGAGCTGGTCGAAGAGCTGTCCGGCACCCGGGTCACCGTCGCGGCTTGCGATGTTTCGAACCGCACGGCGCTGGAAGCCCTGCTGGCCGAGCACCCGCCGTCCGCCGTCGTGCACGCCGCCGGGGTGCTGACCGCCGAGCCGCTGCTGGCCGACGTCACGCCGGCCGAGTTCGCCGCCGCCACCCGCGCCAAGGTCACCGGCGCCGCGCTGCTCGACGAACTGCTCGGCGACACCGAGCTGGACGCGTTTGTGCTGATGTCCTCGGGTGCCGCCGTGTGGGGCACTTCGGGCCAGCCCGCGTACGCCGCGAGCAACGCTTACCTCGACGCGCTCGCCCGCCGCCGCCGCGCGGCCGGGAAGACCGCGACCGCGGTCGCCTGGGGCTCCTGGGGCGGCGGGGGCATGGTCGACGCCGAGGCGAGCGATCTGTTACGCCGCATCGGCCTTGCCGAGATGGACCCGCGGCTCGCCGCCGAAGCGCTGGGCCAGGCCCTCGACCACGACGAGAGCCAGCTGGTGGTCGCGGACATCGACTGGACCGTGTTCGCGCCCGTCTACCAGCTCGCCCGGCCGCGGCCGCTGCTGCGCGGGCTGCCCGAGGTGACCGCGGACGACACCGGGGCCACGGCCGAGCCGACCGGCGACCTCAAGGGGCAGCTGGCTTCGCTCACCCCGGCCGAGCAGCAGCGGACGCTGCTGGAGCTGGTGCGCGGCCAGGTCGCCGTGGTCGCCGGGTACGACGCCGGTTCGACGGTCGAGGCGGCCCGTGCGTTCAAGGAACTGGGCTTCGACTCGGTGACGGCCGTCGACCTGCGTAACCGGCTCGGCGCCAGTACCGGGCTGAAGCTGCCGGCCACCGTCGCGTTCGACCACGTGAACCCGCAGGCGCTGGCCGAGCACCTGTGGACGCAGCTGTGCGAGGGCGTCGCGGAGGTTCCGCTGGAGGTCGAGCTGGACCGGCTGGAGGCCGTCGCGGCCGGGCTGGACGCGGCGGAGATCGACCGGTCCCGCGTCGTCGCCCGGCTGCAGGCGATGGTCACCACGCTGCACCAGACGCTCGCCGGCGGGACCGCCGGCGCGGCGCTGGAGGCCGCGACCACGGACGAGCTGTTCGCCCTGATCGACAACGAGCTAGGCGCCTGAGCGCCGCCCACCCGCAGGACCACCGGAGCGACAAGAGGGTTCCCAAGATGACTGACGAAAGCAAGCTGGTCGACTACCTGAAGCGGGTGACCGCGAACCTCCAGGAGACCCGGGAGCGGCTGCGCGCGGTCGAGGCCGCCGAGGCCGAGCCGATCGCGATCGTCGCGATGGGCTGCCGGTACCCCGGTGACGTGCGCTCGCCCGAGGACCTCTGGGAGCTGGTGGCCCAGGGCCGCGACGCCATCGGCGGTTTCCCGGCCGACCGCGGCTGGAACCTGGACACGCTGTTCGACGCCGACCCGGACGCGCCCGGGACGAGTTACGTCAGCGAAGGCGGTTTCGTCCACGACGCGGGCCAGTTCGACGCGCCGTTCTTCGGCATCTCGCCGCGTGAGGCGCTGGCCATGGACCCGCAGCAGCGGCTCGTGCTGGAGCTGGCGTGGGAGACCTTCGAACGGGCCGGGCTCGCGCCGCACTCGCTGGCGAAGCAGCCGGTGGGCGTGTTCATCGGCAGCGGCGGGCAGGACTACTACGACGAGCTGCCGCCCTCGGTGCTCGCCGGTGAGGTCGAGGACTACCTGAGCACCGGCAACGCCGGCTCGGTCATCTCCGGCCGGATCGCCTACGCGCTGGGCCTGGAGGGCCCGGCCGTCACGATCGACTCGGCCTGCTCCTCGTCGCTGGTCGCGCTGCACCTGGCCGTGCAGTCGCTGCGGCAGCGGGACTGCTCGCTGGCGCTGGCCGGCGGGGTCATGGTCATGTCGCGCCCCGGCCCGTTCCTGGCGTTCAGCCGCCAGCGCGGCCTGGCCACCGACGGCCGTTGCAAGGCCTTCTCCGACAGCGCCGACGGCACCGGCTGGGCCGAGGGCGCGGGCACCCTGCTGCTCGAACGGCTTTCGGACGCCCGCCGTAACGGGCACCAGGTCCTGGCGGTCGTCCGCGGCTCCGCGGTGAACTCCGACGGCGCGTCCAACGGCCTGACCGCGCCGAACGGCCCTTCGCAGCAGCGCGTGATCCGGCAGGCGCTGGCGAACGCGCAGCTCTCGGCGTCCGATGTGGACGCGGTCGAGGGCCACGGCACCGGCACCACCCTGGGCGACCCGATCGAGGCCCAGGCCCTGCTCGCGACCTACGGCCAGGACCGGCCGGGCACCCCGCTGTGGCTGGGCTCGATCAAGTCCAACATCGGCCACGCCCAAGCCGCGGCCGGGGTCGGCGGCGTGATCAAGATGGTCATGGCCCTGCGCCACGGGCTGCTGCCCGAGACGCTGCACGTGACCGAGCCGTCCACCGAGGTCGACTGGGCTTCGGGCAATGTCGAGCTGCTGCGCTCGGCTCGCGAGTGGACGGCGGGCGGCCGCCCGCGCCGGGCCGGGATCTCGTCGTTCGGCGTGAGCGGGACCAACGCGCATGTCATCGTCGAGGAGGCGCCCGCACCCGAGGTCACGGAGACGGTGGCGCCGAGCTGGCCCGCGGACGTGGCGGTGCCGATGCCGCTGGCGGGCCACGGATCCGCCGCGCTGAAGGCGCAGGCCGCGCGGTTGTTGTCTGAAATGGACGGTGTTTCGCCGCTGGACCTGGGCTTCTCGCTGGCCACCTCCCGTTCGCCGCTTTCGCACCGCGCAGTGGTGCTTTCCGACGATCCGAAGACCGCCGTCGCCGCGCTCGCCGCGGGTGAGCACGGGCCGGGTCTGGTGACCGGCACCCAGGTCGAAGGGCAGACCGCGTTCCTGTTCTCCGGCCAGGGCGCCCAGCGGCCCGGCATGGGGGCCGAGCTGGCCGCCGCGTTCCCGGTGTTCGCCGAGGCGCTGGACGAGGTCTGCGCCGAGCTGGACCCGCAGCTGGACCGTCCACTCAAGACGGTGATGGCCGACAATCCCCGGCTGATCAACCAGACCGGTTACACCCAGCCCGCGTTGTTCGCGATCGAGGTCGCGCTGTTCCGGCTCCTGGAATCGTGGGGGATCAAGCCGGACTTCCTGCTGGGGCACTCGATCGGCGAGCTGGCGGCCGCGCACGTCGCCGGGGTGCTGTCGCTGGCCGACGCCGCGAAACTCGTTGCGGCACGGGCGAAGCTGATGCAGGCGCTGCCTGGATCCAGGAATGCGTCACGCAGTGACTCCGCTGAGGGTGGCGGCGGGGAAATGGGTGGTGGCGCGATGGTCGCGCTGCAGGCGACCGAGGACGAGGTCTTGCCGCTGCTGACCGCCGAGGTGAGCATCGCGGCGATCAACGGCCCGGAGTCCGTGGTGCTGTCCGGCACTGAGGACGCCGTCGCCGCTGTGGTCGCGCAGTTCGAGGGTCGTAAGTCCTCGAAGCTGAAGGTCTCGCACGCGTTCCACTCGCCGCTGATGGAGCCGATGCTGGCGGAGTTCCGCGCGGTGGCCGAGACGCTGACGTACGCCCAGCCGGTGATCCCGATCGTCTCCACGGTCGGCGCGGAGCTCGACCTGGCCACCCCGGGCTACTGGGTGGACCAGGTCCGCGCCGCCGTCCGGTTCCACGACGGCATCACCACGTTGACCGCCCACGGGGTCGGCCGGTTCGTCGAGGTCGGGCCGGACGGGGTGCTGTCGGCCCTGGTACGGCAGATTGCCGAGAGCGCCGTGGTGATCCCGGTGCAGCGCAAGGACCGGCCGGAGGCCCACACCGCGCTGACCGCGCTCGCCGAACTGTTCGTCAGCGGCCTGGTGCCGGATTGGGCCGCGGTCTTCGCCGGCCGTGGCGCCCAGCGGGCCGGCTTGCCGCCGTATGCCTTCCAGCGCAAGCGTTACTGGATCGACGCCCGCGCCAGCCGGGACGCGATGACCGCCGCGGGCCTGACCTCGGCCGGGCACCCGCTGCTCGGTGCCGCGGTCGCGCTCGCCGACACCGACGGGGTGGTGCTCACCGGCCGGCTGTCGGTCGAGACGCACGCGTGGCTGGCCGAGCACCGGCTCGGCGACGTCGTCACCGTGCCCGGCACCGCGTTCCTGGAACTGGTGGTCCGCGCCGGCGACCAGGTCGGCGCCGGCCGGATCGAAGAGCTGACGCTGGGCAGCCCGCTGGTCGTCCCGGACCGGGGCGGGGTGCAGGTGCAGGTGACCGTCGGCGCCGCGGGTGACGACGGCCTCCGCGCCGTGACCGTCCACTCGCGACTGGAGGACGAAGCGGATGAGTGGACCTCGCACGCCACCGGCACGGTGGCGCCGCAGTCGCACCGCGGCGGCTCCGCGCTGACCGAGTGGCCGCCGGCCGGGGCCGAGCCGGTCACGATCGACGGCCTGTACGACGACTTCGCCGACACCGGCCTCAGCTACGGCCCGCTGTTCCGCTCGCTGCGCGCGGTGTGGAGCCGGGGCCGCGAGATATTCGCCGAGGTCGCGCTGCCCGAGGACAGCGAGGCCGAGCGCTTCGGCCTGCACCCGGCCGCGCTCGACGCCTGCACCCACGCCCTGCGGGTCGCGGGTGGTGGCGACGGCGGCGTCGGCCTGGTCCCGTTCTGCTGGACCGGGGTCGAGCTGCACGCCACCGGCGCGTCCGCGCTGCGGGTGCGGTTCGCGCCGACCACCAGTGACGGTTTCGAGATCACGCTGGCCGACGCCACCGGTGCGCCCGTCGCGACCGTGGCGGAGACCGTGTTCCGCGCGTTCACCACACCGGTCGCGGTTGAAGCCGGTCCGCCGCTGTACCGCGTCGAATGGGCTCGGACCGTGGTCTCGGAGACCACTGTGGACACTTCGAACGTCGAGGTCCTCGACTGCACCGGAAAGGCCGGTAGCGCGGAGGAGACGCACTCGCTGACTCACCGCGTGCTCGCCAAGCTGCAGGAGTGGCTGGCTACCGGCCACGCCGATGACGCGCGCCTGGTCGTCGTCACCCGCGGCGCGGTCTCGGTGGGCGGTGCCGACGTGACCGACCTGGCCGCGTCCGCCGCCTGGGGTCTCGTGCGCTCGGCGCAGGAAGAGAACCCGGACGCCTTTGTGCTGCTGGATCTCGATTCGGAAGCGGTCGCTGAAGATGTGCTGCCGCAGGTGCTCGCCGCCGGTGAGGCACAGGCCGCGGTCCGCCTCGGGGTGCTCCTCGCGCCTCGGCTGGTCCGCGCGGCGCCGGAGACTGAGCCGGCGTACTTCTGCCCGCACGGCACCGTGCTGGTCACCGGTGCGTCCGGTGCGCTGGGCGGCAAGCTCGCGTGGCACCTGGTCACCGAGCACAACGTGCGCCGCCTGCTGCTGCTGAGCCGTCGGGGCACGCCGGAGCTGACGCGGCTGGCCACCGAAATCGGTGAGCTGGGGGTGGCGGTCGAGGTCGCGCAGTGCGACGTCGCCGACCGCGCCGCGCTCGCCGCGGTCCTGGCCACGATCCCGGCGGAGCACCCGCTCACCGCGGTGGTCCACGCCGCCGGGGTGCTCGACGACGGGGTGGTCACCGCGCTCACGCCCGAGCGCGTCGACTCCGTGCTGCGGCCCAAGGTCGACGGCGCGCTGAACCTGCACGAGCTGACCCGCGACACCGCGCTCTCGGCGTTTGTGCTGTTCTCCTCGGTTTCCGGCGTGCTCGGCGCGCCCGGACAGGGCAGCTACGCCGCCGCGAACGCGTTCCTCGACGCCCTCGCCGCGCACCGCGTCGCCCATGGCCTGCCCGGGCTGTCCCTGGGCTGGGGCCTGTGGGGCGAGGTCGGCGGCATGGGCGGCACGCTCTCGGCCGAGGAGGTCACGCGGCTCGCGGCGAGCGGCGTCGTTCCGCTGTCCACTGTGGAGGGACTGGCGCTGTTCGACCGGGCGCTGGTCGTCCGGCAGGCCACCGTGGTCCCGGCGAAGCTGGACCTGCCCACGCTGCGCCGGCTCGACCGGATCCCGAAGACCCTGGAAGAGCTGGTCGGCCGGGCCGGGCGACGGGTCGCCGCCGGTGCGGCCACGGCGGCCGAAGACTCGTTCGCGGCGCGGCTGCTGGGCCTGCCCGAGGCGGACCGCGGCGACGCCGTGCTGGAGCTGGTGCGCGGCCACGCCGCCACCGTGCTCGGGTACAGCGGTGCGCACGAGATCGAGCCGTCGGCCCAGTTCCAGTCGCTCGGCTTCGATTCGCTCACCGCGATCGAACTGCGCAACGGGCTCACCTCGGCCACCGGCCAGCGGCTGCCCGCGACGCTGATCTTCGACCACCCGACCCCGTCGGCTTTGGCGGCCCACCTGCTTTTCGAACTGGCTGGGTTCAATGACGTCAAGGACTCCTTACCCGCGTCCAACGCGGGTAAGGGGGCCTTGACGGACGAGCCGATCGCGATCGTCGGCATGGCCTGCCGGCTGCCGGGCGGGGTCACCTCGCCGGAGCAGCTGTGGGAGCTGGTCGCCGAGGGTCGCGAGGCCATCGGCGACTTCCCGGCCGACCGCGGCTGGGACATCGACGGCCTGCTCGACCCGAGCGGCCGCCGGCCCGGCACCACTTACGTCGCCTGCGGCGGTTTCGTTTACGACGCCGGCGACTTCGACCCGTCCTTCTTCGGCATCTCGCCCAAGGAAGCCCCGATGATCGACCCGCAGCAGCGGCTGCTGCTCGAGTCGTGCTGGGAGGCGCTGGAGCGCGCCGGGATCGACCCGGCCTCGCTCAAGGGCAGCCCGACCGGCGTTTACGCGGGCGTCCAGTACCACGACTACCTGGGCGCGAGCAGCGCCGGCTCGATCGTCACCGGCCGGGTGTCCTACACGCTCGGGCTGGAAGGCCCCGCGGTCAGCGTGGACACCGCCTGCTCGTCTTCGCTGGTCGCGATGCACATGGCCGCACAGGCGCTGCGCAGCGGGGACTGCACGCTGGCGCTGGCCGGCGGCGTCACCGTGATGGCGACGCCGGAGACGTTTGTCGAGTTCAGCCGCCAGCAGGGCCTCGCGGCCGACGGGCGGTGCAAGGTGTTCTCCGACGACGCCGACGGCACCACCTGGTCCGAGGGCGCCGGCGTGGTCGTGCTGGAACGCCTGTCCGAGGCCCGCCGCCTCGGCCACCCGGTGCTCGCGGTGCTCAAGGGCAGCGCGGTCAACCAGGACGGCACGTCCAACGGCCTCACCGCGCCCAACGGCCCGGCCCAGCAGCGCGTGATCCGCGCGGCGCTGGCCGACGCCGGCCTGACCGCGTCCGATGTGGACGCTGTCGAGGCGCACGGCACGGGCACCAAACTGGGCGACCCGATCGAAGTCCAGGCGCTGCTGGCCACCTATGGCAAGGAGATCGCGGCGGACCGTCCGCTGTGGATCGGCTCGGTCAAGTCGAACATCGGCCACACCCAGGCCGCGGCCGGCGCGGCCGGGGTGATCAAGATGGTGATGGCGATGCGCCAGGGCGAGCTGCCCGCGACGCTGCACGTCGGCCGCCCGTCCACCGAGATCGACTGGTCTTCGGGCGCGGTCCGGGTGCTGGCCGAGCCGGTCAAGTGGCTGCCCAACGGGCACACCCGCCGGGCCGGCATCTCGTCCTTCGGCGTGAGCGGCACCAACGCCCACGTGATCCTGGAGGAAGGCGACCGCCGCGAGGTCGTCAGCGGCGGGGTGCCCGAGCACGACGGCCCGGTCGCCTGGCCGGTCTCCGGCCGCGGCGCCGCGGCCCTGCGGGCACAGGCCGAGCAGATCATGTCCTATGTGGACGAAGAGCCGGACGGCAGCCTCGCGGACATCGGCCTCTCGCTGGCCACCACCCGCGGCGCGTTCGACCGCCGGGCCGTGCTGATCGGCAGCCGCTCGCCGCAGTTCGTCCGCGGCCTCGCGGCACTGGTGGACGAGGAGGAGGCACGCGGCGTCGTCAGCGGGATCGCCACCGGGAGCGGGCGCACGGCGTTCCTGTTCGCCGGCCAGGGTTCGCAGCGCGCCGGGATGGGTTCGCGGCTCGCGGAGCAGTTCCCGGTGTTCGCCACGGCGTACGACGAGGCTTGCGCTGCTGTCGACACGCACCTCGACCGGCCGATCCGCGAGATCATCAACGGCGGCGAGGAACTGGGCGAGACGCGTTACACCCAGCCCGCGCTGTTCGCGCTGGAGGTCGCGCTGTTCCGCCTGGCCCGGTCGTGGGGCGTCAAGCCCGACGTGCTGGCCGGGCACTCGATCGGCGAGGTCGCCGCGGCCCACTGTGCCGGGGTGCTCTCGCTGGCCGACGCGGCGAAGCTGGTCGTCGCCCGCGGCGCGCTGATGCAGGCGCTCCCCACGGGTGGCGGGATGGTCGCGATCGACGCGACACCGGAGGCCGTGCTCGAAGCCGCCGGTGACACCGTGGACATCGCCGCCGTGAACGGCCCGAGTGCCGTGGTGATCTCGGGTACGGCCGACGCGGTGGCCGCGGTGGCCGCGAAGTTCGAGCGCACCAAGCAACTCCGCGTCTCGCACGCGTTCCACTCGCGGCTGATGGACCCGATGCTGGCGGAGTTCCGCGCCATCGCGGAAGGGCTCACCTACGCCGAGCCGCGGATCCCGGTGCTCTCCACCGTCACCGGTGAGCCCGCCGAGCTGACGTCACCGGAGTACTGGGTGGGGCAGGTGCGTGCAGGCGTCCGGTTCCTCGACGCGGTCACCCGCGCCGCGGCCGACGGCGTCACCCGCTTCCTGGAGCTGGGCCCGGACACCACACTCACGGCGATGGCCGACGGCTGCCTCGACGAGCGTCCCGAAGGACTGGTGCTCGCTTCGTTGCTGCACAAGGAGCAGGACGAGGCGGTGGCCGCGCTGACCGGCGTCGCGCAGCTGCACGTCAGCGGCGTCAACGTCGACTGGGCCGCGGTGTACGAGCCGACCGGCGCCCGTCCGGTCGGGCTGCCGACCTACCCGTTCCAGCGCAGCCGCTACTGGCTGGAGAGCACCGCGACCGCGCCCGGCCAGGAGGACCACCCGCTGCTGGGCTCGGTCCTGGACCTGGCCGACGCCGACGGGCTGCTGTTCACCGGGCGGCTGTCGGTCGGCACGCACCCGTGGCTGGCCGACCACGTCGTCGGCGGCTCGATCCTGTTCCCCGGCACCGGGTTCGTCGAGATGGCGATCCGCGCCGGTGACGAGGCCGGCTGCCCGCGCCTGGAGGAGCTGACCCTGGAGTACCCGCTGGTCCTGCCCGAGCGCTCCGGCGTGCGGGTGCAGTTCGCGGTCGGCGCGGCCACGGCGGACGGCGACCGGACGTTCAGCGTGCACTCGCGGCCGGAGGGCGCGGCCGACGGCGTTCCGTGGACGCGGCACGCCACCGGACGGCTGGCGAAGGCGGGCAAGGCGGAGAAGTTCGACCTCGCCGCCTGGCCGCCCGCGGGTGCCGAGCAGGTGCGGCTCGAAGGCACGTACGAGGAGCTGGCCGCCGACGGCCTGGCGTACGGGCCCGCGTTCCGCGGTCTTGCCGCCGCCTGGAAGCGCGACGGTGAGGCCTTCGCCGAGATCCAGCTCCCGGCCTCGGTGTCCGATGTGGACCGTTACGGTATCCACCCGGCGGTGCTCGACGCGGCGCTGCACACGATCGGCGTCTCCGGTGCGGCCGGGGACGAGCCGGCGCTGCCGTTCGCCTGGGAGGGCGTCCGGCTGCACGCGGTGGGGGCGACGACCCTGCGGGTGCACGTCCGGCCGGTCGGCACCGGCGCGGTGGCGCTGGACATCGCGGACGGGGCCGGCGCGCCGGTCGCTTCGGTGGGCTCGCTGCTGCTGCGGCCGATGTCCGCGGTGCCGCAGCCGGTCGTGACGGGCGGCGGAGACCAGCTGTTCCGGGTCGCCTGGGAGCAGACCGACCTCGACGCCGTCGCGGAGGTCACCGACTGGACCGTGGTGGGTGCCGACCCGTTCGGCCTCACCGGCGCGCTGGGCGCGAAGGCTTCGGCCGACTTCGCCGGGGCCAGTGGCCTGCTCGTGCTGCCTGCGGGCGGTGACGACGTGCACACCGAGCTGCACCGGGTTCTGGTTCTGCTGCAGGAATTCCTGGCCCGGCCCGAAGGCTCGCTGCTCGTCGTGACCCGCGGTGCGGTGGCCACGGAGGCGGAGGAGAACCCCGACCCGGTCGGTGCCGCGGTGGCCGGTTTGGTGCGCTCGGCGCAGGCCGAGCACCCGGGCCGCATCGCGCTCGTCGACCTCGGCGCGGGCACCCCGACCGGCCGCACGCTGGCCGCGGTGTCGGCGTCGGACGAGCCGCAGGTGGCCCTGCGCTCCGGCACGGTGCTGGTGCCGCGCCTGGCACGGGCGGCCGACGCGGCGGGGGCCCCGGTCTGGGACGCCGAGGGCACGGTGCTCGTCACCGGCGCCACCGGGGCACTGGGCGGCGCCGTCGCCCGGCACCTGGTCACCGAGCACGGCGTGCGGCACCTGCTGCTCGCCAGCCGGCGCGGGGCCGACGCCCCGGGGGCGGCGGAGCTGCGGGACGAGCTGATCGGGCTCGGCGCCGAAGTCACGCTGGCCGCCTGCGATGTGGCCGACCGGGAAGCGGCAGCGACTCTGCTGGCGCAGGTTTCCCCGGACGCGCCGCTGCGCGGTGTGGTGCACGCCGCCGGTGTGCTCGACGACGGCGTGCTGACGTCGCTGACCCCCGATCGGCTGGACACCGTGCTCCGGCCCAAGGCCGACGCGGCGCTCACCCTGCACGAGCTGACCCGTGAAGCGGACCTCACGGCGTTTGTGCTGTTCTCCTCGGCCGCCGGGGTGCTCGGCGCGCCGGGCCAGGGCAGTTACGCCGCGGCGAACGCCTTCCTCGACGCGCTGGCGGCCCGCCGCCGGGCCGAGGGGCTGGCAGGCACGTCACTCGCGTGGGGCCTGTGGGCCGACGGTATGGGCAAGGCGCTGGAGGACACCGACACGCACCGGATCAACGAGACCGGCATCACCGCACTGTCCACTGAGGACGGCCTGCGGCTGCTGGACTCGGCGACGGGCTCGGCCGAGGCACTCCTGGTGCCGATCGCGCTCGACACCCGGGTACTGGCGGGCACGGGCGACGACGACCTCCCGGCCGTGCTGCGCGGCCTGGCGGGCACCCCGGGCCGTCGCGCGGCCCAGGACGCGGCGGAGGAAACCGAGTCGCTCGCGCAGAAGCTGGGCGGGCTGCCGGTGAACAAGCGCGTCCCGACCGTGCTCACCCTGGTGCGGACGCATGCCGCCGCGCTGCTCGGCCACGCCGGGCCGGAGGCGGTGGAGCCGGACCGCTCGTTCAACGAGGTCGGGTTCGACTCCCTGTCGGCGACCGGGTTCCGGAACAAGCTCAGCCTCGTCACCGGGCTGAAACTTCCCGTCAGCCTGATCTTCGACTACCCGACCCCGCGGATCCTGGCCGGGCACCTGGTCGGCGAGCTGGCCCCGGAGCCGGTCGCCGAGACGACTGGAACCGTTACCGAGCAAGGAGTTCGCGACGCACTGGCGGGGCTCTCGCTGGAGCAGCTGCGTTCCGCCGGGCTCCTGGACGGCCTGCTGGAGCTGGCCGGCGTCCGTCTGCCGGAAGACACCGGCCCGGAACCGGAGGCCGTGGAGGCGGCCACGATCGACGATCTCGACGCCGACGCCCTGATCAGCATGGCGATCGGCGGTGGCGACGACGATTAGCCTGCTCCGCCCCCGCCTTGGTTGCGTTGAACGCACCCAATGTGGCGTTCGGTGCGTCAGACGCACCGAACGCCACATTGGGGCGCAACGGCACGACAGCCGCAGGCGGTCGACCCCTAAAACCGCTTAACCCGGCCACTATTGCCGGGCCCGCACCGGGTTCGGCCCACTGGTACGGACAGTTTCCGGGCTCCTTGCCGGTTTCCCGACGCGAGAAGTTCGTTACCGATCTTGACCCGAACGAGGAGAGGTACACCGATGGTCACCGGCTATGCGATCGAAGCACGGGGGCTGCGCAAGTCCTACGGGGACGTCGACGTCCTGGAGGGCGTCGACCTGAGCGTGGAGCGCGGCACGATGTTCGCGCTGCTCGGCCCCAACGGCGCCGGCAAGACCACGACGGTGCGGATTCTCAGCACCCTCCTGGACGCCGACAGCGGCACCGTGACCGTCAACGGTTTCGACGTCGCCGGGCGCAAGCGGAAGGTGCGCGAGCAGATCGGGCTGACCGGCCAGGACACGGCCGTCGACGAGCTGCTCACCGGCCGCGAGAACCTGGAGATGATGGCGCGCCTGTTCCACCTGCCCGCCGGTTCGGTCAAGACCAGGGCGGTCGAGCTGCTCGCGCAGTTCGACCTGGTGGACGCGGCCGACCGGCAGGTCAAGACCTACTCCGGCGGCATGCGCCGCCGGCTCGACCTGGCGATCAGCCTGATCACCGCGCCGTCGGTGCTGTTCCTGGACGAGCCCACCACGGGCCTCGACCCGCGCAGCCGCTCGGCGATGTGGGAGACGATCCGCGAGCTGCTCGACGGCGGCACCACGATCCTGCTCACCACGCAGTACCTCGAGGAGGCCGACCAGCTGGCCGACCGGATCGCGGTCATCGACAAGGGCCGCGTGGTCGCCGAAGGCACCGCGGCGGAGCTCAAGCGCAAGGTCGGCTCCGAACGGCTGAAGCTCGAGTTCGCGACGGCCGCCGAGGCCGCTCGTGCGCACCAGGTGGCCGGCGGCGTGCTGCTGGACACCGCCGTCAGCGTCGCCATCGACCAGCCGGCCGAGGTCCGGCGGGTGCTCAACCAGGTCGCCGACGCCGGCCTGGAGACCACCGGGGTGGAGCTGTCCGAGCCCACGCTGGACGACGTCTTCACCACGCTTACCGGAACCGCGGGAGAGAAGCGATGACCCAGACCCTGTCCGCGAAGACCGTGGGGAAGCAGATCCCCGACACGCCGGATCCCCGATCCTCGATCGCGCTGGCGCTGTCCGACTGCCGGGTGCTGATCGGCCGCAACGTCAAGCACATCACCCGCAACCCCGAGATGCTGCTGCAGGCGGTGTCGTTGCCGATCGTGCTGCTCCTGTTGTTCCGCTTCATGTTCGGCGGCGCCATCAACGTGCCCGGTATCGCCTACGTGGACTACCTGGTGCCCGGCCTGATCGTGGTGAGCATCGGCTTCAACGCCACCGCCACCGTGGTCGGCGTCGCCTCCGACCTCACCAACGGGCTGGTGGAACGCTTCCGCTCCATGCCGATGGCGGGCCCGGCCGTGCTGGTCGGCCACGTGGTCGCCGGTGTGTTCCGCAGCCTGGTCTCGCTGGTGGTGATGGTCGCGATCGGCCTCGCGATCGGCTTCCGCCCCGGCGGCGGCGTGCTCGGCTGGCTCGGCGCGATCGGCCTGCTGGTGCTGTTCGCCGCGGGCATCTTCTGGCTCGCCACGCTGCTGGGCTCGATCGCCAAGACCGTCGAGGGCGCGAGCGGCCTCGGCACGATCATGGTCTTCGTCCCCTACGCCACCAGCGCGCTGGTGCCGACGGCGTCGATGCCCGGCGTGCTCCGCGTCATCATCGACAACCAGCCGGTGACGGTGATGGTCGACGCGGTCCGCGCGCTGATGAACGGCACGGCGCTCGGCTCCACGGGCTGGCTCGCGCTGGCCTGGTGGGTGGCCATCACGGCGCTCGCCGCGTTCGGATCGGTGCGCAAGTTCCACCAGCGTTCCAACGGCTGACCGCTCGGCATAGCTGCGGAAGGGCGGCCCGCCACGCGCGGGCCGCCCTTTGCCGTTCGCGGACAAGGTCGACTTTAGGTCGCTGGAGCACTCTGGGTGACCAAGGGGCTTCGTGAAGAGAAGACCAGTTCCGTGAAGTGAGGTGGCGTGATGCCGACCCGCATCGACGAGAAGCCGGCCGACGTGCTCGACGCGTGGCTGGCCCCGCTGGCCGACGACCCCGCGGGCGCCGTGGCGTTCCTGGCCGAGATCGCCGACCGCGTGGCCCGCCAGGGCGGCCGGGTGCTGGCACTGGGCGGCGGCTCGGTCGCCGACGCGATGGCCGGGGAGGGCTACCCGGTCACCACCGCGGATCTCGACCACGGCCTGCCGACCGGCCTGCGGTACGACGTCGTGTACGTGCCCGCCGACGCTCTCACCCGGTTTTCCGTGCAGCGCGAACAACTTCGCCTCGTCCAGCGCCTGAGCCGGCTGCTGCGGCCCGGCGGCGCGCTGGTGGTGCAGGGACAGCAGCCGGACCCGGAGCGCTGGGTCGCGGACGTGTGGGTGGCCGGCGTCGACAGCATCCGCCAGACCGTCCTGCTCACCGGGGCGAAGGTGCCGGTGCGGTACGTCTGGCCCGCCGAGCTGGACCTGATGGCGGAGCTGGCCGACCTGGCGCTCGACAGCCGTTGGGGCGGCTGGTACGGCGAGCCGATCGAGTGCGGCGGCCCCGTGGTGTCGGTGTTCCGCAGCTGACTCGCGCCTGCTTGCCCGCAGATGCCCTGAAGGCCACCATGAGGGACTTCTATGCCCTCATGGTGGCCTTCAGGGCACCTCGCAACGAAAACGGCCCGGCCCTCCGCTGGTGGCGGAGGGGCCGGGCCGTGGGTATCGCGGTTGTGTCAAACCGCGTCCGACAGCTCGCCGACGAGGATGCTGTGGTGCAGCTTCCGCAGCGAGCTGCCGGGTTCGATGCCCAGCTGCTGCACCAGGTTCTGCCGGGCGGAGGCGAACGTCTCCAGCGCTTCGGCCCGCCGGTTCGACCGCAGGAGCGCGGTCATCAGGTACTCGTAGAAGGTCTCGCGCAGCGTGTGCTCCTTCGCCAGCGCGGAGAGCTGCCCGACCACCTCGCGGTGCCGCCCGATCAGCAGCTCGGTCTCCATCAGCAGCTCCAGGCACTCCAGCCGGCTCTCTTCGAGCAGCGTGGCGTAGGCCTGGACGTCGGGGGAGTCGGTGAAGCCGCCGAAGGCCTCGCCCCGCCAGAGGTCCGCCGCCCGGCGCAGCACCGTGGCCGCCTGGCCGTAGCTGCGGTCCCAGTGCAGGGCGCGGCCTTCCTGGTACAGGCGGGTGAAGCGGTCGGCGTCCAGCTCGTCGATGCCGACGTGCAGCGAGTAGCCGCGAGGGCTCGTGACCACCGGGCTCTCGTCGGCCTCGCCGGTGCCGCGCAACAGCTTCCGCAGCTGCGAGACGTAGACGTACAGCGCCGCGCTGGCCCGCGCCGGCGGGTTCTCGCCCCAGATCTCGCCGATCAGGTGCTCGGTGGTCACCACCTGGTTGTTCTTGGCCAGCAGAGCCGCCAGCAGCGTCTCGATCTTGCGGGCCCGTGGCGCGCTGACACCGGGACGGCCGCTGACTCTGATCTGCCCGAGTATTTCGTAGTTCATCATGAGTGCCCTCCGGTGTCCGCGTAGGCGGGGACCTGGCCGGCGGCGCCCCCAGCGCCCCCAACTCGCCGGCCGTGTGACTGGTCCCACCGTCGCAGCGTACCAAACCGGGAGGTCGGTTTTCAATACGAAACCGGGAGGTCGGTCTGTTTGCTCGCCGCACCTCGCGCGGAGGCTGGTCGCGGCTGGTATTTCGCCGCCGTCTTCTTGTAAACCGGGCGGTTGGTATGTAATCTTGGCAGGACTGAGCCGTCCACGGGTGTGCCCCGGGCCGGCCGGTCCGAGGAGATGGGAACGACGGTGACCAAGCAGGCGCGCGCGGAGCAGACCCGGCTCCTCTTGCTGGACGCCGCGGCCGTGCTGCTGCACCGTGACGGTTACGCGGCCACCAGCATGGTGGACATCGCGCGCGAGGCCGGCATCACCAAGGGCGGCCTGTACTTCCACTTCTCCTCGAAGGACGAGATCTGCGACGAGGTCCAGCAGGTCGCCGTCGCGGTCCTGAACGAGCACGTCGAACACCAGGCGCGGGCTTCGCTGCCCGCGCTGCGGCGGCTCGCGGTGCTCGGCCACGCGCTGATGGGCTGGCTCGAGACCGAGCCGAAGGTCGGCGCCAGCTTCCGGCTGACCCGGGAGATGGGCTCGAAGGACGAGCGGTACGTGGTGTTCTCGCGAGCCTGGTTCGGCCAGGTCCGCCAGTACGTGGCCGACGCGCGCGCGGCGGGCGAGCTGGCCGGCGACGTGCCGCCGGACACCGTCGCCCTGCTGCTGGTCGTCACCTGCGTGGGGCTGGAGTCGGTGGTCGCCAGCGGGACGATCGGCCCGGACGTCGACCTGGCCCGCACCCTGACCGAGCTGTGGCGGCTGATCGATCCGGCCTCGCCCGCGTGGCTTTCCGTTGTGGCGCCGGGCGTTCGTGGCTGAGCTGGTTGTGGCGCGGGTGGTTCGCGGCCGAGCTGGTGGCTCGCGGCTGAGCCGATTGCGGCGCGGGTGGCTCGCGGCTGAGCTGGCCGTGCCGCCGGGCGTTCGCGGCTGAGCTGGTTGTGCTGCTGGTGGTTCGCGGCTGAGCCGGTTATGGCGCTGGTCGTTCGCAGCTGAGCCCGCGGCCCTCCCCAGCGGCCGGGCGGGTTCACACCCCGGCTCCGGTCGCTCAGGCGGGAGTGCTCGCCGCCGTCTGGGCCGTGCGGAACTTGTGCAGCCGCCGCGGGGGCACCACGGAGCTGAGGATCGTGTGCCACATGAAGTCCACGCGCTCGAGCAGGTCCGCCCGGCCGGTCAGCACCTGCGAGCTGAGCTGGATCCCGGTGAACGAGGCGACCACGAACTGGGCGAGGTCGTACGGGTTGACCTCCTTGCGGAGGTCGCCCGCCGCCCGGGCCGCGAGCAGGCAGCCGTGCAGCGTGTCGATCCACTGCTTGTAGGCGTTGCCGGCCGGGGTGACGAACGTGCCCTGCTCGATGACGAGCCGGATGCCCGCCCGTACCCGGACGTCGTACTGCAGCCCTGCCGCGACGTCGTGGGACCAGTCGATCACCGTCTGCAGGCCCGGGTCGTCCATGGCCGGCACGCCGTCCAGCACGCCGAACTGCTCCTGGATGAGCGCCTCGGCGAGGTCCTCTTTGGACTTGAAGTGGAAGTACAGCGCGCCCTTGGTGACCCCGGCCTCGGCGAGGATGTCCGACAGGCTCGCGCCGAGGAAGCCGACCGCGTCGAACCGGGAGGCCGCTGCTTCGAGGATGGCCTTGCGAGTCTGCTCCGCGCGTTCCTGGCGAGCCACGTCCAGCTCCTTCCGTGCTTCGGGGATCCGGGCCGGGGGCGTCGCCCCCGACGTTAAGTGAACAGTCTACGACGACCGGGCGGGAAGAGCCAGAGAAAAAAACCGGTAGGTAGGTATGGTTTTGCGCGTCCGATTCGGCTACAAATTGAGAGGTACTGGGGAAACTGGGGAAAGCCTTTCTGGGAGGACCGACATGGTCGGCACATTGACCCATCCTGTCCGCACACAATTGGCCACTACCGGTGACGAACACCCGCCGGGACGGTCGATGGATTTCCAGCAGACGATCCCGCGCAATCTCGTTCACCGCGCGGCCGTCTCGGAGGTCTTCGTCACTGATCTGAACATCCTCGGCGAGGGCTGCTTCGAGATCGGCGCGCAGTGGCCGCGCCGGCACAGCTTCTTCGGGCCGCTGACACCGGCTTCGCACGACCCGCTGCTGTACGCCGAGACGGTCCGGCAGGCCGGTCTGCTGATCGCGCACCGCGGCTACGGCGTCCCGATGGGGCACAGCTTCCTGTCCGATTGGAAGGCCTACGAGGTCAGTCAGGAGGGGCTGGCCACCGTGGGCCGGCCGGTGGACGTGGTCCTGCGGGCCACCGCGCGCGACGTCCGGCTGCGCGGCAAGAACGTCGCCGGGATGCGCTTCGACTTCGACTGCTTCCGCGACGGCCGCCACATCGGCACCGCGTCGGACCGCTGGCGCTGCGTGTCTTCGGCCGTCTACCGGCGGGTCCGGGGCGAGCACTTCGCCGCGACGCCGTTCCAGGCGAGCATGCCGTCCCCGGTCGAGCCGGCGCTGGTCGGCCGGGACTCGGCGGAGGACGTACTGGTCGGGGAGACGTCGGTGCCCGGCGTGCTGGCCCTGCGGTTCGACCCGGACCACGCGGTGCTGTTCGACCACGTGGTGGACCACATTCCGGCCATGGTGCTGGCCGAGGCCGCCCGGCAGGCGGCGTTGCTGAAGGTCGGCGACCCGGCCGCGCTGCCCGTGCGGGCCGAGTTCGATTACGAGTCGTACGTGGAGTTCGACGCCGACTGCCTGATCACCGCGGAAGAGCTCGAGGCGGCCGCGGACGGGGCCCGCGTGGTGCGTGTGGTGTTCGAGCAGAACGGGACCACCGCCGCCGTCGGCACGCTGGCGATGCGCTTGTCATGACTGCCGGCCTGGGGGCGGACAGTAAGACGGACATCCTGGTCACGGGCGCGAGCGGCTTCATCGGCGCGGCCGTGGTGCGCGAGCTGGTGGGACGCGGGGCGGGGGCGCGGCTGCGCGTGCTCGTCCGGCGCCCGATGCCGGCGTGGATGGCCGACGCGGGCGTGGCCGAGTGGCGCGGTGACCTCACCTCCGCCACCGGCCTGGCCGGCGCGTGCACCGGGATCACCACCCTGGTGCACCTGGCGTCCCACATCGGCGACGACGCCGCGCTGTGCACCGCCGTCAACGAAGACGGCACCCGGAACATGCTGGCCGAGGCCCACCGCGCCGGCGTCCGGCGCCCGCTCTACCTGAGCACCTGCGCCGTCTACCGCGACGGCGACCACCGCGGGGCCGTCGAATCGGTGCGGCTGCCGGACGGCGCAGTGGCCGCCGGGGGTGGATCGGCGCTGGTCACCGGCCCGCTCGGCGGCTGCTCGTCGCCGGGCGGGGAGCTGGCGCTGGTCACCGGCCCGCTCGCCGGCGGCTCGTCGGCGGGTGGGGCGTCGGTGCCGGTCACCGGCTACTGGTCACCGAGTGGGGCGTCGGCGCTGGTCACGGACCCGGCGTCGGCCACCAGCCGGAGCAGGCTGGCGGCCGAGCGGCTGGTCCGGGCGGCGGGCGGGGTCGTCCTGCGGCCGCACCTCGTGTACGGCGCGGGGGACCGGCATGTGGTCCCCACGCTGGTGCGGTGGCTGCGCGCGGTCCCGGCCTGGGTCGAGGGCGGTTCGGCGCGCACGTCGGTGATCGCGGTCGGCGACCTGGCCAAGGTCATCGCCGCGTTCGCGCTGGACCCGGGGCTGGGGCGGCCCGGTGAGGTGTTCCACGCGGCCGACCCGCGCCCGGTGCGGGTGCGGAGCCTGCTCACGTCGGTCTGCGAGGCGCTCGACCTGCCGGTTCCCGCGGCTGACCTGCGGCTCGACGAGCACCGCGCCCGCACCCGCGCCGCGCTGGCCTGGCTGAGCGAGCACCAGTACTCCCTGCTCACGCGGGATCACTGGTACGAGAGCAGCCGCGTCTGGGCCCGCACCGGCGAGTCCCCGGGGCCGGGCCTGACCGCCCGGCTGGCCGAAGCCGCGTATTGGTATCGGGAAGTACTGGGTATTAAGGAATCGGTAGTGCGGATTTAACAATAATTGCGCGAGCGGTCACTTTTCGTATCCGCTCGTATTCGCACCGCAATTTCGATCATGATGGCCGCCCGGAATAAACACCGGGCGGCCGTTGTGCTTCCAAGATCAATTCCGTGGCGGGCCGGGCGAGCCCGGGGGAAGATGCCGGGATGTCACGGCGCGAGCTCGTGGTGCTCGGCTCGGCCAGCCAGACGCCGACGCGGCACCGCAACCACAACGGCTACCTCCTGCGGTTCGACGGCGAGGGGGTGCTCTTCGACCCCGGCGAGGGCACGCAGCGGCAGATGATCCACGCGGGCGTGGCCGCGAGCGCGCTGACCAGGGTCTGCGTGACCCACTTCCACGGCGACCACAGCCTCGGCCTGGCCGGGGTCATCCAGCGCTTCTCGATGGACGCCGTCGCGCACCCCGTGCGCTGCCACTACCCGGCGTCCGGTCAGGTGTACTTCGACCGGCTGCGGCACTCGACGTCGTTCCACGAGCGCGCGGAGCTGGTCGAGCTGCCGGTGACCGGTGACGGCCCGTTGGACGGCCCGCTGTCGGCGCACGCCCTCGACCACCGCATCGACTGCTACGGCTACCGCTTCGCCGAGCCCGACGGCGTCCGCATGCTGCCCGCCGCGCTGGCCGCGGCCGGGCCAGGTCTTCGCGTTCGTGATGGACACCCGGCTGTGCCCGGGCGCGTTCGCCTGCGCGCGGGACGCGAGGCCGCGAAGGTCTTCGGCGGCGAGATCCACGTGGCCCGGGACCTCGACGTGGTCCCGCTACCCCCGCGCCGCTGAAGGACTCGTGAGTGTTTATGCCGGTTAGAACCGTCATAGCCACTCACGAGCCCTGCGGCTGTCGGCGTGTCGGGATGCTGGTGGCCGGGGCCCGCGGGCGGCCGTGTCAGACTTCGCGGCGATGTACACGCCGTCCGATCTCGCCGACCTGCTCGAATGCGAGCACCGGAGTGTGCTCACCCAGGCGCTGGCGGCCGGTCTGCCCGGCGCGCCGCGGCCCGGTTCGGGGCCGGACCAGCTGGCGGTCAAGCACGGCCGCGCGCACGAGGCGGCCACGCTCGTGCGGCTGCGGAGCGAGAAGACCCAGGTCGTCGAGATCGAGGAGCGCGACCCCGTGGTGGCGGCGAAGGCCACCGCGGAGGCGTTGCGGGCCGGCGCTCCCGTCGTCTACCAGGCGGTGTTCCACGACAACGAGTTCACCGGCCGCGCCGACTTCCTGCTGCGCGACGACGAAGGCCGCTACGAGGTCTACGACACCAAGCTCGCCCGGCACGCCAAGCCCGCTGCGGTAGTCCAACTGGCCGCGTACGCCGACGCTCTGCGGCGCGCGGGCTGGCCGTCCGGCCCGGACATGCACCTGCTGCTCGGTGACGGCACCACGCGCACTCTGCGTGTCGACGACTTCCTCCCCCTGCTCGACCGTCTCCGCACGCGTCTGCGTGACCGGCCGCCGCAGCTGCCAGTGAAGCTGTGGGCCGACGAACGGCCCGCGTGCGGCGCCTGTGGTTACGCACAGCACTGTGCGTCGGCGCGCGAAGCCGACCGTGACCTGTCGCTGGTCGCCGGGATGCGCAGCGAACAGCGGCGCAAGCTGGCGACGGCCGGGCTCGGCACGATCGACTCGCTCGCCGCGGCCGAGCCGGCGGACCGGCCGCGGGACATGTCCGTCACCACGTTCGCCACGCTGCGCGCACAAGCCGCGATCCAGGTGCGCCAGGACGAAACCGGCGAACTCGCGTACGAGGTGATCGGCCCGGACGCGCTCGCCGAGCTGCCGGCGCCGAGCCCGGGTGACGTCTTCTTCGACATGGAGGGCGACCCGTACGCGCTGCTGGGCACCGGGCTGGAGTACCTCTTCGGCGCCGTCACCTCCGACGCCGACGGCCAGCGGTTCACGCCGTTCTGGGCGCACTCGCGCGCGCAGGAGAAGCGGGCGTTCGAAGACTTCGTGGACTTCGCGACGGCGCGGCTGGCGGAGTACCCCGGCGCGCACGTCTACCACTACGCGCCGTACGAGGTGACGGCCGTGAAGCGACTCGCGGCGGTGCACGGCACGCGCGAGGAGGCCGTGGACGAACTGCTGCGAAGTGGCGCGATGGTGGACCTGTACGCGGTGGTGCGTAAGGCTTTGCGCGTCGGGCAGCGGTCGTACTCCATCAAGTACCTGGAGCCGCTGTACATGCCCGCCGCGCGCGAAGGCGACGTGAAGACGGCCGTGTCCAGCATCGAGGCGTACGAGGAGTACCTCACGCTCTCGCACGCCGGCGAGACCGAGCGCGCTGACGAGGTGCTGCACGGCATCGGCGACTACAACGAGTACGACTGCGTTTCCACGTTGCGGCTGCTGGAGTTCCTGCACCAGGTCCGGGGAGAGGCGGGCATCGAGCCGGTCCCGCCCGTCGTCGAGTCCGAAGAGGACGCTCTACTGAGGACGTCCGAAGAGGACGTCGCCGCCCAGCGCCGCGCCGAGCGGGCGGCCGCGATGGCGGCGCTGGTGGACCCGCTGATCGAAGGGCTGCCCGAAGACCCGGCGGAATTCACCCCGGACGACCACGCCCGCGCGCTGCTCGCCGCGTCCGTCGGCTACCACCGGCGCGAGACGAACCCGGCGTGGTGGGAGTTCTTCCGCCAGCTCGCGGCGCCGCTGGGCGACCTCGAGGTGGACACGACGTGCGCGGTGCCGGTATCGATGAGCGTCGGCGAGTGGGTGCCGCCGTCCGGCCGCCTGCGCACGGCGAAGCGGACGCTGGTGCTCGGGTGCGACCCGGACCGGCCGCACCCCTTCGCGCCGGGTGACGACGTGCGGCTGCGTTACGGCGCGAACGCCCGCGACGCCAAAGTGGTGGCCTCGTCGGCCGTCGAGCTGACGCTGGAAGAGAGCAGCGCGCCGGACGCGACGTCGCCGGACCGGCCCGCGGCGGTGCTGCCCGGCAGTCCCGTGCGGCCGTCGCCGAAGGACGAGGCGGTGGCCGAGCTGGCGCAGCTCGTCGTGGACGCGTTGCCGGTGCTGCCCGCGCACCCGGGCGTCGACCTGCTGCGGCGCTCTTCGCCCCGGCTGCGCGGCGGGGCGCGGCTGCCCGAGCCGGGTGAGGACTTGGTCGCGACGGTGATCGACGCCGTCGACGCGCTCGACGGCTCGGTGCTCGCGGTGCAGGGCCCGCCGGGCGCGGGCAAGACGTACCTGGCGGGCAAGCTGATCGCGCACCTGGTGCGGTCGGGCCGGACCGTGGGCGTGACGTCGACCAGTCACAAGGCCGTGGAGAACGTGCTCGCCGCCGCGCTGGGCAACGCCGACCTGCCCGCGGCGAAACGCGCGAAGCGCACGCCGGACCCGGAACTGCCGTGGGAGCAGCCGGAGTCCAACCCGGCGCTGGTGAAGTGGCGCGAAGAGCACGACACCGGCCACCTCGTGGGCGGCACGGCGTGGACGTTCGCGAACGCCGCGGTGCGCGACGAGCCGTTCGACGTGCTGGTGATCGACGAGGCGGGCCAGTTCGCGCTCGCGGACGCGCTGGCGGTGTCGACGTGCGCGAAGAACGTGGTGCTGCTGGGAGATCCGCAGCAGCTGCCGCAGGTCGTGCAGGGCACGCACCCGGCCGGCGCCGAGGCCTCGGCGCTCGGGCACCTGATCGGCGACGCGGACATCATGCCGCCGCGCCTGGGCTACTTCCTCGACCAGACGCGGCGCATGCACCCGGCCGTGTGCGAGCCGGTCTCGCGGCTTTCGTACGCGGGGCTGCTGCACGCGCACCCGTCGGCGTCGCGGTCGGTGGAGGGCTTCGCCTCGGGCCTGTACCTGGCGTCGGTCGACCACCACGGCAACACCACCCGTTCGGTGGAGGAGGCCGCGGAGGTCGTCGCGATCGTGGCTTCGCTGCACGGCCGGACGTGGCAGGGCCGGCCCTTGACGGACGCGGATTTCCTCGTGGTGGCCCCGTACAACCTCCAGGCCCGCGTCGTCTCGCGGCACCTGTCGGACGCGGGTTACGGCGACGTGCGCGTGGGCACCGTGGACCGTTTCCAGGGCCAGGAGGCCCCGGTGGTGATCACGACCATGACGTCCTCGTCGGCGGTCGACCTCCCCCGGGGACTGGACTTCCTGCTCTCGCGCAACCGGCTGAACGTGGCCCTGTCCCGCGCCCAGTCGGTCGCGGTCCTGGTCTGCTCCCCGCGGCTGCTGGAGGCGGACATCCGCACGGTGGACCAGATGCGCCTCGTGTCGGGCATGCTGGGGCTGCTGCAGACCGCGGCGCCGTGGCCCGGCTGAGCGTTCGAAGAAGTGCTCCCGCCCCCGCCGCAGCGAGGGGAGTCGCGCGGGCCGGGAACGGGAGCACGGGCCCGCGCCCGCCACGACGGTGGGGGGAACCGCCGGGTGGACGCGGGGGCTCGGGTGTCGGCACGGGGGTCGCCTCTCGGCGGGTGGCGCGACCCGGCTCCGGTGGTGAGGCCGGTGGTCCGGGAAGGCAGTAGGTGAGGCCCGGGGACTCCGCCGTGCCGACACTCTGTACAACGTTGTTGAGCCGCAGGTGTTCCCGGGCTCCGCTGTGATGCCCGTCGCCGGTGCCCGCCGGCAGTGATGATCCACAGTGGACGATGGGGTGGATGCTCCCGCTCCCGCCGCGGCAGTGGGTCCGGCGGCAGGAGCAGGAGCACATGAGCCCGCCCGCGCGGCCGGCTGGGGGAGCTGGCGCGCTGGGACGGGTGGTCGGCGGGGGCAGGTGGTAGCGCGAGGGGTGCTCCCGCTCCCGTAACTGCCGGCTGGGGGTCCGGCGGGCGGGAGCAGGAGCACTGGTGCCCGTCCTCGCGCGGCTGGGGGGAGTGTCGCGGCGAGGGCGGGTGGTCTGGCGCCGGTACGGGGGTCGCCTCTCGGCGAGTGGCGCGACCCGGTCCGGGAAAACCCGGCGGTCCGGGAAGGCAGAAGGTGAGGCCCGGGGACCCCCTCGTACCGACACTCCTTATAACGCACCAGAACTCGTTATGTTCCGCGACGTCGGGGTGACGTGGGTCGCCCTCCGTCGCCACCCGCGCGGGCCGGGAAACCTTCAGGTGAAACTGGACAGTTTTAACTGACCAGTTTACCCTGAAGGTATGGACGAGAGCACCGCGTCGGATTCGGCCGTGTACGCAGCGCGAGAGATACGCGTGGTCTTCAGCCGCGTCCGCCGTCGGCTGAAGGACGCTTCCGACAACCGTGAGCTGACGCCGTCGCAGACCTCGGTGCTGAGCCGCCTGAGCAAGGAAGGCCCGGCGTCGATGAGCGCGCTGGCCGCGGCCGAGCGCGTGCGTCCTCAGTCCATGGCGGCCACCCTCGCCAACCTCGACGAGCGCGGTTTCACCCACCGCCGCCCCGACCCGGACGACGGCCGCCGCCAGCTCATCTCCCTCAGCGAAACCGGCCGTGAGTTCGTCGAGGGCAAGCGCCGCGCCGGAGAGGAATGGCTCGTGCGCGCCCTCGACGAGCGGCTGTCCGAGCGGGAACGCCGGACGGTCATCGAGGCCATGGCCCTGATCGAAAGGCTCGACGCACCATGAAGGCTTCACCCCGGCCTCCCGATACCGCCCCGCGCTTCCGCTTGCGACGTAAGCAAAAGGACCCCGAGGCGTTCGACCGCCGGCTGATCGCGCCGATGGTCATGGGCTCGATCCTGAACCCGGTCAACTCGTCGATCATCGCCGTTTCGCTCGTGCCGATCGGGGTGGCGCTCGGCGCGCCGCCGGCCGAGACGGCGTGGCTGGTCTCCGCGCTCTACCTCGCCACGGCGATCGGCCAGCCGGTCGTCGGGCGGCTGGTGGACCTGTACGGGCCGCGGTCCCTCTTCCTGGTCGGCAGCGGGCTGGTGGGGGTCGCGGGGGTGCTGGGCCTGCTCGCGCCGAACCTGCCGGTGCTGATCGTCGCGCGGGTGCTGCTCGGGTTCGGCACCTGCGCCGGCTACCCGGCCGCGATGTCGTTGATCCGCAGTGAATCCGAGCGCACCGGCCACGACCGGCCGGGCGGCGTGCTCACCCTGCTCGCCATCACCACACAGACCATCGCGGTGATCGGCCCCACGCTCGGCGGCCTGCTGATCGGCCTCGGCGGCTGGCGCGCGACGATCGCGGTCAACCTCCCGCTGGCGGTGGCCTGCCTGATCCTCGGCGCGCTGTACCTGCCGCGCCACCACCAGCGCCCGGACGGCCCGGTACGCCTGGACTTCCCCGGCATCGGGCTGTTCGCCGCGACGCTGGTGTCGCTGCTGCTGTTCCTGATGACCCCGAACGGCGCGCACTGGTACCTGCTCCTGATCACCCTCGGGGCGGGCGCCGGCTTCGCCGTCCGAGAACTCCGCACTACGGCGCCGTTCCTCGACCTGCGGGTGCTCGGCGGGAACTTCCCGCTGCTGCTCACGTACGCCCGCAGCCTGCTCGCGTACGTCGTCTCGTACGCCTTCCTGTACGGCTACACGCAATGGCTTGAGGAGGGCCGTGGTCTGTCCGCCTCACGGTCCGGGCTCCTGCTGCTGCCGGTGTTCCTGGTCGGGATCGGCGTCGCCGCGCTGACCGGGCGGTACAAGGAGCTGCGCGGCAAGCTGCTCGTCGGCGCCGTGGGGCAGATCGCGGCGTGCGCGCTGCTCCTCACGCTCGGCGGGACCAGCCCGATCTGGCTGCTCGTGGTGGTCGCCGTGGTGCTCGGCCTGCCGCAGGGGCTCAACGGCCTCGCGCTGCAGAACTCCGTGTACTACCAGGCGGATCCCGAGCGGATCGGCGCGTCGGCCGGGCTGCTGCGCACGTTCATGTACCTCGGCGCGATGGTCGCGTCGGCGGCCACCGGCGGTTTCTTCGGCCCGCGCGCCGACACCGCCGGCCTGCACCACCTCGCCTGGTTCGTGCTCGCCGTCGGCGTGCTGTTCCTGGTGGTCACCCTGTTCGACCGGACGCTGCGGCACACCGCGGCGAAGTGAAAGGAATCCGAATGCCCGTCTCCACCATCGATGAGCGCAGCGCGCTCGTCCTCGTCGACCTGCAGAACGGCATCGCCACGGCGCCGACGCAGCCGCACAGCGGACCGGAGGTCATCGCGCGCGGGGCCGAGCTGGCCGACGCCTTCCGCGCCGCCGGGAAGCCCGTCGTCCACGTGCGCGTGACGATGGCCGCCGACAGCTCCGACTGGCCGTCCGGCCGCACCGAAACCCCGCCGCGCGGCGGCACCCGCCCCGAGGGCTGGGACCTGATCGTCGACGAGCTGTCCGGTCACCCCGAGGACCTCGTGGTGACCAAGCGGAACGTGGGCGCCTTCCACGGCACGGACCTCGACCTGCAGCTGCGCCGCCGCGGCGTCACGCAGATCGTGCTGGGCGGCATCGCCACCAGCATGGGCGTCGAGTCCACCGCCCGCGCCGCGCACGACCACGGCTACCACGTCGCCCTCGTCACCGACGCGATGGCCGACCTGGACCCGGAGGTGCACCGCCACAGCGTCGAGCGGATCTTCCCGCGCCTCGGCGAAACCGGGACCACGGCGGAGATCCTGGCCCTGCTGAAGTCCTGAGCCGCTCCTGACGCTGTCACACCTCGGGTTTCCGGGCCCGGGGTGTGGGGGGCGGGGTGTGGTGGCGGGGTGGATGAAGCGGCCCCCTGGGCGCGGAAGGGGTTTACTACCAGGGGGCCTGGCCCGCCGCCTGGTCGGGGGAATGTCACGAGGCTGAGCGGGTTGCGGGCAACACTAGCGGTAGAAGTCGATCGAAGATCAGTCCACGAACAGGTGAACCGAGGCCTTTCGTTCTGACCATCCGTAATCGGATCAGGTGAGTGCGGTGGTGTGACCGAACACGTTCGTTATCGGAACTTGTTCTTAACGAACGTGTTCGTTAAGCTATCGGTATGATCTCATCGTGCAGCCGTCGGGAACGCCCGGCCAAACCGGCTCTGACCAGGGCGGGCATGTCTACGTCCGCAGCACCGCCGAGCTGCACGCCGCCGTGCTCGACGAACTGCTCGGCGAGGTCAGCCTGACGCCGAAGGACAGCTGGGACGAGCGGCTGGAAGCGGTGCTCGGCTCGTACGCCGAAGTGCTCTTCCGCTATCCGGGGCTGGCGCAGTCCGCGCTCGTCGCCCGGCCCAGTGGCGGGCACTACCTGGACCTGGTCGAGACGCTGCTCGCGCTGCTGGCCGAGGGCGGAGTGCCGACGCGACAGGCCGCGTGGGGCGTCGATCTACTGCTCCAGCATGCGACGGCCACCGCGGCCGAGCACGTCGTCGAACAGTCCGAAGAGGACTGGGCCGCGCTCGGTGCCGCCGTCCGGGCCGTCTAGCCCGAAACCCACCCGCGCCTGGCCGCGGCCGGTGCGGACCTCATCTCGGGCGATCCGGGGGAGCGCGTGGCATGGTCATAACGAGCCCAGCTGTCCGGTATCGCCGCCACACCCACACCCCCGAAGGAGAAGCCATGACCATCACCATCGTCGGCGCCGGACTCGGCGGCCTGACCCTCGCCCGCGTCCTGCACGCCAACGGCATCGAAGCCGCCGTCTACGACCTCGACGCCTCCCCGGACGCCCGCGCGCAGGGCGGCATGCTCGACATCCACGAAGAATCCGGCCAGGCCGCGCTGCGGGCCGCCGGGCTGTACGACGAGTTCCGCGCGCTCGTCCATCCCGGCGGCGAGGCCATGCGGGTCCTCGACCGCCACGGCGTCGTCCATCTGTCCGAAGAGGACGATGGTGACGGAGGCCGGCCCGAGGTCGATCGCGGGCAGCTGCGCGACCTGCTGCTCGGCAGCCTGCCCGAAGGCACCATCCGCTGGGGCGCCAAGGTCGCCGGCGCGCGGCCGCTCGGCGACGGCAGGCACGAGGTGACGCTGGCCGACGGCACCGTCTTCACCACCGACGTGCTGATCGGTGCGGACGGCGCGTGGTCGCGGATCCGCCCGCTGCTCTCGGCGGCCAAGCCGGTCTACACCGGCGTGGCGTTCGTCGAGGTGGACCTGTTCGACGCCGACGTCCGGCATCCCGCCGAGGCGGCCGTCATCGGCGGGGGCATGTTCTTCGCGCTGGCCGAGGGCCGGGGCTTCCTCGCGCACCGCGAGACGGACGGCAGCCTGCACGTCTACGTCGCCCTCGTGGTGGCCGAGGACTGGGCCGCTGACATCGACTTCACCGACACGGAAGCCGCGAAAAAGGCGGTGCTGAGCCACTTCGAGGGCTGGGACGAGAGCCTGCGCGCGCTCGTCACGAACGCGGACAGCGACCTGGTCCCGCGGCTCATCCACGCGCTGCCGATCGGCCACCGCTGGGAGCGCGTCCCCGGCATCACGCTGCTCGGCGACGCGGCACACCTGATGTCGCCGTTCGCGGGTGAGGGCGCGAATCTCGCGATGCTGGACGGCGCCGAGCTGGGCCTGGCGCTGGCCGCGCACCCCGGCGACGTCGAGGCCGGCCTCGCGGAGTACGAGCGGGCGCTGTTCCCGCGCAGCGAGGAATCCGCCACGGAGTCGGCGAACGGGCTGGTCCTGTGCTTCGGCGAGGGCGCGCCGCAGGGCCTGCTGGACATGTTCACCGCGCCCCGCCCCTGACGTCCTCAGTGGACGGTCGAAACCCGGCTGACCCGCTCGTCCCGCCGGTAGGCTCGGGCCCTCCGGCGGGGGCGCGGCTGTCACCTGCTGAGCGAGTGGTCCCGGCCGCGGCCCGGCACCCGGACCTACGACTTTCGGCTTAGCCGGGACGAACCATCGGGCCGATCCGCGCCAGGCTCCGGGCTGCCACACTGGGGGTATCGGACACTCCGGTGTCCGATGTGGACCAACCACCCAGGTGACCAGGAGACAGACTGATGACCATCCCCTTCGCGCTGGCCGCCGCTCCGGACATCGCGCACCTCACGGCCGGGATCGCGATGGTGGCCGTGATCCTGCTGCCCCTGATCTTCTTCATCGCCGCGCTGGTCGGCATCGTCGGCAGCGGTCTCACCGGGGGCATGAAGCTGGTCTGGGTGGTGTTCGCCTTCTGCGCGCCGTTCCTCGGCCCGCTGCTGTGGTTCCTGGTGGGCCGCAAGCAGAGCACCGCGATCCGGGTGTGACACGGGGTCACCGGCCCTGGGTCTCTGACGTAGGGCCGGTGACCTCAGGGCGGCTTCAGTCGAGGTCGCTCGCGGGCGGCTGCAACGGCTGCTCCTGTGTGGACGCGACCGCGCGCTCGTAGTGCCAGTAGTCGGGGTTGTCCTGCTTGGCCACGACTCCGGATCCGCCGAGCGTGATGAAGCCCAACGTCACTGCCGCCAGCTTCTTCTTGATCCTCTGAGAGGACACCAAAATCTCCTTCTGGTCGCGCGTCGGTTGTCAAGATTGGGGCAGACACTATCCACCTTCCGGGAAGCGGAATTGCTGGGGGTGGTTAAGAAGGGTGCGCAGGCCAAAAATGTTGATTCCGAACGTGTTACGGGTACTCCGTTCGAGTAAAACCCGAGAGTAACTTACGTCAGAGTCCGGAGGTTGCCGGTTCTTCCCGCGCGGCCGCCAGATCCACCAGAACGTGCCGCGTGTGGTAGAGGTCGCCGAGATCCAGGTATGCGGCGACCGACAGCCGCCAGCCTTCGATGGCGGCGGCTGGTCGCCGCGAGGCCTGGAGGGCGTGGCCGAGGATGTGGAACGCGTCCGCCTCCGTGGCGACGTTGTGGCTGCGGGCGGAGAGCCGCGCCGCCTGCCGGGCATAGCCGACAGCTTTGTCGTACTGCTCCAGGTTGTAGTGGACCTTCGCGAGCACGGCGCAGGCTCGGGGCGCCACCTCGAGGTCGTGGATTCCTTCGACGACGGCGAGCGCGCGTTCCCCGCGGTCGCGCGCCTCGTGGTACCGGCCGCACCCGTTGAGCGCGGCCGCGAGCTCCGCCAGCGTCTGCGCCTCGCCGTGCCGGTTCTTCTGCCGCGCACGGATCTCCAGTGCCAGGCCGAACAGTTCCAGCGCCTCTTCCGTGTGTGCCAGCCGCCGGTGGGCCATGGCCGACCCGTGCATGATCGCGGCCTCCGGCCCGATCGCCCCGATCTCCCTGGCCTTCTCCAGCGCCTGCTCGTAATGGACGACCGCCTCTTCGGGGCTGCCCTTGTCCAACTCCACGTCACCCTGCTCCATGAGGGAGATCGTTATGCCGATCGGACTTCCGGTCTGCCGCGCGAGAGCCAGCGCGAGGTCGAACTGCCGCTGCGCGCCGTCCTGGTCGCCCGATCGCATCAGGATGCGGCCGAAGTCGTTGCGCGAAGCGCCTTCCGACTCCAGGTCACCGAGCGCCGCGCAGGCCGCGATCGCGACCTCATAGGGCTTTTTCAGGTGACTGAGGTAACCGTAGCGGCGGAAGATGGCATACATGATATGCGGATATCGCCAAGCGTATTCCGGATGACGCCGGGCGGCCCAGCTGACCAGAAGCATCATCGTCCGGCGCTCGCGGAGCAGCCAAGTCACACCGGCTTTTTCCGACTCGATTTCCACCGGGGACACACCCGGTTCCAGTGGAAGCATCGGAACCCTCGGGTAGAACGGGAATACGGTGTGGTCCGCCGCGAAACTGCTGTGCAAGTAGAACGACAGCAATCGTCGTTCGGCGTCCTCGGCTTCACTCGCGGATACCTCGTCCGTGGCCAGTTCGTGTGCGAACACGTGGAGCAGGTCGTGCATGCGATACCGGTCCGGTTCGCCGGTGTGGTCGACGAAGTGGGCGCTGACGAGCGCGTCGAGGCAACGGTGCGTGGCTCGTGACGACAGCCCGGCGAGCGCCGCCGCCGCGGCCAGGCTGAAGGTCGGCGTCGGCGGGAGGCCGAGGAAGCGGAAAAGCCGCTGCGCGTCGGCGTGGAGGTGTTCGTAGGTAACGAAAAGCGTCGCGCGCATGCTCGTCGGCGGATCGTCACCGGCGTCGCCCATGTCCAGGAGACGACTGCGATCCCGCAACTCGTCGGCGAAGTGGTGCAGCGCCAGTTCACGGTGGAGCTCGATGTGGTGCGCGGCGAGCTGCAACGTCATCGGGAAGCCATCGCACAGCTGTGCCAGCCGGGCGACGGTCTCCCGTTGCGCGGCCGCGCGGGCGCCGATGCGGTTGGTGAGCAGTTCGGCACTGTGCTCCGCGCTGAGCGGGGTGACCGAGCGGTGCCGCGCGCCGTGCTGCTTGACCAGCCCGGCCAGCGCCTGCCTGCTGGTGACGATGACCAGGCACGGCGCCAGCGTCAGCAACAGCGGCTGGACGTGCGCGGACTTCGCGACGTTGTCCAGCACGACCACGGTTCGCCGCCCGCCGAGCAGCTCGCGTAGCCGCGCAGCCCGCCTTAGCTGGCCCGCGTACCGGTCGATCCGGCCGCCGAGCGCGTACAACAGGTCGTCGACTACCTCTTCGGGCTCGCGTCTGCGGTCGGCGTCGTAGCCGTGCAGGTCTATGTAGACGGCGTGATCGGCCAGATGGCCGACCTGGCGGTGAGCCCAGTGCACGGCCAGCGCGGTCTTCCCGATGCCCGCCAGGCCGTCGAGGACGATCACCCCGGGGCGGAACCCGCCGCCGGGCGCCTGGGCGAGTTCGTCGAGTGTGCGCAGGAGATCGTCGTGGCCGACGAAGTCGTCGACGTCGGCCGGCAGCAGCGCGCGGCCGGTGCTCTCTGTGGCCGGGACCACCTCGCCGCCGTCGCGGGGCAGAGGAATAGTCGCCGGTCCCGGTGGCACAGTGATTGGTGACGCAGTGATTGGTGGCGAAGTGATGTCCCCGGCGCGGATCAGTTCGTCCTGAACGCGTTTGAGCTCGGTCGCCGCGTCTTCCTCTTGCCGCGCCCGGAACAGCCGGCGAGCGTCGAAGTAGTACTGGTCGCGCTGGGTTGTGTCACCGAGCAGGTGCAGGGCCTGGAGCCGTTGTTTCGCGAGGCCGAGGTCGGCTCGGTGCTGCCGTTGCAGGTCGTCGAGCCGCTGCAGCACCTCGCGGTGGCGCCCCAGTGCGGACCACTGCGTCAGCAGGAGATTGTTGGCGGGCAGCCAATCTTCGTCCACCGCCGCGATCCGGGCCCGGTCGGCGCGCGGGGTTCGCAGGTCACGCAGCGGGTCGTCCCGCCACAGGAGAAGCGCTTCCTCGATCAGTTCGCCGGCTTCTTCGTGACGGTGGTCGGCACCGAGCAGCCGCGCATTGCCGATCATCCGGCGAAATGCGAACCAATCGATCCGATCCTCCTCCGTTTCCAGTACAAAACTGCCGTCCACAGTGCGCAGATCCGCCGGAAGGCCCGCTTCCCGGAGCGTGGTGCGGATTCGCGCCGTGTAGGTCCGAAACGTCGAAACCGGATTTCGCGGTTCCTGCTCCTCTTCACCCCACACCCAGGTGAGCAGGGACTCCGCGCTGACCAGGCGGTTCGGCTGGGCCAGCAGCGTGGCGAGAACCGCGCGCTCCTTGGGGCGCCCCCACTGCACAGTCAGACGCCCGTGCATCTGCAACGCGGTTCGCCCCAGAATGCCGAAGGCGATTTCCACCAGCGCAGCGCCCCCTCCCCAGGATTTGCGGTACGCGCGAAATTTTCCATTCAGCTTCTCACATCCGAGGCGGGGACAACCGCTGAACCGACCGGCAATGACACGGATTTGTCATCTTTGAAGTGCCGCTGAAGCGCTGGTGACACGAATGCGGAACTCCGGTTGACACGGCTGACCAGCACGCTCAGGACCGTCACCCCAGCTCATAACGAGGAGGAGCGATGTCGTCCACCACCTGGATCAGAGGTCCCATCGGGCGGGACACCCACACCCGGGTCACCCGGCCCGGCTGCCGGACCGTGCTCGTAGTCGTCCCGACGGTCACCGCCGGCACCCGGCTGATGGATCTGTTGCCGCTGCTGGAGCCGGATCACCGGGTGCAGGTGGTTTTCACGGTTCCGCACACCACCGACGCGTGGCACGGCGTCGAGGAGTACGTGCGGGCGCAACGCGGTGTGGTCGTGCCGTGGCAGCAGGCCGTACAGCACGAGTTCGACCTGATCCTGGCCGCCAGCCATCGCCACCTGGAGGAGCTGCGAGGGTCGATCCTCCTGGTCCCGCACGGGGCCGGCGCGCTGATGTCCCGGCGATTCAGCCGCAAGGCGCGGGCGGCGACGGCGGTCACCACCGGGCTCGACCGCGAGCTGCTCACCTTTCGCGGCCGGGTCCTCCCCGCCGCGCTGGCCTTGACCCACTACGCCGAGCTCGAGGTGCTGCATGAGCGGTGTCCGGAGGCCGTGCCCACGGCGTTTGTCGCCGGCGACATCTGCGCGGACCGGATGCTGGCCGGCCTGCCGTACCGGGCCCGGTACCGGACGGCGCTCGGGGTCGGCGCGCACGAGCGCCTGGTGACCGTGAGTTCAACGTGGTCGCCTGACTCGGCTTTCGGGCGCTTCCCCACGTTGTGCCGACGGCTGCTGGACGACCGCTCGACTTCGACCGGGCGGGTGGCCGCCGTGCTGCACCCGAACGTCTGGACCGTGCACGGTGCGCGCCAGGTGACCGCCTGGCTGTCCGACTGCCTGCGCGACGGGCTGCTGCTCGTCCCGCCCGACGAGGGCTGGCAGGCGGTGATGATCGCGTCCGACTGGGTGCTCGGTGACCACGGCTCCACCACTGCCTACGCCGCGGCGATCGGTCGGCCCGTCACCGTCGTCACGACCCCTGAGGGGAACATCCGCGACGGCAGCCTCGCCGACCTCGTGCGCCGCTCGGCGCCGGAGTGGGACCCGCGGGCCGGGATGGACGCGCAGTACGTCTCGGCCCGTTCGCGGTGCGCCGATCTGGAGCGCGAGCTGCTGCCCGCGATCACGTCTCGCCCGGAGAAGGCGGCATCCCTGGTGCGGGCGGAGATGTACCGGCTGCTCGGCCTTCCCGAGCCGGACGTGGCCGCGTCGGCGTTGCCGGCGTCCTCGCCCCGGCCGGTGGGGTGCTGACATGCAGGAGGTCCTCGCCGACGGGGTGGTCCGGCTGCGCGCGGGTCCGGACCTGGTGGTCGCCGAGCTGGGCCGGGCCCCGGCGGCGTGGTGCTCGTGCGCGGACGTGGTCGTCTGCACGTCGAGCGCCGAGGTGGACACGGTCGGAGCCTGGCTCGCCGGCCTGCTCCTGCTCGGCGTGCATCGTGGGGCCTGGCTGGCGGTGGTGCGGACGCCCGCCGCGGCGGTGCTCGCCTTCAGGATCGCCGGGTGATCACCCGCCGACTGGGGGACTCAGGTTCCGCAGCCGGGCCAGCACCTCGTCCGAGCGGGGATCCCCAGCCGAGCTGAAGTGCTCGTACGCCCGGTTCAGGTGGGCCGCGGACTCCGTCACGTCGCCGGCCGAGGCTTCGGCTTCACCCAGGGCGAAGAGCACTTCGGCGGTGTAGTGCGGCGACCCGGCGGCGGTGATGATCCGCAGGGCCTCGCGCAGGAGGCCGAGGCCCTCCTGCTGCCGGTCGTGCTGGGTGAGGAGCGTGCCGAGGACCATCAGGGTGCGGGAGTGCTGGACGGAATCACCGGACTCTTCCAGCACACCCGCGGCGCCGGACAACTCGGCGATGCTCTCCGCCAGCCGGCCCGAACGGCTCAGTACCTGCCCGACCCGGCGGCTCAGCAGCGCCGCGTTGCGCCGGTGCCCGAGCCGGGCCTCCAGGTCCCGCGCCTGGCGGTAGTAGCCGAGAGCGGCAGGCAGGTCGTTGTTGTCGCGTGCGGCACGGCCGAGCTGGGACAGCGCGGTCGCCGCCGAGGCGTCGTGCCCTTCGGCGCGGGCGAGGCGCAGCGCCAGCTCGTTCTCCGCTATCGCTTGCTGGTAGTCGCCGCTCTTCGCGAGCGCGTAGCCACGCTGGGACCGCAGCCGCGCCTCGGCGATCCGATGTCCACAGTGGATCGCGGAATCGATGCCGAGCTGCTGCAAGCGGATCCAGTCGGCGTAGTCGCGGTGGTGCAGGAAGAAGCCCCACAGCGCCTCGCAGAACGGCCATACGAGTTCGTGCCATTCACGTTCGCGCGCCTCCAGCACACAATGCCGGATCGACCTCTGCTCACGGCGCAGCCACGCCATCGCTTCCCTGGTGGTGGCGAAGGACCGGTGCTCGGGAGCCCCGAGGGTGAAGTGCGGTTCGAGCTTCCAGCGATGCGGGTGCACGACGTCGGTGGCGCGGACGGTCATGGTGAGGTACCACTCGACGAACCGGCGGGTCACCGCTTCCTCGTCGGTGCCGTCGTCGAGCCGGGCCGTCGCGCGGGCGTGCGCGCGGACGAGGTCGTGGAAACGGTGGCTGCCATCGTCTTCCTCGCCGAGAAGGTGCATCTCGGCCAGCCGGTCGAAGGTCTCTTCGACGTCGTCCTCCGTGGTGCCGGAGACGTCGGCGAGGACTTCGGCGCCGAAGCGTGGCCCGGGGTGCAGACCGCACAGGCGATAGGCACGAGCGGTGTCCTCGTCGAGGCTGCGGTACGAGCTGTCGAAGACGGCCTGCAGCGCCGGGTCCCCGTCGACCGACATGCGGAGCAGCCGGGTGTCGTCGCCGAGCCGGTCGGCTTCACGCGCCACGCTGCGCCTCGGATGGGTCCGGAGTTGCGCCGCGATCATCGAAAGCGCGAGGGGCAGGCCCCCGCAGGCGGTCGCGATCTGGTGGGTGGCAGTGATTTCGGCACTGACCCGGTCTTTGCCGACGAGCGCCGTCAGCGCCTCCACGGATTGCTCGACGTCCCACGGGTGCATGTCCACGGACAGTCCCTCGCCGGCCAGCCGCGGCAGGCGCCAGCGGCTGGTGACGACGGTCAGTGCCGTCGGCGCGGACGACACCAGTGGGCGTACTTGGCCCCCGGACACGGCGTTGTCCAGCAGCACCGCGATCCGGCGCTGCGCCGTGTGGGTGCGGAACAGCGCCTCCCTGCGGGCGAGGCCTTCGGGAATCTCGTCGTCGGCAAGGCCGAGTGCGGCGAGGAACCAGGCCAGCACTGTCTCCGGCGGCACCGGGCCCGCCGCGTCGAATGCGCCCAGGTCGACGTAGAGCTGGCCGTCGGGGAACCGGTCCCGGACGCGGTGCAGCCACCGCAGGGCCAGCGCGGACTTCCCGACCCCGCCCGGTCCGCTGATCACCACGAGCGGCGGCTCCGTCCCCGTATGGGCCAGGAATCCGTCGAGGGCGGTGAGTTCGTCGCCGCGGCAGGGCAGGAACGGTGGGCTGCCGGGCAGTTGGGAGGGCACCGGGATGTCCCGATGGGTATGCAGGTGAACGTTCTGAATCGTGCCCGCCTGCACCAGGGAACCGTGAACCGGACCGGAAACGCTGTTCTGCGTGGTTCCCGTGTTTCGTTCGCCTGCCGTCTGCTCGCCCACGCCCGCCCCCGTGCGGCCACCTTTCAAGAACTTCTTTTTGTACCGCACCCCGCAACGGAAACCAGGTGGCTGTGAAACGTGGCACGCGGTTGTTCACCCGGATGCGTCGTTCGATGGCCTGGAAAACGCGGCTCAATACGGTTCGGCGACGGCGTGGTCGATGAAACCCGCCTCGGCCGGCACATTCATGATGACCGCCGGCGGGCCCGCCTCGTCGATGGCCACCCCGGCGCCGTGGCTGAGGATGCCGACGAGCCGTGCCGTACCGCCGTCACTGCTCTTCAGGACGGCGCCGCCGGAACAGCCGGCGCCCAGGTCGTCGGGCACAGGCAGGTTGGCCGCGCACAGCTCCCCGGTGCCGCCGATGCGCGGGTCGATCAGGGTTGTCGTGGCCTGGGCCAGCCGGCCGTCGCCGTCGCGGCCACGGGGCCAGCCGAGGATGGTGATCGCGTCGCCGACGGCCGGGCTCCGGTCGTCGCGCGCGAGCGTCGGCAGCTCGGCCGCGGTGCCGAGGGTGGCCACCGCGAGGTCGTGGGCCGCGGTGGCCGGGTCGAACCCGGGGTGGAGGCGGACCTCGGTGATCTCGTGCGCGACGCCGTCGTCGAGGCCGGTACCGCCGACGCGGGCGGTGAACTTCCGGTCCGCCAGGGGGATCGTGCCGGGTCGCTGCGCATCGGGGCTGAAGACGTGGGCGCAGGTGAGGACGGCCCGCGGTGCGATGAGGACGCCGGTCGCGGTGTGCCAGCGGTAACGGCTGTGGGCTGGTGCGTCGTATTGGACGCTGACGATCCACGGGATCGGGGTGGATCGATGGGTGAGGCTCGGCGCGGTGTCGAGCGCGTTGACGGTCGACCGATACGCGGCTGCCTGCATCTTCGAGTGGAACGCCTGCCGTCTTGTGGACGCCGCAGATCTCAGTCTTCCGAACATCGTTTCCTTCCCGTTTGACGGTAAGGTCTCTGTTACGGGCTGCCAACACCGATTACCTGATCAGGTAATCGCTGCTTCCTGGCACTGTACGGGACCCTGTGAAGCTGGTGAATCCGTCGTTCGGGGACTATTTCGGAATCGTTCTCGGTGGAGGTTTTCGTAATTTTCCGTCGCCGGTCTGTCCATTGTGGAGTATTTTGGGATTCCGGGGCCGGTGCGCGGACCAGCGGCCCGCGCACCGGCCGCTGGTCAGCTCACCTGCAGGTCGATGCAGGAGTAGAACGCGTTGGTGGTGTCGGCGATGTTCCAGATGGCCAGCACGGTCTGCCGGCCGGTGTGGCTGCCCAGGTTCACCGAGTGCGAGACGGTGGCGGGCGGCTGCTGGTTGTTGCCGCTGAAGCTGGCGATGCGGGTGTTGCCGATGTAGTACTCGTAGTCGGTGGTCTTGTGCCGCGCGGTGAACGTCCAGTTGAACGTCACCGTGCGGCCCACCGAGGCGGCGCGCCAGCCCTTGCTGTTGTCGTTCAGTTCGGCGAAGCGAGCGACACCGCCGTTGCAGCTTCTCAGGCCTTTCGGTCCTTCGACGCTCTGCGGCTCGTACTTGATTTCGCCGCAGGAGACGATGTTCTGCGCGCACTGCGCCTGCCGGCTGGCTGGCGCGTTGACGTAGCCGTGCGCGCTCGCGGTGCCGACCGGGCCGACCAGGACGATCACCGGGGCGATCGCCGCGCCGGCCAGTGCGGCGACGAGCTTGCGGTTCCGTTTCATGCCGGGCTCCTTCTACAGGCAGGCCCGCTCCCGTGACGGCCGGTCGCGGCCTCGGGCAGGCGCGATCGACCGGCCGCGGCGAGTGGAGCGCGGGCGGAGGGGGGAGAGAAGTGTGGTCTAGACCATACGGCAGATTCGGGCGATTCGGTCAGGACGTCGCCTGAATGGACGCTGGAGATGCGGCATTGGCGACTCCATATTGTATGCAGTAGACTGAGTGGGTCCAATCGCACGCGTTCGTGAAGCACGGAGGATCCACGCCGCCATGTACACAGTCACCAACCCGGCGACGGGTGAACGGATCGAGGAGATCGGGAACGCCACCGACGAGGAGGTCCGCGCGGCGATCGAGCGCGTCCACCGCGGCTACGGCTCGTGGCGGCTCCGGCCGGTTGCCGAACGCGCGGCCATCGTGGCGCGCGCGGCGGAGCTGTTCGCGGAGCGGGCCGACGAGCTCGCCGCGATCATGACCCTCGAGATGGGCAAGCGGATCAACGAGGGCCGCGGCGAAGTCGGCATCGTCGTGGACATCTTCAACTACTACGCGGAGCACGGCCCGGAGCTGATCGCCGACGAGTCGCTGGCGCTGCGCGGCGGCGCCGCGGTGATCCGCAAGGAGCCGATCGGCGCGCTGCTCGGCGTGATGCCGTGGAACTTCCCGTGTTACCAGGTGGCCCGGTTCGTGGCGCCGAACCTGGTGCTGGGCAACACGATCCTGCTCAAGCACGCGTCGATCTGCCCGCGCTCGGCCGCGGCGATCGAGCGGATCCTGCACGACGCGGGGGTGCCGGAAGACGCGTACGTGAACGTCTTCGCGTCCAGCCGCCAGGTGCCGTGGATGCTGGAGGACGCGCGTATCCAGGGCGTTTCGCTGACCGGCAGCGAGCAGGCGGGCATCTCCGTCGCGGCGGAGGCGGGCCGGAACCTCAAGCGCTGCGTGCTGGAGCTGGGCGGGTCCGACCCGCTGATCGTGCTGGACACCGACGACATCGAGACGACCGTCAACACCGTCGCCACTGCCCGGATGCGCAACTGCGGCCAGTCGTGCAACGCGCCGAAGCGGATGATCGTGCTTTCGGAGCTGTACGACGAGTTCGTGGACCGGCTGACCAAACGCGTCGCCGACTTCTACCAGCCCGGCGACCCGGCGGACCCGGCGACGAAACTGCCGCCGCTCGCGTCCGTCGCCGCCGCGGACGAGGTCGCCGCCCAGGTCGAGACGGCCATCCGCCAGGGCGCCACGCTCCGCACCGGCGGCCACCGCGTGGACGGCCCGGGCGCGTACCTGGAGGCCACGGTGCTCACCGACGTCACGCCGGAGATGGACGCCTACCGCGAGGAGATCTTCGGCCCCGTTGTGCTGGTTTTCCGTGCCGGCACGGAGGAAGAGGCGATCGCCATCGCCAACGACTCCCCGTTCGGCCTGGGCGCGAGCGTCTTCGGCACGGACCCCGCCCGCCTCCGCCGGGTCGCCGACCGTATTGAGGCGGGGATGGTCTACTTTAACAAATCCGGCGGCTCGGAGGCGGACCTGCCGTTCGGCGGGATCAAGCGCTCGGGCATGGGGCGCGAGCTGGGGGCGTTGGGGATCGAGGAGTTCATGAACAAGAAATCGATCCGCCTCTGACCCCGCCGGTCTGCGTCACCAGGGGACGACCTCGCCGTGGCGGTCCAGGAACTGGAGCCCAGGGGCGCCGGCCTGCTTCTCCAGGACGTCGACGACGGCGGGGATGCTCTCCTCGGCCGTGAGGGGCGCGTCGGGGCCGCCGAGGTCGGTTTTGTTGTGGCCGGGGTCGATGAGCAGCTTGGTTTGCCCGTCGTCGGCGTAGCGGGTGGTGTAGCTGCGCATCAGCTGGTTCAGCGCGGCCTTGCTGGCCTTGTAAAGCTCGAAGCCGTCCTCGGTGTTCTGCGAGATGCTGCCCTGCTCCGACGACATGATCGCGACGGTTCCGCCGGGCACGACGAGTTCGCGCAGGGCTTCGAGGGCGCGCAGCGGGCTCAGCGCGTTGGTGATCATCACCTCGGTGAACATGCCGGTCGGGACCTCGCCGATGGGCAGGTTGCCCCGGTTGATCGCGGCGTTGACGAACAGCAGGTCGAACCGGGTGCCGGACAGGCGCTCGCGCAGCGCGGCCAGCTGCTCGGGGCTGGTCATCTCCAGTGATTCGACCGTCAGCCGTCCCGCGGAGGCGTCGGCATTCGCTTGCAGCTCGCCGCCGCTCCGGCGCGTCGTGGCGGTGACTTGCCAGCCGCGCCGGGCCAGCTCGTTCGCTAGGACGAGGCCCAGCCCTCGCGAGGCTCCGATGACGAGGGCGCGGGATGTGTCGGACACGGTGACTCCATTCATGGTGCGGAAAACTCAGCATAGACGAGACGTTGCGTCTCGACAATACCGCTGCCGGTAAGGTGTCCCGCATGCCCGCTGCCAGCTCCCAGCCCCGCCGGACCCGCTCGGGCAACCGGCGCGACGAAGCCGCGCGCCTGGCCGTGCTTCACGCCGCCGACGATCTCCTCGTCGAGCACGGATTCGGCGCTCTGACCGTCGAGGCGATCGCGCGCCGCGCCGGTGTCGGCAAGCAGACGATCTACCGGTGGTGGCCCTCGAAGGTCGAGGTCCTCCTTGACACGCTCATCGAGGACAGCGACAAGCGTTCCGCCGTCCCGACCGAGAAGCCGACCGCGGAAAGCATCCAGACCTACCTGCGCGGCTTCGCGCGGTTCCTCACCCGCGACCCGGCCGGCAAGGTCCTGCTCGCGCTCATGGCCGAGGCCCAGCACGATCCCGAGACGGCCCGGAGCTTCCACCAGCGTTACCTCGGCCCACGCCGCGAGCAGGAACGCGAGATGCTCGCGCGCGCGATCGACGCCGGCGAGATCTCACCCAGGCTCAGCCCCGACGCCACACTCGACGCACTGATCGGCCCGATCGTCTACTGCGCGCTGACCGGGTCCAGCGTTCCTCGTGGATTGGTGAGCACCCTGGTCGAGGACCTGCTCAGGCCTCAATCGAAGTGAGTTTCGGCCGTACGACGATCTTTCCCACGTGGTTGTGGTGCAGGAACTGTTGCTGCGCCTCGGTTAGCGACGCCAGCGGGTGGGTGGCCGCGACCGGGGGACGGACCGCGCCCGACAGCGCGGTGCGCACGAGTTCGGCGAAGTGCGGGCGCGTGTGCATCGACGAGCCGATCAGCCGGATGTTGTGCAGGTACAGCCGGCGGAGGTCCAGCTGCACCAGCGCGCCCGCGACGGCGCCGGCGATCACCCAGCGGCCGTCGTCACGGAGCAGGGGGAGCAGGTCGGCCAGCAGGGGGCCGCCGGCGACGTCCGCGACCGCGTCCAGGGGGCCCAGAGCGCGGACTTGCTCGGCGACATCTCCAGCGGCAGCACCCGTGCCCCCGGCATCACGCAGGATCACACCCGAAGCACCCAATTCCATGACCGCGTAGGCCTTCGCCGCGCTGGTCACGGCGTACGCCCGCGCCCCGCGAGCGGCGGCGAGCTGCACCAGCGCCGCGCCGACGCCGCCGGAAGCGCCGGTGACCAGCACCGTCTCACCGGCCTTGATCCCGGCTCGTTCCAGCATGCCCATCGCCGTCCCGTACGCGACGGGCAGGCACGCCAGTTCCTCGTCGCTCAGCGGTGACGCGGTGACGTCGTGGACCTGGTCGGCGGGCACCACGACGTACTCCGCGAATCCGCCGTCCGCCTCGCTGCCCAGCAGCCCGACCGGCGGCGCGTCCTGGCCGCCGTCACGGTAGATCGCCGGGTCGACGAGCACGCGGCGGCCGCTTTCGACGGCCACTCCGGCGATGTCGCCGCCCTGGATTCGCGGGAAGTCGATGGGGCCGCGCCATCCGCTGAGCGCGTCCGGGTCCGCCGCCGTGCCGTACGCGCCTTCACGTGTCCACACATCGGTATTGTTCAGCGCCGCGGCGGTCACGCGGACGAGCACCTCGCCGGGCCCGGGCCGGGGCACCGGCCAGTCCCGGTGGAGTTCAAGCGCCTCAAGACCTCCGTGCCGCGTCAGGATCGCGGCAGTCATCACCTCGTCCATCACCCCACCGTCGCACAGCCCGATCGGCGGCGCTCAGCTCGCGGGGCGCAGCAGGCTCCCGAGCCAGCCGGCGAACACCTGCTCGGCCTCGGCGCGGACGCGGGCCGGGTCGTCGGCCGCGGCGATCATGCGCGCGGCCTCCATCACCGCGCTCAGCACGAGCTGCGCCAGCGTCCGCAGCGGCAGGTCGACGAGCAGGCCTTCGGCGTGGGCGCCGGCCAGCGCGTCGACCAGCAGCTTCAGCCCGTACTCGGCCTCCAGTTCCCGCCAGGCTTCCCAGCCCAGCACGGCGGGCGCGTCCGTCAGCGAGATGCGCCGGACGTCGTCGCGCAGGCAGATGTCGAGGAACACGCTGAGCGCGGTGGCCATGCCGGTGAGCGTGTCCGGTGCCTGCTCCAGCGCGGACTCGACCTCGGCAGTGATCTCGCGCTCCACCTCTTCGACGACCGCGCGGAACAGGCCCTGCTTGTCACCGAAGTGGTGGTAGAGCGCGCCCCGGGTGACGCCCGCGGTGCGGGTGATCTCCTCGGCGGGCACGGCCTGGTAGCCGCGGGTGGTGAACAGCTCACGCGCGGCCGTGGTCAGGGCGGTCCTGGTGCCGGCGGAGCGGTCCTGCTGGGTACGTCGCACCCGCCTAATCTGCCATGGCGCCCGCGAACTCGACGACGTGGCGGGCCAGCTCCGCCGGCTGGTCCTCGGAGACGAACGTGTAGGAGTCGGCCACCTCCACCAGTTTCGCGTCGGGCAGCAGCTCGGCCAGCCGGTGCGCGAGGCGGATCGGGAACAGCTTGTCCTCGCTCGCCCACACCAGCAGCACCGGCCGCTCGAAGTGCCGCAGCTTCTCCGCCGCGGCCAGCGTGTGTCGCGAATGGACGGTGCGCAGCAGCTTCCGCAGGTCCCGGCGCAGGCCGGCGGAGCGGTGCAGCCGGGTCAGGTAGTCGTCGGCGATCTCCGGCGCCAGCGGGTGCTTGGTCACCCAGCCGAACAGCAGGGGCAGCCCGTACAGCGCCCGGATCCGCAGCAGCTGCCCGAGCACCGCCATCGACCCCGGGACCCGCGCGATCACCGGCAGCGTCCGGAAGATCGGCGGGAAGAAGTACTCCAAGCTGTCCGACGGCGTCAGCACGACCCGGCCGACGCGCTCGGGGTACCGCGCGAGCAGGACCTGCGTCAGCGCGCCGCCGGTGTCGTTCGCGACCAGCGTGACGTCGTGCAGGTCCAGCGCGTCGAGCAGGTCGCCGATCAGCGTGGCGACCCCCGGCACGCTCAGGTCGGCGTCCGCCCGCATCGGGACGGTGTGCGCGCCCAGCGGCAGGTCCGGCGCCAGGCAGCGGAACCCGGCCGCCGCGACGTCGGGCACGACCTTCCGCCACAGCAGCGCGTTCGTCAGCACCCCGTGCAGGAACACCACCGACGGGCCCTCGCCGCGTTCGAAGTAGCGCAGCTCGCCCTGCGGCAGCCGGACGCTGCGCTCCTGTCCCAGTTCTTCGCCTCGTGTCATACCGGCCAAAGTACATACATACAGTCTGTATGTAAATTACCTAGCAGGTAATGAGGCCGCCGAGGACCGGGGTCAGCCGGCCGGCCATCCGGCGGTAGCCGTCGGCGGACGGGTGGACTCCGTCGGCCAGCCAGGCGGCGTCGGCGATCTCCGGACCGGGGACCAGGGTGAGCGCCGGGTCGTCTTTCTGGAGCGCGCGCACGGCTGACTCCACCTCGGCGCGGACGTCGGCCAGGGTGAGGCCCACGGCGTTCGCCGCGCGCTCACGGTCGGGGGCCACCGGAGGTGAGAGGACGGCCAGCGGGGTGTCGGGATGGCCGTCGCGGATGGTGCGGACGAAGCCCGTGAGCGCGGGGGCCAGGGTGCGCGCGCTGAAACTCGCCGCGCCGTGGATGTTGGTGCCGACGCACAGGCTGATCAGGTCGGCCGGGGTGTCGCGGATCAGCCGGGCGACCACCGGGTCGAGGTGGCACTGCCGGGCGAAGCCGAGACAGCGCAACGTCCAGTCGTTCGCCGACGCGACCAGCGCGGGCCAGGTTTCGGAAGGCCCGTCCGCGCCGGTGCACTGGGTGATGGAGCTGCCGTACGCGGTCCACTGTGGACGGATCGCCGGAGGCGCCACGACAGCGCCGCCGGGCAGGCGCAACGGGCCCAGCCGGACGTGACCCAGCTGTGGCAGCCAGATCTCAAATCGCTTGCGCCCCAAGACAAGCCCCGAGACTCGTAACGGCGTCTCGCGCGAGCGGAGCACCAGCTCGCCGTCCACCACCACGTCAAACGGCGCCGCGGACGACGTGGCGTCCCACTCGAAGCCGGTCGCGTCGCTGTCGAAGGCCAGCCGGACGCCCGCGGGCACAGCGGCCGCGGCGGTGAGGCCCGGGTCGGCATACCCGCGGGGCAGGCGGACGGGCACGAGCCGGCCGTCCTCGCGCAGCAGCTCCGCGTGGCCGGTGAGCAGCAGCCGGGGATCGTCCGCGGCGAGGATCACCGGAGGCTCAGCGTCTCGCTGGGAACGGTGGGCACGGCCGGTGACGCGGCGGTCGTCCGCCGGGGACGGCGCGGCCGGTCGAGCAGGTCGGCGATCCGCGAAAGCCCGAAGTTGATGACGATGTAGATCACCGCGGTGAGCGCGTACGTCTGCAGGAAGTTCGCGTTGTACTCGCCGATCACCTGGCCGTTGCGCAGCAGCTCCGGGTAGCTGACGACGTAGCCGAGGCTCGACTCCTTCAACGTCCGGATCACCTGCGTGACCAGCGCCGGCCGCAGCGCCCGGAACACCTGGGGCAGCACCACGAGCCGCATCGTCTGCCCGCGGCGCAGCCCGATCGCGGCCGCGGCGTCGAACTGCCCGCGGTCGAGCGAGTTCACCCCGGCGCGGACGATCTCGGCGAACACCGCGCCGGCGTGCAGCACGATCGGGATGGTCAGCACCCAGAACGTCGGCAGGCTCCAGCCGAACGTGGGCAGGCCGATCAGGAAGAAGTACACCAGCAGGATCAGCGGGATCGCCCGGAACAGCTCGACGGCCGCGGCGCACGGCAGCGAAAGCCACCGGTGCGACGAGAGCCGGCCGAGCCCGGACAGGGTGCCGAACACCAGGGAGAGCGCGGCCGCCACCAGGCCGATCTCCAGGGTGGTGAGCAGCCCGTCGAGCAGGTAACGCAGGTTCGGCCACTGGATCAGCGGCTCCCACAGCCGGGCGGTGAGCTGCTGCACGTGGGCGAGCTGGGCGACCGCGCCGGCGATCAGGCCGATCAGCACCACGACGGACACCACCGTGGCGATCCGCAGCCGCTTGCGCGCTTTCGGTCCCAGCTCGTCGAAGAGGCCGGTGTCGGAGGTCATCGCCGGACCCGCACTTTCCGTTCGACGACGCCGGTCAATTGGCCGGCGGTCAGGGTGATCAGCAGGTAGCCGACGACCGCCGCGATGAAGCTGGGCACCGGCTGCGCGTAGTCCAGGTTGAACTGGCGGGCCGAGCCGGTCAGCTCCTGGACGCCGACCGCGGCGCCGAGCGCGGAGGCCAGGCTGACGTTGATGAAGATCGTGCCCAGCGGCTGGACCATCGACCGGAACGCCTGCGGCAGCACCACTTGCCGCAGGACACCGGAGAACGTCAGGCCCAGCGCGCGGGCCGCTTCGATCTGTCCGATGGGGACTCCGGCGATGCCGGACCGGACCGTTTCGCAGACGTACGCGCCGAAGTAGAGGCCCAGCCCCAGCACGACCGAGCCGAACAGCGGGATGGTCGCGCCGAGGTAGGGCAGGCCGAAGACCACCATGACCAGGATCAGCAGCAGCGGCGAATTGCGCAGGCAGTGCACGTAGAACCCGGCCGCGGACTGCAGTGGCCCGATCGGGCTCACCCGGCAGACGCCGAGCACGGTGCCGGCCACCAGCGCCAGCGGGAACGAGAGCACGGCCAGCTCGAGGGTGGTCAGCAGACCGGTCAGCAGTTCGCCGAGGTGCGCGAAGAGCACGGACATGGGGCCTCCGATCGGTGTGCGCTCAGGAACCCGGGACCGAGCCGACCTTCGGCGGCGCCGGCGGCGGGGTCTTCAGCAGCTTGCCGACGGTGCCCGACCACAGCTTGGCCCAGGTGCCGTCCGCCTCGATCTTCTCCAGGAACCCGTTGACGATCGTCTTGAACGCCGGGTCGTCCTTCGGCAGGCCGATGCCGAACGGGTTCTTGCCGAAGGTCGCGGGCAGCAGTTTCACGTCCGTCTTCGTCGCGGTCGCGCCGAGCAGCGACGCGTTGTTCAGGGTGACGGCGTCCGCGCGGCCCTGCTCCACCGCGGCGATGCACTGCGCGGTGGTGTCGAACAGCACCGGCTGCGCGGTGGGCACCTCGTCGACCAGCGCCGACTTCGCCGCGCCGGACTCCGTCGCCACCTTCTTGCCCGCCAGGTCGGCGGCCTTGGTGATGCTGGTGTCGGTCGCCTTGACCACGATGCCGCTCGCGGCCTCGTAGTACGGGCCGGCGAAGGCGACCAGCTGGGCGCGCTCCGGGGTGATCGTGTAAGTCTGGATCGCGACGTCGATGGTGTGGTTGCCCAGCAACGCTTCCCGGGTATCCGAGCCGCCGCTCTGCATCTTCGTCGACGGCTTGCCCAGCAGGTACTTGGCGAGCAGGTCGGCCATCCCCGCGTCGAACCCGGAGATCTTGCCGGTGGCCGGGTCGAGCTGGGAGAAGCCGAGGGTGTTGCGGCTGCCCGCGAAGACCAGCTCACCGCGTTGGCGGATCCGGTCCACAGTGGACGAAATGGGCAGGTTCTGGCCCACCGGCGCGCTCGCGACCGCTTCGTCCTGGCTGATCGTGGCGGCGATTTCGGCGGCGGCGGGTTTGGCCGCCGCCCCGGGGGTGCCGGCCGGCGCGCTGCCGCACGCGGCGAGCAGCGCGCCGGTCACGATCACCCCGCCCGCAGCGGCGGCGAGCCTGGTCTTGGTCGTCATGCTCTCTCCTCGTGACGGTGGGGACGGCTTCAGTGCTGCAAAACCTTGGACAGGAAGTCGCGCGCCCGGTCGGTGGCGGTGTGGTCGAAGAACTCTTCGGGGGTGCCCTCCTCGGCGATCCGGCCTTCGCTCATGAAGACCACGCGGTGGGCGGCACGGCGGGCGAAGCCCATCTCGTGCGTGACGACCACCATCGTGGTGCCCTCGCGGGCGAGCGTGGTCATCACGTCGAGGACCTCGTGCACCATCTCGGGGTCGAGCGCGCTGGTCGGCTCGTCGAACAGCACCAGCTTCGGGCCCATGGCCAGCGCCCGCGCGATCGCCACCCGCTGCTGCTGGCCGCCGGACAGCTCGGCCGGCAGTTTGTCCGCCTGGTCGGCCACGCCCACGCGGTCCAGCAGCCGGCGGGCGGTCGGCTCGGCCTCGCGGCGGGACAGCCCGCGCACGCGCATCGGGCCGAGCAGCACGTTTTCCAGCACGCTGCGGTGCGCGAACAGGTTGAACGACTGGAAGACCATGCCGACGTCGGCGCGCAGCCGGGCCAGCTCGCGGCCCTCCGCGGGCAGCGGCCGGCCGTCGAGGGTGATGGTGCCGGCGTCGACGCGCTCGAGCCGGTTGATGCAACGGCAGAGCGTCGACTTCCCCGAGCCGGACGGGCCGAGCACCACCACGACCTCGCCGTGGTGGATGTCGAGGTTGATGTCGCGCAGCACTTCCACCGAGCCGTAGCTCTTGCCGACGCCGCGCAGGCCGACGAGGACGGGGCCGGTCATCGGTCGCCTCCGGGGCCGTCGTAGAGCTGCCATGGCAGCAGCTCGTAGTCGTTCTCGCACGGGTTCCCGACCGCCACGCGGTACTCGCCGGCGGTGAGGTCGACCAGGCTCGAAGCGATCGTCTTGGACCGCCGCAGTTCCGGCAGCCGCTCGTCCGCGTGCTCGCAGACGCCGTCGGGGTGGCCGATGTGGTCGCTCATCACGGCGGCGACGACCTTGCGCACCTGGGCGGAGTCCGCGGCGTCGCGGACCGCCGCCAGCCCGCGTTCGATGATCGGGACGCGGTAGAGCGAGTCGGCCGAAGAGATCCGGTAGTCATGGGCGATCGCCTCGGGCACGCCGTACGCATAGTGGTTGCCGTGGACCAGGATGCCGTCTTTCGGGCCGCCCCAGCGGTGGGAGAGCGGGGTGGTTTCGAGGTCGACGGCCACGCCGTCGCGGTGGGTCACGAGCAGGTTGGTCGCGATGTGCTGGTGCACGTCGAACGGCGTCTGCAACGCGCCGCGCAAGCGGTCCTGGTCGAGGATCAGCCGGCGGAGCACGGGCTGCGGCAGGCCGAGCGGGGCCCCGAACCGGCCGTCGAGCCCGTTCGCGTTCAGCGCGATACCCGCGGAATTGGCGCCGTGCCTGCCGATCTGGCCGGCCTCGACCTGCATGACCAGCGTGGGCTTCGGCGGCTGGACGACCCGCAGCAGCACCACGGTCTCCTGCGTGCCCTCGCGCCAGTCCCAGTTCTGTCCACAGTAGACGTGACCGTCGCCGGTCGCCTCGGGCAGCAGGGCGAACGACGAGCAGCCGTCCGCGGGCTCGGCGGGCTCGGGGTTGAAGCCGCTGTCGTGGTTGCGGACGATCTCACCGCGGGCGTTGAGCGCGAGGATCTCGTCCGGGTGCAGGCCGGCGCCCTCGGCGATGGCGTCCATCTCCTCCAGCAGGTCCGGCGCGGCGGCCGCGACCGGCTCGCGCCAGCGTCGGGCCGAGGCCTGCACGTCCGTCCACTCCAGATTCGACGAGAGCCGGAAAGCCTTGCGGTAGTAGGCGACCGAGGCGCGGATCTCCGTCCGGGCGGCCTCGCCGTAGGCCCGGCCGCGCTCCCGGGGCCCGCCTTCGATCTCGATCAGCCGCACAACCATGAATACCTCTTCCCGGTGCTGGCGATGGTGTGAAAGTGTGCGCTACATTGATCGCGAACTTGTAGTGGCAGCTACGGATAAGATAGACCGTGCTACCAGGTTGTCAATACCTGTCGTCGTTACTACAGAGTCGCGACGGTCCGGCCGGTTGATGGTTCGCCAAGGAGACAGTCGTTATGACAAGCCCCCATCCCACCCCCGAGAGCGCGCGGGTCCTCGACCCGGTCGAGTTCTACTACTCGGGCCCGACGGCGTTTTTCGCCCTCCAGGACGACCAGCGGTTCTCGTACTGCCTCTACGTGCCGAGCGCCCACCGCACGGCCACCACGCCGTTGCCGCTGCTGGTGCTGATGCACGGCACGCAGCGCACCGCCGAGCGCTACCGCGACGAATACCGCGCGTTCGCCGAGGAGCACGGCTGCGTGGTGCTCGCGCCGCTGTTCCCGGCGGGCATCGCGGAGGCGGGCGACCTGCACGGGTTCAAGCGCCTCAGCTTCCACGGCATCCGCTACGACGAGGTGCTGCTGCGGATCGTCGCGGAGGTCGGCGCGCGCTACCGGGTCGACATCGGCCACTTCCACCTGCACGGCTTCTCCGGCGGCGGCCAGTTCGCGCACCGGTTCGCCTACCTGCACGCCGAGCGGCTCGCCGCCGTCTCGATCGGCGCGCCGGGCCGGGTCACGCGGATCGACCCGGACGTGCCGTGGTGGCTGGGCACCGCCGACGTGCGCGAGCTGTTCGGCCGCGACGTCGCGATCGAGGCGCTGCGCGCCCTGCCCGTGCAGATGGTGGTCGGCGCCGAGGACACCGACACCTGGGAGATCGCCGAGCCCGGCATCGACGCGGGCGGCGACACCCGGATCGCCCGGCTCACCACCCTGCGCCGCAACTTCGAGCAGCACGGCATCGACGTGCGGTTCGACCTCGTGCCCGGGGTCGGCCACCGGGGCATGCTGGTGCAGCCCGCGGTCAAGGACTTCTTCCTCGAAGTGCTGGCACGGCGGCTGTGAGCCATGGGGAGTCGTTGACCGCGCGGATCGGGCGGTGCCTGCCGGCGTTGTCCCGCGCCGAGCGTCTGGTCGCGGAGTACCTGCGTGACCACGGCCGCGCGGCCATTTTCGCCACCGCCGAGCAGATCGGCGCCGCCACGCGGACCAGTGACGCCACCGTGGTCCGCACGGCCAAGTCGCTCGGCTTCACCGGTTTGCTGGAGCTGCGGCGCAGCCTGGCGGAGGAAGTGGTGCTGCAGACCAGCCCGTCGCACCACCTGCTGCACCAAACCGCGTTGAACCAAACCCGGCCGCACCACAACGGCGGCGGCGCGCCGGACCCGGTGGTAGCGCAGGTGTTCACCGAGGCGGCCGAACGGCTCAGCGCCACCTGGCGGCTGATCTCCTCGGCCGGGTTCGACCGCGCCGTCGACCTGATGGACGACGCCCGTGAGGTGCTGGGCTTCGGCCTCGGCCCGTCCGGGCTGCTCGCGCGGTACCTGGGCCTGCGGCTCACGCGGATGGGCCGCCGCGCGCGGGCCACGGGCTCGACCGGCTTCCAGCTGGCCGACGACCTGGTCGGCCTCGGCCCGGACGACCTGGTGGTGCTCTACGTGCCCAGCCGCCTGCTGGCGGAGATCGAGGTGGTCCTCGACCACGCCGGCGCGGTGGGCGCGCGGGTGCTGCTCATCTCCAGTTCGCTGGGCCCGCTGTTCGGCTCGCGGGTGGACGTCGCGCTGACCGCGCCGCAGTCCGTCAGCAACTTCACCGGCGAGATGCTCAGCGCGGAGGTGCTCACCGACGCGTTGCTGCTGCGCCTGGCTTCCCGCGACGAAACGCGGGCCACGAAGACCTCCGAGCTGCTCACCTCGCTGCGTTCGGAGCTGGTCCAGGGGGACGGCCGGACCCGGCCGCCGCGCCGGGGCCGGGGTGCTTAGCCGCCCGCCTGTTTCTCCACGCTGACCGTGCTCAGATGACGGCGCAGGTGCTCCGCCGCGTCCGCGTTGCGCCCGGCCAGCAGGAGGTCGGCGATGGCGACGTGCTCGCGGGCGCGGACGGCGGCACGGTCGCGCGGGAGGGCGCGGCGGTACTCGATCAGCCGTCGCAGGGTGTCGACGCGGCGCAGCGCGTCGATGAAGAACGGGTTGCGGCCGCAGGCGACCACGGCCTCGTGGAACGCGCGGTTGCGGGCGAACAGCTCGGCGTTGCCGACCGTCCCGGCCCCGCCTTCGGCCAGTTCCAGCTGTTGCGCGCGGACCGCCTCCAGCGCCGGGCGGTCGAGCACGAAACCGGGCTCCAGCACGGCGGCGGGCTCGATCGTGAGCCGGAACCGGTAACTGTCCGCATAGGACTGTGGTGAGGTCAGCATCGGCTGGAACTCCCAGCCGTAGCCGGGAAGCCGCTCGATCCAGCCCTCACCGGCGATGCGGCGGAGCACGTGGGCCAGCTGGGCGGGGGTGAGGCCGTAGCGGCGGACTAGCTCGTTCTCGCTGACCCGGTCCGGCAGCTCGCCGTCCAGCCGGTCCGACGCGATCCGCAGGTAGCGTTTCTCGGCTTCGCTCTCATCCGGGATGGTGTGCCGTGAGCCGGGACCGGCCACGGTGTAGCCGCCTTGCTCGGCCGCGGCGACCAGCCCGTCGTCCGCCAGCAGCCGCAGGGCCGCGCGGACCGGCGAGCGGGAGACCCGCAGCTGGGCCGCGAGAGTGCGTTCGGCCAGGCGGTCGCCCGGCGCCGCCCCGGTCTCCCGGATGTACCCGGCGATGCGCGCGGCCACCTGGCGGGTCAGCGGGGTCGGGCCTCGCTCCGGTTCGGGCACCGGACCAGGCTAGCGCGCGGCCAGTCCGGACCCGGCTCACAGCGCCCCAATGTGGCGTTGGTTGCGTTGGACGCACCCAATGTGGCGTTCGGTGCGTTGGACGCACCGAACGCCACATTGGGGCGCAACCCAGGCAGCGTCACGGACGCTGGGGCGCGGCCGGGCCGGGTTCCGCGTCGACGCGGGTGGTGGCGCCGGTCGCGACGATCGTGCGGGTCGCGTCCACCGAGGCGTAGGTCCACAGGATCCGCATCGGCGCCGTGGCCGAGGCGTTGCGGAACCGGTGCGGCACGCGCGCGTCCACATAGGTGGTGTCCCCTGTGGACAATCGGTGCTCGGTGCCGTTGATCTCCGCGACGGCCTCGCCGTCCAGGATCACCACGCTCTCCGGGCAGTTGTGCGTGTGCAGCGGGATGCCCGCGCCGCCGTCGAACTCGGTGATGCCGTTGAGGAACACCGCGGCACCCCGGGCCCGGGTGACCAGGGGGATGGTGCGGGCGCCGCCGCCGCGGTCCACCGAAGGCAGCTCGGCCGGGCGCAGGACGGCGGACGGGAAGGGTTCGGCGGTCATCGGGCGGCTCCGAAGTGGACGATCGTGTCCGCGACCCTGGCGGCGAACGCGGCGGTGCCCAGCGAGCCGCCGAGGTCGGCCGTGCGGGTGGCCGGGTTGTCGAGCACGGCGTCGACCGCCCGGGTGATCAGCTCCGCGGCTTCGACGAGCTGGGGGTTCGTGTCCCGGCGGCCGCGCCAGTCCAGCAGCATCGCGGCGGACAGGATCAGCGACACCGGGTTCGCCGCGTCCCGGCCGGCGAGGTCCGGGGCCGAACCGTGCTGGGCCTGGGCCACGCAGAGGTCGTCGCCGGCGTTGATCGAGCCGCCGAGGCCGAGGCTGCCGGACAGTTCGGAGGCCTCGTCGGACAGGATGTCGCCGAACATGTTGGTGGTCACCAGCACGTCGAACCGCCCGGGGGCACGCACCAGCAGCGCCGCCGCGGCGTCGGCGATCACCTCGTCCAGCACCACGTCCGGGAACTCTTCGGCGACCGCGCGGACCTCACGCAGGAACAGGCCGTCGGACAGCTTGAGCACGTTTGCCTTGTGCACCACGGTGACCTTGCGACGCCGGGTGCGGGCGAGCGCGAACGCGGCGCGCGCGACGCGGGCGCAGGCCCGGGCGCTGACCTTACGCACCGCCAGCGCGAGGTCCGGGTCGGGCATGAACTCGCCGGGACCGGCGTGCATGCTGCGGTCGGCGTAGAAGCCCTCCGTGTTCTCGCGCACGATGACCAGGTCCATCGGTTTACGCAGCACGGTGAGGTCCGCGCGGGAGCGGCACGGCCGTACGTTCGCGAACAGCTCGAACCGCGTGCGCAGCTCGGCCGACGGGTTGATCCCGCCTTCCGCGCGCGGCGGGTAGTCGTAGTGCGAAACCGGGCCGAGCAGCGTGCCGCCGGCCTCCGGCACGCGGGCCAGCACGTCCGGCGGCAGCGTGGTGCCCGACGCGGCGAGCGACGCCAGGCCGATGTCGTGGACGTCGAACTCCAGGCCCAGCCCGAGCTGCCCGTCGGCCGCGGTGAGCACGTCGAGGGTGGCCGCGGTGATCTCCGGGCCGATGCCGTCTCCGGGCAGCACAAGGACTTTCACGCGCGCTCCTCCTCGGGTCCGCTGGTATTTCGCACATCCAATGTACCGCAATGTAGCAGATATTTCACACTTCACTTTGACCGTAGGATGCACTACCGTGGCGCTGATCCGCACGAGGAGATGGCTGCCGATGTCCCCGCTGCTCACGCAAGCCGTGCTCGCCGCCGACGCGAACCCGACCCCGGAGGTCTGGCGCGTCGTCACGAAAATGGCCTACTTCGCCGGCCTGATCGGCACGATCGGCGGGTGCATGCTGCACCTGATCGTGCTGCGGCCGGTGCTGGCCCGTCCTTCGGTGGACCCGGCCGACCGGGCCGTGTTGCGGTGCCGCACCAGCCTGTTCCTCGCCGTGGCCGGCACCTGGTACCTGGTGGCGCTGTACTTCCAGCTGGCGGGCAAGGCTGCCCGGGTGAAGGGCAAGGAGATCCCTTACGGCGACGCGCTTTCGCCGTCCGCGATCTGGCGTTTCATCACGGTGCCGGGCAAGCCGGCCGAATGGATTTCCAGCGGCGCGGAGGCGTTCATCCAGTACGCGCTGTGGGCCGTCGCCGCGATTGTGCTGATGCTGCTGTGGTCGCCGCGGCTGCGTGCGCGGCTGACCGGCCTGGTGTGGACCGCGCTGGTGACCACGTTTGTCGCCTACCAGGTGACCCTGCTGCCCACCGACTTCGGCAAGGCCACTGTGGACAGTGTGGTGAACTCGCTGCTGGACCACACGCATGTGTGGGCCGTCTCCACGTGGGTGGGCGGGATCGCCGGGCTGGTCGTGCTGGCGTCGGCGTGGCGCCGCCTCGGCCGTGGCGCGGGGACGACGTGGGCGCAGCTGTGGGCCCGCTTCAGCACGGTCGCGCTGGCCGCCGTCGGCTGTGTGCTGATCACCGGCCTGTACCTCGCGTGGACGCTGGTCGGCCGTCCGGCGGAGCTGTTCACCACGAGCTTCGGCCGCTTCCTGCTGGTGAAGGTCTCGCTGGTGGCCACGATGATCGTGCTCGGCGGGGCCAACGAATTCGTGCTGATGCCGCGCATCGCCCGCGCCCGTGCGGCCGGTGCGGACGGCTCGGTCTTCCGCCTGGCCGTGAAGGTGTTCCCCGGACTGGTCGCGGTCGAGGCCGTGCTGGCCGTCGGAGTCCTTTTCGTACTGTCCTTCCTGACCGGATCGGGCCGCGCCGAGGCGGGCGACCCGGATCCGACCCTGAGCGGCGGCATCGTCGGCATCGGCGTGCTGCTGGCCGTCCTGGTCGCGATCTCCTTTGTCACCACGGCGAAAGTCTCCGCGCGATTGTCGCGTGTGGAGCCCGTCCACGCGGAAGAACCGGCGCCCGAACCGGCCTGAGTCGTTACGCGCCGGCGAGGGTGATGGTGCGGTCGGCGTGCTGGGTGAGGAGCGGGTCGTGGCTGGCGACGAGGACACCCGCGCCGGCGTCGGCCGCGGCGCGCAGGCTGATCAGGACCAGCTCGGCGTGCGCGCGGTCCTGGTGCGAGGTGGGCTCGTCCGCGAGCACCAGCGCGGGAGAGGTGACGAGCGCGCGGGCGACGGCGGCGCGTTGCTGCTCGCCACGGGAGATCTGCGCCGGGCGACGGTGGGCGAACTTGGCCAGGTCCAGGGTTTCCAGCAGCTTCGCCACGTCGGTGGTGTCTTCGCGGCCACGGGCGGGGAAGGCGAGGTTGTCCGTAATGGACAGTTCGTCGAACAGGCCGATCGACTGCGGGACAAAACCGACGTGGTCCCACTGCTGGTCCGACATCGGCCGGTCCGGCAACGGCGGGTGCGGCGTCACCACGCCGGTGTCCGGGGTTTCCCAGCCACCGGTGATCATCAGCAGGGTGCTCTTCCCGGAGCCGGACGGGCCGGCCAGCGCGACGAGTTCCCCGGGCTGCAGTTCGAGGCTCACCGGGCGCAGGGCGAGGGTGCCCCGGTAGCTCTTGCTGACGTCCGTCAGCGTCAGCAGGCTCACACGATCCTCCCGTCGACGAGTTCGTGGACGTCGTCGGCGACGGCGGTGAGCTCGGGATCATGGGTGGCGATGACAACGGCGTGCCCGAGCTCCGCGAGACGGTGCAGCGCCTCGCCGACGAGGTGGGCGGAGGCCCGGTCGAGCTGCGCGGTGGGCTCGTCGGCGAGCAGCGCGCTCGGATCACCGGCGGCGGCGAAGGCGAGGGCGACGCGTTGCTGCTCGCCGCCGGAGAGCTGCCGGGGGTAGTGGGTGCGGCGGCCGGCCAGGCCGAGCGCGTCGAGGAGTTCGCCGCCGGCCGGGCCGGTGCGGCGCAGGCGGGTGGCGAGGTCGAGGTGCTCGTCGACGGTCAGGTAACCCAGCAGGTTGTCGATCGGGTTCTGGAAGACGTAGCCGAGCTGGTGGCGGCGCAGCGCCCGGCGGCGGCGGGCGGACAACGCGGTGGCGTCGACGCCGTCGACCTCGACGGTGCCGTGGGTGGGCCGGTCCAGGCAGGCCAGGATCCGCAGCAGGGTCGACTTCCCGGACCCCGACGGGCCGACGAGGGCGGTGACCCGGCCACGGGCGGCCGACAGCGTGACGTCGTGCAGCGCGGGGACGTCGTGGTCCGAGGCCGGGTAGTGGTGGGTCAGCCCGGCACAGCTCAGCGCTGGTGGACTGCCCGGCGCCGGCGGGTCATTCGGTGTCACGCAGCACCTCCGCGGGGCGGGCGCGGGAGACCGCGCGCTGGGCGGCGAGGGTGGCCAGCACCGCCGCGAGCAGGGCCGCGGCGGCCAGGCGCAGGGCCAAGGACCACGGCGCCGAGATCAGGGTGCCCGGCGCGATGCCGGGGTCGAGGTCGTAACCGGGGCTGGTCACCGCGACGGCGACCGCGGCGAACACCAGACCGAAGACGAGCCCCGCGACCAGCAGCCCGCCGACCTCGTAGAGCAGGGCCCGCCAATGCGCCGGCGGCCCGATCCCCATCCGCCGCAGCAGCACGTACGCGCTTCGCCGTGTCCGGGCCCGCGCGTTCAGGTACAACAGCAAGCCCACCACCACGATCGCGCCCGCGAGCACCGAAACCGCCGTCAGGAACGCGAAGGTGTAAGTGATCGCCGAGTAGACGCCGTTGTCGGTCACGTCCTGGGCCTGGCTGACCGTGCCGATCGGCGTGCCCGTGCCGCTCAGTGCCGGGATGATCCGCGCCGGGTCGCCGCGCACCCACAGCTGGGGGTGCGCGTTCTCCCCGGCGAGCCGGTCGAGCACGTCCTGGCGGACGATCAGCTGCGGGAAGCCGGAGTTCTTCCCGGGCAGCTGGGCGACGTTCGTGATCGCCAGCTTTGTGGTCTGCCCGTTGATCTCGACGTCCGCCGTGCTCGCGGTGGCGGGCAGGCCGGCCAGGATCCCGGCCGGCGCGCCCGGCGCGGCGAGGGTGCCCATCAGCTCGGCCAGGGTCGGGCCGGGCAGGCCGTCGTCCCAGAACGCGGTGGTGGCAAAGGACTTCGGGTCCACCCCGAGCACGTTGACGGTGGTGTGGCCGACGTGGCCGGAGTCGTACCGGCTCACCAGGCTGGACTGGCCGGCGAGGTCCGGCGGCACGTGCGCGGGCCCGGTCAGGCCGAGGACCACGTCGGAGCCGACGATCAGCTGGGATTCCGCGTGCAGCGTGCGGTCCACCGAGCCGGTCACCGTGGTCGCGTACACCGACAGCGCCACGGGGATCGCGGTCGCCGCGATCAGCACCGCGGCCGCGGCCGGGCCGGACGCGATCCGTTGCCAGGACAGGAACGACACCGGCCTGGTCACCTTCACCGGGTTCACCCGCACGACGGACCCGCGCACGATCCGCGCGGCGAGCAACGCCAGCCCGATCACCAGCAGCAACGGCACCACGACCAGCCGCGGCGGGATCCCCGCCACGGAACCTGCCGCCCCGACACCCGTCTGCGCGCCGTCGCCGAGGACGAAGTAACAGACGACCGCCGCGACGAGCGGCACCAGCTCCCACGGCCACAGCCGGCCCCGCGTCGCGCGGGTGTCGAAGTGCGCCGTGATCCGGCGCCCGCTCGCCACCGCGATGGCGCCCAGCGTCACCAGCAGCGCGGCGCCCGCGGCCACCGCCGAACCGGTCAGCGCGCCCGGCGTCACCAGCGGGCTCGGACCCACGGTGGCCACCAGGTACCGCGCCGCGAACCAGCCCGCGGCCGACCCGAGGACCACCACCGTGCCCACTTCCAGCACCGCCTTGCCCACCAGCGCGAACGGCCCGACGCCACGCGCCGACAGCACCGCCAGCTCGGCCCGTCGCCGGTCCACCCAGAACGACCCCGCCGCGGCCGCGATCACCAGCCCCGCGAGCGCGCCCACCGCGCCCATCGGCACGACGGTGGCCACCAGCGACGAGGTCACGTGGTCGGCCCGCTCGGCCATCCCGCGCAGCGACGACGTGTACTGCCCGCGGGAGAACGCGGCGCCCAGCGGGTCGTTCGGGTCGGCGCTGCGCGCCCGGAGCCGCTCGAGGCCGTCGATCACGGGGGCCGCGCCCGCCGTGGTCATCCCCGTGGCGTCGACCGAGCTTTCGATGAGCGAGCTGGCCGCGTCGTCGGTGACCTTCAGCAGTTCGTCACTCGGGACGAAGGCGAGCGGGTAGACGGGGGCGTTGCCCAGCGGGCTGCCCCGGTAAAGGGACTTCAGGCTGCACCAGTACTGCTGGTCCGGCTGGGAGCGCAGGTCGCGGTACACGGCCGCGACCCGCATCGTGCCCGCCGGCGCCGCCCCGGTGACCTGGGTGTGGTCGGCCGCGTTCAGGCCGCCGCGCGAGCCGCTGGTGACCGACACCAGGTCGCCCGCCTTCAGCCGCTGCGAGTCCGCGAACTGGTCCGGCAGCCAGATTCCCGGGCCCGTACCGCCGGAGAGCACCTGGACGTGGCCGGCGAACCCGTCGCGGGCGACCAGGTTCAGCACCCGCTGGTCCGGGTGCACGGGGGTCCCGGTCGCGGTCGCCACCGCCGCGCCGGTCACGAGCGTGGCCACCGGCTTCGACAGGTTCGGTATCCCCGCTTCGGCTTCGGTGGCCGCCGCGACGCGCGCGTCGAACAGTGGTTTTCCGACCTTTTCCGGCACCTGCGGGTTGGCCGGGGTCACCGGCAGCTGTCCCTGCCACTGCGCGCCGACGGCCCACTCGCACGCGGCGCTGGTCTGCTTCTGCAGTGTCTCAGTTCCCGCGGAGGAAAGGAAAAGGGAGATCGCCGCCGCCGGCAGCGCCACCAGCACCGCGGCGGCCAGCACGGCCAGCACCACCGTCGGCTGCCGCCAGATCATCACCGGCGCACGCGCCCATGGCGACGGCATCCCCCTTCTCGGCATGCGGTGGAGTTTCACACACCCGGTCCGTGGCCGGTAGGGAAACAGATCGTTTCGGGATAACGATTTCCCGGCGGTGACGGACGGTGCCAGCGTGACCGCATCGCGTGCGCCGCAAGGGTTTCAGCGCCGGACTCACGTTGTGCCCTGAAGGCCACCTTCAGGGTCCTCTATGCCCTCAAGGTGGCCTTCAGGGCGCGTCTCAGAGCTGGACCGCGGCCGCGTGGAAGTCGCGGCGGAGGGCCTCGATGCCCGGGGTCCTACGGGACGGGTGGACGCGGTTGGTGAGCAGCACGTAGTAGCGGCCGCGGTCCGGCTCCACCCACAGGCTGGTTCCGGTGAAACCGGTGTGCCCGTACGCCCGCGGCGAAAGGTCCGTGCCGCCCGGCGAGCCGGGCACGTCCAAGCCCTGCCACGCGAGGCCTCGGCGAAGGTTGAGCCCTTCGGTCTGGCACGCGGTCATTTCGGCGTGGGTGGCGGGCTTCAGCAGCGGGGCGGCGGCGCCGGCCAGGACGCGGCCGAGGCGTTCGACGTCCGGCAGCGGGGCGAACAGGCCGGCGTGACCGCAGATTCCGCCCAGTACCACGGCGTTCTCGTCGTGGACCTGGCCGCGCACCATGTGCCCGCGCCACGGGCAGTCTTCCGTGGCGACCGCGCGCGCCGCGTCCACCGGGCCGAAACGGGTGTCGGTCAGCCCGGCCGGGACCGCGACGAACTCCTCGGCCAGCTCGTCCAGCGGACGGCCGCCGGCGGCCTCGGCGATCAGGCCCAGCAGGATGAAACCCTGCGACGAGTACTCGACCCGGCTGCCCGGCACCGTGCGCAGCGGGCCGGTGCGGATCGCTTCGAGCAGCGCTTCACGCGTCGGGTGCTCGCGGTAGAGCGGCGTGCCGCCGGGCAGCCCGGACGTGTGCGTGAGCAGCTGCCGTACGGTGATCTCGGCCTTGTCGCCGCCCGCGTACGCCGGCAGGTGGCGGGCGAGCGGGTCGTCGAAGCCGAGCCGGCCGCGGTCGGCCAGAGCCGCGATCACCAGTCCCACCAACGGTTTTGTCACCGAAGCGAGGTCCCACAGGCTGTCCTCGGCCGCGTCCGGGCCGTCGTGCCAGCGGGTGCCGAGCACTCCGCGGTCGAGCACACCGTCGGCGGTGCCGACCGACCAGGCGGCGGCGGAGAACACCCGGTTTTCCCGGGCGTCACGAAGGATCTCCCCGAGTTCAGTCCTCATCGGACACTACCCGCATCCCGTGCCCGAGCGTGGCCGAAAGCCGGTTCGCGGCCTCGGCGACCAGCGGGCCGAGCGTGGGCATGCTGTCCAGCGGCAGGGTGAACGTCAGTCCGGAAACGCTGATCGCGCCGACCACGTGGCCCAGCCCGTCCACCACCGGCGCGGCGACGGACCGGACGTGCGGCTCGTTCTGCTCGTCGTCGACCACGTAGCCCAGAGTGTCCACAGTGGCCAGTTCACGGCGGATCGCGGTCGGGTCGGTCAGGGTTTTCGGGGTGCGCGCGTCGAGCGGCGCCGCGTCGAGCACCGCGGCCACCTCGGCCTCGGGCAGCCGGGACAGGATCGCGCGGCCCACCCCCGTGCAGTACAGCGGCACCTCGCCGCCGACCTGCGAATTCATCCGGTACGCCTGATCCGGCTCCACCTTCTCGACGTACACGGCGCGGTCGGCGTGATGCACCGCGTAGTGCACGGTGTGCCCGGTGCGGCGGCGCAGCTCCGTCAGCACGGGCCGGGTGAAGCGCGTGGCCCGGCTCCCCGCGAGCACGGCGGCCGAAAGGCCGAGCAGCCGCGGCCCCACGTCGTACTGCCCGCCGCCGGTGCCCGCCGCGAACCCGGCTTCGGCGAACGTCTGCAGCATCCGGTGCGCGGTGGGTTTCGGCAGGTCACAGGCCTTGGCCAGGTCGGCGAGCCGGTGCGGGCCGCCCGGCCGCGACAGCGCCGTGAGCACCTCCAGCGCCTTCCCCACCGCCCCCCGGGGTTCACCGCGGGCCCCGGTCTTGTCGTTGACAGCCCTCTCCATGCGGCCTACCTTAGCGCAATCCCGTTCCATCTAACGGAACGAGATGTCGTTATATGGAAAGGAGACCCGTGGCTCCTCCGCGTTCCCGTCTGACCCGCCGTGACGCGCTCCGGCTCGGCGGCCTGGCTCTGCCGGCCCTGGCCCTGCCCGGGCTGCTGGCCGGCTGCGGCAGCGCGGACGGCAGCGTCGGCAGCGTGCTGCGCGTCGCCCAGACCTCGGATCCGAAGACCCTGGACCCGCAGAAGCAGGGCGACCTGACCTCGATGAACGTCCTGATCAACCTGTTCGACACGCTCACCACCCGCGGCCCGGACAACCAGCTCGCGCCCGGCCTCGCCCTTTCCTGGACTTCGCCGGACCCGCTCACCTGGCGGTTCGAGCTGCGGCCCGGCGTGCGGTTCCACAACGGCGAGCCGTGTGACGCCAAGGCCGTCGCCTTCAGCGTCAACCGGCTGCTCGACCCGGCCACCAAGTCGCCGATCGTCGAGCTGCGTTACGTGAAGCAGGCCGTGGTCGTCGACGAGCTGACCGTGGAGCTGCGGTGCAGCCAGCCGGACCCGATCATCCCGGCGAAGGTCTCGCTGTTCGGCGGGGTCGTGGTGCCGCCGGGTTACCTGAAGCAGGTCGGCTCGGCCGGGTTCGCCAAGCACCCGATCGGCACGGGGCCGTTCACCTTCGTCGAGTTCCAGCGCGACCACCAGCTGCGGATGCGCGCCAACCCGGGTTACTGGGGTGGCCGGCCGTCGTTCGACGAGCTGGTGTTCCTGCCGATGCCGGACCCGTCCTCGGCGCTGGCTTCCCTGCAGAGCAACGAGGTCGACATCGTCGCGAGCCTGACCCCGGACGCGGCCCTGCAGATCCAGGGCTACACCGGGGTCGAGATCCGCAACTACCCGGGCATCCGCACCTCGTACCTGTCGCTGGACACCACGGCGGGCCCGCTGCGTGACGTGCGCGTGCGGCAGGCGCTCAACCACGCGGTCGACGTGCCGCTGCTGATCAAGGCGGTGCTCGACGGCAAGGCGCGCGAGGTGCCGACGATGTTCCCGCGCGAGGCGTTCGGCTTCGATCCCTCGATCACGCCGTACTCGCGTGACGTCGGGCTGGCCAAGCGGCTGCTGGCCGACGCCGGGTTCCCGAACGGCTTCGACACCTCGATCACCGCGCAGACCGGCGATTCCAACATCGCCGAGGCGATCTCCGGGCTGCTGGCCAAGGCCGGGGTCCGGGCGCGGGTCGACCTGGTCGACACCGGCACGTACACCAGCCGGCTCACGTCGGACAACCGCGGCGCGCTCGGCCCGATCTACCTGGCCGCGAGCACCGGCTGGACGCTCGACGCGGAAAGCCTGGTGCAGTCCAACGTCCGCCACGACCGGCGGCAGAGCCGGTGGTCCAGCCCCGGGGCCGATCGCCTGATCGACGCCGAGGAGCTGACCGTCGAGCCGGCCGGCCGCCAGCGGGCCTTCACCGCGCTCCAGTCCCTTCTCAAGCAGGAGGCGCCGTTCGTGTTCCTTTACCAGATCGACAACATCTACGCGGTCAACACGCGGCCGCGCTGGCAGCCCGGCGTCGTCGGCGTGCTCGGCATGGCCAAGGCTCAGGTGGCCTCGTGACGGCGCCGACCGTCTCCGTCGCCAAGCCGCCCGCGGCGGGCGCCGGGGTGCTGCGGGTGATCGTCACCAAGGTACTGACGGCGATCGTGGTCCTGTTCTTCGTTGCCACGGCGGCGTTTTTCCTGGTTCGCCTGTCCGGCGACCCGGTGAAGCTGATCCTGCCGCCCGACGCGAGCGCGGCGCAGGAGGCGACGCTGCGGGCGAGCCTCGGCCTGGACCGGCCGCTGTTCACGCAGTACCTCGACTACCTCGGCGGCCTGCCGCGGCTACACTTCGGCAACTCGCTCGTTTACGACCAGCCGGTGTCGGAGGTACTGCTCGCCCGCGTGCCCGCGACGCTGGAGCTGGCCGCCGCCGCGCTGGTCGTCGCGCTTGTGCTGGCGATCCCCGCGGGCACGTTCGCGGCGCTGCGCCGTGGCCGGGCCGGCGACTCGGGCGTGATGGCGGGTGTCCTGGTTGGACAGTCGACTCCGCCGTTCTGGGTCGGCATCGTGCTGATCTTGGTCTTCGCCGTGCAGCTGCAGGTGCTGCCCGCGTCCGGGTACGGCGGCTTCACGCATCTGATCCTGCCCGCGGTGACGCTCGCCGTGTACTCGGTGGCGGTGATCGCGCGGCTGCTGCGCTCGTCGATGATCGACGTGCTCGGCTCGGACTACATCCGCACGGCGCGGGCGAAGGGGCTGAGCACCGGCGGGATCGTGGTGTCCCACGGGATGCGCAACGCCGCCCTGCCCGTGGTCACGGTGATCGGCCTGGAGGTCGGCACCCTGCTCGGCGGCGCGATCCTGACCGAGCAGGTGTTCTCCTGGCCCGGCATCGGCCGGCTGACCGTCGAGGCCATCCAGAACCGCGACTTCCCGCTCGTGCAGGCGTCGGTGCTGTTCTTCGCCGCCACGTTCGTGGTGGTCAACCTGCTGGTGGACCTGTCCTACACGGTGCTCGACCCGAGGGTGCGGGTGAACTCATGACTGCTGTCACCACCACTGTCCCTGCTGCCCGCGCCACCCGGCGTGGCGCGGTGCGCGCGGTGCTGCGCAACAAACTCGGGGTCGTCGCCGTGGTCGTGCTGGCGGTGATGGTGCTGGTCGCGGTGTTCGCGCCGCTGATCGCGCCGTACGACCCGGCCGCGCAGGACCTGCTCGTCCGGCTGCGCCCGCCCGCGTGGACGGCGGCCGGCGACTCCAGCCACCTGCTCGGCACCGACCAGCTCGGCCGCGACATCCTGTCGAGGCTGTTCTACGGCGCCCGGATCTCGCTGCTGGTCGGGGCCTGCGCGGCCCTGCTGGCCGGGGTCGTCGGCGCGGCGATCGGCCTGGTCGCGGGGTTCCTCGGCGGCTGGTTCGACCGGATCCTGATGCGGCTGGCCGACATCCAGCTCGCGTTCCCGTCGATCCTGCTGGCGCTGGCGATCGTCGGCTTCCTCGGCTCCGGGCTCTGGTACGTGGTGCTGGTGCTCGGCTTCACCGGCTGGGTCTCCTACGCCCGGGTGATCCGCTCGGAGGTGCTTTCCCTGCGTACCAGGGACTTCGTCACCGAAGCCCGCGCGATCGGCGTCGGGGACCTGACGATCATGCGGCGCCACCTGCTGCCCAACGTGATGGCGCCGCTGGCCACCATCGGCACCCTGCACGTCGCCGCGGCGATCGTCGCGGAGGCCTCGCTGAGCTACCTCGGGCTCGGCGTGCCGAAGCAGACCGTCACCTGGGGCGGCATGCTCAGCGACGGCCAGCTGTACCTCGGCACGTCGTGGTGGGTCGCGGTGTTCCCCGGGCTGGCGCTGATGATCACCGCGCTGGCCGTCAACATCACCGGCGACGTGCTGCGCGACGTCGCGGACCCGAAGGCGTACCGCTCATGACGTCGTTGCTGGAGATCAGGGACCTGCACGTCGAGTTCCGGCTGGGCACCGGGACCGTGAACGCGGTCGAGGGGGTGGGCTTCACCGTCGGCGCCGGTGAGACGCTGGCCGTGGTCGGCGAGTCGGGCAGCGGCAAGACCGCCACCGCGCTTTCGGTGCTGCGGCTCAACCCGGAGCCGCCGTGCGTCTACCCCGCCGGCGAGGTGCTGCTGGACGGGCGCGACCTGCTGCGACTGTCCGAAAAGGACCTGAGGAAGATCCGCGGCAACGACGTCGCGATGGTCTTCCAGGACCCGATGACGAGCCTGAACCCGCTCAAGCGCGTCGGCGCGCAGGTCGCGGAAGTGCTGCGGCGGCACCAGAACGCCTCTCGCGGTCAGGCGCGTGAAGGCGCGGTGGCCGCGTTGCGCGAGGCCGGGATCCCGGACCCGGAGCGGCGCGCGGACCAGTACCCGCACCAGCTCTCCGGCGGCTTGCGTCAGCGCGTGATGATCGCGATGGCGCTGGTCGGACGGCCGCGCGTGCTGATCGCCGACGAGCCGACCACCGCGCTGGACGTGACGGTGCAGGCCCAGATCCTCGAGCTGCTGGTCGACCTGCAACGCCGGCACGGGATGGCGATCGTGCTCATCACCCACGACTTGGGCGTGGTGGCCGAGGTCGCCGACCGGGCGGTGGTGATGCGCCGTGGCCGGGTGGTCGAAACCGGGGATGTGACGGCGGTTTTCGAGGCCCCGCAAGAGGATTACACCCGCGAGCTGCTGCGGGCGACCCCGAAACTGGAGCGGGCATGACAAACCTGGTCGAGATCCGCGGCCTGCGCAAGGACTACGGCTCGCTGGCCGCGGTCGACGGCGTGGACCTGGACGTGACGGCGGGGGAGACGCTCGCCGTGGTCGGCGAGTCCGGCTCCGGCAAGACCACGCTCACCCGGCTGCTGCTGCGGCTGACCGAGCCGACCGCGGGCACCGTGCGCTTCGACGGCGCGGACCTGTTCGCGCTGCCCGCCGCGCGGCTGCGGAAGGTGCGCCGCGAGATGCAGGTGGTGCTGCAGGACCCGTACTCCAGCATGAACCCGCGGATGCGCGTGACGGACATCGTCGCCGAACCGCTGGTGACGCACGACCGTACGTTTCGTGGCCGTGGGGGCCGGGCGAAGGTGCGTTCGCGGGTCGGTGAGCTGCTCGACGCCGTGGGCCTGCCGCCGGATGTCCAGGACCGCTACCCACACGAGTTCTCCGGTGGCCAGCGCCAGCGCGTCTCGATCGCGCGGGCACTCGCGCTCCGTCCGCGGCTGGTGGTGCTGGACGAGCCGACCAGCGCGCTCGACGTTTCGGTCCAGGCCCAGGTGCTCGACCTGCTGACCGAACTGCAGACGCGGCTGGGGCTGACGTATGTGTTCGTCTCGCACAACCTCGCGGTGGTGCAGCAGATCGCCGACCGGGTGGCGGTGATGCGGGCCGGGCAGATCGTGGAACTGGCTGATGCGGCGACGCTGTTTTCCGCGCCGGGTCACGAGTACACGCGCAGCCTGCTGGACGCGGTGCCGAATCCGGATCCGCGGCTGGCTCGCCGTCTGCGGGTGTCATGACCTCAGTTGTGCGAGAGAACCAGCCCCGCGCCGCCGAGCAGCGCGATGTCGTCGGCCGCGCCCGTATTGACCAGTACCTGCGGCGGCTCCGCGCCGGTGGCCCACGAGGAGTCCTCGCGCAGCCGCCGTTCGATGGCCGCGCGGAAGCGTTCGCCGCCTTCGGCCGCCTCGCCGTGCAGCACGAACAGGCCCGGGGCGAACAGCTGCTGGACGTTCACCAGGCCCAGCGCGATATTGCCGGCGTACTCCTCCAGCAGCGGGTCGCCCGAGGCGGCCAGCTCGCGCACCGTTCGTGCGCCGAGGCCGCGCCGCTCGGCCTCGGCGCGCAGCCACGGCGTTGTCGCGACCGTCTTCCAGCAGCCGCGGGCCCCGCAGGTGCACGGCCGTCCGCTGGCAGCCACCGTCATGTGCGCCCCGCTGCGGCCGCCGGGCGGGGCGAGCACCTCGCCGTCGTAGAGGATGCCGACGCCCAGCACCTCACCGGTCGAGACGGAGGCGAACGTGCTGCGCCCGCGGCCGGGCCCGAACCAGCGGTCGCCGAGCACCTGCAGACGGGCGCGGTGCTCGATGTGCACCGGCGCGCCGGCCAGCCCGGTCAGCACCGCGGCGATCGGGTAGCCGTGCAGCGCCGGCACCTCGCTGACCTCGATGATCACCCCCGCCGCCGCGTCGACCAGCCCGGCGGCCGCGACGCCGACCCCCATCGGCTGAACCGGGAAGCGGACGGCCTCGGCCAGCGCCGCGTCGATCTCGGCCTGGTCGGCCGTGCCCCGCGGATAGCCGGCTTCGGCCCGCCACAGCAGCTCGCCGGACAGGTCGACCAGCGCGGCCCGCACCCGTCCGGGCAGCAGCTCGACCGCGCCCAGCACGGGCGCGGCCGGCTCGGCGGCCGGCGCCGGGACCAGGCGCAGGGCCGGGCGTTCGCCGGTGCTCATGGGGCCACGATGCCACGACCGGAGCTTCGAGGGGAGCCTGCATGTCCGAACTGACGCGGATGACCTGGCAAGAGGTACGCGACGCCGCGGCTGGTGGTGGGGTGTCGAGTGGTTCGGGGGAGCAGCCTGCCGCCCCTTCGCCCGGCGCCATTGCCCTCCTGCCCATCGGTTCGCAGGAGCAGCACGCGGCCCACCTGCCGATGGGCACGGACACGATGCTGGCCGAGGCCATCGTCGATGGTGCGCTGGCGCGGCTGGGCGGCGAGCCCGCCGTGGTGCGGCTGCCGAGCCTCCCGTTCGGGCACAGCCCGCATCACCTGTTCGCCGCCGCCGTCTCGCTTTCCGCGGCGACGCTGTCAGCCGTGCTCGCCGACGTGCTCGATTCGCTGGTGGTGAGCGGTTTCCGGCGGGTGCTGATAGTCAACGGCCACGGCGGCAACGACGAGATCATGCGGCTCGCGGTGAAGCAATATGCACTGCGCGCCGACGTTGCGCTTGCCGCCTGCTCGTACTGGTCGCTTGGCGAAGCTGGCTCGCCCGGGCACGCCGGCGCCTTCGAGACGTCGCTGATGCTCGCGGCCCGGCCCGAGCTGGTGCGCGAGCGCGCGCCGCGCCCGGCCGTCACGCCGCCGGCGCTGTTCGACCAGCCGCCGTACCCCGGCCTGACCGTCGAACGGCACGGCGAGTGGGCCCGCGCCGGCGGTTCGACCGACGACGCGACGGCGGCCACCGCCGAGCGCGGACAAGACCTGCTGGCGGCACGCGTGACGGCACTGGCCGAAGCCGTGCGCGCGTTCGACGCCGCCACAAGGGAAAGCCACGGACACCGAACCCAGGGGGAGGAATGAAGATCACCGACGTCGACGTGCAGGTCGTGAACCTGCCGTTGACCAATCCGTTCACCAGCTCGTTCGAGACCAAGACCGGGGAGACCCGCACGGTGGTGCGGCTGCGCACCGACACCGGCATCGAGGGCTGGGGCGAGACGATGTGGGGCCGCCCGGTCGCGGAGCTGGCGCGGAAACTGGCCACGGAGCTGGTCGGCACCAGCCCGTTCGCGCTGGAGGCCTTCCACCGGCGGCACCACATGGTGCCGTTTTTCCACGGCTACCTCGGTTACGCGGCGCTCGCGGCGCTGGACGTCGCCTGCTGGGACGTGATGGGCAAGGCCACCGGCCAGTCCGTCACCGACCTGCTGGGCGGCCCGGTGCGCGACGAGGTGCCGATCACGGCCCTGATCACGCGGGCCGACGCGCCCGGCGCGCAGGGGCGTGAGCTGGCGCAGGGCCTGGCCGAGTACGCCGCGAAGGTGGTCGGGGAGGGCGGGTTCTCCGCGGTGAAGCTCAAGGGCACCAACGATGTGCGCGGCGACGTCGGGATCATGCGCGAGCTGCGGCGCGCGCTGCCGGACGTCGAGCTGCGCGTGGACCCGAACGCCGCCTGGTCGGTGCCGGACTCCGTCCGCGCGGGGCTGGCGCTGGAGGAGCTGGACCTGGAGTACCTGGAAGACCCGTGTGCCGGCATCGAGGGCATGAGCCAGGTCCGCGCGAAGATCCGGATTCCCTTGTGCACCAATATGTGTGTGGTCCGGTTCGAGGATTTCGCGCCGGCCGTGCGGCTCGGCGCGGTCGACGTGATCCACGGCGACGTCTACAAGTGGGGCGGCATCTCGGCGACCAAGGCGCTGGCCGCGCACTGCGAGACCTTCGGCCTCGGCATGAACCTGCACAGCGGCGGCGAACTCGGCATCGCGACGGCGGCGCACCTCGCCGTCGTCGCCAGCACACCGGTGCTGTCCCGCGCGATCGACAGCATGTACTACCTGCACGCCGACGACATCGTGCAACCGCTGACGTTGGCGGGCGGCCGTCTGCGCGTGCCGTCCGGGCCGGGCCTCGGTGTGCAGGTGGATGAGGAAAAGCTGGCTTTCTACGCGGCGAAGAACGAGCGGGAAGGCGACCTCACCGGCTGACTCCCCCCCCCCGCACGTTCCAGCCGAAGGCCCTGAAGGCCACCTTCAGGGCATATAGGTCCCTCAAGGTGGCCTTCAGGGACTCCGGCGGCGGGGAACCGACTTTCGGGGGTATGGCCGGTTTGTCCCGGACGGTCACACTGGGCGTGCCGACGATCCCCGGCCCCGAGGAGTTCTGATGACGTCCAGGCCCCTGTTCCGGATCGCGCTCGCCGCGGGTCTGTTGCTGAGCGGAGTGCTCGCCGGCACCGCCGCCGCGCAGCCGGCCGCCGGGAGCACCCCGGTGTACTGGCGGGTGCCCGCCACCGGTGCGCAGGCGGCCGAGCTGGCCAAGGCGGGCTTCGACGTCGCGGAACAGAGCGCCGCGGACGCCTACGTGGTCGGTGACCAGGGCGTCGCCGGGAAGCTGCGCGCGCTCGGTTACCAGCCGGAGTTCTTCGACACCGTCTACAAGGACCTGCCCGCCGCGGCGCCGAACTCGGTCGCGGCGGACACCTTCTACGGCGGCTATCGCACCGTCGCCGCGCACGAGGCGCACCTCGCGCAGGTCACCGCCGCGCACCCCGACCTCGCCACGGAGTACACCATCGGCCAGTCGTGGAAGAAGACGAAAGGCCAGGGCGGGCACGACATGCAGGCGATCTGCCTGACCAAGAAGCAGGCGGGCGACTGCACGCTGAGCACCACCTCGCCGAAGCCGAAGTTCGTGCTGATGGCGCAGATCCACGCCCGTGAGCTGTCCACCGGCGAGCTGGCCTGGCGCTGGATCGACTACCTCGCCGACGGGTACGCCACCGACGCCACCGCCAAGTCCATTCTGGACACCACCGAGGTGTGGGTGGTCCCGATGGCCAACCCGGACGGCGTGGACATCGTCGCCTCGGGCGGTAACTCGCCGAAGCTCCAGCGGAAGAACGCCGACAACTCCCGTGGCAGCTGCTCCGGCACGGACATCGGCATCGACGTGAACCGCAACTCCACGTTCCGGTGGGGCGGCGACTCCGACTCCCCGTGCGACGAGACCTACCAGGGCGCGAGCGCGGGCTCCGAGCCCGAGGTGAAGGCGCTCGAAGGCCTGTTCCGCAAGATCTACCCGGTGCAGCGCGGCACCGGCGACAACGATCCCGCGCCCACCACCGCGCGCGGCACGATGATCACCCTGCACAGCTACGGCAACGACATCATCATCCCGTGGGGCTTCACGCAGTCGAAGTCGCCGAACGACGCGCAGTACCGCAAGCTGGGCGCGAAGTACGCGGCGTCGAACGGATACCTGGTCGGCACCAACGCGGAAACCGTCGGCTACGACACCAGCGGCACCACCGACGACTTCACCTACGGCGCGCTGGGCGTCGCCAGCGTGACCTTCGAGGTCGGCAGTGCGAGCGGCACCTGCGGCGGCTTCCTGCCGAAGTACTCCTGCGTCGACAGCACCTTCTGGCCGAAGAACAAGGACTCCTTCATCGCGGCGGCGAAGGCGGCTGCGGCCCCGTACCAGCAGTAAGGCTCGTGAGTGGCTATGACGGTTCTAACCGTCATAGCCACTCACGAGTCAGTCCTGGCCGGCGTAACGGGACGCGGTGAGGTCCGCGGGGTCGAAGCCCGCGGGCAGGCCGGTCACCTCGATCCGCGCGGTGTCGCCGTCGCGCAGGTCGAGGTAGTTGGCGCTGAAGGAGACGCCGGGCGCGGGCGTGGCGATCCGGGTCAGGTAGCTGTAGCCGGTCGAGCTCAGTTCGATGGACGCGGTGCCCTCGCCGGTCGCGATCACTCGCGCGTCGACGCGGCCTTCGCCGAACTGCAAGTCCTTCAGCGGCGCGAAGAACAGCCGGTTCGGCTCGACGAGGCCCGCCGCGTCGGAGACCCATGCGAACCGGTCCGGCCCGGGCGTCACCACGTCGGTCCAGACCGGCTCCGAGCTGTACGGCGCGGCTTCGACCGTCAGCCGTTCCTCCACAATGGACTTACCGGCGAAGGTGGCGACCTCCACCAGCAGGTCGAGACGTGCGGCATCGGGCCCGCTGTTCGTCACCCACAGCTGCAGGGAGTCGTCGGAACGGGTGAAGCTCGCGAGCACCGGCCGGTACGCGCGCTGCACGAAGTGGTACCCCGCCTTGGGTGTCAGGTCGTAGTCCACGACCGACCAGCTCATGCCCGGCCACGCGTCGTTGAGCTGCCAGACCAGCGTCCCGCTGTTGTGCGGCTGGCGGCGGCGGTAGTGCTCGATGCCGAACTTGAGCCCCTCGGCCTGCGTGGCCATCGAGAAGTCGACATATTCCCGCAGATCGCGGGGCAGCCCGGTCTCGACGGCCATCATCTCGTCGCCCTTGTTCTTCGGCACGTCCTTGTTGCGGTTGAGCAGTTCGGCGCTGTGCAGGGCGAGCGTGCCCGCCTCGGTCCAGCGCTCCATCGTGGACGTCTCGGGCGAGGCGTGGATGCCGAACTCGCTGATGAACTTCCCGCGGTCGTACGCGTAGCGGTGGAAGTGCACGGCCTCGCCGTGGCTCGCGAACTCGGCCGGCCCGCCCGCGCCGACGTCGACGCCGTGCCAGACCTCCCAGGCGTGCCGGTCGCCGTCGCGGACGCCGTTGACGCCGCGCGGGTCGTCCTCGCCCCACGGGCTGCCCGGCCAGTACTCGGTGCCGGGGCTGTACTGCGCGACGGCCGTGGGCAGGATCTCGTGGAAGAACGCGTATCCCCAGTCGCCGGGCGCGTACGTCGGGTCGATCAGGCCGTGGATGGCGTGCACCTCGTTGTTGCCGCACCACACGGCGAGCGATGGGTGGTTACGCAGCCGCCGGGTCTGGAACTCCGCCTCGGCGGCGACTTCGGCGCGCAGGCCGGGGTCCTCGCTCGGGTAGTCGATGCAGGCGAACATGAAGTCCTGCCACACCAGCAGGCCCAGCTCGTCGCAGGTGTCGTAGAACGCGTCCTGCTCGTAGACCCCGCCGCCCCAGACGCGCAGCATGGTCATGTTCGCTTCGCGCGCCTTCGTGACGAGCGCGCGGCAGCGGTCCGCGGTGACGGAGCCGACCATCATGTCGGCCGGGATCCAGTTGGCGCCGCGGGTGTAGGTGGGCACGCCGTTGACCAGGAACCGGAACAGACGGCCGCCCTCCGCCTCGTCGGCGGGGCGGTCGAGGACCACCGTGCGCAGGCCGATCCGGTCCTCGGCCTGGTCCAGCACCGTGCCGTCGGCGGTGATCAGATCGAGCTGGGCGGTGTACCGCGCCGGGTCGCCGAGGTCGTGGGTCCACCACAGTTCCGCGTCGGCCAGTTCGAACGTCGTTGACGCGGTGCGGGCGCCGCGCCCGCCGGGCAGGTCCAGCTCGTACTCGGTGACCGCGCCGGCCGGGGAGGTGAGGCGGAGGCGGGCGGTGAGCGGGCCGTTGTGGGCGAAAGCATCGGCCTCGACGTCGACGGCCACCGAAGCCGTGCGGGCCCCGGCGTCCACGGCCGTCGCGCGGATGTGGTGCCCGGTCAGCACCGCGCCGGACTCCACCAGCAGTTCCACCGGCTGCCAGATCCCGATCGACGGCAGCCGCGGCGCGAAGTCCCAGCCCCAGGAGAACGTGCCCTTCCGGCGCAGGGTGAGCGCCGGGTTGCCGGACAGCACACCCGGCGGCGCCTCACCGTCCTCTTCGGACCCCAGCGCGGCCCCCATCAGCGCCTTCATCAGCTCGACGGTCTTCGCCACCGAGGCCGGGGCCTCCAGTCCGGCCAGCGGCGGCGTGAAGCGCAGCACCAGCTCGTTGTCAGCCTGAAGCTTCCCGGTGAGGTCGAACCGCGCGGGCCGGAACTGCGAGGCGTGCTCCCCGAGCGGCTCGCCGTTCAGCCACAGCGAAACGACGGTGTCCAGGCCGTGGCAGAGCAGCACGACCCGTTCGCCGACGGGGGCGGAGAACTTCGTGCGGTACCACCACGCCCGGTCCTCGACCCAGCGCACGGCGGCGTCGTTCGCGCCGAAGTAGGGGTGCTCCAGCCGTCCCGCGGCCAGCAGGCTCTCGTGGACGCCGCCGGGGACAACCGCGGGCAGCCAGCCGTCCGGCGGTGGCGCGGCCGCGTCGGGTGCGCTGCCGGCCAGCTCGAACTGGTTGAGGTACATGGGTTTCACGGCCTTTCGATTCAGCGGACCCGGCGGATCGCGGCGACGCACAGGCCGCCCGCGACCGCGATGACGATGGTGAACCCGAACAGCGCGTGGAAGCCGAAGCCGGTGACCAGCCCGGCCGCGACCACGGGCGCGACCACCGACGGCGCGCTGTTGGCGACGCTGAGCATGCCCAGCTCCTTGGCCTCGGCGCCGGTGCTGGGCAGCACCTCGACCATCAGCGCCGCATCGACGGAGAGGTACAGCCCGTAGCCGGCTCCGGCGACGACGTAGAACGCCATCAGCGTGCCGACGCCGGGCGCCAGCGTCACCGGCACCGCCGCGGCGGCGATCAGCAGTGACGCGAGCACGACCAGCGGTTTGCGACGGCCGAGCCGGTCGGACAGCACGCCGCCGCCGGCCGCCGTGATCAGCGCGGTCACCGCGAGCAGCACCGTGCCGAGCGCGATGTGGCCCGCCGCGGCCACCGTGCCCGTGCCGAGGAAGTCGGTGAAGACGTACAGCTGGTAGAAGACGACCACGGTCAGCCCCAGCACCACGCAGAACCGGCCGGTGAAGGCGAGCAGGAAGTCGCGGTCGCGCGGCGGGAGCAGGGACCGCAGCACCGCGCGGACGGACGCGGCCTCGCGCGGCAGGCCGAGACTGGAGCCCTCGCGCACGAGCAGGACCAGCGCCAGCGCGGCGGCCACCATCGTCCACGGCACGATCACCAGCCCCCACGCCGGCGCGGTGATCGCGGCCGACGCCGCCACCCCGCCGATCGCCGTGCCGACCAGGTAGCCGCCGCCCGCGAAGGCCGAGGCCTTGCCGAGCGCGCTGCCCGCGACCCGGTCGGGCAGCAGGGCGCCCGCGGCGGCGAGCATCGCGTTCAGCCCGCCCTGGAAGAGGGCGAACGCGACGATCTGCGCGGGCAGCCAGGTCAGCACCCCGGTCAGGGCCAGCCCGGCGGCCGAGGCGACCGCGCCGCCGAGGATCCACGGGTTACGCCGGCCGAACCGGCTCCGGGTGCGGTCCGACCAGGCGCCCGCGACGACGGTGCCGGCGATCGCGACCACCGCGCCCGCCGTGGTGATCACCGCCAGCGCGCCGACCTTGCCGTCACCGAGCCGCTGGGCGAGCAGTGCCTGCAGCAGCGTCCCGGCCGCGGCCGAGGGCAGCGACCAGCCGAGGTGCAGCCCGCCCAGCAGCGGGCCGAGCCGCCCCAGCCGGGCGGGCGCCGCGGTTCTGGGCTGCGCCGGGTTCTCGATCATGGTGGCCTCGCCTCGTACTGCGTCGTCGCGGAGGGCTGTGACCACACCGTACGTCTAAAAACCTCATGACGCTAGGTTTTCATTTGCGTGGTGTCTCGGCCCGGCGGCGGGTCCGGCCTAAGATCGGCTCATGCCTGCCGATGCCAAACGAGGTCCGTACGCGAAGGGGCTGGCGCGGCGGGAGCAGATCCTCGCCGCCGCGCTGGAGGCGTACGCGAATTCCGGTCCGCAGGGGCCGTCGCTGCGCAGCATCGCCGACAGCGTGAACCTCACCGAGGCCGGCGTGCTGCACTACTTCGACGGCAAGGACGAGCTGCTGGTCGAGGTGCTCGCCGCGCGCGACCGCGCCGACCTGGCGAACCACGACCTCGGCTCGCGCGACGGGGTGATGGCCCTGATCGAGCACGGCACGCGCACGCCCGGCCTGATCAAGCTGCTGCTGGACATGACGGCGGCGTCCGCGGTGCCCGGCCACCCCGCGCGCGAGTTCATGCAGCAGCGGTCGGCGGCCATTCTCCGGCTGGCCGCCCAGCTCCTCGGCGACGACGACCCGTGGAAGGGCCGCGTCATGCTGGCCGCGCTCGAGGGCCTGCAGGCGCAATGGCTGCGCGACCCGTCCGTCGACATGGTCGCGGACCTGCGGCGGCTCTACGAAACGCTGCGTTCCTGAAACGTCCACTGTGGACCGCCAATCGGCGGGGAGAGGCGGCGAGATGGTGACTCCGGCCAGTACGACCGTCGGCCTGCTGCACCCCGGCGACATGGGCGCGGCCGTCGGCGCGCTGCTCGCCGCGCGGGGAGTGCGGACGCTGTGGGTGTCCGAGGGCCGCGGCCTCGCCACCCGGCGTCGCGCGCGGGAGGCCGGGCTGGTCGAGGTGCCGCGGCTGGAGGACCTAGGGCGTGTCTGACAAAGTCTTGGTCCAGATGATCACGGCATGCAGGACGACCGCTGATCGATAGACGATGGCGAGCTTGTCGTAACGAGTAGCCACACCCCGCCACTGCTTGAGCAGGTTGAACCGCCGCTCGACCACGTTGCGGCCGCGGTAGTCAACAGCGTCGAAGGCAGGTGGGCGTCCGCCGCGGGAACCGCGGCGTTTGCGGTGCCCGACCTGATCAGCCGGCTCGGGAATCACCGCGGTGATCCCGCGGTCACGCAGATGCCCGCGGATCGCCCGCGAGGAGTATGCCTTGTCGCCGCGAACGCGGTCAGGCCGAGTTCGGGTTCGTCCGCGCCCAGCCCGACGGATCGCCAGGTGCCTCATCAGGTGCGGGAACATCGGCGCGTCCCCGGCCTGTCCGGGACCGACCAACGTCACCAGCGGCCGGCCGTTCCCATCGACGAGATGGTGCACTTTGGTGCTCCAGCCACCGCGGGACCGGCCGATCGCATGATCAGGCGGCTCGATGCGCAGATCCGTGTAGTTCGACCCAGCCCCCTGTGGGGCGGGTGATGTTGGTGGCGTGCTGATGCGCTCGCGCGATCGTCGAATCCACCGACACCGACCAATCCACCTGACCGGCCGCGTCCGCTGCAGCGAGTAGGCGTTGCAGCACGGTGTCCCAGGTGCCATCGCCGGCCATCCGGCGGTGCCAGGTCCAGATCGTCTGCCAGGGACCGAAAACCTCGGGCACGTCCCGCCACGCGATCCCGCAGCGATAGCGATAGATGATCCCTTCGACCATCGACCTGGCATCGGAGAACGGTCGGCCTTGTTTACCGGTGCGGACCGGGAGCAAGTCCTCGATCAACACCCACTGATCATCTGAGAGCAACTGAAACCGCGACACGTCCGGCAGCATCCCAGCCACCAGCCTTAACCTTTGTCAGACACGCCCTAGCCGAGTGCGGGGTGATCCTCAGCGTCTGCCCGCCCGCCTTCGCGGCCGAGGTCGCCGCGGCGGTCGCCCAGACCCCGTTCCAGGGCGTTTACCTGGACGCGAACGCGATCAGCCCGCGCCACACCTGGCAGATCGACGAGCTGTTCCGCCGCCGGGGCGGGGTGACGGTCGTCGACGGCGGCATCGTCGGCCCGCCGCCGCGGCGCGAGGGCGTGACCCGGCTGTACCTCTCGGGCGCCGTCGCTTCGCAGGTGGAAGCGCTGTTCACGGACACGTTCCTCCAGCCGATCGTGCTCGACGGCCCGGTCGGGCAGGCCTCCGCGCTCAAGCTGGCGTTCGCCTTGTACAACAAGCTCACTTTCGCGCTCGCCGCGCAGTCCTACGCGCTGGCCGAACAGCACGGCGTGGGCGACGAGCTGCGGGAGCTGGCGGGCGCGAAGCTCGCGGGCACTCCGCTCGGGGAGCCCGCCGGGATCGTTTCCGCGGGGCAGAAGGCCTGGCGCTGGGAGGGGGAGATGGCGGAGATCGCCGCCGCCTGCGCGGACGGTGGCCTGCCACCCGGCCTGCTCACCGCGGCGGAAGCGCTGTTCGCCCGCTGGCAGGACTACCGCGACGATCCCGCGGTCACGGTCGAGCAGCTCCTGGCGTCGTTAAAGGACTCGTGAGTGGCGGTTCTCGCCGGACTGGCCCTGCTCCACGGGTAACTCCGCCCACACCGTCTTGCGCCCGTGCCCGTCTTCCACACCCCATCCGGTGCTGAGGGCGTCGACCAGGAACAGCCCGCGCCCCCGGTAGGAGTCCGGCGAGACGGCGGCCGCCGCGGGCAGCAGGTCCGGTCCGCCGTCCTCGACCTCCACCCGGACGACCGCGCGGTCGTCCGGCAGCTCAAGGCGCAGCGCCACCGGCCCGGCGGCGTGCTCGAACGCGTTGGTGACCAGCTCCGTGACCAGCAACTCGGTGTCCTGCACGAGCTCCCGCGGCAACCCGGCCAGCCGGGCCCGCACCCACGTCCGCAGCGGGGCCAGCGACGACAGCTCGCGGGTGTCGGCGAAATCGTAGATATGTGGCGCGCTGGTGATGCCCATGGTTCTCCTCAGCGGGTCTCCCAGCCGGGTTCCAGAGCGTGGGCTTGCCAGTGTGGTACCCCGGGATCGTGGCATTCACACCCTCACCCGGCGAGCGGGGGTGGCGCGTTGCCGGGGCGGAGTGGTGTGCCAGCGGGAATCGCTACGTACGGGGACGGCCGGCCGCTGGGTGCGGCTGGTGACCATGTTGTGGCGCAGGCTGATTGTTCGCCTCGCTGCCGCACCGCTGGGTTCGCCCGGCCGCGTCGCCACTGCTCTAGCTTGGCCGCGCTTCGCCGCCGCGCCTGATTCTTGCCTCGTGTCGCCTCGCCTTGTCTCCGGGCCGCCTGGTCTCGCCGCACTGCCTGGCCTGGAGTCGCCGCCTCGCCGCCTCGCCGCGTCGGCGGGCCTGCTGGCCGGTGTGGCGGCGATGAACCGCTCGACGCTGCCGGGATCGCCGAAGCATCACCGAATTCGTCGCGGCGGAACTGAGGCGTGACCGCGCGCGGTCACGCCTCACTTGGTGGAACCCATGCCCTGGCCGAGGCGTGGGTTCTAACCGTCTGAAGCCTCGCGGGGCTGGGCCTCAGTCCGGTGCCAGGCCCCGGGTAGGCACTAGGCCTGAGCTGGGTGCCGAGCCTCGGCTGAGCGCCGGGCTTAGCTCGGTGATCAGCCCAGCTGAGCGCGCCGGGCTCGGCACCGCGCGGAGCCCAGCTAAGTGCGGAGCACCGCGCGGAGCCCAATTGAGTGCGGAGCACCGCGCGGAGTTCAACTAAGTGCGCCGGGCTCGGCACCTCGCGGAGTCCAACTAGGTGCGGAGCATCAGGTCTGCGCCGGGCAGCGTGCCGAGTCTCAGCTAGGTGCCGGTGCCGGTGCTGGGCCTCGGGCAGGCACCAGGCCTCAGCCGGGCGCCGTTCCTCAGCTGTCAGCTAGGTGCTGCCTTAGCTAGGTGCCGGGCCTTGGGCCGGGCGTTGGGCGCAGTGCTGGGCGCGGCCGATGGCCTCGGCGGCGGCCGTCGCCAGGCGGGCGATCTCCTCGCTCCACCGGCGGGCCTCGGCCAGTGCGCGGGCGCCTTCACCGGCCTGTTCCAGCTCGCGCCAGCCGGTGACGGCGACCGAGCGGCGGCCGGCGAGGGCTTCGTCCAGGACCGCGCGCATGCGGCCGGTCAGTTCGCCGAGGGCGTCGTAAGCACGCCAGACCGCTGTTCGGTCCGCATCGGGCGTCGGGTCGGGCATGGTGACCTCCTCGGAAACCGGGCCGCTGCGGCATGTCCCGGCGACGCGAGGGCCACCGGATGATCCGGCACCGCCCGCCGTTCCGAAGGGGACGGAGGTCCGAACCAGACCGCGGCACCGTCGTGACGCCGATGCCTTGGAGCATACCGAGCACGTCCGCCTCGAACCAGGCACCGCACGGCGCGGTTGCCGTGTGCACGCCGTCGTTCACAACGGCGTGGAGGCGTCATCGGATGGCGGTGCGGTGTTGTCGCTGGATGGGTCCGGTTCAGCCGGGACATGCCGTCGTTCACGACGTTGTCGGGTCGCCATCGAGCGGTGCCGCCGGATGGGTCCAATTCGGCCAGGGCCGTCGTCGTCCACGACCTTGTCGGGGCGCCATTGGACGACGGTGCCGTGTTGCTGCCGGACGGGTCCGGTTCGGCCGAGGCGTGCCGTCGTTCAGGACCTCGTCGGGGTGCCACCGGATGACAGAGCCGCGCTGCCGCCGAACGGGTCCAGTTCGGCCGGGGTCGCGTCGGCGTGGTCGGTCGAGCGGCTGAAGTCGGCCATGGCGGCGTCGCTGTGTGCCTGCGCGTCGGCCGCGGCTTTCGCGATGGCCAGTGCGTCGGAGCCGAGCAGGACGCGGACCGGCGGCGAGTCCATCTCGACCAGCCGGCGGATCGCGTCCGCGACCTTCACCGGGTCGCCCGCCGCCTGCGGCCCGCTCTGGCCGAGCAGTGCCGCCATCGCGCCGACGGTCGGCGCATAGGCCGCGGAGACCGGCGGGACCCGCATCGAGCTGCCCGCCCAGTCCGTGCGGATCCCGCCGGGCTCGATGGCGGTGACCTTGATCCCGAGCGGCCCCACCTCCTGCGCGAGGACCTCGGTGAAACCGCTCACCGCCCACTTGGACAGCTGGTACGGCGCGAGCCCCGGCGCCGCGGTGCGGCCGCCCAGCGAGGACACGTTGACGATCCGGCCCGCGCCCTGGCGACGCAGTACGGGCAGCGCCGCCTTGGTCACGTTGACCACGCCGAACAGGTTCGTCTCGACCTGCGCACGGAAGTCGTCCTCGGGGGTGTCCTCGACGGACGCGAGGTTCGCGTACCCCGCGTTGTTCACCACGACGTCGATGCGCCCGAACGCGCGTACGGCCTCGTCGACGGCGTCGCGGGCAGCCGCCGCGTCGGTGACGTCGAGGGTGATCGGGACGACGGAATCCGCCCCGTGTGCCTGCACCAGGTCGTCCAGGCGACTGCGGTCCCGGGCGGTTGCCGCCACGCGGTCGCCGGCGGCCAGTGCCGCCTCCGCGAGGTCGCGGCCGAGGCCTCGGCCGCTGCCGGTGATGAACCACACTTTGCCGGTCATGTCTGCCATCCCTAGTTAGAGAACGTCGGTCTGTTACGGGATCGAAGTTAACAGACCGTCGTTCTGTTCGCAACAGACCATGGGTCTGTAGACTTCGGGCATGACGTCGTTCCAGCGTGCGCACAGCGAGGAGCAGCGCGAGGTCCGCCGCCGGGCGATCCTCGACGCGGCCGCCGCGATGCTCGCCGAGATGCCGGTCGCACGGGTCACCTTGAGCGAGTTGAGCCGGCGCGCCGGGCTGGCGAAGTCGAACGTGCTGCGGTACTTCGAGTCCCGCGAGGCCGTGCTGCTGGAGGTGCTGAACGCCGAGTCCCGGCACTGGCTCGACGGCCTCGACGCGGAACTGGCGGCCGCGGTCAATGCCGATGCGGTGGTGGGGCGCGGGGACCGGTCGGCTGATATCGGCGCGGCGGTGGCTGGGCGCGGAGATCAGCTTGCCGATGTCGACGCGGCTGTGGCCGAACCCGGGGATCGACTGGCTGATACCGATGGGGCGGTGGCTGGGCGTGGGGACCAGCTCGCCGACGTGGCTGTGGCCGAACCGGGGGATCGGCTGGCTGATACCGATGCGGCGGCGGCCGAGCGTGGGGATCGGCTGGCCGACACCGGCGTGGCGGTAGTCGAGCGCGGGGGCCAGTTCGCCGATGCGGCGGTGGCTGTGCGTGGAGATCGGCTGGCTGATGCCCTCGCGAAGTCGCTCGCGGCGCGGCCCGTGTTGTGTGACCTGAGCAGTGCCCAGTCGGCGGTTCTGGAGCACAACGTGTCACCCGAGGCGGCCGCGCGGTACAAACACGCCGCGGTCGCGCACGTTTCTGAGCTGGCCGGGTTGTTGCGCAAGCGTTTGCCGGAGCTGTCCGAGCCCGCGGCCACCCGCCTCGCCGGCGCGACGATCATGGTGGCGGGCGCGGTGTGGACTCACTCGCACCCGGGCGCCGCCGTCCGCGCCGTCTACGAAAGCGACCCGGTCCTGGCCCGCTGGCGGATGGAGTTCACCTCAGGCCTGCGCGACACCCTCGAGATGCTGATCGCGGGGCTGCTCAGCCGCCGGGGCCAGGACCGGGATCAGCCGCCCGGATAGGCGCTGGGCTCAGGTTCTGGCGGCCAGGGCCCCTCGGGGACCGAGGCTCCGGAAGCGGGTATGTCGAAACCACCGGTCGGCGGACTGCACCGGACATCGTCTGACAGCACCGGACCGTGCAGCCGACCCGCCGGCCGGCGGCACGGTCCGGTGCTCAGTTGCCGAGGCGCTCCTTACGGGCCTCAGCGCTGCCGGGTCGGCCGGACGATCAGCTCGTTCACGTCGACCTCGGGCGGCTGCCCGAGCGCGAACGCGATGGCGTCGGCGATCGCGCTCGGCGGGATGGCGTGGGCGCGGTAGGTCCGCATGGCCTCCTGCGCGCCCGGCTCGGTGATCGTCGCCGCCAGCTCGGATTCGACGACGCCGGGGGAGACCGTGGTGACGCGGATGCTCGGGTCGGCCTCCAGGCGCAGGCCCTCGGTGATCGCCCTCGCCGCGTACTTCGTGCCGCAGTAGACCGCGGCCGTGGGCACGACCTCGTGCGCGCCGGTGGACGCGATGGTCACGAAGTGCCCGCCACCCTGCTGCTGGAAGATCGGGAGCGTGGCGGCGATGCCGTTCAGCAGGCCGCGGATGTTCACGTCGACCATCTGGTCCCACTCGTCGACGAGCAGGGAGTCCAGGCGGGACAACGGCATCACGCCCGCGTTGTTGACGAACACGTCCACGCGGCCGTGCTCCAGCCGGGCGCGGTCGGTGAACTCGGCGACGTCCGCGCGGTCGGTGACGTCGAGGCGGCGGACGTCGATACTGCCGCCGTCCGCGCGGATCTTCGCCGCCAGTTCGGCCAGACGGTCTTCGCGCCGCGCGCTGGCGACGACGTGGTGGCCGTCGGCCGCGAGCCGCAGCGCCGTGGCCTCCCCGATGCCGCTGCTCGCGCCCGTTACGAGGATGACCTTGCGGGTGTTGGTGTTCATGCTTGCTCCTTTGGGTAATCGGCGCTCAGGGTGACTTCGCGCCAGATGTCGAAAGTGGACTTGAGTGCGCCGAGCCGAGCCGGGCCGATGCGATGTCGTAGGCGGCTCGGCCCAGCAGTAGCTGCCGAGGTGGCTCGGCGTTGCCCCGCGGTCTCGGCCTAGTCGTCGATGCCCGTGATGAGCCACCCGGGCGAGGCGTTTTCAGGCATGGTTCTTCCCCAGCAGGAATTGTTGGTATTAAGCGGAAATCAGTTTTCGGTGGGAATGCGTTTCCCGATTTCGCGAGGGCTTTCGGCGGTGGTGAGGCTGCCGAGCAGCGCCAGCGCCTCTTCGGAGGGACTGCCCGGATCGGCTTGGTACACCACCAGTTGCTGGCCCGCCGCGCTGTTCACGGTCAGGGATTCGTAGTGCAGGGTCAGGTCGCCGACGAGCCGGTGGTGGAACCGTTTTGTCCCATTGGTCTTCTGGCGGATGTCGTGGCGTGCCCAGAGCTGGCGGAATTCCGGGCTCTTCACCGACAGCTCGCCCACGGTCTCGATCAGCAGCGGGTCGTCGGGGTCGAGGCCGGCCGCCGAGCGCAGCCCGCCGACGGTGTTGGCCGCGACGCTCTCCCAGTCCGGGTAGAACTCGCGCGCCTCCGCGTCGAGGAACACCAGCCGGACGAGGTCGTCGCTGTGGGGGTGGCCGCCGAACAGCGCCTTGCCGAGGGGGTTGCCGGCCAGCACGGTCAGGCAGCGCCCGAGCACCAGCGCCGGGGTCTGCGGCCAGGCGTCCATCAGCTGCGCCAGCTGGCGGCTGACGCGTTCCCGCTGCCCGGTCCGCCGTCGCCGGGCCGGCCCGGGCCGCGCGAGCTCGTGCAGGTGCGTGACCGCGTCGTCGTCCAGCTGCAGGGCCCGCGCCAGCGCGTCCACCACCTGGGCCGACGGGTTCCGCTCGCGCCCCTGCTCCAGCCGCACGTAGTAGTCGGTGCTCACCCCGGCCAGCAGCGCGACCTCCTCACGCCGCAGCCCCGCGACCCGCCGCCGCGGCCCGACCGCCAGGCCCAGCTCGGCGGGGTCCACGAGTTCACGGCGGGCCCGCAGGAACTGCCCGATGAGGTTCTCGCTGTCCATGAGCCCAGGTTAAAGCGGCGATACGGGGAATGGGGTGCTCAAGGTGGCCGCCTGACTCCTACCCTTTCGTTTCCTGTCCGCGGCTGGTCGGTGGGTCTGGCCGGAGCCGATCGCAGACCGGATTCACCGGGAGGCCCGCGCCGGGCATCGGCTCGAAGACTTGGCTCGCGGACGAGGGCCGCCGACGAGGGCCGCGAACAAGTCCTGCGAACGAGTACCGCCGACCTGGCCGCGGAAGCGATTACGCTGGGACCAAGACCCCCAGGACCCCGGGGCAGGCAGAACACCATCTGCGGTCGGGGAGCGGCCATGAGCAAACACGACACGAGACCACCGGTCGATCGTGAATTCATCGAGCGGGCCGCGAGCGCTTGGATCCGCGCGGCCGACGCCGGGGTCATCGACGCCCGCGAACTGGCCTGGCTGCTGGCCCACCTCAACGCCGGGCTGCCGTCCGAGATCGTGGGTGTGCCCGGCTGACGGGTCTCGCTCGTGGACGTGCCGAGCTGACGGGTCTCACCGCTCGTAGGCAAGCCAGGCTGATGGGCCTCGTCGCTGCATTCGCGGCGGTCCTGGGTGGCAGATCGACGGCGAAATGTCAGGAAAGCGTTGTGCGCCAACGCTTTCAGCCGCGCGACCACGCCACGGCGACCGCCGCCGTCTCGCGAGCATCGGCCCGTTTGTGTTGTCGCGCCTCCGATCCGGGCCGTGACCGGGAGGGCTCTGCGTTGTCTTCGCCACATGCGGAAGATCATGACAGCACCCACCGACAAAAACCGGCGGCGCTACGACCGGCGCCGGGGCTTCCCGCGTTTGGACGCCCCGCGCGGCCCGCCGCCGCCGCGGCCGCCCGACCTGCCGACGGCGGGCTTCTTCCCGCCCGCTTCAGGACGTTTGCGGGGAGCCGGAGCCTCAGCAGCCGGCTGCCGCCCGCGCGTGCTGTTCACCGTTCGCCCGCGGACGATCCCGATGAACAACTCCATCAGGTCGCTGGTCTCCTCGTCCGGCCACGACAGCGCGACGCGCGACTCCGGCGCGTCCGCGAGCGTCCGGTAGGTCAGGTCCTTGCGGTGGTGCAGCCGCGCGAGCGACTGCGGCACGACGAGCAGCCCCACGCCCGCGGCCACCAGCTCGATGGCGTCCGCCGTCGTGGCCGGACGCTCCAGCGCCGCGAGGCCGGGCGGGTGCTCCCAATCGAGGGGGTCGTCCAGGGGGTGTAGCACGACGTCGTCGGCCAGGTCCTCGGTGGACACCTCGTCGGCGGCGGACAGAAGGTGGTCCTTCGGGATCACGACCACCGTCGTCTCGGTGTACAGCGGGATCGCGTGCAGGCCGGTCCGGTCGACCGGCAGGCGCAGCAGGACCGCGTCGGCGTCGCCTTCGCGTGCCAGGGCCGCGGCGTCGGCGGCGGGCGTCGCGACGAGGACCAGCGGGACCCCGGGCGATCGCTCCTGCCAGGTCCGCACCCACTTCGCCGGCGTCACCCCTGGGACGTAGCCGAGCTTGAACGACGGGGGTTCCTCCGAGCCTGTCACGAGGCCAGATTACCGGGCGTGATCAGGGGCGGCGCACGCGCTCGTTACCCTGGACGCCATGACGTCGCCCAAGTCCCCCCAGACGATGAAGCCCGCGACCGCGGCGAAGAAGCTGGGCGTGTACCTCGAAGCCACTCCCGCCGAGTTCCAGGAGGGTGTCGTTTCGCGCGACGAGCTGAACGCCCTGCAGACCGACCCGCCCGAATGGCTGCGTGAGCTGCGGCGCGACGGCCCGCACCCGCGCTCGGTGATCGCGGCCAAGCTGGGCGTGTCCATCGGCGGCCTCGCGCGCGGCGGGATCACCGAGGCCCTCACCACCGAGCAGATCGACGAGATCAAGTCGGCCGGCCCGGATTGGCTGCGGCACGAACGCGACACCCAGGCCGAGGTCCGCAAGGAAGCCGTGCGCGTCAAGGAGCAGGGCGGCCCGCGCCGCCCGCGTTCCTGACCGGGAGGCAGCAGGCCCGGGAATTCGATTTCCCGACGGTATCCGCGTCGGCTCCGGTCCCGGTTTCCGGCCGTGAAACGGACCGGGGGCGGCGCCCAAAACTGGGCCGCCGAGGTATGGCGCCGCGGGCCGGACCCGCGGTTGATCATGATCACACTTGCCTGACCAGTACATTGGAAATTTTTTCCAATGCCGGTTTCCCAACCCCGGCCCCCGGTGAGCTGAACCGTCCGATTTCCCGGTTCAGCTCACCGAGGCGGGAAGAAATCCCGGGCGCGCACGCCGGGCTTCAGGATTTCACGCCGGCTTTCTTCGCACGGCCTCGCTTGCGCGGGGCGGCGGCTTCGCGTTCGCTCTCTTCAAAGGCGGCGATGACCTCGCTGGGAATGCGCCCCCGCTCGGACACCGACCAGCCGTTTTCGATCGCCCAGGCGCGGATCTGGCGCGAGCGCTCGCGGTCGGCCGGGGTGACGGTCGGCGAGATCCCGGCCGCCACACGGACCTTCCGGCCGCCGGTGCGCCGGGAAGCGGCGATGTAACGGGCGAACTCGTCCCGCAGGGATACCGCGTTCTCGTCGGAGAGATCGATCTCGTACTGAATGCCGTCGAGGCCGAACGGCACGGTCTGGTGCGCCACGCCGCCATCGATGTCGTCCACCATCTGGACGAGGACCTTCTGAGCCATACCGGGTTTTTCCTCCTCGGTGGATCTCCAGCAGCGCGGATCCGCGCGACTTCACGCGAACGATAACAGAAATCCACAGTGGAGTGCCCGCCTGCCGGTGTCCGCCCGGAAAACCGATATGCGGGAAAGTGCCGGATTCGGCCGTCGTGAAGAAACGTGGCCGTAATACGGTCAGCCGTCGACGTCCTGGGGTGGCACGCCGACGATCGCTCCCGCGAGCTTGGTGAGCTGCGCGCCCTGGGCGGCGGTGAGCGGTTCGGTGAGCTCGGTGATCCGGCGGCCGACCTCGATGCCGCACCTTTGCATGACCTGACGGCCGAGCGGGGTCAGTGAGACCAGGACGGCGCGGCCGTCACGGGGCGAGGGCGAGCGCTCGACCAGGCCGCGTTTCTCCGCGCGGCCGACCAATCCGGTCATGGAGGACTTGTCCAGCCCGAGGTGGCTGCCCAGTTCGAGCATGCCGGGCCGGCGGTCGCGCAGGACGCCGAGAAGCCGGATCTGGATGACCGACAGGTTGTGCACGGCGCCGATCTCGGACAGCACCCGCTGGATCAGGAAGGACAACTGGACGAGGGCGTCCACGGTGTTCAAGGGCCGGGTCGGCTCGGTGCGCATGGGGTGACCCTACTTGACTTAGTACGCGGCGCAAACTACCTTGGGTGAAGTAGTACGCGCCACAAACTAATATCCCCGCCCCGGACAGGAGAACCCCATGCACGCCGCCGTAGTCCGCTCCTTCAGTACGCCGCCCGCTTACGACACCTTCCCGGCGCCCGTCGCGTCGGGCGAGCGGGAGGTGCTGGTGGACGTCCTGGCCGCCGGGCTGCACCCACGGGTCCGCTCCGCCGCGAACGGCAGCCACTACACCTCCGACGGCGTCCTGCCGATGGTCCCGGGCGTCGACGCGGTCGGCCGGACGCCGGAAGGGGAACTGCTCTACTTCATCGTCGACGGCGACGCGCCGGGCACCATGGCCGATCAGGCCGTCGTCGACCGGAGCCGGGCCGTCACACTGCCGCCGGGCACGGACCCGGCCGCGGTGGCGGCGGCGATGAACCCCGGCATGTCCTCGTGGATCGCGCTGCGCCGCCGCGTCGCGTTCCGGCCGGGCGGTTCCGTGCTGGTGCTGGGCGCCACCGGCAACGCGGGGCAGCTCGCCGTGCAGATCGCGAAACACCTCGGTGCCGCCCGTGTGGTCGGTGCGGGCCGCGACCCGGAGCGCCTCGACCTGCTGAAGACCCTCGGCGCCGACGAAGTGGTGCGCCTCGGTGATGACGAGCCGGACGCCGCCGACCGGCTCGCCTCCGCGGCCGCGGACGTCGACGTTGTCATCGACTACCTGTGGGGACGGCCCACCGAGCAGGCCATGCCCGCGCTGCTGACCGCGCGCGCCGACCGGGCGAAGGCGCTGTCCTGGGTGCAGATCGGCTCCATGGCCGGATCGGACATCACGCTGCCCTCGGCCCTGCTGCGCGCGGGGAACCTGACCATCCTGGGCAGCGGCCAGGGTTCGGTGACGGCGGCCGGCATCATCGCCGAACTGCCGTCGCTGGCCGCGGAGATCACGGCTGGAACCTTCGCCGTGGACGCCGTGCCGATGCCGCTGGAGCAGGTCGAGCAGGCGTGGCACACCCCGACCGCGCCGGGGCAGCGCATCGTGCTGACTCCCTGACGTCCATCCACTGTGGAGACAGGAGCCTGGAGGCAGGGGGCCTGGAGACAGGGCCTCGACACGGGGCCGGATCCGGTGGAGGCTGACGCCATGGACGATGCGGATCTGCCCGGCCTGCGGGAACGCGCCGACGCCGGGGACGAAGACGCGCTCGACCAGCTGATCGAGCTGGCCGGCGAGCGGGGCGACCTGGCCGAGCTGCGCCGGCTGGCCGACGGCGGCAGCTCGACCGCCGCCGACGAGCTGATCCAGGTCGCCACTGAGCAGGAGAACCTCGACGAACTGCGGCGTCTGGCCGACGCCGGAAACGTCACCGCCGCGGAGCAACTTGAGGAGCTGACCTCCGACTGAGGGTGGCGTAGCGGTGAGCGGGCGCGCCTCGGAGTGAGCGGATTCCCGGTCGTCGATGACTGTCTTGTGTGGACAGATTGCTGGAATTAACCACAACGGCCGGCGCGGGCTGCGTGGCTCGATGGGAGCGAGTCCGCGTAGGACGGTCCTTTGTGGTCGGCCAGGGCGGCTGGTCGGGGTTACCTCGTGGAGTGCCAGGTCGGCTGGGGGAAAGAGCCGTCTGTGCCGGACGCGGAACTCCCGGCCCAGACGGCTTTCAAGACAGACGGCTTTCAAGACATCCGGCGCAAGACCTCAGCGGCAGCGGTAACTCGAGGCGACGGCGGGGTCGCCGTGGCCGGTGTACCGCGAGGCCTGCGGGTACGGGCACAAGTTGCGCGTCGTGGTCCCGTCCGGGGTGGCGGCGGCCAGGGTGGCCGGTGCCTGGCCGTGCTCGACCCAGTTCACCAGCGCGCCGAGCTGGTCCGTCGGGGCCGGGCCGCCGCCCTGGCAGTGCGAGACGCCGGGGCCGAAGAACAGGCGGTAGAAGTCGTTCACCCGCTGGGTGCCGCCCAGCTCCCGCTCCACCTGCCGGCGGTACTGCAGCGTGCCGCCGGGCGGGATGAGCTGGTCGGCGGTGCCGATGAAGGTGATCAGCTTGCCGCCGGCCGCCCGGAAATCCGACAGGTCGGGGTCGGAAGTGCCGATCACGTGGTCGTACTCCTGGACCGACTGGCGGAACAGGCCGGCGAACTGGCGGTAGGTGATCTTCGAGGTGTCGAAGCCGGGCTGCTTCTCGAGGAACGTCTGCACCCAGCCGACAGCCACCTGGAAGCCCGGGGCGTACGGCGTGCCGTTGTCGTCCACCTTCGTCTCGGCCACCCCGCTGAAGTCCGCGCCCTTCGGGAGCCCGGGCCACAGCTGCCGGCCGTGCTCGTCGGTCGGGCCGGCCCAGATCTTGCGGACGACGTCGGCGTCGGCGGCGGTCACGGTGAACTGCTTGCCGTCGCAGAACGCCTTGGTGCCCACCAGCGCACGCGGGTCGTAGCCGCAGGTGCCGGGCTGGTCGATGATGCCGTCGGTCACGCCGTCCCGCGGGTCGCAGGCCCGGATCGCGGCGTGCCGGAACGCTTCCAGTACGCAGTTGGCCGGGAAGTCGTGCTCCTGGTTCATCACGACCTGCGGCCACAGCGTCGCGACCGCGAACTGGGACCAGTCGACCGCCGGGGCGTTGGCGGCGATGCCGTCGAAGTCCGCCGGGTAGTTCTGCGCCTCGGAATAACCCTGGCGGCCGCCGGTCGAGCAGCCGGTCCAATACGCGTACGAGACCGCCCGGCTGTAGAACCGCTTCGCCACGTCCTTGCCGATCACGGCGGATTCGTGCACCGAGCGGGTCGCGAAGTCGGTCACCAGCGGCTGGTTGATCTTGCCGTCCGCGGTCAGCGCCCAGGTGGTGTCGAGGAAGGTCAGCGGCACGCCGGCGTCGGTGGTGACCCCGGCGTAGCCGTTCTTGACGGCTTGCACGAGCGGGGCGCCGAAGTCGCCGGCGGTGTACGCGCTGCCGCCGACGGCCTGCAGCCGGCCGGTCCACCCGGTCTCCGGCAGTGTCACCGCGACCTTGACGTGGTCGTTCGCGCCCGGGTGGGTCAGGGTGACGGTGACCTGGCAGTACGCCGGCACGTCGTCGATCCGGATCGGTCCGGAGGCCGGTGTCTCCGGGAACGAGACGGTGCCGCCCGGCTGCCGGACAGCTTGCACCGACTCGATCTTCGCCCCGTCCGGGGCCGTCAACGGGGCGGTGGCGCAGGCGGGCTCGGCCTGGCTGACCGTCTGCGCCGCCGGGGCGCTCGGGCCGAGCGGCGTCACGGCCGTCAGCGTCAAGGGCACGAGGGCGGCCAACGGCACGGCCGCGGCTATCAGTTTCGCTACGCGTTTCATCGGGGTCCTCTTCGGTGATGTTTTTGCATTGCGATGGCACCTTTCGGTGGGCGGGGAAACTTTGGCACGGCTGTTCGTAACCTGTCAAGATGGTTACTGATTCGTTCGAAGAAATGGCTCAGGCTTGGCCCGGGACGAGAAGTTCACGGCCCGCGCACGGACCGCCTCGGCCGAAGAGCGGCCGCGGCTGTGGCAGCTGATGACCGGCCGGACGCGCGGGACCGGCTGACCCCGTGAGCTGGGCTTGAGCACCCGCGCCGACATCGCGCGGGTGCTCAAGACGCCGGACGACTCCCGGCGGCGCGTCTGTGCACTGTGGACGAACGACGGCTCACTCGGGCGCGGCAGTCTCCCGCAGCTGCCCGTCGTCGAGGCGGAGCCAGCGGGCGACGCCGATTTCGGCCAGGAAACGCTCGTCGTGGCTGATCACGATGAACGCGCCCTGGTAGGCGTTGAGCGCGCTCTCCAGCTGGCCGGCGCTGACCAGGTCGAGGTTGTTCGTCGGCTCGTCCAGCAGCAGGAGCTGCGGTGCCGGCTCGGCGAACAGGATGCAGGCCAGCGTGGCCCGCAGGCGCTCGCCGCCGGAGAGGACGCTGACCGGCAGGTGCACCCGGGAGCCGCGGAACAGGAAGCGCGCCAACAGGTTCATCCGGTCGGCGGGCGGCATCGCGGGTGCGGCGTCGGCCAGGTTCTCCGCGATGGTGCGGTTTTCGTCCAGCAGGTCGAGGCGCTGGGACAGGTAGGCGATCCGGCCCTCGGCCCGTTTCAGCTCCCCGCCGCCAGGGGTCAGATCGCCGTGGACCAGGCGCAGCAGGGTGGACTTGCCGGCGCCGTTGGGGCCGGTCAACGCGATCCGCTCGGGGCCGCGGACGGCCAGGTCCGCGCCGTCGCCGGTGAACAGCTCCCGGTCGCCGTAGTTCACCCGCAGGCGCTCGCCGAGGAACAGCGTCCGGCCGGCCGGGACGGCGGTCTGCGGCAGTTCCAGCACGATCTTCTGCTCGTCGCGCAGCGTCCGCTCGGCCTGGTCGAGCCGGGCCTTGGCCGCGCTGACCCGGGACGAGTGCGTGCCGTCCGCCTTGGCCGCCGACTCCTGCGCGTTGCGCTTCATGGTGCCGGCGAAGATCTTGGGCAGACCGGCGTTGCCGACGTTGCGCTGGGCGTTGCTCGCCCGGCGGGCCGCGCGCTCGCGAGCTTGCTGCATCTCGCGTTTCTCGCGTTTGACGTCCTGCTCGGCGTTGCGGATGTTCTTCTCCGCGACCTCGCGCGCGGCCTCGACCGCCAGCTCGTACTGGGTGAAGTTCCCGCCGTGGAACCGGACTTCGCCGCTGTCCAGCTCGGCGATGCGGTCCATCCGGTCGAGCAGCGCGCGGTCGTGGCTGACCAGGAGCAGGCAGCCGTGCCAGTCGTCGAGCGCGCTGTAGAGCCGGTGGCGCGCCTCGCGGTCCAGGTTGTTGGTGGGTTCGTCGAGCAGCAGCGCGTCCGGGTTCTTGAGCAGCTGGGCCGCGAGTCCCAGGGAGACGATCTGGCCGCCGCTCAGCGTGTCCAGACGGCGGTCGAGGGCGACCGCGCCGAGCCCCAGCCGGTCCAGCTGGGCGCGGGTGCGCTCCTCGATGTCCCAGTCGGTGCCGATGGTGGTGAAGTGCTCCTCGGCGGCGTCGCCGGATTCGACCGCCGCCAGCGCCCGCAGGATCGGGGCGGCCCCCATCACCTCGGCGACGGTCAGCTCGCCGCTCAACGGCAGGCTCTGCGGGAGGTAACCGAGCACGCCGTCGGCGGTGACGCTGCCCTCGGACGGCCGCAGCTCGCCCGCGATGAGCTTGAGCAGGGTGGTCTTCCCGGCGCCGTTCGGGGCGACGAGCCCGGTGCGGCCGCCGGGGACGGTGAAGGACAGCCGGTCGAAGACCGGGGTGTCGTCGGGCCAGGAAAAGGACAGGCCGGAGACGACGATGCAGGCGTCGGGCATGAAAGAGACCTCGGGTTCGTGGGTGTGCGCGGGACACCGGTCCCGCAGCGAAAGGAGTGGACGACGACGTGGCCACGGCGGCTGCGCGGAATGGCGCGCCGGTGGCCCGTTACCTCCGGGGCTCACCCGGAGATGTCGTCTTCACCTGCCACGTCGAATCTCCTCAGAACGGTTCTCTCCATTCCACGATAGCAGAGGGCTCCTCGGCCAGCTATGCGTAACCCTCTTGACTGGTTACTGATGGTCTGTCAGCCTTCTGCCATGAATCCCCTTTCCCGGCGTGCCTTCGGCAAAACGGTGGGCGCGGCTTCCCTGGTGAGCGTGCCCGGCCTGCGGCCAGTCCAGCTCGGGCTCGGCCCGGTGCGCCACGTCCGCACCGACCTGCTGGACCTCGCCTACCACGAGGTCGGCCCACCCCGCGGCGACGTGGTGCTGCTCGGCCACGGCTGGCCGTACAGCCCGCACGCCTACGCCGAAGTCGCGCCGAGGCTGGCGCGGCAGGGATTCCGGGTGCTGGTGCCGTATCTGCGTGGGCACGGGGAGACCCGGTTCCTCGCCGCGGGCACCGTCCGCTCCGGTCAGCAGGCCGCGCTGGCCGCGGACATGGTCGCGTTCCTCGACGCGATGGGCGTCGAACGGGCGGTGTTCGGCGGTTACGACTGGGGTGGCCGGGCGCTCGTCGCGGCCGCCGCGCTGTGGCCGGAACGCTGCCGCGCGCTGGTGGCGGTCAACAGTTACCTGGTGCAGAACCTAGACCCGCGGGTGATCAACGGCAAACCCGACCTGCCCGGCACGGAGTCGGCGCACTGGTACTTCTACTACTTCCTCACCGAGCGCGGCCGCAGCGCGCTGACCACCTACCGGCGGGAGCTGCTCGACGTGGTGTGGCGCCGCAATTCGCCGGACTGGCCCTTCACCGCCGCCGACCTCGATCGCGCCGTGGCGGTCACGGCCAATCCCGATTACGCGGACATCGTCCTGCACTGCTACCGGGTCCGCCTGGCTGCGGCGCCGGGCGACCCGCGTTACGACGCGCTGGAGAGCCGCCTGCTCGGGCAGCCGCCGATCACCGTGCCCGCGGTGACGCTCGACGGGCTGTCCGACGGCAGCTACCCGGCCACCGACGGCACGTCGTCCGCCGGGCACTTCGCGGGACCCCGGGTGCACCACCGCGTGCCGGGCGCCGGGCACAACCTGCCGCAGGAGAAACCTCGGGCCTTCGCCGACGCCGTCGAGGAGGCGGTCCGGCTCTGACCACGCCGGTCGGCGGAGGCGGTCGCTGAATTCTGTCGGGGTCGCGTGGCAGGCTGGGGACCAGGCGCGCGGGACTGCGGGCCGAAGAGAGGAGGACTCCGGTGGCGGAGCTGGCGGTCGGGGCGTGGCTGAGCCCTGGGTGGGCGACCGAGGACGTGCTCGCGGTGGCGGGCGAGGTCGAGCAGGCGGGGTACGACAGCGTCTGGGTGGCGGACCACTTCATGATGAACTCCGGGACCGAAGCGGTCGCAGAGCCGGCGCTGCATGAGTGCTTCAGCCTGCTGGCCGCGCTGGCGGCGGCGGTGCCGAGGGTGCGGCTGGGCAGCCTGGTCGCCGGCATGACCTACCGGCACCCGGCCGTGCTGGCGAACATCGCGGCGACCATCGACAACCTCAGCGGCGGCCGGCTGGTGCTCGGCGTCGGCGCGGGCTGGCAGCTGAACGAGCACGCCGCGTACGGCATCGAGCTCGGCACCGTCCGCGAGCGCATCGACCGGTTCGAGGAAGGCCTGACCGTGCTCCGCGGCCTGCTGACCGAGCCGCGGACCACGTTCAAGGGCGAGTACTACACGGTCACCGACGCGCCGCGGACGCCCGTCGTCCGTCCCCGCGTGCCGATCCTGATCGGTGCCTCCGGCGAGCGCCGCATGCTGGGCATCGTCGCCGAGCACGCCGACGAGTGGAACACCTGGTCCGACCCCGAGGTCTTCGCCCAGAAGTCCGCGGTCCTCGACCAGCACTGCGAACGCATCGGCCGCGACCCGCGGTCCATCCGCCGCACCACGCAGGCGGTGCTGACAGTCGGCGACGTGGACGCCCAGCCGGGGCGCTTCGTCCTCGGCGGATCCGTGGCGCAGCTCGTGGACACCATCGGCCGCTGGCGCGAGGCCGGCTTGGACGAGCTGTTCGTCCCGACGTTCGGCCCACCGGACGAGGCTCGTGAGCTGTATTCCTTGCTGCAGAAGGAGGTTCTGCCGCAGGTGCGGTGAGGAAGCCGGGCCGGAGTCCGAGGGCCTGCAAGAACTAACCCCTCGAAACGGGTTGACAAGTTAGAGCCAAACCTGCTTGGCTCTAACCATCAACCTGCGTCGAAGGGGTTAGAAATGACCGCCGTTCACCACCGTTACGCGACCGTCCGGGGCCAGGAGCTGTTCTACCGGGAGGCCGGCCCCGCCGACGCGCCGGTGATCGTGCTCCTGCACGGCTTCCCGACCAGCTCGTTCATGTTCCGGAACCTGATCCCGGAGCTGGCCGTCCGCTATCACGTCATCGCGCCGGACCACCTGGGCTTCGGGCTGTCCGCGGCCCCGCCGGCCGACGAGTTCGGCTACACCTTCGACGCGCTGACCGAGCTGACCGCCGGGCTGCTGGACCAGCTGGGCGTGACGAGGTACGCCATCTACGTCCAGGACTACGGCGCCCCGATCGGCTGGCGGCTCGCGCTGGCCGACCCGAAGGTCGTCACGGCGATCGTCACGCAGAACGGCAACGGCTACGACGCCGGCTTCGTCGAGGGCTTCTGGAAGAACGTGTGGGCCTACCAGCGCGAGCAGACCCCCGAGACCGAAGCGAAGATCCGTGGCGCGCTGAGCCTGGAGAGCACTCGGTCGCAGTACCTCACCGGGGAGCCGGACAAGAGCCTGGTCAGCCCCGACACCTGGCACCACGACTTCGCGCTGCTCTCGCGGCCGGGCAACGACGCCATCCAGCTGGCCCTGTTCCGCGACTACGCGACCAACTCGCCGCTGTACCCGGCGCTGCACGAGTACCTGCGCACCACCCTTCCCCCGGTGCTGGCGGTGTGGGGCCGGGGCGACCCGATCTTCGGGCCCGAAGGCGCCCGCGCGTTCGCCGAGGACGTCCCGGACGCCGAGATCCACCTGCTCGACGGCGGGCACTTCCTGCTGGAGAGCGCGGGTGACGAGGTCGCCCAGCTGATTCTCGGCTTCCTCGGCCGCGTCTGAAAAGCGAGAAGGGACAACGACGATGGGGCTGGCTTGGCAACAGGGACCGCTGTCGACGAGGTCCGTCGGGCGGCGTGGCAGTACACCGGTCTTCCTGGTTACGCGGGCGAGCTGCGGGGCCGGGTGGCGTTCGCGTGGCGGGTGATGGACGCGTTCTACGAAGAGGACGAGCGGATCGTCGGCCGCGCCGCGGATCTGTACCACCGCAACGACATCCGCGGCACCTCCCGCCACCTCGTCGTGCGGGACGGCGATTGGGTCGTCGCCGGCACCCGGCGGCCGGTGGTGCTGTACGAGTCCGGTTTCGCGCCTCGGCAGTGCGCGCCGGGTGGTTCCCCACGGCGTCGATCGCGGCTTGGATGCCGGCGAAGCGGCGAAACTGTCCTAAGGAGACAAGACGATGTCCACATCCTTTGAGGGAAGCAAAGTCCTGGTCGTCGGACGCGGCAGCGGCATCGCCAGGGCGACCGTGCTCGCGGTCCGCGCCGCCGGTGCGGAGGTGGTCGTGGCCGGCCGCGACGGCGAGAAGCTCGCGGCGGCCTACGACGATCCCGGCATCTCGGCCGAGACGGTCGACTTGACCGACGAAGCGAGCGTCGCGGCCCTCGGCGAACGGCTGGGCCGGGTCGACCACGTCGTGTCCACCGCGTCGGCGCGCGCCCGCGGCCAGATCGGGGACCTCGCTCCGGAGACCGTCCTGCTTTCCTTCAGCACCAAGGTCGTCGGCCCGATCCTGCTGGCGAAGCACCTGGCCCCGCGGATGCCCGAGGACGGCTCGTTCGTGCTCTTCTCCGGCTCCTCGGCCCAGAAGCCCTCGATCGGCATGCTCGCGGTCGCGGCGACCAACGGCGCGGTCGACGTCCTCACCCGCTCGCTCGCCGTGGAACTGGCGCCGATCCGCGTCAACGCCGTCTCGCCGGGCACGATCGACACCGGCGCGTACGACGCGCTCGGCGAGGAGAAGAAGGCCGCGCTGTTCGCCCAGCGGTCCGCCAGCAGCCCGGCGCGCCGCATCGGCACGCCCGACGACATCGCGGACGCTGTGGTGTTCGCCCTGGCCAGCCCGTTCCTGACCGGTGTTTCGCTGAGCCTCGACGGCGGCGAGCCACTGGTGTGACGTCTCCCCGTGGCCGGACCGTTCGGCCACGGGGAGACGCTGTCAGGAGCGCGAAAGAGACGCGTCGCTGATGTGCAGCACCGCGTCGGCGCCGTTCAGGGTTGCCTCGGTGAGCGGGAAGTAGCCCTGTTCCACGATGATGTCGGTGCGGGTACGGGCGTCCGCGGCCGCGGTGGCCTTCGTCAGGGACCAGGCGGCGTCGGTCTGCAGGAGGCCCTCATAGGTGTCCGCGGCGGGTGGCTGCAGGCCGAGGGTGACGCTCCGGCCGAGGCTGCCCGCGATGAAGGCGTACCGATCGTCCACAAGGGACGCCACGATGGCGCCGGCGCCCAGCCAGTTGAGCTTCAGCTCGTTCAGGCCCCAGTGGCTCGGGCTCCGCTGCAGGTGGAGGTTGTGGGCGAAGACCAGGGTCGGGCCCCGCCGCGCTTCGATCTCGCGGATGTCGAGGAGGTTCCGGGCCATCAGCGCGTCCCGGACGGCGGACATGCGGGAGATCCGCTCGTTGCGCTCGAGCCGCTCCGACGACTGCTTGTGGTAGCGCAGCAGGTCGAGCCCGCCGGTCAGGTGCGTCCGGGCCCGCAGCCACTCGGCGCGTGAAGTCGCCGCGACCAGTTCCGGTGCCCGCAGGTAAAGCGCGGTGAGCAGGTCGTCGGCGATCGTGCGCAGCCGCTCGGCCTCGGGAGTGGCGCCGGGCGACATCGCCGGGTCCAGCACCGCTTCCGTGCGGCTCCACCGCTCGTCCTCGCCGGCCAGGCTCGCGATGTCGAGGTCGCGGCCCAGGTAGTCGCGGGCGTGTTCGAGGTAACGCCGCGGGCTGGGGGCGCTCATCATCTCGGTCGGCGCGTCGAAGCCGTGGAACGCCAGCTTCTCTTCCGCAGGACGGTTTTTGTTGTACTCGCGCATCCAGGCGACCAGCGCCCGATTGGTCTCCAGCGCGCCGAATTCGTGGGAGAAGCCCTCGCTCAGCACGGCGTCGAGGGTGCCTGCTCCGTCCTGGACGAAGTCGTTCACGGCGAGGGCGGCCACCCGGTCGGTCTCCAGTGCGATGGACCGGAAGCCGGCGCCGGCCAGCCGGTCGAACAGCTCGTTGCGGACCCAGCCGAAGGCCGGTTCCGCGTGGGCCGGCTCGCCGAAGCCAAGGAGGTCACAGGACGCCGGGGTGAAGTCTCGAATGTCTTGACTCATGAGACTCAAGCGTATCTCTGAAAGTACAGTTGAGACTTTTTCCGCTCTGGCCACGAGCAGGTGCGGTAAAGTCTCAAACCGGTGTTCACCTTCAAACCGGCCGGCCTCGCGCGGGAGCACGGCATCTCGGCCCAGGCGGTCCGCAACTACGAGCGTGACGGCTTCCTCCCGCCCGCCCAGCGCACCCCCAGCGGCTACCGGATCTACACCGAGGTGCACGCGGCGGCGTTGCGCGCCTACCTCGCGCTGATCCCGGCGTACGGGCATTCGACCGCCGGCCGGATCATGGGCGCGCTCACCGTCGGCGACGTCGACGGCGCGCTCACGGCCGTCGACCATGGCCACTACCAGCTGCTCCGCGACCGGGAGACCCTCGAAGCGGTGCGCGAGGCGGTGGACGACCTGACGGCGGAGCCCGATGCCACCCCGGATCGAGCGGCCCGGACCATCGGCGAACTCGCGCGCCGGCTCCGGGTCACCCCGGCGACCGTGCGCAACTGGGAGGGCGCCGGCATCCTCGTGCCCGCCCGGGACCCGGCCACCGGATACCGCGTCTATCGCGCCACCGACGTCCGCGACGCCGAACTCGCGCACCTCCTCCGCCGCGGCGGCTACCCGCTGGAGCGCATCGCCACCGTGGTCCAGCAGGTCCGCACGGCCGGCGGCACCGCCCGCCTGTCCAGCGCCCTGGACGACTGGCAGCGCAAGCTCACCGAGCAGGGGCGGGCCATGCTCGACGCGGCCACCCGGCTCAGCGCCTACCTGGGCCTGATCGAGCCCGGCTGATTTCTTTCCGCCACGATGTCCGGACGCCCGGATCGGCTCCGACCCCCTGCCGAGATCACCCCCGAAACCGAGGAGTTCCGATGCCGGAAACCACTGAGTCCGCCCGTGTTGTCGCCGTCGCCGCCGGTGTCGAGCAGACCGACCAGGCCGCGGCCGTCCGCGACGGCCGCCACCAGGCCCTTGAGGTCCTGATCGGCAAGTGGATCAACGAAGGCCACACGATCGGCACCGCCGAGATCCCGGCCGCGGCGATCCTGACCAGCGACGTCTACGAGTGGGCGCCCGGCGGGTTTTTCGTCCTGCACTCGGCTTTCGGGCGGATCGGCGAGACGGCCGTCGGCGGCGTCGAGATGATCGGCGTGCACGAAGACGCGTACCGCTCGACCTTCTACGACAGCTTCGGCAACGTCCACCACTCCCGCCTGGAGATCGACGGTGACGTGCTCCGGTGGACCGGCGAGCGGACGCGCTCCACCGTGACGCTGACCGACGGCGGCCGGACCCAGGTCGTGCGCCACGAGGCCAGCCCCGACGGCGTGAACTGGGCCCCGTCGATGGACGTGATCCTGCACAAAGTCGCCTGAAGCCCAGTCGCCTGAAAGCACCGTCGCCTGACCGCGGATCGGCGCCGCTCACCTGAGTGGCGCCGATCCCGCGGGCGTCAACCGGTCAGGCGCCGGTGATGTAGGCCATCCCGTGCGCGCCCGGCTCCCCGGCCCGCGGCACGTCCAGGGTGTCGACGACGGTGGGACGCGCCGGGTCGGCCAGGTCCACCACGCTGACGGTCGAGGTGATGACGTTCGCGAGGTAGGCCCGCGCGCCGTCGGGGGACGAGGTCAGGGTCAGCGGCATCGCGCCGACCTCCACGGTGCCCACGCGTTCGACCTCGGCCGCCGACGGGCCCGCCCACACCGCCAGCTGCCCGGTGGGCATCTGCGCGAAGGATCCGCCGTCCGAGGCGGTCCCGGTGTCGGCCGCGGTCCGCACCTCACCGGCCAGCAGCACGCCGGTGGCCGTCCAGTGCACGGGGTGGACGGCGTACTCCGTGGGCAGGGTCCGGACGAGCGCGCCACTGCGGGTGTCGATCAGCGCGATCGAGGGGGCGACGGCCCGGTGCGTCAGGTCGGCGTGCTGCGCGGCCACCGCCACGGTCGAGCCGTCCGGGCTGACCGCGATGCCCTCGCTCCCGGACACGGAGATCTTGTCGACCACCGCGCCGGTGGCCAGCTCGACCACGGTGACGAACGGCGCCTCCTTGTTGGCCGCGTAGCCGAGTTTCCCGTCCGGGTCGATCACGAACCAGTGCGGGCCGGGGGCGAGAGTGTCGATGCGGCGCAGCACTTTGCGGGTGGTCGTGTCGAGGACGACCACGCCGCCGGGGCCCGCGGGACCGGCTTCGACACTGACGTAGAGCAGCTGCCGGGCCGGGTCGAGGGCCAGCCCGTGCGGGCCGTGCTCGGGGGACAGGTCGATCACCTCGACGATCCGGCCCGCGTCCGGGTCGATGACGGTGAGCTCGTGGTTGGGGCCGGCGTTGTGGCCGTAGTAGCCGTCGAGGTAGCTGTTGGTGCAGTAGAGCAGGCGGTGCTCGGCGTCGAAGCACAGCTCGTGCGGCTGGGCCGGCACCGTCAGCACCGTTTCGGCCCGGTGGGTGACGGCGTCGAACAGGGTGACGGTCGGTCCGCTCTGGCTGACCACGGCCAGGCGGTCGCCGAGGTGAGGACGGGTCATCGGGGGTGGCTCCTTGTCCGTGAGGGTGATTCGGTCGTGCCCCCACCGTCGTCCCGGCTTCGGTGTTGCCACAATGGGAATGTCAGCACGGGATAGTTGTCCAGAATGGAAGAACGCTGGTGAACAAGCAGATCATCGACGCGAACCTTCTGGTCGCGCTGGACGCGTTGCTGGCCGAGCACAGCGTCACCCGGGCCGCGGAACGGCTGCACACCTCCCCGGCGGCGATGAGCCGCACCCTCGGCCGGCTGCGGCGGCTGCTGGGCGACCCGTTGCTGGTGCGGGCCGGGCAGGCCATGGTGCCGACGCCGCGGGCGGAGGCGATGCGCGAGGAGGTGGCGGCGGTCGTGCGCCGGTGCGGCGCGCTGCTCGCCCCCAGCGTGGACGTCGACCCGGGCACGCTGAGCCGCACGTTCACCTTGCAGGCCGCCGACCTGGTCGCCGCGGCCGTGGCGCCCCGGCTGCTGGCGATCGCGGGCCAGGAGGCGCCCGGGGTGGCGATGCGGTTCCGCGCCGAGGAGCTGGAAGGCGGGCCGGCGTTGCGGGAAGGGCAGATCGACCTGGAGGTCGGCGCGCTCGACCACGTCGACCCCGAGATCCGCAGCGAGCAGCTGCTCGCCCTGCGGATGGTGGCCGGCGTGCGCGCGGGCCACCCGCTGACCGAGGGACGGCTGACCGCGGCCCGGTTCGCGGCCGCCGCACACGTGGTCGTGAGCCGCCGCGGCCGTTTCACCGGCCCGGCCGACGCCGCACTGGCCGACCTCGACCTCAAACGGCGGGTGGTGGCCGTGCTGCCCAGCCACCTGGCCGCGATGACCCTGGCCGTCCGGACCGATGTCGTCTGCCTGGTCCCCGCGACCGACCCCTCGACCGATCCCGGTACGGTCGCGAACCCGATGACCGAGGTGGCCCGGACGCTGGGCCTGCGGCTGCTGGACGTCCCGTTTCCGTTGCCCCCGCTGGCCATCGGCATGGCCTGGCATCCCCGCCAGGCCGCCGACGGCGGTCACGGCTGGCTGCGCTCGGCGGTGCGCCGCGCGATGTCCCCGGGGTCGGCCTGAGTCACGCGAGTCGCGCTGAAGGTACGTCGCGCGATGACCGGTTCGGTCAGTCCTGCGGGTGAGGCACCGTGATGGTCAGCTCCTCCAGCGGCTCGCCCGGCTGGTAGCTGCCGCCGAACAGGTCGACGGACTCGGGGGCCAGGCGTACGTCGGTGGCGCTCCAGCGGTCCAGGCCGTCCTCGGTCTCCGGCCCGGTGAGGGTGAAGGTGGCCAGCTTCAACCGCTTGGGCTCCTTCGATTCCGGGTCCACCACGGTCAGCTCGGCCTCGCCTTCGCGCACGTACACGCGCGGCTGGGCGATCTGCACGAACAGCAGCCCGTAGTGCCCGCTGAACCGGACATCGCCGCCGAAAGCGAACTTCATGTCGTCCTCGGCGGCCGCGTCGGCGTCCAGCGGGAAGAGCAGTTCGTTGCGGTCGTTCACCGCGGCGCCGCTGCCCAGGTAGGCGCGGCCGTCCGGCATGCGCGCGACGTAGCCGAGGAAGCTGCTCTTGACCCCCCAGCGCAGGCAGTACGTCGGGAGAACGACTTCTTGGGGCTCGCCACCGGGTGCTTCGGTCATGAGGGAATCCTTCTGTACCAAGGTTGTGCTGTCCAGGGCAGGGTGACTACTTCGTCGTCGGGACGGGTTGTTCGGCGCTGCACCACCAGGTGGTGCGTCCCCCGACTTTGCCACGCGACATGGGCGCGTGATCGCGGGGACAGCGGGCGCCGGGCCGCCGGAACGGGATGACGGTGAGGGTGTGCACACCGCCGTGTTCGAGGGCGGCGGCCAGGGCTTTGCGGGTGGCGCGCAGGATCCGCTCGACCTCCGGGGCGGTGAGTTCGTCGAGCGCGCGGGCCGGGTTGACGCGGGCGCGCCAGAGGATCTCGTCGGCCAGCAGGTTCCCGATCCCGGCGATGGCGTGCTGGTCGAGCAGCCGCGCCTTGACGGGCACGGTCCCGGTGGCCACCGCCGCCCGGAACGCGGCGGCGGTGATCGTCGCGGCGTCCGGGCCGAGCCGGTCGATCGCCGGGTCGAGCACGATGCGGCCGAGCCGGCGCGGGTCGACGAGCATCAGCCGGCCGCCGTCGTCGAAGGTGAGGGAGAACCGCGACCACCGGTAGTCGCCCGGGACGCGGCGGCCCTCCCAGTAGTCGCCGCCGTCGAGCTCCGAGCCGTCGACGCCGGCGATGACGATCTTGCCGGACATGCCGAGGTGGATGCCGAGCACCGGCGCGTCGTCACCAGTGGTTTCGCACCAGAGTGACTTCCCCCGGCGGTGCGCCGAGAGCAGCCGGCGGCCGGCCAGCGCGCTCCGGATCTCGCCGGGGCGGTGCGGCCGGCACACGTAGGCGTCGGAATCGTCCACCTCGACGATCAGCCGCCCGAGCGCGGCCCGCTCGATGACCGAGCGGGCCGACTCGACCTCTGGCAATTCAGGCATGATCACCAGTTTAGGACGCTCCGGGCGCGGCTTCGACCTCGTCGGCGCCGACGCCGGGAAGCCCGGCTTCTCACGGACTGTGTCGCCTACGTCACCGAGCCGGGCAGTGGAGGTGGGTGGCTCGCCCTGAAGTACCGGCCGGCCGCGTCTTTTCAGGCAGAGAGCGGAATTGCGGCGTCGTCGCCGGACCGGGATCGATAGCTTGGACGGGTAGGTCTGCCGAGGCGCCAGGTCGTTGAGGGTGATTGTCCGTAATGAGTAATCCTTTGGTAGCACCCGTTCAGGACTCCACGACGGCGTATTCCGGTGTGCCGCTGCTGGAAGACGCCATGGGCCTGAAGTCGGCGATCGAGAGCAAGGACTGGGCGTCGGTCGCGATGGGTGCGGTGGGCACCGCGCTGGACGCGTTGTCGATGGTGATGGATCCGTTCGGCTCGATCCTGGCCGCGGGTGTGGGCTGGTTGATGGAGCACGTCGGCCCGCTGAAGGAAGCGCTCAACGCCTTGACTGGCAACGCGGATGAGATCGCGGCGCAGTCGCAGACGTGGGCGAATGTGGCGAAGGAACTGGAAAGCGTCGGTCAGGATCTCGACGCGATGGTGAAGGCCGACCTGCAGTCCTGGACCGGGCCCGCAGGCGACGCGTACCGGCAGCGCACGCAGGACACGGTGGCGTTGCTGCAGTCGGCGCAGAAAGGCTGTGAAGGCGCGTCGTCCGGGGTGAAGACCGCGGGCGAGGTGGTCGGCGCGGTGCGCTCGATGGTGCGGGACATCATCGCGCAGCTGGTCGGGCACATGATCAGCTGGGCGCTGCAGGTGCTGTTCACGCTCGGCATCGGCATGGCCTGGGTGGTCCCGGAGGTCGTCGCGGCGGTGGCGAAGACGGCGTCGCAGATCGCGAGCATCACCAAAAAGCTGGTCTCCGCGCTCAAGGCACTCGTCCCGCTGCTGAAGAAGGCCGGCACGCTGTTCGAGGACGCGGCCAAGGGGCTGAAGGGTCTCAAGGGCGGGAAGGTCGAAGCTCCGCCGAAGCCGAAAGTGGACCCCAAGGGCGGCGACGGCGGGGGCACGCCGAAGGGCGGGGACTCCACCGAGACCTCGGGTGACCACTCGACGGGCGGCGGCGACTCGACCTCGACCTCGGGTGATCACTCGACCGGCGGCGAGGGCGGCGGCGACTCGAAGGGCGGCGGCTCCTCCGGCGACCAGTCGACGAAGGGCGGCGGCGACGACTCGGTCACGACGTCGGGCGACAAGCCGGGGACGGACAACCCGCCGTCGAAGGGCCAGGGCGACGAGACGAAGCCGCCGGACGACCCGGGGAAGGACTCGTCGGACAAGGACAACTGGATCTGCAAGACCGACCCGGTGGACGTCGCGCGCGGGAACGTGGTGGTGGACCAGATCGACCTGGAGCTGCCGTCACCGCTGCTGCTCGAGCGGCTGCACGTCTCCTCCTACCGCGACGGCCGCTGGTTCGGCCCGACCTGGGTGTCTACTGTGGACCAAAGGCTCGAGGTGGACGGCCGGCACCTCCGGTGTTTCTCCCCGGACGGCACGATCCTGTTCTATCCGCACCCGGCGCCGGGTGCGCCGGTGCTGCCGCTGGAAGGCCCGCGCCGCCCGCTGGCCCGGCACGAGGATGGCAGCTACACCCAGACCGATCCGTTGCGGGGGCGGGAACTGCGCTTCGGCGCGCTGCCGGGCCGGGGCTCGGACGAGTTCGTCCTGCTGGCCATCACCGACGCCGACGGCGCCCGCGTCGAGTTCGACTACGACCCGCTGGGCGCGCCGCGGGCCCTGCGCCACTCCGCCGGGTACCGGGTGGAGCTGGAAACCGACGGCGGACGGGTCACGGGCATCCACGTGACCGACCCCGAACACGATGTCCGCGTCCCGGTCCGGCGATTCGGCTACAGCCAGCAGGGCCACCTGACCAGCGTGGTCAACTCCTCGGGCCGGCCGGAGCGCTACGACTACGACGCCGACGGCCGGATCACCGGCTGGGAAGACCGCAACGGCACCTGGTACCGCTACATCTACGACGCCGACGGCCGCTGCGTGCGCACGGTCGGCGACCGCGGTTTCTACGACGGCGCGTTCGTCTACGACCCGCAGCGCCGGGTCACCGTCTTCACCGATTCCCTCGGCCACCCCAGCGAATTCCACTTCAACGAGGCCAACCAGCTCCTGCGTGAGGTCGACCAGCTGGGCCACGCCACCACGTCGGAGTGGGACCGCTACGACCGCCTGCTGTCCCGCACCGACCCGCTCGGCCGCACCACCCGTTACGAGTACACCGGCGAAGGCGCGCTCACGACCGTCATCCGCCCGGACGGCAGCCGCGCGCGAGTGACCTCCGACCCGGACGGCACGCTCACCGTCACCGTGACGAGCGCCGGGCGGGACTGGCAGCGCGTGTACCCGGCCGGCACCGCGCCGGATCCGTTCACCGCGCAGGCCGGGACCGGCACCCGGTTCCAGCAGGACCGCCAGTGGACCGCCGGCCAGCCCGCGGCCCCGGCCGCCGATCCGGTGGAACGCGATCTGTTCGGGCGTCAGCGGGTGGTGACCGGCGCGACCGGCGCGCGCACCCGGCTCGGCTGGACCGTGGAAGGGTTGCCGGCCACCAGGACCGGCCCGTCCGGGCGGCACGAGGAATGGCACCACGATGCCGAAGGCAACCTCGTCGAGCACGCCGGCATCCGGTACGAGTACGGGCCGTTCGACCTGCCGACGGCGACGATCGACGCGACCGGGGCGCGCACGGCTTACGTCTACGACACGGAGCTGCGGCTCACCCGCGTCACCAATCCGGCCGGGCTGACCTGGAGCTATACCTACGATTCCGCCGGGCGCCTGGTCGAGGAGACCGACTTCGACGGCCGCGTGGTGCGGTACGGCTACGACGCCGCGGGGCAGCTCGTGCAGACGGTCGACGGCCTCGGCACGGTCACCACCTACCGCTACGACGCGCTCGGCAACGTCGCCGAACGCCGGACTCCGAGCGCCACCACCACTTATGCCTACGATCCCGTCGGCTTCCTCGTCCGCGCCGTCGAGGCCGGCTGTGTGCTGGAGATCGACCGGGACGAGTCCGGTCGGGTCGTCCGGGAAGCCGTCGATGGCCACGCGGTCATCTACACCTACGACGACAACGGCGTCCGGCGGCGCACTCCGTCCGGAGTGGACAGTGCGTGGAACTTCGCCGACGCGGGCGCCACGGCCGTGCTCAGCGTCGGCGAACACGTGACGAGCTTCCAGTACGACGAAGCCGGCCGCGAGGTCGGACGGCGGATCGGCGCCGGGGCCGAGCTGTCACAGACCTTCGACGCCGAAAACCAGCTGACCGGCCAGACCGTCACCGCCGGCGCGGACGGCCGGGTCGTGCAGCAACGTCAGTACACCTACCGGCTCGACGGCAGTCTCATCGGCGTCGACGACGCGATCTCGGGCCCGGCGCGGTTCCAGCTGGACCCGGCCGGCCGGGTGGTGGGCGTCGAGGCCCCGGGCGGCGCCGAGGCTTACCGCTACGACCCTTCGGGCAGCATCGTCGGTGCCGAGGGACCCGTGGCCACGCCCGACGCCGGTCCCCGCAGCTACTCCGGGAACCTGGTGACCGCGGCGGGAGCGGTCCGCTATGTGCACGACCGCCAGGGCCGGCTGGTCGCCCGGCACGAGACCGGGCCGGTCGCGCGATCCTTCTACTACGCCTGGGATCCGCTCGACCGGCTGGTCGGGGTACGTACTCCCGACGGCGCCGAGTGGCGGTACCGCTACGACCCGCTCGGCCGCCGGATCGCCAAGCAACGGCTGGTGCCCGGCCCGGACGGACCGGTGGTGGCCGAGGAAACCCGCTTCACCTGGAGCGGGCAGCTGCTGGTCGAACAGGTGCACCGCGGGCCCGACGGGCACCCGCTGGTGCTCACCTGGGATCACCGTCCCGGCACCGCGCAGCCGGTGGCCCAGACCGAGCACCTCGGCTCGGGGGTCCGGTTCTTCTCGTTCCTCACCGACCAGATCGGCACCCCGGTCGACCTGATCGACGAACGCGGTGTGGTGGCCTGGCACGGATCGGCCTCGTTGTGGGGCCGGGCCCGCCCGGCGCCCGCGTCGGCCGGGTCCACCCCACTGCGGTTCCCCGGCCAGTACGCCGACGACGAGACGGGCCTGCACTACAACGTCTACCGCTACTACGACCCCGGCACGGGCCGCTACCTCAGCCAGGACCCGCTCGGCCTGGCCCCGGCGCCCAACCCGGTCGCCTACGTGGCCAACCCGTTGCGCGACAGCGACCCGCTGGGCCTGGGCTGCATGCAGAGCAAGCCGGACCCCGACGACGTGACCCCGAACCGGCCCACCCCGGCCGGCGGCGGCGACGCCGGGCACGTGCAGGACGCCAACCCGCACGACCCGGCCTCGGACCACGGCGGCTCGGATCACGAGGGCTCCGATCACGGTGGCGACAATGCGAGTAACCACGACGGTGACAACGCCAGTAGCGACCATGGTGGCGACAACGCCAGTGATCACGGTGGCGACAACGCCGGCGAACATGGCGACGGCAATGGCAGTGAGCACGGGGACAGTGACAACGGCGGCGGCTGGGGCGACGAGGACGACCCGTTCGGCGGCTTCGGCATGGACGACGCGAGTTCGACCCACTCCGACGCCGGGCCGCACCACGCGGAGGACCCCAACCCGGACCTGCCGGACCGTCCGCAGGACCACGGCCAGCCGAACCCGGCGCTGAGCGACGCGGACAAACAGGCCCTGAACAATCGCTGGGACGAACTGAAGCAGGACTCGCGCTACGACGACCTGGCCAAGGACGAGGACCACGGCGGCCAGATCACCGACACCTCGAGGGACGAGGCGCTGATCGGCCTCGACCTCAACAAGCAGGGCATCGGGCCGTTCAAGGACGGGGTCGGCCGGCCGGACTCCCTCGGCGGCGGCGACCTGATCGACGGCAACGGCAAGTCCTGGGACGTGAAGTCCATGCACTCCGACTGGCCGCCCGGCTCGAACCACGCGCCGGGCCAGCAGTTCACGCACGGGTACTCGGACCAGATGTTCACCGACAAGGTCGACGGCCAGCTCGGCCGGGGCCGTAACGTCGTCATCGACACCCGCAACATGAGCGCGGCGGACGTCCAATCCATGACCAACATCCGAAACGGGAGGCCGGACTGGGATGGCAAGATCATCTTCTACCCGTAAGGCGTGGGTCCCGCGTACCTGGCCCGCCGACCGCGCGGCCGCCGAAGCGGTGCGCGCCTGGCTGGCCGATCCCGAGCCGGGCGGGTTCGTCGGCAACGGCCTGGACTTCTCCGGCGCGGACTTCACCGGCGGCGACTTCGTCGAGTGCTGGTTCGGCGAGGCGGTCCTGCGCAAGACGACGTTGCGGGGCGCCGAGCTGACGCACGCCCACGTCGATGGGGCCGACCTGGCCGAGGCCGACTTGACGGAGGCGAACCTCGCCGGCGCGTCGGGCAGCAAAACGAACCTCCACGGGGCCGTCCTGCACGCCGCGAACCTCCGTTCCGCCGAGTTCTTCGACGCCGACTTCTCCGGCGCCGACCTCTCGGGCGCGGTGCTGGGCGACGCGTCGTTGCACCGGTGCACCCTGACCGGGGCGAACCTTGCCGGGGCGAGCGCGGACAAGCTGCTGCTGCGGGAGTGCAAGCTGGAGGAGACCGACCTGACCGGGTTCACCGGCACGGTGCTCGGCCCGATTTCGGTGGTGCTGCGCGGGCAGCGCACCCTGCTCGACGGCGAGGACCTCGAGCAGTGGTTCACCGCCCGCGGCGCCCGGGTGTCACGGTTCCGCCCCGAGCCGTGACCCCCCGGCCCCGGCCCCGGACTGCGTGACTCTGGCTCGAAGCGCCCCAATGTGGCGTTCGGTGCGTCAGACGCACCCAATGTGGCGTTCGGTGCGTTGGGCGCAACCAACGCCACATTGGGGCGCTTGGGGCCGAGCCGGAGGAGACGGCGAGGCTCAGGCGGGTGTTCGCTGCGCGACGGCCGGGGCGATCTGGTGCGCGGGGTCGAGGGTGATCTGGCCGGCGTCGGTGTCGTAGTCGAACAGTTCGCCGTAGCGGCCCCAGTCGATGGCGGTGTCGAGCTGCTGCCGGGCGTCGTCGGTGGAGAAGCCGCGGCGGAGCAGGTCGAGGAAAAACGCGGCCCGCAGGCTGCCGTCGGCGCTGGCGGCCAGTGCCTTGTAGATGGTGCGGACCAGCGGCGCGCGGTGGCGGGCCTGCTCGGCGAAGATCTTCTTGCTGTCCTGGATGTCGGCGGTGGTGAACGCGGTGCCCATCGGGGTGAGGTTGAGGTCGGCGCCGGCGACGAACAGGAAGTCGAGCATGGCGGCCGCGTCGACCAGGGGCAGCAGGTCGTCGATCTCGAAGCTGAGCTCGGCGGCGATGTCGGGCAGGTCGACGCGCCCGCCCTGGGCGTAGACGATCTCGACCAGCCCGGCCAGCCCGCCGACGGACGCGATCGGCAGCGGCCGCGCGGTGGGCGTGGCCTCGGTGGGCTCGGGCACGACGTGGTCGGGCTCGCGGCCGGTGAGCAGGTCGTAGAGCCGGTCCACCAGCGCCGCGAACGCCGGGGCGCGCCGGTCACGGGGGCGGGCCAGGCCGACCGGGACCTCGGCGCTGATGTGGCCGGGGTTGGCGCCGAGCACGATCACGCGGTCGGCGAGCAGGACGGCCTCCTCGATGTTGTGGGTGACGATGCAGATTCCCTTGGTGGGGAACCGTTCGCCGTCCCACAGGCCCATCAGCTCGGAGCGGAGGTTCTCGGCGGTGAGCACGTCGAGCGCGGAGAACGGCTCGTCCATCAGCAGCAGGTCGGGCTCCAGCACCAGCGCCCGCGCGAAGCCGACGCGCTGGCGCATCCCGCCGGACAACTCCTTGGGGTAGGCGGATTCGAAGCCGTCCAGGCCGATCATGTCGATGGCCTTGAGCGCGCGTTCGCGGCGCTGCGCCGGGGGAACGCCGTGCGCGGCGAGGCCGAGCTCGACGTTGTCCTGCACGGTCAGCCACGGCATCAGCGCGAAGGACTGGAACACCATGGCGGTGCCGGGGTTGGCGCCGTTCAGCTCGGTCCCGCGGTAGCGGACGGTGCCGCTGGTGGGCCCGATCAGGCCGGCGATGGTGCGCAGCAGGGTCGACTTGCCGGAGCCGGACCGGCCGAGCAGCGCGACGATCTCGCCGGCGCGCAGGTCGAGGGAGATGGCGTCGAGGACGCGCAGCTCGTCCCCGGCGGTGCCGGGGAAGCTCTTGGACACCTTCTCGACGCTGACCAGAACGTCGCCGGTGCGCAGGGGCGTGGGCATGGGGATTCCTCCGGGGATCTCAGGTGAGGGAGAAGCGGCGTTCGGCCAGTGCGTAGAGACGGCGCCAGAACAGCCGGTTGAGGCCGACGACGTAGAGGCTCATCACCGCGACGCCGATCAGGATCTGCGCGGCGTTGCCGCTGCCGGTGGCGTCCTTGATGTAGGCGCCGAGGCCGGTCGCGGTGAGGGTGGTGCCGTGGTAGGAAACGACTTCGGCGACGATGGAGGCGTTCCAGGCGCCGCCGGCCGCGGTGATGCCGCCGGTGACGTAGCTGGGGAAGATCGCGGGCAGGATCAGCTTGCGCCACCACAGTTTCCGCGGCAGCCGCAGGCTCGACGCCGCCTCGCGCAGGTCGTTCGGGATGGCGCTGGCGCCCGCGATGACGTTGAACAGGATGTACCACTGCGCGCCGAGCGCCATCAGCAGGATCCCGCCCCAGTCCAGGCTGACCCCGGTGGCCAGCAGGACCCCGGTGACCAACGGGAACAGGAAGTTCGCCGGGAAGCTGGCCAGCACCTGCACCACCGGTTGGGCCAGGCGGGAAACGCGGGGGTTCAGCCCGATCCACACCCCGACGGGCACCCAGATCAGCGTCGCGACCGCGACCAGCGCGAGCACCCGGGCGAACGTGATCAGCCCGAGCCACAACGCGTGCCCGACTTCGCCGAACCCGGCGGTGCCCGCGATGAACGTGACCATCCGGACCAGCCCGTAGGTGATCAGGGCGAGTACGGCGACGGCGAACACGGCGTCTCCGGCGCGACGACGGACGGGTGAGGTCCGCAGCGGGTGCTCGGCCAGCCCGAACAGCGCCATGGCCCGGTCGAGCGGGAACACCAGCCGGCCGAAGACCGTGCCGAGGAACGCCGGGATCCGGGAACGCCGCAGCAGCATGAGGGTGACGCTGCGGGGCGCTTCGGCGGCTTCGGAATCCTCGACGCGGAAGCGCTCGGCCCACGCGGTGAGCGGGCGCCAGAACAGCACGTTCACCCCGACCACCATCACGATCATCACGACGATCGCCAGCAGCACCTTGCCGAGGTCGCCCTCGTCGGTGGCGGTCGCGACGTAGGCGCCGATGCCGGGCAGCGCGTAGTTGTGGTTGTCGACGCTGAGCGCTTCGGACGCGGTGAGGAAGAACCAGCCGCCGCCGAAGCTCATCATCCCGTTCCAGACCAGCCCGATCATCCCGCCGGGCGCGTCGACCCGCCAGAACCGCTGCCACCGCGAAAGCCGCAGCAGCCGGGCGGCCTCGTCGAGGTCCCGCGGCTGCGACACCAGCGAGTGGTAGAACGCGAAGGTCATGTTCCAGGCCTGCGAGGTGAAGATCGCGAAGATCGACGCGGCCTCCAAGCCCAGCTGCGAACCCGGGAACAGCGCGATGAAACCGGTGATCGTCACCGAGAGGAAACCGAGGATCGGCACCGACTGCAGGATGTCCAGCAGCGGGATCAGTACTTTTTCCGCGCGCCGCAGCCGGGCCGCGGCGGTGGCGTAGACGAAGGTGAACAGCACCGAAAGGGCCAGCGCGACGAACATTCGTAACAGTGAACGTCCGGCGTAGTAAGGAAGTTCGGCCGGATCGGTGGACACTGTGGACGGTGCGGTCGCCTCGTTCCACGGGACCGCGGTGCCGTGCGCGAGCCGCACGACCAGCCACAGCAGCGCGGCCGCGCCGAGGAACACCAGCACGTCGGCGACACTGCGCCCGGGCCGGGCCAGCGCCCCGCGAGTGGGGAAGGTGCGAAGCAGGGACATCGGGCTCAGCTCTCGTCGTCGGGGCCGGTGAAGGTCTCGGTCTCCCAGCGCACGCTGGTCACCGACGGCTCCATGGACAGCCGGCTGACCGCCGACTCCATCTGCTTGTCGTCGCGCTGATCGGCGGACAGCTCGGCGCGGACCTCGACCCGGCCGCTGCCGGCGCCGTCGGCGTTGGTGCTGGTCACCGAGCGCAGCGCGAAGTCGGTGCGGGTCAGCGCCTGGACCAGCAGGCTGCGCACGTGCGCCTCGGCCTCGTCGGTGGTCACGGCCAGGAACGTGTAGAACGCCGGGGTTTCCACGCCGGTGTCCGGGCGGCGGTCCACCACCCGGCCCAGCGGGCGCAGCGCGACGTTGACGGCGACCACGACCACCGTGCCCGCCACCGCGATCCAGTACAGCCCGGCCCCGCACAACGAGCCCACCGCGGCCGAGCACCACAGCGTCGCGGCGGTGTTCAGGCCGCGCACGGTCAGGCCCTCACGCAGGATCACGCCGGCGCCGAGGAACCCGATCCCGGACACGATCTGCGCGGCCACCCGGGTCGGGTCGGCGGCGGCGCCGGTGAAGCCGTGCGCCGAAAGCAGCACGAACAGGGTGGCGCCGGCGGCCACCAGCGCGTTGGTCCGCAGACCGGCCATCCGGGCGCGGTACTGCCGCTCGAATCCGATCACCGTGCCGAGTCCCACACCGCTGCCCAGGCGCAGCACCATCTCCGCAGTCGTCATCTGCGCTCTCACTCTCATCGCTTATTCGGAAAGTCGGGCTATTTCGGACGGGGCCGGGTCACCACAACGCGGGGGCGCGGCGCGCGTACCAGCGTTTGGCCAGCAGCGCGGCCAGGCCGTAACCGGCCAGGACGAGCACCAGCCACACCAGGTAGCCGGCGGGCAGCGGGTGCATCCGCAGCCCGTCGGCCAGCGGGGAAAGCGGCAGCAGCAGGCCCACCAGCCCGGCCGCGGCGGCGGCGAGCACGAGCGGGCGCGCCGGGCGGCCCCGGCCGCGCAGGACCAGCACCACGACCAGCTGCGAGAGCAGGCCCTCGACGAACCAGCCGGTCTGGAACAGCAGCGGTTCCGAGCCCACGTCGAACACCCACCACAGCACCGCGAAAGTGGACAGGTCGAAGATCGAGCTGAGCGGCCCGAACACGAGCATGAACCGGGTCAGGCCGCGCGCGTCCCACCGTCGCGGCCGCCGCAGGTAACCGTCGTCGACCCGGTCCCACGCCAGCGCGATCTGGGCGGCGTCGTAGAGCAGGTTCGCCACCATCAGCTGAATCGGCAGGATGGGGAGGAACGGCAGGAACGCGCTCGCCGCGAGCACGGTCAGCACGTTGCCGAAGTTCGAGCTGGCCGTGATGTTGACGTACTTCTGCGTGTTGCCCAGCGTCCGGCGGCCCTCGACCACGCCGCGCGCGAGCACGCCGAGATCGCGGTCCAGCAGCACGAGGTCGGCCGCGTCCTTGGCGACGTCGGTCGCGGTGTCCGGGGCGATGCCGACGTCGGCGGTGCGCAACGCGGTCACGTCGTTGACGCCGTCGCCGACGAACCCGACCGCGCGGCCGTTCGCGCGCAGTGTCGCGACGACACGCGCTTTGTGCGCCGGGGTGAGCTTCGCGAAGACCGTGGTGCGCTCGACGAGCACCCGCAGGTCGGCCTCGTCGGTGTGGTCGACCTGCCGGCCGAGCACGACGTCACCGACCGGCACGCCGACCTGCGCCGCGACCTGGGCGGCGACGTGCGGGTTGTCGCCGGTGAGGATCTTCACCGTCACCCCGTGCTCGTCCAGCGCGCGCACCGCGGTGGCCGCGCCGTCGCGGACCGGGTCGACGAAGCCGACGAACCCCACCAGCACCAGTTCGTTCTCGTCGTGCTCGTCGTAGCCGTCGAGCCGCGTCCGGAACTCGCGCGCCGCCACGGCGAGGATGCGCATGCCGTGCTGGGCGTAGGCGCGCACGATGTCCGCCGCGGCCGCGCGGGCGTCCCCGGTCAGCTCGACGACCTCGCCGTCGCGGCGGGCGTGCGAGCAGCGGGGCAGGATCTCGTCCGGATCCCCTTTGCAGATCAGGATTTCCTGGTCGACCGGGCGGCTCACGATCACCGTGGCCCGGCGCCGGACGTGGTCGAAGCCGATCTCGCCGGCCTTGCTGAACATCGCCTCGGTGACCAGGTCCTCGTCCTCGTCGGCGAGCTGGGCGACGATCGCCTCGTCGAGCCGGTCGTGCCGGTCGGCCTGGAAGTGCACGGCCAGGTAGGCGTACTCGGCCGCCTCGCCGTCCGGGCGGCCGGACAGGTCGATGCTGTGCGCGTAGGCGACGCGGTCTTCGGTGAGCGTGCCGGTCTTGTCCACGCACAGCACGTCCATCGCGGCCAAGTCCTGGATTGCGTTGAGCCGCTTGACAATCACCCGACGCCGAGAAAGCCGCACCGCGCCGCGCGCCAGGTTCGTCGTCACGATCACCGGCAGCATCTCGGGCGTCAGGCCGACCGCGACGGCCGCGGCGAACATGCCCGCCTGCGCCCAGTTCCCGGTGACCACGCCGTTGACGACCAGCACGATCGGCACCATCACCAGCATGAACCGGATCAGCGTCCAGCCGACCCGCCGCACGCCGAGGTCGAAGCTCGACTCCCCGCGTGGCGCGGCGGTTTGCGCGGCCAATGACCCGAAGTAGGTGCCGGCGCCCGTCGCGATCACCACCGCGGTCGCGGCGCCGCCGACCACCGCCGTCCCGGCGAACCCCAGCGCCGGCGAGTCGACCAGCTCCGGCCGCGCGTCACGCGGACGGCGCGGCCGTTCGACCGGCGGCAGCCGCTTCGCGACCGGAAGCGCCTCACCGGACAACGCCGACTGGTCCACGACCAGGTCGCCGGCCGCGACCACCCGCACGTCCGCGGGCATGACGTCGCCGGGCCCCAGCAGGACGACGTCCCCGGGCACCAGGTCGGCGGTCGGTACTTCCCGCTCGAGCGCGGGGAACCCGTCGCCGGCCCGGCGCCGCACCGTGACCGTGGTGCTCACCTGGGCGCGCAGTGCCCGCACCGCGCGCTCGGAACGGGTGTGCTGCCAGAAGCGCAGCGCCACGCTCAGCAGCACCATCACGCTCACGGTGACCGCGCCCCGCAGGTCCCCGACGACGGCGAACACCACACCGAGCCCGGTCAGCAGCGCGACGAACGGGCTTCGCACCGCGGCCCAGACCTGCCCGGTCCGCCCGAGCCGGGCCGCGCCTGCCACCTGGTTGTCGCCGTAGCGCCGCAACCGGTCGGCCGCCTCGGACTCGGTCAGTCCTTTGGGCGTGCTTTCGAGCCGCTGGAAGACGGTGAGCACCGGGGCATCGGCGAGTGCGGCCAGCGACACCTCGCCGGGGGCCGGCGCCGGGGCGGGCAGCGTGGAAAAGCGGGTCATCAGGGGGTCCTGTCCGTGGAGGCCGAAGCTGTGACGACAGCGGCGCCGACCACGCGGACCCGGCCTATCCCAGGGTGAGCAGGGAGGGCCGGTGGTCCGCGCGATCGCGACTACTACTTCCTTCGCCGGTCACCCGGCTCACCTCCCTCCACACGACGACACGCCGGTCCCCGCCGGGACCGCCGGGCTCCAGTAGACCGCAGCCACCCCGTAACAGTCAAACACTTGTACAAGTATTGGTCGTACGTCACGCTACGGAGGACACCCGAGAGGATGGTCCCGTGCCCACCCCACCCGGCTCCACTCCACTGCCTTCTATTGCGCTGCCTTCTGATGTGCTGCCGCCTGATGCATTGCCCTCTGATGCGCTGCCGTCCGACCCGCTGCCGCCTGACCTGCTCCAGGACGCCGCCGGCACGTTCGCCCTGCTCTCGGCCACCGTCCGGCTGCACATCCTCTGGCTGCTGGCCACCGGTGAACGGGACGTCGGCACCCTCGCCGAGGACACCGGCCAGAGCGTCGCCACGGTCAGCCACCACCTGGCCAAGCTGAAGCTCGCCGGCCTGGTCAGCTCCCGCCGGGCCGGCAAGCGGCAGATCTACCTCGCCGAGGACCCGCTGGTCGCGGACATCGTCCAGCTCGCGATCCGGCACCACATCGAGGTCCGTGAGGCCCCGGGGCGCCGGCGGCGGGCCCGGGGCGCGTGAGGCGGTCATCGCCTGGGCCGGACTCGTGAGTGCCTATGCCGGTTCTAACCGTCATGAACACTCACGAGTCCTTGCACTGTCCACAAGCGACCGTCAGGGTAGGCGCCGCGCAGCCCGTCGAACGTGCCGATCCCGCCGAGGGCGATCAGCTCGGGGTCGGCCAGCGGCGAGGTGACGAACGTGCGGGCCGGCGACCACCCGGTCGACGTGACGAGCCGTCGGCCCATCGCCGCCCAGCCGGGCACCGTCGCGGCGACCAGCCACACGTCGGGTTCCGGCGCGGCGAACCGGCGGGACGGCCGGAGCCACGAGGCGGCGGTCTCCGGCCAGTGGACAGTGGTCAGCACCGTGCCACCGCCATCGGCCCAGGCCGTGGCGAGCAGTTCCCCGTTCGCCCGGGAAACCGCGTCCGACGCGGTGCCCACGACCGCGCTCACCGGCGCGGGTTTCACGCTGCGGGCGGCGTTGATGAGCGCTGCCAGCTCCTCCGGGCCGCACGGGCGCGCGGGGGGAGAGGCGGCGGCCGGGCGGTGTGGGAGTGGGGAGAAACCGTCCGGGATCAGGCCGCGGTGATGCGGCATCAGGACCCCACCGCGGTCATGCGGCATCGGGAGCACGCCGCTGTTGGGTGGCGTAGGCACAACATCGCCGTCATGCGGCATCGGGAGCACGCCGCTGTCGGGTGGCTTAGACACAACACCGTCGTCATGCGGCGCAAGGACAACACCGCGGTCAAGCGGCGTAGCCACAACACCGCCATCAAGCGGGTCAAGCCGCATCGTGGAACACCAGGCCGAGCGTGTGCCGTACCCCGCTGCGCACCACCGAAACGCCGTGCCGGACCGGCCCCCTCGACCAGCCCCGCACCGACTTCACCGGCTTTTCGCGGGTGGTGAAGGCCAGCCCGTGCCCCTGCGGGATGAGCGTCGCCGTGCCGCGTGACTGGGCCCGCGGCCGTTGCTCGGTCAGCAGGAACTCGCCGCCGGTGTGGTCGGCGCCGGGGTCGTTCAGGTTCACCACCACCTGCAGCGGGAACACCTTGTCCCCGTACAGATCGCGGTGCAGCGCGTTCCAGCCGCCCGGCTCGTACCGCAGGAGGATCGGGGTCGGCTTGGTCTGGCCCGCCCGGTGGCAGACCTCAAGCCACTCCTCAAGAGTCTCGGGCCACTCGGCCGCACACCGGAGCTTTTCCGACCATTCCCGGGCAATCGGCAGGAGCCGCGGGTACAGGGCCTCGCGCAGTGCCCGCACGGGCTCGGGGAACGGCTCGCTGAAGTACTTGTAGTCACCGTGATCGCCGAAACGGTGGCGGCGCAGGTTGATCGTCGCCCGGAACCGGTCCGGCTCGGCCCACAGAGCGATGATCTGACGGCATTCCGCCGGCGTCAGCAGCTGGGGGAGCAGGGCGCTGCCGACGTCGTCGAGCCCGTTTTTGACCGCTCCCCAGTCGGCTGCGTCCACGCGGTCGGCGTAGCGGTTTCGCACTGTCGTCGTACTCATCGGGCGAAGCTCCTTCGTCGGGGTCTCACCAGGTAGACGGTGGCCGCCGCCGAAACGTGAGATCGTCACCGAGCCCGGGTGGCCTGGATGTGCCGCCACCGCAAGGCCGCGGCGTAAGACCGGTACACGTCGATCAGCCCGCTCGCCTGCTGACCCGGTCGAAGACCGCGAACGCGCCCGCCCGCGAGATCCGCTGCCCCGATCAGGTGCAGGACCAGGGCCGCGAACTCGTCGCCGTGGGTGCGGGCGCCAGCCCCGCGAAGTGGTCCGTTTCCCGGTGCCGCGCAAAGGCTTCACGCGAGTCGTAACGCTCCAGCAGGACGACGTCCCTAGCGTCGCCGACACCGTGGTAGGCGGCGAAGGAGATGTTGCCGGGCTCAGGCATGGGAAATCCCTTCTCTCACGGCCGCCGTCAACGCTCGGTGCGGCTGTAGCCGGTCAGCTGTTCCTGCAGGCGCTGGTAGTCGAGGGCCGGCGGGACCTGCGCGCCGTCCCGTACCGCGCGGGCCGCGGTGACGGCGGCGTTCAGCGCGGCCCGGTATGGCAGCGAACCGGTGCTCACGCGCCGGATGCCGAGCCGGCCCAGCGCGTTCACGCTGAGCCCGGGCACCGGCAGGGTGTTCACCGGCACGGGCAGGGTTTCCGCGAGTTTCCGCAGCACGGCGGGGTCGGTCGCGCCGGGCACGAACACCCCGTCCGCGCCGGCCCGGACGTACGCCTCCGCGCGTTCGAGGGTCGGCTCCAGCTCCGCGTCCTGGCGGAGCCAGTAGGTGTCGACCCGCGCGTTCACGAACAGCCCTGGGCTCCGCCGCTTGATCTCCGCGACCTTGGCGGCCAGCAGTTCCGGCGCGACCAGCCGCTCCGCGGTGCTGTCCTCGATGTTGATCCCGGCCACAGCGAGCTGCTCGACGTACTCGGCCACCTCGGCCGGGTCGTCGGAGTAGCCGTCCTCCACGTCGAAGCTCACGTACACCGGCAGATCACGCAGGGCCCGCGCGAGCGTGAGGTTCGCCGCCCGGCTCGCGCGGCCGCCGTCCGGGTGCCCCTGGCTCGACGCGACGCCGAAGCTCGTCGTCCCGATGGCGGGAAAGCCCTCCGCGGCCATGGCCAAGGCGGACGGCACGTCCCAGGCGTTGGGCAGCACCAGCGGGTCGGGGCCGTGGTGCAATTCAGCGAAAGTCATGGGGCTCCTTGGTTTCAGGCCTTGCCCGAGAAGGTGGCGAGTGTGCCACGCCCTCCGCCAGGTCCCGGTGCAGGCCGAGGTCGGGTGGTCTCGGACATGACTCGACCCTACCCAGCCGGCGGGAGACGACCTCACATCCCGGCGGCCGCCGGCGTCTACGGGGCATGACAGGAAAGGCCACCGGGAAGATCCGGTCGTGGGCTTCGACGCCGGCGGTGCGGCGTTCCATGCAAGGGAACCGTTCTCGTGACACGAGCCCGGAACTCGCGGTCCGGCGCCTGGTGCACGCGGCCGGGCTGCGCTACCGCGTCGACGTGCGGCCGGTGGCCGCGCTCCGGCGGAGGGCGGACCTCGTGTTCACTCGCGCCAAGGTCGCGGTGTTCGTCGACGGGTGCTTCTGGCACGGCTGCGAGGACCACTACACCGAGCCGGCCACCAATCGTCCTTACTGGGCCCGGAAAATCCAGGCGAACCGCGCCCGTGACGCAGACACGACCGAACGGCTGCGGGAAGAGGGCTGGGCGGTCGTGCGCGTCTGGGAGCACGAAGCCCCGGACACCGCCGCGGCCCGCGTGGTCGCAGCCGTGCGAACCGACGGCAAAACACTGAACAAAGGAGTATCCGCATGACGCTCGTCAAGCGGGCGCCCGCCGAGGCGTCCCCGACACTGTCCGATGTAGACCATGAACTCCTGGATTCGCTCCACACCAGGCTGACCGGGGCGGCGCGGGCGGAGGGCGTCCTCGACGTCGCCTACCGCACCGTCGACTCGCCGGTCGGCCGGCTGCTGCTGGCGGCCACCGCCGAAGGGCTCGTGCGGGTGGCGTTCGAGGGCGAGGACCACAACGCCGTGCTCGAGTCGCTGGCCGCCGTCGTCAGCCCGAGGGTGCTCGCCGCCCCGGGCCGGCTCGACCCGGTGGCCCGGGAGCTGGACGAGTACTTCGCGGGCGACCGGCGCCGGTTCGGGGTCCCGGTCGACCTCCGGCTGGCGAAGGGCTTCCGGCGTGCGGTCCTCGACCGGCTGAAGGACATCCCGTTCGGCCACACCCGGAGTTACGCGGAGGTGGCCGCCGCCGCGGGCAGCCCGCGCGCCGTGCGGGCCGCGGGCACTGCCTGCGCGACCAACCCGGTGCCGCTGATCGTCCCCTGCCACCGCGTCGTCCGGTCGGATGGGGCGGCCGGACGCTACCGCGGCGGAGAGACGGCGAAACTGGCGCTGCTCGCGATGGAGGGGCGGGCAGGGGAGACCGGTCAGTTCTTCTCCGGCGCCTGCCCCAGTAGCGCGACGCGGCGCATGACGTCGATCTGGGCCGGGTTGTAGAGGTCCTGGATGGCCTGGACGACGGTCTGCGCGGCGAACCGCGGGCCCCCGGGCGCGTCGTTGCTGCCCTTCCCGGGCCCGGGGTGGCCGGAGATCAGGTCGTGGACGTGGGGGAACAGCCGCTGGGCCAGTTCGGCGCGGGTCTGCTCGCCGGCGTCGGCGGGCAGGTTGTCGAACGCGGCCACCTCGGGGTTCGCCTGGCACGACTGGAGTATTTCCGCGTAGGCCTGGAGGCCTTGCGGGCCGAGCACCCGGGTCAGCACGATGATGAACGAGCGGTCGTTGTCGGACAGCCCGCCGTCGGTGGTCGCCGGGCCGAGTTCGAGGGGCAGGTCGGTCGGCGCGGCTTCCCGGAGCATCAGGGCCAGCTCGACCCGGATCCGCTGCAGCCGCTCGATGGTCGTGGAGAGGTCGGTGTCCAGCGCGCGCAGGGCTTCCTCGGGATGCTCGTCGGCGTCGCCCATGGCGGAGATCTGGGACAGGGAGAACCCGAGGTCGATCAGCCGCTTGATTCGCAGGATCCGCACGAGATGGGCGACGACGTACTGCTTGTAGCCGTTGGCGCGCCGCTCGGGCTCGTCGAGGAGGCCGATCTCGTGGTAATGGCGTACGGCCCGTACGGTCGTGCCGGCGAGCTCGGCGATCTCACGGGTGCTCCAAGCCACGACTGCCCACCTCTTCCGGAACCGCGGTCCGCCGGCGCGATCACGCCGGCGGATTCCAGTCAAAACTCTGACGGTGCGGCATGGTCAAGTGCTGCTGCGTCCCGCCAGGGTGTGGCGTAGTTCACACCAATGGTGGTTGAGTGTGCCGCCGGGGTCCGAGTGCCGGCCGCGGCCCACGGCGGTGACCTGCCGACGCTGGTCCGGCGCGCCGCTTCGTGCGGGCGGGACCAGGTCTTTTCGTCCTGCCCCGGCTTTACCGGTGACCGGGAATCCCGGTGTGCGGGCCGGCGACGGTCAGCGGCCCGGCGGGTCGGGGGCGAGGGTGCCGTCGGGGGCGATGTGGTCGAAGATCTGCTCGACCACGGTGAGCACGTGCGGGTCTTCGACGCTGTAGATGTGGTGCCGTCCGTCGCGGCGGACGCTGATCAGCCCGGCCAGCCGCAGTTTGCTCAGGTGCTGGCTCATGGTGGCGACGCCCACCCCGGTGCGCGCGGCGAGGGCGCTCACATCGTGAATCCCTTGCGCGGCCAGCCAGAGCACGTGCAGCCGGACCGGATTGCCCAGCAGCGCGAAGGTGCTCGCGGCCGCGGTGAGCTGCGGGGAGGTCGGTTCGACGCGTTCATCCCCCGGTGGATGTTCGGTGCGCGCCTCGTCGGAGTTCGCCATGGCGAACCCCATTGTTGCCTATGACCTGCGGTTTCCGCGCGGCCGGTGTGCCGAACCGTCGCTGTTTCGTCGTTTGCGAATATGACGAAACGTGTGGCAGGGTGGTGCTCGTTCCGGCGGGGAGCGGCCCGAGCGCCCGCTGCCGCGTGTCCGGGGATTTCCGTGCTGTGCCAGGAAAGTCGAAGGCGGCGAACCATGTGGCATTTTGTCCTGCTGATCGTCTGTGCCGGGGCGATCTACCTGTCCTGCGAGTGGTTCGTCAACGCCGTGGAATGGCTCGGCCGGCGGCTGAACGTCGGGCAGCTGGCGGTGGGCACGATCCTGGCCGCGTTCGGCACCGCGCTGCCCGAGTCGGTGGTCACCCTGGTCGCGGTGACCACCGGGGCGACCGCGCAGGCGCGGGACATCGGCGTCGGCGCGGCGATGGGCGGGCCCTTGGCGCTGGCGACCGTGGCCTACGGCGTGACCGGGCTGATGCTGCTGGCCAAGCGCCGTCAGCGTCGCCGCGAGCTGGCGACGGCCGGGCCCGGTGGCGGTTCCGGTGATGGGCTCGGCGCCGGCGGGGCTCCGGGCGAGGTGCTGGGGGAGCCGTCGGACTCGGCGCGGCTGGCCAAGGACCAGCGCTGGTTCGTCGCGGTGTTCGTGGTCAAGGTCGCGCTGGGCCTGGTCGCGTTCGCGTTCAAACCGTGGCTGGGCCTGATCTTCTTCGCGGCTTACGCGGCCTACTTCTGGCGGGAGATGCGCGGCGGCCACGGCGAGCAGGACAGCGAAGGCGAGCTGGAACCGTTGAAGCTGCAGCGAACGGCCGCGGTCCCGGCCACCTGGGCGGTGGTGCTGCAGACGCTGGGGTCGCTCGGGGTGATCTTCGTGGCGTCGCAGCTGTTCGTGCACCAGCTTGATGCCGTCGGCCCGATGCTCGGGCTTTCCGGCGCGGTGACGGCGCTGCTGCTGTCGCCGATCGCGACCGAGCTGCCGGAGATCATGAACGCGATCATCTGGGTGCGCCAGGGCAAGACGCAGCTCGCGCTGGCCAACATCTCCGGCGCGATGATGATCCAGGCCACCGTGCCCAGCGGTCTCGGGCTGCTGTTCACCAGCTGGCACTTCGACAGCGCGCTGCTCTGGGCCGGCGTGGTCACCATGATCGCGATCGGTTACCTGCTGGCGCTGCTGCGCGCCCACAAGCTCACCCCGCTGCGGCTGGCCCTTTCCGGACTGCTCTACCTGGTTTTCGCCGCGGGGCTGATCCCCATCCTCGCCTAGGACGACCAATTCCAAGGGGTCAGTGGTCATACGCCGTAAGGGAGCGGTAGACCGGCCCGCCGATCTTGTCGTTGTGCCAAATCGCCGCAGTCAGCGCGAGGATGCGTTGCAGGACACGGACGACTACGCCGTTGGGGGTGTGTCCGCCGTGCCGTTCCAGGTCCAGTTGGCCCTTGAGGGTCTGGTTGATCGATTCGATGGTCTGGCGCAGCGGCTTGAAGAACCGGGCCCCGGGGCGTTCGGCCTCGCCCTTTGCGGGCGGGGCGCAGCAGATCCAGTCCCTGTGCGGTCAACTCGGTCTCGAACTCGGCGCCGAAGTAGTTCTTGTCCCCGATCACCGTCTGCCCGTGCCGCTCCGAGGTCAGGGTGGGGTCGGTATGCAGGATGTCGAGCAGGGTCTGACGCTCGTCGGCTTTCGCGCCGGTCAACGCGAACGCGACGGGGAGTCCGCCCAGGGTGCACACCAAGTGCAGCCGCAGGCCCCAGAAGTAGCGGGAGTGGGAGGCGCAGTAGCCGTGCTCGGCCCAGCCGGCGAGGTCAGAGCGCTTCACGGTGTCCTTCGAGCGGCCACATTCCACCGGGGTGGAGTCCACCACCCACACGTCATCGGTCCACAGCGTCGTATCCATGGCCAACATCCGGATGACACTGGCGATCAGGCTCGCCGCGGCACGCAGCCGCTTGTTGTAGCCCGGCTGCTGGGGCAGGTAGCGAAACAAATGCCCCAGATGGGCTCGGGCGTAGCGCAGCCACCGGTACTCCGAGGTGAACCCCGACAACGCCTGCATCACCGCAAGGTCACCAACTCCGCATCGGTGAGCCTGGGCACGATACCGACCGTGGGACGCCACGGTGCCAGCTGCGGGGTGGCGGTGAGCAGGTCATCGGTTGTGACGTACAAGGCAGTCGCGAGGGTGTCCAGATCGGTGGTCACCCGATGATTCTGGACGCCCTCGCTGTCGTCGCCGCACGGCCCAGTCCGTGTGGTGCAAGCCTGCCTGTCAGTGACACTGGCACTGTCGAGCTCACCCGCGGTCGTGTCGTGCGTGCCACCGTGCTGGCGGCACGCACGACACGACAGGGTCGTGGCCCCGATGCGGGTTCCCGGACCACGTCATCCCCCGAGGTGGGGACCACCTGTGGTTACCGAGCCCAGGTGAAGGTGAACCGGTTGCCGTCAGCCCGCTGGCAGGTCAGCCCGTCGGGCAGTGGGGACTTGGCCGGGTCGACGCCGACCACGCCGGTGTCGACCCGTTCTCTGGTTAGTGTTGTCCTTGTGGCGGAGGACGTGGTGCGAGGGCTGTTGCAGGCGCTCCAGATCGACGGCCGGGTGGCGTTCAGCGCCGTCGCCGAGGTCCTCGGTGTCTCCGACCAGACCGTGGCCCGCCGCTACCAGGCACTGCGCGCCGCCGGCACGGTCCGGGTCGTCGGCCAGACCTGGGCGGAGGCCATGGGGGAGGAGCAGTGGCTGGTCCGGGTCGGGTGCGCGCCGGGCGCGGCGGCCGACCTCGCGCACGCCCTCGCCCGCCGGCCGGAGACGTCCTGGGTGCAGGTGGCGTCCGGCGGTGCGGAGATCATCTGCATGGTCCGGGTCGCGGCCGGGACGTCGTCGGTCCTCACGCGGCTGCCGCGCACGCCTCGGGTGACGCAGGTCATTGGCCACAGCGTGCTGCACACGTTTTTCGGCGGGCCGAACAGCACGCTCACCAGCACCGGGCCGTTGACACCCGAGCAGTGCGAGCAGTTGCGTCCGGACGAGGCAGTCGAGGGACCGCCGATCGTGCCCTCCGACGGGGATCGGGCGCTGTTGACGCAGTTGGCCCGTGACGGTCGGCTGGGGTATCGGGAGCTCGCCGCGGCGACCGGCTGGTCGCAGACCACCGTGCGACGGCGGATGGCCGAGCTCCGGCAGCACCGGGTGCTGTACTTCGACGTGGACTTCGATCCCACGCTGCTGGGGTTGCGCACGACCGCGTCGCTCTGGCTTTCCGTTGTGCCAAGCCAACTTGTCGCCGCCGGGCAGGAGTTGGCGCGGCACGCCGAGGCTGGTTTCGTGGGGGCGACCACCGGACCGTCCAACCTGTACGCGAGCGTGCTGTGCCGTGATCCCCAGGCGTTGTACGCCTACCTGACCGGCCCGATCGCCGCGCTGCCCGGGCTGTCCGCCGTGGAGACCGCGCCCGCGGTCCGGACCGTCAAGCAGTCCGGTCCGTCGGATATCACCGTCAAACTCTAGCTGGCGGCATAAATCGCCGAATTCTTCGTTGTTGCTGGTGACTTCGTGTGTGGGGCGGCCATCGTCTGTGGCATGCCAACTCCGTTCGACCCCATCCAGCTCGGTGGGCTCACACTGCCCAACCGCATCGCCATGGCGCCGCTGACCCGCCGCCGTGCTTACGGGCCAGGGCTATCCGCCACGCCGTTGATGGCCGAGTACTACGCCCAGCGCAGCACCGCCGGCCTGATCGTCGCCGAGGCGAAGCACCCCAATGTCGTCGGGCAGGGCTACACCGACATGCCCGGTATGCACTCTGACCAGCAGGTTCGTTCGTGGCGGCCGATCACCGACCGGGTGCACGCCGAGGGCGGGCGGATCTTCGCCCAGCTCTGCCACGGGGGTCGGTGCGGCCATCCCTCGCTCACCGGCCGACACCCCGTCGCCCCGTCCGCGGTGGCCGCCGAGGGGCAGGTTCGCATCAACGACCGTGAGCACCGGCCCTATCCCGTACCGCTCGAACTGACCGTTTCGCAGATCCAGGACACCATCGCCGACTTCGCTTCCGCCGCGGCCAACGCCATCGCCGCCGGCTTCGACGGCGTCGAACTGCACGGTGGGTACGGGTACCTGATTCAGCAGTTCCTGGTCGGCAACGCCAATCTCCGCACCGACCGCTACGGCGGCTCGATCGCCGGCCGGATCCGTTTCGCGCTCGAACTCGTCGACGCTGTCGCCGGCCGGATCGGTCCGCACCGTGTCGCGTTGCGACTTTCCCCTGGCTGCACCGCTTTCGGTCTCCACGAGGACGACGTCGACGCCCTGTACTCCGCGCTCGTCGGTGAGCTGCGGACCGATCTGGCCTACTTCCATCTGTTCGAGTTCCCCGACCACCGCGCCCTGACCGCCCAGCTACGTTCCCGCTGGCCCGGGGTCCTCATGCTCAACCCGCACGCCACCCACGACGACTCGCCCGCCGGTCCCGGTCAGCTGCACCTCATCGCCGATGGCTTGGCCGACATCCTCGCCTTCGGGACGGCCTATGTCGCCAATCCCGACCTCGTCCACCGCCTCCGCGTCGGCGCCCCCTTGGCGTCAGCCGACCCCAACACCTTCTACCGGGGTGACCACCGTGGCTACACCGACTACCCGCCGCTCGACCCCAGCCACCGGTCGAACCAGCCGCATACTCCTCCTATCGCTATATGATCGCGATCGATGGGATCGGTGCGGTAAGCAGGTGAAGGTGACATCGCGGAACTCGTCCTGTTGCGGGCGTTACTGATCGAGGACCTGGGCGGCGAGTTCTTCAACCCCGGCAACGGTGACGACGGCTGGCGCGTGAGCCTCGCGACGGTGCTGAAGGAGCAGTTGACCGACAGTCGGGTGCGGATCCTCGTGGTGGACGGTGACGAGGGCTTGGCCGCCTGTGGTATCGCCACCATCGAGCAGCGGCTACCCGGCCTGCACCTGCGTGACGGACGGTTGGGCAACGTGATCGGCATGGGAGACCGGTGATTTCCCGCGGGAAATTTCTGGTCTCCCAGAACTGTCGACGCACAATCCCGCTGACCCCCTCGCCCAGCCGCCAACAACACCTGGGAGCCGCCATCTGCACCTGGGGGTCGCATGACAACAGGGCCGAGGACGTACTGCGGTGCCAACGATCGAGACTAGGGCCCACCTCGGTGAGGTGCCGTTGGTGATGGAACGGCGGGCGAAGCGTGATGCCATATGACCGCAACTGTGGGTCCGACGCTTCGAGTGGTGTCGGCGTTGATGGGCCACTGCGCAACTGCTCATCGAGGGCGGCGCATAGCGTCGAGCAAGATCAGCGGCCCGGTCTACCGCTCCCTCACCTCGGACTACCACTGACCCCTTGGAATTGGTCATCTAGGACCCGTTGTGCGGCCGCAGTTTCTTCCAGCCGCTCTCGACCGAGCGACGGCACTTGCGGGGGTCGTCTCCCCTGTGGACGAACAGCCCGATCAGCAGCGGGACGCCGTTCGCGAGCGTTTCGCGGGGCAACGGGCCGTTCGCGACCAGGGAGACCAGTCCGTGGGCGATGGTCCAGCTCTGGGTCGCCAGTTCCAGCGGGTCGGTCCCGGCGCGGAAGCGGCCGGCGGCGGTAGCCCGGCCGGCGGCTTGGACCAGGTACTCCAGGGTCGCGTCCGCGGCCTTGAGGTCTTCGAGGGCGAAGCTCGCGTCGAACATGACCCGGTACAGGTCGGTGTGGTCGAGGGCGTTGCCGAGGTAGGCGGTGATCAGGACGGTCAGGTCCTCGACCGGGTCGCCGGAGGGGGCCACATCCGCGAATCTGGCCGCCAGGCGGGTGAAACCCTCCTGCCGCAAGGCTTTCCAGACGCCGTCCATATCACCGAAGTAGGTGTAGACGGCCATTGTGGACACCCCGGTCCCGGCCACCAGCGAGCGCAGGGTGAGGGGCTCGCGGGTACGGAGCAGATGTGCGGCGCGCTCGAGGAGCTGAGTGCGGACCGCGGGATCCTTCATCCTCGCCATGGGTCAAACCATAGCATTGCAATGCTATGGTTTGGGGACCAGCTCGCACGGACAAGGAGTCAGCATGGCTATCACCCTGGTCAACCCCAAGGGGCTGCCTGAGGTCGGCATCTACCGGCAGGTTTCGGTCGCCACGGGATCGAAGCTGGTCTTCATCGCTGGTCAGATCGCCCGCGACGCCGACGGGGGAAAGGTGGGCGAAGGCGACTTCGCCGCCCAGGTCGAGCAGTGTTACCTCAACATCGGCACCGCGCTGGCCGAAGTCGGCGCCACGTTCGACAACGTGGTGAAGCTGACCGTCTACCTGGTCGACTGGACCGAGGACAAGATGCCGCTGTTCGCGGAGGGCGTCGCCCGGGCGTCGGCGAAGCTGGGCGTCACGCCGATGCCGCCGCTGACCGGGATCGGCGTCGCCGCGCTGGCCGAGCCCGACGTTCTGGTCGAGGTCGAGGCGACCGCGGTCCTCGACTGACCGCCAGAAGTCCGTCAAGGCCTCCTTACCCGCGTCGGACGCGGGTAAGGAGGCCTTGACGGCAAAACGGGAGCCGGCGGTTGGCGGTTAACTCGCCTTTTCTTCCTCGGGCTTGGCTGTCGCGGCGGGCGGGATGTTCTTCATCATGTCGACGATGATCTTCCCGCCCATACCCTGAGCACCGTACGTCGGGTCGCTCATGATCTTCACGATCTTTTCGATTCCCTCCAGGGCTTTCTTGGAGTTCCCACTGGTGAGGGAGATCGGCGCGCCGCACCACTTGTCGAAATTCTTGAGGGCCGCGTCCATTTCGACCTGGTCGTTCTGCGTTTTGACTTCTTTTCGCAGTTCCTTTTCCAGCTTTTCGCGGACCACCCGGGTGACCATGTCGCCGACCTTCTCCGGCTTTTTGCCCTCCGGCGTGGTGGGGTCCTTGTCGCCCGGCTTGCCTTCGCCCTCGGGGGTTTTGTCCCCGGGCTCGCCGTTCTCCTTGATCATCGGCTTGTCCGGCGGCGGCTTGGGGGTGTACGGCCCGGTCTTCGGCGGCACCTTGATCTTGCCGAGATTGCCGCCGACCGTGTTCTTCACGACGTCGTCGGCCGCGCCGCGGGTCTTGGCCAGCAGCTTGAGCATCTCGGCCAGCTTCTTGGCGAGGTCGGCGATCTTCGTGCCGATCTTGCCGATCGCCACGCCGACTTCGATGATCGTGCTGGTGATCGCCGCGATGATCGAGCCGCCGAACGTCACCGGCGCCAGCGCCACCGCGATGATCGCGGCCTTGAGGATGCCGGCCAGTGTCATCGCGATGAGGTCACGGATGATGCCGCGGACGGTACCGATGAGGCCGCCCGCGATCGCCATCTGCTTGCCGGCGAGGTTGACGTAGTCGGACAGGGCGTCGAGCTGGGCGGCGACGCCCTCCATGTCGGTGCGGAACGTGTCGGCCGCCTGGCCCGTCCAGCTCTTCAGGACGTCTTGGGTGGCCTTCGCGTGGGCGTCCGACAGTCCCTTCACGGTCTTGCCCTCGGCCCAGATCGCCTCCTTGGCCGCGTCGATGCCCTTCGGGTCGCCCATCAGGACGTCCAGCGGCCAGCGGAAGATGACCAGGTGCTCGATCAGCCAGCCGATCCCGGCGGTGAGCAGCGATCCGAGCGGGTCGAGGACCATGCCGAGAATGTCGACCGCCATGCCGACCGAGGCCATGCCGATGCTGAGACTGTCGCCTTCGGCAACCGCTTTCTTCAGCCCGAACGCCGTGTCGAAGAAGCCCGCGCCGGCGCTGTCGCCCCCGCCCGGGTTCTTCGGGTCCTTGAAGTCGTCGGCGCTGATACCACTGCCGTTCCCGACATCGCCGCGGTGGTACTCGTCGCTCACTTGACCTTCACCTCTCCGAGGCCCTTGGCGGCGCTCATGATGGAGTCTTCCGCGTCCTTGTCGCCTTCCTGATACTTCTTCGCGGAATCGCGCACCTTGTCGGAGAAGTCCTTCACCTTCGCCGAGTAATCGTGCAGATGATCCCGTGCCTTCGCGCAGTGCATGCTGGCGCCGGCCCCATAGAGCTGGCCGCCGGTGATGCCGAAGATGCCGGGGTCGCCGACGCAGCTGCCCACCATGTCCGCGCTCTTCTGCAACTGCTCTTCGATCTTGTCGAGGCTGGTGGCGAAAGCGCCAAGCGCCTCGTACTGCGTTTTGATTCCGTCGCTCACCAGGGGCTCATTTCATCGTCGTCCGGGTCGGAGTGCGGTCGCCGGGGCGGGGGCGGGGGCGGGTTCGGCGGCCGTACCGGGCGGCCCGGCTGCGGCGGCATCGGCGGCCCTGACTGCGGCGGCACGGCCCCACCCGGCTGCGGTGGCATCGGCCGGCCCGGCTGCGGCGGCAGGGGGCGTCCGGGTTGCGGCGGCATCGGGCGGCCCGGCTGCTGCTGCGGCGGCGGCATCCGGCGCGCGGCCGGCGGCGGCTCCTCCTCGTACGCCTCCGGGGCCCACTTGTTCTGCTCGGGGTTCTCCTGGGCGCCTTCCTCGGTGTCCTCGACCTTCGGAAGGAAGGTGCGGACCAGCTCGGCGGCCTGGTCGTCGCCGTTGATCTCGGTGTAGGAATCCGCGATCTTGCCGGCGGTCTTGAGCTGGGCCTCGCGCACGGTCTTCATCACCAGCGAGGAGAGGTTGGCCGGTCCCATCGCGCAGGCCCGGTTGCCGAACTCGATGGAGCTCAGTGAGCCGTTGGCCTCGACCTTCACCGTCACCGAGCCGTCCGAAGACCGCACGGTGGAGCCGGAGGCGGCGAACGCGGCGGCGAGCGCTTCGCCCTTCTCCTGGAGTTTCCTGGCCTCTCGCTCCAAGAGAAGGGCGAAGTCCTCGCCAGGTTCAAGATTAGGTTGCATGCGCCGCCTCGACTCGGTCCGTTAGGGTCACCGCTAGGGGTTCACTGGATGTATGGGCCGACGAGGCGAAGCGGCTTGAAGCCGTTCACCTCGTCTTAGCCTAAAACGGGTATAAGACACTGTGCCGCTGCGGCATACTCAACCCCTAGCAGGCGTGATGTGTGTCATAAATTCTAAGGTATGAACCCCGGACCGGCCACCTTGGACCGACCGCGCCTCAGCCGGCCGCGGCGCCCCGGCGGGTCGCGATGGACAGCTGGAGCGCCTTGCGCACCCCGGGGACGGTGGCGTCGAACTGCTTGGCCAGCGCCTTGAATTCGCCCTTGTGCCGGGACCGCTCCTTGTGGGTGAACACGCTGCCGACGTCGCCCTCGGCGGCGAACAGGGCCAGGGCCGCTTCGTCCGCCGGGACGGTGGCCGGGTCGCGGCCGAGGAGCACCGCGTTCCTCGTCGTCTCCCGCAGGCCGGTCACCTCGTGCGGATTGCCCAGGGTGATCTCTTCCACCGGGATCAGCCCCAGTGCCTTGCCCTTGCCGACGGTGATCGTCCCGTTCCCGGCCAGCTGGTCCTTCACCGTGCTTTCGGCCTTCGCCCACCGGTGGTCCACCACGGTGAACCAGCGGCGCGGCTTGTCCGGCGAGACGTACTCCAGGACGTCGGCCAGGAACGGGTCCTCCGGCGCCGGGCGGCCGGGGACGCGGCCGGCCTTGCCGCCCTGGTCGACGAGCTGCCCTCCGATGGCCAGCTCGGCCACCGCCGCGGCGCGCATCAGCTGGCCGCGCACCAGGACCGAGGCGAGGTCGAGCCTGCCCTTTTCCCCGTGATAGCTCAGCAGGTACAGCCGTTGCGGCAGGGTCCAGCTCATGTCTTCTCCTTGAGTTGCTCGGTGTCGCGCCGGCGGCCATTCGAAACTGTGCCGTCGCGGCACGGTCAAGCTCGCCTCGCTCGGGCACCCCCGGCAAGTCCCACGAAAGAGTGCTACGGTCGCCTTAGTTTCACTAGTTAGGTAGTTAAATAGCCAAGGAGGCAAATCCGTGACCGAACACAACCGCCGGGTCGCCGGACGGGTGGCCGCCGGGGCGCTCGCCGCCACCGTTTCGGCGATCGCGCTGTCCGGGGTGGCCTTCGCGGACCAGCGCCCCGCCGCACGGGAAGCCGATTCGACGCCACTCACGGTCACCACCGCCGGGTATCCGCTGGAGGTCCGGCTGGTCACCGCGACGGGCGACGGCTACGCCTACGAGCAGCCCGCGAACACCACGCAGGCGCTCGCCACGCCGCCGGGGGTGTGGAGCACCGTGACCTTCCGCAGCAACGGCGTTCCGGTGATCGGCTACGCACCGATCGACGCGGGGAAGACCTTCACCTGCGTCGCGGGCGGCAGCACGGCAGGGCCCCGTGTCGACTGCTCGTACTGAGACCGTGACGAGGGGAAGGCCTGGGGTGGCAGGGATGCCGGTGCCGGGGGACCGGCTCGCCGTGCACGCCGCGCGGCTGGGCCGGCGGTATCGCCGCGGCTGGGGCCTGCGGGGGTGCGAGCTGGAGATCCCCGGCCCGCGGATGGTGGCATTGGTCGGGCCGAACGGCGCGGGCAAGAGCACGTTGCTGGGGTTGCTCTCGGGGACCGGGCGGCCGACCGAGGGCTCGGTGTCGGTGTACGGGACCGAGCCGCCGTGGACGGTCCCGGATCCGCGGATTTCCTTTCTGGCCCAGCACAAACCGCTCTACCCGCAGTTCACCGTCGCGCAGATGCTGCGCTTCGGCCGGTCCGCCAACCCGGGGTGGGACCAGGAGTACGCCGAGTGGCTCGTCGAGCAGGCGCGGGTGCCGCTGACGGCGAAGGTCTCGTCGCTGTCCGGCGGGCAGCGGACCCGGGTGGCGCTCGCCGTGGCGCTCGGGACCCGGCCGCGGCTGCTGTTGCTGGACGAGCCGCTGGCCGACCTTGATCCGCTGGCCAGGACCGCGGTGCTGGAACTGCTCCGCGCGGAACAGCAGCGGCAGGAGATGACGGTGGTGCTGTCGTCGCACGTGCTGGCGGAGCTGGAGGAGGTGTGCGACCACCTGGTGCTGCTGACCGCCGGACGGGCCCGGCTCGCGGGTGACATCGCGGGACTCGTGGCGGGGCATGCGATCCTGACCGGGCCGCCGGACGGACGGCCGCCGGTCCCGCCGCACGCGGTGATCGACTCGGCGAACCGGCCGGGCGTACGGCAACTGCTGGTGTCCGCGGCTTTCTCCGCACCACCCGATCCGCGGTGGCGGTGGCACCGGCCCACGCTGGGGCAGCTCGCCCTCGGCTACTTGCGTTCGCACGAGGAGGTAACGGCGTGATCTGGGTGGCGTGGCGGCAGCAGCGGGCCCAGCTCGTTTCGCTGCTGGTCCTGCTGATCGCCGGCGGCGGCGCGGTTCTGGTGCTGCGCGGTGTGATGCAGTCCGACCTGTCAGCGCTGGGGAACTGCTTGTCCGGCACCGCGGACGAAGCGTGCCGCGTGCGCACGGGGGAGTTCCAGGACACCTGGTTCGACCGGCTCAAGGCGGCCCAGTTCTTCCTGCTCGCCCTGCCGGTGCTGCTCGGCATGTTCTGCGGCGCCCCGTTGATCGCCCGCGAGCTGGAGCACGGCACGCACCTGCTGGCGCTGACCCAGTCGGTCGGGCGGGGCCGGTGGATGGGCACGAAGCTCGCCATGGCGGCGGCGCCCGCGGTGCTGGTGCTGGTCGTGCTGCAGTTGCTGGTGGCGGGCTGGCTCGACACGGCGGGTTCGCTCGGGCCGCTGGTCAGCGGTCCCTACGCCTATCCGACGTTCGGTTCGAGCGGGGTCTCCCCGGCGGTGTACCTGCTGTTCTGCCTCGCCATCGGGATGGCGGTGGGGACGCTGGCCCGGCGCACGCTGGTGGCGATGACCGTGACGCTGCTGTCGTTCCTCGTGCTCCGCGTGGCGCTCAGCATCGTGCAGCCCTCGCTCGGCGGGGTCGAGCGCGTGGTGTCCGACGACCCGTCGACGGCCGCGGTGACCGGCCGCGGCGTGCAGGTGACCGGCAGCGGCTTCCTCACGGCCGGGGGCCAGGAGATCTCCTCGAAAGCGGCGCACAGCCAGGTCGCTTCGTGCGGGGCGCACGGGAACTCCGCGACTTCGGCCGACCTCGCCACCTGCTACCGGGAACACGGCCTGGCGAAGTCGTTCGCCGACGTGCTCCCGGCCGGGTCGGCCACGGCGGTGCACTGGGTGGAGGCGGCGGTCTTCGCCGTGCTCGCCGCCGCGGCGGTACTGGCTTCGTGGTGGGCCCTGCGCCGGAGGGTGTGATCACCGCGTCCGGCCCGGACGGGCCGCCGCCACCCTCTAAGCTGACCCAGGTGATCGAGTTCCGGATCGACCGGCGGTCCGGGGTCTCCACTTACCTGCAGATCGTCCACCAGGTGCAGCAGGCGCTGCGGCTCGGGCTGCTCAAGCCCGGCGACCGGCTGCCCACCACCCGGGAGGTCGTGGCGGCGATCGCCATCAACCCGAACACGGTCAACAAGGCCTACCGCGAGCTGGAACGCGCGGGCCTGGCCGAAGGACGCCGGGGCGTGGGCACGTTCATCACCGGCTCGCTGGGCAGTGAGGCGGGCGGGCGGGAGACGCCGTTGCGGCGGGATCTGGCCGAGTGGATGGACCGGGCGGTCGAAGCCGGCCTGGGCATCGAGGACGTCGACGCGCTCTACCAAGACGTCCGGCGCGCACATTACTGATCCGACCGAAAGCAGGCGGACACGGGCTACAGCCGACCTGCTCGAAGAAACCGTTTCCGCCGTGGCTGCCGTCGGATCAGTAACGAACGGCACAGCACGCGCCGGGGGAATGAGGGGCAGATGCTGAGCGCACAGGCCGTGAGCCGGCGATTCGGCGCCACGTGGGCGCTGCGGGACTGCTCGTTCACCCTGCCGGCGGGGCGGATCGGGGCGCTGGTGGGACCCAACGGCGCGGGCAAGAGCACCTTGCTGCGGATGGCCGCCGGGCTCGTCGCCCCCACCGGCGGCGAGCTGGTCGTCGCCGGGGAGCCGGTGCGCCCGCGGGTGCACCCGGACGTCGCGTTCCTGGCGCAGGGACGTCCGCTGTATCAGGACTTCACCGTCGGCGAGACCTTGAAAGCGGGCGCGAAGCTCAACGAACGCTGGTCGGCCGCCTACGCCGAGCGGGCCCTCGACCTGCTTTCCGGGGTCGGGCGGGACCGGAAGGTGCGCCACCTCTCCGCGGGTGAGCGCAGCCAGCTCGCCCTCGCGCTGGCACTGGGCCGGCTGCCGCGGCTGCTGTTGCTCGACGAGCCGCTGGCCGACCTGGATCCGTTGGCGCGGGACGAAACGCTCCGGATCCTGATGTCCGATGTGGCCGAACGCGGCACCACCGTGCTGGTCTCCTCCCACCTGCTGACCGATCTCGGCCCGGTCGTCGACCACCTGGTGCTGCTGGAACGCGGGCAGTGCCGGGTATCCGGGGACGTCGAGGAACTGCTGGAGGAGCACCAGGTGCTCGTGGGCCCGGCCGCCGCGGAGACGCCCGGCGGGCTGGAAGTGGTCGAGCAGTCCCGGACCGGCCGTCAGGCGACCTTGCTCGTCCGGGGGACCAGGGCCGTGCCTGAGGGCTGGGAATCGGCGCGGCCGGAACTCGAGCAGCTCGTGCTCGGCTACCTGCGTGCCGCCCGTTACAGCTCCAAGGCGTTGCCGGGCAACGGATGAGGTCCGGCCGGGCAACTACGCCGCCAGTGGGCTTCGTTACGTAATCCGGACTTGAGTATGCCGTAGCGGCACGGTGTTCACTTGTACCAAGGCCTCCTGGTCCGAAACCGGCCAGGGAGAGAAGAACGCACGAGGACACCGGAAACCGGGAACGGCGGCAACCGCCGGCCGGTACAGGCGTCTCCTCTCATGAGGTCTGCTCGGAGGCTTACACCCAGCTTGGCTTCGTCCTGCGCACCGAAAAGCGGTGTACCGGCGCGCGGCCCCGTCCGGACCGACTGTTGTCCGGTGGAGAGTTTTGAGGAGGATCCCGTGGAGGACGTTCTTGTGGCGGTGCATGCCCTCGATCCCCTTACCGGGGCAGGCTTGGTGGCCTGCCTGAGCGGACGGCAGGGCATGGTTGTCGGCCGCGGGGAGACCCGGCGGCGGGCCGACGTCATCGTCGCCGCCTTCGACGAGCTGGACCCGGCGGCGGTCGCCGAACTCGAGGCCGCGATCGGCGCGGAGACCAAACCCGTTGTCCTGCTGATGGATCCGGCGGAGGAGGTCGAGCTGCCGTCCGCGCTCGAACCGTCGGTGGTCGCGGTGCTGCCCCGCGCGGCCGTCACCGACGACCGGCTGCCGCGGTGCGTCCGCGCGGCCGCGGTGGACACGGCCGCGCTCCGGTTGCTGGCGCAGGCCAGGAGAACGCGGCGCGGCGGGCCGATCCCGGCCCGCAAGCACGTGCTCTCCCAGCGCGAGGTCGCGGTGGTCCGGCTGATGGCGGAAGGCTGTGACACCAACGAGATAGCCCGTCGCATGCGTTACGCCGACCACACCGTGAAGAACATCATCTACTCGTTGACCCACCGGCTGGGGCTCCGCAACCGGTCGCACGCGGTCGCTTATGCGTTGCGCGCCGGGATCATCTGAGGCGGAGAACCGTTCAGGCACCACTGCAGCCGGCACTGACTCTTCAGTGCCGGCTGTGTTTTCCTTGGCCAGTGCGGTTTTGTGAAGGCTTACGCGTCGGTGCGCAGGCGCGCCCAGAGTTCGCCGTCCTGTCGTCCGGAGTTCGCGCCGAAGCCGGCGCCGGACCCGGGCAGGACCTCGCGCAGCTGCGCCTCGCGCTGGAAGCCGACGGCCTTCGCCAAATGCTGGCTGGGAATGTCGTCCGCCCGGATGACCAGCTCGACCCGGTGGATTCCCTGGGAGAAGCAGAATTCGCTCAACGCGCGCGCCACGCGGGTCCCGACGCCCCGGTCGCGAACGTCTTCACAGACCCAGAAGCTGAGCTCGGCGACGTCGCGGCGCCGCGTCACGTGGATGACCGCGCCGCCCAGTAGTTCGTCCGTGGCTGGGTCGGCCACCGCGTAGCTGAGCCGGTCCGGGTCGGGCGACGGCCGGGAACCGATCTCCCGCACCCACTCCAGCATGCCCTTGGTGGTCAGGTCGGCCGGGGTGCCCGCCATGAAGGCGCGGGTCTCCGGGTCACGGCCGTTGGTCACCAGGCTGGGCACGTCCGCCACGCGGTAGGGGCGCAGGAGCAGTCCGTCCGCCGAAGCGTCGTAGGCGGTGGGAAAGTCCATTGTGGTTCCAATCCGTGGAGGAGCCGGCATGGGTCGCATGAGCGGCTCGGCCGGCTTCAGGCCGGGCCACGACGCCAGTGGGCGTCCGGGCGATGCCGGCGGCGCCGACACGACCGGATGGGTCTGGCTGGTCGTCGTCACTCTCAGTCGCCTCCGTCGCCGGTGATCCCGAGCGGTCAGCGCACCCGGCAGCCGGGAAGGTGCAGCTGTGAGGCAGCAGCCATTCGGCTGCGGCCTCGCCGGTGTCGATCTCCTGTTATGGTGCCTTCGATCGACGTTTTTCCAGTCTGCCGAGCCGCGTTCCACGTGCGGTCAGCGTTCGGTCAACACCGTCGTTGACCAGGCACCGGGCTCGTCTCGGCCGGACTGGCCGCAGGGCCGTGGGGGCGTCCCAGAACGCAACCGCGGGGGGTGGCAAGTGGGAGAGCCGGAAGACGGCACCGTCGGCTACCCGGCCGTCCCGGAAGCCGGCGGACCGGATCCCGCGGGCGACCTCTCCGAACCGTTGCGGGTCGCCGTACTGGGCGCGATGCTCGTGTACCGGGACGGCCGTGAGGTCAGCGCGGGGCCGCCGCAGCAGCAGGCCATGCTCGCGTACCTGCTCCTGCAGTCGGGCCACACCGTCTCGGCCCGGCAGATCGTGGACGCCGTCTGGGAGTTCCCGCCGGCCGGCGGCGGCATCCGCACCCTCCGCACTTACGCCTGGCGGCTGCGGCGGCTGCTGGAACCCGATCCGTCCCAGCCACGCGTGCTGGTTTCGCACGGTGACGGCTACCGGTTCCTCGTCCCGCCGGACGCGCTGGACGTGCAGCGCGCCGAAACGTTGATCCGCCGCGCCGCGACGGCTCGTGGCGAGGGGCTGCTGAGACAGGCCTGCGCGCTGCTCACCGAGGCCCTCGGCCTGTGGCGGGGGGAGCCGCTGGCCGGCGTGCCGGGGCCGTTCGCCGAGATGCAGCGGGACCGGCTCGGCGAGCTGCGCCTCGTGGCGCTGGAGGAGCAGCTCGACCTTCAGCTCCGCCTCGACGGCGAGATGTTCGCGACCTCGGCGCTGACCGAGCTCACGGCCGCGTACCCCCTGCGCGAACGTCCGCACGGGCTGCTGATGCGCGCGCTGCAGCTGGCCGGCCGCCAGGCCGACGCGCTCGCGGTGTACGCCCGCTTCCGCCGCCGGATCGTCGACGAGCTCGGCGTGGAGCCGGGCCCGGAACTGGCCGCCGTGCACGCCGCCATCCTGGCCGGGGGGACCGGCCACGGCGAGCGGGAGGCGAACGGCGGGGAACCGGCCGAAGACACCGAAACCGGGGACGCGGCAGCGAGCGAGGACGCCCCCGCCACCGCGCCGCCGGAGAGATCGGTGCGGGCGCCCCTGCCCGTGCCCCGCCAGCTGCCGCCCACCCTCCCGGACTTCGTCGGCCGCACCGCGGGCCTGTACCGGCTGCTCGCGCTGTTGACCGAAACCGGGCGGGACACCCCGGCCGTCGTGGCGGTGGCCGGGATGGGGGGCATCGGCAAGACGTCGCTCGCCCTGTGCGCCGCGCACCGGGTCCGCTCGGCCTACCCCGACGGGCAGCTGCACGCCGACCTGGGCGGGGAGGGGGAGAACCCGGCCGGGCCGAGCACCGTGCTGGCCGGGTTCCTGACCTCGCTGGGCATCGCGCCCGAGGCGGTGCCCGAGCGGCTGGAGGACCGGCGTGCGCTCCTGCGCTCCCTGCTGGACGGCCGGCGGGTGCTGCTGGTGCTGGACAACGTCCGTGACGCGGCCCAGGTCAGGGACATGATCCCCAGCTCGCCGGAGTGCGGGGTCATCCTCACGACGCGGGCCGTGCCGGTCGGGCTGCCGCTCACGGCCCACCTCGCCCTGGACGCCTTCGCCCCCGAAGAAGCACTCGACCTGCTGGTCGCGGTGATCGGCGCCGAGCGGGTCGCGGCCGAGCCGGCCCAGGCCCGCCGCCTGGTCCAGGCGTGCGGGCTGCTGCCGCTGGCCGTGCGCATCGTGGCGAACCGCCTGTCGGCCCGGCCCGGCTGGACCATCCGGGCACTGGCGGACCGGGTGGACAACGAGCGCCGCCGGCTCAGCGAACTGCGGGTGGGCGACCTCGCCATCGGGGCCGTCTTCGAGCTGAGTTACCAGCAGCTGTCCCTCGCCCAGGCGCTGGCGTTCCGGCTCCTGTCCGTCCCCGGCGCGGCGACCGTCTCGCTCGGCTCGGCGGCCGCCCTGCTCGGCGCGCCGGAGGCCACCGCGGAACTCCTGCTGGAGTCGTTGGTGGACGCGGCGTTGCTGGAGTCACCGGAGCCCGGCCGCTACCACTATCACGCCCTGGTGCGGGCCTACGCCGCGCAGCGCGCCGCCGAGCGGCCGGACGAAGAGGCCGACGTCGCCCTGCGCGCGCTGCTCGAGCACCTGCTGGCCACCTCGTGCGCGGCGCTGGCCCACGTCGTCCCGGGGGATCCGGTCGCGAACCTGGTGGGGCCCCTGCCCATGCCGGGGCTGACGTTCCCCGACATCCACGCCGCCCGGACCTGGGCGAACGAAGAATTCGAGATCGTCACGGCGGTCGCGCGCCGCGCCGCGGCCTCGCCGAGCACCCGGGATCCCGGACGGCTGCGTGTCGCCGCGGACCTCCTGCTGTGCACCAGCCCGCTCAGCCACGACACGCGTTACCCCCGGCTCGCCGACACCGCGGACCTGGTGCGCGAGGCCGCGCAACGCTGCGGCGACGAGCCCAGCGCGGCCCGGGCGTTGCTGATCCTCGCCATCGCGGCGCTGCGCGCTTCCCGCCCGGCCGAAGCCGCCCGGCACGCCCGCGCGGCCGTCGAAATCTCCCGCCGCACCGGCGAACGGGACATCTTGCGGCAGGCGCTCAACGATCTCGGCGTGGCCTGCCAGTACCTGCGCCGTTTCGAGGAAGCACTGGCCTGTTACGACGAGTCCGTCGCGCTGGCCCGCGAGCTCGGCCACCGTTCGGCGGAGGCGGCGACCACGTTGAACGCCGGACTGGCCAGGGTCCGCAGCGGGCGCGCCGCCGAGGCGGTGCCCTCGTGCGAGTCCGCGCTGGCACTGACCGACAGCCTCGGCGACCGGCCGGGCAAGGCCTCCGGGCACTACGTCCTGGGCCTGGCCCTGCACGAGCTCGGGCGGTACGACGAGGCCGTCGCGCACTTCACGGCCTGCTTGGTCACCAGCCGGGCTTCCAGCCTGCCGGACCGCGCGTCGCAGTCGCTGTACCGGCTCGCGGAAACCTTGCGGGTGATGGGACGGTACGACGAGGCGGAGAAGTACGCCGCCGAATCCGTTGAGAATTGCGAAGAACTCGGCATCGAACGGGACCTCGCCCACGCACTCACCGTGCTCGGGCGAACACTGGGCCAGCGCGGCGAAACCGACGCGGCACTGGCCCACCTGCGGCGTGCGCACACGCTGTTCGTCCGCCTCGGCCTGCCCGACGCCGACGACGTGCTGGCCCTGCTCAACGAAGCAGACGACCGGCTCGTCGGGTGAGCATTCCCGGCCCGGGATTCGCGTTACCCACACGCAATTCCGGCCGCCTGGTGGTAACGGGCAGTCCTTTGTGCCTGTTAGTACCGCGGTGGTGGAACCGGCGAGCGGGCGTGGGCATCATCGAAAGAGCGAGTCTCGGGAACCGCGCCAGTTACGGGTATCACAGAAAAGGGTGGGATCGGTGTCTGACACCAAAAGCAGTGCGTGGCGGTACAGGATCTTGGCCGGCGCGGCGGCCGTCGCGCTGATGGGCCTGGCCGGTGGGACGGTGTACACCGCCGTCGGCGCGGAAACGCACCAGCACCAGAGCGCGAGCGGGCCGACCGGCGACCACAAGGACACCTACGTCGGCTCCGACACCGGTGGCGCCAAATCCTGACGTGGCAGGTGAATCGGCCGGTCCGGAGCGTATCTTCACGGTACGTACCGGACCGGTCACGGCTTACCCCGGTCCCGCCAGCTAGCCTGCACCGTTGTGGAAGTCATCGACTCGATCAAGGACCCGAGGATCAGCGCGGCGCGGGCGCTGGGCACGCGGCCCGGCCGGCTGGCCGCCGGGCGATGCCTGGTCGAGGGGATCGGGTTGATCCGGCAGGCGCTGGCCGCCGGGGCCGAAGTGGACTACGTGCTGCGGTCGGCCACGGCGGCGGAGGCGGCGCTGCCCGGGGTGACCGTGCACGTGGTGCGGGACGGCTTGCTGCGCAAGGTGACCGGCAGCGCGAAGCCGGTCGACTGGCTGGCGGTGGCCGTGCTGCCCGCGGAGACCGGGCCGGCTGAGCCGTACGGGGACTTCGCGGTGGTGTGCGAGCAGGTGGCCGATCCGGGCAACCTCGGCACCATCGTGCGCACCGCGCGAGCCCTGGGTGTGCGGGACGTCGTGGTCACCGACCCGGCGACGGACCTGTCCTCCCGGCGGGTGCTGGACGCGGCTCGCGGCGCGGTGCTCGGCTGCCGGGTCCGCCGGTTCGACACTACCGAGGACGCGCTGAAAGCGTTGCGGGACAATGGTTTTCAGATCGTGGTGACCTCGCCGCGGGGCAGCCACGTGCAGTCCATGGCGCCGCTGCGCGGACGGAAGGTCGCCCTCGTCGTCGGCAACGAGACCGAAGGCGTCACGCCGGAGACGCTGGCCGGCGCCGATCTGGCGGTGCGGATCCCGATGGCCGGCGCGGTCGAGTCGCTCAACGTCGGCGTGGCCACCGGTATCAGCATCTACGAGCTGCGGATGAGGATGATCCTGACCATGTTGACCGACCGGATCCGGGACAGCCTCGGCCGCAATCTCGGCGTTACCGCGCAACTGGTCCGCGCGGCCTTCGACGCGCAGCCGGGTGAGTTCGGCGAGCTGGACAGCGCGCAGGTGGTGCTGTTGATGGTGGTGGTCTGCGAGCGCAGCACGCCGGTCGACCAGCTGCGGCGGGACCTCGGCGCGACCGAGGACGAACTCGCCGAACTGGTGCGTCCGTTGCGGGAGCGCGGATATCTGACCGGAGACGGCGACGCGGTGACCATCACCCGCGACGGGGAACAGGCCGTCGCTGCATTGTGGACGGTGCAGGAGCGGGTGGAGGAAGACCTCTACGCCGGGTTCACTCCGGCCGAACGCGATCAGTTGCACGAGCTGCTCGGCCGCGTCCGGCAGAACGCGATCCGCTTGCGTGCGGCGACGGCTGCGGGTGGTCCCGAGCTGGGCTGACAGGCCTCGCGGGTCCGGCTGTTCGCGCGCCGCCTTTGCGGGTCAGGCGGCCGTTTGCCCGGCGGGTTGGGTGAGGAATCCTTGCAGCAGAACGCAAAGCCACTTCGGCTGTTCCAGCGGGACCAGGTGGGCGGCACTGGGGGCGACGACCGGCCCGCTTGCGCCGATGGCGTCGGCCAGTGCGCGGCCGCCGGTGGAGAAGTCCGGCAGGTCGTGCTCGCCGACCGCGACCAGGGTTCGTGACGCCAGCGGCCGCAGCCCGGCGAGGTCTGGGTCAGTGGCGCGCGGGGGTTCGCCGTGGGCTTGCCGCAGGAGCAGGTTGCCGCGTTGCATCCGGGCGGCGTGCGTCCGGATTTCCGGGGAAGCCTTGGGCCCGAGCCAGGTCTCGACGGCGACGCGGACCGCGCCTTCGAGATCGCGGGCCGCGAGCGCGGTTCGTTCACGGTGCCACGCGAGGTCGAGGCCTTCCGTCGCGGGCTGGTCGTGGGGGCGGTATCCGATGAGCACCAGTCCCTCCACCCGTTCCGGCGCCGTTGCCGCGGTCTGCAGCGCGACCAGGGCGCCGAGTGAGTTGCCGACCAGGCTGAAGCGGCCGGCCCCGAGCTGGTCGAGGGTGCTCAGCACGTCCTGCGCGGGCTCGGCCCCGTGGCCGTCCGGGAGCACCGCCTCGCCGTAGCCGGGCAGGTCGAGCGCGATCGCGCGGTAACCGGCGGCGGCCAGGCGCGGCAGGTGGTCACGCCACATGGAGCGGTCGGCGGGACGGGCGTGGAGCAGGACCACCGCCGGGCCCGACCCAGCCTCGTCGTAGGGGAGCAGCATGGGGTTTCCTTTTCGTTGATGGGGTTCAGGCGGGCAACGCGATCACAGCTGGCGATTTCCCTTGTCCGGAAAGGCATCCAGCTGACGCAGCAGGATCAGCCCGTCCTCACTGGGGCTGCCCGGCTCGGCGCTGTACACGGAAACGTGTTGTCCCGGCGCGCTGGTCACGGCCAGCGCTTCGTAGTGCAGGTACAGCTCCCCGACCTGGGGATGGTGGAAGTGCTTGTCCTCGTGGGTGCGCGGGCGGACCTCGTACCGCGCCCACAACGTCGCGAACGCCGGGCTGCGCACGCTCAGCCGGCCGACGACGGCCTCGATCCGGCGGTCACCGGGGAATCGCGCGGCCGAGGCGCGCAGGTTGTTCACCGCCGTGGCGGACGCAGTATCCCAGTCGACGTAGAACTCGCGGGCGCACGGATCGAGGAAGATCATCCGGAGCAGGTTGTCGAACCGGGCGAAACCCGCGTAGAGCCGCTCGGCCAGCGCGTTGGCGGCCAGCACGTCCTGGGCGGACCCGACCGCGAACGCGGGCACGTCGTCCAGCCGGTCCAGCAACCGCACCAGTTCCGGACCGGCCTCGGCCACCGGGTCCGGCGCCGGCAGCGGGGTGGGCAGGCCGAGCTGGAACAGGTGCGCGGCCGCGGCTTCGTCCAGGCGCAACGCCCGCGCGATCGCGTGCAGGACTTGGTCGGACGGATGCCGCTCGCGGCCCTGCTCCAGGCGCACGTAGTAGTCGGTGCTCACTCCGGCCATCAGCGCGACCTCGTCCCGGCGCAGCCCGGGCACCCGCCGTGAACCGTCGTCGGGCAGCCCGGTCGCCGCCGGGGTGACCTCGTCCCGGCGCGCCCTCAGGTAGTCGCCTAGCTCGTTGCCTCGTTCCACGCTGACCACGGTAAACGAGGTCCGGACGGCGGGGATGGGTGTGACGCACCCTCCCAGCGGCCGGCCGCGTTCACCGATTGGCGGCCAGCACGGCCGCGAGGCCCTCTTGCAGATCTTTGACGAAATACTCGCGAACCTCCAGCGACGGGAAATGTCCCCCGCGTTCGGGCGAACGCCATCGGACGATCTGCCGGTACCGCTCCTGTGCCCAGGCGCGCGGATACTTCTCGATGTCGCGGGGATACATGCTGATTGCCGCCGGGACGTCGACCCGGAGTTCGGGATCGAGCGAGTTGTGGCTTTCGTAGTAGATGCGGGCCGCTGATGCACCGGTCCGTGTCAGCCAATACAGGGTGACGTCGTCGAGAATTCGGTCTATCGAAATCGTCTCGAACGGGCTGTCTTCGGTGTCCGACCACTCGGCGAACTTGTCCAGGATCCAGGCGAGCAGCCCGACCGGTGAGTCGACGAGCGAGTAGCCGATGGTCTGCGGCCGGGTCGCCTGCTGCTTCGCGTACGCCGCGCGGTTGCGCCAGAAATCGCGGGTTTCCTCGGTCCACTGGCGCTCGACCGCGGTCAGCCCGTCCGTGGTCAACCCGGGCGGTCCCTCCGCGAACGTGGTGTGGATGCCGAGTACGTGCGCCGGGAACCGGCCGGCGAGAACCGTGGTGATATTGCCTCCCCAGTCGCCGCCGTGGGCGACGAACTCGCGGTAGCCGAGCCGTCCCATCAGTTCCACCCAGGCGGCCGCGATCTTTTCGGTTCCCCATCCGGTGGTGGCCGGTTTGTCGCTGTAACCAAAGCCTGGCAACGACGGGACCACGACGTGGAACGCCGGCGCGTCCGCATCTTCCGGATCTGCCAGCTCGTCTACCACGTCGATGAACTCGGCAATGCTGCCCGGCCAGCCGTGCGTCAGGATCAGCGGAGTGGCATCCGCGCGCGCGGATCGGCGGTGCAGGAAGTGGATTCCCAGATCGTCAATGGTCGTGCGGAACTGGCCGATCCGGTTGAGGCGCTCTTCGAACGACCGCCAGTCGTACCCGGTGCGCCAGTAGTTCACGACATCAACGAGGTCGGCGAGCGGAACGCCCTGGTCCCATCGGCGAGGGCCGGGCGCGGCGCGATAGACCGTCTCGGCTTCCGGCAGTCGCGCGGCCGCCAGTCGCGCGCGCAGATCGTCGAGGTCGGCGTCAGGTGCGTGGGCTTCGAATGCTTGAACGTCACTGGTCGGACGGGGCATGAGACCTCCTGGTCGTCGTGGAACCGGCTTAGACGGTTCTAGCAGGCCGCCTTGCCTTTGTGCAACCTGCTAAGGTGGTTCCATGCGTGTCGAGTTCCCTGACTTTCGCCTGGGTAGCGTGCTGGCGACCAGCTTCACGGGGACTCTGTCGGAGCGACATGGCGACGCGGTGGAGCGCATTCCCACGCCGCGCCGGCTCGTCGACTGGCTGGCGGTGAGCGGCCTCGCCGTGGACTCGTGCACCGCTGCCCAGCTCGACCTCGCTCGGGAGCTGAGGGAGTCGATCCACGCCGCCGCGACCGCGGCCGCGAGCCAGGACGCTCTCCCGGCGTCCGCTGTCCAGGTCATCAATGACCGCAGTGCTCAGGGCCGGCCCGCGGCTGTCCTGACGCCCGAGGGTGAGCGGCGCTGGCGGCTCAGCTCGGCTTCCTCCGTGGAAGACGCCCTCAGCGTGATCGCCGCCGACGCGATCAGCATCATCGCCGGCGAACGAGATGGAAAATTGGCCTTGTGCGCCTCGCCGACCTGTCAAGCCGCCTTCTTCGACACCAGTCAAAGCCGCACCCGCAAATGGTGTGACATGAACACGTGTGGGAATCGTCAGAAGAAAGCGCGCTTCAATGCCAACCGGCGCAAGGACCCCGGATCGGCGGAGTGACCGTTTTCCGGCCCGATCATAGTTCTACCGAATCACCGTACAAGAATCGTACAAACGCCCGCTGAACCGCAGTTTGACACTTCCGGAAGAAGCGTGCGGAAATGGTGCCATGCGAATCTCCCGAATGGTTCCCCTGGTGCTGGCCGTGGTCGCCGGCGCGCTGGTGATACCCGGCACCGCCAGCGCCGCCTACAGCGACCCGCTGACGACCACGGCCAAGCAGAGCCTGGTGTGGCACGCCACGCCGCCCGCCGCGTTGACCGCGCTGGACAACGCGCTGCCCAACGTCAGCCTCAACACCGTGGTCAACGACCCGAGCTATCCGACGACCGGCTGCACGAGCGCGGAAAAGGCCTCGCTGCCGAAGGCGCCGGCGGCCACCACGTCGTTCTGCTGGGACGCCGACCGCGCGGGCACCGCGACCTGGTCTCCGCAGGGCATCACCACGTCCGGCGACGCCGACGACGACGGCATGTGGGGCGCGGACAAGATCATCCTGTCCGGCTGGCACGGCACCGACGCGCTCGGCCGCAACGACGACGCGCGGATCATGGCGGTCGACTACGACAAGCCGGCGGCGCCGACCAACCGCATGGTCTACCTCGCCGTGCCCACCAGCACCGGGTCCAGCTTCACCGCGGCGAAGGCGCACATGGGCGGGATGGCCTGGTACGGCGACAAGATCTACGTGACGGCGGTCGGCAACACCTCGACCGCGATCCGGGTATTCAGCACGACCCACCTCCTGCAGCTGACCGACACGACCTCGAACTCGATCGGCAAGACGTCGGGCGGCTATGCGGCGTACACGTACAAGTACGCGATGATGCAGGTCGGCTACTACTCGTACGCGGGCGGCACGTGCAGCATGACGTCCGACACCGGCGTGCCGTGCTTCTCGTCGATGTCCTTGGACCGCAGCACCTCCCCGGCCAGCGTGGTGACCACGGAGTACTTCTCCGACCAGAGCCGCCACGGCCGGCTCTACCGGTACGCGATGGGGACGGACTACCTGCTCGCGACGTCGTCCGGCACGGCGCCGGCGACCGAGGCGTTCCGCAGCTCCGTGGGCAACATGCAGGGCGTCCTGTCCCACGGCGGCAAGTGGTACGTCGCGCACAGCTCGGCCACGCTCAACGGCCAGCTCTGGACCCAGACGACGGCCGAGAGCACCTCGGCGACCTGCGGGTCCCCTTCGACGACGGCCTGCTGGGCGGTTCACCCGGAAGCACTGACCTACGATTGGTCGACCGGCCTGGTGTGGTCGCAGTCGGAGTGGTCGACGGCCGACTGCACGGCGAAGGGCCAGACCTGCGGCCGGTCGGTGTTCGCGGTGCCGCTGTCTTCACTGGCGGCCTGACGTCGGACCCACCGGCGTCGCGTCCAGCGCTTCGCGGGCGCGACGCCGGAACCGTGGTTTGCTTGTCCAGGTCGATGAGGTGCTGACTTCGCGATGAGTTTCCGGACGCCCGGTTGTCTCTATCAGTGCGCCGGCGCGTCAACCGGCGGGACGGAGAACCTCATGCACCTCGCCACCAGGGCGGGCGCCGGCCGGGTGGCCCGGTGATGACGGCCACCAGCGCCGCGGAATTCGCGGAACTCGCCGGCCGCTATCGCCCGGAACTGCTCGCGCACTGTTACCGCATGCTCGGCTCCCTGCACGAGTCGGAAGACCTCGTGCAGGAGACCTACCTGCGCGCCTGGCGGTACTACGACCGGTTCGAGGGCCGTTCCTCGGTGCGGCTGTGGCTGTACAAGATCGCGACCACCACCTGCCTGACCGCGCTGAAGACCCGCGCGCGGCGACCGCTGCCGTCCGGTCTCAGCGCGCCGTCGGACGACGCCGGGGTGACGCTGGCCGGGCCGGAACCGGGCGTCCCCTGGCTGCAGCCGGCTCCCGACAGCCTGCTGCACGCCTCCACCGCCGACCCCGCGGCGATCGTGTCCGGCCGCAGCGGGGTGCGGCTGGCGTTCGTCGCGGCCCTCCAGCAGCTTTCCGCCCGGCAGCGCGCGGTCCTGATCCTGCGTGACGTCCTCGGCTGGCACGCGAAGGAGGTCGCCGAGATGCTCGACACCTCCGTCGCCGCGGTCAACAGCGCGCTGCAACGCGCCCGCGGCCAGCTGGCGCAGACCGGCCCGGTTTCCGACGACCTCGCCGAGCCCGCGGAACCCGAACTGCGGAACCTGCTCGACCGTTACGCGTCGGCCTTCGAGCACTCGGACGTCGCCGCGCTGGCTGCCCTGCTGCGCGCCGACGTCGAGCTGGAAATGCCCCCGATTCGCACCTGGTTCACCGGCCGCGACGTGGTGTGCGCGTTCCTCGCCCGGGTGGTGCTGCCGATCCCGGACCACTGGCGCATGGTCCCCACGCGAGCCAACGGCGCGCCCGCCGTCGCCGTGTACGAGCGCGCCACCGATGGCCTCTTCCGCGCTTACGGGGTGCAGGTCTTTTCGCTGATCGGCGGGCAGATCGCGCGTATCAACGCCTTCCTCGACCCGAGCCTGGTCACGGCCTTCGAGCTGCCCGAGGTGTTCACGGCACCGAGCGCTGCCCGGATGTGAACGGTACCGAGCGGACTGCGCTCGGCGGTGCGGCCCGGTATCTGGCGCGGAGCGTCCGGCTGGTGCGCGCCGCCGACCTGTCGGCGCCCACCCCGTGCCCGGGCTGGGATCTCGGCCGGCTCCTCGGCCACGTCCGGTCCTCTTTGGCGGATCTCACCGAGGTGCTGACGGGGTGTTCTCCCCTGGACGGCCCGGACGCCGATCCGGTGGCGGCCGTCCGCGCCCGCACCGTCGACCTGCTGGTCGCGTGGGCCGTCGCGCCACGGGCCGGCTGGTGTCAGGTGGGGGATCGGCGGGTTCGCCCGGAGATCGTCGTGTACACCGCCGCCGCGGAAATGGTCCTGCATGCCTGGGACATCTCGCGGGCCTGCGGGGCGGACCACCCCATTCCCGCCGAACTGGCGACGAGCCTGCTTGACGTGTCGCCACCGCTGGCCGCTGTCGCGGGCCGGGTTTTCGCCGCACCACTGGGTGAGATGAGTTCCGGCGAGCTCGATTGTCTCTATTCGGGCGGCTCGATCCGCCACCCGGGACAGAGGAGATCACCAGCATGACGAGCATCGCGGACAAAACAGTCCTGATCACCGGGAGCAGCCGCGGCATCGGACGGGCGCTCGTCGAGGAAGCGTTGCGGAGGGGCGCGAAGCGGGTGTACGCCGGTATGCGGCAGCCCCTCTCGCACCCAGACGGACGGGTCACGCCGCTGGCTCTGGACGTGACCGACGCGGCGCAGATCCAGCGGGCCGCCCAGGACATCAAGACTCTCGATGTCCTGGTCAACAACGCGGGCATCGCGTCCTATGACGACCTCAGCGACCGTTCGGTCCTCCAGCAGCACCTCGCCGTCAACCTCTTCGGCACCCACAGCGTGACGCAGGCCTTCCTGCCGGCGCTGAGGCTTTCCGGGGGAGCTGTCGTCAACAATCTGTCGGTCAACGCTTTCGCGCCGTTGCCGCTCATTCCGGCCTACTCGATCTCCAAGGCGGCCGCGTTTTCCATGACGCAATCGCTGCGCGCGCTGGTCGCCGAACAGGGCGTCAGCGTGTACGCCGTCCTGACCGGCATCGTGGACACCGAGATGTCACGGGGCGTCGACCTGCCGAAAGCTTCCCCGGAGTCCGTGGCGCGCAACATCTTCGACGGCGTGGAGAAAGGCGAGGAGGACATCTTCCCCGACGCCATGGCGGAGTCCCAGGCCGAGAGCTGGCGCACCAGCGCGGCGAAGGAACTCGAGCGTCAGTACGCGATGGTCGCGTCGGCCAGTGCCGTTCGATCGTGAAATCGGCCGTGGGAGAGCCGGAAATGTTGCTGGAAAACAAGAACGCGGTCATCTATGGGGCCGCGGGCGCGGCCGGCGGTGCGGCGGCCCGCGCTTTCGCCCGTGAAGGGGCGCGGGTCTTCCTGACCGGCCGGGACCTCGGTGCGCTCGACGCGCTGGCCAAGGAGATCGTGGCCGCCGGTGGGGTAGCCGAGACGGCGGTGGTCGACGCGCTGGACGAGGAGGCCGTCGAGAAGCACTTCGACGCGGCCGGACGGATCGACATCTCCTTCAACGCCATCGGGATTCGGCAGCCGGGCCTGCAGGGGATCCCGCTCACCGAGTTGCCGGTGGCGAGTTTCCTCCGGCCGGTCACGACGTATGCCCAGGCGCATTTCGTGACCGCCAGGGCCGCCGCGCGCCGGATGACGGTCCAGCGGTCCGGGGTGATTCTGATGCACACGGCGGAACCGGCCCGCGTGGGCGTCCCGATGCTCGGCGGGATGGGGCCGGCCTGGGCCGCGCTCGAAGCCCTCAACCGGGAGCTTTCGGTGGAATGCGCGCTACGGGGTGCGGGCCGTCTGCTTGCGTACCACCGGAATGGTCGAGACCTCGACGATCGATGTCGTCTTCGGGCTGCACGCCGACGCGCTCGGCGTCACGAAAGAGCAGTTCACGACCACGATTTCCGAGACGGCCCACCGCAAACGCGCGACCACGCTGGCGGAGTTCGCCGAGGTGGCCGCTTTCGTGGCTTCCGACCGGGCGGCCGCGATGACGGGCACGGTCGCGAACCTGACCGGCGGGGTCATCGTCGACTGAGTTCGGTCCAGACCCTGGGATGTGGAGGATTTTGATGGCTGTGGATCTGAAGGCGCACGCGGAACGGCTCCGCGAGCTGCACGGAGTGGGTTCGACCAGTGCGGAAATGCTGGTGCTGCCCAATGTCTGGGACGCGGCCAGCGCGGCGGTCGTGGCCGAAGCCGGTTTTCCCGCGATCGCCACCGCCAGCGCCGCCGTTTCGGCGATGCTCGGCTATCCCGACGGCGAGGGGGCGCCGTGGCCGGAGATGTTCGCCGCGGCCGGCCGGGTCGCCCGCGCGGTTTCGGTGCCGGTCACGGTGGACGCCGAGGCGGGGTACGGCCTGCGGCCGCGTGAGCTGGTGGACCGGCTGTTGGAGATCGGTGTGGTCGGCTGCAACCTGGAGGACACCGATCACCGGGCGGGTGGCCTGGTGGAGGCGGGCGCGCAGGCCGAGCGGCTGGCCGGCGTCCGCGCCGCCGCGGACGAGGCCGGCGTCTCGATCGTGGTCAACGCCCGCATCGACGCCTTCCTGCCCACCGGCGGGATACCGGAGCCGGACCGGCTGGCGGAAGCGGTCCGGCGAGGCCGGCTTTACCGGACCGCCGGCGTCGACTGCCTCTACCCGATCGGCGTACGCGACAAGGGCGTCCTCGCCACTTTGGTCGCCGAACTGCCCGGGCCGGTCAACGGAAACAGCGGCGGGGACCTGGACCTGGCCACGCTCCGGTCGCTGGGCGTGGCCAGGGTTTCCTATGGCCCGGGTTTCTACCGCGCGGCGATGGCGGAGCTGAAAGCCGCGGTCGAGAAGCTGCGGGGCTGAGCTGCTGAGGCCCCGGAGCTGTCTGTCCATAAAGGACTCATCGCTTCGGGGCTCGGGCTCGGTCGAGTTTTTTTGTCGTACCTGTCGGGTAGCTTCCTGCGCATGGCACTTTCGGTGGAAGAACGTGAAGAATTCCTGGCCGAGCCGCACATCGGCGCGCTGTCGGTGGTGGAGCGGCCTGATCGTGCGCCGCTGACGATCCCCATCTGGTACCAGTACACCCCAGGCGGGGAGTTGTGGATACGCACGCCACCCGGCTCTCGGAAGGCCCGCGCGATCGCCGCGGCCGGCCGGTTCAGCCTGATGGTGCAGCGGACCGAGCCGACCGTTCGTTACGTGTCGGTGGAAGGACCGGTGCTCAGGACCGGGCCGGACAGTCACGAGCTGGCGTGGGAGATGGCTGCGCGGTATCTGCCACCGGACAAGGTGGCCGGTTTTGTGGAGTACGAACGGAGTCAGATCGGTGAGCACGTCGCGCTCTACCTGCGGCCGGAACGGTGGCTGTCGGCTGACCTGGGGCCGGGCTGATCGGGCCGCGCCGCGCTGGGCTGGGCCGCGCCGCGCTGGGCTGGGCCGCGCTGGGCTGGCCTGGGGCCGGGCTGATCGGGCCGGGCCGACCTGGGGCTGGGCTGGCCTGGGGCCGGGCCGATCGGGCCGCGCCGGGCCCGGCGATCGTCTGTCGCCGGGCAACCGGCCGCGCCGGGCTCCGGCTCGGCCTGCAGCGCCCCAATGTGGCGTTGGTTGCGCTGGACGCACCCAATGCGGCGTTGGTTGCGTTGAACGCACCGAACGCCACATTGAGGTTTTCTCGGTGGGGCTGGGTGGGGTGTGTGTTGTCGTGGGGTGAGGTGTGGGGCCGCTGGTAGGGCTGGGTTTGTGAGGACCGGGTCCGTGAGTTCAGCGGTCCTACGTGATTTCGTCTGGTGCCACGTTTGATGTGGCGCGTGAGTTGGCCCTGTTCGTCGCCGGTGGCTGTGTGCCGGGGTCAGGCGGCTGCCTCGCGCCCGGCCCCGCCTGCGGTGTCTCTCGCCCGGCTCTCGTGCAGTGGCGGTGGCGTTGTCGCATACACCCGCCCGGTCGGTGTGGTGATCGTGCCTTCACCGCCAGGCGCCGTGGTGCAGGACCAGCCTGGTTCATCTTTGAGGCGATGGTGTCGCCGACAACGCGGGCCAAGGTTGTCTTCGGCGGTCTGGCCGCCCTGTGCGAAGTCCCGGGTGTGGTCGATATCGCTGAACTGCGACGGACGACGACAGCCCGGGTGCTGGCACACCCGGTCCCGCACCTGCACCAGGTCCGCGAGCGCGGCGGGTGGCCGGTAGCGGGTCCGGCCGACACTGAGCACCTGCCCGGTATCAGATTCGGTGATGATCCGCCGCCACACCGAGTTCGAGTCCGCGAGCCTGTCACTTTTTTTGTGTAAGCTAGAGGTGATTGCTTACATTTGTAGGTTATCAGAAGAGTATGCGTCCGGGGAAGATGTCGATCAGTGTGTTGAGTGCCACCTTCCAGCCGCGTGTTCCGGTTCCTGATTCACCACCGCGTTGACTGGATATGTTGCGGAGTCCGAGGTAGAGAAGTTTCATTGCGGCGTCTTTGTCGGGGAAGTGGCCGCGATTCTTGGTGATTTTGCGGAGTTGGAAGTTGATAGACTCGATGGCGTTGGTGGTGTAGACGATTTTGCGGAGTTCGGGTGGGTAGTCGAGGAATGGGATGAACTCGTCCCATGCGTTGTGCCACACGTCGACAGCGCCCGGGTATTGGGTACCGAATTGTTTGTCGAATTCGGCCAGGCCGAGCTCGGCTGCTTCGAGAGTGGGTGCGGTATAGATTTCTTTCATCGCTTTGACGATCTTCTTGCGGTCGCCGTAGGACACGAATCGCATCGCGTTGCGGATGACGTGCACAACACAAGTCTGCACGACAGTGTCCGGGAAGATCGCGTGAATCGCGTCGGGCAGGCCAGTCAGTCCGTCGCAGCAGGCGATGAGGATGTCCTTGACACCTCGGTTACGCAGGTCGGACAAGACTTTCTGCCAGAACTTCGCTCCTTCGGTGTCCTGGATCCAGCATCCCAGGGCGTGCTTGCGGCCGTCCACGTCGACCCCGATGGCCAGGTAAGCGACCTTGGTGGTGACGACCCCGTTGTCCTTGACCCGGATCCGGATTCCGTCGACATACAGGATCGGATAAACCTCGTCCAGCGGGCGCGATTGCCATGCTTTGATCTCGTCGACCACCACGTCGGTGATATTCGAGATCAATTCCCGAGACGCGTTCACGCCATACACTTCACGTAAATGCGCCTCGATATCACGTGTCGTCATACCGCGCGAATAGAGCGACAGGATCATGTCATCAATGTTGCCGATACGCCGTGCTCGTTTCGGCACGATAGCCGGTTCGAACGAGCCATTCCGGTCACGAGGTACCTCAATATCGACCGGGCCATTCGTGGTCGACACAGTTTTCCGGGACTTTCCGTTACGAGAATTTCCGGACCCATGACCTGCCGGGTCACCGGCATCGTAGCCCAAATGGTCGGTCAACTCGGCCTGCAAAGCGCGTTCCAGCACCGCTTTGGTCATCTGATTCAGCAGGCCGTCCACGCCGTCGATCGGCGTGCCGGCCGATTTCGCGTCCTTCAGCAACGCGTCAATCGCAGACGGCGAGAACGCGTCCGCGAGCCGCCGCGCCGCCGTCTCGTCACCCTCACGAGACGATGTGTCCTGAGTCACTCGGTGTCCTTTCCGACCGCCAAACCAGCGAGTCGATCTTGGTACACCTCTGACTTACACGGTTGTCATGACACGCCCGAGTCCGCCGCGAGCGCCCGCGCCAGCCACGCCGGAACCGTGCCACAACCCGACAACTCGGCGGGATCCTCGTTCAACCCGGCCAGCGTCAAAAGGTCCACATAGACATAGACAACGGGCTTGATGCCGCTCTCGCCCGGCGCCCGGTTCAGCAGCCGATCAACCAGGACATCCGAGCGCAGTTGATCCAGTGTCCGGGACTCGCCTCCGCGACGGAGCTTCCGTGCTTGGTGGTCGAGGGAGGTGTAGATCGCCGAGGCTTGTTCCACGGGCAGATCACACAGCAACGTGGACATGGTCTCGTCCTGATGAACCAGGCACACACTGCGATCGCGCCGCCGCGCCCGGGATCTTCGCTCATATCCTTCGGCGTCCACCTTCTGCACCACCCGATTCACGGCGGCCCGTAACGACGACGGATTCTTCCCCGTCAACCGGGTCGCCACAATAGCGTCGACCTGGCGAGCCATTTCATCGGACAAGGCGATGGTCGGCTCGAATATCATTCGCGCTTTGAAACCATCGATCTCCCCACGCTGGAACGCCGCGAACGTTGCCGGGAGCCGGGTTGTCAGTGCCTGCGCCAACGCGACATCGGCCCCGGTGCGCCGTTCTGTCATCGACAACTCCAACGCCAACTCGGCCGCGACGGACCGGGCAGAACCACCTGTCGCCGCGAACAACGCGACATCAGCAGCCTGCTCGGCCTCCAGCTGCGCCACTCGAATGGCCCGTTCATGAATCCGAGACAAAACATCGGAAGCGTCATGCAAAGAAGAATCCCCATAGCAGCTCACCCTGTAATTCTACCGACGCCACCCATTGAAAACGTCACCGAATCGAGTGAACAAATAATCTTCATATCCAACTATTACGTTACTGAGAAAACCGCAGTCTGCTACCGCAGAGTCCCGGCCGCGATGATCGCGGCGTTGCTCAGCGCCGGCGTCGCCGCCACCCCATCGTCCAAACTCGACAAAGCGATGCGACAGGCCAGTGGGCGATCACCGTCGACGGCAAGGCGTTACGCGGATCTCGCACCGTCGCCACTGCCACGCGGCACGTGATGGCGGCCTGCCGGGTGCGCGAACGTCTCGCCGCGGTCGGCGACGTCGAGACCGGGCAGCTGGCGACCAGCGAGACACGGTGAACCGCCTCACCGACGAGCGCTGACGCGGCTACCCGTTCGCCTCGCGGTGGACACACCGGAGGTGGTACCGGCGCCGCCGGCCCGCACGACGTGCGCGAACTCGACGTCGTTCCCGGAGCAGACGGCGAAACCCGCGGGTGACGCGGCGACGTACTCGGCGACACGGGCCGTGGTCTCCCCGCTGATCTTCGGCCCGGCGGCCGACCGCAGCCCGGCCAGCTCGGCGTCCGCGCCGAGTGTCGTGTCGAGCTCGGCGTAGTAACGGCGGACCGCCGCGGGTGACGCCGGCAGGTAGTACGGGTGATCGCGGCGAGCGCTCGCCGCCCCGGGGAAACATCAGTACCGGACGTCGCTCGCCAGTAGCGCTTGGTACACAGTGGACGGTTCGCCGTCGACGGTGGCGCCGGCGAACTGGAGCATCGCCCGGCCGGCGCCGTGCATCGGGGCCGGGTAGTCCAGGGTCGGGGCCGAGACCTCGTCCAGGGTGCGGAGGTGATCGGGGGTGAGGGCCAGTTCGAGGGCGGCGAGATTGTCCTGAAGGTGCTCGACGCGCCGGGCGCCGACGATGGGCACGACGGTGCCTTTCCTGGCCCGCAGCCAAGCCAGCGACACCGCGGCCGAGGTGGTGCCGAGCTCGTCGGCGATGGCGGCCACGGCGTCGATGACCGTGAACTGGTCCTCGTCGGGGCTGCCGATGAACGCCGTGCGAGCGGAGTCGGCCACCTGGGCGCCCCGCCGGTACTTGCCGGACAGGAAGCCGTTCTTGAGCGGGCCCCACGGAACCAGCGCCAGGCCCTGATCAAGCGCGAGCGGGGCGAGTTCACCCTCGACGGTGCGGGCCAGCAGGGAGTACTCGACCTGCAGCGCGATCAGCGGGGTCCAGCTCTTCAGCAACGCCGTGGTCTGGGCCTGCGCCGTGACCCAGGCCGGGGTGTTGGAGAAGCCGATATACCGGATCTTGCCGGCGCGGACCAGGTCGTCGAGGGTGCGCAGGGTTTCCTCGATCGGGGTGTTCCGGTCCCAATTGTGCAACCAGTACAGGTCGAGGTGGTCGGTCCGCAGCCGGCGCAGCGACTCGTCGAGCTGGGCGATGATCGACGTGCGGCCGGCACCACCGCCGTTGGGGTCGCCGGGGAACATGTTGAAGAAGAACTTCGACGCCAGCACCACGTGCTCGCGCTGCCCCGGGCGTGCGGCGAAGTAGTCGCCGAGGATCTTCTCGGAGTGGCCGTTGGTGTAGAAGTTCGCGGTGTCGACGAAATTCCCGCCGAGATCGAGATAGGTCGAGAGGATCTTCTCCGACTCCTCGACGCCGCACCCGACGCTGCCGGGATCGTCGCCGAAGGTCATTGCGCCGAGGGCGAACGGGCTGACCCGGAGCCCGGAGCGGCCGAGGGTGACGTAGTGATCGAGCGACATGAGGATGGCTCCAGTGCTGGTCGAAATGGTCCTCTTCATCGAAGCGCGAGCGGGCCGGCCACGGTAGGTCGATCCGCTTCGATGATTGCCCGATCCGATCAGCCTCGCCCCGATCGGGCTTGTCAAGGCCGCTCCGGGATGCTTCCGTGAGGCATGCAGACCACCTCCGGTCTCCTCGACGAGATCCGCGGCAGCATCGCGGCCCATGCCCGATCGGACGGCCGGACGCCGATCGACGGACTGCACCTGTCTAAAGTGGACAGCGAGGAGCCGCACCACTCACTGACCGAGCCGCTGCTGGTCGTCATGGCCCAGGGCGGCAAACGCCTGCTGCTCGGTGAGCAGGTGTACGAGTACCGGGCGGGACAATGCCTGGTGGTCACCACCGACCTGCCCGTGACCGGCCACTTCCTCGACGCCGGCCCGCAGGCCCCTTCGCTGGCCATGGGGCTGGCGCTGCGCCCGGCCACGATCGCCCCGCTGCTGCTGGCCGCACCCGCCGGCCGGTGGTCGCGGACCGCGGCGGAACTGCCCGCGATGGCGACCGGCGAGGCCGGCCCCGACCTGCTCGACGCGGTGACCCGACTACTGCGGCTGCTCGACCATCCCGAGGACGCGCCCGTGCTCGCCCCGATGGTGGAACGCGAGATCGTCTGGCGGCTGCTCACCGGCCCGCACGGCGGGCTGGTCCGCCAAGCCGGCCTGGCCGACAGCACCCTGTCCCACGTCGGCCGGGCCATCCGGTGGATCCGGGAGAACTACGCCGAACCGGTCCGGATCGAGGCCCTCGCCCAGCTGGCCGGGATGAGCGCTTCCGCGTTCCACCGGCACTTCCGCGCCGTCACCGCGATGAGCCCGCTGCAGTTCCAGAAGCGCATCCGGCTCCAGGAAGCCCGCTCGCTGCTGGTCTCCCACGCGGGCGACATCGCCGGCGTCGGGCACCTCGTCGGGTACGACAGCCCCTCGCAGTTCAACCGGGAGTACCGCCGCCAGTTCGGCGCCCCGCCCGGGCAGGACGCCGCGCGGCTGCGCACGGACCCCGGCCCGGGCGAGGTCCGGCACCTGCCCTGACCGGCCGGGTGGCGCGGGTCAGCTCGTGGCGTTGGCCGGAGGTCCGTACAAACCGGCAGGACCGACCGGAAGTCCCAGCAGGGACAGGAAGTTGGCGTAGATCAGCCGGCTGCCGAAGGCTTCGGCGGTGCCGGGCTGGAAGATGTCCGACAGGACGGTGCTGGTGTGGCAGCCGGGGTTCGGCGCCTGGCCGTCAAGCCGGTCGTCCAGCCAGCTCAGCGCGCCGCCGACCCCGGTGAGCAGGGCGATCCCGTGTTCCGCGAGCAGGTCGCGGTTGTAGGTGATGGTGGCCCCGTTCGCACAGAAGTTCTGCACCATGCTGTCGACGCCCTTGATGGGCAGGACCTCGTCGAACACACCGTGGTACAGGTACATCGGTGCCGCAGGGGTGTGCTGGCCGGGCGAGTCGTCCGCGATGACCTGCTTGACTTCGGGCAGGGCGAGCAACTGGGCGAGCGGGACCGTCGTGAAGGTGTCGATGTTCGCGAACAGGAAGTTCAGTGCCGCTTCCGTCACGCACATGTGTTTCAGGGACTCGATGGCCTTCTTGCCTTTGTCGTTGGCGTACTGCAGGAGCACGTCGGTGATCGCCGGGTAGGCCTCGGACAGGCCGGCGATCGCGCTGGCGGCCAGGCTCGCGAACGGGCCGCCGTTGAAGTTGGTGATGACGCCGGGGAAATCGTTTCCGAGGGAGCCGCCGGCCGCGCTGCCGCGGATGGTGAGCTCGGGCGCGTAGGCGGGCTGGGCTTCGGCGGCGCCGTTGGTGGCGACGGCTCCGCCGGAATAGCCGAACATCCCCACCGGCGTCTGCTTTCCGCCCAGGCCCAACGGTGTGAAGCCCTCTGCCGCGCGGATTCCGTCGAGTACCGCCTGCCCGGCTTGCCGAGTCGCGCCGAAGGCGGCGTTCGGGCCTTCGTAGTCGGGGATGCTGACGGCGTACCCCTTCACCAGCAGCGCGTTCACCAGGAGGATCTCGGCCTGCCCGGCGATGGTGGTGATCGGGTTCCCGGCGGTGATCGTGCGGGACGGCGCGCAGTCCGGGTCCGCGCTGTCGGTCGCGTACTGGTAGCTGACCAGCGGGCGTTTCGGATCCGGCGTCGCTCCAGCGGGCAGCAGCACCGTCGAAACCGTGGCTTCGGGATTCCCGAGCTGGTCGGTGGTGCGGTACAGCAGCTGCCACGCCTGCGCTCGCTGTGGCACCAGGCTGAACAGCGAGGCCTGGGTTTCCCGTGACTTCAGGATCGTGCCCGGCGCGGCCGACTCGTACCCGGCGGGCGGGGTGTAGAACGCGTCGCCCGAGCTGCTCGCGGGGGCCGGAGTGGCTTGCGCGGGAACAAGACCTGCGGCCGCGGTCACCACCCATGCGGTCAGTAGTGCGGCAGTCGCCAACGAACGCTTCATAACGCCTCCAGGGCCGAAGCTTTACCGGTCACATGCGGTCACGAAACCCCGGCACCCGCCCTGGCCACCGGTGCCCGTACTCGTGTGGGCCGGCTGACCGACAGACTGCGCAGGCTGCCGACCGGGAGGATGCTACTCACCAGTTTGAATCAGAGTCAATATTGACTCTGATTCAAACTGTTAGGGTCGACCGGTGCCAAGACCAGCCCGGGTGCGTGCCCGACCGGCGAAACCCGACCCCCGCGTCCTGCTGCTCGACGTCGGCACACGCCTGTTCGTCCGGCACGGGTACGACCACGTGTCCATCGACGACATCACCGCCGAGGCCGGGCTGGCCAAAGGCCTGCTGTACTACTACTTCCCCAGTAAACGCGCGCTGTACGTCGAGACCGTCCGTGCCGCCGCCGAGGAGCTGGCTCGCTGCACGACACCGGACCCCGGCGTGCCCGCGGCGCAGCGGACCGCCGCGGTCCTCGCCGCGCTGATCACCTGGGCGGACAGTTACGGCGAGGCGCTGCGGATCCTGCTCGGCCAAGGCGCCGGGGCCGATCCGGAGTTGCAGGAGATCATGGGGCGCGCCCGGCAGAAGCAGGTCGACCTGATGCTGGCCGGGATGAGCGACGCCCGGGTGGAGCTCGGCCTGCCGCCCATCCGGGAGAGCGAGGTGGTGCGTTATGCCGTCCGGGGCTGGATCGGGTTCATCGAAGGCGTTCTCGCGGACTGGCTCGTGCGGCGGGATCTCCCCCAGGACCAGTTGCTGGACTTGATGCTGCACGCCGCGGGCGGTGCGCTCTCGGCCGCGCGCAAGGCCGCGACCCCGGAAACCGGGCACCGCCGAAACCGACCACGCGACCTCACGGAGGACCATTGACCAGCGTCACCACCAAACAAGGGGACGTCCGCGGGTACGCCTCCGACGAGGGTGTCCTTGTCTTCAAAGGCATCCCCTACGCCGCGCCGCCGGTCGGCCCGAACCGCTTCCAGCCGCCGCAGCCGCCCGAGCCGTGGACAGCGCCGCGCGACGCCACCCGTTACGGACCCACCGCGCCGCAAGAGGACGGCGGGGAAGGACCGCTGGCCGAGATGGCGCCCCGGGTGGTCATCCCCGGCGACGACTACCTCAACCTCAACGTCTGGACCCCGGACACCGCCGGCCGGCTCCCGGTCATGGTCTTCATCCACGGCGGCTCGTTCACCAGTGGCTCCGGCTCGCTCTCCGGCTATGACGGGACCCGCTTCGCCCGTGACGGGGTCGTGCTGGTGACCCTCAACTACCGGCTCGGCGCGGACGGCTTCCTCTGGTTCGGCCAGGGCACCCCGAATCTCGGCCTGCTCGACCAGATCGCCGCGCTGGCCTGGGTCCGCGACAACATCGGCGGCTTCGGCGGCGACCCCGGCAACGTCACCATCTTCGGCGAGTCCGCCGGCGCGATGAGCGTGTGCACCCTGCTCGCCATGCCCGCCGCGGAAGGCCTGTTCCACCGGGCCATCGCCGAGTCCGGCGCCGGCCACAGCACCATCACCCCGGCCACCGCCCGGCTGATCGGCACCCGGCTGGCCGCGATCCTGGACGTCGAGCCGACCCGCGAGGCGATCGCCCGCGTCCCCGTGGCACGGCTGCTCGCGGCGCAGGCGCAGCTCGGCCAGGAGGTCATCGCGAGCCCGAGCACAAAACGGTGGGGCGAGGTCGCCCGCAACGTGATGCCCTTCGAGCCGGTCGTGGACGGCGACCTGCTGCCGGCCACGCCCATCGAGCGCATCGCGGCGGGCGCGGGCCGGCAGGTCGACGTGCTCATCGGCACCAACAGCGAGGAGGCCCGGCTCTTCCTGATCCCCACCGGCGCCGACGCGAAGATCAGCGCTCCCATCGTCCACGCCGCGGCGCTGCGCTATCGGCTGCCGGCCTTCCGCGCGGTCCGCAGTTATCGCACCGGCCGCCCGGGCGCCACCCCGGGCGACCTGCTCTCCGCGATCGTGACCGACTGGTACTACCGGATTCCCGCGCTGCGCCTCGCGGAAGCACACCCGGGCACCTTTGTGTACGAATGCGCCTGGCGCTCGCCCGCCTTCGACAACAAGCTCGGCGCCTGCCATGTCGTCGAACTCCCCTTCGTCTTCGACAATCTCGACGACCCCGGATTCGCGCCCTTGCTCGGAGACCAGCCGCCGCGGCAATTGGCCGACGCCATGCACAAAGCCTGGGTGGACTTCGCCGCCACCGGCGACCCCGGCTGGCCCGCCTACTCCCCGGGTCACCGCGTCGCCATGCGTTTCGACACCGACTCGGCCACCACCGTCGACGACCACGCCGTCGAACGCGTCCTTTGGAATGGGCGGCGCTGAGGAAACACCCGTAGCACCTTTCACAGCTCGCTCGAAGCTTCCGCATACCACCGGCCCAGGAGCCGCGGCCAAAGTCGCAGGTGTCAGCAACCGGACGACCTGACCCGGTATTCGGCCACAGGAGGCTTCCGATGGGCTTGTTCTCCCTCCTCATCCTTGTTGTGCTCGCCGGCGGCCTGATCGCCGCTTTCCGCAGGCGGTCCGGTGCCTCCGGGGGCGGCTTTCCCCTGGCGGAGCAGCAGGACGCCGCGGCCGAGGCCCGCCGCTGGGTCGACCGGCTCGGTGCCGGGATCACGAACCTCAGCGGCACGGGCAACACGGCCGCGACGCAGGCGCTGGCGGACGCGGCCGAGCGGCACAACGCGGCCGGCGCGGAGCTGGCGCAGGCCCGCTCGGCGACCCAATTCACGCTCGCGGGACAGACCGCGATCGAGGGCCTGCACTACATCCGCGCGGCCCGGGTCGCGCTCGGGATGGACCCTGGCCCCGAAGTCCCGGCCCTGGACCAAACCAAGGGCATCACCAGACGGCAGCGGGTCGTGGTCGGCAACCAGGAGCACTACGCCTCGTCCCAGCCGGGTGACGCCACGCCGTACTACTACCCCGGCGGCCGGGTCGGCGGCCGGTCGGTGCCGTCCGGCTGGTACAGCACGCCGTGGTGGAAAACGGCTCTGGTCGCCGGCGCGGCCGGGATCGGCGGGGCGCTGCTGTTCGACACCCTGCTCGACGGCTTCGGCGGCCACCACCACCTGTTCGGCCCAGGGCCCGGTGGGCCAGGAGGGTTCGGCGACTTCGGCGGGCCGTTCTGAGTCACCGGCACCGCCCGGAAGTACGCGCCCGGGAGCGAAAGTCCCCGATCTGAGTCCACTGTGGACTTTTACCGAAGGGCAGCACCCCCGCCGATCGGCGGGAAGCCGCCCCCGCCGGGTGACTGGACTACCGTCGGCAGCCGACGCGACGGAAGCGAGGCGGCCGGATGACCAGTGGCGGTGCGGTGTTCCGCTACCCGCGGCGGCTGCCCGAGCTGCCGTCCTGGGTCTTCGACCTCGCGCCGGTCGGGCTCGCCGCGCTCGACACGTGGCTCAACGCCAAGCATGTCACGCCGTACGAGCTGGGGGCCGCGGCGGTGGCGACCGTGGCGCTCCTGCTGCGCCGGCACTTCCCGCTCACGGTGCTGGCGATCGCGCTCCCGTCGCTGGTCGTCTCGGAGTCCGTCCTGCCCGCGCTGATCGCGCTCTACACGGTCAGCGGCCACTACCGGAACCGGTGGCTGCTCGCGGGCCTCACCACGGTCGTCGCACTCGGCTACGCCACCCCGTGGCCATCCTTGCTGGCGATCTCCCACAACGACACCCTGCTGGGCCTGATCTACGCCACCATGACCGCGGCGGCCCCGGTGTTCCTCGGCCTGCTCACCCGCACCAGCCGTGAGCTTTCGCTGCGGCTCGACGAGATCGAGCAGGCCCGTGAACAGGAGCGCCGGCTGATCGAACAGACGACGCTGGCCCGGGAACGCACCCAGCTGGCCAGGGAAATGCACGACGTCGTCTCACACCAGGTCAGCCTGATCGCGGTCAGCGCGGGCGCGCTGCAGGTCGGCGCACCCGATCCAGGAACAAAAGAAGCCGCGTCCACGATTCGCGCGTTGAGCGTCAACACCCTGGACGAGTTGCGGCACATGGTGACACTGCTGCGGGCCTCGGGCAGCCAGCCGACCGAACTGACGCCCCAGCCCACCCTCGCCGAGCTGGAACGGCTCATCGCCACCAGCGGCATTCCGGTGCAGCTGCACGGTGACCTGTCCGCCGAGGTCGGCGCGGCCCAGCAACGCGCGATCTACCGCACGATCCAGGAAGCGCTGACCAACGTGCGCAAGCACGCTCCGGGCGCGCGCGTCACCGTCCACATCGAACACACCACCGCCGAAGTCGACGTCACCATCGTGAACGGCCCACTGACCCGGCCGACGCTGAACCTGCCCAGCGCGCAGCACGGGCTCGTCGGGCTGCGCGAACGAGCCGAGCTGCTGGACGGCTCGTTCGATTCGGGCCCGGCGCCGGGCGGCGGCTACCGCGTCCACCTGCGGCTCCCCCGTGCGGAAAGCTGACCGGCGGAGCGGATTCCCACCGACCGGCGGGCCCGCTCCGGACAGTCAACGGATGGTGCCGGCGCGTGCTCTTCGCGAGGCTGACCGGTACGGCCGGGCCGGCGACCGCTGCCCGGTCCCCTCGACCCGGGAGCCATCGATGGGCATCACCCTCGTTCTGATCGTGCTGATGACGATCACGGCCGTCGCGATCTTCGTCTCCCGCGCCCAGGCCGCGGCCCGGCAGCGCCGGTTCGAAGACGCGCAAGCCGAGGCCCGCCAATGGGTCGACCGGCTCGGCGGGCAGATCGTCCAGATCCTCGGCCGTAATGACGCCTCGAAACAGGCCCTCGCCGAGGCGGCCGAGTGCTACGACGTCGCCGGACGCCGGTTCGAGCAAGCACGTTCGACGGAGCAAGCGGATGAGGTGCGGGAAACCGCGCTCGAGGGGCTGGCCTACGTCCGGGCCGCGCGGGTCGCGATGGACCTCGACCCCGGCCTCACCGTGCCCGGCAGCGAGGCCCGCGCCGGCGCCGGGACCGTCACCGGATACCGCAAGGTCGACGTCGACGGCCAGACCTACGAAATCTCACCGCAGCCCGCGGACAACACGCCGTACTACCATCCCGGCGGCAACGTCGCGGGACGTCCGGTGCCGCAGGGCTGGTACAGCATTCCCTGGTGGAAGCCCGCGGTCATCCGCGGGACCTGGGGGCCCGGCGCGGCGGCCGTGTTCACCGGGCTCTTCGACGGCATGGACGGCATCCCCGGCACCGAGGCCTGGCCTGCAGCCGAGTCGAAAATGCTGTGACTACCGGCGTTTCCGATTGGTGAGCACCGACGTGCCGACACCGTGGACGAGGACACTGCCCAGCACCGTCATGACCATGATGGCCAGCGCGAGGTCCGCGGCTTCGTTGTCGAGCGAGTTGAACGCCAGCAGACCGAACACAATGGACGCGGCGCCGCGCGGGGCGAGGAAGCTGATGGTCATCCGGTCCCGCCACTTCAGGTCCGAGCCGAGCAGGACGGCGAGGACCGGCCCGGCCCTGGCGACGGTGAGCGCGACCGCCGCGACGACGATCGCGCCCCAGGTCACGCCGAAGTCGAGCAGGAGGAGCGCGGCGAGGCCGAACACGAACCACATCGCCAGGCCGCACAACGCGCTGACGTCGTCGACCAGGACGAACTCGGCTTCGGTGGAGTGTTTACGAGCGGCTTTGTACGCGATTCCACAAAGGAACGCCGCGACGAAGCCGTTTCCGCCGACGGCGATCGCGATGCCGTAGGTCAGCAGCGGGATGGCGACGGTCGCGACCCGGGTGGAGTGTTCCGTGGCCCAGTGGTGCGCGGTCGCCTTGTTCATGGCCAGCGCGGACAGCCCGCCGACCAGCACGCCGACGACCACGGCCAGCACGGCCGCGGGAACCGCGGTCTGCAGCGCTTCGACGGGGGTGTTCGCCTGGGTGTGGCTGCCGGCCAGGGTGAGCGCGAAGATGAACACCGGGGCGACGATGCCGTCGTTGTTACTAATCCGACCGAAAGTAGGCGGACACGGGCTGCAGCCGATCTGCTCGGAGAAACCCGTTTCCGCCGTGGCTGCCGTCGGATTAGTAACGAACGGCGCAGTAGCCGCTCTCGACGTTCAGGACGTGCCGGATGCGTTCGGGGATGCGGGCGTCCCGCACCACCGACGTCGCCGGGGCGAAGTCGGTCGGCATGATGATGCAGGCGATCAGCAGCGCCGCCGCCCACCCCAGGCCCGGCAGCACCAGCAGGCCCACGCCCATGGTGATCAGGATCGACAGCGGCAGCGCCACGAACAGGAGCCGGATGACGGTGCGGCCGTCGTGCCCGAGGTAGCCCCCTTTGACCGCCGTGGCATCGACGAACAGCAGCAGCGCGAGGATGAGTTCGGCGATGTGCTGGGCGATCTCGGTGTTGAGGCCGCCGCCGAGCACGTTGCGGGTGGTGAAGCCGATGGCCAGTCCGGCGGCGACCATCGCCATCGGCGCGCTGACGCGCCACTTCTCCAGCCGTCCGGCGGTCAGCGACCACAGCAGCACGACCACCGTCGCGGCGATCACGCTGGGGATCACCGGCACCCTCTTCCGTCACGCATGCGCGGGAGCCCGCACCGGGGAAGCGTAATGAAGGCCTTCGGCCGGTGCCGGGAAACGGGCGCGCGATCGCTGGATCGGGTGACCGGGATACGGCGGTCTTCGGCGGGGAATGACGCGTCCTCGTCTCTCGGGTGCAGCTCAGAAAATGGCGTCGTCGTCATCGAAGCCGACGTCGTGCTGTCCCGCTTCGTAGCCGTCCTGCCAAGTGTTCGCATCGGTGACGCCGGGCATGCCGGAGAACATGGCGCCGAACAGGACCGCCGCGCCGAGGCCCCACGCGCCGCCGATGAGCGCGGGCTTCCACCACGGTTCGCTGTACCACCCCTGCGGCACCGGCCGGCCCGCGACTTCGCCGCCGGGGTAGTAGTGCGGGGTGTCCTGACCCGGCTCCGGGGACGCCGCGTAGGTCTGCCCGTCCACGTCGACCGCGCGGTGCTCGGTGACCTTGCCCGCCCGCTCGCGTTCGGCCTCGTCCGGCAACGCGGGGCCGGGGTCCATGTCCATGGCGACGCGGGCGGCCCGGATGTAGTACAGGCCTTCCAGCGCGGTCTCCTTCGCCAGCCGGGCCTGCTCCGCGCTCTCCGCCTGCTCCACCTGGGAGGCGGCGGCGTTGTAGCGCTCGGCGGCGTCGGCGAGCGCCTGCTGCGACGCGGTGTCCGTGCCGGTCAGGGTCAGGACCTGGCCGCCGAGCCGTTCGATCCACCGCCGGGCGTCGGCGGCCGCGTCGTCGAGCTGACGCTGCCTGGTGGCCTGCCAGCGTTGCACGGCCGCGCGGACCAGCAGGACAACAGCGGCGAGTACGACCAGGACGATCGCGATGGTCATCGGTAACTCCAGGATCAGCGGTACGGGCAACGGGAAGCTGTGTGCTTCAACAGCTTCGCGCCGCGACGCCCGCGCGACCATCCGTTGACGGTCGGGGCCGCACCCGCCGGTCGACCGGAACCCCTCCGTCAGCCGGCGTTGGCGGGGACCCGCAGGCGCAGGGCGAAACCGCCGCCGGGAGTGGGCCCGGCGTCCAGCGTGCCGCCGAGCAGCTCCGCGCGTTCACGCAGGCCGATCAGCCCGTGCTGCGCGCTCGGCAGCGGCACGATGGTGCGGGTCGGCGGCCCGTTGGTGATCTCGACGGTCAGTGTGGTGCCGGTCTGTCCGATGTGGATCACCACGGTCGCGCCGGGCGCGTGCTTGCGGACGTTCGTGAGCGATTCCTGGACGGTGCGGTAGATCGCGCGTTGCAGGGGCGCGCTGATGTCGCCGGGGAGGTCGCCCCGCAGCTCGGCGTCGACTCCGCTGGTGGCGATGAGCCGTTCCAGCTCGGCGAGGGTGGGCTGGGGCGTCAATTCGGTCGGCTGGCTGCCTGAAGCCCGAAGCAGCGTCACCATGTGCCGCAACTCGTCCAGCGTGTTGACGCTCAACGCGCGAATCGTCGACGCCGCTTCTTTCGTCTCCGAATCCGGCGCACCAACCTGCAACGCACCCGCGCTGACCGCGATCAAGCTCACCTGATGCGAAACGACGTCGTGCATCTCCCTGGCCAACTGCGTGCGCTCCCGGGCCAGCGTCGTCTGCTCGATCAGCACCCGCTCGTGCTCACGGGCCCGCTCGATCTCGTCGAGCCGCTCGGACAGTTCGCTGCGCGTCCTGGTCAGGATCCCCAGCAACGCCGGTGCGGCGGCGGCCATCGTCGCGTACAGCACGTCGAGCAGGACCGTTGAGCGGGTCTCGTCGCCGACGCCGGACGGCGGCCACGGAAAGGCGCAGCCGATGGCCACGATCACCGCGCACCCGATGACCACCCGACGGTCGCGGGCGTGCACGGCGACCGTGTAGAGGGCGATGAGCGCCGCGATGACCGTCGGCCCGATGAACAGCGCGGGCATGGTCAGCGCGAACACCACGTACGGGTAACGCCGGCGCACGACAAGGGCCACGGCCGCCACCACGGCGCACACGAGCCCGAGGTCATCGGTGTAGTCGAGGTTGAGCCACACGTCGAGCAGGGCAAGCGCGACGAGGGCGCCATCGGCCGCCAGCGCGGCCGGCAGGCGCGGGGTCATCGATCTTCGCGCGGGGCCAGCAGCCCGGCCTGCTGGGCGAGCAGCGCGGCCTGCACCCGCGTGGACACTTTCAGCTTGGTGAAGATCGCGCTGACGTGGTCCTTGACCGTGCCGACGCTCAGGTGGACCCCGGCGGCGATGTCGTTGTTGGACAGTCCCTCGGCGAGCTGGATCAGGATCTCGCGCTCGCGGTTGCTGAGCTTGTCGATCCGGGCCGACGTCGGCGAGCCGGCTCCGCTGTCGAGGTACCGGTCCACCACCGATCGGGTGACTTTGGGCGACAGCACCACACCGCCGCCGGCGAGCGTCCGCACGAGGTGGGCGAGCTGTTCGGGATCGGTGTCCTTGAGCAGGAACCCGGCCGCGCCCGAGCGCAGCGCGGCCGCGATGTACTCGTCGGAGTCGAACGTGGTCAGCATGGCCACGACCGGCGGATTCGCCAGCGCGCGGACCTCACGCAGGATGGTCAGCCCGTCGACGTCGGGCATCCGCACGTCCAGCAGCACGACGTCCGGCTTTCCCACGGTGATCTCGCGCACTGCCTCCGCGCCGGTCGCGGTGGCCACGACCTCGATGTCGGCGGCGGCGTTGAGGATCAGCCGGAAGCCTGAGCGGACCAGCGCTTCGTCATCCACCACGACTACCCTGATCACGTCGGTTCCCCTCCTCGCACCCCAGTGGTCCGGGCCAGGCCGAGATTAGGCCAGCCGGTTGGCGGGGCGTATTCCCGCCGATCGGCGGGGGCCCGCACGCCCATTTACGGATGGTAACCGCCGCCGTCCCCGATGACGCTACCGGAGGAACGGCGCCGCGCGGCGGCCCGCGATGAACGCTGTCCACAGTGTCCGGCCCCCATCATGACCAGACCTGCCCGAGCCCGATCCCGCGATGGAGGACGAGTGGTGACCGACGAGCTGGACGAGCCCGCCGCCGAGCAGTGGTTCCGGCGGCGCGGGCTGCCGGCGGTGGTGCGGGGACGGCCGGAACAGCTCCTCGTGCGCATCGTGCCCGCGGTGGTTTTCGCCGGGCTCTGGCAGCTGCTCTCCGCGGTGCTGGCGGCCGTCGACGGCCAGTCCGACGAAGAGTTCGACCGGCTGATGGAGGACCCGGGTTACGCGTGGGCCTACAACGGCCTCCTGGCCGGACTGGTCGTGGTCCCGGCGCTGGCCGCCTGGCTGGCCGCCCGCTGGGTCCGGCGCCGGATCGTCGACCAGCGGGGAATCACCCTCGCGGCGGTCGCGGTGGCGCTGTTCGTCGCGGCCGTGCCCAGCGTCACGCGCCTGATCTCGCCGGACGAGGGGATCGTGGAAGACGTGGTGGTCCAGGCCGTCATCGTCGTGGTGCTGCTGGGCCTGGCGTTCGTCGGCGGCGGCTCGATCGTGGGCTGGGCGCTGCGGGCGGCGTTCCGGCAGGCGCAGGCGCTGGGGGTGCTGGCCAGCCGGGCGTTGCCGCTGTTGCTGCTGTTCACCGTTTTCGGGTTCTTCACCACCGAGATCTGGCAGGTCTGCGCGTCCCTGCCACGCTCGCAGATGTGGCTGGTGGTGGGCTTCTTCATCGTGGTGGCCGTGGTGTTCCTGGCGTCGATGCTGTCCGACGAGGTCCGCACGCTCACGCATTCGCACAGCATCCCGTTCGCCGTGGACGCCCTGCGCGGCACGCCGTTCGGGGTCATCGCCGCCGACCCGGGCGCCACGGACCTGCCGCGGGTCCCGCTGCGCAAGCTGGAGCAGGCGAACATGGTGCTGGTGCTGATGCTCACCCAGGTCCTGCAGACGGTGGTCTTCGCCACGCTGATGTTCGTGTTCTTCGTCGTCTTCGGCGCGGTCGCCATCCGCAACGAGGTGATCAAGGCGTGGATCGCCCGCCCGCCGTCCGGCGGTGTGCTGTTCGGGATCCAGGTCCCGGTGGCCAACGAGCTGCTGCAGGTTTCGTTGTTCATCGCCGCGTTCTCCGGGCTCTACTTCGCGGCATCGACGGTGACCGACGCCAAGTACCGCGAATCGTTCTTCGACCCGCTGGCCAAGCACATGGCGGCCAGCCTGTCCGCCCGCGACATCTACCTCACCCGGCTGGGGCGCTCGTGAACCCCGCGTCGGAACCGAAGCCCGCTGGCCGCTGGAAGGACCGGGCCGGCGGCGTGGTGGCCACGGTCGTGCAGGCCGGCGCGGTCGCCTCGCTGTTCTTGTTGCTGTTCAACGGAGGCGGTGACTTCGGCGATCGACTGGTGACCCTGTTCTCGGTGCTCGGTGTGCCGGTCGAGAGCGCGCTGGTGATCGTGCTGGTGCTCGCCGCGCTGGGTGCGGCGCTGCGGGCGCGCAAACGCGCCGCGTTGCTCACGCTGGTCTGGTTCCAGGTCGGTTCCGCGGTGCTGTCCCTGCTGTGGATCACCGTGCTGGTCACCGATCCCGGCGAGGCGCTCGACGTGGACGACTATCCGGACGTGTCCGGCCAGGTGATCTGGAACGCCGGCGCCACGGTGATCTCGGCCGTCCTGATCGGTTTCCTCCTGGCGTTGCGGCCGGTCTTCCCGGCGCGGCTGGCCCGCGGCGCGTGGTGGCGGGGCCTGACGGTGCTGGTGGGCGGGCTGGCCGCGGTGATCGTCCTCGGCTTCCTGGTGACCGAGGTGGTCCCCGGAACGCTGCGCGGCACCGGGGACCAGCTCGCGTGGGTGGCCAACCACACGACCGGCGGGCTGTTCCAGCTGCGCTGGATCGGCGCCGGGCCGGGCTGGCTCGACGGGACGCTCGACGCGCTGGCGGCGTTCGCCGGCGTGGCCGCGCTGGTCGTCTTCTTCCGCGGGGTGCGCTCCAGTCGCATGAGGACGGACGCCGAAGAGCTGCGCCTGCGCAAGCTGCTCGCCGAACACGGCGAAGACGACTCCCTCGGCTACTTCGCCACCCGCCGGGACAAGAGCGTGGTCTTCGCGCCGTCCGGCCGGGCCGCCGTGACCTACCGCGTGCTCGCGGGCACCACCGTCGCCAGCGCGGACCCCATCGGCGACCCCGAGGCGTGGCCGGACGCCGTGCGCGCGTGGCTCGACGAAGCGCGGGTCTACGGCTGGACCCCGGGCGTGCTCGGGGCGAGCGAACAGGGCGCGAAGGTGTACGCCGCGGCGGGGTTGAAGGCGCTGGAGATCGGCGACGAGGCCGTGCTCGACGTCCGCGACTTCAGCCTCGCCGGGCCGGACCGGCGTTCGGTCCGCCAGGCGGTCAAACGGATCGAGCGCGCCGGCTACACCGCGCAGGTCCGCAGGCACAGCGAGATCCCCGCCGGCGAGATGGCGGTGCTGCGGAACCAGGCGCAACGGTGGCGCGGCGACGAGACCGAGCGCGGCTTTTCGATGGCGCTGGGCCGGCTCGGCGATCCCAGTGACGGCCGAAGCGTCATGGTCGAGGCGTACGACGCGCGTGGCGAGCTGCGCGGTCTCCTCTCATTCGTGCCGTGGGGCCGGCGCGGGCTTTCGCTCGACCTGATGCGCCGGGACCGCGACGCCGAGAACGGGCTCAACGAGTACCTGATCGCGGAGGTCGTCGCGGCCGGCCAACAGCTTGGCGCGCAACGGATTTCGCTGAACTTCGCGATGTTCCGCGCGGTGTTCGCCGCGGGTGAGCGGATCGGCGCCGGGCCCGTGCTGCGGTTGTGGCGCGCGATCCTGAGCCGGGCGTCGCGGTTCTTCCAGCTGGAGTCGCTGTACCGGTCCAACGCGAAGTACGGCCCCGATTGGGAGCCCCGGTTCCTCTGCTACTCCTCCGCGCGGAAACTGCCGCGGGTCAGCATCGTGGCCGGTGCGCTCGAAGGGTTCCTGCCCACTGGCACTTCCCGGCGGGCGCTGCGGCTGGAGACGGTGTCCGGCGAGTTCGTCGCCCAGGCCAAGGAAATCGACGAGAACGCCGCCCAGCTCGTCTCGAAGGCAGCCCGGCGGCCGGAGCAGGTGCGTGTCCGGATCGCCAAGCTGGACAAGCTGCGCGCGGCCGGGATCGACCCGTACCCGGTCGGCTTCGAGCGGGCGGACGTGCTCGGCGACGTGGTGAAGAAGTTCAGCGGCCTCGCGCCGGACTCGCGCACGGGCCACCGCGTCCGGATCGCGGGCCGGGTGATCGCCCTGCGGAACCTCGGGGGGCTGTGCTTCGCCAGGGTTCGCGACTTCTCAGGCGAGCTGCAGCTGATGCTCGACGCACGCGAGCTCGACCTGTCCGGCTGGCGCGGTGGTATTGACCTCGGTGATCACGTCGGTGTGAGTGGTCAGGTGGTGACGTCGCGGCGTGGTGAGTTGTCGGTGCTGGTGGATGAGTGGACGGTGACGGCGAAGTGTCTGCATCCGTTGCCGGACAAGCGGAAGGGGCTGACGGATCCGGAGACGCGGGTGCGGCAGCGTTATCTCGACCTGGCGGTGAATCCGGAGTCGGCGCAGATGTTGCGGTTGCGGTCCACTGTGGTCCGGGCGGTGCGTGAGCGGTTGCATCAGGGTGATTATCTCGAGGTCGAGACGCCGATGTTGCAGACTGTCCACGGTGGAGCGAACGCGCGGCCGTTCGTCACGCACATCAATGCGTATGACATGCGGATGTATCTGCGGATCGCGCCGGAGCTGTATCTGAAGCGGCTGTGTGTGGCGGGGGTGGAGCGGGTTTTCGAGCTGAACCGGAACTTCCGCAACGAGGGCGTGGACGCCACACACAACCCCGAGTTCACCATGCTCGAGGCGTACCAGGCGTACGGCGACTACAACTCGATGCGCGTGCTGACCCGCGAGCTGATCCAGTATGCCGCCGAAGCCGCGTACGGCGCCCAGGTTGTGCGGCGACCGGACGCGGACGGGAACCTCGTCGAGATCGACATCTCCGGTGACTGGCCGGTGGTTTCCGTGCACGACGCGGTTTCCGCCGCGTTGGGCGAGCAGGTCGACGCCTCGACGCCGGTGGACGTCCTTCGGCGGTTGTGCGCCAAAGCGGGAATCGAAGCCACCGAGGACGCCAGTGCCGGGGACCTGGTTCTTAAGGCCCACGAGCACTTCGTCGAGCCGAGCACGGTCCTGCCGACGTTCTACACCGACTACCCGACCGAGGTTTCGCCGCTGACCCGGCAGCACCGCGTGGATCCCCGGCTGGCCGAGCGGTGGGACCTGATCGCGTTCGGCTCGGAGGTCGGCACCGCGTACACGGAGCTGACCGACCCGATCGAACAGCGCCGCCGGCTGGAGGCTCAGTCGTTGCTGGCCGCGAGCGGCGACGTCGAGGCGATGGAACTGGACGAGGACTTCCTGCAGGCGCTGGAACACGGCATGCCGCCGACCGGTGGCCTCGGGATCGGCATCGACCGGCTGCTGATGCTCCTCACCGGGACCTCGATCCGGCAGACGGTGCTGTTCCCGTTCGTCCGCCCGCACGCCTGAGTGTGGCCCCGGTCAGTCGGTGCTGAACACGCTGGACTCGACGCCGTTGATCGTGGCCCCGGCCTGCTGATAGCGGGGCGCGACGTCCCGCAGGAGATCGGCCGGGAAGTCGAGCTGTGGCCGGCTGACCGCGTCCAGTTCCGCGAGCTGCTCGTCCGGGATGGCCACCTCCAGCGAGTCGAGGTTCGCGTCGAGCTGCGCGACGGTGCGGGCGCCGAAGATGGTCGACGTCACCTCGCGCTGCTGGCGGACCCAGGCCAGCGCGACGGCGGCCATGGAGGCCCCCAGCTCGTCGCTGACCCGCCGGAGCACGTCGAGGACGACGAAGGTCTCCTCCTTCATCCGCCGCGCCGCGTGCCAGGTTCGGCCCGAGCCTTCGGGCGAGGTGTTCTCGCGGGTGTACTTCCCGGTGAGCACCCCGCTGGCCAGCGGGCTCCACGGCGTGACCCCGAGGCCGAGTTCCCGGGCGACGCCCCAGAGCTCGCCTTCCACGGTGCGCTGCAGGAGGTTGTACTCGACCTGGATGGCGGCCACGTTCGCCCAGCCCCGCAGCTGCGCGATGGTCGCCATCCGGGCCACCGCCCACGCCGGGGTGTCGGACAGCCCGACGTAGCGGATCTTCCCGGCCCGGACCAGGTCGTCGAGGGTCGAGATCGTCTCCTCGAGCGGGGTGTGCCGATCCCAGTTGTGCTGCCAGTACAGGTCGAGGTAGCCGGTGCGCAGCCGGCGCAGTGACGCTTCGACCTGGTCGAGGATCGCCTTGCGGCCCGCGCCGCCGCCGTTGGGGTCGCCGGGGAACAGGTTGCCCGCGAACTTGCTCGCGAGCACCAGCCGGTCCCGTTTGCCCGGGCGCTTGGCCAGGTACGCGCCGATGACCTCCTCGGACCGGCCGGCGAGATAGGCGTTCGCGGTGTCCAGGACGTTCCCGCCGGCGTCGAGGTACCGGTCGAGGATCGCGGCCGAGGTCCCCTCGTCGGCGCCGGACTTGGCGTCGCCGAAGATCATCGTGCCCAGCGTGACCGGGCTGACCCGCAGACCGGAGCGGCCCAAGGTGCGGAACATGTTCAGCTGCGTCACTGCGCATCCCCTTTTCTGTGACCGTCGAAGATCGGCCTCGTGCGAGCCGTATCCTCTTCGGGAGGTACCTCACCAACGCCAGGCAGGAGCGGGCTGATGCCGAACTCGAGCGAACGAGCCGCGATCAAGCAGGTCGGGGACGAGTTCTTCATCCTGTCCCACCTCCTGCGGAAGTACATGGACACCGCGATGACGGAGTCCGGCGTGCCGCTCGCGCGCAGCAAGCTGCTCAAGCTCCTGGCGGAGCACGGGCCGAGCCGGGTCACCGACCTCGCCGCGTATTCGCACACCGCGGTGCGGTCGGCCACCCAGGCCGTTGACGCTTTGGAGCGCGACGGACTGGCGGTGCGGCAACCGGACCCCGGCGACCGGCGCGCCAGCCTGGTCACCATCACCGACGCGGGCCGGATCGCGTTCCGGGCCTCCCGGAAGCCGTTCATGGCCGCGTACGAGCAGGTGTTCGGGAGCCTTTCGGCCGACGAGCGGGCGGCGTTCCTGGCGACGTTGGCGAAGCTGCGCGCCGCGGCCGGGTGAGCGACCGCCCGTTCCCCCGTACAACCTTCGGAGGTACCACTTAGTGATATACCACTTATTGAGGTACTTCACTAAAAATACGGCAGGCCGCCGGGTCCCGTCAAGGGAACGGGAACCGGCGGCCGTTGGCCTAGGCAGGCGGCGGCATCGGCGACCGGCCGGTGGCGCCGCCCAGGTGGCAACACAGCGCGATGTTGGCCAGTACTGTCCCGGCGAACAGCGTCGGCATCGACACCGTGAACGCGCCGATCGCCAGCACGGTGACCGCGGCCAGGTCGGCCGTCACCCGCGCCGCGGTCCGCCGTCGCCGCTCCGGCCCGGACAGCTCCCCGAACACGGACCGCGCCCAGGCGTGGTCCGTGGCCAGGAGGGCCCGTTCGATCTCCCTGAGCTGCCGGCGCTCGTGCCGTCGCATCACGCCCGGGTCCGCGTCATCGGGGCCCGGAGCCGAGGCCCCGCACGACCGCGGTGGTCACCGCCGACGAGCTGACCACCGTGCCCGCCGGAAGTCCTTGCCACACCCCGGTTCCCGGCGTCTGGAGGACCTCGCGGTCACCCAGGTACCGGCCGGTCGCGGGGTCGAGCACGATCTCGCTGCGCAGGGTGCCCTGGACGACGCCGAGCCCGACGCCGGTCTGCCCGGCGAGGTTCGCCTCGCCGTCGGTGATGTCCAGGCCGGGCACGAGCATGAGCGCCCGGTACAGGCTCGTGCGCAGCTCACGGTCGGCCTGGCCCGAACGCAGCACGGCGGTGGCGAGGCCGAGCACCTGGCTCGGATCGTGCGACCCGATGTCGGCGAGCATCCGGTCGTAGAGCCGCTGCGGGTCGGTGGGCAGGCCGGCCAGGAACCCCGGCGTCACATGGCCCCAGTCGCCGGAGTCCCCGTCGCAGCCCGGGCCGATCTCGGTCGCCACGGCCGGCCCGGTGGCGCCGGCCTCCCCGTTCCACCCGGGGAAGTCGCCGCAGGCCGCGCGGACCTCGCTCGGCGCGAACGTCTTCGGGTCCAGCATCCCGTTGTCGCCTTCGCGCCGGGCGAGGTCCGCCGAGCCGACCAGCCACCGCTTCGGCTCGTCCGTCTTGCTCCGCCGCATCCACTCCTGCTGCCGGTCCGCGGGGATCCACACCTGGGTCGACGTGTCGACAATGGCGGTCAGTGGCTTGCCGGTGTAGGTGAACGCGCTGCTCAGGCTCGCGTCCCGGACGCCGACGTACAGGTACTCGCCCGGTCCCGGCACGAGGTCCGGATCGCCTTCGGCCGTCGTCGCGGCGTGTTCGAGATCCTGCGCGGCGGCGGCACTCGCGGCCGGCACGAAGTCGTCACCGAGCAGCGGCTTGACCGCCAGCCCCGCCACCGCGATGACGGCCGCGGCCGCCGCAACGGCGAACCAGCGCTTACGCGGCCTGGCCCGCTGAGCCTCCGGCTCCTCCTGCACCGGCAGCCCGGCCCGCGCGCGGATCCGGGCCCGGACGTCGTCGGTGAACGGCAGTTCCGGGCAGAGCGCCGCCAGCGACGCGTCGAGTCCGTCGTCGGTCAGGATCGAGTGCACACGTGCTCCTTCTTCGGTCATCGGCCGGTCCCCCAGCCACTCCGGATGCGCAGCGAACGGCGGACCCGGTGCAGCCGTGAACGCACGGTGCCGACCGGGATCTCCAGTGCCGCGGCGACTTCGTTCGAATCGAGCCGGGCCCACGAGGTCAGCAGGAGCACGTCCCGGTCGTCCTGGCTGAGCGCCGAAACCGCGGTGGCGAGCGCGCGCACGTCGTCCTCCGCGTCGATCTGCTCCACCACCCGCCGCTCGTGGCTTTCGACCTCGGTGACCATGAACGACACCAGCCGGTCCGTCGCGGTGTTCTCCCGGCTTCTGCTTCGCAAGTGCGTGCGCAGCAGGTTGGTGGAGATCCCGAACAGCCAAGCGCGCGCGGTGGCCCGCTCCGGGTCGTAGGTCATCCGGCTCTTCAGCGCGGCCACGAAGGTGTCGGCGACCAGGTCGTCGGCCGCCGGCCCGACCCATCTCGACAGGTAGCGGTACAGCTCCCCGGCGTGCCGCATGAACAGCTCTTCGAAATCCCGGCCCGGCGAAGCACCCGACAGGTCCGGGCGGGCGGATCCGTCCCAGGTGGCCAGCCCGTCGCCGGCCGGCTCCTCGATCATGGTTCTCACGTCTGTTCTTAGCCGCAGGGGCCGGGCACGTTCACGGGGTCCGCTCGCGGGGTTCCCGGCCGGGCTTCAGGGGACCGCCGTCATGGTAGGCGTCCCCTGGGCCGGGTCAGTGCACCACCGGCGGCACCGCGGGACTCGTGACCGACGTCGTGCCCGCGTCGTCCCGGGCGCGGACCAGCAGCACCGTGACGGCGGCGATCACCGAGACCGCGGACAGGCCCCACAGCCCGCCGGTGGTCTTGCCGGTGGCCTCCTCGAAGTAGCCCAGCACGGTGGGGCCGACGAAGCCGCCGAGGTTGCCGATGGAGTTGATCAGCGCGATGCCGGCCGCGGCGACCTTGAAGTCGAGGCTGTGCTGGGCCATCGGCCAGAACGCCGAGGCCGCGCACTTGAACCCGGCCGCCGCCAGGCACACCGCGACGAGCGCGAACCAGGGTGACCCGGTCGTGGCGAGGAACGTGCCCACGGCGCCGAGCACCAGGCCGACCGCGACCCACGGCCGCCGGACCCCGGTCCGGTCGGTGAACCAGGCGAGCGAGTACATCGCGATGATCGCGACGATCCACGGGACGGCCGAGAGCAGCCCGACCTGGAAGTCGGACAGGTCGCCCATGTTCTTCACGATGCTCGGCAGCCAGAACGTGATGGCGTACCCGGTCATGCTCATCGCGAAGAACAGCCAGCACAGCAGGAGCACCTGCGGCTGGGTGGCGAGCTTCCAGCGGGACGTCTTCACGGTCGTGGTGCTCTGGCGGGCCAGCTCGTCCCGTTCGACGGCCGCGCTCAGTGCCGTCTTTTCCTCGGCGCTGAGCCATTTCGCGTCCTTGACCCGGGACACCAGCAGGAAGCCGCCGATGATGCCGATCAGGACGGAGAAGCCGCCTTCCAGCAGGAACATCCACTTCCAGCCCGCGATCCCGCCGAGCCCGTGCATCTCCAGCAGCGCACCGCTGACCGGCCCGGTCACGATGTACGCCGTCGCCGAGCCGCCGAGGAAGATCGCGGTGGCCCGGCCGCGTTCGGCGTTCGGCAGCCACTTCGTGAAGTAGTACATGACGCCCGGGAAGAAGCCGGCTTCGGCGATGCCGAGCAGGAACCGGAGGAGGTAGAACATGTTCGCGTCCGTGGTGAACGCGGTCAGTGCCACCACGACACCCCAGCTGATCATGATCCGGGTCAGCCAGACCCGGGCGCCGAAGCGTTCCATCAGGACGTTGCTCGGCACTTCGAACAGGGCGTACCCGACGAAGAACAGCCCGGCGCCCAGGCCGTACGCGGCCGCGCCGATGCCGAGGTCGGTTTTGAGGTGGGACTGGATGAACCCGATGTTGGTCCGGTCCATCTGGTTGACCACCAGCATGAACACCACGAGCGGCATCATGCGGCGGAAGAACTTGCGCACCGCCCGGCGGTAGGCGGGGTCCTCGACGGACAGCGGCTGGTCGGACGACAGCGACATTGACGTCTCCGGTTTTTCTCAGGGCGGCGGGGGAACTACCAGAGGGAGAACTTGCTCGTGCGGCGGCACCTCCTGGTTCGGCCCGCTCGTCTCGGATCGCGCGGGCCCGTCCAGGGGCGCGACCTCCGGAACCGGGCATCTTCGCCGGCGGGCGGACATCGTGGACTGCTTGGCGGTCACGGTAAGTCCGGCTACCGATACCCGTCCAACACTTGTTTTGGATGATCCGATGCCTAATCTGTATCGGTGTTCTCCCTAGAGCAGCTTCAGGGCTTCGTCGCGGTCGCCGAGGAGCTGCACTTCGGCCGGGCCGCGGCGCGGCTGTCGATGACCCAGCCGCCGCTGAGCCGCAAGATCAAGCAGCTGGAGGACGAGCTGGGGGTGCTGCTGTTCGACCGCGCGCACCGCGCGATCAGGCTGACCCCGGCGGGCCGGGTCTTCCTCGCCGACGCCCGGCGGCTACTGCACCTTTCGCACGAGGCGGCGCTTTCGGCGCGCCGCACACCCCGCGGCGAATCCGGCGTCGTGACCCTGGGTTTCACCGCGACGACGGCGTACTCGTTCCTCGAACACGTGGTGGCCGCGGCGAGCACCGAGCTGCCGAACGTCGAGCTGGGGCTGCGCGAGATGGTCACCTCGGCCCAGGTCGAGGAGCTGCTGGAAGGCGGCATCGACGTCGGCCTGATCCGGCCACCGGTGGCCGGCGCGGACCTGGAGGCCACCCTGCTCTACCGCGAACCGCTACTGGCCGCACTGCCCGAAAGCCACCCACTCGCGACGCGGAAGGCCGCCCCGAGCGTGCACGACCTCGACGGTCAGCCGTTCATCATGTACTCGCCTTCGGAGGCGCGGTACTTCCACGAGATCCTGGTCAGCATCTTCCGCAACGCCGAAGTGGCGCCGCACTACGTCCAGTACCTCAGCCAGGTGCACAGCATGCTCGCGCTGGTGAAGGCCGGCCTCGGCATCGCACTGGTCCCCGCCGCGGCAACGGCGCTGCACTACCGCGGGCTGGTGCTGCGCCCGGTCACCGGAATCGACGCGAACCCGGTAAAGCTCGGCCTGGCCTGGCGGCGCAGCAACGACAACCCCGCCCTGGCCGCGCTGCTGCCGGTGATCGGCAAGATCGCCGGACGGCATGGTGGGTTGGGGCGGGTTGTCTAGCTGTCTTGTGACTCTGGCTGGTTTGCGTCCCCAATGAGGTTTTCTCAGTAGCCGATATGGAGATGTTTTGTTCACTCTATTTGGTGACGTTTTTGGTTGGTGGCGTCGGTAAAATTAAAGGGTGAGTTGTTTTAGAGATGCTGCTTCCGATGTTTTGTCTCGGATTCATGAACGGGCCATTCGAGTGGCGCAGCTGGAGGCCGAGCAGGCTGCTGATGTCGCGTTGTTCGCGGCGACAGGTGGTTCTGCCCGGTCCGTCGCGGCCGAGTTGGCGTTGGAGTTGTCGATGACAGAACGGCGCACCGGGGCCGATGTCGCGTTGGCGCAGGCACTGACAACCCGGCTCCCGGCAACGTTCGCGGCGTTCCAGCGTGGGGAGATCGATGGTTTCAAAGCGCGAATGATATTCGAGCCGACCATCGCCTTGTCCGATGAAATGGCTCGCCAGGTCGACGCTATTGTGGCGACCCGGTTGACGGGGAAGAATCCGTCGTCGTTACGGGCCGCCGTGAATCGGGTGGTGCAGAAGGTGGACGCCGAAGGATATGAGCGAAGATCCCGGGCGCGGCGGCGCGAGCGTAACGTCTGCTTGATTCATCAGGATGAGACGATGTCCACGTTGCTGTGCGATCTTCCCGTGGAACAAGCCTCGGCGATCTACACCACCCTCGACCACCAAGCACGGAAGCTCCGTCGCGGAGACGAAGCCCGGACGCTGGAGCAGCTGCGTGCGGACGTCCTGGTCGATCGGCTGCTGAACCGGGCGCCGGGCGAGAGCGGCATCAAGCCCGTTGTCTATGTCTATGTGGACCTTTTGACGCTGGCTGGATTGAACGAGGAGCCCGCCGAGTTGTCGGGTTGTGGCACGGTTCCGGCGTGGCTGGCGAGGGAGCTTGCGGCGGACTCGAATTCGGTGTGGCGGCGGATCATCACCGAGCCCGACACCGGGCAGGTGCTCAGTGTCGGCCGGACCCGCTACCGGCCACCAGCCGCCCTCGCCGACCTGGTGCAGGTGCGGGACCGGGTGTGCCAGCACCCGGGCTGTCGTCGTCCGTCGCAGTTCAGCGATATCGACCACACCCGGGACTTCGCACAGGGCGGCCAGACCGCCGAAGACAACCTTGGCCCGCGTTGTCGGCGACACCACCGCCTCAAAGACGAACCCGACTGGTCCTGCACCACGGCGCCTGGCGGTGAAGGCACGATCACCACACCGACCGGGCGGGTGTATGCGACAACGCCACCGCCACTGCACGAGAGCCGGGCGAGAGACACCGCAGGCGGGGCCGGGCGCGAGGCAGCCGCCTGACCCCGGCACATAGCGAGGAACCTCCAAAGCTGGGTCAGCGCCGCGAGATTCCGCTGTCCTTACCTGGTCGCTCCGCTCCGCCTCGGCCGTCGGTGCCACATTGAGGTTTTCTCAGTAGCGTCTGTGGTGTTCGTGGTGGGTGAGGACGAGTGCTGCTTGGACGATGGTGCCGATGTGTTCGGGGCAGAGGGTGATGCGGTGCAGGGCTTGCCGGCGGGTTTTGAGGAGCGCGGCGGCGCGTTCGCCGAGAGCGCGTAGCCGGGTGTGGAGCAGGTTGCTGGTCTGCTGGTCGGTGGCGAGGGGTGGTTGGCCGGTGGCTTTCTTGACCGGTGTCAGGATGCCGGTGGCGGAGAGGTCGTTGCGGGAGCCGGGCAGTACCGGGGAGGCCCAGAGTGGGAATCCGTCGGCGCCGGCCAGGAATTGGATGTTCCCGCCGAAGCTGCGGTGCTTACCCGAGTACCACAGATGCACCGTGGCCCCGCGGTTCTTCCCCTTGGTCTTGATGGTGGTGGCCGCGACGCGTGCGGCGGGGATGGGGGTGCCGTCGAGGATCACGTGGGTGTCGCCGGCGGCCCGGCGTTGCTGCAGGACCTGGTGCAGGTCCGGGGTGTGGGCATCCAAGGCGGTGATGGCTTCGTGCAGGTAGCGGTAGGCGGTGGCGATGCTGATGTGGTGATCGGCAGCGAGCCAGTGCACGGGGGTGGCGTCCCGGAACCAGCGCAGCACCAGCACTGCCTGCCGATACGGGGTCAACGCGCGCCGACCGCGGCGAGTGCCCCGGCGCCGGCGCTCGGCACCCAGCACGCCGGCGACGAACAGGGCCAGCTCGCGCGCCCCGTCAAGCGTGGCACCACAGGAAATCACGTGGGGCCCCTGGACTCTAGGATTCGATCTTCGCAGATCCAGTCCCACCAGCGGCCCCACGCCTCACCTCACGACAACACCCACCCCACCCAGCCCCACTGAGAAACCTCACTGTGGACATCGACATCCTTCCTCGCACCACCGACGGCATGCGCATCGCCGTCGATTCTTGGCGCGAGGGAGGCGCTGCACCGTGAATGAGGGGGCGCGCAAGACAGACAGGGCGAAACTCCGCCACGAATGTTTCAGCCGTGCGGCACGCCTGCTGCCGGTTTGCCACCGAGGAAGTCCGCCAGGATCTCGGCAAACCGCGCCGGCTGCTCCTCGGCCACGTAATGGCCGCAGTCGTCGAGGACCACCTCGGTGACGTCGTCGGCCGCCAGCCGCATCGTCTCGGCGGCCATCGCGCCGCTGTACTGCGCGCCGCCGACGGCGAGCACCGGCAGCGTCAGCCGGGTCTTCTTGCGCTGCTCGTTCTGCGCGATCGTCTCGTCCAGCGCCCGGTAGTACGCGAAGCTCGCCCGCAGCCCGCGAGGATCCGCGACGATCGCATCGACGTAGACATCGACGGCGTACGCGGGGATCGCGTCCGGGGTGGCTGCCTTCTTGGCGAACTGGTAGCCGAAGAAGAGCCGCTCCCGCCCCCGGACCAGCTCCTCGTTGAGGTCGGTCAGCCGGTTGAAGCCGAAGTGCCAGAACCGCTGGTTGACCGCGGCCGGGCTGAAGGCCGGCGGGGCCGGCGTGAGACCGGGGATGATGGCGTCGACGACGGCGAGCCGGCCCACCCGCCCGGGGTGATCGGCGGCGAGGGCGTATCCGGTCCACATGCCGATGTCGTGGCCGGCCACGTCGAACCGGTCGTGCCCGAGCGCGGCCATCAGCGCGACCAGATCGGCGGCCAGCGTGCCGGCGTCGTAACCGTCGTCGGGCTTGTCGGAGAGCCCGGCCCCGCGCGAGTCGACGGCGACGACGGTGTGCTCGCGGGCGAGCGCGGGCATCACTTCCCGCCAGGCGTACCAGGTCTGCGGCCACCCGCCGACCAGCAGCAGCGGCGGGCCGTCCCCGCCGGTGACCGCGTGCAGCCGCAGCCCGTTCAGCTCCACGAGCCGGCTGGTGAAGACGTCGGTGAACCCGTCGGGCAGCCGCAGCGAACTCAAGCCCATCATGGAACGATCAGTGCAACTTGTCATGCCGGGGACCCTACACATCTTGAAACGATCGGTGCAAGATGTGTAGGCTGACGAACCATGGCGGGCCGCAAGCAATTCGACGTGGACGAGGCGCTACGACGCGCGATGCACGTCTTCTGGCGCTGGGGCTATTCGGAGGCCTCGATCGACCGCCTGACCGAGGGCACGGGCCTGGGCCGGAGCTCGCTCTACAGCACCTTCGGCGACAAGAGCGCCCTCTTCCGGAAAAGCCTCCAGCGGTACGCGCGGACCTACCACCCGTTGTACGACCAGGCGCTGTCCGGCCCCCACCCGGGCCCGGGCGCCGTGGTGGCCGCCTACCTGCAGGTCACCCTGAACCGCATCGCCGACCCGGCGGTCCCGGACGGCTGCCTGCTCACGGTGTCGGCAACGCAGTTCCCGGCCCTCGACGCGGAGGGCCAGGCGATGGTCCGCGCCATGATCGACAGTTTGCGGGCGATGCTGGAGCAGGCGTTGCTGGCGGCGGGGGCCGATGGGCAGGAGGCGGCAGAGCTGGCGTTGTGCACGCTGGCAACGAACAAATCCCTGGCGGTGCTGAGTCGCGCCGGCTTCTCGAGCGACGACCTGGCCACCGTCGCCGCAGCCGCCGCCCGCCTGCCACTCAGCCCGAGCCGGGGTGCTGCGCCAGCCTAGGATCGCCGTCGTGGAGACGACAGAGGTGAAGGTTCGGCCGGCGAGCGCGGCGGATGTCGCTGCCCTGGTGGAGTTGCGCGTCGCCAACGCCGAGGCGCACGTGGCTCTCGACCCGGGCACCTACCGCGTCCCGTCGCGGGACGTGGTGGCCCGGCACTTCGCGGCCGTGCTGGCCGACGGCACGGGACAGGACGCGGTTTTCGTCGCCGAGACCCCCGGCGGCCGGGTCGTCGGCATGGTCGAGGTGCTGCGCCACCCCGGGCCGCCGGAGCACCAGATCCTGCGGCCGGAGCCGTCCGCGGACGTCCACACGGTTGTGCTGGGCGACGTCCGCGGCGGGGGAGCCGGCACGGCGCTCCTGGAGGCGGCGCAACGGTGGGCCACCGAGCAGGGGATCCGGTACCTGTCAGCCGGAATCCACCACCGCAACGCCGGCGCGGTGCGCTTCTACCACCGCGCCGGCTTCACGGACGCCGGTCTCCGTTTGGTCAGACGACTGGGCAGTGCCTCGTAAAGGCGAGGCCGGTTACGCGCCGATCGAGATGCCGCGGATGCCCTTCAGCTCACCGGCCAGCGACGCGGTCGCGTTCACCGAGTAGTTGTCGAGCACGAAGACGGTTTCCCGGCTTCCGGCGAGCACGAGGTGCACGGGGGTGTCGCCGCGGTGGGCCGTGAGGGTGCCGCGTAGCTCGGCGACGACGTCGCGGTCGATCTTCACGGCGTCCGCGCGGATGACAAACGGGGGCGGCCCGTCCGAGGGATTGCGTTCGGCGTCGCTGATGTCGAGCGTGATGACGTTGCCGCCGAAGACGGACATCTTGTCGTCGCGCCAGTTGACCCGGCCCTTGATCGCGACGGCGGAGTCCTGGACGAGCTCGGCCTGCCACATCGAGTAGGACTTGGCGAAGAACAGGACTTCCATGGACGCGTCGAGGTCTTCGACCGCGACGATCGCCCAGGGCTCGCCCTTCTTGTTGACCCGGCGGTCGACGACGGAGATCATGCCGGACAGCACGACTTCGCCTTCCTTGGGCGCGTCGTCGATCAGCGCCGCGATCGGCTTCGGCGCGTGCTGGCGCAGGATGCGCTCCGCGCCGTCGAGCGGGTGGGCCGAGACGTACAGGCCGAGCATGTCCCGCTCGTAGGCGAGCAGCTGCTTGCGCGGGTACTCCTCGTCCTCGAACTTCAGGTGGGCCAGCGGTGACGAGGACGCGGCCACCTCGGCGTCGCCGTCCTCTTCGCCGCCGAAGCCGAACAGGTCGAACTGGCCCATGGCTTCCTGGCGCTTGAGCGGCACCACCGCTTCGACGGCGTCCTCGTGCACCTTGACCATCGAGAGCCGGGTCGTGTCGAAGGAGTCGAACCCGCCGGCCTTGATCAGCGATTCCAGCACCCGCTTGTTGCAGGCGACCAGTTCCGACTTGTCGAGGAAGTCGCTGAACGAGGTGTACTCGCCCTTGGCCTTGCGGGTCTTGACGATGGAGTCGACGACGTTGGCGCCGACGTTGCGGACCGCGCCCAGGCCGAAGCGGATGTCGGAGCCGATCGCGCGGAACTGCAGGTTCGACTGGTTCACGCACGGCGGCAGGACCTTGATGCCCATCCGGCGGCACTCCGCGAGGTAGATCGCGGACTTGTCCTTGTTGTCGCCGTTGGAGGTCAGCTGGGCCGCCATGAACTCGGCCGGGTAGTTGGCCTTGAGGTAGGCGGTCCAGTACGACACCAGCCCGTAACCGGCGGTGTGGGACTTGTTGAACGCGTACCCGGCGAACGGGAGCATGACGTCCCAGAGCGTCTGGCACGCCTGTTCGGAGAAGCCCTTGCCGAGCATGCCGGCGCGGAACTGCTCGAACTCCTTCTCGATGATCTCTTTCTTCTTCTTACCCATCGCGCGGCGGAGCAGGTCGGCGCCGCCGAGGCTGTAGCCGGCGAGCTGCTGCGCGATGGCCATGACCTGCTCTTGGTAGACCAGCAGGTGGTAGGTCTCGCCGAGGATCGGCTCGAGCGCGTCCTTCAGGTCGGGGTGGATCGGGGTGATCCGCTGCCGTCCGTTCGAGCGCTCGGCGTAGTCGGTGTGCGCGTTCGCGGCCATCGGACCCGGCCGGTAGAGCGCGAGGACCGCGGCGATGTCACCGAAGTGGGTGGGCGCCATCGCGCGCAGCAGGCTCCGCATGGCCGCGCCGTCCAGCTGGAACACGCCGAGGGTGTCACCCCTGGCCAGCAGCTCGTACGTCTTCTTGTCGTCGAGCTCGAGGGTGGCGAGGTCGATGTCCCGGCCGTGGTTCTCCTTCACCGCGCGGACGGTGTCCTCGATGATGGTCAGCGTCGACAGACCCAGGAAGTCCATCTTCAGCAGCCCCATGTCTTCACACGAGGGGTAGTCGAAGCCGGTGATGGTGGAGCCGTCGTCGCGCCGCCACAGCGGGATCACGTCCAGCAGCGGCTCGGACGAGAGGATGACCGCGCAGGCGTGCACGCCGGCGTTGCGGATCAGCCCTTCGAGGCCCCGGGCGGTGCCCATGATCTGGGAGACCTCGGGGTCGGTGTCGGTCAGGGTGCGGACTTCGGTCGCTTCCTTGTACCGCTCGTGCTGGGGGTCGAAGATGCCCGAGAGCGGGATGTCCTGCGCCGCGATGGGCGGGGGCAGAGCCTTGGTGATCCGGTCGGCGATGGAGAAGCCGGGCTGCCCGAAGTGCACCCGCGCCGAGTCCTTGATCGCGGCCTTGGTCTTGATCGTGCCGAAGGTGATGACCTGGGCGACGTTCTCCGCGCCCCACTTTTCGATCGTGTACTGCAGGACCTCGCCGCGGCGGCGGTCGTCGAAGTCGAGGTCGATGTCGGGCGGGCTGACGCGCTCGGGGTTGAGGAACCGTTCGAACAGCAGGCTGTGCTCGATCGGGTCGAGGTCGGTGATGTGCAGGATGAAGGCGACCAGCGAACCGGTGGCCGAGCCACGGCCGGGGCCGACCCGGATCTTCTCGTTCTTCGCCCACCGCACCAGGTCGCCGACCACGAGGAAGTAGGCCGAGAAGCCCATCTTCGCCATGATGCCCAGCTCACGGTCGATCCGGTCCTTGTACTCCTGGTTCAGGCCGCCCGGGAACCGGCTCGGGACGAACTTGTCGACCTCTTCGCGCAGCAGGTCGTCCTCGGTCTTGCCCTCGGGCACCGGGAACCGCGGCATCCGGTCCTTGAAGTCGAACACGTCGGCGTAGGACTCGACCCGCTCGGCGATCAGCAGGGTGTTGTCCGCGGCGCCCGGGACCTCCTTGTCCCAGTACTCCCGCATCGCGTCGGCCGACTTGAGGTAATAGCCGTCGCCGTCGAACTTGAACCGGGTCGGGTCGTTGAGGGTCTTGCCCGCCTGCACGCACAGCAGCGCCGAGTGCGCTTCGGCCTGGTCCTGGGTGACGTAGTGCGAGTCGTTGGTCGCCACCGGCTTCAGGTCGAGCAGCCGGCCGATCTCGAGCAGGCCCTCGCGCACCGACCGCTCGATCGGCAGGCCGTGGTCCATCAGCTCGAGGAAGAAGTTGTCCGCGCCGAAGAGGTCCTTGTAGTCCGATGCCGCCTGGATCGCCTGCTCACGCTGGCCCAGCCGCAGCCGCGTCTGCACTTCGCCGGACGGGCAGCCGGTGGTGGCCATGATGCCTTCGTGGTGCTCGACCAGCAGGTCGCGGTCCATGCGCGGCTTGCGGTAGTAGCCCTCGAACGACGCCAGCGAGGACATCCGGAGCAGGTTCCGCAGGCCGTCGGAGTTGCGCGCCCACATCGTCATGTGCGTGTACGAGCCCGCGCCGGAGACGTCGCCGCCCTCACCGAACTCGTCCGACCCGCGCTGGTTGCGCTGCCCCCAGAACACCGGCTTCTTGTGGAACCGGCTCTCCGGCGCCACGTAGGCCTCGACCCCGATGATCGGCTTGACCGGGCTCTTCTTCGCGACCCGGTAGAACTCGGCGGCCGCGGACATCGTCCCGTGGTCGGTCATCGCGATCGCCGGCATCTCCAGCCGCTCGGCCTCGGCGAGCAGGGGCTTGACCTTGGCCGCGCCGTCCAGCATGGAGTATTCGGTGTGCACATGCAGGTGGACGAACGAATCGGACACGGTTGACTACTCCCTGAGATCGCGGCGCCGGTACTGCGGATCCCTACGTTAGTGACTCGTGGGCGGGCGTCTCCACACCACGCTGGTTGTCACCCAAAGTTACCCGGCACTGCTCTGGGTAGTGCTTTTGTGGTGACTCCGGACGCGGGTGACGCGGTCTTCGAAGTCTGGCGACCAGGTCTCCCAAGTCCCGGTTCCCGCCGGGCGGGGGTCCGATCACCTGGCTGCCCGTCCACTCGTTCCGGCGCTCGATCCGTGCCGGGTCCCGTTACGGGGTGATGGTGGTCTTGTCTGGCCAAAACGTCATGGAATCCCTTGCTGGAGAACAGAAATCCAAGGCCGGATGGCAGCCCGGCGTGCTTCGCCGCTCGGCGGCGCGGCCTGGGTCGCCGGGTTGGCGCGTTGACACGGCCGGCTGCTCGGCCCTACCGTCGTAGCGTAAGACATCGGATGTTCCGGTCGCCGGGCCGGTTCCGCCCGCCGCCCGATGTGTACCCCCTGCGCACCGCAGCCAGGAAGGACACACCGACATGTCGGACTCCCCGTTTTCCCGCGCGTTCCCCCGCCGGACCGCGCTCCGCTCACTGGCCGTCGCCGCGGTCGCCGTGCCCGCCGTGCTCGGGCAGCCGGCCGGCGCGGCCACGGCACCTCGCCCGCCGAAGGCGGCCGCGCTGTGGCATCCGGTGCCGGCCACCGACGGCCTGAAGGCCTTCGAGGGCGTCGAGGCCGACCGGGGCCACCTCCACCCGAACCGCAAGTACGTCTACGCCGAGGGTGACCATTACCGGTTCGCCATCTGGCGCGACGACCGGGACACCACCGGCGGCGGCGACCGGCAGCGCACCGAGGTCAAGGGCATGGTGCAGGACGGCACCGCGCTCAAGATGCACGACGGCGAGACCTGGACCATCGCCTACGACATGTACCTGCCGTCCACCCTGCACGGCACGAGCAAGTTCACGCACATCTTCCAGACCAAAACGCCCTCGACCAACGCGGGGCCGTGGGTGACGCTGGACCTGACCCGGAGCGGCGGCAAGGAACTCATCTCGGCGCGGGCCTACGCCAACTCCGGCTCGCCCAGCATCGCGTCGGCCGAGCTGGCCCCGTTGCGGGACAAGTGGGTCAGCGTGCAGTGGACGCTGACGATCGGCGCCAAGGGCACCGCGGCCTTCCTCATCCGCGACGGCGCCGGTAGCACCGCCCCGATCGCCGCGCAGGGCAGCATGACCGAGGTGAACATCCCCGACCAGGGCGACTACGTGCGTCCCAAGTGGGGCATCTACCGGTCGGTGCAGAGCGCGTCCTCGGACATCGTCGACACCTACCTGCTGTTCCGGAACTACACGGCGAGCCGCAAGTAGCCCGCCCGGCCGCGGCGAGCCTGACGGATGCCGTGGTCCGGCAATGACATCCGTCACCCCGGCCGTCCCTCGCGGCTACCGATACTCAGGCCATGAAACCATTACGCAGCTTGACAATGGTAGCGGTGGCCGTGGTCACGGCCGGGGTGCTCGTGGTGGCACCCGGGGCCGCGAGCGCGGCGCCGCGGACGGTGCCGCCGCTGACCTTCGGCATCTATCCCGGCGGTTACGCGGGCGGGGGCTCCACCACCGGCAAGCCCGACGACCCGGCGAAGATCGGCGCGGCACTGTCCACAGTGCAGTCCGGGCACTCGCCGTTCCTGCTGCGCGACTACGTCGGCTGCGGCAGCCCGTTCCCCGACGCCGAGATGCCGCTGCTCACCCCGGGACGGCGGCTCGACCTGGTGATCAGCTACGCGGGTGAGAGCCTGCCGGACTGGCTGGCGTGCGTGCGGCAGGACGTCCAGCGTTACGGCCCGGTCACCGACACGATTTCGGTGACGCTGGAACAGAACGTGCTGCCGCAGCCCAACGGGGACGCCGCGCTGGTGCAGGGTGTGATCGCCGCCAAGCAGGCGGCCGTGCGGGAGCGGTTCGACCGGCTGCGGATCGGGTTCGACGAGGTCGCCTTCACCCAGCCGTTCACCGCGTTCTGGCAGGACCTGGCCAAGCTCGGGGGCGCGGAGTTCGCCGGCTCGGTCGGGTTCGTCGGGGTCGACCTCTACCCGGGCTCCGGGCTGCCCGGCGTCCCGGACGTCCCGGACCTGGCCGGGTTCATCGACCAGACCCTGCGGGTGGTGCGCACCGAGGAGATGCCGATCGCCGGCCTCGGCGCGGACGTGCCGATCCGGGTTTCGGAGAGCGGCTGGTCCACCGACACCGCCGAGCGCGGCCCGGCCCGCCAGGCGCAGGCGCTGACCACCGAAATCCTGGCCGTGGACCGGGATCGGACGGTCGACAACGTGGTCAGCTACGAAATGTTCGACCTGCGGGACGACGTCACCGGGTCCGCCAGCGCGTTCGACAACTTCGGCCTGATGACCGACGACTACCGGCCGAAGCCGATGTTCTGGATCTACAGTGGACTGATCGCGACGCTGGGCCGGCACTGACCCGGAGCTGGTTTCGTGCGCCTGGCTCAGGAGCCGCCGAGGACGGGGGAGATGCTGGCGGCGACGGCGCCGTCCGCCGCGTCCTGGTAGAACGGCGTGCCGGCCGTCCACGGGACGGAGATGTGGGTGGTCTCGTCCGGCGGAGTCACCGACAGGTGGGTCGGTGTCCACAGCTGAGCGGCGCCGGGCTGGGAGCCGCTCGGGTCGATGTACCGGATCGTGGTGTGCGCGGTCCCGCCCGCCGCGAGCTTGACCGTGTCCGGGGTGAGGGCCGCGCGGGGCAGCGAGTACGTCGGGCGGCCGGCCGCTCCCTGGTCCGGGCCGGCCACGTCGACCCCGCCGAAGCCCTGCATGGTGCACGCCTGGCCGGATTTGTTGGTCCACACGAGGTTGACCGAGTAGTGCGTGCCGGCGGCGCCGAGCTGACCCTGCTCGTCCGTGGGCACCTCCTGCTTCGGGCCCAAGGCGGCCTTCAGGTCGGCGGCCCGGCACGCGCCGCTCTTGTGGGGCGCGTTCGCGGTGGCCGGCTGGCCCCCGCCGGCTGCTCCGGCCGGGTCCTGGCTGGTCTCCGGGGCCGCAGCGGGCGTGGAGCCGGCAGAGCTGCCCGACGCCGTCTGGCTGCCTCCCCCGCAAGCGGCCACCGCCGCCACGGCGAGCGCCCCCGTCGCGAGCAGAATCGCCCGCCCGCCTGCCTGTCGCAGCTTCACCACTGTCGTCCCTTCTTCGTGATCTTTTCCCCGTCAAACTACTCACTGGACCAGACGCCCGATCGCCCGAGGGGTTGCCGATCCGGACGTCGGCTGCCCGTTCGTACACCGGCAGGGATGGGGGTTGGCGCCGGGCCCGCCCCCTACGCGGGCCCGGCGCCTCATCCCCGCACCCGCCCGCGCGACGACGACGCGACCGGGTACGCCGGTGGAACCTCCGCCGCGTGGACGTATGACGTGCGCGCTGAGCACGAACCCCCGCGCGGGGGATGCGGCCAGGCCCCGCGACGCGCCTTTCCGCAGGTCGGCGTCAGGGCTGGAGCCAGCGGTCGAACCAGGCGCGGGTACGGCGCAGCACGTCGAGCTGGTGGTTACGCTCCCGGATGGAGTGGTTCTCCCTCGGGTAGATCACGTACTCGTGCTCGGCGCCGAAGTGGCGAAGGGCGCGGTGGAGGTATTCGGCCTGGCTGATGGGCACATTGGTGTCCTCGGCGCCGTGCAGGATGAGCACCGGGGTGCGGATGCGGGCGGCGAAGGAGATCGGGCTGACGGCGTCGTGCGGGTGCGGGCCGGTGCCGGACCAGCCGCTGCTGCCGCCGAGCGCGGCCTCGAACTGGCCGTACTCGCCGGTCGCGACGAGCATGCCCCAGTCGGCGATACCGGCTCCCACCAGCGCGGCGCGGAACCGGCCGGTCTGCCCGACGGCCCAGGCCGCCATGAACCCGCCGTGGCTCCAGCCGGCGATGCCCAGCCGGTCCGGGTCGGCGACGCCCTCGGCGATGAGCAGGTCGATGCCGCTCTCGACGTCCGTCCACTCCTCCTGGCCGACCCGGCCGGCCACGCCGGCCGCGAACTCGTGGCCATGGCCCTCGCCGCCGCGCGGGTTGGGCAGGAACACCGCGTAACCGGCGGTGGCCAGCCATTGCGCGCTGAGAGCCCAGGACAGCTGGCAATTGTCGGTGTAACGGCCGTACGGGCCGCCGTGCGGGACGGTGACCAGTGGAAACGGGCCGTCGGACGCGGTTTTCCCGGCGGGCAGGACGAGCAGGCCGTCCAGGTCAAGGCCGTCGGCGGCGCGGTACGACAATGGTTGCTGGGTGCCGAAGGTGACGTCGTGCAGTTCCGGGCGGGTGTCGGTGAGCCGGCGCAGCGGACCTGCCGGCGGTCCTATGTGGACGTTCGCGGGCTGGTAGCGGGTACCGGCGAGGACCGCGATCCGGTCGCCGGCCGGGGTGGCGGTGAGGCCGTCGAGGCGGCCGGGGTGCCGGGCCAGCGCGACCGGGCCGTCGGGATCGAGCCGGGCCAGGGTGGTGTCGAGCCCGTCGGCGAACAGGACCAAGGGGGCCGCGTCGGTCTGGTGCAGTTCGGCCGGGCACATCGGCAGGCCGGCGGTGCGGTTACGGCGGACGCGGGTGTCCAGGGCCAGGTCGAAGACCGCGGTGCCGGCCTGGAGCACCGGCGGGGTGAGGGCGACGTAGCCGAGATGCCAGCCGTCATCGGCCAGCCACCAGGCCAGCGAACCGGCTGTCGCCTCGACCGGCCCGAGGTCCTCGCCCGCGCCGGTGACCGGGTCGAACAGGTGCAGTTCGACGGTGCGCGGGCCGTAGTCGTTGTCAGCGCCGGACTGGGTGAGCACGGCGAGCGGGCCGCCGTCCGGGCGTTGCCGCAGCTCGACGACGTGCCGATCGGCGAACACCTCGGGAGTCGTCACCTGGCCGGTGCGCAGGTCGAGCAGGCGTAACCGGGCGCGGGCTTCTCGCTCGCCGACAACGATGGCGTCGTCCCGGTCCTGGGCGCGGCGCGCGTCCTCCTCGGTGGGTTCGGGCTCCGCGAGCAGCGCGATCAGGTTGGGGTCGGTGAGGGGGAGGTGGCCGGTGAGGCCGGCGCGCCAGCCGGTCAGCGTGGTCACCGTGCCGTCGGCGACGGTGAACCGGTGCAACTGCGGGGTGCCGCGCTGGGCCTGGTCGGAGAGGAAGAACACCGCGGCCGAGTCCGGGGACCAGCGTGGCTGGGATTCCGTCGCGGTGCCGGTGGTCAGCCGGCGTGGTGCGGCGGCCGTGCCGACGTCGGTTTCGGCGAGCCACAGCTCGGTGTCGAGGTGGTCGCCGGTCCGGCTGGTGGGGGTCAGGACGTAGCAAAGGCGGCGCCCGTCCGGGGCGAGCGCCGGGGCCTGCGGGGCATGGGCATCGACCACGAGTTCGCCGGTCAGACTTGTCATGCGGCCAGTCTGCCGAAACCGGCCGCGTGGCGACGGGGGATTCGTCAAGCGGCTAAGGAAAACGTGGTCACCGGCTCGCCGGATCCGGCGAGCGCCATTGTGTCCATTGTGGATGATCGGGGTGACTCCGAGCGGGCACTGTTCTGCGGTGCCGGCGGCCGCGCACCCAGGCCGGTGACGGGGCCGCCACTCGTTATGCTCGGGCGTCCGAAGCAGACACGCCCGGCCCGGCCTGCGATCCGGGGCCGCATCGAGGGGACCGCCGTGACCGCACCCGTCCGCACCTGGCCCCAGCTTCTCGCCACGCTCCTGCGCGGTGAGGACCTGACCGCGGACGACACCCGGTGGGCCATGGGCGAGGTCATGAACGACGCCCACGAGCCGGTCGCCTTCGCGGGGCTGCTGGTCGCGCTGCGCGCCAAGGGGGAGACCGCCGCGGAGATCAGCGGCCTGCTCGATGCCCTGATGGCGCGGGTGGTGCCGTTGCCGGTCGACGGGTCCGGCGTCGTCGACATCGTCGGCACCGGTGGCGATGGCGCGCATACGGTGAACATCTCCACCATGGCCGCGATCGTCACGGCCGCCGCCGGTGCTCCGGTGGTGAAGCACGGCGGACGCTCGGTCTCGTCCAAGAGCGGCTCCGCCGATGTCCTGGAAGCCCTCGGCCTGCCGCTGACGCTGAGCGCCGGGCAGGTCGCCCGGTGCGTCACCGACCTCGGGATCGGCTTCACCTTCGCCCCGGCCTTCCACCTGGGCCTCAGACACGCGGCCCCGGTCCGGCGCATCCTCGGCGTGCCCACCGCGATCAACTACCTCGCGCCGCTGACCAACCCCGCCCGCCCCGGTGCCGCGCTGGTCGGCTGCTCCAACGTCCAGCTCGCCCCCGTCCTGGCCGCCGTGCTGGCCGAACGTGGCGCGAGCGCGCTGGTGGTGCACGGCCACGACGGCCTGGACGAGATCACCACCGCCGCGCCCACCGATGTGTGGATGACCTCTGCCGACGGTGACGTGCGCAGGACCACGTTCGACACCGTCCGCTTCGGCCTGGCCCGCCCACAGCCGGACGGGCTGCGTGGCGGCGACGCCGCGTACAACGCGAAGGCCGTCCACACCGTGCTCAGCGGCGCGCCCGGAGCCGCGCGCGACGCCGTCCTCGCGAACGCCGCCGGCGGCCTGGCCGCCCACAGCGGGATCGGCGGGGGTGTGACGTCCTTCGAGGACGCCTTCGCCGACGGCCTGGACCGGGCGCGTGCCGCCGTGGACAGCGGTGCCGCCGCCGGGCTGCTCGACCGTTGGATCAAGCTCGCCTCGTCGTTGGCCTGACCACCAGCCCTGACCCGGCCTGGTGGTCAGACGTCCTTCCACGGCTTGGCGTACTTCTTGCGGTACTTGTCGTCGGTTTCGCTGTCGATCAGCTCTTGGGCCGCGGTGCGTATCCCGTCGTCCGGGGTGACGTCGTAGACGTTGCGCATGCTCTGGAGAATGTCGTAGCGAATCAACGACCAATTCTTCTCCGTCCGACATTCGGTGAAGCGCAGGACTACGCCTTCGCGCCAGATTTTCTGCTGGGGCGGACCGGCGACGCCGACCTTCCACAGTGACTGGAGACAGTGACGAGCTGTCACGAATCGCTCGTCTCGGGTCACGTTCAGTAGTGCCGGGAAGTCGGAGGTAATGCGCACTTCCGGGTCGCTCTTCGCCAGATTGCACAGCAGCTGGGCAGCGATCGCGCGGACGTGATTGTCCTTGTGCCGCAAGTCGGTGACGACCTCGTCCCAGACGTCGTACGCCCACTCGACGGAGCTGTCCGTGGCCGCGATGACGGCCTCGTACGCGCGGTTCTGGGCCGCTTTGTCCGGCCCGTGAATGTCATCCAGATTCTGGCGAATCGTCGGGTTCATCAGGCCATTACAGCAGTCCCTCAGCGGATTGGGGGGCTGCCGCCTGGGCGAATCAGGATTCGCGGCGTTTACGCCGGATTGTCAACGCCACCAGTGCGCCGCCGAGGGTGAGCAGGAAAGCCCCGACGGTCAGCGTGCCGCGGAGGTCGGATCCGGTCGAGGCCAGCGGTTTGTCGCCGGAGGGGCCGCCGCCCGGACCGGTTCCGGGGCCCACCGGGTGGTCCGGTGTGGTGCCGGTGGTCACGCCTGGGCCGGGGGTGGTGGTGCTGGATGTGGTGCTTGGTGCCGTGGACGTGGGGTTCGTGGTCGGCGTCGCGCTGGACGTGGTGCTTGATGTCGCGGACGAGGTGCTGGTGGTCGGCGTCGTGCTGGTCGTGCTCGTGCTGGATGTGGTGCTGGACGTCGGAGTGGACGACGTGGTGCTTGTCGTCGGGGTCGTGCTGGTGGTGGTGCTCGTGCTGCTCGTCGGAGTCGTCGAGCTGGTCGGTGTCGTGCTCGTGGTGGGGCTGCTCGTCGTGCTGCTGGAGGTCGTGCTGCTTGAGGTCGAGGTCGTGGGAGTCGTGGTCGGCGCCGTGGTGCAGTCGGGCAGGTCGCCGTCGAACGGGTAGGCGTGGAGTTCCTGCCCGCCGCCGCCGGTGGCCTCCGAGGTGTGCAGCAGGGAGCCGGTGGTGAAGAAGCGGCCGTTCATCCCGGACGCGGTGATCGTCGAGAGGCTGCCCGGGTTGCCGACCAGCACGCTGCCCTGGAACTGCGCGCCCCCGGCGATCCGCACGCTGGTGGCGTCCGGGAAGTTCCACAGGAGCTGTTCCCGCAGTGTGTTCAGCTGGTCCTGGTCGCCGGGGTCGCCGCTGTAGGTGTTGATCGTGCGGGCGGCACCGGTCAGGTTGACCAGCACGGTCGCCCCGGCCGGGATGTCCTGGAATTCGATGCCCTGCATTCCGCCGCCGGCCCCGGTCAGGTCGAAGTCCACAGTGAACACCTGCAGCGGGGACTTCCCGTCGCCGGTGAACAGCGTCCGGTACCCCTCGTTGCGGGCCGTGCCCGTGGCGGGCCGCGGGCCGGAGTCCGGGTGCGCGTAGCAGTTACTGGCCTGGCTCAGCTGGGCGCGCAGGTCGCGGTAGGGCTTGGCCGCGTCCGGGTCGGCCACCGTCGTGCCGTTGACGGTCCCGGTCAGGGTTCCCGCGTGCCGGACGACCCCGTCTTCGGCGAGCAGCCGCTGCCCCGGGGCGATGGTCACGTTGCCGCCGGTGGTCAGGAAATCCGACCCGTCGGGCGGCGGCACCCGCGAACCGGCGCCCACGATGCCGATGTTGTACACAGAGGACACACCAGGTCGCTTCGCCATCCCGAAATCGCCGAGTGCCACCAGTTTTCCTTCGGCTTCCGCGGCCGCGCCACCCACCCGGAAGTCACCGCCGACGAAAACGTTGATGCCTTCGTCCCGGCCGGCGAACGAGCCATTGTTCACTGGTGGATAAGGATGGGGACACGCGCTTCCCAGGCACGGGCCGAGCCCGCCCGGCAACGGCGCGGCGGCCGCGCCGGGAGAGGCCACAATGGCCACCACGCACACGGCGGCGGCGACACTGGCTGAGATCGAGGCGAACCGCCTTGCGCGCATGAGTCCGATTCTTGCCTCATTCAGCCCATCGGGCGCAACTGTACGGCCGGAATACCCCCGACTGGGCGAGGAAATCGGTTCACCCTTATTCACCGGTGATCGCCCGCGCATTTTCAGGGGACGGCGTTCACCCCGTCCGGGGCACGGTTCCGGCAAGGCGTCGCGAATGAGCGGCTTCCTGCCGCGGGCCGTCACCCGGGCGGAGTGGAGGAACCGGTTCCGGGTCCGGCCGGCCGGCCGGCCGCGGCGAGAGTGCCCGGCCGAACCGTGCCGTTCGCGTCAGCTCGTGACGGCTACTTGCCCCAATGCGCCGTTCAGCTCGCCTGATCGGGTTAGGTCGGGTAGCTTCCGTCGTTCACACGTACCGATGGTGACGACGCCGCCACCCTTTCCAGTGATTCCGCGATCGCTGGAGATCGGGGCCGCGCCCATGAGGTGGGAGGAACGGCTGGATGGTCGAGAGTGTGCGTCGTGGCAGGGTTCTCCTCATTCTTTCGTCGGCCGTGGTGCTCTTGGGCGCTCAGGCCTGCGGGACGCAGCAGCAGGACGAGACCATCAACGTGCTGATGGTCAACAATCCGCAGATGGTCGAGCTTCAGCAGCTCACCGCGAACGTCTTCACCCGGGACACCGGCATCAAGGTCAATTTCACCCTGCGGCCGGAGAACCAGCTGCGCGACGAGGTGACGAAAGAGTTCACCGCCCAGGCCGGCCGGTACGACATCGCCTCGATCAGCAACTTCGAGGCGCCGTTGTTCGCCCGGCAGAACCTGCTTTCGCCGCTGTCGGACTACGCCGCCGACGACGCGGATTTCGACCAGGATGACATCATCGATTCCATCCGGTCTTCGCTCACCGGGGACGACGGCAAGGTCTACGCCGAGCCGTTCTACGGCGAGTCGTCGTTCCTGATGTACCGGCTGGACGTGCTGAACCAGCTCGGGATCAAGCTGCCGGCCACCCCGACCTGGCAGCAGGTCGCCGACGCGGCGGCCGCGGCCGACCAGCCGGACAAGGGCATGCGGGGCATCTGCCTGCGCGGCCAGCCGGGCTGGGGCGAGATGATCGCGCCGATGACCACGGTGGTGAACACCTTCGGCGGCGCCTGGTTCAGCCAGGACTGGCGGGCGACCGTCGACTCGCCCGAATTCAGCGCCGCCGCGAAGTTCTACATCAACCTGGCGCACGACCACGGGGAGGACAACGCCGCCAACTCCGGTTACGCGGAATGCCTCGACGCGATGCTGCAGGGAAAGGTCGCGATGTGGTACGACTCGACCGCGGGCGCCACCCAGCTCGAAGCCCCGAACAGCCTGGTCCGGGGCAAGGTCGGCTACCTCTCCGCGCCGGTGACGAACACCAGCTCCTCGGGCTGGCTCTACGCGTGGGCGTGGGGCATGGAGCGGGCGAGCAAACACCAGGACGCGGCCTGGAAGTTCATCTCCTGGGCCTCGGGCAAGAAGTACGAGCAGCTGGCCGCCCAGCTGCTGGGCGGGGCGAAGGTGCCGGCGGGCAAGCGCAAGTCGACCTACGCCGACCCGCAGTACCTGGCGGATTCGGGGGCGTTCGCGAGCCCGACCGAACTCGCCATCGAATCGGTCAATCCGCTGAAACCGGGGGTCCAGCCCCGGCCGACGCCGGGGATCCAGTTCGTCGACGTGCCGGAGTTCCAGGACCTCGGCAACAAGACCTCGCAGTTGTTCAGCTCCGCGATCGCCGGTGACCTTTCGGCCAAGGAAGCACTGCAGCGCTCCCAGGAACTCGCCGAACAGGTCGCCGCCAAATACCGCCGGTGATCCCGCGCGCCGGCGGTGGGCAGCCACCGCCGGCGCGCGGGGCGTCCGTTCGGGCACGACCGGATGCCCGGAAGTCCTTCCGGCCCACGGTAGGGCCGATCGTCGGTTGACACGGCGCGGGCGTCCACCGCATCCTTTCGACGTTTGCAACCCGGTTGGGAGACAACGGATCTCGCGGTCGGCGGCAGCGAGGAGACAACGATGTCAGCAGTCAATCGCCGCAGATTCCTCCAGCTCGCCGCGGCCACGGCCGCGACCTCGGCGATACCGAGCATCGCCCGCGCGGCGTCGATTCCGGCCGCGATCCGGAGCGGCACGCTCGCCGACGTGGAGCACATCGTCGTCCTGATGCAGGAGAACCGGTCGTTCGACCATTACTTCGGCACGATGAACGGGGTTCGCGGCTTCGGCGACCCGCGGCCGGTCTACCTGCCGGGCGGCCAGTCCGTCTGGCACCAGCCCGATTCCGGCGGGCAGGTGACCCTGCCGTTCCGGCCCGACGAGGACAATCTCGGCCTGACGTTCTTCAACGACCTGAACCACGACTGGAACGGAACGCACAACGCGTGGGCCCGGGGCGCCTGGAACGGGTGGGTCCCCGCGAAGAGCCCGCCGACGATGGCTTACCTGGACCGGCGGGACATTCCTTTCCACTACGCGCTCGCCGACGCGTTCACCGTGTGCGACGCCTACCATTGTTCGCTGATGACCTCCACCGATCCCAACCGTTATTACCTGTATTCCGGGTGGGTGGGCAACGACGGTTCGGGCGGCGGGCCGGTGCTCGGGAACGAGGAGGCGGGCTACGGCTGGTCGACGTTCCCGGAAGTGCTGGAGCAGGCCGGGATCTCGTGGAAGGTCTACCAGGACGCGGGCCACGGCTTGGACCTCGAGCACGGCTGGGGCTGGACGACGGACGACCCGTACATCGGCAACTACGGCGACAATTCGCTGCTGTATTTCAAGCAGTACCAGAACACCCAGGCCGGTGACCCGCTTTACGACAAGGCCCGCACCGGCACCCGCGTGGAGAACGGCGACGGCCTGTTCGACCACCTGCGGGCGGACGTGCAGTCGGGCAGCCTGCCGTCGGTGTCCTGGATCGCCGCGCCCGAGGCCTACTGCGAGCACCCGTCCTGGCCGGCCAACTACGGCGCCTGGTACATCTCGGGGATCCTCGACGCGCTCACCTCGAACCCGGAGGTGTGGAGCAAGACGGTCTTCCTGATCACCTACGACGAGAACGACGGCTTCTTCGACCACGTCGTGCCGCCGTTCCCGCCGCTGAACGCGAACTGGGGACTGTCCACTGCGGACACCACGAACGAGGTCTACCAGGGTGGTGCCTCGGCCGACTACGGCAAGGACAACCCGTACGGGCTAGGGCCGCGGGTTCCGCTGCTGGCGCTGTCCCCGTGGAGCGTGGGCGGCTGGGTCTGCTCCCAGACCTTCGACCACACCTCGGTCATCCAGTTCATCGAACAGCGCTTCGGCGTGCGCAGCCCGAACGTTTCGCCGTGGCGGCGCGCGGTGTGCGGTGACCTGACCCGCGCGTTCGACTTCACCGGGGCGAACAGCACGGTCCCCGGCCTGCCCGACACCGGCGGTTACGCGCCCCCTGCCGACCACAGCACGCCGCCCGTCTACACCCCGGTGCCGCCTGCCGACGGGTCGCTTCCCCAGCAGGAAAGCGGTTTGCGCAAGGCCCGCCCGCTGCCGTACGCCCTCGCCGTCGACTACGAGGCGAAGGACGGCCGTATGTACCTGACCTTCGTCAACTCCGGTGAGGCCGGGGCGGCCTTCTACATCACGTCGAAGATCCGCAAGGACACGCCGTGGGTGTACACCGTCGGCGCGGGCGCGTCCGAGACCGACAGCTGGGCCCTGCAGGGCGGAGACGACGCGGCGTTCCAGCTCTCGATCTTCGGCCCGAACGGCTGGCTGCGCGAACTGGGCGGCACCGTCGGCAAGGTGGGGCCGGAGGTCGTCGCCCGGGACGACGCCACGAGCGGCCACGTCACCCTCACCTTCGTCAATCCCAGCAGCGGGCCCGTTCAATTCGTCGGGACCGACGCCTACGACCCGTCCAAGAGCTACGCCTACAACGTCGCGGCCGGCACGTCCCAGACCGTGCCCGACTGGGGCGTCAGCCAGGCGAACCAGTGGTACGACATCACCGTGGCGATCGACACCGACGAGGCTTACGTCCGCCGCTTCTCCGGCCACGTCGAGACCGGGAAGGCGTCGACCAGCGATCCGGCCATCGCGACGGGGTGACCGCGGGCGTCAGGCCGGATTCCCGATCAGGGCGGCGAAACCGTCGAGATGGCGGGCGAGGCCGTACTCGAACAGTCCATTGAGGTCGGACGCCGTTTCCGCCGGGATCGTGGCCAGCAAGGGAAACCGTCCGCTGTCGAGGAGCCGGTCGGCGCGCCGGCGCTGGGCCAGCCGCCACCCGTCGAGCGTCACCCCGGTTTCCTGCTCCGACTCGATCTCGGCCGCCATGGACAGTGCGACGGTGATGACCAGTCCGTGAAGCGTGAGCGCTTCGCGGGTCCGGGTCGCCATGGGCAGGCCGAGCCCGTCGAGCGCGCGCAGGGTCCATTCGGTGTGCGCCATCATGGTGGGCACGAGCGCCGGGCGGGTGAAGGAGACGGCCCGGGGCAGCCAGAGATGCCGACGGCACAGCTCCCATTGACAGCGGGCGATCAGTTCGAGCTTCGCCCGCCACCCGTCCGGTCCTGCGGCGGGTAACTCGGCTTCGCCGAACGCTTCGTCGGCCATCTGCGTCACCAGCTCGTCCTTGTTCGCCACGTGCCGGTAAAGCGACATCGGACCGACGCCGAGGTCGGCTGCCAGCCGCCGCATCGACACGGCGTCGAGTCCTTCGACGTCGGCGATCGTCATGGCGGCACGGAGAACGTGGTTCCGGCTCAGGGGTTGCTTGCCCAGCGGCTTGGGCGCGCCGGCCCGCTGCGGCGCGGCCGGGGGCTTGCGGCTCGGGTGCCTGCTCACCACCGTGCCGGAACCGACGGTCGCTTCGATCAGCCCATCGTCGCGGAGAGTGGCCATCGCCCTGGTCGCGGTCGCCACCGCGACGCCCCAGCGCTGGGCGACCTGCCGGACGGACGGGATCCGGTCGCCCGGCCGCAGCTCGCCGCTCAGGATGCGGCCGCGGATCTCCTCGACGATTCGCAGGTACGGCGGGTCCGGGCGCTGCGCCGGGGAAGGCATGGGGTGCTCTCCGATCTGCTGGTGCGCTGGCAATGTACTAGTTCACTCTCCGCGTGGCTAGTACACTTTATCTGGTTGACCGGCGGATTTAAGGGGAATCCGGGCGTCGCTTAGATACGGTGTACGCATGGTCGAAGATACACCGTACGCACTCGTGCGGCAGACGAATGACGCGGACCGGCAGGCGGTGTCGGACGTCCTCGTCGAGGCATTCATGAACGATCCGGTCGCCTGCTGGCTTTTCCCGGCGTCGGCGGAACGCGGTCGTCTCCAGGCCCATTTCTACGGGCAGCTGCTGGACAGCGCCGCCGTTGAGGCTTACCTGATGGGCGAGGGCGCCTCGGTGTGGCTGGCGCTGGCCGCGGGCCAGGCCCTCGAAGAGGACGCGCCCAGCTCAGTTTTCGGCGAGAACGGCGCGCGGTTGCAGGTCCTGGGGCAGGCGCTGGCCGAACGGCATCCCCGCGGTGAGCCGCACCTCTACCTCTCGTGCATGGGGGTGGTGCGCGGACGGCAGGGCGCCGGCCTCGGTTCGCTCATGCTGCGTCACGGGCTGGCGCGGGCGGACGCCGACGGGCTCGCCGCGTACCTGGAGGCGAGTTCACCGCGGAGCCGCGCCCTCTACCTGCGGTACGGCTTCGAAGACCTCGGCGAGCCGGTTCTCGTGGCGGACAGCCCGCCGCTGTGGCCGATGTGGCGACCGCGCCGTTGACCGCTCGGTCCATTCCACGAATTCCACCACTACAAGGGAGAAACTCGATGACGACTGACACCACCGCTGACCGCCGGCCGCCGACCCTGGTTTTCGTCCACGGCACCAATTCCTCGGCGTACTTCTGCTCGGGACTGATCGCCGAACTCACCTTGCGGGGCCACCGGTGCGTGGCCGTCGACCTGCCGGGGCACGGCACCGAAGGGTTCTTCCCCCGCTCCTACCAGGCGCCGCAGGACGTCGAGGGGCTGGCGACCGAGCCGTCGCCGCTCGCCAAGATCACCGTTGACGACTACGTCGAGCGCGTTGTCGACGTGGTGCGCCGCGCCCGCCGCCACGGGCCGGTGATCCTGGCCGGCGCCAGCCAGGGCGGCGTCACGCTGAGCCGGGTCGGCAACGCCATCCCCGAACTGCTCGAACGGGTCGTGTACCTGTCCGCGTACTGCTGCGTCGACCTGCCGAACATGACCGCCTACCTCGAAACGCCGGAGAACCGCGAAAGCCTGCTGCCCCTGGTGACCCGGGCGATGGTCGCCGATCCGGCGGTCGTGGGGGTGGCCCGGATCAACTGGCGCTCGGCCGACCCGTCGGTGATCGACGGCATCAGGCAGTGCCTCGCCGGCGACTTCACCGACGAGGCGATGGGCCGGCTGCTCAACCTGCTCGAGCCGGACGAGCCCGCCGGCATCCCGCTGGCCGACGCTCGCGGCGAAGCGCACACCTGGGGCCGGATCCCCCGGACGTACGTGCGTTTCACCCGCGACCGGCTGATCCCGCCGGCGCTGCAGGACCGGTTCATCGCCGAGGCCGACCGCCTCACCCCGGACAACCTGACCGACGTGCGCAGCGTCGCGGCGCCTCACGTCGGCCCGTTCGAGCGGCCCGAGCTGGTGGAGATCTTCGCCGAACTCGCCAGTCGCTGAGCCGGTAGCTCCGCGCACGTCAGGCTGTGGCGTGGGCGATGCGGGAACCGCCCGTTCGGCGATCATGATCGCCGACGCCTGGGTGTTGCCCGGGGTCACCGGCGGAAAGCAGGGCCTGTTGCGGATCCTGGTCGACCAGGGGGCGCCGATCCTGCGGGAGAGCCTGACGCGCCTGGCGGAGCTGCGTGACCCGCAGGAGGTGCTGGCCTCGGCCAGCCGGGCGGCGCGCGAGGAGCACGGCAGTGTCATCCGTGTGCTGCTCACGACGGCGCCGCACGACGAGACGGCCGCCGAGGGATTGCGCAGCTCCACCAAGCGATACCGGAGCACGCTGGCCGCGATCGCGAAACACCTGCACGAGCTCGTCGAGGGCATGGACGCCCGGTCGCTGATCCGGGCGGGCTGAGGGGGAGAATTTACTAAGGTAGGTTGATAAGCTAACCTTAGTATATGAACGACGACCTGGACCCGGACGGAGTCGCCGCGGCCCTCCTGGCGGGCATCGGCGTGCTGGTGCGGCGGGTGCGCCAGGTGCCCATCGACGGCGGGCTCACGATGCCCGAGCGGCACGCCCTGTCCCGCCTGGACCGCGCCGGCCCCACCACTTCTTCGGCGCTGGCCCGGGAAGCGCAGATCACCGCACAGGCCATGGGGGCGACGCTCGGCTCGTTGCGGGCCCAGGGCCTGGTCGAGCGCGGCCCGGACCCGGACGACGGCCGGCGTGTGGTGCTGACTGTGACCGACGCCGGCCGTCAGGCGCTGAAGAACAAGCGCAACGCGCGGACCGAGCTCATCGCCCAGGTCCTGACCAGCGGCGCGTTCACCCCGAAGGAGCTGGAGCAGCTCGCGGCGGCCGCACCGCTGCTGGAGCGGCTGGCCCAGAACATCTGACCCCAGAACATCGGACGCGAGCGGAGACTTCGAGGGAGCAAGCTGATGACGGATTCTCCGCAGTCGCGTGCCCCGCTTCGCGCGCCCGGTGACCGTTACAAGTGGACGGCGCTGACGAACACGACCGCCGCGGTCTTCATGTCCTCATTGGACGGATCCATCGTGCTGATCGCCCTGCCGGCGATCTTCCGGGGCGTGGACCTGGACCCGCTGGCGCCGGGCAACATCGCCTACCTGCTGTGGATGATCATGGGCTACCGGCTGGTCCAGGCCGTCCTGGTGGTCACGGTGGGCCGGCTGGGGGACATGTACGGCCGGGTCCGGATCTACAACGCCGGGTTCGCGGTCTTCACCCTCGCGTCGATCCTGCTGTCGTTCGACCCCTTCGACGGCGGCCACGGGGCGATGTGGCTGATCGGCTGGCGCGTGCTGCAGGCCGTCGGCGGCTCGATGCTGACCGCGAACTCGGCCGCGCTCCTGACCGACGCCTTCCCCCGGGAGCAGCGCGGCTTCGCCCTGGGCATCAACCAGGTCGCCGGCCTGGCCGGGATGTTCATCGGCCTGGTCGCCGGCGGGCTGCTGTCGGCGTGGGACTGGCGGGCGGTGTTCTGGGTGAACGTGCCGGTCGGGCTGTTCTTCACGATCTGGGCCTACCGGACCCTGCGTGAGACCGGCCGGCGCGGCGGCGGCCGGATCGACTGGTGGGGCAACATCACCTTCGCGGTGGGCCTCAGCTCGGTCCTGATCGCGGTCACCTTCGGCCTGCAGCCCTACGGCGGGCACACCATGGGCTGGACCAACCCGGTGGTCGACGGGCTGATCGCCGGCGGGCTGGTCCTGCTGGCGGCCTTCGTCGCCGTCGAGAACCGCGTGTCCGCGCCGATGATCCAGCTGTCGCTCTTTCGCTTACGGGCCTTCACTTTCGGCAACCTGGCGGGCCTGGCCATCGCGATCGGCCGCGGCGGGATGCAGTTCGTGCTGATCATCTGGCTGCAGGGCATCTGGCTTCCGTTGCACGGCTACGACTACAGCGACACACCGCTGTGGGCAGGCATCTTCATGCTGCCGCTGACCGCCGGATTCCTTGCCGCGGGCCCGGTTTCCGGCTACCTGTCCGACCGGCTCGGCTCGCGGGGCCTGGCCACCGGCGGCGCGGTGCTGTTCGGCGCCACCTTCCTCGGGCTGATGCTCCTGCCGATCAACTTCAGCTACTGGGTCTTCGCCGTGCTGATCGCGCTCAACGGGATCTCCAGCGGCATGTTCGCCTCCCCCAACTCGTCCTCGATCATGGGCAGCGTGCCCGAGCGGTCGCGCGGCGTCGCCTCCGGCATGCGCGCGACCTTCCAGAACTCCGGCACCGCCGTCTCCATCGGGCTGTTCTTCTCGCTCATGATCGCCGGACTGGCCGGCAGCCTGCCGCACACGCTCACCAGCGGACTGCAGCAGCAGGGTGTACCGGCCGGCGTCGCGGCCCAGATCGGGAGCCTGCCCCCGGTCTCGTCGCTGTTCGCCGCTCAGCTGGGCGTCAACCCGATCCAGCACCTGCTCCAGCCCGGCGGCACCCTGGCCCACCTGACCGCGGCGCAGCAACAGACCCTGACCGGACGCGAGTTCTTCCCGTCGCTGATCGCCGGCCCCTTCCACTCCGGCCTGGTCATCGTGTTCGCCTTCGGCGCCACCCTCGCCTTCCTCGCCGCGATCGCGTCCCTCTTGCGCGGCACCAACCCGGTTATCAGCAAACAACCACGGGAGAAACAACTGTCATGACACTGCTCGGCCGAATCCTGACCAACCGCAGGGCCGGCGAGACCCACCTGGCGTGGAACCGGCCCAACCTGCAAGGCCCTGAACCGCTGGTCCTCACCAGCCGTCAGTTCGGCGACGGCGAGGCCATGCCGCTGGAGAACTGCGCGAAGAACATCGGCGGCGACGACCGGTCGCCCCACCTGGCCTGGACGCCGCCACCTCCCGGCACCGCCCAGCTCCTCCTGGTCGTCGAAGACATCGACGTCCCCCTGAGCAAGCCGGCCGTGCACTGCCTCGCCCTGATCGACCCGGCGGCCGGGCACCTCGACCCCGGCGCCCTCGACGCGCGGCGGCCCGCTGCCGGGGTGCGGGTGCTCCGTTCCACGATCGGACGGGGCTACCACGGTCCCGCGCCCATCAAGGGCCACGGGCCGCATCGCTACGTCTTCCAGCTGTTCGCCCTGTCGGAGCCCCTGGACGGACCATCAGCGGCCCGGCCCCGCGCAGCGCTGGCCGCGATCACCGCACCCGTGCTGGGCCGTGCCCGGCTGACCGGCGTCTTCGAGCGCTGACCCGGCCGTCCACAGTAGACGATTTCAGCAGATCGAGGCGATGGAGGACGCCCAGCCCCAGTAGGCGCCGTACTCGGCGAGGTTGCCGGCGTCGTTGAGATGGACGTTGTCGGAGAGCCACGGCGAGGGGTTGGGCAGCGTCGCGGACGCGGCGGGCGGGATGTACTGGCGGAGGTCTACGAGTGCGACGCCCTTGGTGACGGCGGTGTTGTAGATCTTGGCCGCGTACTCGCTCCAGGTGTGGGTCTGGGTGGGCGGGGACGACGGGGTCTGCGTCCACTTGAGCTCGGCGTAGATGGACAGCAGGATGGTCGCGTCCGGCCGGGCGGCGCGGACGTTGTCGACCACCTTCGCGAAGTCGGCGGCGAACTGGGCGGGGTCCTTCTGGATCAGGAACTCGTTGCCGCCGAGGTCGATGACCACGAGGTCCGGCTGGGACCGGGCCATGTCCGAGGTGGCCGTGGTGGTGTCGCTCCACCGGCCGCCGGGCAGGAAATCACTGGCCATGGCGCCGTTGTGGGCCCGGTTGTCGACCGTGGTGCCCCACTCCGCGTGCAGGTCGTTGGTGAACTTCGTCGTCCAGCCGTACTGGGTGGGCGCCGGGAGTTCGCGGCCGGCGGGGTAGCCGGTGGTGCCGTAGCCGGTGTCCGCGGAGGTCCCGATGATGGAGACGTCCGAATGGTCGGCGCACCAGGCGGGCTTGTCCGCGGTGTCGGCCTGTGCCGAGGGCACCAGCCCGGCCCCGGCGGTCAGCCCGCCGATGAGGAGTGCGACGGCTGCGTACTTTGCGCACAGTTTCACCTTCGCGCTATCGCTGGCGGGTTTCCGATTGTTAGCGGGTTTCGGCGTCCTCAGTGGTTTCCCTGGCCGGAGCGTCGAGGGCGACGCCGAAGAGGTGCAGCAGTGTCGCCAGCTGATCCCGGTCGAGGTTCGCGAACGGCGACTGCTCGAGGGTTACGCGCATGACCTCCGCGCGCACGCGGACGCCCTCTTCGGTCAGGACGAGCACGCGTGAACGCCGGTCGGCCGGGTCGACGGCGCGCTCGACGAGCCCGCGGGCGGCGAGCTGGCCGGCCACGAAGGTCAGGTTCGGCGCGTTGCAGAACAGCCGCTCGGCCATGACCTTCATCGACGCCGGCGGCTTGCCCGGTTCGATGGCCCACAGCGCCTGCGCTGTCGCGTAGGTGAGGCCGTGCTCGGCGAGCACGGCCGCGATCCGGTCGTTGGTGAGCATGAAGATCTCGTGGCCGCCGCGCACCACGCGCTCCAGGTCCGAACCGTCCATGCCCGCAGTCTAGTCATTTGCTTCGAGTCTTGAAGCTGTTACAGTCGAAATATACTTCGAGGCTCGAAGGACTTGGCCGGGGACCCGGCTCGACAGGAGATTTCGATGGTGGGGTTGCGTGATCCGCTGGTGCTCGGAAGCGGGGCGGTGCTGCCGAACCGGATCGCCAAGGCGGCGACGGAGGAGAACCTCGCGGCCGGCGGCCAGGTGCCAGGGCGCGAGCTCGCCGAGCTGTACCGGCGCTGGTCCGGCGGCGGCGCGGGCCTGCTCATCACCGGTCACGTCATGATCGACTCCCGCGCGCTCGCGCAGCCCGCGGACGTCGTGCTCGAGGCGGCGACCCCGCTCGAACCGTTCCGGCAGTGGGCGGCGTCGGCGAAGTAGGGCGGGGCGCGGGCGTGGATGCAGATCAACCACCCGGGCCGCGTCGTGCAGAAGGACCTGGGCACGCCCACCCGGTCGGCCTCCGACGTGCCGATCGACATGGGCGCCTTCTCCGGCCTGTTCGGCCGGCCGCGGCCGATGAGCGAGGCGGAGCTCGCCGAGACGATCAGCCGGTTCGCCACGACCGCCGCGCGCGCCGAAGCCGCGGGATTCGACGGGGTCGAGATCCACGCCGCCCACGGCTACCTGATCTCGCAGTTCCTCTCGCCGATGACCAACCTCCGCACCGACCGCTGGGGCGGCTCCCTCGAAAACCGGGCCCGGCTCCTGCTCGCGGTGGTCGACGCGGTGCGAGCGGCGGTGTCACCGGGGTTCGCGGTCGCGGTCAAGCTCAACTCGGCGGACTTCCAGCGCGGCGGGTTCGACGTCGACGACGCCGGGGAGGTGCTCGGGATGCTCGGCGCCCACGCCGTCGACCTCGTTGGGCTTTCCGGCGGCAGCATCGAAAGCCTGGCCACCTCGGGCACCCCGGCCGACGGCCGGACGCTCGCCAGGGAGGCCTACTTCCTCGAGTTCGCCGAACGCCTCGTCGCCACGGCGTCGATGCCGCTCATGGTCACCGGCGGGATCCGGCGGCGCACCGTCGCCGAGCAGGTCCTCGCCGGCGGGGTCGCGATGGTGGGCGCGGCAACGGCGTTCGCCATGGCCCCCGACTCGCCGAAGCAATGGCTCGCTGGCGACGAAGCCGCCGCGCCGCTGCGTCGCGTCAGAATCCGGGACAAGTCCCTCGCCGCCGCGGCCGCGCAGGCGCTCGCCCTGCGGCAGTTCGTCCGCCTCGCCGGGGGAGGGGCCGGCGTCACCCGGCGACCGGCGCTGCTCGCGCTCCTGGGCGAACGGCTCCGCCGGGCCCGCGCCCGGCGTCGTTACCGCGCTTGGTTACCGGGGCATCTCGCGACCTCCGGCCTTGGCGCGCGAGACTCGGTGGCGAAGTGAACGAGTACACCGGAATCACGGCGCTGGTGACCGGCGCGTCGAAGGGGCTCGGCACCGCCTATGCCCTCGAACTCGCGCGCCGGGGCGCGAACCTCGTTCTCGTCGCCCGATCCTCCGACGCCCTCGAACGTCTGGCGACTCGAATCCGCGAAGCGCACGGCGTGCGAGTGGAGGTGATCGCCGCCGACCTCGGCGACCGGACCGGTCCGTCGCGCGTCGCCGAAGAGCTGCGTGCGCGGGCCATCGACGTCGACCTGCTGCTCAACAACGCCGGTCTTGGCTCAGTGGGGCCGTTTCTCGATCGGCCGTTCGAGCAGCAGGCGCTTTCCGTGGACGTCAACATCACCGGACTCCTGGCCCTCACCCACCTCCTCGGCCAGGGCATGCGGGCCCGGCGGCGCGGCGGGATCATCAACGTCGCCTCGACGGCCGCCTTCCAGCCCATGCCCTACCAAGCCGGCTACGCGGCGACAAAGGCGTTTGTCCTCTCGTTCAGCGAGGCTCTCGCGGAAGAACTGAGCGGGTCGGGAATCCGGGTGATGGCCGCGCATCCCGGCCCGGTCGACACCGGGTTCTTCGACGGCACCACCGCCACCATGGACCCCCGGACCACCGACACTCCCGAAGCGGTCGCCGCGGGGACACTCGACGACTTCGCGAGCGGCAAGCACGCGTCCTACCCGGGCCGGGCGAGCAACCGTCGCAAGACCTGGGGCGCCCGTTTCCTGCCTCGCCGCCGCGTCGCGACGATCACCGCCCGGATCACCAGGAAAGCGGGCTTCGACCGGGTTTCGGACGTCGTGGCGCCGAATTCGGAGGTGACGGCATGACCTCCGCTCTCACCACGAGGGAAAGTTCCGGGCCGGACACCGCTATTCGTGACCGCCGCCGGTATCTGTGGCTCGCCCTCGGCGCAGCCGCCACTCTGCTCGCCGTCGGCGGCCGGTGGGATCTGCCGCTCGCCGCGTGGCTTGCTCCGGTGTTCCTGCTGCGATTCGCGCGAGTGAGCCGTCCGGCCATCGCGCTCCTCGCGGTCTGGCTGATGTCCGTCGTGGCTGCGGTTTCCTGGATGGCGCTGTCCGCAGTGCCGCTGACGCCGGTGACCGTCGCCGGTGATCTGGCGTTCGGGACCGTCCTGGTCGTGCCGTACGTGGCCGACCGGCTGCTCGTCCACCGGCTGGGCGCGGCCGGCCGGGTGCTGCTGTTCCCCGCCGTGCTGATGACGGTGGAGTTCCTGCTCGGCGCCTTCGGCCCGTTCGGCACGGCTTACGGCCTGCTTGCCGCGACGTTGCACACCGAAACCGATCTGCTGCAGGTGACCGCGCTCACCGGTCCTTATGCGATCGCCTTCCTGGTCGGCGCGCTCGCCACGGTGGTCAACGCCGTCTGGGAGCGCGGCCTCGTGCGGCACACGGTCCGCGTCGTGGCGGTCTACGCCGCGGTGCTGGGCCTCATCCTGCTCGGCGGTCAGGCGCGGCTCGCCGTCGCCGACACGGCGTCGCCGACGGTGCGCGTCGCGGGGATCAACCCGGGAGCGGCGGCCCTCGACGCGGAAACCGCCGTGCTCGGGAAGTCACGGCTGGCGGTGACGGACCCGCGGCTCGCCGACCGGGACAAGATCGCGGCGGCGACCGCCCCGATGCTCGCCGACCTGTTCGCACAGACCCGGCAGGCGGCGCGGGCCGGGGCGAAGATCGTTGTCTGGTCGGAAAACGCCGCACGGGTGGTCGAATCCGGACAGGCGGCGTTCCTGGCCGAGGCGGCCCGGCTCGCGGACACCGAGGGCATCTACCTGGACGTCGCCGAGCTGGTCTACCTGCCCGCCGCGCCCCACGGCCGCGACGAGACCCACCTCTTCGGGCCGGACGGGCGCGAACTCTGGGCCTACCAGAAGGCGAAACCCATACCAGGACTGGAAATCTACACTCCCGGAGACAACGCGGCCCCGGTGGTCGACACCCCGTACGGCCGCCTTTCCACCGTGATCTGCTACGACGCCGACTTCCCGGCGATCGTGCACCCGGACGCCGACATCCTGCTGGTGCCCGGCGGCGACTGGCCAGAGTTCGGCCGCACCCACACCCGGATGGCCGGCCTGCGCGCGATCGAGAACGGCTACTCCCTGGTGCGCCAGGACTTCAACGGCCAGTCCGGCGCCTACGACCCGTACGGCCGCCTTCTGTCCACAAAGGACACAACGGTCGACTCGGAGATCTGGTACTCCGACGTCCCCACTCGGGGGGTGTCGACGCTCTACCGGGTTATCGGTGACGCGGTCTCGTGGATCGGTGTGGCCGGCGCGCTGGTGCTGATCGGGTTCGCCATTGTCCGAAGTGGACGCAGCAGGGGGTTGCCGTCCGGCTCGCGTTCAGGGTGACGGCGCACGCGCCTATCCGGGCCGGCGCTCGGTCATGGCGACCAGGGTGCCGACGATGTCTTCAGCGGTGGTGTCCCACTTCTCCCTGGTCAAATGCCCGCTCAGCTCCGTCCCGGCGATGCCGTGGGCGCTGGTGAACAGCAGCGCGCCGTACCGTCGTGTCTCGTCCGGCCCGACGACGGCCGCGACGATCGACAGGAACTCCTCCTGCGCGCGGGAGGCGGCTCGCACGCCGGCATCGATGAGGGCCCGGCGGGTGGCGGCCGCGGACTCCAGACGGGTGACCATGCCCGCCGCCTCCACCGGGATGGGCGCGGCCGCTGCCCGCGAGCTGGCCAGAAGGGGCTTTCACGTCCTCGCCGGCGTTCGCCGTGAACGCCCCGGTGGAGACGCTTCCCCTCGACGAGTGGCGGCGGCAGTTCGAGGTGAACCTCTTCGGCCACATCGCCGTGACCCAGGCGCTCATGCCCGCGCTGCTGGCCGGCTCCGGGCGGGTGGTCAACATCAGTTCGGTCGGCGGCAAGATCGCCATGGCCACCTACGGGGCGTACGCCGGAACGAAGTTCGCCTTCGAAGCGGTCAGCGACTCCCTGCGCCGCGAAGTCCGGCGGCATGACCGACGGGCAGAACGACCGCTACGGCCCGCTCGTCCAGGCGATCGTCGCGCAGTCGGCCGCCATGACCCGCAACGGGCTGCCCGCCGAGAAGGCCGCCCTCGTGATCGCGCGGGCGGTCACCGACCGCCGGCCCCGCACCCGCTACACCATCGGCCGGGACGCCGCGCTGCTCACCCGGCTCTCCCGCGTCCTGCCGGACCGGCTCCTCGACCGGATCCTCGCCGCCAGCCTCCGGCCCCACTACCCGAAGGCGACCGCCGCCTGAGCACCGCGCTCGTGCTCCGCGGACGGCCCGCTCGCCTGCCGGAGCAGCGCGACGGCTTCCTCGGAAGGAGACCCGGCGGGGGTCGTGCACACGATCAGCGACTGTTCCGGGGAACGGGCGACCGCCAGGGTCTGCTGAGTCACCGTCACCGTGCCGACGACGGGATGGTGCAGCTCGTAGGACGCGGCGTCACAGGGCAGCACGCGGTGGTCGGCCCACAGCGCGACGAACTCCGGGCTCTTCATCGTCAGCTCGCCGATCAGCTCGGCGAGCAGCGGGTCGTCCGGGTGCTTGCCGACGGCGATGCGCAGGTTGCCGACCACCGCGCGGACCTTGCGCTTCCAGTCCGTGTACAGCTCGCGGCAGTGCGGGTCGAGGAACAGCAGCCGGCTCATGTTCGGCCGTCGCGCCGGGGTTTCCGGGCTGAGGAAGTCCAGGTGGCCGGCCAGCAGGGCGTGCCCGAGGGGGTTCCACGCCAGCACGTCCGTGCGCCGGCCGAGCACCAGCGCCGGGACGCCGTCGACGGCGCGCAGGAGGTCCCGCGTCTCGTCGGCGAGCTTTTCGGGCCGCGGCCGGCGCACCCGGGGCGTGTGACGAGAGGCACCGGCGAGCCGGTCGAGGTGGGCGCGCTCGTGGTCGTCGAGCAGCAGCGCGCGGGCGATCGCGTCGAGCACCTCGGCCGAGGCCCCGCGGGACAGGCCCTGCTCCAGCCGCGTGTAGTACGAGACGCTGACGCCTGCCAGCTGGGCCAGCTCTTCCCGCCGCAGGCCACTGACGCGCCGTCGGGGCCCGAGGTCGCGCAGGCCGACGTCCTCCGGTCGCAGCCGGGCTCGCCGGGCCTGCAGGAAGTCGCCGAGGGGGCCAGGTCCGTCCATGACGCCAGTATCCGCGCCGCCGGCCGGGCCCAGCCACACCCTGTGAGGGGTAGGACAACGCGGGAGCGGTCCGCGCCCGCCCGGGTGTCCAGGCTCGGTGTCATGGAACAGATCACCCTTGGCGACGTCACCGTCACCCGCATCAAGGAGTTCTACGGCTCGGTCGAGATGACCCCGCGCGAGTTCTTCCCGGACAGCCCCGACGGCGCGTGGAACGGGCTGGCGCCCGACTTCTGGAACCCGGAGACCGGCGAGTGCCAGTCGGCGCTCCAGTCCTGGCTGCTGCGCAGCGAGGGCCGCACGATCCTGGTCGACACCGGCGTGGGCAACCACAAGGACCGGCCGTACGCGCCGGTCTGGAGCCGCTTGGACACGGCTTACCTGGACAACCTCGCCGCCGCCGGAGTGCGGCCCGAGGACGTCGACATCGTGGTCAACACCCACCTGCACATCGACCACGTCGGCTGGAACACCCGGCTCGACGGCCGCGCCTGGGTGCCGACCTTCCCGAACGCGACATACCTGATGACCCAGCGGGACTTCGAGTTCTGGGACCCGGCCAACGAGCACAAGACCGTGTTCGGCCGCGGCAACCAGAACGTCTTCGAGGACAGCGTCGTGCCGGTCCACCAGGCGGGGCTGGCCCACCAGTGGGAGGGCTCGTACCGGATCGACAAGAACCTGCGCCTCGACCTGGCCCCCGGGCACACCCCCGGCTCGTCCGTGCTCACGCTGGAGTCCGGCGGCGACCGGGCCCTGTTCGTCGGGGACCTGGTGCACAGCCCGCTGCAGATCGAGGAGCCGGCGACCAATTCCTGCTTCTGCGAGGACCCGGCCGAGTCGCGGGCCACCCGGCACAAGCTGCTGGGCCACGCCGCGGAGAACCACGCGCTCGTCTTCCCGGCGCACTTCGGCGGCCAGGGCGCCGTGCAGGTCGAGCGCACCGGTTCGAAGTTCACGATCAAGGAGTGGGCGGGCCTGTCCCGTATCGCTTGATGCTCCCCGGAAAGGAAGTGTTTCCCGTGACCCAGCAGGTAAACCCGGTCGTCGAAACCCCGGCGGGCGCCGTGCGCGGCGTCCGCGACGACTCCGGCGAGCTTTACCGCGCCATCCCGTACGCGGCCGCCCCGACCGGCGCCGGCCGTTTCGCCCCGCCCGCACCGCACCCGGGCTGGTCCGGTGTCCGCGACGGCACCCAACCCTCGCCGACGGCGCCCCAGCCGTCCCGCGATTTCGGCCGGCTCGACCTGACCCCTTACTTCGGGCCAGGTTGGGTACGGGGCGAGGAATACCTGACCGTCGACGTCCGCACGCCCGCCGCCGACAACGGCCGGCGGCCGGTGATGGTTTTCGTGCACGGCGGCGGGTTCGTCACCGGTTCGACCCGCGCCGCGCTCTACGACGGCAGCGCGTTCGCCCGGGACGGCGTCGTCCTCGTGACGGTGAACTACCGCGTCGGCGTCCCCGGGTTCCTTGACCTGAAGGGCGCTCCGGCCAACCGCGGGCTGCTCGACGTGCTGGCCGCGCTCGGCTGGGTGCGCGACACGGTCGCGGAGTTCGGCGGCGACCCGGACAACGTCACGCTTTTCGGCCAGTCCGCGGGCGCCACGCTCACCGGCGCGCTGCTCGCGACGCCGGAGGCCAAGGGCCTGTTCCGGCGGGCGATCGTCCAGAGCGGGAACGGCGCCGGCGCCTTCACCCCGGAGCAGGCGCAGCGGGTCACCGTCGCGGCGGCGGCCGCGCTGGGCGTCGAACCGACGGCCGAGGCGTTCGCCCCGATCCCGGACGAGCGATTCCTGGAGGTCCTGCCCGCGCTGGCCGGGCTCGACCTGCGCACCGAAACCGCCGCCGACCCGCTCGCCGGACTGAGCCCGTTCAGCCTGGTCCTCCCGGTCCAGCCTGCCGACGGTCTCGCCGCGGGCCCGGCCGGCGACGTCGGCCTGCTGATCGGCACCAATACCGAGGAGGGGCACCTTTACCTGGTACCGCAAGGAAATCTGGAGTCCTCTACGGACACTGACGTGCTCGCGCTCGCCGCGCGGGTGGCCACGGCCCCGGAGGCCGAGGTCGCGGCGCACCGCGCGGCCCGGCCGGACGCGACACCGGGCGAACTACGCTCCGCGGTGCTCGGGCAGGCCCTGTTCGGGGCCGGCACGGCGCGCCTGGCGCGGGCCCACGCGCGGATCTCGGGCGGCCGCACGCACGTCTACTCGTTCGGCTACCGCTCGACGGCGCTGAACGGGCGGCTCGGCGCTGCCCACACCGTCGAGCTGCCTTTTGTCTTCGACGTCGCCGACAAACCTTGGCTGCACGGGGAAACGGGCCTGCTCGGCCCCGACCCCGCCCCGCCCGGTCTCGCGGCCCGGGTGCACGCGGCCTGGGTCGCGTTCGCCCGGACCGGGGACCCGGGCTGGGCCGAGTACGACCCGCGACGACCTGTGGCGGAGAACCTCACCGCGCCACTTCCGAGGTGAAAACCGCTCAGACGAACAGGTTGAGCACGAGGAGCATGAGCAGGCCCAGCACGCTGACCAGCGTCTGCACGGTCGTGTGCAGTTTCGTCGCCTGGCCCATCGACATGCCGAACGACTCCTTCACCAGCCAGAAACCCGCGTGGTTGACGTAGTTCAGCCCGATCGAGCCGGCGCCGATGGCGACCACGACCATCGAGGTGTACCAGCCGCCGCCGTTGTGCAGCAGGGGTGCGACGATCCCGGTCGAGGCGACGATCCCGACCGTCGCCGAGCCGGTGGAGGCCGAGAGCAGCAGCGCCAGCAGCCAGCCGAGCACCAGCACGCTGATGCTGAGCCCGCCGGCCGCGGACCCGACCGCGTCGCTGATGCCCGAGTCCTGCAGCACCTCGTTGAACGCGCCGCCGCCGCCGATGATGAGCAGGATGCCGACGACCGGCTTCAGGCTGTCCGCCAGTGACCGCCGGACGGATTCCCCGTCGCGCCCGCGCAGCAGGGCGAGGGCGAACAGCGCGAACAGGAAGCCGGCCAGCATGGCGATGACGGGTTCGCCGAGCAGCACCGTGGCCGCGCGGAACCCGTTGCCGTCGGGCAGGACGATCTCGGTCAGCGTCCGCAGGAGCATCAGGGCGACCGGCACCAGGATGGAGACGACCGCGGTCCGCGTCGGCACCGCCCGGCACGGGCCGCCGCCGGAGCCGGTTTCCCGCGCGGGCACACCGGCTCCGGCCAGGTCGCGCTCGCCGTCGCGCTCGTCGATGGCGCCGCGATGGGTGAACTGGTCCACCAGCGCCCGGTCCGGCTCGATGCTCAGCCGGGTGGACAGCCAGCGGCCGAAGACGGGACCCGCGAGGATCACCGTCGGCACGGCGCAGACCAGGCCGACCAGGATGGTCTTGCCGAGGTCGGCGTGCAGCCCGGAAACCGCGATCAGCGGGCCGGGGTGCGGCGGCACCATGCCGTGCAGGGTGGCCAGCGCGGCGATGGTCGGCGTCGCGAGCAGGGTGTAGGACGAGGCTTTGCCGGCGCCGCCGCTCAGACGGAGCCGTTCGGCGACGCTGAACACGAGCGGCAGCAACACGATGAGGCCGACCTCGAAGAACATCGGGATGCCGATGATGAACGCCGCCAGCGTCATCAGCCACGGCAGCGTCCGCGGCGTCGACCGCTCCACCACCGCGGCCGCGATCCGGTCGGTGGCCCCGGAATCGGCGAGCAGGCGGCCGAGCATCGTGCCCAGCGCCAGCGTGACGCCGACGTTGCCGAGGATGTCGCCGGCCCCGGTTTCCATCGACTTCGCGATCTGGCCCGCGGGCTCCCCGGCGGCCAGGCCGGTGGCCAGCGACACCACCAGCAGCGCGACGAAGGGGTGCAGCCGCAACCGGGAGTTGATCAACGTCACCAGCAACCCGATGGCCACGACCAGGATCACCAACAGGAACCACGTGCGCTCGCCCAACGCGAAAGCCTCCGCTTCTTGACCACGGCGACTGTCGGACCGGAGAGCAGCGCCGCCCACTGGAATCGATTCCGGAACCGATTCCGGAGAGTCTGGCACCCGAGTTGGATCTGGTCAAGCCCGGCGGCAGGCCCGGCGGCTGGCCCGGCGGCAGGCCCCACGACAGGCCCTGCGGCTTACGGCGCGGACGAACCCCGTACGACCAGCTCGGCCGCCAGTTCGACCATCACCGGCGGTGCGATGACCTGCTCGATCGTGTCCACGAGCACGTCGGCCGCCCGGGCGCCGAGGGTCTCGTGGGGCAGCCGCAGGACCGTGAGCGGCGGATCGGCGTGGCGAAGCAGATCGCCGTCGCCGTAAGCGATTACCGATGCGGAACGCGGGACGGCGACGTCCATCCGGCGCAACGTCCGCAACGCGGTCACGGCCAGCAGTCCGGTGCAGGCGAACAAGCCGTCGACGGGACGCAGGAACGATTCCAGGCCACCGGTCGCGGCCGGGTCGATGCCCAGGATCCGGTCGTCCGGGACGGGGTGGCCGGCCTCCGCGCACGTGTCGCGGAAGCCCTGTGTCAGTGCCGTTGTGCTCTCCGTGCTTTCGAGCGGGGCCAGCACTGCCGGCGCCGTCCGTCCCTCGTCCAGCAAGTGGCGGGCGGCGGTGCGGCCGGCGTTCCACAGGGCGGTGCGCACGATGGTGCCGTCGGCGTGAGTCAGCTCTTCGTCGACGAGGACGGTGGACAGCGGTTGACCGTCTTCGCGAGAGGGCGCGGGCAACGCGCGTCCCAGACCGATCAGGAGTACTCCGTCGATGGTGAGCTCAGTCAGGTCCGCGGCCAGCCGCGTGGCGTCGAAGCCGGTGCCGACGGTGTGCAAAACCAGGTGATAGCCCCGTTTCCGGGCCTGCTCGGCCGCGCCCCGCAGCACCGGCTCCCAGCCCGTCGCCCCGGCCGGGACCACCGCGCCGAGCAACTGCCGCCGCCCGGTGCGCAGGCTCTGGGCGGCCCGGTTCGGCCGGTAGCCCAGATCCGCGGCGACCTCCTGGATCCGCGCTCGCGTCGCCGCGCCCACGTCGTGCTGCTGGGCCGACAATGCCCGCGACGCGGTCGCCTTGGCCACCCCCGCCGCCTTCGCGACATCTGCGAGCGAGACGCGCCGCATGTGACCCCCTCACGACCGGAACCGATTCCGCCAGTTTCGCACACGGCGGCCGTCCGCCAGGAGCAGACCGATACCGAACGCGGCCGTCCACGCGGGTTCGATCTCGATAAGATCGTTTCGACGGGTCTTGGCCGGAGGGATCGGGGATGGGCATGCGGGGTTTCAGGCCGATGGCGCTGGCGGTCGTGGCGGCCGCGGGGCTGGTGGCGCCACCGTCGGCCGAGGCGGCTCAGGCGGTCCAGACGGCTCAGACGGCGCGGGACGGCCAGTACTCGGCGGTCGTGCGGCGGACCGAGTTCGGGATTCCGCACGTGCTCGCGGCCGACTTCGGCGGGCTGGGTTACGGCTACGGGTACGCGTTCGCGCAGGACAACCTGTGCGCGCTGGAAAACAGCGTGCTCACGGCCTCCGGTGGGCGGTCCGCGGTGTTCGGCCCGGACGCGGACTCCGGGGACGCGCTGGCGTCGCAACCGGTGTCGAACCTCGACAGCGACGTGTATTACCGCGCGATCGCGGACGACCAGCGGATCGAACGGCTCGTGGCGCAGCCCGCGCCGCTCGGGCCCACGGGTGAGGCCAAGCAGCTCGTCAGCGGTTACGTGGCCGGGGCGAACCGTTTTCTGCGCGACACCGGCGCGGCGCACCTCACCGATCCGACCTGCCGCGCCAAGCCGTGGGTACGCCCGATCACCGACCTCGACATCTACCGGGTGATGTACGGCCTCAACCAGTTCGGCGGCACCGACGCGGTGAAGCCGCTGATCGCGAACGCCGCGCCGGGTGCGGCCGCGGCCTTGAACGAGCCGGCGCCGCCGCCGGCGGGCAGCAACGCGATCTCCGTGGGCCGCGACGGCACGAAGGCCGGTGACGGCGTGCTGCTGGCCAACCCGCACTTCCCGTGGGTCGGCGGGGAGCGGTTCTACCAGGTGCAGCTCACGATCCCGGGCACGATGGACGTCAGCGGGGCGAGCCTGTACGGCAGCCCGGTCGTCGAGATCGGCCACACGCAGCACCTCGCCTGGTCGCACACCGTCTCCACGGCTCAGCGCTTCACGCTGTACCAGCTCGCGCTCACGCCCGGCGATCCGACGTCGTACACAGTGGACGGCAAGCCGGAAGCCATGACACACCAGCAGATCACGGTCCCGGTCGGCGGCGGGTCCACGGTGACCCGCACGCTCTACTCGTCGCGGTACGGCCCGCTGCTCGCGTCGAACTGGACGGGCACGACCGCGCTTTCGATAAAGGGCGTCAACACGGACAACATGCGCTCGCTCAACGAATGGCTCGCGATGGGCCGGTCGGACAGCGTGGCGCAGCTGCGGGCCGCGCAGGACCGGTACCAGGGCATCCCGTTCGTGAACACGATCGCGGCGGATTCGAGCGGGGTCTCCTACACCGCGGACTCGTCCGTCGTGCCGCACGTGACCGACGAGCTCGCGGCCCGGTGCGTCGACTCGCCGCTGGGGAAAGCCCAGTACCCGGCGCAGATCGTGCTCGACGGGGCGAAGTCGGGCTGCGCCTGGGGCAGTGACCCCGACGCGATCCAGCCCGGGATCTTCGGCCCGCGCACGAATCCCGCGCTGACGCGCACGGACTTCACCACCAACAGCAACGACAGCACGTGGCTCACGAACCCGGCGGCGCCGCTGACGTACCCGCGGATCTACGGCGACGTCGGCACCCCGCGGTCGCTGCGGACCCGGCTGGGGCTGGCGCAGATCTCCGAGCGCCTGCAGGGCGCCGACGGGCTCGGGCCCGCGAAGTTCGACCTGACGAGCATGCAGCAGCTCTGGTACGGCGACCGGAACTACAGCGCCGAGCAGGCGCGGGACGCGGTGGTGGCCCTGTGCCGGGAAAATCCCCGGCTCACCACGGCGGACGGCCGCACCGTGGACGTCGCCGCGGCCTGCCCGGTGCTCGCCGGCTGGGACCTGCGGGGCGATCCGGACAGCCGGGGTTCCGTGCTGTGGCGCCAATTCTGGACCGGCGCGAGCCGCGCGTCCGACCTGTGGAGCGTGCCGTTCGACCCGCAGCACCCGACGACGACGCCCAGCACTCTGAATCAGGCGAGCGCGGGCGTCAGGCAGGCCCTCGCCGCGGCCGTGCAGCGGATGGCCGACCTCGGCGTCCCGCTCGACGCGCCGCTTTCCGCCGCGCAGCAGACCACGGTCGGCGGCCCGGCGGTGCCGGTGCCCGGCTGCACGGGCGCGGAGGGCTGTTACAACGTCGTCGGCCAGGGCGTTCCGCTGGGCGCGGACGGCCGGTTCCCGCCGGTGACCTTCGGGTCGAGCTTCGTGATGGCGACCGAGCTGACCACCACCGGCCCGCACACGACGACGTTGCTGACGTACTCGCAGTCCACCGACCCGACCTCGCCGCACCACAACGACCAGACACAGCTGTTCTCGCGCAAGCAATGGGTGACCGAGCGCTACAGCGAGGACCAGATCGGCCGCTCGCCGCAGCTGCGGACGGTGGCGGTGGCAGGGCGTTAGCTGACCGCGTAGTCGGTGGCGCGCGTCGCTAGGAAACGGGAGCGGGTGTGAGCCGTCGCAGGCCGCGGACCTGCCTGCTGCACAAGGCAAGCAGGGTCGCGGCCACGATCAGCGCGGCACCGGTGAGCAGCACCGGCTCGCGGCCCCAGCGCTCGGCGAGCGGCCCGGCGGCCAACTGCCCGATCGGCACCGCGATGATCGAACCGAGCACGTCGTAGGAGTAGACCCGGGCGAGCTTGTCGGCCGGCACGTTCTCCTGCATCGAGACGTCCCACGCGACGGCGCCCAGTTCGATGGCGCCACCGGTCAGCAGCATGACGACCACCAGCAGCACCAGGTTCGGCGCTTTTGCCAGCGCCACCAGTGGAATCGCGTTGCTGAGCACCAAAACGACGCCGATCGCCAGCGCGCGGTGCGGCCGCCAGTGCGCGGCCAGCACCCCGCCGAGCACCCAGCCCGCGGTTTCGGCGGCGAGCACCAGGCCCCAGCCCGCCCGGCCGAAGGCCTCGTCGGCGATGGCGGGCCCGAGCACCAGGATCCCGCCCGCCGCGACGGCGTTCACGATCATGAACTGGAGCACGACCACCCAGAGCCAAGTGCGCGAACGGAATTCGTGCCAGCCTTCGGCCAGCTCGGCGAAGGGCCGCGTCCGGCCGGACCGCTCGGGGCGGGCCGCCCGCAGCCGCCGGTAAACGAGCGCGGCGACGAGGAACAGCCCGGCGTTCGCGCCGATCGCCCAGCCCGAGCCGAACGCGGCCACGAGCACCCCGCCCGCCGCGGCGCCGGCGAACCGGCCCGTGTTGGACAGGATCCGGTTCACGGCGTTGGCCTGCTGCAGCAGCGAAGCGGGCACGGTCTGCGGGACGATCGACGAGGACGCGGGCAGCGCGATGGCCGACACCGCACCGTTGGCCACGCTGAGCCCGACCAGCAGCGGGATCGAAGCGAACCCGCTGAGCACGCTCACCGCGATCGTGGCCTGGGTGAGCGCGGCGGCGGTTTCGGTGCCCTGCAGGATCACCGAGCGGGGAAGCCGGTCGGCGAGCACGCCGCCGAAGAGCACGAGCACCACGTTGGCCACCGAGCGCGCGCCGACCACCAGCCCGAGGTCGACTGCGGACCCGGTCAGGTCCAGCACGGCGAACGCGATCGCGACCGGCGCGATCGCGTTGCCGAACTCCGCGAAGGTGCGCCCGGTGACCAGCCGCCGGAAGTCGGGATGACGCAGGGGCGCGGTCACTGCTCTGGCCCGGGACACGCCGCCGAGTATCTGCGGGGCGACGGGTAGCGGACAACTCGATTTCGGCGTCGCGGTGGGCCACGGTGGGAACCCTTGCGGCGGGGCGATCTTCTCGTCGATGTCGACCACGACGCGGTCGATGCGCCCAGCGGACGGGCCGACGACCGCCCGATACGGGCTGGTCAGGCCTCGGCTGCTTTGGCCGCTCGCTCGATCTCCGCGCGCCGGCCCGCCCAGAACGCCGCGTCCTGCCCCCGCCGGGCCATGCCGTCCTGGTCCATCTCGACCTCGCCGTCCAGCTGTTCGCGCAGGATGTCGGCGTGCCCGGCGTGCCGGCTGGTCTCCGTGAGCATGTGGACCAGGACGTTGAACAGCATCACGTCGGGACGCGGCCACCAGGGCACGTAGCCGGGCGAGTCGATGACCAGCGCGGTGATCGTCGCGTCGGAGTGCTCCCAGACGCGCCGGTAGTGGCCGGTGATCTCCTCGCGCGTCTCGTGCTCGGCCGCCCAGAGGTCGGCGCCGCGCTGCCCGAGGTCGTCCCAGCGGGGGACGGGCCCGGGGAACGGCCGGTCGAAGACCTCGCCGAAGTACCGCGACTCCCATACCGCCAAGTGCTTGACCAGCCCGAGGAGGTTGGTCCCGGTCGCGGTCAGCGGACGGCGGATGTCGTACTCGGACAGCCCGTCGAGCTTCCGGAGCAGCACTTCGCGGATCTCCCGCAGGTCGCCGTGCAGGTATTCCTTCGCAAAGTTATCGATCACGGGGTATGAGCGACCCGGAGCCGCTCGAACGCCTTCGGGCCACCAAGGGCGTCGAGGCGGTCGACGATCTCGCGGGCGCAGCCTTCGGCGCTGCGATGGGTAGTGTCCACGACGATGTCGTTGTCCCCATGGGAATAGACGTGCGTCTGCGAGGCGGCGAGACCAAGAGGGCGGTCCCGGCGCGAGCGTTCGCGTCGGTTGAGTTCTTCGGCGGAGCAGTGGACGTCGACCAGGGTGACGTCGTAGCCGTCGAGGACGGCGAGGAGGTCTTCGATGCGCCACGGTTCGCTGAGCGGGTAGTCCATGATCACGTTGTTGCCCGTCGATACGAGCGCCGCGACGACGCGGTGGTAGCCGAGCCGGGTTCGTCGCAGCATCTGCTGGATTTCAGCCTCGTCGAGGACTCGGGTGTGCTGCGTCGACCGCATCCCGCTGATGCCGTCGACCGGGACGAGGAACCAGGGATCGGGCAGCAGGGGCAGCATCGCCCGCCCGATGCCGGACTTTCCGGAACTCGACGGTCCGTTGAGCAGGATGACGCGGCCGGGTGCCATGATCGAACTGTAGGTGACGATCCCCGGCCGGCGCTTGGGCCCAGCACCCCACCCGTCGCGGGCGGGAGCGCCCGCGACGGGGGACGGCTAACGAAGCACCGCGAAGTCGCAGGCGGTTTGCGCCTCTTTGCGAGTCAACCGGCCGGGTTCTGCAATTGGCTTTCGCAGAAGTCCCGGTCGCCCTGCGCGCCTTTACCACAAGCGTCGCGAGTGATCGGCCCGACGGTGCCGCCGATGCTTCGCACGTAGTTCTCACACTGCGCGACGGTGTCGACACCGAGGCTCGACGACGGTGCCGCGGCCGTCCGGTGCGGCGACACCGGCGACACCGGGGTGGAAGCTAGTCAGGCCACCTTGAAGGAACCTTGCACCGCCGGACGAGACGCCGGTCGCCGGGGCTCACCTCGGTCAGCCGGTCACATCGGCCAGGCTCGTGCCCATTTTGATGGTGCTGAGCCATTGCGTCGCCGAAGCGGGAGCCGGGTGGTAGAGGCCCCATTTCAGGTAGTTCCGGGTTCCGTCGTACGTGGTCCCGGTGAAGGTGTCCGAGCCATTGCTGAGTTTCTGGAGCACACCGTTGAACCAGAACTGGATCGTGCCCTTCTGCTGGTCCTCGGAGACCTTGAGCACGTAGTCGTTCCATTGGTTGTTCACCGCTTTGGCAGACCAGAGCAGCACCTTCTCGTGCTCGTGCGTCCAGTTCTGCAGCTGGATCTCACCGCCGATGACCTCGAGGACGATGGGGTGGTTCGCGGTGCCGGTGCTGGGGCTGCACTTCAGCTGGAAGAGGTAGCGGCTGGTCGAGTCGGTGATGGCGAATTTCGAGGACCAGCCGAGATAGTAGGTGCTGCCGTGGGACACGTCCGGTCCCTCCGCTTCGCACCGTTCCTGGTTCGCGAGCTGCTTCACCTGCCACACCGGCCCCTTGGCCGGAGAAGTCGTGGTGGTGAACGTGTTCGTGTCGCACTGGATCGACTTGAACGCCCCCACGCCCTTGCTCGGATCCGCCGACCAGAGCGGCGAACGGGCGCCGGCCTGGACCGGGCCCACGGAAAGGGCGGCCAGGGCGAGTGCGCACGTGACGGTGACCGCAGGCCGGGTGAACAGCTTGAGCACGTTTTCCTCCGCACGGTATTGCTTGACGGTTTTTGTGCGGCGGCATCACACAACGGGACGATTCATCGGATGTTATCCGACGGGCGCTCGTCCCTCAACCAAGTCTTCCGGTGATCGGGACGGTGATCTGCTTCAGCCAGGTGCGGGTGGTGAAGTCGCGGGCCTTGATGACCACGGCACGAGGCGAGACCTCGATCTGCAGGCCCTGGTTGAACGCGCCGCCGAGGGAGACCTCGCCGCCCTTGCCGTCGTCCATCCATCCGACCTGTACGGCGGCGGTGTTGACGACGGTGAAGCCCTCGAGGTTGCCGGTGCCCGGCACGACCCGGCGCACCACCCAGTCGGACAGGTTCAGGTCCCAGTGGGTGTGCCCGGAGAACAGGAACACGTCCGGATACCGGCCGAGGATCGACAGCAGCCGGTCGGGCTGCAGGTAGTCGGACAGGTAGAGCTTGTTGTGGGTGCCGGAAACGGTGTTCGGCAACGGGTGGTGGGTCAGCACCATCACCGGTTTCCGGAAGCGCGCCCAGAACGCCAGCCGCCGTTCGAGCCAGGTGAACTGCTGGTCGCTGATCCACACCTCGTCCCAGAGCTTCGGATCGTGGTACTTCGCGTAACGCTCGGTGCCGAGGCAGAGCACCGGAACCCCGCCGAACGACGTTTCGCTGTAGATCGTGTTGCGGCCCGCGAAGCGGAAGAAACTGCGGAAGAGCGAGTCCTCCGTCGTGCCGTTGGGCCAGGTTTCCTGGGCGAGGGTGTCCGGGTCCCGCCATTTCGGCACGTAGAACTCGTGATTGCCGATCGCCCACGCGACTTCCCGCGGGTGCGGGTGCTTGTCGAGGGTCGCGCGCACTTCGGCGTACTCGAAGTCGTAACCGCGCGAGGTGATGTCGCCCGCGATGCCGAGGCCCGCGCTGCCCGGGTTGATCGAGCGCAGGTCGTCGAGCGCGCGGCCGAAGTCGTCGAGGTCCCCCTGGATGTCGCTGAGGATGTTGAAGCGGACCACCGATCCGGGCCAGCCCCGGCCCGTGGCCTCCGCCGCCTCCGCCTGCCCGGGCACGAGTACCGTGCCCGCCGCGGCACCGGCGGCCGCCATGAACGCCCTGCGATCCATAACCCGAATACTCCTCACGTCACGTGTCTTCCGAGAACGTAAGCGAGCCACCCCGAGCGATCATGGCCCGCTGCTGTCCCGCGGGTGTACGACGGCCGAATTTCCGGTCCCCGCCAATAGATCCGTAGCCGTACGGGCCGGGTCCCCGGTTGTTCTGGCACACGGCGTCACCGGAGAGTGACCGGCGGCAACCTTGGAAGGAGCTCCTGTGAACCCGAGACAACGCTTCCTGGGCACGTTGGCCGCCGTGCTCGCCCTGCCCCTGCTGACCGTGCCGGCCGCGAGTGCCGCCGCGAACCCGTCCCCGAACCCAACCACGACCCCACTCACGAACCCGTCCGCTAATCCGCCCGCGGTCGCCCCGCTGGGCGGCACCGAACTGCCGGCCGGTGTCTCCCCCTCGTCCGTCGGCGGGTCCCCGGCTTCAGTGAAGGACTACCCGTTCATCATCGCCGGCCTGCGCGACGGCGGGCCGCGTCCGCTGGGCCAGACGTGCACCGGCTCGGTCGTCGCGCCGCGCAAGATCGTCATCGCCGCGCACTGCAAGGCGGCCGAGGGCGAGAAGTCGTTCCTGTACGGGCTCGACGACCTGAACGCCGGCGGCGGCACCCAGATCGGCGTCGTCAGCTACGACACGCATCCGAAGTACGTCAACTTCGACCAGGGCTACGACGTCGCGGTCGTGACCACCGACCGCGACATCCCGGTGCCCGGCGGCAAGTACGCGCAGGTTGCGACGTCGGCCGACACCGACCTGAACAAGCCCGGCAAGACCGGCCTCGGCCTCGGCTACGGCAAGAAGGACTTCAACGACTCCACCCGCGACGTGACCCTGTCGAAGTTCAGCCTGCCGATCGTGGCCGGCAGCAACTGCAGCGGCGTCGGCGCGGGTTTCCAGGACGCCACGATGATCTGCAGCGGCTACAGCGACGGTCACGTCTCGATCCTGCCCGGCGACAGCGGCGGGCCGCTGGTCGTCGACGGCAAGGTGACCGGTGTCGCTTCGTGGAGCCGCAGCGACTTCAAGTGGTACAGCGTCTACGGCCGCCTGAACAACGACATGGGCGACTGGGTCCAGCAGCAGATCGGGACCGTCACGCCGCCGGAGACGTTCTCCCTCGGCACCTCGCCGTCGGCCGTGAAGGTCGATCCCGGAAAGTACGTCTCGGCGACCGTGACCAGCACCGCGGGGAAGAACGGCAGCGAGAAGGTCGACTTGTCGGTGTCGGGGCTGCCGGACGGTGCGAAGGCGACGTTCCAGCCGCAGTCGATCAATTCCGGTGACAGCGCGAAGGTCACCATCGAGACGGCGGCGGACACCCCGCAGAAGGACTACCCGCTCACGATCACCGGCACCGGCCCGAGCGGCTCGGCCACCGCGAAGCTGACCTTGACGGTGGGGGCGGGCCAGCCCACCGGTGACCTCAAGGTGAGCGTGAGCCCCGGCTCCGGCACCGTGCAGCCCGGTTTCTTCGCCAACGTCACGGTGACCGTGGCCGGCGGCACCGGCACCGTCACGCTGTCCGCGGCGGGCCCGGGGCTGCCGTTCGCGCCGTTCTTCAGCCCTTCGACGGTGGCCGGCGCCGGGACGTCGCAGATGCAGGTCGCGGCGCCGTTCCAGAAGGGGACCTACCCGGTCACGGTGACCGCGAAGGACACGAGCGGCAAGACGGCCACGGCGAAGTACACCCTGACTGTCCAATAAGGACAAAGGGGGAGGCCGCCGCGGTGTTACGCCCCAATGTGGCGTTCGGTGCGTTGGACGCACCGAACGCCACATTGGGTGCGTTCAACGCAACCAACGCCACATTGGGGCGCACTCGCCGGGCGGGGTCAGAAGGTGATCGTGAACCCGTCGATCGTCCCGGTGTCGAACCGGTAGACGTCCTGCGCCCGCAGCTGCCAGGTGCCGTTCGCCGTCTCCGACGACGCGTTCACCGTGTAGCTGGTGTGCACGCCGGCCGCGGAGCCGGCCCCGCCGGACTTCTGCAGCGGGTAGACCGCGCCGCTCGGGCCGACCAGGTCGATCGCCAGGTCACCGGAGTAGGTGTGGCTGATGTCCACCTTCACCGCCAGTGAAGGGGAAGCCTTGCCGTCGCAGCCGTCCTGCGTCACCGAGCTGGTCACCGCGGCCCCGGCGTCCGGAATGGACACCGGCGTGGTGTTCGACTTCGCCCCGCACTTCGACGGCGGGGTGCCGCCGCCGATGAACGAGACGTTGAGCAGCTTGTTCGGCGAGCCGCTGCCGGCGTTCTTGACCACGCCGTCGGTGGCACCGCCGACGAGCGCGTCCCTCGCCTGCTGCGCGGTGGCGCCCGGGTTGGCCGCCAGGTACAGCGCGGCCGCGCCGGTCACGTGCGGGGTCGCCATCGACGTGCCGCTCATGTTGGCGGTGCTGCCGTCGGACAGCCCGAGCGACGTGATGTTGTTGCCCGGCGCGAAGATGTCGGTGCAGCTGCCGTAGTTCGAGAACGACGCGCGGTTGTCGTTCTCGTCGGTGGCGTTCACCGTGATCGCCTCCGGCACCCGGGCCGGGCTGGTGCCGCAGGCGTCGGTGGAGCTGTTGCCCGCGGCCACCGAGTAGACGATCCCGGCCGCGATCGACTTCTTGATCGCGTCGTCGCCGACCCCGACCTGGTCCATGGTGAGGCTCATGTTCGCCACCGCGGGCTTGGCGGCGTTGGCCGTCACCCACTCCATCGCGTCGACCGCGGCGGAGTCCGGGCCGTTGCCGGAGCAGTCGTTGCCCAGCACCTTGAGCGCGACGATCTTGACCTTCTTGGCCACGCCGTAGGTCTTGCTGCCGATCGTGCCGGCGGTGTGCGTGCCGTGGCCGTTGCAGTCGGTGCCGTCGCCGCCGACGAAGTCCTTGCCGATCGAGGCGCGGCCTTCGTACTCCGGGTTGCCGGTCTTGATGCCGGTGTCGAGGTCGTAGGCGGTGACGCCCTCGCCGGTGTTGGGATAGGTGTAGGAGTTGTCCCGCGGCAGGCTCTTCTGGTCGATCCGGTCCAGGCCCCAGGTCGGGTTCGCCTGGGTGCCGGCGATCCGGGCCGTGCCGTCCTGGTACACCGCCGCCACGCCCGGGTCGGCCGCGAGCCGCCGGGCCTGCTGCTCGGTGAGGTGCCGCGCCGAGAAGCCGTGCAGCGTGCGGGAGTACGTCGACCGCAGCTCGCCGCCGTACCGCTGGAGCAGCGACGACGACCCGGCGAGGGCCTGGGTGTCCTTCAGCACCACGATGTACTGGTCGCCGTAGTGCTGCTTGGCCGGGATCACGGTGCCTTCGGGCTGGGCCGCGGCGGCGGTGCCGGCCAGCCCGAGGGCGAACAGGGCGGTCGCGCCCGCGACCAGGAGTTTGCGCTTCGGATGGACTGTTCGCATGCTTCAGCTCCACTCACTCGAACAGGTGAATCACGTCGCGGTCAGCCGCGGCGCAGATGGTGACCGAGAGCCACCGTGGTCTCACTGTCAGGGGCGCTCACCTGCCCGAACAAGCGAGGCAGCGACCCGTATGACTACGTAACTAATGCGTCCGGCGGCGCCCCTACGAAAGTTCCGGGCTGCCCCGCGCGGCTTCCCGAGCCCGATCGGCCGACATAGGCTCCGACCACCCGGACAGGGTGGTTTGGGGGGCCGTGCCGCATTTCGGTGACCGGATCGGGGGCCAGCCGATGACCAACGGGATCGTGGCGAGGACCAGTTCGCCGGTCCTGATCGGGCGGGACGACGAGCTCGCGGCCCTGCTGTCGGCCGTCGTCCGCCCACCGGCGGTGGTCATGGTCGAGGGTGAGGCCGGCGTCGGCAAGACGCGGCTGGCCGGCGAGCTGCTGGCCCGCCCCGAGCTGGCCGGGCGGCGGGTGTTCTCCGGCTGCTGCCAGCAACTCCGCGAGCCCTTCCCGTACGGCGTGGTCGTCGAAGCGCTGAGGGGCGCGGGCCGGTACCTGCCCGCGGCGCCGCTGAGCCCGCTGGCCGGCGTCCTCGGCCGGTACCTGCCGGAGCTCGCGGGCCGGCTGCCGTCGCCGCCCGCGCCGCTGGGCGACCGGCAGGCCGAGGCGCACCGGTTCTTCCGCGCGGTGCGGGAACTGCTCGACGCGCTGGGCCCGCTGCTGCTCGTGGTCGAGGACCTGCACTGGGCCGACGACGGCACCCGCCGGCTGCTGCGGTTCCTGATGAGCGAACCGCCGTCCGGGCTGTCGCTGCTGGTGAGCTACCGGCCCGAGGAGGTGCCGGGCGGCATCCCGCTCGGCCGCGCGCACCGCCCGGCGCCGGGCAGCACGAGCACGCTGGTGCGGCTCGACCCGCTCGGCCCCGGCGGCGTGCGCCGGCTGGCCGCGGCGCTGCTCGGCGAGCCGGACGTCTCCGCCGGGTTCGCCGCCCGGCTGCACGAGCGCACGGCCGGGATCCCTTTTGTCGTCGAGGAAACACTGCACGCGCTGCGCAACCCGGCGGGCGCGGTCCACGCCGACGGCGCGGCCGCCCGTCGGCTGCTCGACTCCGCCGGGGTGCCCGCGCTGCTGCGAGAAGCGACCGTCGAACGGCTCGGCGCGCTGCCGCTCGCGGCGCGGCGGATCACCGAAGCCGCCGCGGTGCTCGCCGAGCCCGTCCCGGCCGACCTGCTGGCGACGGTGGCCGGGCTGGGGGAGGCCCGCGGACGGCACGCCCTGGTGCACGCGCTCGAGAAGGCGGTGCTGATCGAGTCCCCGGAATGCCGTTACGGCTTCCGGCACGCGCTGGCACAGCAAGCCGCGTACGGCACCATTCCCGGGCCGTTGCGGCAGGAACTGCACGCGCGCGCCGTGGCCGCGTTGCGCGAGCGGAGACCGGCGCCGCTGATGCGGCTCGCCGAACACAGCCGCAAGGCCGGGCAGCCCGCCGACGCCCTGCGTTACGGCGAAGCGGCGGCCGACCGGGCGATCGAGGTGGGCGACCCGGCCACCGCGATCGGGCTGCTGCGGGCGCTGGTCGCCGGCCAGGGCCTCGAACCGTCCGATGTGGACAGATTGGCGATGAAGCTCGCCGCGGTCGCCACGAACGGCCTCGCCCAGGCGGAGGTGATCACCGCGCTGGAGCGCCTGCTCGCCGACGACCGGCTGTCCGGCGGGCTGGCCGCGGAGATCCGGCTGAGCCTCGGCCTCATCCTGCTCCGCCAGGCCGGCGGGCTGGAGGCCGCGCGCGTCGAGATCGAGGTGGCCGTAGCCGGCCTCGCGCACCGGCCGGACCTGGCCGGGCGGGGGATGGCCGCGCTGGCCCAGCCGTGGGTCGGCTCGACGCCGCTGCGCACGCACCTGCCCTGGCTCGACCGCGTCGACGCGCTCATCGCGCAGGCGCCGGACCGCGCTCTCGAGCTCACCCTGATGGCCAACAACATCCCGTCCCGGCTGCAGATCGGCGATCCGCGCGCCTGGACGTCGCTCGACGCGGTGTCCGCGAGCGCCGGTTCACCCGAGGAACAGCGTCAGCTGGCCCGGCTGTACTGCAACGCGGCCGACGCGGGCGCGTGGACCGGCCACCACCGGCGCGCGGGCGGCCTGCTGCGGCGCGGCATGCAGCTCGCGGCGGACTCGGGCACGCCGTACGTGGTCAGCACCGCGCGGACGACCGGGCTGCACATCGACTGGCTGACCGGGAGCTGGGCCGGGCTCGACGAGCGGGCCCGCGCGCTGCTGGCGGAGTACCACGACCTGCTGCCGGTGACCAGCGAGCTGTCCCTGGTGCGCGGCCTGCTGGCGACGGCCCGCGGCGCCTGGGAACGCGCGGCGGTGTGCTTCGCGGCGACCGGCGTCGACGAGCCGGAAAACGCGTTCACGCCGGTGGCGATCGCCGCGCACGGCGGGATCGCGGGCATGCTGCTGGCGCAGGACGCCGTCGAAGCGGCCGCGGCCGAGGCGGAACGCGGGCTGGATTTGTTGCGTACCAAGGGAGTCTGGGCATGGGCGGGGGACCTGATCCCCCCGGCGGCGGAGGCGTTCTGCCGGATCGGACGGCCTGGCGCGGCGAGTGAGCTGCTCGCGGAGCTGGAACGGGAGACGGGTGCGCTGGCGGCCCCGCTGGCCCAGGCCGGGCTGGCGGCGGGCCGCGGGATCGTGGCCGCCCACCAGGGCGAGGTCCCGGACGCGGTCAAGTTCTTCGAGGACGCCCGGGCCCGCTACGAACGCCTGCCGGCGCCGTACCACGCGGCCCTCGTGACGGAACGGCTCGCCCGCTGCCGACTGTCCTATGGAGACTGTGACGCGACGACGTTCAGCACGCTGGCGGACGGTTTCGACGCACTGGGCGCGACTCGCGACGCGGCCCGCTGCCGCCACACGTTCCGTTCGACGGGCGCGACGGCCCCGTCCCGCCGAGGCCGCCGGGGCTACGGCGACGAGCTGTCCCCGCGCGAGCGGGACGTCGTGCAGCTGCTGGCGGACGGGCACACGAACCGGGAGATCGCGGAGGTGCTGTTCCTGTCGCGCCGAACGGTGGAGCAGCACGTGGCCAATGTGCTGCGAAAGCTCAAGGTGCGGTCACGAGGTGAGCTGATCGGCAGTTCGCGGGGCTGAGCGCTCGGGCACTGGCACCTGGAAGCAGACGAGGATCGAGGAGATCGTCTGGTACTGGCCGATCAGGCACAGGATCGCGAGGACGCCCGGCTCGCCGAAGCGGCCGATCGCCTCGGCGTAGAGCGCGTCGGGAACGCCATGATCGGTCAGGAGGCCGGCGGTCAGCCGATGGGCGAGGTCGGCGTCGGCGCTCAATCCGGTCGGCGCGGTGCCCTCGACAAGCGCGGTGATGGCCGCCTCGGGCAGGCCGGCCACGCGGGCGGCGGCCGTGTGCGCGTCGATCTCGTACGCCGCGTTCCAGGCGCTGCCGACGGTCAGGATCACCGCCTGCCGCACGTCTTCGGCGAGCCCGGCCTGGGTGATCTCGCGCGTCCAGCCGCCGAGGCCCAGCGCGATTCGCGGCGCGCGCAGCAGGGCGTTGAACGGGCCGATGAACCTCCCGTCGGCGAGCTGGGCGGTGAACCCGCCCGCCGCCGCCTCCGGGACGACGACCCGGGTCAGGAGGTCGTAGAACTGCCTTTGCTCGTCGTCGAGGTCGGCCGGGCGCAGCAGCGGCAAGCGGCCGCCGAGGTGGTCGGACATGGTGCTCCGTTCGGTCGTGCGATGCGGAAACCGCCTAGTGCCGGCGCCGAGTATGTTGTTTGGTCATGGAATGGTCCTCGACGACGCTGCGGATGTATCGAGCGCTCGCCGAGACCGGTTCGTTTACCGCGGCCGCGGCGGCCCTCGGGTACAGCCAGTCCGCGGTCTCCCGGCAGATCGCCGCCCTCGAGCGGGCGGCGGGTGAACGACTGGTCGACCGGGGGCCCGCCGGGGCCCGTCTCACCGCGGCCGGATCGGTCCTGCTGCGGCACGCTTCGGCCGCGCTGGACGAGGTCGACCGCGCCGAACGCCAGCTGAGCGGAGCCGCTCCCAGCGTGGTCCCGGTCCGCCTGGGCGTGTTCACGAGCGTTGGCCCCGCGCTGCTGCCCGAGACGCTGGCCCTGATGCGGCGCCGCGCGCCGGAGGTGGAGGTCACCACTCGTGAGGGGTCCACGCCGGCGCTCACGCGGAGCGTGCGGGCCGGGACGATGAACGTGGCCGTGATTTCCTCGCGCCTGCCCTACCGCCCGCCCGACGATCAGGAGCCCCCGCTGGAGCTCGAAACGTTGATCGAGGGCGATCTGCTGGTCGCGGTGCCGGCACGCGGGGACCTCGGCCTCGACGGCTCGGTGACGGTGGCGGAGCTGGCCGGGACGCCGTGGATCGCGAGCCCGCAGACGGCGGGCGAGCCGGCCATGGGGGTGTGGCCGGCCCTGCCCCGGCGGCCCGCCGTCAGGCACGTGGCCCGTGACTGGCTCGGCAAGCTCACGCTGGTCGGCTCAGGCCATGGCGTCACGACGATCCCGCCCTACCTCGTCGGCCTGGTTCCGGCGAGCGTGCGGCTCGTCCGGGTCGCCGACGGCGATCCGGTCCCCGGACGCGTGGTGATGGCCCGCCTGCCGGGCGCGGCCACTGCCGCGACGACCGCGCTCGCCGACTGCCTGCGTGAGGCCGCGGCCGGGCTTCCGCTCGCCTGAGGTCTCAGCTGGGGACCTTGTCCTCGGCGATGCGCTCGTCGAAGCCCGTCTCCGGATTGAGCACGCGCCCCTCGACCCACCAGTTGGGGGAGGGCGACTCGATCACGTTGAGGAGGATGTCGCGCCTCTCCAGGCTGGTCTTGCGCGTCAGGTTGGCCACGAGCGCCGTGAACAGCTCGTTCAGGACTTCCACCGGGCGCGGGCCGAAGTAGAGCTGGAGGGCGACGACCTGGCGGCGGCGTTCCAGGCCGAACATGACCGGTTCGTGGAGGAAGTTCTCGTCGGCCAGCTCGTGGAAGATGTGGAACCGGTCGTCTTCGGGGATGCCGAGCACCGCGACGAGCGCTTCGTGCACCGCGTCGGAGATGGCTCGTTTGTGCTCGGGCGTGCTGCCCGCTCGCAGGTAGATCTTGGTCATCGGCATGGGATAGCTCTCTTTTCCTTCGCTGCGGCCGGTTTCCGGGGGCCGCACTTCGAACGTAGGCCGGGCCGGGCTGTGTGTCCAACGCATGATGGACATGATCCGTATGCGATTTCCTCATGGTGATGACCGGGTCGTCCGGTTTTGTCGGTGGCGGTGGGTAACGTCTTGCCTCGTGAACGTTGGGGAGCGCATTCAAGGGCTGGCTGACCAGGTCGTGGCGCTGCGGGACGCGTACTACCGGGGTTCGCCGGTGGTGGCGGACGCGGAGTACGACGCGATCGAGGACGAGTTGAGGGGGCTGATCGAGGCGAATCCGGGGCTGGCGCCGGATCCGAACCCGCTGGAGCAGGTGGGTGCGCCGGCGGTGCTGCACGCGCCGATCCGGCACTCGCGGCCGATGCTGTCGCTGGACAAGGCGACCAAGCCCGAGCAGGTGGCGGCGTTCTTCGACCGGTTCCCGGGCCAGCCGGTGGTGGTCATGCCGAAGCTGGACGGCCTGTCGCTGGCCCTGGTCTACGAGGGCGGCCGGCTGGCGCGCGCGGTCACCCGCGGTGACGGGACGACCGGCGACGACGTGACCGTGCTGGTGCGGGCGTTGACCGACGGGATCCCGGACCAGGTCGGCGCGCCGGGGCGGGTCGAGGTGCGGGGCGAGGCGGTCATGCTGCGCTCCACTTTCGCCGCCTACAACATCGCGCACCCGGACAAGCCGCTGATCAACCCGCGTAACGCGGCCGCGGGCACCTTGCGGGCCAAGGACCCGGCCGCGGTCGCCGAGCGGCGGCTGCGATTCTTCGCCTTCGACCTGGACACCGAGCCCGACAGTGTGGAGACCGACCTGGACGGCGCGCTGCGGACGCTCGGGTTCACCGCCGCCGACATGCGCCGCTGCGCGGACGCGGAGGAGGCGCAGGCGGTGATCACCACGATCGAGCAGCAGCGCAACGAGCTGGACTACGACCTGGACGGCGCGGTGCTGCGGCTGGCCGACCGCGGGGCCTACGCCGCCGCGGGGACCCGGTCGAGCTCACCGCGGGGCGCGCTGGCGTTCAAGTTCGCCGCGGAGGAGAAGACCACGGTGCTGGCCGATGTGGTCTGGGACGTGGGCAAGACGGGCAAGATCGCCCCGGTCGCCTGGCTGGAGCCGGTGTTCGTGGGCGGCACGACGGTCACCCGCGCGACGCTGGCCAACCAGGAGGTGATCCGCGCCCGCGGCATCAGGATCGGCGACACCGTGCTGGTGCGCCGCGCCGGCGACGTGATCCCGTTCGTCGCCGGGGTGCTGGACGCTTCGAAGCGCACCGGGGCGGAGCGGGAGATCGTGCCGCCGGCCACATGCCCGTCGTGCGAGCAGCCGTTGACCGAGCAGGGAAACAGCCGGGAACTGTTCTGCACCAACGTCGCGTGCCCGGCCCAGACGGTGCGGCGGCTGATCCACTGGGCGTCGCGGGCGGCGGCGGACATCGACGCGATCGGCGGGGTGTGGATCGAGCGGCTGGCCGAGGCCGGGGACCTGGAGCACCCGTCGGACTTCTACCGGCTGACCGAGGAGCGGCTGCTGGAGTTCGACCGCATCGGCGAGGTCTCGGCCGCGCGCATGGTCGAGTCGATCGACGCGAGCCGGCAGGTGGGCCTGCGCCGGGCGTTGATCGGGCTGGCGATCCCGATGGCCTCGGAGGGCACCGCCGCGCGGTTGTGCCGGGCGGGGTTCGGCTCGCTGGAGGCGGTCGCCGAGGCGGGCGTCGACGGGCTGGTGGCGGTGGAGGACATCGGCCCGAAGGTCGCCGCCTCGCTGATCGAGCACCTGACCCGGCTGCGCCCCGAACTCGAGCGGCTGCGGGAGCGCGGGGTGTCCCTGGACGTGCGCGAGGAGGACCTGCCGCCCGTCGTGGCGGCGGGCGCGCCGCTGGCGGACAAGACGGTGGTGGTCACCGGCGCGATCAGCGACCCGCGGTCCGGGGAGAAGGTCCCCCGCCCGACCTTCCAGCGGCTGTGCGAGAAGGCCGGCGCGACCATCGCGTCCTCAGTCTCGGCGAGCACGGACCTGCTGATCACCGGCGCCGAGGTCGGGGCGAGCAAACTGACCAAGGCCGAGAAGTTCGACGTGGAGGTGGTCGACCAGAGCGTGGTCTGGCAACAGCTGATCGCCGCCGGGGTCATCTGAGCCGGACGGCCCGCTCGGTCGGGTAGGCGTTGCGCGGGAGGTGTGGCGGCTGTAGGTCCGGATGGTCCACTGTGGACTCGGCCGAGTGGGCGCGTGCCGCTTGCCGCACGGGCTGGACGCGTGCCCGGCGGAGGGGCGCCTGGCACGGGGCGCGTTGGCAGAGGGGTGCGCTGAGAGAGGGGTGCCTGGCACCGGGGCGCCCGGCGCAGGGGTGCCCGGCGCGGGGGCGCGCTGGCCGAGGGGTGCCCGGCGCAGGGGTGTGCTGGCCGAGGGGTGCCCGGCGCAGGGGTGTGCTGGCGCAGGGGGTGCCCGGCGCGGGGTGTGCTGGCGGAGGGGCGCCCGGCGCAAGGCGTCTGGCGGAGCGCCCGGCATAGGGTGCGTTGGCGCAGGGGTGCCTGGCGCGAGGTGTGCTGGCGGGGGAGCGCCCGGCGCAAGGCGTCTGGCGGAGCGCCCGGCATAGGGTGCGTTGGCGCAGGGGTGCCTGGCGCGAGGTGTGCTGGCGGGGGAGCGCCCGGCGCAAGGCGTCTGGCGGAGCGCCCGGCATAGGGTGCGTTGGCGCAGGGGTGCCTGGCGCGAGGTGTGCTGGCGGGGGAGCGCCCGGCGCAGGGTGTCTGGCGAAGCGCCCGGCACTGGGGTGCCTGGCGCAGGGGTGCGCTGGCTGACGGGGTGCCCGGCGCAGGGGTGCCTGGTACAGGGGTGTGTTGGCGGAGGGGTGCCTGGCGCAGGGTGTCTGGCGGAGCGCTCGGCACAGCGTGCGCTGCCGCAGGGTGCCTGGCGCGGGACTGCGCTGGCGGAGAGGCACCCGGCACAGGGTGCGTTGGCGCAGAGTGTCTGGCGGAGCGCCCGGCATAGGGTGTGTTGGCGCAGGAGCGCCTGGCGCAGCGTGCGCTGGCGCCGGGGTGCCTGGCGCGGGAGTGCGCTGGCGGAGAGGCACCCGGCGCAAGGCACCCGGCAACGGGACGCGGCGTAGGTGCGCGGATCGGCAACAGGTCTTCCTGCTGTGACAAGCACTTCCGGCCCCGTCGCGGCACGCTGGGACGCCCCGCGGGCATCGCCGTGCCGCGAGTGGATCCTGACCGCAGGAGGGCCCGATGCCACAGCAGCCGTCGACACCCGAGCGCGCCGGGCGGCTGCGCGCCAACGCGCTCGGCACCGGCGGGATCGCCTTCCTGGTGCTCGCCGCGGTCGCACCGTTGACCGGGATGGTGGTGATCGCGGGGCTCGGCATCGCACTCGGCAACGGTGGGGGCATGCCGGCGTCGTTCCTGCTCGCCGGGGTGGTGCTGCTGCTGTTCGGGATTGGTTACGCGCGGATGAGCAAGTACGTGTCCAACGTCGGCGGTTTCTACGCCTACATCACCGCCGCGCTCGGACGTCCGGCCGGGCTCTCCGGGGCGTTCGTCGCGCTCGCCGGGTACAACTGCTTCGTCGCAGGCGCCGTTGGCACGTCCGGCGCGCTCACTTCGGGCGTGATGAACAGCGTGTTCCACCTCGACCTGCCGTGGGAGCTCTGGTCGGCGGTGTCGGTGGCCGCGGTGTTCCTGCTCAGCCGGCGCGGGGTGGACGTCTCGGCGAAAGTGCTCGCGGTGTCGCTGATCCTCGAGGTCGGCATCCTGGTCGTGTTCGACGTCGCGGTGCTCGTGCGCTCGGGTTATTCGCTCGCGGCGTTCTCGCCGTCCGTCGTCGCGTCCGGGTCGGTCGGCCTCGGGCTGCTCTTCGCGGCCACGTGTTTCATCGGGTTCGAGGCGACGGCGCTGTTCAGCGAGGAGGCGCGGGACCCGAACCGGTCGGTGCCGCGCGCCACCTACATCGCGGTCGTCTCCATCGGGATCTTCGCGGCGATCACCTCGCTGGCGCTGGTGAGCGCGATCGGCGTGCCCGACGCGCAGCCGGTCGCGGTGCGGCACCTCGCCACGGGCGACCTGTTGCTGGCCACCTCGCAGGGCGTGCTCGGCCCCGCCCTGACCGACGTGATGCAGCTGCTGCTGGTGGTGAGCCTGTTCGCCGCGCTGCTCGCACTGCACAACTCAGCGAGCCGCTACATCTTCGCCCTCGCCCGGGACGGGGTGCTGCCGAAGGCGCTGGCCCGGACCGCGTCCGGCACTCCCCGTAACGCCAGTGCGGCGCAGATCGCGTTCGCCACCGTGGTCGCCGCCGTTTTCGCGGTGCTCGGCCTGGATCCGGTCGCGTTCCTGACCGCGTCGATGACGGGGTTCGGCACGCTGGCGATCCTCGTCCTGCAGGCGATGGCGTCGATCGCGGTGGTGGTCTTCTTCCGCCGGCGGCGCGATCCGCACTGGTGGAGCACGTGTGCCGCCCCGGGAATCGGCGGGGCCGGGCTGATCGTGGTGATCGTGCTGGCCGTGCTGAACTTCCCGACCATGGCCGGTTCGGCCGCGGGCTGGATCGCGCTGCTGCCGTGGTTGCTGCCGATCCTGATCGTGGCCGGGCTCGGCGTGGCCGCGTATTTGCGCCGCCGCAAGCCGGAAACGTACGCGGCACTGGCGACCGCGCACCCGGTTCTGTCCGAAAAGGACTCCGCGCCCAACGGCTGAACCATCCCGCGCCACCGTCCGGTGGGTTGATCGGTCAAGCCCGGGTGGGGATCAGTCTTCTTCTTCCGCCGTCAGGTCACCGGGCACGACCGTGGCGATGAGCCCTGCGACGAACTGGGGCACCTCCTCGGGCGTGAGCACCAGCCGAGGCTCGTTGCGGTCCGGGCCCTGGAAGATTTCGATCGACCGCACGCCCGGGTCATCGGGCGAATCCGCGACACCGATGATCGTCCAGTGCTCGTGCCGGGTGTTGTCGAAGTGGCTGAATTTCGGTGCGGGACCATCCATCGCTGCTCCTCAACGGCCGGTTGCGGGCGTTCACCGGGCGAGCCTAGTGCTCGAGATGGCGGGTATCGCCAAGGCTGACGACCTGCCGGCTGTGAAAGTAGTCGTCTTCGCGCACTGTGGTGATGCTGCCCGGGGACACTCGGAAATTCACCTGGCCCAGCGACTGGATCGGCATCCCGATCCAGTGCGCGACGACGAAGGCCAAGGTGCCACCGTGCGTCACGACGATCTGGTGGACGCGCGGGCGCCCCGACGGCCGGCGGGGGGTGAGCCGCGAGTCGTGCCACCCGCCGACCACCCGTTCGACCTGCCACCGCCGACCACCCGTTCGACGTGGCAGGCGTAGTCCAGGTGGCCCATTGACCATGTTAGGAAAGTTTCCTAACATTCAGCCATGTCAGAGACTCCGCGGCGCAGGAGCACTCGATCCTCCCGCTATCCCGCCCGGCAGCCCCGTTTGCAGGAACAATACGACGACGTCATGCGGCGGTACTCCCGCCGGAACGTCTTCCGGATGGGCGCGATGGGGGGCGTCGCGCTCACGTCCGGTGGTGTTCTGCTCCCCGGCACCGCGGCGGCCAGTCCGTTTGCCGTCCCGACCGTGCTGCTCAACGCCGAGACGGTCGCCGGATCGGTGTTGCGGCCGTTCGGGCGGCACCTCGCGTACGGCGCGGACTCCTCGCGCGCGGTGGTGGTCTCCTGGCAGACGCCCGCCCAGGTGACCGCGCCCTACCTGCGGTTCGGCACCGTTGCGGGGGAGTACGGCGAGCCGGTGCCGGCCGAGACGCGGGCGCTGGTCAGCGACCTGGCCTGGCAGAAGCCGGACCACACGTTTTCGCCGCATCTCGGGAAAGCCGTGACCCAGTACTACCTGCACGCGCGGCTGGACAACCTGGTGCCTGGCACCACCTACTACTACGTCGTGGGCCACCAGGGCTACGACCCCGTCACCAGCGGACGGCTCGGTGAGGTCGCCACCTTCCGCACCGCTCCGGCGACGGCGAGCACCACCGCGTTCTCCTTCACCGCCTTCGGTGACCAGGGGGTCGGCTACAACGCGGTCGCGACCAACAGCCTGGTCGCCGATCTCGCGCCCCGGTTCCACCTCGCCATGGGCGATATGAGCTACGCGCTCAACGGCGAGGGCGGGCACCCGGACGAGGACGTCTACGACGCGCGCAAGTGGGATTCGTTCTTCGCGCAGAACGAATCCATCGCCGCCGAGGTCCCGTGGATGGTCGCGCTCGGCAACCACGAGATGGAGGGGTGGTACGACTACCACGGCTACAGCGGGGCGCGGGCCCGGTTCACCATGCCGGACAACGCGTGGGACGGCTCCACCTGCATCTACTCGTGGCGATACCAGAACGTCGGGCTGATCAGCCTGGACGGCAACGACATCTGCTACAACAGTCCGTCCAATCTGGACTACACCGAGGGCAAGCAGCTGGCCTGGCTCAAGGCGCAGCTGGCCCGGTTCCGCGGCGATCCGACGATCGACTTCATCGTCGTCTACTGCCACCAGTGCACGTACTCCACCTCGTCGTCCAACGGCGCGGAGCTCGGCGCGCAGCAGAAGTGGGCCCCGCTGTTCGACCAGTACCAGGTGGACCTGGTGCTCAACGGGCACAACCACGTCTACGAACGCACCGACCCCATCCGCGCGGGCAAGGCCGGCAAGAAGGCGGCCATCCGGAGCACCGTCGACCCGGTCAAGGACGGCACCACCTACATCACCGCCGGCGGTGGCGGCGAGGGCGTCAACGAGTGGGTCGACTCGAAGATCGACGATTCCTACGACGGCCACGTCAAGGACGCCACGGCCACGATGCGGTTCGACGACGAGGACGGGGAGGGGCATTCGGCCAAGGTCACCTGGTCCCGCGTGCGCTACCGCGGCTACAGCCTGGTCACGGTCGACGTCACCCCGGCCGCGAACGGCAGCCCCGCCCAGATGAAGGTGCGCGCGCTCACCGAGACGGGGACACCGGTCGACGAGATCACCGTGCGGCGCAGCTGACGGGCGGCTTTACCGCGCGCGGCAACGACAATCACGTCTACCCACGACCTAGCTGAGAAGGCTCCTTCATGGCTGAGACTCCGCAGAACGAAGAAAAGTACTCGCGGCGGGCGTTGTTCAGGGCGGGCGCCGTGGGCGGCGCGGTCCTCACCGCCGGCGCACTGCTCCCCGGTGCCGTGACGGCCGCGCCCAATACAGCAGCGCCCAATAAAAAAGCATCCAGCGCCGCCCTGAAACTGCGCCCGCTCGGGCGGCACCTCGCCTACGGCCAGGACCCGTCCACGCAGGTGGTGATCTCCTGGCAGGAACTCGGCGCGGTGACCGGGCCGTACGTCCGGATCGCCACCGGCTCGGGCGCTTTCGGCTCCCCGATCGCCGCCGAGGCCCGCACGCTGAAGAGCGAGCTTTCGTGGCAGGAGCCCGAACACGACTTCCCGCCGCACGCGCCGGACACCATGAGCCAGTACTACCTGCACGTCCGGCTCGACAACCTGACGCCCGCCACGACGTACCACTACGTTGTGGGGCACCAGGATTACGACCCCACTGCGAGCGGACGTCCCGGCGAAATCGCCACCTTCCGCACCGCCCCGGCCGCCGGGGGCACCGAGTCGTTCACCTTCACCGCTTTCGGCGACCAAGGCGTCGGCTACAACGCGCGCCGGGCGAACAGCCAGCTCGCGGATCTCGCGCCGGCCTTCACCCTCGCCCTCGGGAACCTGAGCTACGCCATCACTTCGGGCACGACCAACGCCGAAGGCGGGCACACGGACAGCGACAAGTACGACGCCGGGAAGTGGGACTCCTACCTCGCCCAGAACGAGCTCGTCGCCGCCGGGACCCCGTGGATGATCGCGCTGGGCAACCGCGAGATGGAGGACTGGTACGCCACCAACGGCTACGACGGGACCAAGGCGCGATTCACCATGCCGGACAACGCGTGGAGCGGCTCCACCGGCATCTACTCGTGGCGGTACCAGAACGTCGGGCTGATCAGCTTGGACGGCAACGACATCTGCTCCCGCAACACCGGGAACGCCGACTACACCCAGGGCCGGCAGGCCACCTGGCTGGACGGCAGACTCGGCAGTTTCCGCGCTGATCCCACGATCGACTTCGTCGTGGTCTACCTCCACCACGCCCCGTACTCCACCGCCGACGCCGGCGGGGCCGAGAGCGTCGCCCAGCAGAAGTGGGCGCCGCTGTTCGACAAGCACAAGGTCGACCTGGTGCTGAACGCGCACAACCGTCTCTACGAGCGCACGGACCCGATCCGGGCGGGCAAGGGCACCAAACCGGTGAAACCCCGGGGCACGGTCACGCCGTCACTGGACGGCACCACTTACGTCACGGCCGGCGGCGGTGGCCAGAGCCTCGACACGTTTTACAAGAATCCCCCGGAGAGCTATCTGGACCACGAAAGCAGCAGTGGCACCCCGACGATGAAGTGCTTCAAGAAGAACAGCACCAGCCACACGGACACCGCGGTCACGTGGTCCCGGGTGCGCTACCGGGGTTACGGCCTGGTGGCGGTCGACGTCGCTCCGGCGGCGGGCGGCGCCTCCGCCCAGATGACGGTGCGCGCGCTCGCCGAGGACGGCACGCTGATCGACGAGGTCACCGTACGGCGCGCTTGAACCGGCGTGGCCCGGTTGCCAAGGTGTCGCGGCAGGGACTTCCGGCCAAACAGGAAGTCCCTGCCCCGTAAGAAAAGTCAGCAGCCCTCCGGCCGGCAGATCTCGAAGCCCACGGCCTCCATGGGCTGGTCCTGCCCGGTGGTGCCGATCGAGTTGGTCCCGCCGTCGACCCCGCAGTACCAGTTCGGGTTCCAGCCCACGCCCGTCACGAAGGAGTTCCCGCAGATCACCCCGGACTGCACGCCGAACTGCACCGCCTCCAGGCGCAGGCCCTGACCGGCCTTGCCGATCGTGACCGACTGGCCGTCACCGGCGCAGGACCACGACGGGTCCCATCCGGAGCCCTGCATGTTGGCCATGAGGCAGAGGCTGCTTCCGGTGACCGTGGCCGTCATCGCCTCCACCTGGTGGCCCGCTCCCGGCGAGCCGGCGGTCACGGCGTTGCCCGCCGCACCACACTGCTGGTCCTGCCACCCGACGTCGTGCAGGTACACCTTGACGCAGATGTTGTCCGCCGTCTGCGGAGCGGCCGAGGCCGGGGAACTCAAGAACAAGGTGGCCATGGCGGCCACCGCTCCGGCCACCGCCCATCGTCCGATCCCGCTGATTCCGCGCGTCACGACCAGCTCACTTCCCCTCCGTTGCCGAACTGATTCCGCAGGTCAGTCTCGTGGACGCACGACCGGGCCGACAGAGTAATCCGATCCGTACTGTGCCGTTCGTTACTAATCCGGCTACAGCCACGGCGGAAACGGGTCCCTACAAGCAGATCGGCTGCAGACCGTATCCGCCTACTTCCGGTCGGATTAGTAACGGAGGGACTGCGGGGCACTTCTCAGGCCACCTTGATGACGACCTTGCCCGATGTGTGGCCGTTTTCGACGGTGGCGAGGGCGGCCGGGGCGTCGGAGAGCGGATGGATCGCGGTGATCACGGGCGCGAGGACTCCGTCGAGGGCCAGCCGGGCGGACCGTTCCAGGTTCTCGCGGTCGAGACGGCGTTCGACGAAACGCCCACCGAGCTCGGGCACCGACATGTCACCGACGGCGATGACGTTGCGGGGATCCCGGGCCAGCGGGGCGACCGTCCGCAGCGAGGTGCCGCCGACCAGGTCGACGATCCCGTCGAAGCCGTCCGGGACCAGCTCGCGGGCCTCGGCGACGACGTCCTCGGCGGTGTAGTCGAGGAACCGCGCCCCGACGGCCTCGGCGTGCTCGCGTTTGGCGGCACTGCCGGTGCCGATCACCCGCAGCTCGCGCGCGACGGCCAGCCGGGCGACGGCGAGGCCGACCCCGCCTCCGACCCCGTTGACCAGGACCGTGGCCCCGGCCGGGAGGCCGAGCTGGTCGAGCGCGTCCACCGCGGTCGTCCCGGCCACCGGCAGCGTTGCCGCCACGGTCGCGGACAGGCCCGCCGGGACGCGCGCGGTGTTCGGCGCGGACAGCACGGTCGTCTCGGCGTACGTGCCGCCACCAGTGAGCGCGAAGCCGAAGACCGCGTCGCCCACCTCGAGCCCATCGACGTCCTCACCCAGGGCGAGAACGGTGCCCGCCGCCTCCACACCCAGCACGCGGGGGAACGGGCGCCCGCCGTCGAGCCCGGGGACCAGACCCGCGCGCAGCAGATGGTCAAGGGGATTCACGCCGGCGACGTCGACCCGGATCAGCACCTCGCCGCGACCGGGGACGGGATCGGGACGCTCGAAGAACTCCTGCACCTCGGGCCCGCCATACCTGCCGAAACCCCACGCCTGCCCCATTTTCCGCCGCCTCCCGGATCACCGGGCCCGGTGGTTCCGGGCCCTGCGGCCATCCTCACCGCTCACACCGATGTCAGAGGCAACCGGCTGGGACGCAGGTCACGGCATCAGGCCGGCTGGGCCACCGCTTCCGGGGCGGCGGACATCTCCGCCTGGTGCCGGCTGTTGGCCTCGATCAGCACGTCGAGCGCGGCCCGGGTCTCGACCAGGTGCGCGATGTCGGCGTCGATCCGGTCGCGCTCGCGCGTCATCGTCGCGAACGCCGACTCGACGACACCCACGTCGCCGGGGGTCTCCACACACGGCAGCACACTCGCGATCACCCGGCTGGACATACCCGCGTCGAACAGCTGCCGGATGAGCGACACGCGCTGGACCTCGGAATCGGAATAGTGACGCTGCCCGGTGTCGGAGCGCGAGCTGGTCAGCAGGCCCTGCTCCTCGTAGTACCGCAGTGAGCGCGGGCTCGCGCCCGTGCGCTTGGACAGCTCGCCGATCCGCATCAGGCCAGCTCGGATTCGAGGCGTTGCTGCAGTTCGCTGAGGGTCTGGCGGGCGACATCGAAGCTCTCGGGGTCCATGCCCGCGGCGGCGCGACGGGCGCACTGGGACTCGGCCGCCTGGATCTTCCGCAGTGCCGTGCGGCCCTTGGCGGTGACTTCGAACAGCTTGGCGCGCTGATGCGCGGGGTTGGGCCGGTAGCGGCCGAGTCCCTCGTCGACGAGGAGGTCCGCGACGCGCTGGACGCTCTGGCGCGTGTGCCCGAGGGTGCAGGCGATCGCCCCGACGGGAGCGGCCTCGTCTTCGACGGCCGCCAGCACCTGCCAGCGCGCCCGGCTCTGGCCGACCGGCCGGGCCAGCCCGTTGCCGACCGCCTCGACGACCTCGGCGAGCTTGACGACCTGGTCGAGGAGCGCGGTGTAGGCCCCGCAGGCCTCCTCGGCAGTTTTGACAGCAGGCTGTCGTGTTGCTACGTTGTCCACTGCTGGCAGCATGCTGTCATGTTACGTCATAGCCGGCGGGTCGTCCTGCGACAGACCGCCCCGGCCGCTGCTGTCGCGCCTTCCTTCAGTGCTGTCGAACGATGAATCCCTGTTGGACAGTCCCTCGTAACCTCGTTTCGGGAGATGCTCACCATGCTCGACCCCGACGCCCGCCGAGTGCTCGACGGTGCCTCGTTCGCCCATCTCGCCACCGTCCTGCCCGATGGCGGACCCCACTCCGTTCCGGTCTGGATCGGCACGCACGGCGACCGGCTCGCGATCTTCACCGGCCCCGACTCCCGCAAGGCGCGCAACCTCCGGCGCGACCCGCGGGTCGCGCTCTCCCTGGCCCCGGCCGACGACCTGTACCGGCCGGTCATCCTCCGCGGCGAGGTGGTCGAGTGGCTCTCGGGGGAGGCCGCCTGGGAGGTCATCGACCGGATCGCGAACAAGTACAGCGGCGCCGCCTACTCGCGTGACCGGGAGCTGATCGTCGCCCTCATCGAGCCCGGCTGGCAGCGCGTGGGCGTGGGCTGAGCCCTGGGGCCCATCTTTGACAGCAGCCTGTCATATTGCTAGATTGCCACTACGACAGCCTGCTGTCATATGTCGTGGCCCGAGATCCCAGGAGAACCGAATGACGTCCGCGCCCCAGCCGTTCCGCATCGATGTCCCGGAAGCCGAACTCAGGGATCTGGCCGAGCGCCTGGACCGCACCCGGTGGCCGGACGAGCTGCCCGGCGCCGGGTGGTCCTACGGCGTCAACCGGGAATGGCTGCGGGACCTCGTCGACTATTGGCGCACCGGTTACGACTGGCGGGCGCAGGAGGCCGCGCTGAACGCGTACCCGCAGTTCACCGTCGAAATCGACGGGCAGAACATCCACTTCCTGCACCTGCGCTCGCCCGAGCCGGACGCGACGCCGTTGATCATCACCCACGGCTGGCCGAGCACGATCGCCGATTTCTCCGCGATCCTCGGGCCGCTGAGCGATCCCCGCGCCCACGGGGGCGACCCGGCCGACGCCTTCCACATCATCGCCCCTTCGCTGCCCGGATACGCCTTCTCGGGGCCGACCCGCGAACAGGGCTGGGGCGTCAACCGCACCGCCCGCGCCTGGGCCGAGCTGATGAGCCGCCTGGGCTACGAGCGTTATGCGGTGCAGGGCGGGGATTTCGGCAGCGTCATCGCGCCCGAGCTCGCCCGGGTAGTCCCTGAACGCGTGATCGGAGTCCACGTCAACGCCCTGGCCTTCGCCGCCTCGCCGATGGCCCCGGATGAGCTCGAGCGGCTGAGTGAACCGGACCGGGAAACGGCGCTGTCCAACGAACGCTGGTGGTACGGCCGCTCCGGCTACATGCACGAAATGAGCACCCGTCCGCAGACGATCGCTTACGCACTCAACGATTCGCCGGTCGGCCAGCTGGCCTGGAACCTGGAGTGGTTCGTCGACTACGACCCCACTCAGACGAAACAGACCCCCGTCGACCGTGACGCGATCCTGACCAACGTGACGATTTTCTGGCTGACCGGGACCGCGGGCTCGGCGGCCCGCCTGTACTTCGAGGTCGGGCCCGAGCTGCAGGCCGGACGCCCCGCCCCGTCCGGCGTCCCGACGGCGGTGGCGAACTTCCTGGGGGACCAGGCCATCCGGGATCTGGCGCAACTGTCCAACAAGGTCACTCGCTGGCGGAATTACGATCGTGGCGGGCACTTCGCCGCCCTGCAAGCACCCGACCTGCTCGTCGCCGATGTCCAGGACTTCTTCCGCGGTCTCCGGACCGCGCCGCTCGGCACTGCCGCCGCCGGGGCGTCCTCGTGAAGACGATCGTGATCACCGGTGGCACGGACGGCATCGGCCGCGGTCTCGCCCAGGCTTATCTGGAGCGGGGCGACCGGGCTGTGGTCATCGGCACCAACCAGGCGAAAGGCCAGTCCTTCCTGGCGGCCGCGCGCCGCCTGGGCGCCGAAGCGCGAGCTTCCTTCATCCAAGCCGACCTCGAACTCATCAACGAGAACATCAGGCTGACCGAGCAGCTGTCCGCCGAGCTCGACCAGGTGAACGTCCTCGTCCTGGGCGCCCGATACCTCCGGTCGGCCCGGGTCGAGACGGCCGACGGGGTGGAGTCGAACTTCGCCCTGTCCTACCTCAGCCGGTTCCTGCTCAGCCACGGGCTGATCGGCCTGCTCGATCGCGCCGGCGACCCCGTTGTGCTCAATTTCGGCGGTGCGGGCAGTTTCGGGACTCCACAATGGAATGACCTCCAGCAGCGGACTAATTATCACGGTCTTTCCGCGATGGTTCACGCGGGGATATTGAACGCGTTGCTCGCGGTGGACTTCGTCGACCGGTATCCCGCGTCGAATGTCCGCTACGTGAACAACTTCCCTGGCACCGTCTCCACGAGCTTCGCCGGTGACCACGACCCGACGACCGCGGCCCAGATCGCCCAGCTGCGCGTGACCGGAAAGCCCGTCGAAGCCGCTGTCGACGAGATCCTGCCTTTCCTGGAACCCGGCGGCTACGGCCGTATCACCGCGGTGGACGAGGGCCGTGCTCTGCCGCTTGACCTTGAGGTGTCAACCATCGAGGACGCCCGCCGTCTCTACGACTACACCCGCCACTTGCTGGACAACCGGTCGCCCGGCGCGCCTGTGGATTAAGCCGATCATCATGCGGACCAAGGTGCCGGGGATGCCCCGTCGCGCAGCAGCCCGGCCTGCTCGCGAGGATCGCTTACAGGGCACCGATTGCGCGGTCGAGCCACTCGGTCAGGAGCTGCCGTTCGGCGTCGCTCAGCATGGTGAGCTGGGACGCGATGGCGCGTACGGCGACCGCTGATGCCGCGGGACTGGTTTCGGGGCGTTCGGGAGCGTCCGTGACGATGCGCCGGAGAACGGTGTCGAAGAGGTCGTCGGCCAGTTGAGGATCGCGTTGCTCGGGCGGCGTCGACAGGAGCGTGAGCACGGCGCCGGTGCCGGCCGCGTGGATCAGGTCGACCGCGCGCTTTTCGCTGACCCGCAGCCGCCCGGTCAGCGCGACCCGGTGGACTCGCGATGCCAGCACGTGCTGGCCCGATTGCGTCGCGGGCGAGCGCAGCGCCCGCGCCGGGTCGCTCAGGAGGACGAAGAGCGTCGGGTTCGCGACGCCGAAGCCGATCTGCATTTCCCACCCGGCGCGCAGATCGTCGATGGGGTCGACGTCCCCGGCCGACGCGGCCTCCACGATCGCGGCCTTGGTGGAGACGTAGGTGGCCATCACGTGCTCGGCCACGGCGTCGAGCAGGCCGTCCTTGTCGCCGAACAGGCGGTAGATCGTCGGCGCCTGCACCCCGGCTCCCTCCGCGACCCCGCGCGTGGTGACTGCCGCCGGTCCTTGCTCTCGGAGCAGCCGCGCCGCGACGTCGACGATCTTCGACCGCGTTTCGCTCCGGCTGCTGGTCGTCTCGATCATGTTGCCAATGATAACGCATCACTGCTACCGTCTGTTTCCGTTGGTATCATCAAACTGATTCCATCGTTAACGGAAGGCTGACCATGATCGTCATCACCGGAGCGACCGGCGCACTCAACGGCGCGACTGTCGACCACCTTCTCGGCCATGTGCCGGCGGAGGAGCTGGTCGTCGTCGCGCGCGACACCGCCAAAGCCCAGCGTTTCGCGGACCGCGGCGTCACCGTGCGGCGCGGCGACTACGCCGAACCGGACTCGCTGCCGGGCGCGTTCGAGGGCGCCGACCAGGTGCTTCTGGTGTCGTCGAACGACCCGGCCGCCGACGGGGTGAGCCTGCACCGCACCGCCGTCAACGCCGCCGTCAGCGCCGGAGCCGGGCGGATCCTGTACACGAGCCATCAGGGCGCCGCGCTCGACACACCGTTCTGGCCGGGGCGTGATCACGCGGCGACCGAGCAACTGCTGGCCGAGTCCGGCGTCGCCTGGACGTCGCTGCGCAATGGCTTCTACGCGCACAGCCTCAACTTGCTGGCGGGGCCGTGGCGCGACACCGGCGTCATCGAGGTTCCGGCGGACGGACCGGTGTCCTGGACGGCTCGCGAGGACGCTGCCGAGGCCGCGGCCGTCATCCTTGCCTCGAACGGCGCTTACGACGGCCCCACGACCCTCACCGCCGCCGCCGCGCCCACGTTCGAGGACGTCGCGGCGATCGCGTCCGAGCTGACCGGCCGCACGATCAAGCTCGCGGTGATCAGTAGCGACGAGTGGATCGCCACCCAGGTCGCCGCGGGGCAGCAGGAGACCATGGCGCGCTTCCTGCTCGGCATGTACGAGGCCGCCCGCGACGGCTTCTTCGCCGGGGTCGACCCGCTGCTCGGCACCCTCCTCGGCCGTGAACCGCAGACCGTGCGCGAGCTGCTCGCGCGGCCGACGGCCTGACGGACACGCGGGCGATCTAAGCGCGGGTGTGCTGCGCAAGGATTTCGGCGATGTCCGCGGTGCCTTCCGCCACGGCGCGGGCGAGTTCCGAGAGGCGCTGGTTGTGGGAGCGGGCGTAGCCGCGCAGGGCGGCGAACGCTGTTTCCATGTCGAGGTCGCCGCCGCGGACGGAGAGCACGCCTTTGGCCTGTTCGATGATGACCCGGCTGTTGAGCGCGGTCTGCAGCTGCTCGGCGAGCAGGTCCGCGCTGCCGATGGCGCGTTGCTGCAGCAAACCGATGGTGGCGACGTCGGCGAGGGCCTGGCCGAGCCGGGTGCTGGTGTCGTCGACCCCGTTCTGGTCGACCTTGAGCAGGGTCAGCACGCCGATGACCTGCTGGCGCAGCCGCATCGGAACCGCTTGCACAGCACGGAATCCGCATTCGTGCGCGGCCGCGGCGAAGCGTGGCCAGCGGGCGGTGTCCGCGGTGAGGTCCGCGCTCGCGACCGGGGTGCCGCTGCGCACGCAGTCGATGCAGGGCCCGTCGTCGGTCTGCACGGCGAACATCTCCAGCACCTCCGCGCGTTCCGAGGACGCGGCCGCCATGCGGAGCCCGCCGCGCTCGTCGAGCAGGATCACCCCGGCCGCGGACACCTCGAGCAGCGCGACGCACTGGTCGCACAGCATGTGCAGGAACTCCAGCACGTCGAAGTCGTCGACCATGGTGTCGGCGAGCGCGACGAAGGTGTCGGCCAGCCGCTGTTCGCGGCCGGGGGCCGGGGCCGTGTCCGGGAGGGTCCGGGCCTGGTGTTCGGACATGGGTCAGTCTCCTGTCTTGAGCCGGAGTTGGTGGTCGATGATCTGCCGGGACACCTGGTCCAGCGGCGTCTGATGGGCGTAGGCGTGGGCGCGGATGAGCAGCAACGCGTCGCGCATGCTCACGTCCAGCTGCGCGGTGACGGCCCCGGTGGCCTGGTGGACCACCGGGTGGACGTCGGAGAGCCAGCCGATGTCCATCGGGTCCGGGCTGCGCAGGTCGTCGAGGACGGCGTGCGTGGCGATGTCGGCCAGCACCAGCGCGTCCCGTAGCCCGGCCCGGCTCAGGGAACCCGTGCTGGTGCGGTACAGGTCGAGCGTCCCGAGCCGGACCGCGCCGACACGCAGCGGGAACGAGAACACCGCGGCCACCCCGGCGGCCCTGGCTCCGGGGGCGAAGCCGGGCCAGCGGGCGCCCGCGGCCGCCAGATCGGCGACCAGTACGGGGCCGCCGTGCTTGTGCGCCGCGAGCCTGGGTCCTTCGCCGACTGTGCGCTGCAGATCGTCGAGGACCAGGCTGGTCCCGTCGGTCGCGCAGGCCACCGCCTGCGCGGTGTTGTCGTCGCCGCCCTGGACGGTCACTGCCGCGCCGGTGACCGCGCAGACCTCGACGCTGAGGCTGCACACCCGCCGCAGCAGCGTCGCGGGGTCTTTGTTGCCGGTGTCGAGCAGGCCCAGCAGCTCGACGTGCCGTTCGGTGCTCATCGCGCGGGTGGCATGTCAGTACCCGGCCGACAGGCTGGAGGCGCGGCGATCGGTCTCGGACAAGCCGCCCCACACGCCGTACAGTTCCTGCGCGGTCAGGGCGTGCGCCCGGCACTGGGCCAGTACCGGGCAGCCGCGGCAGGCCCCTCGCAGCTGCCATTCCCAGCTGTCCGCCACGGGACCGGGAAGCCGCCGGGCCTGGTTCACGTGAGGTCACCCCTCGCGGTCCGGACGCGCAGGGGCGCGCCGACGCGGTGCAGGTGCTGCAGGACGTGGCCGTAGGACCGCAGGAGGCCGCACTGGGTGTACTCGATGCCGTGCTGGCTGCAGAACTGCCGGACCAGGCGCTGGGCGGCCCGCAGGTTGGCCCGGGGCATGCTCGGGAACAGGTGGTGTTCCACCTGGTAGTTCAGGCCGCCGAGGGCGAAGTCGACCATCGGGCCACCGCGGACGTTGCGGCTGCTGAGCACCTGCCGGCGCAGGAAGTCCGGCGCGGTGCCGTCGGTGTAGGTGGGCATGCCCTTGTGCCCGGGGGCGAAGGAACAGCCCATGTACACGCCCCACAGCCCCTGGTGCACGGCGATGAACAGCACCGCCACCGGCGGCGACAGGACGAGGAACACCGCGGTCAGGTACCCGGCCGTGTGCAGCAGCAACAGCGCCGCCTCCAGCCGGCGGGCCTTGACGGTGCCGCGCCAGACCGCCGTGGCGCTGGCCCAGTGCAGGTTGAGCCCTTCGAGCAGCAGCAGCGGGAAGAACAGGAACGCCTGGTACCGGGCGGTGAACCGGACGAACCATTTCCGGTCGCGGGACTGCGTGGTGGTGAACGCCAGCATGGGGATGTCGAGGTCGGGATCGTCCTGCTCGTGGTTCGGGCTGGTGTGGTGCCGGTTGTGCTTGTCGATCCACCAGCCGAAGCTGATGCCGACGAGCCCGGCGTGCGCGTAGCCGACGGCGTTGTTGGCCTGCCGGGTGCGGAAGATCTGCCGGTGGCCGGCGTCGTGGCCGACGAAGGCGAGCTGGGTGGACATCACCGCGAAGAACGCGGCCGTGAACAGTTGCCACCAGCTGTCGCCCAGCAGCACGAAGGCGGCGCACCCGCCGGCGAAGGCCAGCAGCGTCAAACCGACCTTCACGCCGTAATAACCACGACGCCGGCCCAGCAGGCCGGCGCCGGCCACGATCCGCTGAAGGTCGGGGAAACCGGCCACGTCCAGTGCTGAGTGAGGTGGGGAAAGGCCGGCGGTCCCGCCGCTGGGGCCGGCTGAAGCCGTTCGGGACGTAGTCATGATGAATCCTCAGTGGACAGTTTCGGACTGGTCGGTCCTGCGTCCGCCGGGGTCCCGGGCGTGGCTGTTTTCCAACCTGTGGGTGAAGTACCCATTCCGCCCGGTCGATGAACCAGCCGGGCGTTCCGGGTGCGTAGGGCCGATTCGGTATCACGATCGGCTCGTGATGGTTGCCGGCCACTCCCGGTCCCGACCGAACGGAACACGAGCGCGGCGCACGGGGCGGCCTGGTGCTGGACGATGCACGTCTGAGAGCAGGCTCTGGGCGCCCCGGCGGTATCCACCTCACCCTACCTCGCTCGCACTCCGTTTCCCGGTTGGCACGTACTGCGGTGGAGCACCCAATCCGGCGTCCGGAGGGCTGCGAATCACCCTGTGCCGGGCTGCCCACCCGGCCGGACCGGCGTTTGCCGTGAATATCCGCGTGACAGTGCGGGCACGTCCTGAGCCGCTCCAGAACCCGGTGGTCTCGCCTCGAACGGGGAGAGCACTTATGGCGATATCCGGTTTTCGGCCGACCGCTCGCGAGCGGGCCGGCCGTGAACAAACAGTGAGCCGGCCGGTCGACGCTCCGGCACCGCGGCTGCCGTCCGGCTGGGCCGACCGCTGGGCCGGGTCCCTGCTGACACCGCCGCCGACCGGGCGGCGCGCTCCCCGGCGGTCGCTCGCGGCCCGGCTGCGGGATTGTGCCGCTCCACCAAGCCAAACCCGCGCCGGCGACGAATAAGCACTGACATCTCGGCCCAGACCTCGCCGGATCAAGCGAGTCGAGGAGCTGAGGATGAACAAGACACGACGAGGTGCCGCACTGGTGCTGGCCGGTGCCGCGGCGCTGACCCTGGGCGGATGGGGCAACGGCCTGGTGACCGCTTCGGCGGCCACCCCGGTGGCGTCGATTCCCGCTCTGACCGGCGAGTCCACGTCGGTGGCGCTGGACTCGGGGTTCGTGAGTGCGTTGCAGTCGCTGGGCGTCGCGCCGTCTCCTTCGGGTACCGCGAGCGTGAAGGACGGCGTCGCGTCGTTCCCGATCACCGGCGGCCACGTGACCGTTTACCAGCCGGGCGAGGAGGACCCGTACGTCCAGGGCAGCATCGAGCACCAGGGGAGCGGGCTGAAGCTGACCAAGGGTGACACGGAGGTGGAGCTGGACAACTTCGTCGTCGACCCGGGCAAACCGGCCACGCTGAGCGGGCGTGTGCAGGCGGGCGGCCAGGTCGTCGCGCCGAGCACGGTGCTGTTCGACCTGGACGGCTCGACGCTCAAGCCGATTACCACGGACGCGGCGGCCGGCACCGCGACCTTGACCGGCACCACGGTCAAGCTGTCCGACGGTGCGGCCCAGGCGTTGAACGGCGCGTTCAAGACCGACGCGCTGAAGGGCGGCATCACCATCGGTATCGCGACGATCGTGGTCGCGCTGCCGGGGCATATGAAGCAGATGCCCGCAGGTGGGGTCGACACCGGCGGTGGCAGCACGGCCGGCCTGGAGCACACCGGCCTGCTCACCGGCGGCGCGGCGGCAGTGCTGCTCGCGGCGGCGACGGGGTTCGTCGTGATCCGGCGGCGCGGGGCGGCTCGCGCCACCGACCGCCACTGAGTTCTTCTGGTCCCGCGTTCTTCTGATCTCGCGGGCCGGCCTTCACTGCCGGCCCGCGGGACCGTCCACTTCGGCCGGATCGGGTGTTGTGATGTCAAAGCCCACCAACGGAAAGCCACCCGGGTGGCGCCGGATGGCGATCGTGTTCGCCGCTGTCCTCGCGTTGGCCGGGGCATCCGCGATCGGTTACGCGCTCACTGATCAGCAGAGCGCACCGGAGCCGGCCCAGGCGGTACCCGTCGTCGGCCCGCCGCCCCAGAGCCCGGGTCTCACGGCGACGCCTGGCCTGCCCGCGTCCCCGCCGGTGTCCATCTCGATCCCGGCGATCGGGGTGTCGTCCGTGGTCAACGAGGTGGGCTTGAACCCGGACGGCACCGTGCAGGTTCCCCAAGAGGGGTCGCAGTACGACCAGCCCGCCTGGTTCCGCGGCTCGCCGGCCCCCGGCGAGGTCGGGCCATCGGTGATCCTCGGGCACATCGACTCCGCCCGGAACGGACCGTCGGTGTTCTTCGACCTCGGTGGCCTGAAGCCCGGAGAGCAGGTGCGGGTCGTCCGCGCCGACCACACAGTGACCACGTTCGCCATCGACGCGGTGAAGGCGTACCCGAAATCCGGCTTCCCCCAGCAGACCGTCTACGGCTACACCCCGCAACCGTCCTTGCGGCTGATCACCTGCGGCGGCAGCTTCGACCGGAACACCCGGCAATACCGGGACAACACCGTGGTTTTCGCACACCTGGTGGTCTCGTAGGTTGGCAGACGTGACCTCATACCCGCCGATGGCCGCTGCGTCGAGGGTGCCTTCATCGGATAGTGCGGGCTGATCATCGGCCGGGTGACCATTGAGGGCCGGAGATTGCTTACGAGTTGTTCCGGCTTGGTCCGGCGCGCGCGGTGCTCGACGCGGCGATCGCGACCGGGCGGAAGCTGGCAAGGGTGAAGTGGTCTGGCTGACCCGGGCTCTCCCGTGAAGCAGGATTCCGTCAGTAGGCCGGGATCTCCGGATACGCCTCGTGGCAGAACGGGCCGCCCGTGACGAGGTAGCTGCCGTCCTTGGTGCGGCTGCACCTGGCGAGAGTGCCGAGGCACCAGCCGCCGTGGTAGTTGACCAGGTACAGCGAATAGCGCACGTCCGGGTCGTTCGGGTTCAGCACCTTCGCGATCTCGATGTCGGCGGACAGGTGGAGCTCGTCACCGAGGGTGTAGGAGCCCGCGTCGTAGACCGGGTCGCCCGCCGGCGGATCGGACGGTCCCGGCGGGCATTGGTAACTGCGCAGCTCGGCGCTCGGCGACTGGGTCATCGCCGCGACAACGGCCTCCGCGATGCCATGGGGATCAGTTGGCCTCGCCGCCGGACGGGACAGCAGGAAAACGGTGACGCCCGCCCCGGCCAGCACCACCACGGCCAGCATCAGCCACGGCCAGCGCCGGCGCCTGGGCGTCCGCCCGGCCGGGGCCGGAGGCCCTACCAGCTCCGTCATGCGACGCAGTCTATCGACCCGGGCCCGGGAGGGGTCCCCGCTCGGCCGGTGCGCCGGTTTTCAGGACAGTTTCAGGACAGCGGGGAGAAGCCGACGGGGAAGGCGATGGTGGAGGTCGCGTGCGCGATGTTCTCCGGGCCGTTGACGGGTGGCCAGATCCCGCGCTCGTAGGACGTCCGCCGGATCGCCAGCCGTTCATCGAGGCTGGGGAAGGGCCAGATGTGGGTGATCCGGGGCGCGCCGTCCAGGCCGTACATCGCGGTGGTGAGCGGAAAGAGCTTGGTGCGCTCCGGCACCGCGGCCTCCCAGCCCGCCATCGTCGGCACGAGCCCGCCGACCTTGAGCCGGTAGGTGCGGAACTCGTAGACGTCGCCGAACCGGCCGGGACGGATCGGCGGCAGGAACGGAAACTGCGCGTAGCTTTCGACCTCGAAGGACTCGAGGTGCTCGCCGATGCCGAAGGGGTCGGAGCTGGTCAGGACGCGCTGCCGTTCGTCGGCGAGCGCGCCGGCGTCGTCGAACTCCCGGAGCAGGAGCAGCCGGCCGACGATGACGCCGTGCTCGGTCTCCCAGCAGCCGAGCAGCCGGCCGTGCGCGGTGCCGGTCGTGGTGTAGGACTCCAGGGCGGAGAGGGCTTTCGGCACGGTGTAGAGCTTGAGCGCGAGCTTGGTGAGTTCGTACAGCATCGCGAAGGTCCTTTCCGGAGCGGCTTGAGTGTCTGGAGTCCCGGGGCCGTTGATGTAGTAAGCATGCGAACCTAGTGTAAGCATCCTTATCGTAAAACGCTACCCCGGCCACCGTCGAGGCGGACACGTCATGAGTGAGCACATCGCCGACGTGCTGGCGGAGGTCTCGACCGCGCCCCGGCCCTGTCCGGATTGTTGACCGCGCTTCGCCACCCGTCCTCCCGGTGCCCGGCCGGAACTGTCCGATTCGGACGGTGCCGATCGGCCGGGATTCACTGATCCGACACCATTGCTTCGGCCACGGCGGTTCGCCCGGCCGCCCGGCCGAACACGGCGGCCCGCATGAGGGCGGCACCCCCGGGGTAGTCGCCGTAGAACAATCCGCCGGTGGCTTCGCCCGCCGCGTACAGGCCGGGCACCACTGTCCCGTCAGGATCGAGCGCTCGGCCGTCGGGGTCGATCCGCACGCCGCCGAAGCTGAAGGTGAGCCCGGCGACCGCGTGGTAGGCGACGAACGGCGGCTGGTCCAGCGGCGCGGCCCAGTGCGACTTGGGCGGGTCGATGCCCGCTGTGCCACGGTCTTCGGCGATGCCGTCGTCAGGCTGGCAGGCGCGGTTGTACGTCTCGATGGTGTGCGCGAGCCGGTCGGCGGGCAGCCCGAGCCGCTCGGCGAGTTCGGGAATGGTGGGCGCGGTGACCGGCACAGCCGCTCCGGCGAACTCGTCGGCCACGCGCGCGGCGGTGCGCTGATCGAAGATCTCGAACGCCTCGTGGCCGGGCTGGGGCCTGATCGCCTTGCCCATCCTCGAATAGTTCTTGACCCACGGGCCGGGGCCCTCGTCCACGAACCGCTCGCCGTCGCGGTTGACGAGCACGCCGAGCCAGAAGCCGTGCAACGGGTACGGCGGGGACGCCTCGCTGCGCTGGGGTGAGGGCATGGTCGGGTCGACCGCGGCCGAGTGGGCTTTCGACCAGGTCCCGGCTTTGCCCGCCCCGGCCCGGAGCGCGGCCGAGATGCCGTCGCCGGTGGACAGCCGGGATCCGCGCAGCCGGACCGTTTCCCATTCCTGCCCCAGAAACCGGCGGCGGAGCTCACGACTGGCCTGGAAACCGCCGCTGGCGATCACCACGGCGTCGGCCGCCAAGAACTCGCCGGTGTCGCCGGCCGTGACGCCGGTGACCTGGCCGTTGTCGCGGACCACGTCCACCAGCGGGGTGTACCAGCGGCTCTCGACGCCGATGGCCTCGGCGTGCCGAAGCAGGGGCTTGATCACCTCGAATCCGCGCGACATCCCCTCACCCGAACTGGTCAGGACCTGACCGGGCGGCACCCGCAGAACGTCGTCGTGCACTGCCGCGCCCAGGGTGCGGTTGAACGTGAATCGCACCCCTTTCGTCGTGAGCCACCGGACAGTGTCCAGCGAGCGTTCCGCGAGCGCGTCGATCAGTCGACGGTCGGCTTGATCGCTGCTCATCGCCATCAGCTCGGCCGCGTAGGCGGCGCTGGTGAAGGGCGGCGCCTCGATCCGGTCGGCCCGCATGCCCGGCTCGAAGTCCTGGGTGATCGACGTCAGGTCGTCCGGCCCGTCGTAGCAGAACAGGAACAGCCCGCCGGAAAACGCGGCGTTGCCACCGACGTCTTCGCGGCCGCCTTTCTCCAGGAGCAGCACGTTCGCCCCGGCCTCGCGCGCGGAGATCGCCGCGGAGAGCCCGGCCAGTCCGGTGCCGGCCACGATCACCGTCGGAACGCGGGGCAACGCTGGTTTCGTCACTGGTCCTCCTAGTCGGGATGGTGGTCTTCACCAAGAGAAGTCGAGGGGCGGCACGGCTTGACCGAGGCCGGGCACGGCACCGGTGTGCCGGACGAATCCCTTGCCGGGCACACCGATCTCGGTGGCCAGCCAGTTCGCGGCCTCGATCAGCCGCGGCAGGTCGACGCCGGTGTCCACACCGGACAGTTCGAGCAGCTGCACGGCGTCCTCGGTGCAGAGGCCGCCGCCCCGGTGGCCGGGGATCGCGGGATGGCCGCCGCTGCCCGCGAGGGCGGTGTCGAAGTGGCGGACGCCGAGGTCGAGCAGCGGCAGCAGGGCGGCCAGCCCCAGGCCGCGGTCGTCGTGGATCTGGACGGTGAGGTTCTCGGCGGGCACGTGTGCGAGCGCCGCGGTGACGAGCTCGCGGATCTGGGGCGGTGCGGCGTACCCGGCGGAGTCGGCGAGGATCCAGTGATCCACGCCGATCTCGATGAGCCGCCGGGCCAGCGGTTCGAGGTGTTCGGCGCCGCGTCCGGGACCGGTGGGGCCGCCCCACGCGAAGATGACGTAGGTGCTGAGCACGATGTCGCGGTCCGCGGCGAACGCGGCCATGCGTTCCAGCTCCGCCAATGAGTCCTCTGTGGACCGGCCGATGTTGGCGCGGGCGAACTCTTCGTCGGCGGACAGCAGGAACGCCGCGGTGCCGGCACCCGCGTCGACGGCGCGGGCGAGCCCGCGGGTGTTGCCGACGCAGCAGCCGAGGCTGAGCCCGGGAACGCGCGGCACGTTCGCGAACACCGCCTCGGCGTCGGCGAGGCCCGGGATCAGGTCGGGCCGGACGAAGGAAGACAGCTCGAAGGCGCGGATCCCGGCGTCGAGGAGCCGTCGGCAGAGCTCGATCTTCACCTCGGCCGGGACGAGATGGTCCTGGAAGGCCAGGCGGGGCGCGATCTCGCGGATGCGTACTTCTGGGGGCATGGCGTTTCCTTCAGGCACTGGTTCCTTCAGACGGTGTTTCCGGCAGGCGCGGTTTCCTTCAGACGTGACGGGTCGGGGTGAGCCCGGCGGCGTGCGCGTCCCAGGCGTCGCCCCGGCCCTGGCCGCGAAGGTCGGCCTTGCCCACCTTGCCGGTCGGCGTGACGGGTAGCTGGTCGACGACGCGGTAGTAGCGGGGAACCATGAAGTGCGGCATGGACGCGTCGCAGTGCGCGAACAGCTTGGCGAAGTCCAGCCGCTGCCCGGATTCCAGCTGTACGACGGCGAGCACCTCGTCTTCGCCGAGGTCCGAGGGCGTGCCGATCGCGGCCGCCGCGGTCACGCCGGGGTAGGCCAGCAGGACCGACTCGACCTCGTGGGAGGAGATGTTCTCGCCGCGGCGGCGCAGCGCGTCCTTCTTGCGGTCGAGGAAATAGAAGTAGCCGTCTTCGTCGGTGTAGCCCAGATCCCCGGTGTGCCACCACAGGTCCTGGATCGTCGCGAGCGTCGCTTCCGGATCTCGGTGGTAGCCGGAGAACATGACGTGCGGCAGGCGTGGCCGGTACACGATCTCCCCGGCCTGCCCCGGCCCGGTGCGCCGGCCCGCCTCGTCGTGAACCGCCACGATGGAGGATTCGGTGGGCAGGCCGATCGAGCCGACCTTACGCGCGTCGAGCGGGTTGTACAGGACGTTCTTGATCTCCGTCAGCCCGTAGCCCTCGACGAGGTGTACGCCGAAGCGTTCCTCGAACGGGTGCAGCACCTGTGGTGGCGCGGGCGCGGCGAACGCCTTGCGCGCCTGGTGATCGCGGTCCCGGGCGGACGGCGGCTGGGCCAGCAGCATGGGCAGGATCGAACCGAGCGCGTTGAACTGGGTGACCCGGTGCGTGCGGACCTCGTTCCAGAACCGGCTCGCGCTGAACCGGCGGCCGAGCACCAGGGTCGCCCCGGCGGAGAGGGCGTGCAGGCAGAGGTTGACCTGCGCGGCGCCGTGGAACAGCGGCAGGCAGGTGTAGAGCCGTTCGTCGGGCGTGGTGCCCATCTGCGCCGCGCACTCCCGCGCGGCGACCACCTGCATCCGGTTCGGGTACACCACGCCCTTGCTGCGTCCGGTGGTGCCGGAGGTGAGCATGATGGCCACCGGATCGGCCGGGCCGACCGGGGGGAGCCCGCTCGCCGGATCGCCGGCGTCGAGCAGTTCGCGCCAGCTCAGCACCCGGACTCCGGGGGGAGTACGGCGGGGCCGGGCTTCGTCGAGCAGCACGACGGTGTGCAGGGTTTCCGGCGGTTCGGCCAGGTCCGCGACGAGGTCGAGCAGCGGCGCCTCGGTGACCAGGATCCGCACGTCGGCGCGGCGGAGCGCGTGGTCGAGGAACTGTCCTTTGTAGGCGGTGTTGACCGGGACCTCGACGAGGCCGGCGCGGGCGGCGCCGAACCAGGCCGGCAGGTACTCGGCGCGGTTGGGCAGGAAGATCCCGACCGAGTCGCCGGGGGTGGCGCCGACCGCGATCAGGCCGCGCGCGACGTCGGTCACCGCCTGGTCGAGTTCGCCGTAGGTCAGCTCGGTGTCGCCGAAGACGAGCGCGGTCTTGCCCGGACGCGCCCGCGCCCGCGCGGCGAGCAGCCCGCCGACCGTGTCGTCCGCGGGATCCCCGGCGTCGCCTGCCGTGGTCATGCCAGCTCCTTCTTCACCCTGGCCAGGAAGCCTTCCAGCGCCGGGTCCCAGCTCGCCTCGGCGCCGGTGGTCACGAGGAACGTGTCCACGCCGAGGTCGCGGTAGGTGCCCAGTGTGTTCAGGATGCGCTCCTCGGTGCCCACGAGGGCCTGGGAGTTGGCGAAACCACCCAGCAGTTTCGTCAGCCCGGTCCAGAAGCAGTCGTCGTGCAGCTCCTCGTCGGTCAGTGCGAGCGCCCGGGCCCGGCCGACTGAGGTGTCGGTCGACGACGAGTGCAGGAACTTCCCGGAGGCCTCCGCGATCTGCCGCTCGACGGCGCGGGCCTGGGCCCAGGCTTCGTCGTCGGTGTCGCCGACGAACAGGCGCAGGCTCAGCGAGAACCGCATCTTCCGGTCGTAGCCCTCGGCGGCCGCGGCGACCCGGTCGATGCGCTCCTTCGTGCCGGCGAACGGCTCGCCCCACAGCATGTACAGGTCGGCGTGGCGGGCGCCGAAGTCCACCGCGTCGTCGCTCTCGCCGCCCATGAAGATCGGCACCTGGCCCTGCACCGGCTTGGTCTGGATCTTCACGGCCTCGGCGGTGTAGTACTCGCCGTGGTGGTCGAACGATTCCGTCGAGGTCCAGGTGCGGCGGACGACGTCGAGGTACTCGACCGCACGCCGGTAGCGCTCGGCCTTGGGCAGGTCGTCCGACTCGCGGCGCAGGTCCTTGTCGGACCCGCCGACGACCACGTTGACGGCGAGCCGGCCGCGGGCCAGGACGTCGAGCGTGGCGAAGTAGCGAGCCGCGGCGACCGGCGGCATGACACCGGGCCGGTGCGCGACGATGGGCGAGAACTTCTCCGACCGGGCGAGCGCGAACGGCGCGGTCGCGTGGTTGTGCGGCCAGGTGGAGGAGTATCCGACGAGGACGCGGTCGATCACCTCGGAGCGGTCCAGCTCCTGGATTCGGGTGATCATCCGGTCCGGGCCGGTCTCGTCCGCTTCGAGGGGCTGGAGCCCGGTGAAGAACTCGACCATGGTTTCCTCCTTGGTGATACGGGTGGAATTCGTTGCGGGGAAAGGGTTTCTCTCAGTCGTGGCCCGCTATTCGGCGCAGGGCCGTGACCACGGCTTCGGCCACGCCGATCGTGCCGCGCCGCAGCGTCTCCTCGCGGCCGGCCGCGGAGCGGTCGAACGGCACCCGGACGGCGGTGCCGCCGTCGACGGGCCGGGTCGCCCGGATCGACTCGGCGAAGGCGGTGACCCGGTGGTGGTAGTCGCCGGTGTCGGTGAGTGCGCCCGGGTCGACCAGCAGGACGAAGAAGCCGCAGTCCGACACCCCGGGCGGCGCGGCGGCCGCGCCGCTCATCATGCCGAGCAGCTGGACGACCATGGCCAGCCCCGAGCCCTTGTGCCCGCCCCACACGCCGAACGCGCCTTCGAGCGCCGCGGCCGGTTCGAGCGTCGGTTCGCCCGTGGCGTCGTAGGCCTGCCCTGGTTCCAGCTTCTCGCCGAGCCGCGCCTTCAGCATCACTTCGCCGTACATGACGGCGGACGTGCCGATGTCCCAGATGACCGGGGCCGGCGTCGCCGGGAAGCCGAACGCGATCGGGTTCGTGCCGAACCGGCCTTCGGTGCCGCCGTGCGGGGCCACGACCGCGGGTCCGCTGCCGGCGATCATCCCGGCGAACCCGGCCGCGGCGGCCTTCTCCAGGTAGTAGGAGAACATGCCGGTGTACCAGGTGTTGCGGGCACCGACGACGGCCATTCCCTGTGCGCGCGCCTTCTCCATCGCCAGGTCGAGCGCGCGCATGCCGACGATGTAGCCGACCTGGTCGCCGCCGTCGAGGGTGGCGGACACCGCGGTCTCGGCGACTACCCGGATCGGCCGGGCCGGCGCCGGAGTGGCGTGGATTCGTTCCACTATGGACAGTGCGCGGGCGAGGCCGCCGAACGACAGCCCGCGCAGTTCGCAGTCGAGCAGGTGATCGGCGATGAGCTCGGCGTCACTGGCGCTGTGCCCGGACTCGGCCATCGCCGCCGTGACGAGCGCGCGGGCCTCGGACAGGGAAAGGGTGGTCATGAACCGGCCTCCGCGGGTTGTGGCGTGATGGTGGGGGAGAACGTGGGCTTGCGGGCGCGACTGGCGGGCGAATGTGGCGGGCGGGTGCGGCTGGCGGGCGAATGTGGCGGGCGAATGTGGCGGGCGGGTCAGGCTGGCGGGCGAATGTGGCGGGCGAATGTGGCGGGCGAATGTGGCGGGCGAATGTGGCGGGCGGGTGCGGCTGGCGGGCCCGGCTGGCGGGCGGGCGTGGGCTGGCGGGAGAACGCCACCGTGGCCGTGGCCACCCCTGACGACGGCCGCGGCCATCAGCAGGTGGGCGAGCGGGCGCTGGTCGCCGGTGACCTCGGCGAAGATGGCCGAACCGCGTGCCGCTCAGGCGGCCGCGAAGTGGCTGTACCGGCTGCGGAAGAACAGCAGGGGTTTCACCGCGGTGCCGGTGGCCAGGTCGTCGACCCGGCCGACGACGATCCGGTGGTCGCCCGCGTCGTGCACGGTCTCGATCGTGCAGCCGATCCAGGCGACGACGCCGTCGAGCACGGGATCTCCGTGCGGCCCCGGCTGCCAGCCCACGTCGGCGAACTTGTCGCCGCCGGGCACGGCCAGCGCGCGGCACACCGGCTCCTGGCCGGCGGCGAGGACGTTGACGCAGAACGTGCCGCGCGTGGCGATGACCGGGAACGTCGAGGACGTCTTGCCGGGCAGGAACGCCACCAGTGGCGGGTCGAGCGACACCGAGGTGAACGACGAGACGGCCATGCCCACCGGCCTGCCTTGGGCGTCGAGCGAGGTGATCGCCGCGACGCCGCTGGGGAAGTGCCCCAGCACCGACCGGAACCGCTGGGGGTCGATCACCGAGTCAGATGTAAGCATGCTGAGATTATATAAGCGTTCGGATACGAATGCAAGCATGCTGACACTTGCGGGTGCGATGCCGCTACGCTGCCCGGATGACAGATTCGCTGCCCTACGTCGACCCGTTCGACGACGGCCGTTCGCCGTCGCGGGCGACGACGGACATGGACGAAGCGTCCTCTCTGATCGACGCGGTGTTCCGGTTCGAACGCGCGGTCACGAGGATCGGCAATACGCGGCTGCGGCCGTGGAACATGACGCTGTCGAGCTACACGGCGCTGCGCATCCTGGCCAATCAGCCCCATCTCACCCTCGCTCAGCTGGCCCGGCGCTGCTACTCCCGGCCGCAGACCATGACCCGCATCGTCACGCAGCTGGAGAGCCGCGGTTTTGTGGAGCGCAGCTCGCATCCGGAGAGCGAGCGGGCGCTGTCGCTCAAGGTCACCGAGGCCGGACAGGACGCTTTGGACGAGATGGGCGGCGAAGTGCTCAAGATCAGCGGCACGCTCAACGGGATCCTCGGCCGGGAGGACATCGTCGCCGCCGATCGTCAACTGCGGCAGGCCGCCCTTGTGGTCGAGTACGAGTTGAGGGAGTTGGGTCGTCCCGAAAACTAAGCATGCAGATAGGGCGTAAGCATGCTTATACTCGATTCATGACACGGGATCGAGTGAACGCCGCCTTGGTTGCCCTGCGCGACGGGCGGCCAGTGCTGGTGGCCGACGCGCATGATCGCGAAAACGAGGGCGACGTGGTGCTCGCCGCGCACGCCGTCACGACGGACTGGGTCGCGTGGACGATCCGGCGCACCTCGGGCCTGCTGTGCGCGCCGACGACCGCCCGCCGGGCCGTCGACCTGCGGCTCCCGCTCATGGTGGACCGGAACGAGGACCCGCGCGGCACCGCCTACACGGTGACCGTGGACGCGAAGGCCGGCGTGACCACCGGCATCAGCGCCGCCGACCGCGCCCGTACATTGCGGACGCTCGCGGACCCGGCGACCACCGCTGCGGACCTGGCTCGCCCCGGGCACATCCTGCCGCTGCGCGCGCGACCTGGTGGGGTGCTGGAGCGCCCCGGGCACACCGAAGCCGCGGTCGACCTCTGCCGGCTCGCCGGTCTGCCGCCGGTCGCGGCCATCGCCGAACTGGTCGACGACGACGGGTCGATGCTCCGCGGCCCCGGCATCAACGCCCTTGGGCTTCGGTACGACCTGCCCACCCTGACGATCGCCGAGTTGATTTCCTACCGGCGTCGGCATCCGCTGTCCCTGGAAGAACGGTGTGTGTCCATTCCCAAGTTAAGAGGTTGACTGTTAAGGAGTTAATAGTTAAGGTCTTGGCATGGACCAGCCGAAACCTACCCCTGCCGGCCCGCTCGACCAGCTCAAGGTCATCGGCTGGGCCCAGGTGCAGGCCGGGCAGGGCTGGATCCGCGATCGAGGGCTGAGCCTGCAGCAGGCGTTTGTGCTCAGCTACCTCGCCGGCAACCCCGGCGCCATCCAGCGCGACATCGCGGAGGCGACGCGCACGACTCCGGCGAATGTCTCCGGTGTCCTGCGGGGGCTCGAAGCGCGGAATCTCGTTGAACGCCGCACCGAAGACGGCAACGAACGCAGCAAACGCGTTTTCGCCACCGGCGCGGGCATCGAGCTCATCGCGGGGCGTGACGACGCGATGATCGCCGTGGACGAATCGATCCTCGCGCCGTTGACCCGTTCGGAGCGAGCCACCCTCCAGAAACTGCTCGACAAAATCACCGCTGATCTGCCGAATCCGGGCGAGCGCGCCCAGTCCTAAGGAGACAAGCCACAGTGCAACCGGAAAACCCGCTATTGACCATGATTCGAGAAGTGTGCGCACTCGGACGCGCCGAATTCACGCGACCACATACCACCGAAGGCGACCCCGACGCGCAGCGTGCGCTCGTACAGGGACTTCAAGCGATCGATCCGGGCGGCGAACCCAGTGATATCGCCCTGTCGCTCGAATTACTGGCGCCCCGGGCCCCGTACTTCGACCAGCTCGTACTGGACGCCATCGCGGCCGAAGTTCCCCAGATCGTCAACCTCGGTGCCGGTTACGACGACCGTGCTCTGCGGTTCCGGCATTCCGGCGTGACCTTCTTCGACCTGGATCTGCCTGACATCATCACCGACAAGGCTCGACGACTCGAAACGGCTGACACCGCGCACCTCACCTTGGCCGCGGTGGACTTCGGAAGCGACGATGTCGCCGCGATCTTGGCCCGCGCCGGACACGACGCTCATCGGCCGACACTGTTCATCGCCGAACACCTGGCCCTGTTCCTCGAACCTGGTGACGTCGAGCGGCTCTTCGCCGCGCTTTCCAGCCGCGCCGCGCCGGGGAGTATCCTGGCCATCACCGCTGAAGTGCATCCCGCCGAATTCGATTCGGACCTCGTCGTCTCCACTGTGGACGATCTCATGTTCGGCGGTGCCGGGCCGCTGCACACGATCCTGTCACGCGACGCGTGGCTGGCTCTCTTCGAGAAGGCCGGTTGGCGAGCCGAAGGCACGGACGAAGTGACGGCAGTCAACCACTTCGAGCTGCCGATTTCCGGCCGCCCGGCCCAGATTCAGACCCACTTCCTCACCGCTAAGCCAGCGCGGGCGTGATGTCCATGTGGACGCGATAATCGGTCACCCGCATCCCATCCACCCACATGACCGTGACACACGGCAGAGCCAGCTCGGTCCCGTCGGAAGCCGACGTTTTGATGGTGAACCGGCAGAACAGCTGGCCGCCGCCCGGGTCCGCGATCTGGTCGACGACGTGGTGGACCCAGGGCAGGGCACCGGCGGCGCCGGCCGTGGCCGCGACGATCGCGTCGCGGCCGGTCAGGGTTTCGCCGTTGCCGAAGGTGTAGGTGGCGTTGTCGGCGAACCAGGCGCCGAAGGCTTCGGCGTCACCGGCGTCGACGGCCGCGCACATGGCGCGCACCATGCGTTCGCGCTCCGGGGTCGTCATTTCCGCAGCGAAAGTCCGTAGCGGGTCATGACTTCTGCCACCAGTTTCATGTCCCGGCCGGGCGGCAGCTCGCTGAGCTCCCGGTAGTAGTTCTCCAGCCCGGGCGGCGAAACCACCGCGATGACGCGGGTTTCCTCGTCGAACGGGTTACGGAACACGTGCGGCACCCCGCGGGGCATCAGCAGCGAATCGCCTGGGCCGAGGACGTGCCGGGTGCCGTCGAGTTCGACCTCGACCCGGCCCTGGACGCAGGTGAACAGCTCGTCCTCCCGGCTGTGGACGTGGGTCGGCGGGCCGCCGAGGCCCGGCGGCACGACGTACTCGAACAGGGAGTACGCGCCGTTGGTGTCGGCGCCGGTCAGGCGGGCGTGGATGCCCAGCCCGATCGCGCCGAGGTTCGTGCCGTCGCCGGGGTGCAGGACCTGCTGTCCGGTCTGGGGGGCGGTGTCCATGGGAATCCTCCTCGGACGCGGTCAGAGCGCCGCGTTGCTCGGTTTCGGGGTCTCGTTCCGGTCCGCCAGCCGCGTCAGCAGCGTGGGCGTCAGCTTGCGGTACGCCGCGGGGGAAACGGGGTTCAGCCAGTGCGCCGCGCGGGTGCGGCGGCTGACCTGCAGGCCGAGGTCGCCGAGCACCTCGTCCACATTGTGCATTGAGAACGGGATGATCTTGGTGCCGCGGCAGTGGTGCGCGCCGGTCGCCTCGTCCAGGAAGGCGAGCTGCCCGACGACGTCGGCGCGGCGGGCCTCCGCGCCCGGCAGGGCGAGCGCGCCCGCGAGGTCGGCGGCGATCCACAACGCCGCCATCTCGGCGTTGAGCGGGCTGAAGAACGACGAGTTGTAACCGTTGAAGTAGAGCCCCGGCACTCCGACCGGCTGGATCTGCCGGTAGAGCATGAAGTTCCCGCGCTCGTCGAACAGCCGCCGCTGCACCGCGTCGTCGAGGAACGGCACGCCCTGGGTGAAGCCGGTCGCGCAGACGACCAGGTCGGCGGGCAGCACCGTGCCGTCGGCGAGTTCGGCGCCCGGCCGGCCGCCGTCGGCCAGCAGGCGCTTGATGGTCATGTCCCGGCGGACGCGGATCGAGCCGTCGGCCACGCCCTCGAAGAACCCTTCGGTGGCCAGGCCGATCGCGCCCTTGACGATGTCCTCCATCCGGCCGCGCGGCACCAGGCCGTGGCGGTCGAGCCGGAACTGGCGCACGGACACCGTGCCGATGGTGTTCAGCATCGACCGCCGCAGCCGGTTTCCGGGGCCGTGCAAGAACTTCTCGAAACCGCGCAGCCACCGGTAGCGGAACAGCGCCTCGCCCATCCGCGTCAGCAGCAGCATCTTGAAGTTCAGGAAGCCGGCGATCCTGCGGGGCACCTTCCACAACAGCTGCCGCGCGATGACGGTGGTGTCCGCCGCGACCTCGCTGAGCGCGACCGTCACGTCGCAGGCCGATTTCCCGTAGCCGACCACCAGAACGTGCTTCCCGCGGGCGTCCTCGACGTCGTGGAAGTCGCTGCCGGCCAGCAGCCGCCCGCCGGCCCCCGCGAACTCCGCGTGGCCGGGATAGCCCGGGATCGCGGGTTCGCAGAACACGCCGTTGGCGACGACGACCCGGTCGAACGTCCTCGTGACCGCCTCACCCGCGGCCCGGGTCGTCACCGTCCACTGGGGACCGTCGGGCACGGCGGCTTCGACCGTGGTCCCGAGCCGCAGGTGCGCGGTGACGCCGAATTCCGCGGCGTACGCCTCCAGGTAATCCTGGATCTGGGCGCCGGTGGGCCATTCCGGGAAGTGCGCGGGCATCGGGAAGTCGGAGAACGAGTACTGCGCCTTGGGGCTCTGCGTGGTGACGCCGGGGTAGCGGCGGGTCCGGCTCCACACCCCGCCCAGATCGGGCGTCCGGTCGAAGACTTCGACGTCGTGGCCCGCCTGCAGCAGCACTTTGGCGGTGGTGAGCCCCGCGAGCCCGGCCCCGATGATCGCGACATCCATGCCTGGTCCTCCTGGTCCGGCGCCGGGTGGGTCCGGCTCGCGGTGGCCCACAGCGTCGGTCAGCGGGGGCCGGGGCACCAAGCGCGAGTCCTAATCAGTGGGACGGCAGAGCACTGGGACAGCGGCGTCACTGGGACGGCAGCCCGGGTTGTGGCCGGGGTACGGCCCAGCGCCGGGCCGCGTACGCCCGGCTCGCCGCCGCGGCCGCCATCCGCACCGCGGGCCCGATCCGGTCGGGCACCACGGCGCCGCTGGGGCCGGTGACCGACAACGCGGCGGTCACGTTGCCGGTGAAGTCGAAGATCGGGGCCGCGACGCAGCTCATGCCGGCGTTCCCCTCTTCGTGGTCGTAAGCCCAGCCGCGCTCGTGGACGGTGGCGAGCTCGGTGCGAAGCGCCTCGGGGTTCGTGATCGTGCGGGGGGTGCGTTTGGTGAGCCCGGCGGCCACCACCGCCTCGACGGTGTCCTCGTCCGACCAGGCCAGTATCGCGCGGCCGAGCCCCGAGCAGTGCGCCGGAATCAGCCCGCCCACCTGGGAGAGCATCGGCATCGGCCGGTGCCCGGTGATCTTCTCGACGACGAGCACCTGAGCGCCGTCGAGCACGCCGAGCTGCACGGTGGTCCGAGCCGCGGCGTACAGGTCCTGCAGGTAGGGCAGCACCGCTTCGCGCAGCTCGTGCCGCACCGGGACCAGGCCGGACAGCTTGAAGAGGCGGTTGCCGATCAGGTACTTCTCGCCCGGCTTGTCGAGCCAGCCGAGCTCGATCATCCGCGCCGCGGTGCGGTGCACGGTCGAGCGCGGCAGGCCCGAGCGTTCCACCAGCCGCGCGAGGGTCAGCTCGCGATGGGTGGCGTCGAAGGCGTCCAGGAGGGCGGCGGCCCGCTCCAGCGCGCCGGTCGCGGAGCCGTCCTCGTCAGATCGGGAGTCCCGGGCAGTGGGACTCATCCTTGGCCGGTCTCGCTCATGGACCGAATGTAGGACACATCATGGAGAGTGAACAGTCCGTCGTGAACCAGGCCCGCGTCGCCCTCGTCGGCGGCGGCGCGGGCGGCATCGGCTCGGCCACGGCCGCCGCGCTGCTTGCGAGCGGCCACCGCGTGGTGCTCGCCGGCCGGACGAAAACGACCTTGGCCGAAACCGCGTCGGCGCTAGGCGGCGAGACGGACTACGTCGTCTGCGATCTGGCCGACCCGGTCGCGGCTGCGGCACTGGTGACCGAGGTGCGCGACCGGCACGGCTCGGTCGACGTCGTCGTCGCCAACGCGGGCGGACCGGCGCCGGGCCGCGTGCTCGACGTCTCCGGCGAGCAGTGGCACCGCGACCTCGACCTGCTGGTGCTGGGCCCGCTGGCCCTCATGCGGGCCGCGTTGCCGGTGATGGCCGCCCGCGGTTTCGGCCGGGTGGTGGTGGTCGGTTCGACGGCGGTGCGGCAGCCGCAGCCCGGGCTCGCCGCGTCGACGGTGCTGCGGTCGGCGATGACGTCGGCTGCGAAGCTCGCCGCCCGCGAGTACGCCGATCGAGGCGTCACCGTCAACTGCGTCGCCGTCGGCGCGACCCTGACCCCGCGCCGGATGGAGATCGTGCGCAGCCGGGCCGACGCCGCAGGCATCGACGTCGCCACCGCGGTCGCGCAGGACCTCGCCGACATCCCCGCCGGGCGTGCGGCCGAGCCCGGGGAAGTCGCCGCTGCCATAACGTTCCTGGCCTCACCCGAGGCGGGTTACGTCAACGGCACCGTGCTGACGGTGGACGGCGGCCGGACCGAAAGCCCGGCCTGAACAAAGGAGACAGATGAGCACTTCGGGATCCGGCTTCGTGATGGCCGACTTCCTCGCCGGCCTCGCGCACGTGGTGCGGCCGGGGAGCCAGCGCCCGCTTGTCGTGCACGACGACGAACTCGAGCCGATCCCGGCGGGCGCGGTGCCGAACCCGACGACGCTGCGGATCGCCGGCACCCTGCCGACCACGACGTTCGAGCTGTTCCGGCAGGTCATCCCGGCGGGCGAGAGTTCGGACATGCAACGGCACCACCACGAGACCGTGCACTTCGTGATCACCGGCGAAGGCCACAGCGAGATCGAGCGCGGCGGGGACCAGGACGGGGCTGAGATCGTCGGCTGGACGACCGGGTCGTTCGTCTACACCCCGCCGTGGACCTGGCACCGCCACTTCAACGACTCGGCCGAGCACCCGGTCGAGTTCCTGACCATCGAGAACTCGCGGCTGCTCGGCCTGTTCGGGCTGACCCGCCGGGAGAGCGCGGGACTCGCGACCCTCGACGAGGCCCGCGCCGGCCACCAGGAGGAAAAGTGACCACCACGGACCAGGCGCCCGCCGCCACGGCGGGCCCGCCGATCCCCGAGCACGCCGGGATCTGGGGTGAGCTGGGCGAACTCGAGCACACGCTGCGTTACGTCGATGTGCCGGTGGACGGACGGCCGGTGCGCACCCGGGTACTGCAGGCGGGCACCGGGCCCGAACTCGTGCTCCTGCACGGGACCGGCGGGCACCTCGAGGCGTACGCGCGCGATTTCGCCGGGCTCGCCCGGGATTTCCACGTCACGGCCTACGACATGGTCGGCCACGGCTGGTCCGATCTGCCGGACCGGCCTTACACGATCGACGTGCTCTCCGGCCATCTCGTGGCGCTGCTCGACGTCCTCGGCATCAACCGGGCCCACCTCTCCGGCGAGTCGCTCGGCGGGTGGGTGGTCGCGTGGACCGCCGCGCACCACCCCGGCCGCGTCGACCGGCTGGTGCTCAACACCCCGGGCAACATCGCGAACAAGCCGGAAGTCATGGCGCGGATGCGCGACAGCACGATGGCCGCGGTGCGGGACCCGAGCGACGCCACGGTCCGGCGTCGTGTGGAGTTCCTCTTCCACCACAAGGAGATGGTCACCGACGAGCTGGTGAACCTGCGCCGCCGGATCTACTCCCGGCCCGGGTTCGTCCGCGCGATCTCCAACACGCTGGTGCTGCAGGATCCCGAGGTGCGCAAGGACTTCGCGTGGGACCCGTCCTGGGTTTCGCGGGTGGCCGCGCCGACGCTGCTGCTGTGGACGAGCCACGACCCCACCGGCGGGCTCGACGAAGCCGAACTGCTGCTCGGCTGGCTGCCCGACGCGCGGCTGCACGTCATCGACGACGCGGGCCACTGGCCGCAGTGGGAGAAGGCCGGGGAATTCCTCGACGTCCACCGCACCTGGCTGCTGTCCGGGAAGGACCCGTCCTGATGGCCGAGATCGCCGGTTTCGTCGGCATGTCCCACAGCCCGTTCGCGACCCTGCTGCCGCCCGAGGACGGCGACGGGCCGGGGGCGAAGTTCCTCCAGGACGCGGAACGGGTCCGCCGCGCGGTCGAGGTGCTCGCGCCCGACGCGATCGTCGTGATCGGGCCGGACCACTTCCACGGCAACTTCTACGACGTGATGCCCCCGTTCGTGCTGGGCGTGGAGAAGGCCGTCGGGTTCGGCGACTACGGCAGCACGGAAGGGCCCTTGCCGGTGGCGAGCTCGCTCGCCTGGTCCGTCCACAACGGACTGTCCGACGCCGGGTTCGACCCTTCGCTGTCCTACTCGCTCACCGTCGACCACGGTGTTGTGCAGGGCTACGAGATGATCACCGGCGGGACGGCGTTGCCGATGGTGCCTCTGGTGGTCAATACCGCGGCACCGCCGCTGCCGTCGTTGCCGCGGTGTGTCGCGTTAGGACACGCGCTGGGCGCGGCATTGCGGTCGGCGGAGTTCCCCGGCCGGGTGCTGATCGCGGCGAGCGGCGGGCTCTCGCACTGGCTGCCGTCGAACGACCCGCGCGACCCGGCGGTGGCGGGGGAACGCCGCGAGTCGCTGATCCACGGCCGGGCGGACGTCCACGCGTTCGCGGCGGCCCGGGAGCCGCGGGTGCGCGCGATGGGCGGCGACCCGGGCGCGCGGGTGAACGCCGCGTGGGACGGCTGGTTCCTCGACCGGCTCGCCGCGGACGACGCGGCGGCGGTGGCCCTGCTCGGCCACGACGGGCTCGAAGACCGGGCGGGCACCGGCGGCCACGAGGTCCGCTGCTGGCTGATCGGCCAGGTCGCGGCCGGGCTGCCGCTGGTGTGGACCAGCTACGAGCCGGTGCCGGAGTGGATCACGGGCATGGGGATCGGCACCACGTTCCCCGTCGGCTGAGGTGCTCGAACGACCGCCGACGAGAGTTTCCCGCTGTTATGAGAGTTGACTTGCATGAACCGAAGGTAAGGCCGTAGTCTCCTCATGTAAGTTGACTCTCATGAAGGAGTGGACGTGACGCGTATCGCGATCGTCGGACCGGAAGACGGCGAGATCACCCTGACCGGGCCGATCCAGCTGCGGATTCTCGAGGACGGCAGCACTACCGGCCATCGGCTGGGCCTGGGGGAGATCGTCGTGGCCCCCCACGTAGCCGGCCCGCCGCAGCATCGGCACGCCGCGCACGACGAGGGCTTCTACGTCGTACGGGGCACGGTCCGGTTCACGGTGGGGGAAGACTCCTACGACGCCGCGGCCGGCAGCCTGGTCATGGTGCCGCCGGGGGCGCCGCACACCTTCGCCAACCCAGGCGACGAGCCGGCGGTCATCCTGAACACCTTCACCCCGGACCTGTACGTCCAGTACTTCCGTGACCTGCGGGACTTCGCGGCCAAGGCGGGACGGCCGGCGAACGGCGAGGAGATCGCCGAAATCATGGGGCACTACCACACGGAGACCGCGACCACCTACGCCGACGACGACCCCGGGACGCCCGCCGAGCCGGAAATCAAGGACTGCCACCTCGACGACGACCTGGTGGTCCGGGTCGAGAGCCGGGGCAGCGGACGGCCGGTGCTGCTGGTCCACGGCGGCGCGGGCCCGGCCTCGGTCGCCGGCCTGGCCGCCGCGCTCGCCGCGCGCGGGGTCCGGGTGCTCACGCCGGTCGTCCCCGGGTTCGACGGGACGCCCGGTTCCGAGCGGGTGCACGACGTCGCGGACGTGGCCCGGGTGTTCCGGCGGCTGATCGAGGCGCTCGACCTGCGTGACGTGCTCGTGGCCGGCAACTCGGTGGGTGGCTGGATCGCGGCTCAGATGGGGGTCGACGAGCAGCAGGCCCGCGACGCCGCGCCCGAAGGCGTTCGCCGGGTCGGCGGGCTCGTGCTGCTGAACGCGGTCGGGATCGCCGTTGACGGGCACCCGATCACCGACCTCTCGGCGGAGCCGCCGAGCCGCCTGGCGGACCTCGTGTTCCACGACCCCGACCGCTTCCGGATGGACCCGGCCACCATGCCGCCGGGGCGTCTCGCCGCGATGAAGGACAACGCGGCGGCGCTGGACCGCTACGCCGGCAACCCGTACATGCACGACCCGCAGCTGCGTGCGCGGCTCGAATCCGTGCGGCTGCCGGTGCGGGTCGCCTGGGGTGAGAGCGACGGGATCGTTGATGTCGCCTACGGCCGTGCGTACGCGGCGTCGTTCGCGGGGGAACACGACGAGGGCGCGAAGTTCACCGTCATCCGCGAGGCGGGGCACCAGCCTCAGCTCGAGCAGCCGGACCGCACCGCCGACGTGGTGCTCGGTCTCGGCGTCACTCACTGAGGCGGGAGCGGGTCATGTCGATTCCTGTGCTCCAACACAAAACTGAGGCCGCCCCGCCGACGATGAGCCCGAAGCGGCTCCGTGTCGCGTTCGGTGTCCTGCTGCTCTCGATGTTGCTCGCGATGCTCGACAACACCGTCGTGGGCACCGCGATGCCCACGATCGTCGCCGAACTCGGCGGCCTCGACCACCTGTCGTGGGTCGTCACGGCCTACACCCTCACCACGGCGGCGTCCACGCCGATCTGGGGCAAGCTCGGTGATCTCTACGGGCGCAAACGCGTGCACCTCAGCGCGCTTGTCCTGTTCACCGCGGCTTCCATGGCCTGCGGGTTCGCGCAGGACATGACACAGCTGATCGCTTTCCGGGCGATCCAGGGGCTCGGCGGCGGCGGTCTCGCGGTCGGCGCGCTGTCGTTGATCGGGGTGCTCGTGCCGCCCCGCGAACGCGGCCGCTACCAAGGCATGACCGCCAGTGTGATGGCCGCCGGGCAGATCGGCGGGCCGTTGTTCGGCGGCCTGGTCACCTCATTGCTGGGCTGGCGCTGGAACTTCTACCTGAACCTTCCGCTCGGCCTGGTGGTCATCGCCGCCACCGCGATCGTCCTGGTGGTACCGCCGGTGCCCCACCGCAAGGTCCACCTGGACCTGCCCGGCGCGTTCCTGCTGGCGGCCGCGGTGACCAGCCTGCTGCTGCTGACGACCACGATCGGCCACGCGGGGCCGACGGGCTTGCTGGCCGCCGTCACGGTCGCCGCGCTGATCGCGTTCGTGCTGGTGGAGCGACGCAGCCGCGAGCCGATCCTGCCGCTGGGCCTGTTCGCCCAGCGCAACATCCTGACGACGACGGCGGTCATCTTCGTGGTCGGTGTCGTCAGCTTCGGCACGATCACCTTCGTCCCGCTGTTCCAGCAGAACGTGCAGGGCGCGACGGCGTCCGGCTCGGGAATCCTGTTGCTGCCCATGACCCTGGCCGTGGTCGTCGCCTCCCAGGTGGCCGGCCGGCTGAGCAGCCGGACCGGCCGGTACCGGATCTTCCCGATCGCCGGCACGCTCTGCCTGGCCGTCGGGTGCGGCGTGCTCGCCACCCAGCACGCGGGCACTTCGGTCTGGATCACCAGCGGCGCGCTGGTGCTGATCGGCTTCGGGCTCGGCCTCAGCACGCAGATGATGACCCTGATCGCGCAGAACACCGTGGCCGCCGGGGAAATCGGCGTCGCGACGGCGAACACCACCATGTTCCGGACCATCGGCGGAGCGCTCGGCACATCGGTGTTCGGGGCACTGCTGACCGCCGGCGGCACCGGCGCGCAGGGGCTCGTCACCGGGGTGTCGCGGATCTTCGTGGTCGCCGGTGTCCTGAGCCTGCTGGCGTTCGTGGCGGCGTGGGGAATCCGCGAAACCCCGCTCCGGGAAAAGAGCGCTTCATGAGGCGCCGATTTCGCCACGGAATAGCGGTATTGGCAGGACAAGAATTGTCGCCGAATGGTGGGCGGCATGCGCAAATCTGCCGGACGGCGACCGGGCTCCGTCAGGTTACAACGTTGTAAACCGCCGATCGCCCGCTCGCGGTGGCCGGGGTTGGTGCGTTCGGCGGATGCGATGTCCACCGGACAAGGGTCAGATTCGTAGTGTTCGCTCACCGTTGATTCACTTCGCCGAATCCAGTGGGGTGCCTTGTGTCGCGACACGTTTCGCTATTCCGCTCGTGGGGTCACGGGATCCTGGCCACCGTTGTCGTGGCGGCCGTGACGTTCGTCAGCACACCGGCGGCCCAGGCCGCGTCGAACGTGGTCACCGACGGCCACGCCCGGTTCGAGGTCCTGACCCCGACGTTGATCCGCATGGAGTACGCGGGTGACGACCAGTTCCAGGACGGCGCCACCTTCACCGCACTCACCCGGAACATGCCCGTGCCCGCGTTCACCACGGACGTCGCGAACGGCTTCCGCGAGATCCACACGGCCGGCGTGACCCTGCGCTACCAGCAGGACAGCGGCCCGTTCACCGCGGCCAACACCTCGGTCCAGCTCGCGGGCACGAACGTCACCGGGGCACCGGCTTTCCCGTCGTACTGCGCTTTCGGCACCGCCTGCCAGGCGGAGAACGGCCTGCTCGGCGGCACGGCCTCCACCGCGTACGACCATCAGGGCTACTCCGGTTCGGGTTTCCTCGCAGGGTTCACCTCCACCGGTTCGAGCCTGACGGAGCAGGTGTCCGCGATCCCGGCAACGGGCGCCTACCAGCTGGCGGTGCGGTTCGCCAACGCGGCCGGCGGTGACGGACAGACGACAACCAGGACCTTGGCGACCACTGTGGACGGTGCTCCCGGGCCCACGCTCACCTTGCCGCCCACCGGTTCCTGGGACACCTGGTCGACGGCCTCGGCCGCGATCAGCCTTGGCGCGGGCACCCACTCCGTGCGGATCGCCCAGGACGCGGGGGCCTCCGGCAACGTCAACCTCGACAGCGTCGCGGTGACGTCCACCGGCGCGGCTTTCCCGGGCGCGGACGAGACCCTGCTGCGCACCGGCTACGGCGCGGGCCCCAAGAACGTGCTCGGCGGCTGGGACCGGTCGCTGGACAACCCCGAGGCCGTGCCCACCCCCGAGCACCCGGGCATCCTGGACCGCGACGGCTGGTACCTGCTCGACGACACCAGGACCGCGCTGCTGAACGGCGACAAGTCGATCACCGACCGCCCCGCCCACGGCACCCAGCCGTATCAGGACGGCTATCTGTTCGGCTACGGCCAGAACTACAAGCAGGGCCTCGGCGACCTGAACGCGCTCAGCGGCGGCGCCGACCTGCTGCCCCAGTCCGCCTACGGAGTCTGGTACTCCCGGTACTTCGCCTACACCGCCGCCGATTACCAGAACTCCCTGCTGCCGACGTTCCGATCCACCTTCACGCCCATCGACTGGCTCGTGGTCGACACGGACTGGAAGGCGCCGTCCCAGTGGAACGGCTGGAACTGGAATCCCGCGCTGTTCCCCGATCCGCAGGCGTTCATGGACTGGACCAAGCAGCAGGGCCTGTCGGTGTCGATGAACATCCACCCGTCCATCGCGGGCGACGACCCGCGGTTCGCCACCGCCAACGCCCAGGCCGGCGGGCTCCTCAACAACGGCGGCAACACCTACAGCTGGGACTGGACGAATCCCGCGCACCTGAAGTCGTACCTCAACCTGAAGAATTCCTTTGAGCAGCAAGGAGTTCGTGAGTGGTGGCTGGACTACTGCACGGGCTGCGGCGCCTCGCGGGCCGGTGACCCCCACGTCGGGGCGGACAACTTCATCAACCAGGCGTACGCCGACGACGCCAGGGCCCGCGGCCTGCGCGGGTTCTCCTTCGCCCGGGCCGGCGGCGCCGAGCAGGGCGGCATCCACAGCTCCTACCCCGACGGCCCGTGGTCGGAACGGCGCAACACCCTGCAGTTCACCGGGGACACGCCGGCCACCTGGGACATGCTGGCCTTCGAGGCGCGGTTCACGCCGGACGAGGCCGCGGCCGGCCTGGTCAACGTCAGCCACGACATCGGCAGCTTCCACGGCGGGCACCTGCCCGACGACCTGTACGCGCGCTGGGTGCAGCTGGGCACGTTCCAGCCGGTCGACCGCCTGCACTCCGACCACGGGGACCGGCTGCCGTGGAACTACACCGGGGACGCCGCGGCGAGCGCCGAACGGTTCCTCCGGCTGCGCGAGTCGCTGGTGCCCTACACCTACACGCTGGCCCGGCAGGCGAATGCCACCGGCGTCCCGATCACCCAGCCGCTCTACCTGGACTACCCGGCCCAGAACGACGCCTACACCCACCCGCAGGAATACCTGTACGGCGACAACGTCCTGGTCGCGCCGATCACCTCGGCCGCCGGCTCGGTGAGCGCCTGGATCCCGCCGGGCACCTGGACCGACTACTTCACCGGCACGAGTTACACCGGACCCTCGACCGTGACGATCACGGCGCCGTTGACCAGCATGCCGGTGCTGGTGAAGTCCGGCGGAATCCTGCCCACCCGGACCGATTACGCGCAGAACCAGCAGCAGCCGCTGACCCAGCTCACGCTCAACGTTGCTGCGGGCGCCAACGGGAATTTCTCGCTGTACCAGGATTCCGGCGAAGGCACGGGCCCGTCCGCTACCACGCCCGTCACTTGGAACGACGCCGGCCGGACGCTCACGGTGGGGGCCACGGCCGGCACCTATCCGGGCGCCGCGACTGCTCGCGCCTACGCCCTGCGGCTGAGCAATACCGTTGCGCCGACCGCGGTTTCGGTGGACGGCGCCCAGCTGCCGGAGACGGCGTGGGCCTACAACCCCGACGCTCGCACGGTGACCGTGAACACGGCGAGCCTGCCGGTGGGCAGCGCGCACACCGTGACGCTGACGGGCAGCGCGGCGGGCAATCCGCAGTCGGGTGAAGTCCTGGGTTCGGGCGGCCAGTGCCTGGCCGTGCGTGGCGGGACCTCCACGGACAACCAGCCGATCGAACTGCAGGCCTGTGACCATTCCGCGGGCCAGCTCGTCACGCCGCCGACCGCCGGCGCGGTCCGGGTGCTCGGGAAGTGCCTGGACACGGCCAATGGCGGCACCGCCGCCGGCACCGCGGTCCAGCTCTACACCTGCAACACCACCGGCGCGCAGTCCTGGAAGCTGCAGGCGAACGGCACCCTGGTGAACCCGGCGTCCGGTCGCTGCCTGGATGTTCCCGCCGGTGGCACGGCCCAGCTCGCGGACTGCTCGGCCGCGGCCACCCAGTCCTGGCGATTCCCGCCGACGCAGATCAGCGGCCCGGGCGGGCAGTGCGCCGACGTGGCCGACGCCGACCCGGCCTCCGCCACGGCGGTGCAGCTGTACACGTGCAACTCCAGCGACGCCCAACGCTGGTCCGCCCCCGGCGACGGCACACTGCGGGCGCTGGGCAAATGCCTGGACGTGAACAACGGGAACACCGCCAACAACACCGCGGTGCAACTCTGGGACTGCAATACCTCCGGCGCCCAGTCCTGGGTCACGCAGGCGGACGGCTCACTGCTCAACCCCCAGTCCGGCCGCTGCCTCGACGATCCGAACAACGCGGGCACCCCGGGAGACCGGCTGCAGATCCACGACTGCAACCAGACGCCCGCCCAGCAGTTCCATCTGGGCACCTGACTGCCCCAGGGGCTCGTGAGTGTTTATGACGGTTCTAACCGTCATAAACACTCACGAGCCCTTCGATGACGACCTTGCCGTGCACGCGCCGGCTGGCCTGGAGTTCGGCCGCGGGGCGGATCTGCTCGATCGGGAAGCTCGCCGCGATGGGCACCCGGAGCCGGCCCGCCGCGACCAGGCGGGCGATCTCTTCCAGGGCGCCGAGCGGGGCGTTCGCGCCGTTGGCCGCCGGCACGCCGTCGAGTTGCGTGGCGATGGTGCAGATGCGGCCGTCCGGGAGGCCGAGTTCCCTTGCGGCGTGCACTGTCTCCGTCCCGTGCAGGTCGATGGCGGCGGTGACACCGCCGGGGGCGAGGGCCCGGACCCGGTCGGCCAGGCCGTCGCCGTAAGCGACCGGCTCGGCTCCGAGATCGCGCAGGAAGTCAGCGGATGTCGCCGATCCTGTCCCGATCACGCGCGCTCCGGCGATCCGGGCCAGCTGGACCGCGAACACCCCGACCCCGCCCGCCGCGCCGCCGATCAGCACGGTGTCGTCCGGGCCGGGGCCGACCACGGCGAGGGCGGCGGCCGCGGTGCGGCCCGCGATCGCGAGGGTGGCGGCGGTGCGGTCGTCGACGCCGTCGGGGGTCTGATGCGCCTCGTTCGCCGCGGTGCTCCCGGCGGCGTCGACCACCACGAAGTCGGCGACCGCGCGGGACAGGGCGCCGCCGAATACCCGGTCGCCGGGCGCGAAGCCGGTCACCCCGGCACCGACCTGGTCGACCGTTCCCGCGTAGTCGGTCCCGAACCCGGCCGGGAGGCTCAAGCCGAACCGGGCGGCGGTGTCCGCGTCGGCGGTCATGATCCAGTCCATCGGGTTCAGACCGGCCGCGGTGACCCGCACGCGGAGTTGTCCCGGGCCGGCCTGCGGAGCGGGAACCTCACGGACGTCCAGGACTTCGGGCCCGCCGAAGGAATCCAGCCGGACCGCCCGGCTCCGGCCCGTCGGCGGTTGATCGCTCTGGTGCTGCATGTACGCCTGTCTCCTTGGAACCGAGGGAAGATGAAACGGACTATGCTCCGTTTCATGACTGACCCTACCACAAACGGAGCGTGATCCGTTTTGACTGAGGCGGAGCTGCCCGCGCCACGGGCGGACGCGGCCCGTAACCGCGACCAGCTGCTCGCGGTGGCGACCCGCTTGTTCGCGTCGGCTGACGCCGAGCCGTCGTTGCGGGCGATCGCGCGCGAGGCCGGCGTCGGCATCGCCACGCTCTACCGGCACTTCCCGACCCGCGAGTCGCTGGTCGACGCGGTCTACCAGGACCAGGTCGCGCGACTGACGACCGGCGCCCGCGAGCTGGCCGGCCGGCTGCCCCCGGCCGCGGCGATGCGGCGCTGGATGGACCTGTTCGGGGACTGGATCGCGACCAAGAACGGCATGCTCGACACGCTGCTCACGATGATCGAGTCGGGCGAGATCGCCCATGCGCAAACGCGGGCCGAACTCCTGACGGCCATCACCACGATCCTCGACGCCGGCCACGCGGCGGGCGACCTCCGCTCCGACGTCCCCGCCGACGACATCGCCGCCGCCCTCATCGGCATCTTCACCGTGGCCCCCCGGCCCGAGCGCGAAGCCCAAGCCGGCCGCTTGCTGAACCTCCTGATGGACAGCCTCCGGCCCGCCGCCCGACCGGCCTGAGCCCGGCTCGGGCAAGGGCGGGCGCGAGGGGTTTCGTCGTCCGGCCGGGCGGTGGCCGTTGCGTAATCGGGTCCGTTCGCTATACCGTCGAGCAGAACTAGAACAGGTTTCAGTATCGGTGGCGGCGGACCGAGGAGCGAACATGGCGAAGAGGCCGGTGCGCGGCGACGAGGCGGACTACGTGGTCGTCGGGTCGGGCAGCTCGGGAGCGGCGATCGCGGGCCGCCTGGCTGAGGCCGGGGCCAGCGTAATCGTGCTCGAAGCCGGGAAGAGCGACGAGCAGCTGCTGGTCCGGAAGCCGGGCATGTCGGCGCCGATGCACGCGGTGCCCCAGCTCAAGCGGATGGTCGACTGGGGCTACTACTCCGTGCCACAGAAACACGTTCTCGATCGGCGGCTGCCGGTGCCGCGCGGCAAGGTCGTCGGCGGGTCCAGCTCGGTCAACGGCATGGTCTACGTCCGCGGCAACCGCGCCAACTACGACTCCTGGGCCGCCGAGGGCAACTCGGGTTGGGACGCCGACAGCGTCAACGCCGCGTACAAGCGGATGGAGGACTTCGAGGACGGCGAGAACGCCTTCCGCGGCACGGGCGGGCCGATCCGGATCACCCGCGCCAAGACCCCGCAGGAAGGCTCCCTGCAGTTCCTCGAAGCCACCTCCGACACGATCGGCTGCAAGATCCTCGACGACTACAACGCCGAGTCGCAAGAGGGTGTCAGCCGGATGCAGCAGAACGCCGCCGACGGCCTGCGTTACAGCGCCTCGCGCGGCTACGTGCACCACCTCGCGCCCCGGACGCTCGAACTGCAGACCCGGGTGCTGGCCAGGAAAGTGGTCATCGAAAACGGCCGCGCGACCGGCGTCGAGGTCGTCGACGCGAACGGCGGCACGCGTGTCGTCCGCGCCGGCAAGGAGGTCATCGTCTCCGCCGGGTTCGTCGGGTCCCCGCAGCTGCTCATGCTGTCGGGCATCGGCCACGCCGAACACCTCAAGGAGCACGGCATCGACGTCGTCGCGGACCTGCCGGTCGGCGACAACCTGCACGACCACATGTTCCACGCGCTGACGTTCCACGTCTCGTCCAGCCGGAACAAGGGCTCCGCCCCGTATTTCGCGCGCGGCCTGGCGAAGGAGCTGATCCGGCCCGGCAGCACCTTCATGGCGAACTCGGTCTTCGAAGCGGTCGCGTTCCTCCGGACCTCCCAGGCCGACGCGGTCCCGGACCTCCAGCTGCACCTGCTGCCGTGGGCGTACGTGTCGCCCAACCAGGACGCGCCGATCCGGCACGCCGTCGACAAACGCCCCGCGCTCACCGTGATGGCCACGCTGATCTACCCGAAGAGCCGCGGCACGGTACGGCTCGCCTCGGCCGACCCCACGACGGCACCGCTGATCGACTTCCAGTACCTGTCCGACCCAGCCGACCTCGAGGTGCTCGGCGAGGGCTCGGAAATGGTGCGCGAGATCTTCGCGTCGAAGGCGTTCAAGGGCGCGGTCAAGGAGGAGATCCATCCGGGCACCGGGCTGCGGGGCCAGGAACTGCGGGACGCGATCCTGAACCGGGCGACGTCGGTCTACCACGGCGTCGGCACCTGCCGGATGGGCGTCGACGAGCTGGCGGTCGTCGACCCCGGGCTCAAGGTCCGCGGGATCGACGGCCTGCGGGTCTGCGACGCCTCGATCATGCCGTCGATCACCGGCGGCAACACCAACGCTCCCGCCATCATGATCGGCGAGGTGGGCGCCCAGCTCGTCCTCGCCGGGAAGTGAGCCGGCCATGACCGTGACCCCGCTCGGGCTCACCCGCCCGGCCTCGACCGACGACGCGTTCCTGCGGCAGCTCGTCACCCGGGTGCCCGGTTCGTCCGGCGCGACCTGGCCGCTCACCGAGGTCTACACCGGCGACGTGCTGGTCGGGCTGCCGCAGTCGACCCCGGCCGACATCGAGCAGGCGTTCGCCGTCGCGCGGGCAGCGCAACGGAAGTGGGCCGCCACCCCGATCAAGAAGCGGCTGGCCGTGTTCAAGCGGGCGCACGCGCTCTTCGTGGACAACGCGCGGACCGTCGCCGACCTCATCCAGGTCGAGAGCGGCAAGAACCGGCGGATGGCGATCGAGGAGAGCTGCGATCCGCCGATGGTGATGAGCCACTACCTGCGCCGCGCCGCCAAACTGCTGGCGCCGGTGAAGCGCGGCGGGCCGGTGCCGCTGCTGACCACGTCGACCGAGATCCGGCCGCCCAAGGGGGTCGTCGGCATCATCGCGCCGTGGAACTTCCCGTTCGCCACCGGCATTTCCGACGCCATCCCGGCGTTGATGGCGGGCAACGCGGTCGTGCTGAAGCCGGACAACAAAACGGCGCTCTCACCGCTGTACGGCATCCGGATGCTGGAGGAGGCCGGCCTGCCCGAGGGCCTGTTCCAGGTGGTGTGCGGCGAGGGCCCGGACGTCGGGCCCACCCTCATCGACCACGCCGACTACGTGATGTTCACCGGCTCCACGGCCACCGGGAAGGTGATCGGCGAGCAGGCCGGCCGGAACCTGATCGGCTGCTGCCTGGAGCTCGGCGGCAAGAACCCGATGATCGTGCTGGACGACGCGAACCTGGCCGAAGCCGTGTCCGGCGCGGTCTTCGGCGCGTTCGGCAACACCGGGCAGATCTGCATGCACGTCGAGCGGATCTACCTGCCGGAATCCCGGTACGACGAGTTCAAGGACGCGTACGTGGCCAAGGCCCGGGCGCTCGACGTCCGGGCCGCGTACGACTTCGGCCCGGAGATGGGCTCGCTCGTGTCGCCTGACCACCTGCGCCGCGTCCAGTCGCATGTGGACGATGCCGTCGCCAAGGGCGCCACCGTGCTCTGCGGGGGCAAGCCGCGGCCGGACCTCGGCCCGGCGTTCTTCGAGCCGACGATCCTCGAAGGCGTCACGAAGGACATGCTCTGCGGCGTCACCGAAACCTTCGGCCCGGTGGTGGCGCTGTACAAGTACGGCACGGTCGACGACGCCGTCGCACTGGCCAACGACACCGACTACGGCCTCAACGCCTCGGTCTGGGGCCGCGATGTCGCCGCCGCCTGCGCCGTGGCCGCCCGCATCGAGTCCGGCAACGTCAACATCAACGACATCCTGGCCACCGCGTACGCCGCGAAGGGAACACCGTCCGGCGGAGTGAAGAACTCCGGCGTCGGCGCCCGCCACGGCGACCAGGGCCTGCTCAAGTACACCGACGTGCAGAACCTGGCGGTGCTGAAGAAGCAGGTCATGAGCCCTCGTCCCGGCCAGGCCTACGAAAAGTACGTCGAAGGCATGCTCTCGGGCCTGAAGATGATGCGCCGGCTGCGCATCCGGTAACCGGAGCCCGCGTCCTCCCGGGGGAGGACCCGCGTCGTCCCCGCGCATGATCAACCCCGTCCGGCAATCGGATGTTCTCGCGATCGCCGGACGGCAGCCTGTGGTTTCCAGTCACAGGCGAGGAGCGGGTCATGGCGTATTCCGGGATCGTGGAAACGGCGGAGCACCGTCCGCCAGTGTCTGTTTCGGACACTGCTGCGAGAAGGTTCACGCCTTACCTGCCCTATTTCCTGGCCGGCGGCGCGTTCGTGATCTACGCGGTGTGGTCGTTGTCCTTGCACAGCGCGTTCCAGAGCTCCGGGCAGGATCTGGGCCTGTTCGAACAGGCCGTCCGCGCCTACGCCGACGGGCACTGGCCGACCGCGGATCTCAAGGGCCCGGGCATTCCGCTGCTCGGTGACCATTTCTCCCCGGTGCTCGTCTTGCTGGCCCCGTTCTACCTGGTGTGGCCGTCCCCGGCCACGCTGCTGGTGGCGCAGGCCGCGCTGCTGGCGGTCTCGGTCATCCCGGTGAGCCGGAGTGCGATCCGCGTGCTCGGCCCGGGGCGGGGCGCCGCGATCGGCGTCGGCTACGTCCTTTCCACCGGCCTGCTGGAAACGATGACCCACGACTTCCACGAGATCTGTTTCGCGGTCCCGCTGCTGGCCTTCGCGGGAGAGCGGCTGCTGCGGCGGCAGTGGGGGTGGGCCGTCGGGTTCGCGGTGCCGCTGGTGCTGGTGAAGGAAGACCTGCCGATGACGCTGGCCGTGCTCGGCCTGTACCTCGTCTGGCAGGGACAGCGCCGGCTGGGCTGGGCGACGGCCGCGTTCGGCGTGCTCGCCACGGTGGTGATCGTCCGCGTGGTGCTGCCCGCGATCAACGGCAGCGGCGCGTATTCGTACGGGGACAAGTGGGGCGGGCTCGAGCCCTTCGCCGGGTTCCCGGTCAAGCTGGCGACCCTGGCCGTCCTGCTCGCGCCCACCGCGTTCGCCGCGCTCCGGTCACCGCTGGCGATCCTGCTCCTCCCCACCCTGGCCTGGCGGCTGCTGTCGGGATTCCACTACTACTGGAGCCCGGCGCTGTACTACGACGCGGTGCTGATCCCGATCGCGTTCCTGGCGGCGGTCGACGGCATCGGACGCGCACGCGCCGCCTGGCTCAGCCGGGTCGCCCCGATCTGCGCGGTGGTAGCGGCACTCTGCTCGACGACAGTGGTGCTGCTGCACGCGAACCAGCCCCGCTGGACCGCCGAGCAGCAGGCCGCCGCGACGCAGATCCTGGCCCAGGTTCCCGACGGCGCCACCATCGCCGCCGCGCCCCGGCTCGCCCCGCACCTGACCAGCCGCTGCCGCGTGCTGCTGTACCCCACCTATCCCGCCGGTGCCGAGCAACCGGAGTGGATCGTGACGAACCGGCCGGAGGGCACCTGGCCGCTTTCGGTGCCAGAGCAGGAAAAACGCCTCGCTGATCTCACCAGGACCGGCTACGACGTCGTGGCCGGGAACCCCGCCGCCGTCCTGCTGCACCGGCGTTCCGCCCAGTGAGTTACGACTTGGCCAGCTTCGTGCGTGATCCTGCTGCTGTGCTGGACCCGAGTGCTTTCTGGAGCGCGGGGACGACGCCCGCCATGCCGGCGGCGTTGGGGTGCAGCGGGGCGATGCCGTTGTCGATGACGGTGGGGATGACGCCTTCGATCCACTTCGTACCGATGCCCTGGCAGGCGTCGTGGCCGATGCTGGGCGTGCGGATGTCGACGTAGGTGGCGCCGTGCTTCGCGGACTGCTGGGCCATGCGGGTGTTGAGGCGGTCGATGTTGGCCTGGATGTAGTCGGCGTCCTGGGGCAGGACGGGGACGAACGGCCAGCAGCCACCGGGCTGGATGCCGGTGGGGTAGCCGACCATCAGGATCCGGGCCTTCGGCGCCCGCTTGCGGATCTGGTCGATGACCGTGCCGTAGGTGGGCGCGAAGGCGTCGATCTTGCGGGCGTACTGGTCGACCCCGCCGGCGGTGTTGGTGGCCTTGCACGACTTGCCGAGGACGGGGGCGTCGATCACACCGGTCTGCGGCAGCAGGTTGATGCACGATTCGGCGAGGCCGACCAGCCCGATGTCGTTGCCGCCGATCTGCACGGTGACCAGCGTGGTGTCGGTGGACAGCGCGTTGTACTGCGGCGCGGCGGTGCCGAAGACGTTGCCTGCCTGGGAGTTGGCGAAGTTCTCGGTGGTGGCGCTGCTGCAGGTGACGTCGCGCAGGGTGGCGACGTCGATCTTCTTCGCGAGCAGCCCCGCGTAGTTGCTGCTCGATCGGGCGCAGGTGAACAGGTCGCTCTGCGGCAGGATGAGCGGCCCGGCGGCGAAGGAGTCGCCCATCGCGACGTAGACCTGGCGCGCGGGGGCGGCGATCGCGGGGGTGCCGAGCCCGATCACGGCGAGGGCGGTGCCGGTGACCGCCGCGGCGCGGGCGAGCCTCCGACGGCGGGAACGGGGTCGGCTTGCCACGGTCACAGCTGCCTCCTACAGACACCATTGAATGTGAAGATCTCTCACTGCCGAGATGAGGATCCGCCGTGTGACGGCATGCGGACTACGCCGATCACGCGCGTTCCCGGGCCTCGGTTTTGTAGGCTTCCTCTATGGCCGAGGTTTCAGGGCAACCATGGCGCACGCTCGACGCGTCGGTGATCGGGCAGCTGGAGCCGGACGTGCTGGCGATCGCCGCCGCCGCGACCGGGCAGGTCCGCGCCGGGCTCAAGCAGCCGCTGGACGAGGCGACGGCGTCGAATCTGCAGGCGACGGTGACCACCGCGCTGACCGCGTTCTTCGCCGAGATCGGCCATCCGGAGGCGGTGGCGGACCGGGAGGTCTACCGCGTTCAGGGGCGCGCGCAGCACACGGCGGGCCGGAGCCTAGAGGAGATGCTGGGCTTCTACCAGCTGGGCGCGCTCGGGGTGTGGCGTCAGCTCACGTCCTCGGCCACCGCGGCGGACCTGCCGATCCGGGCGGTGGTGGAGCTGGGCGAAGCGCTGTTCGCGTTCATCGCCGAGCTCTCGGCCGCGGCGGCCGACGGGTACGCCGACGCGCGTTCGCAGGCCGCCCGGGCCGGGCAGGCGCACCGAGACCAGCTGCTCGGCCTGCTCCTGGCCGAACCGCCGGCCTCGGTGGAGGCGATCGACGAGGCCGCCCGGCAGGCGTCGTGGCCGGTGCCCGACCGGGTCTCGGTCGCGGTGACCAGCGCCGACGCCGCGCCCCGGCTGATGGACGAGATGCCGAGCCGGGTGCTCGCCGGCCGCCGTCACGATCTCGCGGTGGTGGTCATGCCCGCCGACCGCGCGGACTGGTACCTCGACCGGCTGCGCGGCCTGCTCGGCCGGCACCAGGCGGGGGTCGGCTCCGTCGTCGACCTGCGTTCCGCGGCGCTGAGCGCTCGCCGGGCCGGCGCGCTCTGGCGGTTGACCCGCGGGGGAGCGCTCGGTGCGGAGCCGATCGTGCGGGTCGCCGACCATCGGATCGACCTGCTGCTCACCGCCGAAGGGGACTTGGCCGCCGAGTTCGCCCGCGACGTGCTCGCCCCGCTGGCGGCCGTTCCCGAGCCCGCGCGGCAACGGCTCACCGTGACGCTCGCCGCCTGGCTGGCCCGGCCGGACCAGCCGCAGGCGATCGGCGCCGAACTGCACGTCCACGTCCAGACCGTCCGCTACCGCCTGCGTCAGCTCCGCACCCTGTTCGGCAGCGTCATCGACGACCCGGCCGGACGCTTCGCGCTCGCCATCGCGCTCCGCGTCCACCCCCTCACTGTGGCATTGAACCCGAGGGAACCTACAAAAGACGCGTCCGCCGAGCATCGGTAACACTCATTCGGACCTGTTATCTCACCGACACCTTCGGTTCACTGCACGCGAATATGTTTCGTGTTCCGACTGAGGGGAGTCCGCCATGGCCGAGCATGCCGACAGCGACGCAGGGGTCAGCCGTCGCCGGTTCCTGGCCGGGACTTCAGCGGCGGTCGCGGCGTCGATGATGCCGGGCTTCGTCCGTGACGCGCTGGCCGTGGCCCCCGCCGGACCGGACCTCTCCGCGGTGGAACACGTGGTGCTGTTCATGCAGGAGAACCGGTCGTTCGACCACTACCTCGGCACGCTGCGCGGCGTGCGCGGCTTCGGCGACCGGACCCCGGTCCGCCTGCCGAACGGCTTTTCCGCTTTCCACCAGCCGAATCTGCTGAACCTCGGCCACACCCTGCCGTTCCACCTCGACACCGCGACCACCAACGCGACCTGCATGGTCGCGCCGCCGATGGACTACCGGCAGGACCTGCTGGCCTTCAACGGCGGCAAGTTCGACGGCTGGATCCGGGACCGCGACTTCGCCAGCTCGGCCGGGACTTACCTGTCCCAGACCGGAATGGGGCACTTCGAACGCCCGGACCTGCCGTTCTACCACGCGCTCGCGGACGCGTTCACCGTGTGCGACAACTACTTCTGCTCGACGCTGACCCAGACCAACCCCAACCGGCTGCACTTCTTCACCGGTACGAACGGCGCCTCCGTCGGCCGGCCCGCGGTGCTGGACAACACCGTTCCCGCGACCGGCTTCACGTGGACGACCTACGCCGAACGCCTGGAGAAGGCCGGCGTCAGCTGGAAGGTCTACCAGGAGAACGACAACTTCAACGACAACGCGCTGGCGTGGTTCGCGCCGTTCATCACCGCCAAACCCGGGGATCCGCTCTACGACAAGGGCATGGCGAAGGTCGCCGACCTGGAAACCGCGTTCGGCGCCGACGTCGAGAACGGGACCCTGCCGCAGGTGTCGTGGATCGTCGCGTCGGAGTGGATGTCGGAGCACGCGACCGCTAAACCGGCCGTGGGGGAGGACTTGACGGCGCGTCTGCTCAAGCGGCTGTTCGCTAATCCGGACGTGTGGTCGAAGACCGTGTTCATCCTCAACTACGACGAGAACGGCGGTTTCTTCGACCACCTGCCCAGCCCGGTCCCGCCGTCGGGCCTGGTCGAGGGCCACAGCACGGTCGGCACCGACGGCGAGGTCGTCGACGGCAAGCCCATCGGCCCGGGGTTCCGGGTCCCGGCCATCGTGGTCTCGCCGTGGACGACGGGCGGGTGGGTGTGCTCGGAACTGTTCGACCACACCTCCACACTGCGGTTCCTGGAACGGCGGTTCGGCGTCGCCGAGCCCAACATCAGCCCGTGGCGCCGGACCGTTTGCGGGGACCTGACTTCGGCCTTCGACTTCGCCCGGCACGACGCCGGTGTTCCCGCGCTGCCGGACACGGCGGGCCGCCCGGCGCAGGCGGATGAGCAGTGCGCCCGCTGGTGGGCGCCGCCGGTGGCGCCGGTGCGGCAGGAACTGCCGTCACCGGAACCCGGCCGCCGCAAGGCGCGCCCGTTGCCTTACGCCTTCGAGGCGTCCGCCCGCGCCGACGCCGGGCGCTTGTGGATCGACATGGCCAACACCGGCGCGACCGGCGCCGTCCTGCGGGTGTCACCGGCCCGGTTCCGTTCGGACGGTCCGTGGATCTACACCCTCGGCCCCGGCACGACGCTCAGCGATTACTGGACCACGCCCGGCGGCTACGACCTCGCTGTGCACGGCCCCAACGGATTCCTCCGCTGGCTCGAAGGCGACCTGGCCGGGGAAACCGCGCCCGGCGCCGCTCACCCGAACGCCACCCTCCGCCACGACCACGACGCCGTCATCGTCGATCTCGTCAACACCGGCAGCGCGGCTTGCGTCTTCACTGTCACCGCGGAACGAGGCGCCGACCGTACGCCGCACACTTACCGCGTCGCCCCCGGCGCCCGGGCCGAACACCGTCACCCCGTGGCGGGCGACCACCACTGGTACGACCTCACCGCCAAGGCCGACACGGGGACCGGCTTCACCCGCCGGTTCGCCGGGCATGTCGAGACTGGTGCGGCTACTTACTCCGAATAGCAGCTGCGAGTGGGGGTTCGGGTCATCGAACGGCAGTAGTCGTGCCGCTGCTTCCTGGTCGCCGACTCGGCCACTGCCGGTCTAGAACTGCACTCGCTGCCAGGCCAACCGGTCGTACCAGTCGTTGTCATTTCCGGTGAAACCAAGGAAAACGCTCTTCACGATGTCAAGACTGGCGGTCATATGCCGGAAATGGCGGTCCGGAGTACCGTCTCGGTACTCCACCGCGAACCCGCCACCGGACACGCCGGCGTTCCGGCCGAGCCCTACCTGAACGTACCGCGCGTCTTCATCTTCGAGAACCGCGTACCAGTTGCGTTCGGACAACCGGTCCAGCTCGCGTTCGATACTCGCCACTTCAGGACGGGCCAGAGTCGTGCCATCACAACACTGCCAATGCAGCTGCCTCGGCGACCCGGCGTCCGGAGTGTGCACGACACCGGCTTGCGGATCGAAGCACACCAGCCCGTGCTGACGAGCCAGCGTCCGCACCGCCGAACCGATCTCCTCGGCCCGCGCCCCCGTGATCGGCATGATCACGTGTCCAGGCGACACGTCCATCGGCGCTGTCCACGGACAGGCATCGAGGTCCTCGTCGGGCACCGTGCCGATCTCCGGATGCATTGCCGTCAACGCCCCGTAGAAGGCGGAGACGCGCTCGCTCGGAACGACGTCCGCGAGATCCTCGTCGCACAGCCGGATGTACTTCTTCTCCGCGGCCTCGGGAGTCAAGGACAAGGTCGCCTCGAACCACACCGCCAGATCGAAACTCACTGTGGCCCCCACGCTGACGCATCACTCGCTGACGAGTCGGATGCTACCGCTGCCCCCGCCCAGCGCAGCCAAAGCGCTCCGGATGACCCCCTTCACCCGGCGCCGCTCGCCAAGTGAATTTCCCACCGGATCACCGGCTACGACGAACGGCGGTTGTACAACATCGACTCCAGCGAGTACTCATGTTTTTACAACGTTGTTTTTTACAACGTTGTAACGACGAGTGGAGGCAGGTCCCCGTGCCGCTGAACCGTAGACATTTCGTCGCCGGAGCCGTCGCCACTGTGCTCACCGGAGCGACCGCTGCGAGGGCCGGAGCCGCCGAGGTCCTGGGGGCCGCCGCCCTCCGCTGCCGCACGGTCGCACCCGCGAGAGGCGGGCTCTACACGCCGAACGCGGCGCCGCTCGAATCCACCGCGTTCCTCAAGCTCCCGCCCGGCGCCGTCACGGCCCGCGGCTGGCTCGCCGGGCAGCTGCGCCTGCAACTTGACGGCCTCTGCGGGCACTACCCGGAGACGTCGCATTTCCTGGACCTCGACACCAACGGCTGGGTGCACCCCGAGCGCGACGGCTGGGAGGAGGTGCCGTACTGGCTGCGCGGCTACATCGACCTCGCCGCCGTGACCGGTGACGCCACCGCGCTGGACACGGCCCGCCGCTGGGTCGACGCGGTCCTGGCCACCCAGCAGGCCGACGGCTTCTTCGGCCCGACCGAGCTGCGCACCAAGTTCAGGGGCGGCCCCCACTTCTGGCCGTACCTGCCGATGATGCAGGCGCTGCGGTCCTGGCAGGAGTACACCGGCGACGCGCGGGTCATCCCGTTCCTGACCAAGTTCTTCCAGTACATGAACGCGCAGGGCCAGGACGCGTTCGAGGCGGAGTGGCTGGTCGTGCGCTGGGGCGACGGCCTGGACAGCGTCTTCTGGCTGTTCAACCGCACCGGTGACGCGTTCCTCCTCGACCTCGCCGACAAGATCCACCGCTACGGCGCCAACTGGGTCGGCAATCTGCCGAGCCTGCACAACGTCAACGTCGCCCAGGGTTTCCGCGAGCCCGCGCAGTACTCGCTGCGCTCCGGTGACACGAAACTGGTCCAGGCGACCTACCAGGACTACGACACGATCATGGCGGCCTACGGCCAGTTCGCCGGTGGCGGGTTCGCCGGGGACGAGAACGCGCGGCCCGGTTTCGGCGACCCGCGGCAGGGCTTCGAGACCTGCGGGATCGTCGAGTTCATGGCCAGCCACCAGTTGCTCACCCGGCTGACCGGCGACCCGGTGTGGGCCGACCGCTGCGAGGACCTCGCCTTCAATTCCCTGCCCGCCGCGCTCGACCCCGCCGGGCGCGGGGTCCACTACATCACCAGCGCGAACAGCATCGACCTCGACAACGTGCCCAAGAGCGAAGGCCAGTTCCAGAACGGCTTCGCGATGCAGGCCTACCTGCCCGGCGTCGACCAATACCGCTGCTGCCCGCACAACTACGGCATGGGCTGGCCGTATTTCACCGAGGAACTCTGGCTGGCCACCCCGGACAAGGGCCTCGCGGCGGCGATGTACGCGGCCAGCAGTGTCACGGCGAAGGTCGCCGACGGCACCTCGGTGACCATCACCGAGGACACGACCTATCCGTTCTCGGAGCAGGTCACTTTCACCGTCCAGACACCGAAGCAGCTGGATTTCCCGCTGTACCTCCGGATTCCGGCCTGGTGCGCGGCGCCGCAGCTCACCGTGGCGGGCGCACCGGTCGCGGTGCCGGCCGGGCCCGCGTTCGCGAAAGTCGACCGGGCCTGGAGTAACGGCGACGTCGTCACGTTGACCCTGCCGCAGCAGACTTCCGTGCGCGCGTGGAGCGCGAACCACGACTCCCTTTCGGTCGACCACGGCCCGCTGACGTACTCGCTGGAGATCGGGGAGCAGTACGAGCAGATCGGCGGTAACGGGCAGTTCCCGGAGTACGCGGTGCACGCGACAACGCCGTGGAACTACGGGCTGGCCGTCGACCCGGCGACCGCGGCCTCGGCGATGACGTTCGCGGCTTCGGGCGGGCCGTTGCCCGCCAACCCGTTCACCCCGGACGCCGTTCCGGTCCGGATCACCGCGCCCGCGCGGAAGATCACCGAATGGACCGCGGACGACCAGAACGTCGTGACCCCGCTGCAGGCGTCACCGGCGCGCAGTGTGGCCGACGTCGAGCCGGTCACGCTGATCCCGATGGGCGCGGCCCGGCTGCGGGTCACCTCGTTCCCGACGGCGGCGCCCGACGGGCACCCGTGGTTGCCCGGCGGCGGCGGGGCGGGCTTCCGCATCGTGAACCGCAACTCCGGCAAGGTACTCGGCGTCGATCAGATGTCCACAGCGGACAGTGCGCAGGTGGTCCAGTTCGCCGACAGCGGCACCGCCGACCACCTCTGGCACCTGGTCGCGAACGGCGACGGCTGGTACCGGATCCGCAATCACAACTCCGGCAAGGTGCTCGGTGTGGACCAAATGTCCACAGCGGACAGCGCACGGGTCGTCCAGTTCGCCGACAACGGCACCGCCGACCACCTCTGGCAACTGATCGACAACGGCGACGGCTGGTGGCGGCTGAAGAACCGCAACTCCGGCAAGGTGCTCGGCGTGGACCAGATGTCCACAGCGGACAGCGCGCAGGTGGTCCAGTTCGCCGACAGCGGCACCGCCGACCACGTGTGGCAGCTGCTGCCGGACGGCCAGCTGCGGGTCGAGAACCGGAACTCGGCGAAGGTACTGGGCGTTGATCAGATGTCGACGGCCGACAGCGCCCGCGTCGTCCAGTTCGCCGACAGCGGCACGTCCGATCACCTGTGGACCTTCGAGGCCACCGCGGCGGGCTGGCTGCTGATCCGCAATGTCAACTCGGGCAAGGTGCTGGGTGTGGACCAGATGTCCGCTTCGGACAGTGCGCTGGTCGTGCAGTTCAGCGACAACGGCACCGCCGACCACGAGTGGCGCCTGCTCGACGACGGCAGCGGCTGGTTCCGGATCGTGAACCGCAACTCCGGCAAGGTGCTGGGCGTGGACCGGATGTCTACTTCGGACAGTGCACAGGTGGTCCAGTACACCGACAACGGCACGGCGGACCACCTGTGGCGGCTGCGCTGAGAGCGTGTCTCGGCTTTCTCCACCTGGTCGCTGTGCGCCAGCTCCGGCTTGGCCCGAAGCGCCCCAATGTGGCGTTGGTTGCGTTGGACGCACCGAACGCCACATTGGGGCGCAAACCCGTCAGGGTCGCGAGACGCTAGGAGCGTGTCTGGCTCAGGGCTGCCGGAGCAGCTCACGTCCGCGCGATTGCCACCGCCGCCCGCACTCCCGCGACGTACTGCTCCGGCTGCTCCCACGCCGCGAAGTGGCCACCTCGCGGAAGTTCCTGGAAGCTGCGCACGTCGAACAGCCGTTCCGCGAATGACCGAGGAGCGTTCGCCAGGTCTTTCGGGAAGATCGTCAGCACCACCGGGGTGGCCACGTGCTCGTTCGGGAGCGCCGACTTCAACGCGTACGGTGCGAACGAAGTGCCGATGTTCTCACCGAACCAGTAGGCCGACACCCAGGTCAGCACCTCGTCGGGCGTGAAGACCGTCGAGATGTCGCGGTCGTCGTGGTCGCTCCAGCTCCACAGCTTCTCCCCGATCCAGCCCAGCAGGCCCACGGGCGAGTCACCCAGGCCGATCGCGAGGGTGGCGGGCTTCGTCGACTGCTCGTGCATGTACCCGCCCTCGGCGGCCTGCCAAGCCTGGCCCCGCCCGACGTACGCCCGCTCCTCCTCGGTCAGGTCCGCGGGCAGGTCCTGGAGGAAGTGCAGCTGCGACACGTCGGTCAGGTGCGCGGCCGGCACACTGTCGGTGTGGTGACGGATCACCAGCTCGGCGACGTCCGAGCCGACGTCGCCGGCGCTCACCACGTAGTTGTTGTACCCCAGCGACTCCATCGCCTGCGCGACCACCTCCGCCATGTCCGTCGCCGACATCCCCCGCGCGCTTGACGGGGCGCTGAAAGGGAAACCCGGCAGCGCCGGAACAACCACGTTGTACTCGGACAGCAGCGGCAGCACCTTCTCGAACCGCAGCACCGAGTCCGGCCATCCGTGCAGCAGCAGCACGGTCGGCGCGTCCGCGCTCACCCGCTGGTGCAAGACGCGCAGCGGCGTCTCACCATCGACGAGCTCCCACGGCCACGAGCGGATCCGGGCTTCGTGCTCGCGCCAGTCGTACCCGCCCCGCCAACGGCTGACGAGGGCGTCCAGCCAGGCACGATCGACTCCGGCGCCGGTCTCCAGCTCCTTCGGCACCTCGACTGGCCGATACCGCTCGAGACGAGTGAGCAGATCGGTGATCGCTTCTTCCGGCACCTTCGGCGGTGCCGCCTGTTCTGTCACGGCCATGCGACGACGATACGGATCACCAGCGCGGGCCGCACCGGACGGCCCGCGCTCCCGGTGATTCAGCGCCGTGCCGACGCCAGCGCCGCGTTGATCTCGGCGGCAGAGGCGGGCGCGGCCGGCTGGTTCAGGTACCGGTCGTCCTTGGTCACCGCGTAGGGCGCGCAGAATGCCGGATTGCCTACTTGTGAGCGCCAGCTTTCGGTGAGCGGCCCCATGTCCACGGAGTCGTACCCGAGCAGCGAGAGCAACTCGGCGGCGTGCCTCTTCGCGCCCGGGTTGTTGCCGGCGATCGGCAGGGCGGTGCGGTCGGCCGCGCCCACGGGCCGTGGCAGGGCCCGGAGGTGCTGGTAGTTGATGTTGTTGAACGCCTTCACCACATGCGCCTCGGCCAGGTGCCGCTGGAGCAATTCGCTGTCGGTGAGCTCCCGCGCTTCGAGCTCCGGGATGGTGCCGTCGCGCGGGGCCCAGTAGTTGCCGGTGTCGATGACCGTCTTGCCGGCGAGGGGTTCCCGGGGAACCGTTGCGACGGCGGCCACCGGGATCGTCACGACGACCCAGTCCCCGGCGGCGGCCGCCTGTGCGGGAGTGGCTGCGCGGGCCCGCGGCCCCAGCTCGTCCACGAGGCCGGAAAGCGTCTGCGGCCCCCGGGAGTTGCTGAGCACGACGTCCAGACCGGCGTTGACCGCCAGCCGGGCGAGCGTGCTGCCGATGTGCCCACTGCCGATGAGTCCAAGTGTCGCCATGTCCGGTCTCAGAAGACGTAGGGGATGTCGTGGGTGATGTTCATGCGGCGGATGCGCCAGACGCCGTCGGTCCGGCGAAAGAAGTAGTGGTAGTACCCGGACTCGATGGGCTTGATGGTGCCCTGGGCGCCGAAGGTGCCGGCGGGCCAGCCGCCCTCGGGCTTCCGGGTTCCGACGACGTCGTAGGTGATGAACTGGGTTTCGATGTCGGCCTCGTCGCCGTCGATGGTGACCAGGTGGTCGTAGGTGGTGTGGTGGCTCCAGCCCAGGGGCGGGTGCGGTGCCATGGCCGTGGTCATGGACGCCTCGATCTGCGCTGCGCCGGAGAGCTTGCCCAGCGCCTCCATCCCGTCGGGCCCTCGGTAGTAGACCTCGATGACCGCGTCGGCCTCGTAGAGCTTGGCCATCGCCGCGCCGTCGCGCTGGTCCGCGGCTCGGGTGTAGCGGGCAATGATCTCTTTGAGCTCGGGTTCGGTGCTCGTCGTAATCTGCATGAGTGAAAAGTACATATCGCGGAGCAGAAGTGCAACAGTAAGAGTTGCTAATATGGGACGCGGGCCCGGACCAAGCGGCCGACGAAAGGGGTACGAGCATGCTGGACGTGCGGTTCTCCAGCACGCTGAAGGCGATGCTCCTGCTGGGCCACGGCGAGGAAGAGGGCAGTCCCGTCCTCAGCTCGACCCAGCTCGCCCGGAGCCTGAACACGAACCCGAGCCTGGTGCGCAAGCTGATGGTCCCGCTGATCCAGGACGGCCTCGTCGCGTCGATCAAGGGCCGCAGCGGGGGCGTCCGCCTCGGGCGGGCCGCGGACCGGATCACGCTGGGGGAGATCTACCGCTCGTCCATCGGCGACAAGCCGCTGTGGGCGCCCCGGCCGGAGGGGCCCCGGGAGTGCCTGGTCACCAACCACTCCGCCGAGTACTTCGGCAGGCTCACCGACGAGACCGAGGCGGCCGTCCTCGGCGCGTTGGCCGGCCGCACCCTCGCCGACAGCCTCGACGAGCTGCGCGCCATCGACCGGGCCGGCGAACGGCCGTCCCCCGCGCCCCGTCGTTGACCAGGGCCGTTTACAGCTCGATTTCGCCGATCGGCTGAGCCCCCGACGTGACCTCGAACTGCCGGCGCACGCCCAGGCCTTCGACCAGCAGACGGCCGATCAGGACCGCCACGTCGGCGCGCGGGACACTGCCGCCGCTGAAGCCGGTGCCGATCCGCAGGTGCCCGGTGCCGTCGCGGTCGTTCAGCCCGGACGGCCGGATGATGGTCCAGTCGAGATCGCGGACGCGCACCGCGGCGTCGGCTTCGCTCTTGAACCGGAGGTAGATCTGGAACGGATCGGCCGAGCCGGCGTCGAAGCGGTCGGTCCCCATCGAAGAGATCAGCACGTAACGGCGCACGCCGGCCAGCTCCGCCGCGTCGGCGAGCAGGATCGCGCCGTCGCGGTCGATGATCTCCTTCTGCTTGGTGGTGCTGCCATATCCCGCGCCCGCCGCGAAGACCACGGCGTCCACCTCGCCCAGCTGGTCGGCGACGTCGCGGGCGGTGGCGGTTTCGAGGTCGAGCGGGACCGGGGTGCCGCCGCTGTCCAGCACGTCTTGCCGGCCGCGTTCGCCGCGGGCCGTGCCGGTGACGTCGTGGCCCGCGTCGGTCAGGATTTCGGTCAGCTGCACCGCGATCCGGCTGCTGCCGCCGAGGATGAAGATCTTCACGTGCGGTCACCTGTTCTGTACGTCTGGGGCAGGACGGCGAAGTAGAGCGCGGTCGCGGCGTCGAGGGCGAGTGAAGCGGGCGCGTTGAGGAGGGCGACGAGGGCGGCGACGACGTACAGGAGCGGGCCGGTCAGGCCCAGGCCGAGCCGGTGCGTTCGTCTCCCGGCCCGTCTCCAAAGGACGGAGAAGCAGATCGACGCGACCGCGAGCGTGAGGGCGTAGAGCACCGCCGCCTCACGGTCGTGGTCGCCGGTCTGCAACGCGTGCCCCAGAACCGAGGTCACGTAGGAGATGAAGGAGACGACGAGCAGTAGAAGCCCGTTGATGAACAGCGTGATCCGGTCGACCGGCCCGGCGCCGTGGAACAGGCCGTGGTGGTTGACCCAGAAGATCAGGATGGTGAGGAACGACGTGACGTAGGCGGCCAGCGTGGGCAGCTGATGCCCGAGCACGGGCCAAATGCCGGCACCGCCGGACTCGTCGGGGGTCTTGAGGTCGAGCACGAGCAGCGTCGCGGCGACCGCCAGCACGGCGTCGCTGAACGCTTCGAGCCGCGCGGTGGACATGCCGGTGCGCTGGGCGCCGGTCGGCGGTCGGTCAGCCGGAGTCATGATGGGTCTCGCAAATCTGTTCAACGATCCTGATCTTCGGGTCCGAGGTAGTGCCCCATCCGCTCGAAGTCGGCCCCCGCCGCGGCCGACCGCCGGCGCAACCGCTGGAACCGGGTCCGGAAACCGGGCGTCGCGGCGAGCCGGACGCCGGCGCGCTGGGATTCGAGCAGATCCTCGGGAGCGGGCCGGGTGTGCCGGTCGACCATGCTTTTCGCGAGGCTGAGCGCGGCGGAGTCGAACGAGGCGATACGCCGGGCGAACGCGTCCACGAAGCCGTCGAGTCCGGCGTCCGGCACCGCGCGGTTGACCCAGCCGTAGCGTTCGGCGGTCGCGGCGTCGAACGATCTCGGGTTGACCGAGCAGGGCCTTCTCCAGACTGGCGAACCGCAGGTCGCAGGCGAGTGCGAACTCGTTGCCGCCGCCCCTGGTCCGGCCGCGGATCTCCGCGATCGTCACGACGGGAGCCGCGGCCAGGCGCACGGTCATGTCGAGGAACGGCGGCAGGCCGGTCGGTCCGGGGGTATCGGGCGAAGGAGTAGTCCGGATGCGCGCTGTCGAACACCACGACGCGAAGGTCCCCGGCCGTCGTGGCGTTCATCAGGTTGGTGGGCGGATTGTCGAACGTGACCCGCCAGTACCCGTCCGCGGGCGAGGTCACCGTGAACTGGGTCAGGTGTGGCCTGCCCGGGGTTTCGCCCGTCATGCCGGTTGGCGGGTGGGCAGGACGGCGACTTCGGCCAGGTTGACGTGCGCGGGAAGGCCGACCGCGAACGCGATGACGTTCGCGATGTCGGCCGGGGCGAGCCGTTCGATGGACTCCCGGGTGCCGGCGAGGCGGGCCCGGGTGGCTTCGTCGTCGATGTGGCTCTGCAGTTCCGTGCCGACGATGCCCGGCTCGATCGTGGTCACCCGCACGTTCTTCGGGCCCAGCTCCGCGCGCAGGTTCGCGCCGAGCTGGATGACGTAGGCCTTGGTCGCGGCGTAGACGGAGAAACCGGGGAACAGCGTCCGGCCCGCGATCGAGGCGGTGCTCACCAGGTCGGCGACGCCCGTGGCCGCCGCGGTGGCGATGAGCTGGCCGGCGAATGCCTGAACCGTGGTGTTCAGGCCCCCGATATTGAGGTCGACCTGCTTGGCCCAGTCCGATTCCCGGATATCGGTGACCGGCGTCGGCAACATGATCCCGGCGTTGTTGATCACGATGCCGGCCGCGCCCAGATCGCGTCGGACGTCGGCGGCGACGGCGCGTAACCCGGCTTCATCGGTGACGTCCACCGGATACGCCGCCGCGCGGCCCCCGCTCGAGGTGATCTCTTCGACGACCCCGCTGAGCCGATCCGCGCGACGGGCGAGCAACGCGACCTGCGCGCCACCGGCCGCGAGCGCCCGCGCCACGTGTTCACCGATGCCGCTGGAAGCTCCCGTGACGACCGCGACGCGGCCACTCTGGTCAGGCATCAGTCGCTTTGCCCGACGACAGTTCGGCGATCTGGGCGCGGGCGGCGAGCACGAGTTCGTCGTTGGTGCTGGCGTGCCCGCTCAATCCCCAGCCCCCGTTGGGAGCCTCGGTGAGGAGCACCCAGGTCCGGTCGGCGAGGGCCGGGTCACCGGCCGCGGCCGCGACGATGTCGGTCAGCCGGCGCACGACGGCGAGCTGCTTGTCACGGTCGAGCGCGCCCGCGTTGGTCAGGACCTGCACGCGCACGGAGTTTTCGTCACCATCCACATTCGACTGGGAGCCGGCCGGGAGATCGTGGACGAACGCGGCGGTGTTCTTGCGGAACATCGGGATGTTCGGCACCGCCTCGATGGTCATCACGGCCGTGGCGAGAGCCGTGGCCAGTGCGTGCCGGTCCGAAAAGGTCCCTTCGGCGGCGTACACGTCGATCATGGGCATGAACTGGTTCCTCGCTGCTGGGCGGATGGGCCGGTTCGCGTTCCACGATCCGGCCGGACGGCGGGCCCAGCCCACCAGCGACCGTCGCCGGGCGCATCGCATGAACAGGTGAACCGGGGCGTTCGGCCGTGGTCGCCGGCCCCGCGGGCCTCGCACGAACTAGTAGGCTGAAGGCGATACCGGCAGGTGTGGCCGGGTCCGAGCGGCCGGGCCCGCCCGGCGGCCGGCGTGGTAGCGGAGAAGCTTCGATTGACCAGATCCGAGGTACCGATCGCGGCCACGGTGCTCCGCGGCCGCGAGCAGGAACTGAGTCGTGCGCTCGGCCTTCTCCGCCGCGTCTCCCGGTCCGGTCGCGGCGGTGTGCTGGCCCTGGACGGCGAGCCCGGAATCGGCAAGACCTCCCTGCTCCGCGCCATCGCCGAACAGGCGGGCCGGATGGGGTACGCGGTCGGCACGGGCAAGGCCGACGAGATCGGGCAGATCGCCGCGGGCGGGCCGCTGCTGGTCGCCCTGCGTTCGGGCCAGGGCCCGATCCTGGCCGAGAAGGACTTCGCGGGACTGGCCACGCTGCACACCCAGCAGCTGTGGCTGGTCGACCGGATCGCCGGCCTGCTGGAGGAACGCGCGCTGGACAGCCCGGTCCTGATCGGGATCGATGATTTCCAGTGGGCCGATGAGCTGACTCGCTTTGCCCTGCGGGTGCTTCCGGGCCGGCTGACCGGCTCCCCGGTGGTCTGGCTGGTCGCGAGCCGATCCCTGCCCGAGGGCTTGGTGCGGCAGCTGACGCCGGCCGGCCCGCAGCCCCCGGACGTCGAACACCTGAGCCTTGGGCCGTTGAGCCCGGCCGCGCTCGGCGAGCTCGCTCGGGATCGGCTCGGCGGGCAGGCCGTGCCCGCGCTGGACGGCGTCGGCGGGAATCCCTTCTACGCGGGCCAGGTGCTGGAGGCGTTCGCCCGGCGGCAGGGTCGTGCCGACCACGAGGAGGGACTGCCCGCCGAAGTCATCGTCGGTGTGCGACGCCGGCTGGCGCTGCTCGCGCCCGATCTGGTCGAGCTGCTCGCGCTCTGCGCCGTGTGGGGCCGGGACATCGCGGCCGAGCAGGCGGCCGTCCTGCTCGGTGGGCTGCCGCTGGCCGCGGTGCTGGATTCTGCGCAACGGGGTGTGGTCGAAGGACTGTTGCATCGTTCGGGGCGGCAGATCGGTTTCCGGCACGACCTGCTCCGCGAAGCGATGTACGCGAACCTCAGCGACGACGAGCGGCTGTCCCTGCACCGCGCCTGTGGCCGGCTGCTGCTGGACCGCGATGACGACGTGCTGGCGGCAGCTCCCCATTTTCAGGCTGGTGCGGTCATCGGTGACGACGAAGCCGTTGATGTGCTCACCCGGGCCGCCGCGCGGGCGGCCGGGTCGATGCCCGAAGTCGCCGCGGACCTGGCTCGACAGTCGTTCGCCTTGGCCGATCCCGACGGCGGCAGCTGGTTGCGAGCCGGTGAGGCGGCGGGCGAACTGCTGATCAGTGTCCACCGGGGACGCGCCGCGCTCGACATCATCGACCAGCTGCTCCGCCAGGTCGGCGACCCGGACACCCGCGCCCGGCTCCAGGTTGTCGGCGCGCGTGCGTTGTGGTCGATGAACCGGCTCGCGGAGATCGGCCGGCGCATGGATTCGGCGCTGGCCGTCACCGGACTCTCCGCGCAAGCTCGGACATCGTTGTCCGCGGCGAAAACCCTTGCGCTGGTACGCATCTGCACCGCCGAGGACGCCACGGCCGCGGCCGAACAGGCGCTGACCGAGGCGCGGCAAACCAACGACGCACTGGCCGAACAGCTCGCGCTGCTGACCCTCGGCGTCGTCGCGAAGCAGGAGGGCCGGCACGAGACGGCTCTGTCCAGGACTCGGTCGTTACGAGCGATGGCTGGCTCGGCGTACTACGCCGAGGAGATCCGTTGCCTGCAATTGCTGGACCGCTACGACGAGGCGGCCGGCTTGCTGGCGCGGGCGACCGCGGACTTTCCGGACGGCGTGGACGCGACCCCCGACCTCCTGCACGCGCGGATGTGGCAGGACGTCAACCTGGGCCGGCTCGCCGAAGCGGAGACACAAGCCGAGACGCTGATCCGGCTCGCCGACGAGCTGGGCGAGCACGTCAGCACCCTGGACGCCGGTTCGGTCCTGAGCTTCACCGCCCTGATGCGCGGCGATTTCGCCTTGGCCCGGGTACGGCTGGAGCTCAACTCGGCCCGGGACGCCGACGACGCGGCCATCCGGGCCACCGCGTTGCAGCTGATGCACGGCTGGATTTCGCTACTGGCCGACGATGCCGGGCACAGTGCCGCGCTCTACCGTCCGCTGCTGGCGACGGCGCGGGCCAGCCGGGAGTACTGGCCGTGGGTGCCGTTGTGGATGCGCCCGTTCGTCCAAGCCGGACTGGCCACCGGCGATCACGCCCTGGCGAGCGCCGCCGCCGACCTGGCCGAGACGGGCGCCGAGCGCAACCCCGGAGTGCCCAGCTTCGCCGGGCTGGCGCTCCAGAGCCGGGGCCTGGTCGAGGGCGACCCTGATCGGCTCGACCAGGCGGTCACGGTGCTCCGCGAAGGGCCGCGGCCGTTGCTGTTCGCCAGCGCTCTCGGTGATCACGGCATCGCGTTGCTGGCCGAGGGCGAGGCCGACGCGGCCGTCGAGCGAATCGACGCCGCCCGCGATATTTACGAACGGGCCGGGGCGACCCTGCCCAGCCTGCTGTTGGAGGCCAGGCTGCGGCAGGCCGGTCTACGGCCGGTCCGCGCGACGCAGCGCACGCCGCGCGCCCAGTCCGGTTGGGACGCGCTCACCGAGGCTGAGCTGAAGGTGGCCGAACTGGTCGGAGCCGGGCACAGCAACCGCTCGGCCGCGGCCGAGCTGGGCGTTTCGGTGCACACGATCGGCACCCACCTGCGTTCGGTCTTCGGCAAGCTCGACCTCCGCAGCCGAGTCCAGCTCGCGAACGCGCTGCACCAACGTCCGTGAACTGGCTGGGGCGTCGAGGTTTTTGGCTTCACCCCTGGAAAAGGAAGTGTTTGCCACTCAGCGCGCCACCGAGTTGGAGGAGGGCACCGCCGTCTCGCAGGCCTCCCAGGTCGATCGGCGCGAAGCCGAGACCGGACACCATTTCGTCGAAGGCGGCCTTCGACGGTGCGTCGTCGCCGGCGAAGAAGACGACCTGGGCCCCCTCGTCATGCCGCGGTTCGGCGGCCGTATAGGTGGCGAACATGGCGTTGAACGCTTTGATGACCGTCGCGCCCGGCAGGTGCTGAGCCACCCACTCGCTCCCGGTGAGTGGCGCCACGTCCGTGAACCCGCGGTACGGATCGACCTCGGCGAACTGGTTGGTCATGTCCACGATCACGCGCCCGGCCCAGTCCGGGAGCTTCCGTCCGACCGCCGGCACCGCGCCGAAGGGCACGGCGAGCAGTACGAGGTCGGCGGCGACCGCGTCGTCGAAGGAGGCCGCCGACGCGCCCGGCCCGATCGTTGCGACGACGTCGCCGAGAGTGTCCGGTCCGCGGCTGTTGCTGACCAGCACCGGGTGGCCGGCCCTCGCCGCGTGCGTGGCGACCGCCTGCGCGGCCGGCCCCGCCCCGATGGTGCCGAGTGTCTTGAACTCCATGGGTTTCTCTCTCGTCGGGTGGTCGGTGGTGGCGGCTATCGGCCGAGGAAGGTGTTCACCTCGGCCGCGAATTCGGCGGGGTACTGGAAGAGGAAGGCATGGCCGGCGTCGGGGTAGATGACGACCCGGACGTTCGGCAGGTGCCCGCCGAGCAGGTGGGTGTTCTCGGTGGGGACCATGGCGTCCCGGTCGCCGTTGGCGGCGAGGACCGGCTGCTCGATGGCGGCGAGCCGGACCAGCCGGCCGTCGTCCGGGATGCCCCAGGCGGAGATCGCGGTGTGCTGGGCGTCCCGGACGGCGACGTCGGTCGGTGCGTCGCGGTCCTGCTGCCGGGTGAAGATGCGCTGGATGAACTCCCTGCCCTTGGCCTGGCTGGTCTCGGTGGGCCGGAAGAAGAGGGTGAGGAGGTCTTCGGCGCTGGTTTCGTCGCGGCGTGCGGCCGCCAGCACCTCGCCGGTCCAGAGGTGGAAGTCGCGGCCGCCCTGCGGACCCGTTCCCGCCAGGACGATCCGCCGGACCTGGTAGGGCCGCACCAGCGCGATCTCCTGGGCCACGAAGCCGCCCAGCGAGAAGCCGAAGAGGTCGTAGGACTTCAGGCCCAGTGCGTCGACGAAGGCCAGCGCGTCCAGCGCCATCTGCTGCACGGTGTTCGGCACGGCGCCGGTCGACCCGCCCACACCCACGTTGTCGACGAGGATCACCTCGTGCTGTTCGGCGATCGGGTCGATCAGGGCGGGGTCCCAGTTGTCCAGGTTCCCGCGGTAGTGCTGCAAGAAGACCACCGGCACGGCGCCCGGCCGCGGGGTGCCGAAGCGCCGGTACGCGTAGTGGACGCCGTTGGCGCCCTCGACGCTCTGGTTGGGCGCGGTGAGCTGGCCGATTCCAGGCATGATCACGTGCTCCAATGCTGGGAGGAACAGAGCTGTTTCCCGTGGGTATCGGGTGGCCCGCCGGTCACGGTTTCGCGAGGCGCCGGGTGAGTTCGGCGGCGAAGGCGAGAACCTGCCCATACGGCCGGTGGTAGAGCTCGATCTCGCGGATCAGGCCGCTCTCGTTGTAGGAGAGGATGGTCACGCCGCTCACCGGTTTGTTCTGGAATTGCCCCTCCCACTTCATATAGGTCCTGTTCGCATCGCGTGCCTCATGGACGAAGGCCAGGCTGTCGTACATGGTCTGGGTGATGGTGAAGAAGTGCCGCACCGCGGCCGGGCCCACGACGGGTTCCTCGGCCGCGGACAGGCGCAGGGTCACGTCTGGAGTGCAGGCTGCCGAAAAGCTTTCCAGGGTCGGGCGGGAGAGGATCACGAGCCACTGGCTCCCCGGGGCCAGAATCTCGGCGAGGAACTTGTCGATCTGTTCCGCGACTACGTGGTACTGCTCGAAATGGGGGTAGTGGCCCGCATTCTCGACCGCGAAATAGCGGGGCTCGGCGAACCGGGGCGCGACCTGGTTCTTGACCGAGTCGATGGACGCGACGTCGTCCTCTGTGCCCGGCAGGAGCAGGACCGGCCCCCGGTACTCGCTGGGCGCGTTTCCGTCGGGGTGGCCGTTGTTCCACGCCTGCGCGATCGCCTCGACCGCGTCGGGCCGGACTTTGGCGGCGACGGCCGCCATGTGGTCGAGCCCCTCCTCGCGGGACCCGGCGGTGGCGCCCAGCAGGAGGGCCCGCATGGCCTCGACGTCTCCCGCGGCCCGCGAGAACGGTTCGAGCGCCGCGGCCGGGAGGTGGGTCCCGGCCAGCGGAATCGACGCGATCAGGACCAGGCCCAGGATGCCCGGCCGCTGGGCCGCGACCAGCTCGACGATCGGGGCGCCGATGCTGTGGCCCACGAGCACCGTCGGCTTGGCCAGCAGATCGGCGACCTGCCCGACCTCGTCGGCGTACCGGTCCAGGGTCAGCGGGCCTTCGGCGTCGGCGCGGTCGCCCATGCCGGCGAGGTCCAGCACGACGAACTCCACGTCCGAGGTCTTGAGTGACGTGATGAGGTCGTCCCAGATCGTGTAGCCGTCGAGGTAGCCGTGGACGAACAGGACGGACCGGCGGCCCCGGCCCGTCCGCCGGAAGGTGATGTCCGTGCCGGGGACTGTCTCCACGGCTCCGTAGTCGATTCGGGAGGTCATGACTCCCACGATTGCCCGCCGCCGGCCGGCCGGGCATCACGTGGTGTTCGTAGTCCGAGGGCCCGAAGTTCCCCCGCCGGCCCGGACAGCTTGCTAGAGGTTCATCAAGAAGGGCCCGCCTCCGGCGCCACTCTTCCTCGAGCGCTCCGGATCGCCTTAGGGTTGACCAGTGGACGAGCTGTTCGGGCGGGACGAGGAATGCGACCGGCTGACGGAAGCGCTCGACGCCGTTCGAGGCGGGGTGAGCGCGGTCGTAGTGTTGCGGGGTGGGCCCGGGGCCGGCAAGAGCGCGCTCCTCGACCGCCTTCAGTCCCTGGCCGGCGGTGATTTCGAGATCATGCGCTTCGACGCCGTGGAGTCCGAGGCCGAGCTCGGTTTCGCCGCCCTGCACCACCTGCTCAGACCACATCTGGCCCACCTGCCGAAGCTGCCCGATCCGCAGTGCGAGGCACTCAGCCAGGTCTTCGGGCTCCACGAGCGGACCACCCCGCCCGACCGTTTCCTCGTCGGGCTCTCCTCGCTCGGGCTGCTGACCGGGCGCACCGACGACCGGCCGCTGCTGTGCCTGGTGGACGACGCCCACTGGCTCGACGAGGAGTCCGCCGCGGCGCTCGCTTTTGTGGCCCGCCGCCTGTACGCCGACTCGGTCGCGATGGTGTTCGCCGCCCGCGACCAGGTCGACCGCGTCGATCACCTGGCCGGGCTACCCGAGCTGACCGTCGCCGGCCTCGGCACGGATGCGGCCGGCCGGCTCCTGAAATCGGTGGTTCCCGGGGTCCTGGATCCGGCGGTCCGGCTCCGGATCGTCGCCTCCACCGGTGGCAACCCGCTCGCCCTGATCGAGGCGGCCAGGGAGCTGCGCGGCGATCAGCTCAGCGGCGAGGCGCCGTTACCGGAACCCGTCCCGCTCGGACGGGCGCTGGAACAGCTCTACCTGCAGGAAGCGGCGGCGCTGCCCCCGCGGACCCGGACTTTGCTGCTGACCTCCGCGGCCGATCCCACGAGTGATCCCGCCATGCTGTGGCGGGCCGGTCCGGAACTGGGCTACGACGCGAGCGACGCGGCGGCCGCCGAAGAGCGGAGCCTCCTGTCGATCCGCGAGACGGTGAAATTCCGTCACCCGCTGATCCGGTCGGCGATCTACTACGGTGCCCCGCTGGCGGAGCGCGCGAGGGTCCACGCCGCCCTGGCCGACGTCGCCGGCGACCTCGGCGAGGCCGACCTGCGCGCCTGGCACCTGGGAACCGCGGCGACCGGACCGGACGACCTCGTGGCCGCCGAACTCGAACGCGCCGCCGAACGCGTCCGCGATCGCGGTGACTGGGCCGGCGCTTCGACCCTGCTGGCCCGAGCAGCCTCCCTGACGCCGGACCTGCCGACCCGGGCCCGTCGCCTCCTGGGTGCCGCGGAGGCCAGCGCCGTGGCCGGTTCGCCTGGGAGAGCCCAGGCCCTGCTCGACGAAGCGGCCGCCAACCGTAAGGACCGGCGCGACAACGGCCTGATCCAGCGCGTGCAAGCGCGGATCCACCGGCTGACGGGCGCTCCGGCCGCCGCGACCTACGCCCTGGCGACGGCGGCCCGGGAACTGGGCCCGGTCGACATCCGGCTGGCTCGCGACATCCTCGTGGAGGCACTCGTCCAGGCGCAGATCAGCGGTTCACTCGCGCCGCAGGGGGCTTCACACCTCAGCGTCGCCGAGACGGTTCGCTCCCTGCCGCTGCCCGCCGGAATGCCGGCCACGGCCGGCGACGTGGTGCTCGAAGCCGAGACGGCGCTGCATCTCGACGGACTGGAGCGGGCCGGCCCGATGCTGCAACAGGCCATCGACGCGGTACAGCACGAGCGGGCGACGGCGCCCGAGCTGTTCCAGCTGCTGGCCGCGGCCTGCTCGCACGCGACGATGCTCGGCGACGACGTCGCCCTGCACGAGCTGGCCTGGCGGCTGCACACGGAAGCGAAGCGTCGGGGCGCCGTCATCCCGATGGCCTTGGCGCTCAGCCACACGGCGGTGTCCGAACTGATCGCCGGACGCCTCGCGGAGTCGGAGCGCCTGTTCGACCAGCGCGCCGCATTGGAGGAGGCCCGGGGCTCGCAGCTGTACCTCGGCGCCCTGCTCATCGCCGCGTGGCGTGGCCGCTTCGAGGAGGCCCGCGCGCTGTCGGAAGCCGTTCAGGAGCACGCTTTCCGCACCGGCCAGGGATACCAGCTTGTCTTCTGTGACTACGCGCGCAGCGTGGTCGATCTGAGCCAGGGCCGGTATCACGAGGCGTACCTGGCTTTGGCGGGCCAGATCGGGGACACGTGCCAGGTCAATTTCGCCCTCGCCGACATGGCCGAGGCGGCGATCCGCTGCGGCCGGGACAACGAGGCGGCGTACGTGAGGGAACGCCTGTCCCGGCTGGCCACCAGGACACCCACCCCGGGCCTGCTCGGCGACCTCGCCCGCGTTCAGGCGCTGACCGTCACCGACCCTTCGGCGGCGGAAGAGTTCTACCTACAGGCTATTCAGTATCACGAGTGCACCCGGGGCCCGGTGCGACGAGCGCGAAGCCACCAGCTGTACGGGGAATGGCTTCGCCGGGAGCGCAGAATCAAGGAGGCCCGTTACGAACTGAGGGCCGCCCACGAACTCTTCGACGCCATGGGCGCCGAGGGATACGCCGCCAGAACAGCACAGGAATTGTCGGCAGCCGGTGATCCGGTGCAACACGGAGCGCGATCCCGGAACGCCGGCAGCGACCTGACTCCCCAGGAGGCCCGCGTCGCCCGCCTGGCCGCCGGCGGGGCCACGAACGCGGAGATCGCGGCCCAGCTCTACCTCAGCGTGCACACCGTGGATTACCACCTGCGGAAGGTTTTCCGGAAGCTCGAGGTCCATTCCCGGCGTGAGCTGTCGGGCCGGCGAGATCGGATCGCCTCGGTGTAACGGCTGGGTGGAAGTAGCCCCCGCTCAAGGCGCCACAGTGATGCCGTGAATGGATTTCAGCTCGCCCAGTAACATCGACGTCACCTTCACCGGGTAGTCGTCGATCGCCAGAAGCCGGTTCCCCAGTTGAATGCGAACTGGGGTTTCCCCCTTGTGCGCGAGCAACGTTTGCTTCAGCTCCAGCACTACCGGCAACGACAGCTTTTCCGCTTGCGCGAGCAGCACGAACGGCGGTTCCTCGCCATCGCTTCCGATTGCCGAGAGATCGATCGGCACCAGGCCGCCGCCGAAAACGGACATCTTGTCCTCCCTCCAGTTGACCCGGCCCTTGACCAGTACCACGTTGTCCTCGACGAGGTCGGCGGCGAACATCGAGTAGGCCCTGGCGAAGAACAGCACCTCCAGGGAGGCGTCCATGTCCTCGACCGTGCAGATCGCCCAGGATTCACCCCGCTTGTTGACCCGCCGCTCCAGCGCGGTGATCAACCCGGAGATGACCACCTCGCCTTCCTTCGGCGGGTCGTTGAGCAGGCCGGCGATCGGTTTGGGGGCATGTTTGCGGAGGAAACGCTCGGCGCCGTCCAGCGGGTGTGCCGAGACGTAGAGCCCCAGCATTTCCCGTTCGTAGGCGAGCAATTCCTTGTGCGGGTACTCGTCCTCGCCGAGTTTCAGGTGCGCGAGCGGAGACGAAGAGGCCGCGGCCTGTTCGTCGTCGCCTCCGGGGCCGAACAGGTCGAACTGGCCCATCGCCTCTTGGCGCTTGAGCGGCACCACGGCTTCGACCGCCTGCTCGTGCACCTGGATCATCGCCAGGCGCGAGTGGCCGACGGAGTCGAACCCGCCCGCCTTGATCAGCGATTCGACGACCCGCTTGTTACAGGCCGCGAGCTCGGACTTGTCGAGGAAGTCGGTGAACGAGGAGTACTTCCCCTTCTCCGCGCGGGTCTTGACGATCGAGTCGACGACGTTCGCGCCGACGTTGCGCACCGCGCCCAGGCCGAACCGGATGTCGTCCCCGACGGCCGCGAACCTCAGCGCCGACTCGTTGACGTCCGGCGGCAGCACCTTGATGCCGAGGCGGCGGCATTCGGACAGGTAGATCGCGGACTTGTCCTTGTTGTCGCCGACCGAGGTCAAGAGGCCGGCCATGTACTCCGGCTGGTAATTCGCCTTCAGATAGGCGGTCCAATAGCCGACCAGGGCATACCCTGCCGCGTGAGACTTGTTGAACGCGTATCCGGCAAAGGGCAGGATCGTGTCCCACAGGGCTTGTACTGCCTCGGTGGAATAACCGTTGTCCTGCATTCCGGCCTGGAAGCCGTCGAATTCCTTCTCGAGCACCTACTTCTTCTTTTTACCCATGGCACGACGCAGAACATCGGCTCGGCCCATCGAATACCCGGCCACCCGTTGCGCGATCTGCATGATCTGTTCCTGATAAACGACCAGGCCATGGGTTTCGGCCAGAATCTCCCGCAACGGCTCCGCGAGCTCCGGATGGATCGGCTCGATCGGTTGCCGGCCGTTTTTGCGGTCGGCGTAGTTGTTGTGCGTGTTCATCGCCATCGGGCCGGGCCGGTAGAGCGCGTTGACGGCCACGATGTCCTCGAAGCCGGTCGGCCGCATACGACGCAGCAGGTCCCGCATCGCGCCACCGTCAAGCTGGAAGACTCCCAGGCTGTCACCGCGCGCGAGCAGGTCGAAAGTGCTGGTGTCATCCAGGCTCAGGCGGTCGAGGTCGACGTCTTCGCCGCGGTTGGCCTTGATGTTGTCGATCGCGTCGCCGATGACCGTGAGGTTCCGCAGGCCCAGGAAGTCCATCTTCAGCAGGCCGATGGCCTCGCAGGACGGGTAGTCCCAGCCGGTGATGATCGAGCCGTCGTCGCGCTGCCAGAGCGGGATCGCGTCGGTCAGCGGCTCGCTGGACATGATGATGGCGCAGGCGTGGACGCCGGCGTTGCGGATCAGGCCTTCGAGGCCGCGGGCGGTGTCGAAGATCGTCTTGCACTCTTCGTCGGTCTCGACGAGCGCGCGGACCTCGGCGGCCTCCGCGTAACGCTCGTGGCTCTTGTCGACGATGCCGGAGAGCGGGATGTCCTTCGCCGCGACGGGCGGCGGAAGGGCCTTCGAGATCTTGTCCGCGATGGCGTAGCCGGCGGATCCGAAATGGACTCGCGCGGAGTCCTTGATCGCGGCTTTGGTCTTGATGGTGCCGAAGGTGATGACCTGCGCGATCCGGTCGACGCCGTACTTGTCCGTCGCGTACCGGATCATCTCGCCACGGCGGCGGTCATCGAAGTCCATGTCGATGTCCGGCATCGAAACCCGTTCCGGGTTCAGGAACCGTTCGAACAGCAGGCCTTGCTCGATCGGGTCCAGGTTCGTGATGCGCAGTGCGTACGCGACCAGCGAACCGGCGGCGGAACCCCGTCCGGGGCCGACGCGAATGCCGGCCTCGCGGGCGTGCCGCATGAGGTCTTCCGTGATGAGGAAGTAGCCGGGGAATCCCTTTTGGACGATCACCTCGAGCTCGAATTCGGCCCGGTCCCGGTACACGGCCGGCACCCCGTCCGGCAGGCGCCATTCCAGGCCCGCCATGACATTGTGCCGCAGCCAGCTGCTCTGGTCGTGTCCGGCCGGGACTTCGAAAACCGGCATCCGGTCGGTGTGCGCGTAGACGTCCGCGTAGGACTGGACACGCTCGGCGATCCACAGCGTCGAGTCGGCGGCGCCGGGGACTTCCTTGTCCCAGTACCCGCGCATGTCCTCGGCGGACTTCAGGTAGTAACCGTCGCCGTCGAACTTGAAGCGGTTCGGGTCGTTCAGCGTTTTGCCCGCCTGCACGCAGAGGAGCGCGGAATGGGTGGCGGCCTGGTCCTTGGTGACGTAGTGCGAGTCATTCGTCGCCAGCGGCTCGAGGCCGAGGAGCTTGCCGACCTCGAGCAGGCCCTCGCGCACCGACCGCTCGATCGGCAGGCCGTGGTCCATCAGCTCGAGGAAGAAGTTCCCGGCGCCGAAGATGTCCTTGTAGTCCGACGCGGCCTGGATCGCCGCTTCCTTCTGGCCCAGCCTCAGCCGGGTCTGCACCTCGCCCGACGGGCAGCCCGTGGTCGCGATGACGCCGGCGTGGTTGTCGGAGATCAGCTCGCGGTCCATCCGGGGCTTGCGGTAGTAGCCCTGCATGCTCGCCAGCGAGGACAGCTTGAACAGGTTCCGCAGGCCGGTGGCGTTCTCGGCGAGCATCGTCAGATGGGTGTACGCACCGGCGCCCGAGACGTCGCCGCCCTCGCCCAGCTCATCGGCGCCACGCTGGTTCGACTGACCCCAGAACACCGGCTTCTTGTGGAACCGGCTCTCCGGCGCGACGTACGCCTCGATGCCGATGATCGGCTTGAGCCCGTGCTTGATCGACTGCCGGTAGAACTCGTCGCCGCCGTACATGTTGCCGTGGTCGGTCATGCCGACCGCGGGCATGCCCAGGCGCGCCGCCTCCTTGAACAGGGGAGCGATCTTCGCCGCACCGTCGAGCATCGAGTACTCGGTGTGGACGTGCAGGTGGACAAAGGAATCGTTCGGCACTCACCCTCCTCAGCCGTCGCTTCTTGGCGTACCGGGGGCAGTGAACTCGCCGCGAGGCGGTGACGTCCAACAACCGACACGCGGCGTCGACAACCGTTCGTTGTGCCATGGCCGCGTTGCCGGTCTCAGCTCGTACGCGCCGACCGGAGCGGGGCGTGGCCGGCCTCGGCATCGCGAACGTGGTGAACCCGTGGCGCTCCGCCAAATAGCGCATCAGCCGGTCGTGTAACAGGCGGTGATCGCGAAATGCGCGGAAGTATCCCGACCCTTAGTTAATTTCCCAGGCAACGAAAAAATGATCTTATCCAGATTGGTAAGCCTGCGGTAACGCTTCTTCGCAATCTACGGCTCGAACATGCTCTCCCGGTCTCGCGGGCACGTCGATGCCGGCCGCTCGCCACTGCCGCCTCGACCTGCGCGGGTGTCAACTCTCGCACCGGCTTGGAGTCGCTCTCAGATGGACTCACCGCCGCAGATGTGACCGCTAACAGTGGCGATCTCGCCGGACCCGGTCCGCCGTGCCGGGCCGGAAATAGCGATCTTGAAATGGTCTCCGTTCCGGACGGTCGCATCATTGGCGCGTAACTTTCCACCCATGCCGCCGCACTGTCCCGGTATGCTGTCAGTTGATCCGGTGCATGACCTGGGGGGTCGTTACACACAGGAAGGGGTCCGGCACCGGCGGGTCCGGCAGCGGCGTGCGGCCGGACCGGCATGCCGGCGGAAGCCGGCACAGGACCTGGGGGCGCGATGAGTGCAGGGCAGGTTGAAGCTCGGCCGATTGAGGTAGTGATAGCCGACGACCATCCGCTGTATCGGTCGGGAGTCAAGACACTGCTGGAGAGTGCGGGCACCTGCCGGGTCGTGGGCGAGGCCCGCACCGGCGGTGAGGCGGTGGGGATGACCGGGCGGTTACGGCCGGACGTCGTGCTGATGGACGTGAACCTGCCCGATATCAGTGGTATCGAGGCCACCCGGGCGATCGCGACCCGCAACCCGGACACCGCGGTGGTCGTGGTGACCATGTCGGAGGACCGCGACACGTTCCTGTCCGCCATGCGCTCGGGCGCCCGCGGCTACCTGCTCAAGGGGGCGGATTCGCGCGAGCTCAAGCGCGCCATCGACGTGGTGTGCGCGGGGAGTGTCCTGTTCGACTCGCACGTGGCCGACTGGGTGGTCGAGTACCTGACCCAGCCGCCGGCCTCGCAGGACCCGTTCCCGGACCTGACCACACGGGAGCGGGCGGTCTTGGAACTGGTCGCGGACGGGAAGGGAAACGCGGTGATCGCGCGGGAACTGGGGCTGTCGGTCAAGACGGTGCGCAACTACCTGTCGCGGATCTTCGCGAAACTGCGGCTGGTGGACCGGACCGAGGCGGCGGTGCTGGCGCGGCGGGCGGGGCTTGGCCGCTGAGCGCTCGGCCGGGAATGACGCGCGGGCGGTGATCCGTGCGTTCGACGAGCGAGGATTCACCGCGCTGAAACCGAAATGGAGCGGGGCCGGCCGGACCGAATTCGGTCCGGCCGGCCCCGCTCCATGATCTGGAAGCTCTGCCGCAGCACGGTCTTCTGGCTTTCCTGGCGCCGCCGTTTCCTCGTGCGATCAGACGGTGAGGGCCTCCGGGAGGGCGGCGCGGAGGAGCTTGAGCTGGTCCAGGTCGGCCGAACAGGGGACCAGGATCAGTTCGTCGCAACCCGCCGCCGCGTAATCGGTCACGGACTGGCGGACCGCATCCGCGCCGATGGCGGTGCTGTTGACGACCGCTTCGGCGTAGGGCGGGGCGAAGCCGTAGTAGTTCCGTAGGTAGGAGTTGGCCAGTTCGGCGGCGTCGTCGCCCAGGCTGAAGTAACACAGTGCGTGCAGGGTGGGGGTTTCCGCGCGGCCGGCGCTCTCCCACGCGGTGCGGAAGGCCTGCGCGCCGTGGCGGAACATGCCGAGGCCGCCGCTGCCGCTGATCCAGCCCGCGCCCTCGGCGGCCGCGCGGCGGACGGCGCTGGGGGCGTGGCCGCCGAAGACGAGCCGTGGGCCGCCGGGCTGCGCGGGTTTCGGGCCGACGCCGCCCGCGAACCCGCGACGTTCGCCCGCCCAGAGCGCGCGCAGTTCGGCGAGCTGTGCGTCGAAGCGGGTGCCGCGGCCCGCGTGTTCGGCACCGGCGGCCTGGAAGTCGTCCGGGCGGGCGCCGACGGCCAGGCCCAGGGTGAGCCGGCCGTGCGCGAACTGGTCGACGGTGGCGGACTGCTTGGCCAGCAACGCGGTGCTGGTGTGCAGCGGCGCGATGAGGATCGCCGTCATCAGCCGCGCACGCTCGGTCACCGCGGCGGCCGCGGCGAGGGTGGTCAGGGTCTCGTGGTTGTCGTAGACCAGCCGGTCGAGGGAGGCCAGGGTGCTGAACCCGGCGCGGTCGCCCTCCACGGCCCAGGTGAGCAGGTTGTCGGCCGCCGTGCCGGGGATCCCGTTGGGCAGCCCGAGTCCGATGCGCACGCCCGCCCCCTCAGACCTGGGTGGACAGCGGCTCGTCGTGCCTGCGGGCGAGCACGCACTCCAGCGCGGAGTCGCGGAAGAACGCCCGCGCGCCCTCGGGGGTCACCATGTCGCGGGGCTTGGCCAGGTGCTGCTCGAGCTGCTGCTCGAACGCGCGCACCTCGGGCTGCCTGCTCATGTGCGCGGCCACCACCGGCAGCACCCCGTCGACCTCGATGACCCGCACGGCCATCTCGCGGCCGACGAACGCCATCGTGCCCAGCAGCCTGCCGACCACGGTGCCGTCACCGTCGCTCACGTCGAACGCCGGGCGGCCGCTGGCGCGGAACAACTCCTTGACCGTTTCCTCGCTACCGGGCTTGAGCGGGTAGAACAGCGCGTGCCACGTTCCCATGACTTCAGCTCCTTCGGATTTGATGGTGTGCTCGGCGCTCACTGGCTCGCGGTGACGCCGCCGTCGACGTAGAGCACCTGGCCGGTGACGAACCGGGCCAGGGGGGAGATCAGGTACAGCACCGCACTGGCCACCTCGGCCGGTTCGGCGAAGCGGCCCAGCGGGATGCGCGAGCGCACGCCCGCCAGGAACCCCGGGTCCTGGGCGGCGGCCTCGACGAACTCGGTGCGCACGAACCCGGGCGCCACGGCGTTGACCGTGATCCCGTGCTGCCCCCATTCGGTGGCCAGCTGGCGCACCAGGAAGTTCAGCCCCGCCTTGCTGGCCCCGTAGGCGGTGAACCCGCGCCGCGTGCCGAGCGCGCCGCGCACGGAGGACAGGTGGAGCACGGTCCCCCGGGTCCCGGACTCGATCATGTGCGCGCCGACCGCGCGGGAGAGCAGGAAGGCGCCGGTCAGGTTGGCGTCCACGATGGCCCGGAACTCCTGCTCGTCGAACCGCTCGGCGGGCATGGTGGCCAGCCTGCTCGCACAGTTGACCAGGATGTCCACACCGGACAGTGCGGCGACGGTCTCGCCGACGGCCGCGGTGATGCCGGCGCTGTCGGCGATGTCCAGCTCGACCGCGACCGCGTCGGCGCCCTGCTCCCGCAGCCGCGCCGCGAGTTCCCCGGCCTTGTCCGGCGACCGCCCCGCGACGGCGATCCGGGCGCCCTGATCGGCGAGCTGCTCGCAGATCACCGTGCCCAGCCCGCCGTACCCGCCGACGACCAGCGCCCGGCTGCTCACCGCGTCCCCAGCCCGAACAGGGCGCGCGCGTTGCCCGCCCGGACCCCGGCCAGCTGCTCGGCCGTCAGGTCCACATCGGACAGAAGGTCGAGCGCCCGGTCCAGCGGCGTCGCCAGCGGCGGGGAGTCGGTGCCGAACAGCAGGTGCTCGGGCGTGAAGACGTTGGCGGCGGCGGAAAGCGCGTTACCGCTGGGGGTCGCGGTGTCGACGTGGATCCGGGCGAGCAGCTCGCTGAACCGGGGTCCCTCGGTCTGGGCGCGCTGCTGCGCGAGGTCCAGCTTCTCCGGCAGCAGGGCCAGCGCCCCGCCCGCGTTGGGCGCGATCAGCTTGAGGCCGGGGTACTTCACCAGCCACCCGGCCGCCAGGATCGCCGCGACCCCGGCGGTCACGTCGCACGGCCGGCACACGTGCTCGACCAGCCCCACGTTCTTCCCGAACGCCCCGGCGCCGACGGGCTCGGCCGGCGGGTGCAGCAGGATCGGCGCCCCGGTCTCGGCCGCCATCGCGAACGTCGCCTCCGCCTCCGGCGCGTCGAGGTACCGGCCGCGCACACTGGTGTTGACGATCAGCCCGACGAACTCGTCCTGCGCGAGCCGCTTCTGCGCCCGGGCAAGGGAATCGTCCGTCGCGAAAGGATTGTGGTAGACGTAGCCGCGCAGGTGGCCGGGGTGGGACCGGACGGTCTCGGCCAGCCACTCGTGGAAACCCTCGATCTGCTCGACGGTCTGCGCGTAGTTGTCGAGGCCGGGCACCGGGAGCATCGTCCCGGCGCCGACCGGGCTGCCGACGATCGTGAGCCCGATGCCCAGTGCGGCCTTGCGCTCGATCATCCCGTCGACGTCGCCGAGGCTCGGCGGCATCGGAAACCGCTTGAGCAGCTCCGGCGGCGTCACGTGGCCGTGCACGTCAATGATTTCAGTGCTCATGCCTCTCCCATCGCGTGTCTGGGACGAGCCTGCCCGCGGCTCATCCCGTCCACAGGGGCTCCCCGTCACCGGGGATCAGGGAATGCTTCCCGCCCGCCGGCACCCGCGGCGCGGAGAGTGCGACGGCATGGCTGTGCCCTTGCTGCGAAAGGAGAATCGGCGTCGCCGGACTGATCGGAGAGGACTCGGCCGGCTACGGCGCCACGTTCTCGCGCAGCTTGGTCAGCAAGCTGATCAGGGCGGTGGTCTCGGTCTCGTCCAGACCACTGCGCAGCCGCTGGTCGAATGCCACCGCGACGCCGCGCAGGGTGTGGAACAGGGACTCCCCGCCGGCGGTCAGCTCCACCAGGTGCACGCGCCGGTTGGCCGGGTCGCGGCGGCGGACCAGCAGGCCGTCGTTCTCCATCGCGTTCAGGTGATGGGTGAGGGTGGCGTCCTGGATGCCGACCGCCGCCGCCAGCTCCCGCTGGTTGGCAACGGGCTGGGTCTTGAGGGTGATCAGGACCTGCCACACCGGCAGGCTGCCACCGGCGTCCGCCATCGCCTCCTCCATGGCGCGGCCGACGGCTTTGGCGCTCTGGGACAGGACCAGGCCCAGCGGGGGGTTCGCGAGGAAGTGCACCGGGTGAGCGTACCAAACGTTCGATATCTAATGATTTGACATCGTACGGTTCGATGATAGCCTCGACGGCGCGAGATTCCATTCCGCAGCACTGATTCCGCTGCAGAGTCCAGGGGAGACGATGAGCACCGAGAAGAAGATCCAGGAACTGGTGGACAACTGGGCGGCGGCCGAAGTGGCGGGAGACGCCGACGCGCTCGCGGCGCTGGCCGTGGACGACTTCACCGTCGTGGGCCCGGTCGGGTTCGTGCTGCCCAAGGACCAGTGGCTCGACCGCTACCGCAGCGGGTCGCTCAAGACGAGCAAGCTGTCCGTCGAGGACCTGTTGGTCCGGGAATACGGCGACACCGTCGTGGCGATCGGCAAGCACACCCAGGAGATGGCCTACCAGGGCCACCCCTCGCAGGGCGAGTTCCGGATCACCCACATCGCCGGGCGGCGCGGTGACGACTGGCTGCTGGTCGGCCAGCACCTGAGCCAGATCCGCGACCCGCGCGCGCAGCAGGGCTGACGGTGCCGTGCGCCTGGCCGTGTTCGGAGCGACCGGGGGTACCGGTCGGCAGGTTGTCGAGCAGGCGCGTGGTGCCGGGCACGAGGTGACCGTATTGGCGCGTCGCCCCGAGGAGTGGAGCACTCCCGGGGTCGACGTGCTGCCCGGCGACGTGCACGACCCGGACGCGGTGCGGCGGGTGGTGTCCGGCGCCGGGGCGGTCGTCTCGGCGCTGGGCATCGGCATGCGCAGGCACGCCACCACGGTCTACTCACACGGCACCGCCACCATCGCCGGGGCCATGCGGGCCGAGGGGGTGCGCAGGCTGCTCGTGGTCTCGACCAGTTCGCTGGCGCTGCCCCGGCCCCGGCAGGTCGCCGAGTGGGCGATCGCGAAGTTCTTACTGCACAACATCTTGCGCGCGCCCTACGCCGACATGGCCGAGATGGAGCGGGCCGTCCGCGACTCCGGTCTGCAGTGGACAGTCGTGCGCGCGGCGCGGCTCACCGACGGGCGGCGCAAGCCGTACCGGGTCTCCTGTGAGGGCAAGCTCACCGGCTGCTGGTCGATCTCCCGCGCCGATCTCGCCCACTACCTGCTCACCAGTCTCGACGATCCGGCCACCTTCGGGCGGGTCGCCGAGATCGCGCACTGACCCCGGCCGGCTGGGACGTCCTCCCAGCGCGGTGGGACAGGAGTCCGGGGCCGCCCGGCGCGTCTCGCGGCATGCTGGGGCCACGCTGGATCGACCAGGAGGCGACATGCGGGTACGACAGGTCCACATCACCGACCAGGGCGCACGGGACTTCCTCGAAACGCGCGCCATCGACCTCCCCGAGCCAGGGCCGGGCGAGGCCACCGTGCGCATCGAGGCCGCGGGGGTGTCCTACGGCGACCTGCTGCAGCAGCGCGGTGTCATCCCCGGTGGCCCCAAACCGCCGTACGTCCCGGGTTTCGACCTCGTCGGCACGGTCGAGCGGCTCGGCTCCGGCGACTCCACCCTCCACATCGGACAGCGGGTGGCCGCGCTGGTCCGGGTCGGCGGGTACGGCGAGGCGCTCACCCTCCCGGTCGACCGGCTGGTCCCGGTGCCCGAGGGCGCCAAGCCGGTCGACGTCGCCGCGGCCGCGCTCAACTACTTCATCGCCCACCAGATGCTCCACCGGGTGGCCCGCGTCGAGCGGGGCAGCCGGATCCTGGTGCACGGCGCGTCCGGCGGGGTCGGGTTCGCCTTCCTCCAGCTGGCCGCGCTCGCCGACGGCGTCGAGGTGTGGGGCACGGCGTCGGCGGCGAACGCGGATCTCCTGCGCGCCAACGGGGCCACGCCCGTCGACTACCGCGCCGAGGACTTCACCGAGGTGGTCCCACGCGGGCTGGCCGCCGTGTTCGACCCGATCGGCGGCACGCACTTCCGCCGGTCGTACTCCCGGCTGGCGCGCGGCGGGGTGCTGGTCGGCTACGGCCAGAACGACGTGCTGCGCGGCGACCGCAAGAACATGCTCGTCGGCGCGGTCGGCTTCCTCGGCGGCATCGTCGCCCCGAAACTGCTGCCCGACGGCCGCAAGACCGTGTTCTACAACGCCTGGAGCCTGGAAAAGCCGCAGCCGCAGGCCTACCGCGAGGATCTGGCGGCGGTGCTCGACCTGGTGGCGGGCGGCCGGATCGGGCCCACGTCGGTCACCACGCTGCCGCTGGACGACGCGGCCAAGGCGTTCGACGCGCTGCGCGAGCCGGGGCACGGAAAACTGGTCCTCACCCCCTGACAACGGAAGGGCGCGCCGATGCGCATCAGCCTGAACGTCACGAACTTCTCCTGGGAGTCCGACCTCGCCGACCAGCTCGACCGGGTGGTGCGCGCCGCCGACGAGGCGGACCTGGACACCGTGTGGGTGGGCGACCACCTGCTCCAGGTCGACCCGAACAGCACGCACGAGGCGGCGATGCTGGAGGCGTACACGACCCTCGGCTACTTCGCCGCGCGCACCGAGCGGGTGCGGCTGGGCACGATGGTGACCGGGGTGACCTACCGTTCGGCGGCGCTGCTGATCAAGGCGGTGACCACGCTGGACGTGCTCTCCCGCGGCCGCGCCTGGCTGGGCGTCGGCGCCGGGTACAGCGAGGTGGAGGCCCGGTCGATGGGGCTGCCGCTGCCCTCGACCGCCGAGCGGTTCGAACAGCTTTCGGAGACGCTGGAGCTGGCGTTGCGGATGTGGTCGGGTGACGATTCCCCCTTCCACGGCAAGCAGCTCACCCTCGAGCGCCCGGTCGGGAACCCGGCGCCGGCGAGCAAACCGCGCCCGTCGATCCTCATCGGCGGCATGGGGGAGAACAAGACCCTGCGGCTGGTGGCCCGGTTCGCCGACGCCTGCAACCTGTTCGACGTCCCCGACGGCGGCGCGACCCTGCGCCGCAAGCTCGACGTGCTGGCCCGGCACTGCGCCGAAGCGGGGCGCGAGCCCTCGGACATCCTCAAGACCGTCAGCACCCGGTTGCAGCCGGGCGAAAGCGTGGACTCCTTCGTCGAGCGGGCCACTGCCCTGGCCGCGCTGGGGATCCAGCACGTCGTCGTGATCACGCCCGAGCCGTGGACCGCGGCGGCCGTCGGCACACTGGGCGCGGCCGTGCCAAGGCTCGCCGAGGTCTGACCTTCCTGCCAGAGAGCCCCGGGCGCACGCCGCGCCCGGGGCTCTCTGGCGTGCCGGGATCCCGCCGCCCGTCCACGAATCCCAGCGGACGGGGACCCGCGCCCCATGACGGGTGGACGCCCCGCTTGGGAAGGTCAGGTACTGATCGGATGTGGCACGGGAGGAGTGGCGGGCGCGGTGTGTCGAATCTACGGCCATCTCAACGCAGCTGTGTCCCCGCACGAGCTGCGGACGGTCGCGGCGCTGCAGCGCCACGGCGGTCCGGACGGGCACGGCGGGGTCGACGGCGAGGGTTTCGCACTGGGCGGTAACCGCCTCGCGGTGATGGACCTCGACGGCGGGCAGCAGCCCTACACGCTGCCGGGTGGCGCGGTGCGGGTCGTGTTCAACGGCGAGATCTACAACCACCGGGAGCTGAAGGCGCGGCTGGGCGGGCACTCGTTCCCCGACGACTGCGACGGGTCGGTGCTGCCCGCGCTCTACGCCGAGTACGGCGACCGGTTCACCGACCACCTCGACGGCATGTACGCCGTCGCGCTGATCGACCTGCGCGCCGAGCCGCGGCTGGTGCTCGCCACCGACCCAGCGGGGATGAAGCCGTTGTTCTACCGGTGGGACCCGGCCGCGGGCACGCTGCACTTCTCCTCGGAGATCGGCTCGCTGCTGGCCTTCGGCGCGGTGTCCACCGACCTCTGGACCCCCGGCCTGGACGCGTACCTGGCGACCAAGACGCCGTTCGGCGAGCAGACCATGTTCGCCGACATCAAGGTCCTCCCGCCCGGTGCCACCGCGGTCTGCGACCGGCCGGGCGGCCTGCGGATCCGGCGGCGCGAGCCCGTCCAGTGCGAGGCGGGGGCGGCGGGCGGGCTGCAGCCGGCGCTGGCCGAACAGGTGCGCAGACTGCTGACCGCCGACGTGCCGGTCGCCACGATCACCTCCGGCGGGCTGGACTCCAGCCTGGTCACCACCCTGGCCGCGCGCACGCACCCGGGCGTGCACACGTTCAACATCGCCTACCGGGGCAGCTGGCCCGGCGACGAGCGGCACTTCGCCCGGGCCGCGGCGGCGCACGCGGGGGCCGCCTACCACCAGGTCGAGATCGACCCGGCGGACTTCCCGGCGATGCTGGCCGACGTCGTCTGGCACCTCGGCCAGCCCAACGCCGACCCGATCACGCTGAGCACCTTCGCGCTGTTCCGCGAGGTGCGCGCGGCCGGGTTCACCGTGGCGCTGACCGGTGACGCCGCCGACGAGGTCTTCGGCGGCTACGACCGCATGCGCGACGCCGTGGCCGACGAGGCCGCGGGCCGGCCCTGGATCCCGTCCTATGTGGACAAGCTGGGCGTGCTCCCCATGGCGCGCCGGCACGCGCTCTACACCGACGACTACGCCCGCGAGGTCGGCGCGGGCACAGGGTTGCCCGAGGAGGCGGAACGGATGCTGCACGGACCCGGCTCGGCGCTGAGCCGGATCACCGCCTTCGAGCTGGCGCACCGGCTCCCGGCCTACCACCTGCGCCGGGTGGACCACCTGAGCATGGCCCACTCGGTCGAAGCCCGGCTGCCGTTCTGCCAGCCCGCGATCCTCGACATCGGCCGCTCGCTCACCGACGACCAGCGCGTGCGTGGCGGCGAGGTGAAGCGCGCGCTCTACGCCGCGGCCGCGGGCCTGCTGCCCGATTCCGTGCTGCGCCGGCCGAAGCAGCCGTTCACGCTGCCCGTCGCGGCGATGCTGGTGCCCGGCCAGCCGCTCTGGGAGTTCGCCAGGGACCTGCTGACCGCCGCGGAACTGCGCTCCGACGGCCAGCTCGACCCGGTGGCGGTGGACGCGCTGTTCGCCACCCAGGCCGACCGGCCCGGCCCGGCGGCCGCGCTGGCGCTGTGGGCCCTGCTGGTGCACCAGGTCTGGCGCGCGCAGTTCCGGGCCGGGGCGAGAGCGCCGCGGGGCACGGAGCTGGCCGCGTGATCGCCCACCTCGCTTACGCGGCCGGCAGCCCGTGCCCGACGCTGGTGCTCGACGCGCGCTACCTGCCCACCGAAGACGGCCCGCTGCTCGAAGCACTGGGCAAGGCCCGGAGCTGGCTGATCGACTCCGGCGCCGGGCACGTGCTCAAGATCGCGCTGGTGTCGCCGTCGGCGCACCCGATGTTCGACCTGGACTACCGGTTCATCCAGGCGTTGCCCGACGGCCCGACCCGGTTCGACCTGCGCGGCTCGTGCGGGCACTCGGTGCTGTCCTCGATCATGGCCGCCGCCGAGACCGGGATGGTGCCGCGCCTCGGCTACGGCGACCGGATCCGGGTGAACGTGCTCAACAACGGCGACCACATGGTGTGCGCGGTCGACGGGATCAGCCGCACCACGGCCCACTTCACCGTGCACTTCCTGCAGTCGCCTCCGCGCCCGGTCAGCTCGCTCCTGCTGACGGGCTCGCCGCGCACCGTGCTCTCGGTGGCGGGTGAACCGGTCGAGGTCTCGCTCGTCTCGGCGGGGAACCCGTACGTCTTCGTCGGCCACCGCGCGGCCAAGGTGTCCACAAAGGAGGAACTGTTCGCCGACGACCCCGTGCTGTTCGACCGGCTCTCCCGGATCCGGGTGGCCGCCGCCGAGCACCTGGGCTGGGCGCCGGACGGGGCGTTCCCCAAGGTCGCGGTGACCCTGCCGCTGGACGGCCGGCTGGCCGTGCGGGCGATCTCGGTGCCGTCCTGGCACCCGACGCTCGCGCTGACCGGCACCGCGTGCCTCGGCGCGGCCACCGGGATCCCCGGCACCGTGCCGTGGTTCGCCGCCCGGGTCGCGGGCTGCCCGCCGGGGATGATCCACATCGACACCCCGGGCGGCGGCACCGCGGTCACCGCCGCCACCACCATCCCGGCCGAAGGGGAGCCCCGGGTGGACTGGATCACCGTGGGCGGCAGGCAGGTCACCTTCCACGGGTCGTTCCTGCTCGAACCCCTCGCCCACGTCCAGCACAAGGAGATCTCGGAATGCCTGTGGCTGCCAGTGTGACCGATATGGACAGTGCGGGGCTGGCGCTGCTGCGCGAGTCGGCCGCCCGCACGGCCGGGACCGGCGCCCCCGACCCGGCCGCGATCGGGCTGCTGCGCTCGTCCGGGCTGCTGGGCCTGCCGGTGCCCGCCGCGCACGGCGGCCGCGACGGCGACGCCTGGGAGGTCAACCGGGCGGTGGCCCAGATCGCCACGGCGAACCCGTCGGTGGCGATCGTGCTGTTCCAGCACTGCGCGGTGGCCGCCAGGATCGCCGAGTGGGGGACCCCGGACCAGCAGGCCGCGCTGTTGCCGGCGATGGCGCGCGGTGAGCTGCTGGCGGCCTCGGCGTGGAGCGAGACCGGGGCGGGCGCGGCCAAGAAACGGCTCAGCACCACGGCTTCCCGGCAGCCGGACGGCGGCTGGCTGCTGACCGGCGCCAAGTCGTTCACCACCGGCGCCGGGATCGCGGACCTCTACCTGGTGCTGGCGCAGACCTCGGCGCCGGTCGACGACGCGAAGAGCGCCTACGGCTCGGCCGGGCAGTCGTTCTTCCTGGTGCGGGGCGGGGCACCCGGCGTCGAGCCGGACCTGAGCCTTGACCTGGTGGGCATGCGCGGCTCGGCGACCGGGTTCCTGTCCCTGCGCGACTGCGCGGTCGGCGGCGACGCGCTGCTCGGACCGCTCGGCGAGGCGCCCGCGATCATCGCCGGGGTGCGCGCGACCGGGGCCACGCTCGGCGCGGTGTCGGTCGGCATCGCCGAGGCGGTGCTCGAGCTGACCCTGCACCACCTGGACAGCCGCGGGCTGCTCGCCGCGCAGTCGGTGCGGCACCGGATGGTCGAGCTGGGCTCGCGGGTCGAGGCGGCCAGGGCGATCGTCGAGTGGGCGGGCTCGCGCGGCGCGCCGGACCCGAGCACGACCACGTTGCACAGCAAGCTGTTCGCCTCGGCGGTGGGCGAGGAGGTCGGGCTGGCCGCCGCCCGGCTGCTCAGCTCCGCCGGGTACGTCGCGGGCCACCAGCTCAACACGCTGCTGGCCGACGCCCGCGCGGTGGCGCTGATGGGCCCGACCGACGAGCTGTGCCGGGAACTGGTGGCCGCGCCGTGGGCCTGACCGAGCTGGTGGTCGCCAACGGGCGGCTGGTGACCCCGGACGGGGTGCGCACCGGGGCCGTGCACGTCGCCGGCGGCCGGATCACCGCCATCACCGACACGCCCGTGCCCGCGGCCACCGTCATCGACGCCCGCGGCGCCTATGTGCTGCCGGGGCTGATCGACTCGCACGTGCACTTCCGCACCCCGGGCCTGCGGCACAAGGAGGACTGGGCGCACGGCAGCCGCGCGGCGCTCGCGGGCGGGGTCACCACGGTGCTCGACATGCCCAACACCGTCCCGCCGACGCTGGACCCGGAAGCCGTCGCCGCCAAGGCCGAACTGGTCGCGGGCGAGTCCCTTGTGGACTACGCGTTCCACATCGGCGTCGACCCGCTGCGGCCCGAACTGCTGGCCGACCTGGACCCGGCGGTCGCGGTGAGCGCGAAGGTGTTCATGGCGGGCCACCACACCGCGCCCACCGTCGTGCGCGACCCCATGGTGCTCGACAAGGTGTTCGCCGCGGCCGCCGCCGGGGGCGTGCGGCTGGTGCTGCACGCCGAGGACGACGCACTCTTCGAACTGCTCGACGGCTGGCGCGGCCCGGTCGGCGCCTACGCCGACTACGAGCGCTGGCGGCCGCGCAGCGGGCCGATCTCGGCGGTGGCCCAGGTGATCCGGCTCGTCCAGCGGCACGGGACCAGGGCGCACATCCTGCACCTGTCCAGCGCCGAGGAGGCCGACCTGGTCGCCGCCGCCGCGTCCGCCGGGCTGCCGCTGACCTTCGAGCTGACCGGGCACCACCTGTCCTTCACCGACGCCGACACCCGCCGGGGCGGCGCCCGTACCCGGCTGGCGCCCGCCATCCGCGGCCGGGCCGACCAGGACCGCCTGTGGGCCGCCGTGCGCGCGGGTGAGGTGAGCACGCTGGGCAGCGACCACGCCCCGCACACGACCGAGGAGAAGACCCGGCCGGTCGCGGACGCGCCGCCGGGGCTGCCGGGGGTGCAGGAGCTGGCCGTGGCGGTGTGGACCGGGATGCGCGCGCGGTGGCCGGACGAGCCGGCGGACGTGGCGGTCCGGCGCCTGGTGCGGCACCTCGCCGAGGTGCCCGCCGCGCTGTTCGCCCTGCCGGGCAAGGGAAAGCTCGAGGTCGGGGCCGACGCCGACCTCGTGGTGTTCGAGCCGGCGCACCGGTGGATGTTCTCGGCAGGCGACGTCCGGGCCAAGTGCGGGTGGTCGGCGTACGAGGGCTGGACGATGACCGGCCGGGTCGCCCGCACGATCAAGGGCGGCACCCCGGCCTGGGACGCCGGGACCGGGCTGTTCGGCGCGCCCACCGGCCGCCGGCTCGTGGCGGGGGCGTGATGGGCGCGCTGGGCGAAGTGCTCGACGTCGTCCTGGAGCGGGACCCGTCGTCGCACTCGCGCGCCGAGGCGCTGCTGCACCCGACCGTGGTGGCCGTGCTCGGCTACCGGCTCGCGCACCGGCTGCACCGGCGGGGGCGCCGGTCGGCGGCCGCGGGTGTCTCGGCGGTGGCGCGGCTGCTGTCCGGCGGGATCGAGATCCATCCCGGGGCCCGGATCGGCCGCCGGTTCTTCGTCGACCACGGCTGCGGCGTCGTCATCGGTGCCCGGGTGGTGATCGGCGACGACGTGACCGTGTTCCACCAGGTCACCATCGGCGCGATGGGCCCGGCCGGGCACCCCCGGCTCGGCGACCGCGTGGTGGTGGGCGCCAACGCGACGCTGGCCGGGCCCATCACCATCGGCGACGACGCGCACATCGGCGCGAACGCACTGGTCTGCGCGGACGTGCGGGCCGGAGCCACCGTGTACGCGCCCCGCGCGCGGGTGCGGCCGGAACCGGGCTCGCCCCGGCTGACGAGGAGGGCAGATGAATCCCGAATGGACGGACAACCGGGGCGACTTCGCGCTGTGGGCGACGGAACTGGAGCAGCGCGAGCTGGAGCGGAAGCGGACCCGGCCACCGTGGTGGTGGTGGGTGGCGGCATCGCTGGCCTGGCCCTTGGTATTTCCCTTGGAAGAGCCGGACTTCCCGTAACGGTGGCCGAGCGCGCGCCGCGGGTGCACGCGGTCGGCGCCGGGCTGGTGCTCTACCCGAACGGCGTCGCCGCCCTGGACGCGGTGAGCCCGCGGCTGGGCCGGGCGGTGCGCGCGTCCGGGCACGTCCCGGCGGCGGGGGAGACCCGGCCGCTGGTGGCCCCCGACGGTGAGGTGCTCTCCGGCGACCCGGTCGGCTCACTGGGGAACCGGTTCGGCACGCCGCAGGTGTGCCTGCTGCGCTCGGCGCTGCGCGACGCGCTGCTCGCCGAGGCCGAGCACGTCGGGGTGGACCTGCGCACCGGGGCCACCGTGGTCGGCCACACCGACCACGGTGACCACGTCACGGTGGCGCTGGCCGACGGCGGCGAGGTGTCCGGGGCGGTGCTCGCGGGCGCGGACGGCGTCAACTCGCGGGTCCGCCGGGCCCTGCTCGGCGACGGCGCCCCGGCCTACCGCGGCTACACGGCGCTGCGCGGGCGTTCCCCCGCCCCGGCGCTGTTCCCGCACGGGGTGACGGTCGCGGGCGCGGGCCTGGACCTGTTCGTCGCCCCGGTCGGCGGGGGCGAGGTGTACTGGACGGCCAAGGTCACCGCGCCCGCCGGGGTGTGGCCGGCCAAGGACCGCGAGACCGCGCTCGCCGACCTGCTCGGCCTCGTCGAAGGCTGGCACCCGGCGCTGGTCGGGCTGCTGGCCGGGACCGCCGCTGACGTGGTGGTCACCGACATCCACGACCGCGACCCGGTGCCCGGCTGGTCGGTGAACCGGGTGACCCTGCTCGGCGACGCCGCGCACCCGATGTCCCCGGCGATGGGTCAGGGCGCGTCGATGGCGCTGGAGGACGCGGTCGTGCTGGCCGCGCACCTGGCCGACGGGTCCGACCCGGTCGCCGCGCTGGCGGGGTACAACGCCCGCCGGGCCCCGCGCACCGCGCGGGTCGTGCTGCAGTCGCGGCGCAAGGGCGGGGTCGACGAGCAGGCCGCGGGCGCGGGGGCCGAGCTGGCCGTGCGCGCCGCCAACGAGTTCACCACCGAGGACCAGTCGCTGGCCGGGCTGTTCGGCTGGCGGCCGGATGTCCCGGCTCACCAAGGAGGAAAACCATGACCGCGGTCTCGGCACCGCTGCGCGTCGCCTCGTCGATGGACGACCTGGTGGGGGAGACGCCGCTGCTGCGGCTGCCCTTGCCGGGTGCCCGCCCGGACGTGACGGTGCTGGCCAAACTGGAGATGTTCAACCCGCTGGGCAGTGTGAAGGACCGGGCGGCCCTGTTCATGCTGCGCCACGCCGAGCGCACCGGCCTGTTGCCGCCCACCGGCGGCACGGTCGTGGAGGCCTCGTCGGGGAACACCGGCATCTCGCTGGCGGCGATGTGCGCGGTGCGCGGGCACCGGTGCGTGATCATCCTGCCGGACAACGCGACCGGCGAGCGGCGCGCCATCCTGACCGCGTTCGGCGCGGAGATCGTGTACTCGCCGTTCCAGGAGGGCCTGGCGGGCGCGATCGCGATCTCCGAGCGGGTGCACCGGGAGACGGCGGGCTCGTGGCTGGTGTCGCAGGACAAGAACCCGGTCAACGCCCAGGCGCACTACGAGACCACGGGGCCCGAGATCTGGCGCGACACCGCGGGCGAGGTCGACGTGTTCGTGTGCGCGGTGGGCACCGGCGGGACGCTGTCCGGGGTCGCCAGGTACCTCAAGGAGCGGCGCGAGGTGCATGTGGTCGCGGTCGAGCCCGCCGGCTCCCCGGTCCTGTCGGGCGGCGAGCGCGGGACGCACCGGATCCCGGGGATCGGCGGGGGTTTCGTGAACGAGGTGACCGACCGCTCGGTGATCGACGAGATCGTCACCGTCACCGACGGGGACGCCGCGGCCACCACCCGGTGGCTCGCCCGCGACCTCGGCCTGCTGGCGGGCGTGTCCTCGGGCGCGGCCGCGCACGGCGCGCGCGTCGTGGCGGGCCGCGAGCGGTGGGCGGGCAAGACCGTGCTGACCCTCCTCCCGGACACGGGGGAGCGCTATCTGTCCATTTGGGACGGACTGAGTGAGGAAGGCGCCTGATGAGCATCACCCACTGGAATGACGTCACGATCGACTACGACAAGGTCCTGGACACCGACGAGTCCAATGTGGTCCTGCTGGCCACCGCGGTCGACCGGCTGCCCGCCGGCGCCGTCGACGTGCTGGACATCGGCTCGGGCACCGGCCGGCTGACCTCGCTGTGCCGCGCGGCCCGGCCCGCCGCCAGGATCGTCGGCGTCGACCCGGCGCCGACCATGGTGACCGCCGCCCAGGCCAAGTTCGCGGACGACGACGGGGCGAGCTTCCTGGAAGCGATCGCCGAGGACCTGTCGGTCTTCCCGGACGCGAGCTTCGACGCCGCCATCAGCAGCTTCGCCTTGCACCACATGGAACTCGACGCCTACGACACCGCCGCGGCCGAGATCTTCCGCGTCCTGCGCCCCGGCGGCCGGTTCGTGAACGCCGACCAGTTCTGCCGCGTGATGGGCCCGGTGGCGAGCCGGGAGCGGGCGCTGGACGTGCTGGACCTGCTGACGGCCAAGGCGCGGCACTACCTGCTGGAGGCCTGCTTCGAGCGGATGCTCCTGCAGATCGACCTCCTGCCCCGCTTCCTGCGCGAGGACGGCGAGATCCTGACGACCCCGGAGTACTGGCGGGACGCGCTGAAGTCGGCCGGCTTCGCCACGGTGGAGATCATCGCGACGCCGCCCGCGGAGCTGTACAACCGCGTGATCGTGGCCGACAAGGCCTGATCGCGCAAAAGTCCGGTGCCGCCCCGAAGTGGGGCGGCACCGGACTTTTTCGTTCACCACGAACACGAAGAACGGCGCGGGCGGCCGGTCATCGACCAGCCACCCGCGCCGTGCCCCGCTGTCTTACTGTGCGGCCGGTACCCGCTCCGGCGACCGGGCCCCGGTCTCCGGCTGCCGGCGCTGCCTGCTCCGGGGAAGCAGGAACGCGACGGCGACGATCCAGAGCATGCCGGTGAAGCGGCCGATCGGGACCAGGAGCGCGAGGTCCGTGACGAGCAGCGTCAGCAGCGACAGCACCGAGATGGCGGCGATCACGACGCCCGCGATGCCGAACCACTTGGGGACCGCGCCCAGGAACAGCGCGGTCACCGCGATCCCGGCGATGAGCAGGCCGAGGGCCGCGGTGTGGGCGGGGCCGCCCAAGGCGAAGAAGAAGTACTGCAGCGCCCGCACCAGAGCCGGGTTGTCGGTGACGCCGGGCTGGCTCAGCGTCCACTGGAGCAGGCCGTTGAGGCCGAGGAACGCCGACGCCAGGATGCCGCCGACACCGCCGATGACCGGGCCGGGCACGTGCGGGGCGAGGTAGCGCATCCGCGACACCGACACCGCGGTGAACACCGCGAGGGAGATGGCCGCGTCGAACTGGAGGAAGCCGTCGACCTGGACGGCGGTCCGGTTGTTCGCGAAGTAGTCGAGCACCACCTGTGCGTCGGAGAACGGGGACGGGGTGGGGCCGGTACCCAGGATCGGCCCGAGGATGAGGCTGCCGACGAACAGCAGCAGGAACGCCAGGGCCGGTGCGGCCAGCGGGGGCCCGACGTGTCGGGCCGCTGAGCGCCCGGGGGCCTCCTGCGGAGCTGTGGTCATGATCGGTCGTCCTTCCGCCGGGACTGGCATATCGTTACATTCGTTGAATGATTCTACGACTGTTATTATGCACGGCGTGAACGGATCGGCAAGTCCTAGTGTCGCGTGGTCCCGCTTTCGTACCCGGTCACTGTGCGCCGCCTCCGGCTTGGCCCGGAGCGCCCCAATGTGGCGTTGGTTGCGTTGAGCGCACCGAACGCCACATTGGGGCGCAAACCCGCCAGAGTCACACGACGCTAGAGGCCGAAGGCGAGCAGGACGGTGCCCTTCCCGTCGCTCGGGTAGAACGGGTAGTAGCCCGCCTGCACGTACAACATCCCGTTGACCACCACGGCACCGCCGTTGGCGCCGATCGCGCGGCCCATGCCGGTGACCCCGTTGACCCCCTGGAAGTCGCGGACCGCGTCGAACTGCCACAGCAGCCTGCCGTCGGCGGCGCTGAAGATCCGCATCTTGCCGTCCGCGCTGCCCTCGTACACCAGTCCCGGCGTGGTGGAGACCGCCGAGGGGAACGCGCGCTCGCACAGGTCGGCGAACTTCGCCGCGCCGCCGGTGCCGCAGCCGTCCGCCGGGTGTGTGGTCTTCCACTCGACCCGGCCGGTGCGGGCGTCGAGCGAGTACAGCGTCGCCGGGTTCCCGCGCCAGGTCGCCACGTAGATGTGCTTGCCGTCGAAGCTGCTGCCCCACGGCGTGCCCGCGCTGCCGGGGTCTTCGTGCGCCATGTCCGGAGTGGACAGCTGGGTGTGCCAGATGGTCTCGCCGGTGCGCGCGTCCATCGCCCAGAACACGCCCGCCTTCTGCGCGATGCCGAGTACCTTGCGGCCGTTGATCTTGTACAGGTTGCCGGTCGCGCCGAAGTCGAAGTTCTTCGCGTTGCCGTTGTAGTGCGACGGGCAGTACTCGGCCGGGTCGGGCCAGGTGCACGACTGGTTGTGCACGTCGTCGTACTGCATCTGCCGCTTCCACCGGATCGTCCCCCGGTCGAGGTCGACCGCGAGCACCGAGTCGATGTTCTCCATCTCCTCCGCGCCGGTGCCGGTGTGCGCGTTGCCGGTGCCCACGTAGAGCGTGCGCGTCTCGGCGTCGATCACCGGGCTGGACCAGACCGCCGCGCCCGCCGGCCCGTACTTCGGGGCGCCGGTCGGCCACGTCCCGATCCGCTTCGCGGGCGGCAGCAGCGGCAGGTTCCACACCACCGAGCCGGTGCGCGCGTCGAGGGCCTCCACGTGCCCGCTGAACGAGCAGCACGCGTAGGTCGGCAGGTTCGCCGAACCCGCCTCGTTGCTCGACACTCCGATGTAGACCTTCCCGTCGAGCACCATCGGCGAGCTGCTCATCCAGGTGGCCGCGTGCTCGTCGACCCGGGTGGCCCACCGCTTCGCCCCGGTCCGCTTGTCCAGCCCGTAGACGAATCCCCGGCTGTCACCGAAGTACACCAGGTCGCCGGACACCGCGGCGCCGTCGCGGATCAGGTTGGGGTTCTGGTCCGTCCACGGCCCGGCGACCGGGGTCAGGTCGTAGGTCCACCGGGTGGCGCCGCTCTTGGCGTCCAGCGCGCGGAACTTGCCGTCCGGCCCGCCGACGTAGAGCACCCCGTCGGTCACCGCGGGCTGGCTGCCCATCCGGGCGAAGGGCACGTCCGGGTAGGTGTACGCCCACTTGAGCTTGAGCCCGGCCACGGTCGCGGGCGTGATCTTCGATTCGGCCGCGTTGTACCTGCTGCCGGACAGATCCTTCTGCCAGGTCGGCCAGTCGGCCCCGGTCGAGGCGCCGAACGACTCCACACCGGACCCCGGCGGCACCGGGGCCACCGCCGACCGCACGAAGAACCCGAGCGGCACCACCAACGCCACCGCGGCCGCGATACCCGCGATCCGCCACTTGGACTTGTTGACACGCAACGAAAACACTCCCTCACGGTCGTTCGGATCGAGGTCACGATCGCACGCCTGCGTACCTGGTCGCGTCTGGCAGCGGTCCCGAACGGACTGGGATCGCGGCCCACCGATCCGGGCCCGGACGCGCGAACGCCGCCGGGCGGCGGGCCACCCGGCGGCGTTCGTCGGTACCGCGTCAGGCCACCGGCAGCCGCACGGCGGCCAGCAGCTCGGCCCGGCTCGCGCCCGGCAGCTGCGGCGGCGGCCCGCCCGCGAGCACCTGGCCCACCCTGGACCGGATCTCGTCGTCGGCGTAGAGGTCGGCGGGCGGCCGCAGCATCATCATCACGTTGGCCACCCGGCGCCAGACCACGGGATCCTTGCTCCCCGCGGCCGCCGCCAGGCCGAAGGTCACCACGCCCGCGGGCGGCCGCTGCGGCTGCCCGCCGCTGACCGTGGCCTCCCACAGCCCCGCGCGGCCGCGGTCGTTGGCCACCGCCTCCTCGAACCACGGCCGCACCAGCGCCTGGGTCCGCGCCTGGAACTCGCCGGCCTGCCGCTCGTCCACGGTGGGGTACTCGGTGAGCAGGTCGGCCAGCTCGAACGCGTGCCGCAGGCCCAGCGAGACGCCGCGGCCGTAGGACGGGTTGGTCGTGCAGACCGAGTCGCCGATCGCGAAGAACCCCTTCACCGGCCGGCTTCCCGGCGCGGGGCTGCGCAGCGAGTTGTCCAGGCTGCCCATCGCGTACACCGGGGAGATCGGCTCGGAGTTGCCCGGCGCCACCCAGCCCGCCAGCAGCGGCGTGGCCCGCACGGCGGCGGTGAACGCCTCCTCCGTGCGCAGCGCCTTCAGCTCGGTGTCCTCCGGCAGCACGCCGAAGGAGATGGAGAACGTCCGGTTGTCGCCGAGGAAGAGCACGGCCGTGTAGTGGTCCCACAGCCCGCCCGCGCCGAAACCGCGGTTGAGCGGGCCGGGCGGGGCGTCGCAAAGCATTCGGTAGTAACGGGTGTAGTACACGATCTTGCAGCTCTCGCTGGCGACCTCGCGCGCGGGCAGCCCCGCCTCGGCCAGCCAGGCGTCGGCCGCGCTCTTGCGGCCGGAGGCGTCGACCACGAGGTCGGCCCGCTGGGTCTCGCCGCCGTCGAACCGCACCCCGGTCACCCGGTCCGGGTCGTCCGGGTCGGTGAGCAGGCCGCGCACGGTGCGGCCGGTCGTGACGGTCACCCCCGGCCGGGTCAGCACCCGCTCGCGCAGCACCAGCTCGAAAGTCGAGCGGCGGGCCAGCACCATCCGCAGGTTGTCGTCGGCGGCCTCGCGCTCGAACCGGCCGAGGGTGGGCGGCGGGGCGTCGGCCAGGTTGATCTCCCTGGCGCCCGCGGCCAGCAGGCCGTCGTAGACGTCGCGGGCGCGCTCGCGCAGCAGGTTGCAGCCCAGCGAGGCGAACGCGTGCGACTGCAGGCCCTGCGGGACGGTGGGCCGGTGCCAGCTCGCCGCTTCGTCCACAGTGGACGGAAGTGGTTCGGCGGCCCGTTCGACCACGGCGACCTCGTGGCCCGCGTCGGCCAGCGCGAGCGCGGCCCCCAGGCCCAGCACGCTGCCGCCGATGACGATGACTGTGCTCATGTCAGCGGGCCCCTCACGCGTTCCAGAACTCGTCGATGGCGTAGAGATCGTTCGGGTAGGTCCAGAACTCGGCGATCTTGCCGCCCTCGATCCTGGCCACGTTGACGAACGGCATCTCCAGCACCCGGCCCTTGCGCTCGTAGTGCGTGTGCAGCAGGGCGAACGCGTGGTTGTCGCTGGCGCCGATCTCCAGCACGTCCATCCGCAGGTTGCCGCCGGTGAGCTCGAACATCTGCTCGGCGAACGCGATCGACTCCTGGAGCCCGTGGTGCTCACCGGAGAGCGGGCTCCGGCCGGGGTAGTGGTGCACGGCGTCCTCGGTCCAGTAGGACCCGGCCGTCTGCACGTCGCCGACCCCGAAGGCGTCGTAGACCTTGCGCATCAGCGCAATGTTCTCGTGGTCGCTCATGATGCTCGCTCCTGTTCTGCGTAGGGGACTGTGGACCGCACCGCGGCCACGACTTGACCGGCCGAGGGCGCGTAGGCGTCCTCGAGTACCGGGCTGAACGGGGTGGGCGTGTGCGGCGCGGTGACCATCCGCACCGGTCCGCGCAGCGCGTCGAAGGCGTGCTCGGCGACCTGGGCGGCGATGTCGGCCGCCGCGCCGCAGCGCGGGTTCGCCTCGTCGACCACGACCAGGTGGCCGGTGCGGCGGACGCTCGCGTAGATCGTCTCGGTGTCCAGCGGCGAGATCGTGCGCGGGTCGACGACCTCGCACTCGATCCCGGCGGCGGACAGCTCGGCGGCGGCCTCCAGCGCGACGTGCACCATCCGGCCCAGCGCGACGACCGTGCAATCCCGGCCGGCGCGGACCGTCGCGGCCTGGCCCAGCGGGGTCACGTAGGGGTCCTCGGGCACCTCGCCCTGGGTGAAGTAGAGCATCTTGTGCTCGAAGAACACCACCGGGTCGGGGTCCTGGATCGCCGCCGCCATCAGGCCCTTGGCGTCGGCCGGGCTCGACGGCAGCACCACCTTGAGACCGGGGATGTGCGCGAACAGCGGGTAGAGCGCCTGCGAGTGCTGGGCGCCCCGGCGCATCCCGGTGCCCCACATCGCGCGCAGCACCAGCGGCGCGCCCGCCCGGCCCGCGGCCATGTAGCGCAGTTTGGCCGCCTGGTTGAGGATCTGGTCGAAGGCGACGCCGGCGAAGTCGATGAACAGCAGGTCGGCCACCGGTCGCAGGCCGGTCGCCGCCGCGCCCACCGCGGCGCCGACGAAGGCCGCCTCGGTGATCGGGGCGTCGAACACCCGGTCGGGGTAACGCTCGTGCAGGCCCTGGGTGGGTCCCCAGGCGTGGCCGAGCGTGCCGTCGCAGCCGGTGCCGCCGATGTTGTCCTCGCCGAAGACCACCACGGTCGGGTCGAGGCCCATCTGCTGGTCCAGCGCCTCGCCGACGGCCTGTAGGTAGGACAGGACTCGGGTCATCGCAACTGACTCCTCTCCCGGTCCTCAGACCGGTGCGTAGACGTCGGTGAGCAGCTCGCTCAGGTCGGGTTCGGGCGCGGCGACCGCCGCGGCGACAGCGGTGTCGATGAGCGCGGCCACCTCGGTGTCGACCGCGGTCAGCTCGGCCTCGGTCGCCTCGCTCTCGGCCAGCAGGTGGTCGCGGTGCAGCACGAGGCAGTCGTGGGTGGCGCGCAGCTGTTCGACCTCGCCCGCGCCGCGGTAGCCCTGCTGGTCCCAGCCCTCCATGTGGCCGAAGAACCGGAAGGCCTTGCAGTCCACAAGGGACGGTCCGCCGCCGGCGCGGGCGCGCTCGACCGCCTCGGCGGCGGCGGCCCGGACCGCGCGCACGTCGTAGCCGTCGACCACGGTGGCCGGGATGCCCACGGCCTCCGCGCGCGGGGCGACGTCCCGGCTGTCGAGGTGGAAGCGGGTCCCGGTGGCCTGCGCGTAACCGTTGTCCTCGACCACGAACACCACCGGGAGGTTCCACACCCTGGCCAGCACCAGGGTCTCGGCGAAGGCGCCCTGGTTCGCGCCGCCGTCGCCGACGAAGGCGACGCTGACCTGGTCGGTCCCGCGCACCTTGGCCGACAGCGCGGCCCCCGCGCTCAGCGGCACGCCGCCCGCCGCGACGCCGTTGGCGCCGAGCATGCCGCGGCCGAAGTCGGCGATGTGCATCGAGCCGCCCTTGCCGCCGCAGACACCGCCCGCCTTGCCGTAGATCTCCAGCATCATCGCGGTGACGTCGCAGCCCTTGGCGATGGCGTGCCCGTGGCCGCGGTGCGTGCTGGCCACGTAGTCCTCGGCGCCGAGGACCGAGCAGACCCCGGCGGCGATCGCCTCCTGGCCGGCGTACAGGTGGACCGCGCCGGGGATCGCGCCATCGGCGAACTCCGCGTGCAGCCGCTCTTCGAACGCGCGGATGGTGCGCATGGTCCGGTACATCGAAATCGGGGTAGAGGTGGAATCGCGCTCCGGCATGGCAAGACCCTTCGACACTGCTCCGGTCGGGTGATCGGCCGCCTGGCGGTACACGCCGGTACCGCCGCATGACTATTCGCCTGAATTTCGGGCGGCTGAGATAAATCCGCGGGTATTGGCAACCCCAGCGGTGGGTAGGTGCTCGAATGTATCCGCGGCCTGCTGCGACGGCAACTGCCCCGTGATTGCTCCGACCGGGTCAAATATGGTTGCGGAAAGTAAGGGAGGCCTCTGACCGATGTCCGTTTTCTGGCTTACCGAATCCGCTATTCGTGCAGGAAAACCCGGATGCGCGCCGATGGGGGTCCCCAGGTCACTCCGGGTGCCCGGAAAAGCCGGTCCCTGCTGGTCCCGGGACCGGGTCCCTGGTTTGGCAGGGCGATTTCCTGCCCTGAGTGGGACGTACTACCCGGCTCCGGCCCGCTGTCGAGCGTTCGGCAAGATTCGTGAAAGAAATTGGACGGATCTTTGCGAGACATGGTTGTCTCGGAACTCGTCCGCTGCTATTTATCACCTTGCTCGCCGAGTGTGATGGAGTAGGGTGACCTGCGGTTAAGCCACAGGTACTGGGGGAGGCTTCGCCTCATGGGATTGGTTGATCGACTAGTTTTGTTCGCGCTGGCACTGGGCCGGATCACCGATCCGGGTCCACTGATTCGCGCGCCGGCGCCCCGGGCCTGGTACCGCGCCGCGGAGCCGGCCTGGATCAGGCTGCCCGCAGTGCCGGTGCCGGTGCCCGAGGCTGCGGTGCCGGTGCCCGGGGCCGCGGTGGCGGTGCCCGGTGCCGCGGCCGAGCCGGCGGCACCGTTCGACCGATTGCTGCGCACGGGGGCGCCCATCGGCCGGCCGGTCGCCGCGGCCCAGCGGCCGCGCGGGCCAGGGGCACCCGGCGCGCCGTGCGCCGACGCGCGCTGTGCGCATCACAGCACCCTGGTCCGGCTGCGCCGCGACCTGCACGACCAGGTCGGGTCGTCGTTGGTCGGCATGGCCATGCAGCTCGAGGTGGTGGCCCAGCTGCTGGCCGCCGACCCGGAGGAGGCCACGGAGGTGCTCGACGACGTCCGCTCCGAGGCCAGGGCCCTGGTCGCGCAGGTGCGCAAGTTCGCTTCGACCCGGGACGAGGCCCCGCCGCAGCAGCCCTGCGGCGGCAGCATCGCCACCGCGGTGAGCACGATGATCCAGCGGATGAACCGGGCCGTCGGTGATCGCCTCCGGATCGACCTCCGGCTGGACCGCGAGGTCGACCAGGCTCCCCGCGAGGCCGCGTCCGCCGCCTACTGGATCCTGCGCGAGGCCGTCACCAACGTCCTCAAGCACTCCCGCGCGGCCACCTGCTCGGTGTCGATGACCCTCGAGGACGGCGGCATCCGGGTGGTCGTGGAGGACGACGGCGTCGGCATCCCGATGCCGCGGCGGGGCGGTTCGGGCCTGGGCAACATCGCCGCCCGGGCCCGCGAGCACGGCGGCTGGTGCCGCTTCGAACCCCGGCAGCCCAGCGGGCTGACCGTGCTGGCCGTGCTGCCGCTGCGGCACCTAACCCCCGAGAGGCGCGCATGATCGACGTCCTGATCGCCGACGACCACCCGGTCTACCGCTCCGGCCTGAGCCTGCTGCTCAACGGCCTGAGCCGGGTCCGGGTGGTCGGCGAGGCCCACACCGGCACCGAGGCGCTCAGCCTCACCGCCCAGCTGCGGCCGCGGGTGGTGCTGATGGACGTGAACCTGCCCAGGATCAGCGGGATCGAGGCCACCAGGACGATCGCCGGGAAATGGCCGGAGACGTCGGTGATCATCGTGACCATGCTGGAGGACCGCGACACCTTCCTGGCGGCGATGCGAGCCGGCGCCCGCGGCTACCTGCTGAAGGGGGCGGCCTCGGCGGACGTGAGCCGCGCCATCGACACGGTCTGCTCGGGCAGCATCCTGTTCGACCCCCTGGTCTCGTCCTGGGTCGTGGAGCACCTGACGAAGCCCGCGGCGGAGGGCAAGCCGTTCCCGGAGCTGACCGACCGGGAGCGGGCGGTGCTGGAACTGGTGGCGGACGGACGCGGGAATGCCGTCATAGCAAGGGAATTGGGCCTGTCGGTGAAGACGGTGCGCAACTACCTGTCCCGGATCTTCGCGAAGCTGCGGCTGTTCGACCGGACCGAGGCGGCGGTGGAAGCCCGGCGGGCCGGCCTGGGCAGCTGACCGCTTACCCGCGCTTCGCGCGTCTGCTGGGGAACGCTGAGCGTGACACGGACCGTCTGATTCTGTCCGGTGCTCGGTGGGGCGGAGTTGTTTCGGCTGGGATCAAAGCCGAACCGCCCCACCGAGCGCCGGCATTGTCGCGCCGGCGGCCGGGTGGGCGGCCACCGCGGCGGATCTGCGGCTCAGTGGGGCGAAAGCGGGTTTCCTGCCGGGTTCCGGCTTTCCTGCCGGATCCGGGGTTGTCCTCCCGGCCGTGGTGGGGTGAGGCCGGCCCGGGTCACACCGGGATCAGGCGTACCACCGGAATCTCGCGGTCGGTCTTGTTCTGCATGGTGTCGTACATCTTGTAAGCCTTGACCAGCTTCGGCCACAGCTCCTGCTTCTCCGCCTCCTCCAGCACCTTCGCCCGCATCTTCCGGGTCTCGCCCTTCAGTTCCAGCTCCACTTCGGGGTTCGCCAGTACGTTGCGGACCCAGTACGGGTGGTTGGCGGCGCCGGCGTTGGTGGCGACGATCAGGCGGTCCTCGCCGTCCGGGATGGTGATCACCGGGTGGCTGCGGAGCCGGCCCGTCTTGCGGCCGGTGGTGGTCAGGATGCCGATCTCGTTGCCGCCCATCTTGGCCATGACGCGGCTGCCGGTCAGCTTGAGCACGTTCCGGTGGGTACCGGTGAAGAACTTGGCCAGCAGCCGGTCGAAAGCGCCGAGCTGCTTGCCGCGCTTCCCTTCCGGTGACAGGTGGGCGGTTCCGCTCACGGGGTTTCCCTTCCTCGGTTGAAAGCGGGCGCTGTCGAACACGCATTGTCCCCCGAGTCTAGGGTCGCGGCCCCTTCACCCGGGCGTTTCCTTCACCCGGTGAAAGAGATGGGCACGTCCGGCGCGGTCAATCATCCCATCGCGCGGAGGACGACGTGCTCACGACGGTGGGACGGCGCCGGGGTGGACTCATGCCTGAGAGTTTTCACAGGAACCTCGGTCCGTTGTGGAGTACGCCCCGGATCGGTTCCCGCGCAACGAATCCGCAATCGACAGAACGGGGAGGGCCGCTATGAACCGGTCGCTGATTCTCGCCAAGATCGTGCCGGACGCCGAGCACGAGGTGGCCCGGATCTTCGCCGAGTCCGACCAGACCGACCTGCCGAGGGTCGCCGGGGTGCGGCATCGGTCGCTCTACCGGCTGGGGGACCTCTACGTGCACCTGCTGGAGACCGACGAGCTCGGCGCCCAGGCCGTGGAGAACGCCCGCGCGCACCCGGAGTTCGCCCGGGTGAGCGAGCGGCTGCGCCCCTTCATCACCCCGTACCTGTCCACCTGGCGCTCCCCCCGCGACGCGCAGGCGCAGCGCTTCTACCACTGGGAGGACCAGTCGTGACGATCGCTCGTGTGGAGGCGGAGAGCATCGGGACGTGGCTGCGCTGCGCGGGCTGCTCGACCCTGCACTACGCCAAGAAACTGGCCCGCGGCCTGGGCGTCTGCCCGGACTGCGACCACCACCAGCGGCTCACCGCCGCCGAACGCGCCGGCCAGCTGCTCGACGACGGCGCCCTGACCGTGCTGCCCGGCCGGGTACTGGCGAGCGACGTGCTCGGTTTCACCGACGCCAAGCCCTACCGCGAGCGCCTCATCGCCGCGCGGAAGTCGACCGGGATGGACGACGCCGTGCTCTGCGGCACCGGGGCCATCGGCGGGACGCCGGTGTGCCTGGCGGTGATGGACTTCCGCTTCATGGGCGGCAGCCTCGGCGCGGCCGTCGGTGAGCTGATCACCCGGGCCGCCGAGGTCGCGCTGCGCGAGCGCCGGGCGTTCGTGGTGGTCACCGCGTCCGGCGGGGCGCGCATGCAGGAGGGCATCCTCGCCCTGATGCAGATGGCCAAGGTCAGCCAGGCGCTGGCCGGGCTGCGCGCGGCGGGACTGCTGTCGGTGAGCGTGGTGACCGACCCGACTTACGGCGGGGTCGCCGCCTCGTTCGCCACCAACACCGACGTCGTGGTGGCCGAGCGCGGTGCCCGGATGGGCTTCGCCGGGCCGCGGGTGATCGAGCAGACCATCGGCCAGCGGCTCCCGGCGGACTTCCAGACCGCGGCGTTCCTGCTGGCCCACGGCCAGGTCGACGCCGTCCTGCACCGCCACGACCTGCGCGGCTGGCTGGCCAAGCTGCTCGCCGCGACCCGTCCGGGCCCCGCGCCCGAAGCCGTGGCCGACTCGCTGGTCCGCGATCCGGGGGCGCTGGCGGCCCTGGACCCGTGGGACGCCGTCGCCGCCGCCCGGGACACCGCCCGGCCGACCGCGCTCGACCGCATCGGCGCCCTGCTCGACGGGTTCGTCGAGCTGCACGGCGACCGCGCCCAGGCCGACTGCCCGGCGGTCGTCGCGGGTTTCGGCCTGCTCGACGGCTTGCCGATCGCGGTCATCGGGCACCAGAAAGGCCACCACACCAAGGAGTTGCTGGCCCGCAACTTCGGCATGCCGCGCCCGGAGGGCTACCGCAAGGCACTGCGCGTGATGCGGCTGGCCGGCCGGCTCGGCATCCCGATCGTGACCCTGGTGGACACCCCGGGCGCCTACCCCGGCCGCGACGCCGAGGAGCACGGGCAGTCGATCGCGATCGCGGAGAACGTGCTGGCCATGTTCGAGCTGCCGGTCCCGGTGGTCACCGTGGTGACCGGCGAGGGCGGCAGCGGCGGGGCGCTGGCGCTGGCGGTCGGCGACCGGGTGCTGATGCTGGAGCACGCGACCTACTCGGTGATCAGCCCCGAGGGCTGCTCGTCGATCCTGTGGGGCACAGCGGCTTCGGCCGCCGAGGCGGCCCGGGCGCTGCGGATCACCGCCAGGGAGCTGCTCGCGCTGTCCGTTGTGGATGGTGTGCTGCCGGAATCGGGCGCGGGCGTGGCCGAGGGACTGGGCGCCGCGATCCGCGGCTGCCTGGCCGAACTGTCCGCTGTGGACACCGAAACGCTGGTGCGGGACCGCCGCGCGCGCTTCCGCGCCTTCGGCACGGCGGGCCTGATGAGGGATGCCTGAGGAGTGGTGGAGATGACAGAGGCAGACCAGGATTTCGACCTGCTGGTGCAGTTGCGCGAGCACACCCGCAGGCTGGCCGAGGAGCTCTCCGGCCCGCTGCGCAGCGTGCGGGTGCGCTCCGGCGAGACCACCATCGAGGTCGAGTGGCAGCCCGAGGCGGCCGCCGCGGCGCCGTCGGCCGCAGCAGCCGCCCCGGCCCCGGCGCCGGAGCCGCCGCGTGCGGAGGAGCCCGACGAGCGGTTCGCCGTGGTCGACTCGCCGATGGTCGGCACCTTCTACCGCTCGCCGAGCCCGGACCGGCCGCCGTTCGTCGAGGTGGGCGACGCGCTGCAGGTCGACCAGACCATCGGCGTGATCGAGGCGATGAAGCTGTTCAACCCGATCGGCAGCGAGCTGGCCGGGATCGTCGTCGAGGTGCTGGTGCCCGACGCCAGCCCGGTCGAGTTCGGCCAGCCGCTGCTGCGGGTGGCCCTCGCCGAGCCGGTGGGCGCGGGCGCGGAAGGACGGGGGTAGGCCGCCATGTTCGGCAAGGTACTCATCGCCAACCGCGGCGAGATCGCGCTGCGCGTCGCCCGGACCTGCCGGGAGCTGGGCGTTCGCACCGTCGGGGTGTACTCCACCGCCGACCGCGACCCCCGCGCGCTGCGGCACTTCGACGAGACCGTCCACATCGGACCGGCCCGGGGCCGGCACAGCTACCAGCACATCCCGTCGGTGATCGAGGCCGCGCTGCAGACCGGCGCCGAGGCCATCCACCCCGGGTACGGCTTCCTCTCCGAGGACCCCGACTTCGCCGAGGTGTGCGCGGCGAACGGGATCACCTTCATCGGCCCCGAACCCGGGCTGATGGCCGCGCTGGGCGACAAATCCTCGGCCCGGCGGATCATGAGCGAGGCCGGCCTGCCGCTGCTGCCCGGCAGCGTGGAACCGATCCAGGGCGCCGAGCAGGCGACGGCCACCGCGGCGGCGATCGGCTACCCGGTCATCATCAAGGCGGTCGCCGGCGGCGGCGGCAAGGGCATGGCGATCGTGACCCGCGGCGAGGACCTGGTCGAGACCTTCCTGGGCGCCCGGGCGACCGCCCGCGCCGTCTTCGGCGACGACCGGGTCTACATCGAGCGCTACCTCGCCCGCGCCCGGCACGTCGAGGTGCAGGTGCTCTGCGACAGCCACGGCAACGGCGTGCACCTGGGCACCCGGGACTGCTCGGTGCAGCGCCGCCACCAGAAACTGGTCGAGGAGGGCCCGGCGCCCGCGCTGACCCCGGCGACCATCGCCGCGATGACCTCGGCCTCGGTCCGGGCCGCGCTGCAGGTCGGCTACACCGGCGTGGGCACCTTCGAGTTCCTGGTCGACGAGGCCGAGGCCTTCTCCTTCATGGAGATCAACACCCGGATCCAGGTCGAGCACACCGTCACCGAGGCGATCACCGGCATCGACCTGGTGCGCGAGCAGCTCTTCGCCGCCGCCGGGCACCCGCTCGCGCTGACCCAGGCCGACATCGTCACGCGCGGCGTGGCGGTGGAGTGCCGGGTCAACGGCGAGGACCCGGACCGCGACTTCGTGCCCACCCCGGGCACCCTCGACCGCTTCGACGTGCCCGGCGGCCCGTTCACCCGGGTCGACACACACGCCTTCACCGGCTACGCGCTGAGCCCGCACTACGACTCGCTGCTGGCGAAGGTCGTGGTGTGGGCGCCGGACCGGGCGCAGGCGCTGGACCGGATGGACCGGGCGCTGGCCGAGTTCGACATCGCGGGCCCCGGCGTCCGCACCACCATCGGATTCCTGCAGCGGGTGATGGCCGACCCCGAGTTCCGCAAGGCCGAGCACGGCACGGCACTGGTCGACCGCTTGCAGGCACGACAGAAGGAGGCAGGGAAGTGACCACACAGAGGTTCGACACCGGCGAGCTGGGCCGGGAGATCGAGGACATCCTGGTGCGCAGCGCCGGGCTCGCCCCGTCGGTGTTCGCCGCGTCCGAGGGGACGCTGCTGGAGCTGGGCCTGGACTCGCTGGCGGCGATGGAGCTGCAGGCGGTCGTGCAGGACCGCTACGGCGTGCAGATCCCGGACGGCGCCCTGGAGATGAGCGTGCGCGAGCTCGCGGACTTCGTCGGCGAGCGCGCCGGGGAGGTGGCGTGACCGTGGCCGGGCACACCGAGCAGAGCGTCCTGATCGACGCGCCGTTCCAGCTGGTCTGGGACATCACCAACGACGTCGCCAACTGGACCGGCCTCTACACCGAGTACGCCGCGGTCGACATCGTGGACACCCACGGCGACACCGTGGTGTTCCGGCTGACCATGAAGCCGGACGAGAACGGCAAGGTGTGGAGCTGGATCAGCCAGCGCACCGGGAACCCGGCCGGCCGGCAGGTGCACGCGCACCGGGTGGAGACCGGCCCGTTCGAGTACATGCGCATCTTCTGGACCTACGCCGACGAGGGCGGCGGCACCCGGATGACCTGGATCCAGGACTTCCACATGAAGCCCGCCGCGCCCGTCGACGACGCGCAGATGACCGACCGGATCAACACGAACTCCGTGCTCCAGATGGACATCATCAAGAAGAAGATCGAGGCGGCCGCCCGCAGCGTCGCGCGTGCCCGCTAACCCTTTTCCCCTTCAGCCGAGGACGTTCGGCGTTCCCCTACAGGAGTCCGCAGAGATGACCACGACGCACAAGACCGTCGCCCGTGCCGACATCGAGCCCAACCGCCGCCGCGGCGGCGAGATCCGCGTCCTGCTCGGCCCCGCGACCGTGGGCAGCACTTCGGGGTTCATGGGCGTGGCGGCGCTGCAGCCCGGTGAGAGCATCGCCGAGCACTACCACCCCTACAGCGAGGAGTTCCTCTACGTCACGGCGGGAGAGCTCACCGTCGACCTCGACGGCGAGCCGGTCGTGCTGGGCCTCGACGAGGCCGTCCTCATCCCGGTGAACACCCGGCACCGCTTGCGCAACAACGGTTCGGTGGAGGCGCGCGCGGTGTTCCACCTCGGCACGCTGGCCCCGCGCCCGGAGCTGGGCCACGTGGACACCGAGACCGCGGAACAGGCCGCCGAGTTCACCGCGAGCCAGCGGTGAGCGGATCACCGCCGCGGCGCACCGTGGTCACCGGGATCGGCGTGGTGGCCCCGGGCGGCGTCGGCCGCAAGGCGTTCTGGAAGCTGCTGACCGACGGCCGCACCGCGACCCGGCGGATCAGCCTGTTCGACGCGTCCGCGTTCCGCTCGCAGGTGGCCGCCGAGGTGGACTTCGACCCGGTGGAGGCCGGGCTGGACGCCCGCGACCGGCGACGCGGCGACCGCTACGTGCAGTTCGCGCTGGCCGCGGCCGGCGAGGCGGTGGCCGACAGCGGCCTGGAGTTCGACGAGGCGCTGCTGGAGCGCACCGGGGTCGTGCTGGGTTCGGCGGTGGGCGGCACCACGGCGCTGGAGGACGAGTACGTCGTGCTCAGCGACAACGGCCGCGACTGGCTGGTCGACCCGCGCTACGCCGGCCCTTTCCTTTACCAGGCACTGGTTCCCAGCAGCCTGGCCGCCGACGTGGCCGTCCGCTACGGGGTGAACGGCCCGGTGCAGGTGATCTCCACCGGCTGCACCTCCGGCATCGACGCGCTCGGCTACGCCCACCAGCTGGTGCAGGACGGTGAGGCGGACGTGGTGCTCGCGGGCGCCTCGGAGTCGCCGCTCTCGCCGGTCACCGCGGCCTCGTTCGACGCGATCAAGGCCACCACACCGGACAACGACGACCCAGCGCACGCCTCGCGGCCGTTCGACCTCGACCGGACTGGGTTCGTGCTCGGCGAGGGCGGCGCGGTGCTGGTCTTCGAGGAGCTGGAGCACGCGCGCAAGCGGGGGGCGCCGATCTACTGCGAGGTCACCGGTTATGCCGCGCGCAGCAACGGTTTCCACATGACCGGCCTGCGCCCGGACGGGGCCGAGATGTCGCGGGCGATCGACGACGCCATGCGCCAGGGCCGGCACAACGCCGCGGACGTCTCCTACATCTGCGCGCACGGCTCCGGCACCCGGCAGAACGACCGGCACGAGACCGCGGCGTTCAAGCGCTCGCTCGGACCGGCCGCCTACGGCGTGCCGATCAGCTCGATCAAGTCGATGATCGGGCACTCGCTGGGCGCGATCGGCGCGCTGGAGATGGCCGCCTGCGCGCTGGCCATCCAGGACGACACCGTGCCGCCGACGGCGAACTGGGCCACCCGGGACCCCGAGTGCGACCTGGACTACACCCCCAACACCGCGCGTGAACTGCCGGTGGACGTGGCGCTCTCGGTCGGCAGCGGGTTCGGCGGGTTCCAGTCGGCGATGGTGTTCGCCAAGGTCGGGGAGGCGGTCCGATGACGGCGGTGATCACCGGTATCGGGGTGCTGGCGCCGAGCGGGACCGGGGCCGGCGAGCACTGGGAAACGGTCAGCACCGGGACCTCGCGGGTCGGGCCGATCAGCCTGTTCGACGCCTCCGGCTACCCGACCACGCTCGCGGGCGAGGTGCGCGGGTTCGATCCGCGCGGCCGGGTGGACGGGCGGCTGCTCGTGCAGACCGACCGCTGGACCTGGCTCGGCTTCGACGCCGCCGAGCAGGCCATCGCCGACGCCGCGCTGGACCTGTCCACAATGGACCCCTATGACGTCTCGGTGGTGCTGGCCAGCTCCTCGGGCGGCAACCAGTTCGGGCAGCGCGAGCTGCAGCGGCTGTGGAGCCAGCCCGGCCGCACGGTCGGGGCGTACCAGTCGATCGCGTGGTTCTACGCCGCGACCGTCGGCCAGCTCTCCATCCGGCACCAGGCGAAGGGGCCGAGCAACGTGCTGGTCGCCGAGAGCGCCGGCGGCCTCGACAGCCTGGCGCACGCGGCCCGGCTGGTGAGCCGGGGCACTCCGGTGGTGCTCGCGGGCGGGCTGGAGGCGCCACTGAGCCCGTACGCGCTGGCCTGCCAGATCCGTAACGGGCGGCTCAGCTCGGGCACCGACCCCGAGCGTGCCTACCGGCCCTTCGACGCCGACGCCGCCGGCTACGTGCCGGGGGAGGGTGGGGCGGTGTTCGTGGTCGAGGACCTCGAGCACGCGCTGCGCCGCGGTGCCCCGGTGATCTACGGCGAGATCGCGGGCTGCGCGGCCACCCACGACGGCGCGCACACCGCGGCGGCCTCGGCCGTCCCCACGCGGCAGTACACCCGGGCGATGCGGCTGGCGCTCGAGCGCGCCGGGGTCGAACCGGGTGAGGTCGACGCGGTGATCCCGGACGCGGTCGGGGTGCCCGCCGCCGACCTGGCCGAGGCCGCGGCGATCACCGAGGTCTTCGGCCCCGGCGGGGTGCCGGTGACCACCAGCAAGCCGCTCACCGGGCGGCTCTACCAGGGCGGCAGCGCACTGGACGCCGCTACCGCGCTGATCGCCATCCGCACCGGGGCGCTGCCGGTGTCCAGCGGCACCGACACCCCGGCGCCGGGCTGCGAGCTGGACTTCGTCACCGCCACCCGGGAGTCCGATGTGGACACCGTGCTGCTCGGTGCGCGCGGCTTCGACGGCTACAACAGCTCGGTGGTGCTGCGGGCCCACCGTGACCGGATCGAGGAGGCCGCATGACGACCGTGGAAACCAAGGCCAAGGCCAGGGTGGTGTTCCTCATCCGCGTGCCGCGGGAGCGCACCGAGGACTTCCTGGCCGCCTACGACAAGATCCGCTACGAGGTCGCCGAGGGGGTGCCCGGACACCTGGTCGACCAGGTCTGCCAGGCCTCCGGCGACCCGGAGCAGTGGCTGATCACCAGCGAGTGGGAGTCGCTGGCCGCGTTCGAGGCCTGGGAGGCCAGCCCGGACCACCGCACCCTGGTGAAGCCGATGCGCGAGTGCATGACCGAGGCGCGCTCGCTGCGCTTCACCGTCCATGCCCAGACCGCGCGGCGCGCACCCCGCCGGGCCGAGCGCCCGACCGTGTTGGAGGAATCGCCATGAACGGAACGACCGCCATCCTGACGCTGTGCGTGCTGGCCTCCTCTGGCGTCCAGCTCGGCACGCTGTGGATCATGAAGACGTCCATCCTGCCGATGCTGAACTCACTGCCCTACGACCGTTACGTCACCGTCTGCCAGCTCATCGACATGCACGTGTTCCACCCGATCGCGGTGTGGAACGGGGTGATCGCGGCCGGGCTGGGCGTGTGGGCGGCGTTCCTGGTCGGCTCGCCGCTGGTCGCCACGCTGTTCGTGCTCGGATCGGTCTGCATGGTCGTGGTCGGGCTGACCTCCGAGGGGTTCAACCGGCCGATCTGGCGGCAGATCGAGAAGTGGAGCCCGGAGCGGGTGGCCGCCGACTGGGGCCGCAAGCGCTTCCGCTGGTACATCGCGCACGAGGTCCGCACCTACGGCGCCATCGCGGCCGTTGTCGCGTACATCGCCGCGTTCTTCGGTCAGATCGCCTGAGGGGGGATTGAGATGCGGGTAGCAGTTCTTGGCGCGACCGGCCGGCTCGGCCGGGTGGTGGTGGACCGCGCACTGGCGGAGGGGCACGAGGTCGTCGCGCTCGCCCGCCGCCCGCGCGCGGACCAGGTGCGGCACGAGAGGTACACCGAGCACCAGGCCGACGTGATGGACCTGGACTCGCTGTCGGTGCTCGACGGCGTGGACGCCGTGGTGTTCCTGGTCGGCCGGCCGGGCCGCTCGACGACGGTGGTGCGCAGCACCGGTATGTCCAATGTGGTCAAAGCGGCCGCCGGGTACGGGATCAAGCGGGTCATCGCCGTCTCGCCCAGTGCCGTGCACATCGGCCGGGACGCCACGCTGGTCCGCAAGGCGGCGCTGCGGTTCTTCTGGCACAAGCTCAACCGCAACCCGTTCCTGGACCTGGAGCGGATGGAGGACGAGCTGGGTCTCAGCGACCTGGACTGGACGGTCGTGCGCACCGCGCGGCTGACCGGCCGCCCGGCCTCGGGGGCGTTCGACGCCGTGCCGGGCAGCGTCCGCGGGCCGGAGCGGCCGGTGGCGCTGGCCGACCTGGCCGGGTACGTGGTCGGCCACCTCGACGACGGTGCCCTGCACCGCGCGGTGGTGACGCTCACGGGGAAGCGGTGAGCGCCAGGCGCAAGGGCCTGGTCACACTGCACGTGCTGGGGTCGACCGTGAGCGTGGGCATCACCGCGGTGATGCTCGTGCTCGCGGCGATCGCGGTCTCCGGCTCGGATATCGAGGCCGCGCACGTGCTGCGGCTGTGCCTGCTCGCGGTCGCGCTGCCCGGGCTGGCGCTCGCCCTGGTGACCGGGGTGACGGTGGCGCTGCTGACTCCGTGGGGGCTGCTGCGGCACACCTGGGTGATCAAGAAGCTGGGGCTCCTGCTCGTCACCGGCGGTTTCGCCCTGTTCCTGCTGCTGCCCTGGACCGGCGACCTGGTCACCGCGGTGGAGACCGGGGCCGCCCCCGGGCTCACCGGGTGGCTGGTGCTGGGCGGCCTGGTCGCGCAGCTGGTGAAATTGGTGCTGATCACCGCGCTCTCGGTGTACAAGCCGCGCGGCCGAATCGGCTCCCGCGCGGTCCGCGTCGCGGTGGACGCCTGAACGGATCCTCGCTCAGGTCCGCGTTGAACGCCGTCAAGGCCTCCTTACCCGCGTAGGACGCGGTGAAGGAGGCCTTGACGGCGTCCGGCCGAAAAGGCGCTAGAGCGAGAACGCGGTCTCGGCGCTGACCTCGGCGCCCGCGGCGATGTCGGTGGTCACCAGGGAGTGCGGCCCGATCACCACGTCGTCGCCGATGGTCACCGGGCCCAGGATTGTCGCGTTCGGGCCGATCCACACCCGGTCGCCCACGGTGGGGTGGCGGGCGGCGCCGGGCGGGCGGTTGTTGTCCCGCCACCAGCCCACCGCGCCGAGGGTCACCTGCGGGCCCAGGGTGACGTCGTCGCCGATCCGGGCGGTTTCGCCGACCACGATGCCGGTGCCGTGCGCCAGGAACAGCCGTTCGCCGACCGCGGCGCCCGGGTGGATCTCGATGCCGCCGGAGGCCAGCCGGCCCACCGCGCTCAGCACCCGCGCCGTGTGACGGTGGCGCGGGTGCAGGCGGTGGGCGAGCCGGTAGGCCAGCAGCGCGGGGACGGAGGGGTGCAGCAGAGCCGCCACCGGTCCGCAGCCGGTGTTGCGCGCGATGAGGCGCAGGTCGGCCAGCAGGCGCATGGGTTCCTCCGAGGGGCGGGGCAGCTCAGCCGTGCTCGACCTGGAGCAGGATGGCCGCGCAGTCGAGCTCGCCGTGGCCCGCTTCGACCGCGGCGGTCAGCACCTCGAGGCTGGCCGCGGTCGCGGGCAGTGACACGCCCAGGTCCGCGGCCTGGTCCATCGCCAGCCGCAGGTCCTTGCGCATCAGGGACAGCCGGAAGTCCGGGCGGTCGAACGCGCGCCGGGCCATCACGCCGCTCTTGAAGCGCATCACCGGCGAGCTGTAACCGCTGGCCGCGATCATCTCGATCAGCCGGCCGCGCGGGAGGCCCGCGGCTTCGCCGAGCACCACCGCCTCGGCCAGCACCTGCATCTGCACGCCCATGATCAGGTTCAGCGCGATCTTGGCGGTGGCGCCCTTGCCGTTCGGTCCCAGGTGGACGATCTCCTTGGCCAGCACCTCCAGCACCGGCCGCGCTTTGTCCACATCGGACTCGTCACCGCCGATCATGAAGCGCAGCTCGCCGTCCCCGGCATGCCGGGCGTTGCCCAGCACGCAGGCGTCCAGCGCGCCGAAGCCCGCGGCCCGCACCCGCGCGGCCGAGGCCTGGGCGGCGGCGGGGGAGACCGTGCTCATGTCCGCGACCACCGCCCCGGCCCCGGCCCGCGCCAGCGCGCCGGAGGTGAACAGCAGCTCCTCGACCACCTCGGCGGTCGCCAGGCTCAGCAGCACGACGTCGGCGCCGGCCACCGCCTCGCCCGGGCTCGGGGCCACCACCGCGCCGTGCTCGGCCAGTGCCTGGGCCTTCGCCGTCGTCCGGTTGTACACCGAAACCGGGAAACCGGCCGCCAGCAAGCGTTTCGCCATCCCCGAGCCCATCGCGCCGAGGCCGAGGAACCCGATCCGCTGGGCGCCCACGGCTTCAGGCCCCCGGCCGGCCGCTGGGCGGGCCGCCGTGACCGCCGGGCGGGCCGCCCGCGGGATTGAGGACGCCGATCTCGATCAGGATGCGGGGGAAGTCGTCACTGATCCACGACTCCACCACCTTGCCGTCCACCACCCGGTGCATGTCCACACCGGACACCTGGAACGCCTTGCCGGTCGGCGGCATCTCGCCCAGCGCGCCGGTGTGCGTCCCGGTGGTGCTGAACCGGTGCGCGACGTACTCGCCGTCGGCGATCATGTGCTCGATGGTGCAGTGGAAGTCCGGGAACGACCGCCGCCAGAACTCCACCGCCGCCTGGAACGCCCCCGGCCCCGGTGGCAGGTCCAGGTCCCGCGCATGCACCACGTAGTCCGCGGCGAACACCTCGTCGATGAAGCTCACGTCACCCTCGTTGAGCCCGCGCTCGGTGATGAAACGCACGAGCTTCATGTTGTCCTCGGCCGACATCCACGCCTCCTGTACCGGTTGCCACTGTCCGGCGATCGTCGCCGGTGGCGCATCCCGCCGTCGTGGGTCTGCGGTCCCGCGGGCCCGGGCAGGGAACCCGGCCGACAGATCCGGGAAGGACCACGATCTCGCCTCCGCCGCGGACCGTGCGCAGGTGGTCGCGGCGGCTCGCTTTCCCGTTGTCCCTGCTGGTCGCGAGCCTGACAGCGCCCGCCCGCGCCCACCGGTGGCGCTCCCAGCGCCGGGCCCCCTTCCTGCCCGCCCGGGACCGCAGGCCCACGACGCCGGGACCGCGCGCGCGGGAGGCTCGCCGGTATCGACTCGTGGAGAGGAAGTGCCGCACATGTCCGACGTCAAGCCGTTCTGCCTGGCCCCGGAGCAGGGGCGCGCGGTCTGGCACATGGGTGCCTTGATGGTCTTCAAGGCCACCAGCGCCGACACCGGCAACCAGTACTGGCTGGCCGAGCAGACCTCCCGCCAGGGCTACGCGTCCCCGGTCCACGTCCACACCCGCGAGGACGAGACCTTCCACGTGCTGGAGGGCGAGCTGAGCATCGAGATCGACGGCGTCATGCATCGCCCCGGTCCCGGCGGCACGGTCTTCTCCCCGCGCGGGCTCGCCCACTCCTACAAGGTCGAGTCCGCCGAGGCCCGCTGGCTGGTCCTGGGCACCCCCGGCGGCTTCGACGGCTGGTTCTTCGACACCGGCAAGCCCGCCGAGACCTTGGAGATCCCCGAGTTCAACCCGGCCGACTTCCCGGACTTCGGTGCCGTGATCGCCTCGGTCGAGCAGTACGGCGGCAAGGTACTGGGCCCGCCGCGCGCCTGACGCTGCTCCGTCTTAGCGCCGGACAAGGAAACGGCCCGCCTCACCAGGCGGGCCGTTTCCTTATCCGGCAGGGGACTCAGGCGAAGCGGTATTCGGTCAGGTCCTGGACGTGGTGGTAGCCGACCTTCTCGACCACCGCCTGCATCGGGGCGTACTCCAGGAAGTGGATGCACGTGCAGGCATCCGCCCCCTCCTCCAGCGCCCGCGCCGTGGTCTCGCCGAGCAGCGCCGCCGCGTAGCCGCCGGCCCGGTGGTCCGGGTGGATGAAGACCCCCGACGGCCGGACGACCCCGCCGATCGGCCGGGCCCGGCCGGAGGCGCCGACCACGGAACCCTTGTCCTCCCACACGATCAGCCGGGAGCCCTCGACCTGGTCGGCCACCATGTGGTGGGTGTAGCGGAGGACGTCGTCGGGGGCCATGCCGCTGTGCCGCATGGTGTCGGCGAACCAGCCGGCCACCGTGTCCACCTCGTCGGGGCGGCCGAGGCGGGGGGTGCCCGTCGTCTGGTCGATCCGGTTGGCGTTGGTGCAGACCATCAGCCACTGGTCGCGTTCGCGGTTCGCGGTCTTGCCGGTGAGATCGGCCCAGCGGGTGGCGAAGGCTTCGGCGGCTTCGGCGGGGCCGTTGACGCCGGGGATCCAGGGTTCCTGCTTGGCCAGGTCCTCGGCCAGGGCTGCCGCCGCTTCGGCGGGCATATCGGTGATCGTGGGGCGGTACGGGGCGTGCACCCACGCCGCCCCGACGACCGCGCCCGCCGGGTCCACGACCCAGCGCGGGTGGGCCGGGGCGTCTCCCGGGAGATCGCCCGAGGGGTCGTAAGTGTGGTAGAGCAGCACGTTGTTCTCGACCGGCTTGCGCAGCAGCCACGGGCCGACTTCAGCCCGGAACCGGTCGATGTCGGTGGTTGAGCGCACCTGCATTTTTCCTCCCACGACCGCGATTTCGGTACTGGTGTCCAGCCGAAACTAGGGACCGGGCGCCGGGCGCCGCAATGGGCGGGCGACCCGGGTGGGCCGGGGTTGGTTCCCAGCGGTTTCGGGACCGCAGGCGGATTCGGCCGGGATGGCCGGAGCGGAACCCTTCTCGTACCGAACCTAGTGCGGAAGGGGTGCCAGCGTGAGCCGACCGCCCAGCACCCGTCCCGGGTCGCCGGTCGCCGTGGTCGGCATGGCCTGCCGGTTCCCGGGGCCGGTCGACTCGCCCGACGAGCTGTGGGACCTGTTGTGCGCCGGCGGCGACGCGGCCGGCGAGCTCCCCGCGGGCCGGTGGACCGACGTGGCCGGCCTCGACCGGGTGCCCGCAGTGGGCGGGTTCCGGCCGGACGTGCACGGGTTCGACGCCCCCTTCTTCGGCCTCTCGCCGCGCGAGGCCGCCCTGATGGACCCGCAGCAGCGCGTGGTCCTCGAACTCGCCTGGGAGGCGCTGGCCGACGCGGGCATCCCGGCGGGCACCCTCGCCGGCGGCGACAGCGGCGTGTACATCGGGGTCAACAGCGACGACCACGGCCGTGAGCTGCTGGCCGACCTGCCCCGGGTGGAGGCCTTCTCCGGCATCGGGTCCTCGCTCTGCGCCATCCCCAACCGCGTGTCGCACGCGCTGGACCTGCGCGGTCCGAGCGCCGCGGTCGACACCGCGTGCTCGGCGTCGCTCACCGCGATCCACCTCGCCTGCCAGGCCCTGCGCGCCGGGGAGATCCCGCTCGCGATCACCGGCGGGGTCATGCTCATGCTCGGCCCCGGCCTCACCGCCGTGATGGCCGCCGCGGGCGCGCTTTCGCCCAGCGGCCGCAGCAGGCCGTTCGCCGCGGGTGCCGACGGTTACGGGCGGGGCGAGGGTGCCGGGCTGCTCGTCCTCAAACGCCTCGACGACGCGCTGCGCGACGGGGACCGCGTGCACGCGGTCATCCGCGGCAGCGCGGTGCGCCAGGACGGCCGCACCGACGGCATCATGGCCCCCAGCGCCGAGGCGCAGGAGCACCTGTTGCGCACCGCCCTCGCCGCGGCGGGCACCACCCCGGCCGAGGTCGGCTACGTCGAGGCGCACGGCACCGGCACCCGGGTCGGCGACCCGATCGAAGCCGCCGCGCTCGCCGCGGTCTACGGCCGGCCCGGGAACCCGTGCCCGATCGGCTCGGTCAAGGGCAACATCGGGCACCTGGAGGCCGCGTCCGGCGTCGCGGGCGTGATCAAGGCGATCCTCGCCCTGCGGCACGGCACCATCCCGCCGACGCCGCACTTCGACGCCCCCAACCCCGACATCCCCTGGCGCACCAACGGTTTGCGCGTCGTGGACCGGCTCATGCCCTGGGCGGGCCCGCGCGTGGCCGGGGTGTCCGGCTACGGCTACGGCGGCACGATCGCGCACGTCGTCCTGGAGGGCGGGCCCCGGCACCAAAAGTCCACAACGGACGGTCCCCGCCTCTACGCGCTGTCCGCCGCGACCGCCGAGGCGGTCCACGCCACCGCCGCCCGGCTCGCCGGGTCCACCGCCCCGCTCGCCGACATCGCGCACACCCTGGCGCACCGCCGCGACCACCTGCCCTGGCGCGCCACCGTGGTCGCCACCGACCGCGCGGACCTGGCCGACCGGCTCGGCTTCCTCGACCCGGTGAAGGCGCGCGACACCGCGCCCGTCTTCGTCTTCTCCGGCCACGGTTCCCAGTGGCCGCACATGGCGGGTGAACTCGCCCGCACCGAACCGGCCTTCGCCGGCACCCTCGAGCGCCTCGCCCCGATCTTCGCCGAGGAGGGTGCCAAGCCGCCCGCGCGCCTGCTGGCCGAGGCGGGCGCCGACACGCCCGACACGCAGATGGCGATTTTCGTCGCCCAGCTGGGCCTCGCCGCGGTTTGGGCCCGGCACGGTGTGCGGCCCGCCGCGGTCATCGGCCATTCGGTCGGCGAGATCGCCGCCGCCGTGGTCGCGGGCGCGCTCACCGAGACCGACGGCGCCCGGCTGATCTGCCGCCGGTCCGCGCTGCTGCGCGAGGTGGCGGGCACCGGCGCGATGGCCGTCGTCCCACGGTCCTTCGTGGACTGCGCGGACCTGCCGGGAGTCTTCCCCGCCATCGACGCCGCACCGATGTCCACTGTGGTCGCGGGCGGCCCGGACGCCGTAGACGCGCTCGTCCGGGCGGGCCTGGCCCGCCGGGTCGCCGCCGACATCGCCTTCCACAGCCCGCACGTGCGCCCGCTGCTTGACCGCCTCGCCCGCGCCGCCGCCGACCTGCGGCCCGGTGTGCCCGAAATTCCGCTCTACAGCAGCACTTCCGACGACGCCCGCGAAACCGGCCGCCGCGACGGCGCCTACTGGGCGGCCAACCTCGGCCGGCCGGTGCGTTTCCGGCAGGCGGTCGAGGCCGCGATCGCCGATGGCCACGACCTCTTCGTCGAGGTCTCCCCGCACCCGGTCCTCACGCACTCGATCACCGAGACCGACCGCGAGGTGACCGTCGCGCACACGCTGCGCCGGGGCCGCCCGGAACGCGCGACCTTCCTGGCCAACCTCGGCAAGCTGCACTGTGCGGGCGTCCCGGTCGACTGGACGGCCGCCCAGCCCGACGGCGGTCCCACCACCCTGCCGCCCTACCCGTGGCAGCACCGCGAGCTCCGGGTCGCCTTCACCGGCCACCGGCCGGACTCCGCCGGGCACGACCCGGCCCGGCACGACCTGCTCGGCCGCCGCGACACCGTCCACGGCCCGGCCCCGACCACGGTCTGGCGCACCCGGCTCGACCTCGACACCCGCCCGTACCCGGGCCGGCACCCGGTGCTCGGCGTGGAGATCGTGCCCGCCGCGGTCCTGCTCAACACCTTCCTCAAGGCCTCGGGTCGTCCCGCGCTGGCCGACGTCACCCTGCGCACCCCCGTCCCGGTCGCGGCGGACCGCGAGATCCAGGTCGTCCACACCGGACCCACCCTGCGGCTGAGCAGCGGCACCGCCGACGACTGGCTCACCCACACCACCGCGGCCGTCGCCCGCGCCACCCCCGGCCCCCGGCGGGACCTCTCCGGGACCCCCGGCGACCCGGGCCAGGTCGTCACCCGGCTCGCCGAACTCGGCGTCGCCGCCATGGGCTTTCCCTGGCGCCTGACGGAACTCGAGAGCGGCGGCGAAGGCAGCCGGGCCCGGGTCCGGCTCGACCCCGGCGCCCGGTTCGTCTCCGCGCTCGACGCCGCGCTCTCCCTCGCGGCCGTCACCGAGACCACCGGGCCCCCCGGAACTGCCGTGGCCCTGCGGATGCCAGCGCACATCCGCGGGGTCGCGGTGTCCAGCACCGACCTGCCCGCCGAAGTCGAGGTCACCGCCCGCGTCACCGCACCGGGCACAGTGGACATCCAGATCTCCGACGGCCGCACGGTCTTCGCCGAGCTGACCGGCCTCCGCTACGGCGAGCCGGTCACCGAGCCCCGCTCGCGCGAGCTGGTCCACCGCGTCGACTGGGTCCGCACCGAGCTGACCGGCACCGCGCAGGTCGACCAGGTTGTGGTCCTGCACGGCGAGACCCCGCCGCCGCGCACCGCGTTCGCCGTGCCGACCCGCTGGGCCGCCCACCCCGAGGACCTGCGCGACCTCACCCCCGGCACCGTCGTCCTGGTCGCCCCCGGCGCGGGCCCGCACGTCGGGGTGAGCGCGTTCCAGTCCTCCTGGCTGCTGTTGCGCGCCGCCGCCCGGCTGGCCCGGCTGGACCCTGCGCACCGGCCCTCGCTGTGGTGCCTGACCAGGGGAGTCCTGGAGGCCGACACCCCGGGCGCGCTCAGCCACTCGTCGCTGTGGGGCGTGGCCAGGGTGCTGGCGGGCGAGCACGCCGACTTCTGGGGCGGCCTCGTCGACCTGCCCCCGGACGCCGACGCGGCCGGCCTGCTCGACCTCTTCCGCACCGGCCCGGCCCCCGACCTGCTCGCCCCGCGCGCAGGCCAGGTGCTCACCCCCGAGCTGGTCCCGGTCACCACCCCGGCGACCCCGCTGACCTGCCGGGCGGACAGCACGTACCTGATCACCGGCGGGCTCGGCGCGCTCGGCCGTGAAGTCGCCCGCCGGCTGGTCGAACGCGGCGCGCGCCGGCTGGTCCTGGTGGGCCGGCGCGGCCTGCCGCCGCGCGAGCTGTGGGACGAGGCCGTCGACGCCGAGGAGGTCGCCCGGATCGCCTGTGTGCGCGAGCTGGAGGCGGCCGGGGTCACCGTGCGGCCGATCGCCATGGACCTGACCGACCGGCTGCAGGCGAAACTGCTCTCCGGCAGCGAGCTGGGACTGCCGCCGATCCGGGGCGTCGTGCACGCGGCCGGGGTGCTCGACAGCCGGCTCGCGGCCGAGGTCGACGCGCTGTCGCTGATCCGGGTCATGCGGCCCAAGATCGCGGGCGCGCTGGTGCTGCACGAGCTGTTCCCGCCCGGCACGGTCGACTTCCTGGCGCTGTTCTCCTCGGCGGGCCCGTTGCTCGGGCTGCCCGGCCAGGCCGCCTACGCCGCCGCGAACGCGTTCCTCGACGCGTTCGCCACCCACCGCGGCGCCGCCGACACGCTCAGCCTGGCCTGGACGTCCTGGCACGGCCTGGGCATGTCCACCGCCAGCGCCGCGACCGACGCCGAGCTGCGCGCCCGGGGGACCGGCGACATCACCGCGGCCGAGGCGTTCACCGCCTGGGACCAGGCCCAGGCGGCGGGTGCCGCGCACGTCGCGGTCCTGCGCACGGTCGCCGACGCGCCCGGGACCCGGCGGCCGCCGCTGCTGCGCCGCCTGTCGGTCCCCCACCGGGTTTCCGGGGCCGCGCCCACCACTGTCAGCCGCACCGACATCAGCACCGAGGTCGCCGCCGTGATCGCCGCCGAGCTGCGGGTCCCGGCCGCCGAGCTGGACCCGGCCGGGGCGCTGGCCGAGGCGGGCGTGGACTCCGTGCTGGCCCAGTCGATCCGGATCGCGCTGGAGCGCCGGTTCGGGGTGAGCCTGCCCGCCACGCTGTTCTGGGACCGGCCCTCGGCCCAGGCGATCGCGGTGCACCTGCGTGACCTGTTGCACCCCGAGCCGGAAGGAGACCAGCCGTGAAGCGTGAGGGAACCGTGCCGTGGCCGAAGGAGGACGCGCGGCGTTACCGGGACGCGGGCTACTGGCGTGGCCGCCCACTGGGCGACTACGTGTGGACCTGGGCGGAGTCCTATCAGGACAAGATCGCCGTGGTCGACGGGGAGAAGCGGTTCAGCTACCGGGAACTGGCCGAGTCCGTCGACGCGCTCGCCGAGCGGCTGCTCGGGCTCGGCCTTGCCGACGGGGACAACGCGCTGGCCCAGCTGCCGAACACCGCCGAGTCGGTGGTGTTCTTCCTGGCCTGCCTGCGCATCGGAGTCGCTCCGGTGCTGGCGCTGCCCGCGCACCGCAGGCACGAGCTGGGCTACCTGGCCGAGCTGGCCGAGGTCCGCGCGATCGCCGTGCCCGACCGGGTGGGCGGCTTCTCCCACCAGGCGCTCGCCGCGGAGCTGGCCGCCGAGGCGCCGGGCCGCCGGGTGCTCGTGCTGGACGGTGAAGTCCACAGTGGACATCACGCCGTGCGGGACCTGATGGTCGCCGGCGGTGACATCGCCGCCCGCCGGGCCCGGCTGGACGCCCTGCGGGTGCGCTCGGACGACGTGGCGCTGTTCCTGCTCTCCGGCGGGACCACCGGTGCGCCGAAGATCATCCCGCGCACGCACGACGACTACGAGTACAACGCCCGGCGCAGCGGTGAGGTCTGCGGGTTCGGCGAGGACACCGTGTTCCTGGTGACCCTGCCGGTGGCGCACAACTTCCCGCTCGGCTCGCCCGGCCTGCTCGCCACCCTGATGGCCGGCGGCCGGGTGGTGCTCACCCGGTCCCCCCGCCCCGAGGTGGCCTTCGCCGTCATCGAGCGGGAGCGGGTGACCACCAGCCCGCTCGTCGTGGCCATCGGCCTGCGCTGGGCCGAGGCCGCGCGCACCACCGGGCACGACCTGTCCAGCCTGCGGACCGTCCAGATAGGAGGGTCGGTGCTGCCGGCCGGGTTCGCCGTGGTGCTGGCCGAAGCGCTGGGCTGCCAGGTGCAGCAGGTGTACGGGATGGCCGAGGGGCTGCTGAACTACACCCGCCTCGACGACCCGCCGCACGTCGCCGCGACCACCCAGGGCCGGCCGATCAGCCCGGCCGACGAGTGCCGCGTCGTGGACGACGAGGGCGCCGACGCCGGCCCCGGCCGCGCGGGCGAGCTGCTCACCCGCGGGCCCTACACCCCGCGCGGCTACTACCGCGCGCCCGAGCACAACGCCCGCGCGTTCACCCCGGACGGCTGGTACCGCACGGGCGACATCGTCGAGCTCACCCCGGGCGGCGACTTCGTGGTGCTGTCCCGGATCAAGGACCTGGTGAACCGGGGCGGGGAGAAGGTGTCCGCGCCCGAGGTGGAGGACCTGGCACTGGAGCTGCCCGCCGTCCGCCGGGCCGCTGTGATCCCGATCCCGGACCCCGACCTCGGCGAGCGGGTCGGCCTCTGTGTGGTGCTGCACCCCGGTCATTCCCTTGACCTGCACCAGATCCGAGCGGCGTTCGCGGCGCGCGGGGTGGCCCGGTACAAGATTCCCGAACGGCTGGCCGTGCTCGCCGAGCTGCCGCTCACGGCCGTGGGCAAGGTCGACAAGAAGCAGTTGCGGCGCCAGGTAGTGGAAGGCGCGCCCGCCGTGCCGGTCGAGGCGTGAGCCGATGAAGGGGGAACCGATGACCGAGACCGGCGTCGCGCGCTTGGGCGGGCTGACCCGATGGCAGGTGCGGACCGTGCTCGTGGTCCTGCTGTCCGGGCAGCTGCTGTCCGCGCTCGACCAGACCATCGTGGGCACCGTGCTGCCCACCATCGTGGGCAACCTGGGCTCGCTCGACGACTTCGCCCTGGTCGTCACCGCGTACCTGCTGACGTCCACGGTGTCGACCGCGTTGTACGGCAAGCTCGCCGACCTCTACGGCCCGAAGCCGATGTACCTGGTGGCCATCGCGGTGTTCACCGTGGGGTCGCTGCTGGTGGGGCTGAGCCAGAACATGGGCCAGATGATCGCTTTCCGCGCCGTGCAAGGGCTCGGCGCGGGCGGACTGGTCGTGCTGGCGTTCACCATCAGCTCCAGCGTCGTCCCGCCCCGGCAGATCGGCAAGATCCAGGGGCTGGTCGGCGCGATGTACGCGCTGGCCTCGCTGGCCGGGCCGCTGGTCGGCGGCGCGTTCACCGCCTACGTGTCGTGGCGGTGGGCCTTCCTGGTCAACGTGCCGATCGGCGTGCTCGCGCTGATCGCCGTGGCGGGCCTGCTCAAGCTGCCCGCCACCCGCCGCGACCACACCGTGGACTACCTCGGCGCCCTCCTGCTCAGCGCGGGCGTGTCGACGCTCGTGCTGGCCACCGTGCGCGGGGAGTGGACGTCGATGCCGACCATCGCGCTCCTCGCCGCCACCCTGGTGCTGGCCGTCCTCTTCGTCCTGCGCCTGCGCACCGCGCCGGAACCGCTGGTACCACTGGCATTGCTGCGCGGCCGCGAGGTCGCCGTGGCGATGGCGGTCACCTTCCTGGTCGGCGTCGCGATCATCGGCGGGTACTTCTTCCTGCCGATCTATCTGCAGGTCGTGCGGGGCCAGGACCCGGTCACCGCCGGGCTCAACCTGCTGCCGCTGATGATCGCGGTCATGGTCGGCTCCGGGATCAGCGGCTGGCTCATCGCCTCGGTGCTGGGCCGGATGAAACCGGTGGTGGTGGCCGGGTCGGTCATCATGACGATCAGCCTCTACCTGTTCTCCACACTGACCGCCGAGAGCGGCACCTGGGCGGTGTGGGGAGCGGAGGCGGTGCTCGGCATCGGCATGGGCATGGTGATCTCCAAGCTGATCGTGGCCGTGCAGAACGCCGTGCCGCGTGAGCACATGGGCACGATCACCGCGCAGGCGGCGTTCTTCCGCACGATCGGCTCGTCGGTCGGCGCCGCGGTGTTCGGTGCCGTGGTGGCGGCCCGGATCAACGGCGCGGACCGGGTCGTCTACACCGACCCGCGCGCGCTGCACGCCGGCCTCGCCGAGCAGTTCGCCGACGCGCTGCGGGTGGTGTTCCTGGCGGGTGTGCCGGTGATGCTGGCCGCGGTGGTGCTCACGCTGCTGTTGCCCAACACCAAGTTGCGCGCCGACGTGAGCCCTTGGGGCGACGAAGGGCCGCGCGAAGAAGAGCAAGACTCCGACAGTGAGAAGGGGATCCGATGAGCGTGTTCACGTGGGGGGACAACTCCAACGGCCAGCTCGGCGACGGCAGCACCGGCAGCCGCTCCCGGCCGTCCGAAGTGGACGTTCCAAGCCCGGTCCGGCAGCTGGAGGCGGGCAGCGGGCACCTCCTCGCGGTGCTCGAGGACGGTTCCGCGGTCTCCTGGGGGCGCAACATCTTCGGCCAGACCTCGACCGGCGGCACCGACAACCGCGACCGCCCGGCACCGGTGATCGCCGTGCCCGGCCCGATCTCGTCGGTGTCCCTCGGCGGCGGGCACACGCTCTTCCTGCTGGCCGACGGCACGGTCTGGGCCGCGGGCGCCGGCTTCTTCGGCTGCCTCGGCGACTCGGCGCACCGGATCAGCCCGGTGCCGGTGCAGGTCGAGGGACTGCCGGGGCGGGCGACGCAGGTGGCCGCGGGCGGCGGCCACAGCCTGGCGCTGCTCGAGGACGGCTCGGTGTGGACCTGGGGCCGTGACGACTACGGCCAGCTCGGTGACGCCGGCGCGGTCAAGCCCGGGCACGCCGTCCAGGAGCACATGGGCAAGACCTACCCGGTCCGGTTCGTCCCGGCCAGGGTCGAGGGCCTGCCCGAGGTCGCCACGCTGGCCGCGGGCGGCGGGCAGAGCCTCGCGCTGCTCCCCGACGGCGGGGTGCTGGCCTGGGGGTTCAACGACTGCGGCCAGCTGGGCGACGGCACCACCACGCACCGGGCCGCGCCGGCCAAGATCGACGCGCTGAGCGGCGTCCGGTCACTGGCGGGCGGCTACCACCACACGCTCGCGCTGCTGCTCGACGGCACCGTGCGCGGCTTCGGCCTCAACGACCGGGGCCAGCTCGGCAACGGCCGCACCGAGAACAGCGCGCTGCCGGTCGAAACCGAGCTGCCCACCGGCGCGGTCGCGGTCGCCGCGGTCGGCGGCGGTTCGGACGCCGAACCGGGCGACGCGGGCCACAGCGTCGCGCTCCTCGACGACGGCACGGTGTGGGCGTGGGGCTGCAACGACAACGGCGAGCTGGGCGACGGCACGACCGAGAGCCGGTCGGTCCCGGTCCAGGTGCCGGGCCTGTCCGGCGTCCGGGGGATCGCGGTCGGCGGGGAAGTCCCGCAGCTGCGGGAGAACCCGGGTGGCGGCTACACCACGGTACTGGTCTGAGGGGGAGCGATGACGGACATGACCACGCGCCAGGACCAGGAGATCGCCGACTGGATCAGCGAGCGCGCGCACCCGCTGCCGGGCACCTCCGCCGCGGCGGCGCTGCCCGCGCTGGCCCCGCTGCGCGAGATCGTCGGCGACGCCGCGATCGTCGGCATCGGCGGCTCGGTGTACGGCGCGCACGAGCAGTTCACCCTCACCCTGGCGGTGGTCCGGTACCTGGTCGAGGACCTGGGCTTCCGCACGCTGGCCACCGAGGAGGACTGGGACGTCGCGCTGCCCGTGGACGAGTACATCGGCGGTGGCGAGGGCGACCTGGACGCGCTGATCGCGGACTTCGGGATGCCTTGGCGCACCAGGGAAGCCCGGTCCACTGTGGAGTGGCTGCGGACCTACAACGCGACCGCCGCCGAACGGGTCCGGTTCGTCGGGGTGGGGGTGATCGACACCCGGGCGCCGGTGTACGACCTGGTGGCCGACCACGTCAGCCGGGTCGCGCCGGACCGGGTCGCCGAGCTGGCGGCCCACTTCGGCCCGATCCGCCCGGCCGGCCCCGACCACGTGCGCTGGTTCTTCACCCAGGCCAAGGACAAGGAGGCGCTGGTCGCCCACGCGCGAGCCGCGCTGGAACTGGTGACGGCGTTGCCGCGCACCGCCGGCGACCAGACGCACGACCTGGCGGTGCAGCACACCCGGCAGATCGCCGGCTTCTACGAGCACTACACCCACCACGTGGTCGAGGACGGCTACCGCGACCGCTTCATGGCCGACAACCTGCGCTGGTGGCACGAGCACACCGGCCACCGCATCGCCTACTGGTCCACCACGGCGCACAGCGTCCGCTCCCCGGAGGTGACGATCTCCATTCCCCCCAAGGGAATCATCACCTTCGTCCCGACCGGCCACCACCTGAGCGAGCACTTCGGCGCGGCCTACGTCTCGCTGGGGCTGACCTTCACCGGGGGCGAGGTCGTCTCCGGCTGGGGGCTCCCGCCGTTCCAGCGCCGGGTGGTGCCGGCCCCCGCGCAGCCGGCCGACTTCGCCGAGACCCCGCTGGGGCTGGTCGGCCACCCGGCGTACCTGGTCGCGCTGACCGGGGAAGCACCGCCCGTGGTGCGGTCGTGGCTGGACACCGAGTCCCGCTCCCGGGTCATCGGCTCGGTGGCCGCCCCCGACATCCCGGCCGACCAGTACTGGCTGACCGGCGGCACCCCCCGCGACTGGTTCGACGCGCTGATCCACACCGATCGCGTCACGCCCACCGCGGACCTGTGACGCACCCGGTCGGGCGCGGCCACCGGCCCGCCCGACCGGTCACCGGGACTCCGCGCCGAGGTCCAGCTTCATCAGGTCGCGGCGCGAGGAGATGCCGAGCTTCCGGAACACCTTGCGAAGGTGGTAGTCCACCGTGCGGGGGCTGATGAACAGCTCTGCGGCCACCTCGCGGTTGGTGTCCCCGCGCGCCACCGCGCGGGCGACCTGGAGTTCTTGGGGCGTAAGGCCTTCGGTCAGCCCCGGGGCCGCCCCGCCCACCGTCTCGCCCGCCGCGCGCAGCTCCGTGCGGGCCCGTTCCGCCCACACCGGCGTGCCCAGCCGGGTGAAGGCGTCCATCGCGGAGCGCAGGTAGCCCCGGGCCCGCGCCCGCTGCCGGTCCCGGCGCAGGAACTCCCCGTACAGCAGCTCCGTCCGGGCGTGGTCGAACGGGCGGTCGGCCAGCGCGTGCAGGCGCAAGGCCTCCGCGTAGTGCTTCTCCGCCTCCACCGCCGAGCCCGCCAGCAACGCCTGGCTCCGCGCGGCCAGCGCGCCCAGCTCGGCCGAGCCCACCGCCCGGGCCCACGTCAGGTACCGCCCCACCAGCCGTTCGCCGACCGCCGGGGTGCCCGCGCGGACGGCGGCCTCGATGTGGTCGGGCGCCGCGCTCACCGCCATCACCGGGCTGCCGGGCACCAGGCCCGAACCGTCCAGCTTCTCGAACGCCACCAGCGCGTCCTCCGGTCTTCGCCCCGCCAGCGCCAGCAGCCCCAGCGACCGCTGCGCCACGTCGGCCACCTTCACCAGCCTGCGGGTGACGGCCTCCGACAGCGCCTGCTCGGCCATCCGCCCCGCCTCGGCCTCCTTGCCGCGCAGGCCGGTCGCCGTGCTGAGCAGGGCCAGGTGCAGGCTCGCGCTGTTGCGCCGCCCGGTCTCCTCGGCCAGCCGCAGGCCCTCGTCGGCCAGCGCTTCGGCGGCGGCGTAGTCGCCGCGGCTGATCTCGTCCGGGACGATGTACTCCAGCGTCAGCGCCAGCGTCCCGGCCGCGCCCATGGCCCGGGCCCGGGCGACCGCGCGGCCGCGCAACCGCGTCGAGAGCCCGTATTCGCCCACCGCCCAAGCCATTCCGCCCGCCGCGAGCAGCAGCTCCGGGTCCGCGGAGGCCTCGACCTCGGTGAGCGCGGCGGCGACCGAGCCGGCCTGCTCGGCGTCCGCGCGCGGCTGCAGGAACGCCCCGAGCAGGAAGGCCACCAGCCGGTCGGCGGGCCGGTCCAGGTCCGGGAGCAGCCGCAGGGTCTGCCCCAGCGCGTCCATCGCCTCCGGCTGCGCCGCGGTGAACACCGCTTCCCTTGCCAGCAAAAGGATCCGCAACGCCAGCGCCGGGTCGACAGCCACCGCGTCGCGCGCCGCGGGCACCAGGATCGCCACCGCCTCGGCGGGCGAGCCCGCCCGCAGTTCGACCGACCCGCGCAGATAGCGGGCCTCCAGCCCGACCCGGCCCGCGGCGTGCACACGGTCCAGCAGGCCGAGCGTCCCGGTCGTGTCGCCGCCGCGCCACGCGGCGTCGGCCGCACCGGTCAACCGCCGGGCCCGCTCGCCGGGTTCGCCGGTCAGCTCGGCCGCGCGCTCCATCGCCGCGGCCGCCGCGAGGTAGCCCGAGCGGTGCAGCGCTTCACCCGCCGCCCGCTCCAGTTCGGCGGCGACCTCCTCGTCCGGGCCCGCGCTCGCCTTCGCCCGGTGCCAGGTCCGCCGCTCGGCGTGCTCGGGGTCGTCGGCCAGCGCCCGGGCCAGCGCGTCGTGCACGGCGCGCAGCGCGTCCGGCGGCGCCGACCCGTACACCGCCGAAAGCATCAACGGGTGCCGGAAGGCCAGCCCGTCGTCCTCGAACCGAAGCACGTCGGCGACCGCGGGAGAGTGCAGCACGGCCGGGTCGACCCCCAGGTACGCCGCCGCCCGCTCGACCGCCGCGATCCCGCTGGTCCCGGCGGCCGCGGCCACCAGCAGCGTCGCCGCGTCCGGCCCGATCCGGCGCACCCGCTCGAGGAACGCCTGTTCCAGCCGGTCCGCCAGCGGCAGCTCTTCGGCCTCGCCCAGCCGGTCGGCGAGCTCGACCAGCGCGAGCGGATTACCGCCCGTGCTGCCCACCAGCGCGGGCAGCAGCGTGGGGGAGACCCGGTCACCCAGCAGCTCCGCGGCCGTGGCGTCGTCGAGGCCGCGCAGCCGCAACTCGGCCAGCCCGGCGGCGTCGACATCACGGCCGGCGCCGTCCCGGATGGCCAGCAGCAGTGCGATCGACTCCGCCTCCAGCCGGCGCGCCACGAACGCGAAGGCGTCCAGCGACGCCGCGTCGCACCACTGCGCGTCGTCGATCGCGATCAGCAGCGGTGTCTCCATCGCCAGGTCGGACAGCAGGGTCAGCGCGGCGACCGAGACCAGGAACGGCTGCGTCGGCGGCCCGGCGGCGATCCCGAACGCGGTGCGCAGCGCGTCGGCCTGCGGGCCGGGCAGCCGGTCGACCCGCTCGCGCACCGGGAGCAGCAGCTGGTGCAGCGCGGCGTAGGTGAGGGTGGACTCGGACTCGACGCCGACCACCCGCAGGACCCGGATCCCGGCGGCCACCGCCGAGGCCTCGGCCTCGGTCAGCAGCGCGGACTTCCCGATCCCCGCCTCGCCGCGCAGGACCAGCCCGGATCCGTGCGCCGAGCGCGCCCGGGCGAGCATCCGGCCGATCACCGCTAGCTCGCGCGACCGGCCCAGGATCATGACTGTCGAGTCTACCGGTCGCGGGACTGGCGATGTGCGTGGTGCGCACCGGCGATCGCGCTGCGTAGCGTCAGTCCAGCGACGCGGACTGCGTTCCACCCGGCCCGTTCCCGCCGTCCGTCCCCCCAGTCGGCGGCGGCTGTCGCGGGCTGTGCACACCCCCAGGCGCCGTCCGCGTCGCGTCCGCCGTCACCGGAGAGAAGGTTCCCCATGTCTGACAACCGGGCCGCGCCACCGCCACTGGAGCGCCATGTGCTCGTGGTGGCGGGCGTGGTCGCCCTCGGCGCGATCATGACGGTGCTCGACACCACGATCGTCAGCGTCGCCATCCGGGCGCTCGGCGAGCAGTTCAACGCGCCGCTGTCGACGATCCAGTGGGTCTCCAGCGCCTACCTGCTCGCGCTCGCCGCGGTGATCCCGCTGACCGGCTGGGCCGCCGAGCGCTTCGGCGGGAAGCGGCTGTGGCTGTTCTCGCTGGTGCTGTTCCTGGTCGGCTCGGTGCTCTGCGGGCTGTCCTGGTCGGTGGAGAGCCTGATCGTGTTCCGGGTCCTGCAGGGGCTCGGCGGCGGCATGGTGCTGCCCGCGGGGCAGGCGCTGCTGGCGAGCACAGCCGGGCGCGAGCGGATCGGCCGGGTGATGAGCCTGGTCGGCATCCCGCTGCTGCTCGGCCCGATCCTGGGCCCGGTGGTCGGCGGCGCGCTGATCGACTCGTTCTCCTGGCGGTGGATCTTCTTCATCAACGTCCCGATCGGGCTGATCGCGCTGCCGCTGTCGATGAAGCTCATCGAGCACACCCCCGGCCGCGCCGGCCGCAAGGTCGACCTGCTGGGTCTCGCGCTGCTCTCGCCCAGCCTGGCGCTGCTGGTCTACGGACTGTCCACAATGGTCTCGCCAGGGCCGACGCCGGTCACGGTGCCGATCGCGCTCGCCCTCGGCGCGGTGCTGCTGCTGGCGTTCATCGCGCACGCCCTGCGAGCCGAGGCGCCGCTGCTGGACCTCAAGCTGTTCACCGACGGCTCGTTCACCGCCGCGAACCTGGTCAACGTCCTCTCCGGCGCGTCGATGATCGGCGCGATGTTCGTGCTCCCGCTGTACTACCAGACCCTGCGCGGTGAACCCGCGCTCGTGGCCGGCCTGCTGACCGCGCCACAGGGCGTGGGCGCCGCGTTGTCGATGCAGCTCGGCGGCCGGCTGGTCGACCGGGGCAAGGCGGGCATCTCGGTGCTGGTCGGCGCGGTCCTGATGGCGGTCGGCTACCTGGCCTTCGTGCGCGACGACCTCGACTCCGACTACGTGGTGCTGTCGGCCGCGCTGTTCGTGGTCGGGCTCGGCGTCGGCCTGACGATCACCCCGGCGATGTCCTCGGCTTACCGCACGCTGCGCCGCGAGGCGATGGCGGGCGCCACGGCGGTGCTCAACATCGTGCAGCGGATCGGCGGCCTGCTCGGCACCGCGCTGTTCGCGGTGTTCCTGCAGTCCCGCGCGGCCGCGCTGGTGCCCGGCGGTGGTGAGGTGCTGGGCCGCCAGCCGGCGCCGTCGGCCCGGCCCGGTCTGGCGACGGCGTTCGCCGAGACGTTCTGGCTGCCGCTGGCCGCCGCCGCGCTGGCCGTGCTGCCCGCGCTCGCGCTGCTGCGCGCGGGCCGGGCCCAGCGCCCCGGCGGACCGGGCGGGAAGCCGGACGGCGAGGCCGCGGCGAAAGCGGGTAGCGAGGCGGGCGCGACCAACGCCAAGCCGCTGCGCGACTCGCCGCGCTGAGGGTCAGCGGCCGTGCTTGGGGGAGAGGTTGCGGTAGCCGGGGTGCACGCCGGAGCCGAGCTCGGCGTGCTCGGCGAGCCGGCCCAGCAGTTCGACCAGCACCTGCCGCTCGTCGGCGGAGAGCGGCGCGGTGATCTCGTCCTCGTGCTCGCCCATCGCCCGCCCGACCGCGTCGATCGTCCGCTCGCCGCGCTCGGTGAGCGAGACGGTGCGCACCCGCCGGTCGTACGGGTCCTTGCCGCGCACGGCCAGCCCCTGCTCTTCCAGCTCGTCGACGAAGGTGACCACCCGGCTGGGCTGGATGTTGAACTGCCGGGCCAGCGCCTGCTGGCTCTGCCCGGGGGACTGCCGCAGCCACCAGAGCAGCCCGATCTGCGGCGGGCTCACGCCCAGCTCCGCGGTGCGGGCGGCGAACCGGTCCGCCGCGTGCGTGCCCAGCTGGGTGAGCAGGAAGGTGGCACCGCCGCGCTGGTGGGGGCGCGCGGTGCCGGGCGTCGCCGGGACCTCGGTCGTCTTCTCTACCACGTGCTGATGGTAACCCGAAGTCACCATCGGTGAATGATAGCGGGCAAAAAAGATTCCTACGGATGAATGATGCGGCCATGGAATGATTGAGTACAGTGAATCGTGATACGGGACCGTCCGGAGCGAGGGAGTGGTCGAGGGTGTCGGTGCAAGTGGAGGACGTGAAGCTGGTGCGCTGGCCGGCCGAGGCGAGCGTGCTCGACCGGTACCGCGAGGAGGGCGCGCTGCGCCTGCTCGTGCTGGAGGGCAAGGCCGAGCCCCCGATCACCGCCGACGTCAAGGAGGACTGGGTCCGCCCGCCGGTCAGCAAGGCCGACCTGGTGGCCCGGATCGCCGCGCTGCGCGCCCGGGCCGACGTGCACGCCGTCCCGCACGTCGAGGCGGGCGGGGTGCTGCGCTACGGCGGCCGCGCGGTGGCGATCTCCCCGGTCGGCACCGGCGTGCTGGCCCGGCTGGCCCAGGACTTCGGCGTGCTGGTCCCGCGCGAGGTGCTGCAGGACTGCCTGCCCGGCAACGCCGAGCAGCGCAACGCGCTCGACCTGCAGATCATGCGGCTGCGCCGGCGGATCCGGCCGCTCGGGCTGGCCATCTGCACGGTCTGGCGCCGCGGCTACCTGCTCGCCGCCCAGGGCTCGGCGGGCGAGGGCACGGTGTCCGATCTCAGCCGCGGCCGGCGCGACCCGCTCGACGAGGTGGCGGGCCTGGGCTCGGTGCAGGCGGGCTGAGCCGTGGCCACCCTGCTGTCCTTCCACGCCCACCCCGACGACGAGAGCATCGGCTGTGGCGGCACGCTGGCCCGGGCCGCGGCCGAGGGCCACCGGGTCGTGCTCGTCGTGGCCACCCGCGGTGAACTGGGCGAGGCCGTGCCCGGCGTGCTGGCCGAGGGCGAGCCGCTGTGGCGGCGCCGGGTCGCCGAGACCGAGGCGGCCGCGCGCGTCCTCGGGGTGCACCGCGTGGAGTTCCTGGGCTACCGCGATTCCGGCATGGCGGGCGACCCCGCCAACACACACCCCCGCGCGTTCGCCGCCGCCCCGGTCGACGAGGCGGCCGAGCGGCTGGCGGTGCTCCTGCGCGAGGAGTCGGCCGAGGTGCTGACCGTCTACGACGACCACGGCGGCTACGGGCACCCCGACCACGTTCAGGTCCACCGGGTGGGCCTGCGCGCCGCCGAGCTCGCCGGGACCGCGCGGGTCTACCAGCAGACCGTCAACCGGGACCGGATGCGCAAGGGGCGCAAGGCTTTCGCCGCCCGCGCCGCCGCGGGCGCCGAGGTGCCCGGCCGCGCCGGCGGCGAGACCCGCGACGACGAGGCCTTCGGCAAGCCGGAGGCGGAGATCACCGCGGCGGTCGACGTCCGCGAGTACACCGGCCAGAAGCGCCGCGCCCTGCGCGCGCACGCCAGCCAGATCGGCGAGCGCTCGGTCTTCCTGGCCATGCCGGACGAGGTGTTCCGCTTCGCCTTCGGCACCGAGTGGTACGTCCGCGCGGGCCAGGGGCCGGGGATCACCGAGACCGACCTGCTGGCCGGCCTGCCCGCGGGCTGAAATCCCAGCCCGGCCGGGATCGGTGGCCCACGACGGGTGGACCGCGCTCCGGCACCGTGGAGTCCGTGCCATCGACCGCGAGGAGCCGATTGTGAACCCGAACCGCACCCTGCTGCTCATCGGGCACCCGACCGAGGCCGTGCGCAAGGCCAAGGCGCTGGGCCTGGACGTGGTCCTGGTGCAGCACAAGAGCAAGTTCGAACCGGAGCAGGCGCGGCTGGCCGACGTGCTGTTCCTGGTCGAGTACACCGACTGGTCCGTCACCGGACCGCTGGCCGCGTTCGCCCGCGAGCGCTGGGGCTTCGCCGCCGCGCTGTCGCTGACCGACCCGGGCCTGGAGGCCGCGGGCCGGGTCAACGACGCCTACGGACTCGGCGGCACCGGCTACGCGGTGAGCCACCTGCTGCTGGACAAGGCCGCCATGCGCGAACACCTGCGGGCCAACGGTTTCAAGTTCACCACCGGGTTCGACCTGGTGCGCGATGAGGAGAGCCTGCGGACCTTCGGCGCCGGCCACGGGTACCCGTTCATCGTCAAGCCCACCGACACCGCGGGCGGCTTCGGCGTCCGGCGGGTGGACGGCCCCGAGGACGCCGCGGAACTGTGGGCCTGGATCGCCGCGACCCGGGTGAGCGGTCTCGACCGCGGCCCCGCCGCGCTGTTCACCATCGACGGGTTCATCATGGAGCAGTTCGTCGACGGCCCGGAGTTCAGCGTCGAGTCGTTCAGCTTCGCGGGCCGGCACGTGGTGGTCGCGGTGACCGAGAAGGACATCGAGCCCGACCACTTCGCCGAACTCGGCCACACCGTGCCCGCCAGGGTGGACGCCGACGTGGAGGCCGAGATCGTCGCGGTCACCACCGACTTCCTCGACGTGATCGGCCTGCGCGACGGGCCGAGCCACACCGAGATCCGGCTCGGCCCGGACGGCCCGGTGGTCATCGAGGGGCACAACCGCGGCGGCGGTGACCGGATCATGGACCTGGTCGAGTCCGCGTACGGCGTCGATCTGGTCTCCTACGCGCTGGGCTGGCCGTTCGGGCTGGTGCCGGAGCTCACCGAGCGGCCGGTCCCGTCCGGCGGCGCCGCGGTGCGCTTCCTGCACGGCCCGGCCGGCGTGGTCACCGGACTGTCCGGTGTGGACGAACTGCGTGCCCGCCCGGACGTCATCGCCGCCGAGACCTACGTCAAGGTGGGCGACCGGGTCGGTCCGCTGCGCGACGACTTCGACCGGCTCGGGCTGGTCGCGGTGTCCGGTGTGGACTCCTACGCCGCCGCCCGCCGGTGCGCCGAGCTGATCGCCGACGCGGTGGCCGTCACCATCGAGGAGCGGTCGTGACCACGCTCATCCTGGACCGGTCCACCGGCGCGCTGCCGCCCTACCGGGACTGGCTGTGGGACGCCGAAGACGACCTGGTGCTGTTCACCGGCCGCGCCGAACCGGGCGCCGACGGGTTCGCCGAGGTACGGACGTTCCCCGACTACGCCACCGCGGGCACGGTGGAGCAGGCCGCGCTGACCCTCCCGGTCACCGCCGTCGTCGCGCTCTCGCCCGCCGACGCCGTCCGCGCCGGTGCCCTGCGCGACCACCTCGGGCTCCCGGGGCCGGGGCGCGCGGCCGCCATCGCCTGCGTCGACCTGCTCACCCAGCGCGGGCTGCTGTCCCGGGCGGGCGTGCCCACCGTCGCCTGCGGCCCGGTCGACCGGGCCGCCGACCTGTTCTGGTACGCCCACCGCTGGGGCTACCCGCTGCGCGTGCGGTCCCGCCGGGCCGAGGGCTGGCCGACGGTCGCCCGGCTCGGCAGCGAGGCGGAGATCGCCGCGTTCACCGCCGCCGCGTTTTCCCCGGACTTGCGCTACGCCCCCGACCTGCTGGCCGAGGCGGGCGCGCCGGCCCAGACCGTGCGCTACACCCTGGCCGACGTGGCCACCGCCGCGCCGGCCGCGGCCTCCGCCGTGCGAGCCGCGTTCGCCGCGCTCACCGAGCCGGGCGGCCCGCCGGTGGCCGAGGTCGCCGGCTCCGATGACGGGGTGCTGGTCGACGCGGTGGACACCTGGGCCCGCGACGGGGCCCGGGCCGCCGCCCGCGGCCAGGCCGGACTGCCCACCGAGGACCAGGAGGCGACCGGATGACCGTGCTCATCCTGCACCTGCGCGGCTCGCTGCGCGACGCTCCGTATGACCGCTGGCTTTCCGACTACGACGGCGGCCTGATCCTGCTGGCCTCCCGCGAGCACCTCGAGCTGCTCGGCGAGGAGCTCCCCGGACCGGAGAGCGGCTACACGCACGTGGAGGCCGTCAGCGATTACCAGGCGGGCGGCGGTGTCGAGGCCAGGGCGCTGCAGCTGGCCCGGGAACACGGCGTGCGGTACGTGATCGCGCCCCAGGAACAGGACCTGGAGCGGGCCGCCCGGCTACGCGAGATTCTCGACCTGCCCGGCCAGCGCTTCGACAGCGTGTTTCCCTTCCGCGACAAGCCATTGATGAAGGACACCGTGCGCGCGGCCGGGGTCGAGGTGGCCGAGTACCAGGTGCTGGAGTGCGCGCTCGACCTGATCACCTTCGCCCAGAATCACGGCTTCCCGGTGGTGGTGAAGCCGCGCGACGGGGCCGGGTCGTTCGGCGTGCGGATCCTGCGGACCCAGGAGGCGCTCGACGGCTTCCTGGCCGACGACGGCGACCTGCACGGCACCGGGCGCAGCAACCTCATGGTGGAGAACTACATCTCGGACACGATGTGCCATGTGGACGGTCTGGTGATCGACGGCCGGGTCGTCTACGCCTGGCCGTCGCAGTACCTCTACGCGCTGGCGGTCTTCCAGGGCGACCTCAAGGGCCGCTACGACGTCACCCTCGACGCCGGCGACCCGCTGACACCCCGGCTGCTCGACGTCGCCGACCGCTCGATCGCCGCGCTGCCCGCGCCGCGCGACTTCGCCTTCCACGCGGAGATCTTCCACACCCCCGACGACCGGCTGGTGCTCGGCGAGATCGCCTGCCGCACCGGTGGCGCCGCGCAGCGCGACATCCAGCGCGCGCTATTCGGCCTCGACCCCACCGAGGCCTGGATCCGCGCCCAGATCGGGCTCCCGCTGCCGTTCACCCCCGGCGCGCCGCGGCTCACCCCGGCCACGCTGACCGGCCAGCTCGCCCTGCTCAAGCGGCCGGGCACCGTGCTGGCGCTGCCCGGCGAGCCGCCGTTCGACTGGGTGCTCAAGCAGAACCTGTTCATCCGGGAGGGCCAGGTGCTCGAGGCGGCCGCCTACGCGGCCGACTTCCTGGTGACCTTCGTGATCGCCGCGCCCACCCGCGCGGAGAGCGTCCGGCGGATGGGGCTGCTCGAGGACTGGTTCCTCGGCGCGCTGAAACTGGGCGACGGCACCGCAGAACCCACGGCCCGCCGGGCGCGCCTGGCGGGCATGACCGAGGGGACCGGACATGCCCGATGACCGCGCGCCCGAGCGCAGAGTCGCCACCCGAGTCGAGGACCTGGTCGGCCGCACGCCGATGGTCCGGCTGTCCTATCCGGACGTACCGGCGGACACCCGGCTGCTGGCCAAGCTGGAGATGTTCAACCCGATGTCCAGCGTGAAGGACCGCCCCGCGCTGTACATGCTGCTCGAGGCCGAGCGCACCGGGCTGCTCGACCCGGCGGGCGGCACGGTGGTGGAGTACTCCTCGGGCAACATGGGCATCGCGCTCGCCGGGCTGTGCGCCTCACGCGGGCACCGCTACGTGCTCGTGATGCCGGACAACGCTACCGTCGAGCGGCTCGGCATCGCCAGGGCGTTCGGCGCCGAGATCGTGCAGACCCCGTACCAGGAAGGCCTGCCGGGCACCATCGCGCGGGCCGAGGCGGTCACCGCGTCGATCCCGGGGGCGTGGCTGGTCAACCAGGCGTTCAACCCGGTCAACACGGTGGCGCACTACGAGAGCACCGGGCCGGAGGTGTGGGAGGCGACCGGCGGCGCGGTCGACGCGCTGGTGTGCACGGTCGGCACCGGCGGGACGCTGACCGGGATCGCGCACTACCTCAAGGAACGGCGCGAGGTGCACGTGGTCGCCGTGGAGCCGGCCACCTCGCCGGTGCTCTCCGGCGGCGAGCACAGCCCGCACCGGATCCCGGGCATCGGCCCCGGTTTCGTCGCCGAGGTCACCGATGTGGCCTGCATCGACGAGATCATCACGGTGTCCGATGAGGACGCCGGTCTGTCCACTAAGGAGCTGGCCGCCACGGCGGGCGTCTTCGCCGGCGTCTCCGCCGGTGCCGCCGCGTACGCCGCGCGGGCGGTGGCGCGACGGCCGGAGTTCGCCGGGCGCACCGTGGTCACGGTCTTCCCGGACACCGGCGAGCGTTACCTGTCGATGTGGGAGTCATTGGGGGAATCGGCATGACCGGCTTCGCCGCGGCCCTGCGCGAACGGCGGCCGCTGATCGGCACCTGGCTCGTCACCGACAACCCGATCGGCGCGGAATCGCTGGCAGGACTGGGTTTCGACTTCCTCCTGGTCGACGGCCAGCACGGACTGGTCGACGAGCGGTCCTGGCTGACGATGCTGACCCACATCGCCGCCCGCGGCGCGGGCGCGGGCCTGGTCCGGGTGCCCGGCAACGACGCGGCGACCATCGGCCGGGCGCTCGACCTCGGCGCCGAGGCGGTGGTCGTCCCGATGGTCGACAGCGCCGCCGAGGCCGAACGCGCGGTTCGCGCGTGCCGGTACGTCCCGGTGGGCGAGCGCAGCTACGGCCCGATGCGCCCGGTGCCGCGCGCGGCGGGCACCCCGGCCGAAGCCAACGCCAGGGTCGGGTGCGTCGTGATGGTCGAGACTGCCGAGGCGCTGGCGGACATCGAGGCGATCTGCGCGGTGGAAGGCCTCGACGGCGTGCTGGTCGGCCCGTTCGACCTGTCGCTGGCGTTGGGCGGCGCGGGTTTCGGCGACCCGGCCATCGCCGACCGGCTCGACGATGCACTGGCGACCGTCGCCGCGGCCGCCGCTGCCGCCGGGATCGCCGGGGGCGTGCACTGCCCGGACGCGGACACCGCGGCCAAGCGGCTCGCCGCGGGCTTCACCTTCGCGACGGTGTCCTGCGACCTGATGCTGCTGGAGGAAGCGGGCGCGGCGGCGCTGCGGGGTGCCCGCGCGTGATCCCAGTGCGCGCAGGACGCCCGGCCCACGACGCGGGGATACCCGCGCGTCGAGCATGGTCGGGCAGACTCGCCACAGAAAGGACCCCAGCCGTGTCAGGTTTCGACGTCATCCGCATCGGCGGTCGCATCGGCGCGGAGGTCGTCGGTGTCGACCTGGGCGCCGAACTGCCCGCCGACGTCATCACCGACCTCAACTCCGCGCTGTTGCAGCACAAGGCCCTGGTCTTCCGCGGCGCCGACCTCGACGACGAGAGCCAGCTGGCTTTCGCGGCCCGCTTCGGCGCGCTGACCAAGGCGCACCCGACCGGTGTGCCGTCGGTGGAGGGACAGCCCGAGGTGCTCCCGATCGACGGGGAGGACCACCGGGCCAACCACTGGCACACCGACTGCACGTTCGTGCGCACCCCGCCGAAGGCCAGCACCCTGCGCGGCATCGTCATCCCCGCGTACGGCGGCAACACGCTCATCGCCAACCAGGCGACGGCGTACCTCGACCTCCCCCGCGACCTGCGGGAGTTCGCGGACAAGCTGTGGGCGGTGCACACCAACGACGCCGGGCAGCCGCTGCTGGAGACCGATCGCGCGGACGAGTACCGCAAGATGTTCCTGTCGACGATCTACAAGACGGCTCACCCGGTGGTGCGCGTGCACCCGGAGTCGGGGGAGCCCGGGCTGTTCATCAGCAGCTTCGCCCAGCAGGTGGCCGGCCTCTCGATGAGCGAGTCCCGGGCCGTCCTGGACATGCTGCAGCGCTACATCTCCCGCCCGGAGAACGTGTTGCGGATCAAGTGGAACCCTGGTGACCTCGTGCTGTTCGACAACCGCAACACCCAGCACTACGGCCCGGACGACTACGACGACCAGCCCAGGATGCTGCACCGGGTCACCATCGCCGGGGACGTCCCGGTGGGCCTGGACGGCAAGAAGAGTTACCTGCTGGAAGGCGACGACGCCGCGCACTACACACCGGCGGTGGTGTAGCGGGCCTAGGAGGAGTTTCCAGCCGGAAGTTGTTTCCATAGCACAAAAATGATCGATCGGGTGAAGTGGCTTTACGGAGAGGAGGGGTGATCGTGACCTTGTGCGGGCCGCGGGATGCCGCCCTTCCCGGCCGCCCGGAGCCACTCCACCCGATCAAGCAGCCACCGCCCGAGCGACCACACGAGGAAAACCCATGACCCGATCCCTGGCGGACCGCCTGGCCCTGCCGTCGATCCGCGGCCACGGCGGCCTGGTCGCCGCGCTGGCCGTCGACAGCGTCGGCACCGGCCTGTTCATGCCCTTCGGCGTCGTGTACTTCCTCTACACCACAACGCTCCCGCTCACCGTGGTCGGCGCCTGCCTCACCGTGGCGCGGCTGCTCGCCATCCCGATGTCGATCGTCGTCGGCCCGCTCATCGACCGTTACGGCGCCCGCCGCGTCCTCATCTGGGGCAACCTCCTGGGCGCGTCCGCCTTCGTCGGCTACCTCTTCGCCGACGCGGCGTGGTCGGTGATCGTGGTGACGTTCGTGGCCGGGGTCGGGCAGAGCACGTTCTGGACGGCGATCCGCACCCTCGTCGGCACGGTCATCGAACCGGAGCGGCGGACGAGCTGGTTCGCCCTGCAGTCGATGACGCGTAACGCGGGCTTCGGCCTGGGCGGCCTGATCGGCGCGGTCGCCATCGGCCTGGGCAGCAAGTGGGTCTACCTGGCTTTCGCCGGGCTGAACGCGGTCAGTTTCGTCGTCGCCGCGATCCTGGTCGTGCGCTGGCGGCACCCGGACGTCGTCGGCACCGCCGCCACTGCCAGGCAGGGCGCCACCAACCCCTTCGGCGGCTACCGCCAGCTCCTGCGCGACCGGGCCCTGGCCGCCGTCACCGGGGTGAACCTGGCGTTTGTCATGTGCGCCAACGTGCTGACGGTCCTGCTGGTCGTCTACGTCACCACCGAACTGCACCAGCCCGCGTGGGTGGGCGGCGCGCTGTTCACGGTGAACACGATCCTGGTGTCGACCACCCAAACCGTCACCACCCGCGCCGCCGGCGGCCTGAGCCACGCCACCGTGCTGCGCCTGGCCGCCGTGTTGTGGGGCGCGTCGTTCGGCCTGATGTGGCTGATGGCCGCGGCCCCCGGCTGGCTGGTCATCCCGGGGATGTTCCTGGCCCTGGTGGTGTTCACCATCGCCGAGATGGCCCAGGACCCGGTCCTGAACACCCTGCTGTCGGAGCTGTCGCCCCCCGGCGCCACCGGCCGCTACATGGCCGCGTACCAACTGTCCTGGAGCGTCGGCGGCGCGGTCGCCCCGCTCCTGCTCACCTGGCTGATGAGCCTCGGCATCGCCATCGCCTGGCTGGTCATGATCGCCATCTGCGCCGTTGCCGTCCTGGCGGTCGCCCGAATCCCGATGACGCGCGCCGCCGCCGCGGACACCGCTGGATCGCCCCCGGCCGGCCCGGCGACGGATCAACCGTAACTGCGCTGAGGAGACGTGCGAGGCAGGCCGATGCGCGGCATCGTGAGCGGTGTCGGCGGCTGATTTCAGCCGCCGAGCTTCGTAAGGCGCTGGGGTTGGAGCGGCGCGGTCCCGCATCTTGACGCGTGTGGTCGGTGCGGAATGGGGCGGAGCGTCGAGAGTCTTCTTCGCCTGGCCCGCTCCGTTCGGACCATGTTCTGCAGCGAGTGCTTCGACGTCGTCTGCTTCTTGTACGACTTGGGTGGGGTCGCCGCTTATCTGACCAGTTATCCCGGCACCCGGGGCGGGTTCTACCTGGGCAACACGACCTCGACCGACCCGGGCGCGATCGCGAAGGACGAGCAGCTGAAGGAGACCGGCAACCTCGTGGAGCTGGCCACGCTGGCCGGCTACAACGTGCTGAACGTGGACCGGACCCTCGACATCCCGGTCCTCGCGGTCGTCGGGCAGCACGACCCGTTCATCTGCAGGCTGCTCGGCCCGAGCTGCTCCGATTCCCAGGCGCTGGCGGACTTCGAGCGGCCCTTCTACGGTCCACATGCGACCGTCGTCGCCGACGTCGTGCCGAACACCGCCCACGATCTGCAACTGGAGAAGAGCGCTCCGGAGAGCAACGCGAGCATGCTCGACTTCGCCGACAAGTACGTCGGAGCCGGTGACGCCCTGAAGAACACGGCCCCCGGTTCGGCGGCCCCCGTGCCCACGCCGCCGAACCCCGCGCCCAGCCTGGCCGCGAAGGCCGTCAACGCGCTGGTCGTGCCGGCGGTCGTGCCCGCCATCGCGCTCCTGCAGAAGGCGAGCAACGTGGTGCCCGGCCTCGGCGGCAACCAGGATCCGATCCCGGGTATGTCCGCGGCCCTGTCCACGATCGGGAACCTGACCGATTCCCTCGTGGGAACCTTCCCGGAGGGTGTGATCGCCGGGAGCTGAACAGCGTGGAGCCGCGCGCCGCGGTGGGTGGCGCGCGGCTCCCGCTCAGCCGGCTGGGGCTTCGCACCGGCATCGCGCACGTATTCTCCGTATGACGGGCCAGCGATCGTCTGCTGATCCCGGACCGAACGGAAGCGTGATGACCGAATACGGCAGGGAACGTGAGCGACGCCGCCGGGCGAGTTCGCTCGTCGGGTTGCTCTTCTTGGCCGCCCTGTCCGCGTCGCTCGCGCTCAAGGTGGGCTGGATTCCCGCGGTGGCCGTGCCGGTCGGGCTTCTGGTGCTGGTGTACGCCTTGTTCACGTTCGTCGTGTGGCGCGACAGGCAGGCCGAGGCGCGACGGCGGGCGTCCGGTGCCGCGCCGTCGTGGTCCGCGCAGTTGCCGGTCGCGGCCGCCCTGGAGCTGGGGGCCAAGGCGCCAGGCCGGCATTCGCGGCAGCAGGAGGTCGGTGAGCTGCTCGGCCGGCTGTCGCTGGCCGGAGGCGGATTGCGGTGGGAGCCAAGGAAAGGCGACCGGAACCGGGGCGTGGGGCCGGTCGCCTGGGACCGGTCGTGGTCGCCGAAGGTCGTGTCGCTCTGGGGCCCGGGCAGTCAGGGATGCCTGACCCTGACCCGTCCCGACGGGATGGCGGTCGACCTGTGGATCCGGCATCCCGCGGACCTGCGCCGGGCGCTCGGCTCGGCGAAACCCTGAACCCGGCGGCAGTCGCCCGGAACTCCGCCGATCTGCCTTCGAGCAGGCCGGGCAGCAAGCCGATCACAGGACAAGCACCAGCTTGCCGCCGGCCCGACGGGAGCGGCTGAGTTCGGCCGCCTCCCGGATCTGGCCGAGCGGGTAGGTGCGGGCGACCGGTACGGCCAGAACGCCCTCGCCGGCCAGCCGGGCGAACTCGCCCAGCAGGTCGTAGCGGATCTCGGTGGTGGTCCGGACGCCCAGTTCGGCCGCGGCGGCGAAGTCCGAGACGGTCAGGACGCGGTCGGGGTCGCCGGTCAGCCCGATCAGGGCCGGCAGGGCGCCGGTGGCCGGGCCGGCCTGGCCGGGACGGTCGATCCGGCCGCCGGTCGGGGCCGAGTCCAGGGCACGGTCGACACGGCCTCCGGCCAGTGCGGCGACGCGCTCGGCCATGCCGTCGCCGTAGGTGGTCACCCGGGCTCCGAGCTCTTCCAGGGCACCGGCCCGGGTCGGCCCGGCGGTGGCGATCACCCGGATCCCCCGGTGCAGCGCGAAGCGCACCGCCGTCTCGCCGACGGTGGTGCCCGCGCCGTGGACGAGCAGCAGCTCGCCCGGTTGGACGCCCAGGTCGTCGAGCGCGCGCCACGCCGTCTCGGCTGACATCGGCAGCGCGGCGGCCTGCTCGGCGGAGACGCCCTCGGGAATCCGCGCCCAGGCCGCCATCAGCGCGTACTCGGCGGCGCCTGCCGTCGGACCGTCGTAAGTGGCCGGACCGAACACCCGGTCGCCGATCTCGACGCCGTCGACACCTTCGCCGAGCGCGTCGACAGTGCCCGCGATCTCGAGACCGAGCCCACGCGGCAGCGGCGGCAGCTGCTCGCCGAAGAGGCCGTCGACGATCACCCAGTCAGCCGGGTTCAGGCCGCACGCCAGGACGGCGATCCGGATCTGGCCGGGTCCCGGTTCCGGTGCCGGGACGTCGCGGAGCTTGATCACGTCCGGGGAGCCGAACTGGTCGAACTGAAGAGCCTTCATGACGATCTCCGTTGATGACAGCAGATGTTGTCATCAACGGTAGCATGAAGGCGACAGCACCTGCTGTCCTATCCTGACGGGCATGCCAAGGTGGGAGTCCGACGCACAGGGCCGGCTCGAGCGCGCGGCGCTGGAGCTGTTCGAGACACAAGGGTTCGAGCGCACCTCGGTCGCGCAGATCGCGCGCGCGGCCGGTCTGGCCGAGCGCTCCTTCTACCGCTACTTCGCCGACAAACGGGAAGTCCTCTTCGCCGGCGACGAGCTCGAGGCGCATCTCGTCGCGCAGGTGGAGGCGGCCGACCCGGGCCTCACCCCGATCGAGGCACTACTGGCCGCGCTGGGGACCGCCGACCAGGTCTTCAGCTCGCGTGAGTTCCTGGTGCGCCGCACCGCGGTGATCGCCGCCAACCGGGCACTGGCCGAGCGCGACCTGATCAAGCTCGCCGCCATCGCCGACGCGCTGGCGCAGGCCCTTGAGCGCCGCGGCGTCGAGCCCGGCAAGGCCGGCTTCCTCATCGACGTGACGATCGCGATCTCCCGGCGCGCCACGTCCCGCTGGCTTGCCGACCCGGACGCGACCCTGTCCGAACTCGTTGCCCAAGCTGCCGCCGAGTTGCGCGAGGCGTTCGCGCCATCTTGATGGTGGTCCAGCAGGCGAAGGCTCCCGCTACCAAAAATCTCGGCGGCGGCGACATCTGCCGCGCCAAAGTCTGCCCGTAAGGCCGAGATCTGTGTGGAGCCGGTTCACCGGGTGGGGTGCCGGGTAGTCAAGTGCCGACCTGAACGAAAGGGAAGTCGTCATTGAGCGGCTTTCCAGGTAGAGACAGAAAGTGGGAGGAGTCATTTCATGAAGCACGGGGCGCAGGCAGGGCGGGCGGGGCTGCTGCTCGTCGCAGCGGGGGTCGCCGTGGCCGGGTGTGGAACCGGTGGTTCGAGCGCCCAGCCGGCTGGGCCGAGCGCCCCGTCGACGTCGGCGGCGCCGACCGCCTCGTCGGCACCGGCCGGCGGGTCTGCCCAGAACCCCACGCCCGCGGGGAATGCGGCACCGGCCGAGCAGTCGAAGTCGCAACTGCTCGCCAAGGTTCCCGGGCAGCAGGCGTTCGTGGTGTCCGTCCCTACCGGATTCGAGGCCGTCACCTACGACCAGAGCGGGCACGTCGGCTTCTGGACCGACAGCCCGGCCGGATGGCACAAGGACACCACGGGTTCCTACCCGTACACCCCCGGGGCACACTCCCCGGCGGCAGCCAAGGCCGGCGGGGCGCTGCTGTCCGGGATGCACCACGCCACCTTCGTGCTGACCGGGGCCTTCAGCCAGGACAGCACCGGTAACGCCATCGGATACACCGACGGCTCCTCCGGCTGGGGAATCATCACCGCCCAACCAGGTGGCAACCTCGCGCCGGCGAGCCCGAACGTGGACAGCAACAGCAGCGGCGTGTCCCACGCGATGGCCCTGACCGGGGGACAGCTGCAGACCGAGGACTGCGACCCGGACCAGCCACTGGCCGAATGCGGCGGCAGCAGCGCGGTGAAGAAGCTGTGGCACTGGGATGGCAACCAGTTCGTCCTCACCCGGTGAGGTGGCGGGACGGAAATCTGACGCGAAAGAATCTCCCGCGCAGACGAGCTAAGTTATGCCGATGGAGCTGTTCAGGAGAAGGTACGAGATCGGGGTTCTCTTCGACATCGACGCTCTGGACTCGCCGTCCTATGGGCGGGCGGCCTACCGGATTGTCTTTGCGATCCTGGATCCGCAGCAGATCACGCGGTGCGTCATCCATGACGGTGACACCAACGCCACGCTGACCGGGCTTGAGCGCACCTACTGCATCGCGTTCCAGGTGGGCCGCCGGCGGCAGCTCGACTACCTCCGCAACGCGTTCGCCGGGCGCACAGATCGTGGCCTGTGGCCGCCGCATTGTCGGTTCACCGAAGGAAAGATCATCGAGCGGGAGCCGCTGGTGGCCGCCGGCGTGGTGACTTCGGCTGGTGTATTCGCCGTGCGGGAGAACGACATGGTCCAGCCTTCATGGAGCGAGGGAACGGCGTGGCGGATAGGTGTGATCCAGCGATCCTGAACCCGATCAGGCCTGCCAGTCACCGATCCGGTTCCAGGCCCACTGCAGGTCGCGTGCCGTGACCGGATGCCAGTTGAACACCTCGTAGTAGACGGCCTGCATAAGCGGTAAACCGCCGCGATCGTTGAGTAGCTCGCCTATCTTTCGCGCTCGGTCGTTGTAGTAGCCGGAGCCATGGCCCATCTCGATCAGTTCGCGAACCAGAGGATCGAGCCGCTCCAGCGGCGTGCGCGCGGCCTTTCGCTCGGCGTCCACCTTGGCTATGTGCTTTCTCAGTATTTTCCGCCTGTGCCGATCTCGACGGTGGCGCCATCGCTCTTTCAGATAGTCGAACATGAACACAACTTAGCGCGGCCCTGCGTGATCAACGAACCGCCGAGGGTCGTGACCACGCCGGGCGCTGCGACGAGGTCGGGGCTCAGCCGCCGACCTGGTTGGCGGCGGTCTGCGCGCGGGACATGTACTGCTGGTAGGCGCCGTTGAGGTAGGTCGTCCACGGCTGCCAATTGCTGCCGCCGGAGGAAATGGTGTAGGCGGCCTGCGCGCAGCCGGCCGGGTCGAACGCCTGTCCGTCGGACACCTCGGGGTGCCAGCGGCTGCTGATCTGCCAGACGCCGCGGTCGTGGCTGCAGTCGGTGTTGATCAGCACGGCCTGTGTCCAGCCCTGGCTTTCGGCCAGCGCCACGGCGATGGAGATGACCAGGCCGTTGCCGTGCAGGTTCGCGTTGCGCGCGTACTGCGCGATCTGCACGTCGCTCAGGTGGGTGCCGGCCAGGATGCTCTGCTGGGTGCAGTCCAGCGGCTGGACGATCTGGGACGGCTCGGTGCCGGCCGTGGCCAGCGGGGCGGTGATCAACGCTCCGGCCAGGATTAGCCCGGACAGCACGGAAACACGGCGGAAGTACGTCATGCCAACCTCACAGTCATCGAAGCGGGGATGCGACGTGCCGGCCCGGCGGCAGACGTCATCCCGCCACCGGCCCGGTGGATACCGAACGGTCAAGAACTGACCAGTTGGCGGATTGGTCTGGACAAATTTTACCGCGTGGCGGACCGGCGCACAAGCATCGGCGACTTCCCGGCGAACTCACCGGCGGAGGGCACGGTCGTCACCCGGCGACCGGCACGCCGCCGTCTCCCGGTTTTCGGCCGGTTCCGGGACCACTCCGCCCCTGCTCAACGTGGCACCCCAGCCACGAGCTCGACGACCCACCCCGGCGTCACGCGGTGATGACGTCGCGCGCCTTCATCACGACCGGTGGGGGCCCGCCGTCGTAGTCGTAGTTGCTCAGGATCACCGTCACCCACTCGCTGTCGGGGTACATCTGGAAGTCGGTCGACGTGCCAGGGGCGCCGCCGCCGTGGCCGGTCACCCACTGGTTGTTGACCAGCAGCGTCACTGGGCCGTAGCACTGGAAGCCGACGAGCGGAACTTTGGGCGCCTGGCCGGGCGGCGGGCCAGGCTGCGGCGGAGGCGGCACCTTGCCGTTCAGCGTGATGCCCGTGAAGGCGCGGTTGAGCAGCTTCGAACCCTGTAGCGCGAACGCGAAACGCGCCATGTCGGCGCACGTCGTGAAGGCGTCGCCGGCGGGAGTGCCGACGTACAGCCGTTGGTCGATGGTGTCGGCGCGTTCGCCGGACGGCTGTTTCGCGTAGGGGTGGGCGATGCGGGGGTCCGTGTGCCACTGTGGCCTGGTGTAGAAGTCCGTGGTGGTCATGCCGGCCGGGCGAAGCACGTGCTCACGCACGTAGTCGTAGTAGGACTTTCCGGACACCTGCGCCACGATCGCGCCGAGCACGTGGTAGGCGGCGTTGCTGTACCGGGACCCGGCTCCCGGCGTGAACTCCAGTGCGGTGCGCCGGATGTAGTCCGTCGTGCCGTTCATCACCTGGTCGACCTCGGTCCAGGTAAGCGCTTCCTCCATATATCCGGGCATCGTAAAGGTGTCGCCGAGGCCGGACGTGTGGGTGAGGAGGTGGTGGACTTTCACGGTGTCGGCGATCTCGGCGGGGAAACCGCTCAAATAAGTGCCCAGCGTGCCGGTGTACGCGACCTTGCCGGCCTGCGCGAGCTGGGCGATGGCGACCGCCGTGAAGAGCTTCGTCACTGAGGCCATGGCGAACAGGGTGTCCGGGCCGTTGGGAGCGGCGTCGTTGGCCTGGCCGTAGGACCTGGCCAGCACGGGGCGTCCTCGATGGAGCAGCAGCAGGCTGCCGGCGAACGCGTCCATGGCCGCCTGTTCCTTGACGAACTGGTCGATCGCGCGCACGTCAGCGGATACCGGGGTGAAGGTGGCGCCGGCCGCGGCGGCGACCGCACCGGTGGCGAGCATCGCACCGGAAGCGCCGAGCATGCCCAGTACGGATCGTCGTGTCGTGGTCATGGCCGAAGGTCTACCGATCATGGCCGATCGAGGACCGATGGCCGGCCCATACGTGATCCATATGCCGCGCGCGCGACACTGGCCGGGTGCGGGTGCTGCTGGTCGAGGACGAGCGACCGTTGGCCAAGTACGTCGCGGCCGGCCTGCGTAAGCACGGGTTCGCCGTCGACGTCGCGTTCGACGGGCGCACCGCGCTGGACAAGTGCGCGGTCACGCCCTACGACGTCGTCGTCCTGGACCGGGATCTGCCCGTGGTGCACGGGGACACGGTGTGCCGCGAGCTCGCCGGGCACAGCACGGCGCGGATCCTGATGCTCACCGCGTCCGGCACGGTCGAGGACCGGGTCGAGGGGCTCACGCTGGTTGCCGACGACTACCTCGGCAAGCCGTTCGCGTTCTCCGAGCTCGTCGCCAGGGTGCGGGCGCTGTCCCGGCGCAGCGCGCCCGCGACGCCGCCGGTCCTGCGCGCCGGTGACGTGGTGCTCGACCCCGCGCGGCGCACGGCGGAGCGCGCGGGCCGGCTCCTTCAGCTGACGCCCAAGGAGTTCGGCGTACTCGAGCAGCTGCTCGCCGCCGGCGGCACGGTGGTGAGCGCGGAAACGTTGCTGGACAAGGTGTGGGACGAGCACGCCGACCCGTTCACCAACGCGGTCCGGATCACCGTCGGCACGTTGCGGCGCAAGCTCGGCGACCCGCCGCTCATCGAGACCGTGCCGAGTGCCGGCTACCGGATCGTCGCATGACCGCCCGCGGCCGGCTCACGATCCTGTACGCCGCACTGGTTCTCGCCGCCGGTGTTCTCCTGACCGCGCTCACCTACCTGCTGATGCGCGGGAACGGCGGTCATCGGGTGTCGGTCATCACGCTCAGCCCGGGGCCGGATGCGCTACCGCCGTTGCCGCAATCGATCAAGGCGGTCACTCTCGCCGACTTCGTCACCCAGGCCGCGATCGCGCTCGCGGTGGTGACGGTGCTCGCCGCGGTCCTGGGGTGGCTGGTGGCCGGGCGGGTACTGCGACCCATCCGCACGATCTCCGCCACCGCACAACGCCTTTCGGCGGAGAACCTGTCCGAGCGGATGCCGGTCACCACGCCCGCCGACGAGCTCGCCACCCTGGCCGGCACCATCAACGGGATGCTGGACCGCGTCCAGGAGGGCGTCGCCGAACGCGACCGGGTGCTCGCGAGCCAGCGTATGTTCACCGCCAACGCCGCCCACGAGCTGCGCACCCCGCTGACCACCATGCGCACCGCCATCGACGTCACCCTCGACAGCCAGCCCGGCACCGAGGAACTGCTGGCCATGACCGGCGACGTCCGGACCGCCGTCGAGCGGAGCCAGCGCACCCTCGACGGGCTCCTGGCGCTGGCCCGCAGCCAGGCGGGCGCCGGCCTCCGGCACCGCGTCGACCTCGCCGAGGTCGTGGCGAACAGCCTCGACGGCGTAGCCCTCACCGTGCGGGTCGACCTGCGACCCGCGCCGGTCAGCGGTGAACCGGTTCTGCTGGAACGTATGTGCGGCAACCTGGTCGACAACGCCGTCCGCCACAACCGTTCCGGCGGCCAGGTCGAGGTCGCCACCGGCAGCACGGACGGGCGGGCGTTCCTGCGCATCGGGAACAGCGGCGCGCCGATCGCGCCGGAGACCGTCGACCAGCTCCGGGAACCGTTCGTCCGCGGCGACGGCGCACGGATCCACACCGACAGCGGCATCGGCCTTGGACTGTCGATTGTGGACGCGATTGTCACCGCGCACCGAGGTGAGATCACCATCGCCGCTCGGCCGGCCGGCGGGCTGGATGTCGTCGTCCGCCTCCCGTCCGCCGACGGTGGCGCCTCGTCTGGTGCGAGTTCGTGAGCGCCGGTCAGTCGCAGGGGGTGAGCATTTCCTGCCGCGGCGGCCATTCCACGAGGGAACCGGCGGCCTTCTTGAAGGCGTCCATGTGCGCGGTCTGGTGGTGCGCGGCCAGTGCGGCCGGGCTGGCCCAGCGTTCGTAGACCACGACGGTGCCCGGCGCGTCCTTGGCCTGGTGCACCAGATAGGCGAGGCAGCCGTCCTCCTGGCGGGTGTCTTGCGCCACCGAGCGCATCAGCGCGCGCACCTCGTCCGCGTGGCCGGGGAGCGCTTTCATCGTGGCGACCGCGCAGACGACGGTGCCCGGTTCCTGGGCGACGATGCCCGCGCCGAGCCAGGGCGACTCGAACTCGACGGCGGACTGGCCGAGCCCGTGGGGCAGCCGGGTGTAGAACCGCAGCCGCTGGCCGTCGGGGTCGGTGACCACCAGCAGCCAGCCCACCATCGCGACGATGGCCGGCGAGTGCTGGACACCGAGCGCGTCCAGGCGGGCGATCCAGGCGTCCAGCGCCGGGCGGTCCTCGACGGTCAGGGTGAGGAAGTCGTAGCCCTTGAGCGCGACGGCGGTCGCCGGGTCCAGCCGCAGTTCGACTTTGCCGTCGATGCCGGGGACGTCGAGGATCACCGCGAACAGGGTGCCGTCGGGCCGGCGGTGGTCCAGTTCGGTCAGGCGCCGGGCGCCGAGGACGTCGCTGTACCAGCGGGTGCTGCGTTCCAGGTCGGTGACCGGCAGCTTGATGTGGTGGATGCCGTGGTGGGCCGGGGTTTGCCGGGTACTCATGATCAGCTCAGCTCCTGTTCGGAAGGGCAGGCGGAGCGGTCGACGATGGTGCCGTTCCGCCAGATCGTGGTGATGTCGCGCAAGACTGTGATGTCGTCGAGTGGATTTCCGTTGACCAGCACCAGATCGGCGCGCAGTCCCGCGGCGACGCGGCCGCGGTCGTCAAGGCCGAAGGCGTCGGCCGGAGCGGCGGTCGCCGCGGTGAGTGCCTCGGCCGGGGTGAGGCCGGCCGCGACCAGCAGGCCGAGTTCGCCGTGATAGCTGATGCCGTGGGTGGTCGGGTGATCCCCGCCGGTGCCGTCCGTGCCGGCCAGCAGCGGGACCCCGAGCCGGAACATCCGCACGGACGCGTCGGCGGCGTCGGAGGTGCGCACCCCCAGCGGTCCCATCCGGCGGCCGGGGTCGATCGCGCGGATGCGGTCGAGGCCGGCCAGCCACTCCGGATCGGCGTAGGGCCGAAGCCTCGGATCCTGCGCCAGGTCGAATTCGGGGGACGACGCGCTCATCCCGGCCAGCGGCGGCAGCGTGGCCACCACGGTGCCGCCCGCGGCCGCCACGGCTTCGATGAGTTCCTGGTCGGAGGGGCCGTCCGACGGCGGGTGCGCCAGGATGTCGACGCCGCAGGCGATCGCCTGCCGCACCGCGCTCCGGGTCCAGGTGTGGGCCGCGGTCCGCAACCCGTGCGCATGGGCCGCCGCCACCAGCGCGATCACCGTCTCGTCGGACATGGTGGGCATGGGCTTGCCGGCCACGGTGCCGTCTTCGATGAAGATCTTGAGGTGGTCGGCGCCGTCGGCGACCCGGTCCGCCACGAAAGCTGCCGCGTGGTCCGGGCCTTCGACGGTGGGGAAGGGTTTGAGCATGCCGATCTCGACCAGCTGGTGGGGATGGCCGCCGGGTGCGGTGGCCCCGGTGGTGGCGATGCGGAGGTCCGCGACGTCGTCGCGCTTGCGGGCAACAGCACGCAGCCGGCGGGACAGCCCGGGTTCGCCGCCCATGTCGAGTTCGGTGGTGACCCCGAAGACCAGTGACTGGCGCAGCTGGGTGGCGCTGGTGGTGTGGACGTGGGCGTCGATCAGGCCGGGCAGCAGGGTCTTGCCGGTGCCGTCGACGACGGTGGCGCCCGGCGGGACGGCCAGATTCGGGCCGATCGCCTCGATCAGGCCGCCGTCGATCAGGACGTCCTGTCCGGGGAGTTGTTGTGTGCCGTCGAAAACGGCGACCTGGCGAATGAGGGTGGGGCTGGTCATAACCGTGTGCTCCTGCGCTCGAAGGAGTTATCGGGTGGGGTTCGCCGGGAGGTACTGCGACAGGTGGTCGAGCACCTTCTCCGGTTCGGTCGGGACGCCGTGCGCGGCCAGGTAGCCGTCGGGCCGCACCAGCAGTGGCGACTCGAGGCCGGGAACGTGGCGGACGGCGAGCCCGCTGTGCTCGCTGGTGTGGTCCGGTTGATCGAGGGCCAGGGTCCAGCGCAGGCCGGCGCTGGGGACCGCGTTCGGCGATACGCGGGCACCGACGCGGGGGAGACCGCGGTCGGGTTCGCTCGTGTAGCCGAGGTCGAGCTGGGCGAGCTTCGTCGTGATCCATTCGGTGACACCCGGAACACCCGCGGCGGCGGCGAAGACGCGGTTGCGCAGTTCGCCTTCCGCCGGGTCGCGCAGAGTGGCCAGTTTGGCGAACTGGCTGGTGAACGCGACGAGTCCGGCCGCGATCGGGTGCCGCTCGTGGTGGTAGGTGTCCAGCAGGGCGGCGGGTGCGAGTCCGCTGAGGACGGCGTGCAGCTTCCAGGCCAGGTTGCCGGCGTCCTGGATGCCGGTGTTCATGCCCTGGCCGCCGGCCGGGCTGTGGGTGTGGGCGGCGTCGCCGGCCAGGAAGACCGGGCCCTCGCTGAAACGTTCGGCCACCCGCTCCTGGACGCGGTAGGTCGAGGCCGACACGACCTCGGTCACCTCGATGCCGTCGGAGCGCGGGCCTCGCTCGGCCAGTAGCTCCGCCACCTCGGTCGCGGTGGGCGCGGCCGGGCCTCGCGCCGGGCCGACGACGCGGTGCAGGCCGCCGGCGAGCGGGGAGACGAGCAGCATTCCCGCCGCGGACAGGAAGAACGTGGTGTCTTCCTTGGGCAGGGCGTCCGAGTTCACCCGGATGTCGGCGATGGCGAACAACTGCTCGGGCGCGTTGCCGGGGAAGCCGATCCCGGTCGCCGTGCGTACCGCGCTGTAGACGCCGTCGCAGCCGACCAGGTAACGGGCCGAGATCGAGCGCAGGACGCCGTCCGGCCCGGCGACCGTGGCCGCGACACCCGGGAAGTCGGGGGTGTAACCGAGGAACTTGTGTCCTCTGTGGACCATGCCGCCCAGTTCCTCCAGCCGGGCGAGCAGGTGCGTTTCGGTGGTCTGCTGGGAGACCAGCAGCACGAAGGGGTAGGGCGTGTCCAGCTTGTCGTAGGACGCGCTGAGCAAGGTCTGCGTCCGGTCGTGCAGCCGAAAACCCCGGCCCCGGTCGCCGGCCTGGACCAGCCGGTCGGCCACACCGATCCGGTCGAGGTACTCCAGTGCTCGCGGCTGGATCGCGGCGGCTTTGCTGCCGGGCTGGACCGCGTCGTAACGATCGATCAGGACGTGGTCCACGCCCAGCTGGCGGAGGCTGGCCGCCAGCGCCAGACCGGCTGGGCCCGCGCCGACGATCAGCACGTCGGTCGTGCTGGGCGGGGGCGGGGTAGTGGATGACGGCGCCATGGCGGCCTCCTGGTTGTTTCGGTCCGTGGCGAGTGGAACCCGACGGCGCGTGCCGCATCGCCTTAATGGAAACGGTCGTTCCTGTTTCAAGGACAACGTAGCACCGGAGGAGTCCTAGGGCAAACGATCGTTCCCTTTTGCAGCCGGCTGGGTGACGGACCTCCCGCAGCGGGCGCGGGATCGGGTCAGGGCACGATCACGACGCGGCCCAGCGCCCGGCGCGAGCCGAGCCGGGCGAAGGCGTTGTCGACCTGGTCGAGGCCGCACTCCGAGTCGATCCGGGGGCGGACGTCGCCGCGGTCGACGGCCGCCGGCGCGGTGGTCGTGTCCGCGAAGGTCCGCCGTGTCGAAGCCGGCCCGGCTGCCGGTCGCCTCCAGGATCAGGTCCGCGCCCTCGGCCGAGAAGTCCCGCAGGTGTACTCGGCGAAGGGGATCAGGCTGGTGTCCGGGACGGCGAGATACTCGGCGAGGCCTCCCTGGCGGTCGAGTCCGACGAGCGTGACGTCGGCGCAGGTGCTGGTGTTTCCCCGCGTGCACGAGGCGCACCGTCCACAGGCGAGATAGGGGTGGCAGGCCACGCGGGTGCCGGGCGGCAGGCCACCGTCCGGTAAGGAAGTGCCGAATTCCTTCAGCAGCGCGGCATTCATGTCGTGATACCTCGGGTCAGGAGATCGACGACCGGTGCCGTGCGGTCAGCTCGTCCCGGCGGCCGTGCCCAGCGCGGCGAGACCGGCGATGAGCTGCTCGGCCGGGACCGGGTCGACCAGGTGCTGGTTGACGACCAGTCCCGGCATCAGCGAGACCAGCACCGTCGCCACGTCTTCCGGGTTCGCGTCGGCCGGGAGGTGACCGGCGGTCCGCCAGCGGAGGGAGAGTTCGGCCAGGTGGCCGTGCACGCCCCGGTAGAACGCGTTGGTCTGCTTGGCCACCTCGGGCCGGCGCAGCGCCTCGGCCCAGGAGTGCATGGCGATCTTCGAGAGGTCGTAGTCGAGCCCGGCCGTCCGGTTCGCCAGTTCTTCGACCAGCCCGGCGATGATGTCGGCCGGGGACGGCGTCGGTTCGGTGTCGAGCATCCGGGCGAAGAAGCCGCTCAGCAGGGTCAGCGCCTCCTCGGCCGAGGCCTCGATCAGCTCGTCCTTGCTGCGGAAGTACCGGTAGACGGCGCTGGAGGACATGCCGGTGGCCGCGATGATGTCGTCCATGGACGTCGCGTGGAAGCCGTCACGGGAGAAACACGACCAGGCGCTGGTCAGGACGTGCCGGCGGCGCTGGTCGCGGAGCTCGGTGCTGAGACGGGGCATGTCGCCATCCTAAACGGGAACGTCCGTTAATGTTTGAGTGACTTCCGACGCACCGGCGGGCCGGCCGGGGCCGCGGGCCGGTCGATGCCGGCCAGTCCGTGCAGACCGGCCAGGACCTGTTCGGTGCTCACCGGGTCCGCGGTGTGCCGGGCGACCAGCATCCCCGGCATGAACGTCGCCAGCACAATTCCGACGGCTTCCGGGCTTGCCTCCGGCGCGAGCAGGCCCGCGTGCTGCCAGCGGCGGGCCAGCGCGGTCAGCTGGGCTCGCATCTCGCGGTAGAAATCGCCGGCGCGCTCGCGCAGCCGTGGCTGGCGCAGCGCCTCCGACCAGGCCTGGATCGCCACCCTGGACAGGTCGTATTCCCGGTCGCCGCCGACGGGCTCCACGATGGTGGCGACAGTGGTGGCGACGTCGGGCACGGGCTCGGTGTTCCGCAGCCGGTCGAACAGTGCGCGGAAGACGGCCATGGACTCCTCGCCGGCCGCGTCGATCAGCTCGTCCTTGCCGCTGAAGTACCGGTAGACCCCGCTGGCGGACATGCCGGTCGCGGTGATGATGTCGTCCATCGACGTCGCATGGAAACCGTTGCGGGAGAAGCAGGTCCAGGCGCAGGTCAAGATCTGACGCCGGCGCTCGGCTCGGCGTTCTTCGGTGATCCTCGGCACCGGCTCATCCTAAACGGGAACGCTCCCTTGCGTAAGTGGGCGCACCGTGGTTACGCTCACCTCACGCGAAAACATCCGTTCCTCTTTGGGTGAGGTCTCGCGAAGGAAAGGGAAGCCGCATGTCGCAGGCTGTGAATTCGCTACCGCCGTCCGTCCGGGTGAGTCCGCACGAGTTGCCGGCAACGCTGCGCGAAGCCGGGTTGACCAACTGGATCCGCGAGCCGCTCGACGATGCCGTCGATCGCCGTCGCCGCATCATCGTGCCGCCCGCCGCGGCCACCATGGGCACGCCGCTGAGTTCTGCGCGCGACGACATGCTGGCCGAGACGCGCCACGCCGACACCGTGCTGATGATGGGCGACAACCCGGACCTGCCCGTCATGCCCGAGCGTCCGACGCTGGCCGACTTCTTCCGGCTGCGATTCGGCCGGAAGTCCGTCGCGCACCTGCTGCAGAGCGCGCGGGTGGCCAGGGAGAACGGGTTGCCGGACAAGGTGATCCTGGCCTGCCTGCTGCACGACATCGCCGTCGCCGGCCTGATCTCCGCCAACCACGGCCACTGGGGCGCGCAGATGGTGGCGCCCTACGTCGACGAGGAGGTGGCGTGGGCGATCGAGAAACACGAGGCGCTGCGCTACTTCGCGGACGAATCCGTCGGCTACCGGTATCCCGAGGCGTACCTGAACTTCTTCGGGGACGACTACCGGCCGCCCGGGCACATCCGCCGGGAACACGACGAGGCGCGCCGGCATCGCTGGTACCTGACCGCACGGCTGGTCACCATCAACGACATCTACTCCTTCGATCCCGATGCCGTCGTCGACTACGCGGAGTTCGAGGACGTGGTCGGCCGGCACTTCCGGCAGCCGGCGGAAGGGCTCGGATTCGACGGCTCGCCGGTGGCGCACATGTGGCGCACCATGATCTGGCCCAACAACTTCCTGTGACCAGACCGGATCTGGCCGCCGCACCGCGCCGGTGCTCGGCGGCTCCCGTGGAATCGGCGCGGCAGCCGATCGTCGCGCAGCTCGCCACCTCGGATGAAGAGCAGGAGCAGCCATGCGTTTCGTGACTTATTCCGAAGACGGGCGCACCGGACTCGGTGTGCGATCACCGGCGGGCATCGTGGCCACCGGGTACCCGGACCTGCGCGAGTACCTGGCGGCCGGGGACACGGCGGCCGCGGAGCTCGAGCGTCGCCTCGCCTCCGGGGCGCCGGCGGTGTGGCCCGAACGGGTGCTGAGCCCGCTCCCCGAACGCAGTCAGCTGATCTGCGTCGGCGGCAACTACGCCGACCATCTGGCCGAGGCCGGTCTCGCGCCGACCGAGCCGGTGTACTTCCCCAAGGTCTGGTCCGCGCTGCTGCCGCCCGGCGAGCCGGTGCGGATGCCGGAACCGACCACGCTGCTGGACTACGAGGTCGAACTCGCCGTGGTCATCGGGCGCACCGCCCGGCACATCGCCGCCGCCGACTATCTCGACTACGTGTTCGGCTACACCGTCGTCAACGACATCAGCGCCCGCGACGTGATGAACCGCGAGCGCCTGCAGATCATGCTGTGCAAGAGCGCCGACGGCTTCCTGCCGATCGCCGATGAGATCGTCACCGCCGACGAGGTCGAACTCGACGGCAACACCATCAGCTGCACCGTCAACGGTGAGCTGCGGCAGAAGGCCACGTTGGACCAGATGCTCTACGACATCCCGTTCCTGCTGGAGTTCCTCACCCGCTGGGTCACGCTTTCCCCGGGGGACCTGGTCACCACCGGCTCACCCGGCGGCTCGGCCATGGGCCGCGGCCCGTCCGCGTACCTGCGTCCCGGCGATGTCGTCACCGCGTCCGTCGCCGGGGTCACCTCGGTCACCACGACCGTCGCGGAGGCCTCATGGTGACCGCGCGAACCGCCGGTACGACCGACGGGGAAAGGGAGAACATGGCCGACGATCAGGTAGCGCTGGTGACCGGCGCGACCGGGACGATCGGCAAGGCGATCGCGGCCGAACTCGGCGCGCGCGGAGCCGCGCTGATGCTCACCGGACGCCGCAAGGACGCGCTCGACGACGTGGCCGCCGAACTGCGCGAGCGAGGCGCCCGCGTGGAGACGGCCGTCGGCGACGTCACCGATCCGGCCCACGCCGAGGACGCGGTAGCCCGGGCGGCCGAGGCGTTCGGTCCGATCACGACACTGGTGAACAACGCGGGCGGGGCCTCGGCGATCGGCACCTCCGTGGCCGACAGCGATCCGTTGGCCTGGCGGGAAACCCTGCTCGTCGACACCTATGGGCCCTACCTGTTCGCCCACGCCGTCCTGCCTTCGATGCTGCGCGAACGCCGCGGCCGGATCATCACGGTGGCCAGCCGGGCCGGTACCGCGGCCATTCCCGGCGCTTCCGACTACGTGGTGGCCAAGACCGCGGTCCTGCGCCTGGCCGAGAACATCGCGGTGGAGACCCGGGGGACCGGTGTCGTCGCGTTCAGCCTGCATCCCGGCGGCATCCTGACCCGGCTCAACGAGGAGCAGGTCCGGCGGGGGCTGATTCCCCGTGAACGATTCCCGGATTCGCCCGAGGCCGCGGCCCGGATGGTCGGCGAACTGGCCGGCGGACGCTATGACGTGCTCTCCGGCGCCTTCCTCGACGTCGGCGACGACCTCGCCGCACTCGCCGGGCAGCGGACCGATGAGCCCACCCGGGTCCTGCGCGTGGTGGATCTGCCGGAGCCGTTCACGGCCCGGCCGATGTACTGACCGGGGAGAGGCCGTGACAACTGTCCGGCGGCGAGGACCTGGCCAGCCACATCCTGTGGCAGCGAGTGAAATGACGGAGCCGATCCGGCGCGTCGTCACCGGTCACGACCGCCGACTCGGACCTGCACCGGACCGCCTCCCTCGGCTACGCGGTCGTCCTCGACGGCGAGATCCACGCAGTCCTGGACGAGGACGAGACGGTCATGCGGGCCGGCGACGTCCTGATCCAGCGTGGCACCAGCCACGGCTGGGTCAACCGTTCGGACCGCGTCTGCCGGGTCCTGTTCGTCCTCGTCGAGGCCCGGATCGAGGTGACGGCCCATCTGCGGCCCGCGGGTCAGCTAGGTGCTGTCCATATCAACCGGTGTGACCAGGCGATCGCCGACCCACAGCGTGTCGTAGCCAAGGTCCTCGAGTTCGCGGCAGAACGCACTCAGGCCGGCAGCGCTGCCGATAGCGGGCCCGACTATGGGAAGAGTGAAGCCGAGCTTCATGGTGAGAGCCTCCTCCGGGCAGACCATCGTCCGCCGATATCGATGACTCAGCTGGTGAATTCGTCGACGCCCAGTGCGAAGTCCCAGTGGCCCACTCCGTTGCCGGCGAGGCCCACCGTGACCAGGCCCACTCCTTCCAGCCAGTGCGCCATCTTCAGGCCGCCGACGTCGAGCGGGCGCAGCCCGAGGCTCTTGACGAACTCCGCCACGCCCGCCTTGGCCTCCGCATTGTCGCCGGCGATGAAGACGTGGGGACGGCCCTTCTCCAGGACATCACGGAAGATGGTGTTGAACGCCTTCACCACGCTGGCGCCGGCCGGGGCCACCTTGGCGACTTCCCGCGCGATCGAGGTCTCCTCGCTGTGGGCCAGTCCGTCGAACGCGGCGTTGAAGGGGTTGCTGATGTCGACGATGACCTTGCCCGCGAGGGCGTCTCCGTACTCGGCGACGACCGGAACGACACCGTCGTACAACAGGGCCGTGATGACGATGTCCCCGGCCGGGACGGCGCCCCACTTGCCCGTCGTCGCGCCGCCGCCCAGAGCCTTGGCCAGGTCGTCGGCCTTGGACTGATCGCGTCCCATGACCTCGACGGTGTTGCCGCCCGCCACCGCGCGCGTGCCGATGGTGCGGGCCATGTTCCCCGTGCCGATGAGGGTGATGCTGCTCATGAGGTGTGCTCTCTTCTTGTTCTTGAGGTGTCACTAAAAGAGGGTTCAGATGGCGGTGGTGCCGCCGTCGGCGACCAGTTCCAGGCCGTTGACGTAGCTGGAGTCGTCGGAGGCGAGGAACAGGGCGACCGTGGCGATTTCTTCGGGGCGGCCCATCTTTCCGCGGGGGATGAGGGATTCGAACGCGGCTTTGGTTGCCTCGTCGAACAGTTCTTCCTGTTTGGCGGTGGCGACCTGGCCGGGGGTCAGGACGTTGACGCGGATCTTGCGGTCGCGCAGTTCGTTGAGCCAGACGCGGGCCCAGGCCTGCTGGACGGCTTTGCTTCCCGCGTAAAGGCTCCAGCCGGGGAAGGCGCCGAGGGAGGCGTTGGATCCGGTCATGAGGATCGAGCCGTTGTCGTTGATCAGCGGCAGTGCCTTCTGCACGGTGAACAGGGTGCCGCGCGCGTTGAGCCAGAAGGCGCGGTCGAACTGTTCCTCGGTGATCTCGCCGAGGACGGCGGGTTCGCCCATCCCGGCGCAGGCCCACAGCACGTCGATCAAGCCCTTTTCCCGCTTGACGGTGTCGTACAGGCGGTCCAGGTCGTCCAGGTCGGCCGCGTCACCCTGGACGGCGGTGACGTTGCGGCCGATCAGCTTGACGGCGTCGTCCAGCGCGTCCTGGCGCCGGGCCTGGATGAAGACGTGCGCTCCTTCTTCGACGAACAGTTCGGCGCCGGCCAGTGCCATGCCGGTGGATCCGCCGGTGATCACGGCTACCTTGCCATCGAGCTTTCCCACGATTACTCCGTTGAATTGTCGGGTATCCGAAACGCCGTCAGCCGGCGGAGAAATAATGGCCGTTGTCCAAATCGGCGAGCAGGCCGGGCTGAGCGGGTTCCCAGCCGAGGGCCCGGCGGGTGATGAGGTTGGACGCCGGGTAGTTCTGCGTGACTATGTTCGCGAGGAACCCGAAGTATCCCGGCAGCATCAGTACGTCCGCGGGAACGCTCACGGCGGGCAGGCCCAGACGGCTGCCGATGGCCTCGGCGATCTCGCGGAACGGGATGCCGCCGTCCGCCGTCGCGTGCCAGTATTTGCCGGCCGGCCCTTTCTCCAGCGCCAGGCGGAACACGGAGGCGGCATCGCGGATGTGCACGGCGTTCCACAGGTTCGCGCCGTCTCCGGGGTAGCCGACGAAGCCCTTTTCCTTCGCGAGCGCGATGAGCTGCACGAGGAAGCCGGCCCGATCGGTCGTACTGTGCGCGATGTTGGCAATCCGCACGATCGAAGACCGCACTCCCCGCTCGGCGAGGCCGACTACGGCGGTTTCCACGACGTTCCGAACCCGGAGGGTGCCCTGGTACTCATCGCCGCCGGGAAGGGCCGGGTCCTCCTCGGTGGCCGGCCGGCCCAGGTTCCCGGGCGAGCCAATGCTCCCCGCCGCGACCAGCGGCTTTCCGGTTTCCGCGAGTGCCTCGCCGTACGCGAGCATGATCGGGAGCTCCGCGGCGGCCACGGCGTCGATCCCGCCGGACGGAAGCAGGTCCTGCCTGTGCGCGACGTGGATGACGCCGTCGGAATCCGCGGCCGCCTCCTTGAGCCCGTCGAGGTCCTCGAGGTCGCCGCGACGTACCTTCGCGCCGAGCGCGGACACCGCCGCCGCGGCCGTGTCCGACCGGGCCAGGCCGGTGACCTCGTGCCCGGCGGCGATGAGCTCGGGGATGAGGTAGGAACCGGCATGGCCGGTCCCGCCAGTGACGAAAACGCGCATGCTGCTGCTCCTTGGCAATGATGTCGCGCGAGAAGTGGTGGCGCGGTGCGCTCAGCTGAGAATGCTGACGCCGAGGAAGAAATTGGTGTGCTTGACGGAGTGGGCGACGAGGCCTAACTGCAGCAAGGCGACGTTTTCCAGTGTACGCGCCATGGGCAGCTGGCCAACGTCCATCGGGCGCAGTCCCAGGCTCTCGATGAACGCCGACACGCGTGTTTTTGCCTGCGCGTCGTCGCCGGCGATGAACACGTCCACCAGGCGGCCCTCGGCTGGGCCGGCCGCCAGAACGTGGGAGAACAGGGTGTTGAACGCCTTGACGACGTGCGCGCCGGCGGGGGCGGCCTTGGCGATCTCCTGCGCGCCGGAACTGCCGTCGGGGGTGACAAAACCCGTGAAATCGGGGGAAACGGGGTTGGTGATGTCGATGATGACCTTGCCGTGGAGCGCGTCCCCGTACTCGCTGATCACCGCCGCCGCGCCGGCGTAGGCACGGCGAGGATGACGATGTCCCCGGCCGGGGCGGCACTGGCCGTCCCGGCAGTGGCGCCGCCGAGCGAGGCGGCAAATTCCTTGGCTTTGGCCTGGTCGCGGCCGATGATCTCGACGGCGTTGCCGCCGGCGAGCGCCCGGCCGGCCAGGGCGCCGGCCATGTTCCCCAGGCCGATGATACTGATGCTGCTCATTGGTGTTGCCTGCTTTCCGCCCCGTCGTTGTCAACGGTTGTGTCGTCGACGCCGTCGAATTATGCGATGGACGGGGCTGATTTCCGAGGTGCTGATTCTCGGCCCTGCCGGCAAATCCCGATGCCGAATTCTTGTGCCGAATTCGCCGGTCCCCATTGACGATGCCATTGGCTTGAGCTGGTGTCCAAGACTTCTTTCAGTCATGGTGATAACCTGAAGGCATCACCAGACCGGGAGGCGCCATGGATCTGGACCTGCGCAAACTGCGCTACTTCGCCGCTGTGGCCGACCGGTTGCACTTCGGCCGCGCCGCCGATGAGCTGCATATCGCGCAGCCGGCGCTCAGCCGCCAGATCCGCGCGCTGGAGCAGGATCTCGGCGCCTCGCTGTTCATCAGGGATCGCCACGGCGTGGCGCTGACCGACGCGGGCCGGCAACTGCTGGCCGACACTGGTCCGCTACTGGCCTCCGCGGACGCGGTCCGCCGCCGGGTGTCCGTGGCCGCCCGCGGCAGCCGGCGGCTGGTGGTCGGATTCCGGGCCGGCATCCCGGTCATCCCGGCGGCGCGCGCGTTCGCCGCCCGGCATCCGGACGTGGTCGTGGACGTGCAGCGGATGGAATGGGACGACCAGGCCCCGATGCTGCTCGACGGCCGCGTCGACGTCGGCTATGTGCGGCTGCCGATCGACGAGACCGGCCTGCGCGTGACTCCGCTGTTCACCGAGCCGCTCATGGTGGTGCTGCCCGCAGACCACCGGTTGGCCGGCAAGGAGGAGGTCACCGAGGCCGACCTGGCCGGTGAGCCGCTGGTCTGGCCTGCCGGCCCGAGCACGCAGCCCACCAGGCGCCCGCACCCCGACTCCGGGCTCCGGGTACGCGGGGTGGAGGAGAAGCTCGAGCACGTCGCGGCCGGCCGGGGCATCTCGTTCGCCGGGCGTTCGGAGACCGTGTTCTACTCGCGCCCGGACATCAGTTACGTACCCATCCCGGAACTCGCGCCCGACCAGGTGTGCCTCGCGGTGGCGGCAGCACGCACCTCGCCGCTGGCCGACGACTTCTTCACCGCGGCGCAGGCGACGGCCGAGATCACGGCAGAATGCGGGAACTATGATCTGGGTGCGGCTGTTGTGGAGTGATCACGCGGCCTGTTTTTCAAGTTCCGCGCTTGCGGGTGTGATTGTGCGTCGTCACGAATCGACATAAAATATCATCGTCATGCCGTATACGACATCCCCCGGCGAGTTAAGAGTTCGCTGCTTGACGTGTCGGATGGTGTTGAGTGATGCCGGACAAGACCTCTTCCCCTGCTCACCTTCCCGGCGCGCCGTCAGTTGCCTGAAGCATCTTCCGGACGGCCGGGACGTCTATCTTTCCCGATGCGTTCTTCGGCAAGCTGTCCACGATGTGGATACGCGCCGGCACAAAGGCCGGCGGCAGTGTTCGTGCCAGCCTGGAGCGAATCTCGGCACTGTCGATCTCGCCGACCACGATCGCTGACAGCCGCGGGCTTCCGCGATCGTCGTCAACGACCTCGACGCGGGCTTCTTCGACGCCGGAGTGCAGCAACGCGGCCTCGACGGCTTCCAGCTCGACTCGCTGACCGAGAATCTTCACCCGCCGGTCCACCCGGCCCCTGAAGGCATACGTGGAGTCGGATCCGCTCTCGACCAGGTCGCCCGTCCTGAACCACCGGCCGTCCGGCAGGTCGAGGAACCGGTTCTGGATCAGACCGGTCGGTGTGAAGTAGCCATCGGCCAGTGTCGGACTCGAGACGAGCAGCTCACCCACACCGTCGACAGGGTCGTCCAGCCGGAATTTCCGTGGGGAGATCGGCTTTCCGATGGGGAGAGGCCGCGGTGAGTCTTCGACGGTGGCCGGCACCTCGTAGGCCGAGTCCATGATGCCGGTCTCCGTCGAACCATAGGAATTGACCAGACGTACGGTCGAGAGGGCTCCGGTCCGCCACGCGTACGCGTCACGTTCGTACGCGGCTTCTCCACCGATGAGCATGAGACGTAGCCGTTCGAGGCTCAGCTTCTTGTTGCGCAGATGATGACTCCACTGCCGCCAGTACGCGGTCGGGAGTTCGAGCACCGTGACCCCGGTGGCACCAAGGCGATCTTGCAGCTGGGTGAAGGTGGGCAACTTGGCGACTGACGCGACCAACGTCGCCCCCGCGAACAGCGCGGGCCAGATCTCTTCCTGGGACGTGTCGAAAGCCAGGCGGGCGAACTGGAAGACCCGGTCCCGCGCACCGAGGTTCGACCACTCGACAAACGCGTCGATATGACGACGTGACGCGCTCAGGCCGACACCAACGCCCTTGGGGCTCCCGGTGCTGCCCGAGGTGAAGAGTACGTATTCCATCCTGGATATGTGGTCGTGCCAGGGTTCGGCCGGAAAGGAGGGAGTCGGTGCCGAATATAGTCCGGCCCCGAGGATTTCGATCTTCTTGTCGGTTGCGCCAATGTCGCTGAACGCGTTTGATTCATCAACAAGAATTCCCGCGCAGGCAAAATTCTTGATGATCGCCTGCTTGCGCTCTTCGGGCCACTCGGGATCCAGTGGAATGAGGGCACGCCGGGCAGCGGAAACAGCTAGTACCGCCGGTACCCGAGCGCGAGGATCCGAGATTATCGTGGCGATGGGGCCAGGAACGCCCGTCGACTCATTTATCTGAGAGCCAGCCGAAAGCGCTTCATCGATCATATCTCCATAGGAAGCCTCTAGATTTTCTCCGATATATGCGAGGTTCGACAAGTGGCTCGCGGATTGAGCTATCAGCTGTTCGAAGAGGCCTGACCCAGGTCCGTCCGGAACGGCCTCTGCTTGATCTCTCCGGGACAACTTCGAGTCTCCCTTGGCGTATTTGCGGCGAACGGCGGTCGAGACCACATTGGTTTGGACTATTGCATGCCGCCACGGCGGCAGCCATGCCATGCGAACGCACCATCGACCTACCCGAAGGGATATGCCTGACTGCGGAGATTTCACCGCACCCCGTGGTCGTCTAAGTTGGTGAGAGAAAACCGAAGACGACCGGCAAGGGTCGCGTCATGCGGCTTGGTCAGGATGTCCGCCGGGCGCCTACGCCTGGCCGGCGCACATCGATCGACCTCAGGAAAGGTGCCTACATGATTGAGGATTCGCATGTGGCGACCGCCTCGAAATTCGACCACGGACGTTATATCGAGGTCATCCGTCGCAATATCCCGTTTTCCGAAGCGGAAGCCATCGATGGCCAAAAGCCGCTGAAAGACCTCGGGATCGATTCGCTGGGGGCAATCCGGCTGTTGTCCGAGCTGGAAGACGAGTTCGACATCGAGCTTCCCGATGAGGCTGTCCAGGAGAGCGCCTTCGGCACCGTCGAATCAGTGTGGAACGCCATGGTGACCAACTGGACCAACGGGGCTTGAACCCCGGCACGGGCGAGTGCGGAGGCGGCCACGCGGCGCAGTATTCGCCGCGTCGGCCAGTGCGATCCAGCACCTAACGTGATGCGTTGCCGAGCTGCGAGCCGGGCGCGACCGACGGCATCCGCCCCGGGAATGACGCGCGCCCATCCGGCTTCGCCGACCTTGTAGCTGAGGAGCTTCCGTTGCAGATCCAGGATCTGAAGATCGAGCACTTCTTCGCTCGACACGAGTTCGTCACCCCTTACGTCATGTGCGCCTCGGACACCGAGGCACTGACCCTCGCCGAAGCACTCACACTGGCCGACGCTGAAACCCGCCAGCTCTGGGACAACCTGAGCCTCGGCTACACCGAGACCTGGGGGCACCCGCTCCTGCGCGAGGCCATCGCCGCACAGTACAGCGGCCTCGGCCCGGAGAACATCCTCGTGTTCACGGGCGCACAGGACGCGATCTTCTGCGTGATGAACGGCATGCTGAACGCCGGCGACCATGTCGTGGTCGCCGCTCCCTGCTGGCAACCGCTGTACGAGGTGCCTCGCGCGGTCGGCGCCGACCTGAGCATCGTCCGCATGGATGTGGGCGAGGGCTTCGGCTTCGTCGTCGACCGGATCGCCTCCGCGGTCCGGGACGGCACTCGCATGATCATCGTCAACGCGCCCAACAATCCCACCGGCGCGCTTCCGACGCACGCGGAATTCGATCAGCTGCGCAAGCTCGCCGAGGACTCGGGCGCGATTCTGGTCAGCGACGAGATCTACCGGCTCCTGGAACACGACCCCGCGTCGCGGCTGCCGGCCGCTGCCGAAATCTCCGGCTCGGCGGTCTCGATCGGTGTGATGTCGAAGGTCTACGGCCTGCCGGGAGCCAGGCTGGGCTGGCTGGCGAGCCGCGACACGCACCTGCTGGAACGTGCCGCGGGCATGAAGCACTACACGACCATCTGCGCGGCCGCACCGAGTGAGATCCTCGCCCTGATCGCCCTCCGCAACGCCGAGACGGTGCTGGACCGGGCGCGGGCGATCACCCGGAAGAATCTCGATCTCCTCGACGAGTTCTTCGCCCGCCACGCCGACCTCGTGCACTGGCAGCGTCCGCATGCGGGCACCGTCGCCTTTCCCCGGTTCCGGCTGAACGGATCGACGGCGAGCTTCGTCGACGACGTCCGGCAAAAGGCCGGTGTGCTGCTGCTGCCGGGCGATGTCTTCGACGAACCGGGCGGGCACATCCGGATCGGGTACGGCCGCAGGGACCTGCCCGAGGCGCTCGCCCGGCTGGACGACTACCTGATCGGCCACCAGGACACAGGGGGGCAGCCACGATGAACAGAACTGCGGCGGCGCTCGCGGCCCCCACGCGCCGCGCGCCGGCTCCGGTGGTCCGGACCCTGCTGATCGACAACTACGACTCGTACACCTACAACCTCGCCCAGCAGCTGGCGGTTGCCAACGGTGCCGAGCCGGTCGTCGTCACCAACGACAGCCTGTCCTGGGCCGACATCGCCGCGCTCGACATCGACAACATCGTCATCTCACCCGGACCCGGCCGGCCCGAGTGCCGCGAGGACTTCCAGGTCTGCGAAGAGATCCTGCGCGACTGCCGTATCCCGGTGCTCGGCGTCTGCCTGGGCCACCAGGGCATGGCCGTGGCGTACGGGGGACGGACGGTCCCCGCCCCGACCGTCATGCACGGGCGCCTCAGCCGTATCCAGCACGACGGGGAACTCTTCACCGACCTGCCACAGGACTTCCCCGCCGTCCGGTACCACTCGCTCGTCGTCGCCGAGCCGGTACCTGACGGACTCGTCGTCACCGCCCGCGCGGACGACGGGACCGTCATGGGTCTCGAGGCGGTGGACCGGCCCTTCTACGGCGTGCAGTTCCACCCCGAATCCGTGCTCACCAGTCACGGCTCGAAGATCATCGAGCGTTTCCGGGATCTCACGATCGCCTGGTGGCAACGACAAGAGGCCATCGAACCCCGGGCAGTCACCCGGCCGCGAGCGGCCGTGCACCGCGGCGCCCGGCCGGGGGCGGCGGAGACCCGCCCTGCCGAATCGGACGTCTTCCCGGTACGCCCGCTGATCGAGGAGGTGAGCGGGCCCTTCGACGCCGAAGTGGTCTTCCGCTCGCTGCGCGGCTCCGGTCCGGCCGTCTGGCTCGACAGCGCCGCACCCGGCATCGGTACCGGCCGGTTCTCCTACCTGACGGCCGGCGCGGGTCCGCTCTCCGAAGACGTGCGCTACCGGGCCGGGACCCGCGTCGTCGAGCGCCAGCGAGCGGGCCGGCCGGACTTCGAGGTGCTACCCGACACCGGGATCTTCGACTTCCTGGCCGAGCGTCTGGCCGAGTTCCGCTGTGCGGCGGCGGACGTGCCGTTCGACTTCATCGGTGGCTATGTGGGCTGGATCGGCTACGAGTGCAATGCCGATGTCCGCGGCCAGAAGGTACGTACCGCGGCGACGCCGGACGCCGCGCTGTTCTTCGCCGACCGCCTGGTCGTCATCGACCACCACCACGACACCGCGTATCTCGTCGCCCTCGCCGGCACGGGCCACGAGGACGCGGCCCGGGACTGGCTGGCCCGGACCTCGAAGGTGCTCACGGCGCTGCGCGGCGAGAGTTCGGCGCCACCCGTCCCGCCGCCGGCCCAGCACAAACTGGCGGCACAGCCCGACCGTGACCGCGGCCAGTACCTCGACGACATCGCCAAGTGCCAGGAGTACCTGCGCACCGGGGACACCTACGAGGTCTGCCTGACCAACCAGTTCCGGATGCCCGCCGCCGAGGACTCGTTCGAGGTCTACCGGCGGTTACGCCGGGGGAACCCCGCGCCGTTCGCGGCGTTCCTGGACTTCGGCACCACTCAGGTGTGCTCGTCGTCGCCCGAACGCTTCCTGCGCGTCGGCAAGGACGGCTGGGTGGAAGCCAAGCCGATCAAGGGAACCGCGCGCCGCCATCCCGACCCCGAGCAGGACGCCGAACAAGCGGCCGGCCTGGCGGCCGATCCCAAGGAACGCGCGGAGAACCTCATGATCGTCGACCTGCTCCGCAACGATCTGGGGCGGGTCTGCCGCGTCGGATCGGTCGAGGTCCCCGTGCTCATGGCGATCGAGAGTTTCCAGACCGTGCACCAGATGGTGTCAACGGTCCGGGGCCGGATGAAGCCGGATCTGACCGCCGCGGAATGCGCGAAGGCGGTCTTCCCGGGCGGGTCCATGACCGGCGCGCCGAAGGTCCGTACCGTGCAGATCATCGACGATCTGGAGAACGCGCCGCGCGGCGTTTACTCCGGCAGTATCGGCTATTTCGGGTGTGACGGCGCGACCGACCTGAACATCGTCATCCGGACGATCGTCCGGCAGGACGACGAGTTCAGTGTCGGCGCGGGCGGGGCCATCACCATCCTGTCCGACGCCGAGCAGGAGTGGCAGGAGATCCTGCTCAAGGCCGGTGCCGTCCTCGAAGCGGTGAACGCCCGGGTCGTCGAAGAAGCGCCCCGGTGACCCCGTCGGCCGAGAACGACGCCCTGCGCGTCGCCGTCCGGGTAGCGACGCCGGCCGATGCCGGCAACCTCGTCGCGGGAATAGTCGATCTGCTGCGTGAGCTGTCCGCCCGGCCGGACCGGGAGGCCCCGGAGGGTGCCGTCGCCGCCGCACTGCACCTGATCGGCGACCCGCGGGCCGGACTCGTCCTCGTGGCCGAGGACACGGGGAAACGGCTGGTCGGCCTGGTCACCGCGAGTTATCAGACCGCGATCCGTACCGGTGGCCCCTATGCCCAGATACAAGAACTCTATGTGCGTCCCGAAGCCCGTAGCAGTCATGTCGGCGAAATGCTGGTCACCCGTCTTGTGGAGACGGCATCGACCGGTGTCTTCGAAGTCGGGTTGCCCGGCGAACGGTTCGACAAGGCGGACCGCACCCGTGAATTCTATCTCCACCGCGGATTCTCCCCGATCGGACCACGGATGCGGTATGTCGCCCCGGAGGGACGAAAGTGACTGAACTGAATGAGCTGCGCGCTCGCCTGGATGAAGTCGACGAACGCATGCTGGCGGCCATCACCGCACGATTCGATGTCATCCGGGAAATCGCGAAGCACAAGGCGGTGGCCGGCATCGCGATGATGCAACCGACCCGGGTGTCCTACGTGCGACAGCGGTACGCCGACCACGCCAAGTCGTTGGGGGTGGCCCCGGAGCGCCTCGCCGCGATCGCCGGCGAGCTGATCGCGGCGGCCTGCCAGCTCGAGGACGAGCTGATGGACGACGAGCGGCTGCGCGCGACGGAACACACGGAATGAGCCGCCGGATCGCCACCCTCGGCCCGCGAGGCACCGATCACGAGCGAGCGGCGCGGGCGTACGGCCGCCTGCGGTGCCTCGACGCGGAGATCGAGCTGTGCCCGTCCCTGGACGTCACCATGGACACGATGCTCGGCGATCCCGACGCGCTGGTGATCGCGAATGCCGCTCACGCGGACGTGGACCTGCTCACCACGCGCGCCTGGCGGCACATCGGGATCGTCGACTTCTTCGGGCTGGCGACGATGCCGTTGGCTCTGGTACGTCGCCGGGCCCCCGCGGATTCGCCGGGCATAGCGATCATGCCGGCCACCCGCGGCTACCTCGACCTCGCCCGGTTCGGCCGGGTCGACCTGGTCCCCGCCAAACCGGTGGCGCTCGACCGGGTGCTGACCGGCGCCGTTGATCACGCCGTCGTGTCCCGGCACTCCTACGAGGCTCACCCGGAAGAACTCGAACTGCTGGAGTCCATCGGGCCGGTGGAGTGCTGCTGGCTCGTCTTCGGAACCCGGCGCGCGGTGCCGGAAATGATCTGGGCGGCCACCACGCCTTGGAATCCATCAGGAGTGGCATGACGATCAGCCATCTGCCGGACAAGTCCACCATCGGCCAGCCGTCCCGGTTGATCTCCCTGGAAGCGGCCGCCACGGACCTGCCGCCGCTCCCGGAGCCCGGTCTCGTCCACGGTTTCGGCCTCAACGAGAACCCCTATCCGGTATCGCCGGAAGTCGTGACCGCGGTGCTCGAGGCGACGATGGGCGGCAATCGTTATCCGGACCCGGCCCATTACGACCTGGTCGCCGCCCTGACCGCGATCCTGCCCGTCGACCCGGAACAGCTCAGTGTCGGGCCGGGACTGGTCGCCATCTGCCGGGCCCTCGTCCAGGCGGTCGCCGGCGTCGGCGACGAGGTGATGTTCCCGTGGCCGTCGTTCGACGACTACCTCATCGATGCCATTCTCCATGACACGTCACCGGTTTCGGTTCCCCTGCACGGCAACCACATCGACCTCGACGCGATGTTCGGCCGGATCACGCCCAGGACACGGCTGATCTTCCTGGCCAGTCCGAACAACCCGACCGGCACGACCGTGGCGGACGCCGACCTCGAACGGTTCCTGGCGGCACTGCCCGCCGGGGTCGTGGTCGCCCTGGACGAGGCGTACGCGGAGTTCGCGACGGCACCCGATCGAGCGGACGGTCTGCGGCTGAGCCGGGTCCACTCGAATCTGGTGGTCCTGCGCACCTTCTCGAAGGCGTACGGCTTGGCGGGTTTTCGGGTCGGGTACGCCGTGAGCGAGCCTGGCCTGGCGAGCCGGATGAATCAGGTCCTGGCGCCGTTCGGGGTCAGCCGGCCGGCGCAGGCGGCGGCGGTGGCGGCTCTGCGGCACCAGGAAGTCACGGACGTCCGGGTGCGTGAGCTGATCGCCGAACGCGACGGCCTGACCGCGGCGCTGCGGATGTCCGGGTGGCGGCTACCGGACTCCCAGGGCAACTTCCTGTGGTTGCCGGTACGGGACCGCGCCGTGGAACTGGCCGCCCAGCTGGCCGCGGACGAGATCGCGGTACGCCCCTTCCCCGGTCACGGAGTGCGGATCACCGTCGGCCTCCGGTCCGACTCGAAGCTCCTCCTCGCAGCGCTGGCGAAAGCTCGCCGCGCGCAGCTGTCCCTCAGGTATGCGTGATGGGCGGCCTCAAGGTGGTTCACCACGACCACGATCGCCCGGTGCACGATCCGCCCTACCAGGTTGACGACGGCCAGCTCGTCCCCGTGCTGGACCTGCCGATCCGGGTGGCCAGGCTGCTGGAAGGCGCCATGGGTGCCGGCGCCGAACTGGTCGAGCCCGACCCGGCACCCGGCGACTCCCTGCTGGCGGTCCACGACCCGGAAATGATCCGGTACTTCGAGACGGCCCATCCGAGGTGGTCGGCAGACGGGCGGACCGGGCCGGTGGTTCCGGACAGTTTCGGGCCGCGCCGCGGCGGGCGCCGGCCCGAACCCGGCGCCGACGTGCGAGCCGAAGCCGGCTACTTCTGCCGTGACACGGCGACGCCGATCATCGAGACGACGTGGCGGGCCGCCCAGTGGGCGGCTGCGAGCGCGATCACCGCGGCACGCCTGGTCACGGAGGGGACGAACTGGGCCTACGCGCTCTGCCGGCCGCCCGGGCACCATGCGGCCCGCGGCGAATACAGCGGGTTCTGTTACCTCAACAACGCGGCGCTGGCGGCGTCCGGCCTGCGCGCGCACGGCCGGGTGGCCATCCTCGACATCGACTTCCATCACGGCAACGGCACGCAGGAACTGTTCTGGGAGGCGCCGGACGTGTTCTACGCGTCCCTGCACGGCTCACCCCGGCGGCACTTTCCCTTCTACTGCGGGTATGCCGACGAGCGCGGCGCGGACAGTTGCCGCGGCACTGTCCTCAACGTACCGCTCCCGGACGGGACGGACGGGAAGCGCTACCTCGGCGAGCTGCACGATGTCGTCGCCCGCATCGCCGAGTTCGGTGCCAGTCACCTGGTGATCTCGCTCGGCCTGGACATCGCCCGTGACGATCCCGTCGGCACCTTCGAACTCGGCAACGACGACCTGTACCAGGTGGGGGCCGCCGCCGGGCAGCTCGGCCTGCCGACCGTGATCACCCAGGAAGGCGGCTACGACGTACCCGGCCTGGGTGACCAGCTGCGGGCCTTCCTCCTGGGGCTGTGCAGCAGCTGAGAACCCGGACGCCCTAGACGAAAGAAGAACATGCCCTCCTTGCCCAAAGTCGGGATTGTCTACGCCCACGGCTCCGCCCGCCCCGCCGAGATCGTCCTCGCGGGCCGCCGTCTCTGCGAGCCGGTCTTCATCGTGAACGGACGTTCTCCCGGCATTCCGGGACATTTCTGTGACGTCACCGATCTGGAGCCGGACGCGGCAGCGCGCAAGATCATGGATCTCGGGGTGGAGGGCATCACCACGTTCAGCGATCCGCAGGTGATACGCACCGCCGAGATCGCCGCCGCCGGTGGTATGCCCTACCACTCGGTCGACACCGCGCGCGCCTGCCGGGACAAGTTCCTGCAGCGGAAGATCCTCGCCGACGCCGGAGTCGGAATCGTCAGGTCCCAGCTGGTGAACGATCCGGCGGACCTGCCGGAGGCGGTCGCGGAGGTCGGCTTGCCCGTGGTGGTCAAACCGCAGTACGGCATGGGCAGTATCGATACGGTGCGCCTCGACTCCGCGGCGGAGGTGCGCACCTGGGTGGACGAGCACGAGAACATGCCGCGCAACACCATCACGCAGGGGTACGTGGTGGAGGAACTGCTCGTGGGCGACCCCGCCATCGCCGGCCCGGAGTGGGGCGACTACGTGGGGATCGCGTCGGTCGTGGAGAACTCGGTGGTGCGCGACGTCTGTCTCATGGGCCGGTTTCCGCTGAGCCCGCCATTCCGGGAAGCGGGAATCTTCGTTCCGCCGACCGTCGGCTCCTCGGTCGAGCAGAGTTGTTTCGACCTGGCGGCGGCGGCTGTGCTCGCACTCGGTATCGAAAACTCGGTCACCGACGGCGAAATCAAGCTCACCGCGGACGGCCCGCGCATCATCGAGATCAATGGCCGTCCGGCCGGATACCTGTCGGAGATGTTGCGGGCCTGGAGCGGGTTCGACCCCACCCGCGCCGCGCTGAAGCTGGCGCTGGGCCAACCGGTCGGCGAGATCCCGCCCCTGCCGGACGGGGTGGTCTACAAGCGGTTCGTCCAGGTACCGCAGTACGCCACCAAGCTCGTTGCCGTCAACGAGCCGTCCGCGGCCGAGGCGATTGAGAGTGTCATCCGTTACGACGCCTACCGGGGCCCGGGTGACACTATCGATTGGCGCGAGGGAACGGGTAGCCATATCGGTGTCGTCTACGGCCAGGCAGCCGACCACGAGCGCGCCATGGCCGACACCGATGCCGCGATCGAGGCACTGGCAATCAGCTACGAGTGAGGCCGAAGAGGGGTTGTGCCCGTGTTGTGCGTCCCGATGACAATCGACGGCAGCGCCGTCGAATCCGATCAGAAGCTGGCGGTGACGAATCCGGCCGATGGTCAGGAATTCGCCTGGGCCCCTCGCTGTTCCGCCGCCACCCTCGCCGCCGCGGTCGAGGCGGCGAGGCGGAGTTTTCCGTTGTGGTCCGCGCTTTCGCTGGACGAGCGGGCCGAACTCCTGCACGCCTGCGGCAGGGCCGTCAGTGCGCATCAGGAGCAACTGGCCGAGCTGCTCACGCTGGAGCAGGGCAAGCCGCTGGCGGACGCGAGGGCCGAGGTCGCGCTCGCGGCGGAATGGTTCGCCGACACGGCCGCGCTCTCGTTGCCCGGCGAGGTGCTGATCGACGACGACACCAGCGCGGCGTCGATGCGCCGGGTGCCGATCGGGGTCGTCGCCGCCATCGCACCGTTCAATTTTCCGATCATCCTGTCGGTGTGCAAGATCGCGCCTGCCCTGCTGGCGGGTAACACCGTGGTGGTCAAGCCGGCACCCGCGACGCCGCTGTCCACCTTGCGCATGGTCCAGTTGCTGGCCGAGATCCTCCCGGCCGGGGTCCTCAACGCGATCTCGGGTGACGGCGCACTCGGTGCTGCCTTGGTCGAGTCGCCCGGCGTCGACCTGATCTCGTTCACCGGGTCGATCCCGGTGGGCTTGCGCATCGCCCGCTCCGCGGGGTCCCGGTTGCGCCGGGTCGTCCTCGAACTCGGCGGGAACGACCCGGCGATCGTCCTCCCCGACACCGACATTTCGCGGGTCGCGCCGGAACTCTTCGCCCGTAGCCTGATCAACAGCGGTCAGTTCTGCGCTGCTGTCAAACGAATCTATGTCAGTCGTCCCCAGGAGGAAGAACTGGTCGACGCGCTGGCGGAGCTGGCGGTTCGAGCGCGGGTCGGCGACGGCCGTGACCCCGTCACCCAGTACGGGCCCTTGATCGACACGGCACAGGCGCACCGGGTGGCCGGACTGGTCCACACCGCGTCGGCGGCGGGCGCTCGAGTGGTGTCGCGATCCGCGTGTCCGGAGGGTCCCGGCGCGTATCACGCCGTGACGGTGGTGAGTGATCTTCCGCAGGGCACGGAGCTCGAACTGACGGAGCAGTTCGGCCCGGTGATTCCGGTCCTGGCCTACGACGACCTCGCCGGCGCGGTATCCGCGGCCAACGGCACGGAGTTCGGCCTTGGCGCGTCCGTGTGGGGTGATCAAAGCCTGGCGTCGGAGACGGCCGGCCGGATCTCCGCAGGCACCGTGTGGCTCAACACCCATGGCGAGTTGCGGCACGCGGTGCCCTTCGGCGGAGTCCGCCACTCCGGGATCGGAGTGGAATACGGATATCACGGCCTGGTGGAATACACCCGGATCGCCGTCCGGCACGAGGCCCGGCGCTGCTTCGGAAAGGCGTGAACGGCGCCGCTCCTCGCCTACTTGCGGCCGCTGGCGAACAGCCACCGCCGGGGCACCGTCGTCAAACCGAGAGCCTCGAACGTGGTCCGCAGTCCCGCGCGCAGTGCCTCCGAGCCGAGCGCCATGTCGGCCAGGCCGGTCGCTCCCTCGATGAACACCGAGTAGCGCGACAGCGCGTCCCAGTCGTCGAACGAGCACTCGTAGGTGCGTTCCTCGACCCGTACGTCGCTGAACCCGGCGGCCTGGAACATCGCGACGTGCGCATCGGCGTCCAGCAGGCTCAACGCCACCGGTGCCGACGGGTTCGAGCCGAGTTCGACCCCGTTGGATTTCAGCCATTGGCGCGTGCTGTACAGCCAGTGCGCGTAGAAGACGCGGCTCTCGCGGGGTAAGGAGCCCTCGTAGAAGTGTGTGTTCAGGGCAAGGATGCCGGCTGGTGCCAGTACCCGGTGGCAACTGCCGATCACCGATGCGCGCTCGGCTTCGGGGATCTGGTGGATGACATTGCTCAACAGGACGACGCCGACCGGGTCGATCAGTCCCTCGACATCCTGTGCTCTCCCTTGGAGAAACGTCACCCGCTCATCCGCTATGCGTTCCCTGGCGATGGCCAGTTCATGCGGCGAGGGGTCGACGGCCACGACCTGACCGACCTCCGGTGACGTTTCGAGCAACAGCCGCGTCGCACTCCCGGAGCCACATCCGATGTCCGCCACCCGGCTGTGCGCACCGATCCCGCACATATCGATGAGCGCGCGCGTCACATCCCGGTTGACCGATCTCGTCGACATCGCGTCGAACTCGTATCCATGGACGAACGTCATCGCACCAATCCTTCTGCCGAATCGCAAGTAGCCGGAGGTGGGGGGAAACCTTCCGGCTACTTGACCTCAGTTCAGCGTGCGGCGGTCCGGCCGCACGATCGGACTCGCTAGCCCAGGCCACCGAACCTGCGGATCTGGGGCACGAGGCCCATCAGCGCCTCACGTTCCGGGGGAGTGGTGTCGGGGTGCCAGAGATCCACCAGCAGGCAGGTCCGCGGGCGGTCGCCGTTGTTCCACGACTCGTGCTCGAAGGAGTAGTCGAACAGGAGGCACTTGCCTTCCTCCCATTCCCGGGTTTCGTCGACGACACGAATGCCGCATTTCTCGGGGATGTCGACGGCGACGTGCAGGTTGATGGTGAAGTTCCAGAGGTCGGTGTGCGAGGGGACGCCGGTGCCGGGCAGCAGAGTGGAGAAATGAGCCTCGAGCAGCGGGCAGAACACGCCTTTGTCGATGGCGTCGTTCTTCAGGATCCCGTATGCCGTCGGCACGGTTTCGGACGACTTCTCCACCAGGGAGCCCTGGAAGAAGAGGTAAAGCGCCTGCCATTCCGGCTTGGTCATCAGAAAGTGTTCGTAGTTGGTGAATTCGTCCGACGCATCCCGCCACGCCTTTTCGAATTCCGCCTTGATCGCGGGGTGGCCGGCCTCGAACGCCTGGACCACGGGGGCGATCTCCGCGTGCTCGTACGGGTCGTGCCAGGCCCGCTGCGTCAGCCCCGGCATGATCATTTTGGCGTCCTTCTGCGCCGGCTGGCGCTCGTGGCCGCCCGTCTTCAGCATGTTCTCGACCCGCTCGACGGAGAATTCGCCGTAACGTTCCTTCACTGAATTGAAGATGGCATCGATTTTCTTCATCACAGTTCCCCTTTCCGTTGACCGCTGTCTTTCCGTTGACCACTGCCCGATTGTCGGAAGTTGGGAAGCCGTGGTTCGCCTCGGCCCCGTCGTGTCACGTCGAAGTCAAACATAATCCTGGATCTCCTCGCCGCAACATGGCAAAGCGGCCATGCCGTACCGTCTAGCTGTTCAGGCTAGGTAGATGGACCGCCCGGCGAGTCGTGCCGCGACCGTCTGTGACTGAACTATTCTTCGGGAGAGATGATCTCGCGCGCGCATCCCCGATACCTGAACGGATCTTCCTTGACCTCTCTGGAATCGGTGGCCGTGTACCTGCCGGCGAACCGGAAGCCGATCGCCGGGTACCTGATCGACCAGGGGATGAGTCACCGGCAGATCCGGGTCTACCAGCAGTACTACGGGTTTTCGGAGACCCGGTCGGACGACGTGCCGCTGGCCGGTCAGCTGGTCGCGGCGGCGGAGGCGTTGCCGGGCTTCTCCTCGTTGCGCGGCCGTATCCGGTATGTGGTGCAGGCCCGCACGATGCCGGTCACCACGCCGTATCCGCTCAATCCGCTGCACGAGGTCCGGAACCGGCTCGGGCTGCGGCACGCCCTCTCCCTCTGCCTGAACCAGCAGGCGTGCGCCTCCGCGCTGATGGCGGTCGAGGTCGCCGGCCGGATGCTCGCGGAGGACCACGATCCGGACGGTCTGGCTCTCGTTTTCGCCGGCGAGAAGACCTTCACCGCGGACGCCCGGATGCTCGGCATGACGGCAATGGTGGGCGAAGGCGCGGCCGCGATCCTGGTCGGTTCGGGCGGTCGCCGGGACCGGTTGCTCGGTTTCGCCACGCGGATTCTGGGAAGGTATCACCGTGCCACCCGGATGGCCGAGGAAGAGAACGAGGAATGGGGCGCCCGCTACTCGACCTTGTTCGGCGGCGTCATCAAGGCGGCCCTGGATCGTGCGAAAATGTCTCCCGGGGACGTCGACCTCATCCTGCCGCACAACGTCAACCAGCTGTCGTGGTTCAAGACGATGAAGACGCTGGGGATCAGGGACAAGAAGGTGCTGTACCTGGACAACCTCGCGAGCCTGGGACACTGCTTCGGCGCCGACTCGTTCATCAGCTACACCACCGCGACGGCAGCGGGGCGGCTGAAGCCGGGAGACCGCTACGTCATGACCGCGGTGGGTCTGGGCAGCACCGTGTCCGCCATGGTCTTCCAGCACTGAGGTTTTCCGGCGTCCGCGCCTACCGCGCGAGGTCGAGGTCCGGCCGGCCCAGCGGGCCGAATGCTTCGCTCAGCAGCCGGGCGACTTGTAGCGTCGTCCGATCCTCGAGGTAGGGCCCGGCGACGGCGATGCCGATCGGCAGGCCCCTGCTGTCCCGCTGGACGGGCACGACGGTGGTCGGCAGGCGCGCCAGCCCGGTCAGGCTGGTCCACGGCAACTGATCCCAGTAGGGCCGCTCGACTCCGTCGACGACGATGCGGCGCTCCGCGAACGGCCGGTCGTCGTGCCGGCCGACCAGCGCGGGTCCGACCGGGAGCAGGATCGCGTCGAAATCGGTGAAGAAGCTGTGCCAGCGGGCACGCAGCCGTTCCCGGCGCGCGTCGGCCGTCATCCACTCCGCGTAGCTCTGGGCGGCGAACTCGTCGCCCAGCCCGTCACCCGGCGGGCGGGTCCCGGCGGCGATGGCGGCCAGGTCGGCCGGGCGATGGTTCTTCAGCGCGACCGACGCCAGCAGCCGTCGCGCGACACTGTCGCTTTCGTCGAGCCGGATGCCGGTCGGGCGCCTCGGCTCGACCTGAACCCCGGCGCCGGCCAGCGCGGTGGCGGCCGTGGCGAGTGCGCCGCGAATTTCGGCGTCCACGTGGCAGTACGGATCGTCGTCCCAGATCGCGACCCGCCGGATCGTGCGGGCGGCGGGCAGTTCCACTCGCCAGGCGGGCCGGTCGTGGCGGCCGGGCCCGACGAGTACGTCCAGCAGGGTCTCCAGGTCGGCGACGTTCGCGGCCAGCGGTCCGGCAACGGCCAGGTCGGGCTCGATCGGCTGCAGCGGCGGGATGTGCCCACGCATGGGCACGATGCCGAAGGACGGCCGGTGCCCGAACACACCGCACGCCGCGGCCGGTATCCGGATGGACCCCGCGATGTCCGACCCGACGTCCGCGACGCTGAAGCCGGCGGCCACCGCGCCGGCGGAGCCGCCGGAGGATCCGCCGGTCGTGTAAGCCGGGTCCCAGGGGTTGGCCGCCGCCCCGAAGAGCGGATTGTCCGCCTGCACGTCGGCGCAGCCTGCGGCGAGGTTCGTCTTTCCGAAAACGACAGCACCGGCCCGGCGCAACGCCTGGACGACGTCCGCGTCGTGCGCCGGTGTGTGTCCCGCCAGCTCGGGCAGCCCGGCGGTGGTCCGCAGTCCTTCGGTGGCGAAGCTGTCCTTGACGGTCACGGGGATGCCGTGCATCGGACCGAGGGACTCGCCGCGAGCGGCGGCGTCGTCCGCCTCACGCGCCCAACGCGGGGCACGCTCGTCGATGGTGGTGACCAGCCGCAGGCCGTCGTTGTACCGGCCGATGCGGTCGAGGGACTGGTCCAGCAGCTCCCGCGCGGACAGCCGCCCGCTCGTCAGGCCGGCCACCAGTTCGGCGATGACCGGTGGTGGCCGCGTCATGCCGGCTGGAGGTGCTTCCGGGTCACGATCGCCAGCGCGTTCGGGCTGGCGTCGTCGAAGACGGCGAGCAGCAACGCCGAGCTCAGGCTCTCCTGGTCGCCGGTCCGCGCCCCGAACAGTTCGGTCAGCTTGGTCACGAGTTCGACCGCGCGCACCGAGTCGCCGCCGTGCAGGAAGAAATCCCGGTCCAGCTCCGGCGGTTCGCAGATGAGGACGTCACCGATGGCCCCGGCGATCAAGGTGGCGATGTCGGTATCGATATCGGAGGTGGTGTGCATCCGAAGTCCTCTCGTCGTAGGCGCACGGCTCTGGTGCCATTTTTCCGAACTGTCGCAGCTGTTCCTGTGCTTCATCGAGCGGACGAGAGCCCTACCGATGCAGCTATGCCTGGTTGTGGATGTTCTCCGCGGGCGCCGGGCCAATTACATTCCGGCTATGGGTGTTGAGGTGATCAATGGGGTCGGGCAGACCGCGTTGTGGACGGCGGCGTCCCGGGCCCGGGAGAGTGCACGCCCGGACCGGCTGTTCGAAGATCCTTACGCCGGGCTGCTGGCCGGTCCGGACGGCGCTCGCCTGCTACGGCATTTCCACCCGTCGCGCGCATCGGACGAGGGAAATCCCTTTCTGCCGATCCGCACACGATGGTTCGACGACGTGGTGGCGGAGGCGTTGCGGTCGGGAATACGACAGGTCGTCGGTCTGGGCGCCGGGCTCGACACCCGGGCGTACCGCCTGGACTGGCCCGACGGAACCGTGGTCTACGAAGTGGACCAGCCGACGGTCATCTCCTACAAGAAGCAGGTACTCGACCACGTCGCGAAGGCGCCGAGGTGCACGCTCCGGCAGGTGCTCGCCGATCTGGGCACCGCGTGGGACGACGGACTGGTCGAGCAGGGCTTCGACCGCTCCGCGCCGACCCTGTGGTTCACCGAGGGCGTGCTCTTCTACCTGCCGGAAGACCTGGCGGCCGACGTCATCCGCCGTGCTGCCGCGTTGTCGGCTCCCGGCAGCCGGATGGCCGCGGATCTGATCGGCACCGGCATCTTCCGGTTCCCCTATATGCGGACGTTCCTGGCGCGCCTGGAAGAGTCCGGCAGCCCCTGGCAGTTCGGCACGGACGATCCGGCCGGCTTTTTCGCCGCCAACGGCTGGCAGGCCGACGTGGTCACGGAGCCGGGACGGCCCGGCGCCGACTACTCCCGGTGGTCCTCGGCCGCCAACCCGCCGGGGGTCGCGATCCTGCCGCGCAGTTACCTCGTCCTCGGCCACTCCTGACTGATCGCCCGCAATGGAACGGGGATTCATGATCGACGATTTACGAAAAGGAATTTTGCTCGCCAGGGCGTCTTTGTCCAGTGTGGTCGCACGATCGTGGAGGAATTTTCCGTGGACGACGTTCAGCTGATTATCAGGAAATTTCTCGTGGATGATCTTTTCGTTGAGTTTCCGGAGCCGGAGATCGGCTCGGATGACCGGTTGCGCGCCGAGTTCGGCCTGGACTCGCTCGGTTTCGTCGAACTTCGCGTGTTGTGCGAGCAGCGTTTCGGTATCCATATCTCGGATGAGGACTTCAGCACGGAGAACTTCACCAGCATCAACTCGGTTGCCGACCTGGTGCAGAAACTGCGGGCGGCCCAGGGTGTCTGAGCCGGCACAGGTGTCCATCGCCGGGCGGTGGGCCGACCGCGAGTTGCAGCTGAATCACTACGGTCCCCGGCTGCCTTTCGGCAGCACCGGCGGAAGCGGCCTGGTCCAGCGGTTCGTGGAGCTGGAGGGCCCGGCGGCCGGTCACGAGTTCGACGTGCTGGACGCGAGCGGCGGCTACGCCAGCGCCTGTCTCGGTGCGGGTTCCCCGGTGATCGCCGACGCGCTCGCCGACGCGGTCCGCACCGCGGGTTACGCCACCGACGAGATCGCCTCCGCCGAGCGGGCCCGGCTGCTCAGCCGCCTGTTCGGCGGAGACGGGCTCTTCGCCCGTTCGTTCAGTGCCGGGGAATACCACGTCAGCGGTCGTAACTCCGGTTCCGAGGGCATCGAGCTGGCGCTGCGGCTGGCCGTGGAGACCCGGTTCGACCGGCGCCACCTCAGGCCCGTGCCCGGCCACGGCGAGCGCGACCTGATCCTGGCGTTCGAGGGCGCCTGGCACGGCTGGACCGCAGGCCTGGTGCCGCTGGTCAACCGCAGGCACTACCGGGTCGGGCTGCCGGATCAGAGCGGCGGCGGGCCGCACGGCGTCACGGTCCGCCACATCCCGTACGGCGACATCGCCTCGGCGCGGGACTTCTTCGCCGCCCACGGCGAACGGGTCCTGGCCGTCGTGGCCGAACCGGTGCAGGGCGACGCCGGCATCCTGGTCCCGCCGCCCGGCTACCTGCGCGAGCTCGCCGGGCTGTGCCGCGGGAACGGCGCGCTGCTGATCGCCGACGAGGTGCTCACCTTCGCCAAGACCGGCCGGTTCTTCGCGATGACCGACGACGAGGGGCCGATCCCGACGGACATCACGGTGATCGGCAAGAGCCTGGGCATGGGTGCGCTGTCCACTTCGATGGTGATCGCCCGCCGTGAGCTGAGCGTCCGGGAGACCGGTGCGGTCTCCACATCGGACCTGCGCCCGCTGACCTGTGCGGTGATCCGGGCCGGGCTCGAGCACCTGACCGAGACGAAACTGGTCGACCGGGCCGCGGACCTCGGTGGCGTCATCGCCGACGCGCTCAGCGACCTCGTCTCGGCGTTCCCGCAGCTGTATCAGGAATCCCGGGGCCTCGGCGTGATGCACGGCGTCGAGCTGACCGAAGCCGCCGCCCAGCGGGTCAGCGACCTGCGTGTCCAGCTGATCCGGCACGGCGTCTACGTGGAATTCATGTCCGGTGCGGGCCGCCGGTCCGGAGGCCTGCGTTACGTATTCCCGACGATGCGAGTCACGCTCCCGCTGATCGCGACCGAGGACGACGTCGCCGAACTGGCCCGACGGCTCGTCTCCGGTTCCCGCGAATTCGCCAGGACAGTGGCATGACAGCGCTCGTCCGGCTCGACCGGAGAATCGAGCACATCGACACCGATGCGGCCGGGGTCGTGCATTTCACCCGCTACCTGTCCTTATTGGAATCGGCTGTCCTGGAGAACCTGGACCGCCTGGGAATCGGGCTGGCGGCCCTCGCCGAAAACGGGACCAGCCTGGTAGTGGTCGAATCCCGGCTACGGCACCAGGCCAGCGCGCGGTTCCTCGACGACGTCGGCATCGACGTGTCCGTGAGCCATCTCGGCGCGGCCAGCCTGCGGATTTCCGGGACCGTCAGCGGACCGCACGGCCCGCTGGCGACCGGCACCCTCGCCTTCGGATTCGTCGACACGCAGGGAAGCCCCGCTGTCATCCCCGCCCGGATCGCGACCGTGCTGAAGGAGCTGCTCCGATGACTACGGCCAGTGCCACCGCGCCGGAAACCACCCGCACCGCGCGAACGATGGGCTTCACCGAGATCAAGAGCTGGTTGCGGCACCGCCACCCGATGCTTTACCTGGACCGGATCCTGGACTACGAGCCGGGTGACTTCCTGACCAGCCGGCTGTCCGTCTCCGGGGCCCAGGACGCGATCGCCGGGCACTTCCCGGAGCGGGCGATCTATCCCGCCAGCCACCTCACCCAGGCGTGGGCCCAGTCCGGCATCATCCTCTACCAGCTCAGCACGTCCAAGCTGGCGGACGACGAGATCACGCTGATCGGCTCCGTCCGTTCCCGGTTCACGAAGATCGTCGTGCCCGGCGACCAGGTGACGTTCACCGTGCGCAGCGAGAAGATCGTCGGCAATACGTTCTTCTTCGGCTCGACGGCCACGGTGGACGACACCGTGGTCGCGAAGTTCCGCGGCACCCTGATCCGGGTCAAGGCGGCCGACCTGGGCGACCCCCTGTGGTGACCACCGAGGTCTGGGTCACGGGGCTGGCCTGGACCACGGCACTGGGCGCCGGGCGGGACGCGGTGTGGCGGTCGCTGCTGGACGGCGCCACCGGAATCCGGCCGGTCGCCAGCGAGCACCGGCTGCGCAACAACCTGGCCGCGACCGTGCCGGGCCTGACGGCGCGGGACTCGGCCGACCGGCAGCATCGGCTCGCCCGGGACACCCTGGTCGCGGCGCTGGCCGACGCCGGCGTAACCCGGTCCGACCCTGGGCTGCACGCTGTCCTGGGCACCAGCTACGGCGCCCACCTGGACGACGCGACCGGGGTCCCGCTCGACGCGTGGTGCCACCGGATCGCCACGGAGCTCGGGCTGAGCCGGACCCCGCTGTCGGTCTCCACCGCGTGCTCGTCCGGGTCGGACAGCGTGCTCGTGGCCGCCGAACTGGTCCGCAACCGCGCCGCCGAGCTGGTCGTGTGCGGCGCCGCCGACGTGCTCACCACCGCCAAACGGCTCGGTCACTCGGTGCTGGGCACGATGTCGCCGACCATGCTGCGCTCGTTCGACGCCGACCGGGACGGCACCATCCTCGGCGAGGGAGCCGGATTCCTGGTCCTCGAGTCCGCCGCGTCGGCCCGCGCTCGGGGCCGCCGTCCGTACGGGCGGCTGCTCGGCGCCGGCTCGGCGAACGACGCGGCCGGGACAACCGCCCCGGACCCGTCCGGCGACACCGTGGTCCGCGCGGTCGAACGCGCACTGGCCGTGGCCGGGCGGGATGCCGCGGACGTGAGCACGGTCAACGCGCACGGCTCCGGCACTCAGGTCAACGACGACGTCGAGTCGCGCAGCCTGGCGCGGATCTTCGACGGCGCGGCGGCCCCCACGGTCTTCGCCACCAAGGGCGCACTGGGGCACAGCCTCGGCGCGACCGGCACGGTCGAGGCGATCGCCGTGCTGCTCGCCCTGCGGGACAGGAGAGTCCCGCCGGTGGCCGGGCTGCGGCAGGTGATGCCCGGTTTCCCGCTGCCGTTGCCCGCGTCGGGCCGGCCCGCGCCGATCGACACCGGGGTGGGCCTCAGCATCACCCTCGGCTTCGGCGGCTTCAACACTTGTCTCGCGTTCGAGGCTGTCGCATGAGCGCGCCGGTGGTGGCCGAGGGGAACGTCGACTGGAACGGCGTCGACTCGATCCGGGCCGCCGTGCCCGCCCGCTTCGCCGATCCAGTGGCTTGGCTGGTCGCCCGGTCCGTCGGCGCCGCACTCGCCGCCGCGCCGGCCGAAGCCACCGCGAATCCCGACGAGGTCGGCGTGATCCTGGTCAGCGCGCACTGCACGAGCGGCACCCTGGCCGCCGTCGCCGAGGCCACGAAATCCGGACGGCTGAGCCCGATGCGGTTCGCCGCGGCCAGTCCCGGCACCGCCGGCAGCATCAGCTGCATCGTGCACGGTTTCCGCGGCCCCAGCCTCACGCTCGCGACCGCGCCGGCGATCGGCCTGGCCGCCGCCCAGGTCGTCGCGCGAGGCTGGCTGACCGCCGGGGCCGCCCGGTACGTCGTGCTCAGCTCGCACACCGTGGACGAGGACGGCAGGCACGCCGTGCACAGCACGATCTTCGGGGCCCGCTGATGTGGCGCGCCGCCGCCGTCGAGGCGCTGCTCGCCCGCACGACGGACACCCTGAGCCCGGACGAAGCCCCGGAACTGGAGGCGTTCACCGCCGGTATCACCGCGGCGGACCTCCCGGCCGGCAGCCCGGTGCTGCTGGCACTGCCCAACGGCAAAGCGCTGCTCGTCATGTTCTTCGCGGTGCTGAACGCGGGGCTTGTCCCGGTCCCGGTGCCACCGGGCGCCACCGCCGGCCGGCTTCTCGGCACCGCGCACGCGTGCGGCGCCGCCGCCGTCATCGCCCCGCGCACGCACCGACTCGGTGACGGCCCCGTCTACCGGATCGGCTGCGTCGAGCTGATCCGGCTGCCCGGAACCCCGCGCCGGCACCCGGCCGGCAGCGTCATCATCACGACCTCGGGCACTTCCGGCATCGCCACCGGCTGCCTGCACGACATCGACCGCCTGCTGCGCAACGCCGCCCGGCACGCGGACGCCGTCGGCCAGCGCGCGGAGGACACCGTGCTGGTCACCCTGCCGATGTATTTCTCGTACGCATTGGTCGCGCAGTGCCTGGCGGCCCTCGTCCGCGGCTCCCGGCTGGTCATCTCCGGGCCGCCGTTCACCCCCCGGCACTACACGCGAATCCTCGCCAGGCACGACGTCACGCTCTCGTCGCTCACCCCGGCGCTGGTCCGTCGGCTGCTCGGCGAACGAACCGCGCTCCCGGCGGTGCTGCGCACCCTGACCGTCGGCGGTGACCAGCTCGGCGCGGAACTCGTCCCCCCGCTGCTGCAGGCGATCCCCGGCGGGGAGCTGTACCTGACCTACGGGCTCACCGAGGCCGGTCCCCGGGTGAGCACGCTCGCCGCGCACGCCGAACCGGCTCGGCGGCACGGATCGGCGGGCCTCCCGTTGCCCAGCGTGCGAACCGCGCTGCGCCCGGGCGGCATCGACGAAGGCAGCCAGGAGCTGGTGGTCTACACCGACACGCCGCTGCGGGGGCGAGTTCCGTCCGGTAGCCCGCTGTTACCGGACGGCGGGATCGCCACCGGCGACCTGTTCCACATCGACGACGACGGCTACCACTTCTTCCGCGGCCGGGTGGTGGACTCGGTCACCGTCAACGGCGAGAAGGTGTGGCTCCCGTCGATCCGCTCCGTCGCGGCGGGGCTCGACGGGGTGCGCCGCGCGGTCACCCGGGTGCACCGCGACGGTGCCGACACGCACTACGACCTCGAGGTCTACGTGGACTCCCCGGAACCGGGCCAGGACGTCATCTACCACCGGGAGCTGAGCCGGCACCTGCTGCGCAGCGAGCGGCCCCGCGCAGTCATCGTCGAGCCCTATTTGGAGGAGGGGTGGCACAAGTGACCTCGTCGCCGTCCTTGGCGCAACCGGGAATTCCGCGGCCGGACCAGGAGACCGACAGTCTGGAGCCGACTGTGCGAAACCAAGCGCGGCCCTCGCTCGGCCAGCGTCGCCTGTGGCTGTTGCGGCAGATGGACCCGGACAGCTACGCCTACCACATCCCGTTGGCGATGCGCTTCACCGGCGGGGTAAGGGAAACAGCGCTGCGCGTCGCACTGGCCGAGCTGGTCGCGCGGCACGAGGTCCTGCGCACGAGCTATCCGCCCGACGAGCACGGCGAGCCACTGCGCGTCGTCCACCCGGCGTTCCGAATCGACCTGCCGGTGATCGAGGTGGCCGCGGACGACGACTGGCATCGCGTCGCGAGGACGGTGTTGCACCAGCCGTTCGATCTCGCGGCCGGGCCACCCTTACGGGCCGCACTGCTGCGTTGCCCGGACGGGACGGCGGTGCTGGTTCTCAGCGCTCACCACATCGCGGTCGACGGTCAGTCGCTGCCGATCCTGGAACGCGATATCGCGACCCTGTACGCGGCCGCGGCCGAAGGAACGCCGGCGTCGCCACGACCGGCGGGACCGGACTTCGGCGACTACGTCGACGACGAGCGCCGGCGCTGCGCGGATCCGGCGATGGCGGCGAAGCTGGATCACTGGCGGTCGGCGCTGGCCGGATTTCAGCAGCTGGAACTGCCGACCGACCGCTCCCGGCCCGCCCGTCCCGGTGACGGTGCCGACACCGTGCCCTTCGAGGTGTCCACCGAAACGACCCGTGCCCTGCGCACCCTGTCCCTGCGCTGCCGCAGCGCGCCGTCTAGCGCGCTCGCGGCGGCGTTCCAGGCCGTCCTGGCGCACTGGACGGGCCAGCGGGACATCACCGTCGGAGCCGCGCTGGCCGGTCGCGGCGACCCCCGGTTCAACGACGTGGTCGGCTTCTTCGTCAATACCGTCGTGCTCCGGGCGAGGATCGGCGCGGCCGACGGCTTCCGCGACCTGCTGCGCCGGGTCAACGCCTCGATGGTGGCCGCGCACCAGTACCAGGACGTGCCGTTCGAGCACGTGGTCGCCGCGGTCGCACCAGGCCGGGATATGAGCCGTGGCGCGATCTTCGACGCGGTGTGCGTCCATCACGGGGACGAAACCGGGCTGCCGGCCGGGATCGTCACCCGGGAGGTGTTCGACGAGCGGACCACCGCGTTCGAGCTCAAGCTCGACACCAGGTTCGCCGGTGACCGGCTCACCGGCTGGCTGACCTACCGCACGGAGCTGTTCGACCGCGGCACGATCGTCGCGCTCGCCGCCCGCCTGGTCCGGCTGCTCGAACTGGCGGCCGAGACCCCGGACGCGCCCCTGTCGGCCTTGCCGCTCATCGGCGCGGCCGAGCGGGCCGGGATCCTGGCCCGGTCCACGGGCGATGCGCCGCGAGTCACGGGCACCACCCTGACCGCCGCCATCGCCGCGCAGGTCGCGCGGCAACCGGACGCACCCGCCGTCGTCTTCGGCGGCACCACGCTGACCTATCGCGAGCTCGACCGGCGGGCCAACCAGGTGGCGCGTGACCTGATCGACGCCGGGGCCGGCCGCGACCAGGTCGTCGCGATCCTGATGCAGCGCTCGGAACGGCTGGTCATCGCGTTCCTGGGCACCGTCAAGGCGGGCGCGGCCTGCTGCGCCCTCGCGGTGGGCGACCCGGCGGCCCGCCTCACCACCGTGCTCACCGAGGCCCGCGCTGCCGCGTTGCTGGTCGACGAGGAGTCACGCGAACACGAGGTGGCTTTGCGCGCCGGGGGACCACCGGTGATCAACGTGTCCAGCAGTGCCGACGCGGTCGCGGACGACCCGGGCGTCGTGGTCCGTCCCGGCCAGCTCGCCTACGTGATCTACACGTCGGGCTCCACCGGCACCCCGAAAGGGGTCGCCGTGACCCACGGCGCCGTCACCGAAATGGCGAGCGACACGTGCTGGGACGCGGCCGCGCACCGGCGGCTGCTGCTGCACACGCCGCAGACCTTCGACGTGATGCAGTACGAGATGTGGGTGCCGTTGACCCGTGGCGGCCGGATCGTCGTGGCACCACCGGGAATCCTCGACGTGGCCCAGCTCGACGCGCTGATCTCCAGTGGCGACCTCGACGTGATCTGGCTGACCTCGGGACTGTTCCGGGTGATGGCCGACGAACGGCCGAACTGTTTCGCGGGCGTGCGCGAGGTGTGGTCGGGTGGCGACGTGGTGCCCCCCGAGTCGGTGCGCCGGGTGCAGGACCACTGCCCGGACGTCACCGTGGTCAACGCCTACGGGCCGTCCGAGGCGACCATCTTCACGACCACCTACCGGGTGCGGCCGCCGGTCGACCGGAACACGCCGGTGCCGATCGGGTATCCGGTGAACGGGACCCGGTGCTATGTGCTCGGCCCCCAGCTCGAACTCGTGCCTGACGGCACGACGGGCGAGCTCTACATCGCGGGCAGCAGGCTGGCCCGTGGTTATCTCCACCGGCCGGACCTGACCGACGAGCGGTTCGGCACCGACCCCTACGGTCCGCCCGGCAGCCGGATGTACCGGTCCGGGGACCTCGTGCGCAGGCGCTCGGACGGCTGCCTGGAATTCATCGGCCGCACGGACGATCAGGTGAAGATCCGCGGGTTCCGCATCGAGATCGGCGAGATCGAGGCGGTGCTGGCGCGGCATCCGGCGGTCGCGCAGGTCGCGGTGGTGGTCCGGGAGGACGTGCCGGGCGATCGCCGGCTGGCCGGGTACCTGGTCGGTCACCGGGACACCGGCGTCGACCTGGCCGGGGTCCGTGCGTTCGCCGAGTCCCGGCTGCCCGGCTACATGGTGCCCGGTGACCTCGTCGTGCTCGACGCCATACCGCTGACCGCGAACCAGAAGGTCGATCGACGCGCGCTGCCCGCGCCCCGCCGCGTCGCCGAGGCGGGCCGGGCGGCGGGAACCGAGCTCGAACGCCGGCTGTGCGCCCTGTTCGCCGAGGTGCTCGGCGTACCCGAGGTCGGTCCGGAGGACGACTTCTTCCAGATCGGCGGTCATTCCCTGCTGGGTATCCGGCTGGTCAGCCGGATCCGGTCCGACGTCGGCATCGAGCTGAACATCCGGACGCTCTTCGAGGCCCCCACGGTCGCCGCGATCGCCCGGCTCGACGCGAACGACGACGTTCGCGATCCGCTTGAGGTCCTGCTGCCGTTACGCACCGGCGGCGACCGGCCGCCGCTGTTCTGCGTCCATCCGGCGGCGGGCGTCAGCTGGGTCTACTCGGGACTGCTGCGCCACCTGGGCACCGATCGTCCCGTCTACGGCCTGCAGGATCCGGCACTGGCCGGAACGGCGGACCCCGGCCGCACGATCGACTCGATCGCCACGGAGTTCGTCGCGCTGATCCGCTCGATCCAGCCGCACGGTCCCTACCACCTGCTCGGCTGGTCCTACGGCGGCCTGGTCGGTCACGCGATGGCCACCCTGCTGCAAAGCCAGGGTGAGGAGATCGCGCTGCTCGCCCTCGCCGACTCGTTCCCGTTGCTCGGTCACCCCTGGACCGCGTCGACGGAGCTGGAAACCTCCGAGCTGCTGGGCATGGTGCTGGATTCCCTTGGCCACGAACGGGAAACGGCCGATCTGGGCTACCCCGAGTTCGTCGAGACGCTGCGCGACGCCGATCCGGTGCTCGCCGAACTCGACCCGGAGGTCCTCCCCGAAATCGCGCACGTGTTCGGGCACAACATGGACCGCGCCCACCGTTTCCGGCCGGGAGTGTTCGACGGCGACCTGCTGCTGTTCGCCGCCACCAAGGACGCCGGCTTGGGCCGCGGCGCACGACCGGAGGACTGGGCGCCCTACCTGACCGGCACGATCGACGTCCGCCCGCTCCTGGCGAGCCATGGCGACCTGCTGAGCGGCCGGCCCCTGGAAGAGCTCGGATCGATGCTGCGGGCAGCACTGGCGATCGATCAAGCGCGGGCGGAACGCTCGACGGCCGGCTGAACCGGCGAACGCGCCCTGGGCCGGCGGAGGAGCACACGATGATCGATGTCCTGGTTGACCGCTGCTGCGGGAAACGCCGTGGCGCAGCCGAAACTTCACGGAGGAATCGCCATGCCCCAGCATCCGCCGGCTGAACCGGACTCGACGGCCGTGGCCGCGCCCGGCGGGATCGTCCCGCCCGGGCGGCCGCGGTGGAATCCGCAACGCGCCTCGGGCATGCCGTTCCGGCGTTACGCGCGGACCGAACCCCGGGTTCCCGCACTGGAAGCGCGCGAGTGGCCGCGCCGGTCGGCCACTCGCGCCCCGTCGTGGGCGTCGGTCGATCTGCGCGACGGCAACCAGGCGCTGAGCGCGCCCATGGATCCCCGTCGCAAGGCGCGGATGTTCGATCTGATGGTGCGCATGGGGTTCAAGGAGATCGAGGTCGGCTATCCATCCGCGAGCGATGCGGACTTCTCGTTCGTGCGGGAGCTGGTCGAGCGGGACCGGGTGCCCGACGACGTGACGATCTCCGTCTTCACCCCCGCCCGCCCCGACCTGATCGACCGCACCTTCGAAGCCATCGCGGGCGCGAGCCATGCCATGGTGCATCTTTGCCACGCGACCGCCTGCCTGTGGCGGGAAGAGGTCTACGGCATGACGAGGGCGGAAGTGCGCCGGATGGCGCTCGATTCCGCCGACCGCGTCTCCCGGCGTGCGGACGAAATGCCGGGCTCCCGGTTGCGGTTCGAGTATTCCCCGGAAACGTTCAACGTCACCGAGCTCGAATACGCGCTCGAAATCTCGAACGGGATCATCTCGCGCTGGGACGCGTCACCGGACCGTCCGGTGACACTGAACCTGCCGTCCACGGTCGAAACCGATTCCCCGAACGTCTTCGCGGACCAGATCGAGTGGATGCACCGCAATGTCGAACGGCGTGAGTCGGTGATCCTTTCGGTGCACCCGCACAACGATCGCGGCACCGCCGTGGCGGCGGCCGAGCTCGCCGGCCTCGCCGGGGCCGACCGGGTGGAGGGCACCCTTTTCGGCAACGGCGAGCGCACGGGGAACGTGTGCCTCGTGGTGCTGGCACTCAACTTGTTCGCCCAGGGCATCGACCCGCAGCTGGATCTGTCCGATTTGGACGAGATCCGCCGCACCGTCGAGTATGCGACCCGGATGGAGGTGCCCGCCCGGTACCCGTACGGCGGCGACCTCGTCTACACCGCTTTTTCCGGAACGCATCAGGACGCCATCGCCAAGGGGCTGGCCGCGATGGAGCGGCGGGCGCGGGAGACGGGGGTTTCGCCGGCTGATCTTCCCTGGGCCGTGCCGTACCTGCCGATCGATCCGAAGGACGTCGGCCGCACCTACGAATCGATCGTGCGGGTCAACAGCCAGTCCGGCAAGGGCGGGGTGGCGCACGTGCTCAAGCACGCCTACGGCTACGACCTCCCGCCCGGGTTGCGTGCCGACCTCGCCAAGCGGGTGCAGCGGGCCGCGGACGAACGCGGCACCGAGCTCACCTCGCGCGAGCTGCACACCCTGTTCGTCGAGGAGTACCTGGAGCGCGGCGACCTGCTCGTCAAGGAGGTCCGGATCGGCTCCGGGCAACGGGGGACGACCGTCGAGGCCGTGGTCGTGTTCGGGGATGGAGCGCAGGCGGAGCTCAGCGGTACCGGCGCGAACGCGGAAGAAGCGCTGGTGCGGGCGATCGCGGCTCCTGGGACGCGGCTGGCGGAGCTGACGCTGCAACCGGTGTCCGGCCGCACCGGCAAGGAGTTTGCCGCGTACGCGCGGGTCGAGAACGACGAGGCGACCGCGTACGGGGTGGGGCTCGAGGCCGACGAGCGCGGCGCGCGCCTCGCCGCGATCGTCTCGGCCGTCGGCCGGATCGGTCCCCTGGCGGCAGAAGGGAGCGACTGATGCGGACGTCGGACCGCGGGTGGCAGCTGACCCGTCTCACCGGGATCCGGACCATCATGAACGACATCGCCAGTGTGGACCTCACCGCCGGCGCGGCGGACGCCTGGATCAATCTCAGCCCCGGGAATCCTTCGCACATCGAAGAAGCCGTGCGGATGTGGCGGGAGCTGACCGCGGAGGCGCTGGACGACGGTTTCGTCGGCGCGAGCACCCGGTACGGACCATCACGCGGCACCGGGGCGCTTGTGCAGGCCGTGGCCGGCTACTTCGCGGACGCGTACGGCTGGGACATCGGGCCCGGCAACGTCGTGGTGGGACCGGGCAGCCAGTTGCTGGCCTTCGCCGCCACCACGCTGTACACCGGCCAGGGCGCGGGAGGCTTCCGCCGGCTCGCGCTGCCCCGCCTACCGGATTACGCGGGATACCAGGGGCTGGCACAGGATCACGGCGGTGTCGTGGGCGTCGACGCGATCCTGGAGCCCAAGGGCGAGCGCGACTTCGAGTACCGGGTCGACCTGGCCGCGGTCGGCCGGCTCGAGGACGTGGGGATGTTCCTGCTGTCGAACCCCGCGAATCCCACGGGTGGGTGCGTCACCGGGTTCGAGCTGGGCGAGCTTGCCGCGACCGCCGCACGGCACGACGCGGTGCTGGTGGTCGACAACGCCTACGGGCGGCCGTTCCCGAACATCGCGCCCGTGCCGTATCCGCCACTGTGGCACCCGCACGTGCTGAACTTGTTCACCTTCTCGAAGGCCGGGCTCCCCGGCGAGCGGATCGCGTTCGCCGTCGGCCCGGAGCACCTGGTCGAGCCGATCGTCGGGTTCCTCGCCAACACGGCCCTGCACGCGCCGCAGCTGATGCAGCACGCCGCCGCCCGCGCGTTGGCGACGCGCCGGATCGACGAGCTCGTCACGACGGCGATCATGCCGCACTACCGGGCGAAACGCCTGGTGATCGACAAGCTCCTCGCCGAGGCGATGCCCGGCGGGCTCGCCTGGCGCCGGCACGCCGGCACCAGCGGGATGTTCTCGTGGCTGGCCGTGGACGAGGACTGGTTCGACGACCTGGCCCTCTACGAGGCCCTCAAGGAACGCGGCGTCTTCATCGTCCCGGGGCGGCATTTCTTCCTGCCCTCGGACAATCCGCGGCGCACCCGGTGCTTCCGGCTCAGCCTGAGCGCCGGCGAATCGGACCTGGGCGAGGGGGTCGGGCGAATGGCGGCGGCACTGCGGGAGCTGGGGTCACACCAGCCTTTCGTTCAGCGCGGTGACCACGGCGGCCGTGCGGTTGGGGGCGTCCAGCTTCAGGAGCACGGTGCCGACAAGACGCTTGACTCCGTGCGTGGTGATGTTCAGTGACTTCGCGATCTGCTTGTTGCTGAGCCCCTGCACGAGCAGGCTCAACGTCTCCTTCTCCCGCGCGGTCAGGGCTACCGACTGTCCCGACGACCGATACTGACGCCCCCGGTTGATCGCCAGCAGTTCGCGTGTCAGCTGGGTGGGCATCGGTATCTCTCCGGCCACCACCTTGAACAAGGTTTCTTCCAGATTCTCCACCGAGGCCCCGGCGAGGGAGATGACGCCGTCGCACGGCAGGTCGGAGTTCTGCGAGAGGTCCTTGCTCCGTACATCGTCGCCGACCAGGAGGACAAATGGGCGAGGGTGTGCGGTGGAAAGCTGCTCGTGGAGCCTCGGCCATTCCGGGAATGTGGTGAGGATGAACCTCTCGGTCGATCCGGTGAGCTCCATCGAAAGCACTTCCGCGAGCGCGTCGGGTAGCACCGTCGCGGTCTCGATCTGGCTGATCATCGCCTCCAGTCCCCGTCGGACCACCTCATTTTCGATAAACAGCAAAATTTCGACGCGAGTAACTTGCGGGCGCGCGAGTTCGAATTTTTCTGGCGCTCGATCCACGGTCACTAAGAGGCCCTCGCCTTCATTGTGTGTTGGTTTCCGCCTGGTGAAGCGAGCGCGGCACAGTCGCCTTTGACCGTTCCGATCGGCCGCCTGTATGACCTCGCTATGAGACTAGCGGGCGCCATGAGGGTTGAGTTGATGAAAATTGCCAGATGTTTGAGCATCTTGCGATGGGGGAGTCGCTGTGGGAAATTTTCGGGCTTGACGTTGACAACGGCAATGACGATAAGGTATTCGTATGCCTGGGAAATCGTCCGGAATCCGGGATTCGCGGTTCCGCCCGGACTACCCGTGAACGCGAGTCACGACCGGACCGGGTGCCGGGCCCGGTACTCGGACGGAGTGACGCCGACGTGCCGTCGAAACGCGCGAGAGAACCCGGCCGCACTGGAGAACCCGCATTGGCGGCCGACGTAGGCGATCGTGTCGCCGGTGGCCGCGTCGAACCAGCGCTGCGCGGTGCCGACCCGGACCGCGGTCAGGTAGTGGTGCGGCGTGTCGCCCTGGATCTCCGTGAACAGCCGCGTGAAGTGGAAGCGGCTGTAGCCGGTGAGCCCGGCGAGCACGTCGAGGCTGATCGGTTCGGTCAGGTGCTCATGCATGTACTGCAGGGCGGGCGTCAGCCGCTCCTCCGCCGGCCCACCGGTTCGGGTACGGATGCGCGGAGAGTCCATCACGGAGTCCTTGAGGATTTCGAGCAGGTACCGCAGTGTGGGCTCACGGTCGTCGGACTCGAGCACGGATTCGGTCAGGCCCAGCAGCACTCGCAACAAGCTGGTGACGGCGACGTCACGCCACGGCCACCAGGGCAGCGGCGCCCCCGGCCGGGCCGCGGGGCCGAGCCAGGAATCCGACGGCCTGGTGCAGGCGAACTCGGCACCGTGCCGTGAAAGGGCGAGGTACTCCACCTCGGTGGCGGACTGGGACGAGGTCCAGAAGACATCTCCTTCCGAGGCCAGGAAACCCGCGTCCCGCGGATGGAATCTCGCGACCCCGGACAACATCGTGACCATGCTCGGCGCGTCTTGGACGAGAACCGCGGAGGAGCGTTCGCCCGCCCGCACGACCACGCGGTGGATGTGCACGTCGTCCCGCATTGATTCCTCCCGAGTTCGCCGGCGAGGGTGATCGCATGACCAGCGCGGCACCCACGCCGCCAGGGTCAGCTGCTCCAGACGGTCTTCCGATGATGTCATCGATCACCGGGGCCGCACCACTGGCCGGGCGGGCGCCTCCAGCGCCGGGGAACAAGGTCTGCCTGATAGGCCCTGGAGCTGGTCAACCATTCGTCGTAACCCTCATCGGGCCCAAGCCAGGGCGCGGAGTTGTTGGTGCGGACCGGAACTCCGGGTGGTCCGCCCCGGCTCAACGATCCTGAAGGCGCCAGAGCTGTTCTGAGACCGTGCACCCGGCCGTGCCCGTCACGGCCACAGCGGCGCCGTAACCGGCACCGACGCCTAGATCACGGACGTACCAGCGATCGTCGCGCTGTGAAGCGACCAGCGGCGATCGCCCCGCCACGCCCAGCTGTATTCCCCGCGGCAGCAGCGTCGCCCCCGCCGCCTTGACACACGCCTCCTTGCGTGTGAGCAGCCGTACGAACAGCGTCGCGCGGCGCTCCGGGCTCTCGGCGGCGATCAGGGCGGCCTCCGCCGCGGGAAACAGCCGGGTGGGCGGGCGGACCGCCCAACGGGCGCGGACGCGTTCGACGTCCACGCCTACCGGACGGGCGGCGACCGCGAGCAAGGCGAGGTCACCGGAGTGGCTCAGGCTGATCGAGGGTGCGCCGCCCAGCGCGGCCAGCTCGGGTTTGCCCGACCGGCTCTTCGTCCAGCGAATCCGCTGCGGGGCGACGGCCAGGTGACCGGCGAGGATCTCTCGGATCGCGCCATGCGCGACGGCATACCGCTCCTGGGCACGAGGATCGAGGATGCTCGCCCGCCGGGCGAGTTCGTCCGGGTCCAGCAGGCCGGTCAGCCGCCGGACCACGTCTGCGGACGTGACCAGGGGAATGCGCCAGACTGACACCTGGTCAGCCGGTGGCCCGTCCGCCTCAGCTCGCATGCATCATGACTTTGAAGGCGATGCGCTGGTCGAACTCCCGATAGGCGTGGGCCGCGTCGTCCAGGGCGAAGCGATGCGACACGACGTCCACCGGGTCCAGCTCTCCGGCGGCGACCAGCGCCAGCACCTCGGCGCGCAGGCGGATCGGGTTGCCCACGGAGAAGCGGATGGTCAGTTCGCGGGCGAAGGCCAGGCCAGTGGGAAACGGCATGGCGGTGGAGTGGTGTGCCCCCGCCACCGCGACGCACGCGGCCGGACCGGTCACCTCCAGGGCGGTCAGAAGAGCGGCATCGGTTCCCACCGCTTCGATCACCCGGTCGGCGCCGCCGCGCACCGTCGTCGACAGCTGCGCAGGTGGCACGGCCTCGAAGCCCATCGATCGGGCGCGCTCACGTCGCACCGGTTCCCGGTCGGCCACCACGATCCGCGACGCACCCGCCTGCCGCGCGCACAGTGCGCCGAGAAGCCCGACCGGCCCTCCACCGACGACCGCGACCGTGTCCCCGGCCGTGACGCCCGCGTCCCGCACCGCCCCGTACGCGGTCGTCAGGACGTCGCCGACGAACACGGCCTGTTCGTCGCTCACACCGACCGGGATCGCGGCGAGCACGACGTCGGCGAACGGCACCCGGACGTACTCGGCCTGGCCGCCGTCGACGGGTGCCCCGACGACGTCCGCGTAGCCGAAGAGACTGACCGACGCGCACTGGTAGTGCCTGCCACGCTCGCAGTGGCGGCAACGGCCGCACGCGATCACGTCCGACGCGAAGACCCGGTCGCCGACGGCGAAGGGCGAGCCGGCGCCGGTCTCCTGCACCACACCCGCGAATTCGTGCCCCAGCACGGTTCCGGCCGGGAAACCGGGCAGCTCGCCCCGGTACGGGTGCAGGTCCGTGCCGCAGATCGCCGTACGGGTCACCCGGACCACGACGTCACGCGGATCGCGGACGACCGGCATCGGCAGGTCCCGGACCCGGACCTCTCCTGGTCCACAGTAGACGACGCCTTTCACCGCTGCTCCTTGGTTTCCGGAAGGACCGTCCAGTCCTTGCCGTCGAGATGGACGACGTGCAGTGCCGGCCCGCCAGGACCGGCAACCGTCACCACGGCACGGACCGCGCTCGCCGCGTGGTTGACCAGGAGCATCCCCTCGTCCAGGGCGATCACCTCGACGTCGGGCGACGAGCAGCGCACCGGACGCGGCGATCCCGCCAGCCCGGCGATCCGGTCGTACCAGCGTTCCCAGCCGGTAACGCGGCCATCCCGGCCGAGCTGGGCCTCGATCGGCGCGTTGGTGAACAGGACCCGTCCGGCACCGTAGGAATTGCTGGTCAGCGCCGGGGTGCCGTCCTGGTAGCGCGCCAGGGTCTGGGCGCTGGTCGTGGCCAGCTCCGTGGCCCGGGTCCGGGTGGCCGTCCAGTCGATCGGCCAGGTGTCGCCGTCCCAGCGCAGGAGTTCCTTGCCCACCGGCACACACGTGTCGACGATCTCGGCCCCGCACAGATCGGCACCCGGGAAGGCATGGAGGTGGTCGCCGAGCGAGAGGTAGAGGGTGGCGCCGTCGGCCACGGCGCTGCGGAGCCGGTCGAGATCGGCGAGCGTCAGGTGCGCGACCGACGGGCAGACGATGAGGCTCCGGCCGACCGGCGCCTGCGCCGTGAAGTCGAACCGGACGTGGATGCGTTTGAGCAACAGGTAGGCGTAAAAGGTGGCGATGGTGCTGCCGCCGCTGTCGAGGTAGCTGCTGCCCTGGCCGCGGACGCGCTGCGGCAGGTAGACCGTCGTCTGCGCCGGCCGGCGGCTCGGCGTCAGCGCGGTCCGGGCCCGCGCGACGCGGGCCACGGCGGTCATCGCGGGCCGGTCCGAGCCGTCCAGGCGAAGCAGTCCCGTCTGACGTTCCGAGGGCCGGTCCAGGTACGGCTCGGCCGTCGAGCTGACATCCCGCCAGGACCAGACGACAAGACCGGCGGCGCCGTTGCCCAGCGCGGACGCGGCGGCCGCGCCGAGGTACCGGGCGGCCGTTCGTTCCGCGACCCCGTAGCTGCCCAGCTCGTCGACGAACGGCACACCGTAGGCGGCGGACGCCCGCACCAGGAACGGCACCAGGTTGGTGGCCTCGTAACTCGACGTGGACGCGATCGGCACCGGCGCCCAGTCGCAGAAGCCGTGGGTGGCGACCAGGTCCAGCTCCTGGCTGTTGTCGCTGCCGTAGGGCCGGCCCGCGAAGACGCCCGACGGATCGTTCGCCTGGAACACCAGAGCCCCCGGCGAGGCCGCCCGGATCACGCCGGCCAGGGTGCCCTGCCAGCCGGCGACCTCGGCCCGGGTCAGCGACCGCGCGCTGTCCGGGTCGATGTGCCACAGCTCGTCACCGAGGTCGTACGCGAGCATGCCCGGCTGGTCGCGCAGGGTCTCCGCGACCGCCCGGGCCAGATTCCGCTCGGCGGCCAGCATGTCCGGGTCTCGCCAGATGTCGCGCCCGCGTCGCCACGGCAGGTCCAGAAGCTGGCCGTTCATCCAGATCGTGAAGAGCGAGACGACGGCCGTGAGGCCGGCCAGTCCGGCGAGTTCCACGGCCGCGCGGAGCCGGTCGAGGGTCGTCTCGGACACGCACTCGCCACCATCGGGCTGCGCGTCACGCCAGAACAGGAACAGCCGCACCGTGTTCAGGCCGGCCGCGGCCATCCGGTGGAAATCGTCCTTCAGCACGGCGGGATCCCAGTCCACCCAGAGGCGGCAGCCGGCCTGAGCCGGATAGTAGGTGGCTCCGATCACGACATGGGGAATGCCATGCCGCAGCAGTCTTCCGTCCTCGACGGTGAACGTGCGGCTCATTCGCGCCCGCTCGGCCGGGCCAGGATTTCGGCCAGGGTGCCGGCGACGTGGTCCACGTCGCCGGTCGTCATGCGGGCGTGCAGGGGCAGTGACAGCAACCTGTCCGCCATCGCCTCGCTGACGGGCAGCTGCTCCGTGGTCCGGCGGCGCTCCCGGTAGTAGGAGAAGAGGTGCGTGGGCTGGTAGTGCACCGAGGACTGCACACCGGAAGCGTTCAGAAACGCCCGGACCTGGTGCCGCGAGACGCCGTGTGGCAGCACGACCGGAAGCAGGTGATGAGCGCTGTCGCCGCGGTGACCGGAAAAAACGAGCCCCAGACCGGAAATCTCGCCCAATCGCTCGTGATACCGGGCCGTGAGCAGCCGGCGCTGGCGGCGGTCGGCGGCGAGTCTGCCCAGCTGGATCCGGCCGATCGCCGAGGAGATCTCGGTCGGCCGGTAGTTGAGTCCGATCGCGGCGACATCGTAGTCGGCGCCACCGGTCTGTTCCCGTTGCCAGGTGGACCGGCTCAGGCAGTGGGAGCGCATGGCCCGCATCCGGCCGAGCGCCTCCGGGTCGCGGGCCACGATCATGCCGCCTTCACCGGTCGTCATGTTCTTGGTGGCGAAGAAACTGAAGCAGCCCACGTCGCCGAGCGTGCCCACCATGCCGCCGTCGTCCACGACGGGCGCGTGTGCGGCGTCCTCGATGACAGTGGCACCGTGCCGATGGGCGATGGCGATGATCTCCCGGGTGCGGGCGGGGTAACCGGCGTAGTGCATGACGACCACCGCCCGGGTCCGCGGACCGAGGAGCCGCTCGACCTCGGCCGGGGAGATGGTGGGCTCGCTCTCGGAGATCACGTCGGCGAACACCGGCACGCCGCCGTGCAGGGCCACGGTCGCCGCCGACGCGACGAAACTCAAGGTCGGGACGATGACCTCGTCACCCGGCCGGAGCCCGAGTTCCAGCACAGCCAGGTGCAGTGCGGCCGTGCCGCTGCTGACCGCCACCGCGTCCGTCGTGCCAAGGGCCCCGGCGAAAGCGCGCTCGAACAGCTCAGTCCGCGGCCCGGCGGAGAGCCAGCCCGAGCGCAGCACATCGCCGACCGCTTCGATCTCCTCGTCCCCGATGGTGTTGTCCGCCAAGCGAACCTGGCGTACGGGTGCTGCCCGATCTGCCGTCATGCCATCTCCTGCTCGATCAGCGCGGCTGTCCGGTCCCAGGTCATCTCGTCACGGGCGCGCGTCCGGCCGTGGGCGCCGATGCGGTCGCGCAGGGTGTCGTCGTTGATCAGCCGGACGACCGCGGCGCCGACCTCGTGCGCGGTCAGTCCCACCACGAGGCCGTCCCGGCCGTGGCGCACGACCTCGTCGACCCCGGGAAACCGCCCCGACACCACCGGCTTGCCGCAGCTCCACGCCTCGGCGAAGACGAGGGGGAAGACATCCGCGCTCGTCGGCAGGCACACCAGGTCGCAGGCAGCCATCGCGGCGTGTTTCTCTTCGTCGGCGAGTACCCCGAGGCGCCGGATCCGGTCGTCCGCGTGGGCGGCGAAGAACTCGTCCACCTCGCGCCCGCTCGACGGTCCACAGAAGACGAACACCGTGTCCGGGCGGGACCGCCACACCCCGGGCGCGGCCTGAAGCAGCAGCTGGTATCCCTTCGACGGCACATGCCGGCCGGCGAACAGCACCATCGGCCCGGTCAGGCCGTGCCGCTTCCGGAAGCCGTCACCGTCACCGTCGCCGACCAGATCCGGGGCCTGGGGGATGAACCGGACGCGTCCGGTCGCGGCACCCATCGCCCGCAGCGCGTCGGCCTCCGGCGAGGTGAGGGCGAACAGAGACCGTGCCTGTGCGCAGATCGCGACGCCCAGCCGCGCGTCGGGCCAGGTCGCCGGGTCGGAGGCCGGGGTGACGAGCAGTGTCGCGGACCGTTCGCGGGCGATCCTGGCACCGAGAGCGGCATAGCGCGGTGAGGCGACGTCGTAGACGTGCACGAAGTCGGGGCCGGCGAACTCCGATCCCGCCAGCTCGGCCGGCTCCCGCAGGTGCGGCAGCGCGACATCACGCGGCGGAGCCGTGTCCGACAGGACGGCGACCCGATGCCCGCGACGCGCCAGGGCATCCGTGCTGCGCCAAGCCATCCGTTGTGCGCCGGTCACCTCGGCGCCGGGATACCCGCCGACGACGGTCAGCACGACGGTCACCGGTTCGCCCGGGCTCGCTCGGCGCCGTACCACTGGAGCATCGAGGACAAGCCGGCGTCCAGCTCGGTGTGCGGCAAGTCGGGGACGAGCGACCGGAGCCGGTCGAGCGCGGGCAGCCGGCGGTCCGGAGAGCCCGCCGGCGCCGGCTCGACGGCGATCTCCGGGTCGACCCCCGCCAGGGCGAACAGCCGACGGGCCAGGTCGATCATCGGGATCTCGTGACGGTCGTCGCCGATGTTGACCACCAGCGGTCCGGCATGGGGCAGCCGCATGACGCGGTAGGTGGCCTCCACCGCGTCGTCGACGTGGCAGAACGCCCGGGTCTGGTGCGCGCCGTAGACCGGGAAGGGGTCCACGCCGTCCAGAACGCGGCCGATGAACTGCGGTATGACATGCGAGTGGCCCATCCGCGGGCCGTACACGTTGTAGTAGCGGGCCACCCGCACCCGGTACCTGTCCTGCGCCGAAAGCAGGGCCATGAACTCGGATACCGCCTTGCTCAGCGCGTATCCCGACCGCGGCCGGTGCAGATCGGCCAGTACGAACGGGCGGTCCTCCGGCGTGGGAAGCGGCGTTACGCCGAGCGCCGCGCCGCCGTCCCCTATTTCGCTCGTGGAACTCAGGAACAGCGATCCCGGCCGGTGGCGGTCACACCAATCCACGACGTTCATCGAGGCGAGGATGTTCGTCCTGAGCAACTTCGCCGGCTGGGCGGCCGTGCGCTGCACGCCGACCATCGCGGCCAGGTGGTAGACGGCGTCGAAATCGGCGGTCAGCAGGTTGTCGGGGATGGGTGTGGTCAGGTCGTGGGGGACCACCTGGACGTCGCGGGTCAGCTCGTCGAACTCCGGGTCGCGCCTGCCCCGCGAGAAGTCGTCCAGGACGGTCACCCTGGCGCCGTCCGCCAGCAGCCGCCGGACCAGGTGCAGCCCGATGAAGCCCGCTCCGCCGGTGACGAGCGCGCACTCAGCCACGGCCCAGCCTCAGGTAGGTAATACCGTCCACTCCGGACAGTGCGGCGTCCGCGACTCCCCACACGTCGAACACCACCACCGACGGCGCCGCGCCTCGCACCTGCGCCAAGGTCAAGTTCCGGTAGACCGGGCTGTCGGTGAGGATGACGATGGCGTCGGCGTCCCGGATGCCCTCGTCCAGTTCGCTGGGCAGGAACCCGAAATGCCCGATGCGCGCCGCGTCCACCACCGGGTCGTGCGCCGCGAGAACCCGTGCCTCGCCGGCGAGTTCGGCCCCCACGACCTCAGCCGCGGAACCTCGGACGTCGTCGGTCTCGGGATATCCCTTGTACGCGACGCCCAGCACCAGGATCTTGGAGTCGCGTATCTCCTTGCCGTTCTGCTTCAGGCTTTCGACGAGCCGCCGCACCACATGGTGCGGAATGCTCTCGTTCACGGTGCGGGCCGCCGACACCATGGGCGCCGCCTGGCCGCCGGGTGCGGCCGAGGCGAGCAGCAGGTAGGGGTCCTTGACCAGGCAACTGCCGCCGACGAAGCCGGGCCGGTGGAGGTCGGGGCGGGGATAGCGCAGGTTGGCCGCAGCGATGATCTCGTTGGCGTCCAGCCCCAGGCCCTCGCTGATCAGCGCGATCTCGTTGCCGAAGCCGTAGATGAGGTCGGTGTGGGCGTTGCAGATCAGCTTGGCCAGCTCGGCGGCTTCGATCGAGGAAACCCGGACCTGGTCCGGGCAGACCGGCGCGAGTATGCGCGCGGCACGGTGGGCGGACGCCTCGTCCAGACCCCCGATGATCTGCGGGAGCGTGGTGATCTCCCGCATCGCCGTGCCCTGGATCGTCCGTTCCGGGCACATGGCCAGCAGCGGCCGCGACCCGCTTCGCGTCAGCTGCGGCAGGACGACGGAACGACAGGTGCCCACGGACACGGTGCTGCGGACGATCACCAGCGTGTCGTCGGTGACATGGCCGGGCAGGGATTCGGCGGCGGCGTGCAGCGCCGTGAGGTGGGGCGTGCGGGTCTCCGGATCGACCGCCGTGCCGACGCAGAGGATGATCGCGTCCAGCGGTTCACCCGGTAGCTCAGCCGCGACCCGGAACCGCCCGGGGGGCAGATCCCGCAGCGCCTCCCGGACGCCCGGCTCGAAGAACAGCGGCCGGCCGGCTTCGATCGCGCCGCGCACCTCGGGCGACACGTCGACTCCGGTGACCCGATAGCCACCCGCGGCCAGCCGCAGGGCGAGCGGCAGGCCGATGTAACCGAGCCCGATCACCCCGACATGGGTCCCGGGCACGCTCGAACTCTCCGTGTCATTCATCAGCTGAACCGGCTTCCTCACGTCGGGAACCGGAAAGGCGTCCGTCCACTGCGGACAGCAAGGCGGTTCGGTCGATCTTTCCCATGTCGGTCCGAGGGAGCACCGGCAGCTCGATCACCTCGTGCGGGGTCTCGTGCGCGGCGAGCCGGCCGCGGCAGAACCGGACGATCTCCTCCCGCAGATCCGGCCTGGCCGCCCCGGCCGCGGGCACCACGACGGCGCACACCACTTCCTGCTGCCCGCGCGGCAGCCCGAGGACGTGTGCGTCGGCGACCTGTGGATGCTGCAGCACGATCCGTTCCACCCGGGCGGGGTTCACCTTGCGGCCGTCGACGTTGACAAAAGTGTCCTTGCGGCCCTCGACGCTGACCTGGCCGGTGTCCGACACCCGTACCACGTCGCCGGTGTCGAAGAAGCCGTCGGAACGCAATGCCGACGCGCGCCCGTCCAGATAGCCGCGGAACGTGGTCGCGCTTCTGATCATCAGCCGGCCGGCCACAGCGTCACCAAGCCGTTCCTCGTCCGCGAGCCGCCACTCGACGCCGGGCGCGAAGGTCCCCACTCCCGCGGGCCCGGCGAGCCGGTCCTCGGCCGGGCAGGCGATCAAGCCGGCTTCGGTGCTGCCGTAGACCTGACGGACCGGCCGGCCGGACAGGTGGGCCATCTTCGAGGCCGTGGCCGGCGCCAGCGGTGCTCCGGAGCAGAGCATCACCCGAAGCCGCGAACCGGTCACTGCCTCCGGGATCGCTTCCGCGGCCAGCGAATAGATCAGCGGTGAGCCGAGCATGATCGTCGCGCCACCGGTCAAGGCCGCGCGCACGGAGCTCAGCGAGAACCGCGGCACGGTGACCAGCTCGGCGCCGGAGATCAACGCGGTGAGAACCCCGCCGACCAGGCCGAACGAATGTGCCATCGGCAGCGGCAGAAGCACCCGGTCGTCGGGTCCGTATCCGTGGCATCGCCGATAGAGCTCGGCGCTGCCCAGCAAGGTGCCGAGGGTGTGCACCGCGACGCGCGGCTCTCCCGTGGATCCCGAGGTCAACAGCAGAACCCGCGGGTCGCGGGACTCGTCCGGCTGCGTTGCCGCGGGTGCTGGTCCCGCGTCGGCGATCAGTCCATAGGCGAGACTCGGCACCGGCCCGGCCGCGGTCCCCTTGCCGGAGGTGATGACGGCGGACGGCTCGGCGGTCCAGATCGCCGACCGCGCGTCGTCCAGATGAGAGCTGCCGTCCTCGACGCACAGCACGTCGACGCCGCAGCCCAGCAGGGCGATCAGCACGACCAGCGCGTCGATCGTGCCGTCGAGGGCCACGATCACGGGCTGGTGCACGGGGAAGCGGCCGCGAACACGCGCGCTCGTGTGGTCGATCGCCGCCAGCAGTTCCGGCCAGGTGACTGTCCGGGATCCGCCCGAGAGCAACTGCGTCACCCCGGCCGCGTCCGGCGTCACGTCGGCGCGGTGGCGAACGACGTCGAGAAAGTCGTTCACCACCGGGCCGGGCTCAGCTCGAAGCAGCGACATCGCTGAGCTCGCTTTCGGCCAGGAATCGTCCTCGGTCGGCGTCGAACGCCTTGGTGGCCGCTCGCAGGTTCGGCACCGTGCCGATGTCGAACCACGGCTCGCTGAAGCGGTGGGCGCGCACCGTGCGCCCGTCCTTGATCAGGGCGGTCACCAGATCGGGCATGTCCATCGGCGCTCCCTCGGTGATGTATGTCCGGACGCCCGGATCGACGATCTGGATGCCCACCGACACGTCCACGTGCACCGAGGGCTTCTCCGTGATGGACAGGATCTGTTCACCGTCGGTGTCGATGACGCCGAAAGGCACCGCGAGCGGGTGCTGTCGCGCGGCGACCGTGAGCATGGCCCCGCTGCGCCGGTGCGAAGCCATGACGTCGGCGAAGTCCATGGCAGTCAGGATGTCGCCGTTCATCACCAGCGCCGGCGAGGTCCAGTCCTGGACCAGGCCGAGCGGTGCCGCCGTGCCCAGCGGCACGACGTCATGGCAGTAGTCGACGGCGATACCGAGGCCCGAGCCGTCGCGGATGGCGTCGGCGACCATCCCGGCCAGGTGGGACACGCACAGGGTGACACGGGTGAAACCAGCCACGCGAAGCTGCCGGAGGATGATTTCCAGGATGGTGTAATCGCCTATGCGCACCAGCGCCTTCGGTGTTTCGTCCGTGTACGGCCGGAGCCGGCTTCCCTTCCCTCCGGCCAAGAGGATTGCGTGCGACACTATTTCCCTCCGGTTCGGCAGCGGTCTCACGAGAGCGGGAGACAGTTGCTAGACGTACTCACGGAGGAACGCGGTAAGCGTGTTCACCGTGGTGAGATGACGCGGCTCCAGGTCCTCCGGATCGAAGCTGACGCCGAGATCGTCCTCAATGGACATCAGCACTTCGAGGACCACCGTCGAGTCGAGTTTCAGCTCCTCGAACAGCCGGGTCTCACCGCCGGCCTCCGGTAGCCGCTGGCCCGTGACCTGCTCCAGCACCTTGATCACGTCACTTTCATCGATCATCGTGCCCTCGATTCCGGTCGTGGACTCGGTCATTGCCCGTCACCCGCGAGACGGCAGGTGCTCAGGTACCCCAGCCGTTCGTCGTAGTCGGCCAGCACGACGGGTCCCTGCGGCTGTTCCAGATCGGCCAGCACGCTCCACACGGCTCCGGCCGGCAGGCCGTCCGGAGCCGGCAGGTGCCGCACCGTCCCGTCCAGGTCCGCCAGATAGCGCTCGAGCCGGGCCCGGCAGATCACCGTGTCGGCACCGGCCAGCGCCTCGGCCAGCAGGGCCGGCACTTCCGCGGGGCGCACGGCCGTGCGTTGCCGGATCCGCGGCCTGCCCAGTGCCCCGTCCCGCTCCAGCAGGATCAGGACCGCCGAGTCACCCGACGGGCGCAGGTCGTCCGGAATCGGCGGGCCGTTGAGCACGGCACACTGGTCCATGACCACCACGAGCCCCCGCCCGCGGTCGCCGGGGGCCAGCGTCTGGGACACCAGCCGCAGAGCGGTGAACGGGGCCGCCGCACCGAGGTCCGACACCGCGAACGCGTTCGTGGCCCCCAGCGCCTCCGCCAGATAGGGAATCGGGTAGCCGGCCTCCGCGTCGGGCGTGGCATTGGCCAGCACGATCGAGTCCACGCCCGTCACGGTGTCCCCGAGATGCTTGACCACGACCTCGGCCATGTCCACGAACGTGTTGCGCGTACCGCTGAGCTGGGAGTCGTCCCACGGCAGCCCGAACAGGTGGAAGAGGTCGCGGAAGTACTGGTGGTCCACGTGGTGAAACGGGCCTCCGGCGTCGAAGGTCAGGTGGTCCACCCTGGCGATTCGCAGGCCGGCGCCGGCATCAGGGCCGGAGGGATTCGGTCCGATGTACATGTGCAGTCGACCTCGCCGTCAGTGCTCGAAGACCATGGCGGAAACGGTGTTGCCGGAGCCCACCCCCGTCATGAGGTACCGGTCTCCCGGCTTCAGCCGCCCCGCTGCCGTCGCGGTGGTGTAGTTGATGAACGGGTCGGCGCCGAAGCAGTGCGCCAGGGACGCCTGGTTGTCCAGGTACAGCACCTTCTTGTCGCGAATCCCCAGCACCTTCAACGTGTTGAGCCACGACAGCCGGTTGACGTGGTGCGGGAGGATGAGATCCAGATCGCCGGGCGACAGGCCGGCCCGGCCGAGGGCCGCCTTGATGACACCGCTGAACACGGTCGAGTAGCGAGCGGACCATTCCTCATGGTCTTCTTCGGTCATGTCCGCGGCCCGGTGGTACTTCCCGAAGATCTGCGTGGCGAAGCCGAGCAACCGGTCACGGCGACCGTCCAACCCGACCAGAATCGCCGCCACGCCCTCTCCCATCAGAGTGTTGATACCGAGGATGTGTGCGCCCGAGGTGAAGTTCTTCTCCCCGGCGAAAACCAGGGCGAGACCGTCCGGGGCGTGGTCGTCGGCGAGCATCCGGCCGGCCAGCTCGACCGCCATCAGCGCGGAGGCGCACGCGTGCTGGTTCAGCGCGATGGTGAGCGCGTGCCGCAGCCCGAGGCGGTCCCGGGCCTCGTGCAGCGGATTGAGCGGATACGGCGTGGTGACCGGCATCGTGCGGGCCTGGAGCACATACCGGATACGGCCGCGCAGCGCGGGGAAGTGTGGCAGCGCTTCGGCCGCCGCGACCAGCTGGCCGGCCAGCGCCACGTCGTCCGAGCGGACCTCCGAAAACCCGTAGTACTGCTGGTAGATACGGCTGTCCCGTTCGCTCATGCCGTAGTCGGCCAGATATTTCGCGACCGACTCGTGGTTCTCGGGCAGATACGTGGCTACCGACTCCAGAGAGGTCAAGGCAGATCCATTCAGATATCGGGAGACACCCCCGCATGGTATCAATTTCGTCTCGCAGAATGATTCCGGAAAGGGTGGTGGCCAGGAACCACTCATCGGGCGATCCATCTACCTAGCCTCAGCAGCTAGACCCTACGGCATAGCCGCTTTGCTACGTTGCGACGACGAGATCCGGCATTAGGTTTGGCTCAGGCGCCATGCGCGGCCAGGCCGGCGTTACCGGAAAGGGGCACGGTGAAAAGAGAGCTAGATGCCATGTTCGCGTCGGTGAAGGAACGCTACGGCGAATTCTCCATCGAACGGGTGGAGAGCATGCTGAAGGCAAACGGTATCGATCGCCATCCGCTCCAGCAAGGCGCCTCGATGATCTTGCCGGGGATTCCCCAGACTCCCTGGCACGAACCGTACGAGCACCCGGATATCGCCGCCGTGGTCCAAGCGTTCGAGGCCGGCTACCCCGCCATCAAGGCGGAATACGAAAAGGCCTGGCAGGCGGACCAGTTCTCCACGTTCGAGAATTTCCTGATGACCAAACCCGAGTGGCAGGCGTTGCACCTCTATCGCCAGGGTTCGCTGGTGGAGGAGGCGTCCGATACCGCGCCGACGGCATTCGGCATCCTGAAGAACGAGGTCGTCGCCAAGGGCAAGCTCTGCACCCTGCTCGAAAGTCACTTCTCCACCCTGCTGCCGGGAACCAGCATCCCGCCGCACAACGACCTCTGGAACTTCAGCATCGTCCTGCACTTCGCCGTCGACATCCCCGAGAACTGCGGCATTCGTGTCGCCGAGGAAACCCGGCAATGGCGTGAAGGCAAGTGCCTCCTGTTCGACTACTCCTTCGAACACGAAGCGTGGAACCGCGGTGACCGTCCCCGGACCTGCCTGCTGATGGATCTCTGGCATCCCGACACCACACCCCCGGAACGTGAAGCGCTGGTGGGCCTCGTGACCGAGGTTCGCAAGCTCACCGAGAGGGGCAAGAAGAAATGAAGCTCATCGTCGACCGGTCCGTGTTCGCAGCCCTGCCGGCTCAGGCTTGATCCATGTATCACGCGCGCCCGGCCTTCTTACGACGCCTGCGATCCGCGCTCCGTGCCGACGACAGCGCCCCCTTGGTGTTCCTCGGCAACTTCGAGGTGGAGCGGCAATGGGGCTGGGGCGAGCCAGGACTTCCCACCTTCAGCACTCAGGCATCGGATCTGGTCGTCAATCGGATGGACGAGTTCACGGTGACGCTCGGCGGCCCCGATGACGTCGTGGTGCTCAAGGAGAATCCCGATCCGGCCTACCTCGACTACCTGACCACGCTTGGCTGGCGGCCGCCGCGGATTCTCGTTCCCGGCGTCAATGATCCTTCCCGGTCGGTCAGCGACGACGCACTGGGCGACCGTTCACTCTTGGAAGAACTGTCCGGATTGCGGGACAGCGGCGCGGTCATCGTGCCGCACGGCGTCTCGGTCCGCGAGGAACAACTCGCGGAGGCGACCGGCCTTCCGCTCGGCACCCCTGGGGCGGCCGTCTGCAAGGCGGTCAACAGCAAGGTCTACAGCCGCCGGCTCGCCGACGAGCTGCGCCTGCGCCAACCCGCGGGCAGGTGGTGTGACACCTTGGACCGGTGGAAAGAGGCCGCCGAGTGGGCTTACGACGTCGTCGAAGGCGGCGGGCGCGTAGCGGTCAAGGATGCCTACGGTGTGTCCGGTAAGGGCATTCTTCAGCTGGCCACGACGTCCCGTATCGCCCAGCTCACCCGCATGTTCACCCGACGACGTGACCGGACCGGCGACGAGCGGCTGGCCGTGGTCGTGGAGGAATGGGTGCCCAAGTCCACCGACCTCAACTACCAGTTCACCATTTCCCGCGATGGCGGGATCGAGCTGGACTTCGTCAAGGAATCCCTGACGCGGTCCGGGGTGCATCTCGGCCACCTGTTCCCGGCACGGCTTTCCGGCACCCAACGTCAGGAGGTGGCCGACACTGCTCAGCGCGTCGGCGAGGCCCTCGCCGCGGACGGATACTTCGGGGTCGTCGGCGTCGATGCCATGATCGACCCGGACGGCGGTGTCTACCCGATCGTCGAAATCAACGCGCGTAACAACATGTCGACCTATCAGGAATCTCTCTGGGAACTGGTCGGCGGGCCGGGCCGCACCGCGGTCGCCAAACACTATGCGATCCAGCTTGACGCTCCGCTGCCCTTCACGAAGCTGCGCGAAGGGCTCGGCTCCGCCCTGCTCGGCCCCGGCTCGGAAGCTGGCTTGCTGATCAACAACTACGCGACGGTGAACAGCGGTCTTTCGGCCGGCGGCGCGGGACGTCTCTACGGCATGCTGGTCGGGCCGGACCTGGCGACGGTGGAGGACACGGATCACGAGATCGCCGCGGCACTGGCCGCGTGGCAGAAGGGTGGCCGGCGGTGACCACGAACTTCCAGGGCATACCGGCTACCGCGTTGGCGGAGGAGTTCGGGACACCCCAGTACGTCTACGACGCCGACCAGCTGAACGAGCAGTACACCGGGTTACGCTCGCGGCTCGACGAAACGGTGGAGATCCTCTACTCGCTCAAGGCTAACCCGAACCTGGCGATCTGCCAGTCCATGACCCGGCTGGGAGCGGGAGCCGAGGTGTCCTCCCTCGCGGAACTCGTTACCGCGCAACGCGCGGGCGTCCCCGCCGACCGCATTTTTTTCCTCGGCCCCGGCAAGACCCGGCTGGAACTGGAGGCCTGCGCCAAGGGCGAGGCCGGGTTCCTGATCGCCGAATCGTTCGAGGAGCTGGACGAGTACGACAGTCTCGTCGCATCGGTTCGCGGCTCGGCGCAGGTGCTGCTGCGCGTCAACCCCCAGTTCTCCGTCAAGGGCGCCGGCCTCACCATGAGCGGCAAGGCCCGTCAGTTCGGCATCGACGAGGCAGCGCTGCTGGCCTCGGCGCCGGCCGCCCAACGGTGGCCCCACCTGCGGGTCGTCGGAATCCAGGCATACATGGGAACACGGATTCTGCGGGAGCCGGTGATCGTGGAGAACACCGAGCGCATCCTGGACCTGGCGGAGCGGATCACCGAACGGCTCGCGTGCGGTTTGGAGATCGTCGACGTCGGTGGCGGGCTCGGTATCGCCTACTTCGAGGGGGAGGACGACCTCGACGTCGAGGTGCTGACCGGACAGCTCAACCCGGTGGTCACGGAGTTCCGCGCACGTCGCCCGGGAGTCCGTGTGCTGATGGAACTCGGGCGCTATCTGACGGCCAGGGCGGGTACTTACGTCGTCCGGATCCGCTACGTCAAGGAGTCGTTCGGCGAGCGGTTCGCCATCGCCGACGGCGGTACCAACCACCACATGGCCGCAGTCGGCATCGGTTCGTATGTGAAGCGCAACTTTCCCGTGACGCTGCTCAACCGGGACGCGCCGGACGACGAGGCGCCCTGGAACATCTCAGGTCCTCTTTGCACGCCCAACGACCTGCTGGTCAAGAAGGCCCGGCTGCCCCAGCTCCGGTCCGGCGACCTGATCGGCGTGACCCGGTCCGGTGCGTACGGTCCGTCGGCCTCGCCCGGCCTTTTCCTCAGCCACGGATTCCCGGCCGAAGTACTGGTCAAGGACGGCAAAAGCCAGCTGATCCGGCGGCGTGACGGTCTGGCCGACATCATCGGCAAGCAGATCCCGCTCGAGCATTGATCAGCCTTGCCATGACCCGATCAGCACTGGATAGCCGGCAGACCCGATCAGCTGGCGTGCGCCTGATCCGCGCCCTTCATCCGGCACGACTTCGCGCTCTGCCCTTTGGTGTATGCCCAGGGGTTGGTGCTCGACCTGGCAGGCCGGGCGTCCGGCCGTTCGCTCGTTCCAGCCGGACGAGCCGCGTGCCACTGTTATCGCACCGATCCATTCGATGTGGTGGGGGAGCCTTGACATCTCCGGAGGCTGACCCGGGCCAGGTGCCGGTATCCGAAAACCTTGCCACGGATGGCGCGGAGCCGGGTGCGGCCAGCGCCTTGTCCCGGCAAGCCCGCTGAGTGGAGGTCGTTGCGTGCGTTCGGAGAAACTGACCGGGAAACTGAGGCTCTGGGCACTGGTGGGCAAACCCGCCGCGGCACTGGCGCTGGCCGAACTCACCGACGTCCTGGTGCTGTTGGGGATCGTGCGCATCATGGGTGCGATGGGCGGCAGCGCCCTGTACGTGCGGTCTCTCTACCAGCCGGTGGATCTCTCGATGATCGCCGTCACCGGAGCCTTCGCGATCAGCAACCAGGTGTCCGCCGCCATCAGCCGGGGGAGGAAACGGCCGGGCGACGTGTTCGCGGCCGCGGGGAGCTTGGCCCGGGTGTGGCTGGTGAGCGGAGCGCTGCTGTGCTTGGCGCTGTCGGTCGCCGCGCCCGGCTTGGCGGATCTCGCGCATGTGGAAACCTTGCAGCGAGAGGATTTCATCTCCTTCCTGCGGTGGACACTGTCGGCCGGGCTGCTCGGCTTCGGGCCCGCTCTGACCGCATCCTGCTTACGTGGTTACGGCCATACCCGCGGTGCGATCATCGTGACGATGAGTGCCTCGCTCATTAACATCGGCGGCGTCGCCGTACTCGGGCTCGTGGCCCGGATCGGTATCGCCGCGATCCCCATCGCTTCCGCGACGGCGAGCGTGGCCGGGCTGGCGATCGGCCTGATCGTCCTGCGCCGCACCGAGTTGTGGCATCCGGCTTCGGTGCGGGTCTGGCAGGCAGACGTGCTGCGCCACCTGCGCCGGATCGGTATCCCGGTGGCAGGTTCCGTCCTTCTCGTCGCGGTCTACAACATGGCCATGCTGACCACGATCAGCAGTTTCGGGCCGGATGCGGTAGCGGGATTCTCGGTGGCCGCCGCCGCTCAGAACCTGTTGTTCCTTCCGGGCATGATGCTGGGCGCGGCGACCGCGATCCTGATCAACCAGCAACGTGGCGCCGGTGAGCACGCCCAGATGGGCCGGACCCTGCGCAGCGGCCTGGAACTGGGGACGTGCGCGTACGTGGTCGTCGCCGTCGCGGTGTGGCTGGCCGGCGGCTCGTACGCGCACCTGATGAACAGCGAGGCGGGCATAGCCCACCAGACGGCCGCGTTCCTCACCACCGTGGGCCTGACCTACGCCGTGCAGGGGCCGGTTCTGCTGTCGTTGACCGTCATGGAGCACACGGAGGGCGGCCGGTTGGCCGTCGTGCTGAACGTCGTCTACTTCGCCCTGGTCGTGGTGATCGCCCGGCTGGCGACGGATCAGCTCGGCGACGTTTCCGCCGTCTACGGCACGGTCGCCGTGTGCAACCTGATCGGCGTGGTGATTCCCGCGATCGCCGTCCGCCACGTGCGCCGGCTGAGCCGGCGGACCGCGGTGAACGCGGCTTCCGTTGCGGTGTAACCGAATATTCCGCTGACCAGAGGAGACACTGTGCAGAGCACCACGGACCGCCGGCTTCGGACGAAACTGACCTCCATCAACAAGACCATTCGAGAGGGGCGTCCGCCGTTCGACACCGCCGAGAGCGAAAACGTCGCGCTGCACCGGATGCCGATCCTGACCGGCAGCCCGCGCCGGGTCAGCGAGATGTACAAGTTCTGGTTCCGGACGCGCGGCTGCACGTTCGACCGGGCAGGCCAGTGCAGCATGTGCAATTACGGTGTCGGCCCGGAGATCGACGCCAAGCAGATGGCCCGCGCGGTGCGGTGGCAGATAGCCGGTGTCCCGGAGGGTTCCTCGATCTACGTGTCGCCGTCCGGAAGCCTGCTGGACCCGCGTGAGGTGCCCAGGGATCTGCTCAGGTCGGTGCTGACCGCGGCGGCCCGGCGCAAGCCGGTCGCCCTGGCCTTCGAGACCCGCCCGGAACTGTGCGGCCCGGAGATATTCGACGAGCTGCGGGAACTGGTGCCGCGGACCACGAGGGTCGTCGTGGAGATGGGCGTCGAGTCATGGACTCCGGAGATTCGCATGATGTGTCACCTGAAGCCCTCGCCCCAGTCCGCGTACGAACGCGCGGTGGCCCTAGCCCGCGAGTACGACTTCGACACCATCGCGAACATCACGATGGGCGGCCTGGGGCTGACGCACGCCGCCGCTTACGCGGACACGCTGGCGAGCGTCCGGGGCGCGCGCGTGGCCGGGTTCACCACCAAGATGGTTTTCCCGTTGAGCGCCAAGGCGGGTTCACTGCTGGGCTGGGCCCATGACAACGGCCTGTGGGAGCCGCCGTCGTTGTGGATGCTGGTGCGGGCGCTCGCGGACCTGTCGTCGCCGGAGTCGTTCGGCGACGGGATCTCGGATCTGGACATCTCGTGGTACGACCCGGATCTGGACGGTGTGACCCAGGCCCGGCCGGACGGTTGCGCGGAATGCCGTCCCATGCTTGTCGATGTCCTGGTCAGGTTCCACCTCGATCCACGCATCGCCACCCTCCGGCCCGCGCTGGACTGGTCCCGGTGCGACTGCCCCGCACAGGCCGACCGGATGTTGTCCGCATCGCCCGCGGACGCGCTGTGGAAGGACCGGCTGGCCGAGGTCGCCGACCGGTGGGATGAATCGAACGGGGACGGGGACCGCAGGCTGCTGCCGCTCGTACCGAGCGCCGGCCACTGACCGCACTGGCGCGAGATGCCGATCTCGGCGGCGGCCTGGTCGATCGGACGGGTCTTTCCGCCCGGCGGATTCGGGCACCGCCCGGCTGGTCGGGGATCCCGTCCGACGGGGATCAAGTGGCGTGAAGGTCGATGCGGCCAAGCTGAGGCTGCGGTCGTCCATGGCCAGGCGTTTAGAGCTGGCACACCAAGCACTCATCGACGGCGACACCATCTACGCGGAGTTCGGGCGCCGCGTGACGTAACTGGGACAGCAGAAACCGAGACCGCGGACGGGACGTCGAGGACGCTGCTCGGTGCGTTGCCGACCAGCGGTGTCCGGGGCCGCGCGAGCACCGCGGCGACCAGAGCGTGCCGGTACGCCGCCGGACTTGCTCGTCATATCCGCGACGCTGCGCTCGCGGATATGCAGCGCGACGCGACGGACCACGGTGTGGTCGAGGGAACCCACCCGGAGCGGTCGAGGTAGGCGAAGAAGCTGGGTGACCCGCGCCGAACATGCCTGTAAGTCGTCATCGTTTCGCCCTCCTCGAGGATCCTGCCGCTGGCTATGGAGCGGCCCTTCCGGGCCTCTGTTACGACGTCGATAGTCCGGTAGCCGATTGTTGCGTCGCGCGGGGCCACGGTGCGCGTCGCGAGCGCCGCGCGTCCGGCACGAGGGCCGGAACGCTTGGCTCAGATCGGCGGCGTCATCTCCGCTTCGCGCGCGTTCGATGAGGATTTGGAAGAGCGGTTCGGCGCCGCGGCGGTCGGGTTCCCTCGTCCATGAAGGGCAATGGGATGAGCAGGCGCCTCGCGCCGGATTGTGTGGCGCTGTAATCGTGCGAGGTCCTATTGCCGGCCTTCGACGCTGTGTCGTCGGGGATGCGCCTCGGTGCCGTCAGACCCTGGTACCCGTGGTTACGCCCGCGGTCGACGGGGATGACAGTGACGAGCACTCAGCTACCGACCGGCTCCTGTTCCCCACTCGGGGGCACACTCGGCATCGGGTGCTCGGCCGGCGCCGCTTCGACCTCTTCCATGAAGAAGCGGGATCGCACGATCTCGTCGCCCCGCACCGTGATCACGATGACCCCGCGCATGTCGGCCGCGCCGGGCCGGATGTAGTGGAACTCGCCCCAGAAGGTGTCGCCGACGGTGGCCGAGTCGACGATCTCGACGCGGATGTCCGGGAACGCCTTGAGGATCATGACCCAGTTCGTCCGCACGTTCTCCCTGCCGACGAACGCCCGCGCGGGGTGGGCGGGGTGCGAGGTGTCCACGTCCTCGGCGAAGTTGCTGGCGATCGCGTCGAGGTCGTGCGCGTTGATGGCCGCAATCAGCCGCTTGACGGCGGGAATTTCCATGCCGTCAAGGTTAGCGCGCGGCGCGTTCACGGGACTGTTTCCCGACCCATGAGGGGTCAATTGGGCAAGATCCGTCGGGGTGCGGTCGGCAGGCGCGGAGAAACGCGGTCGCAACTGACGGACAAACCCAGGTAGCGGAGGGGAATGTGGCAACATCTACCAGCGGGTATTCGGACCTGAAACGTCCTGCAACGACTTGCAAGGCAGCGATGGCGCTCGGACAGGCTAATGGCGGGAGAGGCGGAACCCAACCTGCGAAGCCTGTCGGAGTTGCTGGTACAGAGCGTATGTAGTCCGCATGTCCTGCACGTCCGCTGGTTCAGCACCACGGACTCCGCGGTGCCGGCCAGCCCGGACTGGGACATCCTTATCGTCGGCCGCAGCATTGTCGACGCCCTCGACCCCGCGACCGCCGCCAAGAACCTCGTCGAACTGGTCCACCCCAGCGAAAGGCACCGATGAAGATCAGCCCACTGACCCAGCACGACATCCCCGACGTCATCGAGCTGATGAGCCTCGGCGCGCCCTACATCCGGCCACGCACCGCTTCTGACTACTGGCTCTACGCCACCCTGTTCTCCACCACCTGCCCGATCGCCCACCCCGTGCGCCGCCGCGCCGGCGTCACCACCGCCCTGCTGAACGCAGTCCGCGAACGCAGCCAACTTCTCAGCGCCCGCAGGCTCTACCTCACCTCAGAACCCGACAACACCGCAGCCCACACCACGTGGACACGACGAGGTTTCACCAACGTCCCCGGCGATCAGACGATCGAGGGCGTGTCCGTCATCAGCGACTACAAAGGACCGGACAAACACCGCGCCGTCTACGAACTCCTGATCTGAGCGTGACGCACTGGGCCAGGCCGCGCAGGTGTTGATCTTCGTGGAGGGACGCGGCGCGCGGCCGCGAGCGCGTTGAGGCGGCACGAACCTCGAGATCGGCGCTGTCGCCGCAGACGGTCGAGGGCGTACCGAGTGTCCTGGGGTGGCCGCGACCCGCTCGCCGTCAATGGCGAATCCTGCAGCTTCCTGGAAGACCGCGACGAGGTCGTTCGAGGGCAGCGCCACCAGCCGCTCCGGGGCGAAACTGGGCTTCGGCGAGGTCCGCGGCAGGTAGTCAAGTCGTCAGGGCCCTCGAACGTCGGCTCATCACGTGCCCGGCACCGCGCGAATCCGGAAACGGATCGTCCCGGCTCACCCGGCGTGAAGCTGCGCGACGTCCCTTTTGTTCTCCGCCGCTGCTGCCTTGGGGGCGCCGGGCGGGTCGACGGCCGCGCAGTGACTGTCCGGTGCCGGGGTCTTCCGCGTTGTCAGGTAGGTCTCGACTGCGGCTCGGACGCACGGGCTGCCGCTGCGGTCGTAGGAGGAGTGGCCCCAGCCGTCGTAGGTCAGCAGAGTGGTGGTGTTCCTCGACTGCTGGTGGGCGTTGACGGTCCAGGCGTAGGGCGTTGACGGGTCGTAGACCGCGTCGAGCATCAGGATCTGCGGCGCGTTGCGGATTTTCAGCGGGTGCTGGGGGTTGGTGACCGGATCGGTCACGCCGACGCATGCGGTGACGTCGGTGTGGCCGACTGTTCCGCCGCGCATGGTGGGAGCCAGCGCGCGCTCCCGGGCCTCCAGCGCCTGGTACTCGGCGAAGGTACGGATCGGGAAGTTCCAGTCTGAGCAGACCGCCGCCTGGTAAACGCTGTTGCTCTCCGTGCTGGCCGAAGTCCGCGGCCGGGCGGAATCGCTCTTGGACTGCTGGCTCAGCTTGAGCACGTAGGTGGCCAGCGACGCGTACTGATTCGGCCGGTACAGGCCGAATCCCATGGTGCTGACGATGTCTTGCGCGCGCAGGAGCGTACCGGGGTGGTCGGGATCGGTGAGTTCACCGCGGTCGGCCCTGGCCAGCACGTCGTGCCACAGCTGGATGACGTTCCGGCCGTGCAACGCGCACGACGGGGTCCGGTCGCACCATCTTGCCCATTCGGTGAACGTGGTCTCCATCGCGGCCGATTCCGTGGACGCGTAGTCCCAGATGCCCAGGCTGTGGTCCATGTTGCTGTCCAGGACCATGGTGCGGATCTTGTCGCCGTAGCGCTCCGCGTACTGCTGGCCCATCAACGTGCCGTAGGACGCGGCGAAGTAGTTGATCTGCTTCTCACCGAGCGCGCGCCGGATCTGGTCCATGTCCTGGGCGGTGGAGGCGGTGTCGACGTGGTCGGCGAGCGGCCCGGTGCGCCGGCGGCAGTCGTCGAGCAGCTTGCGGTTGTACGCGCCCAGCGCGTCGAATTCGGCCTGGCTGGCCGGGAAGATCGACGCCGGGTGGTCCAGCAGTTCGTTGGAGCACATCACCGGCCGGCTGCGGGACACGCCGCGAGGATCCCAGCCGACGACGTCGAAGCGGGCGTAGATGTCCGGGCTGAACAGGTTCGTACGCAGCGCGTAGTCCACCCCGGAACCGCCCGGACCGCCGGGGTTGATCAGCAGGACCCCGATCCGTTTGGCCGGATCCGTCGCCTTGCGGCGGGCCACCGCGAGATCGAACGTTCCCTCCGCCGGGCTCCCGTAGTCGACCGGCAGGCGCAGGCTGCCGCACTCCGCGGTCGTGTCCTCCGGACACGCCGTCCACTGGACCGTCGTGGCCGGCGCGGCCGATGCGGGAAACCCGCCCAGCACACCACCGAGCATCAACGCGCTGGTGAATACGAGCCCGAACGCGTGGGTCGTCGATCTCAACGTCACTCCTGAATGGTGGTAGGAAAAACATCGAACCTTGGCTCGGCAGCGTTCCCGCGAACCCGTATCGCTGGACCGACTCCCTCGCCACCGAGGCCCGATAGCGCCCCAGGGTCACCCAGGCACCGGCTGGACCTCAGGCCGAGAGGCTGATCCGGCGCCCATGAGGGGAAGGACCGGGCGTCATGTCGGCGCACGATGGCGGTTCGGCCTGGAAGCATGCAGCGTTTGGCGCGGCGGGTGGCCGGGCCACGGAACTGTTTGACCACACAGATCCACCTCGCCATCGCGATCGACCCGGCGATCGCCGGCGCGGTTGCCGGCCACGCTCAAAGGCCCCGGCGCCGCCGGTTTCCTGGCCGGGCCGCTGGGGTTGCGGGAACATCGAGCTCCCGGAGCCTTCCTGGCGTTCGCCGCCGGAGCGCCGTCCTGGCCCTCATGAGGTGACGTGTTTCCGGGCTGCCCCGTCCGGAACGGTCAGGACTCGATGACCAGCCCCCATTCGGAGGGCTGGCTGCCTGCCGGCCGACACCGCGATGGCCGCGGAGGCGGCGACGGGAAGGCCGACTGCCCGACCTTGCGCAAGATGTTCATGAGTAACGCTCCTTGGGGAATTCGTTCAGAGCCTGGCGAAAATGATCACGGGCTGAAATGACTTTCCACTGCCGGCTGGGAGACTTGAACCGATTACGCCGATGTTTGCCCGAAAGCGGCCGGGCATGTACCCGAACTGCCCGCGTCCGCGGCGACAAGGAAGCGCTTCCTGGCCGCTGCGGGCAGCCGGTGCGGCGGCATGCACGAGGCCCGCCTCGATCGGGGTGCTGGTCCAGCCGTTCATCCGCGCACCTTGGCCAGGAATCCGGCGAGTTTGGTTACGGCCCGCTCGATCTGTTCCTCGGTGGTCAGGGATTCGCGGATCCGCTCACCGGAGGCGACCTTCTTCTTCCCGCGTAGGTAGAGCGAGCAGGCGAGGTCGGTGCAGAAGTAGGATCCGACCGAGTTGCCTTGCTTGCCCTCACGGCCTGCTTTGCGTGCGGTCAGCAGTGAGACGCCGCCGCCGGAGTGTGTGGTCAGGCACAGTGAGCAGAGGTTGCTGCGTGGGGTCCCGGTGGGCGGGGTGGCTCGGCGCAGCGTGATGCCGACGAGTTCGTCGGCGGACTCGGTGACCAGGTAGGCGCGGTCCGGTGCGGCGGGGTCCCGCCAGCCGAGGAAGTCCAGGTCGTGCCACGGTGAGGTGGTGAGATCCCGGGGCACGGCGAGCCGGTTCGCCTCGCCCTTGCTGCAGTTGACGAACGACGCGCGGATCTCACGCTCGGTGACGGGTCTCATGGCAGCGAATGTAGCTCTTCCTAGAGGATCTAGGCAAATGGTTAAATATCCTAGGAACGGCGAAAGGGGATCCATGGCGCGCGCGGGGGTGACCACCGAACGCCTGACCAGGGCGGCGGCGGAGCTGGCCGATGAGGTCGGTTTCGAGAACGTGACTGTGTCCGCGCTCGCGCGTGGTTTCGGGGTCAAGGACGCGAGCCTGTATTCGCACATCAAGAACGCGCGGGACCTGAAGGCGCGGGTGGCGGCGCTGGCGTTGACCGAGCTGGCCGACCAGGTGTCCGGCGCGTTGGCGGGGCGAGCGGGCAAGGACGCGCTCGTGGCGTTCGCGAACGCCTACCGGGACTACGCGAAGGACCATCCGGGGCGCTACGCCGCAACGCAGTTCGAACTCGACGGGGAGCCGCCGGACCCCGTCGCTGCGCGTCGGCACGCGGAGCTGACCCGGGCGCTCTTGCGTGGTTACGGGCTTTCCGAGCCTGATCAGACGGACGCGGTGCGGCTGCTGCACAGCACGTTCCATGGTTACGTGAGCCTGGAGCGCGGGGGAGGGTTCCGGCACACCTCGCGCGGGGCGGACGTGTCGTGGGCGCGGGCGCTGGACGCCCTCGACGCCGTCCTCGAAAACTGGCCGCGGCTGCCAAACCCGCCTTGAGCGGACCTCTCGGACCTGCTCCTCGACTGACTCGCATTTCCCGCGCACGAACGGAGTTCCCATGTCCAGCACCCTCGCCGGCAGCGGAGAAGCCACGGCGCCGGCCCAGGTCGACGCCGTGATCGTCGGCGCCGGGTTCTCCGGGCTGTACATGCTGCACAAACTGCGCGAAACCGGTCTGAACGCGGTGGTCCTGGAAGCCGGCGACGGAGTCGGCGGCACCTGGTACTGGAACCGCTACCCCGGCGCACGTGTCGACGTCGAGGGCTTCGACTACTCCTACTCTTTCAGCGAGGATCTGCAGCAGGAGTGGGAGTGGACCGAACGCTACCCGGCGAGGCCCGAGCTCCTGCGTTACCTCAACCACGTCGCCGACCGCTTCGGCCTGCGCCCCGACATCCGCCTGAACGCCCGCGTCGCCAGCGCACACTACGACGAGGCGGCGATGTCGTGGACGGTGTGCACCGAGCGGGACGAGGAGTACCGGGCCACCTGGTGTGTCATGGCCACCGGCTGCCTGTCGTCCTCCCAGCTGCCCGCCATCGACGGCATCGACTCCTTCGCCGGCGATTGGTTCCACACCGCGCGCTGGCCGGTCGGCGGTGTGGACTTCACCGGCAAGCGGGTCGCCGTGATCGGCACGGGCTCCTCCGGCATCCAGTCCATCCCGATCATCGCCGAGCAGGCCGCCCGGCTCACCGTCTTCCAGCGCACCGCCGCCTTCGCGATTCCCGCCCGGAACCGCGACCTCGAACCCGGTGAGGTCAAGGAGATCAAGGCGCGCTATCCCGAGCTGCGCGACCGGGCCCGCCATGGCTTCGTCGGCATGTCCAGGGTCCCCGAGGGCAGCACCAGCGCGCTGGAGGCGACCGCTGACGAGCGGCAGGAGGTGTTCGCCGAGATCTGGGCGGCAGGCACCCTGTCCGGCCTGACCACCAGCTACCGCGACGTGATGACCGACCGGACCGTCAACGACCAGGTCGCCGACTTCGTCCGCGGCAAGATCCGCGAGATCGTCGACGACCCGGCCACCGCCGAGCGACTGTGCCCGCGCGGCTACCCGTTCGGGGCCAAACGCCCCTGCCTGGACACCGGCTACTACGCGACCTACAACCGCGACAACGTCCGCCTGGTCGACGTGAGCGAGAATCCGATCGAGCGGCTCAGCGAGCGCGGCGTGGTCGTAGGCGGCACCGAGCACGGAGCCGACGTGATCGTGTTCGCCACCGGCTTCGACGCGATGACCGGCAGCCTGGCCTCCATCGACATCCGCGGCCGGAGCGGACGCACCCTGCGCGGCAAGTGGTCGGCAGGGCCGGTCACCTACCTGGGCCTGCAGAGCGCCGGCTTCCCCAACCTGTTCTTGGTCGCCGGGCCCGGCAGCCCGTCGGTCCTGACCAACATGGTGATGTCGATCGAGCAGCACGTGGAGTGGATCGCCGAGTGCATCGGCTATGCCCGCGAGCGGGGCGTGGTCGCGGTCGAGGCGACCGAGCGGGCCGAGCAGGACTGGGTGCGCCACGTCAACGAGGTGAGCGAGGCATTGCTGTACTCCGAGGCGAACTCCTGGTACCTGGGCGCCAATGTGTCCGGCAAACCGCGCGTCTTCATGCCGTACGCCGGGGGCCTTGGCACGTACCGCGAGCGGTGCGACGTGGTCGCCGCGGCGGGCTATGAAGGGTTCGTCCTGACCGCCGGGTGACCGGCGGCCCCACAAGACGAAGGCGAGATCCTCATGAAAGCAGTTCAGTACCGGAGTGTCGGCGCGGCGCCTGAGGTCGTCGAGGTCCCCGATCCCGAGCCGGGTCCGGGTCAGGTGCTGGTGAAGGTCACCGCGGCCGGCTTGTGTCACTCCGACCTCGCCCTGATGCACATGACGGCGGAGCGGTTGCCGTTCCCGCTGCCGTTGTCCCTCGGCCACGAGGGTGTGGGGACGGTGGCGGCGCTCGGGGAGGGTGCGGCGGGGGTGGTGGTCGGCGACAGTGTCGCCGTTTATGGCGCGTGGGGTTGTGGTGTCTGCGCTGCGTGCGCGGCGGGCCGGGAGAACTATTGCCCGCATGCCCGTGGGCTGGGTATCCGTTCTCCAGGGCTGGGTGCTCCGGGTGCTCTCGCGCAGTACCTGCTCGTCGATGACGTGCGTCATCTGGTTCCTTTCGTGGGGCTTGACCCGGTGGCTGCCGTGTCGCTGACCGATGCCGGTCTGACCCCGTACCACGCCGTCAGGTGGGCGTTGCCTGCGTTGGTGCCGGGTTCGACCGCGGTGGTGATCGGTGTCGGCGGCCTGGGTCATGTGGCGATTCAGTTGCTGCGTGCGCTCACTCCGGCGCGGGTTGTCGCGCTTGACGTGGGTGAGGACAAGCTGGCTCTCGCTCGGGAGGTCGGTGCGCACGAGGCGCTGGTGTCGGACGCGTCCGTGCCTGAGGCGATCCGTACGCTCACCGGTGGCTTCGGCGCCGAGGCGGTGTTCGACTTCGTCGGGGTGGAGGCGACTGGTCGCATCGCTGTCGCGTCCGCTGCCGCGGAGGCACGGGTGCTGAACGTCGGTTTGGGTGGCGGCGCGATGCAGATGGGCTTCATGCTGGTGCCGCCCGGTATGAGCGCGTACGCCCCGTACTGGGGGACTCGCGGTGATCTCGTCGAGGTGATCGCTCTCGCCCAGGCGGGCGCGTTGTCTGTCCGGACCGAGATCTACACCCTTGACGAGGCCCCGCTCGCGTACGAGCGGCTGGCCGCCGGAAAGGTCACCGGCCGCGCGGTCGTCCTGCCCAACGGCTGACCGGGTCGACGCACCCGCGTCGCACCGTGCCCCGCACGACGAGAACGGAGCGCTCAAGGAAGAGCTACCACGACCTCACCGACGACGGACCTGCCGTCGCGGAGGTCCGTGGGGTGCCCGAAGTCGGCTCATGTGTTCTGGCCTGCGGCAATGGCACGTTCGACGGGCAGGGCATGATCGCCGGCCATTCGGACACCAGGTCGGTGCCTCGAGGATGCGTGTGCTTCAGCGAGGAGCACGGGATGCCTCCACGGTCGAAGGCAGGGCTGTGGTGCGTTTCAGGCCGGCGTGTGCCCGGCGATTTCGTGGGTCCGTTCTTCGCGCAGGGTGCGCAGGTGGACCGAGGCCCAGGTGCGGAACGGCCGCCATGCGTCGGACACCTCGGCGAGCGTGTGGCCGGGGCCGTACTGCTGGACGATCTCGTTGTCGAGCCGGTGTTCGTGGTGCGGGATCATGTCCGGGGCGTTGGCGCCCCGGATGACGACCAGTTCGGCTGCGAATGGCCCAAGACCCTTCACCTCCTGCACGCGGCGGACCGCGTCGTCGGGATTCATCGCCCGGAGCTTGTCGCTGTCGAGGTGTCCGTCCAAGGCTGCCTCGGCGACGGCGTGCAGGTATTCGATCTTGCGGCCGGGCAGGTCGAGATCGAGGCCGCGCACCCGGCCGGGGGTGGGAAAGGCGCCGTCCTGGCCGTGGTCGCGGATGAGGTTCTCGCGTAGCCGGGCCGCTTGGACGATCCGGACCCGCTGGGACAGCACAGCCCATGCCGCGGCCTCGTAGGCGGAATGGAAACCACAGGGCCGCAGGCCGGGCAGCCGTTCCTGCGCGTGGGCGATGATCCGGTCGCGGCGCGCCACCTCGGGCCAGCCGCGGGCGTCGACGTCCAGGGACAGAAACCGGCAAACCTGCCGGGCGGCCCGGTCGAGGTCGCCGTCACCGGTCACCGTGATCCGCGCGGAGTCGCCGTGCTGGGCGACCCGCACCTCCGCGCGGCTCCAGTCGCCCTCGACGCGGAACACCGTCCGCAGCTCGGCGGGAGCGTGCTGGGCTGCCAGCGTGGCGGGGGCGAAGCCCGCCCAGAACCGCTTGCTCGTCTCGAGCGACCACGGTCCGAGTACGTCGACGTTCACCGTGTGGCCAGTCATGGTTCGCCCCCTCCGCCGTCAGGCCTCGTCGTGGACGGTGATCGCGTAGCCGTCCAGGTCGGCGAAGGCGAACGTGCGGCCGAAGGGCCCGTCGAACGGCTCGGTGACGATGGTGACCCCGGCGGCCTTGAGCTGGTCGTGCAGTGCTTGCGTGTCGTCGCAGCACAGCCACGGCACGACCCCGACTCCCGGGCGCGGGGACGCGGCGTCCAGGTCGACCCCGGGCAGTGGCTCCCGCACGGCGAACGGGATCGGCTGAGTGCCGAACACCACCGCGCCGGGCGGACTGGTGGGCAGCCTGCGCAGCCCGAGCTTGGTCTCGTAGAACTCGGCGGCCCGGTCGAGGTCGCGGACCTGCAGAGCGAGGAAAACGGGTCCGGTCACGTTCATGCTGTCCTCCGTGATAGATGTCAATGTGCTGACATAGACCAATGTATGTCATGATGTTGACATGAGTCAAGCCGAGTCGGCCGGTCCGTTGGACGAGGTCGTGGGTTATGTGCTGAAACGGGCAGCCGCCGCGCTGCGCACGCGCATGGACGCCGAACTGCGTCCACTAGGTCTGACCGTGCCGCAGTACGCGTGTCTCGAAGTGCTCGCACGGCAACCGGGACTGTCCAACGCGGAGCTGGCGCGCGCCGTGTTTGTCTCGCGCCAGTCGATGAACCTGGTGCTGCGCGGACTACAGGACCGTGGACTGGTCGCCCGTCCAGCGAGCACACCGCACGGCAGAGCCTTGCCCAGCCAACTCACCCAGACGGGCCGGGAACAGCTTCGGGCAGCCAGCATCCTCGTGAAGTCGGTCGAAAAGCGGATGCTCACGCCGCTCTCCGCAGCGGCGCAGGACCGCCTGCGCCGTGATCTCGCCGCCTGCGCCGACGCACTGGCCGAACACCACGACGCTCCCGAATCCTGATACCAGACCCGCCTGGTTGCGAACTTGCCCGCACTCGATCGTGCACCGGAACACCGGGGCCGGGCCGCCACGGGCCCGGGCCGGGTTGCGATGACATCGCCATCGCTGCCGCACCCCGGCCGCTTCCGCCCACACCAGCTCCCCGCCCGGCGAGGACGTCACCGCACCGACCGGATCATGGCCGAGTTGGTCCTACGAATGGTTCTCTGGTCGCATCGACCTCCAGCTTCCGGCGACCGAGAAGAACACCGTCACACCAGCGATGGCCGCGACATCGACATCGGAGACGGAGGCGTAGTCACACGGTGCCGGCATTCGCGACGGCAGGCAGTGAGCCACCCGATCCCCGCCGAATCCTCGAGGTCGTCGCGGCGCTGAACAGGTGCGGTCATTTCTCGCCGACATCGATCAAGCCTGACGCCACTGACCGCGGCGGTCGAGCCGGAGTTCGGTACAGAGGTTGCACAGCGTGGCGTGCAAGCCCAGGACGTGGTAGTACGACGAGTTTGACCGGTGAGGTCGAGTCGGTGGCCGTTCAGGCACCGTGCGCGAGGGTCCGGTGAGCGGAAGGGGTAGCCGGGTGTGACTGACCACGATATCTATCACCGCCGCCGGACCGAAGGTTCGGTTGTCCGCGGCCACTTGTACGGTCGGTGACAGGCGAAGGTGGACGCGAACCGCCGGGCGGGTCTGCCCGGCATCGCCACCTGCGCGGCTGCGGCGCCGGATCAGCGAACAGCAGACGGTCCGAAGCCGTCCAAGACCCCAGGCTGCCGCGCCGCTTCCGGTGCTCGGTCGCGTCGATGGGGTCCACCACGAGGAGTCGTATCACTTACGGTGACCGAAGTGCGGCCAGGTATCTCCCGCTCTCCAGCCGCCAGTGGGGAGTCCGAACTGGCCTTTGACAATCCTGCTATCGATCGGCTTGTGTCGCGACTTGACTGCGATACGTCGCGACGCCCAGCTACCATCGCTAGCGCCGACGGTGCCGTGCGGTGCTCTGTCGGGGTGGCGATGGATCGGGGTGTCATCGGTGGGCGGGGCGCAGGAGAAGGGGCCGAGGTAGTGGCTGCGGAACGGTCCGGCGACGACGAGGCTGCGCAGTACCCCGCGGCTGCATTCGGGGGCAATAACACGATCGCCGGGAACGTGTTCGGGCAGGTTGTGCAGATCGGAGTGCTCAACGGTGACGTCAATCTGGTCGCCGGTACCCCGGTCCGGACGCGCTACCACGAGCAGGTCGGCCAGCTCGCTCCCCTGGACCTGCTGGGCCGTGAACAGGAGTTGGCCGAGCTGGGGCAGTTCTGCACGGACCCGGCCACGGCCGGTCGGTATTTGTGGTGGCGAGCGAAGGCGTGGTCGGGCAAGTCCGCGTTGCTGTCCTGGTTCGTGCTGCACCCCCCGCCCAGGGTGCGGATCGTGTCGTTCTTCATCACCGCCCGACTGGCCAGTCAGAATGACCGGGCCGCGTTCATTGAAAATTTGCTGGAACAGTTGTTGGCGGTGTTGCAGCAGTCTCTGCCGCCGTTCTTGACCGACACCACCCGCGAGGCCCATTTGCTGGGGTTGTTGGCCGACACGGCGCAGGGCTGTCTGGCGCGGGGTGAGCAGTTCGTGCTGGTTGTGGACGGGTTGGATGAGGACCGGGGTGCGCACAGCGGCGACGACTGGCACAGCATCGCCAACCTGCTGCCCGCCACACCTCCGGCGGGGATGCGGGTGATCGTCGCCAGCCGCACGGACCCGCCCCTGCCAGGGGATGTGCCGTCGGACCATCCCCTGCGCGACCCCGGCATCCAGCGTGTGCTGTCGGCATCACCGCACGCGCATGATCTCCGGGAGCAGATGGAACGCGATCTGATCAGTCTGCTGCGTGGTGCCCCCCTGGGGCGGGATTTACTCGGGTTGGCCGTGGCGGCGAGCGGCGCCTTGTCCGACACCGACTTGATGACTTTGACCAACTGTGAGCCATGGGAGGTGCGCGAGTACCTCAAAACGGTGGCGGGCCGCAGTTTCACTCGTCGCGCGAGCCACTACCGCAGCGACACCACGGTGTACGTGCTCGCGCACGAGGACCTCCACGAAGCCGCGTGTGATCAGTTCGGCGCTGCCAGCCTGGCGGGCTATCGGGATCGCCTGCACCAGTGGGCACAGGACTACTGCGACGGGCACTGGCCGAAGGCCACACCGGACTACTTGTTGCGCGGCTATCCGGACATGCTCGCGCAAGCCGGAGATCTGTCGCGGTTGGTGGCGTGTGTGATCGACCGGGATCGCCAGGAACGCCTGCTGCTGATGTCCGGTGGGGACAGTGCGGCACTGGCGGAGATCGTGAAGGCGATCGACTTGTGTGCCGCCGCGCCGACGATTGACCTGAACGTGATCGTGCGTTTGGCCCGGCATCGAGAGCGGCTGCGAGTCCGCAACACCGACATCCCAGTGGTCATCCCGGCTACCTGGGCGCGGCTGGACGAGATCGATCGCGCTGTGCAGATCGCCCGTTCGATTACCGCACCTATCCATCAAGTGTTCGCCCTGGCGAGGGTGGCTGAAGTTGTGGCGCAGGCCGGTAATCGTGACCGGGCTGTGGCATTGCTGCATGAAGCAGAGGACACCGCGGGCTCGACTATCGACTTTGCCGAGCAAGCAAATGCACTAGCGGAGACGGCGCAGGTGGCAGCGCGGGTCGGCGACCTGGACCGGGCCGAGCGCATCGCCCGCTCGATCACCGACCCCGAATACCGGGCGTCGGCGCTGGCGAGGGTGGCTGAGGTTGTGGCGCAGGCCGGTAGCCGTGACCGGGCTGCGGCGATCCTGCACGACGCCGAGCACACCGCCAGCTCGATCACAAGCCCCGAGTACCGAGCATCGGCGGTCGCCAAAATTGTGGCGCAGGCCGGTGACCTGGACCGGGCGGAAGCCATCGCCCGCTCGATCACCGAACCCGACCAGCAAGTGATGGCGCTGGCGGCCGTGGCGCCGGTTGTGGCGCAGGCGGGTGACCTGGACCGGGCTGAGCGCATTGCCCACTCGATCACCAGCTCCTACTATCGAGCGTCGGCGCTGGCGGCGGTCGCGCCGGTTGTGGCGCAGGCGGGTGACCTGGACCGGGCCGAGCGCATCGCCCGCTCGATCACCGCCCCTGACGAGCCAGTGTGGGCGCTGGCGAAGGTGGCCGAGGTTGTGGCACTGGCCGGTGACCGTGACCGGGCTGTAGCGATCCTGCACGAAGCCGAGCACACCGCCCACTTGATACCTGACCCCGGCCGGCGGGCCTCGGCGCTGGCGAAGGTGGCCGGGGTTGTGGCACTGGCCGGTGACCGTGACCGGGCTGTAGCGATCCTGCACGAAGCCGAGCACACCGCCCGCCCAATCATCGACCCGTATTCGCTGGCGTACGGGCTGCGGTCGGTGGCTGAGGTGTTCCTGCGGGTCGGTGACCTTGATCAGGCCGCGCGCATCGCCCGCTCGATCACCCTTCCCCGTCGGCGAGCGTGGGAGCTGGCGGAGGTGGCCGAGGTTGTGTCGCTGGCCGGTGAGCATGAGCGGGCGGTGGCATTGCTGCACGAAGCCGAGCACACTGCCCGCCCGATCTCCGACCCCGACCGGCCGGAGGCGTTGCGGTGGATGGCCGACGCCGTGGCGCTGGCCGGCGACCTGGACCGGGCCGAGCGCATCGCCCGCTCGATCACCAGCCCCGAACGGCAAGGCTGGGCGCAGCGGACGGTGGTTAAGGGGGTCGCCCGGGCTGGTGACCTGGACCGGGCCGAGCGCATCGCCCGCTCGATCATCGACGCCGAGCAACGAGCGTTGGCGCTGGCGGATGTGGCGCAGGCGACAGCGTGGGCTGGTGACCTGGACCGGGCTGAGCGCATCGCCCGCTCGGTCGCCGAGCCAGTCTGGCAAATGTGGGCGCTGGCAGAGGTGACCACGGCTGTCACGCTGGCTGGTGACCTGGATCGGGCCGAGCACATCGCCTGCTCGATCCCCGATTCCTACCACCGAAAGTCGGCCCTGCATTCGGTGGCTATGGGGTTCGCCCGGGCCGGTGATCGTCGCCGGGCGGAGTACATCGCCCGGTCGATCACCGATCCCGACAGACAACGGTGGACGCTGGAGTCGGTTGCCGAGACTATGGCGCGGGCCGGCGAGTTCGACCAGGCGGAGTACGTCGCCCGGTCGATCACCGACCCCGACAAACAACGGCAGGCGATGCTGTCAGTTGCACAGGTTGTAGGGCGGGCCGGTGACCCTGACCGGGCCGAGCACCTCGCCCGGTCGATCACCGGCTCCGGATCACAAGCCCGAACGCTGAACGCGATCAGCGACGGGGCCAACACAGAACAGATACTCCGCGACGTCGCCCGGAAGCTGAAATCCGCTCCCTGGTATCAATCGTCGTCGGATGTCCTCTCTATGGCGACAGACGCTTTCGACGAAGCAGTTGATGAGCTATGCACTGATTCTCCTAGATCAGGACACAAATAGCAGACGACTCGCTTGGGGCGATTACCGCCAGAAACGCCCATGAGCGAGTAGCGGATCAGTGACACGAGCCGGATCCGGACCGGGTCAGACAGGGCCTTGAACAGCTGAACCGACCACCACTGCGGGACGTCGTCGCCGCGGCACCACAGATCGCCGCATCGCCACGCCACCCGAGCCGATCGGCAACGGCGCCCATGGATAGGCGCTCGGACCCGCGCGGAACCACGGCAAGCCCTCCCAGCGCGAACGCTGACGTGACACTTTTCCTGACCACCCGGTGACAACTAGCGTGATCAGTCACGCTCACCTGGGTGAGCCTGACGGGGGCTCGCGCGGGGCGGCAGATGACGATGCTCGCCCGGAACGTGGTTCTGGCCGCTACTGCCCGCGGCTACCGGAAGCGAGTCCGCCCGACGGCCGATCCGATAGGTGAGCACTTCCCTCCCCCCGGGCTTTGAGGCCTGACACGAGATCGTGCCTTCTGCTGGTGGTCGGGAGAATAGATCGCTGCTGGGATGTCGTGCCCGCCCAGGATCGTGGGGCGTGAGCACTGTTTCATCAGGGCGCTGATGGTTCTCCCGCAGGCTGCGTAGCGTTGATCGACGGTGAGGACGGAAAAACAGAGTTGCTGTTCGTGGGAGACACTGATGGACGCCACCGGGCGACGGTTGGCCAAGGCGCGGTTACCTGAGGGAATGGCCGGAATGACACGGCTGCACGCGATGATCGGTGATCGGCTGGGCAATGGTGCGGACACCATGATCGCCGGCCCGGGCAGTGTGAGAACCAGCCGGACGAGAAGTTCCGCATGCGGTTCGGCGGCGAAGTGCTGTTGCACGCCTGGCAGTGCTGGCGTGATAGTGGCGCTGGCCATGATGGTCATGGTGCTGACGTCGAGCAGCGTCGCCAGCAAGGACATCGGCGGGCGCCGCACTCCGGCGTCAGTCGTTTCGGTCACGAAGCCGAAGGTAGAACTTCGACCTGACTTGAAGTCAACGCCGCGTGCGCTCCCGCACCGCGTGCTCGCCCCGGCGGGCAAGCCGCCGCCGGGGGTATGCCTAGCCCTACCTTCGAGACTACGGGCAAACCGATCGAGGCCGGACGGTGCACTGGCTAATCTGGACCTCGTGGCTACCGTTTCTCCGATCGCGAAACCGCGCACCGTGCTCGATGCCTTGTCGCGACGGACATTCCTGATTTCCTCCTGGCCCTGGCGAGCGTTGCTGTACGGGCTGAGCACTGGCCCGATGACACTGCTGTTCGGGCTTCCGTTCGGGTTCTGCCTGCTGCCGCTCGCGGTGCTGGTCAACCGGGTCGCGCAAGGGCAGACCTCCGATCTGGCGCTCGTCGCGGTGTTCTCGGTGTTCGGGATGCTGCTGTTCCTGAGCGCGGGCCCGGCATGGGCGGCGGTGGTGGCCGGGGTCGAACGGCAGCGGCTGCGCATGGTCGACCTCAATCCGGTGACTGTCCCCTTTGGACCGGTCCGCGAACCGGGCTGGTGGCCCCGGATGCGCGCGCGGTACACCGAACCGGCGTCGTGGCGCGAACTCGGATACGCGGTTCTGTTGTGCACCGCGATTCCCCTGCTGTATTCGGTGGCCGGCATGGTCGCGTTGGTCTCGGTGGTTTTGGTGGCCAGTCCGCTGCTCGTCAGCGCGAACGACACGATTTCCCTTGGCTTCGGTGAGGTTTCCACTCCGGAAGGGGCCGTACCGTTCGCGCTGGCCGGGGTGGTGCTGCTCGTGCTGTCTGGCTACCTGCTGTCCGGATCCGCCGGCCTGCACGCGATGCTGGCCCGTTCACTGCTCACCGACGGCGCGGCCGAGAAGCTCCGCGGCGAGCTGACCGAGGTGTCGCAATCCCGCACGCGGCTGCTGTCGGCGTTCGACGCGGAACGCAAGCGAATCGAACGCGATCTGCACGACGGGGCGCAGCAACGGCTGGTCGGGCTGAGCCTGCAACTGGGGCTCGCGAAGGTCGATCTGCCGCCGGATTCGGCGGCGGCGAAGGCGGTGTCGGACGCGCATGATCAGGCCAAGAAACTGATGGTCGAACTGCGCGAGCTGATCAACGGAATCCACCCGCGGGCGCTCGCCGAGCTCGGCCTGCCCGCCGCGTTGGAGGAACTCGCCGACGGCTGCGCGGTGCCGGTCACCGTCGATGTGGCGGTGCCCGCGCGGTTGCCGGAGTCGGTGGAATCTACCGCGTACTTCGTGGTGGCCGAGTCGTTGACCAATGTCGCCAAGCATTCCGCGGCCAGCTGCGCCTCGGTGACCGTCAGAATTGTCGGTCAGCTCCTTACGATTGAGGTATGGGACAACGGGGCCGGCGGTGCTGACCCGACGCGCGGCACGGGGATCACCGGGTTGAGCGACCGGGTCGCCGTGCTGGGCGGACGGATGTGGGTGCGCAGTCCGGTCGGCGGGCCGACCGTCGTGCGAGCGGAGCTGCCGTGCTGAGGGGAGAGCCGATGCGGGTCGTCCTCGCCGAAGACGAGGTGCTGCTGCGCGAGGGATTGTGCGGTTTGCTGGAGCGGTTCGGCTTCGAGGTCGTCGCCGCGGTCGGCGATGCCGAGGGCCTGCACGCCGCCGTGCGGGAGCACGATCCGGACCTCGTGCTCACCGACATTCGGATGCCGCCCGGACATTCGGACGAGGGACTGCGCGCGGCGGTCGAACTGAGGCGCACGTGGCCGGAGCTGGCTGTCGTGGTGCTGAGCCAGTACGTCGAACACCACCACGCGGCCGAGCTGCTCGACTCCGCCGAGGGGCGCGGGGTCGGCTATCTGCTCAAGGACCGGGTGGTCGACGTCGAGGAATTCGTCGCGACGCTGCGCCAAGTCGTCGACGGCGGGACGGCGGTGGATCCGCAGGTAGTACGCCAGTTGCTGCGTCGGCGGGCCGATCCACTGGCCCGGTTGTCGGCGCGAGAGCGTGAAGTCCTGTCTCTGATCGCCGAGGGACACTCCAACGCCTCGATCGCCCGGCGGCTGGTGGTGTCGGACGCGGCGGTGGGCAAGCACGTCGGGAGCATCCTGGCGAAACTCGACCTCCCGCCGGCCGACGACGGGAATCGCCGGGTGCTGGCGGTGCTGGCGTTTCTCCGCGGGGGCGGCTGATTCCCGGCACGGCGATCGCCGAGGACCGCACGAGCGGCGGATCCCGTCAGGCGCTGGGCGGGTCCGTGGTCGCCGTGCGGGCGGTGACGAGCCCCGATTCGTAAGCCGCGATGACCGCTTGCGCGCGGTCGCGAACGGCGAGCTTGTCGAAGAGGCCGGTGATGTGGTTCTTCACCGTGGAGAGGCTGATTTCCAGCGCGCGGGAAATCTCGGCGTTGCCGAGGCCGGTGGCCATCAGCCGCCACACCTCGACCTCGCGGGGAGTGAGGCCGTCGACGCCGGCGGGGGTTTGCGGAGCGGCGGAGTGCGGTCGTACGTAGGCGGCGATCAGGCGGGTGAGCAGGCGCGGCGCGACCGCCGCGTCGCCGGCGTGGACAGTGCGGATCGCCGCGGCCAGCTCTTCCGGGGAGCTGTCCTTGGGCAGGAATCCGCAGGCCCCGGCGCGCAGGGCGCCGACGACGTATTCGTCGAGGTCGAAGGTGCTCAGCGCCAGTACCCGGCAGCCGGGCACGGCGGCGGTGAGTTCCCTCGTGGCGCCGATCCCGTCGAGGACAGGCATCCGGACATCCATCACCACGACGTCCGGGCGCGACTGCCGGGCGAGGGCGACTGCCCGCGCGCCGTCTTCGGCCTCGCCCACCACCTCGAAGGAGGGATCGGGGGAGAGGATCAGCGACAAGCCGCGGCGGACGAGTGGCTGGTCGTCCGCGATCAGCACCCTGATCACCGGCCCGGTCATCGCGTCGTCCCTTCGTGCTGGACGGCCGCGTCGGCGGCCTGGTCCGTGGTCAGCGGCAGGTCGGCCACCACGGCGAATCCTCCGTCGGCTCGCGGGCCGACGGCGAGGGTCCCGTGGTGCAGGGCGACGCGCTCGCGCATGCCGATCAAGCCGAAGCCGCCTGAACCCGACGCGGTGGCCTGCGTCGAGATTTCGCCGCCGTCGTCTCGCACCTCGACGGTGACACTGTCCCGGCGGTAGGTCAGCTCCACGGACGCGCGGGCCTGCCCCGCGTGCTTGCGGGCGTTGGTGAGGGCTTCCTGGACAATCCGGAACACCGTGAGGCCGACCGTCGGCGGCAACGGACGCGGCGATCCGTGGACGCTGAACTCAGCGGGCAGTCCGGCGAGACAGGACTCGGCCACGAGACGGTCGAGCCCGTCGACGCCGGGCTGGGGCAGCGAGGGCGAGTCCTGCGGTTCGTCGTCGGCCCGCAGCACGTCGAGGAGCTGGCGCATTTCGCTCAGCGCGAGCCGCCCGGAGGACTCCAGAGCAGTCAGCGCCTCCCGGACGACCTCTGGCTCGGCGAGGTTGGCCCGGGCCCCGCCCGCCATCAGCTGCATCGTGGTGATGTGGTGCGCCACGATGTCGTGCAGTTCCCTGGCGATGCGGCGGCGTTCGTCGGCCACCGCGCGGTCGGCGAGGAGCTGGCGGTTGGCCGCCACCTCTCGTTGCCAGCGGTTGATCACCAGCGCGGTGCCGACGACGAGCAGTGCGGTGAGGAGCGGGGTGACGACGTCTCGCCACGGCGGAATCCGGCCGTCGCTCTGACTCAGCAGCGTCAGCGACACCGTCGCGACAGCCGCGGCCGCGGTCACCCATCCGGTGCGTGCCCGGGCGACCGAATACAGAGCGACTATCAGTACCGCGCCGAAATGACTCGGCAGCGGAACGACCAAAGTGGCCGTCACGTCGAGGGCCAGCACCGCGGCGAGCACCGTTACCGGGTGAGTGCGCCGGGCGAGCAGCGGTACCGCTGCCAGTGCGACGAGGAGGAATCCGGTGGCACGCACGTCGTATCGGCCGTCGGGGGCGCTGAAGAACACGTAGCTGAGCAGGTTCATCACGCAGGCGCCGCCGGCCACGAGCGCGTCGTTGCGGGTCCACGGCGGCTCGGCGCCGCGCGGACGCGACGGCACCCGCACCTCTTGCCGGCTCCTGGACATGTCTGTTCTCCCCGCGTCGGGCCTCCCGGCCTCGGGACAGCGTCGCACGGCGCCCGCGGCGGTCCGGGACCAGGACCAGGGTCCTAGTCCCGGGGCCGGGAAGGGACTGCGGACCCCGTTCCGGATCATCCGCCGCGACGACGCCTGCCGACCCCGCGGAGTGCTGGACTGAAAACCGGCCGGGAATCCCCGGCGGACAAGCACTTCTGCCGGAGGACCTCGTGATCCGCGCCCTGACCGGATACTCCACCCGACGACCGTGGCGGGTGATCGCCGCATGGGTGCTGCTCGGCGCCGCCCTGATCGCACTGACCCCGACCGTGCTCGCCCGAGTCACCCAGCACCAGTCGGCGGACTTCCTTCCCAGCGGCTACGACTCGGCCGCCGCGCAGCGGATCGCCGAGGAGAAGTTCGGGGCGAACCCGGACGCCACCACGGTGACAGTGCTGGTCGCCCGCGCCGACGGCAAGGCGCTCGGGACCGCGGACCAGGCGCGGGTCGAGGCCGAGGCGGCGAAACTGGCTCGGCGCCAAGTGCTCATGCCCAACGAGGACGACCTGCCGCGGTTCCTCGTCCCGGACCGTTCCCAGACACCCCGGATCGTCCCGGCCATGACGGCGCCCGACCGGAGTTTCGAGCTGCTTTCCGTGCAGCTGACGGGAAATCCCTCGGACAAGGGGGTCCAGGGGGTCTACCGGACCTTCCGGGACGCCGCCCGGGCCGAGTTCGCCGAGGCGGGGATGCGGACCGGTTTCACCGGGAGTCTCGCCGAGCGCGTCGACACGACCGATGCCCACGCGTTCGCCGCGAAGGTGGGCAGCGCACTGGTCATGGTCTTCATCATCCTGCTCAACGTGCTGGTGTTCCGCAGCGTGCTGGCGGCCTTGCTGCCGCTGCTGGCGGTCGCCCTGATCGGCGGTGCCGCGGCGGGAGCCGTGGCCGGCGCCGCGCTGCTCGCCGGGCACAAGCTCGACGCGGGCACCCCGGACCTGATCTCCGTCGTCCTGCTCGGCATCGGCATCGACTATCTGCTGTTCCTGCTGTTCCGGTTCCGCGAGCACCTGCGCGACCGGCCCGAGCAGCCCGCCCGCGAGGCAGCCGCGCAGGTCGCCGCCCGGGTGGGCACCGCGATCGCTTCGGCGGCGCTGACCATCGTGGCCGCGTTCGCGACGCTGGGCGCGGCGACCTTCGGGCAGTTCCGCTCGCTGGGGCCGGCGATCGCCGTCGCGGTACTGGTGATGCTGCTCGGCAGCCTCACCCTGATGCCCGCGCTGCTCGCGGTCGCCGGGCGCAAGATGTTCTGGCCCTCCGCCGCGTTGGGCCGCAGGCCAGCGGAAGGCCGCGCCGCCCGGCTGGCCGCACTGGTCACGCGACGTCCGCTGATGATGGCGGCCGCCTCCGTCGCGCTACTCGGCGCGCTGGCCTTGGGATTGACCGGAATCCGGATGGACTACGGCCGGGGTTCGGGCGACTCGACTCCAGCAGCGGCCACCGCGGCCGAGATCTCCCGCGCGCTGCCGGCCGGAGTGTCTGATCCGACGAGCGTCTTCGTCACCGTCGAGGACGGCTCGACCTTGACCGTCGAACGGCTCGACGGTCTCGCCCAAGGGCTCTCCCTGGTCAGCGGGGTGGGGCAGGTCGCGCCGACGGTCCTGACCGAGGATCACCGCGCGGCCCGGATCGACCTCTACCTGACTGCCGGTTCGCAGAGCCAGCAGGCCCGCGACCTCGCTGCGGGACCGGTCCGGGTGGCCGTCGCCCAGAACACGCCCGGCGGGACGACGGCGCACGTGGGCGGGACGGCGGCGATCTTCGCCGACATCGCCACCGCCGTCGACCATGACCTGAAGATCGTGTTCCCGGTCGCGGCCGCGCTCATCGCGCTGATTCTGCTGCTGCTCCTGCGCAGCCTGCTCGCGCCGGTGATCCTGATGCTGTCGGTCGGGCTCGGCTTCGCCGCCACCCTCGGCGCCGCCACGCTGCTGTTCCAGCACGTTGCCGGCGATCCCGGCGTCAACTTCACGCTTCCGCTGGTGCTGTTCCTGTTCGTCGTGGCACTGGGCACCGACTACAACATCCTCATCACCGACCGGATCCGGGAGGAGACGCGGCGACCGGGCCCGGCGCGGGCCGCGGTGGCTCGCGCGGTCCGGCACACCGCGCCGGCCATCGCGACAGCGGGCATGGTGCTCGCCGGTTCCTTCGCCACGCTCGCCACCAGCCCCGGCAACGAACAGGTCGCCTTCGCGATGGCCCTCGGCATCACGCTCTCCGCGCTCGTTCTTTCGCTGGTGCTGGTCCCAGCTCTCGCCGCGCTCTTCGGCAAGGCATTCTGGTGGCCGCTCCGCCCGCGACCGGCCGGGCACCGCCACGCGACCGCATCCGCACCGGAACCCAGTCAGTTCACGAACTGCTGAGACACGGCGGGATGCGCTGGTTTCCCGAGCTAGGCGGCGTTCACCACCGCCTTCAGACTGGCCGCGGGCACGGAACGATCCCGGCCAGCTGTCCATTGTGTACCGCTATCGGTGCGGTATTCCAGCAGAGTCAACGCTTCGCTGTCGTTGCCGGAGCCGATGCTCGTTTGGTGCAGGGCGACGATGTCGACCTTGCGTCCGTGCTCGCCGAGCGCCGCGGTGAGCGCTTCGACCGGCCCGGTTCCGGTATGGGTGCTGGTGTGCTCGATCCCGTCGACGCGCAGGGTGATGCCGGTGTGTTCGTCGGCCGAGTCTTCGAAGCGGGACAACGTGATTGCCGGATTCGGCTGGAGGTAGGCGGCTTCGAAGAGCCGCCACAGTTCATGCCGTACTCGCTTTCCATCAGATAGGCGATTCCGCCCTTGCCGGACTGCGAGTTCACCCGGATCACGGCGGCGTAGTCGCGACCGAGGTCAGCTGGGTCGATCGGCAGGTACGGCACGCGCCAGTCCAGTTCGTGGGCGGGGGTGGGCACGCCGGTTTCCGCGGCGCGGGCGTGACCGGTGAGGTACCGGGGCCGGTGATGGTGTGGACGCCGGAGCAGACCGGGCGGTTCCTGGACGCTGCGGTGCATCACCCGTTGTATCCGCTGTTCCACGTCATCGCTCATGTTGGCTTGCGGCGTGGTGAGGCGTGCGGGCAGAAGCGGTCGGAGACGGATCTCGCGGCCGGTGTGCTGCAGATTGTGCGGTGGGTTGGGAGACCGGTCAGACGAAGCCGAAGACGACGACGTCCGAAGGTGTCGTCGCGCTGGATGCGGACTCGATGGTCATCCTTCGGCAGCAGATCGCGATCCAGGCCGCGGACCGGGCGCGGCTGGGCAGCGCCTGGCAGGATTTCGATCTGCTGTTCACGCACCCGGACGGCGCTCCGTGGCATCCGGCGGAAGTCACCGAGGTCTTCCACCTGATCTGTGAGCTTGCCGGGCTGCCGCCGATCCGGTTGCACGACCTCCGTCACGGTGCGGCCACACTGGCCCTCGCCGCGGGGGTAGAAATGAAGGTGGTGCAGCACATGCTCCGGCACTCCTCGATCACCGTGACCGCGGACATCCACACCAGCGTGCTGCCCCAGGTGGCGTTCGCCGCGGCCGAAGCCACGGCGGCGATCATCCCCCGGCAGTCGGCCTGCAGTCTCGGGCTCACAACAGACCATAAAGGACAGTCATCAAGCGGAAGAAAACCTTCCAGAAATCACAAAACCCCAGGTTGAAGAAATCTTCAACCTGGGGAATGAGGGTGCGCCATCAGGGACTCGAACCCCGAACCCGCTGGTTAAGAGCCAGCTGCTCTGCCAATTGAGCTAATGGCGCTTGTCTTGCTCGCCGCTTTGGTCTCCCTCGGCGACGTGGAAAAGATTAGCAGGGTGTTCAGGACGTGTTTCAAGGGGGTCCCGTTAACGGAGGGCGTCCGCTGAGGGGCTGGTCGGGCCCACTGTACCCGGTCGTTCGGGCAGTAAACGGGCATGCGAAGCCGGCCCAGAGTGCCTGGGCGGGCGGCCTCCCACCCCAGCTCGTGATCGCGATCACCCTTCCGGCCTCCACCGCCACTGACGGCAGGCCTGGCCCCACTGAAGAGCGATCCCGAGACGTCGAACGCGACCGACAGCGCGCCGCAGCGCATGGCGGCGGACCCAGCGCCGAGGCGCGGAGCGGCCCCAATTGCCATCATGATCATCGCGTCAGCGATATAGGCGTACCCGATGAAAACAACGGCTGCCCACAGTGACGCCCCGTACACAGCACTCATCTCGCAACTCAGCAACACAACGCACCCACCACTAAGGGGGTCCGGGGGCAAGCCCCCGGCGGGGGTGCGGGGGTTCGACCCCCACAAGAAAAGGCAAAACCCCAGCCCGGGGAGGACTCACCAGAGTCCGACCAAGCTGGGGTGATGGGGTGAGCGACGGGTTTCGAACCCGCGACCTCCTGGACCACAACCAGGTGCTCTACCAGCTGAGCTACGCCCACCATCTGCGAGGGAACCCTGCGGTCACCTTGCTGCGAGCAATCCTAGCGTGCCCGCGCGAGCGCTTTTCAGGGGGTTACCCCCGGTGGCGTTCCTGCACTTCGGCGGCGGCGGCCTTGGCCTGTTCGCTGGTCGGGCCGGGTTGCGGGACGAAGGCGGCGCTGCGGTAGTAGTCGAGTTCGCCGATGGACTCCTTGATGTCGGCGAGTGCGCGGTGGGCGAGGCCCTTCTCCGGCTTGGCGTAGTAGATCCGCGGGTACCAGCGTCGGACGAGTTCCTTGATCGAGGACACGTCGACCATGCGGTAGTGCAGGTGGCTGTCGAGCGCCGGCATGTCGCGGGAGATGAAGCCGCGGTCGGTGGCGATGGAGTTGCCCGCCAGCGGGGCCGTGCCGGGGTCCGGGACGAACTCGCGGATGTAGTCGAGCACGCGCTGCTCGGCCTCGGCGAGGGTGACGGCGGACGCGCGGACCTCTTCGGTGAGCCCGGACTTGGCGTGCATGTCGTGGACGACCTGGGGCATGCCGTCGAGCTTGGCGTCGTCGGCGTGGATGACGATGTCGACGCCGTCGCCGAGGACGTTGAGGTCGGCGTCGGTCACCAGCGCGGCTATTTCGATCAACGCGTCCTTGCCGAGGTCGAGCCCCGTCATCTCGCAGTCGATCCAGACTAGGTGGTCGGTCACCTGGACAACCCTAACCCGACACGGGGATGTCAGCGGAGTTACCTGCGCATTCGGCGCGTTACGCTCGGGCAGCCAGGTGAAACGGTGTGATTTCGGACTCGGAAACGGGGTGCGGCCAGTGGCCGAGCAGGGGTCGGGGCCCGCGGCGGAGATCGCCGGGGGTTATGTCAGCGAGGGTGGCGCGGTGGAGCTGGGCGCCGTGGTGATCGACGGGACGGCGGACGCGTCCGCGGCGGTACGGCTGCCGCTGGCGACGCTGAACCGGCACGGGCTGGTCGCGGGCGCGACCGGCACGGGCAAGACGAAGACGCTGCAGCTGATCTCGGAGCAGCTGTCGGCGGCGGGCGTGCCGGTGGTGCTGGCCGACGTCAAGGGTGATCTGTCGGGGCTGGCCGCGGCGGGCGAGCCGAGTGACAAGCTGGCCAAACGCGGGCAGGAGCTGGGTGACGACTGGGCGCCGGCCGCGAGCCCCGTGCAGTTCCTCTCGCTCGGCACGGGCGGCAAGGGTTCGCCGATCCGCGCGACGATCACCAGCTTCGGCCCGGTGCTGCTGTCGAAGGTGCTGGGGCTGAACGAGACGCAGGAGTCGACGCTCGGCCTGATCTTCCACTGGGCCGACCAGCGTGGCCTCGCGCTGCTCGACACCAAGGACCTGCGCGCGGTGATCACGCACCTGACCAGCGACGAGGGCAAGGCCGACCTCAAGGGCATCGGCGGCGTCTCGGCCGCGACGGCCGGGGTGATCCTGCGCGCACTGTCCAATCTGGAGGCCCAGGGCGGCGAGGACTTCTTCGGCGAGCCCGAGCTGGACGTGCACGACCTGATGCGGCAGTCCGACGGCAAGGGCGTCGTCACGCTGCTGGAGCTGGACAACCTGCAGGCGAAGCCCGCGCTGTTCTCGACCTTCCTGATGTGGCTGCTGGCCGAGCTGTTCGAGGAACTGCCCGAGGAGGGCGACCTCGACCAGCCCAAGCTCGTCTTCTTCTTCGACGAGGCGCACCTGCTCTTCGCGGACGCGTCGAAGGCGTTCCTGGAGCGCATCGAGCAGACGGTGAAGCTCATCCGGTCCAAGGGCGTCGGCGTGTTCTTCTGCACCCAGCTGCCCACGGACATCCCGAACGCCGTGCTGTCGCAGCTGGGCGCGCGGGTGCAGCACGCGTTGCGCGCGTTCACGCCCGACGATCAGAAAGCGCTCACCCGCACGGTCAAGACGTACCCGAAGACGCCGCACTACGACCTCGAGTCGGCGCTGACCTCGCTGGGCATCGGCGAGGCGATCGTCACCGTGCTGTCCGAACGGGGCGCGCCGACGCCTGTCGCCTGGACGCGGCTGCGCGCGCCGCGGTCGAAGATGGGCTCGATCGGCGCGGACGCCGTCGCCGCCACGGTGGCTGCTTCCGACCTGCACGCCAAGTACAACGAGACGATCGACCGCGAGTCGGCGTACGAGAAGCTGGCCGCGAAGGTCGCCGCGCCCGCCAACACACCCGCTGAGGCGCCCGCCCAGCCGGACGCTCCCGCGCAAGCGCCCAAGCCGGAGAAGGAAGAGCCCGGCATCATCTCCCAGGCGATGAGCAACCCGGCGGTGAAGTCGTTCATGCGCTCCGCCGCGAACGCGCTGGGCCGCGAGGTCACGCGGGGGCTCTTCGGCAACCGGAGGCGCTGAAAAACCTGACAGCAGATGGCAGGTAAGCCCGGCAGGCTGAGGCGAGTCAGGCCCCCGGCAGACAGGACCAGCGTCATGACCATTACCGCCGTTGCCACGTTCGACCTGGACAAGTGGGATCCGCAGGCCCAGGACGAGGCGGGTGGCACCGAGTTCGCGCGGGTGGCGATCACCAAGACGTTCACCGGCGCGATCGAGGGGACCAGCACCGTCGAGATGCTGACGGCGACGAACGCGACTTCACGCGCGTACGTCGCCTTCGAGCGGCTTTCGGTTTCGGTGGACGGCCGCAAGGGGACGTTTGTGCTCCGCCACGCCGCAGGTGACGAAGGGCTGTCGCTGGTCGTCCTCGCCGGCTCGGGATCGGGTGAGCTGGCCGGGCTTTCCGGCACCGCCGCGATCACGCAGGACGGGGCGGGCCACCACACGTTCACCCTGTCCTACGACCTGTGAACAGCGTGAAGGCCGCTCTCCCCGGGCCCCGATTCCCTGGGAGAGCGGCCTTCACCGGGTTTCCTCGCCTACCCCGACAGTGAGCGAGGAAGAGGACGGGCCGCCCCGACCGCGGTCCGTCCGCGACCTGGTCAGCCGTTGACGATCTGGTTCACGATCGTCTTGGCGTCGTTGATCGGGATGGCGAAGCCGATCCCGACACTGCCCGCGGCGCCGCTCGCCGACGCGGAAGGGCTGTAGAGCGCGGAGTTGATGCCGATCACCTCGCCCTGGGCGTTCACCAGCGCGCCGCCGGAGTTGCCCTGGTTGATCGAGGCGTCGGTCTGGATCGCGGTGTAGCTCGGGCCGCTGTTCGAGGACTCGTTCGAGGTCTGCCGGCCGAACGGCGACTGCTGCTGTTGCTGCTGCTCGCCGACGTCCGACAGCGGCCGGTTCAGCGCGCTGACGATGCCGGTGGTCACGGTGTTCTGCAGCCCGCCCGGCGAGCCGATCGCGACGACCGACTGGCCGACCACGAGCTTGCCGGAATCGCCGAGGGTGGCGGCGGTCAGCCCGCTGGCGTTCTTGGCCTGCACCACGGCGATGTCGCCCTTGGTGTCGGCGCCGACCACGCTGGCCTGGTACTTCTTGCCGTCCGAGGTGGTGATCGTGACGTTCTGGGCGCCGTCGACGACGTGGGCGTTGGTGAGGATCCGGCCGTCGGAGCTGAGGATCACGCCGGAGCCGATCGCCTCGCCCTGCGCGGTGGTCACGTTGACCTGCACGACGCTCGGCACGACCTTCGCCGCGACCGCGCTGACGTCACCGTTCGCGGTCGTGTTGCTGACCGTCTGGCCGGTGACCGCCGACGACGTGGCCGGCGAGGCGGTGGACGTCCCGGTGAGCCCGACGATCGCGGCACCCGCGCCGCCGCCGATCAGAGCGGCGGCCAGCGCCGTCCCGCTGACCACGGCCGCGAGCTTGCGGCTCGTCCGGCGCGGCTGCGGGATGACCTGCTGCGCTTGCGGCGTGAAGAGCGGATTCGGCGAGGCCGGCTGCTGGTAGCCGTACTGGGGGTACGGGCCGTACTGGGGGTGGACGCTCTGGTGCGGCTGGTGCCCACCGGTTGAGGCGGGGCCGGGCCGACTCTCGTTCTCGGTCATGCACCAAGGTTCGCGCTCGTGCTTGTGAGAATCCTGTGGAAACCCCTGGGGCTTTGCTGAGAAGAATCAGCTGAGAATCCTCAGGCATTCCTCAGCGTTCACCGGTTTCCCCCTCCTCAGTCGAAGAACGACGGGACGTCGAGCACACCTCCGGAGGCCTCGAACTCGTCGTGCACCGCTTTGCGCAGCGCCTCGTCGGCCAGGTAGTCGGCGGCGGTGAGCGCGAGCCCGAGCGCCCCGTCGACCACGGCCTTGTCCCCGGACGGCGACCCGGCCGCCTCGGCGAACTCCTTGGTGTGCAAGGCGACCGTGGCCCCGGAGACCGCGATCATCGGGTGCAGCGACGGCATCCGGAAGGACAGGTTCCCCAGGTCGGTCGAGCCGGTCAGGAACTCCGGCACGATGCCCGGCGGCAGCGGCTTGCGGCCGGTGCCGAGCTGGTTGACCGACCAGCGCCCGGCGAGCGTGGTGTTGAACCGGATGGGCAGGTACGCCGGCTGCGCGTCCCAGCTCAGCTCGACGCCGCAGCCGGTCATCTCCGCGGCGCCGTGCGCGATCGCGGTCATCCGCTTCGCCAGGTCGCGCAGGGTCTCCGGATCCGCGGAACGGAGGTAGAACAGCAGCGCCGCCCGCTCCGGGATCACGTTCGGGCGCGCGCCGCCGTCGGTGAAGACGCCGTGCACGCGGTCGGTGGACGGCAGCTGCTGCCGCAAGGCCGACACGCCTTGGTAGGCGGCCACGGCGGCGTCGAGTGCGTTGCGCCCCATGAACGGCTGCGCGGACGCGTGCGCCCCGACCCCGTGGAACACCATCTCCAGCTGACGCCGGCCCAGGAACGGGTGCAGCGCGATGTCGTGGCTGAACGGGTGCAGCATGATCACCGCGTCGACGTCGTCGAACACCCCCGCCCTCGCGAGGGTCTCCTTGCCACCGCCGCCTTCCTCCGCCGGCGTGCCGATCAGGGAGACCCGTCCGCCGAGCCGCTCGGCCACCGCGGCGGCGCCGAGGAAACCGCCGGCACCCGCGGTGCAGATGACGTTGTGCCCGCACGCGTGGCCGAGCCCGGGCAGCGCGTCGTACTCCGACAGCACGGCGATGTGCGGGCCGCCGTTGTCCGGGGTGCTCGTGCGCAACGCCGTGTCGAGGCCGCCGAGCCCGACCGTCACCTCGTGGCCGTGCGCTCGCAGCAGATCGGCCAGCGCGCCCACGGAGCGGTGCTCGGTGAAGCCTTCTTCGGGGTGGGCGTGCAGGTCTTGGTTCAGCGCGACGAGTTCGTCCGCGCGCGCCTGGACTTCCTGGCCCACGGCAGCCCGGACTTCCGCGCCGGCCCCGACGTGGTCGGAGCCGAGCGGTTCGGCGGCCTCGACCGCTTCGGCCGTGGCTTCGAGCAAGGCGCGCAGGTGACTGTCGTCGGGTGGGACGGGCGCGGAGTGGGTCATGCGGCGATGCTAACCCGGGGCACCGACAAAGTGGATCAGCTCGCCTCGGGCAGCTTCCCGGCGACGATCTGGATGAGGCCCGAATACTGTTCGCTGAGTATGAGGAAACCCCGGGCGCGCAGGCTCGCGGCGATCTCGCCGCGGTCGAACATCCGCTGCCCGCTGAGGATCCCGCCCGCCGAGCCGGCCAGCCGCGCGGGCTGCCAGCCGGGGCGCGCGCTGGTGAGCAGCACGATCCGGCCGCCAGGACGCAGGATTCGCGCGAACGAGTCCAGCGCGCGTTCAGGCTCGGCGAACATGTGCAGTGCGGCGAAGCAGCAGACAGCGTCCACAGTGGACTCCTTGAGCGGCGGCCGGACGGCGTCCGCGCGGAGGTAGGCGACGCTGCCCGGATTCCGCTCCGCGGCGGCGCGGGTGAGCATGCCGCGCGCACCGTCCAGGCCGATGGCGAGGCCTTCGTCGCCGACCGCCTCGCCGAAGGCGCGGGTGAACCGGCCGGTGCCGCACGCGACGTCGAGCGCGACCTGGCCCGGGCGCAGGGCCAGCAGTTCGGTCGCCAGCCGGACCTCGCCGTCCATGCTCGGGCCGAACGGGCCCTTGAACAGCCTTCCGAGCGTGGGGCGCCAGTAACGCTCGTAGACCTGGGGGAGCAGCGTCGTGCGCATCAGCCGCTGGGTGATGCCGGTCGTCGGCCCGGCCTGGGGGACGTCGCCCAAGCCGTCGAGGAAGCCTTCGGCGGTCGGGGCCGCGGGGTCGGTGAGCAGGCCGGCGAGCCGGTCCTGGCTGGTCGGCGGCGTGGCCGGCTGGTCTGCGGTTCGGTCCCGGTCGGTCGGACGGCTGGTCGGCACGGGCGCTCCTTCGGGGCCGGCGGCTTCGGATACCGGCAGTATGCCCACTACCCACCTCCCACGATCGAGTGAAGATATCCCCGATCAGGAGTTCGAGGGCCCGGATTGTCGGCCCCCATTCCTAATCTCCCCACCACGGCCTCCAACCCCGGAGCCCACAGAGGAGGGACTCACGATGACCGCACCGATCCTGGCCCGCACCGAGCTGCCCACCGGCGAGATCGCCGTGCGGGGCCCGTTCGAGCTGTCCGCAGCCACCCGATTCCTGGCCGGCTTCGGCCCGGCGGGCCGCCCGGACGCCGCCTCGGAGCGCGGCGTCCTGCGGCTGGCCTTCCCCTCCGACGGCGACTGGCGCCACGTCGGCGCCACGATCCGGCAGAGACCGCCCGGGCAGCTCGGCACCGATGTCTTCACCACCGGCTCGCCCGGTCCCGCCCTTGCCGGCTCTTCCGATGCTTCCGGCGCGGTGTCCCCACTGCTGTCCTTCCCCGGCCCCGGCCTGTCTGGCCGGAGCTCCCACGGCCCCGCTTCGGCTACCACGGCGACCTTCACGACCGGCCCGGCTGATCCGGATCGTCCCGGCCGAACGTCGTCCACCGCGGGTTCGTCCGTTCCCGGCTCCTTCGGCACCGTCGAGGTCGAGGTGTCCGCGCCGGTGGAGTCGGCAGGCCGGGTCCTGGCGCAGGTCAGCCGCATGCTGTCCCTGGACGTCGACGGGTCCCGCTTCACCGGCCTCGGCTTCCGCGACCCGGTGATGGCCGGGTTGCAGGCCCGGCGGGCGGGGCTGCGGCCCGTGCTGTTCTCCTCGCCGTACGAGGCGGGCTGCTGGGCCGTGCTCGCGCAAGGCATGCGCTTCAGCCAGGCGATGCGGTTCCGCCGGCGGCTGGCCGAGCGGTACGGAAAAGTCGTCGACGTCGGCGGGTACCGGGTGCTGTCCTTCCCCGCGCCGGGGGTGATCGCGGACCTGCCCTTCGAGCCGGGCCTGGCCGACTTCCGGACCGCCCGGCTGCGCGCCGTCGCCAAAGCCGCCGCGGAGGGCCATCTCGACTCCGCCGAGCTACGCGCCATGCCGGTGGCGGACGCCCTCGAGCGGCTGCGCGAGATCCCCGGCATCGGCCAGTTCTCCGCCGAGCAGATCCTGGCCCGCGGCGCCGGGCACCCGGACCTCTTCCCCCGCGCCGACGTCCGCCTCCATCACGCCATGAGAGAGGAATACGGCCTGCTGGACTCCGTCGGCCCCGCGGACCTGGAACTCCTGGCCGGAGCCTGGCGCCCCTACCGCAGCTGGGCCGCCCTTCTCCTCCGCGTAGACCGCGACGCGGTCCCGATCATGGAGGAGGTGATGGCCGCCTGACCGTCCCGGCGCCCTCGGGCCTTTGGCGGTGCTCGCGCCCTGCCCTGGTCTCGCCGGGGGCGCCTCCCGCCTCCCGGCGCCCGCTTGCTTCGCGGCGTCGGCACCTGGTCCCGGCCGTCCTCCTCCGACTCCACACCGGGCGACGGCCGTGGCGCCGCGGCCGCCCGCGGGCCGAAGCCGCCCATCTCGTGTGCTGCGGCCCGGAGTGGCTCGACCGGGGAGGCCGGACCCGCTAGCAGCCGCTCTCCACTCGCGCCCCGGTGCGGGCCAACCCGACCTCTGAGATCGAACGACACCGTGAAAACGAGAAAGGAGCCGCGATGGGATGACGCGCCCCATAGCGGAGTGGCGTGGCCGAAGTACGGCGGGCGCTAACAGGGGCCAGATGCGGGCTGTGGTGAGGTGGCGGCGTGATTTCGACCGCCTTCGATGTCTCGTCCGTCTTCGGCCGCCTGGTGCCGGGCGGGCTGCCCGGTGCGTCCGGGCTGGCCGCCGCTGCCGGGAGCGGGACCGACTCTGCCATCGACAACGCGCTCACCCAGGCGCAGACGCCTGGCGCGATCACCTTGGTCACCGGTGGGGTGGCGCTGCTGGTGGTGCTGGTCGGCGGGACGCCGTGGCGGCTGGCGCGCAACGTGATCACCATCGTGCACGAGGCGGGCCACGGGCTGGCCGCGGTGCTGGTCGGGCGGCGGCTGCGCGGGATCAAGCTGCACTCGGACACCTCGGGCGTCACCGTGTCGCGCGGGAAGCCCGAGGGGCCGGGCATGGCTTTCACCGCGATGGCCGGCTACGTGGCGCCGTCGGTGCTGGGCCTGCTGTTCGCGAGCCTGCTGGGTTCCGACCTGATCACGGCGGTGCTCGTGGTGGTCGCGCTGCTGCTGCTCGGCGTGCTGATCATGGTGCGCAACGCCTACGGGGTGTTCTCGGTGGTCGCGAGTGCCGTGGTGCTGGGGCTCGTGGCGCTGGTGGCGCCGCCGGTGGTGCAGGCGCCGTTCGCGTACCTGCTGGCGTGGTTCCTGCTGTTCGGCGGGGTCCGGCCGGTGGTGGAGCTGCAGGTCAAGCGGCGGCGCGGCGGGGCGCGGGACTCCGACGCCGACCAGCTGGGCCGGCTCACCGGCGTGCCCGCGGTGCTGTGGGTGCTGGTGTTCGCCGTGCTCACGGTGAGCTGCCTGCTGGCGGGCGCGCTGTGGCTGCTGGAGCCCGTCGCGAGCTGACTCGCGGGCCGACGTTTCCCGAGGGCTGAGGCCGTCGTCTCCCGATGTGGGCGGGTGCGGCAGACTGGACGTCTGCTGGATCGCGCGGAGGGAGACGAACGTTGGACGAGGTCACGAAGGCCGTCGAGGCCTGCGCGCGGGCGGCCAAGGGGGCTGCACCGTCGCTCGCTGCCGCCACCAACGAGGTCGTGGACGGGGCGCTGGCCCGCATGGCCGAGCGGCTGGTCACGTACCGCGAGGAGATCCTCGAGGCCAACGGCGCCGACGTCGCCAAGGCGCGCGCGGAGGGGATGAGCGCCGGTCTGCTGGACCGGCTGACCATCACCCCGGAGCGGCTCGCCGACATGGCCGAGCAGCTGCAGCTGCTGGCCGGGGCGCCGCACCAGGCGCGGTCCATCGACGTGTCCACTTTGGACGGCGGGCTGCGGCTGGTGGAGCGGCGGCGGCCGGTCGGCGTGATCGGTGCGAACTACGAAGCGCGGCCGAACGTGACCGTGGACGTGGCTTCGCAGCTGGTCAAGTCGCGCAACGCCGGGGTGCTGCGCACGGGTTCGGCGGCGCTGGGCTCCGCGCAGCGACTGCGGGAGGTTGTGATCGCGCCGGCGCTCGCCGACGCCGGGATCGACCCGGCCGTGGTGCAGCTGGTGCCGCGAGTCGAGCGGGAGGCCGCGTCGGCGCTGGTGCGCCTGCCCGCGCTGGTGCCGCTCGTGATCCTGCGCGGCAGCGGTGACAGCACGCGCGAGCTGGCCACGGAGGCGGCGGTGCACGGCGTGGGCACGCTGGCCCACGCGGACGGCGGCGGCGTGCTGTACGTCGACGCGGCCGCGGACGCCGGCAAGGTGCGCGACCTCGTGTCCGCGAGCCTCGACCGGCTCGGCGTCTGCAACCGGCTGAACCTGCTGCTCATCCACGAGGGTGCGCACGACGCAATCTGGCCGTCGATCGCGGAGGCGCTGACCGAGCGTGGGGTGACGCCGTCGCTGGCGCCGCACGAGCACGCCATCGGGTACGAGTGGGCGCTGGACTCCGAGCGGGAGGCGACCGTCACGGTCGAGAAGGTGACTGGGCTGACGCAGGCCGTCGCGGTCGCGAACGAGCAGACGTCCGGTCTCGCGGCGGGTATCGCCACCGAGGACCCGGCTGCGGCCGACGCGTTTTTCGACGGCTACACCGGCACCGGCGTGTTCTGGAACGCGCCGACCCGGCTGCTCGACGGCTTCAAGCTGCTCGCGGTCCCCGAGACGGGCATCAACCTGGACCGGGTGCCGGGGCCGCGCGGGCCGGTGACCTACACCGACCTGCATGTTCGCCAGTACGCCGTGCTGCCGGTATGAGCGGTGGCTGAGCTTCGATGACCGCCCGGCCCCACGTCGTGCTCTCGGCCGCCCAGTCGCTGGACGGTTACCTCGACGACGCGAGCAGCACCCGGCTGCTCCTGTCCAATGAGGACGATTTCGCCGAGGTCGACCGGCTGCGGGCGGAGTCCGACGCGATCCTCGTCGGCGCGGGCACGGTGCGGGCGGACAACCCGCGACTGCTCGTCCGCTCGGCTGAGCTCCGCCGCGAGCGGCTGGCGGCGGGGCGGCCGGAGCAGCCGATCAAGGTGACCGTGACGAGCAGCGGCAAGCTCGACCCGACCGCGCGGTTCTTCACGACCGGCGACACGACGAAGCTCGTTTACGCGCCGCCGATGGCCGCGGACGAGTTGCGTGACGTTGCGACCCTCGTCGACGCCGGCACCCCGCCCGAGCTGGAGCGGATCCTCGACGACCTCGGCGCGCGCGGCGTTCGACGGCTGCTTGTCGAGGGCGGCGGCGCCGTGCACACGCAGTTCCTCGCCGCTGGTTTGGCCGACGAGCTGCGGCTCGCCGTCGCGCCGATCACGGTCGGCGACCCGCGTGCGCCGCGGTTCCTGGGCCCCGGCGCGGTCCCGCGACCGCTGCGGCTGGCGGAGGTGCGACAGCTGGGCGACGTCGCGGTGCTGCACTACCGCGTGGCCGCGGAGCCCTCGGCGCTTGACGTGCTGCGGCTGCGCCAGGCGATCGCGCTCGCGGACGAGTGCCCGCCGAGCTCGACGTTCCGCGTGGGCGCCGTGATCGCCGCCCCCGACGGCACCGTGCTCGCCACCGGGCATTCCGGCGAGGGCGATCCGCGCAACCACGCCGAGGAGGCCGCGCTCGCGAAGCTCCTCCCGGACGACGCCCGCCTCGCCACCGCGACGATGTACAGCTCGCTGGAGCCGTGCAGCGCCCGCGCGTCGCACCCGCGCAGCTGCACCCAGCTGATCCTCGCGACGGCGATCCCGCGAGTGGTCATGGCATGGCGCGAGCCGTCACTCTTCGTCGAGGCCGAGGGAGTCGAGCAGCTGACGGCGGCGGGCCGCCAGGTGATCGAGGTCCCGGCGCTCGCCGCGGACGTCCGCCGCGCCAACACACACCTGCCCGGCGTCCGCCCCTGACGCGATTCGGTTGCTGCGAAACACTTTCGCGGTGGTCGGTCGCTTGGCCAGGCTGGCCCGGTGCGCTGCTGGGCGGTGAGTGGGCGTGGTGGGGTTGCTGCGAAACGCTCCCCGGCGCTGAGTACTCGGCCGGGCTGCGGCGGGTTTGGACTTGCTACCGGCGGCACGCGTGGGCTCGGCTCGGAGGGGACCAATCGGGGCAGGGTTTGAAGGCGGAGCCGTCGCGGGGAATCCCGCCGTGCGGACAGGGGCGGGGTTCCTGAGCTGGACAAACCGAACGCCGGGTGGGTCGGGGACCACCCGGCGTTCGTCGGGGCTCGAGGGTCAGCAGGTGCCGTTGTCGGCCCAGACGCCGTCCGGGCCGGTGGTGCCGGGTTCCTCGCCCTGGGTCCACCACTTGGCGGTCCATTTGTGGCCGTTGTGGGAGACGGCGTTGCCGTTCGTGTAGACCTGCGTCTTCGACCATTCCGCGGCGGCGCAGGTGCCCGGGCTGGTGGGCGGGCTGGTCGGCGGGCCCGTCTGCGGCGGGGTGGCGCCGGCGAACTGGGTGGTGAACTTCGTGAAGTCCCAGTCGTTCTGCTGGACGTTGGAGCAGACGCCGTTGTCGGTCGTGCCCACGCAGGCGCGGTCGCGGTTGACCGACCAGAACGTGAAACGGCCGAGCTTATGGCTGGTCGCGTAGTCGTACACCGTCTGGAAGTCCGAGACGTTGAAGATCTCCGCGGCGTCGGACTTTCCGTTCATGCCGGAGAAGCCCTCGTGCGAGTACGCGGTGGCGCTGTCCCAGCCCATGTGGCTCACGAGCAGGCCGTGGAACGCCTCCAGCGCGGACACCTGCGACGAGCCGCCGTTGAAGCCGCCATCGAAGGGCATGATGGAGAAGTTGTTGGGGGAGAAGCCGATCGACTTGGCCTGGTCGAGCAGCTGCGTGCCGAACCAGCCCGTGCCGGCCGCCGTGCCCGGCATGGTCACCGAGACGAACAGGTCCGGGTTGTTGGCCTGCAACGTTTTCGCGGCGCCTAGCTCGTTCGCGATCGCGGCGGTGTTTTCGTACTCCGGCTCTTCGAGGTCGAAGTCGATCGCCTTGAGGCCGTACTTGGTGATCACCTGCTGGTACGCGTCGGCGGTCGCGGCGACGGAGCCACACGTCTGGCCGAGCTTGGTGCCGCCGTAACCGCCGACGGACACGGACACGTCGCCACCGGCACCGCGGATCTTGCTGATCACACCGGCCACGGCCGTGTCCGAAGACACCGCGGACGTGCCGTCCCACGTGGGCGAGCAGCCGCCGCCGTTGGGCGCGAGGATGAACGCCAGCTGGAACGCCTTCTGCCCGGTCGCGTTCATCACGGTGACCGGGTCGGGCGGGTTGTTGCTCTGGGGCATGAGATACGGGGCCGACGCGTACCAGTTGTTGCTGAGCGCGGCGGGGGCGGCCGCGGCGTCCGGCTGCGCGTTGGCGGTCGCGGCCAAGGTCGCGGCAGCCCCGAGCACGGTGGCGGCGGCGATCCCGACGGCGGCCAGTCTGCTTCGTCGCATCTGTCCTCCAACTGTCGAGGCGAGGTGCGCTACAGCATTGGACTAGACCATTGCGAAGTCAAGGCGTGGAGCGGACCACCCGACGTCAGTAGGGCGGCTACGGGCGATATGCCGGGATTGGTGACGTCGCGTTCACCCTGGCGGCCCAACCGGCTCGCCGGCGCGCTGGACCACTGTGGTCAGTGGTCCGGTCGCGGCGGTGGTGAAGAGCGGGGCGAGGCCCGCGGTCGCGGTGGTCGCGGCGGTGCGACGGACGCGGCGGTGGCGGCGGCGGACGCGGCGGCGGTGGTGGTGCGGCGGGCGCGACGGACGCGGTGGTGGTGCGGCGGACGCGGCGGCAGTGGCGGTGGCGGAGAGCGGCGGGGTTTGCCCGGGCCGGGGGCGAAATGTCGGGCGTGGTCGGTGGCGGGCGAGGTGGCCGAGGAGACCACACGGAACGACTTTGGCGGGCGGAGTGCGCCAATGGCGCGCCTGCAGTGGGCGACGATGGTGCCGGGGCGCAGCGAAGCCGGTGCCGCGGGTGGGGATGGTGCCGGGGCGTGGTGGAGCCGGTGTCGCGGGTGGGGATGGTGCCGGGGCGTGGTGGAGCCGGTGTCGCGGGTGGGGATGGTGCCGGGGCGTGGTGAAGCCGGGTGCTGCGGGTGAGGATGGTGCTGGGGCGCAGCGAAGCCGGGTGCTGCAAGGGACGCGCGGGTTGTCGCGTGGGCTGGGGAATCCCCAGCCGCAGCGAGGCGGCGTAGGCGGCTGCCGGACAACCCCAGGTGCGTGGCCGCCTCGCGCGGCATCATGCGAGCGAGGCGAGCACGCACAGCCGGTTACTCGCTCTCGAGGTCGCCTTCCAAGGTCAGGTAGACGTCGCGGAGCTGGGCCAGCAGGGCCGGGTCCGGTTCGGACCAGAGGCCGCGGTCGGCGGCTTCGGTGAGGCGCTCGATGATGCCGCGCAGGGCCCACGGGTTGGCCTGGCGGAGGAAGTCCTGGTTCACCGCGTCCAGCACGTAGGACTCCGACAGCTTCTCGTACATCCAGTCTCCCACGACGCCGGCGGTGGCGTCGAAGCCGAACAGGTAATCCACGGTCGCGGCTAGTTCGAAGGCGCCCTTGTAGCCGTGTTTGCGCATGGCGGACAGCCAGCGCGGGTTGACGACGCGGGCGCGGAAGACGCGCGCCGTCTCCTCTCCCAGGGTGCGGGTGCGGACGGCGTCCGGCGTCGTCGAGTCGCCGACGTAGGAGACGGGCGCGGTGCCCGTCAGGGCGCGGACGGTGGCGATCATGCCGCCGTGGTACTGGAAGTAGTCGTCGGAGTCGGCGATGTCGTGTTCGCGCGTGTCGGTGTTCTTCGCGGCGACGACGATGCGCTTGTACGACTGCTCCATGTCCTCGCGTGCCGGGCGGCCGTCGAGGTCGCGGCCGTAGGCGAAGCCGCCCCAGACCGCGTACACCTCGGCGAGGTCCTTGTCGTCGCGCCAGTTGCCGGAGTCCATCAGGGGCAGCAGGCCCGCGCCGTACGCGCCGGGCTTCGAGCCGAAGATCCGCGTCGTCGCCCGTCGGTTATCGCCGTGTGAAGCCATGTCCGCTGCGACGTGTGCCCGGACGTAGTTCTCCGAGAGCGGCTCGTCCAAACCGGCGACCAGGCGTACGGCATCGTCCATCAGCGTGATCACGTGCGGGAACGCGTCGCGGAAGAAGCCGCTGATACGCACCGTCACGTCGATGCGCGGGCGGCCCAGTTCCGACAGCGGGATCGCCTCGATGCCCGTGACGCGCCGTGACGCTTCGTCCCACACCGGCTGCACGCCCAGCAGCGCCAGCACCTCCGCGGCGTCGTCGCCCGACGTCCGCATCGCCGACGTGCCCCACACCGAGAGCCCGACCGAACGCGGCCACTCGGACGTGGCACTGTCTTCGCGGTACCGGCGCAGCAGCGAATCGGCCAGCGCCTGGCCCGTCTCCCACGCCAGCCGGCTCGGGATGGCCTTCGGGTCGACGGTGTAGAAGTTCCGGCCCGTCGGCAGCACGTTCACCAGCCCGCGCAACGGCGAACCGCTGGGTCCGGCGGGAATGTAGCCGCCGTCGAGGGCGTGCAGGACGGCGTCCAGCTCGGCGTCGGTGCCCGCGAGCCGCGGCACGATCTCGGTGGCCGCGAACGTCAGCACGTGCGCGACCTGCTCGTCGGGGTTGCCCAGCACGTCAGCCACGACACCAACCACCGCCGACGGCGCCCACGAGCGCGTCTCCATCGCCTCGACCAGCGTGCGGGCCGTGGCCTCGATGGCGTCCACTTCGGACAGTGGCGCGTCGGAGTTCTCCTTGAGCCCCAGTGCCGAGCGCAGGCCGGGCACCGCGCCCTGCTTGCCGCCCCACATCTGCTGGGCGCGCAGCATGGCGAGCACCAGGTTCACCCGCGCCTCGCCGACCGGCGCCTCGCCCAGGATGTGCAGGCCGTCGCGGATCTGCGCGTCCTTGACCTCGCACAGCCAGCCGTCGATGTGCAGCAGGAAGTCGTCGAACTCCGCGTCGTGCGGGCGTTCGCCGATGCCGAGGTCGTGGTCCAGCTTGGCCGCCTGGATCAGCGTCCAGATCTGCGCGCGCACGGCGGGCAGCTTCGCCGGGTCCATCGCGGCGATGTTCGCGTGCTCGTCCATCAGCTGCTCTAGCCGCGCGAGGTCGCCGTAGGACTCGGCGCGTGCCATCGGCGGGATCAGGTGGTCGACGATCGTGGCGTGCGCGCGGCGTTTCGCCTGCGCGCCCTCGCCCGGGTCGTTGATCAGGAACGGGTAGACCAGCGGCAGGTTGCCCAGCACCGCGTCGGGCGCGCACGACGCCGAGAGCCCGGCCGTCTTGCCCGGCAGCCATTCCAGCGAGCCGTGTTTGCCCAGGTGCACCACGGCGTGCGCGCCGAACTCCTCCTCCAGCCAGCGGTACGCGGCGAGGTAGTGGTGGCTCGGCGGGAGGTCCGGGTTGTGGTAGATCGCCACCGGGTTCTCGCCGAACCCGCGCGGCGGCTGGATCATGATCACGACGTTGCCCGCCTGCAGCGAGGCCAGCACGATGTCGCCTTCGGCATTCGACGACGTGTCGACATACAGCTGGCCCGGCGCCGGGCCCCAGTGCTCCTCCATCGCCTCGCGCAACGCCGAGGGCAGCCGTGCGAACCACTCGCGGTAACGTGCGGCGGGCACGCGGATCGGGTTGCCCGACAGCTGCTCCTCGGTCAGCCACTCGGGATCCTGGCCGCCGGCCGCGATCAGCGCGTGGATCAGCGCGTCGCCGTCCGGCTGTTCCGTACCGGTCGGCTCGACGCCGGGGAACGCGTCCGCGCCGAGGTCGTACCCCTGGGAACGCATCTGCCGCAGCAGCTTGACCGCGGACGCCGGCGTGTCCAGCCCGACGGCGTTGCCGACGCGCGAGTGCTTCGTCGGGTACGCCGAGAGCATCAGCGCGATCCGGCGTTCGGGCGGAGGCGTGTGACGCAGGCGCGCGTGCGCCAGCGCGATCCCGGCGACGCGGGACGCGCGCTCGGCGTCGGGCACGTAGCGGGGCAGGCCGTCTTCGTCGATTTCCTTGAACGAGAACGGCACCGTGATCAGCCGGCCGTCGAACTCCGGCACGGCCATCTGGTTGCCGGCGTCCAGCGGGGTCAGGCCCTCGTCGCTGGCCGACCAGCTCTCGCGGTCGCTGGTCAGGCACAGGGCCTGCAGGATCGGCACGTCCAGGCCGGCCATCTCGGCGACGTCCCACGCCTCGTCGTCACCACCGGCGCCGGCCTCCGACGGCCGGGTGCCGCCCGCGGCCAGCACGGTGACCAGCAGCGCGTCCGCCTGGCCCAGCTCGGCCATCATCTCCGGCTCGCGCGTGCGTAGCGACGCGCAGTGGATCGGCAGCGCCCGCCCGCCCTCGGCCTCGATCGCGTCGGCCAGCGCGTGCACGAACGCGGTGTTCCCGGACAGGTGGTGCGCGCGGTAGTAGAGGATCCCGACGACGGGCCCGGTGTTCGACGACGCGGGCCGTTCCAGCACACCCCAGGCGGGCTGCACGGCGGGCGGCTCGAAGCCGTCGCCGGTGAGCAGCAGCGTGTCGGACAGGAAACGGTGCAGCTGGGTGAGGTTCTCCGGCCCGCCCTGCGCGAGGTACGCGTGCGCCTCCGCCGCGATGCCCGCCGGCACCGTCGAGAGCTTCATCAGCTCGGCGTCCGGCGTCTGCTCCCCGCCGAGCACGACCACGTGCGAACCGGACGCGCGCAGCGTGTCCAGCCCCTCCTGCCAGCTGCGCGGGGTGCCCAGGATCCGGACCACGACGATCGCCGCGCCGTCCAGCAGCCCCGGCAGCTCGGCGAGGTCCAGGCGGGCGGGGTTCGCCAGGCGGAACTCGCCCTCGGCGGCCCGGGCGCTGAGCAGATCGGTGTCCGAAGTGGACAGCAGCAGGATCACGGTGTTCCTCACTCGGGGTGTCCGCGCCCCGGGTCGTGGGTCGCGCCGGCGGGAGTTCCTGGCTCCCCGGATCACTCCGGGTCACAGTGGCGGGACCGTCCCGGACTCTCACCGGGTTCCTCCACCTGCCGACGCGTGGTTCGCCCTCACTCTCCGGGGCGTGGCCGCGCGCGTCAAGGTGACGTGTCAGACCACGCGCACCGCGACGATCGGCCGCTCGCCGGCGGGATGCGCGCGCCGGGCCGTGACGCTCCACGAGTACCCGCCGAAACCCCCGGTGGCCGGGTCGGCGTGGAACACCATGTGCCCGCGCCCGGCGCCCTGGCCACCGGGGCCGCGGCTGTCCGGGAACTCCGCGGAGGTGCCGTGCGGATCGGCCGTGCAGTCGGCGACCGGCACCCGGTACGCGCCGGCCCCGTCCGCCACCGGCGCGCCGCGGACCAGCACGATGTGCCCGGTGTTCACCGGACGCCGGTGGCCGTAGTCGATCACCACCAGGTCGCCCGCCCGCAGGCCCGCGACGGTGTCCACGGGTGCGAAGTGCGGCACCGCCCGGCGGCTGAACACCCACCAGTAGGTGCGCGAGGGCGGGCTGACCGAGCGGAAGTGCGTGGTGAAGAACTCGTCGTCGGCCCAGGCGTAGGCGCGCTTGAGCACCTGCGTCTGGAACGACGCGCACTGCGTGTGGTTGCGCCACGGCTCGGCCCAGCTCACCACGTCGGGCTCGCCGGAGGCTTTGTACCGGTTGTGCTCGGGAGACACGTGGTCGATCAGCAGCTCGGCGGCGCGCAGGTGTTCGGGGACGATCACGTCGTCCTTGATACCCCCGCTCAGACATCCACCGTCAGCCGGTGCGCTCACGGTCGCCGATCCGCGGGAACGGGGCGGTGGAGAACAGCACCTCCACCGCCACCTCGAAGAACTCCGCGATCCGCAGCGCCAGGTGGAGGCTCGGGCTGTACTCGCCGCGCTCCAGGTACCCGATGGTCTGGTAGTGCACACCCAGCGCGTCGGCCAGCTGACGGCGGGAGATCCCGCGCTCGGCGCGCAGCACCGAGATCCGGTTGTAGACGTTCTCACTCATTGGCGCTCACGCACGCTGCAGTGCCCTTTCCCGTCGTGCCGCCACCGAAGACCCGGACTCCCGCCGTGCCATCCGGCGCAGCAGGATCGGGGCCAGCACCAATCCGATCACGGCCCACGCGGCCAGCACGCCGAGGGTCGCCCACGGCCGCCAGGACTGCCCGATCTCGACCACCACGGCGGAGTCCGGCAGCAGCGCCGAGCGCATGCCGAGGCCGAGCCAGTACATCGGGAACACCTGCGCGACGTCCTGCACCCAGACCGGCAGCGCGGTGATCGGGTAGAAGATCCCGGAGATCGCGCCGAGGCCGAACACCGGCAGCATGATGAAGGCCATCGAGCGGGAACTGGTGGTCAGCGACCCGAGGGCGGCGCCGAGCGGCAGTGTGGCGGTCAGCCCCACGACGAGCACCCACAGCAGGGTCAGCCAGGACCAGACGCCGCCCGTGGCCAGTCCGCTGAACAGGAACAGGGCCGGGATCAGCGTGACCGCCATCCCGGTCACCTGCATCAGCGAGACCGAGGTCATCTTGCCGACGAGGTAGCCGAGCATGCCGTTGGGCGTCGCCTTGGCCCGCAGCAGTGTGCCGTCTTCGCGGTCGACGGTCAGGAAGCCCGCCATACCGGACAGGCCGTTGAGCACGATCCCCGCGCCCAGCACCCCCGGCACGCTCGACGCACCGAGCGAGAACGACGTGCCGGGCAGCGTCGCGCCCCGCATGAACAACAGCGCGCCCAGGGTCGTCACGGTCCAGAACAGCTGCCCGACGATGTCGTCGCGATTGGTCCACTGGTGGCGGAATTCGATCAGGCCGCGGCGCAGGCCGGTCCGGAGCGCGGCCGCGCGGGGATTCATCGCACACCTGCTTCTGTCGAGAGCTCGGCCGTGAGCCCGGCCTCGGCCCGGTGCACGAGAGTCATGTAGGTGTCCTCCAGTGAGGCCCGGCGGACCTCGAGATCCGCGACGGCATCGCCGTGCTGCTTGAAAAGCTCGTACACGTACTTCGTCGCTTCGGTGGTGGAGTGCACGAAGCGTTGCCCGTCGACGGTCCAGCGCACCTCGGCTTCACCGGCGATCTGGCGGCTGAGCTCGTCGGCCGAGCCGTCGGCGACGATGTGGCCGCCGCTGAGGATGAGGATCCGGTCCGCCAGCTTGTCGGCCTCGTCGAGGTCGTGGGTGGTGAGCAGGATCGTGGTGTCCTCGTCGTCGGTCAGCCGGTGCACCAGCTCGTGGAACTCGCGCCGGGCCTCCGGGTCGAAGCCCGCCGTGGGCTCGTCGAGGAACAGCAGCTCGGGCCGTCCGACGATGCCGATCGCCACGTCGAGCCGGCGCCGCTGGCCACCGGAGAGCTGCCGGAGCTTCTTGTGCGCGTGCGGGGTCAGCCCGACGGCCTCGATCAGCTCGTCGGTGTTCCACGGCCGGCGGATCTGCTCCGTCGAATAAGGCGCGTAGTACTCGCCGAGGTGCGCGAGCAGCTCGCGCACGCGCCATCGGCCGTGGTCGCGCCAGGACTGGAGCACGACCCCCAGCCGTGCCCGCCAGTCTTCACCGCCGTTCGCCGGGTCGGTGCCGAGCACCTCGACGAGGCCCGCGGACCGCATCCGGAAGCCCTCGAGGATCTCGATCGTCGTCGTCTTTCCCGCGCCGTTCGGCCCCAGCAGGCAGAGCACCTCGCCGCGGTGCGCGGTGAACGCGACGTTGTGCAGCACGTCGTTCGTCCCGTAGCGCATCCGCAGGTCTTCGACGCGCAGGACTACTTCGCCCTGATTCCGCATCGGAACCACCCCCATCTCACCTGTGCGATCGAACGTAGCACACCTACTACATATGATCACAGGGTTGCTGAACCATTCGCCAGCTACAGTGAGCGCCATGTCCAGCCCCGCCCGCGTGCGCGCCGACGCGTGCCCCGGTGTCTTCGCCACGCACGACGCGGCGGACGGCCCGCTGGCCCGCGTCCGGCTGCCGGGCGGCGCCATCACCGCGGAGCGGCTCCGGGTGCTCGCCGAGTGTGCCGACGAGCTCGGCGACGGCGACGTCCACCTCACCTCCCGCGGCAACGTCCAGCTGCGCGGCGTGACGCGCCCGGGTCTGGCGAAGCGACTGACAGCGGCCGGGTTGCTGCCTTCGCCTTCGCACGAGCGCGTCCGCAACGTCCTGGCGTCACCGCTCAGCGGGATCCACGGCGGGATCGCCGACGTCCGGGGGCTCGCGCAGGCGCTGGACGTCGAGCTGTGCGCGCGGCCCGCGCTCGCCTCGCTGCCGGGACGGTTCCTGTTCGCCTTCGACGACGGCCGTGGTGACGTCGCGGGTGAAGGCGCCGATGTCTGCTGGCGCGCCGTGACGCCGTCGCTCGGCACGGTCCTGCTCGCCGGCGTGGACACCGGTTGCGCGGTGCCGCGGGCCGACGCCGTTGACGCGATGCTCGCCGTGGCCGCCGCGTTCGGCGAGGCGCGGGGGACGGCGTGGCGGATCGCCGAGCTGGCCGACCCGACGGCGCTGTTGCCCGCCGGACCGCGCGAGCACCCGGTCGACCGGCCGGTGCGGGTGGACCCGACGGTGGGCCGGTTCGGTTCGGCGATCGGTGTCGCGCCCCGGTTCGGGCAGCTCACGGCCGCGCAGCTGGGGGTGCTCGCCGACGTCGCCGCGTCGGCCGTGGTGACGCCGTGGCGTTCGGTGGTGCTGCCCGGCGCGACGGACCTCGCCCGCCTGGAGGCTGCCGGGCTGAGCACCGACCCGGGCGCGTTGGAGATCACAGCGTGCATCGGGCGGCCGGGGTGTGCGAAGTCGCTCGCCGACGTCCGTGCCGACGCCGCACAGCTGGTGCCTGGCGGTGTCCGCGCGCACGTCGTCGGCTGCGCGCGCCGCTGCGGCCGGCCGTCGGGGGCCCACCTGGACGTGGTCGCCGAGGGCGGCGGCTACCGTGTCGACGGGCGGTGGACCCCGGTTTCCCGTCTGACGGAAGCGTTGGTGAGAAAGGAAACCTCGTGATCGACTACCTGCGGGACGGTGCCGAGATCTACCGGCACTCGTTCGCCACGATCCGCGAAGAGGCGGATCTGGCGATCCTGCCCGACGACGTCGCCGGCGTCGCGGTGCGGATGATCCACTCCTGCGGCATGGTCGACCTGGTCGACGACCTGCGCTACAGCCTCGACGTGGTCGAGTCCGGCCGCGCGGCGCTCGAGGCGGGCGCGCCGGTGCTGTGCGACGCGAAGATGATCGCGAGCGGCATCACGCGCAAGCGGCTGCCCGCGGCGAACGAGATCGTCTGCACACTGGACGACCCGAGCGTGCCGGGCCTGGCCGAGCGGATGGGCACCACCCGCTCGGCCGCGGCGCTGGAGCTGTGGCGCGACCGGCTGCCCGGTTCGGTGGTCGCGATCGGCAACGCCCCCACGGCGCTGTTCCGGCTGCTGGAGCTGCTCGGCGAAGGGGTCGGCGCGCCGGCCGCGATCATCGGCGTGCCCGTGGGCTTCGTCGGCGCGGCGGAGTCCAAAGTGGAGCTGGCGAAGGCCGCACCCGCGCCGTACCTGGTGGTGCACGGCCGCCGCGGCGGCAGCGCGATGGCCGTGGCGGCCGTCAACGCGATCGCGAGCGTGGCCGAATGACCCCCGGGAAGCTGTACGGCGTCGGCCTCGGGCCCGGCGACCCGGAGCTGATGACGGTCAAGGCGGCGCGGCTGATCGGCGAGGCCGGTGTGATCGCGTACCACAGCGCGCGCCACGGCCGGAGCATCGCGCGCTCCGTGGCCGCCCCGTACCTGCGGGAAGGGCAGCTGGAGGAGCCGCTGGTCTACCCGGTCACCACGGAGACCACCGATCACCCCGGCGGGTACGAGGGCGCGATCGCGGACTTCTACGAGCTGAGCGCCAAAAAGCTCGCCGAGCACCTCGACGCCGGACGTGACGTCGTGGTGCTGTGCGAGGGCGACCCGTTCTTCTACGGCTCCTACATGTACATGCACGAACGGCTTTCCGGGCGTTACACCGCGGAGGTGGTGCCCGGTGTGACGTCGGTGAGCGCGGCGTCCTCGGTGCTCGGCCGCCCGCTGGTGCAGCGCGACGAGGTGTTCACGGTGCTGCCCGGCACGCTGCCCGCGCCGGAGCTGGCTCGCCGGCTCGCCGACACGGAGTCCGCGGCCGTGCTGAAACTGGGCCGCACGTTCGGCTCGGTGCGCGAGGCGTTCGCGGAGGCGGGCAAGCTGGACGACGCGTGGTACGTCGAGCGCGCGACCTGGGGTGAGCAGCGCGTGTTGCCGCTCGCGGACGTCGACCCGGCTTCGGTGCCGTACTTCTCGTTGGCGCTGCTGCCAAGCCCGGCGTACGCGTCCCGTGTGGACGGTGCGGCCTCAGCTGCCGGCGCTGGTCCGGCGCCTGCCGGTGAGAGCGGTGAGGTCGTGGTCGTCGGCCTCGGCCCGGCGGGCCCGGAGTGGCTGACGCCGGAGGCTTCGGCGGAGCTGGCGGCGGCGGAACACGTGGTGGGGTATGGGCCGTACGTCGCGCGGGTGCCGCAGCGCGCGGGCCAGCAGCGGCACGCGTCGGGCAACCGGGTCGAGGCGGACCGGGCGGCCGACGCGCTGGAGCTGGCTCGTGCGGGCGCCCGCGTGGCCGTGGTGTCCTCCGGTGACCCGGGGGTGTTCGCGATGGCTTCCGCGGTGCTGGAACAGGTTTCGGCCGGCCGCGGCGCGGGTGTGCGGGTGCGGGTGGTGCCCGGGGTGACGGCCGCGCAGGCCGCCGCCGCCCGCGTCGGCGCGCCGCTGGGCCACGACTACTGCGTGCTGTCGCTCTCGGACCGGCTGAAGCCGTGGGAGATCATCGAACGCCGTCTTGACGCCGCGGGCGCGGCGGATCTGGTGCTGGCGCTGTACAACCCGGCGTCGCGCACCCGCGTGACGCAGCTGGCGTCGGCCCGCGATGTCCTGCTGCGCCACCGTGCCCCGTCCACTCCGCTGGTGGTGGCCCGCGACGTGGGCGGGCCCGAGGAGGACATCCGCGTCACCACGCTGGGCGGGCTGGACCCGTCCACTGTGGACATGCGGTGCCTGCTGATCGTGGGCTCGTCGCAGACCCGGGTGGAAACCGGGCCCGGTGGGACGGCGATCGTGTGGACACCGCGCAGCTACGGCTGAACGCTGCTTCGCGTGCCCTGAAGGCCACCATGAGGGCAGATAAGTCCCTCATGGTGGCCTTCAGGGCATCCCTGGCATCACGGACAGCTCAGCGGGTCGGGTCCTTGCCGTTGGGCTGCTTGGGACCTGGCCCGGGCGACCACCAGCCCCAGACGGTCCGGCTGCCGTGCCGGACGGTCGGGGCGATGCCCTCGGTGAAGGGCTCCACCTGCAGCAGCTGGCCCCACGACTGGCTGGGCTGGCCGAGCAGGTAGCTGGGCACCTCCGGCTCGTCCGCCAGCTCCTCCAGCCAGCCGTTCGGGCCGCCGTTGGTGCTGGACGCCCAGTCGGCCTCGTCGGCCAGGCTGCCCGCCGTGATGCGGTAGTCCGGGACCTGCGAGATGCCGTCGCGCGAGGTGACCGGCTCGGCGCACGGGTAGACGAACGACGCGGGCCAGTCGATGTACACGGACTTGCCCGCGAGCTTGTCGGTGAGCGTGGTGAACGTCGGCACGCGCGGGGCGGACGCGGCGATCCAGCCGTCCTCGGTCAGGTCGTTGTCGACGATGTTGATCCGCACCGCGTTCGTCTCCGGCGGGAGGTCGCGCAGGTTGATCCGGGTGTCGCCCCAGCCGCCGGTGCCCGCGCCCGGCGGCAGCGCGAACTGGCTGCGCAGGATCTTCACGCCGTCCGGGGTGTTCACGCCGTAGTCGAGGCTCACCGACGACGGACGCCGCACCTGGGCCGCGGTGGCGACCACGATCTGGCCGTCCGCGGGCTTTTCCGTCAGCGCGTACCAATCGCTGCGCAGCCGGCCCGCGCGCGTCTGTGTGTCGAGGTAGCTGCTCCACATCGGCACCTGGGCCGGCGTGAAGCCGTGTGGCGGCTCGGCGAGCGGGTCCTTGTCGTCGGTCGGGCGGGTGTGGAAGCCGGTCTGCACGCGGCCGTTGTCGAGGTCCGGGTTGGGCAGCGGCGACGTTTCCTCCGGCTTGACCGGCACGGTCCGCTGCTCGGACTGCGCGTGCAGGATGCTCTTCGCCGGGTCGCGCTCCACCATCACGTGATCGGACAGGTTGCAGCTCTGGCCGAACAGGTGCCCGAAGTTCGCCGCGCCCAGGCTGTAGCTGCCGGACTGGGTGTGGATCGCCATCGCCATCGTGTAGAACTCGCCGACGGCCGCCAGGCCGCACACCACCACCAGCGACAGCGACCCCAGTCGCAGCGACCGGCTGCGGCGCTCCTGCGATCCCTCCGAAGCCGCCGCCGCGCCCGGCCGGTGCGCGCGGATGTTCTCCACGAACGCGTATATCCCCGCGACCGCGGCCGCCACCAGCAGGATCGTGGACAGCGAGATGCCGCCGAGCGAGGGCGCCACGTTCGTCCACGGCACGCCGAGGCGCGAGACGAACCAGTACGTGTTGGGCCCCGTCGCGGCGAGCGCGCCGACCACCAGCAGCCCGGCCAGGAACGCCGCGCGGTTGCGGTTCGAGCGCAGCACCGTCGAACTCGTGGCGAGCGCGGTCAACGCCGCCATCGCGGCGCCCACCGCGGCGAACGCGCCGAAGTGGTGGGTCCACTTCGTCGGCGTCAGCGCGAGCAGCAGGAAGAACAACGCGACGGTGCCGATCAGCCGGCGGCTCGGGCCGAGCGCGGCGCCCGGGATGCGGCCGCGGCGCAGCAGCACCACCAGGCAGGTTCCGGTGCACAGCAGTACCAGCAGCACCGGGAACCGGCGGGGAGCGGAGCCGTCGGGCAGGTTCTCGAACAGCAACTGGTAGCGCACCAGCTCCTGGAACCACGACAGGTTCGGGCCCACCTGCGTGCGGATGCGCGTGGCCTCCTGCACGGTGGCGAACGTCTGGTCGGCGAACACCACCACCAGCACCAGCAGGCCCGCGGCCAGGATCGGCGCGAGGATCGGCAGCCAGCCGTCCATCGCGCGTTGCCGGACGAGCTTGAACAACGGGCGCGCGGCGACCAGGAACGGCGCCACGGCGATCAGCCCGGTCGGCGTCGCGGCGAGGGTGAACGCGGCGGCCGTCAAGCCGAGGCACAGCGGCAGCAGCCGGCGGGTGACCAGCGCGCGCTCCACCGCGCAGATCGCGAGCAGGGAACCCAGCGCCGCCACCGGTTCCGGCCGGACGCCGTTGTTGTACGGCATCCACCAGACCAGGAACACCGCCGCCGCGGCCCAGCCCGCCGCGCGGCTGCCGCGCACCTGCGTGCCCAGCCGCGGCATCACCTCGCGGCTGATCAGCAGCCAGCTGATCACGCCGACCAGGTAGGACGGCAGCCGGATCCACGGCGGCACCACGCTGACGTGCGCCATCAGCTCGTACACGTGGTAGAACCAGCCGAACGGCGCCTCCGCGACGCCGAACCAGCGGTGGTAGTTGGTCAGGAAACCGGTCTGCTCGGTGACTCTGGCCATGGTCAGGATGTAGCCGTCGTCCGAGGTCACCGGGCCGATGAAGACCCACGCGCCGAGCGCGAGGATCACCGTCGCGTCGCGCCCGGTCAGCCGCCACCAGCCGACCGGCGCCCAGCGGGGCGCGCGCCGCGCGAAGCCGGAGTCCATTCGCCACACCACGATCAGGCAGCCGATGAACGCCAGCACGGCGAGGATCCCGACGCCGAGCTTCAACGGCGTCGGCGAGGTCTGGTAGCGCGTGTCCGGCACGATCGAGACGTGCAGGCCCGAGATCGGGTCGCGCGCGGAGTTGATCGAGGAGTAGATGCCGACGACACGCGGCCGGACGTCGCCGGTCGTGTGGAACACCGTGGTCCCGGCGACCGAGAGCGTCATCTGCGAGGCGTCGGAGCTGAGCGCCACCGTGCAGCCGTCCTGCGGCAGCGGCTGCTGCACGAGCTGCTGGCCCTGGCTGGACGCGAGCAGCACGCCGTTGTCGACGCGCAGCTGGAGGCCGACACCCTTGCCCGCGCGCGGGTCCGTGCGGCCGTCCGGGACAGTCGCGAACAGCAGCGCGGGGCCGTTCGTGCGCGCGTCCAGGGAGCGGATCGCCGGGCACGGCAGCTCGGCTTGGAGGTCCTGGGCCCAGTAGCCGGTCAAGGGCGCGTTGACGGAACGGGTGTCGCTGCCGGTGGGCCAGGCGACCTCCGCGGTGTCCTGCACGACCGGCAGGAAGGGGAAAGCCAGGGCGCAAAGAGCCGCAAGCAACCCCAGCGCTACGGCAATCGGACGCATCCGGGTCACGCTAACGGGTGTGATCGAGAGGGGTTTACGCAGACCCCTGGTGACGCGAGGCGAAGCGTTCGTGGTGGGCGGTCAGGCCGACCCCTGGTCACGCGGGGTGAAGCGTTCGTGGTGCACGGCGTCCGCCAGCGGGGTGCGGCGGCGCCAGCCGTGTCGTTCCAGGTCCGGGACTTCGGCCAGCGCGGTGACCGGCCCGACGCACAGCCACGCCACCGGCCGGATGCCGTCCGGGATGTCCAGCAGCCCGGAGAGGAACGGCTCACGGTAGAAGCTGACCCAGCCGACGCCGAGGCCCTCCGCCGTCGCGGCCAGCCACAGGTTCTGGATCGCCAGGCAGGCCGAGTACAGCCCGACGTCGGCGATCGCGTGCCGGCCGAGGACCGCGGGCGCGCCACGTCCGGCGTCGTAGGTGACCACGATGCCGACGCTGGACTCGAGGATGCCTTCGATCTTGATGCGGGAGAAGGTGTCCGCGCGCTCGCCGTCGAGCGAAGCGGCGAAGACGTCCCGCTCGTCGTGGACGTGCTTCGCGAACGTTTCGCGCGTGCCGATGTCGCGCACCAGGACGAAGTCCCACGGCTGGCTCAGCCCGACACTCGGCGCGGCGTGCGCGGCTTCGAGCACCCGCGTGAGCACGGCGTCGTCGATCGGCTCGCCGGTGAACTCGCCGCGGACATCGCGGCGGCTGTGCAGGACGCGGTAGAACTCTTCGATCATCGGCATAACACCCATTCGACGGCTTCGGCGACGTCCGCCGCCACGGTGGTGGCCGGCCGGGGCGGACGGCGCACGACGACCACCGGCACCCCCAGCTCGCGCGCGGCGGTCAGCTTCGCGGCGGTCATCGAGCCGCCGCTGTCCTTGGTGACGAGCACGTCGATGCGGTGGCCCGTCATCAGCGCGTGCTCTCTGTCCACTTCGTACGGTCCACGGTCCAGCAGCACCTCGTGCCGTGGCGGCAGCGGCGGCTCCGGCGGGTCGACGCAGCGGATCAGGAACCACAGCTCGTCGAGGCTCGCGAACGCCGCCAGGCCCTGGCGGCCGCTGGTCAGGAAGACCCGGCGGCCGAGGCCGGGCAGCAGGGCGGCGGCCTCGGTCAGGTCCTGAGCCCAGTGCCAGCGGTCGCCTTCGCTTTCTTGCCAGCCGGGCCGTGCGAGGCGGAGCAGCGGGATACCGGTTTGCTCTGCTGCGGCGAAGGCGTTGGCGCCAATGCGTTCCGCGAAGGGGTGCGTCGCGTCCACGACGGCTTGTACGTCGTGCTCGCGCAGCCACGCGACTAGGCCGTCGACACCGCCGAAGCCGCCGACGCGTACTTCGCCGACCGGCAGCCGCGGTTGCGCGACGCGGCCAGCTAGGGATGAGACGACGTGAAAGTCCTTGTCATGCAGCACAGCCGCGAGCGCGCGGGCTTCCGCGGTGCCGCCCAAGATGAGGACGTTCATCCGCCGTAACCCACGGCCGCGCGCCAGCGGTCGAGTGTGCGCATGTTCGCCAGCGTTTCCGCCCAGGTCAGCTCGGGTGCCTGCCGGTCGGCCACGTGCGCGGCGACGTGGTCGGCCTCGCGGGTGAACAGGCCCTGCGTCGCCTCGATCTCGATCACCTCGGGCTCGCCGGCGGCGGGAGTCAGCACGATCGACGAGGTGCCCGGCGGGCGCATTTCGTGGATCCACGCGGGCTTCGGCACGTACAGCTGCCCGGTGCTGCCGTAGACGCGGATGTGGTCGTCCTGCGCGAGCCGGTAACCGCAGGACAGCTGCGCGATGATGCCGCCGGGCAGCCGGAGCAGGCCCATCGCGTACTCGTCGACCCCGCGTTCGGAAAGCCGCGCCATGCCGGTGACAGTCGTGGGTTCGATCACGGTCTCGCCGGTGGCGGCCTGCGCGACCAGCCGGGCCAGCGACGTGCAGTAGCAGCCGACGTCGAGGATCCCGCCGCCGCCGAGCGCGGGATCGCCCAGGCGCGCGGCGTCATTGTCGTCCGAGGCGAAGCTGAATGTCACGTCGACGGCCCGGACCTCGCCGATCGCGCCGCAGGAGATCAGCTCGGCCAGCCGTCGCGTCTGCGGGTGCAGCCGGTACATGAACGCCTCCATGAGGAAGACGTCGTTACGGCGCGCGGCATCGATGACCTTCTCGGCCTCTGCCGCGGTGACCGTGAGCGGCTTCTCACACAGCACGTGCTTCCCGGCTTCCGCGGCGCGGATGGCCCACTCGGCGTGCATCGGGTGCGGCGTCGCGATGTACACAGCGTCGATGTCCGGGTCGGCGAGGAGGTCTTCGTAGCCGCCGTACGCCTTCGGGATCTCGAAGCGCGTCGCGAACTCGCGTGCACGCTCGGCCGAGCGTGCGGCGACAGCGCCGAGAACGCCGTGTTTGCTTCGTTCCACGCCGGCCGCGAACTCGGCGGCGATGGTCCCGGCGGCCAGGAGGCCCCAGCGCAGGTTCGTCACAACGACTCCGGTTGGCTCGCGCGGTCACGGGTGCTCGAATACAGGAAGCTGTCGGGAAAACCTTCGGCGGCGAGCGCCCGGCCGACGAAGATGGTGGCCGCCCGCGTCAGCCCGGCCTCGTGCGCCTGACCGGCGATGTCGGCGAGCGTGCCGCGCACCACCGTCTCGCCCGGCTGGCTGGCCAGCGCGACGATCGCCGCCGGGCAGTCCTCGCCGTAGAAACCGGCCAGCTCGGCGGCGACCCGCTCGACGTGGTTGATCGCCAGGTGCAGCGCGAGAGTGGCGCCGCTGCGGGCGAAGTTGGCCAGTGTCTCGCCGTCCGGCATCGCCGTGGACCGCGCCTGTGCTCGGGTGATCACCAGGCTCTGGCCGATCTCCGGCACGGTCAGCTCGCGCCGGAGCACGGCGGCCGAGGCGGCGAAGGCGGGCACGCCGGGGACCACGTCGTAAGGCACGCCGGCCAGGTCGAGCCGCCGCATCTGCTCCGCGACCGCGCTGTAGAGCGAAGGATCGCCCGAGCAGAGGCGGGCGACGTCGTGGCCCGCGTGGTGGGCGTCGACGAGCTTGCCCGCGATCTCGTCGAGGCTGAGGCCCGCGGTGTCGACGCGCTCGGCGTCCGGCGGGCAGTACGCCAGCAGGTCGGTCGGTGTCATGCTGCCGGGGTAGAGGCAGACGCCGCAGCGCGCGAGCGTGTCGCGGCCGCGGACCGTGATCAGGTCCGCCGCGCCGGGGCCGGCGCCGATGAAGTAGACGGTCATTTCCCGCTCCCTCCTCAGAAAAGGACTCGTGAGTGTTTATGACGGTTAGAACCGTCATAAACACTCACGAGTCGTTGGGCCAGGACCACTGCGTCACGGTGCGCGACGGGGTCCAGCCGGTGAACCCGCCGAGCGGTTTCGCGTGCTCGACGGTGATCCGCTGCAGCTCACCGCCATGCTCCGCGTACGCGCGGGCGAGTACCTGCTCAGCTTCGAGCGTCACGCCGTGCGCGACGATCCGGGCGCCGGTGGCGAGGCACGCGTCGAGCAGGCCGGGGACCGTGAGGCCACCGCCGATGAACACGGCGTCCGGCTTCGGCAGCCCGGCGAGGACATCGGGGGCCGGTCCGGTGACCACCCGCAGTTCGGGCACCCCGAGCGTGTTCGCGTTGCGCGTGACGCGTTCGGCCCGCGCCGGGTCGCGCTCGATCGCGATGGCGCGGTTCAGCGGGTGCGCGCGCGACCATTCGACGCCGATGCTGCCCGCGCCCGCGCCGACGTCCCAGAGCAGCTCGCCGGGGCTGGGCGCGAGGTGGGCGAGGGCGGAGGCGCGGAGGTCGCGTTTGGTGAGCTGGCCGTCGTGCTCGAAGGCGTCGTCGGGCAGGCCGGTGAGCGGCAGGGCGGGGCCGGCGCAATCGAGGGCGAACACGGTGAGCGGGCCGGGGTCGTGCGCCCAGCCGTCGGTGATCTGCTCGTCCTCGGCACCGAGGTTCTCCAGCGCGGTCAGGGTGGTGCCGCCGTAGCCGCGGTCCTTCAGCAGCTCACGCAGGTCGGCGGCGTTCGCGCCGAGCACCAGCACCTTGCGCCGGGGCGCCAGCGCGCGGGCGACGCGCTGCACCGCGCGGCCGACCACGGTGACCACCTCGGTCTCCTCGGCCGGCCAGCCGAGCCGCGCGCGGGCCAGCGTCACCGAGGACAGCGCGGGCACGACCTCGATGTCGTGACCGCGGTCCCGCAGCGTGGTGCCGATGCCCGACAGCAGCGGGTCGCCGCTGGCCAGGACGCAGATCCACCGCCCGGAGTGCTCGGCGAGGACGTCGTCGAGCGCGGGCAGCAGCGGGCTGGGCCACGGCTGGGTGCGGACCTCTTCCGGCAGGTACGCGAGCTGCCGCGGCGCGCCCAGTACGACGTCGGCCGTGAGCACGGTTTCCCTGGCCCGCGGCGATAACCCCGGCCAGCCGTCGGCCCCGATGCCGACCACGGTCAGGCGTGATTTTTCGCGCACGTTCGCCCACGCTAGACGACGTGTTTCCTGTGCGATGATCGGCCGGACGCCGACCACGAGGAGTGCTGTTGAAGCCGTACCCGTTCACCGCCGTCGTCGGGATGCCGGACCTGCGCCTGGCGCTGGTGTTGTCCTCGATCTCGCCCGCCGTGGGCGGGGTGCTCGTGCGGGGTGAGAAGGGCACGGCGAAGTCGACGATGGTGCGGGCGCTGGCGGGCCTGCTGCCGGGCGTCGACGTCGTGGACGGCTGCCGCTTCTCCTGCGACCCGGCCGCGCCGGACCCGCTGTGCCCGGACGGCCCGCACCGGACTGGCGGGTCCGCGCACCGGCGGCCCGCGCGGCTGGTGGAGCTGCCCGTCGGCGCGGCCGAGGACCGGGTGGTCGGCTCGCTGAACCTGGAGAAGGCGCTGGCCGAGGGCGTCACGGACTACCAGCCGGGCCTGCTCGCCGCCGCGCACCGCGGCCTGCTGTACGTCGACGAGGTCAACCTCCTGCACGACCACCTGGTGGACACGCTGCTCGACGCCGCCGCGATGGGCCGCGCGACCGTGGAACGAGAGGGCGTCTCGGTCTCGCACGCGGCCCGGTTCGTGCTGATCGGCACGATGAACCCGGAGGAGGGCGAGCTGCGGCCGCAGCTGCTGGACCGGTTCGGGCTGACCGTCGAGGTCGCGTCCAGCCGGGATCCGGAGCAGCGCGTCGAGGTCGTCCGCCGCCGCCTCGCGTACGAAGCGGATCAGGACGGCTTCGCGGCTGCGTACGCGGACGAAGACGCTTCGCTGGCCGCGGACATCGAGGCGGCGCAACGCCTTCTGCCCGCCGTGAAGCTGCCCGACGACGCGCTGCGGCAGATCGCCGAGGTGTGCGCGTCGTTCGAGGTGGACGGTATGCGGGCCGACATCGTCACGGCGCGCACGGCCGTCGCGCACGCCGCCTGGGCCGGCCGCGACGAGGTGACCACCGAGGACATCCGCGTCGCCGCGCGGCTCGCGCTGCCGCACCGGCGGCGGCGCAACCCGTTCGACGCGCCGGGGATTTCCGAGGAACAGCTGGAGCAGGCGCTCGAGGACGCGCAGCCGCCGTCGCCTGGTCCTGATGACAGCGGTCCCGGCGACGGCCCGGACGATGACGGCCCCGGCTCGGGTTCGACGCCGCCTGCGGAGGCGGACCAGCCACCGGGCGACGGCGCTCAGCAGCCCCAACCCCAACCCCAGACTGGGAACGGCGACGGGTCCGGGCCACAGAAGACGGTCGGCGCCGGGGACACGTTCCGGGCGCGCGTGTTCCGAGTCAAGGGCACCGGCGAGGGCGAGCGTGGCCGCCGGTCGCGGGCGATCACCGACAGCGGGCGCACGATCGGCGTCCAGCCGCCGAGTGTCCGCGACGGGCGGCCGCACCTGGTGGCGACCGTGCGCGCGGCGGCGCCGCACCAGCGTTCGCGAGGCCGCAACGGTCCGGGCCTGAAGGTGCGTACACAGGACTTGCGCTTCGCGTTGCGCGAAGGGCGCGAAGGAAACCTCGTGCTCTTCTGCGTCGACGCGTCCGGCTCGATGGGCGCGCGGACGCGGATGCGCGAAGTGAAGACGGCGGTGCTGTCGTTGCTGATGGACGCTTACCAACGGCGGGACAAGGTCGGCTTGGTGACGTTCCGTGGCGACTCGGCCGAGCTCGCGCTGCCGCCGACGATCAGCGTCGATGCCGCCGCGTCCCGGCTCGAAGGCCTGCCGACGGGCGGCCGCACGCCGCTGGCCGAAGGACTGCTGGAGGCCGCGCGGGTGCTACGGGTGGAGGCGATCCGCGACCCGCGCCGGCGTCCGCTGCTGGTCGTGGTCACCGACGGGCGGGCGACGAGCGGGGCGGACGCCGTCGTGCGTTCGCAGGCCGCCGCCGGGCTGCTCGCCGGGGTGACCACGATCGTGATGGACTGCGAGAGCGGGCGGATGCGCCTCGGCCTCGCCGCGGAGCTGGCCGGGCACCTCGGTGCCGAGCACGTGCCGCTGGCGGACGTCGCCGCGGAGTCGCTCGCCTCGGCGGTGCGTGAACGCACGGGAAGGGCTGCCTGATGCCGCAAGGGAAACCGGCCGTCGTCCCGCAGGACGGGCTCACCACGCGCCAGCGGCGCAACCGGCCGCTGCTCGTCGTGCACACCGGCGAGATGAAGGGCAAGTCGACCGCCGCGTTCGGCATGGCGCTGCGCGCGTGGAACCAGGGCTGGTCGATCGGGGTGTTCCAGTTCGTGAAGTCGGCGAAGTGGCGCGTCGGCGAGGAAGCCGCGTTCCGCGCGCTCGGGAAGCTGCACGACGAGACCGGCGAGGGCGGCGCGGTCGAGTGGCACAAGATGGGCGAGGGCTGGAGCTGGACGCGTAAGTCCGGTACCGAGGAGGACCACGCGGCCAACGCGCGGGAGGGCTGGGCGGAGATCAAGCGCCGTCTCGCCGCCGAGACGCACGGGTTCTACGTGCTCGACGAGTTCAGCTACCTGCTCAAATGGGGCTGGCTCGAGGTGGACGACGTGGTGTCCGCTTTGGTCTCCCGGCCCGGCCACCAGCACGTGGTGATCACCGGCCGGTACGCCCCGCCCGAGCTGATCGAGGCCGCGGACCTGGTGACCGAGATGACGAAGGTCAAGCACCCGATGGACGCCGGGCAGAAGGGGCAGCGGGGGATCGAGTGGTAGCGCGGGTGGTCATCGCCGCGCCCGGCTCCGGGCACGGCAAGACGACCATCGCGGCCGGCCTGATGGCGGCCCTGCGCGCGGCCGGGCACCGGGTGTCCGGGCACAAGGTGGGCCCGGACTTCATCGACCCGGGTTACCACGCGCTCGCGACCGGCCGCCCGGCCCGTAACCTCGACCCGTTCCTGCAGGGCGAGGAACGGCTGGTTCCCTTGCTGCGCCACGGTTCCGCGGGCGCGGACATCGCCGTGATCGAGGGTGTGATGGGCCTGTTCGACGGCGCGCTCGGCACGGAGGGCTACGCCTCGACGGCGCACGTCGCGCGGCTGCTGGACGCGCCGGTGGTGCTGGTCGTCGACGCTTCGGCCGCTTCCCGCAGCGTCGCGGCGACCGTGCTGGGCTTCGCGAGCTACGACACCCGCGTGCGCCTCGCCGGCGTGATCCTGAACAAGCTGGGCTCGCAGCGGCACGAGGACGAGATCGCGTCCGCACTGGAGGGGACGGGCGTGCCGCTGCTGGGTGCGTTGCGGCGTAACGAGAACGTGCACGCGCCGAGCCGGCACCTCGGGCTCGTCCCGGCCGCCGAGCGCGCGGCGGACTCTCAGCGGGTGCTGCCGGAGCTGGCGGACTGGGTCGCGGGCGGGGTGGACCTGGAGGCCGTGGTCCGGGTCGCGCGCAGTGCACCGCGACTTTCCGGTCCGATGTGGACTCCGCCGGGTGACATGGCGGGGCCGCGCACGGTGGTCGCCGCGGCCGCCGGGCCCGCGTTCACCTTCCGCTACACGGAGAACGTGGAGCTGCTCGCGTCTTACGGGGTCGACGTGGTGGACGTGGACCCGTTGCGGGACAAGGAACTTCCGGACGGATGCGCCGGACTGTACTTCGGCGGCGGTTTCCCGGAGGTGCACGCGGCCGAACTGTCGGCGAACCGCGCGTTGCGTGAGCAGGTGGCCGCCGCGATCGCGCGCGGGATGCCGGTGAGCGCGGAGTGCGCGGGGCTGCTGTACCTGTGTGAATCCCTCGACGGCCTGCCGATGGTCGGCGCCCTGCCCGCGACGGCCGCGATGACCAAGCGGGGCAAGCTCGGCTACCGGACCGCAGTGTCCCTTTCGGACAATGTGCTGGCTCCGGCAGGCGCGCGGGTCACCGGCCACGAATTCCACCGCACCGAGGTGACACCCGGCCACGGCGCCACCCCGGCGTGGGGCTGGGACCGCCTGCGGGACGGGTTCGCTTCGGCTTCGCTGCACGCTTCGTACCTGCATGTGCATTGGGCCGGGTATCCGGAGCTGGCGCAGCGTTTCGCCGGACATGTGCGGGCTTTCGCTTCGGTGGCCTCCGGTGGCTGAGTACGACGCTGCTTCCGCGGGCGCGTCGGCGGGATACGACTTGCACCACCACGGAGACCGCGAGGTCGGGCCGGGTTTGGTGGACCTCGCGGTGAACGTCCGGCTGCCGCGGCCGCCGGAGTGGCTGCGGTGCGAGCTGGCGTCGGCGCTGGACACGCTGGCCGCGTACCCGGACTCGACGGCGGCCGCCGAGGCCGTGGCCCGGCGACACGGGCGAACGGTCGACGAGGTGCTGGTGACGGCGGGCGCGGCGGAGGCGTTCACCTTGCTGGCCAACGCTTTGCGGCCGGAACACGCAGTGGTCGTCCACCCGCAGTTCACCGAACCGGAAGCGGCCCTGCGCGCGGCGGGTCACCAGGTCTCGCGGGTCGTACTGTCCTCTTCGGACGGTTTCCGGCTTGGGCCGGTCCCCGCGTCGGCCGATCTGGTGTTCGTGGGGAACCCGACCAATCCGACGTCGGTGCTGCACCCCGCGTCGACCCTGCGCGCACTGATCCGGCCGGGCCGGCTGCTGGTGGTGGACGAGGCGTTCCTCGACGCCGTCCCGGGCGAGGCGGAGAGCCTGGCGGGGGAGTCGCTGCCGGGCGTGGTCGTGCTGCGGAGCCTGACCAAGACGTGGGGCCTGGCGGGCCTGCGCGCGGGCTACCTGCTCGGACCGCCGGACGTCGTGGCGCGGCTGCGCGCGGTCCAGCCGCCGTGGTCGGTGTCCACTTTGGCCGGTGTCGCGACGGTGGCCTGCTGCCGTCCGGCCGCGGTGGAGGAGGCGGAGAAACTGGCTGTCGCCGCGGAATCCGATCGGGAGTACCTGGTCTCCGGCCTTACCTCGCTGGGCCTCACTGCACCGAGCCTGACCACGCCGGGTCTCACCACACCGGGTCTCACCGCGCTGGGCCTCACTGTCCTGGGCGACCCGCGAGGCCCCTTCGTCCTGGTGCGCCACCCCGACCCGTCCTTGCGCACCCGCCTGCGCGACGCCGGTTACGCGGTCCGCCGCGGCGACACCTTTCCCGGCCTGGGGCCGGAGTACGTGCGCCTGGCCGTCCGTTCCCGCGAGGTGACGGACGGATTCCTGGCCACGTTGGCCGCGTTGCTCTGAATTCAGCCGTGGTCTGGCTACGAGGAATTCCGAAAAGCTGAAATTCCTGACCCGAATTTAACTCGAAAGAGTGAATTCGCGCTCTGGGGAATTGAGTGTTGTAGCGCGGAGCCTTCCGGAGGCGACACAGCCGCCGTGAAGTGATTGTCGGCGCGTCGAGAAGAACGTGCCCATTGCGCGAAGGGGCGGATTTCATCATGGCGGAATCGATCGGAACCATGCAGATAGTGATCAACCACCGGACTTTGCGGGTGGGTCGTCAGGCGTATTCGCTCAACACTATCGCCCGGGTGCAGGTGCAGCCCGTTCCCCGGCCCGCCGACGCCGGGCAGGGCAATAGCGGGATCGGCTGTGCCGTCGCGTTCGGCGTGCTGGTGCTGATGGGGATCATCGCGGGAGCGGCGCAGAGCCCGGCACTCGGGACGATCGGTTTCCTGGTCGCCATCGCGGCCGGCGTCATCGCGTACATCAAGAGCAAGAAGAGCTACACGCCGCTGTACATGCTCATGCTCGAGACGAACGGCAGTCCGATGGCCGCACTCGTGTCGCCCGACCAGGAGAATCTGGAATGGGTCGCCGAGCGGGTCGTCGAAGCCATCGAAAATCCGCCCGAGACGGAGAAAGCCTTCACGGTGCAGAACGTGTCGATCGGTGACAACTACAGCATGGTCGGAAACCACAACATCGGCCGGGTGAGCTGATCGATGGGTGTTCCGTCCGGTAATGGTGACCAGTACAACCTGTATGGCGATCACAACATCGGCCACCAGGTCAACAATGGTGTGCGCGCCGACGTGGAGGAGATCACCGAACTGGCGTTGTTCGTCGCGCACTTGTCCCGGCTGGGGCTCGTCACGGAAGCCGGCGCGCCCACCGATCCCCAGGCGATCGAAAACGAGGTGGCCGAGAACCAGCCGAGGCTCGCGAAGGTGGCCGCGGCCCTTCGGCGGGGCGCTTCGCGGAGCCTGTCGGCCACGCTCAACCAGATCGTCGTGCCGGTGGTGCTGAAGATGGTCGAAAAGCAGTTCTCGCTGTAGCGGGGTTCGCGCGCTGGCCGGCTGGGCTCAGGCGGCCAGCGCCAGCAACGCCCCGGCCACCGCGGCTTCGACGCCCGCGCCCAGCACGTCGCCCGTCATCCCGCCCAGGCGGCGGACACAGCGGGCGAGCAGCACCGCCGCGGCGGCGTAACCCACGGCGACGGCTACCGGGCCACGCCACCAATCCAGGCCCGGGGCCAAGCCGAACAACACCAGGCCGGCGAGTGCCGCCACGATCAGGCCCACCGCGACGGCCACCAGCACCGGCACCGAGCCGGCGACCGTCGCGCCCAAGCCCTCCGGCCGGGCCGACGGGACTCCCCGCGCGCAGGACATCGAGAGCGTGCACCGTCCCACCAGCACCGCGATCACCACCGCCACCACGCCGTGCCCGGCCGTGATGGCGCCGGTCAGCGCGCCGACCTGGATCAGCAGGGTGAAGACCAGCGTCGCGATCCCGGTGGGGCCGGAGTCGCCGCGGCGCATGACGTCCAGGGCCTTCGCGCGGTCGTAGGAGGCGCCGAGGCCGTCGGCGGTGTCGGCCAGTCCGTCGAGGTGCAGACCGCGGCTGCCCAGCGCCACCGCGCCCAGCGCGAGTGCCGCCACGGCCGGCGCGGGCAGGCCGAGGGCGTTCCCACCCGCCACGATCAGGCCCGCCACCACCGCGAGCGGCACCGCGGCGACCGGGCCCAGCGTCATCGCCGCCCCGGCCACCCGGCGGTCGATGACCCGTGGCGCCGGGACGGGCACGGTCGTGAGCGTGCCGACAGCGAGGCGTACTGCGTCGCCGAACCTCTTCACCGGCCGCGCTGCTTTCCTGGCCTCACGCCAGGTCCGCCAGCAGGCCCATGTCCGCGATGATCGCCTGGGCCGCGCGCAGCGTCGGGACGGCCTGGACGGCGCCGCTGCCCTCGCCGAGGCGCAGGCCCAGGTCGAGGATCGGCGTCAGGCCCAGTGCCTTGAGCGCGTACGCCTGCGACGGCTCGGTCGAGCGGTGCCCCGCGAGCCACCACTGCTCGGCGCCCGGCGCGAGGTCGCGCGCGACCAGGGCGGCCGCGCCCGAGAAGACGCCGTCGAGCAGCACCGGGATCCCGCGGGCCGACGCCTCCACCAGGAAACCCGCCGTGGCGGCCAGGCACGCGCTGCCCAGCGCCGTCAGCCGGTCGAACGGGTCCTCGACGCGGTCGGCGGCGCGGGACAGGGCGGCCGACACCGCGGCCGTCTTCACCGCCAGGCCGTCCCCGGAAACACCGGTGCCCGTGCCGACGACCTCCGCCGCCGGCAGGCCCAGCGACGCCGCCACCACGGCCGCGCACACCGCCGTGTTGCCGATCCCCATGTCACCCGGGATCAGCAGGTCGGCGCCGTCCTCCTCGGCCGCGATCTCGCGGCCCGCGGTGAACGCGGCGAGCGCTTCGCCGGGGGCCAGCGCGTCCTCGACGTCGATCGAGCCCGAGCCGCGGCGGATCTTGTGCGCCGTCACCGCGGCCGGCACGTCCGAGCCGTCCCAGTCCACGGCGATGTCCGCGACCCGCACCCGCGCCCCGACCTGCGCGGCGAGCACGTTCACCCCGCTTCGCCCGGCCAGGAACACCCGTACCATCGCCGCGGTCACCTCGCGCGGGTACGCCGACAGCGCCGACACGCCGTGGTCGCCCGCGAACACGACCACGCGCACGTCGTCCAGCGGACGCGGCGGGACCACGCCGTGCGCGGCGCACAGCCACGCCGCCAGCTCCTCCAGGCGGCCGAGCGCGCCGAGCGGCTTCACCAGGCCGTCGAGCCTTTCGTGCGCGGCGGTCCGGGCGGCGGCGTCGGGCACGGGGATGTCGAAGCGCGGCACGGCGTTCTCCTTACGGCAGGTCGAGCACCCGTCCCGCGACGACCAGTGAAACCCGGTCGGACTCGGCGGACACCCGGTTGTTGAGTGCGCCCAGCACATCACGGAACAGCCGCCCGGACGACGTCGCGGGCACCACACCGCTCCCGACCTCGTTGCTGACCGCGACCACCGGCACCCGCGCCTGCGTCCACGCGGCCAGGAAGTCTTCCAGCCGGTCGTCGAGGCGGCGCTCCCAGCCGGGCTTCTGCCGCCACGCGCCGACCTCGTCGAGCACCCGCGAAAGCCACGTGCCGAGGCAGTCGATGAGCAGCGGGCCGGTGGCCGTGCGCAGCACCGTGGCCAGGTCGGTGGTCTCCACTGTGGTCCAGTGCGCGGGACGGCGGGCCTGGTGCGCGGCGACGCGCGCGGCCCAGTCCGGGTCGTCCTCGCTCGGCGGCAGGCCGGGCGCGACGTAGACGAGGTGCGGGTGGTGCGCGACGAGCCGCTCCGCGTGCCGCGACTTCCCCGAGCGGACGCCGCCGAGGACCAGCACCTTGCCGTCGTCGCGTCCGTACCGGCGTAAGGCGCGCGCCAGGGTTTCGGAGTACCCGGCGAGCCGGTGCGTCAGCTTGGTCATACCCGGCATTGTCGTGCACGCGCTACCGTTCGCCACGTGCCACTCCGACAAGCTGTCACCGCGGCCGGGCTGATCACCGGATTTGCCGCCGACACGCTCTTCGGCGATCCGCGCCGGGGGCACCCGGTCGCGCTGTTCGGCACGGCTGCGGCCGCCGTCGAACGCCGTCTGTGGGCTGACTCGAAGCCGCGCGGAGCGGCGTACGCGGCTCTCTGCGCTGGCACGGTGACGGGCCTTGGGTTGGCCGCGCAGGCTGCGACGCGGCGACGCCCCTTCGCCCGCTTCGCGCTGACGGCCGCCTCGACATGGGTGGTGCTCGGCGGCCGCGGTCTCGCTACCGAAGGCCGCGAGATGGCACGGCTGCTCGACGCCGGCGACGTGCCCGCGGCACGACAGCGTCTTTCGCACCTCTGCGCGCGCGACGCGACGGACCTGGACAGCGCGGAGCTGACCCGCGCGGCCACGGAGTCGATCGCCGAGAACACCTCCGACGCGGTGGTCGCGCCGCTGCTGTGGGGCGCCGTCGCGGGCATTCCCGGGCTGCTCGGCTACCGCGCGCTCAACACGCTGGACGCCATGGTCGGCTACCGCTCGCCGAGGCACCGCAACTTCGGCTGGGCCTCTGCTCGCGCCGACGACCTCGTCAACCTGCTGCCGTCGCGCGCCGGGGCGGTGCTGACGGCGGCCTGCGCGCCGCTCGCCGGCGGCCGGGCGCGGGCGTCGTGGAAGGCCTGGCGCCGCTACGGAGCGCTGCACCCGAGCCCGAACGCCGGACAGGTCGAAGCGGCCTTCGCCGGCGCGCTCGACCTGCGGCTCGGCGGCACGAACAGCTACGGCGGGGAGGTCGAGCGGCGCGGCACACTGGGTGACGGCCGGGCGCCCGAACCCGTCGACCTGCGCCGCGCGGTGCGGCTCTCGCGGGCGGTCGGGGTCGCGGCGCTGGCCGTCGCCGTGGCGGTGGCGCGATGACCGGCCTGCTGGTCGCCGGCACCACCTCCGACGCCGGGAAGAGCCTGGTCACGGCGGGGATCTGCCGCTGGCTCGCGCGCCGCGGCGTGCGGGTGGCGCCGTTCAAGGCGCAGAACATGTCCAACAACTCCATGGTGTGCGCGGACGGCGCCGAGATCGGCCGGGCGCAATGGCTGCAGGCGCGCGCGGCGCGGGTGGAGCCCGAGGCGGCGATGAACCCCGTGCTGCTCAAGCCGGGCAGCGACCGGCGCAGCCACGTGATCGCCCTCGGCCGGCCGTTCGGGACGCTGGAGGCCGGCGAGTACGCCACCGGCCGCGCGGGGCTGGCGCAGATCGCGTTCGACGCCTTCGCCGGGCTGAGCGCGCGGTTCGACGCGGTCGTCTGCGAGGGCGCGGGCAGCCCCGCGGAGATCAACCTGCGCGGCGGCGACTACGTGAACCTGGGCCTGGCGCGGCGGTTTTCCCTGCCGGTGCTGGTAGTCGGCGACATCGACCGCGGCGGGGTGCTGGCGTCGATGTTCGGCACGCTCGCCCTGCTCTCGCCCGAGGACCAGGCGCTGGTGGCGGGCTGGGTGGTGAACAAGTTCCGCGGCGACGTCGGCCTGCTCCGCCCTGGCCTCGACAGCCTGGAGAAGCTGACCGGACGGCCGGTGCTCGGCGTGCTGCCGTGGCTGGACCGCGTGTGGATCGACTCCGAGGACGCGCTCGCCGTCGCGGGCTGGCGGCGCGAGGCGCGCGACGGTGGGCGCGGTGGCCTGCGGGTGGCCGTGGTGCGGTTCCCGCGCGCGTCCAACGCCACCGACGTCGACGCCCTCGCGGCCGAGCCCGGCGTGACCGTGAGCCTGACCGCCGACCCGGACACGGTCGCGGCGGCCGACCTGGTGGTACTGCCCGGATCCCGGGCCACTGTGGACGATCTGCGCTGGCTCCGCGAGCGGGGACTGGCCGACGCCGTGGTGGCGCGCGCCGCCGCGGGCCGGCCGGTGCTGGGGATCTGCGGGGGCTACCAGATGCTGGCGGAGTCCATTGAGGACGACGTCGAGTCCGGCGCGGGCCGCGTCGAGGGGCTGGGGCTGTTGCCGATACACGTGACGTTCTCTCCGGAGAAGGTGCTCGGCCGACCGTCCGGCAGCTGGCGTGGACACCGCGTCGACGCCTACGAGATCCATCACGGTACTGCGGCGCCGGCCGACGCCGAGTCCTTTCTGGACGGTCACCGCGTCGGTCCGGTGTGGGGCACCACCTGGCACGGCGCGCTGGAGAACGACGGATTCCGCCGGGCCTGGCTCACGGAGGTCGCGGCCCAGGCCGGCGTGCCGTGGTCCCCGGCCCCGGGCGCGCCGGGCTTCGCCGCCCTGCGCGAGGAGATGCTGGAACGGCTCGCGGACGCCGTCGAGTCCGAACTGGACACGGAGAAGCTGTTGTCGCTGCTGGATTCCGGGGCGCCGGCCGGGTTGCCGTTCGTCCCGCCCGGAGCACCGTGAGACTGCTTCAGTGGACGATGCGGCCCGTCAGCACGTTGTCGCTCTCCAACGTGCAGACCGCGGTACGGGCGTGGGCCGACCAGTCCGACGGCCCGGGGTAGTGCGCCGCCGTGTGGACGTAACCGGGCGGATCGGTGCCGGTGAAGTACGTCTCCCGGGCGGCCGCGCAGGCATTCTGCGCGAGCGGGCGCAGGGTGTCCTCGCCCGGGTAGGAGTCGCCAGTCAGCGGGACGGTGGCGAACACCTCGATGTCGTGCGGGTCGTCGCAGGAGGTCGTGCGGACTTCGGTGCGCTGGTCGTCCAGGCCGATCAGGCAGTCGCCCTGGCGGGCGTGCAGGAACCCGTCGGCGGCGGGGCCCGCGGCCGTCAAACCGAGCAGTGACAACGCGACGCCCACCACGATCACCAGCACCCAGCCGCCGCTGACCGCCAGCCCGGCGATGGCGAGGCCGCGGCCCTTCTGCCCGGTCCGGCGGATCCTCACCAGCGCGGCGATCCCGAAGCCGATGCTCAGCGGCAGGCTGATCGCCGGAATCGCCAGCACCAGCGACGCGATCGCGAACCCGCTGGTCGTCACCGGCGCCGGTGGTGGTGGCGCGTCCTGGTAACTCGGCCCGGACGGTCTCGGCGGCAGCACGTGCTCGGTCATACGGGTCCCCTCGTGGCGTCCCCCGACCCGGTGCCGATCCTAGCCACGGCCGGCAACCAACTCCGGGCCCGAGTCAAGAATTGGCACCATTTCGTAACGGCCCCCGGCGGAAATGCGACCACGGATAGCGTCAGCAAACCATTAGCGGAATCGCAGGTAGCGGCATGTCGGAATTCGCCCAGGACGAGCGCCACCCGGTTTTCCCGGTTTTCCTCGTCATCGACGTCTCCTATTCGATGGCGGGCGAGCCGATCGACGCGGTGAACGCCGCGTTGCCGGATCTGCGGACAATGATCGAAGACGATCCGCAGGTCGGGGAGATCGCGCGGGTCTCGATCATCACCTTCTCCGACATGGCGACGTCGGTGCTGCCATTGTGTGATCTCGCGCAGGCGGTGATGCCGGTGCTCACGCCCCAGGCCGGCACCAATTTCGCCGCTGCGTTCCGGATCGCGAAGAAGCAGATCGAAGACGAGATCCGCGGTCTGGGCAAGGGCACGCGGTTCTACAAGCCGGTCGTCTTTTTCATGAGCGACGGTGAGCACATCGCCAAGGAAGACTGGGTGGAACCGCTGCGTGAGCTCACCGACCGGCACTGGCGGTTCAACCCGGAAATTGTCACCTTCGGCTTCGCCGACGCCAGGGAGGACACACTCGGCGCCATCGCGACGAGGTTCGCGTTCGTGGCGAAGCAGGGGGAGCCGGCTTCGCAGTGAAAGAGATCATGTCGGCGCTGACCGCGAGCATCCGGACGACGTCGAGGTCGTTCGGCGAGCCCCAGGGCGGCGGCCTCCAGGTCGACGTGGACACCAGCCGGTTCACCGCGCTGCCCGTGCAGGCGGTCTGATGTTCGCCATGCCCGGACGCCACCGGCTGGAGTTCGTCACGCCGGTCGGGCCGATCAAGCACCGCCGGCTGCCCCGTGGCCTGCCCGCGCTGTTCCCGGCCGCGCCGGAGCCGTCCGGGGCCGAGGCGCCGGGAGCAGTGGCCGATCTGCCGTTCGAGGCGCCGAACGTCGGTGACGCGCAGCGGCGGGTCGAAGCGGCCCAGCTGCCGTCGACCGGACTGTGGAGCCTGCCGAACGTGGCGCTCGACGCCGGCCGGCTCGGGCCGTTCTGGGTGAGCGCGGCCAGCGTCGCCGGCCGGCGGCACGGCTGGTCGGGGCAGACCCGGCAGGACTCCTACGCCGTCGAGCTTTCGCGCGACGGTACGGCCGTGGTCCTCGTCGTCGCGGACGGTCTCGGCTCGCGCCCCGTGTCCCAGCTCGGCGCCCGGCACCTGACCAAGTCCGTCGCCGGTGCCGTCGCGGCCGCCGACCTCACCGGCCTCGCGGAGACCGGCGAGGAGGTCCTGCTGGCCGGCATCGAACGCGCGCAACAGGAACTCGCCGACGTGTGGGGGCCGGCGTACGGGGTCGAGGACAGCCGTTTGCTGGCTTGCACGATCGCGGTCGTGGTGCTGCCGACCGACCTGTCCGCGGGCCCGGTGCTGGTGGCCAGGGTCGGCGACGCGACCGTGCTGTCCGCGACGGACGCGGCCAGCGAGCCGTTCACCGGGATCTTCGCGACGGGCGAGGGGCCGGTGAACGTGGTCTCCGCCAGCATCCCGTCCGCGGCCGTGCGGCACGAGGTCGAGATCCGCCGGCTGGACCCTGACGGCATCGGCAAGCTGGTGCTCTGCACCGACGGCCTCGCCGACGACGTCTATGAGTCACCCGGGATCCGTGGCTGGCTGGCCCGGCGCTGGACGCACCCGTGCAGCGAGCGCTGGATGCTCGAAACGCTGAGCTACGCCCGGGTGGGCTCCCAGGACGACCGCACGGCGGTGGTCGTCTGGCTCCGCCCCGGCCCCGAACCGGTCACTTCAGCCGACGCCGGGGAGGCGGGCACCGATGAGGATTGACGGCAGGCACGGGTCCTACGAGTTCGACGACGTGGTCTTCGCGACCGGCGGCGCCGCGCACCTCTTCCACGGCCGCGGCCGGGACCGTGGACTGGTCTACAAGCGCTATTTCACCCCCATCCGCGACCCGGAGCCGCGCCGGAAGCTGCTCAACGTGGTGGACGTCGGCCGGAACGTGTTCCCCGGCAACGCGGTGGCGCTCGGCAGTTCGCCGCAGGCCTCGGTCTGCTGGCCCACGGACGTCGAACACGACCCGACCGGCGCCGTGACCGGGGTGGTCATGCCCCTGGTGCCCGGCGAGTTCTTCCGGCCGCAGGGCAACGCCCGCACCCTCACCTTCATGATCACGGCGCGGGCGAACCCGCCGTCGGCCTGGGTTCGGGTCTCGGTGCTGATCCGCGTGGCGGAGATCTTCGCCTGGCTGTCGGCGAACGGCCTGGCGCACGGGGACTTCTCGGACGCCAACATCGTCTGGCGCGAGGCTCCTTCGCCGGGGGCCGTGCTGATCGACGCGGACGGGCTCCAGCCCGCGGACCGCATCGAGCCGAAGGGCATGAAGACCCCGCACTGGGTCGACCCGCGGGTGGTCACCGGGGCCATCACCGCGCACGACCGCTACAGCGACTGGTACGCGCTCGCGCTGGCCATGTACCGCGGCCTGCTGCTCGTGCCGGGGAACCTGGACCAGAACCCCGACGGCTCGTGGCCGCGACCGTCCCAGATCCCGGCCGGCTTCCCCGCGCCGCTGGCCGGCCTGCTGCACCGGACCCTGTCGGATCCCTTGCGGGAGAAGGGAAGGGCGACGCCCGCGGAGTGGGTTGATGCGCTGAGGGAAGCGTTCCTGCTGAACGACACGCAGTTCGACGACAACGCGCTCCGGCAGCTGGACCTGGCCGCCGACGCCCACCGGCCGCCCCCGCCCACGACGCAGTTCCAGCCGCTGCCGCCGGTGCCCCAGGGGGTCCGGACTCCGCAGCCCATGCCGACCGTCCAACAGTCGCTTTATCCGCCGCAGTACCGCCCGCAGCAAGCCGCGATGGTGCAGCCGCCTGCGCGCAGCTCGTACGTCGTGGCGGCCGTTGTCGTACTGGGCCTCCTCGTGGTCCTGGTCGGGGCGGGGGTGATGTACACGGTCTCCCGCGGCAGCGCGACGGCCGGCACGGCGCTGACCAGCGGGACGTCCCTGAGCACCGGGACGTCCCCGAGCACCGGGACGTCGCAGAGCGGGGCCGGCCCCGGCTACTACGTCCCCGATCCCAGCACTTCGTACCCCGCGCCCGTCACCACCACGGAGACCGCCCCCGCCACCGTGGACGCCGACCCGGAGGCGGTGCTGCGGGCGCAGGCGGCCGCGGACTACCCCCAGGTCGAGGAACTGGCCGGGCAGTGGGTCCCGCAGCTGTCGTCCAAGGCGGTCGGCACCCAGGACGACGGGATCACCTACGGCAACGCCGCCATCCTGGCCCACTACCGGCAGCTGAAGAGCCGGCAGCCGAGCGCGCTGCTGCTCTCGTCGGGCTCCTATTCGACGTTCAAGAACGCCGGCTACTGGGTCATCGTGCTGCCGCAGGGCTACACCTCCGGCCCGGCGGCCAACTCGTGGTGCGATGCGGCCGGGATCGATGCCAACAACTGCTTCGCCAAGCTGCTCTCGCACACCTCCGGCCCCCAGGGAGCCACGCTGAACCGGAGCTGACCCGAACAGCACCGGACCGGAGTGCGTGCGAAGGTAACGGAAAGGCGGGCTGAGCGGGACGAGGAGGGCGGCCATGGCGGCGTCGTTGCGTGAGCAGGTCTGGGCGATGCTGCGTTCGCTCGGGGTGGACGCGGTGTTCGGCAACCCGGGCTCGACCGAGCTGACCATGCTGGCCGGGTTCCCGCCTGACCTGCGGTATTACCTGGGCCTGCAGGAGGCGGCCGTGGTGCTGATGGCCGACGGATACGCGCAGGTCACGCGCAAGCCGGTGCTGGTCAACCTGCACACCGGTCCGGGGCTGGGCAACGCGGTGGGCAGCCTGCTGACCGCGGCGTGGAGCCGGGCGCCGCTGGTGGTGACGGCGGGCCAGCAGGTCCGGGCGATGATCACGCAGCAGAACTGGCTGGTGAACGTGGACGCCACGACGGTGCCGCGCCCGGCGGTGAAGTGGTCGTTCGAGCCGCCGCGGCCGCAGGACGTGCCGGCCGCGCTGGCGCGGGCGGTGCACACGGCGCGAACGGCCCCCTCGGGCCCGGTGTTCGTGAGCCTGCCGATGGACGACTGGTCCGCCTCCGCTGATCAGTCCGAAGTGGACGATCTGGCGGCCCGCGTGGTCCGGTACCGCACCGAGCCGGCCGCGGACGCCGTGGCCGAGGTGGTCCGGGCCGTGGACGGCGCGTCGCGCCCGGCGCTGGTGCTGGGCGCGGCGGCGACCGCCGAGGGGGACTGGGAGAACGCCCATCGCCTGGCCGAGCGGGCCGGGCTGGAGGTGTTCACCGCACCGTCCTCGGGCCGGAACGTGTTCGACGAGACTTCGCCGTGGTTCCGCGGTTTCCTGCCGTTCGGGGCCAGCCAGATCGGCGAGCGGCTGGCCGGGTACGACGTGGTGCTGGTCGTCGGCGCGCCCGCGTTCACCTGTTACCCGTACTCGCCCGGCCGTTACATCTCGCCGGGCGCGAAGCTGTTCCACCTGACCGACGACCCGGACGAGGCGGCCCGCGCGCCACTGGGCACCTCGATCATCGGCGATCCGGGCCGGGCGCTGGCCGAGCTGGCCGGCCGGGTGGCGGAGCGGAAGCGAACGGTGCCGGAGCCCCGGCCCGTGCGCCCGGTGGCGGCCACCGGGACGACGGGACGGCCCACTTCGGACAGTGTGTACGCGCACCTGGCCGGCGTGATCACCCCGCAGGTGCGGGTGGCGCAGGAGTCGCCGTCCAACCTGGCGGAGTTCCACGACCGGGTCCGTCTGTCCACTCCGGACAGTTTCCTCACCACTCCCAGCGGCGGCCTCGGGTACGGCCTGGCGGCGGGCGTCGGCGCGGCGATCGCCGACCCGTCCCGCCCGGTGCTGGCCATCATCGGCGACGGCTCGCTGCACTACAGCTCGTCCGCCCTGTGGACGGCCGCCCAGGCCGGCGCCCCGATCGTGACGGTGGTGCTGGCCAACCGGGAGTACGCGATCCTCAAGGCGTTCGCCGGGTTCAACCACGTGGAGGGCGCGGTGCCGGGCCTCGACCTGCCCGGCCTCGACGCGGTCAGCCTGGCTGAGGGTTACGGCGTGCCCGGGCGCCGCGTCGAAGATCCCGCGACGCTCGCCGCGCTGGTGAAAGACGCGCTCGCTGCACGGAAGCCCGCGCTGTTCGAGATTCCCACCGACCCGGCGGTCCCGCCGTTGCTGTAAGCGGCTTTACGCTCGCACCGCGCCCAGGATGAACCGTGTCACCTCGTGCGGGTGCGTGATCAGCGACAGGTGACCCGACGCGATTTCCAGCACCTGCGCGTTCATCCGCTTCGCGACGAACCGCTGCAATTCGGGCGCCGTGGTGCGGTCCTCTGTGGTGATCACGTACCGGGACGGCTTGTGCTGCCAGGCCGCGGCGGTTGTCTTGGTGGCGAACAAGGTCTGCGCGACCCGGCCCTGCGCGGCGAACAGCACTCGCGCCCGGTCACGCGGGACGCCGTTGGCGAAGTCGTCGAGGAAGGCTTCCTCGGTCAGGCCGCCGAAACCGTTGACGTACACGATTCCCGCGTTCGCGGGCGGAGCAGGGAACTTCGCGGCCAGCGCGGGGTAGTCCTCACCGGCCTCGGGCGCGCGGGCCGACAGGTACACCAGCGAGCTGACAGCCGGGTGGTCGCCGACCTCGCTGATCACCGAGCCGGCGTAGGAGTGCCCGACCAGGACGGCCGGACCCGGCTGCAGGTCCAGGATCCGGCGGACGGCCGCGGCGTCGTCGGCCAGCGAGGTCAGCGGGTTCTGCACCGAGGCCACGGCGACCCCGGCGGCCTGCAGGCCCCGGATGACGTCCGCCCAGCAGGAGCCGTCGGCGTAGGCGCCGTGGACCAGCACCACGCTGCGGGAAGCCGGGCCACCGGCCGACGGGGCCGCGCCACCCGCCGCCGAGGCCACGGCGCCGGTGAGCCCGCTGGCGGCGAACACCGAAGCGACCCCGCCGGATGCCGCGAGCTTGCCGAACGTGCGCCGGTCCATGACGGTCTCCTCCGCTAGCCGAACTCCCGCCCCCGACGCTAACCGCGCGCCGGGGGCGGCGCCGCGACCCTGCGCGGACGTTCCCGCGATCGTGTCCGTTCGTACCGTGGCGTCTCGTAGCGTGGCGTCAGCGCACCCAGGTCACGAGCTCGTCGAGCGGCAGCCGGCGCCGGCTCAGGCTGGACTTGGACGGGCCCGGCGCGTCGGGCGACTCGTACCCGAGCGTGACCACCCCGGACAGCCCGACGTCGTCCGGGAACCCGATGGCCGCGCGCAGGTCGGCGATCTCCTTCGGGTCGTCGGGACCGAAGAACCCGGTCGCGAGGCCCTCGTCGGCCGCCGCGAGCTGGATCAGCGTGAGCAGGGCGCCGCTGTCGAACCACCAGTACGGCACCGGCCAAATGGTCTCGCTGCCGTCGGCCTCCAGCTTGTCCGGCTGCTGGTAACGCTCGTGGTAGGACGCCTCGCGCACGCCGACGGCGATGAGCACGGGCGCCTGCGAGATCCACGGCGCGAACCCGAGGTCGAGGTACTCCTGCTCCGACGCGTCGGCGATCTGCCGCCGCACCTCCGGCGCGGTGATCACCACCAGCCGGTGGCCCTGGCTGAACCCGCCGCTCGGCGCGCGGTGCACCATCCGCACGACGCGCCCCAGCACGTCTTCGTCGACGGGATCCGGCCGGTAGCCCCGCACCATCCGGCGGCCCCGCAGCACTTCCGTGAATTCCATGGGCCGATTCTGCCCCGCCCGGCGCCCCGGCGGCCACCGCTGATCAGGCCACCTGATCATTCAGGCCCGGGTGATCAGGCCAGGCCCGCGTCGTGGACCAGGATGGCGACCTGGGTGCGGTTGGTGGCGTCCACTTTGGACATGATCCGGCCGACGTGCACCTTCACCGTGGCCTCGCTCAGGCCCAGCGCGGTGGCGATCGCGGCGTTGCTGGAGCCGTGGGCGACGGCGACGGCCACCTCGCGTTCACGCGGGGTCAGCGCTTCGAGCCGGGACTTGGCGCCCTGGGCGGCTTCGCCCGCGGCGAAGTGCGCCAGCAGGCGGCGGGTGATCGACGGGGCCAGCATCGCCTCGCCCCGCTTGACCAGGTGGACGGCGCGGACCAGGTCCCGCGGCGGGGTGTCCTTCAGCAGGAAGCCGGTGGCGCCGTGGCGGAGCGCGGTGTGCACGTACTCGTCGAGGTCGAACGTCGTGAGCACCACCACCTGCGGCGCCTCCGGCCCGGCGGCCACCACACGGGTCACCTCCAGCCCGTCGACCCGCGGCATCTGGATGTCGGTGAGCACCACGTCCGGCCGGTACCGCTCGACCAGCTCCGCGACGCCCACGCCGTCACCGGCCTCGGCGACCACCGAGATCTCCGGGTCGGACTCCAGGATCATCCGGATTCCGCTGCGCACCAGCGCCTCGTCGTCGAGCAGCAGGACCTTGATCACGGTGTTCCTCCTTCGGCCGGGAAGCTCGCCCGGACCACGTAGCGGCCCGCGCCGTCCGGGCCGTTGCGCAGGGCGCCGCCGGCCAGGGTGACCCGCTCGCGCATGCCGATCAGGCCGTACCCGGAGACCGGCAGCCCGGCGGAGGCGCCCAGCGGATTGGCCACCTCGACCACCAGCCGCCCGTCCTCGAGGCCCAGCCGCACGTGGATGGTCGCGCCCGGCGCGTGTTTCGCCGCGTTGGTCAGTGATTCCTGCACGATCCGGTAGGCCGCGCGGCCCACCTGGTCCGCCACCCGCGGCAGCGGTTCGGGCAGGTCGGCGACGATCCGCGCGCCCGCCGCGGTGAGGTCTTCGGCCAGCCGCGCCACACCGGCCAGCGTAGGGCTGGGCAGGGAACTCGGGTCGGGCGCGTCGTCGCGCAGCACCTGCAGGATGTCGCGCAGCTCGGTCAGCGCGGCGGCACTGGACTCGCGGATCACCTCGGCCAGCTGCCCGGTCTCCTCGTCCGGCGCGCGTACCGACAGCGCGCCCGCCTGCAGCGCGACGATGCTCACCCGGTGGGCGACGACGTCGTGCATCTCCCGCGCGATCCGGCGCCGCTCGGCCGCTACCGAGCGTTCGGCGAGCAGGTCGCGCTCGCGTTCGGCTTGATCGGCCCGCCCGCGCAGGGCCTCGAGCAGCGCCGCCCGCTGGTACATCCACAGCCCGGCCAGTAGCGGCAGCACGATGAAGACCACGGAGACGACCCCCGTGGATTCCCAGGCCGCCAGGTCCTTCGGCGGGTGGAAGGCGATCAGCAGCACGAGGCTGCCGACCACGGCGACGGCGGTCGGCCACTTCGGTCCGCGGCGCGCGGCGACGTTGTAGAGCAAGAAGGTCGGCGGCAGCAGCGCGGTCGGCACGAACCACGACAGCGCGTCGCCGGCCAGCGCGGTGCTCAGCGGGTACCGGCGGCGCAGCAGGAACACCACGAACATCGCCGCGGCCGCGAGCTGCCAGAACGGCGGCGTGCGGACCCGATGGAGCCCGTCGAGCACGAGGACGCCGGTGACCACGAGGGCCAAGCACAGGTCGATCAGCCGCGTCCGCACGGTGATCACCGTAAGCCCCGGCGGTCTCGCGCGCGTCGCCCGTAGCGCGCACAGTGCGTACTACTTTCCGGTTACGCGGCTCCGGCTGTCCAGCCGATGCGGGCTCCTGATCGTCAGTGCATTGTGGACACATGACGAAACGGATCTTGAAGAACGCCGCGGTGGCCGGGCTCGCCGTGGTGCTCGCCACCGGCACGGCCGCGGCCGCGAACGCCGAGCCGGGGACGCCCGGTGCGCTGAGCGCGGGCGAGCGGCTCTTCCCCCAGCTGGGCAACGGCGGTTACGACGCGCGTGACTACGACGTCGCGGTCGACTACCGGCCCGGCGTCACCACGATGAACGCTTCGGTGACCATGCGGGCGGTTTCGACGCAGGCGCTCTCGTCGTTCGGCCTCGACTCGGCCGTGCCGCAGATCCGCTCGGTGGAGGTCGACGGCCGCGCGGCGGCGTTCGAGGTCAAGGGGGAGAAGCTGATCGTCACGCCGGCGCGCGCGGTGGCGCGAGGCCGCGCGTTCACGGTGAAGGTGGACTACGTCGTGGACCGCGCGAAGAGCCCGGTCTCCCCGGCGATGCCGCTGCCGCCCGGGCTGGACAACCCGCTGCCGGTCTGGGAGAACACCCCGGACGGGTTCGCCGTGATGGGCCAGCCCGACCGCGAGCACGCCGTGTTCCCCTCGAACGACGTGCCCGCCGACCCCGCCACGTACACGGTCCGGATCACCGCGCCGTCCGACGTCGACGCCGTCGGGAGCGGGACGCGGGTGAGCAAGCAGCGCGAAGGCGACCGGCAGACGTCGGTGTTCCGGCTGGACCGGCCCGCTCCCACCGACGTGGTGCAGATCGCCGCCGGCCACTTCACCGAGGTGGACCAGGCCGGCCCGCACGGGATGCCGGTGCGCAGCTACGTCACGAAGGCGGCCAAGCCCGCCGCGCTCGACCACGTCCGCGACACCCCGGCCCAGGTCGCCTGGCTGGAGCAGACGATCGGCCGCCCGTTCCCGTACTCCAGCGCCGGCGCGCTCGGCATCGACTCGCTTTACGGCGGGGTCGCGCTCGAGACGGCCGCGATCCCGACCTACGGCGCGGAGTTCCTGGCCGACCCGCGCGAGGCGCCGATCCAGGTCCACGAGCTGACGCACCAGTTCTTCGGCGACGCGGTGGCCGTGCACGACTGGGACGACATGTGGCTGAGTGAGGGCCACGCGATCTACTACCAGGACCGCTACACCGCCGCCCACGGCGGGAAGCCGTTCGACGAACAGATGCACGGCCGCTACACCATCAACAACCAGCAACTCGAGCAGGAGGGCCCGGTCGCGCACCTGAACTCGCCCTGGGGTGTGCTCTCCGGTACCGACAACGGCGGCGCGCTCACGCTGTACGCGCTGCGGAACCTGGTGGGCACGCCGACGTTCGAGAAGATCGAGCGGACGTTCTACGACACCTACCACGGCCGTTCGGCCTCGACGCAGGACTACATCGACGTGGCCCAGCGGCTCTCCGGGCGAGACCTCGGCGCGTTCTTCCACGACTGGCTCTACACGGCGAAGACCCCCGCGATGCCCGGGCACCCGGACTGGAAGGCCTGAGCCCGCCACCGTGCGTGGTTTTCCCGGCGACGGACAGTCAAGGTCACCCCGATGTGAGGCCTCCGGTGTGAGAATCCGGGCATGGCTGATTTGGTGGCGGCATTGGACGTGGGCGGCACGACCGTGAAAGCGGCCCTGCTCGACGGTGACCTCAACGTGCTCGCGACGCAGCGGGTCACGACGGCCCGCAGCGCGGACGGCACGGCGCTGGCCGAACAGGTGGCGGAGGTCGTCTCGGTGCTCGCGGAGCAGGCCGGGACGGGCGCGCCGGGCGCGGTCGGCGTGGTCGTGCCGGGGATCGTCGACGAGCAGGCGCGCGTCGCGCGGTTCTCCGCGAACCTGGACTGGCGCGACGTGCCCTTCGGCGAGCTGCTGGAGAGCCGGCTCGGGCTGCCGGTGGCGTTCGGGCACGACGTGAGCGCGGGCGGGCTGGCCGAGTTCCGCGTCGGCGCCGGGCAGGGCTGCACGGACGCGGCGTTCATCGCCGTCGGCACCGGCATCGCGGCCGCGCTGATGCTGGACGGGCGGCTGTACCGGGCACACGGGCTGGCCGGCGAGGTCGGGCACATCGACGTCGGGCACCGCATCGTCTGCGGCTGCGGCGCGACGGGCTGTCTCGAGGCGATCTCCTCGGCGTCGGCCATCGCGCGGCGCTACACCGAGCACACCGGCCGTCCCGCGGACGGCGCGCAACCCGTGGTCGACGCGGCCCGGCACGGCGACGAAGCGGCCGTCGCCGTCGTCTCCGACGCCCTCGACGGGCTGGGCCACGGCATCCGGACCCTGCTGACGCTGCTGGCGCCGGAGGTCGTGGTGCTCGGCGGCGGCCTGTTCACCGCGGCCGATTACGTGCTGGATCCGGTGCGCGACTGGCTCGCCTCGGGGCTGACCTTCCAGCGGATGCCGGAGCTGCGCCTGGCCAAGCTCGGCGACGAGGCCGGACGGCTCGGCGCCGGGCTGCTCGCACTCGATTTGCTGGCCGCCCGGCGCTGAGTCGTTTGGCGTGGAGTGGCCCCTTCGCGAGGGTTCGCGAAGGGGCCATTACCCCCAGTGGTTGTCCGGCGAACGGTCCGCGGCCGGCGGGCGGAATCAGGCGAGTGCGCGCAGGAACGCCAGTGACGGCATGAAGAAGTAGTCGCCGCCCTTGCAGGTGACGGCCTGCGGCACCGGCGGCGCGGTGACCGTGGTGGTGCCGCCCCAGCCCGGGACGTACTCCGAGGATTCCCGCGGGCCCTGGCCGATCACCGGGTCGAGGCCCGGCTTCACCGGCGCCTTCGGGAAGCCCGGGTTGTCCGCCCAGGTCGCCTGCGTGAACTCGAACTGGTTGCCCAGCGCCGAGTTGAACGCCATGAACAGCAGCCCGACGCCGCCGGACGGGCGCTGGGCCGGCGGCACGTCGCCGTTCGGGTCGTCGGCGCGCTCGCCGTAGGGCACGCCGCGGCGCGCCATCAGGTGCAGGCGCTCGTCCGCGGGCTCCTCGAACCCGCCGCTGCCACGCGGGTTCGTCTTGCGGATGTGAGCCTGGAACGGGCACTTGCCGGCCGCGAGGTCGCTGTCGAAGGTGAAGTTGTTGGACACCGGGCTTTCCGCGCCGTCCTCGCGCTGCGTGGTGAGCGGGGTGCCGTCCTCGAACCGGCCGATGATCATGGCGCCCGCGCGCTCGCGGTCGTCGCCCGTGAGCCCGAGCGTGTCGGCCAGGTCGAGCTCGGCCTGCTTGAACCGCCGCACGTTCTGCTCCAGCTTGCGGAACACGAAGTAGCTGCCGAAGTGCACGGCCGGGTCCGGCGCCGCGACGTCGGCCACCAGCACCTGCGAGAGCGGGGCCGACGGGTCCCAGACGTTGATGCCGTCGGTGGAGTTCTTCTCCGCGTCCACGTCCTCGGCCAGGAACAGCGGCTGGCTGCGGCCGTCGACGTAGCCGAAGTGCTCGATGCCCTCGCCGCGCGAGTTGGTCCGGCCCAGGCCCGCCTCTTCGGCGAGCACGGTGACGGAATCCGGCAGCAGGGCCAGAACCTCGTTGCGGCGCGCGGTCATCGCCCCGTCGGTGGCGTCGCCGATCAGGACCACGGCGTGGATTTCGCCGTGGTAGCCGGGATCGAAGGTGGACCGCGGCGGGTCGGCGAGCTTCTGCCGCGTCGCCGGGTCGCGCATGCCGCGTAGGAACGACTCGTCCTGCGGCACCTGCCTCACGCCGAGCGCCCGGTACCCCGCGGCGGTCAGCCCGACGCCGACGTACGGCGTCCCCCCGGTGCCCGCGGCCTTGAACGTGCTGATCTCCTGCAGCTGCGTCTTCGCGGACTTCATCTGCTGGTTCGCCAGCGCCGCCAGGAAACCCTTCGCCTCGCCGGCGTGCTTCTTGTCGCCGAACTGCAGGAACAGCGCCGACAGATGGTCGCGGGCGTGTGCCTTCAGGATGTTGGGCTGGAGCTCGTCGAGCATCGTGGCGGCGTCGCCGCTCGCCGTGGTCCAGGCCAGAGTGGTGGTCAGATCGACAGCCATGCCAGGGTCCCCTCCCCGTTCCCGCCGTGCCGGCGGACACCACCGGCACCCGAGCCCCCTCGGCGACCGGCGGTGTTCCTCCCTTGCTCTCCAGGTTGCACTCGGTGGCGGTCCGGATGCCACCTCGGCCGCGAATTCACCCGAAAAGCCCAACGCCTCGTATCGCTCAGTAATCGGCGGGAAGCGCCCCAATGTGGCGTTCGGTGCGTTCAACGCACCGAACGCCACATTGGGTGCGTCCAACGCAACCAACGCCACATTGGGGTTGTTTCATCGTGGTTTGTGCTGGTCAGGCTGGGTTGACTGATCGTGGTAACCGTCAAACCGCGGCGGGCCGGGCAGTGTCGCGGACGCTCTGCTCGTGCTCCACAAGCACGAGCAGAGCCCGCACCAACGTCGTGACATGACGGGCATCCATCCGAACCTTGGTCAAAATCCGCCAAGCTTTCAGGGCGGCGAAGCCACCCTCCACCGCACAGCGCATCCCGCTGAACGCCGCGTTCGCCTGCTTCTGCCCCGTCGTCAACGGCCGGTTGGCCTGAGCTTTGTACGGCGTAAGCACGATCTGCTCACACAACCCACCACACCGAAAGCAGTCGCGGGTGTCGCGGACGTCTTTGTGCCAGCCATGGAAACCCTTGTCGCCGGCCGGGGTCAGATCGTGCTCATGCAACCGGTCACGGACCCGCAACCGACGTGCAGCGGTGATATCGGCGGTCTTACCCGCCAGGACCGCCGACACCCACAGCAACCGGCCCTGTTCATCGCTCAGCCCGAGCACCACCAGCCCGTGTTGTTTGTGTTTACCGCTGTAATTGGGTCGGTTGGCGGTGCCGGCGCGGCGACGGGTCCGGATCAGCGTCCCGTCCACCAGCACCACCACCGCTGCCTGGGCGGCCAGCCGCCGCAGGACCCGTCCCAGCCGTCGGGCCCGGGCGGCGAGCAGCGTGATGACTTCCAGCACCCAGCGCCGCACCGTGCTCGCTGAGACACCGTTACCACCGCTGATGTCGGCCAGGCGCTGGTCGTGGCGCAGCACCGCCAGCACCACCAGCGCCTGCCCGGCAGGGCCGGCTTTACGCCACCGCGACCGCATCTGCCGGCGACGGGTGCGGATCAACTCGGCGACCATCTGCAGGGTCTGTCGCGACAGGGGAAGGGTGACCTGATAGGAAATGGGGTCGAAGCCCTCGGCGGGTTGTTGACTCACATCTCGATCTTGCCGAGGGCTTCACTCATGCCCGGGACGCCACACCGTCCCGCCACCACTTCCTGCCAGACCAACCGAAACGACCTCGCCTCACCGCCGCCACCAGCCACAACCACGATGAAACAACCCCATTGGGGCGCAAGAAGATCGGGCGGGGGCAACAGCGTTGGTGCCCCCGCCCGAAGCTCAGGAGAGCGGCCGGTTCAGGAGAGGGGCCGGTTCAGGAGAGCGGCCGGTCCGTCGGGGCGATCGGGGCGGGCAGGAAGCCCCGGCCGGTCAGGAAGGCGTCGACGCCGGCGGCGCAGGAGCGGCCCTCCGCGATGGCCCACACGATGAGCGACTGGCCCCGGCCCATGTCGCCCGCCACGAAGACGTTGTCGAGGCTCGTGCGGAAGTCCTTGTCCCGCGCGACATTGCCACGCGGGTCGAGCTCCACGCCGAGGTCCTCGATCAGGCCTTCGCGCTGCGGGCCCAGGAAACCCATGGCCAGCAGCACCAGCTGGGCCGGCAGCTCGGTCTCGGTGCCCTCCACCGGGACGAACTTGCCGCCCTCGTTGCGCACCTCGACGAGCTTCAGCGCGCGCACCCGGCCGTCGGCGTCACTCAGGAACTCCTGCGTGTTCACCGAATACAGCCGCTCGCCGCCTTCCTCGTGGGCCGAGGAGACGCGGTAGATCATCGGGTACGTCGGCCACGGGTGCGCGTCCGCGCGCGACTCCGGCGGCCGCGGCATGATTTCCAGCTGTGTCACCGACTTCGCGCCCTGGCGGTGCGAGGTGCCGACGCAGTCCGCGCCCGTGTCACCGCCGCCGATGACCACGACGTCGAGGCCCTCCGCGGAATACGGCGACGCGTCCAGCTCACCCGCGGCGACCCGGTTCGCCGGCGGCAGGAACTCCATCGCCTGGTGGATGCCGTTCAGCTCGCGGCCGTCGATCGGCAGGTCGCGCCACGCCGTCGCGCCGCCCGCCAGCACCACGGCGTCGTGGGACGACCGCAGCTCGTCCACCGTGAGGTCGGCGCCGACGTCCACCGAGGTCCGGAACTCCGTGCCCTCGGCCCGCATCTGCTCGATCCGCCGGTCGAGCCGGTGCTTCTCCATCTTGAACGCGGGGATGCCGTAACGCAGCAGCCCGCCGATCTTGTCGGCCCGCTCGAAGACCACCACACTGTGGCCCGCGCGCGTCAGCTGCTGCGCCGCGGCGAGCCCGGACGGGCCGGAGCCGATCACAGCGACCTTCTTGCCCGTTTTCGTGACCGGCACCTGCGGCGTGACCCAGCCTTCGGCGAAGGCCCGGTCGATGATGGAGATCTCGACCCGCTTGATCGTCACCGGGTCGTCGTTGATGCCCAGCACACACGCGGTCTCGCACGGCGCGGGGCACAGCGTGCCGGTGAACTCCGGGAAGTTGTTGGTGGCGTGCAGCCGCTCGGCCGCCTCCTGCCAGTCTTCCCGCCACACCAAGGTGTTCCACTCGGGGATCAGGTTCCCCAGCGGACAGCCCTGGTGACAGAACGGGATGCCGCAGTCCATACAGCGCCCGGCCTGCTTCTCCAGCTTCGTCGACGCGAAGTCCTCGTAGACCTCGCGCCAGTCCATCAGCCGCAGATCGACCGGACGGCGCTTCGGCTCCTCGCGAGTGGTGGTCATAAAGCCCTTGGGGTCAGCCATGTGCGGCCTCCATGATCGCCTCGTTCACATCACGCCCGTCCCGCTCCGCCTGCACCTGAGCGGCGAGCACACGCTTGTAGTCCTTCGGCATGACCTTGCCGAACCGGTCGACGGCGGCGTCCCAGTCGGCGAGCAGCTCGCGCGCGACCGCGGATTCCGTTTCGTTGTAATGCTTTTCGACGGTTTCGCGCAGGAAGTCGGCGTCCTCGGAGTCGAGCGGGTCGATGTCGACCATCTCCGGGTTCACCCGGTGCACCGGCAGGTCCAGCACGTACGCGATGCCGCCGGACATGCCGGCCGCGAAGTTGCGCCCGACGCCGCCGAGCACCACGACCCGGCCGCCCGTCATGTATTCGACGCCGTGGTCGCCGACGCCCTCGACGACGGCCAGCGCGCCGGAGTTGCGCACGCAGAACCGCTCGCCGGCCTTGCCGCGGATGAAGATCTCACCGCTGGTGGCGCCGTAGCCGATCACGTTGCCCGCGATGATGTGGTCCTCGGCGGCGATCACTGCGGTCTTGTCGGGGCGCACGACGAGCCGTCCGCCGGAGAGGCCCTTGCCGACGTAGTCGTTGCCGTCGCCGTAGAGCCGCAGCGTGATGCCCTTCGGCACGAACGCGCCGAACGACTGGCCCGCGGTGCCGGTGAAGGTGACGTCGATGGTGTCGTCCGGCAGGCCCTCGCCGCCCCACTTCTTCGTCAGCTCGGAGCCGAGCATGGTGCCGACGGTGCGGTTGACGTTGCGCACCGGCAGTTCCAGCCGCACCTTGTCACCCGAGGACAGCGCGCCCTCGGCCAGCTGGATCAGCGTGTTGTCGAGCGCCTTGTCCAGCCCGTGGTCCTGCGCCACCTGCTGGTGCCGCGCCGCCCGCGGGGCCAGCTCCGGCACGTGGAAGATCGGCGACAGGTCGAGCCCGGCCGCCTTCCAGTGGTCGACGGCCTGGCGCTTGTCGAGCACCTCGGCGTGGCCCACGGCCTCGGCGATGGACCGGAAACCCAGCTCCGCCAGGTACTCCCGGACCTCCTGCGCGATGAACTGGAAGAAGTTCACCACGTACTCGGCCTTGCCGCTGAACTTCTCGCGCAGCTTGGGGTTCTGCGTCGCGACGCCCACCGGGCAGGTGTCGAGGTGGCAGACGCGCATCATGACGCAGCCCGAAACCACCAGCGGCGCGGTCGCGAAGCCGAACTCCTCGGCGCCGAGCAGCGCGGCGATCATCACGTCACGGCCGGTCTTGAGCTGGCCGTCGGTCTGCACCACGATCCGGTCGCGCAGCCGGTTGGCCAGCAGCGTCTGCTGCGTTTCGGCCAGGCCCAGCTCCCACGGGCCGCCCGCGTGCTTGATGGACGACAGCGGCGAAGCGCCCGTCCCGCCGTCGTGGCCGGAGATCAGCACGACGTCCGCGTGCGCCTTGGACACACCGGCCGCGACCGTGCCGACGCCGACCTCGGACACGAGCTTCACATGGATGCGCGCGGCCGGGTTGGCGTTCTTCAGGTCGTGGATCAGCTGGGCGAGGTCTTCGATCGAATAGATGTCGTGGTGCGGCGGCGGGGAAATCAGGCCGACGCCCGGCGTCGAGTACCGCGTCTTCGCGATCCACGGGTACACCTTCGTGCCGGGCAGCTGCCCGCCCTCGCCGGGCTTCGCGCCCTGCGCCATCTTGATCTGGATGTCGTCGGCGTTGACCAGGTATTCGCTCGTCACGCCGAACCGGCCGCTGGCGACCTGCTTCACGGCGGAGCGCCGTTCGGGGTCGTAAAGCCGTTCGGCGTCCTCGCCGCCCTCGCCGGTGTTCGACTTGCCGCCGATCCGGTTCATCGCGATGGCCAGCGTCTGGTGCATCTCCATCGAGATCGAGCCGTAGGAGATGGCGCCGGTGGCGAACCGCTTGACGATCTCCGACACCGGCTCGACCTCTTCGATCGGCACCGGCGTCCGGTCGCCGTACTTGAAGTCGAACAGCCCGCGCAGCGTCTGCAGCTTCTCCGACTGGTCGTTGACGGCCTTCGTGTACTCCTTGAAGACCTCGTACTTCCCGCTGCGAGTGGAGTGCTGCAGCTTGAAAACGGTCTGCGGGTTGAACAGGTGCGGCTCGCCTTCGCGGCGCCACTGGTAGTCCGCGCCGGTCTCCAGCTCGCGGTGGCTCGGGCGGACGCCGTCGGCCGGGAAGGCCCGGCGGTGGCGCTGTTCGACCTCGTCGGCGATCGTGTCGAACCCGATGCCGCCGAGCCGCGAGGTGGTGCCGGTGAAACAGGTGTCGACGACCTCGGCGCCCAGCCCGACCGCCTCGAAGATCTGCGCGCCGGTGTAGGAAGCGACGGTGGAGACGCCCATTTTGGACATCGTCTTCCGCACGCCCTTGCCCAGCGCCTTGATCAGGTTCGTGGTCGCCTGCTTGCCGGTGACGCCCGGGATCAGGCCCTGGTGCGCCATTTCCTCGACCGTCGCCATCGCCAGGTACGGGTTCACCGCGGCCACGCCGTAGCCGACGAGCAGCGCGATGTGGTGCACCTCGCGCGCGTCGCCCGCCTCGACGATGAGGCCGACCTGCGTGCGTGTCTTCTCACGGACCAGGTGGTGGTGCACCGCGCCGGTGAGCAGCAGCGACGGGATCGCGGCGTGGTTCTCGTCGACGCCGCGGTCGGACAGCACGATCAGCCGCGCGCCGTCCTCGATCGCCTCGGACACCTCGCTGCGGATCTCGTCGAGCCGCTGCACAAGCGCTTCGCCGCCGCCGTGCACGTTGTAGCGGCCGAGCACGGTGACAGCCTGGAACTCCGGCAGCGTGCCGTCGTCGTTGACGTGCACCAGCTTCGCCAGCTGGTCGTTGTCCAGCACGGGGAACGGCAGCACGATGCGGCGGCACGACGCGGCGCCGGCTTCGAGCAAGTTCGGCTCCGCGCCGATCTGCGTGCCGAGCGCCGTGATCAGCTCTTCCCGGATGGAGTCCAGCGGCGGGTTCGTCACCTGGGCGAAGAGCTGGATGAAGTAGTCGAACAGCGGCCGCGAGCGCGACGAGAGCGGCGCGAGCGGCGAGTCGTTGCCCATCGAGCCGACCGGCTCCGCGCCGGTGCGGGCCATCGGCTCGAGGATGGTTTCCAGCTCTTCTTCGGTGTAGCCGAAGGACTGCTGGCGCCGGACGAGCGCGGCGTGCAGCGGTACTTCGCGGTCGCGCTCGGGAAGGTCTTCCAGGCGCAGCAGCCCGGCGTCGACCCATTCGTCGTACGGGTGCGCGGTGGCCAGCTCGCCCTTGATCTCCTCGTCCTCGACGATCCGGCCCTCGGCCGTGTCGACGAGGAACATCCGGCCCGGCTCCAGCCGCCCCTTGCGGATGATCGTGGACTGGTCCAGCTCCAGCACGCCGACCTCACTGGCGAGCACGACGAGGCCGTCGTCGGTCACCCAGTAGCGGCCGGGGCGCAGGCCGTTGCGGTCGAGCACCGCGCCGATCTGCGTGCCGTCGGTGAACGCCACCAGCGCGGGGCCGTCCCACGGCTCCATCAGCGTGGAGTGGAACTCGTAGAACGCCCGTCGCGCGGGGTCCATTTCCTGGTGGTTCTCCCAGGCTTCCGGGATCATCATCAGCACGGAGTGCGGCAGCGACCGCCCGCCGAGGTGCAGGAGTTCGAGCACCTCGTCGAACGAGGCGGAGTCGCTGGCCCCGCGGGTGATCACCGGGTAGACGCGCTTGAGGTCGCCGGGGACGAGATCCGTCTCCAGCAGCGCTTCGCGGGCGTCCATCCAGTTGCGGTTGCCCTTGAGGGTGTTGATTTCGCCGTTGTGTGCCACGTACCGGTACGGGTGCGCGAGCGGCCACGACGGGAAGGTGTTGGTGGAGAAGCGGGAGTGCACCAGGCCGATGGCGCTCGTCACGCGCTCGTCGGTCAGGTCGAGGAAGAACCGCTCGACCTGGCCCTCGGTGAGCATTCCCTTGTAGACGATCGTGCGCGAGGACAGGGAGGGGAAGTAGACGTCGTCTTCCACGAGCTCGTGCTCGGCGCGCTTGCGCACGCAGAAGGCGGCGCGCTCCAGGGCGAGGCCCTCGCGGTTCTGACGGCGCCCGGCCAGGAAGAGCTGCGTGAAGTGCGGCATGGTCTCGGCCGCGGTGGGCCCGCAGTGCGCGGTGTCGACGGGCAGCTCGCGCCAGCCCACCACGCGCATGTCCTCCTCGGCGGCGATCCGCTCGATGGTGGTCATGGCGTGACCGCGGCGTTTTTCGTCCTGGGGCAGGAAAGCGGTACCGACGGCGTAAGCGCCCTCTTCGGGCAGCGTGAAGCCGGCGACCTCACGGTAGAACGCGTCGGGCACCTGGATCAGCAGACCGGCGCCGTCGCCGGTGTCGGGTTCGGCGCCACGCGCCCCGCGATGCTCCAGATTCCTGAGCGCGACCAAGGCTTTCGCCACGATCTGATGATCTCGGCGACCGGCGAGGTCGGCGACGAACGCGACGCCACAGGCGTCGTGCTCGTAAGAAGGGTCGTACAGACCCGCGAGGGCCGGTGTGCTGGAACCGGAACTGGCACGGTGGGTCACGGCTGGCCGCCTCCCAGGGCGTTGGCGCGCCCGGTACTCACTCCATCGGGTGGTTCGACACTGAACCGGTTAACGAAGTGGTCCGGAACCGCGATGGTCAGTCGAGAACAGAGTCGAGAGGGAACGAATCTCCCGCGAGCGCGCCCGTTGCTCTTCTCGATGGAAGAGTCCAGGCGGGACGGCCCAGCCCGATCGTCGTCGATCGGGCTGCGGGTAATTCATGGGCCACACGCCGTTGGGCGGCCGGACACTGGTCGGTGCAGCCCACGCGCTGGTGCGGTCAGCCGGTGTGGTGGGGGGCGGGCCGGGCGCGTGGTGGTACTCCCGGGTTCGCCGGGTCTTATGACGATAGTGTGAATTCGCTGTAATCGACATACGTCGTCGCGCCCGGGTGGGAAATGCCACGCTTACGTTGACGCCCCCCGGGGTACTCCCATATGTCGGGCTTTCTCTCCCGACGTCCGGACGACACCGCCGCTGACCAGGCAAAACGCCGCTGCGACCTGGTGTCCGGCCGGGCGGCCCGGGTGGTTGACTGGTCGCATGAGGCGAGCTGTCGATGACTGATCGTTATCTCTCCGTGCCGAGTCCGGGACTGCACGAGATCGAGATCCGGCGCTCCCGCTTCCTCTGCGCCCTCGCCCCGGTGGCCGGCGAAGCCGCCGCGCGCGAGGCGATCGCGGCCCGGCGCAAGGCCGAACCGGCGGCGCGGCACCACTGTCACGCCTTTGTCCTCGGCCCGGACGGCCGGACCCAGCGCTCCAGCGACGACGGCGAACCCGCCGGCACCGCGGGCATCCCGATGCTGGAGGTACTGCGGCGGCGCGCGGTCACGGACACGGTCGCGGTGGTGTCCCGTCACTTCGGCGGGGTGCTGCTGGGCGCGGGCGGCTTGATCCGCGCGTACGGGCAGGCGGTGTCGGAGGCCTTGGACGCGGTCGGTGTTGTCGAGTACCGGCGGCTGCGCCTCGTCGACGTCGAGGTCGACTACACCCGCGCGGGCCGCATGGAGAACGACCTGCGCTCGTCGTCGTACACGGTGAAGGAGACCCGCTTCGACGCCACTGCCCACTTCGCGGTCGGCCTCGGCGTGGGTGAGGAGGAGCCGTTCGCCGCCTGGCTCGCGGACCTCACCGGCGGCGAGGCGGTACTGACCCGGCTGGGGGAGGAATGGGTGCGCTCGGTCTGAACCGCCCCAATGTGGCGTTGGTTGCGTTGGACGCACCCAATGTGGCGTTCGGTGCGCTGGACGCACCGAACGCCACATTGGGGCGCATTCGGCGAGGCGAGGCGAGGCGAAGGGGCGGGGCGCGGCGCGTCAGGGCGGCGGCGGTCACTGTTGCAGTGCGGCCCATTCGGCGCGGGTGATGGCGTACTCGCGCACCCCGCGTTCGGCGCCTTCGGCGGTGTCGTGCTCGTCGGCCGGGGTGGTGCGCAGGTGGCGTAGCCCGATCTTCTCCAGGACGCGGCGTGAGCCCAGGTTCGCGGTGAGGGTGGCGGCGGTGACGCGGCTCGCGCCCAGGTCCGTGAAACCCTTCGCCAGCAAGGCGCGGGAGCCTTCCGTCGCGTAGCCGCGGCCCCAGGCCGCGCGGTGCAGGCGGTAGCCGAGTTCGGGTTCGTCCAGCGGGTCGTCCGGTTGTGGGCGGAAGTGGAACCAGCCCAGGAAGCCGCGTGACTCCTGGTCGAGTGCTGCCCGGTCGAGTGCTGCCCAGAAGCCGTAACCGGGGAAACGCGGGTAGTAACCCAGGAATGCGGGGAGATCAAGTGCGGTGATCTCGTTACGGTCGGCCGGCGCGCCGCCATTGAGATAACGCATCACGGCGGGGTCGTTGTAGAGGTCGAACAGCAGATCCGCGTCATCGCGGGTGAAGCGGCGCAGAATCAGCCGCTCGGTCTCCAGGAACACGTCCATCCGAACGATGCTCCCGGGTGCCGGGCACAGCGGCAACGGGTTTTTCCCGAGGGTTTCCCCGGGTTCTCCCGGCCCATTTCCCTGGACCGTTTTCCCGGCGCGTTCCGGGCGCGTTTTCCTGCGCGTTTCCCGGTGCGTCCGCTCGGCGCGGGTCCTAGGCGGCCACGATCGCGCCCTGCTCGTTCAAGGCCACCATTCCGGCGGCGGTCAGCACGGCCGGCACCCGGTCCCCGTGCGCACCGGCCGAGGCGGGTTCGAGCAGGCCCAGCCGGAGCAGCCGGCGGACGGCGCCCTGGTCGCAGCAGCTCAGGCCGTCGACGAACAGGTCGGGCTCGCAGCTGCAGCTGATCTGCGCGCGGCCGGCGGCCGCCGCGGCCAGGGTGGCCCGCTCGCGATGATTCAGTTCGATGTCCTTCAGTTCGGTGTCTGTCAGTTCGACAGTCATGGCGGTACCTCGCTTTCGTGGTCCAGTAGAACAAAGACCACCGACAGTTTCGCTCCGACACCGCGTGAAGCCGGGTATTTCCGGTGTTCTCTGGGGTGATGTCGAGTTTTCTAGGGGGTACCCACTCCACGGCCGACGGGCAGCTCCTCCACGATCGGCTTGCGCAGATGCCGGAAGATGATCGAACTGCGGAACCCGACCACCTCCTTGCGCAGGGCGAGCCGGTCGGTCAGGAAAGCGTGCAGGTGATCGATGTCGCGCACGGCGACGTGGATGAGGAAATCGTCACTGCCCGCCGCCACGAACACCGAAAGCACTTCCGGCCGCTCCGCCATCGACCGCTGGAACGCGTCGATCACCGCCCGGCTGAGCGGGCGCACCTGCGCGGACACCATGGCCTGCACCGAGCGGCCGAGGCTCGGCAGGTCGACGTCGGCGTGGTAGCCCCGGATCACCCCGCGCTCGCGCAGCAGCCGCGTGCGCTCCAGGCAGGTCGACGGCGCGATGCCGACCTTCCGCGCGATGTCCCGGTTGGTCTGCCGCGCGTCCTCCTGCAGCAGGCGCACGATCGCCGAATCAAGTTCGTCCAGCATGTCCTCGTCGCCTCCGTCACCGAATTATGTTCGCCATCTCCCCGAAGTTGCTGTTCATGACTCTAACTTCGCCAGGAAGACAGCGTCAGACATGCGGAAGGGGACCCCGATGACCGTCCACACCCTGCCCTGGGACCACGAACGGCTCGTGGTCCGCCGCGGCCGCCGCTCCGGCGTCACCACGATGGTCGCGGTCCACTCGACGGCGCTCGGGCCCGCGCTCGGCGGCTGCCGGCTGAAGGCCTACAACAGCCTGGACGAGGCCGAGCGCGACGTGCTGCGGCTCTCGGCCGCGATGACGGGCAAGTGCGCCGTCGCGGGCATGGACTTCGGCGGCGCCAAGAGCGTGATCGCTCTGCGTCCCGGGCAGCAGCTCGATGCGGACCGGCGGCACGCCGTGCTGCTCGACCACGCCGAGCTGATCGCCTCGTTCGACGGGCAGTACCTCGCCGGGCCCGACGTCGGCACCGGCCCCGAGGACATGCTGGTGCTGCGCGAGCACGGCGCGTCCGCGTTCTGCGTGCCCGAGTCCGCGGGCGGCATCGGCTCTTCCAGCGGCCCGACCGCTCACGGGGTGCTCGCCGCGCTGCGGGCCGCGTCCCGGGCGGTGTTCGGCACCCCGGACCCGGCCGGCCGCCGGGTGGTGGTGTGCGGGTTCGGCTCGGTCGGGCGGCTGGTCGCGAGCGGGCTGGCCGCCGACGGCGCCGAGGTGACCGTGTCCGACGTGACCGAGCAGGCCCGCGCCGACGCCCGTCACCTCGGCTACGGCTGGGCCGAGCCCGCCCGAGCGCTCGCGCTCGACGCCGACATCCTGGTGCCAGCGGCCGTCGGCGGGGTGCTCGACGCGGGCACCGCGCTCAACGCGCCGCTCATCGTCGGCCCGGCCAACAATCAGCTGGTCGACGACGGTGTGGCCGACGCGCTCGCCGCTCGCGGCATCGTCTGGGTGCCCGACTACGTGGCGAGCGCCGGCGGTGTCGTCTACACCGTGGCGCGGGAGGTCGAGGGCCTGGATCACGCCGCGGCGTCCGCGCGGGTGGCGGCGGTCGGCGACGTGGTCTCGGCGCTGTTGTCCGATTCCGCCGCTCGCGGCACGACGCCGCTGGCGGAGGCCGCCGCGCGGTCCGGGCGGCGTCTGGACGGGGTGCGTACGGCGGCGGTCTGACCGGGTGTCTTGAATGGGGGTGTGGAGATCCTCACCGACACCGCCACGCTCGCGCTGTACACCACCGACGCGTCCAACTACCGCCACGTGCCGCTCGGCGTGGTCCTGCCGGAGACGGTGGACGACGTGGTCGCCGCCGTCGCGGCGGCGCGTGAGCGGGGCGCGCCGGTGGTGGCGCGCGGCGGCGGCACGAGCGTCGCGGGCAACTCGTGCGGCCCGGGCATCATCGTGGACACCTCCCGGCACGTGCACGGCGTCCGCTGGCTCGACCCCGCCGCCCGGCTCGCGCGGGTCGCGCCCGGCACCGTGCTCGACGACCTGCAGGCGCTCGCCGCGCCGCACGGCCTGCGGTTCGGGCCCGACCCGTCCACGCACAGCCGCTGCACGCTCGGCGGCATGATCGGCAACAACGCGTGCGGCTCGCACTCCGTGGCCTGGGGCCGGACCGTCGACGTGGTGCGTGAGCTGGACGTGCTGCTCTACGACGGCACACGGCTCACCGTCGGCCCGACTTCACCGTCCGAAGTGGACGAACGCGCGGCGCGGCCGGGCACCGAGGGCCGGGTGTTCACCGAGCTGCGCGCGCTGGTGCGCGACAACCTCGCGTTGCTGCGCAAGGAGCTGTCGACCTGGCCGCGCCGCGTGTCCGGCTACGGCCTGGAGCACCTGTTGCCGGAGAACGGCTTCGACGTCGCCAAGGCACTGGTCGGCAGCGAGGGCACCTGCGTGACGGTGCTGGAGGCGACCGTCGCGCTCGCCGAGCTGCCCCGGCACCGGGTGCTGGCCGTGCTCGGCTTCGCCTCGGACATCGCGGCGGCCGACGCGGTGCCGGAGATCCTGCCGTGGTCGCCGCTGACCGTCGAGGGCGTGGACGCCCAGCTCGTCGCGCTGCTGGAGCCCGGCCGCGCGGACGGCCTGCCGCCGGGCGGCGCGTGGCTGTTCGTCGAGCTGGCGGGCGAGTCCCCGGCCGAGGCCGCCGCGCGGGCCCGTGAGCTGGCGGCTTCGCTGGACTCCGCGTTGACCGGCTCGGTAGTGCTCGACGACCCGGCGGCGCAACGCCGGCTGTGGCGCATCCGAGAGGAGGGCGCGGGCCTGGCGACGCGCCTCGCGGACGGCTCGGAGGCCTGGCCGGGCTGGGAGGACGCGGCGGTTCCGCCCGAGCGGCTCGGCTCGTACCTGCGCGGGTTCAAGGAGCTGATGGCCCGCTACGGCCGCCAGAGCGTGGTCTACGGCCACTACGGCGAGGGCTGCCTGCACCTGCGCCTCGACTTCGACCTGCTGTCGCCGCCCGGCATCGCGGACTTCCGCGGTTTCGTCGAGGAGGCCGCGGACCTCGTCGCGGCGCACGGCGGCTCGCTCTCGGGCGAGCACGGCGACGGGCAGGCCCGTTCGGAGCTGCTGTCACGCATGTACAGCCCGGAAATGCTCGCGTTGTTCCGCCGGTTCAAGGCGATCTTCGACCCCGGCGGCCGGATGAACCCGGGCATCCTGGTCGACCCGCGGCCGGTGGACGCCGACCTGCGGGTGCGCCGCGCTCCGCTGGCCCTCGAAGACGTCACTGTGCTCGGCTACCCCGAGGACCAGGGCAGCTTCGGGCAGGCGATGCGCCGCTGCGTCGGCGTCGGCAAGTGCCGCAACACGACCGGCCCGGGCGTGATGTGCCCGAGCTACCGCGCCACCCGCGAGGAGAAGCACTCCACGCGCGGGCGCGCGCACCTGCTCGCCGAGATGGTCAACGGCGAGGTGATCAAGGACGGCTGGCGCTCCGGCGAGGTCGCCGAGGCGCTGGACCTGTGCCTGTCCTGCAAGGGCTGCCTGTCGGACTGCCCGGTCGACGTCGACATGGCCACCTACAAGGCGGAGTTCCTGCACCAGCACTACCGCGGCCGCGTCCGCCCGGCCTCGCACTACTCGATGGGCTGGCTGCCGCTGTGGCTGCGCGGGGCCGCGCTCGCGCCGCGCGTGGCGAACTTCGTCTCGCGTCGCCGCTGGGCCGCCGCCGCGGTGAAACGGCTGGGCGGGCTCGCGAAGGAGCGGGAACTGCCTGCGTTCGCGGCCGTGCCGTTCACTAAGGCGCGCAAGGACTTGCGACGCAGTGTGATCGAACGCAGCGCCACGGGGCCGCGGCCGGTCGTGCTGTGGCCGGACTCGTTCAACAACTACCTCACGCCCGACGTGCTCGACGCCGCCACGGAGGTGCTCACCGCCGCGGGTTACGACGTGGTGCTGCCGGACCGGGGTGTCTGTTGTGGACTGACCTGGGTCTCGACCGGCCAGCTGGACGTGGCCAAGCGGGTGCTGCGGCAGACGCTCGAAGTGCTGCGGCCGTACCTCGAAGCCGGGTACGAGGTCGCCGGGCTGGAGCCCAGCTGCACCGCGCTGTTCCGCGGCGACCTGGCCGCGCTGCTGCCGGGCGACGCGACGGCGGAGCTGCTGGCCTCGCGCACCCGGACGTTCGCCGAACTGCTGGCCGACGCGCCGAAGCCGCTCGAAGCGTCGCTGGACGTCGAGACGGTCACGCAGGTGCACTGTCACCAGCACGCCGTGCTCGGCTTCGCCGCCGACGAGGCCGCGATGGCCGCCGCGGGCGTCCGCAACACGACGCTGGACTCCGGCTGTTGCGGGCTGGCGGGCAACTTCGGCTTCGAACGGGGGCATTACGACGTGTCGCTCGCGGTCGCGGAGGACCGGCTGCTGCCCGCGCTGCGTGCGACGGCTGACTCCACCGTGGTGCTCTCCGACGGGTTCAGCTGCCGCACGCAGATCGAGCAGGAGTCGGGCCGCCGCGCCGTGCACCTGGCCGAGCTGTTGCGGCGGGGCTTGCGCCGATAGCCGTTAAGGACTCCTTACCTACCTTGAAGGTAGGTAAGGAGTCCTTAACGGCGTGCCGCTGGCAGGCGGTGCCCCACCAGGTCGTGGCGAGTGCGTCGAGCGTCGGCTCGGGCGGGGCGGGCAGGACGTCGAGGTACCAGCGGAAGTTGCTGTACACGTGCAGCAGCGCGTACGCCAGGCACCGGCGGGCGAACTCCTCGCCGAGGTCGTCCGGGCGGTAGCCGTACGCCAGGAGCAGCCGGCGCAGGAAGCCCGCGTCGCCGCCCGAGACGAACAGGCCCGCGCCCACGAACTCGTACTCCGCGGCGCCTCGCATGGCGGGTTCGAAGTCGAACAGGCCGGTGAGCTCCCAGCTGCCGGGGGTGACCATCAGGTGGTCGCGCATGAACTCGGTGTGCAGCGGAACGGTCGCGGGCTCGCCGAGGTCCACCGCGTCCAGGAATGCTGGGATCTGCGCCAGCCAATGCTCGTCCAGCTTCGTGGCGCGGTGATGTTCGAGCGCCTGATCACGTTGCCGGGTAAGGAAAGCGCTCCAGCTCTTCGGGCCGAGGACGGTCAGCGCGGGGTCGTCCAGGCTGTGCAGCGCGGCCAGTGCCTCGCCGAGCCGCGGGGCCAGCGCGGACTTGTCCTCTGTGGACAGCTGTGGCCAGGCCTCCTTGAGCGTGACGCCGGGGAGCCGGTCCATCAGCACGTAACCCCAGCCGTCGTGCTCACCAGCCTGGACGACGCGCGGTGTCGGGATGGGCAGGCGTCAGCACGAGGCCCGCACCCACGGCGTACACCGGCAGCGAACCGTCGGCGAACGGTTCCGCCTCATCGTGGACGCCGAGGGAGTTCAGGAGCGCCCGCACCGGGGGCAGCAGGCCGGCGCGGGTCAGCCGGTCGAACTCGGTCTCGGTGGTGGCGGGCGGGAACGGCGTCATGCCCGGAACCTTAGAGCCACGGTGGGGGAGCACGGTCCGGACAAAGGAGCGCCAACGGGCTATCCGTTGCGCTCCAGCAGGGTCTGCACGGCCGGCCGGATGAGGCGGACGATGTCGTCGGGGTCGGCGCTCGCCAGTGGCTCCTTGCCGGTCACCGAGCGGACCAGGCCGATGCCCAGCAGCCACGCCAGTGCGAGGTCCGCGCGCAGCTTCGCGTCCGGCTGGTCGGTGAGGGTGGTGAGCACGCGGGCGTACTCCTCGCCGACCTGCTCGCGCATCGCGGTGCCCGCGCCGCTGCTGCCGGTCGAGCGCAGGTAGGTCTCCAGCGACCGGTGGGAGGCGCCGTCGCCGAGCGGCTCGAGCAGCGACCGCAGCGTCGCTTCGAAGAGCTGCTCCGGCGGCGTCGCCTGCAGCTGGGCCAGCCCGCCGCGAGCCAGCACGACGCCGAACAGGGACTCCTTCGACCCGAAGTAGCGGAACAGCAGTGCCTGGTTCACGCCCGCCCGCGCCGCGATGTCCCGCACCGTCGTGCGATCGAAGCCGCGCTCGGCGAACAGCTCCTCGGCCGCGTCCAGCAGGGCGGCCTTCGTCGCCGCGGCGTCCCGCTTGCGGGCCTGCTGCTCTCCGGTCATACCGCCTCCGTTCGCGACGAGGTTAACCGGCCTGCGGGCGGTGAGCGCATTGACGCGCTGCGTCACCATCGGTAGCGTTGTAAGCAGGCGCTTACAAACCGGACTTTCCAGCAGATCGGGAGTTCTCCGCATGACCACCACACACACCGAACCGCTCGCCTACCCGTTCAACGAGGAAGCGGGGCTGGCCCTCAACGAGGCCTACGCGGCCGCCCGCGAGGCCGAGGGCATGGTCCGGGTCCGCATGCCGCACGGCGAGGACTCCTGGCTGGCCACGAAGTACGCCGACGCCCGCCTGGTACTGGGCGACCGCCGGTTCTCCCGCGCGATGGCCGAGCACAAGGACGAGCCGCGGATGGCCGAGCACCGGCGCACCGGCGGCATCCTGATGATGGACCCGCCGGACCACACCCGCCTGCGCACGCTGGTCGCGAAGGCGTTCACCATGCGCCGCGTCGAGCTGCTGCGCCCGCGGGTGGCCGAGCTGGCCCAGAGCCTGATCGAGGACATGAAGGCCGCCGGGCAGCCGGCCGACCTGGTCGACCTCTACGCACTGCCGATCCCGGTCGCCGTGATCTGCGAGCTGCTCGGTGTCCCGACCGCCGACCGGCCGCGCTTCCGCGTGTGGAGCGACGCCGCGCTGACCACCAGCGGGCTCACCGCGGAGGAGGCCGAGCGCAACCGCGAGGAGCTGCGCGCCTACATGGCCGGGCTGATCGCGGAGCACCGCGCCGAGCCGCAGGACGACCTGATGTCCGCGCTCATCTCGGCGCGCGACGAAAAGGACCGGCTCAGCGAGCTGGAGCTGGTGGACATGTGCGTCGGCATCCTGGTGGCCGGGCACGAGACCACGGCGAGCCAGATCCCGAACTTCGTCTACGCGCTGCTGGACGAGCCCGGGCAGTGGGCGCGGCTGTGCGCCGAGCCGGAGCTGATCCCGTCCGCCGTCGAGGAGCTGCTGCGGTTCGTGCCGCTCGGTGCCGGCGCCGGGTTCGCCCGGTACGCCACCGAGGACGTCCAGGTCGGCGACGTCCTGGTGCGGGCGGGCGAGCCGGTGCTCGTCGCGATGGGCGCGGCGAACCGCGACCGGCTCCAGTTCACCGACGCCGAGGGGCTGGTGCTCGCCCGCGAGGACAACCACCACCTCGGCTTCGGCCACGGCGTGCACCACTGCCTCGGCGCGCCGCTCGCCCGGCTGGAACTGCAGGAGGCGCTCAAGGCGCTCACGCGGGAAATGCCGGGCTTGCACGTGGCAGGCGATATCGTGTGGAAAACCCAGATGCTCGTCCGCGGAGCGCGGTCGATGCCGATCGGATGGTGACACGATGGCTTGGCACGTCGAGGTCGACGAACACACCTGTATCGGTTCCGGGATGTGCGCGTCGCTGATGCCCGAGGTCTTCGAGCTGGAAGGCGCGACCGCGCGCACCCGCGCCGAAACCGTCGAGCCGGACGAGACCGTGCTCGACGCCGCGGACTCCTGCCCGGCGATGGCGATCACGGTCACCGCGGGCTCGGAGGTCGTCGGGCCCCGCCCGTAACCGCCCTCTCGAAAACGGCCCTTCCGTCGCAGCGGAGGGGCCGTTTTCGTTGTCCGGCAACGGAAATGATGTTAACGCTGGGTGTGGCCAACCGTTACCCAGGGCGAGTCTGGTAACACCGCCGTGTTCCGGGTGAAACGGTTCGGAAATCGTCCGCCGGTGCACTGAGTCCCATGAATTTCCAGCTGGACGGCCTGCATCGGCCGGTGGTCGTGGTCGGCGGTGGCCAGGCGGGGCTCTCGATGTCCCATTGCCTGGCCGAGGCCGGGGTCGGGCATCTGGTGCTCGAACGCGAGCGCGCCGGGCACGAATGGCGGGCCCGCCGCTGGGACAGCTTCTGCCTGGTGACCCCCAACTGGCAATGCCGGCTGCCCGGGTTCCCCTATCAGGGCGACGATCCCGAGGGCTTCATGGTGCGCGACGAGATCGTCGAGTACCTGGAGGAGTACCGGCGCTCGTTCGACGTCCCGCTGGCCGAGGGGGTCGAGGCGACCCGGCTGCGGCAGCTGCCGGGCGGCGGTTTCCGGCTCACCACCACGGCGGGCGAGCTGACCGCTGACCACGTCGTGCTGGCCACCGGCCCGTACCAGGTGCCGCTGACCCCGCGCCTGGCCGAGCGGCTGCCGGACGACGTCGTGCAGCTGCACTCGTCGGAGTACCGCAACCCGGCGCAGCTGCCCGAGGGCGAGGTGCTGGTGGTCGGCACCGGGCAGTCCGGCTGCCAGATCGCGGAGGACCTGCACCTCGCCGGGCGGCGGGTGCACCTCGCGGTCGGGTCCGCGCCGCGGGTCGCACGCCGGTACCGCGGCCGTGACGTGGTCGCCTGGCTCGACGAAATGGGTTACTACGCCCGGGGCATCGACGAGTTCGCCGACGCCGACGCGGTCCGCTTCCGCGCCAACCACTACGTGACCGGCCGCGACGGCGGGCACGACATCGACCTGCGCGCCTTCGCCCGCGACGGCATGGAGCTCTACGGCCGGCTCACCGCGGTCCGCCGGGACGAGCTGGCCTTCGCCGACGACCTGCGCGGCAACCTCGACGCCGCCGACGCCGTGTCCGAGGGGATCAAGGACTCCATCGACCAGTACATCACCGCCCAGCGTGCCGACGCGCCGGAGGAGGCCCGTTACGTCCCGGTGTGGCGGCCGCCGGGCGGACCGCGAACCCTTGACGCGGCAAGGCTTTCCGCCGTCGTGTGGAGCACCGGCTACGGCCGGGACCACCGCTGGATCGACGTCCCGGTGTTCGACGGCAAGGGCTACCCGACCCACCGCCGCGGCGTCACGAGCTGCCCCGGCCTGTTCTTCCTCGGCCTGCCGTGGCAGCACACCTGGGGCTCCGGCCGGTTCTGCGGCGTCGCCGCGGACGCGGAGTACCTGGCCCGGCGCATCGTCGCGGGGGAGCGCGCGGCCGACGTCCGCTGGATCTCCGGCACGCCCGTCGCCACCTATCCCCGCGACGAGGACTGGGTCGCGCCGAGGACGGTGGCGTGATGGCCGGCGGCTGGATCACCGACGCGCACCGCCACCTCGGGGTGCTGCCCGCGTACCCGTTCTACGGCGGCCCGCCGGTCGCGCCGGCCATCGGCTCGCGCGCGACGATCGGCGAGCTGCTGGCCGACATGGACCGCGAGCGCACCGAACGCGCGCTGGTGATCCCGAACTACGGCGTCCCCGACCCGGCCGTCGCGTTCTCCTTCAACGAGTTGTGCGTCGAAGCCGCGGCGAAGGACGACCGGATCAGCGCCGCGCTGTGGGTTTCGCCGCGACCCGAGGACGCCGCGTTGACCGACGCGGCACTGGCTCTCGCAGGCGAGCCCGGTGTGCGGGCGTTGAAGCTGAGCTTCCTGCTTGGCGGCCGCGCGAGCGACCCCGCCTGCCGGCCGCAGCTCGACCGGGTCTTCGCCACCGCCCGGGAGCACGACCTCGTGGTCCACGTGCACACCTCGCCCGGCGCCGCGTCGGACATCGACGAGGTGGGCAAGCTCGTCGAGGCCTACGCCGGCGACGTGAAGCTGCACCTCGTGCACTTCGGGGGCGGCATGAGCGGGCACATCAAGCTCGTCGGCGGCCGCTTCTTCGACTGGATCGCCGCCGGGAAACAGGTCTACACCGACCTTTCCTGGGCGATCGGCTTCACCCCGCGCTGGCTCGCCGACGAGATCTCCCGGCGCGGGATCGGGCACGACCGGGTGCTGTTCGCCTCCGACGAGCCGTGGGGCGACCACGCCGGCGAACTCGCCAAGCTGACCGCGGTGACCGGCGACGGCGAGCTGGCCCGCCACGTTTTCCGGAGCACGTTCGAAGTGCTTTACGGACCGAAGAAAGGGAAATGACCGATGGCAGAGCTGACCGACACCGAGAAGACCAGCCTCGACGAGATCCCGCACCCGTCGCTGCCGCAGGGTTCGAACCTCTACGGCGGGACCAAGGTCTTCCCGGACTACCAGGCGGAGAACGGCGAAACCTACTTCACCCTCGTGCACGGCATCGCGCACGAGTCATCGGTGAGCTTCGTGGCGATCCTGCAGGCGACCCGCGCGCTGCGGAAGGGCTTCGAGACCGCGATCTACTTCTACGGCCCCGGCTCGCTGAACTGCCTGGCCACGCGCGGCTTCCCGACCACCGGCAACGCCGCGTTCCCGGGTGAGATGAACATCAACGACCAGCTGAAGACGTTCATCGGCGAGGGCGGCAAGGTCTTCTGCTGCCGCTTCGGCCTGTCGCTGCACGGCGCCCGCGAGGAGGACCTCATCGAAGGCGTCATCCCCACGCACCCGCTGGACGTGCAGGACGCGCTGATCCACTACGCGCGCAAGGGCGCGATCATCAACTCCACGTACATGTTCTAGTTTCGCGTGATTCCGCTTTCTTTTCCTGACCGCTGTGCTCCGCCTGCGGCTTGGCCCGGAGCGCCCCAATGTGGCGTTGGTTGCGTTGAACGCACCGAACGCCACATTGGGTGCGTTGGACGCACCGAACGCCACATTGGGGCGTAAAACCGCCAGAGTCACACGACAGTAGGAGGACGGGCCTGTGCGCGTTGGCACCCGAATCGACCCCGAAACCGACCTGGACACCCGCGCCGACCTCGCCGTCCGCGGGGTGCGCGTGGACGCACCCGTGCGGCGGAGCAAGGGCGCCGGGCCGAGCGACGACGGGCACCTGGTCGTCGACGGTGCCAACGCCGCCCTGCCGCTGAACGACGACAGCCCGTACTCCGTGCGGGACGGGCGGATCTTCCGCGGCCCGCTCGACCTCGGGCTGTCGGTGGAGCCGGTCGCCCGGCCGAAGTTCTACGACCTGTCCACAAAGGATGGTGTGCCGTACCGGAAGATCGCGCTGCTGCACGGGAAGGACGTGCTCGCGAGCACGGTCGTGCAGACCTGCATCCGGTACGGCGAGGACCAGCGCTGCCGGTTCTGCACCATCGAGGAGTCCCTGCGCGCCGGGTCCACCGTGGCCGCCAAGACCCCGGCCCAGCTCGCCGAGGTGGCGGAGGCGGCGGTGCGGCTCGACGGCGTCAAGCAGATGGTGCTGACCACCGGCACCACCTCCGGCCCCGATCGCGGCGCGCGGCATCTGGTCCGGTGCGTGCGCGCGGTGCTCGAAACCGTGCCGGGCCTGCCGATCCAGGTGCAGATCGAGCCGCCGGGTGAGCTCGGCGTGCTCACCGAGCTGAAAGAGGCGGGCGCGACGGCGATCGGCATCCACGTGGAGTCGCTCGACGAGGGCGTCCGGCGGCGCTGGATGCCGGGCAAGTCCACCGTGCCGATGGCCGAGTACGAGGCGGCGTGGGACGAGGCGGTGCGGGTGTTCGGCCGCAACCACGTGTCGACGTACCTGCTGATCGGGCTCGGCGAGGACCTGGACGAGCTGGTCGCGGGGGCCGCCCGGCTGATCGGGCGGGGCGTGTACCCGTTTGTGGTGCCGATGCGGCCGATGCTCGGCACACTGGCCCGGCGGGACGGGGCCGTGGCGCCGTCCACCGCGCTGGTGCGGGACGTCACCGGCCGCGTCGCGGAGTTGCTGCGCGAGGCCGGGATGACCGGTGCCGACCAGGGCGCGGGCTGCGCGGCGTGTGGTGCGTGCAGTGTGCTCAGTGCGGCGGGAGGCTGACGTGGACCACGACATCCTCGCGTTGCTGGGCGACGTCCGCAGCGTCGCCGCCCGGCCCGGCTGCCACGTCGAGCCGGCCGACCACAATGGACTGACCCGTGGTGGATTGGCGGAGTACCACGCGCTGCGCCACGAGGCCTTCGTCGACCGGCAGGGCCTGTTCGACCGGCACGACCTGGACGACCGTGACACGGACCCGCGCACCGTGGTCCTCGTCGCGCGCGACGCCGCGGGCACCGTGCTCGGCGGCGTCCGGCTCGGCCCGGTCGACGACGGGCCGGACCTGGGCTGGTGGCAGGGCGGCCGGCTGGTCGTCGCGCCGGGCAGCCCACGCGGAACCGGGACGGCGCTGGTGCGGGCGGCCTGCGCGCGGGCCGAGTCGGAGGGCGCGCTGCGGTTCGAGGCGACCGTGCAGGCGCGGCACGAGCGGATGTTCGGCCGCCTCGGGTGGTCGACGGTCCGTCCGGTCACCGTCGCGGGCACGGACCACGTGCTGATGCGCTGGCCGATCGGCCGGATCGCCGCGCTGGCCCGTTCGGCGAAGGGCTCGCTGGGCCCGCTGTTGCGTGGGCTCACCGGTGTGCCGGGCTTCGTCGGCGACGACGGCGTGCCGGTGCCGGGCAGTGACCTCGTGGCGGCGTGCGACGCGATCGTCCCGTCGATGGTCGAGCGCGACCCGGAGTGGGCGGGCTGGTGCTCGGTGCTGGTGAACGTGAACGACCTGGCCGCGATGGGCGCCGAGCCCGTCGCGCTGCTCGACGCGCTCGGTGCGCGTGACGCGTCGTTCGCCTCGCGGGTCCTTTCCGGACTGCGGCGGGCGAGCACGGCGTACGGCGTGCCGGTGCTGGGCGGGCACACGCAGTTCGGCGTGCCTGCGTCGCTGTCGGTCACCGCGCTGGGCCGGACCGCCGACCCGGTTCCCGGCGGCGGAGGTGTTGCCGGGCAACGGGTTTGGCTCACCGCCGACCTCAGCGGGCACTGGCGGCCGGGCTACACCGGCCGGCAGTGGGACTCGACGAGCGGCCGGCGTACCCCGGAGCTCCGGGACCTGGTGGGCGCGGTCGCGCGGGCCCGGCCCGCGGCGGCGAAGGACGTGTCCATGGCCGGGATCGCCGGCTCGCTCGGCATGCTCGCCGAGGCCTCGGGCTGCGGCGCGGTGCTGGACGTCGCGAGCGTGCCCCGGCCGGTCGCGGCCACGGTGGGCGACTGGCTCACCTGCTTCCCGGGGTTCGCGATGCTGACGGCGGGCGCGCCCGCCCCCGCGCAGGCCGCGGTCACCGCGGCCTGCGGAGAGCTGGTGCCCGGTTCCGGCGTGACGTTGCGCTGGCCGGATGGTGAGCTGACCCCGGCCGTCACCGGCGGGGTCACCGGATTGGGAGAGTCATGAGCGTGGTGCGGATGGCCGCGGTGGCGGCGCCGTTCGACCGGGACGTCGAAGCCGGCTTCGCCCGGATCGAGAAGCTGGTCGCCGAGGCGCGCGCCGAGGGCGTGGCGCTGCTGGCGCTGCCCGAGGCGGCGCTCGGCGGCTACCTGGTGAACCTCGACGGCGAGGCCGAGGGGCCGCCCGCGCTGGACCCCGGCGGCCCCGAGATCCGGCGGCTCGCCGCGATCGCCGGCGACCTCGTGGTGACGGCGGGCTACTGCGAGCGCGACGGGGACCGCCGTTACAACTCGGCCGTCTGCGTCAGCGGCGACGGCGTGCTCGGCCACCATCGCAAGGTGCACCAGCCGCTGTCGGAAAACGCCAGCTACGGCGCCGGGCAGGGCTTCGCGGCGTTCGACACGCCGGTGGGCCGGCTGGGCATGATGATCTGCTACGACAAGGCGTTCCCCGAGTCGGCGCGGGCGCTCGCGCTCGACGGCGCCCGGATCGTGGTCTGCATGTCCGCGTGGCCGGGCAGCCGCACCCACCCGAGCGCGGACCTCGCCGAGGACCGCTGGAAGCGCCGGTTCGACCTGTTCGACCGGGCCCGCGCACTGGAGAACCAGATCGTCTGGCTGTCGGCGAACCAGTCGGGCACCTTCGGCGACCTGCGGTTCGTCGCGGGCGCGAAGGTGGTCGACCCGGGCGGCGAGGTGCTCGCCGACACCGGCGTCGGCGAGGGGCTGGCGATCGCCGAACTGGACGTCGAGCTGGCACTGGCCACGGCGCGCCGGTCGATGGCGCACCTGGCCGACCGACGGCCCGACGCGTACCCGGTTAGTGTCGCGTGAATGGGGCAGATCCGGATCGCCGCCGTGGCCGCGCACTTCGGCCGCGACCTCGAGTTCGACTTGCGGCGCATCGCGACGCTCATCGACCACGCCCGCCGGTCCGGCGCGGCCCTGCTGGTGCTGCCGGACGCGGCGCTCGGCGGCTACCTCGCCGACCTGCGCCACCCGGACCCCGAGGCGCTGCCGCCGGCGCTCGACCCGGACGGCCCGGAGCTGAAGACGATCCGGTCGCTCGCCGCGGAGATGACGGTGTGCGTCGGCTACTGCGAGGCCGACGGGCCGCGGCGCTACAACGCGGCGGTCTGCGTGACCGGCGACGGAGTGCTGGGGCGGCACCGGAAAGTGCACCAGCCGCCGGGCGAGAGCGTCGCGTACGAGGCGGGTGACTCCTTCGCCGCGTTCGACACGCCGGTGGGCCGGGTGGGCATGCTGATCGACTACGACAAGACGTTCCCCGAGGCGGCGCGCTCGCTCGCGGTGGACGGCGCGGAGGTCGTCGCGTGCCTGTCGGCCTGGCCGACCAGCATCACCAACCGCGCGCCGCGGATGGCGCAGGACCGGCAGTCGCGGCTGTTCGACCTGTACGACTGCGCCCGCGCGGCGGAGAACCAGGTGGTGCTCGTGTCGTCCAACCAGACCGGGGCGATGGGCGGGATGCGGTTCCTCGGCCAGGCGAAGGTGGTCGGGCCGGGTGGCGAGATCCTGGCGCGCACCTGGTCGAAGGCGGGCATCGCGGTGGCCGAGCTGGACGTGGCGCAGGAGCTCGCGAACGCCCGGCGCGTGCTGCACCACCTGGGGGAACGGAAACCCGCGGTCTACCGGGAGGGCTGAATGCGCATCGCCTTGCTGAGCTACTCGACGAAGCCGCGCGGCGGCGTCGTGCACACCCTGGCGCTCGCCGAGGCGCTGGCCGCGCTCGGCGAGGACGTCACGGTGTGGACGCTGGGCCGCGGTGGCGACAGCGGTTTCTTCCGGCCGGTGGACCCGCGCGTGCGGCTGTCGATCGTGCCGTTCCCGGACGTTGCGGATGAGTCGGTGGGCTCGCGGATCCTGCGGTCGATTTCGGTGCTGCGCAAGGCGTTCACGCCAGGGGAGTACGGCGTGGTGCACGCGCAGGACTGCATCTCGGCCAACGCCGTGGACCGGTGCGTGCGGACGGTGCACCACCTCGACACGTTCACCACGCCGGAGCTGGCGGCGTGCCACGAGCGGGCGATCGTGGCGCCGTTCGCGCACGTGTGCGTCTCGGCTTCGGTGGCCGCGGAGGTCGAGGCGGGCTGGGGGATCCGCGCCACGGTGATCCCCAACGGCGTGGATGCTTCGCGGTTCGCCTCGGCTTCCTACGGCGACTGGCGCTCGCGGCTGGGCCGTTATGTGCTGGCTGTCGGCGGCATCGAGCCGCGGAAGGGCTCGCTGGACCTGCTGGAGGCGTTCGCCCGGCTGGACGAACCGGACCTGCGCCTGGTCGTCGCGGGCGGCGAGACGCTGTTCGACTACCGCGACTACCGCTCGCGGTGGGAAAAGCGCGCCGCTGAGCTGGGCGTGGACCCGGTGGTCCTCGGCCCGGTCCCGCATGACGAGCTGCCTTCGCTGATGCGCTCGGCGGCCGTGTTCGCCTTCCCTTCGACGAAGGAGGGCTTCGGCCTGGCCGCGATGGAGGCGCTGGCCGCGGGAGTCCCCGTGGTGACCCGCGACCTCCCCGTCCTGCGCGAGGTCTTCGACGGGGTGGCCCGCTTCGCCTCGACGCCCGTGGAGTTCGCGGTGGCTCTGCGTTCCGCGCTTTCGGCCGGCCCGGAGGATCGGGCGGCCGGGCTGGCTCTGGCTCATCGCTATACGTGGTCAGCGGCGGCCGAGGCGCATCGGGAGTTCTACCGGTCGTTGCCGGGTTCTGTGGTCTAGGACTTCGGGACGCGGACGCCGTGCTCGGTGACGACTGCGGTGATCAGGCCGGCGGGCGTGACGTCGAAGGCGGGGTTGAACACCTGGGCGCCTTCGGGGGCCACGCGGAGTCCGCCGAAGGAGGTCAGCTCGTCCGCGGCGCGCTCCTCGATCACGATGTCCGCGCCGGTGGCCAGCGACTCGTCCACAGTGGACGACGGCGCGACGACCACGAACGGCACCCCGTGGTGCGCCGCGGCGATGGCGAGGCCGTAGGTGCCGATCTTGTTGGCGACGTCGCCGTTCGCGGTGATGCGGTCGGCGCCTACGAGCACGCAGTCGACCAGCCCGCGCGCCATCGCGGCGGCGGCCGCGCCGTCCGGCTGGATGCGGTAGGGCACTCCGGCCTGCGCCAGCTCCCACGCAGTGAGCCGCGCGCCTTGCAGCAACGGCCGGGTCTCGTCGACCAGGACGGACTCCACGAGCCCACGCTCGTGCAGATGCCAGACGACACCAAGCGCGGTACCCCACGCGACGGTCGCGAGGTGCCCGGCGTTGCAGTGGCTGAGCAACCGCAACGGACGCCGTTCGCAGGCACCGAGCACGACCTCCGCCGCATGGGCGGACGCGGCGCGGTTGAGCCGTTCGTCCTCGTCCAGCACGGCAAGCGCCTCGGCGAGAACGGCTTCGGCCCCGTCGTCCAGCTTCGCCAGCGCCCGGGCGACGCCCCAGCTGAGGTTTACTGCGGTGGGCCGCGCTTCGGCTATGCGCTTGGCTTCGGCCCGGACGCCCCCGCCGGCGAACGCCGCGAGCGCCACCCCGAGCGCCCCGGCGCCGCCCAATGCGGGCGCCCCGCGCACGGCGAGCCGCCGGATGGCGTCGATCAGCTCGTCGACGGTCCGCAGCCGCAGCGTGCGGTACTCGCCCGGCAGCGCGACCTGGTCGATGATCTCGATGGTGCCGTCGACCCAGTCGACTGTCCGGCGCATGGTCTCCTCCGTTGACTCGGTTTGTCTGGCGGTCTGGTTGGCCCGGGTGGCGCGGTTGGCCTGGTGGCTCGGTGATTCCGTGGTCGGTATCCGGTGGCTCGGTTATCCGGTGGTCCGGCCCCGGCGGTTCGGCCAGGATGCCGATGGTGACGATCCGACGGCAGAACCCGCCCACCCTGCACGCGACTCCCGGCTACCACCACGTGACCACCACCGAGGCCCGCCGCACCGTGTACCTGGCTGGTCAATGCCCACTGGCCTCGGATGCCACCGTGGTGCCTGGAGACGTTCTCGCGCAAGTGGACCAGGTCGTCGCCAACACGGCCACCGCCCTCACCGCAGCCGGCGCCACCCCGGACGACGTGGTGCGCACGGTCGTCTACGTGGTCACGTCCGATCGCGCCACCCTGTCGGCGGTCTGGGACCGCTTCACCACCTCCGAGATCGCCACCGCGTTCACCACGGCGAGCACTTTGCTGGGCGTCGCGCAGCTCGGGTACCCGGGGCAGCTGGTGGAACTGGACGTGACCGCCGCGCTCGCCTGAGACTGCCGCTCACCTCCGAACCCACCACGGTCGCCTGACGCTCCGGCGCGGCACTGCAGCGCCCGACCCGGGCCCGCCCGGCGCTGCCCTGGCCTGCCCGGCACCCCTGCGCTGGGCTGCACTGCCTGGCACTGCTGCCCTGCCCTTACTGCGCGGCGGCCGCAGATTGCTCTGCGGCAGCAGCGCTTACACCGCAGCCTGTCCCACAGCAGCTGCGCCCGCACCCCAGCTTCTCCCGAAGCGCCAGCGCCGTACCGGGCGCATCACAAACCAGCCATCAAATCCCTCTCCGTGATCCCCGGCCCCTGGCCCTCCCGGATGAACCACTCCGTGCCGAAGGCGAACCGGAAAGCCTCCTCCGGCATCGCCAGGAAGAACGAGTCCTCGCTGATCTGGCTCGGGTGGGCGCGCATCGCGGCGCGTTTGGCGTCCAGGTAGGCGGTGACGTCGACCGCGGCGGTGAGCTCGGCTTCGGGCTTGCCCATCCGCTGGTCGTCGGGGTCCGGCATCGCCTCGGCGGGGATGTCGCCTCGTTTGACGGCTTCCTCGATGCCGCGGCGCATGTAGTCACGGTTCGTGGTCGCCTGGTAGACGCGCGGGACACCGGCCAGCTCCGCGGCCCGCACGCCGACGCGGTGGACCTGGATGTGGTCCGGGTGGCCGTAGTTGCCGTAGTCGTCGTACACCGTGAGCACGTCGGCGGACTCCTCGCGCAGGATCGCGGCCAGCCGCTCGGCGGCCTCGTCCACGGACGCGGTCCAGAACGTGCCCGGCAGGTCGTTCGTCGGCTCGCCCATCATCCCCGAGTCGCGGTAGCCGAGGAACTCCACGCGCTTCACACCGAGCACCTCCGCCGCGGCGTGCGCCTCCCGGACGCGCCGCTCCCACAGCTCCTCCCCGTCATCGAGGAAGCCTTCGGGCACTTCGCCCACCTCGCCCCGCGTCGCCACGACGAGCACGACGCGGTGCCCCTCGTCGGCGGCCTTGCGCATCACGCCGCCCGTGACGATGCACTCGTCGTCCGGGTGGGCGTGGAACGTCACCAGTGTTGCCATGCCCCCGAAGGTACCGGTACCCACCGACAAAACCGCCGCGATGGCCGCCGGGCCGTCCACAAGAGACGACAAAGGGAAGGAGCGCCCGGCCCCTTCCCTCTTCCAACTTATAGCGCACCCCCGGGCTTGCGGCAAGACCCGGGTGATGCCGCAAGATCGCCCACCGAAGCCGGAACCTGGGGAAACGGGAGTGCGATGGACGTCGACGTGATCGTGGTGGGTGGTGGGCCGGTCGGGCTGATGCTGGCCGCCGAACTGAGCCTGGCCGGGGTGCGGCCGCTGGTGCTGGAACGGCAGCCGGAGATCAGGGAGACCCCGAGGGCCAACGGGCTCGGCGGGCAGATCCTGGACCTGCTGCGCTACCGCGGCCTGCTGGACCGGGCCGAAGCGGCCGGTACGCAGCCCGGCCGCCAGGGGTTCGCGGTGCCGTTCGGCGGGGTGCACCTGGACCTCTCGAACCTGGCGGACTCCCCGTTGCGGGGTATCGGGATCCCGCAGCCGCGGCTCGAGCGCGTGCTCGACGAGCGCGCGGGCGAGCTCGGCGTGGACATCCGCCGTGGCCACGAGGTGGCCGGGGTGAGCCAGGACGCCGCCGCCGTCACCGCCGAAGTGCGCGGCCCGGACGGGCCGTACCAGGTGACCGCCCGGTACCTGGTCGGCTGCGACGGCGGGCACAGCCGGGTCCGCGCCGGCGCCGGCATCGGCTTCCCCGGCACCACCTACCCGGAGGTCAACCGGCTGGGCCAGCTCACCTTGCCCGATTCGGTGACCCGGCTGGACAACGGCGACCTCGACGTCCCCGGGATCGGCCGGCTCCCCGCGGGCTTCACCCGGACGGACCACGGTGTGTTCGCCTTCGGGTGGCTCACCGTCGGCGGGCTGATGATCCAGACCACCGAAGACGAGTCGGCCGAATACGACGACAACGTGCCGATGACCCTGACCGAGCTGGGGGACAGCATCCGCCGCGTGCTCGGCGCGGACCTTCCCCTCGGCGAGCCGAACCGGTTGTCGCGCTACACCTTCCAGGCCCGTCAGGCCGAACGGTACCGCGACGGGCGGGTCCTGCTGGCCGGCGACGCGGCGCATCAGTTCCCCGCCACCGGCGTCGCGCTCAACGCCGGTCTGCTCGACGCCGTCAACCTGGCCTGGAAGCTGGCCGCCGAGGTCCACGGCTGGGCACCGGACGGCCTGCTCGACACCCATGACCGGGAACGCCGAAGCGCCGGCGCGCGGACCCTGCTGCACACCCGGGCGCAGGTGGCGTTGCGGCGCGGGCAGGACGCGGCCGCCGACGCGCTTCGGGAGGTCTTCCAGGAACTGGTCGCCGACGAGCAGCCGTTGCGCCGCATGGCCGCCCTGATCGCCGGCGCCGACATCCGTTACCCGACGCCCGGTGCCGGGCACCACGCACTGGCGGGGACTTTCGCGCCCGACCTCACCCTGCACACCGATCAGGGGACGACCAGCGTCGCGGAACTCATGCGCCCCGCCCGTCCCGTCCTGCTCGACCTCGCCGGCCGGGCCGAAATCCGGGAGGCCGCCCGGGACTGGCAGCACCGCGTCGACGTCCGGACCGCCAAGACCGAGGACCGGCCCGCCGACGCCCTCCTGATCCGCCCGGACGCCCACATCGCTTGGGCCGCAACGATCGACGAGCCCGCCGTACCCACTCTGCGAGAGGCGCTCTCCGGCTGGTTCGGCGCACCCGGGGAGACGGTGACTCGCTGAACTTGGCCGTCACGCACGGCGAAGGCGGGGCGGCCGGAAAATGGTTTGGCGGGACGGCGCCGGCCCGATACCGTGCCGGGGACCGTGACATCGTGCGAGGAGGTGAGACCCATGAACGCTGCATCTGCATGGGTGCTCCCTCTCGTCGTCACGGTCGGGCGATCGACGTAGCTGTCGCCGGGAGCGCCTTGATCAGGCAATCCCGAAAGGCGCCGTCTTATGGAATCCCTGCATTTCTCTTCAAGCACCGGCGAGCACGCCGTGCTGATCACGCGGGTCGCGCAGCGGCACTGGCACGCGCTGGAGGACGACCGGGTGGTCGGCCGCGGCGAGGCCTCACCGCGGCCCGACGGGCGGATCTTCCTCAGCATCGACGCGTGGCACCGCGAGGTTTTCGACCAGCTCGCCGAGGCGATGCTGCCGGACCTGCCCAGGCCGTTGTACACAGTGGTCGACGAGGCCGATGCCGACTTGACGTCCCAGTGGGAGCGAGCCGGCTTCACGACCCGGCGCCGCGAGTGGGAGTACCTCGTGCCCACCGACCCCCAGGTCACGGGGCTCGGTTCGGCGTTTCCGCCGTCGGACGTGACGGTGGTGCCCGTCGGCGAGGCGCAAGAGGGTCCGCTGCGCGCGGTGGACCGCGTGATCCGCGACGAGGTCGAGGCCACCGTCGGCTGGCACGAGATGCCGACCGAGATCCTGGTCCGCCCGGACGGCGACACCGTGGTCGACCCGTCGAAGTACGCGGTGGCGGCCCAATCCGATCAGTACGTCGGGCTGGCGCGGGTGGTGGCGTTCCGGCAGCCGCGGATCGGGCTGATCGCCGTCCGCTCCGACCTGCGCCGCCGAGGTATCGCCCGCGCGCTGCTGGCCGAGGTTTTGGGCTCGCTGCACCGTTCCGGGCACCCCGCGGCATCGGCCGAAGTGAACGAATCCAACGCGGCGGCCCTGGCCCTGTTCGAAGGCGTCGGCGCCCGGCGCGCGGGCAGCAACCTGGAACTGGTGCTCCGCTGACACCCCGCATTTCCCGAGTCGAGAGTTTGGAGAACATGGCCGCAACAGCAGGCGCCATCGAAATCGAGGGCACCGTCGTCGAATGCTTGCGCAACGCCACCTTCAGGGTGGAGCTGGAGAACGGGCACAAGGTGCTCGCGCACATCAGCGGGAAGATCCGGCGGAACTACATCAAGATCCTGCCGTTTGACCGGGTGCTCGTGGAGCTGAGCCCGTACGACCTCACCCGCGGCCGGATCCTCTTCCGGTACCGCAACTAGCTGTCGCCGGCCGGCCGTCGTCAGGTCCCCGGGCCTGGCGGCGGCCGGGTGCGCGCACGTGGTTCCTCAGACTGCTGAGATGTGCACCTATGACCGCCGCAGGTTCGCACTGGCCTACGCGGACGCGCAGAACATCCAGGGCACCGGAACAGATGCCGAGCGCGAGGGATACGGCGCCGCGCTGCACGAGTACCTTCGACTTTCGGTCAGGACGTGGCACCCGTCCGGGCCCGCAGCCTCTCGGCGAAGGAGCGTGCCGCCTCCAGATCGGCAGCGTCGGGTCGGCCCTTCCGGATACCGCCGATGGGCTTGAACGGAAGATAAGTGTCCAACGCGCGGCACGAGAAGGTGTCGACCACTTCGAAGCCCTTCTGCTCGAGAAGCCGTACCAGGGGACGGGAGAAGCGCTGGAACCGCGCTTCGGGAAAACCGCTGGTGGCAAACACAAACGCCTTGCTTCGCCGCTCCTCCGGGAGTGACCGGACGAACTCGCGCAACTGCGAATGGAAGGACCCCAGGAAGATCCCCGAGCCGAATCCCACGAGGTCGCAGGTGGCGAGCTCGGCCAGGTCGACCTGATCAGGGGCGATTACCGGGGCCTCCAGGACCTGGCCCATGACGTCGGCGATCCTCTTGGTGTTGCCGTGCGACACTGAGGTGCACACGATGACGGCCTTCATGACGGCGTCCCCTTCGCTTCCTTGATGTCACGCCTCCAGGACATCGCCCGAGCGGTGAACGTGACACTGTTGCGTCTCAATCGGCCCAGCCTCGTTGGATGATCTGTGCCAGTTCGTCCAGGTGGGGTCGGGCTTCCTCCGCGGGTCCGGCATCGGCAGTGTCGAACAGCCGCTCGAGTTCGAGGAGCGTGGCTTGCGCCTTCCCCGTGGGCGTGGCCGGCTCGTCGGAGCCCGCCCATCGTTCGGCCCATTGTGCGGACCCGTCCTGGCTGATGGCCGACCGGAAGATCAGTTCCTCCACGGTGTCCGTGGCCAGATCGAGCTTCGTGGACCACGACGTCAACAAGTCGACGTACTGTTCGTAGACGTCCGGCCGCCATTCGTTGATGTTCAGGCGCAGGTCGGCGTGCGTCGCCAGCCAGCGGCGCACGACGGCGTCCAGGATAGGGGCACTGGCGTGGTCGGGGGACTGCGCGGTGGTGACGAACCGCAGGTACTTGGTACCGAAAGCCACGCCCAGGTACCGCAGCGGCTCGTCGGCCAGGTTGCGGAACGCCGCCCGCCCGCCGTGATCCCGCGCGACCAGCGCCACCTCCGCCAGCCGCTCGACGGCGTGCGGATTCTCGGCCAGCACGCGGGCGGTGCGCCAGGCGCCGTAACCGACCCGCCCGTATCCCCAGATCATCGCGACCAGGAACGCCAGTTCGGCGCCCTCCGGCGTCACGGCGCGCTCTGCGTGGCGGGTGGCTTCGGCCCGATCGATGCCGTCGGGCAGGGCGTCGAGGAACGCGTGATGACCCGGGAACAGCTTGAGCCAGGGGTCGCGGGACCAGCGGGAAGCCGGTTGAGGCGGCTCACCGTGTTCCCGCCATTGCCGGACGACACTGGTCAACGCCGGTGGAACTGGCGTCTCTCGCTGATTGGCTGCCACGCGTTCCCCTTCGGCCGGGGCTTCAGGTTACGGCGCTCGCAGTTGTAGCTCCAAGGCCGCGACCAGCAGGTCGAGCCCGAACTCGAACTCCTCCTCGTGATCGCAGACGGCCAGGTGCGGCGCCGCCTCGACGACGCGCGGGAGGCCGGCGGCCTTCAGCTCGGCCAAGCGCCGCTCGACGCCGCCCAGGTCGTCGCCGCTGAAGGTGGGGCCCGCGGAGACCTCGCGCAGCAGGCTGCCGATCACGAAGGCCAGCACCGATCTTGTGGCGTGCACGGCGGAATCGGGCGGGAAGCCCGCGTCGCGCAGGGTGGACAGCACTGCCTCGACCGGGGCCAGGGCCGCGAACGACCCGAGCTGACGGGTGAGAACCAGCGGCGCGCAGTGCGGGTATCGAAGCGCGACCCGGCGGAACGCCTGGGCCATCGCGTGCACGTCGTCGCGGAACACTCCGGTGCCGGGCGGTAACTCGATACCGGCGAGCACCAGCTCGGTGATCTGGTTGAGCAGCGTTTCCCGGTTGTCGACATGGTGGTACAGGCTCATCGCGTCGACGCCCAGCTGCCGGGCGAGCCCCCGCATGGTGACCGCGTCGAGGCCGTCCTGCTCGACCATCGCCAGCGCCTCGGTGACGATGCGCTCCTTCGTGAGAACCGGTTTGCCGCCCGCCGGGCGACCGCGCCGGGGCTTGCCGTCCACCATGTGCGCCTCCTCCTCCCGCGTTCCGGACGGAAGCGGTGGACAAATCCTACACCGTAGGTATACGGTCTCCGACATATTCCTACGGTGTAGGTTTCGCGGCGCCGGGTGATGGCGGCATCCCGCCCGTGGCCACGTCACCCACCCGACCGTCCACGCCCTGATCAGGAGAACCCGTGTCCGCCTTCACCTTTCCGTCCGAGGACGTACTGCGTGCCCGCCAGAAGCTGGTCCTCGACCACTTCACCGACGAGGTCCGTCAGGACTGGGACCAGACCTTGTCCACGTTCCCGCATCCGCACTACGAGCTGATCGCGTCGATGACCGTCCACGACGGGGACAGTGAGGTGCGGGGCTACTACCACGACACCCGCGTCGCCTTCCCTGACCAGGACCACGAAATCATCGCGATCCGGCACAGCCACGACGCCGTGATCGTCGAGTTCTGGCTGCGGGGCACCCATCTCGGCTACTTCGGCAAGATCCCGCCGACGAAAGCCAAGCACCGCACCAGGATGACGGCCTACTTCCTGTTCGACGAGAACGAGAACCTCGTCACCGAGCGCATCTACTTCGACCAGCTCACGGTGCTCAAGCAGCTCATCGGCGGCCTGGACAAGAAGAACCCCCGCGACCTGCTCACCCTCGGCCGCGCCGTGATCGGGCTGCTGTCCATGTCCGGCGAACAGCCCGATCCGCGCCTGCTCGACACCACCCCGCCGGACCTGTCCGCCTGACGGCGGCGCGTCAGGCGAGATCCTCGAAGGGATACAGCACGCCTGGCATCAAGGGCTGCGCAGGAAGGTTGCCCGGTGACGCCAAGCGGGAAGGAGCCCGATCCCCCAACAGGTATGGTCGCGCCAGCGCGCTGATCCTTGCCGCCTGCAACTCTCGGAACGGGGATCGGGCAGCGTAGTAGCGCGGCTCAGGCGGACAAAACCTTGGTCAGACGCGCCCTAGGGCTGCGCTCGCGCGAGGATGCCGCGGACGAGGAGTACATCGGCGGGCACGGCGGGAACACCATCGCGCTCGGCTGCGGCCTGCGCGTCCCCGAGAACTGGGCCGCCGACAGCGGCATCGATTGGCACGACCCGGAATCCGTCCGTGCGGGGCTGCTGCGCGAGTATCCCGGCCGTGACCGACCTGATCCGCGAGTGCGACGACGTCATCCAGCCCCGGCCGATCCACGCGCTGCCGGCCGGGCTCACCTGGGAGCTACGAGAAACGATGTTCCCACGCGGCGCCAAATCGGCCGCGGCGTCACAGAAAGGCCTCGACCTGATGTTTGTCGACGGCCGGCCGATTAAGATGATCATGTTCTTCAAGGGTATGTCCGCGGTTTCGTCCCCTGGCTCAACCGTTCGAGCGTCTTTTCGCGGGCAAGCGCACTCGTGCTACGTCACGGCCCCGGTGATCGGCCCGATCGCCTACTTCGCCGCCGGCTGGGTCCCGCCGCGGGCGACCACCACGGGGCAGAGCGCGTAGGACATCATCGCCTGGCTTGTCGAGCCCAGGGTCAGCGACGCCAGGCCGCCTCGGCCGCGGCTGCCCACCACGAGCAGTTGCGCCCGGTCGGCCAGGTCGAGCAGGGCCTGCGCCGGGCGCCCCCGCTGGACCAGCCGCTCGACGTGGACGTCCGGATACTTCTCCTGCCACCCCGCCAGCCGCTCGTCGAGCAGCTCGTTCGCCGATTGCTCGATCGCGTCGCCGTCGATCGTGCGGCGGCCTTCCTCGAAGACGCCGGCCAGGAACGTGTCGTGCCAGGCGTGGACCGCGATCAGCGGCGCGGCTCGCCAGGAGGCTTCGTCGAACGCCACCGCGATGGCGTGCTCACTCGCCGGGGTGCCGTCGACGCCGACGACCACCGGGCCTTCGGTCGGCGGCTCGTCCTCGGCGACGTGCGGGCGGATCAGCGCGACCGGGCACTCCGCGTGGGCCGCCAGCGCCTGGGACGCCGAGCCGAGCAGGACTCGGGCGGCCGCCGACTGATCGGGTGTGCCGAGCACGATCATCGCCGCGGTCGCCGACTCGGCGAGCAGTCCTTCGGCCGGCTGCTCCGGGCGGAGCACGACCTCGGGGGTCAGGTCCGGCGCGACCTCGGCCACGGCGGCCCGGGCCGCTTCGAGCAGACGCTGCCCGCGCGCGCCGACCAGTTCGTAGAGTTCGTCGAAATTCCCACCGGCGTGCGGATAGGCCACGGGCAGTTCCTCCGTGGCGTGCACGAGCCGGAGCCCGCGGTGGCGCGTCGCGGCGGTGCGCGCCGCCCAGCGGGCCGCCGTCAACGCCGGCTCCGATCCGTCGACCCCGACCACCAGGTCTGTCGCCGAGCTCGCCATCCGAGTTCCCGCCTTTCCGTGTCCGGGACGGACGCCCCAGCCGAGTAAAGCACTGAACGCCCCCGGCGGCGCGGGATCACGACCCCGGTGGGTGACCTCCCGTCCGGCGAACCGGCACCAAGGCCCGCCCCGCTGGGGGCTTCGCCTCAGAAACCTTTGCGGCATCGGCAATGCGCCGATAGCGGGTGTGAGGTGTGCCTGCCAGTCGTCGTGACCCCACGCGCCGCTGCGGCGCTACGCACGCGCCTTCGACGACCTGTCTGAGGGACACTGGCCCACGCCGGCCTGCTTCCTCGGTTGCGGAACGGCCGTCGGCGTTGACGCGCTGACCGGGTTTCCGGCGACAGGAGTGCCAAAGCATGGTGGACGACGTGACGGATGCGGCCGGGGCCCCTTTGGGGACACGCCACGAGGTCTCGGGCGGTGCGATGTTGCTGCACCGGTCCGGCACCGGCGGGCCGGCTGTCGTGTTCCTCGCCGGTGGCGGGATGTCCGGCTTGTACTACTGGAACGTGCACAACCTCGTCGCGGAGTTCACCACGAGCGTGCTCTACGACCGGCTCGGCCTGGGCTGGAGCGACAGCGTGGATCTGCCGCGCAGTGGCACGCAAGTGACCGACGATCTGCACGAGTTGCTGCGCGTCACGGCCGTGCCCGGTCCGCATGTTCTGGTCGGGCATTCACTCGGCGGCCTGTACGCGCGCCTCTACGCGAAGCGATTCCCCGGCGAGGTCGCCGGCCTGGTCCTGCTCGACCCGACCCACGAGGACATCGTCGGCTACCTGCCGGAGGAAAAGGCGCAGCGGCTGCGGGACGTGAAAACCGGCGATGTGTTCCCGCCCGAGCAGCTGGACGTCATGCGGGCCGCGTACCGGACCACGTTCGGCCGGGCACTCGCCGGCTGGCCCGCAGCGATCCGCGAACCGCTGCTGGACCGGGGGTACGGCCGCGAGGGCTTCCGGCAGTCGCTGCGGGAGCCGATGAACCTTCCGCGGCTGTTCGGCGAGGTCCGCGCGGCCGGACCCGATCCTGACGTGCCGCTGACCGCGGGCCAGCGTCAGCCCGTGGCCGCCCGGCAAAATCGGGATCGTCGACCACGCCGGAACGGTCACCTCGGTCGCTGTGCGGAATCGAACCAGGCCGCGACGCGGGTGATGGCGCCGCCGTCGGGAGTCAGCTCGATGACGTCGGCCGCGTTCACTTCGCAAGCGTCGCCTTCCCCAGACCGGCCGGAGCTGACAACCGGTCCGGGCTCGTAGCGTTGAGACCAGGAACCGTTGTCTCACCTGGTGGTGTGTACCAACGGGGTTCGAGGAATCCTCATCTGCCGGGCTGGCGCAGCGACGGGTCAGCCTGATCTCGCTGACCGAGAACGGGCCGGCCAAGCTCGCGCAAGTGCGGGAATCCGGCTGACAAGCGAAGTCGATGAGGTCTGGCGTGCACGTTCTCCGGCCATGCCCAGTACGTGGCGTCGGCCGGGGAATGAGCGGTAACGTGCGGAAGTGACTGACGTGATCATCCTTCACGGAGCCTGGCACCAGCCCGCTCACTACGCCGAACTCGCCGAGCTGCTGCGCGCCCGGGCTCTGTCCGTGGAGGTGCCCGACCTCTACGAGCTGTCGCTCGCCGAGAGCACCGCGAAGGTCGAGGCCATCGTCTCGGGCTCGTCGGAGCCGCCGGTGGTGGTGGGGCATTCGTTCGGGGGTGTCGCCGCTGGGACGGTCCGTGGTGCCGCCGCGTTGATCTTCCTCAACAGCTGGATTCTCGACGTCGATGAGTCCCCGGCCAAGGTGCTCGCGGACACTCCCGGCGAGCCCGGCGAGGGGTTGCTCGCGCTGCCGGACGTGGACGGGCGGCTTCGCCTGGATCCGGACGACGCCCGGGCGAAGCTCTACGGCGACGTCGACGAACCGGCCGCCACGCGTGCGGTGGAGTTGCTGCGCCCGGAACCTCCGTCGATCTTCGACGCCACACCTACTCGGGTGAGCTGGCGGGACACCCCGTCGATCTACCTCCGCGGGCAGCAGGACCGGACCATCGCGACTCCGCTTCCGGACCGCTTCGCCGGGCGCTGCTCTCGCACGGAAATGTGGGACACCAGCCACTCGCCCCACCTGAGCCGCCCGGCCGCCGTGGCCGATCTGATCCAGCGTCGGCGAGCGGGCGACGGCAACTGAGCCCGGCTGTCGGCACAGGTCGAGGAGAACGTGGGATTCCAGCCGACGCGCGCAGCAGCGTACACGGCTAGGCCGGGAGAGCGAGCCCGTGACTGGGAGGAAACGGTTCACAGGGCAAGGGCCTCGGTCGGGGTGAGCCTGGCCGCGCGCATGGACGGGTAGACCCCCGCGAACGCCCCGATGAGCAGTGCGCCGGCGAGGCCGCCGATCAGGGTTTCGGGCTGGACCACGAGCGGCCAGTGCTGACGGAGCACGTAGGCCGCGGCCGCGCCGACGCCGAGTACCAGGCCGAGCGCGCCGCCCAGCCCGGAAAGGGCGACCGCCTCGGTGAGGAACTGGCCACGGATGTGCCCGCGGGTAGCGCCCAGCGCCCGGCGGAGCCCGATTTCGTTGCGGCGCTCCAGCACCGAAATCACCATCGTGTTGGCCACCCCGATGCCGCCGACGAGCAGCGCGACCGCGGCCAGTCCCAGCAGGAGCGCGGAGAACGTGGTCTGGGTGGCGCGTTTGGCGGCCAGCGCCTCGGAGGGCTTGGTCACCTGCACGGCGTCGGGGCGCTCCGGGTTGACCGTGCCGGGCAGTACCGACCGCACGTCCTCGATCGCGGAGTCGACCGCTTGGACGTAGAGCAGGCTGGGATGGCCGTCGAACCCGAGATAGCCGCGCGCCGCGTCCCAGCCCACCAGCGCCGACCGCTCCAGTTCCGGGTAGAGCGGCATCGGGTCGAGCACGCCGACCACCGTGAACCAGACCCCGCCGATGAAGACCTGGGGTGCCGATCCCTTGGCCAGCAAGGGAAACCCCAGCCGTGAGGCGGCGACCGCGCCCAGCACGACGGTGGGGAAGTGCTCGGTCGCCGCGTCCAGGAACCGCCCGGAGCCGAGGTGCCCGCGGACCACTGACAACAGCGCGAGATCACTGGCCTGGACACTCACTCCGGTCACCTCGGCCGGATCCGAGTGATCGGACCGGGTGATCTGGGCTTTCGTCTTTCCCACCGCCCGGACCTCGGTGACCGGGGCGATCCGGCGCACCATGGTGCCGGACTCGGGCGGAAGCGGTACCGGTGGGTTGAGCTGCGTGGGGGAGGACACCTCGAGCACGTTGCTGCCCAGCGCGGAAAGCTGCTCGGTCAACGCCTGCCGGCTCGACGCCGGAATCGTGGTCACCAGGACCAGGGTGGCGATGCCGATGGAAATGCCCAGCGCGGACAGCGCGGCGCGGGCCTTGCGCGTGCGCAGGCCGAGCAGTCCCACGGACAACAGGTCACGCAGGCGCACGGCGCACCGCCCCGGTGTCGCGGCGGACCCGGCCGTCGCGGATCTCCAGCCGGCGGGGCAGCCGGGCGGCGATGTCCCGGTCGTGGGTGATGACGGCGATGGTCGTGCCCTCCCGGTTGAGCGTGGTCAGCAGATCGAGCACGGCCGCTCCGGTCGCGGTGTCGAGTGCGCCGGTCGGCTCGTCCGCGAGCAGCAGCGCGGGCCGTTTGACCAGCGCGCGGGCGATCGCGACGCGTTGCCGCTCCCCGCCGGAGAGCCGGCTGGGCCGGTGCTCCGCGCGGTGGGCCAGGCCGACGCGATCCAGCGCGGCCAGCGCCAGTGCCCGGCGGCGATGGCGCGGCACCCCGGCGTACAGCAGGCCGGTGGCCACGTTCGCGGTCGCGCTCAAGCCGTCGATGAGGTGGAACTGCTGGAACACGAAGCCGATGCGACGGCCGCGCAGCTCGGACAGCCGGCGGTCCGGCAGGGTGGAGACGTCCTGGCCGTCCACCTCGACCGTGCCGGACGTGGGCCGGTCCAGCGTGCCGATCACGGTGAGCAGGGTGGACTTGCCGGAGCCGGACGGGCCCACGATCGCGAGCAGTTCGCCCGGCTGGATCGTCAGGTCGACTCCGTCGAGCGCGCGCACGCCACCGGGATAGGTCATGCCGACGCCGCGCACGGCGAGCACCGGGGTCACGACGCCGTCACCACCGTCATGCCGTCGGTCACGCCCGCACCGCTTACCTCCACCAGACCCTGGGCGAACAGCCCGGTGGTGACCGGCACGAGAGCGCCGCCGGGGCGTTGCAGCGCATAACCGCCCTGCTTCACGGCGAGCAGCGCGCCGACCGCCACCGCGAGCACGCCGTTCCTGCTCGCGGACGGGAAGACGACCTGCACGGACGCCGCGTCCAGTGCGCCGGCCTTGGCCGGATCGTCCAGCGAAACGACCAGTTGCACCTGCTGCGCGGCCGCCGGGCCGCCACCGCTGCCGCTGCCCGCGGACTGGTCGCCGCCCTTGGCCGTGGCCCCCACCGAGCCGACAGTGCCGCCGGTGGTGCTCCCGTCCGGCATCGTGACGGTCAGCTTGTCCCCGGTCTTGTGCGATCCGACGTCGGCCGCGTCGATCTGCACGGTGACGGATCTGGTCGTGGCACTCACTTCGAACAGCGGGTTCGTCGCGGGGTCACCGAGTTGCGCGTGGATCGTGCCGACGCGGACCGGCCCGCCGAACACGACGACGTCAGCCACGTCCACCACACCTGTGGCCGCTTCGCCGTTGGCGGTCTGCCACCGTTTGACCGCCTCGATCAGCGGCTGGGTGAGGACCGCCTCGCCCACGCCGACCTTGACCGGCGGCGAGCCGGCGCTGGTGCCGGCCCGGGGCTGCGCGCCGATGACGTACCCGAGCGCGGCGAGGTTGTCCGCGACCAGCTTGACGTCCTTGCCGACCAGGCCGGCCGCGTCCAGCTTGCGGTACAAGGGAATGCCGCCGACGAAGAGCGTGACCGGCTTGTCGTCGACCCGGTAGACCTGCTCGCCACGGGACACCGTCGTGCCCGTCGCGGGCAGCCAGGTCACCACGCCGGAGCTGGTTCCCTTGAGCATCCGGGTGTCGCCGTAGCCGAGCGTCCCCGCGGTGGAGGTGCTGGTGGACAGGTCCGTCCGGCGGACCTGCGTGGTGCTGGGCGCGGCCGGCGCCGCCGCCGACGGCCGGCCAGGCGCGTCGCCGAACCACCAGACGCCGGCCCCGGCCGCCACCACGACCAAGGCGGCGGCGAGGGCGATCTTGGCTGCCTTACCGGGCACTGTAGGCATCCTTGCGGCAGTCGAACTCGATCTTGGACTGCTGGTCGGCGGACAGCGTCGGCCGGCCGTCGTAGTTCCAGCCGCCACCGCCGGGCAACGGGGTCACCTTCATGCCGTGCTGGTTGAGGCAGGCGATCTCCTTGCGGTAGCCGTCCAGGTAGTGCGGATTGGTGTCGGGGGACAGCTCCGGCGAAGGCAGCGGCTTGATGGGGTCGCACTGGTCGAACGCGCCGGTGTAGGCCGGGTTCCGGCCGCGGACGGTGGCGTCGTTGCTCTTGGGCGCGAGTACGCCCGGCGACTTCTCCCCGAAGGGCACGCCATGGTCCTCGAGGCATTTCCAGTACGTCTGGATCCAGCCCCACCACTCGGCGTCGGTGGTGTTGAGGGTCTGCTGCGGATGGCGGTCCACAGTGGACGTGGTGGTCGCGGCGCCGGGGCCCGCCAGGGCCTGGACGGCCGGCAAGGAGGCCACGCCCGGTGCCGGCGCGGCCGGGCTGTCACACGAGACGGTGGCGGGAAGCACCGCGAGCGCGCACAGGCACAGTGCGAGCCTCAGGGGGAAAATCCTCATGAGGACAGCGTCGAGGAATGTTATGAGTGTCCGGTTAAGACGCTGTTCGAGTGCTGTCGGGCCGCTAGGCTGGGGCGATGTCCTCCCGTGTGCTGGTCGCCGAGGACGACCCCAAGCAGGCCGAGGTGATCCGCCTGTACCTGGAAGACGAAGGGCACACCGTCGCGGTCGTGCACGACGGGCTCGACGCGCTGGCCCAGGCCCGCGCCGAGCGGCCCGATCTGCTGGTGCTCGACGTGATGCTGCCCGGGATGGACGGCCTGGACGTCTGCCGCGCCCTGCGTACCGAGTCCGACGTGCTGGTGCTGGTGCTGACCGCGCGGGCCTCGGAGTACGACCTGCTGCGCGGCCTGGACCTCGGCGCCGACGACTACCTGACCAAGCCCTACCGGCCCCGCGAACTGGTGGCCAGGGTGCGGACGTTGCTGCGCCGGGGCCGGTCCGGACCGCGGACCGGCCCCGGCGCGGTGCTGCGGGCCGGGGATCTGGTCGTCGACCCGACGCGGCACGAAGTCCACGTCGACGGGCGTCCGGTCGAGTGCACGCACGCCGAGTTCGCCCTGCTCGAGGTGTTCGCCGCCCAGCCGGGCCGGGCGTTCACCCGCGGCCGGCTGCTGGAGCTGACCCGGGGCACGGACGCCTACGTCACGACCCGGATCATCGATGTGCACGTGCTCAACCTGCGCCGGAAGATCGAGCGCGATCCGGCCCGGCCGACCCGCCTGGTGACCGTGTACGGCGTCGGCTACAAGCTCACCGATGCCGCCGGCTAGGTTCGCCCGCCGCCGGAGCCTGGTGGTCCGGCTGACGGCGGTCTCCGCGCTGATCGCGGTCAGCTCGATCGCCGCGACCGCGTGGCTGGCGGTCGAGGGCACCACCCGCGCGATCCGGCAGGAGCAGGGCCAAGCGCTGTCCGGCGACGCGTCCACCTACGACGAGCTGATCGGCTACGCGGCGAAGAACCGCGACTGGAACGAGGTCGGCGACACCGTGCGTCTGGTGGCGGCGAAGGCCGGGCGGCGGATCGTGCTGACGACTGCGGCGCGCACGCCGATCGCGGACTCCGGCAGTGGCGCGCACACCCTGCCGGCCCAGCCCAGCGCGGTGGTCGACCCGTTGCACGTGGACCCGGTGCTGGTGCCCGACACCGCGCCGAGCGGGATCGATCCCCGCGCGGTGGGACCGTACGCGCTGACTCCGGACGAACGCGTCAGCCTGCAGACCGCGGCCGCCGAAGAGCAATTCTGCTTGCAGGACAACCGGATTCCCGCCGAGGTGCGGGAGCTGCCGTCGGGACGCCCGGTGGTCAGCCCGCCCGGTGGCGGCTTCGTGCCCACCAAGTGCGACACGCGTGCGCTGGACCAGCCCACCCCGACCGAGGCCAGGGCGCTCGACGAGGTGAACGCGCTGGTCACCACCTGCCTGAAACGACAGCATGCGAGCGAGTCCGCGGTGGTCACGCTCGGATTCGTCGTGACGGGCAACCAGACTCAGCCGGCGAAGTCCTGTGTGGACTCCGGCCGCCGGGAGCAGCTGGCCGGGTACGTCGCACCGCCGGCCCTGCTGTTCGTGCTCAGCCAGGACGGCGAGCCCCAGCAGGCGTTCCCGCTGTCGACCGCGAACGCCGAACGCATCGTCCTGGTGACGCTGGGCGTGGTCGGACTGGCCATGCTCGTCATGGTGGCGTTCGCCTCCAGACTGGCCAGGCCACTGCGCGCGCTGACCGAAGCCGTGCGCCGGGACCAACGGGCCGCCGTGACCTCCCGCGACGAGATCGGTTACCTGGCAACGGCGTTCAACACGCTGGTGGAGCGCCGCGAGCAGACCGAGCAGCAACGGCGCACGATGATCAGCGACATCGCCCACGAGCTGCGCAACCCGCTCAACGCCATCGGCGGCAGGCTGGAAGCCGCCGAGGACGGGCACCTGCCGCTGGACCGCGCGCTGACCCACTCCCTGCTGGAAGACACGGTGCTGCTCCAGCACATCATCGAGGACCTGCGGGACATCTCGGACGCGGACGCCGGGCAGCTGCGGATACACCCCGAAACGGTGCTCGTCGCCGACCTCGTCGACCAGGTCGTCGCCGCGCACGCACCGGACGCCAGGGAAGTCGCCCTCACCGCGACCGTGGACGACCCGGACCTCGTGCTCGTCGCCGATCCGGTGCGCCTGCGCCAGGCCATCGGCAACCTCGTGGCCAACGCGCTGCGGTACACGCCGCCGGGCGGGCGCGTGACGGTGCGCGCGGCGGCCGACGGCGACCAGGTGGTGATCGAGGTCGCCGACACCGGGACCGGCATCGCGGCCGAGGACCTTCCGTTCGTGTTCGACCGCTTCTGGCGTGCCGACAAGTCCCGGGCCCGGCGAACCGGGGGCAGCGGCCTGGGCCTGGCCATCGTGCGGCACCTGGTCGAAGCCCACGACGGCGTGGTCGCCGCCGGCTCGGGGGAGGGCGCGGTGCTCACCCTGCGGCTACCGCGGTCCGGCCCCCGGCACCGCTGACCGCTGCCGGGGGCCGGAGTGCGGTGAGGATCCGCGATTCGGCATGACCGCCTGTGCGGTATGCGGATGACCGGACGGCGCGAAGTCGCTATAGCAGACCAGCTCCAGGTACGACAGGCACCCAGCCTCCAGGAACAACAGGATCTCGCACGCGGGCTCGTCCCCCTGCTGACGGAGCTCGGCGACCCCATCGAACTCGACCGACAGCAGAAGGCCAAGCACCGCCCGCTCCGCCTCGGTCAACGGCCGCGGCATGCCCATAGCCGAATCCTGCCACAGCCGCGATCAGCCACTCCCGAGTTGTATGCGGCATGAGCGGACGTTGAGAAACATGACGACAATTGCCCGTCTGCAAAAGATGTTTTGGGCAAGGTCCAAGAATTGAGACGTCCATCCTATTGCCCGATGCGGCATTTCATGGCCGGTGCGGGTGGAGTTGGCCCACTTTTGGCGCTGTGACCTGCGAAGGGTCACTTTTGGCGGTGGAACGAGTGCGCGAATTCGTCGGTGAAGACGGCCTGTTCGGCCTCCCCGTTGCGCGAACCGGAATTTCGTGCCTTCTGCGGCCGTCCGATAGCTTCGAATTCATGGAACGGAGCTTTCAGGCAGCCGAAGAACTTGTTACTGCGTTGCGTGCCGGTGCGGTGACATCGGTGGAACTGACCGAAGAGGCGATCGCCCGTATCGAGCGCGACGATGAGGTGATCAATGCGATCTGCGTGCCGGACTTCGACCGTGCACGGGCCGCCGCGCACCGTGCCGACCAGGCCCGTGCGCGTGGTGAGGACCGGCCGCTGCTCGGCATTCCGGTGACGGTCAAGGAGTCGTACGACATCGCCGGGCTGCCGACGAACTGGGGCATGCCGCAACACCGGGACTACCTGCCGGCCGAGGACGCGGTACAGGTGTCGCGGCTCAAGGCCGCGGGCGCGGTGGTGCTCGGCAAGACCAATGTGCCGTTGGGGCTGCAGGACATCCAGACCTTCAACGAGATCTACGGCACCACCAGCAATCCGTGGGATCACGATCGCACGTCGGGCGGATCCTCCGGCGGGTCGGCGGCGGCCCTGGCGTCCGGGTTCGGCGCGCTGTCCATCGGCTCCGACCTCGGCGGTTCGCTGCGCACCCCCGCGCATTTCTGTGGCATCTATGCGCACAAGCCGACGCTCGGGCTGGCGGCGCCCCGCGGCATGGTCGCGCCGCCGGCACCGCCGTTGCCGGTCGACCTCGACCTCGCCGTCGTCGGTCCGATGGCGCGCACCGCCCGCGACCTCGCGCTCCTGCTCGACGTCATGGCCGGACCGGACCCGCTGACGCTCGGCAAGGCGCACGACTTGACGCTCCCGCCCGCGCGCCACGAGCGGCTCGGCGACTTCCGGGTCCTGGTCCTCGACGAGCATCCGCTCATTCCGACCGGGTCCGCCGTGCGGGCGGGCGTGAACCGGGTGGCCGACGCGCTCGCCGACGGCGGCGCCCGCGTCGAACGGCACACTCCGCTGCTGCCCGATCTGACCGAAGCCGCGACGCTCTACATGAAGTTGCTGATTTCTGGCTCCGTCGCGCGTTTTCCCGTCGACGCCGACGAGCAGCTGCGGACCCGCGCCGCCGGACTGAGCGCGGACGACCAGAGCCTGGACGCCGTGCGGCAGCGCGCCATGGTGTTCAGCCACCGCGACTGGATGGAGGCGAACAACCGCCGCGAGCTCCACCGCCACGGCTGGCGGCAGCTGTTCGCCGAGTTCGACGCCGTGGTGTGCCCGATCACGCCGACGCCCGCGTTCCCGCACGACCACAGCCCCAATCCGCTGGAACGGCGCCTCGACATCGACGGCGTCGAGTACCCGTACTTCGACCAGCTCGTCTGGGCCGGCCTGGCCACCATGCCCGGCCTGCCCGCCACCGCCATACCCGCGGGCCGGTCCGCCGAGGGCCTGCCGGTCGGGGTGCAGCTCATCGGCCCGATGTTCGAGGACCGCACCCCGCTGCGGCTGGCCGAACTGCTCGAGCAGAAGATCGGCGGCTTCCAGGCACCGAAGTACCAGGCTGCCGCGAGACCCAGGATCCGGACGTCGACCATGCCCGCTCGTAGCGCGGCGTCCGGAGTGTCGAGCAGTGCCGCGAGCCGGCGGTGCTCTCCTGGTCGATGAATTCGCGAAGCAGCGCCTCGGACTGCGGGACATACTGCGATGCCAACCGATAGGAGGCCGTGTCCTTTGACCCGGTGGAATTGCCCGCCGATCTCGACCATGCCGGCCCCGCACCAGTGCGGCCGGCATGGTCGCGATCGCGCCGGCGTTCGACCTTGCGCGCCGCCGGCACCCGGGGCGAGCGATGGCGCCCGGAGCCGACATCACCGCACTGCGCGCTGCGGATGGTGGTGGGCGAGGTGCCGGCGCAGCAGGTCGCGTCCGTAGTCACCGCCGTTGGGGGTGCGGACGATGGTGTGGACGTGGAACGGTTCGGGCTGGTCGTTGTCGAGGAAGACGCCTGACTGGCAGTCGTATTCGATGAGGACGACGGGGCTGTGGACGCGGTAGTAGAAGGCGTCGTTGTCGCCGGTTCCGCCGATCCAGGCGAGGTGGGTGTCGTCGAGGTGCTGTTCGATGTTTTCCATGAACGCGGCGGCGGGACCGTCCGGGAGTCGCTGGGCGTAGGTGTTCACCAAGCGGAGCAGTGAATTTCGTTGCGGGAGGGAGAGTCCGCCGGCCGGTAGCCCCGCGTAGGGGATGACGCGGTTGTCCTGCGCTGCGCCGCCCCGGTGCCTGCCGTTGAGGGGGTCGGCGAGTTCGGCGGGCAGGTCCTGCACCCGCATCGAGGAGTGGAGAACGGCCTGGCTTTCCTGCGCGGGGCGCAAGCTGCGCAGCAGGTCGAGTCCGGCTGCCCGCTGCTCGTCGAACAGGCGCAGGCCCTTGTGGACGCCGCGGTCGGCTTCGGTGGGTTCGGCGCCGATGAAGGTCGGGGTGAGGACCATCTGCCTGCCGAGGATGAAGCAGTGCACGTCGAGGTGGTGGCCCCACAGTTGCCATCCCCACGGCTGGGTTGTCGAGGGGGTGCCGAACACCGCGATGGAATAGGAGTATTCGGTGAGGGTGTCGCGGTATCCCCCGACCAGCTCGCCGAGTGCGGCGTTGAGTTTCATCGCCGTCCGGGCGTCGGAGAAACCGGTGGTGGACAAGGACTCCTGGAGGATCGCGAGTGCACGATCGCGTTGCGCGGGTTCGAGGTCCTCGAGGCGCAGGCCGTGCGGGTCCCAGCTCGGAAAGGCGTTGATCCACATCCGCCATTCGTCGGCGTCGACGGCGAACAGGACGTTTTCGCGCTGGGTGGGGGTGAGGCAGTCGAGGAAGGCGGTCGCCGCTTTGCTTGCTGGCCCGGGATTCCACCCGGTGTCCTGGATGGCGAACAGATCGGGTACGACGTGTCCGTCCGTGGTGATGCCGACCAGCGGCTCCTTGGCCTTCTCGAGCACGGGCGGGAACAACTTCCGGAAATCCGGGGGCAACGCCGAGAGATCCACCCGCGCGTTCTGGATCGGCAGCCCGAGGACGGGTCCGAATCCCCGGTAGCGCGTCTTTTCGTCTTCATCGTCCACGATGGAGCATGCCTTCCTTGTACTCGAGCGCCGGCCGGTCAGGCCACGGCTGGGGCCGGTTCAGTGGCTGAGGTTGACCTGTTCCCGGTGGTGCTCGCCTTTTTCGATGAGGTCGACGAACCCGAGGGCGTAGTCCGCGGCGGAGATCGCGCCGCCGTCCTCGGGGGCGACCGAGACGTCGTCGCCGAGCCGGTAGCGGCCGAGTCGTTCGCCGGGCGCGTGCGCACCGAACCCGCGCGCCGGGCTGACATAGACCCAGTCGAGTGTCGCGGGCGTGGCGGGGAGGTCCTCGATGATCACTGCCGCGTCGGTGAGGATCCCGTCACGGAGCTCTTCGGGGACTTGGCTGAGGTCGGTGACGAAGCGATCTGCCCCGGGCGAGGGGCGCAGCGACGAGGCGCCGCCGACGACGAACAGGCGCACGCCCTCGGTGTCGGCCAGACGCGCGATGGTGCGGTAGACGTCGCGGAAGGGGCCGGCCAGCGGGCCGCGCGGGGCGAGTACGGCCACCGCTACGTCCGCGCCTTCGATGACCGAAGACAGCGTTGCTTCGTCGGTGGCGTCGCCTTGGACGTAGGTGACGTTCGGGATCGGCGCGTCGGGCAGCGAGCGGCTCAGTGCGGTGACCTGGTGACCGCGGGCAGCGGCCTCCGTGACGATGGCCGAGCCGGCATAGCCGGTGCCGCCGATGACGGTGAAACGAGACACGAGATGCCCTTTCTGGGTGACGGGTGGCGTCGGGCGACGCGCTGCGCTTACCGTATGAGTGCAACTCTCCAACGGGAAGAAGGCACTTTGCGGTAACCACTCAGTCTCGCAGAAGATGCTCACCCAGACCCTCCGCGGACTCGAACGGGACGGGCTCGTACACCGCACCGTCCACCCCGAAGTCCCGATCCGCCTCGAATACCAGCTGACCGAAGCGGGCCGCACCCTGCGCGAACCACTACGCGCACTAGAGGAATGGTCGATCACCCACCTCGGCAGCGTGTCCGCGTCACAGAAATCCTACGACCACACGAATCGACCTCCTGCCGCCGCCACGGACCGCGACAAGTAACAGATTCGCTGATGGGGGCGCTTACGCCGGCAGGGTCCGCCGCAGGAACTCCGTTGTCAGGGCCCAAGCCCGGGCCGCCGCGGCCGGGTGGTGGAACATCGGCGCGACGCGGTTGTGGAACGCGTGCCCGGCGTCCTCCTGCACGTGGATCTCCGCGTCGGGATGCGAAGCCACCGCGGACTCGACCGCGCGGACGTCCGACCGCGGGATGAAGGGATCCTGCCCGCCGAAATGGAACTGGAGCGGACAGCTCACCTCGGCCAGCGACGCCAGGTCCGACGCCACCGCCGAGCCGTAGAAGGAGATCGCGACGTCCGGGGTGCCGGCCGCGGCGGCGGAGAAGGCCAGGGAGCCGCCCAGACAGAAGCCCAGGACACCGGCGCCGTCGGTCACCTCCGGGAGGGCGCGCAGGTGGGCGAGCGCCGCGAGGACGTCCAAGAGCCCCTGCGCCGGGTCGAACGCTCCGGAGACCTCCATCGCCCGGGTCACGCCGGCCTCGTCATGCTCCGACGACCAGCCGGGGGCGAACCGCCAGAACAGTTCCGGCACGGCGACCACGTACCCGAGCGCGGCGAGATCCGCGGCGACCCCGGCCAGGTACGCGTCGAGGCCGAAGATCTCCTGGACCAGCACGAGTCCCGGGCCACGGCCGGATTCGGGCAGCCACACGGGCAGTCCGACAGTGCCGTCGGCGAGCTGGAGCTGGTCGGTGCGCGTGGGCAAGGGGGCCTCCTGGACCACTCGAGCGTCCATAGTGGACGCATTGCGGCTGTCGCGATGGGGACCACCGTAACGGCGGAACCCGGTCTCACGGGCAGCGGCATCACGCCAGGGCGCCGTAAACCAGCTGCGCCCGGCCGTGAGCAGCCGGGATGATCGCGGGATGACGACGTCCACGGCGTTCACCCTCGCCGACAACTGGCACGGTGGGTTCTACGAGCTGGCCCTGAACCTCGGCGCCACCAGCGACACACGTCTGGAGCGCGCGCTGGCCGCACTGGCCGGGGCCGTGCCTGTGCCGGACTGGTACGGCACCCGCGACCGCGAGCCCGCCGGGCAGCCGCCGGTCGGGTGCACCCTCGGCTCCCTGCGGCGCCACCAGCACCTGCAGGGGATCGTCACGCTGCCCGGCGGGACGCCGGTCGTCTGCGGGGTGGTCGCGATCCGCGAGGACGGCGGGCCCGACTGGCTCGACTTCTACCTGCCGCTCGGCGCGCTGGGCCGCGCCGAGCCGCGCGTGGACGCCTTCCCCTTCCCGTTCGAAGGGGAAGGGGCGCTCGCGCACCTCGCCTGGCGGCGGCCGATCGACGACTGGCTGGCCGAAGTGGGCCGACAGGTCCACGCCGCCGCCGGATTCTCGTACGGCCTGATCGGCCACGAGGTGTCCGGCGAGCGGCGTCCTGCGGATCCGCCGCCCGAAGAGCGGCGCGTCGGCCTGCTCATCCCCGCAGACGGCGGACCGCGCTACTGGCCCGCCACGACCTAACGCTCCTTGCTCACCGTGGCGAGCAGCTCCGGCCCGTGGCTCACCAGGCGCCGCTGGGCGATGCCGCCCCACCACCACGCGAGCAGCAGCCCGGTGGCGACGCCGGCCGGCACGCCGATCCACTGCAGCACCGGCAGATCCGCCAACGCGCCGACGACGCCCAGCGCCAGCACCGGGAGCACACCGACGCCCATGAGCAGCATCGTCGCGAACATCATCAGCAAGCGGGCGCAACCGGGGCGGCCGCCGGACGACCACGGGCTCGAGGAGCGCCGCTGGTCCGGCAGCGGGAAAGCCAGGAACACCGACTGCAGCATCAGCACCCCCGCCCCCGCGCCCAGCAACGCCGGCACCAGGCCCAGCACCCACGGGTACGCGCCCGGCTTGCCCAGCGCGCCCGGCAGCACGGCGGCCAGCAGCAGGGCGACCGGCGCGATGATCAGCGCCCACGCGAGCTGCCGTCCGCGGACGTCGGCGCGCTCGGCGCCCGGCACGATCAGCGTGTGCCACAGCGAGCTGCCGTCGAAGCCGTAGAGGTTGCCCGACTGCATGCACGCGAAGAAGACCACCGCGATGCCGAGGTAGGGGACCAGCACCGGGTGGCCGCCGCCCGAGAGCGTCGGCACCACGGCGACGACGAGGCCGACGATCAGCGTCGAGAGCAGCGCGACCCGGCGGCGCGCGTCCCGCCGCCACGTCCAGAGTTCCTTACGTGCCACCGCTCCCACGGGCGTCGCCGGCAGGATGCTCCGCCGGGTCCGCGTGCCCGGCGCCTTCACACGCGTCCGCGAGGTACCGCTGAACGAAGGGCTGGTCACACGCTTCGTCAGCAGCGCGCCCCACGCGGCGACGAGCACGGCGAGCAGCGCGACCATCGCCGCGAGCAGGCCGAAGGCCGTGCCCCACGAGCCGTCGCCCGCCGCGCGCACGGCGAGCGTGCCCCAGCCGGACGGCAGCGCGTGCACCACGCCGACGAAACCGGGCATCTGCCCGTTCACGATCGCCGGGCCCAGGCTGTTGAGCGCGTAGTTCAGCGCCACCCCGGAAAGCCCGGTGAGCGCGACCAGGACGACGCCGAGCTCCTTGCCCTTGCGCGAGGTCAGCAGCGCGCCGAGCGCCGCCATCACCACGCGGTAGAGCAGCACGGCGAAAGCCAGCTGCAGCACCGTGAACACGAGCCCGACGACCGCCGCGCCCACGCCGAGGCGCAGGCCGTAGACGAACAGGCCGAGGAACGCGAGCAGGCTCACCACCGCCGCCACGCCCACGAAGCTCGCCGCCAGCAGGCCGACGGCGAGCTTGCGACGCCCGATCGGCAGCAGCGCGAAGTGCTCCGGCCGCAGCGTGTCGTCCCCACCGCCGGTGGCGACCGGCGCGAGCACCCAGCCGAGCACCCACACCGCGTACACCGACGTCAGCAGGTCGACCGTCACCTGCGGCCCGTGGATCGGCACGATCGCCAGCGCGAGTGTCCCCGCGGCGCCGAGCAGGCCGAACACGCCGCCGACGAGCATTCCGGCGATCTGGCGGCCCTTCAGGGAGTTGCGCAGGACGCGCAGCTTCAGTCGGACGAGGACGCCAACCACGACAGTCCTTCCGCTCCGCCGGTGCGCCCGCCCACGATGTGCACGAACGCGTCCTCCAGGCTGCCCTCGCCGCGGACCTCGTCGACGGCGCCCGCGGCCACCACCCGGCCGCGCGTGATCACCGCGACGTGGCTGCAGAGCTGTTCGACCAGCGCCATCACGTGGCTGGACAGCACCACCGCGCCGCCCGAGCCGACGAACCGCTGCAGGATCGTGCGGATGGTCGAGGCCGACACCGGGTCGACGGCCTCGAACGGCTCGTCGAGCACCAGCAGGCGCGGGCCGTGCAGCAGCGCCATGGCGAGGCCGATCTTCTTGCGCATGCCCGCGGAGTAGTCGATCACCAGCGTGCGCTCGGCCTCCACCAGCTCCAGCACGCCGAGCAGTTCCTGCGCCCGCTCCGCCACCGTGCCCGGGGCGAGGCCGCGCAGGAGTCCCATGTACGTCAGCAGTTCCCGCCCGGTCAGCCGCTCCGGAATGGACAGTCCGTCGGGCAGCACGCCGATCAGGGCCTTGGCCCGCTCCGGCTCCCGCCACACGTCGACGCCGAACACGTGCGCCTGCCCGGAGTCCGGGCGCAGCAGCCCGACCGCCATCGACAGCGATGTCGTCTTGCCCGCTCCGTTCGGCCCCACCAGCCCGAAAAACGACCCCTTCGGCACTTCCAGCCGTACGTCGTCCACAGCGATCGTGGTCCCGAAGCGTTTTGTCAGCCCGTACAGGCCCATTGCCGGTTCGTCAGCCACCGCGTCCCCCTTCCGTGGTCAGGTCGGGAAGACTACCGGGGTCACCCCGGCGCGTGCGGCTCATCCGGCGAGCTGATGCCCCGCCGTCCGGTTACGGCCTGCGTGTTTTGCCTCATATAGGGCGGTATCGGCGGCTTCGAGGAGGGCGTCGATGTCCGCCATCGCGGCCGGCGGGGCCGAGGCGAGGCCGATCGAGACGGTGATCGGCTCCGGCAGGTCGCCGGTCCGGTCGGCGATGTGGCCGCGGATACGCTCGGCGATGGCGTGCGCGTGGACGGGCGCCGTGCCGGGGAGCAGGATCACGAACTCCTCGCCGCCGAACCGGCCGGTGAGGTCGCCCGCGCGGACCTCGGTGCGCAGGGTGTCCGCGACGGCCAGCAGGTAGCGGTCGCCGACCAGGTGCCCGTGCCGGTCGTTGACCAGTTTGAACCGGTCCAGGTCCAGCATCAGCACGCTGGTCGTGCGCCCGGCCCTGGCGGCGCGCGCCAGCTCCTCGGTCGCGGCCGCGCGCCAGGCGGCGACGTTCAGCAGGCCCGTCTTCGCGTCGCTGCGGGCCTGGCGGCGCAGCTGGCGGATGAGCACGTTCCGGTGCAGCGCCAAGGTGATCCCGACGACCAGCAGCAGCGCGACCGGCCAGTCCGCCAGCGCCCACGCGAGCAGCACGCCCAGCCCGATCGTCGCGGCCTCGAGCCCGTACTCCGCCGGCGCGGCCAGCGCGTCGCGCACGCGCTCGTGCGGGGTGCCGAAGTAGACGGCCACCGTCATCAGCGCCGTGTTGGCCACCAGGAACACCAGGCCCGCCAGCACGATCGCGCCGAACTCCGCGACGTCCCGCGCCGCCGAGGCGAACGGGACCGTGGTCAGCAGGACCAGCACCGCCGCGGCGGCGTAGCCGGCCAGCACGGTGGCCGCGGCCGAGAACACGCGGCGGAACAGCGGCGTCGGCCGGCCGCGGAACCAGCGGTAGAGGAAGGAGGTCGTGATGACCAGCGCCGCCAGGGCCGGATGGAGCAGCAGCACCGCGGCGAACGTCCACACGGTGTCGAGGCTGATGTGCGGCGTTCCGGCGAACCGTTCGCGCATCTGCTCCACCGGCCGGGAGAGCTCGGTGTGCAGCAGGACGCAGCCGATCAAGGCCAACGCGGGGAACAGGTCCGCCCGGCCGGGCAGGTTAGCCCAACTGGTCCAGACCGCGCCGGTGAGCGCGGCCGCGTCGGCGACCAGAACGAAGGCGATCAGGCCTCGGTTCGGTAACCGCCATAGTGCCCAGCGGCCTGTTCCGGTGATCCTGACATGGTGAACTTCGTACGGACTGTCCTGGTCCGTCCGTGGGTTTCCGTCAAGAGGTGCGCCCCCGGCCACCAGAGCACCGTAGCTACCTGGATACTCGCTGTCACTCGGCTGTCCGGGTACGGATGGTGCCGGTTGATGCACCTTCAGTGATCGGCGACCGTGCCCGACCGGGAGAGGGGGTGGCGCACATGCGCGGGCAGAACTGGTGAAACGACGCGTGGGCCGCGGCTCCCGCTCAGCTCGTCACGCTGCGGTACGTCCGCCGCCAGGAGAGCGCGACCGGGACCGCGGTGACCACCCCGGCCGCCGCGATCACCGCGATGGTCACCGAGGGTGACCCCAGCCGGGCCACGACCACCCCGCCGGCGATCAGCCCGATCCCCTGGACGGCGATCAGCCCCGAGCCGGCGAGCCCGAACGCCTGGCCGCGCTCGGCGTCCGGGACCAGCCGCATGAACGTCGTGCTCGCCGTCACCTGGTAGGCGGCGCAGGCACCGGAGACGAGCAGCAGCACCACAGTCACGCCCAGGCCGGGCTTGAACGCGTACCCCAGCAACGGCACCACGGCGCCCGCCGCGAGCGGGCCGACCAGCCGCAGCCGCACCGCGTCCGGCACCCAGCGGCCGAGCGCGAAGACCCCGAGCACGATGCCCGCCGGGTGAGCCGCGAGCAGCAGTCCCGCCGTCGCCGCGCCGCCGCCGATCTCCGCCGCGTACGGCACGGCCAGCCCCTCCGGCACGATCACGAACCCCGCCAGCCACGCGAGCCCCACCAGCGCCCGCAGCCGCGGGTCCCGCCAGATCGTGCCGGCTCCGGCGGCGAGCCGGCGCAGCGTCGAAACGCGTTCCGCGCGTTCGTCGGCGGCGGGGCGGGAGCGCACCCCGAGCGCCAGCACCACGGCCGAGACGCCGAACGTCACCGCGTCGGCGGCCAGCCCCAGTCCCGGCCCGATCAGCGCGATGACCGCCCCGCCGACCGCGAACCCGGCGAGCTGGCCCACCTGGTTGGTGATCTTCAGCAGCGACTGGCCGAGCACGTACCGGGAGCCGTCGAGCACCGCCGGGACCACCGCCGCCTGCGCCGAGGAGAACGGCGCGTTCGCCAGTTGCACCACCACGAGCACCACCGCGAGCACGGGCAGCGGCAGGCCGGGGATCGCCAGCACCGCCACCAGGAGCGCGCGCAGCAGGTCCGCCGTGACCATCACGGCGCGGCGCGGGAAGCGGTCGGCCAGGCCGCCGAGCAGCGGGCCGCCGACGAGGTCCGGCAGGTAGGTGAGCGCGTAGGTCAGCGCCGGCCAGGCCGCCGACCCGGTCCGCTGGAACACCAGCACGGACAGCGCGACGCGGGCGAGCTGGTCGCCCAGCACGGACTGCAGCTCCGCCAGCCAGACCGCCCGGAACTCCCGCACGGCGAGGATGTCGCGGAACCGCGCGGTGCCGCCGTCGGTACCGGCGGTCTCGTCGGTGTCGTCCATCGACGTCCCCCCGATCGACGCCCGGCAGGACACAAAGAGTACCTGCTCCGGCGCGGAGCGTGAAGGTCTCCTTGCCGGCGTCCGGCGTCCGGCGTCCGGTGTCCGACGTCGGCAAGGCCTCCTTGCCCGCGTGGGACGCGGTGAAGGCCTCCTTGCCTACCCTTCACGACGTCCAGTGCCAAGGTCGGGAACTTGCGGTCGACGGTGTGGCCTGCCGCTGAGCGTGTCTTTCCCGTTCGAGCCCGTTTCGGTCCCGCGGGCAGGTGCTCGGGACTACAGCGGGTGGTGGTGATGCCCTGAAGGCCACCATGAGGGACGTGGATGCCCTCATGGTGGCCTTCAGGGCATCGCGAACTCCGTCAAATTGTCATGAATGGGACAAATGTTGCCCAACGTTGTCCGCAGTGGACAGTGAGGGTCGGCGGGTTCGGGGGCGCTCAACGTTCCTGGTAGTGGCGCGCGGGTAGGGAGGCCTTCACCGCGTGGGACGCGGGTAAGGAGGCCTTGACGGCCTCGCCGAACGGGCGGCGCCGGGAAACTCAGTCGCCGCAGGTGATCTTCGGCTGGGGGTTGTAGCGGACGGTCCGGGTGGAGCGGGAGACCTCGCGCCCGCTGGAGACGTCCTTCAGCACCCGCGTGTCCGTCGTGGTGAACCCCGGGGCGCCGTTGGAGGCGTGGCAGTTCTCGGCCGGCCCCGGTTTGGTCGGCGGGTCCGTCGGGTTCGACCGGCTGCCCGGCACCGATTCGACCGTGTACCGCTTGGTGCCCCACAGCTTCACCGTCAGCGAGGACGGCGACCAGATCGTCTGGATCGCGATGCCGGTGTCGGAGTCGTTGGTGAACTTCAGGTCGATCACGCTGGAGCCGTTGGGGTTCTGGAACACCGTGGCCTCGCGCGCGGGCGGGTAGCGGCTGATGTAGTAGCTGTGCTCGCGGTGCCCGGCGTCCTTCATGCCGCCGAAGTACGCCGCGTTGTACAGCGTCGTGGCGAACTGCGAGATGCCGCCGCCGACCTCGCGCGCCGGGGCGCCGTTCTCGATCACGCCCGCCTCGACGTAACCCTGGGCCTTCCCGCGCGGGCCGGTGAACCCGTTGAGGCTGAACGTCTCGCCCGGTTTCACGATGGCGCCGTTCACCTTCTGCGCCACCACTTTGATGTTGACGCCGGAGTCGGTGGCGAAGCCGCCGGTGGTGAACTCGCCGACGACCTCCTTCACGCCCAGCTGGTTCGCCTGCTCGGTGGTCACCTTCGCGGGGCTGTTCTTGTAGACGGCCTTCAGCTCACGCTGGTCCGCGCGCTTGAGCACGTCCGGCAGCGGCTTGAGGCTCGGCTCCCAGTCCACGGCCTTGCCGTCCACCGAGGGCTCGACGACGGGCTGTCCGCCGGAGAAGCCGACGGTGGCCTCCTTGCCCTCTTCCTCCGACGCCTTGAGCTGTGGCCCGGCGACGTCGGTGATCTTCTTCGGGTCGATCTTCGGTGTCAGCCCGCCGCCGTCGGCCGGCTCGAACGACAGCGCGGCGGCGATGTCCTTGGGCTGCAGCTTCGCGTCGGCGCCCTCGCCCTTGATCGTCACCGGCGCGGCCACCGCGGGCTTCGCGAACTGCTCGAGCGTGGTTCGCACGCCTTCCGCCGTGGTCCGCACGGGCGCCGGGACGACCGGCAGCGCCAGCTCCCGCCCGCTCGCCCACTCGGTGAGCACGGCCCGCTTGGCCGCCGCGACGTCGAGCTTCTGCCCGGCCTGCGGCGGTACGGCGACGGGGGTGGCGCCGTCGAAGCGCACGGTGCCTTCCACGGCGTCGCGGTCGACGCGGCCGCGCAGGTCTTCCAGCGCCGGGTCGAGCTTGTCCGCCTCGGCGTGCGAGACGACGCCGATCTCGCGGCCGGTGAAGAACGAGGACAGCCGGGTGAACGGGTTCAGCGGCTGGTCGCCGGCCTGGTCCAGGGTGGCCGACCAGTCCAGGCGCAGCCCCGCCAGCGTCGGCGACAGCGTGGAGCGGGCCTCGCCGGCGGTCACGGTGAGCGGCTGCGTGAGGCGCGGCTCGATCAGGCTGCGCAGCTCGCGCTCGGCCACCGGCCGGTCAAGGCCGCCGACGTCGACGCCCGCCACGGTGACCCCGCGCGGCACGCTGCCCTGGCTGGTCAGCAGGTCGATCAGGTACGCGACCAGCAGGACGCCGAACACCCCGCCGGCTACCCAGCCGGTCCGGCGCAGTCCGGGACGGCGCAGTCCGGAATCGTGCCGGGCCGCTTCCGGCTCGGGGACCGGGCCCGGTGGCACGTCGCCCGGCATCACCACGGGCAGGATCTCGGTCTGCTCGCCCTCGGAGCCCGGCCAACGCGGTTCGTACGGCAACTCTCCACCCTCTCCTGCTGTGTCCCGCACTACAGGGTACGGGCAAAGCTGGACATGGCGGACTAGTGCCCCTCAGGGAACAAACCGGTCAGCGTGGATCGGGCTCCGGGGTGGTGCCGGCCCGGGCGAGGAAGTCGAAGTCGCAGCCCTCGTCCGCCTGCGTGATGTGCTCGGAGTACAGCGCGCCGTAGCCCCGCTCGTAATGCGGCGGCGGGGCGGACCACTCCGCGCGGCGCCGCTCCAGCTCGGCGTTTTCGACCTCCAGCCGCAGGACGCGGCCCGGCACGTCGAGGGTGATCAGGTCACCGTCGCGGACCAGCGCGAGCGGGCCGCCGACGTGCGATTCCGGCGCCACGTGCAGCACGCACGCGCCGTAGCTGGTGCCGCTCATCCGGGCGTCGGAGATCCGCACCATGTCGCGCACGCCCTGGGCCAGCAGGTGGTCCGGGATCGGCAGCATGCCGTACTCCGGCATGCCGGGGCCGCCGAGCGGGCCGGAGCCGCGCAGCACCAGCACCGAGTCCGCGGTGATGCCGAGCGACGGGTCGTTGATCCGCCGCTTCAGGTCGCGGTAGTCGTTGAACACCACCGCGGGCCCGGTGTGGGTGAGCAGTGCCGGCGACGCCGCGATGTGCTTGATCACCGCGCCCGAGGGCGCCAGGTTCCCGCGCAGCACGGCGATGCCGCCCTCGGCCGCCAGCGGGTTGTCCCGGGGCCGGATCACGTCGTCGTTGTGCACGCGCGCCTCGGCCAGCGTCTCGCCGAGCGTCTGCCCGGTGACCGTGACGCGGTCGGTGTGCAGGAGGTCGGTCAGCCGCGACAGCAGGCCGGGCAGGCCGCCGGCGTAGTAGAAGTCCTCCATCAGCCAGTCGCCGCCGGGGCGGATGTTGGCCAGCACCGGGACGCGCCGGGCGAGGGCGTCGAAATCGGCGGGCGTCAGGCCGATCCCGCTGCGCCCGGCCATCGCGATCAGGTGGATCAGCGCGTTCGTCGAGCCGCCGAGCGCGAGCACGGTGGTGATCGCGTCGGCGTACGCGCGCCGGTCGAGGATCTTCGTGATGGTCAGGTCCTCCCACACCTGGCCGACGATCCGCGCGCCGCTCGCCGCGGCCATCCGGTGGTGGGCGGAGTCGACGGCGGGGATCGACGCCGCGCCCGGCAGGGTCAGGCCCAGCACCTCGGCGGCCGAGGTCATGGTGGACGCCGTGCCCATCGTCATGCAGTGGCCGGGGGAGCGGGCGAGGCCGCGCTCCAGCTCGGACAGCTCCGCGTCGCCGATCAGCCCGGCACGCCGTTCGTCCCAGTACTTCCACATGTCGGTGCCGCTGCCGAGGGTCTGGTCGCGCCAGTGCCCGCGCAGCATCGGCCCGGCGGGCACGAAGATCGCGGGCAGCCCGGCGCTGGCCGCGCCCATCAGCAGGGCCGGGGTGGTCTTGTCGCAGCCGCCCATCAGCACCGCGCCGTCGACCGGGTAGGACCGCAGGATCTCCTCGGTCTCCATCGCCAGCAGGTTGCGGTAGAGCATCGGCGTGGGCTTCTGGTAGGTCTCCGAGAGCGTCGCCACAGGGAACTCCAGCGGGAAGCCGCCCGCCTGCCAGACGCCGCGCTTCACCTGCTCGGCGCGTTCCCGCAGGTGCATGTGGCACGGGTTGATGTCGCTCCAGGTGTTGAGGATCGCGATCACCGGCTTGCCGAGGTGCTCTTCCGGGAGATAACCCAGCTGACGGGCCCGCGCCCGGTGGCTGAAGCTGCGCAGCTCGTCGCCGCCGAACCACCGGTGGCTGCGGAGTTCCTCGGGTTTCCTGATGGCCACGATCGTTCCCACCTCGCCTTTCCTCGTCTCGCCGAGTATGGCATCTGATATATGATCATCCTCGCCGAGCGCGCCGCGGGCCCCGGCGCCGGGCGCCTGGTTAAGTTGAACAGCACAGATCTCGCGAGAGCCTGGAGCGCCCGATGCCACCGACGTTCAGCCTGCCCGCCTCCCGCACCGAAGTGGTGCTGGAGGAGATCCGGCGTGGCATCCTCACCCGGGAGCTGCGGCCGGGGCAGCCGCTGGTCGAGGCCGAGCTGGCCCAGCGGCTGGGCGTGTCGAAGACGCCGGTGCGCGAGGCGCTGAAGGTGCTGTCGAACTCGGGACTGGTGACGTTCAGCCCGTACAAGGGCGCTTCGGTGTGTGTGGTCGACGCGGCGCTGGCGCGATCGGTCTACGACGTGCGGATGGTGCTCGAGCCCGAGGCCGTCCGGCGCTCGGTGGAACGGCGGGACCCCGCGCTGTTCGAGGACGCCGCGGAGGCGCTGAAAGAGGCCTCGGCCGCGCTCGCCGACAAGGACCACGCCGCGCTGAGCCTGCTGAACCGGCGGTTCCACCAGGCGTTGTACCGCGGCTGCGGCAACCCGCTGCTGGTGTCCATCCTGGACGACCTCAAGGACCGGGCCGCGCTGATCACCGTCGTCGGCTGGGACGCGCACCCGAGCTGGCGCAAGGAGTGGGCGGAGCACAAGGCCGTGCTGAACGCCGCGAAAAAGGGCGACGCCGGGGGTGCGGAAGACTTGCTGCGCAAGCACATCGGCTCGTTCCTCGAGCGGGTGCTCGACGCGATCGGGCCAGAGACCGGGCCAGAGGAGGCGTGACCGGAGTGCGGCTGCTGCTCGTGGCGGACACCCATCTGCCGAAACGGGCGAAGGAGCTGCCCAGCGAGCTCTGGGACGAGGTGGCGCACGCCGACGTCGTCGTGCACGCCGGCGACTGGGTCGACCTGGACGCGTTCGACCAGCTCGCCGTGGAGAGCAAGCGGCTGGTCGGCGTCTACGGCAACAACGACGGCCCGGAGCTGCGGGAGTGGCTGCCCGAGGTGGCGCGGGTGAACCTCGGCGGCGTCCGGCTGGCCGTGGTGCACGAGACCGGCGACGCCAAGGGCCGCGAGCAGCGCTGCGACGCGCTGTACCCGGAAACCGACGTGCTCGTGTTCGGCCACAGCCACATCCCGTGGGACTCGGTGACACCCGGCGGCCTGCGGCTGCTCAACCCGGGCTCGCCCACGGACCGGCGGCGCCAGCCGTCCTGCACCTACCAGACCGCCGAGATCCGCGGCGGCGAACTGGTGGACGTCGAGCTGCACGAGCTGCCCCGGCGGGGGTAGAACAGGACGCATGGATCCGGCCCGGGCATTACGCGACATCGCGTTCCAGCTGGAGCGCGCGGGTGAGCCGACCTACCGCGTCCGCGCCTTCCGGCAGGCCGCGGGGGTCGTCGACCGGCTGCCGGCCGACGAGCTGGAGAGCCGCGTCCGGTCCGGCACCCTGCAGGCGCTCAAGGGCATCGGCAAGGCGACCGCCGGCGTGATCGAGGACGCCTGGATGGGCCGCGTCCCGGCGTACGCGGCGAAGGTCAGCGAAGCGGACTTGCCGGACGGCGGCGCGCTGCGGGCCGCTCTCCGCGGCGACTGCCACACCCACTCCGACTGGTCCGACGGCGGCAGCCCGATCCTGGAGATGGCGGAAGCGGGCCGCGAGCTGGGCCACGAATGGATGGTCCTGACCGACCATTCGCCGCGGCTCACCGTCGCCCACGGTCTTTCCGCCGAGCGGCTGCGCAGCCAGATGGACGAGGTGGCGCGCGTGAACGAGGCGCTGGCGCCGTTCCGGCTGCTGCACGGCATCGAGGTCGACATCCTGCTCGACGGCGGCCTGGACCAGACCGAGGCGCTGCTGTCCCGGCTGGACTTCGTGGTGGCGAGCGTCCACTCGAAACTGCGCATGCCGTCCCGCGAGATGACCCCGCGCCTGCTGGACGCGGTGGCGAACCCGCACGTCCGCGTCCTCGGGCACTGCACGGGCCGCCTCGTCCGTGGCCAAGGGCGCCCGGAGTCGGCCTTCGACGCGGAGAAGGTCTTCACCGCGTGCCGCGAGCACGGCGTCGCCGTCGAGATCAACTCACGCCCGGAACGCCTCGACCCGCCCATGCGGCTGCTGCGCCTGGCCGCGGAGCTGGGCTGCGACTTCGCCATCGACAGCGACGCGCACGCCCCCGGCCAGCTGGACTGGCAGGTCTACGGCTGCGTCCGGGCGGAGAAGGCGGGCCTGGACGCGGACCGGATCATCAACACCCGCACGGCGGAGGACCTGCTCGCCGGGGCGTGAATGTCCCGATCACGCAGGGGCCGCTTCAACGAGGCCGCCGGGGCGTTAGCAGCTACTTCGTGGTCTTGCCGAGGACGCCGCTGACGTAGCGCACGCCGCCCATGCTCAGTTCGTCGTCCTTGAGCGGCGGAAGGTTGTTGGCAGTCAACAGGTCCTGGGTGCTGAACGCGTTCAACGCCCAGCCGAGGCCGGTCAGGTAGGGAGCCGCTTCGTTGCGCTCACCGAAATAGCGCAGCTTCACCATGTCGGGCGCGTAACCGTGCTTACGCCAGCTGTCGGAGATGCGGTTCAGGCCTTCCTTCGTCTTGTTCTCGTCGCCCGGCTTCGGGTTGGGCCGGTTTTCGGTGGCCACCCGGCTGCCCGGCGCGCTGAGTTCGGTGACGGTGTCCAGCAGCCGGTCCTGCGCCTCGGGCGGCAGGTAGCCCAGCAGGCCTTCGGCGCTCCACGCGGTCGGCCGGGCCGGGTCGAATCCGGCGGTGCGCAGTGCGGCCGGCCAATCGTCGCGCAGGTCGACCGCGGCCACCCGGCGGTCGGCGGTGGGCGCGGCGCCCAGCTCGGCCAGTGTGCGGGTCTTGAATTCGATGACCTGCGGCTGGTCGAGCTCGTACACCACGGTCCCGGCCGGCCAGGGCAGCCGGTACGTGCGGGAATCCAGCCCCGAAGCCAGGATCACGGCCTGCGTGACGCCGGCCTTCGCCGCGTCGAGGAAGAACTCGTCGTAGAACTTGGTGCGGATCTTGGCCACGTCGATCGAGACCGGCCCGACCAGGTCGCCGGGGTCCATTTCACCGCTCGCCAGCCGGGTGAGGAGGTCGACGCCGACCGCCCGGACCAGCGGTTCGGCGAACGGGTCGTTGATGAGCGAAGGATCCGCGCGGGTCGCGATCGCCCGGACCGCCGCGGCCATGGTGGCGGTCGCGCCGACGCTGGAGGCCAGGTCCCAGCTGTCGCCGTCGTGCCTGGTGGAAGTCATGCGCTGCCCCGATTTTCGGTGGATTCGAGCCCGATGGCGATCACCGGCCGGGCCGCCGGGTCCAGCCACCGCATCACGGCGTCCAGGTCCGTCCCGGCCAGCGAGACGCAGCCGGCCGTGGGCCTGCCCGCGGACACGTGCAGGAAAAACGCCGACCCGGCGCCGGGGACCACCGGGTTCCGGTTGTAGTCGATCACTGTCGCGTGATCGTAGACCGGGCCGGCCTCGCCGAGGTCCTCGCCGGCCGACTCGTCGAACGGGCAGGTGCCCGGGGCGCAGGAGTGGTGCTGGTTGTAGAACGGCGACCGCACGTCGGAGACCCACCAGTCCGAGCGGCCGACCTGCCGGTACGGGAGCCGGGTCCCGTTGCTGGGCTGGATCCCGAAGGCCTCGGTCAACGTGAACACCCCGGCGGGCGTGTGCGAGGTCGACTCGCTGGCCCGCCCGATCCCGTCCGCGCCCACGAACGCCGGGTACGGCCCGAGCGCCCGCACCCACCGGTTGCCGGACTTCTGCCACGCCGTCAGCACCGCCGTGGTCGCCGAAGGGGAAGCGCCCACCACAGTCACCAGCTGCCGGGCCGATCCGGTGTAAGCCAGCGGCAGGCGTTCGGGGGTGCTGGCCGGTGCGGCGTCGGAAAGCCCGTCCGCGCCGAAGATCGCGGCCGCCGCGGCACAGAGCAGCACCACCAGAAGTCGCCTCATACCCGGCGATCTTAGGGGTGACGGCCGAACGCGGAAGGCCCGAGCGGAGTAATCCCGGGCCTTCCGCGGTGCGGGGGCGGTCTCAGCTGATCTCGTAAGGGTCGCCGTAGACCTGCCACTTCAGCGGCGTGTGCAGGTCGAGGTTGCCGTCGTTGAGGAACACCAGCTGCTCGGTGTCGACGCGCGAAGTGTCCGCGTGCGCCTCCTCCTGCTTCATGATCACCTTGCGGGCGTCGAGGAACGCCTTGAGGTAGGTGGTCTCGTCGCCGCCCTGTGAAGGCGGCTTCGCTTTTTGGATGGCGGAATTACGGATACCGCCGAAGCTGTCGGAGCTGTCGCCGGGGCCGTGCATCACGATGGCGTCGTAGTAGATGAACTGGCCGAGCACGCCGAGGCCGTCGGACTTCCCCTGGTTCACGGCCGGGTCGAAGTACACGCGGTCGCGCTCGCTGTCCTGCGCGGCCTGGAACTCCGAGGTCTCCGCGGCCGCCTTCCAGGCGCTCTCGAACGCCGAGCCGAGGCCGTCGTGCGAGTCGGAGCCGTTCACCTTCTCCAGCGCGGGCAAGTACTTCGCGAGCGGGTTGTCCGGCACGGACTGGGTGTAGGCCTGCACCAGCTCCAGCATGTCGCCGGTGCCGGAGCAGAAGCCGATGATGCCGGCGGTGTAGCCGCGGCCGTCACCGATGTCCTCGATGTAGGAGTACTGCGCCTTCCAGTCGAGCGAGGAGTTCTCCGCGCTCGACACCAGCTCCATCGCGATTTCCTTCTTCTCCGGCGAAGAGAGGTCACCGTCGGAGGCGAGGATCGACGCACTGGAGACGAGCGCGGGCGGCGCCGCGGGGGCGGCCGAGGACAGGGCGGGGGTGGCGATCGCGACAGCGAGGACCGAGGCCACCGACAGACCGGTGACGAGGACAGGCCGCATCGTCTTGCGCATGGGCTGAGGATCCCTTTCCGCAGGGTGAGCACACGTGGACATGACGGCCGAAGCCTCGAATTCCCTGGCAGGGCCGGGGAAACGGTGCTTCGGGTGCTGCTGCGGCGTAGCGCCACGATAACCAAGGGTGACTCACACGGCAAGGGGTAAACCGGTCGTTCGAGGACGACTGTGCCGGTGGATACCGAACCGACCGGAAGCAAGCAGATCGCGGCGGTGTCGCCCCTCCCGGTCGGCTTGCTTCCGGTTCTTTTCGGTATGCGCTAGTCCTTTGTGGACGTCCCGCCGCCCGCGAACAGCCGGATGACGTCCGGCAGCACGTGCACCGGGATCGTCGGGTCGATCGCGCGCTGCACGCCGAGGCCGATCCCCAGGCTGAGCAGCGCCGTCGCCGCGTCGGCGGCCGGCATCGGCAGCGTGATGCCGAACCGCTCGGCGTAGCCGGCGAGCAGGCCGGCGATGGTGTCGCGGATGGCCTTGTCGCGGCTCGCCAGCTCCGCGCGCACGTGCGGGTCGCGGCGGGCGTTGGTGGCGAACTCGACCTCCAGTGCCGTCCACGCCTCGTCGCCGATGCTGCGCTCCGCCCAGGCCTGGAACGCCGTGAGCAGGCCTTCCATCCCCTCGGCGCCGGCCAGCGCGCTCGCGACGAGGTTCACCTGCTCGTCGTGGATCCGGTCGAGCACGGCCAGGCACAGCTCGTCCTTGCCGCGGAAGTTCGAGTAGACGGCGCCCTTGGAGTACCCGGCCTCGTCGGCGACCTTCTCCAGCGAGGTCACCGAGTACCCGTCGCGCAGGAACAGCTCCTTGGCGGTGTCGACGAGCTGCTCGCGGGTACGCGCCTGGCTTTCCGCGCGGGTGAGTCGGGCCATGGGAGCACTCTAATCGTCCGCCGGATCGGGGTACCGTCAGTATTGAGATACTGCTAGTCTCCGAAAATGCGCGACTACGAAGTGCTCGTCATCGGTGCCGGGGCTTCCGGGCTGGGCGCGGCGATCCGGCTGACGCAGGCGGGCGTCGAAAGCCTTGCCGTGCTGGAGAAGGCGGACAGCCTGGGCGGCACCTGGCGCGACAACACCTATCCCGGCTGCGCCTGCGACGTCCCGTCCGCGCTGTACTCCTACTCGTTCGCGCCGAATCCCGAGTGGAGCCGCGCGTTCGCGGGCCAGGACGAGATCCGCGCGTACCTGCGGGACACCGCCGGGCGCTTCGGCGTGACCGGCCGCATCCGGTTCGGCGTCGAGGTGACCCGCGCGCAGTGGACCGGCGCGCGCTGGGAGCTGGAGACCTCCGACGGCCGCTACACCGCGCGGATCCTGGTGGCCGGCACCGGCCCGTGGCACGAGCCGCGGATCCCGGACCTGCCGGGGCTCGGCGCGTTCCCGGGCGAGGTCTTCCACTCCGCCCGCTGGAACCACGACTACGAACTGGCGGGCAAGCGTGTCGCCGTGATCGGCACCGGCGCGTCGGCCGTGCAGTTCGTGCCCGAGATCGCGCCGGAGGTCGCGCGGCTGCACCTGTTCCAGCGCACCGCGCAGTGGGTGCTGCCGAAGCCCGACCACGCCGTGCCGGGCCTGGAACGCCTGCTGCTGCGGCAGTTCCCGGCGCTGCGGCGGGCGCTGCGCTCGGCCGAGTACGGGCTGATGGAGACACTCGGCTACGGCTTCCGGCACCCGTGGCTGCTGCGGCAGGTGCAGCGGATCGGGCTCGCGCACCTGCGGCTGACCGTGCGGGACCCCGAACTGCGCCAGGCCTTGACGCCGGACTACACACTGGGCTGCAAGCGGCTGCTGATGTCCAACAACTACTACCGGGCGCTCACCCGGTCCACTGTGGACGTACACCCGACGGCCGTGCGCGCGGTGGAGGGTTCGCGCGTCATCGGTGCCGACGGCTCGTCCGCCGAGGCCGACGCCATCATCTTCGGCACCGGCTTCCACATCCTCGACATGCCCGTGTCCGCCCGCGTTTTCGACGCCGACGGCCGGAGCCTGGACGACCACTGGCAGGGCAGCCCGCAGGCTTACCGCGGCACGTCGGTGGCCGGCTTCCCGAACCTGTACCTGCTGCTCGGGCCCAGCCTCGGCACCGGCCACACCTCGGCGTTCATGATCATGGAGGCGCAGCTGCGGCACGTCGTCGCGGCGGTCCTGCGCACTGGCTCGGGGAGCCTCGAGGTGCGGCGCGAGGCGCAGGACCGCTTCAACGCCGAGGTGCAGGCCGCGCTGCCGGGCACCGTGTACCAGTCGGGCGGCTGCTCGAGTTACTACACGGATGTCAACGGGCGCAACAGCTTCAGCTGGCCGTTCTCCACTGGGCGGCTGCGCGGGCAGGTCGGCGCGTTCAGTGAGTCCGACTACCTGGTGTCCGAAGAGGAGTCCGCCGATGCGTTATCCCACCCTTGACCTGAGCCGCTGCGTCGTCGCCGTGACCGGTGGCGGCCGTGGCATCGGCCTTGCGACGGCCGCGGAGTTCGCCAGCGCCGGCGCCACGGTGTGCGTCGGCGACCTGGACACCGCCGTCGCGGAGGAAGCGGCAGCGGCGTTCGGTGGCCGGGCCTACCCGCTGGACGTGCGCGAGCGGGACTCGTTCGCCGCTTTCGTCGACGCGGTCACCGAGGAATTCGGCCGCGTCGACGTGCTGGTGAACAACGCCGGGGTGATGCCGCTGGGCGACTTCCTGGAGGAGCCGGACGAACTGGGCCGCACCACTTTCGACGTCAACGTCTGGGGCCCGGTGCTCGGCCTGCGGCTGGTGCTGCCGGGCATGATCGCGCGCGGCCGCGGGAACGTCGCGTCGATGGCCGGCAAGATCCCGTTGCCCGGCATGGCGGTGTACAACGCGAGCAAGTTCGCCGCCGTGGGCCTCACGGCCGCGGTCCGCCGGGAGTACGCGTCCACCGGTGTCAGCGTGAGCGCGGTCCTGCCGAGCGCCGTCCGGACCGGGCTGTCCTCCGGTGTGCCGCTCGGCCGGGGAATGCCCACAGTGGACCCCGAGGACGTCGCGCGGGCCGTGGTCGGCAGCTGCCGCACCCGGCGCGCGGAGATCCCGGTGCCGCGCTACGTCGGCGGCTGGGACCTGCTGGCCGCGCTCACCCCGGAGCCGCTGATGGCGCTCGCGCGCACTTTGATCGGCGACGACCGGGCGCTGACCTCACTCGACCCCGAGGCCCGATCCGCTTACACGACCAGGGTCGCCTCGCAGGTCAGAGTGTCCGGAAGGTCATCCCGGCGCGGCTGAGCCGTCCGATCAGCGCGTCGCCCATCGCGGTGGCCGTGGTGACCTGGCCCGCGGTCTCCGGCAGCTCGTCGAAGGCGAGGCAGAGCGCGGATTCGCCGAGCATCTTCGCCGTCTCGTCGTAGCCGGGGTCGCCGCCGGAGACCTCCGTGGTCACGTGCTCGCCGCCGCCGTTGCCCTCGAAGCGCACGGAGAACCACGACCGCGCGCGGCGTTCCGGGCTCGGGCCCTGCCCGGGGGCGAGCAGCCGCGAGAGCGCCCGTCGGGCCGGCGGCACCTGCGAGGCCGCGAGGAGTGCGCCCATCCCCACGGCACCCGCGGCGACCGAGGGCAGGTGCGCGAACGCCGCGAAGTGCCGGTAGCGGAAGTCGGGGCCGTACCGCTCGGACGCGCGGGCGGAGTGCCCGACGATCTGCGGGTCGATCGTGGTCAGCGGCACGGCCCAGTGCCGGGTTCCGGGGGCGCGGTGCGGGGTGCCCGCCGGCGTGCGCACGGTGCGGCCTGCGTTCGCGGGTTCGGCCGCGGCACGTTCGCGGGCCGCGCGCGTCATCTGCGGGTAGCGCGCGAACGACGTCATCGCCGTGAGGAGGGTGCCGCCGGAGGGCCTCGCGCCCACGCGCACGTAGCCGTCCACCTGGAGAGGGACGCCTTCGGGCAACTGCTGGACGGTGTAGTGGGCGCCGAGGTCGTGCGGGATCGAGTCGAAGCCGCAGCAGTGGACCAGCCGCGCGCCGGTCTCGGCGGCCTTCGCGTGGTAGGCGACGTACATCCGGTCGACGAACTCGGGCTCACCGGTCAGGTCGACGTAGTCGGTGCCCTCGGCCGCGCACGCGGCGACCAGCGGCTCGCCGTATTCCAGGTACGGGCCGACCGTGGTGATCACGACCTTCGCGGACGCGGCGACGGCCCGCAGCGAGGCCTCGTCCGTGACGTCCGCCGTCAGCAGCGGCAGGTCGCCGAGGCGGTCGTCGATCTCCGCGAGCCGGGTGCGCAACGCGTCCAGCTTGCCGGGGTTGCGGCCCGCCAGCGCCCAGCGGCAGCCGGGCGGGGCCGAGCGCGCGAGGTGTTCCGCCGTCAGTGCGCCGGTGAAGCCCGTGGCGCCGAACAGGACCACGTCGTAGTCGGCCATCGGTGTGCCTCCCGGTAGGTGGGTCGGGCTGATGCTACCGCCCGGCCGCCTCCCCGCACGTGACCGATCTCTCGCCGGACGCGTCCACAATGGACGTTAAAGAGATGGTAAAGTGGCGGCACGATGACTGCTGCCGTCGCCTCCGCGCCACGGCACCGGTCCATCCTCTTACTACTGCTCCTCGCCCTGGTCTTGGGCGGAGTTTTCCCTGCTGTGGCAACGGCTTCGAGCAGCTCGGCGGTGGCGCACCCGGCCCGCGCCGCGGCTGCCGCACCGGCCTCGGCGGCCGTGCCGGGGCACCGGCCGGCGCAGCCCGCGCCGCACCCGCTGCCGTTCGCCGAACCGCCCGCCGTGATGACGCCGCCGCGCCCGGCTGCCGGCGTGATCGTCACGGAAGCCCGCCCGGCCGCCCCGTTCCGGCCGGTGCGCGCGCCCGAGGCCCGCGCCCCGCCGCGCGGCTGAGTACGCCCTGGTCACCCGTACTCAAGCTGTCGCTCGGAGGAGTCCCCATGAGCAACGGTCATGCTTTGCTGGCCGTCGGCGGCGCGTTCCTCGCCGCCGGAGTCGTCGCCCGGCTCGGCGCCCGCATCGGGCTGCCGACGATCCCCCTCTTCATGCTGGCCGGTTTCCTGTTCGGCCCGAACACCCCCGGTCTGTCCCTTGTGGACGACCCCGGCCAGCTCGGTGTGCTGGCCGGCCTCGGCCTGGTCTTCCTGCTGTTCTACCTCGGCCTCGAGTTCTCACTCGACGACCTCGCCCGCGGCGGCAGACGGCTCGTCGGCGCCGGGCTGGGCTACCTGGTGCTCAACGTCGGCGGCGGGCTCGCGTTCGGTTTCACGCTGGGCTGGGGCGCGCGCGAGGCGCTGGTGATCGCCGGCGCCATCGGCATCTCCTCGTCCGCGATCGTCACGAAACTGCTGCTCGAAACGAAGCGGCTGAACAACCCCGAGTCCCGGCTGATCATGGGCATCATCGTGCTGGAGGACCTGTTCCTCGCGCTCTACCTGGCGTTGCTGCAGCCGGTGCTCAGCGGCGCGGACGGCTTCGGCGCGGCGCTGGCCGACTTCGGCAAGGCGTTCGGCTTCCTGCTCGTGCTGGCCGCGCTGGCCCGCTGGGGCGGCCGCGCGGTCTCGAAGCTCTTCGGCTCGGCGGACGACGAGCTGCTGACGGTCTGTTTCGTCGGCGTCGCCGTGCTCGGGGCCGCCGTCGCCGAGGAGGTCGGCGTGTCCGACGCGATCGGCGCGTTCATGGTCGGCATGATGCTCGGCAGCTCGAAGGTCGCCCCGCGGGTGCACAAGCTGGTCCTGCCGCTGCGTGACGCGTTCGGCGCGCTGTTCTTCTTCATCTTCGGCCTGTCCATCGACCCGCGGGCGGTCGGGACGGTGGTGCTGCCGGTGCTCGCCGCCGTCGCCCTGACGCTGGTGCTCAACCTCGCCGCGGGCGCCTTCGCCGCCCGGCTGCACTCGTTCGACCGGCAGGCGGGGGTGAACATCGGCCTGACCGTCCTGACCCGGGGCGAGTTCTCCCTGGTGCTCGCGGCCATGGCCACGACGGCGGGGCTGGACGAGCGGGTGGCCCCGTTCGTCGCGGGCTACGTCCTGCTCCTCGCGGTGATCGGGCCGCTGGCGGTGCTCCGCTCGGACCGGCTGACCTGGCTGCTGCCGCGGCGCCTGCTGCCCGCGCCGACCGCCGCCTGACCCCTGCCCCGAGGCCTCCGTTGTGCCCTGAAGGCCACCATGAGGGCATGCACGTCCCTCATGGTGGCCTTCAGGGCATATTCAGGAGCCTCGTCCGTCACGCACGGCTATCCTTGGCCCAAGTATGTCCACTCAATCCCCGCTCGAAGCGCTGCGCGCCCGGCTGCCCGAGTTGATGTCGCGTGACGAGCATCGGCTTCGGCGGCGGCTGGACGGCGCCCGCCGGGCCCGTGACAAGCAAGCCGTCGCCGAAAAGCTGGCGGCCGACTTCGACGCCGCCGAGCTGCGGGTGCGGCGCCGGCGCGAGGGCGTGCCGAAGATCGAATACCCGGCCGAGCTGCCGGTCAGCCGGCTCAAGGACGAGATCGGCGACGCGATCCGCGACCACCAGGTGGTGATCGTCGCGGGGGAGACCGGGTCGGGCAAGACCACGCAGCTGCCGAAGATCTGCCTGGAGCTGGGCCGCGGCATCCGCGGCCAGATCGGGCACACCCAGCCGCGGCGGCTGGCCGCGCGCACGGTCGCCGACCGGATCGCCAGCGAGCTGAAGACCGAGCTGGGCGAGGCCGTCGGGTACAAGGTCCGGTTCACCGACCAGTCCGGCCAGGGCACCCTCGTCAAGCTGATGACCGACGGCATCCTGCTCGCCGAGATCCAGACCGACCCGATGCTGCGCCAGTACGACACGCTGATCATCGACGAGGCCCACGAGCGCAGCCTCAACATCGACTTCATCCTCGGCTACCTCAAGCAGCTGCTGCCGCGCCGCCCCGACCTCAAGGTGATCATCACCTCGGCGACCATCGACCCGGAGCGGTTTTCGAAGCACTTCAATGACGCGCCGATCGTCGAGGTCTCCGGCCGCACCTATCCGGTCGAGGTCCGCTACCGGCCGCTCGTCGACCCGGACGACCCCGGCGCCGACCCGGACCGCGACCAGACGCAGGCCATCGCCGAGGCCGTCGAGGAGCTGTGCGCCGAGGGCCCGGGCGACGTACTGGTGTTCCTCTCCGGCGAGCGCGAGATCCGCGACACCGCGGACGTGCTCAACCGGATGGACCTGCGCAGCACCGAGGTGCTGCCGCTGTACGCGCGGCTTTCGTCGGCGGATCAGCACCGGGTGTTCCAGCGCCACACCGGCCGCCGGGTCGTGCTGGCCACGAACGTCGCGGAGACGTCGCTGACCGTGCCGGGCATCAAGTACGTGATCGACCCGGGCACCGCGCGCATCTCCCGCTACAGCCACCGCACGAAGGTGCAGCGGCTGCCGATCGAGCCGGTCTCGCAGGCGTCGGCCAACCAGCGCAAGGGCCGCTGCGGCCGTACTTCGGACGGCATCTGCATCCGGCTCTACTCGGAAGACGACTTCGACGCCCGGCCCGAGTTCACCGATCCGGAGATCCTGCGCACCAACCTCGCGTCGGTGATCCTGCAGATGACCTCGCTCGGGCTCGGCGACATGGCCGCGTTCCCGTTCGTGGAGCCGCCGGACCGCCGTCAGATCGCCGACGGGGTGCAGCTGCTGCAGGAGCTGGGCGCGTTCGACGCCACCGAGACCACCCGCCTCACCGAGACCGGGCGCCAGCTCGCGCTGCTGCCGGTGGACCCGCGGATGGCGCGCATGGTGCTGGAGGCTTCCCGCAACGGCTGCGTGCGCGAGATGATGATCATCGCCGCCGCACTGTCCATTCAGGACCCGCGCGAGCGGCCGGCGGAGAAGCAGCAGGCCGCCGACGCCCAGCACGCCCGGTTCGCCGACCCGACCTCGGACTTCCTGGCCTACCTCAAGCTCTGGGACTACCTCGCCGAGCAGCAGAAGGCGCTGACCGGCAACCAGTTCCGCCGGCTGTGCCGCAGCGAGTACCTCAACTACCTGCGCGTGCGCGAGTGGCAGGACATCTTCAGCCAGCTGCGCCAGCTTGCGAAGCCGCTGGGCATCGCGCTGAACACCACCCCGGCCGAGCCGCAGCAGGTGCACACCTCGCTGATCGCCGGGCTGCTGTCGCACATCGGGCTCAAAGACCCGGCGAAGGGCGACTACCTGGGCGCACGGGGCGCGCGCTTCGGCGTGTTCCCGGGCTCGGCGCTGTTCAAGAAGCAGCCGCGCTGGGTGATGTCGGCCGAGCTGGTCGAGACCTCACGGCTGTGGGGCCGGGTGAACGCGCGGATCGAGCCGGAGTGGGTCGAGCCGCTGGCCGGGCACGTGGTCAAGCGCAACTACTCCGAGCCGCACTGGGAGCGCAAGCAGGGCGCGGTGATGGCGGTGGAGAAGGTGACGCTGTACGGCGTCCCGCTGATCGCCGACCGGCGCGTGAACTACGGCCGCATCGACCCCGAGCTGTCGCGCGAGCTGTTCATCCGCCACGCGCTGGTGGAGGGCGACTGGCAGACCAGCCACAAGTTCTTCGCCGAGAACCGCGCGCTGCTCGACGAGGTCGAGGACCTGGAGAACCGGGCGCGGCGCCGCGACATCCTGGTGGACGACGAGACGCTGTTCGAGTTCTACGACCAGCGCGTGCCGGCCGACGTGGTGTCGGTGCGGCACTTCGACAGCTGGTGGAAGAAGGCCCGCCGCGACGACCCGGACGCGCTGTCGTTCGAGAAGTCCATGCTGATCAACGAGACCGCGGGCGGGGTGCGCGAGTCGGACTACCCGGACTCGTGGACGCAGGGCTCGCTGGTCTTCAAGCTCACCTACCAGTTCGAGCCGGGCGCGGACGCCGACGGCGTCACTGTGCACATCCCGCTGCCCGTGCTGAACCAGGTGACCCCCGACGGCTTCGACTGGCAGGTGCCCGGCCTGCGCGAGGAACTGGCGACGCAACTGGTCAAGTCGCTGCCGAAGGCGTTGCGGCGCAACTTCGTGCCGGCGCCGGACACGGCGAAGTACGTCCTTTCGCGAGTATCCCCTTCGGACGGTCCGCTGGTCGACGTGCTGTCGGACGAGCTGGAGGCGCTGCGCGGCGTCGCGGTGCCGTACTCCGCGTGGGACCTCGCGGCGGTGCCGGAGCACCTGCGGATGACGTTCCGGATCCTCGACGAGCGGGCCAAGCTGGTCGCCGAGGGCAAGGACGTCGAGGAGCTGAAACGGCGGCTGGCCCCGCGCGTGCGCGAGACGATTTCCCAGGCGGCCAACAGTCTTGAGAAGGCGGGCCTGACGGCGCCCGCGTTCGGCGAGCTGCCGAAAGTGTTCGCGTCGAAGCAGCGCGGGCACGACGTCAAGGCGTACCCGGCGCTGGTGGACGAGGGCGCGTCCGTGGCCGTGCGGCTGCTGGACACCCCGGCGCAGCAGGAGCACGCGATGTGGGCCGGCACGCGGCGGATGCTGCGGCTGAACCTGAACTCGCCGATGAAGTTCATCACCCGGTCGCTGTCGAACTCCTCGAAGCTGGTGCTGAACCGCAATCCGCACGGCAGCGTCGCCGCGCTGCTGGAGGACTGCGTCGACTGCGCGGTGGACTCCCTGATGACCGCGGCCGGCGGCCCGGTCTGGGCCGAGGCGGGTTTCGCGAAGCTGCTGGAGCAGGTGCGGGCGGGCCTTAACCCGGCCGTGCTGGACGTGCTGACGGAGGTGGAGCGCATCCTGCGCGCCGCCAACGACGTCGAAACGGTCCTGCCGGACACCCTCGGCCCGGCGGAGTCGCTGGCCGACATCCGCGCGCAGCTGGACGGCCTGGTGTACGCGGGCTTCGTGACCGAGACGGGCGCCCCCCGGCTGCGCCACGTGGTCCGTTACCTGCGCGGCATCGAGCGCCGCCTGGAGAAGCTGCCCACCGAGCCCACCCGCGACCTCCAGCGCACGGCCGACGTCGCCTGGATCACGGGGGAGTACCGCGCGGCGCTGGCTTCCCTGCCGCCGGGCACGTCTTCCCCCGCCCTGCGCGAGGTGCGCTGGATGATCGAGGAACTCCGGGTGAGCTTCTTCGCCCAGACACTGGGGACCGCGCATCCGGTGTCGTTGAAACGCATCACGAAGGCACTGGACGACGCGTTCGCCTGAGGCTTGCGTTTATTTCACGATGAACGCAACGGTCGCCACTCCCGCAACCACATCGGTGCCTGGAAGAATGAGTAGACAACCACGAAAGCCGACAGAATCGCGATGAGCCCCGGGCCGGCGGAAGGCACGAACCACAGCCAGAGCACCGCGGCGAGAAGCAGGTATCCCCAGAGGCTTACCAGTTTTCTTTTCGTCGACTTTCGCATCATGCGATCTCAACGTAGTGATCGTCGAGCGGGCGGCGATAGCGCTGGGCGGCTGACTCCGAGCTTGGCCGTGTGGTCGGTGATCATTCGCCGGGCTGATGGGACGGGTGATGCGGTACAACCGACGCATCAGGTGGGAGATTTTCCTACGCTGCGCCGAAAACGCCGATCCATCACCAAACTCGCCACCACACAGACCACGATGCCGCCCAGTGCGCCGAATACCACCGGATTGGTCCAGGACGGAACACCCTCGTAAGTGGTGCCGTCTTCGAAGACGCAGGTCCAATGCAGGGGCAGGAAGCCGCCGTCCATGTGGTCGAGCGGGGCGCTGGCCGGGACGATCTGCTGCGCACACCGTTCCCGGACCTCGCCGACCGCTGTGAGGGCGCCGCCCGCGAGGTAGGCCAGCAGGGCGAGGCCGAACAGCAGTGGGACGGCCGTCCAGAGCGCGGTCACGGTCCGGGAAGGTGTGCGCGCCATCGTATTCCCCCAAGGTTGGCCAAGAGACCAGTCTGCCAAGAGGACCAGTCTGCCAAGAGATCGGCGGGCGCCTACTTCGCGTCCGCGTAGGTCTCGACCGGCGCGATGTGCATCGGGAACCGGACCGGGCAGGCTTCGCCGAAGAGGCGGCGGGCGGATTCCTCCACGCAGGCCTCGATGAGGTCCGAGACTTCGCGGGCGAGGGCGGCCGGGGTGTGGACGATGACCTCGTCGTGCTGGAAGAAGACGAGGTGGGCGGGGGCGGGCAGGCGCTGGCGCAGTGTCGCGAGCAGGACCGCCGTCATGTCCGCCGCGCTGGCCTGCACCACGAAGTTGCGGGTGAACCGGCCCCAGCCCCGGGACGCGCGGCGGGCGCGGGTTTCCGCCGCCTCGTCCTCCGCCAGGCCGCCGGTCAGCGCGCGCCACGCGGCCGACGGGGCGGGGGAGGTGCGGCCCAGGCGGGAGCGCACGCGCTCGCCGCGTTCGCCCGCCGCCGCGGCGTGCTCCACATAGGACACGGCGTCCGGGAAACGCTGGCGCAGCAACGCCAGCAGCGGCCCGGCCTCGCCCGAGGTGCCGCCGTACATCGCCGACAGCATGGCGATCTTCGCCTTCGACCGGTCGTCGCGCGTGTCGCCGGAGACCACTGGCACGTATCGCGTGCCGGAGAACAGCGCCTCGCCCAGCCGGGCGTACAGGTCTGTGGCCGCGGCGACCTCCGCGAGCCGTCGGTCGCCGGACAGCGCGGTGAGCACGCGGGGCTCCAGCTGCGCCGCGTCGGCCACCACGAGCTGCCAGCCCGGGTCCGCCCGGACGCAGGTGCGCAGCACCTTCGGGATCTGCAGCGCCCCGCCGCCGCGCGTGGCCCAGCGCCCCGACACCACGCCGCCGACGATGTAGTGCGGCCGGAACCGCCCGTCGCCGACCCACTCCTCGAGCCACGCCCAGCCGTTGGCCGAGTGCAGCCGGGACAGCTCCTTGTACTCCAGCAACGGTTCCACGGCCGGGTGGTCGATCTCGCGCAGGAAGTGCTTACGCGCCGACGGCACCTCGATGCCCTCGCGCGCCAGTGCCCGCACCACGCTCGGCGGCGAGTCCGGGTTCACCGCCCGGCCGCCGAACGCCTCGGTGATCCGCGCCGCCAGGTCCAGCAGCACCTTCGGCCGCTGCCCGGCCGGGACCCGCGGCCCCAGCCGCCGCGCCAGCAGCTCCAGGTGCAGGTCCGCCCGCCACGGCAGCCCGTCGGCGGTCATCTCCTCCGCGGCCAGCGCGCTCGCGGACTCCGCGGCCAGCAGCAGCCGCATTCGCCCGGGCGTCGCCAACGCCGCGACCCTCTTCTCCTGCTCCGCCAGCACCCGCCGGGCGGCGGCCAGCACCGTCACCCCGGCCGGCAGCCCCGGCCCGCGTGGCGAGAACAGCGTGGGCTGCACCTCCTCGCCGACGCCACCGCCACCGCCATCAAAAGCGGGCCCGTCGTCCGGCGGCTCCTCCCCGTTCGCCCGCGCCCACGCCGCGCGCAGGCTCCGCGACTGCCCCTCCTGCCCGTCGTAGGCCAGCAGCAGCCCCTCGGCCAGGCCCAGGTCGTGGCAACGCTGCACCCGGACCCCGGCCGCGACCAGCACCGGGTACACCGCCGCCACCGACGGGAACACCCACCGCGGCGACCCGTCCGCCTCCCGCCGCCGCACCTCGGCCACCCACTCGGCCTCGGACAGCCCGGTCAGCGGGCCCGAGGGGGTGTCGATCGTGTAGCCGGAGTCCTCCTCCTGCCCGGTGATCACCTGCACCCTCGCATTGTGCGCGCCGGCACCGACAATTCCGGCCGCCGAACCTGGCCGAAGCTGCCTGGTGCACGTCGGCCCGGCTTGGGCTACTGTCGAGTAGCCCCCATACCGCCGGTACGCCGACGGCGGTGTGGCTCTCTCTCCCGCCGCAGCAACGGAGGTGCCCGGATGAGATACCCGGCCGGTGTGTCCGAGCTCGCCAGCCTGGTCACGGACAAGGTGACGGAGACCGTGCGCAGCGTCGACGTGATGCGTCGCGCCGGCCTCGTGCCGTTCCCCCGCCTCGACGAGGGACTGCGGTCCCTGGTCGCCATCCGGAAGTACGGCCCGTTCGCCGGGGCCAACCACATCGCCGCCCGCCGTGACCCCACGGCCGTCGGGATCGTCGACGAGCTCGGCCCGCTCACCTTCAAGCAGCTCGACGACCAGTCGAACGCGCTGGCCAGGGCCTGGGCCGAGCGCGGCCTCGGCCCGGGCTCGGTGATCGCCGCGCTGTGCCGCGACCACCGCGGGCTGGTGCTGACCATGGCCGCGTCCGGCAAGCTCGGCGCGCGCCTGCTGCTGATGAACACCGGGTTCGCGAAGCCGCAGCTGGCCGACGTCGCCGCGCGCGAGGGCGTCACGGCGCTCGTCTACGACCAGGAGTTCACCGGCCTGCTGGACGCGATCTCGCCGTCGGTCGAGCGGTACCTGGCCTGGGTCGACCAGGACGGGGACCACACCGGCCGGGACATCCCGGTGCTCGACGAGATCATCGCCAGCACCGACGACCGGCCGTTGCCCGCGCCGGCCAAGCCCGGCGGGTTCGTCCTGCTCACCAGCGGGACCACCGGGACGCCCAAGGGCGCGCCGCGGCCGCACACCTCCGCGCTGGCGTCCGCCCAGTTCCTGGACCGCATCCCGTTACGCGCCGGCGAAGCGACGTACATGGGCGCGCCGCTGTTCCACGGCACGGGACTTTCGCAGTTCATCCTGTCGTTCGCACTCGGGTGCACGGTGGTGATGCGGCGGAAGTTCAGCCCGGAGGAGGCGCTCAAGGGCATCGCCGAGCACCGCTGCACCGCGCTGGTACTGGTGCCGACGATGCTGCAGCGGATCGTCGACCTGCCCGCGGAGACCCGCGCCAAGTACGACGCGTCGTGCCTGCGGATCATCTTCGTCGCGGGCTCCGCGCTGTCGCCGGACCTCGGCAACCGCGCGAACGAGGAGTTCGGCCCCGTGGTGCACAACCTGTACGGCTCCACGGAGGTCGCGGTCGCCACCGTCGCGACGCCGGAGGACTGGCGGCGCGCGCCCGGCACCGTCGGCCGCGCGCCGGTGGGCTGCCGCGTCGCGCTGTACGACCTGGACGGCAAGAAGATCACCGAGCCGCACGTGACGGCGCGCGTGTTCGTCGGCAGTGGCCTCAGCTTCGGCGGCTACACCGACGGCAGGCACAAGGAGATCATCGACGGCCTGCTCTCCAGCGGCGACGTCGGCCACTTCGACGACGACGGCCTGCTCTTCATCGACGGCCGCGACGACGAGATGATCGTCTCCGGCGGCGAGAACGTGTTCCCGGTCGAGGTGGAGAACCTGCTCGTCGAGCGCGAGGACGTGTTGGAGGCGGCCGTGATCGGCGTCGAGGACGCGGACTTCGGCCAGCGCCTCAAGGCGTTTGTCGTGCGGGTGGAGGAATCGGGGCTGGACGCCGACGGCGTGCGCGAGTACGTCAAGGCCAACCTGGCCCGGTACAAGGTCCCGCGTGACGTGGAGTTCCTGGACGAGCTGCCGCGCAACGCCACCGGGAAGGTGCTGCGCTCGAAGCTGAGCTGATCAGGCTCGTGAGTGTTGAGGACGGTTCTAACCGTCTTCAACACTCACGAGTCCTACTCCCACTCGATGCCGTAGATGCCCGGCCCGAAGTCCAGGGCCACCGCGTGGACGCCGTGACCGCCGTCGAGGGCGAGGCGGCGGCGGGACGGCGTGCCGTCGTTCGGGCGGCCGTACTGCCAGCACTGCGCGGGCACCGCTTCGGGCGCGAAGCGGACCTCCAGCAGGTACTCGCGCACAGGCCGCCGGAACTCGCGGTAGTGCGTGTTCCGGCATTCCGGATACGGCGGGCCCGCGTTGGTCAGCGAGTACTCGATCAGATGCGTCTCACCGCGGTCGACGGTGCGCTCGAAAAGCAGTTCGGCGACCAGGATTCCGTGGGCATCGTCCACTTCGGTGCGCCCGACGCGGCAGTTGCGGACCGGGTGCAGCTCGGGCACCGCCGCCGCGTCTCCTTGTGTGTACACCAGAAGCCAGCGGTCCTGGCCGTCCGCGCCCGCCTGGAACACCGCGCGCGCGGTGACCGAGCGCTGGCCGCCGTCCTCGGCGATCTCGCACAGGTCGTGCAGGCCGACGAGCTTCAGCTGGTTCTGGCGGTCCAGCGCGTTCGGCGCGCCGACGCGGTCGAGCAGCGGCTGCAGCGTCTCGCGGGTGAAGGTGAGCGGCTCCTCGCCGGCGCGGTCCCGACGCGCCGCGCTGCCCCGCGGCCGGGGCGGCGGCAGCAGGCCGAGCAGCGAGCCGGCGGGCACGCCGAGGATCTCCTCCAGCACCCGCACCGCCGACAGCGAACCGGACCGCTCGGGCTGGCGCTTGCCGGACTGCCAGTAGCTCAGCGCGGTGACGCTCACCGCCGTGCCGCGGGCGCGCAGCCGGGCCTGGATCCGGTCGAGCGAGAGCCCGCTGGTGGCGATGGCGGCCCGCAGCGCGGTCGCGAACGCGGTCCGTTCGTCCGCCGCGCCCGGTCCGGCGCCGTTCGCAGCTCCACCCGCCATGTCCCGCCCCGACCGTCCCCGCCGCTGGTCCGTTCACCTGGAGTGCCCAAGCCGACACGGAGACGTTAGCAGGGTCCGGGCCTGCTCAGGGCACTGTCACTGGAGCGAACGGCCTAGTACTGGCAACTGTGAACCATTGCCTGACCTGCGCGGTCGCGTTTGTATGGCCTTCGTACCCGTCGCGCCCGGGCCCCCGGCGCGGCACATCCTTCGGCCCCGGCAGACGGTCCGCGCCCCGTGCACTGCCGATGGCCGTACCTGGTACCGGTGGCCCGGCGATGCCCCCAGCGCCGGGCCACCGGTCTGGTTACCAGCCGGTAGGATCCCGCCCATGGTCCTGCGGAAGAACATCCTGATCACCGGTGCCAGCTCGGGCCTCGGCGAAGGCATGGCCCGCCAGTTCGCGGCCCGCGGCCGCAACCTCGCGCTCTGCGCGCGGCGCGCCGACCGGCTCGACGAGCTGGCCGCCGAACTCAAGGCGGCCTACCCGGGGATCACGGTCGTGACCCGGTGCCTCGACGTGAACGAGCACGACCGCGTCTTCACCGTGTTCGACGAGTTCCGCGCCGCACTCGGCTCGCTCGACCGCGTGATCGTCAACGCGGGCCTCGGCAAGGGCCAGCCGGTCGGCCGCGGCCGGTTCGACGTCAACCGGCAGACGCTGGAGACCAACTTCATCGCCGCGGCCGCCCAGATCGAGGCCGCCGCCGGCATCTTCCGCGAGCAGCGCGAAGGCCACCTCGCGGTGATGTCGTCGTTCATGGCGATCCGCGGGCTGCCCAAGAACTCCACCGCGTACGCCGCCTCGAAGGCGGGTATCTCGGCGTTTGTCGCCGGCACGCGGGCGGAACTGCGCCGGAAGGGCATCGCGGTCACCGAGATCCGGCCCGGCTACATAGAGTCCGAAATGTACGACCGGGTCGGCGGCAGCCCGCTGGCCACGCGAGCGGAGGCCGGTGCCCGCGCACTGGCGAAAGCGGTCGAGGCCGAGCCGAAGCTGGCGTACGTGCCGTCGTGGCCGTGGGTCCCGCTGGCCCTGGCCGTGCGGCTGGCCCCGGAGAGCCTGCTGAGGAGGTTCGCATGACCGACGGGACGGTCGACGTCCGTGCCGAGGACGTGTTCGACGCCGACGCCGTGCACGCCTGGCTGTCCGGGCGCGTGCCGGGGCTCGGCGACCGGCCGCCGGTGGTCCGGCAGTTCCCCGGCGGCGCGTCCAATCTGACGTACCTGCTCGCCTACCCGGGCCGCGAGCTGATCCTGCGGCGCCCGCCCGCGGGGCACAAAGCCGCGTCGGCGCACGACATGCGGCGCGAGTACCGCGTGCAGCGCGCGCTGAAGCCGGTGTTCCCGTACGTGCCGGAGATGCTCGCGTTCGGCCGCGCGGAGGACGAAGGCCCGCTGGGCAGCGACTTCTACGTGATGGAGCGGCTCGACGGCCTGATCCTCCGCGGCGACCTGCCCGGCGGCCTCGACCTGACCCCGGAGCAGGCGCGTGAGCTGTCCGGCCGGGTCGTCGACCGGCTCGTGCAGCTGCACTCGGTGGACGTCGACGCGGCCGGCTTGGCCGACCTCGGCAAGGGCACGGGTTACGTCGAGCGCCAGGTGCGCGGCTGGACCGGCCGCTTCGAGAAGGCGCGCACGGACAACGTCGGCGACTTCGCCGACGTGATCCGCTGGCTGGACGGCAACCGGCCCGGCGAGGCCCGGATCTGCTTGATCCACAACGACTACCGTCTCGACAACCTGGTCCTCGACGGCCCGGACACGCTCCGCGTCACCGGCGTCCTCGACTGGGAGCTGGCGACCCTCGGCGACCCGCTGATGGAGCTCGGCAGCACGCTGTCCTATTGGGTCCAGGCCGATGACGACGACGTGATGAAGTCCAGCCGTCGCCAGCCGACGCACATTCCCGGCATGTACACCCGCGAGGAGTTCGTCGCCCACTACGCCGGCGCCACCGGCATCGAGGTCGGCGACTGGCGGTTCTACGAGGTGTACGGGCTGTTCCGGCTCGCCGTGGTGATCCAGCAGCTCTACCGCCGGTACCACGACGGCCAGACGCACAACCCGGCGTTCAAGGACTTCTGGCAGTTCGTCCGCTACCTCGAAGGGCGCTGCCGCGAGGTCATCATGAAGGGAAGGGCCTGAATGGGCGCCATCTACCTCGTCCGCCACGGCCAGGCCTCGTTCGGCGCCGAGGACTACGACGCCCTGTCGGAACGCGGGTTCGAACAGTCCACTGTGGTCGGTGCCGAACTGAAGCGCCGCGGGGTCACGTTCAGCCAGGCCCGTTCCGGCTCGCTCGCCCGGCAGCGGGACACCGCGGCCACCGCGCTCAAGGCGCTCGGCGCGGACGTCCCGGTGGCCGAAGACCCGCGCTGGAACGAGTACGACCATGTCGACATCGCCCGGCACCACGCGGGCGGCGCGGCGCAGGAGGACTCCCGCGCGTACCAAAGCGTGCTCGACGCCGCGCTGGCCGCGTGGGTCGAGGCGGGCGAAGGCGGGCCGTGCGCCGAGACGTGGCCCGCCTTCCTCGCGCGCTGCACGGACGCGCTCGCCGACGTCGTCGCGTCGCTCGGAAAAGGGGAGCACGCGGTCGTGTTCACCTCGGGCGGGGTGATCGGCGCGGTCTGCGGCGCGCTGCTGGGCACGCCGGAGACGGGGCTGCTGAAGCTGAACCGCGTCACGGTCAACGGCGGCATCACCAAGGTGACGTCCGGCCGTGGCGGGGTGAACCTGTTGACCTTCAACGAACATTCGCACTTCGATGCGGACGCTGCCGGGCTGCTCACCTACCGGTAGGAGGCGGTCAGGCGGTTCGGCGAAGTCACGGTCGTCCCGGTCAACTTCACCGACTCCTCGCGCCGCACCCCGGACGAGTCCTTTGTGGCCGTTGCCGAGACGGGTGCGTGTCACGTCACGCGGATTTGGTTGCACGGCAGCCGCGCGTGCCGTCGCTGGACCTGGTCCGCCGGCTGCCCGCCCCGCTGCGGGCCGCGGTGCGCGCGCTGTCCGCGAACACGGTGGCCGCCGGTACTTCGGCAGCCTTGAGGAACCGGCGATCGCCTACACCGGCCTTTAGCCGCCGTGCGGCGTGGTCGAAGTCAGGATCGCGTCGGCGATGACGTCGAAGAGGTGGTGGGCGCGGGCCGCGAGCGCAGGCTGGTCGCCGAGCCACGAGAGTGCCCCGACCAGTGCGAACAGGTCAGTGCCATCGATGTCGGCCCGTGCGGTGCCTTCGGCCTGGGCGCGGGTGAGCAGCCGCGTGCCGGCCGCGCGCATCGTGACGCACGAAGCGTGGAGCGCGGACTCGGCGTCTTCGATGGCGGCCACCATCAGCTCCGTGACACCTCGGTACTCGTGGGCCCACGTGACGCATTCGCGTAACCACAAAGCGAGCGCATCCTGGGGAGAGCTCGAAGTTTCGAGTTCGTCGGCCCTGGCCGCGAGCTCGTCGAAGCCGGTGCGGAGCAAAGCTTCGAGCAAGGCCTCTCGCGTTGGAAAGTGGCGGTACAGCGTGGCGAGCGCGACGCCGGCCCGGCGGGCGATGTCGCGTAACGACGCGTTGGCGCCTTGCTCGGCCACGACCGTGCTCGCGACCGTGAGCAGCTGGTCGTAGTTCTTCCTGGCGTCGGCTCGCATACCCCCACCTTGACAGACGTACCACTGCTCCACATAATCGGATCACTGGTACGTTTACGCCAGTCCCAGCCACCCCGGTCAAGAGGAAACGATGTCGACAACCACGATGAAGGCGATCCGGCTGCACGAGTTCGGCGGCCCCGAGGTGCTGAGCTACGACGAGGTCCCGCTGCCCAAGCCGAAGCCGGGCGAGGTCCTCGTTCGCGTGCACGCGGCCGGCCTCAATCCGCCGGACTGGTACGTCCGCGAAGGCATGCCGGACGTACCGGAGGAGTTGCGGCCGCCGATGAATCTGCCCCTGATCCCGGGGACGGACGTGTCGGGTGTCGTGGCGGCCGTCGCCGCGGGGGTGGGCGACCTGTCCGTCGGCGACGAGGTCTTCGGGATGCTGCGTTTTCCCGGTTCCGGTGCCGCCGCCTATGCCGAGTACGTCGCCGCGCCGGCTTCGGACCTGGCTCGCAAGCCGGCCGGAATCGATCACGTGCACGCCGCGGGGGCGCCCATGGCCGGGCTCACCGCGTGGCAGTTCCTGATCGAGCTCGGGCACGATCAGCCGAACCCGCTGCAATCGGGGCCGCATCACCCGATCGCGATCAGCCCTGGGATGACGGTGCTCGTCAACGGGGCCGCGGGTGGCGTGGGCCATTTCGGGGTGCAGCTGGCGAAAGAGCGGGGCGCACGGGTCATCGCGGTGGCCTCGGGCGCGCACGAGGCGTTCCTGCGCGACCTCGGTTCGGACGAGTTCGTCGACTACACCAAGACCCCGCCCGAGGACGTCGCGCACGACGTCGACCTCGTTCTCGACACTCTCGGCGGTCCCACCAGCAGCCGTTTCCTGCGCACGCTCAAGCGCGGCGGCGCCCTTTATCCGGTGTACCTCGCCGAATTCGACGCCGAAGAAACCGCGAAGCTGGGCGTCACGACCTCGCTCACCCAGGTCCGCGCGAACGGCGCGCAGCTCGCGGAACTTGGGCGCCTGCTTGACAAGGGCACGGTTCGCGTCGCCGTGGACAGCACGTTTCCGCTCGCGGAAGCCGCGAAGGCGCACGAGCGGGCCGCCCGCGGGCACCTCCGGGGCAAGATCGTGCTCACCGTCGGCTGAGGACGGAGCCGCTCAGCGACCCGTCCACTGTGGACTACGCCCGGCGGACCAGGCGGCGTAGAACTCCTTGTGGTCCTTGGCCGTCATGAGCAGCGCCTGGGTGATCGCCTCCAGCTCGATGGCGCCGCCGAGGTCGGTGTCGAGCTCGCGGGTCAGCAGGACCTTGGTGGTGGAGTACGCCAGCGCCGGGCCGTCGGCCAGGCGGCGGGCGAGTGCCTGCGCCGCGGCCGGCAGCTCCTCGTCGTCGACGACCTGGGTGGCCAGGCCGATCGTCTCGGCGCGGGCGGCGTCGAGCTTGTCGCCCAGCATCAGCAGTTCCGTGGCGCGGCCGAGGCCCACCAGGCGCGGCAGCAGGTACGCCGCGCCCATGTCCGCGCCGGCCAGCCCGACCTTGGTGAACAGGAAGGCGAACTTCGCCGAGCGCGCCAGCAGCCGGAAGTCGCTGGCCAGCGCGATCACCGAGCCCGCGCCCGCGGCGATGCCGTTGATCGCGGCGATCACCGGGATCGGCGTCTCGCGCAGCGCCTTCACCACCGCGCCGGTCATGCGGGTGAACTCCAGCAGCTCGGCCGTCTCCATCTTCTGCAGTTCGCCGATGATCTCCTCGACGTCACCGCCCGAGCAGAAGCCGCGGCCGCGGCCGGTGATCACCAGCACCCGCACGTCGCCGCGGTGCGGCAGCTCCAGCACGAGGTCCCGCAGGTCCGCGTAGACGTCGAAGGTGAGCGCGTTCAGCTTGTCCGGCCGGTCGAAGGTCAGCGTCGCGACCCCGTCGTCCACCGTGAAACCGAAGTGCTCCCACGACTTCGTGAGCGGGGGCGTGGCGCGGAACGGGCTCATTTCTGGATTCCTCCACCGTCGAGTACAAGGGTCTGTCCGTTGATGGCGGCGGCCTCGTCCGCGGCCAGGAAGGCCACCGCGAAGGCGACCTCTTGCGGTTCGAGCAGGCGTCCGAGCGGCGACGAGGCGGCGAGCGCGGCTTCGGCGGCCGCCTCGTCCCGGCCGGTGCGCTCGTGGATGCGCGCGACCGAGTCCGCCGTCATGTCGGTGCGCACGAACGCCGGGCACACCGCGTTCGCCGTCACGCCGGTGCCGGCGACCTCCGCCGACACCGCGCGCATCAGCCCGACCGCCGCGTGTTTCGACGCCGTGTACCCGGAGGTGTAGCGGACGCCGGTGTGGCCCGCGGTCGACGCCACCGTGACGATCCGGCCGCGGCCGCGCGCCCGCATGCCCGGCAGCACCTCGCGGGTGCACAGGAAGGCGCCCGTGGCGTTGACCGAGAGCTGGCTCTGCCACTCGGCCAAAGTGGTCTTCGCGGTGGGCGCGCTCGACGAAACGCCGGCGTTGTTCACCAGCACGTCCACCGGGCCGGCGCCGGCGAAGTACGCGCGCACGGCCGCTTCGTCGGTCACGTCGCACTCCCGGCGGCCCGGGGCGAGCACCGTGTCGCCGGCGCCGGCGAAGTGCGCGGCGATCGCGGCGCCGATGCCGCGCGTGCCGCCCGTGACGACCACCAGCCTCGTCATCCGGCTCCTCTCCACGCTGGGAAGCAGGTCACACCGGGAAAGCTACACCGCAGCGGGCTGGGGTGTATAGAGTTGCGGCCGTGCCCGAACCGAACGCCGCCGGCCCGCAGGAGCTGGTGATGACGCTGCTCGGCAGCTACGTGTCGCCACGCGAGAGCAGGCGCGTGTGGTCCGGCGGCCTCGTCACGCTGCTCACCGAGCTGGGCTTCTCCGACGGCGCCGCCCGCATCGCGCTGACCCGGCTGGTGCACCGGGGCCTGCTGGCCCGCCACCGCGACGGACGGCTGGTGCACTACTCGCTCACCCCGCGCACCGTCGCGCTGCTCGCCGACGGCGACCGGCGGATCTTCGGCCTCGGCCGCGGCGACCGGCCCGCGGGCACCTGGACCGTGCTGTGGCCGGGCATCCCGGAGAGCCGGCGGCAGGCGCGCGAGCGGCTCGTGCGGCGGCTGCGGTTCCTCGGCTTCGGCCCGGTGCAGGACGGCACCTGGATCGCGCCGCACGACCGGGAAGCCGAGGTGCTCGCGCTGCTGGCGGAGCTGGACGTGACCGAGCACGCCGGGCTGATGCTCGGCTCCCCGTCGGCGGCACTCGACGTGCGCCGTTTCGCCGGGCGCGCCTGGGACCTGGACGAGCTTTCCGCGCGGTACGACGCTTTTGTCACCGAGTTCGGCCCCTGCCTCCGCGAAACGCTCAGCGACGCCGACGCGTTCTCCGTGCGGACCCGGCTGGTGCACACGTTCCGCGTGTTCCCGTCGCTCGACCCGGAGCTGCCCGGCGAGCTGATCCCCGCGCCCGGGCGGCGCGCGGCGGCGATCAAGCTGTTCCACGACCTGTACACGGCGCTGGCCCCCGCGGCGCAGCGCCATTTCGACCAAACCCTATCGACGAGGTGAGGACCACCATGACCGGAACCGCCGACACCCAGGCCGCGCTGAGCTACACCTCGTACCTCGCGCTCGACGAGCTGCTCGAAGCGCAGCGCCCGCGCTCGGACGAGCACGACGAGCTGTTGTTCATCGTGATCCACCAGGTGTACGAGCTGTGGTTCAAGCAGATCCTGCACGAGGCCGAGTTCCTGCAGGAGAGCCTGGCCGCCGGCCGGACCGCGCACTCGATCCGCACGCTGCGGCGGATCCTGACCGTGCTGAAGGTGGTCGTCGCGCAGATCGACGTGCTGGAGACCATGACGCCCAGCCAGTTCACCAGCTTCCGCGCCCGGCTCGACGCGTCCAGCGGTTTCCAGTCGGCGCAGTTCCGCGAACTGGAGGCCATGCTGGGCCGGAGGGACGAGCGCGTGTTCGCCCATTACCCCGAAGGCGGCGGCCAGCGCGAGCGAATCGCGGCCGCGATGGGGCGCGATTCGGTGTTCGATTCGTTCCTCAAATATTTGTCGGCCCGTGGTTACGACGTCAGCTGTGATCGAGACGTCACTCGCCCGGTGGAACCCTCTTCCGAACTGCAGGCGGTACTGCTGAAGGTCTACCAGGACGACGGCGGCCCATCAGTGGTCGCGGAGTGTCTCGTCGACCTTGACGAAGGGATGCAGGAGTGGCGGTACCGGCACGTGAAGATGGTCGAACGGACCATCGGCGACAAGACCGGCACGGGTGGGTCGTCCGGCGCGACTTACCTGCGCACCACCCTCTTCCAGCCGATGTTCCCCGACCTTTGGGCAGTACGGAGCCAGTTGTGACCTCGCTAGACGCCTTGCGCACCACCCCCAACGCGCTCGCGCCGTTTTATTCGCGCTTCGGCGTGGCCGACCGGCTGCTGCTGTCCGCGCATTCGCACCAGGCCTGGCCGGACGTCGCGGAGGAGGGCTTGCTGGAGGCGTTCGCCGACGCGGCCCGCGACGTCGACGAGAAGTGGGACCGCGCGCTCGCCAAGGCCGACGAGCTGCGCGGCGGGTTCCGCGCGCTGCTCGCCGACCCGCACGGCGAGTACGCGCTCGGCGCGAGCACGCACGAGCTCGTCATCCGCTTCCTGTCGGCGATCGAGCTGCCGAAGCGGCCGCGGCTGGTGACCACCGACGGCGAGTTCCACACCCTGCGCCGCCAGCTCTCGCGGCTCGAAGAGGAGGGCGTCGAGGTGGTCCGCGTCCCCGTGGAGCCGGTGCCGACGCTCGCCGAGCGGATCGCGGCGGAGGTCGACGACAACACCGCCGCCGTGTTCGTCTCGGCCGTGCTGTTCGAGACCGGGCGGCTGGTGCCCGGTCTCGCGCACCTCGCCGACGCCTGCCTCAGCGGGTCCGTGGAGCTGGTCGTGGACGCCTACCACGCGCTCGGCGTGGTCCCGTTCTCGTTGCACGACCTGGGCCTGACCAACGCGTGGGTGCTCGGCGGCGGCTACAAGTACCTCCAGCTCGGCGAGGGCAACTGCTTCCTGCGGCTGCCCGCGCACGCGCAGGAGCTGCGGCCGGTGGTGACCGGCTGGTACGCGGAGTTCGGCACGCTGGCCGAGGCGCGCCGGCCCGGCGAGGTCGTCTACGCCACGGGCGGCAACCGGTTCGCGGGCGCCACCTACGACCCGTCCAGCCACTACCGCGGCGTGCGGGTGATGCGGTTCTTCGCCGAGCACGAGCTGACGCCGGAGTTCCTGCGCGAGGTTTCGCGGCACCAGGTCGGGCTGCTCGCCGAGTGCTTCGACGACCTCGGCCTGCCCGCGGACGTCGTCACCCGCGACCGCGAGACGCCGCTGGGCCTGCTCGGCGGGTTCCTCTCGCTGCGCAGCCCGGAGGCCGGACGGCTGCAGGCGGCGCTCGCCGAACAGGGCGTCCGCACCGACAGCCGCGGCCACCACCTGAGATTCGGCCCCGCGCCGTACCTCTCGGACACGCAGCTGGAGACGGCGATGGGCACCCTCGGCAAGGTCGTGGCCGGCTAGTCACCGCGGGGCCATCCGGGACGGTCACCGCGGGATACCGACGACCTCCGGTGGTCCCGGCGCGCGCGGGGACATAGGTTGGCGGTGTGCGCGGTGCCCGGGCGGACGACCTTCGCCCTGGCACGGCGCGCAAGCCACCTCACACAGCGCGCGGCCACGAACCGCACGCGGGTAGACAAAGGAGTCACCACCGTGACCGAAGGAGTGTTCGGCCGGCACAGCGGCCATGAACAGGTCGTGTACTGCCACGACGAAGCCAGTGGCCTGAAGGCCATCATCGGCATCTATTCCACCGCGCTGGGGCCCGCGCTCGGTGGCACCCGCTTTTACCCTTACGCCTCCGAGGACGCGGCGCTCGACGACGTGCTCGCGCTGTCCAAGGGCATGGCGTACAAGAACGCGCTGGCCGGGCTCGACCTCGGCGGCGGCAAGGCCGTGATCCTCGGCGACCCGGCCACGATCAAGTCCGAAGCGCTGCTGCGCGCGTACGGCCGCTTCGTGCAGTCGCTCGGTGGCCGGTACATCACGGCCTGCGACGTGGGCACGTACGTCCAGGACATGGACCTGGTGGCCCGCGAGACCAAGTTCGTCACCGGCCGCTCGCCGGAGGACGGCGGCGCCGGCGACTCGTCGGTGCTCACCGCGTACGGCGTTTACCAGGGCATGCGCGCTTCCGCCGACCACGCGTGGGGCGTGCCGGAGCTGGCCGGGCGCCGGGTCGGTGTCGCCGGCGTCGGCAAGGTCGGGCACATCCTGGTCGGCCACCTCGTGGAGGCGGGCGCGCAGGTGGTCATCACCGACGTCTCGGCGCCCGCGGTCGAGCGCACGCGCGCGGCGTACCCCGGCGTCGAGGTGGTGTCCGATGTGGACACTCTGATCCGGTCCGAGCTGGACGTGTTCGCGCCGTGCGCGCTGGGCGGGGTGCTGACCGACGAGACCGTCGCGGCGCTGCGGGCCAAGATCGTCTGCGGCGCGGCGAACAACCAGCAGGCGCACCCGGGCGTGGACAAGCTGCTGGACGACCGCGGCATCCTGTTCGCGCCCGACTACCTGGTCAACGCCGGCGGCGTGATCCAGGTGGACGACGAACGGCACGGCTTCGACTTCGCCCGCGCGCAGCGCAAAACGACGGCGATCTTCGACACCACCAAGGCCGTGTACGCGCTCGCGAAGGCCGACGGCGTCCCGCCCGCGGCGGCCGCCGACCGGCTCGCGGAGCGCCGCATGGCCGACGTCGGCCGGCTGCGGTCCATCCTGACGGTGTGACACCCGGAGAAATCCTGACCGCGGCGGGCGTGCGGGGCTTCCTGCACGCCCGCCGTGTCGGCGTTGGCGGGGCCGGGACCGGGGCCGGGGACGGGGCCGGGGACGAGGTGGCGCTCGGCGCCGACGAGCCGGTGGTGCTGTCGTCGATCGTGAAAGTCCCGCTGGTGCTGGAGTTCGCGCGGCAGGTCGCCGCCAGGCAGCTCGACCCGCGCGACCGCGTCCGCGCGCGGGCGGCGGACCGGCTGGGCGGCGCGGGCTCGGCGGGCTGCGCCGACGACGTCGAGTACAGCCTCCGCGACGCGGCGCGACTGGCCCTTTCGGTCTCCGACAACACCGCGGCGGATCTGCTCTTCGACCGCGTCGGCGTCGAGAACGTCCGCTCGCTGGTGGCCGAGCTGGGCCTGGCGCGGACGCGGATTTCCGGTGCCCCGCGCGATGTCCTGGGCACGATCCTCGACGACGCCGAGGCCGGGCGGCCGCCGCGCGCGCTCGACCCCGCGCACACCACGGCGAGCACCCCGCGTGAGATGACCGAGCTGTTGTCGCTGATCTGGCGGGACGCGGCGGGCCCGCCGGAGGCCTGCGCGCTGGTCCGCGACCTGATGGGGCAGCAGGTGAACTGGTACCGGCTCACCGCGGGCTTCCCGGCCGACGTCGCGGTCGCGGGCAAGACCGGCACGATGCCGGGGCTGCGCAACGAGATCGGCGTCGCGTCCTATCCGGACGGAACCGAGTACGCGATCGCGGTGTTCACCCGTGGCGGCGCCGGGAACCTGCGTGCGCCCGGGATCGACCGGGCCATCGGCGAAGCCGCGCGGGCCGCCGTGGAGCAGCTGCGCGCGTAAGCCTCAGCCGCCCCGGTAGAACACGTCCCACGGGCGTTGCGGCTCGTCCGAAGCCGGCAGCAGACGGGAAACGCCGTCGTCCTGGAGGACCGCCGCGGCGACCTCCGCGAGCCGCGCGGCCTGCGGGTGCGGACTGGTGACGGGCCAGGCGAAGGACATCCGCGTGTGCAGCACGCCGCCGGCCAGCGGACGCCAGACGACGCGAGGTTCCTTACGTGCCACCATTCCCGGCTCGAACGCGACGCCGTGCCCGGCGAGCACCAGCCCCAGCACGAACTCCGGGTTACGCGCGTGGCGCACGGACGCGGGCCGGAAGCCGTGCTCCCAGCACGTCCGCAGCACGGCGTCGTACCAGCCGGGGGCGGCCGCGCGCGGGGTCAGCACCAGCCCTTCGCCGGCCAGGTCCGCCAGGTTCAGCTCGGCGCGGCGGGCCAGCGGCGAGTCGCGGGGGAGGACCACGCCGAGCGGGGTGTCGACGGCCGGGCCCAGCCGCAGCCCGACGACGTCCACTGGGTGCTGCAGCAGGCCCGCGTCCAGCTCGTGGCCGGTGAGCAGCCGGGACTGCTCGGCGGTGGTCAGCTCCTGCAGGTCGAGCCGGACGTCGGGGTGCGTCGCGGCGAACGCGGTGACGATCGCCGCGAGCGTCCGGCCCGGCACCTCGGGCGGGATCCCGACGCGCAGCGCGTCGATCTCACCGCGCCCGGCCTTCGCGACGAGCGTGGTCATCCGGTCCCAGCGCGCGAGCACGTCGCGGGCCTCGGCACGCAGGACCTCACCGGCTTCCGTGAGCGTGGTGTGCCGCGGGCCGCGGTCGAACAGCCGTGCGCCCAGCTCGGCTTCGAGCCGTTTGACGCGCTGGGAAAGCGGCGGCTGCGCGATCCCGAGCCGTTCGGCCGCCCGGCCGAAGTGCCGTTCTTCGGCGACGACGAGGAAGTAGCGCAGCGAACGGAGGTGGTCCACGCTGCGACGATAGCCGGTCGGCTATGAGAAGGACGGCGATTCGATCTTGGACAGCACCGGCCGGGCCGTGCTTCGGTGCGGGCATGAACGAACGACTGGGCGGACTGAGCCGGCGCGGGCTCCTCGGCGCGGGCGCGGCGGCGGCCGCGCTGCTGGCGGGCTCCGGGGCGGCCGCGTCCGCGAGCGGGCCGAAGGCGGGCGCGTCGCGGATGACCTTGCGGTGGTGGGGAAACAACGGCTGGGAGATCCGCGTCCCGAGTGCCGACGGCCGGCGCGAGAAGACGATCCTGATCGACCCGTGGCTCACGCGGTTCAAGACCGGGACGTACACGCCCGAGGGTGCGGACCCGAAGACCCCGCTCTCGGTGAACCGCGCTCTGATCGACGGCTACGTCGACAGCGGGCAGCTGCGCGCCGACCACATCCTCGTCACCCACGGCCATTACGACCACCTCACCGACGTCCCCTACCTGGCGAAACGCACCGGCGCGACGGTGTTCGGGACCGAGACCCATCTGAGTCTCATGGCGGCGCTGGGCGCTCCGGAGGACCAGCTCGCCGTGGCGAGCGGCGGCGAGTACTTCGCCTTCGACGGCTACACCGTGCGGATCCTGCGCTCCCTGCACTCGGCCGTCGGCGAACGCGCGCAGGTGCCGTTCCCCGGCTCCCGCCCGCTCTCACGGCGCGACCGGCCGCGGACGATCGCGGACCTGCTGGAAGGCGGCACGCTCGCGTACCTGGTGACCGGCGGCGGCGCCGGCGTGCTGGACTTCGGCGGCTCGAACTACGTCGAGTCCGAGCTGGCCGGCCTGGCACCGGACGTGCTCCTGATGCCCACGGGCGGCGCCGCGGTGTCCGGTTACGCGGACCGTTTGCTGCGCGCGACCGGCCACCCGCGCTACGTGGCCGCCACGCACTGGGACGACTTCGACTTCCCGCTCACCGACCCGCCGAAGGACGCGGGCGGCCTGACCGCGCTGCGCGCCGCGGTCGCCGCGGCGAGCCCGGACAGCCGGTTCGTGGTGCTCGACCACTTGGGCTCGTTCGTCCCCTGACCGGGACTCGGGGCCGTAAAACGCCGAAAGCCCCCTCGCGCTGGGCGAGGGGGCCTCCGGGAACGATCTGCGGATCAGCCGCTCTTGCGGCGGAACGTGCGCTTGTTCGCGGCGGGACCGTGGGCGTGCTGGTTCTTGCCGCCGGCGGACTCGTGCGCGGCGCCGCTGCGGGCACCGGCCTGCTTGCGCTCGAGCGCTTCGCGGAACTTGCGTTTGACGTCGTCCTCCTCGCCGCTGGGCGACGGGCTCGGTTCACTCATGCTTACCTCCGCAAATGACGACGTGTGACCGGCCCAGCCTGGCACTCCCATCGCGGGTTGGCGAGTCGATTTGGACGCTCGTCACGCAGAGGCGACCCGATCGGCCGCTCGGTGCGGCTCGGCGGCCCGCGGCGCGGGGACGACGGCGAGCCGCGGTACCACCACGCTCCGGCGCGCGGCGCGGACGATGGCCGCGGCGGCGAGGCCCACGAGGGCCGCGGCGCCGAGCACGAGCGCGGCCTGCCCGGTCGCGGCATCGAACACCAGCTGGCCCGCGCGGCCGAGCACAAAACCGGTGTCGACGGCCCACGCGACCAGCGCGACGCCCGCGGTCGCCGCCGGTGTCGTGACCGCGGCGGCGGCGAGCACCACGAGGACCAGCGTCACCAGCGCGTACACCGGGTGCGCGGTGGCACCCGCGATGTCCGCGGCGATGGTGGCGACGACAACAGCCACTCCGCCGAGCGGGAAGCCGAGCCCGCCGGGAAGCCGTCCGTCCGTGGTGGTGCGCATGTTTTCAGTGCAGCGCGCCCGGCCGGGACCGCGGCGGCGGAGGACGCTTTCCGTACGCCCGCCGCCGCCTTCTTGACGTCTTCTTGACCCCTCAGGCGCGCGCGGTCGTCCGCACGATGGTCTCGACGATCTCCGGCCACAGAGGTTCCGGCAGGTCATGGCCCATGCCGGGCAGCAGGACCAGCTCGGCGTCCGGGACCGCGGCCGCGGTGGCCTTGCCGCCGCTGACGTTCACGAGCGGGTCGGCGTCGCCGTGCACGACGGCGAACGGGAGCCGCACGTCGCGCAGCCGCTCCGTCCGGTCGCCGGAGGCGAGCACCGCCGCCATCTGCCGGAAAGTGCCTTCCGGGTGCAGCGCGCGGTCGTAGCCGCGGGCGGCCTTCTCCCGCAGGGACTCGTCGGTCGCCGGGTAACCGGGGGAACCGGTCATGCGGTACGCGGCGACGCTCTGCTCGATCGACTCTTCCCGCGTCGCGGCGGGCTGACGAGTCAGCGCGGCGAGCGCGGCCGGCGACGGCCGGCCCACCGAAGGGTCGCCGGTGGTCGACATGATCGACGTGACGCTCAGCAGCCGCTCGGGGTGGTCGATCGCGAGCTGCTGCACGATCATCCCGCCCATCGACGCGCCGACCACGTGGGCCTTCGCGAAGCCGAGCGCGTCGAACAGCCCGACGGCGTCGTCCGCCAGGTCCGCCAGCAGGTACGGCGCGGCCACCTGCCCGGACGCCACCGCGGCGACCTCCGGGACGCCCAGCTCGTCGAGGTAGCTGGACAGGCCGACGTCGCGGTTGTCGAAGCGGACCACGTGGAAGCCGTGGCTCGCCAGTAGTTCGCAGAACCCGGTCTCCCAGGTGATCATCTGGGCGCCGAGGCCCATGACGAGGACCAGCGGCGGGTTCGCCGGGTCGCCGAACGTGTCGTATTCGAGTTCGAGGCCGTTGGCCCGTACGCGTGGCATACCTCGATAGTGCCGCACCAGCACGAGGCCTGGCACCGGGCTCGGTGATCCGGCTACGGTACCCGGCATGCCGCCTTCGTCCCCGAGAGCCGGTAACCGCCCTCGTTCCCGCGCGGCCGCGGGACTGCCGGCCGTCACCGCCGAAAAGGTCGTGGACGCGGCACTCGCCCTCACCGCGGAGCTCGGCCTCGACAACTGGACGCTGCGGCAGCTCGCGGCCGCCGTGGACGCCTACCCCGCGGTGGTCTACCACCACGTCGGCGACCGCGACTCCGTCGTCTGCGCGGTGCTCGACCGGGTCGTCGGCTACCTGCGGCTGCCCGCGGACGACCTGTCCTGGCCGGACTGGTTCGGCGAGCTGCTGGTCGAACTCCGCGTGGTGCTGCGCCGTTATCCCGGCACGGCCCGGCGGATGGTGCTCTTCGGCCCGTCGGTGGCGGCCGCCATGCGCCCGGTCGACCGCGGCATGCGCATGCTGCTGAACGCGGGCTTCGGCCCGGAGAGCGTGCTGGCGTACAACTTGCTGATCGCCACCGCCTGCCAGTTCGTCGCGATGGAGGACGACCGCGACGGCACTCTCGCGCTGCGCCTGGACAACACCGAGGAGTACGCCACCTACCGCGACCGCGCCGACCTGCCCGGCCTGGCCACGCACGGCGCCGCGATGCACGACCTGGCCGGCGACCCCAGCCTCACCGCCGACTATTACGATCGGCTGTACGACTACGCGGTGCACCGCTGTCTCGACGGGCTGACCCTGCGCTTGCGGGAGCTGGAGACCGAGCGGCCGGATCTCGCCGCCGCCGATCTCCCGGCCATGCAGTCCGGCGGGGATCCGACCGCGGATTCAGTGAAATTCACCGGTCCGGAATAGCCGAACCGACACCGAACCGGCGCCCGGACGGCGTAGCGTGGCGCGTACCGGGGGCCCTGGCCGCCGGCCGGAACCCCTGGCGCCCTCCTCCCCCTCGTGGTGCCAGGGGTTCTGTCACGCCTCGGCGTGGTCCGCCCCGGCCGGGCGCGGCGAGTTCTGGATCAGCGGGAAGACCTGCCCCACGAGCGTGACGAGCGACTTGCTCAGCAGCGTGTGCACCTGCGTCCGGTCCAGTGAGCCGCGCACCAGCCACTCGCGCCCGGCCGCCTTCACCATGCCGCCGAACGCGCGTACGGCCGCGTTCAGCTGCTCGCCGTGCGCGCTCTCCGGGGAGAGGCCCACCGCTTCGAGCACGCGATCGGCCGACACGCGGTCGGCATCCTCGAGGAGCCGGTCCACCTCGGGGTCACGCCCGATGCCCTCGGGGGCGATCGCCGCGAGCCAGGTTTTCTCCTGCGCGCGCACCATGTCGAGGAACCAGTCGATGGCCGCTTCGGCGCGCACCTCGAGCGGGCCCTCGGGCAGGATCTCCACCGCCAGCCGCGGCACGGTGAGCGCGCGCCGCACGATTTCCAGGTACAGCTCGCGTTTCGTGCCGAAATAGTGGTTGATCAGCCCCCTGGCCACCCCGGCCGCCGCGGCTATGTCCGAAGTGGACACAGCCGAGTACGGTCGTTCGCCGAACAGCCGCGCCGCGCACGCGTAGATCTGCTCCCTGCGCTCGTCCGGTTCCAGTCTCCGCCATCTCGGCGCCGGCTCGGTGCTCATACGTCATATTTTCGCATGATCGGTTCAGTAAGGCATATCAATCGGGAAGGGTGTCGCCCCGCGAACACCATCGGCTGGTACCGCCGGGTACGCCTTGACGGGGCCCGGCCGTCAGTCGGGCAGGGCGATCGGCGCGAGGTCGTCGAACAGATCCCCCGGTCCCGGGTTCGCGGGCGCGGTTTCGCCGCCGAAGTGCCGCAGCACCCCCCACACCGCGTTCAGCGCGGTCTGCACCGCGCCCTCGGCCCAGCCCGCCGTCCACGAAACGTCGTCGCCGGCGAGAAACAGCCCGCGGAAACGATCTTCGAGCCGGTCCTGGACGAAATGCGTGAACAGCCGGTGCTGGTAGCGGTAGTGCCCGGGCAGGTTCGCCTTGAACGCGCCCATGAAATGCGGCTCCGCCTCCCAGGAAACGGTCACCGGGTCGCCCACGATGTGGCGCCGCACGTCGACGCCCGGATAGATCTCCCGCAGCGACTGCAGCATCACCTCGACCCGTTCCGACACGTTCAGCGGCAGCCATTTCGACGAGTCGTCGGCCCAGGTGTAGGAAAGGCAGATCACCGCGGGGGAGTCCGGGTCGTCGCCGAGCAGGTACGTGCCGCGCGGCATCCGGTCGGTGAGCGTCATGCTCATCGTGTCACGCCCGGTGACCGGGTCGGGGTCCAGCCAGAACGGCCGGTCCACCGGGACGAACACCTTCGACGACTCCATGTAGTGCGTGCGCTCGATCGCCGTCCAGTGGTCGATCGGGAACAGCGCCTCGTCGCACTCGATCTTCGACAGCAGCATCCAGCTCTGCGCGGTGAACACGGCGGCGCCGAACGTGCGGATGTGGCCGGACGCGTCGGTCACCGTGATGTTGTTCGGCGCCGTGCGGTGCAGCCGCGTGACGCCGGGGCGCGGCCGGCCGCCTTCGTGCAGCGAGGCCAGATTCGTGCCCGCGGGCCAGTGCGCGAGCTGCTCCGGCGCGTGCTCCCACAGCCGCAGCGGGAGCTGCCTGCTGCCGCCGACGATGGACCGGTGCTCGTCGTCCGCGCCGGTGTAGACGACGCGCAGGATCTCCAGGATCGAGTTCGGGAAATCGGTGTCCCAGCCGCCCGTGCCGAAGCCGACCTGGCCGAAGATCTCGCGGTGGCGGAACGAGGCGAACGCCGGCGAATCGCACAGGAACCCGTAGAAGGTCTGGTGGTCGAGCTTCGGCACCAGCTCGTTCCAGATCCGCTTGACGGTCTTGACGTCGCGGTCGCGGATCGCGGTCTGCATCTCGGCGAACGACGCGTGCTCGTCGAGGGTCCGCTGCCACGCCTTCGCCACGTCGCCGAACACGGCGGGCAGCTCGTCGGGCGTGCGCGCGTAGTGGCTCTGCCCCTTGAGGTCGACGACCGTGCTCGGGGTGCCGGGCGCGAGCGGGTTCGGGAACGGCGTGGTCTCCAGCCCGACCTTGTCGATGTAGTGGAACAGCGAGGTCGACGCGGGCGGGAACCGCATCGCGCCCATCTCCGCCACCACGTCGTCGGGCAGGCCGGGGAAGTGGTGCGTGCGCAGCCGGCCGCCGAGCTCGTCGACCTCGTAGACCACCGGCCGCAGCCCGAGTTTCATCAGCTCGTACGCGGTGACGACGCCGGAAAGCCCGCCGCCGATCACGGCCACCTCCGTGCCGTGCCGCTCGGCCGGCACCGTGCCGAGACCGGCGGGATGCTCCAGGTAATCGTCGTAGGCGAACGGGAAGTCCGGGCCGAACATCGTGATCGGCCGTCCGGGCGGCTCTTCCGTGGGGATCGCGGTCGGGACGGCGGAAGTCATGCGCTGGGTCCTTCGGTCAGTGATCGGTACAGCTCCGGCCTGCGGTCGGCCAGGTGGGTGTTCTCGGCGCGGGAAGCTTCGAGCGCGCCGGCGTCGACGTCGGCGCTGATCAGCGCCGGACCGTCACCCGCCTTCGCCAGCACCGTGCCGGTGGGCGCGACGATGCTGGAGAGCCCGCAGTAAGTCAGCTCGCCCTCGCTGTCGCAGCGGTTCGCGTACGCGACGTACAGCTGGCTTTCGTACGCGCGCGCCGGGACGAGCGTTTCGGCAACCAGCTCGTACGGGCGCATCAACGCGGTCGGAACGAGCAGCAACTGCGTGCCGGCCAGCGCGTGCGCGCGGACCAGCTCGGGGAACTCCACGTCGTAGCAGATCAGCAGCCCGACCCGGAGCCCGCCGAGATCGGCCTGCACCACGGCCTCGGCCCCCGGCGTGAACCAGGCGCGGTCGAGGTCGCCGAACAGGTGCGTCTTGCGGTAGTTCGCGAGCCGGGCGCCGCCCGCGTCCACGAGCTGCACGCTGTTGTACACCCGGCCGCCGTCGCGCTCGGGGTAGCCGTACGCGATCGCGACGCCGTGTTTTGCCGCCAGCGCCCCGATTTCGCGAGCGAACGGGCCGTCGGACGGCTCGGCGCGCTCGTGCGTGGCGGCGCCGATGGCGTAGCCGGTGGTGATCATCTCGGCGGTCACGACGAGCCCGGCGCCCCGCGCGGACGCCTCCGCCACGGCGTCGGGCAGCTCGTCGTAGGGGCCTTGGTGGACGGCGATGATCACGACTGCGCCGCCAGCCGCGAGCGCCGGATGCCGTAGGCGAAGTACAGCACCAGCCCGAGCGCCATCCAGGCGCCGAACACGATCCAGGTCGCGCCGTCGAGGCTGAACATCATGTACGCGCAGCACAGCACGCCCAGGATCGGCGTCACCGGGGAGAACGGCACGCGGAACGACCGCGCGTCGCCCGGCCGCCGTTTGCGCAGGATCAGCACGGCGATGTTGACCAGCCCGAACGCGAACAGCGTGCCGATGCTGGTGGCGTCGGCCAGCTTGCCGAGCGGGATGAACGCCGCGAGCACCGCGACGAACCCGGACACCACCAGGGTGTTCGTCCGCGGCACGCCGGTTTTCGGGTGCACTGTGGACAGTGCCTTCGGCACCAGCCCGTCGCGCGACATCGCGAACAGGATGCGCGTCTGCCCGTACAGCACGGTCAGCACCACGCTGGAGATCGCCACGATCGCGCCGACCGCGAGCACGCCGGCCCAGAACTTGTTGTCCAGCACGGAGGTCAGCACGTGCGAGAGCGCCGCCTGCTGGTCGCCGAACTGCTGCCACGGCAGCGCGCCGACCGCCGCGAAGGCCACCAGGCAGTACAGCACCGTGACGATGGCGAGCGAGAGCAGGATCGCCCGCGGCAGGTCGCGCTGCGGGTTGCGCGCCTCCTCGCCGGCCGTCGACGCGGCGTCGAAGCCGATGTAGGAGAAGAACAGCTTCGCCCCGCCCGCGCTCATGCCCGCCAGGCCGAGCGGCAGGAACGGCGTGAAGTTCTTCGCCTGCACGGCGGTGAACGCGATGGCGCAGAACATCACCAGCGTCGCGATCTTCACCGTCACCATGATCGCGTTGGCCCGCGCGCTCTCCTTCGCGCCGGAGAGCAGCAGGACCATCGCGAGCACCACGACCAGGATCGCGGGCACGTTCACCAGCCCACCGTCGCCGGGCGGCTGGCTGAGCGCGTCCGGGATGGTCACGCCGAACGCCAGCTGCAGCAGCTCGTTGAGGTACTGGCCCCAGCCGACCGCGACGGACGCCACCGACACGCCGTACTCCAGCACCAGGCACCAGCCGCAGATCCACGCGACGACCTCGCCGAGCGTGGCGTACGCGTAGGAGTACGACGAGCCCGAAAGCGGGATCATGCCGGCGAGTTCGGCGTAGGACAGCGCCGAGAACATCGCGGTGACACCGGCGAGCACGAAGGACAGTACGACTGCGGGCCCGGCCACCGGAACGGCCTCGCCGAGCACCACGAAGATGCCGCTGCCGAGCGTGGCGCCGATACTGAGCATGGTCAGCTGGCCGAGGCCGAGCGACCGTTTGAGCCGGCCGTGGTCGGCTTCCGCCACCAGGTCGGCCACGGGCTTGCGGCGCAGCAGGGCCGCGCGCAGCCCGGGGCCGGGCGGGGCGGGGGTAACGGACTTCACCTGGCTCCTCCTCGTCGAGGTCGGGTGCGAGCCACGGTATCGATCGAAGTCTGACCCGAAAACTCATAATCGTTGTGTTGCGGAGTGAATACTGGGTGATTCATTGCACTTTCACGGTTGATCGTGGCGATTCGTTCCATCCACCCCGGGCAGGAGCAGGGTGAAGGTCGGCGGGTCGGGCCGGGACAGCCGCAGCCGGCCGCCCTCCGCCTCGGCGAGACTGCGGGCCAGCCGCAGCCCGATGCCGTGGTTTGTTGCTGTCTTGGTGAAGGGGTCGGCCTCGCCGAGGTCCGGGCCTTCGTCGGCGACGTCGATCGCGAGCGCCCCGCCAGCGTCGCGCGCGGTGACGGTGACCGTGCCCCGGCCGTGGGCCACCGCGTTGTCCAGCAGGACGGCGAGCACCTGCCGGACGGCCGCCGCCGAAGCCCGCGCGGGCTGCGGATCCACGACCTCGACCCGCAGCTCGCGGCCGTTGAGCAAGGTGGTGCCCCGGAGCTCGGTCAGTGCGGCGTCGAGGTCCAGCACCGCGCGTGGTTCGCGGCGCTCCCGGGAGAGCGCGAGCAGGTCCTCGATGGTGCGTTCCAGACGGTCGGCCGAGCCGATCCCGGCGCGGATCGCGGCGTACGGGTCCTGCGCTGGTGCCTCGAGCGCCGCTTCGAGCTGCAGCCGGAGCCCGGTCAGCGGCGTCCTCAGCTGATGGGAGGCCTCGGCGGAGAACGCGCGCTCGCGGTCGAGGGTGTCGCCGATGCGCGCCGCGGTGGCGTCGAGGGCCGAGCCGACCTCGTCGATCTCGGTGATCCCCGCGCGCGGGGCCCGGACGGTGAAGTCGCCTTCGCCGAGCTGCGTGGCGGCCGCGGCGAGCCGGTCCAACGGCCGGGTCAGCCGCGCCGCGATCCGGCGCGCGACCAGCCAGGCGGCGACCACCGCGACAATCGCGAGGCCGGCCATGGCCAGCCAGGTCAGCCCGATCCGCCGGGTGAGTTCCGCCTGCGGCACGGAGGCGCGCACCACCCCGGTCACCCGCGGCCCGCTGAGCACGGGGACCGCCAGCACTTGCTCGTCGCCCACGGGCCCGTTCGCCATGTCGGTATCCGCGCTCGACGCGCTGCGCACGATGCCGTCAGCCAGCGCCGGCCCGTGCCCGGCGAGCAGCCGCCCAGCCACGTCGTAGACACCGACCTCGCCCATCTTGCCGGCCTCGGGCGCCGGCACCCGAGGCGTGCGCCCGCCCGCGAGCGCGTCGGACACCACAACCGCGGCGGCGTCAGCAGCCCGCTCCAGCTCCGACGTGGTATTCGTGCGGTAGTACCAGAACACGGCAACGCCCAGCGGCAGCCCGAACAGACTCGTCGCCAGCACCGCGGCCAGCACGGTCAGCGTCACAATGCGGCGGCGCATGGGCTGTCCCTCCTCCGACGGGTCATGTTCGGCGGAGGCTGGACGGGCTCGTCGCCGACCTGGCGGCTTGAGCGGTCAGGGTCGCGATGAGGTGGGTGCATGGGTCGCGCCTCCTCCCGCCTGGTGGTGCCAGGGTTTGTCGGTTGCCGATCTCGCGGCTTGCGTGATGGGTGCCGCGAGGCCCAGGCACCGCCGCATCGCGACACCCACCAGGCAGACCGCAAGGCCGGCAACCGGGCCGTCCGACTCGCGCCCCGGCACCACCGGATGGAGGCGGCCTCGCCCACGCACCGCCGGATTTTCTCCAGCCGGTCGTGCGCAGGCTGATTCTCGATGTGGCGGCCTGCGCTGTGGGTGTCGCGATCCGGGAGCGTCGTGATCCGGCGGTGCACAGGTCAGGCCTCTTCCAGCCGGTAGCCGTGGCCACGCAACGTCTCGATCCGGGGCACCTCCGCCGGCGAGGTGGCCGCGGCCGCGAGCTTGCGCCGCAGTGCCGCGATGTGCACGTCGAGCGTTTTCGTGGAGCCGTGCCAGTGCGCGTCCCAGACGTCGGCCATCAGCGTCGCACGGCTGACCGCGACCCCGGGCCGCTCGGCGAGCCGCGCGAGCAGGTCGTACTCCCTGGCCCGCAGGTCCAGCTCGCGCCCGCCGAGAGTGACGCGCCGCCGGGCGGTGTCCACCACCAGCGCCCCGACGGCCACGGGCAGCGCGACCTCGGCCGACGTCCCGCCGCGGCGCAGGTGCGCGCGGACACGGGCGAGCAGCTCGCGGAGCCGGACGGGTTTGGTGAGGTAGTCGTCGGCCCCCGCGTCGAGGCCCACGATCACGTCCATTTCCTCCTGCCGCGCGGTCAGGATCACCAGCACGGCGGACGGCAGCGCGGCCCGCAGCCGCCGGCAGACTTCGAGCCCGTCGAGATCGGGCAGGCCGAGGTCCAGCAGCACCAGGTCCGCCGCGGTCACCCCGAGCGCGCCGCGGCCGTCACGGCACCAGCGCACCACGTGCCCCTGCTGCCGCAGGGTGGCTTCGATGACCCCACCGATCGTCGGGTCGTCTTCCACCACCAGCACCTGAGCCACGTCCGGCAGCGTAACCAACGCCCCCCGCCGCCGGCGGCGGGGAAACCACCTGGCCGCTCGCCGCGGCAATCCACTGTGGACAGCCCGGCGCCGGGACCGCGGCTGGAACGGGCGGCACCGGAGTCAGCGGTGGGCTTGTGGAGCTGGAAACAGTGCGGCCGCGCCGGGATCGGTGGCGGGGTTGGGGCGGTGTGGAAGGCCGGGTGAGCGCGGGCGGTGTGCGAGTGCAGGCGGGTGAGGGTGGGCGGCCGGACATGAGTGTCGGGTGAGTGCGGCCGGTGATTATGGGTGGGCGGGTGCGGGCGGGCGAGTGCGGGCGCCGGGCGAGTGGTGGCCCGTGAGCGTGGGTCGGCGAGTGCAGACGGCAGGCAAGCAGACGGCAGCAGGCAGGCGGGTCAGCGGCGGGGCCGGCCCGTGCTCTCCCGCAGGATGACCTCGCCCGGGAGCCGGACCGTGCGCGGCCGGGCGCCGGAGTTGCCGAGGGCCAGGTCCATGACCCGGGCGCCGAGTTGTTCCAGTGGCAGTGCGAACGTGGTCAGCGGCGGCGTCAGGTCGCGCACCACCGGGATGTCGTTGAAGCCCGCCACTGAGACCTGGCCCGGCACGGACACGCCGGCTTCACGCAGTGCGGTCAGCGCGCCGATCGCCATCACGTCGGTGACGGCGAACACGCATGTCGGCAGTTTTCGCCGCGGTCGTTCGAGAAGGCGCTTCGCTGCTTGGTAGCCGCCTTCGCGTGTGAACGCGGCTTCGAGCACGTCGTCCTCAAGCAGAGTGATTCCGTGGTCGGCCAGCTCGGCGGTGAAACCGTCCAGCCGGTCGACGACCGTGCTCAGGTGCCGCGGGCCGGACAAAACGGCGAAGCGCTTGTGCCCCAAGCCCAGCAGCGCGCGGGCCAGCTCGGCCGCGCCGCCGCGGTTGTCCGGCTGCACGGTGTCCACCTTCAGCCCCCGGTGCCGGCTCACCGCCGCGACCTGGCCGCCGCCGCGCCGGTAAGGCTCCAGCTCGGCCGCCATCGCGCGTTCCCACGCACGGTCCTCGAACGCGGAGCCGATCAGCAGGATCGCCGACGCGCGCTGGGCCCGCAGCATTGAGACGTACGCGACTTCGCGTTCGGGATCGCGGAAGGTGCCGGCGAGCATGACCATGAGCCCGTTGCTGTCCGCGACCCGCATCACGCCGCCCGCGATGGCCGCGAAGTACGGATCGGACACATCGTGACAGATCACCCCGACTGTCCGATGTGTCCCACCAGCCAGTGCCTGGGCGTGCGCGTTGGGTGCGTAGGACAGCTCTGCCGCTGCCGACACGACCCGGTCGCGCAGGTCCGTGCGCACCGAGGTCGTGCCGTTGAGCACGCGCGAGGCCGTCGCGAGTGACACGCTCGCGCTGCGTGCCACATCCTCCAGTGTCACGTGCGGCCGCGCCTTCATCGCTCCTCCAAGGTGCCTTCTCGGGCATAGTGGCGTCATGCTCGGTCTGTACCCGGAAATCGAACCCTACGACCACGGGATGCTGCCGGTGGGCGATGGAAACGTTATCTACTGGGAGGAGTGCGGGAACCCCGCGGGCAAACCGGTCGTGTTCCTGCACGGTGGCCCCGGCAGCGGCGCGTCCACCCGGCACCGGCGGCTGTTCGACCCCGAGCGTTATCGGATCGTCCTGTTCGACCAGCGCGGGTGCGGGCGCAGCACGCCCCACTGCAGCACGCCGGAGGCCGACCTCACGGTCAACACCACCTGGCACTTGGTCGCCGACATGGAACGGCTGCGCGAGGACCGGGCCATCGAGACCTGGCAGCTGTTCGGCGGCTCGTGGGGAAGCGTGCTCGCCCTCACCTACGCCGAGGCGTACCCGCACCGCGTCAGCGAACTGGTGCTGCGCGGCGTCGCGACGCTTCGCGTCAAGGAACTGCAGTGGCTCTTCGGCGGCGGCGCGGGCTGCCTGTTCCCCGAGGCGTGGTCCCGGTTCCTGGCGCCGGTGCCGTACGGGCGGCGCGGCGAGAACCTGATCGAGGTCTACCACGAACTGCTCCACCACCCGGACCCCGACCTCCACCGGCCGGCCGCGGTCGCGTGGAGCCGGTGGGAGGGCGAGACGGTGAAGTTCACGCCGCAGGAAGAGGTCGTCGCCGCCTTCACCGAGCCGGAGTTCGCGCTCGCCATCGCCCGGATCGAGAACCACTACTTCCGCCACGGCGGCTGGCTGGCCGACGACCAGCTGATCCGCGAGGCCGGGAAGCTCACCGGCGTCCCGTGTGTGCTCGTGCAGGGCCGGTACGACGCCGTCACCCCGGCCACCACCGCGTGGGAACTCGCGCAGGTGCTCCCCGGCGCCGAACTGAAGATGATCGGCGACGCCGGCCACGCCTTCGACGAGCCCGGCACCCTGCATGAGCTGATCTGCGCGACCGACCGGTTCGCGGCAGGCTGAGAATGCTTCCGCCGATGCGTGACGGCACTGCGGTCACACCATCCTGGGCCACACCGTCCCGGATCACGCTGCCCCGGATCACGCCATTCGGGGCCACGCTGTCCGGAGCCGACCGCCGCGGGGCTCCCTCGCGCGGAGCGGCGCGACCGGCGGTGGGAGCCCGCGGTGCTGTTCCGGCGGTGTGATCCAGGCCGCGTCCGGGCCGCGGTGCCCACCGATCGGCGTCGTGATCGGCTACGAATAGCGGTTATGGCGCTGCGAAACCGGACGCGATGGACCCCGCTGGAGCCGGCGGCTCCCGAGGGCGAGCTGCTCACCTTCCGCCAGATGTCCACCTACGGCCGGAGGTTCGCGCGCCGCGGACGCGGCCCCTGGTACAGCGCGGCGATCGAGGTGATCTGGCAGTTCCTCGTGCTGTTCTCCCGGTTCCGGGTGCGCGGGGCCCGGCACATTCCGGCGTCGGGCGGGGTGCTCGTCGCTTCGAACCACCTTTCGTTCGCGGACCCCGCGACGGCGACGGCCTTCTGCCTCGCGGCCGGCCGGGTGCCGCGCTACCTCGCGAAGTCGAGCCTCTGGGACGTGCCGGTGCTGGGGCGGATCATGCGCTCGGGCGGGCACATCCCGGTCTACCGCGGCGCGGCCACCGCCTCCGGTGCCTACCGCGACGCCGTGGTGGCGGTCCGGGCCGGCGAGTGCGTCGCGATCTTCCCGGAGTCCACGTTTTCGAAGGACCCGGACGGCTGGCCGATGAAGGGCAAGACCGGGGCCGCGCGGATCGCGCTCGAGACCGGTGTGCCGGTGATCCCGCTCGCGAACTGGGGCACCCACCACCTGCTGCCCGCCACGGCGTGGCTGCCGCGCGGCGTCCCTCGCAAGACGGTGGACCTCGTCGCCGGCCCGCCGGTCGACCTCTCGGACCTGCGCGACGCCGAGCTGACCCGCGCCGTGCTGGAGGAGGCGACCGCGCGGATCATGGCCGCGATCACCGAGCTGCTGGCTGGGATCCGCGGTGTGCGGCCGCCCGTGGACCGGCCGTGAGCTGACCGCTGAGCGAGCACGGTCACGCCGCCCCGCCGCCCGGATGGGGGTAGGTTTTGGGCTATGAGTGCACACTATGACGTCGTGGTGCTGGGGGCCGGGGTCGGCGGGTACGTGGCGGCGATCCGGGCGACTCAGCTGGGGCTGAGCGCCGCCGTCGTGGAAGAAAAGTACTGGGGCGGGGTCTGCCTCAACGTCGGCTGTATCCCGTCGAAGGCGCTGCTGCGCAACGCGGAACTCGCGCACACCGTCACGCAGGAGGCCAAGACCTACGGCATCTCCTCCGACGGTGAGATCCGCTTCGACTACACCGCCGCGTACGAGCGCAGCCGCAAGGTGGCCGACGGCCGCGTCAAGGGTGTGCACTTCCTGATGAAGAAGAACAAGATCACCGAGTACGACGGGCACGGCACGTTCGTCGACGCGCACACCCTCGAGGTCAACGGCGAGCAGCTCACGTTCGACCACTGCGTGGTGGCCACCGGCGCGACCGCACGGCTGCTGCCCGGCACCTCGCGCAGCGACCGCGTGGTGACCTACGAGCAGCAGATCATGGAGAGCGACCTGCCGGGCAGCATCGTGATCGCGGGCGCCGGCGCGATCGGCGTCGAGTTCGCCTACGTGCTGCACAACTACGGCGTGGACGTGACCATCGTCGAGTTCCTCGACCGCATGGTGCCGCTGGAGGACGCGGAGGTCTCCGCGGAGCTGCTGAAGCGCTACCGCAAGCTCGGCATCAAGGTGCTGACCTCCACGAAGGTCGAGGCCATCGACGACTCGGACGGCAAGGTCCACGTCACCGTCTCCAAGGACGGCGAGAAGCAGGTGCTGGAGGCCGACAAGGTCCTGCAGGCCATCGGGTTCAAGCCGAACGTGGAGGGCTACGGCCTGGAGAACACCGGCGTCGGCCTGACCGAGCGCGGCGCCATCGCGGTGGACGGCCGCGGCCGCACGAACGTGCCCCACATCTTCGCGATCGGCGACGTGACGGCGAAGCTCATGCTGGCCCACGCCTCCGAGTCGATGGGCGTGGTGGCGGCCGAGACCATCGCCGGCGCGGAGACCATGGAGCTGGACTTCGTGATGATCCCGCGCGCCACCTACTGCCAGCCCCAGATCGCCAGCTTCGGCTGGACCGAGGCCCAGGCCCGGGAGCAGGGCTTCGACGTCCAGGTCGCCAAGTTCCCCTTCACCGCCAACGGCAAGGCCCAGGGCCTCGGCGAGCCGGGCGGCTTCGTGAAGCTCATCAGCGACGCCACCCACGGCGAACTGCTGGGCGGGCACCTGATCGGCCCGGAGGTCACGGAGCTGCTGCCGGAGCTGACCCTGGCCCAGCAGTGGGACCTGACCGTGCACGAGGTGGCCCGCAACGTGCACGCGCACCCGACTCTGGGTGAAGCGGTGAAGGAGGCCGTGCACGGGCTGGCCGGGCACATGATCAACATGTAATCGTGGACTTGCCCTGACCTGTGGGTTTGCGGGTCAGGGCAGGTGTCAGGCCGTGGCCAGGCTGTCAAGCGGCTTCGTCCTGGGCGGCCGGGTTGCCGCGCGCGGTTGCGAAGAAGTCGTCGACGGCCTTCCTCGTCCGGGCATGGCTGCTTGGCAGGAGATGCGTGTAGACGCGCAACGTTTGTACGCCGCACAACCTAGCGTGCGTTTTTCGTTACTGCTGTTGACTTAGCTTCGGTCTACACGGGACTGTCGGATCTGCCGCTTGGCCTCCTCGCTGCGGGACGATGACACCGTGTCCGCTTTCCGTCGCTCATAGTCCGCCCAGTACAACGCCTCGTGATGATGTCCGCGGTCCACATCGGACACGTATTCGTACATGCGCGCGTTCGCCAGATGGAACCCCAGCCACGCAGCCTGGTTCGCGTCCCGCGCCGGGCGTCGCCTCGAAACCACCTCATGCGCGGCCCACAACGTCTGCGGCTCAGCCATTACACACCCGCCGAGCCGCGCCGCGTTCCTCCAGCAGACCCGCCAGTTCCTCCGCACCATCGCGGAGCAGGCGCAGGAATCGCATCGCCGCCAGCCACCCCGCCGGGTCGTCCGGCGGCCGGAGCATCACCACGCATTGCGCGCTGACCAGGATCAGCATCGGCGGGTATCTCGGGTCCGAACCAGTCTCCTCCACCGTCAGCTCGGCTTCCGGGTCGATGACCCATTGCGTCCCGAAGCCGTCCCATCCGGCTGTCATCGCTGCCTGCCCTGATTGTCGATTCTCCTGCCAGCTCCGAGAAACCCTCGGCCGCCGACTCCAGCGCGGCCACACACCACCACGGCAACCCGCGCACCTGGGCCAGCTCGTGCCAGGCCTGCGACACCCGCCGCGCAGCGTTCGCCGTGTTCTGCGCGTCCAGCGGGGTAAGCACCCGGGAGCCGTGCTCCCACGCGGCCATGTAGTCGCGATAGGACTGCTCCCACGCCTGCACCAGGCCGCCGAACGCTGCGTCCCGACCCGGCCCGGACATGTTCATGCCGGTCACGCCGCCTTGGCCGACGCGTCACCGGCCGCCCGCGCAGACTTCGCGCCCGCCCCGGCTGCCTTGAAGCCGGTCGCCCGGAACAGGTGCGACTGGTACTTGAACTCGCCCTGCCCAGCTACCTTCGGCTCCGCCGTCAATCCTTCCAGCTCGATCGGCCGCATCCCCGGCAGCACCTCGCTCGTGGTCGGGACCGGCTGGACGTCGGCCAAGAGCGTGATCTCGAACGGCGCCCGCTTCGCCTTCGTCTCCGACGGATCGGTCACCGTGACCTTCCACCGCTGCTTACCCGTCGCCTCGTCCACCTGCTGCCGCGCCGGACGACCCGCCGCCCGATCCTCACGCGACTGGTACTCGTTGTCCGGTGACACCTCACCGACCATCACCAGGTCCTGCGCGAACGCGTCGTCGAAGCCAATGCTGAACCGATATCCCTTTTCGCTAGCCATTTTTCGTAACCCCTTGAGTCCTATGTGTATTGATCAGTCGTGCTCACGCGATGCGGGCTCATCCGCCCACTGCTCACCGATGGGAGAGGAGAACGAGCGGGTGCGGTTCTGCGACTCGCACCATTCGCCGAACTCGCTCGCGGCGACGGCCAGGCTGCGCGCGAACCGCGCGGTGTCCATCAGGCCGCCGATACGGGCCGGTACCTGGATCATGATCGCGGCCTCTTCGCCCCCGGCTACGAGCTGTCGCACGCCCGGGGCAGGGGATACGACGGCCGCGCCGTACCCGACGAGGGGCTGAATCGCCACGTGAATGCCCATGTTGCTCTCCCGATGTCTCGGCCTCAGCGCGACTGATCGGGCGCGCTGGAACCAGAAGACACCCGGGTGAGGGCGATCACCCGGACAAACTGTCCGGGTAGGTGCGGGAGGGAACTAGCGGGATTCCGGCACGGCCGCGTTCACGGCGTCGAGCACCGCTGACCAGGGAAGTTCGCGGCCCGGGGCACTCCGCGGCTCGTGCAGCGGCCACACGTCGTCGCCGTAGACGAGGTGCACGCCAGCGCGGCGCAGCGCCTCAACGTGCATGTCCCACGACGGGTGACGGGCGTGGGCCGCGTTGACCCGGGGGAAGACGACGACCGGCAGGTTGCGGGTGCCGATGGCCTCGTTGACCTGCGTGAGCGCTTGGTTGTCGGCGATGCCGAGAGCGAGCTTGGCCACCATGTTGGCCGAGGCCGGCGCGACCAGATAGCAGTCCGGCGCCGGATGCGGGCTGACCTCGGTCGGTGAGCGCGGCCCGACCCGGACCGGGAAGCCGGTCGCGTCCTCGATCTCCGCCAGGCCGCCGTTCTCCGTCAGCCAGCGGGCCGCCGTCGGGGTCAGGGTGACCGCGACCGTCCAGCCGGCCTTTTGCGCGGGCAGGATGACCTGCGGAAGCAGGTCTTCGACCCCACCGGCGCCTGAACCGACCAGGCCAAGAACACGCGACGCCATCGGCCTACCTCACCGCGCCGCAGCGCTCAGCCAGCGCGAGCAACAACGAGGACTTCTTGCCCGCCGACGCCGGTGCACGCCGGTACATCGAGCGCACGACCTCCCGCACCGCAGTGTTGTGCCGCACGATCGTGGGCGACTTCTGCTCAGCCGTCAGCAGCGTCTGAAGCGCTTCTTCGTCTTTCGCGATCAGGCTCAGCGCTCGCGCGTAGTCGATCAGATGCGTGACCTGCCGCTCAACGGGCAGGTGGTCGACGTCGATGCTCTGCGCGGACTCGATCACCTGCGAGACGTCGCCGAGGTCAAGCGCGGCCGAGAGCCGGTGCAACTCGACGTTCGCTGGGCCGAACCCGGTCTGCCAGTAGTTCGCGTCCACCCCGAGCTGATCAGCCGCACGGCCCGCGTTCGCCAGCAGCTCGTTCGACGTCGACCGGTCCTGTTGCCGCGCCGCCGCGACGGCCGTGCGCAGGTAGAGCATTCCGTAGAGGCTCAGCGCCGCCGGATCGCCGGCCGCCATCCTGGGCAGCAGCCACTTCGCGGCCACGTCCCCCAGCTCAAGCGCGTCATCGAACCGGCCGACCGCCAGCAACGCGTGTGTGCCCGACCGGGCCGCCGATGCCAGAACCAGCGGATCGTCCGCATCGTCCGCGGCTTGCATGGCGCGTTCAGCCGCGATCCAGGCCAGGTCAGCTTCGCCGATCTTGCTCAGCGTGGTCGCGGCCAGGTGATGCACTCGCGCCGTCACTGCTGCGCAGGCCCGCCGGTAGGCCGCGTCATCGGCTGAAGCCGCCTCCATGCTCTGCGTCGTCTTGATCAGCCCCGGCAAGGCGGCCACTACCCGGCCCAGCTCGCCCTTTTGGTAGCTCGACCAGGCACCTTCCACCAGCTGCGACACCGGCGCCGGATCGATGTACTCCGGCGACATCGCCGAGGAGAACAGCGTTCGTGACAGCCGACGAGGCGCCATCAACGCGTCCCGGATTGCCGGAACGTCGTCGTTCTTCTCCTGGTCCTCCATCAGCACGGGCTCGCCCAGCAAGTCCCCCAGCGTCACCCGTAGACCCCGCGCGACGTCGGCGAGCACGTCCAACCTGCGGATATCCCGCTCGCCTCGCTCGATCTTGCTCAGCCAGTCCTCAGTCCGGCCCACCAGGTCAGCCAACACCGCCTGCGACAACCCACGCCGCCGCCGGTAGAAGGCAATACGCTCCCCGATGCTGAGCTGATCACCCGCACCACGCATACCGCCAGGCTAGCAGTGGTCTGCTGTGGGCGAACCTTGTAACTGGCGTAGTGCGATGTCAGTCGCCTCCGGCTAGCGGCGTGGTTGCTGCTTTGGCTGAACATCGAGAGCGGCTCTGAAAGCTGGGTGCACCGTGAATCCGCTCACGTCGTCAAGGTTGCTGACTCTCTCTGCGAATTGCGGATCATCGTAAGCAAAGATCTGCGTACTTGAGCTGCGACGTAAAACACCGATGAAGCCGATATTGAATAAAAGGCGTATCAGTGGATAGTAATCGGATTTCCAGTCGGAAATATTTCCGCCACTCCAAATGTGTGATGATAGCTCGGCCATCCAGGTTGCCCCTGTAAACTGTGGTATTGCTGGGAGTAACACAACTTCTTCTGATATCGTAGTGAACCTGTCAATGCGGATAACTTCTTCCACTTGTTCGAACAAGTGGAAGACTTGGTCGATTCCTGGGTAGGATGGCTTCCATTCATCCCTTAAGGCGAGAAGTCTGTTATTCGAGTAGGCCTGTTCCGCTTTCGTTATACTTTCCCATGTCAGTCGTTCTTTTCCGGCAGCTAAGATGAAGCATTCGTTAACGTAATTGATGGCGTCGCGTGGTCGCATCAAGGTTCGGTCAATTATGAACGCGAGCGCGTTGCCGCGAGTGTTTACTGGTGGAAGTAGGTCGCGAATCGATTGTAGTTCGCCCAGGTCGTGCCTTAATGCGGCGGATCGGGCTCTTGAAGTCAGCAGATGCTCTAAGTCGTTGCGTGACCAGCGCATGCGTTGCGTGAAAGATCGATACTTTTCTTCCTGCCCGCCCGTGCGAGATCCGAAATTCAACTGCTCGAATATATTAGTTCGCAGTGCGACAACTACTTTTAGGTTTCGGACGGCTTTGAGATCTACTACGACTTTAAACAGGCAACGGATCAGATCGTTCAGAATTCGCTCGTCAACCCAGTCTTTATCAAGATCGTCAACTGCGATGTATGTAAAGTTCTGTGATGAATCAAGGATCTCTTCGTCCAGAACTTTAATCATTTTATTTAGTCGGGTTATCTGGGTATCATTTACGATTCGCTGGAACCTATCTACCTGCGCGGTCCTCTCCTCTGTCGTGTGAGTTGCTCCATCGATCCAGCCACCGTTCAGTCCGAGTCCGCCGAATCCAATTTTTCCACCAGCTTCGACCTGTATCTTTTCCTCAAGTCTGGTGGTAATTTCCTGTACCTGTTTGTCCGTGGTTTCCCAGAATTTTCCTTCAAAATCCGTTAGATACTGGAGCGCTTCTGTCTTGCTTCTATCTCGACTTAGTTTCTCCTTTAGCGTAGTGAATATGTTCTGGCGAGCCTCGTAGTTGCTGTTTAAATTGTATCTGTGCCGGATTATCTCAACTATAAAAACGTGCTTCCACAGTGCGGTAAAGAGGAGATCTAGGTGGACGTCAATTGAGTTCAAAAACTTCATGACGCCCAGGTCGGCGATGTACACCAATGACAGGTCTTTCGGGTCTAATCTTGATTACCCTGTCGGGGTTTTCTTGCTCTATTCGGCGGAGAATTGCGGACTTCCCACTGCCGGTTCTGCCTACGATAAAGCAACGCTCGTCGTCGCGAGACGTCAACGCTTTGTAGTGGCCAGATTCGAAGAAGGACGACTCTAGAAGAGGATCCCATTCGGCTTGGTCTGCGCCAATCGTAAAATCACTGCCGAGCTTCTTTACTGATTTTGGCTTGCTCACCTGGGACTACCTCTCGGAACTGAGGGGCTACCTTGCCGAACTTGGCTCTATGGGATCAAGGCGCGCCGCCGTCGGCGGCGCGCTGGTCACCTTGCGTCTGTGTGCCGCCTGCGGGTGCACCTTGCCCGACTCGGCGGGCTCCGCTCCGCCCACCGGCCGGGCGGTGCGCCCGCTGAAGCCGCGGACAGGTGCAGCCGCCGCCAGCGGCGCGCAGATACCCCAAAGGGCACGTCAGCCTCCTCGCGTAGACGATCGTGCTCAGAGGTCGCGAACGGACCAACGGCTGTTACGCGGAGCTATCGCCCCGATGTCAGATCGTCACAACGGCCGTCGCGTCGGCTCAAGGCGGGAAAGCGTGCCTTGAGCCCGACGCGACGGCCGCGTGGATGGCTTCGTATCGGGGAGATGGGGGAGGAGTGGGCGAGTGTCAGGCCGTCTGACGTCGGGCAGGGGTGAGAACACGCGAGAAGCGTCCAGCCCTGTTTGCGCAGGTCAGCGACAGTGGACGGCGATCATGCCCAAGTCAGCGAAACCCCAGAACCATAAGATCAACATGTGACGACGGGATTCCGCCCTGGTCGGCCGGTGTGCCGGCCGGGGCGGTAGCGGGCTGTGGGCGGGACGTCGCCCGGTGGCGGCCCGACAGTAGGAGCACACAGAGGCGCAGTACCAAGGAAATACCGGCGCGGAGACTGTCCACTTCAGACAACTCCCGTGTCGAAGGTCAGTTCCGGCCGTGCCCACGGGATCTTCGGCGGGCGGGGTGGGACGGTGCCCACGCGGCGGGCGCCCATGCGTTCGTAGAAGCGCGCCGCCGGTGGGTGGGAGACGACGCGGACGGATGGGATCTCGTTGGCCCGCGCGGTTTCCAGCATGTGTGCGATCAGCGCCGCGCCGAGGCCGGTGCCCTGGGCGGTGTCGGCGACGAAGAGCAGGTCCAGTTCGGCGTCGGTGAGGCTGTAGAAGCCCTGTGGTGGCCCGAAGTCAGGCCCAAGAACAGGCACGGCAGCGAAGACCTGGTGACGCCCCACATACTCGGGTGTCACCTCGTAGCCATCGAGGATCGACGCGTAGTCGCCCTGGTAGGCGGACGACGCGTGCATCAAAGCGTTCAGCGCGGGGGCGTCCTGGCCGGACGCGCGGCGGATGTCGTGCGGCATGGACAGGACGTTAACCACGACCACCGACAAGAACTTGACCTCCAGTGCGCCCGAGGTATGAGGCTGTCCAAGACACACAGCCGGAAACCCTTGGAGGGAAACAGATGAGAGCCGTGGCCTTCACCGGATCGGGTGGACCCGAAGTCCTGCGCGTGCTGGAACTGGATGACCCGCACCCCGGGCCCGGTGAGGTGCGCGTGCGCGTCGAGGCCGCCGGGGTGCAGCCGTTCGACGCGGCGGTGCGGGCCGGCTGGGAGCCGCCGAACGCGCCACGGAACTGGCCGCGCATTCCCGGCAACGAGTTCGCCGGCGTGGTCGACGAGAGCGGCGGGGAACTCCCCGTCGGCACCGAGGTCCTCGGCTTCACCCTGCTCGGCGCGTACGCCGAGTACATCGTCGTCCCCGAGGCGAACGTCACGCCCAAGCCCGCCGAGATGCCGTGGGAGGTGGCCGGCGGGTTCACCGCGGGCACGCAGACGGCCATGATCGCGCTCGAAGTAATCGAGGCGGGTCCCGGCGACACCGTGCTCGTGCACGCCGCCGCGGGCTCGGTCGGCACCGCCGCCGTGCAGCTCGCTGGCCTGCGCGGCGCCACCGTGCTCGGCACCGCGAGCGAGGCCAACCAGGACTACGTCCGCGCGCTCGGCGCCACCCCGCTCGTCTACGGCGAGGGTTTGCGCGAGCGGATCCGCTCGGCCGCGCCCGGGGGCGTCGACGCCGTGCTCGACGGCGCCGGCGGCGAGGCGCTGGACATCTCGCTGGAGCTGGTCGCGAACCGCGACCGGATCCTGACGCTCGTCGACCACGGCCGCGCCGCTGAGCTGGGCGTTCGGCTGTCCCGCGCCGACCGGTCCGCCGCTCGGCTGGCCGAGCTTTCCGCACGTTACGCCAAGGGCGAGCTCCGGTTTCCGGTCCGGCGCACCTATCCGTTCGCTGATGCGGCCGCCGCGCACCGCGAGATCGAGACCGGTCACGGCCGCGGCAAGGTGGTGCTCACGCCGCACTGATCCGTCCCACCATGCGGAAGCGCCGAGGATCCAAACTTTGGTCGGTGGTCACCGCCCTGGCCGCTCCTTAGATTCTCCTGATCACGACCGGTACTCGACCGGTCCCACAAACGCGCGCCGGGCGCGTTCAGCCAGGGGAGAACTCGAATGGTGAGATTCAGGCGGGTCGCCGCGCGCTCGGTGCCGGTCGCGGTGGGCGCCTTGCTGCTGACGGCCGGCGTGTCGGCCGCCCAGCCGTCGGCTGCCGACACCGCCGCGGCCCGCACCGAAGCCGGGATCAACGCGTTGCAGGGCATCAAGAAGACGCTGACGCCCGCCGAGCTCAAGCAGTCGAGCCAGCTCGTCGTCGAGAAGCGCCTGCGCGCGGACCGGACGCTGGCCGCCGAACTCCCCGGCTACCGCTCCGGCCTCGCGATCGGCCAGTCCGGCACGGTGTCCGTCGACATCACCGGCGCGGCGGGCACGGCCGTGTCGCGCGCCGTCCAGACGGCCGGCGGCACGGTCCGCTACGCGACGCCGGACGGTGCCGTGCGCGCCGATCTGCCGCTGTCCGCCGTGGACGCGATCGCGGCCCGCGGTGACGTCACCACCGTCGCGCCCGCGGCGCAGGCCATGACGTGGAACGAGTCCGACCCGCAACAGCAGCAGCGGCAGCAGCTGGCCGCGAAGGCCGTCGCCGCGACGCAGGTGTCCGAGGGGGACAAGGCGCACGGCGCCGACACCGCGCGCACGAAGTACGGCGTGAACGGCACGGGCATCAAGGTGTGCGTGCTCTCCGACGGCGTGGACTCGCTGTCGAAGTCGCAGACCGCGGGTGAGCTGCCCACCGTCGACGTGCTGTCCGGCCAGGCCGGCAGCGGCGACGAGGGCACCGCGATGCTGGAGATCGTGCACGACCTCGCGCCGGGCGCGACGCTCGGCTTCGCGACCGCCTTCGGCAGCGAGGCGGGCTTCGCCGCGAACATCCGCGCGCTGCGCACCACCGGCAAGTGCACCGTGATCGTGGACGACGTCGCCTACTTCGACGAGTCGCCGTTCCAGGACACGCAGGTCGCGCAGGCCGTCAACGACGTCACGGCCGCCGGCGCGCTGTACTTCTCCTCGGCCGGCAACTCCGGCAACCTGACCGACGGCTCCAGCGGCTACTACGAGGGCGACTTCCGCGCTTCGGACACCGCGCTGCCGGGCGTGACCGGCACGCCGCACGACTTCGACCCCGGCAGCGCCACCCAGACCAGCGACGCGCTGTCCGCGGGCTCGCTGGGCAAGCCGGTGGCGCTGTTCTGGTCCGACCCGTGGGGCAAGTCCGCCAACGACTACGACCTGTACATCCTCGACTCCGCCGGCAACGTCGTCGCCTCCGGCACGAACAAGCAGACCGGCTCGCAGGACCCGTACGAGAGCGCGACCGTGCCCAGCACCGGTTCGGGCTACCGCGTCGCCGTGGTGAAGACCAGCGGCGCCGACCGGTTCCTCGCGCTGAACGTGATCCGCGGCCGGTTCGTGGACTCGGGCTCGCTCAAGGCGTTCAGCACGGCGGGCGTGACCTCGGGCCACTCGGCGGCGGCCGCGGCCTTCAGCGTGGCGGCGGCCCCGGCGGCGACGGCGTTCGGCCGCGCGCTGGAGACCGGCGACCCGGCGAACCCGACCGGCCCGTACCCCGGCCTGTTCACCGCGGCGAGCAAGTGGGAGCGCTTCTCCTCCGACGGCCGGCGGCACATGTTCTACAACGCCGACGGCACCGCCCTCACCCCCGGCAACGTCTCCTCGACCGGCGGCGCGACCCGCGCCAAGCCGGACATCACGGCGGCCGACGGCGTCGCCACGTCCGTGACGGGGTTCCAGCCCTTCTACGGCACGTCGGCCGCGGCCCCGCACGCCGCGGCCATCGCCGCCCTGCTGCTGTCCGGCAAGCCTGCCGCGACCCCGGCCGAAGTCCGCACAGCCCTGGTCTCGAGCGCGATCGACCTCGGTGCGCCCGGGTATGACCCGGTGACCGGGAACGGCGTGATCATGGCCGGCCCGGCACTGGCCGCGCTGGGTGTACCCGCGAAGTAGATTCCTGATCGAAGAGAACCGGCCCGGTGAGCAGAGCGCTCGCCGGGCCGGTTTTGTCGGGGTGGCTGGGTACTGTCCTCGGCAGGGTCCGGGCAGTGGAGCCGGCGGAGTCAGCGGAGGGGGTGGGCTGGTGGAGTTCGAATTCGAGTTCGGTGGCGAACTGTGGTTCTGGCGCGGTCCGGCGCCGTGGTACTTCATCACCGTGCCGGACGAGGAGTGCCGGCTGCTGCAGGAGGAGTCGGCGTCGGTGAGCTACGGCTGGGGCATGATCCCGGTCCGGGCGCGGATCGGGGACAGCACCTGGTCGACCTCGCTGTTCCCGAAGGACGGGCGTTACGTCGTGCCGGTGAAGGCCGCGGTGCGGCGGGCCGAACGGCTGGAGGAGGGCGATGTCCCGACTGTGCAGCTGGCGATCCGGGGGTGAGGGGGGTGGTCGTGTGTGCTGCTTTGGTTGCCGGGTCTTGCGGTGCTGGGGTCAGCAGGCGTTGTGGCGCTTCGGTTGCCGCGTTTCGTGGCGCTTGGTCGCGGGGCTTCGTGACGCTCGGTCGGTGGGTCTCGCGGCGCGCTTGGTCGCCGGGCTTCACGATGCTTGGCCGCTGGGTCTCGCGGCGCCTGGCCGCCGGGCTTCGCGGCGCTCGGTCGGTGGGTCTCGCGGTGCTTGGTTGCCGGGCTTCATGGCGCTCGGTCGCCACGTTTCACGGCGGTTGGCCACCCGGGCCTCGCGGCACTTCGCGCGCCAGTTCTCAGGCCGCTTGGCTTCACCAGGCCGCGCACGCTCAAGTCTCCGACCACGCCGGCCATCAGGTCTCCCGGTGCGTCGCGTGCCAGGTCTCCCGGTGCGTCGCACACCGAGCCTCACGCCGCTTCGGTCACCAGGAGGTGGAACGCCGCCAGTCCCTCGCCGATCCGATCGTGCCGGTGCACCACCAGGCCGGCCGCGACGAGGGCGCGTTCCAGCTCCTCCACCGGCCGCAGCCGGAAGCCGTGGTCGGTGAAGGGGGCCTTGGCCATCGCGGCCGGGTCGCCGATGCCGAGGACGAAGCGGCCGCCCGGCGCCAGGACCCGGGCGATCTCCGTGAAGGCCGCGGCCAGGTCCGACACGAAGTACACCGTGTTGACCGTGATCGCGGCCGTCACGGAGGCGTCCGGCAACGGCAGGGCGGTCATGGTGCCCTCGTGCAGCACGAGCCGTCCCGCGGTGACGTTCGCGGGGAACGTGCGGCGGGCGCGGGCGAGCATCGTGGCCGACAGCTCGACGCCGTGCACGGTGCCGCCGTTCGTGGCTCGGAGCAGCAGGTCGAGGCCGAGGCCACCGCCGAAGCCGATGTCCAGCGCCGTTTCGCCGCGGCGCACCGCCAGTGCCTCGACCGCCGCCGTTACGCGGCCGCGGTTCGCGCGGTTGAGCAGCCGTCCGACGGCGCGGCCGCGCAGCCCGCTCGGGTGGCCGAGCTGCCGCGCGAGGCCGGCGAGCAGAGTGTCTCGTGGTCCCATCAGTACAGTCTGCGGCATTCGGGAGGAGAACGGCATGACCGGGAAGACGGCGGTGGTCACCGGGGCGGGCTCCGGGCTGGGCCGGCGGATCGCCCGTGCGCTGCTCGGCGCGGGTTACCAGGTGGCGCTGGCCGGGCGCCGCGAGGAAGCGCTGCGGGAGACCGCGGACGGTGACGGGAACGCGCTGGCCGTGCCCGTCGACGTCGCCGATCCCGAGGCCGTCGAGGGGCTGTTCACGGCCGTCCGCGAGCGATGGGGACGGCTCGACCTGCTGGTCAACAACGCCGGTGTGTCCGTCGGCGGCACTGTCGCGGACCTGTCCGTGGACGACTGGCGCCGCACCGTCGACACCAACCTCACCGGCATGTTCCTGTGCGCGCAGCAGGCCGTGCGCCTGATGCGGGACCAGGACCCGAGGGGCGGCCGGATCATCAACAACGGCTCGATCTCCGCGCACGCCCCGCGCCCGGCCAGCGTCGGCTACACCGCCACCAAACACGCGGTGACCGGGCTGACCCGCTCGATCTCCCTCGACGGCCGGGCCTGGAACGTCGCGTGTGGACAGATCGACATCGGCAACGCGGCCACCGAGATGACCGAGCGCATGGCCGACGGCGTCCCCCAGCCCGACGGCCGTGTGGTCGCGGAGCCGACGTTCGACGCCGGCCACGTCGCCGATGCCGTGCTGTACATGGCCGCGCTGCCCCTGGACACGAACGTCCAGTTCCTCACCATCACGGCCACCACCATGCCGTTCATCGGCCGCGGCTAGGAAACAGGGTGAGTCAGGGGATCACGCGCTCGCGGCGGAACTCGTCGAAGAGCCGGTAGAACATCTGCTCGGTCTCCACGTAGGAGTGGAACCCGGCGCGCCGGGACTTCGAGGTGTCGGCGAACATGTCGTAGTCCCAGGAGAACACGAAGTCGCCGAAACCCCAGGCGGAGACGTCGGCGTACGAGGGCTTGAGGCCGTGCTCCGCCGCCATTTCCGTCCATAGTGGACCTTTGTCGGCCATCACGACGTCCAGGGACATCGGCAGCGGCGGCGCGACTTCCAGCTCGAAGTAGGCGGCGATCTTCGGCCACAGCTCGCTCCAGCGGAACAGGTCGCCGTTGGCGATGTTGTACGCCTGGTCCGCCGTCGAGGTCGCGGCCCACACCGTCGCCTCGGCCAGCAGCCGCGCGTCGGTCATCTCCAGGAGGCTGGTGTACGCGCCCGGGCGGCCCGGAAACCGCAGCGGCAGGCCGAGTTTCTTCGAGATCGACGCGTACACCGCGATCACCAGCGCCAGGTTCATCGGGTTTCCCGATCTTGTCCCACCGAGCGTCGTCCCGCCGACCACGGACGGCCGGATCGCCGACCACGACCACGCCTGGCCGGCACGGCGGCGTTCGAGGAACGCCTGCTGGCCGACGTTGAACTCGGGCGGCATGTGGCCCGCGTCGGTCTCGCGCGCGGGCGTCTTGAACGGGCCGAGGTGCGCGCCGTAGACCTTGTAACCCTGCATCAGGCTCACGTGCCGCAGCCCGGGCGCGGCGGGTTCGAGGCCGTTCACCAGGCTCTCGAGCATCGCCACATTCGGCGCGACGAGTTCGGCCCAGCTGGGCCGGTCCTGGTAGGCGGCGTAGAACAAATGGGTCGTGTCGCCGGCGTCCGCCAGCTTCGCGCGGGTGTCGGCCGCGTCGAGCAGGTCGACGGCGATGGTGCCGGGCCCGCCGCGGCGTGAGAGGCCGACGACGTCCCAGCCGCCGAGGCCGCGCAGGTGCTCGATCAGGTTCCGGCCGATGATCCCGTTCGCCCCGGCGACCAGGGCGACGTTGTGCGCTGTGCTCATGCCTTGATCCTGGAGCCGATTCCGGCATGAGTCCAAGGCTTGGTTTTCACGCTCGCGATAAGATTCGTTCATGGTCAGCCTGCGGCAGCTCGAATACCTGGTCACGGTCGTCGACACGGGTTCGTTCACGCGGGCGGCCGAACAGCTGTACGTGACGCAACCGGCCCTTTCGCACCAGATGCGGGCGCTGGAGCAGACCGTCGGCGGCCCGCTGCTGGAGCGGCTGCCGCGCGCGGTGCGGCTGACGCCGATGGGGCGCGCGATGCTGCCTCACGCGCGGGCGGCGCTGGCCGATGCCGAGCGCGCCCGGTGCGCGGCCCGGCAGGCGGGCGGCCTGATTGCCGGTGAGCTGCTGGTCGCGACGGTCTACTCGGTGAGCCTCGGGGTACTCCCGCCGGCGCTGCGCGTGTGGCGCCGCGAACGGCCGGAGGTCGACGTGCGCCTGTTCGAGTACCGGCACGGCACCGAGATGCGCGAGGCGATGACGGCGGGGGAGGCCGACGTCGCGATCGGCCCGGTCCCCGAGGGCTGGGACGGGCCCGTGCGTGAACTCGGCACGGAGGAGTTCGTGGTGGTGCTGCCCACCGACAGCACCGGCAGCACCGGCAACGCGTCCGAACAAAGCGCGGACGGGACCGTCGACCTGGCCACGCTGGCCGACTGCGCGTGGGTGCACTACGCGCCAGGGCACGGTCTCGCCGAGCTGGTGGACCAGGTCTGCGCCGACGCGGGTTTCCGGCCGCGGCCCGCGGTGCGCACGGAGCAGACCGCCGCGGCGCCGATCCTGGCGGCGGCGGGCCTCGGGCCGGCGCTGGTGCCCGCGAACGTCCTGCCGCCGCGTTTCGAGGGCCGGGTCCTGCGGCCGTCCACTCCGGTCCGCCGCCGGCTCGCCGCCTACACCCGTCCTGGCCCGGACCCGCTGACCTCGGGGTTCGTCGACGTGCTGGCCGAGCACGCGACCGTGTGACCGCTCAGACCCCGAGGGCCGCCAAGTTGATGCCCGCGAACGGCGTCGCGGCGACGTCGTGCACGCGCGGCGACCAGACGGCGTGCCCGTGCCCCGTCCAGAGGGGCGCGACGGGCAGGTCGCGCAGCAGCTGGTTCTCGGCGACGCGGTAGAGCTGCCCGGCCTCCTCGGGCGTCGCGGCGGACTCGGCGGCCGCGAGGTTCTGCGTGAACCCCGGGTCCGCATACCCCGCCGCGGCGGCGAGGCCGGTGAGCGGCTCCGCCGGGCTCGGGGTGGCGGCCTTAAGGTCCACTGTGGACGGACTGTCCAGCGGCCCGTCGGACGGCCTCTGCCGCGCGGTCACGGGCACACCGAGCGTCCCGCTCAAGCCGGCGGCCAGCGAGCTGGTCCAGGAGCCGGCGCCGGTGTCGAAGTAGACCGTGGCCGGGCCGGTGAAGCCGGACTGGCCGAGCAGCGACTTCGCGGCCGCCGCGTCGAACGAGCACGGCCGGCAGGTGCCGGTGCGCTCGCCGGGGGCCTCGGCGGGAGGCAGCAGCGCCTGCGGCGGGTCGACCTGGTGCGCGAGCGGGCCTTCCACCAGCGCCTCCCGGTTGGCCGCCAGCGCGAACGCGTGCCGCACGGTGGCGTCGGCGAACCGGGGCGTGCGCACGGGGAACACCAGGTAGCCGGCCTCGGGCAGCGGCCAGGTGATGTGCCGGTCGGCGAAGTCGGCGTGCATCGCCTCGTGCCGCTCGCCCGGCACCGAGGTGACGAGGTCGAGCGAGCCGTCCTTGACCTCGTCGTACTGCTCGGCCGGGTCCCCGACGCGCAGGTCGGCTTCGTTCGCCTTGCCCGGCGCGGGTGTCACGCGCACGAGCTTGCCGCCGGTGCCCGGCAGCCAGCCGTTTTCCAGCCGGAACGGGCCGTTGCCGACGGGGTGGCGCGCGAAGCCGTTCCAGTCGTGGGAAGCGAGCACGGACGCGGGCAGCGGCACGAGCCCCGGGGCCGAGAGCAGCGCGGGCACCTGGCCGGACGGGCGGTCGAGGTCGATCCGGATCGTCGCCGGGTCCGGGGCGGAGATCTCCTTGGCGCGCAGCGACTCCGTCAGCACGGGGGTAGCGGCCCAGTTCTCCGCGGCGACGGCCTTCCACGTGTCCACATAGGACTGCGCGGTGACCGGGGTGCCGTCGTGGAACCGGCCGCCGGCGCGCAGCCGCACGGTCCAGTGCACGCGGTCCGGGCTGGTGATCGACTCGGCGGCGCGCGGGGTGAGGCGGCCGGACGCCGTGTCGTAGTCGGCCAGCGGCGTCCAGAGCGCGCCGGTGACCATGCGCCCGGCCTGGTCGTCGACGTCGGCGGGCAGCAGCGTGCCCGGTTCCTGCAGGCCGACGGCCAGCGCGCCGGGCCGGGCCGGCTCGATGGCGGTGCAGCCGGTGAGGGCCACGGCCGCCGCGGCGAGCAGGGCGAGCAGACGCGAACGCATGGTGCCTTACTACCAGTCCGAGGGAACTAAAGACGGTTGTGTCCGGTTAATTGCCGTCTTACAGTCCGACGATCATGCTGGGCGTTCTGGGAGGTTCGCAAGTGCGTCGTCGGTGGGTCCGTCCAGTGCTGGCTCTGGTTACGGTGGCTGCGACGCTGATCGCCACCGGTCTGCCCGCCGCGGCCTGCGGTGAGGACGACAAGCCGGCGACGCCGGCCAAGCGCACCGCGGGCGACCCGGGCGCGGTGAAGGGCGTCCGCGCGGTCGGGAACGTGCCCGACGCGCAGGGGGCCATCTCGGCGAACTTCCTGCAGTACGGCCGCCGCGACGTGATGGTGGTGTCCGGCGAGTTCGGGCTCAAGGTCTACGACCTGACCCGGAATCCGGCCGCGCCCCAGGCGATCGGCCAGCTGAGCCTGCCGGGCCTGTGGGAGACCGAGGACACCGAGGTGGACGCGCAGCGCAAGCTGGTCTTCCTCTCGCGCGACCCGCGCGCGTTCGACGGGAACACGCACACCGGCGAGTCCGGCATCTACGTCGTGGACCTCTCGCGGCCGGAGTCGCCGGAGATCCTGAGCTACGTGCGCGTGCCGGCCGGGCACACCACCAGCTGCGTCGACGGCTGCCGCTACCTGTGGACGGGCGGTCCCTCGAAGGCCGACGACCAGCCCGCCGACTGGGGCGGCCGCCCGGTGTGGGTCACCGACGTCCGCGATCCGCGCCACCCCAAGGTCCACCCGGACCCGATCGAACTGGCCCGCAACGACGGCAAGACGGACTACGTGCACGACGTGCAGGTGGACGCCGCGGGCGTCGCGTGGGTTTCGGGCCGCGGCGGCGTGCGCGGTTACTGGACCTCCGGCCTCCACCGCGACCCGGTGCAGGGCCGCGTCCGTCGCGCCACGGCCGACGCCCCGGTGCCCTACGCCGGTGGCGGCGTGGCCGAGACCGCCGCCCCGTCGAGGTTCCTGCACAACAGCTTCCACCCGGTCGGCCCCGATGCCGACGGCGCCTGGCGCGGCCACGACCTGGTGTACGCCACGGAAGAGAACTTCGTCGACGGCTGCGCGGGCGACGGCGTCCTGACCATCTCGTCACTGGCCGGCTCCTACGGCGGCGAGGGCTGGCGCTCGACCCCGGCGGCCCCGTTCCGGCTGCAGACCGTCGGCACCTGGAGCGTCGAGGGCCAGGAAGGCAGCGACCCCGCCTCCGACGACTGCTCCGCGCACTACTTCGACCTGCGCGGACACGTGCTGGTGCAGTCGTTCTACTCGCAGGGCACCCGGTTCCTGGACGTCAGCGATCCGACCAACCCGCGCCAGATCGCCTACTTCCGCCCGGCCGACGCCAGCTCGTGGGCCCCGTACTGGCACGACGGGTATGTGTACGTGGCGGACCACACGCGGGGCGTGGACATCCTGAAGCTCACGGCTTAGCGCGCGGCGCGGATCTCGGCGGCGACGGCGATCACGATCACCACGGCCCCGAGCGCGACCGGCGGGCGGAAGGGCTCGTGCAGCACGAGCACCCCCACGAGGCAGGCGACCACCGGCACGGCATAGGCGTAGGTGCTGACGACGGTGACGTCCGTGGTGCGCAGCAGCCGGTTGTAGAGCATGAATCCGGCCAGGGAGTCGACGATCACCAGGTAGGCCGGTGCGATCCAGCCGGCGGCGCCGACGGTGATCTTGAAACCGGGCGCCTCCAGCACTCCGCCCAGCGCGAGCAGGACGAGCCCGCCGGTCACGAGCTGGAGTACGGTCGCGGCGCGCGGGGCGGGCAGCGAACCGGTCCGTGATGCCCAGTGCGTGCCGCCGGCCCAGCCCGCCGTGGCCGCGACTACGAGCAGGCTCCACGCGGACCATCCGCCGCCGGCACCGGAACCGGCGACCAGCACCACGGTCACCCCGGTGAAGCCGAGCAGCAGCCGGGCGGCCGCTGCCCGGGCCGGCCGGTCCCCGGCCACGGCGCGGAACACCGCCACCCACAACGGGATCGCGGCGACCAGCAAGGCGGCGGTACCGGCGAAGACGTGCCGCAGGGCCACGGCGACCGCGCCCTGGGCTCCCAGCAAGGCACACGCCGACCACCGCCGAAGCCGCGACCTGGCGGCGGTCCAGGCCGCGCAGTGCGCTGGGCCGTGCCGCCGCGAGTACCGCCCCCGCCAAGAGGAAAACCGTTCCGGACGCGAGCAGCGGCGGCAGGGTCGTCACCATCACGCGCATCGCCGGGAACGAGGTGCCCCAGCACAGCCACAGCCCCGCCATCGACGCGAGCACAGTGGCCGGGGGAGCAGGACGCGACGGGGAAGGCGGCACCCGGCCAGCCCACCCCGCCGGGCCGCCGGTGTCCAATGAGTACTCGTCATGGCCCGGATGTGCTGGGATCATCGGCCGATGAACCTGACGATCGCCCAGGTCGAAGTCGTTCTCGCCATTGAGGAACACGGCAGCTTCACCCGTGCCGGGCCGGCGCTCGGGCTGACCCAGTCCGGGGTCAGCCGCGCGCTCGCCGCCCTGGAGCGGCACCTCGGAGCGCGGCTCGTCGGACGGTGCCTCACTGACGGCAGTGGGCCGTCAGGTCGCGCGGCACGCCCACGCCGCGGCGGGCCACCTGCGCGCCATCGAATCCCTGGCCGCGAACGCCGATCCTCCGCGGCTGCGGATCGGTGCCGTCGCCAGCGCACTGGTCCGGCTGGTCCCCGGCGCGCTCGCGCGCTTCCGCCGCGAGTGGCCGGCCGCCCGGGTCCTCAGCGTCCAGGGTGACGACGACGAGCTGGCGGCCTGGCTGGCCGCGGAGACCGTCGACCTGGTCGTGACCACCCGGCCGATCGCGGGAGCCGGGCGGGAGATCGTGGACGAGTTCCTCGCGGTCCTGCCCCGCGACCACCGGCTCGGCCGGGATGGCCGGGCGGGCCTCGCCGAACTGGCGGACGCGGGCCTCGCCGACCCGGGCGGCACCTGCGCGCCGGTCGTCGCGGCTCACTTCGCGGCGCACGGGGTCGACTGGCGTCCCGATCACCTCGTGCGTGACGTCGCGACTGCGCTCGCCATGGCCGAGGCCGGCATCACCGCCGGGGTGGCGCCCGCGATGGCCGTGCCCAGCCCGCCACCGCCGGGCGTGCGGCTGATGCCGCTCGACCCGCCGCTGCATCGGACCGTCTACGCGTGCCACCGCCCGGACGACACCCACGCCGGAGCCTTCGCGCAACTGCTCACAGCTTGAGTTGCTGGGTAAGGAAAAGCGCCGCGCGGTCGAGCGCCTGGTCGGCCTCGTCGAGGACACCGGCGAACGACTGGAACACGTGCGGCACGCCGGCGGTGACGTCGAGGATCACGTCCACCTCGGCGTCCCGTGCGCGGGCGGCCAGGCGCGTGGAGTCGTCCAGGAGGATCTCGTTGGTGCCCACCTGGAGCAGCATCGGCGGGAATCCGGTCAGGTCGGCGAGGACGGCGGGGCTGAGCAGTTCCTGAAGCGGGTCCTGGCCCCCGAAGTACATCTCGCCGGTCGGCTTCAGGCTCTCGCGCGTGAGGAGCGGGTCGATACCGGCTTTGGTGTCCATGCTTTCGCCGGTCCGCGTGGCGTCGAGCCCCGCGGAGAAGGTCACGATCGCCGCGGGCAGCGGCAGCCCCGCGGCGCGGGCGGCGAGGCAGGTCGTCACGGACAGGCCGCCGCCGGCGGAATCCCCGGCGAACGCGATGGCCGAAGGGTCCTCGCCGCTTTCCAGCAGGGCGCGGTAGGCGGCTACGCAGTCCTCGATCCCGGCCGGGAACGGGTGCTCGGGGGCGAGCCGGTAGTCCAGCGAGAAGGACCGGAAACCGGTTTTGACCACCAGGTTCCCCGTCAGCGTCATCGCGGTCTCGGGCGAGCCGACGACGAAGGAGCCACCGTGGAAGTACAGGATCGTCCCGGCGCGCGGGTTCGCGGCCGGCTCGACCAGCACGGCCCGCCGCCCCCCGAGCGTCGACTCCGTGGTCCGGATCTCCTCCGGCACGAGCATCGTGGCCATCAGCGTCGCGAACCCCGCCCGCATCTCCTCGACCGGCGCCGGGTTCACGGACAGCGGACGGCGCAGCATCTCGGCGATCTTCGCGCGTTGTTCCTTGCTCATCGGTGTTCCCTCCGCAAGTAGATGCCGCTACAGTATATGCCGTGGCATCTAAAATCAACCCGCAGTCCTGGTTCGCCGACCTGGTCCGCTGCGAGACGCGCCTGTACAACGCGCTCAACGACCGGCTGCGCGAGCGGCACGGGATCGTCACGTCGCAGTACGAGTTCCTGCACTACCTGCGCGAACACCCGGGGGCCAGAGTGGCCGACCTCGCCGCCGAGTTCGCCATCGGGATCGGGTCGACGAGCAAGGGGACCGACCGCCTGGAGCGGAACGGCTGGGTCGCCCGGCAGCCGAACCCGGCCGACCGCCGTTCTTCCCTGCTGGTGCTGACCGACGACGGCGCGCGGTTGGTCGACGCGGCCGAACAAACCTTCACCGAGCGCCTGACCGAGCTGATCGAAGGCGCGCTCGACGGCTCCCAGATTTCGGCCGGTGCGCAGGCCTTTTCGTTGCTACGCGCCGTGTTGGAGCGCGACCAGGTGGGCATGCCCACGGGATAGCCCGCCCCGGCGCCGAAAACGCCGGGGCGGGGCCAGTACTCAGGACCGCAGCCACACCGCCGTGTCCGTCGGCAGCAGGCCGTCTGCCAGCGGCCCGCTCGCCAGCAGCACTTCCGAATGCGCGGGCAGCGGCACCGGCGCGGCCGAGAAGTTCAGCAGGAACACAAAACCCGGCGCGCGGGAGAAGGCCAGCACGTCCGGGCCCGCGTCCAGCCAGGACACCGTCGGCTCACCGAGGGAAGACCGCAGGGCCAGGCCGCGGCGGTAGAGCGACAGCATCGAGTCCGGGTTCCCGGCCTCCGCTTCCGCCGTGTACGACGCCCATTCCGCCGGCTGGGGGAGCCACGGCTCGCCCTCGCCGAAGCCGAACGGCGACGACCGGCCGGACCACGGGATCGGCACGCGGCAGCCGTCACGGCCGGGGTCGGCGCCCTGGGTTCGGGCCCAGACCGGGTCCTGGCGCAGGCCGGACGGGATGTCCTCGACCTCCCACAGGCCCAGCTCCTCACCCTGGTACACGTACAGCCCGCCGGGCAGCGACAGCGTCAGCAGCGCGGCCGCGCGGGCGCGGCGAGTGCCGAGCACGCGGTCGACCGGTGTCCCGTGTAGACGGTCCGCGAAGGCGAAACCCGTGTCACCCGAACGGCCGTACCGCGTTACGTGCCGGGTGACGTCGTGGTTCGACAGCACCCACGCTGCCGGGGCGCCCACTTCCTCGTGCGCCCGCAGGGTGCGTGAGACGACGTCGCGGAAGCGGCCCGGATCCCACGGGCAGGTCAGGAAGTCGAAGTTGAACGCCGAGTGCAGCTCGTCGCGGCGGAGGTAACGCGCCGCGCGCGACATGTCGGGCAGCCACATCTCGCCGACGAGGATCTTCTCGCCCGGGTAGCTGTCGGAGATCTTGCGCCACGAGCGGTAGATCTCGTGCAGCCCCTCCTGATCGGAGAACGGCGTCTCGTCCCCGTCTTCGACGTCGGGCAGCGCCGGGTCCTTCACCAGCCCGTCCGCGACGTCGATCCGGAACCCGTCCACGCCGCGGTCGAACCAGAACCGCAGCACGTCCTCGAACTCCGCGCGGATGTCCTGGTTGTCCCAGTTGAAGTCCGGCTGCCGCGAGCTGTACAGGTGCAGGTACCACTCGCCGGGGGTGCCGTCGGCCTCGGTCACGCGGGTCCAGGCCGGCCCGCCGAAGCGCGACTTCCAGTTGTTCGGCGGCTCCGACCCGTCCGGCCCGCGGCCGGGGCGGAACCAGAACCGCTGCCGTTCGACCGAGCCGGGTCCCGCGGCCAGCGCCGCCCGGAACCACCGGTGCTCGTCGGAGCAGTGGTTCGGCACGATGTCGATGATGACGCGGATGCCCAGCTCGTGCGCCTCCGTGAGCAGCTGCTCGGCCTCGCCCAGCGTGCCGAACAGCGGCTCGATGTCGCGGAAGTCGGCGACGTCGTAGCCGCCGTCGTCCATCGGCGACGGGTACCAGGGGGTGAACCAGATCGCGTCCACGCCCAGCTCGGCGAGGTAGTCCAATTTGGACCGCACGCCGGTCAGGTCGCCGACGCCGTCGCCGTTCCCGTCCGCGAAACTGCGGATGTACACCTGGTAGATCGCCGCGCTGCGCCACCAGGCCGAGCCGTCGGTGGTGGACAGTTGCCCCGAAGCGGTCACTGCGTTACCCCTCCCATGTGGTTGTGCGAGCTCAGCGGATTGGTGCGGGCCCGTCAGCCCTTGATCGAACCGGCGGTCAGCCCGGCGAAGATCTGGCGCTGGAACACGAGGAACAGCGCGATCATCGGGATGCTCGCCAGCACCATGCCCGCGACGAGCAGGTTCAGCGGCATGTCGATGGCCACGCGCTGCAGCATCACGCTCAGCGTCTGCTTGCCGGTGTCCGGGAACACCAGCAGCGGCCAGATGAAGTCCTTCCACGCGGCGACGATCGTCAGGATCGACACCACCGCGAGGATCGGCCGCGAGATCGGCAGGATGATCCGCCACAGCGTGCGGACCGGCCCCGCCCCGTCGAGGCGCGCGGCCTCGATCAGCTCGTCCGGGATCTGGTCGAAGAACCGTTTGAGCAGGTAGATGTTGAACGCGTTGGCCGCCGCGGGCAGCCAGATCGCGGTGGGCGAGTTGATCAGGTTGAGGTGCAGCAGCGGCAGGTCGGTCACTGTCACGTACGTCGGTACCAGCAACGCCGCGGCCGGCAGCATCAGCGTGACCAGCATCAGCCCGAGCACGACGTTGCCGAACTTCGGCCGCAGCTTCGACAGCGCGAATGCCGCCGGGACGTCCACCGCGAGCTGCACCAGCCAGGCGCCGCCGGCCACGACCACGGTGTTCAGGAAGTACTTCCCGAGGTTCATCTGGTCCCACGCCTCGGCGAAGGACTCCGGGTGCCATTCGCGCGGCACGAGCGTCGCGGGTGTGGCCGCCAGCTCCGCCGGGGTTTTCATCGCGCCGGTCACCGCCCAGTAGAGCGGGAACAGGAACGCGATGGTGAACGCCACGAAGGTGCACACGAACACGATCACGTACAACGTCTTGCCGCCACGCGTGCGCAGCTGTGACGGCGAGACCAGCGTGCGCCCGGATGGTGCTTCGGCGCGCTTCTTCTTGCGTGGCAAGGTAGTCGTCACCAGAACCTCCTAGGCGTCCACACGCCGGGTCAGCCGCACGTACATCGCCGAGAACACCCCGAGCGCCACGAACAGCAGCAGGCTCATCGCGCTGGCCGAGCCGAAGTCGTTGTAGACGAAGGCGTACCGGTACAGCAGCAGGAGCACGGTCACGGTCGAGTCGTCCGGGCCGCCGCCCGTCATCACGTACGGCTCGGTGAACACCTGCATGGTCGCGACGATCTGCAGCAGCAGGAGCACCAGCAGCACGAACCGCGTCTGCGGGAACGTGACGTGCCGCAGCCGCCGCCACATACCGGCGCCGTCGAGCTCCGCGGCCTCGTACAGCTCGCCCGGGATGGTCTGCAGCGCCGCCAGGTAGATCAGCGTCGTGCTGCCCATGTTCGCCCAGGTGGACACGAACACCAGCGAAAGCATCGCCGTGGTGCTGGAGTCGAGCCACTGCCCGCCCGGCAGGCCCACCGCGTTCAGCGCGGAGTTGAACAGGCCGGGGCCCGGGTCGTAGAACCACTTCCACATCAGCGCCGTGACCACCGGCGGCAGCATCACCGGCAGGTACACGGCGAGGCGGAAGTACGCCCGCGCGTGCCGGATCTCGTTCAGCAGCACCGCCGCCAGGAACGGCACGGCGAAGCCGAACACGAGCGCGAACGCGGTGAACAGCAGCGTGTTGCGCCACGCGACCCCGAACAGCGGGTCCTCGAAGAGCCGCGCGAAGTTGCCGAAGCCCACCCACGTCGGCGGGTTCACGAAGTCCACCTGCTGGAAGCTCAGCAGCACCCCGCGCACGATGGGGTACCAGGAGAACATCGCGAAGATCAGGATGGCGGCGCACAACAGGCTGTACGCGGTGATGTTGTCCTTGATCTTCCGCCGCAGCCGCGAACGGCGGCGCTCGGCCGCCGTCGCGACGGGCCGACCGGCCCGCGGGGTCGCCGCGGGCCAGTCGAGGACGTCACTTGGCCTGGGCGAGGGCACTGTTGACCTTCGACGTCGCGGAGGAGAGCAGCTGGTCGACGTTCGCGTTGCGGTCGGTCAGCACCGCCTGCATCACGCTGTCGAGGGCCGCGTAGATCTGCTGCGCGTTGGGCGGCTCGATGCTGCCCTTGATCCGGTTCGCGGTGTCGACGTAGGCCTGGTAGTTCTGCGCCGGGACGTTCGCGTACTTCTTCTTCACGGCCAGCTGCTGGTCGCGCACGGCGCCCTGCCAGATGTCCGGCGTCGGCTCGGTCGGCAGGCCCACCGGCTGCTGGCCGTCGGCGTACTGCTTGACGTGCTTGTCGAAACGGTCGGGGTTGAGGTACTTCCACTGGATCCACTCGAGGCCGGCCTTGATCTTCGCGGCCGACGCCTTCGGGTTGACCATGTAGCCCTCGCCGCCGAGCAGGGTGCCCTGCCCGCCGGGCATGCCCGCGATCCCGTAGTCCTCGTACTTGCCGTTGAACTGCTTGACCAGCACCGGCACGTTGTCCGGGGCGGCCATGTACATGCCGAGCTGGCCGGCGCCCATCATCCGCTGCACGTCCACGTCCTGCAGCAGCTGCTTGCTGCCCATGGAGTTGTCGTCCCAGCGCATCTCGTGCAGGTAGTTCAGCGCGGCGCGGCCCTTGGCGTTGTCGAAGTCGGCGACCCACTTGTCGCCGTCCTTGCGCGCGACGTCACCGCCCATCGAGTACATCCAGCCGGTCATGTGCCAGCCGCCCTGGTTGTTCTTGCTGTAGTCGGCGTACCCCACGACGCCGTTCCCCAGTGCCGAGATCTTCTGCGCGTCGGCGCGGACCTCGTCCCACGTCGTCGGCGGCTGGTCCGGGTTGAGCCCGGCCTGCTGGAAGAGCTTGCGGTTGTAGACGAGCCCCATGGTGTAGTTCGCGGTCGGCAGCCCGTAGAGCTTGCCGCTCGCGTCCCGGAAGTTGTCCAGTAGTTGCGGCTGGATGTCGTTCACGTGCGGGACGCTCTTCGCCGCTTCCGTGATGTCGGCGGCCTGATGCCGGGCGATGATCTGCGCCGGGTCGGTGAAGTAGACGTAGTAGACGTCCTCGAGCTGCCCGCCGGCGAGCTTGGCGGAGAACGTCTTGGGGTCCATGAACCCCTCGTGGGGGACGATGTCGATGTTCGGGTGGGAAGCCTCGAACTCGGCCACGTCGGCGTCGAACACCTTGCGTTCGAACGGCTGCGTCTGCGGCGGCTGCCCGGTGACGGTGATCTGGACCTTGCCACCCGTGGCACCACTGTCCGCCCCGCTGCCGCAGGCGGCCAGGCTCACGGCCAGGCCGCCCACGCTGAGCAGGGCGAGCACGGTTCTGGGAGTGCGGCGGAACTTGTGCGCTCGGGACCAGGGACTGCTCATCTCAAGCCTCTTCTCGCGGTCGCGACGGCTGTGTCGTGATGGCGGTCACTCTAAAGTGTGAGACCAGAATCCCGCAATAAGACGACGAGAAGTTGCAAGTTACGAACAGGACGCGGTCACGCCGGGTGCGCTAGGTCCCTGAAGGCCACCTTCAGGGACCTAGATGCCCTCAAGGTGGCCTTCAGGGACTTCTGCCCCTCAAGGCCACCTTCAGGGACTGACGCGGTCACGCCGGGTGCACGGTGTGCCGGGCGGTCGACCCCCGGACCACCAGCTCGGGCGCGAACAGCAGCTCCTCGGCCGCCACCTCGCCGCCGTTGATCCGCTTGACCAGCAGTTCCACCACCGCGCGGCCCATCGCCTCGATCGGCTGGCGGGTGGTCGTGAGCGGCGGGTCGGTGCAGTTCATCAGCGCCGAGTCGTCGTAACCGACGACGGAGATCTCGTCGGGCACCGAGCGGCCCTGCCGGCGGGCGGCGCGGATGGCGCCGAGCGCGAGCAGGTCGCTGGCGCACAGCACGGCGGTGGCCCCGCGCGGGTACAGCCGCGCGGCCGCCGCGTGCCCGCCTTCGATGGAGAACATCCCGTGCTCCACGAGTTCGTCGAGCACCGGGAGGCCGAGCTTCGCCGCGTACGCGCGGAACGCCTCGAGCTTGCGCTGCGACGGCACGTGGTCGGTCGGCCCGAGGACCAGGCCGATCTTTTCGTGCCCGAGCGAGCTGAGGTGCCCGACGACCTGCTCGACGGCCACCGCGTCGTCGCAGGAGACCTGCGGCAGGCCGAGGTGGTCGACGGCGGCGTTGATCAGCACCGTGGGCAGCCGGCGCTCGACCAGGTGGTGGTAGTGCGTGTGCACGGCGTCGGCCTGGGCGAACAGGCCGCCGGCGAACACCACCCCGGACACCTGCTGCTGCAGCAGCAACTCCACGTACTCGGCTTCGGACACCCCGCCCGCGGTGCGGGTGCACAGCACGGGCGTGAAGCCCTGCTGGGCCAGCGCGTTGCCCATGATCTCGGCGAGCGCGGGGAAGATCGGGTTCTGCAGTTCGGGCAGCACCAGCCCGACCAGGCGGGCTCGTTCCCCGCGCAGCTGGGTGGGCCGCTCGTAGCCCATCACGTCCAGCGCGGTGAGAACGGCGGCGCGGGTGCTCGCGGAAACCCCGGACCGGCCGTTGAGCACCCGGCTGACCGTGGCTTCGCTGACCCCGACCTGGTGGGCCACTTCGGCAAGTCGACGCGTCATAGCCGAAATTTTACTGCAATCGGACGCAAAAGCACGACTCAGCCGGGCGAACGGGACGCTCGCTTATTCGGTTGCCCCGGTGCCGGCCGCCTGCTGTAGTCCGGGGCACACGAAGAGCGACCTGGGAGCTGATCATGCGCGGAGTACGGGTGTCCATCCGTTTCCTGACCGACACCGCCCCGAAGGAACCCACGCTCCGTGCCCATCCTGAATCTGGGAATCCTCGCCCATGTCGACGCCGGTAAGACGAGCCTGACCGAGCGGCTGCTGCACGCCGCCGGGGTGCTCGGCCAGCCCGGCAGCGTCGACGCCGGCAGTACCCGCACCGACACTCTCGCGCTCGAACGCGCGCGCGGCATCACCATCAAGTCCGCCGTCGTCGCCTTCACGGTCGCCGGCACGACGGTCGACCTCATCGACACCCCCGGCCACCCGGACTTCATCGCCGAGGTGGAGCGGGTGCTGAACGTGCTCGACGGCGCCGTGCTCGTCGTGTCCGCGGTCGAAGGGGTGCAGGCGCAGACGCGGGTCCTGATGCGGACGTTGCGGCGGCTCCGCATCCCGACCCTGGTGTTCGTCAACAAACTCGACCGCCGCGGCGCGGACCCGGGCCGCGTGCTGCGGGAGATCACGGCGAAGCTGACTCCCGCGACCGTCCCCATGGGACAGCGGTACTCGCCGTCCCGGCTCGCGGAAGTGCTCGCCGAGCATGACGACGCGCTGCTCCGGTCCTATGTGGATAACCAGCTTCCGTCGGATTCCTTGCTGTATCGGCAGCTCGCCGATCAGGTCGGCCGGGCGATCGTGCATCCGGTGTACTTCGGCTCGGCGATCACCGGCGACGGCGTGCCCGAGCTGATGACCGGGATCCGGGAGCTGCTGCCCACGGCGGCCGGAGATCCGGATGGGCCGTTGTCCGGCACGGTGTTCAAGGTCGAGCGCGGGGCTGGGGGCGAGAAGATCGCGTACGCGCGGATGTTTTCCGGCACCCTGCGCGTCCGCGACCGGCTGCGGCCCGAAACGAAGGTGACCGCGCTCAGCGTCTTCGAGGACGGTACGGCGGTGCCCCGCCCGTCCGTCGGCGCCGGCCGGATCGCGCGGCTGTGGGGGCTGGCCGACGTCCGGATCGGCGACCCCATCGGCGTGCCGCATTCGCCGGCGGAGCACCACTTCGCGCCGCCCACCCTGGAGACGGTGGTGGTCCCGCGCCGCCCCGGCGACCGGGGACGGCTGCACCTCGCGCTCACGCAGCTCGCCGAGCAGGACCCGTTGATCGGGCTCCGCACCGGGGACGAGCTTTCGGTGTCGCTGTACGGCGAGGTGCAGAAGGAAGTCCTCCAGGCAACGCTGGCTGACTTCGGCGTCGCCGTCACCTTCCGCGAAACGACGACGATCTGCATCGAACGCCTCGACGGCACCGGCCGCGCGGAGGAGGTGATCGGGACGAACCCGTTCCTCGCGGGGGTCGGCCTGCGCGTCGAACCCGGGCCGCCGGGCAGCGGAGTGGTGTTCGGCTACGAGATCGAGCTGGGCTCGCTGATCCCGGCGTTCCTGAAGGCGATCGAGGAGACCGTGCACGAGACGCTGCGCGCGGGCGTGCACGGCTGGCAGGTGCCGGACTGCGTGGTGACGCTGACGTCGTCCGGTTACTACGCCCGACAGAGCCACTCGCACGGCACGTTCGACAAGAGCATGTCCAGCACCGCGGGCGATTTCCGGAACCTGACCCCGCTGGTGCTCGCGACCGCACTGCGCCGCGCGGGAACCAGCGTCCACGAGCCGATGCACCGCTTCACGCTGGAAGTTCCGGCCGACGTCGTGGGCGCGCTCGCGTCGACGCTGTCACGCTTGCGCGCCGTTCCACACAGGACGGAACTCGCGGACGGGACGGCTTCGCTGAGCGGTGACATCCCGGCCGCGTCCGTGCACGCGCTCCAGCGGGAACTGCCGTCGCTGACCCGGGGTGAGGGCGTGCTGGAGTCGGAGTTCTCGCACTACCAGCCTGTGCGCGGCGCTGTTCCGGAGCGGCCGCGGGTGGGCAGCGATCCGTTTGACCGCAAGGAGTATCTGCTCCGCGTGCAGCGGCGGGTGCGGTAAAGAATGAAGAAGGCCTCCCCGCCCGGGCCGCCACTCGGGCGGGGAGGCCTCCGCTCTCAGGCGGCCGCGACCTCCAGTTCGGAGACCTGCCCGGCCGGCCAGCCGGTGTTGCCCGTGATCGACAGCCGCACGAACCGCTGCGTCGCCGTGCCGAAGCTCGCCGACGCGGTGTTCGCCGAGGCCGGGTCGAACGTCCAGCCGCGCGAGGGCACCAGCGTTGTCCACGAGCTGCCGTCCGTGCTGCCCTGGACGGTGAGCGTTTCGGTGCGGGTGGCCCAATCAGTGGACGGCGGGAGCTTCAGCGACACCTTGTTGATCGCCGTCGCCGAGCCGAGGTCGACGGTCAGCGTCTGGGGGAACGCGTTGTTGGTGCTCTCCCAGTAGGTGCTCGCGTTGCCGTCCACCGCGTTCGACGGCGGGAAGCCGCCGACCGAGCCCGACGCGTTGATCACCTTGCCGCGCGCGATGTTCGTGCCCGACTGCGGCGGCTGCGGCGGGCCGGAGTTCGGCGCCGGCCACGACGAGCAGTCGCCCCAGGTGCCGGTCCAGCCGGTGTTGCCCGAGCCGCCGAACGTCATCTGCGGGGTCGAGGACGGGTACGGGCAGTTGTACGTGCCCGTGACACCGACACCGGACGCCGTCAGGTTGCTGATCGACACGCTGCCCTGCGTCTGCGACTGCGCCACGAACGTGCCCGTGCCGCGCACCGTCACGCCGTCGATGGTGATGCCGCTGACCGCCTTGCCGGCGCCGTTGCCGTCGATGAACTGGATCGCCTCGTACGGGCTGTCGATCGCGGTGAAGCCGTTGACCTTGATGGTCACGCCGCTGATCGCCTGGTCCCGCGCGTCGAACCACAGCGCGCCGACGCCGAACTGCCAGTTCGGGTCGAGCGCCCCGGCGCGCAGCGCGGTGTTGCCGGACAGCGTGACGGTGCCCGCGAGCGGCACCGAGCTGAACCGGTTGGCCACCAGGTAACCGCCGCCGAGCGCGTTGGTGTCCTGCACCAGGTTGCCGCTCACGGTGTTGTCCGACCCGCCGTACAGCGCGATGCCGTTGGCCAGATTCGGCTGCACCACGGTGTTGCCCGTGAGCGAGTTGCCCGAGTCGGCCTGGCCGTTGGACCACAGCGCGAGGCCGTCGTCACCGTTGTTGCGCAGGTAGTTGTTGTGCAGCGTCGAATTCGTCACGGCGCCGTCGAAGTTGACGCCGTCGGCCTGCGTGTCGAGGATGCGGTTGTTCTCGATCGTCAGGTTCGACGACGCGCCGCTCATCAGCCACAGGCCGCACTTGGTGTTCTGGATCCACAGCCCGGACACCGTCGAGCCGGCCCCGAGCACGCCGTGGAAAGCGTTGTCCGGGCTGCTGTCGTTGCGCTCGGAGACCGAGCCGAACACGGCGAAGTCGTAGAGCTTGATGTTCCCGGACGCGCTGCCGTTGTTGAAGATGTTGTTGCCGTGCAACACGGTGTACCACTGCCCGGCGCCGCGGACGGTGGTCTGGTCGATCTGCAGCGCCGAGCCGATTTCGAACCGGCCGGACGGCACCCACAGCTCCTTGCCCTGCGAGCGCGCCGCGGACAGGCCGTTGCGGAACGCCTGGGTGTCGTCGGACTGGTCGTCCGCCGTGGCGCCGTAGTCGGTGACCGAAAGCGCGTTCGCCGGCTTGGTGCCTGCGCCGCCGACCTGTTCGAAGTCGGCCAGATCGATGGTCGCCTGGCCGACGTCACCGGAGTCCAGCTGCACCTTGACCTTCGTGCCCGCGCCGGCGTTCTGGCCGAACAGCAGCCGCGAGTCGTCGAAGAAGTGGTGCGTCTTCGCGCCCGCGATGCCGGGCGTGTCGGTGTAGGAGTACTGCGAGGTGACGGAAAGGCCGCTGCCGAGCTTCGTGGCGCCGACGTACACCGACATCCGGCCGGAGCTGCCGTCCGGCACGTTGTAGTGCACGTTGATGGAGTTGGCCGCGGCGGGCAGGGTGAACTCGACGTACTGGCCCTGGCCGAGTTTCACGGCCTGGCGGCCGGACGCCTCCGACGCCACACTGCCCTGCGTGTAGTCGGGCCCGACCGCCGAGCCGGTGGTCGCCGAGCATTCGGCCTCGACGGTGCGGAACGGCGTCGAGGCGCCGCCCGGCGCGGTGGCCGGGCAGGTCGCCGCGGCGGCCGGGCTCGCCGAACCGGCCGCGAGCACGGCCAGCCCGGACGAGACCAGCGCCGCCGCCAGCAGCGCTGCCCGGCCGCGGGGCCGGGATGAGGTGGGGGACGACATCTTCGGGGCACTCACCTTTCTGGGGATCTGCGGGGAGGTCAGGACGCGTAGGCCTCGAGCTCGGACAGCTGCCCGGCGGGCCAGCCGGTGTTGCCGGTGAAGGTGAGCCGCAGGTAACGCGTGCTCGCGGCGGTGAAGGTGACGGTGGCGGTGTTACCGCTGCCGGGGTTGAACGTGTAGCCCGCGGAGGGCTTCAACGTGCTGTACGCGGAGTTGTTCGTGCTGCCGGAAACGGCGAGCGTCTGGGTGCGCGTGCCCCAGTCGTTCGACGGCGGCAGCTTCAGCACCAGCCGGCCGACGGACACGGCGCTGCCCAGGTCCACGGTGATCGTCTGGGGGAACGCGTTGTTGGCGCTCTCCCAGTAGGTGCCCGCGTTGCCGTCCACCGCGTTGCCCGGCGGGAAGCCGCCCTGCGAGCCGCTGGCGCTGGCCGCCTTGTTCAGGGCGACGTTGCCGGTCGGCGGCTGGGTGGGCGTGGTCGGGGTCGTCGGCGTGGTGGGCGGGGTGGTGCCGCCACCGCTGTCGCCGTTGTACACCGGCGTCGGCCACGAGCCGCAGAACGTGGTGGTCCAGCCGGAGTTGCCGCCCTGGTCGGCGAGGCCGGTCATCGCGTCCGGGCCCATGCAGTTGTAGATGCCCGCGCGGCCGATCTTGGTCGCGACGACGTTCTTCACCGTGCCGGCCGGCTTCGCCTGCAGCTGCCACGCGAAGGTGCCCGCGCCGGTGATCCGCAGGCCGTCGAAGTGGACGTCGCTGGTGGTGCTGTCGATGAACTGGACGCCCTCGTAGTTGTTGTCCAGCAAGTCGTTGTCGACGACGTCGATCCGGCCGGTGATGGCCGAGTCGCGGCCGTCGAACCACAGCGCGCCGACGCCGAACTGCCAGTTGGAGTCGAGCACACCGGTGCGCATCGCGGTGTTGCGCGTGACGGTGGTGGTGCCCGAGAGCGGCACCGCGCTGAACCGGTTGGCCACGTGGATGCCGCCGCCCTGGTCCTGGTTGTCGGCCACCACGTTGTCGGACACGGTGTTGTCGTGGCCGCCGTAGACCGCGATGTTGTTCGCCAGGATCGGCAGCAGCACGGTGTTGAACGAGAACGTGTTGTCGTGGTCGGCGTCGTGCTCGGCCCACATGGCCAGGCCGTCGTCGCCGGTGTTGCGCAGGAAGTTGTTGGTCACCAGCACATTGCTGATGCCCTGGTGCAGGTTCAGCCCGTCCGCGGTCTGGTCGAGGATCCGGTTGTCGCGCACGGTGAGCCCGTCGAACGGCCCGTCGAGCCACAGCCCGACCTTCGTGTGCTGGATCCACAGGTCCTGCACCACCGAGCCGCCGCCCAGCGCGCCGCCGATGCCGTTGGCCTGGTCGCAGTCCACCCGCGCGTCGACCTCGCCGATGATCGCGAAGTCGTACAGCTTCACGTTGGTGCTGCTGCCGGGAACCGCCGGGTTGCCGGGGTAGGTCGGGGTGCTGCAGCTGGCCGGCTCGCCCTTGCCGAAGATGCCCGCGCGCGAGCCGTGCAGCTCGGAGTACCACGGGCCGGCGCCGCGCACGGTCACCTGGTCCACCGTCACGTGGTGGTTCAGCACGAACGTGCCCGCCGGGATCCAGACCTCCTTGCCCTGGCTCTTGGCGGCGGCCACGGCGGCGTCGAACGCGGCCGCGTCGTCCGTGGCGTCACCCGAAGTGGCGCCGTAGGCCGTGACGGACAAGGAGTTCGCCGGCTGGGTCTTCGCCGCGGCGACCTGCTCGAAGTCGGCGAGGTCGATGGTCGCGGGGGTGACGTCGCCGGCGTCGACCTGGATCCGGATCTTGGTGCCCTGCGGGTAACTGGCCGGGAAGAGGGTGCGGACCTCGTCGTAGAAGTGGTGCGCCTTGCCCTGGCCCGGGTCGTTGCTGAACGGGTAGCCGCCGTAGTACCAGCTGTAGCGCGAGGTGAGGTCGAGGTCGCGGTTGTGGGCGCCGTTGACGTAAACGGCGATCTTGCCGTTGATCCCGGTGCCCTGCGCGTTGTCGGGCAGGCTGTAGCGGAAGTCGAGCGAGTTCGACGGCGCGCTCAGGGTGAACTCGACGTACTGGCCCTGGCCCGAAAGCGTCACGGCCTTGCGCCCGGACGCCTCGCCGGCGAGCGTGCCCGCCGCGCGGTCGGGACCGATCACGGTGCCGTTGGTGGCCGCGTTTTCGGCTTCCTGCTCCACAAACGGGACGGTGGCGCCGCGTCCGGCGACGGCGAGGGCCGAGCCGGACGCGGCCGGGGCGGCTGCCGCGGGCAGGGCGGGGGAGGCGGCGAGCGTCAGCGCCGTCAGCCCGGCGGCCGCCAGCACCGCGCTGGTCAGCGCGGCGATTCTGCGTTTTCCGGTGGCCGGTGGGCGTTTTTCGGGCGCGCTGAAGACACCTGGGGGAGTCACGGGAGCAGCACTCACCTTTCTTGGGCTCGTGTGCACTGGTGGGGACAGTGTGAGCTGGATCATACGAATTTCTGACAGGGAATCGCAATACTTGGACGGACTTACGCAAAATTTCGACAAGCGCGGTCGATCATGACCACGGCTGCGGCGTTCGGCCCAGTTCCGGTGAACGGTCACCCCGATCAGCCCCCGGACCGGTCATCTTTCACCTGCTCCCCGGTCCGTGAAGGCCTCCGTGCCACGCGGGCAAGGAGGCCTTCACCGCGCCCCGCCGGATGGCGGGGCATTCCCGCCGCGTGGCTGAGGCGCGGCCGGGCCGGTCGCGACGAAGATCGATCCCGACCGGTGGAGACCCCTGGAGGTATCGAGATGACCGCGACCGACCCGTCGACGCGCCCGCGGATCGGCCCGCCGGTGCCGTACGACCCCGAGCTGGCGGCGGCGCTGGCGGTGGTCCGGGCCGAGATGCCCCGGCTCGACTCGTTCGAGTCGCTCGCCGTGGTGCGCGAGGCCGTCGCTTCCCGGCAGCTGCCGCTCGAAGACCTGACCGCGGACGGCACGATCGAGCTGTGGGAGGTCGAGGCCGACGGCCCGGACGGCCCGGTCCCGGCGATCGTCGGCCGGCCGGCGGGCGTCACCACCGCGGTGCCGGTGCTCTACTGGCTGCACGGCGGCGGCATGGTGCTGGGCGGGAACCGCGGCCGGGACCTGTTGTTCCTCAAGCAGTACGCGCGGGAGCTGGGGCTCGCGTTCGTCGCGATCGACTACCGCGTGGCGCCGGAGCACCCGCACCCCGCGCCGGTGGAGGACTGCTACGCCGGTCTGAAGTGGACGGTCGAGCACGCGGCGGAGTTCGGCATCGACCCGGAGCGCGTGCTCGTCGGCGGCGCGAGCGCGGGCGGGGGGCTGGCGGCCGCGGTGACCTTGCTGGCGCGCGACCGGAACGGCCCGGCGCTGCTCGGCCAGCTGCTGCTGTACCCGATGCTGGACGACCGCAACAACACCCCGTCGGCGTACCAGATGGCCGGCGCCGGCAGCTGGGACCGGACCGCCAACAACGTCGGCTGGACCGCGCTGCTCGGCGACGCCCGCGGCGGCCCCGACGTCTCGCCGTACGCCGCCCCGGCCCGCGCGACGGACCTTTCCGGCCTGCCGCCCGCTTTCCTGGACGTCGGCAGCGCCGAAACCTTCCGCGACGAGGTGATCACCTACGCGACGCGGCTTTCGCTGGCGGGGGTTCCGGCCGAGGTGCACATGTGGCCCGGCGCCTTCCACGGCTTCGACGGGGTGGCGCCGCAGGCCGCGCTTTCCCAGCAGGCCCGCGAAGTCCGCGCGTCGTGGCTGCGGCGGGTGCTCGGCTAAGGACTCGTGAGTGGCGATGACGGTTAGAACCGTCATCGCCACTCACGAGCGACGGTCGACGAGAAGACCCGCCTCCGCCTGGCCCGCCGCCTGGGCTTGGGCGACACCGCCCGCGCCGTGGCCCTGCCCGGCGGCCGGGCCGTGCTGGCGCCGCCGGGAGATTGGCCCGCGAGCAGCCGCACCACCGCGGTCGGGTCAGCGTTCCGGACGCAGGCTGGTGAGTCATCCGGTGGTGAGCCGCAACCCGGCCGCGCCGGTCTCGGACCCGTTGTCCCCGTACGCGATCTGCCCGCTTCCTGGGCCGCCGCCCGCACGGCGTTGCGCTTCACCGCCGAGGGCACCGAAGCCGATCCAGGCCCCCGCGTGGTGGAGTTCGCCGATCTCGGCGGACTGGCCGTCCTAGCCGAGGCAGTCAGCCCGTCGACTCAGCCGGTCGCCGACGTCGAAGCCGTCGAAAAAGCGCGGGCCGCGGCGCCGTGGGTGCTGCAGACGCTCGTCGCGGTGGCCGGCGCCGCCAGCCTGCGCGCGGCGGCCACCGCGCTGACCCTGCATCACTCCACGTTGCAGGAACGCCTCACCCACGCCGAACACCTGCTCGGCTGGCCGGTCCGCACCCCGCCGGGCCGTCTGCGGCTCCAGCTCGCCCTCGCGCTCTGGCGCCTGCACCGCAACCCGTGAAACCCCGCCACCGCAAGGAAAACACCTCACTCGGTGGCGAGCAGCTCCTGCAGTTCGCGCACCGCGCGGGCCAGCTCGTCCGCGAAGCGGTACATCTCCGCCGAGACGTGCTTCGGTGTGCTGAGGTAGATGTTCCAGCGGTCCGGCAGGAGCACGTACGCGACGCCGATGCACTGCGGGCTCGTCGAGCCGAAGCCGAAGTACTGGATGTTGACCGACGGCGCCGAGCTGGTGCTCAGGTAGTCCGCGCGCATCTTCAGCCAGCCCGGGCTGGTGTACAGCGCCGGGGTTTCGGTGTCCCCACGACGTTGCGCGATCAGCTGCAGTTCCCAGAGGTGCTGTTCCGGCGCGTCCCCGGCCTGGCATTCCTTCGCCCGTGCGACATGCTTCGCCGCCGCTGCCCGCAACGCTTTCCGCTTCTCGTCAGTGGAAGCGTTCTCGTCGGTCAGGACGTCGGCGAAGCGCACCACCTCGGGCGTGACGACTCGCATCGCCTCGGTGCGGCCGTGCTGGAACTGCCGGGTGGCGATCGACTCGTACGTCGCGCCCGTCAGGCCCTTCGCCCGACGGTGGGCCAGCTGGTACGACATCTGCGCGAAGGCGTCCGGCGACATCCCGAGTTCCTTCGCGCGGTTGGCGCCGAAGTCGAACGACACCGCTTCAGTCGCGGTGGCGTCCGCGTACGCCTTGAATGCTTCCGCCGCGGCGCGAGCGTCTTCCCGGAGGGCATCGGTGAGCGTGAACTCGATCGGCTCGAAGCCCGGCACGCCGTCGGCGGCCTCCCGCGGTTCCCGCGCACCGCTCAGCAGCGCGTCGGTGAAGCCCAGAATCGTGGTGCCGTCGAGCTCGCAGTGCTCGACGTTGATCCCCGCGGTGCCGTCCTCGAACACGACCAGGGACACGGCCTTGTCGAACCAGCGGTTGCCGCTGTCACCGTGCAGCAGCCGGTCGCAGGCTTCGAGCGCGGTCGACGGGGTGAACTCGTCCAGGCACAGGCAGAACAACGCCGTCTCGATGGTTTCCAGCGCTTCGCCGTTCCCCGCCTCGATCAACGCGGCCCGCGAAGCGGCCCACTCCGCGCGGGCTTTCGTGGTGAAGTGCCCGGCGGCGACGTCGGTGGCGTGATCGCCCTTGACGATCGCGCGGAGGCCGTCCGCGATCTGCTCGGGGGAGTACGGCCGGCCGTCCTCGGCGAGGACGTCCAGCCGGAACGGTGTGTTCCGGTGGAACACGACGATGTGCCGCTCGTGCGACGGCCCTGCCCACCCCTCGCGGTACGGCGTGCGCACGGTGTCCAGCACCGCGCCCGGGATGCGGGTGGCCGAGAACAGGAACTTGTGCTGCACCATCGACTGCGGAGCTCCGCGCACGAGCACCGGCGGCAGCAGCTCGTCGTCGACCCGGAGCTTGTAGTCCACGGCGGCCGCGGCCAGCTCGGCCGCGCGCTCCACCTGGCCCAGCGGGGAGTCCTGGAACAGGAAGAAGAAGTTGGCGTTGAGCGCGATCCGGTCGCGGCGGCCGAGGTAGCGGTACGGCCAGAACGTGTCGAGCCAGCTGTGCACCCCGGGTGAGCCGTCGTACTCCACCAGCGCGGCCTGCAGCTCGTGGGCGGGGCTGCCCGGTGCGAGGAACTCCGCGACCGCTGCTTCGGTCTCGGCCAGCTCCTCCGGCGTCAGCAGCGGTGCGCACCACTCGAGGAAGCGGCGGCCGCTGTCCGGCAGCGTGGGAACGGGGACGCGGGGGAGCCGGTCCTCGTTGCCGAAGGTGCGGGTGGACCATTCCGGACTGCTCACGATCATCCTTCTTCGTCGGAGGTCTCGAGCACGGCGGCGAGGTCCGCGGCCGTGCCTGATCTAGTCGAGCAGCTCGTCGCCCCGGTCGGTGCGGCCGGCCAGATGCGCGGGCAGGACCCGGCCGAACAGCTGCCTGGTCCGTTCCGCACTGCCGACTGTCCCCGGGCGCTCGCTGTAGGCGAAGATCGCCGAGTGGCGCGCGATCCCGCCCTTCACCGTACTGACCCGGTGCAAGGCGAAGCGTCCTTGGAACAGCTGCAGATCGCCCGGCCGGAGGGCGAGGCGCTGCACCGGATAGGCGCCGTCACCGGCCAGCACGGACCGTACGGCGGCGAAGTTCTCCTCGGCCGCGGACCGGATGTTCGGACAGTGCTCGAACGTCCCGCCCTCGGCCGCGCCCTGTGTCAGCAGGCTGACGGTGTAGGAGTTCGTGTCGAAGTGCCACGGATGCGCGCGCCCGGGCGCGATCACGTTGAGCGTCAGCCCGGACAGCGGGTCCGCGAGCTCGTGCAGCTCCGGCAGGCCGAAGCAGTCGGCCACGAAGCGCTGGAACAGCGGGCTGGTGTAGAGCCGGCTGATGATCGACGACGCGGGGATGTGATCGCGCGCGACGAAGGCGTTGCCGCGTTCCATGATCGTCCGCCCGGGGTGGCCTTCGGGCAGCGGCGCGCCGATCGCGGTGTTGTAGGCGTTGACCTGTTCGATCTTGGTGTAGGCGTGCGGTTCCAGCCCGGCGCACTCGGTGCGCAGCACCTCGCGCAGCTCGGGCCGGATGAAGTCGGTGAGCACGCTGCAGCCGGCGTCGGCCAGGTCCGCGCGCGTGCGCCCGACGGTCGCCAGCCAGGCCGGGCTGCCCGGGGCGGTGAGCGGGTAGCGGTCGGTGTCGACCATTTCCAGTGGCGCCACGGAGGTGCTCATCGAGGTCCTCTCGGCCGGGGGATCCCACGTCTTCGAGGGCTCCTGGGGCTCGACCCCGGGCAGCGGCCGCCCTGGTCGTGAGGCAAAGAGGTAGCACAGATCCCCGCCGCTCAACCGTCGGTTTGTGAGCGGTGACACAACGTCATCACCCGTCGCCGCTGGTCACGGCGGTGGGTAACCGCGGCCGGCCACGAGGACCGGCGGCGGACGCGGCAGTGGCGGGCGCCCCTCGACCGGGCGCCCGCCACCGAGCGGCTACGGAGTCAGGCTACGGAGTCAGCAGCGGCAGCAGCGGCTTGCGCACCGCCGTCGCCACCCCGTCCGACGCGTCCGCCGCGGCGATCCGCTCCGCCGAAGGTGTGCCGTAGCCCGTGGTCCGCTGGCGCAGCGGACGGCCCAGCGGCTCGACCATCGCGCGCATGTCGCTGATGGTCTTGTACGAGCCGTTCGCCGCGCCGGCCATCCGGCTGATCGTCTCCTCCATCAGCGTGCCGCCGATGTCGTTGACACCGCCCTGCAGCACCGCGCGGCTGCCTTCTTCGCCGAGCTTCACCCAGGAGCTCTGGATGTTGTCGAACGTGCCGTGCAGCAGCAGCCGGGCCAGCGCGTGCACCGCCCGGTTCTCGCGCAGCGTGGTCCCCGCGCGGGCGAGGCCGGCCAGGTAGATGGGCGCGCTCTGGTGGATGAACGGCAGCAGCACGAACTCGGTGAACCCGCGCCGCCCGTTCTTCTCCATGCCCTCGCGCTGCAGCCGGGCCAGCAGCTTCAGGTGCCCGACCCAGTGGCTCGGGTTGTCGACGTGCCCGTACATCATCGTGGACGTCGTGGGCAGCCCGATCTCGTGCGCCGTGGTGACCACCTCGATCCACGCCGACGTCGGCAGCTTGCCCTTGGTGAGCACCCACCGCACGTCGTCGTCGAGGATCTCCGCCGCGGTGCCCGGCAGGGAGTCCACTCCGGACTCCTTCGCGCGGATCAGCCAGTCCCGGAGGGACAGGTTGGTCCGCGAGGCGCCGTTGACGACCTCCATCGGGCTGTAGGAGTGCAGGTGGATGTCCGGCTGCCGCCGCTTCACCTCGGCCGCCAGGTCGAAGTACGCGGTGCCCGGCAGGTCCGGGTGGATGCCGCCCTGCATGCAGATCTCGGTGGCGCCCGCGGCCCACGCCTCGTCGACGCGGTCGCCGACCTGATCCAGCGACAGCGTGTACGCGTCGGCATCCGTGCGTCGCTGCGCGAAGGCGCAGAAGCGGCAACCCGTGTAGCAGACGTTGGTGAAGTTGATGTTCCGCGTGACGACGAACGTGATGTCGTCGCCCACCACCTCGCGGCGCAGGTCGTCGGCCAGCTTGGTCAGCGCGTCCAGCTCCGGGCCGTCGGCGTGCAGCAGCGCCAGCGCCGCGTCGTCGGACAGGCCGGCCGGGTCCTTTTCCGCGCTGCGCAAGGCTTCCAGCACGTCGGTGTCGAACTTCTGCGGGCCGGACTTGATCTTGCCGGCGAGCTCGTTCCAGTCGCCGTAGACCGAGTCGAAGTCGCCGCGCCGGTCGTCGGTGCGGCCGGTGGTGTCGATCTCGGTGTGCAGGTCCGTGCGGCCCGACTGCTGCCAGCCGCCGTCCGGCTCCTGCCACGGGATGCCGACCGGCATCGCGTCCTCGCGCGCCAGCCCCGTCGCCGGGTCGACGAGCGCGGCCACGTGCCGGGTGATGCGCGGGTCGAGCCACGGCTCGCCGATGTTCACGTACTCGGGGTAGATGGTCAGCCGCTCGCGCAGCTGGTAGCCGGCCTTCTCGGTCTGGCGCGCCAGCTGGTCGATCTGCGGCCAGGCGCGCTCGGGGTTCACGTGGTCCGGGGTCAGCGGCGAAACGCCGCCCCAGTCGTCGATCCCGGCGCGGATCATCAGGTCGTACTGGTTGCCGATCAGGTTCGGCGGCGCCTGGATGCGCATCTTCGGCCCGAGCACGAGCCGCGCGACGGCGATGTTGGCCGCCAGCTCCTCGAGGTCAGCGTCCGGGGTGGCGCGCATCTTAGTGTCCGGCTTCGCGCGGAAGTTCTGCACGATGACTTCCTGGATGCCGCCGTACTCCCGCGCGGTCTTGCGGATGGCGAACAACGCGTCGGCGCGCTCTTCGTGCGTCTCGCCGATGCCGATCAGCACCCCGGTGGTGAACGGCACCGAACTGCGCCCGGCGTCCTCCAGCACCCGCAGCCGGACGGCGGGGTCCTTGTCCGGCGAGCCGTAGTGCGGGCCGCCCTTCTCGCTCCACAGCCGGGTCGCGGTGGTCTCCAGCATCATGCCCATCGACGGCGCCACGGGCTTGAGCCGCTGGAAGTCCTGCCAGCTCAGCACCCCGGGGTTGAGGTGCGGCAGCAGGCCGGTCTCCTCCAGCACGCGGATGGCCATCGCGCGGACGTAGGAAAGGGTGTCGTCGTAGCCGTGCGCGTCGAGCCAGTCGCGGGCGGCCTGCCAGCGGTCCTCCGGCCGGTCGCCGAGCGTGAACAGCGCTTCCTTGCAGCCCATCTCCGCGCCCTTGCGCGCGATGTCGAGGACCTCGTCGGGGGACAGGAACGGCGACTCCAGCCGCCCCGGCACGGTGACGAACGTGCAGTAGCCGCAGCGGTCGCGGCACAGCCGGGTCAGCGGGATGAAGACCTTGCGGCTGTAGGTGATGATGCCCGCGCGCCCGGCTTCTTCGAGGCCGGCGTCACGGATCCGGGAGGCGTGTTCGGACAGCGTCGCCAGGTCTTCGCCGCGGGCGTGCAGCAGCACGGTGGACTCGGCGACGTCGAGCGTCTTCCCGTCCCGGGCCCGGGCGAGCGCACGTCGCATCGCCGACGGGGTGGGGGCGGTCAGGTCAGGATCGGGTGCCATTCCCGCCACGCTAGGTCCGCGCCGGGCGGCCGACCAGTGCTCCACCCGTCACTGGCTCACCCGTTCGGAACCGAAGATCGTCGGCGCAGGTCAGCGGGCCGGGAAGGTTGTCGATCACCGGGTCCGCGTGTATTACCTAAAGTGTGGCATCGGTGATCGGGAAGCGGATCGGCGGCCGGACCTACTACTACCTGGCCGAGTCCGCGCGGGTGGACGGCGAGCCCCGGGTGGTGGCCCAGCGCTACCTCGGCACGGCCGAGGAGATCGCCGGGGCATTGGCCGGCGGCGGCTCGGCCCCCGGCGACGCGCGGCACCGGACGTTCGGCGACGTCGCCGCGGTCTGGGGCACGCTCCGGCGGCTCGACCTCGTCCGCCGGGTCGACGCCGTGGTCGGCCCCCAGCGCGCGAAGACGACGCTCGGCCTCCACCTCGCGCTCGCCATCCTGCACCGCGCGACCGGGCCGGGCACCACGCTCGGCGAGTGGTGGACGGGTTCCGCCGCGCAGGACCTGGTGCGCCCGCGCCCGCCGAAAGCCGCGATGACCACGGAGGCGCACTGGCGCGCGTTGCAGCGCCTCACGCCGGAGCGCATCAACGCCATCGAGACCGCCATCGCCGAGGCGGTGCTCGACCTGCTGGGCGACGACGGCACGTCGGCGCTCGCGGTCGACGTGCCGCAGTTCGCCGCCTTCACCGCCGCCGACTGCACGCTGCCCTCGGCGTGCCAGGACGTGCTGGCCGGGCTGGGCCTCGTGGTGACGCGGGACGGCGCGATCCCGCTCTCGTCGCGGGTCTACCGGCGCGAGGGCGGCGCGGCCCCGACGTTCGGCGCGCTGGCCGGGGAGCTGGGCGAGCGTTACCCCGCCACCGGCCTCACGCTCGTCTTCCACTCGGGCCAGGCCGCGCAGCTGGATCTCGGCGCGCGCAGCGGCTTCGTCGGGTCGCTGCCGCTGGCCGACCACCCGGATCTGCTGACGCAGCCGGCGTCACTGCGCCGGCGCGTGGACCCGGAGCGGTTCGCGGGCCTCACGGCCATCGACACCCGGGCCGTCGTCGACGGCGTGCGGCGGCGGGTGATCCTCACGCACTCGGCCACGCTGCACGCGGCGCAGTCACGGGCGTTCGCCGACGAGCTGAGCACCGCCGTCCGCGAGCTGGACGGCCTCGCCGCGGCGCTGGCCGCGGGCACCCACCGCGGCGACCGGGCGCAGGTGCGCTCCGAGATCTCCCGCGTCACCCGCGGCCGCCGCGCCGAACGCGTGCTGACCACGACGCTGAGCGGCACGCACCCGGGGGAGCTGCGGCTGACCTGGCAGGTGGACCAGGCCGCCGTCACCCGGCTCGTCGACGAGTTCTTCGGCAAGCAGATCCTGGTCACCGACCACGACTGGCCGGTGGCCGAGGTGGTCACGGCCTACCGCGCCCGCACCCACCTCGAGTCCACGTTCCGCTGGCTCACCGGCCCGGCCGCCGTCGGCCCGACGCCGCGCTGGGAGTGGACGCGCCATCGCATCGCCGTGCACACGCTCGTCTCGGTGCTCGCCGCCACAGTCACCCACGTGATGCGGCGGGAGGCGGACAACGCGGGGATGAACCTGTCCGTCGGCGAGCTGCTGGACCAGTTGTGCGGCATCGGCGAGACGGTGCTGCGCTACCCGTCCACCGGCGGACGCCCGCGCGCCCGCCGCATCCTCACCGACCGGGACCCCGCGCAGCAGGCGCTCTACGAGCTGTTCGGGCTCGCCGAGTTCGCCCCGTCCTGATGCGCCGTCAAGGACTCCTTACCCGCGTCCAGCGCCGGTAAGGAGTCCTTAGCGGCGTTCCCGACCGCTCAGCCCTCGCGGTGGATCTGCAGGGCGGCGGAGCTCTGCACCACCGGCATGATCTCGATGACGTTCACGTTCACGTGCGGCGGCTGCGCGGACGTCCAGTACACCGACTCGGCGATGTCCTCGGCGGTCAGCGGCGTGGTGCCGGCGTAGACGGTGCCGGCCTTGGCCTCGTCGCCGTCGAAGCGGACCTTCGAGAAGTCCGTGCCGCCGACCATTCCCGGTTCGATGTTCGTCACGCGCACGCCCGTGCCGTGCAGGTCGCTGCGCAGGTTCAGGCTGAACTGGTGCACGAACGCCTTGGTCGCGCCGTAGACGTTGCCGCCGGGGTAGGGGTAGGTGCCCGCGATCGAGCCGATGTTGATCACGTGGCCGCGGCCGCGCTCGACCATGCCGGGCAGCAGCGCGCGCGTGACGTGCACCAGGCCGGTCACGTTGGTCGCGATCATCTGGTCCCAGTCCTCCAGCTGCGCCCGGTGGGCGGGCTCGAGGCCCTTCGCCAGGCCGGCGTTGTTCACCAGCACGTCCACCTGGCCCCAGTCGCCGGGCAGCGCGCCGATGACGGAGGTGACGGCGCCGGCGTCCTGCACGTCGAGCACGACGGGCAGCACGGCCTCGCCGAGCTCCGAGGCCAGCGCCGCCAGCTTGTCCGCGCTGCGGGCCGCGGCGACGACCCGCGCGCCCTCGGCGACGAACCGGCGCGCGATCGCGGCGCCGAAGCCGGCACTCGCGCCGGTCACGAATACGGTCTTCATGGGGTGGGTCACCGTTCTTCCCCTGAGGCCGGCCGGAGCCGGGGAGTGTCCAGGAACCGGCCGAACACGTCGTTGAACTCGGCCGCGCGCTCCAGGTTAGGCAGGTGGCCCGCGCCCCGGACCACCGCCAGTCTGGAACCGGCGACGAGCCGGTGCATCAGCTCGGCGTCGGCGACCGGGGTGAACTCGTCCTCACTGCCGACGACCACCAGCGTGGGGACACTGACCTGGTCGAGCACCTCCCGATAGTCCGGCCGTTCGGCGCGGGCCCGCAGCGCCGCCGCGGCTCCCTCGGCGGGAGCGTCGCGCATCATCGTGAGGACGTGCTTCGCGACGTCGGGGCTGTCTCGCAGCGTTTCGGCGGACACCATCTTCGGGAGCAGCTCGTCGGCGTAGCGAGCCATGCCCTCGGCGAGCACGCGGTCGGCGGCGGCGTTCCGCGCCAGCTTCCCCTCGGCCGTCTCTTTCGTGGGGAAGGTGTCGGCGAGCAGGAGAGCGCGGACGCGTCCGGGGTGGTCCCGGACGGTCTGCATCACGATCTGCCCGCCCATGGACAGACCGCCGAGTCCGAACTCCGCCAGGCCCAGGTGGTCGGCGAGCGCGATGAGATCCCGGGCGAAGCCGGCCAGGTCCGTGACCGCGGGCCCGGTGCTCTCGCCGTACCCGCGGAGGTCCGGGACGACCACGCGGTGGCCCCGGCTCACTAGGTACTCAGCCTGCGGGCGCCACATCGAGCGGTCGAACGGGTGGCCGTGGACGAGCAGCAGCGGAAGCCCGGTGGTTCCGGGGTTGCCGGCGCCGTGGTCGTCGTACGCGAGGGAGGTGCCGTCGTCGAGCTGGAGCGTAGCCATGCCGCCGACGCTAATCAGAGCGATCTCTCGGTGCAATACGGCGCAATGTAGTCGGGGCAATGTCCTCGAGGGGCCGTTCGCGGGTAGGTTCGGGGGCGTGAGCGGCCAATCCGGGCTCCGCTTGGCTGGTTCGCGCGGTTTGACCTGCGAAGATCCAGTTAAGGGACCCCCCTGTTTTCGGGGGTTTTTCAGCATGTAAAGTTCTCCAAGTCGCCAGGGAAACCGGGTGGCCGCCGGGACACGAACCAAGCTCTCACCGGAAGGTGATTGAGTGGGTGTCTCACCAAAAACTGCTAGGAATGACTGCTTCGGTTGAGGCTGGGCCTGATGGGTTCTGGTTTCTGCTGGGGTGTGTTGCTTGAGAACTCAACAGTGTGCTAGTGAACTAAGCCAGTAGAGCTTATATGAAACCCCCTCGTTGGGGTTTCCTTTGAGAATGATTGAGAAAATAGTCTCGATCGAACTGTTCATTGTTGGAGAGTTTGATCCTGGCTCAGGACGAACGCTGGCGGCGTGCTTAACACATGCAAGTCGAACGCTGAAACACTTTCGGGTGTGGATGAGTGGCGAACGGGTGAGTAACACGTGGGTAATCTGCCCTGTACTCTGGGATAAGCCTTGGAAACGGGGTCTAATACCGGATATCACCGACTCTCGCATGGGGGTTGGTTGAAAGTTCTGGCGGTACAGGATGAACCCGCGGCCTATCAGCTTGTTGGTGGGGTAATGGCCTACCAAGGCGACGACGGGTAGCCGGCCTGAGAGGGTGACCGGCCACACTGGGACTGAGACACGGCCCAGACTCCTACGGGAGGCAGCAGTGGGGAATATTGCACAATGGGCGAAAGCCTGATGCAGCGACGCCGCGTGAGGGATGACGGCCTTCGGGTTGTAAACCTCTTTCGCCAGGGACGAAGCGCAAGTGACGGTACCTGGATAAGAAGCACCGGCTAACTACGTGCCAGCAGCCGCGGTAATACGTAGGGTGCAAGCGTTGTCCGGAATTATTGGGCGTAAAGAGCTCGTAGGCGGTTTGTCGCGTCGGCTGTGAAATCTGGAGGCTTAACCTTCAGCGTGCAGTCGATACGGGCAGACTTGAGTTCGGTAGGGGAGACTGGAATTCCTGGTGTAGCGGTGAAATGCGCAGATATCAGGAGGAACACCGGTGGCGAAGGCGGGTCTCTGGGCCGATACTGACGCTGAGGAGCGAAAGCGTGGGGAGCGAACAGGATTAGATACCCTGGTAGTCCACGCTGTAAACGTTGGGCGCTAGGTGTGGGCGACATCCACGTTGTCCGTGCCGTAGCTAACGCATTAAGCGCCCCGCCTGGGGAGTACGGCCGCAAGGCTAAAACTCAAAGGAATTGACGGGGGCCCGCACAAGCGGCGGAGCATGTGGATTAATTCGATGCAACGCGAAGAACCTTACCTGGGCTTGACATGCGCCAGACATCCCCAGAGATGGGGCTTCCCTTGTGGTTGGTGTACAGGTGGTGCATGGCTGTCGTCAGCTCGTGTCGTGAGATGTTGGGTTAAGTCCCGCAACGAGCGCAACCCTTATCCTACGTTGCCAGCGCGTTATGGCGGGGACTCGTGGGAGACTGCCGGGGTCAACTCGGAGGAAGGTGGGGATGACGTCAAGTCATCATGCCCCTTATGTCCAGGGCTTCACACATGCTACAATGGCTGGTACAGAGGGCTGCGATACCGCGAGGTGGAGCGAATCCCTTAAAGCCGGTCTCAGTTCGGATCGCAGTCTGCAACTCGACTGCGTGAAGTCGGAGTCGCTAGTAATCGCAGATCAGCAACGCTGCGGTGAATACGTTCCCGGGCCTTGTACACACCGCCCGTCACGTCATGAAAGTCGGTAACACCCGAAGCCCATGGCCCAACCCCGCAAGGGGAGGGAGTGGTCGAAGGTGGGACTGGCGATTGGGACGAAGTCGTAACAAGGTAGCCGTACCGGAAGGTGCGGCTGGATCACCTCCTTTCTAAGGAGCACAACACATCCATGCTCCCGGGATACCCGGAACCAGAGTGTGGGGTGGGCACGGTTTAACACCCGCCTGTGGTGTTGCCGGGCTTGCTCAAGGAATTGTGGAACTACTGGTCTAGGTGTTCAGGTGGTGACTGCGGTCGCCGGCGAGTACTGCGAGACTTTCGGGTGTCGCGTGGAAAGTCGGGTTTCCGGGTCGGGTCTGGGCATGTTCACTACGCACACTGTTGGGTCCTGAGGCAACACACTGTTGTTTCTGGTGTGGTGTTTGAGAACTGTAGAGTGGATGCGAGCATCTTTGTGGTCAAGTTGTTAAGGGCACATGGTGGATGTCTTGGCTTCAGGAGCCGATGAAGGACGTAGGAGGCTGCGATAAGCCTCGGGGAGCTGTCAACCGAGCTGTGATCCGAGGATTTCCGAATGGGGAAACCCAGCACCAGTGATGTGGTGTTACCCGCCGGTGAATATATAGCCGGTGTGGAGGGAACGCGGGGAAGTGAAACATCTCAGTACCCGTAGGAAGAGAAAACAACCGTGATTCCGTGAGTAGTGGCGAGCGAAAGCGGAAGAGGCTAAACCGATTGCATGTGATACCTGTCAGGGGTTGTGTAGTCGGTGTTGTGGGACCCACCTTGAAGAAACTGACATTTTTTCGAAGTCACGCATGAGTTAGTGGAACCGTTTGGGATGGCGGGCCGGAGTGGGTGAGAGCCCCGTACGCGAAAGCTTGTGTTGTGGTTTTTGGTGGTGTTCCCGAGTAGCAGCGAGCTCGTGGAATTTGCTGTGAATCTGCCGGGACCACCCGGTAAGCCTAAATACTTCCTGAAGACCGATAGCGGACTAGTACCGTGAGGGAAAGATGAAAAGTACCCCGGGAGGGGAGTGAAAGAGTACCTGAAACCGTGTGCCTACAAGCCGTCAGAGCCCGAGCATGTCGTAAGACGTTACGGTGATGGCGTGCCTTTTGAAGAATGAGCCTGCGAGTTAGTGCTGCGTGGCGAGGTTAACCCGTGTGGGGTAGCCGTAGCGAAAGCGAGTCTGAATAGGGCGAGTATAGTCGCGTGGTCTAGACCCGAAGCGGAGTGATCTACCCATGGCCAGGGTGAAGCGACGGTAAGACGTCGTGGAGGCCCGAACCCACTTAGGTTGAAAACTGAGGGGATGAGCTGTGGGTAGGGGTGAAAGGCCAATCAAACTCCGTGATAGCTGGTTCTCCCCGAAATGCATTTAGGTGCAGCGTCACATGTTTCACCGCGGGGGTAGAGCTACTGGATGGTCTAGGGGCCTTACCGGGTTACCGAAATCAACCAAACTCCGAATACCGTGGTGTGAGAGTGTGGCAGTGAGACGGCGGGGGATAAGCTTCGTCGTCGAGAGGGAAACAGCCCAGAACACCAGCTAAGGCCCCTAAGTGTGTGCTCAGTGGGAAAGGATGTGGGATTGCCCAGACAACCAGGAGGTTGGCTTAGAAGCAGCCACCCTTGAAAGAGTGCGTAATAGCTCACTGGTCAAGTGGTCCTGCGCCGACAATGTAGCGGGGCTTAAGCACACCGCCGAAGCTGTGTCATTGACACAATAGATCCGCCTTGCTCTTGCAGTAAGGGTGTAGTCGTGTTGATGGGTAGGGGAGCGTCCTGCATCCAGGGAAGCGGCCGTGTGAACGAGTCGTGGAGGGTGTGGGAGTGAGAATGCAGGCATGAGTAGCGAATGCAGAGTGAGAAACTCTGCCGCCGGATGACCAAGGGTTCCTGGGCCAGGCTAATCCGCCCAGGGTAAGTCGGGACCTAAGGCGAGGCCGACAGGCGTAGTCGATGGACAACGGGTTGATATTCCCGTACCCGAGCATGTGCGCCCATGACGAGGCGTTTGATACTAACCACCCAAAGCGTTCCTGTGATGCCTTCGGGTTGAGTGGGGATTGTGGAGCGTGGGACCTGATTTCGTAGTAGTCAAGCGATGGGGTGACGCAGGAAGGTAGCTCCGCCAGGCGATGGTTGTCCTGGTGTAAGCGTGTAGGCCGGAACATAGGCAAATCCGTGTTCCATATAGGTTGAGACGTGATGCGTAGCCGTTTGAGGCGAAGTAGAGTGATCCTATGCTGCCGAGAAAAGCCTCTAGTGAGTGCATGCACGGCCCGTACCCCAAACCAACACAGGTGGTCAGGTAGAGAATACTAAGGCGATCGGGTGAACTGTGGTTAAGGAACTCGGCAAAATGCCCCCGTAACTTCGGGAGAAGGGGGGCCAAACATCCTGAAGCTTCTTGCAAGCTAGGGGTGGGTGGCCGCAGAGACCAGCGGAAAGCGACTGTTTACTAAAAACACAGGTCCATGCGAAGTCGCAAGACGATGTATATGGACTGACGCCTGCCCGGTGCTGGAACGTTAAGAGGACCGGTTAATCCCTTCGGGGGTGAAGCTGAGAATTTAAGCGCCAGTAAACGGCGGTGGTAACTATAACCATCCTAAGGTAGCGAAATTCCTTGTCGGGTAAGTTCCGACCTGCACGAATGGCGTAACGACTTTCCGGCTGTCTCAACCACAGGCCCGGCGAAATTGCACTACGAGTAAAGATGCTCGTTACGCGCGGCAGGACGGAAAGACCCCGGGACCTTTACTATAGTTTGGTATTGGTTTTCGGTTCGGCTTGTGTAGGATAGGTGGGAGACTGTGAAGTCATCACGCTAGTGGTGGTGGAGTCGTTGTTGAAATACCACTCTGGTCGAATTGGGAATCTCAACCTCGGACCATGATCTGGTTCAGGGACAGTGCCTGATGGGTAGTTTAACTGGGGCGGTTGCCTCCTAAAGAGTAACGGAGGCGCCCAAAGGTTCCCTCAGCCTGGTTGGCAATCAGGTGTTGAGTGCAAGTGCACAAGGGAGCTTGACTGTGAGACAGACATGTCGAGCAGGGACGAAAGTCGGGACTAGTGATCCGGCACCACCTGGTGGAAGGGGTGTCGCTCAACGGATAAAAGGTACCCCGGGGATAACAGGCTGATCTTGCCCAAGAGTCCATATCGACGGCATGGTTTGGCACCTCGATGTCGGCTCGTCGCATCCTGGGGCCGGAGTAGGTCCCAAGGGTTGGGCTGTTCGCCCATTAAAGCGGCACGCGAGCTGGGTTTAGAACGTCGTGAGACAGTTCGGTCCCTATCCGCCGCGCGCGTAGGATACTTGAGGAAGGCTGTCCCTAGTACGAGAGGACCGGGACGGACGAACCTCTGGTGTGCCAGTTGTCCCGCCAGGGGCATGGCTGGTTGGCCACGTTCGGAAGGGATAACCGCTGAAGGCATCTAAGCGGGAAGCCTGTTCCAAGATGAGGTATCCCACCCCGTGTGGGTTAAGGCCCCCAAGAGACCATTGGGTTGATAGGCCAGAGATGGAAGCACAGTAATGTGTTATCGAGTTGACTGGTACTAATAGGCCGAGGACTTGCCCACGAAGATGTTACGCATCCACTCTACAGCTCTGAAACACCACACCGACACCATCGAAATGTTGGTGGTGGGTGTGTGTTGTTTCGTAGTGTTTCGGTGGTTATAGCGCCAGGGAAACGCCCGGTCCCATTCCGAACCCGGAAGCTAAGCCTGGTAGCGCCGATGGTACTGCAACCGAAGGGTTGTGGGAGAGTAGGACGCCGCCGAACTCAACATGACAGTAGGGCCCCGGTCGAGGATCAGCAATGATTCTCCCGGGGCCCTACTTCTATATCTGAACCCTTTTCTCGGAAATGGGCTCCGCGGCCGGGTCAGGCCGGCCGGCGCAACAGGTACGTGTCCATGATCCACCCGTGCCGTTCCCGAGCCTCCGTCCGCACCGAGCGGATCTCCGCCGCGAGAGCGTCGTCGAGCGGGCCGGAACGCAGGATCTCGTCCGGCGTCCCCACGTACGCGCCCCAGTAGATCTCCAGGCCTGCATCCACGAACCGGTCGAACGTCGTGTGCGCGTCGAGCAGCACGAAAACGTCGTCGACCCCTTCGGGCCAGCCCGAGGCCAGGCGCCGGCCGGTGGTCAGCTGCACGGCGCGGCCGATCTGGTTCATCGTCGTGCGGTGCCGGGCCACCAGCGCGGAAATGCTGCTCACCCCCGGCACCACCTCGTAGTCGAACGACACGTTCCCACGCGCGAGCACCGCCTCGATCAGCGCGATGGTGCTGTCGTACAGCGAGGGATCGCCCCACACCAGGAACGCGCCGGTCTGGCCATCGTCGAGTTCGTCGCGGATCAGGCGCTCGTAGACGTCGGTGCGCAGCTGGTGCCAGTCGGCGACCGCGGCGCGGTAGTCCTTCGGCGTGCGGTCGCGGTCGGGGTCCTTCGCACTGACCACGCGGTAGTCCGGGCGCGTCACGAAGCGGTCCAGGATCTCCTGGCGCAGCCGCACCAGATCGGCCTTCGCGTCACCCTTGTCGAGCACGAAGAACACGTCGACCCGGTTGAGCCGGTCGACGGCCTGGACGGTCAGGTGCTCCGGGTCGCCGGCGCCGATCCCGATCGCGTAGATCTTCCGCATGCCCGCAGTCTGCCGGGACGGGTAACCGGCCCCACAGCCGGGCCGGGTGGTAAACCCGTACCCCGGAGGGGTATAAAGAAACCATCGGAGCCAGACCACAGCCGAAGGAGCCGGATCGATGACCGAAGCCACCTACACCGTCGAGGGTATGACCTGTGCGCACTGCGTCGGCGCGGTGCGGGAAGAGGTCGGCGAGCTCGCGGGAGTCCGGGAGGTCGACGTCGACCTGGAGTCCGGCCGCGTCAAGGTCACCAGCGAAGCGCCGCTCACCGCGGACGCCGTCGCGGCGGCCGTTACCGAGGCCGGCTACCGGCTCGTCGCATAATTCGTCGTCCAAAGGAGGCAGCATGAGCACGGCAGCACGTACTGATCCCCGGACGGTCGAACTCGCCATCGGCGGGATGACGTGCGCGTCGTGCGCGGCCCGCGTGGAACGCAAGCTCAACAAGGTCGACGGAGTCACGGCCAGCGTCAACTACGCCACCGAGAAGGCCCACGTCGAGTTCCCGGACACGGTCTCGGTGGACGACCTGGTCGGTGTCGTCGAGGCCACCGGCTACACGGCGCAGAAGCCCGAGCCGGAGAAGCCCGCGGCCCCGGAGGAGGACGACGAGACCCGGCCGCTGCGTGAGCGGCTGGTCTACTCCGCCGTCCTCACCGTCCCGGTGATCCTGCTGGCGATGATCCCCGCCCTGCAGTTCGACAACTGGCAGTGGCTCTCCCTCACGCTCGCCGCGCCGGTGGTCGTGTGGGGCGCCTGGCCGTTCCACCGCGCCGCCTGGACGAATCTCCGCCACGGCGCCGCGACGATGGACACGCTCATCTCGCTCGGCGTGGCCGCGGCGACGCTCTGGTCGCTGTACGCCCTGTTCTTCGGCATGGCCGGGATGACCGGCATGCGCCACGGCTTCGAGTTCACGGTCACGCCGGGCTCGGGCACCAGCAACATCTACCTCGAGGTGGCCGCCGGCGTCACCACGTTCATCCTGGCCGGCCGGTACTTCGAGGCCCGGTCGAAGCGCCGTTCGGGTGCTGCGTTGCGGGCGCTGTTCGAGCTGGGCGCGAAGGACGTCACAGTGCTTCGCGACGGCAAGGAGGTCCGTGTCCCGGTCGGTGACCTGCGGGTCGGCGACCGCTTCGTGGTGCGTCCCGGGGAGAAGATCGCCACCGACGGCGTGGTCGCGGAAGGCGGTTCCGCGGTCGACGTCAGCATGATCACCGGGGAGTCCGTGCCCGTTGAGGTCGCGGTGGGCGACGGCGTGACCGGCGCGACGGTGAACGTCGGCGGCCGGCTCGTCGTGGAGGCGACCCGGGTCGGCGGTGACACCCGGCTGGCGCAGATGGCCCAGCTGGTCGAACAGGCGCAGAACGGCAAGGCCGCCGTGCAGCGGCTGGCGGACCGTGTGTCGGCGGTGTTCGTGCCGATCGTGCTGGTGCTGGCCCTGGTCACGCTGGTCGCCTGGCTGGCGAGCGGGGGCGACGCGAGCGAGGCGTTCACCGCGGCCGTCGCCGTGCTGATCATCGCTTGCCCGTGCGCGCTGGGCCTCGCGACGCCGACGGCCCTGCTGGTCGGCACCGGCCGCGGCGCGCAGCTGGGCATCCTGATCAAGGGACCCGAGGTGCTCGAGTCCACCCGCCGCGTCGACACCGTGGTGCTGGACAAGACCGGCACCGTCACGACCGGGAAGATGAGCCTGCTCGAAGTCCGGATCGCGAGCGGGACCACCGAGGCCGAGGTGCTGCGCTTCGCGGGCGCCGTCGAGCACTCGTCCGAGCACCCCATTGCCCGGGCCATCGCCGACGGTGCGCGCGAGCGCGTCGGTGAGCTGCCCGGCGTTGAGGAGTTCCGGAACAGCGAGGGCCTGGGCGTCACCGGGGTCGTCGAAGGCCGGGCCGTGCTCGCGGGCCGTGCCGCGTTCCTCGCCGACTGGAGCGTGACGATCGACGAGACCCTGGCCGAGGCCAAGGCCGCCGCGGAGGCCCGGGGCGCGACGGCGGTGTTCGTCGCCTGGGACGGTGTGGCCCGCGCGGTGCTGGTGGTGGCGGACACGATCAAGCCGACCTCGGCCGAGGCAGTGGCCGGGCTGCGCGCGCTGGGCCTGCGCCCGGTCCTGCTGACCGGGGACAACGCGGGCGCCGCGCAGGCGATCGCCGCCGCCGCCGGCATCACCGAGGTGGTGGCCGAGGTGCTGCCCGAGGAGAAGGTGGCCGTCGTCAAGCGGCTGCAGGCCGAGGGCCGCGTGGTCGCGATGGTCGGCGACGGCGTGAACGACGCCGCCGCGCTCGCCCAGGCCGACCTCGGCCTCTCGATGGGCACCGGCACGGACGCGGCCATCGAGGCCGGTGACCTCACGCTCGTGCGCGGTGACCTGCGCGCGGCCGTCGACGCGATCCGGCTGTCCCGGCGCACCCTCGGCACGATCAAGGGCAACCTGTTCTGGGCGTTCGCCTACAACGTGGCCGCGCTGCCGCTCGCCGCGTTCGGCCTGCTCAACCCGATGATCGCGGGGGCGGCGATGGCGTTCTCGTCGGTCTTCGTGGTGTCCAACAGCCTGCGCCTGCGCGGGTTCCGCGCGGCTCGCTGAACCCGGAAAAAGGGGCCTTCCTCGTCGCGGTCGTCGCGTACGAGGAAGGCCCCTTTTTTGCGTTTGCCGCTAGGAGCGGACCAGCCGGGCGATGGCGTCGGAGGCTTCGCGGACCTTCAGGTCGGCCTCTTCGCCGCCCGCGGCCGCGGCCTGGACGACGCAAGTCGCCAGGTGCTCGTCGAGAAGTTCCAGCGAGAAGGACTGGAGGGCCTTCGTCGCCGCGGACACCTGCGTGAGGATGTCGATGCAGTACTTGTCCTGCTCGACCATCCGCTGCAGGCCGCGGATCTGTCCCTCGATGCGGCGCAGGCGCTTGAGGTAGGCATCCCGCTCGCTCCCGTAGCCCGTCATCGCGCACCGTCCCCTTCGTCTTCGCCGTGTCGCGTTTCCCAGTATACCCACCCGGCGTATTCAGGCCTGGACGACGACGGCGATGACCAGCCCGCCGACGTTGGTCGTGAAGTGGACCAGGATCGAGGCCGTCACGCCCCGGCCGAAATGGCGCCAGGCGTGCAGGAAGATGCCCGCGACCCCGGCCGCAGCCATGGCCAGGACCTGCAGGAACACCGGCGGGATACCCCCGAGGGCCGCGTGGACGGCGGCGTTGCGGCCGATCGCCAGCGCGGGCAGGAAGTGCCACAGGCCGAAAAACGCGGCCGCGCCGAGGATCGGCGGCCAGCGCCAGCGGTCGTCGCGCGCGCCGAGCAGCGCTGGCAGCACGCTGCGGAACGCGATCTCCTCGACCAGCACCGTGCCGAACGTGATGCGGCCGAGGGTGAGCCAGAGCAGCTGCAGGAGGTTCGGGGTGCCGACGCGGCCGTCGTGGTAAACGGTCCGAAGCGAAGGGACCGCGGCCGCGAGGCCGAAGACCAGCAGGACCAGCGCGGCGCCGAGAAGGCCGGTGAGCAGGGCGCGCTTGAGCGTGGACCGGCCGAGCCCGAGGTCGGCAGCACCGAGGCCGGTCCAGCGCGCGAGCCCGAGCAGGAGCATGGCCGTGACGGCGCCGCAGACGGGATAGGCCCAGCCGGGCACCACGCGGTTGGCGAGCGTGGTGCAGGCAGCCAGCAACAGGACGGCGACGACCACCGCGGTCACGCGTCTGGTGCTCGTCGCGCGGCTCATCGGGTCAAAAGCTTCGCCGGGCGGGACCGGCGGTGGGCTCGTCCGCGGCTGGTCAGGCAGTGGGTGTGGCTTCGGTGAGCGCGGGTTTGCGGCGTTGGATGGGGACGGTTCCGGGATCCGAATCGTCGACCGGGTCCAGTGCGGCGTTCGCGGTGGCCAGCAGTTCACGGCAGCCGGCGAGGCTGGCCTTCAGGCGGGCGTGGACGGCAGCCAGCTCGGCGACGCGGTGCTCGGCCTCCGCGGTGACGCGCGCGGCGTGCTGATCGGCCCCGGTCGTCACGCGGGTGGCGTGCTCGTTGGCCTGCGCGGTCAGGTGCGCGGCGCGCTGGTCGGCGTCCGCGGTGACGCGGGCGGCGTAGTTGTCGGCCTCGGTCGTGACCCGGGTGGCGTTCTCGTTGGTGTTCTTCGTGAGCTGGGCGGCGTGGTGCTGGGCCTTCGCGGTGACCCGGCCGGCGTGCTGCTCGGCGTCGGTGATCACGCGGCTCGCGCGGGTTTCCGCCTCGGTGGCGAGCTGGACACTCCGCCGTTTGGCCTCGGTGGTGACGCGCGTGGCGTGCTCGTTCGCCTCGGTCTTGACCTGGGTGACGTGACGCGCGGTATCGGCGGTGAGCTGGGCGGCTTCGGCCCGGACGCGGGTGGCGTGCTCGTCGGCCTCGGTCCTGACCTGGCCGGCGTGGGCTTCCGCCTCGGTGGTGAGCTGCTCGGCCTGCGATTTCGCCTCGGCGGTGACGCGGGCGGCGTGTTCGTCGGCCTCGGTTGCCACCCGCTCGGCCAGGGACTTCGCTTCGGCCGTCACCTGGGCGGCGTGCGCCTCGGCTTCGCTGGTCAGCTGCTCGGCCCGCGATTGCGCCTCGGCGGTGAGCCGGGTGGCCCGGGACTGCGCCTTGGCGGTGACCTGCTCGGCGTTCGCCTCGGCCTCGGCGGTGAGCCGGGCGGCGGTTTCCCCGGCCTCGGTGGTCAGCTTGAGCGCGAGCTGCTCCGCCTCGGCGGTCACCTTGGCGGCGTGGGCGTCGGCGGCCTTCGTGACGTCGGCGGCGTGCCGGTCGGCGTCGGTGCGGAGCCGGGTGGACTCGGCGGTGGCGCGCTGGACCAGGGTTTCCGCCTCGGTCTTCGCGGCGGCGGCCTGGTCGGCCAGCACGCGCAGCGCCTCCGTGCGGCGGAAGTTCAGTGCCTGCGTGAGGTCGTCCTCCAGGCGACGGCGGCGGGCGGCCGCGGCGGAGTCCTCCTTGGCCCGCTCGTCGGCCGCGGTGCGCATGAAGTCCTGGTGTTCTTTGCGCTGCTGCTCGCGATCGGCCTTGGTGGCCGCGACGAGCGCGCGCTCTTCCTTGGTCAGGCGCTCGGCCTCGGCCTCGGCGGCCGCGCGTGAGCGTTCCTCGTTCTCCTTGGCCCGCGCCGCGATTTCCGAGGCCTCTTCACGGGTCAGCTCGATCATCCGCCGTGATCGTTCCTGCAGCGCGTCCGGTTCGATCGGGACACGGCTGATGCGGTCGACCTTCGCGTGCAGCTCGCGGTTCTGCTCGGCCAGGAGCGCCAGGCGCCGCGCGACCGCTTCGCGTTCGGCTGCCATCCGCTGGAACTCGTCCTGGGCCCAGGCCACGAATTCCCTGACCTGGCCGCGATGATAGCCGCGCCAGCTCGGGTCGAAGCTCGGCCGGACGGACGTCAGGTCCTCTCCACCGCCGGGGGCCATAGCCTCACCTCCCATTTGGATGGTTTCTCCTCGGTCGCTCGAATCCATTGCGACGCCGAGGTTTCCGTGTGCCGTCCATACTGCCCCAAGATCGGGCCCTTGTGGGTGGCGGGACCCGGATCAATCTTCGAGCGGGTCTTCCCCGCCCGTCGTAGTGCTCCGAACGCCGGGCAATTCGGCCAGTTCCGCGGTCAGGTCCGTGAAGTCCCCGCGCCCCTGCAGGCGCAGGGTGACGACCGCGATCCGTTGTCCCTCTTCGGAAATCGTCTCCCGGTCGACCGCGACCTGGTGCACGACCCAGCCGCGTCCGGTGCAGGCGGTGAGAACGTTTCGTAAAACTCCGTGACCATCGGCATAGCTCAGCCGGAGAATGGGGAGCTCGCGCCGATGCCGGTCGATGAACCGGGAAAGCGGCGGAAAACCGCGGGTGATCACCATCAGCCCGATCGTCGTCGCGACGGCCAGCACCGGGAGCCCGGCCCCGCACGCCATGCCGACGGCCGCCGCCAGCCACACCGTCGCGGCCGTGGTGAGCCCGCGCACGGCGTCGCGCCGGACGAAGATCAGCCCGCCGCCGAGGAAGCCGATGCCCGACACGATCTGGGCCGCGATCCGCGACGGGTCGAGCGCCACGTGGTCGGTGTGGAGCAGATCGGCGAACCCGTACTTCGACACGAGCATGATCACCGCGGCCCCGACGCCGACCAGCGTGTGCGTCCGCATGCCGGCGGCCTTGTTGCCGAACTCGCGTTCCAGGCCGATCGCGGTGCTGAGCACCAGCGCGAGCAGGACCGGCGGCAGCAGTGACCACTGTGTGCCGGTCGACCAGAGTGCGTCCACGGGAAACCTCCTTCCGGCCCACTTTGCCGCGCCGCCGCGCCGGCCGCCCGGCCGCCCCCCGCGCCGGTCGGGTGGATCACCCCTAAGCTCCCCGTATGGCCCGGTACTTCGACGTGCACCCGCAGAACCCCCAGCGGCGGTCCCTCGGACAGGTGGTCGACCTGCTTCGCGAAGACGGCCTCATCGCCTACCCGACCGACTCCTGCTTCGCACTCGGCTGCCGGCTGGGCAACCAGCAGGGCATGGAGCGGATCCGGGCCATCCGCAAGCTGGACCACCGGCACCACTTCACCCTGGTCTGCCAGGACTTCGCCCAGCTCGGCCAGTTCGTGATCGTGGACAACACCGTGTTCCGCGCGATCAAGGCCACCACGCCGGGCCCGTACACGTTCATCCTGCCGGCGACGAAGGAAGTGCCCCGGCGGCTGATGCACGCGAAGAAGAAGACCGTCGGCGTGCGCATCCCGGACCACGTCGTGACCCAGGCGCTGGTCGCCGAGCTGGGGGAGCCGCTGCTGTCGAGCACCCTGCTGCTGCCGGACTCCGGCGCGCCGCTCACCCAGGGCTGGGAGATCAAGGAAGAGCTGGACCACGTGCTGGACGCCGTGATCGACTCCGGCGACTGCGGCGTGGAGCCCACCACGGTGATCGACTTCTCCTCGGGCGAGGCCGAGGTCGTGCGGTACGGCGCGGGGGACGCGTCGCGCTTCGAGTAGTTACTAATCCGACCGAAAGTAGGCGGACACGGTCCGCAGCCGATCTGCTTGCAGGAACCGTATCCGCCGTGGCTGCAGCCGGATTAGTAACGATCGGCACAGTAGTCGCCCAGCAGGTAGCGCTGCAGCGTCGGCGCCACCCAGCGCACGGCGTCGTCCGTGCTCATCGTGCTGACCGGCGGGATCCGCACCACGAACCGGCACAGGGCGAGGCCGAGCAGCTGCGTCGCCACCAGCCCGGCCCGCACCGGCACTTCCGCCGGGTCCGGGCACAGCTTCGCCACCTGCGGGGCGACCTGGTCCGCGACGATCGCGCGCAGCCGCTCCGCCGCCACCTCGTTCGTGACGCCGGCGCGCATCAGCGCGAACATCGTCTCGTCGTCCTCCCACCGGGTCAGCGCGTGGCGCACCAGCGTCGCGCCGGCCTCCTCGCGCGGGAGCGCCGCGAGGTCGGGCAGCCGCAGGTCGAAGTCCGCGGCGGCGGCGAACAGCTTCTCCTTGTTGCCGTAGTAGCGCATCACCATCGACGGGTCGATGCCCGCGTCCGCGGCGATCGCGCGGATCGTCGCGCGCTCGTAGCCGTCCGCCGCGAAGCGCTCACGTGCGGCTCCGAGGATCGCTGCCCGCGTCGCGTCCGAACGCCGGGGCTTCACCGTGGTCATGCCAACGACTGTAGGCCAACGGCTGTTGACAGTCGAACGAGGCCGCGTTTACCGTTGCCAACAGGTGTTGACCAACGCTTGTTGACCTAAGGAGCGGAGATGGAGTCGGACGTCTTGATCGCCGGAGCCGGACCGGCCGGGCTGCTGCTCGCGGGGGATCTCGCGGAGGCGGGCGTGACCGTCACCGTGCTGGAGCGGCGGACCACCGGGTCGAACCTCACCCGGGCGTTCGGGGTGCACGCCCGGACGCTGGAGCAGTTCGACCAGCGCGGGATCGCCGACGAGCTGGTCGCCACCGGCCTGCCGCTGCGCCGGCTGCGGCTGTTCGTGCCGGTCGACCTGGACTTCGGCCGGCTGCCGACCCGTTACCGCTACCTGCTCATCACGCCGCAGACACGTACCGAGGCGGTGCTGCGCGCACGGGCCGAGCGGCTCGGCGCGAAGTTCGCGCTGGGCGCCAACGTGGTGGGCGTGCGCCAGGACGCCGGCGGGGTGGACGTGACCACTGCCGACGGCGAACGCCGCCGCGGCCGGTATCTGGTGGGCGCGGACGGCGCGCACAGCGTGGTGCGGCGCGAGCTCGGCCTGCCGTTCGACGGCCGCCCGGTGCTGAAGTCGATCATGCTCGCCGACGTCCGCCTCGCCGAGCCGCCCGGGAACGTTCTCCGGGTGAACAGCGTGGGCGACGCCTTCGCGTTCGTCGCGCCCTTCGGCGACGGCTGGTACCGCGTGACCGCGTGGGACCGCCACCGCCAGGCCACCGAAGACGCGCCGTTGGACCTCGACGAGGTCCGCGCGGTCACCCGCCGCTCGCTGGGCACCGACCTCGGCATGCACGACGCGCGCTGGCTTTCGCGCTTCCACTGCGACGAACGCCAGGTGCCGCACTACCGCGCCGGCCGCGTGTTCCTCGCCGGCGACGCCGCGCACGTCCACTCGCCCGCCGGCGGCCAGGGCATGAACACCGGCCTGCAGGACGCGGCCAACCTCGGCTGGAAGCTCGCCGCGGTGCTGTCCGGGCGGCTGCCCGAGAGCTTGCTCGACACGTACGAGACCGAGCGGCACCCGGTCGGGAAGCGCGTGCTGCGCAGCAGTGGCGCGATGATCCGGCTGGCGATGGTCCGGCCGCGGCCCGCCCGCGAGGCCGGCGGCCGGGCGCTCGCCGGCGCGCTGTCCGTCGGCTCGCTCGCCCGCCGCGCCGCGGGCGTCGTGTCCGGCATCGGCATCCGGTACGCGCCGCCGCGCGGGGAGGACCGCCGGGTCGGCGTCCGCGCCGAGGACGCCGACCTGCCGGAAGGGCGGTTGTACGAACTGCTGCGCGGCGGCCGGTTCGTGCATATCGGGCGGAAACGGCCCGCCGGACTGCCGGAGCACGTGGTGTTCGCGCGCGGCGAGGACGACGTGCTGGTGCGGCCCGACGGGTACGTCGCCCGGGTCGGCGACCCGGTTGGCTACTTCACCGGCTGACTGTGGTGGGGCTGCCGGGTTTCATGCGCTGACTGAGGCCGGGCTGCCGAGCGCTGGTCGAGTTGCCGAGGGCTCACGCGTCGACCGTGGCCGGGCTGCCGAGCACGCGGGACAGCGCGTCACGCAGCCCGATGCCCGAGGCCGAGTGCCAGGCGACCACGGCGTCCGGCCGCAGCAGCAGTGCGCCGCCGTCGCCCAGCTCGACCTCGGCCAGCCAGGCGGGGTCGCCGACGCGGACCAGCTGGAGGCCGAGCGCGTCGGCGTCGCCCGCCCACCGGCTGTCGTCCGGACCGGTCAGCAGGACGAAGCCCGGCCCGGCCAGGTCCACAGTGGACACAGTGGACACAGTGGACACAGTGGATACGCCAGTCGACGCGCCAGTGGACGCAGCGGGCAGACCACCGGGCGCGCCGGTGCCGTCGAGCCAAGCGTGCGGCACCCGCGTGCCGGGCCGTCCGGCGGGCCCGTAGTGGTCCACCGGCGCCGGGCCGCGCCCGTCCGGGACGAACGCGCCCTCGTCGTACTGCACGCCGAACATCGCCGCCGACGGGTCGAACCGGGGGCCCTCGCCGTTGGTGACCGACTTGACCATCGTGCCGAGGTGGCCGCTGACCAGGCTGGAGAACTCCGCCGTCGCGTAGGCGATCGGGTACCGCTCGGGGTGATAGGTGTCCAGCAGGGCGGCCGACGCCGTGCCGCGGAGCACCGCCGCCAGCTTCCAGGCGAGGTTGTGCACGTCGGCGATCGCGGTGTTGGCGCCGGCCGCGGCCATCGGCGGCATCGAGTGCGCGGCGTCGCCCGCCAGGAAGACGCGGCCCTCGGCGAACCGGTCGGCCACGTACATGCCGGACTCCCACGGCATCCGGCTGAGCATCTCGACGTCGAGGTCCGGCACGCCGACGATGGTGCGCAGGAGTTCGCGCCAGCCCTCGTCGTCCAGTGCGGCCGAACCGGGGAAGTCCGACGTCGAGAACAGCCACCGGTCGGTGCCGTTCACCGAGACGAACGCGCCGGACGCGGCCGGGTTCTCGATCGTGCAGAGGTTGAACCGCTTGTCCCGCACCAGTTCGGTGAGGTCCGCGCGGAACGCGATGTCGAGGTTGTCGGCCAAGTGGCCGTAGCCGCCGCACGGGATGCCCAGCGCCTCGCGGATCGGGCTGCGCGAGCCGTCGCCGGCGATCAGGTACTCGGCCTCGAGCCGGTACGGCTCCCCTCCGGCGGGCCGCAACTCGGCCGTGACGCCCGTGTCGTCCTGGGTGAACGACACCAGTTCCGTGGCGAACCGCACCGAGACGCCGCGTGCTTCCGCGGCGTTGCGCAGCACCGGTTCGAGCACGTCCTGCGGGCACAGCACGCTCGGCGCCGGGCTGTGGTCGCCCATGGTCGCGTGCTGCGCGAGGCTCGCGCGCAGCGCTTCGGTGACCTCCGGCCACTGCGCGTCCGCGAGCGTCGTGCCGACGAGCATGCCGCTGAACGACGCCAGTGGCGCGCTCGCTTCGGCGACCGCGCCGGCCAGGCCGAGTGAGCGGAACACCTCGTTGCTGCGCTGGTTGAACCGCCGCGCCTTCGGCTGCGGTGACGTGCTCGCGTGCTTCTCCACCAGCGCCGCGGCCACGCCCTGGCGCTGGAGCAGCAGCGCCGCGGTCAGTCCGGCCACCCCGCCACCGGTGATCAGCACTGGGACTCGTTCGGTCATCTCAAGACCCCCATCGGTTCGTGTACGTCGTACATTCTATGTGCGTTGTACACGCCGAGTACGATGTACACAAGCGACTGGAGGCCGAGTGAGCGCGCAGGGACCACCCACCCCACCCATCTGGCTGCTGCCCGAGCCCCCGGAACGGCGCTGGGGCCTGGGCCGGGCGGAGATCGTGCGCGCCGCGGTCGCGCTGGCCGACGCCGGCGGCGCGGATGCGCTGACCATGCGCGCGGTGGCGAAGGAGCTGGGCTCGTCCACGCCGATGTCGCTGTACCGGTACGTGCACAGCAAGGACGGCCTGGTCGACCTGATGCTGGACGTCGCGGGCGCGGAGGTCCCGACGCCGGAGCGGCCGGGTGACGACTGGCGCGGCGAGCTGACCCGGGTGGCCCTCGACTCGTGGGCGATGATGAAACGCCACCCCTGGTTCGCCCAGCTCGTGCACACGCGCCCGCCCGCCGGGCCGCAGTCGAACCGGCGCCAGGAGTTCGTGCTGGCCACCTTCGACAAGCGTGGCCAGGAATTGCCGGCCGCGCTCGGCTACCAGCGGCTGCTCGACGGTTACATCGTCGGCCAGGCGCTGCAGCGGGCCGAAGAGCAGAAGATGTTGCAGCGCAACGAATTGAGCAGTCTCGAAGACGTCCAGCAATTGGCCCGGGGCTGGTTCGGCGACGGCGAGGGCGACGTCGGGCCGTACCCGCTGCTCGGCCGTTTCATGCGCGGGTTCCTCACCGAGGGGGCCGACGGCCCGGCCCCGCCCGATGAGGACGCCCAGTTCACGCTCGGTCTCGAGTGCCTGCTCGACGGCATCGCCGCCCGGCTCTGACGCGCCGGTCCGGCCACGGCCGCGTCGGCTAGGTTGGGTCCCCAGAACCGGCTCTGGGAGGACAACGTGAAGTTCCTGCTGGCGATGTACATGAACCCTGAGGTGTGGGACGCGCTCTCCGAGGAGACCCGCGAGTCGGTGATGACCGGGCACGGGGACTTCATCGCGAAGATCCGCGCTTCGGGGGAGATGATCAGCACCCAGGCGCTGGGCGGGCCGGACGAGAGCGCCGTGGTCCGCGTGCGCGGCGGGGCGCCGGCGATTACCGACGGGCCGTACATCGAGTCCAAGGAGTTCCTGGCCGGCTACTACCTCGTCGAGTGCGAGAGCCGGGACCGGGCGCTGGAGGTCGCGGCGATGATCCCCGACGCCGGCATCGAGGGGCTCGGCATCGAGGTCCGCCAGGTGGTGTTCTTCGCCGACGCGGAGACCGAGACCGACTTCGGCTGATGACCCGCTCGTTGACGCCCGACGCCGTCGCCGAACTGCTGCGGCCGCTGGTGCCGCAGGTGCTCGGCACGCTCGTGCGCCGGTACGGGCAGTTCGAGGCGTGCGAGGACGCGGTCCAGGAGTCGCTGCTCGCGGCCGTCGAACAGTGGGCTGGGAACGAGGTGCCGGGCAACCCGCGCGCCTGGCTGCTCACCGTCGCGACCCGGCGGCTGACCGATCAGTGGCGCAGCGAGAGCGCGCGCCGTCGTCGCGAGGAGACGGTGGCGGTCCAGGAGCCCGTGGGGTTCGCGCCCGGACCGGGCGAGGACCGGCCGCCGGAGCGGGACGACACGCTGACCCTGCTGTTCCTCTGCTGCCACCCGGCCGTGACCCCGAGCTCGCAGGTGGCGCTGACGTTGCGCGCGGTCGGCGGCCTGACCACGGCGGAGATCGCCAGCGCGTTCCTCGTGCCGGAGCCGACGATGACGCGGCGGATCACCCGCGCGAAGGAGAGCATCGCCGCGGCGGGCTCGACCTTCGGCGAGCCGTCCGCCGAGGACCGGCCCGAACGGCTGCGCGTGGTGCTGCACGTGCTGTACCTGATCTTCAACGAGGGCTACACGGCGTCTTCGGGCGAACAGCTGCACCGCGTCGAGCTGACCGCGGAGGCGATCCGGCTCACCCGCGCCGTGCTCGCCCTGCTGCCGGACGACGGTGAGGTCGCGGGCCTGCTCGCGCTGATGCTGCTCACCGACGCCCGCCGCCCGGCCCGCACCCGGCCCGACGGCGCACTGATGCCGCTGGCCGAGCAGGACCGTCGCTTGTGGACGGTGCCGGTGATCGTCGAAGGGGTGGAGCTGATCAGCCGCACGCTCGGCCGCGGTCCGGCCGGGCCGTACCAGGTGCAGGCCGCGATCGCCGCGCTGCACGACCAGGCGGTGAGCACGGCCGGGACGGACTGGCCGCAGATCCTCGAGCTGTACGGCGTGCTGGAGGAGCTGGCGCCGAGCCCCGTGGTCACCCTGAACCGCGCGATCGCCGTCGCCATGGTCCACGGCCCGGCCGAAGGCCTCGCGCTGCTGGCCACCATCGAGGGCGACAGCCGGATCAAGCAGGGCCACCGTCTCGACGCCGTCCGTGCCCACCTGCTCGAACTCGCCGGCGACCACGCCGCGGCCCGCGAGCACTACCTCCGCGCGGCCAAGCGCACCACGAGCCTGCCCGAGCGCCGTTACCTCCAGGGCCGGGCGGCGAGCCTTCTTTCCCTGGACCGATGAGTTCCGGCGGCGCCGCCGGTATGTACCTGCGACCGGACACCGTCGTTAGGGAGAAACCGATGAGCAACACCGAAGTCCGCACCGTGCTGAACCGCCTCTACCAGAGCTGGGCCGACAACGACGCCGACGCGTTCGCGGCCTTTTACACCGAGGGCGCCACCGTGGTGCTGCCCGGCGTTTTCCAGCAGGGCCGCGCCGCCGTCCGCGACTACATGGCCGCCGGATTCGACGGCCCGCTCAAGGGCTCGCGCGCCCTCGACGAGCCGCAGGACATCCGGGTCGCGGGCGACACCGCGATCGTGGTCAGCCGCGGCGGGGTCCTGTTCACGGGGAAGGATTCGGTGCCCGCGGCGCGTGAGGTAGTGGCGACCTGGGTGTTCACCCGCCTCGGCGGCGAGTGGTCGGTGGCCGCCTACAGCAATGCCCCGGCGCACTGACGTGCCCGATTTCGCGGCCAGCACGGCCGCACACCGGGCCGAGCTGGTGGTGCACTGCTACCGCCTGCTCGGCTCGGCGCACGAGGCCGAGGACCTCGTGCAGGAGACGATGCTGCGCGCGTGGCGGGCGTGGGATTCCTACGACGGCACGCGGGCCTCGGTGCGCACCTGGCTGTACCGGATCGCGACCAACGTCTGCCTGACCGCGCTCGAAGGCCGGGCGCGGCGGCCGTTGCCGGCCGGGCTCGGCGGCCCGAGCGACGATCCGGGCGCCCCGCTCACGCCGTCGTTCGACGTGCCGTGGCTGCAACCGTTTCCCGACGCCCGCCTCGGCGATCCCGCCGCGCTCGCCGCCGCCCGGTCGGGGTTGCGGCTCGCGTTCGTCGCGGCGATGCAGCTGTTGCCGGCGCGGCAGCGGGCGGTGCTGGTGCTGCGGGACGTGCTGGAGTTCAGCGCCGCGGAGGTCGCCACGATGCTCGGCACCACCACGGCGTCGGTGAACAGCGCGCTGCAACGGGCTCGCGCGGGGGTCGCGGGGGCCTCGGCCGACGGGCTGGCCGAGGCGGACGGCACGGTGATCGACCGTTACGTGCGGGCCTTCGAAGCGGCGGACGTCGAAGCGCTGGTTTCGCTGCTGACCGACGACATCGTGCTGGAAATGCCGCCGGTGCCCCATTGGTACCGCGGCGCCACGGACTACGGCCGGTTCATGACGCGGCTGTTCGCGATGCGCGGCCCGCACTGGCGCCTGATGCCGTCGGCCGCCAACGGCCAGCCCACGCTGGCCGCGTACTGCCGCCACGGCGACGTCTTCCGCCTGCACACCCTGCAGCTGTTCACGGTGCGCGGTGGGCGCGTGGCCCACATCGTCGTGTTCCAGGACCCGGCCCTGCCCGAGCTGTTCGGCCTGCCGCCCGTGCTGGCTCCGTGAGCGCGGTCAGCCGCCCAGCAGCGGCCGGACCTCGACGCCGCCGTCCATGACCGGCACGAATCCGCTGATCTCCACGGCATGGTTGAGATCCCGTGCCTCCACGACGAAAAAGCCCGACATCGCCTCTTTGCTCTCCACGAACGGCCCTTCGGTGACGACGGGACCGCGCCGCGAACGCGTCATCGACGTCGGCTCGGTCGCGTACCCCGCGATCAGCGTGCCGCCCGAAGCGGCGATGAGGCCTTCGACGCGGCCGTGCGCCGCCAGCACCTCGGGCGGGAAGCCGGCCATGCCGCCGGGGGTTTCGCGCTCGTAGATCAGGATCGCGTACTGCGGCATGTCTTCTCCTTTACCGGGGCTCGAGCAGGAACACGCGGATGTCGCGGTGCGCGGCCCGGACGGCGTAACAGTCGTAGGCCGGCCAGTACGCGGCCACCGCGTCCCACATCTCCTCGCGCTCGGCGCCTTCGAGCAGCCGTCCGCGCACGGGCACGGTCCGCCCGCGGGCCGACGCCGTCGCGTCCGGCCGTGCGATCAGGTTCGCCGACCACGCGGGGTGCTTCTCGCCGCCCCAGTTCGACGCGATGACGACGTAGCCGCCCGCGCGCTCGACGTAGAGCAGCGGCACCTGGCGCGGCTCGCCGCTGTTACGGCCGATCGTGGTGAGCAGCAGCGTGCGCAGTCCGAGGGCCGTGCCGACGCCGAACCGCCCGCCGCTGATCCGCAGCAGCACCCGGTCGGCCGGCATCAGCGCGCGGCCGATCGCGGCGAACGTCTTGCTCTTGCCGAATCCGGCGAACACCCCTCGCAGTTCCACGCGGGAACCCTACGACGCCGCGGCGACGACGGTCCGCAGGGCCGCGATCACCGCGGGCGCCTGCTCGTTCAGGTAGAAGTGGCCGCCGGGGTAGGTCGCGAAGGTGAAGCCGCCGGTGGTGTGCGCGGACCAGGCGCGGGCCTCCTCGACGCTCACGCGGGGGTCGTCCACGCCGGTGTGCGCGTGGAGCGGCACGGTCAGCGTGGCCCCGTCGACCGGCCGGTAGGTCTCGATCGCGGTGTAGTCGGCGCGCAGCGCGGGCAGGACCATCGCGCGCAGCTCCTGGTCCTCCAGCACCCGGGAGTCGGTGCCGGCCAGCCGCGCGACGTCGGCGAGCAGGCCCTCGTCGTCGAGCAGGTGCACGGTCTCCTCGCGCCGGCGGGACGGCGCGCGCCGTCCGGAGACGACGACGGCGCGTGGCCCGGTGCCCCGCGCTTCGAGCCGCAGCCCGATCTCGAAGGCGAGCGTGGCGCCCATGCTGTGGCCGAACAGCACCACGGGCCGGTCGAGCCAGGGCAGCAGCGCCTGGGTGATCGCGTCGGCCAGCTCCGGCACGGAGCGCAGCGGCGGCTCGGCCTGCCGGTCCTGCCGCCCCGGGTACTGCACGGCGAGCACGTCCGCGGCCGGGGAGAGCGCCCGGGACACGGGGTGGAAGTAGGAGGCCGCGCCGCCCGCGTGCGGCAGGCACACCAGCCGGGCCGGTGCGTCGTCCCGCGGGTGGTAGCGCCGGATCCACCGGTCGTCGCCCATCTGCTTCTCCCTCCGTCGTGATCGCTCCCGATCCTGCCGGAGGACGCGGCCGCCGCGGCGCCCGGGGCTCAGCCGGCCTGCCCGAGCGGGATCCGCTGGAACACGATGGTCTCGTACGGGCCGGCCTGGCCCGTCTCGTACAGCAGCCCGGCGGTGCGCGGGTCGGCCTGCACGAGGTCGGAGTAGCCCGCCGGGCCGGCGGCCACCGTGCGGCCGGGGCGCCAGGTGTGCCCGCGGTCGGTGCTCAGCCGCAGCCGCATCACCGCGCGTGTGGCCGGGTCGGCCGGGCCGGAGTACAGCATCAGCCACGGGATCGTCGTCTGCAGCACGCTGCCCTCGACCTTCGTCCCGGACAGCGTCGGCTGCACCTGGTACGGCCGGACGAGCGTCTGGCCGCCGTCGGTGCTGTAGCCGTCGACCCGGTGCTCGGCGGCGGAACCCTGGTTGCGGCTGGAGAAGTAGAGCGTGCCGTCGGGCAGCTCGGTCATCGACGTCTCGTTCGCGGCGACGACGCCGTCGGTGCGGTCGTCGGTGAAGCCGATGTGCCAGGTGCGGCCGTTGTCGTCGCTGTAGAGGTCGTGGCCGCCGTAGTACTTTGCCTCGGTGCCGACGTCGGGCGAGCCCGCCGGCGGGGAGCTGGAGTGGTTGGCGGGCACCACGATCCGGCCCGCGTGCGGGCCGTGGCGCAGCAGCGTCGCGTGCCCGGGACCGGTGGCGTACCAACGCCAGCCCGGCAGCTTCGTGTCCGAGGTGATGTCGCGCGCGGCCGTCCAGGTGCGGCCGTTGTCGTTGCTGCGCTGGACGAACACGCGGCGGGTGTCCTGATCGGACGCCTGGCCGGACATGATCTGCTTCTCCGAGACCGGTCCGTTGTGGACGGTCAGCAGCACCAGTTCGCCGTCGCGCGCGAGCACCGGGGTCGGGTTGCCCGCGGTGGCGTCGCCGTTGGTGGTGACCACCGCGAGCGGGCCCCAGGTGCAGCCGCCGTCACGGGAGGTGCGCGACACCGTCTGGATGGCGCCGGAGTCGCCGGCCGAATCGCGCCGCCCCTCCGCGAACGCGACCAGCGCCCCGTTCGCCGCGCGCACCACCGCGGGGATGCGGAAGGTGTCGTAGCCCTCGGTGCCGGAGGTGAACGGGACTGACGAGGCACAGCCGGGAGCGGCCGCGGCCGCCGGGGTGAAGGGCAGCCAGATCGTGGCCACTGCCAGCAGAATCGCGCCGAATCCACGGATCGGTGACACCGGTTCCGCCTCCTCACTCAGGTGATGGGGCTGGGGGATCAGGGCTGGGATGATCAGACATGGGATGTCCGACGTCCTATGTCCGCAAACCTAGGGAGCCGGTGCACCGTTCGTCAAGGACTACGTGGCGTGGGCGGGACTGTCGCTAATTGAGACCGCCGGGCCCCGCGCGTCGTGCGAGCGTGCACGCGTGGACGTTGACCTGACGGTGACCGCCGGGAACTACCGCTTCGACGGGGTGTCGTTCGCGGTCGACACGAACATCTGGCTCCTCGGCGACGAGGACGAGGTGCTCGTGGTCGACGCGGGCTTCGACGCGAGCGCGATCCTGTCCGCCATCGACGGCCGCGAGGTGCTGGGGATCGTCTGCACGCACGCCCACAACGACCACGCCGACTCCGCCCTCACGCTGGCCGACGCGACCGGCGCGCCGGTGCTGCTGCACCCCGGCGACGAGAAGCTGTGGGCCCGCGTCAACCCCGGCCGCCGCCCCGACGCGGAGCTGACGGACGGGCAGGTGCTCACCGTCGCCGGGTCGCCGGTGGTCGTGCTGCACACGCCGGGGCACACCGCCGGGTCCGTCTGCCTGCACCTGCCCGACGACGGCCTGCTCTTCAGCGGCGACACGCTGTTGTCCGGCGGCCCGGGCCTGACCGGCGACGCGTGGTCGAGCCGTTCCGCGCTGCACGATTCGGTCCGCCGGAAACTGCTGGTGCTGCCGGGGGAAACCGTGGTGCACCCCGGTCACGGGTACAACACCGAGCTGGGCGTGGAGCGAGAGGAATCCTGGGCCGACCGGCGGTGAACCGGCCTCGGGCTGTCCCGTGTGGACAGACGGCCGACGGGTGGCCGGCGCTCCTGGCCGACCACTCGGAGCGGATTCGCCGGCGCGGATGAACGCTTTCCGTCGCGCCGATCCGCCGACCTCCCCGAGGCTCGGCGCGCGCTGCCCTCACCCGACTTGTCCTTGACAGCACATCCTTCGCTCGACACGATGATTCATCAGATGAATCGGGTCGCATCGTTGAAGAATGTCGCTTAAACGCGTCCGCGGCGCGGTTCTGAGTGCGGATGCATCGGACCACTGGACTCTCGCTGTGGAGGTTCAATGACGAACTACCCCCGCCGTCAAGCTCTCGGCCTGGCCTTCGGCGGCGCTGTCGCACTGGGCGTCGCCGGGGCGGCTCCGGCATTCGGCGCAGCCGGCACTGGCGCGGCCGGCGCACTCGACGCCCCCGACACGCCCATCGTGCCCGCGCCGGCCCCGGTGCCCGTCCCGCTCGATCAGTGGTTCTCCAACGACGGCATCGACAGCGCGGCCGTCCACGACGGGAACTTCGACGGCTCCGGATACGCCTTCCCGGCCGAGCACCTGCCGGTCGGGCAGACGGTGACCGCCGGCGGTGTGCCGTACCGGCTGGGATCCGCCGCCGCGGGCGCGAAGAACAACGTCGTGGCGCTGGGCCAGCGCGTCGACCTGCCGAAGGGCCGGTACTTCGCCGCGTACTTCCTGGTCGCCGCCAGCTACGGCACCACCGGCGGCACGGCCACCGTCCACTACGCGGACGGCAGCACCAGCGACGGCACCCTTTCGGGCCCGGACTGGTACTCCGGCAGCGGCGCGCTGGTGACGCCGTTCCGGTACGGGCCGGGCGGCACCGTCGACGAGAACCCGGTGTCGATCGGCACCGGGCAGGTGTGGGCCGACCCGCTGCGGGACGCGGTCGCGATCACCCTGCCCGTCACGGCGGAGCCCGCGGCGAACGTGCCGAGCCTGCACGTGTTCGCCCTGACGCTGCAGCCGGTCGCCGAAGGCCGCGCCGCGCTGGTCCTCGACGGCCGTTCGACCACGAGCCTGCTCACCGACGGCGGCCCGCAGGCCGTCGAGGCGACCGTGGTCAACGCGGGCACGGTGTGGCTGGGCGCGCGGGACCGGATCACCGTGACCGTCGACGTCCCCGGCGGCCGCACGTCGGTGCCCGCGACGATCCGGTCGCTCGCGCCGGGGGAGCAGTCAGTGGTGCGCCTCGGCCTCGCGCCGGACGCCGCCGTCCCGCCCGGCACGACCACGAACGGGCAAGTGAAGGTGACGGCCGGGCGCGGCACGCTGGCCACGCAGCAGGTCCCGATCACGCTCGGCGTGCCGGATTTCCGGCCGACGGACGCGTCGCTGTCCACGCACCGCGCGCCGTACTGGTTCTCGGACGCGAAGTTCGGGATCTTCATCCACTGGGGCGTGTACGCGGTGCCGGCGTGGGCTCCGGTCGGGCAGCAGTACGCGGAGTGGTACTGGCAGAACCTGCAGGACCCGAACGGCGCGACCTACGCGTACCACGCCAAGACCTACGGCGAGGACTTCGCCTACGACGACTTCATCCCGATGTTCACTGCGAAGAAGTTCGACCCGCGCAGCTGGGTGCGGCTGATCGAGGACGCGGGCGCCGAGTACTACGTGCTGACCTCGAAGCACCACGACGGATTCGCGTTGTGGGACACCAAACTCAGCGATCGAAACTCGATGAAGCTGGGCCCGAAGCGGAACGTCGTCGCGGAGCTTTTCGCCGCGTCGCGCAAATACACGCCGAAGCTGCGTAACGGGCTGTACTTCTCGCTGCCGGAGTGGTTCAACCCGGACAACCCGTGGATGGGGCACGCGCCGCGCAACCCGTACACGGGCGCGAGCCTGCCGTACACGGGCTATCGGGCCGGGCGGGATTTCGTGAAGGACTACCAGGCGCCGCAAGTGCTGGAGCTGATCTCGGGGTACGACCCGGACGTGCTGTGGTTCGACATCGGCGGCGTGAACGACAGCCGCGTGGTGCTCACCGAGTACTTCAACCAGGCCAAGAACCGCAGGCACGCCAAGGATGTCACGGTCAACGACCGCGGCGGCATCCCCGATCACGACTTCACGACGCCGGAGTACACGACGTACCCGAACACCGTCGTCGCGAAGTGGGAGTCGAGCCGCGGCCTGGACCCGTTCTCGTACGGCTACAACCGCGCCACGCCGGACGACAAGTACATGACGGCGGAGGAAGTCGTCCGCACACTGGTCGACATCGTCTCGAAGAACGGCAACTTCCTCCTCGACATCGGCCCAGACTTCGACGGCACCATCCCGGCGGTGATGCAGAACCACCTCCGCGACGCGGGCGCCTGGCTGAAGGTCAACGGCGAGTCGATCTACGGCACCACGTACTGGTCCCGCATGGCCCAGCTGGGCGATTTGCGTTTCACCGTCAAGCAGAACTCGTCGTTCTACATCAGCTCGCTCGTCGCGCCGGGCAGCCGCTTGGTCGTCGACGCCCCGGTCCCGATCAAACCGGGCGACCGCGTAACCATGCTGGGCCACCGCGGCCGCCTCTCGTGGCACCAGACGGACGGCTCGCTGGTGATCGACGTCCCACCCGCCGCCCGCGAGGCGGGGCGTTATGTGTGGGTGTTCAAAGTGGACTGGAGCTGACGGGTTCCGGCCGGGCGCCGTTGGTTGGTGGCGGTGCTCGGCCGGGTGCGGGTTTTTGTTGTGTGGCTTGGTTTTTCTGCCGTCGTCGTCCACTGGAGACGCTTTCACCGACGGCGGCAGACGCGAATCCATGCCCCTCTCGGCCAGCTGATGTGGACCGACCCGCAGGGCCGTGGCCCTGCAGCTGATGGTGCTGCGGCGTGGGGCCGTAGTGAGGCCCTGCTCTCTGCGGATGGGAGCGGGTCTGTGCGGACGGGAGCGGCTGAGTGAGATTTCTGCCCGGTGCCCGTCGGAGCGGCCCGGAGGGTCTCTGCTCCGCATCGGAGGGGGCGGCCACCTCGGTCTGCTCTGTGCCGGCAGCGGCCGGGTGGGGCTGTGGTTCGTGTCCGCGGGGGCGGCCTGGAGAACCTCTGCTGCGCCTCTGCTGGCCTGCGCTGTACCGGCGCGGGCCGGATGGGTGCTGCGCGGTGCGAACGGAGCAGCCGGATGGGGCAGGCTCTCAACGAAGGAAGCGGCCGGCTGAGGCATGCTCTGCACGAAGGGAGTGGCTGAGGCGCATGTAGGGAGCGGCTGAGGCGTGCTCTGCTCCGGAGATGGGAAGCCGGCCGGGTCAGGTCTTGGTCCGGTCCGAAGTGGCTTGGCTCGGTGCAGTGCGGAGCAAGTGGGGCGGAGCGAGTGAGAGGGTTCCGCTCCCGCGGGTCCTGCGACGTTCCTGCGCGGTGCTGAGAGGGCTCCGCGCGGTGCCGGGACGATTCGCCCGCTGGCTGGTGACGCTCCCGCGCGGTGCCGGTGACGTTCCTGCGCGGTGGGTGTCGAGAGGTGGTTCCTGGCTCGGCCCGGGGCGGCTGTCAGAGCGGCGCCCGGTGCTTCGGCCAGCCGGGAAGGCCTTCGCCCTCGAGGAGTGAAGGCCTTCCCGTTTTTCGCCAGTGGATCAGATGGCGACGACGCGCTGAGCCTGCGGGCCCTTCTGGCCCTGGCCGATCTCGAACTCCACGCGCTGCCCCTCGTCCAGGGACTTGAAGCCGTTACCCTGGATCTCGGAGTAGTGCACGAAGACGTCCGGTCCGCCGCCGTCCTGGGCGATGAAGCCGAAGCCCTTTTCGCCGTTGAACCACTTGACGCTGCCCTGAGCCATGCTTTTACCTGTTTTCTCATCTGTGAGCCGGGTGCCCCGTACGAACATCCCGGTCTCAGGGTCCATCTTGCCAGTCCTGCCCCGGCGTGGCCCGCTTGCCCGGGTTTTAGGGCCTGGTCAGGCCACCCGAAGGGGTCTCCGCGGGGGGTTCGTACCCCCGGTTTGAAGGCCTGGACCTGCTGGGTTCCATATTTGGTTGGGCCAATGGAGTGATGATTCGGCCAGTTGTTTTCATCTCGTGTTCATCTCGCGCCTGACGCCCGCTCGCGGTGAGCGAGGAGGGATGGGTGCTCCGTCTCACACCGTGGGATCGGGGAGATGAGGGGTTGCTGTCGGCATGCCAACGCCGGTCGGCTGCCGGGGTGAACGGCTGCTTCGGATCCCGTTGCCGTGCTTGGCGTCAGGCGGCTTCTGCGTCCGATGTGGACCGTTCTGGCGCTGGTTCGGGGGCGAAATCGAAGGCCAGCTGCACGAGCGGGTTGCGTCTGGAGCGCCGTCGGGGCAGCGGGGTGGGTGCCGGGAGGGGCTCGGGTCCGCCGTCTTCCGGGGGCGAGTTGTGCTCGGCCACGTGGGGATGGTCGGTGAGATAGCGGAGCTTCAGCAGGTGGCGGCGCACGAGACCGGCCCGCCGAGCCTCCTGGAACGCGGCCCGGGCGGCTTGGTTGGCGGCGCGGCGCCGGGGTCCGGGAGGGGTCTGCTCCACGACGGGATCCTTTGCTGAGTGGCCGGCAACCCGGCGTAGATGGGTGGGACCACCCGCTCAGGCGGCGACGGCTGGATACGGCCCCGATGGCCCGGGGCCGGTGGGGCAGGTGGCTGCCCGACGGCTGGGCGAGCGGCTGCCCGCAGGCGGGCAGATGAGCGACTGGCCACGCGGACGGTGTTGAGCGAGCGACTGGTCGCGCGGGGCGCGGGCAATGTGGGCGGCTGGCGGGGCGCGGGCAATGCGGGCGACTGGCGGGGCGCGGGCGACTGGTTGCGCGGATGGTGTTCGGCGGGCGGCTGGCCGCGGGGGCGGCGTTGGCCGAGCGGGTGGCTGCGCGGGCGACGTGGGCGGTGCGGGCGACGTGGGCGGTGCGGGCGACCCGGCTGCGCGGATGGTGTGGCGGTGTGGGCGACCGGCTGCACAGGTGATGTAGGCGACTGGCCGCGTAGGTGGTGTGAGGCGACTGGCGGCCGTGCGGATGGTGTTCGGCGGGCGGCTGGCTGCGGGGGCGGCGTTGGCCGAGTAGGCGGCTGGTCGCGCGACTGGTGGGCATGCGGGCGACCGGGCGCCACACCCGGGCGGGCGGCATGGGCGGGGTGGGGCGGCTGGCTGCGTGGGCGGTGTGAGCGAGCGACCGGCTGCACGGGGAGCGGTGATCGAGCGGCTGGCCGCACGGGCAGCGTCCGGTGAGCGGACTGGCCGTGCGGGGAGCCTGCGCGGGCGGTTGCCTGCAGGGCACCGTTCGGTCAGCGGTCGCCTGCACGAGGGGTTGTGGTGTGTGCGGTCGGCCGCGGCGGTGGCTGAGCCTCGGTCGGTGGTCGGTGGTCGGTGGTCGGTGGTCGGTGGTCGGCGGTGGCGGTGGCGGTGGATCGTGCCGGTGCTGAGGGTGGTTGTGGCTGGGTGTGATCAAGTCGTCTCGGGTGGGTGGTCTGGACGACTGGGCGGGCGTTTCGCGCGTGAGGTAACAAGCTTGTCTCAAGTGGAACTCGGGGCAGGATTGTTGGACCATTCGGCCGCTTCACGGATCCGTCTTCCCGTGCCCGGTGTGGTGTGGACGGGACGGGCGGCCGTCCATTGTGGGCTGCCGCGAACGCGGGCGCGGGCGGACGGCTGTGCAGGGAGACTTCTCGCTGCGGGAACGCTGTGCGCGGCGCGCGCACAGCGTTTTCCCTGGTGGTGCCCCCGGCAGGACTCGAACCTGCGACCTAGAGATTAGAAGGCTCTTGCTCTATCCAGCTGAGCTACGAGGGCCCGGTCGACGACGGTTGCCGATCTCCAGCACCGGCAGCTTAGACGTCACCATCCTCTCGATCGCTCGACACCGTCGAATCGTTTCAGGTCTTCGGTGACGGATTTGCGGGGTTCTTGCGACGTCGTCGGCACGGGACTGGTGGGGTCGGTGGTTGCCGCTGGGCAGGCGGAGCGCGGACGGCTGGTGTGAAGGTCGTTCGCCGGCGTTGGCGGGTGGCGTGTTGGTTCGTGGCCGGGCGGACCACGTGGTGGCTTGGTTCTGCGTTGGCGGGACTTGCAACCTGTGCGCGGCGCTGTGGGCGTGGGCGGGGTTTGTGGCAGGGCGACGGTGAAGCGGCGGGCGTCGTTGCTGGTGAGGCTGCTGCCATCGTTGTCGGCGGAGCGGTGGGTGTTGCTGAGCTGCGGGCACAGGCAGACCTGAGGCTGCAGGCACACGCTCGAGCTGCAAGCGCAGACCTGAGGCTGCAAGGCACACGCCGGAGCTGCGGGCGCGGACCTGACGCTGCAGGTGCAGGGCCAGCGGGCGCGCAGACGTCGTGACCTGCGGCGATGGCGCAGGGCTCCCGGGGCGCCGATGGGGGACAGAACAGGGGACGGCGCCCCGGGAGGCTGGTGGGAGCCCGTGGACGCACCGGGCGGCGGTGCGTCCACGGGCCGGGGCCGCTGGGGATGCGGCCCCTGGGTCCGGCGATCGGCTGCGAGTCGACTCGGCCTGGAGCTAGCCGGTTCGGCGGGCCCGGTCGGGGGTCATTCCCAGATCTTGATGGCGCGGACCACGAACGGGGACTGCGGAACGTAAGTGCCGCCACCCGGATAGGTGTGGAAATCTCCCTCGGTCGTGCAGTCTTCGCCTTGGTAGATGGTGACGTCGCGTGTCATGTGGTTCACGAAGGAATGGGATTCGAATCCCTCGGGCAAGGGAATGCAGTCACTCGGGTTGCTGGTGCGGAGGTCGAAATGCCGGGTGTCGCCCGCGTAGGACTCCTCGGACCAGAGACAGAATTCACCGGCTGTGCAGGCTGGGTCGCCGACGGACAGAGTGGCGGTAGAGCTGTTTTGCGCGGGAGCGGATGCCGTAACCGGGGATGGTGCGGCCTGGGCGATGCCCGAACCGGCCAGAAGGCCTGCTGTGGCCAGAAGGAGGACGCGCGGCAACCGGGCCGGCAGGTGCGGGCGGCGGGACGGCAGCGAAGGCAGTGAAGGCAACGACGGTAGTGAAGGCAGGGCAGGCAGCAGTCGGCGGAACATCATGGGAACTCCCCCTCTTCGGGCGGCCGGGAGGGCCGCCGCGGAATGTGTGGTTTCCACGATGCCGGGTGGTGGGGGATTTGTCTGCCCGCATTCCTACGTCTGTGGACAAGTAGTTTTCCGTCGCTCGAATGGGACCCGGTTGTCCACAAATCGGTGAACGGTATTGCTAAACGGGCGCGGTGCTGTCACGCCGGATCAGCGAGACGGGCAGCTGGACGGGTGGGGGCGGGGCGCCGTCGTCGAGCAGGTGCAGGACCAGCTCGCCCGCGATCCGGCCCTTGCCGGCCAGGTCCTGGCGGACGGTGGTGAGCGGCGGGTCCGCCCAGGCCGCCTGCGGGATGTCGTCGAAGCCCACCACGGAGACGTCCTCCGGCACGCGCAGCCCCAGCTGCCGGGCCGCGGCGACGGCCGCCAGCGCCAACTGGTCCGACATGCACAGCAGCGCGGTCGGCCGGGGAGAGCCGCGTAGCAGTGAAGCGGCGCTGGCCGCCGCGTTGTCCGCCGACAGCCACGGCGCCTCCGACACGGCGACGTCCGTCACCCCGGCCTCGGCCAGCGTCTCCAGGTAGCCCGCCAGACGTTCGCGCGTGCCGTGGAACGAGCTGGCCCGCGCGGACTCCAGGCCCGACGGCCCGTCGGACGACAGCCGCGGCGCCGACAGGACCGCGAACCGGCGGTGCCCCAGCTCCAGCAGGTGCCGGGCGGCCAGCGCGGCACCGCCCCGGTCGTCGCAGCCCACCCGGGCCGTCTCCGGCAGCAGCGGCTGGTCGATCACCACGAGCGGCAGGACGCGGTCGTGCACGGCGTCCAGCGCGGGCGTCCCGTCGGCCAGCGAATACGCCACGGCGATGTCCGCCTGCGCCGCCAGCACCCGCTCGGCGGGCGGCCCGCTCTGCGCCTCGGCGCCGGGCAGGAGCAGCAGGGCGTGCCCGGTCGGGTCGACGGCCTTCGCCAGCGCGTCCAGGGTCACCGACAGCGCCGGGTCCGAGAACGCCGCCGACAGCGACGAGTCCAGCAGGAACGCGATCGCGCCGGTCCGGCTCGTGGCGAGGCTGCGCGCCGTCGGGTTCGGCCCCGGGTAGCCCAGTTCCTTGGCCGCGCGCAGCACTTGCTGGCGCAGTTGCGCGGAGAGCTGGTCGGGCCGGTTGTAGGCGTTGGAAACGGTCGCGCGCGACACCCCGACCGCCTCCGCGACGTCGTCCAGCGTCGGTCGCCGTCGCCGGGTGCTCGTCATCGGCGGAGCATAGCGCGCCCTGGACATGCTGAAGCGCTTAAGTCATTCTGGGCCAACGGCTCCCGGCAGAGAGGACGGCGAGATGCGCGACCGGACGGCGGTGTTCGCGGTGTTCGCGCTCAACGGCGCCGCACTCGGTTCGTGGGCGCCGCGCACCCCCGCCATCGCCGCGCACGTGCACGCGGAGCCCGGCGTCTTCGGGCTCGCGCTGCTCGGCGCCAGCGTCGGAATGCTTTGCGGCGCACCGATTTCCGGCCGGCTGACCGAACGCTACGGCGCCCGCGCGGCCGTCGCGGGCAGCACGCTGGTCGCCGCCGCGGCCCTCGCACTGGTCGGCTTCGCCCCGTCGGTCGTGCTGCTCGCCGGCGCGCTCTTCGTGCTGGGCGCCGGAGTCGGCGCGCTGGACGTCGCCATGAACATCGCCGGCGTGGCCGTGGAACGCCGCACCGGCAAGGCGGTGATGCCGACGCTGCACGCCGGGTTCAGCTTCGGCGCGCTCGCCGGCTCGCTGCTGGCCGGGCTGGCCGCCGGGCACGACTGGTCGCCCGCGCGGCACCTGAGCGTGGCCGCGGCCGGGGCGGTTGTCGTGCTCGCGGTGGTGCTCAAGGCCGTGCCGGGGGACCGGCCGCCGCGCGAGACCAAGGCGACGGCACCGGCGAAGGCCGCGATCCGCCGTCCCGCGCTGTGGCTGCTCGCCTCCATCGCGCTGTGCTCGGCGATCGCGGAAGGCGCCAGCTCCGACTGGTCCGCCCTGCTGATGGTCACCGCCCACGGGGTCGGCCAGGGTGCCGCCGCGCTGGCCTATTCGGGCTTCTCGCTGGCGATGGCACTGGCCCGGCTCGGCGGCGCGTGGAGCCAGGAGCGCTTCGGCGCCACGCGCTCCCTCGCGGCCGGGGCCGGCGTCGCCGCACTCGGCCTGGTCTGCGCCGCGGTCTTCACGCCCGCCGCGTTCGCGTACGTCGGCTTCGCGCTCGCCGGGGCCGGGCTCGCCGCGGCCTTCCCGCTGGCGCTCAGCTTGGCCGGCAGCGCGGGGAAACGGGCCGACGGCGGCGGGGGCGAGCGTGAGCTGGCCTTCGTCTCCACGGTGGCCTACTCCGGCTTCCTCGCCGGTCCGCCGCTGATCGGCGGGATCGCGCAGGCGACGTCGTTCAGCGTCTCGTTCCTGGTGGTCGCCCTGATCGCCGCGCTGATCGTCCCGGCCGCGCTGGCCGCCGTGCGCGCCCGGCGTCACGAAGAGGTCACAGCCTCCGCCTGACCCCGTTGACACCCCACGCCTGCCGGGGCAAGCTGACTTCGCCATAAACTGAGATGAATGCGCGAAGACCGCCATTTCAGGTTGGTTTGGGGGAGGGGACTCGTGACGGTGGCCATCGCGGCAGCGGCTGTGCTCGTCCTGCTCGGCGGGGCGGCCTGGTTCGCACTCGGCGTCGGGGAGCGCCGCGGCCGGGCGGCGGAGCGCGAACGGCACCGGCGCGCCGTCCACGACACCGTGCTGCAGGTGATGGAGTCGCTCGCGCTGCCCGCGCCCGCGGACGTCGTCGACCCCGTCGGCAGCCTCGACCGGGTGCGCCGGACCGCGCGTGAGCACGCGCTGCGCCTGCGCCTCAGCCTCGACAGCCTCGACGACACCTCACCCGCGGGCCTCGTACAACGGCTGCGCGCGCTGACCGCGGAACTCGCGGCGGACGGCCTGGCCGCGGAAGTCGTTGAACTCTCGGCGCTCGGCGACCTGCCCGAAGCCACCGTGGACACGTTGCACGGCGCCGCGCGCGAAGCCCTGCGAAACACGCTCAAGCACTCGGGCACGCGCCGCGCGGTCGTCTCCGTCGAGGCGAGACGCGACGGCGTGAGCGTCACGATTCGCGACCACGGCACGGGTTTCCGCCCGGACAGCCGCCGGCACGGGTTCGGCATCGAGCATTCGATCGTCGGTCGGCTCACCGAAATCGGCGGCGACGCGACAATCGACTCGGCGCCTGGCGAGGGCACCCGCGTCCGGCTGCGTGCACCTCTAGCCTTGCGTCTCCCCGTCGGGTGATTCGCGCCACTGCGCGAACGGCCGGTCCAGCCGCCACTTGCGGCCGTCCGACTCCAGCACGCGGTACTCGCACGTGTGCGGATTGGACAGCGACTCGAACAGCTCGACGCTCCAGCCGAACAGCCGCCGGCACAACAGCCTCAGCGTGAGCCCGTGGGAGACGATCAGCACAGTCCCGGGGTGATCTTCGCCGCTCCTGGACAGGTCCGCGAGGAATCCGGCGACGCGGTCGTCGACGTCCGCGCCCGACTCGCCGTAGGGCAGGCGGTAGAAGAAGTGCCCGAACTCGTCCCGCCGCTGCCGCTGGACCTCCTGCTCGTCCGGGTCCTGCAGGTTGCCCCAGTCCTGCTCACGCAGCCGCGGCTCCTGGGTCACGCGCTCGCACGCGCCCTCGATGTCCAGCAGCGCGAACGTTTCGCGGGTGCGCAGGTACGGGCTCAGATAGACGGCCGGGCGCTCGCCGCGCAGCAGTTGCCGGATCGCCGGGCCGGCCTCATGGGCCTGCTCTCGACCGGCTTCGGTGAGCGGGATGGCGTGGTCGGGAATCCGGGTATAGGCCAGTTCGTCCACGTTCCCGAGCGACTCGGCGTGACGTAGCAGGATGATCCGCACAAAGCCCATCATGCCCGCGCGCACCCCCGTTCCGGCCGGATGCGGCCCGGCCTAGTCTCGTGAGGTGCCCTCGGATGCCGTGACGAAACCGGAACTGCCTGCCCAGCGCCGGGCGAGCGTCCTGCCGCTGCTGTCGGTCGGGGTGCTCCTCGCCGCCCTCATCGCGGTGGGACTGGTCGCTCTCACCGGTGGAGCCGGCTACCTCATCGCGGGGCTGCCCGACCCCGGGCTGGTCACCCGCTACGGCATCACGGTCGTGCGGGTGCTCTCGGAGGCCGCGTCGGTCGTCTGCATCGGCGCGCTGCTGCTGGCCGCGTTCCTGGTCCCCCCGCAGAAGTCCGGCACGCTCGGGCCCGAGGGGTACGCCGCGGTGCGCACCGCGGGGATCGCCGCGTGGGTCTGGTTCGCCGCCGCGCTGCTTTCGGTGGCGTTCACGGCGGCCGACGGCGCGGGCAAGCCGTTCGGGGAAGTCCTTTCGCCCCAGACACTCCTGGACCTGGTCGACGCGATCGAGCAGCCGAAGGCCTGGCTGTGGACGGCGCTGATCGCGGTCCTGCTCGCCCTCGGCTGCCGGCTCGTGCTGACGTGGGGCTGGACGACGGTGCTGTTCTTCGTCGCCGTCGCCGGGCTGATCCCGGTCGCCGTCACCGGCCACTCCGCGAGCGGCGGCTCGCACGACATGGCCACCAACAGCCTGCTGTACCACCTGGTCGCCGCCTCGCTGTGGGTCGGCGGGCTGGTCGCCCTGCTCGCCCTCGGCTGGCGCCGCGGCAACCACCTGACGCTCGCCGCGAAGCGGTTCTCCCGGATGGCGCTGGTGTGCTGGATCGTGATGGCGATCTCCGGCGTGATCAACGCGCTGGTGCGGATCAACCTCGGCGATCTGCTGACCACCGACTACGGCCTGCTCGTCGTCGCGAAGACGGTCGCGTTGCTGCTGCTCGGAGTTTTCGGCCACCAGCAGCGTCGCCGCGGCGTCGCCGGGCTGGTCAACGGCGAGGGCGGCAGCCAGCTGCTCCGGCTCGCGGCGGTCGAGGTGCTGATCATGTTCGTCACGATCGGCCTGGCCTCCGGATTGGCGCGGACGCCACCGCCGGCCGACGCGGTCACCCAGCCCTCCACCACCGAATTGCTGATCGGCTACAACCTCGACGGCGCCCCGACGTTCTGGCGCCTGCTCACCGACTGGCGCTTCGACCTCGTCTACGGGACCGCCGCGATCGTGCTCGCCGGGCTGTACCTGGCGGGCGTGTGGCGGCTGCGCAAGCGCGGCGACGCCTGGCCGGTCGGGCGGCTCGTCGCCTGGCTCGCCGGCTGCCTGGTGATCCTGTTCGCGACGTCCTCGGGCATCGGCCGCTACTCGCCGGCGATGTTCAGCGTGCACATGGGCAGCCACATGATGCTGTCCATGGTCGCGCCGGTGCTGCTGGTGCTGGGCGGCCCCGTGACGCTCGCGCTGCGAGCCCTGCCCGCCGCGGGCCGCGAAGCGCCTCCGGGGCCGCGAGAGTGGCTCCTGGCGGCCGTGCACTCGCCCGTCTCGCGGTTCCTGACGCACCCGATCGTCGCGTTGCTGCTGTTCGTCGGATCGTTCTACGCGCTGTATTTCTCCGGCCTGTTCGACTCCGCGCTGAACTACCACTGGGCGCACCTGGCGATGAACGCGCACTTCCTGCTCGCCGGGTACGTCTTCTACTGGCCGGTGATCGGCGTCGACCAGGCGCCGCGGCGGATCCCGCCGATCGGGCGGCTCGGGATGATGTTCGCCGCCATGCCGTTCCACGCGTTCTTCGGCGTGATCCTGATGAACATGCAGACCGTGATCGGCCAGACCTTCTACTCGCAGCTGCGCCTGCCGTGGGTCGGCGACCTGCTCACCGACCAGCGCCTCGGCGGCGGCATCGCGTGGGCCTCGGGCGAGGTGCCCGTGCTGCTGGTGCTGATCGCGCTGCTGGTGCAGTGGGCGCGCGCCGACGAGCGCGAGGCCAAGCGCAAGGACCGGCGCGAGGAGAACACCGGCGGCGAGGAACTCGCGGCGTACAACGCGATGCTGAAGAACCTCGCCGACGGCAAGCGAGTCGAGTGAGACACGCCGGGCGATGATGCCGTCCGCGTGATCTGGGTGTGACCGTCGGTAGTACCACGGTGACCGCCGTCGAGCCGCGGAACGGGCCACTCTACGATCGCTTGTATGGCCGAGTTCATCTACACCATGAAGAAGGTGCGCAAGACCGTCGGGGACAAGGTCATCCTCGACGACGTCAGCACCGCGTTCTACCCCGGCGCCAAGATCGGCGTGGTGGGTCCGAACGGTGCCGGTAAGTCCACCGTTCTCAAGATCATGGCGGGGATCGAGCAGGCCAGCAACGGCGAAGCGTTCCTCCAGCCGGGCGCCAGCGTCGGCATCCTCATGCAGGAGCCGGTGCTGAACGAGGAGAAGACGGTCCGGCAGAACGTCGAGGAGGGGCTCGGCGACGTCAAGGTCAAGCTCGACCGCTACAACGAGATCGCCGAGTTGATGGCGACCGACTACAGCGACGCGCTGATGGAGGAGATGGGACAGCTCCAGGAGGAGCTGGACCACGCGGACGCCTGGGAACTCGACTCGACCGTCGAGCAGGCCATGGACGCCCTCCGCTGCCCGCCTGCGGACGACGCCGTCACCCACCTCTCCGGTGGTGAGCGCCGCCGGGTCGCGCTGTGCAAGCTGCTGCTGTCCGCGCCCGACCTGCTGCTGCTCGACGAGCCCACCAACCACCTGGACGCGGAGAGCGTGCTGTGGCTGGAGCAGTTCCTGATGAAGTACGCCGGCGCCGTGCTGGCCGTGACCCACGACCGGTACTTCCTGGACAACGTGGCCGAGTGGATCATGGAGCTCGACCGCGGCCGCGTCGTCGGCTACGAGGGCAACTACTCCACCTACCTGGAGAAGAAGCGCGAGCGGCTCGAGGTCCAGGGCAAGAAGGACGCCAAGCTCGCCAAGCGGCTCCGCACCGAGCTGGAGTGGGTGCGGTCCAACGCCAAGGCCCGCCAGACCAAGTCCCGCTCGCGGCTCGACCGCTACGAGGAGATGGCGGCGGAGGCCGACAAGCACCGCAAGCTCGACTTCGAGGAGATCCAGATCCCGCCGGGCCCGCGGCTGGGCAGCGTCGTGGTCGACGTCGAGAAGCTGCGCAAGGGCTTCGACGGCCGGGTGCTCATCGACGGGCTGTCGTTCGACCTGCCCCGCAACGGCATCGTCGGCGTGATCGGCCCGAACGGCGTCGGCAAGACCACGCTGTTCAAGACCATCGTGGGGCTCGAGCAGCCGGACGACGGCACGGTCAAGATCGGCGAGACGGTCAAGCTGTCCTATGTGGACCAGAACCGCGCCGGGATCGACCCGAAGAAGACGGTGTGGGAGGTCGTCTCGGACAAGCTCGACTACATCCACGTCGGGCAGACCGAAATGCCTTCGCGCGCGTACGTCAGCGCGTTCGGCTTCAAGGGCCCGGACCAGCAGAAGCCGGCGGGCGTGCTCTCCGGTGGTGAGCGCAATCGGCTGAACCTGGCGCTGACGCTCAAGCAGGGCGGAAACCTGATCCTGCTGGACGAGCCGACGAACGACCTGGACGTCGAAACCCTGGGCTCGCTGGAGAACGCGCTCGAACAGTTCCCCGGCTGCGCCGTGGTGATTTCGCACGACCGGTGGTTCCTCGACCGGGTCGTGACGCACATCCTGGCCTGGGAGGGCACGGACGAGAACCCGGCCTCGTGGTTCTGGTTCGAGGGCAACTTCGAGGGCTACGAGAAGAACAAGGTCGAGCGCCTCGGCGCCGAGGCCGCGCGCCCGCACCGGGTCACCCACCGCAAGCTGACCCGCGACTAAGGGGAGGCGGGGTCCCGCGTGGAAGCCAGCAGGCACAACCGGTCGAGCTCGCCCGCATCCGTGGGCGGGCGCTCCGCCGTTGCCGGGGGCGGGACCCTTTCCGCGGTCGGGCGGCTGATCGAGCGGGCGGACGCACTGCACCTGCGTGCCCCGGAACTGGCTCTGGTGCTCGGTGAGCGCGCCGCTGCGCTCGCCGAGGCCGCCGGGGCGGACGAGCAGTGGATCCGCGCCGAAAGCCTGGTGGTGTCGGCGCGCGTGCGGATCGGCTCACGGCCTTCGACGGTCGGCCGCGCGGTCGCGGCTCTGCGCGCGGCCGAGCACGCCGGGTACGGCGACATCGCCGCGCGGCTGCGGATCGACCTCGCGGTGTGCGCGCGCAGCCTCGGCACGCCGTTGACCGGGATCGCCGCGCTGCGCCCGGTTTTGTCGGACCCCGTGGTTTCGCCGGTGCATCGTGCGGAAGCGCTGTGCCATCTCGTGGGCTGCCTGGCACAGTTCGGCCGTAAGCCGGAGCTGGACCGGGTGCTCGTCGAGGCCGACCGGCTGGTGCAGAACGACGACTCGCTCGACGCCGACACCCGGCTGCTGGTCCGGGCGTTGCTGCGTAACGGAACCGCCGCGCACCGCCGCCGGCACGGCGACCTCACCGCGGCCGCCGACGCCGCCCGCACCGGGCTCGGCTTCCTGGAGAAGATGGACCGGCCCGAGGACGACGGCGGCCTGGTCCGCGTCCGGCTCGTGCTGCAGCTGGTGAGCACGCTGCTGGACCGCGGTGACGCCGAGATGGCGCTGGAGATCGCGCAGCCGACGCTCGCGGAGCCGGTGCGCGCCGCGGGGGTCGCGCCCGCGAGCTGGCTCCGCCTGGCCGTGGCGACCCGGATCCACCTGCCCGCCGGCGCGGGCGAGGCAGCGACGGAGCTTGTGCGAGAGGCCGTCGCGAGCACCGAGCGGCACGGCCTGCACGCCGTCACCGCGCGGCTGTGGCTGGAGCTTTCGCAGATCGAGGAGCGCTTCGGCCGGGCGGAGGAGGCGATCGCGTGCCTGCACCGTTCTCGCGCCGCGGAGCACCTGCACTCGCGGTCGCGACGGCAGGCCTGCGGGCTGCTCGCGGGCGAGTTCGGCGCGGACACCCTGGCGGCCGTGGACCTCGACGACGTGCTGGCCGTCGCGCCGCCGTCGCGTCCCGTGCCGATCGCGGTGGAACCCTTGCGGGACGACGACACCACGACATTCATGCGGCCGGCCGAGCTGACACGGCACGGCCGGTCCCGGCCCGCTCCCGAACCCGAGGGCGAGACGGCGTACTTCACCGCTGCGGGATCGGTGCCGGAGGCGCCCGTCGAACTGCCGGCGCCCACCGAGCCTGAGCCCGCGAGCACAACGCCGTCCTGGTCCTTCGGGCGGACGGGCGGGGAGCGCGAGGCCGAGCAGACCGCGGTTTTCCCCGCGATCCGCGACCTACCGGACGCCCCGGCGTCGCCGCGGCAGGCGGAACCCGTCGCGCGGAAGCCGGAGCGCGTTGTCGAAACGCGCGAGAACGCTGCTGGGACAAGGGAATCGCAGCCCGTCGCGGGGTCGCGGGCGGAGGCCGCCGAGAGCCGGACGGCCACGTCCGGTGGCAAGCGGCGCCAAGAGGACGCGGACCGGCGCGCGGCAAACGGCGTCGAGCGGCGGCCGGAGACCGAGTCGCGGCCCGCGAGCCCGCAGCGGCAAGAGAGCGCGCGGCAAGAGAGCGCGCGGCAAGAGAGCACTGAACGCCGTGGTGAAGCCGCGTCGAGCGGTGGGCGGCGTCGTCAGGAGGACGTGGCGGGCCGGCGCGCGGCCGAGGCCAAGCCCGCGGCGTTGCCGGGCTGGGTGAAGCCGTTCCGGCGGCCCGAGGTGGTTGCCGCGCCGGAACCCGTTGAGACGTACCGGCGGCCAGCTGCGCCCGAACCCGTTGAGGCGCCGGTGGAAACGCCGGTCGAAGCCCCGGCGCGAGCATACGAAGCCCCGGTCGCACCCCCGGTCGTCCAAGCCCCGGCCGCGCCGCCGGAGCCGGCGCGGTTGTCGCTGGCGATGCCGGACCTGTCGGACATCCTGCCCGAACTGGCGCTGGCCCCGGCGCCCGCCGACGAGACCGCCGCGCCGCTCTGGGAGAGCGACGAGTGGGCACGCGAGGAACGCGCCCGGCGGGAGGTCCAGGGCAGCCGCAAGACGCGGCACGACTCCGAGCACGGGTCCGTGGCCGCGCGGTCGGTGCTCGACCGGCTCGGCATCTCCGGCGGTGCCGGCTCCGGTGGCGGCGGCCGTCGCCGGGCGGACGAGTCCGGGACGCACGAGGACGTCGCGCGGACGGCCGAGCCCGTCCCCGAAACACAGGCGGTCGCCGCCGGGGCAGCGGCCGAGGCCGACCCGCCGTGGAAGCGGGAGCGGCCCGACCTCGCCCCGCCGCCCCGGCCCGAGCTGACCGAAGAAGAAGCCGCCGCCGAGCCGTGGCTGCCCCGGCTGCGGATGCCGCCGTCGCTCGACCCGCTCGAGGACTTCGACAGCTGGACGCCCACGGCCCAGCCGTTCCCGGAGAGCTACGCCCGGGCGATCGCGGAGGACGAGCCGCCGCCGGACGCCGGGCTCGCGGAGCTGCTGGCGCGGGCGCTGGCCGAGCATCAGGCCGGCACGGCCAGTGCGGCGGCGCTGGTGAAGAAGCTCGGGTCGCAGGACGAGCAGCGGCGTTCGGTGAACGGGCACTCGGCCGGGCGGGACGGCAAGCGGAACGGGTCCGTGGACTGACGTCCGGAGCGTCTCGGACCCCGGTCCAGTGCCCACCGGGGAGCCGGTTCGGGCGGTTTCGGTGTGGTAATCCTCGCACCGCGGGGAGGCAACCTTTCGCGGTTTCGGTGGCGGGACCGCGCAGTCTTGTTTTGACTGAACCGATTACGAAGCCCCTAGGTCACCGGCCGCGGCGGGCGGGCACCGGACGGGCCAAGGGGTTCGAGCGGTGAACGGGTGTCACGGACTCGCCGGTAGCTTGACCGATCAGGCGTTATCCCCAGCCGGGACAAGGGCAAACCGAAGTGTGGACAACTTGCCGGTCTTTGCGAGGCGCCCGACGGGGGCGGATTAGGGTGGGGTGGTCCGGCACGATGAGGTGTCGGATTGGTCTCGATCTCGCCGACCTAATATCTCGCACAGTGGAGAGTTGCCTCAAATGAGCTCGACGGGAGTCTCGTCCCCGCCCGGAACCGATGTCGGCCCCGAGTCCGGCGGCCAGCGCCGCTCTACCAGCCCGGAGCAGAGCCGCGACGAGCTGATCGCCGCCGCGGCCGCGCAGGCACCGGAGATCGGTGACCTCATCCGGCTCTACTACCGGCACATCCCGCCGGAGGAGATCGTCGGCGACGATCCGGTCGCGCTGGTCGGTGCGGTGCGGTCGCACCTGCAGCTCGCGAAGCAGCGCATCCCCGGGCGGCCCGCCGTGCGGCTGCTCAACCCGTCCACGGCCGAGGACGGCTGGACGCGGGAGGCGACCGTCGTCCAGGTGGTCACGGACGACATGCCGTACCTCGTGGACAGCGTCGCCGCCGAGTTCGCGCGGGACGGCGTGCAGGTACAGCGCATCGTGCACCCGATCGTCGTGGTCAGCCGCGACGTCACCGGCGAGCTGATCGGCCTGCACCCGGACGCCGACCCCGCCGACCCGCCCGCGATGTCGGCCGCCGAATCGTGGATGTACGTCGAGATCGACCTGGTCACCGACCCGAACCGGGCGCGTGAGCTGGACAACCGGCTGTCCTCGGTGCTGGGCGACGTCCGCGAGGTCGTCGAAGACGCCGACAAGATGGGCCAGACCGCCTGCGCCGTCGCCGAGTCGCTGGAGCAGGCGCCGCCGAAGCTGCCCGCGGACGAGGTCGAAGAGGGCTCCCGGCTGCTGCGCTGGCTCGCCGACGGCCACTTCACCTTCCTCGGCTACCGCCGTTACGAGCTGGTGGACAACCCGAGCCCGGACTCCGACGAGCCCGCCCTGCGCGCCGTGCTGGCCTCGGGCCTCGGCGTGCTGCGCCAGGACAGCCTCGCCGCCCGCAGCCTCACCGCGGGCCCGGACAACTCGGTGAACGCCCTCGCGCCGTCGCTGCTGGTGCTCACCCAGGCCAGCGCGCCCTCGACGGTCCACCGGCCGGTGTACCCGTACTACGTCGGCGTGAAGACGTTCGACGAGCAGGGCAACGTGACCGGGGAACACCGGTTCCTCGGCATGTTCACCACCACCGCGCTGCACGAGAACGTGCTCGACATCCCGGTGGTGTCCAAGCGCGTGCGCGAGGTGATCCACCGCGCCGGCTTCCCGATGGAGTCCTTCTCCGGCCAGCGCATGCTGGAGGTGCTGCAGAACTGGCCGCGCGCGGACCTGTTCTCCGCGGACACCGACTCGCTGTACGCGACCACCACGGGCGCGATCACGCTGTCGGACCGCCGCCGGCTGCGGCTGTTCCTGCGCCGCGACCCGTACGGCCGCTTCTACTCCTGCCTGGTCTACCTGCCGCTGGACCGGTACACCACGCGTTCGCGGCTGGCGATGCAGGAGGTGCTGCTCGAAGAGCTCGAAGGCACCCAGCTCGAGTACAGCGCCCGGATCGGCGAGTTCGTCCTGGCGCAGGTGCACTTCATCGTGCACACGGACCCGGCGCACCGCGTCGACCCGGACACCACCCGGATCCAGGAGCGGCTGAACTCCGTGATGCGCGGCTGGGACGACCGGATGGTCGAGGCGATCCTGGCCGAGCGGCGCGAGCGCGCGGGCGACGGCCAGCCGATCGGCATGATGGGCGAGGAGTCCGCGGTCGACCAGGGACAGCGGTTCGCCGCGGTGTTCCCGGAGGCCTACAAGGAGGACTTCACCGCCGCGGAGGCGCTGGCCGACCTGCGCCGCCTCGACACGCTGAACGACGAAGGCGACCTCGCGCTGTCCTTCTACCTGTCGTCCGACGCCGAGCCGGGAGAGCGCCGCTTCAAGCTCTACCTGCGCGGCGAGGGCGTCACGCTGTCGAAGGTGCTTCCGGTGCTGCAGGTGATGGGCGTCGAGGTCGTCGACGAGCGCCCGTACGAGCTGTTCCGCGAAGACGGCGGAGCCAGCTGGATCTACGACTTCGGCCTGCGCATCGAGCCGCAGGCCCTCGGCGAGTCGAGCGACGCGGCCGTCACCGAGCTGCGCGAGCGGTTCCAGGACGCGTTCCGCGCGGCGTGGCAGGGCGACGCCGAGGTGGACGGCTTCAACGGCCTGGTGCTGCGCGCCGGGCTCACCTGGCGGCAGGCCGCCGTGCTGCGCGCCTACTCGCGGTACCTGCAGCAGGCGCGGAGCCCGTTTTCCCAGGCCTACATCCAGAACACCGTGCTCAAGCACACCGAGGTGGCCACCCGGCTGCTGAACCTGTTCGAGGCGCGCTGCGACCCGCAACTGTCCGATGTGGACCGATCGACGCGCGAAGAGGTGCTCGTCGGCGAGATCACCGCGATGATCGACGAGGTCACCAGCCTCGACGAGGACCGCATCCTGCGCCGGCTGATGGCGGTCATCAACGCGACGCAGCGCACGAGCTACCACGTGACCGACGCCGAGGGCGGCCTGCGGCCGTACCTCGCGATCAAGCTCGACCCGAGCGGCGTGCCGGAGCTGCCGGAGCCGCGGCCGAAGTTCGAGATCTTCGTGTACTCGCCGCGGGTCGAAGGTGTGCACCTGCGCTTCGGCGAGGTCGCGCGCGGCGGCCTGCGCTGGTCCGACCGCCGTGAGGACTTCCGTACGGAGGTGCTCGGCCTGGTCAAGGCGCAGGCGGTGAAGAACGCGGTTATCGTGCCGGTGGGCGCGAAGGGCGGCTTCGTCGTGAAGCGGCCGCCGGCGGCGACCGGCGACGCGGGCATGGACCGTGACGCGCAGCTGGCCGAGGGCATCGCCTGCTACCGGATGTTCATCTCCGGCCTGCTCGACCTCACCGACAACCGGGTCGAGGGCCGCGAGGTCCCGGCGCCGGACGTGGTACGCCACGACGCGGACGACAGCTACCTCGTGGTGGCGGCGGACAAGGGCACCGCGAAGTTCTCCGACATCGCGAACGAGGTGTCCGCGCAGTACGGCTTCTGGCTGGGCGACGCGTTCGCTTCCGGCGGCTCCGTCGGCTACGACCACAAGGCCATGGGCATCACCGCCAAGGGCGCGTGGGAGAGCGTGAAGCGGCACTTCCGCGAGCTGGGCACGGACACCCAGACCGAAGACTTCACCGTGGTCGGCATCGGCGACATGATGGGCGACGTCTTCGGCAACGGCATGCTGCTGTCCGAGCACATCCGCCTGGTGGCCGCGTTCAACCACATGCACGTGTTCCTCGACCCGAACCCGGACGCGGCCTCGTCCTACGCCGAGCGGCGCCGGTTGTTCGACCTGCCGCGCAGCTCGTGGGACGACTACGACCGCTCGCTGATCAGCGAGGGCGGCGGCATCTACCCGCGCTCGGCCAAGACGATCCCGGTCAGCCCGCAGGTGCGCGTGGCGCTGGGGCTCGCCGAGGGCGTCACCGCGATGGCCCCGATGGACCTGATGCAGGCGATCCTGCTGGCCCCGGTGGAGCTGCTCTGGAACGGCGGCATCGGCACGTACGTCAAGGCGGAATCGGAGTCGAACGCGGCGGCCGGCGACAAGGCCAACGACGCGCTGCGCGTGAACGGCAACCAGTTGCGCGCCAAGGTGGTCGGCGAAGGCGGCAACCTCGGCCTGACCCAGCTCGGCCGGATCGAGTTCGCCCGCGCCGGCGGCAAGATCAACACCGACGCGCTCGACAACTCGGCCGGCGTCGACTGCTCCGACCACGAGGTCAACATCAAGATCCTGCTGGACCACCTGGTCGCCACCGGCGGGCTGGAGCAGGCGCAGCGCAACGAGCTGCTGGAGGAGATGACCGACGAGGTCTCCGATCTGGTGCTCGCCGACAACTACCGGCAGAACGCGGTGCTCGGCGTCAGCCGGGCGCACGCCGGGCCGATGGTGTCGGTGCACGCGCGGCAGGTCGCGGCGCTCGTCTCGGCCGGCGCGTTCGACCGCAAGCTGGAGGCACTGCCCAGCTCTTCGGAGTTCCGCGCGCTGGACAAGGCGGGCGAGGGCCTCAGCTCGCCGGAGCTGGCGACGCTGCTCGCGCACGTGAAGCTGGACCTGAAGGACGAGCTGCTGGCCAGCGAGCTGCCCGATTCCGAGGTGTTCGCGCGCCGGCTGCCGGAGTACTTCCCGAAGCCGCTGCGCGAGCGCTTCACCGAGGCCATCGGCCAGCACCCGTTGCGCCGCCAGATCATCACCACGCTGGTGACCAACGAGCTGGTCGACGGCGGCGGCATCTCGTTCGTCTTCCGCCTGATGGAGGAGATGAACGCGACCGCCACCGACGCGGTCCGCGCGTACGCCGTGGTCACGCACGTCTACGACCTGCCGAAGCTGTGGGCCGAGATCGACGCGCTGGACAACGTGGTGTCCACCGAGGTGGCCGACCGCATGGTGCTGGAGACGCGCCGGCTGCTCGACCGGGCCGCGCGCTGGTTCCTCACCAACCGGCCGCAGCCGCTCGCGCCGCTGGCCGAGATCAACCGGTTCGGCCCGGTGCTCGCGGAGCTGGTCCCGCGGCTGGGCGACCTGCTGCGCGGCCGCGAGCGCGAGTCCGTGGAGGCGGGCGCCGCCGACCTGGTGGACGAGGGCGTGCCGGCGGACCTGGCCCGGCGGATCGCGTTGCTGCTGCACAGCTACGGCCTGCTCGACGTCGTCGAGGTCGCCGAGCTGGCCGAGCAGCAGGTGGGCCTGGACATCGTGCACCGCCCTGGCGACACCGCCGACCTGTACTACGCGCTGTCCGACCACCTGGCGATCGACAAGATGCTCACCGAGATCAGCGCGCTGGAGCGCGGTAACCGCTGGCATGCCCTCGCGCGGCTCTCGTTGCGCGACGACGTGTACGGCTCGCTGCGCGCCATCACGCTCGATGCCTTGCGCCACAGCGACGAGGACGTCGCGACCGCCGACAAGATCGCCCAGTGGGAGAAGGTCAACGCCTCGAGGCTGTCGCGGGCGCGCGTGGCCCTCGACGACATCACCCGGTCCGGGCGGCTCGACCTCGCGACCCTGTCGGTGGCGGCCCGCCAGATCCGGAGCACGGTGCGGTGACCTATGTTGCACAGGTCCGGCCGCGCTGGTCGGACATGGACGTCTACGGGCACGTCAACCACGCCAACATGGTGACGCTGCTCGAAGAGGCCCGGATCCCGGTGCTGTTCGGCGAGGCGGTGAAGGCCGGGCTCACCGAGCTGCCCAAGGGAGTGGTCGTGGTCAAGCTGGCCGTGCACTACCGGACGCCGATCGTCGTCGCGCCGGACACCCCGGTGCGCGTGGAGATCACGCTCACCGAGATGCGGGCGGCCAGCATCACGCTGGCCTACCGCGTCCACACGGGACCGGAGGAGTCGGACCCGGTGGCCGTCACGGCCGAGACGGTGCTGGCCCCGTACGACACCACCAAGCTGCGGCCGCGCCGGCTGACAGCACCGGAGACCGAATTCCTGAAGCGAGTGTTCGCCGATGCCTGAGCTGCGCATCCCCGACGCGGGCGACCGCGACACGCTCGGCGCGTTCGTCGCGCGGGCGGTGCGCCTCGACGGGCAGACGTCCGTGCGGCTGCGCCAGCGCGAAGACGGCGTCGTCGAGGCCTGGACCGCCACGCCGTTCGAGGTCCTCGCCACCCGCGCGGTGGCGGGGACCGTCACGCCGTCCGACATCACGGTGTCGGGCAACGAGCTGCTCGCCGCGCTGACCGTGGTGGGCGGCCCGGTGATGGACCCCGGCCCGGCGCGCGACCTGATGTGGCACGCCGAGCTGCCCGCGGCCGGGCGGTGGCAGCTGGTGGACGAGCTGCCGGTGGCCGTGGTCTCCGACCTGGCCGACCGCGGGGTCACGCTGGCCCGCGACAACGCCGGCCCGCACGGCACCCCGCCGGCGTCGCTGATGGACCAGGCGGTGCTGACGGTGACGGGCGGCGAGCTGGAGGTGAAGGTCCAGCTGCGGTGCCTGTTCGCGTTGTCCGGCATGGGTTTCCTGGACTCCTCGATCGCCGGGGACGTGGTGCGCGTGACGGCCACCAACTCGTGGCTGCGCCTCGACGCGCGGTACGGGGCGGTGCTGAAACGGCGGCACGCGTTGCTGCCGCTGCTGTTCTGAAGTCCTTGCGATTTTCTTTCGTTACGTGGCCCCGGGCGGCCCGGGGTGCGATCGTGGGGGCATGACCGAGCAGGACGGCGACCCGACGGCGGACTTCCTCGCCGAGGTGCGCGCGGACGAGACACCGTGGCGCACCGACCGTCCCGCGGGCGAGCCCGCCGCCGAGAGCCCGGCGCGTCCGGAAAAGTGGACCCGCTCGGTCGGCCGGGCGGTCGGAGAGGCCGCGCCGTACGTTCAGGCCGCCCTGTTCGCCGGCTGGATCGCGACCAGCATCGCGGACTCCGGCGGCAGCGGCGGCGGGGACATGAGCGGCGGACAGAGCGGCTGAGCACTGGTTCTGCCGTCGAACACGGGTACAGTCGTGAGTGGTCAGCTGCCGTCCATCCGACCGGCACCGGCCTCTACACCGCTCCTGCCGGTTCCACCGGCGCGGCGGGACGGTGGAACGGAGATCTGATGCTCCTGTCCAGACCCGACCTTCTCTCGTCGCTGCCCACAGGTGACGACCACCAGATTCTGCGCAGCGCCCTCGAGGGTTACGTGAACGCTGTCGCCGCCGCCGTCGGCGTTCCGCCGGAAGGAACGTCGTTCGAAGTCACCGACACGGTCACCGCGTACCTCGGCCTCAGCCGGCGTGCGGCGCAGTACCCGGGCCGCGACCTGATGCTGGTGTGGAGCGCACGCCAGGGCTGGGCCGTCTCGGTGGAGACGCGTCCGGCCGAGGTGCCGCTGGTGCTCTCCCGCCTCGGCGGCGATGTCGTCCCCTCGCCCGAGGCCGTCGGCCGGTTCGTCACCGAGGTGGTCTCCCGGACCGGCGGCACGCCTCTCGGCGCCCCGCCCGCCCGGGTTGCCGCCGACGACGAGGACCTGGCCGCCCGGATGCTCCGGCGCGCCGGACAGACGTGATGACGCTGGTACAGCGATGAAAAAGACCCGGCAGCGGAGTTCGCTGCCGGGTCTTTTTTCGTGGGTCAGGCGGCCGTGCGGAGCTTGCGGGCCAGGCGCTCCGGGCGGGGCCAGCGGACCTGCGAGGCCCAGCTCAGCTTCTCGAACACCCAGATCAGCCGGGCGGAGATGTCCAGCTGGCCGCGGCCGACGCCGTGGCGGGCGCCCGTCGGGTCGGCGTGGTGGGAGTTGTGCCAGGACTCGCCGAAGGACAGGATCGCGAGCGGCCAGAAGTTGGCGGAGCGGTCGCGGGCCTCGTACGGGCGTTCGCCGATCATGTGGCACAGCGAGTTGACCGACCAGGTCACGTGGTGCAGGAGGGCGACGCGGACCAGCCCGGCCCAGAAGAACGCCGTCAGCGCGCCCCACCAGCTCATCGTGATCAGGCCGCCGAGCAGCGCCGGGCCGAGCAGGGTGACCAGCGTCAGTACCGGGAAGAGCCGGTCGACCAGGCTGATGTCGGGGTCGTCGAGCAGGTCGGGGGCGAAGCGGCGCGGGTTGGTCTTGTCGCGGTCGAAGAGCCAGCCCATGTGCGCGTGCCAGAACCCCTTGGCCAGCGCGGCGGGCGTGGTGCCGAAGCGCCACGGGGAGTGCGGGTCGCCGTCACGGTCGGCGTACGCGTGGTGGCGCCGGTGGTCGGCCACCCAGGCGACCACGGGCCCCTGCATGGCCATGCTGCCCGCCACGGCCAGCGCGATCCGCAGCCCGCGCCGCGCGCGGAAGGCGCCGTGGGTGAAGTACCGGTGGAAGCCGATCGTGACGCCGAGGCCGGTGAAGCAGTAGAACCCGGCCGCCAGCCCGATGTCGAGCCAGCTCAGCCCCCAGCCCCAGGCCAGCGGCACCGCCGCGGCGACCGCCAGCAGCGGCACGATGGCGAACAGCTTGACGAGGAACGCTTCGGTGCCGGTTTTCTGCCCCGCCATCACCGGTTCACTCGCCCGTCCACCGGCTTCGGCGTCGGTGTTCTCGGGGGCGGTGCCCGCGGGGGCGGCCGAGTCGGGTTCCGTCAGGGAGGGGGAGGACGCCGCTGGGGAGGACGTGGCCGTGTCAAGGGTGTCGATGCTGGGCTCCTGTGTTGAGCTGGTCTGGCGGCTGTGGGGGTACAGCGCCGAGGCCGGTTCCCGCGATGGATCCGCCGGCGGGCGCGCCGGGGACCTGAGCACCGCTGGTGCGGCCGGTCCGCCATGGGCGGATCCTGGCCGCTGCCTTCCCTGTCAACGACCACCGTCTCCCGATGGTTCCCGGTCAACTCGCCACCGGCCACGCGCCGGCAACCCCCACGGCACGACGAAGGGCCGGCACCCTAGCGGCTGCCGGCCCTTCGTGAAAGCCTTGGAAAAATCAGATAACCGTGACCGAGGTGGCCTGCGGTCCCTTCTGACCCTGCCCGATCTCGAACTCCACGCGCGCGTTCTCCTCAAGGCTGCGGAATCCGTTGCCCTGGATCTCGGAGTAGTGCACGAACACGTCGCCACCGCCGGAGTCCGGCGTGATGAAGCCGAAGCCCTTCTCGGCGTTGAACCACTTCACGGTGCCTTGCGTCATAGAAATCTCCACCACTGAACACGAAATCGAGATGCCACCTCGGCATCCGGGTCGAGAACCGACGGTTTGATCTTCCCGTGAAGGAGAACCACTACGCCCGCTGCATCTTGCGAGCGTGGCTGCGGGACGTACCCACCGCACGAACACAAAACAAGACCGTCGACAGTAAAGCACGCCCGGCCGTCGGACGCCATACCTCTTGTCGATCGAGTGCGGCGGCCCGGAATCCGCCCTTTGTGTCCACAATGTACGTCCTTTATGGACGGACGATGATCTTGTTGCGCGGTCAGCGATTCGACCGCGGGAACCGGTGGTCCGGCGTGTCCCGCCCGAGCAGCTCCGTGTACTGCGTCTGCCACGACTCCTCCGTGGCGAGCAGGTCCGCGAGGCGCTGGGCCCACCCGGAGCCGGGCGGCGGGGCCGTCGTGAGGTGCGCCCGGGTCTCTTCCCGCGCCTTGAGCCATTCGTTCAGCGTCGGCTCGAGCGACGGGCCGGCCTCTTTCTCGGACATGGGGAGACCGTACTGCCTGATCTGCCCCGGAGTGCCTGCTTACTGGTGCCGCCGGGTGAGGCTCGTGTAGCGTCATCGCGGTCGAGAACATCCCGCGCGCCGGCATCAGGGCCGGCGTCGTCGTCGGCCGGTCGTCCCGCCCGTGGCGGGTGGACGCCCCGGCCGCCGGGCCACCTTCGATCTCGGCGAGGAGCCGCATGCGCTCGGAACGACGTCCCCTTTCTCTGGAAACCAGTGAGTTCGCCCGTGCCCGCGCTTCGGCCGAGGTCGGCCTGCGAACCCAGCGCGACCAGGCGGTCCGCACGGTGGCGGGCAAGGCCCACGACGCACAGGACCTGCGCGGCCTCCTCGCGATGCTCGGCCTGGACGCTGCCGGCCAGCGCGCCGGCGCCTAGCCCGCAAGCCTCAGAGCCGGCGGCAGCAGAGCCGGCATCAATTCCGGAGACGGGGCCCTGGCTCCGCTCCTAGGGTGGTGGGTGTGGAACCCATCGTCACCCACCTCGAGCTGACCGCCCCCGACGGGCTGCGCTCCGCCGCGCCCGTCGGGGGCTTGGCACTCGAGGTCATCACCGCGAAGTCCCCGCTGATCCGCGAGCTGCACGTCGGCATCGGCACCCGGTACGACTGGCCCGGCGCGTCCCGGTCGGACGAGGACTGGGCCCGGTGGCTCGCCCACCCGCTGCGCCAGTACCGCCTCGTCCGCCACGGTGACGTGGCCGTCGGCATCGCGGACTTCGAGCCCCAGCCCGGCGGCGACGTCGAGATCACCACGTTCGGCCTGCTACCGGAGCACGTCGGGAAGCGGCTGGGCGGGTACGCGCTCACCCTCGTCGTGCGTGCCGCGTGGGACGCGCCCCCGGCCGACGACGTGCCCGTGCGCCGCGTCTGGCTGCACACCTCGACGCAGGACCACCCGCACGCCCTGCCGAACTACCTCCGCCGCGGCTTCCGCTCGTTCCGCACCAGCGCGGTCGCGGGCTGAGCCCTCTCTGTCCTTCCCAGGCTCAGACCAGCCAGGCCGTCGCGTCCGGCGGGAGCCGCCCGTCCACCAGCGGGCTGCTGGACAGCAGCAGCTCGCCGGGCGGCAGCGCGATCGAGCTGGCCGACGTGTTCAGCGCGCAGATCAGCCCGCCCTTGCCGCGGCGGAACGCGAAGCAGCCCGCGGGCGCGCCGTACCACTCCAGCTCGTCGCCGACGCGGAACGCGGGATGGTTCTTGCGCAGCTCGACGGCCCGCCGGTACAGCGACAGCGTCGAGCCCCCGTCGTCCAGCTGCCGCTCGACGGTCAGGTCCGCCCACGACGCCGGCATCGGCAGCCACGTGCGCGGGTTGCGCGAGAAGCCGAACGGCGGCAGGTCGCCTTCCCACGGCATCGGCACGCGGGCGGCGTCCCGGCTGAACTCCGGGCCCTGCGTGCGCGCCCGCGGGTCCTGCATCGCCCCGGGCGGCAGGTCGACGTTCTCGAGCCCCAGCTCCTCGCCGTTGTACAGGTAGACCGCGCCGGGCAGGGCCAGCTCCACCAGCGCCATCGCCCGCGCGCGCCGGACCCCGGCCGGCCCGCCGCCGTACCGGCTCGCCGTGCGCCACACGTCGTGGTTGCTCAGCGTCCAGGTCGCGGGCGCGCCCGCCGCGCGCGGCACGGCCAGCGAGCGTTCGATCGAGGTCCGCATCGCGTCGGCGTCGAAGTGGGTGAGCACCAGGCGGAAGTTGAACGCCAGGTGCAGCTCGTCCGGGCGCAGGTAACGGGCCAGCCGCTCCTCGTCGTTCACCCAGATCTCGCCGACGGCCATGGTGTCCGGGTGCTCGTCGAGCACCTTGCGGATCATCTGGTGGATCTCGTGCACGCCGTCGTCGTCGAACCTGGGGTCGTCCACGTCGTCGCCGCCGAAACCGGCCTTGGACACGTCCATGTCGGGCAGGCCGGGCGGTTTCGCCATGCCGTGCGCGACGTCGATGCGGAAGCCGTCGACGCCGCGTTCGAGCCAGAACCGGAGGGTGCGCTCGAGGTCGTAGCGCACCTCGGCGTCGGCCCAGTTGAGGTCGGGCTGCTGCGGCGCGAACAGGTGCAGGTACCACTGCCCGTCCGGCACCCGGGTCCAGGCCGGGCCGCCGAACACGCTGACCCAGTTGTTGGGCGGCTCGGTGCCGCCCGGGCCGCGCCCGTCGCGGAAGATGTAGCGCTCGCGCTCCCGGCTGCCCGGGGCGGCGGCCATCGCGGACTTGAACCAGGCGTGCTGGTTGCTGCTGTGGTTCGGGACTACGTCCACGGTCACCTTGATGCCGCGCCGGTGCGCCTCGGTGAGCAGCACGTCGAAGTCGCCCAGGGTGCCGAACATCGGGTCGACGTCGCGCGGGTCCGCCACGTCGTACCCGTGGTCGGCCATGGGGGAGCGGTAGAACGGCGTTAGCCAGAGCGCGTCGACGCCCAGCAGCTCCAGGTACCCGAGCCGGCTGCGGATGCCCTCGAGGTCGCCCACACCGTCGGCGTCGGAATCGGCGAACGAGCGCACGTACACCTGGTAGAAAACGGCGTCCTGCCACCACGACGGCCGGGGCCTGGCCTCCGGTGGCCGGCGCCCCGCCACCCGTCGCATCACACGAAGCTGTTCATCATGCTGTGCGCCGCCATTTCGAGGTACGCCCACAGCTGCTGGCGGTAGGGCTCCTCGATGTTCTCCTCGTCCACGGCGATCCGGATCGCGCGCAGCCAGGCGTCCCGCTCGATCGGGCCGATCTTGAACGGCGCGTGCCGCATCCGCAGCCGCGGGTGGCCGCGCTGGTCGGAATAGGTGTGCGGGCCGCCCCAGTACTGCATGAGGAACAGCCGGAAGCGCTCCTCGGCCGGGCCGAGGTCCTCCTCCGGGTACAGCGGGCGCAGCACCTCGTCGGTCGCCACCTCGGCGTAGAACCGCGCGACGATGCGGCGGAACGTCGGTTCACCGCCCACGGCCTCGTACAGGCTCGCCGGGTCCGGGCCACTCACAGTCGACACCCCTCCATCTTGCCTTGTCGCGCGCTACTTGTCGGCGCTCGGGGCCGAGGACATGAACCGGCCGAGCGGCGGTTCGAAGCCCGCCTCCTCCAGCGCGCCGAGCAGCTGTCCTCGCAGCGCGCGCTGCACGGCCCACTGCTTGCCGGGCCGGACCTTGACGGTCAGCCGCAGCTCGATGCCCTCCGGCGTGACCTTCTCCACGCCGAGCATCTCCGGCGGCTCCAGCACGTTCACGGCCAGCAGCTCGCTGTGGGTGGCCTTCGTCGCGGCGGCCATGAGCACCGTGGTCGCCCGGTCGACGTCGGCGGAGTAGCTGAGCGGCACGTCCACCACCGCGACGGCGAAGCCCTGGCTGGAGTTGCCGACGCGCAGCACCTCGCCGTTGCGGACGTACCAGACGGTGCCCTGCAGGTCGCGAAGCGTGGTGATGCGCAGGCCCACGGCCTCGACGGTGCCGGTGGCGGCGCCGATGTCCACGATGTCGCCGACGCCGTACTGGTCCTCGATCATCATGAACATGCCGGACAGGAAGTCGCGCACCAGGTTCTGCGCGCCGAACCCGATCGCCACGCCGAGGATGCCGGCGGTGGTGATGATCGGCGCGAGGTCGACGCCCAGCTCGCCCAGCACGAGGATGAAGGCCAGGCCGTAGATCAGGAAGGTGCTCATCGAGCGCAGCACCGAGCCGATGGTCTTCGCCCGCTGGCGGCGGCGCTCCACCACGGCCGGGCCGAGCACGTCGGGCGCGCGCTCGCGCAGCGGTTTCAACAGCGCCGGCAGCTTCCCGCCGCTGTTCGGCAGCGTCGTCACGCGGTCGATCAGCCGCCGTGTGAGATACCGCACCACGAACGCCACGAGCAGGATGAAGATGATCCGCAGCGGCTTGGTCACGAGCCAGTCCGCCGAGCCGGCGAGCCACTGGTTGTGCGTGACCGAAAAGACCTGCGCGCACCAGGTACTGGGGTCCGATATGCACGCCGGCGGGGCGCTGGGCACGAGATTCACGAGCTGGAACAGTCCTTTCTCCGCTGATGGTCACCCCACGCCAGGTGACCGGCACATGACACGTCATCAAAGACAGGTGCGCTTTGGGGGCGATGTGTGGTCGACTATGCCTGCACCGGTGGAGGTGGTCGAGTGCCAGACCGACAACCCATCCCCCCCGGCGGCTCCGGCCAAGCCACGGCCGACCAGCTGCCGGAGGCGGTCCTGCGTGCCTGCCCGGGGGGTTCCGCATCCGGCGGAGCGGTCCCGGCGGGGCCGGGGACCCGACCAGGGGGTGTCTCCCGTCCGCCCGGCCAGCGTAGAGGCCGGGACCCGGCGACCCCCTCGTGGGGCCGCCGTCGCGTACTGCTGCTCAACGCGACTTTCGAGCCTCTCACCGCACTACCGCTACGGCGGGCCGTGGTGCTGGTGATGTGCGGCAAGGCCGAGGTGGTGCACGGCGACCCGGGCGGCACCGAACTGCACGCCGCGACCGTCTCGCTGCCCGTCCCCTCGGTGATCCGGCTCAGCACGTACGTGCGCGTGCCCTACCGGGCCAAGGTGCCGCTGACCCGGGCCGGGCTGATGCACCGCGACCGGTACCGCTGCGCCTACTGCGGCGGGCGGGCCGAGACGATCGACCACGTCCTCCCGCGCAGCCGGGGCGGACCGCACACCTGGACGAACTGCGTCGCCTGCTGTGCCAAGTGCAATCACCGCAAGGCCGACCGGCTCCTGTCGGAGATCGGCTGGCGGCTGCGCGTGGTCCCGCGCGCGCCGCACGGCCCGCACTGGCGCCTGCTGGCGCACTCCACGGAAGCGGACCCGCTCTGGCGGCCGTACCTGGGTTCCGCGGCCTGAGGACTCCCGGACACGTCGGCGCCCCGGCTGCCTGATGGCGGCCGGGGCGAGCCGGTGAACCTGCTTGACGTGACGGTGGCCGCCGCGCGCTCGGAGTCCCTGTGTCAGTCCCTTGTGGTCGGTCCCGGGTGCCCGGCTCAGGCGGCGAGCGTGAAGTCCGCCTGGCTGGTGACGCGCGTGCCCATGGTGACGCGCGTGCCGCGGGTGACCCTGGTGCCCCGCGTGACCCGGGTGCCGTTCGTGACCCGGGTACCCATGGTGACGCGAGTGCCGCGCGTGACCCGGGTGCCCCGCGTGACGCGGGTTCCGCAGGTGACCCGGGTGCCGGCCGTGACCCGCGTGCCGCGGGTGACCCTGGTGCCCCGGGTGACGCGGGTCCCGTTGGTGACGCGGGTGCCCCGCGTGACCCTGGTACCGCGGTGCTCCGCGGTGACGCGGGTGCCGGCGGTGACGCGTGTACCGCGAGTGACTCGAGCACCGCGGGTAACCCTTGTGCCGGACGTCACACGGGTTCCGGGCGTGAATTCGGTGCCGCTGGGTGACGAAACGGTCTCGTTGATCGCCTGAGCGGGGGTAGGTGCGCTCTGCATGACGTGGCCTCCTGGGACCGGTGCGTGACCTGCTGGGGCTGAGGAGCGGGGCGCAAGGCCCGTACAGGTGAAAAAGCTACGAGGATTTCAAGGTTCCGACAAGACGGCAGCGACCGGTACGGCCGCCTGTACGTTGAGTTGCAACCTTTCGGCCTGCCCGGCTTCGGCTCAACGTGCGAGTGCGGGCGGGCCAAGCGGCGGACGGGCGTTGTCCGACGACGAACGGTCGCCTTCCGGCGCGGCGCCGCGCGGTGATCGCCGGGGCCATCCGATACGCTCACCGCCGTGAACGTTGTCGAGACGATCCTGGTCTACGCGGTCATCCCCTTGGCCATCTACCTGGTGGTCGGAGCGGCCACCTTGCGGAAGAAGGCCTCGGGGACGTCGCGTTACCGGCCAGGGCAGCCGTGGGAGTACCCCGCGATGTGGTGGAGCGCCAACCCGGACGGCGTCGGCGCCGGGCACCGGGTGACCGGTGTGGACAGTGCGGCGCCCGCGGGCGCCTCGACCGCGGCAGGAGGCGCTCGTGGCACCTGGTGAACTCGCGCACTCGGCCACCGCGGTGGACCTGGCGGAGAAGGACCTGCCGTTCGGCGAGGTCGTGACGGGCAGTGGCCGCCGTTCGGCCGCGAAGATGTACGAGCCGGTCGCGCCGGTCGTCCCGTTCACGGTGCAGCAGCTGGCGCGCCTGGACGAGGCGCTGACGTTCGCGAGCCGGGAGACCGGCCTGGACTTCAGCGTCTACCTGGGCGACCTCGGCGAGGAGACCCGGGACGGCGCGGAGAAGCTGCACGCTTCCACGGACGACCCGTCGAACGCGGTGCTGCTGGCCGTTTCGCCGGCGCAGCGGGCGATCGAGATCATCACCGGGCAGCACGCCTACCAGCGGGTGCCGGACCGCGGCGCCAAGCTCGCCGTGGCCAGCATGGTCGCCTCCTTCAAGGAGGGTGACCTGGTCGGCGGACTGGTGAACGCCCTGCGCATGCTCAGCGACCAGGCTGGGCCCGCGCCCAAGCACTGACGCTCTTGAACGCCCGAAGGGGGCCTCCTCAGCCGAGGAGGCCCCCTTCGTCGTCCCAGCTCTTGGGCCTGAGTCCGTCAAGGCCTCCTTACCCGCGTCCTACGCGGGTAAGGAGGCCTTGACGGAACACGGCGGTCAGGCCTGGCTGTCGAAGTCCCGGGCGGCGAGCGCGCGGAGGATGCCCGCGCGGCCTTCCGAGACCAGGCGCCGCAGCGCGGCCGGGTGGTCGCCCGCGAGCCATTCGTCCGACGCGATCACGGCCGCGGGCTCCACGGCCCACGACGGGTACAGCCCGATCGCCGTCGGCTGGGCGCGCTCGCTGGACCGCCGCGCCCACACCTCGTCGATCACCTCGAAGTACTTGCCGACGTACTCGCCCAGCAGGCCCTTCTGGCCCGGGTGCGAGAAGCCCGAGATGAGCGAGTCGCTGACGGCGTTGGGGATCTCGTCGTCGAAGATGGCGCGCTGCCAGGCATCGGCCTTGGCCTCCGCCGTCGGCTGCAGGGCACGGGAGTGCTCCGCGTGCCGCCGTCCCGCGGCGGTGTTGTCCTTGGCCAGCTCCGCGTCGATCTCCGCCGGGCCCGCCTTGCCGTGCGCCACCAGCGCGTGCAGCAGGCGCCAGCGCAGGTCGGTGTCGACGGTGAGGCCCGGCAGCGGGGCCGAGCCGTCCAGCCAGCCCGCGATGATGCCCAGCGTGCGCTCGTCGAGCACCCCGCCGGCCACGGAGTTGACGAACGCCAGCTGGTGGTCCGAGCCCGCCTCGGCGGCCTGCGCCAGCTCCAGCACCCGGCCGGTCAGCGCGGGCCAGCCCTGCTCGGCGGCCCACTTCTGCTCGGCGTAGGAGTTCAGCGCCGTCTGCGCCTGCAGCAGCAGCCGCTGCACGACGCCGACCTCGCTCTCGGCGTGGATGCCGCGCGCCACCAGCGTCACGAAGTCGCGCGCCTTCAGCTCGGCCTCTCGCGTCATCTCCCAGGCCGCCGACCAGCACAGCGTGCGCGGCAGCGGGTCGTCGATGTCGGAGATCCGGTCGATCAGCGTGGTCAGCGACGCCGGGTCGAGCCGCATCGTGCAGTAGGTCAGGTCGTCGTCGTTGACCAGCACGAGCTTGCCCGCCGGCTTGCCGACCAGGGCGGGCACGGCGGTGCGCTCACCGTCGACGTCCAGCTCGACCCGCTCGGTGCGGACGATCCGGCCCTCGCCGTCCTCGTCGTAGACGCCGACCGCGACACGGTGCGTGCGCAGCTCGCCCGCCCCGGGCTTGGCGCCGGACTGCACCACGGCGAACGAGGCGAACGTGCCGTCGGCCGCCACCTCGTACCGCGGGCTCAGCGAGTTCAGCCCGGTGGTCTCGAGCCACTGCGCGCTCCACCACGACAGGTCGCGCCCGGACGCTTCTTCCAGCGCCGCCAGCAGGTCGGCCAGCGTGGCGTTGCCCCAGGCGTGCTTGCCGAAGTAGACCTTCAGCCCGTCGAGGAAGTGCTCGATGCCGACGTAGGCGACCAGCTGCTTGAGCACGCTGGCGCCCTTGGCGTAGGTGATGCCGTCGAAGTTCACCTCGACCGCGTGCAGGTCGACGATGTCGGCCGCGATCGGGTGGGTCGAGGGCAGCTGGTCCTGCCGGTAGGCCCACGACTTCTCGATGTTCGCGAAGCTGGTCCAGGCGTTCTTGTACTCGGTCGCCTCGGCCTGGGCGAACACGCTGGCGAAGGTCGCGAACGACTCGTTCAGCCACAGGTCGTCCCACCAGCGCATGGTGACCAGGTCGCCGAACCACATGTGCGCCATCTCGTGCAGCAGCGTCTCGGCGCGCCGCTCGTAGGCGTAGCGCGTGACACGGCTGCGGAAGACGTAGTCCTCCAGGAAGGTGACCGCGCCCGCGTTCTCCATCGCGCCCGCGTTGAACTCCGGCACGAACAGCTGGTCGTACTTGGAGAACGGGTAGGGCGTGCCGAACTTCTCGTGGTAGAAGCCGAAGCCCTGTTTCGTCTCCGCGAACAGCCGGTCCGCGTCCATGTGCTCGGCGAGCGACGCGCGGCAGTAGATGCCGAGCGGGATGGTGCGGTGGGCGTCGGAGAACTCGTCGCGCCACTCGGTGTACGGGCCGGCGATCAGCGCCACCAGGTAGGTGGAGATCCGCTCGGACACCGCGAACACCGTGTGCCGCGCGCCGTCGGGGGTGTCCTCCGCTGATTCGGCGAGCGCGTTGGAGATGACCTTCCAGTCACGCGGGGCGCGCACCTCGACCCGGTAGACCGACTTGAGGTCGGGCTGGTCGAAGCAGGCGAACATGCGCTTGGCGTCGGCCGTCTCGAACTGCGTGTAGAGGTACACGCCGTTGTCGACCGGGTCGATGAACCGGTGCAGGCCTTCGCCGGTGTTGGTGTACTGGCAGTCCGCGGTCACCACCAGCTCGTTGTCGGCCGCGAGCGCGGGCAGCGCGATGCCCTGGTCCTCGACGTAGGCGCTCACGTCGAGCTCGGTGCCGTTGAGGACGGCGGACCGGACGCCCTCGGCGATCAGGTCGATCCAGGACGACTCGCCGGGCCGGGCGCTCGAGAAACGCACGGTGGTGGTGGAGAGGAAGGTCTTCTCCCCGGGACCGCCGTGGCCGTCGGTCAGGTCCAGCTCGATGTCGTAGGAGGCGACATCCAGCAGGCCGGAGCGCTGCTTGGCTTCGTCACGAGTGAGGTTGGGGGCGGGCACTGGCACCTCTGGTCGTTGATTTCGGTTTCGGTTTTCAGGCTGCAGAGCATCCAATCATGCGCGCTGCCCAGCGGGCGAGAAGGGAACAACCGGGGCAACCGTCGGCGTTGCGTCACGGTGTGGGGCCCCAGCCCCCCGCCCACAGCCAGAGCCACGCCAGGAGCAAGCCAGATGACTTCGACGCCCCAGCCCACCAGGGTCGACTTCTACTTCGACCCGATCTGCCCGTTCGCCTGGATCACCTCACGCTGGATCCTCGAGGTGGAAAAGCACCGCGACCTGGACCTGTACTTCCGGATCATGAGCCTTTCGCTGCTGAACCGCGGCCGCGAAGACCTGCCGGAGCGGTACAAGGAGCTGCTGGACGACGGCTGGGGCCCGGTGCGCGTGGCCACGGCGCTCGCCCAGTCGCAGGGCGAGGAGGCACTGCGCGGCTACTACACCGAGTTCGGCACGCGCTATCACAACCAGGGCAACAAGGACCGCCTCGCCGTGATCAAGGAGTCGCTCGCCGCCATCGGCGCGCCGGCCGAGCTGATCGAGGCCGCGGACTCCGCCGAGTACGACGACGCACTGGCCAAGAGCCACCACGAGGGCATGGACCCGGTGGGCATGGACGTCGGCACGCCGACCATCCACATCGACGGCGTCGCGTTCTTCGGCCCGGTGCTCAGCTCGATCCCGCGGGGCGAGGACGCGCTCAAGGTGTTCGACGGCGCCAGGGCGCTCGCCAGCTACCCGGACTTCTTCGAGCTCAAGCGCACCCGCAGCGGCGAGCTGAACTTCGGCTGAGCTGAACTTCGGCTGGGGTTCACGGGACCGCCAGCGCGGCCCGGGTGACGTCGGCGGGGTAGGGCGAGGCCGCGAGCGCCTCGTCCAGCCCCGTCTCCCCGGCCTCGACGGCGGCCTTCAGCTCGTTCAGCCGGTGCAGCCCTTCGCGGTGCTCGCGGAGGAAGCCGGGCCCGACCGCGTCGCCGTGGCCGGGCACCACGATCCGCGGCTCCAGCGCGAGGATCGCCTCCAGCGCGACGGGCCAGCCGGACAGGTCGGTTTCGTCGCTGAACGAGCCCGTGGTGAAGCCGTCCGGCCCGTGCTCGACGACGTCGCCGGCGAACACGACCCCCGCGTCCGGCACGTGCACCACCAGGTCGTGGTCGGTGTGCGCGGGGCCGGGGTGGACGAGCACGGCGGTGCGGCCGCCGAGGTCCAGCTCCTCGCGGGTGGTGACGAGCCGGTCCGGCGGCATGATGCCGGTCCGCGTGAGCGCGTCGGCGATCCCGGGCTTTCCTGCTTCGCGGTAGTGCGCGGCCCACTTGGCCTTCGTCGTCTCGCCGTGCTCGACCAGCTCGGGAAGGCAGCGCTGGTGCGCCCAGACGTCACACGGCAGGAACGCCGTGGTGCCGAAGGTGTGGTCGAAATGCGCGTGCGTGTAGACGACCGCCCACGGCAGGTCCGTCAGCTCGCGCACCGCGGCGGCCAGTTCCGTGCCCTGGTCGACGTCGCCGCCCGTGTCGATCACCAGGCACCGGCCGGCGCCGATCACCAGGCCGGTGGTCAGGTCCAGCTCCTCGTGGCGGCGCAGGTACACGCCGCCGGCCAGCTCGGTCCAGGTCATTTCCCCTCCAGGATTCCCGCGGACAGCACGGGTGCCGTCTCGCTGACGTCCACCCGCGCGGCCAGCGTGACGTCGTTTTCGTGTCCGGTCGCGGCCAGCTCCCGGCCGGACGAGCAGCCCCGCAGTGCGGCGGCGACGTCCGTGGCGGTGTAGGCCGCCGCGGCGAGCGCTGCCTCGGGCGAGGCCGACCGGCCCCGCCGCAGCAGCGCGGCGACGATAGCGCCCGCCCCCAGCTGGTCCTCGGCGCACGGCCGCAGCGGACCGAATTCCTTGCCCTCGCCCAGCATGTCGACGCCCCAGCGTTCGCCGCCCGGGATGACGCCGATCGCGCCGCCGTCCGCCAGCTCGTGCGCCTTCGCGGCCACGGCGGACGCGTTGCGCAGGCAGCCGGCGAGCACGTGCGCGCCCGTGGCGGCGGCCGCGGCGCAGAGCGTGGCGCCGTTGGGGGAGGGCAGCGCGAGCAGCGTCCCGGACGGGATTTCCGTCACAGAAGACGGCCGCAGCGTCCACGCGCCCTCGCCTGCGACGACGGCGCCCGCGCCGCGCGCTTCGGCCACTCCGCGCTCGTCGCGCCAGCGCACCGGCAACACGCGGCCGCCGCGGGCGGTGACGAGATCCGTGGTGGTGCTGAAGGAAAGCACGTCGACCACCACCAGCACGGAGCACGAACCGCCGAGGGCGGCGACGCCCTCACCACCCCATTCGAGCCGCACGTCGCTGCCCGGCTGCTCCCAGATGTCCACCCCCGGAGCATGCCGGACGCCGAGGGTGATGGCAGACTCCGGCCTGTGCGTGTCTACTTGGGATCCGACCATGCCGGTTTCGAGCTGAAGAACCACCTTGTGAGCCATCTCGGCGCGCAGGGGCACGAGATCGTCGACGTCGGTCCGCACGTCTACGACGCGGCCGACGACTACCCGGCGTTCTGCGTGGCCACGGCGCTGCGCGTGGTCGCCGACGAGGGCAGCCTCGGCATCGTGGTCGGCGGCTCCGGCAACGGTGAGCAGATCGCCGCCAACAAGGTGCCCGGCGCCCGCGCGGGCCTGGGCTGGAGCGTCGAGACGGCGAAGCTGTGCCGCGAGCACAACCACGCCCAGCTGCTCGGCGTCGGCGCGCGGATGCACACGGCCGAGGAGGCCACGGCGATCGTCGAGGCGTTCCTGGCCACGCCGCCGTCGCCGGACGAGCGCCACGGCCGCCGCGTCCAGCAGCTGCTCGACTACGAGCGCACCGGCACCCCGCCGCCCCTGCCGGAGGCCTGATGCCCGAGGGGCACACGCTCCATCGGCTGGCCCGCCTGCACAAGCGCCGGTACAGCGGCGCGCCGGTCGAAGTGAGCAGCCCTCAGGGCCGGTTCGCGGACGAGGCCGCGCGGCTCGACGGGCAGGTGTTCGTGTCGGCCGAGGCGTACGGCAAGCACCTGTTCCACGACTACGGTCCACAGGGGACAGTGCACGTCCATCTGGGCCTGTACGGCACGTTCAGCGAGGTGCCGCTGCCCGCGACCGAGCCCGTGGGCCAGGTGCGGATGCGGCTCGTCGGCCGGACCCACTGGGCCGACCTTCGCGGGCCCACCCGCTGTGAGCTGCTCGACGCCGCCCAAGTGGACGCACTGAAGGCGCGCCTGGGCCCCGACCCGCTGCGCCGCGACGCGAAGCCCGACCTCGCGTGGGAGCGGATCTCGCGCTCCCGCACGTCGGTGGCCGCGCTGCTGATGGACCAGGCGGTGCTGGCCGGCGTCGGCAACGTCTACCGTGCCGAGGTGCTCTTCCGCCACGGCCTCGCCCCGATGGTCCCCGGCCGCGCCCTCGACCGCGGTCTGTGGGACGAGATGTGGGCCGACCTGGTGACCCTGATGCGCCACGGCGTGCGCGTCGGGCGCATCGACACGGTGGCGCCGGAGCACATGCCCGCCGCGCAGGGCCGCGCCCCGCGCGAGGACCGTCACGGCGGCGAGGTGTACGTCTACCGCCGCGCCGGGATGCCGTGCCTGGTGTGCGGGACACCGGTGGCGCATCAGGAACTGGTGGGGCGCAACCTGTATTGGTGCCCGACCTGCCAGCCCGCTTGAGCCTGCCGCGAGGTCCCTGAAGGCCACCTTGAGGGCACACAAGTCCTCGAAGGCCACCTTGAGGGCAGGTAGGTCCCTGAAGGTGGCCTTCAGGGCATCCGACAGGGGCAGCCCTGCGCCGGGGCCGGGTCAGCGGGTGGCGAGGCCGTCCATCAGGAGGTCGAGCCGTTCCGCCAGCGCGCCGGCCAGGTCGAACGGCGGCGCGTCCTCGGTGAGCCAGCGGCGGAGGGTGTCGCCGTAGATCGCGGTCACCACCTCGGCCACCGTGCGCGGCGGGAGCCCCGCCTTGAGCTCGCCGCGTTCCTGGCCTTGCCGGATCGCGTCGATCGTCGCGTCCGGCACCGGGTGCTGGTGGGCGACCACCTCGTCGTGGCGCAGGCTCACGTGCAGCATCCGCGTGAGGGTGCGCTCGCGCTCGTTCATGGCCGCCAGCGCGGCGAAGTAGCGGTGCAGCCGGGTGCGCGCGGGCTCGTCGGAGTCGGTGACGGCGAGCAGCTGATCGCGCCGGTCCTGGCCCCATTCGCGCAGGAAGTCGCGCTTGTGCGGGTAGTGGTTGAGCACCGTCTGCCGGGCGACGTCCGCCTCCGCGGCGATGTCGTCGATGGTCGTGCCCTCGTAGCCGCGCTCGCCGAACAGCTTCAGCGCGGCCGTCAGCAGCCGTGCCCGCATCCGGGCCCGGTTCGCCTCCCGCCGTCCTGTCGTCCCTGTCGTCACGGGTCCAGCGTACCCAAGTTTAGGCTAGAGACTAAACTTAGGCTGGAGACCACGAATTGAAGGAGCGCACCATGCAGGTGGACATCCGCGACAAGGTCATCGTCATCACCGGCGCGGCCCAGGGCCTGGGCCGCACGCTCGCGCTCGGCCTGGCGGCGGAGGGCGCGCGGATCGCGGTGGTGGCCCGCAGCGAGGCCAAGGCCGCCGGCACCGTCGAGGAGATCGTCGCCCAGGTGCCCGGCGCGCCGAAGCCGCTCGGCGTCGTCGCCGACGTCTCGGACGAGGACCAGGTCCGCGCGGCCGCCGAGACCGTCGACGCGCACTGGGGCCGGGTCGACGCCCTGATCAGCAACGCCGGCTGGATGCCGCCCGCCGGTTCCATGCGGGTGCTGGACTTCGAAATGACGGACCTGCGGCGCATCGTCGACAGCAACCTCATCGGCTGTTTCCTGGTGACCAAGCACTTCGCGCCGGTGATGATCCGGGGCGGCGGGGGCCGGATCATCTACGTCGGCAGCATGGCCGGCACCCAGACCCGCCCCGGCGGCGCCCCGTACGGCGCCACCAAGGCCGGGGTGCACCTGCTGAGCAACGTCGTGCACCAGGAGCTGGCCGGCCAGGGCATCCGCACCGTCGCGCTGGCGCCGGGCCTCACGGACACGCCGGGCATGCGCGTGGCCGCGAGCGAGGAGCACATCGCCAGGGTGAGCGCCACCTACCCGGGTGGCCGCGTCGGACAGTCCGACGACATCGTGCCGTTCGCCGCGTTCCTGTGCAGCGAGGGCGCTTCGCACCTTTCCGGGACGCTGATGGGGATCCGCCCGATCACCGGCTGAGTCCGGTGTGGCTGAGTCCGATGTAGACGAGTCCGATGTAGACACGAGGGCCCCGCGGCACGGGTGCCGCGGGGCCCTCGGCCGAGCTGGGGTCAGAAGTCGAAGCCCCCGCCGCCGTCGAACCCGCCGCCGTTGAAGCCGCCCCCGTCGAAGCCACCGCCGTCGAACCCGCCGAAGTCGCCGCCCCCACCGTCGCCGCCGCCATCGAAGCCGCCGCCGTCACCGCCATCGGCCCCGCCGCCGTCGCCGCCCGCGTCGCCGCCGGAGTCGAGCGCGTCCTGCTGGCCCGCGTCGTAACCCGACTCCCAGGCCGAGGCGCTGGCGATGCCGCCCATACCGGAGAACATCGCGCTGAACAGGAACATCGAGCCCAGGCCCCAGGCGCCGGCGACCAGCGCGGGCTTCCACCACGGCTCGCTGTACCAGCCCTGCGGCACCGGACGCCCGGCCACGCGGCCGCCGGGGTAGTAGTACGGGGTGTTCTGGCCGGGTTCCGGCGAAGCCTCGTAGTGCTCGCCCTCGACGTCCACCGCGCGGTGCTCGGTCACCTTGCCCGCGCGCTCGCGCTCGGCCTCTTCCGGCAGCTCGGGGCCGGGGTCCATGCCCATCGCCAGCCGCGCCGCGCGCACGTAGTACAGGCCCTCGACGGCGGTCTCCTTGACCAGCCGGGCCTGCTCGACGGTGTTGGCCTGCTCCATCTGCGACCCGGCCGCGTTGTACCGCTCGCTCGCGTCGGCCATCGCCTGCTGCGACGCCGTGTCGGTGCCGCTGATGTTGAGCACCTGGCCGCCGAGGCGCTCGACGAGACGGCGCGCGTCGGCCTTGGCGTCGTCCAGTTCGCGTTGCCGCGCGGCGGCTCGTGACCGGGAGAAGTACAGCCCGCCGCCGACTACGACGACAACGAGCACGATCAACAGGATCGCGGTGCCCATGGGTCACTCCACGTGTTCAGCTGACGCGGTGGCCGCGTGGCCACCTGTTGAACCGGACAACGCGGACAGTACTCGGGAGGTTCCCGGGAAGTGACGGGGAGCACCCCGCTCGGCCGATGGCCAGGCAAAGTAGAACAGGTTATAGTCCGGGCATGAAGTTCTCCCTGTCGATCGCGATGAACCCCCTCGATCAGCTGGGCGAGCTGGCCCGCGCCGCCGAGGAGGCCGGTTTCTCCTCGATCGTCCTGCCGGACTCGCTGTTCTACTCGGAGCAGGTGTCCGCGGACTATCCGTACACACCCGACGGCAGCCGGTTCTGGACCGCGGACACGCCCTGGGTCGACCCGCTGGTCGCGACGGCGTCGATGGGCGCGGTGACCGAGCGCATCGAGTTCTACACCTCCGTGCTCAAGCTCGGTTCGCGTAACCCGGTGCTGCTCGCCCGCCAGGTGAACTCGGTCGCGGCGCTGACCGGCGGCCGGTTCGGCCTCGGGCTCGGCGTCGGCTGGTCGCCGGAGGAGTTCGAGTGGTGCGGCGCGCCGTACGAGAAGCGCGGCAAGCGCGTGGACGAGGCGATCGACGCGATGCGGCTGATCCTCGACGGCGGCATGGTCGAGTACCACGGCGAGTTCTTCGACTTCGACAAGCTGCAGATGAGCCCGGCGCCGCCGAAGCGGGTGCCGTTCTACATCGGCGGCCACACCGAGGTCGCGCTGCGCCGCGCCGCGCGGGTCGCCGACGGCTGGTCCTCGGCGATGATGAAGCTCGACGACCTGCGCACCACCATCGCGCGGCTCAAGGAGCTGCTCGCCGAACGCGGCCGGGAGAACGACCCGTTCGAGTACCAGGCCGTGTGCATTGACCGGTTCGGCCTCGACGGTTATCACGAGCAGGCCGACGCCGGCGTCACCGACATCATCACGATGCCGTGGGTGTTCGAAGGCGTCGGCTTCGACGCCGAGGTGGGCCCGAAGCTCGACGCGATCCGGAAGTTCGGCGCCGAGGTCATCGCGAAATTCGAGGAGTGACATGGGAGTCGAGGTCAGCTGGGACACCGCGGCCGAGCAGCCGCCGGCGCGCGTCGCCGCGTACCGCTCGATGACGGCGGTGGCGGCGGGCGACAGGGACGGCTGGCTGGCGCTGTTCGCGCCCGACGCCCTGGTGGAGGACCCGGTCGGCTCGTCGATGCTCGACGAGACCGGCCAGGGCCACGCCGGGCACGAGGGCATCGGGGCGTTCTGGGACAAGACCATCGCGCACGTCGAGCGCTTCGAGTTCGTCATCCGCGACTCGTTCGCCGCCGGCGGCGAGGTGGCGAACGTCGGCACCATCACCACGTTCCTGCAGGGCGGCTACCGCGTCGACACCGACGGGGTGTTCGTCTACCGCGTCGGCGACGACGGGCTGATCAAGTCCATGCGCGCGTTCTGGGAGGCCGAGCGCGCGATGGCGACGGCGCGTCAGGCCTGATCAGGTCAGGGTCCGGCCGCCGTCCAGGGGCACGAAGACACCGGTGACGCGGCGGCCGAGGTCGCCGGCCAGCATCACGACGGTGTCGGCCACTTCGTCCACTGTGGTCACTGTGCCGGCCGGGGTGACGCCCTCGACCCGCTGGATCATCTGCTCCTGGTGCGGCCCGGCGTTCGCGTCGGTCGGCACCAGTCCGGGCGCGACGGTGTTGACGCGGATGCCGTCCGGCGCCAGTTCCACCGCGAGCGAGCGGGCCACGGCGTCCTGCGTGCTCTTGGCCACGGAGAGCTCCGCCAGCCCCGGCGTCGAGGAGTGCGTGCCGGACGCGCCGATGAACACGATCGACCCGCCGCCGCGCCGTCGCATCTGCGGCACGACGAAGTGACAGGGGAGCAGCGCGGCGTCCAGTGCCGTCGTGGTGACCTCGCGGACGCCGCGGACCCGGTCCATCGTGTCCACAACGGACCCGGACGCGCGGAACAGCGCGCCGAGCGCGCGGGTGTCGCCGATGACGTTGCAGACGAGCACGTTGATGTCCCCGAGTGCGGCCCGCGCCTGCTCGGTCATCCGCTCGACGTCGCCGGCGTCACCCGCGTCCCCTTGCACCGCAACGGCTTTGCCGCCGTTCGCGATGACGTGCGCGGTCACGGCCTCGGCCGCCGTGGCGTTCGAGTGGTAGTTCACCGCGACGTCGGCGCCGTGCTCGCCGAGCGCCCGCGCGATCGCCGCCCCGATCCCGCGGCTGCCCCCGGTCACGAACGCGGTCCGTCCCTGCAAGATCCTGCTGGTCACGATGGGTTCCCTCCAGTACGGAGCGGAGCGCTCCGTTCCGCTTCACTCTAACACTCCCCGCGCGGGTCTCGGCTAGTCTTTCGCCATGGCCCGCCGCTCCGACGCACTCCGCAACGACGACCGTATCCTGGCCGCCGCCCGCGCGGTCTTCCTCGAGCACGGCGCCGACGCCCCGGTCTCCGCGATCGCCGCCCGCGCCGGCGTCGGCATGGGCACCCTCTACCGCCGTTACCCGGCGAAGGAGGACCTGATGCGCGAGCTGCTGAAGCACAACATCGTGCAGACCGGGGTCGAGGCGCTGCGCGGGCTCGCCGACCCGGACCCGTGGCACGGTTTCACGTCGTTCCTCCACGCCTGCCTCGACGCGGGCCTGTCCGGCGCCCCGGCGCCCGGCAAGGCGTTCCCGGTCACCGACGAGATCCTGGCTGCCAGCCGGGCGGCGCGCGACCAGGTCCAGCGCCTGGTGACACACGCCCAGTCCGCCGGGGTCCTGCGTGCGGACATCACCGCCCACGACGTCGTCCTGCTGCTCACTGAGCTTCGCAGCCACCCGGAGCTGGACGGGATGCGCTCGGCGACGCTGCGGGGGCGCACCCTCGGCATCGTCCTGGACGGCCTGCGCGCCCCGAACGCCACGCCGCTGCCCGGCCCGAAGCCGACCTGGGCCACGATCAGGAAGCTCTGGAACAACTACCGCTGAGCCCGGCGCGGGTGACACATGTCGCGGCCGCGGCGAGGCGGACGCGACATCTCGAGGTGGCTCCCGATGGGCGAGCTGCCCAGACTCGAACGACTTGAGCGGCCCGGCGGAGGAGACGGCCGTCGATCGCGTCGGCCTGGCTCAGTACCCCGGCGGGGAAGAGGCGTACCGGCAGCTGGTCGCCAGCCACGCGACGTTCGCCATCACCCCCGAGGAAGTACACGAACTCGGGCTCGAACAGGTGGCGGAGGTACGCGCGGAGGCGGGATTCGACGGTGGTGAGCCCGAATTACCGGCGCGCCCTTGAAGCGGGCATGTCCTTCGGGTACTACGAGCCGCCGACGCGGCAGAACCCGATCGGCCGGTACCGGTACAACGGGTCCGGTTTGGACACCAGGCCGAGGACACCTCGGTTACCGGCTCGGCTGGCGCAAGCTGTGGCAGCTGCGTGAGCGGGCCGAACAAGCGCTGGGCGCCGGCTTCGACGTACGCGACTTCCACGAACTCGTCCTCGGCTCCGGCGCGCTGCCGTTGACCGCGGTCGAGGACAATGTGGAGCGTTGGATCACCAGCCGCTGACGCGTTCCCAGAACGCCTGGATCGCGGGCGTGGCCCCGCCGGAGTCGATGACGTGGTAACCCCGGTGCTGTGCCGCGGTGGCACAGGCATGGTTGGGCAGGATGCGCAGCCGGGTGCCGATCGGCAGATCGGGCAGCACCGCGCCGTCGCGGCCGGAGAGGATTCCGTGTTCCTGGCTGGCTCCGGTCATCAGCAGGCCCGGGATCGGGGTGCCGGCCAGGTCGGTGACGAGCCCGTAGCCCTGGTCGACGGCCTGTTGCGCGGTGCCGCGGTCGCGCGACATCGCCATCCAGCCGCCGTCGGTGAGGATCCACCCGTGGTCCGGGCGATGGCCGATCACGGTGACCACAATGGACAGTGCGAGGTCTTCGACCGCGCAGACGCCGAGGCCGGCCATCACCAGGTCGAAGAAGACGTAGTTGCCGGCGCGGACTTCGGTGACGCCGGTGAGGTCCGTCGCCGCGTGCGCGGTCGGGGTGGATCCGACGCTGACGGTGGTGACCTCGAGTCCGTTGTCGCGCAACAGCTGCGCGGCGGCGACGGCGACGTCCCGTTCGTGGTGGGCGGCTTCGCGTTGTCCGGCAAGGCTCGGGGCGAAGTAGGACTCGCCGGCGTGCGCGAGAACTCCGGCGAGGCTGCCGCTTTCGGCGAGGATCCGGCCGGTTTCGACCAGCGCGGGGTGGTCGACGGGGAAGCCGCCGCGGTGCCCGTCGCAGTCGATCTCGATCAGCGCCGGGATGGGCATCCCGGCCGCGGCCGCCGCATCCCGCACCGCGCAGGCCTGCGTCGTGCTGTCGAGGAGGATGCTCAGCTTGATCCCGCGTCGCAGCAAGGCGAGCACGCGCGGGAGTTTGTGCGGGTCGATGCCGACCGCGTAAAGGATGTCGCGGTATCCGCCGTCGGCGAAGGCTTCGGCTTCGGCCAGCGTCGAAACGGTGATCGGGCCGGGCTCGCCACCGTGGGCCAGGGCCGCGACTTCGAGGGACTTCGCGGTCTTCAGGTGCGGGCGCAGGGCGACCCCGAGCTCGCCGGTGTGCGCGGCCAGCCGGGCGATGTTGCGCTTGACCTTGGCGACGTCGAGCAGTGCGAACGGGGTGTCCGGGCCCGCGAAGGGATCAGCCGACGGCGGCAATTGCCTGCACCTCCACCGCGGATCCGTAGTGCAGCTCCTGAACGCCGGCGACCACGCGGGCGGGCCGCGCCGTCCCGAGCCACGCCCCGTAGAGCCGGTCGAACGACGGCCAGTCGCCGATGTCGGTCACGTACACGGCGACCGACAGCAGCTGTTCGCGGCTGCTGCCGGCCGTGGCCAGGCACGCGTCGAGGTTGTCCAGCACCTGCCGGACCTGGACCTCGAAGGGCTCACCGGCCAGCGGAGTCCCTTCTGGTGTAAGGGGAAGCTGTCCGGAGAGGTACGCGACACCATGGTGGACGGCGACGTGCGAGTAATGGCCGCCCGGCGGGGTCAGCTGAGGGCAGTCGGCGGTGGTGACGGTCATCGGGCTCATTTCGTGTAGGCGTAGACGCTGGCGCGGGAAATGCCGAGGAGGTCGGCGATGGCCTGGGCGGCGTTGCGGGAATCGAAGTAGCCGTCGTCGTAAAGCCGGCGGACGAGGTCCTTCTTGGCGTCGCGGGAAAGCGCGCGCGGCGTGGAGGAACGCTCGGCCGCGGCGGTCTCGACGACTTCGCGCAGCTCCCGGCGGGTCCGGTCGCGCAACGTCTCCAGCGGCACGTCGTGGTGCTCCGGGTCGATCGCCACCAGGTTGGACAACGCCAGCGTGACGGGGGAGAGCGTCGAAACGTCCAGGTTCAGGCACAGCGCGGCGATGTACTCCCCGGCCGCGTTCTTGATCCCGATCGAGGTGCTCTTGGCGGGCCGCCCGTCCGGGAACCGGTTGGCGTAGTTCTGGATGACGCTGGGGTAGCCCGGATCCTCGATGCGCGCCAGCCCGAGTTCGGTGGCCGCGTCGCCCACCTGCCGGCCGGACAGGTTGTTCTCGATCGCGCGGATGGCGTGCGCCGGATCGCGCAGATCGTGCAGCACCACCTCGCAGATCCCGGGGAACATCCGCCCCAGCGCGACCGCGATCTTCTCGGCCTCGGCGAGGAGGTGCTCATCGCCGTTCTCGTTGGCCTTCTCGGCTGGCACCAGGGGTCTCCTGCTCTGCGACGTTCGTCCAAGGTTGTACGGATAGTCTATCCAACCTTGGACGAATCGTCCAATCAGCGGGTTACGAGTCGAGGGAGGCCCAGAACTGGCGGAGGACGCGCGCCCCGCGTTCGGGATCCTGGAGCATCCAGTAGTGGGTCAGCCCGTCCAGTTCGTGGAGTTCGGCGCCCAGGCGGGCGGCCGTCTCCTGCTCCAGGTCCAGGCGGGCCATCGGGTCCCCGGTCGGGGCGAGCAGGAGCCCGGGGGTGGGCACGGGGCCGTTGAGGTCCTTGCCCCAGTCGGCGTGGAAGTTGGGCCACGCGGACCGGTAGAGGGCGAGGATGGCCGCGCTCATCTCCTCGTCGTGGACGGCGTCGACCTCGCGGCCCAGCTCGGGGCTCATGCCGCGAGGCTGAAGCAGGTCGCCGAAGGTGTGCCCGCTGCCGGGGGCGGCCTCCCTCAGCCCGGCCAATGACTGTTCGCCCTCGGGGCTTTTCTGCCACAGGGCGGCGGCCTCGTGCCACTGGTAATCGGGGTGCCAGCCGTAGCCGACGTCGGAAACCCAGCTGCGGACGGGAACCTCGTAGGCGGAGACCACCCGCATGGTCAGGTGGCCGCCCCAGTCGTGACCGACGAGGTCGATCGGCCCGGCTATGGTCCGCAGCTCCTCGGCCAGCCAGGTGGCGTAGCCGTCCTTGTCGCGCAGGTGGGCCGGCCGGGGGCTGCCGAAGCCGGGCAGGCGCAGCGCCACGCTGGGCTTGGGGATGAGCCCGCGGACTGCGTTCCAGATCGACGGTGTCTCGGGGACACCGTGGACGAACACGATGGTCATGCCACTCCTCAGCCAAAAGTTGATAAGCTATCCGAATCACCGTAGCACGGAAATCCGATAATCTATCGACTTGTCTTGCCGGTGCAGGAGGAGACATGCGGGCCGACGCCGCACGCAACAACGAGAAGATCTTCGAAACGGCCAGGCAAGCCGTCGCCGCGGGGGAGACCGACCTCACCCTCAACGCGCTCGCCCGGCGGGCGGGTGTCGGGGTGGGCACGGTCTACCGCCTTTTCCCCACCCAGCGGGCGATGCTGGAGGCCGTGGTCGAGGACTCGGTGGCCGAGCTCAATCGCCTGGCCGCCGAGGCCGAACGCGAACCGGACGCCCAGCGCGCCCTGGCCGGCTTCCTCGGCGCAGCCCTGACGGTGGCGCTGGGGAGCCCCGGGCTGTTCGCCGTCCTGATCACCGTCGGCGACGAGCGGGACTCCCTGCGGCAAGCCAAGGCCGAACTGGTCGAGACGACCTCCCGGCTGCTGGGCCGGGCCCATCCACAGCCGCCGCTGACCGGCGAGAACATGCTGAAACTGTTGTGCGGCCTGATCCACGCCGTCAACGAACACCCTGCCGAACGGCGGGCAGCCGCGGTTGACGCCTACCTTCGGCTGCTCTGCGCCGGCCTCATGTCCGCAGCCGCCACTTGAGCGGATTCCTTCCGTCACACGACTTCCTCGCGACCGTGATCAGCGAACACCTGGGCCGATTCCAAGGTCTGGCCGCGGTGCCCCGGCAGGATCCGGACCAGGCCGTCGCCGAACTGCGCCGTGCTGGAACTTGGCCTGTGCGGCGCCCTCGTCAACGACCACACGCTCGGCCATTACCTGGACGAGCCGCGGTACGAACCGTTATGGGAGGCCGTGCAGGATCTCGGGATCGCGTTGTACATCCACCCGAACCCGGCGGACACGCGTTGCGGCTGATCTTCGGCGGCGTCTTCGACCGGTTCCCCGGCGCCCGGATCATCATGGGGCACATGGGCGAACTCCTGCCCGCCCAGCTGTTCCGCATCGACGTCCGGCGTGTTCTCACACTCGGCGCTGATGGACGCGATCCAGACCATCGGCATCGACAACGTGATGTTCTCGATCGACTATCCGTTCGAGTCAAGCGAACAGGCGGCCGAGTTCATGCACACGGCCTCACTCGCCCGCGCCGACAAAGCACGAGTGGCGCACGGCAACGCCGAACGTATCCTGCGGCTCAACCCGTGGTCCGGTCACGTCGCCCCGGTTGGACGGCCGCGACCGCAGTCCGATCGGGCTGCTGCTCCGGAACTGTGCTCAAGCCGGCCGGGGCGGCGCCGAACGGGCGTGGCGCTGGGCTTGCCGCACGATGCCGAGCACGGTTTGTGACTCGGGGCCGATGTGCAGCTGCAATGGCGCGACGACCACGCCGTTGTACCGGTGGCCGGCGAGAACGTGCTCCTTCTGGTCGCCGAACTCGACGAACTCGTTCCCTCGGCGCACCCGGACGGCCGGGCCGACCAGGTCGCGCAGCCACTCGCCGCGGCGGATGGAGAACCAGAAGAACTTGCCTTCCACGAGGACGCGTTCGCTGGTGACCAGGCAGCGGCCGCGGGTGAGCGTGCTCTTCTCCAGCTGTGCCTGACACACCACCCAGAACGGCCCGTAGATGGCGACCTGCGCCAGCCACGGCCACCCCAGCGTGAACCCGATGACCACGCTGGCCGCGTTCGGTGCGAACACCGCCGCTCGTAGGAGCCACAACCGTCCCGATGACGGCGCGGGCGAGACGCCCCGCCACAGGACTGCTTCCCCGTTCTGAGGGGGCGCGCTTCTTTGTCTTCGTTGCTCCGACGTCACGACAGGGGGTACCCACTACGGCGCCGGACTCCGCAGCTGGGCAACAACGGAGACAGGAGACGAAAAAGGGCTGAACCCGCAGGTCCAGCCCCTATGGTCGGGATGACAGGATTTGAACCTGCGACCCTTCGCTCCCAAAGCGAATGCGCTACCAAGCTGCGCCACATCCCGGTGCTCACCCGGCCCGACACGCGTCCGGAGGGGGTGTGCCTGGACAGCCTAGCCCTCACGCTAAGCTGGGCGCGCCGCCGGGTCGACCGGGGCGTTGCGGGTGTAGCTCAATGGTAGAGCCCTAGTCTTCCAAACTAGCTACGCGGGTTCGATTCCCGTCACCCGCTCCATTGTTCGAATGGTCGTCTGCCTGCGGGTTCTCCGAGGCGGACGCCGCGTCGGCTTCCAGGCGGAGCGCGATCACGTCCAGTAGCAGGTCGGTGTCGACCGGTTTGGTGATGTAGTCGTCCGCGCCCGAGGCCAGGGTTCGTTCGCGGTCCTCGGCCGTCGCTTTCGCGGTGACGGCGATGACGGGCAGGTCCTCGTGCGCGGCTTCGGCCCGGATGGCCGCGATGGTGGCGTTTCCGTCCAGCTCCGGCATCATCACGTCCATCAGCACCAGCGCCGTGTCCTCGTGCCGTTCCAGCGCCCGGATGCCCGCGACGCCCGTGTCGGCGTAGATGACCTCCAGGCCGGCCTGCTCCAGGACCGCGGCGAGGGCGAAGACGTTGCGCAGGTCGTCGTCCACGATCAGGACCTTCTCGCCGTGGAAGCGCTTCGGGACGCTGTCCGGCTCGGCGACGGTGATGGTGCTCGGCAGCACCGGCAGCTTCGGCCGGGGGCGCACGGGCGCGGTCGGCGCGATCAGGTTCGCCGCTCCCACCGGCAGGTACAGCGTGAACGTGCTGCCCTTGCCGGGCTCGCTGTGCACGCGCAGTTCCCCGCCGAGCAGTTCGGTGAGCTGCTGGCTGATGGACAGGCCCAGGCCCGTCCCGCCGTACTTGCGGCTGGTCGTGCCGTCGGCCTGGCGGAAGGCGTCGAAGATGATCGCCAGCTTCTCCTCGGGGATGCCGATGCCGGTGTCCGCCACGGCGAACGCGATGATGCCCGCCGCCGCGCGCAGCGACTGCTGCTCGACCTCCTCGGCCGTCGCCATCCGGATGTGCAGCCGGACGCCGCCCTCGTCGGTGAACTTCGCCGCGTTGGACAGGAGGTTGCGCAGCACCTGCTGCAGCCGGTGCTCGTCGGTGTGCACGCTGCCCGGCACCGGCGGGTCGATCAGCACGGCGAACTCCAGGCCCTTGTCCGCCGTCAGCGGGCGGCACAGGGACTCGACGTAGTTCACCAGCTCCGGCAGCGTCACGTCGGTCATCGCGACTTCCAGCCGGCCGGCCTCGACCTTCGCCAGATCCAGGATGTCGTTGATCAGCTGCTGCAGGTCGCTGCCCGCCGCCCAGATGGTCTTCGCGAACTGGATCTGCTTCTCCGTCAGGTTCCCCTCGGGGTTCTCCGACAGCAGCTTCGCCAGGATCAGCGCACTGTTGAGCGGCGTCCGCAGCTCGTGCGACATGTTCGCCATGAACTCGGTCTTGTACTGCGACGCCACGGTCAGCTGCCCGGCACGCTCCTCCAGCTCCTGGCGCGCCTGCTCGATCTCGATGTTCTTGACCTCGATGTCGCGGTTCTGCTGGGCCAGCAGCGCCGCCTTCTCGGCCAGCTCGGTGTTCGACCGCCGCAGTTCGCCCTGCTGCGCCTGCAACTGCTCCGAGCGCGCGCGCAGCTCCTGCGCCAGCCGCTGCGACTCGGTCAGCAGCGCCTCCGTGCGGGAGTTCGACAGGATCGTGTTCACGTTGACGCCGATGGTGTGCCGCAGCTGCTCCAGCAGGTCCAGGTGGACGCCGGAGAACTCGTTGACCGACGCCAGTTCCAGCACACCCAGCACCTCGCCCTGGAACAGCACGGGCAGCACGATCACGTTCACCGGCGGGGCCGCGCCGAGCCCGGACGAGACCAGCGCGTACTCCGGCGGGGCCGCGCGCACCAGGATGGTCTGGCGGTCGACGGCGGCCTGCCCGATCAGTGACTCGCCGAGCGCGAACCGCAGCCCGGCGCGCGACTGCGCGAGCCCGTACGCGGCGATGCAGTCGAGCACCTTCGCGTGCGGGTCGGCGCCGTCGTCGTGGGCCAGGAAGAACGCGCCCTGCTGCGCGCTCACCAGCGGCGCCAGCTCGGACAGGATCAGCGCGGCCACCGACGCGAGGTCACGGTGGCCCTGCATCCGCCCGGACAGCCGCGCGAGGTTCGTCTTCAGCCAGTCCTGCTCGCGGTTCGCGGAGGTGGTCTCCTTGAGGTTCGCGATCATCTGGTTGATGTTGTCCTTGAGGTCGGCCAGCTCACCGGAGGCGTCCACGGTGATGTGCCGGGTCAGGTCGCCCGCCGTCACGGCCGTGGCGACCTGGCCGATCGCGCGGACCTGCGTGGTGAGGTTGCCGGCCAGCTGGTTCACGCTCTCGGTGAGCCGCTTCCAGGTGCCGGACACGCCCTCGACCTCGGCCTGGCCGCCCAGCTTGCCCTCCGTGCCGACCTCGCGCGCCACGCGCGTGACCTCCGAGGCGAACGCCGAGAGCTGGTCGACCATCGTGTTCATCGTGGTCTTGAGCTCCAGGATCTCGCCCCGGGCGTCCACGTCGATCTTCTTGGACAGGTCGCCGCGCGCGACGGCCGTGGTCACCTGCGAGATGTTGCGGACCTGGCTGGTCAGGTTGTGCGCCATGAAGTTGACGTTCTCGGTCAGGTCCTTCCAGGTGCCCGCCACGCCCGGCACCCGCGCCTGGCCGCCGAGGATGCCCTCGGTGCCGACCTCGCGCGAAACACGCGTCACCTCGTTCGCGAAGGCGCGCAGCGTCTCGACCATGCTGTTGAGCGTGTCGGCCAGCCCGGCGACCTCGCCCTGGGCCTCGATGGAGATCTTCTTCGACAGGTCGCCGTTGGCCACGCCGGTGGCGACGTTCGCGATGCTCCGCACCTGCACGGTCAGGTTGTCGGCCATCACGTTCACGTTGTCCGTGAGGTCCTTCCAGGTGCCGGCGACGCCGCGGACCTGGGCCTGGCCGCCGAGCTTGCCCTCGGTGCCGACCTCGCGCGCCACGCGGGTGACCTCGTCGGCGAACGCCGAGAGCTGGTCGACCATCGTGTTCAGGATGTTCTTGAGTTCCAGGATCTCGCCGCGGGCGTCGACGGTGATCTTCTGCGTCAGGTCGCCCTTCGCGACCGCCGACGTCACCTGCGAGATGTTGCGCACCTGGTCGGTCAGGTTGTTGGCCATGAAGTTGACGTTGTCGGTCAGGTCCTTCCAGGTGCCGGCGACGCCCGGCACCGCGGCCTGGCCGCCCAGCTTGCCCTCGGTGCCGACCTCACGGGAGACGCGGGTGACTTCGTCGGCGAATGCCGACAGCTGATCCACCATCGTGTTCAGCGTGGTCTTCAGCTCGAGGATCTCGCCGCGCGCGTCCACCGCGATCTTCTTCGTCAGGTCGCCGCGCGCCACGGCCGTGGCGACCTGGGCGATGTTGCGGACCTGCGCGGTGAGGTTGTTGGCCATGAAGTTCACCGAGCCGGTGAGGTCGCGCCAGATGCCCGCGACGCCGGGCACGGTGGCCTGGCCGCCCAGCTGCCCCTCGGTGCCGACCTCGCGGGCCACGCGGGTGACCTCGTCCGCGAACGCCGAGAGCTGGTCGACCATCGTGTTCATCGTGGTCTTGAGCTCGAGGATCTCGCCGCGGGCGTCGACGGTGATCTTCTGCGTCAGGTCGCCCTTCGCCACGGCGGTGGTCACGTGGGAGATGTTGCGGACCTGGTCGGTGAGGTTGTCGGCCATCTGGTTCACCGAGTCGGTCAGCCCGCGCCAGGTGCCGGCCGCGCCGGGCACCTCGGCCTGGCCGCCCAGCCGCCCGTCGCTGCCGACCTCGCGGGCCACGCGGGTGACCTCGTCGGCGAACGCGGAGAGCTGATCCACCATGGTGTTCAGCGTGTTCTTGAGCTGCAGGATCTCGCCGCGGGCGTCGACGTCGATCTTCTTCGTCAGGTCGCCGGTGGCCACGGCGGTGGCCACCTGGGCGATGTTGCGGACCTGGTCGGTGAGGTTGTCGGCCATCAGGTTCACCGAGTCGGTGAGGTCGCGCCAGGTGCCGGCGACGCCCGGCACGCGGGCCTGGCCGCCCAGCCGTCCCTCACTGCCGACCTCCCGGGAGACCCGGGTGACTTCGTCGGCGAATGACGACAGCTGATCCACCATGGTGTTAATGGTGTTCTTGAGTTCCAGGATCTCGCCGCGGGCGTCGACGTTGATCTTCTGCGTCAGGTCGCCGCGCGCGACGGCGGTGGTCACCTGCGCGATGTTGCGGACCTGCTCGGTCAGGTTGTCGGCGAGGAAGTTGACGGAGTCGGTGAGGTCGCGCCAGGTGCCCGCGACACCCGGCACCTCCGCCTGCCCGCCGAGGCGGCCCTCTCCCGCGATCTCGCGGGAGAGCCGGATCACTTCGGCGGCGAAGCGGGACAGCTGCGCGAGCAGCCCGTTCACGGTCTTGGCCAGGCCCTCGTACTGGCCCTGCAGCGGACGGCCTTCGAGCTGCAGCGCCATCGGCTGCGACAGGTCGCCCGAAGCGACGGCGCCGAGCACCCGGTCCAGCTCCACCACGGGCCTGCTGACGTCCTCGATCAGGCCGTTCACCGTTTCGACCGCGGTGGTCCAGCCGCCGGGGCCGATCTCGGCGCGCACACGCTCGGTGAGCCGGCCCTCCTGGCCGACGGCGGTGCGCACGCGCATGAGCTCGGTCACCAGCCGCTGGTTGCGCTCGGCGATGTCGTTGAACGCGGTGGCGAGCTGCGCGGTGATCCCGTCGCCGTGGGCGACCAGCCGGCGGCGGAAGTTGCCCTCCCCGAGGTCACGGGCGGCGGCCAGAAGCCGTTCCAGCGCAGCGTGTTCACCGGCGCTGATGCCGTCCGGCCCGGCGAGCTCGTCGCGCTCGGATCGCGTTGTCATTTCAGCCGCACCTCTCCACCATGCGTGTGCCGGGCATGGTCGTCGACCCAGCGTGCCACGGTTCGCCCTACACTTCGAGCCAGTCCGCCCGCGCACACTGTGCCAACCTTGAAGAACCAGGAAAGTTCGGTCGACCCGGAGGCAGGAGGTTCGTGCATGGTGTCACGGCCCGCCCCGGCGTCGGCCCGGCCACCCGGCGCCCCCGCCGAGGGCCTGCCCGAGTACAGCGGCTTCTGGCGGCCGATGCTCGAAGACGTGCGTGACCCGGTGTTCGTCACCGACGCCGACGGCTCGCTGCGCTGGGCGAACACGGCGGCCAAGGCGCTCGGACCCGAGGGCGTCGCGCCCGTGCTGGTGAGCGTGACGGAGACCACGGGCCGGATCGACTCGGGCGGCCAGCACCGCGCCGCCCACGTCCGCGCCCTGCCCGAAGGCTGGCACGCCTGGACAGTCGTCGACGACAGCCCGCGCCGTCCGGAAGAGTTCCTCGCCGCCGCCGGGCCGAAGCTCGCCGCCGCGCGCGGCCGGCACGGCACGGCGCGGGTGATCGCCGAACTGGCCGCGGCCGCGCTCGGCGAGTGCGTGTTCGTGCTGCTGCCCACCACCCGCGGCCGCTGGGAGTGGTGGAGCGCCGAGGACCACGCCGCGCCCGGCCACGGCCGGATCCGCCGGGTCCCGGCCCAGCTCGCGCCGGTCCTCGCCGAGACGTTCGCCGCGGTCGGCGTGCCCGAGGTGCGGCACGTGCCGGAGGAGGAGGTGACCGCGCTGCCCGCGGTCGTCGCCGAGCGGTTCCCCGGCCACACCGAGGTTTCCGTCGTTTCGCTCGGTGTCGCCGACAGCTCGGGCGTGACCGGCGCGGTGCTGATCGGCCGTCGCGGGGAGCCGGCGTTCGGCTCCGGGCAGGCGCGCGCGACGTCGATGTTCGCCAAGGCGGCGGGGACGGCGCTGGCCAACGCGCAGCGCTACGCCCGCCAGGAAGAGGCGACGCGCGGGCTGGAGTCCACGCTGCGGCCGCAGCCGCCCGCGGACGTGGACGGCGCGCGGTTCGAGATCTGGTTCGAGCCGGCCGGCGGCGTGCTCGGCGTCGGCGGCGACTTCTACGACGTGCTGGGCCGCGAGGACGGCAGCGCCTTCCTGTTCGTCGGCGACATCTGCGGCAAGGGCGCCGAGGCGGCCGCGCTCTCCGGCCGGGTACGCCATTCGCTCGCCGCGCTGCACCTCGTCGAACGGGACGGCCGCACCCTGCTGCGCCTGCTCAACGAACTCCTCATCGCGACCGGCAGCAATCGTTTCGCGACGCTGGTGCTGGGTTCGGTGGCGCCCGCCGAGTCGGGGCTGGACCTGACGCTCGCCTCCGGCGGCCACCCCGCGCCGCTGATCCTGCGCCGTGACGGCGGGGTCGAGGAAGTCAGCGTGCCCGGCACGCTGGTGGGGATTTCGCCGCAGGCCCGGTTCGCCGAGGCCGTGACCCATCTCGACGAGGGCGACGTCTGCCTGCTCTACACCGACGGCGTCACGGAAGCCCGCAACCGCACGGAGTCCGCGGAGCTGTTCGGCGACGAGCGCTTGTTCACCGTGCTCGCCGACTGTGTGGGCCTGCCCGCCCGCGAGGTCGTGCGGCGGCTGCGCGAAGCCGTCCGGGAGTGGCTGGGCAACTCCAGCCACGACGACATCGCCGTGCTGGCCATCGAGGCCGCGCCCGCTGCCGGTTGAGTGCCGCCGCCGGCCCGGATCTCCGTAACGCCGGGGCCGTCGTGGCCGACCGGGAGGTAAGGGATCGCGAGGGCCGCCACCCGGTCGGCTGAGTGCCGGTAATGGGCTGGCGCCGCCACCGGTTGCGGGGGACCCTGGTGGTGAACCGCTGGACCCGGGAGGAGGTGACGCGATGACTGCGAATTCGAGGCGGTACGGCCGCTGGTGCCGGGACCACTTCGGCCCGCCGCCCCAGGCGGATCCGGCCGGGGCTTCGCCCGCCCCGCAGCCGCCCGCCCAGCCCGCACCGGTCGTCCCGGATTCCCCGGAGGACCGGAAACCGCCGGCGCCGCGGAAGTCCTAGCGGCTGCCGGGGAAGTTCCCAGCGCCTGGTTCTCAGTCCTGAGTGGACGGTTCACCGGGAAGGGGCTCGCGGTGGTCGGCGCGCAGGCCGTCGAGCGAGATGCGCAGCAGCCGGTGCCACCGCTGCGGGCTGTCCTCGTCGGTGATCTGGACGGCGTGGCCCAGTGAGACCAGCAGGAGCATCAGGTCGTCGGCGGTCACGCCGGGGCGCAGCAGGCCCGTGGCGACGGCGCGGTCGCACAGTTTCTCGATGACGAGGCGAAGCTGCCGGATGCCGTCGGCGTCGGTGTCGGGGGCCGAGCAGTTCAGCGCGAAGTTCTCCATGATCGCGCGGTGCCGGGCGCAGCCGGTCAGGGCCTGCTGGTAGAAGTCCGTCAGGGCGGCCCAGGGGTCTTCGGTGTCGATCGCCGCCTGACGCGCGGATTCCGCCCAGTTCGAGAATTCCTGGCGCAGGACCGTGTGGACGAGATCCTCTTTCTTCGGGAAGTGCCGGTAGAGGGTGCCCATGCCCACCCCGCTGCGGCGGGCGATCTCGCGCACGTCCACCGCGGTGCCCTGTTCGGCCAGCGCGGCCGCGGCGGCCTCGACGATCGCCTCCCGGTTGCGGATCGCGTCCACGCGCGGTGCGCGACGCCGGGTGGTGCTTTCCGGTCCAGCCACTGCCATGCGGCCAGCATACCGCCTTATCCGGAGCACTTGCTCCGCCCTGTGCTACTTTCAGGAGCACGTGCTCCGGATAGTGAGGGAAACCATGTCCGACCCGTCCAAGCCCACCGCGAACGAGGCCATCGACCTCGCTGACTGGAATCAGCGGATCATCGCCGAGTTCCGCGCGAACGCCGGTTATGTGGCGTGGAGCAGCGACGAGGAATTCGCCGCTGGCCGCCCCGTTCCGCCGCCGGTTCCCGGCCTCGGCGAGGCTTGGGGCATACCGCCGATCCTGGTGCACCACACCGGGGCCAAGACCGGGCGTGAGCGGATCAGCCCGTTATTCTATCAGCTGGTCGACGATGGCTGGGCCGTCTTCGGCACGCACGGCGGCAGCCCGCGGCATCCGGCCTGGTACCGCAATCTCATGGCGAATCCGCGAACCACCGTCGAGGTGGGCACGGAAACGGTGCCGGTCGTGGCCCGGCTCGCGGAGGGCGCGGAGCGTGAGCGGATCTGGGCGAAAACGGTAGCGCTCATTCCGAAGTTCGCCGAGTTCGAGGCGATGTCCGGCCGGCAGATCCCCGTCGTCGTGCTGGAGCGGGTCCACGGAAAGGCCGACAATCCGCTGCCGGGGAAATGATGTCGACCTGGTGAACCGCCCGGCCCGGGCCGGGCTGCTTGAACCCGCGGACGTGCGTGTGGCGGCCCCGGATTCCTTGCGGGGTCAGCAAGTTCGGGGCACGGGGCGGGCGGCCGGTCACCGGGCCCGCGCCGTCACCTCGGCCGGGGGTCCTTGCCGCGGTGCCGGCCGCCCGGGACCTTCGCCTTGGTCTTGGCCGGGCGATCGGCCTTGCGTCCGGCTTTGCCCTTCACCACCGGCGTCCGGGGGGTGACGGTGACCGTCGGCGGGCTCACCGACGCGGCCGGCATCGGGACCGGCGCCCCGCTGCCCGGCGGGTTCACCGCGGGCGCCGGGGCGGGCTCGGGGCCGGCGCCGTTGGCTGGGGTGGTCAAGTTCAGCAGCAGCGCGGCGCCGACGGCCGCGAGCACAACCGGCACCGCGGCCGCGGAGGCGAACAGCACCAGCCGCCGCCGGCCGCGCGGGGGCGGCGGGATTTCGCCCTCGCCTCGCAGCGCGCGGGCGGCCGCCGCGGCGGTGGGCCTGGTTTCCGGCTCGCGGGCGGTCATCGCGCGCAGCGTCGTCGACAGCGGCTCGGGCAGGCCTTCCGGCACGTCCGGCTGCCGGTGCAGCCGGACGACGGCGGACTCCGCCGGCGTGCCCTGGTACTCGCGTACCCCGCTCAGGCACTCCAGCAGCACCAGCCCGAGCGCGTAGACGTCGGCGGCCGGGCCGGGCCGTTCGCCCAGCACCTGCTCGGGCGCGAGGTAGGCCGCGGTGCCGACGGTGGCCCCGGTCGCCGTCACGCGTGTCGCGTCGACCAGCCGGGCCACGCCGAAATCGGCGATCAGCGCCCGGTCGCCGGCGAGCAAGATGTTGGCGGGCTTGAGATCCCGGTGCGTCACGTGGTGGGCGTGCACGTGCGCGAGTGCCTCGGCGAGCTGGGCGCCCAGCTCCGTCACCTCGTCGCCGGGCAGCGGCCCGCCGAGCAGCCGCTTGGCGAGGTTCGGTCCTTCGGCGAGCTGCATCACCAGGTACGCGTGGCCTTCGTCGGTGCCCGCGTCGTAGAGGCTGATCAGGCCCGGGTGCTGGACGGCTTGGAGCGCCTGCACTTCCTGCGCACGCCGGTCGCGGCCGAGTTCGACGGTGCCGGGGTGGAACAGCTTCACGGCGACGGTGCGGTCGAGGAGCCGGTCGTGGGCCCGGTGGACGCGCGCGGTGGCCCCTTCGCCCAGCAGGTCGCCGAGGACATAGCGGCCGGCGACCACCGAGGGCGGGGGACCGAACAGCCCCAGATCGAACCGTCTCGCGGTGGTTCCCGCGTCGAGCTCCTCCGCGTCGGTCATCAGCCGCGCACCTCCGTCTCGCCCGGCGGGCGAGACGGAATTACCCGGGGGTCTTGCCCATGAAACAGCACCCGTGATTACTACCTCAAACTTCCCTATCTGTACACATCCGAGGTACTTTGAGGCGCTATAGGGAGTGAAATGGCGCAGGAGCTGTACTCGGTCGAACAGGTCGCGGACCGCCTCGGACTGCACGTCCGCACGGTGCGCGGCTACGTGCGCGACGAGCGGCTGAAGGCGGTGCGCATCGGCAAGCAGTACCGGATCTCGGCCGCCGACCTGGCCGCTTTCACCGGCGCCCCACCGCCTTCGGCGGCTCCGCGCAGCGCCGAGGCGACGAGCATCGTGGAACTCGAGGGCATCGACCGGGCCACGGCCGGCCGGCTGACCACCCACGTGCACGCGTCGATCCACGGCCAGGGCCTGCGGGTGGAGACCGTGCACGACCCGGACCGGGCCCGGCTGAAGCTCGTGGTGATCGGCGGTCTGGCCGGGAGCGCCGACCTGCTGCGGCTGGTCGCCGACCTATCGGAGGCATTGTGACGACGCTTTTTCCGGCGACACCGCTCGGTGACGGGCGGCGGCCATGACCGAAGTCGTGCGGCGGCACGGGGTCCAGGTGTGGACGGCGCCGGCCGAGGGCCCGGAGCTGGCCACCGAGCAGGACGCGCTGGACACGATCGCGGGCGTCTACCGCCTGGACGCCGAGCTGCTGGTGATCCCGGTCGAGCGCTTCGCGCCGCGGTTCTTCGACATGGACAGCCGGCTGATCGGCGGGTTCTTCTCGAAACTCGTGGCCTACCAGTACCGGCTCGCGGTGCTCGGCGACGTCAGCGCGTACGTCGCGGAAAGCCCGGTGCTGCGCGACGTCGTGCGCGAGTCCAACCGCGGCCGGCACGTGTGGTTCGTCGCCGACCAGGCTGAGCTGGACGAACGGCTGGCGGGCGCGCCGGGGCGCTGAACTGTTGATCATCGGAGGCAACCTCGCCCCGTTCCGCACGTCCTGCCGGACATGAAACTCACTCGGTTTGTGGCCCTCGCGGCGGCCGTGCTCGGCGTGGTCGCCGTGGCCTCCCCGGCTTCGGCTGACCCCGTGGTGCCGGCCGGCTTCGCGCCGTCGTCGACCTCCTGGACGAGTCCGGAGCGCGGCCTGGTGCTCGGCTTCACCGACTGCGGCACGCCCGGCTGGTGCCCGTCGCTGCTCGCGACGGCCGACGGCGGGAAGAGCTGGCGGCAGCTCCCCGCGCCGCCGATGTCCTTGCCGGACAACCACAACCAGGTCCGGCTGACCGCGTTCAGCGAGCAGCTCCTGTACGTCACCGACGGCACGAAGATCGTGGTGACGCGCGACGGCGGCAAGCACTGGGCGCCGGTGCAGCAGGCCGGCGACACCGGCCAGCGACGGTACGTCTCGAAGATCGCCGAAGCCGGCGGCCGGGTCTTCGCGGTGATCAGGACTTACGGCGACATCGAAAAAACCGCCATCTACAGCGGGAAGGCCGGGGCGCCACTGCTGACGCCGTTGCCCGGCTTCGAGGTGACCGGCGGGCTCACCGACGGCGACGTCACCACCGACGGCGGAGTGCAGATCGCCCTCGACGCCGACTTCAATGTGGAGAAGTACTGGACTTCCGGCGACGGCGTCGCGTTCACCCCGGCCACGCGGCCGTGCCCGGTGGGGACCAGGGCCGTGCTCGGCGGCGTGCGCGACGGCCAGGTGATCGTCCTGTGCAACAGCGGCGGCGGGCAGCCGCAGCCCGGTTCGTCCGAGCGGTCGATCTGGCGGGCGCCGAAGCTGGGCGGCTCGTTCACCGGCACCGAGCAGGCGCCGGTCACCGGCATCACGCAGGGCTTCAGCGCCGCGACGGCGGACGACGCGACCGTGTCGGCCGTGGGCGGCGGTGTCGAGTTCCTGCACCGCACCACCGACGGCGGCCACACCTGGAGCACCATTCGGCTGAGCGAGCGGGGCTTCGCGCTGGCGGACCTGGACTTCCCCGGCGCGGGCACCGGCGTGGTCGTGGACGGACTGCCGGATTCCGACGGCGGCTCCGCGGTGTACCGGACGACCGATGGCGGAGGGCATTGGGCAGAACTGGCGTTCTCCTGATCGGCGGAGAGGGTTAGTGCAGGTAGGTCAGGCTGTGGGGAGTGGGTTCTCCCCGTGAACGCGGTGTCGTAGTCTGTGCACTGTCCGTTGCCGGACAGCGCGCAGACCACGCCCGGATCGGGAACCGCGGGCGGCGGCGGTGAGAGGGGCAGTGCCGGATGACGCCTGGGGACCTGGTTTCCGGGACCGCGCGCCCGGACCGGCTGTACGGCGGCCGGGTCAGCCAGGCACGGCTGTCCGACGCGTTGCTCGGCGGCCAGGACCACTACGAGGACGACCGCGAGGCGCTGCGCCGGCTGCTGGAGATCGCGCCGGACGCCCAGGTCATGGCGCGCGAGCATCGGGCGTGGCTGGTGCGGGTGGTCCGCCACCTGGCCGCCGAGCGCGGCATCGACCAGTTCCTCGATCTCGGCTCGGGCCTGCCGGCCGCGGAGAACACCCATCAGATCGCGCAGCGGCACCGCCCCGGCGCCGAGGTGGTCTACGTGGACCACGACCCGGTCGTTCAGGTGCACGGCCGGGCGGTGCTGGAGGAGAACGAGCACACCCACATCACCGGCGCCGACCTGACCGACCCGGGTGCCACGCTCGGCGACCCGGTGGTCTACCGGCACCTGGACTTCGAGCGCCCGGTCGCGGTGCTGCTCTGCTCGATCCTGCACCACGTCGAGAGCCTGGACCGCGCGCAGTACATCGTGCGCAGTTACGTCGACGAGCTGCCGTCCGGCTCGTACCTGCTGCTCACCCATCACCACGAGCCCCCGGACGACCCGCCCCGGCAGGCTCTCGCCCACACCCTCGACGCGGAGTTCGAAGGCACCTGCCTCGGCACCGTCCACCGCAGCCGCGCGGAGATCGCGTCGTTCTTCACCGGCCTCGACCTGCTCGACCCCGGCCTCGCCTACCTGCACGACTGGTGGCCGGACGGTCCCCGGATGACCCCGCTGACGGACCTGAACCTGATGACCCTGGGCGGGGTGGCGCTCAAGCCGTAGGCGTCGCGGGCTTGCGGTACCACCGGCGGCCGGACGCGCCCCGGCGGCGACCCAATAGCTCACCTCGGCCACGGCGCCGTGCCGGGCGGCGGCGACGTTCGCGAGCCGGGCCCCGGACTCCGCGTAGTCGTCCACCCAGTCCCGCAGTTCGATCACTCCTGCAGTGTTCCGGTGCGTACTTCTCCGTGCCAAGCAAGAAGGCCGCCGGATACCCTCGCCGGATGCGGAGCGGTGACCGCCCAGGCCGGGTGATCTTCCTCAACGGGACGTCGAGCGCGGGCAAGACCACCCTGGCCCGGGCCATCCAGGACGAAAGCGAAACCCCGTTCGTCTACTGGGGTATCGACACGTTGTTCAGCCTGGTTCCGTCGAATTGGGGCGGGGGACGCGACGGTCCGCTCAGCCGGGACGGGTTCTGGTACGACCGCACCGGCAGTGACGAGGAGGGCCGGCCGTCGGTGGTGATCCGTTACGGCGAAGCCGGACGCCGGATGCTGCGGTCCGCCCGGGCCGCCGCCGCCGCGTTCGCGCGCGGGGGCGACGACCTGGTCATCGACGAGTTGCTGCTGACTCCGGACCTGCTGCCGGAGTGGATGGACGCGTTGTCGGGCCTGGAGGTGCTGCTGGTGGGCGTCACCTGCCCGCTGGCGGTGGCCGAACAGCGGGAACGCGGCAGGCGCAGTCCGGCCGGGCTCGCGCGAGGCCACTACCGCAGCGTCCACGATCACGGCACTGCTTACGACCTGACCGTCGACAGCACCGCGGGAACGCCCGCGGTGCTGGCCCAAGCCGTGCTGCGCGGGCAAATCGTCCGGTAGGAAGCGGTCACCGCGCGTCCAGGACGTCCGGGTCCGGGCCGACGCGGCGGCCACGGTCCAAAGAGGACAGTTCCTGCACGTCGGCGTCGGGCAGGGTGAAGCCGAAGACGTCGAAGTTCTCCGCGATGCGGGACGGCGTGACGGACTTCGGGATGACCACGTTGCCCAGCTGCAGGTGCCAGCGCAGGACGATCTGCGCCGGGCTGCGGCCGTGCTTGGCGGCGAGGCCGGTGACGATCGGTTCGGCCAGCAGGTCGCCGCCCTGTGCCAGCGGGCTCCACGCCTCGGTGACGATGCCGTGCTCCGCGTGGAACGCGCGCAGCTCTGCCTGGATCAGGTACGGGTGCAGCTCGATCTGGTTCACCGCCGGCACCACGCTGCCCTCGTCGAGCACGCGGCGCAGGTGCGCCGGCTGGAAGTTGGACACGCCGATGGCGCGCACGCGGCCGTCGGCGTACAGCTTCTCCAGTGCCTTCCACGTCGGCACGTACTTGTCGTACTTGGCCACCGGCCAGTGGATCAGGAACAGGTCGAGCTGCTCCAGCCCGAGCTTCGCCAGGCCGGCGTCGAAACCGCGCAGGGCCTCGTCGTAACCCTGGTCGGCGTTCCACAGCTTGCTGGTGATGAACAGCTCGTCGCGCGCGATGCCCGACTCGGCGATCGCCCGGCCGACGCCCGCCTCGTTGCCGTAGACCGCGGCCGTGTCGATGCTGCGGTAGCCGGCCTCGAGCGCGGCCTTCACCGCGGTCGTCGTGTCGGCGTCCGGTACTTGGAAGACACCGAAGCCGAGCTGCGGCATCTCGACGCCGTTGGTGAGCTTGGTGGTGGGAACGCTGGTCAAGAGAAGACCCTTTCTTTGTTCTGGGGTAAGGAAATCAGGGGATGATCGAGGTCAGCACGCCGCCGTCGACGCGCAGCGCGCCGCCGGTGGTGGCCGAGGCCTGGTCCGAGGCGACGTAGGCGATCAGGTTCGCCACCTCCTCGGGCCGGATCAGCCGGCCCAGCAACGAGGTCGGCCGGTCCTCGGCCATGAACTTCCGCTCCGCCTCGGCGAAGTCGAGGTCGGGGTCGGGGTACAGGCTCGCGACGAACTCCCGCACGCCTTCGGTCAGCGTCGGGCCCGGCAGCACGCTGTTCACGGTGACGCCGGTGCCGGCGACCTCCTGGGCCATGCCGCGCGACAGCGCCAGCTGCGCCGTCTTCGTCATGCCGTAGTGGACCATTTCGCCCGGCGTCTGAATCCCGGATTCGCTGCTGACGAAGATCACCCGGCCCCACCCGCGACCGGTCATCCGCGGCGCGTAGTGCCGCGTGAGCCGTACGCCGGAGAGGACGTTGACCTGGTAGAACCGCAGCCACTCGTCGTCCGGGATCTCGAACACCGGCTGGGCGGCGAAGATCCCCGCGTTGTTGACGAGCACGTCGACGTCGGGCAGCTGCTCCACGAGCGCCGCGACGCCCTCGGCGGTGCCGACGTCCGCGGCGATCCCGCGCACACCGAGCCGTTTCGCGGTCTCGGCGACGCGCTCGGCGCTGCGGCCGTTGACCACGACGTCGGCGCCCGCCTCGGCCAGCGCCTTCGCGGTGGCCTCGCCGATGCCGGCCGTGGAGCCGGTGACCAGCGCGATGCGCCCGCTGAGGTCGATTTTCATGGAGTGACCACCTCTTCCTTCCGTTCCCGGTACAGTGGCGTCAGCAATTAGGAGCGTGAGCAATACTTGCAGACGCGGTTAGTTGCACACGCTTGATGATGCACGACGGAACGAAGCTCTCGCAACCGGGGGCGGTCGCGAGAAGGGGTGAACCGTGTCACTGGCTGATGACGCTGTCGAGGCCCGGGCACAGGGCTGGCGCACGCTGGCCGCGTTGCACGCGCGGATCGAGGACCGGCTGCAGCGGGAGCTGGAGCGCGACCACGAGCTGTCGGTGAGCGAGTACACGGTGCTTGACGTGCTCGCCCGCCAGGACGGCTTCCACCTGCGGATGAACCAGCTCGCCGGCGCCGTGGTGCTGAGCCAGTCGGCGACCACGCGGCTCGTCACGCGGCTCGAGGACCGGGGGCTGCTCTCGCGTTACCTCTGCGCGACGGACCGGCGCGGCATCTACACCGAGGTGACGCCGGCCGGGAAGCAGCTGCTCGCCGCCGCCCGGCCGACCCACGACGCCACACTCGCCGCGGCGCTGGCCGAGGCCGGGGAGCTGCCGGAACTGGCGCCGCTGGTGGGCGCGCTCGGGTCGTTGACCTTCGCCGAGAAGTGACTGCCCTGGCATTCGTTGAGTCGCGCCGATGCCCTGAAGGCCACCTTCAGGGCATGTAGGCCCCTGAAGGTGGCCTTCAGGGGCACGCCGACAGGGTCGCTCAGGGGCGTAGGCGGTGGAGGTCGCGTGGGAACAGCGTGGCCTCGCGGATGTTGGCGAGCCCCAGCAGGCGCGCCGTCCAGCGTTCCAGGCCGATCGCGAACCCGCCGTGCGGCGGCATGCCGTGGGCGAACGCGGTCAGGTAGTCCGTGTGGTGCGCGGCCTGGTCGCCGAGGACCGCGAGGTAGTCGGCGTGCCGGTGCAGCCGTTGCCCGCCGGTGACCAGCTCCAGGCCGCGGAACAGCAGGTCGAAGCTGTTCGAGAAGTCCGGGGTGGACGGTGCCGGGTGGGTGTAGAACGGCCGCTTCGCCATCGGGTAGCCGGTCACGAACAGGAACTCCGAACCGTGCTCGCGCCGTGCCCAGTCCGACAGCCAGCGCTCGTGGGCGGGCGCGAGGTCGGGCTCGCCTCGCGGGTCCTCGCCGGTGTGCTCGGCCAGAAGCCCTTGCGCCGCACGGAAGTCGACGGCCGGGATCTCGGCGGGCACGTCGGGGACCTCGGCCAGCGGCGCGGCGGCCGCCGCCATGCCCGCGACGACGTCCCGGAGCACGGCCATCACGTCCCGGTGGTCGCGGATGAAGCCGAACTCCGCGTCGAGGCTGGTGTACTGCGCCAGGTGCCGCGCGGTGTCGTGCGGCTCGGCGCGGAAGACCGGGCCCACCTCGTAGACCCGCTCGAACACGCCGGCCATGGCCTGCTTGAAGAACTGCGGTGACTGCGCGAGGTACGCGGGCCGGCCGAAGTAGTCCAGCTCGAAGACGTTCGCGCCGGACTCCGTCGCGGTGGCGACGATCTTCGGCGTGTGCACCTCGGTGAAGCCCAGCGCGTCGAGCGTCCGCCGGAACCCGGCCACGCTCGCGGCCGCGACCTCGAACCGCCTGCGCAGCAACGGATGCCGCAGCGCGACGGCAGCATTGTCCAATATGGACGGAAGCCCGGCGGAGACGGCGGGCCGGTAGAGGTCGAACGGCGGCCGCGCGGACGGCTCGGCGATCGTGGTGAGTACCGCGTCGGTCAGCTCGACGCCGCCGGGCGCCTGCGCGTTGACCGTCACCCGCCCGGTCACCTCGACCACGGTCTCCTCGGTCACCGGCGGGCTGTGCGGGAACACCGCCTGCGCCGTGCCGGACCGGTCCCGGACCACCACGAACGTCACGGACTTCAGCTCGCGCCGGCGGTGCACCCAGCCGGCGATCTTCACGGTGGCGCCCGCGTGTTCGCGCAGGTCGGCCACCAGGGTACGAGACATCATCACTCTCCCGGAGCGTGCTCGGCCACCCCTTGGGAGTGCGGGCGAGAAGGGAACTCGCGGTGCCACCGCACTTTCGCCGCCGGTTGGGGGCCGGCGGCCTCGACGGGCCGGGTCACGGCGGCCGGCCGGCGGGGCATGGGACGGCCGGGGCCGCCGTTCCTCCCCGCACTCGGGAGGGTCTTCACCCGGGGCGCGAGGCCGCCATCCCACCGCCGGCGGCTCTCTGGTGCTCGCGTGCTCCCCGCGCTACTCGTCTCCGTCAACGCGTTGCCGGGAGTGTACGAAGTGGACGGCGCGGGTGTCGCGCCATTTTCGCCGGGCCGCCGGGTTGTCAGGGCTGCCGCCCGGGCCGCCACGGTGCGTCATAAAAACACCACCCTCAGCACATAACACAAAAATGAAACGATTCACCTCGCCAAATCGGCCACGAACAAGCGGTTGTGCACGGCTGTGACGGCCGTTACCCTCCACCGTTAATACGTTTCAATCGGTCCGCGTCACCGTCGACGAGGAGAAGTGATCCATGCCAGCTCCCGAAGTGGTCGGTACCTCGGCAGGCAGCGGTGAGGACACCGTGACCCGCCAGCAGTGGAAGTGGTCGGTGCTCGCCGGGATGGCGTCCTACCTCGACGCGGGGTCCATCGTGGCCCTCGGGTCGGGGCTGGCGCTGTTCCAGGTCTACCTCGGGCTCAGCAGCGGCGCGCTGGGGGCGCTCGCGGCCATCGGGCCGAACGCGATCGGGTGCGCGCTCGGCGCGTTCGCCGGCGGCCGGCTCGGGGACCGGCTGGGGCGCAAGCGCATCTACAAGTACGACCTGCTCGTCTACGCGCTCGGCATCCTCTGCATCGCGCTCGCGGTGAACGCGCCGATGCTGTTCATCGGCACCTTCGTGGTCGGGGTCGCGGTGGGCGCGGACGTGCCGACTTCGCTCGCGCTGGTCGGCGAGTTCTCGCCGTCGAAGCACCGCGGCAAGCTGCTCAGCTTCACGCAGATCGCGTGGAACGCCGGGCCCGTCGTGGTCCTGCTGCTGGCGCTGGCACTGTCCGGTTTGGACTTGCTGGGCATCAGGATCGTGTTCCTGCACCTGTTCGTGGTCGCGCTGGTCACCTGGGCGATGCGGCGCGGCCTGGCCGAATCGGCGCGCTGGCAGTCCGCGACGGCCGCCGGCGTGACCCAGCGCTTCCAGGCCCTGTTCCACGGCGCGAATCTGAAGGCGCTGGCCTGGACGGGCACCGTCTACCTGTTCTGGGGCCTGGCCGCCGGCACCTCCGGGCTGTTCACGCCGTACATCGTGCAGACGCTGCACGCGGGCGGGCAGGCCGCGGGCGTCGCGTTGTCGTGCGCGGGCTTCGTGATCGGCATCCTCGCGACGATCCCGTTCATGCGCTACATCGACCGCGGCCACCGCACCCGGCGCGCGCTCTGGGGCACCGGTGCGGTCATGCAGGTCGCCAGCTACGCGGTGTTCCTGATCTTTCCCTTCAACGTCCCGGTGATCGTGGCCAACATCGTGCTGTTCGGCATCGGCTCGGCGATCGCGGGCGAGGCGGTGTACAAGATCTTCAGCCAGGAACTGTTCCCGACCTTGCTGCGCGGCACGGCGCAGGGCTTCACCTTCGGCGTCGCGCGCACGGTGCTGGGGGTGTGGAGCTTCTTCGTGCCGGTGCTGGCGAGCGCGGGGATCGGCGTCATCGCCGCGCTGCTCTGCGCCTGCCTGGTGATCAGCGGAGTGGTCGGGTTCTTCTTCATGCCCGACACCTCAGGCAAGTCACTGGAACAGATCGAAGCGGAGCGGGCACTGGCATGAGCGCGGACGAACTGCTGCACCGGTTTCTCGACCCCGGCCCCGAGTACAGCCCGCTGCCGATCTGGTGGTGGAGCGGCGCCCCGGTGACGCGGGAGCGGCTGCGGCGCCAGATGGAGCACCTGGTCTCGCAGGGCGTCCGCCAGGCAGTGGTCATGTGCCTCGCCCCGACCGGGCCGATGTTCGGCTCGGTCGCGGACGACCCGCCGTTCCTCAGTCCACAATGGCTCGAACTGCTCGACCAGGCCTGCGAGGACGCCGAAGAACTCGGCTTCCATCTGTGGATGTACGACCAGATCGGGTTCTCCGGCGCGAACTTCCAGGGCCGGCTCACCGCCGGGAACCCGGATTTCGCCGGCCTCGCGCTGCGGCGCGGAGACGGCGGGGACGGTGGGGACGGTGGGGACGGTGGGGTCGAGGTGCAGGTCAGCGGCTTCGACTACTTTGGCGTCGAGGCCTGCGCGGCGTTGCTGGACCAGGTGCACGGCACGCTGGAGCGGCACGTCGGGCGCTGGTTCGGCACCGTCATCCCGGGTTTCTTCCAGGACGAGCTGCCCGCGATGCCCACGTGGGGCCGGGACTTCGCGGAGACGTTCGCCGAGCACTACGGCTATGACCTGCCGCTGGCCTCGCTGTTCGACGGGGACGACGAGGAGTCCGCCCGCCACCGCCGCGACTACCACGACCATCGCGCGCGCCTGGCCCGTCGCGCGTTCTTCGACCCACTCGACGCCTGGTTCGCCGACCGCGGCCTGATCTGCGGGTTCGACCAGCCGACGCCCGCGCGGGAGGGCGACCCGGTCGGCGGCGTGCAGGTCTACGGCGACTACCTCGGCACCCACTCCGGGTTCGGCGCGCCCGGCAGCGACCACTGGGGCGACCCGAAGGTGCACAGCTCGCTGGCCCACGCGCACGGCCGCCCGCGCACGTGGATCGAGGCGTTCCACTCCTCGGGCTGGGGCGGCACGCTGGAGGAGACCTACGACTGGCTCGCGCCGTTCCTCCGCCGCGGCGCGAACCTGTACGACCCGCACGCGGTCTACTACTCGACGGCCGGCGGCTGGTGGGAGTGGGCGCCGCCGTCCACCTGCTGGCGGCAGCCGTACTGGCCGTCGTACCACCAGTTCGCCACCGCGGTGACCCGGCTCTGCTCGGTGCTGACCGCGGGGGAGCACGTCTGCGACACGATCCTGTTGTCGCCGACGTCGACCGCGCAGGCGTACCTGACCCTCGACGGGCCGCTGCCGCCGGCCGAGCGCGCCGCCGCCTGTTACCACGAGCTGAACGGCGTCAGCGCGTGGTTCGCCGAGCGGCGCGGTGTCCTCGAAAGCGCCGGGATCGACCACGACACGCTCGACGAGGCCACCATCGCGGGCGGGGAGATCGTCCACAACGGACTGAAGATCGGCCGCGAGACCTACCGTTCGGTGATCCTGCCCGATGTGACGGTGCTGGACCCGGCTGCTGCGGCGAAGCTCGCGGAGTTCGCCGACGCCGGTGGCCGCGTGGTCTGTGTGGGTAACCCTGTCCTGGCGAACGTCGTGGTCGTCGAGCGTGCCGACGAGGTTCCGGCGGCGCTGGCGGCCGGGGACGTCCAGGCCGACGCGCCGTTCCTGCTCCGCCGCTGTGGTGACGCCTTTGTGCTGTTGCTCACCGCGCACGACGACGCAACGGGCACTCTCGCCCCGATCGTCCGGCTGGACAACGAAAACTGGGCCGCCGAGGGGTTCCCGTGGGAGGAGTACTGGCGGCAGCTGCGCGAGGACGGGTACGACTTCGTGCCGCCGGGGGACCGGGTCGCGCATGTCCGCACCCAGGGCCTGCCCGCGCGGGCGCAGCGCTGGGACCCACGCACCGGGCGCCGGGTCGACTTGTCCATTCAGGACGGCGCCTTCACCGTGCCGTTCAGTGACGGCCCGATCTCGCTGGTCGTGCTCGGGGACGACCTGCCGCCCGCGGACACCCGGCCGCTCGGCGCGGTCGTGACCGCCGCTGAGTTGCCCGGACCGTGGCTGGCCCGGGCGGAGTCCACACTGGACAATTCCGACGGCGACCTGGCCGCCGCGTCCCGGACCGGCACCCTGCCGTTGGAGGTCTGGCGCTTCGAGCACATCAGCGGCCCGGTGACGGCCACGTACGGTCCGTTCGCCGAGGTGCGCGACGGCGACGGCGAATGGCGGCCCGCGTTGTGGTCGCTCTCCCGAGGCCTGCACAAGGACCCGATGCACAACGACACGTTGGGCCCCAAGGGTTACGTGCCCGAGGAGTTCCTGGACTGGCGGCACGTCGACGCGGGCGGTCGCGTCGCGGTGCGCACGCATCTCGCGCTGCCGGACCGCGGCGGGCTGTTCCTCGCCGTCGGCTCGGGCGCGGCCCGCCGGGTCGTGGTGGACGGCGCCGAGCTGCCGGTGCCCGAGGGCGGTTACCAGTCGTTCAGCCCGCTCCCGCCGGAGACCGCCGGCCGGACCGTGCCGGTGGAGATCGAGTTCACCGCTGTCCGCGACGGTGCGCTACGGGCGTCCTTCGCCGTGGTGGCGGACGTCGAGGCCTACCGGCGTCCGGAGTGGCTGGTCGGCGACGAACTCAGCTGCTCCTTCACTCTCGACGAGCTGCCGGACGACACCGTGGTGCACGTCGCCAGCGAGGGCGCGTGCAGCGTGCTGGTCAACGGGACCGAGGTCGGCAAGCAGGGCGACTTCAACCCGTACCCCGGCCACCGCGAGATCCGCGTGCACCCGTACGACGTGCGCGAGTTCCTGCGGACGGGCGAAAACAACGTCGTGCTGAGGCTGACCGGCGACGCGGCGGCGGCGTTCGACGCGCCCGGCCTCGGCCTGATCAGCGGGGCCCAGTGGACGGCGCGCGGGCTCCGCCGTGAGCACCCGCGTGACCCGCGGTTCCTCTGCGCCGGCCCGCGGCCGCACCCGCTGCCCGGTGCGTACTGGCTGGAACCCGCTGCGGCGCAAGGGAATGTGGTCGCCGCCGTGGTCCCGGACGTCGCGCCCGGCGGTGAGCGCGTCGAGCACCTCACCTTCCCGGCGCCGCTCGGCACCACCGCCTTCACCGTTCCGACCGGGCTCGACGTCCTCGCGCGCGTCGGCGAGGTGGAATACAAACCCGTTGACGGCCACGTTCAGCTGCCCGGGCCACTCGCCGCGGGCACCCCGATCCGCCTGGAGTTCACGGCGGTCGACGGCCGTCGTGGTGGTGCGCTGCTCGACGGCGCCGTGACGGTCGAGGTCGCCGAGGCGGCCACGTCGCTGGTCAGCTGGGAGGACCTGGGGCTACGGGCGCTCGGTGGCCATGTCCGTTACCGGACGACGTTCACCGCGCCGTCCGGCCGCGTGGTGCTGGACCTCGGCGAGGTCCGCGGCACTGCGGACGTCCTGGTCAACGGCACCCTGGTCGACCGGCTGGTGTGGGGACCGTGGCGGACCGAGGTCACGGATGCCTTGCGGGGCGGGGAAAACGAGCTGGAAGTCGTCGTCCGCGGCACGCTCGCGGGTTACCTCGACGACGCGTCGCCGACTACCGCCGTCGCGGCCGGGCAGGTGCGCACGGGACTGTTCGGCCCGGTCCGGATCGTCGCGCACGCCTCCACTGAGTAGCCGCTGGACACCTGGGCCGCGCCCGTCTGGGTGGACTGGTCGATGACGTTGCCGCCGACCATGATCGTGCCCAGCGCCAGCGCGATCACGGACAGGACCGCGCCGACCACGGCCATCGGCTTGCCGCGGCGGCGCCCGATGAAACCGACGATCGCGAGGGCGATCCCGACCACCGCGAAGGGGAAGGGGGTGTACGCGCGCACGTGGTCCATGTTGATCGGCAGCAGCGGCACGACACACCCGAGCAGGCCGAGCACCAGCGCGGCCGCGGCCGGCCCGGACCCCTTGGGTGGCGGCATCGGCGGTTGCCCACCGGGGCCGGGGAAGGGGGCCCACTGCTGGTTCGGGGGCGGGTATCCCGGCGCTGGGTATCCGGGCATCGGCCCCTGCCCCTGCTCCGGTGTCGGCACCGGGTTCGGCGGTGCCGGATATCCGGGCCCCTGCACCGGGTTCGGCGGTGCCGGGTATCCCGGCCCTGCGAGCGCCGGCGCCGAATAGCCCGGCCCCCGGTACTCCGGCCCCGGGCCCGGCAGTGCCTGTGCCGGGGCCGCCGGTCCCGGATCCGCTGGGGGAAGCGTGTGTCCCGGTTCCGAATCCGCGGTGGGCACCGGGGACTCCGGCCCCGCTGCCGAGTCCGGCGAGGAGTGCGCGGCGTCCAGCCCGGGCCCCGCCGCCCCGGGCTGCGGCCCCGGCGCGTCCGGGTCGGGCGGCAGGCCGTACGTCATGGGCACTCCTCGCTGGCTGCTGACCTGGGTGTTCACCGGCCGGCCGCGCGCAGCCCGATACGGCGGCGCGGCCACCGCGAGGAGACAAGATAGCGGGATCGGGAAATCCCCACCAGGGGGAAAATTACCGCCGGACCCGAGCCGCCACCCGGACCGAGCTACCGCCGGACCCGAGCTGCCACCCGGACCCGAGCCGTCGCCCGGGCCCGGCGGCCGCGCGTCAGCGAGTCCCGAGCAGATGCTCCAATGCCAGCTGGTTCAACCGGGTGAAGTGGTACCCCCGTTTACCCGCGGCCTCCACGTCGAAGTCGTCCGCCGCCAGGTCGTCCAAGGTCTCGCCCGGGGAGAGCGTGGGCGTGGACAGCTCCGGCACCCGGGAAGCCGCCAGCGCCTCGGCCACCTCCGGATCCTTCCGGAACGCCTCCGCTTTCGCCTTCAGGATCAGGTACGTCCGCATGTTCGCCGCGGCGGAAACCCAGACGTCGTCGGGGTCCTCGGTTCGCAGCGGTTTGTAGTCGAAGTGCCGCGGTCCTTCGTAGCCACCTTGCTCCAGCAGGTCCACCAGGAAGAACGCGCTGGTCAGATCGCCGTGCCCGAAGATCAGGTCCTGGTCGTACTTCGGCCCGTGCTGGCCGTTGAGGTCGATGTGGAACAGCTTGCCCTGCCACAGCGCCTGCCCGATGCCGTGCACGAAGTTCAGCCCGGCCATCTGCTCGTGGCCGACCTCGGGGTTGAGCCCGAACAGCTCGGCGCGCTCCAGCTGCGAGATGAAGCCCAGCGCGTGGCCGATCGTCGGCAGCAGGATGTCGCCGCGGGGCTCGTTCGGCTTGGGCTCCAGCGCGAAGCGGATGTCGTAACCCTGCGCGACGACGTACTCGGCGAGCAGGTCCAGCCCCTCCTTGTACCGGGCCAGCGCGGCGCGGACGTCCTTGGCGGCGTCGGACTCCGCGCCCTCGCGCCCGCCCCAGACGACGTAGGTCTGCGCGCCCAGCTCCGCGGCCAGGTCGAGGTTGCGCCGGACCTTCGTCAGCGCGTACCGCCGGATGTCGCGGTCGTTGCTGGTCAGGCCGCCGTCCTTGAACACGGGGTGGGTGAACAGGTTCGTCGTCGCCATCGGCACCCGCAGGCCGGTGGTCGCGAGCGCCGCCTTGAACCGCTTCACCGCCTTCTCGCGGTCCGGCTCGGTGGCCAGCAGGTCGTCGTCGTGGAACGTCACGCCGTAGGCGCCCAGCTCGGCCAGCCGGTGCACGCTCTCCACGGGGTCGAGGGCCGGCCGCGTCGCGACGCCGAACGGGTCGGCGGCCTGCCAGCCGACGGTCCACAGCCCGAACGAGAACTTGTCCTCGGGGGTGGGGGCATAGGCGTCCATGACTGTCCCTTCATTTAGTTCACGTTCTAGACTAAATATGCGACGCGGTGGACCCGGGCGTCAAGGGCCCGCCGGTTACAGTGCCGGGAGGAGGGGACGGGGATGACGCAGGCGGTGCGGCACGACTCGATGCGGGCGCGCAACCTCGAGGTGGTGCTCGGCGAGGTCAGCCGGCGCGGGCCGCTCACGCGCGCCGCGCTCGCGGAGCTGACCGGGCTCACCAAGTCCACCGTGTCCAAACTGGTCGGTGATCTGCTGGACGCCGGCTTCCTCGCCGAGACCGGTCCCGCGCGGGCGGGGGAACGCGGCCGCCCGGGGGTCGAGGTGGTGCTGAGCGGCGGGCGGATCGCGTCGCTGGGGCTGGAGGTCAACGTCGACTACCTGGCTGTGTGCCTGCTCGACCTGGCGCGCACGGTCCGGTTCACGAAACGCCGGGAGCGGGACAATCGCGGCTCACGGCCGGCGACTGTGTTGCGGGAGCTGGAAAAGCTGGCCACCGAGGCGCTCGGCGAGGCGTCCACGCTGGGGCTGACGGTGGCGGGCGCGGTGCTCGCGGTCTCCGGCCCGGTCGGCGACGGCGTGGTGTTCAGCGCCCCGAACCTCGGCTGGCGGGACGTGCGCGCGGCCGCGATGCTGCGCCTGCCGGTGCCCGTCGACCTGGACAACGAGGCCAACCTCGGCGCGCTCGGCGAGCTGTGGTTCGGCACCGGCGGGGACGACTTCCTCTACGTCTCCGGCGAAGTCGGCATCGGCGCGGGCCTGGTCGTCGGCGGCTCGCTCTTCCGCGGCGCGCACGGGCTGGCGGGGGAGCTGGGGCACGTGGTGGTGTCGCCTTCGGGCCCGCCGTGCCGCTGCGGTGCCGCCGGGTGCCTGGAGACCTACGCGGGCCAGGAGGCGATGCTGACGGCCGCGGGCGTCCGGTCGGTGCCGGATTTGGTTGTGGCGCTGGAATCCGGGGCCACCGCTGCTGTTGCGGCTTGCACGGCGGCGGGCGAGGCACTCGGCCACGCGCTCGCGTCGGCGGTCAACCTGCTCGACCTGGACCACATCGTGCTGGGCGGGATCTTCGCGGTTTTGTTCCCCTGGCTGGCCTCTGCGGCGGACTCCGTGCTCGCTGCCCGCCTCGGTCGCCTGCGCGGCTCCGTCCCCACGCTCACCCCGTCCACCTTGCGCGGCGACGCGGCCACTTTGGGCGCGGCGGGACGCACGATCCACCGGATCCTGGCCGATCCAGGCCCGTTTCTCAGCCGCGCGAACGCCTGATCTCCGTTAAGGCCTCCTTACCCGCGTCCTACGCGGGTAAGGAGGCCTTAACGGACTTGGGCCGGGACCTAGCTCACCGCACGCACCAGCACCGTGCCGCCGCCGATGGTGATACCGGCGTCGGTCACCACGGAGAGGGCGCCGCGCAGGACGCGGCCGGCCGCGGGGGCCGACGCGGCGATCACCGTGGCCGGGACGGTCCACGACGAGCCCGAGGCGTGCGCCGCCGACGGGTCGTTCGCCGTGATGGCACCGAAGGCCGGGTTGGTGAACGCGTCGAAGTAGTCGTAGGCGGTGGTGCCCGCGGGCACCGCGTAACCGTCGACCACCGCGAGCCACTGGCCCGCCGCCGGGTTCGGCAGCGTCACCGACTCCTCGGAGTCACCGTCGGCGCTTTGGCCTGCCAGCACACAAGAACCCGTCACGCAGTTGTACACCGACAGGTCCAGGTCCGCCCCGACGTCGGCGGTGTTGCCGATCGTCACGGTCAGGGACGTCGAACCCGGCGTCACCGTCAGCTGCGTCTGCGAGGACGCGCCCTGGGCGATGGACGGCCGCTGCACCGACGCGCTGCTGAACGTCCCGCCCACGAGATGGCCCGTGAACGCGCCGAGCGTGTTCTGCACCGTGTACGTCCGCTGCAGCGGCACACCGGCGGTGGCCGACGCGATGTCGTCCGGGTTCGGCGTCACCGCGGTGCCCAGCACCGAAGCCGAGACCCGGTACGGTGCACTGTCCACATCGGACGTACGGCGGGCCTCCACGGTGATCTCCCAGACGCCCGGCAACGGGTCGGTCAGCGTCCGGCTGGTCGGCGAACCGCCCGCACATCCGGCCCCCGCGTCGGGGTTGTAGCAGTTCGTGGACGTGTTCGAGTCCACCGGCACGCCCGTCGGGTCGTAACGCAGGAACCGCACCTGGCCCTTGCCCGGGTCACCGCCCGCCGCCAGGTCGACCTTCAGCGCGCTCGCGCCCTTCGGCACACGCACGAAGTAGCTCACCGACGTGTTGCGCGCGATCGTGCCCGAGGCCTCGAACTTGTCACCCGTGGCTGTCGTGAACTCGGCCGGCGCGAAGACGGTGTTCATGGTCTGCACGTCGACGCCGATCGTCAACGGATTGTCCAGGTACAGCAACGCGGAATGCGCGCCGGTCGACTTCGGGTCCACCTTCACGGCGAAGGTCACCGGCTTGTTCAGCGGCAGTTGCAGCAGCGAGCCCGAGGAGAACGTGCCGTCGTTGCCCACCCACCGCGCGAAGTACGTCACCGGCTTCGAGGAGCCCGAAGTCCGCGTGATCGTGTACGTGCGGGTGTAGGCCTTCCCGACGGTCACGCCCTCGCGGTCGTGGATGCCGACGCCGACACCCGGCGTCTTGAGCAGGTTCGCCTGCACCGTGTGCACCTCGACCGCGGTGGTCACCGCGTCCGGCTTCGGGTTGAGCGACAGCGCGGTGAACGCGGCGGGGACGTTGAACAGTCCCGCGCCCTGCTCGTACGCGCCGATGCCCGGCACGAAGCGCGCCGTCGACTTGATCGCCGAGCGCAGGGCCGCGACCGGCGGCCGCTGGCCCTGGTGGGTCGCCTTGTACGCGCTCACCAGCAGCGCGGCCGCGCCAGTCGCCTGCGGTGACGCCATCGACGTGCCCTGCAGCATCGCGTACCCGGCCGGCAGCTGGTAGGTGCCTGCCACCGGGCCCGGCGCCTCCCAGCGCGGCACGGTCGCGATCGCCGCGCCCGGCGCGATGATGTCCGGCTTGAACCCGCCGTCCTCACGCGGGCCGCGCGAGGAGAACGGGTGCAGCGCCTCGGCCGCCTTCACCTTCGCGCCGTAGTTCGACAGCCAGGTTTCACGCGTGATGTACGAGCCGACGCTGATCGCGTCCGTGGCCACCGACGGGTCGCCGACGGAGTTCGCGCCCGCGCCCGAGTTGCCGGCGGAGATGAAGATCTGCACGTTGTACTCGGCGATCGTGCGGTTGTAGAGCTCGGCGCGCGCGTTGTTGCCGTCGTTGAGCGCCGGCAGGCCGCCGATGGAGATGTTGATGACGTCCGCGCCGTGGCTGGCCGCGTAGACGACGCCGTCGAGCAGGCCGCTCGAGGTGCAGGAAGCGGTGCTCAGGCAGACCTTCACCGAGAGCACCTTCGCGCCCGGCGCGGCCCCGTCCATCTTGCCGCCGAACAGGTCGTTGCCCGTCGCGATGCCGGCCACGTGGGAACCGTGCTCGGCGCCCGCGATGCCGATGTTGACGTAGCCCGGCTTGTCGGTCTGCACCACAAACGCCATCCGCTCGGCGAGGTCGGTCGCCGGGTTGTCGGTACCGAAGAAGCCGACGTCGAAGTTCTTGGCGTAGTCGGTCATCGGCTTCTCGTCGGTGAAGTCGCCGTTGCCGTTGAGGTCGACGCGCACCTGCTTCGTGGCGGGGTCGAGCAGCACGCCCCAGGAGTCGCTGCGGTCGCCGTCGCGGTTGAGGTCGCCGCCGGTCTCGCTGCCGGCGCCGCCCAGATCGCCCGCGGTCTCGCTGAAGAGGCCGAACGTGTAAGGGCCGCCGGTGGCGGGGGCGGTCCAGGCGCGGCCGTTCGCGGTGAACGCGCCGGCGTAGGCCTGGGTGGACAGCTTGACCCAGGTGCCGTCGCCGGAGTCGGTGGAGTTGGCGTTGTACCAGTCGACGATCTTGCGCTCGCCGTGGCTGGTCCTGGCCAGCGCGGGAGTGTCGAGGTCGACGCCGGAGTCGAGGACGGCGACGGTGGAGTCCTTGCCGTCCCAGTTGCCGAAGGTCTGGCCGAACTGGGCGGCGTAGGTGTCGCCGGTCGGGAGGTAGGGGTTCACGCGCGGGGTGTTCTTGCCCGGGGCCGGCTGCGGGATCGGGTTCGCCGCGCCTTCGGGCTTCGGGTCGTCGCGCTGGATCAGGCCGTCGACGTCCACGGCGTCCACTGTCTTGAGCTTCGCGGCCTTCTCGGCGTTCGCGACGGGGACGGAGACCTTCACGTAGTCGAGCTTCGGGTCGCTCGACTGGATCACGCCGCCGAGCGCCTTCAGGTCGTTCACGGCCGCGTTCGCCTGACCGCGTTCGGCGGCGACGAGCAGGGTGACGTCGGGCTTGCCGGCGCGCTCGGCCTCGGCGACCCGCGCGCGGTCGGCCTGGTCGAGCGCCTTGCCGGTGGCGGCTGGGGTTGGCGGGGGCTGAGGGGCCGCGTACGCGGCGGGCACTGCGACCGGGGCGACGCCGAGCGCGGTGGCGAGGAGGGTGATCCCGGCCCGGCGTCTCCAGCGTGATCTGTGCTCTGTCATCCGTGCAGTACACAGTCCGGGATGTTCCGCAGCAATCAGACACTTAGCCTATCGGCCGCAAATCGGCGTGGGACGAACGGCCTAGCGCACTCGTTCCGTTGGGCGGCAACGCGATGCGCCGGACTCCGGTGTGAAACTGGCGGCAACCGAGGGAGTTGAACCCTGCGCGGCTTATGAAGGCGGCGCCCCTGACCGGCCCTGACCCTGCGGCGGGCGACGGCTGCCATGCTTTCTGCACTTGTCCAACACCGGGGTAATACCCAGAAATTCCGGCCGCGTTACGTCGTTCACCCGTCCGGGCGGACATTTTGCCGATTCCCATCCCGGGTACCGGCCTGGCAGTCTGGCCGGATGGATGATCTACTCCTGCGCCGCGTCCGGGTCGGGCTTGACGGGCAGCTCGCCGATGTCCGGGCGAACGACGGCCTGGTCTCCGCCATCGAGGAGCCCGGTTCCGGCTCGGGGTTCGCGGCTCGGGTGCTCGACGGGCACGGCGGCACGCTGCTGCCCGGCCTCGTCGACGCGCACGTCCACACCGTGCAGTGGGCCGGCTTCCGGCGCCGGATCCCGCTGGGCACCGCGCACTCGGCGGCCGAGGCCGTGGAGCTGCTGCTGCACCGGCTGCTGTCCGCGCCCGCCTATCCCGGGCAACCGGAGGAACTGGTGGTGGGGGCCGGTTTCCGCGACGCGCTGTGGCCGGACGAGCCGCACAAGGAGATGCTGCAGCGGGCGCTGCCGGGGCGGGCCGTGGCGCTGTTCAGCGCCGACCTGCACACGCTGTGGCTCAGCCCCGCCGCGCTCAAGCTGATCGGCCGCGAGCACCCGACCGGCGTGCTGCTGGAGGGCGACTGCATGAGCGCCACGGCCCAGCTGCCGGCCGCGCCGGCCGAGGTGCAGGACCGCTGGGTCGCCGATGCGCTGACCGCGGCCGCCTCGCGCGGTGTCACCGGGATCGTCGACTACGAGTTCGCCGACACGGTCGCGGACTGGACCCGCCGGGTCGCTTCCGCGGTGCCGGCCACCCGCGTCTCCTGCGTGATCGCGCGGCACCTGCTGGACACCGCGATCGCGCGCGGCCACCGCACCGGCGATGTCCTCCCGGACGGCGGGGGACTGCTGAGTGTGGGCCCGTTCAAGCTGTTCGTCGACGGCTCGCTCAACACCCGCACCGCCTACTGCCACGACCCGTACCCGGAGACGGATTCGCTTGGCCTGCTTGAGCTTCCGCCCGAAGAGCTGGTGCCGCTGATGCGCCGCGCCGCGGAGCACGGCCTGGCCCCCGCGGTGCACGCGATCGGCGACAAGGCCAACACGATCGCGCTCGACGCGTTCGCCGAACTCGGCTGCGCGGGCCGGATCGAGCACGCGCAACTGCTGAGCGCCGACGACATCCCGCGGTTCGCCGCGCTGGGCCTCGTCGCGGGCGTCCAGCCCGCGCACCAGCCCGACGACCGCGACGTCGCCGACCGGCACTGGCACGGCCGCACGGACCGCGCGTACCCGTACCGCGCGCTGCTGGATTCCGGCGCCCGCCTCGAAATCGGCTCGGACGCGCCCGTCGCGCCCCTCGACCCGTGGGACGGCATCGCCGCCGCGGTCGGCCGCACGGACGACACCCGGCCCGCCTGGCACCCCGAGCAGGCGATCCCGCTGGCGGACGCACTGGCCGCCGCGTCGGGCGGCCGCCGCGGCATCGCCGTCGGCGACCCGGCGGACCTGGTGATCACCGCCGCCGACCCGACCGGCCTCTCACCCGCCGACCTGCGCGACATGCCGATCACGGCGACCTTCCTCGCGGGGAAGCCGACCCACCTGGCCTGAGCGTCCGGGGTCGCGGGCCGGGCCGACCAAAGGCGGATTGACGGGACAAGCCGGACCGGCAAGGATCGTGCCAGCAGTTCATTGACAACGTTGTCACCACGAGAGGATCGCGATGAGAGCGCGGAAACGCGTCTTCGCCGCCCTGGCGATCGCCGGCCTGCTGGGCGCCACCACCACCGGTACCGCGGCGGCCCACGACCGCGGCCCGCAGTTCGCCGCCGACCCGACCAAGCTGGTCGACACGTCGATCGGCAACAACGGCGACGGCACCACGTTCCCGGGCGCCACCACGCCGTTCGGCATGGTGCAGCTGAGCCCCGACACCCAGCTGAAGAAGTACGCCTCCTACGACTACGCGCAGGACACCGTGCTCGGCTTCAGCCACACGCACCTGTCCGGCGTCGGCTGCCAGACCATGGGCAACTTCCGCTTCATGCCCACCACCGGCGCCGTCACGTCGTCGGACCCGGCGCAGTACGGCGCGAAGTTCAGCCACGCCAACGAAACCCGTGAACCGGGCTACTACGGCGTGAAGCTCGACAACGGCATCCAGGCCGAGCTGACCGCCACCCAGCGCACCGGCCAGCACCGTTACACCTACCCGGCCGGCGCGGCGAGCGAGAACGTGCTGATCGAGGTCGGCGAGAGCAACGGCTACACCTACGCCGGCGACGTCCACGTGGTCGGCAACGACACCGTCGAGGGCTGGCTGCAGGGCGGGAACTTCTGCGGGGAGACGCAGAAGGAGCGTTACCGGGTCTACTTCAGCGCCAAGTTCGACCGGACGTTCTCGGCCTTCGGCACCTGGACCGACGGCAAGCTGACGCCGAACCAGCGTGACGCGTCGCTCGGCACGCAGCGCGCGGGCGCGTGGCTCACCTTCGACCCCGCTCGCGGTGGCCAGGTGGGCGCGTCGGTCGGGGTGTCCTACACCTCCGTCGACGGCGCGCGGCTCAACCGCAAGGCCGAGCAGCCGAGGTCGTTCGACCGCGCCCGAGCCGCCGCCCACGGCACCTGGCAGGACGAGCTGAACCGGATGCGCGTCGCCGGTGGCACCACCGCCGACCAGCGCACGTACTACAGCGCGCTCTACCGCTCGCTGCTGCACCCGTCGATCGGGTCCGATGTGGACAACCGGTACCGCGGCTTCGACGACCGGGTGCACCGCGGCGATTCCCCGTACTACCAGATGTTTTCGCTCTGGGACACCTACCGTTCTCAGAACCAGCTCGTCGCCCTGCTGCACCCGGACAAGGCCGCGGACATGGCGAAATCGATCCTGCGGATCTACTCCGACGGCGGCTGGGTCCCGCGGTGGGCGCTCGGCGGCGGCGAGACGAACGTGATGAGCGGCGACCCCGTCACCCCGTGGATCGTCGACAACTACCGCCGCGGCCTGCTCGACGACCGCACCGCGCGGCAGCTGTTCGCCGCGCTGTGGAAGAACGTCAACGAGGTCCCGGCCGACCAGTCGATCTTCCGCGGCCGCGACGGCAACCCGACGTATGTGGAGAACGGCTGGATCGGTTACCAGGACCGGCCCGGCTACACCTATGGCGACAGCCGCCAGGCCGGCTCCGCGACGCTGGAGTACTCGCTGGCCGACTGCGCGCTGTCCACCATGGCGTCCGGGCTGGGCTACCGCGACAAGGCGGCCACGCTCGCCCAGCGCTGTGACAACTTCACGAAGCTGTGGGACCCGAGCGTCGAGTCACATGGCTTTACCGGCTTCCCGCGCACGAAGGCGGCGGACGGCACCGGCGTCGGCGATCCCGACCCGGCGCAGTCGACCGGTTTCCACGAGGGCACGCCGTGGCAGTACCAGTGGCTCGCGCAGCAGGACCCGCAGAAGCTGTTCGCCCAGATGGGCGGCGCGGGCCAGGCGGAGAAGCGGCTCGACACGTTCTTCGACACGCCATTGGTGCTCACCGACCCGGCGAAGGCTGCCGCGGACTCCTGGGTCCACGGGGCGTACGACTACCACAACAACTTCGCCTTCAACCCGAACAACGAGCCGGACCTGCACGCGCCGTGGATGTACGCGTGGACGGGCGCGCCGTGGAAGACGTCGGCTGTGCTGCGCGCGGCGCGGACGCTCTTCACCGACACCCCGTACGGCATGCCCGGCAACGACGACCTCGGCACCATCTCGTCGTGGCTCGTGTTCTCGATGGCCGGCGTGTTCGAGGCCCAGCCGGGCTCGGGCACGTACCTGATCAGCGCGCCGATGTTCGAGAAGGTGGAGATCCGGCCGTCGGGCGGGCGTCCGATCGGCATCGAGGCGCCTGGCGCCAGCGCGGCGAAGCTCCAGTATGTGTCCGGTGTGGACACTCGCCGGGGCCAGCTGCGCCAGAGCTGGCTGAGCAACGAGGACTTCCTCCGCGCCGGCACGATCCACGTGCGCCTCTCCGATCGGCCGACGAGCTGGGGCACGAACTCCGCCCCGCCCGCGCTGGTCCGCTCCTGACCCCACCGGTGGCCGTTCCCTCGCGGAACGGCCACCGGTTGGGCCCTCCGTCACGCTGGTGTCACGAACAACGTTCTCCTTGGCGAACTAAGTTCGCTATAGTGGCCGCCATGCCCACCGATCCCCGCCGGCGTCGCGCGGCTCTTCACGCACAACCCCACGAGGACGCCGCGCCGACCGCGTCTCCGGTGCGGCGCAAGACGCCCATCACGGCCGACCGGATCACCGGCGCCGCGCTGCAGGTCATCGCCGCCGAGGGCTACGACGCGCTGACCATCCGCCGGGTCGCGGCCGTGCTCGGCACCGGGCCGTCCTCGCTGTACGCGCACATCGTCAACAAGGACGACCTCGACGATCTGCTCATCGGCCGGCTCTATGCCGAAATCGAGCTGCCCGAGCCCGACCCCGCCGCGTGGCGGCAGCAGATCCTCGACGTGTACGCCCAGATGCGCGACCAGTACCTGAAGTACCCGGGCGTCTCCCGCGCCGCGCTGGCCATGGTGTCCACCCACCTCGAAACCCTGCGGATCAGCGAAGGACTCCTGGCGATCCTGCTCGCCGGAGGCCTCGAACCGCAGACCGCCGCGTGGTTACTCGACGCGCTGACCCTCTACGTCAACGGTTACGCCCTGGAGCGCTCACTCGTGCAACAGCGACAGCAGCACCACGACGACGACTGGGTTCTCAGCCGCGACGAACTCATCAACCGGTTCAGCTCCCTGTCCGAAGACCGCTTCCCGCACACCCGGCGCCACGCGGCCGAACTGACCTCCGGCACCGGGCACGACCGATTCGACTTCACCCTGAACCTGATGCTCGACAACCTCACGCCACACCGCCGTACCCGGGCTTGACCTCGAGTCCGCTGGAGGTAGTTAGGTCGGGCCATGACGATCTGGATTTGTGACGGTTGTGGACTCGAGCACCCGGATTCCGTTGTGGCGCCGGAGCATTGTGTCTTCGACCGCGGTGAGGTCACCGACGAGGAACGCGGTGATCTGGGCGCGCACGGATCGTGGACCACCCACGAAGAACTGGCCGGCCGGCCGCACGAGATCCAGCACCGCGACCACGGCCGCGGTGTGCACAGCCTGCGCCGCGAGCCCCGCCTGGCGATCGGCCACTGGTCGTTCGTGGTGCAGACCCCGCACGGCAACCTGTTGTGGGACCCGCCCGCCTCCATCGACGAGCACGTGGCCGGCCTGGTGCGTGAGCTCGGCGGCGTGGCGGTCATCGCCACCAGTCATCCGCACATGTTCGGCGCGCAGGTCAGCTGGAGCCATGCCTTCGGCCGGGTGCCGGTGCTGGTGAACGCGCTGGACGAGGAATGGGTGGCGCGCCCGGATCCGGTCCTCACTCGGTGGAAGGACCACGCCGAACCGCTGCCCGGCGTCGAGCTCGTGCACGTGGGCGGGCACATGCGGGGCAGCGCCGTCGCCCGCACCGCCGACGGCACCCTGCTGACCGGCGACACCATCGCCGGCAGCCTGAAACCCGACTGGGTGTCGTTCCAGCGCAACCTCCCGCACCGCGTCCCGCTCTCGGCCGCAGTGGTGCGCCGCATCGCCGACACCCTCGACCCGTACGACTACGACCGCCTCTACACCCTCGGCGGCGACACCATCGACCACGACGCCAAACAGGTCGTGCGTAGGTCCGCCAACCGTCACATTCGCTGGGTCAGTGGTGAATTCGACCATTTGACGTGAGCTGGTTCCGGAGGGTCCCGGAGTCTTGATCATGCTCGCCAGCAGTAGGTGTCGGCGAGTGCTGACAGTTTGAATGGTGATCACAGTCCTCAATGGGGTGATCGTCGTGTTCAGGTGGCAGCAGGCAGAAGGCAAGAGACACGCGCTCGAAGGGGCGTTCGCGCCGCGGCCGGAGGAGTCGTTCGTGGCGTTGTGCGGGGAGGAAGTGACAGTGGCGCGCGAGGACGTGCCACAGCTCGGCGGGCACTGGTTCGACCCGACGTGCGGGGGATGTGCGGCGACGTGGCTGAGCCGGATCTGACCGACGCCCGGCTGTTCGACCGGATCCGTGACCTGGAGGCCTCGCTGGCCGCGGATCTGGCGTTCCTGATCCGGGCCGTCGAAGAGGAGGCCCCACGCCCGGACGCGCTCCGCGACCTCGGCGAGCGGCTGGTGGACCTGGGCGGGGCGTTACTGCGGAGGTCGGACGAGGTGAACTCCGCCGTCCTCGCCACTCTGCCCGCACACGGCTGGCTGCCGGGAGCGGGCGCCCGCCGCCATGCCACGGGCCCGGCCCACCAGGTCGGCCCCCGTCCCATTCGCTGCGGCTCGGTGTTCCTCGCTTTGTGCGGCGCGGCGTGTTTTCCCTTCTATGGCAAGGATCCGACGAACCGTACCGCCCGCCACGAGCACTGCCCGGTTTGCCGGGCACGGGAGGGAATGGTGGCGCGGTAGGCCGTGGCGCGGTGCGCTCGGCGGGACGGTGGGCGCCATCGGGAACCCGCTTCGAGTCTGCGGCGCCCGGCGGGCAACGGTGTGCCGCAGTGACGAGCGCGGGCAGTGGCGAGCGCGGGCAGTGGCGAGCGCGGGTGTCAGCGAGGGCTGGCAGCGAGGAGGGCTGGCGGCGAGCGCGGGTGTCGGCGAGGGCTGGCAGCGAGGAGGGCTGGCGACGATGAGTGTTGGCGACGATGAGTGTTGGCGGCGCCGGGTGGCACAGCGAGCGCCACCCGGAATCCCGGCGACGGCCCAACCGGCCAGCGCGAGCGCAGCCAGAAACCCCCGCCCGGCCGCCCGGCCCCGGCGACGGCCCAACCGGCCAGCGCGGGCGCGAGCGCAGCCAAAGCCCCTCGCCCCGGCCGCCCGGAGCCCGTCGCCGCACCGGGCCGGACAGTTCAGAACGAGCGCTGCCTGCGGTTTTCGTGTTGGCTGGACGGATGAGCGAGGACAAGCCGGCGAACTCGACGGAGAAGCTGTTCCGGATCGCGATCGCGCTGAAGGGCCTCGATGGCGCGTTGCAGCTGGTCGGGGCGCTGATCCTGGCGTTCATCCCGTCGACGTTCGTCACCGGGTTCGCGCATGCGGTGATCACGCGGGACCTGCTGGGCGACCCGTCGGGCACGCTCGCGCGGCACCTGGAGCTGGCGGCCGAGCACTTCGCCGACGGCAGCACCAAGACGTTCGCCGTGGTGTACCTGATGGCGCACGGCGCGATCAAGCTCGCGCTGGTGTTCGCGCTCGCACGCAAGTGGGTGCGCGCCTATCCGGTCGCGATGGTGGTGTTGGCGGCCTTCGTCGTTTACGAGGTGTACCGCGCGATCAACACCGGCTCGATCGCGCTGCCGTTCTTCGCGGCCCTCGACGCCATCATCATCGTGCTCGTCTTCCGGGAGTACCGGCAGCTGCGCCGTCAGCGACGCTCGGCTCAGGACGCCTCCCAGTAGTCGCGCTCCGGCAGGCGTAGCCAGACGTCGGGCGGGCCAGTGACGGGCCGCGAGTCCGTCAGGCTCAGGCCGGCGTACGCACAGGCGTACGCGGCCGCGTTGTGCTGGTACAGGAAGGTACGAAGCACCTCTTCCGCGCCGTCCTCTTCCCGCGGATCACCGCCGCCGGGGTGGAGGTCCCAGCCATCGAGGACGCCGTCCCGGATGGTGCTGCCCTGGTTGCCGCTCTTGGGGTTCGAGTAGACGCCGTAACAGACCGTGCCCGCCGACAGCAGCCTGCCGACCAACGGGGTGGAAGCCCGGTATCCCCATGGCTGGGTGACCACACAGCCGCCGGCCACGTCGGTCACCCCGACGATGTCGTCCGAGCCGGACGGCCAGGGCTCGTCCAGGACCTCCGCCATCACGCCGTCCTCGACCGGGTCCGCCTGCAGCCGCCGCGTGGCCTCCGCCGCGTCGACGTTCGCGACGCACGAGACGCTGGTGCCCTCGAAATAGAAGTCGCCGAGTGCCGCGATCAGCGCTGGCGCCCGGACGACGGCCAGCGCCTCCGCCTCGTCGAGCCTCACCCCGGCGGGTGGCGCCCCGAACAGATCCGGCTCCCGCGCGGCGAAGGCGAGCCGCCCGGGGGACCAGCCCGCCATCATCGGCCGCCACGGGTCGGCGCCGGCTTCGGCCAGTACCCGTGCGTTCTCCGGCTGTCCGCCGAAGACGGCCAGCCACAGCGGGGTGCGGCCCTCGTGCATCACGTCCACTTCGCCGGCCCGCGCGGCCAGCTCCGCGACGACCTCCGGCGAGCCACGCTCGGCCGCCTCGTGCAGCGCCGTTCCCCAGAAGAAATCCCCGGCGAGCGGGTCCGCCCCCGCGGCCAGCAGCGCGCGCACGGCCGCCAGGTCACCCCAGCCCAGTCCTGCCCATTCCCCGGTGCCCATCGCCCCTCCCAGATCCGTTGACGGCACCGTAGCGGGACCCACCGACAATTTTCGCACCACACCGGAGCGGCCCCGGTTTTCCCTGCTCTCCCAAGGAAAAGCAGTCACACCGGTTCAGGCGGCCACCGGAAACCGCTCAGTCACGACGTAGGCGACGTCCACCTCCGGCTGCTCGACGAAGAGCGCGGTCGCGTTGTCGGAGCCGCCGATGGCGATGGCCGTCTCGACCAGCGCCGCGGCGCCGCGCCCCGGGTCGCCGAGCAGCTCGTCGATGGTCGCGGGCGGCAGCACCTTGTGCACGCCGTCGCTGGTCAGCAGCAGCCCGCCGCCGACGACCTCGGACGTGCCGATCTCGTGCGGCTTGGTGGTGCGGACGCTGGTGGTGACCATGTGCTCCATCCGCGGCGTGTACGGCTGGTGGCGCGAGCGGAAGTACTCGGCGAGCGTGTGGTCCACGGTGAGCCGGCGGACCATGCTGCCGTTCCAGGCGTACGCGCGGGCGTCGCCGACCCAGCCGATCCGATAGCCGCCCGCGAACGGCATCGCGACCACCAGCACGGCGTCGCCGGTGCCGCCGAGCTCGCGCACCGCCCGCTGCGCGTTGAGGATCGCGGCGACCGGGCCTTCGCTCACCGGGGTGCGCGCGGCGGCCGCGGCGGCGGTCTGCGCGGCGCGTCCGGCGCCCGGGTCGTCACCGACACCGTCGGCAAGTGCAAACGTGATTCCCGGCGCGCCGGCCACCGCGTACGCGCTGACTGCGTCGGCATTACGCTCGCGTGGCCCCTGGGCGCTCGCGGTGTGCCAGCGTGGGTATCGAGTCCCGGCCATGGTGTCCTCCCGGTTTTCTCGCGGCTTCCCCTTTGCTCCAGAATGCGCCCGATTCCTGGGAAGATCCTGAGGGGTGGCTGTACGTCGGCTGTTTCCTCGCCCCAACGCCGTCAAGGCCTCCTTACCCGCGTGCGACGCGGGTAAGGAGGCCTTGACGGACCTTCGGCTGATCAGGATGTGAGCTGGTAGACGGTCTGCCCGCCCACGGTGGTGGCGGTGAAGTTCGCCGCCACCCACTCGGTGATCTCCGAGGAGCCGCCGCCTGGGCCGCCCTCGTGGCCGCCGGCGACGTAGTACGAGATCTCACCGTCGGCCACGTATTGCTTGAACTGGGCCAGCGTCGGCGCGGGGTCGCTGCCGTCCCAGCCGCCGATGCCGATCACGGCCTTGCCGCTGGACAGCTCCAGTTCGGCGGCCGACTGCGAGCCGGTGGTTGCGGCCGCCCACTTCGTCGTGGTCTTCGCGAGCAACTGCGCGACGGCGGTGCTCGAGCTGCTTTCGCCGAAGCCGCCACCGCCGCCCATGCCCATGCCGTTCTGCGAGGCGGGCCCGGACACCGGGATGGACCCGGTGTGCGCCACCGAGGTCGTCTCCGCGGCGTACGCGGCGGTGCCGAGGCCCAGCGTCAGCACGCTCGCCGCGGCCAGCACCGCGAGCGCCTTGCGCATCGGCGGCAGCCCGACCACCACGACCGTGGCGACCAGCACCGCCAGCAGCGCGACGACCCAGCGCAGCCACGGGAGCCAGTCCGGCGTCCGGTCGAGCAGGATGAAGTCCCACACCCCGGTGACGGCGATCATCCCGCCCAGCACCATCCGGGCCGACATGTTCGCGCGGCTGCGCCACAGCGCGTGCCCGGAGATGGCGACCACCGCGGCGATCGCCGGGGCGAGCTGCACGGCGTAGTACGGGTGGATCGTGCCGCCCATGAAGCTGAACACCAGCCCGGTCACCAGCAGCCAGCCGCCCCAGATCAGCAGCGACGCGCGGGTGCGGTCGGTGCGCGCGGCGCGGCGGGTGAACCACAGCCCGGCGACCAGCCCGATCAGCGCGGCGGGCAGCAGCCAGGAGATCTCGGTGCCGAAGCTCGCGCCGAACATCCGGCCGATGCCGCTGGCACCGCCGAAACTCGTGTTGCCACCACCGCCACCGAATCCGCCGCCACCGCTGCGGTTGCCCTCACCGCCGAAGATCCGGCCGAGGCCGTTGTAGCCCAGTGCCAGCTCCAGCAGGCTGTTCCCGGTCGAGCCGCCGATGTACGGGCGGGAGGACGCGGGCCAGACCGCGACCAGCGCGATGAACCAGCCCGCCGAGACGACGACCGCGGCCGCGGCGCCGAGCAGGTGCAGCAAGCGTTTGCCCAGCCCGGTCGGCGCGGCGATCAGGTACGCCAGCGCGAACGCGGGCAGCACGAGGAACGCCTGCATCATCTTCGTCAGGAAGCCGAACCCGATCGCGACGCCGGCCAGCGCGAGCCACATCGGGCTCGCCTTCTCCACGGCGCGGACGGTGAAGTACGCGGCCGCGATCAGCAGCAGCACCAGCAGCGCGTCCGGGTTGTTGAAGCGGAACATCAGCGCGGCCACCGGTGTCAGCGCGAGCACCGCGCCGGCCAGCAGGCCGGGCACCGGGCCGGACACCCGCCGGACCGTCAGGTACAGCAGGCCGACGGACGCGACGCCCATCAGCGCCTGCGGGGCCAGCACCGTGAAGCTGGAGAAGCCGAAGATCCGTGCGAAGGCCGTGCCGACCCACAACGCGGCGGGCGGTTTGTCGACCGTGATCACGTTGCCGGAGTCGAGCGCGCCGAACAGCCAGGCTTTCAGGCTCTGCGTGCCGGACTGCACGGCGGCCGCGTAGAACGAGTTCCCGAAGCCGGAGGCGGTCAGGTTCCAGAAGTACAGCACGGCGGTGGCCGCGAGCAGCCCGAACACGGACGGGCGCACCCAGCGTGGAGCTTTTTCCTTGTGGTGACGGGGATCTCGGACGGTGGCGCCCTCGACGGGGGCGGGCAGGACGGCGGTCATCGGTTCTCCTCGGCGGTGGCGCGCCCGCGGCGGGGGTTGAAGACCCAGCCGCGCAGCAACAGGAAGCGGAGCACCGTGGCGGCCAGGTTCGCCAGCACGAGCACAGTGGTTTCCAGGACGAGCCCGGGGTGGGTGGTGCCGTTGAGCAGGGCCAGCGAGCCGCTCGTGAGCACCAGGCCGAGGCCGAACACGATCAGGCCCTCGAACTGGTGCCGCCCGGCGCCGGTCCGGCCGCGCACGCCGAAGGTGACCCGGCGGTTGACGGCGGTGTTGGCGATCGCGGTGACGAGCAGCGCGGTGAAGTTCGCGGCCTGCGCGCCGACCATGGTGCGCAGCAAAAGGAACAGCAGCAGGTACGCGGCCGTGCTGGCGACGCCGACGGCGACGAACCGCACCAGCTGCCGCGCCAGGCTCGGCGGCACCCCCGGGGCCTCGACGCCGATGGGCTCCCGGCCGAGCTGCTCGCGCAGCCGGCTGATCGGGACTTCCCCGGTGAACGTGGCGCGGGTGAGGCGCGCGACGCCCTTGAGGTCGGCGGTGGCCGTGGCGACGATGTTGACCGACGAGTCCGGGTCGTCGACCCAGTCCACCGGCACCTCGTGGATGCGCAGGCCGGACCGCTGCGCGAGCACCAGCAGCTCGGTGTCGAAGAACCAGCCGGTGTCCTGCACGTGGGGCAGCAGCCGCCGCGCGACGTCGCCGCGGATGGCCTTGAAGCCGCACTGCGCGTCGGAGAACTTCGCCGCGAGCGTGCTCTTGAGGATCAGGTTGTAGCAGCGCGAGATGAACTCCCGCTTCGGCCCGCGGACCACGCGGGCCCCGCGGGCCAGCCGGCTGCCGATGGCGAGGTCCGAGTGCCCGGACAGCAGCGGCGCGACGAGCGGCGCGAGCGCGGCGAGGTCCGTCGACAGGTCCACGTCCATGTAGGCCAGCACGCTGGCGTCCGATGTGGACCAAACGGCGCGGAGCGCGCGCCCGCGGCCCTTCTCGTCGAGGTGGTGGACCACGACTTCGGGGATCTCCCGTGCGAGCCGCTCGGCGACGTGCAGGGTCTCGTCCGTGCTCGCGTTGTCCGCGATCGTGATCCGGTACGGGTAGGTGACGTGTTCTTCCAGGTGCGCGTGCAGCCGGCGGATGCAGGGCTCGAGGTCGGCCTCTTCGTTGTAGACCGGGATCACGACGTCGAGGACCGGGTGCGGGCCGCTGAGGCCGACCGGAGTGGTCCCCGGCCGCGGGGCGGGCACGGTGCCGGCGCTGCTGCGGGAGGGAGCGGTGGCGTTCATGTGTTCACCCTCGCGGCCCGGGCTTTGGCTACCTTGTGGCGTTCCTGTGCTGGCCCTGTGGGTCGGAGCGCCCCAATGTGGCGTTGGTTGCGTTGAACGCAACCAATGTGGCGTTCGGTGCGTTGGACGCACCGAACGCCACATTGGGGCGCATCGGGACCCGGCCACCGGCTTGGCCGCGCGGGGCTCAGGTGGTCAGGTCGTACACCGTGACACCGTCCACAGTGGTCGGTGTGTAGTTCGCGGCCACCCACTCGGCGATCTGCTCGGCGTAGTCGCTGCCGCTGTCGCCCTGCATCGTCATGCCCTCGCCGAGGAAGTAGTGGATCTGTCCACTCTGGACGTACTGCTGGAACTGCTGCAACGTCGGGTACGGGTCGGTCCCGTTGAAGCCGCCCACGGCGAGCACGGGCCGGCCGCTGCCGAGCTGGTACCCGGCGGCGTTGTTGGAGCCGACGGTCGCGGCCGTCCAGCGGTACTGCCCGGCGTCCTGAACCAGCAGGGCGGTGAGATTGGTGCCGGGCAACGAGGTGCCGAGCAGTCCGCCCGCCATGCCGCCGCCGCGCCCGCCGCCGTTTCCGCCGGGACCGCCTGCCCTGCCCCCACCGGCACCCCCGGGCATCCCGCCGCCGAAGCCCTGTCCGCTGCTCGGTCCGGCCGACGGGATGGCGCCGCTGTGCGTGGTCGCGGCGGTCGCGAGGCTGTACGCGCCGGACCCGGCGAGCAGCGTCACCAGGCCCAGCACGGCGACCCCGCGGGCGGCGGCGCGGCCGAGCTGGTTGACGAAGAACAGCGCGACGGCCGAGAGCAGCCCGGCCACAAGCACAGCCGGGGCGAGCCACGGCTGCCATGAGGAATCGCGGATCAGCAGGACGTAAGTGGTCACCGCGGTCAGGGCGACGCCGCCGCTGAGCAGCCCGGCGGCGGCCGGTTCCGAGCGCAGGCGCCACAACTGCACCGCGGCCGTGCCGACGAGCGCGGCGATCGCCGGGGCCAGCGCGACCATGTAGTACGGGTGGATGATGCCGCCCATGAAGCTGAACACGGCCGCCGTCACCAGCAGCCAGCCGCCCCAGACGACCAGCGCGGCGCGGCCGGGGTCCGTGCGCGGCGCGCGGCGGGTGAACCAGAGCCCGGCGCCGAGGGCGAGCAGCGCGGCCGGGATCAGCCACGCGATACCGCCCGCCATCTCGCTGCCGAACAGCCGGAACAGACCGGTGCTGCCCCAGCCGCCGCCACCTCCGCCACCGCCGACGCTGCCGGTCTCGTCGCCGGTGATGCGGCCGAAACCGTTGTAGCCCAAGGTGAGTTCGAGCAGGCTGTTGTTCTGCGAGCCGCCGATGAACGGCCGGTCGGCGGCCGGCCACAGCGTCACCACCGCGAGGTACCAGCCCGCCGAGACGACCACCGCGCCCGTCGCGGCGGCCAGGTGCAGCAAGCGTTTGCCCAGCCCGGTCGGCGCGGCGATCAGGTACGCCAGGCCGAACGCGGGCAGCACGAGGAACGCCTGCAGCATCTTGGCGAGGAACCCGAACCCGACCGCGGCGCCGGCCAGCATGAGCCACTTCGGGCTCGCCTTTTCCAGCGCTCGGACGGTGCAGTACGCGCCGGCCACGAGCAGCAGCACCAGCAGCGAGTCCGGGTTGTTGAAGCGGAAGATCAGCGCGGCGGCGGGGGTGAGCGTGAGGACGGCGCCCGCCAGCAGCCCGGCCGCGGCCCCCGACGTCCGCCGCACCGTGGCGTACAGCAGCCAGGTGGAGCCGACGCCCATCAGGGCCTGCGGGACGAGGATGCTCCAGGCGTTCACCCCGAACAGCCGCGCGGACAGGCTCATCACCCAGACCGCGGCGGGGGTCTTGTCGACGGTGATGCCGTTGGCGGCGTCGCTGGAGCCGAAGAACAGCGCCTTCCAGCTTTCCGAACCGGCTTGCGCGGCGGCCGAGTAGAACGCGTTGGCCCATCCGGAGGCGCCGAGGTCCCACAGGTAGAGCCCCGCGGTCGCGACGAGCAGGAGCAGGAGCGCGGGGCGGACCCAGCGGGGGTCGGTCTTTCGAGGGGCCCGGTCCGGGACGGCCGGCCGGGCGGGGGTCGCGACTGCGGTCATGGGCCCAGCTTCGGGGGCCGAGCTGGGGCACCCTTGTGTCAGCCCTGTGTGCTTTCTATGCGAGGTGCCGTTAAGGACTCCTTACTCGCGTCGGACGCGGGTAAGGAGTCCTTAACGGCATCAAGAGTCCATTGACCGGGTCAGCCCGCGACGCCGAACTCCAGCGCCGTCCGCCCGTCCGCGACCGGCCCGGACCCGCGGAGCACGAGCCCGGCGTCGGCACCCAGCGCGGCCAGCTCGCCGACCGTCCGTTCCCGGCCGCCGAAACACATCAGCATGAACAGGTCCATCGCGGTGCCGGTCCCTTGCCCCAGCACCGCTTCGATCACCACCACGGTGCCGTCCGGCGTGGCGGCGCGGCGGCAGCCGGCCAGGATCTCGCGGGCGTGCTCGTCGTCCCAGTCGTGCAGGATGTCGGACAGGAGATAGGCGTCGGCCCCCGTGGGAAGCGGGTCGAAGAAGCTGCCGGAAACGGCGCCGCCCCGGTCGTCGAGCCCGGTAGCCGCGAACCGGCGGGCGGCCGCGGCGCTCGTCGGCTCCAGGTCCAGTACCCGCCCGCGCAGCGCGGGATGCGCCCGCAGGATCTCGGCGAGCACGATCCCGTCACCCCCGCCGACGTCCAGGACCTCGGTGAACCGGCTCCACTCGAAGCGTTCGGCGATCTGCGGTGCCTGCGCCTGGAACCGCCAATTCATCTGGGCGTCGAACGAGCGCCGTAGTTTCGGGTCGGTGCCGAGGTCGGCCCAGAATTCACGGCCGTACCGCTGTTCGTAGGCGGGGGCGCCCGTCGTGACCGTCCCGAGCAGCTCGACGAAGGCGAGTTCGGCGCGGCCGCCGGCACAGGTGATGTCGAGTAAGGGCTTGATGCCTTCCGGGGCGTCCTCCCTCAGCTGGGCGCCGAGATCGGTGGGGCGGTAACGGCCCGCGTCGAGAGCGAAGACGCCGATCGCGACCAGGTGGTCGAGCAAACGCCGGAGGGCCGGTGCCGCGGTTCCGGTCTCGGCGGCGAGGTGCTCCGCCGTCGCCCCTTCGCTCCCCGCGCGCTCGGCCAGGCTGAGCGTCGCGGCCACCCGGATGGACATCGGGGTGGCGAGATCGGCCATGGCTCGAATCGAAGGCAGGTCCATCGCCTGAACGTAACCAGGCCGTCGTCACGGCCGCAGCCGGATTTCGGTTCGGCCGCGGGGTGTTCAGGACGCGCGCAGGTTGTTCGGCGGCGGCCCCGGTTTGCGGGCGCGCCGGGCTCCGAGCTGGGGGACGGCGTGGCTGCGTTGCGCGGGCACGACCGTCGGCAGGCGCACGGCGAACTCCGTGCGGCCCGGGCGGCTGTGCACCTCGATCGTGCCGTGGTGCGCGACCAGCACGGCCGCCGCGATGGCCATGCCGAGCCCGGTGCTGCCCGCGGCGCGCGAGCGTGACGAGTCGCCGCGCGCGAAGCGTTCGAAGACGGCCGGGAGCAGGTCCGGCGGGATGCCCGGGCCGTTGTCGGTCACGGTGACCACGGCACTGCCGTCGGCGGAGCGGGCGAGCGCCGTGACGACGGTGGTGCCAGGCGGGGTGTGCACGCGGGCATTGGCGAGCAGGTTGGCCAGCACCTGGTGCAGCCGCTGGACGTCGCCGTGCACCAGGATCGGCTCGTCCGGCAGGCGCAGCTGCCAAACGTGGCCGGGGCCGGCGACGTGCGCGTCCCCGACGGTGTCGGCGACCAGCCGGGCGAGGTCGACCTCGGCGACCTCCAGCGGGCGGCCCGCGTCGAGCCGCGCCAGCAGCAGGAGATCCTCGACGAGCATGGTCATCCGGTCGGCCTCCGACTCGATGCGGGTCATCGACCGCGCGATGTCCGGCGGCACCAGCATCCGCCCGCGCCCGGCCAGCTCGGCGTACCCGCGGATGGCGGCGAGCGGCGTCCGCAGCTCGTGGCTGGCGTCGGCGACGAACTGGCGGACGCGCAGCTCACTCGCGTGCCGCGCCTCCAGCGCGGCGGAGATGTGGCCCAGCATGAGGTTCAGCGCCGAGCCGACCTGGCCGACCTCGGTGCGCGGGTTGGTGTCGCCGTCGGGGACCCGCACGGAGAGGTCGACGTAGCCCCGGTCCAGCGGCAGCTCGGACACCCGCGCGGCCGTCGTCGCGACGCGTTCGAGCGGCCGAAGCGTGCGACGGACCGCGAAGGCCCCGATGATCGCCGCCCCGGTGACCCCCACCGCGGCGACGCCGAACAGGATCAGCCCGACCGTCAGCAGTGTCAGGTGCACGGGCTCGAGGGGGACACCCGTGATGACCACACCGCCCGGGATGGCCGACGCGGTGATGCGGTAGTCGCCGAGCTCGTCGAGGGTGCGGTCGTAGGCCTTGCCGTCGACGGGCACCGTCTGCAGGACGTCCAGCTGCGCGGGGGTGAGCCTGACCAGCTGCCCGTGCTGCGAGAGGGAGCCGCCGTCGACGAGCTGGTTGCCGACGAGGTGCGCGTTGACGGTCCCGGCGCCTTGCCCGGGCGCGTCGAGCGGGTTGTTCCCACCCCGCGGCCCCCCGTGCACGGCGAAGTCCTTGGCCCGGTCGGCGGCGGCGTAGAGCTGCCCGTCGGTCTGGTCGGTGAGGAAGGCGCTCAGCGCGAACTCGCTCACCACCCCGATCACCAGGCACACCAGCGACAGCAGCAAGACGATCGACAACGTGAGCTTCATGCGCAGCGAAAGCCGCCCGAACCGGGTCAGCCGGCCGGGTGCTCCCTTCGCGCGAAGTGCCATGCCAAGAGCGTGCGGGCCCAGAGTGTGGGAGCGATGTGTGCTGCCTGTGAGTCGGCTGTGCGAGGGATCGCGGGAATGTCACGGATGCGGCGAAAAGCCGGTCACAGCACTAGCTGACGGCAGCCACAGTGCGTACACAGCGTCGCTGACCACGGTGGGTTTCAGATCCCTTGTGTACCTAAGGAGTGACAGTCATGACCACACCTCGCAGCGGCCAGACGCCTACGCCGCCCGTCCCGCCTCGGCCGCCCGTCCCGCCGAACGCGGGGCCCGCGGCCTGGCCGAATTCCGCGCCCGGTGGTTCTGCGGCACCGAACGGTTACTACGGCGCGGGCATGAGCGGCCGCCCCGCTGGGCCCGGTCCGGCCTATGGCTCGCCCGCGGTACCGGGCCAACCGGTTTCGGGCTACGGCTCGCCCGCGGCGCCGCCCGGGCCTTCGGGAGGTGCCGTGCCGCCGGGTTCCGGACCGTCCACGCCGGACACTTGGGGTGGGGCCACGCCCCCGCCGCCCGGCGGCGGTGCGCCCTGGAGCGGCCGCCGCAAGTGGGTCGCGGGCGGGGTCGCCGCGGTGATCGTCGTGGGCGGCGGCGCGGGGATCTGGGCGGCGAGTTCGGCGTCGTCCACTACGGACGCCACGGGCGCGACCGGCGGCGGGCCCGGCGCGGGCCAGATGGGCGGCCGAGGCGCGCCCGGCGGCGCGGCGACGTTGAGCACCGCTCTGCACGGCGAATTCGTCACCACCGGCACCAACGGCGATTACGTCACCGAGTTCCTCCAGAAGGGCAAGGTCACGGCTCTCAGCGCCACTTCCCTGACCGCCCAGAGCGACGACGGCTTCACGAAGGTCTACACCATCGACTCCACCACCGCGACGGGCGTCACCAAGGGCGAAGCGGTCACCATCGTCGCCACCACCTCGGGCACCACCGCCACCGCCACTTCGATCACGGAAACCAGCACGTCCACCGGCGGCCCGGGCGGCACCCCGCCGGGCGCGGGATAGTCCGTCTATATAGGACGGTCATCGGCGGGAACCCTTGTGTGTCAGGACAATCCGCGGGCGATCGACAAAGCCTGGGTGGCGTACGAGCGGCCGAACAGGACCGCGTGCACCAAGAGCGGGAACAGCTGGTGCAGCTCGATCCGTTCGCGCCAGCCGGGGGACAGGGGCGTGGTTTCGGCGTAGGCGCCGAGGACCCGGTCCAGCTGGGGGCAGCCGAACAAGCGCAGCATCGCCAGGTCGGTTTCGCGGTGGCCGCCGTGGGTCGCGGGGTCGATGAGGTACGCGCGGCTCCGCGTCCACGCCGGCGTTGCCGTTCCACAGGTCGCCGTGCAGGCGGGACGGGCGTTCCGGCGGGCCGGACACCAACGGGAGGCGGTGGCAGACGCGGTCGAACACCCCGGCCTCGTCGGCCGTCAGGGTGCCCTCGTCCCGGGCGAGGCGGACGTAGGGCCGGACGCGGTGCTCGGCGTACCACTCGGGCCAGTCCGGGCCCGGGGTGTTGTCCATCGGGGCCAGGCCGATCCACGCGCCGGCCGGGGCGTCCGGGGGAGGGGAGCCGAACGCGGGGGCGCCGGCGGCGTGCAGGGCGGCGAGGTTTCGGCCCAGCCGCTCCGCCGTCCGTTCGTCCGGCCGCCCCGTGTCGATCCGGTCGAGGACCAGCCAGTGCTCGTCATGGCCGTGGACGACCGGGATCGGCACCACGGCGGGTTCGGCCAGCCAGCGGAGCCCCGCGGCTTCGGCGGCGGTGGCGCCCGGCGCGTGGCCCCGCTTGACCAGCACGACGTCCCCGCCGTCCAGGACGGCTTCGGTCAACGCCCCGGACAGCCGCCGCTCGCCGGTGACCGCGCGGCCCGTGAGCCGGGAAACGGCAGCCGCGGCGTCACTCATGAGCAGGACCGTACCGGCTGCTCAGTGGTCGTAGTCGACGGCCAGTTCGGCGGTGGTCGGCCGGGCGCGGCAGGTCAGGATGCGGTTCTCCGCCACGTCGGCTTCGGTGAGGGCGTAGCGGACGTCCATGTCGACGCGGCCGCGCACCAGCCTCGCCACACAGCTGCCGCACGCGCCGCCGGTGCAGGAGTACGGCACGTCGAGGCCCGCGCGCAGCGAAGCGTCCAGCACGGTCTCGCCCGGCTCCGTGACCATTTCGGTCGTCCTGTGCCCCATGGTCACCGACAGGTCCGCCGGTGCCCCTTGCGGCCTGCGCGCGGGCGCTCCCGCGAACAGTTCGAAGTGGACGTCCTCGTCCGGCACGTAGTTCTCCGACAGCGTCCGCCGGACCTGGTCCAGCAGGCCGCGCGGGCCGCACAGGAACCATTGGCCGACTTTGGCCGGGTGCAGCCGGTTCTGCAGCAGGGCGCGCAGCCGGGTGCCGTCGAGGCGGCCGCTGAGGTAACGCTCGTGCGAGATCGCCAGTGCCTCGCCGACGGTGTCGAAGTGCCGGGCCGGGCGGTGCTGGTGCAGGTCCGGGTCACGCTCGTCGGTGCGGTAGTGGATGACGTGCAGCCGTCCCGCCCACTGCCGCGCCAGCGCGCCGATCTCGTCGGCGAACATCGCCGTGGCGCCGGAAGTGTTGACGAACAACAGGGTCGCGCGGCTGTGCGGCTCGTCGCGCAGCGCGGTCGCGAGGATCGACAGCACCGGGGTGATGCCGCTGCCCGCCGCGAGCGCGACGTAGTGCGCGGCCCGGCCCGGCACGGGCGTCAGCGTGAACCCGCCCGAAGGCGGCAGCACGTCCAGCTGGTCGCCGGGCCGCAGACGCGAGTTGACGTACGAGGAGAACGCCCCGCCGTCGCGCCGCCGCACCGCGATGCGCAGCAGGCCGGTGCCCGCGGCCGAGCAGATCGAGTACGTGCGCCGCACCGGCAGCCCGCCGATCAGGGCGCGCACCGCCACGTGCTGGCCGGGCCGGTGCCGGAACGTCTCGCGCAGCTCGTCCGGCACCGCGAAGGTGATCACGACGGCGTCCTGGCCCGTGGGCTCGACGCGGTCCACGCGCAGCCGGTGGAACCGCCGCGGGCCGGGTAACGGCGTGGCCGGGGGCGCGGGCGGCTCGGCGAAGCTCTTCGTCAGCCGGTGCCACGCGCGGTGTTCCGTCGTGGTCAGCTCGCGGCCCCACGCGATGGTGATCGGCGCGTCGCGCGCCAGGTACTCCTCGCGGTTGACGGTCCGCGTGCGCAGGTAGCGGTGGAACGGGACGGCGGGGCGGAGGTGGTGCAGCAGGTGGTAGGTCTGGTGCAGCAGCACCGGCGTCATCAGCCACTTCAGCCCCGCCCGCAGCCGCGAGCCACCGGGGCGGCCCTCCGCCGGCGCCGGGGCGGGGCCGTGGTGCGGCAGCCAGCCGAACCACCACATCACCAGCCCGAGCCCCAGCCGCTGCGGGATCAGGTAGGCCACCAGCAGCTCCCAGCCGTACCCGGTCGCGATCAGCACCGCCGCCAGCGCGGTGAACGCGGACAGCGCGACCAGCCCTTCGGCGCGCTCGCCCGGCGGCCGTTCGCGGGCGTGCCCGAAGTGGTGGCGCGCCAAGGAGAAGTCGATCGTCAGCCAGCGGAACGGCAGCTGCCACCAGGGACCCTCCGAAATCCACGCGCCCGGGTCGGCGCGGCTGCCCCGGTGGTGGCTGCCGAGGTGGAGGGAGCGCAGCAGCGGGAACGAGCCGTAGGCGGCGACGAACAGCGTCGACAGCCGGCCGAGGACCTCGTTCAGCCAGGTCAGCCTGCCGGCCGTGTGGTGCGCCGACTCGTGCGCGACGGTGAACATGGTGAAGGTGACGGCCGTGTGCAGCGGGATGGTCAGCCAGGGCGACGCGAGGCCCGCCAGCAGCAGCCAGGTCGCCGTGGCCCACAGCGTGAGCCCGCCGAAGAACAGCGCGAGCGCGGGGAGCGACACCGGAGGCAGGGCGAGCCGCGGGCCGGGGACGGCGGAGCGTCCCTTTTCCCCGGCTCCGGGCGGGCGGCTGTCGACGACGGGCATCCGGCGGGCTCCTCGGTCGAGCGCTACTCGGTCGAGCGCTGACACGCTAGACAATCGGACAGCATTTGTACATCTGCTCTCCCCCGGATCGCGAGCGGCTCCGGCAGCGCGCGGGCGCGGTGCGAAGGGCCCGGAGGCGTACTGACCGAGGCGTACATACTGGGTGACACGGCTCCCGCCCGGGCCGGTGCGGACGCGCCGCCGCTGCTCGGCGGGGTGCCCCGGTGGCCCCCGACCAGGTCCGCCCGTACCCCTGGCCTAGACTCGGTCGTCCCGGTCTGCAGGTGACCGGGGCCAATCCGCGGATTGTCCCACCCCATCGTTTACCGCTCGAGGAGAAGACCTTGAAGAGCACCGTCGAGCAGCTCAGCCCGACGCGAGTCAAGATCAATGTCGAGGTGCCGTTCGACGAGCTCAAGCCGAACTTCGACCGCGCCTACCGCAAGATCGCCCAGCAGGTGCGCATCCCGGGCTTCCGGCCCGGCAAGGCGCCCGCTCGCGTCCTGGAAAGCCGGATCGGCCGTGCGCCGGTGCTCGACGAGGTCGTCAACGAGGCCATCCCGGCCAAGTACATCGAGGCCGTCCGCGCCGGGGAGGTCCGCACGCTGGGCCAGCCCGAGTTCGAGGTGACCAAGATCGAGGACCGCGAGGTGCTCGAGTTCACCGCCGAGGTGGACGTGCGGCCGGAGATCGAGCTGCCGGACCTCGCGGGTCTTGAGATCAGCGTCGACGACGTCGAGACCACCGACACGGAGGTCGACGAGCAGCTGGACGAGCTGCGCGCCCGCTTCGGCACCCTGACCGGTGTCGAGCGCCCGGCCGAGAACGGCGACTTCGTCTCCGTCGACCTGTCGGCGACCGTCGACGGCGAGACCGTGGAGGAGGCCTCCACCACCGGCCTGTCCTACGAGATCGGCTCCGGCCAGCTCGTGGACGGCATCGACGACGCGATCATCGGCGCGAGCGCCGGCGACACCAAGACGTTCACCACCCAGCTGGTCGCCGGCGACCACGCGGGCAACGACGCCGAGGTGACCGTGACCGTCCAGTCGGTCAAGCAGCGCGAGCTGCCGGAGGCCGACGACGAGTTCGCCCAGCTGGCCAGCGAGTTCGACACGATCGACGAGCTGAAGGCCGATCTGCGCGAGCGCCTCGCCCGGGTCAAGAAGATGCAGCAGGGCGTGCAGGCTCGCGACCAGGTCCTCGACATCCTCCTGGAGCGCACCGAGGTGCCGATCCCGGAGAAGGTGCTCGAGGGCGAGATCGAGAACCGCAAGCACGACGCGGTGCACCCGTTCGACCACGACGAGGAACAGTTCGCGAAGGCGCTCGAGGCCGAGGGCCGCACGCTGGACGAGTTCAACGCCGAGGTCCAGGAGGAGTCGGAGAAGGCCGTCCGCACGCAGCTGCTGCTGGACACCATCGCCGACAAGGAGCAGACGTCGGTCAACGACGGCGAGCTCACCGAGCGGATCGTGTACCAGGCCCAGCGCTTCGGCGTCAGCCCGGACGAGTACGTGCAGCGCGCCCAGCAGTCGGGCCAGCTGACCGCGATCTACGCCGACGTGCGCCGCGGCAAGGCGCTCGCCTCGGTGGTCCGCGGCACCACGGTCAAGAACGCCTCGGGCGAGGAGGTCGACCTCTCGGAGCTGTTCGGCGCCGGCGACGAGGCCGACACCCCGGCGGTCGTCGAGGGGACCGTGGAGGAGACCCAGGTCACCGAGGAAGCGGCCAAGACCCCGGCGGAGTGAAGCTGTAAGCGAACTTGGGCGGTGTGAGGCATTCTGCACCGCCCAAGTTCGTTAGGGTCGGGTGTTAGCAATTCGACCGGAAGCAGGCGGACACGGGCTGCAGCCGATCTGCTCGGCGGAAGCCCTTTCCGCCGTGGCTGACGTCGGATTGGTAACGAACGGCACTGTTAGTCAAGCATCTGAAATACGACAGCGGCGCCCGGTTCGACACAGGGCCGCCGCCGGCGAAAAGGCAGGCAGACGTGAAGCAGCACATGCCCGAGGGGCGGACCGGCACCGCGGGGCTGACCCTCACCGACTCGGTGTTCGAGCGGTTGCTCCAGGAGCGCATCGTCGTCCTCGGTTCCGAGGTCAACGACGAGATCGCCAACCGGATCACCGCGCAGCTGTTGCTGCTCGACGCGGACGACTCCGAGTCCGACATCCGGTTCTACATCAACTCGCCGGGCGGCTCGGTCACCGCCGGGTTCGCCATCTACGACACCATGCAGCTGATCAAGCCGGACGTGGCGACCTACGCCATGGGCATGGCGGCCTCGATGGGGCAGTTCCTGCTCTCCTCGGGCACGCCGGGCAAGCGGTACGCGCTCCCGCACGCCAGGATCCTGATGCACCAGCCGTCGGCCGGGGTCGGCGGCACGGCCTCGGACATCGCGATCCAGGCTGATCTGTTCAACAAGTGGAAGCAGGAGCTGGCCAAGATCACGGCGGACCAGACCGGCCAGACCACCGAGCAGATCATCAAGGACGGCGACCGCGACCGCTGGTTCACCGCGCAGGAGGCGAAGGAGTACGGCTTCGTCGACCACGTGCTGACCCGCGGCGACGGCAACAGCCTCAACCCGACCAACTGAGCGCGAAGCACACAGGAGACCTCTCATGAGCAATTTCCGGCTCCCGGGTGACTTCCGGGCTCCGCAGACCCCGCAGTCGCGGTACATCCTGCCCTCCTACGTCGAGCGCACCAGCTACGGCGTGAAGGAGTCCAACCCGTACAACAAGCTGTACGAGGAGCGGACGATCTTCCTCGGGGTGCAGGTGGACGACGCGTCGGCCAACGACGTGATGGCCCAGCTGCTGCACCTCGAGCACGAGGACCCGGACCGCGACATCAGCATCTACATCAACTCCCCGGGTGGGTCGTTCACGTCGCTGATGGCGATCTACGACACCATGCAGTACATCCGCCCGGACATCTCCACCGTGTGCCTCGGCCAGGCGGCCTCGGCCGCCGCGGTGCTGCTGGCGGCCGGTACCCCGGGCAAGCGCATGGCGCTGCCGAACGCGCGGGTGCTGATCCACCAGCCGGCCACCGAGGGCACCTACGGCCAGGTCTCCGACCTGGAGATCCAGGCCAACGAGATCCAGCGGGTGCGGCGTCAGATGGAGGTCATCCTGGCGAAGCACACGAACAAGGAGCCGGACCAGATCAAGGCCGACATCGAGCGGGACAAGATCCTCACCGCCGAAGAGGCCAAGGCCTACGGCCTGATCGACGAGGTGCTTCCGTACCGGAAGGCCTCGGCCAACTGATTCACCGGGACCGGTGCGTGTCGAACTGACGACACGTACCGGTTTCCTGGTCTAGTGTCGAGCCCTACGTGCCCGGTACGGGCCCGGGTGTTCCCGCTCGCGGCTTCGGACGGGTACCGTCAGTGGCAATGCGTGAGGCCCCGGTGCGATCGGGCAGCGGCCGGGGCGGCGAGACAGTGTCAGGTGCGTGTTTCGCGCACCGGAGGGGACGAGGTCAACGGCCATGGCACGGATCGGTGACGGCGGCGACCTGCTGAAATGTTCTTTCTGCGGGAAGAGCCAAAAGCAGGTGAAGAAGCTCATTGCCGGCCCCGGGGTCTACATCTGCGATGAGTGCATCGACCTCTGCAACGAGATCATCGAAGAGGAGCTGGCCGAAGCCGGCGACGTGAAGCTCGACGAGCTGCCGAAGCCCGCCGACATCCACGAGTTCCTCGAGCAGTACATCATCGGCCAGGACGACGCGAAGAAGACGCTGGCCGTCGCGGTGTACAACCACTACAAGCGCATCCAGGCCGACGACAAGGCCGGGCCCAAGGACTCCAAGGACGAGCCGGTCGAGCTGGCGAAGTCCAACATCCTGATGCTCGGCCCCACCGGCTGCGGCAAGACCTACCTCGCGCAGACGCTGGCGAAGCTGCTGAACGTGCCGTTCGCCATCGCGGACGCCACGGCGCTGACCGAGGCCGGGTACGTCGGCGAGGACGTCGAGAACATCCTCCTGAAGCTGATCCAGGCGGCCGACTACGACGTCAAGCGCGCCGAGACGGGCATCATCTACATCGACGAGGTCGACAAGATCGCCCGCAAGTCGGAGAACCCGTCGATCACGCGTGACGTTTCCGGCGAGGGTGTGCAGCAGGCGCTGCTGAAGATCCTCGAGGGGACCACGGCGTCGGTGCCGCCGCAGGGCGGGCGCAAGCACCCGCACCAGGAGTTCATCCAGATCGACACGACGAACGTGCTGTTCATCGTGGCCGGCGCGTTCGCCGGGCTGGAGAAGATCATCAACGAGCGTGTGGGCAAGCGCGGCCTCGGCTTCGGCGCGGAGATCCGCACCAAGGCCGAGATCGAGGGCAGTGACGTCTTCTCCGAGACGATGCCCGAGGACCTGATCAAGTTCGGGCTCATCCCGGAGTTCATCGGCCGGCTCCCGGTGGTCGCCACGGTGAACCACCTGGACAAGGAGTCGCTGGTCTCGATCCTCACGCAGCCGCGCAACGCGCTGGTGAAGCAGTACATGAAGCTCTTCGAGATGGACAACGTCGAGCTGGAGTTCACCGATACCGCGCTCGAGGCGATCGCCGACCAGGCGGTGCTGCGGGGCACTGGTGCCCGTGGCCTGCGCGCGATCATGGAAGAGGTCCTCCAGCCGGTGATGTACGACATCCCGAGCCGCGATGACGTGGCGAAGGTCGTGATCACCGAGCAGACGGTCCGGGAGAACGTGAACCCCACGATCGTGGCGCGGCAGCCCTCCCGCCGCGCGCGTAGCGAGCGTGGCGAGAAGTCGGCCTGATCGCGGTTCCGCTGCCGCCCGGGCTTGGCTGCCCGGGCGGCAGCGGGCGCCGCTGTGCTGATGGACAGGCGCCAAAGAGGAGTCCGCTGACGAGGTGTTCGCGGCAGGCGCGATAATGGAGTGGATGACAACCGTGCCGCTGACCGCAACCCCCGGGGACAACACGACCGCCGAACCGGCCGATGTTGCGGTACCCGCTGAGACCGACGAGCCTTCGGGCCCCTCCGTCGGCATTGTCGAGCTGAGTGAGCGGGTCGTGGCCTCGCTGCTGGCCCGCTGCCCGTGGCTCTACCGGGCTTCCACGATCACGCTCGCGGTCTTCTCGGCGGTCTGCCTGGTCGCCGTCGGGACCCGGTTGTCGGCGCTGCCGCTCATCCCGATCCCGCTGTTCGCCGGCGCCTGGTACTTCCTGCGCCTCCTGCGCGCCGCGGAAACCCGCCCGCTGCAGCTGCGCTGGGCGACCCTCTTCGCGGTCGCGACGATGGTCGGCTTCTGGCTCATCTCGGTCGTCGGCCGCTGGGTCTCCGCCTGACGGCCGGGTTTCTTCAAGCGGTTTTTCAAGCGGTTTTTTCAGGCGCCGCGCGGCAGATGCTTGCCGACGAAGCTCACCAGGCTCGGCACCACCGAGTGGAAGAACGCGTCGCTGTGCTTGCCCTTCGCGGTGTAGCCGATGGCGGGGCGGGTGGCGGCGATGTACCGGCGCACCCCGGTGATGAACGAGTCCTCGGTGCCGCACCACACGGCCGTCGGGATGCCCTGCAGCGCGTCGAGGTGACGGAGCGGGTCCAGCGCCGTCCAGTCGGTCATGCCGGTGAAGATGTGGCGCTTCGCCATCTCCGGCCACGACGTGATGAGGGCGGGCGAGATGGCCGCGATGGCCTCGGGCGGCTGACGGCGCTCGAGGCGGCGCCGGCCGTACAGCATGGCGCCGAAACCGCCCATGGAGACGCCCGCGCAGGCGAACGGCAGGCCGTCCGGGCCGGCGAAACCGCGGGCGCGGAGCCACTGCGGGACCTCCTCCAGCAGCATCGCCATCGGGTCGTCGCCGGGGTGGACCTGGTGCCAGTAGTTGTCGCCGCCGTCGACGGCGACGTAGCCGTACGCGGGCACGGCCTTGCGGGCGACGTCGCTCGCCAGCTGCTTCAGCAGTCCGCTCGGCGCGGCGTTACGCGCGGTGCCGTGGAGGCCGTGCAGCATCAGCGACATCGGCAGGCCGTGCGGCGGCTTCTTGCTCGGCAGCAGGAACACCAGGTCGACGTTGCGCCCACGCGCGGCCGAGTACACCCGCTCCACCCGCACGCTGCCGAGCTGGGTGACCGGAGTGGACGATGCGACGCCCAGCGCCCGTTGCAGCGCTTGGCTGAACGGCACGGCGCCGGTGGCCGTCCCCACGGCCAGCCCGGCCACGCCGAGCCCCGAGGCGCCCGCGATCAGCGCCGAACGGCGGCTCACCCGCCGCCGGTTCACCGCCGGTTCGTCCGTTTCGCGCACCTGATCTCCGTCCCCCACACCCGTTAGGACGCGGCGCGGCGCTCAGGCGTTGCCTTCGTCTGTCCCTATGCTGCTGCTCACGTCCGCCCGGTGCCAGCCGGCCAGGCCGGACTCGCCGGATCGGCGGGCTGCCTCCACAGTGTCCCCGAGACCGATCGCCATGGTCACCCCCAACGGCACCAGGATGGCCTCGACATCCTGCTGACGTTGCCCGAAGTGCCCGGACGTCTCCAACGTGACGTATCCGTGAACCCCGCTCCAGAGCTGCGCCGCGGCGGGGAACGGCTCACCGTGGAAGCGGCCGGCCTCGACCGCGCGCTCGGTGGCCCCCAGCAGATAGCCGAACGCCGTGCTCCCCTCGTTCGGGTCGCCCGCGGCGACGATTTCGGCCAGGCTCCGGCCCTTCGAACGGCTGAAGGTGACCGCGAACAGTTCGGGGTGCTCTCTCGCCGTGTGCCGGTACGCCAGCGACATCGCGACGATGTCGGCCACCGGGTCTTCGGTGGGCGTGACCGCGGCCAGGTTGGCGCTCAGCCGCCGGAATCCCTCCCACGCCACGGCGTCCAGCAGCGCCGCCATTCCGCCGAAGTGCGTGTAAACGGCCATTGTGGACGCTCCCACCTCGGCCGCGATCTTGCGCGCCTGCAGTGCTTCGGGGCCGCTGTCGGCGAGCAGGCGCACCGCGGCTTCGACGAGCCGTTCCTTCACATCACTGCCGCGAGGCTTCCCGGTCATGCTTGCCAGTATCGCATAACCCTGTTATACCTAGTGTCCATAACAAGGTTATGTCGTCAGGAGGCAACGATGGTTACCAAGTTCCTCGAAGACAACTTCGCCCCGGTGAGCCGTGAGCACACGAGCACGCGGCTCGAGGTGACCGGGCACATCCCCGAGTACCTCGACGGCCGTTATCTCCGTAATGGCCCCAATCCGCTCGCCGGCGCCGACCCGGAGACCTACCACTGGTTCCTCGGTGACGGCATGGTCCACGGCGTCCGGCTGCGCGACGGGCGCGCCGAGTGGTACCGCAACCGCTGGATCCGCACCCCGCACGTCGCCGGCCGGCTCGGGGAGCGCGACGCCGCCCCGTACACCGGCGTGGGCGCCAATACGAACGTGATCGGGCACGCCGGCCGCACGCTCGCGCTGATCGAGGGCGGGCTGCCCGTGTGGGAGCTGACCGAGGAACTCGACACGGTCGGCCCGTGCGACTTCGACGGCACCTTGCCCGACGGCTACACCGCCCACCCGAAGCGTGATCCGCGCACCGGCGAGCTGCATGCCGTCTCGTATCGCTTCGGGATCGGGAATCAGGTGCGGTACAGCGTGATCGGCAAGGACGGCCGGGCCCGCCGCGTTGTCGACGTCGAGGTGACCGGGGCGCCGATGATGCACGACTTCTCCCTCACCGAGCGGTATGTGGTGTTCTACGACCTGCCCGTCACCTTCGACCCGGACCAGGCCCCGGCGCCGGTGGGCGTGCCGGACCCGGTGAGTGCCATGGCCGGCCGCGGCGTCAGCTCACTGCCGTACCGCTGGAACCCGCGTTACCCGGCGCGGGTCGGCGTGATGCCGCGGGAGGGGGACAACGGTGACGTCCGCTGGTTCGACGTGGAGCCGTGTTACGTCTTCCACCCGCTCAACGCCTACGACGACGGCGACCGGGTGGTGCTCGACGTGGTCCGGCACCCGAAGATGTTCGACCGCGAGCTGCACGGCCCCGAGGAGGGCACGCCGACGCTCGACCGGTGGACCGTCGACCTCTCCGCCGGGAAGGTGCTGGAGGACCGCCTCGACGAGCACGGCCAGGAGTTCCCGCGGGTCGACGAGCGGCTCGTCGGCCGGCCGCACCGGTACGGCTACGCGGTGGCGACCGGCGACGGGTTCAGCAGCTCCGGCGCACTGTACAAACACGACCTGGCCAAGGGATCCGCGTCGGCGCGCTCGTTCGGCGCGGGCCGTCAGCCGGGGGAGTTCGTGTTCGTTCCGTCCCATGTGGACGCTGCCGAGGACGAAGGTGTGTTGATGGGCTTCGTATTCGACGCTGCCAGCCATCGCAGCGAGCTGACCCTGCTCGACGCCGGCACCCTCGAAACGGTCGCCGCGGTGCACCTGCCCGACCGCGTGCCGGACGGCTTCCACGGCAACTGGGTCGCGTCGGACTAGGTCAGCACCCGGTGGTCGCCGGTGTAGAGGTTCAGGCTGTCGCCGCGGAGGAAGCCGATCAGGGTCATGCCGTTCTCCTCCGCCAGTTCCACCGCCAGTGAAGACGGCGCGGACACGGCGGCGAGCAGGCCGATGCCGGCCATCGCGGCCTTCTGCACCAGCTCGAAGGAAGTACGGCCGGAGACCAGCAGCCCGTGGCCGGGCGCGGGGATCAGCCCGGACTGCAGGGCCCAGCCGAGCACCTTGTCCACGGCGTTGTGCCGGCCGACGTCCTCGCGGACCACGAGCAGCTCGCCGTCCGGGTCGAACAGCGCGGCGGCGTGCAGCCCGCCGGTCGAGGCGAACACCTTCTGCTGTTCCCGCAGCCGGTCCGGCAGCTTCACCAGCACCTCGGTCTTCACCGAGAACGTGGACTCGGCGGGGGAGAACCGGCTGCGCAGCTTCACCGCGTCCAGCGCGGCCTTGCCGCAGACGCCGCACGAGGAGGTGGTGTAGAAGTTCCGCTCGATCCCCGTCTCGGGGGGAGCCACTCCAGGGGCGAGTGTCACATCCAGGACGTTGTAAGTATTTCTGCCCTGATCGTCGACGCCATCGCAGTAGCGGGCGGTCGAAACGTCCTCCCGGGAGCCGAGCACGCCTTCCGAGAGCAGGAAACCGTGGGCCAGTTCGACGTCGTTGCCCGGTGTGCGCATGGTCACTGCCAGCGCTTTCCCGCCGACGCGCAGCTCCAGCGGCTCCTCGGCGGCCAGCGAGTCGGGACGCCGCCGCTCACCCGCGGCGGAGATCCTGCGCACCGGACGGCGCACGGTGACCCGACCCATTTGTCCACCTCTCCTCGAAACTTGGCACGAACGTACGACATTCAGCCGGTGCAACGCCGGGAATTTGGTAATACATTCCCTGAACCACCCACAGTTCGGAGGAGTCTGACGATGGCCATCGGCTTCCTGGCCCGCTCTCGTATCGTCGCACCGCCCGGCTGGACGCGCTGGCTGGTCCCGCCCGCCGCGCTTTCGATCCACCTGTCGATCGGCCAAGCCTACGCGTGGAGCGTCTTCAAAACCCCGCTCGAGAAGACGATGCACCTCTCGGGCACCCAATCCGGGCTGCCGTTCCAGCTCGGCATCGTGATGCTCGGCCTGTCGGCGGCGTTCGGCGGCACCCTGGTGGAGAAGAACGGCCCGCGCTGGGCCATGTTCGTCGCGACCGTGTGCTTCGGCGCCGGTTTCCTGGTCTCCGCGCTCGGCGTGGCGACCGGGCAGTTCTGGCTTGTGGTCGTCGGCTATGGCGGCATCGGCGGAATCGGGCTCGGCATCGGCTACATCTCCCCGGTGTCGACGCTGATCAAGTGGTTCCCCGACCGGCCGGGCATGGCCACGGGCATCGCGATCATGGGCTTCGGCGGCGGCGCGCTGATCGCCTCGCCGTGGTCGTCGGCGATGCTCGGCACCGCGCCCACCTCCGGCGACATCGCGACGGCGTTCCTGATCCACGGCCTCGTCTACGCGGCGTTCATGACCATGGGCGTGCTGCTCGTGCGGGTGCCGGCCGAGGGCTGGAAGCCGCGTGGCTTCGAGCCGAAGGCCGTGCAGGCCAAAGCGCTGGTCTCCACCGGCAACGTCTCGGCGGCCAACGCGCTCAAGACGCCGCAGTTCTGGTGCCTGTGGATCGTGTTGTGCCTCAACGTGACCGCGGGCATCGGCATCCTGGAGAAGGCCGCGCCGATGATCGGGGACTTCTTCAAGAACACTTCGGCGCCGGTGGGCACTGCGGCGGCCGCCGGGTTCGTCGCGATGCTGTCGCTGACGAACATGCTGGGCCGGTTCGTCTGGTCGTCCACTTCGGACCTGGTGGGGCGTAAGAACATCTACCGCTTCTACCTCGGCGTCGGCGCCCTGCTGTACCTGGTCATCGCGCTGACCACGAACTCGTCGAAGGTCCTGTTCGTGCTCTGCGCGATGCTGATCCTTTCCTTCTACGGCGGCGGTTTCGCGACGCTCCCGGCGTACCTGAAGGACCTGTTCGGCAACTACCAGGTGGGCGCGATCCACGGCCGGCTGCTCACCGCGTGGTCGGTGGCCGGGGTGCTCGGCCCGCTGATCGTCGACGGCATCGCGGACAGCGAGAAGGCCGCCGGCAAGTCCGGGCCGGACCTGTACGCGACGTCGTTCTACATCATGATCGGCCTGCTCGTGCTGGGCTTCATCGCCAACGAGTTCGTGCGGCCGGTCAAGGAGAAGTTCTACGAGCCCGTGGGCCGCGACCAGGTGGGGAGTGAGGCGTGATGAGTGAATCGGCGGCTGAACCGGAGGCCGGGACGACCCGCTCGGGCGCGCGCACCCTGCTGCTCGTCGTCGCGTGGCTGTGGGTCCTCATCCCGTTCGTCTACGGCGTGTACGAGCTGATCTTGAAGGTCGTCGACCTCTTCGGCGGCTGAGCCGGTCGCGAAAAGCCCTCGGATCCGTCCGGGGGCTTTTCGCTTGACGAATGGTCAAGACTCGTTGACCATTGGCTCCCATGACTGGGGACGACTACACACCGCCGGACGACGCCGTCCACGTCCGGACCACGGAACAGCTGCGGGCGGTCAGCAATCTGGTGCGCCACCGCGTGCTCGCGGTGCTGCGCGACGGGCCGGCGACGATCACGCAGGTCGCCGAGCGGCTCGACCTGGCGAAGGGCAGTTCGAGCTACCACGTGCGCGTGCTGGAGCGGGCCGGGCTGATCCACGTCGTGCGCACGCGGAAGGTGCGCGGGGTGGTGGAGCGGTACTACGCGCACGTCGCGCGCCGGATCGTGCTGCCGGAAGCCGCGCCAGGACAGGCGAACGTGCTGATGCGGCACGCGCTCGCCGACCTGGAGACGGCTTCGGCGGACTCGCCGGGACTGGTGCGGATGCAGCACACCCGGATCGGCGAGGCGCAGTTCGCGGAGTTCGAACGGCGGCTGGGCGCGCTGCTCGACGAGCTGCGGGAGGCGCGTGACCCGGACGAGCCGGCGGCCACCGCCGCGGTCGCGTTCTTCCGCCCCGGCCCCGGGGCCGCCCGATGACCGAGCCGAAGATGCCCCGCGCCTTCGGGCGTCTGTGGGGTGCCGCGACGGTGTCCTCGCTGGGAGACGGCGCGTATATGGCTGCGCTGCCGCTGCTCGCTGTCGCGCTGAGCAGTGACCCCGTGGTGGTCAGCCTGGTGACGGTGGCGGCGCTGCTGCCGTACCCCGTGCTGGGGCTGGTCGGCGGCGCGCTGGTGGACCGCTGGGACCGGCGGCGCACGATGTGGCTCGCGGATATCGCGCGCGCCGGGCTGCTGCTGGTCACGGTCCTGGCCGGGGCGACGGGGCTGATCGGGATTCCCGCGTTGCTGGTGCTGGCTTTCCTGCTCGGGGTCGGGCAGCTGTTCTTCGACACGGCCTCGGCGGCGTACCTGCCGGACCTGCTCGCGCGCGACCGGACGTTGCTGCGTAAGGCGAACAGCCGGCTGCGCGGCGCGTCGACCGCGGCCGGGCAGTTCCTCGGGCCGCCCGCGGGCAGTTTCCTGTTCTCGGTCGGGCGCACGCTGCCGTTTGTGGTGGACGCGGTTTCGTTCGTGGGCAGCGCGTTGCTGATCCGGTCGCTGCCGAAGGTGCCGCCGCCCCCGCGGGAGCCGGGCCGGAGCCTGTGGGCCGACGCGCGCGAGGGCGCGTCGTACGTGCTGCGCGACCGGGTCCTGCTCGGGCTGGCGCTGCGGCCCGCCGTCGGCAACTTCGCTTACGCGGGCGCCGAAGCCGTGCTCGCGCTGTACGCGCGCGACGTGCTCGGCCTGCACTCGGTGGGCTACGGCCTGCTGCTCGCGGCCGAGGCGCTCGGCGGGCTGATCGGCGCCTTCCTGGCCGGGCCGTTGGAGAAATACCTGGGCACCGGGACCGCGCTCACCGTCACGGTGGTCGCCGAGGTGGGCGCGATGCTGATCGTCGGGTTCGCGAGCAACGCCGTCTGGGCGGGCGCCGCCTTTGTCCTCTGTGGCTGCGCGATGGCGGCGACGATGGTGCTCGGCTGGTCCGTGCGCCAGGCCATCGTCCCCGCCCGGCTGATGGGCCGCGTCGGCGCGGCGTCCCGGCTGGTGGCCATCTCGGCCGGACCGGTCGGCGCGGTGCTGGGCGGCTGGCTGGCGTCGGTCGCGGGGCTGCGCGCGCCGTACCTGGCCGCCGCCGGGGTGCTGGCCGTGATGACGGTGGTGGTCGCGGGCATGACCAGCAACCGCCGGATCGAGGCGGCACTCGCCGCAGCCGCCGCGAGACCGGCCAAGGCTGACGCCTTGTGAGTGTTTATGACGGTTAGAACCGTCATAAACACTCACAAGGGTTTACGTGCCTCCGCCAGGCTCGTGAGCAGGCTGCGGCGGGCGGAGCCGACGTGTTCTTCGGCGACCCGGGCCAGCGCGCCCGGGTCGCCGTCGCGCACCAGGTTCGCCAGCTCGCGGTGCTCGGCGACCACGCGTGAGCGGTAGTGGTCGTGGCCGAGGGACACGCGCTGGAGCTGGAACAGGTACACCTGCGAGCGCACGGCCTGCCACGCGTCGGTGAGGCGGCGGTTGCCCGCGGCGGTGTAGACGTGGTCGTGGAAGGCGATGTCGAGGGCCAGCAGGCGCGGGCCGTCGGCGTGGGCGGCCTCCGCCGCCATCGTGTCCACGAGTTCGTCGAGCCGGGTCAGGTCGCCGGGCGTCGCGCTCGCGCGGGCGGTGGTCGCGGCCAGGCGGTCGAGCGCCGCGCGGAGGGAGTAGACCTCCTCGACGTCGCCGGGGGTCACCTCGACGACGGTGGTGGGGCGGTGCCAGCCGCCCTGGACCAGGCCTTCGCGTTCGAGCTGGAACAGGCCTTCGCGCACCGAGCCGCGGCTGATCTCCAGCGACGCGGCCAGCTCGACCTCCCGCAGCGGCGCGCCCGGCGGGAAGTGCCCGGCGAAGATCGCGTCGCGCACGCGGTCCGCGGCCTCCTCGGCGAGGCCGCGCCGGGCGGCCTTCCGCAGTGGTGTGACGTCCATGGGTCAATGTTGACATTCGGACATCGCCAGATCAAGGTGAACGCGCCCCCGTCGCCACCGCCCGAGGAGAACCATGGCCGCCCGTCCCGCCTTCCACCTCGCCATCCCGGTCGACGACCTCGCCCGCGCCCGCGCGTTCTACGGCGGGGTGCTCGGCCTCGACGAGGGCCGCTCGTCCGGCGCCTGGGTCGACTGGGACTTCCACGGCCACCAGGTCGTCACCCACGTCGTCCCGGGCGCCCGCGCCGAGGCCGGCCGCAACCCGGTCGACGGCCACGACGTGCCGGTGCCGCACTTCGGCCTGGTCCTCGACGTCGACGCGTTCCAGGTCCTGGCGGCCCGGTTGCGCGAGGCGGGCACGGAGTTCGTGATCGAGCCGTACCAGCGCTTCGCCGGTGAGCCGGGGGAGCAGTGGACGATGTTCCTGCACGACCCGGCGGGCAACGCGCTGGAGTTCAAGGCCTTCCGCGACGAGTCGCAGCTGTTCGCGCGCTGAGCCAGCCGGTGTGAACTGGGTCACCTATGCAGCAAACGGGTGGCCCCGCGCGTCGGTAGAGGTGTGCGGATAGCAGGCAAGATCGTCGTTTCTGGGCTGGCGCTGATCACGTTCGCGGGTACGGCCTACGGCTACTCGACGCTGAGTTCGCTCGACGAGGTCACGCGCAGCGACGTCATCGGCGGAGCCTCGTCGTCGTCGCCCGGCGAGCAGCCGGCCGACGGCTCGCTCGACATCCTGCTGGTGGGCCGGGACTCGCGCGAGGACATGCAGGGCAACCCGTTGCCCAAGAACGTGCTGCAGGAACTGCGCGCCGGGGCCAACGGCGACGACCTCACCGACACCCTGATCGTGCTGCGCATCCCGAACGGGCAGGAGACCGTCAAGGCGTTCTCCATCCCGCGCGACTCCTACGTCCAGCTGCCGGGCGGCCCGGATAAGATCAACTCGGCGTTCGGCCGCGCCAAGCTGGCCGAGGCTTCGCGGCTGCGCGCGGCGGGCGAGACGGACAAGGACAAGATCAGGGAGGGGTCCCTGACTGCCGGGCGCCGCGCGACCCGGCAGGCGGTGGAGGACCTCACCGGCGTGACCATCGACCACTTCGCCGAGGTGAACCTGCTGAGCTTCTACGACATCAGCAACGCCGTCGGCGGGGTGCCGGTGTGCCTCAAGGAGGCGACGAAGGACGAGGACTCCGGCGCGAACTTCCAGAAGGGGCCGCAGAAGGTCTCCGGCGCCGACGCGCTCGCGTTCGTCCGCCAGCGCAAGAACCTCCCGCGCAGCGACCTCGACCGCGTGGTGCGCCAGCAGGTCTTCCTCGCGTCGCTGGCGCACGAGGTGCTCTCCGCGGGCACGCTGGCCGACCCGGGCAAACTGGGCGCCCTGATCGACGCGGTGAAGAAGTCCGTGGTCATCGACAATTCGTGGAACCTGCTGGACTTCGTCGGCCAGCTGCACGGGATCACCGGCGGCGGCATCCAGTTCTCCACCATCCCGGTGGTCAACCCCGACTACCGCTACAACAAGCAGCACCCGACGTGGACGGCCGTGCAGGTGGATCCCGCGCAGGTCAAGTCGTTCGCCGCCGGGCTGATCGGCGCCCCGCCCGCGTCCGCGCCGCCCGGGGCGCCGGCGGGGCAGGGCCCGACCGTGGACGTGTCGAACGCGGGCGACGCGAGCGGCCTGGCCGCCCGCGTGGCGGCTGCGTTGAAGGACAAGGGCTTCACTCCGGGCACGACGGGCAACGCCGCGGCCCGCCGCACCTCGCTGGTGCGGTACGGCGCGGGCCTCGCGGCCCAGGGCGCGCAGGTCGCGAAGCTGCTGGGCGGCTTGGCCACCGCCGAGTCCGCGGACGTCCCGGCTGGGCACATCGAGGTCGTCCTCGGCCAGGTCTACTCCGGTCCGGGCGCCGCCGCGGGCGGCGGCGACGGCCAGGGCGCCGTCACCGGCGACGGCCAGGGCGGCGGTGCGGCAGCCGGGTCTGATGACGCACCGATCACCTCGGCCGGGGAGAACTGCGTCGACTGAGCCCAAAGACTCGTGAGTGTTTATGACGGTTAGAACCGTCATAAACACTCACGAGTCTGGCTCAGTCGTGATGGTGCGGCTCGAGCCGCACCACGATCGCCTTCGAAACCGGGGTGTTGGACTTCTCGGCGACGGAGTCGAGTGGCACCAACGCGTTGGCCTCCGGGAAGTACGCCGCCGCGCAGCCGCGGGCCGTCGGGTACGCGACCGCGCGGAACTGGGGCGCCCGGCGGTCGCCGTCGCTCCATTCGGAGACCAGGTCGACGATCTCGCCGTCGGCGATGCCCAGCTCGGCCAGGTCCTCCGGGCTGACGAACACCACGCGGCGGCCGTCCTCGATGCCGCGGTAACGGTCGGACAGGCCGTAGATCGTGGTGTTGTACTGGTCGTGGCTGCGCAGCGTCTGCAGCAGCAGCCTGCCCTCGGGCACCTGCGGGTACTCCAGCTCGGACACGGTGAACGTGCCCTTGCCGGTGGCCGTTCCGGTGAACTCCCGCGAGTCGCGCGGCGCGTGCGGCAGGACGAAGCCGTCCGGCTCGCGTACGCGCCGGTTGTAGTCCTCGCAGCCCTTCACCACGGCCGCGATGTGGTCGCGGATCAGGTCGTAGTCCGCCTCGAAGGTGCGCCACGGCACGGCGTGGCCCGCGCCGAACAGCCGCTCGCCCAGCCGGCTGATGATCGCCACCTCGGAGATCAGGTGCTCGCTCGCCGGCGCCAGCCGCCCGCGGGAGGCGTGCACCTGCGACATCGAGTCCTCGACGGTGACGAACTGCGGGCCCGAGGCCTGCACGTCACGCTCGGTGCGGCCGAGCGTCGGCAGGATCAGCGCCGTGCGGCCGTGCACCACGTGCGAGCGGTTGAGCTTGGTCGAGACGTGCACGGTCAGCGAGCACGAGCGCAGCGCCTGCTCGGTCCGCTCCGAGTCCGGCGTGGCCGAGGCGAAGTTGCCGCCCATCGCGAAGAACACCTTGCCGCGGCCGTCGCGCATCGCGCGGATCGAGTCGACGGTGTCCCAGCCGTGCTCGCGCGGCACCTCGATGCCGAACTCCTTCTCGAGCGCGTCCATGAACGGCTCCGGCATCTTCTCCCAGACGCCCATGGTGCGGTCGCCTTGCACGTTCGAGTGGCCGCGCACCGGGCACAGGCCCGCGCCGGGCTTGCCGATCATGCCGCGCATCAGCGCGAGGTTCGCGACCTCGGAGATCGTCGGCACGGCGTGCTTGTGCTGCGTCAGCCCCATCGCCCAGCAGTAGATGGTGCGCTCGGAGGTCGCGATCATCCGGGCGATGTGCTCGATCTGCTCGCGCGGCAGGCCGGTGGCGCGCTCGGTCTCCGGCCAGTCCAGCTCGCGCAGGTTCTTGGCGTAGTCCTCGAAGCCGTGCGTGGACTTCTCCACGAACTGGCGGTCGACGATCGTGCCGGGCGCCGCCTCCTCCCAGGCCAGCAGGAGGTGGCCCACGGCCTGGAACAGCGCGAGGTCGCCGCCGAGGCGGATCTGCGCGAACTCGTCGGCCAGCGGCGTGCCCTTGCCGACCACGCCGCGCACGTTCTGCGGGTTCTTGAACCGCATCAGCCCGGCCTCGGGCAGCGGGTTGACGGCGATGACCTTCGCGCCGTTGCCCTTCGCCTGCTCCAGCGCCGAGAGCATGCGCGGGTGGTTGGTGCCCGGGTTCTGCCCGACGACCACGATCAGGTCGGCGTGGTGGATGTCGGCCAGCGACACCGAGCCCTTGCCGATGCCGGTGCTCGTCGTCAGCGCCGCGCCGGAGGACTCGTGGCACATGTTCGAGCAGTCGGGCAGGTTGTTGGTGCCGAACGAGCGCACGAGCAGCTGGTACAGGAACGCGGCCTCGTTGCTGGTGCGCCCGGAGGTGTAGAAGATCGCCTCGTCCGGGCTCGCCAGCGCGGTCATCTCGTCGGCGACCAGGCCGAACGCGTCGTCCCAGGAGATCGGCTCGTAGTGGGTGGCGCCCTCGCGCAGTACGAACGGCTCGGTGACGCGGCCCTGCTGGCCCAGCCAGTAGTCGGTCTTGCCGGCCAGCTCGGCGATCGTGTGCGCGGCGAAGAACTCCCGCCCGACCTGGCGTTTGGTCGCCTCTTCGGCGACGGCCTTCGCGCCGTTCTCGCAGAACTCCGCCAGCTTCCGCTTCTCGCCGTCCGCCTGCCGGGGCTCGGGCCAGGCGCAGCCGGGGCAGTCGAAGCCCGCGCGCTGGTTCAGCAGCCGCAGCGTGCGGGCCGTGCGCACCACGCCCATCTGCTCGACGCCGCGGGCGAGGGAGACCGCGACGCCCGGGATGCCGGCGGCCCAGCCCTTCGGCTTGCCCACCTCGAGGCGGGTCTCGTCCACGTCATTCGTCGGCGCTTCACGGGTCATGCCCTTCATCGTGCGCCCCGATGATCCGTTTCCCAAGCCGGGGTCGCCTTTTTTACTGATCCGGCCAGAAGCAGGCGGACACGGGCTGCAGCTGACCTGCTCGTCGGAGCCGTTTCCGCCGTGGCTGTGGCCGGATCAGTAACGATCGGCACGGCACGCCGGGGCGCGCTCGGCCCGTTCCGCGCGCCGCAGCCCGCGGTCGGCCACGGTCACCACCAGCAGCAGGACGCTGACCACGATCAGCACCAGGCCCAGCCGGTGCAGGCCGCCGGAGTCGGCGTGCCCGCCGTAACACTGGGCGATCACGGTGGAGGCCACGATGGCGCCGAGGTACTGGGCGGTGCGGAACAGGCCGCTCGCGGTGCCCATCGTCTCGGCCGGGGCCTCGCGGTAGAGCGTGGTCTGGTTGGCGACGCTGGTCAGGCCCTGGGCCAGGCCGAACAGCGCGACCAGGCCCAGCAGCGCGCCGAGCCAGGTGCGGTCGGAGACGAACAGCAGCGCCACCGAGCCGCCGACCAGCGCCACGGCGACCACCAGCAGCCGCGCCCGGACGCCGGTCGTGCGGCCGGACATCGCGGCGGCGCCGACGGCGACCGCGGACATCGGCAGGAGCAGCAGGCCCGAAAGGGACTCGCTGAACCCGCGGCCCTCCTCCAGCCACTGGACGTAGCCGAACATGATCGCGTAGATCGCCATGAAGCTCAGGGACTGGCGCAGGTAGGTGCGCAGGATCGCGCGGTTCGCGGCGAGCATCCGCAGGTCGATGAACGGGTGCCGGGCGCGCAGCTCGACCATGGTGAACACCGCGCCGACGGCGGCGGCCACGGCGAGCAGCCACAGGTCTCCGATGCCCGGCGCCATCAAATAGAACAGCAGCACCAGCAGGGCGAGTGAGAACAAGCCGATGCCGAGCACGTCGATCCGCTCCGGCCGCGGCTCGCCGGCCCGGCGGGCCGGGGCGTCCTTCGGCACCCAGAAGATCGCCAGCAGCAGCGAAATACCCGCGAGCGGGATGTTCACCGCGAAGATCGCCGGCCAGCCGAACAGCCCGATGAGCACGCCGCCCAGCGTCGGGCCGATCACCATGACCGTCTGCGAGGACAGCGACAGCACCGAGAGCACCCGCGCCGGCACGCCCTGGCCCGAGGCGTCGGCGTGCTTGCGCAGCACCGCCATCGCGGCGGGGAACCCGGCGCAGGTCCCGATACCGAGCACTGCGCGTACGCCGGTCAGCCATTCGACCGAGAGCGGCACCATGCCGGCGATCCCGGCGGCCATCACCACGGACGCGCCGGACAGCAGTACGCGGCGGGCGCCGTACCGGTCGACGAGCAGCCCGACCACCGGCTGGCCGACGGCCGTGGCCAGGTAGAGCGCGGAGATCAGCCAGGCCGTGCGGCCCGGCCCGGCGCCGAAGCTCTGCCCGATCGGCACCAGCGCGACGGCGATGAGGGTGGAGTTGATCGGGTTCAGCACCGCGCTCGCCACGAGCGGGGCGACGAGCCGGACGCCGAAGCGGGCGGGTGCGGTGGTGGTGGCGGTGCTCGTCACGGCTCCTTTGATCGGAGGACTCGGCCGGGGTTGGCTTCGGGGCTCGGTTTTCGGGGACACGGTTTTCGGGGACTCAGTGCTGCGCGATCCGCTGCAACAGCGGCAGCGCGCGGCGGACGGTCTCCAGCTCGTCGGCGCTCAGCTCGGCGACCAGTGCGTTCGCGATCCACTCGTTCCGGTGCTGGTGGATCCCGCGCACGGTCTTGGTGCCCAGACCGGACAGGCTGACGACGCTGCGCCGCCCGTCCGCGGGGTCACGGGTGCGGCTGAGGTAGCCGAGCTCGTCGAGCACGGCGAGGGTCGCGGCCATCGACTGCTGCCGCACGTGCTCGGCCGCGGCGAGTTCGCCCTGCGTGGCGGGGCCTTCGCGGTCGAGCCGGTTCAGCACCGCCGACTGCGACGGCGTGAGGATCTCGGCGTTGTCGACTTGCCGCAGCCGGCGGTGCAGCTGCCCGACGACGCCGCGGATCCAGCCGGCGGACTCGGCGACATGAGCGGGAACGGTGGCCATATGAACAGCCTAGACTGTGTAGTCTGGCCTGTGCATCACGCGGGCGGGCGATTGTGGCCGAAATCGCCCCCGGACGCCGTTAAGGCCTCCTTACCGGCGTTGGACGCGGGTAAGGAGGCCTTAACAGCGAAGCATCAGAGCAGCGGGGTGACCACCGTGTGCGCGTGGGAGCCGAGGCCGAAGACGTACGGCACCGACTGCTCGTTCACGCCGATGCCCTGCACCTGGTGCACGACGATCGCGGCGACCAGCAGCACGACCAGGCCCGCCACGGCGATGATGCCCGGCCAGCGGCTCGGCGCCGCCTGGGCGCCGTACCGCTGCTGCGCGCCCGCGCCGGTGCGGCGCTCGCGCTTGCGGCGCTTCTTCATCTCCTTCTTGGCACCCAGCCAGGCGTCCAGCTCGGCGTGTTTCTGCCAGTTCGGGTCGATGAGGTCCGGATGCGTCTCGATCCGGTCGTCCGGCTCTTCCGGGCGTGTCATCCGGGTACCCCTTTCCCCCTGCGTAACCCCGCCGGAGCGGGTTCGTAGACTTGTCCATTGTGACCGAGAACGCTCCGCAGCAGACCACCGACCTTCCGGGTGCCTGGGACCCGGCCGCCGAAGAAGCGCCCATGTACGACCGCTGGGTAGCGGCCGGGTACTTCACGGCCGATGCCACGTCGGACAAGCCGCCGTTCTCGATCGTACTGCCGCCGCCGAACGTGACCGGCAGCCTGCACATGGGCCACGCGCTCAACCACACCCTGATGGACGCCATGAGCCGCCGGCGCCGGATGCAGGGGTACGAGGTGCTGTGGCTGCCCGGCATGGACCACGCCGGCATCGCGACGCAGAACGTGGTCGAGCGCCAGCTCGCCGGCGAGGGCCTGTCCCGCCACGACCTGGGCCGGGAGAAGTTCGTCGAGCGCGTCTGGGAGTGGAAGGCCGAGTACGGCGGCCGGATCCTGGGACAGATGAAGCGGCTCGGCGACGGCGTCGACTGGACGCGCGAGCGCTTCACCATGGACGAGAACCTGTCCCAGGCCGTGCAGACGGTGTTCAAGAACTTCTTCGACGCCGGCCTCATCTACCGCGCCGAGCGCATCATCAACTGGTGCCCGCGGTGCCAGACCGCGCTGTCGGACATCGAGGTGGACCACAGCGACGACGACGGCGAGCTCGTCTCCATCCGCTACGGCGACGGGGCCGACGCGATCGTGGTCGCCACCACCCGCGCGGAGACCATGCTGGGCGACACCGCCGTGGCCGTGCACCCGGACGACGAGCGGTACGCGCACCTGGTCGACACGGTGGTCGAGCTGCCGCTGACCGGCCGCAGGATCCCGATCGTCGCCGACAAGCACGTCGACCCCGAGTTCGGCACCGGCGCGGTGAAGGTGACCCCGGCGCACGACCCGAACGACTTCGAGATCGGCCGCCGGCACGACCTGCCGATGCTGACCGTGATGAACGAGCGCGCCCAGATCACCGTCGCGGGCCCGTTCGAAGGAATGGACCGGTTCGAGGCGCGGCCCGCGGTGGTCGCGGCGCTGCGCGAGGCGGGCCGGATCGTCGCCGAGAAGCGGCCGTACGTGCACGCCGTGGGCCACTGCTCGCGGTGCGACACGGTGGTCGAGCCGCGGCTTTCCCTGCAGTGGTGGGTGAAAGTCGAGGAGCTGGCCCGCGCGGCGGGCGACGCGGTGCGCGACGGCCGTACCAGGATCCACCCGGCCGAACTGGAGAAGCGCTACTTCGACTGGGTCGACAACATGCACGACTGGACGATCTCGCGCCAGCTGTGGTGGGGCCACCGGATCCCGGTCTGGTACGGCCCGGACGACCAGGTCGTGTGCGTGGGCCCGGACGAGCAGCCGCCGTCGGGCGAGGGCTGGCGCCAGGACCCGGACGTGCTGGACACCTGGTTCTCCTCGGGCCTCTGGCCGATGTCGACCATGGGCTGGCCCGAGCAGACTGCCGACCTGGCGAAGTTCTATCCGACCAGCGTGCTGTCCACCGGCTACGACATCCTGTTCTTCTGGGTCGTGCGGATGATGATGTTCGGCGTCCAGGAGATGGACGGCGCCCAGCCGTTCGACCACGTCTACCTGCACGGCCTGATCCGTGACGCGCAGGGCAAGAAGATGTCGAAGTCGCGCGGCAACGTGATCGACCCGCTCGAGTGGATGGACGCCTACGGCGCCGACGCCACCCGCTTCACCCTCGCCCGCGGCGCGAACCCGGGCGGGGACATGGCGCTGGCCGACGAGTGGGCCGCCGGCTCCCGCAACTTCTGCACGAAGCTGTGGAACGCCAGCAAGTTCGCGATGATGAACGGCGCTTCGGCGGCGGGGGAGCTGCCCGCCGCGGCGGAGCTGACCGAGGCCGACCGCTGGATCCTCGGCCGCCTCGGCGCGCTGGTGTCCGAAGTGGACGGACTGTTCGAGGACTTCCAGTTCGCCAAGGTGGCGGCCGCGCTCTACCAGTTCACCTGGAACGAGCTGTGCGACTGGTACCTGGAGCTGGCGAAGGTCCAGCTGTACCAAGGCGAAGACGCGCGGGTCGAGGCGACGCGGTCGGTGCTCGGCCACGTGCTGGACACGGTGCTGCGGCTGCTGCACCCGTTCATCCCGTTCATCACCGAGAAGCTGTGGATCGCGCTGACCGGCGGCGAGTCGCTGGTGGTCGCGCCGTGGCCGAAGCCGTTCGAGGGCTACGCGGACACGGTGGCCGACGCCCGGATCGCCGACGTGCAGAAGCTCGTCACAGAGGTCCGCCGCTTCCGTGCCGACCAGGGCCTGAAGCCGGGCCAGAAGGTGGCCGCGCGCGTCGCGGGCGCGGGCTTCGCCGAGGTGTCCGGGCACGAGGACTCGATCCGCTCGCTGGTCCGCCTCACACCGGCGGAGGAGGGTTTCTCCGCGAGCGCTTCACTGGAGGTCGCACTGGCCACCGGCGTCGTGACGGTGGAGCTCGACCTGTCCGGCACGGTCGACGTCGCCGCCGAGCGCAAACGCCTGCAGAAGGACCTGGGCGTGGCCCAGAAGGAGCTTTCGCAGACCGAGGGCAAACTTGGCAACGAGTCCTTCATCGCCAAGGCCCCCGCGCCGGTGATCGAGAAAATCAAGCTGCGGCGCGAAACTGCCGTGGCGGATATCGACCGCATTACGGCTCGCCTGGCGGCTCTGCCTGCTTGAGGTCTCATCCTGTGTTGTCTGCCTCGGCTCCGCCGAGGCGGCGAGATCGCCCTTGAGCCGCCGTCTTCCCTCCCGATTCCGCCCGGCCCGAGGGGCCGGGCGGAATCGCTCAGTCCAGACGGCGGCGGCGATCTCGCGTGGGGGTTCAGCGGTCCGATACGGCTTTGTTCGTCTCAGTTTCCTCCGCGCCTGAGTTCAGCTGGGTTGGAAGAAGGCCAGCAGTCTCTGGCTTGCGTCCGGCAGGGTCAGCATTTCCTGCATTCGGGCGGACATCCGGCCGGCGGCGCTGGTGCGTTCGAACATCTCGCGTTCGTATTCTTCGACGGCGGTGGGAAAGTCGTCCGGGTGCGCGGCCAGCGCGAGGCCGAGCAGGGCGCCGTCCAGCAGGGCCATGTTGGCGCCCTGCCCCACTGGCGGCATCAGGTGCGCGGCGTCGCCGAGCAGCGTGACTCCCGGAGTCGACGGCCAGGTCAGGCCGATCGGGAGAGTGGTGAGTGACCGTGGCGCGATCGTGTCGTCGCAGGCGGCGATCAGCGCGGTGAACCGTGCGTCCCAGCCGGAGAACTCCTCGATCAGCCACGCTCGGGTCGCGGCCGGGTCGTCGAACGGGATCCCGCTGGTGGCGAACCAGTCCTCGCCGGTGTTGTAGAAGTTGAGGCCGACGCGTACGCAGCCGTCGCCATTGCGTTGCGCTGCCAGGGATTTTCCGTCACCGAACACCCAGTAGTTGCCGCGCCCGACCATCGCCGCGAGGTCGGGGTAGGCGCGGTCGATGTCGGAAATGCAGAGCTCGACGACGTTCTGGCCGATGTGCGCCGGCCGGGCGTCGGTGAGCAGCGCGCGGACCCGGGAGTTCGCGCCGTCCGCGCCGACCAGCAGGTCATAGGCCGCACTGCTGCGCCCATCGAAGTGCAGCACGCCGTTGCCGGCGGATTCGAACGCGTGCCCCCAGCGCACCGCGTGTTCGGGAAGGGAGTCCAGCAGCAGGTCGCGCAGATCGGCACGGTCGACCTCGGGCCGCTCGAGCGGGGCGTCGTCGGGCGTGTCCTCCTGGAGCAGCAGGGTGCCGTCCGGCTCCAGGAGGCGCATGTCCTGGCCTTCACCACGGGCGATCGCGTGGAACCCGTCGATCAGGCCGGCCTCGCGCAGCGCCCGCTGCCCGGTCGCGGTGTGCAGGTCGAGCATGCCGCCCTGACCGCGCGCGCCGCGCGAGGATTCCCGTTCGTACACCACGGCGTTGATGCCGTTCAGGTGCAGCACCCGGGCCAGGGCCAGGCCGCCCAGTCCGGCTCCGACGATGGTGATGTTCATGGCTGTCACCGGTCGGCCGCTCAGCTGGTTCGCCGGCGGAGGCGGGGCGCGAGCACCGCGCGGACGGTCTTGGCCACCGTGCTCGTCGCGGGTCCGTCGCCTTTTTCGGGTTCCGGTTCGAGCGCCCGCTGGAGCTGCTGCAGCAGCTGGTTGGTCGAGCGCCAGAGCGGGACGAACAGGCCGGCGACCGGCCCGGCGCCCTTGATCGGGCCGTCGGCCAGCTCGGTGACCGTCCTGGCGATCGCGACCGTGGCCGGGTCGCGCAGGATCAGGTGCACCTCGTCGTCGACCAGCCGGAGTTCCATCTTGCGCGCGGCGGTTTCCTCCGGGTTGGCGTCGGTGGTCGACTCCGGGTCCAGTTCGTCGATCTTGGCGGCGACCGCTTCGGGGTCGACGCCGAGCTCGCGCAGCACCTTGGCGGCCATGCTGTTCTCCGCCCGCAGCATCGCCTCGAGCAGGTGATGGCTGCCGACCGGTGCGCCGCCGGCCAGCGCGCTGGCGGTGGACACGGTGTCCTCGGTGGCGGGTGTGCCCGTCGGCCACGGGCCGGCCGGGGGGGCGTCCGGCCGGCCCTCCAGGGACGCCAGTACCGCGGCCCGGATCTTGCTGGCCGGGTTGATCCGCCCGGCCAGCACCTTCGCGCCGACGCTCCCACCTTCCGCGACCAGGGCGAGCAGGATGTGCTCGGTGCCGACGTAGTCGTGGTTCAGCTGATGCGCCTCGCGCACGGCGAGGTCCATCGTCCTCTTGGCATGCGGCGTGAACGGGATGTGGCCGGTGAGCTCGCCGGTGCCGGGCTTGACCGCTGCGGCGACATCGGCCCGCGCCGTTTTTATGTCGTACCCGAGCTGGCGCAGGACCTTCGCCGCGATGGTGTCCTGCCCGTCGAGCAGACCCAGCAGGATGTGCTCCGTGCCGATGTAGTTGTGCTGGAGCAGCCGGGCTTCCTCCTGGGCCGCGACGACCACCTTGCGGGCTCTTTCGGTGAATTTTTCAAACATGCTTTCATGGTCGCAACCCTGTCAATACACTGTTACTGACAGGGTCACCGTGCCGGAGGGAGGGTGTGATGGAGACACCGTCGGACTGGGAGGACCGGCTCGCGCGCTGGCAGAACGAGCTGGAGCTGTTCGAGCGGCTGGACGAGACGCCCTGGGTCACGCTGGCCAAGGCGGAGATCGAGACCGGCGTTTCCCGCTCGGCCCTGCGGTCCTGGTACCGCAACGGCGAGATCCAGTCCCGGCTGGTGGACGGCCCGAACGGGCCTCAGCGCCTGGTCCAGCTGGAGGCCGTGATCGAGCGCGCCGCCGCGTCCCCGCGCATCCAGCGCCGGGCGGAACGGGAAATCAGCCTCGAAGCCCAAGTGACCCTGCTACGCCACCGGGTCGACCAGCTTGAACTGCGGCTGGCCGCGCTGGAACAGAAGTGACCGCCTGCTCATCCACGCTGATGTTTGACGGGGCTGAGCCCCCACGCGAGATCGCCGCCGCCGTCTGGACTGAGTGATTTCGCCCGGCCCTCGGGCCGGGCGAAATCGGGAGGGAAGACGGCGGCTCAAAGGCGATCTCGCCGCCCTGGCGGAGCCAGGGCAGAAGACACAGAAACAACTCCGGCCATTCCGACCATCCCGCGAGCCAGCGGGTGGTACGCGGCGGCGGCCAGCAGCAGCGTGTCCTTGCCGTTGATCCAGGCGGCGCCGCCCGCGCACGCGTCGTGCCCGGCCGACGGGCCGAAGGTGTCCACATAGGACGCGTCACCGTCGGCGGCCACGGCGTTCGCGATCGCCGAGTTCAGTGCCTCTTCGACGCTGGAGAGCCAGGCGTAGTCGCCGTCGGCGAAGGGCAGGATGTCCGGGCAGTAGCCGGATTCCGGGGCGATGCGCGGGTAGCCGATCGCCAGCACCTTCGCCTGCGGCGAGCGGGCGTGGATGCCGGCCAGCACCGTCTGGACGCTGCGCTGCGTGGTCGCCAGCGCCGCCTTGATGGTGTCCACGCCGTTCGAGGTGAAGTGCTGCTGGCACGGGTTGCCGGTGGGGTCGCTCGCGCGCAGCGTGGGGCAGGTGCCGACCAGGGTGCCGAACACGCCGGAGTCGTTGCCGCCGATGCCGAGCGTCACCAGGTCGGTGTCGGGCCGCAGCGCGGTGAGCTGCGGCGGGTTCACGCCGAGCGGCACGCTCTGCGCCTGCGTCATGTCCGAGGTGTCGGCGCCGGAGCAGCTGACGTCGGTGTAACCGCCCGTGTGGAGCGTGGCCGCGAGGATCGCCGGGTAGTTGGACGTTGATCTCACACAGCCCAGCGGGTCGAGCCGAGGTAACGGGATGAGCGGGCCCGCCGTGTACGAGTCGCCGAGCGCGACGTAGTGGCGGTAGTGCGTCGGGAGGGGGGCGGCCGACGCGGCGGTGGCCGAGGCGGCGAGCAGGACCACCGCCGCGAGGGCGGCGAACACGAGCCGGGTGGTGCGCATCAGGACCTCGTTCTCCGGGCCGGGATCACGGACACCGTTCACGTTTGCCCAGCCCGGCGCCGGTTGCCTGCCGCCGAAAGGGTGGTCGCGGCCGCGCTTCACCCGGCAATGGGGTGACGACGGCGGTGGATCACCCGTCTCCCAACGGTTTCCGGTATGTCAGCAGGTACCGCCAGAACAGCAGCGGCCGCACCGTGCTGCCCGGCAGCAGCCGCTGTGATTCGGCCCGGACCTCGGAGAACCGGGGGAACTCCATGGATACGGGGGCGGGCGGCAGGGCGTCCGCGCCGCCGTTGAGCCGATCGGCGGCGTAGGAGAACAGCCGTGCGGCGGCGTTCACCGGGACCGCGGCGAGCAGCCGCGCGTGGTCGGTGAGTGTGCTCGGCCGCGCCAGCCCCAGCACCGCCAGCACGCCGCCGGGCTCGAGCGCCTCGCGCAGGGCCGTCACCGTTTCGAACGGCACGTGGTGCAGCGAGGCCAGGCACGAGATGAAGGAGTAGTGCTCGGCCGGCAGCGGCTGGGTGGTGATGTCGGTGCGGCGGAAGTCGATCGTGCCGGGTCCGGGTGAGCCGGTGGCCTCGGCCAGCCGGACCATCGGCGCGGACCGGTCGATCGCGTCGACGTTCAGCCCGGCCGCGGCGAGGCGGCGGGCGAAGCGGCCACTGCCGCAGCCGACGTCGAGCGCCCGCCCCGGTCCCGGCGGCAGCTGGGCCAGCAGGAGCGGGTGGTAGTGGTGGTTGTGGTCGAACGGCATGGCCCGAGACTGCCAGGAACCGCGCACGTAGACTCGTCTGGTCAGGTGAACCAGGGTGTCGAGGGGAGCGGTCGCGTGCCGCGTGGTGAGGACGGGCCGTTCGAAGCCGAGGAGTTCGACGACGGCTTCGACGATGACTCCAACGGCGATGGCGCCGGGCGGGAGCGTCGCCGGGACCTCGCGGATCCGGACAGTTTCGCCGGCGTCGACGAGCTCGGCGCCCGGGCGCACGACGAATCCGACGACATCGACCCCGACCTGGACGCCCCCGACGCCGCGTACACCGTGGGCGGCGGCTCTCGCGGCGGCATCGGCGGCATCGGGCAGCTGGGCGACAACCTGGCCACCGGCCCGGTGCCCGACCTGCCCGGGGCCGAGGACGCCGAGCTGCACGAGCTCGACGACCAGGGCGTCGAGGAGCAGCCGTCCGACCCGAACGGGCAGCAGGCGCGCCGTGAGCTGATGGCCGTCGAGGCGGAGCTGAACCAGCGCTGGCCGGAGACGAAGATCGCGCCCTCGCTGGCGCGGATCCAGGCATTGGTCACGCTGCTGGGCGAGCCGCACCGCGGGTACCCCGTGCTGCACGTCGCGGGCACTAACGGCAAGGGCTCCGTCTCGCGCATGATCGACGCGCTGCTGACCCGGATGGGCCTGCGCGTCGGCCGCTACACCAGCCCCCACCTGCAGCTCGTCACCGAGCGCATCGCATTGGACGGGCACCCGATCTCCGCCGCGAAGTACGTGGACCTGTTCCGCGACGTCGCCCCGTACGTCACGATGGTCGACGGCGCGAGCGAGGACGGCGTGCCGATGAGCAAGTTCGAGGTGCTCACCGGGATGGCGTTCGCCGCGTTCTCGGACGCGCCGGTCGAGGCCGCGGTGGTCGAGGCCGGACTGGGCGGCGCCTGGGACGCCACGAACGTCGCGGACGGCGACGTCGCGGTGATCACCCCGATCGGCATCGACCACGTCGAGTACCTGGGCCCGAACGCCGTGGATGCCGCCGCCGAGAAGGCCGGGATCATCAAGCCCGGCTCCGTCGCGGTGATCGCCGAGCAGGACCAGGACGTGCTGAACGTGCTGCTCGAGCGCGCGGTCAAGGTCGACGCCGCGGTGGCGCGCGCGGGCAGCGAGTTCGGGGTCATGGAGCGTGAGGTCGCGGTCGGTGGGCAGCTGCTCAAGCTGCAGGGCCTCGGCGGCGTGTACGACGACATCTTCCTGCCCCTGCACGGCGCGCACCAGGCGGCCAACGCGGCGCTCGCGCTCGCGGCCGTCGAGGCGTTTTTCGGTGCGGGCAAGGACAAGCAGCTGGTCATCGAGGCCGTGCGCGAAGCGTTCGCCGAGGTGGAGAACCCGGGCCGGCTGGAGCGCGTGCGCGCGGCGCCGACCGTGCTGATCGACGCCGCGCACAACCCGATGGGCGCCCGCGCGCTGGCCACCACGGTGGCCGAGGAGTTCTCGTTCCGCCGCCTGGTCGCGGTGGTCGCGGTGATGGCGGACAAGGACGCGCGCGGCATCCTCGACGCGCTGGAGCCGGTGGTGTCCGAAGTGGTGATCACCCGGAACTCGGCGCTGCGGTCGATGCCGCTCGACGAGCTGAACGAGCAGGCGATCTCGATCTTCGGCGAGGACCGCGTGCTCGCCGAGCCGGACCTGGAGACGGCGGTGGAGACGGCGATCGGCCTGGTGGAGCAGTCCGACGACCCGGAGGAGCCACTGTCCGGCGGCGGCGTGCTGGTCACCGGCTCGGTCGTCACCGCGGGCGACGCGCGCACACTGTTCGGGAAGGAGCCGTCATGAGTGAAACCCCGGGCGGGACGCCGGCGGACGAGGCCAAGACGGTCACCCCGCCGCCCAAGGACCCGATGAAGGGCTTCCGCGGCGTCATCGCGGGCACCCTGATCATGGAGGCGATCACGGTGGCGCTCGCGCTGCCGGTGATCAACAAGCTCGGCGACGGCATCACCAGCGGCCTCGGCTGGACGGTGCTCGGCATCGCGCTCGTCCTGCTGGTGCTGTGCGGGATGCTCAAGCGCGCCTGGGCGCTGCCCGTGGTGCTCGTGCTGCAGCTGGGCCTGATCGCGATGGCCGGCGCGCTGCCCGCGATCGCGATCATCGGCGTGGTCTTCCTGGCCGCGTACCTGTGGTTCCTGTGGCTGCGCCGCGACGTCGCCCGCCGGATGGCCGCGGGCACGCTGCCGAGCCAGCAGCAACAGCCCCAGGCCTGACCCCTCGCGGCCGGTCTACTGCGTATCGCGCAGCTTGTCCCGGCTCGAGACGAGCAGCCGGCGCAGCTTCTCGTAGTTGTCGGTTCCCAGGAGCTCACGGACTTCCCGGTCCACGGCGTTTTCCCGGTCGAAAGCCTGTTCGGCGAGCAGGCTGCCCTGGTCGGTGAGGTGCAGCTCGACACTGCGGCCACGCCCCACGCGACGCTCGAGCATGCCCAGCTTCTCCAGCCGGGCCACGATCTGGCTGATCGCCTGCTGGCTTCGCGGCTTGAGCCGCGCCATCTCGGTGACCGTTATCCCCGGGTTGCCGTACATGGTCATCAATACGCCGCTCGACGCCGTCGTGATGGGCAGGTCGCCCAGTGCGATTTCCCCACGCAGCTCGACGTAGCCGGAGACCTCCCAGAGGAGGTCGCTCAGCATCGCGTTGCCTGATCCCGGTAGCGGAAGTATCTCGTCCGAAGGGGCTGCCGACCGCGCCTTCTCGTGACTCATGGCTGAACCCTAACGGTCGGGCCGGCCGAACGAAACGCAGACCGGCGACCTTGTTAACACAACATATTGTGTTAGAGTGACCGCACGACCTCGCCGATGGTCGATGGGCAGGGAAGAAGTGAACCGTGAACAAGTGCTATGCGATTTTCGCGCTGGACATCAAAGATCCGGCAGTCATGCGGGAGTACGTGAAGGCGGCCCGCGAGGCGATCACGTCCGAGGTCAAGATTCTCGCGGTGAACGCGCCTGAGGTGGTCGAGGGAAAGTGGTACGGCCAGCAGACGGTGATCATGGAGTTCGAGAACATCGCCGCGGCCCGGGAGTGGTACCAGTCTCCCGTTTATCAGAATGCTGTCTCGATTCGGCACGCCGCCGCAGAAGCGAAGGTGGCTTTCGTCGAAGGCATCGACGTTCAGGCTTTCGCGGAGTCGACACCGGAGAGCGTCCTCGACCTCATCGGTGATCGCTTCTAGACCTCCGATGGTTCGAATTCCACGGGTACGTACGCTAGGAGTGCAGTGATGGTTCACGAATCACTTGTCGAACGCATGAGTCTCGACGGCCGTCGGGCGGTGGTGACCGGCGCCGGATCCGGTATCGGCCGGGCAACGGCCGATATCCTGGCAAAGGCCGGTGCTTCCGTCCTCCCCCTTGACCTCAGTGGCGCCGATACGGTGACGGTCGACGTTTCGGACTATGCCGCGGTGGAGAGCGTCCTGAGCGGCGAGACCATCGACATTGTCGTCAACTCGGCCGGCATCATGGCGCCCGACTCGCTCGCCACGACCGGGCCCGAGGATTGGGATCGGGTACTGGCCGTGAACCTGACGGGTTACTTCAACGTGCTGAAGTGCGCCGTTCCCCGGATGAACCGGCCCGGCAGCATCATCCAGATTTCCTCCATGATGGGTCACATTGGCGTCGCGTTTCCCTCCTATACCGCTACCAAAGGCGCTGTCTTGTCACTCTCGCGGCAATTGGCGGGCGAACTCGGCCCGGAGGGAATCCGCGTGAACTCGGTGAGCCCCGGAATGATCCTCACCGGGATGACGGAGGACAACCTTTCCGACGGCCCCGGGCGAGAGCGCGTTGCCCAGCGCACGCCCCTGCGGACGGTGGGCACAGCCGAGGACATCGCGAATGCCGTGCTGTACCTCGCCAGTGATTTGTCCGCCTTCGTGACCGGAACTGATCTTCTCGTCGACGGCGGCCTCATCTCGGCGCTGAATCTCTGAAATGCCGGATCGCCGGTGATCACCAAGCGGTTGCCTGCGGCGGCGCGCAACCGGAAACACCGGCCGGCGCTGTCCTGGCCGCTACTGCCGATACGGCCCGTTCGGCGGCTGGTATCCCGGCGGCGGGGCAAAGCCGGGCTGCTGCCCGGGCCCGGTCTGGGCGACCGCGCCAGGCCCCCGGCCGGCCCTGCGCCGAATCGCGACGACCAGCCGCCAGCCGCACGCGGCCGCGATCCCCGTGCCGATCCCGAACGTGACCCACCGGCCGCCGCCCTGGAAGGTCTTCGCGTCGTCCTTCGCTTCCTGCAGCTTCTCTTCGTAGGTCTCGCTGGACGTCTGGCCGTACATGGTCTTTTCGCAGGTCTGCCCCGGCTGCCATCATTCCCCTCGGCGCCATACCGGGTAACGGGGCACATCGGACCACAAATCGAACTGTGACGTACATGCTTCCGATGTAACACCTGAAAGATGCCGTGCAGGCTGAACGAACGCGGCCGCGTGGAGCCCCGGCCTCAGTTCACCCTGGCGACAGGCGGCGTTGGCCACCGCGCCGCAGGAGCGGGATAGAACGTCCGGCATGACCGAATCGACCCACTCCCGCCGCACGCTGCTCAAGGCCGGGCTCGCGACGTCCGCGCTGGCCGGGGGCCTGCTCCTGCCCGGCATGACGGGCACGGCGAGTGCCGCGCTGGTCCGCCGCGGCCGCCCGGTGCTCACTCACGGCGTCGCGTCCGGCGACGTCACCACCGGCTCCGGCATCGTCTGGTCGCGGGCCGACCGGCCAGCGCGGCTGGTGGTGGAAATCGCGCGTGACCCGTCGTTCCGCGGTGCCCGCCGCGTCGCCGGGCCGGTCGTCTCGCCCGCCACCGGCGGCACCGGCAAGGTGCGCCTCGCGGGACTGCGGCCGGGCACCGGCTACCACTACCGCGTCACCGCCGTGGACCTCGACGGGCGCACCGCGAGCGAGGCGGTGACGGGCCGGTTCGCCACCGCGCCGCTCGGCCGCGCCGACACGCGGATCCTGTGGAGCGGCGACGTCGCGGGCCAGAATTACGGCATCAACCCGGGCCTCGGCGGCATGACGATCTTCGCCGCCATGGCCGACCGCCGCCCGGACCTCTTCCTGCACAGCGGCGACACCGTGTACGCCGACGGCCCGCTCACCGAATCCGTCACCCTGCCCGGCGGCGGCGGGATCTGGCACAACGTCGTGACGCCGGAGAAGTCCAAGGTCGCCGAGACCCTCGACGAGTTCCGCGGCCAGCACGCCTACAACCGGCTCGACGAGCACTTCCGCCGGTTCGCCGCCGAGGTGCCCAGCGTGGTCCAGTGGGACGACCATGAGGTCTCGAACAACTGGTACCCGGGCGAGGTGATGAACGACCGCCCGGAGTACACCGAGAAGCGGGTGGACGTGCTCGCCCCGCGCGCGTTCCAGGCGTTCCACGAATGGCACCCGATCGACCGGCGCCAGGCCGTCGACGGGCGGGTTTACCGCAGCTTCCGCCACGGCAGCCGGGTCGAGGTGTTCGTGCTCGACATGCGCACCTACCGCGACGCCAACACCGCGGACCAGGGCGCGCCCGGGCACATCCTCGGCGACCGGCAGGCGCGCTGGCTCGCCGACGCGCTCGGCCGCAGCACCGCGACGTGGAAGACCGTGCAGGCGGACATGCCGATCGGGCTCGTGGTGCCGGACGGCACGGCGATCGAGGCCGTCGCGAACAACCGCCCCGGCGCCCCGGGCGGCCGCGAGACGGAGCTGGCGTGGGTGCTGCGCGAGATCTCCCGCCGCCGGGTGCGCAACGTCGTCTGGCTGACCGCCGACGTGCACTACACCGCCGCGCACCACTACTCGCCGGACCGGGCCGCGGCCGGTGACTTCGACCCGTTCTGGGAGTTTGTCTCCGGCCCGCTCAACGCCGGCGCGTTCGGGCCCAGCAAGCTCGACCCGACCTTCGGGCCGGAGGCCGTGTTCGTGCACGCCCCGGTGACGCAGAATTCCTCGCCCGCACAAGGGTTCCAGCACTTCGGCGAGCTGAACGTCGACGGCGCGAGCGGCGAGCTGACCGTCGACCTGCGGGACGGCACGGGCGCCTCGCTGTGGTCGAAGACGTTCCAGCCGCAGGGCCGCTGAGCACACCGGGGCGGACGTTCCGGGCCCGTCGGCTAGGCTCGGCAGCCACTAACACGAATCAGTACAAGGAGAAACACCGTCGTGACTGAACGCACGCTGGTCCTCGTCAAGCCCGATGGCGTCGCGCGCGGCCTCGTCGGCGAGGTCGTCTCGCGCATCGAGCGCAAGGGCCTGAAGCTGGCCGCCCTCGAGCTGCGCACGGTCGAGCGCTCGCTGGCCGAGGAGCACTACGCCGAGCACAAGGAGCGCCCGTTCTTCGGCGACCTGCTGGAGTTCATCACCTCGGGCCAGGTCGTGGCGCTCGCCGTCGAAGGCCCGCGCGCCATCGCCGCGTTCCGCCAGCTGGCCGGCGGCACCGACCCGGTCGAGAAGGCCACGCCGGGCACCCTGCGCGGCGACTTCGGCCTGGAGACGCAGTACAACCTGGTGCACGGCTCGGACTCGCCGGAGTCGGCCGAGCGCGAGCTGAAGCTGTGGTTCCCGGAGCTGTGAGCCGGGACTGAAGCCGGGCCGGGGCCGAGTGCTCCGCCCCGGCTTTCCCTTTCCTGTAAAGCACTCCCCAGGGTGAGGCCACCGATGACCGCGTTGCCGCCGGCCGAGTACCTGCCGCACTTGCGTGCGCTCACCGAGGCGTTCGCCGCCGGATTGCGCGAGGGCGAGCCGGCCGCACCGGTGCCGGCCTGCGGCGACTGGACCCGCGCGGACCTCGGCACGCACCTGGGCACCGTGCACCGCTGGGCGGCCACGGTCGTCCGCACCGGTGAACCGCAGCCCTTCGAGCTCGAGAGCCCGCCGTCCGCGGACCTCGCCGAGTGGTACGCCGAGAGCGCCGCACTGCTGCTGGACACCCTCGCCGAGGCCGATCCGGACGCCCGGTGCTGGCACTTTTGCGGCACCGCGAAGACCAAGGCGTTCTGGTTCCGCCGCCAGGTCCATGAGACCGCGGTGCACCTCGTCGACCTCACCGAAGCTTCCGACCTGGACCCGCTGATCGCCGCCGACGGGGTCGACGAGGTCTTCGGCGCGATGCTGCCGCGGATCACACGCTGGCACGCCGTCCCGCCGCTGCCCGCGCCGATCACCCTGCGCGCCACCGACACCGGGCATTCCTGGACGCTGGTGCCGGGCGAGCCGCCCGTGCTGGGCGAGGCGGAGGCCACCGCCACCGTCGAGGCCCCAGCGCGGCAACTGCTGCTGCGGCTGTGGAAGCGCCCCGTGGCCGAGCCGCGGATCACCGGTGACGAAGCGCTGGCCGCGGCGTTCCTGCAAGCCCCGCTCACGCCCTGACCTGAGCCATTCAGGCGACGTTCACGGCGAAGCCTTCCGCCGGCCGCACCGGTGGACTTTTCTGGGCGAAGTCACTCGGCCGATCCTGGGGTACCAAAGTGAAGAAGCCGCTCTTCGCGCTGCTTTGTGCGCTGCTCTGCGTCCTGACCGCGCTCCCGGGCACGGCCGCCGCGGACCCGTTGGCCGCGCCACTCGGCTCGCCGCCGATCGAGGGCGCGCCTTCGGCGTCTTCGGCCCGCGAAGCACCGGTCACCTACGCCGCCCCGACGCCGGACGACGGGCTCATCACCAGCAGCGCCAAGACGGCCGTCGCGCCTGGTCTGGACCTGACGCAGTTCGACCGCTTCGACCCGAAGGGCTGGATCCGCGGAGACACGCTGAGCGTCGATCTGTCCAGCAAGGTGCTGAAGCCGACGTACCTGAGCCCTGGCACGGTTTCCGCGCGCACGCCGCTCTCGCAGCAGGTCGCGCGGACGGGCGCGGTCGCGGGCGTGAACGGCGACTTCTTCGACATCTCCGCCACCGGCGCGCCGATCGGCGTCGGCATCGACCGCGGGCAGCTGCAGACCGCGCCCGCCACCGGGCACAACACCACCGCCGCCATCACCGACGAGGGCAAGGCGAAGCTCGCGGACATCTTCCTCGAGGCCACCGTCACGATGCCGGACGGCCGCGCCGTGCCCGCGACCAACTTCAACAGCCCCGTCCTCGGCCAGGACGCGCTCGGCGTCTACACCCCGCTCTGGGGCGCTTCGGCGCGGACGACATCCGTGGCCGGCGCCCAGCGTGTGGCCGAGGCCGAGGTCCGCGACGGCGTGGTCACGCAGGTGCGGCCGTCGCCCGCGGACGGCCCGATCCCGGCCGGCAGCACGGTTCTGCTGGGCCGCGAGGCGGGAGCGGACACGGTGAGCGCGCTGCACGTCGGCGACCGCGTCGGCGTCTCGTACGCGCCGCGCTCGGACGCCGGGAAGATCGCCGTCGCGGTCGGCGGCAACGAGGCACTGCTCAAGGACGGCCAGCCGCAGCCGGTCGACGACGTCGCGCTCGCGCCGCGCACCGCCGTCGGGTTCTCCGCCGACGGCAGGCGGATGTGGCTCGTGACCATCGACGGCCGTCAGGCCGACAGCCGCGGGATGACCGAGCTGGAGCTGGCGCGCCAGATGAAGGCCCTCGGCGCCGACGACGCGATCAACCTCGACGGCGGCGGCTCGTCCACCCTGCTCGCCCGCGACGAGGGCGAGGCCGCGCCGAGCGTGCGCAACTCGCCTTCGGACGGCGGGGAACGCTTGGTGCCCAACGGCATCGGCGTCACCACCGTGCCGGGTAGCGGCCGGTTGACCGGTTTCGCGCCGGCGCCCGCGCAGAACACCAAGAACGCCACCAGGGTCCTGTCGGGGCTTTCGCGAGTGCTCGTCGCGGACGGCCACGACGAGACCGGCGCGGCCGTGGCGGCTCAGCCTCGCTGGACCACGTCGAACCCGTTGCGCGGCAGCGTCACGAAGGACGTCTTCACCGCGCACGCCGACCTCTTGCACCCGGACGCGCGGACGGACCTGGACGTCGTCGCGCGCGACGGGAAGGTCTCCGGCCGGGCCAAGCTGTCCGTGCTCGGCACGCCGGTGCGGCTCGGCACGAGCACCGAGCAGGTCGCGCTGTCCGGCGCGGGCGCGAAAAGCACGTTCCAGGTCTACGGCTACGACGCCGACGGCTACGGCACCTGGCTGGAGCCCCGCGACGTGAAGCTGGACTACGACCCCGCGGTGGTCAAGGTGGAGCCGTCGGCGGACGGGTTCGCCGTCACCGCGCTCGCCGCCTCGGGCGCGTCGGCGATCACGGTGCACGCGGCGGGGCTCACCACGCACCTGGCCGCGTCCGTGGGCACCGTGCCGCGCATCGCGTCCCCTTTGGACGGTCCGGAAGGCTGGAGCGCCAGCGTGTACCCGGCCGTGGTCGGCGCCGCGCTCTCGGCCGCGCCGGGCCACGACGGCGGGCAGGGCCTCGCCCTCGACTACCGCCTGACCGGCACGAACGCCACGCGCGCCGCGTACGTCACGGCTGCGGCGCCGCTGCCTGTGCCCGCTGGCACGCAGAAGATCGGGGTGTGGGTCAACGGCGACGGCAAGGGCGCGTGGCTGCGCGCGGAGCTGCACGACGCGGCGAACGTCGCGTCCATTGTGGACCTGTCGCTGAGCGTGGACTGGACGGGCTGGCGTTACATCACCGCCACCGTGCCCGCCGGGCTGCCGGCCGGGCAGGCGCTGACCCGCTTCTACGCCGTGGAAAACGTGCCGGACCAGCAGTACTCGGGCCGGCTGGTGTTCGACGACCTCACCTTCGAGGTCGCGCCGTCGGCCGACGTGCCGGCGGACCCGCCGGTGCACGACCCCGCGCTGGTCACCGACGGCACGCTCGGCGCGGGCGGCCTGCGGATCGCGGTGGTCAGCGACGCGCAGTTCACCGCCGACGCGCCCGACGGCCCGCTCGTCGCTCAGGCGCGCCGGGCGATGCGCGAGGCGGTCGCGGCGAAGCCGGACCTGGTGCTGATCAACGGCGACCTCGTCGACCGCGGCACGGCGCCGGACTTCGCGCTGGCGCGGAAGGTGATCGACGAGGAGCTGGCGGGCAAGGTGCCGTGGTACTACGTGCCCGGCAACCACGAGGCCGAGGCCGGCGACGGGCTGGCGCAGTTCCAGGCCGCGTTCGGCGTGACGCACCAGGTGGTGGACGTGCGCGGGATTCGCCTGGTGCTGCTGGACTCCTCGCGCGGGACGCTGCGCGCGGGCGGCTTCGACCAGGTGCGGATGCTGCGTGACGCGCTCGACGGCGCGGAGCGGGACCCCTCGATCCGCGGGGTCGTCGTCGCGATGCACCACCCGGTGAAGGACCCGAGCCCGACCGGCAACTCGCAGCTGGGCGACCGCAAGGAAGCCGATCTGCTGACGAGCTGGCTCACCGATTTCGAACAGGCTTCCGGCAAGCAGGCGGCCTCGATCGCGTCGCACGCGGGCGTGTTCAGCCTGTCGCGCACCGACGGCGTGCCGTACCTGGTGAACGGAAACTCGGGCAAGACCCCGGCGGCGGCGCCCGGTGACGGCGGCTTCGTCGGCTGGACGCTGGTGCGGGTCGACCCGGCGGACCGCGCGCAGCCGGTGCGGTTCGAAACGCGGCCGAACGTCGACGCGCTGTCGGTCACCGGGCCGTCGTCACTGCGGACCGGCCAGAAGGCCGAACTGCGCGCGACGCTGACCCAGGACGGGCGAGTGGTCCCGGTGGCCTACCCGGTGAGCGCGGACTGGGCCGGCTCCGGCGTGCACATCGGCCCGTGGCCGCCGCTGCCGTGGGACGTCGTCTCCTACGATCCGGCGACGGGTTCGCTGACGGCGCTGCACCCGGGCGTCGCACGGATTTCGGTGACGGTGAACGGGGTTTCGCGGGTTTTCCCGGTCACCGTGGGCTGGTGATCGACTAAACCGCTCGAAACTGTCGGTGGCCCGTCCTAGGGTCTGCGGTGTGGGAGACACAACGACAGAACCGCCACTGGTCCAGGCCAAGGCACTGGTGAAGCGGTTCGGTGACTTCGAAGCGGTCCGCGGTATCGACGTGGAGGTGCGGCCGGGCGAGGCGTTCGGCTTCCTGGGGCCCAATGGCGCCGGGAAGTCGTCCACCATGCGGATGATCGCGTCCGTGTCGCCGCGCACCGACGGCGACCTGCGCGTGCTGGGCATGGACCCGGACGTGTCCGGGCCGCGGATCCGCGCGCGGCTGGGCGTGGTGCCGCAGGAGGACAACCTCGACGTCGAGCTGACCGTGCGGCAGAACCTGCACATCTACGGCCGGTACTTCGGGCTGTCGCGGGCGCACATGCGGGGCAAGGCCGAGGAGCTGATGGAGTTCGCGCAGCTCACCGACCGCGCGGAGAAACCGGTCGATTCGCTCTCAGGCGGTATGAAGCGCCGGCTCACGATCGCGCGCTCGCTGGTGAACGACCCGGAGCTGCTGCTGCTCGACGAGCCCACCACGGGGCTCGACCCGCAGGCGCGGCACCTGTTGTGGGACCGGCTGTTCCGGCTCAAGGCGCAGGGCACCACGCTGATCGTCACCACGCACTACATGGACGAAGCCGAGCAGCTGTGCGACCGGCTGGTGGTGATGGACGGCGGGCTGATCGCCGCCGAGGGCTCGCCCGCGGAGCTGATCGCGCGGTACTCCACCCGGGAGGTCGTCGAGCTGCGGTTCCCGGCGGGGGAGCAGGAAGCGGCGGCGCGGCGGGTCGAGGGCCTGGCCGACCGCGTCGAGGTGCTGCCCGACCGCGTGCTGCTCTACACCACGGCCGGCGAGGACACGCTGGAGCGCGCGCACGAGCGTGGCCTGCGGCCGTTGTCCAGCCTGGTCCGCCGCAGCTCGCTGGAGGACGTGTTCCTCCGGCTCACCGGCCGGACGCTGGTGGACTGATGACCGCACCCGCAACCGGCCGCGTCGTCGGCAGCTGGCACGGCGCGTGGCTGCGCGTCGAGGGCCACTGGACCTGGTACCGGCGGTACTGGCTGGCCACGCTGTATTCCACAGGCCTGCAGCCGGTGCTGTTCCTCGCCGCGATGGGGCTCGGCTTCGGCTCGCAGGTGCAGGCGGGCCCGGCCACCGGCGGCCTGTCGTACCTGCAGTACGTGGCGCCGGCCCTGCTCGTCGCCGGCTCCGCCCAGATGGGCGTCAGCGATTCGAGCTACCCCGTGCTGTCGGGGTTCAAGTGGCAGAAGGACTACCTGGCGGTCACGGCCACGCCGGTCTCGCCGGGCCAGGTGCTCGGCGGGCACCTGATCTGGACCACGCTGAAGCTGACGCTGGCCGGCTCGATCTACGCGCTGATCGCCCTGTTCTTCGGCGCCTGGGCGAACTTCGGCGCGCTGGCCGTGATTCTCGCAGGCACCCTGACCGGCCTCGCCTGCACGACCCCGATGGCCGCGCTGGCCGCGAAGACGTTCGACGAGGGCACGCGGTTCGGCCTGATCTTCCGCTTCGTGGTGATCCCGATGACGCTGTTCTCGGGCACCTTCTTCCCGGTCACGCAGATCCCGCTGTACCTGCGCTGGCTCGCCTGGATCTCCCCGCTGTGGCACGGCACGCAGCTGTCCCGCGCCGTCACCCTCGGCGGGGTCGGCGCCTGGCCCGCGGCCGGCCACGCGGCCTACCTGGCCGCACTGGCGGCGGGCGGCTGGGCGCTGGCCCACCGCTTCTTCCGGCAACGGCTGGTGAACTGATGCCCCGGCCGTTGCTGTGCCCCAGACCCCTGCGCCCCAGGTCCCTGTGCCCGTCCCGAAAGCCGGTGAACCGATGACCCTGCTCGACGCCCCCGAGCGGCGCGGCCTGATGCTGCGCGTCCTGCCGCCGGGCCTGTACAGCGGCCGGGCGAGCGCGCTGATCGAGCGGGCGCTCACGGTCTACAGCCGGTCCTGGATGATCCTGCTGTCCGGGGTCTTCGAGCCGCTGTTCTACCTGGTCGCGTTCCAGGTCGGGTTCGGCAAGCTCGTCACCAGCGTCGCGGGCCCGGACGGGCGGCCGATGAGCTACGTCGCCTTCGTGGCGCCCGCGCTGCTCGCGTCGTCGGCGATGAACGGCGCCGTCTTCGAGTCGACGTACAACCTGTTCTTCAAGCTCCGCTACGCGAAGACCTACGACGCCATGCTCGCCACCCCCATCGGCCCCCTCGACGTCGCCCTCGGCGAGATCGGCTGGGCCATGCTCCGCGGGGGCATCTACTCGGTCGCCTTCATGGCCGTCACGGGTGCGATGGGCCTGCTCACGTCGTGGTGGGCGCTGCTGCTCCTGCCGGTGTCGCTGCTGGTGTCGTTCGCGTTCTCGGCGATCAGCATCACGCTGGTGAGCTTCCTGAAGTCGACCTCGCAGTTCGACTACATCCAGCTCGTGCTGATGCCGATGTTCCTGTTCTCCACCACGTTCTTCCCGCTGTCGGTCTACCCCGAGGCGCTGCAGTGGGTGGTCCGCTGTTTCCCGCTCTACCACGGCATCGAGCTGATGCGCGGCCTCGCGTCGGGTTTCCTGTCCTGGAGCCTGCTCGGCAACCTGGCCTACCTGCTGGTGCTGGCCGGCCTCGGCGTCTGGGGCTCCACGAGGAGGATCGCCAAGCTCCTGCTCACCTGACGGCGGTGTCGGGCGGCCCGGTCTGCGGCGGCTCCACCGCGGCCAGCGCGTCGGCCATGCCGTGGCCGTAGAAGCCGTTGTAGTTGTCGTAGCCCGCGCAGTACGCGTCCTGGGCGCCGTCGCCGGTCAGGTCGTAGTCGTCGGGGCACGGCATGGGCGAGGTCCGGGTTTCCAGGGCGTGGCGCAGGTTCTCGGGGGAGTAGGCCGGATGGGCGGACTTCAGCAGGGCCAGCACTCCGGCCACGTGCGGCGCCGCCATCGACGTGCCGCACAGCGGCGCGTACCCGCCCGGCACCGTGGACACCACGCACTGGCCGGCCTCCCCGCCGGGAGCGGTGACGTCGACCACGCCGAGGCCGTACGAGCTGTACCCCGCCTTGACCCGGTCCGCGCCGACGGCGGAGACCGCCACCACGTCGCGCAGCCCGGCCGGCAGCGCCTCGCACCGGCCGGAGTCCGAGGGCAGGCCTGAATGCGCCGAGGGGGTCAGGTCGACGGCCTCGTTCGTCGCGGCCGCGACGTTCAGGGTGCCCGCCGACGTCGCGTACTCCGCCGCCCGCGCCAGCACCTCGTGCACCACGCCGCGGTCGTCGCCGCGCACGCACGAGAGGGACCACGGGTTCACGAACCAGCTGCTGTTGGTCACCGGCAGGTGATGCGCCGCCGACCACATCAGGCCGCAGACGGCCGCTTCCGGGTCGGCATTGCCGCGGTCGTCGATCACCTTCACCGACGCGATCCGCACGCCGGGCGCGACGCCGGTGACGCCCCGGCTGTCGTCGGCCGCCGCGATGATGCCGGCCACGTGCGTGCCGTGCACCGAAGTGGTGGGCTGCCACGCCGCGGGCCGCGGGTCGGCGGCGCCGGTCAGGCAGCCCGCGGAGTCCTCGGCGTCGATCGCGCCCGCGAGGTCCGGGTGGCGCGGGTCGACGCCGGAGTCCAGCACGCCGACCACCACGTCACGGCTGCCCTCGGTGACCCGGTGCGCCGCGGGCGCGTTGATCGCGCGCATGTCCCACTGCTCGCCGGACAGGTCGGCCGCCGGCACCCGGGCCGGGTCAGTCGGGGAGAGCTGGGCGAGCGCCGGCTGCGGCCGGGCCGCGTCGGCCCCGGTCGCCCGCTGCGCCGCCAGCCGGGTCGCTTGTGCACTGAATGCCCGGTCTGTCCCGATATTCGCGGAGAACTCCGGATCGGCCGATGTGGCCACCGCCACAGCGATCTGCGGGTAGTACACGGTCGTGTCACCACAGGCGGTCGCGACCTGCCGGCGCGCGTCCGGTTCGGCCGTGCCGCGGTCGAACGCGACGACGTAGCGCAGCGACCGTGCCGCGGGCGCGCAGGAGTCTTCGGCCGAGGCCGCTGCCGGGCCGGCGGTGAGGCACCCGGAAAGGGTCACGACGGTGCACACGGCCGCCCACAGCGGCCGCGCCAGCAGGGACACCGGACCTCCCACCGGACGCAGGAAACGCCGGGCACCGCGGCGACGTGCGCGTGCGTGCCCGAGCCGCACGGTAGCCACCCCTCGGCACCGGGACAAGCGAAGCGCCGAAGTTCGCCCGGCTGCGTGATCGCGGCACGCCCGGTCGCCTGGGTGTGGCACCGAGTACACCGGGTGCACACCCCGGTGTGGGATACTCAGGTCGGCCGCTTCGGCGACGGGCATCCCGCCTGCGTCGCGAGTGGCCCGGTGGAGTGCCGGACCGGCACTACGTGCGTCGCACCCGGGAGGCCGGGCAGCTCGACGTCGTGGTGGGTGGCCTGAGGGGTTGCGAGCCAGACCGGCGCACCGCCGAGCAGACCTTGCCATGCGTGTCCCGCCGACCGGTGGACCGCATGGCTGTTGGCAAGGATTCCCGCCGGTGGACACCACCTGGCGGGCACGAAACAGAAAGGGCCCCTGCGCGGCCGCGTCGTCACCGGTGCAAACCGGCCGACGCGCCCGGGGGCGGAGGAGAAACATGTCGAACGCGGAAACACCCGCCGATCAGACCGGCGGGAACACCGCCGCACCCATCACCAGTTCGCTGGGTGAGCTGCCGCCGCGCCTTCGGGTGCACGCGCTCGCCAAGCTGCTGGGCTCGAACAGCCGCGACATCCTCGCCAAGCTGACCGAGCTGGGTGAGAGCCCGCGCAGTGCGCAGTCCAGCGTGACCCGTGAGGTCGCGATCCGCCTCGCCGAGGCGCTCTCCGCCGACGCCGGGGCCACCGGCGACGAGGCCGGGCAGCCCGCCGCGGCCGAGCCCGAGGCCACGCCGGCCGCCGAAGCCCCCGCGGCCGAAGCGCCGGTCGCCGAAGTGGCCGTCGAAGCCCCGGCCGCCGAGGCGCCCGCCAAGTCCGGCAGCCGCCGCACCGTGCGCCGCGGGGCCTCCCGCGCGGCCGGGCAGCCGGCCACCGAGCAGCCCGCCGACAGCCGGCAGACCTCCGAGCAGCCGACCGGCAACCAGCCGGCGGCCGAGCAGCCGGCCGTCGAAGCGCAGGCCGAACCGGCCGCCGCCCCGGAGCAGGCCGAGCGCCCCACCGGCCGCCGCAAGCGCCCGGTCCACGTGCCGGTGTTCGCCGCGCCGTCCCCGGTGTTCCTGCCGCCGGACGCCGAGCCCGCGCCGGCCAAGCCCGCGCGCTCCAAGCCGGCGCCGCTCTTCGGCGTGGTCGAGGAGCCGGCCGACGAGGACCAGGCCGAAGAGACCACCGACGAGCGCGACGACCGTGACAACCGCGATGACGACGACAGTGACGAGGCCGCCGGCCGCCGTCGCCGTCGTCGTGGCCGCCGGGGCCGTGGCCGCGGCAAGGGCGGCGACGAGGGCTCGGGCGAGGGCGAAGACGATTCGGCCGACGAGCCGGAGCGTCCGCAGGGCCGCAAGCGCGGCCGCGGTGGCGACACCACCGAGGACGACAAGCCCGCCGAGGCCGAGACCGCCGGCGCGGCCGAGTCCGAGGACAACTCCGGCGACGCCGACTCCGACAACGACTCCGACGGCGAGGGCGGCAACAAGCGCCGTCGCCGCCGTCGCCGCCGCAAGGGCGGGGACGACGACAGCTCCGACGGCTCGGGCAACGACGACCCGCCCAACACCGTCACCCACGTCCGCCAGGCCAAGGCCGAGCAGCCCGCCGAGCGCGCCGAGCGCCCGGCCCGCGACGAGGTGCGCAGCGTCCGCGGGTCCACCCGCCTGGAGGCCAAGCGCCAGCGCCGCCGTGACGGCCGCGAGGCGGGCCGCCGCCGCGCGCCGATCCTGTCCGAGGCCGAGTTCCTGGCCCGCCGGGAAGCGGTGGAGCGCACCATGGTCGTCGCCGAGAAGGGCGACTCGACGCAGATCGGCGTGCTCGAGGACGGCGTGCTGGTCGAGCACTTCGTGACGTCGTCGGGCACCGGCTCGATCGTCGGCAACGTCTACCTCGGCCGGGTGCAGAACGTGCTCCCGAGCATGGAGGCCGCGTTCATCGACATCGGCCGCGGCCGCAACGCCGTGCTGTACGCCGGCGAGGTCGACTGGGACGCCGCCGGGCTCGAGGGCAAGGCCCGCAAGATCGAGCAGGCGCTCTCCACCGGCGACAGCGTGCTGGTGCAGGTCACCAAGGACCCGGTGGGGCACAAGGGCGCCCGGCTGACCACGCAGATCTCGCTGCCCGGCCGCTTCCTCGTCTACGTGCCGGCCGGCGGGGCCACCGGCATCTCCCGCAAGCTGCCGGAGAACGAGCGGCGCCGGCTCAAGGACATCCTCAAGCGGATCGTCCCGGAGGACGCGGGCGTCATCATCCGCACCGCCTCCGAGGGCATCGTCGAGGAGGAGCTCGACCGCGACGTCCGCCGGCTCAAGGCGCAGTGGGACGTCATCAAGGAGAAGGCCGGGTCGGGCCAGCCCAAGAAGGGCGGCGCGCCGACCATGCTCTACGAAGAGCCCGACCTGCTGGTGAAGGTCGTGCGCGACCTGTTCACCGAGGACTTCGCGAAGCTCGAGGTCCAGGGCGGCAAGGCCTGGGACACCATCCACTCCTACGTCGAGCACGTGGCGCCGGACCTGACCAGCAGGCTCAAGCGCTACACCGGGACCGGCGACGCGTTCGCCGACCACCGGATCGACGAGCAGATCACCAAGGCCCTCGACCGCAAGGTCTGGCTGCCCTCGGGCGGTTACCTGGTCATCGACCGCACCGAGGCGATGACGGTGATCGACGTCAACACCGGCAAGTTCACCGGTTCGGGCGGCAACCTCGAGGAGACGGTGACCCGCAACAACCTGGAGTCGGCGGAGGAGATCGTCCGCCAGCTCCGGCTGCGGGACATCGGCGGCATCATCGTGATCGACTTCATCGACATGGTGCTGGAGTCCAACCGCGAGCTGGTGCTGCGCCGGCTGACCGAGTGCCTCGGCCGCGACCGCACGCGCCACCAGGTCGCCGAGGTCACCTCGCTGGGCCTGGTCCAGATGACCCGCAAGAAGATCGGCACCGGGCTGCTCGAGGCGTTCTCCACGCCGTGTGAGCACTGCAAGGGCCGCGGCGTGGTCGTTTCGACCGAGCCGCAGCGCACCGGTGGCGGCGGCACCGGCAACGGCGGGAACAACGGCCACAACCACGGCGGTGGCGGCGGCGGTGGCGAGAGCAAGAGCTCCCGCCGGTCCCGCGGCGGCCGCGGCAAGGGCGAGGACGTCCAGCCGCACGCCGAGCCGAAGGCGGAGCCGGTCCAGCCGGCCCCGACACCGGAGCAGCGCGAGTCCGTGGTGACGGCGGTGCAGGCGATCGCCCAGGCGGCGAAGGTCGCGGCGGTCAAGCCGGAGCACGAGGAGCACGAGGAGCACGCCCCCGAGGTCACCGACACCGCGGAGACGCCGGAGGTCCACGAGACCGCCCCGGCGGTCCCGGAGCCGGCCACGGAGGTGGCCGGGCAGCCGGTCACCAGCCCGGCCGACGAGGTCGAGGTGCCCCAGGAGGAGCCCGTCGTGGAGTCCTCGCCGGAGCCCGAGCCGGCCGAGCAGCCGGTGACGTACAGTGAGACTTCGGCCGGGGCGGACCAGTCCGCCGTGGCCGAACCCGAGGTCGACGTGCCGGCTCCGGCCGCGCGCAGCACCCGGCGCCGTCCGCGCCGCACGGCTTCGCGTCCGGCGGGTCCGCCGGTGCACGCCTCGGAGCAGAGCTGAACCACCACGTAGGGGACCCCGGTGTCCATCCACCGGGGAACCTCACGTAACCTGTAGTACGGCCTGCCACCAGAGCAGGCCGCTGCGCGAGCACCTGGACCGCCTTCACGGCGGGCCGTCCGCGCCAGCCCCCACCCGATTGCCTAGTAGTTACAGGGCCGAGATCAATGCAGGAGACTTCCGTGTCGGCGTACGCGATCGTCAAGACCGGCGGCAAGCAGTACAAGGTGGCCGTCGGCGACGTCGTCGAGGTCGAGAAGCTCGAGGGCGAGCCGGGCACCGAGCACACCTTCCCCGCCGTGCTGTTCGTTGACGGTGGCGAGGTCACCACGGACGCGGACGCGTTGGCGAAGGTCTCGGTCACCGGCAAGGTCGTCGAGCAGACCAAGGGTCCGAAGATCCGGATCCACAAGTTCAAGAACAAGACCGGCTACCACAAGCGCCAGGGTCACCGGCAGAAGCTGACCCGCGTCGAGGTCACCGGTATCTCCCAGTAGTTCTTCGGATCTTCGTAGTCTTCAGACTGAAACTTTGTAAGAAGGGGCTTAACGCTATGGCTCACAAGAAGGGTGCGTCCAGCTCCCGCAACGGTCGCGACTCCAACGCCCAGCGACTGGGCGTGAAGCGCTACGGCGGCCAGGAAGTCAACGCCGGCGAGATCCTGATCCGCCAGCGTGGCACCAAGTTCCACCCCGGCGTGAACGTCGGCCGTGGCGGCGACGACACGCTGTTCGCGCTCGCCGCCGGTGCGGTCGAGTTCGGCACGAAGCGTGGCCGCAAGACGGTCAACATCGTCGTGCCCGCGTAACGAGCGTTATCCTGGGCGACGTGTGTCCGCGGAAAACGCGGACCACGTCGCCCGTTACGTGTGCTGACCCGGGGGCCCGAGCCCCCGGACCCCCACGGTGCGGCCGCTGGCAGACCCAGCATGGTCGCACCGTTTTTGCGTGTAGGAAGAGGTAGTTGTCATGGCGTCCCGGTTCGTGGACCGCGCGGTGATCCATCTGACCGCCGGCGACGGTGGGAACGGCTGTGCCTCGGTGCACCGCGAGAAGTTCAAGCCGCTCGGCGGCCCGGACGGCGGCAACGGGGGCAACGGCGGCGACGTCACCCTGGTCGTCGACCCGAACGTGCACACCCTGCTCGACTTCCACTTCCGCCCGCACGCCCGCGCCGGCAACGGCAAGATGGGCCAGGGCAGCAACCGCAACGGCGCCGCGGGCGACGGGCTGGAGATGCACGTCCCCGCCGGCACCGTGGTGTTCACCGAGGACGGTGAGCTGGTCGCGGACCTGGTGAACGTCGGCACCACCTTCGTCGCCGCCCGGGGCGGCCGCGGTGGCCTCGGCAACGCCTCCCTGTCGTCCAAGGCCCGCCGGGCGCCTGGGTTCGCGCTGCTCGGCGAGCCGGGGGAGAGCCGCAACCTGGTGCTGGAACTGCGGTCGGTGGCCGACGTCGGCCTGCTCGGCTTCCCGTCGGCGGGCAAGTCCTCGCTGATTTCGGTGCTGTCCGCCGCGAAGCCGAAGATCGCCGACTACCCGTTCACCACGCTGGTGCCGAACCTCGGCGTGATCACCGCCGGCGCGACCGCGTTCACCATGGCCGACGTGCCCGGCCTGATCCCCGGCGCGTCCGAGGGCAAGGGCCTCGGCCTGGACTTCCTGCGCCACATCGAGCGCTGCGCCGTGCTGGTGCACGTGGTCGACTGCGCCACGCTGGAGCCGGGCCGCGACCCACTGTCCGATGTGGACGCACTGGAGGCCGAGCTGGCCAAGTACACACCGGGCCTCGGCGGCAAGCTCGACGAGCGGCCGCGCGTGGTCGTGCTGAACAAGATCGACGTGCCCGAGGCCGCGGAGCTGGCCGAGTTCGTCCGCCCGGACTTCGAGGCCCGTGGGCTGAAGGTGTTCGCGGTGTCGACGGCGTCCCGCAAGGGGTTGCGGGAGCTCACCTTCGCACTGTCGAAGGTCGTCGAGGAGTACCGCGAGGCGCAGCCGGTGCTGGAGGCCGAGCGGATCGTGCTGCGGCCGCTCGCCGTCGACGACAGCGGGTTCACCGTCGAGGCCGACCCCGAGGAGGCGGGCGCGTTCATCGTGCGCGGCTCCCGGCCCGAGCGCTGGATCCGGCAGACCAACTTCACCAACGACGAGGCCGTCGGCTACCTCGCGGACCGGCTCAACCGGCTCGGCGTCGAGGACAAGCTGGCGAAGCTCGGCGCGCGGCCGGGCAGCCCGGTCACGGTCGGCGACGTGCAGTTCGAGTGGCAGCCCTCGACCCCCGACGTCCACGTGCACCTGTCCGGGCGCGGCACGGACGTGCGGCTGGAGCGCAACGAGCGCATCGGCGCGACCGACCGCAAGGAGGCCCGCCGGATCCGCCGTGACGGGCCGGACGGCGGCTCCGAATTCGACGCTCCCGGCTCGGACACCGCCTCGGACACCGCCTCGGACACCGCCTCCGACTCCGGTGAGGACTTCGGCGCGTCCGGTCCGGACACGGGCTTCACCGAGGATTCGGTGGAGCTGGACCGGTGAGTGGCACTCGCCAGGAGATCGCCGAGGCCCGTCGGCTCGTCGTCAAGGTCGGGTCTTCGGCGCTGACCACCGCGGGCAGCGGGCTCGACGTGGCGCGGCTGGACGCGCTGGTCGATGCCATCGCGGCCCGCGTGGCGCGGGAAGCGCAGATCGTCCTGGTCTCCTCCGGCGCGATCGGCGCGGGTCTGGCGCCGCTGTCGCTGGGCAAGCGACCGCGTGACCTCGCGACGCAGCAGGCGGCGGCGAGCGTCGGGCAGCTGGCGCTGGCGCACGCGTACGCCGAGTCGTTCGGCCGCTATTCGCTGACCGTCGGGCAGGTGCTGCTGACTTCCGACGACGTGGTGCGCCGCTCGCACTACCGCAACGCGCAGCGCACGTTCTCACGGCTGCTCGCGCTCGGCGCCGTGCCGGTGGTGAACGAGAACGACACCGTGGCCACCCAGGAGATCCGCTTCGGCGACAACGACCGGCTGGCCGCGCTGGTGGCTCACCTGATCGGCGCCGACGCGCTGGTCCTGCTGTCCGATGTGGACGGACTGTACGACGGCGACCCGCGTGACGGCGCGACCCGCCGGATCACCGAGGTGCTGAGCGAGTCCGATGTGGACGGCATCAGCGTCGGCATGTCCTCGTCCGGCCTCGGCACGGGCGGCATGGTCTCGAAGCTCGCGGCCGCGCGCACCGCCGCGGGCGCGGGCATCCCGGTGCTGCTCGCCGCCGCCGCGGACGCCGCGGGCGCCCTCGGCGCGGCGGACGTCGGCACGGCCTTCGCCCCGGCCGACACCCGCCTGTCCGCGCGCCGCTTCTGGCTCGGCTACGCCGCCGACGCGTCCGGCCGCCTCCGCCTCGACGACGGAGCTGTGACGGCCATCGTGCGGCGCCGTTCGCTCCTGGCCGCCGGCATCACCGGCGTCGACGGCGAGTTCCAGGCGGGTGACGTCGTGGACCTGGTGGACCCCAAGGACATCCCGGTGGCCCGCGGCGTGGTCGCGTTCGACTCGGGTGAGCTGCCCGGCCTGATCGGCCGCTCCACCCCCGAGCTGCCCGCGGAGTTCCGCCGCGAGGTCGTCCACGCCGACGACCTGGTGCCCCTGCGCCGCTGACCCCGCGAACACGCCCGCCCGCACCGGAAACCGGCACGGGCGAGTGCGTCCGGTCAGAGGCTGATCAGCCGCGCGCCGCCGTCCGACTCCAGCACGGTGCCGGTGACGTTCGCGTTGGTGGCCATGAACACCACGCCTTCGGCCACGTCCTCGGCTGTCGCGACCTGCCTGGTGGGCAGCGCCGCGGCGAGCTGCGCGAAGTACGGCTCACGCTGCTCCGCGGGCATGTTGCTCCACCACGCCGTGTCGACGACGCCTGGTGAGACGGCGTTGACACGGATCGGGGCCAGCTCCGCGGCCAGCGGCTTGACCGTGGCCTCCAGCGCGCCGTTGATCGCCGCGAGCCCCGTGGTCCCGGGCATTCCGGTGCGTGCGCTGATGGCGGTGAGCAGCGTGATCGAGCCGGTCGGCGCGAGCCGCGGCAGCACCGCCTGGATCGTGGTGAGGTGGGCCCAGAACTTCGCGTCGAAGGCCCGGCGCAGCACGTCCAGGTCCAGTTCGGCGATCGGGCCCGCGCCCTCGGCGCCGCTGAGGCTGATCACCAGCACGTCGAGCTGACCGAGGGATTCGGCCACTGCCGCCATCGCGGCGGCGTCCCCGCCGTCGGCCTGGTGGCCGGTGAGGCCGGGGTCGGTGACCGCGATGTCGTCGAGCTTTTCCTTGCCGCGCCCGGTGATGTGGACGTCGAACCCCCGCTCGCGCAGCTTCCGCGCGGTCGCCAGCCCGATGCCCGAGGTGCCCCCAGCGACGAGGGCCGTGCGCTTGCTCATGTGTTCTCCTATTTCGAACCGTGACGTCTCGTCTCGAATTAAGCTACCATCGTTTCCCATGACCGACCAGCCCTCTCGCCCCGGCCGCAAGCGCAGCGCCCAGAGCCGCGACGCGATCCTCGTCGCCACCCTGGAGCTGATCGTCGAGGTCGGGTACGCCGGCCTGACGATCGAAGGCATCGCCGCCCGTTCGGGCGCGGGCAAGCAGACCGTCTACCGGTGGTGGCCGTCGAAAGCCGACGTGCTGATGGAGGCGTTGGCGGCGAAGGCGGACCTGATCGTGCCGGTGCCCGACCGCGGCTCGTTCGTCGAAGACCTGCGCGAGTTCCTGGTGAGCACGTTCGCGCTCGGCCAGAAGCAGCCGGTGGCGGACACGCTGCGCGCGCTGATGGCGCAGGCCCAGTTCGACCCGGTGTTCGGCGACCGCTTCCGTGAGGACTTCCTGTCACGCCGCCGCGAAGTGCTGGACCGCATCGTCGCCAGGGCGGTCGAGCGGGACGAGCTGCCGGACGGCGTCGCGCGGGGCACGGTGCTCGACGTCGTCTTCGGCACGCTCTGGTACCGGCTGCTGGCGACGCACGAGCCGCTGGGCCCGGAGCTGGCCGACGAGCTGGTGGCGCTGCTCGCTAAGGCTTGAGGTGCCGCACCACGCGGGCGAGCTGCTCCGCGTAGTCCTCGGCGAACTCGGGTGACGCGGGGTCCTGGCCGGTGATCGCGCGGGCGACCCGGGGGAACGCCAGCGACGCGCTCGCCGCCGCCATCAGCATCAGCATCAGCGCCGCGGGGTCGACGTCCTCGGGGAAGTCGCCCGCCTCCTGCCGGGCGCGCACGTAGTCGACCTGGCCGCGCAGGAACTCGCGCTGCGCGTCCACGCCGACCGCGTCCGGCGCGCCGTCGGTGAGGTTCTCCCACAGGAAGAGCCGGCCGAGGTCGGTGTCGGCGAGGCCGGTGCGCACGAAGTCGGCCGCGACCTCAGCGAGCGGCCGGTCCGTCGCCGCGAGCGCCGAAAACCCTTGGAAGACCGGGCTGTTCAGCTCGTTGTACAGGCCTTCCTTGCCACCGAAGTAGTACGAGATCAGCTGTTTGTTGACGCCCGCGCGGTCGGCGATCTCGCCCACGCGCGCCGCGGCGTAACCCTTGCTGCCGAATTCCGTCTTCGCCGCTTCGAGGATCCGCGCCCGCGTGCGTTCGCGGTCGCGCTGCCGCTCGCCGGGGCGGGGGGAGCGGCGGGGGCTGTTCTCGGGCACGGGCTCAGCCTAGTCGATGACTCAATCATCTTTGCGGTTGACTTAATCATCCGTCTGGATAATTATGGACGCCACGACGAAGGGGAGTGACCATGAGCGAGAACCTGAGGGTGGCCGTGATCGGCGGGGGCACCGGCGGGCTGTGCCTGGCGCACGGGCTGGCGGCGGCCGGCGTGGAGGTCGCGGTGTACGAGCGCAGCCGCACGCGCACGGAGCGGCTGCAGGGCTACCGCGTGCACATCAACCCGCACGGCTCGGCCGCGCTGCACGAATGCCTGCCGGCGCCGGCGTGGGAGCGGTTCCTGGCCACGCGCGGGAAGGGGACGGGTGATTTCGCGTTTGTCACCGAGCAGCTGCGCGAGCTGGCCGTGATCGACGAGGAGAAGGGGGCGGACCCGGCCGCCGCGCACCACTCCGTCAGCCGGATCTCGCTGCACCAGGTGCTCTCCACTGGGCTCGACGGGATCCTCTGGCACGACAAGGAGTTCGTCCGCTACGAAACCGGGCGCAACGGCGTCACGTGTTACTTCGCGGACGGCACCACGGCCGAGGCGGACCTGGTCGTGGGGGCCGACGGCGCGAGTTCACGGGTGCGCGCGCAGCTGCTGCCGCACGCTGAGCGGGTGGACACCGGCATCACCGCGGTCGTCGGCAAGTACCCGCTGACCGCCGAGACGCGCGGCCTCGTGCCCGCCCGGCTGTCGGCGGGGCCGAACTTCGTGCTCCCGCCACGGGGTCGCGGCATGTTCACCGCGCCGCACGAATTCGCCGGCGCCGAGGTGAACGACGAGACCGCGGACGTCGACCCGGTGCTGTTCGACAACACCGGCAGCTACGTGACGTGGGCCTACGGCGCTTCGGCCCGGCGGCTCCCCACTGGACTGTCCGAACTGGACGGTTCCGGGCTGCGTTCGATGGTGCTGGACCAGATCCGGGGCTGGCACCCGGGCCTGTCCCGGCTGGTGGAGCTGTCGCCCGAGGGCACCGTGAGCCGTCTCCCGATCAAGACCTCCGTGCCCGTCGAGTCATGGGAGACCGGCCCGGTGACCCTGCTGGGCGACGCCGTGCACAGCATGACGCCGTTCCGCGGGATCGGCGCCAATACAGCGTTGCGGGACGCGCAGTTGTTGTGCCGCAACCTGATCGGCGCTGGTGACGTCCGTGCGGCGGTCGCCGATTACGAGCACCGGATGCGCGAGTACGGCTTCCAGGCGGTGCGCGCCTCCGTCCGCAGCGCCGATCAGTTCGTCACCGAGAACCGCCTCGCCCGCGCGATGACCCGAAGCATGTTCGCGGTCGTCGGCTCGGTGCCCGCGCTGAAGCGCCGCGCGTTCGCCGAGCACGGCAAGTCGTGAATCAGAGCCGGCGCGGTGTCTCGATGCCGAGCAAGCTCAGGCCGAGCACCAGCGTCCGCGAGGTGAGCGTGGCGAGCTGGACCCGCGACGCACGCAGCTCCGGCGTCGCGGCGGCGAGGACCGGGCACTGTTCGTAGAAGCGTGAGAAGGTCACCGCCGTCTCGTACAGGTAGGTGCACAGCTTGTGCGGCGCGTACCCCGAGGTGGCGGCGCGCAAGGCCTCGCCGAAGCGAAGCAGCGTGAGGGCCAGCGCGCGTTCGGCCGGCTCACCCAGAAGCACGGGCGCTTCCGCCGGCTGCTCACCCGCCTTGGCGAGGATCGACTCGATCCGCGCGTGCGCGTACTGCAGGTAGACCGAGGTGTTGCCGTCCTTGGCCAGCATCCGGTCCCACGCGAACACGTAGTCGCGCTCGCGGTCGCCGGAGAGGTCCGCGTACTTCACCGCGCCGATGCCGACGGCCCGCGCCACCTCTCGCTGCTCGTCCGCGCTCAGCTCGCTGCGCTCGGCGACCACGGCCGCGGCCTGGGTCACGGCCTCTTCGAGCAGGTCGGCGAGCTTGGTCGTCTCGCCGCCGCGCGTGCGCATCACCTTGCCGTCCGCGCCGAGCACGGAGCCGAAACCGATGTGCTCGGCGTGCACGCCGTCGAGCCAGCCCGCCGCGCGGCAGACGGCGAACAGCATGGCGAAGTGCTGCGCCTGTGGGCTTCCGACGACGTACAGCAGGTCGGTCGCGCCGCGCTCGGCCGTCCAGTACTTCGCGGTCGCCAGGTCCGTCGCCGCGTAGCCGTAGCCGCCGTCGCGCTTGCGGACGATCAGCGGCAGCCGGTCGCCTTCGCGGTTGTGGAAGCCTTGGGGGAACACGCATACGGCGCCGTCGCTGATCTCGGTGAGGCCGTCGGCCTCCAGCTCGTCGACGACCTTGGCGAGGTACGGGTTGTAGAAGCTCTCGCCGTAGATGTCGGCGTCGGTGAGCGTGATGCCGAGCTGCCGGTAGACCTCGTTGAAGTGCCGTGTCGATTCGTCGACCAGCTCCTGCCACACGGCGAGCGTCTCGGCGTCGCCGCCCTGCAGCTTGACCACGCGCTCGCGGGAGCGCGTCGCGAAAGCCTCGTCGGCGTCGAACTTCCGGCGCGCGGCCTGGTAGAACGCGTTGAGGTCGCCGATGCCGCTGGGACCCGCGGGCGGCTCGTCCAGCAGGTGCTCGATGAGCATGCCGAACGGCGTGCCCCAGTCGCCGAGATGGTTGTGCGGCAGCACTTCGTGGCCCGCGAACCGCAGCAGCCGCGCGATCGCGTCGCCGATCACCGTCGGGCGCAGGTGCCCGACGTGCATCTCCTTGGCGACGTTCGGGCTGCTGTAGTCGAGGGCGATCCGGCGCGGCGCGGCCGTCGGCGCGACCCCGAGCCGGTCGTCGCCGCCCAGCGCGGTCATGCGCTGCTCCAGCCATTCCCGGCGCAGCACGAAGTTCAGGAAGCCGGGGCCCGCGACCTCCGGCGTCTCCGCGACGCCACCGAGCTCCAGGTGCGCCACGATCAGGGCCGCGATCTCGCGTGGCAGCCGGCCGAGCCGCTTGCCCAGGCTCATCGCGAGGTTGCACTGGTAGTCGACGCCCTCGCGGGTGGAGACGACGATCAGCGCGTCCGCCGGGGCGATCTCGACGTCCAGGGCGCGGCCGACGGCGTCCACCACGCGTCGTGCCAGTTCCTCGCTCACCTCAGTCGCCTGCATGGTGTCCCTCCTTCGCGTTGTCGGGTCGCTGAAGCCTAGCGATCCGTCCCGCGCGGGACCGAGGGGATTACCGCAGCTCACTGCCCTTCGTCTCGGGCATCCGCAGGATCACGAAGAACGCGATGAGGGCGGCGACCGCGACGTACCAGAAGAACGCCACCGACGCGCCGGCCGCGGAGAGCGCGCTCAGCACGAGCGGCGCGGTGCCGCCGAAGATGGCGACGGTGAGGTTGTACCAGGCGCCGATGCCCAGCCCGCGCAGTTCGGTGGGGAAGAGCTCGCTCATGATCGCCGGCGCCAGCGACGTCATCGCCGTGTAGAGCGCGAGCCCGACGCAGAACATCACGAGCACCCCGCCGAGCCCCGGCCGCACGAGGTAGGACAGCGGGACGATCACCAGCGCCGTCACCCCGGCCCAGACCAGCAGCTGCGGCCTGCGTCCGGCGCGGTCGGCGAGCGCGCCCATCGGGTACTGCAGCGCGACGAACAGCGCCGTGGCGATGGACAGCGCGAGGAACGCGTCGACGTCGCTGACTCCGCGGGTCTTCACCGCGAAAGACGTGAGCGCGCTGAAAAACGTGTAGTAGCAAAGCGTCGAGAGCATCGTGAAGCCGACGAGCTGCCCGACGGCCTTCGGGTGGTGGGTCAAGGTGGTCCGCAACGGCCGTTCGACGCGCTTCGCCGCGCCCTTGTTCTTCTCGAACAGCTCGGTCTCGGCGAGACTGCGGCGCAGCCACAGGCCGATCACCCCGAGCACCCCGCCGAGCAGGAACGGGATCCGCCAGCCGTACGAGGTCAGCTGCGCCTTGTCCATCGTGCGCGCCAGCACGAAACCGAGCACGGTCGCGACCAGCACGGCCGAGCCGGTGGAGATGTAGAAGAACGACGAGTAACGCCCGCGGCGCTTCGGCGGCGCGATCTCCCCGAGGTACGCCGACGCGTTCGACACCTCGCCGCCGAGCGAAAGCCCTTGTGCCACCCGGGCGAGCAGCAGCAGGCTCGGCGCGAGCCAGCCGACCTGCTCGAACGTCGGCAGCACGCCGATCGCCACCGAGCCGCCCGCCATCAGCACGATGGTGAGGATCATCGCGGGCTTGCGGCCGTGCACGTCGGCGAACCGGCCCAGCAGCACCCCGCCGAGCGGCCGGAAGAAGAACGCCAGCGCGTACGTGCCGAAGGTGTTGATCAGGGCGAGGGTTTCGTTGCCCGACGGGAAGAACGCGCCCGCGAAGTAGATGCTGAACGTCGCGTAGACAGTCCAGTCGAACCACTCGAGGGCGTTGCCCGCGCTGGCGGCGAAGAGCTTGCGCACCGGAAGCCGGTGCCGCGCCTGCACATCCGTCGTCGGTCCGGCCATGGCGACCTCCACCTCCACGAGAGTGGAACGGCACTTTGCCAGAAACATTCCGGAATCGGTAGATCCGGACGGGACTTTCCGGCCGCGGGTGCCGCGGGCGCGCGACTGTCCGGCCTGGTCCCGGCGCCGTGGCCCACGATGTGGACCGCTCGCCGGGTTCCGCCGGCCCCAGCGCCTCAGGCGGTGCTGGCCAACGCGAACGGCAGCACTCCCTTCGCCCCGGCCTGGCGCAGCAGGCGGGTGGCCAGGGTCATGGTCCACCCGGTGTCGATGACGTCGTCGACGAGCAGGATCGGGCCCGTGGTCGCGGCCACGCGGGCGGCGACGTCGCCGGGCAGGCTGAGGCGGCGCCAGAGATCCGCGAGCCGCTGGGCGCTGTTCGCCTGCCGGGGCGGCGGGCCGGCCGATTCCAGCGAGCCCAGGAATTCCAGCCGCCCGATCTCCGACAGCTTCGTGGCCAGGCTGTGCGTCAGCTGCGGCCGCGTCACCGACGGCACCTCGATCACCGCCACCGGGCGCTCCGCCCACTGCCATCCCGCGAGCACCTTCACGCACGCCTGGAACACGTTCTCGGGCACCTCGACGTCGGCCGCCCCCGAGCCCAGCAGCTCACGCAGCCGGGAGCCCCAGCCGACGTCGGTCAGCCGGCCCAGCACCTGGCCCGGCTCGGCCTGGTCGCCCGCCGCGATGCGGCCCGACAGCGGCACGTCGAGGCCGCTCATCCCGCTCGGCCACTGCTTGCGCGGAGCCACCGCGACGCCCGGCCGGTCCAGCCGTTCGCGCGTCGCGCCCGCGACCTCCTCCGACACCGCCGTGTCCCAGTGCTGTCCCGTGCAGTTGTCGCACCGGCCGCACGGCGCGGCGTCCGGGTCGTCGAGCTGGTGGCGCAGGTACTCCATCCGGCAGCCCGCGGTCGCGATGTAGCCGAGCATCGCGTCCTGCTCGGCGGTACGCGCGGAACTCACTCGCGCGTACCGCTCACGGTCGTACTCCCACGGCTGCCCGGTGCTCTCCCAGCCGCCGCGCACGCGCCGCACGGCGCCGTCGACGTCCAGCACCTTCAGCACCATTTCGAGCCGCGAGCGGGACAGCTCGACCGTCGGCTCCAGCGCGGCTGTCGAAAGTGGACGGTCGGCGTACGCCAGCGACTCCAGGACCTGCGACACGCGCAGCTCGTCCGGGAACGCGAGCGACCCGAAGTACGCCCAGATCGCCCGGTCCTCGCGTCCGGGCAGCAGCACGACCTCCGCCCGCTCGACCCCGCGCCCGGCCCGACCGACCTGCTGGTAGTAGGCGATCGGCGACGACGGCGCGCCCAGATGCACCACGAATCCCAGGTCCGGCTTGTCGAACCCCATACCCAGCGCCGAGGTCGCGACGAGCGCCTTGACGCGGTTTCCCAGCAGGTCGTCCTCCGCCGCCTGCCGGTCGGCCGGGTCGGTCTTGCCGGTGTACGCCGCGACCGGGTAGCCGCGCTCGCCCAGCAGCGCCGCCACGTCGTGGGCCGCCGCGACGGTGAGCGTGTAGATGATCCCGGACCCGGGCAGCTCCGCCAGGTGCTCGGCGAGCCACGCCAGGCGCGCCTGGTCGGTGGGCAGCTCCGCCACCGCCAGCCGCAGGCTCTCCCGGTCGAGCGGGCCGCGCAGCACCAGCGTGTCGCCGCCGTTGCCGATGCCCAGCTGGTCGGCGACGTCGGTGGCGACCCGGTCGTTCGCTGTCGCGGTGGTGGCCAGGACCGGCACGCCGTCGGGCAGGTCGCCCAGCAGCGTGCGCAGCCGCCGGTAGTCCGGCCGGAAGTCGTGGCCCCAGTCGGAGATGCAGTGCGCCTCGTCGACCACCAGCAGGCCGGCGCTCGCGGTGAGCTTGGGCAGCACGGTGTCGCGGAAGTCCGGGTTGTTCAGCCGCTCGGGGCTGACCAGCAGCACGTCGATCTCGCCCGCGACGACGGCGGCCTGCACCTGGTCCCACTCCTGCGCGTTCGCGGAGTTGATCGTCGCCGCCTGGATCCCGGCCCGCGCGGCGGCCGAGATCTGGTTGCGCATCAGCGCGAGCAGCGGCGACACGATCACGGTCGGGCCCGCGCCCTCCTCCCGCAGCAGGGCCGTGGCCAGGAAGTACACGGCCGACTTGCCCCAGCCGGTGCGCTGCACGACGAGCGCGCGCCGGTGGTGCGCGACCAGTGCCTCGATCGCCGTCCACTGGTCCTCGCGCAGGGTCGCGTTGTCGCCGGCGAGCGCACGGAGCAGGGTCTCGGCGCGTTCGCGCAGGGCTTCGGTGGTGTCCACGCCCCCCGGTCTACCCCATCACCCCGACAGACCGGGAACCGACGGTGTCGTGAACGGACCGTTCACACCCGGGAACTCACCGTATTGTGACTTCAATCACCATCAAGACCCGCGTAAGGCCGCCCGGGTTCGTGACTCTCCCGGGCGACCGGTCCCTCTCGGGGGAGGCGACGGGTTGCCCGGCGATGGACCCCCTTGACCGCCGGGTGCGGTGCGCGGCCGGCTTTCTCCGGGGAGCGGGGAGGCCGGGCCGTGCATCGCGTTACGGACATCGCAGCCGAGCGGCAGGCCCCCGCGCGCCCGCGCGTATAGGCTCACGCGCTATGTCACCACGCCGCATCGGGGTCATGGGCGGCACGTTCGACCCTGTGCACCACGGCCACCTCGTCGCGGCCAGTGAGGTCCAGTCGCGCTTCGCGCTGGACGAGGTCATCTTCGTGCCGACCGGTCAGCCCTGGCAGAAGACCGCGCGCCGCATCACCCGCGCCGAGGACCGGTACCTGATGACGGTGATCGCCACCGCGTCCAACCCGGTGTTCTCCGTCAGCCGCGTCGACATCGACCGCAGCGGCCGGACCTACACCGTGGACACGCTCCGGGACCTGCACGAGGAGTACCCGGACGACCAGCTCTTCTTCATCACCGGCGCCGACGCGCTGGAGCAGATCCTGACCTGGCACAAGGCCGACGAGCTGTTCGACTTCGCGCACTTCATCGGCGTCACACGGCCCGGCTACCGGCTCAACTCCCGCCATCTGCCCAGCGGGAAGGTCAGCCTCGTCGAGGTGACGGCCATGGCGATCTCGTCCACCGCGTGCCGCGAACGGGTGGAGAACGGCGAGCCCGTCTGGTACCTCGTGCCCGACGGCGTGGTGCGTTACATCGCCAAGAAGGACCTCTACCGCAAGGACCAGGGTGAGTGACCTGAGGGGCACGGGTACCCTCGTCGGGCGAACCCCGAACCCTGAAGGAGCACCGTGGCAGCGACGTCCCAGGCACGAGAGCTGGCCGTGGCGGCCGCACGCGCGGCGGCCGACAAGAAGGCCAGCGACGTCGTCGTGCTGGACGTGTCCGACCAGCTCGTGATCACCGACGCCTTCGTGATCGCGTCCGCGGCCAACGAACGCCAGGTCGGCGCGATCGTCGACAACGTCGAGGAGCAGCTGCGGATCGGCGGGCACAAGCCGGTCCGCCGTGAAGGCGCCCGCGAGGGCCGCTGGGTCCTGCTCGACTACGTCGACGTGGTCGTGCACGTCCAGCACCAGGAAGAGCGCTCGTTCTACGGCCTGGAGCGGCTGTGGAAGGACTGCCCGCGCATCGAGGTCGAGGGGCTCGACCAGCCCCCGGCCGACGAGGCCGACGACGACGCGGACGGCCTGGACGCGTGAGCCCGCGACGGCTGCTCCTCTGGCGCCACGGCGAGACCGACTACAACGCCGCCGGCCGCATGCAGGGGCACCTGGACTCCGCGCTGACCCCGGTCGGCTGGAACCAGGCGCGGTTCGCCGTCCCCGCGCTCGCGCGGTTCTCCCCGGACCTGGTGATCGCGTCGGACCTCCGCCGCGCCACCGACACCGCCACCGTGCTGACCGAGGCCGTCGGCGTCCCGCTGCGCATCGACAAGCGCCTGCGCGAGACGCACCTGGGCGAGTGGCAGGGCATGACCGGCGCCGAGGTCGACGCCGCCTACCCCGGTGAGCGCGACCGCTGGCGCACCGACGCTTCCTGGGCGCCGCCCGGCGGGGAGTCGCGAGTGGACGTCGCCGGGCGCGCGGGCGAGGTCGTCAACGACCTGCTGCAGCCCAACTCCGACGTCGGCGACGCCGTGCTGCTCGCCTCGCACGGCGGGCTGATCGTCGCGCTCACGGCGAAGCTGCTCGGCCTGCCGGTCGAGATCTGGCCGTCGCTGGGCGGGATCATGAACTGCCATTGGGTGGAGCTCGGCCGCCGCGACGGGAAGTGGCGGCTGCACGCGTACAACGCGGGCATCACCGGCTGATCGATGGCGCCACACCTGCTCGTCTTCGGCGACTCGCTGAGCTTCCACGGTCCCGAGGGGCCTTGTCCCGCGGACGAACCGCGCCTGTGGCCGAACGTCGCCGCCGCCGATCTGGGCGGGCGCGCGGACCTCGTCGCGGGCATCGGCTGGACCGCCCGCGACGTGTGGTGGTCGCTGACCGGAGACCCGCGCGTGTGGGCCGACCTGCACCACGTCGACGCCGTCGTGCTCGCGATCGGGAGCATGGACACCCTGCCGTCGCCGCTGCCGACCTACCTGCGCACGGGGCTGCGCTACCTGCGGCCGGACGGCGTGCGCCGGGTCGTCCGAGGCGCCTATCTCGCCGCGCAGCCGAAACTTTCGGTCGCGCTGCGCGGTCGTCCGGCGGTCCTGCCCGCGAAGCTGACGGTGGACTATCTCGACCAGGCTGTGGCCGCGTTGCGTGCGCTGCGGCCGGAGCTGCCGGTCTTCGGGATGCTGCCGTCAGTACACCGCGCTGCCGCGTACGGCGGCGTACACACCGCGCGCCCGGGCGCGGCCGCGGCGATGGCTTCATGGGCCGCGCGCGCCGACGTCCCACTGCTCGATCTGGCCGGTGTCGTCGGCGAGCACGTGTTGAGCGGCGCGGGAAACCCGGACGGCATGCACTGGGGCTGGGCCGGTCACGCGGCGGTCGGCGCAGCGATGGCGAAGCTGATGGCACCGGCGCTGAGCGACGTAGGCTGACGGCGTGTCGGTCGCCGTGGTCACGGACTCCACCGCCCACCTGCCCGAGGGCTTCGCCGAGCGGCACGCGGTGCGGGTGGTGCCCCTGCACGTCCTCGTCGACGGCGTGGTTTCCCTCGATGGCAAGGAAATGAGCTCCGCGGCGCTCGCGGAGGCGCTGGGGGAGCGCAAGATCGTCACCACGTCGAGGCCGACGCCCGCCGAGTTCGTCACCGAGTTCCGGGCGGCGCTGGCCGCGGGCGCCGGCTCCGTGGTGTCCGTGCACCTCTCGCGTGAGCTGTCGGGCACGTGGGAGGCTGCGGTGCTGGCGGCGCAGGAGGTCGGCCAGGACCGCGTGCGCGTGGTCGACTCGCGGACCACGGCGATGGGCCTGGGCTTCGCCGCCCTGCACGCCGCTGTCGTGGCCGCCGGCGGTGGCTCCCCGGCCGAGGTCGAAGCGGCGGCGGTCGAGGCGGCCCAGCGCTCGTCGACGTTGTTCGTCGTCGAAACCCTCGAACACCTGCGCCGCGGCGGCCGGATCGGGCCGGCGGCGGCGCTGCTGGGCACTGCGCTGGCGGTGAAACCGGTGCTGCACATGGCCGGCGGCCGCATCCTGCCGCTGGAGAAGGTGCGCACGATGAACCGGGCGATGGGCCGCCTGGTGGAGCTGGCCGTCCAGGCCGCGGGCGACGGGCCGGTCGAACTGGCCGTGCACCACCTCGCTTCGCCGGAACGCGCCGTCGAGCTGGCGAACCGCCTGGAGGAGAAGATCCCGGGCTGCTCGGGCGGCTGCGTCGTCTCGGAGCTCGGCGCGGTGATCGGCGCGCACACCGGGCCGGGAGTGCTCGGCGTGGTGGTGCAGCGGGCGCCTTAGCCGCGCTTGCTTTTGGGACGGTTCTCAGTCGGTGTGCGGGAACGAGTGGTGCTCGTGCGTCACCAGCCAGCGGCCCTCTTCCTTGCGCAGCCCGAGCGTCAGCCGCAGCCGGTCGCCGGGCGGGTCCTGCGGGGTGCCGCAGCGCAGGAGCGCCCAGGCGAACGCCACATCGTTGCCCGCCGTGACCTCGAGCTCCAGGATTTCGAACGACGCTCCCCGCTGCCACTCGAAGAACGGCGGCCAGGTCGCGGAGTAGGCGTCGATCCCGCGAACGCCTTCCTGCGGCGGCGGGACGTCGAACATCACGAGGTCGCCGGCGTGGTCCCGGAGGACGCCGGGGAGGTCGCCCGCGTGGACGGCTTCGGCCCAGCTCTCGACGAGAGTGCGGATCCGCTGTTCGTCGGTGGTCATGACGTGGTCCTTCCGCCGGCCCGGCACCGGCCGGAATCCGCGTCGGTGCGGAAACCCGTCGCGGGCGGACGGGTCCTGACCGGCCAGTCTCCCACCCCACACCGACGAAAACGGCGGCCGGACGCCCACCCCGGGGCCAGTTGTCCCCAAGAGACCGGTTGTCCACAGACCCGCCGACCCGACCTCGCGCACCCACCACCCCCGCCCTAGCGTCGATCGTGTGTTCGAGCAGACCGCCCGGGACCCGGGCTCCCCCGTCAACGCCAGGCTCGCCTGGCTGGCCGACCAGCTGGCCGCGGGCCCGACGACGGTCGGGCCCGGTGGCCGGCTCGTGCGACGCTGGCTGCCGGCCGGGACCTCCCTCCCCGGCCGGCCCGGCTCGCGGGTCCTGCCCGGCCCGCCCGGCCCGCTCGGCCGCCGCTGGGTCCTCGTCGCGGCGGTGTTCGCCGCCGTCGTGACGGTGATACTGGCCGGGGTCGCGATCTTCGGGGGCAGGGCGCCGGCGGCGGAGGCACCGCCGCCGCTGCCGAGCGCCCGCGCGCAGGTTTCGGCCGCGGCGCCCAGCTCCGGGAAGCTCGTGATCAGCGTGGTCGGCCAGGTGCGCACGCCCGGGCTCATCACGGTCCCGTCCGGCTCGCGGGTCGACGACGCCCTGCGCGCGGCGGGCGGCGCGGCTCCGGGCACCGACCTGACCGGCCTCAACCTGGCCCGCAAGCTCACTGACGGCGAGCAACTGGCGGTCGGCGTGACGGTGACCGGCCAGTCGGCCCCGGCCGGGGCCGGCGCGCCACCCGGGAAGGTCGACCTCAACTCGGCCACCCCCGAGCAGCTCGACACCCTGCCCGGCGTCGGCGAAGTCACGGCCCAGCGCATCATCGACTGGCGCACCCAGCACGGTGGCTTCACCAGCGTCGAGCAGCTCCGCGACGTCGACGGCATCGGCTCCAGCAAGTTCGACAAGCTGCGCGAGCAGGTGAGCGTCGGATGACCGAGACCGACGTCGTCCCGGCGTGGCGCAGCCAGGACTTCCGCCTGGTCCCGGCCGCGGTGGCCGCCTGGGGCGGAACGCTCGCCGGGCTGCGGCTGGGCTGGTGGGCCGCGCTCGTGGCCGGCTCGGTGGCGGTGGTCCTGTCGGTGGTGCTGCTGGTGCGTGGCCGGGCACGCTGGCTGGGGGCTGCGGGTGCGCTCTTGCTGCTCGGGCTGGTCGTGGCCGGCCCTGGTGCGCTGCGGATCCGGGCCGTCGAGCAGGACGCCTTGGGGACGGCGGCGCAGCAGGGGCGGGCCGCCGTCCTGCGCGTGGAGGTCACCGAGCGGCCGCGGCCGATCCACAGCGCGGGATACGCCGACCAGCAGGCAGGAACGCGGTCCGTGGTCGTCGAAACCGGGGTGCGATCGGCCACAGTGGACGGTCAGCCGGCCGCGTCCACCGGGCAGGTGCAACTGCTCGCCCCCGCCGCCGGGTGGGCGGAGTTGTTGCCCGGCCAGGAAGTGACGGCGTCCGGCCGGCTGGCCCCGGCGCGCGGCGGCGACCTGACGGTGGCGGTGCTGTTCGTGCGCGACGCTCCGGCCGGCATCGGCGAAGCGCCGTGGTGGCAACGCGCGGCCGCGGCGCTGCGGTCCGGGCTGCACCGGCTGTGCACGGTGCTCCCGGACGAGCCCGCCGGCCTGCTGCCAGGCCTGGTGCTGGGCGACACGACCGCGCTGCCGCAACAGGTCGAGCGCGAGTTCAAGGAGTCCGGGCTCACCCACTTGATGGCGGTGAGCGGCGGAAACGTCGCCGTGGTCTGCGGCGCGGTCCTCTTGCTGTTCCGCCTGCTGCGTGCCGGCCCGCGGCTGTCGGCGGTCGCGGCGGGCTCGTGCCTGCTCGGTTTCCTCGTGCTCGTCGGCCCGGCGCCGAGTGTGCTGCGGGCCGGGCTGATGGGCGGGGTCGGGCTGCTCGCGCTGGCACTCGGACGGCGAGGGTCCGCCCTGCCCGCGCTCGCCTTCGCGGTGTGCCTGCTCGTGGCGTGGGACCCGGCGATGGCGACGGACTTCGGGTTCGCGCTTTCGGCGCTGGCCACGGCCGGGCTGGTTCTGCTCGCGCCACGCTGGGCGGATTCCTTGGTACGCCGGGGAATTCCGCCCGGGTACGCGGAGGGGCTCGCGGTGCCGCTCGCGGCGTTTGTCGTCACGGCGCCCGTGATCGCGGGCATGGCGGGCACGGTGAGCCTGGTCTCGGTGATCACGAACGTGCTGGCCGCGCCGGTCGTGGCGCCGGTGACGGTGCTCGGCGTGCTGGCCACCGTCGTCGGCCCGTGGTGGCCCGGCGCCGGGCGCCTGCTGGTCCACCTGGCCGATCCCGAGGCGCGCTGGCTGATCACCGTGGCCCGGCACGGCGCCCGCGCGCCGGGGGCCGTGCTCGCCTGGCCCGGTGGCTGGTGGGGCGGGCTCTGCGCGGCCGCGCTGCTGGCCGTCGTGGTCTTCGCGCTGCGGTTCCGGCGGGTGCGGCTGCTGGTCGCCGTCGCGCTGGTCGCGGTGCTGCTGACCGTCGTGCCGGCCCGGGTGCTCGCGCCGGGCTGGCCGCCGCCGGGCTGGGCGATGGTGGAGTGCGACGTCGGGCAGGGCGACGCCTTGGTGCTGGCCACCGCCGAGCCCGGGCGGGCGGTGGTCGTCGACACCGGGCCCGAGCCGGGGCCGGTCGACGAATGCCTGCGGCGGCTCGGGGTCGACCGGGTGCCGCTGGTGGTGCTGTCGCACCTGCACGCCGACCACACCGGCGGGCTGGCGTCGGTGTTCGAGGGCCGGGCCGTCGGGGCGATCGCGATCGGGCCCGGCCGCGCTCCGGGCTGGGCGTGGCAGCAGGTCTCACGCGAGGCCGCGCGCCGGGGCGTGCCGTTGCTGGAACTGAGCCAGGGGCAGCGGCTGTCCTGGCCGGGGCTCGCGCTCGACGTGCTCGGCCCGCGCTACGTCACGGCGCGCTCGCCCGCGGAGCAGGACGGCACGATGATCAACAACAGCTCGGTCGTGCTGCGGGCGGAGACACCCGCGGGCCGGGTGCTGCTGCCGGGAGACGTGGAACTGGCCGCGCAGGCCGACTTGCTGGCGGAAGGCGCGGACCTGCGGGCCGACGTGCTGAAGGTGCCGCACCACGGCTCGAGGTTCTCGGTGCCGGGCTTCCTTTCGGCGGCAGCGCCGCGGGCGGCGCTGGTGAGTGTGGGCGCGGGCAACAGCTACGGCCACCCGAGCCAGTCCACTATGGACGTGCTGAAGACCTTGGGCGCGCTGGTGACCCGGACCGACGTGGACGGTGACACCGCGGTGCTGCCCGGTGCGGGCGGGCCGGCGATCGCCCGCCGTGGCGAGGCCCGTGGGCCACCCCGCTAGGTCGTGCGCCTGTAGTGAAGGACTCCTTGCCTACTCTCAAGGTAGGCAAGGAGTCCTTCACCGCCGTGGGGAAGGGCTCAGAAGCCGAGTGCCTTGCTGACCGCTGCGGCGGACGGCGGCACGGTCGCCTTCGGGCCGATGCGGCCCTCGACGGCGTCCAGCGTCTTGAGGCCGTCGCCGGTGATGAGCAGCACGGTCTCGGCGTCGGGGTCGAGCTTGCCGGTCTCCACCAGCTTCTTCGCGGTGGCGACGGTGACGCCGCCCGCGGTCTCGGTGAAGATGCCCTCGGTGCGCGCGAGCAGCCGGATGCCCTCCACGACCTCCTCGTCGCTGACGTCCTCGATCGCGCCGCCGGTGCGGTTGACCACGTCGAGCACGTACGGGCCGTCGGCCGGGTTGCCGATCGCGAGCGAGCGGGCGATGGTGTCCGGCTTCACCGGCTGGACCACGTCGTGGCCGGCGCGGAACGCCGCCGAGACGGGGGAGCAGCCGGTGGCCTGGGCCCCGAACACCTTGTACGGGCTGGCTTCCACCAGGCCGAGCTGGCCGAGCTCGCGGAATCCCTTGTCCACCTTGGTCAGCTGCGAACCGGAGGCGATCGGGACCACGATCTGCTCGGGGATGCGCCAGCCGAGCTGCTCGGCGACCTCGAAGGCGAGCGTCTTCGAGCCCTCGGAGTAGTAGGGGCGGACGTTGACGTTCACGAACGCCCACGAAGCGTGCTCGGCGGCCAGCTCGGTGGCGAGGCGGTTGACGTCGTCGTAGTTGCCGTCCACCGCGATCAGCGCGCCGTCGTACACCGCGGTGGTGAGGATCTTGGCCCGCTCCAACGTCTTCGGGACCAGCACCACCGACTGCCAGCCGGCGCGCGCGGCCGCGGCGGCGACCGCGTTGGCCAGGTTGCCGGTGGACGGACAGGCCAGCACCTCGAAGCCGAACTCGCGGGCGGCCGCCAGCGCGACGGCGACCACGCGGTCCTTGAACGAGTGTGTCGGGTTGCCGGTATCGTCCTTGACCCACAGGCTCTTGAGGCCCAGCGCCTTCGCGAGCCGGTCGGCGCGCACGAGGCGGGTGCCGCCGGGCTCGGTGTTGGGGATCTCCTCGACGTTCGAGGGCACGGGCAGGAGCTTCTTGTAGCGCCAGATGTTGTTCGGCCCGGCTTCGATGTCCTCGCGGCGCACGCGGCCGAAGTCGTAGGCGACCTCGAGCGGCGAGAAGTCCTCGGCGGACACGAACTCCGGGGCGAGCGGCTGCCGGTGGCCCTCTTCCTTCGACACCAGCTCGACGGCGGGACCCAGGTCCACGGTCTTGCTGGCGGAGGTCGTTCCGAGGGTAACGGTCATCACGAGGTTCCTTCCTCATCTTCCCCGCCGAAGCGGGCCGGAATTGGCACCGTGGTCGTCAGCTATCCCGCGATCGCGGGATGACAGGCTGTACGCCGGTTGCCGGGGCTTCGTCGGGCCGTTCCCTCTGCCCCTCTGGATGAGCGGTATTCGATTGTCGGCGCGCCGTCGCGGGCGCTGCCTCGGCTACACCGTACGACATGGTGATCGCCTCGTGCCACGGTGCCCGCCCACATCACCGGGGCGGGCCTGCCGCCGGACGGGTGAGAGGATGGCCGGGTGACCACCGCCCCCGCGCCGCTCCAGCTCGTCATCGGCGAGGAAGAACTGCTCATCGAACGGGCCGTCCGGGCCGCGCTGGACGCCGCGAGGGCGGCCGACCCGACGGCCGATCTGACGCGCAACCGGGTGTCCGAACTCACACCGCCGGTGCTGGCCGAGCTGGTGAGTCCTTCGCTGTTCAGCGAAGGTCGGGTGATCGTCCTGGACTCGGCGCAGGACATTTCGCAGGACCTGGCCGACGCCGTGCTGGCGTACATCGCTTCGCCGGCGGACGGCATCGTGCTGGTCGTCGTGCACAGCGGCGGGGGCCGGAGCAAGGCGGCGAAGGCGCTGCCCGCGGCGTTGAAAAAGGCGGGCGCGGAGATCATCGAGTGCCCGAAGCTGACGAAGCCCGCCGAGCGCGAGTCGTTCGTGCGCAACGAAGTGCGCCGCTCCGGCGGGAAGATCGACGCCGCGGGCGTGATGGCTCTGCTCGACACCGTCGGCTCGGACCTGCGCGAGCTGTCCTCCGCGGCGACGCAGCTGGTCGCCGACGCCGGGGGCGTGGTGGACGAGCAGGCGGTCCGCCGCTATCACACCGGCCGCGCCGACGTGACCGGCTTCGCAGTGGCGGAGAAGGCCGTGTCGGGCGACCGCGGGGCGGCACTGGAGTCGTTGCGCTGGGCGATGCAGCTGGGTGTCCCGCACGTCCTGGTCGCCGACGCGCTGGCGGACGCGGTCCGCACCGTCGCGCGCGTCTCGGCGGCGGGCCGTGGCAACCCGAACCAGATGGCGGGCGAGCTGGGCATGCCGCCGTGGAAGATCCGCAAGGCGCAGGGCCAGTCCCGCGGCTGGGGCCAGGACGGCCTCGCCACCGCGATGCGCGTGGTGGCCCGCCTGAACGCCGAGGTCAAGGGCGCCGCCGCCGACGCGGATTACGCGCTGGAACGCGCGGTCACCGAGGTCGTCGCCGCCAAGGGCGAACGCTGACCCCGCCTACGGGCCCAGACTGACCCTGCTCGTTCCGAGGCGGCCCGGACGCCCGGGTTCCGACCCCAGGACGAAGTACCCCCGGACACGCGAAAGGGGCCCGGCGACCACTGGTCACCGGGCCCCTCCGAAGGAAGAACCGAAAATCAGAGCGAGTTCACGCGCTTCGCGATCGCGGACTTCTTGTTCGCGGCCTGGTTGGCGTGGATGACGCCCTTGGTGACGGCCTTGTCCAGCTTCTTGGCGGCGTCGCGCTGCGCCTCGACGGCCTTGGCCTTGTCGCCCGAGTCGGCGGCGTCGCGGAACTTGCGGATCGCGGTCTTCACCGAGGACCGGATCGCCAGGTTGCGCTGGCGGGCCTTCTCGTTGGTGGTGATGCGCTTGATCTGGGACTTGATGTTGGCCACGGGGGCGCTCCTTGTGTCTCTCGGTGAGTTCGCTGCCGCGTCGAAAGTCGAAAGTGGCCCCGTGCGCCCGCGAGGGGCGCGGCCGGGTTTCCTCCATGACGGAATGCCGCACGGCAACAGCGAGAAAGCCTAACAGCCCTGCTCCGGACCCCTGCGGGCGGCCCGCGGTGATCGGTTCGGTTACGGTGGAGGACGTTAGTGCCTAGGGTTCCGCCACCGGCCCGCGGCCCGCCCCGGCGGGTCCACCCCACAACGAGGGCCGGTGGGACCGGTCCGAGCGGCACCATCGGCGGGTCCGGAAGTCCTGCCGTTCATCTGACGGGACAAAAGCCTGGAGGACCCGGTCTTCCGCGCGTGCGGAAGACCCCTAAGGGGTCCGGTGAACACCACAGCTCTGTCGCTCGTCCTCGTCGCCGCCTTCGTGCACGCGGCGTGGAACCTCGCCGCCAAGCGCGTCACCTTCGGCGGGCCGCGCTTCGTCTGGCTCTACTACACCGTTTCGGCCGTCGCGATGCTGCCGGCGGTGATCGTCGCGCTCGTCGTCGAGCCGGAACGTCCACAGTGGAGCTGGCTGGTCGCCGCCGCGGTGACGGCCGTGATGCACATCGCCTACGGCATCGTGCTGCAGCGCGGTTACACCGTCGGCGACCTGTCGATCGTCTACCCGCTCGCGCGCGGCACCGGTCCGTTGCTGTCCGTGCTCGCCGCCGTCCTCGTGCTGCACGAGCACCCCGGCGTGCTGGGCCTGATCGGGGCGTTCCTCGTGGTCGCCGGCGTGCTGGTGATCAGCATCGGCGGCGGCACGGCGGACCGGGCCGCGCGCCGCGCCGGCGTCTTCTACGGCGTGCTCACCGGCGCCGTCATCGCCGCGTACACGCTCTGGGACGCCCACTCCGTGACGACGCTGGCCGTCCCGCCGATCGTCTACTTCGGCGGCGGCGCGATCGGCCAGAGCCTGCTGCTGGCCCCGACGGCGTACCGCGGCCGCGCCGAGGTCGGGCGGCTGTGGCGGGAGCACCGCAAGGAGGTGCTGATCGTCGGGCTGTTGTCGCCGGCGGCGTACCTGCTGGTGCTGTACGCGCTGCGGATCGCGCCGGTCAGCCTGGTCGCCCCGGCGCGTGAGCTGTCGATCGTGGTGGGCGGCGTCGCCGCGTGGCTGGTGCTCGGCGAGCGCAACGCCGCGCGCCGGCTGGTCGGCTCGCTGGTGGTGCTGGCCGGCATCGCCGCGATTGCGGTGGCCTGAACCACTCGGGTAGGGAGTAACCATGGAAGTACTGAGCAGCCGGGTGCTGATCCACCCTCGTGACCTGGACGCCGCCACCGCGTTCTACCGCGACACGCTGGGGCTCGCGATCGACAAGGAGTTTCCCGGCGGCACCGTCTTCTTCGCCGGCGGCGGGTCGATCGAGGTGGTCGGGCGGGCCGAGGCCGGGCCGACGCCCGACATCGTGCTGTGGCTGCAGGTCCGCGACCTGCCGGCCACGCTGGCCGAGCTGGCGGGACGCGGCGTCACGCCGGTCCGCGGCGCGCAGCGGGAGCCGTGGGGCCTGGACGAGGCCTGGATCGCCGATCCCGACGGCACGCGCATCGTGCTGGTGGAGGTGCCGTCCGGCCATCCGCTCCGGACCGACCCGCGCTGATCCGCTGTCACGGAGGATGCCGTCAGGCGGGCTTGAGGGCCTTCAGCTGGGCCGCCAGCCCGGCGAAGCCCGGCGGCTCCCAGGTCCACGTCTGCAGGTCGGTGAAGCCCGCGGCGGCGGCCTCGTCGGCCAGTTCGTGGCGGGACACGGGCAGCCACTTCTCGTGCGCCGAGAGCAGGAGCCTGCCGCCCGGGCGGAGGATCCGGAACAGCTCGGCGAACGAGGCCGCGCGGTCTTCCCAGAACTCGACGTTGTTGACCGTCAGGACCACGTCGACGCAGTCGTCGGCCGACCCGGTCCGGGCCGCCGAGCCGTCGCGCAGCTCCACGCGGTCGTCGCAGCGCTCGAGGCACAGGGCGCGCATCTCGGCCGACGGCTCGACCCCGATGACCTCGCCCGCCAGCCGGCTGGCGGCGTCGAGGCCGACCCCGGGGCCGGGGCCGACGACCAGCACGGTTTCGTCCGGCTCCAGCCGGGCGAGGTCGACGACGCGGTGCTCGGTGGCGGCGTTGCCGCGCGCCATGACCCAGCCGCCCAGGCGCCCGAGCAGCCCGGCCGGGTGACCGAACGCCCGGTGGAGGGCGGTGTCGAAAGTGCCCGTGGCGGTCCGTGGAACCGGCGCGGGCTGGTGCGAAGTACTCATACTTCGAGGTCACCACGAGTCACGGTGGCCTCGCATCGGGGATGACCCCCACCCGCACCCGGAGCTCCATGGGACCATGGAAGGTGGCCAACCCCGAACGACGTTCCCGAGGACCACACGAGTGACAGCGCCCAAGACGTTCGCCGACACCACCTTCACGCCGCCGGAGCTCATCCGCAACTTCTGCATCATCGCCCACATCGACCACGGCAAGTCGACGCTGGCGGACCGCATGCTGCAGCTCACCGGTGTCGTCGAGGAACGGGCTATGCGCGCTCAGTACCTCGACCGGATGGACATCGAGCGTGAGCGCGGCATCACGATCAAGGCCCAGAACGTCCGCCTGCCCTGGCAGGTGGACGGCCAGAACCACGTGCTGCACATGATCGACACCCCCGGCCACGTCGACTTCACCTACGAGGTGTCCCGCGCGCTCGAAGCGTGCGAAGGGGCGATCCTGCTGGTGGACGCGGCGCAGGGGATCGAGGCGCAGACCCTGGCCAACCTGTACCTGGCGCTGGAGAACAACCTCACGATCATCCCGGTGCTGAACAAGATCGACCTGCCCTCGGCCGACCCGGACAAGTACGCGGGCGAGATCGCGCACATCATCGGCTGCGAGCCGGGCGACGTGCTGCGGGTCTCGGCGAAGACCGGCGTGGGCGTCGGCCCGCTGCTCGACGAGGTCGTCAAGCAGGTCCCGGCGCCGGTCGGCGACTCCGACGCGCCCGTGCGGGCGATGATCTTCGACTCGGTCTACGACACCTACCGCGGCGTCGTGACCTACATCCGGGTGGTCGACGGCAAGATCACGCCGCGCGAAAAGATCCGGATGATGTCCACCGGCGCCACGCACGAGCTGCTGGAGGTCGGGATCATCTCGCCCGAGCCGAAGCCCAGCAAGGGCCTCGGCGTCGGCGAGGTGGGCTACCTGATCACCGGGGTGAAGGACGTCCGCCAGTCGAAGGTCGGCGACACCGTCACGTCCGAGCGCCACGGCGCGACCGAGGCGCTGGCGGGCTACCGCGAGCCGAAGCCGATGGTCTACTCCGGGCTGTACCCGGTCGACGGCTCGGACTACCCGGAGCTGCGCGAGGCGCTGGAGAAGCTGCAGCTGAACGACGCCGCGCTGGCCTACGAGCCGGAGACGTCCGTGGCGCTGGGCTTCGGCTTCCGCTGCGGCTTCCTCGGCCTGCTGCACCTGGAGATCACGCGCGACCGGCTGGAGCGCGAGTTCGGCCTCGACCTGATCTCCACGGCGCCGAACGTCGTGTACCGGGTGGTGCTGGAGGACCGCAGCGAGGTCGTGGTCACCAACCCGTCGGACTGGCCGACCGGGCTGAAGATCGCGGACGTGTACGAGCCGGTGTCCAAGGTGAGCATCCTGGCGCCGGCGGAGTTCGTCGGCACGATCATGGAGCTGTGCCAGACCAAGCGCGGCCAGCTGCTCGGCATGGACTACCTGTCCGAGGACCGCGTGGAGCTGCGCTACAACCTGCCGCTCGCGGAAATCATCTTCGACTTCTTCGACACGCTGAAGTCGCGTACGCGCGGCTACGCGTCGCTGGACTACGAAGAGGCGGGCGAGCAGCCGTCGGAGCTGGTGAAGGTCGACATCCTGCTGCAGGGCGAGACGGTGGACGCTTTCTCCGCCATCGTGCACAAGGACGCCGCGTACGCGTACGGCAACCGGATGGCGACGCGGCTGCGCCAGCTGATCCCGCGCCAGCAGTTCGAGGTCCCGATCCAGGCGGCGGTGGGCTCGCGGATCATCGCGCGCGAGACCATCCGCGCGATCCGCAAGGACGTGCTGGCGAAGTGTTACGGCGGTGACATCTCGCGGAAGCGGAAGCTGCTGGAGAAGCAGAAGGAAGGCAAGAAGCGGATGAAGACCGTGGGCCGCGTGGAGGTGCCGCAGGAGGCGTTCGTCGCGGCACTGTCCACTGAGGACACCGGCAAGAGCAAGAAATAACGCGTTCGCTCACACGTTCGAGTGAAGGAAGCCGCCCGCCGGCCCGCGGGCGGCTTTCTTGTCGGTGCCTCTTGGTCTCCTCTGGTGTGACCGACGAAAGGAGAGCACCATGACGGTCATGACGGATACCCGGCGCCCCGAGGGGGCGGGCCCCATGACGGTGCACGACCTCGAGGAGACGCCGGATGACGGCCGCCGCCGTGAGCTCATCGACGGGGTGCTGGTCGTGAGCCCCGCACCCGGGCTGAGACACCAGACCATCGCCTACCGGCTGTACCCCGTGCTCGACGAGGCCTGTCCGCTCGGGTACTTCGTCGCCGGGGCACCGTTCGCGGTACGCATCGGAGACCATCTAGAGCTGCAGCCCGACCTGCTGGTCGGGCGCGACGAGGGCTTCACCGAACTGGACCTCCCGGAGCCACCGGTGCTCGCGGTCGAGGTGCTCTCGCCCAGCACCGCCATCCACGACCTCAACACGAAAAAGGCCGTCTACGAGCGCCTCGGCGTGCCGAGCTACTGGGTCGTCGACCCGGGGGAACCGGCGCTGGCAGTGTTCGAACTGGACGGCGACGGCGTCTACCAGCAGGTGGCGAAGGCCGCGGTGGACGAGGTTTTCGAGGCCCGGAAACCATTTCCGGTCCGTGTGGTGCCCTCGGAACTGCTGGGCCGTCTCGTCTGAGGGCGGCTGCGGTGGGGGTGCGCCCGCCGTGCGGAGCTGTCTCCGGGTGTGCTGGTGGGGCCGTGGTGTTGTGTTGTGTGGACGGTCGGTTCAGGGGTTTCGCGAGGTGTGATGGCTTCCCTGTGCCATGCCATGCCGGGCTGCGTGGGCCGGACACGACGGGCATGGCACAGGGAAGCCATGGCGAGCGGGGGATCGCCGGTCCGGTCCGCGCGTCCTGGCGCGTCTTGGTGTCCCTGTGGGCTCAGCGGTTGCGGATGATCCGGTCCGCGCTGACGAAAACGGCCGCGCGGCGTTCGGTGGCCATCACGCGGTCGTACTCGGCCCAGTCGTCGTGGGTGCCAGTGGCGGCTTTGAAGACCGTGCGCAGCAGTTCCGGCAGGCCGGCCGGGTCGAAGGCCGGGTCCGGGTCGTCCGGGCCGATCACGTGGGTCGCGCCGGTTACCGAGGCCCAGTCCCAGCCGCGGCGGAAGGTGATCGTCGCGTGGCCGGCGCGGCGCAGCAGCGTCAGTTTGTGCGCGTCCCCGCGGGCGACGAACCCGATGGACGGGGCGCCGGTCACCGGGTCGTCGATCAGGCCGGCGTTGACGATCGACGCGTGCACGGTGCCGTCCGCCCGGACGGTGGCGATGGTCGCGAGCCCGTTCTCCTGCAGGGCGAGCGCGCGGGTGTGCTCGAGGTCAGCGGTCATGACGCAGCCTAACCCGCCGGCACCCTCGGCATGGCCGGTTCTCGGTGGCTGGAAGGGAAACAAGCAGCGCTTCGGTTCGCTGTCGATGGCGCGAGGTGTGGGCCAGCCCGCAGGGGAATCTAGGGGCAGATGCCCGTTTCGTGCCGCGGGCTAGGCTCGCGGGCATGTTCGAAGATCTCGATTTCCCGGTGATCGTGGCGCCGATGGCGGGCGGTCCCACCACGCCCGAGCTGGTCGCCGCGGTCACCGCGGCCGGTGGCTTCGGGTTCCTCGCCGCGGGGTACCTCGCGGCGGAGACGCTGGAGGCCAAGATCGCCCACACCGCGCACCTGACGGGCGGGCGGTTCGGCGTCAACCTGTTCGTGCCGGGCAGTCGTTCGGTGGTGGACCTCACGGCGCACCGCGAGCGGATGCTGACCGAGGCGCTGCGTTACGGCGTCGAGCCGGGGGAGCCGCGCTGGGACGACGACGAGTACGCGGCCAAGCTCGATCTGGTGGTGGCGCGGCGGGTGCCGGTGGTGTCGTTCACCTTCGGGGCGCCGACGTCGGCGGAGGTGCACCGGGTGCACGAGGCCGGCAGCCGGGTCGCGGTCACGGTGACCAGCCCGGAGGAGGCCGACCTCGCGGCCGCGCGCGGCGCAGATGCGTTGGTGGTACAGGGTTTCGAGGCGGGCGGGCACCGCGGGCTGTTCACCGACGACGCGACCGTTCCGGCGGGCGGCGAGCAGTACGGCCTGCTCGCGCTGCTGCGGTTGATCGGTGCGCGCACGAGCCTCCCGCTGATCGCGACGGGCGGGCTGGTGCACGGTGCCGACGTCGCGGCCGTGCTCGCCGCCGGGGCTTCCGCCGCGCAGCTGGGCACGGTGTTCCTGCAGGCGGACGAGGCCGGGACGGCGGGCCCGTACCGTCGCGTGCTGGCCGAGGCGAACCGGGCGACGGCGTTCACGCGCGCGTTCAGCGGCCGCCCCGCGCGGGGCCTGGTGAACCGCGTGCTGAGCGACCTGTCCGCCCACGCGCCGGCCGCGTACCCGCAGCTGCACCACCTGAGCAAGCCGATCCGCGCGGCCGCGGCCAAGGCCGACGACCCCGAGGCGATGTCCCTGTGGGCCGGCCAGACCTACCCCCTCACCACCGAGGGCTCGGCGGCCTCGATCTTCGAACGCCTCCGCGGCGAGGCCCGCACCGCCGCCGAACGGCTCGACCGCCTCCGCTGACCTGCCGGGACGAACGCGGCCCGCCCAACCCGCGTGCCGGGCGAGTGCGACTTGCCTTGCTTGTGCGGCGAGAGGCGAGCGCGGCTCGACCACACAGACGGAAAAGGCCGCCCTCGGAAACTCCGAGGGCGGCCCTTCCCCGCCAAAGCAGGCAGAAGACGTCAGTCCGAAGTGGACTCAGACCCCGTCTCCGATTCCGCCGGGCGGTTCAGCACCGAGTGCCGCCGGCTGTAGCCGAAGTAGATGACCATGCCGATGACGAACCAGATGGCGAAGCGGAGCCAGGTCTGCCACTGGAGGAACGTGATCAGCCAGAGCGAGAACACCACGCCGATGATCGGCACCACCGGCATGCCCGGCGTCTTGAACGTGCGGGGCAGTTCGGGGCGCTTGTACCGCAGCACGACCACCGCGATGCAGACCACCACGAACGCCAGCAGGATGCCGATGTTGGTCAGCTCCGCGGCCTCCTCGATGGGCAGCACGCCGGCGATGACCGCGGACGCGATGCCGAGGACCCAGGTCATCCGGTGCGGCACCTGGCGCACCTTGTGGGTGCCGGAGAACCACTTCGGCAGCAGGCCGTCGCGGCTCATGGAGAAGCCGACTCGGGTGGCGCCCATCAGGAAGGTGAACAGCACGGTCAGGATGCCGATGATGGCGCCGACCGCGATCACCGCGCCCAGCCAGCCCAGGCCGACGGACGCGAAAGCACTGGAGAACGCGCTTTCCGGGTCGATGTCCTTGAAGTTCACCATGCCGGTGAGCACCAGGCAGGCCAGCACGTACAGCACCATCGAGATCGCCAGCGAGTACAGGATCGCCTTCGGCATGTGCTTCTGGGAGTCCTTCGACTCCTCGGCGGCGGTGGACATCGCGTCATACCCGAAAACGGCGAAGAACACCGTCGCGGCGCCGGTGAACGCGCCGCTGAGGCCGAACGGGAAGAAGTTGCTGTAGTTGCCCGTCTTGATGTGGAACGCGCCGACCACGATCACCAGCAGCACGAGCGCGACCTTGAGGTACACCAGCAGCGTCTCGAACCGCGCGGCGTTCTTCATGCCCTGGTTGAGGACGAACGCGATGATCAGGCACAGCAGCACCGCGAACAGGTTCACCTTGTAGGAGCCGGACGCGACCCCGTCGGGTTCCGTCCCGGGCGCGCCGAGCATCCACTGTGGCAGCGAGACGTGCAGGAAGCCGAGCAGGTCGTTGAAGTAGCCCGAGATGCCGATGGCCACCACCGACACGATCGCGGTGTACTCCAGCAGCAGGTCCCAGCCGATGAACCAGCCGACGATCTCGCCGAGCACCGCGTAGCCGTAGGTGTACGCCGAGCCGGCGCGCGGGATGAGCCCGGCGAACTCGGCGTAGGAGAACGCGGCCGCCGCGCTCGCGATGCCCGCGATCAGGAACGAGATCAGCACGGCCGGGCCCGCGGTCTTGTTGGCGACCGCGCCCGCGAGCGAGAAGATCCCGGCGCCGATGATGCCGCCGACGCCGATCGCCGTCAGCTGGCGAAGACCGAGCGTCCGTTGCAGACCGCCGGCGGCGCTGGTGTCGATTTCCTCGATGGGTTTGCGCCGGAATATCCCGGAGCCTGTGCCCAGGATGCGGGGAGCGGACATCGGTGTCTCCTCATACGGTTGCGAAGAGAGCCCGGGTCAACGGGCTCTGGCAGCGCACCGTACTAGGCGGTGTCCCCTATGTCATCGATGCCGGACTGTGACGGCGCCGATGATGCCCGTTCAGCCCGCCGCGGTGTCCTCACTCGCGACCGCCGGGGTGCCGGGCTGGTCCTTCGCGCCCGTCATGCGGATCGCGCCGGCCGCGAAGAACGTGAGCAGCTCCGCGATCTCCGGCGGGTCGTCGAGCTGCGGGCAGTGGCCCCAGTCCTCGCGCACCAGCAGCCGGCTGTGCGGGACCAGCGTGTGCAGCTGGCGCCCGGACGCCGACGTGACCAGCTTGTCCTTGCCACAGGCCACCACGAGCAGCGGCACCTGGACGCGGTCGAGCTGGTAGGCGTCCGCCAGCTCGGCGACGAGCTGACGGGCCTCCTCGAGCCGGCTGGTGGTGGCGCGGTAGTCGGGGAAGAGCGTGGTGAAGCGCCGGACCTGGCTGACGTCGGCCGCGGCCGCGTCGGCGTACAGCAGCCGCGGGACGACCTGCTCGGCCACCGCGCGGACCACGAAGCCCGGCACGGGCACGGGCAGCGCGGAGAACAGGCGCAGCGGCAACGGGTTGCGCGCGACAGTGCGGACCAGCCACGAGTCGACGAACCCGGGCGCGGCGATCGAGACGACGCCCGCGATCGGCAGCCGCGGGTTCTGCGCCGCCCGCAGGCTCATCGTGCCGCCGAGGGAGTTGCCCGCCAGCACCACCGAGCCGAGCACGGCCTGCTCGCGCACCACCGCGGCGGTGAAGGCGTCGAGCTGCGGCAGGATCGGGCCGGGCCGCAGCGGCTGCGCGTCGCCGAAGCCGGGCAGGTCCACCGCGATCGCGGCGACGCCCGCCGCGGCGAATTCGGCCAGCACGGGACGCCAGGTGTCGGCGCTGTCGCAGTAGCCGTGGAGGAGGACGAGCCGGGGCGCGCGTGGCTTGTCGGCCGGGCGTTTGCGGGTGCGCTTGGGTGCCTCGGCCTCGGCCACGGGCGGGCCCACCTCGAGCACGCGGGTGCGCACCCCGGCGAAACGCCGGAAGGAGACCCGGATCGGGTCCGGTTCGCTGCTGGGCCGGCCGCCGCGGACAGCGGGTGCGGGCCGCTTCGTCGCGGTCATGTCTTACAGGTTAACCGCCGAAGGTCGACTTCTGGTGGAACTTCGGGGGTAACAAGCCGATTGCGAACTCGGGGTGTTGACGGTTCACGAAACGTCGCGTAAAAGGCCCCTGGCCTGGGCCATCGGTGGAAGCCGGGCTCAGGCCAGGGCGCGTTCGGTGACTCAGCGCGTGAAGACGATCTTGCCCGCGGTCTCCCCGTCGAGCATCGTGCGGAACCCCTGGGCCGCGGCCTCGAAGGGCAGCTCGCTGCCGATGTGGGGCTTGATGCCCTTCAGGTCGAGGTAGCTCAGCAGGTCCGCGAGCTCGTCGCGGGTGCCCATGGTGGAGCCGGCGATGCGCAGCTGGAGGAAGAACACCCGCTGCAGGTCCGCCGCCGGGTCCGGCCCGCTGGTGGAGCCCGACACGACGACGATGCCGCCCGGCTTGAGCGACTTGAGCGTGTGCGACCAGGTGGCCTTGCCGACGGTCTCGAACACCGCGTCGACCCGCTCCGGCAGCCGCGCGCCGGACTCGAACGTCCGGTGCGCGCCGACGCTCTCGGCCAGCGCGCGCTTGTCCTCGCTGCGGCCGGTGACCCAGACGCGGAACCCGGCGGCGCGGCCGAGCGCGATCAGCGCGGTCGACACCCCGCCGGAAGCGCCCTGCACCAGCATCGTCTGGCCGGGGCGGAGCCCGGACTTCACGAACAGCATCCGGTACGCGGTGAGCCAGGCGGTGCCCATGGTGGCGGCTTCGGCGAAGCTCAGCCCGGCCGGCTTCGGCACGACGTTGCGGGCCGGGACGATCACCTGGTCGGCGATCGTGCCCTGGTGCTTCTCGGTGAGCAGCGTCCGCTTCGGGTCCAGGGTGTCGTCGCCCTGCCAGCCGGGGGCGTTCACCACGGCGTGGATGACGACCTCGGAGCCGTCGTCGAGGGTCCCGGCGCCGTCGCAGCCGAGGATCATCGGGAACTGCTCCGGCTTGATCCCGACCCCGCGCAGCGTCCACAGGTCGTGCATGTTGAGGCTCGCGGCCTTGACGTGCACGCGGACCCAGCCTTCGGGCACCTCGGGCTCCGGCCGTTCGCCGACGACCAGCGAGTCGAGCGGGGAATCGGCGTTGGGTTCCTTCGCATAAACGGCGAACATGCCTGCAACCTACCGCCCCTGGGCGCGCCGACGCAGCACAGCGCGCGTAGGCTCACACTCGTGTTCAACGGGCTGGCCGACTGGTGGGACGGGGTCGAGCTGTGGCTCGCCCAGGCGTGGTTCCCGGTGCAGTTCGTGCTGGTCATGGTCGTGGTGGTGCCGCTGTGCCTGCTCGCCGCCTGGGCCATCGACAAGCTGGTGGGCCGGCTGTCGCACTGGTTCGGCCCGGCCCGCGACGACGACGGCCCCGGCCGCTCCTCCTAAGCTGGCGCACCATGGTCAACCGTAGGCGGATCACCGCCGCACTCGTCGGTCTCCTCGTGCTGGTGTTCGGGGGCTGGCTGGTCAAGAACGCCGTCGACGGGTCCTCTTCGTCCTCGGCGCCGGCTTCGCCCAGCTCGGTCAGCGGTGGCGCGTCCGGGGCGAAGCTGCCCGGCGCCGACTCCGGGCTGCGCGTCGAGGCGCTGTCCACCCTGCCTTCGCAGGCGCGGGACACGTGGAAGCTGATCCAGTCCGGTGGGCCGTACCCGTATCCCCGCAACGACGACGTCGTCTTCGAGAATCGCGAGAAAGTGTTGCCGCGCAAGCAGTCCGGCTACTACCACGAGTACACCGTGAAAACGCCGAAAAGCCAGGACCGCGGCCCGCGCCGGCTCGTCACGGGCCAGGCGAAAGAGCTGTTCTACACCGGCGACCACTACGCGTCGTTCGTCGTCGTGGACCCGAGCCGATGACGGCGGGCAGCGAGGCGAAGGCCGCCGCGGACGACGCCTTCGCGCGGGGCGCCTACCCGCACTACGTCGACGGGAGCCGGACGCTCGACAAGCCGGGCATCCTGGACGCGATCGCGGCGGCCATGTCCTTTCCGGACTACTTCGGGCGCAATCTGGACGCGTTGTACGACATGCTGACGGACCTGTCGTGGCTGCCGGCCGGGGAGCACGTGCTGATCTGGACGGGGTCGGAAGGGCTGCGGGGGGCGGAGCCCAAGACGTACCTGGCGATCCGGAGTGTGCTGTCGGACGCTCAGCGGGCGCTGGGGTCGGATGACGGGATGCCGGGGGCCCGGCGGTTGACTGTGGTGCTGGCGGATTCCTGAAGTCCGTCAAGGCCTCCTTACCCGCGTAGAACGCGGGTAAAGCTGCCTTTCAACTTAGGTTGCTGGCCATGGATGACATCAGAAAGGGTGCTGGACCTGCAGCATTGCAGGTCCAGCGCGGCCAGGCACACGGTAGGGTTGATCGACTACACGAGGGGTCCGACAGCGACCTGAGACCAGCGGACTGCTGGGAGCTGTGCTGTGGCTAAGGGATTGACGAAGAGGGTGGCTCGGAGCGCTGCCGGGGAGCTGCCGCCGTTGCGGGCGGTGATCTATGCGCGGGCCTCGAATGCGACGAAGGCCCGGCGGGTGTCGGTGTCGTCGCAGATCGCATACGGCCGGAAGTTCTGCAAGCAGTACGGGATCGTCGTGGTCAAGGTGTTGGTGGACAACAACCTGTCCGGCTCCCGGTACGAGACAGAGATCCGCGCGGACTACGAGGAGGTGCTGCGGCTCCTCGCGGTCGGTGAGGTGAATTTGCTGTGGACGTGGGAGAACTCCCGCGCTCAGCTGAGGACGCGGTGGACGCCGAGCGGGAGTCGGAGAAGACCCGCAAACGCGTCCGGCGCGGAGTTGCGGACCGTGCGGAGGACAGGCTGTGGGCTGGTCCGCTGTCTTACGGTCAGCGGACCGTGTATGACTCCCGGACCGGCGAGGCGGACCGGGAGATTGACCCGGAGCAGGCGCCGATCGCCCGGGAGATCGTGGAACGCGCGATCGAGACCGGCAACCTCGGGGTGATTGCGGCCGACCTGATCAAGCGGGTGTCCCGTGTGCGCGTGAGCAGCGTTGGCGGGCGGACCAGGTGCGCAAGCTCCACGACTGGTCGGGGGACCCGGTTCGTTGGGCGACGTTCGTCGAGTCGTTGTCGCCGGACCAGCGGGAGGCGACTTACGACGCACTGGCCCTGCTCCGTGAGCACTCGCCTAGCCAGGTGGCGCAGATCATGAATGAGCGCGAGGCAGCGAACCCTCTGCCTGGCGAGTGGAACACGTCGAAGGTCCGCAACATCGCGATCAATCCGGCATTGGCGGGGCTGCGGGTGTTCCGGGGCGAGGTCATCGGCGAGGGGAAGTGGCCCGCGATCATCACGGTCAAGGAGCACGAGCAGGTGGTGGCGAAGCTCGGCGACCCGGCCCGCCGGATGATTCGTGACGGCAACCGGGTGCGGTACATGCTGTCCGGGATCCTCCGGTGCGACGTCTGCGACAAGGGGACAGGCCCCCGCAAGCCGGGCGGCACGCTGATCTACCGCTGCCCGAACGGCCACGTCGAACGCGACATGGCGATGACGGACGCGTTCGTCGAAGAGGTAGTGCTGTCGCGCCTGGAGGCTCCGGACGCTGCTGAGCTGTTCCTGGTCGAGCAGGAGGCCACGGACGTGGGGAGCGCGATGAAGGAGGCCCGGGAGTTGCGTGCGCGGCTGGACGGGTTCACCGACAAGGCCGCTGACGGCGACCTCAGCCCGGAGCGTCTTGCCCGGATCGAGGCGAAGCTGGGCCCGAAGATCGAGGCGGCGGAGGCTCGTGCCCGGCAGGTGCGGATCACGCCGGTTCTCGCGCCGATGATCGGCCCGCAGGCCCGCGCGGTGTGGTCGACGCTGCCGATTGAGCAGAAGCGTGAAGTGCTGCGGGCAGTAGTGCAGCCCCGTCTGCTCCGCTCCCGTAGGGGCGCTGGCTTCGACACGGACGCGATCGCGTTCACCTGGCTGGGCGCACCGGCGGCGGTGCCGGATCGCACGACGGCCGGGCGGGTGAAGGTCAAGAAGGCAGCAGCCGCCTGACCAGACGAGAAAAGGGCCCCGGCACCCAAATTGGGTGCCGGGGCTTTCGCGTGTTCAGTTCAGGCTGGAACCGGTGCGGGTGAGGCGGCGGGCCGCCGGGGCGAAGATGTCGGTCAGGCGGTCCCTCTGGGCGGGTGTGAAGGGCGGAGCAGCAACAGCGGCGGAGCGGGCTGCCTGGACTTCGGCAGCGGTGAGCACGGCTGCCGGGGCGGTTGCCTTCTGAGTGCTCGGGTCAGGCACGGGCGGCGCCGGACTCGACCTCGGACGCGGGCAGGTCGGGGGTGAGAGGGTTGCCGTCGTTGTCTCGCGGGTCCACGAGCGGGGTGACGCGCTTCTCGGTGCCCACGACGATCCCGAACGCGGCCAGCAGGGTGACGACGGCGGCAATCACGCCGGTGGCGGCGTCGCCCTGCCCGGCGGTGACGAGGCCGGCACCGAGCAGGCCGTTGATCAGGGCGGTGACACCGCCGACGATCGTGCCGGTGACGCGCAGCGGAGTGCGGTTGGACATCTGATTCTCCTTCTGGTGCCGGGGCGGGAGTGCGTTCAGCGCTTCGTAGGCGCGGACGAACGCGCGGGCGCCGTGCCAGGCCGCCCAGGCGATGAGGACCAGGAGCAGCAGCGTGCCGCCGCCCCCGTGGCCGGTGGTGGTCATGGCAGGTCGAGCCACTGCCCGGCGTAGATGCGGTTCGGGTTGGCGATGCTGTTGCGGGCGGCGAGCGCGCCCACGGTGGTGCCGTTGCGTGCGGCGATGGCGGAGAGCGTGTCTCCTGGACGGATCTGGTAGCGGCGGACTCCGGGACCGCTGCCGGGGAGACGGAGGGTCTGCCCCGCGTAGATCAGGTTCGGATTGCTGATCGCGTTCAACGCGACCAGCACGGCCACCGTCGTCCCGAACTTCCCGGCGATGCCGGAAAGCGTGTCACCCGAGTGGACGGTGTAGGTCCCGCCACCGGCCGGGGGCGGCGGCGGTGCTGGTGCGGGATCGGGGATGGAACCGTCGACAGTGAGGTTCGCCAGCGTCCACGGGCCTACGGTGGCGTCGCGGTCTACGTTGCCCGCGACTCCGGGAACGGTGCCGTGCTGGGTGTGCTGGTGCACCGCGAGACGCGGGTGGCTCCAGCCGGGGTTGCCGGGGTCGTCGTTGTATCGGGCGATCCACAGCAGTACGTCATCGTCGATCCAGCGGCCCGGATCGAGCACGTGCGTGAACCAGTCGAGGTTCGCGTACACCAGGACCTTGCGGACTCCGGTGGCGGCGCGCAGGCGGCTGATGAAGTCGCCGACGAACGCGTCTGCGCCGGGCCGCAGTTCCGCGGCTTCCATGTCGAGCATCGGGGCGAGCGAGCCGCCGCCGAGTAATCCGCCGGCGTGCAGCTGCTCGGCGAAGTGCGCGACCTGCCCGGCGACGTCGCCGGGGCGGGCGAAGTGGTAGCCGCCGGGGACGATGCCGGCCGAGCGGGCGGGCTGGATGCGCCCGGCGCTGGTGGGGTCGGTGTAGTCGGTGCTCTCGGTGAGCTTGAACGAGGCGAACGAGATGTTGTTGCCTCGCACCGCTTCCCAGCTGGTGACGGAGTTCCAGTGGGAGACGTCGATGCCGTAATCGGTCACGGGTGGATGAGTCCTTCGGGCGGGTGTCCGATCTGGGCGCGCAGGGCGCCGACTTCGAGCAGCAGCCGCGCGTTCTCCTGGCGCACGGCGATCAGTTCCGTTTTCACGGCGGTGAGTTCCGCGAGCACGTCGCGGGTGTGGGTGGCTCGGTCTTCGAGCAGGGCCTGATAGCCGCTGTGTAGTGCGGTGAGTGCCTGCTGGTCGGAGCTGGTGCGTGCGTTGCGCACGGCTCGGCGCGCGGCGAGCAGGCCGGTCAGGGCACCGGTTACGGGGCCGAGGAACGCGGCGAGCGCGGTCAGCCATTCGGGAGTCACGAGATCCGTCTCCCTTACGCTGCGGTCAGGAGCACGGTCACGCTGGTGAACTGGTCGTTGCCGTGCTGCCAGCCGTCGCCGCTGCCGCCCTTCCATTTGGTGACGACGAGGGACACGGAGCGGGCGCCGGTGAGGGGCGGGCTCGTGCCGGTGATGGTGTGGGGAATCCGGCCGCCCTGGTTGCCGACCATGCCGCCGTCGATGGAGGTGATGGTGGAGAGGATCTTGCCGCTGAGACTCGCGCCGTCCTTCATGGTGATGTCGACCCCCGTCGGGGCGCCGGGGGCCAGCCAGATCTGGCCGGAGAAACTGAGCTGGTACGAGTAGCCGGGGTCAGGAATGTCTATTGTGGACAGAATTATTCCGGTGTACTGGCCGACGTCGGCGCCGTTGATGGTTCCGGTCTTGTAGACCTTGGGGTTCATCTGGTTGAGGCGGGCGGCGGTGATCGCTTCCCCAGCCCGCCAGGGTGCGGCAGGTATCGGTGTCCTCCGTGGGGTAGGTGGTTCAGCGCGCGACTCGCGCCGGGTTCGCCACGGTCACCGCGCTGCCGTCGCCGTGGCTTCGGGTGAGCCCTTCGACGCCGCGCACGACGGTGAACGCCTGCAGTGAGCCAGTACCGGTGATCGCGGTGACACGCATGGTCTCACCGTTGACCTTGATCAGGAACGGGAACTGGCCCGGATGCGTCGCGGTAGTGATCCACAATGGACCCTGATCGGTCCGGACCCCGAATGCGGTGTCGGCGGGGCCGAGTGGACCGGTGATGGCCGAGCCCGCGGTGTCGGCCCGCCACCCGACGTCGTCCGGTGTGGTGGGTGTGGTGGCGACGTGCCAAGGACGGCCGGGTGAGGCGTTCACATCGGTGTCGATCCGGTATGGGCGCAGGGTTTCGGTGTACCCCTGAATCAGCAGCCCGACCGTCCCGGGCGGGTGCTGCGGGGGCAGCCCGGCGACCTCGACCCGATCGCCGATCTCGACGTCGAGCCACGGCCGCAGCAACGCCGGATTGGCGGCAAGGGCAGGCGAGACCTGCGGGTACCGCATCCCGGGTTCGGTGCCGAGGTGCACCTGCCACCACGCGATGTCGGGTAGCTGGGTCTCGGCGGCGACGTTGACGTCAAGCTGGGTGTCGTAGCGGCTGTGGGCGCGAACGTGGTCGGCGTCAGTGGCGCGGACGATACCGCCGGTGGTGCGGGTGACCGTGACGTCGTTGCGCGCGCCCCGGTCGTCGAGCACGGGGGCGAAACCCGGCTTCAGGTCGCCCGGCCCGGAACGTCCGTCGAGGACGAGCGCGGGCCGCTGGGCGTAAAGGGACATCCGGGTGCGGTAAGCCAGGCCCGGCAGGATGCGGCGTTCGTAGAGGATCCCGCCATCCGCGGTGGCGCATTCGCGCAGCAGGTCCGGCAGGGTCGAGCTGGATCGCTGCGGCCCCATCAATTCGGTGCCGACGCTCGCCCCTGCCAGGACCAGCGGGATGTGGTTCTCGGCGCAGAGGCGGCGCAGCCTGTCCCCGGCCCGTTCTCCGATCCACGCGCGGGTCGCGTTGAACATCGGCGCGTCCAGCTCGGTCGTGGCGTGGTCGCAGTAGACGTGACCGATGCCGGTCCCGTTCAGGTCGGCGAACCCGTTCGGCTGCCCGACCCACCAGCCGCCGCCGATCACGATTCCCTGCGGCGGGTTGTACACCGACTTGAACCCCGCGCTCAGGCCGTAGCCGTAGGGGAACTGGTCGTTGACGATGCTCAGGCCCGCACTGGTGGTCGAGCCGACCCGGGTTACGGAGAACCGCACGAGTTGCGTGGTGCTGTTGAGCGGGAACGGCAGCGCGGGGAACGGCGCAGTTTCGAGGGTGCCGCCGAGAGCGCTGCGGGTGCGCATCGCCAGCCGGCCGTCTGGCTGGGCCTCCAGCGAGTAGTACGCGGCTGGTCCCGGGCCGAGGCCGTAGAACGTGACCAGCGGCGTGTCCGCTGCCTTGACGCCGTTCTTCGGCAGCCGCAACAGAAACACCACGCTGAAGACACCGCTGTCCGGGTAGCCGGGAAATAGCCCGGACGCTTGCCCGGCTCCGAACGCGGGCATTCCCGCACTGGAAGGCACATCGGTGATGCCGCTCTCGGTCACTTCCCCGGCAATCGTCAGCGCGGGACCGCCGGAGGCTGGGACGAAGGTCGCGGACCCGTTGGGTTCCTCGCACGGCCAGTAGATCAGCGGCGCGGGACGGCCCAGCTTCATCAGCTCGGCCCACATCGTCGACGGTGGGGTGACGCGGTTTTGATCGAGGCGCCGCAGCACTCCGGCCGCGGTGACCGACGTGCGGGACTCACCGGGGTAGCCGTCCGGAGTGGACAGATCGCCGTAGGGCCAGTCCGGCGCCCATTCGACGACGAACCCGGAAAACCGGGTCCGCCGGTCCGTGATTCCCGATGCGACCCCGGACACCGTCCACACCCGACCGGCCTCGTCGGCGAACGTGGACGTGCCCGGCGCCGGCCGAGTGAAGTCGGGCGCGGCGACGAGAGGACCTGCCTCGGTGCGCCGGACGCGAAGATGCCCGCCAGAGCCGAGACCAACGGCATCACGGCCTGCAGCACCTGCAGAAACGCCCCGCCCAGCTGGGAAATCAGCGGCATGAGCGCGGTCAGCAGCTGCGCCAGCGCCGGAGCGGCGAGTTGCAGCGCCTGCACCAGCAGCCCGCCGAACCCCGAGATCAGCGGGGCCAGCGTCTGCGCGAGCTGCACCAGCGCTGGTGTCAGCGTGGTGATCGCCGACCCGAGCGCGCCGCCGAGCGCGGCCACGACCTCCCCGAGCACCGGCGCGAGCGCGGCCACGATCGGCGCCAGCGCGGCAACCGCCGGCACGAGCACCGCGGCCAGCGCCTGCGCGGCGATGCCGATCACCGGCGCCAGCGCGGCGAGGATCTGGCCCAGCGGTGCGATCGCCGGGGCGAGCGCGGCGAACGCGGCACCGATCATCGGGCCGAGCTGCGCGATCGCCGGAGCAATCGAGGTGACGAGGGCCTGGCCGATCGCCAGCAGTACCGGCATCAAGCCCTGTGCGAGCGCGTGCAGGCCGCCGAAAATCTGGGTGAGCGCGCCCGCTCCTTCCGCGGAGTGGACGAACGCGGCCATCTGACCGGTGACCGCGACCAGCGTCGACAGCAGCCCGCCGCCACCGGTGTTCGCGGCGGAGAACACTCCGAACACGACCTGGCCCAGGTTCTTCAGGACCGTGACCAATTCCCCGACCGCCGACAACCCGGCCGATAGCCATTCCCGCAGCTGCCCGGACTGACGTGCCGCCGCGATGAAGTCGGCGAACTTCTGCGCGCCATCAGCCAGCCCGGTACCGAAGCCGGGTAGGAACTCCGCGCCCACTGCGGCGATGTCCCGCAGCCCTTGCAGGAACGGCTGCACAGCCCGCGCGAGCTCGTGCATGGTCGCCGAGGTGTTGCCCAGGATCGAGCCGACGTCGGAGACCGTGCGCCCCTCACGGGCGAACGCGACGAAGCCGAGCGCGCCGGCGTGCAACCCATCGGAGATCCCGCCGAGCCCACGATGCAGCAGCGGCAGATACGTCCCGGCCAGCGCGGTGATCTCCCCGGACAGGCCGGTGAACAGCCGCTGCTGAACCTCCTGCCGCAGGCTCGTGAACTCCGGGCGCAGCGCGCGGACCGCGTTCGCGGCCGCCGCCATCGCAGGCGGAAAATCCTTGATCGCCTCGGCGTACTTCTTCGGATCCGACTCCTTGAGCGCCTCGGAGAACCCGGACACCCCGAGCTTGAGCGTCTGCATGATCGCCACGGCCGCGAGCCCGGCCGCCGGAACCGCCAGCAGCGACCCAGACGCGGTAGCCGCGACCGAGCCGAGACCGCCGAGCGCGGACACCGCTTGTCCGGCGCCGGCCGCCATCGCCCCGTACTTCAGCGCCGCCGCGCCGACCATCCCCGTGTGCTGAGCAAGGGAGCCGGTCACCGACTTCATCCCGGAGTCCAGCTGGGCCAGACCCCGAATGCTCGTGCCGACCGACTTGTCCAGCACGACCTTGAGCGAAATGTTCTGCCCGTTCAGGCGCCGTTTCAGCGCGGCGAACCGGGTCTCCGCCGGTTTCGCGTCCAGCTCGGCCAGCAGCCGGATGGCGGTCTGATCGCCTTCCCGGGCAGCAGCGCGGAGCTGCTCGCGCAGCAGCACGGTTTTCAGATCGGCCGACAGGCTGACCTTCGGGGCCTGCCCTTCGGCTTCACGGACCTGGTCGCGCAGGTGGCGCCCGAGACCCTGCAGCGAGGGCATGACCTTGAGGTAGGCGTAGGCGATCGAGGTCACGGGCGTTCACCACCCGGACAGCGATCAGCCGTTGCGCATCCACAACGCGATCTCGCGCAACGACTTCAGCTCCGCGCCATCCGGCGCGCTCTCGGACTGGGTGCTGGTCGAGGGAGGTGCCCACGTGTCCAGCGGCCCGGCCAGCTGGGCATCCGTGACGTCCTGCCCGAGCGCCACGGCGACGGTCGCCCAGAGCGCCGTCACCCTGCGTTCGGTCGAGGCCAGGAGCAGTTCGCCACGGGTCATGGCGCCGTGCGGGTCGTGCAGCCGCCAGGCAGCCGCGTCATCAGGCAGGTGTGTGACCAGCGCGCACACCCGCCGGTACGACAGCCGGCCGCGGTAGAGGTCGAGCAGATCGACCCCGTACCGCAGCAGGTCGGTTTCGAGCGCTTCGGCGGTCGCCTCGTCTGCGAGGAGCAGGGCGACCGTTAAGGGTTTCCCCGCCCCAGCTCCTTCATCACGACAGCCGAGAAGTCCTCGGCGTCGGCCGCTGTCGTGGCCAGGCTCCGCCAGATTGCGTACTGGCCGAGCCCGAGAATCAGCTTGAGCGCAGTGAGGTGCTTGCCGTCCTCCTCGGCTTCGAGCGCTTCGAGCGGGAAGTCCTCTGAATGCGGCAGGGTGAACCGCTTTCCCCGCCACGTAACGGCCAGGGCCGCGCCGGGCAAGGTGGGCTTGCCGGTTGCTTCCGTGCGCTGTCGAGTCGCCATGAGGTGGGTCTGCTCCTTCGGGGAGGTGTTGCGGCTGGGGAACTGTCGGTGGGGTGCGGATACTGGGCGGAAGCTGTTCGGGATAAGGGAGACACACGTGGGCGCGTTGTTGGAACCAACCACCGAGATGGGTAAGTGGTCGGTAGAGGTTCGCCGTGAGTCGGCCTATCTGCGCTGCTCGGGCTACAACGAGCACGTGTGGGAGGACGGGCCCGAGCCTCGGCACTCGCCGCGCGTGTGGTGGGACCCGGAGCAGCCGCTCGACGGGCCCGACGAGATCGACTGGGCCGCCGCGTTCGCCGTTCTGGCCGAGGACACGGGTTGTGTGCTGGCTGCGCTGGACCAGATCCTCACTGATCCCGGATACGGCGAGTTCATGCGTGAGCGCGAGCCGGAGGCCGGCGTGTGGCGGGCCAAGCAGACCGAGGACAGCGTGCGGCTGTACGGACCGACAATCGCGTTCGGCTCACGCGAGCCGTGGGCAGTGCACGACCTGGTGGAACTGGTCTACTCGACGTTGGCGGACCTGCGTGACGCTCTAGCGTCCGTGGTCCCGGTCCTGCCGTAGTCGGCTCATCGGCCGGTACATGTGGGCGGGCACGTAGTGCTCCACCACCGTCTGCCGTTGCCGGTCCGTCGAGAGCTGTTGGGTCTTCACCAGTCAGTGACAGGCCTGGAGCTCACAGATCGATTGTGAGGGGTACGTGGCCACATGGTCCTGTCGTCTCGGTCTGGAGCGCGGCCGAATGTGGGGTGCCCGACGGCCAACGGCGTCGGGCACCCCACATGTCGCCACCAAACACCGTGGCAGCCATTCATACTGGCTGCTCGCTACTCGATGAGGGGAAGGTGGTCCTTGATTTCCTGAACGAAGGGGAGCACTCGCGTATAGACGCCTGGTTTACCTGCCACGGCGCAGCCCTCACCGAACGAGACAATGCCGACCAGGACGTCGCCTTCGACCAACGGGCCACCTGCGTCTCCTTGGCAGGCATCGACACCGCCCTCTGAGTACCCGGCACAAAGCATGCTGGCGGCGTTGTATTCCGAGTAACTAGCCTTGCAACTGCTGTTGCCGATGATGGGCACCTGGGCCGAGCGCAGGATGTTCGAACGGGCACCGCCGTCCGAGGTGCGGCCCCAGCCGAGCACAGTCGCTTGATAACCCTCATTGTACAGCGCGGCGTCGGCGGCGGTAGGAAGCGTTGCTGTGGGCTTGAGAATCAGCGGCGGAAGCAGTGACAGGGTCAGCACCGCGAAGTCGTAGCCCTCTTGGGCGCTCTTGAACTGGCTGGGCGTCCACACCTTGGCGACCTTCGTGACGACACCATCATTGGTGGTCTCGTCCTCCCGTCCCACCACCACCCTGAGCTGATCTTTAGCGACAGCCAACGCACAGTGTGCCGCGGTGAGAACTGCCCTTTCTGCGATGAGCGTTCCTCCGCAGAACTGGTACCCGTTTGCATTGGTCAGGTAGACCGTATAGGGGTGGTCTTCGAGGCTTGATTGCGTACCGCCAACGATGGCGTTGGCCGGAGCTGCCACGATGACAGGAAGGAAGGAGGCTATGGCAACCAGCACCACGGCAGCGAGTCTCCGACGATTCTTCTGACGCATAAAAATACCCCTTCGCTGCTTTCAAACTATTTCCGGAACCCGTCTTCATAACGTATTTTACTAATGCGATAGTCTGATCATCACCTCCCCGAGGTCACCGCGCGAGCTGACTTATTTTGCCGCAGTAACACTATGCTCGCCCGCGAGAGCCTGGCTTAACTACACTCGATCGGGTGATGTCGATGTGTATTCTTCGTGCTCAGATTGGAAATCTGGAGTTACATTTTAGGGTTGCCTGACCTGCATCCGCCAGACCGGTGCTGGTGACAACTACGACGCCCAACCAGTAAAACTATCCTGGTCAACGGCCACTTTCCGCGGCCAATGCGGCTGCGGCGGTCGCGGGAGCGCCGAGGAGCACGGCGGGGTCATTGGTGAGCCACACGGCGATGTAGGTCTTGCCCTTCGGCGGGGCGAGCGCGGAGAACGTCATGCCCCACCGTGCTTCCTTGGTGCGGCTGAACTGGGCGTCCTCGGTCGCGGACACCTCGGCGCGCGGCAAGTAGAGGCGGTGGTTGTAGACCTCGGCGTCGGAGATGGCGTCGACCCAGTCCACGCACAGCGCCCGGACGTCGCCCTTCGGGATCGAGCTGATCTCGGCCCGGTAGGTCTTCGGGGTGCCGGTGCCGACGGTGGCGAACTTCATCCCGCCGAAGTAGGCGGACAGCACGTCGCCCTTGGTTTCCTGGAACACCGACGCCACGGTCAGCTCCTGGGACTTGTAGATGTAGCGCGCCGGGGTGAGCTGCTGCCAGTGCTCGGTGCCCTCCTTCTCGACCTTCCGGGCCAGCGTGGTGCCGTCCGGGGTCGAGAGCCCCAGCCCTGTCCAGGCCGCGACGAGTGGCGTGGTGGCGTCCGGGGGTTCCGGGGTATCGGGTGCGGCAAGCGACACCTCGCCGGTGCCGGGGACACGGACAAGCGCGGAATTCATTGCCATGGAACGGAAAACCTCAGTTGCTCGGGGTGCGCGCGTAGACAGCGGCGGCGCAGGTGGCCAGCGGTGCGGCCGTGTGCGGGTCGATCCCGGCCAGCGGGGCGGAGATCGGTTCAACGCGAAGGAAAGGACCGGGCGGTGCCGGTGCGCAGAGCAGGCCGAGCGCGAGTCCGGCCAGGGCCTTGCTGGCGTGCGGGCTGTGGTGCCACGCGGTCAGCCGGACGACGGCGCGCTGAACGGCGGGCCACTGCCAGGTGTGCCCGTCCTCGGCGACGAGCAGCCACGGCAGCGAGGGTGGGCCGCCGTCCGGCCCGGCGCCCGTCTCGGTCGAGACCTGCACCTGTGCGGCGACGTCGTGGGCCTGGCCGCCGAGGAGGCCGCGCAGGCGCCGCACCACGAGTTCGGCGACGTCGGCCGGCACCGGAACGCGGCCGGTCATGACTCGCCGTCCGCATCCGCGCCGCCGACCGACAGCCCGCCGGCCTCCGCCGCGCGCTTGAGCACCCCGTACCGCGCTTCCATCCCGAGCCCGGCCGGGTGGCGGATGGCGACGGTCCAGCCGACCCGGTCGTGGTTCGGGTCGGAGAAGACGTCGATCGGCAGCGGTTCCCCGGAGGTCACCTTGTGTCCGGTCGCCCGCGCGGCCTCGCCGACCTTCTCCGCGGCGGCGCGGACTTCCTGCTCGAACTCGGCCGAGCGCAGGATCTCCGCCACTCCGGCGTAGTCGATGCGGACCTGTCCGAAATCCATGGGTCAGCCCTCCACGTGGGTCAGGGTGAGTTCGTAGTGGGCGTAGCCGAAGCGGGGCGACCAGCGCGCCGGTTCGCCTGCTATCTCGAACGTCCGGCCGTCCCACTCGATCCGTTCGCGTGCGGTGACCGGCTCCGCGGTGAACGCCCGCCAGCTGGTCACCACCGGCTGACGTCCCGGCACAACGGGTTCGGTCGAGCTGCCCGGCTGCACGAGACCGGCCACGATCCGGCGGGGCGCGTCCGGGCCGTAGGTCAGCCGCGGGACCGGGTTGGTGTACTCGTCGGTGATCGGGACTGGGGTGACGACGGTCAGGCGGTGCGGGAGCTGCACGAGCGGGCCTCCGTTCACACAGTCCAGATCGTGAAGGCCGCACGAGGCGCGGGCACCGGCGGTCGCAGCAGCTCCAGCTCGTCGTCGGTGAAGTACAGGCCGCCCCCGGCGTGGGCGGCGGTGCGAGAGTGCCCGCCCACCGTCTCGGACGTGTTGCCGTCCGGCGGGGATGCCAGCGCCCGCAGCACCGCCGTGCAGATGACGCCGGGAGCGGTGTCCGGCGGCGGGTCCGGCAGCAGGTCGGGGACCTGCTGCCGGACCCGCGCCGACGCATCGGCCAGGAGCACCGTGGCGCGGGTCTCCTGCTCAGGGGACAACTTGATCTCAGTCCGTGCCTGCAGGTCAGCGATCGTCGCCAGCGGCGGTGGAGGGGGCATCTCGATCCCTCCACCTACGGCGTACTATCGCGCTGTACCAACGGCTCACGGCCCCGACAAGAGGGGCTTCCGGATGCACTCACCGAGTGCAGGCTGTGTATCGGACGCATCGCAGTCACCGAGCAACACCCGGATTGCTGCTCACCCTCTGGAACACCTCACAACGTGAACCGCAACAACTGCATCCGACTCGAATCAACGACACCGGTACCGGGACCGGTGTATGTCGTTGTGGAGTTGATGTGTTGTTGCTGGTCGTACCGCTGTGCACCCTGGGCGCCTTCATGAGTGTGCTCGGACTCGCGGCGTTCATCGTGCACAAAACCGGTGACACCAAAGGGCTCCGGGATCTCGCGGTGCTGATTCGCGCGCTCCGCCCGGCGTGGCCGTTTAAGTGGCCTCGTCGTTCGTAGCATCCTTGGGCGGCCGACCGCCGGCCGCTCGGACGCCCAGTTCGGCAGGCAGCTGCTTGAGCGCGTCGGCAGTGGCCTTGTCGGTGACCTCGGCCTCGCCGTCGGCGAAGGTCACGCCGAGGTCGTGCACGGTGAGGTGGGGGTATTTGGTGCTGGTGAACTTCATCAGGCACCTGCCGTCGTGAGGCCGGTGATCTTGCCGTGGGCGTTCTCCGGCCCGTACTCCAGCCCGATCTCGCCGTAGATCTGGGCTTTGTCGGTCGCGCCGGTCTTGGCCAGCGGTTCGGAGAACAGGAACCCCTTGCCCGGCGACTCGAGTAGCACCGGCGCGCACTGGTCCAGGGACACGACTTCGACGGTGTCGGTGGGCATGTAGCGGTTGAGCATCACGTTGAGCGTGCCGAAGTCCGTTTCGATCGTGGTCACGGAGACACCGGCGACGTTGCGGGTCTGCTCGCGGTAGTTCTTTTTCGTGATGAACTCCGTGGTGAGGACCCGCTTCTGCCACGCTCCGCACATCAGGGTCGCGGTCTCCGAGACCTGGATGCCGCCGGAGGTCCACACCTTCTGCAGCAGGTCCAGGATCATCGCCTCGGTCAGCGGCGCGGCGGTGGCGTTGGTGATGACGTTCGTCTTGGTCGCCTCCAGGATCCCGCCGGTACGCCGGGCCTTGGAGTTGTCCGTGGGCTCCAGCATCGTCCCGGCGATGAACCCGGCCTCGACGTCGCGCCCGATCTGAATCAGCGCTTGACGGGTCTGCCAGTCCATCTCGTTCGCGACCGGGTTGGTACCTGTGATGGAGGCGGCGTTGGGGTTGGCCGCACCGGTGGCGGCGAACATCTGCTGGGTGGCCTGGCGGGTGTAGGTAACGCCGATGCTTTCCTGGTGGATCTCCAGGACGTTGCGGGCCGTGCCCCGGACCCGGGTTTCCGGGGGCGGTGCGTCGGCGCCTTCGGTGCGCTGGCGGTTCGGGTCCGCGGGACGCAGGTCGTAGACCTGCCAGGTGTGCACGACGGCTTTCGCGGGCTTGCCGCCGGTCAGTCCGCCGATGGCGGACAGGAACGGGGTGTCGGTCGGGGTGAGGGCGAAGAGCTCGCCGACGAAGTTGGGGCTGTTGTAGGTGTTGGCGATCGCGGCCACACCAGGCATAGGGGACTCCGGACGGGGTGAAGGGTGCTGCCGCGCGTCGGCGGCCTGGTGGAGCTGGGTCAGCGCTGCTGGCGGGCCTGCTCGGCGAGACGCTGGTTCTTCAAGGTAATCGCGGTGGCCCAGTCGCCGCGCTTCTCCGCGTCGGCGATCTGCGAGTCGTAGCCCGCCGGGCCGGAGGAACGCGCGCCTTGCGACGGATCCGGCGCAGGCCGGCGAGGGGCGGCCGGTTCGCCGGGACGGGCGAGGTGCGGGCGCGCGAGCAGTACCGCGGCGAGGTCTGCCGCGATGGTCTTGATATCGATCTCGCCATCGGCGCTGATGTAGTGGTCGCGGTCGTCGAGGTAGCGGGGCGCGTCGGTCGGATCGGCCCAGCTGGAAGCGGCGGCGCGGATCTCCGCGTCCATCGCCCGGCGCCGCAGCACCGCCACCTGCTTCTCCGCCGCCTCGGCGCGCTGGGCGGCCTTCTCGGTGTCGGTCTGCTGCTCCGCCTCGATGGCGTCGAGCTTCGCTGCCTTGCTCTTGTGTTCCTTGGCGGTCTTCTCGGCCTTGCTCAGCTTGGCCTGTACCTGCTCCAGCAAGGCCCGGTAGTCCACCTCAGCGGCCTGTCCGGCCTCGGCCGGGGTGCCGGGCTGCCCGGTCTCTGCCGGGGCCGGGGCGGTGCTGGGCGCCGCCGGGTTCGGCGCGGTATGGGTGGCGGGGCCGGTGTCGGCGGGAGCGTGGGTATCGGTCACAACCTGTCCTCGTGCGATGGTGCGGAAATGCCCAAACAGGGGCTTTGTGTAAAACTGCGTAGGTGAATGCCAGGCCGACGCGGACGCAGGTTGCTTCGCTGTTCGTCGCGTGCTCCAGCGGGGCTCAGGTCGTGGCTGGAGTCAGCAGCGGGATGACGTTGTGGCAGCTGTTCTGTTTGCTGGCAACCATGACATCCAGCGCTCTTGGTGTGCTGCTCGTCGCTGAGAACGCTTCAAAAAAACGCCGTCCACGATGTAGACGTCTAGATTGTGGACGTCTACATCGTGCAAATGTACGAGGTATAAACGTCGCTGTTGGCATCTAGAAAACTTGTTCGACCACGTATCCGAAGCGGCGTAGCTGCTCGATCAGCTCGGCCTTATCGCTGACGCTGGTGACGAGCTGGGCAGGTGTCGGGCGGGCGGTGCCTGATGTGCGGTGGCGCTGCCCGCGCGTGCGGCCGAGCTGCCCGAGCTGGCGGCCGACGCCGCGCACGGTGGTCGAGTCGCGGGTGTACTCGCGGCCTCCGGCGACGTAGACGGAGCCCTTGCGGCGGGCGTTGATGACGCGGGACAGGTCGGCCCCGGCCCGGATCGCCGCCGCACCGCCCGGTCCGAACGCCTTGTCCTGCTGCTGCCGGGTCATCGCCTCGAACAGCGCGGCCGGGGTGTTGCCCGCCCGCTGGGTGCGCCACTGCTCCCGGGTGACCGGTTTCATCGAGCAGTCGCAGCGGGGATGGCGCAGGAAACCCGTGCTGTAGCGGTAAAGCCGTCCGGCGAGCTGGATGCAGCCGCCGCACGCGGGCAGGTGCACCACCCGCTCGTACCCGGCCACTTCCGGTTCCAGGACGCTGCCGACGTGCACGGCGAGGCGCCCGGCGTCGGCGACTTCGGTGGAGCTGTAGCGCAGCAGCCGCGCCAGCCCCATCGACGACGCCTCGGACGGCGGGTCGTGCGGGGCGAGGGCGCGGCGGTAGTAGGTGAACGCGAAGTCCATCAGCGACGCCAGCGACAGCCCGTTCGCGGCCCGGCCGGCGAAGGCGGCGGCCACTATCTCGCCGAGCGGCCGCGAGACCGCACCGGCCGCGGCGAGTGTCCCCGCGATGTAGCGCGGTGCCAGCGCCGCCGCGTCAGCCTGGGCCTGCGCGACTGCGTCGACGATCGTCGACCGGGCCTCGGTCCAGGACCCGCGCGGGTCCGCCGGGTCCAGCCCGGACCAGGCGGCCTGTGCGGTGTTGGTGACGTCGCGGACGATGCGCTGCTGGGCGAGGTAGTACGCCCGATCGGCGCGGGTCGCGGTCACGAGCTGGCCGCCGTCGCGGGTTCGCGGAACTGCACGGCCAGCGCTGGACGCAGCCGGGACCCGGCAATCACGCTCGGCCGTTCCTCCGGCTGCTGCTCCTGCTGGTCGGCCAGCTCGGCCGGATCACCGTCGGGCTTGGGGCCGTACTCGGCGGCCATGTCGCCGCCGCTGACCCGGCTGTACGCCTGCTGGTCCTCGGTCTCCATGTCCTGGATCTGCGCGTCGGAGTAGCCCAGCGCGCGGCGGGCGGAACGGCGCGGCAGGAGCTTGTCCGCGCTGTAGAGCTTGACCACGCCGTCCGCTTGGGCGGCGAACGTCGGCGTGGCCGGGTCCACCCACTGGGTTTCCACCCGCAGCGCCTCGTCCGGTACCCGTCCGTCGCGCACGTGCAGGACGCGCTGCACGACGCGGTCCCAGCCGTCGCCGAACGAGCGTTGCCGCCGCTCGGCCCGCTTGATGTGCCGGGACTCCGAGGACCGGATCCCCTCGGCGGAGGCCGGGTTTTCGGTGCTGTAGCCGAGGAAGTGCGGCGGCAGCCCGGAGAGGCTCGCGACCAGGCGGGCCAGGGCGTTGAGGGTGTTGTGGAAGTTCGACAGGTCCGCCTCAGGGAACTGCCCGACCGCGACCCCGTCATCCTTCGGCGACTTCGACGACGCCCACAGGACGCCGGCGACGGCTTCCCACGGGGTCAGCGGGTTGCCCTTGCCGTCGACGAAGTCGTCCTTGTCGAACCCGAGCGCGTACCGGCGCGGCATCGCGTGGAACTCCGCAATGACCATCATGTCCGTGGCGATCTTGCACGCCGCGTCCGACAGCGGCAGCACGCTCGCCAGCTCCGAACGCCCGAGCCGAGGGGGTGCAAACCGTCGGCGCCTGGTCCGGGGCCGGTTCACCAGCGGCACGACGGGAACCACGCCCATGCCGTGCCCGTCGCGGTCGGTCTCCTCCCAGACCCCGCCGCCGTTGTCGGAGGAGTACCAGATGGTCTCGTTCGGCAGGTACAGCGTCGCGTAAGCCTCCGACAGGTCCCCGCCACCGTCCTCGGAGAACTGCCGCTTCAACGCCGCCCGCACCTCGCGGGTGCGCGGGTCGATGTCCACGTGCACGTCAAACGGCGATTCGACCGTCACCAGCGGTGTGCTGGGGTCCTGCTCGTTCGTGCCGACGATCGCGAACGACTGGCCCAGCGCCAGAGCGTCAATGTGCGCCTGTTCGGAGTGCAGGCCCAGCCGGTTCGCCCGCCAGATGTTCCACAGCTCCCGATCCGCGGCCTGCTCACCACCGAGCCGGAAGCCGGTCACGTCGAGGCGTTCGTCCAGGCTGTCGACGACGAGTTCGGGCCAGTTGATCACGACCTGCCGCACGCGGGTGTCCAGGCGGCGCAGCAACTCCGGGTGCATGTACGACAGCGACTGTGCGCCCTCGTAGTAGGAGTCGAGGGTTTCCAGCTCGGGGATCTGCGCGTCGTGCTGGCGGGTGATGCGGGTGATCCACTGATCGGGGGTCAGCTCGGCGAGGTTCACGGCCATGGCGACCTCCGCTCGTCGTGCTCAGCCCATGACGACCATCTGGCCGGACTTCTTCGGCTTCTGGCCGCGCAGCCGCCACCCGGATACCGCCATGGCGGCGGTGGGTACCGCGTCAATGCGCTTGCCGGTCTTCCCGCGCTGGGGTTTGTCGGGTCGGATGAGGTCGGGTTCGCCGGGTGGATGGCGCACCTCCACCGAGTCGAAGCAGAACGCCGCCACCGGGTTGCCGTGGTGCGACCACGAGCGCGAGCGGGTCAGGGTCATGAGTTCGGTCATGCCGTGGGTCATTCCGCGGAACGTCTGCGGCACCGGGTACATGTCGACCCGTGTCACCCGTTCCAGCCGTTGGCGGACGGGTTCGCCGCTCCATTCGTCGTAGTTGATGTCCGCGACCCGCAGGGCGGCGCAGTCGGCGGCGATGTCGGCCTCGATCACCTCGTAGTCGATGACCTCGCCCGGGGTGGTGGTGATCCATCCCTGCTCGACCCACTGGGAGACGCGGTGGTCGGTGTGCTCGTCGAGGAAGTCCACCCCGGCCTCGGGCAGCCAGAACCGCCACAGCGACGAGACGTGGCCGTCGATGCCGTCCGGCACGACGAGGCACCAGGCGGTCAGGTCGAGTTTGGAGGCGAGGTCGAGCCCGCCCCACGCAGGCCGGCGGGCGACCAGCTCCCGCAACCGGTCGGGTTCGGCGAACTCGGTGCCAGTGCACGCCGTGTAGAGGTGCATCGGCATCCACCGCGTGGACTGGCTCACCCACTGGTTCAGCCGGTACTGGCGGAACGCGTTCTCCCGGGCCGGGTCGTTGCGTGCCTCCAGCGCCTCCTCCCGCAGCGCGGCCAGGGAGGGAAGTCGCCGAGCGCCGGGTTGGAGAAGTACCAGTTCGCCTCGTCCCACGGGTCCGCGTCGGCGGGGAGGTTGCGCAGGTAGACGAACCGGTGCGGCGCGCGGGCCGGGTCCTCGGCGATCTTCACGCACTCGTCGTGCTCGGACTTGGCGAAGGAGGCAGGGTCGTTGCCCGCCGTCGTGGCGGCGAGCAGCAGCGGCTGCACCCGGGTGCCCATGCCGGTCCGCAGCGCCGACCACAGGTCGCCGTTCGGCTGGGTCAGGACCTCGTCGAAGATCACGCACGACGGGTTCGACCCGAGGTTGCCCAGTGCGTCGGCCGCGATGACCTGGTACACGGAGTTGGTCCGCTCGTCGACGATCCGCGCCGAGTGCTCGATCACCCGCAGGCGCTTGGACAGCACCGGCGAGAGTGCGACCATGCGGGCGGCGACGTTGAACACCAGCCGTGCTTGGTCCTTGTCGCGGGCGGCGCCGTAGACCTCGGCGGACTCGACGCCGTCACCGACGAGCAGGTACAGCGCGACGAACGCCAGCAGCTCCGACTTGCCGTTCTTGCGGGCCAGCTCGATCCAGCCCGAGCGGTAGCGGCGGACGTAGCACTCCCACTCCGGATCCCACCGCACCTCACCGAACAGCGGGCGCACGATGTCGTCCCGCTGCCAGCCGGCGAGGATGAACGGGGTCCGCGCCCACCGGTCTTTCGTGTGGACACAGATCTCTTCGGCGAACGCCTGCGCATGGTCGGCGCGCTGTTTACAGAGGTGGTCGCCGCGTTGGCGGCAGGCACGTCCGTCGAAGGACCATCCGCACACCGGAAGCCGCGGCGCCTTCGGCGCGACCAGACGGGAACTGGGTTTGCCCGTGCGGGAACGCGGTTTAGGAGAGGAGGCGGCCCGCGTCGCCCGAGGTGCCGCCATCGGCGCTCACCTCGGTCTTGATCGCCTGCCGGTCCGACGGGGTCAGGCCGAACCGGGCCGCGAAGGTCAGGAACGTCCGCTCCGAGTCGGCCTGGACCTTCAACGCTGGGTTGGGTACCTGGCCCCCGCCGCCGGGCACCAGCAGCGCCGACCCGTTGACCAGGGCGGTTGCCACGGCGTAGCGGGCCAGCGCCTCACACAGCACGCCGAAGGCATCGACGTCCCACGCGGTCAGGATCTTGCGGGTGATCATGCTCGGCGCCAGCCGATCCCAGACCGCCCGGCCCTTCTCCGACACCCACTCCGGCGGCACGATCTCCACTGCCGGGGGCACCGGCTCGGCGTCGTTGATCCGGTCCTTACGGTCACCGTGCAGGATCCGCAGTGACGTTGGTCTTCCTGCGGGCCGCGTCGTCCCATGTGCATCACCGTGACGGCAACTAGAAGTCAGAAGAAGTCCGGAAGAAGTCAGAGAGAAGTCAGAAGAAGTCCGGAAGAGGTCAGAGAGAAGTCAGAAGAAGTCCGGAAGAGGTCAGAGAGAAGTCAGAAGAAGTCCGGAAGAAGTCAGAGAGAAGTCAGAAGAAGTCCGGAAGAAGTCAGAGGAACGTCCATATGAGTTGACATTCTCCTTGCACCCCAACGTCTTTTAGGTCCGCGATCCGACCCCGAGTATCGGGCTAATCTACGGTCCGGCTATTCTCGTGGCGCGGTGTCACTCAGCGTGTGGTCCGGTCGCTTCCCGATGTCTCGGGGAAAGGGATCGGCGAGCAGCGCCCGTCCCCCGTCAGTAGAAGGGGGGTGAGAACACGAATGAGTGAACGCCGCCAGAGTGGAGGCGACCAGCGCATCGCGCACGATGACGGTCACGATCGCGAGGATCTGCGCCTCGTTCCGCGGCTCCGCCGTCAGCAGCGCCGCGACCGTCGCGGCCGTTTCGCCGTCGGCCGGCGAGCTGGCCCCGCCAGCCTGGGCGACCATCGCCCCGGCCAGCGAGACCAGCTCGGAGAACGCGACCGTCACGCCGCGTCGAGGAGCCGGAAGGTCCAGACCTCCGAGATGTCGCTGCACTCCCGGGCCACGTCGGGGTAGCGCTCCTTGACCGCGCTCTGGTCCAGCGCAATCCGCATCGTGCTGTCGAAGGACACGACCGGGACTCCGGCGACCGTCCCGACCGTGGCACCCATCGCCGCCAGCGCGGCCTTGATCACCTTCTCGTGTTCCTTGCGCTCCTTCGACAGCCGGGCCTGCTTGAGCTTGATCCGGCGGAGAGAAGCGACCAGATGCGCGAAAGAATCCAGTGGCGAGGCAATGGGCTGGTCAGTAGCGTCAATATGGCATTCGGGTGTGTTGTGGTTCACCGCGGTAACTCCCTGGAACAGTAACGCGCACCGAAGACCTCACGATGGACGATCTTGGGAGCGCAAAACCACGGGCGGAACGGTCGTTCAGAACGGCCGCCGTGGAAAGTCAAATGTTAATGGTTGTAAACATTTTCACGTCACGTGTTTGTGCTGGCTGGCAGCGTGGTGAGGCCGACTCTAGCCTGGCCGGATGATCGCTTGTCAACAAAATTCGTGAAGATCGACTGAAAATGCTTACGGATGTAAGCAAAATGGGGAATTGGTGGCCGACGAGGGGACCGTGTCGTTCGCGGAAGCGCTGAGCTTCCTGTACGACAAGCGACTACGCGACGACGGAAAGCCATACAGTGACCGCGATGTGGAGGACGCGCTAAAAGCGTCGGGAGTTTCCGCCTCGCACTCGTACCTGTGGATGCTGCGCAAGGGGCGCAAGAACTTCCCTCGTACCAACATCGTCACCGGGCTTGCGAGGTTTTTCGGTGTACCGGCAGGGTTTTTCCTCGACCGGCCCGTCTATGACGCGTGGCGCAAACGGCTTAGCGCACCGGTGGACACCGGACCACCCGCGCCTCGTGGTTCGCAATCAGTAATGCGGCGAAGCTTCGAGGGCATGTCCGACCGCAGTCAGAGCCTTCTCGAAGCACTCGCCGAGCACGTGAGCGAACTGGAGGGCGAAGAGCGTGCTGGGGCTAAGTATGAATGAACCCCGCAAACGGCGGTGTCTGCTGCGCCGATTGCAGGGCACGCGACGCCGCGCGGCACCCGAGGTGGGCGCGGCACCCGTCACTCAGCTCGCCGAGGTCGAGCGGTTGGTCAGTGAGCTGGACCTGTCAGCCACGACCACACACGCCGAGCTGGCTGCCCAGCTGTCCACGCTGCGCGGGCGCCCGATCAAGATTCAGCCGTACCCGGCTGCCTTCGTGGCCGAGTCCCGGCGGATCGACGAGCCGCTGCCCTACGGCGTGTGGCTCCCGAATCCAGGGGCCGACTACGTGTTCTACCGAAGCGAAGCGACGCCCACGCACCAGCGCCACATCATCCTGCACGAGCTCGGCCACATCTGTTGCCGCCACATCGGAGACCGGACCGCCGATGCCGGCCGGGCCGAACCCGGCGAACCTGACCACGCCTCGATCGCCAACGCGGTGAAGCGCGCCGGGGGATTCGCCGAAGACCAGGAACAAGCCGCTGAGGCCTTCGCCTACCTGGTCGAGCGCCACACCCGGCCCAACCTCTCCGCGACCGGTGAGACCCCCGCCGCGCGCTACCGCCTCTTGGAGGACTGAATGCCCATCCCCGTCGCGCAGCTCCAGCAGCTCCTGACGTGGCTGGCCGTGACCGCGGCCCTGCTCTACTGGATCAGGTCGTGGCAGCGCTCCCGCACGCCGGGACTGCTGGCCATGGTCAAGGCGCTTGCGTCGCTGGACGTCGCGCTGATCCTGGGCACCGACCACGGCGTCCACGACTGGCTGTTCGGTATCGCCACGCTGCCCAACTACATCGTGCACGTGCTCACGTTGTGCTCCGCCTACTGGCTCCAGCTGTTCGTGCTCTACCTCGCCCACCCGGTCGACACCATTCCCGCGAAGGTCCGAACCCGTACCTGGGTGCTGGTCGGGGCGCAGGTGGCGCTGGGCGTGCTGTACCTGCTCGGGCCGCTGCCGAGCAAGCTGCCCGCCATCACCGCCGAAGCAGGCAATCACACCTTCGTCGTGGCCTACCTCGCCGTGTTCGAGCTGTACCTCGGGCTGGCGATGTTCGACGTCGTGTACGTCGGCCGCCACGCCAAGGATCTTCCCCGCGGCTACCTGCGCACGGGGCTGCGGCTACTTCGCTGGGGCGGTATTGCCGGTCTCGCGTTCGTCGCACACAAGGCGCTCTACTCCCTCGCCGTCCGCTTCAACCTCAACCCGCCGTGGGCTGAACTCGGCAACGTCGGCGCCAGTCGCGTGCTGACCACCGCCGGAATCCTCCTGCTCATGGCCGGGGTCACCGTGCCCGCCGTCGCTCCGCGGCGCCAGCTCCTCCGCCACCACCGCGCGCTCGAACCGCTGTGGCGCGACCTGACCGCCTTCGCGCCCGAGCTCCGATACACCGCAACACCAGCTCGGCGACTGTTCGGACGACCCGACATCACTGATCGGGTCCGTACCCGCGTAACCGAGATCAACGACGTTCTCGTTGGCCCGCTCCAGCCGTATCTGGACCCGAAGGTCTACGCCACCGCGCTCCAGCCGGCCGACACCTCGCCGCCGAACCGGGCCTACGCGCAGGCCGTGACCATCGCCACGGCCCTGGCCACCGCAGAACACGGTGCGCCGGTTCACGCCGAGCACCCGGTAGCGTTCACACCGGCCGAAGCCACCGACGACTACCGCGAAGAAGCCGCATGGCTCGCGGCTGTTGCCGCCGAATACAGCACGTCGACCACCGTCGCCGCGATTCTCAAGGAGACCAGCAGCCATGCCGCCGACCCTGTCCACTGAGCCCGCCCCCAGTGAGACCCGGCGGCGCGCGGCGCGCATCGCCACCGAGGTGCTGGCCCCGTGGGTCTGGGTCCTGGGGCTGCCTCTGGTCGTGGCCTGGCAGGTCACCGGCCACCACCTCGGCGAGACCGTGCTGTGGGGCCTCGTCGTCGGCGTGACCGGCTCACTCATCCCGATGGCGGTCATCGTCCGGGGCGCGAAGAAGGGCAAGTGGGACGGCCACCACGTCACCAACCGCGCCGGACGGCTCGTGCCGTTCGCCGCGTGCATCGGCTCCCTGGCCATCGGGTTCGTCGCCCTGCTCGTCGGCAACGCCCCGCACCAGATGATCGCGCTGGCCGCCTCAGAACTGGTGTGCCTCGTCGTGGCCCTGGCGATCACCTTCGCACTGAAGTTCAAGATCTCCATGCACGCGATCGTCGCCGCAGGCGCGACCGTCATGCTGATGAAGGTCTACAACCCGTGGCTCGCCGTGCTCTTCCTCGCTGTGGCGTGGGTGTGCTGGTCGAGGGTGGAACTCCGCGACCACACCACGGCACAGGTGACCAGCGGCGTCGTGGCCGGGATCGTGCTCGGCGGCGGTGTCTACATCGCGCTCGCGGCGGCGCTGGCCTGAGATCGCACCGTCGGCGGGTCGACGTGACTCCTGGTAGTGCAACCTCACGCTGACGCAATCCCTAAGCCCAGGCAGCAGGTACGCTGGGGCTGCACCTCTTTCGCGGAGGACGCCCCCGGATAGCTCCCGGGACGACGCGGAGAGGTCCACTCCGCGAACGAGGGATGCAGCGTGCCCGATAACAATCTCGGCAGCCGGGTCCGCGAACTCCGCGCTTGGCGGGGGCTGGACCTTCGCGTTGCCGCCGACTTGGCTGGTCTGTCCTACGGGTATCTGGGCAAGCTTGAGCGCGGCGATATGCCGATCAATTCTCGGCAGACGCTGGAGGCGATCGCGTGGGCGCTGCGCGTCGCTCCAGACGAGATCACCGGTGTAACTCCGGAACCGGCCGGGCACGCGTCGCCGGAATTGCACGATGCCGCGAACTCCCTCGCTGACCTGCTCAGTGGCTGGTGGGTAGGGGAAGTGCCCGACACACCTGGCCGTCCGCTGCCCGAGGTGCTGGCCGAACTGCGCGCGTTCCACGCGTCGCGCAACCTCAACGGCCCGCGCGGTGCTGGGGACTACCCGACTCAGGTGGCGAAGCTGATACCGCTGATCCGTGACCTTCTCGTCGCGGCCGCCGATCCCGCGACTGGCCGGGAAGCGCTCACGCCGCTGCTGACCGGCTATCACGTCGCGGGCAGCATCTCCGCCCGCCTGCGTCTGCCGGGAATGCCGTCGATGGCGGCGGAGCGGATGCAGCAGGTCGCCGACAAGTTAGGTGACCCGGTCTGGCAGTCCGTCGCGTCCTGGGGTCGCGCGCATTTCATCTCCAGCACGTCCCGGTCCCGGCAGTACGAGCTGGCGGTGTCGGTGGCTGACAGCGCTCCGCCGGATCGCCCAGAGACGCGTGGCATGGCGAACCTCACCGCGGCCTTGGCCGCCGCCGCGCAGGGACAGGCCGACGTCGCGCACACGCACCTGACTGAGGCGGCGGGGATCGCCGAGCGGATCGAGCCGGATACGAGCCCGTGGCCGGCCGGGATCATGCAGTTCGGGCGCACGAACGCGGGGATCTTCCGGGTGAGCATCGGCGTCGAACTCGGCGAGGGTGCGCGGATCGCCGAGGTGGCATCGAAGGTGCGCCCGGAGACCATCTCCAGCGGGCGGCAGGCTAGCTTCTGGGCCGACTACGGTCGCGCTCTGATGTCAGAGCGCAAGCACCGTGGACAGGGACTGCCAGCGCTGCTCAAGGCTGAGGTGCTGGCACCGCATCAGCTGTACCGCGACCCCTTCGTGCGCGCGGTGGTGTCGAGCCAGCTCACGACAGCCGGGCAGGACACGTTCGGGCGTGAGCTGCGCGGTCTGGCGTGGCGGATGGGGCTTGCTCCCATCGGGTGATCGAGGCCCGGTGTGTCCTTGAGGGACACAGCCTCTTCGTGATCGCTTTTAGTGTCCGCTATATGACGGTGCGGATTGCGGGCGAGCAGCAGCTGGTCGCGGGGTGGTCGTCGTGACCGCGCTGATCTACATCGATCCGCAGGCGATTCACCCCGTGATCAACGGGACGTGGCACCGGGCCCGGCTCCACGCGATCCCGGAGCCCGGGCAGGGGATCACGATGCTGTGCGGGGCGACGGGCGCGGCGGCGTTCGAGACGCTGGAGCGTCGCCGGGACCACGGCGCCCCGGAGACGTGCTTCGACTGCGAGGCCGTGTTCATGCGCGAGCACGACATGCCGGTGCCCCCGAACCACCCCAGCTTCAAGCCTCGGCCGACCAGGCGGATAGCAGGGCGGTCGTGATGGGAAAAGTGGTCCACGACGACGGCAGCACCATCTACGACGGCAATGCCGAGACCGGTGACGACGAGCAGCACGAGGACGGCGAAAGACCGCCGAGCCGTCTGCGCACGTCAATTGGGCTCGCCGCCATCTCCGCAGTGAGCCGACGACGCAGATCGCCGAGGTGCACGGCGTTGGGCCTTCTCGCGTCAGGAGGGTCCTGATTCGCCTATGTGCCCATCCGGCGGGGCATCACACCGCGCCACGTCCTGAACCCCCGGCCGCCGCACCGCGATTCGCCCCCCGGCCCGGTGCGGCGGCCGGGTTCCACCACGAACCGAGGACAGCATGTTGAGACGATCCCGAAGAGCGATCCGGGAAACGGTCACAGACCGGATGCGCGCCGCGGCCTACCGCGCCAGTCTCCGCGCGCTGGACACAATCCCGTCGCTCCAGGACACCCCGGCCGAGACACCGTGGATGGCCAGCATTCAGTACGACGCCCCGAAACATCGGCGCTTCGGCTGGCACAACGCCTGCGGTGTCCTCATCGCACCCCGGATGCTGCTCACCTGCGCTCACCCGTTCAGCCAGACCGCCCTACTGGCGGGCGCGCCGCCGATCAACGAGCGCACGTACCACCCGCGCCTCGGCGGCGCCGGTCTCAACGAGGGTCCAGCCTTCGCCATCATCGAGACCCACATCCATCCCGGGTTCGATCCGGGCACCGCGGCGCACGACCTGGCCGTCTCCGTACTCGCCCCACGCACCACTGCCCCGCCGATCCACTGTGATCTGGCTCCCGCCCAGACCGGCGATCAGGTCGTGGCTCTGGGCTGGTCTCGCGGATGCGACGGGCACGGCCACCTCATCCGCGCCCACACCACCCTCATCGACTCCAGGGTTGGCGGTGGTGGGCCCGGGACCCTTTGCGCGGCCAACCTTCCCCGCCCGGACGACCTGTGTGTCGGCTTCGGCGGCCCCGTGATCCGCCTCAACCCGGCCGGCGAGCTGCGCCTGCGCGGCATCATCAGCCACGGCGCGCACGGCATCGACATCAACGAAGCCGGGCCACCGGCCATGATCATCGACACCCTCGCCGAAACCGAGTTCATCCGCCGCACCATCCACGACCACCATGCACCCTGACCCCGGCGCGGCGCTGCTGCACGCCCTCCGACAGGGGCGCGGCGTCCGGGCTTCAGTTCCCGGCCTCACCCGAGACCTCGGTGACGGCTCACACGAGGAGGGCCGTAGGCCCTCACCTGATCCCCGGTCGTCGTCCGTGTCCCCCAATACGCGGGCGACGACCGGGCCTCCACTGCTGCGCTCAGGCAGCGCCCTTCAGGTGAGTGATGACCGCTTCGCCGATCTTCTGCGCGCTGGCGCATGGGTTGGACTTGTTCGGCCCGGTGCCGATACTGGTGATCACAGAATATGCGAGCTGGTCTGTGATCCCGATCCACAGCGTGCAACTTCCAGACGGACGGCCGTCCTGGGTGTCGGCGAAGACCCCGGGGTAGCCGTTCACCGTGACAGGCTCAAAGTAGGCCTGCTTTGCTTTCTGGTCGTAGATGTCGCTGATGCCGCCCTTATTCTGCGGGACCGCCCCAGCGTTCACCCCATTCTGCGCGGTGTCGTAGGAGCTCCAGCCGCACAACGGCGGGGACCCTTGCGAGACCTTGCCCGGGGCGGCCAAGCCGACATCGTGAAGCTCAGAATCGGTCAACACGCTGCACGGGTTACTCAACAGGCTCTGCGTCGGCAGCGGAGCAGGCACCTTCAGCGACGGATCCACCGACGACGAAGACCCATCCGGCGCCGATGTCGCCGAGGATGAGCCGTTGCCACCCGATCCACCTCCACCGCTGCAAGCAGCGAGCGACACTGCGGTGACCATCGCCAGCGCCGTCAGGGCGCCTTTGCGGCGAGGGCGGGAGAGGAGCGTGCGCACTCAGAGTCCTCCGGTCTTCTTGGCGGCGTCGGCGGCTTCCTGCTCGGCCACGGTGATCTTGTTCTTTGCGGCCTTCAGCGCCGTGATGAAGTTGTTGGTGTAGTCAACCATCCGCTGGTGCTGGTCCAGCAACGTCTGCCCTGAAGGGTTTGAACCCTTGGCGACGAAATCGTTGCTCGCGTACTCGTCCGCCGGCGCTTTGACGTTCGCGATGATGCGCGCCTGCGCCAGATCGGTCCGGGCGTCCGTCAACAGGTCTTCCCACTGCTTGATGACCGCGTCGACCTCGCCGTCGCTGAACTTGTAGCCTCCGGCCCGGCCGTAGCCGCCGACCTGGATAGGTGGCACGGGTGGTACCTCGGACATGACACGTCGTCCCCTCGATGCTTCGTCTCGCTACCCCAATGCGGCGAGATCAGCAGCTTGGATGCTAACGCAACGCAGCCGGTTCATGTCCGAAAGGAGCGACACCGCTGTCGCGGGCCTCTGCGTCCACCTGCTTGAGCTCTGGCGTCTGGAGAACAACCTCAGTCAGCTACCTTGCTGGCCGAGGGCCACCCCGCAGAGCACCCCTCGGCCAGTAGATAGCTTCTGACCTGCAGTTATTCGGCTTGTCCGGTTACCGCCTAAGACGGAACTTGACTAAGGAGGCCTTGACGGACCTTGGCTCAGTCGTCGGCCGGGACCCAGTTCGGCTTGCGTTTCTGGGCGAAGGCCAGGATTCCTTCCTGTCCTTCTTCGCTGGCGAAGAAGCCCGCGGACAGCTCGTTCATCGCGGCGAAGCCCTCGCCGGGGGTGGCCGGGCGGGGGCGGCTGAGCAGGGTTTTGGTGGCTGCCAGTGCTTTCGGGCCGCCCAGGGTGAGGGACTTCAGGTAGGACGCCACCTTCGCGTCCAGGTCCTCGGCGGGGACGGCGGCGTTGAGCAGGCCGATCTCCACCGCGCGGCGGGCGTCGAAGACCTCGCCGGTGAGGAACAGCTCGTGGGCGGCGCGCGGGTTCAGGCGCGGCAGCACGGTCAGCGAGATGACGGCCGGGACCACGCCGATCCGCACCTCCGAGAAGGCGAACGTCGCCTCGGGGACGGCGACGGCGATGTCGCACGCGGCGACCATGCCGATGCCGCCCGCGCGGGCCGGGCCGGCCAGGCGCGAGACGACCGGCTTCGGGCTGGTCCACAGCTGGTCCAGGATCTTCGGGAACTCGTTGACGCCCTGGTCGCCCGCACCCGCGCCGCGGGCCTCCTTGAGGTCCATGCCCGCGCAGAAGACCGGGCCGGTGTGGGTCAGCAGCACCACGCGCACGGCGTCGTCCTCGCGGGCCTTCTCCAGTGAGGCGCTGAGCTCGCGGCGCAGCTGCGCGGACAGCGCGTTGCGGTTGTGCGGGGAGTCGAGGGTGATCGTGGCGGTGCCGCCCACCACGTCGTAGTGCACCAGTTCGTCAGCCATGCGATCACCCTCGCATACCCGCGCGCGCCGACCGGTGTGACGTGCGTCAGGCGGGGCAGAGCCAGTCCGGGTCGCCGTCCCGTGCTTCGACCGCGTCGTGCGCCGGGAAGTGGCGCTTCAGCGTGAACGCCGCCGGGGTCGGGCCGTGCGCGCGCAGCAGCCGGATGCGCTCCTCGGCGTCGGCGACCGTCGGGCGCTTCCCGGCCGGCACCCACCACAGCGCCGACGTCATCTCCTGAACCGGCTCGAACCACTCGCGTCGCCGCCGCAGCACGGCCAGGTGCCCGGGCGAGTAGACGAAGTCCGCCAGCGCCTGCACCGACGTCCACACCGACATGTTCGTGAGCACCCCCGCGCTGCCCGCGGTGTCCCAGGCGAAGGCCTGGACCGCCGTCGCGTCGCCGTCTTCCGTCTGCAGCCGCCAGACGAAGCCGGGCGCGGCGTCGGCCAGCGCGTTCACGGGGTCGAGGCCGTCGACGAAGTCGCGCAGCCGCGGGTTGTCCAGCGGCGCGAGCAGCCTGCCGATGTTCACCTGGGCGAGTTCGAAGTCCATGGTCCCTCCAGAGTGAGTGCCGTGCTACTGAGCCGATACGCGGTTCTGTGCGGCTTCGTAGCGGCGCAGCACGGCGGCGGCGACGCGCGGGTCCGTCCCGAGCGGTGCGGCGAGGTAAACGCCGCGATCGGCCTCGCGGGCCAGGATGGCGATGCGGTCGGGCAGCAGCCCGGGTGCCAGGAACCACGCCGCGACGGCGACCCGCTCGACCCCCCGGGCCCGCAGCCGCCGGACGGCGGCCGGCACGTCCGGCTGGGCCGCGCTGGCGAACGCCTCGGTCACCGGGATCCCCAGCCGGGTCTCCCATCGCGCGGCCAGGTCCGCGACAGCCGCGTTGGCGCCCGCGTTCGACGAGCCCACGGCGCTCACCACGAGCCCGCTGCCCGGTCCGCCGAGGCCCGCGCCGGCCAGCCGGTCGAGCGCGACCTCCTCCAGCACCGGGTCGACGCCCAGCACGTCGGACACCCGCACGTCGAAGCCCGGGCAGGCCGCCTGGACCTCGGCGACCAGCGCGGGCAGGTCCACCCGCGCGTGGAAGGCGCTGCCGAGCAGCAGTGGCACCACCGCGGCGGAGCGGTGCCCCTGCTCGTACAGCCGGCGCAGCACGTCCGTGACGCGCGGCTCCGAAAGGTCCAGGAACGACTCGTACACCTCGATCCCCGGCGCCTGGTCGCGGACGCGCTCCACCAGCCCCCGCACGGTCGCCGCCGAGCGGGGGTCGCGGCTGCCGTGCGCGACGGGTACCAGGGGAGTGGTCACGGGAACCGGTCGCCGACCAGGCCGGCGGCGAGGGTGTCGCCGTCCTTCGGGTCGATCACCAGGAACGCCCCGGTGCGCGGGCTGTCGGTGTAGTCGTCGACGCCCAGCGGTTCGGCCAGCCGGATCCGCACGCGGCCGATGTCGTTCAGCGCCAGCGAATCCGGTGAGTCCACACTGGACAGCGTCTGCTCGTCGAAGCGGGCGGTCAGCTCTTCGACGATCGCCTGCACGGTGCGTGCGCCGTGTTTCACCAGCACGCGCGCGCCCGGCTTGAGCGGCTTCGCCGACAGCCAGCACAGTGTGGCGGCCAGCTCGTCGGTGACGCGCGGTTGGCGGTCGGCCGTGGCGATCAGGTCGCCGCGGGAGATGTCGAGGTCGTCGGCGAGCAGCAGGGTGACCGAGGTGCCCGCGCCCGCCTCGTCGAGCGGCCCGTCGGCGGTGTCGATGCGCTCGACGCGCGTGCGGAGCCCTTGCGGGAGAACGGCTATCTCGTCGCCGGGCCGCACGGTGCCCGCGGCGATCTGCCCGGCGTACCCGCGGTAGTCCGGGTATTCGGGGGTGCGCGGCCGGATTACGTACTGCACCGGGAAGCGGAACGCGGCCTCGTGCGGGTCTGGCGCGACCGGCACGTTTTCGAGGTGCTCCAGCAGTGTCGGGCCGGTGTACCACGGCGTCCGCCCGGACTTCGTGGCGACGTTGTCGCCCTGCAGCGCGGAGACGGGGATGGTGGTCACCGAGCCGGTCCGGTAGCCGAGCGATTCGGCGTGCGTGGCGAATTCCTTGGCGATCACGGCGAAAGTGGCTTCGTCGTAGTCGACGAGGTCGATCTTGTTGACCGCGAGCACCAGCTGTGGCACGCCGAGGAGGGCGAGCACGGCGGCGTGGCGGCGGGTCTGCTCGATGACGCCCTTGCGCGCGTCGACCAGGAGCACGGCGAGCTGCGCGGTGGAGGCGCCGGTGACGGTGTTGCGGGTGTACTGGACGTGACCCGGGGTGTCGGCCAGCACGAACGAGCGTTTCGGCGTCGCGAAGTAGCGGTAGGCCACGTCGATGGTGATGCCCTGCTCACGCTCGGAGCGCAGCCCGTCGACCAGCAGTGACAGGTCCGGAGTGGACAGTCCTTTGTCGACGGACGCGCGGGTGACGGCGTCGAGCTGGTCGGCGAGCACGGACTTGGTGTCGTACAGCAGGCGGCCGACGAGGGTGGACTTGCCGTCGTCGACGCTGCCGGCGGTGGCTAGCCGCAGGAGGCTGGACATCAGAAGTAGCCCTCTCGTTTACGGTCTTCCATGGCTGCTTCGGACATCCGGTCGTCGGCGCGGGTGGCGCCGCGCTCGGTGAGGCGGGACGCGGAGACCTCCGCGATGACGTCGCCGACCGTGGTCGCGGTGGATTCGATGGCGCCGGTGCAGGAGCCGTCGCCGACCGTGCGGTAGCGGACGGTGAGGTCCTGGACTTCCTCGCCGGCGCGCGGCCCGCCCCAGGGGCCTTCGGTGAGCCACATGCCGTCGCGCTGGTACACGGCGCGCTGGTGGGCGTAGTAGATCGAGGGCAGCTCGACGTTCTCCCGCGCGATGTAGTTCCAGACGTCGGCCTCGGTCCAGTTGGACAACGGGAAGACGCGGACCTGCTCGCCGGGGCGGTGGCGGCCGTTGTAGAGGTTCCACAACTCCGGCCGCTGACGGCGCGGCTCCCACTGGCCGAAGGAGTTGCGGAGGCTGAAGATGCGTTCCTTGGCGCGGGCGCGCTCCTCGTCGCGGCGGCCGCCGCCGAACACGGCGTCGAACTTGTTGTCTGCGATGGTGTCCAGCAACGGCGTGGTCTGCAGCGGGTTGCGCATGCCGTCGGCGCGCTCTTCGAGACGGCCGTCGTCGATCCAGTCCTGGACCTTCGCCACGACGAGGCGCAGATTGTGCTTTTCCACCACCCGGTCCCGGAATTCGATGACCTCGTCGAAGTTGTGCCCGGTGTCGACGTGCAGCAGCGGGAACGGGACGGGCGCGGGCCAGAACGCCTTGATCGCCAGGTGCAGCAGCAGGGTCGAGTCCTTGCCGCCGGAGAACAGGATCACCGGGCGGTCGAACTCGCCCGCGACCTCGCGGAAGATGTGGATGGCCTCGGATTCGAGGGCGGCCAGATTGTCCTGCTGCACGATCGCGGGCCCGGCCGTGGGTTCGAGAGTGGTCATGCTTCCTTCTGTGTCAGCCATCAGCCGTGCAGCCCGCACTCGGTCTTCGCCTGGCCGGCCCAGCGGCCGCTGCGCGGGTCCTGCCCCGGCGCGACCTTCGCCGTGCACGGCGCGCAGCCGATGGACAGGTAGCCGGCCGAGACCAGCGGGTTCTCCAGGATGCCGTGCTCGCGGATGTAGCCGGCGAACTCCTCGTCGGTCCACGGCGCGATCGGGTTGACCTTGACCAGGCCGTTGCGCTCGTCCCAGGTGACGATCGGGGTGTTCGCGCGGGTCGGGGCGTCGACCCGGCGGACGCCGGTGACCCACGCGGAGTAGTTGCCCAGGGTTTTGCGCAGTGGCACCACTTTCCGCAGATTGCAGCACAGCGTGGGGTCACGGTCGTGCAGCTTCGCGCCGTACTCGGCGTCCTGCTCGGCGACGCTCTGCTCGGCCTGGGCGTTCACGATCGTCACGTCCGGGTAGACGGTCTGCACCGCGTCGCGGGTGCCGATGGTCTCCGCGAAGTGGTAGCCGGTCTCCAGGAAGAGCACGTCCACATCGGACTTGACCTTGGTGGCCAGGTCGATCAGCACGGCGTCCTGCATGTTGGACGCCACGATGAAGTCGTCGCCGAAGGTCTCGGCCGTCCAGCGCAGTGCCTCCTCCGCCGTGGCCTCGGCCAGCTCCTTCGACGCTCGTTCGGCCAGGGTCCGGTAATCCGCTGTGGCGGTCATCCGCGTGACACCTCCGGTAGGGACAGTCCGTGGAACTTCACCGAGAACGTCCGGCGGCAGCCGGCGCACAGCCAGCCGCCGCCTTCCTCGGGGCGCAGGTCTTCGTCGCCGCAGAACGGGCAGTAGTACGGCACCGCCCTCTCGGTCGAGGTCACTGCAGCACGCTTTCCTCGGCTCGCGCGACCCACTGCGCGAACCGCTCACCGCTTTCGCGGCCGTCGATGTACGCGCGGACCACCCGCTCGACGTAAGCGGTCAGGTCGGCGGCGGTGACCTTGTGCCCGCGCAGCTTCCGGCCGAACCCGGCGTCGAGGCCGAGGCCGCCGCCGAGGTGCACCTGGAAGCCCTCGACCTGCCGGCCCTCGCCGTCGGTGACGATCTGGCCCTTGAGCCCGATGTCCGCGGTCTGGATCCGGGCGCAGGAGTTGGGGCAGCCGTTGAGGTGCACGCTCACCGGGGTGTCGAGGTCGCCCTGGATGTCGGCCAGGCGCGTCTCCAGCTCGGCCACCAGCGCCTGCGCGCGGGCCTTCGTCTCGACGATCGCGAGCTTGCAGAACTCCAGCCCGGTGCACGCCATCACGCTGCGCCGCCACGGTGACGGCCGGGTGTGCAGGCCCAGCTCGGCGAGCTCGGTCTCCAGCGCGGGCACCTCGGGCTCGGGCACGTCGAGGACGACGAGCTTCTGCTGCGGCGTCAGCCGGACCCGCTCGGAGCCCGCGCGCTCGGCGGCCTTGGCCACGGCCAGCAGCGTCTCGCCGTTCACCCGGCCGGCGATCGGTGCGGCGCCGACGTAGAACCGGCCGTCGACCTGCTTGTGCACGCCGACGTGGTCGATCGGGGCGGGCGGCACGCCGGGCGCGGGGCCGTCGACGAGCTTGCGCTTGAGGTACTCGGATTCGAGGACTTCGCGGAACTTTTCGACACCCCAGTCCTTGACCAGGAACTTGATCCGGGCCCGCGCGCGCAGCCGCCGGTAGCCGTAGTCGCGGAAGACGCTGATCACGCCTTCCCACACGTCGGGCACCTCGTCGCGCGGCACCCAGGCGCCGAGCCGCCGCCCGATCATCGGGTTGGTGGACAGGCCGCCGCCGACCCACAGGTCGAAGCCGGGGCCGTGCTCGGGGTGGTCGACGCCGACGAACGCGATGTCGTGGATCTCGTGCGCCACGTCCGCCTGGCCGGAGATCGCGGTCTTGAACTTGCGCGGCAGGTTCGAGTACCGCGGGTCGCCGATGAACCGGCGCTTGATCTCCTCGATCGCGGGGGTGCCGTCGATCACCTCGTCCTCGGCGATGCCGGCGACGGGGGAGCCCAGGATGACGCGCGGGCTGTCGCCGCACGCCTCCAGCGTTGTCATCCCGGCGTTCTCGAGCTTCTGCCAGATCGTGGGCACGTCTTCGATCTGGATCCAGTGGTACTGGATGTTCTGCCGGTCGGTGATGTCGGCGGTGCCGCGCGCGTGCGTCTGCGAGATCTCGGCCAGCACGGCGAGCTGCTGCGTGGTGAGCATGCCGCCGTCGAGCCGGACGCGGAGCATGAAATAGCGGTCGTCCAGCTCCTCGGGCTCCAGCGTGGCGGTGCGGCCGCCGTCGATGCCGGGCTTGCGCTGGGTGTAGAGGCCGAACCAGCGGAACCGGCCGCGCAGGTCACCGGGGTCGATCGAGTCGAAGCCGCGGTGGGCGTAGATGTTCTCGATGCGCGCGCGGGCGTTGAGCGGGTTGTCGTCCTTCTTGGAGCGCTCGTTCGGGTTCAGCGGTTCCCGGTAGCCGAGCGCCCACTGGCCCTCGCCGCGCTTCTGCCGGGCACGGGGGGCGCGGCCGGGCGCGGGGGTTTCACGCGTGGGTGAGGCCATGGGGGTCCTCCGGGGGCGGTCGTGGCACCGGGGCCACCGCGAAGCCCGGCTGGTTCCCGTGGGCAGGCTGGTTCGCGGCGGGTCCGGCGCCGGCGGTCCAGATGTGGTGGGCTGGTCGGGCGTCGGGAGTCAGCGGACCGGCCGGCAGAGCGCGCTCGCGACGCGCACAAGGTCGACGTGGCGGCGCGCCACGAGCAGAACACCGGCAGGACTCACGTGGATGAGCGTGCCACGCGTCCACAATGTGGTCCAGGCTTGCCCGGATGGTGGGAGAGGGCTCACTGTAGGTGGACAATGCGGTGCGGTGGGGCGGTACAAGCGCGCCTGCCGTCAAGGCCTCCTTACCCGCGTGGGACGCGGTGAAGGGGTCCTTGAGGGACCGAGATGCCCTCATGGTGGCCTTCAGGGACCTGGACGCGGTCAAGGCCTCCTTACCGGCGTGGGACGCGGTCAAGGGGTCCTTACCGGCGTACGAGTCCCTGTGCCGGACCCCGGCGGGAGCCGGTGGACAATGGACGTCGTGCCCGCGACCAGCCAGACCACCGAACCCACCGCCACCGGACTGCCCGAGAGCGCCCTCGAAGGACTCGGGACCCGGCCGTTCGGGGTCTACGTGCACGTGCCGTTCTGCGCCACTCGCTGCGGGTACTGCGACTTCAACACCTACACCGCCGGCGAGCTCGGCTCCGGCGCGTCGCCGAGGTCGTGGCTGGACGGGCTGCGCCGGGAGCTGGAGCTGGCCGCGCGGGTGCTGCAGGCGCCGCCCGCCGCGGAGACCGTGTTCGTCGGCGGCGGGACGCCCTCGCTGCTCGGGGCGGACGGGCTCGGCGAGGTGCTCGACATCGTCCGCGGGGTGTTCGGGCTGGCGCCCGGCGCCGAGGTGACCACCGAGTCCAACCCCGAGTCGACGTCGCCGGAGTTCTTCGCCGGGATCCGCGAGGCCGGGTACACGCGCGTGTCGCTCGGCATGCAGTCCGCGGCGCAGCACGTGCTGCAGGTGCTCGACCGCGTCCACACGCCGGGGCGGCCGGTGGACGCCGCGCGCGAGGCGCGGGCCGCGGGCTTCGAGCACGTGAACCTCGACGTGATCTACGGCACTCCCGGCGAGCGCACGGAGGACCTCCGGGCGTCGCTGGACGCCGTGCTCGCCGCGGGGGTCGACCACGTCTCGGCGTACGCGCTGATCGTCGAGGAGGGCACCGCGCTGGCCCGCCGGGTGCGGCGCGGCGAGCTGCCCGCCCCGGACGACGACGTGCTGGCCGCCGACTACGAGCTGATCGACGCCACCCTCGCCGCCGCGGGCCTGGACTGGTACGAGGTCTCGAACTGGGCGTCCTCGGACGCCGCGCGCTGCCGGCACAACCTCGGTTACTGGCAGGGCGGCGACTGGTGGGGCGCGGGACCCGGCGCGCACAGCCACGTCGGCGGCGTGCGCTGGTGGAACGTCAAGCACCCGGCGCGGTACGCGGCCCAGCTCGCCGCGGGCGAAAGCCCCGAAGCGGGCCGTGAGCTGCTCACCGGCGAAGACCGCCACCTGGAGCGGATCATGCTCGAACTCCGTGTCGCGGAAGGGCTTCCGCTCACCGCGCTCGACGCCGCGGGGGTGGCCGAAGCGCACGCCGCCGCGGCGGAAGGACTCCTGGACGAGTCCGTTTTGGACAGTCAGGGCCGCGCCGTGCTGACCGACCGCGGGCGGCTGCTCGCCGACGGTGTCGTGCGTCGCCTGGCCGGCTGAATTTCGGCTGATCACGCGGGAATTTTCGCTTCGCGGGCATAAACGCGGCCGATGGTTGGTTGCTGCAGGTGTCCACGAGCGAGGGAGTCGCGCATGCCGCAGGCGGTCAGGTACAGCGAACACGGCGGAATCGACGTGCTGCGGGTCGAGGACGTGCCCCGCCCCCAACCCGGACCCCGCCAGGTACTCGTCGAGGTCAGAGCCGCCGGAATCAACCCCGGTGAAGCCATGATCCGGCGCGGCGCGTTCGCTGACCGGTGGCCGTCGGAGTTCCCGTCCGGGCAGGGCAGCGACCTGGCCGGCGTGGTCGTCGAGCTGGGGCCCGAGGTCGAGGACATCGAGCTGGGCGACGAGGTCGTCGGCTTCGTCAACACCCGCGCCAGCCACGCCGAGTACGTCGTGGTCGAGGCCGCGGACCTGACTCCGAAGCCCAGCGGCGTCTCCTGGGAGGCGGCCGGCGCGCTGTTCGTCGCCGGCACCACCGCGTACGCCGCGGTGCAGGCCGTCTGTGTCCGCGAAGACGACACAGTCGTGGTCGCGGGCGCCGCGGGCGGCGTCGGCTCGCTGACGGTGCAGCTGGCGAAGCTCACCGGCGCGACCGTGGTCGGCCTCGCGAGCGAAGCGAACCACGCGTGGCTGCGCGAGCAGGACGTGATCCCGGTGGCTTACGGCGAAGGCGTCGAGGAGCGGATCCGCGTGGCCACGGGTGGCAAAGTGGACTCCTTCATCGACAACTTCGGCGACGGCTACGTGGAGCTCGCGCTGCGGCTGGGTGTCTACACGGGACGGATCAACACGGTGATCGACTTCGCCGCTGTCGAGACGTACAGCGTGAAGTCCGAGGGCAATACGGCCGCCGCGTCCGCCGAGGTCATGCGCGACCTCGTCGCGCTGGTCGACAAGGGCCTGCTCGAGGTGCCGATCGCCGCCGTCTACCCGCTCGCGCAGGTGCAGGACGCCTTCCGCGAGCTGGAGCAGCGCCACACCCGCGGCAAGATCGTGCTTAAGCCCTGACCAGCGTTTTCAGCCCGGCCACGAACATCTCCAGCGCGAACTCGAAGCGGGGCGCGCTCGTCTCGGCGTTGAAGAACTCCCCGGAGCGAAGCAGGTTCGGGAAGGCGCCGGCGGGCAGTGACCGCATGTACTCGTCCATCTGACGGCTGCGTTCGGCGACGTCGGCCTGGTCGAAGTCGCCGAACGTCCAGCTGCTCGCCTCGTACGCGTGGGCTTTCGCGTACAGGCTGAGCGCGTCACTCGCGAACATGGCTTGCTCCAGGCTCAGGCCGCCCGCGCGCAGGAGCGCGAGCATCGTCTCGGCCTGCTGCAGCGCGTTCGGGGTGACCGGCACCGGCGTGTTCCACGCGACCCGCGCGATGCCCGGGTACGCCATCATCGCGCGCACCTGAAGCCGCACCTGGTCCTTCACCTGCTCGTCCCAGTGCTCGGCGTCCGGCGCCGGCTGCGGCACGTCGCCCAGCGCCGCGTCGAGCATCAGCTCGTCCAGCTCTTCTTTGTTGGACACGTACGCGTACAGCGAGGCCGGGCCGGTTTCCAGCCGCTGCGCGACCTTCCGCATCGTCACGGCCGCAATGCCTTCGGCGGCCAGGATCTCCAGCGCTGTTTTCACCACCAGCTCTTGCGAGAGCAGGGGTTTCGCGGCGCGCCGCCGCGGGCTGGGCGTTCGGCGCCACGGCGGGGGCGGGACGGTCATGCCGCCCAGCCTAACCGCGCACCCGCCTTGACGCGAACGTTGTTCGTGAGTAGAACTGTCCTTAACGAACCCCGTTCGCGAAGGAGAAAACCATGACTGACCTGGCCACTCAAGAGACTGCTCGTGAAGAAGTCCTCGCCGTCCTCGGCCGCCTCAACGACGCCTGGAACTCCGGTGACGCCGCCGCGTACGGCCGGCTCTTCACCGAAGACGCCGACTACGTGACGTTCTTCGGCATGCAGACGCCGGGCCGGGACCTGATCGAAAGCTCGCACCGCGCGCTGTTCGAAGGCCCGATGCGGGGCTCGAAACTCGTCGGCGGTTACGGCGAGGCCCGGGTGCGCTTCCCCGCGAAGGACGTCGCGATCGTCGTGGCCGATGGCGGTTCTTCGCTGTCCGGCAGCGAAGTCGTCGAGAAGGGCCGGGCGGTCACCGTCACCTTCGTGCTCGTGCGGGGTGAGGAAGGCTGGTTGATCACGGCGTTCCAGAACACCCGCGTGTCCGATCCGCGGGCTGCTGCGTGAGGACGATCGTGGAGGTCTCCGGCGTCGTCGCGATGACGCCGTCGGAAGCCTTCGCTGGGATCGAGCGGCGGTTGAAGGAGCACTCGACGCCGATCGAGGTGGACCGTGAACGGCGAACGCTCGTGTCGCAGGGCGGCTGGTGGTACCGCGGTGAGTACCACGTCACGGCCGGCCCGGCGGGCGCGCGCGTGACCCACCGGGTGCTCAACGCCGCCGGGGGTCAGTGGTGGGCAGTGCTGCCGGCCAACCGGTTCTTCGTCGGTTTCCGGCCCCGCGTCCGGGCCGGCTTCGCGGCGCTGCTGGCGGAACTGGACCAAGGGATGCCTAGGCGCGACGGGCGCTGAGCGCGTACGGTGGAACCGAGATTAGGTAAGCCTTACTGAATGGGTGGTGTCCGATGGCCGATGCTCCGGCACGCAAGGGGAGGCCGGCGGTGCGGCTCCGGGTCCTCCGCAAGGAAAGCCTCAGCCCGCACATGATCCGCATCGTCGCGGGCGGCGACGGCCTGCGGGACTTTTCGCCGAATGAGTTCACCGACGCCTACGTGAAGGTCATCTTCAAGGTGCCCGGTGTCGACTACCCGGAGCCGTTCGACCTGCAGCGGATCCGCGCCGAGCTGCCGCGCGAGCACGCGCCGCGGCTGCGCACCTACACCGTCCGCTCCTACGACGAGGCGGCCGGCGAGCTGGTCATCGACTTCGTGGTGCATGGCGACGAGGGGCTGGCCGGGCCGTGGGCGCTGCGCGCCGAGCCCGGTGACGAGCTGCTGTTCGCCGGTCCCGGTGGTGGTTACTCGCCGCGCGCCGACGCGGGCTGGCACCTGCTCGTGGGCGACGAGGCCGCGCTGCCGGCCATCGCCGCGGCGCTCGAGGCCATGCCGGCCGGTGTGCCCGCGCACGTGTTCCTGCTCGTGGCGGACGCGGGTGAGGAGCAGCCGCTCGTCACCAAGGCGGATGCGCAGGTCACCTGGCTGCACCGGGCGAACGGCGGTGACCTCACCGCGGCGGTGAAGGCGCTGCCGTGGCGCGAGGGCGACGTGCAGGCGTTTGTCCATGGCGAGGCCGGGTTCGTCCGCGAGCTGCGCCGGCACCTGCTCGACGAGCGCGCCGTGCCGCGCGACTCGCTGTCGCTGTCCGGATACTGGCGTGAGGGCAAGAATGACGAGGCCTGGCGCGAAGAGAAGGCCGCTGAGCGGGCGCGCGAAACGGCGTAACCTCGCCGCATGGCGACTGAGGTGAAGGTGGACATCGACCCGGCCGAGGCCGGGTTCGACGGTGAACGGCTGCAGCGCATCGACCGGCATTTCGCCCGGTATGTCGACGATGGGCTGCTGCCCGGCTACCTCGCGGTGGTGAGCAGGCACGGCCGGATCGTGCACGTCGCGTCGCACGGCAGCCGTGACGTCGAGGCGGGCGCCCCGGTGGAGCCCGACACGATCTGGCGCATCTTTTCGATGACGAAGCCGATCACTTCGGTGGCCGCGATGACCTTCGTCGAAGAGGGCCAGATCGACCTCACCGACCCGATTTCCCGGTGGCTGCCGGAATTCGCGGCGCCGCGGGTCTACGTCAAGGGCTCGGCGCTGGCGCCGGTCACCGAGCCGGCGACCGAGCCGATCCGGCTGTGGCACCTGCTCACGCACACCTCCGGGCTGACCTACGGCTTCCACCACGCCCACCCGGTCGACGCGATCTACCGCGCGGCCGGTTACGAGTGGGACGAGCCGAAGGGGCTGGACCTCGCCGCGGTCAGCCGCGCGTGGGCGGAGTTCCCGCTGGTGTTCCAGCCCGGCAGCGAGTGGAACTACTCGGTGGCCAGCGACGTGCTCGGCCGCCTCGTCGAGGTGCTCGGCGGAAAGCCGCTGGACGAGGTGCTCGCCGAGCGGGTCTTCGGCCCGCTCGGCATGACCGACACCGGCTTCTGGACCACGGACACCGACCGGCTCGCCGCGCTGTACCTGCCGGAGCCGGGCACGAAGCGCGCGGTGCGCAACGACGCTTTCGGCCAGGTCGGCACCGCCCGCCCGGACTTCCTCGGCGGTGGCGGCGGGCTGGTCTCCACCGCGGGCGACTACCACCGTTTCACGCAGATGCTGCTGCGCGGCGGCGAACTCGACGGCGTGCGGGTGCTCGGCCCGCGCACGGTGGAGCTGATGACGAGCAACCACCTGCCCGGCCACGTGGACCTCGAGGCCTACGGCCGGCCGCTGTTCGCCGAGATGCCGTTCGACGGCTTCGGCTTCGGGCTGGGTTTCTCGGTGCTGGAGGACCCGGTGAAGGCGAAGACGCTGTCCAGCGCGGGTGAGTACGCCTGGGGCGGCGCGGCGTCCACCGCGTTCTGGGTGGACCCCGACGAGGACCTGACGGTGGCGTTTTACACGCAGCTGCTGCCGTCGAGCACCCACCCGATCCGGCAGCAGCTGCGTCAGCTGGTCTACCAGGCCCTGGTCGACTGAGCCTCCCGGTTCAGCCGAACGGCTGACCCGCGTACGTCCACTGAGGACGTACGCGGGTGACAGCACTGCTTCAGGCCACCGGTGGGGTCGGCCGGTTCGCTGTCAGGCCGATCTCGCCGCGCAGCATCCGGCCGCCGTCGCCGGTGAGCCGGAGGTAGTAGTCGGAGCTGCAGTGCGTGCCGTCCTCGTCGAGGGCCCAGATGCCGGAGTCCGCGGGGACCATCGAGGCGTCCTCCGCCGTTTTCGCGATCTGGTTGCCCTCGTTGTACTCGTCGAACATCGAGATGTAGATGCCCTGGGCGCCCGCGCGGACCATGTTGTAGAACTGCCGCCACATGAAGTCGCCGTGCGCGCGCTGGCGGGCCTGGGTGTCGCCGGGCAGCACGCAGGGCTGGTAGTCGATGCCGTGGTCGTTGCAGTCCGCCTGATCGCCGACGGTGATGGTGGTGTAGATGTTGTCGGAGTCGCCCGCGTTGCCGATCGCGCCGACCATCCACGGCGAGAGCGCGTTGAACGCGTGGTAGACGTCGGAGAACCCGGTGCGCGTGCCCGAACCGCCGACACGCCATTCCCGCGGCACGCCGCCGATCACGTAACAGCCCTGGCCCTTGAACCAGTTCACCACGTCGAGGCAGGGGCCGGCGTCCCACGGGTGATTGCCGTCGTTGAAGCCGAAGCCCCAGATGCAGACGACCGGCTTGCCGTTCTGCCGGGCGTAGGCGCCGGACGCGGTGTGCGCCGACATCTTCGCGGTCCAGTCGTCCTTGATCTCCTGCTGCATGTTCGTCCAGCCGGTGACGTCGTACATCACGTAGAACTTCCGCCCGTGCGACTCGGCGGCGCTGCGCACCTTGCCTGCCATGGCGTCGCGGGTCGCGCCCTCGGCCCCGTTGGGGTTGAAGCGCTGCAGGGCCGCGGTGTCGATGCCGAACTGCTGCAGCCACGCGAAATGCGTGTCGACGGTCTGCTGGTCGTAGGAGGAGAACAGGTTCGCGGTCTGGCCGTTGCCGAGGTTCGCGTAGCCGGTTTTGTAGGTGTGCTGGTAATCCCGGAGGTCGGGCCACGACTTGATCCCGGTATTGCCGGTCGACGGCGGCCGGCTCGCGTCCTGCGCCCAGTGCCACCAGGTGTTGATCGGTGCGCCGTCGCCGATGCAGGCGAACCAGCCCTGGTAGCCGACGGTGATCTTGCCGACCACGTCACCGGGCGGACTGGCGGCCGACGCCGGCGCGGCGGCCAGCGAGGGCAGTGCGGCGGCCGCGGAACCGGCGGCGGCCAGGGACAGGAAAGTACGGCGGGACACGCCCATGACGGGACTCCTCGTCGCGACGATGCGGACAGGACAGCGGCGGCGAGGCGAGAGTACGAATGTTTCACACGTTTGTATAGATGGCGGGGACTTTCTGTCGGCTTACCGCAAGCGGGGGAAACTGGCGGCGGCGTTCCGGGACCGGTCGTCCTGTAGGTTTCCGGCCTACGAGGCGCTGGTCTCGACGGGCTGGCCTACCGGTCCGGTCTGTGGCCGCGCTGGGGCGAGATACCGTGCCACGGTCCGGCGAAGGAGGTCGGCGTGCTGGTAGATCCCCTCCACGTGCTCGATCGGCAACCGGGTCTCGACCTTGTTCTCGTCGAACACCCCGAGGTACTTCTTCGCCCGGTTGAACCAGAGCCGCGCGATCGGCTTGCGGTTGTTGTCGTCGAGTAGCACTCCGAAATAAGTCTTGTTGTCCCGGGCCGTGACCCGCGCGGCGGGCACCTCCGCGCACACGATCGCGCGAATGACCCGGTAGCCCTCGAGTTCCTCCTCGGTGGTGACGATCCGCTGGTCGTCGCCACCGCTTTCGGGCACCGTATCTGCCTGCGCGGCGACCGGCCCGGTTTCCGGTGCTGTGCCGCTGGCGATGCTGACGTACGAGTCCGGCGTGCCGAGCGCGCTCTTGAGCCGGTCATTGACCTGCTCGTTCAGGAACTGCCGCACGGCCTTTTCGACGAGTGGCACGAACTGATCCCGCACGCGCTGGGTGAAGGCACCTTCGTATACCCGCGTGGTCAGGAACTTGACCCACTCGTCCTCGGGCTGCTTGAACTGTGCGGCGAGAATCCGCTTGAGCTGCCCGATGTACTTCAGCTCACCGGCGGCGCTGATGATCGAGTCGAGGTCGAAGGACTCTTTGGTCAGCTTCGCCAGCTCCGGCAGGAGGGTTTCGTCGATATCCGAGAAGTCCAGCACAAGGAACGGTTTGGCGTCCATGCGGTTGGGCGCGTCGAGGTCGGTGTAGAACTCGTAGACCTCACCGTTGGTGAGGATCGCGATCCGGGCATTCGTGGCCGAGAAATACCTGAACAGCTGGGAGGCGTGCTCGATGCGCAGCGGGTCGTTGACCTTCTTCGCCTCGACGAGAACCTGAACCTGGCCGTCGTGGGCGATCGCGTAATCGATCTTCTCGCCCTTTTTGATCCCCACATCTGCGGTGAACTCCGGGATCACCTCGGCCGGGTCGAAGACGTCATAGCCGAGGACGGTGCTGATGAATGGTCTTCTGGGTCGTGATCCTTAGGTCGTCTTTTGAGTCAGGCTTGTTACCTGAGCAACCATTCCAGTCAAGGAAAATAAAACACGGGAAACCCTCGAAAGAGGTGATAAACCCCCACTGTTCCGAGCTGAGAACGCGCCGGGGCGCGGCCCCCAGCCCGGGACCGGCTCAAGCCGTCAGCTTGCCCACGATCTGGCTCCCGTACGCGGCGAGCGTCCCTTCCCGCTCGTCGTGCATCAGGTACAGCGCGAACTGGTCGACGCCCAGTTCGGCGAGTTCCTGGAGGCGGGCGACGTGCGCGGAGGCGGGGCCCAGCAGGCAGAAGCGGTCCACGATCTCGTCCGGCACGAAGTCCGCGGACGGGTTGCCGGCTCGGCCGTGGTGGCTGTAGTCGTAGCCCTCGCGCTCGCGGATGTAGTCGGTCAGCTCCTGCGGCACCGGACCGGAGACGCCGTAGCGCGACACGAGGTCCGCGACGTGGTTGCCCACCATCCCGCCGAACCAGCGCAGCTGCTCCCGCTGGTGGGCCAGGTCTTCGCCGACGTACGCGGGGGCGGCGACGCAGATCGTGATGCCGCCCGGGTCACGGCCGGCCGCGCGGGCGGCGTCGCGCACCGCGCCGATCGTCCAGCGCGCGATGGCCGGGTCGGCGCACTGCAGGATGAAGCCGTCGGCGTGCTCGCCGACGGTCTTCAGCGCCTTCGGCCCGTACCCGGCCATCCACATCTCCAGCCGCCCGCCCCGCACCCACGGGATCCGCACGGCCGTGTCGTTCATCGTGACCTCGCGGCCCTCGGCCAGGTCCTTCACCACCCGCATGCAGTCCCGCACCGTGGCCAATGTGGACGGTGGACGGCCGACGACCCGGTGCGCCGAGTCGCCGCGGCCGATGCCGCACACAGTGCGGTTGCCGTACATGTCGTTCAGCGTGGCGAAGGTCGACGCCATCACCGACCAGTCGCGGGTGCCCGGGCTGGTCACCATCGGCCCGACCACCAGCGACGACGTCTCCGCCAGGATCCGCGAGTAGACGACAAACGGCTCCTGCCACAGCACGGCCGAGTCGAACGTCCAGCCGTAGCGGAAACCCTGGTCCTCGGCGGCCTTCATCAGCCGCACGACGTCGGACGCCGGCGGGTCCGTCTGCAGCACGATCCCGAAGTCCACGCTTCAGCCCTTCAGTTCAGGTACTGGTTGAGGCCGCGGGAGAGGAACTTCCCATGGCCGGTGCCGCCGCTGAAGCCGTCCGGCGACACCACGACCCGGCCGCGCGAGAGCACCGTGTGGACCTTGCCGGTCAGCTCGAACCCCTCGTACGCCGAGTAGTCCACGTTCATGTGATGCGTGCCGGCGGACAGCGTCTGCGTGGCCGCCGGGTCGTAGACCACGATGTCCGCGTCCGAGCCGGCCGCGATGACGCCCTTCCGCGGGTACAGCCCGAACATCCGGGCCGGTGTCGCCGAGCACGTCTCGACCCAGCGGCCGAGCGACAGCTGTCCGGCGACCACGCCCTGGTGCAGCAGGTCCATCCGGTGCTCGACGCCGGGGATGCCGTTCGGGATCGCCCGGAAGTCGCCGCGGCCCAGCTCCTTCTGGTCCTTGAAGCAGAACGGGCAGTGGTCGGTGGACACCACGGACAGGTCGTTGGTGCGCAGCCCGCGCCACAGGTCGGCCTGGTGCGACTTCTCCCGCAGTGGCGGTGAAGCGACGTACTTCGCGCCCTCGAAGCCGGGCTTCGCCAGGTCCTCGATGGACAGATACAGGTATTGCGGGCAGGTCTCGGCGAAGACGTTCTGCCCGTCGTCACGCGCTTCCGCCACCGCCGCAAGCGCTTGCGCCGCGGACAGGTGCACGATGTAGAGCGGTGAGCCGGTCACCTTCGCCAGCCGGATCGCGCGCGAAGTCGCCTCGGCCTCCAGCTCGGGCGGCCGGGTGAGCCCGTGCTCCACCGGGTCGACCCGGCCCGCGGCGTAGGCCTGCGCGGCCAGCTCGTCGATCGCGATGCCGTTCTCGGCGTGCATCATGATCGTGGCGCCGATCTCGCGCGCCTGCTGCATCGCCCGCAGGATCTCGCCGTCGGTGGAGTAGAAGACGCCGGGGTAGGCCATGAACATCTTGAAGCTGCCCACACCGGCGTCGACGCAGGCCCGCATCTCCTTGAGCGAGGAGTCGTTGACGTCCGAGACGATCATGTGGAAGCCGTAGTCCACGGCGCAGTTGCCGTCGGCCTTGCCGTGCCATTTGTCCAGTGTGGACAGCAGTGAGGTGCCCTTGGCCTGCACGGCGAAGTCGATGATCGTCGTCGTGCCGCCCCACGCCGCGGCGACGGTGCCGGTCTCGAAGGTGTCGACCGAGTGCGTGCCGCCGAAGGGCATCTCCATGTGCGTGTGCGCGTCGATCCCGCCGGGCAGCACGTACTTCCCGGTGGCGTCGATCGTTTCGTCGCCGGTGAGCACGCCGGGCGCGGCGACGGCGGTGATGCGCTCGCCGTCCACCAGCACGTCGGCCTCGACGGCGCCGGCCGGGGAGACGACCTGCCCGCCCTTGATGAGCGTGGTCATCAGGCCTCCGTCAGGGGGCCGTAGCTGTCCGGGCGGCGGTCGCGATAGAACGCCCAGAGGTCGCGCACCTCGGCGAGCTTGCCCATGTCGAGGTCGCGGACGACGATCTCCTCCTCGCTGTCCGAAGCGGCCTCGCCCACCAGCTGCCCGCGCGGGTCCGCGAAGTAGGACTGGCCGTAGAAGTCGTTGTCGCCCAGGGGTTCCACGCCGACGCGGTTGATCGTGCCGACGAAGTACTCGTTCGCCGCCGCGGCCGCGGGCTGCTCCAGGCGCCACAGGTACTCCGAGAGCCCGCGGCTGGTCGCCGACGGGTTGAACACGATCTTCGCGCCCGCCAGGCCGAGCGCGCGCCAGCCTTCGGGGAAGTGCCGCTCGTAGCAGATGTACACGCCGATGCGGCCCACGGCGGTGTCGAACACCGGGTAACCGAGGTTGCCGGGCTTGAAGTAGAACTTCTCCCAGAACCCCTTCACCTGCGGGATGTGGTTCTTGCGGTGCTTGCCGAGATAGGTGCCGTCCGCGTCGATCACCGCGGCGGTGTTGTAGTAGACGCCGGGCTGCTCCTGCTCGTACATCGGCACCACCAGCACCACGCCGTGGCGCTCGGCCACCTCCTGCATGAGCTTCGTGGTGGGACCGTCGGGGATGCCCTCGGTGTAGGAGTAGTAGTCGGCGTCCTGGATCTGGCAGAAGTACGGGCCGTAGAACAGCTCCTGCAGGCAGACGACCTGGGCGCCCTGCGAAGCCGCCTTGCCGATGGCGTCGACGGCGTTCGCGATCATCGACTCCTTGTCACCCGTCCACCGCTGCTGGATCAATCCGGCTCGGACCAGGTCGCTCACTTGTTTCCTCCTTCGTGCTGGACCGGGAGAGCAAGGCGAAGACGACGAAGGCGCCGACCAGGCCCACCACCCAGTTGTAGTCGTAAAGCGGCTTGAGGAACGGGATGAGGCCTTCCGCGGGGAAGGGGCCGCCGTACGCCCCGCCCACCGAAAGCACGGCGCCGACCAGCGTCGCGACCACCGCGCGCCAGTTCCAGCCCCCGGCGAACCAGTACACCCCATCGGGTGTGTAGAGGTCCTTCAGCTTCAGCTCGGTCCGGGCGATCACCCAGTAGCCGGCCACGAGCACGCCGGCCACGGCGCCGAGCAGGCCGCCGTAGAAGCCGAGCCAGGCGAAGATGTAGATGCTCGGGTCGGAGTAGAGCCGCCACGGCTGGATCAGGATGCCGACGACGCCGGTGATCAGGCCGCCGAGCGCGAACGTGATGCGCTTCGGGAAGGCGTTGGAGAAGTCGTAGGACGGGCTGACCACGTTCGCCGCGAGGTTCGCCGAGATCGTCGCCAGCACCAGCGCGGCCAGCGCGACGACCACCACGACCGGGCTGGAGAACTTGTCCGCCAGCTGCGCCGGGTCCCAGATGTCCTGGCCGTAGAGCACGTGCCCGCCCGACGTGGTCAGGATGGCCACGACCGCGATGAACGTCATCGTGGTGGGCAGGCCGAGGATCTGCCCGCGCACCTGCTTGCGCTGGCTGCCGCCGAAGCGGGTGAAGTCCGGCATGTTCAGCGAAAGCGTGGACCAGAACGCGATCATCGCCATCAGCGACGGCGCGAACACCTTCCAGAACCCGGGGCCCCAGCCGAGCTTGCCGGGGTCGGCCAGGATCGGGCCGAAGCCGCCCGCCTTCACCAGCACGTAGCCGAGCAGGATCAGGAAGCCGACCGACACCAGCGGCGCCGTCCAGTTCTCGAACTTCCGGACCGCCTCCATGCCGCGCCAGATGATCAGCATCTGCACGATCCAGAACACGGCGAAGCTCAGCCACAGCGTCCAGTGCTGGCCGAGCACCACCGGCGAGTCGCGCCAGCCGGACCCGGCGAGCCTGCCGACGATCACGTAGATCGACTCGCCGCCCACCCAGGTCTGGATGCCGAACCAGCCGCACGCGATGAACGCGCGCAGCAGCGCGGCCAGGTTGGCGCCGCGCAGGCCGTAGAAGGCGCGCGCGAACACCGGGAACGGGATGCCGTACTTCGTGCCGGCGTGGCTGTTGAGCAGCATCGGGGCGAGCACCACGAGGTTGCCGATGGTGATCGTGATGAGCGCCTGCAGCCAGTTCATGCCGAGCGCGATGAGGGACGCCGCCAGCGCGTAGCTGGGGATGTTGTGCGCCATCCCCATCCAGAGCGCGAAGTAGTTGTACGTGCTCCAGGTCCGTTTCCCGATCGGGACCGGGGCCAGTTCCTCGTTGAAGAACCGGCTGCCGTGCAGGGACCGGACGTCGGCGAGTTCGACCCGGCCGTCGGCGTGCACCTGTGTCGTCGGCTCCATTGCGGAATCCTGCGCGCCGGGTGCGCGCGGGTGGCATATGCAGACTGTTCACCGATCGGCCGCCCTCGGCGCAGTCTGCCGATTGCGCGGAACGCCCCGGCGGTGCATGACCTGGGTCACAATCTGCCGGTAGCACTCGCGCAAAGTGATCGAAACACACTCGCGTTCTCCACAGGATCTCCACAGCTCACCCGGATGGCCTCCACGGTGGTTCCCTAGAGTCGTCGGCATGGACAGAGGGGGACGGCGGGTGCTGGTCGTCGAGGACGACCTGACGATCGCCGCGTCGATCGCCGCCCGGCTGCGGGCCGAGGGGTTCACGGTGGAACTCGCCCACGACGGGCCGGCCGCGGTGGCGGCGGAGGCCGCGACCGGGCCGGACCTGGTGGTGCTGGACGTGATGCTGCCCGGGTTCGACGGGCTCGAGGTGTGCCGCCGGATCCAGGCGCGCCGGCCGGTGCCGGTGCTGATGCTCACCGCGCGTGCCGACGAGACCGATCTGCTGGTCGGGCTCGGGGTCGGCGCCGACGACTACCTGACGAAGCCGTTCTCCATGCGTGTGCTCACCGCCCGGGTGCACGCCCTGCTGCGGCGCGTGGAGCGCTCGTCCGCGCGGCCCGGGCCGGAGCGGATCGTGCTGGGCGACCTGGAGATCGACATCGACGAGCGCCGGGTGACGCGGGCCGGGGAGCCCGCGCAGCTGACGCCCATCGAGTTCGACCTGCTGGTGCACTTCGCGCGGCGGCCGCGCTCGGTACAGCCGCGCGAACGGCTGCTGGCCGAGGTGTGGGACTGGGACGTGCACGCCGGCGGCGCCACCACGCGCGCGGTGGACAGCCACATCAAGGCGTTGCGGCGCAAGCTCGGCGCCGACCTGATCCGGACGGTGCACGGGGTGGGCTACGCGCTGGAGGTGCCGGCGTGAGGGTGTTCCTGGGCAAGCTCGTGGACCTGCTGCCGCGCCCGCTCGACCCGATCCGGTCGATCAAGCTCAAGCTGGCCATCCTGCTGCTCGCCTCGGGCGGGATCGCGTTCGCCTTCTTCAACTGGCGGATCGGCTGGCTGCCGCCGAAGACCACGGTCACGGCGATGCTGATCGCGCTGGTCACGTCGCAGATCCTGGCCCACGGGATGACCCGCCCGCTGCGCGAGATGACGGCCGCGGCGCGCGCGATGGCGAAGGGGGACTACACCCGCCGCGTCCGCGCCACCGCCCGTGACGAGGTGGGCTCGCTGGCCCACGCGTTCAACCAGATGGCGGCCGACCTGGCTACGGCCGACCAGCAGCGCCGCGAGCTGATCGCGAACGTGTCGCACGAGCTGCGCACGCCGATCACCGCGTTGAACGGCGTGCTGGAGAACCTCGTGGACGGCGTCGCCTCGCCGGACCCGGCCACCCTGCGGACGGCGCTGCACCAGACGGAACGGCTGGGCCGGCTCGTCACCGAGCTGCTGGACCTCTCGCGCATCGACGGCGGGACGCTGTCGCTGGACTTCTCCCGGGTGGACCTGGCGGAACTGCTCGCCGAGGTCGCGGAGGAGGCGGAGGCCATGGCCGCCGCCGCGGGCCGGGGCGTGCGGTTCGACGTGTCGGTGTCGCCGCCGGGCGCGGCGGTGACGGCGGACCGCGCGCGGCTGTACCAGGTGGTGGTGAACCTGCTGGAGAACGCCGCCCGGCACGGCCCCGCGGGCGGCTCGGTGGAGGTCCGCGCGGTGGTCGACGCGGACGTGGCCCACATCGAGGTCCGCGACGAAGGCCCCGGCATCCCGCCGGCGGACCGCGCGCGCGTCTTCGAACGCTTCACCCGCGGCGAACGCGCCGGCGGCGGCGGGACGGGCCTCGGCCTGGCCATCGCCCGCTGGGTGGTGGAACTGCACGGCGGTTCGATCGCGGTCGTCGCGCCGGACACGCCTGCCCTGATTCCCGGTGGCGGTGCGGTTTCCCCGGACTCGGGTGCTCTCCCGGAGGGCTGCCGGATCCGGGTGACGCTGCCCGCCTGACCCGTCTGACTCGTCGATCCGACATTCGCGAAAGCGGACCACGCTGCGTGCTTCGACGCAGCGTGAGTTCGTCATGGAGAAAGGCGGAAAACCTTGTCCGAAACAGATCCGGAATCCAGACGCCGACCGGCGCACGCTGTTCCGCCGGGCGCGGAAGGGACGGCGCGGGGCTGGGCCGAGTCCGTGCTGCAAGCCGCGAAGACGCAGGACGCGGCCGGTTCGGCAGCCGAGACGGGGGCAAGGCCGCAAGCTGCGCCGGGGCCGTCGAGCCCGCAGCTCACGGTGCCGGTGCTGATGCTGCCCGCGCTGCCACCGAAGTCCGAGGTGGTGCCGATGGCCGCCGCGGTGCTGCCCGCCGCCGGGGCGGCCGGGCTGGTGGCCGCGGTGGTGGTGCCGCTGGACCGGCCCGGGATCGGCTGGGTGCTGACCGCCGCGGTGCTGGCCGGGGCGATCGTCGCGGTGGACCGGCGGGCGCGGCCGGCTGACGCGCCCCGGCACTTCACGCGGGCCAGCGCGGGGTGGGCCGCGCTTACCCTGGCGCTGCTGGCGGTGGGCGCGGTGCGGGCGTCCGGCTGGCTGTTCATCCTTTGTGGACTCACGGCGGTCGTCACCGGTTCGCTCGCGGTGGTCGGGCGGCGCACCATGAACACCGCGTTCTACGACGTGCTCGCGCTGCCCATCGAGGCGTTCGGGTCGATCCCGTGGGTGGCACGCGGGCTTCGCGGGGTGGGGCGGCAGCGCGGCCGTGTGCTCGGCGCCGTGGTCGCTGCCGTCGCGGTGGTCGCGGTGTTCCTGCCGCTGCTGACGAGCGCGGACCCGACCTTCGCGCACTTCGTCGGGGGGATGGTGCCGCCGGATCTGGGGGTCGGCACGATCTTCCGCTGGGCCTTCTTGTTCGGTGCCGCGCTGTTCGTTGTCACCGGGGCGTGTTACCTGCTCGCGTCGCCACCGCATCCCGCTGCCGACGGACCGCGAGTCGCACGAGGTGACCGTCTGCTGTGGACTCTACCGCTCGCCACGCTGGTGGTGATCTTCGCCGGTTTCGTCACCGTCCGGATCGTGGTCCTGTTCGGTGGCAAGGATTACGTGCTGCGCACCGGTGGCCTGACTTCCGCCGAGTACGCCCGCGGCGGCTTCTGGCAGCTCTGCGCGTGCACCGTCCTGACACTCGCCATCATCGCCGCCGCCTTGCGCTGGGGGCCGCGCGAGCTGAAGGGCGACCGGATCGGCCAGCGGGTCCTGCTCGGCGCACTGGCCGCGTTGAGCCTGGTCCTGGTCCTCTCGGCGCTGAGTCGCATGTGGACTTACCAGGAGGCGTACGGCTTCACCGTGCTGCGCCTGCTCGTGGAGGTCTGCGAGATCTGGCTCGGCTGTGTGTTCCTGCTGGTCGGCGCCGCGCTGGTGCGGCTGCGCTCGGCCTGGCTGCCGCGGGCCGCGATCGCGACGGCGGCGGCCGCGCTGCTGGCACTGGCCGTGGCCGATCCGGAGGCGCTGATCGCCGGCGCCAACATCGACCGCACCGCGCAGGGGAAGCCGCTCGACGTCCGTTACCTCGGCGGGTTCTCCACCGACGTCGTGCCCGTGGTGGCACAGCGGCTGCCGGACGCCGGCTGCGTGCTCCGCCCGGTGCTGCGGGACCTCCCGGACGACAGCTGGCCCGGCTGGAATTTCAGCCGGGCCAGTGCGCGGAGTGTCCACCTGCCGGTGGCGGGCTGCCGCTAAAAGGCGAAAACGCCGGCGGACTGGGCGTCCGCCATGCACTTGTTCGGGTAAGTCGTGTGGAACGACACCGGATAGCCGGCCCAGGTGCCGACGGCGGACACGTCCACCGGCGCGTAGAGCATCGTGCAGCGCTGCAGCCGCGGCTTGATCCGGGTGAAGTCGCCGCCCGCGGCGATCAGCGCGGCGCACGCGGTGTCGCGCTGGGGGTGGCTGCCGCCGGTGGGCCGGCAGGTCAGCGAGGTGGCCGCGGTCCGGCCGGACGTCTCGTGTGTGCTCAGCCGCAGTATCGACGACGGCACGGTCGAGGCGGGGACAGCGGCAGCACCGGCGACACCGCTGAGACCCAATACGCACGCGGCGATCGGGGCGAAAGAAGAGAAGACCATGCTGGGGATATCGGCAGCCGGGAGCCGCTCACTGTGGTCCTCGTCCGGGTGAGTTTTCCTCGCTCGTACGGGTGTCCGCGGCCAGGTCGTACGCGAGTAACGCGACGTACAGCGACAGCATCGACTCCGGGTCCTCCAGTCGCACGCCGAGCACCTGCTCGATCCGTGCGAGCTGCTGGTAATACGCCGTGCGCGAGGTGTGCGCGGCGACGGCGGCGGCCGACTTGTTGCCGCCGTGCGCGCAGTAGTGCCGCAGCGCCTGCACCAGCCGGCTGCCCGACGCGGCGTCGCGCTGCAGCAGCGGCCCCAGCTCACGTGCGGCGAACGCGCTGACCCGCTCGTCGCCTTCGAGCAGCTGCAGCAGCCCGCGCAGCCGGACGTCACGCAGCCGGTGCAGCGGCCGCTCGACGCCCTCGTCCAGCGCGGCGGCCGCTACCTGGGCGGCCTCGACCAGCGTGCGGCGCGCCTCCGCGGACCCGGTCACGGTGGTGCCGACGGCGATCACGCAGGGCGCGCTCGCGCGGGCCTCGTGGATGTCGGTCGCCAGCCGCGACAGCACGGTTTCCGCCGCAGCTTCGGGAGACAGCGCGATCAACGCCCGTACGCCGGTCTCGTCCGTCGCCACCAGCGCCGAGACCTTCGCCCGCCGCGCGGCCAGCGCGGTCGCCTCGGCGAGTTCGCGCAGCAGCGGCGGTGTGGACAGCGCCGGCCGGGTGGTCGCGGCGACCCGCGGCCGCACGGCCAGCCCGATCAGCCGCCGTCCGCTGAGCGGCACGGCGAGCGCCGAGGCCCGGGCGAGGGCTTCGGCCGACGGCGCGGGCGAGGCCAGCAGGTCGGTCAGCACGGCTCGGTGGGCCTGGCGTTCGAGCGTGTCGGAGTCGCGGGCGACGAGCCGGTGCACGGCCAGCGCCGAGGCGGCCCGCTCGGCGACCACGCGGTACCGGTGCGGCGGTGGCTCGGCGCAGACGAGCACGAGCCGGCCCCAGTCGTGCCCGCGCGCGCCGACGACGGTGACCAGCCCGCCCGCCGCCGCGTGGTAACCCGTGCGCTCACCGAGCTGCACCACCCGCGAGCGCGCCGGCCAGCCCGTGAGCAGCTCGCCCGGGTCGAGGCCGGCCGCGTCGTAGGCCAGCACCTCGTGCTCCAGGGTCTCCAGCACCACCGGCTGCCCGGTCAGCCGCGCGACCTCGCCCAGCACCACGCCCGGCTCGGCGCCCGCGACGGTGAGCGCGGTGAATGTCTCGTGCACGCGTTCCGCGGCTCGCAGCTCGGCCACCTGCGCGTCGACGATCAGCCCGTTCACTGCCTCGGTGACGGCGACGTAGCGGGTCTCGCGCGAGAGCGTGACCAGCGGCAGACCGTGCTTCTCGGCGGCTTCGACCAACGCGCGCGGCAGCCGGTCGCTCCAGTGCCGCACCAGCTCCACCACCACCCCGGCGACGCCGACCTCGGCCAGGTCGGTGACGTACTGGGCGAGCGCGGCGCCGTCGTCCGGCAGCGCGACGCCGGTGGTCAGCACCAGCTCGCCGCCACGCAGCAGGGGCGCGATCTCGGCGATCTCGGCGACGTGCGCCCACCGCACGGGCCGGTCCAGCCCGGCGCTGCCCGCGACGACGTGGGGACGGCCCTGGCGCAGCACCGGCAGCGCGAGCACCTCGGCGACGGTCGGGTACATCGGGTTCTCGGGTCTCCTTCCGCACCGGCAGGCACAGACTGTACGGCCGGGCCGGGCAGTCCGTACACGTTGCCGATGGCGCCCGCGTGGCGCCCGCCCGGAGACTCGGGTGGACAGCGTGCCCGGGACGAGAAGGAGCGGACGTCGTGACCGACCGCATCAGCCATTGGATCGACGGCAAGCCGTTCACCGGCCCGGCCGGGCGCGCCGGGGACGTGTTCGACCCCGCGACCGGTGAGGTCCGGGCGAAGGTGGATTTCGCGGGCCGGCCGGAGGTGGACCAGGCGGTGGCCGCCGCCAAGGCCGCGCTGCCGGGCTGGCGCGGGACGTCGCTGGCCGGGCGCACGCGGGTGCTGTTCGCCTTCCGGGAGCTGCTCTCGGCGCGCAAGCACGAGCTGGTGAAGATCGTCACGGCCGAGCACGGCAAGGTCGAGTCCGACGCGGCCGGCGAGATCGCGCGGGCGCTCGAGAACGTGGAGTACGCGTGCGGCGCCGCTCAGCTGCTGAAGGGCGGCTTCAGCGAGAACGCGTCCACCGGCGTCGACGTCTACTCGATCGCGCAGCCGCTGGGCGTGGTCGGCGTGATCTCGCCGTTCAACTTCCCCGCGATGGTGCCGCTGTGGTTCGTGCCGAACGCGCTGGCGTGCGGCAACACCGTGGTCCTCAAGCCGAGCGAGAAGGACCCGTCGGCCGCGGTCTTCATCGCGGAGCTGTTCGCCGAGGCCGGGCTGCCCGCGGGCGCGCTGAACGTGCTGCACGGCGACAAGACGGCGGTCGACGGGCTGCTGGAGCACCGCGACGTCAAGGCGATCTCCTTCGTCGGTTCGACGCCGATCGCGCGCTACGTCTACGAGACCGGCACCCGGCACGGCAAGCGCGTGCAGGCCCTCGGCGGGGCGAAGAACCACATGATCGTGCTGCCCGACGCGGACCTCGACCTGGCCGCGGACGCCGCCGTGTCCGCCGGGTTCGGCTCGGCGGGGGAACGGTGCATGGCGGTGTCGGTGGTGGTCGCCGTGGACCCGGTCGGCGACGAGCTGGTCGCGAAGATCACCGAGCGGATGGCCCGGCTGCGCGTCGGCGACGGCCGGGACCCGTCGTCGGAGATGGGGCCGCTGGTCACCAAGGCGCACCACGAGCGTGTGAAGTCCTATGTGGACGCAGGCGTCGCCTCGGGTGCTGCGCTGGTGATGGACGGCCGTGGGATCGAGGTTCCCGGCGACGGCTTCTGGCTCGGCCCGACGCTGTTCGACCACGTGCGCCCCGAAATGTCGATCTACACCGACGAGATCTTCGGCCCGGTCCTGTCGGTGGCGCGCACGGATTCGTATGACGACGCGCTGGCCCTGATCAACGCCAACCCCTACGGCAACGGCACCGCCATCTTCACCGGCGACGGCGCGGCCGCGCGGCGCTTCCAGAACGAGGTCGAGGTCGGCATGGTCGGCGTCAACGTGCCGATCCCGGTCCCGGTCAGCTACTACTCCTTCGGCGGCTGGAAGGACTCCCTGTTCGGCGACAGCCACGCGTATGGGCCGGAAGGGTTTCACTTCTACACGCGGACGAAGGTGGTCACTTCGCGGTGGCCGGACACTTCGCACGCGGGGGTGAACCTCGGGTTTCCCGGCAACTCCTGAGCGGTTCAGCCGGGGAGCACGTTCACCAGGATCTTGGTGCGGGGCGTGGACAGCACGATATTGGTGCGCTCGCCCCGGATCCGGTTCCGCAGCTTCGCGTCGTCGAGGCGGTATCTTTGTCCGTTCACGAGGAGATAGGTGAACCGGATCCGCTCCATGATCGAATACAGGTAGATCGGATACTGCCCCGGCGCCGGGTGCTTGCCGGACACCTCCCCGAGGTCGTGCGTCCAGCCGGTGACCGCGACGAGCCGCCCGTCGCGCACCTCTGCCAGCCTCCGCCGGCAGACGAAGGCGAACCAGCCGGTCAGCGCGAGCGCCAGCACCATCAGCAGGAGGCCGGGGATCAGCATGACCACCGGCGAAAAGGTGGTCTTGCCGGTGACTTCGTTCAGCTGATTCGCATCGCCGACGTCGCCGGTGGCCTTGACCACAAGGGCCACCAGCCCGACGATCCCGGCGACCACGAGCACGGCGGCCACCCAGAAGTTGAAGTCCAGGATCTTCCCGCGCTGAGACGGGTGGAGGCGGCCGTTGCGATTGGCCAGCTCCACCTCGGCGTCCGCCGTCATTCGTGTTTTTCCTTGCTGCGCGGCGGATTCACGAAGGGATGACGTTCACCAGTAGCTTGCTCCTGGGCAGGATGCACAGCGTGTTGTTTCGGTTGGGCTGGATCAGTGCCCACATTTCCCTGGTCGGAAGGTAGGTTTTCCCACCTGCTCGCAGTTCTCGGCGTTCGGCCGTCATGATGCCCTGGCTCTCGAACCTCATGCCGATGGGGTACTCGTCCGTGCAGCTGGCTTTCCCGAAGTCGTGAGTCCAGCCGGTGATGAGAATCAAGGGCCGGTGGAGATCTCGGTAACGCCGCCAGCAGAGGAACAGGCACAGCACCGCCAGCAGGACGACAAAGGGCATGGCTGCCAGAGACTGCCCGGACTTGGCACCGGAAAAGACGTCGGTGGTGAGCGGAAGGATGACCGCGAGCAACACCATCGCGACACCCACGATGAGCAGGGTCCAGAAGACCACGTCCAGCACCTTGCCGCGCTGGGACGGGTGCAGCCGGCCGGCGAGATTGGCCGCGGCCACCTCCGCAGGGCTGACCGGAGTCGTCATTCGCCGCAACCTTCCGGTGGGCCTTGCTTGCTGTACGGCAGATTCATCAGGGATCCTTGCTGCGCTGTGAAGAGTGAAGCCGCCCACTCCGGCTGAAGCGAGCGACTTCATCCTGGTCTACCGTCACTCGGGCTTTCCTTCGCCGCCGCCCTCCGGCTTTTCGCCCCCTTCGGGCTTTTCGCCTTCGTGTTCCTTCTCGTAGGCCTCGGCGCCTTCATGCTGACGGGCGAACTGCTCGTTCTCCTGACGCCGCGCCTCCGTACCGACGCCGACCCAGTCCGCGGAATTCGGCTTCGGCACGTCCCCGCCGGCCTTCTGCCAGCCTTCGGGGCTGAGGAAGTTGCGCCCGTGCTCGGAGAGCTTGTCGCCCGCCCCCTCAAGCTTGTCGTGGAACGGCATCTTGTCGGCTGCCGAGTCCTTCCAGCGGTCGGCCTTGTCGGCGACGCTTTCGTCCACGTGGGGCCGTCCGGCGGCGCGGGCGGAGTCGGTGAGCTCGTTGCCCTTCTTCTCGATGTTCGCGGCGAGGTCGACGCTCTTGTCGGTCACCTTGTCAGCGGTCTTGCCGAGCTTCTTCAGCGCGTTCGCGGCGTCTTCGATGGCCGCCTTGGACTTGCCGGCGCTCTTGGCGAGCTTCTCCAGCTGCTCCACCACCTTGGCGATGCGGGTGCTGATCTTCTCGGCCAGGATCCCGCCCTCCACCACGGTGTCGGCGATGAACGCCGCGATCGTGCCGCCGAAGGTGCACCACGACGCCGCCAGCGCGGCGAGGGCCTTGATGATCAGCTCGCCGATGAAGGACGAGATGAAGTCGCGGATCAGGCCGCGCTCGGTGCCGACCAGCGCGGCCGCCACGTTCATGCCGATCCCGGCGGCGTGCGCCTGCCCGGAGGCGCCACGCAGCGTCGCCGCGTAGCCCTTGGCCGTGTCCTGGTACGCCTGCCCGCCCTGGCCCTGGAAGTCCGGGGCCACCTTCGCCGCGGCCTGTTCGTACTGGCCGGCGCTCTGCTCCAGCTGCTTGGAGACGTTCTCCCAGGTCGTGGCCTTCGCCGTGACGGCCTCGGGGTTGCCCGCGAGCTGGTCGAGGCCCTCCTTGAGGAAGCTGATGTGCTCGATCAGCCAGCCGACGCCCGCGCTCGCGAGCGTGCCGAGCGGGTCCATCACCGCGCCGAGCAGGTCGAGGCCGTCCGTGACGGCGTCCACGCCCAGGTTGAGCCAGTCGCCGTTGCGGGCGTCGGTGATGGTCGAGGCGACGTCGTTGAGGATGCCCGCGCCGGACGACTGGGCGTTGATGTTGTCCATCTCGTTCTTCGACGAGCCCATGTTCGTCGTGAACCCGCTCGGCGATTCGGACTTCGCGACGAGGGGGTTCTCCTGCGTCTCGGTCATGCCTACAGCTCCTTGCCGAGGCCGGTGATGTGGCCGGCGGTCTGCTTCTCGTGGTCGTCGTACATGTCGTGGGCCTGCTGGAGCTTGTCGGCGATGTCCTCGGCCGAACTCGCGACGTCGCCGATGAAGGAGGACGCGATCGCCGTCCAGATCTCCATCGCCGCGCCGAACGGTGCCCCGACGATCCCGAACGCGTTGTCGCTCATCGCCTGGCCGGCCCCGGCGGTCGCCTCCGCGGCCGCCTTCACGCCGTCGCCGATGCTCTGCACCTCGCCCTTGTGCGCCTGCAGCGCCGTCAGGCTGACCTTCTGTCCACCTGCCATCAGTAACCCCTCCCCAGGATCGAGCCGCCGTTGTAGTAGTCGTCGTCATCGGAGCCGGCCGGCGCCGGCCGGGACGGCCGCGGCGGGCGCGTCGGGGCCGGGGGCGCCGGCGGTGCCGGGCGGGCCGGCGGCGGGGGCGGCGGGAATTCGTCCTCGCGGGTGAAGAATTGCCGCTGCGGCTCGGCGGGCGGCGCTTCCTCTTCGACCTCGGGAGTCGGGATCTGCTCTTCCAGGAATTTCATCGCGTCGCTGTTCTCACCGATCAGCGGCGCCATGATCGCGGTCAGCTGCTGGGCCGCCTGCGCCTGCGCGCGGTGCGCCGTGGCGACCACGGCCGCGGCCAGCGCGGCCCGCGGGATCTCCTCGGCCCGGGGGCCGAAGCTCAGCTGCTGCAGTGCTCCGGCGGTGTTCACGGTGACGGTGACCGCGCCGTCGGCGCTCGTCGCTGTCGCGGCGACGTGCTTCAGCCGTTCCTGGGCCTCGGCGGCCCGCTGTCCGATTTCAGCGATATCGGAGGTATTGGGTGCGCCTGCGTTCATGTCCACAACTGCCCTCGGGTCCTCGGTTCCACCATGGTCTTTCTGAGGCAGCAAACCCGGTTACGGTTCCCTCGGCAAGCGAAGTTTTGATTTGTCCGATTCGCCTTTATTAAGTGTTGTTTGCCATTCATTTAACAATGGCGGCCGGGCCGGCTCGCGGCGGCGACCCCGGCGGGTTGAGCGCGGGGCACTCAGGCTTCCGTAAACTCGTTGTGAGGACGGGGCCAGACCAGGGAGGTGCGGGTGGCGAACACGGACGAACGTCGCTTCGAGGTTCTTCGCGCGATCGTCGCCGATTACGTCTCGAACCAGGAGCCGGTCGGCTCGAAGACCATCGTCGAGCGGCACAACCTCGGCGTCTCCAGCGCCACGGTCCGTAACGACATGGCGGCGCTCGAGGAGGAGGGCTACATCGCCCAGCCGCACACCAGTGCCGGCCGGATCCCCACGGACAAGGGGTACCGGCTGTTCGTCGACCGGCTCTCGGAGATCAAGCCGCTGTCCACGGCCGAGCGCCGCGCGATCATCAGCTTCCTCGACTCCGGCACCGACCTCGACGACGTGCTCCGCCGCTCGGTCCGGCTGCTCGCGCAGCTCACCCGGCAGGTCGCGGTCGTGCAGTACCCGATGCTGACCAACGCGGCGGTCCGCCACCTCGAGGTGGTCCCGCTCACGCCGGCGCGGCTGATGCTGGTGCTGATCACCGACTCGGGGCGGGTCGACCAGCGCACCGTGGACCTCGGCGACGTGGTCAACGAGGAGGGCGTGCTCCGGCTGCGCACGGTGCTGAACGGGGCGCTGGCCGGCCGACGGCTCGCCGAGGCCGCCGCCCGCGTGGCCGAGCTGCCCGAGGTGGCACCGGCCGACCTGCGCGACAGCCTCACCCGTATCTGTACGGTTCTGGTGGAATCACTCGTCGAGCACCCCGAAGAGCGGCTGGTGCTCGGCGGCACGGCCAACCTGACCCGCAACGTCGCGGACTTCCCCGGGTCGCTGCGGCAGGTGCTGGAGGCGCTCGAGGAGCAGGTGGTCGTGCTCAAGCTGCTGGCGGCGGCGCGCAACCCCGGTGCGGTCACGGTCCGCATCGGTGAGGAAAATGAGGACGAACAGATGCGAAGCACCTCCGTGGTGTCGATCGGCTACGGCGCCGACGACATGATCCTGGGGGGCATGGGCATCGTCGGACCGACCCGGATGGACTACCCGGGCACCATCGCGGCGGTCCGCGCGGTGGCCAACTACGTGGGGCAGATCCTGTCCGCCCGCTGATCAGCAGCGGGCCGGGCGGAGCAGAAGGAGAAGGCGAAGACGGTGGCGAGGGACTACTACGGGATCCTCGGGGTGGCCAAGAACGCGTCCGATCAGGAGATCAAGCGCGCGTACCGCAAGCTGGCCCGTGAGCTCCACCCCGACGTGAACCCGTCGGAGGACGCGCAACACAGGTTCGGCGAGGTGACCACTGCCTACGAGGTGCTCTCGGACCCGCAGAAGCGCAAGGTCGTCGACCTCGGCGGGGACCCGATGGACTCGGGTGCGCGCGGGGGCGGCGGCGGTGACCCGTTCGCGGGCTTCGGCGGGCTCGGCGACATCATGGACGCGTTCTTCGGCGCGGCCGGCGGCGGCGGTGGCCGCGGGCGGGGCCCGCGCAGCCGCGTGCAGCCCGGCTCCGACGCGCTGATCAGGCTCGCGCTCACGCTGGAGGAGTGCGCCACCGGCGCCGACCGCGAGATCACGGTCGACACCGCCGTGGTCTGCGACCTGTGCCGTGGCGCCGGTGCCGCCGAGGGCACGACCACGAAGACCTGCGACACCTGCGGCGGCGCCGGCGAGGTGCAGTCGGTGCAGCGCTCGTTCCTCGGCCAGGTCGTCACGGCCCGGCCGTGCCCGGTCTGCCGCGGCTTCGGCGAGGTCATCACCGACCCGTGCCGCCAGTGCGGCGGCGACGGGCGGATCCGCGCGCGGCGCAACGTCACGGCGAAGATCCCGCCGGGCGTCGGCGACGGCATGCGCATCCGGCTGTCCGGCCAGGGCGAGGTCGGCCCCGGCGGCGGCCCGGCGGGCGACCTGTACGTGGAGATCGACGAGACGCCGCACGAGGTGTTCATCCGCGAGGGCAACGAGCTGCACTGCAACTTCCGCATCCCGATGACCACCGCCGCGCTCGGCGCCACCGTGCCGATCACCACGCTGGTCGACGGCGACTACGAGCTGGACATCGAGCCCGGCACCCAGCCCAACACCGAGCTGGTGCTCACCGCCAAGGGCATGCCGCGGCTGCGCTCGTCCGGCCGCGTCGACGGCCGCGGCGACCTGCACGTGCACGTCGACGTCGTGGTGCCGACCAAGCTCGACGAGGCCCAGCGCGACCTGCTCGTGGACCTGGCCCAGCAGCGCGGCGAAGAGGTGCCGACGCTGGCGTCCAACGGCAGCAAGCACGGCGGCCTGTTCTCCAAGCTCCGCGCCAAGAACCGCTACTAGGCCCGGCGAGCGGTAAGTGCCCGACACGACGCTGCCGGTCTTCCTCGCCGCCGCCCTGCCCGAAGACGGCCGGGCGGTCCTCGACGGCGAGGAGGCCCGGCACGCCGCCACCGTCCGCCGGCTGCGCGTGGGGGAGCAGCTCGTGCTCTCCGACGGCGCCGGCGCGATGGCGCGCTGCACCGTCGACGCCGTCCAGGCCGGACGCGAAGCCCAGCTCACCCTGACCGTCGTCGAACGCTGGACGGAAGAGCCGCCCGCGCTGCGCGTGCACGTCGCACAGGCACTGGCCAAGGGCGACCGCGGCGAGCTGGCGGTCGAGCTGGCCACCGAGGCCGGAGCCGACGCCGTGGTGCCGTGGCGCGCCGCCCGCAGCGTCGCGCGCTGGGAGGACGGCGGCCGCGGCGACAAAGCCCTCGCCCGCTGGCGCGCCACCGCCCGCTCCGCCGCCAAACAAGCCCGCCGCGCCCACATCCCCGACGTCACCGAGCCCGTCGACACCCGCGAGCTCGCCCAGCTCGCCGCCACCATGTCCCGCACCCTCGTGCTCGAATCCGGCGTCACCAGCCGGCTCACCGACGTCGACCTCCCCGACACCGGCGACATCCTGCTCGTCGTCGGCCCCGAAGGCGGCATCACCGACGACGAGCTCGCCACCCTCCAAGCCGCCGGCGCCATCGCCGTCCGCCTCGGCCCGGCCGTGCTCCGCACCTCCACCGCGGCCGCCGTCGCCCTCGGCGCCCTCGGTGCGCTGACCGGCCGCTGGCACTGAGCCGGACCAGGGAAAAACCCGCGTATTTTGCGGCGAGTTATGGCGCGATCACGCTCCGGGCAGCTACGCTCGTCACAACGCGCAAGAACCAAGGTTTCGGCGCGCAACTGGGTGGGAATACCGGTGTGCGCGTACCCGAAAACCCCGCCGGGCACCTCCCCCCTCGGTCCGGCGGAGCCACAGGCGGTGGAGCGACCCCCAGGCTCCACCGCCTGTGGCGTCTTCGTAGACGCTTCGCATCTCCTTCGCGGAGGTGCGGTTTCCGCGTATCGTCCGGGGGGCCGAGCCCCCCGGACCCCCCACGGTGCGGTTTGTCACTGTTCCAGCGTGGCTGGGTTTTCTTGTCGCCTGCGGCGTGGTGGTTGGGGAGCTTGGGTGGGTTTGTAGGGTGGGGGGATGAGTGATGCGGAGACGTTGTTCGAGCGGATTATTGGTGGGGAGATTCCTGCCGATGTGGTGTATCAGGATGAGAAGACGTTTGCGTTTCGGGATATAAATCCGCAGGCCAGGGTGCATGTGCTGGTGGTTCCGCGGGTGCGGTATCGGAATGTGGGGGAGTTGGCGGAAGCGGATCCTGGGTTGTTGGGGGAGGTTGTGGGGGCTTGTCGGAAGGTGGCTGAGGCTGAGGGGATTGCGGAGTCGGGGTATCGGGTTGTGTTCAATACCGATGGGGATGCGGGGCAGACGGTTTTTCATGTGCACGCGCATGTGCTGGGTGGGGAGCCGTTGGGGTTGTTCGGCAAGCCTGGGGTGTAGTGGGGTGAAGCACGGGGGAGGCCTGGGGCGAAGGCCGGGCGAAGCACGGGGGTGAGGGTCGGGGGCGGAGGCCTGGGGGTGGAGGCCTGGGGTTGGGAAACCGACCTGCGGGGGCGTGGCGGCAGCCAGTAGCATCGTCAGGGGGCCGGTCCGTTCGGTCCGTTCAGTCCGAGCAAGATTCGCAAGCGCAGAAAGCAGGCCAGAGGCCACGTGGCCGGAACCGCACAGGGTGGAGCCGCCCGACCCGACGTTCCCGTGTCGAAGGTGTCGAAGAGCTCGGCGTCGAAGAACGAGGACGGCGCCGCCGCCGCTGGCGGCGTGGCGCAGGCTCAGTCCCGTTTTCCCATTCCTGACGCTGCTGCGCTGAGCTTGCTGGGCTCGCGTGACGAGAATCTGCGTGTTGCCGAGGAGCTGCTTGCGGCGGACGTGCATGTCCGTGGCAATGAGGTGACGCTTACCGGGCTGCCCGCTGATGTCGCGTTCGCTGAGCGGGTGTTCACCGAGCTGGTGCAGCTCGCCACCGGGGGCCAGCAGGTCGGGCCGGACACGGTGCGCCGCACCGTCGGCATGCTCTCCAGCGGCGACGCGTCCCCGGCCGAGGTGCTCAGCCTCAACATCGTCTCCCGCCGCGGCAAGACGATCCGGCCCAAGACGCTGAACCAGAAGCGCTACGTCGACGCCATCGACAAGCACACCATCGTCTTCGGCATCGGCCCGGCCGGCACCGGCAAGACCTACCTCGCCATGGCGAAGGCCGTCCAGGCGCTGCAGGCCAAGCAGGTCAGCCGGATCGTGCTGACCCGCCCCGCGGTCGAGGCCGGCGAGCGGCTCGGCTACCTGCCCGGCACGCTGAACGAGAAGATCGACCCGTACCTGCGCCCGCTCTACGACGCGCTGCACGACATGGTCGAGCCCGAGTCGATCCCGCGGCTGATGCAGGCCGGCACCATCGAGATCGCCCCGCTCGCCTACATGCGCGGCCGCACGCTGAACGACGCCTTCATCATCCTCGACGAGGCCCAGAACACCACGCCCGAGCAGATGAAGATGTTCCTCACCCGGCTCGGCTTCGGCGCCAAGATCGTGGTCACCGGCGACATCACCCAGATCGACCTGCCCAACGGCCAGCGCAGCGGGCTGCGGGTGGTCCGCGACATCCTCGAGGGTGTCGACGACCTGCACTTCAGCGAGCTGACCAGCCAGGACGTCGTCCGGCACCGGCTCGTCGGCGACATCGTGGACGCCTACGAGAAGTGGCAGGCCGTGCAGGACACGCAGGACCAGCAGGCCGGCGGCTGGAAGGGCAACCGCCGATGAGCATCGAGATCGCCAACGAGTCCGGGGTCGACGTCGACGAGGGGTCGATCGTCTCGGCCGCCCGCTTCGCGCTCGACAAGATGGAGGTCAGCCCGCTCGCCGAGCTGTCCATCCTGCTCGTCACGCTCGAGGTGATGGAGGACCTGCACGAGCGGTGGATGGACCTGCCCGGTCCCACCGACGTGATGGCCTTCCCGATGGACGAGCTGGACTCCTCCCGCCGCCCCGACGCGCCCGACGCCTCGCCGGCCCTGCTCGGCGACATCGTGCTGTGCCCGGCGTTCGCGAAGGACCAGGCCAAGACGGCCGGCCACGGGCTGATCGACGAACTGCACCTGCTCACCGTCCACGGCGTGCTCCACCTGCTCGGCTACGACCACGCCGAGCCCGCCGAGGAACGCGAGATGTTCGGCCTGCAGAAGCGGATCCTCACCGAGTTCCAGGCGGCCGTCGCCGAGCTGGACCGGGAGAACGCGCAGCGCAACGCGGACGACCGCGTGCTCGGCATCGCGGGCCTCGACACGCCTGCGGCCGGGGAAACGTCCTAGGCAGCCGGTCATGGGCAGTCCCACGGCACAGCTGGTCGTCGCGATCGCGCTCGTGCTGCTGGCCGGGGTGTTCGCGGCGGCCGACGCGGCCATCAGCACGGTGTCGCAGGCACGCACCGACGGACTGGTCCGGATCGGGCGGGCCGGCGCGCGCCAGCTCGCCGCCGTGGTCGCCGAGCGCCGCCGCCACATCAACCTGCTGCTCCTGCTGCGGCTGAGCTGCGAGCTGACCGCGACGGTCCTGGTCACCGTGTCGTTCGTGCACTGGTTCGGCGAGCTGTGGCTCGCCGTGCTGCTGTCCGCGGTCGTGATGGTCGTGGTGAGCTACGTGCTCATCGGCGTCGGCCCGCGCACCATCGGCCGCCAGCACCCGTACCGCGTCGGCACGACCGTCGCCGGGCTGGTGCGGGTCCTCGGCTCGGTGCTCGGGCCGCTGTCCCGGCTGCTGATCGTGATCGGTAACGCCATCACCCCGGGCCAGGGCTTCCGCGAAGGCCCGTTCAGCTCCGAGGTCGAGCTGCGTGAGCTGGTCGACATGGCGCAGGAGCGCGGCGTCGTCGAGGACTCCGAGCGCGAGATGATCCACTCGGTGTTCGAGCTGGGCGACACGGTCGCGCGCGAGGTGATGGTGCCGCGCACCGAGATCGTCTGGATCGAGCGCACCAAGACCGTCCGCCAGGCGCTCGCGCTCGCGCTGCGCACCGGGTTCACCCGCGTGCCGGTGATCGGCGAGTCGGTGGACGACATCGTCGGCGTGGTCAACATCAAGGACCTGATGCCGGCCTTCATGGACCCGGACGGGCCCAGCACCGTCGTCGACGCCGTGATGAACCCGGCGAGCTTCGTGCCCGACTCCAAGCGGCTCGACGAGCTGCTCAAGGAGATGCAGCGCACGCACAACCACATGGCGATCGCGGTCGACGAGTACGGCGGCACCGCGGGCCTGCTGAGCATCGAGGACATCCTCGAGGAGATCGTCGGCGAGATCACCGACGAGTCCGACACCGACGAGCGCCCCGAGGTCGAGGAGCTGGAGGGCGGCGCCGTGCGCGTATCGTCCCGCCTCGGCATCGACGACCTCGGTGAGCTGTTCGGGATCGACCTCGAGGAAGATCACGACGTGGAGACCGTGGGCGGCCTGCTCGCGGAGCGGCTGGGCCGGGTCCCGCTGCCGGGGGCCGAAGCCGAGGTCGCCGGCCTCCGGCTGTTCGCCGAAGGCGGCAAGGACCGGCGCGGCCGGATGCGGATCACCTCGGTGGTCGTGCACCCGGCCGACGCCGAAGCGGTGACCGAGTCCGGTGCGCGCCGCCGCACCAGGGTGCCCCAGCCCGAAGAACGCGACAGGAGAGTCGAACATGCCTGACCTCGACGCCGAGGACCAGAAGCTCGTCACACTGGCCCGGTCGTCGCGGGCCCGCGTGCGCACGGCGGAAGGTGCCGCCGTGCGCGACACCGACGGCCGGACGTATGCGGCCGCGACCGTCGACCAGCCCTCGTTCAAGCTGACCGCGCTGCAGGCCGCCGTGGCCGCCGCGCTGTCGAGCGGGGCCGAGGGGCTCGAAGCGGCTGCCGTCGTCACCGCCGACGCGCTGGTCCAGGAGGCTTCGGTGAACGCCGTCCGCGACCTGGCGAAGACGGCCTCGATCATCCTGGCCGACCCGGAGGGCAACGTCGTCGAGGTGCTCGCCTGATGGCCGCGCCGCACCGCTCGGGTTTCGCCTGCTTCGTCGGCAGGCCCAACGCCGGGAAGTCGACACTCACCAACGCGCTCGTGGGCTCGAAGGTCGCCATCACCTCCAGCAAGCCGCAGACCACCCGGCACGCGATCCGCGGCATCGTGCACCGCGACGACGCGCAGCTGGTCATCATCGACACCCCCGGCCTGCACCGGCCGCGCACCCTGCTGGGCCAGCGGCTCAACGACATCGTGCACTCGACCTGGTCCGAAGTGGACGTCGTCGGCCTGTGCGTGCCCGCGGACGAGAAGGTCGGCCCCGGCGACCGGTTCATCGCGGCCGAGCTGACGAAGATCGCGAAGCGGACGCCGGTGATCGGCGTTGTCACCAAGACCGACCTGGTGCCGCCCGAGCAGGTCGCCGAGCAGCTGCTGGCGCTGCAGGAGGTGATGGAGTTCGCCGACCTCGTGCCGGTGTCCGCTGTGGACGGTTTCCAGGTGCAGACGGTCGCGGACCTGCTCGTGGCGCGGCTGCCCGAGGGCCCGCAGCTCTACCCGGACGGCGAGCTCACCGACGAGCCGGAGCAGACGCTGGTGGCCGAGCTGATCCGCGAGGCCGCGCTGGAGGGCGTCCGCGACGAGCTGCCGCACTCCATCGCCGTCACCGTCGAGGAGATGCTGCCGCACGAGGGCCGCGACGACATGATCGACGTGCACGCGTTCCTGTACGTGGAGCGGCCGAGCCAGAAGGGCATCATCCTCGGCCACAAGGGCGAGCGGCTGCGGGAGGTCGGCGCCGCGGCGCGCCGGCAGATCGAGGGTCTGCTGGGTTCGAAAGTTTACCTCGACCTGCACGTGAAAGTGGCCAAGGAGTGGCAGCGCGACCCGCGCCAGCTGCGCCGCCTCGGCTTCTGAGCGGGTTTCGCGAACGATCGATGGCCGGTAAGTCTCGATTAGATCGCGGGTGGACCTTTCCCCGGCGGGAACCGGGCAGCGGCCCTTACGGTGTCGTTCGTTACTAATCCGACGGCAGCCACGGCGGAAACGGGTTTCTACGAGCAGATCGGCTGCAGCCCGTATCCGCCTACTTTCGGTCGTATTAGTAACGCGGCAGCTTCGTGCCGAAGCCGTTGATCGGGCAACGGCGGCGGTAATCCCACCGAACACCAGGAAAGGTTTTCACCCACCATGACCAGTGACCAGGGCCTGCCCCCTTACTCCGGCGGCCAGCAGGGCGGGTACCAGCCCGGCCCGCCGCCGTCGAACAACCTCGTGTGGGCCATTCTCACGACCATCTTCTGCTGCCTGCCGTTCGGCATCGTGTCGATCGTCCAGGCCGCGAAGGTGAACGGCCTGTGGGCGCAGGGACAGGGCGCGGCGGCTCAGCAGGCCGCGCAGTCGGCGAAGAAGTGGGCCATCATTTCGGCGGCGATCGGCGTCGTCTTGATCGTGATCTCGATCATCCTCTCCGTTACGGGTGCGCTCACCTTCAGCGGTAACGTCAACACGTACTGACGGCGAACAGCAGCAGGGGGACTTTCATGACCGGCCCGTACCCACCGCCCGGCGGCCCGTACTACGGCGCCCCGGGCTACGGGCCACCCGGTTACGGCCCGCCGCCGGACAACAACCTCGTCTGGGCCATCCTGACCACGGTGCTGTGCTGCCTGCCGCTGGGCATCGTTTCGATCGTGAAGTCCAACCAGGTCAACAGCTTGTGGTTCCAGGGGTTCCACGCCGAGGCGTACAAGGCCGCGGCCGACGCGCGCAAGTGGGCGATGTGGTCGGCCATCACGACGGGGATCCTCCTGCTGCTGTACGTGATCTTCATCGTGGTGATGGTGGTCGTCGTCGGCACCTCGTCCTCCAGGTACACGCCGTGACGACCGTCTACACAGGAATGCCGGCGCGAGGGCTGCGTGCGAAAGCGCGGGCCCTCGCGCCGCCGGCCGCCGTCATCGCGGGCCTCGGCGTCTGCTGCGCGGCGGTGTGGCTCGGCGACCCGACCACGCCGGGCGGGCCGCTTCCGGTGTGCCCCACCAAATACCTCTTCGGGATCGACTGCCCCGGCTGCGGCGGCATGCGCATGGCGTACAGCGTGCTGCACGGCGACTTCGCCGGGGCGTTGCACTACAACGCCGTCTCGCTGGTGTTCCTCGTGCTGCTCGCCTGGAGCGGGGCCGCGTGGACGCTCGGCCGGCTCCGCGGCCGCGCCGTCCGGTCGTGGCTGCACTGGCGGCGGACGCCGCTCGTGGTGGCCATCGTGTTCTGCGTCTGGTTCGTGGTTCGCAACCTGCCGTTTCCGCCGTTCACCGGCTTGTTCGTCTGAAGTTTCCCCTTGAGCGGAACCGGCGCGGGCCCGCGTCCGTCGCAGGAGTCCGACACGTCCGCGACTGCGGGCGCCTAGCCGGGCCGTCCGGGCCGTGACCGAGTACGCTCCCGCGCACCGGCCTGTCCACCAGGGACTTGTGTGACCACGGCCGGACCCCCGCGGGAGGCACCGCGCGGGCGAACGACGAGCGAGGGGGAGTACCCGATGACCGATCCCTACGGCCAGCCCACCGGCCAGCCGCAGGGCCAGCAGCCCTTCGGCCAGCCGCCGGCCCAACCGCCGTACGGCCAGCAGCAGGGTGGCTTCGGCCAGCAACCGCCGTCCGGCGGCTTCCCCCAGCCGGGCCAGCCCGGCCAGCCGGGCCAGCCGGGTGGTTTCGGCCAGCCCGCGCCCGGCGGTTACGGCCAGCCGGGCCAGCCGGGTGGTTTCGGCCAGCCGGACCCCTCCGGCCAGCCGGGCTTCGGGCAGCAGCCCGGCGGTTACGGCCAGCAGCCGGGTTACGGGCAGCAGCCGGGCGGCTTCGGCCAGCCCGCCCCGTACGGGATGCCGGGCCAGTTCGCGCCGCCCGGCGGTTACGCGAACTGGGGCCAGCGCGCGGGCGCCTACCTGATCGACGCCGCGCCGCTGATCGCGGGCATCATCGTGGCCGTCCTGGTCATGATCGCGAGCGAAACCGCGGGCATGATCATCTACTTCGTCGTGATCCTCGGCTTCATCGGCTGGACGGTCTACAACCGCTGGATCACCGGCGGCACCACCGGCCAGTCACTGGGCAAGCGGGTACTCGGCATCAAGCTGATCCGCGAGGACACCGGCCAGCCGCTCGGGCCGGGCATGGCGTTCGTCCGCGACCTCGCGCACATCCTCGACAACGCGATCTGCTACCTCGGCTTCCTGTGGCCGCTGTGGGACGCCAAGTCCCAGACCTTCGGCGACAAGATCATCGGCAGCATCGTCGTGCCGGCGGACGCCGCGCCCGCGGCGGCCCCGTACGGGCAGCCGGCTTTCGGCCAGCCGCAGCAGCCGTTCGGCGGCGGCGGGTTCCCGCCGCCCGGGCAGCAGCCGGGCTTCGGTCAGCCGGGTCAGCCGGGGCAGCCCGGCCAGCAGCCGTACGGGCAGCCGCAGCAGCCGGGCGGTTTCGGCCAGCCCGGTCAGCCGCAGCCCGGTCAGCCGGGTCAGCCGCAGCCGGGCCAGCCCGGTCAGCAGCCGTTCGGCCAGCCGCAGCAGCCGGGTGGGTTCGGCCAGCCGCCGGCCCAGCAGCCCTTCGCCCCGCAGCCGCCGAGCGGCGGGTTCGAGCAGCCGGGCGCGTCCGGCTTCGAACAGGCCGAGCCGACCCAGATGATCAAGCCGGGCCAGCCCGAGAGCAGCGGCTCCGACGCGGCCGAGCGCACGCAGATGCTGAAGCCGGGCCAGTCCGAGGCGACGCAGAACATCCCGCCGGAACAGCCCGGCCAGAACTGAGCCGTCCACCTGAAGACCCGCGGCGGGGGGAGCTCGCCGGGGACCACGAGAAGTTGGGGTAACCAGTCATGACCAATCCCTACGGCCAGCAGCAGCCTTACGGCCAGCAGCCGCCCTATGGCCAGCAGCCGCAGCAGCCGGGTTATGGCACGCCGTCCGGCGGCATGCCCGCCCCGTACGGCGCCCCGCAGGGCCAGTACGGCCAGCAGGCCCCGTTCGGCCAGCCGGCCTACGGCGGCCCCGGCATGGGCATGCCCGGTGGCGGCGACATCAACGCCATCAAGGAGTACAAGGGCTGGGCGATCGGCTGCATCTTCCTGATGTGGATCCTCGCGATCTTCGCCATCATGAAGTCGAACGAGGTCCGCACGTTCAAGATGCAGGGCAACTACGCGATGGCCGAGCAGGCCTCGCAGACCACGAAGACGCTGTGCCTGATCGCCACCATCATCGGCGCGCTCGTGTGGGTGTTCGCGATCATCATGATCATCGTCGCGATCGTGGCCGCGGCGTCGGTGAGCACGTACTGCAGCGGCTACTACTGCTGAACCAGGGTGTCACCACCTCGATGTCGCCCGGAAGTGGGACGATGTCGGGGTGGTGAACCTGTACCGCGACACCGGAGTGGTGCTGCGCACGCACAAGCTGGGTGAGGCCGACCGGATCATCACCCTGCTGACCCGGCGGCACGGCAAGGTCCGCGCCGTCGCCAAGGGTGTGCGCCGCACCTCGTCGCGGTTCGGCGCCCGGCTGGAGCCCTTCGGCCACGTCGACGTGCAGTTCTACACCGGCCGCACACTCGACGTGATCACCCAGGTCGAGACCGTGGACGCGTTCGCGCTGCCGCTGGTCGCCGACTACCAGCGCTACACCGCGGCCAGTGCCATCGCGGAGACGGCCGACCGGCTGTCGGCCGAAGAGGGCGAGCCGGTGCTCAAGCTGTACCTCCTGGCCGTCGGCGCCCTGCGCGCGCTCGCGGGCGGTGAACGCGACCCCTCGCTGGTGCTCGACGCGTTTTTCCTGCGCGCCATGTCCTACGCCGGCTGGGCACCCGCGATCACCGAATGCGCCCGCTGCGGACTGCCGGGCCCGCACGCCGCGTTCAACGTCGCCGCGGGCGGTTCGATGTGCCCCGACTGCCGCCTCGCCGGCTCGGTGCACCCCGCGCCCGAGGTGCTCATCCTGCTCGAAGCCCTGCTGCACGGCGAATGGCCGGTGGCGGAGGCGGCGCCCGGGATCACCCGCCGCGACGCGTCCGGGCTGGTCGCGGCCCACCTGCAGTGGCATCTGGAGCGTCAGCTCCGCTCGCTGCCGCTGGTGGAGCGGCGCGCCCGGGAGGTCGCGGCACCGGGCAAGTAGGGTCCTCCTGGTACGAAATTCACTCTTCCAGGAGGCGCGAAGTGCTGCGCAGGGGCCGCGAGAACCGGGCGTCGGGCTATGAGCTGCGGGCGCCTGAGCCGCACGAGTCCGGGGCCACGCCCCCGGAGATCCCACGAGATCTGGTCCCGAAGCACGTGGCGCTCGTGATGGACGGCAACGGCCGCTGGGCCAACCAGCGCGGCCTGCCCCGGATCGAGGGGCACAAACGCGGTGAGGCCGTGATGATCGACGTGGCCAGCGGCGCGGTCGAGATCGGCGTCAAGTGGCTCTCGGTGTACGCGTTCTCCACGGAGAACTGGAAGCGCAGCCCCGAAGAGGTGCGGTTCCTGATGGGCTTCAACCGCGACACCATCCGCCGCCAGGTGGACTACCTCGGCTCGATCGGCGTGCGCATCCGCTGGGCCGGGCGACGGCCCAAGCTGTGGGCGAGCGTGATCAAGGAACTCCAGATCGCCGAGGAGAAGACCAAGAACAACACGGCGCTCAACATGACCATGTGCGTCAACTACGGCGGCCGTGCCGAGCTGGGCGACGCGATGCGCCGGATCGGCCAGGACGTGGCCGCGGGCAAGCTCAACCCGGACAAGATCGACGAGCGCACCATCGGGAAGTACCTGTACCAGCCGGAAATGCCGGACGTCGACCTGTTCCTGCGGCCCTCGGGCGAGCAGCGGACGTCGAACTTCCTGCTGTGGCAGTCCGCGTACGCCGAGATGGTCTACCAGGACACGCTGTTCCCCGACTTCGACCGGACGCACCTGTGGCGCGCGTGCCTGGAGTTCGCCAAGCGCGACCGCCGGTTCGGCGCGGCCGTCGACCAAGCGGAACAGGCCGAACAAGCGAAGCTGGCGGCCGAAGCCGCTGAAGGCGAGGCGTCATGAGTACCGCGGAAGCGGCCGAAACCGGTGCGCTGCTCACCCGCGCCCGCGAGGCGCTTGAGCGCTACATCGAAGTGCACGTGGACGACGACGGCGCCATCACCTTCTCCCACGCCGACGTGCCGTGTGTCATCCAGGCGACGCGGCTCGCCGAAGGGCTCACGGTGCTCAGCCTGACCTGCGTCGTGGCCTGGGACCTGCCCGAGGACCCGGCGCTCGCCGTCGCGATCGCGGAGCGGGCGGGCCAGGGCCTGTTCGGCACGCTCGGCGTCGGCCACACCGACAACGGGCTCGACGTGACGCTGCGGTACGCGTTCCCGGCGGAGGGCATGGAGCCCTCGCCGCTGGGCACGCTGCTGATGCTCGTGGTGTCGACCGCGTCGCAGCTGCGGGCCGAGCTGCCCGGGCTCTCGCCCAGCGAGGACTGAGCCCGGCCCTGTTTGCCGGGTTTGCCGCCTGCGGAAACCGGTGCTCATGGCGGAAACCCGCTAAAACGGTCGTGAGAGGGCCGTTCGCGACGCGTCCGGCTGTGATCGTGTCGGTGCGCACTGGCATCATCGGCTCTCGTGGAAACCCTTTCCAACAACGCGACCGAGGAGACCCGGCGCGCGCGGCGGTTCCGGATCAGCTCCATCGAGATCCTGTGCGCCGTGCTGCTCGTCGCCATCCTCGCCCAGGGCTGGCTGCAGGACGTCTTCGACGTGCCCGCGCTGCGCACCGGCTCCACGGTGTTCGTGGCGGTGTGCGTGCAGGCGCTGCCGTTCCTGGTGCTCGGCGTCCTGATCAGCGGCGCGATCGCGGCGTTCGTGCCGGCACGGGTGCTGGAGCGCGTGCTGCCGAAGAAGACCGGCGCCGCGGTCGGCGTCGCCGGGCTCGCCGGGGTCGCGCTGCCCGGCTGCGAGTGCGCGTCGGTGCCGGTCGCGCGGCGGCTGATCGGCCAGGGCGTCGCGCCCGCGGCCGCGCTGACCTTCCTGCTGGCCGCGCCCGCCGTGAACCCGGTGGTGCTGGTGGCCACCGCCGTCGCGTTCCCCGGGCGGCCGGAGATGGTGCTGGCGCGCTTCGCCGGGTCGCTCGGCACCGCGATGGTGATGGGCTGGATCTGGGCCCGCTGGGGCAAGCTGTCGTGGATCACCGAGCGCGCGTTGCGGCGGCTGCCGGACGTCGAGCCGGGACAGCGCTGGAAGGTGTTCGCGGAGACCGTGCGCACGGACCTGGTGGAGGCGGGCGGTTTCCTGGTGCTCGGCGCGCTGATCTCCTCGACGCTGAACGTGCTGGTGCCGGCGAAGTGGTTCGGCGTGCTGTCCGACCAGGTCGTGGTCGGGGTGCTCGTGATGGCGGTGCTCGCCGTGGTGCTCGCGCTGTGCAGTGAGGCCGACGCGTTCGTAGCGGCGTCGCTGACGGCGGTGCCGATGCTGCCGAAGCTGGTGTTCCTGGTGGTCGGGCCGGCCATCGACGTCAAGCTGTTCGCCCTGCAGGCGGGCACGTTCGGGAAGTCGTTCGCCGTGCGGTTCGCGCCGGTGACGTTCGTGGTGGCGCTCGCCTGCGGCACGGTCGCCGGGCTGCTGGTGCTGGGCGGCGGGCGATGAGGCGCGAGACGCAGAACGTGCTGCTCATCCTGCTCGGCGGCGCGCTGGTGAAGATCGCCCTGAACGGCGACTACTTGCGTTACGTCAAGCCCTCGCAGCAGCCGTGGATCATCATCGGCGGCGCGGTGATGCTGGTGCTCGGCGGCGTCGCGATCGTGAGTGACGTCCTGTCGGCGCGCGCCACGGCCCGTGCGGCCGCCGCGGCGGGCCCGGACCACGGTGCCGAGGACGGCCACGCTCATGCCGCCCACGCCGACGACGGCCACGGGCACAGCCACACCGTGCGGTCCGCGTGGCTGCTGGTGGTGCCGGTGCTCGCGGTGTTCCTGGTGGCGCCGCCCGCACTGGGCGCGGACTCGGTGACACGCACGGAAGCCCGGGTGCCGTCGAGCGCGGCCAGCACGTCCGCCGCCGCGTTCCCGCCGCTGCCCGCGGGCGCGGTGGTGCCGATGGCGATGAACGAGGTGGTCAGCCGGGCCGGCTGGGACTCGAGCGGCACGCTCAACGGCCGCACCGTTTCCATGACCGGCTTCGTCGTCCACGCCGGCGGCCAGACGCTGCTCGCGCGGCTCGTGATCAGCTGCTGCGCCGCGGACGCCTCACCCGTCACGGTCCACCTGAAGGGCGGCGCGGCCGACCGCTTCCCGAGCGACACCTGGCTGCAGGTCACCGGCCAGGTCGTCCCCGGCACGGCCAGCGAGGCCAACAGCTACACCCCGGACCTGGCCCTGGCGAGCGTCGAGCGGATCCCGGCGCCGAAGGACCCGTACGAGTACTGACCTTCGCAACGCCTCGCTGCTGGGGCTCGTGAGTGTTTAAGACGGTTAGAACCGGCATGAACACTCACGAGCCTTTGGGCCGGGTCTACCGCGCGGCGCTGCCCGCGTGTTCGGCGCAGGTGCCGGTGATCTCGACCGTGTGGCTGATGTCGGAGAACCCGTTCTCGGAGGCGATCTTCTCCGCCCAGCGCTCCACGGCGGGGCCTTCGACCTCCACCGTGCGGCCGCACACGCGGCAGACCAGGTGATGGTGGTGGTGCGAGGAGCAGCGGCGGTAGATGGCCTCGCCCGAGTCGGTGCGGAGCACGTCGATCTCGCCGGCCTCCGAGAGCGACTGCAGGGTGCGGTAGACGGTGGTCAGGCCGATGCCGTCGCCGCGTTTGCGCAGCTCGTCGTGCAGTTCCTGGGCCGAACGGAAGTCGTCGACGGTGTTGAGCAGGTCCACCACCGCCGTGCGCTGCTTGGTGGAGCGGCGGCCGGGCACGGGGGCCGGAGCCGAGGTCATCGTCATTTTCCTTCCTGCACGTGGGCGACCGCGTCGACGACGATGTGGGCCAGGTGGTCGTCCACCAGGCGGTACACGACCTCACGGCCGCGCCGCTCGCCCTCCACCACACCCGCGGTCTTCAGCACGCGCAGGTGCTGGCTGATCAGCGGCTGCGCCACGTCGAGGGCGTCCACCAGCTCGTGCACGCACCGGTCCGACTCCCGCAGCTGCAGGACGATCGCGATCCGCACCGGCGCGGCCAGCGCGCGCAGCAGGTCGCCGGCGTCGGCGAGGATGCCCGCCGACGCGCCGAGCGGGGCGGCCGCGGGACGCCCGGGCGAGTGCGGCTCGGCCTCCGGGGGGATCGGGCCGGCCGAGAGAGCGCCCGAAGTCGCCGTGGCCATCGCTGCCTCCAGTCACGTCTCGTCACCCGGGAATCCGGGGCCGGATTCCGAAGCCGGATGTCATTACCGCTAACGGTCACCGCCATCGTAGTGTTCCCCCTCGCGACGGCGTGCGGTCACCGGCCCCGCCCGCCGGGCTCACCCGACCGGGTGAGTTCGTGAAGAATTGGCATTGCCGCTTCGCAACTCGTCCCGGACGGTGCAAGGTTGTCGCGGGGCGTTTCGTCGCTTCTCGTACGCTGACGACCCGCGTGTGGTGAGCCGGAGGCAGTGGGGAGACATGACTCGTTTCGTGACCAAGACGGCGGTGGCGGCCTGCCTGGCGCTGCCCGTGCTCGCGCCGGCCGCGGCTTCGGCCCAGACCGCGCAAGGGGTGGACGAAAAGACCGGCCCGGTGTCGTTCGCCAACGTGGCTTCGGTGCGGCTCGGCGCGGACGCGCAGCACGGCGGCGCGCTGATCACCGAGACCCAGCGTTCGCCGCTGGCCCCCGGCCAGTCGAAGCTCGGCGCCGACCGGGTGTCCGTGCCGAAGAACGACGGTGAGCGCGCCACTTTCGGCGGCAACTACGAGATCGACCTCGGCAAGTACGCGGCGGGGCAGAGCCCGTACCCGGCCGGCATCGCCAGCCGTGACCACAACGTCGTCGCGGCGCTGCAGGCCACCGACGTGCCGACGGCCGTCGCCGAGACCAACTACGCACTGCGCGACAACGCCCGTGGCGGCGCCAGTCCGGTCGACAAAACCGTGCTGGTGCTCGAGGGCGCCCGCAGCGCCGTCGACTGCACCGCGCCGAAGAAGCTCAGCAGCACGACGGCCGTCACGCGGCTGTGGGTCCGCGGTGAGGACAACACGCTGCGCCAGGTCGCCATGCCCGCGGGCACCGCCGCGCTGCGCGTGAGCAACCTCCACCTGGGCGCGCCCGGCGCCGTCCCGCAGGCCAGCCACGACACCACGCTGTCCGACATCGAGGTGTCCCGTGTGTCGGCCTTCGACCAGCTGGTCAAGCAGGACGGCTGGCGCGCCGGCGACGTGACGGCCGTGGCCGGCTGGCGGGTCGAGGTCACCACGCACGTGCACGACGCGGCCAACGTCCAGCTGCAGGACGTGCACACGACCATGGTGCTCGGCGGCGTCAGCTGCTCGATCCCGAAGAACTTCGTCGCGAAGCCCTCCGGCGGCACCAGCGGCGGGGCGACCGTGGACCAGCCGTCCGTGCCGACCGAGGTCCCGGCCGGTTACCTCGGCCCGGCCGCCGCGGCCGCGCCGCAGAGCGACCTGCGGGTGCCGATCGGCATCGGCCTGCTGGGCGGCGGCCTCGTGTTCGGCGCGCTGGCGATCGTGCTCGGCCGGCGTCGCGTGTCCCGCTCCCGCGGCGAGTAGCCGTGCTGCGCCACGCGCTGGCCGTGCTGTTCTCGGTGGTCGCCGTGCTCGCGCTGGCCGCCGGTGTGGTGGTGCTGACGTGGGCGCCCGCGCCGGCGCCGGTCGCGGCGGCGGCCGAGCCCCCGCCCGGCTCGCTGCCCGGTGAGGACGGCGCGCCCGCCGTGCTGCCCGCCGACAGCTCCGCGGTGGGGCAGCAGCGGCCCGGCACCGTCCAGCTGCCGGACGGCTCCGAGGCGCGGCTGGTGCGCACCGAGGTGACCCACGACGGCGTGCTGCCGATCCCGCGCGGGCTCGGCGACGCCGCGTGGTGGGGCGCCCGGCTCGGCGCCGAACAGGGCGCCGCCGTGCTGTCCGGCCATGTCAACTGGGCCGGCACGAAGGGGCCGTTCGACGACCTGTGGCGGATCCGCTCCGGGGACAACGTGAGCATCGTCGACTCCGCCGGCGGCCGGTGGCTCTACCGCGTGACCGGCGCCGTGACCGTGGGGAAGGGGCAGCTGCCCGCGCAGGCCCCGCAGTGGTTCGCGCAGGGCGGCCCGCACCGGCTGGTGCTCGTCACCTGCGGCGGGGACTACGTCGGCGGCACCGAGGGCTACGACGAGAACCGGATCGTGACGGCGAACCTGGTGTCGCGCCCGGACTGAGGCCCGGCCGCCAACCCGGTGCAACCCGCCGCGCGTCCCGCGGCATGTCTCCCGGCGAGTAGACGCCGAACCAGGGAGCACGATGCAGGGGACACAGGAACAGGCCGCGACGGGCTCGCGGCGGTGGGCGCGGCTGGCCATCGGGGCCGCGGTGGTGGCCGCGCTGGTCACCGGGTGCGGGCAGGCCGACCAGACCGCCGGCCCGGCACCGGCGTCGGCGTCGCAGCAACAGCCCGCCGACCAGGGCGGGCAGCAGCCTCAGGCCGATCCCGGCAAGACGCCCGGCACGGTCCGCCTGCCCGCCGGCGGCAGCGCGAAGCTGGTGGCCGAGGACGTCGGCGCGGACGGGGCGCTGGTCATCCCGCAGAGCCTCGACGAGGCCGCGTGGTGGGGCTCCGGGCTGGGCGCGGCCCAGGGCGTCACGCTGTTCTCCGGCCACGTCAACTGGAAGGGCAAGACCGGCCCGTTCAACCAGCTGTGGCAGCTGAAGCCGGGCCAGGTCGTGACCGTCACGGACACCGCGGGCGCGCAGTGGGGCTACCGGATCGACGACGTCCGCACGATCCACAAATCGGGCCTCGCGGCGGAGTCGGAGAAGCTGTTCTCGCCCGACGGGCCGCACCGGCTGGTGCTCGTCACCTGCGGTGGCGACTACGTCGGCGGCACCGAGGGCTACGACGACAACCGCGTCGCCACGGCCGAGCTGGTGACCCGGCCCTGAGCGCTGCTCACCTCCGCCGGAGGCGCCGCGGGGGCGGCCGGATAGGCTGGACGTTCTAAGTCCGATAACCGTCCCCGCATGCGTCCGGAGCGTGGAGTGCCCGCCAACACCATCGAAACCGTCGTCAGTCTGTGCAAGCGCCGTGGCTTCGTCTTCCCGTCGGGAGAGATCTACGGCGGCACCAAGTCGGCGTGGGACTACGGGCCGCTCGGCGTGGAGCTGAAGGACAACATCAAGCGCCAGTGGTGGAAGACCATGGTGCAGGGCCGCGAGGACGTGGTCGGCCTCGACTCGTCGGTCATCCTGCCGCGCCAGGTCTGGGTCGCCTCCGGTCACGTGAACGTGTTCACCGACCCGCTGATCGAGTGTCTTTCGTGCCACAAGCGGTTCCGTGCCGACCAGCTCGCCGAGGAGTACTCGGAGCGCACCGGCAAGGAGACGTCGGAGGACGACCTGTCCGACGTGCCGTGCCCGAACTGCGGCACCCGCGGCAAGTACACCGACCCGCGCGACTTCAACATGATGCTGAAGACCTACCTCGGCCCGGTCGAGTCCGAGGACGGCCTGCACTACCTCCGCCCGGAGACCGCGCAGGGCATCTTCGTGAACTTCAACAACGTGCAGCAGGCGTCGCGGAAGAAGCCGCCGTTCGGCATCGGCCAGGTCGGCAAGTCCTTCCGCAACGAGATCACGCCGGGCAACTTCATCTTCCGCACGCGCGAGTTCGAGCAGATGGAGATGGAGTTCTTCGTCGAGCCGGGTGAGGACGAGACCTGGCACCAGTACTGGATCGACACGCGCACCGAGTGGTACAAGGACCTCGGCATCAAGGCCGAGAACCTGCGCCACTTCGAGCACCCGAAGGAAAAGCTCTCGCACTACGCGAAGCGCACCGTCGACATCGAGTACCGCTTCGCGTTCAACGCGGGCCAGGAGTGGGGCGAGCTCGAGGGCATCGCGAACCGCACCGACTTCGACCTCACCACGCACTCGAACCACTCGGGCGTGGACCTGTCGTTCTTCGACCAGGCCTCGGGCCAGCGCTACCGCCCGTTCGTGATCGAGCCGGCGGCGGGCGTGGCCCGCTCGATGATGGCGTTCCTCCTCGACGCGTACGAGGAGGAAGAGGTGCCGAACGCCAAGGGCGGCATGGACAAGCGCACCGTCCTGCACCTCGACCCGCGCCTCGCGCCGTACAAGGTGGCGGTCCTGCCGCTCTCGCGCAACGCCGACCTCTCGCCCAAGGCCCGCGACCTCGCGGCGACGCTGCGCAAGCACTGGAACGTCGACTTCGACGACGCCCAGGCCATCGGCCGCCGCTACCGCCGCCAGGACGAGATCGGCACCCCGTACTGCGTCACCGTGGACTTCGACACCCTCGAGGACAACGCGGTCACCATCCGCGAGCGCGACAGCATGAAGCAGGAGCGCATCGCGATCGACCAGGTGGAGTCCTATCTGGGCGCGCGGCTGATCGGCTGCTGAACGCTTTTTCGCGAACGGCCCTTCCCCTCGCGGGGGAGGGCCGTTCGGCGTTTCCGGTGGTCGAAGTGACCTTCCCTGACCGCGGCCAGCAGGTGCGTCAGGGAGCCTGGTCGGCGGGCAGGATGTCGGTGTCTTCCTGGTTCGACCGGGTGCTGCGCGGCTTGATCGTGGCGGCCACGCCGTTGAGGCGGGGAGGGCGTGGGGTGAGCTGGCCGGTGTGGATCAGCAGCGCGAACCCGATCGCGGCGGCGAGGTCGATGATCAGGGCGGCGGGTGGCTGGACCCAGCGGAGCTGAAGGCCGGCGTAGGTGGCGATCAGCAGCCCGATCCAGAGGCGTTGTTTGTCGCCGCGGTGCTGGTCGAGGACGACGGCGGTGACGGCGAGGATGAGGGGCGCCATCATGATGAACACCCGCCCGGTGTCGGTGGCGACGAGGCGGCCGGCCAGGCAGCAGGCGAACAGCCAGAGGCTGGCGATGAGGAGCGGGTTGCGGAGTCCTTCGCGGCGGTAGAGGCGGTAGAGGCCGTAGGCGAAGATGACCCAGAGAAAGTGGAAGGTCGTGAACACGTCGAGCTGGACGGTGCCTTTGGTGCCGTCGAGGGCGAAGCGGATGTTTTCCAGCAGGCTGCTGTTGCCTTGTCCGGCGCCGAAGCTGTAGTTGCCGCCGATGAGGTGCTGGGCCCAGATCCGGTAGCCGATGTAGGCGGCGACGGCGATGACGGTCGCGATGGCGCCGGCGATGACTTCGCGATGGCGCAGTGAGCGGTGCCGGGTCCAGGCGAGCACGGGGTAGAGCGGCGCGAGGAGAAGCGTCGTTTCCTTGTTGGCGGCGCCGATGATGACCACGAGGGTGAAGAGGGTCAGGCGTTTGCTGAACGCGAACCACAGCGCGGCCATGTAGAGCAGGTTGTTCAGCGGGTCGACGAGGTAGGGGTTGGAGAAAACGTAGGGCGCGTACCAAAAAGTGCAGGCGAGCGCGACGGCGACCAGTGCGGCGGTGAACAGCTGCAGGTTGAGGTGGTTCCAGAGGAACTCGAAGAACACCACGGCGGCGATGAGGGTCGCGGCGATGGTGAGGGTGAGCCACAGAGTGTCGAGCGAGAGCCCGGTGAGCAGGTGGGCGCGGTGCACGAGCCAGGGGCTGAGCATCCGCAGCGCGAAGGGGTTGTCGACCGGGGCCGCGGTCTGCTCGGACATCCGGTAGTAGTTGAGCGCGTCGCCGAAGCTCTTGGTGTGGGCGTCCTGCTGCACGTTGGCGTGCGAAATGACGTTGATGAGCGTGACCGTGGCGAGGGTGAGGTACACCCAGATCCGCTGGGTCACCCGGCTACCGCGAGGACGGCCGAACGGTTCCGCTGGGCTGCTGATCATGAATCGGACATTTCGCTTTCGAGTGGGGAACGCGGGGAAGGCGCCGCGACGCTGGTGGGGCCGGGAAAACGATAACAGTGACCGGCCCGCGGCCCGGGAGGGTGCGGGGGTCGGGACGGGGAATGCCGGTGAGGGGCCCTGGTGTGCGGGCCCCTCACCGGCGAACCGGATCAGCGTGACTAATGAGGGAGGACGCAGGCGTTGCGCTGGGCTTCGACGTCGGTGAATTTCTGCCAGCCGCCGTTGCCGATGATGGTGGGTCCGGGGGCCCAGGTGTCGCTGTAGGGGAGGTAGCGGTACCAGCGCAGTTCGCCGGTGGTGGTGACGGTGTAGAGCACGTCGGCGCCGGCCGAGGAGACGCGGGTGAAGGCGTTCCAGCCGCCGGTGCCGACGAGGTGCTTGGACTGGGACCACTGGTGGGTGGCGTCGTCCCAGACGTAGCGGTAGAGCGCGCCGGCGGTGGTGCGGGCGTAGAGCACGCCGTCACCTGCGCCGACGAGCAGGTTGTAGCCGTTCCAGCCGGTGTCGAGGGTTTCGGTGGACCAGGTCTTGGTGGCGTTGTCGTAGCGGCCGCGCACGAGGGTGCCGTCGGGGTTGATCAGGTAGATGTCGCCGCGGCTGTCGATGGTGATGAGGTTGTGGTTGGCGGCGAGGTCGAAACCGGTCCAGCCGGTGGCGACGACGGTGCGGGAGTCGGCGGTCCAGCCGGTGCCGGTCCATTGGTAGCGGTAGACGTCGCCGTTGGCGCGGATGCCGTAGATCAGGCCGTCGGGCCCGGCAAGCAGCCGTACGTAAGCGGACCAGCCGCCGCTGCCGATGACGGACTGGGTGGGCGACATCGGTCCGCCGTTGACCGGGTCGGGGTGGCCGTAGAGGAGCAGGTCGTTGTTGACCGTGAAGATCGGCACGGTCGGCTGGCACTGGATGGCCAGCTCGGGGGCTTGGGCGCGGATCCAGGCGACGAGGTCGTCGGTGCGCGCTTCGGTGCTGCCCTCGCGGGTCTCGTTCACGACGAGGCAGCCGTGTTGCCAGGACCGGGAGCTGATCCCGACCAGCTCGACGCCACTGGAGGTGGTGCGCAACGCGGGGCCGCCGGCGTCGCCCATGCAGGTGTCGTGCCCGTCGGCGTTGGTCAGGGCCAGCGTGGTGTCCGTGACGGCGCCGGTCGTGAACGTGGTGGTGGAGGCCTTGTCCGGAACCCACACGGTGCTGGTGCGGCCGTAGCCACCCACTGTCAGGCTCTCGCCGGCGGCCGGTGCGGTGCCGCCGAGCGCTACCGGGGCGACGGTGGTGACGGGCGTGCTGAGCTTGGCCAGCACCAGGTCGCGGTCAGGGCGCGGGATAAGCGTGGCGACCTGTGCCGTGATCCCTCCGACGGTCACCGAGACAGGCGTGCTCGGGGCTCCCGTCCCGGCCGGCACACAGGCCTCGGCGGTGACGATCCACTGCGGTCCGAGCAGGACACCAGTGCAGCCGTGACCGTTGCTGGCGACACGGGCGATGAAGTCGTAGGTCTTGTCGGGCACTGTCGTACCACCGCTCACCGCAGCCGCGGGGCCTCCGGCCAGTAGGCCGGAGGCGACGGCGAGCGCCGCGACGGTAGTAAGCAGCCGCGAAACGAGGGGATGAGGTCTCACTGGTGCTCTCTCATGGTGAAGTCGAGCTCGGATATCGCGTTGCTTAGGGCGCGTTACTGAGTGTGAAGGTGTCCAGCCCGGAACTGCAAAGTCGATGCGGTTGGGCATTTTCCTGTCGCCTGCCAGGAATTCTCGTCACTCGTTTCTCTGGCTCCGGAAAGTCATTGACCAGAGTTCCCGGTGAAGAGAGCGAGCCGCTCCGCCCATTGCGCTACAGGGAAGCGTCCAATTGGAGCAACGTGGTGGGCTCGCCGGTTGGGTTGGCGCCGATCCCTACCTGTGTGGTTCCGCTCGGGTTCACGTCAACGGTGCTGTGCTGCCCGGCGTCGGTCGTCAATTCTGCCTTGAGTTTGTGCCCTTGGCCGGCGGCGACGCCGTCGCCGCGAATCGAGAACACGCCCGGAATCTTCATCGTCAGACGGCCCGTCGGCGCGATGACGTGGAAGCACACGTGCCCGTCGTTGTGCTGCCCGATGGTGCTGGCGGCTGTGACCTGGATGAGCCCCACCGTGTCGGGGCCAGTGGGGCACTCGGCGAACAAGATGTGTCCATCGCCGCTGGTCAGTTGAACGCGGTAGTCGGCGAGGATCTGATTACCCCCTGGATAGCTGTAGTCCTCGGCCAACGATGGCTGTTCGTCGGCGGTCGCCGCAGGAGCGGCACTCACGTCGGTCACTGCCAGGGCGGTATACACCATCGTGGCGGCCGCAGCCGCGGCGGCAGCGATGACAAATCGTGTCCGGTTGAACAAGGGTGGATCTCCCCTTTTTTAGTTCCTGGGCTGACCTGATCGATCTCGGGCTCTGAAGACAGCCGTCAACGTTTCGACGAAAGAGCTCTGAACGTTAGCCATATGTGACCATCCTCACTAACTATTTGCATATAAAAGAATTAGTAAAGAATAAATTACTTTCACCACCTTGATAACTTTATAATTCCGACATTGGAACCAGTGTCCGATTGCGCTAGTCTCCGTCGAGCGCGGCCGGTGATCACTGGGGCGGCGAATTTGCGATCGGTCATACGAGGGGAACTCGACATGCATGCGGCGACCACCCGTTTTCGCGCTGCAATAGTCATGGTGATTACGGCAGCGGTCACGGCTGGGTTGGCCACCGTTCCACAGTCGGCTGAAGCCTCATCGATCACCGGGACGAAGGCCCCCTACAGGACAGCTTCTCCGGCGAGTGAACTGAACGGATCCGGCCGTGCTGAGGTACTGCGGTTGTGGCAGTTCGGCGGTCCCCTGGTCAAGAAGGACGCAGCAGTTGCGCTGACTGGTACGGATGCGGACGTCAACGCGTTCTTGGCGACGCAGGAGGCCCCGGACGCGGCGATTGACCGGGACATTCACGTCAACCAGATCATGTCCGTCGGTGGTCCGGCGACGAAGGCGGCGACTCAGCAGGCCTTGGATGCGAATACTGACAGCGCACTGAAGGCCTTTCTGGAAGGTGGATGGCAGGCTCCGCACGAGAACGATCTCGCGTTGCGGGTCAACCAGGTGATGGCGGCTGGGGGACCGCAGGTGAAAAATGCTGCGCAGCAGGCCCTGGACGCCAATACCGAAGATGCCCTGCAGGGGTTTCTTGAGACTGGGTGGCGCGCCCCCTTCGCGATCGACCAGAACCTCAAGGTCAACCAGGTCATGGCTGCCGGGGGGCCGGAAGTGAAGAAGGCCGCGCAGCAGGCCTTGGACGCCAATACGGTCGACGCGCTGAGTCAGTTTCTCGAGATCGACCTATCGGTGGCTCAGGCACGGGACGCGGAGACCGCGAACATCACGGACCTGGTGTCGGCTGCCAAAGCCGCGTCAGACCAAGCAGGCACCGAGACACAGGCTGCGAAGCAGGAGTCGGATCGTGCAGTAGCTGCGGCAGCCGCCGCGCAGAAGGCGGCTCAGGCAGCCAAGGACGCCGCGGCCGCAGCTCAGGGACATGCAGGCCAGGCCGCCGACGCTGCGAACCGGGCGGCGTTCGCCGCAGATCAGGCCGCCGCGACAGCACGGCAAGCAATCGGTGCAGCGAACGCCGCCTCCAATGCAGCACATACCGCCGCGTCTGCCGCGTCCCGCGCCGCCACCGCCGCGTCGCAAGCAGGGAAGGCGGCATCCCATGCCTATGACGCTGCCGCGGCAGCTGTGGCATACAAAGGTAATGCCGATGCTGCGGCTGTAGCGGCGCAGATAGCGAAAGAGGCGGCGCTCGGTGCGGCTGCGGCGGCGGATGCCGCGAGGTCGGCGCGGACAGTTTCGCAGCAGGCTGAAGCAGCGGGTGGTCTGGCCAGGGATGCCGCCACGCAGTCCGGCATTGCGGCGGATGCAGCTGCTGACGCCGCTGACCACGCTGCGGCCGCCGGAGGCGATGCCAGGCAGGCGAAGGCCGCAGCTGCGACCGCACGGGCCCAGGCCGGCCGAGCTGTGGCTGCGGCTAATGCCAGCCAGTCCTGGGCGCACCAGGCCAGCGAAGCCGCTGGACAAGCAGCGGCCGCGGCGGATGCCGCCGGGTCCGACGCGAACGCGGCTGCGCAGGCTGCTGCTGACGCCGCCGCGCATGCAGGTGAAGCCACAGACGCCGCACAGAAGGCCACTGCCCACGCCAACGCAGCGACTGCTGCGGCGAATGCGGCCGTCGCCGCTGCAAACCAGGCCGCGAAGATCGCCCAGTTGGCGCGTACGGCCGACAGTGATCGGATCGCGGCGGCTGGTCAGGCGGCCGATGACGCTGCAAAAGCGGCCCTTACGGCTTATGCCGCTCAGTCGAAGCCGTTGCGGTGGGACCTCGACCAAGCCAGTACCTGGGACACCGAAACCCAGGCACTAATCGGGCAGGCGGTCGCCCCCGGCACTGACCGGCCTACCGTGATCGTCGACGCCCGAAGAGCTGCCCTCAACCTGCTGAGCGTTGGCGGGCCGTGGACGAAAGCCGCCGCCGCTACTGCACTTTCCGGCACCGACGACGAGGCCGCATACTTCATCACCACCGGTTTGTCGGCGGCGGCCGGCCAAGATGACCGCGTCGTCCTGGCTGACCTGAATGAAGCCGGTACTCCCGCCTTTCAGAAGGCTGCGGCGGCCGCGATGGCAGGGACCGACGCCGATGTACGCGAGTTCCTTCGTGACCGCACGTACCCCGGCCGTGAACAGGACGACGCGCTCGAAGTCAACCAGATCATGTCGGCTGCTCGTGCTGCCGGGCGGACTGTCGTGGTGGCCGAGGCACAGAAGGCTTTAGATGCCAATACCGATCTGGCGTTGCGAGACTTCCTCGACACCAACCAATACACCGCTGTCGGAGTTGACGACCAGCTCAAGGTGAATCAGGTCATGGCCGCGGCTCGCACCGTAGGCGCCAAGGAAGTTGTCGCAGGAGCGCAGGCGGCCTTGGACGGGCCGCCGCTTCTGCTCCATGAATTCCTCATTGTCGGGCAATACACGGCCGCTCGCCGGGACCAGAACACCGCGGCCCACGACGCCGCGATCGACGGACTGCTTGCCCAAGCCTCCAGCGCTGCGGCCGGCGCCATCCACGACGCTGATGAAGCCCAAGCCGCCGCAGCTCGAGCTCGTGGCGCGGCCGATGAGGCCGCCGGCTATGTCGACCAAGCCGAGGCGGCGGCCGGTAGAGCCGCAGCCTCGGCTGACCAAGCCCAGGCGGCCGCGAGTCGCGCGGCAGAGTCTGCCAACCAGGCCCAAGCTTCTGCTAACATGGCGGCACGCGCAGCGGCCTCGGCGATCGTCTCCGCCGACCAGGCCACCCGCTCCTCGGCTTGGGCTCAGCATTCCGCCGAAGTCGCGGCAGGCTTCGCTCAACAAGCCGCCTCCTCCGCACGGACAGCTCATCAGGCTGCGGTCGACGCGGGTAAAGACTCCGAAGCCGCTGCCGCGGCCGCGAAAGAAGCATGGGAATCCGTCGCCACTAAGGCCGCCGCTGAAAAGCAACAAGCAGTACAGCAACGGCGAGCAGACTGCGACGACAACGCGCGGGACCCGATGGCAGTCAACCTGCTGAGTAACCAGGATTGCGTGTTGTTGTTCAGCGGAACGAAGACCGACCAGCAGCGTATTGTCGCCCATCTGCAGGAAATCTGCAGACAGCACATTCCACAGGGCGACCCCACCCTGCAGCGATGCCTGGATGCGCACAACCTGCTGAGCGCAAACTTCATGGCCGATCTCAGGGATGACTTCACCAACTATGTGACGTCGGGACGTGACTCTGGCCTCTCGATGCTCCTCGGGGTGTTGGGTGTGCTGGTCTGCCCGGAATGTGAGCTCGCGGATATCTTGGGAGGAGCTGCAGCGGAACTCGGTGGAACCGCTGGAGCTGGTGAACTAGCCGGTGTTGCCGACGCCGCAGTCGGGTCCTCGGGCTTGCTCGACGCTGCCAGCGCACAGGCTCGAGCTGAGATCAGCGAGGCGGAGGATCTAGCACAGCAGGCGGCCGTCGAGAAAGGCCGTCTCGCCGACATCGAGGAGGAACTGGCCGGTGGCCCCCGGCCGTGCGGGCCCAACAGCTTTGCCGCCGAGACTCCGGTGCTGATGGCTGACGGAGCCACCAAGCCGATCAAGGACGTCAAGGTTGGCGATTGGATCGCAAATGCCTCGCCTGAGAGCGCTCGGCTTGAGCGGCATCAAGTCGACGCCGTCCATGTGACGGATAACGACACCGACTTCGTGAACCTGACTGTGGGCACGCCCAGAGGTCCCGCCGGTATCACCACCACTGCACACCATCGGTTCTGGGTCACCACAACCCACGCTTGGACGGCCGCCGCGGACATTGTTCCCGGGCAGCAGCTCGACGCCGCCGGTGATGAACGCATCACGGTCGTTGCAGACCTGCGATATGCCGATCATATTCGGACTTATAACCTCACGATCAACGGCCTGCACACGTACTATGTGTTCGCCGGCGGCGTGTCCGTACTAGTGCACAACAGTGGCCCGGGTTGCTTGATCGAACTCGGCCCTGGTATCAAGTCTGCTGACGCACTGAAGCAATTGAACCCGTCAACGCCCGAGGTTGAATTCGTCTTCGAGCCGTCGACGGGAAGGTTCCTCACTGGTGACCCGTCGGACATCGGGCTCGTGGGCAGCCCGCACGAGCAGCTGGCCCGCGCGCTTGACGCTGACGAAAATGCCGTGCTCGGTGGAACAATCTATCGCGAGGGCGGTGAGCTAGTGTTCACGGAGAACAGTGGTCACTACGGGCATCGATGGGATGGTATGACGCGAGATCAATTTCAAGCGTTCTTGAATAGTTACGGTGTTATTTATCGGTACAAGCCGTGGGGTTGATATGGTCGAGTGGAAGCCTGTTCTATACCGCGGCGATGGCGCCTGGATTGGGATAACCTCAAGCGGTCTGATCGGAGTGGGTGTAGAAGCGGAAGAGCGAGCCACTCTGATTGACTCCGGGTTCGTTCCTATGTGGCCATGCCTGGAGGGCAATCTTTCGGATTTTCTTGAGGAATTGACTGAGGTGTGGGGGGAGCTTCAAGGGGGTGGAATTTCCACTCCGAGGAGGCTGGTCGAGCTTACTGTGGCCTCGGCTTGGGACTCGGGCCGACCGTACTGGATGCGACTTTCGGCTTCTTGGGTGCTTCAGATATTTCGCAGATCTGACTTTGATCAGCGTTTCCTAGGAAAGATTTCTGGACAAATTGTTAATTCGGACGTGGTCGAGCTGGAAACTCGTGAACAAATAAGAACCTTTGCATCAAAAGCTGATCCGTCCGTATGATTTTTTCCCGGTTCGTATCCCGAGGCTGAGACGATCGACCTGGAGGAGGCGTCCCCCGCAGGCCTCGCGTGCTCCCGAAGAGCGCCACCCACCCCTGACACCTGTCATGCCCACGTCGTGACGCAAGGCCTGTGCCCCGGTCCCCGCCAAGCCGCAGGCTTCGGGGCATGGAAACCACACAGGCCGAGCGCGAGGCTCGGGACGTCGCGGCGGGGGCCGCCGTTCATTTGACCGGGTTGAGGAAGCAGTACGGCGACGTGCGGGCCGTCGATGGGGTCGACCTGACCATCGCGCCGGGGGAGGTGGTGGCGCTGCTCGGGCCGAACGGTGCGGGCAAGTCCACCACCGTCGACCTGATCCTGGGGCTCAGCCGGCCCGACGCGGGTGCGGTCAGCGTGTTCGGCAAGACGCCCGCGGGCGCCGTGCGCGCCGGGATGATCGGGGCGATGCTGCAGGGCGGCACGCTGCTCGACGACCTGACCGTGCGCGAGACCGTCGGCATGGTCGCGAACCTGCACCGCCGTCCGATGCCGCTCACCGAGGCGCTTGAACGCGCGGGCATCGCCGACATCGCCGACCGGCGGGCGAACAAGCTGTCCGGCGGGCAGAAGCAGCGGGTGCGGTTCGCCGTCGCGCTGGTGTCCGACCCGGACCTGCTCGTGCTCGACGAGCCGACCGCCGCGATGGACGTCGGCACGCGGCGCGAGTTCTGGAAGTCCATGTACGCCTTCACCGAATCCGGCCGCACGGTCCTGTTCGCGACGCACTACCTGGAGGAGGCCGAGGAGTTCGCCGATCGCGTGGTCCTGATGCGCTCCGGCCGCGTCGTCGCCGACGGCTCCGTGGCGCAGGTCCGCGCGCTGGCCGGCGGGCGCACCATCCGGGCCGTGCTGCCGGGTGCGACCGAAGCCACCGAGCGGCTGCTGGCGCGGCTGCCCGGCGTCACCGAGTTCGAGCTGCGCGGCGAACGCGCCGCCGTCTCGAGTTCCGCCTCCGACACCACGTTGCGGGCGCTCATGACCGCCGTTCCGGACGTGCGTGACATCGAGATCAGCGCCGTCGGCCTCGAAGGCGCCTTCCTTTCCCTGACCGCGAGCGACACCAGCCCGGAAGAAGCAGCCCGATGAACCTCAGCTACCTCACCGTCGAAATCCGGCGGCTGTTCCGCTCCCCGCGGTTCCTCGTGTTCGTCCTCGCCTTCCCCGTGGTGATGTTCCTGTTGCAGGCCAACGTCTTCACCAAGGCGAGCGACCCGGACCACGCGGCCATCGTCGCCGTGGTGATGGTCAACATGATGACCTTCGGCGCGTTCGCCGCGGCCACCATGAACGGCGCCAAGCTCGCCGTCGAACGCGCCACCGGCTGGCAGCGGCAGCTGCGCCTGACCCCGCTCTCCGGCGCGGGCTACCTCGGCGGCAAGGCGCTGTCGGGCCTGCTCGTGGGCCTGCCTGCGCTGGTGCTGGTGCCGCTGATCGCGATCTTCGCCGAAGGCGTGCACCTCGACGCGGCCGGCTGGGTCCGCGTCATCGCCGGGATCTGGCTCGGCACCATCCCGCTCGTGCTGCTCGGCCTGCTGCTGGGCCAGTTCGGCACGCCGGAGTCGATGCAGCCGGTGAACATGATCGTGATGATGGGCATGGGCTTCCTGGGCGGGCTGTGGATCCCGATCGAGGGCATGCCGGGCTGGATGCACGAGCTGGCGCAGGTGATGCCGACCTACTGGGTGATCGGGCTGGTGCGCCCCGCCGTGACGAACGAGATGCTGGTGGGCCTCCCGGCGGCGGTCGCGGTGCTCGGGGCCTGGACCGTGGTCCTCGGGACGCTCGTGATCAGGCGTTACCGTAAGGACAGCGCGCGCGTTTGAGGCGCGGAAGAACAGGGACGGGGTACGGCCGAGATGGCGGAGAAAGACAACGTACGGCTGTCCACGCTGGCCGATCGGGACACCTGGTGGGCCGACCCGCTCGACGGGGCGGCCGACGACGGGCCGCACCCCGGGCGATGGTGGATCCTGGGGGTCGTCTTCCTCCTGCCGTTCCTGATCCCGGTGACCCAGTCGCTGATCCGGTCCTCGCTCACGCCGCTGAACGTGGCCGAGTGCCTGCTCTTCTACGGCTACGCGGCCTGTTACCTGTTCTTCCCGCTGATGTTCGGGAAGGAGCGCCGGTCCAAGCTGATGTTCGCCGCGGTGATGCTGACGGCCGGCATCGCCACGGTCATGGTCGGGGGGACCAGCTCGTTCGTCCTGCTCTACGTCACCGCCACCCTGGCGTTCCTGCTGCCCGCCGCGTGGGCGCTGATCTTCGACCTCGGCGGGCTGGCGCTGGCGGCGCTGCTGCTGCTCGCGGTGGGGCGGCTGTCGGCCGAGTCCGGCGACCTGGGGTCGGTCGCGGGCGTCACGTCGGCCATGTTCTTCATGGCCAACCTGATCCGCGCGATCCGGCGGCTGGAGCACGCGAACCAGGAGATCGCCACGCTCGCCGTCAGCAACGAGCGTGAGCGGGTGGCCCGCGACCTGCACGACCTGCTGGGCCACAGCCTCACCACGATCACCGTGAAGGCCGGCCTGGCGCGGCGGGTGCTGGAGAGCTCCGGCGACATCCCGCGCGCGGTCGAGGAGATCCGCGAGGTGGAGGGCCTCACCCGCAGCGCGCTGTCCGACGTGCGGGCCACCGTCACCGAGTACCGCGAGGTGTCGCTGCCCGCGGAGATCGCCGGCGCGCGGGCGGCGTTGCGGGCGGCGGAGATCGAGGCGGACCTGCCGCACGCGGTCGACAACGTGCGGGCCGAGCTGCGGAGCGTGTTCGGGTACGTGCTGCGCGAGGCCGTCACGAACGTGCTGCGGCATTCGGGGGCGAGCCGGGTGAAGGTCCGGCTGGGCTGCGACTGGCTCGAACTCGAGGACGACGGCACCGCGACCGAAGTGGTGGCGGGCAACGGCCTGCGCGGGCTGTCCGAGCGGCTGGCGGCGGTCGGGGGGACCCTGCGCACGACGGTCCGGCCCGGAGGAGGATTGGCCGTACGGGCGGAGGTCCCGGACCCGGGCCCGGCCGCGGCGGCCGCCCCGGCTGTGCGTGCCGAGACCGCGGGAGGACTGGCTTGATCCGGGTACTGCTGGCCGACGACCAGGCGATGGTGCGCGGCGCGCTGGCCACCGTGCTGGGCCTCGAAGCCGACATCGAGGTCGTGGGGCAGGTCGGCTCCGGCGAAGAGGTGGTGGCCGCGGCCAGGGAGGCCAAGCCCGACGTCGCGCTGCTCGACGTCCAGATGCCCGGCAAGGACGGCCTGACCGCGGCCGCCGAGCTGCGGGCGGCGCTGCCGTCCTGCCGGGTGATCATCTGCACCACGTTCGGCCGTCCCGGGTACCTCGCGCGCGCGATGGCGGCGGGCGCGGCCGGGTTCGTGGTGAAGGACGCGCCGCCGGAACAGCTCGTGGAGGCCGTCCGCCGCGTCCACAGTGGACTGCGGGTGGTCGACCCCGCGCTGGCCGCCGAGTCGCTCGCCACGGGCGCGAGCCCGCTGACCGCGCGAGAGCGTGACGTGCTGCGCACGGCCAAGGACGGCAGCACCGTCGCCGACATCTCGAAGGCGCTTTTCCTCTCGGAAGGCACTGTGCGCAACCATTTGTCGGCGGCGATCGGCAAGACGGGGGCACGGACCCGGGCCGAGGCCGTCCGGCTCGCCGAGGAGCGCGGCTGGCTGTAGTGCCCGGGGTGTCTGCGCCTCACCCGTTCGTGGCTCTGCCAGGATGACGGGCATGAGTTCCGCCGCACCACAGAGGACGAAGCCGACGCGCGCGAGCTGGCTGCGCCGGATCACGTTCGGCGCGGTGCTGGTGCTGCTGGCCGTCGTCGGCGGCACGGCGTTCCGGGTGTGGCAGGTGGCGCGCGAGAACGACCGCACGCCGGCCGACGTGATCGTGGTGCTCGGCGCCGCGCAGTACAACGGGAAGCCGTCGGACATCTTCTCCGCGCGGCTGGAGAAGGCGAAGCAGCTTTACGACGCGGGCGTCGCGAAGACCATCGTCACCGCCGGCGGCAAGAAGGCCGCGGACAACTTCACCGAGGCACAGGCGGGCGCGTTGTGGCTCACCAAGCACGGCGTGCCGCGGTCGGCGACGATCGCCGTCGGCGAGGGCAGTGACACGCTGCGCAGCCTGCGCGCGGTGTCCGACCAGGTACAGGCGCGCGGCTGGCACACGGCGGTGCTGGTGAGCGACCCGTGGCACTCGTTCCGCAGCCGCACCATGGCCGAGGACCTCGGCCTGGACGCCTGGACCGCGCCGACGCACAGCGGGCCGATCGTGCAGGAGCGCGGGACGCAGGTCCGGTACATCTTCCGCGAGACCGGCGCGCTGCTGTTCTACAAGGTCACGAAGTCGCCTGCGGACGAGCTGTTCGACACGATGCTCGGCTGAATTGTCGGTCCCCCCGCCTAAGCTGACTGGGTGAGTGACGGGTACAGCGGGCACGACCGCGCCCGGGTGCTGGCCGAGGCACCCAAGGGCGCGGCGCTGACGGGCGCGCGGCCGGACGGGCGCAGTGCGTTCGCCCGCGACCGCGCGCGGGTGCTGCACTCGGCCGCGCTCCGGCGGCTCGCGGGCAAGACCCAGGTGGTCGGGCCGGGCGAGGGCGCCGAGGTCAGCGGGGTGCCGAGGACCCGGCTCACGCACTCGCTGGAGGTCGCGCAGATCGGCCGGGGCATCGCCGAGGAGCTGGGCGCGGACCCGGACCTGGTCGACACGGCGGGGCTCGGGCACGACATCGGCCACCCGCCGTTCGGGCACAACGGCGAGAAGGCGCTGAACCAGGTCGCGCAGGCCTGCGGCGGCTTCGAGGGCAACGCGCAGACGTTGCGCATCCTCACCCGGCTGGAGCCGAAAGCCGTCGCCGAGGACGGCGTCACGGCGGGGCTGAACCTCACCCGCGCGTGCCTCGACGCGACGATGAAGTACCCGTGGGAGCGCCGCCCGGGCGAGCCGAAGTACGGCGTGTACCCCGACGACGTGCCGGTGTTCCAGTGGATCCGCGCCGGCGCGCCGGGTCTGCGGCGGTGTCTTGAGGCCCAGATCATGGACTGGTCCGACGACGTGGCGTACTCGGTCCACGACGTCGAGGACGGCGTGCTGGCCGGCCGCATCCGGCTGGGCGTGCTCGCCGACCCGGACGAGCGCGCGGCCGTGGCCGAGGCGGCGGCGCGGCACTTCTCCACCCAGTCGGCGTCCACTTTGGAGGGTGCGGCGAAGGAGCTGCTCGACCTGCCCGTGGTCGCCGAGCTGGTGCGGACGGCGCCGGACGGGTCGCTGCGCGCGCAGGTCGCTCTGAAACGCCTGACGAGCGAGCTGGTCGGCCGCTTCGCCTCCGCCGCGGTCACCGGCACCCGCGGTGTGTACGGCGAGGGCCCGCTGACCCGGTACGGCGCGCGCCTGGCCGTGCCGGACCAGGTCGCGGCGGAGGTCGCGCTGCTCAAGGCGCTGGCCCTGCGGTACGTGATGAGCGACCGCCGCCGCCTCGCCATGCAGGACGGCCAGCGCGAGCTGATCGTCGAGCTGGTCACCGCGCTCGGGCAGCGCGCCCCGGACTCGCTGGACCCGCTCTTCGCCCCGGCCTGGCGCGCGGCCGCGGACGACGCCGCGCGCCTGCGCGTGCTCGTCGACCAGGTCGCCTCCCTGACCGACGCGCAGGCCCACGAGTGGCACCGCTGGCACGTCGGCCGGCCGGGCTGACCCTGCCCGCGCTGACACCTCGCGTTGCCCGCTCTGCTCAGACGCGGTGAAGGCCTCCGTGCCGGCTTGGCGAGTGCCCTGAAGGCCACCTTCAGGGACCTACATGCCCTGAAGGTGGCCTTCAGGGACCCTGCGGGCAGGTGCAGTGTTCCGTGCCACGGCCCGGGGGCGGTCCGGTACGGTCGCCGCATGGCCGTCGACAGCCACCTGAGGTTCACGCTCGCACTCCACCGGGCCGCTGCGGCAGACGGGGTCGACGCGTGTTTTTCGCCGTACTCCGCGGCCAGCGCGTTGGGCCTGGTCAGCCGGGCCGCGCGCGGCCGCACCGCGGACGAGCTGCGCGCCCTGCTCGCCGAACCCGAACCCGAACCCGCCGTCGGCAAGGACAGCGGTGACATCGAACCGCACGCCCGCCTCCTGCGTGAAGCCGCGGAGCTGGACGACGACGCCGCGATCCTGGCCGTCGCGAACACGCTCTGGGCCTCCGACCGCATCACCGTCGAGGACGGCTTCCAGGCCGAACTCGCCACCTGGCCCGGTAGCAAGGCCGAGACCGCGCCGTTCGAGACCGACCCCGAGGCTGCCCGCGAGCTGATCAACACCGACGTCCGCCGCACCACCCGCGGCCTGATCCCGGAGCTGCTGCCCGCCGGTTCCCTCGACATCGACACCCGGGCCAGCATCGTCAACGCGCTCTACCTCAAGACCGCCTGGCGCCTCCCGTTCCCGGAAGGCGCCACCGCGCCCGCCGCGTTCCACGGCCCCGGCGGCCCGCGCGAGGTGCGGACCATGCACCTCCAGGAGTCCGTCGGCTACCAGCACGCCGACGGCTGGCAGGTCGTCACGCTGAACGCGGCCGGCGGCGTCCAGGCCGTCGTCCTCCTCCCGGACGGCGACCTCGAACCCGCCGAGGCCGCGCTGGACGAGCACCGTCTCGCTGCCCTGATCGACGGCACGCGGCGCCGGAAGGCCCGCCTCTCGCTGCCGAAGATCTCGCTCGACGTCCGCACCGACCTCGACGGCGCGCTCAAGTCCCTCGGCGTCCGCGAGCTGTTCCAGCCGAGCGCCGACCTGACCGGGCTGACCGCGACCAAGCCGTTCTGGGTGGACAGCGTGCTGCACCAGGCCGTGCTCCGGCTCGACGAGCAGGGCCTGGAGGGCGCCGCCGCCACTGCGGTCCAGATGCGCACCCTGTCCCTCGACACCTCCGACCCGGTCGAGGTGACCGTCGACCGGCCGTTCCTGCTGCTCGTCCGGCACGCCGGCACCGGCGCGGTGTACTTCTTCGCGCGGGTGGTGCGCCCGTAGTGAGCCTTTTCCAACCGGAGGCGAGGACCGAGATGATCCCCGTCGTGACCGGGCCGTCCACGGCCGTGGACGAGCCGCGGATGCGCCGGTCGTGGGCCGACGCGGGCATCATCGGCGCGTACCTGGCGTTCTCCGTCGTGCTGTTCGGCGGGCTGTGGGCCGACCTCGGCCACGGCTACCTGTGGAACAGCGCGTCGGACCAGAACATGTGGGAGTGGTTCTTCTCCGTCACGGCGAAGTCCGTGCTGCACCTGCAGAACCCGCTCACCACGGACCTGCAGAACTACCCGCTCGGCGTGAACATGATGGCCAACACGGCCATGCTCGGCGTCTCGATCCCGCTCACGCCGATCACGCTGACGTTCGGCCCCACCGCCACCTGGGCGATCGCGCTCACCGGCAGCCTCGCCGGCACGGCCGCCGCCTGGTACTGGGTGTTCTCGCGCCATCTGGTGCGCCACCGCGTTTCCGCGGCGATCGGTGGCGCCGTCGCCGGGTTCGCGCCGCCGATCATCTCGCACGCCAACGCGCACCCGAACTTCGTCGCCTGGTTCGTGCTGCCGTTCCTGGCGCTCAAGCTGATCCGGATCGCGCAGGGCACCAAGCCCGTGCGCAACGGGATCTGGCTCGGCGTGCTCACCGCGTACCAGGTCTTCCTGGGCGAGGAGCCGCTGCTGATCTTCGCGCTGAGCTTCGTGATCTTCGCCGTCGCCTACTGCGCTTCCCGCCCGCGCGAGCTGAAGGCGATGGTCCGCCCGATGCTGCTCGGCGGCGGGATCGCCGTCGTGCTGGCGTTCGTGCTCCTCGCTTTCCCGCTGTGGTGGCAGTTCTTCGGCCCGCAGAGCTACACGGCGCTGGAGCACGGCCAGGTCGGCAACGACACCGCGGCGTTCACGCGGTTCGCCACGCAGTCGATCGCCGGCCAGCCCGCCGAGGCCGCCGACGTGTCGATAAACCGCACCGAGGAGAACGCGTTCTTCGGCTGGCCGCTGATCGTGCTGATGGTCGTGGTGACGATCTGGCTGTGGCGGGAGGTCGTCGCGCGCTCGGTGGCGATCTCGATGTTCCTGATGGCCTGGCTCTCGCTCGGCGTGGACCTCGTGGTGGTGCACGTGGACACCGGCGTGCCCGGCCCGTGGAAGCTGCTGGCGAACCTGCCGCTGTTCGAGTCGCTGCTGGAGTCGCGGCTCGCGATGGCGTGTGTGCCGGCGATCGGCGCGCTGCTCGCGATCGCCACCGACCGGGTGTTCACGGCGGCGGCCGCGCTGCCCGAGCCGGGGGAAGGACAGCGGCGGCTGCCGGTGCGGCTGATGTGGCTCGGCGCCGTGATCGCGGTGCTGCTGCCGATCGCGCCGACGCAGCTGCTCGTCAAGGACCGGCCGCCCACCCCGGCGTTTTTCGCCGACGGCACCTGGCGGACGTACGTGGCGCCGGGCGGCACCGTGGTGCCCGTGCCGCTGCCCAGCTCGGGGGAGTCGGAGCCGCTGCACTGGCAGGTCGACGCCGGTCTCGGCTACGCGATGCCGGAGGGCTACTTCGTCGGCCCGAGCGGCCCGGACGACAAGCGCGGCCGGTACGGCGCCGTCCAGCGGCCCACTTCGGCGCTGCTGGACCAGATCCGCGACTCGGGCACCGCCGCGCCGGTCGACGACAACGCCCGCGACCAGGCCATCGACGACCTGCGGTACTGGCACGCCAGCGTGCTGGTCCTGATCCCGCGTGAGCACTCCGACGCCTACCGCGCCACCGTGGACCTGTTGCTGCGCAAGCCCGCGCAGTTCATCGACGGCGTGTGGGTGTGGGACGTGCGGCCGATCACCGCCGCCCGCTGAGCGGGCCCGCGTCACATTCCCCGCCGCCGTCTCGTCCTCCTCCTGAACCGCACCAGTGGAGGAGACGACCATGTCCCGTATCCCGGCGAAGCGCACCACCGAGGCCGGACCGTTCCTGAAGCTCGTCTACCGCGTCGCGGGCCGCCGGTTCGGCGCCGTGCCCGCGCCGATGGCCGTCGTGGCACACCATCCGGGACTGCTGCGCGCGAGCATGCTGCACGAGCTGCTCGCGGAGAAGGCGTCGAAGCGGCTGCCCGCGAACGTCCGCGAGCTGGCCGTGTACCGGGTCGCCACGAGCATCGGCTGCTCGTGGTGCGTCGACTTCGGCACCATGCTGCAGCTCCACGACGGCCTCGACATCGACCGCCTGAAGCACATCGACGACTACGCGGACTCGCCCGCGTTCTCCCGCGCCGAGCGCCTGGCCCTGGCCTACGCCGACGCGATGACGGGCGCGCAGGTCACCGTCACCGACGAGCAGGTGGCCGAGCTGGAAGCCGAGTTCGGCCGGGACGGCGTGGTCGAGCTGACCTACCAGATCGGCCTGGAGAACTCCCGCGCCCGGGTGAACAGCGCCCTCGGCATCGTCGACCAGGGCTTCACCTCGGGCGACGCCTGCCGCGTGCCGCTGCCGTGACCCGCCCGCTCAGGGCAGCTCGGGGCGCGTGATGCGGGTGAGCTTGTCGGGGTTCACGATGTCGTAGACGGCGATGATGCGGCCGTCGCGGACGCTCATGGCCTGGACGTGCTCGTCGACGCCGAGGAAGCCGTCGCGCCCCGGCAGCGGCGGGAGCCACAGGCCGAGGTCGCCGTTGACGAGCACCGGGGCGCCTCGGCCGAGCAGGCCCGGCTCGTACTTCTTCATCAGGCCCAGCAGGAAGCGCGCCAGCTTGTCCGGGCCGACGATGATCTGGCGGGTGGTGCGGCCCTTGCCGTTCGAGTCGCCGACCAGCACGACGTCGGGGTGCAGCAGCTCGGTCATCGCGCGGATGTCGCCGGCCAGCAGCGCGGCGACGAACTTCTCCAGCAGCTGCTGCTGTGCCGCCAGCTCGACGCGCTGGGGCGGGTCCGCGTCGGCGAGCGCCCGCCGCGCGCGCGAGCCGTGCTGGCGCGCGGCGTCGGCCGAGCAGCCGAGGATCCCGCCGATCTCGCCGAACGGGACCGAAAACGCGTCGTGCAGCACAAACGCGACGCGCTGCTCCGGCGTCAGCTTGTCGAGCACCACCATCGCGGCCATCCGGATGCCGTCGTCGCGCACGGCGGCGTCGAGCGGGTCCTCGCTCACCGGCATGCCGAACGGCGTCACGATCGGCTCCGGCAGCCACTGGCCCACGTACCGCTCGCGCTGCACCGCCGCCGAGCGCAGCCGGTCCAGGCAGATCCGGCCGACCACCGTGGTCAGCCAGCCGCGCAGGTCGCGGATGGCCGCGCGGCCCGCGTCGTCCAGCCCGGCCAGCCGCAGCCACGACTCCTGCACGGCGTCCTCGGCGTCCGCCCGCGTGCCGGTGAGCCGGTAGGCCACGCCCAGCAGGTGCCCCCGGTGCGTCGCGAACTCGTCGGCGAAACCGGTCAGAGCCGGAGGTGTGCGCATAAGGGGAGAGTGTGCCGCACGGCCGCCGGAGCGGGAGAACTAGAGTGGATGCCGTGGCAGGACGGATTCGGGAGAGCGACATCGCGGAGGTGCGTGAGCGCAACCGGATCGACGAGGTCATCGGGGAGTACGTCGCGCTGCGGCGGGCCGGTGGAGGCAGCCTGAAGGGCCTCTGCCCGTTCCACAACGAGAAGACCCCGTCGTTCAATGTGCGCCCCTCACACGGCACCTTCCACTGCTTCGGCTGTGGCGAGGGCGGCGACGTCATCAAGTTCATCCAGAAGATCGACCTCGTCTCGTTCGTCGAGGCGGTCGAGCGGCTGGCCGACCGGGTCGGCCTCCGGCTGACCTACGAGGGCGGCGGCCCGGGCGTCCAGCGCGACCGCGGCACCCGCGCACGGCTGATCGAGGCGCACCGGGCGGCGAGCGAGTTCTACATCGAGCAGCTGGTCACCGACGAGGCCCGCGCGGCCCGCGACTTCCTGTCCGAGCGCGGTTTCGACGCGGCGGCCGCGAAGCAGTTCGGCTGCGGCTACGCGCCCGGCGGCTGGGACAAGCTGACGAAATACCTGCTCAACCACGGGTTCGAGGTCAAGGAGCTGCTCGCGTCGGGACTGTCCAAGGAGGGCCAGCGCGGCCCGATGGACCGCTTCCACCGGCGGCTGGTCTGGCCGATCCGCGACGTCGGCAACGACGTGGTGGGCTTCGGCGCGCGCCGGCTGTTCGACGACGACCGGATCGAGGCCAAGTACCTCAACACCTCCGAGACGCCGATCTACAAGAAGTCGCAGGTGATGTTCGGCCTCGACCAGGCCAAGCGCGAGATCGCGAAACGGCACCAGGTGGTCGTGGTCGAGGGCTACACCGACGTGATGGCGATGCACGCTTCCGGCGTGCCCACGGCCGTCGCGTCCTCGGGCACCGCCTTCGGCGAGGACCACATGAAGGTGCTGCGCCGGCTGATGATGGACGACGACGCGTTCCGCGGCGAGGTCATCTTCACCTTCGACGGCGACGCGGCGGGCCAGAAGGCCGCGCTGAGGGCGTTCGAGGGCGACCAGACCTTCGCCGGGCAGACCTACATCGCGGTCGCGCCGGACGGCATGGACCCGTGCGAGCTGCGCATCGCCAAGGGTGACGCGGCGGTCAAGGACCTGGTCGCGCGCCGGACGCCGCTGTTCGAGTTCGCGATCAAGAGCATGCTCAAGCAGTTCGACCTCGACTCGGTCGACGGGCAGGTCTCCGCGCTGCAGAAGACGGTGCCGATGGTGGCGTCGATCAAGGACCGCGCCAGCCGTGACGGCTACGCCTCCAAGCTCGCCTGGTGGGTGGGCTGGCAGGACGTGGCCCAGGTGGTGAACCGGGTGCGCGGCAGCGCGGGCGCCACGGCGAAGCGCGGGGGACCCCCGTTGCGCCAGGCCGCCTCGCGCCAGGCGCCCGAACCGGAGGCCAAGGAGCAGGACCTGCCGCGCCCCGCGCCGGGCGACCCGCGGTTCATCGGCCAGCGCGAGGCGCTCAAGGCCGCGCTGCAGCAGCCCGCGATCGCCGGCCCGGAGTACGACTCGCTGCCCGAGGAGGCGTTCACGCACCCGGTGTACGTCGCGGTCCACCTGGCGGTGCTCAAGGCGGGCGGCGCGGCGTCCGGGCTCACCGGCCCGGCGCTGCTGGACGCCGCGGCGCAGCACTGTCCGGAAGGGACGGTCCGGCGGGTGCTCAGCGAGCTGTCCGTGGAACCGTTGCGCGCCTTGGGCGAAGTGGACTCCCGGTACATCTCGGGGGTGCTCGCGGGGGTGCAGGAGAGCCTCGTCGGCCGTCAGATCGGTGAGATCAAATCGAAGCTGCAGCGGCTTTCGCCGGTCGAGGCGCCGGACGACTACCGCGCGCTGTTCGGCGACCTGGTGGCGCTGGAGCAGTACCGGAAGGCGCTGCGGCAGCAGGCGGCCAGCGGATGGGACTGAGATGGGCTGGCTGAGCCGGATCTTCGGAAACGGTCTCCCCGAGGGCTTCCCGGGGCACCCGGAGCCGGGTGAGAACGTGATCGCCGTGGCGGCGGTCGAGGGCGGCGGGCACCTGGTCGTCACGTCGCTCGGCCTGTGGTTCCCGGACGGCGATGGCGGCGCGCGGCGCGTCGGCTGGCATCTCGTGGGCAAGGCGAGCTGGGCCGACGGCGTGTTCACGCTCACCGAGTCGGCGGAGACCGAGCGGGCCGGCGGGGTCGTCGTGCTGAGCGACCTCGAGCCGGTGCGGTTCGGGCTGCCGGACCCGGGCAAGGTGCCGCAGCAGGTGCGGCTGCGCGTCGACGGCTCGGTGCGCACGCGCCACCGCCACGAGCTGCCCGGCGGTGGCGCCTGGTTCGTGCAGCGCAAGGTGCCCGGCCACGACGGCACGGTGCTGCAGGTGCGCCCCGACCCGGGCACGGACCCGGCGCTGGTCTCGGCCATCGCCGAGGAGGTCGCGGAGAAGCTGGCGGGTCCGCAGAGCTAGCAGTACGCTCGTACTCAGTACAGTCGTACTGTTTACTGCGGAGGTGGACGTCTCATGTGGGATCCGGCCAAGTACCTCGACTACTCCGACCTGCGCGCGCGGCCGTTCGGCGACCTGATCGGGCGCATCCCGGACACGGCCGCCCGCCGGGTGGTGGACCTGGGCTGCGGGCCCGGCAATCTCACCGTCGACCTGGCGAAACGCTGGCCTGGCGCGGTAATCGAAGCGTCCGACAGCTCCCCGGAGATGGTGGACGCCGCCCGCTCTCGCGGCGTCGACGCCCACGTCCTCGACGTGCGTGACTGGGAGCCGCGGCCGGACACCGGCGTGGTCGTCTCCAACGCGGTGCTGCAGTGGGTGCCGGGGCACCAGGACCTGCTGCGCCGGTGGGTCGGGCAGCTGCCGGCGGGGGCGTTCCTGGCCGTGCAGGTGCCGGGCAACTTCGGGGCGCCCTCGCACCGCATCACGCGTGAGCTGGCGGGCTCGCCGGCGTGGTCCTCGCGGCTGGGCACGCTGGTCCTGCGCGAGGACGATGCCGTCGCCACCCCGCACGCCTACGCCGACCTGCTGGCCGACGAGGGCTGCGCGGTGGACGCCTGGGAAACCACGTACATGCAGCGGCTGTCCGGCGAGCGCGCCGTGCTGGAGTGGATCACGGGCACCGCGCTGCGCCCCATCCGCGCCGCACTGGGCGACGCGGACTGGGCCGCGTTCCGCGAGCAGCTCGCCCCCCTGCTCGACGCCGCCTACCCGCCCCGCCCGGACGGCACCACGTGGTTCGAGTTCCGGCGCATCTTCTTCGTCGCGCAGACGCCTCCGCGCGCCTGAGCTCCGGTCTCAGGGCTTTGACTGCCGGCCGGCCCGGTGTCCCCGGGCCCGGCCGGCGCCTCAGTGCCGGCCGAACTTCTCGCTCACCTTGGCGCGCGCCACTCCGGCGGCGCCCTGGACCATGGGATGGTCGACCAGTTTGCGGTAGGTGCGCACGATCTGCTCGTACCGTCCCCGGCCGGCCTTGGTGCCCAGCACGTACCCCAGGCCCACACCCAGCAGGAACTTCTTCATCGGCGGCCACACCTCTCGTCAGTCGGACTCCCGACTTTCCATTGTCCAGCAAACCGCCGCCGGCCGCGGTGATCGGCGAGGAGGGGGGCCCTGTTCGGGTGGCCCACGGCGTGCGCTAAAGTTTCCCCCATCAGCCGGAGCGATCCGACTGAGAGCGATGATCCCCTGTAGCTCAACTGGCAGAGCATTCGGCTGTTAACCGGAGGGTTCTTGGTTCGAGTCCAAGCGGGGGAGCAAAGCCCAGGTCAATGACCTGGGCTTTTTTGCTGTCCGGGGGCAGGGGCGATTTAAGGGCGATTTTGACGATCGTCCAATAACGGGTCGTCGCCTGGGACCGTCCTCCGGGGTTTGCGGCTGGACGTCGCGCGCGAGATCGCCGGGGCGTCACCGTCGCCGTTCAGCCCAGGCCCCTGGTCTCCCTCCCCCAGGCCGCCCTGCCCGCATCAATCCGGGGGGTGCACAGCGACGACGATCTTGCCGCGTGGGCGTCCGCCGGCTGAGCCGCCTTCCAGCAGGGTGTGTGCTTGTGTGAGGTCGGCCAGTGGTAGCACGGCGCCGATCACCGGCCGGAGTTTGCCCTGGTCGACCAGTCGGCCGAGGGCCGCGAGCTTCGCCCGGCCGGGGCTGACGAAGAGGAAGTGGTAGGTCGCGTTCACGCTCCACGCGGCGAGCAGGTTCTGCGGTTCGGGAATGTCCACGATGGACACCACGCGGCCGCGGTCGGCGAGGACCTGCGCGCTGCGGGCAAGGGTGTCGCCGTCCACCGTGTCCAGCACGACGTCCACCCCGCCCCATGCGCGGACCTGCGGCACGTAGTCACCGGCCGGGAAGTCGATCGCGATGTCGGCTCCCAGTCCGGTGACGGCGTGGACCCGCTGGAGCTGCGGCTGCGGAACTACACCGACGTCAACCCGTCGACCTGGCTGCGGTTCAGCAGCAAGTAGCCGCGCGACGCGTATGCCATGGCGGGCAAGGCGTTCGGCTGGGGCATGGCCACCGAAATGCACGCGCAGTGCAGCACCCAGGACATCGGCACCGGGACGCACACGGTGATGACCCAGGTCACCGCGCAGGGGCTGGGGATCCCGGTGGCGCAGGTCGATTTCCAGCTGGGCGATTCGAACTTCCCGCAGGCGGGTTCGTCCCAGTCCTCGGGGACGGTGGCCAGTGTGACCGGGGCGGTGGACAAGGCCGCGAAAGCGGTGCGCGGCGCGGTGATCCGGCTGGCGATCGACGACCCCGCTTCACCCCTGCACGGGCTCACCGCGGACCAGGTCGTGACCGAGCACGGGTACCTGTTCGCCGCGGCCGACCGGTCACGGCGGATCAGCTACCGCGACGTGGTCACGAAACACGGCTCGCCGGTGGAGAACACCGCGTCGAGCATGAACGAGCCGGGCAACAGCTGCGGCGCGGTGTTCGTCGAGGTCCGGGTCGACGCGCGGTACCGCCGGGTCCGGGTGACCCGGGTGGTCGGCGCGTACGACTGCGGGCGGGTGCTGAACCGGCAGACCGCGCGCAGCCAGGTGATCGGCGGGATGACCTGGGGGATCGGCACCGCGCTGATGGAGCACACGAGGTACGACGACCGGACGGCGCGGGTGGCCAACCCGACGCTGTCCACGTACCTGGTCGCGGTCAACGCGGACGTGCCCGAACTGGAGGTTTTGTTCGTGGACAAGCCGGATCCGGTGAGCACGGCGCTCGGCGCACGGGGGTTCGGCGAGTGCCCGATGACCGGCGTCCCGGCGGCGATCGGCAACGCGATCTACCACGCCACCGGCCGCCGGGTCCGGGACCTGCCGATCACCCAGGACAAGCTGCTCTGAACCGCCTCATGCGGGCGGCGGATCCGGCCGAGGTCCGCCAGGCCTACTTGACGCAGGGGATGCCGCCGCCGGACAGGCCGTTGGGCGGGGCGTCCGGCGCTCCGGCATCACCGGAATCGGGCGGTGCCGATGGCCGGCCGCCGGAGGCGCCCCCGCCGGCCGCGGCCAGCGCGGCCGGCGGGGTGAACGCGGTGCCGATGACCACCCGGACGTGCCCGGCCGGCACCGTGGCATCGTGCTCGGTGGTGACCCCGCCCAGCAGCTTGGCCACCGCCGACGCGGACGTGCTGCCTCCGCTGCCGTAGTAGACCACGGTTCTGGTGACGTGGCGCGGGTCGGTGGAGGTGGTGCCGGCGGCGTATCCCTTGGCGGCCAGCGCGTGGGAGACGGTGGCGGCGAGCCCGGTGCGGCTGGTGCCGTTGACGACATCCACGGTCCCCTGCGCCGGCTGGGTGCCGCCGGCATTCGCCGGCGCGGACGACGACGGCGGGGCGGGCGCGGTGCCGCCGATCAGCTGCCGGACCACTCCCTGCACCTGGGCGACGTCGACGATGTTGACGTCTTCCCCGGACGTGTTCTTGCCGAACTTGACGATCGGGAGCGTGACGAAGCTGATGTTGCCGCCGGTCAGGTTCGCGGCCTGCCCGGCGAACGACATCAGGTCCAGGCCGGCGTCGACGGCCATGTTCTGCTTGGCCACGTTCAGGATGCCCTGCAGCTGGGACGGGTTGGTGAACACCCCGCCCTGCTTGAGCTGATAGGCGAGGGAGGAGATGAAGGCCTGCTGGCGGACCTCGCGGTCGAGGTCGGTGAAGTTCAGCTGCGGGTGGACCACATCGCGGCGCTGCCGCACGAACGCCACCGCCTGTGCGGCGTTGACCTGCTGCCGGCCCTGGTGGAAGTCGGCGCCGGAGTAGCTGTCCTGGGTGTCTTCGTTGAGACAAACGGTAATCGGCTGGACGACCTGCGCGATCTGGAGGAACGCGACAAGGGTGACTTCGGCGAAATGGTCCACGGGGACTCCGCCGAGGAATTGGCGCACGGTGTCGATTTCGGCCTTGCGACCGGCTTCGCGCTCCTGTTGCTCGCGCTGGCTCTTGTCGCCGCCCTGGTTGACCAGCTGCTTGGCCTTCTGGTCGAACGCCAGTCCGTAGGCCTGCTTGATCTTTCCCTTGCACTGCCCGTCCGGGCAGCCGGGGATGTCGACGTAGTCGTCGCGGGGGATGGACAGCGAGGTCGCCTTGCTGCCGTCACCCGGGACGTGCAGCAGCATCAGGACGTTGGCGTTGTTGCCGCCGTCCTGCTGATCGCCCGCGTGCAGCGCGTCGTAGATGTCCTGCGGCAGCGCGTTGCCGTTCTCGTCGAGCCGGCTGTCCAGGCCCATGATGAGGATGTTGGTGTCCCCGTTGGCCGATTTGGTGTCGCCGCCGAGCGCGTCGGAGGTGTGCAGGCCCGAGACCAGGTTGTGGTACTGCGCCCAGCCGTAACCCGTCAGGCACAGCACCAGCAGCGACAGGACCCCGGCCACCACGGCGCCACTGCGGCGCGCTCCCCGCCGGCGCCGGGCGCGCGGCGGGTCCACCGGCCGCCTTCGCCCGGGTGAGGACCCGAGCCGGTCCTCATCGCGACCGTCCACAGCAGACCCCTCTCGACTTCGGCACACACCGTGTTCTCGAGGGCTTGACGCGCCGGCAACGGGTTGGTTGCCCCGCAGTGACGAACCACGCGCCCGGGCTCAGCGGTGGACGAGGTGCCCGGCGCTGATGACGGCGCGGCGGTGGTGCGCGGCGGCGAGGTGGGTGATGTCGGTGAGCGGATCGGCGTCGAAGAGGATCGCGTCGGCCGCCTCGCCTACGGTGATTGTGCCCATGCTGTCCCGTTTGCCGGCCTTTTCGGCGGCGTTGGCGGTGGCGCCGTCGAACATGCACTTGACGTAGCCGACCTCGTCGAGCCAGCTCGGCGACGAGCCGCCGCACGGTGTCGGCATCGTCGACTGAATGATCCCGCCTCTGCCGAGATCCACCGGTTCGACCGGTTCGGGCCGGTTCTCCTGGTTGTTCGCCGGCCGGCCGTTAACCCCGGTGAGGCCCGATCGGGCCACGAACACCGCCGGTGCTGTGCCGTCAGCCCGGCTGGTCTCGCGTTCGGAACGGCGGCATGTTCGGCACGATCAGGTGGGGGAGATCACTGTCGGCGGTGTCGCCGAGGCGATGGGCGTCTTCCACCGAGACCCCGCTCGGCTCGGTGCCGGTCTGATGCTCGGCCCAGGTTACGTTGGCGCGCAGGCTTTCGCGCCGAATACGGCGAGGGCTGGTGGTGATCCGTGGATGGCGGACTGGGCGAGGAGGATCGCGCCGGCTGTCCAGGTGGTGCGTTCTCGCGGCCAGATCGTGTCGGTGTCGTAGTTGTGGCCGGTCCAGTATGAGCCGTCGCCGGCTGCCAGGTGTTCGGCCGCGGCGAGGAGTGCGGTGGCGCGCGGGATGTCGCCGTGGGCGGCGAGGGCGAGGGCGAGTTCGGCGGTCTCGCCGCCCGTTGTCCATGGCTCGTGGTCGACGCAGCGGACGCCGCGTTCCGGGTGGACGAACACGTTCCAGCGTGGTTCGAGGTCCGGCAGTGGCCGGAGTCCGGTGAGGACTGGGTAGTACCAGTCCATGGCCAGTGACTTGGGGAGAAAGCTGCCGGTGTGGTGGAGCACGGCGTCGCGTATCCGATCGGCGGCGCTAGTCCACTGTGGACGTTCATGGCCCAGGTGGCCGGCGATGCGGTTCGCGGTGGTGAGGGCGTGGTGGATGCTGCAGTTGCCGGTGAGGAGTTTTTCGGACTGAAAGGTTCCGTCCGGGTTTTCGCGCCATCGGATGGCGCCGTCCTCTGCTTGCATGCTGAGGACGAAGGCCATCGCGGAATCGACCGTGGGCCACAGTTCTTCGAGGAATGAACTGTCCTGAGTGGACAGGAAATGATGGTACGCGCCGACGGCGATGTAGGCGGTGAAGTTGGCGTCGCGGGCGAGTTCGACGGGATGGCTGTCGCGGTATTCGGCGTGCCAGGAGCCGTCCGGGTTCTGGGTGCGGGCCAGCCACCGGTAGGCCGCGGCTGCTTCGCGGTGAAACCCGGCGGAGTCGAGGCCCATCGCTGCTTCGACGTGGTCCCAGGGGTCGAGCTTGCCGCCGGTGAACCACGGGATGGCGCCGTCGGGTTGCTGGGTGCGGCGGATGAAGGCGGCGGTGGCGTCGGTGTCGATCACCGGACCGGCCTGCGCGCGTAGAGGACGAGGCTCTTCCCGGCGATGCGGTCGAGGAGCGCGGCGATCGCCGGATTGGGCCAGGGACCGGTCATGATCTCGTGGACGAGCAGGTCGTGGAAACGGCGCACGAGCCGGGTTTCGCGGTCGACGCCGACGAGGCACTTGAGCCACCAGTACGGGGTGTGGAGGCCGTGGGTGAGGTGGCTGCTCTCGACCTCGAGGCCGGCGTCGGTGAGCAGGCGCTCGAGTTCCCGGCGGCGGTAGATGCGGATGTGGCCGCCGTCGACCTGGTGGTAGGCCTTCGACAGGGCCCAGCAGATCTGCTCGGGGTAGCGGCGCGGCACACTGACCGCGAGCCGGCCGCCTGGTGCGAGCACTCGTGCGGCTTCGGCGACCATCGCGTGGTGTCCGGGGACGTGCTCGAGTACTTCGCTCAGGATGACGTGGGTGACGGAGTCGTCGGGCAGGGGAAGGCGGGTGCCGTCCGCCCGCAGCGCCACGGAGCAGTCCTCGATGCCTTTGAGCGCGACTTCGTCGAGATCGAGTGCGATGGCCCTCGCGCCGCGGCGGTGAGCTTCGCGGGTGTGCCGGCCGGTTCCGCAGCCGACGTCGAGGACAGTGCTCGTGCCGTCGACTCGGAACCGGTCGAAGTCGATCGTCAGCATGTCCTGCATTCCTTGTCGGCGGGGGCGGCGTCGGAGGTGTCACCGAGGCGGGCACGGTACACGGCCACCGTCGCCTCGGCGGTCGCGCGCCAGGTGAAGCTCCGGGCCCGTGCGGCGCCGGCCGCACCCAGGGCCGCTTGCAACTCCGGCGAGGACAGAACCGTGGCCAACGCCGCGGCGAGCGCGGGTGGATCGCCGGGCGCGCACGGGACCGCGGCGTCCCCGGTCACCTCGGGAATCGCGCCGGCGGTGGTACACACGAGCGGGGTGCCGCAGGCCATGGCTTCCAAGGCCGGCAAGGAGAAGCCTTCGAACAGCGAGGGCACGCAGGCCACGGTCGCGCTGCGGATGAGGTCGGCCAGTTCGTGGTCGGTGAGCCCATGGTGGAAGCGGACGGCTTCGGCCAGGCCGAGTTCGCCGATGAGCTGCTCGGTGGGACCGCCGGGGCGGGCTGTACCGACGACGTGCAGCTCGGTGCCGGACGGCAGCTGCGCCACGGCGGTCAGGAGGTGCGCGAGGCCTTTGACCGGAACGTCCGCGCTCGCCGTGGTGACGATCCGCCCGGGCACCCGCGGCGTGGCCGGGTCGGGGCGGAAGACGGCGGTGTCGACCCCGAGCGGAACCGCGGAGAGCCGCCCGGCGGGTACGCCCATCCATTCGGCGACCGCGGTGCTGCTGGCGATGGCCGGCGTCACGATCCGGCCGACGCGCCGGGCGACCCGGGCTTGCATCCGCAGGAACCGGTACCAGGACCGCACTTCCCGGCGCCGTTGGTCGCTGACGTCGTGCAGCTCCCACTCACGGTCGATGGCGACCGGGTGATGGATCGTCGCGACCAGGCCGGGTAGGCCCAGCAGGCCGTAGCCGAGGCCCTGGTTGTCGTGCACGACGTCGAACCCCCGGCCGCGCAGATACGCCCGGGCACGGAGGGAAAACGCCAGTGGCTCGGTGAACCGGCCGGCTTTGAGCCCGAGGTACTCGAGCAGGTTCGGCACCGTGGCCAGTTCGCGCACCGCCGGCGTGCGGAACGGGTTGTCCGGTGCGTAGAGGTCGAGTCCGGGCAGGGGAGTGAAGCGGACGCCGTTGTCGAGGACCGGGTAGGGCGGTCCCGTGATGACCTCGACGTGGTGGCCGAGTGCGGTGAGTTCGCGGCTGAGGTGGCGGATGTAGACGCCCTGGCCGCCGCAGGTCGGTTTGGCGCGGTAGGACAGCAGGGCGATGTTCAGGGGCTCAGTCACGGGCGGAGCCGGGGGAGGTCAACGCTGCTCGAGTTCGGTGAGATCGCTGGTGAAGGTCGCGAGGTCGGTGCGGATCCCCTCGCTCCAGATGCTCTTCGGCCCGTGGACGCGTTGCGAACGGGGCAGCAGGTCGCGGAGTTCCGCGACGGCCGCGCGCAGGCTTTCCCCGGTGCCCAGCCGTCCGCGTGCCTGGGCCCGGAAGTAGCCGATGGTGATCGTTTCCGGGTGATTTTCCCCGAACGTGTCCCGCGCCACGGTGAGAAGGCGAGTGAACTCCTCGGGATCGGGGGGGGGTGCCCGTTTTCCGGGGTCCAGGCGAGGATGTTCAATCGGGTACGGAGAGTGTCGAGGTGCTGTTCTCCGAGTACCCGTTCGCGTGAGGCGAGGACCCGGCGCCACAGCTCGATCGCGCGGGTGACGTCGTGGTCCTTGGCGGTGACCAGCGCGAGGTGGTGGTGTGCCATCAGCGTTTGCGGGTCGTCTTCGCCCAGCAACGCCGTGCAGCGTCCGGCGAGATCGGTGTAGGCCGCTCGTGCCGCGGGAATGTCACCGTTGCTGTGCGTCCAGTAGGCCGCGTGGTCCTCGAGCTCCAGGGTGCTCCGGTCGTCGGGGCCCAGGCTCGCGCGGCTGTCGGCGGCGAGCTCCCGGAGGATTTCGGCCGCCCGGGCCGGCTCACCGGTCTCGCCGAGCGCCCTGGCGTGCCGGCCCGCGGCGCGGAAGGAGAGCGGGTGGGTGTCGCCGAGCTGTCGGGAGATCCGCTTGGTCCAGCCGGCCCACGACGCGACGGCTTCGGCGTTGATCAAGGATTCACGCAGGACCAGACAGGCGTAGGCCTCCTCGTACCGGCCGGCTTGCCACAGGTTCTCGGCTTCGGCTCGCCCGGCGTAGGCGTGCAGCGGGTCGTCGGCGCGGTGCTCGGCCACTGGGGCCACCTCCTCGATCGCATCGGCCACGGCGGCGTGGGCGCCCTCGCGCGTGATGCCACCGAATGACTGGTCCCACACGAACTTCGCGACGGTGTCGTAGCGGAGCCCGTAAAATTCTCCGCCGGTGGCGGTCTGGCCGCGTCCGACAAGGGCGTCGAGCCGGGCCAGAACATCGTGCAGCCGGGGCAGAGACCTTGTTCCGCCAAGCCGGACGACTGCTCGCTGGAGCACGGTGGCGGGCATGACAGGACCGGCTCCGGCGGCCGCGAGCACGGCGAGAGTGGCGGCCGCCTCGTGGTGTTCCTGAGGAGCGCGGCCGAAAGCGCGTTCGATGGCAGCGGCGTGGAAACCGGCGGCCCCACTCGGCGGCGCCGCGACGCGAGGCCCTGCCTTCTGCTCCACCCGCAGCGCGATCATCAGCCAGTTGCCGCCGGTGCCTCGATGCAACTGGTCGACGGTGCCGGCGTCCAGCCCGCGCCGCGCCGCGTAACGGGCGACATCCAGGCGAGTCGCGGGCTGCAGTTCGAGCGCGGTGAACCCGTCGCCCAGGTCGGCCGGGTCATACGCACTGGCGACGACCTGCACCCGCGGAAGCCGGGCCAACGGCCGGGCCACCCGGTCGAGGACGTCCGGATCGGTGCTGTCGAGCACGATGAGCACCGGCTCGTCGAGCCTCTGCAACGGCCTGGTCAACAGCCGCTCGACCGCGTCGGCACTCTTCCACTCAAGGTCCGTCATGTTGTTACGGGCATCGTCCGCGGCCGGTGCGAACTCCTCGACCGTGCGCGACAGCTGGCCGGCCAGCTCGTCCGTGATCTGTTCGACGGTCTCGGCGGTGTGTCCCAGCCACACGGCGTGGGCGCGCGGCCCGTTCGACGGCATCGCGAGCGCGGCCAGCACCGCGGACTTACCGAGCCCCGCGGTGCCGATGACGGCCACATTCGACCCGGACGCCAGCAGATCGAGGAGCTCCCGGTACGACGCCGTCGGCTGGAAGGCCCGCGCCGCGGTCGCGGCCGTGTCAGACCAGACCGAGCCGTCGAGCGCCTCGCGCCGGCTCGCGGACGCGACGTTACGGGCCAGCCACAGCGTGGGATCGCCGGCGGTGATCCCGGTTCCGGTGAACGAGATGTGCCGGGCCTGCTGCCGGGTGCACAGATCGTTGACGGGGTCACGCACGTCGGCGCAGCCCAGCCGTTCCGGCCCGTCAAGGCTCCCGTGGGAGATGAGGTAGGCGAGGGACTTGGCGAAACACCCGCCGAAAGCCGGCCCGTCGCCGGCCGCTGTGAGCAGCTCGAACCGCCGCTCGGAGCGGTTGAGCACCTCGATCCACTGCTGTCCCGCGGCTTCGGCGGCACGACCCGACTCGCAGGTGTCCAGCAGCAGAACGAGCCCGTCGATCGCCGGGTGCCGGCGGAACAGCTCCTTGACGCGCTGGCCCAGCAGGTAGGCGGACCGGGAGTCCGGGTCCTCGGGCGAGTCGGCGGCCAGCAGGTAGTAGTCGTCCCCGCTGGTCATCCCGTGGCCGGTGAAGGCGAGGAAGAGGGTGGCTTCCCGCGCCGCCGCTTCGGCGAACGCGTCCTCGATGGCCTTGTCCAGCTGACTGAGCGACGGGTCCAGCAGCAGCGAAGATTTCGGCGACGGCAACGCCGGCTCACACTGGCCCGGCTGGGGCGCCAGCATGCTCGCGTAGAGCTTCCGCGCTTCCTGCGGGAGGAACGACAGCGCCGGCCGATCTCCCCAGTTGGAGCCGATCACCAGCAGCAGTCTTCCCGGCATGATCTCTACCTTGCTCAACCACGCGCGCTTGGGCAAGCTGGACGCGGACAGTGCGTGACTGCTCACTCGCCGGTCGACGAAGGGGAGACGGTGGCCGAGATCGTTCTGGTGCACGGAATCGGGCAGCAGCAGAAATCACCGGACACCCTGGAAGCCGAGTACCTGCCCAGCCTCGCGGGCGGCACCCGCCTGGCCGGCTATCCCGATCTCGCCGACCAGCTCTGGCGCAACGCCCGTCCCGGAGGGCTCTCGGCGCGCGTCGCGTTCTACGGTGACCAGTTCCGCGAAGCCGACCAGCAGGGCGGCCGGCTCGAGCTGCCCCCGGAAGCCGAGGAAGTCGCCTCACAGCTGGCGCTCGAATGGGCGCGGCAGATCGCCGACCGGGCCACCAGCGACGCCGATCGAGAACGAACCCGGCGTGCGCTCGACGAAGCCGAAGGTGATTTCGCCGACGCGCAAGGGCTTCGCGCGGGCCTCCGCCCGGTGCTCAATGCGCTGGCCCGCGTCCGGCCGATGGCCACGCTGGGGGAGAACATCGCCGGCCGGCTCCTGCGGACCGCCATCGTCCAGGTCAGCCTCTACCTCACCGACGAGGCGATCCGCGCGGCAGTACAGGACCGCGTCGCCGCTCTCATCGGCCCCGAAACCAAGGTTCTCGTCGGGCACTCTCTCGGCTCGGTCGTCGCTTTCGAAGCCGCGCATCGCCTCGGCCGCCCGCTGCCGCTGCTGCTCACCCTCGGCTCGCCGCTGGGCCTGCGCAACATCGTCTACGAACGAGTCCGGCCCCAGCCGCCCGCCGTGCCACCCCAGGTCCGGCGGTGGGTCAACATCGCCGACCGCGACGACCTCGTCGCCGCCGACCTCAACCTCCAACGCCGCTTCACCGGCGCCGCCGGGGTTCTCGAAGCCACCTACACCGTGGACAACGGCGCCCACCCCCACGACGCGACGTTCTACCTGACCAAACCCGAGACCGGCCGCGCCGTCGCCGAGGCGTTGAGCAACCAAGACGTCGAAATGACGCCGTGATCTGCTGCGGGGCCCAGCAGCCGTTGGCTGGTCCGGCCTGCCTGCTGCTGGCAGAATTATCGGTTGGTCCGATTCACGAGCAGGGGGCGGAATTGTGGAGGTTTCAGCGTCGATTAGGGAAGCTCTGACCAGGTTGGCGCTTGACACGCCGCTGCGCCGGGGAATCGATCGGGTGAGCGCCAGCCGGCAAGGCGGGTTGTTCGTGCTCGGGTTCGATGACGTGGTGGCCGCCGTGTGCCGTGACGGCTACGAGGTGGTCGACGCGAGGGTTTCGCCGGAGAGCGTCAGCCAGCTGTCGAAGCCTGATCTGGCGATGATTCTCACTGCTGACGCGACGACGATTCTGCGGATCAACACCGAACTCGCGCCGCGGTCGACCCACCGGGTGCAGGGCCGGGGAGCCCGCCATCTCGCTGCCGCCGCCATGGCCCGTGATGTTCCGTATCCGGTCGTGGCGGTGAGCGAGGAGACCGGCGCGATCACCGTTTTCCTCGGCGAGGAAGCGCACGAACTCAGTGAACGGCCGATGCTGAAGTGCCGGGCGATCCTCGCGGTGCTCTCGCTGGACGAGGAAGTTCAGGCCTTGGCTCTTCTTCCCACGGAAACGGCGCAGGCGCCCGAGGCCGCGGTGCGGGTCGAACGTGCGCGCCGATCGATTGTCGATGCCGAGGTGTGCCTGCTGGAACTCGGGGCCGAAGGAGGCCAGCTCGACGATCTTCTCTCGGCGTACTGCGCCAAACTGGGCTGGGATCGCTTTCCTGACAGAGCCCACGTCGTGCCCCACGGAGTCCCGTTGCTGCATATGGTCGCCGAGGAGCTCGACCGGTGGCACGAGCAGGCCCTCCTCGCGGCCGACGGAATGCTCGCCGAACGCCGTGGGCAGAGCGCGGTGGAACCTGACCGCGCGTTTCCCCGCATGTCCTTCGATGACGAGCGAGAGGCCGTCCGCTGGTACGACCAGACTGCCGCCCAGCTGCTCGGCACCATCCGATGGGCGGCGTCCCACGGAGATGAAAAGAAGGCTTTGCGCTGGTCACTGGCCTTGGTGGAGTACTTTCACCGGCGCAAGCCGTGGGATCAGTGGATCGACGTCCTTTCGCTGGCGGTGCTTGCCGCGAGACAGCAGTCAGATCTCCGTGCCGAAGCGTCCGTGCTGACCAGCCTGGGTATCGCGCAGCGCGAGCTGGGCCAGGCTGAGCTGGCTTACCAGCTGTGGGACCAGGCCCTTGAGGCGTGGCGCGAGCTGGGCGATCGGCTTGGCGAGGCCGAGGTGCTCAACCACCGTGCGTACGCTCTCGATGAGGCAGGCGATCCCGCTGCGGCCCTACGCTGTGCGCAGGAGGCGTTGACGCTTCTCGACCTCGAAGATGCGCGAAGGCTGCGGGGCAAGGTACTCAACAATCTCAGTGGCATCCACTGCCGGCTCGGCGAGTGCGACCAGGCTGCGGAACTGGCGAAGCTGGCGATGCAAGCGTTCGACGAGAGCGGCTACCGGCACGGTCACGCGTGGGCGTTGTCCAACCAGGGCAATGCGCACCGGGACGCCGGCCGTCACACGACTGCGCTGGACTGCTATCGCACAGCCCTCGACGCGCGGCTCGAGATCGAGGACCACTACGGCGTCGCCGTGACTCGCGCCGATCTCGGTCATGCCTTGCTGGCTGCCGGCGACGTCGATGACGCACGTGCGCAGCTGAGGCAGGCTGAGAGCTACTTCCGGGGCCTGGGCGACCGGCGTGCTGAGGCTCTCGGCGTGACTCTCGAGAGACTGGCAGCTCGGTGACCGGTGCGCCGGAGCCTCATCCGGCAGGCGACGTTCGCAACGAATTGTCCGGCAGCGCGAGATCGGTCGTCCAGGCTGGATCGATCGGATCTGTGGTGTTCGCCGCGCCGCGGGGGGTTCCGATCGTGCCGCGGCAGCTGCCGCGGCCGCCCAAGTCCTTCGTCAACCGGACGAGCAGCCTGGAGCTGCTCGATTTGATGGCCGCCGACGCCGGCTCGGCTGATTTGTCGACGATCGCCGGTGCCCCCGGCGTCGGGAAGACCGCGCTTGCCCTGCATTGGGCGCACCGGGTCGTGGAGCGGTTCCCGGATGGCGCGCTCTACGCGAACCTTCGCGGGTTCGACCCAGTGAATCCCAGGGCCGATCCGGGCGAGGTACTGGACGCTTTCTTGCACGCGCTCGGCCTGCCCACGGACTCACGGACCCGCGACAGTGTCGAGGCGCGGGCCGCGGAGTTTCGCTCGGCAGTGCACGGGCGCCGGATGTTGATCGTGCTCGACGACGCCGAAAACGCCGAGCAGGTCCGGCCTCTGTTACCCGGTAGCGCCAGTGTCGTCGTGGTGGTGACGAGCAGGAATGCCTTGTCCGGACTCAAAGCGCGTGACGGTGCCAGCAGTATGAGCCTTGATCCGCTGCCGACCGATGAAGCGGTGACGCTGCTGGCCAGGATCGTCGACGACGGCCGGATCGCGGCCGACCGGCCTGCGGCGGCCCGGCTCGCGGCCCTCTGCGCCAATCTGCCGTTGGCATTGTGCGTGGCCGCGGAGCTGCTGGTGTCTCGCTCCCATCATTCGGTCGCGGACCTGATCGCCGATCTGGACGACGAACGCGATCGGCTGGACCTGTTGCAGACCGACGAGCCGGCGAGCACGGTGCGCGCGGTTTTCTCGGCCTCGTACCGGGCGTTGGACCCCGGATCTGCCCGCGTATTCCGGTTGCTCGGCCTGCATCGTGGCGCTGAGATCTCGTTCCAGACGGCGGCAGCGCTCACCGGGTCACGTCCGGCTGCGCTCCGTCCCGCGCTGCAAGCGTTGACGACGGCCAACCTCATCACGGCCATCGGACCGGATCGCTATCGGCTTCACGACCTTGTACGCATCTTCGCGGCCGAATGCGCCGCGGCTGATGAATCGGAAGCGGGACAGGCCGACGCGGCGCGACGAATGCTCGGCTTCTATCTGGGCTCGGCCCAAGCCACCGGCCGCCGTCTGGCGCCTCAACGGCGGATGCCGGGAGCACCGGCTGGCCAAGGAGCCGAATTCGACGACCGGAACACGGCCCTGGCCTGGTGTGAGCTGGAGCAAGCCAATCTGGTCTCGGCAACCAGGCACGCGGCCGCGCTGGGGGAGCACCTGGTCGCTTGGCAACTGCCTGCGGCGCTGTGGGCGTACTTCCACCAGCGCAAGCCTTGGGCCGCCTGGATCGAGACCCACGAGATCGGCCTGCACTCGGCGCGGATACTGGGCGATGCGACCGGCGTGGCGATGCTGCTGGGAAGTCTGGCTGTCGCTCATCGGGAACAACGCCGTCCCCAAAAGGCAGAGGCGTGTTTCGGTGAGGCGCTTTCCGTTTCGGCACAAGCCGGTGATCTCTACGGCCAGGCAATGGCCTGCAACGGATACGGCAATGCTTGCCGCGAATGGGGACGGTTGGATGAGGCGCTCGTCTACTCACAGCGGGCGCTTGCGGCCTGGCACGAACTGGCCGACCTCCACGGCGAAGCCATAACCCACAACAGCTTGAGCGGCGTGCACCGCGACCGCGGGGACCTTGTGACCGCTCTACAGCACTCCGAACACGCGATCTCGATGTTCCACGAGCTCGGCGACCGGCACGCCGAGGTCTGGGCCCTGAACAACGCGGCCAACGTCCATCGCGACCTCGGGAACCTGGAACAGGCGGTCCAGGCCTACCGGACGGTCCTGCGGACAAGGGAAGAGCTGGGCGACCGCTATGGCGTGGCTTTCACCCTCCAGGCGGTCGCGGAAGCCTACCGTCGCCTTGGCAACCTCGAGGATTTCCGGGTAGCCCTCGAGCAGGCGTTGCCCATCTTCGACGAGCTCGGCGACCCCAAGGCGGAGGAAGTTCGTTCCTCGCTGGCGGAGTCCCGCGGGCAAAGCCGGCCAGGCTGACCACCTGGATCCCCTCGCACTGAGATGTCACAACTGCCCGTAGCGAACGCGTGACTTGAGCATTCACACCTGCGCGTATCCACCGTCGGCGAAGAACTCGGCACCGTTGACGAAACTCGACGCGTCCGAGGCAAGGAATGTCGTCACAGCGGCGATCTCCTCGGGCTCGGCGAGCCGGCCAAGGGGGACGGCGCCTTCGGCCTGCTTGAGCATCTCGGGCGTGATCAGCTCGAGCAGACCGGGGGTGCGGGTACCGCCCGGGGACACGACGTTGACCCGAAAGCCGTGCGCGCGCGAGCTGAGGGCCCAGCCGCGGGCGAGGCTGCGGACCGCGGCCTTCGACGCCGCGTAGACCTCGAGTCCCTGGTTGGGTCGTGTCGCGGCGGTCGAACCGGTCAGGATCACCGAAGCGTTTGTGCAGAGCAGTGGCAGCGCTTGCTGCAGGGTGAAGATCGTTCCCTTGACGTTGGTGGCGAACACTGAGTCGATCAGATCCTCCGTCACCTCGCCGAACGGAGCCGCGGTGCCGACGCCGGCGTTTGCGACCAGCACGTCGATGCGTCCGGCCTGGTCGCGCACGGTCCCGTAGAACGCGTCGAGCTCCGAGGGCACCGAAGCGTCGCAGACCACGCCGGTCACGTCGGGTCCGAGCTCGGCGACCGCGGCGTCGAGCGCGTCCTTGCGGCGACCGGTGACGAACACCTTGGCGCCCTCGTCGCGGAACGCGCGTGCGGTCGCGAACCCGATGCCGGTGCTGGCCCCGGTGACCACGGCGACCTTGCCTGCCAAGACGGCCATGCCGCCCTCCTTCCAGGTTATGGACTCTTACGTCCATAACCTTCCCTGATCTGGACCGGACAGTCAAGATTCCTTCGGCATCGGGAGGGCCGACTCCTCGGCGCGGCCCCGCGACCGAGCCGGCCCGCCGGGTCGCAGTCCGAACGGCCCGACGATCGGCCATGGCGCCGGAGCCCAGCCGACAGACAATGGCCCCCAGTAAGAGCCGCAGGGCGCACCTCGCAGGGCTCGAGGCCGGTTGCGGGCCACGGCGGTGCAGGTCGGCCGGTGAGTTGTTGCTACCGCGTCGGGGTAGGCAGTAACCGCGCCAGAGTGGACTGGGCCACCGTGGTGAGCATGTCGATGTCCATGCCGGTGCGCCCGAGCGCGATGAGGCCGAGCTGGGCGACGAGGGCCGCGCGGGCTGTCTCGGCGGGGTCGGCGCCGGGGTCGAGGTCGCCTTCGCGCTGGGCGCGCTCCAGTGCCGCGGTGAGGGTGGCGGCGATTGCGTCGTAGCTGCGGCGGGCCTCGGCAGCCACGTCCGGAGTGCTGGTGGCAAGCTCGGCGTTGCTGTTGGCCAGCAGGCAACCCCGGCGCGCAGTTGCTCCGGTCGGGTCCGCGGTCGAGCCGAGCACGAACTCGCGGACCAGGTCGATCCCCCGCGCCGCGGACACCAGACGCTCGCGCAGCATCAGCAGGTTCGCGTCGTCGTAGTCGCGCAGCACCCGCAGGAACAGGCTGCGTTTGTCCCCGAACGCCCCGTAAAGGCTGCCTTTGCCCAGCCCGCTCACGCGCAGCAGGCCGTCCATCGACGTCGCCGCGTACCCCTTGTCCCAGAACTCGTCGCGGATAGCGAGGACCACGCGATCTTCGTCGAACTCACGAGGTCGGGGCATGCCCCCACAGTACTGGTTCTGGACCGTATGGGCCACAATGCTGACAACGCCAGGTGGCCTCAGCGATCAATCGATGCCGGTTACGCCGCACGCCGATCGTCTTCTGGCGCGTCACCGCGTTCGACGGGTTCACCGTTCTTGAACGTCGTTCCGGCCAGGATGGGATTGGTGGTCCGCAGACGCAACCAGTGCTCGGCGGGATAGCGGTAGAAATCCAGCAACACATCGGCGTCGTAAATCTCTTGCATCGCCTTGATCGCGTTCGGGTGCGCCGATTTCGGCAGCGCGGCAAGCGCATTGGCTTGCTTATGAAACCAGTACCGCTGCTCCCGGGATTCGGGGAATACCTCCCGGATCGCCATCCGGAATCCGAGCGCCCCGTCCCCGATCGCCAGCGCGGTCATGCCGCGTCGTTTGCACGAACGCAACCTGGTCGACGAACTGCTCGATGTAGGCGGCAATCTCGGCGTGCAGAGCGGCGGCGAGCATCTGCGCCGGTCTTCTGACCGTGCAACGGAAAACGGGTCCTGCGAACTGCTTTCGCAGGACCCCTTTCCGCTGTGGCGCGCCGATACCTACGGGCACCAGGGGTGAAAGATCGACCGCCACGTCCTGCTGGACTGCCAACCGTCCGGGTGCGGCTGGGGCTTGGCGGTCAGCCGCCCTGGATCGCGTTCGCCGCGTAGGTCCCGATGGCGGCCATGCCGGTCTTGTTCGGGTGCAGCGGGGCCGCGATCGAGGTCGGGATCAGGCCCTCGAACCACTTCGTCCACGGTGCCGCGCACATGTCGTGGCCGACGCTGGGCGGGCGGATGTCGATGAACTTCGCGCCGTGCACGGCCGCCTCGAGGGCGAGCATGGTGTCGAGCCGCCCGATGGTGTCCTGGATGTAGTTGGCGTCCTCGGCCGTCACGGGAATGCCGGGCCAGCACCCGTTGTGGGGGAAGTAGGTCCCGTAGCCGACGACGTAGACTTTCGCGTTCGGCGCGCGGGTCTTGATCTGGTCGATCAGCTCGCCCCACCGCGGTGCGAAGGCGCCGATCTTTTCGGCCAGCTGGTCGTGCCCGCCGGCGGTGAGCCGGTCCGCGCAGGACGGGTTGAGGACGCAGGAGACCACGGTGGCGGCCACACCGATGTCGTTCGCGCCGATGGTCAGGGTGACCGTGCCGGTGTTCGTGGTGAGTGCGTCCAGCTGTGGGGCGACCGGGCCCTTGGAGGTCTGCTGGGGTGCGGTCATGTCCGCGGTCGCGGCGCTGGAACAGGTGACGTCGGCCAGGTCAAGGCCGAGCTGGCTCGCGACGGCGTGCGGGTAGTCGGCCAGGCTGCGCAGGCAGCCGGGGGACGAGTCGTCCACCGGGAGCACGAACGGGCCTGCCGCGGCGGAGTCGCCCAACGCCACGTAGCCGGGCGTTTCCGCGGTGGCGGTCCCCGCCGTCGCGGTGAACACCGCCGTCACGGCCAGTGCGACGAGCCAGCTTCGTCTCGCTCTGAGTTTCACGTAATCCTCCATGATGGGGTGGAAACCTTGAGTCCGTGACATCATCGGCCGCTTCTGGGCTCCCGGACGCTGGGAATGCACGCAGGAAACAGAGGCGGAGCTTGTGACCGGACACAAAGAACGGCCTTGGGTTTTGAACGGGACGCCGGTGCACCGCTTGCTGGCGGATCTGGCGCCGGGCATGGCGTCCCGGGTACTGGACCGGATCAAGAACGACGTCGCCGACTACCGGCGGCTGCCCCCGGAACAGCTGGCCGGGGACATCACCGCGATCACGCGCCACGTCGTGCGCGCGTTCGCGCGGAGCCTGCGCGAAGGCAGGCCGCTCAGCGACAACGAGCTCGCCCAGCTGACCGCTTCCGCCGCGCGCCGGGCCGAGGAGGGCATTCCGCTGGACGCCGTGTTCGGGGCATACCACGCCGGCGTCCGGGAGATCTTCGCTGTATTGGCCGCTGAAGCGGGCGACGGCGACGTCGCCGCTGTCAGTGCGACGGCGGACCAAGTGCTCGGCTTCCTCGGCTCGATCATCAAGGCGGTCGCCGTCGGCTACGTCGACGAGTTGCGCACCAAACTCGGCCAGGAACACGACGATCGGCGCACGCTGCTTTCGGTGTTGCTCGGCGCCGAGCCCGGCGCGCGGGCGGCCGGGATCACCCCAGCCGAGCGGTATCTCGTGCTCACGGTCGAACTGGGCCGCCATCCGGACGAAGGCACCGAGACCGTCGACGCCGCCATCGCGGTACGCCGCAAGCTTCGCCGGTTCGTCGCCACCTTCGAGCAAGTGTGTGCCGAACCGGTGCTCGCCGCGATGGAGGGGACCGGTGGGCTGGTGCTGTTGCCGCTCTCGGCCCCGGCCGACCGGCCTGAACTGTCCGAAGTGGACTGGAAGGGCTGGGACGCGGTGGTGGCGCGTGCGGGCCGTTCGGCCGGGGCGCCGGTGACCGCCGCCGCGGAAGCCGTCGCCGCCGCGGACATTCCCGGGGCGGCCACCAGGACCGCCGAGGTACTCGACGTGGTGGGCTGGTTCGGCCGGGAACCCGGGCTGTACCGGGTCGACGACCTGCTCGTGGAGTACCAGCTCACCCGGCCGGGCCCGGCCCGCGACCGGCTCGCGGCGCTGCTGGAGCCGCTGGACGCCCATCCCGTTCTGCTGGCCACGCTGGAGTGCTACCTGGCCCAGCAGGTCAACCGCCGCCGCACCGCGGCCGTGCTCCACGTCCACCCGAACACCGTCGACTACCGGCTACGGCGCGTGCACCAGCTCACCGGCATCGACCCGCTTCAGCCGACAGGCCTGCCCCGCGTGATCGCGGCCGTCGCCGCCCGCCTGGCCTCGGCCGGAACGAGCGGCCGGGGCGCCGGGATCGCGGTCTCTTGACGCGACAGCCGGACGAGCGGCCCGAAGCCCTACCCGGCTGGGCCGCATCCCCATTCCGGAGCGCCACCGCACACCACGGCGGAAACGGATCCACGGTCGCCGCGATGCTGTCCGGGGGCGTGTTCCATCGCTACCTCGACTGCCGCGTCCGGCGCCGAGCTGATCGGACGGGCGTGTGCTTGACCCCCGGCAGGGCTGACACTCGACACCCCCCCCGGCGGAATCGGCTGGAGTTGTCGGATCCGGGCCGCGTCGTTCGTAGCCAGGGTGAGGCCGCCCATGAGGGCGCGGTCACGACCACGAGAGAGGCCGACCGATGTCGCACCCACAGGCCAAGGTCCACCGTATGTTCGAGTTCGTCGAGGCGATCGGCACCCTCGCCTTCTCCGAGATGCCGAACGAGGAGTTCCTGGCCCTCGGCATGCGTAACTACTGGGACGGATACTTCGCGGGCCGGGCGGCGCCGCTGGGGCTGGCACCGGCCGAGGTGGTGCACGCGGTCTTCTACAACTTCGCCGACGGCGAGGTGGCGCGCCACATCCCGTGGGTCTGGGGGAAGACCACCCCGGCGGAGGCGATCGCCGTGCGCGAGCGGGGTAGCGCCGCCGCGCTGCGGCAGCTGATCGGGGACCTCGCCGATTCCCCCGGCCTGGTGCGGGTCGCCGACCTCGCCACCCGGGCAGCGGTCAGCGCGCCGATCGAGGGCCGGGTGCTGTACGCCGGGCTCCGGGCGCTCGACGTGCCCGAGGAGCCGGTGGCCAGGATCTGGCACGCGGCGACGCTTCTGCGAGAGCACCGCGGGGACGGCCACAACGCCGCCCTCGTCGCCCACGGCATCGGCGGCACCGAGGCTCACGTCCTCTTCGCGCTCGCCCTCGGAATGCGGGCGGAGGAGTTCGGCCGGGTCCAGCACTTGCCCAAGGCACAGCTGGCTGCTGTCGTCGACGGGCTGCGTGGCCGCGGCCTCGTCGACGCCGCCGGCGGGTTCACCGCCGCCGGCCGCGAGACCAGGGAGCGGATCGAGGCCCTCACCGACGAACTGGCGGCGCCGGCGTACGACGTGCTCAGCGCGGACGAACTCGACGAGCTGATCACGGGGCTCGAGCCGATCGCCGCCGCGGCATCGACCGTCGACGACTGAACGGGCGCTGCGGGAACGTGCCGCCACGGCCGCTGGTAGCTGCAGCCGTGTGCTGGCTCCGGCGAGAGGCTGATGACGTCCGCCGCAGGCTTGGGTGGGGTGGCCGCGGGTAACAGTCGCGGCCCCCGGTCCGGCCAGTCCGTTACGAGCCACCGGAATCGTCCGTCTGGCCGGTCGGTGCTGGTCCGGTCGGCGTCGGAATTCCGGTGATCGTTGTTCCCGCCCTTTTGTTACCTGGTGTCCGATGTTGTGGCGGGTGATGATGGTCTCGCTGGTCTGCTGTAGACCGTTCCATTACCTTTGCTTTATCCGCGTTCGGCGATTCCGCCGGCGGTCCCGGGGAGGGGAACCGATGCGTAAACGCTTTCTCATGTCTGCGGTCTGTTTGTCGATGGCGGTTGCGCTGGGCTCGGTCGTGTCGCCGTCGGCGGCGCTGGCCGCCACCGTCAGCGTGAAGGATTTCACTGCGGACAAGGTCTGGGTGCAGTATCTGGCGTTGAACGATCCGCGGTCCGTGGTGCGGATCGCTGCCTGGCAGGCGTTGCTGTCCAGTGCGCCGGAGGCAGCTGTCCGGCAGTTCAAGGACTCCGGTTACGACTACGCGGTCACGCTGTCCGCGCAGAAGAAGGCCCGTGACGCCGACTTCGCCAAGCGGGTGCTGGCGACCTATCCGGCGGAGTTCTCGCCTGAGGTGCATGCCGCGGCGCAGGACGCGGTGAACAGTCGTGATGACGCCGACCGTGAGCGTTTCGCGAACGGCGGATTCGAGGCGGCCAAGCAGCGGGACAGCGCGGCCCGTGAGGTCAAGGGTGAACAGGCGAAGGCGCTCGCCGAGGGCGACCGGAAATTTGTCCGCGACCTTGCTGTGAACGACCCCGGTGAGCAGGTGCGGGTGAGCGCTTCCTACGCCGTCCGCGTCGGCTCGACGGACAGTGACGTCGTCGACTTCTTCGCCAACGGCTGGGCGTTCGGCGCCAAGCTTGACCTTGACACGCACCGTTTGCGTAGCGCCGACGACGAAATACGCTGGCGGGCAACACTTTCCGGGCTGCTGAGTGACGCGGCCGCCGCCGAGCAAGCCGCGCGGGACGCTTCCGGTGACCTCGCCGAAAAGGCCCGCGCCGCCGCGGTGCGGGCCTGGCAGGCGGTCGGCGAGCAGACCACGCCGGCCCGCTCGTACTGGGGTGAGGCCCAGCTCCTCGCTGACCGCCAGGCGGCGAACTGGGCGTCGGTGCTGGCCGCGGCGAATGCGGCGAGCGGCCCGAACTGGGCCGCGATTGTCGGGCCCGCGCAGGCGAGCCAGGCCGTGTGGACCGAGGAGGGCAAGGTCGCCGCGCAGCAGGCCGAGTACTGGACCGCGCTGCTGCAGCAGGCCCTCGATGGTGAGCAGCGCGTCCGCGCCACCGCCTGAGCACACAGCACTGAGCACCGAGCACTGAGCAACGAGCGCTGAGTACTTCACGTGTGCCTTCGTCGCACTCGAAAACAGGGGGATGAGTTGAAGCACGTCCGAAGACTGTTGGTGGTCTTCCTCGCGTTCGCGGTGTTCGCGGGGCTGGTCCAGCCCATCGCGGCACTCGCGGTGCCGGTCCGGCCCGCCGCTGCGGCTGACGCGCCGGGTGACAGTCCGGCCCGGCCGATGCCGCCCGATCCGCACCAGGAGTGGGATGGGTCTTCGGGGGTGCCGGATTGGGGTGACCCGCGGTTGCGTCAGATCGTGGTGGACAACGCCGAGCTGGCTGAGGACCAGGAGGTTCGCGACGCCGCGGCGGCGGCGCTCGCGGCCGGCACCAATGCGGCCGTCATGGACTTCCTCAACCGAGGGAACGCCGAGGCGAAGGCGCGGGCCCAGGCCCGTAAGGACGAGGTCGCGCGGGCGGAGCTGGCGCAGGTGCAGGCGTTGCGCGGCACCGGTGGCCCGTATCTCAGGGCCGAGGTCGAGCGGGTGCTCGCGGGAAGTGCGTCGGACCGGAGGCTGTTCCTGGCTTACGGGAAGGACATCGCGAACCAGCGTGACGCCGACACGGTCAAGGGCGCGCAGGACGTACGTGACCGTGACCGCGCCCGGGTGCAGATGCTTGTCGGGGCGGTGGGTCCCGCGGTGCAGCGCGCCGCGCAGTCCGCTTTGGACAGTGGCGACGCGGCTATTGCCGAGTTCCTCAAGACCGGGTACCTGGCGGCGGCGAAGGTCGACGCGGACGCGCGGGAACAGCAGATCAAGGACGAGGAGGCCCGCACCAAGGCCGCCGAGGAACTCTCGGACCTCGCGCGCAAGGCCGCCCGGGCCGCCCAGGCCCGCCGCGATCTTCTGGTGGCGCACGGGAACGGTGTGCGAGCGCTGGAGAAGTCGTCGAACGCGCTGATCTCGGCGGGGAACGAGGCCCGCAAGGCCGCGCAGATCCTGGCCGCGAACACCGCGGGCGGTCAGCACCCGGCGGACGCGTTCGACCGGCAGAAGGAGGAGGTCACCCGCCAGCTCGGCTATGCCCGGCAGGCGGCGACAGAGGCGCAGCGGGCGGCTGATTCCGCCCAGGTTCAGGCCGGAGTGCTGGTCGAGACCGGGCTGACCTACGGCACCCAGTGGGCGCAGATGGCCACCGGCATGGCGGACGCCGCCCAGGCCGCGGCGAGTGCGTCGGAGACCGCGCAGCACGCGATCGACGCGACCGCGTTCACCGATCAGGCCCGTGACGCGCAGGAGAAGGCGCAGCGGCACGCGGAAGAAGCGCACCAGTGGCGTCTGCACGCCGAAGAGCACGCGAAGGCGGCGGCGCAGATCGCTGAGGCCGCGCGGGTGCAGGCGGAGGCGGCCAAGGACGCGGCGGCGCGGACGAAATCGGCACGTCAAGCCGCGGAGGCGGCCGAGGCGCAGGCGTGGGCGGCGGCCGAGCGGACGCGCACCGCGCGAGTCACCGCGGAGCGCGAGGCCGCCAATGCGGCGGCGGCGCGGGCGACGGCCGAACGCGAGCGCGCGGCCGCTGCGGCCGCCCGGACGCGGGCCGATCAGCAGGCCGCGGTCGCGCACTCGGCGCGGGCGGAGGCGGACCGGCAGGCCGGGATCGCGTCGGCGGCCCGGGGTATCGCCGATGGTGCGAACGGGCGGGCGGCGGACGCGGAAGGCCGCGCGCGTGGCGAGGAGAAGAACGCGGCGGACGCGCGGGACCGGGCGTACCAGGCTGAACGCGATCAGCGCGCGGCCGAGGCCCGCGCGGCGGCGACGGACGCGATGGCCGCGGCGGCGCGCGGTGGGCAGTACGCGAAGCCGGCGCAGGACGCGGCGGATGAGGCTCGTGGCGCGGCGGTGACCGCTCGTGGCGCGGCGGGGGCGGCGCGGGGTGCGGCGAACACCGCGACCGGTGCGGCGGCCGGTGCCCGTGCGGCGGCGACCGAGGCTGGTGCGCACGCGGCCCGGTCCCGGGCCGCGGCCCAGCAGGCGGCCGCTGCGGCGGCGCGGGCGAACGCGGCGGCGAACCAGGCCGAGGCCGAAGCGGCCGCGACCCATGCGGCGCGGTTGAAGGCCGATTCGGCGGCGTCGGATGCGACCTTCTCGGAGGCGCAGGCGGCCGAGGCCGCGCGTAACGCCGTGTCGCTGGCGGAGCGGGCCGCGTCGGAAGCGGTGCAGGCGGTCCGGTCGGCGGAGCGGACCAAGGCCGAGGCGGACGCGGCGGCGGCCGAGTCAGTGTCGGCGGCCACCCAGGCCGGGTTGGCGGTGCAGGCCTCGGTCGCGGCCAGGTCCTCGGCGCAGGCGATCACCGATCCGGCGAACACCGCGATCACGGTCGTCGCACCGTTCAGCGGCGGGGACGTCGACGCCGACTTCGTGTTGCTGGTGGCGAACCAGGCCAAGGCCGTCGGCGCGGAGCAGGCCGCGGCCGCGCAGCAGCGCGCGACCGAGGCTCTCGAGGCGGCGCGGTTGGCGCAGGAGGCCGCTGATCGGGCGGCGGGCGAGGTGAAGCCGGCGTTCGACGCTTCGGCTGCTGCGGCTCGTTCGTCTGCTGCCGCGGCGAAGTCGGCCGCGGAAGCGCAGCAGGCGGCGGCGGACGCGGCCGTCGATGGTGCCGCGGCTCGCGCGGCCGCGTCACGGGCGGCGCAGGCCGACGCACAGGCGCACGAGGACGCGGTCAAGGCGCGCATGGCAGCGAACGCGGCGAGCAACGACGCGGCGATCGCTGGTAAGGCGGCGTCGTCGGCGGAACATGAAGCCGCCGCGGCCCGCGCTGCGGCAGGCCGGGCCGAATCCGACGCGGCGGCGGCGCGGGGTGCGGCGAGCCGGGCGGAATCCGACGCGTCCGCCGCGGAAACGGCGGCGGCGGAAGCCCAGACCCACGCGGACAACACTGCCGAGGCCGCCCGCAATGCCATGCAGAGCGCGGTCGACGCCGGCCACGCAGCCGACCGCGCCGAACAAGCCGAACGTGACCGCCAAGCCGCCGAACGGGCCAAGCAGGCGGCTGGTTCCGGGACAGCTGATCCCGGGATCAGTGACGAAGAAGAGGAGATGATCCTCTATTCGGAGGGTGGCGACGAACTTGTCCAGCAGTACAAGGACGCACTGGGCGCGGCGAACAAGGGGATCGTCGACTTCATCAAGGAGAACGGCGCGGACGTCCTTCTGGAGCTCATCGGCGTCAAGGACGCCCAGCGTTGCTTCGGCGAAGGCGACATAGTCAGTTGCTTGTGGACGGTGGTGAACGTCGGATCACTGCTCGCATTGGTCGCGAAGATTCCGCAGGTCGGCGCGGCGATAGTCAAGATCGGTGGCGGGGTCACCAAGTTCCTTGAGACGTCAGCGGCAGGTACCAAGATTCTCGAGAAAACGCGAGATCTACTCGAGAAGTTGCGGGTCATCTGCAACTGTTTCCCTGCTGGGACGATGGTGGCGACAGCATCTGGCGAGAAACCGATCGAACATATCAAGGTGGGAGACCGGGTCTGGGCGAGAGATCTTGCCACCGGGCATTCGCAGCTGCGTGGTGTCGTGGGCTTGTTCAACAAGCATGCCGACGAACTGTTGACGATCACCGTCGGTGCGACCACCCTCGAGGTCACTCCGCAACACCCCTTCTGGGTGGTCGGCCGTGGCTGGGTCACTGCCGGTGACCTGCGGCTGGGGGAACGTCTCCAGTCTCTGAGGGCCGATCAGCCGGTGATCGCGTCGATCACCCGGCGTGACGTGCAGACCACGGTCTACAATTTCGAGGTCGAAGGTGACCACAACTACTACATCACCGATGCCCAGCTTCTGGTACACAACTGCTCGGTCAACCAGATGAACCAGAAAATCTATAAAGGTAGCGCGCCGAGCGGCGTCGTCCGGGTGGACAAGCCAAAGATCCCTAATGAGCAGACCCACGTCCACTTCTCCGACAAAACCGCACTGAACAAGGATGGGACGTGGAAGCATGATGGTGATGCTGAAGGTCCCGGAAAGCTGACGAACGCGCAGAAGAAATGGCTGAAGGAGTGTGGATGGAAAATTCCGCCGGACGCGTAAGTGAAACAGTGACCGCTTGGCTGGCCGCTGTCGCGGATATGAGAGATCCCATCAACTCCAGACACTTCGATGAGCTGGGTATAGAAGACTGGAAGAGTCCTCCCGCCGCCGAGGTTCCCGGGCGTTGGCTGGAGCTGATCGACTTTGCTGTATCCGTGCTGGAAGCCAGAGAAGTACGCGGTATGACGGTCGGATTGATCGCCTCGTTGAAGCTTCGTGACACAGTTCCAGCGTCGATGAACTGGGAACGTTCCTGGGAATTCATCACCGCGTCTTTGCATGATTCCGAACCACCGTCGTTGTATGTCTTTCGCTCGAGTTCTTTGCGGGAATGGGAACTTGATACGGAGGAGCATCGTTTTCCTTTGCCCGGTGAGTCTGCAGTCGACCATGCGTTCGTGCGGTACTGGCGAGATGCTGACGAAATTGCAGCCGGTGAGGAGTACACAGGTGCTGTCTACCTGCTGCGGGCGCTAGGAGATGGTGCGGAGTCTTGACTCTGCAGGGCGCGTGCTGGTCACGCGCCCCGACCAACTTGAGGAATTCAGAGGGGGAATGAGAGTGTCTGTTATGGGCAAGAAGAGACCCGGCCGGCTGGGCCGGGCGGTGGTCACCGCCACCGCGGCCAGCCTGCTCATCGGGTTGGGGGCGCCGCTGGCGTCGGCCGCGACCCCGCTGCCGGTGCCGCCGGTGGAGGCGTTGACGGAGGCGCCCGCCGGCCCGGCCGTGACCGCTCCTCCGGAGGCCACTCCGGAGGAGAAGGTCAACGCGGTCCGGTCGCTCGGGCTGGACATCGACAACAGTTGGCTCGTGTTGCGTGACCGTGACTTCGTTTTCAAGATCTTCGACACCGCCGACGCGCTGCGTTTCCCGTTGGTCAAGGAGGGTGCGCTTCAGGCGTACCGCGACGGTGACACCGCTTCGACGCTGTTCATCCGGTCCGGGGTCACGGACCTCGCCGGGCGCGATCGTGACAACTACGCGCGCGGGCAGGTGGAACGCGATCAGGCCCGGCGGCTGAAGCAGAGCGCGGCCGCGCTCCTTGCCATGCCGGTCACCGACCAGCAGCTCGACCTCGGCTATCGCGACTTCATCTACGAGCTGTGGCACTTCGTCACCGGCTACCCGAAGGTGAAGGCCGCCGCGCTGGAGGCGTTCGATGCGCCCGAGGCCGACCAGAAGATTTTCCTTGCCAGCGGCCTGCTCGCCGCCAAGCGGCAGGACCAGGTGGACGCGGCCAACGCCGACAAGGACCGCACCGAGGCGGAGAAGGCGCGGCTCGCCGCCCGGGCCGCGCGGCAGGACGCGGCCACCGTCGTCGGCCTGCAGACCACCGACGTGATGCTCGACCTCGCCGACGACTTCTTCATCCGCAAGCTGCTGGAGAAGGCCGTCACCGGGTCGCAGGTGGCCGTCGCCGGCCAGGCCGCGCTGAACAGCGCGAACCCGGCGGACTGGAAGGCCTACATCGCCACCGGCATCTACACCGCGCGCGACCGCGATGTCACGATCGAGAACGAGAAGAAGGCCGCGGAGAACCGGCGGGTCGTGCGGGAGATCAAGGCCCGCGCCGAGAACGGCGGTCTGCGGCCCCGCCTGGTCGCGGCCGCCGCGGCGGCCCTCGCCGGTTCCGACCGGGACGTCGAGACCTTCCTGCAGACCGGCCAGGACGCCGTGCCGACGCAGTCGCTCGAATCGACCACGCCGGGCGTCCGCGGCTCGTACGTCACCAGCAACGGCGGCAACACCTACATCGTCTGGGGCGACCCCGGCACCCAGAGCACCTCGAAGCTGACCGGCGCCACCTGGAAGATCAAGGACGGCCTGGCCGACCCGAACTGCTTCTCGCTGGAGTCCACCCAGTCCGAGGGCAGCTACCTGCGCGCCGACGGCGACATCGTGAAGCTCGCCGCCAGCGACGGCGGCACCCCGTTCAAGAACGACGCCACCTGGTGCTCCAGCCCCGGCAAGTCGGGCACCGGCGTTTCGCTGGAGTCCTATTCGCACCGCGGCCACTTCCTGCGCCACTGGGGCGGCCAGGTCTACGCCGCCACCAGCGCCGACGACGTCAGCTACAACACCAGCCGGCTGTTCCCCGAGGACACCACCTGGTCCGTCGTCGACCCGGACCCGGAGGTGACCACGCCGATCTCCTCACGCTGGAAGAACGACGACACCCTCCGGGCCACCCTGGGTGCCCCAGCCGCGCCCGAGGTGTACGACGCCTTCAACGGCGGCGTCCGTTACCGCGACTACGCCAACGGCCGGATGTACTGGAGTTCCGCGGCCGGTGCGCACGCGGTCACCGGTGCGGCGCTGGAGAAGTACAAGAGCGTCGGCGAGTACCGCTGGCAACTGCCGACAACCGACACCACGCCCACGCCGAACGTCACGGGCAGCTTCACCCACGTACAGAACGGCGGCTCGATCTACTGGTCGCCCGCCACCGGCGCGCACCTGGTCTACGGCGCGATCCGCGTTCGCTGGGCGCAGCTCGACTGGGAGCGGTCCTACCTCGGCTTCCCCACCTCGGACGAAGTCCAGGCCGGTGCCCTGCGCCGCGGCACCTTCCAGCACGGCAACATCGACCACGACCCGGCGACTGGCCAGACCCGGGACTATCGGGTCTGACCCGGCAATACGGAACCGGGGCCACCCCGCCGCGCGGGGTGGCCCCGGTTCGTTTCCTGGATCAGCGTCGGAATCATTTTCCGGGGATTCCGCGAGGTAACACCTGATGGTGGACAGCGACTACGGAACACATCCCGGCGTTTTGATTGACTTGTTCGATGCGGTGGGTCCTGAGGAGCGGGCATACATCCGCACTCTGACGGCTGCGGAGGACGGCGAATATGCTGCTGTCAGCCTGGACCGGTTCAGTGTCGAGCCGCATACTATGGGGGCGTTGGACTGGTCGGGCGCCGTTGTTCTCGAGCAGTGTGTGGAAGAGGACTACACCGCCGCGTCGGCGCTGTTTGGTGGGTTGGTGCTCCGGTGTGCGCTGAGTCCGGCAGCTGAGGTGATCGTGTTCTGGGGGAACGCCTGGGTCTACCTGCCGGAAAGCAAGATCCTCGTCGAATACTGGCACTCCGGTCGGATCACCGCGGGAAGAGTGCCCGAAGGTTAGGACAACGGGGGCGCCTCTGATGGTCTTCGTCTCGCTCGGCCGACAGGCTGGCGGCCGCAGATTACGCCGCTGCGTGCGAAGTCCGATCGATTCCCGGAAGAATGCCGGCTCACGGCCCCAGTGGCTAAATTGAGGGAACATTCGAAGGTGTTTTGGACAGCGAACCCGCGCTGAACGGGCCGTCGAGGGTGGCCCAGTGCAGCAGCATGATCGTCTTGGCGTCGGCGATCGCGCCGGTGCGGATCATCGTCAGGGCTTCGGTGAAAGGCAGTTCGACGACGTCGATGTCCTCGCCCTCGTCGGCGAGTCCGCCGCCTTCGCCGGATCGGGTGGCCGGGGTGTAGGGCGCGGCGTAGAAATGCACTCGCTCGGTGACCGAGCCCGGGCTCATGTAGACGTCGAAGACGTGCTCGATCGGGCCGACGGTCACGCCGGTTTCCTCGGCGGCCTCGCGGCGGATCGCGGTTTCGGGGTCTTCGTCGTCGAGCAGCCCGGCCGCGGTTTCGAGCAGCATTCCGTCCGGGTGGCCGTTGACGTAGACGGGGTAGCGGAACTGCCGGGTGAGCAGCACGGTGGCGCGCTCCCGGTCGTAGAGCAGGATCGTCGCGCCGTTGCCGCGGTCGTAGGTCTCGCGCTGCTCGCGGGACCAGCGGCCGTCGGCACGCCGGTAGTCGAACGTGGTCCGGCGCAGCACGTGCCAGCCGGCGGCGAGCAGCTCGACGTCGGCGACGCGCACGCGGGGGTTGCGGTCCAGGTCGCGGCCGATCCGGTCGAGGCCGGTGCGGCCGCGATGGTCGGGGACGTCAAGGCCGGGGGTGCGGGTCTCCATGCGGTCGAGCATAATGTGCAAGACTCGGCACAAACAAGGAGGAACGTGCATGCTGGCGGCGCAACGGCGTGACCTGCTTCTCGCCCGGCTGGCGGCCGAGAAGAAGCTGGTCGCCAAAGATCTGGCGGTGGAGCTGGGCGTTTCGGAGGACAGCGTCCGCCGTGACCTCCGCGAGCTCGCCGCCGCCGGGCTGTGCCAGCGGGTTTACGGCGGGGCGCTGCCCGTCTCGCCCGCGATCGGCGACCTGACGGCCAGGGCCTCGGTCAACGTCGACGGCAAGCTGCGGGTGGCCGTCCGGGCCGCGGGGCTGATCCGGCCCGGGACGACGGTCATCCTCGACGGCGGGACCACCGCGCTGGCCGTCGCCCGCGCGCTGCCCGACGAACTGCGGGCCACGGTCGTGACCCACAGCCCCGCCGTCGCGGCCGTGCTGCTCGATCACCCGCACGCCGAGGTGTACCTGATCGGCGGGCGGCTGTTCAAACACTCCGGGGTGACCTGCGGCGCGGCCGCGGCCGAGGCCGCCGAGGGGGTCAACGCCGAACTGTTCCTGCTCGGCGTCACCGGCGTCCATCCCGACACCGGCCTGACTACCGGCGACGCCGACGAGGCCGCGATGAAGCGCGCACTCGCCCGGCGCGCGGCGGACACCTATGTGCTGGCGAGCGCCGAGAAAGTCGGTGCCGCGTCGAGGTTTTCGGTGCTGCCGCTGGCCGACGTCGCCGGGGTCGTCACCGACGCGGCCGCCGAAGACCCGACGGTGCGGCGGCTGGGCGAACTCGGTGTCGAGGTCCTCCCGGCCTGACCGTCCTCGAGCCGGGTGGAGAACGCCCGGCGGTGCCACCCGGCAAGTTCGATTCATGGCGGCTTTTTCCGGTGTCGGGACAACAAGGTCCAATTCGAGGATGCGCCTCCCATTACACGATTGGACCAGCAATTCCTCGAGTTCGGAGAGCTAGGCTCGGTACGATGTTCGAGGGAGGGGAACATGTCGTCCGCGCGTCAGCTCACGTCTGCCAACCACTGGACGGAAGCGGTGGAAGCGGCCGTGACCGAGGCGGCCGCGAACCTGACCTGTCCCATGTCGATCGACGAAATGGCCAGTGTGGCCTGTCTCAGCAAGTTCTACTTCGTCAGGGTTTTTCGCCAGGTGACCGGACTTACGCCGGGGCGGTTCGTGACGGCGTTGCGACTGCGCGAAGCGAGCAGGTTGCTGTTGATCTCCGACCTGTCCGTGGTCGACGTCAGTACCGCTGTCGGTTACAGCAGTGTGGCCACGTTCACTCATCAATACCGCAGGTATTCCGGCTTTTCGCCGCGAAATCTGCGGCAACTCGCCGCTCGCGGCGGTCCGGACAAGCTGGCGAATCTGCTCTCCGGGGCCGGGCCGGACGTATCCCACTCGGGCCGCCCATTACGAGGAAAGGTGACGGTGCCCCTCGGTTTTTCCGGCGTGATCGTCATCGGACTGTTTCCCGAACGGCTCGCGGGAGGGCTTCCGACGCGATGTACGGCTTGCGCGGGCCCCGGTTCCTTCCTGCTCAATGCGATCCCCGACGGGCAGCACTGGGTGATGGCGACCGGGTTGCCCGCGGACGTCGACGTGTCGAGCTATCTGTCGCCGCTGCCGGTCTCGGTTCTCGTGGATTCGGCAGCGATCCATGTTGTCACCGGCGCTGCGAGCGTCGCGCCGGTCGATCTGGAACTGCGTCCGCTCCGGCCCAGCGATCCGCCGGTGCTCAGCCCCTTGCCGGCGCTGCTGCTCGCCCGGCGCTGAGCACGAAATGCCGAGTACTCACGGACCCTGACCCGCCAGGTCGAGGAGTTTCAGTGCGTCCTCGCGATGATTGCCGTCGGGCTCGCCGGCCAGGTACTCCCGCAGGCTGGCCGCACCCTCGGGCCCGCGGTCGAGCCCGGTGATCAGGATGGCGCCGCGGAAGTATTTCGCCTCGGCGTAACCGGAATCCAGCCGTAGCGCCTCGTCGACGGCCCACAGCCCGTCTTCGGGCCGCCCGGCCAGGTTCAGGAGGTAGCCCATCGAGGCGAGCGCTTCGGTGTTGCGGCCGTCGATGCGCAACACCGCCACGTACTGATCGATGGCCTGGTCGGCTTTGCCTTCTTCGACGTAACGCCGGGCCAGGGCCAGAATCGCCGGGACGTCAGCGGGTTGTTCCGCCCCGGCCTGGGCGACGGCGGTGGTGGTGGGGGATTTCGCGTCAGGGGAGTCCGGGGCGTTCGCGGCGCTGAGGAACAGCGGCACGGTGCTCAGCACCCCGCAGCCGACGAAGACCAGCCGGCGTCCGCGGATCGGCCAGCGCCACCGCTCGGCTGCCGCCGCCGGTTCCCGGCTCCGGGCGAGCAGGGGCCGGGCGACCGCAAGCAGGACGCCCCACGCCAGCACCGAGATCCCGGCAGCGATCCACCAGTTCACTTCGGCCTCCCTCTCATCGTGGGGCCCGGTGCCGGATCCATCGGCGAACCACCAGCAAGCACACGAGAGCACCGCCGAGGGACAACACGATCGGCACTGCCCATGGCACGAGGCCGATCCCTTCCGGCTGCGGCTTCAAGAGAATCCAGTCTCCGTACACGGCAACGAATTCCCGCTCGATCTCGGCGGGCGAACGTCCGGCCCGCAACTCCGCGGCGATCCGGTCGCGCATGTCGCGGGCGACCGGCGAGGGGGAGTCCGCGACCGAGATTCCTTGGCAGGTCGGACATCGGAGGGTCGTGCTGATCTGCTGAGTGGTGTCCTCGACCGACGCGGGCCGTTCGGTGAGCAGCAGCGCCGCGCTCAGGGCGAGCGCCACGATCGTCGCCGCGATGGCGGGCCCGGCCCACCTCATCCTGACTGCCCGCGGTCTAGTTCGTTCAAGTGAGCCGACAGGCTCTGCCGAGTGAGCGTCCCCCGTTGGACGTGGTCGATGCGGCCCGCCCGGTCGACGAAGTAGGTCTGCGGAATGCCGCGTACGCCGAAGCTCAAGGCCGCCCGGGAATTCCCGTCCAGCACCGCGGGCCACTCCGGGTTCTCCTGCCGCATGAACTCGGCCGCCGAGGCCACGGTGTCCTGGAACGCCACCGCGACGAACACGAAGTCCCGCTGCCGGTATCGCGGCCAGGCCTCGCGCAGCAGGGAGAACTCGTCCCGGCATTCGGCACACCACGAAGCCCAGAAGTTGAGCACCACCGGTCGCCCGCGCAGGTCCGCCAGCCGGAGTGTCCCGGTGCCGTCGAGTTTCGGCAGGACGAAATCCGGCGCCGGCCGGCCGGTCCCGGCCAGGTCACCAGGCCCGGCGGGCCTCAGCGCCGACACGCCCAGCACGGCCAGGAGCACGACGAGCAGGATCCCCGTGGGAACCGCGACCCACCATCGCCGCCGGCTCACGGCGCGGACTCCGCGATCACTTCACGAGCGGCCCGCGAAGGCGCGGTTCGCCGCACGGGCCAGCCGCTGAGGAATCCGCCGAGCACGACCAGCGCGCCCCCGGCCCAGAACCACGACACGCCGGGATTGACGTAGAGCCGCAGGGTGGCCTGGTTGCCCGGCTGCTGGACCGCGAGCAAGGTCGCGTAGAGGTCTTTCCCGATGCCATGGCGGATCGCCGGTTCGCCGACCGGGTCGGTGGCGCCACGGTAGGAGCTGATCGACGGCGACAGCTCGGCCACCTGTCGGGCGTCAGCCTCGAGGACGAGCCGGGCAGACAGCGTCGTCCGGTCAGGCTCGACGTGTTGTTCGGCTCCGACGTAGGTGACGCGATAGCCGACCAGGGTCGCGGACTGGCCGGGAACCAGCGTGGCCTCGGCTTCGGCGGCCAGACCGGCGCTCGCCGCGATGCCCCCGGCCGCGACGGCCAGTCCGACGTGGGCGAGCAGCGCACCGTGCGAGCGGCGCACCGCCCGGCCGAAGACCGCCGTAACCAGCGCGGTGGCCGCAGCACCACGCCGGGAGTATCGGCCGCGCGCCGACCGGACGAGCTCGCTCGCGGCGGCCACCATGGTGAACACGGCGAGCCCGAATCCGGCGGGCGCGGCGATGCCCGTCGCCCCGGCGAGCCGCAGTCCCGCCACTGCGAGGACACCGGCGGCCGCCGGCAACGCCAGCCGGGCCAGCAGACGGTTCGGCGGAGCCTTCCGCCACGGCAGCAGCGGTGCGAGCCCGGCCAGCAGCAAGACCAGTAACAACAAGGGCGTGGTGGCCTGCTCGTAGAACGGCTTGCCGACGGTGACTTCCGCGCCCGATCCGGCTGCCACGATCAGCGGGTACAGGGTTCCGATGCCGACCGTCGCGGCCAGCACGGTGAGCACCAGGTTGTTGCCGAGGAAGAACGTCTCCCTGGACAGCACGGCGTCCAGCTTCCCCCGGGACCGCAACCGGCCGGTGCGCCACATCAAGAGCGCGAAGCCGCCGACGACCACCAGCCCGAGGAAGGCCAGGAAAAACGGGCCGATCGCGGACTCCGCGAAGGAGTGCACGGAGACCAGAAGGCTGCCCCTGGTCAGGAAAGTGCCGAGAATGGTGAGCGCGAACGTGGTGATGACGAGGCCGAGATTCCAGATCCGGAGCACTCCCCGCCGTTCCTGCAGCCGCGCGGAGTGCAGGTACGCGGTCGCGGTCAACCAGGGCAGCAGGGCCGCGTTCTCCACCGGGTCCCAGGCCCAGAACCCGCCCCAGCCGAGAACGGAGTACGCCCACAGCGCGCCGAGGCACAGCCCTGCGGCGAGGAAGCACCAGGCCGCGAGCACCCAGCGGCGCGCGGCCCGGATCCACCAATCGCCCGTGTCCCGCTCGGCCAGCGCGGCCACGGCGAACCCGAACGGCACGGCGAAGCCGATCAGCCCGAGGTAGAGCATGGGCGGGTGCACGGCCATCAGCACGTTGCCGCGCAGGAGCGGCTGCAGGCCGTGGCCGTCCGCCGGAACCGGCGACGCGGCGGCGAACGGGTCGGTGGCGACGACCACGAGCGACAGGAAGAAGACCTGCACCGCGGCCATGGTCGCGAGCACCCACCGCACGGCCGGATGCGGATGACGGCCGGCCCACCAGGCCAGGGCCGCCGAGTAACCGGCGAGCACGAGGTTCCACAGCAACAGCGACCCGGCGTCGCCGCCCCACAGCGCGAGTACTTTGTAGAACGCCGGTGCCGCGCGGCTGGAACTCTCGGCGACGTAGCGGATGGCGAAGTCGTCGGTGAGCAGGGCGGCCAGCATGGCCCCGTTGGCGGCCACCACCGCCGGCAGGACGGCGAAACAGCTGGTGCGCGCGCTTTCGACCAGCGCCGGGCGGCGGCCGCCGCACACCGCCGCGAACAGGCTCCAGAGCGTGGCCGCCAACGCGAGGAACAGCGAGCTACGGCCGAAGACGTCCATCGGTCAGCCCCGCGAATCCGGTGGCGGGGTGTACCGGTTCCCGTGTTTGACCAGGAGGGCGTCCGCGTGCACCACGCCGTCCGGTCCGTAACCGCCTTCCACCACCGCGCCCTGCCCGTCCTTGAACGTCGCCGGTGTCGCGCCGGTGTACACGACCGCGACTTGCGCCCCGGCGTCGCGAAGCAGGAACCGGATCGTCGAACCGTCCTGGGTGATCGAGCGGGGGACCACCTGGCCGCCGACCCGGACCCGGGCCCCGGCCGGTTCCGCGCGGAGCTCGCCCGGGGTCTGGTAGTAGACGAGGTTGTCACCCGCTCCCTGGGCCACCACCCAGACCAGCGCGCCGGCGATCAGGCCGACGAGAGGCAGCGCGGCGACGCTCTTTCTCATTTTCGGGTTCCTCGCCGTGCCAAAGACACCCGGCGCGTCCGGCGCAGCAGTGACGCGGCATACCCGGCCGTGACGACGCCGGTCACAAGGTAACCGGCGACCAGGTAGCTCATCGCCGCACTCCGTCCTCTGTGGACTGAGGCGAGGTCACCCGTGCCACCGGATCGCGCAGCAGGACGGACATCGCCCGCTCCTCGGCCCGGCGCAGGCGCATCCGCGTCAGCAGCAGCCACAGATAGGCGGCGGTGAACGCGGCGACCGCGAGGATCAGGGTGAGCAGCATGGAGGGCGCGATCGTCGGGCCCTGCACCCGGAGCACCGAAGGCGGTTGATGCAGCCCCCGCCACCACAGCACCGACAGGTGCACGAGGGGCACGTCGAGGAAACCGAGGATGCCGACCACCGCGGCCCAGCGGTAGGCGCGGGTGGCGTTTTCCGGCAGGCGCCGCACCGCCAGGTAGCCCAGATAGATCAGGAACAGGATCGCCGTGGTGGTCAGCCGCGGATCCCAGGTCCACCACACGCCCCAGGTCGGGCGGCCCCACAGGGCGCCGAGGACGATGGTCAGGCCGGTGAACACGACGCCGACCTCGGCCGACGCTTCGGCGAGCCGGTCCCAGCGCGTGCGCCGGGTGCGCAGATAGGCCACGCTCGCGGCGAAGACGACCGTGAACGCCAGGTAGGCGACCCACGCGGTGGGCACGTGCACGTACATCAACCGCTGGACCACGCCTTGTTCGGCGTCCGCGGGCACCACGAACAGCGAGCACGCCGCGCTGAGCGCCAGGCCGGTGCCCGCTGTCCAGCCGAGGGCCCGGCGGCCGCGGTCCCCGGTGATCCACCCGCCGACCCGTCGCAGCGCCCGCATCTCAGTCCTCCACCATGTAGTCGAACAGCAACGTGCCGAGCGCCCAGAACACGACGTCGGCGGCGACCAGCAGGCCGAGCCAGCGACCGAGCTCGCCGACCGGGCCGTACAGCGCGAGCGCGGTCGCCTTCGCACCGGCGATCAACATCGGCACGGAGAGCGGGAAAACCAGCAGCGGCAGGACCGACTCACGGGTCCGGGTCGTGCCCGCCACCGCTCCGAGCAGCGCGCCCAGCCCGCCCAGGCCCAGCGCGCCGAGCGCCAGCGCGGCGGCCACCGCGGCCGGGGACACTGCCGCGGGAAGGCCGTAGAGCACGACCACCAGCGCGAAGATGCCTGCCTCCAGTACCGCGAGCTGGATCGCGATGGCGATCGCCTTGCCGAGGTAGACGGCGGAGTTCGGGCCGGGCGCCAGCAGCAGCCCGAGCATGGCGTCGTCGTCGAACTCGATTTCGTACGCGCGGCGGCACAGCAGCACCGCGCCGAACAGGGCGGTCAGCCATAACAGACCCGGCGCGAGCCGTTCCACCGCCGCCCCGCCCGGGCCGAGCGACAGGCCGAAGGCGACCACCAGGGTGGCCACGAACGGCCCGACGAGCACGGCGGCATGCCGTCCGCGCAGTTCGACCCGCAGGTCTTTGGCGACGATCACGGCCGCGCCGGCCAGCTGGCCCATCACGCACCTCCAGCAGCCGGAGCGCCGGCCACCGCGGGTGCCCGGTCGGGCCGGACCAGGCGGCCGGCCGCGAGCCACAGCACGCGGTCCGGGCGCAGCAGCCGCTCGTGGTCGTGCGTGGCCAGCACCACCGTCCGGCCGGCGAGGCGCAGCTCCCGGATGATGTCCTCGACGAGCGCTTTCGCCTCCTGATCACAAGCGGCGAAGGGCTCGTCGAGCAGCAGCAGCTCCGGATCGACGACGAGCAGCCTGGCCAGTGCGAGGCGCTGGCGCATCCCGGGCGAGAAACCCCGCACGCGCTCGTCCGCCGTCCTCGTCATGCCGACTCGCTCGAGCGCGGCCGGGATGGCCCCGGGGCCGCGCCCTCGCAGGCGGCAGACGAACCGCAGGTTCTCCGCGGCGGTCAGCTCCTCGTACAACCTGGTGTGATGCCCCAGCAGTTCGGTCCGCGCCCGGATCGCGGACCGTCCTCGCACCAGGTCGAATCCGAGCACGGAGCCGCCGCCGAGGGTGGGCGAGATCGCCGTGCCCAGTAGCTGCAGCAAGGTGCTCTTCCCGGCGCCGTTCGGCCCGCGCAGCACGACGAACTCGCCGCGCTCGACCCGGAGGTCGATCCGGACCAGGGCCGGGACGTGGCCGAACATCCGGGTCACCCCGGCGAGCACCGCGGCCGCGTCCCCCGGTCCGGCCACGCTAGCCACCGGTGGAACCGGCAGCCGCGATCCCCTTCTCGACGAACTGGAACGCCTCGGTGCCGGACACCTGCATGGGCACGTCGATCGGGTGGGACAGCGCGATCAGCCGCGCGAACGGTTCGATCGACTCGTCGGCGGCGCGCAGCGATCCGGACCGCCGCACGTCCTCGACGTTCTCCAGCGGAATGCAGTCACGAATGCTCACCGGGGTGCCGACCGGGGGGAAGTCGGTGATCCGGCCGTACGCCAGCGTTCCGTGAATGGCCCGGAACACGCCGAACCGGGTTTCGATCAGCGCATAGGGATTGAAGAACAGCGACGACGGGAATCCGCCGCGGCGGCCGAGTGCCTGCGCGATACCGAGCGAGGGCTGGAATACGTCGGGGTACTCGCGTTTGAGCGTTTCCCCGAGGATGATCCGGATCGGCCCCAGCTCTTCGTGCTCCATTCGCGCGTCCAGGTTGAGGATCTGCATCCAGACGACCTGGCGACCGGCGTCGAAGTAGCCCTCGGGCCGGGTGATGAAGTCGTCCTCGCGGATGACCGAGGGCAGCGTGCACCCTTCGGGCAGCGGCACTTCGACCTCGTTCCGGCCGCCGTGCCGGTACACGAACGGATCCGACCTCGACACCGTCTGCGTCGCCGGGGGCATGGTGAAGTTGATCGCCCGGCCGGCGAGATCGCCCTGCAGGATCTCCAGCGAGATGATGAAGTGGCTGAGGAATCCGTCCACCCCGGCATCGGGGAACGGCTTGACCTGATCACCCATCTGCCGCACGAGTTCGTCGTGTTCTTCGCTCAACGCTTGATACCGGGAGTGCAATTCCGCGTAGCGTTCGCCACCGGTCTCCGCGGGTCCGGACATGACGCCCCCTTGCCGTTCATTCAGTCGGGAACTTATTTGCCGAAAATACTCGCATCATGTGGTGAAGGGTCCGTGCCGAATACCTGCTTGAACGCCGCCCGCCAGTCTTCACCGAAGCGGATCGGGCCCTGCGGCACGTCGTGCGGTACATAATGGAGCCGCTTGACCAGCGACGCGATGGAATAGGCGTCGGCGTCGCTCATCTGGGAGTAGAACTGCCAGAGCATGATGTGCTCGAGCGGGCGCGGCCGGCCGTACTGGTCCGGTTCGACCGCGATGCCCCCGCGCATCGCGCGGACCAGGTCGAAGACCGAGGTGTTCTTGCTGGGGCCGTCCACGCCGAACTTGGTGAGATTGCCGCCGTACAGCACCGCGTAGCCAGGGTAAGGAAAGGCGGAAAGGCCTTTTTCGCTGGTCCGCAACGGCAGGTCCGGGCCGAGGCGGAATACGCCGACGAAGGCGTCCTGGGGATCGCCTCCGGTGAATTCCTGGAGCATCCCGTTTTCGTTGTGCGAATGGCATTCCTTGCAGCCGACCACCGCGGCGAGCAGGTACTCGGCGCGTTCACGGGACGGGCCCGTGGGTGGATCCGCCGGATGGGGCACCGGGGCGGCGGGCTGCGGCGGGAAGGGCAGTTCGCGATCGGGGATCCGGTTGCTCACCGGCGCCAGGCTCTTGAGGTACACCGCCAGGGCCCTGGCGTCGGAATCGGCCAGGCCGGCGAAGAAGGTGTGGGGCGCGAACAGGAAGAGGACCCGCCCGTCGGGGGTCTCGCCGGTCCGCAGCGCCCGGACGATGTCGTCGACGGACCACTTGCCGATCCCGGTTTCCAGGTCGGGCGTGATGTTGCGGCTGTACACGACTCCGCTGCTGGTGGGCGAAAACCGGAGGATGAACGGAACGCCGCCGGCGTCGGGCCGGGTGTCGTCGAGATACTGCTTCCAGTCGGGGTTCGTGCGGAAGTCGCGTTCGCGGGCGATCTGGTCCTGGTCTCCGGGCCCCGGCGGTTGCGCGGGTACTTTCGGGGGCGTGTGGCAGGCCTGGCATACACCGATCGTCGCCAGGTACCGGCCGCGGGCCAGCAGGTTCGCCGCCCCGGCCGCCTGCTGCCCGATGGCGTTCTCCTGCGCCGTCGGCTGGGCTCCGACCGTGCCCGCGCTGCCGGCCAGCAGCCCGGCTCCGACCGCCACCAGTCCGGTGAGCGCGGTCATGAATGTGGCGTGGCGGCGGACCATTTCCCCTCCCCGATATCAAAAGCGTTCTCCGCGATTCAGCTCCGAGGACCGTGCAGGGCGAAAGGCGCGCCAGTGGGATCGATGAGCACGGCGTACCAGCTGTGGTCGGGCAGTTCGGTGGGTTCCTGGGCCACCGTGGCACCGAGGTCCCTGGCTTGTGTGACGAAACCGTCGACCGTGGCCACTTGAATGTAGGGAACCCACATCGGCGGTGCCTGCGGGGCGGCGGGCATCATTCCGCCGATGGGCGGTCCGTCCCCGCTCTGGATTTCGATGTACGGGTGCTCGGCGTCGCCGGTGGATTCGAGCTGCCAGTCGAACAGGCCGCCGTAGAACTGCTGCGCCTTGTCCACGTCTGCCGTCGCCAGCTGCATGTACCCGAACGGGTGTGGCATCCCTGCTCCGTCCCATTCCGTGTAATGACCTTGGGCAGGACATAGTGTGGCAGCTCGGCCGCGAGGAAACCTGTCACGAATTGCGGTGTTTGCGCTGTCTCACCGGCCGGCGTAGTCGAGCGCCTGCTGGGCCAGCTCGGCCCACTTCCCGGCGTGCTTCACCGGTACCTGCACCCATTCCTTCATGGGACGCCCCTTCCCCGAGGGATCGAACAGCTCGGCTCCGGACAATGCCAGCGCGGCCGCGCGCGGGTCCGGCGCCAGCTTGAAAGCCACCCCGTCGCGGAACTGGCACGCGTACGACTTCGTCCCGATCTTGAGACACGGTTTGCCGAACAGCGACCCCCGCGCACTGCCATGCGGGGTCATCTGCGCCTCGAGCTGCTCGAACTCGGCGCGCGCCTTGGTGATCTTGTCCTCGTTATTGGGCATGGGGGAACTGTGGCATCTCGCCCGGGGAAACGCCACCGGCGGCTCCAATGGTTGATGCCGGATCAACCTTTGCATCGGAGCCATTGAAGTTGCCAATTACGGATATTGAAGGTGATTATGTGCCCAGAGCAGTGCAGACACGATCGACGTCGGCAGCGGTGGTGCGCCAGTTGCTGAAGGCGGCGCGGACGGCCGGGATGCCTTGATAGACCGTGGGAGTCAGGAATGCTTCGCCGCTGCGCGTCACCGCGTCGAGGACTTCCGCGATCTGCTCGGCGGTGGCGTCGCCGGAGAGGGTGAAGCACACGACGTTCAACCGGACCGGCGCGAGGAGCCGCCAGCGGGGACCGCGGTCCAGCCGGGCGCCCATTTCCCGGGCGCAGGCGACGTTGCGCTCGACGATTTCCCGGTAGCCCGCGCGGCCGTACGCCGCCAGCGCGAACCACGCGGCCAAGGCGAGCAGCCGTCGGGAGGTTTCGGGGGTCAGGTGCATGAAGTCGGGTGTGTCGCCGGGTGCGCCGAGGTAGCTCGACACGTTCTCGAACACCCGCAGCTGCAAATCCTGCCGACGGGTGAACTGCACGGCCGAGTCGTACGGGACGTTCAGCCACTTGTGCAGGTCCACACAGACCGAATCGGCTTCCGCCCAACCGTCGAGCAGGGGCGCGAAGGTGGGGGAGACCGCGGCGAAACCGCCGAACGCGGCGTCGACGTGCAGCCAGAACTCGTAGCGGGACTTCAGCGCGGCGATGGCGCGGAGGTCGTCGAAGTCCACGGTGTTCACGGTGCCCGCGTTGGCGACCACAATGGCCGGTCCGGCGGCGAGTTCGCGTTCCAGCGCGGCCGGGTCGACGGCCTCGCGGCCCGGCAGGGTCGCCACCGGGACGAGGTGCCTGCGGCCGATGCCCAGCACCGACAAGGCCTTGGCGATGCTGGAGTGGGGGGCTCCGGACAACACGCGGATCGGCGTGGTCACCCCGTCTTCCGCGACGGAGCCGCCGGAGAGCGAGCCGAGCCATTCCCTGCCGGTGGCCAGCCCGACCAGGTTCGACATCGTCGCGCCGGTGACGAAGGCTCCTGGCAGGTCCAGCCCGAACAGGGCGCCGAGCCACGAGACGGCCTCCCGTTCCAGTGCGGTGGCGGAGGAACCGACCGCGCCGTGCGCGTTCTGGTCCAGCGCCGCGGTCAGCCAGTCGCCCGCGAGCGCGGCCGGGGTCGTGCCGCCGGTGACGAATCCCAGGTAGCGCGGTCCGGCACCGGCGGAGAAGCCCGGCTCCCACCGCGAGGCGAACGTCTGCAGCGCCGCGCGCAGGCCGGCCCCGTCCTCGGGCAGCGCGGCCGGAGCGTGCTCGACCGGTCCGGTGGCGACCGGGCGTGCGTCGAGGCCCAGGAGGATTCGCTCGGCGTAGGCGCGGGTTGCCAGTTTCAAGACTCGTGAGTGGCTATGACGGTTCTAACCGTCATAGCCACTCACGAGTCTTCGAGTCACGGATCGCCCAGGCGCTGCGGCTCGAACCCGACTCGCTGGGCGAAGCGCGCGGCGTCCGCGAGCTGGAACCGCACACCTCTCTGGTGGAGAAGGCCAGGTCACAGCCGGACGACGACCTTGCCCTTCGCCCGCCCCTGCTCGAGGTACGCGAAGGCGTCGGCGATCTGTTCGAACGGGAAGACCCGGTCGAGCACGGCCTTCAGCCGGCCGCTGTCGACGAGGCTTGCCAGCAGGTCGAGGTCTTCCCCGCTGGGGTGCATGAACATGTAGCGGTAGCCGACGCCGCTTCGCCGGGCCTGCCAAACGGTCTTGGCGCTCAGGATCCGCAGCAGGGTGGGAAACAGCGGTCGCGTGTCGTCGTCCTTCACGTTGGCCGGTAAGGGGATTCCGGCGATGGAGACGGTCTTGGCCCCCGGCTTGAGGATCGTGAAACTGTCCGCCAGGTCCGGCCCGCCGGTGAGGTCGAGCGCTCCGTCGTAGCCGCTCAGGACGTCCTTGAACTTCTGCGTCCGATAGTCGATCACCGTCTCGGCGCCCAGGGAGCGCACCAGTTCCTCACCACGAGGCGACGCGGTGGTGGCGACCTTCGCGCCCATCCAGGTGGCCAGCTGGATGGCGAGGGTGCCGACCCCGCCGGCGCCGCCGGAGATGAACAACCGGTCGCCCGGGGAGACCGCCAGCTCGTCACGGAGCGCCTGCAGCGCGGTCAGCCCGGCCAGGGGAAGCCCGGCGGCCTCGGCGAAATCCAGGGACTCCGGCATCTTCGCCACGAAGCCTTCGTCGACCACCGCGTACGGGGCGTAGGCACCGAGCTTCGTCTTGTCCACCCGGGCGTACACCCGATCCCCGACGGCGAACCGGCTACTGCCCGAGCCGAGTCCCTCCACGACGCCGGCCAGCTCGCTGCCCGCGACCTGCGGCAGCTCGAACCGGGTCATCAGCCGCAGCCGGCCGTCACGCACCTTGTAGTCGACCGGGTTCAGCCCGGCCGCGCGGACCCGGATGAGGACCTGGCCGGCGCCGGGGGCAGGTTCGGCGACCTCCCGCATCTCCATCGCGTCCGCTTTTCCGTAACGGGTCAACACGTATCCCCGCATGACAAGCACTTCGCTTTCCGTAGGTGTCCTCTGGGTCGGCTACGATGTGTACAACGCTCACATTAGGCCGGGATGTGAGCACCGTCAACATTGAACGAGAGTGATCCATGCCCAAGTCGGGTGACAGGTACCACCACGGCGACCTGCGCGCCGCCTGCCTGCGCGCGGCGCGAGAGTTGCTCGAAGAGGACGGCAGCGCGGCGCTGTCGCTGCGGGCGGTGGCGCGGCGGGCCGGCGTTTCCGCGACGGCGCCCTATCGTCACTTCGCCGATCGGGATGCCTTGGTCTCCGCGGTCGCGACGGAGGGTTACGGCGAGCTCGGCGCGAAGCTGAACGAGGCGCACCCCGAGCCCTCGACGCCGGAGGATCTGGCCGCGGTCGCCGTCGCGTACGTCCGGTTCGCCCTCGACCATCCGGCGCTGTTCCGGGTGATGTTCGTGGAGCCCTGTGATCCGGGCAGTGCCGAACGCCTCGCCGCGACAGCCGTTATCTCTGATTACGTCAGCGGCATCGTCGGGCGGGCGTTTCCCGGCGCCGAGTCGGAGGCGCTGTCGACCGCCGCGTGGGCGCTGGTGCACGGCCTGGCCTTCCTGCACCTCGACGGCAAGTTCGACGCGTCCGACGCCGGCGCGGTCGCCGCCCGGATCCACGCCGCGGTCCGTGCGCTGTTCACTGCTTCCGGGCCGACGCCGGCCTCCTCGGGGGAGTAGGGCGCGGGGTCCGGGTTCGTGGGACGCCGGCGAGGTCGGTAGTCATTTCCGCCCCCATCTCCTTGTGGGCCAGCCCTTGCCCAATCGGCCAACATTCATTATCTTCATGTTGAGAGAAATTCACCGACGAAGGGAGCAGGACGATGGACGTCATCGTGGTCGGCGGCGGTCCTGTCGGGTTGATGGCCGCCGCGCTGCTGGACGCGGCCGGCGTTCGCGTGGAGGTGTACGAGCGCAACACCGGGCCCAGCCGGCAGTCCCGCGGCTCGACCATGCATCCGCGCACGCTCGAGGTGCTCACCATGCTCGAAGGCGACGACGGCCGCCGGCTCAGCGAGGTGCTGGTGGCGGAGGGAAGGCAGGTTCCGGACACGCACTTCGCGACGCTGCCGGACCGGGTCGACTACCGCGACCTCGACACGGCGTTCCCGTTTGTGCTGCAGATCCCGCAATGGCATACCGAACTGGCTCTCGCCGGCCTGTTGCGCGCCAGGTCCGTCCCGGTGCACTACGGCGCCGAGGTGGTCGAGGTGGCGCAGTCGGCGGACGAGGTCCGCGTCCGTGTCGGGGAGACTTGGCACCCGGCGCGGTTCCTGATCGGCGCGGACGGCGCGCACAGCCTGGTGCGCAAGGCGGCCGGCATCGATTTCCCCGGTACCGCACCGGATCAGATCGGTTTCGCCGCCGACGTGCAGCTGGCGGAGCCCGTCGGGCGCGCCGTGCACTACTGGCAGCAGGCCGGTCACACCAGTGTGTTCCCGCTGACGGAAACCACGACGCGCGTCTTCGGCGTCAAGGCCGCCGACGTCGGACTGTCCTCAGTGGAGGTTCGGCGCCGGCAAGCCGAACCGCTCACCCTCGCGGAACTGCGCGAGACGCTCACCGCCATCTGCGGCCGGGACTTCGGCGCGCACAGCCCGTCCTGGCTGTCCAGGTCGAGCAACGCCGGCCGGCACGCGGCGACGTACCGCGCCGGCCGCGTCCTGCTCGCCGGCGACGCGGCGCACGTGCACCTGCCTGCCGGTGGCCAGGGCCTCAACGTGGGGCTGCAGGACGCCACCAACCTCGCCTGGAAACTGGCCGCCGAGGTGCGGGGCTGGGCGCCGAAACACGTGACCGACGGGGAGGCCGGGTACGACGCCGAGCGGCGCCCGGTCGCGGCGCAGCTCGTCGCAGGCACCCAGGCGCAGGACGCCCTGATGCACACCTTCAGCCCGGCCGGGGCGGCCCTGCGCGACCTTTTCAGCGGCTTCATCGCCCAGGGCGGCGAGGTCAGCCGGCAGCTGGCCGGTGTCCTTTCCGGACTGGCGGTGAGTTACCCGCGGCCGAACGGCGCCCATCCGCTGATCGGTACGCGCGCGCCGGATCTGGCGTTGGCGCAGGGCACACTCCTGCGTGCGTTACGCCCGGATCGGTTCCTGCTCCTCGACTTCACCGCGGATGGCTCGCTCGCGGGGCTCACTGCCGCGCACGTCGAGGTCCGCGCCGCGCCGCTTCCCACCGGACCCCGGCGCGCAGCGTGGCACGACGTGCGCGCGGCGTTGATCCGACCGGACGGGTACATCGCGCACGCCGCGCCTTCAGCCGCCGGGCTCTCCGACGTGATCACCGCGTGGACCAGCCCTGACCACCCGGTTCCCGCCGGGGCGTGGTGATGCCGGCCGCTCTGTTCGCGCTGGCCCTCGGCGCTTTCGGCATCGGCGCGACCGAGTTCGCCATGATGGGCGTGCTGCCCGCGGTCGCCGACGGAATGCACGTGTCGATTTCGCAGGCCGGTTACCTGATCACCGGGTACGCGCTCGGCGTCGTGATCGGTGCGCCCCTGCTGACGGCGGTGTCGGGCCGGTTCAGCCGCAAACGCTTGCTGCTGGCCATGATGGTGATCTTCACGGTCGGCAATTTCGCCGCGGCCGCCGCCCCCGGCTACGGCTGGCTCATGGCCGCCCGGGTGCTGACCGCCCTGCCGCACGGCGCGTTCTTCGGCGTCGGCTCGGTGGTCGCGACCGGGCTGGTCGGCAAAGGACGCGAGGCGCGGGCGATTTCGATGATGTTCACCGGCCTCACCGTCGCGAACATCATCGGGGTCCCCGCGGCCACCGCGCTCGGCAACGCGGTCAGCTGGCGGCTCGCGCTCGCGCTGATCGGTGTGCTCGGCCTGCTCGCCGTCCTGGGCATCGTGGTGCTGGTGCCGGCCGACCGCGGCCACCCGCCGGTCCGGGTGCGCCCGGAGCTGCGGGCCTTCACCCGGCCGGCCGTGCTGCTCACCCTCGCCGTCGGGACCTTCGGCTTCGCGGGGGTGTTCGCCACTTACTCGTACATCACCCCCACGCTCACTTCCCTGGCCGGCGTCGGGCCGGTCGGCCTGGCCTCGGGGCTGGTCATCCCCCCGGTGCAGCTGCGCATCAACACGCTCCAGCGGCTCGGCACCCACGCGAGAACGAGCCCGATCAGCGCCAGTCCCGCACCGGCCAGGCTCGGTGCCGGGTAATCGAAGCCGGCGCCGAGCAGTGGTGAACGCCAAGATTCCCGGCGTTCACGGTTAGGATGGGACGATGGCGGCGAGCCCGGGACAACAGGACTATGTGGACGGGATGATCGAGGTCATCGCGGGCCGGAACGATCCGGACGTCACCCAGGCCAAGGCACTCGCTTACCGGGTGCGCCGGCTGGCCCACCGGCTGGAAACCGAGATCAAACGCGAACTCGCGCCGCACGGCATCGAGCTGTGGGAGCTGGAGCTCCTCGCATGCCTCATCCGCACCGAACCCGAACACCGGCTCAGCGCGGGAGCGCTCATGGCGCAACTGCAACTCACCTCGGGCGCGGTCACCAACCGGGTCAGCAAGCTGGAGCGCAACGGCTGGGTCGTCCGGGACTTCGACCCGGAGGACCGCCGCTCGGTCCTGGTCACGCTGACCCCGTCGGGGGAGAAGCGGGCGCTGGAGGTCTTCGGCGTCAAGAGCGAGACCGAGCAGGCGTTGCTGTCCTCTCTGGACTCCTCGGCGCAGCGCCGGCTCAACGACGATCTCCGTACTGTGCTGCTCGCTTTGGAAGGCCCTGGCTGATCCGTCAGCCGGGCGCAGGGTTCATACCCACGAGCGAGGCACTCGCCTGCCACAGGCTGGTCATCGCGTCGTCGCTCTGGGCCAGCCGGGACGGATCGGGCCATTTCAGTTTCCCGCGGACCAGCGGTGAGCAGGTTGCAGAGCTTGGAAGACGCGTAGGCCCGGAACTCGGTGCGGCCCTGCCGGTTCAGCCGCCGATCTGCTGGTTGATCCACGCCAAGTGCTGGGCGATCCCGGTGTAGAGGGTGCTGGTCGCGCATTCGCCCTGGTTGTCACCGGGGCCGTGGGTCTCGCCGACCAGCGTCCAGTTGCCCGTGGATCCGACGACGGCCGGGCCGCCGGAATCGCCGTGGCACGCGGAATGCGCCTGGTCGCCGGAAACGCAGACGTCGCCCGCGGCTCCGCCGCCCTCGGCGCACGCGCTGCTCGCCAGGACGGTCAGGTCGATCTGCTGCAGGGTGGACGGCGTGCCGCATCCGGGCCACGTGGTGCAGCCCCAGCCGATCAGCCGGGCCGTGGTGCCTTCGCCGGGGTTGGACTGTGCCATCGGGACCGGCGCCGCCTGCGCCGGGCGGGTCAGGTGCATCATGGTGAGATCGGTGCCCGGCTTGGTCACGACGTTGTCGATCCGGCCGACCTCGCCGCCCGAATTCTGGTCCACCGAACCGATCCGTCCCTGTGACGCGTCGCCACAGTGATGAGCCGTCACGATCCATTGCGGCGAAACCAGGCTGCCGCCGCAGCCATTGTCCAAGGAAACCATGAACGAGTACGTTTCGGTCGCGTCGCCGCCACCGATGATGGCCGGCTGGGCCGCGGACGCCGGTGCGGCCAGGGCGAACAGGGCCGCACACGTGCCCAGTGCGGCCGGCAGAAGTTTGCGCATCGAATTCTCTCAATCAACAGCCTGAGCGGCATAAAGGGGGGACAGCGCCGGTCGGCACTGAGCCCGAGAATAGGAACGGCCACCACCCTCGAGCATCGGGGAAAACCCTCGCCTGCCGATCGTTACCCGTGCAATGAAGCCAAGCCGGCGATGACAAGGGGATTCCCCGATTCTTCGGCCGACGCGTCCGGCACACGCTGGTGTCACCCCATCGGAAGGACACCGGCATGAGACTGTCTCGTAACTGCCTGGCCGCGTTCGGCACCCTGGCCACGGTGCTGGCCGCCGCCGGCGCGATTCCCACGGCGGCCGCCAGCACGGCGCGCGACAACACCCCGCCCGGGATGCTCGCCGCGATGCAACGCGACCTCGGCCTGACCGCCGCCCAGGCCCGGACCCGGCTGGGCCAGGAGGCCACCGCGGTCACCGTGGCCACGCAGGTCCGCCAGCGGCTCGGAGCCGCCCAGGCCGGCTACTGGTTCGACGCGGGCGCCGGCTCGCTCGCCGTCGCGGTGACCGATCAGGCCGCCGCCGCCGAAGTCACCGCGCTGGGCGCAGTGCCCAAACTCGTGCGGCACAGCAAGGCGGAGCTGGACCGGATCGCCGGGACCCTGTCGAAACTGGCCGGAAAGGGTTATCCCGGGCTCACCGGCTGGGGCATCGACGCGACGGACAACACCGTGGTCATCACCGTGAACAAGCTGGTCAAAACCCCCGCCACGGACGCGTTCCTCTCCAAGGCCCGGACCTTGGGCGACCTGGTCAAGGTCGTCGAGAAGTCGTCCTCACCGGTCCAGCAGAGCGGGACCGTCGAGGGCGGCAACCCCTGGTGGCCGGGCGCTGAAAGCAACTGCTCGGTCGCGTTCCCGGTGACCGATTCCGGTGGTGGGAAACACTTCCTGTCCGCCGGTCACTGCACGAACGACGCCGATCAGCCCGCCTACGGGGCCAGCGGCCAGCAGAACCGGATCGGCACCTCCAACGCCGGGGGCGACCACAGCGTCAACGCCGCGGAGGGGGATTTCGGCCTGATCGACGTCGACCAGTCCGGGTGGGACCTGAGTTCGACGGTCAACGGCTGGGGCAACGGCGACGTGACGGTGAGCGGTTCCGCCGAGGCGGTCAAGGGCCAGTCGGTCTGTCACTCCGGGAACACTTCGCACTGGCAGTGCGGCACGGTCACCGACGTCGACCAGTCCATCGATTACGGCGGCGGCCTGGTGATCAACGGCTTGACCATCACCTCCGCCTGCTCCCAGGCCGGCGATTCCGGCGGCGCGTGGGTGGCCGACACCCAAGCGGTGGGCATCCACTCCGGTGGCTCGTCGAGCTGCGGCGGATCGGATCAGGACTCGATCTTCCAGCCGGTCGGGAAAGCGCTCGAGAAGTGGGATCTGACCCTGGAAACCGGCGGAGCGACGGCGACCTCGCCGGACGGATTCGCGGATCGGCGATTCTGACCCGTGCTTGACCCGTGGTCCCGCTGCTCCACACCGAGCGGCGGGACCACGGGGTCGCCCGCGTTTACTGTGCGTGGCGCAGATTGCTCAGCTGCGTTCGAGACGAGACGCCCAGTTTGCGGTAGATCCTGGTGAGCGTCGCCTCGACCGTCTTGACGCTCAGGAAGCTCCGGTCCGCGGCCTCCTGGTTGCTCGCGCCCTGGGCGACCAGGTCGCACAGCCGTTGTTCGGCCGCGGTCAGTTCCGAGCCGCCGACGCCGGGGGCGGGGCCGATCGCCGCGACGGCCAGCTCGCGCCAGGGCCGGGCGTGGGCTTCGGCGAATACCTCCGCCGCGGCCTCCAGCGCGGTTCGTGCCGCGGCCCAGCGTCGTTTCCGGCGCTCCACCTTGGCGATCGCCATCAAGGTCCGCCCCCGTTCCAGGGGAAGCCGGTCGAATCGATCCTCCACAGTGGACAGCAGTGTCAGTGCGCCGGTTGTATCTCCTTCTGCCGCAAGACAAGTGGCCAAAGAACGATCGAGAACAGCCAGTACCCCCTGCTGACTGAGGAACTCGGCTTGGCGACGCACCTCGTCGATCAACGCACGGGCCTCGGCCACCGCGCCGGTCGCGGCCAGTGCCTCGGCGAAGTCCCCGTGCCAGCGCAGCAACGCGGGGTCGGCGACCTGCTGGCTGGCTTCCGCCTGGCTGACCTGCCGCAGAATCTCCACCGCGCGGGCCGGCTCACCGGTCACCAATTCGATCAGCCCGAGCGCGTGCAGATTCCGGGACTGGAACACCCGGTCCCGCTCCTGATGGGACGCCTCGACGCCGTGCCGCGCATACTCGGCGGCCCGCGCGAAGGTGCCGCCCGCGGTCTCCGCGACGGCGGCGGTGTACCAGCTCGGGCCCGGCGACAGACCGAGCCGGCTCGTCGTGGCGACGGCACGCCGCGCGTACTCCAGGGCGTCCGCGCACCGGCCCGCCCTGGCCTCGACCTCGGCCAGGCTGCGGCAGATCTCCACGTACTCGGTCGCCCCCGCCTGCCGGGCCGCGGGCAGCAGCGGCAGCAACAGCGAGCGCGCCACATCGAGCCGATCGTCGAAAAACGCGTGCCGAGCGGCGAGGAAGCGCGGCGAGTTGTCCAGGTCCACCGGTTCGGGCTGACCCGGTACGTTCAGCGCCAGGTCCAAGGTCTGCCGCGCGGCCGGATCTCCCAGCACCCGTTCCATCCTCGCCTGCATGGTCAGCGCCATGACCTCCGTACTGGCGTCGGCCCCGCGAGCGGCAAGCACGGCGGCTCTGGCGGCGGCGGCCCGCGCGCGCACCGGGTCCCCGTCGGCCAGGTTGGCCCTGATCGCCTGCCGCACCAGCACACTTGCCAGCAACGCCGCGTCCTCACCGGCCATCACCTCGGCCTCGGCCAGCAGTTCACCGCATTCGTCGAGAGCCTGGCCCGAGGCGTCGACAACAGCCAGCCGCACCCGGACCCCGGTGTCGGCGGAATCGTCGTTCGCCAACGCCTGATCGGCCGCGCGGCGAGCGAGGTCCAGACGCCCCGCCCGACCGGCCCGGGTGGCCGCCGCGACCAGCCGTTCCAGCCGCACCTGGGGCTGTGACGCCGGCGTCCGCTCCGCGGCGAGCCAACCGAACTCCGCCGCGGTGGACCAGTCACCGAGGCGGACGGCGTCCTCCGCCGCCTCTTCCAGCTCGGCAGCCATCGTCAGATCCGGCTCGTCAACGGTCATCGCCCGGTGGTAGACGGCCTGTTTGCGCTCCTCGACGGTCTCGGCCAAGGCGGCATGGGCCGCGGCGCGCTGCGCCCAGTCACTGTCGGCGACGAGTGTGGCGGGCAGGATCTCGGCGGTGAACCGTGGCTCACCGCCGTCCAGGGTGAGCAGCCCGGCCGCGGTGGCGGCCTTTACGTCGGTTTCCCCCGTCGGCCCGCACGCGCGCCGCAGCAGCCGCAAGGTCGGCGCACTGGCCAGCGCCGCGACTAGCAATGTGGCCCTGACCTGGGGAGACACCTGGGTTATCCACGCCCTGGCGAGCTCGGTCGCGGCACCGTCCTCCGACCGTCCCAGCTCCTTGGCCAAGGTGGGGAACCCGCCGCTGAGCCGGTGGATAGTCCAGGCGAGCCGGTAGGGGACACCTTCGGCGGCCAGCAGTTCGGCGATTTCGTCGCCGTCCATCGGCGGCACCGTCACGTCGACCTGGTCGAAGCCGCCGAGGCCGGTCGCGGGGCCGACCACAAGCACCCCGACCTTGGGCACCTTGCGCAGCGCATAACGCAGCGTGCCCGCGCTGTCCGGATCCAGGTATCGGGCGTCATCGATGGTGAGCAGCACCGAGCCCGCGGCAGCGAGCAGCGTGGTCAACGCGAACCGGACGGCCAGCGGATCCACCCCTTGGCCGTCGGCCGAGGTGCGGCGGAGCACGGTGGCAACCGCGGCCGCCTGCCCAGCCGGCAGCTCGGTCTCGGGCAAGGCGGCGAAGAGATCCGCGACGGCCGAAAACGGCAACTCCCGGTCAGCCGGCTCTGGGTACAGGCGCACCACGACGTCGCCACGCTCCCTGGCCGCAGCCGCGACAGCGTCGAGCACGGTGGACTTGCCGATGCCGGCGGGGCCGTGCAGAACGACCTGGCCCCCGGCGCGAAGCCCGTCGGCCACCGCCTCCAGCAGCCCACTGCGCTGGACCAAGACGGGCATGACCAGCGCACGGCTGTCGGCCGGTCTCAGCGGTGAGTGCGGGACAGTCATGGTGACTATGACACGAGAATTGTGGCGTTATGACAAGTTTTTCCCCACCTTCGTCGGGCGTTCCCCCGGCGGCCCGGTGGTACCGCGCACGACGAGTTTGGGGTCGAGCACCATCTCGCCCGGGGCGACGGTGCTGTCGTCGAGCCGGGTGATGGCCGCGCGGACCGCGTGTTCGGCGAGGCTGTCGGCGTCCTGGCGGACGGTGGTGAGGTCGATGTGGGAGAAGTGCGACAGGTGGCTGTCGTCGTAGCCGACCACGGACAGGTCCTTCGGCGTGTCCAGCCCGGCGCGGCCGAGGGTGTGCATGAGCCCGATCGCGCAGCGGTCGTTGCTCGCGAAGACCGCTGTCGGCAGTTGCTTCTCCTCGAGCAGGAGCCGCCCGGCCGCCATTCCCGCGTCTTCGTTGTGCGCGCCGGGAATGACCCGGTCGGCCAGCTTGTGCCGCCGCATCGCCGCGCGGTACGCCCGCCGCCGGTCGGCTGAGCCGGGGTCCTTGCCGCCGTCGATGTGCACGATCTCGCGATGGCCCAGCTCGACGAGGTAGTCGATCGCCTGGCGGACGCCCTTGGTGTCGGCGGTGTGCACGCTGTCCACCCGCGCGCCGGGCAGCCGGCGCCCGATGACGGCGACCACCGTCCGGTGCCCGAGCTCGTCGAGATACCGGTAGTCGGACGTCGGGCCCAGCAGGATCAGCGCCTCGCAGCGGTGGCTGAGCAGGGCCTCGACCGACTTCGCCTCATCGCGGCCGGGCGCGCTCGCCGACAGCAGGACGTCGTAGCCGAGGCGCTCGGCCTCGGGGTAGATGCCTTCGACGAGATCGGCCTGGAACGGCTGGTGCACGGTCAGCACCACGCCCAGGGTGCGGCTGCGGCCCCGGGCGAGCAGGCGGGCGGCGTTGTCCGGGTGGTAGCCCAGCTCCTCGGCGGCGGCGAAGACGCGGTCGCGGGTTTCCTTGCTGGCGCCCGGCTGGTCGCGGAAAATGAGGGACACCAGCGCGCGGGAAACGCCTACCTTCGCGGCGACATCCGCCATGGTCGGGCGCGGTGCCCTGCCGTTCGGATCTGGTTCTCGCACTACCTGCGCTCGCTTCCCTCAGGGTGTGCCGGGCTTCGCCCCGGATTGTTCCAGGCTCTTGACACCAGCCGGTGAAGGCCAGCATAGTTCCGGCAACTAGAGCGCGCTAGTAGAGCGCGACAGTCAGAAGTCGGAGCGGTACCGCGACGAAGCGGAGGTGTGCACGTGGAACCCGAACGACCGTTCGAGGTGCTGACCATGGGCCGGACCGGGGTGGACATCTACCCCGAGCAGATCGGCGTCGGGCTGGAGGAGGTCACCTCATTCGGCAAGTTCCTCGGCGGCAGCCCGACCAACGTCGCCGTGGCGGCGGCCCGCTACGGACGCCGGTCGGCCGTCGTGACGAAGGTGGGCGCCGACCCGTTCGGCCGATTCGTCCGCCGGGCGCTGACGGGCTACGGCGTCGACGACCGGTTCGTGGGCGAGTCGCCCGGGCTGCCCACCCCGGTGACGTTCTGCGAGATCTTCCCGCCGGACGAGTTCCCGCTGTACTTCTACCGCGCGCCGAAGGCCCCGGACCTGGACATCCGCGTCGACGAGCTGGACCTCGACGCCGTGCGCGACGCGGACATCTTCTGGGTGACCGGCACCGGTCTGTGCGCGGAGCCGAGCCGTTCGGCGACCCTGGCCGCGCTCGAAGCCCGGGCGAAACGCGGCATCACCGTCCTGGACCTGGACTACCGGCCGATGTTCTGGGACTCCCGCGAGCAGGCCCGTGAATGGGTCGGCCGGGCCCTCGACCTCGTCACCGTGACCGCCGGCAATCTCGACGAGTGCGAGACCGCCGTCGGTGTCCGCGACCCGTATGAAGCCGCGAAAGCGTTGCGGGAAAAGGGCATTTCCCTCGCCGTGGTCAAGCAGGGTCCGCGCGGGGTGCTGGCCGTGGACGACGACGGCGCCGTCGAGGTGCCGCCCGTGCCGGTCACGGTCGTCAACGGTCTCGGCGCCGGTGACGCCTTCGGCGGCGCGCTCTGCCACGGCCTGCTGTCCCGGTGGAGCACCCGGCGGACCGTCGAGTTCGCCAACGCGGCGGGCGCGCACGTCGCGGGGGAGCTCGCGTGCTCCGACGCCATGCCCACCGAAGCCCAGGTTCTCGAGAAGCTCGAAGAGGTCACCAGTGTCTGAAACAGTCAGCCGGATCGTCACGACGCGGATCCAGGATCCGGGCGCGATCGCCGAAGCCGCCGCGCGCCGCGTCAAGGCGAAGTCCGTGCTGGGTGACAACGGCCGGGCGATGGTCATCGCCGCCGACCACCCGGCGCGGGGCGCGAACGCCGTCGGGGGCGACCCGTCGGCGATGGCCGACCGTGGTGAGCTGCTGGACCGGCTGTGCGTCGCGCTGGAGCGGCCCGGCGTGACCGGGGTGCTCGGCACCGCGGACATCCTCGAAGACCTGCTGCTGCTCGGCGTGCTGGACGGCAAGAGCGTGTTCGGCTCGATGAACCGCGGCGGCCTCGCGGGGTCGTCCTTCGAGATCGACGACCGCTTCACCGGCTACGACGCCGAGGCCATCGCCGCCATGGGGTTCGACGGGGGCAAGATGCTCACGCGCATCGCGCTCGACGACCCGGCTACCGCGTCGGTGCTGGAGAATTCCGCGCGGGCGGTGGACGAGCTGAACGACCGTGAGCTGATCGCCATGGTCGAGCCGTTCCTGTCGCATTGGGCCGACGGCCGGGTCCGCAACGACCTGACCCCGGACGCGGTGATCAAGTCGATCACCATCGCGTCGGGCCTGGGCCGGCGCACCGCGCGCACCTGGCTCAAACTGCCGGTGGTGGACGACATGGAGCGCGTGCTGGCCTCGTCGACGCTGCCGGTGCTGCTGCTCGGTGGTGAGGTCAAGGACGCCGACGCCGCCTTCACTGCTTGGCAGCGGGCGCTCGCGTTGCCGACCGTGCAAGGCCTGGTGGTCGGCCGTTCGCTGCTGTACCCGGCCAACGGCGGCGTCGCCGGCGCGGTCGACCGGGCGGTGAGCCTGCTGTGAGCAAGCTTCATCTGGTCAACGGGTCCACTATGGATGGTCCTTTCGCGACGGTCGTGACACCCGAGTCGGCGGGCTGGGGCTATTCCGGGCTGCGGGTGGTGGAACTGCCTTCCGGCGGCTCGGTGAAGATCGTCACCGGCGGCGCCGAGCACCTGGTCCTGCCCCTGTCCGGCGGCTGCCGCGTCACCTGCGACGGCGAGTCCTTCGAGCTGACCGGCCGCACCGGGGTCTTCGCCGGGCCGACCGACTTCGCCTACCTGCCACGAGACGCCGAAGCGACCATCACCAGCGACGGCGGTGGCCGGTTCGCCCTGCCGTCGGCGCGTTGCGAAGAAAGGCTGCCCGCACGGTACGGGCCGGTCGGGAACGTGCCCACTGAGCTGCGCGGCGCGGGGAACTGCAGCCGCCAGGTCAACAACTACTGCCTGCCGCAAACCTTCGACGCCGACCAGCTGCTGGTCTGTGAGGTACTGACGCCTGGCGGCAACTGGTCGTCATATCCGCCGCACAAGCACGACGAGGCCCGCGACGGCGAAAGCGAGCTCGAAGAGATCTACTACTTCGAGGTCGCCCAGGACGGCATGGGCTACCAACGGGTCTACGGCACGGACGACCGGCCGATCGACGTGCTCGCCGAGGTCCGCTCCGGCGACGTGGTGCTCATCCCGCACGGCTGGCACGGGCCGTCCATGGCCGCGCCGGGTTACGACCTGTACTACCTCAACGTGATGGCCGGGCCAGGCACGGACCGTGCCTGGCTCATCTGCGACGACCCGGCCCACGGCTGGGTCCGGCAGAGCTGGGAAGGCCAGGCCGCCGACGCGCGGCTGCCGTTCGGGGGACCGCGATGAGGCTCACCACCGCCCAGGCCCTCGTGCGTTTCCTGGCGAATCAGTACAGCGAGCGGGACGGCGTCGAGCAGCGGCTCATCCCGGGCTGTTTCGGCATCTTCGGGCACGGCAACGTCGCCGGCGTCGGCCAGGCCCTGCTCCAAGCGGCCGAGACCGGTGAAGCGGACCTGCCGTACTACCTGGCGCGCAACGAGCAGGGCATGGTCCACGCGGCGGCCGCCTACGCCAAGACCCGCGACCGGCTGGCGGCTTTCGCCTGCACGGCGTCCACCGGGCCCGGTTCGACCAACATGATCACCGGCGCCGCGCTGGCCACCACCAACCGGCTCCCGGTGCTGCTCCTGCCGAGCGACATGTTCGCCACCCGCGGCCCCGACCCGGTGCTGCAGCAGCTGGAGGACACCCGCGGCGGGGACGTGACGGTCAACGACGCCTTCCGCCCGGTGTCGAAGTACTTCGACCGGGTCACCCGCCCGGAACAGCTGGTCCCGGCCGCGCTCGCCGCGATGCGCGTGCTCACCGACCCGGCGGAGACCGGCGCGGTGACGCTGTGCCTGCCGCAGGACGTGCAGGCCGAGGCCTACGACTGGCCCGAGGAGTTCTTCCGCCGCCGCGTCTGGTCCATTGGCCGTCCGGTGCCCGAGCCCGCGGCACTGGACCGGGCCGTCGCCTTGCTGCGGACCGCGCGCAAGCCGCTGATCGTCGCGGGCGGGGGAGCGGTGTACTCGCAGGCGACCGAGCAGCTGCGGGCGTTCGCCGAGGCGACCGGCATCCCGGTCGCGGACACCCACGCGGGCAAGGGCGCGGTCCAGTGGGATCACCCGTGCGCCGTCGGCGGTCTCGGCTCGACCGGCACGGCGGCGGCGAACGCGCTGGCCGCCGAGGCGGACGTCGTGCTCGGCATCGGCACCCGGTACAGCGACTTCACCACCGCCAGCCACACCGTCTTCGGCAACCCGGACGTCGCGTTCGTGAACCTGAACGTCGCCCGGCTGGACGCGGTCAAGCACTCGGCGGTCCCGTTGATCGCCGACGCCAGGGCCGGCCTCGAGGCCCTGTCCGGAAAACTCGGCGGCTGGCAGGTCGACGAGGCCTACCGGACGCGTACGTGGCTGCTCGCCGAGGACTGGAAGCGGACCACCGACGCCTGTTTCGCCGGAGAACAGAGCACCGGCCGGCTGCCCGCGCAGACGGAGATCCTGGGCGCCCTGAACGACTTGGTCGACGACCGGGACGTGGTGATCAACGCGGCCGGATCGATGCCCGGCGACCTCCAGATGCTCTGGCGCGCCCGGGATCCCAAGGCGTACAACGTCGAATACGCCTACTCCTGCATGGGCTACGAGGTCGCGGCCGGGCTCGGCACCAAGCTGGCCGCGCCGGACCGTGAAGTGTTCGTGCTGGTCGGCGACGGCTCGTACCTGATGATGGCCCAGGAGATCGTCACGATGATCTCGGAGCGGCTCAAGGTGATCGTGGTGCTCGTGCAGAACCACGGGTTCGCTTCGATCGGCTCCCTGTCGGAATCCCTGGGCTCGCAACGCTTCGGCACCCAGTACCGCTATCGCGGCTCGGAAGGCCGGCTCGACGGCGGGGTGCTGCCGGTCGACCTGGCGGCCAACGCGGCCAGCCTCGGCGCCGACGTGCTCACCGCGTCCACCGTGGACGGGTTCCGCAGCGCCGTCGAGAAGGCCAAGGCCTCGACGCGGACCACTGTGGTGCACGTGGAGACCGATCTGTACGGCCCCAACCCGCCGGGATCCGGCTGGTGGGACGTCCCGGTGAGCGAAGTGTCCGAACTGGACAGCACCCGCCGGGCCCGCGAAGACTACGCGGCCGCCAAGCGCGGTCAGCGGCACTATCTCTAGGAGAACCGTGAAGACCATCGAACACTGGATCAACGGGGCCGCCACCACGGCGGGCTCGACCAGGACAGCCCCGGTCTGGAACCCCGCGACCGGTGCGCAACGGGCGAAGGTCCTGCTCGCCGAGACGTCCGATGTGGACACCGCGGTCGCCGCCGCGGGCAAGGCGTTCGAGGAGTGGGGCAGCGCCTCGCTCAGCCGGCGCTCGCGGGTGATGTTCGCCTTCCGCGAGCTGCTGGTGAAGCACGAGACCGAACTCGCGAAGCTGATCTCGGCCGAGCACGGCAAGGTGGTCGACGACGCGCGCGGTGAGATCGTCCGCGGCCGCGAGGTCGTCGAGTACGCCTGCGGCATCGCGGACGCGCTCAAGGGCGGCTACTCCGACCAGGTCTCGCGCGACGTGGACGTGTTCAGCTTCCGGCAGCCGCTGGGCGTGTGCGCGGGGATCACCCCGTTCAACTTCCCGATCATGGTGCCGCTGTGGATGCACCCGGTGGCCATCGCCACCGGCAACACCTTCGTGCTCAAGCCCAGCGAGCGCGACCCGTCGGCGTCGAACCTGGTCGCCGAGCTGTACGCCGAAGCCGGGCTTCCGGACGGTGTGTTCAACGTCGTGCACGGCGACAAGGTGGCGGTCGACGCGATCCTGGAGCACCCGGACATCGCCGCGGTGTCCTTTGTGGGCTCCACCCCGATCGCGAAGTACGTCCACGAGCGGGCCACCGCGACCGGCAAGCGCGTCCAGGCCCTCGGCGGGGCGAAGAACCACGCGGTGGTGCTGCCCGACGCCGACCTGGAGTACGCCGTCAACCACCTCACCGCCGCCGCGTTCGGCTCGGCGGGGCAGCGGTGCATGGCGATCTCGGTGGCCGTCGCGGTCGGCGACGCCGCGGACGCGCTGGTCGCCGCGCTGGCCCGCAAGGCCCGCGAGGTCAAGGTCGGCCCCGGCGACGACCCGTCGAGCGAGATGGGCCCGGTGGTCACCGGCGCCGCGAAACAGCGCGTCGAGAACGCTGTCGTGAGCGCGGCCGAGCAGGGCGCCACGGTTGTCGTCGACGGGCGCGGGCTGACCGTCGAGGGCCACGAGGGAGGCTTCTTCACCGGACCGTCCCTTGTGGACAACGTGCGCCCGGCGATGGACGTCTATCGCGAGGAGATCTTCGGCCCGGTCCTCGCGATCGTGCGGGCGGAGTCGATCGACGAGGCCATCGCGCTGATCAACGACAACCCCTACGGCAACGGCACCGCGCTGTTCACCGCCAGTGGTGAAGCCGCACGCCGGTTCCAGCGCGAGGTCACGGTCGGGATGATCGGCGTCAACGTGCCGATCCCGGTCCCGATGTCGTACTACTCCTTCGGCGGCTGGAAGGACTCCCTGATCGGGGACAGCCCGATCCACGGGCCCGAGGGCGTCCGGTTCTACACCCGGCCCAAGGTCGTGACCACGCGCTGGCCCCAGGTCGCGCAGTCGGTCGAAGCCGCGTTCACTTTCCCTACCTCGCACTAGAGAGGATTCACCAGTGACAACGACGTCCGAACCCCGCACCGTAGCCGGGAACCTCTGCCTCGGCACCGCCCCGGACTCCTGGGGCATCTGGTTTCCCGAGGACGCGCACCAGGTTCCGTTCACCCGGTTCCTGGACGAGCTCGTGGCCGCCGGGTACAGCTGGCTCGAACTCGGCCCCTACGGCTACCTGCCCACCGACCCGAAGCGGCTCGCCGAGGAGGTCGCCGCCCGCGGCCTGAAGGTCTCCGGCGGCACCACTTTCGGCGCGCTGCACCGGCCGCAGGAGTGGGACGAGATGCTCGCCGCGACCCGCGAGGTCGCCGCGCTGACCGCGGCGGCGGGAGCGCACCACCTGGTGTTCATCCCGCCGATGTACCGCGACGAGAAGACCGGCGACTTCACCGAAGGCCCCGAGCTGACCGCCGAACAGTGGAACTCCTTCGGCGGCCGCGCCAACGAGCTGGGGAAGATCCTGCTGGAGGACTACGACGTCCGGCTGTGCCTGCACCCGCACGCGGACAGCCACATCCAGACCCAGCCCGAGATCGAGCGGTTCCTCAACGAGACCGACTCCCGCTACGCCAACCTGTGCCTCGACACCGGGCACGTGGCCTACGGCGGTGGTGACAACCTCGATCTGATCCGCCGGTTCGGCGAACGCGTCGGCTACGTCCACATCAAACAGATGGACCCGGACGTGCTGAAGCAGGTCAGTGCGGAGGGGCTGTCGTTCGGCGAAGCCGTGAAACGCGGCGTGTGCGTCGAACCGCCCGCCGGGGTGCCCGACCCCGCGTCGATCGTCGAGGAACTGTCCACACTGGACGCCGAACTGTTCGTCATCGTCGAGCAGGACCTGTACCCGTGCGCGCCGGACGTCCCGCTGCCGATCGCGGTGCGGACCCGCGAATACCTGTCGGGGTGCGGCCTCTCGGGCAGCCGCCGGCCCGCCCTCTGACACCGAAGACGCCACTGGATCCACGGGGAAAGACGACGATCCGCGTCAGTGGGGACTGGCGCACCACTCCTGCACCGGGAGCACAACCATGACAGACGTCCAGGCAACGAAGCCGCCGGCGGTTCCACTCGACAGCAAAGGCCCGCATTCGCGCAGGCTGCGGATGGTCACCATCATCGCCACCTTCGGCGGGCTGCTCTTCGGTTACGACACCGGAGTGATCAACGGCGCGCTGCCGTACATGAAGACCGACCTGGGGCTCACGCCGTTCACCGAGGGCCTGGTCACCAGTTCCCTGCTGCTCGGCGCGGCGCTGGGCGCGGTCGTCGGCGGGCGCCTGTCCGACCGGCGGGGCCGCCGCAAGAACATCCTGATGCTCGCCGTGATCTTCTTCCTCGGCACCCTCGGCTGCACGCTGGCGCCGACCACGGCCGTGATGGTCGCCGCCCGTTTCCTGCTGGGGCTGGCCGTCGGCGGCGCGTCGGTCACCGTGCCGACCTACCTCGCCGAGGTCTCGCCGACCGAACGGCGCGGGCGGCTGGTCACCCAGAACGAGCTGATGATCGTCACCGGCCAGCTGCTCGCGTTCACCTTCAACGCGATCATCGGCAACGCCTTCGGGGAGGACGGCGGCGTCTGGCGGTGGATGCTGGTCATCGCCACCGTGCCCGCGGTGGTGCTCTGGTTCGGCATGCTGACCATGCCGGAGAGCCCCCGCTGGCTGGCGTCGAAGGGCCGGTTCCCCGAAGCGCTGTCGGTACTCAAGCAGGTCCGCTCCGCCCAGCGGGCCGAGGCCGAGCTCGCCGAGGTCCGGCGGCTCGCGATGGAGGACAAAAAAGCGCAGACCGGCGGCCTGCGCGACCTCGCGACGCCGTGGATCCGGCGGCTCGTGCTGGTGGGCATCGGGATCGCGATCGTGCAGCAGATCACCGGCGTCAACTCGATCATGTACTACGGCACGCAGATCCTCACCGACGCGGGGTTCTCCGCCGACTCCGCGCTGACCGCGAACATCGCCAACGGGGTGATCTCGGTGCTGGCCACGTTCGTCGGGATCTACCTGCTGGGCCGGGTGAACCGGCGGCCGATGCTGATGGTCGGGCAGGTCGGCACGACCAGCGCGTTGCTGCTGATCGGCGTGTTCTCGCTGGCGCTGCCGGCGGGGGAGGGCCGCGCCTACGTCGTGCTCGCGCTGACCGTCACGTTCCTGGCCTTCCAGCAGGGCGCGATCTCGCCGGTGACCTGGCTGATGCTGTCGGAGATCTTCCCGCTCAAGCTGCGCGGGTTCGGCATGGGCATCGCCGGGCTGGTGCTGTGGCTGACCAACTTCGCGGTCGGCCTGACGTTCCCGATCCTGGTCGACGCGCTGCACATCTCGAACACCTTCTTCATCTTCGTGGTGCTCGGCGTGCTGGCGATCAGCTTCGTGGCGAAGTACGTCCCGGAGACCCGCGGCCGTTCGCTCGAAGCCCTCGAAACCGAACTGCACACCAGGTTCACCCACCCCGAGCTGGCCGCTGCCGCGCCGGAAGGAAAGTAGCCATGGCGATCCTCGTGGCCGTGACCGATTCCGGCGAAGGAGCGGTCGCCCTCGACCGGGCCGTCGCGGAGGCCGCGTTACGCGGTACTGGGCTGATCGTGGCCAACCTGCGGCTGGGACCGCTCCGGATCCCGGCCGGGCTCGACGTCGAGGTGATCGAGCGCAAGCCGAACATCGACGTCGCCGAGCACGTGCTGCAGCTGCTCGACGAGCGCGAGGGCGAGGTCGAGCTGCTGGTCATCGGCATGAAACGACGTTCGCCCGTGGGCAAGCTCGTGCTGGGCAGCCTCGCCCAGCGCCTGCTGCTGCAGGCCGGCGTTCCCGTACTGGCCGTCAAGACGGCCGAGAACTAGAGAGGAGTGCCTCCCGTGACCGTACGTGTGGGAGTGATCGGCGCCGGGATGATCGGCCAGGACCACATCCGCCGGCTGACCGACGTGGTCACCGGGGCCGAGGTGGTCGCGGTGACGGACCTCGACGCCGCCAGGGCGGCCGAGGTCGCCGGGCCGGTGGGCGCGCGTGTCGCCACCTCCGGTGCCGACCTGATCGGACAGTCCGATGTGGACGCGGTGCTGGTGACCTCGTGGGGCCCGACGCACGCCGAGCACGTGCTGGCGGCGATCGCCGCGGGCAAACCGGTGTTCTGCGAGAAGCCGCTGGCCACCGAGGCCGACGACTGCCTGCGCATCGTCGAAGCCGAGATGGCCTACGGGCGCAGGCTCGTGCAGGTCGGCTTCATGCGCCGCTACGACACCGGCTACCGGGAACTGAAGAAGGTCATCGACGCGGGCGAGATCGGGACGCCGCTGATGGTGCACTGCGCGCACCGCAACGCGTCCGTGCCCGAGTCGTACCACTCGGCCATGGCCGCGCAGGACACCGCGGTGCACGAGATCGACGTGCTGCGCTGGCTGCTGGACGACGAGATCGTCTCGGTGCAGGTGCTCAGCCCGCGCCGGACGGGCAAGCGGTTCGAGCACCTGCAGGACCCGCAGATCATGCTGTTCGAGACCGCCGGGGGCGTGCGCATCGACCTTGAGGTGTTCGTCAACTGCCAGTACGGCTACGACATCCAGTGCGAGACCGTGGGGGAGGACGGCCTGGTCCGGCTGCCCGAGCCGGCTCGCGCGCTGGTCCGCGCCGGCGGGGCGACCCGCAGCGCGGTGCCGCAGGACTGGCGCGAGCGGTTCGTGTCCGCGTTCGACGTCGAGTTCCAGGAGTGGGTCGACGCGATCGCCGTCGGCGAGCCCACCGGACCGTCCGCCTGGGACGGTTACGCGGCCACGGTGATCTGCGACGTCACCGTCGAGGCCTTGAACAGCGGCCGGATCATCCCGGTCGCGATGAAGGACCGTCCCGCCTTCTACGCCGGAGGTGCCCGATGAAGATCGCCCTCGACCCCTACATGCTGCGGAAGCTGCCGGTGCCGGAGATGGTCGCCGTGGTGGCGGAGATCGGCTACGAGTACATCGAGCTCTCGCCCCGCGACGAGTTCATGCCGTTCTTCCAGCACCCGCGGGCCGACGACGAGCGGGTCGCCGAGCTGAAGAAAGCGTTGCGGGACAACGAGGTCCAGCTGTCCAGCGTGCTGCCGCTGTACAAGTGGTCCAGCCCGGACGAGGCCGAACGCCAGGCCGCGGTCCGCTACTGGAAGCGGATGATCGAGGTCACCGCGGAGCTGGGCTGCGAGCTGATGAACTCCGAGTTCAACGGCAGGCCGGAACGCGCGGCCGAGAGCGAAGCCGCGTTCTGGCGCTCGTTGGAGGAACTGCTGCCGGTGTTCGAGCGCGAAGGCATCGCCCTCAACCTCGAAGCCCACCCGGACGACTTCTGCGAGGTCAACGACCCGGCCGTGGACCTGGTCCGGGCGATCAACAAACCGTGGGTGAACTACCTGTACTGCGCGCCGCACACGTTCCACCTCTCCGGCGCCGACCCGGGCGCGGACATCGAGTCGATGCTGCGGTACGCCGGGCGCAAGCTCGCGCACCTGCACATCGCGGACTCGTTCAACCACAAGGGTTCCTCGGGCCTGCGGTACATCATGAACCCGCCGGGCACGCCCGCGAGGATCCACCAGCACCTCGACATCGGCCAGGGCGAGGTCGACTGGGACACCTTCTTCACCACGCTGCGCGACCTGAAGTTCGACGGCGTCGCCACGGTGTGCGTGTTCGCCTGGGAGGAACGGGCCGTGGAGTCCAGCCGGTTCATGCTCGACCGGGTGACCAAGGAACTCGTCCGGTGAAACTCGGCGTCTACACCGCGATCCTGCACGACCGCCCGCTGGGCGAGGCGCTCGACGTGATCGCCTCGCTCGGGCTGGCCGGCGCGGAGGTCAACGCGGGCGGTTTCCTGCCCTCCCCGCACCTGCCGGTGGACGAGCTGCTCGACGGCCGGCTGCCGCCCGGGGAGTACCTCGCGGAGTTCGTCCGGGCCGGAGTGGAGCTGACCGGGCTGAACGTCAACGGCAACGTACTGCACCCCGATTTGTCGGTCGGCGGCCCCGACACCGCCGACCTCCGCCGCGCGATCGAAGTCGCCGGGCTGCTCGGCGTCACCCGGGTCGTGGCGATGTCGGGACTGCCCGCGGCCGAACCCGGGGGCACGGTCCCGGTGTGGAACGTGGTGCCGTGGGACAGCGCCTACCTCGACTCGCTGGAGTACCAGTGGAACGAGGTCGCGGTGCCGTTCTGGCGCGAGATCGACGCCCTCGCCGTCGCCCACGGCGTGAAGGTGTGCCTGGAAATGCATCCGCACAACCTCGTGTTCAACCCGGCGACCCTGCGGCGGCTGGTCGAGCTCACCGGGGCGCGGGCGATCGGCGCGGAGCTGGACCCGAGTCACCTGTTCTGGCAGGGCATCGACCCGGTCGCCGCCGTCGAGGACCTCGGCGAGCTGGTTTTCCACGCCGCGGCGAAGGACACCCGGATCAACGACCGCGCCCGGGTCAACGGCGTGCTCGACGACCGCTTCACCCGCGTCGAACGGGATCCGGTGTCACTCGGCGGGCGCTACACGCTCAACGCCTGGCCCGCCGGGTCCAGCTGGGACTTCGTCGCGGTCGGCCGGGGGCACGACCAGGTCTTCTGGACCCGGTTCCTGCGGGCGCTGCGCCGGATCGACCCGGGGATGGCGGTCAACATCGAGCACGAGGACCTCGAACTCGGCACGCTCGAAGGCCTGGAAGTCGCCGCTCGTAACCTCCGGTCGGCCGGCATACCTCGGTAGCCTGCGTTCATGCCCAGCCGCACGCAGGAGCAACGCAGCGCCGACATGCGCAGGAGGCTGCTCGACGCGACGGTCGACTGCCTGGTCGACTACGGCTACACGGGCACGACGACGCCGCGCGTCGCCGAGCGCGCCGGCGTCACCCGAGGCGCGCAGGTACACCACTTCGGGACGAAGGCCGACCTGGTCACCGCCGCCATCCGGCACCTGGCCACCGAACGCACCAACGCGGCGTTCGCGGAGCTGGAGCGGCTCCGCGGTTCGGCCGACCCGGTCGGCACGGGCCTCGACCTGCTCTGGAAGATCCACCAGGGCCGGTTGTTCGTGGCCACCGTCGAGCTGTGGACCGCGGCCCGTTCGGATCCGGACCTGCGGGCGCAGCTCGGGCAGGTCGAGCCGCTGGTGACCGGGGCGCTGACGGAGTTCATGAACTCCCGGTTCGCCGACCTGGCCGCCTCGCCCGAATTCCGCCACTGGCTCTACACCGCGATGGACGTCATCCGGGGCATCTTGATCAGCGAAGTGGCGATGCCGGACGACAAGCTGGAGCAGCGCTGGGCGCGGGCCAAGGCGCATCTGCGGGTGCTGGCCGTCGAGCTGCCGCGCGCCGCTGCGCCACTCGAGAAGGCTTGATAAATACATTCAGGCCTGTATCTTTGTTGCCAACGCCTACCCAAGGGAGTGCCGCGGTGACGAAGAGGGTGTACGTCGTCGGTGTCGGGATGACGAAGTTCGAGAAGCCCGGCCGCCGTGAGGGCTGGGACTACCCGCAGATGGCGAAGGAGTCCGGCAGCAACGCGCTGGCCGACGCCGGGATCGCGTACGACCAGGTGGAGCAGGCCTACGTCGGGTACGTCTACGGCGAGTCAACCTCCGGTCAGCGTGTCGTCTACGAGCTGGGCCTGACCGGCATCCCGGTCGTCAACGTCAACAACAACTGCTCCACCGGCTCGACCGCGCTGTACCTCGCCGCGCAGGCGGTCAAGAGCGGGCAAGCCGACTGCGCGCTGGCGCTGGGCTTCGAGAAGATGAAACCCGGCTCGCTCGGCTCGACCTTCGACGACCGTGAGCAGCCCATGGGCAACCACATGCAGGCGCTCGCGGAGATCTCCGAGGTGCTGTTCCCGCCCGCGCCGTGGATGTTCGGCGCCGCCGGGCGTGAACACATGAAGGCGTACGGCACCACGGCCGAGCAGTTCGCGAAGATCGGCGAGAAGAACCACCGGCACTCGGTGAACAACCCGTACGCGCAGTTCCAGGACGCCTACACGCTCGACGACATCCTCGGCTCGCGGATGATCTACGACCCGCTGACCAAGCTCCAGTGCTCACCGACGTCGGACGGGTCCGGCGCGGCGATCCTGGCCAGCGCGGACTTCGTCGAGCGGCACGGGCTCGCCGGGCAGGCGGTGGAGATCGTCGGCCAGGCGATGACCACCGACTTCCAGTCCACTTTCGACGGAACCGCGAAGAACATCGTCGGGTACGACATGAGCAAGCAGGCCGCGCTCAAGGTGTACGACCAGTCCGGGCTCGGACCCGAGGACTTCCGGGTCATCGAGTTGCACGATTGCTTCTCCGCCAACGAATTGCTCACCTACGAGGCACTCGGCCTCTGCGCCGAGGGTGACGGCGGAAAGCTCGTCGACTCTGGCGACACCACCTACGGCGGCAAGTGGGTGGTCAACCCGTCCGGCGGGCTGATCTCCAAGGGGCACCCGCTCGGCGCGACCGGGCTCGCGCAGTGCGCCGAGCTGACCTGGCAGCTGCGCGGCACCGCCGACCGGCGCCAGGTGAGCGGCGTCGAAGCCGCCCTGCAGCACAACATCGGCCTCGGCGGCGCCGCCGTCGTCACCGCCTACCAGCGCGCCGAGCGCTGAAGAACACCGCGCTGAAAACACCACGCCGAGAGCACAGGAGACAGTCATGGGCCAGATCAACGCGTCCGTCGAGCTTCCCGCCGCGCCTGCCAAGGTGTGGCAGGAGTTCTCCAACCCCAGCAACTTCGAGAAGTGGCTGACCATCCACACCAAGTGGAAGGGCGAGGTGCCGGCCGAGTTCTCCCAGGGCGCGCAGGTGTCCGAGGTCGTCACGATGCTGGGCATGCCGAACACGATCACCTGGACCGTCGACGAGTTCCAGGCACCGGCGAAGCTGGTCATCTCGGGCACCGGCATGGCCGGGGTGAAGGTCAGCTTCGCGCTCTCGGTCGAGGCGGACGGCGACGGTGCCAGGGCGACGATCGACGCGGAGTTCTCGGGCCAGATGATCGTCGGCGCCCTGGGCAAGGCCGTCGAGAAGGACGGCAAGAAGAACCTCGACGCGTCGCTGGAGAAGTTCAAAGAGCTGATCGGGGCCTGACGTGACCGAGGAGAGGTTCGATCCCGCGGGGCTGGGCAAATGGACCGATGAGAGCCGGTTCGAGGTCACCCGCGAACGGCTCGCCGAGTACGCGGCCGCGACCAACGACCCGATCCCGGCCCACGTCGCCGGAGACGTCGCGAGCCCGGTTTTCGCGATCGTGCCGGTGTTCGAGTCGCTGCTGGAGCCCGCGCTGGAGGTCGTGCCGACCGGGCTGTTCGGCCGGGTCCTGCACGGGATGCAGGACTTCCGGTTCCACCGCCCGATCAGGCCCGGTGACAAGCTCGTCTCGCGCGGCAAGATGACCGGGTACGAAGGCCTGCCCAACGGGTCGCGGGCGGCGGTCTACCTCGAAAGCCGCACCGAGGACGGCGAACTCGTCAACGAGCAGTACGTGACGTTTTTCGTCCGCGGCTTCGACACCGGCGAGACGCGCGGCGAGCTGGCCCCGGGGCACAAGTTCGACGAGTCGTTGCGCGCGCGGCCACCGGTGGCGAAGACCGTCCAGCACGTCGACGACGACCAGACGTACCGCTACGGGCCGGCCGCGGGCGACCCGATGCCGATCCACCTCGACCCCGAGGTCGCGAAGGACTCCGGGCTGCCGGGGATCATCGCGCACGGACTGTGTGTCATGGCGTTCACGTCGTGGGCGGTGCTGACCGAGGTCGGCGAGTCCGATGTGGACAAAATGAAGCGGCTTGCCGTGCGGTTCGCCAAGCCGGTGCTGCCCGGCCAGGATCTCAGCACCGAGATCCGGCGCGCCGGCGACGCGGCGTATGCGTTCGAAACCACCGTTGGCGACACCGTCGTCCTCAAAGACGGCCTCGCCGAGTTCGTGAGCTAAGGAGCGAAAACCCATGGGAGCACTTGACGGGCGGGTGGCCGTCATCACCGGTGCCGGCCGCGGGATCGGCCGGGAGCACGCGCTGCTGTTCGCGAAAGAGGGCGCGAGCGTGGTCGTCAACGACCTCGGGGGCGCCAACGACGGCAGCGGCTCGGATGCCGGGCCCGCGCAGGAAGTCGTCGACGAAATCCGGGCCGCCGGCGGCAAAGCCGTGGCCAATACCGGCAACGTCGCCAGCTGGGCGGGTGCGGCCGGGCTGATCGAGCAGGCTGTCGAGGCCTTCGGGCGGCTGGACGTCGTGGTGAACAACGCGGGCATTCTGCGCGACGCGTTCCTCGCGACTCTCGAAGAGTCACAGTGGGACTCGGTGATCAACGTGCACCTCAAGGGCCATGCCGCGGTGCTGCACCACGCCGCGGTGTATTGGAAGGCGCGCAGCAAGGCCGGCGAGCAGGTCGCCGGAGCGGTGATCAACACCGCGTCGGCGTCCGGTGTCACGTTGCCCAACGCCGGTCAGGCCAACTACGGCGCCGCGAAGGCGGGTATCGCCGCGCTGACGCTCGTCGCCGCGGAGGAGCTTGAACGCTATGGCGTGCGGGTGAACGCGATCGCGCCGATCGCCCGCACACGGCTGACGCTGGCCACCCCGGGCATGGGCGCGATCTTCGCCCAGGAGGTCGAGGAAGGCGAATTCGACGCGTTCTCCCCGGCGAACATCTCACCGCTGGTGGCCTACCTCGCGACCGAGAAGTGCGCGCTGACCGGCAAGGTGTTCGCGGTGCAGGGCGGCGCGATCTCCGAACTCGCCGGCTGGCACGACGTCAAGGTCATCGAGACCGAGGGACCGTGGGGCATCGACGACATCGCCGGGCGGCTGCCGTGATCGAATGGTCCGAGACCGAGCTGCTGATCCGGGACTCGATCCGCGAGTTCGTCGACAAAGAGATCCGGCCGCGCCTCGACGACCTGGAGAGCGGCGAGCTGCCGCCGTACGACCTCATCCGGAAGCTGTTCCGCTCGTTCGGCCTCGACGTCCTGGCCGGGGAGGCCATCACCGGCCTGCTGGCCAAGCAGCGCAGGACCGAAGCCGCCATCGCGGCCGGCGAACCCCAGCCGGAGAAGAAGGAACGCCCGGGCGGCAGCGCGTTCGGCGGGCAGGAGTCGATGGCGGTCATCGCGATCAGCGAGCTGGCCGGGGTCAGCCTGGGGATCGTCGCGTCCATCGGGGTGAGCCTCGGGCTGACCGCGCAGACCATCCTGGCCAAGGGCACGCTGGCGCAGAAGGAACGGTGGCTGCCGGGGCTGGCGACGTTCGAGAAGGTCGGTGCCTGGGCGATCACCGAGCCGGACTCGGGCTCGGACGCGTTCGGCGGGATGAAGACCTACGTCCGGCGCGACGGTGACGGCTATGTCCTCAACGGACAGAAGACGTTCATCACCAACGGCCCGTACGCGGACACGACGGTCGTCTACGCCAAGCTCGACGAGGGCGACGGCGTGGACCGGCGCGACCGCAAGGTGCTGACCTTCGTGCTGGACCAGGGCATGGCCGGTTTCGCCCAGGGCAAGCCGTTCAAGAAGATGGGCATGATGTCCTCGCCCACCGGCGAGCTGTTCTTCGACAACGTCAAGCTCGGCCGGGACCGGCTGCTCGGTGAGGCCGAACCGGAGGCGGGCGGTGACAGCCGGGCCGAAGTGAAGTCCGGGTTCGCCGCCGAGCGGATGGGCGTCGCGGTGCTGTCGCTCGGGATCATCAACGAGTGCCACCGGCTTTCGGTCGAGTACGCGAAGAGCCGCAAGCTGTGGGGCCAGGAGATCGGGCGTTTCCAGCTGATCCAGCTGAAACTGGCGAAGATGGAGGTGGCGCGGGTCAACGTGCAGAACATGGTCTTCTCCACCATCGAGAAACTGCGCGCGGGCAAGCTCCCGTCACTGGCCGAGGCGTCGGCGATGAAGCTGTACTCCTCGGAGGCGGCCACCGAGGTCGCGATGGAGGCGGTGCAGTTGTTCGGTGGCAACGGATACATGGCCGAGTACCGCGTCGAGCAGCTCGCGCGGGACGCGAAGTCGTTGATGATCTACGCGGGCAGCAACGAGATCCAGGTGACCCACATCGCGAAGGGACTGCTGAACGGGTGATCGCCGGGGTTCACCGTCGTCCGGCGGTCGCTTCGATCAGTTCGTAGGCCAGGTCGAAGCGGACGCCGTCGGGATTGGTCAGTCCCTTGTCGTCGTACCAGGATTCGTCGGCCTCCGGGTGGGGGCCGCTCACTCCGACCCGGCCCTTACCGTAGGGGGTGACGACCACGGCGGCCCTTCCGTCGGGGTAGGTCGCCAGGACGGTGGCGTCGGCGTCGTTGTCCAGGGCGAAAGCGGGCCCGTCCTGGAAGTACATGTGCCGCGGCCGGCCCTGCCAGGTCACCGCCACCACGGTGTCGCGGTCGTCGGGGACGGAGGCACCGGGGGTGCCGGCGTACCCGGTGGTGTCGCCGGGCAGCAGGTCGAAGCCCGGACTGCGGCCGGCCAGGTAGGCGCCGAAACACAGGCCCAGGTAGCTGCCGCCGTTTCGGACCCAGTCGCGGACCACCTCGGCGGAGCCGCTCAGGTGCTGCCAGGTCCCTTCGAGGTCGGCGCCGCCGCCGGGCTGGACGTACAGGTCGGCCTCGGCCAGAGCGGCGGCGGTCGGGGCGCCGTCGACGAACTTGACCTGGTACGGCCGCGGTGCCTGACGCAGGAGGGTGGCGATCGTCGGCGCGCAGGCGGTGCAGCCCTGCGGGCCGTTGTAGACCAGCGCGAGGGGCGGCCGGGCGCTCGGCTGGCCGGCAGGCTGGCCGGTAGCGGGCTGGGCGCAGCCGGCCGCCAGCAGGGCGGCAACCGGGAGGGCGCCGAACAGCAGCCGGCGCCGGTTCAGCACGGACGGGCGGGGGTTGATGCTCGGGTCCGTGCCGGGCATGGTTGCTCTCTCCTGTTCTTCCCGGTCCGCCGATGGGCTGGGAAGGAAGCTTTCGGGGGCAATGTCCATCTTGCCAGCTTCGCTTCCCCAGCGCCCTGTTGGCTGCGACACGGCCACGGCCACGCTCCCAGGTCCGGGAAAATGGCGAGCGCACCGACACCGCGTCAACCGCACACGGGCTATTGCGCGATCAGGTATTCGCTGTTCGCCACGTTCCAGTGCGTGGCGAGGTAGTTGTCTTGTGACGGGTTGGTGTTGAAGTAGTCGTCGCCGTTGCAGTCGATCTGGTTCTCCGGCGCGCCTTCGCAGACTTTCACGAGGCCGCCCGGCGGGTTCGGGATGCCGCCGTCGTCGTAGCACATGATGTCCTCGTCGTCCCAGCAATGCCCGTTGCTGGTGGCGTGCGGTGCGCTGGACTGCACCGCGCCGAGGGTGTGCAGCAGCTCGTGCCCGCTGGCCTCCCACGACCAGCAGCCGGTGCCGACCGTCGCGTAGTGCGGTCCCGCGTTGTACGGGTTGTCCGCGCCGGGACGGTCGTCGCCGCCGTTGCCGAAGGCCAGGCCACAGCCGTCCTTGTCGTACCAGACGAGGTACTTGCGGTCGGCGTGGTCGTAGCCCTGTGCCGTGATCGCGTCGGTGATCGTGTCCACAGTGTCCATTGCGGACGGGTCGATCGCCACGTCGTCGACGGTGGCGCGGCAGTCGCCGCCGGTCGTGAAACGGACGTGCCGGGTTCCGCCGCCGAGCCGCCCCGCCGCCTCGGCGAAGTCGTCGTCGATCTGGTCGGCGAAGGTGCGGAACTGCTCGACCAGCTCGTCGTGCCGGTCCGGCTGGTCCGTGCTGTGCACGTAGAGCGGTCGCACCTTTGATCACGAGCTACCGCCCTTCTTCGTTCCGCACCTCGGGCCGGGTCAGACGCCGGGGTGGAAGGTCACCGTGAAGCCGCTGCATCCGCGGCACTGCCGGACGGTCTGGTTGCCTCCCTCGGTGTCCTGTTTGGACCATGCGTACGCCTTCGGGCAGTGGCTGGAAATCGCGTCGCTGTAGGGGGTCTTGGCGTCGCGGTTCGGGCTGGTGCACAGCACCGGCTTGCCGCTGCCGTCCTTGGTCAGGTTCTCCGGCGGGCAGTACTGCAGCAGCGGATCCGGGCAGCCGACGGGTTCGCATTCGGCGCTCGGTGAGCGGGCGCCGCCGCCGGCGGGATCGATCGTGATGGGCAGCGACACCGCGTTCACATAGCTCACGTCGTACCAGGGGGCCAGCTGGTCCTGGGGGTCGAAGTTGAATTCGGCCAGGCTCGCCGGCTGCTCACCGGTGGCGCACCCGCCGGCGTCCGGCCCGCAGTCGCCGATCGCGCAGTGGAACGAACTGCCGGAATCGCCGGTGCAGCCCTGCCGGCCGAAGAACTTGCCCCGCCAGTGCTGATCGGCGGCCGGCACGGTGACCGTGGCCTGCTGGCCGTCCTCGATGACCGGCAGTCCGCTCAGGTTCTCCGAGCCGTCGGCGTTGACCGTGCTGCCGATCCAGAGCGTTTCGCCGCTCTGGTTGACGAAGGTGACGGTGGGACCGTCCGCGGCGATCGCCGTCGTGCCGGCCGACGCTCCGCTTGCGGCCATCAGCGCGGCGGCCGCGAGGGCGGCCAGCGCCGGGAAGAGGGCTCTGCGCATCGCTGTTCCTCCGGGTCCGGGACTGGGGTACGGGGAAAGTGTCGCCGCGGCGGCGGGATCCGTCTTTACGGTCCGGCCGCACATTTCCGGCGAACCGCGGCGAGACAGACAACCGGTCAGGCAGTGCCGCAAGTATTGACGAATCCGGCACTGTCCCTATTGTCGAAAACAGTGTGGGCGGCACACCGGCTCAGCGGACCTTCCCCGCCGCCCCGCTCGGGAGTGTTTCCGCTGTGTCGTCCTGTCTTTCGCGGCCCGGGAAATCCGGTCCGACCACGGCATCGCCGCCCGGCTCGTGCCCGGCGCGGCGGGCGATCGTGCTGGCCCGCGCCGGCCGGGACCCGGCGGTCGCGGTCCACCAGGCCGAGCTGGCGCTGGCCGACCCCGGCTGCGTCCGGCGGCCCGGCTGTGTCCTCGACGCGCTCACCACCCTGGTGCTGGCCGGGGAGCTGACCACCGCCGACCGCGCGGTGGCCCGGCTCGGCCACTGCGACCACCCGGACCGCGAAGTGCTCGACCGGGGCACGCTCATCCGCGCCCGCACCGCCCGGTGGCGTGGTGATCTGGACACTGCGGGAGAGCTCTACGACCACCTCCGGCACCGGCCGATCGGGCCGGCACTGCACCCGGTGATCGTGGCCGAAACCGCCGAACTGCTGGTCAGCCGCGGTCGGCCGGCCGAAGCGGGCGCGCTGCTCGCCGAGCCGGGCAGCGACGTCCGGAACGGGCCGGAGCTGCGGTGCGCCCGTGGGCTGATCGCGATGGCGGACGGGAACTTCCGCGCCGCGCTGGCCGAGCACCTGGCCGCCGGGCGGCAGTTCACCGCGCACGGGGTGGTCAATCCCGCGGTGTCCCCGTGGCGGCGGCGGGCGGCGTGGTGCGCCCGTGCCGGTGGTGACGCGGAACTGGCGGCGGAGCTGGCCCGTAAGGAGCACGAAGCCGCGCTGGCCTGGGGCGAACCCAGGGTGGTGGGGGAGGCGCTGGCCGCCGTCGCGCTGCTGGCCGGCGACGGGCACGAGATCGACTTGCTCGGCGAGGCCGCCGAGCTGCTGGAAGTCGGCGAAGCGGCGATCGAGGCGGGCGAGGCCCGTTACGAACTCGGCCGGTGGCTGCTGCGGACCGGGCAGCGCGCGTTCGCCCGCGTGCAGTTCACCAAGGCCGCCGCGGGATTCCAGGGCGCCGGGAGCCGGCATCGCGCGGCGCGGGCCGAAGAGGCGTTGCGCGGGCTCGATCCGTGGCCCGGCGCGGCACTGACCCCGACCGAGCTGAAGGTCGCCTTTCTCGCCCTGGCCAACTTCCGCAACCAGGACATCGCGGCAAAGCAGTTCCTCGCCGTGCGCACGGTCGAGTTCCACCTTTCGCAGGTCTACCGCAAGCTCGGCGTGCGAGGTCGGGACGAACTCCGTTTCCACCTGCTCGATCAGGAATGGCTGCCGGCCGGGTGACCGACCACGGCCGACCATTTCCCTGGCGTGTGGGACAATCTTCCGGATAACTCCGCTTACCCGGATCCGGGAAGAAAACAACCGATTGCCGGGCAATTTCCGTGCCCGGATTACTCTGGGCCGGCCGTCACGCTAACGAGTGACATCGATGGTCGGATCCCGTTGCCCGCCTTCCTCGCGTGCGGGACGAACGCACTGGTCACGGCCGTGCGGCGGGCCAGTGCCGGACTCGCCGCTGGGCCACTTGGGTGAGCACGTCATTCGCGGGCCCCGTTGCCGATCTTCCCCGGGTTACGCCGGTCCTGCGGTGAAGGGGCACCATCATCGGCGAGAAGACGGTGAAACCTTGGCGCCAGTGAGGCAGAGGAGCATCTCTTGTCGTCGACGGGGAGGGAAAAGCCAGCGGGTGCCGGCCCGGCGTCCGGGCTGCCTTACGCACCGGGTGGCGCCGCCGCCGCGCGGGCTGCCGCCGCGGCGCCGCCCGAACGCGACCACGCGCTGCGCGCGACCGCGATGGCCAACAGCGGCGAGGACCGGGACCAGGTGATCCGCGAGGCAGTCTTCGTGCTGCGCTCGCCGGGCCGGCACGACGTGCTGTCTTTCTGGCACGCCGCGGTGGCGCTCGTGCACGCCGGGGAGACCGGCCTCGCCGGGGAGCACTGCGACCGGGTGCTTGCCGTGCGGGGCGCGGACACCGCCGGGGCGCTGGGGGAATTCGCCTTCGCGCTGCGGGGCCGGCTGGCCTGGCTGCGGGGCGATCCCGCCGCGGCGGCGGAAATCCTGGACCAGGCGCTCGAACGCGGTCCCGGACCGCGGCCGCGGGATCTGCTCGTGGCGTGGTCGACGGCCGCGCACGTCAGCCGGGGCGATCTCGACACGGCGTACCGCCGGATCCTCGACCACGTCTGCGGCGAGTCCTTCGCCCACAGCGAGGACAAGGCCGAACTGCTTGCAGCCCTGGGAGAACTGGAACTGGCGGCGGAACGCCACGACGTGGCCAGGACGGCGTTCCTCGAATGCGGCCGGCTGCTCACCGAGCGCGGGGTGCGGAATCCGGCCGTCGCCCCGTGGCGGTCCCGGGCCGCGTTGTGCGCCCGCGCGTCCGGACGGCACCGGCTGGCCTCGGTGCTCGCCGACCGTGAGCTGAGGCTGGCCCGCCGCTGGCCGGATCCGCGGACGCTCGGCGTGGCGATCCACGCGCACGCCGTGGTGCAGGGCCGGACCTCCGGCGAGGCCCGCGAAGCCGCGGACACGCTCGCCCGGGGCCCGGCCACGGAAGACCTGCTCCGTGCGCGCTACGACCTGGCGCACTTCCTCAGCGCCGAGCAGCAGTGCCCGCAGGCCGCCGCGATGCTCGGCGAGATACGGGATCTCGCCCGCAAGGCGGGTTACCCGGCCTGGGCCGCACGCGCGGAAACCGCGGTGCACCGGCTCGCCCGCCAAGCCGGCGACCGGCTGACCGGGCAGCAGCGCAAGATCGCGGAGCTGGCCCGGTCCGGGATGAGCAACCGCAGCATCGCCGAGCAGCAGTTCCTCACCGTGCGCACGGTGGAGTTCCACCTCTCGAGCGTCTACCGCAAGCTCGGTGTGGCCGGCCGGCGCGAGCTGGCCACCCTGCCCGTGCCGCTGCCCTGATCCGGCGGGACTACTGGATTTCCCAGTCCAGCTGGATGATCCCGAGGTTCGGGTCGGCCAGCTGGCCGAAGGCGGGCAGGCTCAGGTCGATCTTGGTGGGCTCGCAGGTCGGGCACTTGTCCTTGATCGGCACGGTGATCGTCGTGCCGTTGTAGGTGACCCGGATCGACTTGGTGCACAGCGGGTCGTTGTTCGGGTTCGGCGTGGTCCAGAGCGCGGCCGGTGCGGCGACCAGCATGTCCGTGCTCGCGTTGATCTGTGTTCCGCAGGCGCCGTAACCCGCGTCGGTGTAGTAGGTGGCGCTCCCGCTGGTGGCGGGGCTCGCGCCGGCGGTCCCGCCGACGGCGAGGGTGAGGGCGGCCGCGGACGCGACCGCGCCGGCGGCTTTCAGCAAGGTCTTCATGGTGGGGACCGGCCTTCTCGCAGGGGCGGTGGCGAGGTTCGGCCTCAGCATCCGGCCCCGCCCGGCCGGGCGCAACGGAGGACGGCCCCTGCTGTGGGACGGCCGCAGCCGGCGGCGGTGGACGTTGCGGTCCGGCCACAGGGAAGCAGCGGCGCCGCGGTGGACGAGACCGAGCTCGGACGGCGGCAGACAGCGGGGAGTGTCCGACTCTACGGTTGGAGCCGGCGACCCGTGGAGGATCCGATGCAGATCGACCTGTTCAACGAGATCCAGAATCCCCGGCCGTGGCCGGAAGGCCATGAGCAGCTGCGGTTCGCGCAGGCGATCGAGCAGGCTGTGCTCGCGGACGAGCTGGGCTACGGGTGCTGGTGGCAGGTCGAGCACCACGGCGCCGCCGAGTTCAGCCTGTCTTCGGCGCCGGAGCTGATGCTCGCGGCGCTTTCCCAGCGCACCAGCCGGATCCGGCTCGGCCACGCCGCCGTCCTCGCGCCGGGCCGCTTCAACCACCCGATCCGCGTCGCCGAGCGCGCGGCGACGCTGGACCACCTCAGCGGGGGCCGGGTCGAGCTGGGGCTGACCCGTTCGACGATCCCGGAGTGGCGCCTGTTTGGCGTCGAGCCGGACGACGCTCGGGCCCAGACGCAGCAGGCGTTCGAGATGGTGCCGAAGATGTGGACCACGGACCGGTTCTCCTGCCACAGCGACGCCTACCAGATCGACGACGTGTCGATTTCGCCCAAACCGCTGCAACGGCCGCACCCGCCGCTGTGGCAGGCGGCGGCGAGCCCGAAGTCGTTCGAGGACGCGGGAAAACGCGGCGTCGGCGTACTGGGCACGACCATGTGGGAGTCGCTCGAACGCGCGGGCCGGATGGTCTCGCTCTACCGCGAGGCGGCCGCGCAGTGCACCGACCCGGTGGGCGCGTTCGTCAACAACCAGGTCGGGTTCTTCACCTTCGTGCACTGCGCGGACACCGACGAGGAAGCGATGCGCAACGGCGCCGCCGCGGCGGCCGCCTGGTACACGGTCACGGCCTTGACCTTCTTCGAGGCGGCCAGTGAGTACGTCCGCACGGCCCAGCTCCAGCAGCGACTGGCGGAAGCCCCCGACGGCGGCGGCCTCACCGGCGGCTTCCTCCGCGGCGAGGCGGCTGACCCGCCGAGCGAGGCCGCGTTGCTGATCGGCCGCATCCTGCAGGGCGAAAAGGTGCCGGACGACGAGATCTTCACCGTGCTCAGCGCGCAGGACTCGCTGATCGTCGGCAGTCCGGGCACCTGCCTCAAGAAGCTGCGGGCCTACGCCGGCCTCGGCATCGACCGGATGATGTGCCTGCAGCAGATCGGCGGCCTCGCCCACGACAAGGTCACCCGGAGCATCCAGCTGATCGGCGAGCTCATCCCCGACCTCGATCGCGGGTGACCGGGTGCCGGTAATCGAAGGAGGTGAACCCGGCCACTTACGCGCAGCTGGCTCGGTCAGCTGCCCCACGCGCAGCTGGCGAAAGCGCTACGCGCACTCATTCCCCTGGTCTGCCCCGACCTGGACGTCTGCCCGGCCCGAACCGATGTCCTCAAGATCTATGCCTCGCCACTTCTGGCGCATGACCTGAAAACGCTGACCATCGCCGGTGAGCATCCCACCGGAGCGGGACAGCGGGCACGGTAACGTCCGCAGCGGTTGTCCCCGGTGAGACCGGGAGCGGCGAAAGGGGACGGTGTGGCTCAGGCGGGGGAACCGCGGCTGGTGATGTTGCGCGGCCCGTCCGGGAGTGGCAAGACCACGACCGCGATGGCGCTGCGCCGGCGGTGGGGGCGTGGGACGGGTCTGGTTTCCCAGGACACGGTGCGGCGGGAGATCCTGCGCGAGCGCGACATTCCCGGCGGGGTGAACATCGGCCTGATCGACACGATCTGCCGCCACACCCTCGGTGCCGGTTATGACGTGATCGTCGAGGGCATCCTGCCGGCCGCGCGGTACGGGCCGATGCTGCACCGCCTGATCGCCGAGCACGGTGGCCCGGTCGTGGTGTGCTTCTTCGAGGTGCCGTTCGAGGAGACCGTCCGACGGCACGGAACTCGGCAGCAAGCGGCCGAGTTCACCGCGGCGGACATGCGCGGCTGGTACCTCCCCGACGACCGCCTCGGTGCCCCGGGCGAGCTGACGATCGGGCCGGCCTTGACCGTGGAAGACACGGTGGACCGCATCGTCGGCGCGGTTCCGGAGCCGGGTCGGGGAGCATCGGCTTGAATGCTCGGTCGCGCCGCGATCGCGGGCCACGGAGTGACCCGTCCTGGGCCGGGTCTACTTGCGACAGAGGATCTCGCCGTGCGGGATGGCGAAGAAGCCGTCCGGGTGCCGGGCCCAGTCGCGCCAGCCGGCCGAGATCTCGTGCAGGTCTTCGGTGCTGGCGTGGCCGCCGTCCACGGCCTGTTCGGCGATGCGGGAGTCGAGGATCCGTTCGGCCCACATTCCGCCCCACCAGGCGCGTTCCGCGGGGGTCGAGTGGCTCCAGATGGAGGCGCTCGGGGTGACGTCGGTGGCGCCCGCGGCGTGCGCCCAGGACAGCAGGCGACGGCCGGCGTCGGGTTCGGCGCCGTTGGCGTGCGCCACCGCGCGGTAGACGGTGCGCCAGCGGTCCAGGCGCGGGTCGGCGGGAAACCACAGGGCGCCGAGGTAATCGGTGTCGCGGACGGCGACCACCCCGCCGGGTTTGGTCACCCGGAGCATTTCGCGCAGGGCGCCGACGGGATCGCGCAGGTGCAGCAGGACCTGGTGGGCGTGCACCACGTCGAAGGTGGCGTCGGGATATTCGAGGGCGGCGACGTCGCCGAGCCGGAATTCGATATTGTCTCGTCCCGTTTCGGCGGCGTGGCGGCGGGCCTGGCCGAGGATGTCCTCGGCGACGTCGAGCCCGGTGACCCGGCCTGGTGCCACGAGCCGGGCCAGGTCGGCGGTGATGGTGCCGGGGCCGCAGCCGATGTCCAGTACCCGAAGGCCGGGGCGGAGTTCCGCGCGCAGGTAGGCGGCGGAGTTGTCGACGGTGCGCCACTGCTGGGAGCGCACCACGCTCTCGGCGTGGCCCTGGCCGTACGAATGGGCGGCGTTGCTCATGGTCGTAAAGTCTCACGACCGTCCCACATAGTGCAACTATCATCCCACGGTTCGGGATGGTCCATTGTGGAGGTACGAGCCCGGGGTGTGGCCGAGGGAGCGCCGGAAGACGTCGATGAACGCGCTGGTGGTGGCGAATCCGCACAGCTGGGCCACCGACGTGACGGACCGGCCTTCGGCGAGCAGCCGCAGCGCGTGATAGAGCCGCAACTGCGTGCGCCACTGCGGAAACGTCATCCCGGTGTCGTGACGGAAGAGCCGGGTCAGGGTCCGCCCGCTCGTCCCGACCGCGCGGCCCAGCGCTTCGAGGCCGCGGGAATCCGACGGGTCCTCCTCCAGCAGCCGGCAGACCTCGGCCAGCCGCGGGTCCCGCGCGGCCGGCACCTGCACCGGCCGCTCCGGGGCGATGGCGAGCTGGTCGAACAGCACGCCCCGCATCCGCCGGCCGGCGGGCGTCTCGCGCTCGTCACCGAGCGCGGTGTAGGCGATCAGCAGCTCCCGCAGCAGGAGCGTGACCGTGAGCGCGGTCGGCTCGGTCAGCTTCAGCGGGCTGGTCTCCTTCGGGATCCCGAACAGGTGCAAGCGGGTCACGCCGTACGCGCGGTGCGAGTGCACGGTGCCCGCCGGGATCCACAGCGCGCGATGGGCCGGCGTGATCCACCGCGACGTCGCCGTGTGCACGGCCAGCACCCCGCTGCTGGCGTAGACGACCTGGTGCCCGTCGTGCCAGTGCGCGGCGACGCGCGTGGTGGCGGCCAGGTCCCGGATGTCGGTGGACGCCTCCGGGTAGTGGCGAGGATTCGACACAACTCGGCATATTACCGGAATCGGGAAGACCCCCGCCGGTCCGACGATGAGGACATGACGACAATCCGTGCTTCGACCAGTCCCACTACCTCGCGGTGGCCGATGATCGTCGTGGTCGCCGGCCACGCGATCGACGATCTGTACCAGGGCTCCGTCCCGGCCATCGTCCCGTTCCTCGTGGCGGAGCGGCATTACGGCTACCTCGCCGCGGCCGGGATCACGCTCGCCGCGACCCTGCTGTCCTCGGTGGTGCAGCCGCTGTTCGGCGTGCTCACCGACCGGCGCCCGATGCCGTGGCTCGTCCCGGCCGGCATGACCGTCGCCGGGGCCGGCATCGGCCTGTCCGGCCTGGGGGACTCCTACGCGTTCACCTGGCTCGCGATCGCCCTGTCCGGCCTCGGCGTCGCCGCCTACCACCCCGAATCGGCCCGCATCGCCCGCCGGATCGCGAGCAAGGGCCACGTCGGGATGAGCTGGTTCTCCCTCGGCGGCAACGTCGGCTTCGCGCTCGGCCCGATCCTGGTCACCCCGGTCCTGCAGGCCGGTGGCCTCGGGGCGAGCCCGTTCCTGCTGATCCCGGCCGTCGTCGGCGGCCTTGGCACCGCCGCGTTGCTGCGCCGGCTGCGCGGCCCGCAGTCGGCCATCCACCACCACCAGGCGAGCTCCGAGCCGCTCGGCCGGGACAACTGGCGCCAGTTTGGCCTGCTGACGGTCGTGGTCGTCGCGCGCTCGATCGTGACGTTCGGGATGAACACCTTCCTCGCCCTCTGGGTGACGCAGCGGGTCGGCAGCGCGACCGCCGGCGAGGCCGCGCTGGTCGTGCTGTTCGGTGTCGGCGCGCTCAGCACCCTGCTCGGCGGCGTGCTGGCCGGGCGCTGGGGCCGGACCCGCACCCTGCGCGTCTCCTACGCGGTTTCGGTGCCCGCGGTCGCCGCGATCGCGCTCGCGCCGGGGTACGCGGTGTTCCCGGCGGTGGCGATCGCCGCGCTGGCGCTGTACGTGCCGTTCTCGCTGCACGTCACGCTCGGCCAGGACTACCTGCCGAACCGGATCGGCACCGCGAGCGGCGTCACCCTCGGCCTCGCGGTCAGCATCGGCGGCCTGGCCGCGCCCGCGATCGGCGCGCTTGCCAACGCGACCACCTTGCAGTGGGCGCTGCTGTCGCTTGTGGTCATGCCGGTCATCTCGTTCCTGGCCTCGCGCGGCCTGGCCGACCCGGCACCGGCGGTTTCCGAAAATGTCCGGTCCTGACAATTAAGGTTCACATACATGAACGTCAAATATCATGCGGAAGACGGCTTGTAGCGGGGCGCGGCGGTGCGGATACTCGTCCGATATGGCGCACAAGTTTCGCGTGGCAGTGATCGTCGCAGTATTCGCCGCCGGATCCGCGGTGAACGCCGGACCCGTTGGCGCACAACCATCTTCCACCTCGATAACGGCCGCCGGAATCACCGCGGCCGTGCAGCAGGACGGCACCTATCAGGTGCGCGCACAACAGCCGGCCGCGTGGACTTTCACCGGTTCGGTAGGCACGAAAGTCACCGGGAACCGGACAAGAACCGGACAGGATTCGATCGGTTCCTACCGGGAAATCGACTTCGGCTACACCGATTCGGTGGCCAGGACGGCGAGCATCCGGGTGTACCAGAACACCCCTGCGGTCCTGTTCGGCTCGACCACCGTGGCCGCCTCGCCCAACGTGCCCGCGTCCGGGGTGCCGTTCCCCAGCCTGAAGGCACCGGTGCTGCCGCACCACGAATCGTTCCAGGACAGGGCGTTCTCCACGTACAAGTTCGAGGGCACGCCCGCCCCGGACAGCCCGTTGCTGTCCTTCGACGACCAGGCCAACGGGTTCATGTTCTCCGCGGCCGACAACTTCCCGGTGGCGAAGCTGGCCGTGGGCGCGGACAACACGCTGTCCGCGGGCATCGCGGCCAGCGTGACGACGCTGCCGGCCGGGTTCACCCACCAGTCGATCCTGGCCCTGGGCAAGGGGATCGGCACCACGTACGGCACCTGGGGCTCGGCCCTGATGGCGCTGGGCGGCAAGCACCGCGTCCCGAACGACGCCAACGACACACTGAACAAGCTGGGCTACTGGACCGACAACGGCGCCGAGTACTACTACAAGTACGACGAAAAACTCGGCTACACCGGCACGTTGCTGGCCGCCGCCAAGGACTTCGCGGATCACGGCATCCCGCTCGGGTACCTGCAGCTGGACAGCTGGTGGTACCCCAAGGGGTCCTCGAACACCTGGCAGGGCAACGGAAACCTGCGTGGCGGCGAGTACACCTTCCGGGCGGCGCCGGACCTTTTCCAGGACGGGCTCGCGGCCTTCCGTAACCAGGTGGGCCTTCCGCTCATCACCCACGCCCGCTGGGTGGACCCGTCCAGCCCGTACCACAGCCAGTACACGATGTCCGGGAACGTGGTGACCGATCCGCGGTTCTGGGAAGGCACCATGCGCTACCTGTCCGACGCCGGCGTGGTCGGCTACGAGCAGGACTGGCTTTCGGACGGGGCGCAGGCGCAGTACAACCTTTCCGACCCCAACGCCTTCGTCGGCAACATGGCGCAGTCGGCCGCGGCCAAGGGCATCGACCTCCAGTACTGCATGCCGCTGCCGTGGAACTACCTGCAGAGCACGAAGTACCAGAACCTCCAGACCAGCCGGGTCAGCGGTGACCGGTTCGACCGGGACAAGTGGGACGAGTACCTGTTCGACTCGCACCTGGCCGGCTCGCTCGGCGAACAGCCGTGGAGCGACGTGTTCATGAGCAAGGAGACGAACAACCTGGTGCTGTCGCTGCTCTCCGGCGGCATGGTCGGCGTCGGCGACAAGATCGGCGAGGTGAGCACCACCAACCTCAACCAGGCCGTTCGCGGTGACGGTGTGCTCGTCAAGCCGGACACCGCGATCGTGCCGCTGGACAGCACGTACCTCGCGGTCGCGAAGGACGCGCAGGCTCCGATGGTCGCCGCCACCCACAGTGACCACAATGGACTGCGCGACGCCTATGTGTTCGCCTACGCCCGCAACGGCGGCTCGCAGCCGATCGGCTTCAGCCCGGCGGAACTCGGAGTCAACGGCGCCGCTTACGTGTACGACTACTTCACCGGCAAGGGCCAGCTGGTCCCGGCCGGCGGCCGCTTCACCGGCACGGTGAGCGACGGTTCGTACTACGTGGTTTCCCCGGTCGGCAAGTCCGGCATCGCTTTCCTTGGCGACGCCGGCAAGTTCGTTTCCGCCGGTGGCAAGCGGATCAGCCAGCTGTCCGACCAGGGGCAGGTGCGGACCACCGTCCAGTTCGCCGCCGGCGAGCGTTCGGTCCAGCTGCGCGGCTACGTCCCGACGGCCCCGAAGGCGACGGCACTGAGCGGCACGGCCGGCCCGGTGAGCTACGACGCGGCCACGCACCTGTTCACCGTCGCGGTCACCCCCGGCCCCGGCCAAAAGGCGGAGGTGCAGATCAACCGTTAGGACACAGTGGACGAGCACAGTGGACGGTCAGGTGCGGACAGTCGCGCCTGACCGTCTTTTGTGCTCAGCCGAAGTGCCGGATGCGGGTGTCCGTCGCGGGTGCGTAGGGCAGCCAGTCCCGCACCGAGCCGGTGGTGACGAACTCGGCGACCGCGGTGGCGAAGGTGCGGCCCAAAACCCGGTCGGCGGCGGTGGGCACACCCAGCATCGGGCTGTTCGGGTAGGCGTCGTAGGCGTTGAAGAGGAACGGCAGTTCGCCGCAGTGGGTGGCGCCCAAGGCGTGCTCGTCCTCGGCGGGCTGGTAGTCGAATTGGTAGACGTAGGCCGTGTTCGCGCCGGCGGCGTGGTGGTCGGCGATGCGCAGCGTGTCCGTGCGGAACAGTTCGTCGGTCTGGATCGCGGTGAAGACCTGCGCCGGTGTCGCGTGGGGGAGGCGGGCGGCGTGTTGCCGGTAGACGTCGTGGGCGCGTTCGCCCAGCTGGCCGGTCAGGAGGTCGAGTGCCCTGGCGGTGGTGAGGCCCTGGACGTTCGGGTCGAAGGCGAAGAAGGCCGTTGCCTCGTCGCGGGTGGTGCCCATCAGTAGTGCTTTGCCTTCCAGGGCACCGTCGGCGAGGGCCTGCGGCCAAGCACGGGGCATCCCGGGCCCGCCGAGTACCGGGTACATCGGCGGGGCGACCTGGCCCGGACGCGCGAGCCGGCCGTAGGCGGACAGCAACTGTTCGACGGGCAGCGCGCGCAACGCGTTCGCGTCGGCCGGAATGTCCAGCAGCCGCAGGTAGGCCGCGGCGGTCTCGGCCGCGTCCCCCGGATCCTGCGGCGGCAGGCCGAAGGGGCCGCTCTCCAGCAGGACGCGGGTGACGAGTCCCGCGGTATGCGGATCAAGCGCCAGCGACAGCGCCGAAAACGCACCGGCCGACTGCCCGCCGACGGTCACCGTGCGCGGGTCCCCGCCGAACGACGCGATGTTGTCCTGCACCCACTGCAGGACCGCGGCCTGGTCCTGCGCGCCGAGGTTGGCGGCGCCGATTTCCGGCAGGTACAGGTAACCGAGCGGGCCGACCCGGTAGTTCGCCGTCACCACCACCAGGTCACCCAGCTCGGCCAGCCGGGCCCCGTCGTACCAGTCCCATCCGCCGGAGCCGCTGGTGAAACCGCCGCCGTGCCACCAGATCAGGACCGGGCGGGGCGGGCCGCCTTCGAACGCGGGCCGCGGGGTGTGCACGTTGACGGTCAGGCAGCCGTCCTCGTTCCAGTCCGGCACGCGGGGCCCCATCACGCGTTCGAGCCGGGAGGCGGCCTGCGGTACGGCCGGTCCGGGCCGGGTCGCCTCCCGTACCCCGGCCCAACCCGGATGTGGTTGCGGCGGCGCGAAACGCAGCCCGCCGACCGGTGACGCGGCATAGGGGATCCCGCGGAAGGAGACCACCCCGCTCTGCTCGACACCCGGCTCGACACCCCGCTCGACGCCGTTGACCTTGCCGTGAATCGTGTCCGCGATCCGGCCTGTCATCGTGCTCACCTCGCTCGTCTCGGATGCTCTCGGTTCTATCCCGGTGCGGTGATCTGAGCCAGGAGCGGAGCTGCCGAACGCGGATGACGGACATATGATCTTCGGATATGGAGAAAGTGCGCCATCAGCTGAACGAGGCAGACAGCCGGATCGCCGCGGCGATGCTGGCCTCGCCGCGAGCTTCGTGGCGCACGGTCGGCCGGGTGCTCGGCCTCTCGGAGCGCACCGTGGTGCGTCGCGCGGCACCGCTGTTCCACGACGGGACGCTGCGGGCCACCGCCGTGCGCAATCCGGTGTGGTTTCCCGGCCTGATCCCGCTGGCCCTGCGGATCCGGTGCCGGCCCCACCGGATCCGCGCCATCGCCGCCACCCTGGCCCGCCGCCCGGACACCATCTGGGTCGACGTCCTCGGCGGCGGCGACGAGATCTGCGCCATCCTGTTCCTCGAAGGGCCGGACGCCCGCACCAAGCTGCTCCTGCGTGACCTCCCGGCGACGCCCGAGGTCGAATCGTGGACCTCGTACGTCCTCCTGCGGGTCTTCCCGGCCGCTTTCGACTGGAGCGGCGGCCTGCTGACGGAGGCCGAGCTGTCCGGCCTGCGTCCGCCGGCGCCCGCTCGTCCGGCGCTCCTGCCGGTCGACCACGAGCTGATCGCCGCACTGGCCGAGGACGGCCGGGCCTCCTACACCGACCTCGCCCACCGGGCCGGCACCACGCCGCTGACCGCCCGCCGCAGGCTGGAGTCGTTGGCGGGCGGCGTCATCCGGCTCGCCACCGAAGTCGATCTGGCCCGCCTCGGCATCCGCGCCGAGGCCCTCCTGTGGATCACGGCCGCTCCCGGCGGCCTGGAGGAGACCGGCAGCCGGCTCAGCCGCCACCCCCAGGTCCGCTTCGCCGCCGCGACCACCGGCCCGGCCAACCTCCTGGTGGCCGTCGCCGCGGCCGATCTCGACGCGCTGTACCACTTCCTGAACGACACCCTCGGCGGCCTGGACCGGATCGCGACGGCCGAGGCCACCCCCATCCTGACCGGGGTCAAGCGGACCGGCCTGGTCCGCCCGGGCAGCCTCTGACCGCGGCTCAGGCCTCCGGCCCGTAGATCATCACGAGCAGCCCGCCGGTCAGGCGGACGAGCGCGCGCACCTCGTGCCCACCCTCGTGCAGCGGCTTGACGAGCTGCGCGCCGGCGGCGACGAGCTCGTCCGCGGCGGCTTGGACGTGGGCGGCCTTCGCGGTGAGGACCAGCTCACCCGGTGCCGGATGGTCCTCCGGCGCGGCGAGCGCGATCCCCACCTGCGCGGACGCCGGGTCGAGCACGGCGTAGCGGTCGCCGTCCCGGAACTGGGGCTCGGCGGCGAAGGTGGCGAAGTCGGCGAGCTGGGCGTCCATGTCGGGCGCGGTGAGCAGGAGGTTCTTCAACTCGAGCACCAGGTCTGTCCTTTCCGGCGGTGGGAGATCAGTTTCCCTGAGGCTGCTCGACGCTTGCCGAGCCCCCACTACCTTGTGCTACCGTGTACTGGTACTCAGTGATACGGAGTACCAGTGCGGCCAGGAGGACCGGGATGGACGACCTGACGGAGATGTTGAAGGGCACGCTCGAGGGCTGCGTGCTGGAAATCATCGGCGGCGAGGAGACCTACGGGTACGCCATCACGCGCCGGCTGAACGAACTCGGCTTCGCCGACGTCGTCGAGGGGACGGTCTACACCATCCTGTTGCGACTGGAGAAGAACGGGCTCCTTCAGGTGACGAAACGACCGTCCGGTCAGGGCCCGCCGCGCAAGTTCTACGCGCTCAACGACGCGGGGCGCCAGGAACTGGCGACGTTCTGGGTGAAATGGGAATACGTCACATCGCGGATCGACAAGCTCAAGGAGGGCGGGAGATGAACTTCTGGGAGACCATCACCGGCAGCGATCTCACCAGGGAATTCAAGGAATTCGAAGCCCGGGCCGGGAAATTGCCGGCCGATCACCGGGCGGCGTGGGAAGAGATCAAGGGCCAGCTTTTCCCCCATGGGGACTTCACCGGTCGCAACCTGATGCCGATCCTCGACGGTGCGCTGGGGCTGCTCGAAGAGACAGCGGCCGACGGGCAGGGCATTCACGAGGTGCTGGGTGACGACATCGCGGGCTTCTGCGCGGCGCTGGCCGGCGGAGAAGGCGCCCGGAACTATCGCGACCGGTGGCGTGAGCAGTTGAACAGGAACGTCGCCCGGAAATTGGGCCGGTTAGGAGGCTGATATGGGTATTCAGGACATCATCGAAGGCAAGAAGCAGTGGCGGGCGCACGTGGCGCGGGTCAAGGCGCTCCCGCCGGACTACCGGATCGTCTACCAGGAGATGCAGAAGTACCTTTTCAAGGTCGGGCCGGTCGACCTGTCCGACGGGCAGCTGCTCTCCGGGATCGTCGATTTCTTCGAGGAGGGCGTCGCGGCCGGAAAGGGAGTCCTGGAACTCATCGGGAACGACGTCGCCGCCTTCTGCGACGACCTGATCAAGGATTCGCCGACCTACGCGGACATCTATCAGGAGTCCGTCACCAGAAAACCCGGCGGGGCCGAGAAATGACAGCCGATCGGGAGGGCCCGGCGATCCAGGTGCGGGGCCTGGAGAAGTCGTACAAGGACCTGAAGGTGCTGCGCGGGGTGGACTTCGACGTGGCGCGAGGCAGCATTTTCGCGTTGCTCGGCTCGAACGGGGCGGGCAAGACCACGGTCGTGAGAATCCTGTCCACGCTGCTCAAGGCGGACACGGGGACGGCGGGCGTCCACGGTTTCGATGTCGCCACGCAGGCGGCGGACGTCCGGGAGTCCATCAGCCTCACCGGGCAGTTCGCCGCCGTCGACGAAATCCTCAGCGGGCGGGAGAACCTGGTACTGGTCGCGAGGCTGCGGCACCTCAGGAATCCGGGCGCGATCGCGGACGACCTGCTCGCGCGTTTCTCGCTGACCGGCGCGGCCGCGCGGAAGGTGGCGGCGTACTCGGGTGGCATGCGCCGCCGCCTCGACATCGCCATGAGCCTCATCGGGAATCCGCCGGTCATCTTCCTCGACGAGCCGACGACCGGGCTCGACCCCGCGGCCCGCATCGAGGTATGGCAGTCCATCAGGGAACTCGCGGGGCGCGACACGACGGTGCTGCTCACGACGCAGTATCTCGACGAGGCCGAACAACTCGCCGACCGGATCGCGATCCTGCACGAGGGCCGGATCATCGTGGACGGCACCCTCGGCGAGCTCAAGCAGCTACTCCCGCCCGCCAAGGTCGAGTACGTCGAGAAGCAGCCGACTCTCGAGGACGTCTTCCTCACGCTCGTCGGTGCCGGCGGCAACGACCGGAACGCGGCCCGGACCAGTGGGGGTCAATGATGACCACGCATTTCCACGGCGACACCACCGTCCTGCTGGGACGATCGCTGAAGCACGTCACGCGCAGCGTGGACACCGTCATCACGACCGCGATCACGCCGATCGCCATGATGCTGATGTTCGTCTACGTGTTCGGCGGCGCGATCACCACCGGGGCGGATTCGTATGTGAACTACATGCTGCCCGGCATCCTGCTGATCACGGTCGCGTCGGGCATCGCCTACACCGCGCTCCGGCTCTTCACCGATATGAAAAGCGGTATCTTCGAACGGTTCCAGTCCATGCCGATCGCCCGGTCCGGCGTGCTGTGGGCGCACGTGCTGACCTCGCTGGCCGCCAACCTGATCTCGCTCGTGATCGTCGTGGGTGTCGCGCTGCTCATCGGCTTCCGCTCGGGCGCGGGAGTGGCGGCGTGGCTCGCGGTCGCCGGCGTCCTGATCCTGTTCACCCTGGCGCTGACGTGGCTCGCCGTCATCCCCGGCCTCTCCGCGAAAACCGTGGACGGCGCGAGCGCGTTCTCCTACCCGCTCATCTTCCTGCCGTTCCTCAGCTCGGCCTTCGTGCCCACCGGCACCATGCCCGGCCCGGTGCGCGCCTTCGCCGAACACCAGCCGGTGACCTCCATCGTCAACGCCATCCGCGACCTGCTCACCCAGCAACCGGTCGGCACCGACATCTGGATCGCCCTCGCCTGGTGTGCCGGCATCCTCGTCGTCGCGTACCTCTTCGCCACGGCCGTCTATCGCCGCAGGATCTCCTGACCGACCCGGCGGCGGGTGATCAGCTTCCAGGAAACACGAGCGGATCGCGGGCAATAACCACCATTTCACGCGTGGTGCGGTAGCCGAGCGCAGGGTTCACCTTGACATGCAGGCGTTCACTACCGCCGTCACGACCTGATCGGAATCCTCCCGCACCACCGCGACCACCCGGTGGTCGATCTCGCGCCGGCGGGATTCGGCCTCGGACTCGCGGACCCGGTCGACGGTCCACGCCGGGAACCGGAGCGCCGATCGGCCGAACGGGCTGTCCGCGATCGCCCGCCGTGCCACGGCGTACGAGGCCACCAGCTCGTCCGGCGCGGCTCCGTGCCAGGTGTGCAACCGGTATCCGGCCGCCGGCTCCACCTCCCACGCGGAGCGATCGACGTCGCCGATCGACAGCGTCTGGCACACCGTCGTGCTGACCACCTCGAAGCCGAGCGCCGTGGCGAAGGAGGTGCCGGCGCTGCCCTTGGTGATGTTCCAGCACTCCAGAACCGTGCGGTCGTGCGCTCGCACTTCCGGCGTGATCGCGCGGAGGATGGCGGTGCCGATGTGGTTGCGGCGGGCGTCGGGATGGACGGTCAGCTGGAGCAGGCTGAGATGGCTGTTTTCGGCCTCGGGAAAGTACAGGGCGGCGAGCCCGACGACGCGGCCGTCCCGGCGTGCCACCCAGCGCCGGACAGGGCCGAGGTTCGGCTGCGGGTCGTTGAGCCGGCCGATGGCCGTGGCGAAGGTCGTGGCCGGGGCACCGGGGTTGTCGAGCTGGTCACTGGCCGAGATCACCTGGTAGACGCCCTCGAGAACCGAGCTGTCGGCCGACGCCGGGTCGATCCGGTCGATCTCCACATGCGAGTCCATTCGCCCATTGTCCTGGCGGCACGGAGCTGTCGGCGGCAGCGGCCCGGGTGTGGCGGGCCAGCCCGACCGCGCAGACCGCGGCCAGCGCGAACGCCGCGGCCTCGTAGCCCATCGCGTGCCACAGTGCGTCTCCGGCGTTCGCGGCGGGCGCGGCGTAGGCGATGCCGGCGAGGGTGACGCCCAGGGTTCCGCCCAGTTGCTGGGCGGTCGGGAGCAGGCCGGAGACCGAGGTGGCGGCTTCGGGGTGGACTCCGGCGATGATCTGCGTGAACGCCGAAGCGGTGAACACCCCGAAACCGAAGCCGCCGAGGCACAGCGCGAGCCAGTACACCCACAGCAGACCGTGGCCGCTGATAGTCACCGGGACGACGAGCGACACGAATCCCAGCGTCAGAGCGGAGGCGGCGAGAGCCCAAGGGCCGAAACGCCGGCCCAGGCTGTTCGCGATCCCGCTTCCGGCCAGCGCGCCCAGTGCGTACGGGGTGACGCCGAGTCCAGTCTGAAGTGGACTCCAGCCTTCCGCGCCCTGCAGGTGCATCGACAGCAGCAGCGTGAAGGACGGCACGCCCGCGTTGAAGACCAGGACGATGCCGAGCCCCCACCTCGTCACCGGATTGGCCACTGTGGACGGATGCACGAGCGGATCGGCCACCTTCCGCTGGGACACCGCGAAACCGGCCAGCAGCACCACGGCCAGCGCCAGGCTCACCCAGGTCCACGGCGGCCAGCCCGCGTCCCGTCCCGTCGCCAGCGGGAAGATCAGCAGCGCGAGGCCCAGCAGGCTCAGCACCGCCCCGACCGGATCGACGCGGCTCGCCTTCTGTTCACTGTGGACGGACGGCAGAGTGGGCGAGAGCGCGAGGGCCGCGAGCCCGATGGGCACCGTCAGCAGCATCGCCGCTCGCCAGCCCAGGCCCAGGGGGTTGAGCTGGATCAGCACGCCGCCGAGCACCGGGCCCGCGAGCGAGGCCGCCGCCATGGTCGCGCCGAAAGCGCTCAACGCGGCGGGCCGGCGGTGCGGCGGCACCGCCGATTGGATGATCGACAGGATCTGCGGCGCCATGAGCCCGCTGCCGAAACCCTGCACCAGGCGGCCGGCGATCAGGACCCAGGGGCCGGGCGCGGCGGCCGCTCCGATCGAGGCGGCGGTGAACACCGCCATCCCGGCGACGAACATCCGCCGGTGGCCGTACCGGTCGCCCAGCCGGGCCGACACGATCAGCGAACAGGCGAAGGTGAGGGTGTAACCGGCGAGGACCAGCTGGCTTTCGCCCGCTCCGGCGCCGAGGTCACGGCGGACGTCGACCACGGCCACCTGCATGACCGTCACGCTGAACAGCTGGACGAAGGTGCCGGACAGGATGATCGGCAGGAGGAGCCTGTGTGCGCGAAACGTGGTCACCGGGCGCCGTCTTGCAGGGCGATGGTGGCGAACAGCGTCGCCAGCTCCGAGGGACGCGTCACGAACGGCGAGTGCCCGCCCGGCAGGGAAAACACGCGGAACGGATTGTCCGGCGTGACCTGGTCGGCCTCGGTGATCATCAGGTCCTGGGTCGCGGGCGGCAGGGCGAGATCCTCGGTCAGCCGGACGTAGGAGCGCGGGAGCCGCCCCCAGCGTTCGGGCGAGACCGCCACCGGCGTGGTGAAGCTCGAGTACGGGTGGTCCGGGTGGAGCAATCGGCGCCAGGACTCCGGGCTGTCCGCGGGGAGGTCGTTGAGGAAGGCCCGGCGGATCACGTCGGTCACGGCCGGATCGGGCGAAAGCGGGTTGATCCGGAACGCGCCGATCTCCGCCGGATCCGCGACCGGCGGCACCTGGACGGCGCCGGCGTTCTGCTTGTCGGCGATGTAGTCGGCGAACCGGGGCCGGCCCGCGGGCACGAACGCGGAGAGGTACACCAGCTGGTCGACGAGCTCCGGAGCCTGTTCCGCGGCGGCCGACACCGCGGAGCCACCGGCACTGTGCGCGACCAGGACCACGTTCCGGTATCGCTTGCGGACGCCGGCCAGCGCGTCGAGCACCACCTCCGTGGAGTCCTGCATCGTGACGTCGTGCAGTGCCGACTTCTCGCTGGTGAACCCGGGCTGGCCGGCCTGCAGGTACCCGGCCGGGACCGGGGCGTCGAGCCCGGCTCCCGGCAGGTCGACGGCGACGGCGGCCAGGCCGTGGCGGGCGAGGAAACGCTGCGCCGGCGCCCAGTGCAGCGCGGAGTGCCAGGCGCCGTGCACCAGCAGGATGACGGTTTCGGCGGGATTGCCCACGGGGGCTCCTTCGGAAGTCGCGATCGGTGACGTGACCAGGTCACCGCACGGACCCCTGCGTCATCCACCGCGATATCTGAAGAGGGCTCCCGCGATACTCAGGACGTATCATCGCCGGGTGGAAGCTCGTCATCTTCGGTACGCACTGGCCCTCGCCGAGCATCAGCACTTCGGCCGCGCCGCCGCGTCGCTCGGCATCGCCCAGCCGCCGCTGTCGACCCAGATCGCCGCGCTCGAGCGGGAGGTCGGTGAGCGCCTGTTCGACCGCACGGCGCGCGGCGTTTTCCCCACCGCCGCGGGGAAGGCCTTCCTCGCCAGGGCGCACAGCGCGCTCGCCGAGATGAGCCTGGCCCGGGTCGACGCTGGACGCGCGGCGCGCGGGGAGACCGGGCGGCTCCGGATCGGGTTCCTCGGATCGGCGTTGCTCGCCCCGCTGCCGGGCGTGCTCGGCCGCTTCCGCCGGACCCATCCGGAGGTCCGGCTCACGCTGCAGGAACTGGACAGCTCCGTGGCGTCGGCCGCGCTGCTCGCCGGTGAGCTGGATGTCGCGGTGGGGCGAGGCCGCCCTCGCGGCGCCGGCGCGGAGAACCTGATCACCGTGCCCATCGGCGCGGACCATCTGGTGGCCGTGGTCTCCATGGCGCATCCCTTCGCCGGGAGCCCGTCCGTCACCGTCGAGCAGCTGGCCCAGGAGCCGCTCGTGGTCAGCGCGGACGCGGCCGGTTCCTACCTGCGACCGTTGTTCGAGGCGGATCCGGCCGTCCTCGACGGCGCCGCGCTGGCCCGTGACGTCCACACGATCGCCGGGCTCGCCGCGTGCTGCGCCGGGGTCGGGCTCGGGCCCGACCGGATGCGGCTCATCAGCCGTAACGACATCTGGTTCTGCGACGTGGAGCCCCGGTTCCGGCTGCCCGATCTGCAGATGTCGTTCCGGGTCAACGATTCTTCGCCGGTCCTCGCGGCCTTTCTCTCAGTGGTCAGGCAGAACTGCGCGGAGGTCGGCACCCGGCTCGACGACCTGCTCGCCCGGCACCCGGCGGCCTCCGAGGGGCGGCTGGGCGTGTCCTGACCGGCGCGTCCACTCTGGGCAGTCTCCCCGGGGCTTCAACCTTTCCCGGTCTCCGCTCGTCCCGGAAGGTGAACGGGTGCCCCATCGACTGGAGGAAATCCATGAACCGCACGCCGAACCGGTCACGGCTCGCCGCCGTGGCCGCGATCAGCGGCCTCGTGCTCGGGCTGACCGCCCAGGCCGCGAGCGCGTCACCGGCCGAGGGCTGGCGGCTGGAACAACCGCTGGACAGCGCGGTCAACCGGATCTACAGCGACGTCGCCGCGACGAGCGCGGACAACGCCTGGGCCGTCGGGTACCAGGCCGGCCAGGACAACCAGCCGGAGCTCGCGATCGAGCACTACGACGGCAAGGCCTGGGCCGACGTCCCGCCCGCTCCGGTGCCGGGGCCCGCGCGGCTCGACCTGGTGTCGGCAGCCGCGCCGAACGACGTCTGGGCGGCGGGCTCGGCCGGCGAGGTGGCCGCGGCCGACGTGCGTGAGCACCGCGCGGTGCCGTCCGCTGCCGCGGGCGCCGACGTCGTCCAGCACTGGGACGGCACCGCGTGGAAGTCCGTCGAGCGTCCCACGCCCGCGCCCGGTTGGCAGTCCTTCGTCGGCGGCCTCGCCTCGTTCGGCGGGAACTCGGTGTGGTTGAGCGGGATGGACTACCAGGTCTCCACCGGTGCCACCGAGCCCTGGCTGGAGCGCTGGGACGGCAAGGCCTGGCAGAAGGTGACGCTGCCGCTCGCACCCGGCGGGAAGGCGCCGCAGCCGGGCACGATCATCGGCACGGGTCCCGATGACATCACGGTCAGTGCGAACGTGACCGACGAGAGCGGGAAGAGCGCCCCGCTGCTGTACCACTGGGACGGTCGCGTGTGGACGGTCCAGGCCGTGCCGGTGCCGTCGGACTACCCCACGGGCTGGATCGCGGGCCGGATCGCGGCCGACCCGAAGGGCGGCGTCTACGCGGTGGGCCGGCCGAACGAGTGGAACGCACCCCCGATCGCCGGTTTCGTCGCGCACTGGGACGGCAAGCAGTGGACCTCCGTGCCCGCCGCGCCGTTCCCCGAGGTCAACGCGGCCACCGTGGACAACGACGGCCGGCTCTGGACGGCCGGCTGGCAGAGCGGCGATCCGCACTGCCGGTTCGCGGTGTGGACCGGCCAGGAATGGCAGCAGGAACCGCTGCCCGCGGAAGGCACGTCCCACGCGGAGCAGAGTTCGGTGCTCGCGATCAAGCCCGTCCCCGGCACGAAGAAGCTGCTCGCCGCGGGGCTGTTCAGTTCGAACAACCTCAACAACACCTGGGGTTTGCTGGTTTCCCGGGGCCAGTGACCGACGTCCGGAGGGTGAAGCTGAAGTCTCCGGACGACTTCCCGGTGAGGCGGTGCGTTGACGAGAGGCAACCGTCGGCGATGAGCCGGTGCACTTCGGAGCGCGACGCGTCCAACCCGACCGACAGCAGTGTTGTCAGCCTGATCGGGATTCGTCGAGTGAAGCGGACCGAGGTGTCGATCACCTCGGCTTCCGAGAGATCGACCGCCGGCTTCCGGAGCGCCCACGCCCCATCCCAGTCGACAGTGACGCCGTTTCGGCGCAGTAATCCCGGATCCGCCAGCAGGTTCGCCGCGAGTTCGGGGTCGTTGTCGTGGAATCGGGTCAGGGTCGCCGGATCGATGGCCCGGACGTGGACCCGTTCCAGGACCGTCAGTTTGACGGTCTCCCCGCATCCGGCGCACAGCGCCAGGAGCCAGACGTCGAGGAGTTTGCGGTTCGCGTTGACGCGGAACTTTCCGTGCGCGCGGTACTGCGCCGACGGACAGCGCAGGCAGCGGCGGCGGATGAGGGGCAGGCCCGTCGGGTATACCAGCCACTGCGTCGCGATTCGTCGGGCTATTTCGTTGTGGGTCACCGGAGGGTGCCTATCTGCTGCGACATTTCCGTGCGGAGACGGCGCTCCGCGGAGGGAATCCGCGCAGGACAGGGGAGCGAGTGGCGGCCGTGTGTCACGACGGCACGCCGAACTCGCTTGGTCTCTGCGGGATATCAGTGCTCGAAAGAGCAGCGTCCAGCCCCGAGCGCACGCTGCGGGCATGATCCGATGAGGACGGTGGTGGGAGCGGGTTCAGCTCCCGGTACCGGCCCCGGAACTCATGGCGTGCCTACTCGGCGCGGTGGAGTCTCAGCAGGTGTACAACGGCCTGTCCTCGTTCGGTGTCCCGGACGCATGTGATCCGCCGACGCTAACAGCGCGACGCCAGGCAGCTCCACCGATTATCGGCTAGTGCTCGTCGAGGAAGCCGGTGATCCGGCCGAACACGTCGAGCGCCGCACCGCGCCCGAGGAACGCGTCCATGTGGCCGTAGCCGGGGATCTCGGCGTAGCGGACGTCCAGCTGGGGCTGGCGCCGGGCCAGGACGTCGTGGCACAGGCGGTTGGAGTCCAGCCAGACCTTGTTCTCGCTGCCCGAAAGCAGCAGCACGGGGGCGTCGATGCGGTCCGCGGCGTCCAGGGCGTTCTCGGGCAGCCGGTCGTAGCGATGGTCACGGGTGTTCCACCGCAGCGCCGCGTGCGCGAGTTCGTTGCGGCGCAGGTGCGGCAGGACCCAGGTCGGCATGGAGCCGAACAGCTCGGGCAGCCGGTCGTGGGTGCGCCGGTCGAGCTGGTCGTGCTCGAACAGCGAAACACCGGTGCCCCACGCGGAGTTGTGCAGCATCTGGCAGGTCGGGTCCGGGCAGTCCGCACCCCGCGAGGCCAGCGCGAAGAGCGGGGTGTACTTCGACCGCAGCCCCACTTTCCTGATGTCCACGGGCACGTGCGTGAACCACGAGCGCAGCAGCTCACCGCCGAGGTGCACCCGCAGCCGCGTGGCCCAGGACAGCTTGGGCGTCAGGAAGACCGAGTGCGCCACCACGCCCGCCAGCCCCGGCACCAGGCCCGCCGCCATGGACATCGACAGCGACATCGCCCCGAGGCAATGGGCCACGGCGAACAGCTTCCGGTCGCCGATCCGGCCGCGGATGCACGACACCGCCTCGGGGATGTCGTAAAGCGCGACGTCGTCGTAGGTGAAGCGCTCGCGGCCTTCGTTGTACGGCAGCCCGCAGCTGCCCCGCCAGTCCAGCAGCCACGGTTCGTAGCCCGCGTCGAGCAGCACGTCCACCAGGTTGCGGATCTCGGGCAGGGCGAACATCTCGCTGGACACGGTGTGCCCGTGGACGAGCAGCACGGCGGGCCGGCCGCTGTGCCGCGTGATCCGGCACAGGCCCAGCTCGACGCCGTCCGAGGTGGTGAACGGGACCGGTTCGACCGTGGCACCGTCGAACCTGGCCGCGGCCAGCCACGGCATCGGGGTCCGGGACGTCATCGCGACCTCATCCTCTTCCTGATCGTCTTGCGGTCCTGCGCACGGTCGCGGCCGGCCTGCCGGTCGACGGCGTCGCGGCGCAGGTCCATCAGGTCGGCCAGCACCCGGAACCCGGGCTCGGCGAGGCCCTTGCCCATCTCCGGGACGAACCAGGCCAGCCAGGCCAGCTTGGCGGTGCGCTGCTCCTGCACGGACAGCCGGGGGTCGACCTGGATCCCGTCGACCTGGTCACGCAGGTAGCTCTTGGACGGCACCTTCACCACACCGGCGAAGCTCGCGGGCTCGTCCGTCCGGCCGATCTCGACGGTCATCGTCCTGGACTGCTTCCACAGGTCACGCCGGGCCCGGGCGGTCTTCAAGCCGTCCAGCCACCACTCCTGCCCGTCGGCGTCACGCAGCCGCAGCCGGTACCGCAGCAGCGGGTGCTCGAACCCGTGCTGCCGGGGAATGCCCTCGTCCGGGCGGATCCACACTTCGCCGGACTCCACGGTCAACGGCCGCTCGTGCAGCTCGGCGCACTTCAGCTCGCCCCGCTGCACGTCGAGAGTGCGTTTCCCGTTGCGCACCAGCTGGTACATGCTCGCGATCGACAGCGTCAGGCGCAGCGCGCAGGGCGTCTCGGCCGGCTCGGCGACCGGCCCGAGCCTGCCCTTCATCGTCTCGGGGAACCACAGGTGCGGCGGATCGTCGCGGCCGGGCAGCTTGATCAGGCCGTCGCGGACCATCCGTTCGTAGCACTTCAGGCTTTGCTTGGCGTCGTACCGGACGGGCGCCGGCAGGTCGTGCCGTGCGGCGAAGGCCTCGGCGCGCTCGCCCGTCGCGGCCGGGGCGGTGAGATTGGCTTCGCAGAGCTTCACCGCGGTCGGGCTGCGCATCAGCCGGACCAGGAAGTCCAGCTCGGGCACCGGATCGGCCTCGGCGCGGGCCAGGAAATCGGCCCGCCAGTCGTCCCAGCCCAGCACTTCGACGTTCATGCCGCCGAGCTCCCGGTCGCGGACCGTCTCCGCCATCGAGCCCGGCCGGCCGGCGAGATGGTGGTTCTGGCCCCAGCCGTCGGGCTCGTAAACGATCGCCGCCGCCATCAGGCTCACCCAGTCCACGGGGGCGACGTTGGAGTACCGGAACGCCGGGATCGTGTGATACCGGGAGAAGGCCGCCATCAAACCGGAACTGAGGTCGCGCACGTTGTACGCGCCGGTCCGGGTGTGCCCGCCGATGCCGCCGGGGCGCAGGATCGTGGCGGTCAGCCCGCGTTCACGGGCCCGCCGCAGCAGGGCCTCCGCGGCCCACTTCGACTTGTCGTACCCGGCCGTGAGCCGGGTGACGTGGGCGAGCGGATCGTCCTCGCCCATCGAGGCGATCCCGGGCTCGTTGAACACCGCGAGGGACGAGACGTGGTGCAGCGGCTTGGGCCGCCCGGTCATCGCCAGCTCGGCGAGCGTGCGCACCGAGACCACATTGGACTGCCGCAGGGACGGGTAGCCGCGCAGGAAGTCGACCGCCGCGGCGACGTTGACCACCGAGTCCAGCTCCCGCGTGAGCCGGTCCCAGACGTCGGCGGGCAGGCCGAGCCGTGGCTGCCGCAGGTCGCCGGCGAGCACGGTCGTGCGGCGGCGGACCTCCCCGGAGAACGGCAGGTCGAACCCGGTCAGCGCGTTCCCGAGCCGCCGGGCCGCCGCTTCGTCATCGGCCGCGCGCACCACGCATACCACATGGGCGTCACCTCGCCGCAGGAGTTCGAGCAGCAGGTGGCTGCCCAGGAAGCCGGTGGCCCCGGTCAGCAGGACGGTGCGGGGCGCGACCCGCTGCGGCGAGTCGCACCAGGGCAGATCATCCGCGAGGGAGAGGTCGGCCGCGATCAGGTCCAGGTCCGTGGCGGTCGCTGGGTCCTGGGCGATTGCCGGGGCGGCTGACGGTGTGCCTGCTGGCGCGGCTGGCGACGGCCCAGTCCCGGCGGCGTCCAGCCACCGTTGCGCGAGCCGGCGTGGCCGGGCGTCCGCGAAGACGTCGTCCAGTTCGAGCCGTACGTTCAGTTCACGGTCGAGGGCCGCGACCAGCTCGACCGCGTTGACCGACGACGCACCGGCGTCGAACAGGTCGGCGTCGGCCTGGATCTCCTTTCCCGGCAACAACTTTACTGCGGTCGCGACGATGGCCGAGGCCAGGCTCGCCACTGTCCACTCAGGATCAGGACGGCCGACTCCAGCGGGAACAACGGCGGGCCCGGGTTGCCGGAGTCCGGCCAGCAGCTGGGCCACCCGTGCGGCCGGGTCGCCGCCGCGTTCGATCTGCTCGCCTTCACGTCGGCGATCGACGCCACCTTCAGCCATGGGACACCCCGGACGAGCCGAGATCCCCAGACCGGAGTTCCCGGAGCCGGGCCGGGGTGACGGTCGCGGCCGGCCGGGCCTCGTCGACCGGCCCGCAGCCCAGTGCGGCGACCAGGCGCCGGGCCGGAATGTTGCGGGGAGTGTGGTCGGCGGTCAGGAGGATCGACGCGCACCCGAGCGCGTCGGCGCGATCTGCCAGCCATCGGAGCACCCGCTCCTCGGCGCCGCGGCCGAGCACCCGGCAGCTCAACATCCACGCGACCACTTCGAGCGTGGTGCCGTCCGGGCGGACCACGAGCAGGCCGACCTGCCCGTAATCGCCGAACCGGTCCCGCGCCGACACGGTCCACACCTCACCGTCGCGTTGCCACCGGGCCAGGGCCGCGGCGTCGAGCGCGGCGGGACGGAGGGTGAACTGGTTCGTCCGGCGGCTCAGCTGCACGGACCGCTCGACGGTGGCCGGGGTCAGCGGCCGGACGTCGAGTTCGAGCTGGAGCCGCTCCAGGAAATCGGCGAAACCCGTCCGGTCACGCACTTCGGTGCGGATCTTCTCCTGCCGGTAGAAGTCGGCCCGCATGGCGTCTTCGGCCGTGGCGGGACGCGGCACGGCGGGCCACAGCCGCCGGATGAAGCTCTCCAATTCGCCGACGGGCGGGCAGGTCAGGCACAGCACCTCGGGCAGCGCCGACCGGACCGCGGCGATCTCGACCGGGTTGTCGTCGAGGAACAGGAACGAGTCCAGCCCGAGCCGCAACTCCTCGGCCACCGCCTCGATCCGCGCGGGTTTCGGGTCCCAGCCGGCCGCGATCACGCTGAAGTCGCCGGCCCGGAGCACGCTGTCCGGCCGGTCCAGCACGGCCCGCACCGTGGCCTCGTCGTTCTTGGACACCAGGGCCAGCAGCACGCCCGCCGAGCGCCAGTCCCGCAGCCGGCGCGCGAGCAGCGCCCGTGCCCCGGTCAGCTCGACCCCGTCCGGCCCGGCCTCGCCGGCGACGCCGCTCCACAACGTCTCGTCCCCGTCCACCACGATCACCTTCGGCGGAGGACGGCGGATGCTCGCGAGCACGTCGGTCACCCCGAGCGCGATCACCGCCTCGAACTCGGCCGCGAACGGCATGTGCGCGAGGGATTCGGTGCGCTCGTCGAAAAGATCCTCGACGCGGTAGTCACGATTCCAGTCATCGCCTGCCAGGACCGCGATCCCGGGGTGGTCGCGTAGCTGGGCCGCCACGTCCTGCTCCCACCGGCGCGTCCGGTCGTCCGCGGCGCGATCGGGCAGGAACCCGACGATCAGCGGGCGCCCGGTCCGATCGGCCAGCGAACGCAGCGCGGCGGGGTACTGCGCGCCGAGTTCGGCCAGCAGCTCGTCGGCCACCGGCCCGAACCGGCTGAAGTCACCCGCGCGCAGCAGCGCCACGCCCGCCACGGCCGAGGGCCCGGCGAACACCCCGGCCGGGTCGAGCAGGCTCGCCAGCACCTGGTGGTACGGCGCCTCGGCGACTTCGAGCCCGGTCTCACCGAGCGTCCTCGACAGCAGCGCCGGCAGGTTGCCCAGCGCGAAAGTGGCCGCGACGGCGACCGAGCCCTTCGCCGGACGAGCCGCGGCCGACGGGTCGCCGGCCACCTCGGCGAGCAGGTCCAGGAAGTCGTCGCCGAAGCCGGCGCAGCTTTCCTCGTCGAGGACGTCGAGGTTGTAGTCCAAACGCAGCCGGCCGAGGTCGGGCAGCACCGTGACCATCAGGTCCACATCGGAGTAACCAGTGCCGGCCGGGAGGATCTCCAGTCCCGGCAGCTTGAGCGCCTGCGTCCCGAGGTAGTTGAAGTACACCTCGACGAGCGGCGCGTTCGGCCGGTACAGCCCTTCCTCGACCAGCACCGAGACGGTGTCGAAGAACGACGTGCCCTTCGCCAGCACACCGGTCAGCCGGGTGTCCGTGCGGCGAAGCACGTCGAGGACGGGTTCGCCTTCGCCGACCTCGGCGGGGAACGGGATCGGCACGCCGAAGAACCCGACCGCGTCGGCCGCCCCGACGTGGATGCGGGTGTCCACCGGGACAGCGAGCGCGAACCGGCTCTGCCCGCTCAGCCGGGCCAGGAACACCTGCAACGCGCCCAGCCACAGTGCCGCCGGGGTGATGCCGAGGCGCTGGGCCTGAGCCGTGGCCTGGTGGGCCAGATCCTCGGGGACGTCCACGAAACGGGTGGCGGCGCGGAAGGTCCGCTCGACCGGCCGGGTCAGGGCCAGGTCCAGCCGATGGGACCCGGCGAACAGCGCGCTCCAGTCCGCCGCGGCCGGGCCGGTGCGTTCGACCGGCTGGGCCCGCAGCAGGTCGTCGATGTCCTGATTGGACAGAGCTGCGGGTGCTTCCTCGCCGGAGAGCGCCGCGCCGATCTCGGCCGCGACCCGCGCGAAGGACGAGGCGTCGGCCACCGCGTGGTGCGCGCCGTAGAGGAGAATTTGGTGCCCGGACGCGGTTTCGAGCATCTCGAATCGCCACAGCGGGGCCGACGCGAGGTCGAACGGAGGCTCCAGGAGCTCACGGAGCCGCTGATCGATGTCCACCTCGTCCTCGACCGTCGACCACCGCAGCAACGCCCCTTCAGGACGGCGCCGGACCTCGAACTGGTGGCCGTGTTCGTCGTCCGGCACGATCGCCGTCCGCAACGCCGCGTGCCGGTCGGCGATCCCGGTGAGCACGGCGGCCAGCCGTTCTTGCGTCGTCGGGACGATCAGGCGGAGGGCGAAGCCGATGTGGTGCGTGACGCCAGGGGTACCCTGCTGCTCGGCCCGCACCAGGCGCATCACGTCCTTGGTGACCGGAAGCCGTACCACGTCCGCCACGGTGGTGTCGTTCTGTTCCCTGGCAACGGTTTCGGTCATCAGGTAGTCGGCGAGGTCGCTGACGCTGGCCCCACCGAGCAGCAGCGTGACCGGCAGCGCGCGGCCGAAGCCGGACTCGACCAGGTCCTGGACGCGCATGGCCAGCACGGAGTCCATGCCCAATGTGGACAGTGGCGCCCGGACGTCGAGCCCGCCGGGCTCAACGCCCATCAGGCCGCCGATCCCGGTGCTCAGCCGGTCCAGCAGCTCGCGGGAATCCGTCGCGGCCAATGACTCCCAGCCCAGCGCGAGGCCGGGTTGCCCGTGGGCTCGGCGGTGCCGCATCAACGGGTCGAGGAACGCGTTCGCCGTGTCCCCGAGCGTGCCGGCCGGGGCGGAGAGCACGACAAACGCCGACAAGGGCAGCCCGGCGGTCAGTTCGTGCAGGTGCCACGCGGCGTCAATCTTGGGCCGCAGCACGGTATCCACCCGCTCCGGGGTGAGGGAATCGATCGCGCTGTCCTCGGGTACACCCGCCGCGTGCACCACGGCCGTCAACGGCAGGTCCGCGGGGATGGCCGCCAGCACCGTTGCCAGCCGGTCACGATCGGCGGCGTCACCGGTCTCGATGGTCACGCGGGCGCCCAGGCCGGTGACCTCGTCCCGAAGTGCCGCGGCGCCTTCGTCTTCACCACCACGCCGTGACAGGAGCACCAGATTGCGGACGCCCCGCCGGGCCGCGTGCCGAGCCACCTGCGCGCCGGGGCCACTGGTTCCGCCGGTGATCAGCATCGTGCCGTCACCCGGCGCCGGAAGCTCGTCGGCGCCGGGCTCGTGACGCAGCGACCGGGGTTCGTACCCGGTCTGGTCCCGGATCGCCAGCCGTGGCCGGCCGAGGGCGACGGCCTTCACCAGCCCGCCGGGCCGGCGCGGGTCCAGGTCGACGAGGCTGATCCGGTCCGGATGCTCCGCCTGAACCGCGCGGACCAGTCCCCACAGCACGGCTTGGGTGAAGTCCGGATCGTCGGCCAGGACCGCGCCCCGCGTCAGCACCACCAGCCGTGACGCCCGCAGCGCGTCGTCGGCCAGCCAGCGCTGGATCGAGCGCACCAGCTCGTGCACCGCCGATCGGACGGCGAGCGGCACGTCGTCTCCCGCCGGCCGGACCGGGGCGGCGAGCAGGACGACTCGCGGGACCGGGACCGCGGCGCCCGCCGCTTCGATCGACGCGTGGACAGTGATGCCCGCGGGCAGCTCCACCGCGTTGTCCGCGCCGCCTGCGACCGCGGCCCAGGAGCCGGGATCGGGGTTCGCTCCGGCCGGCCGGTCACAGCGGACCCAGTCATGACCGAGTTCGTTCACAGTGCGGGTTCCTTGCTCAGATACCGGTCGCGGCACGCGGTACGGCGGACCTTGCCGCTGCTGGTCTTCAGCACCAGGTTGTTCGCCACGACCACGTCGTCGCACACCAGTCCCTGGTCCGCGTGCACCTGGCGGCGGATCGCGCGGACGATCTCCGCCACGATCTCGTCGGCGGGATCGGTGAGGGTGGTCTCGGCGAAGACCACCAAGCGCTCGACCGCGGACTCGCCGGGCACCGGCGGGACCGAGAACGCCGCCACGCCTCCCCGGCGGATCCGCTGGTCGCTTCGGCGCACGCTGCTCTCGATGTCTTCGGGTGCGTAGTTGTGCCCGTACAGGATGATCAGGTCTTTCAGTCGGCCCGTCACGAAAAGCTCGCCGTCACGGAGAAAACCGAGATCGCCCGTTCTCAGATAACGGCCCTGGTCACCGTCGGTGGGGACGGCCTCGAAGGTTTCCCGGCTGTCGGACTCACGCCCCCAGTAGCCACGGGCCTTGGTCGGGGAGTCGATCCAGATCTCACCGATCTGATTCCGCTCGCAGGGCCGGAATGTGGCAGGGTCGATGATCCGCACCTTCGCGCCGGCCTTGGTGACCCAGCCGCTGCCGTAGAACACAGCGGTCCGCCGGTCTGACGGGTCGTCGACCGGGACCGCCCAGCCGCGTTCGAGTTCGCCGCGGTCGAGGGTCAGCGGTCCGCCGGTCCCCATGCTGACGCTGAGCGTGTGCTCGGCCAAGCCGTATCCCGGCCGGAAAGCCTCGCGGCCGAGTCCGGTGCTTTTGTACTCGGCGAAGAACCTCTCCATGGCCGCCGGCTGCACGATCTCCCCGCCCGAACAAAGCACGCGGACCGAGCTGAGGTCCCATGCGGCCCGCTGCTCCGGCGTGACCTTGCGGGCCATCAGGTCGAAGGCGAAGTTCGGCGCGGTGGTGTGCGTTCCCCGTACCCTCGACAGGACCTCGAACCAGACCGCGGGCCGTTTCAGGAAACTCAACGGCGACATCAGGTACGTGCGCGCGTGCCCGGTCAGCGTGGTCAGCAGCACGCTGATGAGCCCCAGGTCGTGGAAGTGCGGCACCCAGCACACGCCGACGGAATCGCCGTCCAGCTCCAGGTCGATCCGCAGCGCTTCAAGCTCGTGATGGATGTTGCGATGGGTGACCATGACGCCCTTGGGAGTTCCCGTCGACCCCGACGTGTACTGGAGGAAGGCCGGCTCGTCCAGATCGACGGCAGCGGGCCAGGAATCCGGCGCGAGCGCCGGTTCCGCGGGGGAGCCGTCGGGGCAGAGCCAGGGGATGGCCGGCCACGCGGGAGTTTTCCCGCCTGGGGCCGAAGCGGCGGCGGCCACCAGGTCGCGATAGGGCGCGTGGGTCAGCATCGCCCGCGCGCCACTGCTGTCCACGATCGCCGACAGCAGCGCGACATCGTGCTCGAGCCGGAACGGGTTCGGCGGGGACACCGGCACGGGGATCACCCCGGCCGCCAGGCAGCCCAGGAAGGCGGCGATGAAATCGAGGGACGGCAGGTGCACGAGCACAACGCGGTCACCGGGGCTGATCCGCTCGCGTTCGAGCAGCGCGCGAACCCCGTCCGCCCGCCCGGCGAGCTGCCGAGCGGTCAGCCGCTCGACGTCGCGCCCGTCGTCGTCGACGAAGACGAACAACTCGCGAAGCGGCTCCCTCGCGTGAAGCTCGGCGAAGACCGAGACGAGGCTGCGTTCGGACACCGGCGGGGAAACCATCTTCGGCGAGCTCTTCATCCGCGATGTCGGTCCTGGTATCACCACTAGACTGATACCACCGATCGCGACAGCCACCCGGCGACGGCCGGAACTCTGCCCGGTATGCCCTCGGACGCACTGGGAACGGGTCTCCAGCCAGCGCTAGGAACTCACCTCAGCGCCGGTTCCTGCTGGGTGGTGCAGTGGATGCCGCCACCGCCGGCCGCGATGCCGTCGATGTCGAGCTGGACGACGTGGCGGCCAGGGAACAGGCGCCTCAGGGTGGCGAGCGCGGCGGCGTCGGCCTTGCGGTCGCCGAATTCGGGGGCGATGACGCCGCCGTTGCAGACGTAGAAGTTGATGTACCCGGCGGCGAAGTCGGCATCGGCCGACTCGTGCCGCAGCCGGGTGGGAGCCTTGATCACTTCGACCCGCAGCGGGCGGCCGCGCGCGTCGGCCGCCGATTTCAGGAGGTCCAGGTGGCGCCGGGTGACGTCGTGGTCGTAGGAGTCCGGATCGGTGTCGAGCCCGGCGACCACCACGCCCGGACCGGCGAAGCGGGCGTAGAAGTCGGTGTGCCCGTCGGTGATGTCGTGCCCGGCGATGCCCGGGAGCCAGATGATCTTCTCCAGGCCGAGCACTTCTCCGAGCTGGGCTTCGGCGTCCTGTTTGGACAGTCCCGGGTTGCGGTTCTCGTTCAGCACGCAGCTTTCGGTGATGATGGCCGTGCCCTCGCCGTCGACCTCGATCCCGCCGCCCTCGAGTACCAGTCCGGTGTGGACGGCGCTGGCGCCGGCCCGGCCGGTGACGAGCCCGGCGACCCGGCTGTCGCGCGAGTGCTCCTGTTTCCCGCCCCAGCCGGTGAAGTTGAAGTCCACCGCGGCCAGTTCCCCGTCGCCGGTGACGAACACCGGACCGGTGTCGCGCAGCCACAGGTCGTCCAGCTCCGCGGCGACCAGCTCGACCGCGGCGTCGCCGAGGAGCCCGCGCGCCAGGTCCAGCTCGTCCGGGCGCACCAGCATCGTCACCGGCTCGAACCGGGCGACGGCCGCCGCGATCGCCGCGAGGTTCCGCTGGAGGACGGGCACCTGGCCGGGCTCCCAGATCCGGTCGCCGGCGCCGAACGCCATCCACGTCCGCCGGTGCGGCTCGCCCTCCTCGGGCATCACCCGCTTCATGGTGTCTCCCTGATCTTCAAAATGGCTTGACCAGGGATTATGCCCTGACGGGATGTTCAGCCAGCGCCGAGGCTCGACCGCTCCGGAGCCGCGGTGGCGAGCCGGAAGCGCATCCGGCAGACCACGGCGTCGGAGCGGCGCCGGAGCGCGCGGGCGAGGACGGCGCCGCGGCGGTTCTGCAGGATCCGCTGCCACGGGTGCTCCGGCTCGACTTCCGCGATGAGGACGAAGACGTGGCAGCCCGCGTGCTTGCGCAGGTGCTCGACGAGCGGTTCGCCGAGCCGGCGCCGTTCGTCGTACAGCCGGACGAGCGTGACTTCGGGATGCCAGCGCTCCCAGGCCTCGACGAACTCCCGCGTCGCCGCTTCTTCGTCGGGGTGGGCGACGTGGACGGCTTCGACCCGGTCGCCGAGCGACAGCGCCGCGGCGAGCGCGTCGCGGGTCAGCAGCGACACCGTGTGGACCGGCACCACGACGAGTGACCGGTTCGGCCGCGGCGGGGGAGGGGTGCGGCCGAGTTGCAGCCGGTTCCCGATCCGGCGGTAGCTGCGGTTCACCCACTCCATGCCCAGCACCAGCACGGGGAGCGCGACGATGATCAGCCAGCCGCCCTCGCTGAATTTCGTCGCGGCGACGACGACCGCGGCGATGCCGGTCAGGAGCGCGCCGAAGCCGTTCAGCGCCGCCTTGCCCCGCCAGCCGCGGGGCCGGTTCCGGAACCAGTGCCGGACCATGCCGACCTGCGAGAGGGTGAACCCGACGAACACCCCGATCGCGAACAGCGGGACCAGCGTGTTCATGTCGCCGTCCGAGACGACGAGCAGGAGCGCCGAGGTGACCGCGAGGAAGCCGACGCCGTAGCGGTAAACCTGGCGTTCGGCGCGCAGCGCGAAGACGTGGGGCAGGTTGTTGTGCTTCGCGAGGAGCTGCGCCAGCACGGGCAATCCGCCGAACGAGGTGTTGGCGGCCAGCGCGAGCAGCACGACGGTCGAGAACTGCACCACGTAGAAGCCGAAACCGTCGCCGAGGGACGCGGTGGTCACCTGGGAGAGCACGGTAACGCCGTCGACCGGGTGAATCGAGAACTTCCCGATCAGCACCGCGAGCCCGATCAGCATCACCGCGAGCAGCCCGCCCAGCGCGATCTCGGCGCGCTGGGCGCGGCGCACCCGTGGCTTGCGGAACGACGGCACGGTGTTGGCGATCGCCTCCACCCCGGTGAGCGCGGCGCACCCGTTGGCGAAAGCCTTGAGCAGCAACAGAATCCCGACCGTCTGCAGACTGGTGGCGTGCTGCGGGGCGGCACCCGCCACCGCCGGGCCGGAGCGGATGAGGCCGGCCACGATGACGGTGAGGATCGCGCCGACGAAGATCGCGGTGGGCAGGATGAACGCCCGCGCGCTTTCGGCGATGCCGCGCAGGTTCACGCACGTCACCAGCGCCAGCACGCCGAGGCACAGCCACAGCGTGTAGGGCAGCAGCGCGGGGAACGCCGACGTCAGCGCCGCGACGCCGGCGGCCACGGACACCGCGACGTTGAGCACGTAGTCGACGATCAGCGAAGCCGCGGCGACGAGCGAGGCCCGGGACCCGAGGTGGGCCCGGCTGACCCCGTAGGCGCCGCCGCCGTCCGGGAACGCGGCGATCACCTGCCGGTACGACAGCGTCAGGACGCCCAGCAGGAGCGCGATCGCGAGGGTGACCGGCAGGGTGAACCCGAGGCCGGTGCCGCCCGCGACGGCCAGGACGATCACGATGGCCTCGGGCCCGTACGCCACCGACGCCATCGCGTCCAGGGAGAGCGCGGCCAGCCCGCCGACGACGGACAGCCGGTGCCGTTCGCCCCGGTCGGTGGTCTCAGTGGCGTCGCGGGGCGAAAGCGTGGTGGTCACACCGCTCAGACTGTGATCCGCTTGGTCCGGGTTGACCGTTGCTGACGTTTCCTTGACGCCGGTTCCCGTGATGTGAACGGGAGCCTGATCCCGGCTCGGTATGTCTAAGCGGTCGCCGAAGTGCGCAGGGCGCGCAGGATGCGGCTGTGGTCGGCGTCGGCCTGCGGGGGCGGGAGGAAACGGCGGCGCAGGAACGCGTAGGACAGCCCGTTGCGCGGATCGGCCAGCGCCTGTTGCCCTCCCGCTCCGCTGTGCCCGAAGGCGCCTTGCCCGAGGACGGGGTAGAGCTCGGCGGCGGCGTGGAAGCCGACGGCCCAGGATTTGTGCTGTCGCAGCACGAGGTCCCAGCCGGCGGACTGGATCTGGGCGAACGCGGCGGCGGTGTCCGGGGTGAGCAGCGGGGCCGCGCCGTCGGTGGGGCTGATGGCCGCCGAGTAGAGCTTCGCCAGGCCGCGGGCGGTGCCGATGCCGCCGAACGAGGCCGGGCCCTTGGTCCGGACCACCGGGAGGTTCGGCAGTTCCCACACCTCGTGGTTACGCGGGTGGTGGCGGTTGAAGGCGATGCCGCTGAGGCTGTCCGGGGCGGTGGCGGCCGCGGCGAGATCGCGGAGCCGTTCGGGGGTGGCCACCATCGGCTGCGCGGGCAGGAAGCGGTTCTCCTGATCGGCCGGCAGCCCGAGGTGCAGGTCCAGCTTGTACGGGTCGCGCAGGAGCGAGGCGAACAGGCTCTGCACCGTTTCCCCGGTCACGCGGCGCATGACTTCGCCGCTCAGCGCCGCGATGACCAAGGCGTGGTAACCGGACGCGGTCGCCGGCCGCCAGAACGGGCGCTGCGCGCCGAGCCGCTCGGCGACGACCCGGTCGTCCGCCAGCTCCTCCATGCTGAATCCGGCGTCCGCCCCAGCCAGCCCGGCCTGGTGCGAAAGCAGCTCGCGCAGCCGGATCTCGCGCTTGCCGCGTACCCCGAACTCCGGCCAGTAGTGGCTGACCCGCTGGTCCAGGTCCAGCACCCCGTCCTGGACGAGCCGGGCGACGATCAGGTGGGCCACCCCCTTGCTCGCGGAGTAGGTGCCCAGCAGCGAATCGCTCGTGGTCTCCGCCCCGGCCCACAGGTCGACCACCAGCTCGCCGTGGTGGTAGGCCGCCACCTGCGCGTCCAGGTCGGCGCCCTCGGCGGCCAGGATCGCCGCGAACTCCTCGCGCACGGGCTCGAAACCGTCCGCCACAGTGCCTTGTACACCGTGGCCTTGTACGCCGTGGCCCTGTACGTCGTGTTCTGTCATCGGTACCCCTCACCGCTGGTGCTGCCGGACTTCCTTGGACACCACCACGTTAGCTCATTAGTAACCAGTGGTCACTAACTATGCCGGTGAGGCACGTCTCGCCGGGGCCGGACCGCGCGCCGGCCACCCGTGTCGTACGGTGCCGGGCATGACGGATTCGGCGGGAGCGCGCCGCCCGCCCGGCCGGCCGGCGCGGATCAGCCGCGACCGGATCGTCGAGGCCGCGTCCTCGGCCGGGAACCTCGACACGCTGACCATGCGGGAGCTGGCCGGTCGCCTCGACGTCAGCCACGGCGCGCTCTACCGATGGGTCAAGAACCGCGACGAGCTGCTCGACCTCATCGGCGAGGTCCTGGTCGACCGGATCCTTCCCCCGGGGGAGGACGCCGGCCCGGCCTGGCTGCCACGGCTGACGCGGATCGCGTGGGCCATGCACGACCAGTTCCTCGCGCTCCCCGGTTACGCCACCCGCCTGTCCCGGCCCCACGCGCACAACGCCGACGCGATCGGCCGGCTCCAGAACGCGGTGGTCACGGCCTTCCTCGACGACGGGGTCAGCGCCGCGATGGCCGAGCAGAGCTGGTACATCTTCGTCACTTCGATCGTCGGCTGGCTCGCGTTCCAGGAGAACCGGCTGGACCTCGGCCCGGTCGCGCCGAGGTTCGACCTCTTCCTCGACGCCCTCCTGCGCGGGCTCCCGGCCCGCGAACCGGCCACCGGGCGTCCGTAAGGGAATCAGGCCGACAGCACGGCGGGCTTGAGCGTGTCCTCGCACCACTGCCGGAACGTGGTGGGGGCGTCGAGCGCGTACTGCGGGGCGCGGGTGAAGCCCTCGTAGAGGCCGTTTTCGTTGGCAGTGACCATATCGATCATGCTCTGGGCCATGGCCTCGGACATCCCGAGCCCGAGCAGCCGCTCCCGGTAGGCGGGCTTGGGGACCTGCCGGTACCGCACGGGCCGGCCGAGCACTTCGGCGGCGATGGCTGCCATGTCCTCATTGGACAGTTCCTCGGGCCCGGTCACCGGGACCTCCTCCTGACCGGTCCACGTCGGGTCGAGCAGCAGCTTCGCGGCGACGGCGGCGATGTCGCGGACCGCGACGGTGGGTGCGCGCCAGCTGCCGGAGGAGGTGCCGTTGAACCGGCCCTGCTCCTTGATGATCTTCTTCTGCCGCAACAGGTTGTCCATGAACGAGGGTAGGGCCAGTGCGCGGAACGCCACCCCGGTGCCGGCGATCAGGTCGTCCATGGCCAGCGCCCCGGTCCCGAGCCCGGCGTGGTCGGCGTACGGGGTGTTGCGGCCCAGGCTGCTGATGCTCACGACGCGCTGCACCCCCTGGCTGCGCATGGCTTCGGCGGCGGGACGGGTGAAGCCGGCGAAGGCCTCCACGGCACTCGCGGCCTGGCGGTTGGGCGGGCACAGCCAGAACAGCGTGTCGGCGCCCTTGAACGCGCGGGCCACGACGTCCGCGTCGCCGTGCGAGCCCTGGACGACCTCGACCCGGCCGCGCACGTCGGCGGGCAGCTTTTCCGGGTCCCGCACGACAACGCGGACCGGCTGGCCGCCTTCGAGGACGTGCGCGAGCACGCGGCTGCCGATGTTTCCGGTGGGGGTGGTGATGACGATCATGGCATCGCTCCGATGTGTTCGAGTGGAAGTAAACTCGACCGTACCGTTTACTTTTTGGCGACGCAAGGTGCCGTCTGCTCAGGAGCCGGAAACCCCGCCGCACCAACGGGTTCAGCCGGGGTGAAGGTCAGGCGTGAGGACGGACGCGCCGTCCGCGCAGGATCACGGCGAGCGGGGCGGCCAGCTGGCCCAGGTCGGTCCGCGGGTCCTGCGCGTACACGACCGCGTCGGCCGGGGCGCCGGGTTCCAGGCCGCCCAGGCCGAGGTACTCGCGGGCCGACCAGGAGGCCGCGGCGAGGGCGTCGTGTGTTCGGATGCCGGTGGCGGCCAGCGCGCGGATCTCGTCGCCGACTTGCCCGTGCGGGCGGGAGTCCGTGCCGGCCAGGATGCGGACGCCGGCCTCGACCGCGGCGGCCACCAGCGGCGCGTGCGCTTCGGTGCCGCCCAGGAGCCAGTCCTTGACCGGGCCGTCCGGGCGGTCCCGCAAACTCGTCAGCATCCCTTGGAACGCCGACAAAGTCGGGGTCAGCGCGATGCCCCGCCGCGCCATGTCCGGCAGCAGCCCGGAGTCGAGCCACATGCCGTGCTCCACCGAGTCGACCCCGGCCGCGACCGCCGCGGTGCTGCCGGCGGAATGCTGGGTGTGCACGGCGAGGCGGCCGCCGGCCGCGTGCACCGCGTCGGCCGCGGCGGTGAGCACCTCGACGGGGACGGCTTCGTCTTCCGTCCGCCAGTCGGCGATGATCTTGGCCCACCCGCTGCGCTTGGCCTGCGCCGCCGCGACCGACGGCAGCTCGGCGTGGTCGACGCGGTTGCCCCAGCCGTCGAAGAACTGGCCGTGCTGCGCGAGCCAGGGCCCGGCGTGCGAGGCGCGCGGCACGTCCGGGTCCTCGCCGAACCACGGCGGCGGGTCGCCCGCGAGCCCGGGTGAGCGGATCAGGGTGACCCCGGCGTCGACGTGCCGGTGCAGGTCCTCGCGCAGCACCTCGTCGTCCAGCGGGTCGCCGGGCGCCACGGCGCCGGGGTGGGTGTGCGCGTCGACCAGGCCCGGCAGCAGCCAGCCTTCGGCCGCGAGCTCCGCGTTCGGCACGGGATCGGTGGTCCAGCGGTCGCCGTCGGCGTACAGGTCGACGTATTCGCCGTGCGGCAGGGCATAACCCCGGATCCGCAGCACCATGGCTGACCCCCCGTGTCGTCCGGCTCGAACGTACCGGATTCCCGCGCCGGGTCAGGCGGATTTCACCGGGGCGGGCCGACGATGATGTTCCCGAACTTCTCCGACGCCTCGGCCAGGCGGCCGGGGGAGATCTCGAAGCCGTCCGGGCGCGGGGTCGCCCGGTCGCGCCCGGCGTAGCGGAACATGCCCTCGATGCCGGCCGGGGTGTTGATCATCAGCAGATCGGCCTTCGCGGACGTGATCCGGTAGGCGTGCGGGATGTTCTTGGGCAGGAAGACGATGCCGCCCTCCTTCAGCTCGTGCTCCTCTTCGCCGACCCAGACCAGTGCGGTGCCCCCGATGAGCATGAAGATCTCGTCCTCGCGCGTGTGCGTGTGGAACGGCGGCGCTTCGCCCCGGCTGACGTCGAAGCGGCCGATCATCAGCTGGCCGCCGGTGGCCGCGCCGTCGAGCAGCAGCGACAGCGTGCCGCCGTCGAGCCACTCCAGTTTCTGCTGCTGCTCGGGCTGGGCGAGGTAGGCCATGCTCATGTGCGGGCTCCGTCCGGTGCGTCGGTCGAGGGTGTCCTCAGCGGCGCCCCGCGAATAAACGGACGATATCGTCCGCCTAATTGCCGCGTCAATGGCGGGCGGCGCGGCTGTCATCATCGGTCCATGAGCGAGGAGAACGGCGCCGTCCGCCGCCGTGGGCTGCGGCGGGACGCGGCCGACAACCGCGAGCGGGTCTTGACGGCGGCGGCCGCCGCGGTGCGCCGGGAGGGTGCCGCGGTCCCGATGGCCACCGTCGCGGCGGACGCCGGGGTCGGGGTGGGCACCGTCTACCGCCACTACCCCTCGCGTGAGGCGCTGCTCGGCGCGCTGACCCGCCGGTCCTTCGAGCTGGTGCTCGACGCCGCCCGCCGCGCCGCGAGCCTCGACGCGTCCGCCATCGAGGCGATCCGCTCGTTCCTCGGCCGGACCATCGAGCACGGCCCGGACCTGGTGCTGCCACTGCACGGCGGCCCGCCGCCGGTCGACGAGGCCACGGTCTCACTGCGCGACGAGGTCCACCGGACGCTGGGCTCGATGCTGGAGCGGGGCCGTCGCGACGGCACGATCCGGCCCGGCGTGCGGACGGCGGACCTCGTCGTCTTCGGCGCGCTCCTGGCTCAGCGGCTTCCGCACGTCGAGGATTGGGAGACCGTCGCGCGCCGCCAGGCGGACATCTACGTGGCGGGTCTCGCCGCGGTCTGACCCTGCGGTCGATAATGCCTGCGGTCCACAGTGGATGGTGGGCGGTGGGTCCCGGAGGTGCACTTCGGGGAAAGTCGATTCCGGGAACCCACCGCCGCCGCACGGCTGCTGATTGCGCAACCATGCGACGTGAAGGACTCTAAGCGTCGCCATCCGCCGACGACAGGCCTCGATGGGAGGTCGAGGAAGCGTCACCCGTCCTCGGGAACGCTCTACCCACAGTGGACTCGGGAAAGGGGCTCCGCGGTCAGACGCTGCGCAGCACGGAAACGACGGTGCCCAGCACCACGGCCCGGTCGCCGTCGATCACGTCGTAGGCCGGGTTGCGCGGTTCGAGGTACACGTGGCCGCCGCGGCGGCGGTAGACCTTGACGGTGGCCTCCTCGTCGATCATCGCGGCGACGATCTGTCCCGAGTGGGCCTCGGACTGCTGGCGCACGACGACGATATCGCCGTCGCAGATCGCCGCGTCGACCATCGAATCACCGCGCACGCGCAGGCCGAAGACGGTGCCCCGCCCGGTGAGCCCGCGCGGCAGCGTGAGGACGTCGTCGACGTGCTCCTCGGCCGAGATCGGCGTCCCCGCGGCGATGTGGCCGACCACGGGCACGGGCACCGAGTCCTCGGACTGCTCCCGCGCCGCGGACCCGTCCAGGAACAGGCGCACGTCGATCGGCCGGGACATCGTGGTGCTGCGCCGCAGGAATCCCTTGTCCTCCAGGCTCGCCAGATGCTTCGACACCGAGGACGACGACCGCAGCCCGACCGCGTCGCCGATCTCCCGGGTGCTGGGCGAGTACCCGTGCCGGACCACCCAGTCACGGATCGTCACCAGGATCCGCTGCTGGCGCAGGGGCAGGGCGGAGGCGTCCAGGTGCTCGAATGCGTCGTCGTAGGCGGTCACCCGCGAAATAGTAGAGGTCAGCGGCCGTGATCCCGGCAGCGGCACGCCCGGCCGGCGGACCGCTGTGGCCGGACACGGGGAGTATCGCGGTCAGGGCGAAGGGCTCTGAGGCCGGGCGAGGCACTGTGATAGTTTTGATCGAACTGGGGCTTATGTGCTAATGCAAACGGGCACCGGTCAACGGGGCGGTAGCTCAGTTGGTTAGAGCAGGGGACTCATAATCCCTTGGCCGTCGGTTCGAGCCCGACCCGCCCCACTCTTGAATCCACCCCCTGACCCGCGGTTCTTCCGCTTCGATCGCCTTGTTGTCCGATTGTCAGCAAGCTCGGTGCTCATTCTGTGCTCCTGTGTTGTGGACGGCAGCCGGGCCGCTGGTGGATCGGCGGTTCGGGGCCGTGGGTATCTCGGTGAATGTGCGGCGGCCGAGGGATGGGTGCCGTATGCGGCCGAGGGGGGGTAGGCAGCCCGATGTGGTCGCCGCCGGACGGGTGACGACGATTGGTATTCCGGACAGGGAGAAGCTGTAGATCGACTGATGCTGCCTGACATCGGCTGACGGTATGGGCGATCGTAGACATCCCACCTGTGTCGATCGACGTCCGCGCGAAACGGCTCGAACTGGTTAACCGGAGGGTTCTTGGTTCGAGTCCAAGCGGGGGGAGCAAAGCCCAGGTCAACGTCCTGGGCTTTTTTGCTACCCATGAGTAGGGGCGATTTTGACGGTCATCCAGTGATGGGGCGTCCGGCTGTCGCCGGTGGCCGCCGATGGCGCTTGGGGACATCGCCGCCCTGCGTTGACGCCGCCTCCCTCGGTGTGGTTGTGGACTCCTGATGTTTGTGGTGGGACGTTGCGCTGGTGAACTTCAGCCTCGGGACCACCTTCGGTGTTGCCGCCGTCCGCGAGATCATCACGGCGCTGCCGTTGACGTGGGTGCCGGTGCGCTCGGCGAGCGGGGTGTGAGTGCGTCCTGGAGACGGATGGTCGGCGGCGCCGGCCGCCGCGCTTGACCGAGCGTGGGACTGACTTCCTTACTTGGTCGTGGAGGAGGTGCGCCGCTTGTCGGATCGCCGGACGGCTTGCGCTGTCGCGTCGGCCCGCGTCTTCCGGCACGGCGCCTACTTTCACGTCCTGGCCGATGTTGCAGGATCCCTGCCGGCCCAGTGCGGATGCCTGCCTGCGAGCGGCGGCAAACCTTGTCCGGGCTTCTGTCTGCCACGTGTGTTTGACCTGCGTGAATAGCATTGCTGACCCCCTCGCTGCCAGCGATCGGGCCGTGAACCCCGAACCCGCTGGTTGAGAGACAGCACCATGGCGTGTCGGACGGTGCCGAGTGATGCCGGACAAGACTTTTTCCTCTGGCCGACGGGTGTTCTCGCGAGGTTGCTGGGATCGGGTTCGACGCGGACGTCGAAGAGCGTGCCGTAGTTCGTCTCGCGCGGATAGCCGAACGTCCGGGCGATGGCGAGCACGGTCTCCTCCTCGGTCGGGGTGCCGTGCAGGAGGGCGAATCCGAGGTCGCGTACGGCGCGCAGGACCCGCGCCCGCTCGGCCGGGTCGTCGCGGTAGGCGGCCCAGTCCGCGGCGGGCAGCCGGCCGTCGAGGTCGCGGGCTTGCCACAGCTGTTTGCCGGCTTCGGTGCGGCCGTCCCCGTCCGAGGCGTTCAGCTGCGCGTCGAGCCAGGCGCGGGGGAAGGGACCGCGGTGCCCGCGGGGCCGAAAGTGACGGTGATCGTGTCCGGCGCAGCTGCTGTATCACGGCCGAGTGCCGGCGCGGAACACCGTCGGTGGTTGTCCGGTGTGGATGGTGAAGAAGGTCGAGAAGTTCGACGGGTCGCGGAAGCCCAGGTGGCGGGCGAGCTGGGAGACCGGCTGGTCGGTGTGGGCGAGGAGTCGGCGGGCTTCGAGGGCGAGTCGGTCGTTGATGGCTTGCTTCGGTGACTCGCCGGCCGCGGCCTGCGTGGCTCGGCTGAGGGTGCGGGCGGAGTAGCCGAGGCGGCGGGCGTAGTAGGCGACGTCGTGCGCGGTGGTGAAGTCGCGTTCGAGCAGGGCCCGGAAGCGGGCGTCGAGGCCACCGGCGTCCGGTGTGCGGTCCGGGGTATGGCGGGCCAGGCCCAGGATGAGGACCGACAGCAGGTGCCGCAGTGTCTCGGTCTGGACGGTGGTCGGCTGCCGGGCGCGGTCGTACTCACGGCGCAGCGCCCGGCGGGCTGGCTCGACGGGTGCGGTCGCGGCGACCAGGCCAGCGCGATCGCCGGCGAGAGCGGCGGCGTGGGTGCCGGGGATGAGGAAGTCCGGCTGGAACAGGACGAGGTCGCCGGTGGCGCGCTCGCCGAAGACCTGGACCTGGCCGGGCCGGACCCACAGCGCCGAACCGCGCTCCAGCCGATACCGCTCGAAGTCGAGGGTGTGGGTCGTCGCCCCACCGGTCACCAGGAGCAGCAGGTGGAAGTCCGGACGCTGCGGCGAGGCGAGATAACCCGGCGGAGCCATCGCCCACAGCTGCGCGATCGTCAGCACCTCGACTCCGAACGGCGCGGGAGCCTGGAACGGCACACGGCGGATCACTTGTCTCGTTTTCACAGATCGAGGTCCGCCGTTCACCCGTATTCCTCCCTATCGTGTCGAAGCATGACCGATTCTCATATCATCACCGATACGGCGTCAGTGCACGTCGAGGACACCGGCAGAGCCGGGCCGGCGCTGGTGTTCCTGCACTACTGGGGCGGGTCGGTCCGCACCTGGTACCCGGTGATCGAGTGCTTGACCGCGCGCTGCGTCGCGCTCGACCACCGGGGCTGGGGTCGGTCCAGTGCACCGGAAACCGGCTACACGACGGCCGACCTCGCCGGCGACGCGCAGGCCGTGATCACCGCGCTGGAACTCGACGACTACGTCCTGGTCGGGCACAGCATGGGCGGCAAGGTCGCGCAACTGCTCGCGACCCGCCGCCCGGCGGGACTGCGCGGTGCGGTCTTGGTCGCGCCGGCGCCGGCCAAGCCCGTCCCGATCCCCGACGGGGTCCGTGCACAGATGGCTACGGCTTACGAAAGTCGTGAGTCGGTGCTGGCGACGCTGGACGTCGTGCTGAGCCACGCACCCCTCTCGGACGCGCTCCGCGAGCAGGTCGTCGAGGACAGCCTGGCGGGCGCCTCAGCGGCGAAACGCGAGTGGCCGGCGCGCACGATCCTGGAGGACGTCTCGGCGGACCTGGCGCGGATCGACGTCCCGGTGCTCGTGGTGGTGGGGGAACACGACCGGGTCGAGCCGGTCGAGGTGATGCGCGGGAACGTCGCCGGCGTCATCCCCAGTGCCCGGCTCGACGTGGTGCCCGGCGCCGGGCACCTCCTACCGCTGGAACGTCCCGAACAGCTCGCCGCACGCATCGACACCTTCTGCAAGGAGTTCACCTCATGGCACTGGTGAAGATCACCACCAGCGAAACCGCGTTCCTCGGACATGACCCGGAGCGGATCGCCGCCGCGCTCGGCGAACTGACCTACTCCGCCGAGGGATTCGCCGGCAGCACCGTCGCCCCGGAACTGACCTGGGTGCTGTTCGAGCAGCTACCCGAGACGGGGTTCCTCAAGGCCACCGGTACCCCGTCGAAGCCCTACTACTACGTCGAGGTCACCACGCTGCGCGGCGCGATGACCGAACCGTCGAAGCTCGACCTGGGCGCGCGGATCACCCACGAGCTCATGATGATCGAAGGCTGCGCCCCGACCGAGGAGAACGCCCAGCGCATCTGGGTCCGCTTCCTGGAAATCGCCGACGGCGACCTCGTCGTCGGAGGCCAGGCCACTTCACTCGCCACGCTGCGCGCGCTCGTCGCCGGAGAGGACACCACGATGGACCAGAAGATCACCGACCCTGCCACCTTCGCCACCGCGTTCGACCACGCGCTCAACTCAGGGGACCACGACCGTCTCCAGGCTCTCTACGACCCGGAAGCGACCATGCGGACCTCCGACGGGTCCGTCGTCGAAGGCCACGATCTCGTCGGTCAGGAGCTGAAGAACCTCATCGCCGTTCAGGCCCATCTGGAGAACCGGACGCGACACGTTTTCCGCCGAGGTGACGTGGCGCTGATCATCGTCGACTACACTTTGCAGATCACCACACCCGACGGGCAGCAGATCGACTCGCGCGGCACCGCCACGAACGTCCTGAAGCACACGCCCGAGCACGGTTGGCGCATGATCATCGCCAACCCGCAAGGAATCGCGTGACTGCTCGCCCCTCGTAGGAAGTAACCGACGCCGCCTCGGCATCCGCCCGTCACGGTCAAGCGGGGGGCACGGGCTTGGCGGGCCGTGGCGAGGTATGTCGAAAGCCGCAGCCACAGCATTCGTATTCGACCTGGCGGTGAAGAATCGGCTCAAACGCATCCAGTACCGACCCGGGCTGCTCGACGCGTTCCTCGCTCACACTGCACTCGACCCGGAACCACCGTAATGCCGGCCATTCAACGTCTGTAGCGGCCACCGGCTTCACCTTCGGGCTCGCCCACTGCCACCAGGATACGGGGAGGCGACGGCGCGCGACGTTGCGGCTTGCGAAGCAGCCCCGCCATTGCGCCACGTTGCCAGCGTGCGCCCGGTTGTGGGGTGGCGTTGCCCCGGTTCTCCGGACCGTCGTCTGTGGAGTGTCAGGCGGGTTGTTGTAGTTCGTGGAGTTTTCCTTCGCGAGTGGGATGCTCGGTGATGTCGCATACCCAGAGCAGATTTGGTTGTGTGCGCAGGAAATTCCGGTTTACCAGGTCCTCGCTGCGGACCTCGATTTTCGGGTTCTTGCGGGTCTGCCGCCGCGGAATCCCGGCCAGCCCGGCCGCCCGCATGAGTTTCGCGACCGTCTTGCGGCTGATCATGATCCCCATCCCCAGGCGCAGCTCGGCGTGCACCCGAGGTGCGCCGTAGGTGCCGCGGGAGCGGGCATGGATCTCAGTGATCACCCCGGTCAGCCACTCCCGGCGCAGCGCAGCGGGCGAGATCGGCCTCGAGCGCCACTCGTAGAACCCGGAATGGCTGACCTCCAGCAGCCGGCAGGCCAGCTTGACCGGTAGTCCTCGCTCCGCAAGGCGGGCGATTACCGGGAATGCCCTTTTGGGTCGCCCTTCAGCTCCTCGTAGATCTTCGAGGCCTCGCGCAGGACCTCCAGCTCGGTCTCCAGCCGGCGGATCCGTCGCTTCGCAGTCACGAGATCGGCGTGCTCGGTGCTGCTCAGACCGGGACGTTCACCGTGGTCGATACGGTCCTGTTTGATCCAGCTGTGCAGGCAGGACTCGCTGATCTCGAGCTCGAGAGCGGTCCACCGGACGGACTTGCCAGCCCGGACAAGAGCAACCGCCCGAGCCCGGAACTCGGCGGGGTAAGCCTTCGGCATGATCGACAGCCTTCCAGACGACAAACCATCGACTCCACAAACCCGGGTCCGGCATCTGGGGGCAACGCCATCGCGCCCACCGGCTAAGCCCGAGCGACCTCAGCGGTGTGCGCGGGGGTGTAACGCTCGCCCATCACCTGGTCGCTCAGCGGGTCCAGCGCGGCCAGCGCCTCGGCGTCCAGGGTGAGCTCCAGCGCGGCCGCGTTCTGCTCCAGCCGGGCCGGGCTGCGGGTGCCCGGAATGGTCGCCACCGCCACCCCGAGCCGCTCGGCCTGGGCGTACACCCAGGCCAGCGCCACTTGGGCCGGAGTGGCACCCAGCCGGTCGGCCACCTCGCGCACGGTCTGCGCGATCTTGTCGTTGGCCTCGCCCGCCTCGCCGGCGAAACGGGGGTTGGTGCGCCGGAAGTCCTTCTCTCCCAGCGTGGAGCGGTCCAGGGCGCCGGTCAGGAACCCCCGCCCCAGCGGCGAGTACGGCACCAGCCCGACCCCCAGCTCGGCCATCACCGGGGTGACTGCCTCGACGTCGCGGGTCCACAGCGAGTACTCGCTCTGCACCGCGGTGATCGGGTGCACCGCGTGCGCCCGGCGCAGCAGCTCGCCGTCGACCTCGGACAGGCCCAGATGGCGGACCTTGCCCGCCTCGACCAGCTCGGCCATCGCCCCGACGGTCTCCTCGATCTCCACGTCCTGGGGCGGGCGGTGGGCGTAGTACAGGTCGATCACCTCGACGCCCAGCCGCAGCAGCGAGGCGTCGCAGGAGCGCAGCACGTAGTCCCGGGCACCGCGGATGCGGCGTGCCCGGTCGCCGGCGCTGCGGTCGATGCCGAACTTGGTGGCCAGCTGCACCTGGTCCCGGCGGCCGTGGATGGCCCGGCCCACCAGCACCTCGTTGTGCCCGGTGCCGTAGGCGTCGGCGGTGTCCAGGAACGTGACGCCCAGCTCCAGGGCCCGGTCGATGGTGGCCAGGCCGCCGTCCCAGTCGGCGGCGCCGTAGCTCTCGCTCATCCCCATGCACCCCAGGCCCATCGCGCTGACGGTGAGACCGGGTGAGCCGAGCGTGGTTCGGGTGATCATGCGCGGATACTCCTCCTGCCCGGCGGACCGGGCGGTACCTCAAGGGCTGGCGAACGCCTCCGACACTAGGACTTGGAGCGCGCTCCAGGTCAAGCCGGAGAACCGGCCCCCGCCGGCGGGCCAGGCGCGGCGGGGGCGGGGGCGGGTGAAACGGTCCACCGGCAACAGATCGCCATAGAGCCCGGACACCGCGTAGTAGGTGACGTGCATCGCGGTGGTGGGCCCGCCACCGCCCGGGCCGGTCGCCCGCGGCGACTTCCAGCAGCCCGTCCAGCACCGCCTTCGGACCGTCCCCGGTCGTCCACGGCATCGCGGATCTCCCGGACATGTTCCAGCCTGGTCTTGCCACGATCGCTGCAGGACTTCGCACACGACGGGTCCCCGCTGTCCAGCTACTCGGCCTTGTGGTGATCACGCCGCTTCGGCTCGATCAACACCCGATCCACGTCATCAAGGAAGAAGTACCGCTCCAACTGCCATACGCCGACATGCAATTCCATGGGTTTTCTTCATGTGTGAGAGCAGTAGTCGGGGATGCCGAGCTGCAATGGCCCGGCCGGCCTCAGTACCGCCACGACCCGATGCCGTCCCCAGAAAGCCTCGAGGTACCGGCCCGGACTCACGCAGGCGCCGAGGACGTCGAGCCGGCGTCCGATGTGCCGCAGTTCGGCGAAGACTTCGGCCCACTCCGGACTCCCCTCGCGGGCCCAGTCGTCGAGTTGCGCGTTGTCCAGTGCCATCTTGTTACGGTCGGCGGGCAGCGCAACCAGTTCGCTGATCGCCCGCGGTGACAACTCGGCCACCTGTCGCGCGACTGACTCCCACGGCTCCGCGATCTGGGGAGTCTTCGCCGCGATGTTTGCCCGCACGTCGATGACGTCGCGTTCGTGCTCGCGGCGACGACGAAATCCCCACATCGGAGGAGGTGGCCGGGCGTGGACAGCTGGGTGGTGTGCGCTTCGGACTGAGCGACAGTCAACGTCAACCCGGGCGGGCGCTTAAGCTGGCGATCGTGACGATGCACAAGTGGACCGCCGGCGATCTTCCCGACTTGACCGGGCGCACGGTCGTGGTGACCGGGGCGGCCAGCGGGGTGGGCCGCGGCACGGCGGCCGCCTTCAGCGCGGCAGGGGCGCGCACGGTCCTCGCGGTGCGCGATGTCGCCGCCGGCGAGCGGGCCGCGGCCGCCATGCCTGGCCACACCGAGGTTCGCGAACTGGACCTGGCGGATCTGGCGTCGGTGCGCGCGTTCGCCGAGGCCTGGCGGGGTGAACTCGACATCCTGGTCAACAACGCCGGGGTGGCGATGACTCCGCACGGTCATACGGCGGACGGGTTCGAGCTGCAGTTCGGCACCAACCACCTCGGCCACTTCGCGCTGACCAACCTGCTGCTGCCCTCGATCGCCGGCCGCGTGGTGACCGTGGCTTCCGGTGCGCACAAGGCGGGCGTGCTCGACCTCGATGATCTCGACTTCGCCCGCTCCGGCTACAGCCCGGTGAAGGCCTACGGCCGGTCGAAGCTGGCGAACCTGCTGTTCACCCTCGAGCTGGAGCGGCGTTGCCGCGAGGCCGGATCGTCCGTGCGCGCGCTGTCCTCACACCCCGGCTATTCGGCGACCAATCTCGGTACCAAGGGCCGCAACCCGCAACTGGTCAAGATCGTTCACCTGGCCGGGCGCTACTTCGCGCAGACCGAGGCGCAGGGCGCGCTGCCGTCCTTGTACGCCGCGACCCAGGACCTGCCGGGCGCCAGCTACGTCGGCCCGGACGGACGTTACGAGCTGCACGGTCACCCCGCGCTGGTCGGCCGGTCGGCGATGGCCAGTGACCCGGTACTGGCGCGGCGGCTGTGGGAAACGTCGGAGCGGCTCACCGGGGTGACCTTCCCGCTGATCGCGAAGCCTTGAGCGGATGTCGGTACCTTCCGTCGCGGCGGTGATGCCGGCTGGTTTGGCCTCAAGCTCGGCAGCATGCGGCCGGAGCTACGCCTTGAGGTGCTCTCGGGTCAGCCTTTTTTGCGGGCGGCCCGTTTGACGGCGGACGTCCCGCGGTAGTTGAGGAGGCCTTCGACGCCGAGCCGGAAGGTTTCGCAGATCGGTTCGGGGGCGGTGAGACAGCCGGCGGTCATCGCGCCGTCGCGGAGCATGACGAAGTGGCGGGCGGCGGGGTCGGGCGCGGGTTCGCCGGTCGCGGCCAGCAGGTCGGTCACGGTGCCGAGGAACCACTGGCGGTGCTTGAGCACGGTTTGGTGCACCGGGTGCGTGTCGGAGGGGTATTCGGCGGCCGCGTTGAGGAACGCGCAGCCGCGGAAGCCGTCGGATCGGATGCCGTCGGTGATGGTCCGGCCGACGGCCCGCACGATGTCGACGGCGGAGCCTCCCGAGGCGCGGGCCTCTTCGACCTGGGCGCGGACGGTGTCGTCCGCGGCGGTGAGGTACGCGACGACGAGGTCGTCCTTGCTCGGGAAGTGGCGGTACAGCGTCGCGCGCGTCACCTTGGCCTCGGCCACGATCCGATCGATGCCGACGGAGTGCAGCCCTTGCGTGTAGAACAGCCGGCTGGCCGTGCTGAGCAGCCGATCGCGGGCTTCGGACACTGAGTCACCTGCTTCCTGGTACGCGTCCCACTATACGAGGAGAACGGTCGGTATCGCCGAACCGTGCCTCGGCGCCGTCCGTAATAAGTCGGATAGAACGTTCGGTCTTGACGAGGATGCGACCACGCGGCCATGCTGTGACGAGATAGAACGATCAGTCTCGCGGGGGGAGCTTCCCCCATGGCGAAGGAGTCATGGTGACCACAGTCGATTTGCCCGCCGCCGGCGGGTTCGCCCCGGCGTTGCGCCGGTTGTACTTCGTGCGGTTCGCGTTCGCCATCGTGTGGGCGGCGTTGTTGTTCACCACGACCAAGTCGGGTCTTCCGCCCGTCGGTGTCGCGTTGGTGATCCTGTACCCGCTGTTCGACGTGGGTTCGGCCATTGTGGACGCCCGGTCGTCTCGCGCTGCCGGGCCGGCGCGTGGGTTGTACGTGAACATGGCGATCAGCCTGCTCGCCACGGTCGGTATCGCGATCGGCAGCGCGTCGGGGATTCCGGCCGTGCTGCGGGTGTGGGGTGCTTGGGCGATCGTCGCCGGGCTGATCCAGCTGGTCGTGGCGATCACCCGCCGCAGGATGGGCGGGCAGTGGCCGATGATCCTCAGCGGTGGCATTTCGGTGCTGGCCGGTGCGAACTTCGTTCTCAGCGCGGGCGCCGCGAACCCGTCTCTGTCCACTGTGGCCGGTTACGCGGTGCTCGGCGGCATCTTCTTCCTCGTTTCGGCGATCCGCCTCGGCCGCACCCCCAAGGCGAACTGACCTGTCGCCACGGGCAGCGGTGCGCTGGTCCCGGACATCGAGGGCCTCCGCGACGCGAAACCGTGGACCAGCCGGGGCTACCAGGGCCACGCCCGGTTGGTCGTCGACGAGGACCGCAAGGTGATCGCCGTGGCCGGCGAGGTGCCGCTGGACCGGCTCTGGCACGCGGTCCCGGCGTTCCCGGCCGGTGTCCCGCCGCGATCCACGGCGACGGGACACCGGCTGACCGGAAAGATGCGCCCGGCCGGCCTGAACAGCACCGGACGGCCCGGACCGCGGCCCGGCGGCGTCAGACCACGGGCGAGGCGCCGCCGTCCATATTGATCGCCGTCCCGGCCGTGAAGCCGGCCTGATCCGAGCACAGGAAGCAGGCCATGGCGGCGAATTCCTCGGCCTTGCCCATGCGGCCGACCGGGATCGTGGCGCCGGCCTCGGCGACATAGTCCTCGAAGGAAATGTCCGGGTCCTCGGCCCGGTAACGGCTCGCGATCTGATCCGACACGAGGTTGCCGGCCAGCAGGGCGTTGACCAGGATGCCGTGCGGCGCGCCCTCACCGGCGAGGACCTTCATCAGCGCCATGCCGGCCGCGCGCGACACCACCGTGGGGGCGCCGTTGGCTTGCGGTGTCTTGGCCCCGGTGTTGAGCACGTTGATGATCCGGCCCCATTTGCGCTGCTTCATGCCCGGCCAGACCAGCCGGGTAAGGCGGATCGCCGCGAAGAACTTCAGGTCCAGGTCTTCCTGCCAGACGTCATCGGTGATCTGGTCCGACGGCATGGACCGGGTCTGGCCGGCATTGTTGACCAGGATGTCGACCGGCCCGAACGCGCCGGCGACCGCGGCATGGGCTTTCCGGATGTCGGCGGCCTGGGAAACGTCGCAGCTGAAGGTTTCGACCCGGCCCTGGGCGCCGGCCGAGACCGCCGCCTTGGCTTCGGCCAGCGTGTCGGGATTGCGGGCCAGGATCGCCACATTGGCGCCGGAGGCGGCGAACTCCTTGGCCATCGCGAGCCCGAGACCCTTGCTGGCACCGGTGATGATGGCGCTGCGGCCGTCCAGACGGACTTCCATCGGTTTCCTCTCCTGCCGTGGTGACGACTTCAGCCGCAGTGGGCGGCGAGGAGGTCGTCGCCGAAGTCGGCCGAATGGCGACGCCAGACGGTGTGGATGTGGTTGGCCTCGTTGAAGGTGTTGTCGTACTCGATGAGCAGTTCCGGGCCCTGGACGCGGTAGTAGTGGCCTTCGCCGCGACGCAGCGAGCCCTCCCACGAGAAGTGCAGGCGATCCTGGTCGATCCGCGCGAACTCCTGGTCGGCGAGTTCGTGCCGGAGCCGGTCGAGGTAGAGGCGGACGATGTCGAGCAGCAGCCGGCCGGCGGGCTTGCCGAGTTGCGCCAGTGTCACGCCGGCCGGTTCGGATGGGGTGATGCGCGGGGAATTGCCGCTGCGGATGTCCTGTGGTGTGAGCTCCGATACGACGGCGAGGTCGCGGGCGGTCGGGCCCATGCGGTCGAGGAGTTCGCGGGGGAGTTCTTCTTCGAGCAGCAACGGCTGGCCGATCACGCGGCCGCGGTAGTGGACGCGGGCCGGGTTCGCGCCGAGGAAGAACGGTGTCGCCGAGACGCGGCCGTCGGCGACGAGGACATTCACCGACAGGTGGTGGCCTTCGATCCGCCATCCCCACGGTTCGTCGCCGTCCGGGGTACCGAAGAGCATGGTCCAGTAGTCGCCGCTGTGACGGTCGCGGTACCCGCCCTCCCGGTGGTCGAGGACGTCTTCCAGCGCCATGACCGCCGCGGCCTGCGTGTAGGCGTGCGGGCTGAGCACGGCCGTGAGCAAACCGTGCACGGCCTTGCGCTGGTCTCGCCGGAGATCGCCGAGCGCCAGGCCCGGCCGGGTGCCGGGTGCGTACCCCCAGCGGTGCCTGAGATCGTCGTCGGTGCTCGCGCGAATCGCGTGTTCGCGTTGGCCGGCGTCCAGCAAATCGAGATACCGGCGCGTGGCGTTGGCGATGTCGGTGACGAAGTAGTCGGTCTCGGTGTGGAGGGTTGTCTGTGACATGAGTTGTGGCTTGCCCCTCTGTCGTTTGCGGGAGTGCTGGACGAAGCGAATCGGCGACTCAGCTCCCCAGTGCGGACAGGACGGGTGCGGACAGGACGGGTGCCGCCACTTCACGCCGGGCCGCCCGATAGATGTCCTGGAGCAGGGTCAGCGTGTCCAGCCCGGCCCGGTCGTCGGCGATCATCCGGTGCCCGTCGCGCACGGCCGCCACGAAGTCCGCGATCTGCCGACGGTGTGAGATGCCGTAGTAGCCGATACCGGGCGGAGCCTGCGCCACCACCTCCGAGGCGAGCTCTTCCGCCGCCGCACGCAGCTCCTCGTTGCCTTCCGCCACGTGGAGGGTGCCGGGGTGATCGAGGTCGAACAGGACCGTTCCGCCGGTGCCGATGATCTCGAGACGGGTGCGCCAGGTGATGCTGCTGGCCACGGTGACCTGGTAGGTCACGAGCGCGCCCTGCGGCCCGCGTAACAGCGCCGCCAGGGTGTCCTCGGTCTCCATGCCGCCCCGCGGCGCGGTGTGCCCGGTGGCCGCGCCGACCACCTCGAGCCCGCCGGTCAGCCAGCGGGTCACGTCGAGCGCGTGGTAGCCCTGGTTGATCAGGGCCGAGCCGCCCTCACCCGCGTAGGTGCCGCGCCAATCGCTGCCCGCGTAGTACGCGTCGTCGCGGCCGCACTGCAGGCTGACCACGCCGGAGACGAGGTGGCCCAGCAGGCCGGTCTCGATCCAGCCGCGGACGGCGGTGACGACGCGGTCGTAGCGGTGCTGGGAGACGACCGACAGCACCCGTCCGGCGCGCTCGGCGAGGGAGGTCAGGGCCGCGCCGTCCTCGACGCTGAGGGCGAGCGGCTTCTCGACCAGCACGTGCTTTCCTGCTTTCAGCGCTGCAGCGACCAGTTCGTGGTGCAGGGCGTGCCCGGTCGCGATGGAGACGCTGTCGACCTCCGGGTCGGCCAGCACCTCGCGCACGTCCGTGGTGACGCGCGGCAGGCCCAGCGACTCCGCGGTCGTGCGATCGCGGTCGCAGGCCCAGCGAACCTCCACATCGGACAGAGCGGAGAAGCCGTCGACGTGGTTGGGGGAGACGCGGCCGCAGCCGACGACGGCGTGGACGAGACGCTTCATTTCGCACTCCGGGCATCGCTCGAACCAGTGGGGGAGAGAACCGGGGTCAGCCATTCGTCGTGCTTGCCGGTCACGGCTCGCACGGTGTCGTGGTAGCGGGCCTCGATCGCCTGCGTGATCTCACCCGCGGTCTTGCCGTCGCCGATCGGGAAGCCGTCCACCTCGACGGCGGGCAGCACCTCGGCCGAGGTGCCCAGGAGGAAGATCTCGTCGGCGAGGTACAGCTCGGTGCGCTCCACCGGCCTGGTCTCCACTTCGAGGCCGAGTTCTTCTTGCGCCAGCTGGATGATCGTGCGCCGGGTGATGCTGTCCAGTACCCCGTCGGACAGGCTCGGGGTGACCAGCCGGCCACGCCGGACCAGGGCGATGCACGAGCCCGACGACTCGGTGACGTGGCCGTTGGTGTTGAGGAAGACCGGCCAGTCGGCCCCGCGCGCGGTGGCGTCGATGTTGCCCAGCCGGCCGTTGTGGTAGTTGGAGAACACCTTCATCGACGCCGGTGACGCGCCGTGGTTGAACCGCGGCCAGGAGCTGACCGCGAGCGTGCAGGTGCGGCCCTGGCCCAGCTTGCTCTCGAACTCCCAGGTCTCGATGGCGATCTCGGCCGGCGTGCCGCGCGGCACCATCTGCTGGCGATGCGTCCCGGCGGCGAAGCCCCACGGGCGGATGTGCAGGTCCTTGCCCGTGGTCGGCCAGGACGCGAGGAGCTCGACCGTCGCGGCGACGAGCGCGTCCGCGTCGAACTCGGGCTCCATCCAGCTCATGCGCAGCGATTCGAGCAGGCGTTGCATGTGTTCGCGCAACCGGAAGCCGTACAGCGTCTCCCGCGTGCTGCTCCAGTAGGCGTGCACGCCTTCGAACGCGGCCGAGACCGAGGCGTGGCCCACTGAGCTGATGTGGACGGTGGCCTCCTCCCACGGCATGAGGACGCCGTTGCGCCAGATCAGCCGCCCATAGCCAGCAGACATGAATGTTCCTTTCCGGAAACCTCGGAGTACGGACGCCGTGGCTCCAAGAAAAACACGGCGGCCCGTGGCTGTCCAAGTTTCCCAGGCGCTGGCAATGCTTCATTTAGACGAGCTGCAGGCGGGCGTTTAGGTGGCATTTACATTGCTGGCTACCGGGGGATCCGGGCTGATAGAAATGTTCCATGCTGCACAAGACCGATTAGGGAGACGGAATTGTCCATGGTAACTTCACTGGACTCGTCCATCGAGGAGCACCTTCACCGTGAGGTGGACGGCGAGCAGCTGTGGGTTTCGCGCAAGTCGTTCTACGAAACGGGCTTCGCGCTCGTGTCGTACCTTCTGCCGGACGACGTGAAAGCCATGGTCTCGGCCGAGGTGAACGAGCTGCTGGCCGAACAGTCCGTCCGGCGCGATCTGCACCTCGCGGAGACCAGCAACAGCCCGCGGTACATGCGCAACGTCACCGCCGCCGACATCCGCGCTCACGGGGGCGCGGTCGTCGCTCTGTACAACAGCCCCGCCTTCGTCAAGGCGCTCGGCAACGTCGCGGGTGAACAGGTGCTGGAGTGCTCGTACGAGCCCGAGCACTACGTCATCACGCACCTCGAACGGCCGGGTGACACGCATGGCTGGCACTGGGACGACTACAGCTTCGGCGTGATCTTCGTGGTCGACTGCCCGGACGTCGAGTTCGGCGGGTTCGTCCAGACGGTGCCGAACACGGCCTGGGACAAAAAGGACCCGCAGGTGTTCAAGCAGCTCGTGAACAACCCCATCTATTCGTACGAGCTGCGGCCCGGTGACATCTACCTGCTGCGTACCGACACCACGTTGCACCGCGTGCACCCCGTTGAGAAAGGCGCCACGCGCACGATCATCAACATGGCTTACGCGGCCGAACGGGATCTGAGCAAGGAAATCTCGCACGAAACCATGGAAGACCTTTTCTGCGTCTGAAAGCCCACCCCGTTCTCGCGAGGAGTGTTCCTTATGTCGAACGCGGACGAACTGGCCAGGCGGGCCCGGCTCCGTGTCGTCGAACTGGCGGCGCGCAAGGCCATCCACCTGGGCCCCGCGCTTTCGCTGATCGACGTGCTGGCCGCGCTCTACACCCGGATCCTGCGCCGCGACCCGGCCCGCCCCGACTGGCCGGACCGCGATCGGCTCGTCCTCAGCAAGGGCCACGGCGCCTACGGCCTGTACGCCGTGCTCGCCGAACTGGGCGTGCTGACCACGGACCTCAACGAGCTGCCAGGGCACCCGTCGGACGGTATCCCCGGGATCGAGGCGGCCACCGGGGCGCTGGGCCACGGCCTGTCCCTCGCCAGTGGCCTGGCGCTGGGCGCACGGCTCGCCGGCCAGGACCACCGGGTCTACGTGATCACGGGCGACGGCGAGCTCGACGAGGGCAGCAACTGGGAGGCGGCGCAGTTCGCCGCCCACCACCGGCTCGGCAACCTCGTGGCCGTCGTCGACCGCAACCGCCTTCAGCAGGAGGGTGACACGGAAGAGGTCTGCGCGCTGGAACCCCTGGCGGACAAGTGGCGGGCCTTCGGCTGGCGGGTCGGCGAGAGCGACGGCCACGACATCACGGCCATCGCCGACGCCGTCACCGCGCTGCAGGCCGGTGACGGCCCGGCGGTGCTGATCGCCCACACCACCAAGGGCCGGGGAGTTCCCTTCGCCGAGGGGGATCCCGCCTGGCACATGGGAGAGCTGGACGCCGCCCAACGCCGGATCGCCGTCGCGGCACTGACCGCGACGGCCTGAGGAGAGCACCTTGACCACCACATCCATCCCGGTGCACCGCACATCCCTTGCGCCGCAGAGCATGCGAGCCGCGCTCGCCCCGGTGCTGGCCGCCGCCGTGGCCGCCGACCCCGGCCTGATCGCACTGGGCGCGGACGGACGGGCCTTGTTCAGCCAGGTCCTCGAACAGGATCCGCGTCGTTATGTGGACGCGGGCATCGCCGAGGCCAACCTGGTCGGCGTCGCCGCGGGGCTGGCCCGCGCCGGCCTGCGCCCGGTGGCCGCCGCCATGGCGCCGTTCCTGGTCCGCCGGGCGTACGAACAGATCCGGCTGGACGTGTGCGTGCCCGGCCTGCCGGTCGTGCTGCTCGGCGTGGGCGGCGGCCTCGGCTACGGCCCGCTCGGCCCCACCCACCACGCCACGGACGACATCACCCTGATGTCGGCCATGCCCGGCATGAGGGTGTTCTGCCCGGCCGATGCCGCCGACGCCGTCTCCGTGGTGCGGACGCTGCTGGCCGACCCCTCGGGACCGGCCTACGTGCGGCTCTCCGCGCGTCCCGATCCCGTGCTGCCGGCCGCGGCTGCCGAAGGTGATCCCCGCGGACCCCGGCTGCTGCGGGACGGCGACGACGTCCTGCTCCTGGCGACCGGGCGCTGCGTGGCCGAGGCGCTCGACGCCGCGGACGGGCTGGCCGCGGACGGGGTGGCGGCGGCCGTCGCCTCGGTGACCGCCCTGCGCCCCTTTCCCGCCACCGCGATCCGCGAGCTCGCCGGCCGCCGGCCGCTCGTCGTGACCGCGGCGGAATCACTGGCGCCCGGCGGACTCGGTCCGTCCACTGTGGAGGCACTCGGCCGCCGGGGCCCGGTGGTGCTCAGCCTGCACACCGACCACCGGTACCCGCCGGTCGCCGCCCACCAGGACCTTCTCCGTTTCTACGGCGTCGACGGCCAGAGCATCCGGTCCGCCGTACTGAGCTACCGCAACCGGAAGACGAGGGAAGCGTGACGATGAGGATCTTCTCCAGCGCCCAGGCCTGCGGCTTCGGACCCATCTCCAAACTGACCGCGATATCGCCGCTGTTCGAGGGCGCCACGATCGACTTCACGGGCCGCGACGTCGCGCTGGACTTCGCGCGGCGCCACGTGCACCGCTTCACCACCATCACCGAGGGCGACACCCAGCGGCACGAGGACGTCGCGGCCGGCCTGGCCGAGGCCGACTTCGTGGTCAGCGTGATGGACGCGGAGCTGGTGTTCTGGGCGGTGCGCGCCGACGTGCCGGTGCTGTTCTTCGACAGCCTGCTGAGCTTCTGGCTCACCGAGCGCGGCATCGAGGAGCTGGCCGCCCGCGCCCAGCTCGTGCGCTGGTCCGACGACGAGACCGCGCGGTTCGTCTTCGACACGCTGACGCCGCACGAGCGCATCCTGCTGGCCCACCTGCTGGCCACCCGGTCGTACGCGCAGAACTTCCCCGGTGTCGCGGCGCGCATCGACTCCCTGACCAAGGCGGGCGCGAGCCACATCCAGCTGTGCGGCCCCATCGTGGACCGGGGCGCGCTGGAAGCCGCGTTGTCCGCTCCCGCGCCGGACCGCATTCCCGACCTGCTGATCAACCTGGGCGGCTTCCAGAACTTCTTCCTGGACTACGAGTCCCACAACGCCTATCTCGACCTGCTGCGCCGGTGGGTGGTCGAACTCGCCGCGGCGCAGCCCGAGTTGCGCCGCGTCCTGGTGTGCGGCGGTGCGTTCCGCGAGTCGGTGACCGAGACCCACGGCGGCGTCGAGATCGAGTACACCATGTTGCCGCACAAGGACTTCCTGCGGCACCTGGCCCACGCCCCGTTGTACGCGGTGCCGCCCAGCCTCACCTCCTTGCACGAGGCGGTCATCCTGCGCAAGCTCCCGCTGCTGCTGCCCGAACAGCACTACGGGCACGTCACCAACCTGCGGGCCCTGCGCGGTACCGCGATCGGGGACAACGCGGCCAGCCTGATCGACCTCGGCACCCGGTTCGAGGTGCCGGAGGACGACCTGGAGGGCACGCGGGCGCTGGACCGGCTCACCCGTGAACTCCTCTCGGACGAGGCCGGGTACCGCTCCTTCGCGGACTACCTGAACAAGCGGCTGGCCGGCTACCGGCAGCTGACGGACTCCGAACGCGACGCCGCCGTCGACGAGCTCGGCGGGCTTCTCGGCGGCCCCGCCCTGGCCGACCTGCTGGCCCGCGTCAGCAGTGACCTCCCCACTCCCGCCGGGAGGACGTCGTGACCGCCGCCGACCTCGCGGAGCGCACCGTCGACACCGACGAGATCACCCGGCTCATGCTGGCCGCCCACCGGGAACGCACCGGGCAGGGCGAGGTGTCGCCGGAGCGCGTGCACACCAGCACCTGGACCCCGGCCAGCGCCCGCAAGGTCCGCCGCCGGACGTTCGTCCGGCTCGACATCGACGGCGAGGCCGTGGCGGTGGCCAAGATCCCGTTGTCGCACAGCGACCCGAAGCTCGCCGGCGAACTGGAGGTCCTGCGCTCCTTCCGGCCGCCGTCGCCCCTGGGCTGCCCGGCTCCGCTCGACGAGCTGGGGGGCGGGTTCACCATGAGCTACCTGCCCGGTGTCGACCTGCCCACCGCGGTCGCGGGCGTGGACACCCCGGACGGCCTGTGGCGGGTGCTGCGCCCGGCCGTGGACCGTGTCGTCGAACTGCACCGGTCGGGTCCCGCGGTCTCCAGCACGCCCGAGCTCGCGCTGGAGACGGCCGCCTGCTACGTCCGCACGCCGGAGTTCGGCGTCCGGCACGCGGACGAGGCGCTGCGCACGGCACTGCTGGCGCCGACCCACGGCGACCTCGGCCCGTGGAACGTCCGCTGCGACCCGCGTGACGGCACCGCCAGGGTGCTGGACTTCGAGGACTACCGCGCCACCGGCATCGCCGCCATGGACGTCGTCAACCTGCTCATCACGACGGCGCTCGCGGTCTTCCCCGACTACCCGGACCGCGGCTTCGACTGGCTCTACGACCGGGTTTTCGACGGCGGGCACTGGTTCGGCTCCGTACTGGCCCGCGGTCTGGACCACTACGGCGCCGGCACCGGCCAGCGGCCCGGCCGCGTGCTCGACCTGCTGCCGTTCACCTGCCAGTGGCTGATCGAGCGCATCGAAGCCGAAGGCCGCGACACCAGCCGGCTCTTCTACCGGCCCTTCCTCGAGCGCTACCTCGAACGGCGCCCCACGGTCAACGGGAGCAATCATGTCTGACACCAACACCACGCCGGTCCGCACGGACGCCGTGGTCATCGGCGGCGGTCCCGCCGGACTGTTCGCGGCGCTGACCCTGGTGCGGGCCGGCCGCCGCGTCGCCCTGCTGGAGGCCGGCGGCGACATGCGGGAGAGCCTGTGCCCCCGCCTGGTGGCCCGGATGGACGGTCGGTCCGTGCGGGACGCCGAGAAGTTCCGCCTGCAGTGCCCCCGCTGCACCTGCCTGACCGGGCTGGGCGGCGCCGCCTTCCACTTCGACACCAACCTCGGCTACATCTCCTCGCTCACCCGCTCGAAGATCGAGTCGGCGCCGGACGGCACGGTCCGTTCCTACAGCGGGCTGGAGCGTGCGCTCGGCTCGTTCGACCGCGCCCAGGAGCTGATCGCCGAGGCGTACCGGATCTTCTACGAACTGGGGCTGCCGCCCGCCGAGCCTGCCGAGCCCGGGGACGACCCTTCCTTCGGCTCGATGTTCCAGCACGTCGACACCGCCCTCTCGCAGAGCGTCACGGTGGACGACTCGCTGGTCGTCATCGCCGGGCTCAAGGCCGAACTGGAGGCCAACGGCGGCCGCGTGCTGCTGCACCACCGCGCCGAGGACATCGAGCCGCTGGACGGCGGCGGGTTCGAGGTGCGCGCGGCGACGCCGGACGGGCCGGCGGTGTTCCACGCCGAGGACGTCGTGGTGGGCGTGGGCAAGCTCGGCCTGCCGTGGGTGCGCGAGCTCGTCGGCCGGATCGGCGTGCGCCACCGGCCCAGCCGCCGCGTCGACCTCGGCGTGCGGCTGGAGGCCCGGCGGGAGGATCTGGACCTGCTGCTGAACGGCTGCCACAACCCGAAGCTGTCCTTCCTGAACGGGGAAGGCCACTCGGTGCGCACGTTCTGCGTCTGCGGGGGCGGCCGGGTCATGCAGTACGGCTTCCTGGACGCCGTCGCCCTGGACGGGCAGCACTGCCTCAACCAGCCCACCACCAAGTCGAACATGGGCGTCCTCACCACCGTCGACCTGCCCGAAGGGGTCGACGGCACCGAGTACGCCGCCGCGTTCGCGGCCAGGGTCGCCGACTACGGCGGCGGGCGTCCGGTGGTGTCCACAGTGGACCAGCTGGCCGGGCGGGGAGTCCCGGCGGGGCCGCTGACCACCAGCCTGATCAACTACCACCACGGCGACCTGCGCGAGTGCCTGCCCCCGTCGCTGGTCCGCGACGTGCTGGCCATGGTCGAGCGGCTCAACGCCCTGCACCCGGGACTCGTGCCCGGCACGGCCACCGTCGCCGCCCCGGTGATCGAGCGGATCTTCCCCGACCTCGACCTCTCCGGCGACCTGGAGTCCTCCGTCCCCGGGCTGTACTTCGTCGGCGACAGCTCCTCGAAGATCATCGGCATCACCTACGGCGCCGCGACCGGCATGGCGGCGGCCCGCTCCGTGCTGCGCCGCCGGGCCGGCCTGGCGACCGTGACGGGCGGGGATCGGTGATGATCGTTCTCCCGCAGCGTTTTCCCGGGCACGGCGAGCCGCGGCCCCGGCACGCCACGGCACCGTTGAGCACCCCGGCGGCCGCTCTGCTGCAGGGGCCCGGCGGGGTGGCCCGGCTGGCCGCACTGAGCCGCCTGCTGCTGCACCGCTACGGCGCCGGCTGGGAGGTCGTCGGAGTCGCCGAGGACGGGCGCGCTTTTGTCTGCCACGAAAGCGATGCCGACCAGGAGGCCACCCCGCTGGGCGAACTGGCCGACGCCGTCCGGTCGCGGCCCGCGGCGCCGCCGGCCGAGGGCGAGCTGTACGCGGCCGTGCTCCCGGCCCGCGCCGAGGTGCCGCCGGCCGGGCTCGGCCGTCCTGTTTGGACGCTCTCCGTCAACGGTGCCGCACTGGACTTGGCGCACGACACCGCCGTATTCGACGACGCCAGCGCGGATCGGGTCGCGGAACACCTGGCGCTGCTCGCGAACGAGCTCGCCGGGCACCCGGACCGGGCCGCCGGCGACGTCGAGCTGCTGCTGCCGGCGGAGCGCACGCTCCTGCTGGAAACCTGGAACGCCCCGCACACCCCGCACGCCGACGTCACCCTGCACCGCCTCTTCCGCGAGCAGAGCGCCCGCACGCCGGACGCCGTCGCCCTGCGGTGCGGCGACACCGAACTGACCTACGGCCGGCTGGACGCGGCCTCCGACCGGTTCGCGCACGGCCTGCTCCCGTACCTCAAGGAACCCGGCGACCTCGTGGTGCTGACCGGTGAGCGGGACCTCGGCCTGTTCACCGCCATCCTGGGCATCTGGAAGGCGGGCGGCGCGTTCGTCTACCTCGACCCGGCACTGCCCGCACCGCGGGCCGCGGACATCCTCGGCCTCACCGGCCCGGTGGCCGTGCTCACCACCGCCAGTGGCCACGCCGCCGTCGGCGAGCAGGCCCTGAAGGTCGAGGCCCTGCTCGCCCTCGACCAGCCGTCCGGTCCGCCGCCGGACACCGCGCGGCCCGACACCACGGCCTACGTCCTGTTCACCTCGGGCAGCAGCGGCACCCCCAAGGCCGTGGTGCGCCCGCACCGGATGCACACCTCCCGCATCCGGCTCGAACAGGACCTCTACGGCCCCGGCCCGGCGGACCGGCACCTGCTCAAGTCGCCCATCAGCTTCCGGGAGTTCGTCTGGCCGCTGGCCGGCGGCGGCACCGCGGTGCTGGCCGAGCGCGGCCGCGACCGCGACGATCGTTACCTCGCCCGGCTCATCCACGACGAGGGCATCACCACCGTCAGCTTCGTGCCGTCGATGCTGCGGCTGCTGCTGACCCAGCCCGCGTTCCGCACGGCGCCCGCGTTGCGGCACGTGTTCGTCGGGGGCGAGGCGCTGAGCCAGGACCTGGAGGGCGAACTGCGCTCGCTGGGCTTCGAGGTGCACAACACCTACACCCTCAGCGAGGCCGACTACGTCTGCCACCGCACCGCGGCCCCGGCCACCCCCGGGACCGGCGGCCCCGGCACCAACGTCGGCGTCCCGCTCGACATGCGCGTGTACCTGTGCGACGCGGCGGGCCGGCTGGTGCCGCCCGGCATCCCCGGCGAGATCCACACCGGCGGCCCCGGGCTGGCCGACGGCTACCTCGGGCGGCCCGACCTGACCGCCGAGCGGTTCCTGCCCAACCGGCACGATCCCGGACGCCCGCCGGTCGTGTTCCGGACCGGGGACCTGGCCCGGTACCTGCCCGGCGGCGAGCTGGAGTACCTGGGCCGGGCCGACGACCAGGTCAAGGTGCGCGGGCAGCGGGTGGAGCCGGCGGAGGTCGAGACCGTGCTGCGGGGGCACCCGGGCGTGGCCAACGCCGCCGTCGTCAGCGCGCCGGATCCCGACCAGGGGGCCGCCCTCGTCGCCTACGTCGTGCCCGCGGGCGAGGAGATCCCGGTCCAGCGGCTGCGTGCATACCTGGCCGGGCGGCTGCCGGACTTCATGGTGCCGGCGCGGCTGGCTTCGGTGCCCGCCCTGCCCCTGCTGGGCAGCGGCAAAGTCGACCGCAAGGCCCTGCGGGTCGTGCCCCGTGGCCGTCCGGAACTCGAAGTGCCTTACACCGCACCGGAAACTGCCGGGCAGCGCCGGGCCGCCGAGCTGGTGGCCCGCGTCCTGGGGCTGGACGAGGTCGGCCTCGACGACGACTTCTTCGCCCTCGGCGGCGACTCGCTGCGCCTGATGCTGCTGCGCGGCGCGCTGGAGACCGCGGCGGGCCGGCAGTTCGCGCTGGCCGAGGTGTTCGCCGCCGGCACCCCGCGTGGCTGCGCCCGCCTGCTGGACGCCGAGGAGCCCGCCCGACTGCCCGCCCGGCGGCCGTCCGACCGCCGCCGGCGCGTCCGCTCGCGGGCCGCCACCCACGTCGAAGGAGGGGATTCGAAGTGAACGCGCTCGACCACGAGGACGCCGTCGCGGTCGTCGGGCTGTCCGTGCGGCTGCCCGGCTGTGACAGCGTGGCGCGGTACTGGTCCATCCTCGAAGCCGGCGAAGACAGCATCACCCGGCGAGAAGCCGCCGCGGCCGCCACGTTCGTGCCCGCCTACGGATCGGTGCCGGGTCCCGGTCACTTCGACCGCGACCGCTTCGGGATCGCCGCGTCCGAGGCGCTGCTGACCGATCCGCAGCAGCGGCTGCTGCTGGAGGCCGTCGACGAGGCGCTGGGCACGGCCAACGTCGACCGGGCCGGGACGACGGCGGTCAGCGTCTACGCCGGGGTCGGCCACAGCGACTACGAGCGGTGGGTCGGCAGTGCGCTGGCCGGCCGCCCCGGCGTCGACGCCCAGTCCCTGGAGGTGACCAACCGCGGCGACTACGCCGCCACCCGGGTCGCCTACCGGCTCGGCCTCCAGGGCGCCGCCGTCACCGTGCAGTCGGCCTGCTCCACCGCGCTGACCGCCGTCCACCTGGCCGTGCAGGACCTGCTCGGCCACGGCAGCGACCTCGCCGTGGCCGCCGCGTCCTCGGTCCGGGTCCCCGCTCCCGGCGGCTACGACGCCCCGCTCGGCGGCATCGGCTCCGCGGACGGGGTGTGCCGCCCCTTCGACGCGGCGGCGGGCGGGTCCGTCCCCGGCGACGGCGTCGGCGCCGTCGTCTTCAAGCGGCTGGCCGACGCGGTGCGCGACGGCGACGAGATCTGGGCCGTGGTGCGGGGCAGCGCCATGAACAACGACGGCTCCGGCAAGTCGGGTTTCGCCGGGGTCGACGCCGCCGCCCAGACCGAGGTGATCCGGGCCGCGCTGGACGTGGCCGGGCTCGGGCCCGCGGACATCGACTACGTGGAGGCGCACGGCAGCGCGACCCTGATCGGGGACTCCACCGAGTGGTCGGCGCTGGCCGAGGTGTTCGCCGAGGCCGGCCACCCGGTCCACGTCGGGGCGGTCAAGGGCGGTCTCGGGCATCTGCGGGAAGCGGCGGGCCTGGCCGGCTTCGCCAAGGTGGTGCTTTCTCTGCGCCACCGGCGTTTCGCCGCCACCCCGCACTTCGAGCGGCTGCCCGCCGACCTGGCCGCCCGGTCCGGCCCGCTGCGGCCGCTGGGCGAGGCCCTGGACTGGCCCGCGGTGCCCGGCCGGCCCCGGCGGGCCGGGGTGAGCGCCTTCGGCCTCGGCGGCACGAACTGCCACGTGGTGCTGGAGGAAGCGCCCGCCGCACCGGTGACGACGCCCTCGCGGGATCCCCAGTTGCTGCTGCTGTCCAGCCACCACCCGGACGCACTGGACGCCGACCTGGCCGCGCTCCGCGACCACTTGGGCGAGAACCCTTCGCGGATCGCGGACGCGGCGTGGACGACCCAGACCGCACGCCACCGCTATCCGCATCGGGCCTACGCCGTGGTGCGCTCTCCGGACGAGGTGGCCGGGGCGTTCGAAAGCGACCGGCTGCGCATCCAGCGCGGCCACACCACCGCCGACGCCCCCGAGGTCGTGTTCGTGCTGCCGGGCATCGGCAGTCACTACCCGGGCATGGGCGCCGAACTGGCCCGCAGGGACCCGCTGTTCGCCCGCAACCTCGAGGCCGTCGTGGCCGTGGCGGACCCGCTGACCGACGGCGCCGTGGGCCGGTCGTTCGCCACCGAGCCGGCCCGGCCGGACCGCGGGGGCGACCGCGTGGACCTGCGCGCCCTGCTGCGGCGCGACGGCTCGGCGCCCGCGCCCCGTGAACTGCGCGAGCTGCACCTGTCGCTGTTCTGCATGGAACACGCCATGGCCCGCACGCTGATGGACCTCGGGATCCGCCCGGCCGCGCTGCTGGGCCACAGCCTGGGGGAGTGGGTGGCGGCCGTGCTGGCCGGGGTCGTCGGGCTCGAAGACGCGATGGCCGCCGTCGCCCGCCGGGCCGACCTGGTCAAGACCGCCGGGCCGGGCGCCATGCTCAGCGTGCTCGCCGCCGCGGAGGAGGTCGAGCGCTACGCGGTGGAGGACACCTGGATCGCGGCCGAGAACGGGCCGGGCCACTGCGTCTTCTCCGGTCGCCCGGACGCCGTGTCGACGCTGGCCGGCCGGCTGCGGGCCGCGGGGTTCACCACGTTGCCCGTGGACGCCAGGCATCCCTTCCACACCCCGCAGCTGGCGGCCGCCGCCGCCCGGCTCGGCGAGGACCTGCGCCACGTGGACCTGGCGCCGGCCCGCATCCCCATCGCTTCGAGCGTGCTCGGCGCGTGGCTGGACGGGGAGGTGCCCGAACCCGGCTACTGGCGTGACCACATGGTCAGCCGGGTGCGGTTCGCCGCGGCGGCCGGGCTGGTCCTGTCCCGGCACCGGGTCCTGGTCGAGGTGGGACCGGGGACCGCCCGGCCCTGGATCGCCCAGGCCGACCCGGACGCCGTGTGCGTGCGCACCGTGCGGCAGTCCTACGAGAACGCCGGCGACCGGCAGATCCTGCTGGAGGCACTGGGAGAACTGTGGGCCCACGGGGTCGAGGCCGACTGGCCGCGCCTGCACCGGGACACAGTGGACCGGAACCCAGAGCACCGGAACCCGGTGCGCCGGGCCACCCTGCCCCCGCGCGCCCTGCTGCGCCGCCGGTACCTGCCCGACACCGAGCCGCCCGCCGGTCCCTGGCCGGCGCCCGGCGCGGCGCGGCAGGCCGAGCCGGTACCCGAGACTCCTGCGCAGGAGCCGCCGCCGGAGGAGGAGGCACCCGGATCTTCGGTCGGGCAGTTCCTGGCCCACCGCTTCCGGGTCCTGCTCGGACTGCGCGAAGTGCACCCGGACGACCACTTCTTCCACCTCGGCGGCGACTCCCTGATGGGCGTGCACCTGATCTCGGGCCTCAAGGAACTCACCGGACGGGCCGTGCCCTCCTCCGTCGTCTTCGCCTCCGCGACCCTCGGCGGCATGACCCGCGAGGTCCAGGAATGGCTCGCCACCAACGAATACGAGCCGGAACCCCTCGACCACGGGAGCCCAGTGTCATGAGCACACCCACGCTCGGAGTGATCGGAGCCGGTGTCATCGGCTCCAGCGTCGCCCACGCCGCCGCGGCGGCGGGCTACGCCGTCACCCTCGTCGACACCGATACCGCCGCTTTGGACGCGGCCCGCGCGGCCGTCCGGCGGCACGAGCGGCTGGCCGCGCTGCTGGGCGGACGGCGACCGCGGCCGCTGGACATCCGGCCCACCACCGACCTGTCCGACGTGGCCGGCGCCGGGTTCGTGGTGGAGAACACCACCGAGTCGGAGCTCGGCAAACGCGAGCTGTACCCGTTGCTGGACAAGGTGCTGGCGCCCGGCGTGACCATCGCCGCCAACACCTCCGCCATCCCCATCACCCGGCTGGCGGAGTGCCTGGCCGACCCCGGCCGCGTGGTCGGCGCGCACTTCATGAACCCGGTCGACCGCATCGACATGGTCGAGGTCGTCCGCGCACCGTCCACTTCGGACACCGCGCTGGCCGCGGTCGAGGACCTGCTGGGCCGCATGGGAAAGCGCTCCGTCGTGGTCAACGACGCCCCCGGTTTCGTGATCAACCGCGTGCTGATGCCGGTGGTCAACCTCGCGGCCGCCGTCGTCGCGGACGGCGTCGCCACGCCGAACCAGGTCGACGAGCTGTTCAAGGGCTGCCTCGGCCACACCTCCGGGCCGCTGCGCACCGCCGACCTGATCGGCCTCGACACGGTCGTGCGCACGCTCGAGGTCCTGCACGAGCACTACGGGACCGCCGAGTTCGCCACCCACCCGCACCTGCGCCGGATGGTCGGCGAGGGCCGGACCGGGGTCAAGAGCGGCCGCGGTTTCTACTCCTACGACGGGAACTGACACGATGACTGCTCGGAACACGCCCACGAACGAAGAAATCTCCGCCGTGGTGCGGGAATTCATCACCCGGCTCAGCGGCCACCCGGACATCGAGGACGACCGGCCGCTGATCTCCGCGGGCGTCCTGGACTCGATCGCCGCGGTCCAGATGGTCGACTTCGTCGAGCGCACCTTCCACGTCGAGGTGACCGACGAGGACCTGGAACTGCTCAACTTCGACTCCGTGCGGGGACTGGCCGCGCTGGTCACCCGCCGGGTGGCGGCGTGAGCGTCACCGCGCCGGAAGCGGTCCTCGACGTGCTGCGCGGCGAGCAGTTCGCCGCCCGGGCCACGGCCTGGGAACGGGCGGGCGCCGTCCCGCGCGAGGACGTCGAACTCCTGGCCGGGCACGGACTGCTCGGCCTGACCGTCGGCACCGAGCACCACGGCAGCGACCTCTCGCTGGTGGACGTGACCGAGGCGCACCGGCTGGTGGCCGCCGCCTCGCCCAGCCTGCACAGCCTGCTGGTGGTCCACGCCATGGTCTGTCACGCCCTGCGCCGCTGGGCGGGGCGGGAGACCCGCGACGCGGTCCTGCCCGAGCTGGCCACCGGCCGGGTGCTCGCCGCCTTCGCCCTCACCGAGACCGGCGGCGGAGCCGACGCCGGGGCACTGACCACCAGGATCGACCGGGACGGCGGCACCCTGCGCGTCACCGGGGTGAAGCGCTGGCTGTCCTTCGGCCAGATCGCCGACGCCTACCTCGTCTTCGGCCTCACCGACGGCCTGGACAGTTGCGCGCTGGTGGACGCGGGCAGCGCGGTGCGGGTCGAGCCCGAACCCCGCACCGCGGGCCTGCGGGCGGCGCGGCTGGCCCGCGTCTCCTTCGACGGCGCGACCGCCCCCGCCGCCCGTGCGGTGGGGCGGCCGGGCACCGGCATCCCGTTCGTCGCGACGTCGTGCCTGACCCTGGGCCGGCTCTGCGTCGCGGCGGGGGCGGCGGGCATCGCGCAGGCCGCGCTCGACCTGGCCGTCGGCCACGCGGCCACCCGCTCCACAGGGGACCGCGTGCTCGGGGACCACCAGCTGGTGCGCGGGCTGCTCGCCGACGCCGCCCTCGCCACCGAGTCCGCGGCCCTCTACGTGCGGTCGGCGGCGAAGGAGGTCGAGGACCGCGCGCCGACGGCGGCGGTGACCGCCGCCCGCGCCAAGCTGCTGGCCTCCCGCGCGGCCAGCAGCGTGACCGCCACCGCCTCGCGCCTGCTGGGCGCCGAGGGCCAGACCGAGCACCATCCGCTGGCCCGGCTGGCCGCCGCGGCCCGGGTGCACGAGGTGATCGAGGGACCCACCGAGGTGCTCCAGGACGTCGTGGCCACCGCGCTGCTGCGTAACCAGGGCGCCGCGGGGAAAGGAAAGCAGCGATGACCCCGGCCGAGAACACCGTCAAGTGCGTGGTCTGGGACCTGGACGACACCCTCTGGGACGGCACGCTCCTGGAGGGCGACGAACTCCGCGTCCCCGACGCCAACCGCACCCTCGTGCGCGTCCTGGACGAGCACGGCATCCTCCAGTCCGTCGCCAGCCGCAACGAGCCCGGCCCCGTCGAGGACCGGCTCCGCGGCTTCGGGCTCGACCAGTACTTCCTGCACCCGCAGGTCGGCTGGTCGGCCAAGTCCGCTTCGCTGCGCACGTTGCTGGAAGCGCTCAACATCGGCGCCGACAGCGTGCTGTTCGTCGACGACTCGGAGTTCGAACGGGCCGAGGTGGCCGGGGAGCTGCCCGAGGTCCGCTGCGTGACGCGGGAGAAGCTGCACGAACTGGTCGCCGGCGGCCGGGTCCTGCCGCGGCGGGTGACCGCCGACGCCGCACGCCGCCGGGAGATGTACCAGGCCGAGGACCGCCGCCGCGGGCACGAGGAGAAGTTCCAGGGCCCGGCCGAAGAGTTCCTGTCCTCATTGGACATGACGTTGCGGGTGCGCGACGTCGCCGAGGGCGACCTCGACCGCGCGGCGGAGCTGACGCAGCGCACCCACCAGCTCAACACCACCGGCATCACCTTCGACCGGGACGAGCTGGCCGAGCTGGCGCGGGACCCCGGCCACCGGGTGCTCATCGCCGAACTCGACGACCGCTTCGGCTCCTACGGCACCATCGGGCTGGCTGTGCTGTCCACCGGTCCGGAATGGACGATCCGGCTGCTGCTGATGTCCTGCCGGGTCATGGGCCGCAACGTCGGCAGCGCGCTCATCGCGGCGCTGGCCCGCACCGCCGCCGCGCACGGTGCCCGCATCGTCGCCGACTTCCGGCCCACCGACCGGAATCGCCAGATGCTCGTCACCTACCGATTCGCGGGATTCGCTGTTGTGTCCCGTTCCGAGGACCGCGTTGTCCTCGCCATGCCGGACGGCCGGATCCCGGTCGTACCCGGTTATGTCCGCCTCATCACCGAAGACACCGCCGCGCTCAGCGGCCCGACCCAGGAGATCACCCGATGACTGCCTTCACGCAGAGCTGGACCGACACGTTTTCCTCCGTCTACGCCCAGGAGTCGCTGGCCAAGCTCTCCTGGTTCAACGCCTCGCCCGGCCTGGAGCTGATCAAGCGGGTGATCGACGGCACGCTGAAGCCGGGTCAGCGCCTGATCGACCTGGGCAGCGGCCCCGGCGTCGACGCCGTCTTCCTGTCCGTGCAGGGCCTGGACGTCACCGGTGTCGACCTGTCCCCGGACGCCGTCGCCCGGGCCGGCCGGTGGGCCGAACTGGCCGGTGCCGGCGCCGAATTCATCCAGGGCGACGTGCTCGACGTCCCGCTGCCGGACTCCTCGGCCGACGTCGTCACCGACTCCTTCGTGTTCCACAACATGCGTGACGACGCCAGGGCGCGCTACGCCGGCGAGGTGCACCGCCTGCTCAAGCCCGGCGGCCTGTTCCTGCTGAACTCCTTCTCCGACAAGATGGTCGCCGGTACCGGCCCGCGCCGGATCACCAGCGAGGACATCCTCACCACGTTCACCGCCGACCGGTTCGAGTGCGTGGCGCTGTACGTGTACCGCAACGTGCCCACCCGCACCAAGCCGGACCAGCTGCACTGGTTCGGCGAGTTCCGGGCGCGCTGATGCGGGTCGTGGTCACCGGCGGCGGCCGGGGCATCGGGCGGGCCGTCGCCCTCGGGTTCGCCGCCCGTGGCGACCAGGTCGCGGTGCTGGCCCGCACCGAGTCCCAGGTGAAGTCCGTGGCCGGGGAGATCGAGGACCTCGGGGCCGAGAGCGTGGCGGTGGCCGTCGACGTCGCCGACGAGGCGGCGATGGGCGAGGCGGCCGCCCAGGTCGTCGAGCGGTTCGGCGGCCTGGACGTCCTCGTCAACGCCGCCGGCGTCTTCGACCTCGGCCCCACGACCGGTTTCCCGCTCGACTCCGCCCGGACCCTGTTGGACACCAACGTGCTCGGCACCTTCCTGGCCTGCAAGATCTTCGGCAGGCACCTGGTCGAGCAGGGACACGGCAAGATCGTCAACTTCTGCTCGTTGTTGTCCTACACCGCTTTCCCGGAACGGGCGCTGTACGCGGCGAGCAAGGGCGGCGTGCTCCAGCTGACCCGCAGCCTGGGCGTGGAGTGGGCGGCGCACAACGTCAACGTCAACGCGGTCGCCCCCGGCATGATCCGCATCGAGACCCCGCACCCGGCCGCGCTCGGCGAGGACGCCATCGTCGGGCGCATCCCCTCCCGCCGGCGCGGCCGGCCGGCCGACATCGTCGGACCTGTCCTGTTCCTGGCCTCCCCGGAGGCCGACTACATCAACGGCCAGTCCCTGGTCGTCGACGGAGGCTGGCTCAGTTATGGATACCTCTGAAAGCTCCTTGTCGGTCGGGGTCTTCTGCGGCTTCTCCCCGGGACCGTCGGCCCGGTACGCCCAGATCGCCACCGCGCTCGGCGCCGGCCTGGCCGCCCGCGGCCACCGGCTGGTCTACGGGGCGGGCGGGGCCGGGCTGATGGGTGCGGTGGCCCGCGGCGCCGCCGCGGGCGGCGCGCCGATCCTCGGCGTCATCCCGGAGTTCCTGCGGGCCAAGGAAATGGGTGACGACCTGCCGCCCCAGGAGATCGTGCTCACCGGCGACCTGCTGGAACGCAAGCGTGTCATGATCGACCGCGCGGACGCCTTCATCGCGCTTCCCGGCGGTTACGGCACGCTCGACGAGGTGCTCGAAGTGGTTTCCATGGCCGCGCTCGGACAGGACGTCGGCCCCATCGTGCTCCTCGACGTCGAGAACGACTGGCAGCCTCTGCTCGACTACGTCGATGGGTTGGGGCGACGAGGTTTCGTGCGCGACGCAAGCATCCTGCGGTTGGCCGGAACCCCAGAGGAAGCTCTCGACCTGGTGTCGCCGGCGCCGTCCGGTGCCCTCGCGGGGGCGGGCTCTCCGCGGGGCGGGCAGGTGGCCACGTGACTTCCGCGGCGCATCGAGGGCCGCTGCCCGGCTACGGTGCTTTCCTGACCGGCTGGGGAGCCACCACCTTCGGCAGCGGCCTCACACTCCCGATCACGATGATCTACCTCCGGGAGATCCTGCATCTGCCGCTGGCGAGCGCCTCGCTCTACTTCTCCCTGTTCGCGTTGTCGGGCCTGGGCGTGAACCCGCTGGCCATCCGGGTCGGCCGCGCGCTCGGACCGGGCACAGTGGTGGTCATGGCCGCGGTCCTCCAGGCCTCGGGCTGGGGCCTGTTCGCCGTGGCGGGCTCCATGACGCTGGTCGTGCCGGCCGCCGCGTTGTCCGGCGCGGGAACGGGCATGTACTACGCGGTGCAGACCCCGCTGCTCATGCGGGTCTTCGGCGAAGACGCGCTCAGCCGGGTCCTTTCCGGACAGAACCGCACCACGGCGCTGATGATGACCGTGGGCACCCTGCTGGGCGGCCAGGCGGTGCAGCGCTTCGGCGTCGACGGCTACGGCGCGTGCCTGACCGTCAACGCGCTCAGCTACCTGGTCCACGGCACGATCCTGGCCGGTCTCGTGCGCAAGCGCGGCGGGGCGCCCGCGGTCCGGCTGCCGGAATCCGGCAGACGGCGAGGACGCCCGGCGGCCCTGCGTGATCCGGTGTTCCTATGCCTGATGGTGTTCCAGTTCTGCCTGGTCATCTTCGGCCTCGGCCAGTTCGACTCGGTGGTGCCCGCCATTCTCGGCAACGCCCAGCTGTCGGTGGCCGCGATCAGCGTCGTGATGGCCTGCAACACCGGCGGCGTCATCGTCCTGCAGGGCGTGGCACTCCGCGTGGTCGAGCGAATCGGCTACATCGGGGCACTGGTCACCGCGATCGTGTCGTGGACGGCCGCGCTGGCCGTGCTCGGCTGCGCCCTGCTGATGTCCGGATCGCTGCCGAAAGTGTTGCTGGGAGCCGCTTTCGGGGTCCTGTTCGCCGTGGGCGAGTGCCTGATCGCCCCCAGCGTGCAGCCGCTCGTGACCAGGACGGCCCCGCCGGACTCGCTGGAGTCCTACGCCGCGGCCACGTCGCTGGCGCACGGCATGGGCGCGTTCCTGGCGCCGCTGATCCTGCTGCCGGTCGTCGAGGCGGCCGGTGTCGGGGCCTACTTCGTGCTCCAGCTCGCAGGCTTCGGCCTGGCCCTGTACGCCCTGCTCTTCTTCCGGCGCCGCACGGCACGGCGTCGGGAAACCGCCTCCACTTCGCACTGAGGAGTCAGCACATGGAACTTCCGCTGCCGGCCCGTCCGGCCTCACCGTCAACCTTGCTGCTGGTCGGCTCCGGTTACCAGATCGGCCACGAACACCTGCTTTCCCACCTGGGCACCGCGGCCGACGTGGTCCTGCTGGACGCCGCGGAGCCGACCTGGCAGAAGCCGTGGCTGAAGGACTTCGAGACCTACGACCGGGATGAGCACCCGTTCCCGCTGGAGCAAGCGCGCCGCCTGGTCGAGCGCCACGACGTGCGGGCCGTCATCACCTACAACGAGCCGGACGTCCTGCTGGCCGCCCAGCTCGCCGAGGCGCTGGGGCTTCCCGGCCTGCCGGTCGAGGCGGCGGAGATCACCCGGGACAAGAAGCGCCAGCGTGAGCTGCTCGCCGACCTCTCACCGACCACGTCCGTGCTCGTGCACGAGCTCGAGGAGGGCATGAAGGTCGCCGCGGAGATCGGCTATCCGGTCATCATCAAGCCACGCGGGCTGTCCGGCAGCGCGGGCGTCGCCAGGATCGACAGCGCCGACGACTTCGCCCGGTTCTTCCAGGTCGCCGCCGACATCGACAAGAAGGGCATGGCCAGCGACGGCCTGCTCGTCGAGGAATACCTGGACGGTGTGGAGTTCGACGTCGACGTGTGGAGCAGCGGCGGGCGGGCCGAGGTCCTCTACTGGTGCCCCAAGTCCTTCGACTTCGACCCGCACCCGATCGAGGTGGGCTACGTGTGCGGCGAGGGCGCGCTCGACATCGAGCCGCTCGCCGAGGGCTTCGCACTGGCCTGCGCCGCCGTGCTGGCCGCCGGGATCGATCGGACGCTGGCCCACGTCGAGGTCAAGATGACGTCCAAGGGACCGCGCATCATCGAGCTCAACGGCCGCCCCGGCGGGGACCTGCTGTCCAAGATGGTCCACCTGGCCTTCGGCCTGAGCATCGGTTCGCTGCTGGTGTCCGCGGCCCTCGGCGAGCCGCTGGAGGCGGAGATCGTGCCGAATCGGGCCGCCGGCCTGAAGTTCATCTACTCCGAGCGCCGTCAAGTGTTCGAGGGGCTGGCCGAGGCACCCGACCTCCGGGCCCAGCCGTGGGTCCACGAGGTCGGGGAGCTCCGGCCCAAGGGCACGGTGATCACGCCCCCGCCGATCGACTTCTGGGGCCGCGCCGGCTGGGTGATCGTCGTCGGAACGCACGCCGGCGAAGCCCGCGAGCGGCTGGCCGAGGCCGGCCGCCGGCTCACCGTCGAGGGTCCGTTCGCCTGAGCCCGCGGTGCTCCTCGCCACGGCTGGTGTGCGCCCGCGCCTGGGGACGCACTGGAAGGAAGAAGAGGGACGCATGCACAACATCGCGGTATTCGGGGCCGGCTACATCGGCCTGGTCACCGGGGCCTGCCTGGCGCAGCTGGGACACCGGGTCACCGTGCGGGACATCCAGCCGCGGCGCGTCGACGCCCTGCGCCGCGGCGAGGTGCCGATCTACGAGCCGGGCCTGGGGGAGCTGATCGCCGAGAACCGGGAGCGGCTCCGGTTCACCCTCGACGCCGGTGAGGCGCTGCGGGAGGCCGAGGTGGCCTTCATCTGCGTGGACACGCCGCCCACGTCGTCCGGCGACGCCGACCTGTCCCGGATCTGGTCCGTCGTCGAGGATTTGCGAGGAGCACCTCGCCTCACCACCTTGGTCATGAAGTCGACCGTGCCGGTGGGGACCGGCGACCAGGTGCGCAGCGCACTGGACGCCGCAGGCCTGGCCCACGTCGGGTACGCGTCCAACCCCGAGTTCACCGCCGAGGGCACGGCGGTCCGGGACTTCCTGAAGCCGGACCGCATCGTCGTCGGCGCGGACGACCCGGCCGTGTCCGATCTGGTCGCCGAACTGCACCGGGGCATCGACGGTCCGGTGTGGACGGTGTCGGTGGCTTCCGCGGAAATGGCCAAGACGGCGGCGAACGCCCTGCTCGCCACCAAGATCACGTTCATCAACGAGATCGCCGCGGTGTGCGAGGCGACCGGTGCCGACGTCGAGGAGGTGGCGGTGGTCGTCGGCCTGGACCGCCGGCTGGGCCCGCACTTCCTGCGGGCCGGTGTCGGCTACGGCGGATCCTGTTTCCCCAAGGACGCTCGGGCGCTGCGGGCGACCGCCTCCAACTGCGGGCTGCCGCTACCGCTGCTCGGCGCCGTCATCGAGAGCAACGACCTCCAGGCCCGGCGGGCCGTCGCGCGGCTGAAGTCCCAGCTCGGCGGTCTGCGCGGACGCCGGGTCGCGCTGCTCGGGCTGACGTTCAAGCCGGGCACCGACGACATGCGGCAGGCGCCCAGCGCGGTCATCGCGGCCCGGCTGCTGGCCGAGGGGGCCACGGTCACCGGATGGGATCCGCTGGCGCCCCAGCTGACCGGTCACCCGTGGGACCTCGTGGCCCGCAAGGACAGCGTGCTGGCGGCGGTCGCCGACTGCGACGCCGCGGTGCTCGTCACGGAGTGGCCCGAGCTCAAGGACGTGGACTGGGGCAAGGCCGCCGAGGTGATGGGCGACCCGCTGCTGTTCGACGGGCGCAACCTGCTCGACCCGGCGGAACAGGCACGGCACGGGTTCACGTATATGAGCGTCGGGCGCCTCACCGTCCGGCCGGAAAGCTCGTGAGTGGCGATGACGGTTAGAACCGTCATCGCCACTCACGAGCCCTGGGGCCGAGGTCAGGACGCCAGCGGCGACCGGTGCGAGCTCAGCCGCGAGGCGACGGCGCTCGAGATGGCCCGCTTGGCCCGGCCGACGTCGTCGGACCGCACGATGTCGTGCACCTTCACCAGGTCGCCGCCGGGCTCCAGGCCGAGCCGGTCCGAGAACGCCCGGCAGGCGTTGCCGAACACCCGCAGCGCCTGGGCGCGATGACGAGCCAGGAGGAGCGCCAGCATCAGCTGCTGGTGCAGGATCTCGTTGAGCGGATCCTGCGGCAGCTGCTGGGTGAGGAAGCCGATGGCCTCGTGGTGCAGGCCGGCGCTGAGCTGTGCCCACGCGGCGAGTTCCACGCATTCGGTGCGCGACTGCCGCAGCCAGGAATCGAACGAGCTGAGGATCGGCCCCGGGTACACGCCCCCGACCAGGCTGCCCCGGTGCAGGGCGAGCGCGCCACGCCATGCCCGCGCCGCCCCCTCGTGATCACCGTTGGCCATGCTGAGATGGCCGTCGGCCCGATACCGGCCGAACAGCTGCACGTCCAGCTGCTGACCGCGGACCGGCAGGGTGTAGCCGGGGAACTGGCTGTCGACGACCCCGTTCCCGATCTGGTCCCGCAGCCTGGAGATGTAGACGTAGATGGCTTCCCGGGCCCGCCGTGGCGGCTGGTGCCACACCTCGCCGATCAGCTCCTCGACGCTGACCACGCGGCCACTCCGGACCAGCAGGGTGGTCAGGATGACCGACAGGTTCCGCGACCGGATCGCCTGGGGGCGGCCGTCGACGACGAGGCGGGTCGGGCCGAGGATCTCGAAGCTCAAGTCGTGGGTCATGGTTCACGCTCCTCCGGGATCGGCGCAAGGACCGGGGGTGCGTTCCGGCATGGAGTCTCCTCGGGTCCGCACCTCGGGACGAGGTGCTCTGGCCACCGCTGGGCCGCGCTCGGACCACGTGATCGGCGATCACCGCGGTCCGATGTGGACCATCCGCTCTGCCGGTGCCCTCGATGCGGAACGGCGGGTTCCCGCTTTTCCGGGCGCACGGGGAAACCCGGGTCGATCGGGTGGCGGAATGGTGGAAATGAGCCAGGCGGCTGTTTCGCCGGTCTTCGGCACGCCCCGGCCGGGAACCCGGGGGTGATCACCGGGGATCGCCGGGACCGGGCGCCGCATCGGCCCCGCCTCGCACGAACGCGTTCATCCGATCGGCGGTACCGGCGCGGATCCGGTTCTCCGCCCGGCCGGGCTTGAACCGTCCACAGTGGACAACCACGGCGGGAGGCCGGGTCAGTGGTTGGGGCCCTCGCCGGAGCCCGAGCCGGAGTCGAGGCCCGGCATCCGGCCGGCGCTGGAAGCGGCGACGGCACCGGCCCCGCCGGATACCTCGTGCGTGACGCCGTGGTACCCGGCACCGGCCATCGCGACCAGTGCGGCCACGGCCACCATCCCCCGCAGCCGCCGGCCGGCGCGTGTCCGGGAAGTGACCGTCTCTTCACTGATTTCTTCGCGCATGGTGTCGCTCCTCGTGTCCGTTCTTCGTCTTGACACCAATCATGGGGAGTCGCGATACCGCTGGGTTCCGTCTGCGATACCCCGGGCCGGGAACCGCGGGGGAAGCGGACTTCCCCCGCGGGTTCACTCAGCTTACCGGCGCGGCCGCCTCGTCGAGCCGGACACGAACAGCCTCCGGCGAAGGGCCTTCCGCGAGCACGCAGGATTCCGGTTCCTGAGCGGGGGAACCGGATACCCGGGAGAACCGCGCCGCCGCGAACCACCGCGGGCGTGGCGGCTGCAGGGGCGCCCCCGCCAGGGTGCGGAACAGCTCGGTCCGGAGGTCGAACCCGGTGGCGGTCTCGATCAGGTCCGCGACCCGGTCGATGCTGAAACACGGCTGCGAACACAGGATGCGGGGCTCCCGGCCGGTCAGCACGACCCGGGTCTGCGCGGGCCCGAACTCGTATCCGGCCAGGTCGAGCATGCCGGTGACGGCGGCCCTGGCCTGGGCCGTGGCGGCCTCGGACACGCTCGCCGGGTAGACGTAGGACCGAATCCCGGCCTCCGGGACCCGTTCGGTGATCCCGACGACGCGGTGCATCCCGTCGACCGTCAGCGTCGTGACGATCACCTCGGGGCCCGGCGGGAGCGGCTCGACCGTGAACGGGCCGGAGCCCGGCCCGTGGGTCCGCAGCCACTCCTCGACGTCCGCGTCGGACCGGACGGCCTCCTCGTCCTGGCCCGTCCGGATCACCGCCTGCCAGTCCAGGCCGGCGACCGCCGCCGGTACCTCGTCCGCCGTCGCGACCGCCTGCCCGGCCGCCGCGGGCTGCTTGTTCAGCGCCATCGCGTTCCGGAAGGCATCGAAGTCGGCGAGTACGTACGGGGCCCCGGCGGCTTCCGATCCCGTCTCCGGTGGGGGCCCGTACAACGGGAAGCCTTCACCGTCGAGAACGTGGGTATCGTGGTGGGAGCCGATGAACCGGCGGATCACCGGCTCCGCCTCGCGGCTGCTTCGCCCGTCCGCGCGGATCACGTGGTCGCCGGGCACCGGGAAGTCCCCGGCCCGGTCCTCGGGGCCCAGCACGACGTGGACGTCCAGGCCCGTCCGCGCGGCCTTGCGCACCAGCGCGGGCTCCGGGAAGACCAGGAGCAGGCGGGCGGCGCTCGAGTCCCCGGCGGCGCGCCCCATCACGACACCTCCTCTGGTCCGCGAATCCTCGCTGATCGGCTCGTTTGCCTCCGTGACATCGTGTTCTCCACAGTTGGGCCGGCAGCTGCCCGAAGTCGCCGGGCCGCCACCCGCGGTACAAGTGTTCCCTGGCGCGCTGTCTGATCGCTGTCCGCCCGGGTCACCGCCGGACGAGCCAAGCCGCCTGGATCCATGAGAGCACCCGCGCTGCTTGCAAACCGCTTATTCCGGGTGCGCGCCAGGTGACCGGCGGCGGGGCGGCTCCGCCGGTCGGGCGGAGCCACCGGGCCGGCCGGGTTTCGGAACTCCCTGGTGCGAAGCTCCGGACGCCGGCCCTCGATGTGTGCGAGCGGCCGGCGCGACGATCACGAGCGGGCGTCCGGTGGCACGCCCAGCTCGGTGAAGATCTCCTCCGCGCGCCGCTGGTGCCGCTGCCCCTCCTCGGTCCGGCCGAGGGCCGATTCGGCCGCCCCGAGCCCGAGCAGCGCCCGCGCCTCTTCGACGCGGTAGCCGATGGAAGCCGCGACCGTACGGGCGGCCTCGTGGAGCAGGGCCGCGTCCGAGTCGTTGCCCTGGGCGCGGTACAGCTTGCCGAGGATGTTGTCGATGACCACCTGCCGGGTGGGGTTCCAGTGCTCACGCCGGTGTTCGCGGACGATCTCCGCGTACCGGGCGGCCTCCTCGTGGCGTCCCAGCCGCTGGTTGGTCAGCGCGGACAACGCGAAGACCATCGCCACCTCACCGGCCGCGCCGAAGTCCTCGACCAGCTCCCGGTCGCGGGCCAGCTGCTCGTCGGCCTCCTCGTCCGCGTGCACCCCGAGGTAAGCGAGGGCCAGGTCCGCCCTGGCGACGATCTGGTGCTCGCGGATGTCCAGTTCGAGATCGAGGGCCAGTGCCTGGCCGGCTGCCTCCACCGCCTCCGGGTACCGCCCCCACTGCTCGTAGAGGGAGCTGAGGTTCACCAGGGATTCGGCCTCCGTCCGGGCGGCGCCGAGCTCGCGTTTCAGGCGGATCGACTCCCGCAGCAGCCCCAGCGCCTCGTCGAACTGGCCGGTGGTCCCCTTGAACAGGCCGAGCATGCCGGTGTCCTTCGCGAAGCCACGCCGGTCGCCGAGGTCGTCGGCGATCTTCAGCGCCTCCGAGGAAGCGGCGATCCCTGCGTCGAACCGCCCCAGCTTCCAGTTGGCCACGGCCAGGTTCGACAGGCTCAGCCGCAGCAGCTCCGGTTCGCCCAGCCGGCGGGAGGACGCCACGGCGAGCTGGCTGGCCTCGGCGAACTCGCTGTACAGCCCGGCCGCGTCCAGCTGGAACACGACGTTGCGCGCGAGCAGGGTGACGTGCCGGTCGAGTCCTTGCTCGTGGGCGAGCACCGCCGCGGCCAAGAGCGTCGTCCGTTCCCGCTCCAGCCACTTCCGGGCCTGCTCGGGCTCGTCCAGCTCCGGCGGCACGGCCTGGCGGCCGATCCCTCCGGCCGGCACGCTCAGGCGGCCGGCGAAGAGCAGGTCGCAGACCTGGTCGCTGGCGCACACCAGGTAGTCGAGCAGGCGGCCCAGCGCCGGCGAGATGTCCCCGCCCGCGGACTGGCCGGCCACCCGCAGGAGGCGGTGCACGAAGCTGCGCACCAGGTCGTGGAACCGGTAGTAGCCGAACTCGTACTGCTGCAGCATGTGCGCGTCGAGGAGCACTTCGAGGGTGGCCTCGGCCTCCTCGGGTGAGGTGCCCAGCAGCGCGGCGGCCGAGTGGACATCGATGTCGCGGCCCGGATGCAGGCCCAGCAGGCGGAAGGCCTCGCGGTCCTTGGCCTTGAGGCCCTCGTAGGAGATCTTGAGCGTCAGCTCGACCCCGCGCTCGCCCGAGCGCAGTTCGTCGAGCCGGCGGGACTCGTCGCTCATCCGGTCGACCAGGTAGCCGATCGACCACCGCGGCCGGTTCGCCAGCCGGCTGAGGGCGATCCGGATGGCCAGCGGCAGGTGCCCGCACAGCTCGATCAGCTCGGCCAGCGCCTCCGGCTCCACGGCCGTGCGCTGGCTGGTCAGCACCGCGCTGGCCATGGCGGCGCTGTCCTCGTCGGTCATCGTGCCGAGCGAGATCCAGAGCACCCCGTCGAGGTCGACCAGCCGGGTGCGGCTGGTGATCAGCACCAGGCACTCCGAGTTCGGCGGCAGCAGCGGCAGCACCTGGGCGACGTCGGACACGTTGTCCAGCAGGAGGACCACGCTCTTCTCGGCGATCGTCGCCCGCCACAGGTTGAGCCGCACCGAGGCGCCGTCCGGCAGGTGGTCGACCGGGGTGCCGAGCATCCGCAGCAGGGCTTCGGCGGCGGCGGGCGCGGTCATCGGCTGCCCGGCCGGGGTGAAGCCGTGCAGGTCGAGGTAGAGCTGGCCGTCGGGGTACCGGCCGGACACCGAATACGCGGCCCGCACGGCGAAAGAGGTCTTGCCGACCCCGCCCATCCCGTCGATCGCGACGATCCGCGGCCCCTGCGAGGACGCGGTTTCGAGGTACGACCGGAGGTGGTCGAGCTCCCGCTCGCGTCCGACGAAGTCCGGCAGGTCATGGGGCAGCGCGTGGGCCGCCGCGGGCGGGCCGGCGGGCACCTCGGCCACCGGCCGCGGCCCGGCTTCGGGGACGGGGCGGGCGAGGGCGGGATCGTTGCGCAGGATCCGCTCGTGCAGCCGGGTGAGGTCGCTGCCGGGGTCGATGCCCAGGTCCTCGGACAGCAGGGCCCGCACCCGCTCGAACTCCTCCAGCGCGTCCGCCTGCCGGCCGGACCGGAACAGCGCGAGCATCAGCTGGCCGCGGAGCCGCTCCTGCAACGGGTATGCGGCGACGTAGGCCCGCAGCTCCCCGACCAGCTCGGCCGTTTCCCCCCGGGCCAGGCGCAGGTCGATGAGCTGCTCGATCGCCGCGGCCCGCCGTTCCAGCAACGCGGTGCCGGCCGCCCTGATCGGTTCCCCGCCGTCGCCCGAGAGCACCGTCCCCCGCCACAGCGCGAGCGCGCCTTCCAGGTGCTCCACCGCTTCGCCGGCGCGCCGGTCCGCCAGCTCCGCCCGGGCCTGGTCCAGCAGCGCGGAGAACTGCTTGACGTCGAGCTGGGCCGCGTCGGCCGACACGCGGTAGCCGGAGGCCTGGGTGATGATCAGCCCGCCCCCGCCCGGGATGATCTGGCGCAGCCGGGCCACCGCCTTGCGCACCTGGTGGGCGGCGGTCGCGGGCGGAACGTCTTCCCACACCGCGTCGACGAGCTGGGAGACGCTGAGCACCCGGCCCGCCTCCAGCACCAGCGCGGCCAGCACCCGCTCCTGGATGAGCCCGCCCAGATGGACGCGTTCGTCGCCGTCCCAGCATTCGACGCTCCCCAGGACGTTGATGCGCAGTGGCGATTCGGCTCGCTGAGCGCTGCTCATCCCGCGCACCTGGTGCCGGCCCGCACGCGAAAGCATTCCGCGAAGCGATTCAAGACCGGGTCGAGGCCCGGGAACGAGCGGCCCGCCGTACCGGGATTAATCACAAACACGGTGAAATTCACTCGGCGGCAACCAGTAGTGCACTTCTTTCCGCGACGCCCGCGCCGGACCGGACCGGACCGCCGAGTGGCCCGGGGGAACACCGGTCCCGAGACCGCCGCCCCCGGGAACCACCGGTGCCGATTCGCGACTCACGCAGCAATTTGGCCGCCACCATTCTCCCACAGCCGTTTGAACGTCCTCAGTCCCGCGCCGGCGGGCTACCAGCCGCCGTCAGCCGACGTTACCGGTAAGCACTCGGCCTTCACCAGAGCTGAACAGTGCATCCGGGCCGGGTCTATCGGGCAGACCTGGGCGGAGTCACGGGACGGGCCGGTAGAGACCCCGCGACTCCTCGAGGATGAAGCCCGGCGGTACTTTCGGTGGCCAGCGGCCGATGTCGAGTATCCCGGCCACATGCGCCCGCGAAACCAGCTCGGCCCGGTTGACGGCGTTCAACTGGCGCTGCATGCCTTTGATGTGATAGTCGACCGCCTGCCGGCTGATGTAGAGGCGCGAGGCGATCCGCACACTCGACACCCCCGTCGCGACCGCTTCCAGGATCATCGCGTCGAGACCGCTCAACTGCCGGCGCGGATCGATCTCGGCGGCTTCGCCCGCGCGGCACCGCTCGCACGGCACCCGCTCCGCCGTCCCGGTCACCGGGGAGAACTCGGGAAGGGCGAGCACCGACCGGTCGGTGCTCACCGGCCCGCTCCCCGGTCCGAGGTGGCACCGGCCGCCGGTGGCCACGGCGCTCGCACGACCCGTCTTCCCGTCCTGCCGCCCGCTCTGCCCACGGTGTCCCTCCTCGCTGCCGCCGCCAACCGGGCTCATCGTGCCGAGCGGTGTTCCCTCTGCGTTCCGTCTGCGATACCTCCCCGCCACCCGGCCCGTCGACGGCGGCCGCACCCTCCAGAGTGGACAGTCGTGCGGAGGAGCTCAGGATCCACCTCGCCATCGCGCTGCGGAACGGGATCTCCCGCCGGCGCGCCGCCCGCGACTCCTCACAGGAGGTCGAGCACGATGCAGATGACCGAGCCGACCGGGTCACCGGTAGTGCACCCCTCGGGCGCCGGGAGCTGCGGGGGGTCCATCGGCGGCGGGACCGGCGGCGTCGAAGGCGGCTCGGCCGGCGGCTGAGTGCCGGGTGGCTGAGTACTGGGCGGTGGAATGCTGGGTGGCGGAGTCTCCCCGGGCGGAGACGGCGGCGGTTCCGCCGTCGGCAGGCCTGGCCGAGCCGGCGTCGTCGGGCTCCCGGGCGCCGGGGCGGCGCCCGGCCCGGTCGCCACCGGGACCGGTCCGCGCCCGGGGGACGGGATGCCGTTCGGGCCGGTGGCGCCGGGCGGCGGAGCATCCGCCGGCGCAGCGGCGGGCGGACCCGGTGCCGGTGCCGCCGTTGCCGGCGCGGGGGAACGACTGGTCGCGATCGCACTGGCGTCGTCGCCGAGCTGGTTCAGCGCCGCCGGGCCCAGTGACCACACGGCCACACCGGCCACCGCCGCCGCCACCACGGTTCCGGCTTTGACTACTGCGCGCATAGTGTCCTTCGAGGTCGTCTGGGGGAGTGGCCGCGGTCCACGTAAGAGCCCGGCACCACGGTCGTCGCACAACGGCCGTCGCGGCGGGGCTGTCACGACAATCTCGCGAGGCGGAATCGGTTCTTGGCTTGTTCTCAGGTGTCGGGCCCGTGAATGTGCGAACTTTCCAGTGGGAGATAGTGGCACGTCCGGCGGGCTCCGGGCCAGTGTGGCGCCGGCGACGCCGCAGAAGCGGTTCATCTGCGGGAAATACCGCACCTGACGCTCATTCGCGCAGGTCACCAAGGTACTTGTGGTGGTGTGGCCCAAGAATCTCCGAGATGGCAGGACTATGCGTTTTAGGTCAAACTGGTTACACGGCCCTCGGGTGACTTGATCGTTTTTGACCAGGAGAAACCTTGCGGTGCCTGGACAATCGAATGGCGATCCTTTGCCTTGGCCGGTTATCGGGAATTGATTCGAAAACTCATCGTCAGGCACGCGAAGGACACATAATGGTCCCCTTTGTTATGTGCCCGTAACGCGCCGGTAGCATAATCGACACGGGGTCCGGCACTATTGGCCGAATCGATCTACGCCATCGCGCCGCAAGCCGGAAAGAGGGCGGAATAAACGCGCGGATTCTGTGGCGCGCGGTTCAGCCCGCCGGCACGGCCGGGTTCGGCGGTGCGGTAATTCGCGTGCCGCCGGCACGCGCCGACTTCGAGATGGGGACCACGATGGACCTTGATCATCCGGCGAGCAGCGCCGGTGCGCGAAGCCTGTGCGCCGACGCGCTCGAACGGCTCCGCCGGCAAGCGGTCGCCGCTGTCGAGTCCGGTCTCACGCAGTCGCACACCGCCCGGCAGTTCGGGGTGTCCCGGAAAGCCGTCGGCAAGTGGGTGCGCGCCTACCACGCCGAGGGCGAGGAGGCGTTCCGCCCGCGCCGGCGTGGCCGCCGCGCCGGTGAGCGCTTGGCGCTGTCACCCGCGGACCAGGCCTGGATCGTCAAGACACTCGCCGGCGGCCCGCCGGACGAGGCCGGGGTGCCGAGCCTGCTGTGGACGAGACGCGCGGTCGCCGAACTCGTCCGGCGGCAGTTCGGCATCTCGCTCAGCGGCAGCACGATCGACCAGTACCTCGAGCGCTGGGAGCTCTTCGACCGCGCCGCCGCGGCCGCCCACCCGCGCCGTTCCGAAACCCTGCTGCTCGGCTGGGTCCGGCCGCTTCCACCGGGTGCGGCCGAGCGGGTCAACGCGCTCGTCGCGGTCACCAGCCGCGGCATGCTGTTCTTCCTGGCGAGCGAGCAGCCGTTCACCGCGGACCAGCTGACGCAGTTCCGGCACCGGCTCCGGGTCCAGCTCGCCGCCGATGTCGGCCTTCTCGTGTACAGCTGGCCGCCGATGTATCGGGAAGCGCTCGCCCGATGGCAGCTCGACACCCCGGACATCGTGGCCCGATGACCCGCGGCGAGCGCCAAGGCACCGCGTCCCCGGTGACCACCAGGAGATACCGCACCAGGCCGGCTCGGCATTTATTCGCCGCCGGGGCTGGTGTGGTCGCCTGCCTGGCGGCCGCACCGCAGGCCGCCGCGGCCGAGACGGTGGAAGCCCCGAGCTGTTCGGCGGTCGTGGACGGCATACCGGGCCAGGAAGTGGTGCTGGACCCGTCGGCGGTCGTCGAGCCCGTCACCGGCGCGCTCGCCGGGCTGGACCCGCTCGGCCTCCTGACCGGGCCCCTCCGGCAGGCGTGGCAGAACTCCGGGCCGATCCACCTCGGCACTCTTTCCGTGGGACAGCACGAGATTCCGGGGAACCGGATCGCGGACGCCGTGATCGCCCGGCTCGGTGAGATTCCGGTGGCCGGGCCGGTGCTGGAGCAGCTGACGCCGGCCGTGACCGGTGCGCTGGACTCGCTCTGCGGGATCCTGGTGCGGGTCACCACCCCGGCCGGCCCGGACCGGCCGCCCCCGCCGGAAGAGCCAGGCGGCCCCTCCCCGGTGCCGGGCGGCGCGCCGGACCCGGGTGCGGCCGAGCCGGACGGACCGGCGCGCGGCGCGGTGTTCGGCGAGCGGATTCCCGGATTGTCCTTGAGTGGGGCGGCTTTGGACCTCAGCACCGTCAGCGTCCCGCAGCCGGGCTCGCCCGTCGCCGCCGGAGAGCCGGCGCTCGCCGGGGCGTCCCGGGCCGCCGGTTCGGCCTCGGCGCTCCCGGCCGATCGGGACACCCTGTCGCAACCGGTGTTGCTCGCCGTGCTGGCCTTGACGATCGTCAGCGCGCAACTCGTGCGCAGGCTGGCGTCGCGTCCTCGCCGCCGCTGATCCGTGCTCGGCCGGATTTCGCTGGCGGCCTTCCTTTGCTGCACCTTCACTGGCCGACGATGACCCGGAGGTATGGATCGTATGGCTGGAGCAGGGAATCCATGAACGCCAGGGACGCGCGCAGCCTTTCCGCCGAGGCGCTGGAAGTGCTGCGCCGCCGGGCGGTCGCCGCCGTGGCGTCCGGGGTCTCCCGGACCGAGGTCGCGCGCCTCTTCGGCGTATCCAGGAAAACGGTCGGCGCCTGGGTGGCGGCCCACGAGTCGATGGGCGACGCGTCCTTCCGGCCGGCCCGCCGCGGCCGTCGTCCCGGCGAGCAGCTCGCGCTTTCGCCCGCGCAGCAGGCGTGGACCGTGCGGACCGTCGTGGGGAACACCCCGGACGACCTCGGCCTGCCGCACCGGCTGTGGAACGCGCAGGCGATCGTGGAACTGGTCAACCGGGAGTTCCGGATCCTGCTCAGCCCGGCCACCGCGTCGAAGTACCTGATCCGGTGGGGCCTGATCGAGGACCGCCGGGCGCTCGACGCGAAACGCGGCCGGTCCGCTTCCCCGGTGCCGCGCACCCGGATGCAGGACTTCCGGGGGAACGGGTGGATCGTGGACGGCGCGGTCATGTGGCTGGCCTGGACCCGGCCGCACACGCCGCCGGGGGCCAAGCCGATGCCGGTGACGAACGGGCAGAACCTGATGTCCGGCTTCCGTGACTACTTCGGCGAGGTCAACGTGCTGGTCGCGTGGTCGAACCGGGGAGTGGTGCAGTTCCAGGCCAGGCGAGGATCGTTCGACGCCAGGCAGGCGACCGATTTCGTGGCGCGCCTGCTGGCACAGGTGGGGCGTGGCCTGAACATCATCATCGCCGGGTGGCCGGCGCAGCACTACGAGCTGATCCGGACCTGGCCGGAGCAGCACGGGGCCGGGATCTCCGTCCAGTTCGCCTTGGGGTAGCGCCGATGCCGCACCGCCCGTCTCCTTTGCCGTCGGCACAAACAACGACCGGCCGGTGCCGGAACCGCGTGCTTTCCGGTGTTCCCGACCTGCGCGACAGCGCCATTTCCCCGCCGGACCGGTGGACGGTATTTGTGTCCGGTCTGGACGGCTTCTCGCAAACGCAGTAGTGTGCGGTCACCTCCCGGCCGAGTATGCGCAGGCCGTTTCACCGTCCGATCCGTGAGTCGTGAAAGTTTCGACACGGGGAATTGACGTTTCCGCCATCCATCCGTACCACGGTCCCCTTTGACTGCTGGGGAAGGACGCGACGAGTGGGAGTGTTATGACCCTGAACACCCTTCCCGGCACTGAGGTTCACCTCGAGGTTTTGCTGGCACGCAAGGAATCCATCGCCGACAACGTGGTCCGGCTGACACTGCGCCACCCCGAGGGGGAAGCGTTGCCGGCGTGGGAGCCGGGTGCGCACATCGATCTGGTCCTGCGCCCCGACCTGGTGCGGCAGTACTCGTTGTGCGGTGACCCGCGCGACCGGTCGGTGCTGGAGATCGCCGTGCTGCGGGAACGCGACGGCCGCGGCGGTTCCGCGTTCGTGCACAACGAGCTCTTCGACGGCGACCGGCTCCGGATTCGCGGGCCGCGCAACCACTTCAAGCTCGTGGACGCCGCGCGATACCTGTTCATCGCCGGCGGCATCGGCATCACCCCGATCGTGCCGATGATCGCGGAGGCCGACGAACGGGGCGCCGACTGGGAGCTGTGCTACGGCGGACGGGCCCGTTCGTCGATGGCGTTCGGCCCGGAGCTGAGCCGGAAGTACGGCGACCGGGTGGTGCTCCGGCCGCAGAACGAGGCCGGTCCGCTGGATCTCGACGACCTGCTCGGGTATCCGGAGGAGGACACCGCGGTCTACTGCTGCGGCCCGGAGCCGCTGATGGCCGCGGTGGAACAGCGTTGCCACGCCTGGCCTCAGGGCGCGCTGCACGTCGAACGGTTCGCGCCGGCCGAGGGCGCGGATTCGGGCCCCCGCGGCCGGTTCGACGTCGAGCTCGCGCGGTCGGGGGTGACGGTGACCGTGCCGCCGGGGAAATCGATCCTGGAGGTCTGTGAGGACATCGGGATGCCGGTGTTCTCCTCGTGCCGGCAGGGAACGTGCGGTACCTGCGAAACGCCGGTGCTGGAGGGCGTCCCCGACCACCGCGACTCGGTGCTCACCGCGGACGAGCAGGCCGCGGGCGACACGATGATGATCTGTGTGTCCCGGGCCTGCGGCAAACGGCTGGTCCTCGATCTCTGAGCGGTCGTAAATGTGCGCTCCGGTGCGGTTGACGGCAGATTAATCGCGGTCGGTGGAACCTATTTAATCCGGTCGGAAATAGAGTTATAGAAGATGCATTATCTCACGTACGAAAATAGGTCCGGTGCGCCGTCTGTTACCGCCGATTTACTTGCACACCTTCCGTGCCGGCAGGCGCCGTGGTGTACTTCTGCGCGTCCGATCAATTCGGGCAGGAGTTGTTTGGTGCCGGATTCACCGGCAAAGGTCACGGGCGCTGTTTCGGCGTTTTCGTCGAGGCTTGTGTTCGACCGGACGCAGTCCGTTCGCGGTCGATCGATCGCACGGATAGAGAAAGGAAGCACATGTCCCCAGAAGCTCCCCCCGGAGCCCGAAGGCGGCGCAACCGTCTCAGGATAGCGATCCCGCTGGTGATCGCGACGGTCGGCGCGACGACGATGTCCGGCGTGCCGGCCATGGCCCAGCAGCCGGTCGGCGTCGGTCCGCTGCCGATCACCTTCCACATCAAGGACGACAACGGCAAGTGGTTCGACTCCGGTCTGAACCTGTTCGGCGACCAGTCCCTCGCGGTCGCCGAGCTGCCGCGGCTGGGCACGCTGACCAACGGGTCCGCCGGCGGCCTGCTGGACGGGTCACTGGCCGGCAGCCTGCTGAACGCGGATCTCGGCGGGGCGGTCACGGACCTGGGCGGGAACCTGCTCAACCAGACACTGGGCAGCCTCGGCGGGAACCTGTGGAAGGCGCTGAACCTCGACAGCACGCTGTCGTCGGTGCAGTCCATCGCCAAGTCCAACCCGAAGGCCGCGCCGGCGGCGATGAAGGCCGAAGGGCTGATGGGCCAGTTCGCCCAGGAGATCTCCACGCTCCCGGCGGACCAGCCGATCAGCTTGAACTCGCTGCCGGTCGGCCTGGACCTGCAGGGCGCCCTCAACGAGCTCAAGGACTTCGCGACGACCGGGCCGGGCGTCACGGTCAAGTTCAAGGTCGACCCGAACGAGTCGCAGGGCCTCCGGATGCCGATGGGCCTCATCGCGCCCGAGGGCGCGGGCGGCTTCCCGTGGATGCCCAAGGAGGCGTTCTGGGGCGAGTCCCAGATCCAGCTGACCCAGCCGGGCCTGTACGCGTTCGTGGACGGGATCGCGCCGTACGAGCTGGGTGCGGTCGTGGTCGACGACCCGCTCACGATCGGGCTGGACTTCGGCAAGAACCTCCAGATCAACTCACGCAACCTGACGGTGCCGTCCAATTCGGACATCGTCAACCGGCTGGTGAACACCTTCTTCAACATCACCAACCCGAACAACTGGCAGCAGTTCAAGAAGGACAGCACGAACACCTTCGACGCGTTCCAGCCGCCGGTGCCGATCCTGCAGTACGACGCCGCGGGCAACGCGGTGCTGATCCCCAACCTGGACGCCTACTTCGACAAGAAGTTCAAGTATCCCAAGACCTTGTCGAAGGGGGACCAGTTCCCGGAGACTCCTGGCGTGGGTGAGGTCTGGGTCGACACCCAGATGGAGGAATGGGCGGGCAAGGACAAGGTCGGTTCCGCGACGAAGATCAACGCCGAGGACTGGTCCATCGACCGGAAGATCGGCGCTCCTTCGATCGACATGAACAACCCGCACAACATGTGGACCGACAAGGACTACAAGTACCTGTACCAGTCCGAATGGTTCCACGACGTGGTGGACGTGTTCGACCGGGAGACAGGCCAGTTCATCCGGCAGACCCAGGTCGGGCACAACCCGGCGCACATCATGACGGAAACGGGCAGTGACAACCTCGTGGTCGGCCTCAACGCCGGCAACGAGATCGTCGAGCTGGCGCCGGGCGCGACCCAGGTGCTGCGGAAGATCTCGGTGAGCCCGGACGGCACGGTCCGCCACCCGCACGCACACTGGACCAGCGGTGACGGGAAGACCGTCGTCACACCGGACACCGAGACCAACGACGCCTCGGTGATCGACATGCCGTCCGGCACGGCCAAGATCGAGCAGACCGGCCAGTACCCGATCGCGACGAGCATGGCGCCGGACGCGTCGAAGTTCTACACGGCGGACTTCCTCGGCGAGTCGATCACGTGCGTCTCGCTGGCGGCCGACGCCTGTGGCGCGGCGGGGCAGAAGACGCACAGCAAGACGATCGACCTGTGGTCCAACTACAGTCCGCAGGCCGGTCCGGCCGAAGGGAAACCCTTCGGCGGCTTGATGATCCAGCTGCCCGTGAGCCCGGACGGCAAGGCGCTGCTCGGGGCGAACGTGCTCTCGCAGACGGTTTCGGTCATCGACGCGAGGACGGACAAGCTGATCAAGGACCTGCCGTGTTCCGCCGGCTGCCACGGCATCAACTTCGGTGCCAAGAAGGGCGGCGGTTACTACGGCTACGTGTCCAACAAGTTCGCCAACGTCATGCAGATCATCGACTTCGATCCGAACAACGACGGCAACCTGGACGACGCGAAGGTGGCGGGCCAGGTGACCCTGGACCCGACCGCGGCGACGAAGATGGACGGCTCCATCGCCGGAAAGGCCGGTTACGGCGGCCAGGGCGTGTTGCCGATCCCGCTCGTCTACAACGGCTGGGCCCAGCAGAACCAGGGCGACTGGCGCAAGAAGCTGACCTGTCAGCAACTCAACCCGATCACCCCGTCCGCCTGCTGAAGGTGACACATCGTGGTCCGGGGCTGGGTTTCCGCCCAGCCCCGGGCCACGGGTTCGAGGAGACCTCCATGGCCCACCGTCCGAAACTCGTTCTCCCCCTGCTGATCGCCGTGCTGACCGCGGTGCTCGGCCTGCCGGCGCTGGCGATCCCGGCGGCGGCGCGAGTGTCCATTGTGCCCGACAAGGCAGCGGGCGGTGGCACCCAGACCTTCGCCTTCCGGCTGGCCAACGAGCGGTCGGGCACCACGAGCACGCGGCTCGAAGTGACCTTCCCGCAGGACCCGCCCATCGCCTTCGTCGAGGTCGCCCCGGCCAGGGGGTGGACCGCGACGGTCCGCCCGCGGCCGCTGAACCCGCCGGTCACGGTGGGGGACAAGACGATCAGCCAGGTCGCCGGCTCGATCGTCCTGGCGGGCGGCGCCGTCCAGCCGCACCAGTTCGAGCAGTTCCTGATCACCATGGGGCCGCTGCCCGCCGACGGCCGGCTGCTCTTCCAGACCACCCAGACCTTCGCGAACGGCGAGGTCGAGCACCTGACCGAGGCCCAGGTCACGGGATCGGCGAAGGCCGGCGCCCCGGTGATCTCGCTCGGCGCCGCGACCGCCGAAGCACCGGCGCCCCCGGCGTCCGGAGTAGCCGCCCCGGCGGACACCGAATCCGCGATCGCGGTCGCCGGCGCCACGGACCAGGCCGAGTCCGGCAACGGTGGCCTGCAGTCGCTCACCGTGCTGTGGGCCGCGCTCGGCGTGGCCGCCGTGATCATCCTCGCCACTTGGCTCCAGGCCCGCCGCCGCACCCGTTCATCGTCCACATCGGACCGAGATGGTCCCGGCGGGCCCGAAGCGGAACCAGGAACGGAACCAGCAGCGGCCCATGAGGCCGGACCCGCGGAGCCGACGGAAGTTACCAGCAAATGACACTGCTCAAGGATCGCCCGCGCGGCAAGGAAACACCGTGGCGAACGGGGGTGCGCGGGTGGCTGAGGCCCGGCCGGCTGATCGCGTTCCTCCTCCTGATCGCGGCCTGCTGGGTGGCGCTGCTGGCGTTCACGCCGGCGTCGTCGGGAAACCCCGTGCTCAGGTCGACCTCGCCCGGTGAGTCCGAGGTCGTCAAGTCGCCGGACCACGTGCTGCTCACGTTCGACCGGCCGGTCCCCGCGGGCCTGGTCACCGTGCGCATCATCGACCCGACGGGGGACCAGGTCGTGTTCGAGCGGCCGGTGCACCCGGACGGCCGCACGGACACCGTCTCCGTGCCCATGCCGCCGCAGCGGTACGAGGGCACCTACTCGGTGGCGTGGGACCTGCCGTCCAGCCAGCTCGAACCGATCAGCGGAACGTTCGACTTCGCGGTGTCGTCCCCCCAGCCGCTGGGCACGCCGGAGCTCGAAACCACTCATGACCCCGTCGTCACGGCGATTTACACGACGGCCAGGATCGCCGCGATCGCCGCGCTGGCACTGCTCATCGGCGCCGTGTTCTTCGTCGCGGTGGTCTGGCCGGCGGCGGCCGAATCGAAACCCGTGCGGCGCCTCGTCACGTATTCCTGGCTGGGGCTGGTCGTGGCCACGCTGGGCGTGCTCGTCTCGTTCGGGCCGTATGCGGCGTGGACGCCGCTGAAGGACGCGTTCGATCCCCGGCTGCTGTCCGCGACGTTCGAGTCGGACGCCGGTGGGGCGTTGCTCGCCCGGTTGCTGGTGCTCGTGCCGGCGTCGTGGGGGGTGGTGCAGCTGATGACCGGCGAGCCCGCCGAGAGCAGCGGCGAACGCTGGTTGCGAGGAGGGACGGTACTGGGCTGTGCGGCCGCGCTGGCTGCCACCTGGACGTTCGCGGGCCCGCGCCCGCCGGACGCGCCGGCCCCGCTGCCGCTGGCCGTGGACATCGTCCTGCTGCTCGCGATCGCGCTGCCGGTCGCGGGGCTGGTGACGCTCTGGCTGCTGCTTCCGGGCAGCGGTCGCGCGACCCCGGGCACCGCGATTCCCGAGTTCTCCCGCATCGTGCTCGGGTGTGGCGCGGCGCTGGTGCTCGCCGGGGGGTACCTGGCCTGGCGGCACGTCGGCGGCTTCGCCGCACTGACGACGTCGTACGGCTGGCTGCTGGCCGGGATGCTCGTGCTGCTGGTGTTGTTCGCCGCGATCGCCGTGGCCTGCCGTTCCTGGGTCCGCCGCCGGTACCCGGAACCCGTCGAGGCGGCCGAAAAACCCAGGCGGGCCAGGAAGTACGGGGCCGGCCCGGACGAGCGGACCGGCTTCCGGCGGCTGGTCGCCGGAGCGATCGTGGTGGCGGCGTTGATCGTCGGCGGCACCGCCACGCTGGTGGTCGTCCAGCCTCCCCGGACCGCGCACGCGCAGGGCGCGGAGGCGGCGCCGGCCGCGATCCGGTCGCAGACGGCCCCGACCCGGGTCTCGTTCGACACCGGCAAGCCGGCCGGCCGCGGATCGGTGGACCTCGTGGTCGTCCCGGTCGCGGGCGAGCAGCACCAGGTGCGCCTGGACACCCACATCTCGGTCCTCGGCGAGAACGGTGCCGCCAGGGACGACGTGACGGTGACGGCGGTGCTCAACCGTCCCGACAAGTCCGCCCGGCCGGTGCCGGTGCCGTTGCGCCACCACGGAACCGGTTACTCGGCCGGATCGGGCACGATCCCGGCCGCCGGCCGCTGGGAACTCGCGCTCACCCTGCGGGCCCCGGACGGGAGCCGGCAGACCCTGAGCAAGCCCATCGACGTGTCGTGACGGGGCCGCCGGCGAGCCCGCCGCCGGCGCCGGCATCCGTGCGATGTGGCCCGAATCCCGCACTCGGCGAAGGAGCTGCCTTGTCCACGCGAAGTGCCGAACACCGATCCCGGGGCCAGGACCCGGGGACCACCGGGCGCAGGCGCGCGCCCCGGCCGAACAGCGCGCTGCAGCTTCTCGCGCGCCGCGTGCACTTCCTGGCCGGGATCCTGGTCGCGCCGTTCCTCATGGTGCTGTGCCTGACCGGGCTGGTCTACGTCTTCAGCCCGCAGATCCACGACAGCCTGTACCACTCGGACCTGCACGTCAGCCGGGCCGTCGGCCCGGCGCACCCGGTGTCGGACCAGGTGCGGGCGGCCCTGCGGGCGCACCCCGAGTGCACGCTGAAGTCGATCATCACGGCACCCGCGCCGGACCGGACCACGCGGGTGGTGCTGTCGGTGCGGGGCGCCGCGGGGGACCGGACCGTGTTCGTCGACCCGTACACGAACTACATCAACGGTGAACTGTCCACTGTGAACAACCGGTTGCCCGCGAACACCTGGTTGCGCGACCTGCACAGCAACCTGCAGCTGGGGCCGGTGGGGCGGGTGTACGCGGAGCTGGCCGCGAGCTGGCTGCCGTTGCTCGTGGTGGGCGGCCTGATCCTGTGGTTCGCCCGGACGCGCCGCAAACGGCGGCTGCGCGAGGTCCTGCTGCCGGTCCCGGAAGGGAAAAAGGGCTGGCTGCGGTTGCGTAGCGTGCACGGTGCGCTCGGTCTGTGGCTGGCCGCCGGTCTGCTCGTCGCCGGCGTGACCGGCCTGTCCATGTCGCAGTTCGCGGGCGGGCGGGGAGACCAGACGGTCGACCCGGTGCACCTCCGGGCGCCGGCGCTCGTCGCGGCGCCGGTGCGGGTACTGCCCGGCGTTCAGCCGATCGGGCTCGACGAGGCGCTGGACGTCGCCGAGTCGGCCGGGCTCACGGGCGAGCTGACCGTGACCCCGGCCCACGGCGCCACGCCGTTCACCGCGGCCGAGACGTCCGAAGGCCTGCCGATGCAACGGGACAGCATCACGATCGACCCCTACACGGCGCGGGTCACCGAGCGCATCGGCTGGCGCGACTACTCGCCACTGGCCAAGCTTTCCGTGCTGGGCGCCGAGTTCCACACCGGCACGCTGTTCGGGCTGGCCAACCAGATCCTGCTGGCCCTGGTGGCGGCCGCCACCCTGGTGCTGATCGGGCTGGGCTACCGGATGTGGTGGATCCACAACCCTTACCGGCCACGGTGGTCATCGCTGCCGCGCCCGGTGTGGCGGCAGGTGCCGCGTCCGGTGCTCTTGGCCGTCGTGCTGGGCGTGGCGGCGATCGGCTGGGTGCTGCCGGTGTTCGCGGTCAGCCTGGTGCTGTTCGTGATCTTCGACGCGGTGCTCGCCGGGCTCACCCGGAAACGGAAACGCGAACCCGCCGCACCCCGGCCGCGTCAGGGCTGAAGCGTCCCCGTCGTCCGTGCCGCGCGGGCAGTTCCCCGGCGCGGAAGACTTCACACGAATGTCACATCGCGACCGCGCGCCCGGACCGGCCCGTTTTGTACCGTACGCGGGTGCGGTTGACGAAATCCACGGATCTTGCGCTCAGGGTGATTCTCCACCTGGCCCGGCCCGCCCGGGCCGAACCGCCGGCGAGCGGGGAAGTGGCGCTCGCGGTGGGCGGGCCGCGAGCCGAGGTGGAGGTCGCCGTCGGGCGGCTGCGAGGGCTCGGCGTGGTGGCGGCCGGGGCCGGCCTGACCCTCACCGACCTCGGCCGGACGGCGTCGGTCGGCTGGCTCGTGCGGGAACTCGAAGGGGTCGGCGACGTCGTGGGATGCCAGGACGATCCGCCGTGCCCGCTGCTGGGCCCGTGCCGGCTCCGCGGTGTGCTGCGGCGGGCGCAGGACGCGTTCCTCGCCACGCTCGACCCGGTCACCGTGCCGGACCTGGTCGCCGACGCGAGGTGGTGGCTGGGCCTGCCGATGCCGTCCGCCCGGTGAATCCAGGGCTGACCGCACCGCCGCTCGCCCTTGATGCTCCATTGTGGACGATTATGGTCATCCGTGTTACGGCCGTGTCACCGCTGTCGGCTCGCTTGTCCCATTTCGGATCAAAAGGTTCATCTGGGGATAATCGGTGACTTCGCGGGGTTGCCTACCTTTCGAGCCTTGGGAAACATGACTGCAGGCGACGCACGCGGGATTCCGGCTGACGCGCTGGAAGTCCTGCGCCGGCGAGCCGTGGTGGCGGTGGAGGCGGGCTCCTCCAGGGCCGAGGTGGCGCGCGCGTTCGGTCTTTCGCGCAAGACGGTGGGCGAGTGGGTGCGTGCCTACCGGACAGCGGGCGACCGGGCCTTCCGGCCGAAGCCGCGGGGACGGCGCCCGGGTGAGCAGCTGGCGCTTTCCCCGGCACAGCAGGCATGGGCCGTCAAGGCCATCATCGCCGGGACGCCGGAGACGTACGGCCTGCCCCACCTGCTGTGGAACCGGCAGGCGGTGGCGGAACTGGTCAACCACCGGTTCCGCGTCCTGCTCAGCACCACCACGGTGACCCACTACCTCACCCGCTGGAGCTTCCTCGACGATGACGCGGCGGCGCGCGATCGGCCGGCGCCGGCCCGGCGGGTGTTTCCCGGGGGCGCCGATCCGGGGCTGCCCGGCCGTGAAGTGGTGTGGCTGGCCTGGACCCGCCCGCGTACCCCGCCCGGCGCCGGTCGCGGCCAGTTCTCCGCGGGGCACAACCTGATGAGCGGCTTCCGGGACTACTTCGGCGACGTGAACGTGATGTCCGCCGTTTCCCGGCGCGGGGTGCTGTACTTCCAGGCGGGGCTCGGGCCGTTCGACGCCGATCGGGCGCGGGAGTTCCTGCGGCGGCTGAGCAGTCAGACCGGCCGGCGGCTCGACGTGGTCGTGGACACCTGGCCCGTGCAGGGACAGGACATCCTGCGGTCGGCATCGGACGGGATCCCGGTCCGGTTCGGCCCGCCGCGAGGGTGAGGACCGGCGCCGCTCACTCCGCCGAGTCGCAGACCAGGATCGCCTCACGCAGCGCGGCCCGCAGCCGGCCGAGCTGGAGGCCGGTGAGGACCACGGTTCCTTCGGGCGCCACCAGGCTCACTCCGTCGCCGGTCCACTGGACGGAGACCTCCGCCCGCCGCCCGTTCCCGGTCCGGCAGGTCACGGTCCAGCGTTCCGGCGTACGCCGCCGGTGGCCGGTCCTCGTCGCGACGGTGCGTCGGGTTGTCATCGCTCGTCACTTCCCCTCGTCGCGCATTTCGTGGACCATCGGTGGAGACTACGAGTGTAGGACGCCGCGACCCGGGTGGCGGAGAACAGAAGAATTCGGAACTGCAATAACGAACGCGCGGCCGGGCCTGGGCGTGGGGCGGTTCCGGTAACACGGTGTTAATCGGAGAGCATTGCCGGCGCCGGGTTTCGGCGTCGTTAAATGTGAATGACGAAGACTGTGGCGGACTGATTCCGGTGGCAACGCAAATAGGTGTCGCGGCCCGGCGGTGTTCCGCGCTGTTCACTGCCGTTGCCCGGTGGACCGGTGGGTGGCAGCTGTTTGGCCGGAGAACAACAACCGCCCACAACGCGCCGGGCCGGGACGGTTGATCGGGCGGTTACGCCGAATCGGCCCGTGAACTGCGGTGATCCTCCGAAATCGCCCCTGGCTTGGTCATGACCGGCCGGTTAACGACTTCCCGGTACGCCGCTCGGGGCGATTCGTCACCTGCTGGTCAGATCGGTCACGGGCGTGCCATTATGTCGCCATCGAGGTGGCGGGCATTCCGGGCGCCTTCGCCTTCTTGGATTTCCCGGTATTCGATTTGACCAGTGGTGCATCCGGCATTCGAGAAGGCGCCGAGAAAGTGAGCGGGTTTGTGATCGCTGTGCGTGCGGAAAGGACCGGACCCGTTCCCGAGGAGGTGGCGATGAGTGCTTCGCGAGCAAAGGCTTTCCCGCGGGTGCTGGCCGTCGCGGCCGTGTCCGGCGCGCTCTGCGTCGCCGGGGTGGCTCCCGCGCAGGCGGCCCAGCCGGTCACGCTGGACAGCTGCGCGGCGACCGCGCGGGGCGAACCCGGCCGGCCCGTCTCCGTGGCGCCTGCCGCGCTGACCCCGCGGATCCTCTCGGTGCTCGGCCCGCTCGACCCGCTCGACGTGCTGCGCCCGGCGTTCACGGAGGTCTGGAACACCCTGCCGCCGATCCCCGTCGGCGCGATCGGTGCGACGGAGGGCCTGATCCCCGGCGGCGCGATCGCCGGCGCCGCGCTCACGAAACTGCGCGAGGTTTCCGTGCTGGCGCCGGTGATCGACGTGCTGGGCCCGCCGCTGAAGGCGCTGCTGAGCGCGGAATGCGGGATCCCGGTCCAACCCGGCGGCCCCGCTCCGCCGGCACCCGCGCCGTCACCACCGGCGTCTCCCGGTTCGCCGCCGCCGTTGTCGCCCAGTGGCGGCGGGCCGGACGCGCCGGGCGGCGGAGCCCGGCTGGGGCAGGAGATTCCCGGCGCCGTGCTCTCTCCGCGCTATCCGGGAGGACCGGCCCAGGGCGGGGTTTTCGGGACGGGACTCCCGGCGAACGGCGTCCCGGGCGGGACCGGGGCCGCGGCGGTTCCGCCGGTTCCCGAGGTCGAAGCCGCGGCCCGGCGGCTCGGTGGCCAGTCGCCGGGCACGGCCGAGGCGCTGCCCGCCTCTTCGCACGGCGGCATCAGCCCGCCGACGCTGTCCGCGGCTTTGCTCGCCGTGCTGGTGGGCACCCTGCTGATCCGCCGGTGGATCCTGCGACGCGCCGAGCGCACTTCTTAGGAGCGGCAGCGGATGGGACTCATGCGGATCGCCACGGTCGCCGCCCACTTCGGCCGCGACCTCCAGTTCGACCTCGACCGCATCAGGACGCTGATCGAGGAGGCCCGCGTCGCGGGTGCCGCGTTCCTGGCGCTGCCGGACGGCGCGCTCGGCGGGTGCCTGGCCGACTTCCACCAGCCCGATCCGGACAACCTGCCGCCGGCGCTGGGCCCGGACGACCGGATCCTGCGGAATATCGCCACCCTCGCGGCGGAAATGGTGGTGTGCCTGGGCTACTGCGAGGCGGGCAAGGACGGCGCGCGCCATACCGCGGCCGTCTGCGTTTCCGGGGACGGTGTGCTCGGCCGGCATCGCAAGGTGTACCTCTCGCCGGCCGAGGCCGTCCTGCACACGGCGGGCGCGGGGTTCCGCGCCTTCGACACCCCGGCCGGGCGGGTCGGCATGATGATCGACTACGACAAGACGTTCCCCGAATCGGCGCGCGGGCTCGCGGGCGATGGTGCCGAGATCGTGGCGTGCCTGTCCTCCTGGGCGACGAGCAGCCGTTCGCCCGGCCCGGCGCGAGATCGCCAGTCCCGGCTGTTCGACGTGTACGACTGGGTCCGGGCGGCGGAGAACCAGGTCGTGTTCGTGTCCGCGAACCAGGCCGGGGTGATGAACGGCACCCGGTTCCTCGGGCAGGCGAAGGTGGTCGACCCGAGCGGTGACATCCGGGCGAGAACCGGCGCGAAGCCCGCCGTCGTCGTCGCCGAGCTCGACGTCAAGGCCGCGATCGCGGGGGCCCGGCTGTCCCGGCACCACCTCAGCGAGCGCATCCCCGAGCACTGTCCCGCCTGATCCCCGCACCAGTCCGGCCGGGAAACACCGGGCTGCGCCTTTTTCCCGAGTGGTGAGCCGATTAAAAAGTTCCCACTTTCCTCACCATTCAATCCGGCATGACGGTGGATGAATTTACGCACTCCGCGCGGACGAAGGGACGACGGCAGTGGACGACGACGAGATCACCCGAGATGCCTTCAGCGCCGCCCGGGGTGACGTGGCCGCCGCGACCCGGTTCGTCTCCGGCACCCAGCGTCAGCTGCACAGCCTGCTCAGATACCTCTCGGCGGCCGGTGTCGCGGAAGACCTCGTGCAGGAGACTTATCTGCGTGCTTTCGCCGCATTGCCGGGTTATCAGGGCCGCTCGCCCGCCCGCGTGTGGCTGTTCTCCATCGCGAAACGAGTGGCCGCCGATCACCTGCGCAGGCAGGATCGCCGGCCCCGGATGAAACTGTCCGACGAGTGGGCGAGCCTGGCGGAACACGCCGGTGCGACCGAACCGGATCACGGGCGGATCGTGGTCCTCCGGCAGCTGATCACGGCGCTGGACACCGAGCGCCGGGAAGCATTCGTGCTCACCCAGCTGCTCGGACTGTCCTATGTGGAGACCGCCGAGATCTGCGGCTGCGCCGTGGGCACCATCCGCTCCCGGATCTTTCGCGCCCGCCAGGATCTCGCCGGCGCGCTCGCGGCCGGCCCGCCGCCGCGGTGGGCCGTGTCGAACGGCTGAGGCCGGTGCCCGGGAACTTTCCCGGCGGCTGGGCGACTGTACAAAGGGTGAGCTGCGATGTGTACCGGGAGGCCCTGTCCGCCAGGATCGACGGTGAGCGGGAGCCGATACCGCCGGACGTGGTGGACCGCCACCTCGAGACCTGCGCTGAGTGCCGTTCGTGGCACAGCGGCGCGCAGGTGCTGCGGCGCGCACTGGTCGTGCGGGCGGCGCCGGAACTGCCCGATCTCACCGAGGCGATCCTCGAGCGGATCTCCGTTCCCCGCGGCGCGAGGTCGCCGGCCAGGATCGCACTGGGCGTCGTGGCCGCCGCCCAGCTGGCGCTGGCCGCCGGGCAGCTGCTGGGCGTCGCCACCGGGTTCACCGGCATGCCGGCCGGGTCGATGGTCCAGCACCTCGCCCACGAGAGCAGCGCCTGGAACCTGGGCCTGGGCATCGGGCTGTTCTGGGCCGCACTGCGCCCCCGCGCGGCGTCGGGCCAGCTGCCCCTGTTCACCGGTTTCGTGCTGGTCCTGACCGGGCTGTCGGTGGCCGACGTGGCCGGCGGCGAGATCACGGCGGCGCGCTTGCTGACGCATGTCCTGGCCGTGCTGGGGGCGGTGCTGCTCTTCGCCGTCCACCGCCGGTACCGCGATCGCCGGCACCCGAATCCGCGCACCGCCGACGTGGCCGCCACTCCGATCGACGAAGCCGCGCCCGCCGGCGAGGCCGCCGCCGGGCCGCCCGTCCGCGCACCGCGCCGGCGGCGCCCGGCCGGCCACCACCGCGCGGCCTGAACCGGGCCGGACGCCGGTGGGGCGACCGGCCCGGCGGGCGGTCAGGCGTTGTCCGGTCAGGCGCTGTCCGGTTGCCGCTGTCGCGTGACGGTGGCGATCATGCCGTCCAGCACGATGAAGGCGATCAGGCTGACCCCGAAGACCGGCATGGCCCAGCCGACGGCCGCGACCACCACCACGGCGCCGGCCACCACCGGCCACGGGAGGTGCCGCCAGACCGGCGGCGGCGCCGGTGCGCGCCGCCGGCCGGCCGGGCGGCGTTTCCACCACATCCGGTAGCCGAACGCCAGCAGGACCAGCGTGCCGAGGGCGAGCAGGGCCATCACGAGCTGGTTGGCCAGTCCGAGCAAGGTGCCGCTGTGCGCCGCGATGCCGAGCGCGGTCAGCTTGGCGAGCAGTGGGTAGTCCGGCCAGCCCAGGCGCGCGCTGACCTGCCCGGAGTAGGGGTCGATCGCGACGCTGCCCTTCCGGATCGGGAGGCGGTCGGACGTTTCGGCGACTTTGAACGGCTTCGCCTCCGCGGCCGGCGGGGTGATCGTCACGGCGCCTTTCAAGCCTTGGGCCCGGGCGATCGCCAAGGCGGCGTCGATGGAGATCGGCTGCCCGCCACGCGGTGCGGTCACCGGGGGCGCGGTCAGGCTGGGCGACTTGCCGTCGAGCGCGGCGACCGCTTTGTCGAAGCGGTCACCGGCGTAGGCCGACCAGGTCAGCCCGGTGACGCTGACCGCGAGCAGGCCGGCCGCGAGCCACAGGCCGAGCGCGCCGTGCCAGGCCCGGGTGCGGGCCCGGCCGGGCTGTTGCCCCGTCTCCGGCAGGAATAGCGCGCGAAGCCGCTTCGCCCGGCGGCGCTGCCCGATCCACAGGACGAGGCCGCCCAGGACGACGAACGGGAGCCAGCTGGCGACGAACTCCGAGTAGAGCCGGCCGGGTTCGCCGAGGTGCAGGTTGCCGTGGAACTCCCGCAGCCACTGCTGCGCGGGCGGGCGGCCGCTGACGGTGACGAGGTCGCCCGTGACGTGGTTGGTGTAGGGATTGACATACACCGTGCGGGCTTCGGCCGAGTCCAGTCCCGGTTCGGAGAGCACGACCTGAGTCGCGGCGTCCGGTGCGGCGGGGGTGACGACGGAGCCGAGCGTGTCCGCCGGACGGGTGGCCAAGGCGGCCCGGACCTGTTCGGACAGGGGATAAACCGGTCCGTCCTGGACGGTCACGGACTGCTCGCCGGCGTAGAAGAGGTCGTTGATCTGGGGCGTGAAAGCATAGGCGAGCCCGCTCAGGCACAGCACCGCGAGAAACGGCGCGATCGACAGCCCGGCGAGGAAGTGCAGCCGGCGGGCCAGCATGCTCACCGCGAAGGCGGGTCGCGGGGGGCGGACTTGCGGCGCGGGCGGCGCGATCGGCTCCTCGCCGGACGGTGACGGGTCGTTGACGGTCGTGGTCATGGCAGCTCCGGGTCAGGCAGGCGGGAAAGGCATTCGGGCACAGGGAAAACGGCCGGATGACTGTCCGATGTGGAGTGCACCGGCGGAGAGGTGGTGCCGTGACGGGGAGGGACGCGCCCGCGCTGCCGCGTCCCTCGTGCCGCCGTCCGTCAGGCAGCGCTCGTGCGAGGCACCGCACGACGGCGGATCAGGAGGCCGAGGGCGACGCCCAGCCCGAGCGCACCCAGGACGACGCCGGCGACGCCCAGCCAGCGGGCGGTGGAATCGCTCGCAGGAGCGGCCGTCGCCGTCGTCGACGCGCCCCCTTCCGACCCCATCGCGCCGGTGCCGGCCCGCTCGGCCGCCAGCGCCAGGCTCGGCGCCGGATGCGTGGGCTCGGCCTGACCGGCCGCGGCCTGCTCGTCCCACTTGACGACGGTGCCGTTGTCGTAGGTCTGGATCGTGGGCATGACCAGTTCGTCGGCGTTGGTGGGCAAGCCCTCGACCGAGACGGTGAACTCCTGGAACTCCCCGGGGCCGATCTTGGTGCCGGGCTCGGCCGTCCAGGTGATCGACTGGACCGCGGTGTCCACGGTGTTCTTGCCCATGTTCACCGGCTTGGCCAGTTTCGCCGTCGTGACCCGGCTGGTCCAGCCGGGCACGTGTTCGACGTCGGCGCCGGGGATCGGTGTGGCCGACGGGAAGCCGACCTCGATCTTGGTCGTGGCGGCGTCCTCGGCCTCGTCCGGCACCCGGAACACGATCTCCGCGTCACCGCCCTTGGCCGGCTGGTCGGGGCTGTGCGCGCTCACGTGCGCGGACGCCACCCCCGCCAGGACCAGCGCGGCGATCGCGGCTACGCCCACGGTGACCACACTGCGCGAGGCCACCGTGGCCAGGGACCCAGGAATCGTCATCGGTTCAACTCCACCATCACGTCGGGGTCGCCGGCCCGATTGCCCTGCGACGCACAATGGCCCAGTCGCCCCGCGTGCCGGTTAAGTTCCGGACGTCCCCCCAGAAGATGAGTGCCGTGCGCACGAGATCCCGGTCGGCCACCCGGATGCGGTAGTCAAGGCCGTCGGCGAAATGACGTGAGGTCGAGGGGGTTCCAGTAGTCCCGGTAGCAGGTGATCAGTCCATCGTGGACGGTGACCACGGCGATGGCCCGGCGGGTCTGTTCCCGGCATCGGCCGAGAACCGGAGGAGATTGCCGGACGGGTCCTGGACGGCGAGCGTGCCCGGCGTGGCGGTGCGGGGATGGCCCGCGGCGGTGAGCCGCCGGGCGAGCGCGTCGAGGTCGTCTTGGCCGGGCACTCGGCGTCGGCGTCTCCGACTTCCAGCCTCTGCTCGTTTTCACCAAGGAACGAATCGCCCACGCGGGCGGCCACCTCGAGGCCGAGCAGCTCCGCGACCGCGATCGGCCACGTGCAGTTGAAGGTCACCGACCGTGGGCTGACCGCGACCGAGCCCTTCTACTGCGAGGTCGGCCAGGGTCATGGCGTCGGCGACGAGGACCGGGAGCCCGTTCTGCCAGGACCACTCGTCGCGGGGGCGGCCACAGGTGATCTCGACGGTGTGCCCGTCGGGATCGAGCACGTAGCAGGACTCGGACACGATGTGGTCGCGCAGATCGCCGTCGGTGTGCGACTGGCTGTAGTGGCGGGCGAACCGGGCCAGATGTGCTCGGGCCGGCACGTCGAGGGCGACGTGGCTCAGCCCCGGGCTCGAACTCGGCGCGGGCTTCGTTTCCGGGATTTCGGTCAGGACGAGCATGGTCCGGCCGGCGACCCCGAACCGTGCGTGCGCGCCCTCGCGGGCGATGAGCTCCATCCCCAGCGATCCGCGGTAATAACGTTCGCTGCGGTCGAGGTCCGCGACCGAGAGTTCAACCGGGCCAAGGGCCAGCGCCGCGTTCCACCGGCGATCGGTCGTGACTTTGTCCATGCGCCCTCCCACGGGCGGCCCGCGGAGACGAGGGCCGAGGCGGTTCGTGGCCGGGCCTTCCTGAGCGCCGGCCGGGATGTGCACGGATACTACACGAACATGTTCGCCGCAAACATGTTCGTTCGCGGCGACGGCGCTGCCCCTGGAAATGCACGAACATGTTCGTTACGATGCCGTGCTGTGAGTCCCCGTCGTGTTCCCGTCAGCCGCCGAGATCGACCGGCGAAGCCACTGCTGAGCCGCGAAAGCGTGGTGGCCGCTGCATTGCGGGTCATGCGGCAGGACGGGCTGGAGCGGGTGACCATGCGCCGCTTGGCGACCGAGCTGGACACCGGCCCGGCGTCGTTGTACGTCTACGTGGCCAATATGGCCGAGCTGCACGGCGCGTTGCTCGACGAGCTGCTGGGCGGGCTGAACCTGCCCGGCCCGGCGCGGCCGGCCAAGGCCCGCGCGATCCTGGTCGACCTGCTCTGCGACTACACGAACCTGCTGGTGGGGCACCCCAGCCTCGCGCGGTCCGTGCTGTCGTTGTGGCCGTCGGGGCCGAACTACCTGCGGCTCATCGACAGCGTTCTGGGCTTGCTGCTCGCCGAGGGCCTCGGACGGCGCCAGGCGGCCTGGGGCGTCGACGTGCTGCTGCAGCACGCCACGGCGACCGCGGCCGAGCAAGGCACCCGATCCGAATCGGTCGAGGCCGACGGCGAGGGCTACCGCCTGGCCACCGCGATCGAGGAGGCCTCGGCGGCCGAGTACCCGAACATCGGCCTCCTGCGGGACGAGATGTTCTCGGGCACCGGTCACCAGCGGCTGCGCTGGCAGTTCGCCGCTCTCCTCGAAGGGATCGCCACGGTCGACGACGCCGGGCGCTGAGCGTCAGCCCGTGCGCCGGGTGTCAGGGCGCGAGACGTCGGTCGAGCCGGCCCAGCAGCAGGACGGTCACGGCGATCACCACGAGGCCGAGCACCGGGGACAGGACGGCGTTCCCGCCGGCGACGCCGCTGGCCACCGCGAACAGCGAGTGGCCGACCATCGCGCCGCCGATGAGCCAGACCCGGTGCCGGTCGGTGAACGCCTCGCTCGCCGACCACTGGGCGATCCGCCACCCCACCGCGACGGCGATCACGAGTGCGGCCGCCATCGGCAGCGCCACCCAGGCGCCGTGGCCGACCGCGGGCCGGCCGGCGTTGTGCCCGAGCGGGAAGAGCAGCCCGAGGAAGACGATCGGCGCGATCCCCGCGACGGTGGCCATGACCGGCGGACGCGGCAGCCGGGCGACCGGGGCCGGGCGCGGCATTCGCAGCCGCGGGAACACGACCAGCGCCACCACGCCGAGCACGACGATCACGGCCAGCAGCGCGGCGACCACGGGCCAGGGCGTCTGGTAACCGGGGTCCTGGCTGCCGGCGATGCTCACCTTCGCGAGCGCGAGCCCGGCGGCGAACACGACCGCCGTCCCGACGAGGCCGAACGTGCCGAGGTAGGGGCGCCGGGCGTGCCGCTTGAAGATCAGGCCGGTCAGCGCGACCGGGATGAGCAGGGAGAAGACCAGGTGGTAGCCGACCTGGCTTTCCCAGTAGGTGATGTTGAAGCCGAGCATCCGTCCCCACTGGGCCGCGGTGTACAGGTGCGGGCTGGTCAGGGCCTGCAGCCCGAGCCCGTCCTCGGCCAGCTCGTACGCGACGCCGAGGACCAGCAGCCCGGCCCAGCCCGCGCCGGCCCGGCAGGCGAGTTCGCGGATCAGCAGCACCCCGGCTCCGTACACCGGCACCAGGAGCGGGAAAGCCGGCCAGATCGACGGCAGCGAGATCCCGGTGAACGCCGCCTCGGCGCAGAGCGGGGCCAGCAGCACGAGGGTCCACGCGGCCTTCAGCCGTCCCTTGCCCGCCCGTTCCACGACGGAGCCGGCCCGGTCGGTCGTTCGGCTCATCGTCAGTTCCTCCTGGCGTTATTACTTGGTCGAGTAATAAAACCGAGGCTACCATCGGTCGCCAATGGACGCGAGGGACAGGGTGTGGAACCGACAGCCGTGACGCAGGAGCGAGGGCCGAGAAGGCGGTTGTCGCCGGAGGACCGGCGGCAGGAGATCATCGCCGCGACGATCGACACGGTCGCCGCGCTCGGCTACCGGGCGGCGACGTTCGCGAAGATCGCCGAACGCAGCGGGCTGAGCAGCACCCGGCTGATCTCCTACCACTTCGCCGGCCGCGACGAGCTGATGCAGGCGACGGTGGCCCAGGTCTACGGGCAGCTCCGGTCCCAGGTCGACGATCAGGTCGCCGCGGCGTCCGGGCCCCGGGCCCAGCTGGCGGCTTACATCCGGGCGGTCGTCGGGTTCGTCGCCGAACACCGCGTCGCGATGCAGGCGCTGGCCTCGGTCTTCGTGGGCTTCCGCGACGAGATGGGCGCCAGCCGCACCTACGACAGCGACGCCGACGACAGCGCGATCGGCGCCGTGGAACAGATCCTGCGCCGCGGGCAGGACGACGGCAGCTTCCGGGCGTTCGACCCGTTTGTCCTGGGGTCGCTGGTGCAGCGGTCGGTCGACGGCCTGCCGTTCCTCCTCGAAACCCGGCCCGGCCTCGACCTCTGCGCCTACGCCGAGGAACTGGTCGAGGCCTTCGACCTGGCCACCCGCCGGAGCGCGGCCGGGCGCTGAGGAGCCCACGCCGCCCGGCCGGTACCGGGATCACCAGCGCCGTGCCGAACCCGTCTCACCTGCGCTTTTCCCGGGCCAGGGGAGTACGTCGTCACCCCCCGTGGCCAGATAACCTGCTCGGTGTCGCGTTGTCAGCCATTCGGCCGATTTCGCCCAGCTCTTCGGCCGATGTAAGCGTGTGCCCGGCACGGAGAGGATCGACCGCGTTCCGTGACGAGCCGAAGGGGGTGGGGATGCCGGGCACCGGGGCACTCACCAGAACAGACCGCGTGTCGGCGGTCGTCGACCTGGACGCCGTGGCCGCCAACACGCGGCTGATCCGCGAGACGGCGGGCACGCCGGTGATGGCCGTGGTCAAGGCGGACGGCTTCGGGCACGGGCTGGTGCCCGTCGCGCGGGCCGCGCTCGACGGCGGGGCCACGTGGCTCGGCGTGACGACCCTCGACGAGGCTCTGGAGCTGCGCCGCGCCGAGGTGCTGGCGCCGGTGCTCAGCTGGCTGCACCTGCCGGACGAGGACTTCGGGACGGCCATCGGCGCCGGCGTTGACCTGGGTGTTTCGTCGGTCGAGCACCTGCGTGCGATCGTCGCCGCGGCAGGGGAGGCGCCCGCGCGCGTGCACCTCAAGATCGACACCGGCCTTTCGCGCAACGGTGCGGTCGCCGACTCGTGGGGTGAGCTCGTCGACGAGGCGTGGCGCTACGAGACGGCGGGCGCGGTGCACGTCCGCGGCGTCTGGTCGCACCTGCACACCGCCGAGGACCCCGGCACCGTGCCGGACCAGGTGCGCCGCTTCGAAACGGCGCTGGCGCGGGCGAATCGCGCCGGGCTGCGCCCGAAGGTGCGGCACCTGGCGAATTCCGCCGCCGCGCTCGCCCTCCCGGCCACGCGGTACGACCTGGTCCGCGCCGGCATCGCCCTGTACGGCGTCGAGCCCGCGCACCCGGGGCTGCGTCCCGCGATGACCCTGCGGGCGCGGGCGGTGCAGGTCAAGCGGGTGCCGGCCGGCACCGGCGTCTCCTACGGCCACGACCACGTCACTACCCGGGACACCACGCTGGTCCTCGTGCCGCTCGGCTTCGCCGACGGCGTCCCGCGCCTGGCCGGGGCACACGGCGCGCAGGTGTGGTTCCGCGGCGCGCGCCACCCGGTGGTCGGGCGGATCGCGATGGACCAGTTCGTGGTGGACGTCGGGGACACGCCCGCGCACGTCGGCGACGAGACCGTCCTTTTCGGACCGGGCGACGACGGCGAGCCGACGGCCGTCGAATGGGCGCGCTGGGCCGGGACCAACCCGCACGAGATCCTCACCGGCATCGGGCCGAGGGTGCCGCGTCATCACCTCCGCAGCGAAGGAGCTTTGCCTTGACCGCAAACCGGATCCGCGTCGCCGTGCTGCACGGTGGCCGCAGTGGCGAGCACGAAGTCTCGCTCAAGTCGGGCCGGTCCGTGATCGACCATCTCGACCCCGGGCGTTACGACGTCGTCCCGATCCTGATCACGCCGGACGGCCGGTGGGCCGGCGGCGAGGGCGAGCCGGGCGGCCTCGCGCACGCGATCGGGCTGTTCGAGGGCGTCGACGTGGTCTTCCCCGCCCTGCACGGCGAATTCGGCGAAGACGGCACGGTGCAGTCACTGCTGGAGATGGTCGGCGTGCCGTACGTCGGCAACGGCGTCTTCGCGGGCGCGGCGGGCATGGACAAGGAGTTCACCAAGAAGCTCCTCGTCGCCGACGGCCTGGCGGTCGCCGACGGCGTCGTCCTGCGCGCCACGGACGAAACCCTTACCCCGGAAGAGATCGACCGCCTCGGCTTCCCGATGTTCGTCAAGCCGGCCCGGACCGGGTCCAGCCTCGGAATCTCCAAAGTGGACGCGGAGGAGGAGCTGGCGCAGGCGATCAAGCTGGCCAAGGACTTCGACACCAAGGTGCTCGTGGAGGCCGCCGTGCCCGGCCGCGAGGTCGACGTCGCCGTGCTGGAGCACCCGGACGGCCGCCTCGAAGCCGGCCCGGCGCTGGAGATCCGCATCGACAGCGGCCACACGTTCTTCGACTACGAAGCCAAGTACTCCGACGCCACCACGATCTTCGACATCCCCGCCCGGCTGGACGACGAGCTGCGCGAGGCGGTCGAACGGCAGGCGCTCGCCGCGTTCCGCTCCCTCGGCTGCCGCGGCCTGCTCCGCGTCGACTTCTTCCTGCGCGACGGCGTCACCCCCGTGGTCAACGAGGTCAACACGTTCCCCGGTTTCACCGCCGCCTCGCAGTTCCCGCAGATGTGGCGGGCGGCGGGCGTCGAATTCCCGGAGCTGCTGGACATCCTGGTGACGACCGCGCTGGCCCGCCGCTGAGCCGGGACCTTCTACAAGAACGTTCTGGAGTCAGGCATTCGGCGGGTCGTTGCGGGTCGCGAGAACCGATAACATGCGCCGGATGCGAGGCGACGACGCGTTCCTCACCCGGATCGCGACCGTGTCGCGCCGGCTCAAGAGCGAGACCGAGCGGCGCTTGCGGGCGCACGGCGTGCACGCCGGGCAGCAGTTCATCCTGGGCTGCCTGTGGGAGCGCGACGGCCTGACCCCGGGCCAGATCGCCACGCGCATCGGCGTGGAGGCACCGACGGTCACCCGTGCGGTCCAGCGCATGACGACAAGTGGCCTCGTCCGCAGTGACCCGGACGAGCGCGACGGCCGCCGGGTGCGCATCTGGTTGACCCGTAAGGGCGAACGTCTGCGCGGCGTGGTCCCCGGCGTCAGCCGCGGGCTGCAGGAGGAGGCGCTTTCCCTGCTGTCGTCGGAGGAACGCGTTACACTGAATGACCTGCTCGGCCGCGTCGACCGCGCGCTCGGCGGCTGACCCCGGGGTGGCCGCGCTGCTCCACTCGGACGACACTGTCCGATGTGGACGAACCGGCACTCAGGCCGTGACGAGTTCTCCCGGCTCGTCGGCGGCCGCCTCCCGGGCGTAACGCCGGGCCAGCGCGGCGCAGACGATCAGCTGGATCTGGTGGAACAGCATCAGCGGCAGCACGATCAGCCCGACCTGCGCGTGGCCGAACAGCACGGTGGCCATCGGCAGCCCGCTGGCCAGGCTCTTCTTCGAGCCGCAGAACAGGATCGTGATCCGGTCGGCGCGGTCGAAGCCGAGCAGCTTCGCGCCGGCGCCGGTCACGGCGAGCACGACGCCGAGCAGCACCACGCACACCCCGAGCAGCACCAGCAACGGGCCGATGTCCAGCTGGTGCCAGATGCCCTCGGTCATGCCCGCGCTGAACGCGGTGTAGACGACGAGCAGGATCGAGCCCCGGTCCACCAGCTTCAGCGGCGCCGAGTGCTGCCTGATCCAGGCGCCGATCCAGCGCCGGGCGAGCTGGCCGGCGACGAACGGCACCAGCAGCTGCAGCACGATGTTCAGCACCGCCGAGCCGCTGATGCCGGGGCCGTCGCTCGACAGCAGCACCGCGACCAGCAGCGGCGTCACCACGATGCCGAGCAGGTTCGACACCGACGCGCTGCAGATGGCCGCGGCGACGTTGCCCTTCGCGATCGAGGTGAACGCGATCGAGGACTGCACGGTCGAGGGCAGCAGGCAAAGGAACAGCACGCCGGTGTAGAGCGGGCTGGTCAGCAGGCCGGGCGAGAGCACGGAGGTGGCGAGGCCGAGCAGCGGGAAGAGCACGAACGTCGCGGCCAGCACGGTGACGTGCAGGCGCCAGTGGCGGAGCCCGTCGAGTGCCTCCTGGCCGGAGAGCCGGGCGCCGTAGAGGAAGAACAGCAGGCCCACGGCGACGTTCGACGCGATCCCGAAGCCGGTCGCGGTCCCGCCGGACGCGGGCAGCAGCGACGCGATGCCGACGGTGCCGAGAATGGCCGCGATGAACGGGTCGATCCGGAGCTTGGCCATCAAGGCGGCGACGGGGCGGGTCAGCGGGGCGAGCACGGTGGTCATGGAACTCCTTTCACGGCTATTCTGCGCGCGGCACTGATCATTCGGAACCCCGATGACCGTACTGACTGTCATTGTGGATGCCGATAAGATGGGCCGCATGCTGGATCCCCGTCTGTGCCGCTCCTTCCTCGCGGTGGCCGAAACCCGCAGCTTCACGGCCGCGGCGCGCCGGCTGGGTGTGGGCCAGCCCACAGTCAGCCAGCACATCCGGCGGCTGGAGGGCGAAGCGGGCGGGCTGCTGTTCGCGCGTGACACGCACGCGGTCGACCTCACCGCGCGGGGACAGGCGATGCTCGGCTTCGCCCAGACCATTGTGGACACCGAGGAGCGCGCGGCCCGGCACTTCCGCGGCGTGGAGGTCCGCGGGCGCGTCCGGTTCGGCTGCTCGGAGGACTTCGCGCTCGGCGTGCTGCCGGAGATCCTGCGGCGGCTGCGGCGCAGTCACCCGCTGGTGGACGTCGAGCTGCACGTGGAGCTGTCCGACGTGCTCGCCCAGCGCATCGCCGAGGGCCGGCTCGACCTGGTGCTCGGCAAACGCCGGCCCGGCACCGGCCACGGCCCGCCGCTGCGGCGCGAGCCATTGGTGTGGATCGGCTCCGAGGCCACCGTGCTGGAGCCGGGGCAGCCGGTGCCGCTGGTGCAGTACCCGATGCCGTCGGTCACGCGGCAGCTCGCGGTCGAGGCGCTGGAGCGCGCGGGCCTCGAATGGCGCGCGGCGTGCCTCACCTCGAGCCTCACCGGCCTGCGCGCCGCGGCGGCCGCCGGACTCGGCGTCACGGCCCACGCCCGCAGCCTCGTCCCGGCGGACCTCGTCGCGCTGCCCGGCAGCCTCGGCCTCCCGGACCCCGGTGAGGTCGAGTTCATGCTCCTGTCCCGCGACGGCGCGGAAGGCCCGGCTCAGGCGCTCGCGGACTTCGTGCGCGCGAAGCTCGGCGCCGACTCGTGAGCGGCGCAAAGGCCGTCAAGGCCTCCTTACCCGCGTAGGACGCGGGTAAGGAGGCCTTGACGGACCATCACTGCTCGCGAGCGGAAAGCAGCCGCCGCAGCCGCAGCAACGCGCGGTGCTGGGAGACCCGGACGGCGCCCGGGGTGGAGCCCACGGCGTCGGCCGTCTCCTCCGCCGAGAGGCCGACCACGACGCGCAGCAGGACGATGTCGCGCTGGCGGTCGGGCAGGACGTCCAGAAGGCGCGACAGCCGGTCGTTCAGTTCTCCTTGCAGGGCCAGCTGTTCCGGGCCGTGCTCGGTCGCGGCGCTGTCCGGGAGGTCGGGGACCGGCTCGGTGCGGTTGCGGGCCGCGGCGCGGTGGGCGTCGGCGACCTTGTGCTGCGCGATGCCGTAGACGAAGGCGAGGAACGGGCGGCCCTGGTCGCGGTAGGCGGGCAGCGCGGTGAGGACCGCGAGGCACACCTCCTGCGCGAGGTCGTCGGCCGAGGAGTACGAGCGTTCCAGCCCGCCGACGCGGCCGCGGCAGTACCGGACCACCAGCGGCCGGATGATCTCCAGCAGCCGGGCCGCCGCCCGGTGGTCCCCGGCGACCGCGGCGGTGACCGGGCCGTCCAGCGGCAACCAGTGCTCCGGGAACGCGGGTGCCGGCTTCTCGCGCGCCTGGTCCTTCACCCGCGTCAGTGCCGTCTCGATGTCGGCGTCGAGGCCGAGCTTGAGCGAGTCGTGCAGGGCTGCGTCCGCTTCGAGTACCACGGCCATCACGGCCTCCTCTTGGTCCATGGGTGCCGCGCCGTGCGCGGTGGCCCGGCGCCGGAGCCGGTCCCGCGCGTGCCGCAGGTTGGAGCGCACGGTGGCGGGGGGCATCCGCAGGGCCGCGGCGACGTCCGCGGGCGTGAAGCCGTCCAGCGACCAGACCAGCACCGTCCGCTGTGTGTCCGGCAGGGTGGCCAGCACTTCGATGACCCGCGCGTTCTGCTCGACGAGCGCGGTCAGCTTGTCGTCGTCCTCGCCGGGCTGGTCGTCGTCGAGCCAGGCCTGCTCGTCCGCGACGCGCGCGGCCACCAGCCGCACCCAGACCCGCGGGTCCCCGGCGGGCGGCCACGCCCCGGCCGCCTGCAACTCGGTGGCCTGCAACAGCGCCTCCGCGGCGACGTCGCGGGCCAACGCGGGCGCCACCCCCGCCTTGCACAGGAACGCCACGAGCGGCACGAACTCGGCGCGGAAGAAGTCCTCCACCCTCGCCCACCGCCCTTCGTCCCGGAAACAGTCCCGATGACTCAGGTGCGGTGAGCGGCCCTCCGGGTGTAACGATCGGATCACGGCACCGCGAGTAACCCCGCGCGTACCGGGGTACCTCCCTCGGGCACGCCGTCAAGGACTCCTTGCCCGCGTCGCACGCGGGCAAGGAGTCCTTGACGGATTCTCGGCCGCGGGCCCGCGTGTCGCGCTGGACAGCCGGCGCCGGCGGCTCGTCGGACACGGGCTCGGCGCGGCGCAAGCAAGTTGTGGTGTGACCTGAAGCGGAAGGGCTGGGAAGATTCCCGATCCCTGGTACGTTGGATATTCGGTTGCCCACCCGCCCTTCTGGGCCCGGGCAGTGCGATCGAGAACCCACCGAGCGCCTCACCTGATGAGCGGTGCCGCGCGCCCGGGAGAACTCGGTTGACCGTGAAATGACAATGAATGGCAGGAGGTGAAACGCGACAATGGAACTCACGACCACCGGCTGGCTGTCTCGCGCAGCCTGCCAGGACGAGGATCCGGAACTGTTCTTCCCGATCTCTGAAGTCGGGCCCGGTGCCCGGCAGGTCGCCCAGGCGAAGGCTGTCTGCGCGCGCTGCCCGGTCCGCGAGGCCTGTCTTTCCTACGCCCTCGACAACGGGCTGGACAACGGAGTCTTCGGCGGTACCACCGAGGTGGAGCGCCGAAAGCTGGTCCGCACCCGTACCGCAGCCGCCGGAGAACGGCACCGCGCCGCCTGACCGCGCGCCGGTGACCACTCCCGGCGACGAGGGCGAGAGCGCCTCTCCCGGCGGCGTCATTTGAGTAGCGCCCCACTGGGGATCCGGCATTGGGCCCGGTCCGGCGATTCCACGTGAATCGCCGGGCCGGGCTTTCTCATCCCCGGAGTGTTTCCGGCAGGCCGTAAGGCGCGAACGAAGGCGTCTCGAACGCGGCCATCGCGGTCACCAGCCCGTGCTCGACCGTGAGCACTGTGACACCGAAACGGCGGAACTCGTTTTCGCCGCGGCGGCACACGTAAGTGGCCACTGCCGGGGACCGGTTCGCCCGGATCGGCACCATCCGGAAGCGGCCGGTGAAGTACGGCGACTCCGCGTCGAAACTCGTCGACAGCGCCGCGACGATCCGGGCCCGGCTGTCGAACCACAGCGGGAACGGCGGCATGACCGCGCGGGCGTCCTCGCGGAGCAACTCGACGACGGCGCTCAGGTCCGCGGACTCGTACGCGGCGACGAATCGGCGCAGCAGAGCCGTTTCCCCGGCCGTGGTCGCCGCCGGCGCGGACCAGTCGGCGCGCCGGGCGGGCAGCCGCGAACGCAGCGTCTCCCGCGCCCGCTGCAGCGCGCTGTTGGCCGACGCCACCGAAGTCTCCAGCAGCGCCGCGGTGTCCTTGGCCGACCAGTCGAGCACGTCCCGCAGTACCAGCGCGGCCCGCTGGCGCGGCGGCAGGAGCTGGATCGCGGCGAGGAACGCCAGCTCGATCGTCTCCCGCTCGACGACCGCGGCGCCGGTGTCGTCCGGCGCCGCGGCGTCCAGCAGGCGGTCGGGGAACGGCCCGAGCCACGGCCGGTCCAGCGCGGCCAGTTCCCCGGCGTACGGGTCGGCTGCGGGAGTCAGCTCATCGGGCAGCGCCCGGCGGGGGCGCCGGGCGAGCGCGTCGAGGCAGACGTTGGTGGCGATCCGGTACAGCCACGTCCGCACGCTCGCCCGGCCCTCGAACGAGGCCCGGCCCTTCCACGCCCGCAGGAACGCCTCCTGCGTCAGGTCTTCGGCCTCCTCGAACGAACCGCTCATCCGGTAGCAGTGCACCCGGATCTCACGGCGGTGCCGCTCCAGCAGTTCGCCGAACCCGTCGTCCACAGTCACCGGAGCACTGTAGGACTACGCCGCCTCTTCCTCCGCCATCCGCTCCAGCCCGCTCTGCGTCTTGAGCGGCAGGTGCTTCAGGAACGCCACCGCCACCACGACCAGCAGCGCGATCGGCGCGCTGATCAGGAAGAGGTCGCTGGTCGCGGTCCCGTAGGCCTCGCGGACCACGGTCGCGACCGGCTCGGGCAGGTCGGCCAGGTTCGGCACCTTCCCGCCCTCGCCGCTCGCGCCCGGCATCGGGCCGAGGCCCTGGGCGATCAGCGTGCTGACCCGGTTGGCCAGCACCGCGCCGAGCGCGCTCACCCCGATCGAGCCGCCGAGGCTGCGGAAGAACGACAGCGTGGACGTCGCCGCGCCGAGGTCGTGCGCCGGCACGTCGTTCTGCGTCACCAGCACCAGGTTCTGCATCAGCATGCCGACGCCGATGCCCAGCACCAGCATGAACAGGCTCAGCACCACGATGCTCGTGTGCGCGTCGATCAGCCCGAGCAGGCCCAGCCCCGCGGCCATCAGCACCGAGCCGAGCAGCAGGTGGCCCTTCCACCGCCCGGTGCGGCTGATCAGCTGGCCGGACACGGTCGAGGAGACCAGCAGGCCGAAGATCATCGGCAGGCTCATCAGCCCGGCCACCGTCGGCGACTTGCCGAGCGAGAGCTGGAAGTACTGCGACAGGAACACGGTGCCGCCGAACATCGCCACGCCGACGAGGAAGCTCGCGACGGTGGTGAGCGTGACCGTGCGGTTGCGGAACAGCTTCAGGGGGATGATCGGCTCCGGCACCTTCGTCTCCACGAACACCGCCAGCGCGAGCACGGCCAGCCCGGCCGGCACGAGCACCGCCGTCTGCCAGGAGCCCCAGGCGAACTCGGTGCCCGCCAGCGAGGACCAGACGAGCAGGGTGGACACCCCGAGCATGATCAGGAACGCGCCGAGATAGTCCACCTTCGCGTCCCGCCGGATCGTCGGCAGCTTCAGCGTGCGCTGCAGCAGCAGGATCGCGGCGACCGCGAACGGGACACCGAGGAAGAAGCACCAGCGCCAGCCGAGCCACGAGGTGTCCACCATGACGCCGCCGATCAGCGGCCCCGCGACGGTGCCCACGGCGAAGACGGCGCCGAAGATGCCGGAGAACTTGCCCAGCTGCCGCGGCGAGACGATCGCCGCCATGATCACCTGGGCCAGCGCCGTCAGCCCGCCGCCGCCGATGCCCTGCGCGACGCGGCTGACGATCAGCAGCTCGATGTTCGGCGCGAACCCGGCCACCAGCGAGCCGACCACGAACAGCCCGAGCGAGAGCTGGATCAGCAGCTTCTTGTTGTACAGGTCGGAAAGCTTGCCCCACAACGGAACCGTCGCCGTCATCGCGAGCAGCTCCGTGGTCACCACCCAGGTGTAGGACGCCTGCGAGCCGCCCAGCTCGGACACGATCCGCGGCAGCGCGTTCGCGACCACGGTGGAGGCGAGGATGGCGACGAAGATGCCCATCATCAGCCCGGACATCGCCTGCAGCACCTGCTGCCGGCTCATCACGGCCGACGCGCCGGGCGCCTCGGCTTCGGATACGGACACGGTGATCCCCTCGGTAGCGCGGATGAAGCGGAGCTTTTCGGTGCGGGTCGGCCAGTGCCGGTCGTTCGGTGCCGGTCGTTCAGCGCGGGTCGGCGAGCCCGGTGGCCAGTGCCGCGACGGCCTCGTCGAAGAGTTCGAGCAGCGGGCGCCGGCCGCCGAGGTCGCGCCAGAGCATCAGGGCGGCGTTCATCGCGCCGCCGATCGCGCTCAGCAGCAGCGACGGGAACACGTCCTTCGCCGGGTCGGTGCCGCTGCGCCGCGCGATGGCGGCGACGATCGGCTCGACGGCTTCGGAGCTGAGCGACATCGCCCGCAGCGTCAGGCCCGGGTTCTCCTTGATGATCCGGATCCGGGTGAGCCACTCGTCGCGGTGCCCGGCGATTTCGGCCAGGTCCTCGCGCAGCGCGGCGACCAGCGCGTCGCGGGCGCCGATCCCGGCCGGCTGCGCGGTGATGCGGCCGACCATCCGGTGGGCGCGCTCGGCGTGGTCGGCGTAGGCGATCACCACGGAGTCCTCTTTGGACGCGAAGTAGTTGAAGAAGGTGCGCGCGGAGACCCCGGCCTCGGCGGCGATGTCCTCGACCGTCACGTGGTCCAGACCGCGCTCGCCGACCAGCCGGACGGCGATGGTGGCGAGCGTCCGGTGGGTTTCGAGCTTCTTGCGCTCGCGCAGGCCGGCGGGGGGCATGCGGACCAGGGTAGCGGGAAACTTGCACGTTCTGCAAAGTTGCAGTTTGTGAAGCAGGCCACCCGGTAGGGGCCGGCCGGGGGCTGGCAGACTGCCGCGCGTGAGCGGAACAGTGCTGGTGCTGGGTGGCCGGAGCGAGATCGGGACGGCGGTCGCGTCGCGGCTGGCCGCGGGCGGGGCGCGGCGGTTCGTGCTGGCCGCGCGGCCGGGCGCGGATCTGTCGGCGCAGGTGACGGCCCTGCGTTCGGCGGGCGCCGAGGCCGTCGTGACCGCGGACTTCGACGCCGACGACCTCGCCGCGCACCGCCCGTTCCTCGACGGCCTGATCGCCGAGCACGGCCCGCTGGACGTGGTGGTGCTGGCCTTCGGCATCCTCGGCGACCAGTCCCGCGCGGAGGCCGATGCCGCGCACGCCGCCGCGATCGTGCACACCGACTACGTCGCGCAGGTCGCCGTCCTCACGCACGCGGCGGAACTGCTGCGCGCGCAGGGTTCCGGCAGCCTCGTGGTGTTCTCCTCGGTGGCCGGCATCCGCGTCCGCCGCGCCAACTATGTCTACGGCTCGGCAAAGGCCGGTCTCGACGGCTTCGCGTCCGGCCTCGCCGACGCCCTCCACGGCACCGGCGTGCACCTCCTCGTGGTGCGGCCGGGCTTTGTCATCGGCCGGATGACCGAGGGCATGACACCGGCGCCGTTCTCCAGCACGCCGGATCAGGTCGCGGACGCCACCGTGGCCGCACTCCGGCGACGCCGCGGGGTCGTCTGGGTGCCGGGCGTGCTGCGACTGGCGTTCGCGGTGCTGCGTCTGCTCCCGCGCGCGGTGTGGCGGCGGATGCCGCGCTGAGCCGCGGTCCCATCAGCCCCGGCAGCCACATTCCGTGCGGGGAGCGCGAAATCTCCCGTTAACACGGTCCGGCCCGGTGGCGGAACTCCCCGTACCCGAAGCGGCACACCGTGTTGCGAAGTCCTGTCGTGCCGGTCACAAAGGCTGCGCCGAACGGGCTCCATCACATCTTTACGACAGGATTCTCAGCTTATTCCCAGCTAACGCGGTGATCCTCGAAGACAGGGGCTCACATCTTCGCCAAGCTAAGGGGAATCCGCCGTGCCGGTCACGTCTCGGGGCAGCCGCGTAGGTCGCCGCGTCGCGGTGGGCGTGGTGTCGACACTGGTTCTGGCCGCCTCGGGGTACGCCTGGGCGCAGCTGAACCGGCTGGACGCCGGCATCGTCACGGCCGACATCATCCCGCCTTCCGCCCAGTTGCCCGATTCGCCCGCCGGTGAGCCGTTGAAGGTCGCGCAGAACATCCTGCTCGTCGGGCTCGACTCGCGCACCGACTCGAACGGTAACCCGTTGCCACAGAACGTGCTCGACGCGTTGCACGCCGGCAGCGGCGACGACGGCGGCGACACCACCGACACCATGATCGTCGTGCACGTGCCGGTCGGCGGCGCGGCGGCCACGGCGATCTCCATCCCGCGCGACTCCTATGTGGACGTTCCGGGGTTCGGCAAGCACAAGATCAACTCCGCGTACAGCCGCGCCCGCGCCGCCTCGCGCTCGCACCTGCAGTCCCAGGGGCTCAGTGGCCCGCAGCTGGAGGTCGCGGCCGACGCCGAGGGCGCGAAGTCCGCGATCGCCGCCGTCCAGGAGCTCACCGGGCTGACCATCAACCACTACGCGGCCGTGAACCTCGCCGGGTTCGCCGCGCTCAGCCAGGCCGTCGGCGGGGTGCAGGTGTGCCTCAAGGCGCCGGTGAACGACAGCTACTCCGGCGCGAACTTCCCGGCCGGCCCGCAGACGCTGTCCGGCGCGCAGGCGCTCGCCTTCGTCCGGCAGCGCCACGGCCTGCCCAACGGCGACCTGGACCGGATCGCCCGCCAGCAGGCGTTCCTGGCCGGCATGGCCAAGAACGTGCTCAGCTCCGGCACGCTCACCAACCCGTCGCAGCTCACCGCGCTCGTCGACGCGCTGCAGGGCTCCGTGGTGCTGGACCAGGGCTGGGACATCCTGAGCTTCGCCCAGCAGCTGCACGGCATCAGCTCGGGCTCGATCGGCTTCGTCACCATCCCGGTGCAGAGCCTCTCACTGGCGACCCCGTCCGACGGTGACGCGGTGAAGGTCAACCCGGCGCAGGTCAAGGCGTTCGTGCAGGACCAGATCGGGTCCGCGGCCAGCTCCGCCGCCGGTGCCGGCGGCGAGACCGGCACCGCGACCACGCCGCCTTCGGCCGGTCACAACAACGGCGGCGTCCGGCCGATTGCGGTGACCGAGTCCGCGACACCGCCGTCCAGCGGGGTTCCGGGAACGCCGCAGCAGCCGGTGACGTCGAACGCCACCGGCTGCGTGAACTGACCCCAACGGCTCGTGAGTGTTTATGACGGTTCTAACCGTCCTAAACACTCACGAGCTTTTGGTCACACGAAAGCGCTTTGCCCCGTGATCGCCTTGCCGACGATGAGGGTGTTCATCTCACGGGTGCCCTCGAAGGAGTAGATCGCCTCCGCGTCGGCGAAGAACCGGGCGATGTCGTAGTCCAGCACGATCCCGTTGCCGCCGAAGATCTCACGGCTCCAGGCCACGACCTCACGCATCCGCGAGGTGACGAACGCCTTGGCCAGCGAGGAGTGCTCGTCCTTGAAGATCCCGGCGTCCTGCAGGCGGGCCAGCTGCACCAGCATGCCCCACGAAGCGGTGATGTTGCCGAGGCTCTTCACGAGCAGGTCCTGCACCAGCTGGAACCGGGCGATCGGGCGGCCGAACTGCTTGCGCTCCTTGGCGTAGTCCAGCGCCAGCTCGTACGCGCCGATCATCACGCCCAGCGCCTGCCAGGCGACCCCGCCGCGGGTGGCGCGCAGGATCTCCGCGACGTCGCGGAAGGAATCGATGCCCTGCAGGCGGTTCGCCTCCGGCACGCGGACGCCGGTCAGGGTGATCTCGGCGTTCTCGACGATGCGGAACGCGATCTTGCCCTCGATCTTCACCGGCGAGAAGCCCGGGGTGCCCTTCTCGACCACAAAACCCTTGACGTTGTTGTCTTCTTCGTCGCGCGCCCAGACCACCACGTAGTCGGCGAAGGTCGCGTTGCCGATCCAGCGCTTGGCGCCGTTGAGGATCCAGCTGTCACCGTCGCGCCGGGCAGTGGTGCGCATGCCGCCCGCGACGTCTGAACCGCCGAGCGGCTCGGTCATCGCGAACGCGCCGATCTTGTCCATCGCGGCCATCTCCGGGAGCCAGCGGTCCCGCTGCTCCTGACTGCCGCCCGCGTAGATCGAGTACATCGCGAGTCCGTTGTGGACACCGAAGAAGGTGGCGACCGAAGCGTCGGTGCGGCTCATCTCCATCGCCATCAGGCCGGTGAGCAGGTTGCTGACCGCCGGGCGGTGTTCGCCGTACCCCTCGTAGGGCAGGCCGGCCAGCCCGCTCTCGCGGAACTTCCCGATCAGCTCCTTCGGGAACGTGCCCGCGGCCCAGTTCTCGTTCACCAGCGGCTTGACCTCGTCGCGCATGAAGGTCCGCGCCTGGAGCAGCAGCTTGCGCTCCTCGTCCGAGAGCAGGGTCTCGTAGTCGTAGAAGTCGGCGACGAGCTGGTCTTCGAGGGTGGTGGTCATGTCAGTTCTCCTCCTCGTCTGTGGCAGTTCGGGGGTCCAGGGGGGCTTGCCCCCCGGCTGGGGTCTGGGGCTCGGCCCCGGAAGACACAGCCAAGGCGGACAGAACAGCGAGCTGCTTGCGGTCACGCGTCCCGGCGAGTTCCGAGTACGTGGAGGAGCCGTAAGCCTTTTCCACGGCTTCGATGAGCCGTTCGGTTTCTTCGGGGCCCTGGGCCGGGTTTCCCAGCCCGTCCCACATCTTCTTCATCGACACGCCGATGTGCTCGGCCATGTGCCGGTAGCCGCCGGGGCCGCCGCCCAGGTGCGAGCCGAGGAACGGCCCGACCGTGGCCCAGCGGACGCCGAGCGAGTTCGTCATCACGGCGTCGATGTCCTCGGGGGTGACGACGCCCTGCTCGACCAGGTAGATCGCCTCGCGGTTCAGCGCGTTCTGCAGCCGGTTGCCGACGAAGCCGGGCATCTCCTTGCGCTCCACCACCGGGACCCGGCCGAGGGAGGTGTAGAAGTCCACGGCCGCCTGAACCGAATCTTCGCTGGTGCGCTCACCGGGCACGACCTCCACGAGCGGGATCAGGTGCGGCGGGTTGAACGGGTGTCCAATCAGGACTCGCGACGCGTCGGGCAAGCCGCCGGTGAAGGCCGTGGCCGGGATCGCGGACGACGAGCTGAGCAGTAGCGCGTGCGCCGGCGCCTCGGCCACCAGGGTGGCGAACAGGTCCTTTTTGAACTCGACGTTCTCCGGCCCGTTCTCCTGCACCACGTCGGCGCCGCGGACCGCCTCGGCCACGCTGCCGGCGAGCTGCACCCGCCCGGCCAGGCCGTCGACGTCGAGGCCACGGGCGGCGAGGTGCGGGGTGAACTCGGCCAGCGCCTCGGCCACTGCCTCGGCCAGGTCCGGCCGCGGGTCGCTCACCCGGACGGTCAGGCCGTGGCCGGCGAACAGCGCCGTCCAGGACAGGCCGATGGTGCCGGCGCCGATCACCGCGGCAGTCTGGAATTCCGTGCTCATCGCTGTGCTCCCGTCAGGTAGTCGTGGACGGGCTTGACCGGGGCGAGGGTCAGGTCCGTGATGATGTGGCTCGCGGAGACGACCTCGAGCACCGGCAGGTCGGCCAGCGGCGCGAGCACGTGCTCGAACAGCTGCAGCCGCGCGGGGCCGGTCCAGGCCTCCTTGACGACCACGTCGGTGATCTCGGTGCGGACGAGTTCCATCACCCGGGGCGAGCCGTCGTAGTTCGGGATCGTCTTGAGCATGAACGTCGGCACGGTGATCTGGGCGGTGGCGTCGGCGGCGTCGAGCCGGTTGTGCTTGTAGCCCATGGTCGCGGTGGCGACGCGGAGGCTGCCGTAGTCGAGCGTGCCGACGAGGGCGCCGTTGTCGACATAGAGGTTCGGCGCCCCGATGGTCTTCGGGTAGGCGCTGACCTCGCGGCCGGACGCGGTGGCCGGGAAGTTGTCGAGGTACATCGCGTGCAGGTACTCGCCGTGCTCGCCGTCGAGGACGACCGGGATCGCCTGGCCGGACTCGGTGTACGGGCCGTAACCGCTGACGTCGCCCATCTTCATCACCTCGAAGCGCACCAGCGGCTCATCGAAGCGAAGCGGCTCCGGGACGACGGCGCGCAGGGCGTCGGGGTCGGTGCGGTAGACGATGTTCAGGTACTCGCGGTCGGTGAACCGCGGCACGACCGGCGCGAACGCGGGGTTCACCAGCGGGGTGGTGACGTGCTGCCGGACTTCCGATTCCTTCATGGTTTCCTACCGTCCCGTCCACTTCGGAGCGCGGCGCTCGGCGAAGGCGGTCATGCCCTCGCGGACGTCGGCCGAGGCCATCAGCGGCCCCATTTCCTCGCGCTGCGCGGCGAACGCGTCGGCGTCCGGCACGCCGTCGGCGGCGCGCACGATCTTCTTCACGGCGGCGAGCGCCAGCGGGGCGTTCACCGCGAGCCCTTCGGCCAGCTGCAGCGCGACACCGGCCGCGTCGCCCGCCGGGACCACCCGGTTGACCAGGCCCAGCTCGCCCGCGCGGCGGCCGGTCACCGGCTCGCCCGTGAGCAGCAGCTCCATGGCCAGGTGGTGCGGGATCCGCTTGGGCAGCCGGATCACCCCGCCGCCCGCGGCGATCAGGCCGCGCTTGACCTCGGGCAGGCCGAAGCGCGCGTCTTCGGCGGCGACGATCAGGTCGCAGCCGAGCGCCAGCTCGAAGCCGCCGCCCATGGCCCAGCCCTCGACGGCCGCGATCAGCGGCTTCGTCAGCGCGGCCTCGGTCAGCCCGCCGAACCCGCGGCCCGGGATCTCCGGGGACTCGCCGGCCAGCGCGGCCTTGAGGTCCATGCCGGCGCTGAACGTGCCGTCGGCGCCGGTGAGGACGCCGGCCCGCAGTTCGGGGTCGGCCTCCAGGGTGTCCAGTGCTTCCGCCAGCCCGGCCGCGACCGCCGCGTTCACGGCGTTGCGGGCCTTCGGCCGGTCGATCGTGATCAGCAGGGTCCCGCCGATCCGCTCGGTGCGCACTTCGGTGCTCATGACTTCACTTCTCTTCTGTCTCAAGACTTGTGAGTGTTGAAGACGGTTAGAACCGTCATAGACACTCACGAGGGGTTCAGCGGTTCGCCAGCTCGGCCAGCACGGCTTCGGTGTCCTGGCCCGCGACGGGCGCCTGGCGGCGGATCGAGGCCGGGGTGGCGGAGAACCGCACCGGGATCCCGACCGTGCGGATGGTGCCCTCGGTCGGGTGCTCGACGGTGTCGAGCAGGTGGCCTTCGCGGACGTAGGCGTCTTCGTGCGCCTGGTCCAGCTCCAGCACCGGGGCCATCGGGATGCTGTGCTTGGCGCACGCCTCGGCCCACTCGGCGGTGGTCAGCGCCGGGGCGCACTCGTCGATCAGCTCCGCGAGCGCGTCGACGTCGGCGTTGTCGATCGCCTCGCCGTTCACCCGCGGGTCCCCGGCCAGGTCCGGCCGGCCCGCCGCGGCGAAGAAGTCGCGGAAGTTCTGCGGGTTGTAGGGGATCACGCAGGCGAGGCCGTCCTTGGTGGGCGCGGCGCGGTGGCCCTTAGACATCGACAGCGGGAAGCCCGTCGGGCCCTCGGCCGGCTCGAACACGTGCCCGGCGAGGTGCTCGACCAGGTTGAACGCGATCAGCGTGTCGGTCATCGGGATCTCGACCTGCTGGCCCTCACCGGTCTTGTCGCGGTGCAGCAGCGCGGCGAGCACGCTGTAGGCGATGGTCAGCGACGAAACCTTGTCGCCGAGGATCGTCGGCAGGTACACCGGCTTGCCGATCGCGCGGTTCGCGATGTCGACCAGCCCGGACGCGGCCTGCACGGTCTCGTCGTAGGCGGCGTTGCCGGCCCGGTCGGAGTCGCTGCGGAAGCCCTGCGCGTGGGCGTAGACCAGGCGCGGGTTGCGGGCGGCGACCTGGTCGTAGTCCAGGCCGAGCCGGGCCAGCGCGCCGGGGCGCATGTTGGTGATCAGCACGTCGGCGGTCTCGATCAGCGCCAGCGCCTGCTCGCGCTCGCCGGCGTCCTTCAGGTTGAGGGCGACGCTGCGCTTGTTGCGGTTCACGTTCAGGTTGAGCGGGGTCATCCCCGGCGTGGTGCGGTACCGGCCGACCCGCACGGTGTCGGCGGGGGACTCGATCTTGATCACGTCGGCGCCCAGGTCACCGAGGATCTGCGCCGCGTACGGGCCCATCACCACGGTCGAGAGGTCGATCACCCGAACCCCGTCCAGCGGGCCGGCGGCGGTCTTCGTGTCGTCCATCTTCTTCCCTTTCACGCCTGCGGTTTCTTGCTCTGCCACCGAAGTTAGTGGCGAATGCAGGGAAAGGGAATGATCGAGTCGCGAAGAATGGTATGACTGCGGCGGTCATACCATTATTGGGTTATTTCAGCTGGTCAGCGGCTCGGCGAAGACCTCGCGGGCGGCGGCGACCAGTTCCGCGAGGTCGCCGGAGTCGCCCCGGTCACGTCGCCAGACCAGGTTGGTGTCCAGCTCGGGCCGGAAATCCGTGAACGGCAGCACGGCCATGTTCTCCAGCCGGTACAGCTGCATCGGGCTGGCCGCGTCGAGCATGGAAATGGAGAAGGCGAGCCCGGAGGAAATGATTTCGGAAACGCCGCCGTAACCGGTATTGGACAGTTTGATCCGTTTTTTGATGCCGAGTGAGGTCAATTGGTGGTCGAGCTGCTCGAAATACGCCGGGGTGGATTCCTCGGGTGAGGCGACGTAGGCGTAGCCGGCCAGCTCGGACAGGCTCACGGCCTCGCGCCCGGCGAACTGGTCGGCCGGGACGACGGCGCCGAGCCGCTCGGTCATCACCGGCAGCGCGTCGAGCGCCGGGTCGGTGACCGGCATCCGGGCCAGCGCCAGCGCCAGCTTCCCGTCCTGCACGGCGGCGAGCAGGTCGGGGCTCGCGCCGGGCCAGCGCTTCAGCTCGAACCGGTCGCGGACCCGCTCGGCGAGGGCGTTCACACGGTCGCGCAGATCCGGGTGCACGCCCGCGGGCATGCCGAGGAACACGGTGCTGCGCTGGGGTTTCGTCGCCTCGCGCAGCCGCCACGGGATGGCGTTCACCTGCTCCAGGATGTCGCGCGCCAGCGGCAGCAGCGCGGTGCCCGCGGGGGTGAGCGTGACGTGGTGGGTGCTGCGGTCGAACAGCTGCTGGCCCAGCTCGTGCTCCAGGTCCTTGACCCGCTGGCTGAGCGGCGACGCGGCCATGTGCAGCCTGCGGGCGGCGGCGGAGAAGTTCAGCTCCTCTGCGACGGCCACGAAGTAACGAAGGTGCAGCATCTCCACGCCGGTCAGCCTAACCGCCGGTGGCCGCCGGGCCCGGGCCCCGCCACGCCTCGGTGACCGGGTTCACCGAGTCGGGACCACGCGGCCGGCGGCGACGTGGCGCCGGGGCCGGTCGCGGCCGATATCGTCCGGCGAACCGCAATGCGGCTGATCCGGAAACGGTCTGCCTCGTGGGAATCAGGTCGGAGTGCTGCCGCGGCGGAGCAGGGTGAGCAGGTGGTCCGTGCGGGTCTCGGGGGCGCCCGAGAGCGCGATCCCGGTGGCCAGCAGGAGCAGGTCGAGCGGTTCGACGTCGTCGGCGAGGCGGGCCCGGGCAGCGAGGGCGGCCGCGGTGGTGGTGATCGTCTGGTGCCACGCGGTGAACCGGGCCTCGCGCTCGACCGGGTCGTCCGAAATGGACAGTGCCAGGTCGCGTTTGTCCTTGACGTGCTCGACAAACCGGTGCAGCCACTCGTACAGCGCTTCGTCCGGGTCCGGCGCCGACAGCAGCGCCTCGCCTTCCGCGCGCAGTGCGTCGACTTCACCCGCGTAGACGGCGGCGAGCAGTTCGCGGCGGTTCGGGAAGTGCCGGTACATCGTGGCGTTGCCGATGCCGGCCCGCCGCGCGACCCGGTCGAGCGGCGCCCCCGGCCCGTCCTCGGCGAAGACCTCCTTCGCGGCGGCGAGCAGAAGAGCGTGGTTGTCGCGCGCGTCCGCCCGGAGCTGCCTGGCCATCACTCACTCCTTGCCAACCGGGGACATCCCCGCTTAGTGTACGGCGAGCTAGCCGGGGACATCCCCACTTAACCGGAAGGGGTGCCATGAACACGGAACCGAGCGCGGCCGAGGTGCACCGCCTGGTGGTCGAGCACGCCTTCACCGAGGAAGGCCTCCGCTATATCGCCCCGGACGTCGTCGACCACCGCGGCGGCGCGGGCGGTGACCACACGGGCCTCGACGCCTGGCGTGAGAAGTGGGCCGCACTGGCCCGCGGCGATTTCACGCCCGGCCTCCGCGACCTGTCCGTGCGTGTCGACCAGAACGTCAGCGAAGGCGAGTTCTCCGTGAACCGCTACACCAGCTCCGGCACGGAAACCGCCACCGGCCGCCGTTATTCGGTGACGAGCATGGACATGATCCGCGTGCGCGAGGGCCGGATCGTCGAGCACTGGGCGCTGATGGACGTCACGGACCGCGCGGCCCAGTTGGGATCGGCCCAGTTTGGATCGGCACAGCTGCGCTCGGCAGGGTGATCGTGAACGCCGCCCCGCCCTCCGGCGCCGGGCCCGCGGTCAGCGTGCCGCCCATCCGCGTGACGAGCCCGTGCACCAGGGCGAGCCCGATGCCGGAGCCGACCGGGCGGCGGTCCCGGTAGCGGGCGTTCAGCACACCGCGCTGGAACGCCACGTCGTAGTCCTCCGGCGCGAGCCCCGGGCCGCCGTCGCGCACGGACAGCCGCGCGTCCGGTCCCGCGGTGAGGGCGAAGACCACCGGCGCGCCCGCGGGGGTGGCGCGCAGGGCGTTTTCGGCGAGCCCGTCGACGACCTGGTGCAGCCGCCGCGCGTCCGCGACCACGGGCACCGGGCCGTCGGGGACCTGGACGGACAGCGGCACGTTCTCGCGCTCGCACCGCAGCTGCCAGACCTCCGCGCAGTCGCGGACCAGCGCGGTGAGGTCGAGCGTCGCGAGGTCGAGGCGGAACTCGTCGGCGCCTAGGCGGGCGAGTTCGAGCAGGTCGCTGACCAGCCGTTCGAGCCGCTGGGCCTCACGGTGGATGGTCTGCCCGGCGCGGCGCGCGTCCGGGCCCTCGGCGACGCCGTCGGCGATCGCCTCGGCGAAGCCCGTGACCGCGGTGAGCGGCGTGCGCAGTTCGTGCGAAACCGACAGCAGGAACTCGCGCTGCCGGGCCTCGCTGTGGGCGAGCGCGTCGGCCAGCGCGTTCAGTGAACTCGCGACCTCGGCGACCTCGGCCGGGCCTTCCACCGGCACGCGCACGTCGCGCCGTCCGGTGCGCAGGCTCCCGGCGACGGCCGCCGCGCGGCGCAGCGGACGGCCCAGCAGCCGCCCGCTCACGAACCCCGCCACCGCGGCCACGAGCAGCCCGATCCCGAGCGCGAGCGCGATGTTGCGCACCAGTGCGCGTTGGGTGCCTTCGCCGCTGCGAGTGGGCTGGACCAGCGCGAACGCAGCGGCGCCGACGTCACGTACCTCCACGAGGTACTGCTGCGCGTCGACGGTCACCCGCACCGAGCGGTCCTGCCCGGACGCCAGCCCGGCGCGTACGGCCGCGCGCACCGGCACGGCGTCACCGACGTCCTGCCCGCCCGGGCGCCGCACGACGACCGCGATGCCCTGGCCTCGCACCACGTCGGCCATCTTGCCGACGCCGAGCCGGTTGCCGATGCCGGTCGGGTCGAGCTGGCTGGCCACGACGTCGGCCTGCGCCTTCAGGGACTGCTGCAGCACGGTGTCGCCGGTGGTGCGGACCAGCCGGGCCGCCACCAGGCCCGCCACGATCACCGCGACCCCCGCCACGGCCAGGCACACCACAGTGATCCGCAGGGCGAGGGTGGTCCGGCGCCCGCTCATCCGGCGTCCGCCGCGTAACCGATGCTGCGGACCGTCCTGATCGGACTGTGCTCGCCGAGTTTCGCGCGCAGCTGGGCCACATGCACGTCGACGGTGCGCGTGCCGGCCGCCGCGGCGTAGCCCCAGACCGCGCTGAGCAGCTGGTCGCGCGAGAGCACCTGGCCGCGGTGGCGGACCAGGTGCGCGAGCAGGTCGAACTCGGTCGACGTCAGCGTCACCTCCCGCTCGCCCGCCCACACCCGGCGCCCGCCGACGTCCACGCGGACACTGCCGCAGGACTGCGTTTCGCCCGCCCCGGCCACACCGGACGCGCGGCGCAGCACGGTGCGCACGCGCGCGGCCAGCTCACGCGGGCTGAAGGGCTTGGTGAGGTAGTCGTCGGCGCCGATCTCGAGGCCCAGCAAGCGGTCCAGCTCGTCGTCCCGGGCGGTGACGAACAGCACCGGTGTCCAGTCGCCGGCCGCGCGCAGCGCCTTGCAGATCTCGATACCGTCCATTCCGGACAGCCCGATGTCGAGCACCACGGCCACCGGCTTGAGCCGCCGGATCGTGGCGAGCGCGGCCGAGCCGTCGGCCTCCACGTGCACCCCGAACCCGTCGCGCCGCAGGTACAACGCGGCGAGTTCGGCGATCGCGGCCTCGTCCTCCACCACGAGGACGAGGCCGCGGCCAGCTGACCCCATGCGGGCTCCCGTCTCCTCAGACGCCTACGTCGAGGGGAGACGCTACGCGGGTCACGGCGAGCCGTCGCCCGCGATGTCGGAGCCGATGCTGTCGAGGGTCGACTGGATGCCGTTCAGCTCGCTGGTGGCCGCCGCCCCGCCGCTGGGCGTGGCCGAGCCGCCGTCGTCGCACGCGGTGACGCCTAGGAGCACGAGCGCGGCCGCCCCGACCGCGGCCGCGAACCGCGCAGTCCTCACTTCGTCCCCGCGGGCTTGCAGTGCGCCGAGGCGAAGGCGTCGAGCTTCTGCTTGGCGTCGGCGAGCTGGCTGATCCGGCCCTGGCGCTGGTCGGCGCGCTTCTGCAGCCGATCGGCCGCGGCGGTGTGGCCCTTGGCTTTCTGATCGGCCGCGCGGGCCTTCAGGTTCGCCACGGACCCGGCCACCTCGGCGCCGCCGTTGATCCGCTCGGTCAGGTTCTGCGTGCGCTTCTGCAGCTTCGGCACCCAGTCCCCGCAGACCTGCTGCGACTCCTCGGGGCTCAGCGTGATCGGCGCGACCGCCGACGGTGCCGCGGGTGGCGGGCTGCTCTGCGCCGACGCCAGTGGTGTGACCACCAGCAGTCCGGCCGCGACCCCGCCGCCCGCCAGCGCCAGCCGCCGCGTCCAGGTGGTTCCTCGCATGGTCGGTGCTCCTTCTCGTGACCGGTGTCTTCCGGGTACGGGAAGGAGCCTCGCGCCCCGGTGTTCGGGGGGTGTGGGGCGAATGTTCGGGTTCGGTAAAGGCGTTCCGCGTCCGGCTCGCCGCTCACCTCCCGTTCGGGCCGGCCGGGTCCCGATGCGCCCCAATGTGGCGTTCGGTGCGTTCAACGCACCGAACGCCACATTGGGTGCGTTCAACGCAACCAACGCCACATTGGGGCGCTTCAAGCGGCGCCGAGGTGGTGCAGCACCGCCGCGGCCAGCGCGGTGCGTTCCAGCATGCCTTCGACGCTGATGTGCTCGTGCCGGGCGTGCGCGCCGTCGCCGACGGCGCCGAAGCCGTCGAGGACCGGGTGTCCCAGCGCGGCGACGAAGTTGCCGTCGCTGGCGCCGCCGACGGAGCACTCGCGCAGGGTGACGCCGAGGTCCGCGGCCAACCCGCGGGCCACCTCGAACAGGCCCGCGATGGCCTCGGAGCGCTCCATCACCGGCCGGTTCCAGCCGCCCTCCACGGCGACCGTCGCGCGGGGGTCGTGCGCGGTCAGCGCGGCCAGGCCGGCGTCGATCCGGGCGGCCTCCGGCGCGCTGGTCACGCGCACGTCGATCTCGCCCCTGGCCGAGCCCGCGACCACGTTCTGGCGGCTGCCGCCGGAGATCACGCCGACGTTCACCGTCGTGCCCGCCGCCGGGTCGGACAGCGCGTGCAGCGCCAGGATCGCGCGCGCCAGCTCGTCGACGGCGCTCGCGCCCTTCGCCGGGTCGAGGCCCGCGTGCGATTCGACGCCGGTCGCGTGCACCTGGAACAGGCCGACGCCCTTGCGCGCGGTCTTGACCGCGCCGTCCGCGCTCGCCTCGAACACCAGCGTCGCGCGGGTGCCCGCGGCCGCCGCCTCGATCACCGGGCGGGACGCGGGGCTGCCGATCTCCTCGTCGCCGTTGAGCACCAGCCGCACGGCCGGGCGGGGGAGCCCGGCGGCGTCGAGCGCGCGCAGCGCCCACACGGCGTGCACCAGCCCGGACTTCATGTCGAAGACCCCCGGCCCGCTCGCCCGGTCACCGTCCACAGTGAACGGCCACCCGGCGAGCGTGCCCAGCGGCCACACCGTGTCGTAATGGCAGAGCAGGAGGATGGGCTGCTTGCCGGACCCGGGGTAGTCGTAGACCCTGATGTCGCCGTGGCGGCCGCCGCCGACGTCGCGCACGGACGCGGGATCGCCCAGCCGCTCGCGCAGCCAGCCGTCCACCCAGGACAGTCCGCGGTTCAGGCTCTCCTTGTCGTCGCTGGGGGTTTCGATGCCGACGTACTCGGCAAGGTCGGCGAGCAGGTCTTCGCGGTGCGCGCGCACCCACTCGTGCAGGTCCCGGATCCCGGTCACAGGTGCCGCTCCAATTCGGTCAGGTGGTCCTCGGACATGGGGGTGCCGGCCTCGACCTCGGCCAGCCGGGTGAGCATCGACGAGAGCAGCGGCACCTCGACGCCGAGGCGGGCCGCCTCCTCCAGCACCGGCGCGTAGTGGTGGTGCACCTCGACCGGACGGTGCCGGACGGCGATGTCGCGCCAGATCCCGCTGCGGTCCTTCGGCTGTGTGCGCAGCCAGGCCACCAGCCGGTCGGTCGCGGCCTCGCGGCCCGCGGCGCCCGGCTGGTACGCGGCCGGGTCGAACTGGTCGAACGCCTCCAGCGTCCGCGAGCCCGCGACGGAGAACACCTCCGCCGTGATCGTGTGCATCAGCGGGCGGTGCCGGTCGATCAGGCCGGCCATCGGCGCGTCGGCGAGCGCGGTGGTGGTGAGCATCGCGCCGAAGCCGAGCTTCGACCACAGGTAACCCTCGACGTTGGCGGTCGCCTTCGCCGAGCCCCACGCCTGCAGGTCGGCGACGACTTCCTCGACGCGGTCGGTGATCCGGCCGTCCGGCTCGCCGACCACCAGCGCGCCCAGCCCGCCGTCACGTACCACCCCGGGCTCGGCCACGTCGGCGAACAGGTTCACGAACGCGCCGACGGTGCGACCGGCGCCGATGAACGACGCGATCAGCGCCTCGTTGAGCCCGTTCTGCAGCGACACCACGAACCCGTCGCGCGCCAGCCGCGGCTCCAGCCACTGCAGCACCGGCTCGGTCGCCTGCGCCTTCACCGCGAGCAGCACCCGGCCCAGCTCCGGCGGCGCCTCGTCCGGAACGAAGGCCGGGACGTCCACGCGCTGGTCGCCGTCCGGGCGCCGCAGCGTCAGGCCGTGCTCCCTGATCGCGGTGACGTGCGCGGGATCGGCGTCGACGATCACCACCGGGTGCCCGGCGCGTGCGAGGTGGAACGCGAGCGTCCCGCCGATCGCGCCGCCGCCCACCACCGTGTAGGCGCGGCGCTCGTCAGACCCTGACATCGTGCTCTCCTTGCTGTACAACCGTTTCCCCGGACCAGTGCAATGGCAGCCCGGCCGCGCCCGCGGTCGAGCCGCCGTCCACGCGCAGCACCGCGCCGGTGATCCAGCGGGCCTCGTCACCGGCGAGCCAGAACACGGCGTCGGCGATTTCACCCGGCTCACCGCGACGGCCGAGCGGGTTCACCGACACGGCCGCGGCGTAGGACTCGGTGACGGGGTTGGCTTCACTGTCCACAGTGACAAAACCGGGGCTGACGGCGTTCACGCGAATGCCGTGGCCGCCGAGTTCCACCGCGCACGCCTTGGTGACCATCTCCAGCGCGGCCTTCGACGTCGCGTAGTGCGAGGCGCCGGGCCGGGCGCGGGTGGCCGCGCCCGAGGAGATGTTCACCACGGCGCCCGGCATCCGGTTCGCCACGTGCTGCCGTCCGAACGCGACAGTGGTGAGCAGCGCGGCGCGCACGTTGACGTCCTGCACCCGGTCCCAGGTCGCCGCCGTCATCTCCAGCAGCGGGGTCGCGGGGTAGATGCCCGCGGCGTTGACCAGCACGTCCACCGGGCCGGCGCGGTCGACGAGCCCTTCCGCGTAACCGGCGTCCGCGAGGTCGCCCGGCAGTTCGACGACGTCGGCGCCGTGTTTCTCCCGCAGCCGCGAGGCCACTGTGGACAGTTCCGCCGGGCGGAGGTCGGACAGGGCCAGCCGGGCGCCCGCGGCGGCGAACCGGTCCGCGATCGCGGCCCCGATCCCGCCGCCGGCGCCGGTGACGAGCACGTTGCGCACTAGAGTTCCTTACCCTTGGTCTCCGGCATGGTGAGGTACACCGCGACGCCGATCAGCGCGGCGACCGCGACGTACACCCACACGAGATCGCCGTGGTGGTTGGCGTTGAGCCAGGTCGTGACGTACGGCGCGGTGCCGCCGAAGATCGCCACGGCCAGCGCGTACGGCAGGCCGATGCCGGTGGTCCGCACCTCCGCCGGGAACTGCTCGGCCATGACCACCGCGCAGTTGGCCGAGTAGCCGACGATCAGCACCAGGCCGATCAGCTCGATCACGAAAACGCTCCAGAACCCGTTGGCCAGGAAGTGGAACGCGGGCCAGGCGAACACGAGGAACCCGCCGGCGAACACCGTCATCGTCGGCTTACGGCCGATCCGGTCGGACAGCAGCCCGCCGAAGGGCAGCAACACGATGAACACGACCATGGCGAGGGTGTTGGCCAGCAGCGCGGTCTTGAGCGGGATGCCGGTGGACAGGTGCGCGTACGTCGGCATGTAGGTGACCCACACGTAGTAGATCAGCGTGCCGGCGATGGTCACTCCGGCCACACGCAGCGCGGCGCCCGGGTGGTCGCGGACCATCGCGACGAGCGCGTTGCGCCGCGGTCCCTTGTGGATCCGGGTGAACGCCTCGGTCTCGTGCACCGACCGCCGCAGCCACAGCCCGACCAGCCCGAGCAGCCCGGCGAGGCCGAACGCCAGCCGCCAGCCCCAGCCGTGCAGGTCCGAATCGGACAGTGTGGAGTTGAGGATCGTGCCGAGCAGCGCCGCGATGAGCGAGCCCGCGCCCACCGACACCTGCTGCCAGGACCCGGCGAACGCCCGCCGCCCGGCGGCGGCCGACTCGATCAGGAACGCCGACGAGGAGCCGAATTCGCCGCCCGCGGAGAAGCCCTGCACGAGCCGGGCGAGCAGCAGCACGATCGGCGCCGCGACGCCGATGTGGGTGTAGGTCGGGCACACCGCGATGACGATCGACGCCCCGGCCATCAGCGAGATGGTGAGCGTGAGGCCCTTCTTGCGGCCGTGCCGGTCGGCATACGCGCCGAGCACCGCGCCGCCGACCGGGCGCATCACGAACCCGACGGCGAACACGGCCAATGTGGACAATAGTGCCGTGGTGTCGTTGCCACCGGCGAAGAACTGGCCGGCGAAGACGGGGGCGAACGTGGCGTAGACGGCCCAGTCCACCCACTCGACGGTGTTGCCGATGGCACCCGCGAAGATCGCCTTGCGCTGCTGCGGGTTCAGCCGGTGCGTGGCCGCGGCCGTATCTGATGTGGACGAGTCCGATGTGGACGAAACGGTGGTCATGGCTGCTCCCCGGCCGCGGTCAGGACGTGGTCGACGACCTGGGCGTGCGTGGCGAACCACACGCCGTCGTGGCCGCTGATGTACTCGAGCAGTTCGGCGAGCACGGCGAGGCGCGAGCGGTGCCCGATGATGTGCGGGTGCATGGTGAGCTGGAACAGGCCGCCCTCGGCGTACGCGGCGTCGAACTCGTCGCGCCAGATGGTCAGCACCCCGCGCGGCGGCGTGTACGGCCGCAGCGAGGCGAACCGGTCCATCATGAAGTACGGCGCGTCGTCGCGGATCCATTCCACCGGCAGCTCGACGATCCCGGTCGGTTTCCCGTCGGCGAGCAGCTCGTACGGCTCGTCGTCGGCCATCAGCGACGAGTCGTACTTCAGGCCCAGCTCACGCGTGATGTCGAGGGTGTGCGCGGAGAAGTCCCACGACGGCGTGCGGATGCCGACCGGGCGGGTGCCGGCCAGGCGCTCCAGCACGTCCGCGGCACGGAAGGCGAGGTCGCGCTCCTCCTCGGCGGTCAGCGCGGTGTTGCGCTCGTGGATCCAGCCGTGCAGCGCGACCTCGTGCCCGGCGTCCACATAGGACTTGACCTCGCCGTCGTGCAGCAGGGCCGAAACGGCGGGCACGAAGAACGAGGACGGCGCGCCGAAGCGCTCCAGCAGGCGGAGGATGCGCGGGACGCCGACGCGCGCGCCGTACTCGCCCTGCGCGAGCTTGCCGGGCAGCACCTCGCCGTCACGCAGGGCCGGGGTCTCGTGGTCGGAGTCGAAGGACAGCGCCACCGCCACCTTCGCCCCGCCGGGCCACGCGGCCGGGCGCAGCGATCGCCCGGCGCGGACGCGCTCGACGTGCCCCCGCCAGGTCCGCTCGTCCCACAACCACGGTTGCTCCGTCATGCGTCCTCCAAGCTGGCCTGGGGCTCCGGCGTCGGCGCCCAGGCGCGTTTCAGGGTCGAGACCTGCAGGGTCACGTCGGCCTCCCGGAGCCCGGGCAGCGCGCCGACGACGTCGGTGGTGTGGCGGTACAGCTCGCCGTAGTGGCGCAGCACGATCTGGCCGACCAGGTTGAACCGGCCGGTGGTGGCGGACAGGTATTTGGTACCGGGATGCGCGGCCAGCTGCTGGCCCGCGCGGTCGAGGTCCTTGGGCAGCACCGAAAGCCAGAGCATGAACTCCAGCGCGTAGCCGAACATCGCGGGCTCGGCGAGCGTGCGGAAGCGCAGGCAGCCACGGCGCACCAGCGAGTCGACGCGACGGGCCACAGTGGACTCACTGGTGCCCACATGCCGGGAGACCTCCTTGAACGACAGCCGCCCGTCCTCGCCGAGCGCGGCGCAGATCGCCAGGTCCAGCTCGTCGAGCTGCTCCGGCGGCCGTTCCCAGTGCTGCTCCTCGAACGGCCGGACCTCGGCCCCGCGCAGCTCGGCGACGGCCTCCGGGGCCAGTTCGCCGGAGTCCCAGTCGTGGTTGGAGGTGAACGTGCGCATCACCGCGAACGTCTCGGCGTCACGCAGGTGCTCGGCCGCCGGGAAGCCGTCGAGCTGCAGGCGGACGACGTCCTGGTAGGTCGGCAGCACGAACTCGGCCGTGCAGTCGGCGCTGCCGGCGAGCATGGTGGCGTACCGGACGTCGGGCCGCGCGGCCAGCGCCTCGGTGACCGCCGCGGCCGTGCCGGGACGGCACCGCAGCCGCGTCAGCACCGGCACGCCCAGGCCGCACCGCAGCACGTCGATGACGCCGATCACCCGCAGCTGCCCGCTTTCGGTCAGCTGCCCGGCCCGGCGCAGCACCGTGGACTCGCTCGTCCCGACGTGCCGCGCGATCGCGCCCCACGACGCCCGCCCATTGAGCTGCAACGCGGAGACGATCCGCCGGTCCAGCTCGCTCACCTTGGCTTCGTCCTGCATGAGATGCATCCTGAATGCAGGAAAACGTCAAGTCAAGAGGGTTCGATGCATGAAACCTGCGCTGCGGTTGTTCCGCACCGGCCGCACCCGCTCGTGCGAGGAGGTCATCGCGCTGGAACCCGGGCGGCTGGTGCTGGGCCGGTTCGTCACCCGCGCGGTGCGGGGCCTCGTTGCGGCGACCAATGCGGCCGGGGTGGCACCCGGCAAATAGAGTAGGCGCATGTCAGCGCCACGACGGGGGACCACCGGCCGCACCCAGGAGGAGCGCAGCGCCGCGATGCGGGTGCGGCTGCTCGACGCGACCATCGACTGCCTGGTCGAGTACGGCTACGCGGGCACCACGACCACCCGCGTCGCCGTCCGCGCGGGGGTCACGCGCGGCGCGCAGGTGCACCATTTCCCGACGAAGGCCGACCTCGTCACGTCCGCGATCCGTCACCTCGCGGAGAAGCGCACCGAGGTCGCGATGGCCGAGCTGGACCGGCTGCGCGCGTCGGCCGACCCGGTCGGCGACGCGCTGCAGCTGCTCTGGGAGATGCACCAGGGCCCGGTTTTCACCGCGACCGTCGAGCTGTGGGTCGCCTCGCGCACGGACGACGAGCTGCGCCGCCAGATGGCGCTGGTCGAGCCGATCGCCACCGAGAGCCTGGTCGCGTTCGGCCGGGCCGTGCTGCCGGAGCAGGCGAACCACGGCGAGTTCCTGCACTCCGTGTACACCGCCATGGACGTGATCCGCGGCATCCTCATCGCCAGCTGGGCCACCCGCGACCAGGAGGACCTGGAGGCCCGCTGGGGCCGCGCCCGGCGGCACCTGCGCGTGCTGTTCACGGCGCTGCTGGAGTCCGCCTGAGGCTGTTACTCTCCATGGGAAAGTGAGGAGCGGCTGCATGCTGGGGAACCCGTACGACCGCGACTGCCCGACCCGGCAGCTGCTCGACCGCATCGGCGACCAGTGGACGGTGCTCATCGTCGGCGCCCTCGTGGACGGCCCGCTGCGCTTCACCCAGGTCGGCAAGCGCGTCGAGGGCATCTCGCAGAAGGTGCTCACGCAGACCCTGCGCAGCCTGGTCCGCGACGGCATCCTCACCCGCACCGCGTACCCGGTGATCCCGCCGCGGGTGGAGTACGAGCTGACCACGCTGGGCCGCAACCTGTCCGAGCCGCTGGAGCTGCTGGACCGCTGGGCCCGCCGCAACATGGACCAGGTCTCGGCGGCCCGCGAGGCCTTCGACGCGGAGCACACCCCCGCGTCAGCCTGACCTTCCCTCGTCGCTCCCCAGCGGGCGGCGTGCCCTGAAGGCCACCATGAGGGTCGGATATGCCCTCAAGGTGGCCTTCAGGGCCCTACGTCAGCGCGCGACGAGCCCCGCTTCGTGCGCGAGCAGCCCCGCCTGGGTGCGGTTGGCGCATTCGAGCTTCACCAGCATCCGCGAGACGTAGCTCTTCACCGTTGCCTCGGCCAGGTGCAGCCGGGCGGCGATGTCCGCATTGGACAGTCCCTCGCCCAGGCAGGCCAGCACATCGCGTTCGCGCTCGGTCAGGCCCGCGGTGCGGCGGCGGGCGTCGTCGCCGCGTTCGCGGCCGTCCGAGGACAGCGCGACGAGCCGGCGGGCGGCCGAGGGGGAGAGCACCGTGTGCCCGTCGGCGGCCACGCGCACCAATCCGATCAGGTCCTCCGGCGGCGTCGACTTGACCAGGAAGCCCGACGCGCCGGCGCGCAGCGCGCGGATCACGTACGTGTCGGCGTCGAACGTCGTCAGCGCGACCACCGCGGGCGGGTCCGGCAGGGCGGTGATGCGCTCGATCGCGGTCAGCCCGTCGACGCCGGGCATCCGCAGGTCCATCAGCACCACCCGCGGCCGGTGCCGGACGACCGCCTCCACGGCCTCGGCGCCGTCCTGGGCCTGGGCCACCACGTCGATGTCGCCGGCCGAGCCGAGGATCGTCCGCAGGTGGGCGCAGACCATCGGCTCGTCGTCGGCCACGACCACCGTGATCACCGCGGGAGACCCTCCTTCGTCGGGACGTAGGCGGGCAGTATCGCACCGACGGAGAACCCGCCGGCCGGTGCGGGCCCGGCCTCGAGCCGCCCGCCGACCAGCTCCACCCGCTGCCGCAGCCCGCTCAGCCCGGCGCCCGAGCCGGAACCGGCCAGCGCCGGGTCGGGCGGCCGGGTGCCGCGGGTGCTGGTGACCCGCACGTCGAGCCCGCCCGGGTGATAGCGCAGCGAGACCTCGGCCGACGAGCCCGGCGCGTGCTTGCGCACGTTCGTCAGCGCCTCCTGCACCACGCGGTACGCCGTGCGCGCGATCGTCGGGGAGACCGTGCCGGGGTCGCCGGTCACCGAAAGCTCCGTCGCCACCCCGATCGCGACGGACTCGGCGACCAGTCCGGCCGGGTCGCCGACGGGGGCCGGGGCCGGGGCCGTCGCCGGCGACCCAGCCAGTGGCTCGGTGTTGGCGCCATTGCGCAGGACACCGACGAGGTCGCGCAGTTCGTCCAGCGCGTACACGCCCTCGCGGCGGATGTCCTCGGCCGCGGTGCGCACGGCCGGGTCCGCCGACGTGACGCCCAGCGCGCCCGCGTGCAGCACCATCAGGCTCAGCCGGTGGGTGACGACGTCGTGCATCTCGCCCGCGAGCCGCCGCCGTTCCTCCGCGCGGGCCTGCTCGGCGAGCAGGTGCTGCTCGCGCTCGGCGCGGTCGGCGCGGTCGCGCAGGGACCGCAGCAGCTGGCGCCGGGCTTCGTAGTACATCGAGATCGCCACCGGCAGCGCGGTGGCCAGCAGCCCGAACGGGGTGGTGTTCCAGGCCGGGTCCCACGGCCGCGTCGCCAGCAGCGCGAGCACCCCGGCCAGCCACAGCAGCCGCCTGCGGTCCATCAGCCGGGCGGCCTGGGTGAGCACGACCGGGGTGATCGTCGGCACGGTCATCAGCGTCGGCTGGACGGCCGGCACCAGCAGGCCGGGGGAGAACAGGTCGGACGCCAGCATCGCCAGCGCGACCACCACGAGCAGGCTCGTGATCTGAGCGGGGAACCGCAGCAGCAGCACCACGGAGAAGTCGCAGACCAGCTGCAGCACCAGGGGCGCGTACGGCCCGAGGGCGCCGGGGCTCGGGCCCGACGCCAGGAACAGCCCGGTGTCGATCATCGCGAACACGAGCGCGGAGCCCAGCAGCCAGAGCCCGTCGGCCGGTCGCGGCCAGAGCGGGCGCCTGCCGCCGGATTCCTTCACGCGGCCACGGTATCCGCTCGGCCGCGCGCCCGCGCCGGATCCGCACCGGCCGGGGGAGCGCCGTCGACGAAAGTTGCGGATCGTCGTCCGGCGGGCAACTTTCGTCGACCCGATCGGCTACCGATCACGCTTACCCGCACCCGGTCCGGTGCGGTGGAGTCGAGCCATGACGAGTGAAGGGCTTACGACGGAGCACGTGCTCGTCCGCGCCGCGGCGCGGGAGATCGGGGCGTTCGCCCGGGGACCGGTGTTCGTGGTCGCCGTACTGGTGGCCGCCGTGCTGGTGGTGACGAGCGCGCGGTACGCGCACGGCTTCGACGAGCTCTATTTCCTGGTGGCTGGTCGAGATCATCCGGCCTGGGGGTATTTCGACCAGCCACCGCTCGTCCCCCTGCTCGCGGGCACGCTCGACCGGCTGTTCCCCGGCTCGCTGATCGCGTTCCGCGCCCCGATGGCGCTCGCGGCGGCCGCGGGCGTGGTGGTCACCGCGCTGATCGCGCGTGAGCTGGGCGGCGGCCGCGGCGCCCAGGTGATGGCGGCGGGCGCGTACGCGACGTCCGGCCTGGTCGTCATCAGCCACTGGGTGGCCACGTACGCGCTCGACCCGTTCCTGTGGACGGTCGTGGTCTTCCTGCTGGTGCGGTGGACCCGGACCCGGCGCGACGGCCTGCTCGTCTGGGCGGGCGTGGTGACGGCGGTGTCGCTGGAGACGAAGTTCCTCATCCCGGCGCTGTGGGCGGCGGTGCTGCTCTCGGCGCTGGTGCTGGGCCCGCGGCAGTTGCTCTCCCGGCCGAAACTGTGGCTGGGCGGGCTGATCGCGGTGGTCGCGACGATCCCGGCCCTGGTCTGGCAGGGCACCCACGGCTGGCCCTACGCCCACATGGCGGACGTCGTTTCGGCGGAGTTCCCCGGGTACCTCTCGTTCGCGCGGGACGGCTTGCTCGGCGCGGGCATGGGCATCGGCGTGCTCGCGCTGCTGTACGGCGTATGGCGGCTGCTGCGGTCGCCGGACCTGCGGCCGTACCGCTATCTCGCCGTGGCGCTGCTGCTGGTGACCGTCGCGGTGCTGCTCAGCCAGGGCCGGGCGTACTACCTGATGAGTGTCTACGCGCTGCCGTTCGCGGCCGCGGCGACGGAGCTCTCACGGCGGAAGCTGGTGCGGTGGTGGAAGGCGCCGGTGTGGCTGGCGTTCGTCCTCTCGGCCGTGGTGACCGTGGCGGGGCTGCCGGTGTGGCCGGCTTCGATGAAGGCGACCACGTTCGGGCCCTTCTCGCTCGGCACTGTGTTCGCCGGTGGCGAGACGGCGCAGAAGGAGGTGGCCGACGGCGTCGGGCAGACTTACGCCGCCCTGCCGCCGGAGGTGCGGAAGCAGACGGCGGTGTACTCGGAGATCTACCCGTTCGCCGCCGCCGTCGAATATTACGGGCCGCGGTACGGGATCTCCGACGTCTACAGTGGACACCGGGGGTACTGGTACTTCGACCGGCCGCCGGACTCGGCGCGGGACGTGCTGTTCGTGGGCTTCGACCCGAACCTGCTGCGGCCGTACTTCGCTTCGGTGACCGAGGTGGTGCCCGGGCTGATGTGGCTGTACACCGGGCGGAAGCAGACATGGGACCAGATCTGGCCGAAGGTGAAAACACAGTGACTCTTTCCTTGCCCGCCCGGGTTTACCTCCTCGCCTGCGAAGGGGACAAGGGGCGGATCTCCGACCGGCGCCGCGTCGCGATGCTGGTGCGCGCGGCCGCCGTCACCGACCTGCTGCTGCGGGGCCGGCTGGCCGACCACGGCGGCAAGGCCTCGGTGACCGGCCGGGGCCCGACCGGCGACCTGCTGCTCGACGACGTGCTGGCGAACCTCTCGGAGGACGGTGAGCGCTCGTGGCGTTCACTGGTGCGCCGTGACGGCGCGGACACCCTGAAGTCATTGGAACTCCAGCTCGTCGCGGCCGGAATGCTGCGCCAGCACACCACGCGGTTCCTCGGCCGGCAGGTGCTCGAGGTGGCCGACCCCGCCTCGGCGCGCCGGGAACGCGGCCGCGCCGAGGCCGCGCTGCGGGATCCGCTGTCCGAAGTGGACACCGATGACGCGGCGCTGGCCGCCCTCGCCGCGGCGGCGGCCGTCGGCGTGACCCGCCGGGAGGCTTGGGCGAACTCGGAACGGCTGGCGGAGCTGGGCGAACGCGTAGGCCCGGCGGTGCCCGCCCTGCGGCACCTGGTCCGGCGGCTGCGTGCCGTCCGTGCTTCCGCGGGAAGCCACGGCTGAAGCGTAAGTGACGTCACGGCTCGCAGTGTCCACATCGGGCACTTGACCGCACACTCTGAGCGAAGAGAAGTCTGGGCAACGTTGAAGGTGTGCGGGGGCAGCCCGGCCCCGCACACCCGTCCCGCCGGAAATTCTCGTGCCAGTGTCGGAATCACGAAGAATGTGATCGAGTTCTGGTGCGAAAGGTTCCGTTGTGGCTTACCGGACCGAAGGCAGTTTCTCCGGCGACCTTCGTGACCCGGCGCCGGTCGAACGGCTCCTGTGGCCGGACGTGGCCAAGGGCGTCTGCATCGTGCTTGTCGTGCTGTGGCACGTGATCATGAAGCAGTACCTGCAGATCGACTGGAAGATCTCGACGCCGTTACCCGGCGCGTGGGGCGCCGCGGGCGAGTTGCTGCTGCCGCTGCGCATGCCCTTGTTCTTTGCGATTTCCGGCTTTTTCGCGGCTCGCGCGGTCAACCGGCCGTGGCGCACCGTCGCCCGTTCCCGGGTCGCCAAGTTCTTTTATCTTTACGTTCTGTGGTTGTCCGTGCACACCGTGGTGCTGTCGTTCTTCCCCGGTTTCGCCACAGAACACGCCGGCAGTGTCCTGGAGTTCGTGGCGCAGCTCACGATCACTCCGACGAACCTCTGGTACCTCTTCGCGCTCGCCGTCTACTTCGTGATCGCCAAGCTCTCGCGCCGGCTGCCGTTCTGGATCATGCTCGCGGCCGCGTTCGCCTTGTCCGCCACGGCCTCCGCCGGCCTGGTCGCCGTGCCGGGTGACCGCGGCGGGCTGTACCAGAACCTCTTGTTCTTCCTCGTCGGCATTTACGGCACGGCGCTCGTCAAACGCGTCGCCGTGGAGGCCAGCTGGCCGCGGCTCGCCCTCGTCGGCGTGCCCTATCTGGGCGTGCTGGTCGCGGTCGAGCACTTCGACCTGAAGACCACGTTCGGCGTGTGGCCCGTGCTAAGTCTCGTCGCGATCGTGCTGGGCGTGACCGCGGCCGCACTCGTCACGCGATGGGAGAAGCCGGCGAACGCCATCGCGAGCATCGGCCGGCGGACGCTGCCGATCTACGTCATCCACCTGCCCCTGGTCGCCGTGCTGAACGCGGTCCTGCACGATCCGCTGTCGTCGCTCGGCCCGGCGGCGCAACTGGCCGTCGCGGTCGTCGACCCCATCGTGCTGGTCGCCGTCCTCGTCGCGCTGTGCCTGCTGCTGCAACGGATCCTGCCGTCCGCGTGGGTTTTCGACCTGCCTTCGCGGCGCGCCAAGGAATCCCGGCGCACTCCGGAGCCCCGTGACTTCAATGCGTCGGAGCAGACGATGCCGCTCTACCCGTTGCGGCGCCCTGAGGTGGTCTCGGGGATGCGGCCGCGGTAGCTCACGGAGTGAAGAGCCGGCCCAGGTGATAGTCGAGCGTGGCCACCGCCTCGGCTGCCGTGCGGTGTCCCAGTAGGACATCCGAGGCCTGTGAATCGGTCAGCGCCCACAGGATGGGTTTTCGACCTGCCCTCGCGGCGCGCCAAGGAATCCCGGCGCACTCCGGAGCCCCGTGACTTCAATGCGTCGGAGCAGACGATGCCGCTCTACCCGCTGCGGCGCCGTCAGGTGGTATCGGGGATGCGGCCGCGGTAGCTCACGGAGTGAAGAGGCGGCCGAGATGATAGTCCAGTGTGGCCACCGCTTCGGCTGCCGTGCGGTGTCCCAGTAGGACATCCGAAGCCTGTGAATCGGCCAGCGCCCACAGGATGGCCGCCTCGTGGTCCGGGTCGGCGCCCGGACCGACGTCGCCCGCGGCCTGGGCCTCGCGGATCTGGCCGGCGAAGAACGCGAACAGCTCCGGCATCCCCTCGGCGTACACCTTGGCCAGCTCCGGGTCGGCGACGGCGCGGTTGAAAAACGCGACGCCCACCAGCCAGCCGGCGGCGCTGCGCTCGTCACGCGGCAGCATCTCGACCAGGCAGGTGCGCAGGATCCGCCTCGGCGTCGGTTCGCCGTCGGCCAGTACCTGCGCGCGGACACGCTCGTCGCGCAGCCGTCCCCGGTGCTCCAGCGCGAACAGCAGCATCTCGTCCTTCGACCGGAAGTAGTGCTGCACCGAACCCATCGAGATGCCCGCTTCGGCCGCGACGTGCCGCAGGCTCACGCCCTCCAGCCCGTGCCGGGTGATCAGCCGCTGCAACGCCTCGGCGATCTGGACGCGCCGCTGGTCGTGGTCCACCTGTTTCGGCACCGGCCGCCTTCCGCATCACGAGGTTTGTCGGCATCCGTTTACGATGCACTCGCATGGTAAACGAGTTCGCCGCGGGCGCGGTGCCAGGCCTGCTGGCGCCGTTCGTCGCGGATGTCCCGGCGGAGCCTGAACCTTGGCATCATGGGGCCATGGGATCAAAACTTCGGCTCGTCACGGTGCGCGGGCGCGCGTTGCGGTGCGTGGTCTGCGGGGACCGGGAGTTCTCGTCCCGCGAGGTGAAGCTGAACAGCACCGGCGCGGAGTTCCTCGGCATGGGCTGGGCGAACCGGTCGGCCGTCGCCATCATCTGCGGATCGTGTGGCTACGTGCACGAGTTCGCGGGCCCGCGCCCGGACCTGTGGCGTCCGGAGCACGGGTATCCGGCTGACGTCAAGGCCGACTGATTCCGTTGGCACGAAGTCGCGTTTGGGGAACTGGCCGCTTCACCGTCCCCGAGGGATATCTCAACACGCCCAGCATCGGGATCCCGCCCGCCACGGTGGGGGAGGCCGTGGCCGGCGCCGTCGAACGGTGGCGCGCCGGAGGTGACTCGCCGCCGGGGTTCGACGAGGCGGTCGCGCGGTCGCGGAGCGGGTTCGGGCGGCTGGCCGGGGTGCCGGCGGAGCGGGTGGCGATCGGGGCATCGGTCTCCCAGCTCATCGCGAACGTCGCGGGCGGGCTGGGAGAAGGCGCGCGCGTGCTGGTCGCGGAGAAGGACTTCACCAGCGTCACCTTCCCCTTCGCCGCACGGCCGGGCACTCGGCTGACCGAGGCGCCGCTTGCGAAGCTCGCGGACCACGTCGAGGGGCACGACCTCGTCGCGGTGAGCCTGGTGCAGTCGTCGGACGGGTCGGTGCTCGACGTCGCGGCGCTGCGGGCGGCGGCGGAGAGCGCGGGCGCGGCCGTGCTGCTGGACGTCACACAGGCCGCCGGATGGCTGCCGCTCGACGTCGCCTGGGCCGACTGGGTCGTGTGCGCCGGCTACAAGTGGCTGTTCTCACCGCGCGGCTGCGCCTGGCTCGCCGTGCACCCGCGGGCGCACGAGCGCACCCGGCCCGTCGCCGCCAACTGGTACGCGGGCGACGACCCCTGGAAGTCCGTCTACGGCCTGCCGCTGCGCCTGGCGCCGGACGCCCGCGCGTTCGACCTCTCGCCGGTCTGGCTCTCGCACGTCGGCGCGGCGGAAGCGCTGGACTACGTCACGGGGCTGGACCTCGCCGCGGTCCGCGACCACAACACCGGCCTCGCCGATTCCCTGCTCCAGGCCCTCGGACGGCCGTCGCGCGGGTCCGCGATCGTGTCGCTCGAAGCGGACCCGGCGCGGGTCGCCGCCGCGGGTGTCGTGTCCGGGCTGCGCGTCGGCCGCGTGCGCGTCGGATTCCACCTCTACAACACCGCTGACGACGTCGAACGCCTTCTCACCGCATTCGAGTGAAGCCGCCGGACGCGGTGAACTACGGTATGAGCCCGTGGCCGGTCCCCATTTCACCTCTGATCCCTCGGAAACGGCACCGCTCGGCGCGGTCCCCGCGCACCCGGGGCCGCCTGTGCCTGGGCATGGCCCGGCCCGGGACAACCGCACGCTGCTGCTGCGCGGTGCGGGCCTGGTCGCGATCGCCGTGGTGTCCGGCCTGATCTGGTTCCTGATCCGGCACGACAGCACGCCCGAGCCGGTCGCGCAGCCGCCCGCGAAGACGAGCCAGTTCGACTACAAGCTCGTCGAGGGGCCGAGCAAGTCCTCCGACTGCGCGGCGAAGTCCTACGGCAAGGCGCAGGACTACTTCAAGGACGCGCCGTGCTCGTCGCTGGCTCGCGCGCTGTACACGGTGCAGTACGGCGACGCGAAGGCGCTCGTCTCGGTGGCGCTGGTGTCCATGCCGCAGGCGAGCCAGGCGACCCAGCTCAAGGCGCTGACCGACCAGGACGGCACCGGAAACATCACCGACCTGGTGCGAGACCACACCTACAAGGCCGCCGGCGCGCCCAGCGTGAGCGGGGAGAAGGCCGCGTACGAGTCCCAGGTCACCGGCTCCGACGTGACCATCGTGCTCACCGACTTCTTCGCCAAGCACAAGGACGCCGTCCTGCTCAAGCGCATCGCCAAGGACGCGCTCCAGCTGTCGTCCGGCCTGCACTGAGCCCCTGTACTGAAAGCCTCTCAACGAACACAGCGGCTGACACTTCGCCCAGCGCGGGGAAGTGTCAGCCGCTGTGCCGTTTTACGAGCTCTGGCCGGGCATCGCGATCGCGGCCGGCTTCTCCTCGGCCTGCTGGCGCCACGGCGTGCCGCGCCGGGCGGCCGCGATGAGCGCCTGCAGCGCCATGCCGCGGACGCCCGAGTCGTCGGTGTGGGTCACCACGCCGAGCCACGCCGCCGCCGAGTCCGCTTCGGCGGTCGCGACCACGGAGGCGGCCGAAGCGGCGTCGGTGACCGGCTTGGCCGGCACGTACGCGGCCTCCGGCGCCACCGGCGTGCTGCCCGCGGCGGTGATCACCTGGATGAGGACGTCGCGGCGCGCGGTGTGCTCGGCGCGGCCGCTCTTGAGCGCGTCGCCGAAGTCGGCCGGCAGGAACGCCGTGACCAGCCCGTACACCCAGAGCGCGGCGTGCTCGGTGGCCAGCGCCTTCTGCAGCGGGTCGACGGCTTCACCGGGCACGGTGCCCGACGGCGCGGCGATCGGCTTGGCGTCGTCGCCGCGGCCGATCGACGACGCGACGCGCTGCAGCCCCGCGCAGCCGGCGGCCACGGACGCGACCAGCCCGGCGCGGTAGGCGGGCAGCCCGGGGACCAGGTCCTCGGCCTGCTTGCGGACGGTCGCGAGCCGGTCCTTGAAGCCGGCCAGGTCCGCCGGCGCGGGCGCGGGGGTGGACGGCGTCGCGGGTTTGGGCCGGTTGAGCCGGTCCACCTCGGGTTTCAGGGCGGCGGCGTGGGCGGCGCGGACGTCGGCGATCTGGCCGGCGACGTCACCGCCCGCGCCGGAGGCGAGCTTCCGCGCGGCGGCGGCGTCCGCCTCGGCGGCGGCCAGCAACGGGGCCAGCGGGTCGGGGGTTTCGTCGTTCCCCGTGGAGCAGGCGGCGAGCGGGAGGGCCACGGCGGCGACGGCGCCGAGGCGCAGGACGGAGCGCCGGCTGAGGTCGGTCGGTCTTGCGGTCACGTCGGCCCATCCTGCCAGGCCCGGCACCGGCACCGCCGCTCGCGCGTCCCGGCGGGGTCGCAGGATAAGCTGGTCCACCACCGACCACCGTCGTGACCAGCCCGAGTCACCACCGCCGAACAGGAGTGCTCCACGTGCCCAACGAACTCGCCAGCCGGCTGGAGCCGTTAGTGGCCGAAGCCGTCAAGACCGCGGGTTTCGACCTCGATTCGCTCGAGGTGCAGCAGGCCGGCCGGCGCCAGCTGGTCAAGGTCGTCGTCGACTCCGACGACGGTGTCGGGCTGGACGAGGTCGCCGAGATCAGCCGCAAGGTGGCCGCGGTGCTCGACGAGAACGAGCACGTGCTCGCGAGCGCCTACACCCTCGAGGTCACCTCGCCCGGCCTCGACCGCCCGCTGACCCAGCCGCGGCACTGGCGGCGCGCCAAGTTCCGCCTGGTGCGGATCACCCCGGCCGAAGGCGCCGAGTACGTCGCCCGCGTCGGCCACGCCGGCGAGGAGGCCGCGCGCGTGCTCGCCGGCGGCAGCCTCCAGGACGTGTCCTACGCGTCGGTCGCCAAGGCCGTGGTGGAGATCGAATTCAAGCAACCACCGGCGGAGGACCTGAAACTGCTGGAAGAAGACGCGTCCGGCCAGAACACCCCGGCCGGCCAGACCGAGCCGAAGGAGGAGTCGAAGTGAACGTGGACATCGCCGCGCTGCGCGCGATCGAACGGGACAAGGACATCCCCTTCGACACGGTGATCGAGGCCATCGAGACGGCCTTGCTCACCGCGTACAAGCACACCGAGGGCCATCAGGCGCACGCCCGCATCGACATCGACCGCAAGACCGGCCTCGTCCGCGTCCTCGCGCACACCCTCACCCCCGAGGGCGAGGTCGACGAGGAGTGGGACGACACCCCCGAGGGCTTCGGCCGGATCGCCGCCACCACCGCGCGCCAGGTCATCCTGCAGCGGCTGCGCGACGCCGAGCACGAGAAGACCTTCGGCGAGTTCTCCGCCAAGGAGGGCGAGATCATCGCCGGCGTGGTGCAGCGGGACGCGCGCGCCAACGCCCGCGGCATGGTCGTGATCCAGGTCGGCGACACCGAGGGCGTGCTGCCTTCGGCCGAGCAGGTCGCGGGGGAGTCCTACGAGCACGGCACCCGGATCAAGGCGTACGTGGTCGGCGTCTCGCGCAGCAACCGCGGGCCGCAGATCATGCTCTCGCGCAGCCACCCGAACCTGGTGCGCAAGCTGTTCGCGCTCGAGGTCCCGGAGATCGCCGACGGCGCCGTCGAGATCGCCGCGCTGGCGCGCGAGCCGGGCCACCGGAGCAAGATCGCGGTCCGGTCCACGATCGCCGGCGTGAACGCCAAGGGCGCCTGCATCGGCCCGATGGGCGCGCGCGTGCGCAACGTGATGAGCGAGCTGGCCGGCGAGAAGATCGACATCATCGACTACTCCGAGGATCCGGCCCGCTTCGTCGGGAATGCGCTGTCGCCCGCGAAGGTTGTTTCCGTACGTGTCGTGGACGAGCGGGCGAAGACGGCCCGTGTCGTGGTGCCCGATTTCCAGCTTTCGCTCGCCATCGGCAAGGAGGGCCAGAACGCCCGCCTGGCCGCCCGCCTCACCGGCTGGCGGATCGACATCCGGAGCGACTCGGCACCCGCCGAGGGCGAGGGTGATCAAGACCACGCCGGGCAGGCGCGGCCCGCCGCGACAACCGGTTCGGCTGAGTGAAGGTCGAAGCGCTAGACTCTGAGATGGTTCAAGGCCTGCGGCGGGCAGCCGACTCCCAGTGTGACCCGGGTTCCCCGGTACGCACGTGTGTCGGGTGCAAGCGGCGGGCCGTGATCGGTGAGCTGCTGCGAGTGGTCGCGGTGGACAGGCGGCTGGTCGTCGACGAACGTCGGCGGCTGCCGGGCCGGGGAGCGTGGTTGCACCCCGGGCCGGGCTGCCTGGCCAAGGCCGAGCGGCGGCGGGCGTTCCCCCGGGCTCTCAAAGCCCAGGGCGCACTCGACGCGGCGGGGCTGCAAGACCACCCGGCACTCACCACGGAGACCGGAACCGGGACGTACCCGGAACCGACAGGAATCAAGGAAGCAGGTCGACCCGTCATGAGTCAGCCGTGAAGCTGAAGCCATGAACGCGCGACAATAAGGACGAGGTCAGCGGGTGTCTTCACCGCCTGGCCTCCCCTAGATGAGGAGAGCTGTGCCAGGCAAGGCCCGTGTCCACGAGCTCGCGAAGGAGCTCGGCATCACCAGCAAGGAAGTTCTCACCAAGCTCAAGGAGCAGGGTGAGTTCGTGAAGTCCGCGTCGTCCACGGTCGAGGCGCCCGTCGCCCGCCGTCTGCGTGACGCATACCCAGCCAAGGGCGGGCAGAAGCCCACGCCCACTCCCGGACCGCCGGCCCGCCCCGCGGCGCCCGCCGGAAACGGGAGTCCGACCGCTGCCCCGAGCGCCCCGCAGGCCCCCCGGCCCGCCACGCCCGCGCCGCAGCAGAACCAGCAGGCGCCTGCCGCCAAGGCGGCCCCGGCCGCCCCCGCGCAGCAGTCGCAGGGGTCGCGCCCCGCCGCCCAGCCGGGTGGCGGACGTCCCGGCCCGGGCCCCCGGCCCGGCCCGCGCACACCCGCGCCCGCCCCGGCTCCGGAGGTGCAGGAGGTGCCAGCCGCCAAGGCCGAGCCCGCCGCACCGGCGGCGCCGTCCGCGCCCAGCGAGACCTCCCAGCCCGCCCCGAAGCAGGACGCCGCGGCGGCCTCCGCGGGTGCGTCCGGCTCGGTCGTCCCGCCCCGGCCGCAGGGCCCCAAGCCCGGCGGCCCGAAGCCCGGCCCGCGTACCCCGCGAGTCGGCAACAACCCGTTCGGCGTCGGTTCCGGCTCCCCGGCACCGCGCCCGTCGCAGCGTCCCGGCCCCGGCGGCCAGGGCGGCGACAACCGGCCCCCGCGTCCCGGCGGTGCCGGTGGCAGTGGTGACCGGCCCGCGCCGCGTCCCGGCGGTGGCGCCGGTGGCAACCGGCCGAGCCCGGGCAACATGCCCCCGCGCCCGAACCCCGGCATGATGCCGGGCCGGACCCAGCGTCCGGCCGGTCCCGGTGGCGGCGCCCGTGGCGGTCCCGGCGGCGGTGCCCGTGGTGGCCCCGGTGGCGGTGCCCGTGGCGGTCCCGGTGGCGGTGGCGGCGGTTTCCGCGGCGGCCCTGGCGGCGGCGGCGGTGCCGGTGGCGGCTTCCGTCCTGGTGGCGGCGGCGGTGCCGGCGGCGGCTTCCGTCCCGGTGGCGGCGGCGGTACCGGTGCCCCGGCCGGCGGCGGCGGTTTCCGTGGCGGCGGCGGTCGTGGCGGCCCCGGTGGCCGTGGTGGTACCGCGGGTGCCTTCGGGCGTCCCGGTGGCCCCTCGCGCAAGGGCCGCAAGTCGAAGCGGCAGAAGCGCCAGGAGTACATGGACAACATGCAGGCGCCCAGCGTCGGCGGCGTCCGCCTGCCCAAGGGCCAGGGCGAGACGATCCGGCTGCCGCGTGGTGCCTCGCTGACCGACTTCGCCGAGAAGATCGACGCCAACCCGGCTTCGCTGGTGCAGGTGCTCTTCCACCTCGGCGAGATGGTCACCGCGACGCAGTCCGTGTCCGACGACATCCTCGAGCTGCTCGGCGGCGAGATGAACTACGTCGTCCAGGTCGTGTCCCCCGAGGAGGAGGACCGCGAGCTGCTGGGGACGTTCGACATCACCTACGGCGACGACGCCGGTGGCGAGGAGGACCTGCAGGTCCGGCCGCCGGTCGTGACCATCATGGGTCACGTCGACCACGGTAAGACCCGCCTGCTGGACACGATCCGGAAGACGAAGGTGCGCGAGAGTGAAGCCGGTGGCATCACCCAGCACATCGGCGCCTACCAGATCGAGACCGAGCTCGAGGGCAACGAGCGGCTGATCACCTTCATCGACACCCCGGGCCACGAGGCGTTCACCGCCATGCGTGCCCGTGGTGCGAACTCCACGGACATCGCGGTGATCGTGGTCGCGGCCGACGACGGCGTCATGCCGCAGACGGTCGAGGCGATCAACCACGCGCAGGCCGCCAAGGCCCCGATCGTGGTGGCGATCAACAAGATCGACAAGGAGGGCGCGAACCCGGACAAGATCCGGCAGCAGCTCACCGAGTACAACCTGGTGGCCGAGGAGTACGGCGGCGACACCATGTTCGTCGAGATCTCCGCGCGGCAGAACATCAACATCGATGGCCTGCTCGAGGCGATCCTGCTGACCGCGGACGCCGCTCTGGACCTCCGGGCCAACCCGGACATGGAGGCCCAGGGTGTCGCGATCGAGGCCCACCTCGACCGCGGCCGCGGCCCGGTGGCCACGGTGCTGGTCCAGCGCGGCACGCTGCGCGTCGGCGACTCCGTCGTCGCGGGCGACGCCTACGGCCGCGTCCGCCGCATGGTGGACGAGCACAACGTGGACGTCACCGAGGCGCTGCCCTCGCGTCCGGTCCAGGTCATCGGGTTCACCTCGGTGCCCGGCGCGGGCGACACCTTCCTGGTGGTCGACGAGGACCGCGTCGCCCGGCAGATCGCCGAGCGCCGCTCCGCTCGCACGCGTAACGCGCTCAACGCGTCGCGCCGCAAGCGGGTCAGCCTCGAGGACCTCGACTCCGCACTGAAGGAGACGAGCAGCCTCAACCTGATCATCAAGGGTGACAACTCGGGTACCGTCGAGGCGCTGGAAGCGGCGCTGCTGCAGCTGGACGTCGGCGAAGACGTCGAGCTGAACGTGGTGCACCGCGGTGTCGGTGGCGTGACCGAGTCGGACATCGACCTGGCGACCGCGTCCGACGCGATCGTGCTCGGGTTCAACGTCCGGGCCCAGGGCAAGGCGACCGAGCGGGCCACCCGCGAGGGCGTCGACGTCCGGTACTACACGGTCATCTACCAGGCGATCGAGGAGATCGAGCAGGCCCTGAAGGGCATGCTCAAGCCGGAGTACGAAGAGGTCGAGCTGGGCCGCGCGGAGGTCCGCGAGGTCTTCAAGTCCTCCAAGATCGGCACGATCGCCGGTTGCCTGGTCATGTCCGGCGAGATCCGGCGCAACGCCAGGGCCCGTCTGCTCCGCGACGGCACCGTCGTGGCGGAGAACCTGCCGATCAGCTCGCTGCGGCGGTTCAAGGACGACGCGGTCGAGGTGCGTGAAGGGTTCGAGTGCGGTCTGACGCTGGGCTCGTACGGTGACATCAAGATCGGCGACTCGATCGAGACCTACGAGCAGCGGGAGAAGCCCCGCGCGTAAAGGCTGATTGGGGGAGGGGCGTGCTCGCGAAAAACGCTCGCCCCTCCCCGCCTTTACGGTGTTTCTTGGGGGTCGAACCCCCAAACCCCCGCCAGGGGGCAAGCCCCCTGGACCCCCGCGCGTGGTCGCGTCAGCTCGTGGAGGTCGCCTATGTATGTCGGGGCTGTTGAGTTCGACATCCTGCTCGACGAGATCCATTCGTTGAAGCAGAAGCGTTCGGTGATCAAGCCGGTCGTGGCGGAGGTGCGTAAGCGCTTCGCCGTGTCGGTAGCCGAAGCGGGTCACCTCGACCTGCACCGGCGCGCCCTGATCGGGGTGGCCGTCGTCGCCGCGGGTGGCGAACACGTCCGGGACGTGCTCGACTCGTGTGAGCGGTACGTGGCCTCGCGACCGGAGTTCGTCCTTCTGTCGGCGCACCGCCGGCTGCTGGGCCCGGACGATTAGACAAGCACTGCCAGAAGGGGAAGTTCCATGGCCGATCCGGCTCGGGCTCGTAAGCTCGCCAAGCGGATCTCGCAGATCGTGGCCTCCGCCATCGAACACGACGTGAAAGACCCGCGGCTGAACTCGGTGACGATCACCGACACCAAGATCACCGCGGACCTGCACGACGCCACGGTCTACTACACGGTGCTGGGCGAAAGCCTTGACGCGGAACCGGACTTCAACGGCGCCGCGGCGGCGCTCGAGTCCGCGCGCGGGGTCCTGCGCACCAAGGTCGGGCAGGGCACCGGTGTCCGTTACACCCCGACCCTCGCCTTCGTCGCGGACAGCATCCCCGACGACGCCCGCCGGATCGAAGAGCTGCTGGCCAAGGCCCGCGAGGCCGACGCCGAGGTGGCCCGCCGCTCCGCGGGCGCGCAGCACGCCGGCGAGCCCGACCCGTACAAGGCGCCGCGCGTCGACGAGGACGACGAGGACTTCGCGGAAGAGGAGACCCGGGGCTGAAGCGATGCGGTGGGGGACCGATGTCTCGCGACGCGGCGTGCTGCTCGGCGGCACCGCGGCGCTTGTCGCCGCCTGCTCCGGGCGCCCCACCCCGGTGGGTCCTCCGGCCCCGATCGCCCCGCCCGCCAGCGCGTCGGCCCTGACCCGGCCCGTCACCGTCCTGCGGCCGCATTCGGCCGCGCGCGGACGGGACGTCGACCTGGTGCTGATGGTGCCCGAGGGCGTGCCCACGTCGGGCCTGCCGGTCTGCGTGGCGCTGCACGGCCGTGGCGCGAACGCCCGCACGTTCCTCGATCTGGGCGTGCCTCAGATGCTCACGGACCTGGTCCGCACCGGGGCCCGGCCGTTCGCCGTCGCGGCCGTGGACGGCGACCACTACTGGGTCGGCACCGGCGGCGGTGACGACCCGCAGCGCATGCTGACCGACGAGGTCCCGGGCTGGCTGGCGGGCAGCAACCTCCGCCCGATGACCGGTGTCCTCGGCGTCTCGATGGGCGGTTTCGGCGCGCTGAGCCTGGCCCGCCGCCGCCGTGACCTGACGGCCGTCGCCACCTGCAGCGCCGCGCTCTTCCGCACCTGGTCCGAGGCCAAGGCCCGCGACGTGTTCGCCTCGGAGTCCCAGTGGCAGGCGGCCGAGCCGTTGCTGCACCTCGACGAGCTGTCGCCGGGCAGCCTGGGCGTCTGGTGCGGCGCGTCGGACCCGTTCCTGGCCGCCAACCGCCGCCTGATCGACCGCGCCGGCCCGGCCACCTCCCACATCACCCCGGGCGCCCACACGGATTCCTACTGGCGCGGCGTCCTCCCCGACGCCCTGCGCTTCGTCGGCGAACGCCTGTGACGCCCACGTCTATCCACAGTGGACGGATCAGCTGTCGGTCTTCTTGGTGCAGGTGACCGGTTGGCCGGCGGCGGCCGTCACCTTGGCCAGCTCCTTCGTCTTGTCCAGCAGGATCCGGCAGGTCAGCGCCGCGCCGCCGGACGGGGTGGCGGTCACCTTGGCCTCCTGGCCCGCGCTGACCACGACGTCCAGCTTCCACGGCAGCCCGAGGGGACCGTTCAGGTCGTGCTGGGCCACGTCGTCCTGGTATCGGTCGGCGGTCTCGTTGTAGGCCAGCTTCGTCACCGTGCCGGACCCCTCGGTGGTCAGCTCGTAGCTGATGGCCCAGGACTTTCCGGTGGGATTCGAGCAGGCGGTGAGGCCGGCGCCGAGCGCGAGGATCGCGGTCGCGAGAGCCATTCTCTTGATCACCCGCGGAGCCTACTGCGGCTCGTGACCGACGGCGTGCCCAGTCCGGAGTGGACCAGCATGTCCAGCATCAGCTCGGGCCGGCCGCCGGCACCGTGCCCGGCAGGCCCGGGTGGTGGCGCAGGGCGTCGAGCACCACGTTGACCGCGGCGCGCGGAGGCGAGCCTCGACGTACGGCGGCGGTGATCGTGCGCGTCACCGGGACCGCGAGCTCACGCGTCGTGACGCGGTAGCGCGGGTCCACGGCCAGGCCGGGCAGCAGCGCGATCGACAGCCCGGCCTCGACGTGCTGCAGCGTCAGCATGTAGCTGCTGAACCGGCCCACCACCCGCGGCTCGAACCCCGACTCGCGGCACAGCCGGGTGGCCAGGTTCGCCATGTAGGACTGGGGCGGCTCGAACACCCAGGACTCGCCCGCGTAGGCGGCGAGGTCGGCCGGCCCCCGCGCGGCGCGTCCCGGCGGCAGCACCAGCACGACCGGGTCGGCGGCCAGCGGCACCAGGTCGACGTCCGGGCCCAGCGGCTGCTCGACGAAGTCGGTGGTCGTGATGATGATGTCCGCGTCGCCGGCCCGGAGCGCGGGCAGGCTCTCGTGCGGCTCCAGGTCCAGCAGCTCGACCTCGATGTGCGGGTGCACGCCCGCCAGCCGCGTCACGGCCGGCACCGCCAGGGTGTGCACGGCGCTCTGGAACGCGCCGAGCCGCACCCGCCCGACCGGCTCGTCACCGAGGCTGCGCAGCTCCGCCTCGACGGTGTCCATGTGGTCGAGCACCGCCCGCGCGCGGCGGGCCAGTGTCAGCCCGGCCGGGGTCAGCCGGACCCGCCGGCCGGTGCGTTCCAGCAGCTGGGTGCGGGTTTCCGCCTCCAGCACGGCGAGCTGCTGGGACACGCTCGAAGGGCTCAGGTTCGACGCCTGCGCGACCGCGCGGATGGTGCCGAGCGAGTCGAGCCGGCTGAGCAGCGACAGCCGCCAGGGGTTCAGCATCCGCCCATTGTCGTGCGGCGGTCTTGTTCGGTACAGCCGAACAGCACGGCCGGAATTGTGAGCTGGACGTGACGCTCGCGCCGGCTTTACCGTCGAAGCCATGGCTGCCCCCACCTCCGCCCCGCTGTCCACCCAGGCCTTCTGGTCCGACGCCGACCGCCACCTGGTCCGGTACGCCGGTGCCGGCGCCTTCACCCGCGAAATCATCAGCCGTGCCGAAGGAAGCTTCCTCCACACCGAGGACGGCCGGCGGATCCTGGACTTCACCTCCGGCCAGATGAGCGCGATCCTCGGGCACTCGCACCCGGAGATCGTCGAGACCGTCCGGCGCCAGGTCGGGGAGCTCGACCACCTGTTCAGCGGCATGCTGAGCCGCCCGGTCGTCGACCTCGCCCGGCGGCTCGCCGGCACGCTGCCCGCGCCGCTGGAGAAGGCGCTGCTGCTGACCACCGGCGCCGAGTCGAACGAGGCCGCGATCCGGATGGCCAAGCTCGTCACCGGCGGGCACGAGATCGTCTCGTTCGCCCGTTCCTGGCACGGCATGACGCAGGGCGCGGCCGGCGCCACCTACAGCGCGGGCCGCAAGGGGTACGGCCCCGCAGCGCCGGGCAACCTCGCCATCCCCGCGCCGCACGCCTACCGGCCGGACTTCACCACGCCGGACGGCGGCCTCGACTGGCGCCGTCAGCTGGACTTCGGCTTCGACCTCGTCGACGCGCAGTCGACCGGCAATCTGGCCGCCTGCATCGTCGAGCCCATCCTCAGCTCCGGCGGCGTGATCGAGCCGCCGCCCGGCTACTTCGCGGCGTTGCGGGACAAGTGCCGGGAACGCGGCATGCTGCTGATCCTCGACGAGGCCCAGACCGGCCTGTGCCGCACCGGGTCCTGGTACGCGTTTGAGCGGGACGGCGTGGTGCCGGACATCCTCACGCTGTCCAAGACGCTCGGCGCCGGGCTGCCGCTCGCGGCCGTGCTGACCAGCGCCGAGATCGAGCAGACGGCGCACGAGCGCGGGTTCCTGTTCTTTACCACCCACGTCGCGGACCCGCTGGTCGCCGCCGTCGGCAACACCGTGCTGGACGTGCTCACCCGCGACCGCCTCGACGAGCGTGCGGCGACCCTCGGCGCGTTCCTGCGCGCGGGGCTGGAGCGGATCGGCGAGCGTCACGGCGTCGTCGGGGACATCCGCGGCCGCGGCCTGCTCGCCGGGCTGGAGCTGGTCGTCGACCGCGAGACGAAGGAAGGCTCCGACGAGCTCGGCGCCCTGGTCACCCGCCGCTGCCTGGAACTGGGGCTGCACATGAACATCGTGCAGCTGCCCGGCATGGGTGGGGTCTTCCGCATCGCCCCGCCACTGACCGCCACCGAGGACGAGCTGTCCCTCGGCCTGTCCATCCTCGACGAGGCCATCGGCGACGCGGTCGCGCGGCTCTGATGAAGGTCTTGTGAGTGTTTATGACGGTTCTAACCGTCATAAACACTCACAAGGCAGGTGGCACTAGGCCGGTTTGGCGGCCACCACGAGGTCGCGCACGATGGCCTGGTCCACACGGTGCGCGAACTCCTCGTACGGCCCGCCCTCGCGGACCTCGAGCCCGGCCCGCTTCAGCACCGTGACGAGTTCTTCGCGGGGCAAGACGTTGGTGTTCCAGGAGATCCCGAGCGCGCCGCCCGGGCGCAGCACCCGGGTCCACACGGGAACGGCGGCCGCCAGGAGGTCGCGCGGGCTGCGCGCGAGGCCGGCTTCGCGGTGGCTGCCGTGCTGCACGCCGTACGGGGCGTCCGTGACGACGAGGTCCACGGAGTTCGGGCGCAGCAGCTCATCGGCGGTGAGGGTGTCGGCGTTGAAGAAGGTGAGGTGGCGCGTGTCGCCGGAGCGGTAGGCGTCCTTGTCGAAGGCGTACTCGACGTCGAGCCGTCGTCCGAGCCGGATTTTGTTGCGCCGCAACGGTCCTGAGTCGGCGGTGTGCTTCACGCGCTTGGTGCGCAGCCAGGTCTTGAGGAAGGCCTCGTAGGCCTCGAAGTCCTTGCCGTCCACGTCCAGGCCGGTGGCGTCGAAGCCGTACATCACGGCCTGGTTGAGCGTGGTGCCGCGGCCGCACAGCGGGTCGAGCAGGCGCAGCGGGCGGCTCGGCCACGCGGCCGGCGCGTCGGTGGCGAGCAGCGTGAGGTTGAGCAGCAGCTTGGTGAACTGCTCGTTGGTCTTGCCCGGGTACTTCTGGATCGTGAGCAGGTCCGAGTCCGTCTTCGCCAGCGGCTTCACGGTGACCGGGCGCAGCACCCCATCGCCGAGCTCGAACAGCGCGTAGAGCGAGGAGAGGTTGGACAGCAGCGCGAGGTCGTCGCCGGTCAGCGGGGCGGGGCTGGTGAACTTGACGTAGCCGACGCCGCCCAGCTCCACCTCCTCGACCTCGGAGAGCCCGGCGGCCAGCCCGGCCGCGCCGAACACCGCCAGCTCGGCGCGCAGCAGTGCGGGCGACGAGGCGGCGTAGACCCGGTTGGCGGACGGGTGCACGAGGATCACGTACTCAGGCATCCCGCAGAGCGTAGCGTGACGCACTGTGACAGCTACTTTGGCGCAGGACATCGAGGCCGCGGTCGAACTGCTGGCCGGGGCCACCGACGTGACCTTGCTCGGGCACGTGCGCCCGGACGCGGACGCGCTCGGCAGCGCGCTGGCCCTCGGCCGGGTACTGCAGCAGCGTGGAGCCGCCGTGCGGGTGTCGTTCGGCGAGCCCGACGAGACGCCGGAGACGCTGCGCTGGCTCGACGAGGGCGGCCTGCTGACCCGGGCCGACGCGCTGCCCGCGACGGAACGGCTGCTGGTCGCGCTGGACACCCCGACCCTGGCGCGGCTGGGGCGGCTCGCGGCGCGGGTCGACGCCGTCCGCGCGGCCGGCGGTGACGTGCTCGTCGTCGACCACCACGCGACCAACGCCCACTACGGCACCCACCACGTGGTGGACGAGAGCGCGGAGGCCACTGCGGTGCTCGTCACGCGGATCCTCGAGGCGATGGGCGCGCAGATCGACGAGCCGGTCGCGCGGTGCCTGTACGCCGGGATCGTCACCGACACCAGCGGCTTCCGGCGCGCGAGCCCCGAGACGCACCGGATCGCCGCGCGGCTGCTGGAGGCGGGCGTCGATCCGGGGGAGGTGGCCCGGCGGGTCGTCGACGACCACCCGTTCGCCTGGCTGCCGATGCTGTCCGCGGTGCTGGCGGAGGCGCGACTGGAGCCGGATGCCGCGCAGGGCTTCGGGTTCGTGCACGCCGTCGTCCGCGCCGCGGCCGCCGAGACCGTGCGCAGTGAAGAGGTCGAATCCGTCATCGACGTCGTGCGCGCGACGCGGGAAGCGGGTGTCGCGGCGGTGCTGAAGGAGGCCGGGCCCTCGGTGTGGATGGTGTCGCTGCGCTCGGCGGGCGGGGTCGACGTGTCGGTGGCCGCCGCGGAGTTCGGCGGCGGTGGGCACCGCATGGCCGCCGGCTGCACGGTGGAGGGCACTTCCGAGGAGGTGCTGGCGGGGCTTCGCAGGGCGCTCGGACGGGCGCCGTTGCTGGGGACGAAGGATGCCTGACCCTGCCCAAATAGACCCGGTCCACTTCGATGCGGACTTCCTGAACGACCCGGTGTGCGCGTACGCGCGGCTTCGTGAGGCCGGCCCGGTGCACCGGGCCAACTCGCCGGACGGCGCGTCGATCTGGCTGGTCACGCGATACGCCGAGGTCAAGGCCGGCCTCGGCGATCCGCGGCTGTCACTGGACAAGGCGAACTCGAGCGGCGGCTATCACGGCCTCTCGCTGCCGCCCGCGCTGGACCGGAACCTGCTGAACCTCGACGCGCCCGAGCACACCCGGCTGCGGCGGCTCCTGGGCCGCGCGTTCACCCCGCGCCGGGTCGAGGCCCTGCGGCCGGAGGTGGCGCGGATCGCGGACGAGCTGGCCGCGGCTTTGCCGGCGGAGGCCGACCTGGTCGCCGGTTACGCCGTGCCGCTGCCGATCCGGGTGATCTGCGCGCTGCTCGGGGTCGATCCCGCAGACGTCACGGACTTCCGCGCCTGGACCGACGCGGTCTTGATGCCGACCGACCCTGACGCTGCGCGTGAAGCGATGCGCTCGCTGTATGGCTACCTGGCGTCGCTGATCGCCGCGAAGCGTGCCGCCCCGGGGGACGACCTGCTGAGCGTCGTCGCCCCGGAGCTGACCGACGACGAGCTGCTGAGCGCGGCGTTCCTCCTGCTGCTGGCGGGGTACGAGAACGTGGTGTACACCCTCGGCAACGGTCTCGTCGAGCTGCTCGCGCGGCCCTCGCTGTGCGCGTCACTGGTGGCCTCGCCGTCGCTGCTGGCATCCACTGTGGACGAAATACTCCGGCACGCTTCGCCGCTGCAGCTGGCGATCCGCCGGTTCCCGGTGGAGGACGTGGTGATCGGCGACGTCGAGATCCCGGCGGGGGACACGGTCATGCTCGCGGTGGCCTCCGCGCACCGCGACCCGTCGGCTTTCGCTTCACCGGACACGTTCGACGCGAATCGCGGGGAGAACCCGCACGTCGCTTTCGGGCACGGGCCGCACTTCTGCCTGGGCGCGCCGCTCGCCCGGCTGGAGCTGGAGGTCGGTTTGGGCACGCTGCTGCGGCGGTTCCCGCGGATGTCGCTCGCCGGTGCGCCGAGGTGGCGCTCGTCCTTCCGGAGCCGGGGGACGGCGACGTTGCCGGTGATTCTTGGAGGCCGGGAACGGTGATGCTGGGCGATCGGGACCGTGATGCCGAGCAGCCGGGAACCGTGATGTTGGGCGACTGGCACGGTGCTGCCGGGCGGCTGGGACCGTGATGTCGGGCGGCCGGGAACTGTGATCCACGGCGACTGACCCGAAACTGTCGGTGCCGATGGTTACCCTCCGGAGGTGCCCGAAAAAGCCCCCTCGGCGGAATCCCCGTCGTCACAAGCCCCGGAACCGAAGATCGACCCTGGCGACCGCATCCCCGCCCGTCGTGTGCTCGGCCTCGCCGTGCCCGCGCTCGGCGTGCTGGCCGCCGAACCGCTGTACGTCCTGGTGGACACCGCCGTGGTCGGGCACCTCGGCGCGCTGCCGCTGGCCGGGCTCGCGCTCGGCGGGGTGGTGCTGTCGCAGATCTCCACGCAGCTGACGTTCCTGTCCTACGGCACCACCTCGCGCACCGCGCGGCTGCACGGCGCCGGCCGGCGGTCGGAAGCGGTCAGCGAGGGAGTGCAGGCCACCTGGCTGGCGATCCTGGTCGGGCTGGCGCTGCTCGTGGCCGGGCAGCTGCTCGCGGGTCCGATCGCCCGTGCGCTGTCGGGCAGCGACGAGATCGCCGACGCCGCTGTGTCATGGCTGCGGATCGCGCTGTTCGGGGCGCCGCTGATCCTCGTCACCATGGCCGGCAACGGCTGGATGCGCGGCGTGCAGGACGCGGCCCGGCCGTTGCGTTATGTGCTGGCGGGCAACGGGATCTCGGCCGTGCTGTGCCCGCTGCTGGTGTACGTCGCGGATCTCGGCCTGGAGGGCTCGGCGATCGCGAACGTGGTGGCGCAGGTCGTTTCCGCGTCGATGTTCCTCGTGGCGCTGGCGCGCGAGCGCGTGCCGCTCCGGCCGGACTTCGGCGTGATGCGCGCGCAGCTCACCCTCGGCCGCGACCTGGTGCTGCGCAGCCTCGCTTTCCAGGCCTGCTTCGTCTCCGCGGCGGCCGTCGCGGCGCGGACGTCCACCGAGGCCGTCGGGGCGCACCAGGTCGTGCTGCAGCTGTGGACGTTCCTCTCGCTGGTGCTGGACTCCGTCGCGATCGCCGCGCAGTCACTGGTCGGCGCGGCCCTCGGCGGCGGGGCCGCACGGCAGGCGCGGGGCGTGGCCTCGCAGATCGTCGCGTACGGGCTGATGCTGGGTTGTTTCCTGTGCGCGCTGTTCGCCGCGCTGTCCACCACGCTGCCGCACGCGTTCACGTCGGATCCCGGCGTACTCGCCGAGATCCCGCACGCCTGGTGGTTCTTCGTGGCGCTGCAACCAATCGCAGGCGTCGTCTTCGCCCTGGACGGCGTCCTCCTCGGCGCCGGCGACGCCGCCTTCCTCCGCACCGCGACCCTGGTCAGCGCCGGCATCGGCTTCCTGCCGCTGATCTGGCTGTCACTGGCCCTCGGCTGGGGCCTGACCGGCATCTGGGTCGGCCTGTCGCTGTTCATGGTGCTGCGCCTGGCCGCCGTGCTCGTCCGCTGGCGCTCGGGACAGTGGGCGGTGGTGGGCGCCGTGCGCTGAAACCCGCACCGCTGCCGCTGAGACCTGCGCTGCCGAAAGGGGCTCGCTGAAACCCCGCGCCGCTGAAGGGGCTCGCTGGAACCGGTGCGCGCTGGAACTGGGGTCGCTGAGACCCGCGCCGCTGAGACCCGCGCCGCTGAGACCCGCGCCGCTGAGACCCGCGCCGCTGAGACCCGCGCCGCTGAGACCCGCGCCGCTGAGACCCGCGCCGCTGAGACCCGCGCCGCGGGAACTGGTGCCGCTGAAACCCGCGCCGCTGAGACCCGCGCCGCTGAGACCCGCGCCGCTGAGACCCGCGCCGCTGAGACCCGCGCCGCGGGAACTGGTGCCGCTGAAACCCGCGCCGCTGGACCGGCGCGCCCGCGCGCTGCCTGGTGCTGGAACCTGCTGGCTCGGTGCCGGAACCCTGTGGCCTGGCGCTGAAACTCGCTGACCCGGTGCCGGCCCGCCGGCCCGGGGCTGGAACTTGCCACTGTGGTGCAGAACTTGCTGGCCCGGTGCCGGTGCCGGTGCCGGTGGTTCGTGCGTCGGCCCGGCTTGGAACCTGCTGGCCTGATGCTGGAACCCGTTGGCCCGCGGGCCGGTCCTGGTGCCGGAATTCGCTGGCCCGTGCGCCGAGTCCGATGCCAGGGTGGGCTCATGCTCCCCTTTCACCAGGTCGACGTCTTCACCAGCCGGTTCCTGCTCGGCAACCCCCTCGCCGTGGTGCACGGCGCCGAGGGTCTCACCGACGAGCAGATGGCGGCGTTCGCCCGCTGGACCAATCTCAGCGAGACGACGTTCCTGCTGCCGCCGGTTCACGCGGACGCCGACTACCGAGTGCGGATCTTCACCACCGAGGGCGAGCTGCCCTTCGCCGGGCACCCGACGTTGGGCTCCGCACGGGCGTGGCTCGAAGCCGGTGGCGTGCCGAAGGCCGACCACCTCGTCCAAGAGTGCGGGGCCGGGTTGGTGCGCGTGCGGCGCACGGGGGAGCGGCTCGCGTTCGCCGCGCCGCCCTTGATCCGCGGCGGTGACGTCGATGCCGCGGATCTTGATGGCGTGAAGCGCGCGCTGCACCTGAAGGACGAGGACGTCGTCGGCGCACAGTGGGCCGACAACGGCCCCGGCTGGCTCGCGCTGCTGCTCAAGGACGCCGATACGGTGCTCGGGATCAGGCCGGACTCCGCCGCCTTCGGCGAGATCAACAAGATCGGTGTGGTCGGCCCCTATCCGCCGGGAGGCGAAGTCGCGTACGAGGTCCGCGCGTTCGTGCGCACCGCCGAAGACCCGGTGACCGGCAGCCTGAACGCCGCGATCGGCCAATGGCTGATCGGCACCGGGCAGGCCCCGGACTCTTACGTCGCTGCGCAAGGCACGAACCTCCGCCGCCGCGGCCGCGTCCACCTCGAACGCGTCGGCCCCGACATCTGGACCGGCGGCGACACGGTCATCGGCATCACCGGCTCGGTCCGGTTGCCGTGACCACGCCGGGAACCGGGACCGGGCTGGCCTGCGACGGGTGACCGCCGCAGCGCCCGCTGACGGGTGAGAGTGGCCGGGCCGCGGCCACACCCAACTCCGACCTCACCGGCTCCGTCGACCTCACTGACCCCACCTATCCCACCGGCAACCGGCCCGCCGTCCAATCGGCAACCGACCCCGCTGGCCCACCAACCCCACCAACCCCACCTATCCCACCGGCAACCGGCCCGCCGTCCAACCGGCAACCGACCCCGCTGGCCCACCAACCCCACCAACCCCACCAACCCCACCAACCCCGCCAACCCCACCAACCCCGTTGTGGCGAAGCCCACCCAGGTAACGGCTATGTTTCGAGCTTGCTGAGGCGATACAACAATCAAGGCGGCAGCGTCGGCGTCTTCTCCTGACGATCTTCCTGACGAATCCGCTACCTCCTGGAGGAACCCTTGTCGCCCGGCCGCGCCACCGTCCGGTCCTGGCTCATCTGGCTTACCGCGGTCACGGTTTACCTGCTGGCCGTGTTCCACCGCACCTCGTTCGGCGTCGCCGGGTTGCAGGCGGCTGAGCGGTTCGGCGTCGGTGCTGCCGCGCTCGGCACGTTCACAGTGCTACAAGTCGGGGTCTACGCCGCGATGCAGATTCCCACCGGCGTGCTCGTCGACCGTTACGGGCCGCGGCGGGTGCTCACCGCCGCCGTGCTCATCCTCGGGCTCGGCCAGCTATTGCTAGGCGTCGCGAGTACTTACGGCGTCGGGCTTCTCGCGCGTGGCGTGCTCGGGCTTGGCGACGCGCTGACGTTCGTCAGTGTGCTGCGGCTCGTCGCGGCCCACTTCCCCAGACGGCAGTACGCGCTGCTGACGTCGTTCACCTCGGCGGTCGGCTACGTCGGCAACCTTGCCGCCACCGTCCCGCTCACGCTGCTGCTTGACGGTCCAGGATGGACAGTCACCTTCCTCGCCGTCGGCGCGATCACCGTGCTGTACACGATTCCCGTGCTGTTGCGGGTGCGCGACACCCCGCTTGGCGTGCCCGAGCCGGTCCGCGAGCCGGTGCGCCCGGCCGAGCTGGGCCGCCGGGTCCGCACGGCTTGGCGGGTGCCCGGCACCCGGCTGGGCTTCTGGGTGCACTTCACCACGATGTTCGCGCCCAACGTGCTGACGCTGCTGTGGGGCGTGCCGTTCCTGGTGCAGGGCCAGGGTTTGCCGCCCGCCACGGCGAGCGCGCTGCTGACGGTGTTCGTCTTCGGCTCGATGGCGGGCGGGCCGTTGCTGGGCACGCTGATCGGCCGCCGGCCGTCGCTGCGGATGCCGTTGGTCGGCGGGTACCTCGGCGGCGCCGCCCTGGTCTGGGCCGTGCTGCTCGGCTGGAGCGGGCCGCTGCCGATGGGCGTGCTGGTGCCCGCGTTCGCGTTCCTGGCGCTGGGCGGCCCGGCGTCGATGATCGGCTTCGCGCTGGCCCGCGACTACAACCCGATGGAACGCGTCGGCACCGCGACGGGCGTCGTGAACGTCGGCGGCTTCGTCGCCACCACGATCACCGCGCTGGCCGTCGGTGTGCTGCTGCAGTGGACGGGTGGCAACTTCCGCCTGGCGCTGCTGGCCGTCGTGGCGGTGCTCGCGCTGGGCACGGCCCGGATGCTGGTGTGGTGGCGCCGGGCCCGCGCGCACCTGTTCGCGGCCGAAGCCCGCGGCGAGGCCGTGCCGGTGCGCATCCGCCGCCGCTCGTGGGACGCCGTCGCCGAAAGGGCCGTCGCCGCCTGACCGCTCGTGAGTGGACGCTCACGAGTCCTGCCCGCAGCCCGCTTCACCATGTCTGGATACAGTTTCGCCCGTGTCTCGCCCGAAAGAACCGCGCCGCCCCGCTCCGCCGCCCGGTCTGCTCATCGTCGACAAACCGGCCGGGATGACCTCGCACGACGTGGTCGCGCGAGCCCGCCGTTTCATGGGCACCCGCAAGGTCGGCCACGCCGGCACGCTCGACCCGATGGCGACCGGCGTGCTCGTGCTCGGCATCGAGCGCGCCACCAAGCTGCTCGGCCACCTCGCCCTCGACCGCAAGACCTACCTCGCCACGCTGACGCTCGGCAGCTCCACCACCACCGACGACGCGGAGGGCGAGACCCTCACCGAGGCGGAGCCCGGCGCCGTCGCGAAGGTGACCGACGAGCAGATCGCCGCGGGGATCGCCGCGCTCAGCGGCGACATCCAGCAGGTGCCCAGCGCGGTCAGCGCCGTGAAGGTCGACGGCAAGCGCGCGTACGCCCGCGTGCGCGCCGGCGAGGAGGTCATCCTCCCGCCGCGGCCGGTCACCGTCTTCCGCTTCGACCTGCTGGCCACCCGCCGCGAGGGCGACCGGGTCGAGCTGGACGCCGTGGTCGAGTGCTCGTCCGGCACCTACGTCCGCGCGCTGGCCCGCGACCTCGGCGCCGGGCTCGGCGTCGGCGGCCACCTGATGGCGTTGCGGCGCACCACCGTCGGCCCGTTCACCCTGGCCAAGGCCCGCACGCTCGACCAGCTCGAAGAGCAGCCGGAACTGTCGCTGGACCTCGACGCGGCCGTCGCCGCCGCGTTCCCGCGCCACGACCTCGACGAGGCCGCCGCGCGCGCCGTCCGGCACGGCCAGCGCATCCCGGCGGTCGGCATCGAGGGCACGTACGGCCTGTTCGCGCCCGACGGCCGGGTGCTCGCGCTGGCCGCCGACACCGACGGTGTGGCCCGGTCGGTGGTGGTCCTGCTCCCCGCATAGGGTGGGCTGCGAGCAGACACCGGCGCGGGGAGAGTTGAGAACAGTGCAGCGGTGGCGTGGCCTGGGAGACCTCCCCGGCGGCTGGGGACGGTGCGTGGTCACCATCGGCGTGTTCGACGGCGTGCACCGCGGGCACCAGGCGCTCATCGCGCGCACGGTACGGGCGGCGGCCGAGCGCGGCCTGCCGAGCGTGGTGCTGACCTTCGACCCGCACCCGTCCGAGGTGCTGCGCCCGGGCAGCCACCCCGCGCAGCTGACCACCTTGCGGCGCAAGGCCGAGCTGGTCGAAGGCCTCGGCGTCGACGCGTTCGCCGTGCTGCCGTTCACCCTCGAGCTGTCGAAGCTGAGCGCGCCCGAGTTCGTGCACGAGGTGCTGGTGGACCGGCTGCACACGGCGGCCGTGGTGGTGGGCGACAACTTCACCTTCGGGCACAAGGCGGCGGGCAACGTCGCGCTGCTGCGCGAGCTCGGCCAGCGGTTCGGTTTCGTCGCCTACGGCGCGGAACTGCAGGGCCGCTCGCTCACCGAGGGCGACCGCGCCGCCAACGACATCACCTTCTCCTCCACCTACATCCGCTCCTGCATCGACGCCGGCGACGTGGTGGCGGCGGCCGACGCGCTCGGCCGGCCGCACCGGCTGGAGGGCATCGTCGTCCGCGGCGACCGCCGGGGCCACGACCTCGGCTACCCGACGGCGAACCTGTCCACGCCGCGGTTCGCCGCCGTGCCCGCGGACGGTGTGTACACCGCGTGGTTCACGCGCTCGTCGGACCCGGGACGGCGGCTGCGCGCGGCCGTCTCGGTGGGCACGAACCCGACGTTCTCCGGCCGCGAGCGCACCGTCGAGGCGTTTGTGCTCGACGTCGACGAGGACTTCTACGGCCAGCACGTGGCGCTCGACTTCGTCACCCGGTTGCGCGACCAGGTGCGCTTCCCCCGGTCCGAGGACCTGGTCACGCAGATCGACGACGACGTGGCCCGCACCCGGAAAGAACTGGCCACCGGCGGCTGAGGCGCGTTCCCCTGGTTGGGCAGACCGCGGGGCGGAAAGGGCAGTTACGGTCACCCGGAGGCCGCCGCGGTGGCAAGATGCTCACTGGCGGTATCGGACGACGCGGGGTTGCCGATTCGACCGAAAGCAGGCGGACACGGGCTGTAGCCGATCTGCTCGTCGGAACCCGTTTCCGCCGAAGGTGGCCGTCGGATCGGCACGAACAGCACAGTTAGGGGAGCGGAACGGGTGGAGGACCACAAGATCGTTCAGCGGAACGTGGCGCTGCAGCGGGAGTGGTACGGGGAGCCGCTCGGTGACCGCGTGCGCAGGCTGGTGGTGGCCTTCGACGTCTCCCAGGCTTTCCTCGCCGAGGTGCTCGGCATCAGCGCGCCGATGCTCAGCCAGGTGATGAGCGGGCGGCGCGCGAAGATCGGCAACCCCGTGGTGCTCGCCCGGATGATCATGCTCGAGCGCAAGATCCTCGTGCCGGAGGTCGCGGCCGGAAACCGCGACGCGATGCAGTCGGCGCTGGAGGACGTGCGCGACGCGCGGCCCACTGTCGGCCGCGACAACATCCCGCTCGGCTCCGACGACAAGACAGTGCTCGCCGCGCTGCGCGAACTGGCCGAGGAAGAGGACCTGGCGGAGGCGGCCAAACGCCTCGACGAGGACTTCCCGGCGATCGCCGACCTGCTGCGCCGCGCCGGGGCGAGCCATTAGCCGGTGCGGCTGTTCTCCGCGCTGCTGCCGCCGGCCGACGTCGCCGCCGCGGTGGCGCAAGCCCTCGGTGACGGTGATCCCGCGCTGCGCTGGGCCGAGCCCGCGGGCTGGCACGTGACGCTCGCGTTCTACGGCGAGGCCGACGTCGCCGAACGCACCTCCTACCTGAGCGCCGCGCTGGCCGGACGGCCGCCGGTCGAGGTCCGGCTCGGCGCCGCGGGAACTTTTCCGGGCGTCCTGTGGTTGGAAGCCATGGGAGACGGCCTCGCCGAGCTCGCGCATGCTGTGGGCGCGGAGGCCGGCCGTCCTTATCGCCCGCACCTCACCCTCGCCCGGTTCCCGCGCGAACGCGGTCCGGGGGAGTGGCCGCGGCGGCTCGCCGGGTTCGCCGGCCGGGCCTGGACCGCCGGGCGCGTGGTGCTGATGGCGAGCGACGGCCGCCCGTACCGCGAGGTCGCGGCGTTCCCCCTGCACCGCGCCTGAAGACGCAGATCACACGGCTGGTAATCTCAATGATCGGGTCCGGCTGCAGTCCGTGGCGGCCGAGACCGGCTACCCGGCCGCGCAGCGCGGTGCGGGCCCCACGGCACTGATGAGCATGAGGAGTTACCCCAGTGGCACTGTCCACCGATGAGAAGAAGACGATCCTGGCCGAGTACGGCTTGCACGACTCGGACACCGGATCCCCCGAGGCGCAGGTCGCGCTGCTGACCAAGCGCATCGTCGGGCTCACCGAGCACCTCAAGGAGCACAAGCACGACCACCACTCCCGTCGTGGCCTCCTGCTGCTGGTCGGCCGTCGCCGCCGGCTGCTGAACTACACGGAGAAGGTGGACGTGGCGCGTTACCGAGAGCTGATCAAGCGCCTCGGCCTGCGCCGATAGCTTCAACCCGAGGGGGAGTGACCGCCGGTCGCTCCCCCTCGGTCTAGTACCACCCACAGGCGGCGCGAGCGCGCTGGAGGAACCGTCCGCCGGTCCTCGGTAGTGGTTCCCGGGCAGACGGCCCGGGGGCTTCGATCGAAGACCGGCCTCACTCCTCGAGCGTCCTCAGGCGAAACGGGTCCCAGGATGGGAGACTCGCGTCGTACGAAGGAACTAAAGAGGAGATACACCCTATGACCGACTCCACCGGAGTCACCGTGCACGAAACCGAAGCCGTTCTCGACAACGGCCGTTTCGGCACCCGCACCGTCCGCTTCGAGACGGGCCGGCTGGCCAAGCAGGCCGCCGGCGCCGTGGTCGCGTACCTCGACGAAGAGACCATGCTGCTTTCCGCCACCACGGCGTCGAAGCACCCGAAGGAGCACTTCGACTTCTTCCCGCTGACGGTGGACGTCGAGGAGCGCATGTACGCCGCGGGCCGCATCCCCGGCGCGTTCTTCCGCCGCGAGGGCCGCCCGTCGACCGACGCGATCCTCACCTGCCGCCTGATCGACCGGCCGCTGCGCCCGTCGTTCGCCGACGGCCTGCGCAACGAGATCCAGGTCGTCATCACCGTCCAGAGCCTCAACCCGGACGACCCGTACGACGTGCTCGCGATCAACGCCGCCTCGGCGTCGACCCAGATCGCCGGCCTGCCGTTCTCCGGCCCGGTCGGCGGCGTCCGCGTCGCGCTGATCGAGGACCAGTGGGTCGCGTTCCCGACCTGGTCGCAACTGGAGAAGGCCACCTTCAACATGGTGGTCGCCGGCCGCATCGTCGGTGACGACGTCGCCATCATGATGGTCGAGGCCGAGGGCAGCGAGCACACGCTCGACCTGATCGCCGCGGGCGGCAAGGCGCCGGACGAGGTCTCGGTCGCCGAGGGCCTCGAGGCCGCCAAGCCGTTCATCAAGGTCCTGTGCGAGGCGCAGCAGCGCCTGGCCGCGGACGCCGCCAAGCCGACCGGCGAGTTCCCGGTCTTCCTGGCCTTCGAGCAGGACATCTACGAGGCCGTCGCCGCGATCGCGACCGACGACCTGGCCAACGCCCTGCAGATCGCCGGCAAGCAGGCCCGCGACGCCGCGACCGACGAGGTCAAGGCCACCGTGCTGGCGAAGGTCGGCCTGGGCGAGGGCGAGGCCTTCGAGGGCCGCGACAAGGAGATCGGCGCCGCGTTCAAGGCGCTGTCGAAGAAGATCATGCGCAAGCGCGTGCTCACCGACAAGATCCGGATGGACGGCCGCGGCCTGACCGACATCCGGTCGCTGTCGGCCGAGGTCGCGGTGATCCCGCGGGCGCACGGCTCGGCGCTGTTCGAGCGTGGGGAAACGCAGATCCTGGGCGTCACCACGCTGAACATGCTCCGCATGGAGCAGCAGATCGACTCGCTCTCCCCGGAGACGCACAAGCGCTACCTGCACCACTACAACTTCCCGCCCTTCTCCACCGGTGAGACCGGCCGCGTCGGCTCGCCGAAGCGCCGCGAGATCGGCCACGGCATGCTCGCCGAGCGCGCCCTGGTGCCGGTGCTGCCGAAGCGGGACGAGTTCCCGTACGCGATCCGCCAGGTCTCCGAGGCGCTGGGCTCCAACGGCTCGACCTCGATGGGCTCGGTCTGCGCGTCCACCATGGGCCTGTACAACGCCGGCGTGCCGCTGAAGGCGCCGGTCGCGGGCATCGCGATGGGCCTGATCTCCGACGAGGTCGACGGCGAGACGCGGTACGTCGCGCTGACCGACATCCTCGGCGCCGAGGACGCCATGGGCGACATGGACTTCAAGGTCGCCGGCACCAAGGACATCATCACCGCGCTGCAGCTCGACACGAAGCTCGACGGCATCCCGTCGGAGGTCCTCGCGGCCGCGCTGAAGCAGGCGAAGGACGCCCGGCTCACCATCCTCGAGGTCATCAACGAGGCCATCGACGGCCCCGACGAGATGAGCCCGTACTCGCCGCGCGTCACCAGCGTGAAGATCCCGGTGGACAAGATCGGCGAGGTCATCGGCCCGAAGGGCAAGATGATCAACTCGATCACCGAGCAGACCGGTGCCGACATCTCGATCGAGGACGACGGCACGATCTACGTGGGCGCGGCCGACGGCCCGTCGGCGGAGGCGGCGATCGACCTGATCAACGCCATCGCCAACCCGCAGCTGCCCAAGGTCGGCGAGCGCTTCCTCGGCACCGTGGTGAAGACGGCCGCGTTCGGCGCGTTCGTCTCGCTGCTGCCGGGCAAGGACGGCCTGGTGCACATCTCCAAGCTGGGCAACGGCAAGCGGATCAACAAGGTCGAGGACGTGGTCAACGTGGGCGACAAGCTCCGCGTCGAGATCGCCGACATCGACAACCGCGGCAAGATCAGCCTGATCGTGGTCAAGGAAGAGGACGCTGCCGAGGCAGCCGCCCCCGCCGACGCCCCGGCCGAGGCCGAGAAGGCCGAAGCCAAGTAAGACCGCTTCGCACCCTGAAGCAGCAGTCCCGCGGAAGGCCTCCTGCCCCGTGGCCGCTTGTGAGTGTTTATGACGGTTCTAACCGTCATAAACACTCACGAGCGGCCGGGTGGGGGGCCTTCGGCGCAGGTGAGTAAAGGAACCCATGGCACGGCAGGTTTCCGGGCACGAGCAGCCCGTCGGCAGTACCCGCACGCTCGAGTCCACTTCGGACGGTGCGGTGGTCAGGCGGAGCGTGCTCCCCGGCGGGCTGCGGGTGATCACGGAGCACGTCCCGGCCTCGCGCTCGGCCACGGTCGGGCTGTGGGTGGGCGTGGGCTCACGCGACGAGCCGCAGGCCGTCGCCGGCGCCGCGCACTACCTGGAGCACCTGCTGTTCAAGGGCACGGCCAACCGCGACGCGACGCAGATCGCCGAGGAGATCGACGCCGTCGGCGGCGAGTTCAACGCGTTCACCGCCAAGGAGCACACCTGCTACTACGCGCAGGTACTCGACGCGGACCTGCCGCTGGCGATGGACCTGGTCACCGACGTCGTCTTCGAGGCGCTCTGCACCGACCGTGACATGGACACCGAGCGCAGCGTGGTGCTCGAAGAGATCTCCATGCGCGACGACGACCCCGAGGACCTGCTGCACGAGACGTTCGTCGGCGCGATCCTCGGCGCGCACCCGCTGGGCCGTCCGGTGCTGGGCACCGAGCAGTCCATCACGGACATGTCGCCGGCCGCGCTGCGCGGGTTCTACAAACGCCGTTACAGGATGCCGCGGATGGTGCTGGCGGTGGCGGGCAACGTCGAGCACGGCCAGGTGCTTCGCTTGGTGCGCAAGGCGTTGCGTGACCGGCTGAACGGCGCGGGCACCCCGGTGCCGGCGCGGTCCGGGCGCGCGCGCATCCTCACCGTGCCGAAGCTGGCGCTGCACACCGACGACACCGAGCAGGCGCACGTGATGCTCGGCCTGAAGTCGTTGTCTCGCCACGACGAGCGCCGGTTCGCGCTGTCGGTGCTCAACGCGGCGCTCGGCGGCGGCATGAGTTCCCGGCTGTTCCAGGAGATCCGCGAACGGCGCGGGCTGGCGTACCAGGTGTACTCCTCGGTCGCGAGCTACGCCGACACCGGCCACATGGCCGTGTACGCGGGCTGTCAGCCGGAGAAGCTGGGCGAGGTCGCGGGCGTGATCCGCGAGGTGCTCGACCAGGTCGCGGCCGACGGGCTCGGCGAGGCCGAGGTGGCGCGGGCCAAGGGCCAGCTGCGCGGCGGGCTGGTGCTGGGCCTGGAGGACACGGCGTCGCGCATGTCGCGCATCGGCAAGAGCGAGCTGAACTACGGGCAGTACCTCGGCGTGGACGACACCGTCGCGCGGATCGACGCGGTCACCACCGAAGAGGTGTGTGCGCTGGCTCGCACTCTGCTGCGCCGCCCCGGTGGCGTGTCGGCCGCCGCGGTGGTGGGGCCGTACGCTCACGCCGACGACCTGCCGGACGATCTGCACGAGGTGATCGCGTCATGACCGAGTCTCCGATCCGCGTCGGCGTGCTGGGCGCGCGCGGCCGCATGGGACAGACGGTGGTGGACGCCGTCGAGGGCGCGCCCGACCTGGAAGTGGTGGCCGCGCTCGACGCCGGCGACGACTTCGCGCCGCTCGCGGACGCGCAGGTGGTCGTGGACTTCACGCACCCCGACGCCGTCATGGACAACCTGAAGTACTTGGTGCGGCACGATTTGCACGCCGTGGTCGGCACCACCGGCTTCAGCGAGGAGCGGCTGGCGACGCTGCGCTCGCTGCTGGAGCCGAAGCCGTCGCTCGGGGTGCTGATCGCGCCGAACTTCGCGCTCGGCGCGGTGCTGGCGATGCGCTTCGCAGCTCAGGCGGCGAAGTTCTACCAGTCCGCGGAGATCATCGAGCTGCACCACAACCGCAAGGCCGACGCGCCGTCCGGCACCGCCTCGCACACCGCGCGGATGATCGGCGCCGCGCGCAAGGCCGCCGGGCTCGAGCCGGGCCCGGACGCGACGACGTCCGAACTGGACGGTGCCCGCGGCGCGCGGATCGACGACGTGCCCGTGCACTCGGTCCGGCTGCCCGGGCTGGTGGCGCACGAGGAGATCCTGTTCGGCGGAGAGGGGGAGACCCTGACCATCCGGCACGACTCGCTCGACCGGACGTCGTTCATGCCCGGGGTGCTGCTCGGCGTGCGCTCCGTGGTTTCGCGGCCCGGCCTGACGGTCGGCCTGGAGAACGTGCTCGACCTGTGAGGGCCCGTAACGTCGCGCTGCTGCTGACCGCGGCGCTGGTGGTGTACCTGGTGCTGCTGGCCGACCGGGCGGTGGCGTTGTTCGCCACCGGCTCCGCGGCCGGCATCGCGCTCGGCGTCGGCGTGTTCCTGCTGCCGCTGCTGGGGGTGTGGATCGTCGTGGCCACCTGGCGCTCCGGCGTCCAGATCCAGCGGCTTTCGCGGCGGCTGGACTCCGAAGGCGGCCTGCCCGACGTGTCCGACCTGCCGCGCCGCCCGTCCGGCCGGGTCGACCGCGACGCCGCCGACGAGTGGTTCGAGGGCCGTCGCGCGGAGGTCGAGGAGAACTCCGGCGACTGGCGCGCCTGGTACCGCCTCGCCTACGCCTACGACGTCGCGGGGGACCGCCGGCGCGCCCGCGCGACCATGCGCAAGGCCGTCGATCTGGAAGCCGCCGACCGCTGAAAAGGCTTGGCCGACCGTGGAAAAACAGGGGTCGGCGCGGAGTAGGGGTTGTCCTGGCGGCCGATCCGTGCTGGGTCAGTGCAGCCAGCCGGCGAACAGCGCGGGTGACGCGGCGAGCAGGCTGAACCGCACCCAGCGCCCGGCGAGCCCGGCGGCGAGGAACGTGCTCATCCGCATCCGCACCATCCCGGCGAGCACGCTGGTGGCCATGAACGGCGGCAGCCCGACCAGCGAGCTGACCCCGTAGGTGCCCGCCATCCAGTTCGGGTGGCGCCGGCAGCGCTCGCGCAGGGCTTCGACCTTGGTGCGCAAGACTTTCGTCCGCCGGTGCCAGCGCTCCCGGCGGGCGGTCAGCGGGCGCTCGCGGACCTGGTGCAGCCGGTCGTGCAGGAACTTCGGCAGCTTGATGCTGCCGCGCGCGGCGAGGAAGTACAGCAGCTTCCCGGCGATCTGGCCGACCGCCACGGCCGCGCCCAGCCACAGCCAGTGCGGGTTCTGCTGGGTCGCGCACAGGCCGACCACGAACAGTTCGGCGTTCACGATCGGCACGATGGCCGAGCCGAACGCGACGCCGAGTGTGATCAGCAGCCAGCCCATCGTGCCTCCCCCCGTAAGTGATTCCGGTCATTCCAAGCTAGCAGCCGTCACGAAAAGGTCACGGGGGTTAACCCCCCTGTTCGGCCGGGGGCGGACACCAGAAGATCACGTGGACGTCGGGTTCCGGCCACCTGCCGCTGCCAGGCTGACGGGGTGGGGGACACACCTTTCGCCGATCGTTTCGCCGAAGCCTGCGCGGCGGTCGTGCGGGTGCTGCCGTTCGGGCTGTCCCGGTTCGTGGCGCCGAGTTTCCTCGGCTTCGCCGTGATCAACGGCTGCACCTTCGGCGTCGACCTGCTCCTGCTGACGCTGCTGCACGGCGGGCTCGGCTGGCCGGTGTGGCTGGCCATCAGCCTGTCGTACGTGGTGGCGTTCGGGCTGAGCTTCGTGCTGAACCGCGCCCTGAACTTCCGCTCGCACGCGCCGGTGGGCCGGCAGGCGGTGCGCTACGTCGTGGCGATCGGCGTCAACTACGCGGCGTTCCTGCTCGGCGTGGGGGCCGGGCTGACCGCGCTGGGGGTCGAGTACCACCTGTCGCGGCTGGTCGCGGGCGCCTGCGAGGGCGTGTTCATGTACTGCGTGCTGCGCTGGGTGGTGTTCGCCCCGCGCGACGAGTCAGTGCGTGAGCTCCAGCCGTAGCGTGCCGGTGAGCCGGACCTCGCGCAGCATGCCGCTGCCGGTGTCGAGGGTGCGGACGGTGCCGTCGGGCGCCCAGCCGGTGCGGCGGTAGAAGCCGAGGGTGGCGTGGTCGGACTGCGCGACCCAGGCGATGCCGCGTTCGAGGCCGGCCTCGCGCAGCCCGGCGGCGGCCGTCCCGAGCAGGCGCCCGGCGTGCCCGCGGCGGCCCCAGCGCGGCTCCACGACCAGCGCGGCGATGAGCCCGGTGGCGGCGGCGTCCTCGGGCGCGGTGCCGTCCGCGGCCGCGACCTCGTCTTCGGGCGCCAGGCCGGCGACGCAGTAGCCGACGGTGAACTCGCCTTCGACGGCCAGGTAGACCAGCGAACCGGGGAACTCGATCGTCTCGGTCCAGGTGCCTTCGAGGTCGGCGGCGTCGAGTTCGCCGATGGCCTGGGCGCCCAGCAGGTCGGTGTACGCCGCCCGCCAGGTCAGCCGTTGGATCCGGGCGATCTCGGCGGCGTCGGACGGGGTCGCGGGACGGACTTCGGCGGCACTCACGCGGGCAATCTACCCGTCGCCCGCCGGAAACTGTCGGGGGTGGCTGGCACCATGGCGGGATCATGCAGACGATCAGCCTTCCGGTGGCCCGGCGCACGGCGCTGGCCGCACAGGGGTTCGCCGACCCCCGCCCCGCCACGGCACCCACCCGCCGGCACCTGGCCAAGGTGCTGTCGCGGACCCAGCTGCTGCAGCTGGACTCCGTGAACGTCGCCGTGCGCGCGCACTACATGCCCGTGTTCTCGCGCCTGGGCGCCTACGAGCCGGCGCTGGTGGACGATGCGGCGTGGGCGCACACCGCGCGCCGTCCGCGGCTGCTGGTGGAGTCGTGGGCGCACGAGGCCAGCCTGCTCCCGGTGCAGGACTGGCCGCTGTTGCGTTCCGGCGCGAAGCGCGACGGCTGGTGGCGGCACTACACCAGCGTGGTCGAGACGGTGCCCGGGCTGCTGGAAGACGTGCTGGCGGTGGTCAAGGAGCAGGGGCCGATCGGCGCGGGCGGGATCGAGAAGGCGCTGGAGGCCGACGTGGCGGGCCGTGGGCCGGGCGCGTGGTGGGAGCGCTCGGTGGTGAAGAAGGCGTGCGAGTACCTGTTCGGGCTCGGGCAGCTGACCACGGGCACGCGGCGCTCGTTCGAGCGGCTGTACGACCTGACCGAGCGGGTGGTGCCGCCGGAGATCCTGTCCCGGCAGGTGAGCGTGGCCGAGGGCGCGAGGGGCCTGATCGACCGCTCGGCCCGCGCGCTGGGCATTGCCACGGAGACCGACCTGCGGGACTACTACCGGCTGGGCCCGGACGTCACGCGCCAGGCCGTCGCGGACCTGGTCGAGGCGGGCACGCTGGAACCGGTGCAGGTACAGGACTGGCGCGCGGTCGCGTACCGGCACAGTGAAGCGCGGGCCCCGCGTTCGGTGACCGGCCGCGCGCTGCTGTGCCCGTTCGACCCGCTGATCTGGGAGCGCGACCGCACCGAGCGGCTGTTCGGCTTCCGCTACCGCATCGAGATCTACGTCCCGGAGCCCAAGCGCGTCCACGGCTACTACGTGTTCCCGTTCCTGCTGGACGGCGCGCTGTCCGCCCGCGTCGACCTGAAGTCCGACCGCGCGGCCGGGGTTTTGCTTGTGCAGGGCGCTTTCGCCGAGCCGGACGTCGACGAGCGCCGGGTGGCCGCGGAGCTGGCGGGGGAGCTGAAGCTCATGGCGTCCTGGCTGGGGCTGGACGGGGTTGTGGTGGGGAAGCGAGGGGATCTGGCTGCGGCGTTGAAGAAAGAGGTCGGCTGAGTGCTCAGCGGCGGTCGGCTTGGCTGGTTTCCGTGGCGAAGTCGTCGGCGACCTGGGCGATCACGGCGCGGCCTTCGAGGCGGGAAAGCCAGTGCCAGGGCAGGTTGACGTCGCCGTGCCGGGCGCCGAGCAGGTTTCCGCAGAGCGATCCGGTTGAGTCGCCGGCGCCGGAATGGTTGACGGACAAGCACAAGCGGGCCGTGATGTCGTCCTCCGGCTGCAGGCTGCCGATCGGGACTTGTGCACCGGCGGCCGGGATCTGCGTGCTGCCGGTCGGGACCCGCGGGCTGCCGATCGGGACCAGTGCGGCGTAGACGCCGATGGCCAGCGCCTCCTCCGCGATCCGGCCTGTGCCAAGGCGTTCGACCTTCTCCGCGGTCGGCTCGCCCTCGGCGGCGAGGTCGAGGGCGTGGCGCAGGGCTTCGGCCGTCTCCTCGTGGCCGGGGTGCCGGGCGAGTTCCCGCAAGGCCAGCAGCACCGCGCCGTCCAGCGATTCGCCCGCGACGAGGTGCGCGATGATCGCGGCGAAGGCGCCCGCCGCGTAGTAGCCCGTCGGGTGGCCGTGGGTGAGCTGGGCGCAGCTGGCGGCGAGCCGGAACGCGTAGGGCGCGTCGCCGAGGAAGCCGAACGGCGCGGAGCGCACCACCGCGGCGTAACCCTTCGAGCCGGGGTTGACCGGTCCCGGCTGCCCGGACGGCTCAGCGAACGGCTTCACCACCTGCCCCGACCGCAGCCCGGACAGGCACTCCGGCCCCGGTGTGCGCCGCACGTAGAGCCACGGCTCCAGCCGCAGCCGCCCGACGCGATGGTCGGCACTCAGCACCGGCGGCGGCGCCGGGTGGTCTTGGGTGTCGAGCCAGCGCAGGTACGCCTCGCGCACCAGCGCGGACATCGCGCCGTCGATCCCGCGCTCGCTCACCTGCACGTACCCGTTGCGAAAGCCCTCCGCGGTGAACAGCGACATCTGGGTGCCGCTCGTGACCACCGCGACGCCGTCCGCGTCGGTCACCGGCTCGGTGATCCCGCGCGGGCCGTGTTTCGCCTCGATCTGGTGCCGGGAAAGGGAAACGACCGGGTTGCCCAGCGCGTCGCCGAGCCCGCCGGCCAGCAGGCACCCCCGCAGCCGGGAGCGATGGACGGCCTTGTCGGTCCAGGTGTGCCGCATCGGATCCCCCTCGTTCCGGGGCACTGATCCTGGCAGAGCCCGGTGGGGCACGGATCATCCCGGCCCCGCGTCCCACCGTGCGAGGCGATAGACCCTTACGCCGCACCACATTCCCCAGAGCGCATGAAGCGGCGGGCCGGCCCGGTCACCCCCGACCCGGACGGCCCGCCGCTTCCCCCTTTCAGCCGGCCGCGCGGGTGACTACCGCGTTGCCCGTGCCGGTGCGCGCGCGGACGCGCAGTGCCACGCCCGCTTCAGGTGGTACGTCGGAGACCTCCAGCTCGCTGGACACCCGGCCCGCGGCGGAGGCCAGCTCGACCTCGGCCGCGACGCCGCCGCGGATGCCGATCCGGACCTCGCCCGAGCCGGTGATCAGTTCGAGCGAGCCGGACGCCGCCTCGGCGACCGACAGGTCGCCGCTGCCGGTGCGGGCCATGACCTCGCCCGCGACCGCGCCCAGCCACACGTCACCCGTGCCCGTGGCCAAGGTCGCGGACCCCGCCACCGACGACGCCTCCACCGAACCGCTGCCGGTGCGCAGCTGTAGCCCCGCGAGTGTCGGGCCGAGCTTCACCCCGCCGGTGCCGGTGCGCACGATCGCCGAGCCGTCGGCCCGCTCCAGCACGACCTCGCCGGACCCGGTGAGGATGTCGGCGCGGCCCGCGGAGCCGGTCACCGTGACGTCCGCCGCCCCCGCGCGGACCTCGACGTGCGACCCGGACGGCGCGTGCACCTTGACCGACAGCGGCACGTTGCGCAGCTGCCACGCCTTCGGCGCCCGGACCACGAGCCGGTTGCCCGTCTTCTCGATGCGCGCCTGCTGCACGGCCTCGGCGGCCGAGCCACTCGGGTCGACGCCCAGCTGGTCGCCGAAACGCTCACCGACCCACGACAGCAGGTTCGACACCCCGCTGACCCACGGCGGCTGCTCGCCCGAGTCGTGCCACAGCTCGACGCTCGCGCCCGACGCGCGGTCGAGCACCAGCTCCACTCGCCCGATCGTGACGCCGACGTCCAGCTCCAGCGGCCCGTCCGCGTCGAACTCCTGCGACCGGGCGGTGCCGGTGGACCCGCCGGTCGACCGGCCCGGGTCCGCGGCGGACCCGGCATCAGCCCCGGCGCCGGATTCCTTGGCCGCCCCCGTGCCAGTCTCAGCGCCGGACGCCGTGTCGGCTCCGGCAGCGGTCCCCGTGTCAGTTCCAGCGGCAGATCCCGTGTCGGTTCCGGCAGCGGCCGTGGTGTCAGTTCCAGCAGCGGCCTCCGCGCCGGCTCCGGCGGCGGATCCCGGGTCGGACCCGGCGGCGGGAGCTGTGCCCGCCGAGGTGGTGTCCTCGTTCTCGTCGCTCATGAATTCCCCTCCTAGCCCTCGACCCAGCCGTGCAGCTTGGTCTCGGTGCGGCTGCCCTGGCGCCACTGCCCGTGGCGCTGGTGGTGCTGCTGTCCCTGGCCGAGCGCCCCCTGCACGGCCTGCGCGACGAACGTGTTCAGCGACACGCCCTGCGAGGCCGCGGCCTGCTCGGCCTGGCCCTTGATCTGCTCGACGAGCCGCAGCGTGATGCGCGTGATGTCACCGCCGTCGATGGGTGGCGGCGTCTGCGGGCGCTCCGGCCGCGGCGTCTCCTCGGCGCCGCCGGTGACGACCACGCGGACGTCGCGGCCGTCGAGCCGGACGTCCACCACCTGGCCGGGCAGGGCTGCGGTCACCTCCGCGGCCAGGTCGGCCAGCGCGTTCATCAGCGTCAGCCGGACCGCGGGTTCGAGTGCGGCAGAGAGCAGGGCGGCCGCTCGCCGGGTCTGCTCGTCCCCGGCGGAGGCCGTGTTCGCGAGGTCCTCGCGAAGGTTCGCGATGTACGGCGTCAGGTCCATGACATCACTATGACGTCATCGGTGGCGTCAGTCAAGAAATCCGTGACACCACGCGGTGTCATCCCGGGGCTGTCGGGGGTCCCGGTTACGCTGCCGGTCGGAGTCGCAGAGGAGTAGGGAGTTGCTGACGTGGCCGAGACCGTGTCGCCGAGGGTTCAGCTGATCGCGAAGACGGAGTTCTTCCCGCCGGAGGACGTGCCGTGGTCGACCGACGCCGACGGCGGCCAGGCGCTGGCCGAGTTCGCCGGGCGTGCGTGTTACCAGTCGTGGAAGAAGCCGAACCCGAAGACGGCGACCAACGCCGGCTACATCGACCACATCATCGAGGTGGGCCATCTTTCGGTGCTGGAGCACGGTTCGGTGAGCTTCTACATCACCGGCATCTCGCGCTCGCTCACCCACGAGCTGATCCGGCACCGGCACTTCTCGTACTCGCAGCTTTCGCAGCGGTACGTGCCGGAGAAGAACGCCGCGTTCGTGGAGCCGGACGTGATCGCGAACGACCCGGAGCTGCACGAGAAGTTCCTCAAGGCCGCGCAGGCGAGTGTCGACGCCTACAGCGAGCTGCTGGCCGGCCTGGAGGACAAGTTCTCCGACGCGCCGAGCGCCACGCTGCGCCGCAAGCAGGCCCGGCAGGCCGCTCGCGCGGTGCTGCCGAACGCCACCGAGACGCGCATCGTCGTCAGCGGCAACTACCGCGCCTGGCGCCACTTCGTCGCCATGCGCGCGACCGAGCACGCCGACGTCGAGATCCGCGCGCTGGCCATCGACTGCCTGCGCGAGCTGCAGAAGGCCGCGGCCAACGTGTTCGCCGACTTCACCATCTCCACGCTGCCCGACGGCACCGAGGTCGCGTCCAGCCCGAAGGTCCTCGAAGGCTGATGAAGCGCCTCGCGATCGATGTCCGGCCGGGGGACTACTCGGTGGTGCGGCTGCCTGCCGACGCGCCGGTGCCGGCGGAGCTGCTGGTGCCCGGCGAGCCGGCCCTCGTCTCGGTCACCCGCACGTCGGAGGAGCTTTCGGTGATCTGCCCGACCGGCCGGGAGCCCGCGGGCGGGGTGGTCGAGCACGGCTGGCGGCTGCTGAGCGTCCGCGGCCCGCTGGAGTTCACGCTCACCGGCGTGATCTCGGCGCTGGCCTCGGAACTGGCCGCGGCCGGCGTCGCCCTGTTCTCACTGTCCACTTTCGACACCGATCACATCCTCGTGCGTGCGGCTGAGCTCGAACTCGCCGTGAAAGCGTTCCGCGACAGCGGTCACGAGGTCGCGCTGCCCGCTTGAGCATCCGCCGGATCCGTCAAGGCCTCCTTACCCGCGTGGCACGCGGGTAAGGAGGCCTTGACTGCGTTCGGGATGCGAGCCGGTGCTCGGGGCCGCAGCGGGTGCTGGTGACGTCCCTGAAGGCCACCTTCAGGGACGTAGATGCCCTCATGGTGGCCTTCAGGGCATCGCCGACTTGGTCAAGGAGGCCTTGCCGACGCCGCCCACGCGGGTAAGGGGGGCCTTCGCCGCGTCGTGGCGCGGGGGAGCGGCGCGGGGAGCGCAGTGGCCGACGACACCCTTGCTTCGAAAAGTTCGGCACGCCTAAACTTCAACTTAGGAAGCCCGACAGCCGGCGAGGGGTGACGTGATGGCGGTGGCGGAAGCAACGAGGCCGCGGCGGCTGGCCCGGTTGCGGGCGGGCTCGGCGCTGCTGGGCCCCGCGTTCGTCGCGTCCATCGCCTACGTCGACCCCGGCAACGTCGCGTCCAACATCAGCGCGGGCGCCCGCTTCGGCTACCTGCTGGTGTGGGTGATCGTCGCGGCGAACCTGATGGCCGTGCTGGTCCAGTACCTCTCGGCGAAGCTCGGCCTGGTCACCGGCCGCACGCTGCCCGAGGCGCTGCGGGAGCGGCTGCCACGCTCGGCTCGGCTGGCCTACTGGGCGCAGGCCGAGGTGGTCGCCGTCGCCACCGACCTCGCCGAGGTGGTCGGCGGCGCGATCGCGCTGAACCTGCTGTTCGACCTGCCGCTGGTCGTCGGCGGGCTGATCACGGGCGCGGTGTCGCTGGCCCTCCTGGCGGTCCAGGACCGGGGCGGCCAGCGGACCTTCGAACGGGTCGTCACCGGGCTGCTCGCGGTGATCGCCATCGGGTTCCTGGCCAGCCTGTTCGTGGAGCCGCCGTCGGCGTCCGGCGTCGTGAGCGGCCTGCTGCCGCGCTTCGACGGGTCCGGCAGCGTCCTGATCGCCGCCGCGATGCTCGGCGCCACCGTGATGCCGCACGCCGTCTACCTGCACTCCGGCCTGGTCCGCGACCGGCACGGGGCGGCCGGGCCCGAGCAGCGGCACCGGCTGCTGCGCGCGACCCGCGTCGACGTCGGGCTGGCGATGCTGCTGGCCGGTGCGGTCAACCTCGGCATGCTGCTGCTCGCCGCGACGAACCTGCAGGGCCAGACCGGCGTCGACTCGATCGAGGGCGCGCACGGCGCCGTCGCCACGGCGCTGGGCCCCGGCATCGCGCTGCTGTTCGCGATCGGGCTGCTCGCCTCGGGGCTCGCGTCCACTTCGGTCGGTGCCTACGCCGGCGCGATGATCATGCAAGGCTTGCTGCGCAAGCGATTCCCGATCCTGCTGCGCCGGCTCGTCACGCTCGCCCCGGCGATCCTCGTGCTCGGGCTGGGCGCCGACCCGAGCGCCGCGCTGGTCGTCTCGCAGGTGGTCCTGTCGTTCGGCATCCCGTTCGCGCTCGTGCCGCTGATCCGGCTGACCTCGGACCCCGCGCTGATGGGCGCGGAGGTGAACCGGCGCCCGACCACGGCGCTGGCCTGGCTGGTCGCGGCGGTGATCATCGTGCTGAACGTGGTGCTGATCTACCTGACGTTCACCGGCTGAAACCGGGCGAACACGGCGGAACCGGGAACGCGATCGGAGGGTCGGACTACCATCCGCGCGAACCCGGATCGAGGAGCACCGCCGAAGTGACCGACGAACAGACCCGCCCGCACGACCCGACCGGCCCGGCTCCCGGAGCGCGGGTGGTCGCCGGCCGTTACCTGCTGCTCGGCGAACTCGGCCGCGGCGGCATGGGCGTGGTGTGGCGGGCCCAGGACCAGGTGATCGGCCGGCAGGTCGCGATCAAGGAGCTGCGGCTGCCCGACAGCGAGGGCTCGGCCGTGTTCTCCGAGCGCGTGCTGCGCGAGGTGCGCGCCGGTGGCCGGCTCAACGACCCGGCCGTGGTCACGGTGTTCGACGTGGTCACCGACGGCGGCACCACGTGGATCGTGATGGAGCTGGTGGAGGCCCCGACGCTGGCCGACCTGGTGCGGAGCCAGGGCCCGATGCCCGCCGCGCAGGCCGCGGCGATCGGGGACCGCGTGCTCGCGGCGCTGCAGGCCGCGCACGCCGCCGGGATCGTGCACCGCGACGTCAAGCCCGCGAACATCATGGTCGCGCCGGACGGCCGGGTGAAGCTCACCGACTTCGGCATCGCGCACGCCATCGACGATCCGCGGCTCACCACCAGCGGGGTGATCGTGGGCTCGCCCGCGTTCATGGCGCCCGAGCGCGTGGAGGGCCGCGAGGCCATGCCGGAGTCGGACCTGTGGTCGCTCGGCGCGACGCTGTTCTTCGCCGTGGAAGGCATCGTCGCGTTCGAACGGCCGACCACGGCCGCGACCCTGCACGCGATCATGACCGAGGTCCCGTACCTCACCCGCGGCCGCGGCGCGCTCGCCGCGGCGGTGCTCGGCCTGCTCGTGGCGAAGCCCGAGGCCCGGCTGACCGCCCCGCAGGCCCGCGCGCTGCTGGCCACCGCCGCCGGCCAGCCGCCGACGCCGGTGCCCGGCAGCGTGACGATGCCGCACCCGGCCGCCCAGCCGATGACCCGCGTGGCGTCGCAGCCGCCGAAGCGCGGCCGCCGCGGCTGGTGGCCGGCGGGCGCGGCGGTCCTCGTCGTCGCCGCGCTGGCCGGCGGCTTCTTCCTCGGCAAGCCGGTGTGGTCGCCGAAGACCGACCCGCAGATGCTGCCCACCGTCACCTACGGTCCGGACGGCTACCTCAAGACCGCGCTGCGGAACTACGACCCCTGCTACAACGCCGTGGTCCAGCAGGGAATCGTGATCGGCGACGACAACAACGTCGAGTGCAAGAAGAGCCACACGCTCGAGGTCTACGACAGCGCCGAGGCCCTGCCCGTCGAGAACTACAGCGACGACGACGCCCAGGTCGCCGCGTACCCCGGGCTCGAGGCGATCAGCCGGGCCGCCGAGGCGCGCTGCGCGACGTCGTTCACCTCGTCGGTGGTGCCCGCGCAGCAGCGCGCCGGGCTCACCTACCGGGCGCTCGTGCCGACCGAGCGCGAGTGGAACCTGATCCCGGAGAAGACGAGCGACAGCCCGAGCCGCGAGTTCTACTGCGTGCTCGCCCGGACCGGCAACGGGCAGATCCCGGCGCAGATCACCACCAAGGTCAAGTAGCGCCACGCGAAGAGTTCCGGCGCCTGCGCGCCGGGGGAGGAAAATCTCCGCAGTTCCCGGAGCCGCACCAGGTCGGGAGGGGGTTGGCTGATTTGAGGAGGTACCGTCATCACCATGTCCACCCCACCTACCGCAGCGCCAGGACGGCCGTTCGGGCGTGTGCTCACCGCGATGGCCACCCCCTTCGACAGTGACGGGGCGCTGGACGTCAAGCGGGCCCAGGAGCTCGCCGAGCACCTCGTGGAGCTGGGTAACGACGGCCTGGTCCTGAACGGCACCACCGGCGAGAGCCCCACCACGAGCGACACGGAGAAGGCCACCCTGATCCGCGCCGTCGTCGAAGCGGTCGGCGACCGGGCCACCGTGGTGGCGGGCGCCGGCACGAACAACACCGCGCACAGCGTCGAGCAGGCCCGCGCCGCCGCCGAGGCGGGCGCCCACGGCCTGCTCGTGGTCACGCCGTACTACTCGCGGCCCAGCCAGGCCGGGCTGTTCGCGCACTTCACCGCGGTCGCGGACGCCACCGAGCTGCCCGTCATGCTCTACGACATCCCGCCGCGCTCGATCGTGCCGATCGAGGTCGACACGCTGCTGCGGCTGGCCGAGAACCCGCGGATCGTCGCGGTCAAGGACGCCAAGGGCGACCTGATCGCCGGGTCCGAGGTGATCGCCAGCACCCAGCTCGCCTACTACTCCGGCGACGACGGGCTGAACCTGCCGTGGATCTCCGTCGGCGGCGCGGGTGTGGTCAGCGTCATCGGGCACGTGGTGGCCGGCCGGATCCGCGCGATGATCGACGCCTACGAGAACGGCGACAACTCCACCGCGCGCACCAACCACCGCGGCATGCTGCCCGTGCTGCGGGCGTTTTCCCGGGTCGGCGGGGTCGCCTTCGCCAAGGCCGCGCTGCGGTTGCGCGGCTTCGGCATCGGCGACCCGCGGCTGCCGATCGTGCCCGCCACCGACGAGCAGCTGCAGCTGATCGCGGCCGATCTTGCCCAGGGCGGCGTGCCGCTGGGGGACACGGCGGCCTCGGACTGGCATGGTGCACGGGTGGCACAAGCGGATTCCCAGGCGGCCTACGTGGCCCCCACCTCACACACCAGCGTTGGGACCCTGCCCCGGTGAGCTCACTTCCCCCCGGCCCCGGCCCCACGAACCTCCCGCCCAAACTGCCGGAAGGCGCCCTGCGCGTAGTCGCGCTCGGCGGCATCGGCGAAGTCGGGCGCAACATGACCGTCTTCGAATACGACGGCAGACTGCTGATCGTCGACTGCGGTGTCCTCTTCCCCGAGGACACCCAGCCGGGCGTCGACCTGATCCTGCCGGACTTCCGGGCGATCGAGGACCGGCTCGAGGACGTCGACGGCCTGGTGCTCACGCACGGGCACGAAGACCACATCGGCGCCGTCCCGTTCCTGCTCCGGCTGCGCCCGGACCTGCCGATCTACGGTTCGCGCTTCACCAACGCGCTGCTCGCGGCCAAGGCCAAGGAGCACCGCCAGCGGCCGAAGCTGACCGAGGTGCGCGAGGGCGAGCGGCGCAAGGTCGGCGCGTTCGACCTCGAGTTCTTCGCCGTCAACCACTCCATCCCGGACGCGCTGGCGGTCGCCATCCGCACCCCGGCGGGCGTGGTCCTGCACACCGGCGACATCAAGCTCGACCAGCTGCCGCTCGACGGCAGGCTGACCGACCTGGCCGGCTTCTCCCGGCTCGGCGACGAGGGCGTGGACCTGTTCTGCGTCGACTCGACCAACGCCGAGGTGCCCGGGTTCGTCACGCCGGAGCGCGACATCGGCCCGGTGCTCGACGACGTGATCCGCCGCGTGGACCAGCGCGTGATCGTCGCCTGCTTCGCCAGCCACGTGCACCGCGTGCAGCAGGTGCTCGCGGCCGCGGTGCGGCACGGCCGGCGCGTCGCGTTCGTGGGCCGCTCGATGGTCCGGAACATGGGCATCGCGGCCGACCTCGGCCTGCTGGAGGTGCCGGACGGCCTGCTCGTGGACCTCGACCAGGCGAGCGCGCTGCCGGAGAGCAAGGTCCTGTTCGTCTCGACCGGGTCGCAGGGCGAGCCGCTCTCGGCGCTCTCGCGCATGGCGCGCGGCGAGCACCGGCAGATCTCGATCCGCTCCGGCGACACCGTGGTGCTGGCCAGCTCGATGATCCCGGGCAACGAGACCGCGGTGTTCGGCGTGGTCAACGGCCTGACCCGGCTCGGCGCGAACGTCGTGCACCAGGGCAACGCCAAGGTGCACGTCTCCGGGCACGCGTCCGCGGGCGAGCTGCTCTACCTGTACAACGCGGTGCGCCCGAGCAACGTGATGCCGGTGCACGGCGAGTGGAAGCACCTGCGCGCCAACGGCGAGCTGGCCATCCGCACCGGCGTGGCGCCGGAGAACGTGGTGATCGCCGAGGACGGCGTGGTCGTGGACCTGGTCGACGGCAAGGCCTCGCGCACCGGCCGCGTCGAGGTCGGGCACGTGTACGTGGACGGCCTCTCGGTCGGCGACGTCGGCGAGTCGACCCTGTCCGACCGGCTGGTGCTGGGCGAGGGCGGCTTCATCTCGATCAGCGTCGCCGTCGACTCCAACACCGGCCGCGCGGTCAGCAGCCCGACGGTGTCCGGCCGCGGCTTCTCCGACGACCCGAAGGCGCTCGACTCGGTCGTGCCGCTGGTGGAGATGGAGCTGGCGCGCACGGAGGCCGAGGGCATCACCGACACCCACCGCATCGCGCAGGCGGTGCGCCGGGTGGTGGGCCGCTGGGTCGCCGACACCTACCGCCGCCGCCCGATGATCGTGCCCACGGTCATCCCGGTCTGATGCTCTGATCTGGACCGGCACTGCCGGAACGCCGCCGATCCCTTGTGGACGGCGGCGTTCCGCGTTTCACCGCCGGTGTGCTGCCGGCCGCCTGTCAGGCCAAAGTCGCGTGGTGCGCGTAATCGCCTCCCCGCTGCTGCAGGCGCCGTTCCGGGGGTTCCTGGCCGCTCGTACCGTCTCCCTGCTCGGCACCTCGATGTCGTGTCGCGCTGGCGCTCGGCCTCCTCGACGCCACCGGCCGGGCCACCGACCTCGGTGTCGTGCTGGCCGCCGGGATCGGGCCGCAGCTGGTCCTCCTGCTGATCGGCGGGGCCGTGGCCGACCGGTTACCCCGCAAGAACCTGCTGGTGTCCGCCAACCTCGGCGCCGGGCTCACGCAGGCGGGCGTCGCGGCGATCCTGCTGACCGGCACGTTCGACCTGCTGCCGGTCTCCGCGCTCGCGCTCGTGAACGGCGCGCTGGAAGCGTTCGCCTCGCCCGCGTTGCGCGGGATCGTCCCCGAGCTGGTCGCTCCGGCGGAACCTGCAGCGGGCCAATTCCGCGCTGTCGCTGAGCCGCAACGCCGTCCGGATCGCGGGCCCCGCACTGGCCGGGCTCATCGCGGCGGCCGCGAACGGCGCTTGGGCCGTCGCGGCGGACGCGCTGAGTTTCCTGATCGCCGCCGCGTTCCTGTCCCGGCTGCCGCGGTCCGCCCGGGTGAGCGGCGCGCGGGGCAGCCTGCGGCCGGACCTCCGGACCGGCTGGCGGGAGTTCCGGTCGACGCGGTGGGTGTGGACCATGGCGCTGTCCTACTTCGTGATCAACCTCGCGAACGTCGGGCCTTGGCAGGTGCTCGGTCCCGCTCTCACCGCGGGCCGCAGCGGCGGCGCGGCCTGGGGCTGAGCGTGCGCGCGGTCGGTCTCGTGTCCCACGTGACTCCCGCGAGCGCGAACCCCATCGCGCCGACGAACAGTGGCTTGCGCATCACGAGGCGGTACATGACCAGGCCCATCACCACTCCTCCTACGACGACCTGCTGTCGTTCGGCTCCATTCCGCTCGGACTCCTGCTGGTCGGGCCGGCCGCGGCCGAATGGGGCGCGCGCTCGGTCGTGCTGGTCGGCGGAATCGCTTTTGTGGTCGCGGCCCTGGCGCCGCTGCTGCTCCGGCGGGTCCGCGATCTTCCTGCGGAGAAAAGGGAAACGCCCGCTGACCCACCTCGCGAATTCACGTGACGGCCTTCGAATTGGCCTGCACCAATGAAGCCCCGCCGAGCAGGATCACCGCGCCCAGGGCCTGGGGCCAGGTCAGGGCCTCGCCCAGCAGCGCCCACGCGAGGACCGTCGCGAGCACCGGTTCGGCCAGGCCGAGGACGCTCGCCACCGAGGCGGGCAGGTGGCGCAGCGCCGAGATGCTCAGCAGGTACGGGAAGACCGTCGAGAGCAGGACCACGCCGATCACCAGCAGCCAGAGCGGCGGCGTCCACGGGCCGAACGCGACGGACCCGGCCAGCAGCGGCCACGGCACCGTCCACGGCGGCGCGACCACGCACACGACCACCGCGCCGATCACCATGCCCCAGGTCACCAGGCCCAGCGGGTCGCGGCCGGCCACCGCGCGCTCGCCGATCAGGAAGTAGCCCGCCGAGCACACGCCCGCGCCGAGGCCCGCGAGCAGGCCGACGGAGTCGAGGCTGATGCCCTCCCAGACCTGCGCGACGAGCGCCAGTCCCGCCATCGCCAGCGCGATCCCGCCCCACATCGCGCGCGGCAGCCGCGTCCGGCGCACGAACCGGACCCACAGCGCGATCAGCACCGGCGAGGTGAAGTCCAGCAGGATCGCGATGCCGACCGGGATCCGGGAGGCGGCGATGAAGTAGAACAGCTGCGTCCCGGCGACGCCGAGCAGTCCGTACGCGACCAGCATCGGCCATTCCCCGCGACGCACCTTGAGCGTCCGCGGGGCGAACACGGCCGTGCCCACGAGCAGCAGCAGGCCCGCGAAGCCGATCCGCAGCGTCGCCGCCTGTTCCGGGGTCACCCCGGCGAGCATCGTCGGCTTCCCGAGGATGCCGGACGTGCTGAACAGCAGCGCCGAGCCGAGGACCAGCACGCTGCCGCGCCCTCGGTGCGGGACGTGGGGCCGCGGCGCGACAGCGGCCAGCTCGGTGGTCACGGCGCGACCCTACGGCCGGCGCCGGAGGCGTCGAAACCGATTTATTGCTGGGCTTTGAGCCCGGTGGCGACGTGGGTGGTGATCGTCGCCAGCCGTTTGCCCTGCAGCCGCAGCGCGCCCAGCGCCAGCTCGTCCGGCGCCGCGGACTTGCGCGAGACGAACGAGCCGCCGTACGGGTTGCCGGACTCCTTCAGGTGCGGGTCGGCGTAGCCGAGCGGCAGCACGATCGCGCCCCAGTGGTAGAAGATGTTGTTCGTGGCCAGCACGGTCGCCTCCAGCCCGCCGTGCGCGGTGGACGCCGAGGTGAACGACGTCGCGACCTTGTCGGCCAGCTTTCCCTGCGCCCACAGGCCACCCGTGCTGTCCAAAAAGGACTTCAGCTGCGCGGCCGGGCCGCCGAACCGGGTCGGGCCGCCGACCGCCAGGCCTTCGGCCCACTCCAGGTCGGCCAGCGTCGCGTACTCGTGGTGCGGGCCGGAGTCCACCCACGCCTGCCAGCGCGGGTTGCTCGCGACGGCCTCCGGCGGCGCGGTCTCCCGCACCGTCCGGACCCGGACCTCGGCCCCGGTCTCCCGCGCGCCCTCGGCCAGCGCGGACGCGAGGGCGGCGGAGTTCCCGGTGGCGCTGTAGTAGACGACGAAAATGCGTGTACTCACGCTTCGCGACTCTAGGCCAGCCGCCGGTCCGGTCCCATGATCCGGAACGCGGCTGCTTACCGCGGCGGCTGCGGCTTCCACGGGCTGACGGTGTCCGTCGGCCGGGTCGGGTCGGTGAACCGCGGCCGCACGGGCTCGTCGCGGCGCAGCGGCACCAGGCCGTCGGTGATGGCCTGCATGATCTTGGCGTGCGCGCGCACCCCGGCGCCCGGCCGTTCCGGCTCGACCCCGGAGAGGTCCACGGGGTCGCCGAAGTGCACCTTGAACCGCGGCCGCCGCAGCGGCGCGCTGAGTCCCGAGCGGGCCAGCGGCACCAGGTCGGCGGGCCCGTTCACGGTCTCGGTGCCCCAGTACACGGCCTCGTGCGCGCCCCACTGGCTGATCGGGATCACCGGCACGTCCGCGCCCAGCGCGAGCCGCGCGGCGCCGGTCTTGCCCCGCTCCGGCCACAGTCCCGGGTCGTGGCTGATCCGGCCCTCGGGGTAGACGATGATCGGCTCGCGGGTCGTGCGCAGCTGCTCCACGGCTTCGGCGAACTGCCCGACCGCGGTCGCGGCCACCTGCCGGTCCACCCGCAGGTGCCCGCTGACGCGCAGCGCGGGGCCGATCAGCGGCGCGTCGAGGATGCCGCCGGCCAGCATGAACCGCGGGTTGATGCCGATCCGCTTGCACGCCGCCATCAGCACGAACGCGTCGAACACGCCGATGTGGTTGGCCGTCATCAGCAGCGGACGGCCGCGCAGCGCGGGCGGGATCGAGCCGGAAACGGTCAGCTTGCCCACGAGGTTGACCAGGCCGCGGTCGATGTTCAGCATCGTCCGCCAGATCGCCGGGGCGCGGCGTGGAGCCGGGGATTCGTCGTGATGCAGCGCCAGCATGCGCAGAGTTTGGCATGGCGGCGGATACCCCCGATGGGGTGGTTCCGGCAGACGGGGCTTGGGCGCGGGTACCCCCGGACAACCCGCTGCCCCGCTGTCCGGCCGCTGTGACCGTCAGGCGCGCGGGGCTTGGGCGGGATCCACGAGCGTGGCCTCTTCGATCGTCTCGAACCGGCCGTCCGGCGCGAACCGGCCGAACATGGCGAATGCCGGCGAGATTCCGCGCCACTTCGGGCCACTCGGCCCCGACGCCGCCGGTCCGCTGCCGGTAGGCGGGGACGAAGTGCCGGGCCATCACCTCTTCCACCGGGGGTTTCCCGCTCGTTCAGCAGCTACTCCAGCACGGTCGCCATGCTCTTCATCGATCTCCTCAGTCGGTCCGGTACAGCACTACTCCACCGAGTTCGCCTTCGCCGCCGCGTTCAGCCGCGAGCACGGCGTCGCCCCCGGTCGGTTCCGCGATCACCCGGACCCGCTCCCGGGGCAGCCCCTCCCCGGTTGAACGGCCGCTCGGACCCAGATTCCGGGGCGATTGTTTCGCCTGTGCTGAGAGTGGCGCATGGGACTATCGGCGCGAGCCCGTTACCGTGGAGGGCATGGCTGGGTCGGCGACGAGAAAGCGGAGCAGTTCGGGCAGCGGCGGGAAGGCACCGGCGCGCGGTTCGCGTACCCCGGCCAAGCCGCGGTCCTCGGGTTCCGGCGCCCGTTCGGGCAGTTCGCGTGCACGCTCGTCGTCCTCGGCCCGCAAGCCCGCCTCGTCGGCGCGCCGGCCGGCGGCGCGAAAAGGGCGCTCTTCCGGCGCGTTCGGCCGGGGCGTGCGCGGCACCTGGAACCTGCTGGCCAAGGGCCTCGGCACGCTGGCCCGCACGGTCGGGCGCACCCGTGAGCTGGAGGCGGAGCACCGCCGTGACGGGCTCGCGCTGGGCCTGATCGCGCTGGCGATCATCGCCGCCGTGGGCGTGTGGTGGCGGGCCGCCGGGCCGATCGGCGCCGCCGTGGAGGTCGCGACGCGCACGGTGCTCGGCGCCGGCGCGGTGACGCTGCCCCTGGTGCTGGTCGTGGTCGCGGTCGCGCTGATGCGCTCGGAGCCGGACCCGGAGACCCGGCCGCGGATGGTCATCGGCACGCTGCTGGTGGTGCTGTCCGTGCTCGGGATGCTGCACATCTTCACCGCGCTGCCGGACACCAACGACGGCCGGATGTACGCCGGCGGCGTGATCGGCTGGTTCTCCGGCGGGCTGCTCACCCAGGGCGTCACCACCTGGGTCGCCGTGCCGCTGCTGGTCCTCGCGCTGCTGTTCGGCGTGCTGGTGTTCACCGGCACGCCGGTGCGCGAGATCCCGCACCGGCTGCGCACCTGGGGCCTGGACGAGGAGGAACTCGCCGACGTCGAGGCGGAGCGTGACGCGGCCGCCGCTGCCGAGCGCGAAGCCGACGCTGTCACCGAAGCCGACCCGAAGGCCGCGCGGCTGCGTAAGCCGTCTCGCCGTCGCCAGGGCCGCGGTGACCAGGACGGCGAGCAGCTGGACCTCGACGCCGCGTTGGCCGAGACACCCACCCCGTTGCGCCCCCCGAAGCCCAAGCCGGCCGCGCCCGCCGCCGCCGACGTGCCGGAGAAGAAGCCGAAGAAGGCCCCGGAGCCGCCGCTGGCGATGACCCGCACGGTCGAGGGCGACTACCAGCTCCCGCCGCCGGACCTGCTGAAGCTCGGCGACGTGCCGAAGTCCCGCAGCAAGGCCAACGACGCCATGATCGAGGCGATCACCGGCGTGCTGGAGCAGTTCAGCATCGACGCGCAGGTCACCGGCTTCACCCGCGGCCCGACGGTCACCCGGTACGAGGTCGAGCTGGGCCCGGGCGTCAAGGTCGAGAAGATCACCGCGCTGACCAAGAACATCGCCTACGCCGTGGCCACCGACAACGTGCGGCTGCTGGCGCCGATCCCGGGCAAGTCCGCCGTCGGCATCGAGGTGCCGAACTCCGACCGCGAGATGGTGCGCCTCGGCGACGTCCTGCGCGCGCCGACCACGGTCAAGGACAACCACCCGATGGTGATCGGGCTGGGCAAGGACATCGAGGGCCACTTCGTCACCGCGAACCTGACGAAGATGCCCCACCTGCTGGTGGCCGGCTCGACCGGCTCCGGTAAGTCCAGCTTCGTCAACTCGATGCTGGTGTCGCTGCTCGCGCGGGCGACGCCGGACGAGTGCCGGATGATCCTGATCGACCCGAAGATGGTCGAGCTGACGCCGTACGAGGGCATCCCGCACCTGATCACGCCCATCATCACCCAGCCGAAGAAGGCCGCCGCCGCGCTGGCCTGGCTGGTGGAGGAGATGGAGCAGCGGTACCAGGACATGCAGGTCAACAAGGTCCGGCACATCGACGACTACAACAAGAAGGTCCGCTCCGGCGAGATCACCGCGCCGCCGGGCAGCGAGCGCGTGTACGCGCCGTACCCGTACATCATGGCGATCGTCGACGAGCTGGCGGACCTGATGATGACCGCGCCGCGCGACGTCGAGGACGCGATCGTCCGGATCACGCAGAAGGCCCGCGCGGCCGGCATCCACCTGGTGCTGGCGACGCAGCGGCCGTCGGTCGACGTGGTCACCGGCCTGATCAAGACGAACGTGCCCTCGCGGCTGGCGTTCGCCACGTCCTCGCTCACCGACTCGCGGGTCATCCTCGACCAGCCGGGCGCGGAGAAGCTGATCGGCATGGGCGACGCGCTCTACCTGCCGATGGGCGCGGGCAAGCCGGTGCGTATCCAGGGCGCGTTCGTCGGCGACGAGGAGATCTCCGCCGTCGTCAACTACGCCAAGGAGCAGGCGCAGCCGGAGTACCAGGACGGCGTCACGGCGCAGAAGGCCGGCGAGAAGAAGGAGATCGACCCGGACATCGGCGACGACCTCGACGTGCTGCTGCAGGCCGCCGAGCTGATCGTCACCTCGCAGTTCGGCTCGACGTCGATGCTGCAGCGCAAGCTCCGCGTCGGCTTCGCGAAGGCCGGCCGTCTGATGGACCTGCTGGAAAGCCGCGGCGTCGTCGGCCCCTCGGAGGGCTCGAAGGCCCGCGACGTGCTGATCAAGCCGGAAGAACTGGAGTCCGTCCTGTTCATGATCCGCGGCGGCGACGCCCCGGCTCCGGCGGGCGAAGACGAGGAGTTCTGACCCCCGGTGCAACCCCCGGCACCGCTGCCTCCGTCTGCACACCATGGACGCCAAGAGGCTCGCTCTGACCATGGGGACGCTGGCCGTCCTCGCCGCGGGCGCGGGGAGTTCAGTGGCCCTCGCGCAGACCCACGGCGGGCCGGCCGCGCCGCCACGACCGGCGGCGGAAGGCACCGTCACGGCCGATCCCGGGCACGACGTCTCGCTCGCCACCGGGCAGGAGGCCGAGCTGAGCACCAAGGACGTCGCCGTCCGCTACACCCGGCTGGTCGAGGACTCCCGCTGCAAGCCGGGGCTGCAGTGCATCTGGCAGGGTGACGCGATCGTTGCCGTGACGCTGACGCAGCCCGGCCGCGGGGAGCACATCGACACCGAGCTGCACACCGGCCGTCGCGGGCCGCACGAGACGACGTACGCCGCCGCTCAGGTGGAGCTGGTGGGCGTGAGCTTCAGCGGTGACCGGATCACCCTGCGCGTCACCTGATCCGGGGTCAGCCGAGTGACTGGCCCCAGTGATCGAGGAACGCGACCTCGGACAGCGGCCGCCGCGCGCCCGGCTTGAAGTCCGGCACCGTGGTGTAGGCGACGGGCAGCAGCCCGACCTGCGTGTAGCCGTCCGGCACGCCGAGGATCTCCGCGGCCTCCGCCTCGTGCTGCAGGTGATACGTGGTCAGCGTCGAGCCGAGGCCGCGCGAGCGCAGGGCCAGCTGGAAGTTCCAGACCGCGGGGAAGATGCCGCCGTAGAACGCCGCGTCCACGCTGTTGTCGCCGGCCGGGCGCCCGCGCAGGCACGGCACCACGAACACCGGCACCCGCTCGATCACCTCGACCAGGTACCGCCCGGACGCCAGCGCCCTGGCCGTTGCGGGGCTGCCGTCCGCGGAAGCCGCGCGGGCGGCCAGGTAGGCCTCGCCGACCCGGCGGAACAGCGAGCCCAGCCGCTCCTTGACGCCCTGGTCGCGCACGACCAGCCAGCGCCAGTCCTGCTGGTTGCCCGGGGTCGGCGCCTGCAGCGCCAGCTCCAGGCACTCGGCGAGCACGGCGGGCTCGACCGGGCGCTCGAGGTCGAGCTTGCGCCGCACGGCGCGGGTGGTGCTGAGCAGGTGATCGGTGTCCATGTCAGAACTCCAGGAGCATGCGTGAGTTGCCGAGGGTGTTCGGCTTGACGTAGGGCAGGTCGAGGAACTCCGCGACGCCGGGGTCGAGCGAGCGGCGCATCTCCTCGTAGACCTCCTGCGACACCGGCGTCCCGTCGATCTCGACGAAGCCGTGCCCGGAGAAGAAGTCCGTTTCGAAGGTCAGCACGAACAGGCGCTTGAGGCCCAGCTCGCGGGCCTCGTCGACGAGCCGCCCGACGAGCCGGTGCCCGACGCCGCGGCCGCGGGCCGCCTTGTCCACCACCACCGTGCGCAGCTCGGCGATGTCCTCCCAGAGCACGTGGAGCGCGGCGGCGCCGAGCACGTCGTCATCGGAGTCGACGACGACCCAGAACTCCTGGATCGCCTCGTACAGCGTGACCAGCTCCTTCTCGAGCAGCACACGGCCCGCGTCGGAGTCGACCAGCGCTTTGATCTTGCGGACGTCGGCTATCCGGGCGCGGCGGACGGCCGGGCGGGCTGAGTCGGGAGGCACACGGCCCAACATATCCATTCGCGCGCCCGGCGCCGCCGACGGCTCGATCGGGGGACCCCGGATGGGTCCGCGCCCGGCCCGTCACGTATAGCTGGTGCCCTCACTCAACCGTGCCGTTACGGCATGCCACCGCACCAGCCAGTACGCGCATCGAGGCGCGGCGACCAGGGGAGGGGCACCCATGTCCGGGACCACGGCGGTGACAGCCGAACGGCCCGGGCGGTCCGCACCGCCGGTCGCGCAGCCGAGGTTCCGGCCCGAGCTGCAGGGCGTCCGCGCGCTCGCCTCGCTGCTGGTGGTGGTCTACCACGTCTGGCTGGACCGGATCTCCGGCGGCGTCGACGTCTTCTTCCTGGTCTCCGGCTTCCTGATCACCGGGCAGCTCTACCGCGCGTCGCTGCGGGGGCGGGTCGAGCTGCGGCCGATGTGGGGCCGGATGATCAAACGGCTCTTCCCGGCCGCGATGACCGTGCTGCTCACCGTGACCGTGGCCTCGGCGCTGCTGCTGCCCGAGGACCGCTGGTTCCAGACCATCCGCGAGGTCTTCGCCTCCGCGCTGTTCTACGAGAACTGGCAGCTCGCCGCCGACTCGGTCGACTACTTCGCCCAGCACAACAGCGCGAGCGTCGTCCAGCACTTCTGGTCGCTGTCCATCCAGGGCCAGTTCTACCTGCTGTGGCCGGTGGTCTTCGTCGCGCTCGGCCTCGCCGTGCGCCGCTTCGGCTGGCCGCTGCGCCGCACCGTGAACGTCATGCTGGTGACGCTGTTCGCCGCTTCGCTGGCGTACTCGGTCCACCTCACCGCGGCCGACCAGCCGCTGGCCTACTTCCACGGCCTCACCCGCGTCTGGGAGTTCGCGCTCGGCGGCCTGATGGCGATGTTCCTCGACGCCGTCACGCTGCCGCGCCGGCTGCGCATCGTGCTCGGCTGGGCCGGCGTCGCCGGGCTCGTGCTGTGCGGCATCGTGCTGCGCGTCGACACCGTCTTCCCGGGCTTCATCGCGCTGTGGCCGACGCTGTCGGCGGGCCTGGTGCTGGTGGCCGGCCAGACCGGCAGCGGCTTCGGCGCCGACCGCTGGCTGAGCTCCAAACCGTTGGGCTACTTGGGAAACATCAGCTTTTCGCTCTACCTGTGGCACTGGCCGGTGCTGGTGTTCTACCTGATCGTGCGCGGCCGCGACGCCGTCGGCCCGCTCGGCGGCGCGGTGGTGCTCGGGGTGTCGTTCGGGCTCTCGATCCTGACCTACCACTTCGTCGAGAACCCGATCCGGCTGTCGAAGATCGGCTCCGTGAAGCGCTGGGGCGCCTACCGGTTCGGCCTCCTCGCGCTGGCCCCGGTGCTGGTCGCCGCCGGCGTCTGGGGCGGGTACACCACGGCGGAGGCCAACTACTCCATCGCGCTCGGCGACGCCGACCACCCCGGCGCCGTCGCGCACAGCCCGGGCTTCGTCTACCGCGGCTCGCCGTCGCCGTCGGTCGTGCCGCCCACGCTGAAGCTGCCCGAGGACTGGGCCGGCATCCCCGAGGACCAGTGCACGACGTCACCGCGCGACGACGAGCTGAAAGTCTGCACGCAGGACCCGGCCGGACGGCCCGCCAAGCGGGTGGTGCTGGTCGGCGACTCGCACATGCAGCAGTACCTCGCCGCGTTCCTGCCGCTGGTCCAGAGCAAGGGCTGGCAGGTCACCTCGATGCTCAAGGGCGCCTGCCCGTTCTCCGCCACCGCCGACCTGATGCCGGGCGACCAGCCCTGCCTCGACTGGAACAAGGCCGCGGCCGCCGAGATCGTGGCGATGCGCCCGGACGCCGTCGTGACGCTGGGCAGCCTGAACGTGGGCGCCGGGATCACCGAGACCACTCCGCAGGGCTTCCTCGACCGGTGGTCGAGGCTGGACCGGGCCGGCATCCCCGTGGTGGCGCTGCGCGACAACCCGCGGTTCGGCTTCGACATGGCCGCCTGCGTCGCCGAGCGGACCCCGTCCGACCCGGGCTGCAGCCGCGACCGCGACGACGTGCTGCCGCCGGTCGCGCCCTACGCCACGGTGCCGAACGTTCCGGGCAACGTGTCCTTCCTGGACTTCACGGACTACTTCTGCGAAGCGGACACCTGCCCGGCCGTGGTCGGCAACGTGCTCGTCTACATGGACGACAACCACGTCACCGCGACCTTCCTGACCACGTTGTCCCCCATCATGGACAAGCAGATGAGCGCGGCCTTGAACTGGTGATCACCGCCGTCGGACGACGCCCCTATGCTGTCGTGCCGAGGGAACCGGCACGGGGGGAGCGGGGCGGAAATGACGCGCGCGGGGTGGGACGCGTTCCAGGCGGCCCAGGCGGAAGCCACACAGGGCCGCACGACATTGCTGGCGGGACCGGACGGCACTTCGTGGCTGCTCGTCCCCGGGCAGCCGGTGCAGTGGACCCGGCCCGGCGGCGCCTGGCAGTTCGGCACGGTGCCCGCGGATCCCGGCTACCGCGCCGCCACGCGGATCGTGCCGGCGAACGGTTTCGGGCAGGCGGGCCCGACGCCCGGCTCGCCTGGCCGACCCGGTCCGTCGGCTCAACCGGGCCAGCCTGCTCAGTCCGGTCCGCCAGCTCAACTCGGCCAGCCTGGTCAACCGGGCCAGCCGGCTCAACCCGGTCCGCCAACCGGCCGGAGTGGTCCTCCCGGCCCGAATCGCCCTGCCGCTGCTCCGCCACGCCTGGCCGCCGTCCCCGGCCCGCCGTCCGGCCCGGTTCCGCAGCCGGTGCCCGCGCGGACGGCCGAGGCGCCGGTGCGGGTCGAGAACCTCGCCTGCGGGGCGTTCGTCGCGGGGGCCGAGCCGGCCGGTGAGTTCGTGCGGCGGGTGGTGCAGGTCGTCGCCTGGGCCGACCGCAGCAGGCACGGCACCCAGGACGGCCAGGGCGAACCCCCGCCGCCGGAGCCGGAGCGGCCGAAGGGCAAGCAGCACGGGTACCTCGACGATCTCGCCCGGACCACCCGCTCGGTGACGTTCGACCTGCTCTCGGCCGGGAACCGGATGTGGGAGCGGCGTGAGCAGGAGCAGTACGAAAAGGCCCACGCCCAGTGGGTCGTCGCGCATCGGGACTGGGCGGCCCGGCAGAACTCGGGCATGAAGCAGCCGAACCCGTTCGTGCTGCTCGTCGGCGAGCCCCACACCGGGCAGCGCCGGTTGTGGCGGACGCTCCGCGCCGAACTCCGGGTCGCCGACGTCGGGTTCGAGGCCGAGGTGGCGGTCACCGCCCCGGAGCTGCTGGCCATGGCCGGCGACGAGCCGGTCGAGGTGGTGCTGCGCGAGCACGTCGCCAAGCAGGGGGATCCGCCGCTCCTCCTGATCGAAGAAGTCGACGCCCTCTTCGAGAAGGAACCCGGCGGCGTCCTGCGCGCGCTCCGGGACTACGCGCACGATCAGAACAGCTGCCGCCTGCTGGTGCTCGCGGGCACCGAGCGCGTGCTGGAGGTGCTGCGCACCGAGGCGCCGGACTTCGCGCAGGCGGTGATCCAGTACCGGATGGCGCGGTTCCCCCACCCCGGCCGGACGGCCGCGCTGCTGGACGTGGTCGCGGCTGAACGCTCGTTCGTGCTGCCGCCCGCGGTGCGAGATCGGCTCGCCCCGCTGGCCAGGGGCAACGGCGCCCGCGGGGTGGAGGCGCTGCTCGACGCGGCCGCCCGCGGGGCCGTCGCCGGCGGGGTGTCCCCGGACGGCCGGGTCCACCTCGGGCTGGAGCACGTCGCGCCGCTGGTCGCCGAGGCGGAGCAGCGGGCCGGCCGCCCGGTCGAGGACCTGCTGGCCGAGCTGGACGCGATGATCGGGCTCACCCCGGTGAAACAGCGGGTGCGGGCGCTGGTCTCCGAAGCGGCGATCGACGCGCGGCGCCGGGACGCGGGCCTGCCGGTCACGGTCCGCAGCCGGCACCTGGTGCTCACCGGCAACCCGGGCACCGCGAAGACGACCGTCGCCCGGTTGATCGGGAAGATCTACCAGGCGCTCGGGATGCTGTCCAAGGGGCACGTGGTCGAAGTGGCCCGGCCGGACCTGGTCGGCGAGTACATCGGCGAGACGTCGAAGAAGACCCGCGCGGTCTGCGAACGGGCGACCGGCGGCGTGCTGTTCATCGACGAGGCCTACAGCCTCGCCCTCGACAAGGAGGACGAGTTCGGGCGCGAGGCCGTCGCCGAGGTCCTGGTCCAGATGGAGAACCACCGGGACGACCTGGTGGTGCTCGTCGCGGGCTACCCGAAGGAGATGGACGGCTTCCTCGAGTCGAATCCCGGCCTGCGGTCGCGTTTCTCCTCCCGGATCGAGTTCCCGGACTACGACAACGACGAGCTGGCCGCCATCTTCCGGCTGATGGCCGAAAGCCAGGGTTACCGGCTCGACGGCGACCTGGCCGCGGCGCTGCCCGAGGCGATCCGCCGGATCCCGCGTGGCCGCGGCTTCGCCAACGGACGCTCCGCGCGCGGGCTGCTGGAGGCCGTGCTCGGGAAGCAGGCCGGACGGCTCGCCGCGCAGCCCGCCGGCCCCGACTCCGCGCTGGCGCTGCTGATCGCCGCCGACCTGCCGGGGGAGTCCGGGGTCGCGGTCGCCGACGACGCCGGACCGCGGCGCGGCCTCGACGAGCTGCTGGCCGAACTCGACGGCATGATCGGCCTCGACGAGGTCAAGCAGCGAGTCCGGGCGCTCGTCGCGGAGACCCGGATGGACGCGCGGCGCCGCAAGGCCGGGCTGCCGGTCGGCGCGCGCAGCCGTCACCTGGTCTTCACCGGCAACCCCGGCACCGCCAAGACCACGGTCGCGCGGCTGATGGGACAGCTCTACCGCGAGCTGGGGGTGCTGCCGTCCGGGCACCTGGTCGAGGTCGCGCGGCCGGACCTGGTCGGGGAGCACGTGGGGCAGACGGCGCCGAAGACCCGCGAGGTGTGCGAACGCGCGATCGGCGGCGTGCTGTTCGTGGACGAGGCTTACACGCTGGCGCAGGGGACCGGGTCCGACTTCGGCCCGGAGGCCATCGCCGAACTGCTCGTGCAGATGGAGAACCACCGGGAGGACCTGATCGTGATCGCCGCGGGCTACCCGGCGGACATGGACCGCTTCCTGGACGCCAACGCCGGGCTGCGCTCGCGCTTCGGCGGCACGGTCGAGTTCGCCGACTACGACGCCGCCCAGCTCACCGCCATCTTCGCCGCGATGGCGGCCGGGCAGGGCTACCGGCTGAGCGCGGACCTGACGGCCGCGCTGCCCGGGGTCATGGCCGGCATCGACCGCGGCCGCGGGTTCGCCAACGGCCGCTCCGCCCGGGCCCGGCTGGAACGCGCGATCGCCGCGCAGTCGCTGCGCCTGGCCGGGCCGGACGTCGACCTGGAGGCGGTCGGCGACGCCGAGCTCACCCTGCTGACCGCGGCCGACCTGGCCGAGCCGGGGTGAGCGACGGCGGGGGCCGGCACGCGGGGCTCGCACTGCCGACCGTGGCCGGCCTGCCGGTGCCGCGGTGCCGCGGTGCCGGGTCACCGGGCCGTCTCACCGTCTGGGCGACGCCGTCGCCGCCCGGCCCGACCCCGGCGGCTACGCTGAACGTCGTGCCTTCTCCCACCACTGAGCCTTCTACCACCGGGCCTTCCACCATCGAGCCGGCCACCGGCCGTCGGGTCTCCCTCGTGACGCTGGGCTGTGCCCGCAACGAGGTCGACTCCGAGGAACTGGCCGGGCGCCTGGCGGCCGGGGGCTGGGAGCTGGCCGCCGACCCGGACGACTCCGACGTCGTCGTGGTCAACACGTGCGGCTTCGTGGAGTCGGCGAAGAAGGACTCGGTGGACACGCTGCTGGCCGCCGCCGACACCGGCCGCAAGGTGGTCGCCGTCGGCTGCATGGCCGAGCGTTACGGCCACGAGCTGGCCGACAGCCTGCCGGAGGCCGACGCGGTGCTCGGCTTCGACCACTACGCCGAGCTGTCCGACCGGCTCGACGACGTGGTGGCCGGCCGCAAGCTCGCCTCGCACACCCCGTCGGACCGCCGCAAGCTGCTCCCGATCAGCCCGGTCCAGCGCCCCGCGGCCAGCGAGACCGTCGAGGTCCCCGGGCACGCCCAGCACGGCTGGGGCCCGCGTGTGCTGCGCACCCGGCTGGACACCTCGCCGGTGGCGGCGCTGAAGATCGCGTCCGGCTGCGACCGGCGCTGCTCGTTCTGCGCGATCCCGTCGTTCCGCGGTTCGTTCGTGTCGCGCCAGCCGGACGAGATCGTCGCCGAGGCGCAGTGGCTCGCCGAGAACGGCGTCAAGGAACTGTTCCTGGTCAGCGAGAACTCCACGTCGTACGGCAAGGACTTCGGCCGTGACGGCGCCAGCGCGCTCGAGCGGCTGCTGCCGCGGCTGGCCGAGGTCGAGGGCATCGAGCGGGTGCGCGTGTCCTACCTGCAGCCGGCCGAAACGCGGCCGCAGCTGGTCAAGGCCATCGCGACCACGCCGGGCGTCGCGGACTACTTCGACCTGTCGTTCCAGCACTCCAGCGAGCAGGTGCTGCGCCGGATGCGCCGGTTCGGCTCCACCGACTCGTTCCTCGCGCTGACCGAGCAGATCCGCGAGCACGCGCCGGAAGCGGGCATCCGGACCAACGTGATCGTCGGCTTCCCCGGCGAGACCGAGCACGACCTGGCCGAGCTGGAGCGCTTCCTGACCGGCGCCCGGCTCGACGCCGTCGGCGTGTTCGGCTACTCCGACGAGGACGGCACCGAGGCCGAGACCTTCGACGGCAAGCTGGACCCGCAGGAGGTCACCGCCCGCGTCACGCGCATCTCCGCGCTGGTCGAGGAGCTCACCGCCCAGCGCGCCGAGGACCGGATCGGCACCTTCGTCGACGTGCTGGTCGAGCAGGCGGCCGAGGACGGCGACGACGCCGTGGGCCGCGCCGCGCACCAGGCCCCCGAGGTCGACGGCGAGTGCGTGATCCTCGAAGAGGAACCGGTCCTGCGGCCTGGCGACCTGATCCGCTGCGAGGTCGTCGAGTCGGCCGGGGTCGACCTGGTCGTCCGCCCGGTACCGGACGCCGACCGGTGAGTGCCGCCCCCAGCGACGCGGGCGAGGGCATGACCCCCAAGGGAACCGCCCACCACGCCGAGGCCCAGGTGCCGGAGCCGACGCCGGTCCCGACCCTGAACCTGGCCAACCTGCTGACCCTCTCGCGGCTGGTGCTGGTGCCGCTGTTCGTGCTCGCGCTGTTCGACGGCGACGGCGCGGACACCACCTGGCGGGCGATCGCGACCGGCCTGTTCGTCGTCGCCTCGGCCACCGACCAGGTGGACGGCTGGGTGGCCCGTAAGTACGGCCTGATCACCGACTTCGGCAAGATCGCCGACCCGATCGCGGACAAGGCCCTGATCGGCGCCGCGCTGGTCGGGCTGAGCGTGCTCGGCGAGCTGCCCTGGTGGGTCACGATCGTGATCGCCGTGCGGGAGATCGGCGTGACGCTGCTGCGGTTCTGGGTGATCCGCCACGGCGTGATCCCGGCCAGCCGCGGCGGCAAGGCCAAGACGATGACGCAGATCCTGGCCATCGTCGTCTACCTCCTGCCGCTGCCGGCCGGGGCGGACCCGGTGCGCTGGGCGCTGATGGGCCTGGCCGTCGTGCTGACCGTGGTCACCGGCGTCGACTACCTGGTGCGCGCGGTCCGCCTGCGTGCCGCCGGCCGTCGCGCTACGGGCGCCTGATGCCCGCTCTGTCCGATCCCGCTGTGCTAGATCTCGACGGGCAGGCCGCCGGGCTGGTGGCGACGCTCACCCGGCGCGGCGAGACGGTGGCCGCGGCCGAGTCGCTGACCGCGGGACTGGTCTGCGCCACGCTGGCCCGCATCTCCGGCGCGAGCGCCGTCCTGCGCGGCGGGCTGGTGGTCTACGCCACAGAACTGAAGCACTCGCTGGCCGGCGTCGACGAGGCCCTGCTGGCCGCCCGCGGCGCGGTCGATCCCGAGGTCGCGGCCCAGCTCGCGGCCGGTGCCCGGGACCGCTGCGGCGCGACCTGGGGGCTGGGCCTGACCGGCGTCGCCGGGCCTTCCGGGCAGGACGGGGCGGCCCCGGGCACGGTGCACATCGGGCTCAGCGGGCCCTTCGGGCAGACCGTCCGTACCCTCTTGCTGAGCGGTGACCGTGACGCCGTCCGGACCGCCTCCGTGAACGCCGCCTTCACGCTGCTCGAGGAACAACTAGACTGAACGTGGCGTTCGCCCTTGGCGTACGCATGGGTCAAGTCCTGCGCCCGGGGCACCGCACTGGGTAACGTAGGGGACACCAGTTCGGGAAGGGAGGCGCGTGATGACCGTGCTGTTGCGTGAGGCGATCGGTGATCGGCTCCGTCATGCCCGCACCAACCAGCGTCGAACGCTGCGTGACATCTCTCGCGCCGCCAGGGTGAGCCTCGGGTACCTGTCCGAGGTCGAGCGTGGTCAGAAGGAGGCGTCCAGCGAGTTGCTGGCCTCCATCTGCGATGCCCTGGAGCTTCCACTCGGCGAGTTGCTGCACAAGGTCGCGGCCGATGTGTCGGCACTCGACAAGGTCGAGGTCGCCCCGGTCGACGAGCGTGTGGTCGAGGGCGCACCCCGCGAAACCGTGCCGGAGCGCGCCGCGGAGGCGTCCGCCAAGGCCGGTGGGTTCGAGGGCGGCAGCCTGGTGTCCGAGCTGATCGGCGACGACCTGTCCGATCTGCGGCTTTCGCCGTCGCCCCGGCTCAACACCACTCTGCGGACCACGATCGGCGCGCCGAAGCTCGCGTCGACCATTGCCGCATAACCACGTTTCGCACACGGACGGTCCCGGGCAGTCACCCGGGGCCGTCCGTTTGCGTCCGGTGCCGATCAGGGCCATCCCTGAATTCCCCCGGGGTCGCCTGGAACGGCGGGGGCCGACCTGACACGATGGAACCCAACGCCGGGGTCGGGACGTTGTGTGACTAGGGGAGTGACGCCCCACCTCGAGGTAACTGAGGCCCGTGGGACGCAAGAAGGCAGGCGGAGGAGATGGCCAACCCGTTCGTGAAGTTCTGGAAGTACATGATGGCGGCGTTCTCGTCGAAGATCGACGAGCATGCCGACCCGAAGGTACAGATCCAGCAGGCCATCGAGGAGGCACAGCGCAACCACCAGGCGCTGACGCAGCAGGCCGCCTCCGTGATCGGCAACCAGCGCCAGCTGGAGATGAAGCTCAACCGGCAGCTCGGCGACGTCGAGAAGCTGCAGGCGTCCACCCGTCAGGCATTGGTGCTGGCCGACGAGGCCCGCGGCAAGGGTGACGAGCAGAAGGCGACCGAGTTCGAGAACGCGGCGGAGAGCTTCGCCGCGCAGCTCGTCACCGCCGAGCAGAGCATCGAGGACCTGAAGACCCTGCACGACCAGTCGCTGCAGGCGGCCGCGCAGGCCAAGCAGGCCGTCGAGCGCAACGCGACGATGCTGCAGCAGAAGCTGGCCGAGCGCACCAAGCTGCTCTCGCAGCTGGAGCAGGCGAAGATGCAGGAGCAGGTCTCCGCCTCGCTGAACCAGATGAGCCAGCTGGCCGCGCCGGGCAACACCCCGTCGCTGGAGGAGGTCCGCGACAAGATCGAGAAGCGCTACTCCACGGCGCTCGGCTCGGCCGAACTCGCGCAGAACTCGGTCCAGGGCCGGATGCTCGAGGTGCAGCAGTCCGCCACGCAGATGGCGGGCCACTCGCGGCTGGAGCAGATCCGCAACTCGCTGCGCGGCGACTCGGTCGCGCAGGTCACCGACGGCGGTGCGGCGGCGAAGGCCCCGGCGGCCGCCAGCGGTGGCAACAGCGCCGACATCCAGCGGGAGATCCAGGCCCGCGTGCAGGCCGAGCAGGGCAAGAACCCGGCCTGACCCCTCAGGCCGAACGACTCCGGGGGCGTGTGTCATGGGCAGTAGTGGCAGAAGGCGGGACTTCAGCGAGTTCAACGCCAAGCTCGAGAAGCACATCGAGCGGCTGCCGGACTACGCCCAGCGGGCTCAGGAGAAAGCCCAGCGCGCCCAGGAGAAACTGCAGCGGTACTTCCCGCCGGCCGAAGAGGCCGGCGGGAAGCCCGCCGCCAAGCCGGTGGGCGGGAAGCCCGCCGCACAGCCGAAACCCGGCAACTTCCAGCACCGGCCGTCGCCGCCGCGCCCGATGGTGCGACGTCGGCCCACCGTGCCCACCACGTTCGCCGCGGTCGCCGGGCAGATGCCCGCGGTCGCGGAGGCCCGGGCGAAGTGGGACCGTTGGAACGAGCCCGCCGCGAAGCTGGAGCGGCGCAAGCGGCGCACTTCACGGGTGCTCACCCTGTGGATCCTGATCACCATCATGCTCGGGGTGCTGACCGTGCTCGCCGGGACCGGGCTGCTCGCGGCTGGAGCGCCCGAGATCGGCCAGGCCGTGCTGACCGGGTTCGGCACCGTCGTCTTCGGCACGTTCAGCGTGCGGACCGGCCTCAAGCTGCGCGGCCTCAACAAGGTCCAGCTGCCGTCCGCGCCGAGCGGGCCCCCGCCGCTGCCCGCGGCCGGCTCCGTGGCGCGAGAGCCGATGGAACGGCTCGCGGAGTCCGAGGCCTCGCTGGGCGAGCTGCTGAACCAGCTGGCCGTGCCGTCCTCGCTGGGCACGTTCGCCGTGCCGGAGGTGTCGGTGGCCGACGCCAGGGCGACGGCCGAGCAGGCCGCGCTGGCCCTGCGCGGGCTCGCCGGGCGGATCCAGGCCATCGAACGCGGCCGGAACTCGGCGCCGGACCGGGAGCGCGGCGCGCTCGACGCCGCCGTGGGCAAGCTGCGGGAGCAGCTCGACGACGGCATCGAGGGGTACGGCAGCCTGGTCGCCGCCGCGGGCCGCGCGGTCGCCGCCAGTAGCGACGGCCTGGGCACCTCGCGGGAGGCCCTGACCGATGCGACGGACCACCTCGCCGGGCTCGCGCTGGCCCTCAAGGACCTTTCCTGACCTGATCAGCGCTTTTCCGCCCGAGACGACTCGCTGGCACAGCCGCGGCGCACAGTCCGTCCGGATGGCCGAGTTTGAATCCCGGTCGGCGGGATCCGCGCGGACTACGCGTGACGGCCCGGGTTTCGATTGCGGTATCGAAACAATCGCGTAATCGGAAACGTCTGGCCACGGAAACGTTGGCTGTTTAACGTTTTTCCTATGCAGTCAGTGGTGGCACCCGCCAGGAACGGTGTCGAGGCCTGAGGTTCCGCGGCACCGGACGTACACAGTGGATTCTTACACAGTGGACTTTCTCGTAGCGCCGAGGAAAGGACGCCCCGTGACCACGCTCCCGCCGGAAACCGAACCCGTCCCCGTCCCGCCGCCCAGCGCGCACCAGCGCGTGGTGGCCGCCTTCGAGCGGATCGCCCAGGTCGACCGCCCCGATGTCTGGATCACCCTCCGCACCCAGGAGGAGGTGCTGGTCGACGCGAAGGCCGTCGACGAGCGCGTCCGCGCGGGGGAGCATCTCCCGCTGGCCGGGACGGTGCTCGCCGTCAAGGACCTCGTCGACGTCGCCGGAACGCCCACCACCGCGGGCTGCCCGGGGTTCTCTCGCGCGCCCGTGACCAGCGCGACCGTCGTCTCGCGGCTCACCGCGGCCGGTGCCGTGGTGCTCGGCAAGACGAACCTGGACCAGTTCGCGTCCGGGCTGGCCGGCACCCGCAGCCCGTACGGCGCGGTGGCCTCGGCGCTCGACCCGGAGAAGGTGGCGGGCGGGTCGAGCAGCGGCTCGGCCGTGGCCGTGGCCCTCGGCATCACGGACCTGGCGCTCGGCACCGACACCGGAGGCTCGGGCCGGGTGCCCGCGGCGCTCAACGCGGTGATCGGGCTCAAGCCCACGCTCGGGCTGGTGCCGAAGACCGGGGTGTTCCCGGCTTCGCCGTCGTTCGACTGCGTGTCGCTGTTCGCCCGCAGCCTGGCCCTCGGCCAGCGCGCGCTCGCCGTGATGACCGGGCCCGACGGTCTCGACCCGGCTGTCCGCGAGTGGCCCGCCGACGTCCGGCTGAGCGCCGGGCAGCGGCCGCGGGTCGCGATTCCGGACGAAGCCGGTCTCGCCGCCCTCGGCGACGCGGCCCGCCGGGCGTTCCACGTCGCTGTGACGGCGCTGGAGGCGTCCGGCGCGATCATCGAGGCCATCGACGTCACCGCGCTGCTCGACGCCGGGAAACTGCTCTACGGCAGCGCCTTGGTGGCCGAGCGCTACGCCTCGGCGGGGGAGTTCCTCGCCGGTGGCCCGGACGGGGCCGACGCGACCGTGTCCGGCATCGTCGCGGCCGCGGGCACGCATCTGGCCCACGAGCTGGCGGAGGCGCAGAGCCGCGTGGCCGAGCTGCGCGCCGAGGCCCGCAAGACCCTTGCCGGCCATGACGCCCTGCTGCTGCCCACCGTCACCGACCATCCCGCCGTCGCCGAGGCACTGGCCGACCCGGTCGGCGTCAGCAGCCGCCTCGGCACGTACAGCATGTTCGTCAACGTGCTCGACTTCGCGGCCGTCACGGTGCCGGTGGCGCCGGGGGACCAGCGGCCGTTCGGCGTCACGATCGCGACCCGGGCGTTCGAGGACCAGATCGGGTTCGACCTGGCCGCGGTGCTCACCGGCGAGCAGGAGCGTGAGCCGTACCCGGCGGAGGGAACCGACGTCGTCGTGTTCGGCGCGCACCTGCGCGGCCAGCCGTTGCACGGAAGCCTCGACGGCGCCCGGTTCACCGGGCCGGTCCGGACCGCCGAGCGGTACCGCATGGTGCTGCTGGAGACCGAACCGCCGCAGCCGGGCGTGATCCCGGGCCGGGCGGGGCTCGACGGCGAGCGCTGGCGGCTCTCGCCCGGGGCGTTCGGCCGGTTCGCCGGCGGGCTGCCGGAGCCGTTCGTGCTCGGGCGGGTCGAGCTGGAGGACGGCAGCACCCCGCTCGCGGTCCTGGTCGACCCGGCCGTCGCCGATGGTGGCGGCAGCCTCGACCGCTACGAGTCGTGGCGCGGTTACCTGCGCTTCGTCAGCACGGCCGGCCTGCGATCCCCCGGCTGACCCGGCGCACCAGCCCGGGCCCGTGCAGCGCGAACCCGGAGTAGAGCTGGACCAGCCCGGCCCCGGCGTCGAGCATCCGCGACGCGTCGTCGGGGCCGAGGATGCCGCCGACGCCGATGATCGGCAGCCGGCCGCCGGTGCGCTCGTGGACGAACCGGACGACCTCGAGCGACCGCGCGGTCAGCGGCCGCCCGGACAGGCCGCCGGTCTCGGCGGCGAGGTGCGCCTCGGCCGGGGCGACGCCCGCGCGGGACAGCGTGGTGTTGGTCGCGATCAGCCCGGAGACGCCGTGGTCCAGGCAGACCTCCAGCAGCTCGGCGAGGGCGTCGTCGGTGAGGTCGGGCGCCACCTTGACCAGCAGCGGGGTGTTCCCGCCCAGCTCGGCCGAGGTCCGGCGCAGCTCGGCGAGCAGCTCGGCCAGCGCGGTCTTGTCCTGCAGCTCGCGCAGGCCGGGGGTGTTCGGCGAGCTGACGTTGATGGCGAAGTAGTCCGCGTACGGGTGCAGCGCGCGCAGCGAGAAGCGGTAGTCCTCCACGGCCTCGTCGAGCGGGGTCACCTTGGACTTGCCGATGCTGATCCCCAGCGGCACCCGCGGCTTGCCGTGGGCGGCCAGCCGGTCGGCGAGCGCCTGCGCGCCCTCGTTGTTGAAGCCCATCCGGTTGATCACGGCGTCACTCGCGGGCAGGCTGAACAGGCGGGGCCGGGGATTGCCCGGCTGCGGGTGCCGCGTGACGGTGCCGACCTCGACGAAACCGAAGCCCAGCGCGGGCCACGCCGCGAGCGCCCGGCCGTTCTTGTCCATCCCGGCGGCGAGGCCGACCCGGTTGGGGAAGCGCAGGCCGAGGAACGTCACGGGGTCGTCGGTGCGGTAGACGGGGCTCAGCGGGCGGAGCGCGGGCGCGGTCCGGCTCAGCAGGGTGACGGTGCGCTCGTGCACCAGCTCGGGGTCGTGGAAGGCCAGCCGGTACAGCGCGGGCCGGACGATCTTGTCGAAGAGCACGGCCCCATGCTGCCCCATGGGCTGACGCCCGGCGTCCGGAACCCGGTCAGCGTGTGGCCTTCCACTCGTCCTCGAGCATGGCGTAGACCAGTTCGTCGGTCCACACGCCCTTGACGATCTCGTTCTCCCGCAGGTGCGCTTCCTGACGCATGCCCAGGCGCTCCATCAGCGCCTTCGACGCGGTGTTGCGGCCGTCGCAGCGGCCGATGATCCGGTGCAGGCCCAGCTCTTCGAAGCCCAGCCGCAGCAGCTCGGTGGCCGCCTCCAGCGCGAGGCCCTTGCCGTGGTGGTCGGGGTGGAAGACGAAACCGATCTCGCCCTGACGGTGCTCGGCGCTCAGGTACTCGAGGTTCAGGTCGCCGATCAGCTGGCCGGTCGCGGTGAGCTCGACGGCGACGGCGAGGAACTGGCCGTCCTGGCTGATTGTCGAGCTGTGCACCCGTTTCGCGAGGGCGGCGGCCGACTCGGCCCGGCTGCGCGGGCCCCAGTAGAGATAGCGGGCCACGTCGGCGCGGGACTGGAACGAGTTCAGCGCGTCCAGGTCGGCCGGGGTGAACGGGCGCAGGATGATCCGGTCCGTGGTGATCGGATAGTCGGGCCTGAGCATGCCGTTCAGGCTAGCCACTTTCGGCCGTTCGGTGTATCAGTTCGCCGACAGCGATCGCCGAAGCCGGGTAACCGAGCGCCGGACGGTCGTCGACGACGGTCCGGCGGCAGGATCTGGATTGTTCAAGGTGGTTTAAGGGGTGCTCCCGGGACGGCTCCCGGACGCCGTCAAACGTCCGAGCCCGAGCCGGACCGGTGCTCAAGAGCCCCGGGAGCCCGGTGGCTGCCTGGTATTCGCTATCAGGCACACACGCGAAGCAGGCGATGAGCCGAAGGTGGCTCGTGTTGTATCGCTGCTCAAAGTCCCTACGCGTGCTATCCGCTAGCGGACAGTCACCTCACGAGTCCTGTGTGAATACAACTTAGGACCACCTCCTCTCTCGTGTAAGACCACGCTAACCGCGAACCTCGGTGCGCGGCAACATCAATTACGCGATCGCCTTCGAGGGTTGGGCCCGCGTTCGCCGGCCGCGAACGCGCGGGGCTCAGTCCTCCGGATGCGGCCCGGGCTGGCAGCGGGGGCAGAACCAGGTCGGCCGCCGCCGGACGCCGTCACCCTGGCCCGCCACCCGCACCCGCGCGCCGCAGCGGAAGCAGCCCGAGCGGCTCCGCTCGTACACCCAGGTGCGCCGGCCGCGGGCGAGGTCGCCGGTGGTCACCTGCTCGTGCCGCCAGGCGTTGGCGAGCAGCAGTTTGCGGGCGAGCGCCACGGCCTTCGCGGCGTCCACTTCGGACACCGGCGTCCATGGCGAGACGCCGAGCAGGAAGCAGATCTCCACCTTGTAGAGGTTTCCGACGCCCGCCATGATCCGCTGGTCCAGCAGGGCCTCGCCCAGTTCGCGGTCCGGCTCGGCGCCCAGCGCGGCGGTGGCGCGCGCCGCGTGCTCGTCCGTCCACTGTGGATCAAGAAGGTCGGGGCCGAGGTGGGCGACGAGGTCGTGCGCTTCCGCGGACGGCACCAGTTCCAGGTCGTGCAGGCGGAAACCGATGGCCTGTACGTCGGCGGTCGCCAGCACCACCCGTGCGTGGTGGGCCGGGGTTCGCCACTTCGCGCCGGCGCGGTAGATCTCCCAGCTGCCGTCCATGCGCAGGTGGCTGTGCAGGGTCAGGTCGCCCGAGAAGCGCGTGAACAGGTGCTTGCCGACGGTGCCGACCCCGAGCACGTCACGGCCGGACAGGTCCACAGTGGCCAGTGCGGGATGACGGAACTCGCCGCGCAGCAGCGTTTTCCCGGCCAGCGCCTTGTCGAGCAGCTTCCCGGCGAGGAAGACGGTGTCACCCTCGGGCACGGCTCAGCCCGCGTTGCCGGAGACTTCCGCCGGCGTGTCCGTGGCGTCCGGCGAGTCCTCGTCGCCGTGCACGCGGTGGCGCCCGGCGCGGCTGGAGCGCAGGATCTTGGCCAGCACCATGTTGAACGTCAGCGCGATCTCCTGCGCGCCGGGCGAGTGCCACTCGTGGATCGGGCTGCACGCGCCCTGCGCCTGCTGCACCGCCAGCCGGTCCGGGATCGCCGTGGGCATCACCAGCGAGCCGAAGTTCTCCCGCAGCTCCGCGACCCGGAACTGGTGCTCGTACGAGCGCACGCGCAGCTTGTTCACCAGCACCCCGATGGGGCGCAGGTCCGGGTTGTGCTCCTCGCGGATCCGCTCGATCGCCTCCAGCGCGCGCTGGGCGCCCGCCACGGCGTACATCGTGGGCTCGGTGACGATCAGCGCGCTGTCGGCGGCGACCAGCGCCGACTTGGTCAGCCGGCCCAGCGACGGCGGGCAGTCGATGATCACCAGCTCGTACGGGTCCTCGCGCAGCGGCCGCTGGTGCAGCTCGTCGAGCGCGCGGGAGAGGTTCTCCAGCCGGCGGCCGTCCGGGCCGGGCTCGTTGAGCAGCTCCAGCTCCTCGGCGCCGACCAGGACGTCGACCTCCTCGGACCACACGCTCGGGGCGATGGCGCGCTCCAGCACGGCGCGGGCCGGGGTCTCCAGGACGTCGGCGAGCGTCGCGTCGGTGTAGGGCGGGTCGAGCGAGGTGGTGGCGTTGCCCTGCGGGTCGAGGTCGGCGACGAGCGTCCGGGTTCCCCTACGCAGAGCGGCCGACGCGATACCGAGCGCGACCGTCGTTTTGCCGACGCCACCCTTGAGGCTGAGTACGGCGACCGTGTGCACTCGGCACAGCCTACGGCCCGTTCGGCGAATCGGTCCCGAGGAAGGTGTCGAACGCCGCTACCGGGCGGTACGGGTGACGGCGAGTGACCGGCGGGCGGGCACTACCCTGTCCGACTATGAAGACGGACACCGTGGCGGCCCGTGGTTCCGGCGCCGTTCGCCGGGCGCTCGAGGCGGAGCTGCGCGCGGCCCGCGCCCGGGGCGTGGAGCAGCCGGCCGTCGTCGACGTCGGCGGTGGCAGCGGCGGCTGGGCGGTGCCCTTCGCCTCGGCCGGCTGCCTCGTGACGGTGGTCGAGCCCAACCCGAACGCGCTGGCGACGCTGCGCCGGCGGGCGGAGGAGGAAGGCGTCTCGCACCGGATCACGGTGATCGCGGACGACTCCGACTCGCTCGCGGCCCACGTGCCGGCCGGCTCGGCCGACCTGGTGCTGGCCCACGGCCTGCTCGAAGTGGTCGATGACCCGGCCGTGGTGCTCGCCGCGCTCGCGGCCGCCGTCGCGCCCGGCGGGGCCGTGTCGGTGCTGGTGGCCAACCGCAACGCGGCCGTGCTGCACCGCGCGCTGGCCGGCCGGATCGCCGAGGCCCAGCGGCTGCTCGACGGCGCCGACGGCGTCGTACCGGGCGAGCGCGACACCGTGCTGCGCCGGTTCGACAGCGCCGGGCTGACGGACCTGCTGGTCGCCGCCGGGCTCGAGGTGACCCTGCTGCAGGGCGACCGGGTGATCTCCGACGTGGTGGCCGGCGAGGTGCGCGAGGACGAGCTGGCGGAGTTCGAGCTGGCCGCGGCGGCGGTGCCCGCGCTGCGCGACATCGCGGGCCGGCTGCACGCGATGGCCCGGCGCGCCTGAAACTGTCGGTGGCCCCGGGTAGCGTCCGCGGACGTGGGGAGAAACACCGAACTGCCCAGCGGGATGGCCCGCTACCGCGTCACCACCGGTGCCGCGGCGCTGCCGGACGACACCGGCTGCGCGATCCTGCACGTCGACATGGACGCGTTCTTCGTCGCCTGTGAGCTGCGCACGCGGCCCGAGCTGGTGGACCGGCCGGTGGTCGTGTCCGGCGGCGGCCCGCGGTCGGTGGTGGCCGCGGCGAACTACCCGGCGCGCAAGTTCGGCGTGCGGTCCGCGATGCCGTTCTCCACCGCGAAGCGGCTGTGCCCGCAGCTGGTCTGCATCCAGCCGACCTCGGGGCTGTACGGCGAGGTCTCGCGGGGCGTGATGGACATCTTCCGCGACCTGACGCCGTTGGTGGAGCCGCTGAGCCTGGACGAGGCGTTCCTGGACGTCGGCGGCGCGCTGCGGCGGCTGGGCGCCACTCCGGCGCAGCTGGGCGCGCGGATCCGTGAGCGGGTGGTGGCCGAGCACGGGATCACCTGCTCGGTGGGCGTCGCGAGGGTCAAGTACGTCGCCAAGCTCGCCTCGGGCATGGCGAAGCCGGACGGGATGGTGGTGGTGCCGGCGGCGGAGACGCTCGCGTTCCTGCACCCGCTGCCCGTGTCGGCGTTGTGGGGGGTCGGGCAGCGCACCGAGGAGCACCTGCGCCAGCAGGGGCTGCACACGATTGCGGACGTCGCGGCGGCCCCGCCGGCGCGGCTGCGGCGGTCGCTGGGCCGGGCGGTCGGCGACCACCTGTGGGCGCTGGCCAACGGGCACGACGACCGCGCGGTGGTGCCGGAGTCGGCGGAGAAGTCGATCGGCGCGGAGCGGACCTTCGAGGTCGACCTGCACAGCCGCGCCGAGCTGGGGCTGGAGCTGCTCCGGCTGGCCGAGCGGGTCGGCGCCACCCTGCGGGGCCGCGGCCTGCGCGGCCGGACGGTCTCGATCAAGGTGCGCTTCGCGGACTTCCGGACGATCACCCGCGCCCGCACCCTGTTCACCGCCACCGACGTCGCCCGCGACATCCACCGCACCGCCGTCGAACTGCTCGCCGAACACGCCCCGACCGGCGCCGTCCGCCTGATCGGCGTCCGCGTCGAAGGCCTCGACACCGGCGAAGACGGCGAACAACTCCAGTTCGCCACAGCCGAACCCCGCTGGCGCGACGCGGAACTCGCCGCGGACATCGCCCGCTCCAAGTTCGGCGCGGCCGCGGTCCGCCCGGCGTCACTGCTGTCGCCACGGGAGGAGTGACGCCGCTGTTCTCTCGCCTCGGCCTGGCCTGGCCTCGGCCTGGCCTGGCACGGCACGGCACCGGCAGGGATACCGGTCAGCCGCGCATCAGCCAGCCGACCGCGCGCGGTCGCAGGTCATGGGTGCCGCGCCAGGCCCGTGGAGGGTGGTCAGTCTGCCCGGGCCAGGTCATGGGGCGCCTCGGCCAGGTCGTGGGTGCCGCGGCCGGGCCCGTGGTGGGTGGCCAGTCTGCGTGCGCTAGGTCGTTGGGTGCCGCGGTCAGACCATGGTGAGCGGTCAGCCTGCGCACGGCTCAGGTCATGGGCGCAGCGGCCGGCCTGCGCGGGCCAGGTCGTGGGTGCAGCGGGCAGGCCGTGCATCGCGGTCAGCTGCGCGCGGTCAGGTTGCGGGTGCGCCGATCAGGCCTGCCCACCGGCCCAATCAGCCGCGCTTGGCTCCAGGCTGAGAGCACACTGGCCAATCCCGCACGCCAGCCAATCCCGCACCTCGGCCGGCCGCACACTGGCCGATCGCACCTCGGTCGGTCGCGCACTGACCGGCGCGCACTGCCTGCCTGCCGGTTGCACGCTGCCTAGCCGGGCACTGCCTGGCCGGGCCCTGGCTGGCCGGGTACTGCGCGGCCGGGTACTGCCTAGCCGGTCGGCCAGTGGTCCGGTCCGCAGCGTCCGAGCGGTCCGGCGTCCGGCACGACCCGCCGACCGCCGACCCACCGACCGCCGAGCCGCCGACCGCCGACCGCCGAGCCGCCGACCGCCGAGCCGCCGAGCCGCCGAGCCGCCGAGCCGCCGAGCCGCCGAGCGGATCCCGCGAGGGCTCCGGCAGGGTGGCCGGCCGCCCCGTGCGGGTGATGGGCCGGGGCCGCGGCGGCCGGGGCCGTCCCCCGATCGCTGGGAGTGGTCGCCGGCGCCGGGAGGGGTGCGCGGCGGAGGTCAGTGCAGGGTGTTCGGGGTGTTCTCGACCTGCTGAAGGGCGTGAGTTCGGTCGCGGTGACCGTCTGTCAACCCACGTCAGCCGAGATTTCCCCCAATTCGATCCCTTCTGGATACGGGATCGGGTAGTCGGACGCGCGCGGGGCTCGTATCCTGGACAGTGCCACCCCGCCTGGGGTTGGCTGTTGGGTCCAGGACGTTGCGCGGCCCGGCGCCCGCGACAGCTGTGCCGGAGGAGGAAAGATGCCACTCTCCGAGCATGAGCAGCGGCTGCTCGATCAGATCGAGCGCGAGCTCTATGCCGAGGACCCCAAGTTCGCATCGACGGTGCGTGGCACCCGGATGCGTCGCCCCGCTCGTCGACGGCGCATCCAGGGGATCGCCCTGTTCGTGGTGGGCGTCGCGCTGCTGGTGCTGGGGGTGGTGGTGCCCGTGCTGCGGGTCGCCGACATCCCGTTGATCAGCGTGCTGGGGTTCCTCGTGATGTTCTTCGGGGTGATGATGGCCGTGACGTCCATACGCCAGGGCGACAGCGGCAAGGACAGCGGCCCCCACGGCAGTGGGGGAGGCGGCGGCAAGCAGTCGAGCCGTCGCAGCTCCTTCACCCAGCGCATGGAGGAACGCTTCCGCCAGCGCTTCGAAGAGCAATAGCGCGCCGCCACCTTCGAGATCCGCGCGTCGCCCTCCCCGGGGCGGTGCGCGGATTTCTCATGTGCGCGGAAGGCTGCCCTCGGGTGATTCAGGGCAGCACGACCCTTCGGCGGACGTCGGCAGAGCTGACCACAGGACGCGAACAATCGGCCTCGCCCGCCGCCTGGTGATCACCGTGGACCGGGGCCGCCACCCCGCGGGAACGACAGGCCGGGGCCGCCGCCGTCAGGCTGAGGGGCGCGGCCCGCCCGTCGGGGAGCAGCCAGACCGAAGCCACCCCTCGGCACCAGCGGCGCCGGCCCAGCCTCAGGAACGGCGGCGCAGCACCGACTTCGGGAACAGCCGTCCGCGCCAAGGCAGCGGGGCGGTGCGCCCCAGGCCGCGGCGCAGTTCGTCGAAGGCGGGGCCCAGCTGTGGGTCCGGTGTGGTCACGCCGCTGTACCAGGTCTTCTCGACGGCGCTGATCACCGTGCGCAGGCTCTCGCGGCCGGGGTCGTCCAGGTGGTGGGTCGCGGCGATCTTCTGGCCGGTCACGCGGACGGTCTCACTGTCCGGGATCGGCACACCGCGGTCGGCGCACTCGGCCTTGAGCTCCCGCCACGCCGCGTCCGCCGCGCCGGGGGCGTGGGCCGCGATGGCCTGGAGACGGCGGCGGCGGAAGAAGTCGCGCACGGCGGCCGGACCGCCGATGCCCGCGAGCAGCACCACCACGATCAGCGCGAACCACCACGCCACCAGCGCGGCCAGGAAGCCGGCCGCCGCCACGAACAGCACGCCCGCGGCCAGTGGCAGCCACAGCACGGCCAGGTGGACGGGGTCGTCGGCCGGGGCCGCGGCGGGAGTGCGGACCAGCAGGCTGCCGTCCGGCGTCGCGTCCGGCGGGGGAACGCCGGAGCCGGGCGCGGGCGAGCGGCCACCGGGGCCGTTCGGCCGGCGCGAGGAGCGCAGCAGGTACGCCATCAGCACCGCCAGGCCGCCGAGCACCGCCAGCACCGCGGCGAGCGCGATCAGCCAGCCACTGCTCGACCCCTGGTCCGGCGCCGGCCCGGGCGTGGCCTGGTTCTGGCCCTTGTCCAGCGGGTTGTTCGCGGTCGGCGCGCTGGACCGCGGCGCGGTCGGCACGTCGTTGGTGGCGTTCGGCTGCTGCGAGCTGGAATCGTTCTGCTGCAGGTACGGCGGGACGATGCCGCGGCCGTCGGCGAGCGGCGTCGGGTCGAAGCTGACCCAGCCCTTGTCGCCGAAGTACGCCTCGACCCACGCGTGCGCGTCCTGCGAGCTGATCGACTGATAGTCGCCCTTCTGCACGCCCGGGGTGAAGCCGATCGCGACGCGCGCGGGGATGTGCGCCACGCGCAGCATCACGGCCATCGCGGACGCGTACTGCTCGCAGTAGCCCCGCTTGCCGTTGAGGATGAAGTCGGCGAGCGCGTCGGCGTCGGTGGCGTCGGCGGTCTTCGTGTCGTAGACGAAACCGTTCTGCGCGCTGAAGAACTGCCACAGCGCGTTCGCCTTGTCGAAGTTGTTGGTCTGGCCCGCCACGAGCTGGTCGGTCTTCGCGACCACTCGCGGGTCGACGCGGTCGATGGTCGTGTACGCCGCCGGCACCTCGTCGGACTTCGGGTCGGTGACGCGCAGCTCGGCGGCGGTCGGCTCCTTCAGCGAAGCGGTCTCGACGTACGGCGGCGCCGGCTCGCTCTTCGTGGTGAAGACGGAGCCGCTGACCCGGTCGTACAACCACTGCGGCGAGACACCGCGCAGCGCGCGCGGGGCGCCGTAGACGGGCAGCCAGTTGTCGACCCAGCGGGTGGGCTCGATCTGGATCTGACGGGAGACGCCGCTGCCGTCGTCGCCGGGCGCGGCGGGCAGGGTGGCCCCGGCGAGCACGCCGGTCTGGGCCTGGCCGCCGCCGCGCAGGCCCCAGCCCTTGTTCGGGGTGTAGGTGTCGAGCGTGAACGCGCGCATCAGCCGCCGGTCCGAGCCGAGGCCGCGGACCTGGAACAGCTCGGTGTTCGCGCCCTGGTCGAGCAGACCGCGCAGCTGCGTGAACGGGGCGACGCCGAAGCCGCCCGCGCCGTCTCCGCCCGGTCCGCCACTGGCGCCGAACGGGATCTTGCCGACCGTGCCGACCACGGTGATCCCGCCGCCGAGCAGGCCGAGCACGATCGCGGCGCCGACCACGGCCACGGGGGCCTGCAGCGCGCGGGCGGGGCCGCCGGAGCCCGGGGCGTCACGGTTGCGCCAGCGCCGGTGCCGGTGGCTGCCGTCGATGGCCAGCAGGCAGGGGAACGCGGCCGCGCCGAGCAGGAACGTCCACCACGGCAGCAGGCTGTCGGACAGCGCCGCGGGCACCGCGTAGACGCACAGCAGCACCAGCCCGGTGGCGGCCGGTGCCGCCGCGGCCACCGCGAGTGTGTCGACGAGCACCGCGACCAGGCCGATCGCGATCGTCACCAGGCACAGGATCGGCTGCGTGCCGTCGACCGGCGGCAGCCCGGAGCGGATCTGCTCCGCGGACGCCGCGAGCGTCGCCTGCAGCTCCCCGAACGCCGTCGGGCCGGGGAAGATCTTCAGGAAACCCTGTGTGGTGAACGCGCCGGTGATCAGGAACAGCAGCACCAGCAGCTGCCCGAACCCGACGGCGATGGTCGGCGCCCGCAGCGAGCGCAGCGCCAGTCCGGTCGAGGCGACCAGGATGACGGCGACCAGGATGTACCCGAACCAGGCCCAGCCGTTCACGACGCCGGTCAGGGAGGTCGCCGCGCAGAGCGTCGCGCCGCCGGCCGCCGCGGGCGGCAGCACGCTGCTCGACCACGCCGGCGCCGGTGCCGGGGGCTGCGGCGTGGGCGTGTGCGGAATCGGCGGCCGGGGCGGCGCGGAGGGTGCGGTGGTGGTCATCGGGCACCGCCGATCAGGCTCGGCCTGGCCGGCCCGCGGCTGCCCCCGATACGCCCCAATGTGGCGTTGGTCGCGTTGGACGCACCCAATGTGGCGTTCGGTGCGCTGGACGCACCGAACGCCACATTGGGGCGCTCGGCAAGCGGTCGCGGCGCGGCGGCGGCGGGAAGGTCGCGCAGCGGGCGCGGGCCGGCGGGAAAAAGCGGAGCGGCCGGGATCATCGGGAACCGCCGATCAGGGCGCCGCGGCTGGAGCCCGTGCGGCAGAGCTCGGACCAGACCTGGGACATCGGGGACTGCGGCCCGGCGATGACCACGCCCCAGCCGGCGGCGCGGAGCAGCTCGGCCGAGTCCTCCGTGGCCGACGCGCGTTGTTCGGGGGCGCTGAGGCCGCCGGCCCAGCTCGGCGTGTCCAGCAGCACCGCGAGGCTGCGGACGCCGCGCCTGCGGTAGCGGGACAGCTCGTGCACGGACTCCGCGCTGACCGTGCCCAGCACGGCGATCAGCTCCTGGCTCTCCGCCGGGTCGTGGCCGAGGGTGATGTCGCGCTGGTGCGCGGGCTGCAGCGCGGCCAGCGCGTCGAGCACGACGTTGTCGTAGCCCTCGCCGCCGTCGCCGGGGGCGTCGGCCAGGGTCAGGCCGTGCTCGTTGACCAGCCGGACGCGGTGGCCCGACCGGCGCAGGTGCAGCGACACCGAAGCGGCGAACGACACGGCCCACTCCAGGCTCGCCGACGGGCCGGTGCCGTGGTGGGCGGCCGCGCGGTGGTCGAGCAGCACGGTGGTGCCGCCGCGCCACGGGCGTTCCTCGACGCGCACCATGATCTCGTCGCGGCGCGCGGTGGAACGCCAGTGCACCTTCCGCATGTCGTCGCCGGTGCGGTAGTGCCGCACGATCACGTCGGGCTCGCCCTGGCCGGCGTGCAGGCGGACGGTGCCGTCGTCGCCCGCGCCGGCACCGGACCCGCCGGGCAGCCCCCACAGGGGCACCACCCGCGGGACGACGACCAGACGCGAGTGGCCGATCAGCTCACGCTCGAACTCGCACAGCCCGAACGGGTCCGTGATGGTCGCGCGCAGCGGCCCGACCTGCTGGATCCCGCGCATCATCGGCTGCAGCGGGTAGCGCAGCAGCACCCGGCGGTCGTGCGGCAGCCGCTCGACGACGAACCGCGGCCGCGAGCCCAGGGCGTACGGCACGCCGTCCTCGAGCAGCACCTCGCCGCCCGGCAGCCGTCCGCTGCGCCACAGCTCGAGGTTGACCTCGCTGTTCGCGCCGACGGCGACGCGCTCCGGCCGCAGCGCCCGCGCCGCGCCGAGGCGCAGCCGGGTGGCCGAGATGAACGCGGCGACCAGCAGCGGCAGCGCCACCACGAAGATGGCGACGCGCAGCAGGTCACGCTCGTTGAGCACCAGCGAGCACACGGCCGCGGCGATGCCCGCGGCCAGGAGGCAGCGGCCGCGGGTGGTCAGGCCGGACAGTGCACGCAGCATGCGGTTCTTTCTGCTTCTGGGGTCCGGGCTACTGCCGGGGCCCGGCCGAACCCTGCGGGACGGGGACGCGGTGCAGCACGGCGCGCACCACGTCGGTGGCCGACCGGCGGGCCGCGTGCGCCTCGGTGGTGAGCACCAGGCGGTGCGCCAGCACGGGCACGGCGACCGTGTGCAGGTCGTCCGGGACCACGTACTCCCGGCCGGACAGCGCGGCCTGCGCCCGCGCGGCCCGCACGAGGTGCAGGGTCGCGCGCGGTGAGGCGCCGAGCCGGATCTCCGGCACCTGCCGGGTCGCGGCGGCCAGGTCCACGGCGTACCGGCGGACCTCCGGGGCCATATGGATCGCGCGGACCGTCTCGATCAGCCGCTTCACCGTCTCGCCGTCGGACACCGGGCCCAGGTCCGCCATCGGGTTGTGCCCGGCGTGCTCGTCGACCATGGCCAGCTCGGCCTGCTGGTCGGGGTAGCCGATGGAGACCCGCGCGGTGAACCGGTCGCGCTGGGCTTCGGGCAGCGCGTACGTGCCCTCCATCTCGATCGGGTTCTGCGTGGCGATCACCATGAACGGCTCGCCGAGCGTGTACGTGCTCGTGTCGACCGTGACCTGGTGCTCCTCCATGCACTCGAGCAGCGCCGACTGCGTCTTCGGCGAGGCCCGGTTGATCTCGTCGCCCACCACGATGTTCGCGAACACCGGGCCGGGTCGGAACTCGAACTCGCCGGTCTGCCGGTTGTAGATGGAGACCCCGGTGACATCGCTGGGCAGCAGGTCCGGGGTGAACTGGACGCGGCTCACGGTGCAGTCGATCGACCGGGCGAGCGCCTTCGCCAGCGAGGTCTTGCCGACGCCCGGCACGTCTTCGACGAGCAGGTGGCCCTCGGCGAGGAGGGTCACCAGCGCGATCCGGATGACCTCGGGCTTGCCGACCAGCACCCGCTCGACGTTCGCGGCGATCCGGCGGGCCGTGTCGTGCAGCTCGTCGAGGGAGGCTCTCGGTGCGTAGCCGTTCTGTCGCCCGATCGGGGCATCCGCCGCCGGGTAGGCGGGCTGCCCGGTGCCCTCGCCCGGTGTTCCGGCGGGGGAAGCGGACTGGATTCTCGACGTCACTCGTCCTCCTGGTGGCGCATGGCTGTGCGGGTTTCACCGGCTCCGCCGGGTCGCTCGCTGTCCACGCAGCGATCAGCCTTCTCCTCAGTGTGTCAAACCTGGGCGAACTCGGCGGCGCAACCCCGCGAACACCTCTTGATGACGCTCTGCCACGGCCTTGGTTGCCCCGTTCGGGTGAGTGGTACCGCGTTTTCGGGTGCTCCCGCTGACGCACTGCTCTGACGTATGCTCCGAAACCGAGGTCGCTCGACTACGGAGAGGCGTAACCGCACATGAGCGAGGTGGGGGCCGCACCGCTGCCCGACGTGCCGGGTCTGACCGGGTCCGGCCGCGGCGGCTTCGCCGTGGCGCCGGAACTGGCCACCGACACTTACGCGAAGCTCGGCGCGCTGCAGGACGTGGTCGCCGAGATGGTGCGCGAGGCCAAGGTGCTCGGCCGCTCGGTGCCGCTCGGCAGCGGCTACGCGAGCGAGGTCGGCGACTTCATGGCGAGGTACGGCATGAGCGGCGGCGAGGGCTCGGCCGTCGAGCAGCTCACGTCGTTCGGCAAGGAGCTCGAAGGCCTGAAGCGGCGGATCGCCGGCGCGCTGACCAAGTACCAGGACCGGGACGAGGACGCGGCCGGCGGGGTGGACTGCTCCGGTGGCTGACCGCAAGACGTTCCTCCTGGTGGTCCCCGCGTTGCTCGTGCTCACCGCCTGCGGCGCCCGGATGCCCGCGAACCAGAACGCGATGGCCGCCCACGCGCCGCCCTCGTCCGAAGGTGCGGCGCCCGAGACCGGTACGACCGCCGCGCCGACGTCGCTGGCCCAGCTCGACCCGTGCGCGCTGCTGTCGCCTTCGGACCGGTCCACGGCCGGGCTGACGCAGCTGGGGAAGCCGAAGAAGATCGGCGAGGCGCGGGCCTGCGACTGGACCGTGCCGGCCACCTTCGGCGTCACCGTCACGCTCGACGAGGACGCCGGGCTGGCCAACCTCGACGTCTCGCGCGGCACCCGCACCAAGAAGAAGGTGGGCGCGCACCAGGCGGTGCAGCTCGTGGACCGCAAGGCCGCCGACGGCACCTGCGCGGTGCTGCTCGGCGTCGGCAAGTCCGCGAGCGTGCAGGTGGACGTCAGCAACTCGACCTTCTCCGACACCACTCTCGCCTGCGGCCGGGCCACCACGGTGGCCGGGCTGGTGGAGCCCAAGCTGCCCTGACCCGCCGATCCAGCCGATCCGCTGATCCGCTGTCCCGCGAAACGGAAGGTGTGCCGTGTCCGCTGCAGAGCCGGCCGTCCCGGAGCCGACGGCCCGGTACGAGTCCTACAGCCACGAGGCCCTGGCCGCCCAGGTCGAGCACGGCAACGACCCGGTGTCGGCCGGCGAGGCCGGCGCGCGCTGGACCGAGCTGTCACGCCGGCTCCGCGACTCCACCGCCGAGCTGACCTCACTGGTCAGCGGCAGCCAGGAGTCGTGGCAGGGCGAGGCCGGTGACGCGATGCGCGCGGTGCTGGGCCGGGCCGCCACCTGGCTCGGCGACTCGGCCGCGGTGTCCGCCGTGGTCGGCGAGTCCGTGGCGGGCCAGGCCGAGGTCGCGGCGCGCGCCCGCGCGGACATGCCGCCGCCGGTGGAGTACGACCCGGCGGCGATGATCCGCTCGGCCGCGGCGAGCGGGAACGTGCTGGCGCTCGCCGGGCTGTCGGCCGTGATGGACGCCCGCCGCGCGGAAGCCGAGGCGGCGCGGCAGAAGGCGATCGACGTGCTGCACACCCGGGACACCGCGTTGCACGGCCTGGTGCCGCGGGTGGTGTTCCCGGTGGCCCCGGTGCTGGGGCCGGCTTGATCCGGGTCTCCGCGTCGGCGTTCGACGTGCTGTGGACCGACCTCGGGCTGGGACGGCCGCCGGTGCCGTTGACCGTGCGCAGCGTCGGGTCCACTGAGGACGAGCGCGCGGCGATCCGGGCCGAGGTCTACCGGAACCTCGGTGAGCGCGGGCTGTTCGACGGGGCCGCGGTGGATCCGGCGCTGGAGAGCCGGCTGCGGCTGCTCGACGGGGCCGAGAGGTTCGTCGCGTGTGAGGCGCTGGTGGACATGACGGCCGAGGTGCCGTTCCGGGCGGTCGCCGCGGTGCGCGGGCGGTCCGGCGTGCTGGCGGTGCAGCCTTCGCAGACGATCGCGCTGAGCGGGATCCGGAGCGGGGAGCTGGGGACGGCGATCGTCGAGGTGCTGCCGGAACTGGGCGCCGGGCCGGGGTATGGGGTGAGTCTGCCGGCCGGGCAGGTGACGGGGGCCGAGGATCCGTTGTTCGCCGGGCGGGGGGCTGCGTCGGTTTCATCGAGTGTGTCGGCCGAGGCGTCGGGCCCGTCGGGGTCAACGGCTTCCGCGGCGTCGGCGGCTCAGGTGCGGGAGGTGCTGGCCATCCAGGCCCGGCCGGTCTACGCGGCGGGGCAGTTCAGTGCTTACGCGCGGGGCGGCGACGGGCGGATGGCCCGGGTGGGCGGCTTCACCTGGTTCGACACCGATGTGGGGGCCTATTGCGCGTCCACCTCGGCGGGACGGGGTGGGCAGGAGTGGGTGAACGTCTCGCCGGTGGACGGGGGACGGCTGGCCGAGCGGATCGCCGGGCTGTTCTCTTCGGACTGAGCTGTTCGGACCGGTTCTCTTCGGATCGAGCCGAGCCTCGCCGCGCCGATCTCCACCGGCGTCCCCCGCTGGTCCCCACGGCGCTCCCCACCAACCCCCACCGCGGTCCCCACCCGGCCCCACCGGTGTCCCCACTTCCCCCCAAATCCGAGCGGATTGGTCCTTACGCGGACGAAAAATGGACGTTCGAGGGCCCTGCGTGGTTGCTCGGCGCCCCCGCAGCGGGGGATCTTGGCCACGGGGCCCCACCCGCCCCCCACCTGCACCCACCTCGCTGACCTGCGTAAACGACTGACACGACGGAGTGGTGGGCGCGTTTGTCGCGTTGACTGTGGTGAAAAGTGGGGTACGGTGGTGATTAGTGGGGCGGAAGGGAGCCCCGTGGCCGGGGTCGGACTGGTTCGCCAAGCCGGAGCCGGCAGGGAGGTGGAAGCCGGATGTTCCTCGGCACCCACACCCCGAAGCTGGACGACAAGGGGCGGCTCACGCTTCCCGCCAAGTTCCGCGACGCCTTGGCCGGCGGGCTGATGATCACCAAGGGGCAGGATCACTGTCTCTTCGTCTTCCCCCGCGCCGAGTTCGAGCAGATGGCTCGGAAGGTCGCCGACGCCCCGTTCACCAACGAGGCGGTCCGGGCCTACCAGCGCTACCTGTTCGCCGGAACCGATGAACAACGCCCGGACGGGCAGGGGCGCATCGCGATCGCGTCCGAGCTCCGGCGCTACGCCGGGCTGAACAAGGAATGCGTGGTGATCGGAGCGATCACCCGGCTGGAGATCTGGGACGCCCAAGCGTGGCAGGGCTACCTGGACGAACACGAGGACAGCTACGCGAAGGCTCGAGAGGAAGTTCTACCGGGCGTCTTCTAGGGGACGTGGCCAACGGAGCACCTGCGTCGTCGGGGGACGAGGGTAGGCCGTGGCCGCGCCACCGGACGCCGCCCAACGCGGATGCCGTGAGGCCTCTGTCCGCTCTTTGGCCCTGGCGCACCTTCCCCGGTGCCAGGTCAGCAAGCGGGCGGACAGGGACCTGACGGCATCCGCCGCATCTTCCCCGGGATAGGCGAGCACGGAAGGGGGAGAAGCCATGACGACCGGTCACGAGCACGTTCCGGTACTGCTGAACCGGATCATCGAGCTGTTCACCCCCGCGTTCGCCGACCGCGACGCCGTGCTGGTGGACGCCACCGTCGGCCTCGGCGGCCACTCCGACGCCCTCCTCGAAGCCTTCCCCCGCCTGCGGCTGGTCGCGCTGGACCGCGACCCGGCCGCGCTCGAGCGCTCCGCTGAGCGGCTCGCGCGGCACGGCGACCGCGTCGACTTCGTCCACACTGTCTACGACGGGCTCCCGGAGGCCGTCGAGGGCCTCGGACTGTCCAGTGTGGACGGCATCCTCTTCGACCTCGGTGTCTCCTCGATGCAGCTGGACCGTGCCGAGCGCGGCTTCGCGTACTCGAAGGACTCCCCGCTGGACATGCGGATGGACCCGACCACCGGCTTCACCGCGGCCGACGTGCTGAACACGTACGCGCCGGGCGAGCTGATCCGGATCCTGCGCGACTACGGCGAGGAACGGTTCGCGCAGCGGATCGTCCGGGCCGTCATGACCGCGCGGGAGAAGGAGCCGTTCACCCGCAGCGGGCGGCTGGTGGAGCTGCTCTACGACGCCGTGCCCGCGGCGAGCCGGCGCACCGGCGGCCACCCGGCCAAGCGCACGTTCCAGGCGCTGCGGATCGAGGTCAACGGTGAGCTGGAGGTGCTGCGCCGGGCCATGCCCGCCGCGCTGTCCGCGCTCGCCATGGACGGCCGCATCGTCGTCGAGGCCTACCAGTCGCTCGAGGACCGCCTGGTCAAGCAGGCGCTGGCGGCGCTGGCGAAGTCCCGGACGCCCGAGGGGCTGCCGGTCGAGCTGCCCGGGCACGGCCCGGAGCTGAAACTCCTGACGCGAGGAGCCGAGAAGGCCGACGAAGGCGAGATCGAGCACAACCCGCGCGCCGCCTCGGTGCGGCTGCGGGCAGCACAGAGGATCGGAGAGCCGCGATGACCGCACCCACGAAGTCCCGTCGCCGATCGGGCGAGCAGGCGACCCGCCGGCGCGAGCAGGCGGGGACCACGGTCGAGCAGGAGCCGGAGACCACCCAGCCGGAGGCGTCGCCACGCCGCGGGTCGCGCGGGCGGACCACGGCGGCGGAGCGGGCGTACGCGCGCCGCGCCCAGCGGGCCGACCTGCTGCAGCAGCGCGGGCCGAAGCGGCCGGAGGCCAAGGCGGAGCCGCTGAAGGTCACGCCCAAGGTCAAGCGCGGGCTGCGCTGGCCGCGTTCGCGCGCGTCCTTCGTGCTGATCATGATGGGACTGCTCGTCGCGGGCGTCGCCTCCACGCTCTGGCTGACCACGCAGGCGATCGCCGACTCCTACCGGCTCGAGCAGCTGCGGACCACGAACGCGAACCTGGCCGAGACCAAGGACCGGCTCGAGCGCGACGTCGCCAAGGCGCAGTCGCCCGCGTCGCTCGCGCCCGCCGCGAAGCAGCTGGGCATGGTGCCCGGCGGCGACCCGGCGCGCCTGGTCGTGGGCCCGGACGGCAAGACCACGCTGGTCGGCGACCCGCAGAAGGCCGAAGGCGACGACTCGGCGGCGCCCGTCGCGGATCCGGTGGCCCCGGCCGCCGGGACCCAGGGCACCGCTCCGATCGAAGGTGACCAGCCCGCCGTGCCGGCCGACACGCCCGCGGGCCAAGGGGGACAGTGATGCCGGCCGGACGTTCGAGCCAGGCCCGGGCGCGCGCGGCGGGCAGCGCGCGGCGCACCTACGCCGCGGGCACCCGCCGCGCGGTCGCCAAGCGCGGCAACGGCGGGCACCGCAGCCGGTTCTCCGCCGTGCGGCTGCTGCTGGTCGCGCTGATGGTGGTCGCGGGCGCGAAACTGGTGCAGGTGCAGTGGTTCGAGGCGCCGACGCTCTCGGCCGCGGCCGAGCGGCAGCGCACGCTCACCATCGACATCCCCGCCCAGCGCGGGTCCATTGTGGACCGCAACGGCGCGAAGCTCGCCTTCAGCGTCGAGACGCGCACGCTGTCGGTGAACCTCAAGGCGCTGCACAAGTCGATGGACGACTACGCCGCGAAGAACCCCACCAAGGGGCGGAACTTCGAGACCGAGGTGACCTCGGCGGCCAAGTACATCGCGGCGAAGGTGCCGAACCTGATCACCGAGCAGGAACTGCTGACGCTGCTGCACAAGCCGGGCTCGTTCACCTACCTGGTGAACGACGTCGAGCCCTCGGCCGCCGACGACATCGTGAAGAAGTTCGCGTGGATCGGCGTGGAGAAGCGCGCCAAGCGCGAGTACCCGGGTGACACGCTGGCGTCGAACATCGTCGGCATGGCCAACTGGCGGCTGGACGACCCCGACGTCTCCAAGCACAACCTGCACGGCGTGGTCGGGCTGGAGCAGTCGCGGGACAACGACCTGGCGGGCACGCCGGGCCGGGAGATCGTGAACACCCAGAACGGCAACGACAACCTGTACCTGCCGGGCACCGAGCACGTGCTGCAGGCCGCCATCCCCGGCTCCGACCTCGAGCTGACCATCGACTCCGACCTGCAGTACGAGCTGCAGCGGCAGCTGGGCGACTACGTGGCGCAGTCGCACGCCAAGGGCGGCCAGGCCGTGGTGATGGACTCCAAGACCGGCGAGGTCTACGCGCTGGCCGACGACAAGACGTTCAACCCCAACGACAAGTCCACGTTCCAGGACGAGCTGCTCAACGACCGCGCGGTGACCACGCCGTACGAGCCGGGCTCGGTGAACAAGGTCGTCACCGCCACCGCGGCGATCGACGAGGGCGTGGCCACGCCCACGTCCACCACCTCGGTGCCCGGCCAGCTGCAGATCGCCGACGCCACCGTGCACGACGCCTGGCTGCACAGCACCCAGACCTTCACCACGGCCGGCATCTTCGCCAAGTCGTCCAACATCGGCACGCTGCTGCTGGCCCAGCAGGTCGGCCCGGACCGCTACTCGGCGCTGCTGAAGAAGTTCGGCATCGGCGAGCGCACCGGGCTCGGCCTGCCGGGCGAGAGCCCCGGTTACGTGCCCGCGCGCAACCAGTGGTCGGCGACCACCTTCGGCAACCTGCCGATCGGGCAGGGCCTGTCGATGACCGTCGTGCAGATGGCCGGGATGTACCAGGCGATCGCGAACGACGGCCTGCGCGTGCAGCCGCGGATCGTCAAGGCGAAGAAGAACCCGGACGGCACCCTGGTGCCGGAGCCCGCGCCGAAGACCGTCCAGGTGGTGAGCCCGCAGACGGCCAAGACGGTGCGCGACATGCTCCGCGCGGTGGTGCAGAACGGCAAGGGGGGACAGGGGGGCACCGCGACCACCGCCGCGCTCGAGGGGTACCAGATCTCCGGCAAGACCGGCACCGGCCAGCAGGTGGACCCGCGGACCAAGGCCTACAGCGACCACCTGTACAACATCACCTTCGCCGGCATCCTGCCCGCCGACCACCCGCGGTTCGTGGTCGGCATCCGGCTCGACGCGCCGGACACCACGCTGCCGGCCGGGCATTCCGCGGCGCCGCTGTTCCACACCATCGCCTCGTACCTCACCCAGCGGTACCAGATCCCGTTGTCGGACGGGCCGTCGCCCGTGGTCCCGCTCATCCTGCCCTGAGCGGCAACCGCCCTGCTGGTCCGTCAAGGCCTCCTTACCCGCGTGGGACGCGGGTAAGGAGGCCTTGACGGCGTGGGAGGCCTTGACGGCGTGGGAGGCGCCGATTGTCCACATCGGCTGGTGCCGTCGCGGGAAGTCCTTGCGCCGTAACGATCTCCGCGAGCGCCATTAGCACATCTGCCGACCGGGCACCCCTTGGCCGTACCGCCTTGGGTCACCCGAATGCGACCTCGGTAACCTCTCGGGCGTGTCCGTGTCCTCGTCCCAGCCCCAGAGCGGGCCGGCTGCCCCGTCGCTGCCGGACAGCCCGGTGAAGGCGGTCCCCGCGCCGCCGCGCCCGGCCCGGATCGAACCGGTGCCGCTGGCCACCCTGCTCGCCCGCGCGGGCGCGCGGCTCATCGCCGACCGCCCCGAAGCGGCCGACCTCGCCGTCGCCGGAACCACGCTGCGCGCTCAGCACGTACTGCCCGGCGACCTGTTCGCCGGCCTGCCCGGCGCCCGCGCGCACGGTGCCGACTTCAGCGACCAGGCCGTGGCCGCCGGCGCCACCGCGGTGCTCACCGACCCGGCCGGCGCCGAGCGGCCCGCCCTGCGCGACGCGGGCGTCCCGATCCTCGTGCACCCGGACCCCCGGGCCGCGCTCGGCGAGATCGCCGCCTGGATCTACGGCGAGCCCTCGCTGCGGCTGTCCGTGCTGGGCGTCACCGGCACCGCGGGCAAGACCACCACCTCCTACCTGGTCGACGCCGGGCTGCGCGCGGCCGGGCTGACCACCGGCCTGATCGGCACGGTGGAGACCCGGATCGCGGGCGAGCGCCTGGTCAGCGGCTTCACCACGCCGGAGGCGCCGGACCTGCAGGCGCTGCTCGCGGTGATGCTGGAGCGCGGCGTCACGCACGTGCCGATGGAGGTCTCCAGCCACGCGCTCGCGCTGGGCCGGGCGAACGGCACCCGGTTCGCGGTCGGCGCGTTCACCAACCTCTCCCAGGACCACCTGGACTTCCACCACGACATGGCGGAGTACTTCGCCGCCAAGTCGCTGCTGTTCGACGGCCGCTCCACCACCGAGGTCGTCGTGGTGGACAACGCGTGGGGCCAGATGCTGCTCACGCCGCAGACGGTGACCGTGTCGATCGAGCCCGGCACCGACGCCGCGTGGCGCGCCTCGGACATCGAGGCGACCCCGGCGGGGGAGCAGACCTTCACCCTGCACGGCCCGGACGGGCTGACCGCGGCGGCGAAGATCCCGCTGCCCGGCACGTTCAACGTGGCCAACGCCGTGCTCGCCGCCGCGATCCTGGGCAGCGCCGGGGTCGGCCTGGCCGACATCGTCGGCGGGCTCGGCTCGGTCGAGGTGCCCGGCCGGATGGAGCGGGTCTACCTGGGCCAGGACTTCACCGCGGTGGTCGACTACGCGCACAAGCCCGCGGCCGTGGCCCAGGGCCTCGACGCGCTGCGGGCGCGCACCGACGGCCGGATCATCACCGTGCTCGGCTGCGGCGGCGACCGCGACACCGCGAAGCGCCCGATGATGGGGGAGGCCGCCGCGCGCCGCAGCGACGTGCTGATCGTGACCGACGACAACCCGCGTTCCGAGGACCCCGACGCGATCCGCGCGGCGATGCTCGCGGGCGCCCGCGGCGTCGGGCCGTCGCACGGCGGCGAGGTGCTGGAGGTCGGCGACCGCCGCGCGGCCATCACCCACGCCGTTTCGCTCGCCCGCGCGGGTGACATCGTCTTCATCGCCGGCAAGGGCCACGAGACCGGTCAGGAGATCCAGGGTGTGGTGCACCCGTTCTCCGACCGGGACGAGCTCGAGGCCGCCATTCGCAAGCATCTCGAGGTGAGTGCGTGATCGAGCTCAGTCTGGCCGAGATCGCCGACGTTGTCGGCGGCCGGCTGCACGGGACCGACGGCTCCCCGGTCGTCACGGGGAGTGTCGAGTTCGACACGCGGAAGCTGGGCCGGGGCGGCCTGTTCGTCGCTCTGCCGGGCGAGCGCGTGGACGGGCACGACTTCGCCGCGCAGGCGGTGGCGGCCGGTGCCGTCGCCGTGCTGGCCGGCCGGGAGGTGGACGGGCCCGCCGTCGTCGTGCCGCCGCTGCCCGCCGGGCAGGCGCACGAGCGCTCGGTGGCGCTGGCCGGCGACACCGACGGCTCCGGCGCGGCCGTGCTGGCCGCGCTGGCCAAGCTCGCCCGCCACGTCGTGGACCGGCTGACCGGGGACGGCCTGACCGTCGTCGGCGTCACCGGCTCGTCCGGCAAGACCTCGACCAAGGACGTGATCGCGCAGCTGCTGGAGCCGCTCGGCCCCACCGTCGCGCCGCCCGGGTCGTTCAACAGCGAGCTGGGCCACCCGTGGACCGCGCTGCGCGCCGGCCGCGACACGAAGTACCTGGTGCTGGAGCTGGCCGCCCGCGGGCCGGGGCACATCGCCGAGCTGGCCGCGATCGCGCCGCCGAAGATCGGCGTGGTGCTGAACGTCGGCACTTCGCACATCGCCGAGTTCGGCTCGCGCGAGGGCATCGCCAAGACCAAGGGCGAGCTGGTCGAGGCGCTGCCGGAAGACGGCGTGGCGATCCTCAACCTGGACGACCCGCTGGTCGCCGCCATGGCGAGCCGCACCTCCGCCCGGGTCGTCGGCGTGGGGGCGACGGCCGCGGCGCAGGTCCGCGCCGAAGGCATCACCCTCGACGCCGAGGCCCGCGCGTCGTTCCGGCTGGTCACCCCGGCGGGCGACGCGCCGGTGAAGCTGCCGCTGTACGGCGAGCACCACGTCGGCAACGCGCTGTCCGCGGCCGCCGTCGCGCTGGAGCTGGGCGCCACGCCGGCCCAGATCGCCGGGCGCCTGTCCGCGCTGGAGCGGCGCTCGGCCCGGCGGATGGAGGTCACCACCCGTGCCGACGGCGTGACCGTCCTCAACGACGCGTTCAACGCCAACCCCGAGTCGATGCGCGCCGGGCTCAAGGCGCTCGCGTCGATGAGCGCCTCCGGCCGCCGGTCCTGGGCCGTGCTCAGCGTGATGGGCGAGCTCGGCGCGGACTCGGTGAACGAGCACGACGCGATCGGCCGGCTGGTCGTCCGGCTCAACATCGACAAGCTCGTGGTGATCGGCCCCGAGGCCGCGGCCATGCACCAGGGTGCGTCCCAGGAGGGTTCCTGGGGCGAGGAGTCGGTGCTGGTGCCGGACATCGACGCCGCCGTCGCGCTGCTGCGCGATCAGCTCCGCCCGGAAGACATCGTGCTGGTCAAGGCGTCCAAGGTGGCCGGCCTCTGGCGGGTGGCCGAGGCGCTGCTCGCCGATCCCCCGGAAACTGCTCCCCCTTCAGAATCTCCTTCCCCCTCCTCCGAACGCTCGAACGGTGGTCACGCGTGATCAACATCCTGATCGCGGCCGCGGCGGGCCTGCTGGTCTCCATCCTGCTCACGCCCTACCTGATCCGGGTCTTCTCCCGGCAGGGCTTCGGGCAGGAGATCCGCGAAGAAGGCCCGCAGGGCCACAAGTCGAAGCGCGGCACCCCGACCATGGGTGGCGTCGCGATCATCATCGCGATGGTCGTCGGCTACTTCGTGGCGCACCTGGTCAGCTGGCTCGGCAACTCGCACAGCGCGGCCCCGTCCGCGTCCGGCCTGCTGGTGCTGCTGCTGGCCGTGGGCCTCGGCATCGTCGGCTTCCTCGACGACTTCATCAAGATCCGCAGGCAGCGCAACCTCGGCCTGAACAAGACCGCCAAGCTGGTCGGCCAGCTCGTGGTCACCATCGTGTTCGCGGTGCTGTCACTGCAGTTCGCCGACGAGCACGGGCTCACCCCGGCGTCGCAGAGCCTGTCCTACGCGCGTGACCTCGCGCTGATCACGTTCCCGTCGATCGTGTTCGTGATCTTCTGCTACATCGTGATCTCCGGCTGGTCGAACGCGGTGAACTTCACCGACGGCCTCGACGGGCTGGCCGGCGGCGCCGCCGCGATGGTGCTCGCGACGTACGTGGTGATCTCGTTCTGGCAGGCCCGGCTGTCCTGCTGGCCCACCCCGGCGCCCGCCTGTTACGACGTGCGCGACCCGCTGGACCTGGCCGTGGTCGCCGCGGCCGCCACCGGCGCGTGTGTCGGCTTCCTGTGGTGGAACGCCGCGCCGGCCAAGATCTTCATGGGCGACACCGGTTCGCTCGCGCTCGGCGGCCTGGTCGCCGGCCTGTCCATGACCACCCGCACGGAGCTGCTCGCCATCGTCATCGGCGGCCTGTTCATGGTCGAGATGATCTCGGTGGTCACGCAGATCGCGGTGTTCCGGACGACGCGGCGAAGGCTGTTCCGGATGGCACCGTTCCATCATCATTTCGAACTGGCCGGGTGGGCGGAAACCACGGTGATCATCCGGTTCTGGCTGCTATCGGCGATCTGCTGCATGTTCGGCCTGGGGCTGTTCTACAGCGAGCAGCTCGGCCTCGGGAGCTAGGCCCTTGTCCCGAACCGCACTGTCCCGAGCCGCACTGGACCTCGACGGCAAGTCCGTGCTCGTCGCGGGCGCCGGGGTCACCGGGAAGTCGGTGGTCCCGGTCCTGCGGGAGCTGGGCGCGCACGTCACCGTCACCGACGGCAACGCCGAGCGGCTGGCGGAGCTGGCCGGCCTCGGCGCCGAGCTGGTGCCCGGGCTGGCCGAGCCCCCGCCGGGCACGGCGCTGGTGGTGACCAGCCCCGGCTGGCGGCCGACCTCGCCGCTGCTGGTCGCGGCCGCCGCGGCCGGCGTCGAGGTGATCGGCGACGTCGAGCTGGCCTGGCGGGTCGGGCAGCTGCGCGAGCGGCCGCCGTCATGGCTGGTGATCACCGGGACCAACGGCAAGACCACCACCGTCGGCATGCTGGAGTCGATCCTGCGCGCGGCCGGCGTCGACGCCGTGGCCTGCGGGAACGTCGGCTACGCGGTGCTGGACGCGGTCCGGGCCGGGCACGCCGTGCTCGCCGTGGAGCTGTCCAGCTTCCAGCTGCACTGGTCCTCGACCCTGGCGCCGGACGCGTCCGTGGTGCTCAACCTGGCCGAGGACCACATCGACTGGCACGGCTCGATGGAGGAGTACGCCGCCGCGAAGGGCCGTGCGCACACGCACTCGCGCATCGTCGTGCACAACGCCGAGGACGACTGGTCCACCCGGATCGCCGAGGAGCACGCGCCCGACGGCGCCCGCCGCGTCGGGTTCCGGCTGGACACGCCGTACGCCGGTGAACTCGGCCTGGTCGAGGACCTGCTGGTGGACCGGGCTTTCGTCGCCGACCCGGCGACCAGTGCGGAGGAGCTGGCGACGCTGGCCGACGTGCGCCCGGCCGGGCCGCACAACGTCGCGAACGCGCTGGCCGCCGCCGCGCTCGCCCGCGCCCACGGCGCCAGTCCCGAGGCCGTTCTCAAGGGCTTGCGCGAATACCAGCCCGCGCCGCACCGGGCCGCCGAGGTCGGCGAGATCGGCGGCGTCCGCTACGTCAACGACTCCAAGGCCACCAACCCGCACGCGGCCGCCGGCTCGCTGCGTTCGCACGCCAGCGTGGTGTGGATCGCCGGGGGCCAGCTCAAGGGCGCGTCGGTCGACGAACTGGTGGCCTCGATCGCCGGCCGGCTGCGCGGAGTCGTGCTACTCGGGGTGGATTCACCCGTGATCGCGGCCGCTGTGGCGCGACACGCGCCGGATGTCCCGGTGAACAGCCTCCGTCCGGGTGACGATGAGCCCATGACTGCGGCGGTGAGTGCGGCCAGCGAGATGGCTCGCCCTGGTGACGTGGTGCTGCTCGCCCCCGCCGCGGCGTCGTTGGACATGTTCCCGGGCTACGGCGCGCGCGGCGACGCGTTCGCGAGCGCGGTGCGTGTCCTGGCCGACGGTGCGGCGGGGGCCCCGAATGACGGCAGTTGACGAGAAGAAGCCCGAAGGCCGGCCGCGGCGCCGGGAGCGCAAGGAAAGCGTGTTCGTCGCGTTCCGCTCGGCGCTGACCGCCTGGCTGTCCCGGCCGCTGGCGTCGTTCCACCTGGTGCTGGCACTGACCGGCGTGCTGACCGTGATCGGCATGGTCATGGTGCTGTCCGCGTCGTCGGTCTCCTCCTACGACCCGAAGACCGGCAGCGGCGTCTACTCGATGTTCATGCGGCAGCTGATGTTCGTCGCGATCGGCTCGGTCGTGTTCTGGTTCGGCCTGCGGGTGAAGCTGGAGCGGATCCGCCGGATGTCGGCGACCATGGTGGTCGTCTGCCTCGGCCTGCTGCTGCTGGTGCTCACGCCGCTCGGCTCGACGGTCAACGGCTCGCAGGGCTGGTTCAAGCTGGGCGTGTTCACCTTCCAGCCGGTGGAGGCCGCGAAGGTGGCGCTGGCGTTCTGGGGCGCGCACATCCTGGTGATCAAGTACAACGTGATCCACCAGTGGCGGCACCTGCTGGTGCCGGTGGTCCCGGTCGCGCTGGTGATGTTCGCGCTGGTCATGCTCCAGCCCGACCTCGGCGGCACGATCACCCTGGCCGTGGTGCTGCTGTCCCTGCTGTGGTTCGCGGGCGCGCCGAAACGGCTGTTCGGCGTGCTGCTCGCGGGCGGCCTGGCCGGCGTGCTGGTGCTGGCGATCATCGCCCCGTACCGGCTCGCGCGCGTGATGTCGTTCCTGTCGCCGAACGCCGACACCACGGTCGAGGGCTACCAGGCGAACCAGGCCAAGCTCGCGCTCGCCGACGGCGGCCTGTTCGGCAAGGGTCTCGGCCAGGGCGCGTCCAACTGGGGCTACCTGCCCAACGTGCAGAACGACTTCATCTTCGCGCTGATCGGCGAGGAGCTCGGGTTCGTCGGCTGCGTGGTGGTGCTGGCGCTGTTCGCCGCGGTCGCCGTGGTGGGCCTGCGCATCGCCACCCGCAACATCGACCCGTGGATCCGGATCGTGTCCGGCACGCTCACCATGTTCCTGGTCGCGCAGGCCGCCATCAACATCGGCTACGTGGTCGGCCTGCTGCCGGTCACCGGCGTCACGCTGCCGCTGATCTCCTACGGCGGCACCTCGCTGGTGATCACCATGCTCATCATGGGCGTGCTCGCCAACGCCGCCCGGCACGAACCGGAGGCGGTGGCCGCACTGCGTTCGCAGGGCCCGGGTAAATTCGGACGCCTGCTGAGGCTGCCCGCGCCCGATCCGTACCGCCCGCCGACCACCCGCAAGGGCCAGGCCGCGCGCGGGGCGGGCTCGGGGGCGAAGACAGCCCGGCCGGCGCCGCGCACAGCCCGGCCCGCACCGGCACAGGAGCGCCGCCGGACGGTCCGGCAACCCGTGCGGCGGACCACCACCGCGCGCACCAGCGCGGCGCGGACAACAGCGAACCGCGGGGCCAGGGGCACCGCGAACCGGAGAGGTACTTGGTGAGTAAGCCCGTCAAGGGAGCCGAGCGATCGCCCGTCGGCAAGGTGCCGACGGTGGTCGTCGCCGGAGGTGGCACCGCAGGACACATCGAACCCGCGCTCGCGCTGGCCGACGCCGTGATGCGGCTGCGCCCCGACGCGAAGGTGGTGGCGCTCGGCACGGAGCGCGGCCTGGAGAACAAGCTGGTGCCCGCCCGCGGCTACCCGCTCGAGCTGATCCCGCCGGTGCCGCTGCCGCGCAAGGCGACGCCGGAGCTGCTCCGGCTGCCGCTGAAGGTCCGCGATTCGGTGCGCCGCACGCGGGAAGTGCTCGAACGCGTCGGCGCCGACGTCGTGGTCGGCTTCGGCGGTTACGTCGCGCTCCCGGCGTACCTGGCCGCGCGTGGCCGGGTGCCGATCGTGGTGCACGAGGCCAACAAAGCGCCGGGCCTGGCCAACAAGGTGGGCGCGCGGTTCGCCACCCGGGTCGCCGTCGCCGTGCCCGGCACGCCGCTGCCGAAGGCCGAGGTCGTCGGCATCCCGCTGCGCCGCTCCATCACCTCGCTGGACCGCGCCGCGCTGCGCGCCGAGGCCCGCAAGTTCTTCGACCTCGACCCGGACGCCCCGACGCTGCTGGTGTTCGGCGGCTCGCAGGGCGCGGCGTCGATCAACGCCGCCGTCTCCGGCGCCGCCAAGGAGCTCGCCGACGCCGGCATCGGCGTGCTGCACGCGCACGGCCCGAAGAACACCCTTGCGGTGCAAGAGTTCCCGGGCCGCCCGGCCTACGTGCCGGTGCCGTACCTGGAGCGGATGGACCTGGCCTACGCCGCGGCCGACGTCGTGGTGTGCCGCTCGGGCGCGATGACCGCGGCCGAGGTGTCCGCGGTCGGGCTGCCCGCGGTGTTCGTGCCGCTGCCACACGGAAACGGCGAGCAGGCCGTGAACGCGCAGCCGGCGGTCGACGCCGGGGCCGCCCTGATGGTGACCGACGCCGACCTCTCGCCGGGCAAGATCGCCGAGCTGGTCGTGCCGCTGGTCGTCGACGCCGCCCGGGTCGCGGCGATGAGTTCCGCCGCGGTCGGGCTGGGCCACCGCGAGGCCGACGAGACGCTCGCCAAGATCGTGCTGGAGGCCGCTGGTGCCTGACTCACCGGAGGAACCGCGGTTGCCGGAAGAGCTGCGCCGCGCGCACCTGATCGGGATCGGCGGGGCCGGGATGTCCGGCATCGCCCGGATCCTGCTGGCCCGCGGCGCGCAGGCGTCGGGCTCGGACGCCAAGGAATCGCGCGCGCTGCTGTCGCTGCGCGCGCAGGGCGCCCGGCTGTTCGTCGGCCAGCGCGCGGAGAACCTGGACGCGCTGCCCGAGCCGCCGTCCGCCGTCGTGGTGTCGACCGCGATCAAGGAGACCAACCCGGAGCTGGCCGCGGCCCGTGCGCGCGGCATCCCGGTGCTGCACCGCGCGCAGGCGCTGGCCGGGCTGATGGCCGGGCACCGCGTCGCCTGCATCGCCGGCACGCACGGCAAGACCTCGACCACGTCGATGCTCACCGTCGCGCTGCAGCACTGCCGGATGGACCCGTCGTTCGCGATCGGCGGCGACCTCAACGAGTCCGGCGCGAACGCCCACCACGGCGAGGGCGGCATCTTCGTCGCGGAGGCCGACGAGAGCGACGGCTCGTTCCTGACCTACACGCCGTCGGTGGCGGTGGTGACGAACGTCGAGCCGGACCACCTCGACCACCACGGCACCGCCGAGGCGTACGTGCGGGTGTTCACCGAGTTCGCCGCCCGGGTCGAGCCGGGCGGCCTGCTGATCGTCTGCGCCGACGACGAGGGCGCGGCCAAGCTGGGCGACGAGGCCGAGGCGGCGGGCGTGCGCGTGCGCCGCTACGGCCGCGCGGCCACCGGTGCCGGCGACGCCCGCGTGCTCGCCTACACCCCCGCGCCCGACGGCGGGGTCGTGCGGATCGCGCTGGACGGCGAAGAGCTGGACGTCCGGGTCGCGGTGCCGGGTGAGCACATGGCGCTGAACGCGATCGCCGCGCTGCTCGCCGGCGTCGAGCTGGGCGCCCCGGTGCCCGGGCTGGCCGAGGGGCTGGCCGCGTTCGGCGGGGTGCGCCGCCGGTTCGAGTTCAAGGGCCGCGCGGGCGACGTCCGCGTCTACGACGACTACGCCCATCACCCGACGGAGGTCGACGCGCAGCTGCGCGCCGTGCGGACCGCCGCGGGGGAGGGCCGCGTGCTGGTGGTCTTCCAGCCGCACCTGTACTCGCGCACGCAGACGTTCGCGCCCGAGTTCGCCGAGGCGCTGTCGCTGGCCGACGAGGTGGTGGTGCTGGACGTCTACGGCGCGCGCGAGGAGCCCGTGCCCGGGGTCACCGGCGCGCTGATCGCCGACCGGGTGCGCGGTTCCGTGCGCTACGAGCCCGCGTTCGACGTCGCCGCCCGCCTGGTCGCCGACCTGGTGAAGCCGGGTGACCTCGTGGTCACCATGGGCGCGGGCGACGTGACGCAGCTGGGCCCGGAGATCCTGGCCGAGCTGGACCGGCGGACCACGGGCGCATGAGTTCGACCAGGGAGCACCGCCGGCCGCCGGAGTCCGAACAGGGCGAGCGGGACCGGGCTGCCCTGGCGCGGGAGCGGCGGGGGCGGCGCTCGGAGGAAGAGCGCCGTCGCACGCGGTCGGGCCGCTCGGCGCGTCCGGCCGCGACCCCGGCCTCGGCGCGCATCCGGCCCGCCCGGCCCGCCCGGCCCACCCGGCGCACGGAGATCCGCCGGCGCTGGGTGGCGCTGCTGTCGGTGGTCACCGTCGTCGCGCTGGTGTACTTCCTGTTCTTCAGCTCGCTGCTCGGGGTGAAGGACGTCTCGGTGCAGGGCGCGAAACAGGTGTCGGCGGACCAGATCCGGGCGACCGCGGCGGTCCCGGCCGACAAGCCGATGCTGCGGGTCGACGTCGACGAGATCCGCGACCGCGTGGCGGCGATGTCCGGCATCGCGACGGTGGACGTCTCCCGTTCGTGGCCCAGCACCGTGGAGATCGCGGTGACCGAGCGGGCGGCGATCGCGTTCTTCGACAGCGGCCCCGGCGGCGACGGTTACCACCTCGTCGACGGCGGCGGCGTGGTGTTCAAGACGGTCAAGGACCGTCCGGCGGGCCTGCCCGAGCTGAAGCTGCCCAAGGTCTCCGCCGACGACCCGGTGACCCGTGCGGTGACGGCGGTGCTCGGCGTGATCCCGCAGGCCCTGCTCAAACAGGTCACCACCGCCACGGCGCAGACGCCGGCCAGCGTCGAGTTCACCCTCGCCGGCGGCAAGACGGTCCGCTGGGGCGACGCCGGGAAGACCGACCGCAAGGCCAAGGTCCTCGCGGCCCTGCTCACCCAGCCGGGCAAGGTCTACGACGTCTCGGCGCCGGAACTGCCGACCATCACCTCCTGACCTTCCGGGGTATTTTCACTGGCACGAACTTCTCCGTATGGCGTACGGTGATCATGTCCGTATGTCATACGAGAATGGGGAACGCATGACGATCCTGGTAACGGGGGCGACCGGCAACGTCGGGCGGCTGGTGGTGGACGAGCTGCTGGAGCGGGGTGCCGCGGTGCGCGCGCTGACTGTCGATCCGGAGCGGGCGGCGCTGCCCGAGGGGGTCGAGGTGGTCGTCGGGTCGCTGGCGCGGCCGTCGACGCTGCCGGTGGCGCTGAAGGGAATCGAGACGGTTTACCTCGCGCCGATGGCCCGCACGGTCACGCGGTTCTGCGAGCTGGCCGCCGACGCGGGGATCCGGCGGGTGGTCGCGCTGTCCGGCACCAGCATCGGCCAGGAGCACGAGGGGTCGAGCGGGCACGAGTTCGAAGCCGTCGAGCGGGCGGTGACGGCCGCGGGCTTCGACCGGACCTTCCTGCGGCCCGGCGGGTTCATGAACAACACCCTCGGCTGGGCGGGCTCCGTCCGCGAGGCCGGGGTGGTGCGGACGGCGTCCGGCGACTCGACCCTGACGCTGATCGACCTCCGCGACATCGCCGCCGTCGCCGCGCATGTCCTTGTCACGCCCGGGCATTCCGGGGCCACGTATGTCCTCAGTGGACCGCAGGCGCTCTCGCAGCGCGAGATGGCCGCGGCGATCGGGGCGGCGCTGGGGCGGGAGGTGCCGTTCGTGGAACTGACCCGCGCCGAGCAGCACGACGAGTGGGTGGCGCAGGGCTTCCCCGACGACGTCGCCGACTGGCTGCTCGACGGGTTCGCCGCCACGCTCGAGCACCCGGAGGTGCCGACCGGCGTCGTCGAGGAGCTGCTGGGCCGCCCCGGGACCACCTACGCCGAGTGGGCCGTGGCGAACGCCGGGGCGTTCGGCGGCTGATCAGCGGTACACAGCGCGAAGGCCCTCTCGCCGCACCGGGTGAGAGGGCCTTCGCGGAGAACGTCAGGCGAGCGCCGCGTCCAGGGTGATCGTGGTGCCGGACAGGGCCTTCGACACCGGGCAGGTCTTCTCGGCGGTGGAGGCCAGCTCCGCGAACTGCTCCGCCGTCACGCCGTCCAGCTTGGCGCGCAGGGTGATCGCGATGCCGCTGATCTCGAAGCCGCCGCCGTCGGCCGGGCCGAGGGTGACCTCGGCGGAGACGTCGATGGACTCTGCCTCCAGCTTCTGGGACTCCAGCACGCCGGACAGGTTCATCGCGAGGCACGAGGAGTGCGCGGCGGCGATGAGCTCCTCCGGGCTGGTCTGGCCGTCCGGGTTGCCGGCGCGGGTCGGGAAGGACACGGTGAACGTGCCCGCGTTGGACGAGTCGAGCGTGACCTCGCCGTTGCCCTTCTGCAGTCCGCCGGTCCAGTGGGTGGTCGCGTCGCGGCTGGGCATGGTGCCTCCTCGTGAGTTCTTCCGTAAGCTTCTGCGGCAAAGGTAGCGCGCAATTACATTGCGCGCAAGTTATCTCGGGAAAACTTGTCGCCCCCATGCGGCAGACTGCCCGCATGACCGAAACGGCCGGCGCGCCCGCCTGCTCCGAACGGCCGGCCCGGCCGGATCCGCCCACGCGCCCCGACCCGCCGATGGCCGGCGACGAGCGCACGCAGCTCACCGGCTTCCTCGACTTCCTGCGCGCCAGCGTGGTCTGGAAGTGCTCCGGCCTCACCGACGAGCAGGCCCGCCGCTCGCTGCTGCCGAGTGAGCTGACCACCATCGCCGGGCTGCTCGGCCACCTCACCCTGGTGGAGAACTACTGGTTCCGGGTGATCCTCGACGGTCAGCCCGACGAATGGGCCGACGCCCTCGCGCTCGACCGGGACGCCGAGTTCCGCGCCGCCCACCGCACCCCGATCGAGCGGCTGATCGCGGACTACCAGGCGGAGACGGCGCTGTACCGCGAGGTCGTGGCCGCGCGGGCGTTCGACGACACGGTGGTGTTCAAGGAGCGGGAGCCGCTCACCGTCCGCTGGGTCGTGGCGCACCATAGGCCGAAAAGCGCAGAGGAGATCGCCCGCCACCTTGTTTGATTCTGGCTGGCCACCTCGACCTGCTGCGCGAGCTGACCGACGGGCTCACCGGGGAGTGAGCCGCTTCGGCGGCAGCGGGAAGAAGCCGCTCGTCCGCTCGACGTAGCGGGCGTAGCCGGGCCGCGTGTGCCGCATTCCCTTCTCCAGCATGGGTTTTCCGGTGCCGCGGGCCAGCGTCAAGGTCATCGCGACGGGGGAGAACACGGTCGCCGCGCCCGGCCACGTCGAGCACGCCAGCAGGTAGAGGCCCCACCAGACGCAGGCGTCACCGAAGTAGTTCGGGTGCCGCGAGTAGCGCCAGAGCCCGGTGTCGAGCACCTTGCCGCGGTTGCCCGGGTCGGCCTTGAAACGGCGCAGCTGCTCGTCGCCCGCCGTCTCGAAGGCGAAGCCGAGCACCCAGACGGCCACGCCGATCCAGCCCAGCACGCCGAGCCCGTCGCCGTACATCGCGAACTGCACGGGCAGCGAGACGAACCACAGGACCACCGCCTGGAACAGGTAAACGCGCACGAACATGCGCAGCCCCGGGTTGTCCCCGGCGCGTTCCACCATCCGCGCGTACCGCGGGTCCTCGGGCTTGCCGTGGTTGCGCAGGTGCAGGTGGACCGCGAGCCGCACGGCCCACACCACGGTCAGCGCCGCCGTCACCAGCCGCAGCGAGAGCGGCCCGCTGCCGAAGGGGAACGCGACCACGGCGATGATCGCGAAACCCAGCCCCCAGAACGTATCGACGGTGTCGTAGCGCCCGCGCAGCCTGGCGATGCCGAACGTGACGGTCACCGCGACCAGCGTGACGCCGGCCGTGATCGCGACGAGCGCGCCGAGGCCGATCACATCCACTCCCGAGTGGCCGGCAGACCGCTGTCGCCGGCCGCCGACGGGCGCACCGCGAGGATCTGGTCCACGCCCATCCGGTTCTCCTCGAACGCGAGCGCGCCGCCGACCAGGTACAGCCGCCACACGCGCGCCCCGGCCTCGCCGATCAGCGCGACGGCCTGATCCCAGTTCTCTTCGAGCGTGTCGAGCCACGCCCGCACCGTCGGGGCGTAGTGCTCGCGCATCGCGTGGACGTCACGGATCTCGAAGCCGGCTTTCTCCACGTGGCCCAGTGTGCGGCTCAGCGGGCGCATGGCCATGTCGGGCGCGATGTAACGCTCGATGAACGCGCCGCCGCCGGGCGCCACCGCGCCGCGCGACATCTGTTGCAGCAGCAGCCGTCCGGTGGGTTTGAGCAGGCGGAACAGCGTCCGGGTGTACTCCGGGTAGTTCGCCTCGCCGACGTGCTCGCCCATCTCGACGGACGCGACGGCGTCGAACGGCCCGCCGGCCAGCTCCCGGTAGTCCTGCTGGCGCACCTCGACGCGGCCGGTCAGATCGTGCTGCGCCAGCCGCCCCTTCACGTGCTGCACCTGCTCGGCCGACAGCGACACGCCCACCGCCTCCACGCCGTGGTGCTTCGCCGCGTGGACGAGCAGCGAGCCCCAGCCGCAGCCGACGTCGAGCAGCCGTTTTCCGGGCCGCAGCCCCAGTTTCCGGCAGATCATCTCCAGCTTGTCGTGCTGGGCCCGCGCGACGGTGTACCCGGGCTCGTCCGAAGTCCAGTACCCGGAGGAGTAGGCCATCGACTCGTCCAGCAGCAGCTGGTAGAAGGCGTTGGAGAGGTCGTAGTGGTGGGCGATGGCGGAACGGTCGCGCCGCCGGCTGTGCAGCACACCGGTCAGCCTCGCCTCCTCCGCGGGCGGCTTCGGCGGAAGCCCGGCGACGCCGAGCCGGGCGGCCAGCGAGACCGCCTCCGCCCAGTCTCGTGGCGCGAGCTTGACCCGGCTCAGCTCGCCCGAGCGCGTCAACGCCCAGATCCGCCGGAACCCCTCGGTGAGGTCGCCCTCCACGTCCAGGTCGCCGGACACGTAGGCCCGCGCGAGTCCCAGCTCGCCGGGCGAGTACAGCAGCCAGCGCAGCGCGCGGCGGTTCTTCAGGACCACCGCCGGGCCGGCCGGGCCCACGCGCTCGCCGTCCCAGGTGCGGACGGCGAGCGGGAGCCGCGTGCCGAGCAGGCGTTCGGCGAAAGTGGCCAGGCGGGTCGCGGAGCTTTTCGGCATACCCGGGATTCGCCGCCGGCGGCCGGGCGGATGGGTCGGAACCCCGCACCCATCCGCGGTCCGCGCGGCGCCGAATCCCTGTCGTGCACCACACCACGGGACAACGCATCGCAGTCATCGGCAGCGGCGTGGCCGGCCTCACCGCCGCCTACCTGCTGCAGCGCCGCCACGAGGTCCTGCTGTTCGAAGCGGACGACCGGCTCGGCGGGCACGCGCACACCCACGACGTGCCCAGCGCGCACGGCGGCACGATCGGGGTGGACTCCGGCTTCATCGTCCACAACGAGCGCACCTACCCCACGCTCCTGCGCCTGTTCGGCGAGCTCGGCGTGCGGACGCAGGAGACCGAGATGTCGATGAGCATCCGCTGCGACGGCTGCGGCCTGCAGTACGCCGGCGCGAAGGGCCTGCGCGGCCTGTTCGCCCAGCGGCGCAATCTCGCCGACCCGCGTTACCTGCGGATGCTCGCCGAGGTCAAGCGCTTCCACCGGCACGCGTCGCGGGTGCTGACGCGGCCGGAGACGGGTGACGTCACGCTGGGCGCGTTCCTGGCCATCGGCGGTTACCCGGCCTACTTCGTCGATCACTTCGTCCTGCCGCTGGTGTCCACGGTCTGGTCCGCCGACCGGACGGACACGCTGCGGTACCCGGCCCGCTACCTGTTCGAGTTCCTCCGCAACCACGGCCTGCTCTCGGTGCAGAACTCGCCGACCTGGCGGACCGTCGTCGGCGGCTCGCGCGAGTACGTCGAGCTGGCGGCGAAGCAGCTGACCGCCGTGCACCTGTCCACACCCGTGCGCTCGGTGACGAGGACCGCCCGCGGCGTCGAAATCCGCGACGACGCCGACACGCCCCACCGCGTCGACCACGTGGTCATCGCCACGCACGCCGACCAGGCGCTGCGGCTGCTGGGCAAGCCGACCGGGGCGGAGCAGGACGTGCTCGGCGCGTTCCGCTACTCCCGCAACGAAGCCTGGCTGCACACCGACACGAGCGTGCTGCCCACGGTCGCGGCCGCGCGAGCCGGCTGGAACTACCGCACGCCGGTGTGCGGCGCGGACAGCGACGCCGTCCAGATCAGCTACGACATGAACCGCCTGATGCGCCTCGACGAGCCCGAGGGCTACGTCGTCACGCTGAACCCGCGTGCCGAGCCCGCCGCCGGCTCGGTGGTCGCGAAGATGGACTACGAGCATCCCGTCTACACTCCGGAATCCGTTGCCGCGCAACGGAAACTGGCCGGGCTGAACGACGGTGTGGTCGCTTACGCCGGTGCCTACCACGGCTGGGGCTTCCACGAGGACGGCTGCTCGTCCGGCTTGCGGGCCGCCGAGAGCCTGGGGGCGACCTGGTGACCACCGTCATTCAGGGCACCGCGCTCTACGACGCCACCGTCGGGCACGTCCGGAGCGCGGACCCGCCGCACGCCTTCGCGCACCGGATGTACTTGTGGCACACCGATCTCGACCGGCTGCCGCGGCTGCCGTGGTGGCTGCGGCCGTTCGCGCGGTTCGACGCCCGCGACCACTTCGCGCCGGGCGGCGGCGGCACCATCCGGTCCAAACTGGACACCTGGCTCGCGCACCGCGGGGTGGACCTGCGCGGCGGGCCGGTCACGATGCTGGCTTCCGCGCGCGTGCTGGGCTACGTCTTCAATCCGATCACCGTCTACTGGTGCCACACCCCCGGCGGCGCGCTCGAATGCGTGGTCGCCGAGGTGCACAACACCTACGGTGGCCGCCACGCCTACCTGCTGCGGCCCGGCGAGGACCACCGGGCGAGCGTGGACAAGGAGTTCTACGTGTCCCCGTTCCAGGAGATGGACGGCGAATACCGGATGCACCTGCCGCGCCCGGAAGCGCTGCTCGCCCTCACCGTGGCGCTGCACCGGGGTGAAACGACACCTCTGGTCGCTACGCTGCGAGGGGTTCGGCGGCCCATGGACACCCGCTCGCTCGCGCGGGTGGTGCTCGGCCGGCCGCTGCAGCCGCAGCGGGTTTCGGCCCTGATCCGCCGCCACGGCATCACGTTGTGGCGGCGCAAGGCGGCGATCGCCGCCCGGACCCCGTTGAACTCCGGAGGACAGCTGAATGGATGAGACCGCCCGCCCGCGCCGGGTGGCCGCCGTGCCACCGGTCTCCGGCGAGCCCGCGGCGCCCACGCCCGAGGAGCTGATGGGCCGGGTCGCCAAGGGCGACGAGCGCGCGTTCGAGCTGCTCTACAACCAGCTGGCCGGGCCGGTCTACGGCCTGGTCCGCCGGATCGTGCGCGACACCGCGCAGTCCGAGGAGGTGGCGCAGGAGGTCCTGATCGAGCTGTGGAAGACGGCCACCCGTTACTCCGCGGACAAGGGCAGCGCCCTGAACTGGGCGATGACGCTGGCGCACCGCCGGGCCGTCGACCGGGTGCGCTCCGCGCGGGCGAGCACCGAACGCGAGCAGAAGGCGACGTTCGAGGCGGCCAGGGAGCGCCCGTTCGACGAGGTGGCCGAGTCGGTCACCGCGAGCCTGGAGCGCTCGCAGGTGCGGCGCTGCCTGAAGTTCCTTACCGAGCTGCAGCGCGAGTCCGTGCTGCTGGCCTACTACCAGGGCTACACCTACCGCGAGGTCGCCGACGTGCTGTCGGCCCCGCAGGGGACGATCAAGACGAGGATGCGCGACGGGCTGATCCGGCTGCGCGACTGCCTGGGGGTGACCGCATGACCACGCCGGACATGCACACGTTGACCGGTGCGTACGCGCTCGACGCCCTGTCGGACCTCGAGCGCGCGCAGTTCCGCCGCCACCTCGAGCAGTGCGAGGCGTGCGCGCAGGAAGTCCGTGAACTGCAGGCGACCGCGGGACGGCTCGGCGCGGCGATGGCCGAGGAGCCGCCGCCCGAGATGAAGGACCGCGTGCTCGCCGCCATGCGCACCACGCGCCAGCTCCCGCCCGTCACGGCGCCGGAGCCGGCGGGACAGCCGCGGGTCCGCCGCCGCTGGGCGCTGGGCATCGCCGCGGCCGCAGCGGTCGTCGGCCTCGCGCTGGCCGGCGTGTTCGGCGGCGTCGCGCTGCACACCCAGGGCCAGCTGACCACCGCGCAGGAGCAGCTCGACCAGGCCCGCGGGCGCTACCAGCCGGTGTCGGAGCTGCTGGCCGCGCCGGACGTGAAGACCGCGCACACCGCCGCGTCCGGGGGCGGCGGCGGGACCGTGCTCGTCTCGAAGCAGCTCGACCGCATGATGTTCCTGGAGAACAGCCTGCCGCCGTACCCCGCGGGGCACGTCTACCAGGCCTGGCTGATGGGCCCGGGCGTCGAGCCGCGCCCGGTCGGCCTGCTGCCCGGCGGGCCGGACGGCTCGCTCGTCGTGGCCGACGGGCTCGGCCGCGCCGACCAGGTCGGGATCAGCGTCGAGCAGGCCGGCGGCTCGCCCACCGGGAAGCCGTCGTCCGACGTCGTCCTCGTGCTGCCGATGCCCGTGTGAATCCGGCTCGCCGGTCCGCCCTGAAGGCCACCATGAGGGCATCTACGTCCCTCATGGTGGCCTTCAGGGGCAGGCCGCGCCGCACGAGGTTTTCCGTCCTTAGCAGACCCGCGGGCACTGGTCCGACGGGGCTCCTGCTCTTGCGCTCGCGTTCGTGTTGTGGCAAAACACCTTTGCCGCACACGGCGTGGCTACTGGATTCGAGCCAGCCCGGTGCCTACCGTCCTGCTCTAACGCCGGTGGTTGACATAACTCTGATTCTCGAGTTGAGGGTGAGGGTTGCGGCTCCGGTGGGCAGCACGAGCACATCACGATCAGGAAGGCGGACCCGATGACGCCCCCGCACAACTACCTTGCGGTGATCAAGGTCGTCGGCATCGGCGGCGGCGGCGTGAACGCCGTGAACCGGATGATCGAGGTCGGCCTCAAGGGTGTCGAGTTCATCGCGGTGAACACCGACGCACAGGCGCTGCTCATGTCCGACGCCGATGTCAAGCTCGACATCGGCCGCGAACTCACCCGTGGCCTCGGTGCGGGCGCCGCGCCCGAAGTGGGCCAGAAGGCCGCGGAGGACCACCGCGAAGAGATCGAAGAGGTCATCAAGGGCGCCGACATGGTGTTCGTGACGGCCGGCGAGGGTGGTGGCACCGGAACCGGCGGCGCCCCCGTGGTCGCGCAGATCGCCCGCAAGCTGGGCGCGCTGACCATAGGCGTCGTCACCCGCCCGTTCACCTTCGAGGGCAAGCGTCGCGGCAAGCAGGCCGAGGACGGCATCCAGCAGCTGCGCAACGAGTGCGACACGCTGATCGTGATCCCGAACGACCGGCTGCTGCAGCTCGGCGACATCGGCGTGTCCCTGATGGACGCGTTCCGCTCGGCCGACGAGGTGCTGCTCTCCGGTGTCCAGGGCATCACCGACCTGATCACCACGCCGGGCCTGATCAACCTGGACTTCGCCGACGTGAAGAGCGTGATGTCCGGCGCGGGCTCCGCGCTGATGGGCATCGGCTCGGCGCGCGGCGAGGGCCGGGCCATCCAGGCGGCGGAGAAGGCGATCAACTCGCCGCTGCTGGAGGCGTCCATGGACGGCGCCCACGGCGCGCTGCTGTCCATCGCGGGCGGCTCCGACCTCGGCCTGTTCGAGATCAACGAGGCCGCGTCGCTGGTGCAGGAGTCCGCGCACCCGGACGCGAACATCATCTTCGGCACGATCATCGACGACTCGCTCGGCGACGAGGTCCGGGTCACCGTGATCGCGGCCGGCTTCGACGCGGGCGCGCCGACGCACAAGAAGCTCGACCCGCCGGCGTTCGGCTCGCGCTCGGGTGGCAGCACGGCCACGGCCACCTCCGGGCACGTGGGCAACGGGCAGGCGCCCGCCGCCCCGCCGTCCGGGGCCACGCCGGTGCCGCCCGCGAGCAGCTCGGGCTACCCGGTCGCGCCGCCGCGCACGCACCCGCCGCTCCCGCAGCCCGGCACCCCGCCGGGCGGCCTGCCCCAGCCGGGCGGCGGCTCGCGCGGCTACTCGCCGATCGGCTCCGGCACCGGCGGCAGCCTGCCCAGCCGCCCGGCCACGGTGCACGACGACCCGTCGGACGACGAGGTCGACGTGCCGCCGTTCATGCGCCGGTAACGACCGTTTCCACGGCGAAGGCCACCTCGGCTGGTTCGAGGTGGCCTTCGCCGCGTTCACGGGCCGGATGGGGACGACGCAATGGGAGGATGACGGGGTGCGATTGCGACGAGTGGTCACGACCAGGGCGGGCGGCGCTTCCCGCCCGCCGTACGACACTTTCAACCTCGGTGACCACGTCGGTGACGACGAGGGCGACGTTTATGCCAACCGCAAGCGGCTGGCCACCGAGCTGGGCCTGACCGAGGACCGGCTGGCCTGGATGGAGCAGGTGCACGGCCGCACGGTGACCGTCGTCGACGGCACCGAGACCGCCGCGGCCGAGGCGACCGACGCGCTGGTGACGGCCGAGCCCGGCGTCGCGCTCGTGGTGCTCGTCGCCGACTGCGTGCCGCTCCTGCTGGCGGACACCGAAGCCGGCGTCGTCGCGGCGGTCCACGCGGGACGGGTCGGCGCGCGCGTCGGCGTGGTTCCCGCGACGCTGGCGGCGATGCGCGGGCTGGGCGCCGAACCCGGCCGTACCGAGGCGTTGCTGGGCCCGGCCATCTGCGGCGACTGCTACGAGGTGCCCGCCGCCATGGCGGCCGACGTCGAGAAGCACGTTCCCGGCAGTGCGGCCAAGACCCGCAAGGGCACGCCGGGCCTCGACCTGCGCGCCGGGCTCTGGCGGCAGCTCGCCGACCACGGCGTCGGCAAGATCGGCGTGGACCCGCGCTGCACCGCGGAGGACAAGACGCTGTTCAGCTACCGCCGCGACGGCACCACCGGCCGGATCGCGGGCATCACCTGGCTGGAGACGGAGTGAACGCCCGCGATCGGCCAAACCTCGCAGCGGGCCGGGGCGGGGGCGCCCGATGACGGACGACCGCCACGGCGAACTGGCCGCCTCGCTCAAGGCGGTCGAGGAGCGGATCGCCGCCGCCTGTGCGGCCGCGGGCCGGGCCCGCGACGAGGTGCGCCTGCTCGGCGTCACCAAGACCTTCCCGGCGGCCGACGCCGCCCTGCTCACCGATCTCGGCCTGACCCAGCTCGCGGAGAACCGCGACCAGGAGGCCGGGGCCAAGGCGGCCGAGGTGGCGCAGCTGCGCCCGGACGCGTCGCCGCGGTGGCACATGGTCGGCAGCCTGCAGCGCAACAAGGCCCGCTCCGTCGTCCGGTGGGCGGCCGAGGTCCAGTCGGTCGACTCCGCCCGGCTGGCCGACGCGCTCGGCCGGGCCGTCGGTAACGCACAGGAAGCGGGGGAGCGCGCCGAACCCCTCGACGTGCTGATCCAGGTGAGCCTCGACGGCGACCCCGCGCGGGGCGGGACACCGCTCGGCGACCTCGCCGCGCTCGCCGATCACATCGCCCATGTGGGTGAGTTGCGACTGCGCGGGGTGATGGCCGTGGCCCCCCTCGGCGAGGACCCCTCCCGCGCCTTTGCCCGGCTGGTCCAGGCATCAGGGCGGCTTCGTGAAGATCACCCGAATGCCGTAGAAGTCTCGGCCGGAATGAGCCATGATTTCGAACAGGCGATCACGCACGGCTCAACCTGTGTGCGTGTCGGAACCGCGCTGCTCGGTGGGCGCGGTTTAGCCTCGCCGTAGGGAGTCCGCGTGGCCGTCACGTTTCGTGTGCGGCCGGGTGGGGTAGCACGGTGCGGGAGCGGCTAGGGCTAGGGAGAGGCATGAGCGCGCTGCAGAAGCTGAAGGCCTACTTCGGGATGGTGCCCGCAGACGAAGACGGCTACGAGGTCGAGGACGAAGAGTACCGCCGTGGTTACGACGACGAGTACGACACCTACGACGAGCCGCCGACACGATCCAGGTCACGTTACCGCGAGACCGATGACACGTACGACGAGCCCGCTCCGAGGTCTCGGTCACGGTCGGTGACGGCCGAGCCGACGACACACGGCGCGCTGGCCGTCGACCGCCAGCCCGAGCCGGTCGCCCGGCTGCGCCCGCTCGCGGAGCCGGTGCGGACGCCGGCGCGCGACGCGCTCAGCCGGATCAAGACGCTGCACATGACGAGCTACGTCGAGGCGCGCCAGATCGGCGAGCACTACCGCGAGGGCATCCCGGTGATCATCAACCTCACCGAGATGGAGAACGCGGACGCGAAGCGGCTCGTCGACTTCTCCGCGGGGCTCGCCTTCGCGCTGCGCGGCTCGATGGACAAGGTCACCAACAAGGTGTTCCTTCTCTCACCGCCGGACGTCGACGTGACGGCTGAGGACCGCAGGCGGATCGCCGAGGGCGGATTGTTCCTGCGCGGCTGAAGCAGACCGGACCGCTGGGCGCAGCAGAACGTGATTTTGTCGACTCGATGCGATGTCGCGGCCGCTGGCTGCGGCTTCCCCGGGCCTACCCCGCTAGAGTGGTCGCGTGAATGCTGTGTGGCTGGTGGTCTGGTACGTGCTGTTCGCCTTCTGGCTGCTCTTGACGGCGCGTATCGTGATCGAGCTTGTGCGCACCTTCGCGCGTGAGTGGCGTCCCGCTGGAGGGGTTGCGGTCACGCTCGAGACCATCTACACAGTGACCGACCCGCCGGTTCGCCTCTTCAGGCGAATGATCCCGATGGTTCGAATCGGCGGGATGGGACTGGACTTATCGATTATGGTGCTGCTGTTGGTTGTGTTCTTTGCGATGCAACTGGCAACTCCCAGGTGATCGGGGAAACTTGGGTGGACCCTGCAGGCCATGGAGTGCGTGAGGTGATCTGATGTCGTTGACCCCCGCTGACGTGCATAACGTCGCGTTCAGCAAGCCGCCCATCGGCAAGAGGGGCTACAACGAGGACGAGGTGGACGCGTTCCTCGACCTGGTGGAGACCGAGCTTGCCCGGTTGATCGAGGACAACAACGAGCTGCGGCAGCAGGTCGAACAGCTCGACAACGAGCTGGAATCGACCCGCGGTGAGCTCGAGAACGCGAAGGTGAGCGGTCCACCGCCGGTGCGGGAAGAGCCCTCCCGCCGTCTGGCGCCCGTGCCGCCCCCCGCTTCGGCGATGGAGCAGACACAGGCCCACTCGATGGTCGGTGGTGACAGTGGTGAGCCGAACGTTCAGGCCGCCAAGGTCCTCGGCCTGGCCCAGGAGATGGCCGACCGGCTGACCGCCGAGGCCAAGACCGAGTCCGACGGCATGCTGGCGGAGGCGCGGACCAAGTCCGAGCAGCTGCTTTCCGATGCCAGGGCGAAGTCCGACTCGATGGTCAACGAGGCTCGTACGCGGGCCGAGACCATGCTGAACGACGCGCGCACGCGGGCCGAGACGCTGGAGCGTCAGGCCCGTGACAAGGCGACCACGATGGAACGCGAGTCGCAGCGCAAGTACACCGAGACGATGAACAACCTGAACGCCGAGAAGGGCGCTCTGGGCAAGAAGATCGAGGAGCTGCGCACGATCGAGCGGGAGTACCGCACGAGGCTGCGTGGATTCCTCGAGTCCCAGCTGCGTGAGCTCGACGACCGTGGTTCGGCGGCGCCGGCTTCGGCCTCGTCGAACTCGGGCCAGCCGGCCAATTCCGGCAGTGGTCAGGGCTACTCGTTCGGCCCGCGGGCCGAAGCAGGCTGAGTCTTCACCGTCAGGCCCGGCGTGGGTTCACCGCGCCGGCCCGGCGTTTGCCGTGTGACGCCCCGTCGTCTGCCGGATCCCGGCGGCGGCGGGGCTTTCGGCGTGCGCGCGGTCGGCGAATCGCCACGGAAAGCAGCCGTGGCAGTACGCGGCGTGGGCGTTTCGTGACCCGGTATTCCGCCGGTTCGTGCTGTAATTCAGCGTGCTCTACATCGTCCTCATTCTGGTGCTGGCGGCGCTCGCGCTGCTCGTCACGGCCCTCATCACGGCCACCTCGCTGTGGGCCTGGGTCTCCATCGGCCTGTCGGTGCTCGCCGGGCTGATCCTGCTCTTCGACTGGCTGCGCCGCCGGAAGCGGTCCGCCGCCGCCGAGGCCGAACCGTCCACGGAGGACACGGCCGACGCGAAGGACACAGCGGACTCAGGCGACGCCGCCGAAGATCCGGTCGAGGACGACGCGGAGCCGACCACTCTCCTCCCCGCCACGGGTGAACTCGGCGACCCGGCGGACGTGCCGGACCCGGTGATCGAGCCGGAAGGCGACGAGCCCGAAGCCGCTTCCCCGGCCGTGGCCGAGACGGCGGCCGAGACCACCGCCGAGACCCCTGCCGCGGCCGATGCCGCGGAATCCACGGCGCCCGCCGGGGCTGCGGCCGCCGGATCGGCGCTCGGTGCGACCAAGGTCACCAGGCCGGATTCCGCCGCCGCGGCGGCCGCCCGCGAGAACGCGCCCGGCGAGGAGAAGACGGACGAGGAGGACCTGGCGATCGTCTCGGACCTCGAGGACGAGGTGGTCGTCGTCGACGAGTTCCCCCGCTACCACCTGGTGGACTGCGGCTGGCTCTCCGGCCGCGACACCATCCCGATCGCCGTCGGCGAGGCCCGGCAGCTCGGCTTCACCCCGTGTTCCCGCTGCGGCCCGGACGCCGTGCTCGCCGCCGCCCACCGCTGAATCCCGCGCGTTCGCCGCTGCGTCAGGTCGTCACGCCCAGCACGTCACGCAGAGCCACCGCGCCCTCGGGGGTGAGGCGGACGGCGCGGTGGGCTTCCGCGCGCCGGCGCAGCCAGCCCGCGTCCAGGAAGCGGTCGGTCAGCGCCGCGCCCAGTGCGCCCGCCAGGTGGTGGCGCTGCTCGCTCCAGTCGAGGCAGAAGCGCAGCAGCGGGCGCCGGCTCGCCGACGCCGCGGCGAGGTCCACCCCCAGCGCGCCGAACACGGTCTCGGCGGCGGGGCCCAGCGCGTACGGATGTTCCTTGAGCTGCGCGGAAATCCGGTCCCCGGCGCGACGGACAGTGCTCGGCTGACCATCCACAGTGACCAGTGCTTCCCGCTCCAGCAGTGCCGCCGTGACGGCGACGCCCAGCCGTCCGGCGAGGTGGTCGTAACAGGTCCGCGCGGCACGAAGCGCCTGTGCCCGCGTGCCCTCCTTCAGCGAACGCACCGGCCCGGCGGGGGAGAACCGCGCCAGCGTCTCCAGCAGTTCCGGCGCCGGGCCGGCGAGCCGGTAGAACCGGTGCCGCCCGGAGCGTTCCGCGGTGACCAGGCCCGCTTCGAGCAGCTTGGCCAGGTGCGCGCTCACCCCCGGCGCGGACAGCCCGGCCTCGCCCGCCAGCACGGACGCGGCCAGCGAACGGCCGTCCGCGAGCGCCAGCAGCACGCGCACCCGCGCCCGGTCGGCGAACAGCGCGGCCGTGCGGGCGATGTCGGCGTCTCCTTCGAGCATGCTCCCAGGGTGCACCCGGCACACTTCCACCGCGACGGAAGCGTTCGCACGGTCCACTGGGGACCATGCGATCCGCCGTCCTGATCACGATGTGCGCCGGGATGTTCCTGGTACAGCTCGACGTCACCGTCGTCAACGTCGCCCTGCCCACCATCGGCGCCGAGCTGAACGCCGGGCTCGCGCAGCTGCAGTGGGTGGTCGACGGCTACTCCGTGGTGCTCGCCGCGCTGCTGCTCACCGGCGGCGCGCTCGGCGACGTGCTGGGCCATCGCGGGGTGGTGCTCGCCGGGTTCGCGGTGTTCGGCGCGGCGTCCGCGCTGTGCGGGCTCGCGGGCAGCGCCGGCTGGCTCGTCGCGGCCCGCGCCGGGCAGGGGGTCGGCGCCGCGCTGCTGCTGCCCGGGACTCTCGCCGTGATCACCGCGGCCTTTCCCGGACGGCGTGAACGCGCTCGTGCGCTGGGTGTCTGGGCGGGCGTGTCGGCGCTCGCGCTGCCGGCGGGCCCGCTGCTGGGCGGCGTGCTCGTCTCGCTGGCCGGCTGGCGGCCGGTGTTCTGGCTCAACGTGCCGGTTGTCGCCGTCGCCGCGGTCGCCACGCGGCGGCTCGTCCCGCCGGGCGTCCGGAAACCGGGGCGCGTCGACGTGCCGGGTGCGGCGACCGCCGCCGTCGCGCTCGGCTCCGGGGTCTACGCGGTGATCGCGGGGCAGCCCTTCGCCGCGGTGCTCGCGGTCGCCGCCGCCGTCGCGTTCGTGGCGGTCGAACGCCGGACGCGGGAGCCGATGCTACCGCTCGACGTCCTGCGCTCGCGCCAGACGATGGGTGCGAACCTGGTGTCCCGCACGGCGTTCGGCGGACTGTTGCGGTCCTCGTGCTGACGCTCTACCTCCAGCGGGTGCTCGGCGCGTCCCCGCTCGGCGCCGCGATGGCCGTGCTGCCGCTGTTCGTCCCGCTCTCGCTGCTCGGCCCGTTGAGCGGACGGCTCACTGGCCGGTTCGGCCCACGGCCGCTGATGGTCGCCGGGTTCGTGCTCGGCGCGCTGGGCATGCTGAACCTGCTGCGCGTCGGGAACTCCAGCGGTTACGGCACGGTGCTGCCGACGCTGCTCGGCCTCGGGCTGGGCATGGGGCTGCTCACCGCCGCCGTCGTCACCGCCGCGGTGGCGGACGTGCCGTCGTCGCGCGCGGGCGTCGCGAGCGGGGTCAACAACACCGCGCGACAGGCCGGGGGCGCGCTCGGCGTGGCCGTTTTCGGTGCGGTGGCGGGAGAACCGGCCGCCCGCGGCGAGTTCGTGCACGGCCTGCACGTGCTCGGCGTGGTGGCCGCCGCATTGTGGCTCGCGGGCGCCGCCCTCACTTGGGTGACGTTGCCCCGCCGCCGGACCGCGGACTTCCTCTGACCACGGGGCGGCTCCGGCCTCGGCCTGTTCGTGATCACCGCGCGGGATCATTTCAAAACCGGGTCACCGCGAAGCCGCTTGTGCCGGCCAGCTAACCTGGTGTCAGCAAGGCGTCGATCCGGCCATCACCGGGGAGCCTCCGGAAGAACAGGGTGCGGCGCGCCCCCAGTAGAACCGGACGGGTGCGGCCCGTGACAGCCGTCCACGAGTGGCCCGGGGCGGAAGTTCGCGCCCGGGCAAGCGGGGTGGTACCGCGTGACGCGCGAGCGTCTCGTCCCCGTGTGGGCGACCGGTGAGGCACCGGCCGTCCGTACGCGAGCGACGAACGCAAGGAGCGCACCCGGATGTACCCCCAGGCCCAGCTGGACGGAGAGACCACGGTCCCGTCCCAGCCGTCGTTCCCGGCGCTGGAGCAGCGCGTCCTCGAGTACTGGGAGACCGACCGGACGTTCCAGGCGTCGATCGACCGGCGGCCCGCCGGGGAGAACGGCGACAACGAGTACGTCTTCTACGACGGCCCCCCGTTCGCCAACGGCCTGCCGCACTACGGCCACCTGCTCACCGGCTACGTCAAGGACATCGTCCCGCGCTACCAGACGATGAAGGGCAAGCACGTCGAGCGCCGGTTCGGCTGGGACACCCACGGCCTGCCCGCCGAGCTCGAGGCGATGCGCCAGCTCGGCATCACCGAGACGTCCGAGATCGAAGAGATGGGCATCGCGAAGTTCAACGAGGCTTCGCGCGAGTCCGTGCTGCGCTACACCGACGAGTGGCAGGACTACGTCACCCGCCAGGCGCGCTGGGTCGACTTCGGCAACGACTACAAGACGCTCGACGTGACCTACATGGAGTCGGTGCTGTGGGCGTTCAAGCGGTTGTGGGACAAGGGACTCGTCTACGAGGGCTACCGCGTCCTGCCGTACTGCTGGCGGGACGCGACCCCGCTGTCCAACCACGAGCTGGGCATGGACGCCGACGTCTACCGCAACCGCCAGGACCCGGCCGTCACCGTCGGGTTCCGCCTGGAGGGCAACGAAAACGAGCTCGACGGCACGTACCTGCTGATCTGGACGACAACGCCGTGGACGCTGCCGTCGAACCTCGCCACCGCGGTGCACCCCGAGGTGGACTACGTCGTGGTGGAGAGCGAGAACTTCCCCGGCAAACGGTTCCTGCTCGCCGAAGCGCGCGTCGCCGCGTACGCGCGTGAGCTCGGCGAAGAGCCGACGGTCGTCGCGCACTACACCGGCGAGCAGCTGCTCGGAAACCGTTACGCGCCACCGTTCCCGTACTTCACCGGCACCGAGAACGCGCACCGGGTGCTCTCGGCCGACTACGTCACCACCGGCGACGGCACCGGCATCGTGCACATCGCGCCCGCCTACGGCGCCGAGGACAAGGTGGTCACCGACGCCGCCGGGATCGCCCCGGTCACGCCGGTCGACGCGCACGGCCGGTTCGACGCCACCGTGCCCGACTACGCCGGGCAGCAGGTGTTCGACGCCAATCCGGAGATCGTCCGCGACCTCAAGAACGGCACGGGTTCGGCGGGACGGCAGGGCGCGCTGCTGCTGCGCCACGAGACCTACGACCACTCCTACCCGCACTGCTGGCGCTGCCGGAACCCGCTGATCTACCGCGCGGTGTCCTCGTGGTTCGTCGCGGTGACGCAGTTCAAGGACCGGATGGTCGAGCTGAACCAGCAGATCACCTGGTACCCGGAGAACGTCAAGGACGGCCAGTTCGGGAAGTGGCTGGAGAACGCCATCGACTGGTCGATCTCCCGCAACCGCTACTGGGGCACGCCGATCCCGGTGTGGCAGTCCGACGACCCGGGGTACCCGCGCACCGACGTCTACGGCTCGCTCGACGAGCTGGAGCGCGACTTCGGCGTGCGGCTGGACAACCTGCACCGGCCGCACATCGACGAGCTGACCCGGCCCAACCCGGACGACCCGACCGGGCGCTCGACCATGCGCCGCGTGCCCGAGGTGCTCGACGTCTGGTTCGACTCGGGCTCGATGCCGTATGCCCAGGTGCACTACCCGTTCGAGAACGCCGAGTGGTTCGAGCACCACTACCCGAGCGACTTCATCGTCGAGTACATCGGCCAGACGCGCGGCTGGTTCTACCTGCTGCACGTGCTCGCCACGGCGCTGTTCGACCGGCCCGCGTTCCGGACCTGCGTCTCGCACGGCATCGTGCTGGGCTCGGACGGGCAGAAGATGTCCAAGTCGCTGCGGAACTACCCGGACGTCAACGAGGTGTTCGAGCGCGACGGCTCCGACGCCATGCGCTGGTACCTGATGGCGAGCCCGATCCTGCGCGGCGGCAACCTGGTCGTCACCGACCGGGGCATCCGCGACGCCGTGCGCCAGGCCGTGCTGCCGCTGTGGAACTCGTACTACTTCCTGGCCCTGTACGCGAACGCCGAGGGCGTGGAAGGCAAGTGGCGCACGGATTCGGCGCACCTGCTCGACCGGTACGCGCTGGCGAAGACCCACGAGCTGGTCACCGACGTCGAGTACGCGATGGACAACTACGACATCGCCGGCGCCTGCCAGACCGTCCGGGACTTCCTCGAGGTGCTGACGAACTGGTACGTCCGCCGTTCCCGCGACCGCTTCTGGGCCGGTGAGCAGGACGCGATCGACACGCTGCACACGGTGCTCGAGGTGACCTGCCGGGTCGTCGCGCCGCTGCTGCCGCTGACCACGGAGGTGGTGTGGCGCGGGCTGACCGGCGGCCGCTCGGTGCACCTGGTGGACTGGCCGAACTCGCTCGACCTGCCTTCGGACGCGGCACTGGTGACCGCGATGGACCGGGTGCGCCAGGTGGCGTCATCGGCGCTGTCGCTGCGCAAGGCGAACAAGCTGCGCGTGCGGCTGCCGCTGGCACGGCTGGTGGTGGCGGCGGGCGACGTCGAGGCGCTGCGGGAGTTCACCGACATCCTGCGGGACGAGGTGAACGTCAAGTCCGTGGAGCTGACCACCGACGTGGCCGCGCACGGCTCGGCCGAGGTCGCGGTCAACGCGCGGGCGGCGGGACCGCGGCTGGGCAAGGACGTGCAGAAGGTGATCAAGGCCGTCAAGGCGGGCGACTGGACCACCGGCCCCGGCGGCGCGATCGTGGCGGCCGGCGTCGAGCTGCGCGACGGCGAGTACGAGCGGCGCCTGGTCGCCAAGGACGGCGGCGCGGCGGCGGAGCTGCCCGGCGGGACCGGGCTGGTCGTGCTCGACACCGAGGTGACCGCCGAGCTCGCCGACGAGGGCGTGGCCCGCGACCTGGTGCGTGTTGTCCAGCAGGCCCGGCGCGACGCGGACTTCGACGTCGCGGACCGCATCACCCTGGTGATCGACGCGCCGGACGCCACGGTCGCGGCCGCTCGCAAGCACGAGGAGTTCGCCGCCGCCGAGACGCTGGCCACGGCGGTGTCCTACGGCGAGGCCCCCGGCGGCTTCGAGGGTGTGGTCGGCGACGGCGTGAAGGTGCGTGTGGCGGTCGCCAAGGCCTGACCGGTGCCCTGAAGGCCACCATGAGGGCCTATATGTCCCTCATGGTGGCCTTCAGGGCCGGTCCTCGGTGCCGAGCCGGCATTTCCCCGGTAACGCCATGGCCCCCCGTGCGATGGGCAAGCTGGGCCGGGTGCGCGAACGCCGCACGGGCCAGGGGAGAGTTCACGGTGAGTCCTGCGGGCAAAAGAGGCGTGCTGATCGGGGGAGCCGTCGCGGTGGTCGCGATCGTCGTGGCGGCGGTGGTGCTGCTCAGCGGTGGGAGCCCGGCGCCGGCGGCGTCATCGCCGTCGGACGAATCGACCGTGGCCGGCGTGCTGGCGCCGGACCCGGCCTCGGCGGCGGAGCAGTACCTGAAGGCCTTCGCCGCAGGCGACGCCGACGGCGCGAGCCGGCTGACCGACGACCCGTCCGGCTCGGCCGCCGCCCTGCGCGACGCCTGGGCCACGCTGCGGCCGACCGGGGTGCAGGCCAAAGTCGGGCAGGTCGGCGCGGCTGCCGGGAACAAGGCGTCCGCCGCGTACACCACGACCTGGACGCTCGGCGCCGGCCATGTGTGGTCCTACGACGGCACGTTCGACGTCGTGCAGTCCGGCTCGGAATGGCGGGTGCACTGGACGCTCGCGGTGCTGCAGCCGAAGCTGCAGGCCGGGCAACGACTGGTCGTCGCGACCTCGGCGGGGGACGAGCCAGTGGTGGTCGACCGTGACGGCAAGCCGATCCTCGTGACCGGCCCCGGCGGCACCCGCGCGGCCGACGGCGCGGCGTTCCCGCTGCTGCAGTCCGCGCTGACCGGGCAGGTCCACGCCACCGCGTCGGACTCGTTCGCGGTCGAGCGGGTGGACACGGCGGGCAAGAACCTGGAGACGCTGTTCGGCAAGACCACCAGCGGGGTGCAGGCGCTGAAGTCCACGCTGAGCGCAGGGGTGGAGTCGGCGGCGCAGTCGGCCGTGGACGGCTTCGGCGGCAAGGCCCTGATCGTGGCGATCCAGCCGTCGACCGGCGGGATTCTGGCGGTGGCGCAGAACGCCGCGGCCGGCACCGGGCCGTCCGCGCTGAGCGGGCTGTACGCGCCCGGCTCGACGTTCAAGATCGCGACGGCGACGGCCGCGCTGGAAGCCGGGATCGCGACGCCGGACGCGTCGCTGCCGTGCCCGCTGACCGCGCGGATCGGCACCCGGACCATCTCCAACGAGGGCTTCGACCTGGGCACCGTCCCGATGCACCGGGCCTTCGCGAAGTCGTGCAACACCACGTTCGGGACGCTCGCCTCGCAGCTGCCGGCCGACGGGCTGGCGAAGGCGGCGAGCCAGTACGGCCTGAACGCGGACTTCGACATCCCCGGCGTCGCCACCGAGGCCGGCAAGGTGGTCGCGGCCGCGGGCGCCGACGAGCAGGTCGAGGACGGCATCGGCCAGGGCACGGTGCAGGTCAGCCCGTTCGGCGAGGCGCTGATGGCCGCGACGGTGGCGGCGGGCAAGGCCGTGACGCCGAGCCTGTGGTCGGACCCGGACCTGGCGACCAAGGTGTCGACGCGGTACACCGCGCCGCCCGCGGGCGTGCTGGCCTCGGTGCGCACGATGATGCGGGAGGTGGTCACCGGCGGCACCGCGACCGGCCTGTCCCGCTCCGGCACCGTCTTCGGCAAGACGGGCACCGCCCAGTTCGGCTCCGGCGCCGAGGCCCACGGCTGGTTCACCGGCTACCGCGGCGACGTCGCCTTCGTGGTTTTCCTGGAGGGCGCCAACGATTCCGGCCCCGCCGTGACACTGGGCGCGAAGTTCCTGGCCGGGGTGAAGTAGCCAGGGCCGGATTGCCGGGTGACTGTCCGGAGTGGACAGAGCGGCGCTCGGTGTTGATCTCACGGCGCCCGGTGCCGCGCCCTAGCATGCCACTTGTCCGAATTATCCGGTGGTACACGAAAGAGTGAACACCCCGCTCACTATCCTGGACGCCAGAGGAGACCGGGAGGAGCGGACGATGGACCAGCTTCCCGTGCTTCTGGGGATCGGCGGCGTCGTGCTGCTCGCGTCCGTCGTGGCCGTGCGCGTCTCGATCCGGCTCGGGTTCCCGTCGCTGCTGCTGTACCTCGCGATCGGTGTGGTGCTGGGCGAATCCGGGTTCGGCATCCGGTTCGACAACCCCGGCCTGACCCAGTCGCTCGGCCTCGCCGCGCTGGTCATGATCCTCACCGAAGGCGGCCTGACCACCCGGTGGTCCGCGGTGAAACCGTCGCTGGGGCGGGGAATCGTACTGTCCACAGTGGCCGTTGTGCTGAGCGTCGCGATCACCGGCGCCGCGCTGCACTGGCTGCTCGGCCTCGACTGGCGGCTCGCGCTGCTGTGGGGCTCGGTGCTCGCGTCGACCGACGCCGCGGCGGTGTTCTCCGTGCTGCGCTCGGCCGGGGTGGGGAAGCGGATCGTCGGCACGCTGGAGCTGGAGTCCGGCATCAACGACGCGCCCGCGTACATCGCCGTCGTCGTGCTCGCGTCCGGTGAGGCGGTGGACTGGTCGCTGCCGCTGCTGGTCGTGTACGAGCTGGCCGCGGGCCTGGGGATCGGCCTGCTGTTCGGCTGGCTGGGCGCGATGGCGCTGCGGCGGGCCGCGTTGCCGGCCACCGGCTTGTACCCGCTCGCGACGGTCGCGGTCTGCATAGTGGCGTACTCGTCCGGGCAGCTGGCGCACGCTTCGGGCCTGCTCGCCACGTACGTCGCCGGGCTGGTGCTGGGCAACTCCAAGCTGCCGCACCGCTCGGACACGCTCTCGTTCGCCGAAGGGCTCGGCTGGCTCGCGCAGATCGGGCTGTTCGTGCTGCTCGGCCTGTTCGCCTCGCCGAGCCGGCTGCTGGAGACGCTGGTGCCCGGCCTCGTCGCGGGCGCGGTGGTGCTCCTGCTCGCGCGGCCGCTGTCGGTGGTGCTCTCGATGCTGCCGTTCCGGCTGCCGTGGCGAGAACAGGCGTTCCTGTCGTGGGCCGGCCTGCGCGGGGCCGTGCCGATCGTGCTCGCGATGATCCCGCTCTCGGAGGGCGTCCCCGGCGCCGAACAGCTGGTCGACGCGGTATTCGTGCTGGTCATCGTGCTGACGCTGCTGCAGGGCGCCACCCTCGGCCCGTTCGCCCGGCTGCTGGGCCTCGCCAAGCCGGCCGAGGCCCACGAGATCGAGGTGGACGCCGCGCCGCTGGACGAGCTGGGCGCCGAGCTGCTGCAGGTGCGCATCCAGAAGGGCTCGAAGCTGCACGGGGTGTACCTCTCGGAGCTGGGCCTGCCCGCCGGCGCCACGGTGAGCCTGATCGTCCGCGCCGGCGCGGGTTTCACCCCGCAGAAGACGAGCCGCTTGCAGGTGGACGACCAGCTCCTCGTGGTGACCACCGCGAGCGTCCGGGAGGCGGTGGAGCGCCGGATCCGCGCCGTGGACCGCGCCGGGCGCCTGGCCCGCTGGCGTGGGGAAGACGGCCGCTGACCCGCCGGCGGCGGGAGCTGGGCGGCTGACCTGCTGGTGTGATGAGCCCGGCCGCTGACCCGAGCGGGGGAGCGCACGTCGCCGACCAGTGCGTTCTGATCACCGCCCGCGGGCCCACGGGGTGAGGTGAACCTCCGCAGGTCGGCTCGCGGCGAGCGCCCCCCACCCGTCCGCGGCACCACACCTCGGTTTCACGCGAATTTCGCAGTGATCATTCCCAAATGTCGCCCTTTCGGGTTAACCTCCGCCCGTTCGACTCCATCGAACGGGGGAAGGCTGACCCAAAGGAGTACGCAGGGTGACGAAACTTCGGAGCTGGGGCACCACGACCACCGCTGCCGCCGTCTTGACGCTGACAGCCGGCGTGCTGCTCGCGGGCCCCGCGGCGGCCGAGTCGGCGCCGTCCCCGACGGTGCCATCCCCGGCCACGGCGTTCCCGGCGATGGCGTTCCCGTTCGCGCTGGGGCAGCAGGTCTACTCGGCCGGCATCCACTCCGACGACGGGTCCGATGGCGTCAAGAACGCCATCGACTTCAGCCCCGCCGACCGGACCGTGCGCGCGCCGCTGGCCGGGACTGTCCACCTGCAGCACTGCTCCGGCGGCGACTGGGTGACCATCGACCACGCGGGCGGCTGGCGGACCGGCTACTACCACATGGAGGCCATCCAGGTCACCGACGGTGAGCAGGTCGAGGCCGGCGCTCCGCTCGGGTCCACCGGCAACGCGCTCCCGTGCGGGGGCAGCAGCACCGGCGCCCACGTGCACTTCACCCTCTGGACCCTGCCCGCCGCCCCGGCCACCGCCGCCGCGCCGGGCGATCGCGAGGCCGCGCCCGGAGATCGCGAAGCCGCACCCCGCGATCGTGAAGCGAACGACCGTGAAGCCGCCATCGGCGACTGGGACAACGTCTCCTACGCCCGCCTCACCTCGACCGTCGCGGCGGCTTACGGCCAGCCCGTCGACGGCAAGGAGATCGGCGGCTGGCAGTTCACCGCCGGTGCCGAGCAGTACGACGGCACCGCGACGCACCTGGCCGACCGCCAGCTCGTCCAGCTGCCCGGCCGGTTCCGCGACACCCCGTAACAGTCCGCCGAACGTGTGACCGCGGTCTCAGATCGCGGGACGGGGCTGGCTCGAACCCACTCCGTTCGGTTACCTTCGAAAACAGGTCATGAGTGCCAGCGCGAAGCCCCGGCTTGCTGGCCGGCAACCCTCCTACCGCGGTGGGGTGCCCCGGGTGAGGACCAGGCCGGTCGCGTCGTGCGGCAGGCAAGCGCGGGCCCCTCGCCGGGGGTCCCCCGGACTGCCGAGGAGGCACCCTCATGACTCTCGCCCTCGATCGCACCTGCACCGCCGAAACCACGGGCACCACTGACGCCGCTGGAACCGTTGCGCCGCAGGGGATCCCGGCCGTCGCCGGCGCGGGCCTGCGGGTGCCGCTGGTGACCGGCGGCGAGATCGGCTACGCGAACCTCGACCACGCCGCCAGCGCGCCGTGCCTGGACGCGGTGCGCACGGCCGTCGACGAGTTCCTGCCCTGGTACGCGAGCGTCCACCGCGGCGCGGGCTTCGCGTCGCAGGTCTCGACGCGGCTTTACGAGCGCACCCGCGACATCCTTCGCCGCTTCGTCGACGCGCGCGGCACCGACACCGTCGTGTTCACGCGCAACACCACGGATTCCTTCAACCTCCTGGCCCGCGCCCTGCCGAAGAACACCTCCGTGGTCGTGTTCGACACCGAGCACCACGCCGCGCTGCTGCCGTGGCGCGGCCGGAACGTCCGCCGCGTCAGCCTTCCGCGCACGCGGCTCGCGGCAGTGTCCGTTGTGGACGAAGCGCTCGCGGACTGCCCGCAGGGCCCGCGGCTGGTGGTGGTGACCGGAGCGTCCAATGTGACCGGTGAGCTGCTCCCGGTGGCCGAGATCGCCGCCGTGGCAAGGAAACACGGCGCCCGCATCGCGCTCGACGCCGCGCAGCTCGCGCCGCACCGCCGCATCTCGCTGCGGGAGCTGGACGTGGACTACGTCGCGCTGTCCGGCCACAAGCTGTACGCGCCCTTCGGCGCCGGCGCGCTGATCGGCCGCGCGGACTGGCTGCGCGCCGCCCAGCCGTACCTCGCCGGCGGCGGCGCGACCAAGCTCGTCACCGAAGAGGCCGTGGTCTGGAACTCCGGCCCGGAGCGGCACGAAGCGGGCTCGCCGAACACTGTCGGCGTGTACGCGCTCGGCGTCGCGTGCGAGCAGCTGGCCGCGCAGTGGGACGCCGTCGGCGAGCACGAGGCCGAGCTGCTGGAGCGGCTGCGCAAGGGCCTGGCCGGCATCCCCGGCTGCGCCGAGCTGCGGCTGTTCGACGCGCCGGTCGACCGCGTCGGCACGGTGAGCTTCGTCGTCGACGGCTTCGAGCCCGGCTGGCTCGCCGCGGTGCTGTCGGCCGAATACGGCATCGGCGTCCGCGACGGCGCCTTCTGCGCGCACGTCGCCACGAAGCGCCTGATCGGCGTCGCCGGCGGTGACGGGCAGCAGGCCGTGCGCGTCAGCCTGGGCCTCGGCAGCACGGCGGAGCACGTCGACCGCGTGGTGCTCGCTCTGCGCCAGATCGCCGCCCGTGGCGCGCGCTGGCAGTACGAGAAGGTGGACGGCCGCTGGGCGCCCGTCGGGGACCCGCGCGAGCTGCCGCCGTTCTGCGCCTGAGCGTCGCGCCGGTCCGCTAGGCTCCCCGCATGGGGAGACCGCCGCGGTACGCGTTTCCATTGGCCTTACTGGGTTTCGCCGAGCTGGTGCTGATCGGGGCGCAGCGCGCCGCGGCGCCGGATCCGCACCGGGCCTACGACGTCGCGGTGGCAGTGCAGGGTGAGGTCGCTGCGACATTGCAGGCCACGGCGCGGCTGGCGCCCGCCGAGGTCGGATCCGGGCAGACAACGGTGTATGCCTACAGCCAGCCGCCCGTGGTCCCGGCGACGTCCATGCCGGCGACGTTCGCGCCCTCGAACAGCTGGCTGATCATGCTCGCGCTCGTGGTGGCCGCCGTCCTCGTCGGATACGCGGTCGCCGCCCGGCGGGCCGGGACGCCGTACCGCACCGGCCGGTTCGTGCTGGCGCTGGTGGGCGGGGTGCTGGCTGTGCCGTTGCTCGACCTGCTCGCGTTCGCGCAGTTCGGCCTCACGGCCGAGGTGCGCGGCCCGGCGCTCGCGGCGCTCGGGCTGCTGGTGCTCGCCTGGCACGAACGCAGTGTGTTCGTGCTGGTCGTTTCCGTGCTGTTCGCGGTCCTCGCCGCGGTGCTCATGCCGTCGCTCGCCGGGGTCGTGCTGTCGGGCGCGGTACTGCTGGCGGCGGCGTTCGCGGCGGTCGCCGGGCCCGCGAAGTGGCGTCCGCGGCCTGCCGCCGGGACCGGCTGAGCCCGTAACGTGGACAATGGTCGGGTGAGCACCGAGTCCTCCTCGTCCGAACACGACGTCGCGAAGCCCGCCGAGGCCCCCGAACCGGCTGCGGCCGAGGCCGTCACTCCGCCGGAGCCCGAGGCCGAGCCGGCCGCCGCCCCGTTGCCCAAGCGCCGGGTCGGGCTGGTGTTCGCCGTCGCCGTGCTGCTCTGGGCGATCGACCTGGTGACGAAGAACCTGGTGGCCGCGAACCTGGAGGGCAAGGAGCCGGTCCGCATCCTCGGCGGGCTGATCTACCTGCAGGTGATCCGCAACCCCGGCGCCGCGTTCTCCATGGCCACCGGCATGACGTGGGTGCTCGCGCTGGTCGCGGCGGCCGTCGTGGTCGCCATCGTGTGGCTGTCGCGGCGGCTGCGCTCGGTCGGCTGGGCGATCGGGCTCGGCCTGGTGCTGGCGGGCGCGCTCGGCAACCTGACCGACCGCATCTTCCGCGCCCCCGGCCCGTTGCGCGGCCACGTCGTCGACTTCATCTCGGCCTTCGCCCCGAACGGCGAGGGCTTCGCGATCTTCAACATCGCCGACTCGGCCATCTGCTGCGGCGGGGTGCTGATCGTCCTGCTGTCGCTGCTCGGCAAGGACTACGACGGCACCTCCACCCGCGTCAAGAAAGAGGAATCCGCGTGAGCGCCCGGATGCTGCCCGTCCCCGACGGGCTCGACGGGATGCGCGTGGACGCCGGGCTGGCCAAGCTGCTCGGCCTCTCGCGCACGGTCGTCGCGGAACTCGCGGCGGCCGGTGACGTGCTGCTGGACGGCCAGCCCGCAGGCAAGTCCGACCGGCTCGCCGCCGGCGGACTGCTGGAGGTGACGCTGCCCGAGCCGGCGAACCCGGTCGAGATCGTCGCCGAGCCCGTCGAGGGCATGCGGATCCTGCACGACGACGACGACATCGTCGTGATCTCCAAGCCGGTCGGCGTCGCCGTGCACCCGAGCCCGGGCTGGACCGGGCCGACGGTGGTCGGCGGGCTGGCGGCCGCGGGGCTGCGGATCGCGACGTCGGGCGCGGCCGAGCGCCAGGGGGTCGTGCACCGGCTCGACGCCGGCACCACGGGCGTGATGGTGGTGGCCAAGAGCGAGCACGCGTACACGGTGCTCAAGCGCGCGTTCAAGGAGCGGACCGTCGACAAGGGCTACCACGCCGTGGTCCAGGGCCACCCGGACCCGACGCGCGGCACCATCGACGCCCCGATCGACCGCCACCCCCGGCACGACTACAAGTTCGCCGTGGTCGCGGGCGGCCGCCCGAGCGTGACCCACTACGAGGTGGTGGAGGCGTTCCGCGCCGCGTCGCTCGCCCACATCAAGCTGGAGACGGGCCGGACGCACCAGATCCGCGTCCACTTCTCCGCGCTGCGCCACCCGTGCGTCGGCGACCTCACCTACGGCGCCGACCCGGTGCTGGCGCGCAAGCTGGGCCTGACCCGCCAGTGGCTGCACGCCCGCACGCTCGGCTTCGCGCACCCGGCCGACGGCCGCTGGGTGGAGTTCGAATCGGAGTACCCGGACGACCTGGCCAACGCCCTGCAGCTCCTGCGCGACGAGAACTAGCCCTCGACCGCCCAGGTCAGCGTGCGATCGTCCGGCTCGGGGCGCGGGCTCCAGCGGACCGAGACCACGCGGGTGGCGTCCGGGAGGATGTAGACGGTGTGCCCGCCGAGCGTCTCGCCCGGGCGGACGCCGATCTTGTGCGGCGGGCGCGAGGTGAGCGAAACCGGCGCCTTGCCGACCGTCGCGCCTTCGTCGGTGACGAGTTCGAGGTAATTGTCGGGCAGCGACGCGAAGCCGACCGAGCCGCGGTTGGTGATTTCGGTGTGCACCACCACGGACCGCTCGCCCTCCTCGAGCCGGTAGCCGGCCGCGCCGAACAGGTAGTCCGCCGGGTCCTGGACTTCCAGCAGCTGCACGGTGAGCTGCTCGCCCTCCAGCCCCTCGGTCGCCAGCACCTCGCCGATCCGTCCCTGCTTACCCCCGGGCGGCCCGGTCCGGCGCGGTTCGTCGCCGCGCGCCCAGGACGCCGTCTGCGGTACTCCCCAGGTGCTCACGAGGGGGTTGGGCTGCGCCGGGGCGCCGGGGTAGTGGCCGGAGGGGGTGCCCTGGACCGCGTATGGGCCGGAGCCGGAGCCGGGCACTCCTGAGTACGGGCCGGAGACCGCGCCCGGTTGGGGCTGAGGTTGGGGTGCGCCCGGGTAGACGCCGGAGGGGGTGGCTTGGACTGCGTAGGGGCCGGATGGTCCACCGTGGACGGCTGGGCCGCCCTGCGTGCTCTGCCCGCCTTGCCCGCCTTGTCCGCTCTGTCCGTAGGGGAGCGGCGCCATCGCGGCCCCGGCCCCGGGAAACCCGCCGGACAGCTGTTGCTGCTGGGCCATCGGCCCGGACGTCGGCTGTTGCTGGGCCATCTGCCCCGGCTGCGATTGTTGCTGGGGCACCTGCCCGGACTGCGGCTGTTGCTGAGGTGCCTGTCCCGGCTGCGGCTGTTGCGGGGACAGGTACTGCTGGGGCGGCAGCTGCTGGGACTGGTGCGGCTGAGGTTGCTGCGGGGATGCGTGTTGCTGCGGGAATGGCACCGACCCGGGCTGCATCGACCCAGGCGGCATCGATCCCGGCTGCACTGACCCCGGCTGCACTGACCCGGAGGGCACTGACCCGGAGGGCATCGGCCCGGACTGCGGCTGCTGGGATGGCTGTTGCTGGGCCTGCGGCTGCTGAGCCGGCGATTGCTGGGACGGCATCCGCCCCGACGACGGCTGCTGCGCCCCCGGCTGAGCCCACGACGGCGGTGCGGCCGAGATCGCGGCCCGCAGCCCACTGGGGTCGCTCTCGACGCCGACCAGCAGAGGCAGCCCGCTCCCGGACAGCGCGACCAGCCGATACGCGACCTCCCGCGGATCCATCCCGACTTTGGCCGCCAGCTCGTGCACAGCGGTCTTGCCGAGATCAGCGAGCGCGGCGAGCAGGCGAATGTCGACGGGATCGGTCACGGCCACTCCCCGAACGCTACCGCCTCACCACCCCGGATCGCGCCCAAACCCGCCCGTGTCCCGGCCCGCTCCTGCCCCGCCCGTCACTGGCCTCGCCCCGCGGCGCCGCGATCCACCTGAACCCGCCCGTCCCAAACCCTCGCCCCGTCCGAACCCCGCTCACCCGACCCCCCACCCGTCACCCACCGCACCGCCTCCCCACCCAAGCCACCCCCGGCCCACCCGCGACCGGCTCCCACCGCGGCCCAGCCCACACGCGGAGTGACACCGGAGGTCCAAAAGCGCCGTTCTCCCAGCGTGAACGGGACTCTCGTGCCATGCGGCCCCTCGCGGGGCGGATCTCCATTAGGGTCGGAAACGCATCTGCGCCACCGAACCTGGGGGTCCGAATCCATGACCGTCGTCACCGATCTCGCCGACGAGTTCGTCGACGAATTGTTCGCCGTCGAGCCGCTTTCCGCCGCGTTGCTGGGCATCCGGCCGGACGCGCCGGGCCTCGGCGATCCGAGCGCCGAGGCCGAGGCCGCGCACTGCGGGCGGCTGTCCGCACTGCTGGAGCGGGCTCGCGCGGTCGAGGCCGCGGGCCTGTCCGGCGAGGACCGCGTGACGCGTGACGTCCTGGTCCGCTCCATCGAGGGCCGGCTGGACCTGATCGGCAGCCACTCCACCGAGTTCACCCTCAGCGACCTGTTCGTCGCGCCCGCGGCCGGGCTGCTGTCGTCGCTGCCGATGGTGTCCGTCGCGGCCGGGTCGTCGGCGGAGGCGCACCTCGGGCGGCTCGCCGAGATCCCGGCGTACCTGCGCGCGGTCGCCGAACGGCACCGCGCGGGCATCGCGGCCGGGCGGGTGCCGGTCGCGCGGCTGGTGCGGGGCGCCATCGCCCACCTGGACCGCTACCTCGCCGAGGCCGCGGGCGACCCGCTGCTGCGCCAGCCCGCGCCGGACGACGAGTTCGCGGCCCGGCGCGAGGAGCTGCTGCGCGACGTCGTGCGCCCGGCTTTCCAGGAGTACCGCGACTTCCTCGCGGCCGAAGTCGTGCAGCACGGCCGCCCGGACGACAAGGCCGGCGTCTCCTGGCTGCCCGGCGGCGACGAGATCTACGCCCGTCTCGCCCGCCTGCACACCACCACCGCGCGCGGCCCGCAGGAACTGCACGACACCGGCCTCGAAGTGATCGCGGGCCAGGCCGAGCAGTACCGCGAACTCGGCGCGCGGGTGTTCGGCACGCGGGAGCTGCCCGAGATCTTCGACCGGCTGCGCACCGACCCGAAGCTGCGCTGGTCCAGCGCCGGCGAGCTGCTCGACACCGCCCGCGCGGCCATCACCCGCGCGGCCGCCGAGTCCCCGAAATGGTTCGGCCGGATCCCGGAGCAGCCGTGGACGGTCGAGGCGGTCCCGGAGGACTCCGCGCCCGGCGCGCCGCCCGCGTACTACATGCTGCCCGCCACCGACGGCTCCCGGCCGGGCACCTACTTCGCCAACACCTACGAGGCCACCGAGCGCTTCCGGCACACGGCCGAGGCCACGGCGTTCCACGAGGCGATCCCGGGCCACCACTTCCAGCTGAGCACGGCGCTGGGGCTGACCGACCTGCCGCTGTTGCGCCGGATCGGCGACTTCACCGCCTACACCGAGGGCTGGGGCCTCTACACCGAGCGCCTCGCCGACGAAATGGGCCTGTACTCCGACGACGTCTCCCTGCTCGGCATGCTCACCCTGGAGTCGATGCGGGCCGGGCGGCTGGTGGTCGACACCGGTCTGCACGCGCTGGGCTGGAGCCGTCAGCGGGCGATCGACTACCTGGTCGAGAACACGCCGATGGCGCCCGTCGAGATCGAAGCCGAGGTCGACCGTTACATCGGCTATCCGGGACAGGCGCTCGCATACCTGGTGGGGCGGCTGGAGATCCAGCGCGTCCGCGCCGCCGCCGAGGCCCGCCTCGGGAGCCGTTTCGATGTGCGCGCGTTCCACGACGTCGTGCTCTCCGGCGGCGCGCTGCCGCTGTCGGTGCTGGACGCCGTGGTCTCCGAGTGGGTGGCCGGGCACGGCGACACCGTCAACGGGCTGGCCGAGGAACTCCTGGAGCTGGACTTCGAGCGCGAGCCGCTCGATCGCACGATCTACGGCCTGCCCGGTGACCACGACAAGCTCGGCGACCCCAGCCTTGCCGCGGCGCAGCGGTATCGCGCCACTTACGACGGCATCGCCGCGCGCGCCGAGGCGATCGACCGCGCCGGCCTGACCAGCGCGGAGGTCGTGACCCGCGATGTGGTGATCACGCGCGCCCGTGGGGCGATCGACTCGATCGACTCGCGCGTGTCCGGCTTCGCCGTGAGCGACAGCTTCAGCTCGCCCGTGCTGTACCTGCTGATGATCCTGCCCCAGCTGACGCCGGAAGACGAGGAGAAGGCTCGCGGCTACCTCAGCCGGCTCGGCGCGCTCGGCGATTTCCTCGACGCGGTGATCGAGGCTCAGCGCGCCACCATGGCCGAAGGCTTGGTGGCGCCGGACTTCCTGGTGCGCATCGGGATCGGCTACGTCGACCGCTACCTCGACGCCGAAACCGACTCGCTGCGGCTCACGCCTCTGGTGGAGGTCGAGGGCTTCGCCGAGGAGCGCGACCGCCTGCTGGCCGAGGTGGTGCACCCCGCCTTCGCGCGCTACCGCGCCTTCCTCGCCGACGAGGCGCTGCCAGTCGCCAAGCCGGAGACCGAGCCGGGCCTCGGGCACCTGCCCGGCGGGCAGGAGAAGTACCAGGGCCTGATCCGCGCGGAGACCACCACCGAGCGCACCGCGCAGGAACTGCACGACGCCGGTCTGCGGGTCGCCGAGGGGCTGGCGGCGGAGTACCGCGAGCTGGGCACCAAGGTGTTCGGCACGGCGGACCTGGCAGAGATCTTCGAACGGCTGCGGTCGGACCCCGAGCTGCGCTGGCGTGACGGTGAGGAGCTGCTCGACGGTGCCCGTGCCGCGATCTCCCGGGCGGAAGCCGTTGCGCCGGAATGGTTTTCCCGCGTCCCGGCGGCTCGGTGCGTAGTGGAGCCGGTGGCCGAGACCGAGGCGGCGAGCGGCACCATCGCCTACTACCTGCCGCCCTCCTTCGACGGCTCGCGCCCGGGCACGTACTACGCCAACACGTACGAGGCTAGTTCGCGGCCGCGGTTCACCAGTGAGGCCATAGCGTTCCACGAAGCCGTGCCGGGGCACCACTTCCAGCTCTCCTTCGTACAGGAGCTGACCGGCCTGCCGATGCTGCGGCGCGTCGTGCCGTTCACCGCGTACCTGGAGGGCTGGGGCCTCTACGCCGAGCGGCTCGCCGACGAGATGGGCCTCTACCTCGACGACATCACCCGCCTGGGCATGCTCACGCAGGACTCGATGCGGGCCGGGCGGCTGGTGGTCGACACCGGTCTGCACGCGCTGGGCTGGAGCCGTCAGCGGGCCATCGACTACCTGGTCGAGAACACGCCGATGGCGAAGCTCGAGATCGAGGCCGAAGTGGACCGCTACGTGGCGAATCCCGGCCAGGCGCTCGGCTACATGGTGGGGCGGCTGGAGATCCAGCGCGTGCGCGCTGAGGCCGAGCGGGCGCTGGGCGAGGACTTCGACATCCGCGAGTTCCACGACGTGGTGCTGGGCAACGGGATCCTTCCGCTGTCTACTTTGGACGATCTGGTGACGGAGTGGGTTTCGGCCCGCGCCCGCCGGTAGGAGGAGATCCGCAGTGACCTGGCTCGACCTCGCCGAGGACACTCCGTTCGGCCTGGACAACTTGCCGTACGGCGTGTTCTCGCGCGGGGGCGAGCTCGCCCGTCGTGTCGGCGTCGCGGTGGGGGAGCACGTGCTCGACCTGTCCGCGGCGGCGGAGGAGGCCGCGGCGCCGTTCGCTCGGCTGCTCGACGGCGGGGTGCTGAACCCGTTGCTGGCCGCGGGTGCCACGACCTGGCGGGCGGTGCGCGGGCAGGTCCGGGAGTGGCTGACCGAGCCGCGTTACGCCGACCAGGCCGGGGCGCACCTGGTGCCGCGCTCGGAGGTCACGAACCACCTGCCGTTCGAGGTCGCCGACTACGTCGACTTCTACTCGAGCGAGCAGCACGCGCTCAACGCCGCCCGGATCTTCGGCGGCGCCGAGGCCCGGCTGCCGCCGAACTGGAAGCGCCTGCCGATCGGCTACCACGGCCGGGCCGGCACCGTGGTGGTGTCCGGCACGCCCGTGGTCCGGCCGAGCGGGCAGCGCAAGGCGCGCCAGGCCGCCGAGCCGTCGTTCGGGCCGTCGAAGCGGCTGGACATCGAGGCGGAGGTCGGCTTTGTCGTCGGCACCCCGTCCACCATGGGCACGCCCGTGCCGGTCGGGGACTTCGCCGAGCACGTCTTCGGCGTGTGCCTGGTGAACGACTGGTCCGCGCGCGACCTGCAGGGCTGGGAGTCCCAGCCGCTGGGGCCGTTCCTGGGCAAGTCGTTCGCCACCTCGGTGTCGCCGTGGATCGTGCCGCTCGACGCGCTGGAGCACGCCCGCGTGCCGCAGCCCCCGCAGGACCCCGAGCCGTTCGAGTACCTGCGCGGCGCCGAGCCGTGGGGGCTGGACCTGGCGCTGGAGATCCGGCTCAACGGGCACCTCGTGTCCAGCCCGCCGTTCGCCACGCAGTACTGGACGGCGGCGCAGCAGCTGGCGCACCTGACCGTGAACGGCGCGAGCCTGCGGACCGGCGATCTCTACGCGTCGGGCACGGTCACGGGACCGGCGAAGGAGCAGCGCGGCTCGTTCCTGGAGCTGAGCTGGGGCGGGCGGGAGCCGTTCGAGCTGGCCGGCGGCGAGACGCGGACCTTCGTGGAGGACGGCGACGAGGTCGTGATCAGCGCGACCGCGCCCGGCTTCGGCGGCGGGCGGATCGGCTTCGGCGACGTGCGCGGGCGGGTGGTGCCGCACTGAGCCGTCGGTCGTGAGCCGCCAGCAGCTGGTCGTGAGCCGCCAGCAGCAGCAGCAGTCGCCGCCAGCAGCAGCCAGCGGTCAGCCGCCGCGCGCCGTCAGCCGCCAGCAACAGTCAGCAGCCAGCCGCCGCGCGCCGTCGGGCGCCAGCCGCCGGTCGTCAGCCGGTGGCGCCGGACCGGGCGAGGGCCCAGTCGTTGTAGTCCTTTTCGGACGTTTCCCGTCGTTGGCGGGCGGACACTTCGGTGTCCTCGCCGACGACGTGGCGCAGCCGGCTGGTGTCGTCGGTGGCCGCGGTGACGATGGCTTCGGCCACATCGGACTCCGTGGCCAGCCGGTACGGCGACTCCTGCTGGTAACCCGCCACCACCTGGGCGAAGTAGTCCTCGTAACCGGGCGGCACGGGCACGGCGAGGGAGGTCTCGGTGGTGCGCTGGACGAAGTTCGTCTCCCGGACCAGCCCGGGCTCGACGAGCTTGACGCCGACGCCGCGGCCGATGAGTTCGTGGCGCAGCGACTCGGTGAAACCCTCGACGGCGAACTTCGTCGCGGAGTACACCGACATCAGCGGCTCGGGCACGATGCCGGAGCCGGACGCCACGGTGACCACGCGCCCGCCGTGCGCCGCGAGGTGCGGCAGCGCGGCCCGGGTGACCACCATCATCCCGAAAACGTTGGTGTCGAACAGATCCCGCACGGTTGTCATCGGCGTGCTCTCGAAGACCGAGAGCAGCCCGGCGCCCGCGTTGCTGACGACGCAGTCGAGACGGCCGAAGCGGGCCACGGCCGCAGTGACGGCCGCGTCGATGGATCCGGCGTCGGTGACGTCGAGGGAGCAGACCAGCAGGTCTTCGGCCGGCGGCTCGTCCGCCCAGGCGTCCGCGCGCCGCGCTGTGGCGACGACGTTCCAGCCGCGGGCGCGGAACAAGTGGACGGTCGCGCGGCCGAAGCCGGACGAGCTGCCGGTGATCAGGACGGTGGAGCGCGATGTTTCGGTCATGCCTCCAGCCTGCGAGTGCGCGGCCGGACTGTCTATCATCGAGAGTCCGCTATTGATGAGCGAGCGTCCGAATGACTGATCCACTGGCCGATCTCGTCGGCCTGATCCGCCCCCGTGCCGTGCTGTGGAAGCGGATCGAAGGAGCCGGCGACTGGGCCGTCCGCTTCCCGGGCAACAGCGACGTCAACTTCGGCATGGTGTCCGACGGCCACTGTCTCCTCTTGAGTGACGGCCCGCCCCGAGCCCTGGCCGCGGGGGATTTCCTGCTGCTGTGCGGCCCGCCCGCGTTCACCTTCGCCAGCGCTCCCGGCGTCTCGCCCCAGGACGGCGAAGCCCTGCTCGACGGCGCCCAGGACAACTCGATCACCGTCGGCAACGGCGGTGACGCGGCGGACGCCGGCCCAGTCCGCTTGATCGGCGGGCACTTCCTGCTCGATCCGGCCAATTCGGCGCTGCTGCTGGATCTCGTGCCAGCCCTGGTCCACCTGCACGGCTCCGACCGCGGCGCGCGCCGCATCTCGCAGCTGCTGGACCTGCTCGGCGACGAAGCCGCCGCCGATCGGCCCGGTGCGGGGTTCGTCCTGCCCCGGCTGGTGGAGGTCATGCTGGTCGAGGCGCTGAGAGCCGGGCCGGGCGGAGACGGAAGCCCGGACCCACTCGAAATCCCCATGGCGGCAGGGAATCCGGCGAGCAGCAGCACCCCGCCGGCCCCGGACTCGCGCGAAACCCCCATGACAGAAGGAAGCCCAGCGGGCAGCAGCACCCCGGCGACTCCGGCCACCCCGGCTCCGCGTGAAAACCCGGCCCCGGGCCTCCTCTCCGGCCTGGCCGACCCACCCGTCGCCGCCGCGTTGGGTGCGCTGCATGCCGACCCCGCCCGGTCCTGGACTGTCGCCTCGCTGGCCGCCGCGGCGCATCTGTCGAGGTCGGTGTTCGCGGAGCGGTTTTCCGCTCGGGTCGGCCGGACGCCGATCTCGTACCTGCTGGCCTGGCGGATGGCGCTGGCCAAGGACGCGCTCGCCCGCGGCCGGACGATCGACGAGGTCGCCCGCACCGTCGGGTACGGGTCGGCCAGTGCGTTCGCCACCGCGTTCCGCCGGTTCACCGGTGTCGCGCCCGGCCACTACGCGAGGTCGTCCGGGGCTTCGTGGTAGACATGAGCGGGCGCTTAGCCGGTAAACCCTGTGCGGAATGAGGCAAGGATGCGGATCGGGACGGGACTCAACTACTCGGGTGGCTTCGCCGAGAGCGTCGCGGACGTCGTGGAGCTGGAGAAAGTCGGGCTGGACATCGCGTTCGTGCCCGAGGCCTACAGCTTCGACGCGGTCAGCCAGCTCGGCTACCTGGCCGCGAAGACCGAGCGGGTCGAGCTGGCGTCCGGGATCTTCCAGATCTACACCCGCACGCCGAGCCTCACCGCGATGACCGCGGCCGGGCTGGACTTCGTCTCCAACGGGCGGTTCACGCTCGGCCTCGGCGCGTCCGGCCCGCAGGTCATCGAGGGCTTCCACGGGGTGAAGTACGACGCGCCGCTGGCCCGCACCCGGGAGATCATCGAGATCTGCCGCCAGGTGTGGCGCCGCGAGCGCGTGGTCCACGACGGCAAGCACTACCAGATCCCGCTGCCCGCGGACCAGGGCACCGGCCTCGGCAAGCCGCTCAAGCTGATCAACCACCCGGTGCGCGAGCGCATCCCGATCCTGCTCGCCTCGCTCGGCCCCAAGAACGTGGCGCTCACGGCCGAGCTGGCCGAGGGCTGGGAGCCGATCTTCTTCCACCCGGAGAAGGCCGCCGACGTCTGGGGCCCGTCACTCGCCGAGGGCAAGGCCAAGCGTGACCCGGCGCTGGGCGAGCTGGACGTGTACGCGGCCCCGGCCCTGGCCATCGGCGACGACGTCGACCACCTGCTGGACCAGGTCCGCCCGCTCGTCGCGCTGTACGTCGGCGGCATGGGCGCGCGCGGCCGGAACTTCTACAACGACCTGGCCGTCCGCTACGGCTACGAGGCCGAGGCCAAGCTGATCCAGGACCTCTACCTCGACGGCAAGAAGGACGAGGCCGCCGCGGCGGTGCCGGTGGAGCTGCTGCGCGCGATCTCGCTGGTCGGCCCGGCCGGCTACGTCAAGGAGCGGCTGGCGGCGTTCGCCGAGGCCGGGGTGACCACGCTGAACGTCAGCCCGCTGCTGCCCGGCCGTGAGGCGCGGGTCGCCGTCGTCGCGAAACTCAAGGAACTCATCGGCTGAGCGGCCGGCCGGTGTGAATATCGTCGGAAAAGGGGCGGGACCTGCGGGTCTTCGCCCCTTTTCCGTGTGTGCTCCGTCACGTCCGGGCGTGGGCGCCGCGCTGGTCAAACGTCTGACTGGGTTATTCTTCCGTGATCGGCCGGTGCGTGGGGACGGAAAAATGCCGCCGTTCCTTCGCGGAAAAGCCGTAATTACGCCGAAATCCCGCCCGTTGCGGGTGTAGGAAAGGTGTCCAGGGGGAAAACGGGGCCTGAACGGAAGCGAGGTAGGCCGGACTGTGCACAGCATCGCGGGGCCCGCTGTCGGTGTGCTGGACGTGGGGTCGTTCAGCGCGCGGCTTGTCGTGGTCGAGGAAGGTGGCACGCCGCTGGAGCCGGCGCTGAGCCACCAGACCCGGCTGCGCCTCGACCGTGAGCTCGACGAGGAGGGCCGGCTGACCCGCCGCGGGATCGACGCGATCTCCGCCGCGGTGGAGGCCGCCACCGCGACGGCCGCCCGCCACGGCGTCACCGACGTCTTCCCGCTGGCCACGTCCTCCATCCGCGACGCCGGGAACGTGCACGAGGTGGTCCGCCGGGTCGCCCGTGACACCGGCGTCGAGCTGCAGTTCCTCTCCGGCCGTCGCGAGGCTGAGCTGGCGTACGTCGGCGCACGGCGCTGGTACGGCGCGTCGAGCGGCCCGCTGCTGGTGCTGGACATCGGCGGCGGCACCGTGGAGCTGGCCGCGGGCCACGGCGAGCACGCCGGGTTCGCGCGCTCGCTGCCGCTGGGCGCCCGATCGGTCACGCGCGACTGGCTGCCGGCCGAGCCGCCGGTGCGGTCGAAGATGGTCCGGGCCCTGCGCGATCACGCGCTGGAGCAGGTGACCGACGCGCTGGGCGATGTGACGGCCGAGTTCGCCGACCACCGGGTGGTCGGCTGCTCGAAGGTGCTGCGGCAGCTGGCGCGCCTGGCGGGCGACCGGCCGGGCAAGGCCCGCCAGCTGTACCTGGACGACCTGCGCGAGTGGATCCCGCGGCTGGCGGCGATGCCGTCGTCGAGGCGCGCGAAGCTGCCCGGCATCACCCGCCAGCGCGCGGAGCAGGCGCTGGGCGGCGCGATCGTCGCGGAGGCGCTGCTGACCGTGGCGGGCGGGCCGGTGAGCATCTGCCCGTGGTCGACGCGTGACGGGCTGCTGCTCACCCTGCTGGACCAGCTGACCTTGGACGGTCCTGGGAAGTCCCAGACGAAGTCGCCCGAGTCCAAGTCTCCGCGGTCCAAGTCCGCTCAGTCGAAATCCGCGCAGTCCAAGTCCGCTCAGTCAAAGTCACAGTCGCGTCCGGCCGCGTGACGCCCCTGGTGCGGTAAGGGAAAAGCGGGTATCCCGGAGCCATGAGCCCCCGCAGCGAGCTGTTCCCGCGTGACCACCGCGACGACGAGGAAGACGACCTTGGCGCCCTGCCCGATCCGCAGCACCTGCGCGGGGACGTGCCGTCCGTGCCGGGCCCGGACCTCACCCCCGCCTCGACGAAGGACGTCGACAGCCCGCCCGGCACCGAAGAGCCCGGCCCCGTCTGACCGTTCCCTCGAGTTTGTCGGAGCACCGCTCCTGAAGCGGGGTCCCCGGCCTCATGCGGCGTGGCAGCTGATCTCCATCCCGTCCTCGACCGGGAAGGCCACGCTGACGTACCCGTTCGCCGGGGTGCGGACGTAGTCCAGGTAGTCGCCCATGCTCGGCAGGGTGACGTCGTCGGCGACCACCAATGCGCCGGGCGCGAGCCGGTCCTCCAGCAGCCGCAGCACCGGCAGGCACAGGTCCTTCCAGCCGTCGAGCAGCACCAGGCCGATCGGTCCGGCGAGGTCGGCGAGGGTTTCCCTGGCGTCACCGGCCAGGATCGTTGCGTGGCCGCCGAGCCCGGCTTCGTCCAGGTTGGCCCTGGCGGTGGCGATCTTGGCCGGGCTGAGTTCGGTGCTGAACACGTGCCCGGTGCCGTTGTCGGCCACCGCGGCGGCCAGGTACAGGGTGGAGATCCCGAACGAGGTGCCGAACTCCACGACGGTCTCCGGGCGGCCGGCCCTGACCAGTGCGTAGAGCAGATCGCCGCCCGCCGCGGAGATCGGCATGTACACGTCCGCCATCAGGTCGGCGCGGTCCTTGGCGGTGCTGCTGTGGAAGTTTCCGGCCGCCGGGGACCGGTCGTCGTCGTGGGCGGCCTCGGTGAACAGCCGGTCGAGCACGGTGCGGATCTGCGGTGTGTGCAGCGTGGGTGTCATGAGAGTTAGAGTAGACGCAACGTTGCGTCTTGTCTAACCCCGCCAAGCGGTCACTTCTGCACAGTCGTCATTTCTGCCCAGCCGTTATTTCTGGATAGTCGTCACTTCTGCTGAGCCGCGAACTGCCGGACGCGCTCCGGAGTGCGCCGCATCGGGGCGCGCCCGAGCGGCTGGTGGGGCGGCTGGCCGGGTTCGATGGCCGGGATCGGCAGTTTCACCGGGTCCTCGGTCACGGTGAAGCGCTCGCCGTGGTGGACCAGCTCCAGCGGCTCGCCCTCCAGGACGTGGTAGATCGCCTCGTCGTGGGTGATCTCGACCTGGAACCGCGTGCCGCGGAAGGCGAGGCGGAACTTGAGGCTGCCCAGCTGCCGCGGCAGCCGGGGCGCGAACGACAGCTGGCCGCCGTGGTCGCGCAGCCCGCCGAAACCCGCCACCGCGCCCTGCCAGGCACCGGCGAGCGAGGCCATGTGCAGGCCGTTGCGGACGTTGTTGTGCACGTCGTGCAGGTCGGTCAGGGCGGCTTCGGCGAGGTAGTCGTAGGCCAGGTCCAGGTGCCCGACCTCGGCGGCGATCACGGCCTGGGTGCCGGCCGAGAGCGAGGAGTCGCGCACCGTGCGGGCTTCGTAGTAGGCGAAGTCGCGCGCCTTCTCCTCCGGGCTGAACGAGTCGCCGCACAGGTGCAGCGCCAGCACCAGGTCCGCCTGCTTCACCACCTGCTTGCGGTACAGGTCGAAGTACGGGAAGTTCAGCAGCAGCGGGTAGAAGTCCGGCTCGGTGGCCGCGTAGTCCCACTCGTCGTGCTCCAGGAAGCCCTCCGACTGCGGGTGGATGCCGAGCTCCCGGTCGTACGGCACGACCATCGCGTCGGCCGCCGCGCGCCAGGTGTCGAGTTCGGTGGTGTCCGCTTCGAACTCCCGCGCGACGTCCGGCAGCCGCGTGCACACCTCCGCCGCGGCGAGCAGGTTCCGCCGCGCCATCAGGTTCGTGTAGATGTTGTTGTCCGCCACCGCGGAGTACTCGTCCGGCCCGGTGACGCCGTCGACGCGGAACTTCCCGTGCCGGTCGAAGTGCCCGAGCGAAGCCCACATCCGCGCCGTCTCCACGAGCAGCTCGGCGCCGTAGGCGCGCTCGAAGTCCTCGTCGCCGGTCGCGTTGAGGTAGCGCACCACGGCGTCGGAGATGTCGGCGCTGACGTGGAACGCCGCCGTGCCCGCGGGCCAGTACGCCGAGCACTCGGCGCCGTTGATCGAGCGCCACGGGAAGGCGGCGCCGTGCAGGCCGAGCTGGGTCGCGCGCTCCCTGGCCTTGTCCAATGTGGAGTGACGCCAGCGGAGCGCGTCCCGCGCCGCGTCCGGCGTGGTGTAGGTGAGCACCGGCAGCACGAAGGTCTCGGTGTCCCAGAACGCGTGCCCGTCGTAGCCCGGCCCGGTCAGGCCCTTGCCCGGGATCGCGCGGCTCTCCCCGCGGGCACCGGCCTGCAGCAGGTGGAAGAGCGCGAAGCGGACGGCCTGCTGGAGCTCGGGGTCGCCCTCGATCTCGATGTCGGACGTCGCCCAGAAGTCGTCGAGGAACTGCTTCTGCTCCTCGACCATGCCGTCCCAGCCGGTCTGGCGCGCGCCGGCCAGCGCGGCCTCCGCCTGTGCGCGCAGCGCGGGCACCGACCGCTGCGCGGACCAGCCGTAGGCGAGGTACTTGGTGATCCGCAGCCGTCCGCCCCGCGGCACGTCGACGGCCACGGTCAGCCGCGCCAGGTCGTCCTCGGCGTGGATGTGCGTGCGGATGCCGTCGTCCACCTCGATGTCGTGGTCCATCGCGGCCGCCATCCGCAGCCCGGACACGCGGGTGCGGTGCACGAGCACCGCCTCGTAGTCCGACGCGTGGCAGAACTCCGCCACCAGCGGCGAGTCCAGCGCCGCCGCCACCCGCGGGTCGTGCGTGTCCGACTCGACCGGCTCGTTGGCCAGCAGATCGGACTGCACCACCAGCTGCAGGTCCTCGTCCATCGGCTCCACCTCGTACCGGATGGCGGCGACGGCCCGCTGCGTGAACGACACCAGCCGCTCGGTCTTGACCCGGACCCGGCGGCCGGTGGGGGAGGACCACTCGGTGGTGCGGCTGAGCGTGCCCTTGCGGAAGTCGAGCACCCGGTCGTGCGCGTTCGCGGCGCCGTAGCGCATGTCGAGCGGCTCGTCCTCGACCAGCAGCCGGATGATCTTGCCGTCGGTCACGTTGACGACGGTCTGGCCCGCCTCCGGGTAGCCGTAACCGCCCTCGGCGTAGGGCAGTTCGTGCTGTTCGTAGAAGCCGTTGAGGTACGTGCCGGGCAGCCCGCGCGGCTCCGCTTCCTCCAGCGTGCCGCGGAACCCGATGTGGCCGTTCGACAGCGCGAACGCGGATTCGGTGCGCTGCAAGGCATCCACGTCGAGGCCGCACCACCGCAGCTCCCACGGCGAGCACTCGTAACCGTACGATGTCATCAGTCCTCCAGCAGGTCGGCGAGGTCGTCGACCACCACGTCGGCGCCGTGCGCCCGCAGCTCGTCCGCCTGGTCCGCGCGGTTCACCCCGACCACGAAGCCGAAGCCGCCGGCCTTCCCGGCCTGCACCCCGGACTGCGCGTCCTCGAACACCGCCGCGTGCTCGGGCGTAACGCCGAGCGCCTTGGCACCGGCCAGGAACGAATCGGGCGCGGGCTTGCCCTTGAGGCCGTCGCGCCGGATCACCAGCCCGTCCACGCGGGCCTCGACGAACTTCGTCAGCTCGGCCGCGTCGAGCACCTTCGCGCCGTTCGCCGAGGAGGTCACCACCGCGATCCTCAGGCCCGCGTCGCGCGCCTTTTCCAGATAGCGCACCGATCCCGGGTACGGGTTGACGCCGCGCTCCTCGATGATCTTCAGGACCAGCTCGTTCTTGCGGTTGCCGATGCCGTTCACGGTCGGCGCGTCGACGGCGTCGTCGGGAGTGCCCTCCGGCAGCTCGATGCCGCGCGAGCGCAGGAACTCGCGGACACCGTCGGCGCGCGGGCGGCCGTCCACGAAGGACGCGTAGTCCTGGTCGGTGAACTCCTGGAACGACTCGCCGTCCCGGGTGCGCAGAAACTCGTCGAACGTCCGTTTCCACGCCTCGCGGTGCAGCACGGCCGTCCCGGTCAGCACGCCGTCGAGGTCGAACAGGCAGGCGGTGATGGTGTCGGGCAGTCCGATCATTCCGCCAACCTACCGGGCCGGGCCGTCTCCCGCGGGTTCGTCCGGGTGCGGGCGCACGTGGTGGATGAGTTCGTGCACGGTGGCGTCGGCGAGCCGGTAACGCACTACCCGCCCGTCTCGGTGCGCCGTGACCAAGCCGTGCGCGCGAAGCAGCCGCAATGCCTGTGAGACGGCGGTGTCGGTCATGCCCGTGGCGGCGGCGAGATCGGTGACGCTGATTTCCCGCGCGTAGTGGATGGACACGAGCAGCGCGAGCCGCGACGGGTCGGCCACCACGGCGAACCGCGCGGCCCACTCGTCGATCACCGCCCGGTCGCCCAGCCCGGCGACGGCGGCGGCCACGCGTTCCGGGTCGATCAGACGCCGGTCGGGCTCGATGCTCACCCCGGGGATGATTCCACCCGCCGGGCCCGGCGACCAGTTCGGCCGCGCCGGAACCGGCTCGTGAGTGTTGATGCCGGTTCTAACCGTCATAAACACTCACGAGTGCTCAGACGGCGCCGACGCGGCGGTCGAACACCAGGCCCTCCGCGGCGCGCAGGCCGACGCTGATGGCGCCGGCCAGTACCGCGTCGTCGCCGAGCTCGCCCTGGACGACGGTGGGGACCAGCGGGGTGAAGGCGCGCAGGGCGCGGTCGATCGGCTCCAGCAGGAGGTCGGCGGCGGTGCCGACACCGCCGCCCAGGACGATCAGCTCCGGGTCGATCACGGCAGCCACCGAGGCCACCGTGTAGGCGAGCCGGTCGGCCTCCGCCTCGACGGCCCGCTGCGCCAGCTCGTCGCCCTCGCGGGCCAGGCGGAAGACTTCCCGCGCCGATTTCGCCGTGCCCAGGCCGAGTTCGCGGGCGCCGCGCACCACGGACTGGGCCGCGGTCGCCTCCTCCAGGTGGCCGCGCGCGGGCGGCTCGCCCGGCTCGTCGGCCGAGCGCATCCGGCCGTAGGGCAGGTAGCCGATCTCGCCCGCGGCGCCCGTCGCGCCGCGGAACACCCGGCCGTCCACCATCAGGCCCATGCCGACGCCGGTGCCGATCGTGATGCAGCCGAACACCGAAGCACCCCGCGCCGCGCCGCTTTCCCACTCGCCGACGGCGGTGAGGTTCGCGTCGTTCTCCACCACCAGGTCCGGGCCGAGCGCGGCCTCCAGGTCGTCCAGCAGCCCGGCGCGGCCCCAGCCGGGCAGGTTCGGCGCGTGCCGGAAGCACCGCTTCGCCGGGTCCGCGACGCCGGGGGAGCCGAGCACCCGCACCACGATGTCCCCGGCGGCCAGCCCCGCCTCCGCCACGATCTCGCCCGCGAGCTTGCCGACGGCGGCGACCAGCGCGCTGCCGGACCGGGCGGTGTTGCGCGCGTCCCGCCGCGCCACCGTCGTGCGGCCGAGGTCCGACACGGCGACGCGCAGGTGCTCACGCCCGATGTCGATCCCCAGCACGTAACCCGCCGTGGGGTCCGCCTCGTACAGCACCGCGGAGCGGCCGGTGCCGGTGGACGTGTGCCCGGTCGCGCGCGCGAGCCCCGCGGCCTCCAGCGCCAGCAGGGCCTGGCTCACCGTCGGCTTCGACAGCCCGGTGTCCTTGGCCACCCGCGGCCGCGTCGCCGGGCCCTCCCGGCGCAGCAGGTCGAGCACCGCCCGCTGATTGATCTTGCGCATCCCGGCCGGCGTGCCGACCGGCGGAATCCCCGCGCCCACCACCTGCAGCCCGCTTCCTCACGTCGTGTCGATGTCCGTCCCGGCAACGGTATCCGGCTTTCCGCGGGTAAGGCAGGAAACCTTCTTATCGACTCCCGCCGCCGACGATACGGGGCGTAGCTGTGGAACCGGGGGACGCCGCGCTGGGGGCGGGTGCGATCAGGCGTCCGGCAGCCAGTTCCCGTGGAAGCCGGCCGGCACGCGCTGCGGCAGGCGCACGGTCGCGACCGGCGGCGCGGCGACGTTCTGCGCGTCGAGCACCACGAGGTCGCTGGAGCCCGCGGTCGCGTCGTAGACGTAGGTGAGCAGCCAGCCCGCGCCGCCCGGGGTGTCGTCGGCGGGCACGAACACGGCCTCGCCCGGGATGCGGCCGGTCTCGAACCGGTGCTCCTCGACGGCACCGGTGTGCAGGTCGTGACGCAGCAGCGAGCTGCGCGCCTCCGGCCCGCGCGAGGCGGTGAGGTGGCCGAACCGGGCGTCGGCGCCGGCCAGCCGGTCGTCGATCCGGGGGAACTCGGCGCGGCGGTCGTCGAGCCGGTCCTCGGTGACGGTGCCCGCCGCCGGGTCGATCGTCCAGCGCCACAGCGTGCCGTCCGACGGGGGGTGGCCGGGCCGGAACATGTAGTCGTACCGCACCACGTGCAGGACGATCCGGCCGTCGGCGGTGTCGTGCGCGTTGAGCGTGTGGAAGACGTAACACGGGTCGATCGCCAGCCAGCGCACGCCGCCCGAAGGGTCGTCGCGCCGCAGCACGCCGAGCCGGGCGCCGTAGGTCTCACTCCAGCTGTAGGGCATGCCGCGCCCGACCGACGCCCGGTCGAACACCACCGGCAGGTCGAAGAACACGACGTGCTCACGGGTGAGCGCGAAGTCGTGCATCATCGTCAGCCCCGGCACGTCGATCGGCTGCTTCACGACGAGGTTCCCGGCGGCGTCGGCCCGGTAGTAGCTCACGTGCGGCGTGGTGAGGCTGCCGTAGCCGAAGAAGTGCAGCTCCCCGGTTTCCGGGCAGATCTTCGGGTGCGCGGTCATCGAATCGGCCAGCTCGCCGCCGAAGTCGTACGGCCCCACCGTGTCCAGTTCCCGCGTGATCTCGTACGGGAGCGAGGATTCGACGAGCGCGAGCGTGCGCCCGGCGTGGTTGACCACGTGGGTGTTGGCCTGGCCGTTGCGCAGGTTCCGCGAGCCGTCGGCGTTGTACAGCACCGCGTCCGGCCGGTCGAAGCTCTCGGTGCGCACCCAGCGGTTGCGGTACCAGGCCGCGCGGCCGTTCTCCAGCCGGACGCCGTGGACCATGCCCTCGCCGGTGAACCAGTGCGCGCTGGCCTCACGCGGGTTCGGGCCGTTGCGCAGGTACCAGCCGGTCAGCTCGGGCGGCAGCGCGCCGGTGACGGGCAGGTCGTAGGCGGTCAGCTCGTCGTGCACGGGCGCGTAGCCGCCGGTCATCTGGAAGTCGCTGGTGGTCATGGTTCACGCTGCTTTCCGGGCGCGGGCCTGGACGAGCCGGCGGTAGTGGACGGTGAACGAAGCGGGGACGACGAAGCCGAGCACCTTGATCACGACCAGGGCGGCGGTCGCGTGCGGCGCGGAGCTCAGGAGCACGGCCGAGGCCACGCCCGCGACGGTGAAGCTCGCGGCCCACACCGCGGTGATGACGACGTTGACCCGGAGGAACGCCGGGTTGTCCCACACTGCCGCGGGCACCATCGTCTTGGCGATGCCGAGGGTGAACGGCCGGCGCACCGCGATCGAGCCCCACGCGGTGACCGCGAGCCAGACGTCGGACAGCGAGCCCACGTAGTCGTGCAGCGGCGAGCCGGGGTCGGCGAAGGACCAGACGGTCAGCACCGCGAAGAACACCGTGGCGGACAGCTCGATGACCAGCGTGTCCCAGCCCTTGCCGCGCCGGCGCTCCAGCATGAGCAGGCCGGCCGCGAGCACCAGGCCGACCAGGCCCGAGTACCGCCAGTCGACCTGGGTGGACACCACCGCGAAGGCGATCCACGGGATGAAGCTCTTGAGGTAGTTCATGGCCTGCCCTTCCCCGATATTCCTGCGTTGATATGTCGAAGTTAGAACGTTCCGCTTGGACATGTCAAGAGTGGAAGGTAAGATGGCGGCATGAGCCTTCGACACGCGGTGCTCGGCCTGCTCGCCGAACAGCCCGGAAGCGGGTACGACCTGCTCAAGCGCTTCCAGACGGCGATGGCCAACGTGTGGTCCGCCACCCAGAGCCAGCTCTACGGCGAGCTGGGCAAGCTGGAGAAGGCGTCGCTGATCAAGGTGGCGGACGAGGGCCCGCGCGGGCGCAAGGAGTACGAGATCACCGAGGCGGGCCAGGAGGAGTTGCGCGCGTGGCTGCTCTCGCCGTACGAGCCGCCCCCGCCCCGCAGCGAGTCGTTGCTGCGGGTGTACTTCCTGGACTCGATTTCGCCGGAGCAGGCGCAGGACTACGTGACGAGCATGGGCGAGATCGGGCAGCGGCGCTTGGAGCACCTCGAGCGACTGGAGGCGTCGATCGACTGGGACAGTGCCTCGGTTTACGGCCGCCTGGCGTTGGAGTGGGGCAAGCGATTCTCACGGATGCAGGCCGAGTGGGCGGAGTGGTCGGCGGCGCAGATCGGGAAGGCCGGCGGCGCCACTGCTGCCGATGGGGAGTGACGTTCGTCCTAGAGCGGCGTAGGGGCTGATGGCGGCGCGGCCACGCCCAATACGCGTAGCAGGCTGATGCGGAGCGCTTCCTCTGCCGCTGCGCCGGACATCCGGCCGGCATCCTCACCGAGGTGCGCGCCGCGATCGAGGAAGCCGGCTATGAACTGGCCACCGCCGACCGGCAATGGAGCGCACTGAGCGTTCGGGCCGCTTGATGCGGCACTAGCCGCCGTTCCCCCGTCCGCAGCAGGGCGCGCGGCCGTTCCGACCAGTCATGACTGTGGCGCGGCGCACATTCGGGGTCCGCGCGCTGTCACCTCGTCACACGAATCAGTCGACACGACTACTGCGCGTTGCGTCGGTTCTGTCATGTGCTTAGCGTGACCCGCGTCATACCCCCGACTTCCCCGTTTCCACCCGTCCGGGCTGCGCCGGTGCAGCGGTGCGTGCCCGCGCGAGCCCCGAAGGGATTCCCGATGGCCAGTCCTGTCACCCGCCCCGGCGAACACGGCGAGGCCGCACCGGACGACGAGGGGCGGGTCGGCCGCCGCCGTTTCCTGACCTACCTGGTCGCCGCCCCGACGCTGACCGTCGCCACCAAGCTGTCGTTCGACGCCCTCGCGCCCGCCGCGGCCGAGGCCGCCGTGCCGACCCTGCCGCAGCCCGCGGACATCCTCGACCTCGGCGACGTGCTGACGCTTTCGTGCGCGCCGACGTCCGGGATGCTCGTGCTGGAGGTGACCACCGGCGGGCACGTGCGGCTGCAGCTGCCGCGCGCGGAAGTGGGGCAGGGCATCAACACCGCGTCCGCGATGCTGGTCGCCGAGGAGATGGACCTGCCGCTCGACATGGTCGACGTCGTGCTTTCCGACGCCCGCCCGGAGCTGCTGTTCAACCAGCTCACCGGCGGCTCCAACACCATCCGCTCGCTGTACGACCCGATCCGCTCCGCCGCCGCGACGGCCCGCGCCCGCATGGTCGCCGCGGCCGGCGCCCAGTGGAACGTGCCGGTGGCGCGACTGTCCACACGCGACGGCCTGGTGCGCGCCCCGGACGGGCGCACGGCGTCCTACGGCGAGCTGGCCGGCCCGGCCGCGCGGGCCGCGCTGCCCGTCACGCCGGTCCAGCCGAAGGCCGAGTCGGCGCACACGCTGGTCGGCACGCCGACCTCGCGCAAGGACGCGCTGGCGATGGTCACCGGCAAGCAGGTCTACACCCTCGACCTCGACATCCCCGGCGCCATGCCGGTGATGGTCCGGCGCCCGCCGACGATCAACGGCACCGTGAAGAAGGTCAACAACGAGGCCGCCGTGCGCGCGATGCCCGGCATCATCGACCTCGCCGTGGTGTCCACCGGTGTCGCGGTGATGGCGGAGACCTTCGGCCAGGCGCTCGACGGCAAGGACGCGCTCGACGTCACCTGGAACGCGGGCACGGTCGACGGCGAGGACAACGCGTCCATCCAGAAGAAACTGCGGGCGGCCGCGCTGCCGTTCGTGGTGCCGCCGCTGCTGACGCAGTACGTGGACGGCGAGTTCGACTTCGCGTTCGTGAGCCACGCGCCGATGGAGTCGAACTCCGCGGTGGCCGACGTCCGTGAGGACAGCGCCACCATCTGGGCCGGGCTCAAGTCGCCGATCGTGGCGAAGCAGACCATCGCGCAGGAGCTGGGGCTGCCGGAGAACAAGGTCACCGTGCACGTCCAGCAGGGCGGCGGCTCGTTCGGCCGCCGGCTGTTCTTCGACGCCGCGCTGGAGGCCGCGCACATCTCCCAGGCGATGAAGAAGCCCGTCCGGCTCATGTGGAGCCGCATCGACGACATGCGCCACGGCCGCGCGCGGGCGGCCAGCCACCACAAGATCCGCGCGACCTTCGCGCTCGGCCAGGTGCTCACGTTCGAGCACCGCGTGGCCAGCGTCGAGACCGACTGGGGCCACGGCCTCGGCGAGATCCTCACCGCGTTCGCCGCGAAGCTGCCCGTGGGCGGCAACCTGAGCTTCGCGCAGACGGTGTTCCTGCTGACCGTGAAGTCGCCGTACAACTTCGGCGTCACCACGCAGCTGCTCAACGAGGTGCCGCTGAAGTTCCACACCTCGGCGTGGCGCTCGGTGTACTCCGCGAACACCCGCGGCGCCGAGGAGATCATGGTCGACGAGATCGCCGCGAAGCTCGGCAAGGACCCGCTGGAGTTCCGGCGCGAGTTCATCAAGGAGCCGCGGCAGAAGGCCGTGCTGGACAAGGTCGCCGAGCTCGGCGAGTGGGGCAAGAAGATGCCGAAGGGCTTCGCCCAGGGCATCGCGGTGCACGGCGAGTACAAGTCGTACGCCGCGTGTCTGGTCGAGCTGGACGCCCGCGACCCGAAGCAGCCGCGCGTCACCAAGGCCACCATCGCCGTGGACGTCGGCAAGCCGGTGAACCCGCGCGGGCTGCAGTCGCAGATGCTCGGCGGGCTCACCGACGCGATCTCGACGACGCTCACCGCGGGCCTGCACATCGACAAGGGCCTGCCGTTGGAGGGCAGCTACTCGCAGTTCCACTACGCCCGGCAGAAGAACTCGCCGCCCGAGGTGACCGTATTCGTGATGCCCGCCAACGGCAGCGAGATCGGCGGCGCGGGCGAGCTGGGCCTGCCGGCGCCGGTCGGCGCGATCGCCAACGCCTACGCGCGCGCCACCGGGACCAAGCCGCGCAGCTTCCCGGTCAACTTCCCGGTCGACTTCGACCCGTTCCCCCGCTGACCGTCCCCCCACCACGAGGAGTTCCCATGCCCAACTACAGCTTCGCGGTGAACGGGAAGACCGTGACCGTGGACGCGCCCGCCGACCTGCCGCTGCTCTGGGCGCTGCGCGACAAGCTCAAGGTCCGCGGCCTCAAGTACGGCTGCGGGATCAACGTCTGCAAGGCCTGCACCAGCCACCTCGACGGCGAGGCGGTGAACCCTTGCGTCGTGCCGGTGTCGGAGTGCGAGGGCCGTGAGGTCACCACGATCGAAGGCCTCGCCGACGGCGACCAGCTGCACCCCGTGCAGGAGGCCTGGCTGGAGCAGGATGTCGCGCAGTGCGGCTACTGTCAGCCGGGGCAGATCATGGCCGCGGTGGCGCTGCTGAAGAAGACGAAGAACCCGACCGACGCCGACATCGACGCGATCGAGAACGTCTGCCGCTGCGGCTCGTACTTCCGGATCCGCGAGGCGATCAAGGCGGCGGCGGCCAAGATGTGAGCCCGTTCCGCGGATGCGGCAAGTACTACAGATTTATTGCCGCATTCGCGGAGGCTGTCACAAGTTCACCCGGCCGGGTCAGCGGCAGTCGTGTTAGCTGTCCTTCCCGGAGGCTCAAGGAAGAGTCCCCGTACGGTCACGGGCGAGTGTCCTTCGCCAGGCCTGGAGGGCATCGATGCACGACCGGACCGCGTCTCACCACCGGACTGCGCTGGACCATCAGGCTGCTTTGCGCGGCGGCCTCGCCCCGGTGGTCGCCGAGCTGGCGGCCGAGGTCGAGCGGGAGCTGCCCGAGCTGGCCGAGGCCACCACCCGGCAGATCCTCGAGCAGATGCCGGTGTACCGCGAACAGCGGTTCCTCACCTACGGCGAGTTGCGGAAGTCCGTGCGCGTCAACCTCGACTTCGTGATGCGCACGCTGCGCGGCGGCGAGACGCCCGACCTCTCGCAGGCTCTGGCCACCGGCCGCGCCCGGGCGCTGCAGGGCGCGCCGCTGCCGGAAGTGCTGCGCGCGTACCGGATCGGGCTCACCGAGGTGTGGCACCGGTTCGTGGCGCTCACCGCGCGCGGGGAGAACCAGGACCTGGCCGGGCTGGTGGCCGTGACGTCCGCGATCTGGGCGCTCATCGACGACTATGCCGAGGCGCTCACTCTCGCCTACCGTGACGCGTCGGCGGAAGTTGTTGTCGCGCACCAGAATCGCCGCTCCGCGCTGGTGGAGGCCCTGTTCGCCGGCGGCGCCGCGACCGAGGGCACGCTGTGGGACATCGCGCGCGTGCTGGAGCTGTCCCTGGATGGCACCTTCGTGGTCGTCGCGGCGGAAACGCCCCGGCTGGGCCACGAGCCGTTGCCGCAGATCGAGCAGCGGCTGCGCGAGGCCCAGCACGCGTCGGCCTGGCGGCTGACGCCGGACCTGCAGGTGGGCGTCGTCTCGCTGCGGGATCCCTTGGCGGCCAAGGTGATCGTGGACCTGATGGGCGCGGAGCCGGTCGGCCGCGTCGGGATGAGCCCGGTGTTTTCGGGGCTGGGCAACACGGCGCGGGCGCTGCACTTCGCGCGCGTGGCGCTGTCCAGCCTGGCGCCCGGCGCGTCCGGGCTGGTGCAGTTCACGGAGTCGCCGCTCGCGGGGCTGGTGGCGAGCGCGCCGGAAGCCTCGGTGCAGCTGGCGCACCACGTGCTCCGCCCGATCCTCGACCTCCCCGGCGACGACCGCAACGTGCTGCTCCTGACCCTGCGCGCGTGGTTCGACTGCCAGGGCTCGACGAAGCTGACGTCGGAGCGGATGTTCTGCCACCCCAACACGATCCGGCACCGCCTGCGCCGGGTCACGGAGGAGCTGGGCCGCTCGCTCACGGACCCGGCGGACATCGCGGAACTCGGGGCGGCCTTGCGGGCACTGCACTTGTTCCCGGAAACCGCGCACTTGCCTTCGCCCCGGCCGACTCACGTGGGCTGAGCAGGTACACCCGAACGTGTGTCGAATGTGTGTTCGAATCTCGGTAGTCTTGAAGGGTGTCCAGTACAGCGATTCACCTCCCCGATCTCGCCGATATCCGGCGGGCCGATCGGGTGCAGACCGCCGCCCTCGTGCGGTTGCTGATCCAGGTGTCGAACCAGTGCGACGCGCTGGTCGGCGCCGTGATCGCCAAGGTGGAAACCGAAGGGGTGAAAGCGACTTACGGGTATTCCTCCGCGGCGGCGTGGCTGGACGATCTGACCAGGATCGGGCTGCGCGACGCGGGGCGGATCGTGCGGCGGGCGCACGCGGTGAACGTGTCGCACAGCCTGGACGGGACCGAGATCCCGGTGACCGCGCCTCTCGCGGGGAGTGCTGCGCGCGAGGGCGCGATCAGCCCGGCGCATGTCGAGGTGATCGCGCGGGCCATGGCGCGGATTCCCGTCACTGTGTCCGAAGTGGACCGTGCGGGTGCGGAGAAGATCCTGGTCGACCTCGCCCGGGAGACGAATCCCGGTGAGGTCAGTCGTGCCGGCGAGCGGCTGGCCGACACGTTCGATCCCGACGGACCTGAGCCGGAGGACCCGCCTGGGCGGCCGACGCGGGAGCTGTCGTTCCGGGAGCATCGTGACGGTACGGCCAGTATCAAGGGTGTTCTGGACGGTCTGGCTTACGCTCGTCTTCGGGCGGCGCTGGATCCTCTGGCGGCACCGGGCTGGGGGACCGAGGGCGGCCACGACCCCCGCGGCCTGGCCGAACGCCAAGCCGATGCCCTGGTCGAGCTGGCCCGGCTGGCGATGACCGCCGACGAGCTCCCCACCCACGGCGGTGACCGCGTCCACGTGGCGATCACCGTGGGCTACGAGGCACTCAAGTCGGGGATCGGAACCGCGACGCTCGAGGGCGGCGGCACGATCTCCGCGGCCGAAGCACGGAAACTGGCCTGCGACTGCGCCGTCATCCCCGCGGTCCTCGGCACCGACAGCGAGCCGATGGACCTGGGCCGGTCGAAGCGGCTCATCACCACCGGCCTACGCCGACGCCTCACCATGCGCGACCGAGGCTGCACGTTCCCGGGCTGCCGAAGCACGGCAAAACACTGCGACGGCCACCACATCGTCTACTGGATCCTCGGCGGGCCAACAGACCTCGGCAACCTGACGCTGCTGTGCGAACGCCACCACCGGCTCATCCACAACAGCGACTGGGAAATCCGGATGGGCACCGACGGCAAACCCGACTTCATCCCGCCGGCCTACTTTGACCCGCTGCGAAGACCCAGGCGCAACACTTTTCACCTCTGACCGGATACCCACTCCCGCTCAGGCTCGCCTGTGCCGCGACCGGACAACCGCCGGCCGCGACACAGACGCGCCCGGGCACGGTTCCGGGCCGGGACCGCACGCCGCGACAGTGGCTAACACCGACTGCGGCTGCACGGCCCGCAGCCCACACCGACCGCAGTCAGCACCGACCGCAGCCGCACGGCCTGCAGTCAGTGCCGACCGCGGCCAACGTCGACCGCGGCCAGTGTCGATCGCGGCCGGCACCGACCGCAGCCATCCGGCCCGCAGTCAGTGCCGACCGCAACTCGCTGTCGACGTGCCGGGCGCGGCCGGATGCCTCGACGTACGCCGAGCCGCCGCTGCCGACCACTCCCGTCGCACCTCGTCGTCGACTTGCGGCGCCTTCAAGTCCCGTCCCGGCTGAGCCGCACGCCCCAGCCGGACTCACCACTCACGAGTCCTTGATGGACTTCCCGTCGAAGCGGCGGCGGTCACGCGTCGCTGGAGCGCTTCCAGAGGTTGATGTCCGCTTCGGTCGCGTACTTGTCGATCTCGGCGAGTTCCTCGGGGGTGAAGTCGAGGTTCTTCAGGGCCGCGATGTTGTCCTCCAGCTGGCGGACGCTGCTGGCGCCGATGAGCATCGACGTCATGCGCGGGTCGCGCAGGCCCCAGGCCAGGGCCAGTTGCGCGAGGGACTGGCCGCGGCGGGCGGCGATTTCGTTGAGGGCCCGGATCTTCGCCAGTTTGTCGTCGGTGATCGAGTTCGGGTCGAGCGATTTGCCCTGTGCCGCGCGGGAATTCTCGGGCACGCCCTTGAGGTAGCGGTCGGTGAGCAGGCCCTGCGCGAGCGGCGAGAACGCGATGCAGCCGGCGCCCGCGTCCTCCAGCGTGTCCAGCAGGTGGTCCTCCTCGGTCCACCGGTTGAACATCGAGTACGAGGGCTGGTGGATCAGCAGCGGCGTGCCCAGCTCCCGCAGCAGGCGGGCGGCCTCGGCGGTGCGCTCGGACCGGTAGGAGGAGATGCCGACGTACAGCGCCTTGCCCGAGCGCACGGCCCGGTCGAGCGCGCCGACCGTCTCCTCCAGCGGCGTCTCGGGGTCGACCCGGTGGGAGTAGAAGATATCGACGTAGTCCAGGCCCAGCCGGCCCAGCGACTGGTCGAGCGAGGCCAGCAGGTACTTGCGCGAGCCCCAGTCGCCGTATGGCCCGGGCCACATGTCGTAACCGGCCTTGGTGGAGACGATCAGCTCGTCGCGGTAGGGCTTGAAGTCGGTCGCCAGCAGGCGGCCGAAGTTCTCCTCGGCCGAGCCGTAGGGCGGGCCGTAGTTGTTCGCCAGGTCGAAGTGCGTGATGCCCAGGTCGAACGCGCGCCGGGTGATCGACCGCTGGACGTCCAAGGGACGGTCGTGGCCGAAGTTGTGCCACAGGCCCAGCGAGATGGCGGGCAGCTTCAGCCCGCTGCGTCCGCAGCGGCGGTAAGGCAGGGAATCGTATCGGCTGGTCGCCGCAACATAGGTCACGTCCGGATGCTAACGGTTCCCGCCGGGCCGCTGCACGGGTGCGGTGACCAGCCGGAACCGCGCCAGGGGCACTCGCCGCGTCGGCGAAGTCCGTCACGACCTTGCGGAAGATGGCGTCCAGGTCGGCCGGCACGTCTTTGCTCAGTGCTGATCCGTGTTCATTTCAGGACGGCTCCGGCTCTTCGCGCGGATGGCCTGGGGCATGACCACGGCCACGACGACGGCGGTCGCCAGCACGACCGCCGCCGCGGTGACCCAGGTGATTCGCATGGCATCGACGAAGTCCTCGGTCGCGGCGCGGGCGAGGGACTGCGCCTGCGATCCCCGGCCCTGTTCCGCCAGGTCCGCGGCGGCCCGAAGCGTCGCGGTCAAGGACCCGCGGGCCGGCTCCGCGAGAGGCGGCGGCAGTCCGTCGAGCGCGGATCCGATCCGCGCTTGGTAGGCAGCGTTGAGTACGGAGCCGAGGATCGCCGCCCCGATCGAGGCGCCGACCTGCCGGAAGGTGTTGTTCACCGCGGACGCCGCACCCGATTCGGCGGACGGCAGCGCGGAGACCAGCACTCCGGTCGCGGGTGGGTGCACGTGTGCGGTCCCCGTGCCGAAGACGAACAGGTACAGCTCGAATAACCAGATCGGGGTGTCCGTCCCGGTCGTGGCCAGTCCCAGCAGGCCCACGCCCATGGCGGTCAGGCCGGCGACGCAGACGGCACGCACGCCGAACCGGCGAACCAGCTTCGACACCCGCGGAGCGAAAATGATCAGCGAGACCGCCAGCGGGAGCACGCAGACACCGGTGAGCAGGGCACTGTAGCCCCGCACGCCTTGCAGATAGAAGGCGATCACGAGCGTTCCGCCGGTCAGCGCGAAATAGAGGACCCCGAGCGCGGTCGCCGCCGCCGCGAAACCCCGTTCCCGGAAGTGGTGCAGGTTCAGCGCCGGATGGTCGACGCTCCGCTCCCACAGCACGAACCCGCCCAGTAGCACCAGGCCCCCGCCGAACGGCACGATCGCGTCCGGACGCGTCCAGTCGCCGTACTCGCCGACGCGGATGATGCCGTAGATCAGCCCGAGCAGCCCGAGCACCGACAGCCCCATGCCTACCGGGTCCATGCGCCGGACCGGGGTGCCGCCGGCCCGAGCGGCATCGGGCACGAACCAGCACACCGCGACGACGACAGCGAGCACGATCGGCACATTGATCAGGAATACCGACCCCCACCAGAACCAGCCGAGCAGGGCACCGCCGATGATCGGGCCGAGGACGACTGCCACACCGACCACGGCGGTCCAGATCCCGAGGGCCCTCGTGCGCTTGTCGCCCGGGTACTCGGCGGAAATGATGGCCAAGGTCGCGGGCATGATCAGTGCCCCGGCGGCACCCATGACCGCGCGTAGTGCGATCAGCTCCATCGGAGTGCGCGCGTAAGCCGAAACCGCTGAGGCGCCGCCGAACAGGATCGCACCCGCGAGCAGCAGCTTCTTGTGACCGATCCGGTCACCGATGAGCCCGGAAGTCAGCAGCAAGCCCGCGTAGGCGAGGGTGTAGGCGTCGATCGTCCACTGGATCCGGCTCTGGTCGGCTCCGAGGCCGGCGGGCGGCGGCTCGGCGAGAGTCTTCAGCGCCACGTTGAGGATGGAGTTGTCCATCGACACCATCAGGACGGCGGCCAGCACCACGACCAGGATCACCGCCGAGCCGCGGGAAGTGTTCCGGGGACCGGAGCCCGCGTCAGTGCCCGCCATTCCGCCTCGGCAGCCAGCGCCGCTCGGCTTCGGCCAGTTCGTCCTCGTCCTGCAGTTCGAAGACCTCCGCCATCGGGGCGACACTGTCCTCCACGTTCCGCAGGTGCTGCTCGGTGAAAATCCTCGTCGCGGTGATCCGCATCGCCTGCAGCGCGGACCGCATCAGGTGATTGGCCCAGATCACCGTGGAAAACCCGTGTTCGGCGAAGACCTGGGTCGGGGTGCGGTAGTACTTCGTGGGGACGATGACGACCGGAAGGCGCTCACCCCACTCCGCCTTGAACGCCAGTACCTCGCTCGCGTCCGCTTGCGCCGAATGGATGAGAATCGCGTCGGCGCCCGCCTGGCGATACGCCTCGGCCCGGCGCAGCGCCTCAGCGAGGCCGTGGCCGGCGATCAGCGCCTCGGTGCGGGCCACGACGACGAAGTCCGAATCCCGCTGCACGGCCTTCGCGGCTTCGATCTTCCCGGCGAACTCACCGATCTCGGCCAGCTGCTGCCCACTGCCGCGCACGAAGCTGTTCATCTTCGGAAAAAGCTTGTCCTCGATACAGACCCCGGCCACTCCGCGTTGCTCCAGCTTGCGCACGAGGCGCCGTACCGAGTTGAAATTGCCGTAACCCGTGTCGCCGTCGAGCAGCACGGGAATCGTCGTCGCATCGCTGATGAACTCCGCGATTTCCAGGACCTGGGTCCAGCTGGCCTCATTGCTGTCCCGGAGTCCGAGCGAGGCCGAGATCGACAGGCCGCTGGCCCAGATGCCCTCGAAACCGGCCTCCTCGACCAGCTTGGCGGACAGGCCGTTGTGCGCTTCCATCAGGAAACTCAGCTCCGGGCGCTGGAGCAGGCGCCGTAGCTGGGACGTCTTGGGCAGTGCCCGGCTGGTGACGCTCATTGGGCCTCCTCCTCGCCGGCGGCGGACAGCGCGGAAAAAGCGCGCAGGCGCGTGGCGATCTCCGGGAGAGCGAGCGGCACCCGCGGCGCGGGTACCGGATCGGTCGTCACCTGGATCTCCAGCAACCGGGGACCCGGCTGGGCCATCACCTTCTCGTACGCCTGCTGCAACTGCGCGAGCGAGGTACAGCGCGCCGACGCCGCGTAGCCGAGCAGTTCGGCGGTCAGTGCGAACGGTACCGGCCCCTGGATCGGCTGGCCGCCGGTGGAGTCGTAACAGCCGTTGTTGAACACGATATGCAGCAGATCCGGCGTTCGCGAAGCGGCGGCGCTGACCAGTGTGCCGAACCGCATGAGGACCGCGCCGTCCCCGTCGAACACGGCGACCGGCTGCCTGCCCGACCGTGCGATGCCGAGGCCGACCGCCCCCGCGCATCCCATCGAGCCGCTGAGGTAGAGATGGCTCGTGCGGTCACCCGCCGCGTAGAGTTCCCGGCCGGTCAGGCCGGTCGTCGTGACGATCACCTGCTCCTCGGGCAACCGCTGCCGGAGCCACCGGATGGCCTCGGACCGGCTCAGCGCCTCCCGGGCGGCCGGTGCCTGCACCCTGTCCACGGCCCGACGCTCCCGGAAAGTGTCCTTCCGGACCAGCAGGCAGTACGGCCTGCGGGTGCGGTCCATCGTCTGCTCGGCCTCGTCGAGCGCGTCCAGGAAACCATCGGGATCGGAGGGCAGCCAGTCGTGATCGATCCCCACCTCGGCGAGGATCCGGGCCGTGGTCCGGCCCATGACGTCGTGGTGGGGTTCGTCCCGCGTGCCCGGCTCGCCGCGTACCGAGACCAAAAGCAGGACCGGCACGTCGTAAGGCAGGCACAGGGAGGCAAGCGGATTGAGCGCGTCACCCAGGCCGGAGTTCTGCATGGCGACCACTACCCGGCGGCCACCAAGCCAGGCGCCGGCGGCGACCGAGACCGCCTCGCCCTCGCAGGTCGCCGGGAAATAGCCCAGCTCGGGCCGCCGCGCGGCACGTTCGAGCAGCGGCTTGAGGTAACTGCACGGGACGGCGGCCATTTCGCGGTAGTCGCGGGCCAGCAGGGCGTCGATGACGAAGTCGGCGTCCAGTGCCGGGTCCTTCCCTGCCGCGGAAGTCGTGTTCACCGATCACCTCGCCTGGATCCGCTGCATCAGCCGGCGCGATCTCTCCGGAATCCCGTCGCGGCGGTGCATCATCACCCGGTTGTCCCAGGCCACCAGGTCACCGGCCCGCCACCGGTGCGGCCACCCCGCGGCGGGATCACCGCAGTAGCTCCACAACTCGTCCAGCAGCGCGTCGGACTCGGCGAGCGACAGCCCCGGGATGTAGGCGTTCAGCCGGCGGCCCAGGTACAGCGCCTTCCGGCCGCTCCCGGGCCGGGTACGCACGAGCGGGTGCACCGCACCGGAGGAGGTGGTGATGTCGAGGACCGGGTCGCGGCCGTGCCGCAGTTCTCCCGCCGCCGTGTAGCTGTCGTCGTGCTTGCAGGACAGGGTTTCGATCCGGTCGCGCAGGCCGGCCGGCAGGCGGTCGTAGATCGCGGCCATGTCGAGGAACCAGGTGTCGCCACCGGTTTCCGGGACCTCCAGAGCGTAGAGCGCGCTCACGACCGCGGGTTCCGGCACGTAACACATGTCGGTGTGCCAGCTCAGGTCCCCGCCGCCCAGATGGCCGACCCGCCTGCCCTGCTCGACGATATTCGAGATGATCATGATTTCCGGTGGGAGCCCGGTGGTGTCGACGACACCCTCCTGCGGGGGCACCGGCACCGGGGTACCGAAGATCGCGCCGAACGCGACCAGGTCGGCGGGGGTCAGCTCGCACTGGTGGAACACCAGGACCGGATGCCGCTGCCAAGCTTCTTCGATGGCGTCGGCGAAGGCGGGCAGTCCGGCCGAGGTCAGTGGAGGCAGGGTCGCGAACGGCGGCCCGGCCTGCTCAGGTGCGTGCGTGATCATGCGGATCCTCCTTGCCGAACAGGGTGAGTGGTGGTGGCCGGCCCACCGAGCAGGTTCTCGGTCAGCCCGGCCAGATCGGAGACGTCGAACTGCGCCAGTGCCGGCCGATGCAGGCATTCCAGCGCCAAACCGGACAGGCGCCGCACCTCCCGTGTGGTGGCTTCCTCCGCACCGGCTTCGTCCAGTAGGTCCATGACGGCGGCGACCTCGGCGTCGCCGAGTTCGGGACCGGTGAGCAAGTCCCGCATCCGCCGCTGCCGGACGGGATCACAGCGCAGGTAGCCCGCGACTATCGGGAAGGTCTTCTTGTGCTGGCGGATGTCGCTGCGCAGTGGCTTGCCGTTGCGCAGTTCGTCGCCCCACAGGCCCCGGTGATCATCGATGATCGAGAACGCGGTGGACAGCAACGCGCCGAACTCGCGGAAGGCCGCCTGGACCTCCGGGTCCGAGGTACTGACGTCGGCCGCGAGCTCGGCCCCGCACCGGATCAGGCAGGAGCGGCCCAGCGCGACCGCGCGCACCTGGTCGAGCGTCATGCCGAACTGCTTCTCCCAGTCCAGATCGAGGTGCTGGGAGTCGGCCATCTCCAGGCAGCTGTCCAGGAGGGTCCTGGTGAGACCACGCAACTCCCGGTGCGGCACGTCGGTGTCGAGATAGTCCTGCAGTGCGTCGAGACCGATCACGTAGAGACCGGCGGCGGCCGTCATCGCCTGCCCGGTCCCGTAGCCGACCCACAGCGACGGGCGGTTCCGGCGCACCCGGTCACGATCCATGATGTCGTCCAGGATGATGCTGAAATCGTGCACGAGCTGCACCGCGATCGCCGCCGGCAGCGCCGCGCGGTGATCACCCGAGACAGTCTGCGCAGTCAGCAGCGCCAGCAGGGGCCGGACCCGCTTGCCCCCCGCGTCGGCCACCGCCGGTTCGGCGTCGTCCCAGGAACGCCAGGCCAGGTGATAGCTGACCATCTCGCGAAAGGTGCCCGACTTCGGCTGCGCCCGGTGCAGGAACCGGAACAGCTCGCCGTCGAAGTCCGCCAGCAGTGCGTCCGGAGTCATCCTCCGACCCGTTCCGCGGCCACCATGAGATACGCGATCGAAGAGGCGTGGTAACCATCGATGAAAAGCTTCTCGATGGTATCGCTGTGTTCGCTGCGCTGGCGCAGTTCCCAGTAGGGCAACGCGTCCACGTCCATCTGGGCCACGTGGTAGGGCACGAAACCGGAGTCCAGCAGGGCCCGGAGATAGGCCTCGCGCGTGTGCATGGTGCAGGCGTAATGCCGGTCGATCGCGGCGATGGTCTCGCCGGCCGAACCGCTCTCGTCGATCGCCCAGGTGGCGAAGACGTAACGCCCGCCCGGTTTGACGATCCGGGCGAACTCCCGGAACAGCGCGGTCAGATCGGCCACGTACATGGTCGTCTCGTTGGTCAGCGCGGCATCCATGCTCGCGGTGCCAAGGCCGGTGCGCAGCATGTTCATGAAGTGAAAGCGAACCTCGGCCGCGCACCCCCGTTCACGCGCGCTGCGTTCGGCGAACTCCCTCTGGTACTGGGATATCGTGGCGCCGTCCACGGAGCAGCCCAGGCGCTCGTGCGCCATGAACGCCGTGCCGCCGCGGCCCGATCCGCCGTCGAAGACCCGGTGCTCGGGCCCCAGTCCGGCGAGCAGGTCGAGCAGCCGCTCGGTCTGGGCGTTCTCCAGTTCGTGCAGCCTGCGCTGGATCTCGTCCTCGTCCCGCAGGGCGCCGGGCGAGCGGTCGAAGTCCCCGATCCCGAAGTGGTGGTGGACCAGCTTGGTGTCCTTGCCGAGCAGCAGGTTGAAATCCTCCTGCTTCCCGTCGTACATCCGGGCGACTTCCTTCTCGTACTCGGAATCGACGACGGCCTTCCCGGTGATCTCCTGCGCCGGTGAATTCAACGTGACCTTGCTCATTTCGAGCCCCCTTCTGCTGGACGGCATACCGTTTTCGTCGGTGGAGTCGGAACCAGGCCTCAACGAGGCGTTATATCGAGGATCAGCGGATCGGCCCGGCGGAGAAAGGAGACCGGATTCAACCTGGCCGGCGCCGGATCGGCGAGTGTGAACCGGAAATTGCGCAGCAGCGTCGCGACCACCATCTTCAGCTCCATCATGGCCACTCCGCGGCCGATGCACACCCGGGGACCGAAGCCGAACGGGAGGAAGACGGCGCGTCCCGCCTCGCCGTGTGAGCGGTCGTGGAACCGGCCGGGATCGAACCGGTCCGGCTCCCGCCAGTGCGCGGGATCCCGGTGCAGGACATAGGGCGACACCAGCAGCACCGCACGGCGCCGGACGCGGAGATCACCGAGCCGGAACGTCCGCCGGGCCCGCCTGCTGAGCAGCCAGCCCGGCGGGAACAACCGCATCGCCTCGAGGATCGTGGCCTCGACGTAAGCCAGATCGTGCAGGTCCTCATACGCCAGCGGCCGGTCCGCCGGCAGCGTGTCGAGTTCGGCGACGACGCGGGCCGCGACCTCGGGGTGCCGGGCGAGCAGATCGAACAGCCAGATCGCCGCCGTGGAGGTGGTCAGCCAGCCGGCGATGAACGTCGTCTTCACCTCGGCCAGCAGCTCGTCGTCGGTCCAGCCGGTACCCGTTTCGTCGTCCTGGCACTCCATCAGCATCTTGAGCAGACCGGCCCGCTCAGGCGGATGCGCCCGGTAGTCCTCGATGATTTCCCGGATGCTGCCGTTGAGCCGGCGTACCCCGTCGTTGAACCGGGCGCTGGCCGGGCTCGGGAACCACAGCGGCAGGCTGAGCAAGGACCACCGGCGGCGTTGCCGGTATTCCAGCCCGTAGTCGAAAGCCTCGCTCAGCTGCCGTGCGGTCTCCGGTACCGCCACGCCGAACATCATCCGCACGATCATGCGCTGCAGCAGATCGAGCATGGCGGCACTGCAGTCGACCGATCCGCGGGTCTCGGCGGCTTCGGCGAACCGGCCGACGGTCTCGGCGACCTCACCCGCCGCCGTTCCGAACAACTCCGGCAGGTTCGACGTGCGGAACGCGGGCTGCAGCTCGTCGCGCCGCCGACGCCAGCGTTCACCCTGCATCGTGAACACGGAGTCGCCGAACAGCGCGGCGAGGATGTCGGTGGTCCGGGTCATCCCCACGTCCTCGCGCGGTGCGGTCATCACCGACCGCACCAGCGCCGGATCGTTGATCTGGTAAAAACGCCGCCGGCCGACCCGGCCGAGCAGCACCACGGGTCCCTTGCCCGCGGCCTCGCGGAAATAACGGATCGGATCCCGTTTCATCCTGACGACGCCGGTGAAATGCGGGAACCGCACCATCGACGCCGCACGCGAGGTCCGTGCGGGCGATGCCCCGGCCTTGATCACCGGACTGCCTCCGACGTCCGCCGGAAGTACCCGTCCGCCCAGTGCTGCAAGGGAACCACCAGCGCCGGTGCCACCTCGGCGACCGCGCTCACCCCCCGCGAGACGCGTTCCCGGATCACGAACTCGAGAAAGGCCCTGGCCTCGATGCCGTCGAGGATGTCACGCACCGCGGCCACATCCCGGTCCTCGGTGCGGGTGTGCAGCAGTTCGACGAGCTCGTCACGGCGCGGATGCTCGACCGACAGCGCGTAGGCCAGCGGTGAGATCACCTTGACGGGGTCCTTCTCCAGATCGTCGCCGCCGCCCCAGACCCCGCCGGCGTCGTCGAGGACCTGCACCGCGAATCCGATGTGGTGGCCGAAGATCGCGAGCGCTTCGACGGTCTTCTCCGGCGCCCCCATCATCAGGGCCGCGCAACGCAGCAGGCACTCGTAGATGACCGAGGACTTCCAGCCGACGAGCTTCTCGTAGAACAAGGTGACCCGCGCGCCGGCCTGGACCGGGTAGGGCGGGGCGGAACGCAGCTCCGAATAGCCCACGATGTCGAGGTACTCTCCGATCGTCGCGGTCAGGCACGACGAGCCGAGCTCGACCGCCGCGAGCGACACCCGATGCCGGGCCTCGGCGTCGTCGTCCTGGCTCAGCGCCGCGAGCGGTGCGCGGAAGATCTGGTCCTTGAGCGCGAGCACGAGCTCGATGGCGCCGACCCCGCCGAGTTCCCGCCACTGGTCGGACATCGGATCCCGGTCCACCAGCTGATCGATCGGTGCCGAGAGATGGACCATCGCGAACCATCCGCCCAGCAGCCGGGCGGAGGCCTCCGAGGGACGGTGCCCGAACTCGGTGGCGAGCAGACTCAGCACCGGCTCCCACAGCCGCGTGCGTTTCTCCAACGACCGGGCGAACTCCGCCTTGATCGCAGGATGTGCCTGGAAAGCCGGGTAGGACACGGCGTACCCGGCCAGATCCCAGTCGACGGCGTCGTTCACGGAAGTGCTCATTTGGGCCCGACCTCCACCGGGATCTCGAAGTCCACCATGTCGGTGCCGGTCAGCGGCAGCCGCAGCATCCGCTCGTCCTCCGGATCGGCGAGCAGGGCGGTGAGGACCGCACCGACCCGCTCACGCTCGGCCCGCGGGACACCGCCGGGCAGTTCCGCCGGCACGGCGGGATCGGCCGTGACCGCCGCGTGGAACAGTCTCGCCAGATCGACGAGAGTGATCGGGTTCATCGCGCTCCTCATCTCGGTATTCGGTCGTGGTCCGGGCTAGATGACCGAAGGGTCGGCCAGGGTGGGCACGACTACGTGCCGGTCTTCCAGCGACTTCTCCATGGCGGCCTGCAGGTAGTGCGCGTTGATCCGGGACATCACCCCCTTGGCCAGGTCCGGGGTGTCGACGACGGCGTTCGCCGCGTGCACGGCGAGTTCGGCCACCGCCGGTCCGCAGTCCGCGAGCAGGTTGCCGCGGCGGAACGTGTTCCCCGCGACCACCGCCGCCGAGGCGTGGATGCTCAGGTAGGTGAACGCGGTGATCAGCTCCGGAAACGCCTCCCGCGCCTCCCGCAACTGCTCGACCAACGCCTTCCCGTCGAGTCCGATCACCGCGGCCATAAAGTTCTCATAGTTTTCAAAACGCCCCATGGAAGCGCTTCCTTCTCCCAGCATTTCTCCCCTATTCCACAAAGGACGAAAGGTCGGCAAGATGGCCGAAGTGCGAATAGCGACTCCATTAATACTATCGTTTTTCACCCACCTCCGGTACTCATCGTTGCCCATCCTTACTCGCGTCCGTGCACCTTTTGCCTGGCAGCTTCGGACACTGGCTGGCACCTCGTCTTCCGGTGTAGGGTTGAAGCCAACCAGTCTTGTACGGCAAAGAAGTTGGAATGCGCGGTCCGGCGCCGCCTGTCTCGGAATCGGCCATTGATTTCCGGAAAAATAGCCCGGTTGGCGGTACCGCGGAAAAACGCTTGGAATATTCCACGACACCCCGGATGGGCCCATCATGACCATCGTGAACTCGCACAGCTCGGCCCGCCCGGCGGCCGAGATTCTGGCCTGGAGCAAGGAGCTGCTCGATCCGGCATTGCGGGCCGCGGTGAAACGGCTGCCGGAAAAGCTGCGACGGATCGCCGGTTACCACTTCGGCTGGTGGGACGGCCAGGGCACGCCGACACGGGCGGGCGGCGGCAAGGCACTGCGCTCCGCCCTCGTGGTGCTGTGTGCGGAGGCCGCGGGCGGCGACCCGGCCGGGGCGCTGCCCGCGGCCGTCTCGGTCGAGCTCGTGCACAACTTCTCGCTGCTGCACGACGACGTCATGGACGGCGACCGCACCAGGCGGCACCGGCCGACGGCCTGGACCGTCTTCGGCAAGGGACCGGCCGTGCTCACCGGCGACGCGCTGCTCGGCCTGGCCTTCGAAATCCTCTTCCCGCAAGGGACATCGGGCGCGCAGCTGCTCGCGACCGGGGTGCTGGAGCTGATCTCGGGCCAGGCCGCGGACCTCGACTTCGAGCAGCGCGAGGAAGTCACGCTCGGCGAATGCTCGGCCATGGCCGAAGGCAAGACCGCGATGCTCATCAGCGCGGCCTGCGCGCTCGGCGCGGTGGCGGCGCAGGCCGGTCCCGCAACCGTGACCAGGTTCGGCGCGTTCGGCAAAGCGCTCGGGCTGGCCTTCCAGCACGTGGACGACCTGCTTGGCATCTGGGGTGACCCGGGGGTCACCGGCAAGCCGGTGTACTCCGACCTGCAAAGCCGCAAGAAAACGCTGCCGGTGGTGGCGGCGCTGACCTCCGGCACGGGCGCCGGTGCCGAACTGTCCATGCTCTACCGCCGCCGGACGGCACTCGTGGACGGCGAACTGGTGCGCGCCGCCCAGCTCGTCGAGCAGGCCGGCGGGCGGGCGTGGAGCCAGGCCCGGGCCGAGGCGCTGCTGACCGAGGGGCTCGACGAACTGGCCGCACTCGACCTGACTGCCCGGGCGGCAGCGGAACTGACCACGCTCGCCCGGCTCATCGTCACCCGCACCCACTGATCGAAAGTCCGGTCCGGGCCCCACTACGAGGACCTCCCGCCCAGCCGGGAAGCCGGGCAACCGGGGCCGGGCACCTCGGGTGCGGCCGGGACGCCTCCGGCACCCCGCCGCGCGGTACGCACGGCGCCGCCGATCCGGACCGGCAGGGTGAGCGGTCCGCGCATGGTGGTGGAATTCCGGCGGCGGACGGGCCCGTTCCGAACCAGCCCGGGCATCCGTTCCGCCAGCGTCCGCAGCGCGATCGTCGCTTCCAGAAGCGCGAGCGGCCGGCCGGCGCAGTAGTGGATCCCGCTGGCGAACCCGAGGTGCTCGGCCGCGGCCGGGCGGCACAGGTCGAACTCGTCCGGGCGGTCCCAGACCTCCGGATCCCGGTTCGCGGCCCCGAACAGGGTGAGCACACGCATGCCCGCGGACAACGGCACGCCCGCGAGTTCGACCGGTTCGAGCGCGGTTCGGGAGGTCAGCTGCACCGGCGGATCGAAGCGCAGCGCCTCCTCCACCGCGGCCGGTGCCCACCGGGCCGGGTCGGCGCACAGCAGCTCCCACTGCTCGGGCCGGTCCAGCAGGGCCAGCAGGGCGTTGCCGATCAGGTAGACCGTGGTCTCCATCCCCGCGACCAGGAGAAAACCGCACAACGGAACCATTTCCGCCGAGTCGATGCCCTCGCCCTCGGCCGCGACCAGCCTGCTGATCAGGTCGTCGCGCGGCTCGCGGCGCCGGCGCTCGAACAGGTCCCGCAGCAACTCGTACGCCCTCGCGTCGCCGGCCTCCAGCAAGTGCCGCAGTGCGCGGATTTCCCCGCCGGGAGACTTCGGCATCAGCCGTTCGACGTCCGGGCCCGCGATGCCGAGCAGCCCGGTGATGACCGAGAACGGCAGCGGCATGGCGATCTCGGTCATCAGATCGAACCGGCCAAGCCCGCTCGCGCGCTTCACCAGGCCATCCACCGTGCGCTCGATCCGATCGGTGAAGCCCGTCATCAGCTTCGGGCTGAAGGCGGGCTGCACCAGACGCCGCAGTCTCGTGTGGTCCGGCGGATTCATGCCCAGCAGCGACAAATCCCGCAGCGCGCCGGTGCTCTCGTCGTACCGCGGGGAGCGGGTGCCGAACCGCCGGTCGCGTAGCACCGCGTCACATACCCGGTGGCTGGCGGTGACCCAGCCACCCGTACTGGCGGGCAGCAGCGGGCCCTGTGCGCGCATCCGGGCGTAGATCGCATACGGGGCAACGCGTCCGGGCCGCAACTGAAGCAGCGCCAGAGGGTCGCGGGCGAGGTAGCCGGCGCCGAGTGTCCGCAGGTGGTTTCGCGCGCGACCGCGCAGCTCGCCGAATCTGTTCATGGTCAGCGCTCCCTTTCCCCGGCGATCCGCAGCCGCCGTGTCTCGCGAAGGAACAGTGGCGGTCCGACGGCCGACAGCAGGATCACCCCGATACACCCGGCCAGCATCGGGCCGATCCCCACCGCGTCGGTGAACCGGCCCGCCACCAGGTAGCCGAACGGAACCGGCAGCAGCTGGCCCAGCGCGCTCAGCGACGTCATCCGCGCCAGCAGCCGATCGGGTACGCAGCTTTGCAGGTAGGCCATGTAGGTCTGGATCCCGATGTCCAGGCCCGCCCCGGTCAGCACCGCGCTCGCGACCACCACCGGCAGCTCCGCCCCGGTGGCCATGGCCACCAGGGGCACCGCCATCGAGGCCAAGCTCAGGCTCACGACCATCCCCACCCGCCGCGGCCGCCACGCCAGCGTGATCAGCGAGCCCGCCAGCAGGCCCGCCGCGTAGCCCGCCGCGATGTCGCCCCAGGCCACCGGCCCGCCGAGCCGTTGTCCCGCGTAAATCGGTCCCAGTAATGGGAACCCGACCAGCCAGCCCAGTACCGCACACGAGATCTGCACGACGAGCACCCACAGCCGGGGACGCGCGGCGAACTCCCGCAACCCTTCCCACAACTGGACGGCGAACCGTCCTTTCCGGACTCGCGCCGCGGCGGCAGGCAAGCTGGACAGGATCACGGCTGCGGCGAGGAAGGTGCCGGCGTCCCAGACAATCGCCCAGCCCGCACCCACCAGGGCCACCGTCACCCCGCCGAGCGCCGGACCCGCCGTCTTGCACAGGTTGAACGACAACCGCATCAAGGCGGTCCCCTCGCGCACCAGGGGCGCGGGCAGCAGGTTCGCCGCGGTGCCCTGCGCCGCCGGTCCGATGAACGCCTCCGCGGTACCCGACACGAACGACGCCATGACCAGCTGCCACACCTGCACCTGCCCGGTGAGCACCAGCAGCCCGGCACAGCCCTGGGTGCCACCCGCCAGCAGGTTGGCCACGACCAGGATTCGCCCCCGCCGCATCCGATCCGCGAAAACCCCGCCGACGAGCAGGAACAGGATCTGCGCGGCGACGTTGGCGATGAGCACCCAGCTCAGCTCCGCCGCGGAGCCACCCCGGTGCAGTACCGCGAACGCGACCGCGACCGGCGAGGTCGCCGAGCCCGCGGCCGAGAGCACCCGGCCGGTCCAGTACCTGCGGTAGGCGGGATACGCCAGCGGCGCGCACCGCGACCGGAACCAGCGGACCGCGGAGCCGGCCACCGCCGAGGCCCGCGCGGTGGCAGGAGGATGTCGCGTCGGCACACCGATTTCCCTTCCGGACGTCCCGGCCGGGCCGCGCCGCGGTGGATCGGTCCGGCCGAAGCGATTCCTTCGCGACGCGGCCGGGCGAACTCCGCGGGCGCCGTTGCCCGGCCGCTGCGCTCAGCGCCGCTCCACGTGCAGGTTGAGCGGATCCTTGCGCCGCAGCACGGAGAGCGGTTCGAGGACCGCGGGGGCGTCGTCCACCGGGCTGAAGCGGAATCGCCGGAGCAGCATCGCGACGATCATCAGCAGTTCCATCATGGCCACTCCGCGTCCGATGCAGACCCGCGGTCCCGCGCCGAACGGGAGGAAGGCGAACTTGTGCGCGCCGCCGTGGCTGCCGGCCTCGAACCGGTCGGGGACGAACTCGTCCGGCCGTTCCCAGTACTGGGGATCCCGGTGCAGCGAGAACTGGGCGACGATGATGACGGTGTTGCGCCGCAGCGGCACACCGCCGAGTGTCAGTGGGCGCAGCACCCGCCTGCTGGTCAGCCAGCCCGGCGGGTACAGGCGCATGGTCTCCATGATCGCCGCCTCGGTGAACGGGAGTGCCTTGAGATCGGCGAACTCCAGCGGGCGGTCCGGCGCCAGCTCGGCCACCTCGGCGGCGACTCTGGCCTCGGCCCCGGGATGCCTGCCCAGCAGGTCGAACAGCCACACCAGGGAGTTCGTGGTGGTCAGCCAGCCGGTGTTGAAGATCGTCTTCAGCTCGGCCAGCAGCTGGTCGTCGGTCCAGCTCTCGCCGGTCTCGGTGTCCCGGCAGCTCATCAGCATCGACAGCAGGCTGGCGCGCTCGCTGCGCTCGGCCCTGTGGGCACCGATGATCGAGGTGATATGCCGGTTGAGCTGCCCGAGTTCGCAGGTGAAGCGGTTGTTGGCGGGAGTCGGGACCCACAACGGGGGTTTGACGAGTGCCCAGCGCCGTCGCTGGCGGTAGCTCAGCCCGTAGTCGAACGCCCGCGCCAGCCGCTCGCCGGTGCCCGGCACCGCCACGCCGAACATCATGCGCACGATCACCCGCTGGACGAGTTCGAGCATCTCCGCGGTGAAGTCCACCGGCTCCCCAGCCCCGGCCGCCGCCTCGAACCGGTCCAGTGCGCCGGTCAGTTCACCGGCCGCCACGTCGAACAGTTCCGGCATGGTCGAGGTCCGGAAGGCCGGCTGCAGTTCGGCGCGGCGCCGGCGCCAGGCATCGTTCTGCAGGGTGAACACGGATTTGTCGAACAGCGCCTTGAGCACGTCGGTCGTGCGGGTCATGCCGAGGTCGGTGCTCGGCGCCGTCATCACCTGCCGGATCAGGTTTGCGTCGTTGACCTGGTAGAACGATCTCCGGTCCAGGCGGCCGAGCAGGACCACCGGCCCACGCCCGCTCGCTTCTCGGAGGTAGCCGAGCGGATCGGACTTCATCCGGGCGATACCGCCGAAGTAGGGCAGGCCCGGCATCACCGCCGGGCGTGCGACCGGGGTCTCTGCCGCTGTCTCTGTCATCGTCATGCCGCGAACTCCTTGCGTTTCCGGAAGCAGGCATTGGCCCATGACCGCGGTGTTCGGGCCGCACCGCTCGGGTAGCGGCCGCGCGGGACGATGTGCGGTGCGGCGACCTCGCCGGCCCGGCCGGACCGGCGAGATCGACCTGCTCAAGGTGCGTTCTTCGTCACCGGGAGTTCCCCGGCCGGGCCGTCAGCGGACCGGATCGCCGATCAGCCTGGCCTCGACCACGTACCCTTCCTTGACGGACTTCTCGGTCTGCCCGTGCATGTAGATTGAATTCACCTTCGCGGTCAGGCTCCGGGCCATGTCCGGGCTCTGCACGACCGAGTTCGCCGCGTTGATCACGAACTCGGCGACCGCCGGGCCGCAATCGGCGACCACGTTCCCGCGCCGGGACGTGCTGCCCGCGACCGCGCTCGCCGACATCTGGAAACAGATGTACTTCACCGCGCTGACCAGGGCGGGGAACGTCTTCTCCGCCTCGTCCAGTTCCGTCAGCAGGGCCGGGCCATTGAGTGAGACGATGGACGCGAGGAAATTCTGGAAAGCTACGTTCTTCTCACCGGAAACGTTCTGCGTGGGGTTTTCAACGTGCTCGATGGTCATTTCTCACCTTTCAGTGGATTGCTATCGATTCACGGAACCGGATTTCTGGCACAAGCCCTCCTCCCACCGTAGTGCCTCCGAGGCCACTGTATGGACGGGTGATCACCGTCCGCAACGAATGATCTCCATCCTCCGGCAATCGCCCCGATTACCAGAGGATGACCGGGGAGGGCGCCCCCGGCCCGCCGCCCCGGCGAGAAACCGGACAGTGATCGTACATTTCACACCTGATGTCCGAACTCGGCGACGGTGGCGCGGCCACCATGCGAAGCGGGCATCAGAGAGAAAAGGGCAACCCTCGAACAGATCGGTTGCCACACCGGCGAGCCGGGTGAAAAATAGATCTTTCGCGTTGAGCCAAACGAGTTAATCCGATGAATTCGACGGCCGATACTCACTTGAGTCGCCGTCTGTCTACGCTGAGGAACGGCTGTGGAATTTGGCGTGCTGGGTTCGCTTGAAGTGCTCGATCGAGGGTCCGTGGTATCGCTCAGGGGGGCGCAGCAACGGTGGGTGCTGGCCTACCTGCTGCTCCACGCGAACCAGCCGGTGGCGACCAGCGAGCTGCTCACCGCGCTCTGGCCGGCCGAGGTTCCCCCGACCGCGCGCAAGATGATCCAGAACGCGATCTCCGGCCTGCGCGGTGTGCTCGCCGCGGATGGCGGGACCGACCTGCTCACGCAGGCTCCCGGATACCTCCTGCGGGTCGCCCCGCAGCACCTCGACCTCGGCCGGGTCGAAGCGCTGGCGCAGGCCGCCCGCACCCAGACGGGCCTGGGCCGGCCCGACGACGCGGCGCAGATGTTCCAGGAAGCCCTGCGAGTGTGGCGCGGGCCCGTCCTGGCCGATCTGGTGGAGTCCGGTGCCGCCTGGCCGGAGCTCGCGGCGATCCGTGCCCTGCGACCGGCGATCCAAGAGGAGTACTTCGACCTCGAACTTCGCCGGGGCAGGCATCGGGAAGCACTGAGCGAACTCACCGACGCCTGCCGGGCTGAGCCGCACCGGGAGCGGCTTCGCCAGCTGCTGATGCTCGCGCTCTACCGGGCGGGCAGGCAGCACGATGCCCTCCAGCTCTACCGCCTGGCGCGCGACGCGACCCTGCAAGACCTCGGGCTCGAACCCGGACGCGAACTGCGCCGGCTCGAGCAGGCCATCCTGGTCCACGACCCGAGCCTGCACCTGCCGCCCCCGGAGCCGGCATCGGAAGGAGAGAACCCGCCTCCGGGTGGCCGCCCGGATCCGCACGGAGGCGCGCACCCCGCCGAGCCCGGCTTCACCGGCCGGGCTGCCGGCGCTCTGCCCGTTCATCCAGCGGTGGCCCCGGGAACGGTGGTGGAGCGCCGTTTGGTGAGCATCGTGGCCGTGGCCCTGCACGCCGAACCCGATCAGGATCCGGAAGAGGTCGAACGGCGTCTGCGGGAGGTCACCCTGGCGATGCGCGAGGAGGTCGAGCAAGAGGGCGGCGTCAGAGCAGGCTCGGCCGGTCCGATCATCCTGGCGGCCTTCGGGGTGCCCAGTGCGCACGACGACGACGCGGCGAGAGCGGTACGCACCGCCTTGGCGATCCGGGATCGCCTGCGGGCACCGGGCAACCCGGCCGCGTCCGGGAAGAACTGCCGGATAGCCGTCGCGACCGGTGAAGTACTGGCCAAGTACGCACCGGACCGGACCGGATATCCGGATGTCGCCGGAGCCGCGGTGAATTCCAGCGTGCTGATCGCCAGCGCGGCCCCACCCGGGACGGTGTGGGTCTGCGACGCGACCCGAGAGGCGAGCGCGGCGCTGATCAGCTGCGTGGAACAGCGAACCACGCACCCGATGTGGCAGGTCGAAGCCTTGCGCGAAGCCCCCGCCCTGACTTCTCGCTCATCCGCGGCTGCCCCCTTTGTGGGGCGGGAATCCAGTGTGGACCTCTTGTGCCGCCAGCTGGATCAGGCCGAACGTGGTGCCCGGCCGCAGTTGCTGACCGTCCTGGGCGAGACCGGGATCGGGAAGTCACGGCTGGTCCTGGAATTCCTCGCGATGGTGCGCGCGCGGAACGGCACACGCGGCAGACCCGGCGACGTCACCGTGAGTCCCGGTCCCGTTGTCCTGGTCGTCCGCGCCGCCGGCTCCGGCCACGACCTCGCCGCAGGCATCCTGACCGGCCTCATCCACCTCGGCCACGATCACCAGCTCACCCACCCGGCACCGGCCGAGGCGGATATCACCGCCCTCGTGCATCGCCTGGCCGGGACCGGAGAGCTCGGTCAGCGGCTGACTTCGTGGCTGGCCCGCCTCCCGGCCGGACCACGCGGGCGAATCGCGGACCTCGGAAAAGCCTTCCACGCACTGTGTTTCCTGGTGGAAAGGATCGCCGCGAATCGCACGGTGGTCGCGGTCTTCGAAGACCTCCAGCGGGCAGACGAGCAGTCGCTGGAGTTCGTCGCGCGACTCTCCCGCAGCCTCGACCCGGCCGCTCTGTTCATCCTCGCCACCGCCCGCCCGGAACTGTTCGCCAAGTATCCGATGTGGTCCAGCACGACCCACAATTCGACCGTCATGACCCTGCCGCCTCTTCCGGACGCGGCGATGGCGCAGCTGCTGGATTCGTCGTCCGGCAACGGTCACCGGAACGAAACGCGGCAGAAATCGATCCTGGCCAAAGTGGGCGGCAACCCGCTCTTCGCCCTCGAATATCTGGCAGAGATCGGCAATGGCCGGTTCCGCGAGGGGCGGCTGCCGGACCAGGTCCGCCGGGTACTGGCCGCCCGGCTGGCAAAACTGCCCCCGGACGACAAGGCTGTCCTCAAGGACGCGGCGGTACTCGGCCGGTGCATAACCGCCGCGGGGATCGCCGCGGCGGGCGAGTACGGCGATGACCGGATCGACTACCTTCGGCGCTGCCTGGATCGGCTCGAAAAGTTACAGCTGCTGAACCGGAAATCTCCGCTGGGCACGAAAGACGAACCGGCTTACGAGTTCTCCCAGGTGCTCGTCCGTGAAGTCGCTTACCTGGAAATGCCACACCCGCAACGTGCGGAGAAGCACCGCAATGCCCGCCGTCACGGCGCGATCTGCCGGCGGGCGTTCCCGCGCCGGCGCCCGCCCGGCATCTGAGACTCCGGTACACCCGTGCCGGTCGTGACCGCGAGGCGCTGGCCGGACCCGGGTGGGGAGGTGTCCCGCATAATGACCCGTAAGCAACCGCTTAGGAGGTCACGTGGGTACCGGGTTCTTCTCCTCCGTCGACGACGTGTCGGCGAAGCTGGCCGAGGCCGGCTATCTCGCGTCGACGGCGGTGGCGACCACCGTGTTCCTCGCTGATCGGCTGGGTAAGCCGTTGCTGGTCGAAGGGCCGGCGGGGGTCGGGAAAACCGAGCTGGCGAAGGCCGTCGCCGCGGTGAGTGGCTCGCGGCTGGTGCGGCTGCAGTGTTACGAGGGCATCGACGAGGCCCGCGCGCTGTACGAGTGGAACCACGCCAAACAGCTGCTGCGCATCACCGCCGGCCGCGAAGAGACGTGGGAAGACGCGCGCACCGACATCTTCGGCGAGGAGTTCCTGCTGCGCCGCCCGCTGCTCACGGCCATCTCCGGCACCGAGCCGACCGTGCTGCTGATCGACGAGACCGACAAGGCCGACATGGAGGTCGAGGGCCTGCTGCTGGAGGTGCTGGGCGACTTCCAGGTCACCGTCCCCGAGCTGGGCACGATCACCGCGACGCGGGAGCCGTTCGTGGTGCTGACCTCGAACGCCACGCGCGAGCTGTCCGAGGCCCTGCGGCGGCGCTGCCTGTTCCTGCACATCGGCTTCCCCGACGAGGAGCTGGAACGCGAGATCGTCCGGCTCAAGGTGCCGGGCATCAACGCCGCGCTGGCCGATTCCGTGGTCCGCGTGATCGCCGCGCTGCGGGCGATGGACCTGCGGAAGCTGCCGTCCGTGGCGGAGACCATCGACTGGGCGCGCACCCTGCTGGAGCTGGGCTCCGGCACGCTTGACGAGCAGGTGGTGCGGGAGAGCCTCGGCGTCGTGCTCAAGCACCAGGACGACATCGTCAAGGCCGGGGCCGGGCTGAAACTCGACCAGGTGCTGGACGCGTCGTGACCGCGCCCGGCGTCACGGAGCGGCTGACCGGCTTCGTGCGGGCACTGCGGGCGCAGGGCATCCCGGCCGGGCCGAGCGAGACCGTCGACGCGGCGGCCGCGCTGGAGGTGCTCGGGTTCGACGACCGGGAGCTGGTCCGCGAGGGGCTCGCCGCCGCGCTCGTGCGCCGGGACGGGCAGCGGGCGGTGTTCGACGCCGCGTTCGACCTGTACTTCCCGGCCGGGGTCGGGGTGCCGGAGCTGGCACGCGAGGACCGGCCGCGGGACCTCGAACAGCTGCGGGACGCGCTGGGCGCCGCGCTCGCCGAGGGCGACCAGCAGACGCTGGCGCAGCTCGCCGGGCTCGCGGTCGACATGCTCGGCCAGTACGGCGCCGGGTCCGGGCCGGGCGGCGGCTTCTCCGCACACCAGACGCTCGACCGGCTCCAGCCGCAGACGTTGATCACGCGGGTGCTCGCGGCCATGCGGGCGGGCAGCGGCGCTGAGACCGAGGAGGCTTTCACCGACCGGCTCACGCGGGACGAGATCCGCCGCCGCGTCGAGGGTTTCCGCGGCCAGGTACGCACGGAGGCCCGCCGCCGGGCGGCGGAGGTCCGGGGCCGCGAGCGGGTCGCGAAACACGCCATCGCGCCCGCCGCCGACCGCGTCGACTTCCTCATCGCCAGCCGCGCGCAGCTGGCCGAGCTGCGCCGGACCGTGCAGCCGCTGTCACGCAAGCTCGCCACTCGGCTGGCGGCGCGGCGCAAGCGCACCACGCGCGGGCAGATCGACCTGCGGCGGACGTTGCGCCGCTCGCTGACGACCGGGGGAGTGCCGCTGCGCCCGGCGTACCGGCACCGCCGGCCCGGACGGCCGGAGATCGTGCTGCTGTGCGACCTGTCCGGCTCGGTGGCGGGGTTCGCGAACTTCACCATGCTGCTGGTGCAGGCATTACGTGATCAGTTCAGCAAGATCCGGGTGTTCGCGTTCGTCGACAGCACCGACGAGGTCACGCACCTGGTCACCACCGGCACGGCCGACCCGGAGCACCTCGGCGCGCGCATCCTGAGCGAGGCGGCCGTGGTGCGCTGGGACGGGCACAGCGATTACGGCGGCGCGCTCGGCCAGTTCGCGGACCGCTGGCTCGACGCCGTCGGCCCGCGCACCTCCGTGCTCGTGCTCGGCGACGCCCGCACCAACGGCGGCGACCCGAACCTCGACGCGCTCCGGGCCGTCCGCGACCGCGCCCGGCACGTGTTCTGGCTCAACCCGGAGCGCCGCGCGCTGTGGTCCACGGGCGACTCGGCCGCGCTCGCCTACGCCGAGCTGGTCGAGATGCACGAGTGCCGCACGGTGCAGCAGCTGAGCACCCTCGTCACGCGCCTGCTCCCGGTGTGAGCCAGGCCGAGATCTCCTTGTGCAGCGCCGTTTTCGTGGCCTCGGGCGCGAAGGAGGCGGTGACGCCCGCGGCGGCGATCGCGGCCAGGCGGGTGTCGTCGTAGCCGAAAGCGGCGCGGGCGAGGGTGAACTCGTCGGTGAGCGTGGTGCCGGTGACCGACGGCACGTCGGTGTTCAGCGTGACAGCCAGACCGGCGTCGACGAGCCGGGGGAGCGGGTGCGCGGCGAGCGAGGGCACCAGCCCGAGCGTGACGTTCGACGACGGGCAGACCTCCAGCGCGACGCCGCGCTCGCGCACCTCGGCGACCAGTGCGTCGTCCTCCAGGATCCGGATCCCGTGGCCGAGCCGCTCGCTGTGGCCGAGGTCGAGGGCCTCGCGGATGCTTTCGGGCCCGGCGTCCTCCCCGGCGTGGTGGACGAGGTGCAGGCTGGCCTCGCGGGCCCGGTCGAAGACGGCCGCGAACGGCTTCAGCGGGTGCCGCTCCTCGCCGGCCAGCCCGAGGCCCACCACGCCCTCGTGGCGGAGCGCGAGGTCCAGCGTCCGCTCGGCCCGCTCCACCGGCCGCCGTCGTGAGTGGTCGAGCAGCACGCGCCACTCGAGGCCGGTGCGCGCGCCGCCTTCGGACAGTCCTTTGAGGACGGATACCAGCGGCATCTCCAGGTCCCCCAGCCGTTCCCCGTGGGACGCGGCGGTGAAGGTCACCTCGGCGTACCGCGTGCCCTGTGTGAACTCGTCTTCGCAGAACTCCCGGGCGACCCGCTCGAAGTCCTCCGGCCGGCGCAGGCACGCGCGGATCAGCGAGTTGTAGTCGGCGAACGCGCGGAACCCGTCGAACACCGGCGTTTCACCGGGTAGGGACACGCCGTTGGCGTCGGCCAGTTCGCGCAGCGTGCCGGGGCGCACGGTGCTTTCGAGGTGGACGTGCAGGTGGGCCTTGGGAAGGGCGGCGAGGTCGTGCATGCCGGTGATCATGCCGGGGCGGCGCCGCGAGGTCGCGTCGTTTTCGGTTGATATGGGCACAGTCGGTTGATCTCGGCACAGCTGATCTCGGCACGGCGGCGATGTCCGGAATGTTCGGCTTCCGGGAACCGTGGGTATCCGCCGGGCGTTGAACGGGCGAGAGACAACGGGAGGATCACTCATGGCAATGATGAAACGGCTGGCCATCCTGGCGGGCGCGGCGGGCGTCGTCCAGTCCTATGCGCGGAAGAACCCGGAGAAGGTCAACCAGGTCGTGGGCAAGGCCGCCACCTTCGTTGACGAGAAGACCAAGGGCAAGTACCACAGCCAGCTCAGTGGCGCGGTCCGCAAGGTCAGCGACGTCACCAAGCCCCGTCCCGGGCACTGACAGCACTGTCGGACGGCACAGTCAGGCGGGTGGCCAGTTTCGCAGCGCCGCGTCGGCCACCTGCTGGAGTTCCTCGCGAGCGGCGCCGCCGGCGGCTTGGACGGCGATGCCGTTCGACACGGTCATGAGGTAGCGGGCGAGCAGTCCGGTGTCGGTCTCCGGTGGCAGGTCGCCGTCGTCGACGGCCTGCCGGAAGCGGTCGCTCAGGCGTGAGCGGGCTTCGTCGCGCCAGGCGACAAGTGTGTCGCGGGCCGGGCGCCCGAGGTCGCCGGCCGCCAGAGAACCCTGCACGGCCAGGCATCCGGCGGGACAGCCGGGGCGGGTGGTCGTGCGGACCGAGCCGGTGAGGAACGCCGTGGCCACCTGCCGGGCGGTCGGCTCCTCCAGTGCCCGGACCGCGTAGGCGGCGGGGCCCTCGGCGTACCTCTGCATGGCCTTGCGAAACAGCTCTTCTTTGTTGCCGAAAGCCGCGTACATGCTGGTGCGGGTGATGCCCATGGCGCCGGTCAGATCGGTGAGGCTGGCGCCTTCGTAACCCTGTTCCCAGAACACGAGCATGGCTCGCTCGAGGGCCTCGTCGGCGTCGAAGCCGCGGGGCCGGCCCATCGGAGTTTTCTCAGCGGATCCCATCCCCGGGGATTCTACCCCTTCGGTACCGATCGGTCCGGAAGTGCTACGGTCGACTTAAGTACCGATCGATACCGAACTAAGGGGAGCTCCGCACATGGGAACGCTCGAGGGCAAGACCGCCGTCGTCACCGGCGCCGCCACCGGGATCGGACGGGCGACCGCGGCCCGGCTGGCGGCTGAGGGCGCGTACGTGTTCCTGGTCGGCCGGCGCAAGGCCGAGCTGGACGCGGCCGCCGCGTCGATCGGGCCGGCGGCCATCGCGGTGCCGGGTGACATCGCGGATCCGGCCGACCTGGACCGGCTGTACGACGCGGTCCGCGACCGCGGCCGGGGCCTGGACGTGCTGTTCGCCAACGCGGCCACCGCGTCGTTCGCGCCGCTGGAGCAGGCCACGGTGGCGCAGTACGACGAGATCTTCGGCATCAACGTCCGGGGCACCTGGCTGACCGTGCAGAAGGCGTTGCCCCTGTTCAACCCGGACGCGTCGGTGATCCTCAACGCCTCCATCCGCGCCGACGACGGCTGGGCGACCTACGGCCTGTACTCGGCGTCCAAGGCGGCGATCCGGTCGCTCGCGCGAACCTGGGCCAACGAGCTGAAGGACCGGGGCATCCGGGTCAACACGGTCTCGCCGGGCGCGATCGACACCCCGGGCATCGACCGGGTCGTCGGCGAGGCGAACGCGGCCGCCGCCAAGACGGAACTCGCCGCGGGAGTGCCGATCGGCCGGATGGGGCGCCCGGAGGAGATCGCCGCCGCGGTGGCCTTCCTCGCCTCCGCCGACAGCAGTTTCATCCTCGGCGCGAACCTGGACATCGACGGCGGCGAGAACCAGTTCTGATCAGGGCGTGTGGTGGGGAGGCCGGTTCTGGAGCCGGATTCCGGCTTCCCCGAACACAGTCCGGCGGATGAACGGCGTGCGGAACTTTCCACCCGGGTCGAGATCATGGGCCAGCGCCCGGAAATCGGCCATCCGCGGGTAGTGCCCGGACAGCGCGCTGCTGTGGAAGAGCTTGCCCCAGTGCGGGCGGGCGCCGAACGGGGCCAGCCGTTCCTCGAGCAGCGGCAGGAGCGCTTCGACCTCGGGCTGACGCGGGCGCCAGGTGAAGTGCAGCGCCACGCGGTCACCGCCGTGGGACGGGCTCAGCCACAGGTCGTCGCCCGCGATCGCGCGGATCTCGCACACCAGGAGCACCGGGGCCAGCTGGTCGCCGAGCCCGCGGACCGCTTCGATCGCCGCCACCGCGTCGCCGTACGGCACGAAGTACTCCGACTGCAGCTCCTCCCCGACACTCGGGGTGAACGCGAGGGCGAAGTGCGGGAGCCGCTCGTGCCACGGTCCCGGCACCCCCAGCTGCGGCGTGCAGTGGACGGCCGGCACGCCGGCCGCGGCCACCGGGTGCCGGGGCCGGTCGGCGGGGACCGCGCCGTGCAGCCCGGGGAGCGCGGTGACCGGCGCCCCGGGCTCGACGCGGCTCTTCACCCACACCTGGTCGATCCGGTCGCCGGTCCAGTCCGTGAACAGGCTGACGCTGTACCCGGCGTCCTCGATTTCGTCGAAATGCTGGTGCACAGCGGTCCAGGGCAGGCCCTCGAAGACGTTCTGGCGCACCTCGAACGTGGGCACCACGTCGAGGGTCAGCCGGGTGACCACACCGAGCGCGCCGAGGCCGACGACCAGTCCGGGGAAGACGTCCGGGTCCGCCTCCCGTGAGAAGGTCCGCAGCCCGCCGTCCGCGGTGACCAGCTCCAGCGCCGAAACGGCCGACGCGAGCCCCTGCAGCCGCCGTCCGGAGCCGTGCGTGCCGGTGGCGACGCTGCCTGCCACCGTGATGTGCGGCAGCGAGGCCAGGTTGGGCAGCGCGAAACCGGCTTCGTGCAGCTGCCCGACGAAGTCGCCGTAGCGCGCCGACCCGCCGACGGTCACGGTGGCGGCCTCGGCGTTGATCTCCACCGGGTTTTCCAGAGAGCCGGTGTTGAGAGCGCTCAGATCAAGGAGCACTCCACCGGGCGCGTCGGCGATGTCGTTGAAGCAGTGCCGGCTGCCCAGCGCCTTGACGGTGGTCGCGGCCTCGACCGCGGCCCGCACTTCCTCGGTCGTGCGCGGGGTCAGCACCGCTTCGGCGGCGTAGCCGTGGTTTCCGGCCCAGTTCGTCTCGCCCACCGAGGTGCCTCCTGCTGTCCGGGATCCCGGTTTCCGACCCTACCCACGCCCCCGGTCGAGACCGGCGGCGCTTACTCCTCGGCGAGCGAAGCCAGCACCCCTTCGCCGTATTTGGCCAGCTTGTTCTCGCCGACCCCGCTGACCGTCCCGAGCGCCTCCAGCGACCCGGGCCGCTCCGTCGCGATCTGGCGCAGCGTCGCGTCGTGGAAGATCACGTACGCCGGGACGCCCTGTTCCTTGGCCGTGGCGGCCCGCCAGGCCCGCAGCCGCTCGAACAACGGCGCCGCCTCCTGCGGCAGCTCCACCACGGCGGCCTTGCTGCGGGTCCGCGACGAGCGGGCGGCGGCCGCGCGCTCCGGCTCGCGCCGCAGCATGACCTTCCGCGCGCCGTTCAGCACCTCCGCGCTGGCCTCGGTCAGCACCAGCGAGCCGTAGTCGCCCTCGACCGCCAGCAGGCCCTGGGCCAGCAGCTGCCGCACGACCGCGCGCCACTCCGGCTCCTTCAGCTCGGTGCCGATGCCGAACACCTTGAGCGTCTCGTGCTGGAACTGCGTGACCTTCGGCGTGGTCTTGCCCAGCAGGATGTCGGTGATCTGCCCGGCGCCGAAACTCTGCCGGCGCTCGTTGCGCAGCCGGACGACGGTGGAGAGCAGTTTCTGCGCCGGGATCGTGCCGTCCCACTGCTCCGGCGGGGTCAGGCAGGTGTCGCAGTTGCCGCAGGGCTCGCCGGCCTGGCCGAAGTAGTTGAGGATCTGCACCCGGCGGCACTCGACCGTCTCGCACAGCGCCAGCATCGCGTTCAGGTGCGCCGCCTGGCGCCGCCGGTGCGCCTCGTCGCCCTCGGAGTTGTCGATCATCTTGCGCTGCTGCACCACGTCCTGCAGCCCGTAGGCCAGCCACGCGGTGGACGGCAGCCCGTCGCGGCCCGCGCGGCCGGTCTCCTGGTAGTAGCCCTCCACGGACTTCGGCAGGTCGAGGTGCGCGACGAAGCGGACGTCGGGTTTGTCGATGCCCATCCCGAACGCGATCGTGGCGACCACCACCAGCCCGTCCTCGCGCAGGAACCGCGACTGGTTCCTCGCGCGGACGCGCTTGTCCAGCCCCGCGTGGTACGGCACCGCCGGGATTCCGTTCTGCACCAGGAAATCAGCGGTCTTCTCCACCGAAGCGCGGGACAGGCAGTAGACGATGCCCGCGTCGCCCTTGTGCTCGGTGCGCAGCAGCTCCAGCAGCTGCTTCTGCGGCGAGGCCTTGCCGACGATCCGGTACTGGATGTTCGGCCGGTCGAAGCTCGCGACGAAGTGCTTCGCGCCGTCGAGGTTCAGCCGCGCGGAGATCTCCTTGTGCGTGGACTCGGTGGCGGTGGCGGTCAGCGCCATGCGCGGCACGTCCGGCCAGCGCTCGTGCAGCGACGACAGCATCAGGTAGTCGGGCCGGAAGTCGTGGCCCCACTGGGACACGCAGTGCGCCTCGTCGATGGCGAACAGCGAGATCTTGCCCCGGTCGAGCAGCCGCACGGTCGCGTCGACCGAAAGCCGCTCCGGCGCCAGGTAGAGCACGTCGAGGTCACCGGAGACGAACGCGTCCTCGACGCGCTGCCGCTCGGCGAAATCCTGCGTGGAGTTGAGGAAACCCGCGCGCACGCCGAGGTTTCGCAGCGCGTCGACCTGGTCCTGCATCAGCGCGATCAGCGGCGAGATCACCACGCCGACGCCGGGCCGCACGAGCGCGGGAATCTGATAGCACAACGACTTCCCGCCACCGGTGGGCATGAGCACCAGCGCGTCGCCGCCGGAGATCACGTGCTCGACGATCTCCGCTTGATCGCCGCGGAAGGCGTCGTAGCCGAAGACCCGGTGCAGGGTTTCGAGCGCAGACGTGGGGGCGGCCGCGATGGCCGTGTCGGGGTGAGCCACCCGGCCGATTCTAGGCCGGGGGTCCGACAGCGCGCGGCCGCCCTGGCCGTCCTGGCACGAGTGTCCCGCTCATGACGTCGTGGGTGACCCTCCGTGGTGGGCGGTTCTGTGATCCATGCCCGTTCGGGCGGACGGGACTACGGCCGCGGGCGCAGAATGGCCGGGTGCACTTCGCGATCACCGACTTCACGGCGCACTTCGCCGGCGCTTGGCGGCTGTCGCGCGACATCGTGGCCACCGACGGCGAGCCGATGGGCACGGCGGACGGCGAGGCGGTCTTCGCGCTGGAGGACGGCGTGCTCGTCTACCGCGAGACCGGCCGCATGCGGCTCGGCGCCTACACCGGCCCGATGAGCCGCACCCTGCTCTACCACCCGGCGGGCGGGGCCAGGGCCGCGGTGCACTTCGACCACGGCGGGTTCTTCCACGACCTCGACCTGAGCACCGGCGCGTGGGCCACCGGCCACCCCTGCCGCGACGACGTCTACCGCGGTGAGTACGCCGTGCTCGACTCCGGCCGCTGGCGCCAGGAATGGGTGGTCACCGGACCGGTCAAGGACCACGTGATCACCACGCGTTTCACCCGCGCCTGAGCCGGCCCCGCGGACCAGCACCGCGGGCCGGCGCTCGCACCCGCGCGGCCCGGCGCGGACCGGCCGGCAGGCTTCGACCGAAAGGATCCTTGATGCGCATCGACCGCCTGGACCACCTCGTGCTCACCGTCGCGGACGTCGGCGCCACCGTCGCGTTCTACACGCGGGTGCTCGGCATGGCCGAGGTGACGTTCAAGGGCGGGCGCAAGGCGCTGGTCTTCGGCCGCAGCAAGATCAACCTGCACCAGGCCGGCCACGAGTTCGAGCCGAAGGCCCGGCGCCCGACCCCGGGCAGCGCCGATCTCTGTCTCATCACGACGGACACGCTCGACGAGGTGCAGGAAGACCTCGCCCGCGCGGGCGTGCCGGTGGAGGAGGGGCCGGTGGAGCGCACCGGCGCGGCCGGGCCGATCCTCAGCGTCTACTTCCGCGACCCGGACGAGAACCTCATCGAGGTGAGCCGGTACCTGCGCTGAGCCTCACCGGCGGCGGTTGCGCGCGATCAGCAGCAGGACCACCACGGCGGAGACCGCGCAGACCGCGGCGATGAGCGCGCTCACCCAGCCGGGGATGGGAATCCCGGCGGCGCCGCCGGACCCCGGCAGCACGGCGAGCGCCGCCGGGCCGAAGCCCAAGCCCTGGTGCACGGTGGTCCTCCCGATTCGCCGGGTTCGCGCTGTTACTAATCCGACGAAAGTAGGCGGAGACGGGCTGCAGCCGATCTGCTCGGAGAACCCGTTTCCGCCGTGGCTGCCGTCGGATTGGTAACGAACGGCACTGTTGACTCGACGGTACCGCATCCGGCGGCGCCGGTACGGCCACTCGGCCGAAAACACTTGGCCTGACGGTGATTCGCGTTTCCGCGCCGCGCCAAGGGGAATCCGGCAGCCGACGGGGGGCTTCGACAACACCGAGAAGGAGTTCGTGCGATGCCCACATGGCTGATCGTTGTCATCGTCGTGGTCGCCGTGGTGGTGATCGCGGCGGTGGCCTGGCTGGTGCTGCAGGAGACGCAGCGCAAACGGCTGCAGCGAAAGTTCGGACCCGAGTACACCCGCGCGGTCGAGGAGAACGAGAGTCCCCGTGCGGCACAACGGGATCTGGCCGGCCGCGAGCGCCGCCACCAAGACCTTGACATTCACCCGCTCTCGCCGTCCACCCGTGAGCGCTACTCCCAGCGGTGGGCGCTGATCCAGGAGAAGTTCGTCGACCAGCCCGCGGGCGCCGTCGGCGAGGCGGACGAGGTGCTGGTCTCGCTGATGGCCGAGCGCGGTTACCCCACCGAAGGCTACGACCAGCAGCTGTCGGACCTTTCGGTGCGGCATTCGAGCACGCTCAAGCACTACCGCGCGGCGCACGACACGCACACCCGGCACGCGGAGACCGCTCTGTCCACTGAGGAGCTGCGGGACGCGATGGTGCACTACCGCACCGTTTTCGAGGACCTGCTGACCGACGGCGGCGACCGTCCTCACGGGACGAACGGGACCGAGCGCGAGGAGACCGCCGTGCGGGGCGGGAACGGTGCCTCACGTGAACGTGACGGCAACCACGAGCGCAACGGAGGACGCTGACATGACCGACCAGGAGACCCGCGGCCTGAGCACCGCCGACCTGGCCTCGACCGCGCAGGGGACCGGCACCCGCGCCGACACCGGCGAGCCGCACCAGTTCCGAGTGGACACCGAAGGCTCGGTGGACATTGTGGACACTGAAGAACCCGCGGAAACGGCGGGTGCGCACACCGCGGACCAGCGCGCGGACAGCGACAACGCCCCGCCGCTGTTCGACGAGGACGCCGTGACGAGCTTCCGCGGCCGTTGGCAGAACGTGCAGACCGGCTTCGTGGACGACCCGCGCCGTGCTGTCCGTGACGCCGACGAGCTGGTCGCCGCCGTGATCAGCGCGCTGGCTTCCTCGTTCGCCGAGCACAAGGGTGATCTAGAAGCGCAATGGCAGCAGGGCGAGCCGGCCACCGAGGAACTGCGGATCGCGCTGCGCCGGTACCGCTCGTTCTTCGACCAGCTGATCGGCTCGTAACCCGCGGCCGTTCTTTACTCCGCGCCCGGCCTGGGCACCGTCGTTTCCCCGGGGCATGATCGGGGTAGCAGACAAGGATCAAGCCTAGGAGGAACGCGGATGAACGTGGCCGATCTGCTCGTGGACGGCTTCGGCCGGATCCAGGGTGTGGTGCACCGGGCCGTCGACGGCCTGACCGGCGAGCAGCTGACCGCCCGGCTGGGCCCGGACGCGAACTCGATCGCCTGGCTGGTCTGGCACCTCGCGCGGGTGCAGGACGACCACGTCGCCGACGTCGCGGGCACCGAGCAGGTGTGGACCGGGCAGGACTGGCACCGCCGCTTCGGCCTGCCCTTCCCGCCCGCGGACATCGGTTACGGGCACAGCAGCGCCGACGTCGCCGCGGTGCAAGCCGATTCGCCCGAGCTGCTCACCGGCTACTACGACGCGGTGCACGAGCACACCGTCGGCTGGGTCTCGAAGCTCGACGAGTCCGCCCTCGACCGCGTGGTCGACGAGGGCTGGGACCCGCCGGTGACGCTCGGGGTGCGGCTGCTCAGCGTCCTGTCCGACGACCTGCAGCACGCCGGGCAGGCCGCGTTCGTGCGCGGGGTGCTCCTCGGCTGAGCCGGCGGCCCGGAACCGGCCCAGCGGCACGGAACCAGCTCAGGCGTAACCCTCGGAGCGGTGGTCCGGGAGCCGCTGCGGGCCGGGGCCCTGGCGGCCGAGCTGGTCGCCCGGGTTGGCCAGCCGGCACTTCGTCAGCGACATGCAGCCGCAGCCGATGCAGTCGGTGAGCTGGTCGCGCAGCTGTTCGAGCTGGCGGATGCGCTCGTCGAGGTCCTTGCGCCAGCACTGCGAGATCCGGTCCCAGTCGACGCGGGTGGGGGTGCGGTCGTCCGGCAGCAGGGCGAGCACCTCGCGGATCGTCGACAGCGGCATACCCACCCGCTGCGACATCCGGATGAAGGTGACGCGGCGCAGCGTGTCGCGCCGGTAGCGGCGCTGGTTGCCCGCGGTGCGGCGGCTCCGGATCAGCTGCTCGTCCTCGTAGAACCGCAGCGCCGACGCCGGGACGCCGCTGCGGTGGGACAGCTCGCCGACGCTCAGGTCGGGCAGCTCGGTCTTCGTCATGCCCGCAAGCATGCCGCGAGCCGAGCTTGACTTCAAGGGAGCTTGAAGTTTCAGACTGGCGGAAGACGGCGGGGAAGTCCTTTCCACGCCGCGAAGTCAGGAGGAGAACAGTGTCCGAAGCTCCCGTCCGGGTCGCCGTGGTCGTCGGCAGTGTCCGGGAAGGACGGTTCGCCCCCACGGTGGCGAGCTGGTTCACCGAAGAGGCCGGCCGGCACGGCGGATTCGAGGTGGACGTGGTCGACGTCGCCGATCTCGCGCTGCCGCTGGTGATGCCCGGATACGGGTCCACGCCGGCGCCGGAGGTCGCCGAAGAGGTCGCGAACCTGCGTGCCCGGCTGACAGCCGCCGACGCGTTCGTGGTGATCACGCCCGAGTACAACCACAGCTACCCGGCCTCGCTGAAGAACGTCGTGGACTGGTTCATGGCCGAGTGGCAGGCGAAGCCGGTGGCTTTTGTTTCCTACGGCGGGATTTCCGGCGGCCTGCGGGCGGTCGAGCACCTGCGGCAGGTCTTCGCCGAGCTGCACGCGGTGACGATCCGGGAGACCGTCAGCTTCCACGGCGCGCACGGCTGCTTCGACGAGAACGGCTCGCCGAAGGACGCGTCGGCCACGGCCGTCGCCGCGAAGGCGCTGCTGGACCAGCTGGAGTGGTGGGCCCGTTCGCTCGCGCAGGCGCGGGCCGCGCGGCCCTATCCCGCGTGACCCCCGGCGCGGGCGGGTGCCCGCCGCCCGCGCCGGAACCGGTCAGCCGCGGATGTGCGGGTAGTCCGGCGAACGGTGCTGGAACGCCAGGATCGCCGGGTTCCGCACGTGTCCTTCGCGGATTTCGATCGCCCGGCGGACCGTCTCGCTGATCTCCCACGCGGGCGGCCCGGTGAGCACCGTGCGCAGGTGCGGCAGCAGGGCTTCGCTGACGTCCCAGCTGGCCGAGTCCCACAGGTACGACGGGCTGTGGTCCACCGCGTAGTAGGTGACGTGGCCGCCGACCACGAACGAGGGATCGGTGAACGTGGTGGGCCGCGCCCAGCTGAAGCCCATGGCCTCGTCGCAGGAGACGTCGACGATCAGGCTGCCCGGCGCGAACTCGGCCAGGTCCTCTTCGATGAGGAAGGTCAGCGGCGCGTCGGTGTCCTGCAGCACGCAGTTGACGACGATGTCGTGCTCGGCGAGGAAACCGGCCAGCGGCACCCGGCCGTGCTCGGTCAGCGCGTGGCTGCGGCGGGGGTCGCCCGGGTTGTTGACGTCGTGCTGGAAGTGGACCATGTTCGCGGAGTGGATCGGCGAGCCGACCGCGGACAGGCCCCGCCCGGTGAGGACGTCCACGTCGTGGATGCCGAGCGCGTTCAGCGCCGTCACCGAGCCGCGCGCGGTCGCGCCGAAGCCGATCACGACGGCGCGCAGCCGGCGGCCGTAGTCGCCGGTCGAGCCGATCAGCTGCAGCGCGTGCAGCACCGAGGAATAGCCGGCGATTTCGTTGTTCTTGTGGAACACGTGCAGGCCGAACGAGCCGTCGTCGTTCCAGTGGTTCATCGCCTCGAACGCGATCACGGTCAGCTGCCGGTCGATGGCCAGCTGCGTGAGCTTGTCGTCCTGCACGCAGTGCGGCCAGCCCCAGAGGACCTGGCCCGTCCGCAGCTCCGCGAGGTCCTCCGGCAGCGGCTTGGCGAGCAGGATGACGTCGGTCTCCGCGATCAGCTCCTCGCGGGAGCGCATGCCGGCGACCAGCCCGGCCAGCTGTTCGTCCGGGATGCCGAAGCGCTCCCCGTAACCGTGTTCGAGGTAGATGGCCGAGCGCAGATCCGCGTCGATCCGTTCGAGGTGCCGGGGATGGATCGGCAACCGCCGTTCGTTTTCCTTGCGCGACCGGGAGATGACTCCAAGGCTGAGCTGGTGCACTTTGGCCCCTTTGCTAGAAGCAAGTCTTAACACAAAACGTCGCGCGCATGGCGGGTGTAGTGTTCAAAGGAGCCCCAGAGCACTTCGCGCGCAGGCGTTCGAGCCTGTGCCGTCCTCGGGCGACCAGACCGGCTGGTCCGTCCGGCCGGGGACGGGAGCACCGGCATGCCGTCGGGCCCGCGGACAGTCACGACCGCAGCTGAAACCACCGCCCCGGGCAAGGGAATCGCGCCAAGCGAGACCACCGCGCCGGAGAAGACCGCTGCGCCAGGCGAAGCCGATCGGCTGCGGCTCAAGCCCGAAGGCCCGTCGTCGGGTCAGGTCGACGGTGCGTGGTGGCCGCGTTCGGACGACTTCGTCGCCGAGCTGCCGGCGTTGCTGGCCGAGCTGAAGTCGCCGCTGAAGCGGGTCGAACACGTCACATACAGCCTCATTGACCACGACGTGGTCGCGCGCCGGCTGCCGGGGGACCGCATGGTGCGCCTGGAAGGCTTCCGGTCGCAGCCCGCCGGCACCGTGACCGTGATCGGCCCCGAGCGGCGGCTGGTCCTGCTGGTCGTCCCGCCGGCCACCGACCCCGTGCTCGCGCACCGGGTGCTGAAAACCGCGGCGGAAACCGGAAATTCGGCGACCGTCGAAACCCTGCTCGCCGAATGCGACGCACCGATCCGTTAAGACACCGGGCCGTTAAGACACCGAGCCGTTAAAACGCACCGAGCCGGTCAGGCCGGCACGAGTGAGACCGTGGCCGGCCGGTCGTGTTCGAGGTGGAACGGCAGGCCCAGCGCGGTGAACACGCCGAGCGCCGCGGGGTCCTCCGCGCGGACGTCGGCGAGGAAACTCCTTACGCCGTCGGCACTTGCCGCGACGACGAGCTGTTCGAGCAGGATCGTCGACACCCCGAGTGCCGGCACGCGGTCGTCGACCACCAGCGCCACCTCGGCCATGGCCGGGTCGGCCAGGACGTCGTAGCGGGCGACCCCGATCAGCCGGCTGTGCACGAAACAGCCGACCGCGGTGTGCCCGATGCCGGAGCTGTGGGTGAGCTGGGTGGCGAGTTCGGTGAGCCGGGTCGCGCCCAGCGCGAAGGAGTGGTCGTGCCCGGTCAGCCGGCTGCGCAGGGCCATCACGGCCGTGACGTCACCGGGCCGCAGCCGCCGGGCCCACGCCAGCACCCCGTCGGGCAGGAGCACCTGCACCGGCGGTGTGGACGCCTTCACGGGGTGCCGGCCAGCCGCCGGTAGCGCTCCGCCTCCTGGTCCTGCCACAGCGCGGCCTCGTCGAGGGCGAACCAGAGCGACTCGTCGAGGTCGGTGCGCAGGTCGAGGCCGCGGGCGGCCCGGTAGGCCTCGGCGATCCGGTGCCGGGCGCGGGCGAGCACCTGGTACTGCGCCTGGATATCGTGCTTGGCTTCGACTTGTTCGAGGGTCGCCAGTGCGAGCGCGATCTCTTCCCGCGCGGTCCGCACGTTCTCGTTGATCCCGGCCGCTCGTTCGACATGGATCCGGTTCATCGCGCGCAGTTCCTCTGTTTTCATGCGGGCTCCGTCCCGGCCGCCACCGACCAGCGAGGAGTGCGCGGGCGCGCGGCGCCGGCTCTGCCGCCGGCGCGCGGACCACGCCCGTACTGTCGACACTACACCTGGTGGGAGCCGCGGGCGGGGTCTTTCCCCGGACCGTCCGAAGTGGACTGACGGGCGAACGCGGGCGCGTGCTCGGGGCGCAGTCCGATGCCGCCCAGGTACGCGGTCGCCACGGCCAGCGCGGGGAACCGGCGGACCAGTCGCAGCGGCGCCGGCAGGCGGTCGAGCGTGCCGTCCAGCGCCGGGCGCAGCAGCATCGCGTGCTCGCCCAGCTGACTGCGCTGCACCGCCGCCATCGGCAGCCGCCGCCGTCGCCGGACGGCCGCGAGCAGGCGTGGAGTCACCCGGCCCCGGCGCAGCGGTTCCGCGAGCAGGGTGGCGGCCGCGACGGCGTCCTGCACGGCGAGGTTCACCCCGGCCCCGCCGACCGGCGACATCGGGTGGGCGGCGTCGCCGATGCAGAGCGCGCCGTCGGCGTGCCAGCGCGGCAGCCGGCCCATGGTGACCTCCAGCAGCTTGACGTCGTCCCACGAGCGCACCGCCGCCATCCGCTGTTCGCCCCAGCCGAAGAGTGAACCGAGCCGGACGCGGAAGGCGGCGATGCTTTCCTTGCGCAGCAAGGCATCCTGTCCCTTGGTGATCAGGTAGGACGTCTGGTGGTAGTCGCCGCGGTCCATCGTCACCGCGGCCTGGCCCGCCTCGAACCGCGCGAACACGCCGTCGTCGTCGTCGCCGGGACCGGTTTTGGGCACGCGCACCGACCAGACGTCCATCGGGACGGTGAACTCGCGCAGCCGCAAGCCCAGCGCCCGGCGGACCGTCGACCACCGGCCGTCGCAGGCGACGGTGAGCGCGGCCGGCAGCTCGCGCACCTCGCCCGCTTCGTCGCGGTAGCGGACGCCGGTGACGCGCTCGCCGTCACGGAGCAGGCCCAGCACCTGGCAGCCCATCCGCAGCGAGAACGCCGGCTCGGCGCGACCGGCTTCGGCCAGCAGCCCGAGCAGGTCCGCCTGCGGCACCATCGCCAGGTGCGGGTGCGCTCCGGGCAGCCGGGTGAAGTCGGCCGCGACCACGTCGGTACCCGCGATCCGCATGCTCATCCGGCCCAGCACCGAGTGCGGCAGCGCCGCGAAAGCCGGGCCGAGCCCCAGCTCGTCCAGCAGCCGGAGGGTGGACGGGTGCACTGTGTCGCCGCGGAAGTCGCGCAGGAAACTGGTGTGCTTCTCCAGCACGACCACGTCGACGCCGGCGCGCGCGAGCAGCAGCCCCAGCATCACCCCGGCCGGCCCGCCGCCGACGACACAGCATCGGGTGTGCTCCATGACGATTCCCCTAAACTTAGAGTCTCTATAATTTTAGATGAGCTGTAGGATCCGCGCCATGGCGGGTCTGCGGGAAGAGAAGAAACGGCGGACGCGGAAGACGCTGATCGAGGTCGCGCTCACCCTGTTCGACGAACACGGCTACGACGGCACCACCGTCGCCGACATCGCCGCCGCGGCGGGCGTCTCCCCGGCGACGTTCTTCAACTACTTCGCCACCAAGGAGGACGTGGTCTTCGCCGACCAGCACCTCTACGACGAGGTGCTCGACGAGGTCTTCGCCACCGCCGGCCCGGCCGAGCCCGTCGCGGACCTCGTGGTGCGGACCGTGCACGCACTGGCGACCAAGGACTCGTGGAGCTTCCCGCTCGATCACCCGCTCACCGCCGTGCGGACCCGGCTGCTGGCCGCGGTGCCCGTGCTGCGGGCCGGCTACCTGCTGCGCAACGCCGTGGTCGGCGACCGCTGGGCGCGCAAGCTGCACGAGACGTACGCGCCGCGGCTGGACGAGGTCGAGGCCGCCGCGCTGACCGGGGCCGTGCTGGGCGCGATGCAGGCCGCGCTCCAGGCCAACCTCGACGACGGCGGCCGCCCCCGCCGCCCCGCGTCCGAACTCGCGATGGCCACCGTGGCGCGCACGGCGCGCGGCTTCCTGTCCCCGGGGTGAGGCTTCAGCCGACGCCGCACACCAGCTGGTCGTCGGTCATGTCCGGGCCGACCAGGGTGATGCGCCCCGTGCGGACGAAGTCGCCCGCGGCCGTCATCGCCGCCACCGTCGTGCAGGCGATCTGGTTCATGCCGCCCGGCTGCAGCTTCGCCAGCGGGTAGGTCACGGTGACCGTCGGCGAGTCACCGGTGAAATCGACCTTGACCGGCGGGATGGCGCCGGTGGGCAGCAGCGAGAAGAAGCCCTTCTCCTGCTCGCTGGCGGTCGGCCCCTGGAAGAGCTGCTGCACCGCGACGCTGGCTGACAATTCTCCGTTCCACGTCCGCTGCACGGGGGTCAGCCTGCCGTCGAGCAGGTAGTACAGCGTCAGCCGCCTGATGCCGGAGCCGGAGCCGGGCATCAACGGCGCGGACCCGGCCGTGATAGCGCCGGTGGACTGGATCCCGCAGCCCGCCGCCAGCAGCGCGACGGCCGCCGCCAGCGCGGTCAGCGCGCTCCTGTGCCGGAGGAGTCTCATCGGGGCTCCGGGGGACGGGCGTGGCGCGGCAGGCGCAGCACGAACCGGGCGCCGCCGGGGGTGTTGCCCGCCTCGATGTCGCCGCCGTGCAGGCGCGCGTTTTCGCGGGCGATCGACAGGCCGAGCCCGCTGCCCTCGGACCGGGCCCGTGAGCTGTCGGCCTTGGTGAAGCGGTCGAACACGTGCGGCAGCACCTCGGCCGGGATGCCGGGGCCGTGGTCGGTGACCACCAGCGTCACGGTCGTCCCGTCGGTGCCCAGCCGGACCTCGACCGGCGGCTCGCCGTGGCGCAGCGCGTTGCCGACCAGGTTGGCGACCACGATGTCGAGCCGGCGCGGGTCGAGCGTCGCGACGACGCCGGCGGGCAGGTCCGTCACGATGCCGTCTTCGGCGGACCAGCCGCGGGCGCTGATGCTGTCGGCCACCGCCGTGGCGACATCCCACTCGTCCAGCCGCAGCTCGGCGCGGCCGGCGTCGAACCGCGAGATCTCGACCAGGTCCTGTACCAGCCGGGTGAGCCGCCGCGTCTCCGCCGACACCAGCCGCGCCGCGACAGCGGTGTCCGCGGGCAGCTGCTCGGCGTCCTCGTCCAGCACGTCGGTGACGGCGTTCATCGCGGCCAGCGGCGTGCGCAGCTCGTGGGAGACGTCGGCGACGAACCGGCGCGCGTCCGCCTCCATCGCGCGCAGCGAGCCGACCGTCCGCTCCAGTTCGGCCGCGGTGCTGTTGAACGTGGTGACCAGCTCGGCCAGCTCGTCCGAGCCCTTCGCGGGCAGGCGGACGTCGAGCTGGCCGTGGCCGAGCTTGCGCGCCGCGGTGTTGAGCGCGCGCACCGGCCGCAGCACCTGCCGGGCCGCGAGCAGCGCCAGTGCCACGGCGATCGGCAGCGCCAGCGCCGCGGTCTGCCAGGCCCGGGTGGCGAGCTGGTCGATCGCCGCCTGCTGCGGGGCCAGATCGATCCGCCGGTAGACCTCGACGCCGGTGTGCTCCGGCGGGCCGGTGCCCGTGCGCTCCAGCACCGGCATCCCGATCACGAGCTGCGGGCCCACCGGGCTGCTCACTCGCTGGAACTGGATGGACGAGCCGGTGGCCACCTCGCGGCGCAGCTCCGGCGGCAGCTCCTGCACGGAGATGCTCGCGCCCGAGTGCAGGTCCCGGTAGACGACCAGGGTGCTGACCCCCTTGAAGTTGATCCCGAACCGGTCGACCTGGCTCTGGTCGAGGGGCAGCCGCAGCTGCGGGAGGTAGGCGATGACCTGGTCGCGCAGCTGGATCAGCGCCGGGTCCTGCACGCCGGAGAGGATGGTGGTGCGGGCCGACACGTAACTCGCGCCCGCCGCGGCGGCCGCGCCCACCAGCGTCATCGCCGCGAACGAGAGCACCAGCCGGGGCCGCAGCCCGGCGAGCCACTGCCGCAGACGGCGGCTGTTCACCGGCAGTGCCTTTTCCCGAGCGGCCCGTTCACGAGCGGCCGAACCGGTACCCGAACCCGCGGACGGTCTGCACGTGGTCCGGCCGGGCCGGCACGTCCTCGATCTTCGAGCGCAGCCGCTGGATGCAGGCGTCCACCAGGCGGGAGTCGCCGAGGTAGTCGTGCTCCCAGACGGCGGTGAGGATCTGCTGGCGGCTGTAGACCTGCCCGGGCGTGCGCGACAGTTCCAGCAGCAGCTTCAGCTCGGTGGGGGTGAGCGCGACCGGCTCGCCGTGTTTGGTCACCTGCATGCCGGCGCGGTCGATGACCAGGTCGCCGTGCTGTTCCGCCTCGTTCTCGCGGGCGTCGCGGTCGGCGGTGGCGCGGCGCAGCACGGCCCGGATCCGCGCGTCGAGCACCCGCGGCTCGACCGGCTTGACCACGTAGTCGTCGGCGCCCGCCTCCAGCCCGGCGACGATGTCGAAGTCGTCGCTGCGGGCGGTGAGCATGATGATCGGGGTCTGCCCGGCGGCCCGGATCCGGCGGCAGGTCTCGAACCCGTCCATGCCCGGCAGCATCAGGTCCAGCACCACGATGTCCGGAGCCTGACCGGTCATGATCTCCAGGCCTCGCTCACCGGTGCCGGCCGTGTGCACAGCGTGTCCCTGACGGCGAAGGGCGAGCTCCAGCCCCTCCCGCACGGACGCGTCGTCTTCGATCACCAAGAGCACCGCCACCCGGCACATTATTCGGAACGCCGGGGCGCGGGGCGAACCGGGGCCATTCTGTTGCGAAACCATGACACCGCGCTGACCGGACCTGAAAATCCGGCGCCGAGACTCGGGGACATGGTTGTGATGTTCTCCGAAGCACCCTCGGCCACCTCGTCCACCGCCCCGCGTCACGCGCTGGTGACCGCGGCCGCGTCGCGCACCGTCCTGCTGGTCACCGCCGCGGCCGGCTGCGCGGTGGCGTTTGTCGTGGCGTACCTGCTGTTCGTGCGCACCGCCTCGGGGCAGCAGGTGGAGAACGGCGTGGTGCACAGCGCGCAGTCCGGCAAGTCCACTGTGGACTGGGCGGCCCCGCTGCAGCACGCCGACCTGGTGGTCGCGCTCGGCGGGGTCGCGGTGCTGGTGCTGGCCATCGCCCTGGCGCGCCGCCGCTTCGCGCTCGGCGTCACGGCGCTGGTGCTGCTGATCACCCCGATGCTGGCCGCGCAGCTGCTCAAGCTCTACGTGCTCGACCGGCCCAGCATGAACGACGGGCTGGCGGTCGCGAGCCACAACAGCTTCCCGAGCGGGCACGTCAGCGCGGCGACGGCGGTGGTGCTCGCGCTGGGCGTGGTGCTGCCCGCCCGGTTCCGCACCTGGGTGCTCGCCGTGGGCTCGCTCGGCGTCGCCTGGGTCGCCGCGGCGACCGTCGCGCTGGGCTGGCACCGGCTCTCCGACACCGTCGGCGGAAGCCTGCTGGTCGCCGCCGTGGTGTGCGCCGGCGCGGCGGTCGTCTCGGCCCGCCGCCCGGACGCCACGGGCGTGCCGCTGGTCCCGGTGCTGGTCACCCTGCTCGCCCCGTCCGCCCTCGTGCTGGGCGGTTACGCGGTGCTCGCCACGGCCACCTCCGGCGCCGCGCAGTTCGTCGCCGCCATGGTGCTGGCCGCGGCCTCCTCGGTCGCGGTGGTCCTGCTCGTCTCCGGCCCGATCCGGCGCGTCAACTTCGACCCGGCGCGCGCGGGTTCGCGGCTGAGCCGCTGACCCGGCCGATCCCGGGCGGCTCCACCGGCTCCGCGGCGGGCCGGAACGCTATCGTCACCGGCGTGGAGTGAGGTGACGAAAGTGGACGCGCGGCAGCTGGAGTACTTCCTCGCGGTGGTCGACCACGGCGGGATGAACCGCGCCGCGCAGGCGCTCTACGTCGCGCAGCCCTCGTTGTCCCAGGCGATCCGGGCGCTGGAACGGGACCTGGGCACCGGCCTGTTCGACCGCGTCGGCCGCCGGCTGGTGCTCACGCAGGCGGGCCGCGCGCTGATCGAGCCTGCGCGCCAGGTGGTGCGGGGGCTGGCGTCGGCCCGGGCCAGCGTGGACTCGGTGGCCGGGCTGGAGGTGGGCCGGGTCGAGGTGGCCGCGATGCCGTCGCAGGCGGTCGAGCCGCTGGGCGGGATGATCCGCCGGTTCACCCGCCGCCACCCCGGGCTGTCGGTGGCCGTGCGCGCCGCGTTCACCCCGGGTGAAGTGCTCGGCATGGTGCGCGGCGGGGTCACGGAGATCGGGCTCGCCGCCGGGCCGGAGCCCCTGACCGCGACCGGGGTCGAGGTCGTGCGGCTGGGCCGGCAGCGGTTCGTGCTGGTCGCCCCGGCCGGCGCGCCGTTCCCCGGTACGGTGGTGCGCCCGGGGGAGCTGGCCGGGCAGCGGATGATCGTGGGGCAGCCCGGCACCGGGATGCGCCGGCTCGTCGACGACCTCCGCGCGACCGGGGTGGACCTGGTCGACGTGGTCGAGACCGAGCACCGCGAGGCCATCCTGCCGCTCGTGCTGGCCGGCGTGGGCGTCGCGCTGCTCGCCGATTCGTGGGCGCCGCTGGCCGAGCAGGCCGGGGCCCGGGTGCTCGACCTCGACCCGCCCGCGTACCTGCACCTCGCGCTGCTGCACCGCACGTCGGGGCTGACCCCGCCGGCGCAGGCGTTCCTCGCTTGCGCGGGTGACTCATCGGCGGACTCATAGGCCCAGCCGATAAGCCGGGCCGTGATCAGGTCTTGGACGCCGCCCGGCCCGCGCTGGTGGCATGGGGGCATGACGACCCATCGCATCGCCCTGGTCCCCGGTGACGGCATCGGCCGTGAGGTGACCCCGGCGGCGTGCGCCGTGCTCGACGCGGTCGGCGCCCGCCACGGCGTCTCCTTCTCCTACGACGAGTTCGACTGGTCCTGCGAGCGCTACCTCGCCGAGGGCGCGATGATGCCCGGCGACGGCCTCGACCGCGTCCGCCACCACGACGCGATCTTCCTCGGCGCGGTCGGCCGGCCCGGCGTGCCCGACCACGTCTCGTTGTGGGGCCTGCTGATCCCGCTGCGCCGCGGCTTCCGCCAGTACGTCAACCTCCGGCCGATCCGGGTGTTCGAGGGGGTGGAGAGCCCGGTGCGCGCGGCCCGGCCCGGCGAGGTGGACCTGGTGGTGGTGCGGGAGAACGTCGAGGGGGAGTACAGCGAGATCGGCGGCCGGATGAACCGCGGCTTCCCGGACGAGCTGGCCGTGCAGGAGGCGGTGTTCACCCGCCCCGGCGTGACGCGGGTGGTGGACTACGCGCTCGACCTCGCCGAGCGCCGCGGCGGGCGGCTGACGTCGGCCACGAAGTCGAACGGCATCGTGCACACCCTGCCGTTCTGGGACGAGCTGGTGGCCGAGCGCGCCGCCGCCCGGCCCGGGGTGGCCGTCGAGTCCGAGCACATCGACGCGCTCGCCGCGAAGCTGGTGCTGGACCCGGCGCGGTTCGACGTGATCGTCGGGTCGAACCTGTTCGGCGACATCCTCAGCGACCTCGCGGCCGCCGTCGCGGGCGGCATCGGCATGGCGCCCGCGGCCAACCTCAACCCCGAGCGCGAGTACCCGTCGATGTTCGAACCGGTGCACGGGTCCGCGCCGGACATCGCCGGGCGCGGCATCGCGAACCCGGTGGGCGCGATCTGGACCGCCGCGATGCTGCTGGCGCACCTCGGCCACGCCGAGGCCGCCGCCGAAGTCGAGTCGGCGATCGCGGACGTGTTCGCGAAAACCGCGCTGCGGACACCGGATCTGGGCGGCACCGCCACTACCGTCTCGTTCACCCGCGCGGTGCTCGACGCCGCCGGTGTGGGCTGAAACGTGCCCGCGTTGGCCGAACCGGAGGTGTGCCGATGAGTGTCCCGCTGCCCAGCCCGTTCGAGTACCGGACAGTGGACGCCGGTGGCGTGCGGATCCACTGTGCCATCGGGAACGAAGGTGCCTCTGGCGGCGACCGCCCGCCTTTGCTGCTGCTGCACGGATATCCGCAGACGCACGTGATCTGGCACCACGTCGCCCCGGTGCTCGCGCGGCGGTTCACCGTGGTGGCCGCCGACCTGCGCGGGTACGGCGACAGCGCCAAGCCCGCGCCCGGCCCGGACGACGCCGAGTACGCCAAGCGCGTGATGGCGGGCGACCAGGTCGAGCTGATGCGGGCGCTGGGGTTCGAGCGGTTCGCCGTGGCCGGGCACGACCGCGGCGGCCGGGTCGCGCACCGGATGGCGCTCGACCACCCGGACGCCGTCAGCCGGCTCGCGGTGCTGGACATCGTGCCCACGCGGCACACCTTCGCCCACGCCGACGCCGCGTTCGGCCTCGGCTACTACCACTGGTTCTTCCTGGCCGCGGGCAACGGGATCCCGGAGCGGCTGATCGGCGGCGACCCGGAGTTCTGGATCCGCGCGCGGATGGGCGCCCGGCACGCCGGCGGCACGGCGTTCGACCCGGCGGCCGAGGACGAGTACGTCCGCTGCTTCGCCGACCCGGCCGCGATCGCGGCGTCCTGTTCGGACTACCGCGCGGCGGCGTCGATCGACCTGGTCCACGACGACGCCGACGCGGCGGCGGGCCGCCGGATCACCTGCCCGCTGCTGGTTTTGTGGGGCGAGCGCAGCTTCGTCGGCCGCAGTTACGACGTGCTGGACGTCTGGCGGGGCTACGCCACCGACGTCCGCGGCCGCGCGCTGGCGTCGGACCACTACCTGCCGGAGGAGGCACCGGCGGACGTGGCCCGGGAGCTGGCGGAGTTCTTCGGCTGAGCGGTCCGGTACCGGACAGGTTCTGCGCCGCTGCCGGTCGACGGCGCGCGGGCCGGTTTCGGCAACCGGCGCACCGAGGCCGGGTCTTCACCGCGCCGGGTTCCGCCGCGGCCTGATCCGCACGGCGGGCAGCACCGGCGCCGGGATCCGCGGCGCGCCCGGCACCTCGGGGATCGCGCCGAACTGGTCCGACCCCGCCTGCCAGGCCTCGCGGAAGGCGACGACCTCCTCGTGCGTGCGGGCGACGAAGTTCCACCACATCAGGATCTCCTCGCCGAACGGCGGCCCGCCCAGCAGCAACACGCGCGCCGCGCCTTCGCCGGTGTTGACCAGCTCCAGCTTGGCGGCGCCGGCGTCGAGGTACCCCAGCTCGGCGCGGGCCAGCGGGGTGCCGGCGAAGGCGACCGCCCCGGTGTCGACCAGCACGCCGTGCTCGAACGCCGGGTCCACGTCGAGAGTGAGGCGCGCGCCCGGGTCGAGGGTCAGCTCCGCGCCGAGCAGCGGCGTGAAGGTCTTCACCGGCGAGGTCTCGCCCGCGAGCGTGCCGAGGAAGACCCGCGCGGTGGCGCCGTCGAGGCCGGTGACGGGCGGGACGTGGTGCTGGAAGCCGCGGGCGGCGTGCCGGTGCTCCTCCGGCAGCGCGACCCAGAGCTGGACTCCGTGCAGCGTCGTGGTTTCCGGGGTGGAGACCTCCGAGTGGCAGATGCCGTGCCCGCCGGTCATCAGGTTCAGCTCGCCGGGCCGGACCATCGCGTGGGAGCCGAGGCTGTCGCGGTGCTCGATCTCGCCCGCGAAGAGCCAGCTGACGGTCTGCAGCCCGGTGTGCGGGTGCGAGCCGACGGCCATGCCGCCCGACGCGCTCGTGTCGTCCGGGCCGTAGTGGTCGGCGAAGCACCAGGCGCCGATGAGGGAACGGCTTCGCTGCGGCAGGGTCCGGCGCACCGGCATCGCCCGCGGCCCGCCGAGCGGCACCTCTCGGGCGCCGAGGACCTGGACCCGGCCGGCTCCCGCGGCGGGGCCGTCGCCGCAGCTCAGCTCGTCGGGCGCGGCTTCGGTGTTGCTCATCGCGGTGGACCTCCGGTGTCGGTGCCGTCTCACCGGCAACGTTAGCCGGGCCGGGATACTGGCGGCATGAGCGTGGTGTTCGTGGACGGGTGGTACGGACCGGATCCCGGCGACTGGCAGTCGGTGTGGGCCGAGCGGTTGCCGGGTTCCTCGCGGGTGCTCCAGGACGACTGGGAGCACCCGCGGCGGGCCGGGTGGGTGGCGCGGCTGGACGAGGCCGTCGCCGCGCTCGCGGAGCCGCCCGTGCTGGTGGGGCACAGCCTGGGGGTGCTGACCATCCTGCACTGGGTGGCCGCCGGCGCCGCCCGGCCGGTGCGGGGCGCGCTGCTGGTGACGCCCGCCGACGTCGAGGAGAACCCGGAGCCCGCTCTCGCCGCTTTCGCCCCGATCCCGCGCGGGCGGCTGCCGTTCCCGTCGATCCTCGCCGCCAGCGCGAACGACCGGTGGATGTCGCCGGCCCGCGCCGGGTACTTCGCGGGGCTGTGGGGCTCGGAGTGCGTGCCGATCGGCGAGGCCGGCCACCTGACCGGCGCGTACGGGCCGTGGCCGGACGGGGAGCCGTTGCTGGCCAAGCTCTTGGTCTGACCCGGGCTGGGCGGCCCGGCGTTTCCCGCTCGGCGGGACGGGGTACGGCCGAACGGCCGCTTCTGGGCCGGATCCCTTCTCCCCCAGGCGGTTCCTGCGGGAGAACTGGTGTATTCCGGGCGCGGCCGGGGTAGCCGGTGAGCGCCGCATTCCCCGCCAGCGAAAGAGCAGGTGCCCCGTGACCCGCATCGTGGATGCCGACCTCGACGTGGACAGCCACTTCGACCGAGTTTTCCGCGGCTACCTCGCGCGCGTGGCCAGGGCCGCCGGGGTGGGGCTCGAATCCTGCACCGTCGACCTCGACGTCCCGGTGTCCGCCTACATCGCGCTCGACTGGCGGCTCGGCCGCTTCCCGGACCGCGACCTGGCGCTGCTCTGGCACGAGGCGCACGGCTGGTCGGCCGCCGTCGAGGCCGCCGGCGGGGAGGACACGATCGTGCTGGCCTACGTCGACGGGGACGACGTGCTGCCCGACCCGCGCACCGTGGTGAAGTTCCTGGCCGCCCTGCGCGCGGAGGACCATTCCGCCGGCCGCCCGGACCCGCGGGAGCTGCGCCGGGCCGGGCGGCACGAGGAGCTGATCGAGCGGCTCGCCTGATCGAGTGGGCGGCCGTCCCGTGTCGGCGCGGCGGGAATCGGGTACTCCCAGGTCATGAGGCCTGTCTGGAGTGGTTCATTGACGCTCGGCCTGGTGACGGTGCCGGTGCGGCTCTACAGCGCGGTCGAGGACCACACGGTGCACTTCCGGCAGTTCCAGCGCGGGACGAGCGACCGGATCCGCTACCGCCGGGTGAACGAGCGCACCGGCGACGAGGTGGACTACGCCGACGTGGTCAAGGGCTACGAGCTGGACGACGGCGAGTACGTGCTGGTCGAGCCCGAGGAGCTGGACGAGATCGCGCCCGGGCGGTCGAAGGCGCTGGAGGTGGAGTCGTTCGCCGACCTCGGTGACGTCGACCCGATGTTCTTCGACAAGACCTACTGGCTCGCGCCCGCCAAGGAGGAGTTCGAGAAGCCGTACGCGCTGCTGTTGACCGCGATGGCCAAGACCGACAAGGCGGGCGTCGCGAAGTTCGTGCTGCGCGGGCGCGAATACCTGGCGCTGGTGCGGGCCGGCGAAGGCGTGATGCTGCTCAACACCTTGCACTTCGCCGCGGACCTGCGGGACCCGGCGAAGGAACTGCCCGAGCTGCCGGGCCGGGCGGGCGCGCGGGGCAAGGAGCTGGACATGGCCGTGAACCTGATCGACGCCATGTCCGCCGAATGGCGCCCCGGCGACTACCGCGACACCTACACCGACCGTGTCCACGAGCTGATCGACGCGAAGTCCGAAGGCCGCACCGTGACCCCCGCGGAGGAGCCCGCGGAGCCGACGAAGGTGGTCGACCTGTTCGAGGCCCTCCAGCGCAGCGTGCAGAACGGCAAGAGCGGCAAGAAGAAGCGGCCCGCGGCGAAATCGAAGCGCGCGAAGAAGCCGGACCTGGGCGACCTGTCGAAGGCCGAACTCGACGAGCTGGCCCGCGAACGCGAGGTCAAGGGCCGCTCGAAGATGAACCGGGCCGCGCTGGAGAAGGCGCTCAAGGCCTCCTGACGCGTCGGCGGAGGGCGAGCAGCCAGTCCAGCGTGAGCGGGACGGTCTCGAGCACCGAGATGTGGCCGTCACGCGGACGGAGCCACAGCTCGGCGTTCGGCAGGCCGTGCAGGAGCGATTCGGCGTGGGAAGCGGGGATCACGCGGTCCGCGCCGCCCTGGGCGAGCAGCACCGGGGCGGTCACGGCCGTCAGGTCGAAGCCCCACGGCGAGGCGAACGCGACGTCGTCGTCGGCCTGGGCCTCGGCGCTCGCACTGGCCGCGCCGGCGTCCTTGCCCAACGAGGACCACGTGCTTTCCAGCGTTTTCCAGTCGACGGGCAGGAAGGAGTCCTCGTTGAACTCCGCCGTCGCGCCGTGGGCCAGGCGCGCCTCGCGCCCTTCGCGGCCCGCGCGGAGGCCACCGCTGTCGGCCATGCCCGCGTACCAGTCGAATTCCTCGGTGTACGGCGCCACGCTCGCGTAGCACACCACACCCCGCACACGGTCGGGCAGCAGCGCGGCGCACGCCAGCGCGTGCGGCCCGCCGCCGGACGTGCCCATCGACGCGAACTCGCCGACGCCGAGCGCGTCGGCGAGCTGCCGGACGTCTTCGGCGGCCGACGCGACGGTGCGGCCCGGCAGCCCGGTCGAACCGCCGTAACCGGGACGGCCGTAGGAGATCACCCGGATGTCCCGCGCGTCCGCGGCCTCGACCAGCGGCGCCAGCAGCGCCCCGGTCTGCGGGGTGCCGTGGTGCCACACCACGGTCAGCGCGGCGCCGCGGCCGGTGTCGTGGACCCGCAGCGCGCGGCCGTCGGCCAAGGTCAGTTCCCGTGAAGTCCCCATGGCCGCGATCCTAATGCCCCCGGCACCCGCCACGGGCGGTCCGAGGCGGGCCAGACGTAGGGCAGGTCGTCCGGCACCGACGGGAACCGCTTGCGGTAGTAACGGGGGTCCTTCCACACCAGCGCCGACTGGTGGCTGAGGTGGAAGCTCGCCGACCCGAGCCACGGTGGCAGCTCGCCCGCCGCGGCCAGCTCGGCCTGCGTCCGCGGCTGGGCCGGCCCCAGCGCGGTGCGGAGCCGGTCGCGCAGTTTGCCCGCGCAGAGGTCGGCGCCGCCCGCGTCCGTCCACACTGCACAGACATCCAGGCCGTAACGGGTCAGTGCTTCTTCGTAGCCCGCCCACATGGCGACCACGGGGTGGTCGCGCGGGCCGTGATCCGGCCCGAGGAGCGCGCGCAGGACCTGCAGGGCTTCGACGCGCTGGGTGCCGAGGCGCCGGCGGTCCAGCGCCCGGGCGCTGGCGGTGAAACCGGGGAGCGGGAGGAAGGTCTGCAAGGTCGGCCCCTTCCGGTGGAGGTGGTCGTACTGTGATTCCGGGGCATGGGTTTCGGGGGCACGGGTTGCCGGGAGCACGGGGATCACCGGTGTTCGTCCGGGACCCGGGGCAGCCAGAACGCGATGGCCGTGCCCGTGCCCGGGGCGCCGGTCATCGACCACCAGCCGTGGGCGGCTTCCGCGCGTTCGCGCATCTCGATCAGGCCGAAGTGGCCGGGGGTGGCGCCGGCGTCGGTGCCGGTGCCGTCGTCCGTCACGCGCACCAGGAGTCCGTTGTCTGCTGTGGACAGAGATATGTCCACATGGGACGCATGGGCGTGCTTGTGCACATTGGTCAGCGCCTCCTGGCAGATCCGGTACGCCGTCACCGCCGCCTCCGGTGACGGCTCGGCCGTCAGCTTGTCCCGCAACACGTGGTCCAGGCCCCAGCCGGAGACGACCTCGTCCAGGAAGCCGGCCAGCGCGCCGGCCAGGCCCTGCCCGTCCAGTTCCGGCGGTTGCAACCGGGAGACCAGCGTGCGCAGGCGCCCGACCGCCGTGCGCACCGACTCGTCCATCGCCCGCACCGCCCGGCGGTGCTTGTCCGGCAGGCGGTCGGCCAGCAGCTGCAGCCGCATGCCCACGGCGACCATGGCCTGGATCGAATCGTCGTGCACGTCCCACGCGATGCGCCGCCGCTCCGTTTCCTGGGCGTCCACCAGGTGCCAGACCAGCCGGCGCCGTTCCCGCAACGCCCGCTCGGCGGTGCGCCGCTCGGTGAGGTCGCGGGTGACTTTGCCGAAGCCGCGGTGGTTTCCGGCGTGGTCGTAGAGCGTGGTGATGACCACGTTGGCCCAGAACCGGGTGCCGTCTTTGCGGACGCGCCAGCCTTCGTCTTCGAGGCGTCCTTCGGCGAGCGCGGTTTCCAGTTCCAGGTCGGGTTTGCGGGCGGCGACGTCTTCGGGCGGGTAGAACACGGAGAAGTGCTGCCCGGTGATCTCCTCGGCGCGGTAGCCCTTGATCCGCTCGGCGCCCGCGTTCCAGCTGATCACGTGCCCCGAGGGGTCGAGCATGAAGATGCCGTAGTCCACGACGTCCTGCACCAGCAGGCGGAACCGCTCCTCGCTCTCGCGCAGGGCCTGTTCGGCGGTGCGCCGTTCGGTGAGGTCGCGGGTGACTTTGCCGAACCCGCGGTGGTTTCCGGCCTCGTCGTACAGCGTGGTGATGACCACGTTGGCCCAGAATCGGGTGCCGTCTTTGCGGATGCGCCAGCCTTCGTCTTCGAGGCGTCCTTCGGCGAGCGCGGTTTCCAGTTCCAGGTCGGGCTTTCGCGCGGCGATGTCCTCGGGCGGATAGAACACCGAAAAGTGCTGTCCCACGATCTCGTCCTCGCGGTAGCCCTTGATGTGCTCGGCGCCCGCATTCCAGGTGAGGATGCGCCCGCCGGGGTCGAGCATGAAGATCGCGTAGTCGACGACGCCCTGCACCAGCAGGCGGATGTCGTCCGCGGGAGCTTCGTCCATTCCCTGACTCTCCCTCATCGGCGGCCGGCGCGTCAGTCGAGCAGCCCCTCGCGCCGGGCCACCGCGACGGCTTCGAGCTTCGACCGCGCGCCGAGCTTTTCCAGGACGCGCTGCACGTGGTTGCGCGTGGTGTTGCGGGTGACGCCCAGCCGGTCGCCGATCTCCTCGGTGCTCGCGCCTTCCGCGAGCAGGTGCAGCGTCTCCCGCTCGCGCCCGGTCAGCGCCGCGGCACCGGGCCGTCCGGGCAGCAGGTCCGGGTCGAAGACGTGCTCGCCGGCCGCGATCTGCCGCACGGCCGCCACCAGCGCGCCCAGCTGCGCCGACTTGAGCAGCAGCCCGCCGCCGCCGGCCTCGGTGACGCGCGCGGCCAGCGCCGGGGTCGCGTCGCCGGTGAGCACAAGCACCCGGGCGCCCAGCTCGGCGAGCGCGCCGATGGCCGCGATCGCGTCGCCGTCGGGCAGCCGCCGGTCCAGCACCACCACTGCGGGCCGCAGACGCCGGGCCTCGGTGAGCGCGGAGCCGCGGGAACGGGCCCGCCCGACGACTTCGATGCCGGGCGCGCGTTCCATCGCCAGTTCGAGCGCCTCGGCGACCATGTCGTGGTCCTCGACCAGCAGCACCCGCACCGGATCGGGACGCGGCTCGGGCGACATGGCGACGGCCTTCTTCCTGAAACTGGCAGCAGACTGGGCGACGATCGTAACCGGCAAGCCGCCATTCGCGCGGCGCTCGGCCCGCCATACGGCGCCATGGGGCAACGGGACTGTCCGTTCCGGCCGTCGGAGCGGGTTTGCCGCGCCGGGGCCTGGCTGTCCGGCTGCGTCCGGCGGGCGAGGAACGGGTTTCCCGCGCCAGGCCCGTCTCCCCGCGGCGGTGGATAACAGCCGCCCATCCCGCCGTCATCCGCCCGGCGGCACTGGCGGCACCGGCGAACCGGCCCGCTCGGCGCGTGCCTGGTCGGTGCCGGCCTGATCGGTAAAGCGGGACCACGCCTGGAACACCAGCGCCGGATGGGCGAGCAGGTCCACCGCGGTCCGGCCGAGTGCCGCGGCCGCCGCGAGCAGGACGGTGCGCCCGCGCGGGGACGCCGCGGCGGTGGCGAACTCGGGCGTCCGATCGGCGTGCCCCGGGTCGAGGATCGCGATGAGCGGGTGGATCGCCGGCACCCGGACGCTCACCTCCTCGACCCCCGAGCCACCCGCGAAGACCCCGGGGTCCGGCGGGGTGGTGTGGATCCCGCACGCGGCGAGGTGGTGGCTGAACCGGCGGGACAGCACGGGGTTGTCGCGGAAGTGCGAGCTTCCCTCCAGCCGCTCGACGCCGGCCTTCGCGCCGGTGGCCAGTGCGGCTCCTTCGGCGCACGCCGTCACGTCGGCCACCAGCTGGTCGAGTTCGGCCGTGGTGCGGGCGTGCAGCCCGAACCGGCCCTCGGCGAGGTCCGGCACGACGTCGGTGGACTCGCCGCCGCGGGTGACGATGCCCTGCGCCCGCGAGCCGGGCGGCAGCCGCGAGCGCAGGGCCGCCACCGCGGTGAACGCCTGGACCAGCGCGGCGAGCGCGTCGACCCCTTGTTCCGGGGCGGCCAGGCCGGCGGCGCGGCCGTGGAACGTCATCCGCACCTCGGCCCGCGCGGCCAGCGGCGTCCACGACCACGAGTGCACGCCCGGGTGAAACACCAGCGCCGCGTCGGCCTCGTCGAACACCCCGGCCCGCACCGGGGCGGTTTCGTCGGCCGGGCAGCCGACGACCAGCAGCGACCCGGCGTCGCCGGCCAGTACCCGGCGTGCGGCCAGCGCCGCGCCGAGCCCGGCCGCCGCGACGAGGTTGTGCCCGCGCGCGTGGCCCAGGCCGGGCAGCGCGTCGTACGCCAGCAGCAGCGCGACGCACGGCCGTCCGGTGCCGTAGCGGGCGGTGAAAGCCGTCGGCAGGTCCGCGACGCCGCGTCTGACGTCGAATCCCTCGGCCGCCAGCTCGGCTGTCAGCCGTTTCGCCGCGTTGTGCTCTTCACCAGCCGGCTCGGGGTAGGCGTGCAGCTCCCCGGCGAGCGACCACAGGCGCTCGTCCAGCCGTTCGATCTCCTGGTCCACCCGCTCGTGGCGGGCTTCGTCGGGCTCCATGCGCGGCTACATACCCACGCGCGGGCCGTTTTGACCGCGACTAGTGGGTAATTCGACCGTGGGCACGGAGTTTCCGGTGGGGAATTCTCGGTCCGACAGTGACAGGCGGACCGGGACGGAGCAGCCAATGACAGCGGGGACTTACCGGGTGTTGCCGGCCGAGGTGTCGTCGATCGTGCAGAACGTGGAGGGCATCGGCGCCTCCGCGCTGTCGGCGACCCGCGACCTGGAGACGCTGGTGATCGACGCGCTGTCGTTCGCCGGCATCGGCAGCGGGGTCGCCGCCGCGAACTCCACGCTGCAGTCGAACCTCGGCTCCGCGCTGGGCAAGTTCGTGAGCCTGCTCGGCGAGGTGAACAACAAGGTCCAGACCGCGGCCCGCGGCTACACCGACGCCGACTCCGCCGTCGCCGAGGGCTTCGGCGGCGGTACGCAGACCGCGCAGGCCGCCACGCCGCCCGCCGGTGGGGGCGCCGCGGCACCGGCCGCCGCGCCGACGCAGCTCGACTCCCGCGTGGTCGATTCGATCATGCAGTCCGAGGGCGCGACCGGCGAACAGGGCGGGGTGCCCGAGGCCTACGGCTTCCGGCAGAACATGCACAACGGCTACGATCAGATCATGGCCGCCCGCCAGCAGTACGGCCTCGGCAGTCCCGAGGAGCACGCCGTCGTCGCGAACCTGATGACGAACAACGCCCGCCAGGCCGGCGCGCTGAACTTCACCGACCCCGGCACGCAGGCCGCGGTCATGTCCGGCGCGCACATGCGGGGCGCGAGCGGCGTCCGCGCGATCCTGAACCACATGGGCGGCGCGGACATCGTGCAGAGCGCGCGGACCCTCGACCCGGGCGCGGTGCAGCAGATCCAGGGCCTCACACCGCAGCAGTTCCAGCAGCAGTTCCACGACGCCCGCATCGAGTACGACCACCAGGTCTACGGCGGCACGACCACCACCCAGGGCGGCCACACGGCCAACTGGTGGGACCGCTACGGCAACGGGCTCACCCAGCGCTACGACCGGGAGCAGCAGGAGTTCCTGGGCTTCTCCCAGCCGCAGCAGTAGCCGCCTGTCCGGGCGGGCGCGGGCTCACCGGACCTCGTCGTCCAGCGCGGACAGGTGGCCGGACAGGTCGTCGGCCAGCCGGGTGAGCAGCCGGCCCAGCTCCCGGCGGTCGTGCTCGGGCCAGTCCGCCAGCGCGCCGGTGAACCAGCCCTCCACCACGCCGATGTAGCGCTTCGTCGCGGCCGTGCCCTCCGGCGTCGGCTCGATCAGCCGGGCGCGCTGGTCGAGCGGGTCGGTGACGCGGCGGATCAGGCCGCGCTTCTCGAGCCCGTTCACGTGCCGGGTGACGTGCGGGCCCACCACCTGCATCCGGGTGGCGATCTCGCCGACGCGCAGCGGCTGCCCGGCCAGGTGGAGGGTGGCGAGCACCGTCATCGCGGGCCGCTCCAGCGAGAGCCCGGCGGCCGCGAGCGCGTGCTCGAAGAGGCGGCCGCGGCTCAGCACGCCACTCAGCTGCGTGAGCCGGGGGAGCAGATCGGCCAGCAGTGAGGTGTCGCGCTCCATCATCGGCTCCTTGATTACCTGACCAACTCAGGCCTAGAGATGGCTCGATCGGGTAAAAGGATACCTAAGGTAGGCATACGCCGCGATTCGCGGCTGGAGCGGCTGTACGACGGCTGCCGCTGGGCGGAGGGCGCGGTCCACTTCCCGGCGTCGCGCACCGAGCACGACGGCTCGCAACTGTACATTGTGGACACCCGGCGCGGGCACATCCGCGCCTTCGGCGTCACGGCACGGGGCACGCTCACCGGCGGCGGCGAACCTGGTGTTCGGCGGGCCGAAGCGCACCATCCTGTTCGTCTGCGCCACCACGTCCGTTTATTCGATCATGCCGAACGTGACGGGTGCCTGACCTCGCGGACCATCTCCAGCGCGAGCCGCGGATACCGGACGGTGCCCGCCGGGGCGAACCCGTGCCGCCGGTAGAGCGCGATGGCGGACTCGTTGTCGTCGAACACCTCCAGCCGCAGCCGCTGGGCGCCGCAGCTCCGCGCCCAGCCCGCGACCGCCTCGATCAACGCGTCGCCGACGCCGTGCCCGCGCGCGGAAGCCGCCACATACATCGAATGCAGGCTCACGGTGTCGGTTTCGTCGGGCGTGGTGCCACTGGCCATCCCGGCGGCGCGCCCGTCGACCTCGGCCAGCACGTTGAACGGCCGGTCGATCAGCCGCTGCCGCCAGCGGGCCTCGGTGTCGCCTTCGCCCTGCCACTCCGCCAGCCGCGCGCCGAACGCGTGCGGTGCCTCGGCGAGCGCGGTGAGCCGCAGCGCCCGCCAGCCGGCCCAGTCGTCCACCGTGAGTTCCCGGATGACCGCCATGCCCTCCACGATCTCCGGACAAGTGTTGCCGGGCAAGGGAATTTTATGTATAACGCCCTATACGGTCGCGGTCTCGCCACGCGTGCTCCCAGCGGCGGGTGAGCGCCGGGTAGACGATCAGGTACCGGAACGGGGCGATGGCGGTCAGGTACAGGCGCCCGAGCCGGCCGTTGGGCTTGACCAGGACGGTCATCCGCAGTTCGTGGTCGCCGTCGCCGGCGGGGACCCAGCCGAAGTGCACGATGCCGTGGACGGTCTTGTTCGCCAGCTCCTCGGCGCGTTCGTCGTGGAGCTCGTACACGGTCGTGAACGGGGTGCCCGGCATCGGTTTCCCGGTCCGGGGCCCGCGAAGGCCGTCCGGCAGCCGGTCGCACAGCGGCCGGACCCGTCCGCCGAGGCCGGTCCCGGGGTCGTCCCAGCCGAGCAGCCCGCCGAGTTTCGAGCGCGCGGCGAACAGGAACTGGGTCAGCGAGGGCCCCTCGGTGTGCCGGAGGTCGGCCTGCAGGGCGGCGAGCATGGCGGGGAAGTCGTCCGGCCCGGCGCCGGGGGTGTGGAACGCCCACGCGTCCTCCACCTCGAAGTCCGGCGCGATCTCGTGGATCCGCCACGGGCGCGAGGTGTGCGCGGCGGTGCTGAGTCTCCTGACCATCACGGCCTCCGTGTCGCTCCGGTGTTGTACGGTTGCGTATAAGGTGAGGTTAGACCGGTTGTACGGCTTCGTACAACCAAACTGGAGGTGGACCCGGGCCATGGGCGCGTTGCGCACACCGCGGGAGAAGTGGGTCGAGCAGGGGCTGCGGGCGCTGGCCGACGGCGGCGTGGACGCCGTGCGCGTCGAGGCGCTGGCCAAGGCCCTCGGCGTCACCAAAGGCGGGTTCTACGGCTACTTCGCCGACCGCGACGCACTGCTGGAAGCCATGCTGGACACCTGGGAGCGCGAGAGCACCGACGACGTGCTCGACCGCATCGAGGCCGACGGCGGCGACGTGCGGGACAAGGCCCGGCGCGCCGGGCAGCTCACCTTCTCCGGCGACCGGCTGCTGCCCATCGACCTGGCCGTGCGCGACTGGGCCCGCCGCGACGAGGCCGTCGCCGAGCGTCTGCGCCGCGTGGACAACCGGCGCATGCACCTGCTGCGCGACGCGATCAGCACGTTCTGCCCCGACCCCGGCGAGGTCGAGGCCCGCGCCCTGCTCGCCTTCTGCACGGCGATCGGCAGCCACTTCCTCGCCGCCGACCACCCCGGACGTACCCGCGCCGAAGTCATCGCCCGCGCCGCCGACCTGATCCTCGACGGCCCGCCCGGCGACCACCCGCCCCGGGCTAGACGGGCGTGACGAGTCGCGTCGCCCGGAACGGCTCAGACCGGCTCGGTCGAGTTGCCGAGCGTGATGAACGTCTTCGTGCCCATCACCCCGCCCGAGCTGCGGATGGCGTCGATGACCTCGCGCAGGTGCGTCACGTCCTTCGCGCGGATGTGGCACAGCGCGTCCGGGTCGCCCGCGATGAGGTAGACGGCCTGCACCTCGGGCAGGTCGACGGCGAGCCGTTCGATGTCCGGCGGCCGGGTGCGGCCGGTGTAGCGCAGTTCGGTGAACGCCTCGATGCTCCAGCCGAGCTTCGTGTAGTCCACCTTCGCGGTGAAGCCGGTGATCACGCCGGCCGCCTGCAGCCGGTCCACGCGGCGCTTCACCGCGGGCAGCGAGAGGCCGACCTCGGCCGCCATGTCGGCGTAGGACCGGCGGCCGTCGAGCCGCAGGAACCCGATCAGCCGCAGGTCGATGTCGTCTACGGCGCTCATGGTGCCTCCGCGCAAGAAATGAATCAGGACTGCCACTCCACGTTACATAGTTGCGTCGAACCCGTCGGAGTGAACACGGATCTTGCACCGTGAGAAGGTGTCGGTTCTGCTGTGTGCCACCCCACAGGTCCCCGCGCGAGAGGAGCGCCGCCGTGCTCACGGAATCGGTTTCGCTGGACGACAAGTACGTCGCCGACCACGGCCGGGCGCTGATGTCCGGGGTCCAGGCGCTCGTCCGGCTGGTGCTGGAGCAGCGGCGGCTCGACGAGGCCCGCGGCCTCGACACCCGGGCGTTCGTCTCGGGTTACCAGGGCTCGCCGCTCGGCGGGCTCGACCAGGAACTGGGGCGGGCCAAGCGATTCCTCGACCCGGCGGGCGTCGTCTTCCGGCCGGGGGTGAACGAGGAGCTGGCCGCCACCGCCGTCGCCGGCACGCAGCTGCTGGGCAGCGTGCCGGGTCGTCGCCACGCCGGGGTCACCGGCTTCTGGTACGGCAAGAACCCGGGCCTTGACCGCGCGGCCGACGCCATCCGCCACGGCAACCTCGCGGGCACGGCGAGCCTCGGCGGCGCGGTGGCGTGGATCGGCGACGACCCGGCGTGCAAGTCCTCGACCGTGCCCAGCTCGTGCGAGCCGATGGCGCAGAGCCTGGTGATGCCGCTGCTCGCGCCGGGCAGCGTGCCGGAAATCATCGAGCTCGGCCTGCACGCCGTCGCGCTCTCGCGGGCGAGTGGGCTCTGGACCGGGCTGAAGATCGTCGCGGACATCGCCGACGCGTCGGCCACCATCGACGTCGGCGCGCTGCGCCACGGGATCCCGATGCCGCCCGAGACCGTGCGCCCGACCGGGCCGGCGCTGGTCGGCGCCCCGGCGGTGGACGCCGAGCACGACCAGCTCACCCGCCGCCTCGACCTGGCCCGCGCCTACGCCCGCGCGACCGGCCTGAACCGCGTCACCTTCTCCGCCCGCGCGCCGAAGCTGGGCGTGCTCGCGTCGGGCACCGGGTACGCCGTGCTGCAGCGGGCGCTGCAGGACCTGGGGCTCGACGAGGCCGCGATGGACGCGCTCGGGCTGCGGCTGATCCGCCTGGCCATGCCCTACCCGATCGACGCCGGCGCACTGGCGGAACTCACCGAGGGCCTCGACGAAGTGCTCGTGGTGGAGGACAAGGTGCCGTTCCTCGAAGGGCACCTCAAGGAGGCGCTCTACCGCCGGCCCGGCGCGCCGAACGTCGTCGGCCGCCGCGACGAGAACGGCCGCCCGCTGCTCACCGCCCGCGGCCAGCTCGGTGCCGAGGACGTCGCCCGCGCGCTCGCGAAACGGATCGAGGCCGTCGCCGGGCCGGACCGGCTGCCGCGCACGGCGGCCGTTCACCTGGACGCGATCGCGCCGCCGCGGCCCGCGCGGATCGCCCTGCCGACGGCGACCGCGCCGCGCACGCCGTTCTTCTGCTCCGGCTGCCCGCACAACGTCTCCACCCGCGCCTCGGACGACACGCTGGTGGGCGTCGGCATCGGCTGTCACGCGATGGTGGCGATCGACGGCGCGGGCCGCGGCCACCAGGTCGGCCTCACGCAGATGGGCGGTGAGGGCGCGCAGTGGCTCGGGCTCGCGCCGTTCACCGACGACCCGCACTTCGTGCAGAACCTCGGCGACGGCACGTTCCACCACTCCGGCTCGCTCGCGATCCGCGCGGCCGTGGCGGGCGGCGTGACGATGACGTACAAGCTGCTCTACAACGACGCCGTCGCGATGACCGGCGGCCAGCGTGCCGAGGGCCGGATGGACGTCCCCTCGATCACGCGGCTGCTGGCCGTCGAGGGCGTGCGCCGGATCGTCGTCACCACCGCGGACCCGGCGGACTACCGCGGCGTCACGCTCGACCCGATCGCCTCCGTGCGCCACCGCGACGACTTCGCCGGGGTGGAGGCCGAGCTGGCCGCCACCGAGGGCGTCACCGTGCTGATCCACGACGACCGGTGCGCGGCCGAGGAACGGCGGCTGCGCAAGCGCGGCCAGCTGCCCACGCCGGCCGAGCGCGTGGTCGTGAACGAGCGCGTGTGCGAGGGCTGCGGCGACTGCGGCGACGTGTCCACCTGCCTTTCGGTGCGGCCGGTCGAGTCGGAGTTCGGCCCCAAGACGCGGATCCACCAGTCCTCCTGCAACAGCGACTTCACCTGCCTCAAGGGCGACTGCCCGTCGTTCCTGCTCGTCACGCCGGGCGCGCCGCGGCGGCGCGAGGTACCGGAACTGCCGGTGGCACTGGCCGATCCGACACCGCGTCTGTCCGAAGTGGACAGCGTGCTGCTGCGGATGCCGGGCGTCGGCGGCACCGGCGTGGTGACGATCTCGCAGGTGCTGCAGATGGCCGCGCACCTCGACGGCCGGTTCGCGGCCGGGCTGGAGCAGACCGGGCTGGCGCAGAAGGGCGGCCCGGTCGTCTCCGACGTCCGGATCTCCAAGACGCCGCTGGTCGGCTCGCTGCGCGCGTCGCGGGCCACGGTCGACGTGCTGGTGGGCTTCGACCTGCTCGGCGCCGCCGACGCGGGCAACCTCGCCACCGCGCGCGCCGGCCACACGGTCGCCGTGGTGAACACCGCGGTGGTGCCGACGGCCGCGATGGTCACCCACCGCGTCGTCCTGCCGGGCTCGCCGGACGACGCGCTGGAGCAGATCGCCGCCGTCACCGCGGACGTGCTGCCGCTGGACGCGAACCAGCTGTCCGAGACGCTCTTCGGCGACCACATGCCGGCCAACATGCTGCTCGTCGGCGCCGCCTACCAGCACGGGGCGGTGCCGATCTCGGCCGACGCGATCGAGGCCGCGATCCGGCTCAACGGCACGGCCGTGGACCGGACCCTGGCCGCGTTCCGGTGGGGCCGCGCCGCGGTGCTCGACGCGGCCGCCGTCCGGGAGGCGGCCGCCGCGCCGGTGGTGGCGCCGGTCGAGGTCGGCGCCGTCGCCGCGTCGACCGCCGCCGGGGACCTGGAGGCCGTGCTGGCGCCGCGGGTCGCGGACCTGATCGGCTTCCAGGACGAGGCGCTGGCCCGCCGGTACGCCGCCGAGGTCCGCCGGGTCGCCGCCGACGCGACCGGGCGCACGGACGCGGAAACGGGCGCGCGCATCGGCACCGCGTACGCGCAAGGGCTGCACAAACTACTGGCGTACAAGGACGAATACGAAGTCGCGCGCCTGCACCTCGACCCGGTCGAGCGCGCCCGCCGCGAAGCGGAGTTCGGGGCCGACGCGGACGTCGCCGTGCTGTTGCACCCGCCGGTGCTGCGCGCGATGGGAATGAAGCGCAAGATCCGCCTGCGCGGCCGCACGGCCACGGTCACCTTCCGGGCCCTGCGGGGCGCCCGCCGGCTCCGCGGCACGCGGGCCGACGTGTTCGGCTACGCCCGCGTCCGCCGAGTGGAGCGCTCGTTGCCGGGGGAGTACCAGCACTTCGTCGACCGCGCGCTCGCCCACCTGGACGAGAAGACCGCCGAGGCCGTCACGGAGCTGGCCGCGCTGCCCGACGTCGTCCGCGGGTACGAGGACATCAAGCTGGCCGCCGTGGAGCGGTTCCGGACGCGCGCGGCGGAGCTGCTGGAGACGATCACGGCCTGAGCGGCGGTTCAGTCCACCAAGGCTTGAGTCTACAAAGGACTGAGTCTACAAAGGACTGTGGCCCCGCTGTGGCGCGCCGGAGCCGGAGGTGCGAGGCTCCTCGCGGAGATCGACGACGGTGAGGTGCGGTGAACGCTCTGGCGCGCGGCGGCGGGATGCTCGTCGTCATTCTGGTGGTGGTCGGCGGGACGGCGGGGATCGGCGCGGCCGTCGGGCTCGGCGGGACGATGATCCTGGCCGGGCTGACCGCCCTGTTCTGCTTCATGGCCGCGAACGGCGGGCCGCTGCGGCCCGACCTGCGGCTGCTGGCGGTGTTCGCGCCCGCGGTGATCATCGGCGCGGCCGGGCCGAGGCTGCTCGGCCAGGTCTCGACGGTCGCGGCGGTGGCGCTGCTGACGATCGTGGTGTTCGTGTCCGCGCTGCTGCCGGCGCTGGGCGCGCGGTTCGTGACCGTCGGGCTCGGCCTGGGCATGGCCTCGGTGTTCGGCTACGGCTTCCAGCTGACCGGCTCCGCGAGCACCGCGCAGATCATCGGCGCGCCCGCGCTCGCGATCGGCGTGGTCTTCGTGCTGCGGCTGCTGATGGGCCTTGGCGACCCGGGCAAGCCGACCCGCGCCGCGCTCGCCGACGCGCTGGCCGGGCCGGACCAGGACAGCGCCGAGCGCGCCACCCGGCTCTGGCTGGCCGACCGGCCGCGCGCGTGGCAGGCCCGGGTCCTCGGCGCGGGCCTGCGCGCCCACGGCACCGCCGCGGTGCTGCGCGACCGGCTCCGCGCGCTGGACCCGGAAGCCGCCGACGCCGTCACGGCCGTGCTCACCGCGGTCGACGAGGAGCTGGCGCGGATCGCCGAAGCCGTCCGGGAGAAGAACGCCCCGGCCGAACTCGCCGCGGTCACCCGCGTCGACGTGACCGTGGACCTGCCGGGCGAGACCCGGCGCCTGGTCGACGACCTGTGGACCGCGGTCGAAGCCGTGCACGCGGCGGTCGCCGTCCGCGACGAGTCCACCGTGGACTTCCCGCGCCACCTCGTCGAGGAGGCCGTGCGGCACGAGGCGGCGGGCGCGTTGTCGTGGCGCTCGGCCCAGCTGCGGCACGCGGTCCGGTGCGCGCTGGGCATGCTGGTCGCGGTCATCGTGGCGAGCCTGCGGCCCGGGGACCCGCTCACCGTGTCGTTCCTGATGACGACGTACGCGATCATGCAGCCGGAGTGGCGCGACACGCTGTCGAAGGCCTGGCAACGATGCGCGGGCGCGGTGGCCGGTGCCGTGGTGCTCGCGCTGGTGCTGTGGCTGCTGCCGGAATCGGCGCTGCTGCCCATCGGGCTCGTCGCGCTGCTCGTCGGATTCCCGTTCATGCAGACGAAACCCATGGTGTTCAACGGGTGCATCGTGCTGATGAGCGTCGGGGTGAACGCGACCACGCGGCACCTCGACGCGGTGTCGGTGCTCGTGGAGTACATACTGCTCGTGCTGCTGGCTGTGGTGATCGGCCTGCTGTTCGGCTTCGCCGCCGTGCCGGGTGTGCCGAAGCCGCCGGTTTCGCGCCGGTTCGCCGACGCCACGGCCGCGATGGGCGACCTGCTCGCCGACGTCGCGTCCCGGCTGCGGGGCGAGTCCCCCGCCCAGCGGGAGCTGGGCCTGCGGTTCCGCGCCGCCGTGCGCACCCACCAGGACCTGCTCAGCCCGGAGCCGGGCAGTCGCACGCCGGACGAGGCGCAGCGCGAGGCCCTCGACGAGGCGGCCGGTGGGCTGCGCGGGCTCGCGGCGTCCGCGGGCGCCATGCTGCGCGGCGGCTCACCCGAGCTGGCCGCGTTCGCCGAAGGCGCCGCCCGCGCGCTGGCCGACGGTTCCGTGCCGCCCGCCCTCCCGGAGCCCGCGGACGACGAGCAGCGCCTGGTCGCGGACCTGATCCTGGCGGACGTCCTGCGGGTGCAGCACGCCCGGCCCGTGCTCGCGCCTTCGGCTTAGCCATCGCGACGGCATGATCTTGCCGTGCGGGGACCGGTCCCGGTTTCGCGGCTTAGTGTCGGCTCGTGACGGAAGAGGGAGCGGCCCGCCTGGGCCCGTACGCGCTCGAGTCGATGATCGGCGGCGGTGGCATGGGCGAGGTCTGGCGGGCGCGCGACACCGAGCACGACGACCGGCTCGTCGCGCTCAAGCTGCTGCCGTCCGGGCTCGCGCTCGACCCGGCGTTCCGGACGCGGTTCCGCCGTGAGTCGCGGCTCGCGGCGGCCCTGCGCAGCCCGCACGTCGTGCCCATTCACCGCTACGGCGAGGTCGACGGCCGGCTGTACCTCGACATGGAGCTGGTCGGCGGCCGCGATCTGTCCACTGTGCTCACCGAGGACGGGCCGCTGCCGCCCGCGCGCGTGGCGTCGATCGTGGAGCAGCTGGCCGGCGTGCTCGACCTGGCCCACGGCGACGGGCTCGTGCACCGGGACCTCAAGCCGTCCAACGTGCGGGTGCTCGACGACGACTTCGTGTACCTGTTCGACTTCGGCATCGCGACCCGGCCGGACCTCACCGCGACCGGCGGGTCCCGGATCGCCGGGACGCCGGACTACATGGCGCCCGAACAGTTCGAGAGCGGGCCGGTCGACCACCGGGCCGACGTGTACTCGCTCGCGTGCCTGTTCTACACCTGCCTCACCGGACGGCCGCCGTTCGCCGCGGGCAGCCTGCCGGAGGCGTTGCGCGCCCACCTCGACCAGCCGCCACCGCGGCCCGCCGCCGAACACCCGTTCCTGCCGCCGGAGTTCGACACCGTGGTCGCCACCGGGATGGCGAAACGCCCCGAAAACCGTTACGCCACAGCGGGTGCGCTGGCGGCGGCGGTCCGGGCGGCACTGGCCGGGACCACACCGGCCGCGGCACCGACCGTGGGTGGACCGGTCGGCGGGGCGGGGATCGCGGCGCCGGCCACGGGGGTTGCCGGGCCTCAGCTCACCCGCGGCGATGGGCTGGGCGGCGGTGTCGGCGATCTGTCCACTAAGGACAGTAGCTTCGCGCGCGGTGGCGGGCTGGGGCGCCTCCGGGTCGCCGCAGTGGTGGCCGTGGTGCTGATCCTGGGCGGCGGGATCACGGCCGCCGCGGTGGCCGGGCGGTCCCGGCAGCTGGCGGGCACGGCCGTGCCGGTCGCGGCGGGGCCGTCCGCCGGAACGCCGGCCGCGGGATCGCCTGTGGCGCAACCGAAGCCCGCGATCCTGCCGCCGTTGCCCGCCGGGACCGTCAGCAGCGTCCCGGTCGGCCAGGCCCCGTTCGGACTGGCCGTGGCGCCGGACGGCCGCCGGGTCTGCGTCGCGGACGAGGGCGGCGGCACCGTCAGCGTCGTCGACGTGGCCACGAGCGCCCGCGTCACGACGATCACGGTGTCGGGGAACCCGTCCGGCGTGGCCTTCACCCCCTCCGGCGACGCGATGTGGGTCGCCGTGCCGCAAGGGTTGCAGGAGATCGATCCCGCGACGGCCACCGTCCGCCGGACCGTGCCGCTGCAGGCCCGCGCGTACTCGATGGCGATCTCCGCCGACGGCCGGTTCGGCTACACGGCGCTGCAGCGCGACGGCCTCGTGGTGGAAGTCGACCTGCGCGCGGGCGTGGTCACCCGGCGGTATCCGGTCGCCTCGCCGGACTTCGTCGCGCTGTCACCGGACGGGACCACGCTCGCCGTCACCAGCTTCGACAACCCCGACCTGGTCCTGCTCGACCGCGCCGACGGCCAAGTCACGGCCACCGTCCCGGTCGGCGGCCCGGCTTTCTCGCCGACGTACAGCCCGGACGGCCGTCACCTGTACGTCGCCGAGGCCGACCGGCCCCAGGTGGACCTGGTCGACGTCGCCTCGCGGGCCGTCACCGGGTCCGTCCGGTTCGACAAGCCGGCCGTCAACGTCGCCTTCTCGCCGGACGGCCGGACCGCCTACGCCCACGGCGAAGGCAACGTGCTGACCATCATCGACGTCGCCACGGGCACATCGCGCGGAACCCTGCCGGTGACGGCGGACAACTCGGCCTCCGTCGCGCTCGCCCCGGACGGGAGCCGCGCGTACGTGGTCGATCAGGACCGCGGGGTGCTGCTCGTGGCGGCGCTGCCCCCGGGCAAGTGATCAGGCGACGTACACGTGCACCCCGAGGGCCGCCAGCTCGCGCCGCTGGTCCTCGGGAGCCGACTCGTCGGTGACGACGGCGCCGAGGTCGGCCGCGGCGCACACGTGGGCGAGGGCGGCGTGGCCCCACTTCGAGCCGTCCGCCGCGAGGATCGACCGGCGCGAGACGGCGAGCGCCTGCTGTTTCACCTCGGCGTCGTTCAGGTCGAACGCGGTCAGGCCCGCGTCGAGGCCGAAGGCGCACGCGCCGAGCACGGCCACGTCGAACCGCAGCGACCGCATCGACGCCAGTGCCAGCGGGCCGGCCAGCGCGAGCTCGCCGGGGCGCGGCTCGCCGCCGGGCAACAGGATCCGGACGTTCGGCGCGTCGACGAGCGCGAGCGCGGCGTGCAGCGAAAGCGGCATCACCGTCACCGGCCGGTCGCGCAGCCACTTCGCGACCTCCAGCGCCGTCGTGCCGCTGTCGAGGAGCACGGTCTCGCCGTCGGAGATCATCGACGCCACCATCGCGGCGATCGACTGCTTGGTGCCGGCGCCCGTCGCCAGCCGCGCGTCGAACGGCGGCTCGACCCCCGTCGGCACCACCGGGACGGCGCCGCCGTGCACCCGCCGCAGCACACCGTGCGCGGCCAGCACGTCGAGATCCCGCCGCACGGTCATCTCGGACGCGCCGGTCACCTCGGCCAGCTCGGCCACCGCCACCTGCGCGGACCCCCGCAGCCGCTCGACGATGACCTGCCGGCGTTCAGCACTTCTCATGCGCCCATGCTCGCACGCGGGATGGTCGTTCGCACACACGTGGTGTGCTAACTCCCACTGCGGTCAATTTCCACTGTGGTCAATTCCTGCCGTGGCTCAGGCCAGCTGACGGAAGGCGCTGACGAGGATCGCGCCCGACTCCGCGAACGTCCGGCCCGCGCCGGTGAAGCGGTCGCCCGGGCCGGACAACCGCCGGCACAGCGGCCCGTGATGGCCGGCCAGCACGCTGACGCCGATCGCCGGCGCGGTGCGCAGTCTCGGCCACGTCTGCGAAGTCTCCTGGACGCACACCGCGATCAGCGGCGGGTCCAGCGAGACCGGCGTGAACGCGCTGACCGCCATCCCGGCCGGCTCGCCGTCGACGAGGGCGCACAAAGCCGTGACCCCGCTGGGAAAACAGCCGAAGGCCGCGCGCAGGCTGCCCGGGTCCATCACGCCGCCCAGCTCTCGCGCAGGAACCGCACCGCCTGCCCGACCAGTTCGGGGGAGGAGAACTCCGGGCCGGCGTGGTCGGCGCCCGGCACGACGACCAGTGACGCGGGCACGCCGGCCGCGGAAAGCCCGTCGCGCAGCCGTTCGCTCTGGCGCAGGCCGAGGCGGTGGTCGTCGTCGCCGTGCATGATGAGGAACGGCGGCGCGCCCGGGCGGGCCAGCCGGAGCGGGTCCGCCGAGGCGGGCGGGACCGCGCCGAAGAACTGCGCCGCGATGCCGTCGAGCGCGCGCAGCTGTTCTTCGGTGTTGTCGTGCGCGTCCTCCCGCAGCCGCGCGGGGTCGGCCAGGCCGTAGTGGTCGACGACCGCGGACAGTGCGGGGGAGAAGTCCCGGTGCTCGCCGAACTCCCGCCCCAGCGCCGTTTCACCGGTCAGCGCCGCCATGGTCATCAGGTAGCCGCCCGCCGAACTGCCCCAGCCGGCGACCCGCGCCGGGTCGAGGCCGAACCGCGGCGCGGACGCGCGCACCCACCGGACCGCCGCGCGGATGTCCTCGACCGGCTCCGGGAACGGCACCTCCCCGGCCAGCCGGTAGGCCACCGACGCGACCGCGATCCCTTGGGCGGGAAGGGAAGTCCACGGCCCGAGCGCCGGGCCCCCGGCGAGGAAGCTGCCGCCGTGCGCGTACACCACCACCGGGTGCGGGCCGGGTGAGCCGGCCGGCACGTGCAGGTCGAGCCGCAACGGCCGCCAGCCGGTCATCGTCGCGTAGGCCACGTTCAGATGACTGAGCGCACCCGGCAGCGCGGCCACGGCGTGCGGTTCGGTGAGCGCCCGCGGCACCATGGCCGCGTAATCCAGCGGCGGCAGGAGTTCCGAGGGGTGCGGCATCAGAACTTCACGTAGTCCGAGAGCACCGGGAACTCCCCCGAAAGCTCGTAGTCGCCGATGAGGGCGTTCTTCACGTCGAGCGAGTCGTGCGAGCCGAACGTCCTGGCGTTGCGCCAGAACCGGTCGAACCGGTAGCGGTTGGACGTGCTGCGCGCGCCGGTGAGGTCGTGCAGGCGCGAGGACACGTCGAGGCCCGCGCGGGTGCTGGCGACCTTCGAGCGGAACCCGCGGATGCCCATCTCGCCGGCGTCCACGGGCGGGTCCTCCAGCTCGGCGGCCGTGGCCACCATCAACGCCCGCCCCGCGGCCAGCTCGCTCGACATCTCGCCGAGCTGCCGGTGGATCAGCGGGTCGGTGGCCGCGGCGCCGAACCTCGGCATGCTCGGCCGGTTCAGCTCGCGCAGGTAGCCGACGGCCGTCTCGAACGCGCCTTCGCCGATGCCCTGCAGGAGCGCCGCGTGCAGGAGCATGACCGCGCACAGGAAGTACGGGTCCGGCTCGTGCGAGGCGAAATGCCAGCCGTCGGGCACGAACACGTCGCGGTAGACGATGGTCTGGCTGCAGGTGCCGCGCTGGCCCATGTTGTCCCAGTCGCCGCGGGCCTCGAGGGCGGGGTCGTCGAGCCGGATCAGCGCGTGGTGGCGGGTGCTCCCGCCGTCCGGGCCGGCCAGCGCGAAGCTGACACAGGACAGGTCGCGGCCGCCGCCCCCGCTGTCGGTGTTGAACGTCTTGGTGCCGCTGACCACCAGGCCGCCGGCCACCCGGCGCCCGGTCACCGGGCCGGCGCCGCCGGTCTCGGCGTTCGACGCGACGAACCGGCGTCCCTCGTGCATCAGCTCGCCGGCCAGCTGCCGCTTGGTCCCGGCGTCGAGGTCCGAGCCGTACAGCTCGCGCGCGACCAGCGCCGTGGTGCCCCAGCACTGGCCGGTGGAGCCGTCGGCCGCGGAGATCTCCGTGATCGCCTCGATGGTCTCGCGCCAGCCGCCGTACAGGCCGCCGTCCCAGAGGCCGCCGAACTCGACGGGCACGTTGATCCGGTGCAGCCCGGCCTCGCCGAGCAGGCGCATGTTGTCCGTGGGGTCGGCGCCCTCGGCGTCGATGCGCACGGCGTCCTTCGCCAGCCGCGGCCGCAGCTCGCGGGCACGCTCCACGACCTCGCGGCGGGTCTGCGGCAGTCCGGTGGTCATCGGTTCTCCTTACGGATCGCGCCGCGGTCGTTGAAGACCCACGGCTCGGCCTCGGCACTCGGCGACTTCTCCAGCAGCTCCACGACGAAGTGCGTCACGGCGTCCTCCCCGATGTTGCGGATCCGGTGCGGCGTCAGGGGTTTCCGGTGCCCGACCGTCCGGTAGAGGACGAAGCCGGGCTGGGCCTCCTGCGTCAGGCCCCATTCGTCGTCGCCCAGTTCCTGCGCCTGCGCGAGGCCGGCTTCGGGCCAGACCACGACGTGGTCGTGGTGGTGCTGGTGGAAGTCGAACATCTGGCCCGGCGCCAGCGTCATGGACCAGACGCGCACCCGGTCGTTCTCGAAGAGGAGGGTATCGCCGGGATTCTCGGAATAGTCGCTCACGAAACTTCCTTCCGGTGCGACGCGAGTTCGATGATGGTGATGAGGTGGTAGTGCTGAGTGAACAGGCCGGGACCGTATCGTCTCAACGACCTTAGGCGGGACGGGACGGTCCTGTCCAGTGCTAACATCGCCGCCCATGCCGGAAATCAAGCGCCGAACCCCCACGGGCGCCGCCGTCCTTCGGCAGGACCTGACGGATTCGATCGTCGAGGCCGTGCTGGACGAGCTGGCGGAGAAGGGCTACCAATCCCTGTCGATGGACGCCGTCGCGCGCCGCGCCGGAGTGGGCAAGAGCGCGCTGTACCGGCGGTGGCCGTCGAAGCTGGAAATGACCGTCAGCACGTTCGCGGCACTGGGCGTGCCGCTGGCGGCGGTGCCCGACACCGGCTCGTTCCGCGGCGACCTGCGGGCGACGCTCGACGCGGTGCTGGAGTGGGTCGGCCACCCGCGCATCGGCCCGATCTTCACCGACCTGCTGGGCATCGCCCGCACCAACGAAGCACTGGCCCGCGCGCTCACCGACGACATCGCCGCCCCCCGTCGCGCGCTCGGCATGGAAGTCCTCGACCGCGCCGTCGCCCGCGGCGAGGTGCCCGCGGACATCGACCGCGAGCTGGCCCTGGACGTATTCGCGGCGCCGGTCTTCTGGCGCCTGCACGCGCGGCGCGAACCGGTCACTTCGGAGTACCTCGACCAGGTGGCAGACCTGATGGTCAAGGCCTTCACCTGACGCGCTCGTCGGCCGTCTTGCCCGCCGGTCCGGCGTTCGGTTACGGTGGAAGCCGTACCGGAGGCTCCTCCGTTACGACCGGACGGGGACGAGGCATGGCCATGAACGGCAACCGCATCACTACCGGGTTCGGCGCGCGGTCGACCGCCGCGGATGTCATCGACGGCATCGACCTCTCCGGGAAGCGCGTGATCGTCACCGGTGGTTCGTCCGGCATCGGCGTGGAGACCGCACGGGCGCTGGCCGGCGCGAACGCCGAGGTGACCTTGGGCGTGCGCAGGGCCGAGGCCGGTCGCCGCACCGCCGAGGACATCATCGCCGGCACCCGGAACAAGCAGATCCACGTTGTGCCGCTCGATCTGGCCGACCAAGGGTCCGTCGCCGCCTTCGTCGCGGCGTGGGACGGGCCGTTGGACGTGTTGGTCAACAACGCGGGCACTATGGGGCGACGTGATCTCCAGGTGACCCCCGAGGGCTGGGAGACGCAGTTCGCGACCAACCATCTCGGGCACTTCGCGCTCGCGCTCGGCCTGCACGGCGCACTCGCCGCGGCCGGTGATGCGCGGATCGTGTCGCTCAGCTCCGTCGGGCACCGGCGCTCACCGGTGGTGTTCGGCGACGTGAACTTCACCGCCCGGCCGTACGACCTGGGCCTCGCCTACGGTCAATCCAAGACCGCCAACGTCCTGTTCGCCGTCGAGGCGACCCGCCGCTGGGGCGGTGACGGCATCACCGCCAACGCGGTCCACCCCGGGACGATCGCGGCCACCAACCTCTCGCAACACCTGGACCCTGACGTCTCGGCGGCGCTGGTGGCCGCAGCCCCGTACGCACGGACATATGCCGAGTCGGAAGTGACATTCAAGACCCCACAGCAAGGCGCGGCCACGAGCGTCTTCGTCGCCACCTCGCGACAGCTCGACGGTACCGGCGGCCGTTACTTCGAGGACTGCGACGAAGCGGCCGTCCTGGACCCCGCCGCCCCGAATACCGCAATCTCCGGCGTCGAGGCTTACGCACTTGACCCGGCCAACGCGAACCGGCTCTGGGAGTTGTCGCTCGCACTGCTTGGTTTCGAGTAATAAGGCACGGGTTCGCCGAGCGGAACGCTGCTATCGCTGCTCAGCGGGCCCGGAGTGCTGGCGCAGGCCCTCGGTGAGAAGGTCGAGGAGGCGGCCGGCTTGTTCGCGCTGGCTCGGCTCGCCGGCGGCCAGGGACACGCCGTTGAGTGCCACGAGCACATCGTTGGGTTCGACGTCCGGCCGTAGTGTCCCGGCGGCGGCGCCTGCTTCGAGGAGCGCGGTGATGGCGGCGATCAGCCGGCCGCGGCTTTCGGCGAAGGGGTTGCCACCGGAGGCGATGACGGCGCGGAGTGCCTCGGCCATGTCGTGCTTGGTGGTCAGGTAGTCGATGAAGTGATCCATCCAGGCGCGGGTCGCCTGGTCCGGCGGCATCGACCGCAGCAGGCCGGGCACCGCGTCGCAGAGGTCGGTGAGCTCGTGGCGGTAGGCGGCCTCGACGAGCGCCTCGCGGGTGGGGAAGTGGCGGTAGAGCGTGCCGATTCCGACGCCGGCAGTCTTCGCGATGCGCTCGAGCGTGACGTGCGTGCCGTCGGTGGCGAAGGCGTGCACGGCTACTTCGAGCAGCCGGTCGTAGTTGCGCCGCGCGTCGGCGCGCACCGGTCTGGTGCCGTTCTCTGACACGGGATTCTCCCTTTCGGCCCACACGGATCGGCGTGCGGAGTTGCTTAACGGAGGTTCCTCCGGTTACGCTCGACGGCGTACCGGAGGTTCCTCCGATTCGGAGTTTACCGGGTCCCCCTCCGGCACGCATCGCTGGACGCGAAGGAGTCGAGCATGGGTAAAACGGCAATCAGGTCAAGCACTCCGCCCGTCAATGCCGAGGTTGCCTCGGAGGTGACGTTCTGATGGGCCGGCTGGAAGGAGCCGTCACCCTGATCACCGGCGGCGGGTCCGGCTTGGGCCGCGCCGTCGTCGGCCGGTTCGTGGCCGAAGGCGCGTTGGTCGGCGTGCTCGACCACGACAAGGACAAACTGGCGGCACTCACCGATGAGTACGGCGACGCCGTGCTGGCCGTCCACGGCGATGTCCGCCACCTCGAGGACCACCAGCGGGCGGTGTCCGGCATCGTCGATCGGTTCGGCCGCCTCGATTCCCTCGTCGGGACAGCGGCCATCAACGAATACGCGGCCCGGCTGGATCAGATTCCGCCGGACAAGCTGGAGAGCGCGCTCGACGAGATCATGGCCGTCAACTTCAAGGGCTACCTGTTCGCGGCCGTCGCCGCCAGACCGGAACTGGCCAAGACGAACGGCAGCATCACCCTGACCCTGTCGACGTCCGGGTTCTATCCCGGCGCGTCCGGCCCGCTCTACACCTTCTCCAAGCACGCCGGGGTGGGACTCGTCCGCCAGCTCGCCTTCGAGTACTCGCCCGCAGTCCGGGTCAACGCCGTCATCCCCGGCGGCGTCCCGGGCAGCGACCTGCGCGGACCGGTCGCCCTCGGGCAGGAGGGCATCAGCTTGAAGACGCTGGACCGCGACGGCCAAGTGGCGGACATGACGCCGCTGCGCCGGATGCCGCGGGATGAGGAATACCCACCGATCTATGTGCTGCTGGCGGGCAAGGAATCCACCCTCGCCACCGGCGGATTCTTCTCCTGGGACGGCGGCCTGGGCCTCGTCGGACACGGCATGACCCGGGACCTGGGCACCTGACGATCCAGCGAACGGATGCGGCGCGGACGCAGACGGTCCGGCCAATACCCGTTGGGCTATCTCGCTCTTTCATAACGCGCCGCATCCTGGCCGGCTGAACGTACCGCTTTCGGCCATTCGCGGGCGATCAGGCAATTCGTGATCGGCGACCCTGCAGGTGACGTTGCTGTCACACTGGGTGACCAGCCTGGTGGAGCTGGCTCCGCAGCTGGACGACCAGGAGGCCGGAACCCCCATGCACTGCTCGGAGCACAAAGGTCAGTCCCTGTGCGGATGCTGTACGTGCCCCCGGCGTGGTGCCGCCGCCGCACGCGGCCAGCGTGCCGACGTACGTGACCTTGGTGCGTACCATCTGTTCGTCTCCTTGCGCTGTGTGATTGCTGATTTCGTCAGGACCCGGGGCCGGTTGAGTTTCCCGTTCTCGGTGGCAGCCGGGACGCGTTGACGCCGAAGAGTTGGTGCACGTCCCAGGCGATCAGGTCGAACTCGCGATAGCCGGCCGCGACGAAGGGGTCGGCCCTGCAGAGTTCGTCGGCCTCGGCCTGGTTCTCAGCCCGGAATACCACGATGCCGAGTTCCATGTCCGCTGACGGGCCCGCCAGCAAGACGTTGCCAGCACGCAGCTGCTCCGCCATCCAGGCGAGGTGGTCCTCGACCAGTTCGGAGAGCGCCTTCTGACGGTCGCCGGTCCACCGTTGAATTGTCAGGTACCACATTCTCGATGTTCTTCCTCGCTGGTCTTCCACCGCGTCAGCGGCGGATCCGGGTGTGGATTCGTTCCCAGTTCGTCGAGCCGATGGCAGCCCGCTGGGCCGGGTCCAGTGCCGCCGTGTCCAGGAACGCGCGTGCTCCGGTCGATAGTGGTACGAACGGGTAGTCGGCGGCGAACAGGATGCGTTCGGCGCCGATCGTTTCGACGGTCCAGCGCAAATACTTCTCGCTGAGGATGCCGCTGGGGGTGACGAACACGTTGGTGCGCAGGTAGTCGGAGATCGGTCGGTCGAGACCGGCGATTTCGGTGAGGTTGGTGTCGATGCGGTCGAGGAAGAACATCATCAGCTCGCCCCAGTGCCCGACGATGACCTGAAGGTCGGGAAACCGGTCGAACACGCCGGCCAGGATCAGGCGCAGCAGTTCGACGCCGCAGTCGTAGTGCCAGCCGATGCCGTGCGTGGCCAGTGCCGCGTCGAGCCGCTCTCCGAGCCCGCCGTAGTACGCCTGGCGCACGGTGGTCGGCGGCGATTGCGGATGCAGGTACAGCGGTGCGCGCAGGGCGGCGGCGGCTTCGAGGAGCGGCCGGAACTCCGGTTCGTCGAGGTGCCGCTCGCGGGTGCGGCCGAAGACCATGGCACCGGCCAGCCCGAGCCGGGTCACGGCGCGCTCCAGCTCCGCGGCCGCGGCTTCCGGCGCTGGGGTGGCCAGCGTGGCGAATGCCTGGAAGCGGTCCGGCCGGGTGCGAACGGTGTCGGCGAGCAGGTCGTTGACCTCTCGCTGAAGGGGGATGGCGTCGGCCGGTTCGAGGTTCTGCAGGCCGGGCGCGGTCAGTGACAGGACCTGCGTGTCGATGCCGGCGGCGTCCATCGCCGCGATGCGCTCGTCGCCCATCTCGGCCAGCCGTCGTCCGCTCTCACCTTGGGTGGACGGGGCCAGGGCCAGGTCGCGCCACTGCGGCTCCAGCTTCTGCCACGCGGCGACGACCTCGGGGGTGACCACGTGTTCTTCGAGGGCGACAACGCGGTATTCGGTGCTCACGTGTTCCGCAATTCTTCGACGAACAGCTCGTCGACGGTGCGCAGGGCGGGCGAGAGCCCTTGCTCGTAGGAGTAGCGGAGGTAGGTCTGCAGCGCCGTGCGGTTGGCGTCGATGCCGTAGGGGAACCAGTCCTCCGGGAACAGTTCGCGGTTTCCTTCGAACAGGCCGTTCATCCAGGGCACCATCGTGGTGACCTGGTAGAGCCGTCGCATGGTGCGGTACCTCTCGGCGGCGGTGTCCTTGGCCGAGAGGAATCCTTGGTAGAGGCGTTGGGCCAGGCCGGGATTGGCGGTGAACAGTTCGCGGGGCGCGGCCACGGTGTGCATCATCGGGAAGATGCCGGTGCGGCGGTACCAGTCGCGCTCGCGGGCTTCGTGGTCGGGGAACAGCGGCGCGATGTTGGGTGAGCCGGCGAGGTAGTTCATCGGGGCGTTGGCGCTGAACAGGACGTCGATCTCCCCGCGGTCGAGCATGTCGGCGAGGGTGCGGCCCGGCGGCGCGAAGCTGATCTCGACGTTGTCCGGGTGCGGGTGCGTGGTGAACTCGAACGGAGCGGACAACGGTGTCTCGAGCCCGCCGAGGACCCACTGGTTCTTCTCCGGGGCGAAGCCGTAGTCGTCGGACAGGATTCCCTTCGCCCAGACGCCCGAGTCCTGGCCGTACATGCCGAACTCGCCGATCGTGCGGCCGACGAGGTCCTCTGGGCCGGTGATCCCCTTGGCGGTGTTCACGAAAACGCAGGAATGCCGGAAAACCCGGTTGGGGAACACCGGAATGGCGATGAGGTCGGAGCCGGCGTCCAGCGCCCGCAGGTAGTAGGTGAGGCCGAACTCGGCGACGTCGAACCGGCCGGACGCCAGACCGGCGAAGATCTCGGGAATGGTGGCGGCGGTGTGCAGGGCCGCGTCGACGTCATCGAACGCCACTGTTCCGTCGAACAGCGCACGCGTGGTGTCGTAGCGAAAGGTGGCGATGTCCAGATGTGGAGCAGACATAGTTCACGTCCTTACGTTGGTGAGCCAGTGGCGCAGGGCGTCGCGTGCCGCGTCACGATCGTCCTGTCCGGTTGCCGACCAGGCGACGTAGCCGTCCGGGCGGACGAGCAGCGCGGTGACGTCGCCGATCCGGTCGGGTGGTCTGATGGGGACTCCCGACACGACATCCACGGGGATGCCGCCGGGTAACAGATCGTGGAAGCGGTCGTTGCCGGTCAGGTCGAGCAGGAGGAAGTGCCCGGTCCGCAGGAGCCGGCCGATGGTGGAAACGCCGTCGGCGTGGTGGATTTCCAGGTCCGGCGCCGGGAATCCGACGCACGGGTCGGCGTCGGGCGCGCGGGGATAGGGCTCGGCGATGCCGTTGAGTTCGACGGCGAGACGTCGGTTGACCTCCGGCATCGGCATCAACGTCGCCTCGAACCATCGCTTGAATGCCATCGCCTCGGGCGAGAACGCGAACTGCACCGCGACCTGGGCCGCGACGCTGCGCAGCAGGCCCTCGGCCACGGGACGACGCTCGGCGTCGAAGGTGGCGAGGATCTCCGGGTGCGAGTGTCCGTTGAGGACGGCGGCGAGCTTCCACCCGAGGTTGAAAGCGTCCTGGATACAGAAGTTCATGCCGACGCCGCTGGCGGGGTAGTGGATGCGGGTGCTCTCACCGACGAGGAAGACGCGTCCTCGGGAGAACGTCGAGGCGATGCGGGTGGTGTCCGTGAAGCGCGATGCCCAGGCCAGTTCGTCGAAGTCCACCTCGGTGCCGAGGATGTCGGACAGGCAGCCGCGCACCTCGTCGACGGTGACGGGCTCGGCGACGTCGGCGTGCATCCGCTGCGCGTGCACGAGGTTGAACCGGGTGACACCGGCGCCGAAGGGGAAGGACGCGAGCCAGCCATGCTCGTTGTCGGTGATGTGCCGGCCGCCCGGCCACGGATTGTCGAGCCGGACATCGGCGACGATGCCGGTGAAGGTCGGGCCGTGGCCCGTGGATTCGATACCCAGCTGTTCGCGCACCGCGCTGCGCCCGCCGTCACAGCCCACCAGGTAGGCGCAGCGGCGAGTGCCGCGCCGCCCGTCGGCGGCGACCATGCCGACCTCGACACCGGAGTCGTCCTGGGTGACCGTGTCGACGGTGAGGCCGCGTTCGATGGTGACCCCCGTGTCGAGTGCGTGTTTGGTCAGCAGGTCCTCGGTGATGTTCTGCGGCAGGACGAGCCGGTAGCCGAAACGCGAGTCGAGGTGGCGCCAGTGCACCGGTTTCATCCCGGCCCACATGTGGGTTCGGAACAGTGGATTGGGGATGATGTCGCGGGCCCGGTCCATGAACTGCTGCGCGAGGCCACGCGTGTCGAGCAGTTCGAGCACCCGCGGCAGGATGGTGCCCGCCCGGGACTGCACACCGTCGGTGCGCCGCTCGACGAGGGTCACGGATACCCCGGCGAGGGCCAGCTCGCTGGCGACGATCAGACCGGACGGTCCCGCGCCGACCACAATGACGTTCTCGGTCATGTCATTTCTCCAGGCTCTCGGGCGAGACGCGCAGGATGGTGTGTCCCGCGGTGGCATTGCGGGCGACGGCGTCGTGGACGTCGGCGGCCTGAGCGAGCGGGTACTCGTGCAGCACCGTGCGCGGGATCCGGAAGCCGTCGCGGACCAGGCGCCAGAACTGGTCGGTGACGGACGCGGTGTGGCTGCGCACCCCGAGGAGGCTGATGCTGCGCAGGTACAGCGTGCGCGCGTGGACCGCCAGCACGGGTGGGCCGGAAGCGTCGAGCGCGCCGGAGATCACCACCCGCGCTCCGTTGGGCAGGATCGGATAGTAGGCGCCGAAGATCTCGGGAACACAGATGTTGTCGACGACCACCTGCGGGCCGCCGCCTGTCTCCGCGACGATCGCGCCGGCCAGGTCGGCGTGCGCGAGATCGAGCACGGTGACCCCGAGCGCCGGGTCGATCTCGGCCGGCCGCCGGGTCAGGCCCACGACCCGCGCGCCGCGAGCACCGGACAGGCAGGCCAGCGTCGATGCCAGCGCCCCGGACAGGCCGGTGAGCAGCACGGTGGTGCCGGCCTCGACGCGTCCGGCCACCAGTTGGGTCAGCGCGACCGGGCCGGTGGCGGCCAGCGCGGCGGCTTGGACGAGGTCGATGTCCTCGGGCAGCCGATGCACCTGATCGACGCGCACGAGCGCGTACTCCGCATACGACCCGGGCCGGTGGATGCCCAGCATGGTCAGCGCCGAACAGTCGTCCTCCCGCCCGGCGCGGCACGCCGCGCAGCTGCCGCAGGTCTGATGGTTCATCACCGCGACCCTGGCCCCGAGCAGCGATCCGTCCACACCCGCTCCGAGGGATGCGACGATCCCGGCGAAGTCGCCGCCCAGCACGTGCGGGAGGGTGAGCTGGCGAGAGTACGGGTGCTGCCCGGTGCGGGTGGCCACGTCCCGGCTGCGCGACACCTCGACCGCGCCGACCCGCACCACGACCTCGCCCGGTCCTGGCACGGGCGTCGCGATCTCCTCCATCCGCAACACCGAAGGTTCGCCCCGTGCCCGCATGACCATGGCGCGCATGGTCGTGGGCAGTTCGCCCGCGCGGTCCGTCGCTGCCGACGCCGTCATGTCCTCCGCCTCCTCGCGATCTTTCCGTGCTTTCAGTGGTCGAGCTGGGCTTGCTCGACCGGACCCCAGCTGTTGATCGTGGCCAGGTCGACTTCCCAGGTCTTGGGCACCTGCGGGAAGTCCTCGTGCCACGGTCGTGGTTCGAAGTAGCCGTTGTCCTCGCTGATCATCAGGTCGAGCTGGGTGAACAGCTCGATGGTGTTGCCGTCCGGATCGCGGTGGTAGGTGAAGATGTTGTGCCCCGGCCCGTGCCGGCCCGGTCCCCAGTCGAGCCGGACCTGGTGAGCGGCGAGGTGGTCGAGCTGCGTCTGCAGGTGGTTGAGGTCGCGCGCCTCGAACGCGACGTGGTGCATGCCCTCCCGTTTGGTCGACGCCAGGAAGTTCGCGGCATGGTGATCGGCGTTGCAGCGCAGGAACACGAAGAAGTCACCGACCGTGTCCGACCAGCGGAAGCCGAGCAGGTCCTGGTAGAAACCCTGCAGCAGGTTCAGATCTGGGGTGAAGGCCGCGACGTGCCCGAGCTTGGTGGGGCGCACCGGGGTGTAGCCGCTCACCCCGGTGCCGGATTGGCTGTCGTAGAGGTGGATCGGGATGCCGCTGCCGGGTTCGGCCACTACCACAACGTCCGGAGTGGACGGCGCGATGTCGTGCCTGCGATCGACGGTGTAGCCCGCGGTGCGGAGCGTCTCTTCGGCGAAGTCCAGATCCTCACGCAGTTCGTAACCGACGTAGCTGCGTGCCCGGCTGGTGGCCGCGCGTTCGATCACCACCGCGTGATGATCGAAGTTCGTGGTCAGGAACGCCTGGTTCGCGCCTCGTTCGACCAGGACGAAATCGAGGACCTTCGTGTAGTGCTCGACCATCCGGTCGACGTCGGGTGTTTCGAAACCGACGTAACCGATCTTCGACACGTTGAGCAAGGGCGGGTTGTGCTGGGGCATGGGTTGCCTTCTCGTGATCAGGTGGTGTGGCGGGGTCGGGGACTCCGATCGTGACCGATACCCGTTCGTGCGACGTCATGCCGGTGAAGATCACGTCGCCGGGCAGGAGAGGAAGCATGGCCGAGCGCCGGGTGATCAACTCGGGAACAGGAAAGACCATGTCAGCGGTGTGCCCGTGCTGCACCTGCTCGCCGTGATCACCCGATCGGTGGCGGTGATCAGGGAGAGATGCTCAGACGAGCGGACTGACCGGTTCCGCGACACCGAGTAGTGCCCTGCCGTAGATTTCCTGGCTGATCCGGGGCGAGACGATCGCGTGGCGGGCCGCGGTCGCGGAGTCGCGCCAGATCCGCTGCAACGGGTTCACCTCCGCGAAGGAGCCGGCGCCGTGCGCGCTGAGCAACACGTCGATGGCACGCGTGACGCACTCGGCGATGTAGCCGACGTCGGCTCGGATTCGGGCGCGAGGCAGGAAATCGGGGTACTCCCCGCGCCGGGCGAAGTCGTCGATGGCGTCGGCCGCGCGGAAGGCGTGCAGGTGCGCGGTGTCGATCAACTGCGCGGCCTCGGCCACCTGAAGCTGGAACCCGACCGAGTCCTGCTGCGCCTCGTAGAAGGTGTAAGAAATGGGCTTGTTGGCGGCCTTGCTGATGACGTAGTCCAGCGCGGCCCGGCCCAATCCCAGTTGGGGTCCGGCGAGGATCAACGAGAGAAACGGCATCAGGGCCGCGCGGTAGAGGACCTCGTCGGTGTGTTCGGTCGGGTAGTCCCCGGCGATGGCGGCGGGCATGCGCATCACCCGGTGCTCGGGCACGAACACGTCGTCGGCGATGAGGCAGTTGCTGCCCGAGGAGCGCATACCCGCGACGAACCAGGTATCGACCAGGTCCATCTCGTGCCGGGGGATGAGCGCGGCCCCCTGGTCGATCACGGCGCCGGTCTCGTCGGTGACCGGGATGCCCAGCACCGCCCAGGTCGCGTGCCATGAACCGGAGTTGTAGAACCATTTACCGGTCACTCGCCAGCCGCCGGGCACTTTGACGGTCTGCGCGGTCGGCGAGATCACCCCGGACACCATGGCGTCGGGGTCCGCGCCGAATACCTCGTCCTGCGCGCGCTGCGGGAACAGGCTCGCCAGCCAGGCCGAGCCGTTGATCAACGTCAATACCCAGGCGGTCCCGCCGTCGGCTTCGGCGACGGCGGCGGAAACCTCCACCAACGTGCGCATCGAGGTCTGGTAGCCGCCGTAGCGCTGGGGCGTGGCGAGCTTGAACAACCCTGCGTCGGACAACGCGCGGATCGTCTCCTCGACGACCCGGCGGTCTTGTTCTCCCGCTGCGGCGTTGGCCTTGATCAGGGGAGCCAGGTCGGTCGCGCGGGCGAGGAGTTCCGCCGTGCTCGGAGTGTCCACCTGGGACGGTGTGCTGGTCACGAACGATTCCTCTTTCTTCAGGTGTGGAAGGTCATCGGGCGCAGGCGGCGATCATGTCGGCGATCGGTGTGCGAGGCCGTGTCCGGAATCCCGAGTGGGTGCCGTAGGTGCGGTGGCCGTAGACAAGCGGCGCGGCGGGGATGGCGCCGGCGTCGGTCACCTCACCGATCAGCAGCAGATGGTCGCCCCCGTCCACGGTCGACCACAGCCGGCACGCGGCCCAGCCGGCCACGCCATCCAACCGGGGGAGTCCGCGATGCGGCGACCACGAGGCGGCGGCGAAGCGATCAGTGTCGCGCTGGGCGAACAACCCTGCGAGGTCGTCCTGGTCGGCGGCCAGGACGTTGACGCCGAAGACGCCGGCACTCAGCACGCGCGACAACAGGCTCGACCGGCGGTCCAGGGCAATCGAGATGAGCGAGGGCCGCAACGACAGCGAGGCGAGCGAGCTGACCGTCGCCCCGTGCGGACCGTCGGCATCCAGGGTGGTCACCACGCTGACCGGGGCGCACACGCCGGCCATCAGGTTACGAAACTGCTGGTCAGCTGTCATCGTCGCCACCTCATCCTAATTCAGCATGCTGAATTCATTCGACATAGTCTTGCCGCGCTGAAGTTCGTGTGTCAAGGGTTCTGGCGTAATTCAGCATGCTGAATTACCCTCACGTCGGTGACGCGCGAGAACACGGCCGACGACGACGCGGCGAGCACCGGTCCCCCCGCCTATCGCCAGGCCGACTGGGAGCCGCTGCGCCGGCCGGCGGCCGTCGCCGAGCAGATGCGAACCCTGGCCGCCGAGGCGGGACCGGGCGAACGTCTCGGCACCAAGGAAGAACTCCGCACGCTGTGGGGGGTCTCCGTCGGTACCTTCAACGAGGCCTTGCGCATGGCGCAGTCCCGTGGCGTCGTCACCGTGCGCCGAGGCCCGGGTGGCGGCCTGTTCGCCAGTACCCCCTCAGCGGTGATCCGGCTGGGCAACGCGGTGCTGTCGCTGGACCAGAACGCCGAGGCGGTGGCGGAAGCCGTGCGCCTGCGCAACGCGGTGGACCCGTTACTCGTGCGGGACGTACTGGCCCATGCCACCACCGGGGACGTCCAAGCGCTGCAGGACGCTGCCGACCGGATGGGCGAGGCCGCCGACCGCGGCGACGTCGACACGTTCCTGCGCGCGAACTGGCAGCTGCACGCCCGGATGGCCGAGATCAGCCCCGGCCCGATCCTGCGGTCGCTCTACCTCGGGCTGCTGGAGATCATCGACACGCACACCCGTGCGGCCGTGGCAGCCAAGGGTGTCGCACCTCGCGAGGATCTGCTGGCGCGTTACCAAGTGCACGCTGACCTGGTAGCCGCCATCGCGGTACATGATCTCCGTGCACTGGAACTGATCGAGCGGCACAACACGGGCGATCCTGTCGTCGAGCCGAACGATCCTGACCGTCCAGGACCTGCGTTGGACCACGCTCGCGCATGACCCGCTCACCGCGTTTTCGTGAACCGGTGGACGCCTGGCCGCGCCGTACCGTCACGCCCAGGTCGAGCGCGGCCAGGGCGGCGCCCGAGCCGGTCGATCGGCTTCAGATTCCACTGTGGACTGTAAGTGGCTCCGGCGACGAGTTCGAAGAACTGCTCGCCGGGGAGCGATCCTCAGGCCTCGGTGGCCGCCGTCTGGAGGTGACCCGGGCGGCGGCTTGCGAGCGTTGGCGAAGCTCTGCTTGCCGCGGATGTGATCGACATGTGTCTCGGCTGTTCGCGGTGCGATGAACAGCGTCGCGGAGATCTCCTTGCTGGTCATGCCGTTCGCGATCAACGCGGCGATTTCGGCTGGGTCGGGCGGTGGGCGGCGCTGCGCAGGCTGGGTTGGTTAGTGGAAGGCCATGGCCACGGCGTCGGCGAGCTGGTTCAGTACGTTCCGCGAGAGTTGTACCGAGCCGGTGAACGAGAGGAACCCGTGGATGGCTCCCTTGACCGGGAGGTGCTGGACTGGCACGCCGGCGTCGGCCAGCTTGCGGGCATAGCGGTCCCCCTGGTCGCGCAGGGGATCGTTCTCGGCGGTGGCGATGACGGCGGGCGGGAGTCCGGCCAGCTCGCCGGAGCGTGCCGGCGAGACCCGCGGGTCGGCGCCCTGGTCGGGGGTGCTGAGGTAGGCGCCCCAGAACCACTCGAGGTAGGACCGGGACAGGACAGGTCCCGCCAGGTACTGGTACATCGAGGGGCTGTCGTCGAACCGGTCGACTGCCGGGTAGGCGAGCACCTGGAGCGTGATGCGAGGTCCGCCGCGGTGCAGGGATTCCTGTGCGAGGACCGCGGCGAGGTTGCCGCCGGCGCTCTCGCCGAACACGGCGAGGCGCTCTCCGTCGCCCCCGAAGCCGGCGGCGTTGTCCGCGACCCAGGTCAGCGCGGCGTAGGCGTCGTCGGCCGCGGCCGGGAAGCGATGCTCGGGCGCCAACCGGTAGTCGACGGAGACCACGATCGTGCCGGAGCGGCCGGCGACGGTGCGGGCGATGTGGTCCTGGGTGTCCAGGTCGCCGAAGACCCAGCCGCCGCCGTGGAAGAAGAGCGTCACGGGCAGCGGCCCGGCGTCCGGCTCGGTGACGGGCCGGTAGATGCGGACGGGAATGTCGCGGCCGTCGGCAGTGGCAGTGGCGTCTCGGACGTCGGCGACAGGTTCGGGAGCGCCGGCCAGGATGGCGAAGGCGCGCCCGGCGGCGCGGTTCTGCGCCACTGTCCGGCTTTCGAGGGCTGGTCCGGCTTCTGCGGCCAAGTGCTTGAGCAGGGTCTCGATCTGGGGGTCGAGGGACATGGTGCGCACCTATCCGAAGAGACGGCTACCCGGGCTGGAATGACTTCTCCAATATCCGTGGCGCATCGTTGGAATGTCAATTCCAACTTTGGTAGCGTGGACGCGTGAGCACACCAGCGAAGACCGGTGCGCCGGAGAAGCGCCGGCTCACCAAAGCCGGCCGCAGGACCCGCGAGCGCATCGTGGAGACCGCCGCGGAGCTGATGTTCCGCCGCGGCGCGGGGGGCACGAGCATCCCGGACATCCAGGCGGCTGCCGGGGTCAGCGCGTCGCAGATCTACCACTACTTCGGAGACAAGCAGGGCTTGGTCCTGGCGGTCATCGACCACCAGACAGACGCCAAGCTCGTCCAGCAGCGTCCGCTTCTGGACAACCTGGACAGCATCGAGGCCCTGCGCGAGTGGTGCGACAGGGCGGGCGACCGGCAGGACGCTATGGGCTGCGAAGGCGGCTGCGAGATCGGCTCGCTCGCCAGTGAACTCGCCGACAGCGATCAGTCGGCGCGGACCGGCCTCGCTGCCGCCTTCGACCGGTGGGAAAGTCCTATCAGGTCGGGACTCGCGCGCATGCGGGAGCGCGGCGAGCTGAGCGAGAGCGCCGATATCGCCGCGCTCGCCACCGCTCTGCTGGCCGCCATCCAGGGCGGCATGCTGCTGTCCCAGATCCGCCGGTCGAGCACCGCCTACCGGCAGGCCGTGTCAGTGGTGATCGACCACATCGAGAGCCACCTCGTCCGCTGACAGCTCGGGCCAGGTGTGTCAGTCAACGCCGCCCTGGGTGCCGGGCGCGTCGAACGTGGCTGGGCGTGAGGTCAGGCACCCGGCCCCAGGAGATGAGACGGGTTCGCGGGCTGCCGAACCGGGAGCCTGCCCACTCCGGCGAGCGCGTGGAAGGCGTTGCCGTCGACGGATCGGCAGCCCAATCGCGGTCCGATTTAGAGCGTGTCTCACTTGGATCTGGGTTGAGCTGCGGTTGGTGCCAGACGAGTTGTGGGTGCTGGTGGAACCGTTGATCCCGCCGGGAAAGACGCGTCCGCAAGGCGGCGGCATGTCGCGGGTGGACGACCGAGCGGTGTTCACCGCGATCGTGTTCGTGCTGACCAGCGGCTGCGCGTGGCGGCATCTACCACCCGGTTTCGGGGTCACCGTACCGACGGCGCATCGTCGGTTCACCGAGTGGACCGAGGCCGGGCTGTGGCGGCAGGTGCGCCAAGCGGTGCTGGACGAACTGGGTGGCCGGGGGTTGATCGACTGATCGCGCGTGGTCCTCGACGGAGCATCCGTCAGGGCCAAAGGGGGGCGGTCTGACCGGTCCGAGCCCGGTCGACCGCGGCAAACTCGGCTCGAAGATCCACACGCTCTCCTACCGGGCCGGGCTGCCGTTGACCGTTGGGGTCTCCGCGGCCAACACCCACGACAGCCACGCGCTCAAGCCATTGGTCAACGCCCTCCCGGCCACCCGCTCCCGCCGAGGACCACGACGACGCAAACCAGCAAAACTCCACACGGACAAGGCCTACGACATCCCAGTCCTACGCGACTGGCTGCGCCAGCGCGGGATCATCCCGCGCATCGCCCGCAAAGGCATCGAATCCACCGACAAACTCGGCCGGCACCGCTGGGTCATCGAACGAACCATCGCCTGGCTGACCGGGTACCGCCGCCTGACCATCCGCTACGAACGCAAACCCAGCCACTACCTCGCCTTCCTCACCCTCGGCGCCGCCATCACCTGCTACAAGAAACTCGCCAACTGAGACACGCTCTAAATGAGTCACGGTGGTTCTGGCTCTGGCACGAAGTCTGTGATCGTCCTGGCTGGTTCAGGTGCCGAGTAGGACGCTTCGGCGCAGTAGATCGAAGTTGGCTCGGCCATACATCTGCCTCTTGATCGCTTTGATTCGGCAGACAGCTCCTTCGACGGCCCCGCTGCTCCAGGCGAGGGTGAGTCCGTTGCGGACGGCGTCGTCGGCGCCCGGCAACGCCGCGGCGCGCGTCGAGCCCAGGTGAGATCGTCGTCGACGGGAGAGGAACCCGTGGTGGTCACTAGCAACGGGTCGGCTGAATCCGCCAGCCAGGCCATCGCCGTGGAATCCAGACCACCCGACAGCTGCACGCCCGCCCGCCCGACCGCCGAGGCGAGCCGGTTCGCTGTCAACGATTCCGTGATGGGCCACGGTATTTTAGTCCACAATGGATGGTCGTGGACCTTCGCTGCGATGCGCGGTTGTGTCCTGGATCACCGTATTTTGTGCAGAAGTGGACAAATGTACCGTCTTGGTACGGACCACTTGCTGGAGCAAGCGTGTCTTCTGTTGCTGGTGACAGTGCTGAGCTGCCCGCTTGTTCGAAGGATGACAACTTCTCAACATCGCCCCCGTGGCGCAGGCGCTGTCACCTGCTTGCGTGCTTGAAGGGTGGACCCCCTCACCTGTAGCGTGATCTTCACGAAGATGGGGAGTATCCGGGTAATCGTTAACCCGGATTGTGCGGGTTGGTCCGAAAAGTCACAGGTGCATCTTGCTGGACGACGTCGTCCGGCGCTCTGTCGATGGAACCAGGCCCGGTCACGTCAATGGGGGGGAATCGCGTGAAATACGCAGCGATAGCGGCGCTCGGTGGCTACGTGCCGCCGCGACGGGTTTCGAACGATGAGATTTGCCGGTCCATCGACTCGACGGATGAATGGATTCGGACCAGGACGGGAATCGCGAACCGGCATGTCGTCGATCCCGGCGTCGCCACCTCCGATCTCGCCGTCGAGGCCGGGCGGCGGGCCCTCGCCGCCTGGGGCTCCGACGAGGTGGACCTGGTGGTGGTCTCCACCGCCACACCGGACTACATCTCGCCGCCGACGGCTCCGTTGGTGGCCCACCGGCTGGGGCTGCCCCAGGTGGCCGCGTTCGACGTCAGCGCCGCGTGTTCCGGGTTCGTCTTCGGGCTGGCCACGGTCGCGGCCTATGTGCGAGCCGGTCTGGCGCGGCGGGTCCTGTTCGTGTCGGCGGAGACGACCAGCCTGTTCACTGATCCGAGGGATCGTGACACCGCGCCGATCTTCGGCGACGGTGCCGGAGCCGTAGTGGTCGTCGCGACCGACGATCCGGAGGCCGCAGGGGTGCTCGGCGATTTCGACCTTGGCAGCGACGGCGGCTGGGGTGAGCTCGTGACGATTCCGGGCTACGGGTCCCGTGATCGCGCCAACGGTTTCCTCGGCTCGACTTCCCCGTACATCGCCATGCGAGGACGCGACCTGTTCGGCCAAGCGGTGACGCGGCTGGAGAAGTCCGCGCGGACCGTGGTCGGCGCGGCCGGGCTGAGCCTGGACGAGGTCGACCTGGTGGTGGTGCATCAGGCCAACGGCCGGATTATCGACGCCCTGGCGGACGAGCTGGAGCTCGATCCGAAGAAGTTCTTCATCAATATCGGGGAAAAAGGGAACACTCTGTCCGCGTCCATCCCGCTCGCCCTGTGCGATGCCATCAAGGAAGGTGTGCTGTCGCCAGGACTCCGCGTGCTGATCACCGCATTCGGCGGCGGCACTGCTTGGGGGTCCACTGTGGTCACCTGGCCGGAAAAGGCCGTCTCCTGAGCGCACCGGCACCACCGGACCATTGCTCGACACGGCCGCGACGTAGCGGTGGCGTGAACAGGAACCATCACTGGGGATTGGGGTAACGCAGGATGAGCGAACGCAGCACGGCGCCGATGACAGCCAAGGTGGAGGCCGAGGTCATGGACTTCGTCTCCGTGAAGTTCGGCGTCACCGGAACCGGGGCACGAGCAGGCACCTTGGAAGACGCGGGAATAGACTCGCTGGGCGTGGTCCAGCTCGAACTGAAGATCAAGAAATTGTTCGGCGTCGTCTTTCTCGACGGCGAGATCGACGCTGGCAAGTCGCTCGATGAGGTCATCACGCTGACCAGCCGGAAGCTGGCGGAGGCCGGCCATGACCACGCGTGAGACCCACGCCGGGATCGACGCACTGCTGGGGCCCGCCGAAGGGCGGTTCTTCGGCTCGGGCTATCGCCGGGTCGAGCAGCGGTTGTGGCACTCCGGTACCGAGCAGGCAGGCGCCACGACGGTGCGCACCGACCGGGCGGCGATCGACTACCCCCGTGACTGGTCGACCAAGAAGCCGGGTACAGGGCTGCGGCCGCACTTGTCCACAATAGACGCGACAGTGCTGGCCGGGCTCATCGCCGAGTCGCATCTGAGGTCGTGGGCGGGACTGACCTCCGACGAGGTCGCCCGAGCGTGGATACGGTCGCTGAGCCTGCGTGCGGGCCCGGCGGCGCAGGAAAGCGTCGACACCATCGAGATACGAACTGCGATCGTGGAGCGCGGTGACGGGAGTGCACCCGCCTACGAGTTCACCAGTGAAATGGGTTCGATGCGCACCACGTACGTCGTCGAGCTTCCGCGCGCGCCAGGAGAGGCGGGACCGGAAACCGTGTTCACCGCCGGCCTGGTGAGCGGGGCGGATCAGCCGGGAATCGCTCTGCACGACGTCGAGCTCGACGTCCCCGCCCGCACCGCCGTCGCTGCTGTCCGGTTCCTGGATGAGGCCGGGCGCGGCGGCCCGCCCGCGGGTCTTGCCGCGGCTCACCGCCCGTTCGTGACCGACGTGCAGAACATCCTGGCGGTCGCACAGACCGCGCAGGCTCTGCTCTACCGGATCGACGACGTCGCGCGAGCGGACAGCAACACGTTGTGGACACGTGTGTTCACCGCAAGCCGGACCGGGCCGCCGAGGCGCCGCGACGGTGCGGACTCGGTGACGGTGGCCGTGCTTGACCACGAGCACTTGCCGAAAGGCGGCGAGATCTGGAGTGCCTCGTCCTGGCGGGGGAGCTGCGCCGATGTGACCACCACGTTCGAGGTGGCTCACCGGCTTCCGGAGGCCGGGCTGTGAAACTCGTTCTGCTGCGGCACGGTGAAACCGAGTCCAATGCCCAGCACCGGTTCCTCGGCCGGGCCGATGAGCCGTTGAACGAGGCAGGGGAGTGCCAGGCGGCGGACGCCGCGCGAGCATTGGCGGACGGGCATTTCTCCGCCGTGTACTCCTCGCCGCTGTCCAGGGCCCGGGAGACGGCGAGTCTGGTCGGCGACGCGCTGGGCGTCGGCCATCGCGTCCTTGACGGCTTGCGGGAGCGGGACCTCGGTGACCTGGAAGGCTGCGACATCGATAGCTACACCGCGGCCCACGGCGCGCAGTTCGCCAGGCTGGTGTCCGACGCCGACTACGCCCCGGCAGGCGGCGAAACTCAGAAAGCGGTCCTGCACAGGGTGTCCTCTTGCCTTCAAACCGTGTTGAGGCAAGGCCTGGCCGAAGGGTGGGCGGCGGTTCTGCTGGTTACCCACGGCGGTGTGCTGGCTCCGCTAGCCGGATATCTAGGGCCGGTGCCCTCGTCACGCCGGGTGCGCAACTGCCACGGCGTGTGTGTCCGCTATGGACAGAGCGCCGGGCTGTCGCTCGACATCCGGCGCTGGGATGTGACCGCGCGCGCTTGCGCGGACTGGGCCGGGCAGTGCCTTGCCGACGGGCACGGCGGACGACGGGCTGTGGAGACATGCTGACCGCCACGGCTGTCCGCCGTCGCAACTGGACTTGCCTCGCCGCGCCACCGAGTCCCGCCGCATCGGTGTTGTTCTTTCCTTTCGCCGGCGGGAGCGTGGTAGGCCTGCGGACGCTGAGCAGGCTGTTGCCGCCGGGATGCGCGGCCCATTGCTTCCGGCCCCCACGCCTGGACGGCGAGGAGCGCACTATGTCGCTGGATACGATCACCGCGTCTGTCTCGGTCGAGCTGGGGGAGTACGCACGCCTTCCTCGAGTGCTGGTCGGCGTCAGCCTGGGCGCGCTGCTCGCACTCGGTGTGGCGTCGCGCACGCCCGGCGCGGCTTCGACCTGTGTACTCGTGGCACAAAGTCCTGCCGGGTTGGCCAGGCTGCATCCCGGCCCGGTCAGCGACGGCGCCATCCGGGCATTGCTGGCGTCGGGAGGGGCTGTCGACGAGCGTGCGCTGGCCGATGCCGACGTCGTCGGCGAGCTGGTGCGGCGGGTGCGCGCCGACTTCTCGATCGTCGGCGAAGGCGACCTGCCTGCCGCTCGGGAACGGTGCCGAGCCGACGTCTCCTATGTCTGTGGCGATGCCGACCCGCTTGTTCCAGTCGGCGAGCTGGCGAAGTGGCACGGTTTCACCGAGGGCGCAGTCAACGGCAGCGTGGTGCGCGGAGGCCATTTCGCGGCCTTCGACCCTGACAACAGCGGCCCAGTGGCCGCGGCCTTTTCGGTGGCGGTGCGCGGCGCGATGGTCAAGAGTGGAAGGGAGAAGTAGGTGGCACAGAACCGGAACAGCGCGCGGGTGCTCGTGGTCGGCGCGGGGCCGGTGGGCCTGCTGCTGGGTGCCGAGCTGCTCGCGCAGGGGGTGGATGTACAGGTCATCGACAAGGCAGCCAGGCTGGGCAGCCCGCATTCGCGGGCGACCGTGCTGTGGCCGCGGATCCTCGAACTGCTCGACCGTGTGGAGGTCACCGATCGGGTCATCGGCGCAGGTCACTACTTCGACCGGATGAACTACTACTCGCGTAAGAAGCGTGTCGGTGAGCTGAGGTTGGACCGGCTTCGCGGCACCCGCTACCCCTATGGGATCGCCATCGCGCAGTCGAGGACGGAACAGATCCTCGAGGAACGCTTCGCCGAGCTCGGCGGCGTCGTGCGGACAGGGTGCGAGCTGAGGGCGGTCTCGCAGACTCCGGACCGGGTCGACGTCATGCTGCGCGAAGCTGGAACGACACCGGTCACCGAGTTCTACGACTGGGTGGTGGGTGCCGATGGCTCCCATAGCGCGGTGCGGCAGCTCTCGGGTTTCACCTTCGACGGTCAGACCCTCCCGGTCAGACTGGCGATCACCGACGCCGAACTGGTCGGCGAGGTGACGAAGAACGAAGCGGCCTATTTCCTCACCGAACGGGGGAACATGGCACTCGGACCGATGGGCGGGGACGTCTTCCGCGTCGCTGCCAGCGTGCCGGCCTGGTACACCGGCGGCGACGAACCCGGCCGGGAGTTGTTCGAGCGCTTGCTCGCCGAGCGCGTCCCCGGCATCAAAGAGGTCGGCGAGATGCGATTCAGCGCGATCTTCACCGCTCACGTCCGCACCGCCGACACCTTCCGTCGGGGCCGGGTCTTCCTGGTCGGCGACGCGGCCCACGTGATGAGTCCCGCCGGGGCACAGGGTATGAACACCGGCATACAGGACGCGGCCAACCTGGCGTGGAAGCTGGCAGGGGTTTCTCGCGGCCGGTACGGCACCGGAATCCTGGAGAGCTATGACGCGGAACGGCGGCCCGCTGTGGCGAGGGTGGCCTCGGCTACGACATTCCTGGCCCGCATCGGGCTGTACACGGACAGGACGCGGATGACGGTGCGTGATCTCACGATGCGGATCGGTTCGGCCACCGGGGTTTTCGACCGGTCGATCGCCCCGCGGCTCGCGCAGCTCGACACCAGCTACGGCCCGGCAGGGCCCGGCGATCCGATGGCTGCCGGGCAGCGCGTCCCGCTGGGCTGGACCGGCGCCGACGCGACGCCGACGCTCGCGCCGGACACCCACACGGTGCTGCTGTGGCCGGGCGCGGAGTACCGCGCCGCGGACTGGGTGCCCCGGGTCGCGGCGATCCAGGCGGTGCTGCCCGGTCTGCGGCTGATCGATCTCGCCGGTCGCCCGCCGGGGGCCCTGCTCGGCCGCCTCGGCCGGTCGCGCGCTGCCTTCGTCGTCCGGCCCGACGGGCATCTCGCGACGCTCGTCGACCTCGCCCAATTCGACATCGAGTCCGGTGCCGCGGCCGTTGCCGCCGAGGTGGCCCGGTCCACCGCTCGTGCGGAGCGGTCCGATCCGGCGCTGAACCGCCTTCCCGCCGTCCCACGTTGACCTGTGCCGCTCGACCACCACCCTCGAGAAGAAGGAACACCCGCGTGACTACGCCTCCCCCCGTCCGGCAGGTTTCGATGGCCAGGGCGGTCATCGTCACTTGCTGCGCCATCTTCCTGGTCACCTTGGACGTCACCATCGTGAACGTCTCGCTGCCGGCGATTGGGCGAAGTCTCGATGCCGACACTTCCCAATTGCAGTGGGTCGTCGACGCGTACACGCTGGTCTTCGCGTCCCTGATGTTGTCATCCGGTTCCTTGTCCGACAGGCTGGGCGCGCGGCGTCTGTTCGCTGCCGGGCTCGGTGTGTTCGTCGCCGGTTCCATCCTCTGCGGTTTGGCGCCGACGGCTCTGGTGCTGCTGCTGGCCAGGGCCGTGCAGGGCGCCGGGGCCGCGGCGGCCTTGCCGGCGTCGCTGTCGCTGCTGCGGGAATGTGTCAGCGACACCGAAGAACGCGCGAAGGCGATCGCGCTGTGGGCGGCGGGCGGGACGATTTCGCTGGCCGCGGGTCCCACGGTGGGCGGGCTGCTGACCTCGTGGCTCGGCTGGCAGTCCATCTTCTTCGTCAACATCCCGTTCGGGTTGCTCGGCCTGTGGGGACTGCGGAGCATCCCGCGTTCCACCGGTCATTACGCCAAGTTCGATGTCGCAGGCCAGGTGCTGGCGATGGTCACGCTCGCCTCGCTCACCTTCGCGATCATCGAGGTCGGGGAAGCCGGACTGTCGTCACCGCTGGTACTCGGCAGCGTCGGCGTCTTCGTGCTGGGGGCGCTGGGATTCTGGCGAGTGGAACGGCGGAAGGAAACCGTCGTGGTGCCGGTCGACCTAGGTTCGGACCGGGTGTTTCTGTCCTGCGTCGGTGTGGGCACCATCCTCAACATCACCAACTTCGGGATCCTGTTCATCCTCTCGCTCTACTTCCAGAACGTGCGCGGCACGTCGGCGTTCGTGGCCGGCTTGCTGTTCGTGCCGATGATGGTGACCATCGGCGTCTGTAACCTCACCGTCAATCGCCTGAGCCGCCGTTTCGGCGCGCGGGCGGTGATCGTCGCGGGCCTGGTCATCGAGGCGGCCGGGTTCGCCATGTTCACCGCGACCAGCTCCACCTCGCCACTGTGGTTCGTGGTGGCCTCGACCCTGCCGATCGCCATCGGCGTCGGCATCGCGGCGCCCCCGATGATGGCCACGCTGGTCAGCGGGGTGCCCGCCAGCCGGGTCGGCCTGGCATCCGGTGCACTGCAGGCGGCCCGGCAGATGGGCAGCGTCGTCGGCGTTGCGGTGTTCGGCCTGCTGATCACCACCACGGGTGGCGTGACCGAGGCGATGCGCGTCTCGGCGGTCATGTCCGTCGTGCTGCTGCTGGGCATGGCCGCCGCGGCGCGCCCGCTGCTGCCCGCCAGCGGGAAAACGGCGTGAAACCCGCAGTCCCCGTCAGGAAGAGGATCGAAATGACCATCAAGTCCTTCGTTACCGTCACAGTGCGACCCGGCTGCCTCGACTCGCTGGTCGAAGCGCTCGCGGAGGCTGTCCCCGCGACGCGGGCAGAGACCGGGAACTTGCGCTACGACGTCCACGTCTCGGTCGATCACGAGCACACCCTGGTGATCGACGAGGAGTGGGCCGATCAGGCGGCCATCGACACGCACCTGCGGACAGCGCACATGCGGCTCCTGCTGGACAGGGTGGAGGGGCAACTCGACGGGCCGCCCCGGCCACATCACATACGCCGATTGGACGTCTGACCGTTCCACACGACAGGAGGGGAAACACGATGGAGCAACACTGGGGGTTTCAACCGGCCGGCGAGCACGAGGCTCTGCGGTCGTCGGTCCGTGCGCTCGCCGAGCGGGAAATCGCGCCGTATTCGGCGGAAGTCGACAGGCAGGAGCGCTACCCGCAAGAGGCGTACGACGCGTTGTCGAAAGCCGGTTATCACGCGATCAACATCGCCGAAGAGTACGGGGGACACGGCGCGGACGCGGCCGGGATCTGTGTCGTCGTCGAAGAAGTCGCGCGCGTGGACGCGACCGCGTCGCTGATCCCCATGGTCAACAGGCTGGCCACCCAGCCCATCCTCCTGGCAGGCTCGGACGAGCTGAGGAAACTGGTCCTGCCGTCGATCGCCGCAGGGGGCGCGTCGGCCTCTTATGCGCTGACCGAGCGCGAAGCCGGTTCGGACACGGCCTCCATGCGCACCACCGCACGTCCGGACGGCGATACGTGGGTGCTCGACGGCGCCAAGTGCTGGATCGCGCACGCGGGGATTTCCACCTGGTATGTCGTGATGGCGGTGACCGACCAGCACGCGGCCCGGAAGTCGGACGGGATCTCGGCGTTCGTGGTCCACAAGGACGATCCGGGATTCTCGGTCGGCGAACCGGAACACACCATGGGGCTACGGGGGTCGTCGACGCGGGAAATCTACTTCGACCGCTGTGTCATTCCCGCAGACCGCGTCATCGGAGAGCTCGGCACCGGACTCAAAACCGCGCTGCTCACCCTGGACCACACCCGGCCGATGGTCGGCGCGCAGGCACTGGGCATCGCGCAGGGCGCGCTCGACGCATCGGTCGCGTACGTCCAGCAGCGCAGGCAGTTCGGCAAGGCCATCGCCGATTTCCAGGGCATCCGCTTCATGCTCGCCGACATGGGTATGAAGATCGAGGCGGCGCGCCATCTGGTCTACGCCGCCGCCGCGGCGACCCAGCGGGGCGACATCCGGGGCACTTTCATGGCTGCCGCGGCGAAGACGTACGCCTCGGATATCGCGATGTCGGTCACCACGGACGCGGTTCAGCTGTTCGGCGGCGCGGGCTACTCGCGCGACCACCCCGTGGAGCGCATGATGCGCGACGCCAAGGTCACCCAAATCTACGAAGGCACCAACCAGATCCAGCGCATGGTGATGGCTCGCGCCCTGCTGGCTCGATGATGTGCGACGTCCGGGCCGGGCGCCGAATCTTCGCCTCGGTGCATACGCAGTTGCCGGACTGGGATGTTGACGTCCCGCGTCGAGCAGGCGTCCCAGTTCGGCGAGCTGCGTGCCGTTCGAGCGGACCTGGGCGCTCGAGACCGTGACGCCCAGCTTCGCGATCTCTTCTTCGTCGAAGTCCCCGGGAAGTACGGGAAACTGGGCGCCGCCGGGCTTGAGCGTGCGCAGGAAGCGTTTGCTGTGGGGGCCGCCGACAGTGTCGAGAACGAGGTCGACGTCGTGCACGAGTTCCTCGGGGCGGGTCTTCGTGTAGTCGATGAACCGGTCGGCGCCGAGGTCGCTGAGAAACGGTTCATGCGCGCCCGGATGCTACCGCGATGACACGTGCGCCTTTCCGTTTCGCGAGCTGCAGTGCGAAGTGCCCCACGCCGCCGGCGGCGCCGTTGATGAGCACTGTTGTGTCGGCGTCGAGTGCCGTCGAGTGCCGTCGAGTGGTGGTCGATGCTGGCCGGCTTGCGTGCGAGGTCCGACGCGGGCGTGGCCACGTACTGGGCGTATGCGCTGCCTTTGAAGCTGGGAAAACGCAGAAGGCCGAAGACCTCGTCGCCGGCGGTGAAGCCGTCGACGTCCGCGGCGACGTCCTCGACGACGCCCGACACGTCTGTCCCCGGGATAACCGGCAGGTTGAGCGTCGATTCCGTCTCCCCGGGCATCGTGGTCAGTCCGCCGCGCAGGTACCAGTCCGGAGGATTGACGCTGACCGCGTGCACGCGGACGAGCACCTCGCCCGGCCTCGGCTCGGGAATCGGCATCTCGTCGTAACGCAGAACCTCGGGTCCGCCGTGCTTATGGAGCCGGATCGCCCTCATGGTGTGTGTCGACATCGTTTTCTCCTGCCCGTGCTGCGGATACGCTTATGTGGATCAGTGACTCATGTAAGTGGTCCACTGGTGCGAATATATGGACCACTGATCCGGATATTCAAGAGGGGTAGATGCGGGCCGACGCCAGGAAGAACCGAGACCACCTGCTCGTAGTAGCGGGCACCGCCATTGCCGAGCAAGGTGTCGACGTGTCACTGCGCGACATTGCACGCAGGGCCGACGTCGGCCTCGCCACGCTGCTGCGGCACTTCCCGGCACGCGAGGCGCTGCTCGATGCCCTACTCCGCACGAGCTTCGACGAGTTGACGACACAGGCCGACGAGCTCGAGACGATAGGGCCACCCGAAGACGCGCTCGTCTCGTGGCTACGCGACTGCGTCGCGTGGACGACCGAGTACCGGGGCGTGACCGTGTTGATGGCAGCCGCCATCGAGGACACCGAATCCGCGCTCCACTCCTCGTGCGTCAGTCTGCGAGCCGCCGGTGCGCGGCTCCTCACCCGCGCCCAGGCGGCGGGGACAGCTAGGACCGACCTTGATGGCACCGATCTGTTTGCGTTGGTAGCGGCGCTCGCCTGGCTCGGCGACCAACCCTCGCTCGCGCCACGCGCCGGCCACCTCTTCGAAGTGGTCGCGAGCGCGATCCTGGTCAACGCGGCGAGCGACGATGCTGAGGCAGGACGCCGCCCTCGGGCCCGTGGATGAATACGTTGCGCACACGGACCAGGCCCGGAGTAGCGTCTTTCGCGACTTGTCAGAGGGTGGGGTGCTCGTTTCGGACCGGGCTGAGTGATTCCAGCAGCGACGCGATGTGCAGGATTGTCGACTCGGCGTGCCAGTTGGCTGCCAGCTGTACGCCGATCGGCATGCCGTCGCTGCTCGTGCCGAATCGCATGGACAGTGCTGGAAGTCCGGTCAGGTTGAACGGAATGGTCGCCGTCTGAATGTGGGCGGCGTTCACCGTCTGACCGTTGATGGTGAACCGGGTGAGTCCGTGTTCGTGGGCAGGGATGGGCAGGACCGGGAGCAGGAGGGCGTCGTACTGCTGGAAGTACTCGGCGAAGGCGTCCCGGAGGCGTTCGATGCCTTGTTCGGCCAGGACGTAGTCGCGGACGGATGTGTCGGGGCCGGCGAGCATGCGCTGGGAGACCGTGGCCATCTGGTCCTCGTGACCGGCCGTGACGTCGCGGAAGGACGGCTTGACCTCCATGACGTGCTGTCGGTAGAACAGGTCGAGAGGGTTGTCCCGTTCGAGCGCGGGGATGTTCACCGCCTCGGTCAGAACCCCAGTACTCTGCAGCGCTTCGGCGGCCTTCTGTACGGTGGCGGCGACCTCTGAGTCGATCGGGCCGAGCCCGGAGTCGGTCAGCCAGCCGAGACGGACGGGCCGGTCCGGCGACGCGCCCAGCCCGGCGTCGAATTCACGCGGAACGGTGGCGAATCCGTCGGCACCGTCCGGGCCGGAAAGCACCGAATAGGCCAGTGCGAGGTCGCGGATGGTGCGGGCCATCGGGCCGGCGTGCCAGTCACGGCGCGGCACCCGCGGCCAGACCCCGGTCATCGGGATACGCCCGTGCGTTGCTTTGAGGGCGACGATGCCGGTGTGAGCGGCCGGCCCGCGCACCGAGATGGCCAGGTCGCTGCCGAGCCCGAGAGGCGACATGCCGGCCGCGATCGCCGCCGATTCGCCGCCGCTGGAACCGCCGGGCGTGCGGTCGAGGTTCCAGGGGTTGTTCGTCCTGCCGGTCAGGAGGTTGTCGGACTCGGTCGAGTACGAGAACTCCGGAAGGTTGGTCTTCGCAAGGAGGATCGCGCCGGCGTGCTTCATCCGTGCCACGCTGGTGGCGTCCGCATCCGGGATGCGGCCCTCGAAGATCGGGGAACCGCGCTGGGTCAGCACCCCGGCGGTGTCGAACGAGTCCTTGACCGTGAACGGCACGCCGTGCAACGGCCCTACTTCCACACCGGCCGCGAGCGCCTCATCCGCAGTCTTCGCAGCCTCCAGAACGCCGTCGGCGAGCGTAACGATGGCGTTGACCTTCGGATCGGTGTCCTCGATCCGATCGAGGTGCGCCTGCACCACCTCGACGGAGGACACCTTCCTGTCGCGGATCAGTTCGGCGAGTTCACTCGCGTCTGAGTAGATGAGGTCGGTGGGCATGAGGATCTCCTTGATTAGACCGGTCTACTATTCTCGCGCTGGCGCTGATCCGCCGCAGGATGTGGGGGTGGGGACTCGTCAAGTGCGGAGAACCTGGCGGGTGACAGTCATGGCACGGTCGAGGCAGCCCGGGCTGCGATGAATTTTCGCCATCATGCTCGCTCCGAGCCACAGCTCGTAGAGAGCCTCAGCCGTAGTGCGGGGGCTTTCATCGACGGATACGGACCCATCCGCAATGCCGTGGGCGATCATCCGCTCCAGCCGGTCTATGATCGCCGCGGTCCCGGCTTTCGTCGCCACCCTCATCACCTCGGAGAGGTCGGCGACCTCCGCGCCGAGCTTGACAACCAGGCACCCGCCTCGGCAGTCGTCCGCAGCTTGCGTGTCGTAAAACTTCCGCCAGTAGCTCATCAGGTGCTCGGCAGAACTTTTGCCCTTGTCGGCAACGATCCCGTCCATGGTCGTGAGGTAGTCGTCGAAGTAGCTCTTCATCATCGCCTCGCCGAAGGCGTCTTTGGAGCTGAAGTAGTGATAAAACGACCCCTTCGGGACACCGGTCGCAGCGAGGATCTCATTGATACCGACCGCGGCGTAGCCTTTCGCGGCCACGATCCGCCGCGCGGCGCCCAGAAGACTCTGACGCGTTTCCACTTTGGCGACTGGCATGCCCTGACCGTACCGTGGATTAGACTGGTCGTCTAGAGAGTCGGCGAGGGGTGCACCGCGCCAGCGGGACCACCTGTTCAACGAGATCCGCGAGCGGCTACCGCGGAACCACCGCACCGGTCCGGCCCGCCGCTGAGCTACCGCCTGCTCCCGTGCCCCAGTGCCGCGGCCGCCTCCTTTGCCGGCGACTCCCTCCGCACACGCCAGCACAAGTTGAGGCTGTCGAGCTGCCTCATGTGGGGCCATTCTGGATCTCGGTAACGGTGGCCCCACGATCTCGATACCACGCCGCGTCGATCTGGGCATGGGTTTCGTTCCGCCGGCGGGGTTGCCGCCCGGAAACGTGCGGCGGAACCCCGTTGGCAGGAATGACTCCGCTTAGTCCAGCTTGCTGGCGATGATGCCGGCGAATGCGGTCATGCCCTGGGCGTTGGGGTGGATGGGCGCGGCGGGGGAGCCTGGCAGGAGTGGTTCGACCCATCGGTCCGGTTCGCTGGCGCAGACGTCGTGGCCGACGCCCGGTCCGCGGAAGTCGACGAACGTGGCATGGTGTGCCGCGGCCTGTTCGGAGATGCGGGTGCCGAGGCGGTCGATGACGTTTTGCAGGTAGTCTCCGTCAACGCTCAAGATCGGCGTTATGACGGGATTCCAGCAACCGCCTGGGCGGATATAGTCGGCGTATGTCGTCACGATGACCTTCGCGTTCGGCGCGCGCAGGTGAATCTGGTTGATGGCCGCGCCGATCGCGGGCGCCGCCGCGTCGACCGCGGCGGCCAGTTGGTCGGTTCCGCCTGCGGTGTATCGAGCCTTGCACGGGGTCCCGATCGGCTGCGGCAGGATGTTGACGCAGTTCAACACCGCCTGGAACAGCCCGGCGTCGTTTGCCCCGATCGTGAGCGTGACAAGGTCGGTGTTGGCGTTGAGCGCCGGATACTGGCTGGCCAGGCTGGTGGTTGCCGCGCCAGAGCAGGTGACGTCGGTGAAGGTGGCGACCTTGAGGGTGGCGGCCAGCCGTGCGGGGTAGTTGCTGGACGACCGCAGGCAAGACCCGCCCGTTTGGTGGGGGATGAGTGGTCCCGCGGCGAACGAGTCACCCACGGCCACATAGTTCGGGTGGGCGGTGGCCGCGCCGCTGGCGGCGGGGGCTGTCAAACCGGCTGCCGCGAACACCGCCACCAGCACCGTCGCCGGAGTCGCATACCGCTTGCGCAGTCTCTGTAGCCAGGCCGGTCGTTTCGTGTCTGGCACGATCCATCTCCCTACCTTCGCAAAACCTGGGCGAACGCCCAGGTTCTGTGAACGGTATACTCGCAACCCGTGACCAGGTCAACATCGGGCCGTGATCATCCCCGCCAAGAACGCAGCCTGCGACGACGAACCGCGTTGTTGCGCTCCGCGCTGGCGCTGATCGCCGAAGACGGACCGGGCGCGGTCACCCACCGCCGGGTCGCGGCACGGGCTGGTCTGCCGGCGGCGACTACGAGCTACTACTTCGCCGCCGTGCAAGATCTCATCGACGAGGCGCTGACCCTGCACGTCGAGGAACGCGTCGCCGAACTCTCCGACCTCGCGGACACGGTCGTGCGTAGCGGCCTGGCCGCGGACTCGATGATCGAGGTGATGGCCGTCGCGCTGGCAGACCGCGCGCCGGACGCCGCGATCGCCCAGTTCCAGCTCTACATCGAGGCAGGCAGACGTCCGAATCTCCAAGAACCGATTGCCCGCGCCCTGGCCGCGTTCGAGCGGCTCACGACGGAACTGCTGCGCAGCTTCGGCGCCCGCGAACCCGAGGAGCGCGCCGTCGCGATTGTGGCGTTGGTCGACGGATTTCTGGTGCACCGAGTCGCCCGCCCACGCGGGCATGACATCGAGACCGCCTCACTGACACACGCTATCCGCGATCTGGTCATCCCCTACGTGATGCCGAAAGACGAACACCAGCGATGGATCGCCCACCTCGGCGAACGAATCTCCACCCCGCCACATACACCCGACGTCACCTCGGCCGGATAACCGCGTGCGGATTCTGTGCTGTTCCGCTACAGGGCGCCGTTGTCGAGGAGGGTCAGTAATTGGTCTGCGGCGGTGTGGGCGCGGTCGGTGATGTCCTGGTCGGTTGGTTGGCGGATGCCGTGCAGGGCGTCGTCGAACAGGTCGCTGCCGAGGATGGCGACGAAGGTGCCCGCCGCGCGGCGGCTGTCGGTGATGTTCCAGTTCTGGCTGGGGGTCCAGCGGTCGAGGTAGCGCACCAGCAGGCTGATCCGGAGTTCCACGAACTGGCGGTACCGGTGGCCCAGTTCGGGGAAGCGCGGGGCGTCGCGGGCGACGACCCGGTACAGCGACAGCTCGGTCGGTGTGAGTGTGACTCGCAGGTAGTCGGTGCCGGCGGCGGGGAGGGCGAGGTGTGGGGGTTCGGCGTGCCATGGCAGGTCGGGAAGCGCGGTCCCGTCGCGGCCGTCGTGGCCGGGCCCGGCTGAGCCGGGTAGTGAGCAGGCGTCGTGCATGACGGCGCTGAACAGGTCGTCCTTGTCTTCGAAGTGGCGGTACACGGTCTTGATCGACACGCCGGCCGCGGCGGCGATCCGGTGGACCGAGGTTTCGGCGTAGCCGGTGTCGAGGAAGGCGGTTCGCGCGGCGTCCACGATCGCTGTGCGTTTGCGCTGCATGAGCTGTGCCTTGGGGTTGTCGTCGGACCAGCTCTTCATGAACCCTCTCCGGTTTCGGCCGCCACCGTCCTTGACGCGATCATACGACAATGCTTATTGTCGAACGTACGACAATGGTCGTTGTCGTACGCGGGAGTGTCCGCGACAACCCAGTACCAGCCGCCGGAGGCGCTGCATGAAAGCGATCGAGCTGACCGGGTTCGACGGAATCGAGAGCTTGAAGGAGGTCGAGGCCGACCGGCCCCGGCCCGGGGCGGGGGAGGTGCTGGTGGAGGTTCGTGCTGCCGGCCTGAACTACGCCGACATCGAAACGAGCCGGGGGAGGTACCCGGCGATCAAGCCGCTGCCGTACGTCATGGGCTTCGAGGTGGCCGGGGTGGTGGCCGAGGTCGGGTCCGGTGTGGACGGTGTCGCCGTCGGAGATCGGGTCGCGTCCCTGACCGAAGGCGGCGGGCTCGCGGAATATGCCCTGGTCGACGCGGCGAGGGTGGTCGCCGTTCCCGAGCCGATCTCGTTCGAGGAGGCGACCACACTGCTCACGCAGGGGCTCTCGGCTTACGCGCTGGCCACTTATGTCGCCCGGCTTCGCACCGGCGACCGGGTCCTGATCCAGGCCGCGGCCGGTGGTGTCGGGCTGTTTCTCGTGCAGCTGGCCAAGATCGCGGGCGTGCGGCAGATCGTCGCGCTCGCCAGTTCCCCGGGCAAGCTCGCCTTGCTGGACACGCTCGGCGCTGACGTGACCATCGACTACACCGAGCCGGACTGGGCCCGGCGGGCCCGGGAGGCGACCGGCGGAGCGGGGTTCGACGTGGTGCTGAACTGTGTTTCCGGTGACGTGGCAAGGGAAAGCTTCGAGATGCTTGCGCCGCTCGGGCGTTTCGTCGTCTACGGCGCGCAGAACCTTCACGACGTCAGCCTGCCGGGGCAGCTGCGGCAGTTGATCCTGGACAGTCAAAGCGTGCTCGGCTTCAGCCTTCGGTACACGACCCCGGAGCAGCTGGCCGAGGGATTCTCGGCGCTGCTGGGCTTCGCCGTCGAAGGGCGGATAAAACTGTTCGCCGACAACCGGTTCCCGCTGTCGGAGGTGCGTGAAGCCGCCGCGGCACTGGCCGGGCGGGGCACGATCGGCAAGGTCGTCCTGACCCCGTGACCCCGGCCCGCGGTCGACCCGGGAGTGGCCCGGGTCGACCGGTTCAGGTTGTCAGCTGTTCGGCCAGGGCGTCGGCGAGTTCGCGTGCAGCGTGGTCGTCGAGTCGTTCGCGGGTGAAGATCAGGCGATACCACAGGACACCGAACACTTGGTCGACGGCGAGGGCGGCGCGACGCGGGTCGCGGATCTGGCCGTGGTCGCGGGCGCGGTCGAGGAGCTGACTCAGTGCCGCGCGCCGGCTGGCGACGAATGCCGTGAGCTGCGTCATGGTGTCGGTGTCGCCGAGCGCTTCGTGCAGCGTGCCGACGAGCAGGGTCCGGTGCCCGGCCGCGGCGGTGAAGGTGGCTTCGAGGAAGGCGCGCAGGTCTTCGGCGAGGTCGTGGGTCTCCGGTATCGGGGCGGCCTGGTCGGCGCCTTGCATCATCGCGTCGAGCAGGACCGCGCTCTTGGACGGCCACCAGCGGTAGATGGTCTGCTTGCCGACCCCGGCGTGCTCGGCTATGGCGGCGACGGTGATCGTCGCGCGGTCGCCGGTGGTCAACAGGTCGGCGGCGGCGTGCAGGATCGCCTGCCTGGCCGCCTCGTTCCGGCGTCGTCCGGTGTGGGCCCGTTCGGTCACCCGGGTGACAGTACCTGCCACTATTGACGAGACCAACGGTCTCGACAAAGATGGATTCATGACATCAGACCAGCGCCACAAGCGACGTTTCGCCGACACGTTCCACCATTTCGCGAACCCCGTCACCGCCAGCCTGCCGGCGCAGGTGGTGCTGGAGACCACCGGCCGCGCCAGCGGTCTGCCCCGCCGGGTGCCGGTCGGCGGGCGGGTGGTCGCCGACCAGTTCTGGTTCGTGTCCAACCATGGCGAAAGCTCGAACTATGTCCGCAACATCAAGGCCGACAACACCGTCCGGATCCGCATCCGGGGCCGGTGGCGCACCGGCACGGCGCACCTGATGCCCGACGACGACGCGCGGGCACGGCTGGCGACGCTGCCGCGGTTCAACAGCGCCATGGTCCGCGCGCTTGGAACCGACCTGCTGACCGTGCGGATCGACCTCGGCCACGGGACCAGCCGGTGACCGTCCCGGTCGCCGGGGCCGGTCCGGACGGCCTCACAGCAGCCATCGGGTCCGCCGCTGTGCGGTACGGCTCGTCACCGGCCGACGTCGCCGGCATGTACGGCAACGACACCGCCTCATCAGCTGGCCCGCGCACGACTTCTCCGGCAGGTGTTTCACCTTGACCTGATGAACGGTCACGGCACGGCCTGGGGGTGTGTGTCGCTGATTGCGCGGCCCTTGGTTGATCCACTTTGGACGGAAATGAGGGGATCAATCAAGGGCCGCGGTCGTGCGGTTTACGCGCTGCTGCGTCGGTGGGTGAAGGACGTGCGGTAGGCGCTGGGGGTGAGCCCGGTTCGGCGGATGACGTGCTGGCGTAGCGATTCGATGCTGCCGATGCCGCTGAGGTGGGCTACTCGCGCCAACGGCAGGTCTGTCGCCTCCAGTAGTTCGCGGGCCCGCTCGATCCGTTGGTGCAGTAGCCATTGCAGTGGGCTTTCGCCGGTTTCGGTGCGGAAGCGGCGGGTGAGGGTCCGGACGCTCACTCGCGCGTGCGTGGCGAGGTCGGCCAGGGTCAGCGGCTCGGCCAGCCGGCGCAGCACCCAGGCCCGGGTGTCGGCCAGTGTCGTCCCGTTCTCCGCGGGCAGCGGGGCGCTGATGAACTGGGCCTGGCCGCCGGGGCGCACCGGGGCCACGACCGCGAGGCGCGCCACGGTGTTGGCGGCCACGGCACCGTGGTCGGCGCGGACCAGGTGCAGGCACAGGTCGATTCCCGCGGCCAGCCCCGCGGAGGTCACGATGCCGCCGTCCTGGACGAACAACACGTCCGGTTGCGGGGTGATGGACGGGAAGCGCTCACCGAGCTCGGTGGCGTAGCGCCAGTGGGTGGTGGCCCGGCGGCCGTCGAGCAGGCCGGCGTGGGCGAGCACGAAGGCGCCCGTGCAGATGGACGCGATCCGCGCTCCCCGCGCCGCCGCCCGGCGCAGGGCCGCCACCGTGGCGGGGTCCGCGTGGTCGCGGGCGCCAGTGCCGGTGACGATGACCGTGTCGGCCGTGTCGGCGCGCTCCAGCCCGTGCGGCACGAACACGTCCAGCCCGCCGGTACTGGTGACCCGGCCCGGCTCGCCCGTGCAGGTGGACACCTCGTAGGCGGGGCGACCGGCCACCTCCACACCGCTGAAGATCAGGTCGGGGATGGCCAGCTCGAAAGTGCCCACCGGAGGCACCGCCACGACGGCGATCTGATGCATGGCCGGATCCTACGCCTATCTGGCATTCAGGCCACTGTGCCGCCGGGCCGATCTGGCCCAGAGTGAACCTCCTCGAACCGCGAAACTGGAGGAATACATGCCTTTGTCCGTCGTGATCGGCGCCGGGGGAACCGGCATCGCGACCGCCACGCTGCTGGCCGAGTCCGGCCACGAGGTCCGCCTGGTCACCCGCAGCGGCAGCGGGCCGGAGCATCCGCGGATCGAGCGGGTCACGGCCGACGCCGCCGACGCCGGCCGGCTGATCGAGCTGACCAGCGGCGCGGACACGCTGTTCAACTGTGCCGCGCCGCCCTACCACCGCTGGCGGAAAGAGTTCCCGCCGCTGGCGAAGTCCCTGCTGACAACCGCGGAAGCGACCGGGGCCGGGTACGTGATGCTCGGCAACATCTACGCGTACGGGCCGGTGGACCGGCCGATGACCGAGGACATGCCCCTGGCGCCCTCCAGCGCGAAGGGCAGAATCCGGGCCGAGATGTGGGAAGACGCGCTCGACGCGCACCGCGCGGGCCGGGTGCGGGTCACCGAAGTGCGGGCCAGCGACTTCATCGGCAACGGCGCCCAGTCGGTGTTCACGCTGACAGCCGCACCGAAAGTGCTGGCAGGCAAACAGGCGATGGTGCCCGCGGCCCTCGACCTGCCGCACAGCTGGACCGCGACCGGTGACGCCGCCCGCGCGCTCGTCGCGGTGAGCCGGGACGAACGGGCCTGGGGCCAGGTCTGGCATGTGCCGACGAACCAGGCGGTTTCCGTGCGGGACCTGGCAACCCGGCTCGCGAGCCTGGCCGCGGCACCCGTCCCGAAGCTGCGTTCCATGCCCGCCTGGCTGCTGAAGACAGCCGGCCTCACCTCACCGATGATCCGGGAACTGCCCGAAATGCAGTACCAGTTCCGGCGGCCGTTCATCCTCGACTCCGCCCAGACCGAACACACCTTCGACCTCAAACCGACCCCACTGGACGAGATCCTCCTGGAAAACACCCAGCCAACCAGATAGTCCTTTATAGACTTTCCCGCACTCACCCGTTCAGCCAACGGAGGTTCACTGAATGTCCATCGTCTTCGTCCACGGTGTTCCCGAGGCCGCCGCGATCTGGGACCCGCTGCGCCGGGAACTGTCCCGTACCGACGTCATCACGCTGTCCCCGCCCGGATTCGGCGCACCTGTGCCGGAGGGTTTCGGGGCCACCGCGGACGACTACCTCACCTGGCTCATCGGCGAGCTCGAGCGGATCGGCGGTCCGATCGACCTGGTCGGGCACGACTGGGGCGGCGCCCACGTGCAGCGCGTCGCGGCCAGCCGCCCGGATCTTCTCCGATCGTGGTGCACCGACGTCGCCGGAATCAGCGACCCCGCCTACATCTGGCATGACCTGGCGCGGGCTTGGCAGACTCCGGGTGTGGGTGAGGCCGCCGTCGAAGAGATGTTCGGCGCCCCGTTCGACGACAGGGTCACGGGCCTGGTCGGCTTCGGCATGACCGCCGAGGCGGCGCAGGCGTGTGCGAAGGCCGGTGGTCCGGAGATGGCCAGGTGCATTCTGGCGTTGTACCGGTCGGCGGCAGACCCCCTTGTCTTCGATTGGGGAGTCGACCTCGAGCCGGCCGCGCGCCGGCCAGGGCTCGTCATCAACGCGACCGAGGACCAGTTCGTTGGCGGGCCGGAGTTCGGGCATCGCGCGGCGGTCCGTTTGGACGCGAAGGAAGCCGTGCTGGACGGGCTCGGACACTGGTGGATGACGCAGGACCCGAAGCGGGGCGCGGCCGCGCTGAACGACTTCTACGCGAACCTCACCCTCGACTGACACCCGACGATCGGAGACTGCTGGTGGGGTTGGGCGCGGCCGGCGCTGAAACAAACCGAAATACTAAGGTAATTACGGTCCGCCGAAGACGAGTAAACACGACTCCGCGAAGCGACGGACGACATGCCCGGGGTCGGCCTTCGGCGGAAATGCATGCCGATGCCGGTCTCCGATTGGGCTCGGTTGCTCACAGCGCACCCGATACGCCGCGGCACCGTCCGACCTTAACGCCCGCGAAAAATGCCGCCCGACCTGCACAAAGTGGTGCTGGGCAACATTATTCGACACTCGTTGACACGACAAACCCAGGGATTAAAATCCCCTTGGTTCAACCGTGACGATCTTGAAACCAGGTTTCGAGTGCAGGGCTTCTACCTGTGGTTTCGCCGACTTCTAGATCATGTTTGCGGTTGCTGACGCCCAGTCCGGGATCCGTTATGCCTCCGTTCTTCCTGCTGTGCTCAAGCGGGTCGGCGAAACGGGTCGACCTGGGATTTGCCTCGTCCGCGCACCGGTTCGATGGCCGGCATTACCGTCTTGGCTCTGGCGCCACCGCAATCGGCAACCTCACCGGCGTTCTCCACGTTGACCACCGTCGCCGGGACCGCCTGCGCCCACCCCGCGCCAACCCGGCGCCCCGTCACCGGAGGATGGCGGCCCGGAGGCGGGGCGACGGCGGTGATCTCCGCGATCGGGGGCATCGGCAAGACCTGGCTCGCACTGACCTGGGCCCACCACAACCGGCACCGCCTCCCCGACGGGCAACTCGCACTTCCCCGGCCGGCCGGGTGACCCTGCTGTGCATCCCGCTGCTGGCCGCTCGTCCGCGACCGGGTGAGCCAGATCAGGGAGAATGCCTCTGTCGAAGAAGATTTCGGCTAGCTTGTTGCTCGGTCGACGCCGTCAAGGTGGCCTTCACGGCAATTCATTCGCCCGGCGGGAAGTCCGCGCCACGTGAGAGGGTTTCGTAGGTGCGCAGGCCGGTGAGGGTCCCTTCGAGCTTCTCGATGACCTTGTCGTAGCCGGGGCTGCCGAGCACTAACTGGTGTGGCGGGTGGGGGAGGCTCATCGCCGAGATGACGGCCTTGGCGCCACGCAGCGGGTCGCCGGGCTGGTTGCCGTCCTGTTTGATGAAGGCCTCATTGATCGTGTCCAGCGTCTCACGGTAGTCGGTGATGGTCTCCTGGACCGGTTCGCCGGCGAACCCGGCGTACGCGTTGGTCCGGAAAGCTCCCGGTTCCACCGCCATGACGCTGATGCCCAGCGGCGTCACTTCCTGGCGCAGGACTTCGGTGATTCCCTCGATCGCGAATTTTGCCGCGGTGTAATAGCCGAAGCCCGGTGATCCGAGCAGACCGGCGACGGAGGACATGTTGACGATCCAGCCGTCGCCCCTGGCGCGCATGCCGGGAAGTACCGCGCGAGTGACTGCGATTACCGCGAAGAAGTTCAGTTCGAACAGTTTGCGCACGTCGGCGTCGGCCATTCCTTCGACGGAGCCGACCCACCCTCGTCCAGCGTTGTTAACCAGGACGTCAATGCCGCCGAAGTGGGCTTCGGCGGTAGTTACGGCCAGCTGGATTTGTGTCGTGTCGGTGACGTCGAGGGGCAGGACGAGGACCTTGTCGCCATAGGGCGTGGCCCATTCGTGCAGGGGTTCGACTGTGCGTGCGGTGAGTACGACACGGTCGCCGTTTTCCAGCGCGGCGTCCGCGTAGGCCATGCCGAAGCCGCCGGAGGTCCCGCCGGTGATGAACCAGGTTTTCATGTACTTCCTCATCTCAGAAAGGGCATCGGGCGTTGTGTCGCTTCCCCGCAGCAGGCCAGCCAGTTACCGCCGAAGTGGTGAGTCCTATGACGAAGGTCACGTTGGCGACCATGCGGTCAGCAGCGGTAGCGGACCTCGGCAGGCGAAGACGCGGCCGCCCTGTTATCAGGAACATCTGTAGGCCGCCGGCCGTGCGGACCGGAGGTGCGCCATGCCATTTCCGCGCGGACGGCAGCAGTTCCACGGACGACTGGCTTCTGGCCCCGGATTGCGAGAGAGACCGGTGAGACGCGGATGATCACTTTGGATCCCGAGCGGGTCCGCCGCCAGCCGGCAGTGCGCAGGGAGTGGGCCAAACCGGTAGCCAAGCGCCGTATTCCGTGGGAGTGATCAGGGTTCGATGATCAGTTCGGCGATCTGGTTGGCACGCAAAGTGAACCTGAACCTGAGGTCGACCACGCCGCCGGGGAAGTCGCCCTCGAGGTGGTGCACGGTTACGTACTGGTCGCCGTTGACACGTTCGGCCGCGATGAGTTCCATCATATAGGTGTACTCGCCGGAACTGCGCGCCAGCCAGTCGCGGATTTCTCGCTTGCCGCGGTAGGTGTGGCCGTCGTCGACCGCGACAGCGTCCTCGAAGTAGTGGCCGAGGGCGGGCTCCAAGTCGCGGGCCTGGTGGGCGGCCAGATAGCTGGTGATCGTCTCGGGCAGTTGCCCGGCATCGATCGGTGTACTCATCTCCGTGGTCCTTTCTGTCCTTCCAGGCAGACACTGGGGCCTCCCGTAGGGAGAGGGTCAAGCGCGCCGTGGCCGGAGGGTGCAGAGTAGGGGGCATGTCCGGCAAACTGACGATCGGCGAGTTCGCCCAGTTGACCCACCTGAGCGTGCGGACCCTGCGCCGCTACCACGAATCCGGGCTGCTCGAACCGGCGTCGGTCGACCCGGTGAGCGGCTATCGCTACTACGCCGGTGAGCAGATCCCCCACGCACAGATCATTCACCGGCTGCGACAGCTGGACGTGCCACTGTCCGATGTGGCCAAGATCCTCGCCACCGAGGACGCCGAGGAGCGTGCGGGTCTGGTCGGTGAACACCTGCGGCGGTTAGAGAGCGAGTTGGATCGCGCCCGCGCGGCAGTGACTTCGCTGCGGCAGCTGCTCCGCCCCGGCGACGGCGCATTGCCCGTCGAGCTCCGCTCAATGCCCGCCAGGGTGGTCGCCGCGGTCGAGGGTGTGGCCGACCACGGCGATGTGCTGTCCTGGTACGCGGAGGCCATGTCCGAACTCGACGCCGCGGTCGTCGGCCTGCGGTCGCTGGGGCCGCCGGGTGGCCGCTATGCCAACGAACTGTTCACTGGCGGCCGCGGAACTGTTCAAGTCTACCGGCCGGTTGTCGACCCGCCGGCCGTGGGCCGGGTGACGCCTGTCGAGCTCCCGTCCGCTGAACTCGCCGTCACCATCCATTGCGGACCGCATGACGGCATCGACGTCACGTACGGTCGGCTTGGCGGCTGGGTCGTCGACCACGTTCTCGCGGTGGACGGCCCTGTCCACGAGACCTATCTCGTTGGACCACGCGACGATCCGGACCCGGCGTCCTGGCGGACTGAGATCGGCTGGCCCGTGTTCCGCCTGGCTTCGGCATGAGAGTGGGAGGGTGCGTCGCGGAGCCCGTACGCGACACACCCTTTGACAGCTCTCCGTGGATATCCGGCTCGCTGCTCAGCTTCGATGGAATGACGGATGACTCCGAAGACGCTGTTGCCCCACCTCGCCTCGTTGGCCATCGAGCGGGGCAGCGGGCTGACGCAATGTGCTCCGGATGCGGAGCCTGATCCGGCCGCTGGTGCGCCGATTCTTCCGCGACGGCAGTCGACTGCCCGAAGTGGACGTTCGCCGAACAGTCGAGGCGTCACGGTTGCGCACGCGCGTCGGAGTTCGCTGCTGCGCAGGATGTCGGTCATGCTTGGATCTTTCGGTACTCCACTGCTCAGGAGTGGGGAAGCCGGTAACCGGGTGCCGGTTGGTCTGAAACTACGGCATCCATTTGAGCGTGAAACCGCATTTCAGCGCCGTGCATGAGCCCGGACCCTGGCCGGAGCCGCGCCACCGCTCTGTGGACGCGACTCGAAGGCGGGGATGGACTTGCTCCGCCAGTTACCGCAATTCGTTCGGTGCCGACCGCAACGGCAAACGATCAACCTCGTCCAAGATCATCGCTCAGGAGCGATCGCCGCGTAGAGCACTCTCTGAGTCCCCATTGTGCCCGCTGCCGGCCGAATCGCCCCCCGTGGCGAGAATCAGCAATTGCGGGTAACTCTTGATGTCGGCTTTGATCTTGATCCGGCGAACGTAGGTGTCGACCGTGTGCGGGCTAATCTTCAGCTTATGCGCTATGGCGGCGTAGGTGTACCCATGTGCGATGTGGTGAAGCACTTCCAGTTCGCGAGGTGCGAATTTGCCATACGTACCGTCGTTATCATCAGGTGATGTGCTCATGACAATGTCTCCCTTGTGTTCTCATGAGCACTCTAGCTTGGTCGTGTCGAGGTAATTCATAGGGAATTCTTACGGTAAGACTGCTTCTCATTTGTTAAGTTCTTTGTAATAAGTGTGGCCGGGAGGTGGGCTCAAGCGGTATGTAGTATGTAGTATGTGGTGTTGGGTGTTCGGCGAGGGAACAATTCTTTGCCGTGCATATTCACGACGTTCGGCGGTATCCGATCCCGGGCGGGATCTCCATTAATGGAAACCTGATTTTGACACGGCGACGGTGGCACGCATGAACTCGTCTGCGCAAGCCTGATCGGATCGTGCGCGAATACCTTCCCCAACGCGGTCAGGTCACCGGACGTTGCCGATTATCAGGGCTTCGCGGCGTATGCACCGGTCAGACGCCGGTGCCGCACCAGGGGGGAGAGGGCGCGGAGAACAGGCGGTCCGCGATTTCGAGGGTTTCTCCGCCGGCGTGCACGGTGATCCGGCCGACCGCGGCGAGCGCGGACGGGCGTATTCGCCCGAGGTACAGCGAGGCCAGCGTGCTGATGTCCAGGGAAAGCTGAGCGGGCAGTGACGTGCGATGGGTGCCTCGTGCCGACAGGGAGTATCGACCCGAGTTGCGGGGGAGTAACGCGTCGCTGATTTCGGCGACGAGAGGTTCGTCGCCGACCATGGTTCGTGCGGTGAGGGCGGTCGCCACGTCGGTGATGCGGAGCCAGGTTTCGTCGGAGTCTGTCTGGAGGCGGCAGGACCTCGGGTCGGTGAACAGCCACGCGGTCGGCTCGTCACTCGGGCGCTGCAGTAGGGAGATCTCGTCGACGAGATCGACGCCCAGGAGGTAGCGCCACAGTCCCGTCCAGGCGTCGGCGGTGTGGTAGTGCATGTCTGCGACTGTCAGCACAGTGCGAGGGGTCTCACCGATCCGGGACGTCTCGCGCACCAGGTACAGCGCGAAGCCGTCGTTACCGCCAGGTCCGGTGTGGACAGCCACCCACAGCGGTGACGGACTCGTCTGCGCTTCGAAGCGGAGGAGGTCGTCGAAGTAGTCCGCCCGGTCGACCATGCCGGGGCGCCGGGGTGTGCGCCGGTACACGTCGCTCGTCAACGGCCCGGCGTCCTGTGCGGGCATCATCCGGACGCGTCCCGCGTCGGCCACATCGGCGGTGAGGACGGCCTGATGCCGGTTCACGACGACGTTGCCGGCGCTGGTGGACACTCCGAAACCGAAGTGGCGGTAGATCCCGCCCTCGCTGGCGCGCAAGATGATGACCGGCGCCGTGGTGGTACCCAGGTACGTCGCCATCAGCGCTGTTCCGGCGCCCTTGCGGGTGTGATCCGGCCGCATCGCGAATCGCCCGATCGCGGATGCCCGGACCGTCCCGCCGCCGGGCACGGTGAGCCGCGTGGGTATCGCCTGACAGATACCTGCCAGCTGGGCGCCCATGAACACGCCGAAAGCCTCGCGTGGAGCTATTGTGCGCGCCAGCAGCGGCCACTGGTCGTCGGTGACCAGCGGCGCGTGCATCGCGGACTGGAACAGATCCACCGCGTCGCGATACTCGCTCGGTCGCAGTGCCCGCACCAGTGGGGAACAGTGATCTGGCTGGTTGTTCATGGCGTCACTTTCACTGGCCGCGGTGAACCGATCCGGCTGCGACTGGCCTCCGCCCGGCCGGGACGTCGTGCGGCCCGGCCGAGCAGGGCGTCATCGCTCAGCCGTTGTCACGACTGAGGTTTCTCGCGGGTGTCTCAGTTGGCGGGCGCGAAGATCGTTCGGGTGCCGCAGTTCACGCTCAGGGTGCTGGTCTTCAGGACGCCGAGCGCGTCGCTCTCGGTATCTTCGGTGGACATGCCCTGCAGGGCCAGGATCTGGTTCATTTCGTCTTCTCCTTAGATGGTGAGATGGGGGTACGCCGACGTGCCCGGGTCAGTTGTCGCCGGTTCGGAAGATCGTGCGCCCCGAGGTGCAGTTGACACTGGCGGTGCTGAACTGCAAGAGGCCGAGGGAGTCCGGGTCCGGCTCGACCGGGATGTTTTGCAGTGCGAGGATTTCGTTCACTTACCATTCCATTCCATTCCGTCTTCCGCTCTTCTGGTGAGAGCAGACAACTGGGGGGTCATGTCGCCGCGATGCCGCGGATCCGGGGCGACAGGAGGCAGAAGACGGTGACCAGAGCCAGCAGACCGCCGAACACCAGGACCGCTCCACTCGTCGAGATCCGGGTGAGCAGGTACGCGCCGGCCAGCGGGCCGAGTGACGCCACCAGCTGCGGCACGACCTGGAACACGGCCTGGGCTCGTCCCACGAGGTCGGCGGGAGCGTTTCGGAGCAGGATCGTCTGGGTCAAGGTCTGCGAAGCGGGACTGGTCAGACAGCAGAGGCCGATGAGCGAGCAGACCCAGGCCACACTTGCGGCGCCGACGGGGATCAGCAGGACCGCGGCGGCGATCACCGCCGCTGACATGGGCACCAGGGTGCGCGGGGAGATCACCCGCATGCTCGGGGCGATGCCGAACGATCCGATCAGGTTGGCCAGGCCCGCGACAGCGAGGACGACACCGGTCACCGGAGCGCGGCCGGTCGTGCCGTAGAGCGTGGTCAGCGTGAGCATGACACCGCTGATCGAGAAGTTCGTCAAGGTCATCGCGAAGATCAGATGTCGCAGGCACGGCAGGCGCCAGAGGAATCTCCAGCCATCGAAGGGAGTGGCCTGCCGCCGCCGCGCCGTACGCCGTGGTGGGACCGCGGCCAGCCGGACTGACGTCACACAACCCGCTGACAACAGGAAGGAGGCCGCGTCGACCAGGAACGCCAGCGGAGGTGCCCAGGCGTACAACGCCGCCCCCAGCGCCGGACCGCCGACGCTCACCACCGCGAACCGGCCCTGGTTGTACGACAACGCGGTAGCCAGCCGCTCCGGTGGGACGACCAAACGGAAGGTTGCGGTGCTCGCCGAGGAGAACACGACACCGAGTGTGCTGTCGATGACCGCGACCGCGAGCACAGCCGGCAATGAGACGCGGTGCGTGAACACCAGCCAGGCCAGCATGACCAGCGGGACGACACGAACGGCGTCACACCCCACCATGACCAGCTTGTAACCGAATCGGTCGTTGAGCGGCCCGGCGAGAGGTAACGCGCCGACGGTGGCGGCCGCCTCGACGACCGCGACCACGCCCAGATCCGTGGGACTGCGCAGTTGCGACAGGACCACCAGCGGCAGTGCCACCAGGGACGCCTGGGTGCCCAGAATGGACAGACCCTGGGCCAGCCACAGCCGGCGATAGCCATTGTCCCGGTACAAGCGCGCCGTACCCATGGAACTGTCCTTCCTGGCAGACATCCGTTCGAACGGGAGCACCGATCGGTCAGCCGATCGGCTTGCCCGGCGGCGGGGAATGAGGCGACGGGGAATGGCCCAAGGGGAAAGGCACCGCGATCGACTCGGCGAGAGCGTGGAGCATGCTCGTGGTGTTGTCCGGTGGTGCTCCTGCCGCGAGCTCGCAGGCCCGGAGCGCGAGCAGGACCCCGGACGATCCGGTGGTCAGATCCGCTGACAGCTTGAGCAGCCAGCTTCCGGGGAACAGGATGGTTCCGTCACGCCGGACCGCGTGCCATGCCAGCCGTCGGACATGCGCGGCCAGCATCCGGGCCGTCGTCTCGTCGGGAGAGCCCGCGGCGAGCGCAGTCATCAGCCCGGCCCGGCCCAGGAACAGACCGGACTCGGCGGTGAAGACGGCACCGCAAGCGTCGGTGATACCGCGGCGCAGCGTGGTCAGGCGTTCGTCGGTGCGGTATCGCAGGTAGAGGTCGATCGGCATGGCCAGGCCGGCGCTGCCAATGGACAGATGGGACAGGGAGTTCACACCGTCCGACAGCACGACTCCGCCCGACTCACTGCTGTCGAGGTGGGCGGAGTCGTCGTCGAGCGCCTTCTTGGTGGCGTCGAGCAGCGCGGAGTCGCCTGTGTCCTGGTAGCGGCGCAGGCAGAACAGCGCCGCGCCGGTCCGGCCGAACATGAGGCCGCTCCGCGTGGGCTCACCGGGAACAGGCGACTGCGGAGCCTCGTGCGCCAGCTCGCCGGCTACGCGTGCCGTGAGGTTGTCCAGCACTTCCTGCCAGTGGGCGTCACCGGTCTGGTGTGCGAAGTAGCGGACGGCGAGGCCGATGCCGGCGAGTCCGCCGAACAGGCTCAGTGAGTGCTGAGGAGGGGTGTCGGCGGTGATCCGGTCGAGCAGGTCGTGAGCCGCGTTCGTCTCGCCGAGTGCGTGCAGTGCGATCGCCGCGCCGTGCATACCCGTGTAAAGCCCGCCGCGCGCCGGTGAACGTTCGGTGGCCGAACGGAGCCACTCGACCTGCCGGGGATCGACCGGGTGTCCGATGAGAAGAAACGTGACGAGCACCCCGGAAGCGCCGTAAGCGAGGTTGTACCCGCCGTCGCGCAGGCCGGCGGGGTCTCCTGGGAAAAGTCGATCGGCTCGATCGGGAGTTGCCGTGCGAAGGATCCCGGCGAGGACCGACGCCTGCAGTGCCCGCATATCGGGACCGTGCTGGTCCCGCGCCGCCGCCCCGAACCGATGGCTCAGCGTGGGCGATCCGGCGGTGGGGTCGTCCGGAACGGCGATTCCCAGTCTGGCCTGCTCGACGACGTCCGCCGCCTTCGGAAACAGGACCGTGGCCGCGTCGGCCAAGTCGTCGACCTTCGCGGCATCGAAGTCCAGCATGGCGGTGAGGGGGAGGAACACCGCCAGCCGAATCGCGTTGAGCGCGTAGATGTCCCGTTCCGGCCCTTCCCACGCGTGGGCGGCGACGAACCCAGGGGCGCCGATGGTGGGCGCCGGTTCGTCGGCGGGGCGGTAGGAAATCTCGAAGTCGATCAGTGTCACCCGGTCGTCCGCACCGATGATGATGTTTTTCGGGTGCAGATCGGCGAACACGTAGCCGCGTCGATGCAGCGTTTGCAGGGCGGCCTCGAGCTGGATGAGGATCGACAGTGCCCGTTCGGTGTACTCGGTCACCTCGTCAGCTGTGTGCCGTCCGCGGGGAAGAGGGTTCCGCTTGGCCATGAAGGTCCAGAGTGTGTCACCCTCGATGTAGTCCTCGACCAGGAAATGGTGTTCCCACGCGGTGAAAACGGTGACAAAGCCGGGTGTGAAATCGAGATCTGACAAGGCGGCCAGGACATCCGCTTCGTGCCGTAGCCGGGTGACCGCGTCTTGGCCGGATCCATCCAGTCCGGCGAACGGCCGCGCTTCTCGCAGGACGACGGGCTTGTCCGACTGCTCACCTCGGCCGAGGTAGATGCCGCCGCCGTTGGAGAAATGCAGCACCTTGTCGACCCGGTACGGCATTTTCACGGTGCCGACGGAGGCCTTCTCAATCTGCTCCGCGACGAAGCCCGGCACACGAACCCAGTCCGGAACGGAAAATGTCGGGCCGCGCAGGTCCGGTACCAGCGTGCCGTCGGGTCTGCGGACGGCGGGGACACTCTGACCGCCGCCGTTGGCGCAGTACATCATGCTGAACCCGCCGTAGCGCACGTACAGAGGGCCGTCGAGCCACCGCAGGTCACTGAGAATGTATGGCCCTCGGCGGCCGCGCAAGGTATTCGAGAGGGCATCGAGGGTGCTTCGCAGCTGGTCATCGTCGCCGGTATAGATCGTGATCAGCTTTCCGCTTCCACCTCGTGGGGCGTACTTGCCGTTGCTGAGCAGATACGCCTGCCGCGAGGGCTGCACCTTGAAGCTGACCCGCTCCTCGAAACAGTGCCGCGCGACGAGGCCGATGACCTCCTCGGCCTCATCCACCACCGCCGAGACGTGAATCTTCCAGCCCTGTTCCGGCAACTGCGCGTCTGCCGGGGTGAAGTAGGCCCAGTAGGCGTCCTCCTCGCGCACCCATCCTTCCGGTGGTGCCTGCGTCACGGTGGCGAACGGCGTTACCGCGCGGACCGAGGGGTGGTCGTAGAAGTCGCCATCGTTCTGGCAGAAAAGTAAGTAGTCGTCCATAAGACATCAGGCTTTCTGCAGAGGAGGCAGATCAGCGGACGGTGCCCGAATTCCTCTAGCGCAAGCGTCGGCGGCTGCAGGAATATACTGTACGCCGGACCGCTTCCGACAATAGTGGCGGAAGCTCGTGACTTGACAGTCAAAATGAGCTGTGAGATATGAGTGGGGCGATAATGGCGGCGGGCGATCCTTGACATTGTCGTCAACCCGTGAATAATTAAACTCTGGATCAGGGGAAGCGGTCCGGTGGCACTGAAGATCCCGGGAAATAGCCCACTCTTGTTCTCCGTGTGAAAATCCGGGGACCGGACAGTGTGGTCCTGTTTCGCTGAGTGAAGACAAGTTGTGATCGGTCCCTTTGCGTTTCGCTTCGTAGTCCGGCGGAAAAGTTCCTGAAGTTTCGTCCTTCTTTACGTCGGCACGAAAAAGGCTTGTCAGTCCTTGTTGTGAATTCGAGATAAGGAGAAGTTATGCGAAGTAGCATCCGGTACGCGTTTCTGGGCACCGTCGCCGTGGCGACGGTGTCGCTGACGGTGGTCCCGGCAGTGAACGCGGCCACCCTGACGAGCTCGTCCGCGTCGGAGCCTGACGTCGTGATGCTCGGAGGTCAAAGCCCGGATTACGACGCGACGACCCGCGCTTACTGGACGCCACAGCGGATGCGCGAAGCTGTGCCCCTTGATGACGTCGTCGCGCCGGGAACTCGTGGTGAGGGCGAGAAAAGTACCGCCGCTGCCGGTCCGGCGAGCCCTCCCACTGTCATCCTGCCGGCCGAGTCGAAGAGCGGTAGTGGTACCGGGGCGCGCGTGGAAACGGATCCTTACGACACCCGGAGCGTCGGAAAACTGTTCATCCGCCAGACAAATGGCAATGTTTCGTGCACGGCCGTCGCCGTGAACGGCGGCAAAAGCGGCAACCTGCTCGCAACCGCTACGCACTGCCTGAGCCCCGACAAAGGCAAGACCGAGAACGCCGACTACGTTCCGGCGTACTCAAAGGGAACCAGCCCGTATGACAGCTTTCCGGTCAGGGCATACGTTCCCACCGCGGGCTGGACCCCAGGTCATCCGCAGCAGCATGACGCCGCTTTCGTGGTCACCGCCCCCAGTGTGAATGGTCGCAACCCTGGAGATATCGGCTACCAAAACGGGCTCGCCTTCAACAATTCTCCAGATCAGAGGGTAACGGTGGTCGGTTATGGCAACAAAGCAGGAGACACGGAGCAGCAATACGGCTGCGTTGGCGTGCGTGCTTTCCGTGATCCTTCCGACTCGACCCGCATCGCGGTGAACTGCGTCTTCGGTCCAGGAGCATCCGGCGGACCGTTCTTCGTGACGGATGATCAGGGCGTATACAACGTCGTGACGGCTGTCATCCGGGGATCAGCCGGGAATCAGACCAGGGAAGTGGGCCCACTGTTCGGGGACAGTGAACTGCAGGCCTACAACACGGCTGTAGCTACTTCGTAGCCGCCTGTCCTCCCTCGACGAGGAGCCCGAAGGTCCGCAGCGGGGGTCCTGCGGGCTCGTGTGCGGCGATCGCGGCGGTGGCGGAGTCCAGGCCGCCGGACAGTTCCAGCCCCATCGGGGCCCCGCCGGCGCGCCACGGGCGCAGTGCCTCGGTGAGCAGGTAGGCGAGCGCGTCGCGGGGTCGGCGCCGGGGCGCAGTTCCCGCGCGGGTGACGTGTTCGGCTGGGAGCGGGTGGGCGAGCCGGAGGCCCGTGGTGGTGAACGTCGCGGTCGCGCGTTCGGTCAGCATGGTCACCTCGGTGAACAGGGTGTCGCTGCTGTAGCGGTGCCGCCTGGTCAAGGCACGTGCCACGGCACGGTGCCGCCGATGCCGGCGGTGAGGGTGACCCGTCCCGGCTGCAGATGCAGTACCAGTGCGTCGCCACGAGCGGTGCCGGTCGCGCCCTCACCGTCGTGCGCGGGAGGTGCCGGTCCCGCCAGGGTCACCGGGCTGGCGAGGTCACGCACCAGGATGGTCGTGGTGTGCTGGGTGCGGTCGATCTCGTGGCGCAGCGCGGGATGGGAGATCGGCTGGACCCAGCTGTCGCCGCAACGCCATCGGCCATGGTCCCATTGCCACCCGGCTCGGGTGAGGTCGGCCAGCGCCGGGTGGAACGAGAGCATGGCGGGTTACGCTTCGCGAGTCCACGAAGGCTTCGGTACGGGCTGCGCAACCGCAGGACGAGGACGGAAACCACATCGACCCGAACACCGGTAAAATCATCCCGAAAGACGGTCCGTTCACTATGGGCACAGACCTGGGTTCGAATACTGGCGGACTCGTGACCGGGCTCAGCTTGAAGACCGGACCCGGCGGCGGTTCATCGAGACATCGGCATGGTTGACCGCCAAGGGCGCTCTGAGCTGCATTACAGTGCACTTGAAGGTACTGCCGACCGAGCCCGCGCGCTCCTGGCGGAGGGGCAAGACCCGAACCTTGGGGACCGTGACGGCTTCGTCCCGCTCCACCTGGCGGCCCAGCAGGGCAACGTCGAGGTCGCCGAGGCGCTGCTTGAAGCCGGAGCCGCGGTCGACGCGGTTAACAAGTATGGGAACACGCCGCTATTCGTGGCAGTGTTCACTTCGCAGGGGCGAGGTGATGTCATTCAGTTGCTTCGCCGGCACGGGGCTGATCCACGCAACGTCAATGGTTCGGGGCAGACTCCTGCCGGGCTGGCTCGGCTCATCGCAAATTACGATGTCAATCAGTTTTTTGACGACGTCGATTAGCGGTCAGCGTTGAGAGGATGGGCTGCTGGGGCTGGTGGTTGCGCCTGCGAAGCGCACGGCGAGCTTTCATCGGGCAGGCGAAGTGGTATTCGGGTCCCCACCGCAGTGGCGGTGGGCTGCCGAGGGGAGCAAGTCGAAGGCACGGCTGCCGATGTGGTCGACCTGTGCGCCATCGAGGACCGTCGAGTCGCGCAGCGCGGCGATGTTGGCGGCGATGGTGTCCTCGGTGCTGCAGGGAACGCCGGAGTCTGTGCCGTAGACGATGTGGTCGGCCGGCACCATGGCCAGCGCGGCGGCGATGTTGGCGTCGGTGCCGGAAGCGGCGGTGTCGAGGTAGAGGCGACCCAGCTGTGCGCGGATCTCGTCGGAGGTGATCCCGGCCGCACCTGGAACCCAGGCTTCGGTGCCGAGCAGACCTATCCGCCCGGACAGCCCGGGCAGAGCGCCGCCGCAGTGGGCCAGTACGAAACGGATGTCCGGGTGCCGGCGGAACACCCCGCTGTACATCATCGCCACCACCGTCCGGGCCGTGTCGAACGCGACCTCGACCAGGGGCGTGGGCAACCCCAGCCGCGGCAGGGCCGTGGTGTCCGGATGAACGAACACGGTCGCGTGCCGCCGGTCGAGCTCGGCCCACACCGGTTCGAGTGACGGGCTGGAAAGGTTGACGCCGGCATAGGTGGTGCTGACCGCCCAGCCATCGGCGGACAGTTCACCGCCGGCACGGTCGAGTTCCGCCAGCGCGGCGTCCGGGTCGTCGCTCGGCAGCGCGGCGAGCAATCCGAACCGTGAGGGGTGGTCGGCGACAAGCGTGGCGCCGTAGGTGTTGGCATCGCGCAGCGCTGCGTGAGTGTGGGGGACGTTGCTCAGCAGCTGCATGGCGACACCGGCGCGGTCCATCGACGCGAGGGCCGTTTCGGGGGTCCAGACGTGGGGGTGCGGTGCCATGAAGCACAGCTTGTGCATCGCTTCCCACGCCGCGTGCCGCTGCTCGTCGGTGGACGGTGTGGAGAAGTGCGCGTGGATGTCGATCCAGCCGGTGGCGGTCATGAGGGCTTCCTGTTTTCGTCGGGCCGGGTGATGTCGAGTGAGGGCTGCCAGCGGGGTATCGGTCCGAGTCCGTTGGGGATGCGCAGGCTCTTGCTGTAGCCGTATTCGCGCAGGGTCTCCCGGGCGTGCTCGCGTCCGTAGCCGCTGGCGCCGACTCCGCCGAACGGAACGCCGACCGCCGCGCGGTTGTAGTGGTTGACGAACACCTGACCGGCACGGACCGCGTTGGCCACCCGCAGCACGCGTTCCGCGTCGGTGCTGAACACGCCGGCGACCAGTCCGAATGGTGTGCCGTTGGCGATACGGACCGCCTGCTCCTCCGTGCCGAACCGGATCATGGTGACGACCGGTCCGAAGATCTCCTCGTTGGCCACCCTCATGCCGGGCGTCACTTCGGTGAGCAGTGTCGGCCGCACGAAGTAGCCGTCGGACAGCGTCGGGTCACGCGGAAGGTCGGCTTGCGCGGCGAGTACGGCGCCTTCGGCGCGGCCGATGTCGAGGTAGTCGAGCACGCGCTGCCGCTGCCGGCTCGTGACCAGTGGCCCGACGTGGGTGCCAGCCTTGGCGCCGTCACCGACTTCGAGTCGGCGCACAGCGTCCCCGACCCGGCGTGCGACCTCGTCGTACACCGGGTCCTGTACCAGGATCCGAGATGCCGCGGTGCAGGCTTCGCCCTGGTTGAAGAAGCCACCCTCGATGATCCAGGGGACGACCGATCCGAGATCGGCGTCGTCGAAGACGATGAGCGGGTTCTTGCCGCCTAGTTCGAGCAGGGCCGGGGTGAGGTTGTCGGCGGCTGTCTTCACCACGGCGACCCCTGTGCTCGGAGCCCCTGTGAAGGAGAGCTTGCCGATCATCGGGTGTGCGGCCAGCGCGGCGCCGACCGGCCCACGACCAGGGACGACGTGCACGACGTCGTCGGGGAGCGCGTCCTGAATGAGTTCGATCAGCCGGAGCACGGCCAGTGGCGCCTGCTCCGGGGGTTTGAGTACCACGCCGTTGCCGGCCGCGAGGGCCGGGGCGATCTTGCCCGCGGTGTGGATCGGCGGCCAGTTGAAGGGCACGATCGCGCCGACGACGCCGTACGGTTCGAGGGTCGTGACGTCGAGCAGTGGCCCGTTGTTCACCGCGGTACTCGGCGCTGCCGTCATAAGGCCGGCGTACAGGTCGAAGATGCCGCCAGCCGCGACGAGGTCGAAGTCGCGGGCCTGGGTGAACGGCTTGCCGTTGTCGAGGGTCTCGAGCTCGGCGATCTCGTCGGCGTGGTCGCGGATCGTCTGGGCGATCAGCCGCAGATAGTGGCCGCGCTCGGCGGCAGGACGGATCCGCCAGCCGAGGTAGCCGGTGTGCGCCGCTTTCACGGCGGCGTCGACTTCGGCGGCTCCGGAGCCCTGGATCACCGCGACGGTGTCGCCGGTCGCCGGGTTCTCCACGGTGAAGCGGTCTTCGCCCGCTGCCGACGACCAGCGCAGCCGGATGACCTCGAGGTTGTTGCTCACGTTGCCTCCTTCTGGTCGGTGGAGCTCAAGGTGACCGGTCGCGGGCCTGGTGCGAGTCCGATCCGGGCGGCGTTGCCGCCGGCTACCGCCGATATGGCACGCGGTTCGAGCCCGGCTGCCCTCAGCCGCCCGCAGGGGTCGGGGTCGCCCATGTCGAACGGGTAGTCGGACCCGAGCAGGACATGGTCGTACCCGACCTCGTCCACCAGCCGGCGCAGTGCGGCGGGCTCGTGGACGAGGCTGTCGAAGAACAGCTGGGGCAGGTAGCTACTCGGCGGTCGCGGGGTGGTCCTGGCGTCGAGACGTTCGCGCCAGGCGTGATCGGCGCGCGTCATCGTGCCGGGAAGATAGCCACCGCCGTGCCCGACGATCACTCGCAACTGCCCGAACCGCTCCAGCACTCCGCCGACGATGAGGTGGGACAGGGCCACGGTGTGTTCGACGAGCTGTCCGACGCTGTTCGACAGGTACCACTGGGAGAGCCGGTCGTCGAGCGTGCAGCCCCAGGGGTGCAGGAAGATCACTGCGCCGAGGTGAACGGCTCGGACCCAGAAATCGTCGTACCGCCGATCAGACAGCTCGATCGGCGCGCCACGGTCCGGGTCCGGTGCGTGCGTCGAGATCTCGACACCGCGTAGCCCGTGGGCGAAGGCGTCGTCGAGCGCGTCGGCGGCGAGAGCGGGGAACTGCTGGGGGATGACACCGAGTCCGACAAGTTGCTCCGGGCGTGCGGCGCAGTGCGCGGCGATGACCTCGTGGGTCAGGTGCGCGAGTTCACGGGCGGCGGCCGGATCTCGGATCCAGTGGTGGTATTGGGTCGGTGTGATGGACACGACCTGTGCGTCGATGCCGGCGGCGGTCATGGCGGCCAGCCGCTGGTCGACATCGACCAGGAGCGGAAGACGGCTGCGCAACTGGCTGGCGCCGACGTCGGCGGACACGTCGCCCAGCCGCCGGTGTTCCAGGCGGCGCTGTTCGGCGCGACCGGGCAATGCTTCGGTGGCCGACTCGATGTCGGCGGCCCACAGATGGGCGTGGACATCGATGACGGGGTGGCACACGATCGCTCCTTCAGCACGGCGAGGCGGGGTTCACCTCGATCGTGCGCCGAGAGAGATCCAGAACGTAGAGCATATTGCGTATGGTCAACATTCCTCCTGGCTATAGTGATGTCGTGTTCGCACCGCATCAACCGGACAGTGGAGACCAGCGGTGCAACGACGCGTTGCTGTCGTTCGGGCTGGATTCCACGCATCTGCAGGCGTTGCACGCCCTGCTGGACGAGCGCAGCGTGACCGGCGCTGCCGTCCTGTTGCGGAGGACCCAGCCGACACTGTCGAAGGCGTTGAGCCAGTTGCGCAAGCACTTCGGAGACCCGTTGCTCGAACGGGCCGGCAATCACTATCGGCTGACACCGTTCGCGGAACGGCTGCGCCCGCTGGCCTCTGCCGCGGTCGCGGCCGTCGAGCGCACGTTCGCGGCCGAAACCGCCTTCGACCCGCGCACCAGCACGCGGACATTCACCATCGTCTCGTCCGACAACGGCATCGGTACCGCCGGCGCGGCGCTTCTCCGGCTGGTCCGGAACTCCGCACCCGAGGTGAGCCTGCGATTCACGCCGGCAACTCCGCGGCTGCTCGACGAGCAGGACGACTACCTGCGCACCGTCGACGGGGTGTTGCTGCCCCACGGGTTCCTGGACTCGGCCCGCCACCACGACCTGTACACCGATCGCTGGGTGTGTGTGGTGGCCGCTGACAATCGGCTCGTCGGCGACCTGCTGACCATGGACGACCTGAGCCGGATGCCGTGGGTGGCCACGTTCGCCAACTATCTCGGCCGTTCTCCTGGGTGGCGGCAGATGGAACTTCTCGGTGTCAGCCCGCGGATAGCGGCCACCGCGGAGTCGTTTCTCGTGGTGTTCTGGTTACTGCCGGAAACGGACACGATCGCCATCGTTCCCGCTCGCCTCGCCGCGGCTGCGGGACCCGGCATCCGGGTGCTCGACTGCCCGTTCGACGCCGTGCCGCTGATCGAGGCATTCTGGTGGCACCCGGTGCACGACGTGGATCCAGGGCATCAGTGGTTACGAAGTCTGATGGGGCATGTTTCGGATGTCATGGAAGCCACTCGTTGATCGCCGCGATGACGACCGTGGCCTCGTAACGGACGGCCAGCTTGTCGTATCGGGTGGCCACCGCACGGTTGCGCTCGAGACGGTTGATACCGCACTCCACCGCGTGGCGTTGCTTGTAGATCTCCTTGTCGAACGCCGGCGGTCGTCCACCACGGTGGCCCTTGTTCTCGCGGTTGCCGTAGAGGTCCGGCATCCCGCCGGGGACGCCGGCCAGCTACGGCCGGACAAGCCGGACCGTCAGGCCGTCGGCAAGCGAATCGACGCCGTGCCGACGGCCGCGATGGCGATCACGCGCTGGCGCGAACTCGCGCAGAAGCACGCGCGATCGGGCCGGATGGTGGTTCGCTGACGTCACTGGCCTCGTGGATCGTTCCGGCACCTGGTGAACTCCGCGTAAGCGCGCTCGACTGCTTCCAGGCGTTGCGGCCCGAGTGTATCGGCAAGCCGAATCACTTTCAGGATCGAGTCCGGCGGTCATGGTCCGTTCTCAACGCGTGCAGCTGGGCCTCGGATATTCCAGCAGCGCTAGTAATCTGCTCGACGGTCCACGTCGGGCATCGGTTCGTCCGACGACAGCTTCCGCAGCAGGCGATTTCGAATGCGATTCGATTCCGGGCCGAGATCTACGATCTCTTCATTCAAAATCGAAGTCGGCGGCATGTGCGAATAATTGTTGACTACGCTGGCCGGCAATTGGCGGTGGTAAATTTTCAATCCGACCGAAAGTCCTACTGCTGCTCTAAATGTTCGCACGGCGAGCGTGTCCCGTCGGGGCCCTCGAGCGCCGCGCCGTGGTGACGATGTCGGCGAATGCGGTCGCACAGCCGCTGCGTCCGCGGCCGCGGCGGCAAAACGAAATACCTGCATCTCCGATGTCGAGGTCGAACGCCTTCACTTCGTCTGCACCGCACGCCAAGCCACGACCTTGCAGTTAATCAACACCGAAATCGCCCGCGACCCCACCGTGGAAGGGTGCACAGAGGACATCCGCTTCTACGACGTCGCCCTCTCAATCGCCAGCCCGCCCGAACTGCTCACGCCACATCTGGCCGGCGCCTCGCGCCAGGACAACTCGGCGTCATAGCCACTCGTGCTCACATCGTCGCATCACGGCCAAAATGTTTAGTCGCAGGCATTCGGTATGGTTGCACTTGGCGAGGATTTGGCCAAGGGCACCCACCCCCAGATTCCATTTGTGGCTTGCACTAACACCCAGCCATTGCAGACTTCATTACCAGGTCGCACCGTGTCCGCCCGCGCGACTCCGCACACCTGCGATCCACTGCTTCGTTGATCATAAATATTCTCTGTCTGAGAGAAGTAGACCTTGCCGTAATCCACGGCGTTCGTGGGACCACAGGCGCGAGCGGCGGTCGATGGTGTCTGATTTGCGGAGGCGGCCGGAGCTGTGGTCAGCATGGTGCCCGCTGCCAGCAACAGGCCAGCCATTAGAGTCAGTGTTTTACGCATTCTAGAATTCCATGCAGAGATCAATTCTCCTCCTCGTTGATAATTCATTCGAAATGATAATGATTTCAACGGTGGACCGACAGTCTTTTTAACTCGTAATCCCCGCTTTGGCCGCGTTCCTGATCACCGTTCGGTGTAACGCCCCGTCTGCTCACTCTAAGAAGTATTCTGGTTGCCCGCAACTACCTTTCAGATGCGGGTAAAATCTTCCACAATGGACGGTTAGTCGAGTATTGCACTGCTCCACCCAACTTGATAGTGACGGCAGGCTGAGACACCCCGCCAACTACTCTCGCGGCGACCTCGAAGGTGGTCGAGCGGCGCCCGCATGTGCGGGTTGGAGGTCATGCCGGCCCAGAGTCCAATCATTGAACGAACCCACCACATCGACACGACCAGCAGGCATGTCGACAGGCAGACTGAAGACGATCCGCTTTCGCGCCTGGCTCCGGCGCCAGCCAGTCCGCGGTCAGCCGCTCGTGACCGTACTTGCGCAGCCGCCGACACTTCTGCACGAGACTGCGCCGGCACAGACCAGACCACACGGTCCCCACCGCCAGGGGGACCCGTCCACCGCCTCGGCCGACCCGCCCGCCCCGAACGCCGCGACCGTGCCGACCGGCTCGTGGCCCAGCACGCTCGGGCACGGCGGTGGCCGAGCACGGTGCGCCGGTCGCTGCCGCACACGGTGGCGAGCGCGACCTCGACCAAGACGCGCACCTCGGGCAGCTCCGCGGGCACCGGTTGTCGAGACGACCGCCAGCGGGCGAACAATCCGACAGCCGTGGGGATCGGCAGCCGACCTGCCCAGTCACGACACCCCAGTGGAAGGCCCGTACTCAAGATCGGCCCGACCGCCGAGCCTCGATGAGAACGAACCCCCGAACAGGGCGGGAATCAGCTTCTCTCCGCCGAAGAACGCCACGGTGCGTCCCTCGACGCTGGCCCTCGGGGCTGCGCCGGGGCGCGAGGTGGGGTCGTCGATCGCGCTGTGCGCCACCGGGAACGGCACTGAGGAGTCGGTGTCCCAGAGGCGGAACAGCAGTGCCTCGTCCGGCTGCGTGTCCGGGAAGTAGTACCAGCGCTGTTGCGGGTCGTGCACGAGATTGAGACCGGTGAACGGCATCGGCTGGTCCGGGCGTTCGTGGATCGGGACCGGCACGTACTGGTCCAGGCCGGTGGTGCGGGCGACGGCGACGGCGAGGGGGACTCGCTCGACGGGGCGGATGCCGCGCCGGACGTTGATTTCGGACCAGCGTCCCGCCGGCCACTCATCGGCCTCCGCGCCCATGGCCCGGCGGATCCAGACTTCGAAGCTCGCGCCGTCGTAGTCGGCGTGCGCTGCGCGTGCAGGCGGGCGTTCGCCTCGCTTCTCGCCGTCCTCGAAGCACGCCATCGTGTGGAAGACGACGACCTTCACCGCGCCGGTCGCCGCCTTGACCAGCTCCTCCAGTTCGGCCTTGTAGACCAGTTCGACCTCCTCGGTGTCGGTGAAGTCCTGCACCTTCGTCTGGTGCTTGACCAGCGCGAACCCGTACACGTCGAGACGGAAGTCCCCGCGGATCGGCCGGGCGTTCGTGATGGCGGTGCCGACGGAGCGGAAGCGGGCCGTGGCGGCCGCGTGCTGGCCGGCGTAGAAGATTCCGGCGGGTTCGGCCGGGCCCGCGTACCGCAAGGGCACCGTCACCGACGAGAGAGCCTGGGCGGTCATCGTTCCCCGGGCACCGCTGGGTCGCCGAGCGCGACGGCGAGGTGGTCGGCTGGACCGCGTCCAGCCCGGTGTCCACACGCGACTGTTACGCCGGCGTCGCCGAAACCTCCGTCTACGTCGCCGAGGGCCAGCGTGGTCGCGGCGTCGGGAATGCCTTGCTGCGCAAGCAGGTCATGGCCGCCGACGACGCCGGCCTGTGGACCCTGCAGACGTCGGTCTTCACCGAGAACCGCGCCAGCCTCGCCCTGCACCACGCGGCCGGCTACCGCACCGTCGGGATCCGCGAACGCATCGCCCAACGCGACGGCAGCTGGCACGACACCGTCTTCCTCGAACGCCGCAGCCCCGTCAGCTGAACCGACGTCGACGGAGTGTTCGAGTCTCCGCTGGTGTAGGGCGCTGGGCTTCGGTGAAAGAAACGTATCGAAAACGCGCTATCGGGGTGTAACTGCACCCGGGTGGACGGCGCGCGGTGTCTCCGGCTACGGGCAGGATCCAGGTGGGTACGGGGAGGCGTGTCCCGTTTCTTGATCATGAACGAGTCGCGCCTCGACAGAGCGTGACGCTCGTGATCGAGGGGGTGGGTTCAGGGGGCTCGTCGTCTCGTCTTACCCGGGACGTTCACGAGCGCTTCCCATCTGCCTTGGACCGGATACCGCATCCTTTACGTGGATCGTAGAGGGAATCTGGGGACACATTATTGGCCGATCGCCACGATTCAAGGAAGGAAACCCCCGGCTCGGCCAGTGCGTGTTCCGCCACCATCAGATGACCTTAGTGAAAGGCACATTCATGGAATACGCACACGTTGCAGCACGGATCTCGGAGCTGTTGTCGGCCGACTTCGCCCCGGTGGCGTTGACGTTCGTCGACGCGCCACCCGACGGTGTCGCGGTCTCCACCGAGGCCGTTCCCTCCAGCTGTAACTTCTGGCGTGTCGCGGAAAAGGGAGTGTTCTACGCGGCCGCCGAGCAGCATTTCAACTGCCCGGTCGGAGCGATGGTGATGGGCTTCGAGTTGCCGCCGGCGACCGGTGAGCAGCTCGGCGGCCTCGTGCAGTCGATGTGCGACGCCCGCTACCTTGATCCGGACGAGGCGGCGAACATCCCGACGGTCAAGCGCAAGAGTTCGGGAATTGTGTACGGTCCGCTGGCCGAATTCCCGACCGCCGCCGATCTCGTTCTCCTGTGGCTGACTCCGGCCCAGGCGATGGTTTACAACGAGGCGGCGGGCAACGCCAAATGGACGTCGACCCCGATGGACGTGTCGGGCCGCCCCGGGTGCGCGGCGTTGCCACTGGCGCTGGAGTCGCAGGCGCCGCGGCTGGCGCTGGGGTGCATCGGGATGCGCACGTTCACCGATATCGCCGATGACCGGATTCTGGCCGTGCTTCCCGGCGGCAAGGCCGAAGAGTTCGTTGCCGCGCTGGAGGTCACGGTGACCGCCAACGCCGGGATGAAGCAGTTCTACGAGACCGCGAAGGCCACCTTCGCCTGATCCGTGACGCCGGTTGCGGCGTCTGCGCGGTGACAAGCCCCTGCCCTCGGTGTGGCTGGACCATTCCGGTGGCAGGGGTTGTGCGTTGAGCCACCGGTTACTACCTTCGGTCACATCGACGAACTCTGATCTAATACATCGAAGTTCCTCGATCTAGCATCTTCAGTGGGGAGCGGCTGTGGACGAGACCGTGGTGGTGCGCCCGTCGGCCGCCGAATGCGCGCCGGTCCCGCCGTCGGGGGTTCCGCTGTGCAGCGTGCCGCTGAGCACACCACGGCTGTCCTTCGACGAGGCGTCGCAGATCTCGGTGCTGTTCAAGGCACTCGGTCACGCGCACCGGGTGCAGCTGGTGAATCTCCTGGCCGGCAGCGGCGAACCGGTGTGCGTGTACGACATCACCGTGGCGATGGGCCTGGCCCAGTCGACGGTGAGCCATCACCTCAAACTGCTGGTGACCGCGGGACTGCTGCGGCGGGAGCAGCGAGGTATCTGGGCGTACTACTCGGTCGACCGGGACGCGATGCGGAACCTCGGTGTCGTGATCGATCTGGACGAGACGGCCCCGCCGCGCCGTGCGCCGGCCGACCCGCCCGGCGCCGCGGCCCACCGGGTCACCTCCGGCACGTGACGATCGAGGTATTCGACGTAGGCGGTCTTCGCGAGCGGAAGAGGGGGTGAAACCGTTGGCGCGGAAGAAGAAACGGATCCTGTTCGGCGACGAAAGCGGCCACTGGTCCACCGCCCGCGAACGCGACGTGTTCCCCGCGCCGGTCCGGCCCGTGGCGGTGCGGCTGCTGTGGCTGGGCCTGCTGCTCGTGCTCACCGGCCTGGCCGTGCTGCTGGTGCTGATGGGACGGACGCTGTGATGGCTACCCGCTTCGGGCCGGCCGCGGTGCTGGCACGCGTCCGGCGCCGGCGGAGCCGGGTTCCGTTGGTGCTGCAGTCAAGTAACGCCGAATGCGGGTTGGCGTGCCTGTCGATGATCCTGGCGTTCCACCGCAGCCCCACGCCGGTCCGTGAATTGCGTGAGGTGTGCGCGCCGGGACGCGACGGGGTCAGCGCGAGTGGCTTGCTGCGGGCCGGGCGGGCCAGCGGCCTGCGGATGGCCGGCTACGCCGCCACCGCGGAGTCGGTCGCGAAGCTCCCCCTGCCGTCGATCGCGCACTGGGAGGGCAACCATTACGTTGTCGTGGAACGGATCTCGCCGCGCCGGGTCGACATCGTCGATCCCCGCCGCGGCCGCCGGCGGCTCGCCCACGCCGAGTTCCGGGCGGGTCTGGGCAAGGCGGTGCTGACCGCGCGCCCCGGAGACGGGTTCGCGCCCCGGTCCGCCGCGGTCGAGCCGTTCTGGCGGTCCTACCTGCGGTCGCTGTGCCGGATCCCCGGCACCGTGCGGCTGCTGCTGCACGTGCTCGCGGTCAGCGTCATCGCGCAGGCGCTGGTGGTGGCGATGCCGCTGGCGACCCGGACCGTCGTCGACGACCTGCCCGCGCTGCGCGCGACGGCTTTGATGACACTGCTCGGCGTCGGGATCGCCGTGGTCACCGTGGCGCAGTTGCTCACGACGTTGGTGCGGTCGTCGCTGCTGGTGTACCTGCAAGGCCGCCTCGACACCGCCGCCCTGCTCGGGTTCAGCGCGCACCTGTTCCGGTTGCCGCTGCGCTTCTTCGAGCAGCGCAGCACCGGCGACATCGTCACCCGCTTCGGCAGCATCGCGATGCTGCGCGACCTGATGACCGGCCAGACGCTGGGGTCGCTGCTCGACGCGGTGCTGGTCCTGGCCTACCTCGCCGTGCTGGCCGCGCTCGACGTGCCGGTGGCGCTGGCGGTGCTCGGCGTCATCGTCGTCGTGGTGCTGCTGCTGATCGCCACGACCCGCTCGGTGCGCGAGCGCATGGCCGCCGACCTCGCCACCCAGGCCGAAACCCAGGGCTACCTCGTCGAGACCCTCGAAGGCATCGCCACCTACAAGGCGGCCGCCGCCGAAGACCGCGCCATGGGCCGTCTCGCGCAACTGCTCACCGGCTGGATGACCGCCACCCTGGGCCGTACCTACCTCGCCGCGGTCGTCGACGCGATCACGATGGCGCTGCGGGTGCTGACCCCGCTGCTGGTGCTGTGGCTGTGCGCGGTGCGGGTGCTGGCCGGGACCATGACGCCCGGCACCATGCTCGCGGTCACCTGGCTCGCCTCCGCCATCGTGGCCCCGCTGGCGACCGTGGTGGCCAACGGCCAGCGGCTGCAACTGGCCGGCGCTCAGCTGCAACGGCTCGCCGACGTCCTGGACACCCCGCCCGAACGCAGCCTCCCTGCCGCGACGGGGCATCAGCTGCACGGGCGGATCGACCTCGAGGACGTCGGGTTCCGCTACGACCCCTACAGCCCACCGGTCCTGCACGACATCTCCACCCGGATCCGCCCCGGTGAACGGATCGCCGTCGTCGGCTCGACCGGATCGGGCAAAACCACCCTCGGGATGGTGCTGCTCGGGCTCTACACCCCGACCGGCGGCCGGATCAGCTTCGACACCGTTCCCGCCGGCGACCTCGACCCCCGCGCGCTGCGTGGCCAGATCGGTGTCGTCCCGCAGGAACCGTTCATGTTCAGCGGCACCGTCGCGGACAACATCACCTTGCGCGACAGCACAATCCCCGCCGACGCGATCGAACGGGCCGCGCGGCTGGCGTGCCTGCACGACGAGATCGCCGCGATGGCCATGGGTTACCGCACCCAGCTCGCCCAGCGCGGAACCGGCCTGTCCGGCGGGCAGCGCCAGCGCCTCGCCCTCGCCCGCGCGCTCGTGCGCGATCCCCGGATCCTGCTGCTCGACGAGGCCACCAGTCACCTCGACGCCGCCACCGAAGCCCGCATCCACCACAACCTCGCCGGCCTGCGGTGCGTGCAGATCGTCATCGCCCACCGGCTCAGCACCGTGCGTGACGCCCACCAGATCCTGGTGCTGCACCAAGGCCGCATCGCCGAGCAAGGCACCCACAGCGAACTGCTCGGCCACGGCGGGCACTACGCGCGGCTCGTCGCCGCCCAGATCGACGAACCGGCCCACGCCCACGGCGACGCCGCCGGCGAGCAGCCCGACGCCGCGCGGCCCCCGATCCTCACCGCCATTCCGGGCGGGGAGAACCACACCCGGCCAGACACCGAGAGGAGGTGACCACCATGGAGAACGAAACCACCACCGTGCCCGAGCTCACCGAAGCCGAGCTCGACGAGGTGCAGGGCGGCCAGGGCACACAGGCCTGCGCGATGTCCCCGGACGGCGGCTGCGTCTGCTAGAAGACGACCGCCGCACGCGGCGGTTCGAAGAAACCGGGTGGTGAGCGGGCCAGTCTTACCCTGGCCCGCTCACCACCCGGCCATCGTGCGCCCGCCACCAAGGGGGCGCGCACCCATCCTGCCGTGAAACCCGCCGCACCTCCAACGCCGCACCACCGGACACCACGACGCCCCGCGCCCCGTGCATCCCGCGCACGAGGGAAGCGGGCGGACGCCGTCGCCGCGGGGAAGATCAGGAATTCAGCAACGGGCCGAAAATTTCGCGACCCAGCTCGTGGGCCTGATCCAGCTCGAGGACCGTGCCCGGCACATCCGGATGTGCCGCAGTCCACGTTCCCGCGGCTGACCGGCTGGCGAAGTTGAGATGCCCGCAGCAGACCGCCTCGGCCTGGGCACCACGCACGGTCACGACGATGCCATGTCCACCGAGACCGGCCGAGTCGATCCTGGCGTCCGTGCCGAGCATGGCGGGAATCCCGAGGGCATCGATCGCGCACATCGCGAACACGGTGCGACCGCCGGGCAACGTGACGCGATGGCGAGTGGGCTCGGGCGAGAACGGGCAGGCCGCGACGATCCGTCCAGCCGTGTCCAGGCGAGCGTAGTCGCCGCGGTGCAGCGCGGACAGCACTTCCGCGGCCGTCAACGATCCATCAGCCGCGACGCGGTCCAGTGTCTCCTTCGCCGGCGGACGTCCCGTTGCCGCGAACGAGCGCAGCACAGCCTGCTGCATCGCCCGCTGCCCGCCCTCCACCGGCGCCAGGCGACGCCGCGCTTGCCGGAGCGAGCGCGGCTGTCAAGGCCGCAAAAGATGGCGAGCGCCGCAGATGCCCACGGTCGTCGGGGAACAGGCGGCACGACACGCTTGGCGTTGCGTCCGGATCGGCGAACGGATCGGTCCCGTCCACGAGCATCGTCGGCGAACCGTGCATACCCTCACGGTTCGCCTGGTCCAGGTCCGTGATCTGCCGGTGCATCAGCTGGACGTCGTCGCGGCCGACCAGCAGCGTCGCCAGCTGCTCGTCGAGCAGCGCCACATTCGGGCAGTCGGGCACGGACAACACGACAAGCTCCATCGCACACCACTTCGCAGAACGCCGATCCCGATCTTGACCAGCACCGTAAACCTTCCATCCCAGTGGAAGGTCAAGGAGTAGAGTCCATCGTCATGCGCATCGGTGAGCTCGCGCGGACAGCGCAGGTCAACACCAAAACCATCCGCTTCTACGAACAGGCCGGCCTCCTGCCCGAACCCGCTCGGACCTCCAGCGGATATCGCGACTACACCTCAGACGCGGCTGGCCGGCTCGTCTTCATCCGCTCCGCCCAGGCCGCAGGCCTCACCCTCACCGAAATTCGCGACGTCCTCACCATCCGGGACAGCGGCCACCCGCCGTGCGGACACGTCGCCGAACTCATCGGCCAGCGGCTCAGCGAGGTGCGCCGGCGCATCGCCGACCTTCGCACTGCCGAAGCCGACCTCCGCGAGCTGAAAGCACGCGCCGCAAGCTTCCAGCCCACCACCTGCACCGGCGACGCCGTCTGCGGCATCCTCTCCAACTGACCTCACCGAACTTCGGATCTCTGCAGACGTCCCGGCTACCGCACCATCGGCATCCGCGAACGCATCGCCCAACGCGACGGTGGTCCGGCACGACACCGTCTTCCTCGAACGCCGCAGCCCCGTCCGCTGAACCGACCTCCACCGCACGACGCCGTCTCCGCGGTGCTGCCGATCACCACAGGTCCCGCGACCACTGGCTTGATACCGGACACGCAGGTCTGGTCAGTGCGTCGTGTGGCCCCGCCGTCGCCGAGCGTTACCGGCTGGCGGGGCGCCGACCTCGTTCGGTCTGACGCTGTGGTCGCCACGGCCCGGACTGGCGGCGAGTGGACGTCACCCCCGTCCGAGCTACCCGATGAAGGCGAACGTGCTTCGGAGGGGCACTTGCAGGAGGTGAAGCTCTTTGCGACTCTGATGGTGTGCCGGTCGCCTAGACGGGTCGCCGGCGATGGCGCCGGCCAGGAACAGCGGGGTGAACGCGAAGCCTTCCCCGACGTCCGGGCTCAGGGCGCCGGCCCGCACCAGGCCGAGGGAATGGTTGGCCGGGGCGATCGCGGCGACGCCGACCAGGCCGCTCTGGACGCGTTCCGGGGCGTGGTGGATCGGAACCTCGAAACTGCCCGAGCCTCTCCAGCGTCACTGCGTCTCGCTGGCTGCTTCGGGGAGCGCCGAACTCCTCGGACGACTACCTGAGCGCGGCGTCGTACTCTTTGGCCTGGTCGGGGGTCAGCAGCTTCGACACCCGTACCAGCACGGGCCCGTTGAGGTAGTCGTACTCCGTTGCGGCAGGGAGCTTCTTCACGATCTCCTGGATGTAGTTCATGCGAGTCTTCGCACCGGCTTCGTCGGCGAACACTTCGACGCTGCCGCCCCGCTCGACGACGTCCGGTTCGGCGAACTCAGCCTGGTCGGCTGGGACGCGGCTGTCGCTGAATGCCGTCTTCGAGGTGTAGCCGTTCGGCCGGCCGAGCTGGTGGTTCGGGTCGTCGGCCGCGGTGTAGCTTTTGAACAGCTTGGCGGAGGGGATCTTGGCGGTGATGTCGGCGGTCACCTGGTCCGCGGTCTTCGCCGTCGCGGCTGTGCCGCCGGTGGATCCGGACGTCGTCGAGCCGCCGCCGCACGCGGTGAGCGTGGCCAAGGTGTCCGGGCTACAGGGGGAAGCTCAGCCGCTACAGCGACCTCGAAACCCAGCGCACCGACCTGGCCGCGAAGTCGACCACTGTGAGTGAGGAGACCAGTGCGGAGCCTGCTCAGCCGAGTTCGGAGGACCTGTCGCTGCTGGACTCGCTCCCTTACCTCACCGTCAACCTGGCCAAGGCACCAGCCACCCTGCTTCGAACGCTGTTCGAAGTGGTCCAGCTCCATGTCCAGGTCCATGACCAGGGAGAACAGGTGCCCGAGATCACGGGCACCGCAGAAAGGATCAACGACCAGATGAACTCGCAAGAGAAGCCCGGCGCTGACGCCGGGGCGCTTGTGGGGTTCTGGAGTGTGCCCCCGGTGAGATTCGAACTCACACTGGACGGGTTTTGAATCCGTTGCCTCTGCCAGTTGGGCTACGGGGGCGTGACTCGTCGAAACTCTACGCGATCAGCCCGGCCACCGGAGCTCCGGGGTCGGGCTCCGCGGTCGGGCCGATGGGACGGACCGGATCCTCGGCGCCGGGGGCCGGTGAGCCCGCTTTTGGCGCGGAAAGCCTTTCCCGGGAACAACGTCGTGAGCTCACCGGGCTGGTCCGGTCACGCCTGGGGCAAGCGGGGCGCGGTCACGGCTCCGGGCTGAGCAGCAGGGTCGTGGCCGCGGCCTTGGCGGCCACCATCTGCGCGACCGTCGAGGTGCCGTAGCGGCCGTATTTGGCGCGATAGGCAGCGTCGATGTCCGCGCGCAGCTGATCCGGTCCGGCGGCGACGTCCTCGGCGGCGACGTCGGCTTGCAGGCCCGGAACGCGGATGCAGGCCCGGCGGGAGTCCAGCACGTGACCGAACCAACCGGTGTTCCGCCGGTACCAGGTTCGTACATAGACCTGCTCGCCGACGCACACGACCCAGATCGGCAACCAGCGACGCAGGGTTCCGTCGGCACGTCTGGCGGCGATCTGCAGTTCGTCGGCGGAACCTATTCGCCGTAGGTCGTCCGGAGTCCAGGTCGCAGTCATGACGCGAAGTTACCCTCACTCGGCCGCTGGTGGGGAAGAGAGAGTCTGCACGCAGCGGCAACGTTCGTGCACGTCGACGGCATCCGCGGCCGTTCGTCCGGGCGACAATGGCGGATGTGCTCAGATGGGTGGACCTGCGGTTCCGGAGACCGGGGTCCCGGCGAGTTTCGCGGGCCGGGCGGCTTCGGGCCGGAACCGCGTTCTTGCGCTGTTTCCGCCGCCGGGCCTGAGGAACGGAGTCTGCCGTGTGCTGGAGTGTGGTGGTGCCGGTTTTCCTCGCGGTGCTGGTGCTGTTCATCGTGATCAGGCTCAGGGCGGCCGACCGCAAGCTCGGCGAGCTGCTGGCCGAGATCGACCCGCCGACCCGGAAACCTCCGGCGGACGAGGACCGGTCACCGCAGCAGGAGCGCTGAGGGCCGTACGTCCGCTGGGGTCCGGGGGTTCACCCGTCTTGCGGCGGCTGCTCATCACGGCGGCGCCGCATTTCCGCTGCGGCGGCACGGAAATCACCCGGGCTCGCGCCGAATTCCTTGGTGAACGCCCGGGTGAAGTGGGACTGGTTCGTGAATCCGGCCTGACGGCTGATGCTCCCGATCGTTTCGTGTGCGCGCCGGGCGTCGAGCAGCATGGCCTTGGCCCGGTCGAGCCGGGCGCCGCGGAGGTAGCTCGCGATGCCGTCGCCGCCGAAGATCTCGTAGAGCTTGGTCCGGGAGATGTGGTGTGCTCCGGCGACCTCGTCCACGGTGAGCCCGGTGTCGGACAGGCGGTTGTCGAGGTATTCCATGATCTGCTCGCGCCGCGCGTCGCGGGTCAGGGCGTGGTCCGGGTCGCGGCCGAGCAGCGAACGCAGCACGAGGTCGGCCAGGCCGCTGAGGTAGTGCATGGCGCCCACCGCGTCCGACTCGCCGGACCTCGCGAGCTCCGTCGCCGATACCGAGAGCAGCCGGCGGAGTGAAGTGTCCAGCGGGACGGACTGCATCAGCATCGGCCTGAGTTCGCGGTAAGGAACGGTGAGCCGGTCCAGCGGCACCCAGAGCCCGGTCGTCCGGCCACGCTCGTGGCTGAGCGCCTCGTGCGTGCCGGCGCCGGCGACCACCAGTTCGCCGTGGTGGTGGGTGAAGTCCGTCCGTCCGTTCCGGACGGTCCATGGCGTGCCCTCGCGCAGGTACAGGGCCGCGGTCTCGCCCAGTTCCTCCTTCAGCACCCGGACCGAGGGCAGTTCGCCGTGCGCGATCGCGAACTCGTCGATCCGGACGACGCCCACGTCCGCGTGGTGGTCCGCCTGATGGGGACTGGCCAGCGACACCGACGTCGTGTCGATCTTGTCCAGCTCGTGCTGGAACTGCGTCCAGGCGCTGCCACCGGGGGTCCACCCGAGGGTGTGGCGCTGGACCAGGGGGCGCAGGGGGCCGTCCGGCTGGGACACACCATCACCTCCGCGGGCCGCCCTGGTGCTTTCCGGTGGGATGGGCGCGATTGATCGTGATTGTGGGACGCGCGGGTCCGGAAGTCAAATATGCGGCGGCCGTTCATCCCTCTCCCGGGTGACCGGAGAAGATGCACGAATCGGCAAGAAATCGGTACAGCTGACCCAGTGTGATCCTTCCACTTTGCCTTACAGTTGGCGGCCATCGCGCTGACCCGGAACCGTTTCTCGTTGCCGGTCCCCGTGTTCGGAGGAAGGACGAAAAAATGACACAGGTCGAAATCCGGGACGCCGCGGCGGTTTTCGCATTCCGGGCGAACGCCAGGACCGAGGGCGCCGGTCCCGGCCGGTTCCTGGTCGTCTGCCCGTCGCTGTTCGTCCGTGAGGGCATGGCCAGGCTGCTGGAGCAGTCCGGGGGGAATGTCGTCGTGCACGCGGCATCCACCATGGACGCCGGGCTCCAGCTCGATCGGATGCTCCGGCCCGCGTTCGTCTGGGTGCACGAGGAGGCTGACCCGCACTTCGGCTTCGTGCGGCTGTTCTCGGAAAGCCGCCAGGACAGCCGGGTTGCTGTCCTGCTGAAGCCGGGGGAGCGGGTCCGTGAGCGGGCCGCTCTCGCCTTCGAGACCGGGGCGTTCGCGGCGTTCGATGCCTCGTCCGCGGTCGAGCAGCTCCTGGACGGCCTGCGCCTGGCGGTGCGGGGCCGGCCCCAGCTCCCGTCTTCGCTGCGGCTGCCGGGTGGCCACAGTGGACCGGTCCGCCCGGCCGGCCGGCTGCTCACCGGCCGCGAGGTCCAGGTGCTGCACCTGATGGCGGAAGGACTGCAGAACCGGCAGATCGCGGACATCCTGTTCATCTCGGTGGAAACGGTGCGCACACACGCGAAGTCGACGATGCGCAAGCTCGGGGCGCAGAGCCGCGCCGACGCCGTTTCGCGCGGTTTCCGGTTGCGCATCCTCTCCCCGGAAAGCTTTCCGGTTCCGGTACTGTTTCCGCGTCCGGCGAGATCGGATTTTTCGCAACGCGGATAGCTCCGTCTTGCCTGTCCGTTCGCCCTTTTTGCCGATTCGTCCCGGCGGGTTCCCTCCCGTCGTTCGCTTCTCCGACACTGAGCGCAGGCGAGGCGAGGAGAAACCGGGATGGAAGTCTGCCAGGCGCTGCGGCGCCTCCTCGGCGACGTCGAGATCGAGCACGTTTTCCGCGACGCGCCGACCGCCGTGCACCTCGAGATCCGGGCCGGCGCCGACACGGCGGTCGGCGCCGGCGCGCACGACCTGCTCCGCGGTACCTGGCGGATCGGTGGGGACGGGGGCGGCAGGTCGCTGTTCCTGGCCGTGTTCGACCAGGCGCGGACCACCGTGCTCACCCAGGGACGCCGGGTCGACGTCCCGGCCGGCCACCTGTTCGCGGGCTCGTCGGAGGTGCCGTTCACGGTGATCCAGGAGGGTGCCTGCCGGTGGCACGTCATCCGGGTCGACTTGTCGGTGATCCAGCTGCCGCCGGCGACCGTGAACCGGGTCCTCTACCGGCCGTATGGGCTGAGCCGGGATCTGCGCCAGCTGATCGAGAACATCATGCCGATCACCGCCGCGCGAGGCGCGGACGGGCGGCCCGCGATCGACGTGGTCGGCCTCGACCACTATCTGACCGGGCTGGCCGAGCTGATCCTTCGCTCGATCCATGACACCGATCGCGACGTCAGCCCCGGAGCCGCGAAGCGGGAGCACATCGAGCGCTACATCCGGCGGAACCTCACCGACGCCCAGCTCTCCGTCAGCACGGTCGCCGCCGCGCACGCGGTCTCCCGGCGCAGGCTGTACCAGCTGTTCGACGGTGCCGGGGTCGCGAGCTTCATCCGCAGCGCGAGAATCGACAAAGCGAAAGCGCTGCTCGCCGATCCGACGTATCGGGACCACAGCATCAGGCAGATCGCCGAGGCGGTCGGTATCCACAGTGCACAGCATTTCTCCCATGTGTTCCGCGAGGTGACCGGCGAGTCGCCGCTGGTTTTCCGCCGGAGTGCCGCCCGGCCCGGATATTCGAGCCGATGACCCTTACGCTGAACCATTTCCTGCTGCGGTTCGCGATGGGTCCAGTTCAGACCGTAGCGGGACCCGGCTATCGGATCCGGCCCCCCGCCAGGTCCCGCTCGGCCGGCCGCATCGTCCGAAATGGAGATCGCGGCTCGAGGGGAGCCTACCCGGATTTCCGCGTCCGGCGGCCCGATCTCACCAGCGTGGGGGAGAGAAGAACTGATCGGCATTGATACGCGGCCGGCTCGCGTCGCCGGATATCACCCTTGGCGGGTACTTTCACAGTGAGGTGTGGTGTTCTTTCCGACGCTCCCGTAGGAATTGGGCAGCCCGTTCTGGGTGTTGTCGCAATTCTCAGAGAAGGAACACTTCATCATGGCGAACGATTCCGAGCACGTGACCGGGCCGAAGCACAGCCGTCGATTCAAGACCGTCATGGCGGGGATCGGGGTCGCCGTCGGGGCGATGGCCCTGACCGGCGGCGCCATCGCGGCGTTCTCCATCCAGGGCGGCGGCGACGCGTCCGGCCGGGCGCTCGGCGCGGGTGACCTGAAAGCCCTCGTGTTCACCCAGGTCGCCGACCCCCAGGGCGACCTGCTGCCCGGTGGGACCGGCGCGGCGTCCTTCACCGTGGCGAACGCGAACGGGTTCGCGGTCCAGGTGAACAAGATCAGCATCGGCGGGCTGACCGTGGAACCGGTCGCGGGGCAGACCTGCGGTCCGGAGAACTTCAGCGTGCCCACCGCGCCCATCACCATCACCCCGCCGCTCACCGTCCCGGCGAACGCGACGGCGGAGACGGGCTCCATCCCCGGCGCCATCCGCTTGTCGGCCGATGCGGGTAACGGCTGTCAGGGCGCGAAGGTGGTCGTGAAGGTCACGGCCATCGATGCCGTGACAGCAGCCGGATAGCGAGCCGACGGGGTGCGAGTGGGGATGAGACGACCACTGCTCTTGCTGAGCGCGGTACCCGCGGTCCTGATGGTGGGCGGTGTCGGTGCGGGCGGCACGGCGGCGGCCGCGGAGCCGCCGGAACCGGTCACGCTGAACGCGGTGGGCGAGCCGGTGGCCGACCTCCTGCCCGGGAGGACCGGCGCCGCGCAGTTCACCGTGACCAATCCCAACGGGTTCGGCGTGCGGCTGGTGTCGCTGTTCTTCGACCGGGTGAAGTCCTCCTCGAACCCGGTGGGCTGCCCGGTCGGCCTGCTCACGACCAACGACCGGCAACCGGCAGGCGGGCTCTTCGTGCCGGCGTCCGGCAAGGCTTCCTTTGTCGTGCCGGGGGCGCTGACCCTGTCCGCGGCGGCGACCGACGCGTGTCTCGGCGTGACGTTCATCGTCGAGACACGGGCCGTCGGCGTCGCGGATGACCGGGGTGCGAGCGTGGTCCCGCCGACGGGCACCGCCCCCGGTCCGCCGGGTTCCGGGCCCGAGGCCGGTGTGCCGGTGGGGACCGGCCACGAGGGCTCGGGGCCGGTCGGTGAGCAGGCGAGCAACAGCGGCTCGGGGCCGGGGAAACTCGCGTTCACCGGGGTCTCGGTCCTGGCGCTGACCGGGATCGCGCTCGCCCTGCTGCTCGCCGGGATCGCGTTGCGGTTGCTCGGTGCCCGGCGTCGTCGCGCGCAGGGGGCGCGGCGATGAACAGGTGCCGGAACGTCCGGGTGAAGGGTGCTGGCCTGCGGGTCTCGGCCCGACGGAAAGCGTTGCTGTCCATGGTATTCACGGCCGTGTCCGTGCTGGCTTCGGGTCTGGTCCTGTCGTCGACGGCCGCGGCTGCCTACGGGCTGACCGGGGCCGGTGCCGCGAGCGGCCGGGCCGGCGCGCTGATCCGGCCGGACGGTCTCATCTGGACCGACGCCGGCGGGAGCTGTGCCGGAACCGATGCGCGAATCACCTTCACCCCACCGCAGCCGGGCGTGACCTACCAGATCCGGATGGTCGCCAAAGGGAATCACCCGGACGGGAACTACCATCCGATCGCCAGCCTGGTCACCTTGACCAGTCCGGTGGTGAACCGGCCGTTGGCCCGGGGCGGCGCCGATCCGAAGCTGCACTATCTGTTCGTGCACGCCACGCTGGGCAACTGGGTCAGCAATTCCCACGTCGTGGGCTGTACTCCCACGAGGCCGGGCGTCGTCAAGGAAGAACCGCCCGCGGTCATCCCGATCTGGGGTCTCCCCGACTATGACGGGGCGGATACACCGAACAATCCGAACACGACGCCGCCGCCTCCGAGCCCGGGTCCGCGATCAGGCGCCGTTGACGCCCCCGCGAGGACCACCGCCACCTCCCCACCGGCATCGAAGGGCGCCGCTCCGCCAGGGGCCGTCGAGACCACCGTCCCACCGGTCTCGACTGAGGCGTCGTCCGGCGCACCACCGTCTCCGACCACCGGACCCAGCTCATGAGCACGCCGGCAAGAAGCGGGGTATAGTCCGATTGACGGTAAAGCCGATCGACGAAAGAGATGATGGAGCCATGCCTCTCACCGGGGAGTACGAGCCGAGCGCGTTCGAGTTCAGCCGCAACCAGGTGGAGCTCTACGAGAGCTCCGGCGGCACCGAGGGCACCGACAACCAGGGCGCGCCCGTGATCGTCCTGACCTCGGTGGGAGCCAAAACCGGCAAGATCCGCAAGAGTGCCCTGCAGCGAGTGGAGCACGAAGGCGAGTACGCGGTCGTGGCCTCTTTGGGCGGTGCGCCCAAAAACCCGGTCTGGTACTACAACTTGAAGGCGAACCCGCACGTCGAGCTTCAGGACGGTCCGGTCAAGAAGGACTACCGGGCCCGGGAAGTCGATGGCGACGAGTACGCCACGTGGATCGCCCGTGCCGTCGAAGCGTGGCCTGACTATGCGGAGTACCAGAAGAAGACCACCCGCAAGATGCCCATCTTCGTCCTGACGCCGTTCGACGCGTAGTAGCGCCGGCGGACCCGGGCGGCATGTTTCCCCTGCGAACGTGCCGCCCGGCGTCGGGATCGAGCGGATAGGGTGGCCGCCGTGAAGGAACTTCTGCCGCACCTCGGCAAACCACGCCCGGAGCGCGCGGACGCCGCCCGCAACCGGGCGTTGCTGCTGGAGACGGCACGGGTGCTGGTCGCCGAACGCGGTGCGAGCGACGTCACGATGGACGAGCTCGCCGCGCGGTCAGGGCTGGGCAAGGGCACCGTCTTCCGCCGGTTCGGCAGCCGGGCGGGGATCTTCCAGGCGTTGCTGGACGAAGAAGAACGCTCCCTGCAGCAGGCCGTCATGGGCGGCGACCCGCCGCTCGGCCCCGGCGCCCCGGGGCTGGAGCGGCTGATCGCCTACGGGACCGCGCGGATCAGCTTCCTGTTCGACAATCACGAGATCGCCCGCGCCACGCTCGACGGCGGGCAGAAGGCCCCCGCCGGCGAATCCCCGTTGTCCCGCTTGCACATCCGGATGCTGCTCGGCGAGATCAAGCCCGCGTTCGGGGATCTCGACGTGCTCGCCGCACAGCTCACCGGCGCCCTCGACGGGCCGCTGATGCTCCAGCTGCCCGCCGAAGACCTTTCGTCCGCCACGGTCGAGCGGCAGCGGAAGCGGCTCATGCACGGCTGGACCGAACTCGTCACGCAGATCTGCGGGCCTTGACACAGCCTCCGGGTCCTGCTGATGGAACGGTGCTTCAGAAGAGGCACAAGGGGTTCACCGGCGGCCCGGTCACGACCACGGCTGAGCCACCTCCCAGGTGGTGTCCTCGGCCCACGATGCCGTGGCGTCCCAAGGATTACTGCCACCGTTGTGAGCGATGTAGACAGTGCTGTCGTAATGCCTGATGTAATAGCCAGGATAGTTGTTCGACTGGAACGACGTGTAGGAGCCACTGTTACCGGACCCCGGGCAGAAGGTGGCGTCGTTGGTCAGCAAGGCGCTGCCGTCGTCCGGTTGCCGGTGCAGCTGGTAGTTGGAGTGGCGGAGATAGTCGCCGGGATAGTTCTTCGATTCGAACGAGAGGCAGGAGTTGTTGGCCAGGCCTCGCCGGACGATCCAGGTGGCGTCGTTCTTGTCCGATGTGGAACTGTCCGCCGTGATCACCGAAGTGACCGCGTCGCCGGCGAAGTGGCGCAAGTAGCGGGTTGTGCAGCACGCGGTGGTCGCTCGCAGGGAGATCGACGAGCCGGGAGTGAGCGTGCCGCCGGGGACGCCGTTCGAGCCGCCGTAGCCGGCGGAGACGATGCTGGACTGTACGGCGCTGTCGGCGGCGTCGGTCGGCACACCGGCGGTCATCACGCCTTCGAAGAACGAGCCGATGTCGGCATTGCTGTTGTCGCCGCCGGTGCCGAGGACGATCGCGCCTTCCTGGTGCAGCGGCGAGTAGGTGTTCCGGACGGTCGGCTCGGAGCCCGAGTACGTCGTGGCCAGGTCGCCGGTCTGCGCGTCGCCCCGTTTCAGGGTGAAGTGATCCTGGCCGTTGTTGCTCAGCATCGCCGTGACGTACGGGGTCGCGCCGGGGCCCGGGTCGCCGGCGTTGGTGCCGGTGTTCGACTGGAAGAGCCCGTTCTCGAGGTCGGCCGCCACCCAGGGGCCGGATCCGTTGCAGTTGCCGAACTCGCAGCGCAGGCCGAGGTACACCGCGTCCATGTGGCCGTCGCCGGTGTCCTGGTTGTTCGTCTCGGCGTTGCCGTAGTCGAAGCAGCAGCCACCGTTGACGTGGGTCGCGGAAGCCACCATGTACATGCCCTCGGGCTGGCCGTTGACGGCGACGCCGCTCGTGCTGTTGTCCCGGTAGCCCATGCCCGAGGTGATTTCCACGCCGTACGCGGTGTGCCCGCCGATGCTGATCGGGAGCGCGTCGGCCGGGGCCCCGACGTCGGCCGCGCCGGCTCCGCCCGCCCCCTCGATGGTGAGGTCGTTGTGCCGCGGCGACTGGTCGTAGATCTCGGAGATGAAGCAGGACGTGTTGGCACAGAACGAGTCCTGCGCGGCCCCGTTCGCGATGCCGCCCGGCGAGAGCAGCCCGATGTCGGTCGTGGCTCCGTCGGCGCGGCGCACCTGGTAGAGCGGGCCGTTGTACGCGGCGAAGAGCGCTCGCACGGTGCTGTGCGCTCCCACGCAGGGCGTGCCCGCGGAGCCGTAAACGTCGCACGGCAGGGATGGCGCGGCGTCGGCCGATGTTCCGGCGAAGGCCAGGCCGGTGAGCATGAGAACGACGGACAACAGGATGTTCCGCAGGCGTTTCATGACAGGCACTCCTGTTCGGCTTGTGCCGGGGCGGGTTCACGGCCGAGGTCGTGGATCTCGCGGGCGCGGCCGGACGGCATCTCCTACGGCGATCGCGGGAACTTCGGCAACCCGGTGTCGCGCTGAACGGAGGCGGCAGCGCAAGCCCGGCTCGGGGGGACGGTGGAGGAGTCGAAAACCGGCTCGACCGGCCTGTCCGCGGCCTGCCGATCCGGTGCGCGGTAATTTTTACATCGTTGGAACAACGTTGTAAAGGTCCAGACCGGCAGTCCTGCCCGCCCGCGTCCGGAAGCCGGTGGCCGTGTTGCCGCGAGGACGGGTCCGCAGTGGTCGGGCATGATGGCGGCCATGGCACACCGCGTCCTGCTGGCCGACGACGACCGGGCGATCCGGGAGTCGCTGGTGCGTGCGCTGGAGCTGGAGGGGTACCGGGTCAGCGAGGTCGGCGACGGGGTCGAGGCGCTGGCCACGGCGCGCCGCGAGGAGTTCGACGTGCTGATCGTCGACGTGATGATGCCCGGGGTGGACGGGCTCGGCGTGTGCCGGGTGCTGCGGGCGGACGGGGACCGGACGCCGGTGCTGATGCTGACGGCCCGGGTGGAGACGGCGGACCGGGTCGCGGGCCTCGACGCGGGTGCGGACGACTACCTGCCCAAGCCGTTCGAGCTGGACGAGCTGCTCGCCCGGTTGCGGGCGTTGCTGCGGCGAAGCGCCGAGCCGGGGGACGTCGCACAGCGGGTGATCCGCCTGGGCGGGCTTTCCGTGGACACGCGGGCGCGGCGGGTGTGGTGGCTCGACACGGAGGCCGAGCTGTCGAAGACGGAGTTCGACCTGCTGGAGCTGCTGGTCCGCAACGCCGGGATCGTGCTGGACCGGGGCACCATCCACCAGCGCATCTGGGGCTACGAGTTCGGGCCGGAGTCGAAGAACCTCGCGGTCTACATCGGATACCTGCGGCGCAAGCTGGAGAAGGCGGGCGCCGGCGATTTGATCCACACCGTGCGCGGTGTGGGTTATTCGGCGCGGTTGCCGTGAATCTGCGCGGCCGGCTGGTGATCGCGTTCGCCGCCGTGGGGGGCGGCGCGGCGATCATCGTGGGCGTCCTGAGCTACCAGACCGCTTCACAACGAGTCTGGAACGAGTTGGACCGCACCCTGCTGACCTCGGCCTCCGAGGTCAGCACCGGGGCGACCCAGGTGCTGGCGCCCAACGAGCTGACCCGCGGCCCGCAGGACAACGACCACGACGAGGCCCAGCCGATGGCCGCGCAGGCGGTCGCGCCGGACGGGGCGGTCCGGCACCTCGGCGGCCGGCCGATCGCGTTCCCCGTGCGGCCCGCGGACCGCGCGCTCGCCTCGGCCGCCGGCGGGCAGGACTACGCGGACACCACGGTCGGCCCGGACGACTACCGGGTGGTGACGGTCGCGCTCGGCGGCGGCCGGGGAGCGCTGCAGCTGGGCATCGACGTCGACGAGACGCGGCACGTGCTGAACGACCTGGCCGCGCGCATCACCATGGTGAGTGCCGCGGTGCTGGTGGCCGCGGCGCTGCTGGGCTGGCTGATCGCGCGGCAGATCACGCGGCGGCTCGTGCGGCTGATGCGCGTGACCGAGGAGGTCAGCGCCGGCGGCCGGTTCGACATCGGGGTCCCGCCCGGTGGCCGGGACGAGGTGGGCCGGCTGGCCACTTCGTTCGACGCGATGCTCGCCCGGCTGGCCGACGCCCGCGCCGATCAGGAGCGCCTGGTCCAGGACGCGGCCCACGAACTGCGCACCCCGCTGACCAGCTTGCGCACCAACGCCAGCGTGCTGCGGCGGTTCGACGAGCTGGCCCCGGACGCGCGCCGCCGGCTGCTCGCCGACGTCGACGGCGAGACCCGGGAGCTGACCCACCTCGTGGCCGAGCTGGTCGACCTGGCCACCCACGAGTACGACCACGAGGAGGCCGGGCCCGTCGCGCTCGCGGAGGTGGCCGAGCGGGCCGCGGCACGGGTCCGGCGCCGTTCGGGACGGCCGGTGCTGGTCGACGCGGACGCCACCACCGTCTCGGGACGGCCGAAGGGACTTGAGCGGGCGGTGTCGAACCTGCTGGAGAACGCGGTGAAATTCGACGCCGGGACCGGCCCGGTCGAGGTGCGGGTCCACGCCGGGCGGGTCACGGTGCTCGACCGGGGCCCCGGCATCCCGGAGGAGGACCGGGCACGGGTGTTCGACCGGTTCCACCGGGCCGCGGACGCCCGCTCGCTGCCCGGGTCCGGGCTCGGGCTGGCGATCGTGCGGGACATCGCGCTTTCCCACGGTGGCACCGTTTTCGCCGGGCCACGGGACGGCGGCGGCGCGGAGGTCGGGTTCACCGTCGGCGATCTCTTACCGGATTCTCACCGAGGCCACGCCGGGGGCTAACCGGGCTCGGCCACAGTGGCAGGCAGAGCGGCGGTCACACGCCGTCACCACAGGGAGAGCCGATGTCCGCCACCACCACGTTGCCGATCGGGCGGCGGCGCCATGTCCACGTCGCCCCGGTCCGGGCGTGGTGGCGTGCCGCCGCGGGGCTGGCCGCCTGGCTGAGCCTGCTGTTCGTGGTCGCGCTGTGGGTCGCCGGCCGGGGGCTGCAGCAACTGGACGGCGCGGCCGCGGCGCTCACTTCGATCGGGCGGCTGACCGGGTTGCTGGCCGCGGACCTGCTGCTGGTGCAGGTGCTGCTGATGGCACGGATCCCGTGGGTGGAGCGGTCGTACGGTCAGGACGACCTGGCGCGCCGCCACCGCGTCGTCGGGTTCACCTCGTTCACGCTGATGCTCGCCCACATCGGGCTGATCACCCTGGGCTACGCGGCGACCGATCGGTCCGGTCTGCTCGGTGAGGCCTGGGACCTGGTCACGACGTACCCCGGGATGCTGCTGGCCACGGCGGGGACGGCGGCGCTGGTACTGGTCGCCGTCACTTCCGTCCGCGCGGCGCGGCGGAGGCTCCGGTACGAGTCGTGGCACCTGCTGCACCTCTACGCCTACCTCGGTGCGGGACTGGCCCTGCCGCACCAGCTCTGGAGCGGTGCCGACTTCACCGCTTCCCCCGTCGCAACCGTGTTCTGGTGGGGCGCCTACGCGGCCGCCGCCGGGTCCGTCCTGGTGTTCCGCGTGGGCTTGCCGGTGTGGCGCAACGTCCACCATCGGCTGCGCGTCACCCGCGTCTGGCGGGAGTCGGCGGACGTGGTGTCGCTCGAGCTGCGTGGACGGCACCTCGACCGGCTTCCCGCCGCCGCGGGCCAGTTCTTCGTGTGGCGCTTCCTGGACGGTCCGGGCTGGACGCGCGGCAACCCGTTCTCCCTGTCGGCGGCCCCGGACGGACGGCGGCTGCGCATCACCGCGAAGGACCTCGGCGAGGGCAGCGCGCGGCTGGCCGCCGTGCGCCCGGGGACCAGAGTCCTGTTCGAAGGACCGTACGGCCGGTTGACCGGATCTGTCCGAAGTGGACACAAGGTGACGATGATCGCTTCCGGTATCGGGATCACGCCGCTGCGGGCGTTGCTGGAGGAACTGCCGTATGAGCGCGGTGACGCCGTGCTGCTGTACCGCGTCAGCGAACCGGGTGAGGTGCTGTTCCGGTCCGAATTGGACGGTCTCGCCGCCCGGCGCGGCATCCGCCTCTGGTATCTGCCCGGGCCCCGGGCCGAAGGGTCCTGGCTGCCCGCCGGGCACGCCCCGGTCGCCGACGAGGTCGTGCTGCGGCACCTCGTGCCCGACCTGGACGAGCACGAGGTCTACGTGTGCGGCCCGGATGGCTGGCTGGACACCGTGACCGCTTCGCTGCAGCGCGCCGGCGTCCCGTCCGCTCGTGTCCACAGTGAACGCTTCGGCTGGTAGGGAGCCCACCATGCGCCGGATCGCGCTCGCGATCGCCGCGACCGTCTCGATCGTCGTGCTGCTGTTCAGCTACCACACCAGCACCGGCGGCGACGCGGTTGTCACGTCCTCTCCTGTTGCCCGGCAACGTCCGGCGAGCCCCTCCGCCGGCGCGACGTCCGCCGCGCCGGCATCCCCCGGCGCGGCGGCCGGTGCGGGCACCTTCACCGGCACCGCCGCCGACACCCGGTACGGACCGGTCCAGGTCCGCATCGTCGTCTCCGGCGGCCGGATCACCGACGCCCAGGCCGTCCAGGTGCCGGACGAGAGCGGCCGCGACGTCCGCATCAACTCCGCTGCGGTCCCCACCCTGGTGCAGGAAACCCTGCAGGCGCAGAGCGCGCAGATCGACACCGTCAGCGGCGCCACCTACACCTCCGAGGGCTACACCCAGTCCTTGCAGTCCGCACTCGACCAAGCCCACCACTGAAGCGAAGGAACGCATGACCACCGTAAACGGCCTGCCCGCGCACATCCTGCTCGTCCACGCGATCGTGGTCCTGCTCCCGCTCGCCGCGCTGCTGCTCGTGCTCACCGCCGTCTGGCCCGCCGTGCGCCGGAAACTGGCCGGTGCCAACGCGATCCTGTCCGTCCTCGTTGTCGTCCTCGTCCCGGTCACCACCGACGCGGGGGAGTGGCTGGAACGGCGCGTGGCCTCGACCCCGCTCGTCCGCGCGCACACCGATCTCGGCGACACCGCGATCTGGGCGGCGATCCCTGTTGCCGTGCTCGCGCTGGTCGTGTGGTGGCGTGCCCGCGAGGCCCGCGCCGCCGCCGTTGTCCAGGAACCGCAGGTCACCGAGCCGGGAATTGCTGAGCCGGGTGGTGCCGAGCCGGGCAGCACCGCGGTCGTCACGCGTCCGGTGGCAGCGCGTCGGACCTTCCTGGCCCCGGCGTCCACCACGGTCACGGTGGTCGTGGCGGTCCTGTGTGTCCTCGCCGCGGGTGCCGCCTGCTACGACATCGCCCGGATCGGCGACTCCGGCGCCCAGGCCAGCTGGCAGGGGCAGTTCAGCCCGAACGCGGTGCCGCACGCGGGCCACGCGGGCTGATTTTCCCGGTGGTCCGGGCCCGAGCCCGGGTAGCCAAGGGTCACTGGTGGTGACTACAGTGTGTGCCACTGTCGCCACAGTGCCGAGGAGGCTGGTGTCGTTGTCCGATGAGCTGAACGCTCCGCCTGGTGTGGATCCCTACCGGGCCAGCGTCGCCCGGATTTACGACTACCTGCTGGGTGGCAAGGACAACTACGAGGTCGACCGCCAAGAAGCGGTGCGCATCATGGAGAAGATGCCCGAGCTCGCCGACGCCGCCCGCGAGAACCGGTCCTTCCTCATCCGGGCGATCCGGTTCCTGGCCACGAACGCCGGCATCTCCCAGTTCCTCGACTGCGGTTCCGGGCTGCCCACGGCGGAGAACGTGCACCAGGTGGCCCAGCGGATCAGGCCCGACGCGAAAGTGGTCTACAGCGACTACGACCCGATCGTCGCGGCGAACGGCCGCGCCCTGCTCGAAGACAACAACCTCACGCGCTACATCCAGGCCGACATCTTCGAGCCCGGCAGCATCCTCGACAACGACATCGTGCGGTCGCACCTGAACTGGGACGAGCCGATCGCGGTGCTGTTCGTCGCCACGCTGCACCACCACAAGGGCGACCGCGGCCGGCCCGCGGAGGTCACGGCCGAGTTCCTGGACCGCCTGCCGTCGGGCTCGTACCTGGTGATCTCCCACCTCATCGACCCCCACGACGGCTCGGGCGAGGACGAGGCCGTCGCGCAGATGCGGGAGGTCATCAGCTCGGGCTCCCTGCGCGGCGTCATCTCCCGCACCCAGGGCGAAATCCACGAGCTGTTCCACGAGACCGAGCTCGTCCCGCCAGGTCCCGCCCAGGCCCCGGAAGTCGTCACGCTGACCGACTGGTGGCCGGACGGGCCGCTGCTCCAGGCACCCAACATCGCCCAGCGGATCATGGCCGGTGGGGTCGGCCGCAAAGCCTGAACCACACCGCGGCTGGAGGGTTCACTGCGGGGAGGTCACCAGGAAGGTGAAGTGCCCGTTGATGTCCCCGGAGAACACGGATCCGTCCTCGGGGAACCGTTCAGCCTCAGCCCGCCTTCCTCACGTACGTTCTGGCCGGTGGTGAGCTGGTTGATGGCCTCGGACGCGGCTCCGGTGAAGGTGAACATCGCGGGCTCTCGCTCTCTCCCCCGCGAACCGCGGGGTTGTCGTGAATGGTGCGCCGGTCGTATTCGGAGAGGCCGCCCCAGACGCCGTGGAGTTCGTTCGAGGCCAGCGCGTAGGTGCGGCATTGTTTGAGCACCGCACAGGTTTGGCATACCTTTTTGGCGTTGGCGATGCGCGCGGCTCGGTGGTCTCCGCGTTCACCGTCGGGGTTGAAGAAGAGCATGGTGTTCATTCCGCGGCAGGAGCCGCGCATCTGCCAGTCCCAGTTTTCCGTCCGGGGCGAGGGGAGCCGCAAGGTGGTTGTCATCGGCGTACGCGCCAACCGCGCCGGGACTTCACGATGCCGCCGGCGAACGCGTGGTAGATCAGGAGCAGGACAACCGAGCCGACGATCGCGGTGACCCAGGTGGAGAGGTCGAAGAACCCTTTGGTGGCATCGATTCCGAGGTATTGCGCGGCCACCCAGCCGCCGAGCAGCGCGCCGGCGACGCCGATCAGGATCGTGACGATGACCCCGTGTTTGGCCCTGCGACCCAGCAGGGATTTGGCGATGACGCCGGCGACGAGGCCGAGTATGATCCAGGCGATGATGCTCACTGTGGCCCTTCCTTGGGGCAAGTCGAGCGTGCGGCGCCAAGATCTGGGGCGAAACCCGATCCGGTACAGACGTTTTCTGCCCAAGCTTCGTTCTGCCCAAGCGCAGCATCAGACCGGGTGATACCTGCCATCGTAGACCTCCGGCCCGCTGCCGCATACAGCTGATGCGGGACCGGTACGTCCCCGCCGGCAGGCCGGTCGGTCAATCCGCCGTCCGGGGTTGATCGGCCAGAACCGGGCCCCGGAGCGGCCGCTGTTGCCCCGGTGGCGCGGTAGAGTGTGCGGACAGCGCCGGAGCGCCCAGATTCCGCCCTCGCGACGATCGAGTCCCACTATCGATGAGTCCTTTTGCCCGGGCGTCGAAGAAATACCGGAAATCGCGCTCGTCAAATTCCCGCTCCTCGAATGCCACTGCTCGAATGCCGCAGCGATGCGAGCAGTGGCCCAGCCGTGGGATACGCCGGAAATCAACCGAACGGGACGGGCGGGCAGTGATGCGAGAGGCCAAGGACAGAGGCATCGCCGGCGGGCTGGGCGCGGGTGTCGCCGCGGGCCTGGTCTGGGGGCTCGCCTTCCTCTTGCCGGAACTGCTGCACGACTGGACACCGGCGACCCTCACGGCCGGCCGTTATCTGCTGTACGGAGTCCTGTCCGCCGGGCTGTTCCTCGGCGGCGGCGCGGCGATCCGCGGAGTCGCCCGCCGGCACTGGCGCCCGGCGCTGGTCTACGCCATCACCGGCAACATCGGGTACTACCTGCTCGTCGTCGTCGCGGTGCACTCGGCCGGGGCGCCGATCACCACGATGGTCATCGGCTGCGTCCCGGTCACGGTCGCGTTGCTCGGCAACTGGGTGGACCGTCGTTATCCGTGGCGCCGCCTGGTGGTTCCGGTCGTGCTCGTGACCCTCGGACTGATCGTGGTCAACGGGGTGGAGATCGTCGGCACCGACGGCGTACCCGGAACTTCCTTGGGCGGCAAGGTGATCGGCATCCTCGCCGCGTTCGCCGCGCTGCTGATGTGGGCCACCTACGGAGTCAGCAACGGGCGTTTCCTGGCCAAGAACCCCGAGGTCTCGTCCAGCCAGTGGTCCAGTGTGGTCGGTGTCGCGACCGGCGCGATCACGCTCGTCGCCCTCCCGCTGGTGTGGGTGACCGGTCAGCTCGGGCCCGTCGGGCCGGCCCATCCGGGCCTGCTCGGCCTGCTGGTGGGCTCGGTGGTGCTCGGCATGCTGGTCTCCTGGGGCGGCACCTGGCTGTGGAACGCCGCGTCCATGCGGCTTCCGACCAGCCTCGCGGGCATGCTGGTGGTGGTCGAGACCATTTCCGGCGTCGCCTACGTCTACCTCGCGCGCGGGCAGTGGCCGCCGGTGTGGCAGCTCGCCGGTTTCGCCGTGATCATCGCGGGAGTGCTGATCGCGGTGCGCCGCCAGCGCGTTGACGAGCCGGCGGCCCCGGTGCTCGCCCCGGAACACCCGCCGCTGAGCGATCGCTCGGTTAGTTGAGGCGGCACTCGAGGTGCTGATCGATCGTGAGCTGTATCTGCCGGAACCGTGGATCACCGATCGGGACCGCGCCCGTGTGGCATCGTCACCTCATGCTATTTATTATTTCTCTTCTTCTTCACCAAGATCGCTGCCGCCGTAGGGGTCGTATTTGTAGCCTGGCTGGAGTACTAGCTGAGGCGCGTCAGCAGCTCGACGTCCTCGTCGGTCAGCACGACCGAGCCGGCCGTGAGATTTTCCGTCAGGTGGCCGGTGGAAGCGGTGCCCGGGATCGGCAGCATCACCGGGGAGCGGGCGAGCAGCCAGCTGATCGCCAGCTGGGCTCGGGTGCACTGGTGCTTCTCCGCCAGCCGGGCGATCGTCCCGCCGCTCGTGGTCAGGTCTCCCGACTCCAGCGGGAACCACGGGATGAAGCCGATACCCTCGCGCTCGCAGTACTCCACTACGGGATCATGGTGCCGCACAACAAGGTTGTAGCGATTCTGGACCGTGGCGATCGGCGTGACCGCTTGGGCCTGGCGTAGCACGTCCAAACTCACCTCGGACACCCCGATGTGGCGGATCTTGCCTTCCTGGCGCAACGTCGCCAGCTCGCCGAGGCTGTCCTCGATCGGCACCTGCGGGTCGACCCGGTGCAGGTGGTACAGGTCGATCGTGTCCACACCGAGCCGCTGCAGGCTGGTCACCACGCAGTGCCGCAGGTAGTCGGGCCGGCCGATGGCGGGCCACCCTTCGTCGCGGGCCGCCGGGCCGCGCCGGGCCAGTCCGCCCTTGGTCGCGATGACCAGGCCGTCCGGGTACGGGTGCAGTGCCTCACGGATCAGGTCCTCGACCACGTACGGCCCGTACGAGTCCGCGGTGTCGATGAAGTCGACGCCCAGCTCGACGGCCTGCCGCAGCACGCGGATCGCCTCGGCGCGGTCGCGTGGCGGGCCCCAGGTGCCCGGGCCGGTCAGCTGCATGGTGCCCAGGCCGAGGCGGTGCACCGTGAGGTCGCCCCCGATGGCGAACGTCGAGGTCCGGCGGACCGGCTGGTCCACGTTGACGGTGTTCATGGTGGAAGTCCCTTCTGTCATGGCACGGCCGGAAAACCGTATTGGGGCAGCAGCGCCCGGGCGGGGCCGTCCGCGTCGAGCAGGTGGTCGAAGGTGGCCTGGACCATCGAGGGCCGGGCCCGGCCCCGCGCCGCGGATTCGGCGGCGAACCGGAGGGCCATCGGCAGGTTCTGCCAGGTTTCGACGGCCCGGGTGAACGTCGCGATGTCCGCGCTCCGTTCGTCCACAAAGGACCCGATCCGCACGTAGCGATAGGCGTGATGCTGCGCGGCCGCCCACATGTCGTCGAGGAACCGGCGCCGGGGTTCGTGGTCTCCCAGCCCGGCCCAGAACTCCGACAGCACGGCCAGGGCCGCCTCGGTGCCGGTGACCCAGTCACCAGGCAGGTCCGGCACCCCGGCGGTCCGGCCTGGGCTGAGCGCGACCCACTGGTACGTGCCATCCGGCGGAATCGGCACCGGGAAGCCGAAAGCGTGTTCCTCGCGCAGCTTGTGTTCCGGCGCGGGGACGGGGCTGGGCCGGATCGCGCTCAGCAGGCCCTCATCGGTGAGCCACCCCTGGAAAGGATCCTGCCGGCCCTCGGGGAGCAGCGCGGTGAACTCGTCGACGGCGTGCCACTGCCCGCCGCGACGGCCATCCACCAGTAACAGATGTGGCGCGCCATCCCCGGCCCTGGCCCGTGACCACGGCATCGACGCGCTGTTGGCCAGCACGAGCACCTGCCCGCTCGATTCGATCTCGCGCGCCATGCCTTCGATCGCGGCGGCACTGGTCGGCACGCCGGCGAAACCGAGTTCGCCCTCAGCCGGGACCTGATGCAACGGAATGGAGTGATGGGAGAACGCCGGCTCGTCACCTGGGCGCACGGCGAGGCGTACCGAGCGGGCGATGACGTCGAGCGCGTCGTCGTTCCCGGCGAGGAGGTAGGCCGCGAGGTTGGCGGTGTAGCAGCTCAGGGCATTCGGGCCGGCCGCGTCCGGCTGATGCTCCGGGGCCGCGGTCATGCAGCTCCTCGCTGTTGCGCACAGGCGGGCACCAGCACGTCGACCAGGTCGGCCACCGTGCCGAAGTTCTTGCCGGCGAACAGGCCGTCCGGCAGCGTCAGGGCCAGCTCGTCCTCGAGCCGGATGAACATGCCGAGCAGGCCCACCGACGTCACCCGCAGTACCGGCCCGTTGAGCTGCTCCGCGTCGCCCAGCTCGGCCGGGTCGAGCGACAACCGGGACTCCGTGATCATCATCTTCTTCACGGCGAGGTTTACCTCATCGTGAATTCGGGTGTCAGTCGCCATCGTTTTCTCCTTCTTCGTGCTCACGTGCGAAATCGGACGCTGCCCTCACCCTCGACGATCCAGCTGTAGGTCAGCAGCGCGGCCAGCGTGACCGGGCCGCGGACGTGCGTCCGGCCGGTGCTGATCGCGATCTCCGCCCCGATACCGAGACTCGGGCCGTCGTGCAGGCGCAGCGAGCCGTTCACCACCACCGCGGCGGAGTCCATCCGGCGGCAGAACTCCGCGATCGCCTCCCGGTCGGTCGCGACGACCCCGTCGGTGTGCCCCGAGCTGTGACGCCGGATGTGCGCCGACGCCTCCACCAGGCCGGGGACGGTGCGCACGGCCAAGGTGCGGTCGAGGAACTCCCGGCCGTCGTCGTGCGGGCCGATCTCCTGCACCTGGACCACGTCCGCGAGGCGATCGGGCAGCCGTCGCGCGAGTTCTCCGGGCACCCGAAGCGCCAGTCCCTTGAGGTCCGGCTCGTCGGCGTGCCGGGCCAGTGCCGTCAGCACGTCATCGGCCACGGACTCGTCGAGCAGCAGCATCTCCAGCGCGGTGCAGCCGGCCGGGTCGGGCAGCTTGCTGTCCAGGATCAGCCGGGCGGCCAGCGCGGGATCGGCCGAGGAATGGACGTACAGGTGGTTGACCCCGGCTCCGCCGACGATCAGCGGGATACGGGAGGTGGTGCGGCAGTAGTCCACGAGCGTCGGGCTGCCACGGGGTACCAGCACGTCGATCGCGTCGTCGCGACGGAGCAGCTCGCGCAGCCCGGCCCGGTCCAGATCGTGCAGGACCTGCACCAGATCGGCCGGCAGGCGCGCGTCTCGCAACGCCTCGTCGATCACCACCGCCAGCGCCGCGTTGCTCCGGCTGATCTCACTGCCGCCCCGGAGCAGCACGGCATTGCCGGTGCAGGCCGAAAGGATCGCACTGTCCACAGTGACCATCGGCCGGGCCTCGTAGATCATCAGGAGCACGCCCAGCGGCCGTGGCACCCGGCGTGCGGTCGAGCGCTGGAGGCCGTGGAACTCGGAGCCGGGCCGGCTGACCGCCGGCAGGTCTTTGCGCACCAGCCGCGCCAGCTCCGCGAGCCGGTCGAGATGCCCGTCGGTCAGCCGCATCCGGTCCAGCATCGGCCCGGACAGCTGCTTGGCCCGCCCCGCGGCCAGATCCCGCTCGTTCGCGGCCACGACCTCCGGCCAGTGCCGGCGCAGCCGCGTCTCGATCGCCTCGGCGAACGTCAGATATGCTTCGTCACCGACCGGAGGCGCCTCGGTCACTGCCTGTCTCGCATTTTCGAGAATGATCTCTGTCATCACGCCAATCCGGCATCTGATTTGATGTTCGCGGGAGATCGAACCGGACCGGCCGAGGGCATGGGCGACACAGAGCATCCGGTGGAAATTCCGATTTTAGGCGCACCCGCACGGGGCAACAACTTGAAGCGCGCGGAAATGATCGACAAGAGGTCCTAGGGGCTGTAGATAACCAACTGATTGGCGTAGCGCGATTCAGCGGGCTGTACTGCCTGGCCTGGCGGTACTAGGCCGAATGGCCCAGTGCTGCGGCCCGACGGGGCAGTATTCCGGTCACTGCGGCGCTCGACCGGCCCAAAACGGGTGCTGACTGGGCGGCTCCAATTTGCGGACCACCCGAACGGGGGCTACGAATTGAACAGGTGCCACACGAGAGGATGTAGACCTTCGCACAACCTGTCGCGGTCAGCGTGACCACAGGTGCGAAGTTCGTCCGCAGGGCACCGCCGTTCGATTTATGTGAAGTCCTACTATAGCTGTCTTATCGACGGTTCGTGACGTGTGATGATCCGTCGAGGGATTTCGGGGGAATTGTGTCAGGTCAGCTCGAAATGAAGACGTCCACACCGTGCTCGGCGCTGCTCGGCCGGGTGGACTCCGAATATCTCGACTGCGTGTCCGATGACCTCGCCCTGGTGCTCGCCCACGCGGGCGTCGCCGATGTACGGGCACCGTTCGCGATGGACTGGCGCCTGCGCCTGACGAACGAGCCGGACCAGTTGCCGAAAGCCGACCTGCCGCCGGCCGACCAGGCCGAGAAGCTGGCGTGCCGCACCGGATTCACGCCGCTGTGGCGGGACATCGCGGACGTGGACGACGCCGTGGGGCAGTGGCGGCAGTTCTTGGCCGGCGGGCACCCTCTGGTGCTGGTCGGGGACGCCTATCACCTGCCGTGGCTCCCATATCACGGCAACGAACACATACAGCACGGGTTCGTGCTCGAAGCCATCGAAGCGCTCGGAGGCGGACCGGAAGAACTGCTGCATATCGTTGATCCGTACGACAACGCGACCCCGTGGGGCCGCGCCGTGCCGACGACCACCGAACTCCCCATCGGTGACATCGAGGCGGCGCTGCCCGGCGGGTCTTGGGCTGTCCTCTCGAAGGTCGGCGAGGCACAGCCGGTCGACCTGCGCCGGCAGCTGAGGGACAACGCGCTGGCGATCACGGGCGCGGCCGCCGCGGGCACGCCGGCCCAGTTCGTCGAGCGGCACCGCGAGCTGGACAGCGGTTGCGTGGAGAACCTGGCACTGCAGGCCTGGCTGCTCGCCCGCGACCGCGGACTGCATCACCTGTGGCTCACCGATGTCGCCGCCGAGCTGGAGCGGATCGGCCTGCCCGAGTTGCCCGGCCGGTTCGAAGCCGAGGTGCTACGACCGTGGCGCCGGGTCACCGAAATGTCCTACCTGGCGCTGCGCCGGGTGCAGACCGGACGGGCGGCACCGGACGGTGTGCTCGCCGCGGCCACCACCGCGCTGGCGAACGAAGCAGTTCTCGCCGTATGGCTGCTGGCAAGGACCGAGCCCGAAACCGAAGGGCGCTGAGAGCCGTTATGTCCCTTGTAGATCCGATGCTGGCGGTCGCACTCCGCACGCCGCAGGCCACCGCCATCGTCGCCGCGGACGGCACGCCGACCAGTTACGCCGAGCTCGGCCGCGCCGTTCGCACCGTGGCCGCGATCCTGCGGGAACGAGTACGCCCGGGCGGCCGCGTGGCGGTGCCGACGGCCAAGGAACCGGCGACGGTGATCGCCATGCTGGCCGCGATGCTGGCGGGCCGCTGTTACGTGCCGGTGGACCCGGGAGCACCGGCCGAGCGCCGGCGGTTCGTGGTGCGGGACGCCGGTTGTGAACTGGTGCTGTCCACATCGGACGACCCGGCCACCGCACGGCTCGACCTCCCCGTACTCGACCTGTCGACGGTGGTGAGCACCGAATTCACCGAAGACCTGCCGGACCCGGGCCCGGATGACGAGGCTTACGTGCTCTACACCTCGGGCTCCACCGGCACTCCCAAGGGCGTGGTGATCACCCATCGCAACGCGGCCGCGTTCGTCGGCTGGGCGGCGGAAGCCTATCCGCTCGCCGACGGTGACCGGGTCGCCGTCCACGCCCCGCTGCACTTCGACCTGCCGGTGTACGACGTGTACGCCGGACTCGCGGCCGGCGCGGCCTTGCATCTCGTCTCAGCCAAGGCAGCGCTCTTTCCGCAAGCGCTGCAACGGTTTCTCACCGACCGCCGGATCACGCACCTCTACGCGGTGCCCTCGGCGCTGACCGCGTTGGTCAACCGGTCGACCCTGCTGATGGAAGGGCTGCCCGCGTTGCGCCGGCTGCTGTACGCGGGGGAGGAGTTCCGTGCGCCGTCGCTGGCCGCGTTGATGCGCGCGGTTCCGCATGCGGAGGTGGCCAACCTGTACGGCCCGATCGAGACCAACGTGATCACTAGCTACACGCTGCCTGGACCGCCGGCAGAGGACAGCCGGGTACCCATCGGGCACCCGATCGACGGCGTGACGATCGCGCTGCTGGCCGAGGACGGCACCGCCGCGATCGACGGGCCCGCCGAGGGTGAGCTCGTGGTGGCGGGCGACTGCGTCACGACCGGGTACCTGGGCCGGCCGGACCTCACCGCCGAGTCCATGGTGGACATCGGCGGCGAATGCTTCTACCGCACGGGCGACTTCGCCCGGCGCGACGAACATGGCCTGCTGCACCTGATGGGCCGGCGGGACGGACTGGTGAAGACACGCGGGTATCGCGTGGAGATCGGCGAGATCGAAGCCGTCATCGGGGCGCACCCCGGCGTCGCCGAGGTGGTCGTGGTGGCGGAGGCCGATCCCGAGCTGACGAACCGGTTGCACGCTCTCGTCGTGCCCGCGCCGGGCACCGATCCGGCCGGGCTGGCCCGCCAGGTGACCGCGCACTGCCGGGCGCGGCTGCTGGGCTACATGGTGCCCAGCGGCATCCACGTGCAGTCCGACCTCCCCCGCACCGGCACCGGCAAGGTCGCCCGCGCGGAACTGCTCGCGCTGGTCGGCAAGGAGAGCCGATGAACCCGCGACCGTCCGATCTGACCAGCCTGGTCGCCGCCCGGTTCGGGGAGGTGCTCGGCGTCTCGCCGGAGACCGCGCGGGAGGCGCCGTCCCTGTTCGACCTGCCCGGGTTCGACTCGGTCGCCGTGGTCGCGGTGCTGGAGCGCCTCGAAGACGAGCTGGGCGTGGAAGTCCCGCCGGAGCTGATCGTCCCCGAGGCGTTCGAGTCCGTGGCCGCGCTCACCGAGATCCTGCGAACCATCCGGGAACCCACCAACTCAGGGGGAGTTCGATGACCGTGGCCCTGCTCCACCACCTGCTGGACCGCCAGGCGGCCGACACCCCGGACGCGTCCGCGGTGCGTACCAAGGGACGCGGCTGGTCCTATCGGGACCTGCGAATCCGGTCCATGGCCTACGCCAACTGGTTACGGGGTCACGGGGTGCTCCCGGGCGACCGGGTCCTGATCCTCGCCCCGCACGAACCCGAGACCCTCGCGCTGATCTACGCGGCGTCCCGGCTCGGCGCCATTCACGTCGTGCTCAGCGACCGCACGCGGCCGTACCACCTCGAGCACATTCTCGGCGACTGCGAACCACGGCTGGTCGTCGCCTCGGCGCGGGCGGTGGACGTGGTGGCGGCGCTGGCACCGCCGTCGGTGAACGTGTACGGGCTCGATGAGCTGCCGGCCGACGCGCCCGGTGAACCGAACGAGCCGGCCCGGCTGTCCATCGACCCGCTCGCCCTGATCTACACCTCGGGCAGCACGGCGATGCCCAAGGCGGTCGTGTCGACCCACCGTCAGGTGCTCTTCACCGCGGACGCGATTCAGCAGCGGCTGCGGTACCGGCCGGACGACAACGTCTTCTGCTGCCTGCCGCTGTCCTTCGACTACGGCCTGTACCAGGTGTTCCTCTGCTGCGTGTCCGGCGCCTGCCTGGTCCTCGGCGACGACGAGGACGCCGGGCCGCTCCTGCTCAGCCGGCTCGTCGACCACGACATCTCGGTGTTCCCGCTGGTGCCGAGCCTGGCCGTCACCCTGGCGCGGCTGATCGCCCGGTCGCACCAGTTCCCGCCCCGGCTGCGGATGGTCACCAACACCGGCGCCGCGCTGCCGGTGACGTCGTCCACCCGGCTCCGGGAAATGATCCCGAACCTGGACGTGGTGTCGATGTTCGGCCTGACCGAATGCAAGCGGGTGTCGATCGCCGAACCCAACTCCGACCTGTCCCGGCCGGGGTCCACGGGGCAGCCGCTGCCGGACACCGAGGCGTACATCATCGACGACAACGGCGCCCGGCTGCCCGCCGGGCAGGTCGGCGAGCTGGTGGTCCGCGGGCCGAACGTGATGGGCGGGTACTGGCGGGCGCCCGAGATGACCGCGAACCGCTATCGCCACGACGAGTTCGGCCAGCCCGTCCTCCACACGGGGGACCGCTGCCGGCTCGACGAGGACGGCAACGTCTACTTCGTCGGCCGCACGGACGACATCTACAAGCAGAGCGGATTCCGGGTCAGCTCCATCGAGGTCGAGGCGGCCGCGATGGACGTGCCCGGCGTCGAGCTGGCCGCGGTTCTGCCCCCGGACAACGGTAACGGCGCGAGGCTGGTGGCCACCGGGACGATTTCCGCCGGCTCGCTGGCCACGGAACTGGCGGTACGGCTGGAAGAGCACAAGATCCCCGACGACTGCCGCGTGCTGCCCGAGCTGCCGCTCAGTGTGAACGGGAAGATCGACAAACGGGCGCTGACGGACCTGTTGGACGCCCGACTGCAAACCGAAGGTATCCGATGAACCCGTTGCTGGTGGCCGAACAGGTCGGCACCCCTTGCTACGTGTACGACCTGGGGACGATCACGGACGCACACGCCGATCTGACCAAGTCGCTACCCCATCCGTCCACTTTGTACTACTCGCTCAAGGCCAACCCGCACCCGCGGATCGTCGCCGCGCTGGCGGAGCTGGGCTGCCATGCCGAGATCAGCTCCAAGGGGGAGATCGACTCCGCCGTCGAAGCCGGCGTGCCCGGTGAGCACATGCTGCTGACCGGGCCCGGCAAGGCCGAGGAGACCATCGACTACGCGCTGGGCCACGGTATCCGGCACTTCTCCGTCGACTCGCCGGTCGACCTGGACCGGGTCGGCGAGCGGGCGTTCAGTTACGGGGTGGAGGTGGAATGCCTGCTGCGCGTGAACGCGGACAGCGCGATGACCGGTGGCTCCGGCCTCACGATGACCGGCACCGCCTCCCAGTTCGGCGCGGACGCGGCCTGGATTCTCGAGGAGCCGCAACGGTTCAAGGCGCACGGCATCGCGACCGTCACCGGCCTGCACCTCTACATGGGCTCGAACCTGCTCGACGAGGACACCCTGGTCAGCCAGTTCGGCATCGCCATCGACCTGGTCGTGCGCCTCAGCGAGCAGCTTGAGCACCTCCGTGAGGTCGACCTCGGCGGCGGGTTCGGCGCACCGTACGCGAAGACCGGGTCCCGGCCGCAGTTCCCGAACCTCGCCGCCCGGGTCGAGGAGATGCTCGACGACCGGTTGAAGGGCTGGCGCACCGGCGAACCGAGGATCTCCTTCGAGTCCGGGCGTTATCTGGTCGCGGAGTCGGGGGTGCTGGTCTGCGAGGTGCTGGATGCCAAGCGGTCCAAGGACGAGCTGTTCGTCGTGCTGGACACCGGGGTGAACCACCTCGGCGGAATGTCCGGGCTGCGCCGGATTCCCCGCTCCGGCCCGAGCGTGATCCCCGCCAGCGGCATCCCCCACGAGCCCGAGGACGCCGTGCAGACCTCGGTGGTCGGCCCGCTGTGCACCCCGCTGGACACGCTGGGGCACGACATGGCGATGCCGCCCATGGCCACCGGAGACCTGGTGACCGTCCCGAATGTGGGCGCCTACGGCCTGACCGCCAGCCTGCTGGCGTTCCTGGGCCATCGCGCGCCGATGGAGGTGGTCACCAGGGGGAACGAGGTCCTGGTGGTGTCCCAGCTGCAAGTCAAGCGATCCGATCTGGACCCGGACCGGTTCTTCGACCCACTGAGCACGCAAGGAGTATGAGATGGACGACGCCGTACTGGAGAAAGTGATCCGCCGGCACCTCAAGAACCTGCCCGAGGACCAGGAGCTGGCCCCCGAGGCTTCGCTCAAGGAGCTGGGGCTCGACTCGATGAAGGCGGTCGAGCTGCTGTTCGACCTGGAGGACGAGCTGGGGATCGCCTTGCCCGACAACGCGATGACGCGCGAGACGTTCGCCACGCCGGCGAGCCTCAAGCAAGTCCTGCTGGATGCGGCGGCCGTCTCATGACCGCGACGATGACCACCGCGGCCGACCTGTCCGGCCGGCTCGACACAGTGCTGCCCGTGTTGCGGGAGCAGGCCGACGCGGTGGACACGGCGGCCGCTTTCCCGGAGCGCTCGGTGGCCGCCTTGCGGGAGAGCGGGCTGATGGGCCTGCTCGTGCCCACCGGTTACGGTGGCCTCGGCGGGGACCTGCGGGCGCTCGTCTCCGTGGCCGGAGCGCTGGCCGGCGAATGCATGTCCACCGCGATGATCTGGGCGATGCACTGCCAGCAGGTGGTCGCGCTCGTTCAGCACGGCAGCCCGCAGTTGCGTGAGCGGCTGTTGCCGCGGATCGCCGCGGGCGAGGTGTACGTCGCGTCGGTGACCAGTGAGCGAGGCAAGGGCGGGCACCTGTTCACCGCGGAGGCCCCGTTGCGGCGCCGAGGCGGGCGGGTACTGCTGGAGCGGGACGCGCCGATCGTCACCGGCGGCCACCACGCCGACGGGTTCCTGATCACCATGCGGGACAGCGAATCCGCCGGGTACAACTCGGTCACGCTGGTGTACGCCGACCGGGCCGAGCTGACGGTGACGCCCGGCGACGGGTCGTGGAACCCGATGGGCATGCGCGGGACGCACAGCGGGCCGGTCAAGCTGACCGGCGAGGTGGACGAGTCGAGCATCGTCGGGGAGCCGGGTGCTTTCCGGACGGTGGCGGTGTCCGGGTTCGTCCCGGTCGGGCACGTCGCGTGGGCCGGCTGCTGGATCGGCGGGGCGCAAGCGGCCCTGAGGTCGGTGCTGGAGCTGGTGCGCAGCCCGGCCGGGCGCAAGCAGTTCGACCTGGACTCGGAGCTGTTGCGGGCCCGGCTCGCCCGCGCCCGCCTCGACCTGGACACGATGGCCGCGTTGCTGGCTCAGGTGATCCGGGACATCGACCAGGGCGGCGACCCGGAGGACGTCCCGGTGCAGCTGCGCCTGAACGGGCTCAAGGTGCACACGGCCGAGCGGTCCCTGGCGGTGATCGACCTGCTGATCGAGATCGTGGGCCTGCGGTTCGGCTACATGCGGGGCACGGCGATGCCGCTGGAGCGGCTGTTCCGGGACCTGCGCTCGGCCAGCCTCAACTATGCCAACGACCGGCTGCTGCAGGCGAACGGGACGCTCGCGTTGCTCGACCGGGCCGTCACGCTGACCTACTGACCCCGGGAAAACGGTGAGCACCATGGACGGCCGGCTCCGCTTGCCCGGGCCGCCGGGCACCGCGCCGATCGGTTTGGCGGTGGTTCCCGCGGCCGGGGAGACCGGCCCGGTCGACGACGCGGAACGGCGATCGGCGGCCGGGATGGCGCCGTGGCGGGCCGCGGAGTTCCTCCGTGGCCGGGGACTGCTCCGCGGCCTGACGGCCGAAGTGCTGCACCTGGCACCGGAGGCGGTCGGCTTCCGGGTGGAACCGGGCGGACGGCCCCGGCTGCGCGGTCACCCGGCCGGGGTTTCGGTGTCGCACACCGACCGGCACACCGCGGCGGCCGTCTGGCCGGACGGTGCGGTCGGGGTCGACGTGATGGAGCCGCCGGACGAGCTGGACGCGCGGTTGGTCCGGCGCTGCTGCGGCGAGCGAGCCGAGCGGATGCTGGCGGAGCCGGGCGCGGCCGCCGGCTTCGCGCGGGTGTGGGCCGTGCAGGAAGCGTGTGTCAAGGCGGTCGGGCTCGGTCTCGGCGGCCTGCCGTGGCGCATCCCCGTCGATCCCGGCGCCCGGCGCGGCCGGTGGCGCGGGGTGCGGTGGGAACTAATGGACACCGGCCTGCCGTGCGTACTCGCCGTGGCCGTACAGGAAACTCCAAGGAGGAGCGTTGCAGACCTCGCAGTCCTGGTACAACATCCTGCCCGATCTGGACTTCACCCTGCCGCCGGACCGGCCGCCGGAAACTGACAGCGGCAGCGGGTCCCTCGATCCGCAGGTCCCGCTGAGCCTGATCCGGCAGGAGATGTCGCGCGAGCGGTGGATTCCCATTCCCGAAGAGATCCAGCGGCGTTACCGGCAGTGGCGGCCGACGCCGCTGGTCCGGGCGACCGGGTTCGAGAAGGCGCTGGGCACCCAGGCCCGGATCTACTACAAGTACGAAGGCGCGAACCTGTCCGGAAGCCACAAGCTGAACACCGCCATCGCGCAGGCCTACTACTACAAGGCGGCCGGGGCCAAGCGGCTCGCGGTGGCCACCGGCGCCGGGCAGTGGGGCACCGCCGTGGCCGCGGCCTGCCAGATGTTCGGCCTGGAATGCCACGTGTACATGGTGCGGACCAGCCTGGAGAACAAGCCCTACCGCAAGACGATGATGGAACTGCTCGGCGCCACCGTGGTGGCCAGCCCGAGCGACGAGACCGAGGTGGGCCGGCGGTTCGCCGCGGAGGGCCAGCACGGTGGCACGCTGTCGATCGCGCTCGCCGAGGCGATGGAGTCCACGCACGACCCGGGCACCCGGTTCTGCGCGGGCAGCGGTGAAACCTACGCGCTGCTGCACAACACGGTGATGGGCCTGGAAGCAGGCGAGCAGATGTCCGAAATGGACGATCGGCCGGACATCGTCATCGCCGGGCTCGGCGCGGGCAGCAACTTCGGCGGGCTCGCCTTCCCGTTCCTGCGTGACAGCCTGCCCTCGGGCGGCGGCGTGCGGTGCGTCTCGGTCGAACCCGCGGCCTGCCCGAAGCTGACCCGTGGCCGCTACGCCTACGACTACACGGACAGCTCGGAAAAGAACCCGATGCAGAAGATGTACACACTCGGCTCGCGGTTCGCGCCGCCGCTCATGCACGCGGGCGGCCTGCGCTACCACGCCACGGCCAAGATCATCAGCGCGCTCTACGACCGGGGCCTGATCGAGGCGGTGGCCTACCAGCAACGGGAGATCTTCGCTTCGGCCACCCTGTTCGGCTCGTGCGAGGGCATCGTGCCCGCGCCGGAGAGCGCGCACTCCGTGCACGGCGCGGTGGTCGAGGCGGCCAGGGCCGACCGGGACGGGACCCGGCCGGCGATCCTGCTCTCGCTGAGCGGGCACGGCCTGTTCGACATGGCGGCCTACCAGGCGTACCTGGCGGGCGAGATGGACAGCGACATCGAGGTCCCGGACGAACTGATCGAACGATCCCTGGCTCAGTTGCCCCGCCAGCCGGATCTTGCCGTGACCTGACGTGGAGGAGACCGTTATGAGCGTGAGCACGGACAGCACGGCCGGGTTCCGTGAGTTCATGACCCACTGGCCGACCGGCGTCACGGTGGTGACCAGCCTGGACGGCGGCGTTCCGGTGGGGTGCACGGTGAACTCGATCATGTCGCTGTCGGTGCGGCCGCCGCTGCTGGTCGTCTCGCTGGCCACGGACAGCGAGACGCTCGCCGCGATCCAGGTGACCGGGTCGTTCGGCCTGAACGTGCTGTCGGCCCGGCAACAGCTGCTGTGCCAGCGGTTCGCCGGTCAGCCACAGGGCGACCGGTTCCTGGGGGTCGAGACCGAGCTGGTCGGTTCGCTGCCGTTGCTCGCCGGCGCGTCGGCGTCGATGGTCTGCCGCGTGCAGGACGAACTTCCCTACGCCGACCACGTGCTGCTCATCGGCGCGCCGGAATGGGAGTCCATCGCGCACGACCGCACGCCACTGGTCCTGCACCAGCGCGGCTATCACAAGGTGGACTGACCATGGACTACCAAACGCTCAGCGTGCTGGGCCCCGGCGAGGACGGTGTCGCGGAGGTCGTGCTGCGCGGCACCGGCGAGGGAAACGCCTTTGGTGGCGCGTTCTTCTCCGAGCTGCCGCAGCTGGTCGCCGACCTGGAATCGGACCAGTCCGTGCGGGCCGTCGTGTTGCGCGGGTCCGAGGACGGTTTCAGCGTCGGGCTCGACCTGCGGTGGTACCTGACGCACTACCGGCGGCTGGCTCGCGGTGGCGACGGTGCGCTGCGGGCCGGGCTGCTCGCGGAAGCCGCCACCATGCAGCAGGCGATAACCTCGGTTTCCCGTGGCCGCCTGCCTTTTGTCGCCGCCGTGCACGGCGGCTGCGTCGGTGCCGGACTGGACCTGGTGTCCGCGTGCGACATCCGGCTCGCTTCGGCGGACGCTTTCTTCTCGCTGCGGGAGATCCGGATCGGGGTGGTCGCCGATCTCGGCTCGTTGCAACGGCTTCCGCGGATCATCGGGGCGGCGAGCACCCGGGAGCTGGCCCTGACCGGCCGGGACGTGCCGGCGCGCGAGGCGGCCCAGCTGGGCCTGCTGACCAGGGTGCAGCCGGATCCGGAGACGCTGTGGCGCGACGCGCGGGCGGTCGCCGCGCAGATCGCCGCCCATCCGCCCCAGGTCGTCGCCGGCGTGCGGGACGTGCTGGACCGGACCCAGGACCTGTCGCTGGCGGAGGGCTTGCGTTACGTCGCGGTGTGGAACGCCGCGTTCCTGCCTTCCCCTCAGCTGCCGGAGTTGCTCGCCGCCGCGCTGCGGGAGTCGGTGCGGGAACCGGTGTGACCCGGCTGCGGCCGACCGGCCGGCGGCCGGCGCTGGCCGGTCTGCTGCAGTCGCCCCTGCTGCCGCCCGGCCGGCCGCTGTGGCGCGTCAGCCAGCTGCTCGTCGGGCTGGTCCTCTACGGCGTCAGCGACGCCATGGTCGTGGTGTCGGGACTGGGAGTCGAGCCCTGGGACGCGCTGTCGCAGGGCTTGTCGCGCACGGTCGGCCTGACCATCGGGATCTGGACCAACCTGATCGGCGCCGCCGTGCTGCTGCTGTGGATTCCGCTGCGGCAGAAGCCCGGCCTCGGCACACTCTGCAACGTCCTGATCGTGGGCACCTCGATGGACGTCACCCTGGCGCTGGTCGCGGGCCCGGACGCGCTGTGGCTGCGGTGGACCCTGCTGATCGCCGGGATCGTGCTCAACGGGTTCGCGACCGGGTGTTACCTCGGGGCCCAGGCCGGCCCCGGGCCGCGGGACGGCCTGATGACCGGCCTGGCGTCGCGGGGCCATCGGCTCTGGGCGGTGCGCTGGGGCATCGAGCTGACCGTGCTGGCGATCGGCTTCCTGCTCAGTGCCACGATCGGGATCGGGACGCTGCTCTACGCGTTCGGCATCGGGCCGCTGGTCAACTTCTTCATCCCCCTGCTGGACATGGACCGCCGGAAGCGGTCTTCAGCCCGCCAGTGAGGCGCGCCGTTCGGTGGTGGCCCTGGCGGCCGCGCCGAACTCGCCGAAGATCGCCGCCGAGACCGGGTCCGACGCGGCGTACCATTCCGGATGCCATTGCACGGCAAGGCAGAACGGGCTCGTCGGGATCTCGCCGATCAGGGACACCGCCTCGATCACTCCGTCACGGGACACCGCCTCCACCCGCAGACCGGTGCCGAGACGATCGATGGCCTGGTGGTGCAGCGAGTTGACCGACACCGTCGGTGTGCCGAGCAGCCGGTGCAGCACCCCGCCCTCGGTGAGCCGGATTTCGTGGGCCGGGAGGTACTGCTGGTCCCTCGGCCGCGACACGTCCTCGCGGTGGTCGTCGTTCGGAAGGTCGCGCAGGGTGCCGCCGAGCGCGACGTTGAGCTCCTGCAGGCCCCGGCAGATCCCCAGCACCGGCAGCCCCGCCTTCAGCGCGGCCGGCAGCGCCACCAGCGACATCAGGTCGCGTTCCGGGTCGCCCGGCTTCGAGTTCGGCTCGCCGTGGTACCAGATCGGCAGCACGTCGGTCTGGTGGCCGCCGAACACCACGCCGTCGAACCGGTCGAGCTGGCCCAGCGCGTAACGCCCGCCGAGCACGGCCACCGCGCAGCCCGACACCTGTTCCAGCGCCTGCACATACACCTCGCGGACCGCGACGTGCGCCACGTCGTCCAGCTCTTCGGCCGCGCCGGCGAGCGCGATCAGCGGACGGTCGGCGGGGCTGGTCATCCGGACGCCGCCAGCGCGGCCGTGAGGTCGGCGATCAGGTCGTCGATGTGCTCCAGGCCGACGGACAGCCGGATCGAGCCCTGCGTGACGCCCGCGGCCAGCTGGTCCGCCACCGGCAGCTGGGCGTGTGTCGTGGACGCCGGGTGGGTCGCCATCGACCGCACGTCGCCGATGTTGGTGACGTGGGCGATCATCCGGAGCGACTCGATGAACCGGCTGCCCGCCTCCTGGCCGCCGTTGAGCTCGAAGTGCACCAGCGGCCCGCCGTTGCCGTGGAGGTACCGCCGCAGCAGGTCCGCCTGGTAACCGTCGCTCAGGCTCGGGTGCCGGACCGCGGCCACCGAGGGGTGCCCGGCGAGGAAATGCGCAACCGCGCGCGCGTTCTCCCCGTGCGCCCGCATCCGCAACGGCAGCGTCTCGATGCCCTGGATCAGCAGGAACGCGTTGAACGGGCTCAGGCACGGTCCCAGATCGCGCAGCAGGGTCTCCCGCGCCTTGAGCAGATACGGGCTGGACCCCAGTGAACTGTCCAGAGTGGAACCGGCGCTGGTCCACACCACGCCGCCGTGCGCGGGGTCGGGCTCGGTCAGCAACGGATGCCGGTCGGCGTGCCGCGTCCAGTCGAACGTGTTCGAGTCCACAATGAGCCCGCCGAGCGCGCTGCCGTGCCCGCCGATGTACTTCGTCGCCGAGTAGACCAGGATGTGCGCGCCGAACGACAGCGGGTTGCAGACCATCGGCAGCAGGGTGTTGTCCAGTACCAGGGGCACCCCGGCCAGTTCGGCGAGTTCGGCGACCTCTTCGATGGGGAAGATCTGAAGTTTGGGGTTGGGCAGTGTTTCGCCGAAGTAGCAGCGGGTGCGCTCGTCGGTGGCCCTGGCGAAGTCCTTCGGGTCGTCCGGGCTGACGAACCGGGTCTCGATGCCGAACCGGCTGAAGGTGTGGGCCAGCAGGTTCCAGGTCCCGCCGTAGAGCTCGTTGGAGCTGACGATGTTGTCGCCGTGCTGGCAGAGGTTGAGCAGGGCCAGGGTGATCGCGGCCTGGCCGGAGGACACCGCCAGTGCCGCCGGCGCGCCGTCCACGGCGGCGATCCTGGCTTCCAGCACGTCACAGGTGGGGTTGTTCAGCCGGGTGTAGGCGTGCCCGTTGACTTGCAGGTCGAAGATCCCCGCCGCCGCGGCGGTGCTGGGCAGCTCATAGGCGACGGTCTGGAAGATCGGCGTGCTCACCGGCCCGGTCGGCCCCAGGCGCAGTTCGGCGCCCGCGTGCATGACGCCGGACTCGGCCTGCCGGTAGGTCTTTCCCTGGTGTGACGGCACGCGACTGCTCCCTCGGTTCGGTCATGGACGAGACGATGGCGCTCATCGCGCTGGGCTGCCCCTGCGGTCCACGGGTGAACAGCCCGCCGAGCACGGCGTCGACGGCGACGTAGCCGGGATCGGCCAGCCGGGCCTTCCTGGCCTTGCCGAGATTCCAGAACGGGGTGCGCGGGTCGAGGTGGTGCTCGAGGTGGTAATTGTCGTTGTGGATCCCGGTGAGGAACTTCTCCCAGTCGCGGCTCTTGCGGTTTCGGGTCATGTAAAGGTCCACATTGGAGTCACGGACGAGGGGCGTGTGCTCGGACAGCTCGATGTACCAGCCCAGGAGCTGGAAACTGGTCAGGTACGGCACCACCCAGAACAGCAGCAGGCCCGGAAGCCACCCCTGCCACCAGCACACCCCGGCGACGACGAGCCAGAAGGCCCAGAATCCGAGGCGGTCGAGTACCCGCTTGTGGCGTCGCAACGTCCGCGTTCCGCTGGAGGACTGGGTTTCCCGGCCCTTGTGCATGCGGTACCGGTTGGTCACCAGGTACTTGAGGTAGGCCCAGGTCTGTGTGCCGAACAGGGGCATGAGCACGATCCGGCGGACGTAGGCACGCGGCGAAGCGACCTCGTAGGCCTTCTGCTGGATGAAGAATCGCAGATCCGGGTCGCGCTCCGGATTGCCCAGCGCGGGATGGTGGGTGAAGACGTGCGAGAGCTTGTACGCGTAGTGCTGCTGGAAGATGGGATAGGCGGTGAGCACCGTGCCGATCAGCATCTGCAGCCGGCGGTTCGCCGCGCCGGAACCGTGCGCACAGTCGTGCAGAATGGTGGACAGGCCGCGCTGCCGGGCGCCGATCACCAGTACTGCCAGCGGATAGAACCACCAGGACACCGCCAGGCACAGCCAGGCGCACAACGCCATCCAGGCGATGTCGATCAGCCAGGCGACGCCGCTGTGCCAATTGTCGCTGCGGTTCAGCTTTTTCATTTCGGTGTTGATGTCATCGGCAAAGCGGTACATCCGGTATCGCTTGCCGTCGAATGCCCAGGTGGTCTCCATGCGGAAAAACCCTCGGATCTAGGGCGTACAGAACGCGCCTGAGCAAGTTGGTGGCGGCCAGCCGGCCGGGACCATGGGTGAAGCCTAGTCCCGCCACACTCCGACGCAACTTGATCGTGGGCAGGTGCGGAGTCCGGCGTCCGCGGCGAATCGGGCGCAGGACGTTGCTGTAGCGGAATTCGAGCTGTCCGGAGCCTGACATCTGCGCGATCGCGGTGTCTTTGGCAGGTTGTCACAGTTTTCGCAGAGGAATTGGATCGCCTCGCGCCGGCGCCGTGGGTCGTCGGCGTCACGGAGATCTCGTGCCGGGAGTTGCGGTGGTGGAACGTGCCCGTGCCGGTGGGAGGTCAGCGGGCCGCGTGCAGCCCGCCGGTGACCGGGATGATGGTTCCGGTGACGAAGCTCCCGGCGTCGTCGGCGATCGCGGCGATAACCCGCCCGACGTCGTCGGGGACGCCCACTCGTCGCAGCGGTGTCTGTGCCGCGAGGGTCTCGGTGACGTCGGCGGGGGCGTTGGCGGCGGAGTTGCCGGTGCGGATGTAGCCGGGGGACACGACGTTCGCGGTGATGCCGGAGGGGCCGTACTCGACGGCGAGGTAGCGCGCGAAGGTGTTGAGCGCGGCCTTGGCCGTGCCGTGCGCGATGCCCGACGGCACGGCGGAGTGGGTCGCCATGTCGCTGGACACGAACACCAGCCGGCCGTGCCCCTGCGCGGTCATGATCTTCAGCGCGGCGGCGGTGACGTGGAAGGCCGCGGCGAGTTCGTCGGTCACCTTCGTCGCGAAATCGTTCCAGGCCAGTTCGCCGAACGGCGTGAACCGCACCGGCGTGGCCGCGTTGCACACCAGCGCGTCGAGCTGCCCGAACTGCTCCATCGCCGTGCTGATCAGACTTGCGGCCTGGTCCGGGTCGCGGACGTCACCGGGAACGGCGACGCCGTCTCCGCCCGCCGCGCGCACGGCGTCGACGACCTGGTGCGCGTCGGCTGCCCGGGAGAAGTAGTTGACCACGACCCGGTAGCCGCGCTTGCCCAGCTCGACCGCGGTCGACGCGCCGATCCCGCGCCCGGCGCCCGTGACTACGGCGACTTGGTGGTTTCCCATTCTCGGCTCTCCTCTATGTCAAGTGCCTGACATGTAACTCGTGGACTGGTGTCAAGTCAAGTACTTGATATAGTCGGCGGATGCGTGACGTGAACCATGGCCTCGGCTACACGGTCTGGCAGCTCCAGCACCGGATCCAGCGGATGCTGGAACGCGAGATGAGCGAGTTCCGGGTCACGCTGGCGCAGGCGTCCGCACTGGCCCGGCTGGAGGAGGAGCCCGGGATGTCCTCGGCGGACCTCGCCCGCCACCTGCTGCTGAGCCCGCAGGCCGTCAGCCTGATGATCAGCCGGCTGGAAGCGGCCGGCCACCTGGTCCGCACCACGGCGACGAGCGGCCGCAGCCAGCCACTGGCCATCACGGAATCCGGCCAACAAGTCCTCGGCGACGCGGAGAAGGCGGTCAAGCGCGTTCGTGCGGCGGTGTTCGGCGACCTTGGCGCGGGCGAGCAGGCGCTTTTGCAACAGCTCCTTGACCGGTCACTGCAGACGGCCAAGGACTGCTGCTGAACGCTGGCGATCGGGTCAACCGGCGGAAATGCCGCCGTTGACGCTGATGGCCTGGCCCGTCAGTTTGGCCGCGCCCGGGCCGCCGAGGAAAACGATCAGCGACGCCAGATCGTCCGGTTCGGCGACGCCCAGGTGTGCTTGCGCGGCGGCCTTTTCGAACAGTGCCTTGCTGAATCCGTCCCGTAGCACGTTTTCGGCGGTCGGTGTGCCGGCGATCAAGGACGGCGTCACGGCGTTCACCCGCACCCCGTCGCGCTTGGCCTCGATCGCGGTGACGCGGGAGAACATCACGATGGCCGCCATGGCGGCGCCCAGCACCGCTTCGCCCGGGGTCGGAACTTTCGCGGCGTCGGAAGCGATGTTGACGATGCTGCCGCCGCCCTGCTCCCGCATGACCGGCAGCACCGCCCGGGTCAAGTGCATCGGTGGCAGCGCCTGCCGGCTCAGGATCTGGGCGACGTCGGCCGGCGGCGTCCGGTGCAGGAGTTCGGGCCGGTAGGTCGCGGTCATCGAGTTCACGAGCACGTCGATCGCGCCGAGGGCCGACCGCACCTCGCCGACCGCGGCGTTCACCTGGTCGATGTCGCCGGCGTCGGCCGGGACGAACACCACCTCGGCGTCCGGGTGCCGGTCCTGGAGCGCCTTGCACGCCGTGCTGCCGCGTTCGGCGTTCCTGGCGAGGAGCGCGATGCGGCGGACGCCGGCCGCCATGAACCCGAAGGCGCTGGCCAGCCCCACTCCGGAGGTGCCGCCGGCGATGAGCACCGCGGACTCGGGGTAGTCGCGGACAACGGGCACATGTGCCGGCACAGGGACCTCCGGGGGTCGTTGGGTACAGGACGGTTCGGTTTCCACTCTTACCGCCAACGCGAACCGTCCGGCCAGTGTGCCATATAGGCCAGACCATTTGCATGGTTGGACCGAAGAGGTACACTCGAGCGGCCTGGCTCACCTCGATACAAGGGAGTAGCGGATGGTCGGCGTGCAGGTTCTGGAGACGTCCTATTGGCCCGCGGAGCCAGGGGACGTTTCCGACGTCACCGTCTGTGAGACGCTTCGCGCCGCCGCCACGGCGGTGCCGGACCGCCTGGCGCTGGTCGACTGCGTGCCGGACAGCGAGGCCAGGGAAACCTGGACCTACGCCGAATTCGTCGCCGACGCGGAACGTGTCGCCCGTGCGTTGCTGAAGCGGTTCTCGCCGGGAGACCGCATCGCCATCTGGGCGCCGAACAGCGCCCGGTGGATCGTGCTCCAGCAGGGGATCGCCATGGCCGGAATGGTGCTGGTGGCCCTCAATCCCGCGTACCGGGCCAGGGAAGTGACCTTCGTGCTCGACCAGTCCGGGGCGGCCGGCTTGTTCTGCCCGAGGACCTACCGGGAGTTCGACATGGTGGGCATGCTCGAAGGCGTCCGGTCGGAAGTACCGGGCCTTCGGGAGATCGTCACCTTCGACGAGTGGGAGTCCTTCGCCTCGAGCGGCGATCCGGACCAGTCGCTGCCGGCGGTGCGCCCGGAGGACGTCATCCAGATCCAGTACACGTCCGGGACCACTGGCTTCCCGAAGGGTGCGATGTTGCACCACAAAGGACTCTTGAACGAGGCCCGTCACGTGGCCGAGCGCGCGGGCATGGCCGACGGTGGCGTGTATGTCAACGCGATGCCGATGTACCACATCGGCGGCGGCGCGGTGACTTCCTTCGGGGCGTGGGCCAAGCGCGGCACCTTCGTGATCCTCCCCGGCTTCGAACCCGCGCTCCTGCTTGAAGCGTTCGAGGCCTACCGGGGCACGCACACCCTGGTCGTCCCCACCATGCTGATCGCGATGCTGGACCACCCGGACTGCGCCCGGCGGGACCTGGCGAGCCTGCAGACCATCCTGAGCGGAGCCGCGTCCGTGCCTGCGTCGTTGGTGCGCAAGACACAGCAGAGGCTGAGCTGTCAGTTCAGCATCCTTTTCGGACAGACCGAGGCCCACGGTGTCGTCAGCCAGACCCGGGTGACCGACTCGGCGGACGACCAGGCGGAGACGGTGGGGCAGCCGCTCCCGCAGCTGGAAGTGAAGATCGCGGACCCGGAGTCCGGCGAACCCGTGCCACTGAACGAAACGGGGGAGATCTGCTGCCGGGGATACCAGAACATGCTCGGGTACTACCGGATGGAAGCGGAGACGCGCGCGGCGATCGACGCGGACGGCTGGCTGCACCTCGGCGATCTCGGGTCGATGGACCAGCGCGGTTTCGTCACGATCCGCGGCCGGATCAAGGACATGATCATCAGGGGCGGGATGAACATCTACCCCGCCGAAATCGAGGCCGCGCTCGGGGATCACCCGGCCGTGGAGTACGCCGCCGTCATCGGCGTGCCCGACGACAAGTGGGGAGAGCAGATCGGCGCCGTGGTCAAGGTGCGCCGCGGCGCCGGACGGCCCTCGGTGGAAGAGCTCACCGCCTATCTGAGGGCGGAGATCGCCCCGCACAAGACGCCGGTCTACTGGGCCTTCGTGGAGGCGATGCCGACCACGCCGAGTGGCAAGATCCAGAAATTCGTCCTGCGCCGGCAGGCCGAGGCGGGCGAACTCCGGTTCGACTTCGTGCGATCCACGCGTGCGGACAATGTGGGAGCGCAGGGTTAGCCGTCTCGAAAGGGGCACGCAGGTGTCACCCGAATGGGGGGAAGCTGCCGAGGTTGCCCTACTTTGGTTGCTTATTCATATGGTTAGACCATAATGAAAACACCTTCGCCGAGCGAAGAGGACCAGGGCCTGCTGCTTTCCTGCGTCAGACTGCGCGTCGTTTGCTGAGTTGTCCTGACGCTCCGGAGGGCAATTCACCTTGCGACCCTGCGTGGTCTCTTATATCCCAGAGTCAGAGATGGAGATGTGTATGCAACGGCGCATACGTTGTATGCTTGTGCTGGCCAGTGTTGTACTCGTGGTGCTGGCAAGTCCGGCTGCGGCCGGCGCACAAGCTTCAGGCGGTAATGCGGCCGGATCATTGATCCCGGCTGATTTGCTGTCGGTTCCTGATGGGTTGCCGAACGGTCCGTTGCGCGACTATGGCACTCCGACGAAAGCGCCAGGAAAAACTTGCCCGTTTACGGGAAAGGTTCCGGTTTCGCTTCCTGTGGTGACCTCGCCGGTGGGCACGTCGATTCCCGGTCTGGCCGGACTCGATCTCGCCGAGCCGGCCGTGCCGACGAATGTGTATGGCGAGCTGTGCATGAACGAGTCGACGCTGGCCGCCGCCCGGAACGGGCGTCCGCCCGCGATCCTCGTGCTGGTGCACGGCATCACTTACGGTACTTACTACTGGGACTTCCCTTACCGGCCGGAGACCTATTCGACGGTCGATGACCTGGTCGGCCATGGCTACGCGACGCTGAACCTGGACCGGGTCGGCGACGGGCGGAGCGACCACCCGCTGAGTCCTCTCGTCAATGCGCCCGCGCAGGCCGAGATCGTGCACCAGCTGGTGCGGAAACTGAAGGGCGGACAGCTCGGCGGAGTCAAATTCGATCACGTCGGGCTGGTGGGGCACTCCTACGGCACGGTGATCAACTGGATCGAATCGGCCATGTACAACGATACCGATGTCAACATCGGGACCGGTTACAGCGACCGCGTCAACCCGGTCGCCGCCGGAACGTTCATCGGCATGGCGACCCCGGCGCTGGCCTCCGGGCTGCAGCGGTCGCAGCCGTGGGCAGTCGACCCGGGGTACCTCCAGCCGCTCGACACGGCGCGAGGACTCCCGCAGCTCTACTACAGCGCGAACGCGGACCAGGGTGTCATAGACACGGACCGGCGGCTGGCCAATACGGTGACCGTGGGCGAGGCGGCGACGTTCGTGCCCCGGGAATACGATGGCACGCACAAGAACATCAAGATCCCGACGTTCTCGATTCAGGGCGAGTACGACATCATGACCTGTGGTGACAATGCCGGGGAATGCTCGACCGACGCCACGGAATCCGATGGACCGGCCACGATCGAGCAGAAGTCCGCTCGTTACACCGATTGGCAGTCCCCTGCGATGAACTCGCAGTCCTGCTTCCGAGGAGCGGTCATCCCGGACGCTGCACATAACGTGGCGCTGCACCAGAACGCCCGGCAGTTCCAGCGGCAGGTTGAATTCTTCGCCGACCAGGCCATGGGTGTGCACGGCGAAAACACCGCCCGGTACCGATCGGTCTGTGCGACCAAGGGCCCGGACGTCTTCGACAACCTTCCGGAGCTGTCGCGGCTTGTCCCGCCCTTCCCGGTCTCGCCTCCCCCGCTGAGCGCGATCACGGATCCGATCCTGGGCCTGCTGCCCAAGAACTGAGCACAGGACAAAGCGGTGGGGCCCACGCCGTGGGGCCCCACCGCTTTGTCCTGTATCAGGACGTGGCCGCCGCTCAGGGCCGGCGAATCGCGATCGACGCTCCGAGGTGTACCGCTCCGCCGGCGGTGCCGTCGCAGCCGGCGCAGGAGTGGCCGGCGGCGGAATGGGCGTCCGGGAACAACGGGATCTCGGTGTCCGCGTCCCCGGGCAGGCTGGGGGTGCTCGGCCGGCCGGCTGATTCGAGGGCCAGCAACGCCGCCCCGTAGGCCCCGGTGATCTGCGGATGCGCGGGCACCCGGACCTCCAGCCGGAGCGCGCTCGCCAGGAAGTCCACCGCGGCGGGATTCCGGGCCACACCACCGGTCATGACCACCGGAGCGTGCCGCCCGACCTGGGACACCAGAGCCAGCGTCCGCCCGGCGACCGCGCGGTGCACCGAGGCCGCGATGTCCGCGGTGGGCAGCCCCTGCGCGAGCATCGAGACGATCTCGGTCTCGGCGAAGGTCGCGCACATGCTGCTGACTTCGAGGTCGGCCGTGCCCTGCAACGCCAGCTCGCCCAGGCGCTCGATGTCGCATTCGAGCGCTCGCGCGAGCACCTCGTAGAAGCGGCCGGTGCCGCTCGCGCATCGGTCGTTCATGGCGAAGTCGTTGACCAAGCCGCTCTCGTCGACGGTGATCGCCTTGCTGTCCTGGCCGCCGATGTCGATGATCAGCTTGACGCCGGGGCACATCGCCGCAGTACCCCTGGCGTGACAGGTGATCTCGGTGAAGGTGCGGTGCACGCCGGGCACGAGCTTGCGCCCGTACCCGGTCGACACCGTTCCCGAGAGCTCCGCTTCGCCGATCCCGGCCTCCGCCAGCGCCGAGTCGACGGCCCGCTGCATGCCCGGCCGGCTGACCGCGCCCATCTGGACGACGCTCGTGCCGAGCATCGCGCCGCGGTCGTCGACGACCACGGCCTTCGCGGTGGTCGAGCCCAGGTCGACGCCGAGGTGGTAGCCGGTCATGCGAACGCGCTGAACCCGTCGGGCAGCGCTCCGCGCTCGCGGCGCACGTCGATCGCTTCCAGCATGGCCACGAGCCGGCTCTCCAGGATGCCGTCCTTGTAGAACGACGCGTCCGCGACGTCGCCCTCGAAGAAGATGGACGGGAGGCCGAGCTTGTCCTGCGCGGCCTTGGCCAGCAGCCGCTGTGGTCCGGTGAAGGCGCGGCACGTGCGCGTGGAATGGAACACGAGGCCGTCGAGGTCGTAGTCCTCGCAGTCGCGCAAAGCCAGGTGCTCCAGCGTTTTCACGCCGTGGTTGGTGGGGCAGAGGAGGTAGTGCTGGGCCATGCCCAGGATCGGGTCGCTGGTGTCGATCAGGTGCGGCTCCTGCCAGAACGCGTTCTGGATGTAGCGTCCGGCCAGCACCGCGACGCCGTGCTCGGCGAACTTGCGGGACAGGTAGCCGAGCTTGTTCCAGTTCATGATGCCGTCGAAGTAAAGGCGGTACTTCTCGTCCTTGACCGCGGAGACCCCGTGGTCGATCCGGCCCTGGATTTCGTCGCGCACGTCGGCGAAGTAGTCGACCAGGGCCTGGCTTCCCGGGAGGAAGTTGATCGGCGCGACGCTGGCGATCCAGTCCCAGAAGGTGGCCGGGGCGGGCTTGGCCTTGCACAGGTCAAGGCCTTCCCGGCGAAGCTCGGCGGCCCGTTTGATGTAGGTCATGCTTTCGCTCAGCGCGTCGTAGTCGAACGGGCGGCCGGTCTGGTGCTCGAGGAATCCGATGAGTTCGCGCAGCTGGCTCGCGACGAACTGGGAGGCCTGCTCCCACTCCGCGCCCCGCAGGTAACCGGAATCCGGCTTGTTGCCCCAGAGGAAGGGGTGGGAGATGTTGAAGATCGGGAGCTGCTTGCCGAAGACGCGATAGGAGATCCCGTCCCATTGCTGGCCCGTGCTGCAGCCCGCGTAGTTGTTGACGAAGAAGTCCGGCGCGGGCAGTTTCGCCGCGAGCACCTCCTGGTCGTGCACGCCGACAACGCCGGTCTGGTCGCCTTCGGTGCCTTGCAGCGTCAGTACGGAGCAGCCGAGGTGTGTGCGGGAATACGAGCACAGCTCGGCGTTGTAGCCGTATTCCGCGCCGGCCAGCTGAGCCGGTCCTTCGAGCCGCTGCGCCGCGAGGCGGGCCGCGAACGCCTCGCCGTGGCACCAGGCCAGTCCGGCGGCCTGGAACATCGGGTTGAGCGCGCCGCCGTTGTACCAGACGATCTGCTTGCCTCGCTCACGCGCGGTGAACAGGTCTTCCCAGTAGTCGGCGATCATCTGGCCGCCGACCCGCGTCATGCCGAGCCGGTTGCTCTTGTCCTCGACGGGCTTTTCGATACTTCCCAGCATTTCGGTCGTCTCCCGTGGTTGATGGCTCAGACGTGGACGGGCCGGCGGCGGAGGGTGCGCTCGACCAGCGCTTCGATACGGGTGCGGAAGGATTCCAGCGGCATGCCCTCGTGCTCGGTCTCGAGTTGCAACTGCGGAATGTCCGCCGCATCAAGGGCTTTGCGAAGTTCGGGGTAGTAGAGCATGTGCGGCTCGCAGAACTTCGGCACGAGGTGGATGACCGCTTCGGCGCCGCTGTGCCGGACGGCGTCGAGCAGGTAGGTGTCCCAGTCGGCATCCTGCTGCACCCGGGTCGGGCACGGGATGGTGACGTTGCGCCGCGCGTACCACCCGGCCAGCGCGGCGATCGGATCGCCCTCTTCCGCGACATCCGTGGAGAGGTAACGCTTTCCGTGGTACAGATCGTCGTCGACCACGATCGCCCCGCTGTCTTCGATCACCTCGAGCAGCTCGCGTCGTGGTGCGTGGCAGAGGTGGCCGGAGAGGTGCACGCGCACGCGGTCGTCGCGCTCGGTGCCGTGGAGTCCGGCCAGTGCTTCGAGCAGGAGTGCATGGTGCTCAACGGGATCCATCACCATGCTGGAGACGATGATGTCCTGCAGCTGGACCGGGCTGAGCGCGGCCTCGCCCGCGCTGCGGGTGTCGAGCAGCTGCCGGATCAGGCGTCGGTCGCGGTTGTAGGCTTCGATGCTCCGGCCGAGTTCTTCCCGTCCGACCGGGTTTCCGGTGAACCTTTCGATTTCGGCCTGGATCTCCGCCATCGTCTCCGTGACCTTGGCGGGGGCCCACGAGTCGTTCATCGACGAGTTCAGCATGCCGAGGAAAACGGTGGTGTCCGGCCTGAGGGTCCGGGCGATCTCCGTGGCGCCGATCAGCTGGATGCAGTGGTCGGCGCTGAACACGGCGTCGTAGACGTCGAACCGGCCGGTCGCCACCTGGTCGGCCAGGTTGCGCGTGTACCCGCAGTAGAACTCGGCCAGCAGCGCCCGGCCTTCGGTGATCGGCTCCTGGTCGTCCTGCACGATCACCGGCAGCGCGCCGGCCGCGTGCGCGAGCTCCCGCGGAAAGTTCATCGGCAGGATGGCGAGCACGGCGCCGCCGGGGTGCCCGGCCCGCCATCGCCCGATGTAGGCGCGCGGATCGCGGGCCACGCCGACCAGTCGTTCCATGGCCTCGGAAGGCGTGTCGGTCATGAGTGTGGTTCCTCTCCTGGGCTTGGTCAGATACTCTACGCGTCGTGTAACTGAGACACAATGTACGTAGTGAGTCTGCAGGATCGCCTAGGAGGCCGTTTTGTCGCCGATCGTCAACCGCTACACCCGCCTCGTCGGTATCGAGCACCCGATCGTCCAGGAGGGACTGGGGCCGTTCCGTACTCCGAAGCTCGCCGCCGCCGTGTCCGAAGCGGGCGGCCTCGGCACTGTGTCGATGCCGGGCATGCCCGAGGACATCGCGGCAGGCGCGCGCACCTTCCGCGCCCACATCGAAGAGTGCGCCTCGCTCACGGACCGGCCGTTCGCGGTGAACATCCCGGTCGGAGTCGACAGCAAAGGGAAGGTGCTCCCGTTCACTGACGCGTATATCCGGACGGCGCTCGAAGTCAGGGAAGCCGATCCGGCGATCGCGCGGCGGCTGCGCGTGCTGACGACCTCGGCCGGCTTCCCCGGTCCTTACGTCGCCGCGATCAAGGACGCGGGCCTGGTGCACCAGCACAAGGTGGGTTCGACGCGGCAGGCGGTCAAAGCCGCGGCGGCGGGCGTGGACGTCGTGATCGCGGCGGGGTTCGAGATGGGCGGCCACGCCCCGAGCAAGGCGGTGCACACGTTTGTCCTCCTCCCGAACGTCACCGAAGCGGTTGACGTGCCGGTGCTGCTGACCGGCGGGGCCCGGGACGCCCGCGGGCTCGCCGCCGCCCTCGCGCTCGGCGCCGAGGGGGTCGCCATGGGGACGCGTTTCATCACCAGTACCGCCAACTCCGACTGGCATCCCGCGTATATCCAGGCACTGCTGGACGCGGAAGAGGGTGACGATGTCGCGTTCGACGGCGTGTACGGCCCTTGCCGCGGCCTGCGGAACGCGGCGTCCCGGCGGCTGACCGAGGCGGCCGGGCCGCACAGCGGCGCCGAGGAGGTGGACCAGGTCGAGCTGACCCGGTGGAAGATCGAGTCGATGCAGCGGGCGCAGACCGAGGGTGATGTCACGGACAGCCTGGTCATGACCGGGCAGGTGGCGGCCGCGATCCACGACCTCGTGGACGTCGCCGAGTTCGTCCCCCGGATGGCGGCCGAGGCGGCCGAAATTCTGCGGTCCCTGGCGGCGCGGCTCGGGAGCGTCACGGTGTAATGGTATGTTTGGTCAGGCCATTTGGAGAGCTGGCTTCCCCGGCCGGGGCCGGGGAGAGGGGCAGCAGCATGACAACGAGCCCGGGCCAGGACGAACCGGCCCTCGAAGTCGGCGTGGCGTTGAACGACGAGCTGCTCATCGCCGACGGGGCGAAGCGCCGCGGGATCCTGAACCACATCGCCGAAACCGGGCTGGGGCACGTCACGGTCGGCGACCACATCAGCTTCCACGGCGGTGCGGGGTTCGACGGGATGGTCGCCGCGACGTCGATCCTGGCCGGGCACGATTCGCTGCGCGCCGTCCTCGGCGTCTACCAGCTGGCGCTGCGCCATCCCATGGTGGCCGCGCGCCAAGTGGCCACGCTGTCCCAGATCGCGCCCGGACGTCTGGTGCTCGGGGCCGGCGTCGGCGGCGAGGACCGCGGCGAGGTCGCGAACGCAGGGATCGACCCGGCCACGCGCGGCCGCCGGCTGGACGAGAGCCTGGGTGTGCTGCGGCGCCTGGCCGGCGGTGAGCCGATCGAGCACGAGGGCGAGTTCTTCCGCCTGCGGGACGCGCGGATCCTGCCCGCGCCGGCGCCGCGAGTGCCGATCGTGATCGGCGGCTCCGGTGACGTGGCGGTGCGGCGCACGGCTGAACACGGTGATGGCTGGATGGGGATCTTCTGCTCGGCCAGGCGATTCGGCGAGACGGTCGAGAAGATCCGGGCGGCCGCGGCGGAACGGGATCGTCAGGTTTCCTGGTTCGGCCTCAGCATGTGGGTGGGCCTGGGCCGTGACGACCTGACGGCCCGGCGGCTGCTCGGCGAGCGGATGCAGTCGCTGTACAACCTTCCTCCGGAGAAGTTCCGGCACCTCACCGCGGCCGGGACGCCCGCCACGGTCGCCGCGGCGTTGAAGCCGTACGTCGCCGCGGGCGCCCGGCACTTGACCCTGGTGGTCGCCGCCGAGTCGGTGCACGACGGGATCGAGATGGCCGGGGAGGTCCGGAGCCGGCTGGACACCTCCGGTGGACGGGGCTGAATCCGATGCGTGCGGCGGTTCAACGACGATACGGCGGGCCGGACGTGCTCGAGACGGCCGAGGTGCCCGACCCCGGGCCGGACCGGGACCACGCGGTGATCGAGCTGCGCGCGGCCGCGCTCAACTGGCATGACGTCCTGGTCCGTCGCGGGCAATACAGCTCTCCCTTGCCCCATGTCCCGGGTGCCGATGGGGCGGGCATCAACGTCGAGACCGGCGCCGAGGTGCTGGTGCTCCCTTCGCTTCGGTGGGGTGACGACGAGTCGGCGCCGGGCCCGGACTGGGAAATCCTCGGGGACCGGCGGCACGGCACCTACGCGGAGAAAGTGCGTGTGCCGCGCGATTGCGTCTTCCCGAAACCGCCCGCCCTGACGTGGGCCGAAGCGGCCGCGTTGCCGCTCGTGGGCCTGACCACGTATCGCGCCCTGTTCGCCAGGGGACGGCTTCGCGCCGGTGAGTCGTTGCTGGTGCTCGGTGCGGGCGGCGGAGTGGCGACGATGGCGGTCTCTCTCGCGTCGGCGGCCGGCGCCCGCGTCGTGGTGACCACCTCGGCTGAGGCCAAGATCGCCGGCGCGTGCGAACTCGGTGCGGTGGGCGGGGTTCGTTACGACCAGCCGGGATGGGTTGAGGCTGCCATCGCGCTGTCACCCCAACGGCGGGGGTTCGACGTTGTCCTCGACCCGGTCGGCTCCTGGGCCGACGCGCTCGCCGCCCTGCGCCCGGGCGGACGGCTGGTGGTGCTCGGTGCTTCGCGGGCCGAGGCGGCCACGCTCGCCGTCCGCCCGTACTACTTCGGGCAGTACGACCTGCTCGGCACGACGATGGGCAGCCCCCGCGATTTCGAAGGCCTGCTGCGGTTGCGGGCGGAGCACGAGGTCCCGCCGCCGGTGATCGACCGGGTCTTCCCGTTGGCCCAGGCGGCGAACGCGCACGAATACCTCGAAAGCGGCCGGGGCTTCGGAAAAATCGTGCTCAGTACCGAGGCGGAAGGGATCGTGTGATGAACGAGGCGGGGGCGAAGGATCTTGTCCGTCAGGAACTCGACGACTACGGCGTGGCGTACCTGACGCTGGACTCTCCGGCCACCCGCAACGCCTTGAGCGAGGCGATGCTCGACGAGTTGCTGGCCGCGCTCGAGTCGGCGAAGGAGGACGAGCGCGTTCGCGTCGTCGTCCTGGCTTCCTCGCACGACAAGGTGTTCTCGGCCGGCGGCGACCTGAAGTCCTTCGCCGGTGACACGGCCACAATCACGAAGTACCGGGGCCTGGACCGGTTCCCGCGTCTCTACCAGGCCATCGGGGGCCTGGGGAAGCCGGTCATCTGCGCCGCCGGCGGTGACGTCCTCGCCGGGGCGTTCGGCGTGGCCCTCGCCTGCGACCTGGTGATCGCCAGGGAAGGCGTGCGGTTCGGGTGCCCCGAGATCAACGTGGGCGTCTTCCCGTTCATGATCTCCAGCCTGATCTACCGCAATGTCGACCGGCTGAAGGCCAACGAGCTCATGATGCTCGGCGAGCCGATCGACACCACGGAAGCCTTGCGGCTCAACATCGTCAACGCGGTGGTCCCGGCCGATCGCTTCGACGACGAGGTCCGGGCGTGGGCGCGCAAGGTCGCCGGCAAGTCCCCGTTGCTCATGCGCATGGGCAAGGACGCCATCAACGCCACCCGGGACCTGAGCCTGCCGGACGCCCTGGAGGCGTTGCGTTCCCAGCTCGCCCTCGCCTTCACCACCGAGGACGTCGTCGAAGGGGTGGCGGCTTTCCGGGAGAAGCGAAAGCCCGCCTGGAAGCTGCGCTGAGGCCGGCCCTCCCTGCCCGTCCGGAGTCATTGATTCAACGGTCAGACCATTGTATGGTCGTACCAGTATTCTCGGCTGGAGGGCGGTAGGCTCGCATGGACGCGAAGCTCGCGACGGTCCACGATCGTTACAGCGCCACGGAGATCGCCGCCTACTACGACGCGGGGCTCTGGGAGCCGACGAGCTTCACGGAGCTGGCGGCCCAGCAGGCCTCGGCTTACCCCGACCGGCCGTTCCTGGTCGATTCGACGTCGTCGGTGACCTTCGCCGAGTTCCGGGACCGGGCGCTGCGGCTCGCGGCCGGCTTCCGGCGGTCGGGCCTCAGTCGCGGCGATCGCGTGGCGGTGCAGCTGCCGAACTGGACCGAATTCCCGGTGCTGGCCGCGGCCCTCTCGCGCATCGGCGCGATTCTCGTGCCGATCATGCCCATTTACCGGGCGGACGAGGTCGCTTACGTCCTGCGGCATTCGGGCGCGGTCGCGGCCGTGACCTGCGGGGAGTTCCGCAAGTTCGATCATCTCGGGATGTTCGCGGGACTACGGCGGGAAGTTCCGGGCCTGCGGCAGGTCTACGTCGTGCGGCCGGACCGCGAGCTGGACCCGGCGGCCGCCACGCCGTTGTCGGATCTCGTCGCCGAGGGGAGCATCGAGGCGCTGGAGGCGGAAGCGGGCCCCGACAGCTCACCGGATGACGGATTCCTGATCGTCTACACGTCGGGAACGACCTCGCGGCCCAAAGGCTGCTTTCACACGTTCAACACCCTGCGCGCGAGCGCCGCGGCGATCGCCAAGGGGCTCCGGTACGACGAGCGGGACGTCCAATTCGGACCGTCGCCGATCACCCACAGCACGGGACTGGTCACCAGCGTGGTGCTGCCGCTGCTGAAGGGCGCGACCTCGTGCCTGATGGAGGTGTTCGAGCCGGACGCGGCGCTGCGGTGGATCGAGCAGTACGGCTGCACCGCGGCCGTGACCGCGACCCCGTTCCTGCAGATGCTGATGTCGGCCTACGACCCGGAAAAGCACGACGCGAGCAGCCTCCGGTTCTGGGTGTGCGCCGGTTCGCCCATTCCGGGCGCGGTCATCGCGAAGGCGAGCGAGCTGTTCTCGGGATGCCGGACACTCAGCCTCTACGGGCGGTCCGAGAACATGCTGACCACGATGTGCACCGCCGCCGACCCGGCCGGGCGGGCGGCGAATTCGGACGGCGCCGCGGTGGCGGGCGCGCAGGTCGAGGTCGTCGACCCGGACGGGCGCGAGGTCCCTCGCGGGGAGGAAGGCGACATCGCCTACCGCGGGCCGAGCCACATGTTGGAGTACTTCCGCGACGAAGCCCAGACCGAAGCCTTGTTCACCCCGGAAGGGTTCTCCCGCTCGGGAGACCTCGGGCGGATGGACTCCGAGGGCTACGTCCGCGTCACCGGCCGGCTCAAGGACATCGTCATCAGGGGTGGCATGAACATCAGCGCGCGGGAGGTCGAGGACCACCTCATCGACCATCCCGGCATCGCCGGTGTCGCGGTCGTCGGGATGCCGGACGAGCGGCTCGGCGAAAAGGTGTGCGCCTACGTCACCCCGGCCGGGCCGGGCCCCGGGCCGGGCCCCGGGCCGACGCTGCGGGAGATCACCGATTTCCTCCGGGCGCGGCACGTCGCCGCGCAGAAGCTGCCCGAGTGGCTCGAAGTGGTGCCCGAGCTGCCGATGACGGCCACGGGAAAAGTGAAGAAGCACGAGCTCCGGGAAGACATCAGGAAGAAGCGGGCTTCGGCTTGAGGCCGGGGGAGCCCTCCTTCAGCCCGAGCAGGCCGGTGGCGGTGAGGGCGCGGAGAGTCTCCTCGACTCCGGTGGACTGCGCGGTGCGCCGCGGCCAGCTCGAGACCGAGAAGACCATGCCGAGGATCGCCTGGGCGGCCACGGGAACCCGGTGGCCGGCGTCCGGGTAGCAGCCGCTCAGCAGCTCTTCCCAGCGCGCCGTGTACTGGCTCCGGCGGCGGTCGAACGGGCGGCGCCACGGGTCCGCCAGCGAGCGCACGTCGCGCTGGTAGAGGTTGACCAGCTCGCGGTGCTCGACGGCGAAGGTGATGTGGTGGCGGACGGCGCGGTCGAGGTCCTGCTCGGGATCCCCGTGGACGGGCACCGTCGCGCTGACGAGCTCGTCCAGCGCCTCGTTCAGCAAGGTGGCGAGGATTTCGTCCTTGCCGGAGAAATGCCGGTACAGCGACGGGCCGCTGAGCCCCGCCCGTTTCCCGATCTCATCGACCCCGACGCCGTGGAAGCCCTTTTCGTAGAAGGCTTCGGTGGCGGCTTCGAGAATCCTGCGCTCCCTGTCCACCCGGCGCAGCTTACCAGGTTCCGGAACGTTCGTTCACCGGTCTGCGTTCCAACTGGCGGTTTCGCCTCGGGACGACGGCCCGGTTGTCGATTAGGTCTGACCATTGTAGCCTTTGAGGGAGCGGTGTCACTGGCGAAGCCGCGGCGATCGGCGAAGGGCGGGGAGATGGACCTGAGCGATACTCCCGAGGAGGGCCGATTCCGGGCGGGGGCGCGGAAGTTCCTCGAGGAGAGCCTCCCGCGGCTCGGCTGGCCGCAGCCGGACGACCTGGCCGACCGGGTCCCGTTCTGGCAGCAGTGGCAGCGAATGGTCTTCGAGGCGGGTTATGCCGGGCTCACCTGGCCGAAGGAGTACGGGGGACAGGGCCTCGACGAGCGGTTGCGCGCCGTTTTCGGCGAGGAGAACGACCGCGCCGGGGCGCCGGAGCGGCTCAACATCATCGGTGAGGACTTTGGCGGGCCGACCATCGTGCACTTCGGCACCGACGAGCAGAAGGCGCGGTACCTGCGTCCGATCCTCACCGGCGAGGAGATCTGGTGCCAGCTGTTCTCCGAGCCCGAAGCCGGCTCCGACCTGGCGGCCCTGCGCACCCGGGCGACGAAGGTCGAAGGCGGCTGGAGCATTTCGGGACAGAAGATCTGGACCAGCCGCGCCCAGATCGCGGCCCACGCCATCCTGCTCGCCCGCACCGGCGGCGGCGAGCGCCATCGGGGGATCACGTTTTTCCTGCTGCCGATGGACAGCGAGGGCGTCACCGTCCGCCCGCTGGCCCACATGCTCGGGGAGGCCGAGTTCAACGAGGTCTTCCTGGACGAGGTGTTCGTCCCCGATGCCGCGGTCGTCGGCGAGGTCGACGGCGGGTGGAAAGTCGCGATGGGCACGCTCGGTTTCGAGCGCGTGGCGATCGCGACCGGCCGGGTGAACACCACCAAGGCCGTCGGCGACATCATCGAGGACATCCGCGGGCGCAAGGACGCGGCGGGACGGCCCCTCGGCGCCGATCCCCTGGTGCGGCAGCAGGTCGCCGATCTGTGGTCGAGGGCGCTGGTGCACCGCACGATCAGCCAGCGCGTGGTCAGCGGCGCCGCCTCCGACGGCCCGCCGGGGCCGGTCACCTCCATCGGCAAGCTCTACTTCTGCCCGCTGGTCGAGGACCTGGCGGACTTCCGGCTGTCGCTCGAGCCGTTCGGCGGCCAGTTCGGGCTCGACGACGAGCTGAACGAGACGCGGTCCTGGCTCCGGCTGGCCAATCAGGCCCGCGGCACCGCCATCGCGGGCGGGTCGACCTTCATCCAGCGCAACATCGTGGCCGAGCGCATCCTCGGCCTGCCCAGGAGCTGACATGACCACGGAGCATCCCTACGTCTGGCGCCCGACCGCGGACTACCTCGAAAACAGCAATGTCGCCCGGCTGATGCGGGCCTTCGGCGTGACGACCGCGGACGAGCTGCGCGCCCGGTCGGTCGACGACATCGCCACGTTCTGGCGGGCCGTGGTCGACGACCTCGGCCTGCCGTTCCACTCGCCGTATTCGGCCGTCGTGGACACCAGCCGCGGCATCGCGTACCCGGACTGGTTCGTCGGCGGCGGGCTGAACGTCGCGGAGGCGTGTCTCGGACGCTGGGCGCGGGAGACCCCGGATACGCCCGCCGTGGTGCACGAGGCCGAGGACGGCACCGTGCGCCGGCTGTCCTTCGCCGAGCTCGACGAGCAGGTTGCCGCGGTGCGCGCGGGTCTGCGCGCCCGTGGCCTCGGGCGTGGGGACGCGGTCGCGCTCTATCTGCCGATGACTCCGGAAGCAGTGGTGGCGACGTACGCGATCGCGAGCATCGGAGCGGTGGCCGTCCCGTTGTTCAGCGGGTTCGCGACAACGGCGATCGCGTCGCGGTTGCAGGACGCGGAGGTCCGCGCGGTGATCACGGCCGACGCGACGGTGCGCCGGGGCCGGACCGTCCGGATGCTGCCGCAACTGGCCGCCGCGCTGGAATCGTGCCCGCGGGTGGAGCACGTGATCGTGGTGCCGAACGTGGCCGGTGACCTCGAACTCACCGGCGGCCAGGTCGCGTGGTCGGAGCTGCTGGCCACCGAGCCCGACCGCGAGGTGGAGCCGACGTCCACTTCGGACATACTGCTGCTCGCGTACACCTCCGGTACCACGGGACGCCCGAAAGGGGCGGTGCACACGCACGCCGGCTTTCTCGCGAAGGTCGCGATGGAAGTCGCCTACGCCTTCGACATCAAGCCGGGCCGCACGTTCTGCTGGATCACCGACATGGGCTGGATCATGGGCCCGCTGTCCATCCTGGGAACGCACGCCTGCGGCGGCACGCTGCTGCTCTACGAGGGCTCGCCGGACGTCCCGGACGCGCAACGGTTGTGGCGGCTGGCCGAAGCGCACGGGGTGAGCATGTTCGGCGTGTCTCCGACGCTGATCCGGGCCTTGCGCGCGGCGGATGTCCTGCCCAGCGCGGATCTTTCGTCCGTGCGCATCCTCGGTTCGACGGGCGAGCCGTGGGATCCGGAATCCTACGAATGGCTCGCGCGGGACGTTTTCGGCTCACGCGTGCCGATCATCAACTTCTCCGGCGGGACCGAAGTGGGGGGCTCGTTCCTGTGCCCTTACCCGGTCGAGGAGATCACCAGCTGCTCGCTCGGCGGGCCCGCCCTCGGCATGGACGTCGACGTGGTCGACGACGAAGCCCGGCCGTTGCGCGGCCGGGTGGGCGAACTCGTGTGCCGGCAGCCGTGGCCGGCCATGACCCGCGGGATCTGGCACGACGACCGGCAGTACCGGGAAGCGTATTGGTCGACCTTCGAGGGAATGTGGCGGCACGGGGACTACGCGCTGGTCGACGAGCGGGGCGACTGGTTCATCCTCGGCCGATCCGACGACGTGATGAACGTGGCGGGCAAGCGGGTCGCGCCGGCGGAGATCGAGTCCGTGGTCGGCCAGGACCCCGCCGTGGCGGAGTCCGCAGTGGTCGGCGTGCCGGACCCGGCCAAAGGTGAGGCGGTGTGGGTCTTCTGGGTCGGCAGGCCGGGCGCGGACACCGACCCCGAGGACGTCGCGCGGCGGCTCCGCGCCCGCGTTGCGGAAGAGGTCGGCAAACCCTTCGCGCCCAGCCGGATCGTCCGGGTGGCGCAGCTGCCCAAGACCCGGTCGGCGAAGATCATGCGCCGGGCGATCCGCGCCGCGGTGCTGGACCAGGACCCCGGGGACCTCTCCGGCGCCGAGAACCCGCAGGCGATCGAGGAAATCGCCGCCCAGCTCAAGGGGCTGCGGTGAGCGCCGCGTCAGCCGTCCTGGACGTCGACGTCGGCGCGTTCTTCGACCTTGAGCACGGCCTCGGCGTAGGTGTGCACGTGCCGGGTCATCCTGCGCACGGCGGCGTTGGGGTCCTGGGCGCGGATGGCCGCGGTGACCGAGCGGTGGGCGCGGACCGTGGTGGCCCGGACCTCCGTGTCCACGAACTGCGTGTTCCGGGTGGACGCGTAGATCGCCCGCGACAGGGCCAGCATGAACCCCGTCAGCAGCTCGTTGTGACTGGCCATCGCGACGCCCACATGCCAGTCGATGTTGGCCTGCAGGAAGGCATCGAGGTCCCCGGCGGCGGCGAGGTCGTCGTTCGCGACCTCGAGGCGGTCCAGATCCTCTTCGGTGCGAGCGCTCGCGGCCAGGCGCGCGCACGCGGGCTCGATCGCCTCGCGCGTTTCGAGCAGCGCCGGGATGCGGATCTTGCGCCCGCGGATCATGAGGTTGACCGACTGGGCGACCGATTCTTCGCCCGGGTGCTCGACGAAGGCGCCACCGGCGCGGCCGGTCTTGACCCGCACCAGCCCCTGCACCTCCAGGATGCGGAGCGCTTCCCGGACGGTGGTGCGGCTCATCCCCGTCTGGGTGACGAGCTCGCGTTCGGGTGGCAGCGCGGTTCCTTCGGTGAACTCGCCGCGGAGGATGCGTTCACGCAGGTCGTTCGCGAGTACGTCCGAGGCCTTGGGCACCTGCATCGGTGACAACCGCACAGGATTCCGGATCGTCCCGTTCGTCGTATTCGCTGGCTCTGCCATCTCACGTCCCGTTCCACGAAATTGGTCGTACCTAAAGTACCAGTGATCCCGTCCCGGTCACCGGAGCCGCCGGGGCGACGAGAGGATTGTTCATGGAGTGGAAACTTTCCGACGAGCAGATCACCTATCAGGAGACGCTGCGCGGTTGGTTGTCCGACACGGCTTCGGCCGCCACCGTGCGCGCTTGGCTCGACGAAGGCGACGAGCGGACTTTCGAAGCGCAGTTCGTCCGTGACGGCTGGTCCGGGGTGGGGATCCCCGAGGCGCTCGGAGGCCAGGGCGGGGGCCTCGTGGAGCTGGCGCTCACCGCGGAGGAGCTGGCCCGCGCGGCGGTCCCGTCGGCGGCCTGGCTGGCCACCGCGCTCGCGGTGCCGGCGTTGGCGGACCGGCCGGACGCGGCCGAAAAGGCGTTCGCCGGGAAGGCGGTCACGCTGCTGGTGCCCGCGGACGAAGTGCCGGATTCGGGGCCGGTGCTCGCGATGGACTCCGAGGGCCGGCTCAGCGGGAGCGTGCCACGCGTGCTGGCCGGCTCGCGAGTGGACTCGTTCGTGGCCGTGGTGCGGGAAGGTGACCACCGCGCAGTTCGGTTGGTGCGGGCCGAGGACGTCGAGAAGTCCGCGCGCCGCCTGCTCGACCGCAGCCGCTCGGTGGCCGACGTCCGCCTCGATGCGGTTCCGTCGGAGCCGCTGCCGGTGGAGGGAGAGGCGTTCCTGCGTGAGTACGCCGCCCGCGCCGCGGTGCTGGTCGCGGCCGACTCGCTGGGCGCGGCGGAACGGATGCTCGCCCTTGCCGTCGACTACAGCAAGCAGCGCCGCCAGTTCGGCGTGCCGATCGGGTCGTTCCAGGCGGTCAAACACGCGGCGGCGACCATCCTGGTCGGGACCGAAGCCGGGCGCTCGGTGCTCTACTACGCGGCGGCGACGGTGGACGCCGGCGAGCCCGGCTGCGGGCTGCACGCGGCCGCGGCCAAGGCGCAGATCACCGCGGAAAGCGCTCGCGCGGCGGACAGCGCGCTGACCGTGCACGGCGCGATCGGCTACACCTGGGAGCACGACCTCCACCTGTTTTCCAAGCGCGCCAAGCTCGACGAGTACCTGTTCGGCACCCCGGCCCAGTGGAACGAGCGGATCGCGGACGGTTTGCGGCTGGTGTGACGCACTGGTCTGACCGGATCTGTCTTTTGGTCAGTCCTTTTGTTAGAATCAGACCGGAGCGTGCCGACCGGATGAGGGGACACCGTGGATTTCGAGCTCACCGAAGACCAGCTCACGATTCGCCAGGCGGTCGCGGAGCTCGCGGCCAAGTTCGACGACCAGTACTGGATGGAGAAGGACGCGGCGCACGAGTTCCCGCACGAGTTCTACCGGGCGTTCGCCGACGGCGGCTGGCTCGGCATCACCACCCCCGAGGAGTACGGCGGGCACGGCTTCGGGATCACGGAGGCCTCCTTGCTGCTGGAGGAGATCGCCGCCTCCGGCGCGGGGATGAACGGCGCCAGCTCGCTGCACCTGTCGATCTTCGGCATGCACCCGGTGATCGTGCACGGCTCCGAGGAGATGAAGCGCGAGTGCCTGCCGCGCATCGTCAACGGCGACCTGCACGTGTGCTTCGGGGTCACCGAGCCGGGCGCCGGGCTCGACACGACCCGGATCACCACCTTCGCCCGCCGTGACGGCTCCGACTACGTGGTCAACGGCCGCAAGGTGTGGATCTCCAAGGCCATGGAGTCGGAGAAGGTCCTGCTCCTCACCCGCACCGCGAAGTTCGAAGACTCGCCGAAGAAGACCGACGGGCTCACGCTCTTCCTGACCGACCTCGACCGCGACCACGTCGACATCCGGCCGATCCGGAAGATGGGCCGCAACGCGGTCACCTCCAACGAGCTGTTCATCGACGACCTGCGCATCCCGGAGGCACACCGCGTCGGCGAGGAAGGCCAGGGGTTCAAGTACATCCTGGACGGCCTCAACCCGGAGCGGATGCTGGTGGCCGCGGAGGCGCTCGGGATCGGCCGCGCGGCGCTGCGCCGCGCCGTGCGGTACGCCAACGAGCGGGAAGTGTTCGGGCGGCCCATCGGCATGAACCAGGGCCTGCAGTTCCCGCTGGCCGACTCGCTGGCGCGGCTCGACGCGGCCGAACTCGTGCTGCGCAAGGCAACCTGGTTGTACGACAACGGAAAGAAGTGCGCCCGGGAGGCCAACACCGCGAAGTACCTCTGCGCGGACGCCGGTTTCGAGGCCGCCGACCGGGCGCTGCAGACCCACGGCGGGATGGGCTACTCCGAGGAGTACCACGTGTCCCGGTACTTCCGGGAAGCCCGCTTGACCAAGATCGCGCCACTGAGCCAGGAAATGGTCCTGAACTTCCTCGGTGAGCACGTGCTCGGACTGCCCAGGAGCTACTGATGTTCTCGTTATCCGGCCGATCCGCCCTCGTCACCGGCGCGGGCAACGGCATCGGTGCCGCCGTCGCCAAGGCCTACGCCGCGGCCGGGGCCGCGGTGCTGGTATCGGACCTCGACAAGGACGCGGCCGCGGCGGTCGCGGCCGAGATCACCGCGGCCGGCGGGCGAGCCGATTCGGCGGCCCTGGACGTCCGCGAGGCGGGCCAGGCCGCCGACGTCGCCGAGCAGGCCGCCCGACTGGGCGGCGGGACGCTGAACATCCTCGTGAACAACGCGGGTGCCATCGCACCGGCCATGTTCCCGAAGATGACGGCGGAGCAGTTCCAGTTCGTGCTCGGCGTCCACGTCGGCGGGACCTTCACCGTCAGCCAGGCCGCGCTGCCGCACCTCGCGCAGGACGGCACCGGCCGCGTCATCAACGTCACCTCCGCCGCCGGGCTCGTCGGCACCATCGGGCAGGCGAACTACGGCGCCGCCAAGGCCGGCGTCGTCGGCCTCACCAAGTCCCTCGCCCGCGAGCTCGCCCGGCAGCACATCACGGTGAACGCGCTCGCCCCGCTCGCGGCGACCGCCATGACGGAAAACATCCGCAGCAACGAAAAGCTGGCCAAGCTGACGCTCGAACGCATCCCGTTGCGGCGCTGGGCGGAACCCGGCGAGATCGCCGGGGCGTTTGTCTTCTTCGCCTCGGACGCGGCCGGATACATCACCGGGCAGGTCCTGCCCGTCGACGGAGGGACGGTCATCTGATGCCCGGCTTCACCAGCCCTTTGACGCGCAACGGCCGTGAGGCGCTCATCGTCGACGCGCTGCGCACGCCGATGGGCAAGGCCCACCCCGACAAGGGCTGGTTCCGCGACACTCACCCCAACGTGCTGCTCGGCGCCGTCTACACCGCGTTGCTGGAGTCGGCCGGTGTCGTCCCGGAGACCGTCGAAGACCTGGTGATCGGCTGTACCGCGCCGTTCGGGGAGCAATCGCGCAATGTGGGCCGCAATGCCTGGCTGCAGGCGGGCTATCCGCCCGAGGTGCCCGCGACGGTGCTCGATCGCCGCTGTGGTTCCGCCCAGACCGCGGTCGAGATGGCCGCCGCGCTGGTCGCGTCCGGCACGCACGACGTCGTCATCGCCGGCGGGGTCGAGCACATGCAGCACGTGCCGATGAACGCTCCGGCGAAGATTTCCGAGCTGTACGGCGATCCGTGGCCCGACGAGCTGCGCGCGCGTTACGACTTCGTGCCCCAGGGCGAAAGCGCCGAGCTGATCGCGGACCGGTGGGGGATCACCCGGGCCGAGATGGACGAGTTCGCGGTGCGCTCGCACGCGCTCGCCACCGCGGCGCGGGACGCCGGCCGGTTCCGCCGCGAGATGATCCCGATGGAGCTGGACGGCGAGCGGCGCGTCAGTGACCAGGCCATCCGCCCGGCCACCTCGATGGAAGGACTGGCGGCGCTCAAACCGGCGTTCCGCCCCGAGAACGGCCGGGTCACGGCCGGCAGCTCGTCACCGCTCAGCGACGGCGCGGCCGGCGTGCTGCTCGCCTCCCGCGAGGCGGCCGGGCGCCACGGCTGGACGCCCCGGGCGCGCGTGCTCGACCAGACGACGGTCGGCGTCGACCCGGTCATCATGCTCACCGGCCCGATCCCCGCGACGCGCAAGCTCTTGGAGCGCAACGGTTTGACCATCGACGACATCGACCTGATCGAGATCAACGAAGCGTTCAGCTCGGTTGCGCTCGCCTGGGAGCGCGAAGTCAAGCCGGACATGGCGAAGGTGAACGTCAACGGCGGCGCGATCGCGCTCGGCCACCCGGTCGGCGCGTCGGGCGCGCGGCTGTTCGGCACGCTGCTGGCCGAGATGGAACGGCGGGACGTGGAGCTCGGGCTCGTCACCATGTGCTGTGGCGGTGGTCTGGGGACGGCCACGCTCGTGCAGCGGGTCCGCTGATGATCGACCTGCGGCCGTTCGTCTCCGCCGGCGACGGCGTCTGGTGGGGCCAGGGCGGCGCGGAACCCGAACCGCTGGTCAACGCCCTGCTCGACCAGGTCGGCGAGATCGGTGCGGTCCGCGCCTTCTGTGGCCTGACGTGGAACCCGCGGCTGGCGGGGGACCTGCCCGACGAGCTCACCGTCCTGTCCTACGGCGGGCTGGGCGAGCTGCGCCGGCTGAGCCGGCACGGGCTGCTCGACGTGGTGCCGTGCCACTATTCGGCGCTGCCCCGGATGTTCGCGCGTGGCCAGCTGCCCACCGACGTCGGCCTGGTGCAGGTTTCGCCGCCGGACGGCAAGGGCGAGGTGTCGCTCGGCATCGGGGTCGAGTACGTCGCGGACGCCATCCCGCACAGCCGGGTGCTGGTCGCGGAGGTGAACCACCGGATGCCGCCCACCGCCGGCAGCGCCCGGTTGCCGCTGGAGCGTTTCGCCGCCGTGGTCGAAACGGACCGCCCGCTCGCCGAGGCGTCGACCCGTCCCGCCGACGCGGTGGACCAGGCGATCGCGGACAACGTCGCCGGGCTGATCGAGGACGGCGACACCCTGCAGATGGGCGTCGGTCCGCTGCCGAACGCGGTGCTCGACTCGCTGTCCGGTCATCGCGATCTCGGCTTCCACAGCGGCATGATCACCGACGGCGTGCTGACCCTCGTCGAGAAGGGTGTGCTCACCGGGGCGCACAAGGAAATCGACCGGGGGATCGTCGTCACGGGCGCGGCCTTGGGCACGGCGGAGTTCTACGGGCGGCTCAAGGAGTTTCCCGTCGAGTTCCGGCCGGCCAGTTACACGCACTCGCCGGCGGTGCTGTCCCGGTTGCGCTCGCTGGTCTCGATCAACTCCGCCATCGAGGTCGACCTGCTGGGCCAGGTCGGCGCGGAGATCCGCCGGGGCGTGCACATCGGCGCCGTCGGCGGCCAGGTCGACTTCAGCCGGGCCGCCTCACTGACGGGCGCCCGTTCGATCATCGCGCTGCGCGCCGAATCCGCCGGCGAATCGACGATCTCGCCGGCCCTGCGCGGTGGTGTCGTCACCACCGCACGGGTCGACGTCGACGCCGTGGTCACCGAGCACGGCGTCGCGCTCCTGACCGGGTGCACCGTCGCCGAACGGGCCCGGCGGCTCATCCGGGTCGCGGCGCCGCGGCACCGGAGCCCGTTGGAAAACAGCCTCGCAGACCGGGAGTTGTCATGACCCTGCCCAACGCGGCGGAAGACGAGCGCCGCACGGTGAAGATCCGGGAGGTCGGTCCCCGGGACGGTTTCCAGAACGAGCCCGAAACCATTCCCACGGCCGACAAGATCCGGTTGATCAACGCGCTCGGCCGGAGCGGCCTGAACCGCATCGAGGTCGCCAGCTTCGTCCGGCCCGACGTCATCCCCCAGCTCTCGGACGGGGTGGCGGTGCTCACCGGCATCGACCTGCCCGAGGACGTCGACCGCATGGTGCTCGTCCCGAACAGCCGCGGCCTCGGCAACGCGCTGGCCCACCGCGACCTCTTCGAGGAAGTGGCGTTGTTCGTGAGCGCGTCGGAGACTCACAACCAGCGCAACATCAACCGTTCGGTGGCCGAAACCATGGCGGACGTCAAGAAGATGGGCGAGCGCATCGTCGGCGAGGACCTCGGCTTCTGCGCGGTGATCGCCACTTCGTTCGGCTGCCCGTTCGAGGGCAAGGTCCCGCTGGACCGGGTGCTCGACCTCGCCGAGCAGTTCGCCGAAGCCGGCGCGACCGAGGTGGGATTCGGTGACACCACCGGCATGGGCAACCCGGCGTACGCGTCGCGGTTCTTCGCGGCCGCGCTCGAACGCCTGCCGGGAATCGAGGTCACCGCCCATTTCCACAACACCCGCGGGCAGGGGCTGGCCAACGCCTACGCCGCCTTCGAGGCGGGGTGCCGCAGCTTCGAGTCCAGCTTCGGCGAACTGGGCGGGTGCCCCGTGCCGGCCGGCTCGACGGGCAACATCGCCACCGAGGACCTCGTGAGCATGTTCCACGAGATGGGCGTGGACACCGGGACCGACCTGCCCGCCGTGATCGAGGCGGCCCAGGCGGCCCAGTCCGTGCTGGGCCGCAAGCTCACCAGCCATTCGATCGTCGCGGGCCCGGTCACGTGGGCCCGGCCGGTCGGCTGATCACCCGATATCGACACAGGAGCGTAAACCACATGAGCAACCGCGTCGCCCTCGTCACCGGCAGCGCCCAGGGCATCGGCAAGGGCATCGCCACCACGCTGGGATCACACGGATTCCGGGTCGCCGTCGCCGACCTCAACCAGGAGGCGGCGGAGCAGACCGCGAAGGAGATCACCGTGGCCGGCGGCACCGCGATCGCCGTGCTGATCGACGTCACCAGCACCGAGTCGGTGGAAACCGCGGTGGCGACCGTCGAAAGGGAGCTCGGGCCCATCGACGTGGTCGTGAACAACGCGGGCTGGGACGACTTCATGCCCTTCGTGAAGACCGACGAGGCGTTCTGGGACAAGATCCTCGACATCAATTTCAAGGGTGCACTGCGGGTCATCAGGACCGTCGTGCCCGGGATGATCGAGCGCGGCTTCGGGCGCGTCGTCAACATCGGCTCCGACGCCGGGCGGGTCGGTTCGTCCCTGGAGGCCGTGTACTCCGGCGCGAAGGGCGGCATCATCGCCTTCACCAAGACGCTCGCCCGCGAGGTCGCGACGAAGGGGGTCACGGCGAACACGGTCTGCCCCGGCCCCACCGACACCCCGGCGCTGCGGAAGTTCGCCGAGGGCTCCGGCGACGCCGAGAAGGTGATCGGCGGGATGACCCGCGCGGTCCCGATGAAGCGCCTCGGCACGCCGGAGGACATCGGCCCGGCCGTCGCCTTCTTCGCTTCCGACGGCGCGGGATTCGTCACGGGCCAGACGCTGTCGGTCAGCGGCGGGCTCACGATGTCCTGATGGGGGACACCGAAGTCGCCTGGGCGGGATCCGGCGACTACACCGACATCCGTTACGAGAGCACGTCCGACGGCATCGCCAAGCTGACGATCGACCGCCCGGAGGTGCACAACGCGTTCCGGCCGGAGACGCTGATCGAGATCTCGCAGGCGCTCACTGTGGCCCGCGAAGACGAGTCGATCGGCGTGATCGTGCTGACCGGCGCGGGCGAGAAGGCGTTCTGCTCGGGCGGCGACCAGCGGGTCCGGGGCGACAGCGGGTACCAGTCCGATGGCAGAAGCACCGGCCGGTTCCACGTCACCGACCTGCACGTCCAGATGCGGCGGTGCCCCAAGCCGATCGTCGCCATGGTCGCCGGGTACGCGATCGGCGGCGGTCACGTGCTGCACCTGGTCTGCGACCTCACGATCGCCGCCGACAACGCGGTTTTCGGCCAGGTCGGGCCCCGGGTCGGCTCGTTCGACGGCGGCTTCGGGGCGAGTCTGCTGACCGACCTGGTCGGGCCGAAGAAGGCCAAGGAGATCTGGTTCCTGTGCCGGCGCTACGACGCGGCCAAGGCCGAGGTGATGGGGCTCGTCAACACGGTCGTGCCGCTGGCGGAACTCGAGGCGGAAACCGTGCGCTGGTGCCGGGAAATGCTGGAGCTGTCCCCGTTCGCCCTGCGGCTGATGAAGGCCAGCTTCCACGCGGCCGAGGACGGCTACGCCGGGATCCAGCAGCTGGCCCACGACGCCAACCTGTTGTTCTACGGATCGGCGGAAGCCCAGGAGGGGCGCGAGGCGTTCAAGGAAAAACGTGTCCCCGGCTTCGGCCGGTTTCCCCGGCGAGCTTGACCACCCGAACCCTGAATCAAGTGAGGCGCGATGAATGAACCCGAACCGGCCGAAGCCGTCACCTGGCGCAGTGCGTCGCCAGGAATCACCGTTGTCACGGTGAACCGGCCACCGGCCAACGCTCTCGGGTTGCCGGTCCTCGACGGGCTGCACTCGGCGTTCGATGCCGCGGAGAAGGCCGGTGACGTCAAGGTGATGGTCGTCGAGTCGGCGCTGCCCGGGTTCTTCGCCGCGGGCGCGGACATCAAGCACATGTCCACCATCGACGCCGAGACGTTCCTCGCGTACGGGAACCGCATGCGGTCGGTCAACGACCGGCTGGCCGCGGCGCCGTGGATCTCGATCGCGGCGGTCGACGGGGCCGCGCTCGGGGGCGGCCTGGAGCTCGCGATGGCGTGCACGCTGCGCGTGTGCGGGCCGCGGGCGAAGTTCGGCCTGCCCGAGGTCAAGCTCGGGCTGATCCCGGGAGCCGGTGGGACACAACGCCTTCCGCGGCTCGTCGGCCGGGGACGGGCGCTGGACCTCATGCTGACCGCCCGCCAGGTGCGCGCGGACGAGGCGCTCGCCATCGGACTGGTCGACCGGCGCGCCGACGGTGACGTATTGGAGGCCGCGTTGGCGCTGGCCGCCGAGATCGTCCCGTCCTCGCTGCCGGCGCAGCTGGCGGTGGTGCGCACCGTCGATGCCGCGTTCGAGCTGCCGCTGGAGGAGGGGATGGCCTACGAGGCCACGCAGGAACAGGCGCTGTTCACCGATGGCGACGCGGCCGAGGGCATCACCGCCTTCATCGAGAAGCGACCGCCGAACTTCGCCTGACCCGTGGTCCGGGTGTGCCACCCCCAGCGGAAGGAGCCGGTCGTGAAGATTCCGGATGAGGACTACGAAACGCTGAGGCTCAGCGAGCCGGCTACGGATGTCGCACTCGTGGAGCTGAACCGCCCCAGCCGTTACAACGCGATGACCAACACCATGTTCGACGACCTGGAACGGGCGTTCACGGCGCTCGACGACGAGGACCATTGCCGGGCGGTGGTGCTGACCGGGGCGGGCAAGGCGTTCTGCGCCGGCTACGACCTCGCCGACGCCGAAGACCTCCCCGAGCTCGGCGCGCTGGGCATGCTGGACCAGCAGGAACGGGCGGCGCGAGCCCTGGTCGCGGTGCGTTCGGTCCGGGTTCCGGTGATCGCCGCGGTCAACGGCGCGGCGGCGGGCGGCGGCCTTTCCCTCGCGCTGGCGGCCGACATCCGGCTCGCGTCCACCGAGGCGAAGTTCAACGCCGCGTTCGTCCGCATTGGACTGTCCGCGGGCGATCTCGGCGCTTCCTGGCTGCTGACGCGGCTGATCGGTCCCGCCCACACGAGCGAGATCTGTTTCACCGGGCGAATGGTGCTCGCGGAAGAGGCCGAGCGGCTCGGCTTGGTCAACCGGGTGGCCGCTCCCGACCTGTTGCTGCCCGAAGCCCTGGCCCTCGCCGAGACGATCGCCGCCAACTCGCCCGGCGGTGTGCAGCTGTCGAAGCGCGCGCTGCAGGCCAACATGGAGATTTCGTCGTACGCCGCCGCACTTGAGCTGGAGAACCGCGGCCAGGCGTTGCTGACGCGCAGCTCCGACATGCCCGAGGCGCTGGCCGCGTTCAAAGAGAAGCGCAAGCCCCTGTTCACCGGCACCTGACGCTCCACGACACGACAGTGAGGTCGTCATGGACTTTCCCGAGCTCGAGACCCTGGCCTTCGAAGTGCTCGAAGGGGAGATCGGCGTGCTGCGGCTCAACCGGCCGGACCGGATGAACACCCAGACCGTGCGGATGTTCCACGAGTACGGCGTGGCCGCCCGAGCCCTGCGGGACAGCGGGCTCCGCGCGCTGATCCTGACCTCTGCCGGGGAAAGAGCGTTCTGCGCCGGGTTCGACCTGGACGAGATCGACGTCATCACCCACATGGGAGTGCGGGAGTTCCTGAAGTTCCAGGAGACCGCGACCGGAGGCATCGCGGCCCTGCGGCACCTTCCGTTCCCGGTGATCGCCGCGGTGCACGGGCCCGCGACGGGCGGCGGCATGGCGTTGGCGCTCGCCGCCGACATCCGGCTGGTCGCCCCGTCGGCGAAGTTCAGCGCGGCGTTCGTGAAGGTCGGTCTCTCGGTCGGCGAGCTGGGCACCTCCTACACGCTGAGCCGGCTCGTCGGCCCGGGCCGCGCGGCGGAAATCGGCTACACCGGGCGGCTGGTGGCGGCGGAGGAGGCCGTGGCGATCGGCTTGGCGAACCGGGTGGTGCCCGGCGAGCAGCTGTTCGACGAGGCCGTCGCGATGGCAGCGCGGATCGCGGCGAACTCCCCGGGCGGGGTGCGGATGTCCAAACGGGCCATCCAGCGCAACCAGGAGATCACGTCCTACGCCGCCGCGCTTGAACTGGAGAACCGCGGCCAGGCGCTGCTGACGCGTACGGCGGACATGCCGGAAGCGTTGTCGGCCTTCACCGAGAAGCGCCAACCGCGCTTCACCGGGCGGTGACCTGTGAGCTGGGAGTGGACGCCGGCGGCTCGTCGCGGGCTAACGGAATTCCTCGAAGCCCGCGGGCTCACCCGAGGTCCGGTCACGACCCGCCGGATCGGCGATGGGCACTCGAACCTGACCTATCTGGTATCGGACGGCGAGCGGCAGGTGGTCCTCCGGCGTCCGCCGCCGCCTCCGGTGCCGCCTGGTGCGCACGACATGATGCGCGAGGCGCGGCTGATCGGCGCGTTGCGCGGGACCGAGGTTCCCGTGGCGCGGCTACTGGCTACCGCGGACGCGGGCCAGCTCCTCGATGTGCCTTGTTACGTCATGGGTTTCGCCGCGGGCCCGGTGGTCACCACCCGGACGCCGCCGCCACTCGACCAGCCCAGGGTCCGCACGGCGATCGGTTACGCGCTGGTGGACACCCTGGCCGCGCTGCACGCGGTGGACTGGCGCGCGGCCGGGCTCGCCGACCTGGGGCGTCCCACCGGGTTCACCGAGCGGCACCTGCGGCGGATCACCGGCCTGGCCGCGGGCGAGGACGGCGTGCTGCCCGCGACCTTTGCGCCGGTCCATTCCTGGCTGACGGCGAACATCCCCGCCGAATCCGGTGCGGCCCTCATCCACAACGACTACCGGATCGGCAACGTCGTCCTGTCCACTGAGGAGCCTGGACGCATCGAGGCGGTGCTGGACTGGGAGCTGGCCGCCATCGGCGATCCGTTGTTCGACCTCGGTTACTTCCTGGCTTCGGTCCCGCGGCCGGGCGTCCCGCGCACTCCCACCGAGGAGTTCGGGACCGCTCTGCTCGAACCGGGTTATCCCAGCCGGGAGGACCTGGAGCAGCGGTACGCCGCCCGGACCGGCGCGAACCTGGCGGCGCTCGGCTGGTACCGCGTTTTCGCGCTGTGGAAACTGGCCGCGCTCTACGAATACGGGCGACGGCGGGCCGGCGGCGACCCGTATTACCAGGACGAATCGCTGGTGCGGTCGTTTCTCCGTGAGGCCCATGACGTCGCCGGTGCCGAACCCGGCCCGGGCCTCGGATCGATCGAGAGGAGCCCATGAGCGCCGAATTCGAGGACGCCCTCGTCCCGGGGCCGGACGCGGTCCACCACGACCGGTTCTTCGACCGGTTCATGCTCAACCTGCACCCCGCGGACGCGACGGCGCCGTCGGTCATCACCGGCCTCGGCCACTACCCGGCGAGGAACGTCGTGGACGGGTTCGTCGTGGTCAGCACCGGCACGGAACAACGCAATGTCAGGTTCTCCACCGAGCTGTCCGCCACCACCGGCGACGGCGCCGGGCCGCTGTTCTTCCACGTTATCGAGCCGAACCGCTGCTGGCGGATCCGCGTGGCGGACAACCCGGCCGGCGTCGCGCTAGACGTGGTCTGGACGGCGCGGACTCCGTATTGGCTGCGCGAGGTGGAACTCGGCAACAACGCCGGGCCGCCGACGAAGTTCGAGCACCTCGTCCAATCCGGACGCTACCGGGGCACGCTGACTCTCGACGGCGTCACGCACCAGGTCGACGGGTGGTACGGGCAGCGGGACCGTTCGCGTGGGGTGCGGAACCTGGGCGGTGGGCAAGGCCTGCATCTGTGGTGCCAGGCGCAGTTCCCCGATCGGTCGGTCGGCTTCCTGCTGGTGGAGAACCGGCAGGGGGAGCGGCTGCTGGCCGAGGGCGCCGTCCTGCACGAGGACGGCACCGTGGACGACGTGGTCGACGTGGGCCATCGGCTGAGGTTCGCGGACCTGGACCTGATCGACGGCACGGTGATGGTGACGACTGCCGCCGGGCGCGTCTACCACCTCGACGCCGACGCGTCGGCCGGTGGCGGATTCATGGCCGGGGCGGGCTACGGCGGCGGGCACGGTGTGCGGCGTGGGCGGGGGTTTCTGGACCATGAGGTCTACCGGCTCGATGGGTCGGTGAGCCCACGGACCCTGGACACCTCCCTGACCGACCGGTTGTGCGCTTTCCGGTGGGGCAGTACGCGGGGGACTGGGATTCTCGAGTTCGCACTTAGCCGTAGTGGGTCGTATCGTTACCGGTCTACTTTGGACTAGCTTCCGGAGCTGGGGTCCCGCTGCCGGGTCACCGTGAGATCTGCGGCTCGGCCGCCCCAGCCTTGGTTGCGTTGGACGCACCGAACGCCACATTGGGTGCGGTGGGCGCATCGGCAGACGTATTGCCAGTGGTGTTCGGCCCTGGTCTGGTCTGGCCGCGGGACTGGGTTGACGCCCATCTGATCAGCGCCGCGCTCGAGATCCACGCCGATGATTCGGCTGGCGGGTACCGGTTCATCGCCGATGCCCGAACGTGACGTGGCTGACCGATGTCACCGAGCATCCCAGCGCGGAGGGCAAGCTGTATCTGTGCGCGGCGCTGCGCAACGCGATCGTACTGCGTAATCCGCTCGGCGTGATCGTGCACTCTGATGGAGGCTCCCCGTTCCGGTCTGCGAGCTACCGGCGACTGCTGCGCGGCTACGAGCTGACCGGGTCGATGGGCCGAGGCGGACGCGGAGCGACCAGGTAAGGACAGCGGAATCTCGCGACGTTGGCCCGGTTTTGGAGGTTCCTCGCTATGTGCCGGGGTCAGGCGGCTGCCTCATGCCCGGCCCCGGTTGCGGTGTCTCTCGCCCGGTTTTCGTGCAGTGGCGGCGGTTTTGTCGCATACACCCGCCCTGTCGGTGTGGTGATGGTGCCTTCACCGCCGGGTGCCGTGGTGCAGGACCAGCCTGGTTCGTCTTTGAGGCGGTGGTGTCGTCGGCAGCGCGGGCCGAGGTTGTCTTCGGCGGTCTGGCCGCCCTTTGCGAAGTCCCGGGTGTGGTCGATATCGCTGAACTGCGACGGACGACGACAGCCCGGGTGCTGGCACACCCGGTCCCGCACCTGCACCAGGTCGGCGAGGGCGGCTGGTGGCCGGTAGCGGGTGCGGCCGACGCTGAGGACCTGCCCGGTGTCGGGTTCGGTGATGATCCGCCGCCACACCGAATTCGGGTCTGCGGCGAGTGTCCGTGCCAGCCACGCCGGAACCGTGCCGCAGCCCGAGAGTTCGGCGGGCTCCTCGTTCAATCCGGCCAGCGTCAAAAGGTCCACATAGACATAGACAACGGGCTTGATGCCACTGTCACCCGGCGCCCGGTTCAGCAACCGATCAACCAAGACATCCGCACGCAACTGCTCCAACGTCCGGGACTCGCCTCCGCGACGCAGCCTCCGCGCCTCCTGATCGAGGGAGATGTAGATCGCCGAGGCGTGTTCCACGGGCAGGTCACACAGCAAGGTGGACATTGTCTCGTCTTGATGAATGAGGCAGATGTTACGGTCGCGCCGTCGCGCCCGGGATCTTCGCTCATATCCTTCGGCGTCCACTTTCTGCACCACTCGATTCACGGCGGCCCGTAACGACGACGGATTCTTTCCCGCCAACCGGGTCGCGACAATCGCGTCGACCTGGCGGGCTAGCTCGTCAGTGAGGACGATGGTCGGCTCGAATACCATCCGCGCTTTGAACGCGTCGATTTCTCCGCGCCGGAATGCTGCGAACGTCTCCGGCAATCGGGTCGTCAAGGCTTGCGCCAACGCGACATCAGCCCCAGCACGCCGCTCTGTCACCGACAACTCCAACGCCAGCTCGGCCGCCACCGACCGGGCAGAACCACCTGTCGCCGCGAACAATGCGACATCAGCTGCCTGCTCGGCCTCCAGTTGTGCTACCCGGATGGCCCGTTCATGAATCCGAGACAAAACATCGGAAGCGTCCTGTAAAGAAGAATCCCCATAATTGCTCACCCTTCAATTTTACCGACGCCACCCACCAAAAACGTCACCGAATCGAGTGAACAAAAATCTCCATATCAACAGCAGCCGGACAGCAGGAGCGGCGGCTCAGACCGACCGCTGCTTCTTGCCGGCCTCGGTGGCGGCCATGCTGCTCCGCTTGACTTCCGCCCACTCGTCGTCCGACAGGGCGGTGAGCCCGGCGAACGTTCCCGGGCCTGCGAGCATCTGGCCGCCGTCTATGGCGATCGTCTGGCCGGTCAGGTAGTCGCAGGCGTCCGACAGCAGGAACATGGTCAGGTTGGCCAGTTCTTCGACCGTGCCGGCGCGGCCGGCCGGGATCTGGTCGACCTGGGTCGCGCCGAGGGCGCTGCTGTCCGTGGGATTCAGCATCGCCCACGCGTACTCGGTCGGGATCGGGCCGGGCGCGACCGCGTTGAGGCGGATGCCGTAGCGGGCCCACTCGACGGCGAGCGACATGGTCATGGAGTGCACGGCGGCCTTCGCCATCGCCGAGGGCAGCACAAACGCCGAACCGGTCCAGACCCAGGTGGTCAGGGTGGACACCACGCTGCCCGGTAGGCCGTCGGCGATCCAGCGCTTGCCCGCGGCCAGGGTGGTGTGGAACGAGCCGCTCATCACCGTCCCGGTCACTGCTTCGAACGCGCGCGGGCTCAGATCCTTGCTCTGGGCGATGAAGTTGGCGGCCGCGTTGTTCACCACCCCGCTGAGCGGCCCGTGCCCGGCCCAGATCGCCGCCATTGCCGCGTCGACGGCGTCGTACTGGCGCACGTCCACCGTCTGGATGTGCACGCTGCCGCGCCGCGCCGCGCCGGCCTGCTCGGCGGCCTCTTCCAGCACTGCTGCCCGCCGCCCCCAGAGATGGACGTCCGCGCCGTGGGCCACGAGCTGCCCGGCCAGGGCACGGCCGAGGCCGGTACCGCCGCCGGTGATGAGGAACTGCTTACCCGCCAGGAGATCGGTACGGTACGGCGAGCGGGCAGCGGGGTTCGACATGGCGGTGGCTCACTTTCCTGGATCCCGGGGCTGGGCGTGGTGACCGGACCGGCGAACGAGTCAGGAGAGCAGCCGTTTGGCGATGATCTCCCGCTGGATTTCGTTGGTGCCACCGTAGATCGGCGGTGCCAGCGCCTTGCGGACCTGGAACTCCATGCCGTACTCGCGGGCGTAGCCGTAGCCGCCCATCATCTGCATGGCTTCCAGCGCCGTGTTCTTCGCGATCTCCGTGCACCGCATCTTCGCCATCGCGCTCTCCTGGGCCAGCTGGTCCTCCTGCCCGGCGTCGATCCGCTCGGCGACGTCGTAAAGGAACGAACGCGCGAACGCGATGTCGGTCGCCAGGTCCGCGATCCGGTGACGCAGCGCCTGGAAGGTGGCGATCTTCTGCCCGAACGCCTCCCGCTCCTTGACGAACGCGATCGCGTCGTCCAGCGAGCGCTGGGCGCTGCCCACACTCATCGCCGCGATGATCAGCCGCTCGACCCCCAGCCCGCGCATGAGCTGCTTCCAGCCATTGCCCACGGTGCCCACCACGGCGGACGCCGGCACGCGGACGTCGGTGAAGAAGACGTCGTTGCAGGTCCGGGCTTCCATCGTCCGGACTTCCCGCATCTCGATGCCGGGCGTCGCGCACGGCACCATCAGCAAGGTCAGACCCTGGTGCTTGCCGCGGGTGGCGTCCTCTCGCCCGAGCACCAGCAGGTGTTCGGAGATGTGCGCCGCGGAGATCCAGGTCTTCTGGCCGTTGACGACGTAGTCACTGCCGTCGCGAACCGCCTTGACCCGGACCCCGCCCAGATCCGACCCGGCGTCCGGCTCGCTCAAGGCGATCGCTTCGAGCCGGCCGGCGACGAGGTTGGCGACGACCGTCTTCTTCTGGTTGTCGTTGCCCCACTTCAGATACGTCTGTGCCGCGGTGAGGCTGCTCGAGTACGCGGTGATGGGCGCGAGCCCGCGCGAGGTCTCTTCGAGGAAAACGCATTCGTCGACGAATCCGGCGCCACCACCGCCGCAGTCCTCGGGAAGGGACACGCCGAGCCAGCCGTGCGCGGCGAGTTTCGCCAGGATCTGCGGGCTGTTGGCCAGCGTGCCGTTCTCGGTGAGGGCGTCGCGCTGGGCCTGTGTCCCGCATTCACGCGCACAGAACTCGCGGATCACCCGGGCGAATTCGGTCTGCTCCGCGGTCAGTCGCATCGGCCGTGCCCGTCAGTTCCCGCGGTAGGCGGAGAAGTCGGGCTGGCGCTTTTCGTTGAACGCCCGGATGCCCTCCTTCGACTCGTCCGTCTCGCCGAAGAGCTTGAGCGTCGTGTACGCCATGTTGCCGATGCTGACCATGTGCTCGGTGTCGGTGTTGAACGACTGCTTGAGCACCTTCAACGCGGTGGGCGAGTACTGCAGGATCTGGTCGGCCCAGGCCCGGACTTCGTCACGGAGCTTCTCCGCGGGCACGACCTTGTTGACCAGCCCCCAGTCCAGCGCCTCTTCGGCGGAGAGCCGGCGCAGCATGAACCAGATCTCGCGAGCGCGCTTCTCGCCGACCACGCGGGCCAGGTAGCCGGAGCCGAGGCCGGCGTCGAAGGAGCCGACCCGGGGACCGTTCTGGCCGAAGGTCGCGGTGTCGGCGGCGATCGTGAGGTCGGCGAGCACGTGCAGGACGTGGCCGCCGCCGATGGCGATGCCGTTCACCGCCGCGATCACCGGCTTGGGGACGTCACGCATCACCCGGTGCAGCGACTCGACCTCGAACAGCCCGCTCTGCGAGGGGCCGTAGTCGCCGGTTTCCATGCGCTGCTTCTGGTCGCCACCGGAGCAGAACGCCTTTTCGCCCGCGCCGGTCAGGCAGAGGGCGCCGACCTCGTCGCTGGCCCAGGCCCGCTTGAACGCCAGGATGAGCTCGTCGACGGTCTGGGCGCGGAACGCGTTGTAACGCTCCGGCCGGTTGATGGTGATCCAGGCCAGACCGCGCTCGACCTCGTACTTGATGTCGGTGAAGTTGTCCATCACCCTGCCTTCCGCTCCGTTGCCGACGCAGGCGCTGTCTTTCGGCCTGACCATTTGCGACTGTAGACGTGATAACGATCGTTTACAAGTCGGCGTCGTCGTGGACGTGACCTGGCGTCGTGGCACCGATGGTGCTCGGAGTCGTTGATTATCCTGCGGTTGTTTGAAAGGTTGGACCTTTAGCAGACGTGTCGACGTCCTGGATAGTCGACGTCCTGGACATCAGTGGAGGAACCTGTGCTCGAACTGACGGTGGCGGAACTCGCCGAGGCCCGGGACCTGGGTCTGGGCGCCTCGGCTTGGCGCCGGGTGGCGCAGGCCCGGGTCGACACGTTCGCCGACGCGACGGACGACCACCAGTGGATCCACGTCGACCCCGCCCGCGCGGCCGGCGGCCCGTTCGGGGGCACCATCGCCCACGGCTACCTCACGCTTTCGCTGGTGCCGGCCATGTTCAAGGAGATACTGGTGATCAAGGACCACGCCCGTGGGCTCAACTACGGCTTGGACCAGGTGCGGTTCACGTCGCCGGTTCCGGTGGGGAGCGAGATCCGGCTGGCCGGCGTGATCTCCTCGGCGGCCAGGCGGGACGACGGCGGCGTGCGGTACCGCGTCGCCTTGCGGATCGAGATCAAGGGCCAGGAGCGGCCGGCGATGGTCGGCGAGTCGATTTTCGTGACCTACGCGCGGTAGGCGCTGCACCCGGCCGGCGTCAGCCGAGGCTGTGGTGGTGCACGGCCGCCACGATGCACGGCTTGCCCGCCCGGTTGCGCCCCGTGACGCGGGTGAGGGCGAGGCTCCGGCCGCGGCTCACGACCTCGGCCTGGATCTCGGCGACGTCCCCGTGCGGAAACGGCCGCAGGTAGCTGACGGCGATCGAGGCCGGGTTCAGGGTCGCGGTGAGGGTGGACAGCGCCGCGCCGGCCACGAGCCCGGCTGCCCACAGGGTCACCCCGCCGTGCAAGGTTCCGTGGGGGTTCACCAGCTCGTCCGCGACGCCGAAGCGAAGCTGGGCGCGACCCTCGGCCGCGCCGACCTCTTGGCGAAGGTCGTTGAGGACGCTCGCGGTGGCTCGGCTGTGGTGCCCGGGGAGGACGTCACCGTCCGGCCCAGGCCCGCGGCCGACGAACCGTCCCCACTGGCGGCTCCGGGCGATGAGCCGGCCGTCTTCGCCGAAGACGGAGCCTTCGGCCAGCCCGGCCGCCGCCCCCACGTCCACGGTCCGCCCGCGCGCCGAAAGCCACGTTCCGTTCCCCGGCAGGGGCCGGAGGAAGTCGACGGAGATCTCGGTGCTCACCGACCAGCGTTCGTCGGGCGCCTGCGCGATCAGCGCGTAGCCGAGGATGTTGTCCACGAGCACCCCGATCGACCCGGCGCCGCCCAGCCCGTCCGACCACGGCCCCAGGAGCATGCGCGCCCGGACTTCGCCGTCGGTGTAGGCGAAACCGTCGACGGCGAACAGCGCCTCGGGCCCGCCGGGCAGGAAGGCCGGCTGCCGGGGCGAGGTGGTGGTGTCCAAGAAGGGTCTCCCGGTGGCGAACATCGTGCGGGGCGGGGATCGGGAACGTCAGGGCGTGCTGGTGAGCTCGGCGAACCGCCGGCGCACGATCGGGGCCCACTGCGCGCGGAACGCCTCGATCCGGCGGGCGACCCGCCGCCCCACCCAGTCCGGCAGCAGCGCCTCCGGCAGCTGCGGATCGACGCGCGGGAATTCCTGCCATTCGCTCATCAGCCGGATGTGCGTGAAGAGGGTCTCGTCCGGCCCGTCCGGGCGCACGTCGTTCATCGCCGCCCAGGCCTGCTCGTACCGGGTCCGCAGGTCGTCGAGGTCCCAGCCGCGTTCGACGATCTCCTCGGCGGGGATCCCGATGGCGCTGACGTTGCCGGTGAAGGCGAAGGTGTGCTGCTCGAGTTCGAGCTGCTCCAGCAGCTGCCGTACTTCCGCGGCCCGCTCGACGTGCGGGGTCAGCCACAGCCCGGGAAGCGGGTTGCCGAAGCCGGCCCAGGTGAGCCCCGCGTAGAGCGGGCGCCGGGCCCGGCGCATCGACTGGGGGATCGTCGTCCACAACGCCAGCCAGGTCCCGTCCCAGCTGCTGAACGGGTCGCTGAGCGAGTAGACGCGGCTGGAGCCGGTTTCGAAGATGTGGACCAGTTTCGGGGTCAGGGTCCAGCACACCTCGCGTCCCTGGCGCTCCGGCTGGAGCCACCCGGACGCCGAGGCCCTGGCGATCGCCTGGCGGGCGGTCTGCTCCTCGAACCCGAGTCCTTTGAGGAGGTGCACCAGCGTCGAGGTCCACACGGGCTGCCCGGTGGGCCACACCAGCTCGCCGAGGATCGTGATGAGCAACGATCTCGCGCTTCCGTGCGCGAGGGGCGCGTCCGCGGTTCCGGGCGACAGCGTGTCCAGCGCCTCGGGGGTCGGCATGGGGCCTCCTCGTCTCCGGGTCGCACGGCGATGGTGACCGGACGCCCGTGCCGTGGCCTAGATTCTACATGACGCGCAACTGAGTACGGCAGCGTGTAGACTTCGTGGGCTTCGGGCGGTAGGATTCCGTCCACCCTCTGTGCGATTCCGCGATTCCTCCGATGTTCGCCGCGCCTTTTCCGCGAGCGTGAGGAACTTGTCATGCCCTATGTGATCGCTGATTCCTGCATCGACGTGATGGATCGTTCCTGCATGGACGAATGCCCGGTCGACTGCATCTACGAAGGAAAGCGCAAGCTGTACATCAACCCCGCCGAGTGCATCGACTGCGGGGCCTGCGAGCCGGCTTGCCCGGTCACCGCGATCTCCCTCGACACCAAGGTGCCCGGCGGAAAAGCCGAGTTCGTCGGGGACAACGCGAGGTTCTTCGAGGAGCCGTTGCCGGGCCGTGAGGAGGCCATCGGCGCGCCCGGGGGAGCGGCGGTCACCGGTGCCATCGGGGTGGACACCGAGCTGGTCGCCGGATTCGGGGACGCCGGATGACGCACGAGGCCGACCTCCTGATCGTCGGTGCCGGGCCGGCCGGCCTGTTCGCCGCCTACTACGCCGGTTTCCGCGGGCTCTCCGTGGTGGTGCTGGACTCGCTGCCCGAGCCCGGCGGCCAGATCAACGCGATGTACCCGGAGAAACGGATTTCCGACATCGCCGGCTTCCCGGCCATCCGCGGCCGGGAGCTGGTCGACCGGCTGCTGGACCAGGCCGCCCCGTTCCGGCCCCGGTACCTGCTCGGGCACCGGGCCGAGACGCTCGAACCCGGGTTCGCCGTGACCACCCACCGCGGTGAGCGGGTCACGGCGAAGGCGGTGGTCATCACCGGCGGGATCGGCACGTTCACCCCACGCCCGTTGCCCGCGGCCCAGCGGTTCGAGGGCACCGGGCTGGCTTATTTCGTGCGCAGGCCGGACGAATACGCGGGCGCGGACGTGGTGATCGTCGGCGGTGGCGACTCCGCGTTCGACTGGGCGGAAACGTTGCACCCCTTGGCGAAGTCGGTCACGGTCGTCCACCGCCGCGACACCTTCCGGGCCCATCCGGCCACGGTCGCCGCGGTGCGGGCGAGCCCGGTCGAGATCACCACCGGCGCCGAGGTGTCCAAGGTGCTGGGGCGCGAGGCGATCGAGCGCGTGGAGATCACGCGGGGCGACGAGGCGTGGACGCTGTCCTGCCAGCGGATCATCGCCGCGCTGGGGTTCACCGCGAACCTCGGGCCGTTGCTGGAGTGGGGCGTCGACATCCGGAACCGGCGGCACATCCCGGTCGGCTCGTCGATGGCCACCAACGTCCCCGGGATCTTCGCCGCGGGCGACATCAACGACTACCCGGGGAAGGTGCGGCTCATCGCCGTCGGCTTCGGCGAGGCCGCGACCGCGGTGAACAACGCGGCGCATTTCATCGATCCCGGGCAGCCGGTTTTCCCTGGTCATTCCACGGACACTGCGACCAGTTGAGCGAGGACGGCCGGTGGGCAGGCGGGTTCCGCCGGCCCGCCGGCCGTCGGCTTTTCCGGGGTACGCGGATCGCGGAAAGCACGTATATCTACGTGTTGTTGCCCCGGTCACAGCGCCATAGCTTGAGTTATCGAGCGGCGTCATCCGGCGGAATCGCGGTGCACGAGGGCCACAGCAAAGGAGCTGAACATGGTTATGGCGTATGACAGCTTGTTCATCGGCGGAGGCTGGGTAGCACCCGCGTCCGGCCGCCGTATCGAGGTCGTCAACGCGACGACCGAAGAATCGCTCGGCAGCGTCCCGGAAGCCGGAGAGCAGGACGTCGACCGCGCGGTCAGCGCCGCTCGGCAGGCGTTCGACGATTCCCCGTGGGCCACCGCGTCCCCTGCGGAACGGGGCGACGTGCTCAACCGGTTCGCGGACGCGCTGGAAAAGCGCGGCGAGCAACTGACCCGGGCGGTCAGCCTCCAGAACGGCATGCCGCTGAGCCTGAGCGAGCAGTTCGAAGGCGGTTACGCGGTGGCCCTGCTGCGGTACTACGCCGCGCTGGCCGCTTCGACCGAGTTCGAAGAGCGGCGCCCGTCACCACTCGGTTTCGACACCCTGGTCCGGCGCAGCCCGGTCGGCGTGGTCGGTGCGATCGTGCCGTGGAACTACCCGGTTGTCCTCGCCGTCACCAAGATCGCCCCGGCGCTGGCCGCGGGCTGCACCGTCGTGGTCAAGCCGTCGCCGGGCACGGTGCTCGACAGCTTCCTGCTGGCCGAGGCGGCCGAGGAGGCCGGCGTGCCGCCGGGCGTGCTGAACTGGGTTCCCGGCGGCCGGGAACTCGGCGCGTACCTGGTGTCGCACCCCGGCGTCGACAAGATCGCCTTCACCGGCTCCACCGCGGCCGGGCGGACGATCGGGGAACGCTGCGGCGCCCTGCTGAGGCCGGTTTCGCTGGAACTGGGCGGAAAATCGGCCGCGGTCATCCTCGACGACGCCGATCTGGACAAGGTGACCGAGGGCCTCTTCTTCGCCTCGCTGGCCAACAACGGGCAGACCTGCATGGCGTGCACCCGGATCCTCGCGCCGCGCAGCCGTTACGACGAGGTGGTCGAATCGCTGGCCGGCTGGCTCGGGGGCCTGCAGGTCGGCGACCCGCTGGAGCCGTCGACGCAGGTCGGCCCGCTGGCTTCGGCCGAGCATCGCGAGCGGGTCGAGGGCTACATCGCCAAGGGGCGCGCGGAAGGCGCGCGGCTGGTGGTCGGCGGCGGCCGTCCCGCCGGGCTCGACCGGGGCTGGTTCGTCCAGCCGACCCTGTTCGCCGACGTGGACAACGCGTCCACGATCGCGCGGCAGGAGATCTTCGGCCCGGTGCTGTCGGTCATCGCCTACGACGGCGACGAGGAGGCGGTGCGCATCGCCAACGACTCCGAGTACGGCCTCGGCGGCAGCGTCTGGTCGGCCGACTCCGAGCGCGCCACGTCGGTCGCGCGCAGCGTGCAGACCGGAACCATCGGCGTGAACGGGTACGTGCTCGACCTCAACGCTCCCTTCGGCGGGGTCAAGGCCAGTGGCATCGGGCGCGAGTTCGGCCCGGAAGCCCTGGCCGGTTACCTCCAGCTCAAGTCGATCTACCTGCCTGCCTGAAGGAGATTTCCCATGCGTGTCAAGGCCGCGGTCGTGCGTGAAGCCGGTCAGCCGTTCCAGATCGAGGAGCTGGAGCTCGACGATCCCCGGGCCGGCGAGGTCCTGGTCAAGATCCACTCCACCGGTGTCTGCCACACCGACATCGGCGTCCGCAACCAGTGGCTGCCGGTGCCGCTGCCGCTGGTGCTGGGCCACGAGGGCGCCGGGGTGGTCGAGGCGGTCGGCCCGGGCGTCACCAAGGTCGAGCCGGGCGACAAGGTCCTGCTGACCTTCGCCTCGTGTCACCGCTGCCGGATGTGCCTGCGCGGCGATCCGGCCTACTGCGAGCAGTTCGTCGTCAGCAACGTCGCGGGCTCCCGCCCGGACGGCACCAACGCGCTGCACGGCGAGGGCGACGTGCACGGCTTCTTCTTCAGCCAGTCCTCGTTCGCTACGCACTCGATCGCGGTCGAGAGCAACGTCGTCAAGCTGGGCCCGGACGCCGACCTGTCGATCGTGGGCCCCCTGGGCTGCGGCATCCAGACCGGTGCCGGCACGGTGCTCAACCGGCTCCGTCCCGAAACCGGGTCCAGCCTCGCCGTGTTCGGCGCGGGCGCCGTCGGCATCGCCGCGGTCATGGCCGCCCGCGCGGCCGGGTGCACCAAGGTGATCGCCGTGGACCTGGTGCCGGACCGGCTGGCGCTGGCCGAGGAGCTGGGCGCCACGCACAGCGTCGACGCGTCCGCCAAGGACCCGGTCGAGGAGATCCAGCGGATCACCGGACGGGGGGCCGACTTCACCGTCGACACCACCGCCGTCACTGCGGTAGTCCGTCAGGCGGTCAGCGCCCTGGCGCCCAAGGGCACCTGCGCGGTGCTCGGTTTCGGCCAGGCGGGCACCGAGATCCAGGTCGACATGCTGGAACTGCTGATGACCGGCCGCACCATCACCGGCGTGACCGAGGGCGACGCCCGGCCCGACGACTTCATCCCGCGGCTGCTGGAACTGCACGCGCAGGGGCGGTTCCCGTTCGACCGGCTGATCACGAGCTACGACTTCGCCGACATCAACGCGGCCTGCGCGGATTCCGAGGCGGGCAAGGCCGTCAAACCGGTCCTGCGACTGGTCTGAGCCGGTCCCTTTCGCCCCCGTGTCAACGGAAAGGAAACATCGTGACTGTCGACGACGGCGTCATCACGAAGCTGGTCGAACACTTCAGCCTGCACGACCGCGACTGCCAGAAGCACCAGGACGAGATCTTCACGAAGATGCGCACCGAATTCCCGGTCGCGCACAGCGTCGAACACGGTGGCTTCTACGCGGTTTCGCGCTACCGCGACGTTTACGAGGCCGCGCACAAACCGGAGCTGTTCTCCTCGTTCCCGGTCACCATCCCGCCGTTCGGCAATCCGACCCCGATGATCCCGATCGAGTCCGACCCGCCGATGCACCGCAAGTACCGGACCCTGGTGGGCGCCCGGTTCAGCCCCAAGTCGGTGGAGGCGCTGGAACCGCACATGCGGGAGATGGTCCGCACGATCATCGACGGCCTGGTCGGCAAGAAGGACGCCGACCTGGCGAAGGAGGTGGCGATCCCCCTTCCGTTGCGCGGCATTCTCGAGCTGTACCTCGGCGTGCCTGAAAAGGATTGGGAAAAGCTCAAGGACGAGTTCCTGTACATGCTCCAGCCCGATCCCGAGTCGACCGACGAGGACAACCTGGAACGGTCGATGGCGGCGGGCCTCAACTGCACCATGTACTTCGCCGAGATGCTCGATCAGCTGCGCACCAACGGCTACGGCGACGACCTGATCAGCCATCTCGACCAGGCCGAGCTGGACGGGGAACGGCTCACCGACGACGAGATCTACGGGTTCTGCCTGGTGCTGGTGCCAGCGGGCTTCGACACGACCGCCAGCGTGCTGAGCCGGCTGCTGCTGATGTTCGCCGAGAAGCCCGAGGTACGCGACCGGCTGGAGCAGATCGTCGACGACCCGGAGAAGCTGGACCTCGCCGTCGAGGAGCTGATCCGGTTCATGCCGCCGCAGCCCGGCGTGGCGCGGAACGTGGCCCAGCCGTGCGAGTTCGCCGGGCAGCAGCTGGACGAGGGCGACCGGCTCCTGCTGCTGTGGCCCGCGGCCAACCGGGACCCGGAGGAGTTCCCGGACCCGGACGAGCTGGTCTTCGATCGCCAGCCCAACCGTCACCTCGGGTTCGGCTCCGGGATCCACCGGTGCCTCGGTTCGCACCTGGCGCGGCTGGAGCTGAAGACCCTGCTGCGGGAGTTCCTGCACCGTGTCCCGCGCTACCGGGTCGCGCCCGGCAAAGAGGCCGTCTGGCACACCGGCAACACATGGGGTGTGAAAACGGTGCCGGTGGTGTTCGACGAATGGCCGGAGCAGTGATCAGGATCGCGATCGACGCGGACCGATGCCAGGGCCACGCGCGGTGCGCGGTCCGGGCGCCGGAGCTCTTCGACGTCGACGACGACCAGGGCAAATCCCTTGCCCTGATGGAAACCGTGCCACCCGAGCTGGCCGACGCGGCGGCCGCAGCGGTCGAGACGTGCCCGGAGCGGGCGATCTCCCTTCACGACGAATAGCGATTCGAGCAAAGGAGCTCTCGTGGGTGTCTTCAAGGACGAGGACGAGGTCTACCGCTACCTGGGCAAGATCTTCCAGGTGAGCCTGGCGGACCCCGAGCTGGGGCCGAAGCTGCGGAAGGTCGGCTCCGTGCTCAAGCTCAACCAGTCGGACCCGGAATCGACCATCGTGATCGACTTCGGTGAAGGCGTCGTGCAGCTGGGGCGGGACGGCGGCGCCCCGGTGACGCGTCCGATCGACGCCGAGCTGGAGATGCTGGCCGACACCGCGCACCGGTTCTGGCTCGGCAAGGTCAACGTCGCGCTGGCGATGGCCCGCGGCCAGATCAAGACCAAGGGCAAGGTCTCCGCGGTGATGAAGGTGGTCCCGATCACCAAGCCGCTGTTCGGCACGTACGAGAACATCCTGCGCGAAGCCGGGCGTGCCGATCTGGTCGACGCGGTGAACTGACGTGACCACGGTCGAGAAACCCGGTGCGGCGCCGCCGCGCCGCCGCGTCCGGGGAACGGAACGCGCCATCGGCCTCGTGCCCGGGCCGGCGCGCACGGTGGTGCTGGAGGTGGGCCGGATCTGCCAGCTGCTGGGGCAGGTGCTGGCCAGCGCGATCCGCCACCCGAGGGGCTACTGGAAAGACACCCTCGACGAGATGTATGCGTTGCTGCGCCTGTGTTTCTGGCCGGCCACTTTCGCGATGGCCGGGTTCGGCTTCCTGATCACGGTGATGGGCGTCGGCCTGCTCGGGCTGCTCGGCGCGGCGAACCGGATGGGCGCGTTCTGGGTGATGGCCGACATCCGCGAGATCGCCGCGTTCATGGTCGGCATGGTCGTGGCCGGCGTGATCGGCACGTCGATCACGTCCGACCTCGGCGCGCGCCGGGCCCGTGAGGAGCTGGACGCGCTCAAGGTGCTCGGCATGGACGTCCTGCGGATGCTGGTGATCCCGCGGGTGATCGCGACGGCGGTGATGTGCGCCCTGCTCAACTGCCTCACGTCGTTCGTCGGCGTGCTGCTCGGATTGGTCGCGGTGAGCGCGCTCGCCGACACCACGTCGAGCGCGTACATCGACAGCATGTCGCACAATCTGTACGCCGCCGACGTGTGGGGGGCCGAGCTGAAGACGCTCCTGACCGGCCTGTTCATCGGCGTGATCTGCAGCTACAAAGGACTCAACGCCGGCGGCGGCCCCGAGGGGGTCGGCCGGGCGGTCAACCAGGCGGTTGTCATCTGCTTCGCGATGGTCTGGGTGTTCAACTTCTTCTTCAACGCGATCGCGCAGGGGCTCAACCCGAACCTGCTGATGCTGCGGTGAAGGGCGGCCGGCGATGACAACAGTCGAGAAGCCCGTGAAGCTCCCGGACCTGCGGACCCCGGTCCCGAAGCGGTCGAACGTCCTGCGGGGTGCCGCCGAAACCGTCGGCGACATCGCCTACTTCGGTTTCCGGGTCCTGGCGGAGATGCCGCTGACCCTCGGGCTCTACTTCTCCGAGGTACTGCGGCAGGCGGCCATCCTGATCCGGTCCAGCGGCATCATCATCTGGTTCATGATGTTCGCGATCGGCGCGGAAACCGGTCTGCAGGGCCATTACATCCTCGACCAGGTCGGCGCGTCCGGCTACGTGGGCGTGTTCACCTCGATCGGCGACCTGAAGGCGGACTCGACGTCGATGTGGGGCTGGGTGCTGGCGGCCAAGGTCGGCTGCGGCTACGTGGCCGAGATCGGCTCGATGCGGATCAGCGACGAGATCGACGCGCTCGAGGTGATGGGCATCCACTCCCGCGCCTACCTCGCCGGCACCCGGCTGTGGGCGATGTGGCTGGCCGCCCCCTTCATGTTCATCGCGGGGGAGGGGTGCCAGTACCTCGGCTCCTGGGCGGTGGTGCAGCCGATGCTGGAGACGACGTCTCCCGGCGGCTACTCGAACATCTTCTGGTCCTTCCAGACCCCCGTCGACCTGTTGTACGCGCTGATCTGGGCGGTGCTGCTCTCCACGCTGGTGGTCGTCGTCGGCTGCTTCTACGGCTACACGGCTTCCGGCGGCCCCGTCGGCGTCGGCCGCAACACCGCGAAATCGATGATGGTCAACATGATCATCGTGTCCGGCGCGGCGGCGATCCTCTACCAGCTGTTCTTCGGCACGAGCATCCAGACCCCGATAGCCAACTAGACCGCCCGCGGTGGCGTTGAGGAGTTCCGATGGATCCGCAGAGTCGCGGTGGGCACAGCACCGACGTGCTCCCGGCTGTCCCGCAGGACAGCGGGACGGGGCCGGTCGCCACGGTCCGGGACCTGTACAAGTCGTTCGGCTCGTTCCAGGTCATGCGCGGGCTCACGCTGGAGTTCAAGCCACGGGCCGTCACCACGATCCTCGGCCCGTCCGGCACCGGGAAGAGCGTGCTGCTCAAGCACATGGTGGGCCTGCTCGAACCGGACTCGGGCACCGTGGAGATCTTCGGCCAGGACATCTGGAAGGTGCGCGAGCGCGAACGCGCCGAGCTGCGCAAGCGGTTCGGCGTCCTGTTCCAGGACGGGGCGCTGTTCGGCTCGATGAACGTCTACGACAACGTCGCCTTCCCGCTGCGCAAGCACACCGACCTGCCCGAGGCCGACATCCGCGAGATCGTGATGGAGCGGCTCAAGGAGGTCGGCCTGGAGGCCGCCGAGAAGAAGGCGCCGAACGAGATCTCCGGCGGCATGAAGAAGCGCGCCGGGTTCGCCAGGGCGCTGGTGCTCAACCCGGAGATCGTGCTGTTCGACGAGCCGGACTCCGGCCTCGACCCGGTGCGCACCAGCCTGCTCAACGACGTGATCCTCAAGGTGCACGCCGACGACCAGGGCACCTACGTCGTGGTCACGCACGACATCCGCACGGCGCGCAAGGTCAGCGACTACGTCGGCCTGATCTGGCAGGGCCGGGTGGTCTACTACGGCGCGGCCGACGACGCGTTCGCCTCGGAAGACCCGTTCGTGCGGCAGTTCCTGGCCGGCGACTCGGTCGGTCCACTGGGGATGGACTGACATGGGCGTCACGAAGTGGCTGACCGGCGCCGCGGTGCTGGCCGTCGCCGTCGTCGGTGGCGGCTACCTGCTGGCCGCGCAGCAGCACGGATACGAGATCCAGCTGGTGATGCCGAACGCGGCCAATCTGCTGGACGGTTCGCGGGTCGAGATCAGCGGCAGCGAGGTCGGGCAGGTCACCGGCCTGGCCACGCGCGACGGCAGCGCGCTGGTGACCGTCTCGGTCGACGACGCCCACGCGCCATTGCACGCGGGCAGCACGGCCCAGGTGCAGTGGCGCGGCCTGCTCGGGGAGCGCGTCGTGTCGCTGACGCCCGGCCCGGCCGCCAACCCGGTGGTCCCTTCGGGGGCGATGCTGCCCGCGGGCGGGGAGCAGGTGGAGCTCGACCAGGTGCTGGCCGCGCTGGACCCGCGGACCCGGTCGCATCTGAACTCGGTGGTGCAGCAACTCGACCAGAGCCTCAAAGCCCATCCGGACGACATCAAGGCGACGCTGAGCACGGCCGGTCCCGCCGTGAACGAACTCGGCGCGGTGCTCAAGGCGGTCGGCCAGGACGGCCCCGCGATCCAGAACCTGATCACCGACCTGCGCCGGCTGATGGACCCGGTCGTCGCGCGCCAGCAGCAGGTGCGCCAGGTGATCGGCAACCTGACCAGTGCGACGGACACGCTCGCGGCCGAGCAGTCCCAGCTGCAGCAGGCGCTGGGCGCGTTGCCCTCCACTTTGGACAGTGCGCAGCAGGCCGTGGACCGGGTGCCGGGCGCCGTGGACGCCGCCGTGCCGCTGTTGCAGGATGCGCAGCCGGCGACGAAACAGCTGACTTCGCTGGCACGCAACCTCAGCCCGCTGCTCACCGACCTGCGACCGGCCATCGCCGACCTGCGCCCGACGCTGCGGTCCGCGACCGCCCTGCTGCAGACGACACCGGCGTTGCTCGACAGCGCGCACGGGGTGCTGCCGGGGATCACCCAGGCCGCCACCCAGCTCAACCCCGCCGTGGCGTTCCTGCGGCCCTACACCCCCGACCTGATGGGCTGGCTGTCCAACTGGGGCGCGGCTTTCGCCAACTACGACGCGCAAGGCCACTACTTCCACGGCGTGGTGCAGGTCAGCACCAGCGTGCTGGACGACAACCCGGGGGTGAACGCAGGCCTCAAGGGCGGGCCGAGCTCCACCCCGGCCCCGGGGATGGCCTCCGGACAGCCGTGGGCCGACGCGAATGGGAGCGCACCGCGATGAAGACTGTGGTCAAACGTAGCCTCCGGATCGGTGCCGTCGTGCTGGTCGTGGCGGCGGCCGCGGCGGGGTACCTGGTGTCGCGGCCGAGCTCGGACAAGGTCGGGCTGACGGCGATGTTCGCCGACGCGAGCCCGCTGATCCCCGGCAACCTCATCCGCATGGGCGGCATCGAGGTCGGCGAGATCGACTCGGTCACCTTGCGCAACGGCCAGGCGGCCGTGCGCATGGAGCTGGACCCGGCCGTGCTGCCGCTGCACCAGGACGCGACCGCGAAGATCCGCCCGGTCACGCTGCTCGGTGAGCGCTACATCGACCTGGACCGGGGTTCGCCGCAGGCGCCGGTGCTGAGCCAGGGGGTGATCGCGGCGAACCACACGAGCCGGGCGGTGGACCTGGACGAGGTGCTCAACTCGGTCGACGACCCCACGGGCACCGCGCTCGCCGCGCTGGTGACGACGCTCGGCGAGGGCGCCGCGGGGCAGGGTCAGGACATCGACGCGGCGCTGAAAGCACTCGCCCCGGCCATGCAGGACACCCATCAGCTCGCGGACGTGCTGAACCAGCAGAACGCGGTGCTCGGCCAGCTGGTCGACCGGGCCACGCCGGTCGCGCAGGCACTGGCGAGCGGCAACGGCCAGAACCTCGACCAGGCCGTCGACGCCGGCAACCGGATGCTGGCCGCGGTGGCGGCGCAGCGCCAGGCGATGCAGGACGCGCTCGGCCAGCTGCCGGGCACGCTGCGCACCGCCCGGCAGGTGCTGTCGGAGACCGCCGGGGTGGCCGAACAGGGCATCCCGGCCCTGGATTCCGTCCGCCCGGTGACGGACAACCTCAGCGCGATCACGACCGAGCTGAACACCTTCGCCGACAGCGCGGATCCGGCGCTGTCCTCACTCCCGGCCGTGCTGGATCGCGCGAAGGCGCTCCTCGACCAGGCCGCGCCGGTGGTGCGGGACCTGGGGCCCGGCGGGGCCGTGCTGCCCGGAGTGAGCGCTTCGGCGCACCGGCTGGTCGGCGACCTGACGCCCGCGCTGGGCACCGCGCTGGACTTCGTGAAGTACTGGGCGATGAGCACCAACGGCCGCGACGCGCTGGGCAACTACTTCCGCGCATTCGTGGTCACCACACCGAAATCGCTGCTGCAGATCCCCGGCGTCGGGCTGGGCCCGGCGAACGCGGCCCCGCCGCAGGCGCCACCGGCGCAGCCACAACAGAAGCCCCAGCAGCCGCCGCCGTTGCTCAACCTCCCCGCTCCGGCCGGGCCGCCGGCGGGTGACCCGGGCAGTGCGACCGGCCTGACCGGGAACCAGGAGAGCTCGTTGCTCGACCAACTGCTCGGAGGCCTGTGATGCGCTCGGCCACCACCCGCTCGTTCGGCATCGGGCTCGTCGGTCTCGCGGTGCTCGCCGTGACCATCCTGTTCGGCATGACGGCCAGCTCCGGGGTGCCCGGAGCCCCCAAAACGGTGGTGCGGGCCGCTTTCCACAACGTCGGCGCCCCGCTCAAAGTCGGCGACGACGTCCGCGAGAACAGCTCCCGCATCGGCCGCGTGGCGGACCTGCGCTACGACGGCCAGCAAGCCGTCGTGACACTCGAACTCGACGGCACGGTGCCCGTGTACGCCGACGCCCGTGCCGCTGTCTGGGATCAGTCGGCACTGGCGAAGAAGCTCGTGGAGCTCGACCGTGGGCACGCCGGCGCGGGGCCGTTGGGAGACCGCGTCATCCCGCCGGACCGCAACGTGGATTCGGCCGACCTGGACCAGGTGCTCGACGTTCTCGACCCCCCGACCCGAGACGCGCTGACCGGCACGGTCCGGGAGGTCGGCGACGGCGCGGCGGGGCACAGCCAGGACCTGCACGACTTCCTGGAGCACGCGCCCGCCGAGCTGACCGGGCTCGGGACGACGGCGGGGGCGCTGACCGCGCCGGAGGCGGGCCTGCCCGGCCTGCTGCTGCGGGCCGATCAGCTGGCCGGCTCCTTCCAGGGGCACCAGCAGCAGCTGGCCGACCTGGTCAAGCAAGCCGGCGACACGGCGGGCGCGCTCGCCGTGGACAACGGCAAACCGTTGCAGGACACGGTCGGGAAGCTCCCCAGGACGCTGACCGACGCGAAGGCCGGGCTCGACTCGCTGAGCCGGCCGCTGAACGATCTGCGGGGCACGCTGGCCGCGGTGCGGCCGGGAGCGCAGGCACTGGGACAGGCGACCCCCGATCTGCGCGGCGTGCTGCGTGAGGCGCCGACCCCGCTCGGCGCGGTGCCGGGTGTGTCGCAGAAGGCCGTGCCGGCGATCGCGGACCTGACCGGGGTGCTGGCCGACGCGCGCCCCCTCGCCCCGGCGCTGTCCCGCGGGCTCGTGGACCTGGCTTCGCCGGTGAACACCCTGGCGCCGTACAGCACTCAGGTCGTCGAGTTCTTCCGGCGCATCGAAAGCATGGTGTCCACAGAGGTCTCACCGGGAGTGCACGGGGCACGGGTGGGCGTCGCGGTGGAGGGCCTGTCCGCGGCCACCGGCGGGCTGCTGCCGGATCCGTTGCAGGGCCAGGACGCCTACCCCGCTCCCGGCCAGGCCGACCGGGAGCACACGCAGTCGCCGGTGAACATCCTGCCGGGAGGGAACAACTGATGGCATCGAGGGTGCGCAAGCCGGTGGTGCTCGGAGCGGTCCTGCTGATCCTCGTCGTCGGCGCGCTGTTCGCCGTGTACCAGAAGGAACGGATCGCCACGTCGCTCTCCTCGGGCGACGCCGTCCGCGCGGAGTTCGTCCGGGACTACCGGCTGGAGCCGGACAAGTCCGACGTGAAGGTCGCGGGGGTGGTGGTCGGCAAGGTCACCGAGGTCGGCAAGGCCGCGCAGGGGCACTCCCTGGTGACGATGAAGGTGGACGACGGCACCGTGGGCAAGCTGGGCAGCCGGCCGTCGGCGATCATCCGGCCGACCACGCTGCTCGGCGGCAACTACTACCTGGAGCTGGTGCCCGGCGGGGCCCGGCAGGCGTACGACACCGCCCAGCCCATCCCCGTGGCGCGCACGTCCGTCCCGGTCGAGCTGGACCAGGTGCTGGCCACGCTCCCCGGCCGGGCCCGGGAGTCGGTGCAGGACAGCACGCGGCTGACGGACGAGGCGCTGAAGGCCGGGGCCGGGGCCGCTGCGGGCGATCTGGTCCGGGACGCCCCGGGCGCGCTCGCCCCCGCGAACGACGTGCTGTCCGCGCTGCGGGGTACCCGTCCGCAGGAGGACCTCTACCAGCTCGTGCCCGACCTGGACTCGGCCGCCGGCACGATGACACGCAAGGAAGGGCAGCTGTCGGGCGTGATCGACTCGCTGCGGGACGTCAGCGCGACCCTGGCCGCGCAGCGCGCCCCGCTCGCCGACACGGTGGGCCAGCTGCCCGCCACGCTCGGCTCGACCCGCAATGGGCTCGACGCGCTGAGCGGGAGCCTCGACCGGGTCACCGCGGTCGCGGGCAAGGCGGCGCCCGCGGTCAAGGAACTGGCGCCACTGCTGGAGAAAGCCAACCCCGTCGTCGAGCAGGCCCTGCCGCTGGTGCGGGATCTGCGGCCGTTGCTCGCCCAGGTCCGCCCGGTGGTGGACGAGCTGGTGCCGACCGCCGCGGGGGCGACGTCGACGTTGGACAACGTCCGCGGGCCGGTGCTGGACCGCGTGAACGGCCCGATCGCGAAAACCGTGCTGTCGCCTTGGAGCGGGACCGGTGCGTACGCCGGCGACGGCGGCACCGGTCACCTGTTCTATCAGGAGGTGGGCTACCTCGCGGCCCACACGGCGAACTTGTCCCAGTACGGCGACAAGAACGGGCGCATGCTCGGCCTCGCCCTCGGCGCGGGCGTTTCGAGCGTCGGCGGCAACGACCCCGGTACGGCGAAGTTGTTGCAGTCACTCGGTTTGCTGCCCGGCGGGGTGCAGCTCCTGCCGCCGCCCGGCAACTCCGGCGACACCTACCGCCCGCAGCCGGCGACCTCGCCCGGCCAAGGCCAGGTCCTGCCCGGCGCCCTCCCGCCGATCCCCCTGCGATCGAACTAGGAGTCATGCGGTGAAGAAGAAATTCTCGCTCCGCCGGACGTGGGAACGGGTCCGCACCGTGCCCGGGCTCGGGCGCAACGTGCTCACCGTGATCGTCCTGATCACGCTCGGCGTGGTCAGCGCGTCCGTCATCCTCGGCAACCAGCGGTTCATCCTGCCCTGGTCCGACCGGTACGTGTTCTCGGCGGACTTCGCCCAGGCGCCGGCGATCAATCCGGGCCAGCAGCCGAAGGTCCGCATCGCCGGGGTCGAGGTCGGGCAGATCACCGGCAGCGCGGTGACCGGCGACGGGACCGCCCGCCTGACGATGTCGCTCGAACCCGGGAACACCATCTACCGCAACGCGCACCTGGTCCTGCGGCCCACCAACCCGCTGAACGAGATGTACGTGGAGGTCGACCCCGGCGGGCCGCCGCAGCCCGCGCTGCCGCCGGACGGGGTGATCCCGGTCGGCCAGACCGAGCGGCCGGTCCAGCCCGACGAGGTGCTCGACCACCTCGACGACCGCAGCCGGGCCGCGCTGACGAACCTGCTGTCGGCCTCCGACGTCGCGCTCGCGAACGCCCCCGCCACCTTGCCGGGTGGGCTCAGCGCCGCCGACGGCACGATGGTGGCCGTCAAACCGGTGCTGGACGCGCTGGCGGCGCGGCGGGACAACATCGCCAAACTCGTGACTGGGCTGACCCAGATCAGTGGTGCGGTCGGGCACAACGACGCGCGGCTGGCGGAGTTGCTGGACTCCACCCAGTCCACGCTTTCCGTGCTCGCCCGCCACAACGACGATGTGCGGGCGACGCTGGCGGAGCTGCCCGGCACCACGGGCGAGCTGCGCCGCGCGATGGACGGCGTGAGCGGCCTGACCGACCGGCTCAACCCCGTGCTCGACCACCTCGACCAGGCGTCCGCCCAGCTCCCGGACACCCTGCGCAAGCTGGGCGGCACCGTGGACAACCTCGGCGCGACCGTGGCCGCGGCCAAGCCGGTCGTCTCCGCGGCCGGCCCCGTGGTCCGCGACGTCAGCCCCCTGGTCGATGACGCGCACCGCTCGCTCGCGGACCTCGAACCGGTCACGCGGGACCTGATCCCCGACTCGGCCCTGCTGGTCTCCTACCTGGGCGACCTGCAGGCCTTCATCTACAACACCAACGGCGCGTTCAGTCTTTCGGATGCCAACGGCGGCTTCATCCGCGGCCACGTCGCGGTCCCGCTGCCCGACGCCGGCGTGCTCCCGGGCACACACGGCGGCAACACCGGTGGGAGCCACCCATGAGGATCTTCAACGGAACGGTGCGAAAACTCGTTGTGCTGGGGGCGTTTTTCGTGCTGTCCCTGGTCTACCTCGGCTACCTGTTCGACCGGGCGGGCGTCACGGGCCCGTTCCAGGCGGCGGACTACACGATGTCCTTCGAAACCGGCGACGTCGACAACCTGATCCCGGTCGGCGACGTCGACATCGCCGGTGTCCGGGTGGGACGCGTCGAGGACGTGTCGAACGGGAACGGGAAAGCGACGGTCGTCGTCGGCCTCGACCCGTCGGCGGGGCCGTTGCACGAGGGCGTGACGGTGCGGGTCGGCGCGAAGTCCCTGGCCGGTGAGTCCTATGTGGACGTGCAGGACGGCACGGGCGCGGAACTGCCGTCGGGAACGCGGCTGGCGGCTTCGGCGGTCAAGCCCGCGGTGCAGTTGCGCGACGTGGTGAACTCGCTCGACCCCAAGACCCGGGACGCGCTGGGCAGCGTGCTGCGCACCGCGGGCGCGGCGACCGCGGGCACCAAGGACGACGTGTCGAGCGCGTTGTCCGGCCTGGGGGCGCTCGGCCGCCAGGGCTACACCGCGATCGACGCCGTCGCGGCCCAGTCCAAGGACCTCACCGCGCTCGCCCAGCAGACCACGGTGGTGCTCGACGCGTTGAACACCGGTGAGGGGCAGATCGGGGACCTCGTGCGAGAAGCGCAGAAGCTGACGACGGCCACCAGCGGGCAGAAGCAGAACCTGACCGACACCGTGCGGAAGCTCCCGCCGCTGCTGGCGAGCACGCAGACCGCCACCGGCCGCCTGCGCGACTTGTCGTCCGCACTGAGCCCGGTCGCGGCGGACCTCAACCAGGCGGCGCCCGCGCTGTCGACCGCGTTGCAGCAACTGCCCGCGACCACGCAGGACCTGCGCGGCCTCCTCCCGGACCTCACGGCCACGCTGCACGAGGCACCGTCCACACTGGACCGGGTGCCGACGCTCGCCGGCGACGCTTCGGCGTTGGTTCCCCAGCTGCGGACGACCATGACCCACCTGAACCCGATGCTGGGCTACCTCGCCCCGTACGGGCCGGAGCTGGGCGCGTTCTTCTCCAACTTCGGGGCGATGCTCAACTATGTGGACGAGGCGGGCATCCACTTCTTCCGCCTCGAACCGGACCTGGGCAACGAGAGCATCGTCAAGGGCGTGCCCGTGCCGCTGCCGGCGATCCTGACCAACCGCAACCCGTATCCGGCGCCAGGGCAGAGCCTGGCCCCCGACGGGCGCTCGTTCACCCGGCTCGAACCCGCTGGAGGCTGAGATGAGTGTGTCCACACAGGCGATCTCCGATGCCGACTGGCTCGCCGAGGTGTATCGCCGCTGTCATCGCGACGTGTACCACTACGTCCGCACCTGGTCGGTGAGCCCGGCCACCGCCGAGGACTTCGTGAGCGAGACCTTCCTCCGGGCGGCGCGGCACGTGATGACGTTGAAGCAGCGGCAGGACAGCGTGGTGCCGTGGCTGTTCCGGGTGGCGAAGAACGTCATCCTCGACGACCGGAAGTCGGCCCGGTCCCGGCGCCTGGTGGTGCTGGGCGAAGTGCCCGAAGGGCCGGTGGACCACGAGCCGTTCGAGGACCAGCTGACCAGGAAGTGGATCGCCGCCGAGGTCGGCAAGTGCGTCGCGCTGCTCAACCAGGCCCAGCGCCGGTGCCTCGACCTGCGATTCCACGATGGCCGTTCGGTGGCCGAGACCGCGAAGCTGATGAACCGCACCGAGATCGCCGTCCGGCAGCTGCAGCACCGGGCGCTGGTGCGGCTCGGGTCGTTGCTGCCCGCCGCACTCGCACCCGGGTGATCCTGGACAGGATCGGGAACTGAGTACCAGGAGTTGTTGACTATCCACCGCGGCGGCGGTTACGGTGACCGCCGTCACAGGGAAGGGATCGGTGCCCATGGGCCGCAGGACGATCGGCGTCCGGGTGGTGGGCGCCGCCCTGGCCCTCGCCGCGCTCGCGGCCGCGGCCACCGGGCTCCTGAGGCTCCGGGTGGAGACGACGGTCGGCTCCTTCCTCCCCGCCGGGGACGCCACGGTCGCGGCGCTGGGGGACAACGCCAGGACCTTCGGCGGCGACCCGATCGTCGTCCTGCTGGAATCCCCGCAGCCCCAAGGACTTCTGCTGGGCGACGGCCGGCTGCCCGCGCTCATGCGGCTCGAAGGGGCGCTGGCCCACCTGCCCGATGTCGCGACCGTCTACGGCCCGGCGACGATCATGAACCAGCTCGCCATCACCTCGCAGGACATGCTCGCGCGGCTGAGCGGGACGCGGGACGGGCTGCGGGCGAAGGCCGAGAGCGAGGCGCAGGGGAAGGGCTCGTCCGCGAGTGCGGTCAAGGCCGCCGGGGACGCCGCGGTCGCGGAATTCGACCGGCGTTACGGGGCGCTGCTCGTGCGTGGCCTGCCGGCCGGGCTGCCGACCACGAACAACCCGGGCTTCGTGCGGAACGTGATCTACGACGGCTCCGGAAACCCGCGCCCCCGCTGGCATTTCGTCGTGCCGGGGCCGAACGCGGTCTCGGTGCTGGTGCGGCCGCGCGAGGGCCTGGACGAGCCGGGCACGCGGCGCCTGGTGGCCGCGGTCCGCGACACGGTCGGCCACGCCGGGCTGACGACCAGCCGGGTCACCGTCACCGGGGTCCCCGTGGTCACCTCGGCGGTGACCGACGAGGCCGTGGGCGAGATCCCGCTGATCGGCGCGCTGGCCGTCGTGGTGCTGCTCGGCCGGTTCCTGCTGACCGGCCGGAAAGAGCGGCTGCTGCGCCGGCTGTGGCCGCTGGCGGCCGCGTTGATCGGGGGTGTGCTGACCCTGGCGGCGTTCGGCTGGGCGGGCGTCGCGATGTCGTTCGGCGCCATCGTGCTGCTGCCGCTGCTGCTGGGCATCGGCAGCTCGTTCCCGCTGTACCTGGGCATGGTGGCCGACCGGCGCAAGGTGATCGTGATGTCGGCCGCGAGCGCGGCGGCCTTCCTTTCCCTGGCGATCTCGCCACTGCCCTTCGTCCGTGAGCTCGGATTCGCGCTGGGCCTGGGTGTCCTGCTCACTGTGGGCGCGACGTTGCTGCTCGGCCGCCGGTTCGCGCCGTCGCCGCCGGAGCCCGGCGACCGGGTCCGCACCATCGGCGGGGGCCGGCGATGGGTACTGGCCGGGTGCCTGGTGGCGGTCGCCGCGGTCGGCTGGGTGGTGCTGCCGCGCCTGGACGTCCGGGCGAGCCCGGAGGATGTCGCGCGCGGGCTCTCGGCGCTGGACGAAGCTCGTTATGCCGAACAGGTGCTCGGTTCCTCCGGTGAGGTCAGCGTGGTGCTGCGCGGCGGTGACGCCCAGAGCCCGGCGGCGCTGAAATGGCTCAGCCAGGCGCAGGACGTCGTGATCGCGCGCTTCGGCGACCGGCTCCGGCCGATCATCACGGCACCGGACCTGCTCGGCTTTCTCGGCGACGCGCCCACCTCGGGGGAGATCGCCGCCGGGCTGCAGCTGATGCCGCCGTACCTCACCTCGTCCGTGCTGTCACCGGACGGCACGCAGGCCTTGCTCACGTTCGGGCTGAAGCTGCAGGACCTCGGGAAGCAGACACAGCTGCTCGACGACGTGCGCGCGTCCTTGCCGCCCCCGCCGCCCGGCGCGCACGCGGACGTGGTGGGCCTGCCGGTGGCCGCCTCCCGGGCTTACGACCTGGTGCGCTGGGACCGGTATCCGGCCAATCTCGCGGGGGTCGCCGCGGCGGGGATCGTGCTCCTGTGCGGTTTGCGCCGGCGGGCCGACGCGGTGCGGGCCGTCCTCGCGGCGGTGCTCGCCACCGGCTGGACGATCGCCGGTCTGTGGGCCGCCGGCCAGTCGCTCAGCCCGCTGACGGTGGCACTGGGCTCGCTGGCCACGGTCACGGCCAGCGAGTTCACGATCCTGCTGCTCGACGACACCCGCCCGAGACGGGCGGTGCGGTGGGCCTGCGTGACGTCGGCGCTCGGGTACCTGGTGCTCGCGCTGTCGCGGATCGGTCTGCTGCGTGAGTTCGGGCTCACCTTGGCCGCGACCGTCGTGGTGTCCTACCTGGCCGCCCTCGCGTGTGTGTCGCTGGGCCGAAAGCCGGTGTCCGGCAAGCGGGCGGCGGCTCCTTCGAAAGCCGAACTGGTGGAGGTGTAGGGAGTGAAACTCCGGGTCTCCGGGTTCTTCCGGCGATGGACAGTGGTGCCGTCGGGCCTTCGGGCCCAGGGCGTGCTCGCGGCGGCGCTGGTCGCCATCGCCGGCGGCTCGGGCGGGAACCTGATCGTGCGGGCGCTCGACGAGCTGCCGGCCGGGGCGGTGTTCCGTACCGGCGACACCGTGGTGTCACAGGAACAGCTCCAGCAGCGGGTGAATCTGATGGAACTTCTTTATGGGGTGCAGCAACCTCCGGACCCCGCCGGAACGGACCGGTTCCGCCGCTCGGTGGCCAAGGCGGTCGCGGTGAGCATGGTCGTCGACGACGTGGCCCGGGGCGCCGGCATTGTCATCGCCGACAAGGCCGCCAGCGACCAGCTCGACAAGCTGGTCAGCGACAACGGCACCGACCGCAAGACCTTCGTCCAGCAGCTGGGCGCCCACGGTCTGTCCGAAAAGGACGTTCTGGACGAGGTCAAGCGGCAGCAGGCGGGCGCGCGGCTGTTCCAGCAGGCCACCGCCGGCGTCAAGGCCACCACCGATGCGGACGCGCAGCACTACTACGACGCCAACCGCGCGCAGATGGTCTCGCCCGAGCAGCGCGACCTCGCCAACATCGTCGTGTCGTCGTCCGACCAAGCACAGCTCGTCGCCCAGCAGGCCCGCTCGGGCGCGGATTTCCCGGCGCTGGCCGGGCAGTACTCGATCGACGGCAGCACCAAGGGCAACGGCGGCTCGCTGGGCAAGGTGGCCGCGAGCCAGCTCGACCCGGCGTACGCGAAGGCGGCCTTCGCGGCGCCGGCGGGGGCGGTGTTCGGCCCGGTGCAGACCCAGCAGGGCTGGAACGTGGGGCGGGTCGGCGCCGTCCATCCCGGCAGCCCCATGGCTTTCGACCAGGTGAAGGACGCGGTCAAGACCAAATTGGACAATGACGCGAAACTCAAGGTCTGGGACGACTTCCTGGTCACCCGGATCAAGGCCGCGAAGGTGGAGTACGCCCCCGAGTACCTGCCGTCCGATCCGGACGCGCCGCCCGCGGACGGTCAATAGGTCAGAAAAGGAGGAGAATGATGCTGGCTCTCATGATGGCGGTGGCGGCCGGGGTTTGCCTCGGGCTCGGCTGGCTGCTGGAGCAAGTGGTGCTGGTCTACGTCGCGCTGGGTCTTTCGGCGGCGGGCTTCGTGCTGGTGCTGGTACAGGCTTGGCGACGCTGGAAGGCGGCCAAGGCGGAACCGAAAACCGTGGACGGTGTCGACCTCGAGATCGTGGAACAGCCGGACAGCGTGGCGGCCGAGGATAGTGATGTCGTTTTCGTGGTGCCGGGGCGAATGCGCTTCCATGTCACCGGATGCCGGCTGCTCGACGGCAAGGATGTCGAGCAGCTGACCCTGGAGGAAGCCGAGGACGAGTCCTTCACGGCGTGCACGGTCTGCGCGAGCCAGGATGTCGCGGAACTGGTCGGGGGCTGAGGCCCGCGACATTTCCCGCGCCGGGGAATTCCGGTGGGGCCGGTCAATGGGTTAGAATCTCTCACGCCCGCGCAACGGTGCGCCGGTAAGGGATGTGAGTGCCTGTGTGTCCACAAAGTACCACTCTCGACAACGACCTGACCAGTTTCATCGGGCGCCGCAAGGAGATCGCGGAGCTCAAGATCGTGCTCTCCTCGACGAGACTGGTCACGCTCGTCGGGGTGGGCGGGGTGGGCAAGACCCGGCTCGCGCGCCGCGTCGGCCAGGGGCTGGCCAAGGGGTTCGCCCACGGGGCGTGGTTCGTCGACCTGGCGCGGGCGTCCGAGCCGGCTCTGGTCGCGAACGTCATCGCGGAGGCACTCGGCGTGCCGGACCAGTCCGCGCTCTCGCCGCAGGCCGCCCTCGCCGAGTATCTGGCCGAGCGGGAGTTGTTGCTGATCCTGGACAACTGCGAGCACCTGCTGCAGGCGTGCGCGGGGCTTGTGAGCGACCTGCTGCGTTCGGCCGGCGGGGTTGTCGTACTGGCGACCAGCCGTGAGCCGCTGGGGGTGCTGGGGGAGCACAGCTGGCCGGTGCCGCCGATGTCCATGCCGGACCTGGCGAACGTGGCCCCGGCCCGGGGCGGCTACGTCTATGGCTACGAGGCGTTGGAGCTGCTTGAAGAACGGGCCCGGACGGTGCGCCCCGAGTTCACCATCGGGCCGGTTTCCCGGGCCATGGCCGCTCAGCTGTGCCGGCGGCTGGACGGCCTGCCGCTGGCCATCGAGCTGGCCGCGGTGCGCCTGCGGGCGCTCTCACTGGAGCAGATCGTCGCTCGCCTGGAAGACCGGTATCGCTTGCTGAGCACCGGAAACCGCGGCGGGCCGGCCCGGCACCAGACCCTGCGCGCCGCGGTGGACTGGAGCTTCGACCTGTGCTCCGAGCGCGAGAAGTGCCTGTGGTCCAGGCTTTCGGTGTTCGCCGGCTCCTTCGCCCTGCCGGACGCGGAGGAGGTGTGCGCCGGCGGCGAGATCGAGCGGGAGGACGTCTTCGAGGTCCTTTCGGGACTGGTCGAGAAGTCGATCGTGCTGTGCGAGGGCACGGACGAGAAATCCCGGTACCGCTTGCTGGAGACCATCAAGGCGTACGGCCACGAACGGCTCGTGGCGGCGGGTGAGGACGTCGTGCTGAGCCGCCGGCATCGCGACTACTACCTCGAATTGGCGGAGCGCAGCGAGGATCGCTGGTTCGGCCGGGACCAGGTGCTCTGGTGCGCGAGGCTGCAGAACGCGCAGGCCAACTTCTGGGCCGCGCTGGACTTCTGCCTGGCGACGCCGGGGGAGTCGTTGACGGGCTTGCGCATGGCGGGCGCCCTCGTCTTCTTCTGGAACGCCTGCGGTCACCTCAAGGACGGCCGGTACTGGCTCGGCCGGGTGCTGGAGACCGCCGTCGAGCCCTCGCGGGAGAAGGTCAAGGCGTTGTGGGTCAACGGGTACGTGGCCATGACCCAAGGTGACAACACGGCGGCGATGGCCAGCTTCGGCGACTGCCTCGCCCTGACCGCGCAGCTGGACGACCCGATGGCCCGCGCGTACTGCCAGCAGTTCCGTGGCTCGGCGGAGCAGTTCAAGGGAAACCTGGAAGAGGCCGAGGTGCTGCTGGAGGAGGCGGTCCGGTCCCACCGGCGCAGCGGGGTGGTGAACTCGCTGACGGTGCTCGCGACGGCGCAGCTCGGTTTCGTGTCGTGCCTGATCGACAAGGCCGATCGGGCTCTCGAACTGTGCGACGACAGCGGTGCGGTGAGCGAGGCGCACGGTGAGCTGTGGGCGTTGTCCTGGGCGCACTGGGTGCGCGGCCTGGCGTACTGGACACTCGCCCGGTTCGAATCGGCCGCGGTCGCGCTCGGCGATTCGCTGCGGGCCAAGAACGCGCTCGACGACCGGCTCGGTATGTCGGCGTGTGCGGAGCTGCTGGCGTGGGTCGCGTGTGAAGCGGGCGCTTCCCGCCGGGCGGCCCAGCTCCTCGGCGCCGCCAAGGCGTTGTGGGCGTCGATCGGGCATCCGCTGTTCGGCTCGGTGGAGCTCCTGGACATCCACGACGGGTACGTCGAGCGCCTGCAGTCGGCGCTGGGCCTGAAGGCGTTCGGCCAATGCCATGCGCTGGGCGAGCAGATGTCGGTCGCGGACGTGCTGTCGTTCGCGTGCGACGAGGCCGTGCGGGCGCGGGATGGCGAGCCACGGCTGACTCGCCGGGAGAAGCAGGTCGCCGGGCTGATCGCGGAAGGCCTGACGAACAAGCAGATCGCCACCCGGCTGGTGATCTCGCAGCGGACCGCGGAAGGGCACGTGGAGCACGTGCTGGCGAAACTGTCGTTCAAGTCGCGGGCTCAGGTGGCCGCGTGGATCGCCGCCGGGACGTAACCAGGGGGCTCGTTCTCACGCGGCCGGTAGCCGGGCGACCAGCCGGGCTCCCGTCGCGCTGTCCTCCACCCGGAGGGAGCCGCCGTGCCGGGCGGCTATGTCGCGGGCGAGCGTGAGGCCGAGGCCCGAGCCGCCGGCGTCTCGGGCGCGGGCGTCGTCGAGGCGGGCGAAGCGGTCGAAGACGCGTTCGCGGTCCGGCGCGGGGATGCCGGGTCCGTCGTCGGCCACTTCGAGGACGACCTCGTCCGCGGTCCGGCCGAGGTGGACGGTGACCGACGAGTGCGCGTGCCGCACCGCGTTGTCCAGGAGGTTGCGCAGCAGGCGTTCGAGCTGCACGGGCTCGCCGGGCACCCGCGCCGGACCGTCCACAACGGACCGTACCGCCGCGCCGCCGGGGCCCACCGCGTATTCCGCCACCTGCTCGGCCACCACGTCCGCGAGGTCGACGACCTCGGCGGGGGCGGGCGTCCCGGCCGGGTCGGCGGCGAGCTGCAGCAGGTCCGCCGTGATGCGCTGCAGGCGCTGGACGTCGAGCAGGGACCGCTGCGCGACCGCGGGCCAGTCCACCCGGTCGGTGTGCTTGAGCGCGACCTCCAGTCCGGCCCGCAGGTTCGCGAGGGGGCTGCGCAGCTCGTGGCTGGCGTCGGCGACGAACCGCTCCTGCTGCTCGTGCGCGTGCTGCAGCCGTTCGAGGGTCGTGTTCGTGGTCACGGCCAGCCGGGCGACCTCGTCGCCGGACGGCGGTACCGGCACGCGGCGGCCGAGCTGGCTCCCGCTGACCTCGCCCAGCTCCCGGCGGATCGCCTCCACCGGCCGCAGTGCCCGCCCGGCCGCGAACCAGGCGACCAGCGCGGTGAGCAGGACCGCCAGCGGGATGAAAAACGCCAGCATGTGGTCGAACGAGCGCACCGTCCGGATCGTGTCCCACGGCAGCACGAACTCGTACAGCGTCAGCCGGTGGCGCTCCGCCGAAGCCGCGCCCGTCAGCCCGTCGTCCAAAGTGGATCCTTCGCGGCCGAACGGCTCCACCAGCGTGGCCGGGACGTCGTCGATCACCCGCCCCAGCACGGTGTACGTGCGGTACTCACGCCACTGTGGATGGTCGCCGGGGTGCAGCGTGACCTCCGTGGTCGTGGTCCACCCGGCCGGCGCCCCGACTGGTGCGGGCGACGGGGGCTTGAGCGCGGGATCCCAGTGACGCAGGTTCTTGCTGCTCACCACCGGCTGCCCGGACTCCGCGACCACCTCGAACATCGCGTCGCCGGACGAGATCGCCGTGGCCAGCCCGGCCCGGCCGCCGCCGAGGGACGCCACCCGGTAGGCGTCGGCCATCCGGTCCAGCTGCGTGCGGGCCGCGCCGGTGGCGTTGCCGGTCAGCTGGGCGCGCAGGAACTCCCGGGTGCCCGCCCAGCCCAGGGCGAACACGACCGCGGACAGCAGCACCGCCGAAAGCGCGGTGCTGAGCCGCACCGACACCGGCCACCGGCTACTCATCGGCCATCAACCGGTAGCCGGCGCCCCGGATGGTGGCGATGGTGCGCCGGCCGAACGGCGCGTCCAGCTTCCGCCGCAGCGCGCTCACGTAGACCTCGACGATGTTCGGGTCGCCCCGGTACGCCAGGTCCCACACCTGTTCCAGGATCTCGTGTTTCGCCACCACCTCGCCGTCGTGGCGCAGCAGGCATTCCAGCACCGCGAACTCCTTGGTGGTCAGCTGCACCGGCTGCCCCGCGCGCCGGCACGTCCGCTTCGCCGGGTCGAGCACCAGGTCGCCGAACTGCAGCGCCGCGGCGGAACCGGCCGAGCCGCGGCGGGTCAGGGCGCGCAGCCGCGCGGTGAGCACCACGTACGAGAACGGTTTGCTGAGGAAGTCGTCGGCGCCGGTGTCGAGCGCCTCGGCCTCGTCGTACTCCCCGTTCTTGGCGGTGAGCATGAGGATCGGCGTGCGCACCCCGCGTTCCCGCAGCGCCGCGCAGACGCGGTAGCCGTTCAGCCTCGGCAGCATGATGTCCAGCACGATCACGTGGTACGGGTACAGCTGCGCGAGTTCGAGCCCTTCGACGCCGTCGCGGGCGAGGTCCACGGCGTAACCGTCGGACTCGAGTCCCCATTGGAGGGTCTCGGCCAGCCGTTTCTCGTCCTCCACCACCAGCACCCGCATGCCCCGATCCTCCCAGACGGCGCCGCGGGTTCCTGAACGGATCTTCAGGTGGTTCAGGAACCGTTCAGGCGCACCCCGCGATGATCGCCGTGGCGGCCGCGACGGACGGCCCCGCCGACGCACGGACCAGGGGAGCGCATGCACCGGAACACAGGGGATCACGCCATCGCGGCCGGGGTGGAGGACGTGGTGAAGGTCTACGGCCGCGGCGACGCGGCGGTACGGGCGCTCGACCGGGTGACCCTCGGCTTCCCGGCGCGGCGCTTCACCGCGATCATGGGCCCGTCGGGCTCGGGCAAGTCCACGCTCATGCACTGCCTCGCCGGACTGGACACTGTGGACAGCGGCCGGGTCCGGATCGGACGGACCGACCTCACCGGCCTGTCCGACGCCGCCCTGACCCGGCTGCGGCGGAACCGGGCCGGGTTCGTGTTCCAGTCGTTCAACCTGCTGCCCACGCTGTCCGCGGAGGACAACATCCGGCTCGGCCTGCGGCTCGCGGGCCGCACCCCGGACCCGGCGTGGTTCGCCACGGTCGTCGACACGCTGGGCCTGCGCCAGCGGCTGAGGCACAAGCCATCGGAGCTTTCGGGCGGCCAGCAGCAGCGGGTGGCGTGCGCCCGCGCGCTGGTGGGCCGTCCGGACGTGGTGTTCGCCGACGAGCCCACCGGCAGCCTCGACTCGCGCTCCGGCGCCGAGGTGCTCGGGTTCCTGCGCACGTCGGTCCGCGAACTCGGCCAGACGGTGGTGATGGTGACCCACGACCCGGTCGCCGCGTCCTACGCCGACCACGGCGTCCTCCTGGCCGACGGCCGGGTCGCCGCGCACCTCGCGCGGCCCACCCCGGACACCGTGCTCGCCGCGCTCGCCGGATTGGGGGCGTGATGCTGCGAACCGTGTTCGCCGGGCTCAAGGCCCGGCCGCTGCGGCTGCTGCTCTCGGCCGTCGCCATCGCGCTCGGAGTGGCCTTCGTCGCCGGATCGTTTGTCCTCTCCGACGCCGTGGGCGCCGGCCTCCGCGACGCCGTCGCTTTCGAGACACGCGGGGTGGACGCGTCGATCACCGCCACCCGCCACGGGATCGAGCTGGACGACCGGACGCTGGCGGAAGTCCGCGCGGTGCCGGGGGTCGCCGCGGCGGACGGCCGCACCACGGTGAGCGCGCCCCTGCGGGACCCCTCGGGCCGGCCGAAGGACATGGCGGCCACCACCCTGTCCGCCGACGAGCGACTGCGCCCGTTCGACCTCACCGAGGGCCGGGTTCCCAGCACGGAGGGTGAGGCCGTGCTGGACCAGGAGGCCGCCGCCGGCTACGCGCTCGGACAGCCGGTGACCGTCTTCGACCAGGACGGCCGCGCGCACTCGTTCACCCTGGTTGGCAAGTTCAGCCGGCCGGCCGACGCCGGTGTCGGCAGCGCCCAGCTGGTCCTGCTGCCCGAAGCCGTGCGCGGGCTGTCGGCGAAGACGGCCTTGGGCGAGATCGTGGTGCGCGCGGCGCCGGGGGTCACGCAGCCGCAGCTCGTCGCCGCGCTGGAGCACGCGGTGGGCGGTCAGGGCATCACGGTGGTGACCGGGCGGCAAGCCGCGTCGCAATTGCTGCGTGAAACCGCGCCCGACTCGGCCGGCCTGACCAAGTTCTTCACCGCGTTCGCGGTGCTCGCGATGGTCGTCGCCGCGATGGTGATCACCAATTCGTTCACGATCCTGGTCGCGCAGCGCGCGCGGGAGCTGGCCCTGCTGCGGTGTGTCGGGGCCGCGAGGCGGCAGGTGTTCACGAGCGTGCTCGCCGAAGCCGTGGTGGTCGGTCTGGTCGCGTCCGTGGCCGGGCTGTTCGGCGGGCTCGGCGTCGCCGCCGCGGTGCAGTCGATCGTCGGCGGGCACGACGCGGCGGTGCACATCCCGCTCACCGCCCGGACGGTCGTCGCGGCCTTGGCGGTCGGGGTGCTGGTGACAACGGCGGCCGCGGCCCTCCCGGCCTGGGCGGCGACCCGCGTCGCGCCCATCGAGGCGCTGCGGACCCCGATCGAAGGCAAGTCCGCGCGCGCCGGGCGGCCCCGCGTGGTGACCGCCGTCGTGTCGCTGGCGGCCGGCGTCGTCTCGGCCGCTTTCGCGGTGGGCGCCTCGGTGGAGACCGGCGCGGCGTTGTCCGTGGTGGCCATGGTCGCCCTGCTCGGGGCAGTGCTGGCCGCGGGGCCGCTGCTGGCCGGGCCGATCGTGCGGACGCTCGGGGCGGTTTTCGCCCCGCTGCTGGGCGGGCCCGCGAAACTGGCCGCGCTCAACGCGGACAGCAACCCGAAACGCACCGCGGCCAGCGCCGCCGCGCTCACGATCGGGCTCGCCGTCGTCTCGCTGGCGACCACGGTGACGGCGGGCGTCGAAGCCGGCCAGGGCCAGGCTCTCGACCAGCAGCTCGCCGCGGACTTCACCGTGACGTCCGTGGTCAGCACCCAGCCGCTGCCCGCCACGCTCGCGGACACCCTGGCGGCGGTCCCCGGGGTCGCCGCCGCCGCGCCCCGGACGTCGTTCTCCGGTGACCTGGGCGCACGCGGCGGTTACGGGATGACCGCGGTCCGCGGCGACGCGCTGGGCACCCTGCTGCGGCCCGCGGTGCTGGCCGGCCGCCTCGACCGGCTCGGCCCGGGTGAGCTGGCCGTGAGCAGCGAGCTGGCCAAGGAAACGGGACTCGCGGTCGGCGACACCGTGCCGGCCGGGCCCAGCGCCCACCCGGTCCCGCTGCGCATCGTCGCGGTCTACGACGCGGTTCGCGCCCCGGGCGCCGACCTCGGGCTCGCCGTCGTCGAGCTCGGCCAGATGCCCGCGATCGCCTACCCGGGCAGCATCGGTGGCTACGACCAGAGCGTCCTGCTCAAGCTCTCCCCGGGCGCGGACCAGTCCGTGGTCCGGCCGGCGCTGGAACGGGCGCTCGCCGTCGCGCCGCTCGCCCAGCTGAACAGCGTGGCCGACCTCGCGGAGCAGCTGGCGGCGCCGGTGCGGAGCACGCTGAACCTGTTGTGGGCGTTGACCGCGCTGGCCGTGCTGATCGCGTTCGCCGGCATCGCCAACACGCTTTCGCTGTCCGTCCTGGAACGCACGCGCGAGTCGGCTCTGCTGCGCGCGCTCGGCTTGACCAGGGGCGGCCTCGGCGCCGCGCTGACGGTGGAGTCGGTGTTCGTCGCGGTGCTGGGCGCGGCGTGCGGGCTGGTCCTCGGCATCGGCTCGGCGTGGCTGATCAGCCGGGTGGCGTCGAGCGATGGCGCCCCGGTGCTGTTCACGCTGCCGTGGGGCCGGCTCGGGATCCTGCTGGGCGCCTCGGTGCTGGCCGCCCCGCTGGCCGCCGCGTTCCCGGCCCGCCGCGCCGCGCGGGTTTCGCTCACCGCCGGGATGGCGGAACAGTGAGGGCGGCTCAGCCGGACCGCTCCGGCATCCGTTCGCCCGGTGCCGGCGCGGTGGTCACCCGGTGATGACGGCGGCCGGTGTACCAGGCGATCGTGCCGCAGATCAGGGCGAGCACGGCGACGGCGACCAGCACGTCGGTCACCGAGGAGACGATCAGCGAGATCAGCAGCGGCCCGGTGAGGCCGCCCACCCGGTTGAAGAAGGACACCGTGCCGGTGGCCCGGCCCCGTTTGCGGGTTTCGGCGAGGTCGGCGGCGATCGGCAGGAAGATCGCCGCCATGGTGTTGACGGCGAACAGGGTCGCGGTGAGTGCAGCCGCGGTCAGCCAGACCTGGCTGCCGGCCAGCCCGGACGCCGCCAGCGCCAGCAGCAGCGCGGCCGTGCAGACGGCCAGGCGCACCGCGAGCCGCACCGGCCCGATCCGGCGGTAGAGCAGCATCATCAGGACGGCGCAGGGAACCATGGCCACCGCGACGGACGTCAGCAGCGTGTTCGCGGTGGTCAGGGAAAGCCCGCCGGCGCGTGACAGGGTCGGCACCCAGGTGGTCAGCCCGAAGGTCAGCAGCCCGACGGCGACCGCGTAGACCCGTTGCAGCCCCGCGGTGAACGTCGTCCTCGATTCCCAGCGGCGCCGGTCCGCCGCGGCGTCATCGGCGGGCTCGGGCGCGGCTTCGGCGAAGGAAGCGCGTTCGGGGATCAGGAAGGTCGCCGCGGCCAGCACCAGCCCGGTCGGGGCGCCGATGAGCCAGAGCACCCGCCAGCCGAAGGCCGGCTCCAGCCACAGCGCCGAACCGGACGCGATGAGGTAGCCGATCGCGGTCGCGACCACCGACAGCCCGGTCACCATCGGCCCGCGGGCCTTGCCGGGGAACAGGTCGGCGAGAATGGTGATCAGCAACGGCGCCAGCCCGCCGACCGCGATCCCCATCAGGAAGCACATCGTCACGTTCCCGCCGAAGCCCGGCATGGTCCCGCACATGCTGGTCACGGTGAACCCCAGGGTGGCGATCAGGTAGGACGCGCGGCGGCCGAGGTGATCGGCCATCCTGGTGAACACCAGCGCGCCGGTCGCCGTTCCGCTGAGGCCGGCCACGGCGAGAAAGGACGCCGTCGACGCGGTGATGCCGTATTCGGCGCGCACCCCGGGAATGACGAAGCCCAGCGTCGAGGTTTTGCTGATGTCGATGGTGAGCGCGGCGGTCGCGACGGCCGCGATCAGCCATCGTCCGCGCTGCCCGGTGGCCGGGACCGCCCGTCCGCGCCCGGGTCTGGCCCGGTTTCCCAGCACCACCGCGCCGACCAGCGTGACCAGGAGTCCCGCGCCCGCGAGGAACATCTCCGGCATGTCCGTGAGTGGCATGCCCTGCAGCGTGTTCCCGTTCATGGCCGGCATGGCCGGGCCGGTCATCGTGAACGGCCGGAAGAAGCCGATGATCGAGGAGACGACAGCCAGCACGGCGCCGGCGACGATCACCACCAGGCAAAGATTCCGGGACCTGCTCGGGTTCATCGACATGCGTTTCCGCCTTCGGTGCCTGGCCGTCCTCCGCCGGTGGGCGATCGGTACAAAACACAGATACCGGCACCGGGGCGGGAACGGCAATACTCCATCGGACTCTCAGCAAGCCCGGAGATGGCGGCTTCGGCGATGCTTACGATGGGCCGTATGGCTCAGCCCAAGATCGAAGCGTTGGCGATACACCCTGATCGTGCGGCGGCCGAGGAACTGGACGCGCGCGACCCCCTGGCGTTCACGCGGGCGCGGTTCTCGGTGCCGGAAGGCGTTGTGTATCTGGACGGCAACTCACTCGGGGCGCTGCCGACGGGGGTGCGGGCGGCGGTACTGGACGCGGTCAGCCGCCAATGGGGCCAGGACCTCATCGGCTCGTGGAACGGCAATGGCTGGTGGACGCTGCCGGAACGGGTCGGCGACCGGATCGGCGCACTGGTCGGCGCGGCGCCGGGGCAGGTGATCTGCGGTGACTCGACGAGTGTGCAGCTGTTCCAGGCGCTCACCGCGGCCGCCCGGCTGCGGCCGGACCGGCGGGTCCTGCTCACCGACGCGTCGAACTTCCCGACCGACCAGTACCTGGCCGACGCCGTCGCGCGGCTGCTCGGGCTCGAGGTCCGCCGGGTCGACCCGGCCGGGCTGAAGGTGGGCGCGGACGTGGCGGTGGTGGCGCTGAGCGCGGTCGACTACCGGACCGGGGAACTGTGGGACGTCGAGGCGATCACGCGGCAGGCGCACGCGGCCGGGGCGGTGGTCGTCTGGGACCTGTGCCACGCCGCCGGCGTGCTTCCCGTGGACCTGGACGGTGTGGGCGCGGACGCGGCGGTCGGCTGCACCTACAAGTACCTCAACGGCGGCCCGGGTTCGCCGGCTTGGCTGTACCTTCCGCATCGGCACCAGCCGGTGGCCGACCTGCCCCTCACCGGCTGGATGGGCCGGGCGGACCCGTTCGGGCTAGCCGGGGCCTACGAGCCGGCCGAGGGCGTGGCGCGGGCGAGGATCGGCACGCCGCCGGTGCTGTCGATGGTGGCCGTGGAAGCGGCCCTCGACGTGTGGGACGGGGTGGACCCGGCGGCCGTGCGGGCGAAGTCCTTGGCACTGGGCGATTTGCTGATCACGCTGGCCGACGGGCTGCGCACGGACGGCGTGACCGTGGTGACCCCGCGCGAGGGCCGGCGGCGTGGTTCGCACGTGTCGCTTCGCCACGAAAAGGCCTACGAGCTCTGCCAGGCGCTGATCGCCAGGGGAGTGGTGGGCGACTTCCGGGCACCCGATCTGCTGCGCCTGGGCCTGGCCCCGCTCTACCTGAGCTACGCCGACGTGTGGGACGCGATGCGCGCCCTGGCCGAGATTCTCGCGACGAAGGAGCACGAGGCTCCGCGGTTCCGCCGGGACCAGACGGCGGTCGTGACCTGAGACGGCCTGCGTGGGCCCCGGTGGCGGCCCGCGACTCGCTAAGCTGCGGCCCCACGACCATGGAGATGACTGTGCCCGAGCTGCCGGCCGAGAAACGTCGCGTCACCAGTGCGTGGCCGCTGGTGCACGCCGAACGAGCGGCCCTGGCTGCCGACCTCGCCAGCCTGACCGACCAGCAGTGGGCGACGCCGTCGTTGTGCGACGGGCTCACCGTCCGCGAGGTGCTGGCGCACCTGAGCGCGGGCGCCGCCCTCGGCCCGGCGCGGTGGCTGGCGGGCGTGGTCCGCTGCCGGTTCGACTTCGACAAGCAGGTGGTGCTGCGGCTGCGCGAGCAGCTGGGCCGGACCCCGGCCGAGACGCTCGCCCGGTTCCGCGACCGCGTCACGAGCACCACCAAACCACCACTGCCGGTACTGGCGATGCTCGGCGAGGTGATCGTGCACGGCGAGGACATCCGCCGTCCGCTGGGCCTTCATCGCGACTACCCGATCGCCACCCTGACCCGGGCGGCCGAGTACTACCGGCAGTCCGACCAGGTCGTGCTGGCGCGGGGCCGCGTCCGCGACCTGCGACTGGCCGCCACGGACGGTCCCTTCGCCGCGGGCCCTGAGGACGGGCCGCTGGTATCCGGTTCCACTGCGGCGCTGATCATGGCCATGACCGGGCGGGCAACCTGCTGCGACGAGCTTGACGGTGCCGGCGTGGAGGTTCTGCGGGGCCGTTGCTGACCTCTGTCCACAGTGGTCACTTTGCCGGATGAGTCAGCTGGGCGCCAAGCCCAGGGCGAGTGGTCCCGGACGACGCGGGAGTTCCGGGTGCGCCAGGACAGGCCGGGGACGCGTCCAGCACGTCCCCGGCCACGCCTCGCGAATCAGTTACCGCATCAGCCGGTACAGCGTGGATCAGTACAGCGTCAGGCGATACGCGCCGGACTGCGCGGTGCCCGCGAACAGGTACCGCCCGTCCGCGCTGATCGTCAGCGAGATCACCCGGGTGTCGGGCAGGGCGCCGGGCATCGGGGACCAGGTGCGGCCGAAGTCGGTGCTGCGCAGCACACCCGCGCCGTCCGCGCTGCCCGCGAACCACACGCGGGGATCGAACGGGTGGGCCACGATCTGGGTGAACTCGCGCGGGTTGTCACCGTCGCGGACCTGCCGGAACGACCGGCCGTTGTCCTCACTGAGCAGCAGCCCGGCGCCGCCCACCAGGATGCGGCCGAAGCCCCAGCGGCTCAGCGAGATGGTGCTGACCGGCTGGTCGGACACCCGCGTCCACGTCTTGCCGCCGTCGTCGGACCGGAAGAGGCCGCTGCGGCTGCCGCCCCACAGGCGGTCCGGGTTCCAGGGGTCCCCGGCGAGGGCGAGGAAGCCTTCCGCCTCGGACTTTTCCCAGTGCTGCCCGGAATCGCCGCTGCGGTAGAGCACGAAGCCCTGGTCGGTGAACGCCGAAAGCAGGAGCCGGTCCGGATCGGCCGGGTCGGCCAGGAACGCCTGGGCCGAGCCCGGCAGCGGCTTGCCGACCAGCTGCCAGTTCCGGCCGCCGTCACCGCTGCGCAGCACGTCCGTGGTGAAGCCGTTCTTGGTGACCTGCCAGACCACGTCCGGCCGGTTCGGGGAGACCGACAGGTACGCGTTCTCGTGCAGCCGGTCGCCGGGATGCGACTGCCACGCCCGCGTCGACGGGACGATCTTTCCTTGCGGCAGCGGGGAGTTGTAGATCTCCTGCACGCCGGCCGCCACCACGCTCTGCTGCCAGGGGTAGCCGGTCGTCACGAGCTGGCGGATCGACTCGCCGGGCACGCCGAGCTGCTGGTAGCCGCTCTTGCCGCCGTCGGAGTACACGCCCCGGTAGAGCGCGGAGACCAGCGTGGCCGCCGGTTTGCCCGCCCCGGCCGGGAGGTCGAGGATGTCGGTCACGCCCTCGCCGGCCGCGGGCACCGGCTTGCGGGTCCACGTCCGGCCGCCGTCGGTGCTGACGTCCAGGTTCTGGTACGTGGCAACGTAGAGGCGGCCGCCGACGAAGCGCGGTTCGCGCAGGGGCTGGCCGGTGGGATCGGCGCGCAGCACGGTCCAGGTCCGGCCGCCGTCGGTGGAGCCCCGCAGCTCGGTGCCGACCGTGACCACGATCTGCCGTCCGTCCGAAGCGACCTGGTCGACCTCGCCGTCGGCCCGGTAGACCTGCTCGGCCTTCGGGTCGTCGCCGGTGACGCCGCGGATGGCCCACAGCGCGTAGTCCGGGGTGACGGTGGTGAAGTAGGCGTCGTCGCCCACCAGCGTCAGCTTCAGGTCGCCGACCGGCGCGGCGATCCCCTGCCGCGGCCAGGTCCTCGGCACGTCGCGCCACTGCGCGCCGCCGTCGATGCTGATGCTGATGCTGTCCCGGTTCTGCACCACGATCGTGCGGCCGGCCGGGTCGGTGGCCATCTGGAACGCCCCGCCGGGGTACCACTCCCGCAGCGTCTGCCAGCTCTGGCCGCGGTCGGTGGTCGCCAGCAGGTCGCCGCGCCACGTGGTCGGGTATTCCGCCGGGACGTTGGCCACGGCCAGCATCCGGTCGGCGTTGGCCGGGTCGACGAAGAACCCTTGGATCACGGTGTCCTGCGGCAGCCCGCGCCGCGCGGTCCAGGAGCCGCCGCGGTCGTCGGACAGCCACAGCGTGGGCGGGCTCGGCTCCATCATGGCGAGCTTGGCCGGGGAGCCGGAAACACCCAGCAGCCCGCCGATGCTGTTGGGGCCGACGGATTCCCAGCCGCCACGAGGCAGACCGGTCGCGTTCACGTCGGCGGTGGGCTGGGGCGAGGGGGCGGCGGTGGCTACGGCGGTCGTCCCGGTGGAGACGAGCAGCGCGAGCAGCCCGAGAACGAGCGTGCGTCTGGCCGTCGATCTCAGAGTGTGCCTGGTGGCCGATCTTGGGGTCATGCGGGTGATCTTGGCCTGCGCCCGGGGCGCCGTATAGCGGCATTCGTCCGATCTTCGTGTCATTTTCACGACAAACCGGGTCTTGACAGGGGTCTTCAGGTCGCCGAACTCTGTCCGTTCTTCTCTTGCCAGGAACCGGTTATCGCCGCGTGGAGGGGCTCGTGCACGGTGCGTATACATCGGATCTCATCGCGGAGGTTCACGTCACAGTGGGCGAATCTTCCGGTTTACCGCCTTCGGCAGCTAGGTTAGGCAAACCTAAGCAGATGCGGGCAGTCGCGCCCGCGTGAAGGAAAGGGGTAAACCGCGTGCGTTCACGTCGCCTGCGGGCGGGGTGACCCCGCGGTCACGGAACCCGGCCATGGTCACCCCCGGCACCCGGAGCGGCCGGGCTGGGCAGGCGATGTCCCACAACAACCCGTCGTCCGGCACCACGCTGTCCCGCATTCCCCGATGCTACGCACGGCGGCAGCCGGGAACATTCGTCCAAGCCACCGGCCCACGACGGCGGCGACAGTGCGTCCATGACTGTTTCCGACAGCACAACCACCGGCGGGATCCACGTACGCCAGGACGGCCCCCGCGACGCCCCCGCGCTCCTGCTCATCCACGGCACCGGCGCGTCGCTGCGCACGTGGGACCCGATGGTCCCGCTGCTGACCGGCTCCCTCCGCGTGATCCGGGTCGACCTGCCCGGGTGCGGCCGGTCGGCCCCGCCGGAGGGCGCGGGGTACGCGCTCCCGGACCAGGCCGGCCGGGTCGCCGCGGCGCTGGACCGGCTCGGCGTCGAACAGGCCGTCGTCGCCGGGCATTCCAGCGGCGGGATGATCGCCACCGCGCTGGCCGAGCAGCGGTCCGGCCTGGTGACCGCGCTCGCGCTGATCAACACCGGCCCCGGCATGGCCGCCTACATCGCGGACGAGCTCACCATCGGCCCGGCGCAGTGGCCGGACCTGACCGACGAGCAGCTCCGCCGGCTCCTGAGCCCCGCGTTCCGCGCGGGTTTCGAGATCCCCCAGGCGTTCGTGGACGAGACGCGCGGGATGAACCTCCAGACGTTCGCCGCGACTTCGCAGGCGGGCCGCGCGTACCTGGAGGAGCGGGTCCTCCCGGAACGGCTGGCGGCACTGGGAAAACCGCTGCTGGTGATCTTCGGCGAGGACGACCGGCGGTGGCGCTCCTCGTCGGCTGCTGAGTACCGCGCCGTTCCCGGTGCGGAAGTCGAGCTGCTGCCCGGCTCCGGGCACTCACCCAACGTCGAGGACCCGTCGCGGACTGCCGCGCTTCTCTTGGCCTTCAGCGCCGTTTGATGCGGCGGAGGCCGCGCACGAGCAGCGGCGTGCAGATCGCCGCGAACAGGACCAAGGCGGCCCAGGCCCCGAAGCCGCCGAGACCGCCGCCTTGGTACGACGTGGGCTCGGCGTTGCGCCAGTCGGTCGAGCCGCCGTTGGCGTCAGTGGCCTCGGCGGCCGAGGAGCTGGGGCCCGCGGAGGCGTGGGGCCCGGTCGAGGCGCCCGGCCCGCCCGCGCTGGTGCGGGCGCTGCCGCCGGTGCCGCCGTGGGTGAGGGCGTCGACGCCGCCCATGCCGGCGAAGGGATCCTGCGGTGCGGTGGCGCCGGCCCCGAGGCCGCCGTGGAACGTGGGGTTGCCGCAGTTGCCCGCGTTCAGCTGCTTGGCGGGCTGCCCGGTGAGGCGGGCGTTCGCGTTCATCATCTCCTGCGACAGGTTCGGCGGCAGCGGCGAGTACCCGATGCGGGCCATGTTGATCTGGCCGTCGCAGGCGATGTGCTCGACGAAGGCGCTCATGGTGTCCGTCTTGGCCGCTTCGGAGTAGCCGCCCTTGCAGGTGTCGCGGCCGCTGGCGCACGGGGTCATCAGGTAGGAGTACGCCGAAATCGGGTACGTCAGCGGGTTCGGGTTGGTGTACACCCCGGACAGTTCCTGGCTCAGGTCCGGGCGCAGGTTCGCCTTCGACAGCGCCGCCGCGATGTTCGCGGCGTAGGGCAGGGTGTACTGGCCCGCCTCGTTGTCCACCCACGCCGTGGGCGCGTTGTACTTCTTGGCGTAGCCGAATTCGTCGTAGCCGATGGAAAACGGGACGCTGCCGTTGGCGACGGTCTGCGCGATCTGGTCGGAGTCGGCGAACAGCCGGTAGAAGTCCGCGTCCGGGCCCATGGTGGGCAGCTGGATCGGGCGGACGCCCGGCGGCAGCGGGCCGATGCCCTTGTCGGTGTTGCGGCCGATGAAAGCGTTGTACGCGTTGGGCGCGACGTGCGCCACGAAGTCGTAGAACAGCGCGGTCGTGCCGGACTGGCCGCTGCGCCCGATCAGCGTGATCGGCCGGTCCGGCAGCGCGAAGCCGCCGTTGGTGGCCGTGATCGCCGGGTCGTTCCAGCGGGTGATGTCGCGGGCGAAGATCCGCGCGATGGTGTCCCGCTTCAGGTGGAGCGAGTCGACGCGGCGGCCGGCGGCGTCGGTGACGTTGTACATCACCGCGACCGCGCCCGCGACGTCCGGGACGTACTGGTACCCGCGCTGGTCCGCGCTCAGCCCGCCGCCGCCCGCGGCCTGCAGCGAGCTGACTTCGGCTTCGGTGCCGGCGAAGTCGACGGTGCGGTCGCCGTACTGGTTGACGCCCGCGGGCGAGCCCAGCGCGCTGTAGTTGACCGGGATGCCGCGCGAGTTGGCGCCGTTCTGCCAGTCGCTCATGGCGAGCCCGACGTAGGTGGACCCGGATCCGTTGACCTGGGTGAAGGCCTCGGCGGCGGGGGCCAGTGCCAGCTGGCCCGCCAGCACGAGGGCGGCGCAGCCGAGGGCCGCCAGACTCTTGCGGTGCATGAAAAAGACTCCCGGTCAGCCGAAACGGCCGTTGACGTAGTCGTGCGTGCGGCTGTCTTCGGGCTCGCCGAAGATCTGCTCGGTGGACCCGTGCTCGACGATGCGGCCCGGCTCGTTCTCCCCGGCGAGGAAAAACGCGCAGTGGTGCGAAACCCGTTGGGCCTGCTGCATGTTGTGCGTGACGATCACGACGGTGACCTCGTCGGAGATCTCCACGATCGTCTGCTCGATCCGCCGGGTGGAGGTCGGGTCCAGCGCGGAGCAGGGCTCGTCCATCAGCAGCACGTTGGGCTGCACCGCGAGCGATCGCGCGATGCACAGCCGCTGCTGCTGGCCGCCGGACAGCGCGCCGCCGGGGGACTGCAGGCGGTCGCGCACCTCGCGCCACAGCCCGGCCCGCTCGAGGCTCTGCTCGACCAGGCCGTCCTTGTCGTCGCATTTGACGCCGGCCAGCTTGAGCCCCGCGAGCACGTTGTCGCGAATGGACATCGCCGGGAACGGGTTGGGCTTCTGGAAGACCATGCCGATCCGCAGCCGGGCGTGCTGGGCGCGGGTGCCGTCCGCGTAGATGTCCTGGCCGTCCAGCAGCACCTCGCCCGCCAGACTGGCCGAGGGCACCAGCTCGTGCATCCGGTTGAGGATGCGCAGGAAGGTCGACTTGCCGCAGCCCGACGGGCCGATCAGCGCGGTCACCTCGTGCGCGGGCATGGCCAGTGAGACGTCTTCCAGCACCAGCCGGTCGCCGAACCAGGCGTGCACCCCGCGTGACTCCAGGGCGGCGGCGCCGGGCGGCGGCCCGCCGACCACGCGCACGGGCTGGGGGGCGTCGAGGATTTCGGTCACCGGTCACTCCTGGGTTTCGTCCGGCGGCCCGGCCGGCGTCGGCGGCCGATCAGCCGGGTCAGCGCGAACAGCGCGAAGATCAGCAGGATCAGCACCAGCGCGCCGATGTACCCGCGTTCCTGTGCCGAGGCGAGGGGTTCCTTGATGTAGCGGTAGACGAAGCGGGGCAGGCTCTCCTGCGGGTCGGAGAACGGGTTGTAGTTCATCGACAGCGAGCCGAACGAGGTGAACAGCAGCGGCGCCGTTTCCCCGACCACGCGGGCGATGCCGAGGATGATCGCGGTGCTCACGCCGGTGCGGGCGGTCGGCAGCACCACCGACCACACCGTGCGCGCGCGGCTCGCGCCCAGCGCCAGCGAGGCTTCGCGCAGGCCGTCCGGCACCAGGCGCAGCACCACGTCGACGGTCCGGGTGACGGTGGGCAGCATGATCATCGTCAACGCGAGTGTCGCCATGAAGCCGGAGAAGCCGCCTTGCACCGGCGGCAGGATCAGCGCCGCGTAGACGAACAGGCCGGCCACCACCGAGGGCAGGCCGCTCATCGCGTCGACGAAGATCCGCACCGGGCGGCGGAACCGCGACCGCGTCTCGTTGAGGAACACCGCGGTGAGCACCCCGAGCGGGACCACGAACACGAGCGCGAGCGCGGTCTGCTCCAGCGTGCCGACGATCGCGTGCAGGCCGCCGGTCGCCGTCGCGGGGTCGGTCGGCGCGACCGACGACATGTCGTGGCCGAAGAACGCCAGGCGCAGGCTCGGCAGGCCCTTCGCCACGATGTACCCGAGCAGGAACAGCAACGGCACCAGCAGGCCGGCGGCCCCGCTGATCACCACGGCCGACACCAGCCGGTCCATCGCGGCGAGGTGGCCGAGCCGGTCGCGGGTGACCAGGTACAGCATGGCCAGGTACAGCAGGTAGGCGACGACGAGGTCGGCGAGCCGGCCCGGCGAGGTGAGCAGCTCGTGCAGCACGAACCAGGTGAGCAGGGTCGCCGACACCGCGCAGCCCAGCGCGACCAGCCGGTCCTGCGGGGTGGTGGCCGAAGTGCGGCGCCGGACCGGGACCACGGGCGCGGCGACCGGGTCCCCGTCAGTGTCCACAGTGTCCTTGACGGTGGTGGTCATCAGGCGTCCACCCCGACCCCGGAGCGGCTGCGGGAGATGATCACCGAGGCGGTGAAGTTGGTCGCCAGCGTGAACACGAACAGGACCAGCCCGGCCGCCATCAGCCCGTTGAGCCCGAGCCCGGACATGCCCGCGTTGTTGGCGATGAACCCGGAGATCGTGGCGCCGCCGAACTCGAGCAGGTGCGTGGTCACCTGCGGGACCTGCGGCAGCAGCAGGGAGACCGCGATGGTCTCGCCGAGCGCCCGGCCGAGGCCGAGCATCGAGCCGCCGACGATCCCGCCGCGGCCGAACGGCAGCACGACCGTGCGGACCATGCCCCAGCGGGTGCTGCCCAGTGCGAGGGCCGCTTCTTTTTCCCCGGCCGGCGTCTGGGTGAACACCTCGCGGATCACCGAGGTGGTGATCGGGATGACCATCAGCGAAACGACCAGCCCGGCGACGAACATGGAGTTGAACAGGATCGCGCCCGGTTTCGTCGAGAACAGCGGGAACCAGCCCAGGTTCGACGTCAGCCACTCCGAAAGCGGCGTGATGTACGGCCGCAGGAAGCTGAAGCCCCACAACCCGTAGAGCAGGCTGGGGATCGCGGCGAGCAGGTCCACCAGCCCGGTGAGGAACCCGCGCACCCGGCCGCTCGCGTAGTCGCTGATGAACAGCGCGGCGAGGATCGACAGCGGCACCGCGAACACGACCGCGATCAGGGCGACCACGATCGTGCCGTAGAGCAGGCCCAGCACGCCCAGCTGCCCGGACGCCGCGTCGAACTGCACGGTGGAGAAGAACCCGAACCCGCTGATCCGGAAGGCGGGAACCGAGCGGTAGACGAGGAAGAAGCCGATCACGACCAGCAGGCCGAGGACCGACAGGCCGGCGCCGGTCGTCAGGCGGCGGAACACGCGGTCGGCCCGCGACGGCACGTCGGCGATCGCGAGCGGCTCCGGAGGCGGGGCGCCCGGAGCGGGGGTCGTGACTGTCACGGCAGCGAGTATTCCGAGCACTGGCCCGGCGAAGTTGGACGAGCAGCGAAGGCCCGACGGCGTGTTCGTGAACCGCTTCGCGCGTGCCCCCGCCTTTGTTGACGGGGCGCACCCGGCTTGAGGAGGTTGGCACCATGAATGGCTTGAGACGGGTAGTCCTCGTGTTCGCCAGTGGCCTGCTGGCCGTGCTGGGGCTCGCGGCGGTGCCGTCCGCATCCGCGCAGACCAGTGCGCCACCCCTCACCTACACGGTCCAGACCACCGGCGGCGACCTCGCGCACGCGCAGGACGGCGACCCCCTGCGCATCACGGTCGCGGGCCTGCCCGCCAACGCCACGGCGAACTTCGTCGTCTGCCCGGCCCAGCTGCGTGACTCGCTGCTGAAGTCGCAGCTGGACCCCGTGACGAAGAAACTCGTGTGGGTGCCGGACCCGTCGTTCGCGAACCGGGTCACCGCCTACTGCGGCAACCTCAACGACGAGCTGTCGGGCGCGTTGTTCCAGACGCCGCGATCGGACCGGGGCCGCAGCGCGGCGAGCCAGACCGTCGTGTTCGACACCTCCGTGCCGAGGGGCGCGAGCGCACCGAAGGCCGTCGCGTTCGACCCGGAGTTCACCACCCTGGCGGCGTCCGCGACGATCCCGTGGCCGGCGAACCCCGCGAAGAAGCAGTACTCGTTCGCCTGCGACGAGACCCACCCCTGCACGATGATGCTGAAGCTCACCGGCAAACCGGCCGGCGCCACCGTCCCGCAGACGGTTTACGACAGCTCGATCACCTTCGCCGCGTCCGCCCCGGGACTGAAGATCCAGGGCTGCGGCGGCGTGGGCGCCGGCACGGTGACCGCGAGCATGCCGGAGCGGTTCGGCCGGACGGCGGTGGCCTGGAACCAGATGCTGTGCGCGCCGACGAAGGCGGTGCAGCCGGCCAACATCGTGGCCGAGACCGAGGACAGCGGGCTGACGTCGTTCGACAAGGGCGACTCCGACGTGGTGGTCACCGGCTCCGGCGGCACGCTGGCGGCCCAGTCCGTCCGGGCCCGCAGCTACGTCCCGGTGGCGCTCAACGCCACCGTGGTCGCCGCCGTCGGCTGGACTCCGACCGACCGCTCGGACACCGGCGCGGCACTGCTGTCGCGGCTGTCCGGGGGCCCGGCGTTCAGCTGGGACGACGTGGCGAACCTGCTGAGCAAGGGCGGCGAGCTGCCGGACAGCACCGGCCGCGGCGGGGTCTTCGCCGACGGCTCCGCGCTCGTGGCCCGGAACCCCGCACTCGCTGTGATCAGCGGCCCCACCAGCCCCGTGCAGGCGCCGGATTCCCGCGCCGGGCACTTCGACAACACGTTCTACGGCGTCACCGGCGAGGCCGGGCCGGGCAGTGTCCCGCTGACGCTGAGCGGACGGCTGGCCGGGCTGCCCGCCTGGACGTACGGCAGTTTCCGCGACGCCCAGGGAAAACCGCTGGCCGGCAACGGCAAGCCGGTCGGCGTGGTCGGCGACCTCAACACGCTCAACCTCGGCGACGACGGTGTGCACAACGTCGACGCCAAGACCGGCCGGATCAACGTCCGCAAACAGGTCAGCAGCGCCACTCTCGGCACCGGGCAGGAGTGCGTGAACGGCTGCCTGAACTGGGTCGTCACCGACCTGGCCACCGCGACCGAGTACGGCTGGACCCCGGCCGCGCTGCCCGACGGCAAGGGCGGCTACGTCGCGCCCACCCCGGCGACGCTGCAGGCCGCGGCCGCGCACGCCCAGCCGGCCGAGGACGGCTCACTGCACCTCACCGGCGGCGCTGGCTACCCGCTCACGTTCGTGGAATCCGTGACCGCTCCGGTCAACCCGCTCGTCGACGCGGCTTGCGCGCCCGAGAAGGCGAAGCAGGACCAGCTCGCCACCTTCCTGAAGGCCGCCACCAACGGCGGCCAGAACAGCATGGGCCCCGGTCTGGTTCCGTTGACGCCCGACCTGCTGTCCGCCGCGCAGGACGCCGTGGCGAAGGTCGGCACGGGCACCGCCTCGGCGGCCTGCCACGAACAGCAGGAGGCGCAGAACCCCGGCACCGGACCGGGCGGGCCAGGTGACACCGGCGGGGGTGGCCCGGTGACCGGGGGCTTCGGCGGCACCGGGCCGGGCACACCGGTCGCGGGCCCGGGCCCGGAGGCCGCGGCGCTGGCGATGCAGGCGCCCACCCAGGCCAGCGTCCAGGCGGCGCGGAACCTCGCCGACGGGGTCCGGATCCCGCTGTTCCCGGGCGCGGGCGCGCTGGCGGCGCTGATCCCGCTGCTGGCCCTCGTGGCGCTGGTGCTGCTGCCGTCCGCGACCGGGTACCTGACCGCGGGCAAACCGTTGCCGCCCTGGGTGAACCGGCTCGCCCGCCGGGTCGCGGCACTCTGGGTTTCGGTACTGCGGATTCCGGCGCTGCGGGGCCGGGCATGACGACCACGGAGGCCCCGCGTCCCGCGGTGCGGTTCGATCCCAAGTGGACAGTGGTGACCGTGGCCGGCTGGCTGGTCACCACGGCGGTGTGCGTCGGCCTGGTCGCCTACGCGCTCGGGCCGATGCTGGCGAACAACGACCAGCGTGCCGCGCTGGCCACCATCAAGGCCGGGATGGCGGAGGCGCAGGGCGCGACCCGGACCCTGCTCGGCGCCGCGCCGGTGACGAAGCCGCCGGAGTTCGGCGCGCCGGTGGCGGTGCTGGAGATCCCGAAGCTGCGCGTCCAGCAGGTCGTGCTCGAAGGCGCTTCGCCCGGCGAGACGACGTCCGGCCCGGGCCACATTCCCGGCACGTCGGGGCCGGGCCAGCCCGGGAACTCCGCGGTGGCCGGGCGTTACTCCGGTTACGGGGCCCCGTTCGCCCGGCTGGGCGAGCTGGCCCGGGGCGACCAGCTCGTGGTGGCGACGACGCAGGGCCGGTCGGTCTACACCGTGACCGGCGCCGCGACCCGGGACCTGGACGAGGACCGGGACTACGGCCGCACCCAGGACGACCGGCTCACCCTGGTCACCTCGGCGAGCTGGTGGCCGGGCTCGGCGTCGCGGGCGACGGTGGTCACCGCGGTGCTGGCGGGCAAGCCGTTCCGCCCCACGCCCCAGAACGGCCGGGCGGACGCGCAGGACGGGCGGACCGGCGACAGCGGCGCGTGGGCCCAGCTGGTCCTGTCCTTCGGCGGGTTCGCCGCGGCGGCCGCGGGCGCGACCCTGCTGTACCGGCGCTGGCGCCCGGTCTCGACCTACGTGATCACCACCCCGGCGCTGCTGGCGCTGGCCGTGCTCGCCGCCGCCGCGGTGTGGCGGCTGCTGCCCGCCTGGGCCTGAACCACCAGCGGCACAACGGGAACCGGCCCGGACGGGAAACCCCGTCCGGGCCGGTTCCGTTCGTGGTGCGGGTCAGGACAGGGTGCAGGTGACGCCGTTCGCGTCGGCGGCCAGCGGCTTGAAGCCGTACTTCGTCAGCGTGGTGGCCAGGGAGCCGGCGCACAGCTTGCTCGGGCCGGTGCTGTCGAACCCGACCGCGTTCAGCGCGGCCTGGTACGAGGGCGAGCGGGTGTCGAGCACGTAGTACACGGTCCGGGCGCCGAGGAAGCCGTCGGTGAACGCCGGGGCGTAGGTGCCGGCGCTGCCCGAAACGGGGGCGGCGTCGGAACCGGCACCGGTCAGCGTGCCCGCGAAGAACCCGGCGCGCTTGTCGGTGACGACACTGTTGCCCTGCGCGACCCACTGGGCCACCGAGTACGGCGCGATCGCGGACGCCTGGTCGGCGGCCGCGATGGTGTTGCCCTCGTTCTCCTGGAACCGCTTGACCGTCACCGGCTTGGTGGTCGGGTCGAAGCCGAGCACGGTGCCGGTGAAGAACGCCAGCGTGCCGGAACCGGCCTGCGGCAGGTAGACGGTGATCGCCGCGTTGGCGCCGCCGACCTGGTTCCAGTTGGTGATGGTGCCGCTGTAGATGCCGCGCAGCTGCGCCAGGGTGAGGGTGACGCCGGCGCCCGCGCCGGTCGACGAGGCGGACCAGGAGACGCCGTCCTTCGCGAAGCCGTAGAACTCGAAGGTGGCCGGGTCGGTGCCGGCGCGGCCGGCCGACGAGCGGGCGATGTCGATCGAGGCGCTGCCGGCCGCGGCGGCGTTGGCCAGCGCGGTCTTGCCCGCGCCGGAGCCGTTGGCCGGCGGGTTGGCGGCGTTGTAGGTCGTGCCGGCGTCGAACGAGTCGCTGGGCACGGTGAAGGAGGCGCCGCTCGCGAGCACCGGCGGGATGCTCACGTACTTGTCGGGGTCGACGTTGGTGGCGTCGGTGTTCGCGGCGGTGAAGATCGCGTTGGTGACGTCGGCGATCGTGTCGGAGCCGGCGGCCGCGAGGACCTCGGGGAGGCCGTTCGGGCCGGGCACGGCGCCGGCGGTGCCCGGGAGGAGGAGGCAGGCGCCTGCGGCGACGGCGGTGATGCCCACGAACCGGGCAGTACGAGCACGCATGGGTTGTACTCTTTCTGTCTGGTCTAGGCCACGGGATTCCGTGGCCCAGACCAACCTCGTCCAGCCCGGCAACGCGGGGCGGTGTGTTGCCTTCCCGCCCGACGGCGTGCCGGTTAATGCCCGACGAACGCACGCGCAGTGAGGGGTCTTCAGCCGGGGAGCCGGTATTTGGTGCGCCAGTCGGTGATACGACCGTCCACGGCGGACTCCGCGGCCTCGCCCGCGGCGATGGCGAAGCGTTCGTAGCCCCGCTTCGCCTCGATGCGGCGCCCGTAGGCGTGGCTCGCGATCGCGATCGACCCGTGGCCGGCGTGCAGGACCCAGCGCCAGTCGATGCCGTGGTCGTGGGTCAGCTCCAGCCGGGTGCGGCCGAGGTTCGCGCACAGCCATTGGACGGCCGCCACGCACTCGTCCCCGCCCCGGTAGTCCACAGTGCCCAGCCCGAGCGACGCGTTGTTGCTGCCCAGCAGCCGCCACCGGGTCGCCTCCCCGCGCCCGCCGATCAGCTGGAACCGCGGTATCCGGCGCGGAATCGCAACGCTGTTCATTTGTCGCATCCCCAGTTCGCGCGGAACGGCCATCCGGTGAAACGCCGTCCCTTGGCACAAAGAACATCGTGCGCACGCGGGAGGAAGGTTACCGGCCCCGCTTAAGGCGCGACGGCGATGAGGTGAACAACGGCCGCGGCCCGCGACCGGCGGGGTTGACTCTCAACCGGCTTGAGACCGCATAGTGGGCGCTGTGGACGACAACGAGCTGTACCCCATCGGGGAAGTGGCCGGCCGGACCGGCCTGAGCGTCAGCGCCGTCAGGTTCTACGCCGACGCCGGGATCGTCACGCCCACCGGTCACACCGAGGCCGGGTACCGGCTGTACGACGTCCAGGCCATCGCCCGGCTGGAACTCGTGCGCACGCTGCGCGAACTGGACGCGGGCCTGGACGACATCCGCCGGCTGCTGGCCGACGAGACCACACTGCGTGATCTCGCGACGACGCATCTGGCGCTCGTCGAGGACCGGATGCGCAGCCTCCGGGCCCGGCGGGCCGTCCTGCGGACCATCGTGAAACAGCACAGCTTGGCCGAACAGGTAACGCTCATGCACAAGCTCGTGTCCCTGTCCGACGACGACCGCGACCGGCTCATCGACCAGTTCTGGGACGAGGTCAGCGCGGGCCTCGACGTCCACCCGGCTTTCGTCGAGCTGCTGCACCGGATGCGGCCGAACCTGCCGGAGGAGCCCACCACCGGGCAGCTCGAAGCCTGGATCGAGCTGGCCGACCTGGTACTGGACGACGACTTCCGCCGCTCGGTCCGCGAGTTCTTCCACCACGCCTTCTCCGCCGCCCGGGCCCGCCAGGTGACCGCACCGCCGACGCTGGAGCTGATCGAGCGGCATCGCCGGATCGTCTTGGAAGCCAAGGCGGCCCAGCAGTCGGGGTTACCACCGGACTCCCCGCGGGCCCAGGAGATCGCCGGCCGCCTGGCGGCTTCGGCCGCCGAGCTGGCCGGGGAGGCCGACTCCGCCCAGCTGCGGAGCCGGCTGGCCGGCGGTGGCCGCGGCGCCGCGGAAAGCCCACGGGCCAAGGATTTCCGGTCCCGGTTCACCGGCGCGCTCGGCCGGTACCACTCACTGGTGGCCACGATCAACGGGACACCGCAGCTGGATCTGGCGAGGTCCGTGGTGGCCCGGGAGTGGCTCGCCGACGCGCTTGAGGTGCCCGGTCCGGCGGGCGGATCCTGAGCGCCACATTGGGGTTGTTTCATCGTGGTTTGTGCTGGTCAGGGTGTTGCTCGGCGGGTTCTTTGTTCGTGTTGAACGAGGACGAGTATTGCCCGGGTCAGGGTGGTGGCGTGGCGTGGGTTCATCCGGAGCCGGTCGAGGACACGCCAGGTTTTGATCGCGGCGAAGCCGCGTTCCACCGCGCATCGGGTCCCGGCGAACACCTCCACAGCAAGATCAACCAGCCGCTGATCATGGCGCGGCACCACCAGCACCAGCATCGCCTGAGTCCCCGGACCGGCTTTACGCCACCGGGACCCCACAGCTTTACGGCGGTCGCGGATCAGACCCGCGACCATGGTCACGGTCTGCGTGGACACAGGCAGGACAGCCTGGTAGACAAGGCCGTTGAGGCCCCCGGCGGATGGTTGACTCACATCCACGATCCTGCCGGGGGCTTCACCGCTGAGCAGGGCACGAACCGCCAGCATTCAGGTCACCCCAACATCGACATGCCCACCACACCAACCACTTCCCCCCTCACCAGCAACAACAGGATGAAAAAACCTCAATGAGGCGTTGCGGTGACCCAATAGCCGATATGGAGATGTTTTGTTCACTCGATTTGGTGACGTTTCCGGTGGGTGGTATCGGTAAAATTGAAGAGTGAGCAATTATGGGGATTCTTCTTTACATGACGCTTCCGATGTTTTGTCTCGGATTCATGAACGGGCCGTCCGGGTGGCGCAGCTGGAGGCCGAGCAGGCCGCTGATGTCGCCTTGTTCGCGGCGACGGGCGGGTCTACCCGGTCGGTGACGGCCGAGCTGGCGTTGGAGTTGTCGATGACAGAACGGCGCGCCGGGGCCGATGTCGCGTTGGCGCAAGCATTGACAACCCGGTTGCCGGAGACGTTCGCGGCATTCCGACGCGGGGAGATCGATGGCTTCAAGGCGCGGATGGTATTCGAGCCGACCATCGCCCTATCCGATGAGATGGCCGGTCAGGTCGATGCGATTGTGGCGACGCGGTTGGCGGGGAAGAATCCGTCGTCGTTACGGGCCGCCGTGAATCGGGTAGTGCAGAAGGTGGATGCCGAAGGATATGAGCGAAGATCCCGGGCGCGACGGCGCGACCGCAACATCTGCCTGATTCACCAGGACGAGACCATGTCCACCTTGCTGTGTGACCTGCCCGTGGAACAAGCCTCGTCGATTTACGCCTCCCTCGATCAGGAGGCGCGGAGGCTGCGCCGAGGCGACGAGCTCCGGACCCTGGACCAATTGCGTGCGGATGTCCTAGCCGACCGGCTGCTGAACCGGGCGCCCGGCGACAGCGGCATCAAGCCCGTGATCTACCTCTACGTGGACCTTCTGACACTAGCCGGATTGAACGAGGAACCCGCCGAACTCTCCGGCTGCGGCACGGTCCCCGCGTGGCTGGCGCGGGCGCTCGCCACAGACTCGAATTCGGTGTGGCGCCGGATCATCACCGAACCTGACACCGGGCAGGTCCTCAGTGTCGGCCGGACCCGCTACCGGCCACCCGCCGCCCTCGCGGACCTGGTGCAGGCACGGGACCGGGTATGCCGTCACCCCGGATGTCGTCGCCCGTCGCAGTACAGCGATATCGACCACACCCGCGACTTCGCGCAAGGCGGCCAGACCGCTGAAGAGAACCTGGCCCCGCACTGTCGGCGGCACCACCGCCTCAAAGACGAACCCGGCTGGTCCTACACCACGGCGCCCGGTGGTAACGGCACCATCACCACCCCGACGGGGCGGGTGTACGCGACAACACCGCCACCACTGCACGAAAACCGAGTCAAAGACACCACAGGCGGGGCCGGACGTGAGGCAGCCGCCTGACCCCGGCACACAGCCGCCGACGACGAACAGGGCCACCTCACGCGCCACATCAAACGTGGCACCACAGGAAACCCTGGACTCCAAGACTTGGTCTTCGCAAACTCAGCCCTACCAGCGGCCCCACGCCTCATCCCACGACAACACCCACCCCACCCAGCCCCACTGAGAAAACCACAATGTGGCGTTCGGTGCGTGGAATCGAGGCTGGGCGCGGAGCACCTCCGTTGAGGGTGGTGGGGCAGGGCTGGAGCAACCAAGTCTGGTGCGCAAACCCGCCAAGCCGCAAAACACTATCGCTTCCGGCGACGGAGAACCGGCTGCGCACGAGTGGTCCGCTTGGGCACGTACGGAATGTCCGCGAACCGAAGCGTCGCCTGCAGACCCCGCACCGCGCGATCCAAGCGCAACAGCGCGATCTGGGACAGAGTGAACAGCTCGTCCACCTGCCACGCCCGCCCCGCGGCGGCGAGCACCACCGTGCGGGGCGCTTCGGTGAGCACGCGGTCCGGGTCGGCGGCCGAGACCTTGGCGGCGAGCTGCGCGAGGGCTTCCGGCTCGTCGTGCAGGGCTTCGGCCGACACGAGGGCCTGGGTGTAGAGGTGGCTGGCCGCCGTGGCGCGGCCGAGCCACTTCACGTGGATCAGCTCGTCGCCGGGGCCGAGCAGGTCGCACAGCTCGAACCGCGGGTGCAACGGCGTGGTCGCGAAATCCCGGTCCAGGCACAGGTAGCCCGGCTCGCCGGCGACCCGGTGGCAGTACCGGTTCTCGTCGTCGGACTCGCCGCTGGGCCGCCACGTGACGTCCGGCCAGAAGTACTTGCGGGACAACAGGTCCGCGACCTGGGCGCGCATCTGCTCGACGTAGGTCTCGCCGATCCGGTACCAGCGGCCCTGGTGGAAGACGTACCGGACGTGGTCGATGGTCGTCTCGAACACCAGCCAGCGCGCGACCGGCAGCGGGGTGCCGGTCTCTTCCTCGCCGGCCTCGTCGGCGCAGGTGACGACGCGCCCGGCGCGCAGGGCCTTGATCCGCCGGTCCACCGGGATCTCGGCCAGCCGGCCGGTCAGGTGCGCCAGCTCCAGCCGCGCCTCGACGTGCAGCGGCCCGCCCGCGCCGAGGCCGGTGATGCGGAACGAACCGGCGTTCTCGGCGTCGTGCACCGCGGCCCCGGGCCAGGTCAGGCCGAGTGCCGCGGACTCGTCTTCGAACGCCTCCGCGAGCCGCCGTTCGAGCGTCGGCACGAGCCGGTGGTGGCGCTCCAGCGGCCGGGTCTGGGCGACGAACCGCAACGCCGATTCCGCGTCCGGCTCGTCCACGACCGCGCCCACCGCGTCGAGGTCCGCGAGGAAGGCGTCCGGCTCCTTCGCCAGCGGCGCCCAGAGGGAGTTGCCGACGCGGATCCGGTACCGCTTGCCGGTCACGCGCCCGTAGGTGAGGTCGGTCAGGTCGGCCGAGCCGGCCAGCCGGTTCACCAGGTCGCCGTAGGGCTCCAGCCGGAACGCCGACAGCTCGCCGCCGCCGGGGATGGAGATCTGGGTCGCCCGCGCCGAGACGTCCAGCGCCGCGCTCGCCACCAGCCCGAGGTCGTACGGGTCCAGCCGGCGGATCCCGAACAGCAGCCCGAAACCCTGCTCGACGTACTCGTCGTTGAGCACCAGGTGCCCGGCGCCCCAGGCGACCGCGTAGGTCCACGGTGGACGCGGGACGAGCAGCACCGCGAACGGCAGCGTCGAAGACAGGTCGAGTCGGCTGCCGGTGAGCGCGGCGGCATGCGGGACCCACTGGGGCATCTCGGTGCGGAAGGTGCCGGCGACGAGCCGGGCCGCCGTGCCGGAGAGGTCGACCGGGACGTCGGTGGTGACCTGCTCGGCCGTCAGCGAGACGAGCAGTTCGTGCTCGGCCTCGGTGCCGTCGAGCCGGAAGAGGGAGACCGGTTTGCTCGGGGAGGACGGGGTTGGCATGACCACCACCGAAAGGTCTGAACATGGGCGACGACGACCCAGGATAGGACAGGCGTCCGGCCGTCCGGTTAATCACGCAGAGCTAATGCCGGGCGAAAGGGTGAAATCGGGTTTAACCTGGCCGCCGAAACCCTCGTTCGCCGGGCAATGGTATCGTTTCGGCAGGTTTTAGTTGAGCGCTTATCCGAGCATACTCGCAGTTCAAGCGTCCAGAAGATGAGCGGCGAGTGTCCTCAAAGGTGCGAGTGAATGGCGTTTTCGAGAATCCGGTAACAGTGCTCGAATGGCCGTATTCCGGTCTGGTTCTTGCGCTGCCCGGGGCAGTTTCTCCGCGTTTCCGTCACGGATTGTGAGTGTTGATCGGGGTGGCCGCGCCGCCGGGTGGGCCAGACGGGCGCCGATCGCCCCCGGGAGACGGCTCGCGGTGGCGGGTGCGCGCGTTTACTCTGGCGTAGTCGTTTTCCGGTCGGCCCGCTCCTGGGGGCAGCATGGTGGTAGTCCCGATGTTCGCGCACGGCGACCGTCTCACCCGTCGGGACCTGGAGACGATCTCGGATGAGCGACGTCGGTATGAACTGGTGGACGGGACTCTTCTAGTGAGCCCCTCCCCGCGCCCGCTGCACCAGAGGGTGGTCGCGCGCCTGCTCGCGGCGCTCACCCCGGTTTGCCCTGCGGACTGCGAGGTACTGCCGGCCCCCGTCGACGTCGTGCTCGACGAGTACACGGTGATGATCCCCGACGTCGTGGTCGGCCGGCGGGACACGTTCACCGAGCGCGCGCTCGTCGGCGTCCCGGTGCTGGCGGTCGAAGTGGTGTCGCCGTCCAGCCGCTACATCGACACCCACCTCAAGCCGGCGCGGCTGGCCGAGGCGGGGTGCCCTTACTACTGGGTGGTCGACCCGCGTGCGCCCGGGATCCGCTGCTTCCGGCTGGAGGACGGCGAGTACGTGCTCGACGTCGAAGCGACCGCCGAGGAGATCGCCCGGCTCGAACGGCCGTACCGGCTGGACCTCCGCCCCGCGGACCTGGTGTCCTCCTACTGACCACGGCCGGCGTCACGGTTGTTTCGCGGCCCGTTTGACGGTCTTGATCACCGGTGCCGTCTCGATGTGCGTGATGGCGGGCAGGGCGGCCACGCGGGTGGTCAGGTACCGGTAGAGCGCCCGCTGGTCGGCGCAGACCACGCTCGCGCACAGGTTCGTCGGCCCGGTGGTGGCGGCGGCGAACGCGATCTCCGGGTGCGCGGCCAGCGCCGCCCCGGTCTCCTCCAGGTGTGCGGGGGCGACCGAAAGCCAGAGCAGGGTCCGGGTGCCGAGGCTGAACAAACTCCCGTCGATGTCGATGTCCAGGTACAGCACGCCGGATTCGCGCAGCTCCCGCATCCGGCGCCGGACTGTGGTCGGTGACCAGCCGGTCGCCGAGGCCAGGTGCTCGAACCCGGTCCGGCCGTCGGCGGCGAGGGCGGCGAGCAGCTTCCGGTCGCCGTCGTCGAGCCGCACTGGCGCCGGCCGATGCGGCACCGGTGGCGGGCGCAGCCGCTCGACCGCCTCTTCGCTCAGCGAGCCGAGCTTGGCGATCAGGCTGTCCGGGCCGCCGTAGAAGGCGTGCAGCACGGAGTGCGCGGTCACCCCCTCCACGCGGGGCGTGCGGGGGAGCTTGGCCAGCAGCAGCGCCTCGCTGTCGGCTTCGTTCTCGGTGTCGACCGTGCAGGTGATCTCGGTGCCGCCGGAGGTGAGGCTCACCCAGGACGTGTCGGGCCGCCGGGCCAGAGCTTCGGCGACCGGGGCCGCGGTGCCCGGCGCGCAGCGCACCCGGAGGAACCACTGCACCGCGCCCAGTGCGGTCGGGGCGAACCCGCCGAGCACCCGCACCGCCCCGGACGACCGCAGTTTGGCGTACCGGCGGGCGATGGTGCGATCCGACACACCAAGAACTTCAGCGATGGTACTGAAAGCGGCCCTTCCGTCGAGCTGAAGGGCGCGCACGAGCTGGCGATCCAGCTCATCGTAGTCGGATTCCACCGGGCCGAGGGTAGCTGAAGCCGGATACCGGCGCGGTCATGCCGTTTTCTGGCTCGGGCCGATCGGCGGCGGGAGTGTTGTCCCATGCCGAGCAACAAGACCAGGGGAGCAGCCATGGACACGGACGTACTGATCGTCGGAGCGGGCCCGACCGGGCTGACGGTGGCCAACGAACTTCAGCTGGCGGGGGTGCCAGCCCTGGTGGTCGACAAGTTGTCCCAGCGCAGCGAGCTGTCCAAGGCGGGCGGGGTGCAGTCCCGCACGCAGGAGGCGTTCGACCAGCGCGGGCTGCTGGAAGCGTTGCTGGCCACCGGGGACCACCCGGTCGGCACCGCCCACTTCGGCGGCATCCACCTCCCGCTCAGCCGGGGCCGGCACCGCTTCCCGTGGCGGTCCATCCCGCAGGTCGTGATCGAGGGCTTCCTCGAGGAACACCTTGCCGCCCAAAGCATCCACGCCCGGCGGGGCCAGGAGCTGGCCGGCCTCGAGCAGGACGGCGACGGGGTCACCGCGTTCTTCGCCGACGGCACCACGATCCGTTCCCGCTACCTCGTGGCCGCCGACGGCGGGCACAGCACGGTGCGAAAGCTGCTGCGGGCCGAGTTCCCCGGCCAGGCGGGCACCGCGACCGTGATCGCCGCCGACCTCCGGCTGAGCGGGGTCGAGCACACGATGACGCACCGCTGGAACGAGGCCGGGGACTGGGCGCACCTGTTCCCGCTCGGCACCGACGAGGAGGGCCGGCCGCTGCTGCGGCTCGCCATGGGCGGGCCGGGCCGGGCCCGCGCCCGGGATGTCCCGATCACCGAGGAGGAGATCCGCGACGGCCTGCGCGCCGTGTTCGGGCTCGAGGTGCAGCTGCTCGAACTTCGCTACGCCCGCCGCATCACCAACGCGGCCCGGCAGGCCGCGCAGTACCGGCACAGCCGGGTTTTCCTGGCCGGCGACGCTGCCCACGTCCACCTCCCGCTCGGCGCGCAGGGCATGAACACCGGGATCCAGGACGCGCTCAACCTCGGCTGGAAACTCGCCGCCGCCGTACGCGGCTGGGCGCCGGAGAACCTGCTCGACACCTACCACGCGGAACGGCACCCGGTCGGGGCCGCCGTGCTGCGCAACGTCCAGGCGCAGAGCCTGCTGATGGACTGGGAAGGCACCCGCGCCCCGGAGGTGATGGCCACCCGGGAACTGTTCACGGCCATGGCAAAACTGCCGGAGGTGCAGTACCAGCTCGACGACATGCTGTCCGGCATGGGCATCCGCTACCGGATCCCGGGCGTCGAGGACCAGCCGCTCGCCGGCCTACCGGCACCGGACGTGGACCTCGGCCCGGCCCGGGTGAACGAGCTGCTGCGCTCCGGCCGCGGCCTCCTGATCGACCCGGACGGCGCGTTCGCGAAGGTCGCCGACCTTTGGGGCGACCGGGTGGATCGCGTGGCCGCCGGTACTGAGCCAATGCTGGTCCGGCCGGATGGTTACGTGTGCTGGGCCGGTGGCGCAGACGGTCTGGAGCCGGCGCTCGGCCGCTGGTTCGGCAAACCTCGCTGATCTCCCGGCACTGTCCTAACCGGACTCAGGCGCCGTCAAGGACTCCTTACCAGCGTCCGACGCGGGTAAGGAGTCCTTGACGGCGTCAGGCGCCGCTGTGCACCAGGGAAGCCCAGAGGTCCGGCCGGTCGGGATGGGCGTCGCGCAGCTGGAGGGCCACTTCGCGCAACGCGCCGCCCGCCCCGTCGGCGTCGGCGCGATCGGGCAGGTGGCGGTAGAAGGACCGGGCGGCGTCGGCGGCGATCCGGTCGGACAAGGGCCACAGGCCGGCGACGACGTGCCGGAATCCGGCCAGGTGGAAGGCGGAGCCGAGGGTCACGGCTTCGTCGGCGAGCAGTTCCCCGCCGTGCGCGGTCGAGCAGGCGGACAGGTAGGCCAGTTCGGCGCCGGGCATCCGCAGCTCGCCGATCCGGGACACCGGCAGCTTTCCGCCGGGCAGCTGCAGGTACGCCAGCGACGGGTTGACCGGGTTGGTGCCGGCGTGGCAGGCGAAGTGCACCCACGTACTGCCCGAAAGCGCGTCGAGCAGCCCGGGAACGGTGACGGCCCGGCCGGCCAGCACCAGTGCGCCGGGATGTAACGCGTGCACTTCGGCCACGGTGCCCGGAAGGTCGGGCAGGCCGGGCGTCTGCGGCACGGCGACGGTCAGCTGCTTCCGGACCCGCGCCGGCGGACGGGCCCGCGCGTCGGCGAGGGCGCGCAGAGTGGGTGTGTAGGACGACACCATGAGGTCCAGCGCGCCCGGACGACCGGCGTAACCGGCGGCGTGCAACGGAAACAGCCCGAGCCGGCCGACCGGAAGCCACCGCACCCGCGGGATCTCTCCGTCGGCGACCGGCAGGACCGCGGCGACGGGCCCGGATACCGTGTCCCACAGCCATTCCAGCGTTTCGCGCACGACGCGGGCCTTGCGCAGGCTCGCCGTCAGGCCGGTGGCGTGGGTGGCGTCCAGCAGCTCGGTCGCCCGGACGTTCACCTCGTGTTCCGTCAGCAGCGGCAGCTCGATGTGCACGGGCTCCGCGTCCGCCGTGATCACGAGCGCGTCGCCGCGGGCCGGGCCCGGGTTGACCAGCACGACGGTGCCGCCGGCCGCGGCCTGCCGGAGTTCGGTCAGCCGGGGCGCCTGGAGGAACCGGGCGAAACCGTCCTGCTGCCGGATCCGGGCGAGCAGGTCGTCGCGTTCGGCGCGGAGCCGGACGCGTTCGGCGACGTCGGCCTCGGACCGGTCGAGCTGGTCCCGGATCCGGGCGAACCCGGCGGCCAGGCCCGGGTGCCGCGCTTCGAGCTCGCCGAGATCGGTGCGCGCCCCCAGCCGCTGCGCCACCACGACCGCGCGCCCGGCCTCCGCGATTCCGGCGGCCCCGGCCGGATCCCCGGCCGCGAAGTGCGCGGCGACGGCGTGGCCGACGAGGCCGGTGTGCGGGATCAGCCGGAACTCCTGGTCCGGCCAGCGGACGTCGCCCGGAGTCAGCAGGGACAGCTGCGTCACGGCGAGGTCGAGCAGGCGCACCGCGAGATCCGGCTGCCCCGCTTCCGCCGCCAGCGTCCCGCCGATGTGGGCCGCGGTGATGACGTCCAGCGGCCGCGAGGAGGCCGCGGCCCGGACGATTTCCCCGGTGAGCCCCTCCATGGTGGCGCGGCCGACCGCGGCCGGATCGGCTCGATGCCGCAGCAGCCGGCAGGCGGCCACCACTTCGAGGCACGCGGTCTCCAGCACCGTGCCCTCGGCCGCGGCCAGCGCCTGCTCGCCGAGTTCGAGCGCCCGGTCGAGATCGCCCGCGTCCCGGTCCGGCTGCTGGTGGCGGTTGAGGTGGATGCCGCTGAGGTTGCGCAGGTGGCGGATCCGGTCCGGGTAGCCCTCGGGCATCCCGGCCACGGCCTGCTCGCCGAGTTCGAGCTGCCGGTCCAGGTCGGCGGGCCGGTGCTCGATCCGGTACCTCAGCTGGTAGGCCGCGCCGAGCGAGGACAGGTAGTTCGTCCGCGGCGGGCCCGCGTCGGTGCTCGCGGCCACCGCGCGCTCGCCCATCTCGATCGCGCGTTCCAGGTCGGCCGGGTCGGACCGCCGGATCGAGCGCAAGTGGTAGGCGGTGCCCAGCTCGGACAGGCAGATGGCCCAGCTGCCGCTTTCCGGGTCCGCGGTGAGCACGGCCCGTTCGCCCAGCGCCACGGCAAAGTGCAGGTCCTCCTGGTCGCCGTCGCGCTCGTAACGCAGGCGGTGCACCTGGGCCAGCATGGACAGCCGCGCCGCCAGGTCGGGGCTTTCCTCGTCGGTGGCGCCGACCGCCTCCTCGGCGGTGCGCACGGCCTGCTGGAGATCGTCCGCGGAATCCGTTTGGCCGTAACGAATCCGGTAGCTGATCGCCAGGTCCGCCAGCCGGTGGGCCCGATCCGGCGCGTCGAGGTCGACCAGCTGCCGGTCGACCTCGACGACGCGGTTCAGGTCGTCGAGCCGTCCGAACCGGCGGAACCGCAGTTCGCGGGCCGCTCTGAGCACGGACAACGGGTGCGGGGCCGGCGAAATCGCGACGCTCTGTTCCGCGCGCTCCACGGCCGGGTCGAGCAGCGCCGCCACACTCCGCTCGAACCGCCAAAGGTAGAGGGAACTGAGATCGGCCAGGAAACCCGCGCGTTCACCGTCGCTGTACGAGCCGCCGCCGACTGCCGCTTCGAGGAGGCTTTGCGCCCCGTAGAGCGCCAGCGGATCCTTGCTGTCCATGGCATAGCGCAGCACCGCGCCGCCGATGTGGCCCTGCCCTTGCGGTTCGGCCGCGGGCCCGAGGATCCGCCGGAACGCGGGCGGGATCTGGCTCGGTTCGATCGCCAGGTCGACAAACAGGCTGACGGCGCGCGCGAAGTCGACACTGACCACGTCTGGCTCGGGGGAAGCGCGGTACCGGAAGTAATACAGCCAGCCGAGCGCGTACGACGCCCGCGCCCGCCGGTCGCGATCCACGGTCTGCGACGCCAGGAACAGCCGTTCGGGAATGCCGTCGGCCACCTCGGTTACGCGACCTCCGCGCTGGTGCTCGGCCAGCGCCCGGTTCACCTCCGCCAGCAGCAGGTCGAACGACGGTCCACTGCGGTCCCCGGCACGCAGCGAACGCGCGGTGTCGAGCGCGTTCTGCCTGCTCTTCGCCCGGGGATCACCCGCGGGCGTCGCGGCGAGGCTCCGCTCCGCGAGGTCCAGCGCGCGGTCGAGGTCCGGCTGGTTCGCCGTCCGTTCGAACCGGGCCCGGTAGGCGAGGCCGAGGCCGTGGAGCGCCGCCGGCCGGTTCGCGTGGTGCGACGGGGTCAGCCGCACCGCGCGCTCACCCACCTCGACGGCGCGTTCCAGCTCCCCGGGTTCGTTCGCGCGCTCGTACCGCGTCCGGTGGAACATGCCCAGATTGGCCAGGAAAACGACGTGATCGGGGTGCTCCGGCGGGCAGGCGGCGACCGCCAGCCCGGCCAGCACGATCACCTGGTCCAGATCCGCCGCCGCGCCGTCACGCCGGAACCGCTGGGACAGCGCGGCGCTGAGGTTGCCGAGCAGCTGAGGACGGTAGGACGCGGTGTCGTCGGTCTCGGCCACCGCACTGGTCAACGTCTCGATCGCGCGGTCGAGATCGGCGCGGTTGCCGGTTCTCACGTGGCGCACGAACAGCGCCGCGCCGAGGTTGCTCCGGGTCTGCGCCGCCCACTCGGCCCCCACCCCCGCCTCGGCCGCCGCCAGCAGCTCGACGCTCATGTCGAGCACCGCCGGATCGCCGGCCTGCTGCGCGTGCGCCAGCAGCTCGCTGCCCCGCGACGCCTGCTGATCGGGGTCCGCGGCCGGGCCGATCAGCGGGCGCAGCCCCTCGGGAACCACACCCGGTTCGTCCGCGAACGGCCACAGCAACACCAGCGCCGTGGCCAGATCGACGGTGCCGTCCGGGATCAGCTGCGAACGGAGGAAGTGCAGCCGGCCGGTGACCTGGTCGGCGGCCGCGAGCCGGCGCCGTTCGGCCCGGGTCGGGCCGGCCGGGTCCGCGGGCCGGGCGAGTTCGCGCAACCGCACGGCATCGGCCAGCACGGCTTCGCCGAGCACCGGATCCGCGCGGCCCGACCGCCGGTGGTCGTCGAGCACCCGCTGGACGCGGTGGAACAGGTCATCGAACGGCATGGCCCCCACCCGCACGCACATCTCGCTACGATCCGATGAGCGTAGCGCGAGCGAAAGGAAAGCCGGGTGGATCCAGCCGAGCGGATCGCGTTGACCGCGCTGTGCGCCGAACTGCCCGAGCTGCGGGCCGAGTGCGCGCGCCAGCCCGCCGACCGGGGCCGCCTGCTGGACCGCGTCGAAGCCGAGGCCCGCGCGCGCCGCCCGATCACCGCGCTGCTGGAGCAGCTGCTGGGGGCGCCGCCGGACGAGACAGTGCGCTCGCTGAGCAGCCGGCTGCCGGGATCCGGGACCGGCCGGGCGGACGAGGAGCTGTTCGGCTGCCCGGACGGCGCGTGCGACCGGCTCGCGACCACCGATCCGGCCGGGCCGCCCCCGCGGTGCCCGCTGACCGGCGACCGGCTGAAACCCCGCTGACGCCGTGCGCACCTTTTTCGAGGAGCTGGCGAAGAAACTCGCCGACCGCTGGGTCGGCCTGCTCCTGCTGCCCGGTGCGCTGTTCGCGCTGACGGTCTGGCTGGCCGTCCGGCTCGGCCAGGCGCACGCCCTCGACTGGCCGCGGGCCGACGCGGCCGCGGTGCTGGCGTCCATCGGCCGTCTTTCCGGTGGCGCGCAAGCGATCCTGGTCCTCGTGGCCCTGCTGGCGGTCACCGGCGCGGGCCTCGCCGTACAGGCCCTCGCGGCCCTCACCCGTGCGCTGTGGCTCGGCCGGTGGCCGCGAATGCTTGCCCGGCCAGGAGTGCGCCGACGCCGCCTCCGCTGGGAGCGGCTGGTCGCGAAACGCCGGGAGCTGCAGGACGCGTACCCCGGCGAAACCCGGACTCCCGAGCAGCAGGAGCAAATCGACCACGCGGCCGGGCGGATCACCCGGTTCGCCCCGGCCCGGCCGGGGCGGCCGACGTGGATCGGGGACCGGCTGCACGCCGTGGAACGGGTGGCGCTCGACCGGTCCGGACTGGACCTGGCGTTCGGCTGGTCCCGGCTGTGGCTGGTGCTGCCGGAGACGGCCCGGGCCGAGATCACCGCGGCGAGTGCGGCGTTCACCGCCGCGATCGCGGTCGGCACCTGGGGCTGGCCGTACCTGGTGCTGGGCGTGGTGTGGTGGCCGGCCGCGGTGCTCGGGGCGGTGGTGCTGCTGGTGGGCTGGGCCCGGGCGCGGCCGGCCGTCGACGACCTGGCCGCCCTGTCGGAGGCCGCGGTGGACCTGCACGGCCGGGCCCTCGCCGTCGCGCTCGGCGTGGCCGAGACCGAATCCCGTGGCCCGCTCACCCCCGAAGAGGGCGAGCGGATCAGCCGCCTGCTTCGCAAGGGGCGCTAGCCGACCGAGCTTGACCAGGAGGACGCGATGAGCTTCGACCGGGTGCTGAAGAAGGTCGGCAAACGCCTCTCCGCGTACGAACGCACGGTGGCCGCGCGGGAAACCACGAAGGCGGCGCAAACGATCCTCGATCCGGCGGCGCAGGTGGAGGCGGCGGAGCTGTGGCGGTCGGCGCAGCCCGCCGACGCCGGCCGGCCCAGCCACCTCGAAGCCCTCCGGCTGGCCGAAGCCCGGCGCGTCGTGGGAAAGGCGCACCTCTACCGCGCCAGGGAGGTGCCCTCCGGGCAGTGGCTCCACGAATTCGCCCAGGGGCTGGTGTACCTGGCGCCGATAACCGGCCGGCCCGGTGCCGTCCCGCCCGGGTACGAACTGCTGCTCGGTCCCGCCGCGGACCCGGACCAGCAGGCCGGCCTGGCCGTGGAAATGCTGGGCGCGGACGCGGCCACCGAGGACGGGGTGTTCGCCGACGCCGCGGTCGTGTTGCTGACCGAATCCCTGGCGGCCACCCCGCGGACCAGTGCCGGGTACGTCACGCGGCTGTCCAATCTCGGCGCCGCGCACCAGTCGCGGTACCACCGCACCGGCGACGCGGCCGAACTCGACGCCGCGCACGGGCTGCTGGAGCGGACGGTCGCGGCCGCTGCGCGGTCGGACCCGAATCTGCCGCTCTACCAGTACAATCTGGGCGGCAGCCAGCTCCGGAAGTACTCGCGGAGCCGGTCTCCGCTGGACGCGCTCGCGGCCGTCGTCTCGCTCGATCAAGCGCTGGCCGGTCTGCCCCAGGACTCCGGCCTGCGCCGGGAGGCGATGTCCATGGCCGTGACCGCGCATCGTGCCTGCGCCGCCACGGTGGCCGGCGGCGCGCAAGACCTGGAGCGCGCGATACGGCTCTGCCGGGAGCTGCTCGACACGGCGGAGGAGGGCTCCGGCGACCGCGCGAAGTTCCGGACCGAGCTCGGGATGCTGCTCCTGCAGCGTTTCCTCGACGACGGCCGGCGCCGTGACCTGGACCTGGCGATCGAATCGCTGCGGGACGCGGTCGTGGCCACTCCGGAGGACCATCCCGAACGCGCGGAACGCTTGTCCCGCCTCGGCATCGCGCACCGGCGGCGCTACGAGGTCCGCCGGACCGTGCAGGATCTGGAGCTCGCCGTCGCGTGGGGAGAGCAGTCCGTCGCCGCGGACTGCGCCCTTCCCTCGGACCGGGCCGGGCACTACTCCAACGTCGGCCTGGCCTACCGCGAGCGTTACCAGCGGTTCGGCGAGCCCGGCGACCTGGACCGCGCGGTGGCCTACGGCGAGGACGCGGTCCGGACCTACCCGGCGGACAACCTGGACCGGGCGATCGCCCTGCACAACCTGGGAACCGCCTACCAGCGCCGGTTCGAGCGCACCAACGCCCGCGCCGACGTCGACCTGGCCATCGACGTCGCCGAGCAGGCGGTGGCGATAACCCCGCCCGGACACCCGTATCTCGCGGAGCGGCAGGCGGGTCTCCGCCGCGCGTACGAGGCACGCCACGCCCACAGCGGCGACCCGGCGGATCTCCTTCGCGCGCAACGGTCCGGGAACGGGCAGCGGCCCTGAACGTCGAGCCGGTCCGATCGTGTCGAACGTCCGCGCGACGCGGGCCGCGCTCCCGAGCCTGCTCGAACGCCGCGGCGCGGTGATCACCGGTCGCGGTCAGCGTCATTCCCGCTGACGGTGGCGGCTCTCGACGGTAACGGTGGATCACTTGCCCCGCCAGCGAACGCCGATCTCTAATGGTCGAGGACGATCGTGGCGACGATGGAGGTCGATTGCGCCTACCGGAGGGTCCCGGCGCCGGCCAGGATGAGGTCGATACCGGCGAGGAACTGATCGCGGTCGTCGTGCTCGACCAGCTGCTTCGCGATGTGGTGCACGAACGGGTACTCCGCGGGGTCGAGCCGCGTCCACTGGGCGACGACGTCCGCGAGGAAGGCCGACCGGTTCGTCCCGGGCGCGACCAGGCGGGCGTTCGCGGCGTTCTGCCCGGCGACGCCGAGGATGTAGTTCACCAGCGCGGACGCGGAGCCGAACAGTTCCGGCTCGGGCACGCCGAGCGCCTTGAGCTGGCCGCCGATGCCTTCGAAGATCTGCAGCATCGCGAACTGCCACGGCTCGCCGGAGAGCCGGGTGCCCACCCAGGGGTGCGCGTCGATCGCGTCGAACAGCCCCAGCGCGAGGGTGCGGATCGCCTCGCGCGGCTCCGTGCCGGCGGCCACGTCGGTCAGCACCCGGGCGATGACGTCGCTGGTGGCCGCCGTGAGCAGCTCGTTCTTGTTCGCGACGTGCCAGTAGATCGCCCCGGGCCCGGTGGCCAGGCGCGTCGTGAGCGCGCGGAAGGTCAACGCGCTCTCGCCCTCGGTGTCGAGGATCTCGATCGCGGCCTCGACGATCCGCTCCTTCGAGAGCGCGTCCGTGCGCCGTTCGGTGCGCTGCCTCCTGGTCGCCATGGGGCCCGTCCTGACTTGGCTGGAACTTTGTTCCAACGATACCTCACCCGAAGTGGAGCACGGCATGGACTGGAAAGCGGAATCGGCGCGGCTGCGGTCCGAGCGGGGCATCGGCGAGTACGAACCGCTGGCACCGTTCGTTTCCGAGCGCACCGTGGACCGTTCGCTCTGGTACGAAGGCCAGCTGATGACGGTCTACGCGCAGGGTGACGTGGTGGACAACACCTGCTGTGTCTGGGAAGGGAACATCCCGGAGCGGATCGGCCCGCCGCCGCACATCCACCACTACGAGCACGAGCTGTTCTTCGTGATCGAAGGCAGCATCACCGCGTGGGTCGAAGGGGCCGAGCACCACGCCGAGCGGAATTCCCTGGTGTTCCTGCCGGCCGGCCGGATCCACTGGTTCGTCGCGACCTCGCCGGCCACCCGGATGCTGTCGTTCACCGTGACGGCAAGCCGGGAGTATCCGAGCATCAACGACAACGTCGCCCTGTTCCGGCTGATCGGCGTGCCGGCGGAGTCGATGACCATGCCGCCGGAGGTCGAAGTCAAGCAGCTGCCCGACCGGGCCGAGATCGCGCGGGTCAACTACGAGATGGGCGCCGGCCTTCCCGATCTCGAACGGCTCGGCTGGCGCCGCGGGTACGGCGAGGAAGGCGCGAACACCGACGGCTGAAAGCGCTTCCGGACCAGCCTGCGCGTTGTTCGTCAGACCCGCACGCCGGCCGTCGACCCCAGCACCTGCCCGATCACGCGGAAGGCGCGGGCCACGTCGGCGCGCTGCCGGTCGGTCAAGGCGGCGATGGCTTCGCCCTCCAGCACCAGACGGCGGGGCATGACCTCGTCGACCGCGGTCGCGCCCTGTTCGCTGATCGTGACCAGCGCGCTCCGCTTGTCCGCCGGGTTGGGCACCCGCTCGACCAGCCCGCGCTGCTCCAGCTTCGTCAAGGTCTTGCTCAGCGCGGCCGCGGACTTGTCCATCGTCTGGGCCAGGCGGCGGGCGATGACCGGGGACGGCGCGTGGCGAAGGTGGAACAGCACGTCGAACTCGGCTGAGCTGATCGGCGAGGTTTCGAAGACCGGTTCGAGCAGCAGTTCGAGCATGGCGTGGGCGCGTTTGAGGCCGCCGAAGAGCGTCATCGGGGCCAGGTCGAGATCGGGGCGCGCCGCTCGCCACTGATCCCACGTCCTCGCCATTGTCTCGCCCTCGGCCATGGCCACCTCATTTCGTCAACCAGTAGACTACTTATCTACTATATCGGATCCGAAGGAGAAAGCATGCCCCAGACCAGAATCGCCGGATGGCCGGCCCGGACAGTGGACCGCTTGCAGAGCAAGGTGGTGGGCCTGGAGCCCGCTCGTAACCGGTACACCGTCGAGCGCGGCCTCGAAGTGCCCACGCGGGACGGCGCCGTTCTCGTGACCGACCACTACGCACCGGTGGGCGACGCGCTGGGAACGGTGCTCGTCCGGTCGCCGTACGGGCGCGGATTGCCGGAAAGCCTTTTCCACGGCCGGATGCTGGCCGGGCGCGGTTATCACGTCGTCGTGCAGAGCGTCCGTGGCACCGGTGGCTCCACCGGGCAGTTCCGGCCGATCGCCCAGGAAACCGCGGACTCGCAGGACGCGGTGGCCTGGCTGCGCGCGCAGCCGTGGTTCGACGGGCGGCTGGCCACTTTGGGCGGTTCCTACCTCGGCTGGACGCAGTGGGCGCTGCTCCAGGACCCGCCGCCCGAGCTGCGCGCGTGTGTCATCGTGGTGGGGCCGCACGACTTCGCCCGCGCGGTACGCGGCGGAGGCGCCGTCGCGCTGGCCGACTTCCTGGGCTGGAGCGCGGCGGTCGGGGCTCAGGGGGCCGGCGGGTTCCGTGGCCTGCGCGAGATGGTCTCCGCGCGCAGGCGGACGGCGGCGGCACTCAGCCGCCCGTCTTCCGCGGCCGATGCCGCGGCGGCCGCGCTGGACGGAAGAGGCGCGTGGTTCCCCGAGTGGCTGGCTCACGACGATCTCCGGGATCCGTTCTGGGATCCGTACCGGGCCGGGTCCGTCCTGGCCGGCGTCACCGTCCCGACGCTGCTCGTCGGCGGGTGGCGGGACGTTTTCCTCGAGCAGACGATGGAGCAGTACTTCGCTCTGTCCGGGCACAATCCCGAGGTCGGCCTGACCGTGGGCCCGTGGACCCACCTCGACACGGCGGTCAAGTCGGCGAAGGTGGCCGACGCGGACGCCCTGGCCTGGTTCGACTGCCACGTCGGGAAAACGGGCGCGCGCCGGGACTCGAAGGTCCGGATTTACGTCACCGGTGCCGACGAGTGGCGAAGCCTGCCGAGCTGGCCGCCGAAGACGGCTGAATGGACGCTGTACCCGAGCGCGGACGGCTCGCTGCCCGAGACGCGTGGCAAGGGCCTGGTCGAATTCCATTACGACCCGGCCGACCCCACGCCCGCGGTGGCCGGGCACCACATGTCGCCCGGCGCGGGCAGCGTTGACAACCGCAAGCTGGAAGAGCGGGTGGACGTGATCACCTTCACTTCGGCCCCGCTGCCGGGGGACGTGGAGGTGTTCGGCCCGGCGCGGCTGCACCTGGCCCTGCGCGATCACCACGCGGACAACGGCATTTTCGTCCGGGTGTGCGATGTGGACACTCGGGGCCGGTCGTGGAACATCTCCGAGAGCTTCCGCCGGTCCGACGGCGGCGGCGCCATGGTCGAGCTGGACATCGAGACCAGCCCGTGCGCCCATCGTTTCCGCGCCGGGCACCGCATCCGGATCCAGGTCTCCGGCGGGGCGTACCCCCGCTACGACCGCAACCCGGGCGCGGCCGGCTACCTGGTCGACTGTGATCTGTCCGCGATCCACCTGCCGATCGCCGGCACCGCTGGTATGGTCAACTGATAGTTGAATGGTTAACGATATGATACGGTGGGCACGAACGAGGGAGCTTTTCACTCGGACGAGCACACCGTCAGGCGGTGGTCTTCGGTTGACTTGTCCATCATCGCCGACCGTTTTCCGCCCACCATGACCTATTCACGTGATCACCAGGAGTCCCTCATGCGATCAGCCAGCCTGTCCCTGGGCGCGCTCGCCGTGGTGGCGACGCTCGCCGTCGCCGCGTGTTCGGGCGGCTCGACCGGTGCTTCGCCCAGTTCGGCACCGCCCAGCCCAACGTCGTCATCCGCCTGCCCGAGCAGCCCGATGCCGGTCAACCCGCCCGGCGGGGCCGGGTCGACCCCTCAGGTGAAGCTCGTGGTTCCGGTGGACACCAGCACCAGCACGGTGCTGAAGCCGGATCCCGCCCAGCAGATCCAGTGCGGGAAAGTCCAGGTGGACACCAAGAGCAACGTCGTGTTCGCCTCGCCGAAGCTCGCCAACGGCCAGGCCAAGCAGCTGCTGATGGACATCCAGGTGCCGCGGACCCCGGGCCCGAAGCCGCTGGTGGTCTACGTGCCCGGCGGCGGTTTCGTGCAGGCGGGCAAGGAGGGCAACCTCCCGTTGCGCACCTACGCCGCGGACGCCGGGTTCGTCGTCGCGAGCGTCCAGTACCGGGTGCAGCCCGACGGCGCGACCTACGCCGACAGCGTCGCCGACGTGAAGTCGGCCATCCGGTACCTGCGGGCGCACGCGTCGACGTACCAGATCGACCCGGGCAAGGTGGGCGTCTGGGGTGACTCGGCCGGCGGGTACGTCGTGGCGATGGTGGGGGTGACCAACGGCGACAAGCAGTACGACGTGGGGGACAACCTCGACCAGAAGAGCGACGTGCAGGCGGTGGTCGACAAGTTCGGCGCGTCCGACCTGTCCCGGATCGAGTCGGACTACGACCCCGCGTCCCAGCAGGCGGCGGCGCAGATGATGACCGTCGTGGGGAAGTACGTGAACGGGCCGGCCGGCACCCAGCCGGTGGCCGACACCCCGGCGACCGTCGCCGCGGCCAACCCGATCACCCACATCAAGGCCACCGATCCGCCGTTCGTGATCTTCCACGGCAGCGCCGACACGCTGATCTCGCCCAGCCAGACCCTCATGCTGCACAACGCTTTGCGGGCGGCCGGGGTGAAGAGCACCCGCTACGTCGTCGACGGCGCCGGCCACGGCGATCTGTCCTTCACCGGCGACACCAAAAGCGCCTTGCAGTGGACGGCCGCGAACATCGCCGCGCCGCTGGTCGACTTCCTCGACCAGAACCTGAAGGGCTGAGCAGCGGCCGGCTGGTGCCCATCTCACACGAGGCGGGCACCGGCCGGACCGACTGCTGACACCCACCGCGGCGATCGACGGCGGGAAACCCACGGCCGCGCAGATGCTCAGCGTGAGCCGGCCCAGCGGGGTGACCGGGCCGAGAGCCCACGCCTCGGCGGCCGGTTCGAGGCCGGCGCCGCGACGTCTCCCCGCTGGTCACGGCGCCGAAGACCGGGGATCCGACGAACTGTCGAACGGCGCGGCGGGTTTTCCGGCAGGATGTGGTCGCCCCGCGACCGGCAGCCGGTGATCATGTCCGGGGACAGCGCGACGGCGCGCGGGGGCCGGGCCGCCCGGCGTCGTCCGCGTTGGCCGAGTCGGAGCACACGACGGGACCTGGAGTTGTCATGGCCACCACCGACCACGTCGGGACGTCGCGGATCGCGGTCGCCAGTTTCATCGGCACCGCGATCGAGTTCTACGACTTCTACATCTACGGCACCGCCGCGGCGCTGGTCTTCGGCAAGGTCTTCTTCCCGACCTTCTCCTCGACGGCCGGGGTGCTCGCCTCGCTCGGCACGTTCGCGGTGGGCTTCCTCGCGCGGCCGATCGGGGCCGCGCTGTTCGGGCACTGGGGCGACCGGGTGGGCCGCAAGTCGATGCTCGTGGTGTCCTTGCTGGTGATGGGCCTTTCGACGGTCGCGGTCGGCCTGATCCCGGGGTTCGGCTCCATCGGCCTGTGGGCGCCCGTGCTGCTGACGGTCCTGCGGTTCGTGCAGGGCATCGGGCTCGGCGGCGAATGGGGCGGCGCGGTGCTGATGTCCACCGAGTACGCGCCCGAAGGCCGCCGCGGGCTCTACTCGGCCTTTCCGCAGCTCGGGCCCGCGATCGGGTTCATCCTCGGCAACGTGTTCTTCATCGTGCTGAACGCGGTGATGCCGGCCGGCGCGTTCCTCGCCTACGGCTGGCGTATCCCGTTCCTGTTCTCCGCGGTCCTGCTCGTCGTGGGGCTCTACATCCGGCTGAAGATCGCCGAGACGCCGGTGTTCCAGGCCGCGCTGGACCAGACCGAGCAGGCGAAGGTCCCGCTGTTCGAACTGCTCCGCAGCCAGCCCCGGGCCCTGGTGCTCGCGACCCTGTCCTTTGTGCTCGCGCATTCGCTCTTCTACACCGTGACCACGTTCTGCCTGTCCTTCGGCACTTCGGCGCTGGGCATCCCCAGGATGACGCTGCTGGTCGGGCTGCTGATCGCGGCGGCGGTGATGGGCGGCGCCACCCTGGTGTTCGCGATGCGGTCGGACCGGTGGGGCCGGAGACGGCTGAGCGCCGGGGCCGCGGTCGCCGTGGTCGTCTGGGCGTTCCCGCTCTTTCTGTTGCTGCAGACGCGAAATCCGGTCCTGCTCACCCTGGGCCTGACCGGCGGGCTGCTCTGTTTCGCCATGCTCTACGGCCCGATGGGGGCCTACCTGCCGGAGCTGTTCCGCGTTCGGTACCGCTACTCGGGCGCTTCGATCGCGTACAGCGTCTCCGGCGTGATCGGCGGTGGGGTGGTGCCGCTGGTGTCGACCGCGCTCTGGTCGTGGACCGGCTCGTCGACCGCGGTCTCGGTGCTGCTGATCGGGCTCGGGGTGGTCAGTTTCGTGAGTGTGCTCGGCCTGCCGGAGACGCTCGGCCACGACTTCTCCGACGGGCTGGCCGGGGACTCCGCGGCGACGGTCAGCGACCCGGCGGGCGGATGAGGTCGGCCAGGAGCAGGCCCTGGTGCAGCAGCAGCCGGTTCGCGCCGTCGTCGAGGTCGAGCCCCACGACGGCGCGGATCTGGTCGAGGCGGTAGTAGAGCGACGTGCGGTGCAGGTGCAGGGCTTCCGCGGTCCGCGAGATGGAGCAGCCGTGCTCGAGGTACGCGCGCAGCGTCTCGGCCAGGTGCGGTCGCTTGTGGTCGTCGAGCAGGCGGGCGACCGGTTCCGGGACCAGCGCGGGGGTGAGCGCGGAGTCCGGGAGCTGGAGCACGACGGCGTACTCGCCCAGCGCCGCCCACTCAGCGACCGGGCCTGCGTCGCGCAGCAGCGTCGCCCCGCGTGCGGCGACTTTGGCCTGGGCGTAGGAACGCCAGGCCGACCGCAGCCCCGGGGCCGGATCGCCGATCCCGGCCACCGCCGTCCGGTGGGACCCCGACGCGGAGCAGAGCTGTTCCAGCCCGGCGGCCATCCGCCCGGCCTGCTCGGCGAGCTCGCCCCGGTCGAGGTGCTGGGCCGTGCGCACGAGCACGGCGCGGCCGTGGTCGACCACCCCTTGCAAACGCTGGGACTGGTGACGGGTGGCCGATTCGAGCACGCTCCGGAGCGCGGCTTCCAGCTCCGCCTCCGGCACGGCGGGGTCGTTCAGCTGCACCACGGTCACCGTCGAGTGGGCGGCGTCGGCCAGCGGTCCGTCGCCGGCCACCGTCCGCATCGCCCGGTCGCGGTCCGCGGCGTCCGGGCCCAGCAGCTGCAGCAGGGCGCGGTCCCGGGCCTGCCGTCCGTCGTCCGTGCTCAAGCGGTCCTGGTGCAGCAGGGCGGCCGCGACCCGGGAGACCTCTTCGATCCGGGTGGTCTCGGCGGGGGTGAGCGTGTGCCCGGCGTCGATCACCATGAGCAGGCCCAGGAGTTCGCCGTGCTCGCGCAGCGGAACACAGAGCCGGGGACGCATCCCGAGCGCGCGGTTCCCGGTCAGCATTCCGGCACCGGGCCAGCGGGTGACGCCTTGGCCGAGGATGAACCGGCTGGCCTCCGCGCCGGCGTCGTGCTGGAGCACGGCGCGGATGCGCAGCTCGTCCTCGTCGCCGAAGTGGCGGCTCGTGCAGAGCACGTGGACGAGGGGGTCGTTGACCACCACCGAGCGCCGCAACTCGTCGGCGAGATCGTCGAGCAGCCGCCGCAGGTCCTCGGCGACCGGACGGCTGACCGCGGTCACGGGCGGGGCCGGCTCCCGGCCGGCTTCGACAGACCGTGGAATGCGGGGAGCGGCTTGCGCGACACGATGTCGTTCCCCGGCCGGCGCGGGCGCGGCATCCTGGACCAGGTCATGGCGCCGATGCTAGCTGTCGCGCACCCGATGGGGGAGGAGACGCCCGGTGGATCGCTTGCGGGGACGGGTGGCCCTGGTTTTCGGCGCGGGCTCCAGCGGCGCCGCGGTCAGCAACGGCCGCGCCGCGGCGGTGAGCTACGCCCGGGCGGGCGCGGTGGTCGCGGCGATCGACGTCAGCCTCGAGCGCGCGGAGGAAACCGCCCGGCTCGTGCGTGCCGACGGCGGCGTGGCGGTGCCGCTCGCCGCGGACGTCACGTCCGAAGAAGAGGTGACGGCCGCGGTCACGGCCGCGACCGAACGCCTGGGCCCGCCGTCGATCCTGCACAACAACGTGGGCGCCGCCGTGGTGGGCGGCCTGGACGCGCTGAGCCTGGCCGGCTGGGACCGGGCGATCGCGCTGAACCTCACCGGGGTGTTCCTTGCCTGCAAACACACTCTGCCGCAGATGATCGCGGCCGGGCGGGGCGCGATCGTGAACGTGTCTTCGCTGGCGAGCATCCGGCACACCGGTTACGACTACCCGGCCTACATGGCCGCCAAGGCCGCGGTCAACCAGCTCACGGTCGCCCTCGCGCTGGCCCATGCCGCGCAAGGGATCCGCGTCAACGCGGTGCTGCCCGGGCTGATCGACACCCCGATGGCCGGCCGGCAGCTGCACGGCGGCGAGGGGGATCCGGAGGCGGCCGCCCGGCGGCACCGCGCCAGCCCGACCGGCCGGATGGGCACCCCGTGGGACGTGGCGAACGCGGCGGTGTTCCTGGCCTCCGACGAGGCCGCTTACGTCAACGGGGTCTGCTTGCCGGTCGACGGCGGGCTGAGCGCCTCGGCCCGCTGAGCTGGACACACCGCGCCGACGAGGACGGCGGTGCCGGCACGGCCCCGTGCCGGTGAGGCCAGGCGGAGTAGCCCGGTTGTCGCGACATCGAATTCGTTTTCACTGCGTGTGATCCGGCGTCACCCGGCCGGGCATTTTTTTGCGTTCACGGCGAACATAACCGGTATTGACGTGGCGTCCGTTAAAGGAAATCGGACGTAATTCACCACGTCCGATTTGTGTCGTATTCGGGTAACCGTTCGCTCGGTCGACGGAGGGCCGGGTACGCGCCGGGTCCTTGAGTGTTTCCCGGTGACACTTCCGTTCCAGCTGCTAGGCCGATCGGGCGCCTCGACACGGCGACAGGCCCCGCCTGAGTGGGCGTCGGGCGAAACGCGGCATTCGAGTGACCCGGGTGGTGACTCGAACGTGTCCTTGCGCGGCTAATCCGGCTTGTTATGTTGGACCAGGCGGAGCCGCTGAACCGAACAAATAATCGCCGCTGTTTTCTGCTGATCTTCGTATTTCTGTCCCCTGGATTGACATTGACGATGGGTGGATTTCACTGTGACCGTGACCGAATCGGACGCCTCCGCGGCCGGCAGCGCGCCGGATGCCGGGAATCCGCAGCTGAGCCTGGGCCGCGCCGCGGCGCGCAAACTGGCCACGACGACCAAGTCCGTTCCGCAGATGCAGGGGATCTCGTCCCGCTGGCTGCTGAAGGCGCTCGACTGGGTGCAGGTCAACGGCGGCGCCTACCGGGTGAACCGGCGGCTGAGCTACACCGTCGGCGACGGGCGGGTGACGTTCGAAAAAGCGGGCGAGCAGGTGCGGGTCGTCCCGGCCGAGCTGGGGGAGCTGCCGCCGCTGCGGGGGTACGAGGACGAGGAGGTGCTCCCGGAGCTGGCACGCCGCTTCACCCAGCAGGAGGTCGAGCCGGGTGACGTGCTGGTCGAGTTCGGGCACCGGGCCGAGCAGGTCTTCCTCATCGCGCACGGCAAGATCGGCAAGACCGGACCCGGCCAGTACGGCGACGAGACCACGCTCGGGTCGTTGAAGGACGGGGACTACTTCGGCGCGCAGGTGCTCCTCGCCGGCGACGGGATCTGGGAGTTCACCGCGAAGGCGATCACCTCGGGCACCGTGCTGACGCTGTCGCGCCAGGCGTTCGAGCAGGTGCTGGAGCAGTCCGACTCGCTGCGGGCGCAGATCGAGAGCGCGTCCGAGACGGGCGGGGCGGCCAACGACCACGGCGAGGCGGAGATCGACATCTCCTCCGGCCACGACGGGGAACCGTTGCTGGCGGGCACTTTCGTGGACTACGAGTCCTCGCCGCGGGAGTACGAGCTGAGCGTCGCGCAGACCGTGCTGCGGGTGCACACCCGGGTCGCCGACCTCTACAACCAGCCGATGGACCAGACCGAGCAGCAGCTGCGGCTGACCATCGAGGCGCTGCGCGAGCGGCAGGAGCACGAGCTGGTCAACAACACCGACTTCGGCCTGCTGCACAACGCCGACTTCGCCCAGCGCGTCCCGACCCGCACCGGCCCGCCGACCCCGGACGACTTCGACGAGCTGCTTTCCCTGGTGTGGAAGGATCCCGGCTTCTTCCTGGCCCACCCGCGCACGATCGCCGCGTTCAGCCGGGAGTGCAGCAAGGCGGGCATCTACCCGACCGGGGTGGACATCGGCGGCCACAAGGTGCCGGCCTGGCGCGGGGTGCCGATCTACCCGTGCAACAAGATCCCGGTCAGCCCGACGCGCACCAGCTCGGTGCTGCTGATGCGCACCGGCGAGCAGGACCAGGGCGTGGTCGGCCTGCGCCAGCTCGGGCTGCCCGACGAGTACGAGCCCGGCCTCAACGTCCGGTTCATGGGCGTCTCCGGGCAGGCGATCATCTCCTACCTGGTGAGCACCTACTACTCGGCCGCCGTGCTGGTGCCGGACGCGCTGGCCGTGCTCGAAGCCGCGGAGATCGGCCGCGAAGGATGACCGCCACCGAACCGCTCGCCGCCGAAGCCCGGCTGAGCCTGGGCACGGCCGCCGCGCGCACCCTGGCGACGACGACCAAGACCCGGCCCCAGATGCAGGGCATCACCCCGCGGTGGCTGCTGCGGATGCTGCCCTGGGTGGAGGCCGCCGGTGGCGCCTACCGGGTCAACCGGCGGCTGACCTACACCATCGGTGACGGGCGGGTGAGCTTCACCAACGTCGGCGCCGACGTCCGGGTCGTGCCGCAGGAACTGGCGGAATTGGCGCTGCTGCGCGGTTTCGACGACGAGGACACCCTCACCGCGCTGGCCGGCCGGTTCGTGCAGCACGAGTACCCGGCCGGCGAGGTGATCGTGCGCCACGGCACCCCGCTGGACGAGGTCGTGCTGGTCGCGCACGGCAAGGTCGCCAAGGTGGCGCCCGGCGAGTACGGCGACGAGATCACCCTCGGGACCATGGCCGACGGGGACCACTTCGGCGACGAGCTGCTCAGCGGGATCAGCCGGAACTGGCCGTTCACGGTCAAAGCGGTGACCCCGGTGATCGTGCTGACCCTGCGCGCCGACGCGTTCGCCGACCTCAACGGGCGTTCGGAGCTGCTGCGCGAGCACGTGCGGGAAATGCTGGCGCAGGGCGGGAAACCGCAGAACGCCAAGGGCGAGTCCGAGATCGAGATGTCCGCGGGCCACGACGGGGAACCGTTGCTGCCCGGCACGTTCGCCGACTACGAGACCTCGCCGCGGGAGTACGAGCTGGCCGTCGCGCAGACCATCCTGCGTGTGCACACCCGGGTCACCGACCTCTACAACGACCCGATGAACCAGCTCGACGAGCAGCTGCGGCTCACCACCGAAGCCCTGCGGGAGCGGCAGGAGCACGAGCTGGTCAACAACCGCGAGTTCGGCCTGCTGCACAACGCCGACCTCAAGTCCCGGTTCCAGACGCGCTCCGGCCCGCCGACCCCCGACGACCTGGACGAGCTGGTCAGCCGCCGCCGTAAGACGAAGTTCTTCCTCGCCCACCCGCGCGCGATCGCCGCGTTCGGGCGGGAGTGCACCCGGCGCGGGCTGTACCCGGAGGGCACCGTGGTCGAGGGCAAGGCGGTGTCCGCGTGGCGCGGCGTGCCGATCCTGCCGTGCGACAAGATCCCGGTCTCCGAAGCCGGCACCTCGTCCATCCTCGCGATGCGGACCGGGGTGGAGGACCACGGGGTGATCGGGCTGCACCAGACCGGGCTGCCCGACGAGGTCCAGCCCGGCCTCAACGTGCGGTTCGAGGGCGTCAACGACCAGGCGGTGGCGTCCTACCTGGTCAGCGCCTACTACTCGGCCGCGGTGCTGGTCCCGGACGCGCTCGGCGTGCTGGAGAACGTCGAGATCGCCCGCTGAACCGGCAGGAAAAACCACCGTCCCCCAAGAAAAGGAACCACACCCGTGACGATCGCCCGTCCCGCCCCCGCCGAGGTCTTGCGCACCGACTACCAGAAGTCCGTGGCGTCCTACTGGAACAAGGAGAAAGACCCGGTCAACCTGCGGCTGGGGGACGTCGACGGCCTCTACCACCACCACTACGGCATCGGCGAGGTCGACCAGTCCGTGCTGACGGGGCCCGGGGAAACCCGTGACGAGCGGATGATCGCCGAGCTGCACCGGCTGGAGACGGCGCAGGCCGAAGTGCTGCTCGACCACCTCGGCGACGTCTCGCCCGGCGACCGGCTGCTGGACGCGGGCTGCGGGCGGGGCGGCAGCAGCATCATGGCCCACGAGCGGTTCGGCTGCCAGGTCGACGGGGTGTCGATCTCGCAGAAGCAGGTCGACTTCGCCAACGGCCAAGCGGAGGCGCGGGGAGTGGACGCCCAGGTCCGCTACCACTTCCGCAACATGCTCGACACCGGCTTCGGCACCGGTTCGCGCCGGGCCATCTGGAACAACGAGAGCACCATGTACGTCGACCTGTTCGAGCTGTTCGCCGAGCACTCCCGGCAGCTGGAGTTCGGCGGCCGCTACGTCACCATCACCGGCTGCTACAACGACGTCACCGGCGGCCGGTCCAAGGCGGTCGCGCAGATCGACCAGCACTACACCTGCAACATCCACCCGCGCAGCGCGTACTTCAAGGCCATGACGGCGAACAACATGGTGCCCATCTCCGTCGTCGACCTGACCGCGCAGACCATCCCGTACTGGGAGCTGCGCGCGAAGTCCTCCGTGGCCACCGGGATCGAGGGCCCGTTCCTCACCGCCTACCGCGAGGGCAGCTTCCACTACCTGCTCATCGCGGCCGACCGCGTCTGAGAGACCCGAGGACACCCCGGAGTGAAGCGATGACGGACCCGCACCGCGCCCTGTCCACCCTGCTGGCCGGCCCGACCGGGCTGGGCACGTCCGCGGCGCGCCTCGGCGCCCGGCTCACCGAGGTCGTGGCGGACGACCCCGGGCCGGGCGCCGGGGAACCCGATCCCGCGTATGCGTACCGGACGTGGGGCGACGGCAGCGCCTCGCCGTTGTACTGCCCGGTCACGGAGCGGATCAACGACCCGCTGGCCGAGGAGGTGGACCGGCGGCTGATCGCGTGGGCGGGGGAGTGCGGTTTCGACGAGCAGGAGGCGCGGCAGCTCGGGAAGGCCGGGTTCGGGCGGCTGGTCATGCTCGCGCACCCGGACTGCGAGGACCCCGACCGGCTGCTGATCTCGGCGAAGCTCAACGCGGCGTGGTGGGCCGCGGACGACCTCTACGCCGACGACACCGCCCTCGGCGCCGTCCCGGAGAAGCTCCCTCCGCGCCTGGCGCTGGCGATGGCGGCGATGGACCCGGTGCCGCCGGCGGGCGAGTTCAGCCGCGAACTCGACGAAACTCTTGGCAGCGACCGGGTTCTCGTCGCGCTGCGCTCGGGCGTCGACCACCTGCGGCAGTACGGCAGCCCGGCCCAGGTCCAGCGCGTCAACTACTCCACCTTCACGATGTTCGCGATCTGGAACGCCTACGCCGCCTGGCAGCACAACGACGAGCCCCCGCCCGCGTGGGAGTACCTCGCCGCCCGCCAGCACGACAGCTTCTACACCTCGATGACCCTGATCGACGTCCTCGGCGGCTACGAGCTGACCGCCAACCTGTTCTACGAGCCGCGCGTCCGCCGTGCCGCCATCCAGGCCGGCACCGCGTCGGTGCTGGTCAACGACCTGCACTCGGTGGCGAAGGACCTCGCCGACGAGAACCCGCCCGCCAACATGGTCCTGCAGGTCGCCGCCGACCGCTCCTGCCCGATCGAAGAGGCCACCGAGATCACGGTCGACCTCCACAACCGGATCGTCCGCGACTTCCAGTCCACCCACCGGGGCCTGGAACCCGTTGCCTCCGGCGAGCTCCAGCGTTTCCTGCACGGGCTGCGGGCGTGGATGGGCGGCGGGTTCGAGTGGCATTCGACCAGCCCGCGGTACAAGTAGCGCGCCGCCGGGTCAGGCGGCGGGCCCGCCTTCGCTCCAGCTCGGCCGCCCGGCCCGCAAGGTCCCGATGTGGTGGGAGCGGTTGGTCAGGTGCGTGATGTCCGCGTAGGGGTCGGCGTCGAGCAGCAGTGCGTCGGCGACGGATCCGACGGTGATCGTTCCCGGGGCCGTCGCCTGCTGGCCGATCTTTTCGGCCGAATGCCGGGTGGCCGCCGCCAGGACCGCGGGCAGCGGCAGTCCGGCCTTGGCCAGCAGTTGCAGTTCTCGCAGCAGGGCCAGGGGCGGCGTAGGGATCAAGATGGCCACGTCGCTGCCCGCGGTGATCTTCACTCCCGCGTCGTGCATCAGTGCCAGCGTGCGCATGGCGTAGTCGAAACGGACGCGGGACTCCTCCGCGGAATGGCGCGGGAACAGGCGCCCGTAGCCCGGGCGGGCGGTGATCCGCGGGATGTCCTCGGGCGTGGCGATGCCGTCGTCGACCAGCTCCTGCAGATAGGCGGCGTCGCCGTTGCGTGCGAACTGCTCCCAGGTGACCAGGGTGGGGCAGTAGTAGGTGTTCGTCTCCGCAAGTAGCGCGGCGACGTCGCGGGCTTCCGCGGTGCTGCCGGGGTCCTGTGGGTGGAAAGCGTGTTCGATGCCGTCCGCGCCGGCGGCCACCGCGTCCTCCAGATCGGCGCGCTGGTGGACGTGCATGAGTACCTTTTTGCCTTTCTCGTGCGCGGCCGCGGCGATGGCTTTGAGGGCGTCGAAAGGCAGCTTGTCCGGGGCGCCGGGCTCGCCGTCGTAGATGCATTTGATGAAGTCGACCTGGTCGGCCAGCTCCAGTGCTTGACGATAGGCGACGTCGGCGTTGTCGGTCTGGTAGGCGATGGCGGCCCGCTCCGGGTCGCCCATCGTCGGCCAGCCCCCGATCCCGGTGAACACCGGCCCGGCGAAGAACAGCCCGGCCGCGGCGTCGGTGGCCTGGTCGCGGTAGGCGCGGGCGGCGAGTTCGGTGTCCAGCGGACCGCCGAGGTTGACGACGCGGGTCACCCCGGTGTCCAGGAAGTCGGTGAGCAGCTGGGAAATGTACTGTGCGCGCTCGTTTTCCGGCTTGGTATAGGCGAAACCGCTCAGGTGGGTGTGGCTCTCCCACAGGCCCGGCACCAGGTAGCCGCCCCGCGCGTCGATCACGGGGCCGTCCTCCGGCGGCGCGTCCGACGCCGGGCGGATGGCGCTGAACCGACCGTCGGCCACCACTACTTCGGCGCCGGTGATCGGGTCGGCTGCCTCCCCGTCGATGACGGTCACGTTGCGAATGATCACGAGTGTTCCCCTGTCTGAAGTCCAAGTGCATAGGTTCCTATGTACTTGGACCGTATAGGTACCTATGGATTTGGTCAATAGGTACCTATACACTTGGCGCGTGACGCACCCCAGGTTCGACTCCGCGCCCGCCGCCCTGATCAACATCGCCTCGCGCGCGTTGACCCGGATCAACGACCAGCGGCTGCGGCCGCTCGGGCTGACCTTCGCGCAGATGCCCGTGCTGGCGGCGCTGAGCAAGGCCGATGCGTTGTCACAGAAGGAATTGGCGGTGCTGGCCCGGATCGAGCAGCCGTCCATGGCCCAGCTGCTCGCCCGGATGGACCGCGACGGCCTCATCCGCCGCGGCCCCGCCCGGCACGACCGGCGGGTCAGCCTGATCTCGCTGACCGAGACCGGGCGGGCCAAGCTCACGCAGGTGCGCTCGGCGATGTTCGAGACCAACGATCAGGCGTTGAAAGGCTTCAGCGCCGAAGAAGTCGATCTTCTTCTGGACCTGATGAGAAGGCTGGTCGCCAATCTCGAAGAGAATCCGGCCGACAGCGCATCGGATGCCGAGCCGACCGGATCGCGTTCATCACGCCGCCGCTGAAGAGGCTCAGTTCAGCTTGCGCGTATCGGCCGGCAGCCCGCCGCCCGCGTAGACGTCCTCGGCGAGCTTGGCCAACGCGGTGAGCGCGACGTTCTGGCTCCACGGCCCGTAGGAAACCCGGGAGACGCCGAGCTTCCGCGCGGTGTCCAGCGGGATCGAGCCGGGGATGCCGATCAGGTTGACCTTGCGCTCGCCCAGCGCTTCGACCAGCCGGCCGACCTGATCGGCGTCGAGCTTCCCCGGCACGAAGAAGTTCGACGCGCCCGCGTCGAGATACGCGCGGCCCCGGGTGATCGCTTCGGCCAGCACCTCCTCGGGGTCGCGGCCGGCGCCCTTGACGAACGCGTCGGTGCGGGCGTTGAGGACGAAGTCGACCCCGGCCGACTGCGCGGCGGCAACCGCGGACTCGACGGCCTTCACCGACTCGGCGAGCGGCTTCATCTGGTCCTCGAGGTTGCAGCCGACGGCGCCGGCGTCGATCGCGCGGGCGACGGTGCCGCCCGGGTCGCCGTAGCCGGCTTCCAGGTCGGCGGTGACCGGCAGGTCGCCCGCCGTCCGCACGATCAGCGCGACTTCGGCGATCATCTCGTCGCGGGGGATCTTCTCGCCGTCCGGGTAGCCGCGCGAGGCGGCGATGCCGTGACTCGGCGTGGCCAGCGCCTGCGTGCCCGGCGTCTCGGCGACGACTTTCGCGGTGATCGCGTCCCAGACGTTGACGACGAGCAGCAGCTCCGGAGCCGCGTGGAGTTCCTGCAGGCGCACGGCTTTCTCAGCGGTGGAAGTCATCCCGCCAATCTAGGCGGAAACCGTGCCGAGCACCTGGCCGAGCGCCTCGGCCAGCGGCACCCCCGAGGACGAGTGCCAGGCGACGATCGCGTCGGGCCGCAGCAGCAGGGCACCGTCTTCGCCCACGGCGGTCTCGGCGGTCCACCGGTCCGGGTCGGGCCCGGTGAGCAGGGTCAGGCCGGGGCCGGCGTGGTCGATGGTGGACGTCGTGGCGTCGAGCCAGGCGTGCGGCACGCGGGTGCCCGGCCGGCCCTCGGGGGCGCAGCGGTCGGCGGGGGCCGGGCCGCGGTGATCGGGCACAAAAGCGCCGTCGTGGTACTGCGTGCCGAACAGGGTCGCGGTGGGGTGCCGGCGCAGGCCGTCGCCGTTGGTGACGGTGGCGAGCATGTCGCCGACGTGGCCGGCGACCTCGCTGGAGGCTGCCGCGGTCGCGTAGCCGACCGGGTGGCGTTCGGCGTGATAGGTGCCGAGCAGGGCCGGCGCGGCCTGGCAGGAGAGGACGGCGGCGAGCTTCCAGGCCAGGTTGGCCACGTCGGCGATGGCGGTGTTGGCGCCGGCCGCGGCCATCGGCGGCATCACGTGCGCGGCGTCGCCGGCCAGGAACACCCGCCCGGTGGAGAACCGGTCCCGGACTCCCAGTGCATCCGGCCCAGCAGCGTGACTTCCACGTCGGGCCCGCCGGCCGGGCGCAGCCACGCCGTCACGCCGGTTTCGTCCTGGGTGAACGAGGTCAGCTCGGTGGCGAACCGCAGGGACACACCCCGTTCCAGCGCGGCCTTGCGCAGCACCGGTTCCAGGACGTCCTGCGGGCACAGGACATTGGGCCCCGGGCTCAGCTCGGCCACCTTCGCGTGCTGCGCCAGCCGGTCCCGCATCGTGGGGCTGAGCCGCGGCTGGGCGCCGCCACCTCGTCGGCCAGGCCGAGCAGCCGGAACACCTCGGTGCTGCGGGGGTGGTTCTCCGTTCGTGGGCCGGGTTCGTGGGCCGGGGAGGTCATTTGCGCAGGGGGATTTCCTTGACGCAGCAGGCGAGAACGAAAGCGGCGGCGCACACGGCCGAGGCGAGCAGGAAGATGTGCGAGGTGCCGGTGGCCAGGGCCTGGTGGTAGACCGGCGGTGCCGCGTTCGTGGTGGCGGAGGTCAGCAGGCCCCCGAAGACCGCCACGCCGACGGAGCCGCCGAGCGTGCGGAACAGGGTGATGGCCGCGGCGGCGGCGCCCATGTCCGCGGGCTGGGCGCTGTTCTGCGCGATCGTGCCGGACACCTGCATGGTCAGCCCGAGGCCGGCGCCGATGACGGCGAGATAGACGCTGGTCAGCCCGAACGAGGTATCCGTGTCCATAGTGGACAGGAGGAACGTGCCGATGGTGAGCAGCGCGGCGCCCAGGATCGGCAGGACCCGGTACCGGCCGGTGCGGGAGATGTACTTGCCGGCCAGCGTCGAGATGACCGCGACGGGCAGGGCCATCGGCAGCAGGAGCAGGCCGGAGCCGGCGGCGGAGGCGCCCTGGACCGTCTGCTGGAACAGCGGCACGTAGAGCGTGCAGGCGAACATGACCGCGCCGACGGCGGCGAGTGTCCCGATCGAGAGCGGGAAGTTGCGCTGCCCGGTGAACATCCTCGGCGGCAGCACGGGTTCGGCGGCGCGTTTCTCCCAGGCGGCGAACCCGGCGATCGAGGCCGCCGCGAGCACGGCCAGCGACACGATCGGCCACGAAGACCACGCGTAGGTGCTGCCGGCCCACGACGCGCCGAGCGTCAACGCGGTGATCGCCACCGTCAGCAGCAGCATCCCGGCCCAGTCGATCCGGGCGCGGCCGCGGACGACGGGCAGGTGAAGCAGAACCGCGACCCAGACGAACGCGATGACCCCGAGCGGCAGGTTGACGAAAAACGCCGCCCGCCAGCCCAGGTGCTCGGTCAGCAGCCCGCCGAACCAGGGGCCGGCCACGGTGCCGACGGCCATCACGATGGCCGTCATCCCCTGGTAGCGGCCGCGTTCGCGGGGCGGCACGAGGCTGCCGATCAGGGCGAGCGCGCCCGCGGCCAGCCCACCGGCACCCGCGCCCTGCAGGGCGCGGAAACCGATCAGGCTGGGCATGGACCAGGCGATCCCGCACAGCGCCGAACCGGCCAGGAACAGCACGATCGAGCCGAGGAACAAGCGTTTGCGCCCGTACAGGTCACCGAGCTTGCCCCAGATCGGGGTGGAGACGGCCGTGGTCAGCGCGTAGGTGGTCACGACCCAGGAGATGTGCCCGAGCCCGCCGAGGTCGCCGACGATCGTCGGCATGGCCGTGCCCACGACGTTGGTGTCGAGCACGGCCAGCAGCATCGCCAGCATCACGCCGAGCAGGGTCCAGCGGACGTTGGCCGGCCCGGCCGGCGGTGCCTCCGCGGTACTGGCTTCCGAGACAGACATGGTTTCGATCCTTTGGTGTCGAAGGGAAATCGGGGACCGGCGCCGATCTCCTCCGGTGCGGCCGGGAACGAGAAAACCACATCTGTACAATAAGTGCAACCGTACAACTTTGAACACCGTGCACCTCGTGTTACGGTGAAGCAATGACGACCACCGAAACCGGGCCCGGCCGGCGTGAGCGCAAGAAGGCGGCCACCCACCAGGCGCTGGCGGACGCGGCGATGCGCCTGTTCCTCGAGCGCGGCTACGACGACGTGACCGTCCGCGAGATCGCCGACGCCGCCGACGTGTCCACCACGACGCTGCTGAAACACTTCCCCAGCAAGGAAGCCCTCGTTTTCGACATGGACTCCGAGGTGGAGGCGCGCCTCATCGCCGTGGTCGAGGACCGGCCGCCCGGCACCTCGTTGCTGGACGCGCTCCGGGAGTACACGCGCGGCCGGATCGGATACGGCGCCGGCAGCGAGGAAGCGGCCGGCTTCATGGGACTCGTGCAGGGCACGCCGGCGCTGATCGAGTACTGGCACAAGATGTGGATGCGCCACGAGGGCGCCCTGTGCCGCGCCATCGCCGCCGATCTCGGCGTTCCCGAAACCGACCCGCGGTGTGCCGCGCTGGCCCACCTCGCGCTGGAGGCTTCGGCGCTCGCCCAGCGGGCGGCCGACCCGGTCCGCACCGTCGACGCCGCGTTCGACCTTCTCGAAAACGGTTGGCGCGCCGGGAACTGACGGCCGGGGCGCCCGGCTACTCGGCGCCGCCAGGGCCGGGCCCGGCCCCGGGACCGGGCAGGACGTCGATGTCGCCCGCGTGCATCGGCTCGCCGCAATGGGCGCAGCGCAGGTCGACACCGCTGATCTCGCCGCACGCGTGGTGGCGGTAGAGCACCGGCGGGCCGGCCTCGCCCGCGAGCCACCGGTCGCCCCAGCCGACCATGACCATCAGCAGGTCGACGAGTTCGGCGCCCTTCCCGGTCAGCGTGTACTCGTACCGCGGCCGCTGGTCGTAGGGCCGGCGTTCGAGCACCCCGCGCTCGACGAGGTGGTTCAGCCGCTCGGTCAGCACCTTGCGGGAGATGCCGAGGTCCGCCTGGATCTGCTCGAACCGGTTCGCCCCGACGAAGACGTCCCGCAGGATCAGCGGCGACCAGGGCTCCCCGATGACGTCGAGCGTCCGCGCGATCGAGCACGCCATCTCGCCGAAGTTCGTACGCTGCATGAACCCAGCCTACCCGCTTGGGTTCCCTTAAGGAACCTTGGATGCTACGGTCCTTGAGTCTCCTGAAGGAACTTCGGAAAGGACCACGGCGATGAGCAAGGTCTTCAGCGCCCTCGCGGTATCGGTCGACGGGTACATCACCGGCCGGAACCCCGGCACCGGGCGCGGGCTCGGCGACGGGACGGCGCTCTTCGACTGGTACTCCGACGGCGACACGCCCAGCCGGCTGTTCGGCGGGTTCAAGCTGAGCGAGCCCAGCGCACGGGTCTTCGACGCCCTCGCCGGACGGGTGGGCGCGACCGTGGCGGGGCGCGCCACCTACGACGACTCCGACGGGTTCGGTGGCGGCAGCCCCCACCCGACCGCCCCGTTGTTCGTCCTCAGCCACCGGCCGGTGCCGGGGATGAGCGAGCGGCAGACCCTGGTCACCACCGGCATCGAGGACGCGATCGCGGCGGCGCGCGAGGCCGCCGGCGACCGGGACGTCGCCCTGATGGGCGGCGGAGTCGTGACCGAGGCGCTGAAGGCGGGACTCGTCGACGAACTGGTGCTGCACCAGGTGCCGATCCTGCTCGGCGCCGGCCGGCCGTTCTTCCGGGAGCTGCCCGCGCACGTCCGGCTGCGGCTGGTCGAAGCGGTGCCCGCCCCGGGCGTCACCCACCTTCACTATGAGATCCAGCGCTGAAGGCCTTGTGAGTGTTTATGACGGTTAGAACCGTCATAAACACTCACAAGGCCTGAATTACCTGCCCAGTAGTCATCAAAGGAGCTGACCACCATGCTCGACCCCGACGTCCGCCGCGTGCTCGACGGCACCCCCATCGCCCACCTCGCCAGCGTCCTGCCCGACGGCGGCCCCCACTCCGTCCCGGTCTGGATCGGCACCCACGGCGACCACGTCGCGATCCTCACCGGCCCGGGCTCGCGCAAGGCCCGCAACCTCCGGCGCGACCCGCGGGTCGCGCTTTCCCTGACCCCGGCCGACAACCCGTTCCAGCCGGTGCTCGTCCGCGGCCGGGTCGTCGAGTGGCTCGAAGGCGACGCCGCCTGGGAGGTCGTCGACCGGATCTCGGCGAAGTACATCGGCGCTCCTTATTCACGCGAGCAGGAGCGGGTCGTCGCCCTCATCGAGCCCGATCGGCAGAGCGCGGGCTGAGCTGTTCGCGCGCCCCTGTGTTATCGGGCCCGTGTTTTCGGACGCCCCTGTGTTATCCGGCGCGACTGTGCTATTTGGACGCCCCGAAACCCGGCTCGCGAGGTCGTGGAGGTGTCACGCCCGCCACTTCGTGGTGAACGCCATCTTGGTTACTGGATCGTTCCCGGTAGGCTTCGGGTTCGCGGGTTACCGCGTGTCCACCGTTCCGCCGAGCCTTCAGGAGGACCCCGGTGACCGAACCGGCTACCGAGGCCAGCGATGCCGTCACCGTGCCGCAGCGTCGGGTGCTCGTCGCCGAGGACGAGGCGCTGATCCGGCTCGACCTCGTCGAAATGCTGCGCGAAGAGGGCTACGAGGTCGTCGGCGAGGCCGGTGACGGGGAGCAGGCCATCGCGCTGGCCACGGACCTCAAGCCCGACCTCGTCATCCTCGACGTCAAGATGCCCAAGCTCGACGGCATCGAGGCCGCTTCCAAGATCACCGGCGACCGGATCGCGCCCGTGGTCATCCTCACCGCGTTCAGCCAGCGCGACCTGGTCGAGCGGGCCCGCGACGCGGGCACCATGGCCTACCTGGTCAAGCCGTTCGCCAAGCGCGACCTGGTGCCGGCCATCGAGCTGGCCGTGAGCCGGTTCTCCGAGCTGCAGGCGCTCGAGGCCGAGGTCGCGGGCCTCACCGACCGGCTCGAGACCCGCAAGGTGATCGACCGGGCGAAGGGCCTGCTGATGAGCCGCCAGGGCCTCACCGAGCCGGACGCCTTCCGCTGGATCCAGCGGACCGCCATGGACCGCCGCACCACCATGAAGGCGGTGGCGGAAGCCGTGGTGGAGAGCATCGGCTGAGCTTCGCACCAGCAGGACCGAAACGGGCGCGACCGAGGGGTCGCGCCCGTTTTTTGCCCTACCCAGGGTTGCCGCCGGCCGGGCCGGGCCGGTGGAAAGGGAGGAAAGGGCAGGTTTGCTACCGTGGGAGCCGGGAGTTCGTGCGTTCCAGCCGATCCGGGGAGTGACGCGTTTTAGACTGCCGACCTAGACCAGGCCGGTGGTCAATGGTCCAGCAGTGGCGTTACCGAGTACTCAGGGTTATCACCCGATTGTCACAATGAGACGATCGGGTGTAAATCGTCCGTTAATACTCGTGACGACCGTCACGATGTGGATACAAGACTCTGCGTGACTCTGTGCAACGCCCCGCCGGGCGGCTACTTTCAGCGGCCAGTCAGGTCCCACGCAGGGACAGGCCGTTCATCCGGGCGGCTGGTTGGCATTTGGAGGAACGAGTGCAGAAAGCACGACTCACGAAGGTCATCGTGCTGGCCACCGCCGGGGTCATCTCCCTCAGCGCGTGCGCGGCGCGTGACAACAGCAGCTCGGGTGGTGACGCCAGCTCGGCGCCGCAGGCCGCGGCCCCGTCGGCCGCCGCCGATGCGGCCGACCCCGCGGGCGACGGCAAGGCGCAGTGTGCCCCGACCTCCATCGCGTACGCGGGCACCATCAACGGCGCCAACGCCGCGCTGGGCCAGAACATCCTCAACGGCACCAAGCTCGCCGTGGACCAGCACAACAAGGCCAACGCGGGCTGCCAGGTCAAGCTGGAGCAGTTCGACACCGAGGGCACGCCCGACAAGGCACCCGGCATCGTGACGCAGATCGTCAACACGCCGGGCATCATCGGCGTCGTGGGCCTGCCGTTCTCCGGCGAGTCCAAGGCCGCGGGCAACATCTTCAACAGCGCCGGCCTGGTCACCGTGACCCCGTCGGCCACCAACCCGACGCTGAGCGAGAACGGCTGGAAGACCTTCTTCCGGGGCCTGGGCAACGACAACACCCAGGGACCCGCCGCCGCCAAGTTCATGACCGGTGAGCTGGGCGCCAAGAAGGTCTGCGTCATCCAGGACGACTCGGACTACGGCACCGGCCTCGCCGCCTCGACCATCAAGGCGCTCGGCAGCGCCTTGTCCTGCCAGGACAAGGTCAAGACCAAGCAGACCGACTTCTCGGCCGTGGTCAACAAGATCAAGAGCGACAAGCCCGACGCGGTGTTCTACTCCGGGTACTACCAGGAGGCGGCGCCGTTCGCGCAGCAGCTCAACGACGCCGGCGTCACCGCGAAGTTCGTGGGCCCGGACGGCGTGAAGGACGACGAGTTCGTCAAGGGCGCCGGTGACGCCGCCAAGAACGCCTACTTCACCTGCCCCTGCGTCCCGGCGGACCAGTTCACCAAGTTCAGCGACGCGTACAAGGCCGAGGCGGGCAAGGACCCGGGCACCTACTCGCCCGAGGCCTACGACCTCGCGACGATCCTGCTGAAGGGCATCGACTCCGGCAAGAAGGACCGCGCGGGCCTGCTCGACTTCGTGAAGAACTACGACGGCCAGGGCATCACCAAGCACTTCAAGTGGAATGACCACGGCGAGCTGTCGTCGACCACCGTGTGGACCTACAAGGTCGAGAACGGGAAGATCGTCCGGAACACCGAAATCAAGTAGCGCAACGCTTCCGTTCCAGTTACCGGGGTGCACGCTCGGCGGCTAGACCCCGCCCGGCGCGCACCCCGGACCCACATGGAGAACTAGTGTGTCGATGACTCATGAGCTGAGCTCGCTCGTCCTGGCACAGGGCGGCAGCTGGATCACCTTCGACGTGAAGTCGTTCCTGGACCAGTTCTGGGACAACACGATCGACGGGCTCGCCTACGGCAGTATCTACGCGCTCGTGGCGCTGGGCTACACCCTCGTCTACGGCGTGCTGAAGCTGATCAACTTCGCCCACTCCGAGGTGTTCATCTACGGCGCCTACGCGACGTGGTTCACCTTCTACGGCCTCGGTTTCCGGCCCGGCAGCACCCCCGACCTCCCGGTCTTCGAGCTGATCGGGTTCCTGCTGCTGGCGCTGATCGTGTCGATGGCGGTCTCGGGCGGCACCGCGGTGGTGCTGGAACGGGTCGCCTACCGTCCATTGAGGAAACGCGGCGCGCCGAAGCTGGTCTTCCTGATCACCGCGATCGGCGCGTCCTTCGTGCTGCAGCAGCTCATCTTCATCTGGCGCGGCGGCAACGCCGAGCAGGGCATCCGCCTGATGCGCAACGAAGAGGTCTTCACGATCTTCGGCGGCAGCGTCACCAACGTCACGATCATCACGGTGGTCGCCTCGGTCGTGCTGATGCTGGGCGCCAACTACTTCGTCAACAAGACCAAGTTCGGCCGCGGCATCCGCGCGGTGGCGCAGGACCCGGACACCGCGACGCTGATGGGCGTCAACAAGGAACGGGTCATCACCACGACGTTCCTGATCGGCGGTCTGCTGGCCGGCGCGGCGGCGCTGTTCTACATGATGAAGATCCCGCAGGGCGCGTGGTACCAGGGCGGATTCCTGCTCGGTATCAAGGCGTTCACCGCGGCGGTGCTGGGCGGTATCGGCAACCTGCGTGGCGCGCTGCTCGGCGGGCTGCTGCTCGGTGTCGCGGAGAACTACGGCCAGTCCCTGTTCGGCGGTGGCTGGCGCGACGTCGTCGCCTTCGCGCTGCTGGTGCTGGTCCTGATGATCCGGCCCACCGGCATCCTCGGTGAGTCGCTCGGAAAGGCACGGGTATGACGACGACTCTTCCCGCGCCGGCGCCGGCCAAGAGCCGCCGCCCGGTCCGCGAATGGTGGAACAACCTCAGCCGGCTGCAGCAGTGCGCGATCCTCATCCCGCTGGTGGTGCTGATCTACCTGCTGCCGATCCTGAACCCGCCGATCCTGACCACGCAGCCCGGCTACAACTTCCCGATCGCGATGTTCGAGGTGGCCCGCTACGCGCTGGTCGCCATCGGGCTCAACATCGTGGTGGGCCAGGCGGGCCTGCTGGACCTCGGTTATGTCGGGTTCTTCGCGATCGGCGCCTACGTGATGGCGCTGTTCACGAGTCCCGACTCGTCGCTGTCCAAGCTGCCGTTCCTGGTCGTGCTCCCCATCGCGATGGTGATCACGATGATCTTCGGGGTGATCCTCGGGACGCCGACGCTTCGATTACGCGGGGACTACCTCGCGATCGTCACGCTCGGGTTCGGGGAGATCGTCCGCCTGCTCGCCGACAACATCGAGCCGTTGCGCGGCAACAGCGGGTTCTCCGGAGTCGGGCACCCGCCCGGCGCCAAGGCCGACGGCACGCCGCTGTTCAACAACTCCGACGGCATCCCGTGGTACTGGCTGTGCGTCACGATCATCATCATCATCCTGTTCGTGGTCGGGAACCTGGAGCGCAGCCGCGTCGGCCGGGCCTGGGTCGCGATCCGGGACGACGAGGACGCGGCCGAGATCATGGGCGTGCCGACGTTCAAGTTCAAGATCTGGGCGTTCGTCAGCGGTGCCGCGGTCGGTGGCCTCTCCGGGGCCTTGTACGCGGGGCAGCTGGGCTTCGTGAACAACCAGAAGTTCGACGTCGTGACGTCGATGCTGTTCCTGGCCGCGGTGATCCTCGGCGGCGCGGGCAACAAGGTCGGGGTACTGCTGGGCGCCGTGGTGGTGGCCTACGTGCCGCTGCGGTTCCAGGCGATCGCGGAGTACAAGTACCTGATCTTCGGCCTGGCGCTGATCGTCCTGATGATCTTTCGCCCCCAGGGCCTGCTGGGCGCGCGGCAGCGGCTGCTCACCTACGGCAGGCTGGCGTACCAGCGGCTGCTCGGCAAGGGCGAGCAGGTCAGCAGCGACGGCTCGCTGGCCACGGACAACCCGGGAGATAAGGCATGACCGTCCCTGGCAACGGCACCGGACCGGAGGTCCCGGCCGAGGGCGGCCTCGTGGCCGAGGTCGCCCAGATGAGCGCCGGCCAGCTCGCCGAGCACGAGGCCGAGGTCGCCGAGGTCGTCGCACCGGACCGTGATATGGACGTCGCGGTGGGGCAGACCCTGCTGCGCGTCGACGACGTGACGGTGCGCTTCGGCGGGCTCGTCGCGCTGGACGCGGTGTCGTTCGACATCCGGCGCGGCGAGATCCTCGGCCTGATCGGGCCGAACGGCGCGGGCAAGACCACCTGCTTCAACGCGATGACCGGCGTCTACCGGCCCAGCTCGGGCCAGGTGCTGCTGGAGGACAAACCGCTGGGCAAGGCCACGCGGCACACCATCACGCAGCTCGGCATCGCGCGGACGTTCCAGAACATCCGGCTCTTCAGCGAGATGACGGCGCTGGAGAACGTGGTCGTCGGCACCGACGCGCGGCACCGCACCAGCCTGCTCGGCGCGCTGGTGCGCTCCCCACGGCACCACCGCGAGGAGAAGGCCGGGATCGAGAAGGCGATGGCGCTGCTGGAGTTCGTCGGCATCGCCGACCGCGCCGCCGACCGGGCGAAGAACCTGCCCTACGGCTACCAGCGGCGCCTGGAGATCGCGCGGGCGCTGGCCACCGAGCCGAAGCTGCTGTGCCTCGACGAGCCGGCCGCCGGGTTCAACCCGGCGGAGAAGGAAGAGCTCATGGGGCTGATCCGGACGATCCGCGACGACGGCTACACCGTCCTGCTGATCGAACACGACATGAAGCTCGTGATGGGCGTGACGGACCGGATCGTGGTGCTGGAGTTCGGCAAGAAGATCGCGGAAGGGGTTCCCGCCGAGATCCGGGAGAACCCCGCCGTGATCGCCGCCTACCTGGGGGTTCCCGACGATGACGTTGCTTGAGCTGTCCGATGTGTCCGTCCACTATGGCCGGATCCAGGCCGTGTCCGGGCTGTCCATCACGGTCGCCGAGGGCGAGATCGTCACGCTGATCGGCGCCAACGGGGCCGGGAAGTCGACCACGATGCGGGCGATCTCCGGCATCCGGCCGCTCTCGGGTGGTTCGATCCGCTTCGACGGCGAGGACATCTCCCGGCTGCGCGGCGACCTGCGCGTGGTCCGCGGGATCTCGCAGTCGCCCGAGGGCCGGGGGATCTTCCCCGGCATGACGGTGCTCGAGAACCTCGACATGGGCGCCTACGCACGCAAGGACCGGAAGAACCTGCAGCCGGACTTCGACCGCGTCTTCGAGCTGTTCCCGCGGCTCGCGGAGCGCAAGACCCAGGTCGGCGGCACGATGTCCGGCGGCGAGCAGCAGATGCTCGCCATCGGCCGCGCCCTGATGGCGAAGCCGCGGCTGCTGCTGCTGGACGAGCCGTCGATGGGGCTCGCGCCGCAGTTCATCCAGCAGATCTTCCGGATCATCACGGAGATCAACAAGCAGGGCACCACGGTGCTCCTGGTGGAGCAGAACGCGCAGCAGGCGCTGTCGCGGGCCCACCGGGCGTACGTGCTGGAGACCGGGCACATCACCAAGTCCGGTACCGGCAAGGAACTGCTGGCCGACAACAGCATCAAGGAGGCCTACCTCGGCGTCGGCTGAGGACGGTCTTTCCGGAGAGCCCCTTCGCTCGCGCGAGGGGGCTTTCTCTATGTCTCGATCACCGCTCAACCGGGCTGGTTCGGCTGGTGTGGAGCCAGCTCAGGTATTCGGCGAATCGTTCCACATAGGACAACGGTGTCGGCGCCGCGGCCATGGCGTCCGCGTGCCGTCGCACCTGCCGGTAACGGTCGAGCCTGTTGTCCTGGTACGCGGCCAATGCCGGTGCGATATCGGCGCGGCTGAGGCAGTCACCGAGCACACGCGCATCCTCGATACCCAGCGAGGCCCCGGACCCGATGTGCGGGGACATGGCGTGCGCCGCGTCTCCGGCGAGCACGACCCGCTCGCCGGCCCAGCGGGAAAGGGCGGGCACCACGGCGACCCGGCTGTGCAGGACCGAGTCTTCCGGGGTGGCCAGGACGGCCTCGCGCAGCGCGAACGGCCAGGTCCCGTCGTGCAGGTTCGGCACCCTGGCGAGGGCTTCTTCCTTGCTGTTCATGGTGCTGCTGGTGGTGGCGCCGAACTGGGCGATCACCCAGCAGCAGGAACCGTCGGCGAGGCGCATGAGCGTCCCCCGGGTGCGGTCGCGCCCGAGCACGGGGCAGGCATCGCCGATCTCGCCGTCGAAGGGCAGTACCGCCCGCCACACATGGTGCCCGCCCTGGTGACGGCTCTCGGTGCCCGGGGCGAGAATCGCGCGTACCCGCGAATTCAGGCCGTCGGCACCGACGAGCAGGTCCGCGCGTTCGTGGTCGCCATCGGCGTAGTAAACGGTGACGCCATCACGGTCTTCGGCGTAATCGACGAGTTCCTTGCCGGTTCGCAGGTCGTCCGCACCGACGGCGGAGGCGAGTAACGCACTGAGCCTGCGGCGATGCACCGTCCGGGCCGGAGGCATTTCGGTCTTGGCGAACTCGGCGCCGGAGAAATCGCGATAGCGTACGAAACTCCGTTCCGCTTTGATCTCGGCCAGCCGCGCGCCGAGCCCGAGTCGTTCGAGTTCACGGATCGTGTGCGGCCACACCCCGAGAACGGCGCCGGTCTCCCGGATCCGCGGCGCCCGCTCCCGGACCGCGACCGCGAAACCCGCCCGGCGCAAGGAAAGCGCGGTGCTCAACCCGACAATTCCCGCACCGGCGATGATCACCCGGCCCATCGTTGTCCTCCTGCCGGAAGTCGCCGAACGATGGCGGGGAATCGTTCACCAGGCATCGAAGTGCATTACGTCCGCGATCGGCTTCCGGTTGACCGGGCGGAACGGACGGGCCGGCCACCCCACCGCCATGGTCACGCCGATGATCTTGTGATCCGGCACCTTGAGCACCTGCCGGACGCCCCTGCCGTTGAGGTTGTGGATGCCGGTCGGGGCGACTCCCAGGCCCAGCGCCCGTCCGGCTACGAGCATGTTCTGCGCGGCTCCGTAAATGGCGGCGTATTGGTATCGGTCCTCCCTTGGATCGCCGGGTATCAACGATGATCCACAAACGAAGATGAGGACCGGAGCCTCTCGCAGAGTGGCCAGCAGGTGATAGCCACTCTCTCCCATGCGACGCTTCACCGGGTCGGCGGCACCGGCCAGCCTCTCGCGGACGGGGTTGAGTGACGAGAGGTCGGGAACAATGGTTTCGTGCAGGCGCGCACGCTGTTCTGGCGACTTGACCACGATGAAGTCCCAGAGTTGAGAGTTCTCCGGGCTCGACGCCCTGGTGCCGGCCCAGATCAGTTTCTCGATCAGCTCGTCCGGCACTGGCTCTTCGGACAGCCACCGCATGGTCATGGCCGACCCGATCGCCTCAAGCGCGTCCATGCTCCACCTCCGCGATTTCGTCTTTCCTGCTGATCCGGGGCGGCGCCTTGTCGAAGTCGAACAGGGTGAACGCGTTGCGGTAGAGGATCTTCTCGATTTCCTCGTCGGGCAACCGGGATTCCTTGATGTACTCGAACGTCCGCCGGTAGGACTCGACCGTCAGCAGGGCGGAAAAGTCGCTTCCCGGCACGAGGTGGTCGGCGCCGAAGGCTTCGCAGGCGCACCGGAGAGCGGCTTGTGAACCCCAGCCGACGGTGTCGTAGTAGAGGCTGCGAGCCATCACGCTGGGTGGACTGAGCAGGTCCGGCGTGCTGGCCTGGCCATCGAGCCGCGCCAGCTGCATGGGGATCAGGCCGCCCAGATGGGGAATGACGATCTTGATGTCCGGGTAGCGGGCCGGGATGTTCCGCTTGATCAAATGGAGGACGATGGCGGTGTCCTCCAGGGAGGCCCCGGCCGCCGCCGTGAAGCCGTAGTCATTGATGAACGGTGAACAGATGCCGTTTTGCGCTGGATGAAAGAAGAGGGTCGTTCCGCGCGCGTTCATCTCCTCGTACAGCGGCTCGAATTCCTCTTCGGCTGTGGAGCGGTTGAACACTGAACAGCTGAAGGCCACGCCGACCATGCCCAGCTCGTCCAGCCCGCGCCGCATCTCCTCGAGTGACGCGTCGATATGTGGCAAGGGCAGGGAAACGAGGGAGGAGAATCGGCTGGGGCGTGAATCGGTCAGCTCGCGGTAACTGTCGTTGAGTATATGTGCCGCCTCGACTGCCAGCCGAGAGTCTGTCGCGTAAGGTGCCATGCTGCCAGGAGAGAGAATCTGCCGTTCCACTCCGGCATCGTCCATCATGGCAATACGCTGGTCGATCATCCCCGGTGCATCGGACATCGCTGCGAATATCCGACGTGCGTCCGGTGTCGGGTTCGACGCGGGCGCGGTCGGCCTCCCGGACGTCGCGGTCAGCGTTTCCAGCATGGGCCGATACGAAGTGGGCAGGTAATGGGCGTGTACGTCGACGATCATGGGTGTCGGTTCTCCTGGTTTCCTACTGGCCGATCGCGGAAAGGGCGGAGGCGAGCGGCTCGAGTACCGCCGGGTCGAACGGCGGCTTCAGGGGGATGATGGCGAGCCCCAGCCCTTCCTCTCCCAGCGCGGCAGCCGATGCGGCGGTGGCTCCCGCGTCTCCGTCGTAGAGCACGGGGCTCGACAGGAGGATCTCGCTCGGATCCCGGCCCAGGTCGTGGCAGTGGGCATGGAGGACGTCCCTCTTGCGGGCGAATTCCTGCGGAGTCCCGCCGAGAAAGCTCCAGTGCTGGGCGAAACGGGCCGCCGTGCGGAGGGTGCGCTTCTCTCCGTTGCCGCCGATGCAGATGGGCGGGTGGGGGCGCTGGACGCCTTTGGGTTCGTTGCGGGCGTCGGTGAGCTGGTAGTGCTTGCCCTGGAAGGTGGTCGTCTCCTGGCTCATCAGGCTGGTGAGCACCTCGCAGGCCTCCTCGAACCGGTCGCTGCGCTCCGCGGGCGTACCGAGCGGAATGCCGTAGGCGGCCGATTCCTCTTCGTTCCAGCCGGCTCCCAGCCCCAGCTCCAGCCGGCCTCCGGAAATGATGTCGAGGGCCGTCGCCATGTTGGCGAGGACGGCGGGATGCCGGTGGTGGATCCCGGTCACGAGGGTGCCGAATCGGAGCCGCCGGGTGGCCTGGGCCAGGGCGGTCATGACCGTCCAGCCTTCCAGGCACGGCCCCCGGCTGTCGGAGAAGATGGGATAGAAGTGGTCGAAGGTCCAGCCCGATTCGAACACCTCGATGTCGTCGGCCGCCTGCCAGACGGCCAGTAACTCGGCCCAGGTGGTGTTCTGGGGGGCGGTCCTGAAGGCGAATCGCATGCCCTGCTGCGTCCTCTCCTGGTTCACCGGCTGTGGTCCGAATTTCGACCCAACGCGACGATATTCGGACTCCCCACAGGTACCCTGCCTGAGAGGGAAAGTCAACGTGGAGGTCCCGTGCGGGCCGACTCCGAATATCGGCTACGGTGGTCGATATCCGGATCTGGTGGTGCTACGGCGTCCGAGTCAAGGAGGTTCGTGTGCGCGAGCTCGACGCGCTGGACAAGAAGATCTTCGGACTGCTGACCGGGAACGGGCGCATGTCCAACCTCGAGGTCGCCGCCCAGGCCGGGGTGTCGGAGAAGACCGTGCGCCAGCGGATCCGCCGACTGATCGAGCGCGACGGCATGCGGGTCGTGGCCACGATGGACCTCCAAGCGCCTCCGTCGCGGCTCATCGTCCTGGTGCGGGTCGAGTCGGGCCAGCGGTTCGTCGTCGCCGACCGCCTGGCGTCGATGCCCCAGGTGGATGCGGTCCACCTGACCACCGGGGCCTACGAACTGATCGTCCTGGCGTCGTTCGAATCCGACAGCGACGCGCTCGAGTTCTACGTCCGCCACGTCGAGCAGGGGCCTGGAATCAAGGAGTCACTCTCGACGCACGTCGTCGAGACGGTCACCCGCGGCTCCGCTGCCCGGCCGGACCACTTCGAGCAGTTCGACCAGCAGGCGTCGAAGGCCGGCAGTATGGCCGAACTGCTCGACCTCGCCTGCGACGTGGCCACCGCGTCGCTGGGCGCCGACCGGGTCCACGTGGCGACCGGGGACGTCCGGCCCGCCGACGCGACGCTGTCCCCGTGGCCGTCCGCGATGCGCTGGCGGGGTCTCTCATCCCGCTACGTCGAGGAAATCCGCATCAAAGGCCAGGCCGAGGGGGTCGTCCTCCCCAACATCGTCAAACACCACCAGCACGTCTTCGTGGCCGACGCCCGAACCGATCCGCTGTTCCGATCCGTGGCCGATCTCGTTCTCTCCGAAGGCTTCCACAGCTGGCTGGGCCTGCCGGTGCGCACCGGCGACACCCGGCGCGGCACCCTCTGCCTGTACTGGAACGACATCATCGGCTACCGGGAAGACCTGGTCCGCCAAGCCCAGGAACTGGCCGACATCCTCGGCAAGCACCTTCCGCGCTACTCGTCCGAGTCACCGGACGCTTCGCCGGCACCGGTCTGAGGTCGAGGTCCGCCGGGCTCAGGCGCCCGGCGGCTTGTCCCGCACGACGCAGGTCAGCCGGGCGGTGCAGGTCCGCCTGCCCTCGTCGTCGGTCAGCACGATCTCGACGGTGATGGTGCCGCGGCCGACGTGCAGCGGGGTGGCGACCCCGGTGACGGTGCCCGAGCGGACCGCCCGGTGGTGCGTGCAGGACAGCTCCAGGCCCATCGCGGCCCGGTCCGGGCCCGCGTTCAGCGCCGCGACGGTCGAGCCGATCGACTCGGCCAGCGTCGCGTTCGCCCCGCCGTGCAGCAGCCCGTACGGCTGCAGGTTGCCCTCGACCGGGATCGTGGCGACCACCCGCTCCGGGGTGACTTCGACCAGCTTCAGCCCGATCTTGTCGTTCAGCTGCTGGTCGGCGGCCGCGGGGTCGATGCCCGCGTAGTTCCCCAGCTTGATGTCGCCGGCCTGCTCGGTCACGCGCTGCTCCTCAACCTATGCGACCCGTAAGAGTGTCGGACCCTCACCTTAGACTCGCTCCCGTGAGCCCGAGTGAGAACCGAACCGTAGCCAACGCCACCGGCGACACCACGGCCGCCACGGCCGCCACCAGCACGGCCGAGCGGCCGCGGCTGCTGCTCATCGACGGTCATTCCATGGCCTACCGTGCCTTCTTCGCCCTGCCCGCGGAGAACTTCAAGACCAAGACCGGGCAGGTCACGAACGCGGTGTTCGGGTTCACCTCGATGCTCATCAACCTGCTGCGCGACGAGGCGCCGAGCCACCTGGCGGTGGCGTTCGACCTCTCGCGCAAGACCTTCCGGTCGGCGGCCTTCGCCGACTACAAGGCCAACCGCAGCACCACGCCGGACGAGTTCCGCGGCCAGGTGGACCTGGTCAAGGAGGTGCTCGAGGTGCTGGGCATCCCGTCGCTGACGAAGGAGAACTTCGAGGCCGACGACATCATCGCCACGCTCACCACGCAGGCCGCCGCCGAGGACTTCGACGTGCTGATCTGCACCGGCGACCGCGACGCGCTGCAGCTGGTGAACGAGCACGTCACCGTGCTGTACCCGAAGCGCGGCGTGTCGGACCTGGTCCGCTTCACCCCCGAGGCGGTGGAGGAGAAGTACGGCCTCACGCCGCGGCAGTACCCGGACTTCGCGGCGCTGCGCGGCGACCCGTCGGACAACCTGCCGGGCATCCCCGGAGTGGGGGAGAAGACGGCGGCCAAGTGGATCCGCCAGTTCGGCTCGCTCGACGACCTGATCGACCGGATCGACGAGGTCAAGGGCAAGGTGGGCGACTCGCTGCGCGAGCACCTGTCGTCGGTCACGCTGAACCGGCAGCTCACCGAGCTGGTCCGCGACGTGGAGCTGGACAAGGTGCCCGAAGAGCTGGAGCTGCGGCCGTGGGACCGCGACGCGGTGCACCGGCTGTTCGACGAGCTGGAGTTCCGCGTGCTGCGCGACCGGCTCTTCGCCACGCTGAGCAGCGCCGAGCCCGAGGCCGATGAGGGTTTTGAGGTCTCCGGCTCCGCGCTCGCGCCCGGCGGGCTGGCCGAGTGGCTCACCGCGCACGCCGGCGCGGGCGAGCCGGTGGCCCTGTCCTTCCGCTCGACCGGCACGTCGGTCCGCTCGGACCTGCGGGCGATCGCCTTCGCGACGCCGGACGGCGAGGGCGCGTACCTCGACGTCACGACCATGGACGAGGCCGACGACCGCGCGCTCGCCGCGTGGCTCGCGGACGCCGGCGTCCGCAAGATCGGCCACGACCTGAAGGTGCCGCTGCACGCCGTGCGCGCCCGCGGCTGGACGCTCGCCGGGCTGGTGCTGGACACCGCGCTCGCTGCGTACCTGGTGCGGCCCGGCCAGCGCACCTTCGAGCTGGACGACCTGGCGCTGCGGTACCTGCACCGTGAGCTGCGGTCCGAGTCGGGCGAGGGCGACGGCCAGCTGTCGCTGCTCGACGGCGGCGCGGAAGAGCTGGAGCAGAAGGAGATCCAGGAGGAGCTGGTCAAGGCCCGCGCGGTCTTCGAGCTGGCCGCCGCGCTCGGCAAGGAGCTCGACGAGCTGGGCGGGTCGAAGCTGCTCGCCGAGCTGGAGCTGCCGCTGCTCGAAGTGATCACCGAGCTGGAGGCCGCGGGCATCGCCGTCGACGTCGAGCAGCTCACCGAGCTGGAGGCGCACTACCTGAGCCGGGTCACGCAGGCCGCCGACGAGGCGTACAAGGTGATCGGCAAGCAGATCAACCTCGGCTCGCCCAAGCAGCTGCAGGTGGTGCTGTTCGACGAGCTGGGCATGCCGAAGACCAAGCGCACCAAGACCGGCTACACCACCGACGCCGAGGCGCTGCAGAGCCTGTTCGAGAAGACCGAGCACCCGTTCCTGCAGCACATGCTGGAGCACCGCGACGCCACGCGGCTGCGCACCACCGTCGAGGGCCTGATCAAGTCGGTCGCCGACGACGGGCGCATCCACACCACGCTGCAGCAGACCATCGCGGCCACCGGGCGGCTGTCCTCGGTCGAGCCGAACCTGCAGAACATCCCGGTCCGGACCGAGGAAGGCCGTCGCATCCGCGACGCGTTCGTGGTCGGCGAGGGGTACGCGGAGCTGATGACCGCGGACTACAGCCAGATCGAGATGCGGATCATGGCGCACCTGTCCCAGGACGAGGGCCTGATCGAGGCCTTCAACAGCGGGGAGGACCTGCACACGTTCGTCGCGTCGCGGGCGTTCTCGGTGCCGGCCGAGGAGATCACGGCGGAGCAGCGTTACCGGGTGAAGGCCATGTCGTACGGCCTCGCGTACGGGCTCTCGGCGTACGGGCTTTCGCAGCAGCTGCGGATTTCCACCGAGGACGCCAAATCGCAGATGGAGGCGTACTTCGCCCGTTTCGGCGGGGTGCGCGACTACCTGCAGTCGGTTGTCGGCGAGGCCGCGAAGAGCGGTTACACCGAAACGATCTTCGGCCGCCGCCGTTATCTGCCGGACCTCAACAGCGACAACCGCCAGCGCCGCGAGATGGCCGAGCGGATGGCCCTGAACGCGCCGATCCAGGGCAGCGCCGCCGACATCATCAAGGTCGCGATGCTGAACGTCCACCGCGCACTGGCGAAGGCGGGCCTGCACAGCCGCGTCCTCCTTCAGGTGCACGACGAACTGGTCCTGGAAATCGCCGACGGCGAGCGCGCCGAGGTCGAGAAGCTGGTCCGCGAGGGCATGGGCTCGGCCTACGCTTTGGCCGTGCCCCTGGAGGTTTCGATCGGCTACGGCCGTTCCTGGAACGAGGCCGCTCACTAACTCCAGCGCTTCACCACATTTCGCCGGAAGGCTTCTTCACCCGCAACGGTAAGGGAGCCTTCCGGCGTTTCTGCGTAATCCGGCAGGACGACCGGGGTCACCACATAGCTTCGGATTGTGGCGAAAATTTGCGAACACATCCAGTCACCACGCGAATCACCGGTCCGTGTCGCCGCCGAACCCACCTGCCGGTAGTGGTGATCTTGGTGCGGGACAACGCTGAGTTCTCCGGCGGGTCCCCGGCCAAGGGGGACCGGGAGGGACGAACGATGGCGAGCGAACTGCAGAGACGCAAGATCACCACGGTGTTCGGCGCGATGGACGTCGACGGGGACGGATTCCTCACCGAGTCCGATTTCGCCGCCCTCGCCGAAAGGTGGGTCGCCGCGCGCGGAGCGCACGTCGGCTCGCCCGCGGCGGAGCGGCTTTCGGAGATCATGATGGGCTGGTGGACGACCCTGCTCGCCGCCTCCGACATCAACCGGGACAACAAGGTGACCCTCGACGAGGTGCTGCTCGTCGTGGAGCAGCTGGGGGACATGCCGGACGCGGTCATCGGCACCGCCGGCGCGATGTTCGAGGCGATCGACGAGAACGGCGACGGCCGCATTTCCCAGAGCGAGTACCGCCGCCTGATCGAAACCTGGAACGGCGCCGGCACCGACACCGACGAAATCTTCCCGATGCTCGACCGCGACGGCGACGGCTACCTGTCGGCCGCCGAATTCACCGAGCACTGGACGGAGTTCTGGGCCGGCGACGACCCCGGCGCCCCGGGCACCTGGGTCTTCGGCCGCTTCGACCTGCCACTGGCCGCCCGCTGACCACCGCGCCCGCGGCCGTCTCACCCGGACGGCCGTAGCCGGCCTCACCGAGGCGGCGTCCCCACCCTGATGGCCGCGGCCCCGCGCGATCGGCAGACATCCTGCCACTGGCCGCTCGCCGACCACCGCGCGCCCGCGGCCGTCTCACCCGGACGGCCGTAGCCCCGCGCGATCGGCAGACATGATGTACCAGATCTCGGACACCACCCACGCGAAAGGATCCGCCACGACCGCGCTGAGGAACCTCCCGTATCACCACAGTCCCACTACGGATTCCGCACCCGCCAACACCACCACCCCGAATCCGCCCGCGGCCGACCTCGCTCCACCCCCGGTGGCCGCCAAGACCGCAACCCCCGCTTTGCCGCCGGTGGCCGCGAACACCGCAACCCCCGCTCGGCCGCCGGTGGCCGCCGAAGCGCTCGCACCGCGTCTGTCCGCAGCCGACCCCATTTCACCGCCGGTGCCCACCGAAGCGCTTGCACCGCGTCTGTCCGCAGCCGACTCCATGCCACCCCCGGTGCCCACCGAGACGCCCGCACCGAATCCGTCCGCGGCCCACCCAACACCATCCCCACCGGCCGCCGAAATCGTTGCGCCAGACCCACCCCTCAACAACTCCGACCCGCCCCCGACCCCCGAAAAACCCCCGCCCAGCAAGGAATCCGCACCCCCGGCCGGCTTCTGGCTGCACCAGGCGGCGCTCACCTGGCGGGCGCAGCTCGACGTCCGGTTGCGGCCGCTCGGGCTCACGCCCACGCAGTTCCTCCTGCTGTCCTCGGCGGACCGGCTCGAGCGCCGGGCCGGGCCCGCCACTCAGCAGGAGGTCGCGGAGCAGGCGGGCGCCGACCGGATGATGACGTCGAAAGTGCTGCGGCTGCTGGAGAAACGCGGGCTCCTCAGCCGGACCGCGCACGAGTCCGACGCGCGGTCGGTGCGGGTCGCGCTCAGCCGGGACGGGCGAGTGCTCGCGGAGCGGGCCGCGGCGATCGCGCGGGAGTTCGACGACGCGTTCTTCGGGGCCGGAGCCGAGGTGCTGTGCCAGGAACTCCAGGCCGTCGCCGAGATGCGGGGGCGGTGAAGGGCCGAATGCCGTGACTGGCCCGCGAGAACTCCATTGCCGGACACCGAGAAGCCCACCCTCCGACGCCGGTCGCATGACGAATCCCTAACCGTAGTCCAGGAATTCGGCGAACGGGCCGGGCGACAGAGCCGAACGGGTGAGGCCGCTGCTCCAGCATGGGCCACTTTCGGTGAAGCCGCCCCGGCGGCGCCGTCGCCCGGCGTAGGGTCCCCGGCGTGGGTTACCAGGCCGAGCGAAGACGCTGGCGGGTCCGGCTGCGCGATCGTCACGGCCGGATCCACGGGGCGGGCACCATGCTCGACGAGGAGTACCTGCTTACCTGCGCCCACGTCGTCGAGCAGGCCGGCGGCCCGGAGGCCGAGCTGTTCGCCGATTTCGTCGGGCTGCCGGACACCCCCGTCGGCATCGCGAAGGTGGTCGAGGGCGGCTGGGTGCCGGCCGGCCCCGACGAGCGCGGTGACGTCGCCCTGCTCCGGCTGGCCGCACCGGAGCCCGGGGTGTTCCCCGCGCCGCTGCACCGGATGCCGCTGCCCGACGAGCTGCCCGTCCGCGCGTACGGCTTCCCGCCCGGAGCGGACGACGGGCTGTGGTACCGAGGCACGCTGACCGGCGAGGCCGGCCCCGGCGGCGAATGGATACAGCTGACCCGACGGCCGGAATACCCGCCGATCGACGCCGGGTACAGCGGCACGGCCGTGATCGAAGAGCCCGGCGGCCGGGTCGTCGGCATGGTCGTCGGCCGCTACGTCGCCCAAGGCGACCCCGCCTCGGTGATGATCCCGGTCGAGACGGTGCTCGGGTACCTCGGCGGCGTGCGCGACTGGGGCGACGGCAGCCCCGCCGTCGACCCGACTTTCAGCACGGCCTTCGGCAGCGCTCCCCACGACGCGGATTACGACCTCCTGTTCGCGCGGAAGCTGGCCGACTGGTTGCGCGACAAGGCGAACAGCGCGGGGCCGCCCGTCTGGGTGCTGGTCACCGGCGAACCCGGTTCGGCCAGGGCCGTGGCGCTCGACGTCGGGGTGGTGCTGGGGGACCGGGAGCGCGCGGCCGCCGCCGGTTCGTTGCGCGACACCGTGCCCGAGGGGACGGTTCCGCCCTCGGGCAGCGTCGACCTCGCCGTGGACGCCGCGGGCAAGTCCGTCGACGAGGTCCGCCGGCGTCTCGCCGAACGCCTGGAGCTCACGCCGGACCACGGCGGTCCCGTCTCGCATTCGGTCCGGACCGTCGTCGTCACCGCGATCGACGACGCCGTGGAGCCGGACCGGTTGGTCGGCGAGGTGATCGCGCCACTGGCCGACCGCGCCGGGCAGCTCGGCCTGCGGCTCGCGCTCGGCTTCCGCCGCGAGTCCTCACCCGGGTTCAGCACGCTGCGTTCGCTGAGTGCCGGCGCCGTCCCGCCCGGCGGCCTCGCGAGCCGGATCTCCTTGCTGGACAAGGCGGTCGCGGAGCTGGCCGCGCTGGAGGAGCACGCCGTGACGGTCAGCGAGCGCTTCGACGGCGAGCCGGAGCCGCCGGCCCGGTCGCCGCGCCGCCGCGGCCTGGTCAACCAGCTGCGCACGGCCGCCGACGAGGGAGACGTCGAGTGGGCGGGGCGGCACGTCGGGGAGGTCGAGCAGCGCGTCGCCGCCGACCTCACCGCCGGGAACGCGGCGAAGACGCGCCTCGACGACCTGATCGAGCAGCGCACCGCGCTCCGCTTCCGCCTCGACAGCTACAGCGACAAGGCCCGCAAGCTCGGGCTCGTCGAAGACCCGCTCCTGGATGTCTTGTACGCCAAGGCTTGGCGGCTGCTCTACGAAGGCCGGTGCGACCTCGCTGCCGCGACGGCCGCGGTCGAGGAGTACGGCGACGCCATCTGCGGCCGAGACGAGGGGGAACCCGCGTGACGACTTGCCCCCGCGAGGCCTGCGACGGCACGATCGGCCGCACGGGGTTCTGCCAGAAGTGCGGCTGGGAACCCGGCGACCCCGAGCCCGCCCCCGCGGCGCCGGGTCCCGGGCCCGTCTCGCTGGTCATCCCCGGGCCGGGGGAGCGCCCGAGCCGCATCACCAGCACCGTCGCCACCCGGGCGCAGCACACCGCGGGCCACGGCACCGGCGGCGAGTACGTGCCGCTGCCCGTGGTCGTGCTGCCCGACCTCGCCGGCCGGGTGATCACCGAACCGCACGTGAGCGAGCAGGAACGGCACTGCGGCAAACGCGGCTGCGGTATCCCGGTCGGGCGCTCGGGGGCAGGCCACCCGGCCCGCACGGAGGGCTTCTGCCCGCGGTGCCGGACGCCGTTCTCCTTCTCTCCCAAGCTTTTCGCCGGCGACCTGGTGGAAGGCCGGTACGAGGTGCACGGCTGCATCGCCCGCGGCGGGCTCGGTTTCGTCTACCTCGGCAAGGACATCCGGCTCGGTAACTACGTCGCGCTCAAAGGCTTGATCAACACCAGCGACGAGGCGGCCGTGCGCATCGCGGAGACCGAGAGCCAGGTGCTCACCGCGCTGGAGCACCCGAACATCGTGCGGATCCACGACGTCGTCACGCATCCCGACCCGCACGGCGGCGCGGACGCCCGCTACATCGTGATGGAGTTCGTCGACGGGCTGCCGCTCACCGAGGTGATGCGGCGCGGCCGCGCGGCGCTCGACGCCCCTGAGGGCCGGCTGCTCGTGGAGCACGTCGTGGCCTACGGCCGGGAGATCCTGACCGCGCTGGACTACCTGCACTCCCAGGGCCTGCTCTACTGCGACATGAGCCCGCAGAACGTGATCCACGGCGAGAAGCGGATCAAGCTGATCGACTTCGGCGCGATCCGCAAGGTCGGCGACCAGACCAGCCCGGTGGTCGGCAACCCGCGGTTCCAGATCGGCGACGCGGAGCTGGCCGACCACGGGCTCACGGTGCGGTCCGACCTCCACACCGTCGGCGCGACGCTGCGCGACCTGTTCCTCGCCAGCGACGGCTGGCCGCGTCCGGAGGACCGTTCGATCGCCTTCGGCGTCACCTCGTTCACCCACGTGCTGGACCGCGCGACCGGCGGGTTCGACCACCGGTTCGCCACCGCGCAGGAGATGCTCGTCCAGCTCGACGGAGTGCTGCACGAGATCCTTTCGCTGCGCGACCGTGAATCGCGGCCGGCGATCTCCACGCTCTTCACCGAGCCCGCCGTGCTGCTCGACGCCGGGCTCGGCCAGGCGCCGCCCCTGGAGCACTGGACCGGCGGCGCCGCGGCGCCGCTCGACGCGTTGCCCACCCCGCGGGAGATCGCGCTGGGGCTGCCCGTCCCCCGCGAGGACCCGCACGACGCCGAGATCACCTTCCTGCGCACCGTCCGCGCCCCGGACGCCGCGCGGCTGCTGAAGAAGCTGGACCGGCCCGGCCGTTCCGTCGAGGTGGAGCTGCGCCGCTGCCGCGCCCTGCTCGAACTGTCCGAAATGGACAGGACGGGCGAAGCGGTCGGACGGGCGGGCGCCTGCGTCACCGCGGCGGCACGGCTGCTGGGCGCCAGGGCCGAGCACGACTGGCGGATCGCGTGGTACCGCGGCCTGGTGGCACTGACGACGGGGGACGTCCCCGGCGCCCGGGTGCGGTTCGACCAGGTCTACCGCGACCTCCCGGGTGAGGAGACGCCGAAGCTCGCCCTCGGGCTCTGCATCGAGCACCTCGACGGTGTGGAACGGCGCGCCGCGCCGTTCCATGACGCGCTGTGGGTGCGTGACCACCTGCAGGTCAACGCCGCGTTCGCGCTCGCCCGAGGGCAGCTGAAGCGGGGCGACCGCGCCGCCGCGGTGCGGCTGCTCGACCAGGTCCCGGAGTACTCACGCCACGACGAGGCCGCGCGGATCGCGGGCGTCCGTGTGCACGCCGGCGTGCTGCCGGGCCGGAACGGGCTGCCCGGCACCGCGGACCTCACCGAGGCCGTCGAACGGCTGTCCGCGCTGGAGCTGGACGAGGACACCATGGAGCGGCTCACGGCCGAGGTCCGCGAGACGGCGCTGCTGTGCGTCCTCGCCGGGCTGCACGGCCTGCCGCCCGGGCCGGTGCTCGGCGACCGGCCGGACGAACGCGGGCTGCGGCTGCTGCTCGACGGCTCCTACCGCCGGATCGGCCGGTACGCCGCCACCACGGCCCACCACGACGTGCTGGTCGACCGGGCCAACGCGACCCGGCCGGTGACCTGGCTCTAGCGAACGGGAACCACTGGCTCTGACGAACGGGAACGAGGGGGCGAAAATGGGCGTGGGGCTGGACATCGAGGTCCACCAGAACCGGTTCCTCAGCGTCGAGGACCGGGAGATGCAGGCGATCGTGACCGTGTCGGCGCACGGCGAGCCGGAGCCGCCGCCGGCGGAACACGGCGCGGCGGAGGTGCTGCTGGTCGACTGCTCCAGCTCCATGCGCTACCCGCCGACGAAGATCGGCGCCGCGCGCCGGGCGGCGGCCGCGGCGATCTCGGTGCTCCCGGACGGCACGCGCTTCGCCGTCGTCCGCGGCACCGGGCGGGCGGAGCTGGTCTACCCGGACAGGCCCTGGCTGGCCACGGCGTCGGACGAGACCCGCCGCGCGGCCACGGCGGCGGTCGGGCGCCTCGCGGCGGTGGGCGGCACGGCGATGGGCGAGTGGCTCGCGCTGGCCCGGGACCTGTTCGCGCTGGCGCCCGGCGCCGTCCGCCACGCGATCCTGCTCACCGACGGCCGGAACGAATCGCAGTCGCGCCAAGAGCTTCAGCGGGTGCTCAGCGCGTGCGAAGGCGAGTTCGTCTGTGACGCACGCGGGATCGGCGACGGCTGGGACCAGACCGAGCTGACCGAGATCGTCACGATGCTGCGCGGCGGCGTCGATTCGGTCGTGCACGACGAGGACCTGGTCGCCGACTTCCGCGCGCTGGTGGACGCCGCGCTGACGAAGGTCGTGCCCGACGTCCGGCTGCGGATCGGCACGATGGGCTACAGCCGGCTGCGGTCGGTCAAGCAGGTCCGCCCGAACACCTACGACCTCACCTCGCGCTGCGTGCCCGACGGCGAGGGCGAGCTGGTGCTGTCGCTCGGTTCCTGGGGCGCGGCCGAGACCCGCGAGTACCAGATCGCGGTGGACCTCGCCGAGGACCTCGTGCCGAGTTACGACCGCGACCGGCAGCTCGCCTGGGTCGAGGTCGACGGCGCCGGGGAACCGCCCGTGCCGGTGCTGGGCCGCTGGACGCACGACCCGGTGCCGCCCACGCTCATCCATCCGAAGGTGCTGCAGTACACCGTGCAGGCCGAACTCGGCGAGGCGCTCACCGAGGGCGGCGACGCCTACGTGGCCGGGGACCACGCGGGCGCGCGCATCGCGTGGGGCCGCGCCACCCGGATCGCCACCGAGACCGGGAACGAGGAGATCCTCAAGCGGCTCCGCCGGATCGTGGAAGTCGTCGACGCCGCCGCGGGTGACGTCCAGCTGCGCCCCGACGTCACCCGCAGCGAGCTGCTCAACCTGCTGATCTCACGCGTCACCCACGTCGGCGGCGACACCCCGAAGGCCGCCGAGGCGCGGCCCGGCGCCGAACCGCTGGAGTGCCCGGTCTGCGCCGAGCTGACCCCGCAGCCGGCGGACTTCTGCGAGGCCTGCGGGGAGCCGCTGGCCGAAGGGGACACCGCGTGAGGACCACGACCCGGGTGACGCTGGTCCGGCTGCGCGCGGCCCTGCTCGGGTGCGCGGTGCTGACGCTGGTCACGTCGTACCTCGCGGTCACCGGTGTGGTGGACACCGCCGCCCTGGTGCAGGCCCGGACGAGCCAGGCGATCCTCGCGGTCGCGGCGGCTCGTGACGCGCTGGTGTCCGCCGACGCCGCGGCCGTGTCCAGCTTCGCCTCGGGCGAGGCGAAGCTCGCCGGCCCCGGGCAGGACTACGAGAACGAGATGGCCGCGGCGAGCCAGAGCCTCGCGCAGGTCGCGGAGTTCAACCAGGCGGACGAGGCCAGTGGCGGCACCCCGCAGGTCGTGGCGGGGCTCGTCACCGCGTACGCGAGCGCGATGGGCCAGGCCGACGCGCACTTCCGGCAGCCCGGCTCGGCGGCCGTCGGCCTCGCCGACCTCTGGTACGCCTCCCGGCTGCTGCACGCGCCGGGCGGCGTGCTGGCGCAGCTGGTGGACCTGCAGGGCCAGGAGCGCGCGGCGCTCGACCGCCAGCTGGCCGGCGACGGCATGAGCGCGGGCCTGCTCCCGCTGTGGCTCATCCCGCCCGTGCTGCTGCTGGTCCTGCTGGTGCTCACCCAGCTGTACCTGCGCGGCCGGTTCCGCCGCCGGCTCAACCCGCTGCTGCTGGGCGCGAGTGTGCTCACCGCCGGCGTCGTGGTGGCGCTGTCCGCCACACTCGGCCTGGCGGGCGGGCTCGACGACGTGCGTGCCCGGGTCGACGACGCGCTCGCCGTCCGGCAGGCCGAAGTGGCCGCCACCGACGCGAACGGGCAGTCCGGGCTCGCGAACCTGGTGCGGCAGCAGTGCGGCGCCACCGGCTGCGGGTCCACTGTGGACGACTTCGAGGCCGCGATCCGGCCGGTCTCCGCCGCGCCGGACACCACGGACCGGGTGACGGCGGCGGCCAAGGCCGTGACCGCGCAGGCGGCGTCGGCCGCGGAGTCCGGCGGGCTGCCGGTGCTCGTGCCCGTCGGCGTGGTGCTGGCCGCGGGCCTCGTGGTGTGGGGGCTGTACCGGCGCATCGACGAATATCGGTACGAGCCATGAGAAACCGGGGGAATCCGATGAAAGCACGGTCGCCGAGAAGCCCGTTGCGGCGCCGGCTGGCCCTGCTGGCCGTGGTTTTCGTGCTGGGCGTGAGCACGGCCTGTTCCGCCACTTCGGACGGTGGCAGCGTGAGCGTGCTCGCGTCCTGGACCGACGCCGAGGGCGAGGCGTTCCACCAGGTGCTGCAGGCGTTCGAGGACGAAACCCACATCACCGTCGACTACCAGGGCACCCGCGCGCTCGACCAGGTGCTGGCCGCCGACCTGCAGCGCGGCACGGCGCCCGACATCGCGGTGCTGCCGAGCCCCGGCTCGCTGGCCGGCTACGTGCGGCGGCACGAGCTGCAGCCGCTCGGTTTCCTGGAACGGCAGGCCGAGGACTTCTACGGCAAGCAGTGGGTGAGCCTGCAGCGCGTCGGCGAGCAGCAGCTGTACTCCGTGGCGGTGAAGGCCGACCTGAAGAGCGAGATCTGGTACCACCCGCCGGCACTGCCCGGCGCGAAGCCGACGACCTGGCCGCAGCTGCTGAACCTCGCCGAGCACCAGAGCGCGAACGGCGGCACGCCGTGGTGCCTCGGCCTGGCCGCGCCGCCGGTCTCGGGCTGGCCGGGCACCGACTGGATCGAGGACATCCTGCTGCACTCGGCCGGTCCGGCGGCCTACCGGCAGTGGGCGGCGGGCACGCTGCCGTGGACCTCGCCGCAGGTCCGCCAGGCCTGGCTGGACTGGGGCGCGCTGGTGGTGCACCCGGGCGGGATCGACGGCGGGGCCCCGGCCGCGCTGCTCACCGACTTCGGCGACGCGGGCCGCCCGTTGTTCACCGACCCGCCGGGCTGCCTGATGGAGCACGAGGGCTCGTTCGTGATGAGCAGCTACCAGGCCATGCGCACCGGGACCGGGCAGGCGCCGCGTCCCGGCACCGACTACGACTTCTTCCGCTTCCCCGGCCCGCCCGTCTCGGTGGTGTCGGCGGACCTCGCGGGTATGTTCCACGACACCCCGCAGTCCCGCCGGCTGATGGAGTTCCTGGTCACGCCGGAGGCGCAGCGGATCTGGCCGGGCATCGCCTCGGCCAGCGCGTTCTCGGCCAGTGCGAAGGTCGGCCAGTCGGTCTACGGCGACCCGGTCAAGCGCAAGGTGGCCGAGGCGCTCACCGGCCAGTCGCAGGTGTGCTTCGACGCCTCCGACCTGATGCCCGCCGCCATGACCGGCGCGTTCTACCGCGCGGTCCTCGAGTACGTGAACGACCCCGGGCAGCTGGACACCCTGCTGAGCCGGCTGGAGGACACCCGCCGCGCCGTCCCGCGCAGCGAGTGGCTGGACGTCCCTTGTGGACAGTGAGGACCGGCCCGGCGCCGCTGCTCGCGCGGCGTGATTCACCCGGTCACCCGCCCGCCCGGCGGTACCGAGGCCACCGCGGCAGCACTTAGCGTCATATGCGCAGGTGTCGATCGAACGGAGGACTAGAGATGATCAAGCGGCTGTTCAAGGTCGTCATGCGTCACGGTTGCTGCTCCGCGTGCACCGGCAAGGGCTGCGGCTGCTGCGCCAACTGCAACTGACCTCAGGAAGTCCGTCAAGGCCTCCTTACCCGCGTCCGACGCGGGTAAGGAGGCCTTGACGGACTTTGCCCGGCGGGGCGGCAAGTCAGGCGCGGCCGAGGCCCCGGACCAGCACCATCACCGCGTCACGCACCTCGTCACGGGTGCGGCCCGGCTGGAAGACCTGCCAGTCGAGCGCCACCACCAGCATGGTGCCGAACAGCCCGGCCGCGGCGGTCGGGATGGCGACGCCCGCGGGCAGCCGCCCGGCCTCGTCGAGGCGCTGGAGCTGGCCCTTGACGATCGAGATGAGCTCCTCGCGCAGCAGGGCCAGCGTGTCGTGCCACTGGCCCGGCGTCCGCCACAGCTCGCTGACCAGGATCTGCGAGAACCCCGGGTACTCCGCGATGAACGCCAGGGTGACGTCGATCTGGGCCTCGATCACGGTCAGCGGGTCGGCGTCCGAGACCGCTGCCCGCAGCCGCCCGGCCACCAGGTCGACGCCGTACCGCAGCAGCCCGTCGATCAGCCCGTCCTTGGACCCGAAGTTGTAGTACACGGTGCCCTTGGCGACGCCGGCCTCGGTGGCGATGTCGTCCACGGTCAGCCCCACGAGGCCCCTGCTGGCCGAAAGCCGCAGGGTCGCCTCGAAGAGCTTCTGCTTGGTCGTCTCTCTCACGGCCGCGGGTGCTACAGGCTCAGCTCGGGCTTGAGCGCCGAGACCGACCACACGCGGTGCTTGCGCGCGGCCAGCGTGGACAGCAGGATCCCGCCCACCAGGTAGGCCACCAGTACCCCGATGTCGCCGAGGATCTGCATCGACGCGCCGGTGTAGAGCAGGTGGCGGAAGCCGTCGATCGCGTAGCCCATGGGCAGCACCACGTGCAGCGGGTACAGCGCGTCCGGGATCGTCTGCCACGGGAACGTGCCGCCCGCGCTGACCAGCTGCAGCACCAGCAGGACCAGCCCGAGGAACTTGCCCACGGCACCGAAGAACGCGTTCAGCGCGTGCACCACCGAGGTGAACGCCAGTGACACGAGTATCGCGAAACCGATGGCGCCCAACGGATGCGCGATGTGGATGCCGACCAGCCAGGTCACCGCGGCGAACAGCACGACCACCTGCGCGATCCCCAGCACGGCCGAGGACAGCCAGCCGCCCAGCGCCACCCGGATCGGCGACGCGCCCGCGGTCAGCGCCCGCGTGGACAGCGGCCGGATCAGCAGGAACAGCACGAACGCGCCGATCCAGGTCGCCAGCGAGATGAAGAACGGGGCGAGCCCGGCGCCGTAGGTGCCCGCGGACGCGACGCCGTTGGAGGTCACCGCGACCGGGTCGGCGATCGTGTTCGCCGTGGCCGTCCGGGTCGGGTCGTCCGGGTTCGGGATCTGCTTGAGCCCGGCCGAGAGCCCGTCGCGCAGCTGGGTGGCCCCGGTCGCGAGCTGGTCGGTGCCGGTGACGGCGGTCTTCTCCCCGTCGTTCAGCTTCGCCGCGCCGTCGCGCAGCTGGTTCGCGCCGTCGGACGCCTGCGCGATGCCGCTGGTCAGCTGCGGCGAGGCGGCGGCCAGCTGCTGCGCGCCGTCCGAAACCTGGCGCGCGCCGCTCGCGAGCTTCGCCAGGTCGCCGTTCGCGGCCTGGATCTTGGTGTTCGCCTGGTCGACGGGGGAGCGCAGCTGGTCGGCCCGGTCCAGGATCTCGTTCGCCTGCGCGTCGGTGAGCCCGGCGTTGTGCAGGTCGGTGCTCAGCTGGGTGCGGTAGCTGTCGAGCTTGCCCTGGATGTCGGACGAAGCGGACGCGGCGACCGAGGCGGCGTCGGCCACCTTCTGGTTGCCGTCGGCGACCTGCCCGGCGCCGGACGCGAGCTTCTGGGTCTGGCTCGGCAGCTCGGCGGTGCTCGACTTCAGCGTGCCCAGCCCGGTGGCCAGGGTGCCGGACCCGGTGGCCAGCTGGCTCGCGCCGTCGGCGAGCTGTTTCTGCCCGGTCTGCAGTTTCGCCGCGCCGTCGGCGAGCTGCTGCGCGCCGTTCGCGGCGTCGGAGACCTTGCCGTAGATGGTGGAGAACCCGACCAGGAACCGGTCGGCGGCCTCGCTGCCCACCTTCTCCTGGATGGTCTTGCGCACCTGGTCGGCCACCTGCTTGGCGATGGTGCCGGCCAGGTAGTTGTTGGAGTCGTTGGTGGACAGCGTGATCGTGGCCTGCTGCGGCGTGAAGTTGCCCGAGGACAGCAACGCGGCGGAGAAGTCGCGCGGGATGCCGATGGCGAAGGAGTACTTGTCGTCGCGCACGCCGTCGTTGGCGTCCTTTTCGGACACTTCGTGCCACTGGAACGTGCCGGACTTCGTCAGCTCGTCGGTGACCTCGCGGCCGATGTTGCGCTCCGCGCCGCCGGAGTCCTTGGCTCCGGCGTCGGTGGTGTAGACGGCGGCGGGCAGCTTGTCGAGCCGGCCGTAGGGGTCGTAGTTCGCGTACAGGTAGAACGACGCGTAGAGCAGCGGCACCAGCACGAGCGCGGCCATCGCCAGCTTCGGCAGGGTGCCGGCGGACAGCCGGCGCAGCTCGTTGAGCGCGATGCGGAAGGCGTTCAGCCCGCCGGCGCGCTTGTCGTCGGGGGTGGTCATGCCTCTTCGTCTCCTTCGGTGCTGTCACCTTCGGCGCTCACGAGCAGCCGCACCGGTTCGGGCTGGTCGGCCGACCCGATGCGGGCCGGCGGGTAGGGGAGGGCGGAGACCGGCGTGGTCGCGGCGAGCACGACCACGGCCAGGCCGCGTTCGGCGTGCTCTCTGGCGACCGCCGTCCACGACTCGACGTCGCTGGTGTGCCGGTCGGGGGCGTCGAGTACGAGCACGCGGGTGCCCGTGCGCTCGGCGGCCAGCGCGGCCAGCAGCCGGGTGCGCAGCGCGGGCTCGAGGTTCTCGAAGCGGCTGTTCGCGAACGGCGCGGCGTCGTGCGCGGCGAGCCAGCGCGCGACGTCCTCCTTGCCGGCCGGGCGGTGGGCGAGCGCCAGCTCTTCGCCGGCGACCACGCGCAGCAAGAGCGCCTCGTCGGGCTCGCTCACGCCCGGCGCGTCGACGACCGCCACCAGGTCGCGGAGGTCACCGCCCGCGTCGGTGGTCACGGTGCCGGTGGTCGGCTTGACCCGGCCCGCGAGCGCGAGGCCGAGCGCGGTGACGCCGACGCCGGGCTCACCGTGGACGAGCGTCAGGCAGCCGTCCTCGGCGGTCAGCGAGGTGGGCGGCAACAGTAAACCGTGGGCGCCCGTCAAGGACACCCGGTCGGCTCGTACCTGCACGGGGGAGCTCCTGCCTCTTTTGAACTGACCAGTCAGTTCAAAAAGCTAGACCCCGGTGCCGACGGGCGGCAAGCCGGGTGGGTGCACGTCACACCACCGGGTGACGCGAGCCGGGCGGTCACCGCAGCGCGGACGCCGGGTGCGCCTCCCAGGACGTCCACAGTGGACGATAGCCCTGCCGGTGCCAGAACACCGACGAGAGCGGGTTGGTCGGGTTGTAGTAGAGGTACGTGGCGGTGGCGCCCGCGCCGAGCAGCTCCCGGTGGACGTGCGCCATCAGCGCCCGTCCGACGCCGGAGCCGCGGTGCCCGGCCGTGGTCACCATGTTGTTGACGTAGCCCCAGCGCCCGGACGGCAGCAGCTCCGCCGCTTCGGCGCCCTCGCCCGAGTCGACCCACGCGCACTGCGCGAGGGCCACCGGCTCGCCGTCGGCCTCGGCCAGCCAGGTCAGGGGCTCGTCGAGCGCGTGGCGCAGCGCGGGCGCGAGCAGTTCGGCGGTCTGCTCCCGCCGCCGGTGCGCGACGAGCCCGGTGTAGTCGAACGTCGCCGTGCAGAGCGCCAGCACGGTGTCGAAGTCGGCCGGGCCGGCGAGCCGGACGGCGGCGTCACCCGGGGCCAAGGCCGGAGGCGGGCCGTCGGTCCGCACGGCGAGCGCGGCCAGCGGCGTCAGCCCGTGGTCGAGGAACGCGCGGATCGCCTCGGCGTCGCGGCTCGGCCAGTTCACGACGCAGGCCGAGTCGGCACCCGGCGCCTCGGTGTCCAATCGGGACCGCAGCGCGCCCAGCAGCAGGTCGAAGCCTTCGGTGCCGGCGGTGTCCGCGTCGGGGAAGAGCTGCCAGACCTCGGCCGCCGACCACAGCAGCGCGCCGTCGCCGGGCCCGTGCCGGTGGTGCTGCACGCCGGCCGTCACCCGCACGCCGTCCACCGTCGTCGCCTCGACACGGCCGCCGGTCGCGGCCGGCGCGGGCGGCGGCAGCATCGGGTCGAGCGCGGTGAAGCGGGCGATGCCCTCGGTGGTGGCCACGGAGCCGGAGCGTAGCCGCGGCTCAGGCGAGGCGGGTGCGGAAGATCGCCGTGCCCGGGAAGAGCTTGCCGCGCAACGGGCTCCACTGGCCCCAGGTCCGGGTGTGGCCCGCCGGCCACTCCGGCTCCAGCAGGTCCTCCAGGGCGAACCCGGTCCCGGCCAGCGCGCGCACGTAATCGCCGAGGGTCCGGTGGTACTCGACGTAGGTGGCCTCGCCCGCGTCGTCCACCTCCAGGTACGGCGTGCGGTCGAAGTAGGGCTGCGTGACGGTGAGGCCCTGCGGGCCCGGGTCGTCCGGGAAGATCCACCGCATCGGGTGAGTCACCGAGAAGACCCACGGCGAGCCCGGCCGCAGCACCCGCCGGACTTCCGCGAACACCGTCTCGAGCGAGGGGACGAACGGCAGCGCGCCGAACGCCGAGCAGGCGGCGTCGAAGCTGCCGGAGGCGAAGGGCAGTACTTCGGCGTTCGCTTGCACGAGCGGGACCCGGACGCCGGTGCGCTCGTTGCCCTCGCGGGCGTGGCGGAGCATGCCCGCGGACAGGTCGGTGGCCACGGCGTCCGCGCCCGACGAGACGAGCCAGCGCGAGCAGGCGGCCTGGCCGCAGCCGACCTCGAGCACGCGCTTGCCGCGGACGTCGCCGAGCAGGTGCGCCTCGGCCTCGCGCACGCCCTCGGGGCACCAGACGAAGTCGGCGTCGCCGAGGAAGTCGCCGTGGGCGGCCTGGTAGTCGTCGGCGTCGGCGTCCCACCAGGCGAGGTTCGCGGCCGCGGCCTCGGCGCCGCCGACCGTCCGGTAACCGACGCCGGTGGTGCCGAGCTGCTGCTCGGCGTGCTCGTGGCGGTCCGCTTCGGGCACCGCCGCCGGCACTGTCTCCGGCACTGCTGCGGGCTCGGGCATGGTGGTCCTTCGGGGAATGTCGGGGCCGGAGTCGACGTTGCGCAGAGGGTAGCGGCTGGGTGGGAGACCCTGATTGTGTCCCCTACCGTGGCCCGCGTACGATAAGTGTTAGCGCAGTGGGTTCGCGCTGCCTGGGTTCATCACCTGCCGGGGCCGCGCACCGTTAGCGGGTCATGCCGCGGTCGTTCACTGGGACGTTTGCTCGCCGGACGTTGTAGCAGGGTCGTCGCATGCCTCGTTTTCGCCGCTCGCTGCGCGGCCAACTACAAACCCTACGATCCCATCCACCGGAGCAACCCGCCTAATGACCACCGACACCGCCACCGCCCCGACCGCGCCGACCGGCGCCCCCCAGGTCGCCATCAACGACATCGGGTCGGAGGAAGATTTCCTCGCAGCGATCGACAAGACGATCAAGTACTTCAACGATGGCGACATCGTCGAAGGCACCATCGTCAAGGTCGACCGCGACGAGGTCCTGCTCGACATCGGCTACAAGACCGAGGGTGTCATCCCCTCGCGCGAGCTCTCCATCAAGCACGATGTCGACCCGGCTGAGGTTGTCACCGTCGGCGATGAGGTCGAAGCCCTGGTTCTCCAGAAGGAGGACAAGGAAGGCCGTCTGATCCTGTCCAAGAAGCGCGCGCAGTACGAGCGCGCCTGGGGCACGATCGAGGAGCTCAAGGAGAAGGACGAGCCCGTCAAGGGCACCGTCATCGAGGTCGTCAAGGGCGGCCTCATCCTGGACATCGGCCTGCGCGGCTTCCTGCCCGCGTCGCTGGTCGAGATGCGCCGTGTGCGCGACCTGCAGCCGTACGTCGGCCGTGAGCTCGAGGCGAAGATCATCGAGCTGGACAAGAACCGCAACAACGTGGTCCTGTCCCGCCGCGCGTACCTGGAGCAGACCCAGTCCGAGGTGCGCAGCGAGTTCCTCAACGCGCTCGCCAAGGGCCAGGTCCGCAAGGGCGTCGTGTCGTCCATCGTCAACTTCGGTGCCTTCGTGGACCTGGGTGGCGTCGACGGCCTGGTGCACGTCTCCGAGCTGTCCTGGAAGCACATCGACCACCCGTCCGAGGTCGTCGAGGTCGGCCAGGAGGTCACGGTCGAGGTCCTCGACGTCGACATGGACCGCGAGCGCGTGTCCCTGTCGCTGAAGGCGACCCAGGAAGACCCGTGGCGCCAGTTCGCCCGCACCCACGCGATCGGCCAGATCGTGCCGGGCAAGGTCACCAAGCTCGTCCCGTTCGGCGCGTTCGTGCGTGTCGAGGAGGGCATCGAGGGCCTGGTGCACATCTCCGAGCTGGCCGAGCGCCACGTGGAGATCCCGGAGCAGGTCGTCCAGGTCAACGGCGACGTGATGGTCAAGGTCATCGACATCGACCTCGAGCGTCGTCGCATCTCGCTGTCGCTGAAGCAGGCGAACGAGGGCGTCACCACCGAGACCGAGTTCGACCCGACCCAGTACGGCATGGCTGCCGAGTACGACGCCGAGGGCAACTACATCTACCCCGAAGGCTTCGACCCGGACACCCAGGAGTGGCAGGACGGCTTCGACAAGCAGCGTGAGGAGTGGGAGCGCCAGTACGCCGAGGCGCACACTCGTTACGAGGCCCACATGAAGCAGGTCGTCAAGGCCGCCGAGGCCGACGCGGAAGCGGCGGCCGACGCCGCGACCGGTGTCACCAGCAGCAGCAGTAGCAGCAGCAGTGACGGCGGCGAGCAGAGCTACACCTCCGCTCCGGCCGAGGCCAAGAGCGGCGGCACGCTCGCCAGCGACGAGCAGCTCGCGGCGCTCCGCGAGAAGCTCTCCGGTGGCGCGTGATCTAGCCCCGTAAGAACTACTGCGGCCCCGGTCCGATTCGGACCGGGGCCGCAGTGTTTTCAGTGCAGTGTTTTTCAAGTGCAGCGTTTACCAGCGCGGGGTTCGGCGGAAGACGCCGTCAGCGGAGGCCGAGGCCGGTGCACATCGCCAGCACGCCGGCGCGGTAGACGCGCTCGTTGGCTTCGTCGGTGCTGTCGATGAACCAGTCGCTGAGCGGGGTCTGCGCGCGCATCGTCAGCTCCACGCTGACCAGGCCGTGCATCGACGTCCACAGCAGGTAACCGAGCTCCTGCAGGTCCACACCGGGCTCACTGACCCGGCGGATCTTGTCCACGAACATCACGAACGTCGTCCGCATCACCGCTTTGCGCAGCTCCGGGTCCGGGTCGAAGTCGTGGACCGACCGCTCGTACATCAACGCGTAGCGAGCCGGGTTCTCCAGTGCGAAGCGGCGGTAGGCCAGCGCCACCTCGAGCAGGTCGGCGAGGCCGTTCTCGGTCTCGGGCGGCACGTCGAGCAGCTGTTCGCGCATCAGGTCGAAAGCGCGTTCGTACAAGGCGTCGAGCAGTCCCGTGCGCCCGCCGAAGCGGGTGTACACGGTGAGGGTGGAGGCGCCGGCCGCCTCGGCGACCCCGCGCACCGTGAGCCCGGCGACGCCCCGGTCGGTCAGCACCGCCAGCGCCGCGTCGAGGAACCGCTTGCGGGTGTTCTGCTCGGCGGGCTGCACGGACAGATGCCGGGTGGCCATACCCTCACCCCCTTCGCAGGTGCCGCGTAGGACAACGTTCAAGTCCGTGTACGCCTGCAGAAGATACGATATCCGCGCCGTCTTGGGAACTTCGCCCGGCGGCCGGATCTGTGGGATCTTCGTCCCATGGACACCGGGCCGGTCCGCCCGGGCGCTGGCACCGTCGTAGATGCCCGGCCATGCGGTGCCGGAACGCGGAAAGGCCCGGCCATGACCTCCCCTTCGGTTACCCGGATAGCGGGTGTGCGAATCCCGGACAGCAAACTCGCCACGGACGCGGCCGATTTCGTCCGCGACACCGCGAGTCCGTTGCTCTACGACCATTCCGTGCGCGTCTTCCTCTTCGGCGCGCTGCAGGGCGAGCGTCGGGGGCTGGAGTTCGACGCGGAGCTGCTTTACGTCGCCGCGCTGTTCCACGACGTCGGCCTCGTCGCCGGTCACCGCACCGACCGCCGTTTCGAACTCGACGGCGCCGACGAGGCCCGCCGGTTCCTGCTCGCCCACGACGCCCACGACGACGCCGCCGAGCGCGCGCGGATCGCGTGGACGGCCATCGCGCTGCACACCACGCCCGAGATCCCGGCGCACCTGGAGCCCGAGGTCGCGCTGGTCACGGCGGGCGTGGAGTACGACGTGCTCGGCATCGGCTACGAGGACCTGGGCGCCGAGGCCCGCGCCGCCGTGGTCGAGGCCCACCCGCGGCCCGAATTCAAGCGGCGGATCCTCGCGGCGTTCACCGACGGTATCCGTGACCGTCCACAAACGACGTTCGGCAACGTCAAGGCCGACGTGCTGGCGCGGTTTGTGCCAGGCTTCGTCCGGCAGGACTTCGTCGAGACCATCGAGAACTCCAAGTGGGAGGAATGACCGGATGACCCAGCCGGAGCCCGGCACCGTTGTCGTCACCGACGCGGGCGGCGGCCGTTACACCCAGCGGATCACCACGGCGGCCCACGAGTTCGCCGCCGACGAGCCGCGGTCGGTGGGCGGCGACGACGCGGGACCGACACCGTACGACCTCCTGCTCGCTTCGCTGGGCTCCTGCACGGCGATGACCCTGCGGATGTACGCCGACCGCAAGGGCATCCCGCTCGTGCGCACCACCGTCCGCCTGCGCCACGAGCGCATCCACGCGCGCGACTGCGAACGCTGCGAGACGGAGGTCGGCATGCTGAGCCGCATCACCCGCGAGATCTCCTTCGAAGGCGACCTGGACGACGAGCAGCGCGCGAAGCTGCTGGAGATCGCGGACAAGTGCCCGGTGCACCGGACGCTGACCCATGAGATCACCATCGACACCCGGGTGGTCTGAGGGCGTGTTGCGCCCGGGTCGCCCGGACGGCGAGGCTGGGGGCATGCGCTCCGGACGGGTGGTGGTCGTGGTCTACGACTCGGTGCGGCTGCTGGACGTCACCGGCCCGCTCGAGGTGTTCGGCATGGCCAACGAGCACGGCGCGGAGTACGAGCTGCTGACCGCGTCCCCGGGCGGCGCCGACGTCCGCACGACCACCGGCACGCGGCTCGGCGCGGACGTCGCGCTGGAGGAGGTGACCGTCGAGGACGGCACCCTGGTGGTGCCCGGCGGTCCCCACTGGCAGGCGACGGTGGCCGACGAGCCGTTGCTGGCGCAGGTCCGCCGCCTGGCCGGGCAGGCGCGGCGCACGGCGTCGGTCTGCGCGGGCGCTTTCGCGCTGGCCGCGGCGGGGCTGCTGGACGGCCGTCGCGCGGCGACGCACTGGGAGTTCGCGGACCAGCTCGCCCGCCGCTACCCGGCCGTCGACGTGGACAGCGACGCGATCTTCGTGCGCGACGGCCCGGTGCTCAGCTCGGCCGGCGTCACGGCGGGCATCGACCTCTCGCTGGCGCTGGTGGAGGAGGACCTGGGCGCCGAGGCGGCCCGGCTGGTGGCGAAGCACCTGGTGGTGTTCCTGCAGCGGCCGGGCGGCCAGTCGCAGTTCAGCGTGCGCCTCACCGCCGGACCGGCGGCTCACGAGCTGCTGCGGGGGCTGATGGACCGCGTCACGGCCGATCCCGCGGGGGACCACAGCCTGACCTCGCTGGCCCACGGCGCGGGAGTCAGCGTCCGCCATCTGACGCGGCTGTTCCGCGAGCAGGCGGGCACGTCGGTCGCGAGGTTCGTGGAGAGCACACGCCTGGAGGCGGCGCGCCAGCTGCTCGAACGCGGGACGGATCCGCTCGACGTGGTGGCCCGCCGGACCGGCTTCGGCTCCCCGGAGACGCTGCGGCGGGTGTTCACCCGGGAGCTGGGCGTGCCGCCGGGCGCGTACCGGGCGCGTTTCCGCACCGCCCGCCGCTGAAGGGCTTCGGTCAGGTGGCGCGGACGACCGCCGGGACCCAGATGCGTTCGAGTGCCGCGGCGCGGGCACGGCGGCGCAGTCCGGCGAAACTGTGCTGGGCGGGGACCAGTAACGCGCTCCACCAGGTCCGCCGGTACTCGGCCAGTGCCACCGCCACGGGGTGGTAACCGACGCAGTGCACCAGCCCCGGTGTGCCGAGCCGGTGCTTCCCGACGTGCTTATCCGCCATCGTTCCTCCGTGTGGGCGACCCGTCCGCCGCGCACGCTACGCACCCGCGGCGATAAATCCAGGTAATGGCCCGGCGTGTCACCCAAATCAGGGAGAGCTGCCCGCCACTATGTCCTTGCTTTTCCACTTGAGGTGTGCGTCCACCCGTGCGAGTGCACGTGCACGACGGCTGACCTCCCCTGATCGGGTGACGGCCGGGGTCTGGTTAGGGTGACCCCCATGCTGCGAGTGGGTTTGACGGGCGGAATCGGCGCGGGGAAATCGACGGCGGCCACCCGGCTCGCCGAACACGGCGCGGTGCTCGTGGACTCCGACCGGATCGCGCGTGAGGTCGTCGAGCCCGGCACGCCGGGGCTGGCCGCGGTCGTGGCGGCGTTCGGCGAGGACGTGCTCGCCGAGGACGGCTCCCTGAACCGGCCCGCGCTCGCCGCGAAGGCGTTCGCCGACGAGGAGTCGCGCAAGCGGCTGAACGGGATCGTGCACCCGCTGGTCGGCGCGCGCACCGCCGAGCTGATGGCCGAGGCGGCCCCGGACGCGGTGGTCGTGCACGACATCCCGCTGCTCGTCGAGGGCAACCTGGCCCCGGCGTACCACCTCGTGGTGATCGTCGACGCGCCGATGGAGGTCCGCGTCCGGCGGCTGGTCGAGGCCCGGGGCATGGCCGAGGACGACGCGCGCGCCCGCATCCGCGCCCAGGCCAGCGACGCCCAGCGCCGCGCGGTCGCCGACGTCTGGCTCGACAACGGCGGGGCCCAGGACATCGTGCTCGCCGACGTCGACGCGCTGTGGGCGGACCGGCTGGTGCCGTTCGAGGCCAACGTGCGGCTGCGCCGGCCGCGCCCGCCGATGTCGCCGGTCATCTCGCCGTACGACACGACGTGGCCGATGCAGGCGGAGCGCCAGCTCGCCCGGCTGCGGCAGGCCGCGGGGGACCGGCTGCTGCGCGCCGACCACCTCGGCTCGACGTCCGTGCCGGGGCTGCCCGCGAAGGACGTGCTCGATCTCCAGCTGACCGTGCCGTCGCTGGCCGACGCCGACGCGCTCGCCGGGGCGATCTCCGACGCCGGGTTCCCGCTCCTGGAGGGCGAGTGGGTCGACGACCCGCAGGAGGACGGCGCGGCGCCGTGGCCGAAGCGGGTGCACGTCGGCGCGGATCCGAAGCGCGCGGTGAACGTGCACGTGCGCTCGCCGGAGACGCCCTCGTGGCGGCTTGCCCTGCTGTTCCGCGACTGGATCCGCGCGCACCCGGCGGAGCGTGACGCGTACGCGGAGCTGAAGCAGCAGCTCGCCCGTAAGCACGCGGCTGACGGCACTATCGAGCGCTACGCCGACGAGAAGCAGGGCTGGGTCAACGCCGCCTTCACCCGCGCCGAGGCGTGGGCCGCGCAGACGTCCTGGACACCGTGAAAAGCGGATGCGCGCGGGCCACGGCCGCGGTTAGCGTTTCCCGCATGAAGCGCGCCGCATCGACGACCACGCCGGAGACCGACCCGGCGCGCTGACACCTGAGCAGAGCGAAGCCCCGGGGCGGGTGCCCCGGGGCTTCGCCGTGTGGTCACCCGTCTCCCGCCCGTGAGGAGACCACGATGCCCGACCACCGCAAGCTCGGCCGAGAACTGGGCCTGTTCGCCACCGATCCGCTGATCGGCGCCGGCCTGCCGTTCCTGCTGCCCGACGGCGCCGCGCTGCGCCACACCCTGGAGGAGTACGTCCGCGACCTCGAACGCCGCGCGGGTTACCAGCACGTGTACTCGCCGGTGCTCGGCAAACGCGAGCTGTACGAGCGGTCCGGGCACTGGGCGCACTACCGCGAAGACATGTTCCCGCCGATGGCCGTCGGCGGCGAGGAAATGGTGCTGCGGCCCAGTTTGTGCCCGCACCACGCGCTCGTCTACCGCTCCCGGGCGCGCAGCCACCGCGAGCTGCCGCTGCGGATCGCGGAGCTGGGCGGGATGTACCGGGCCGAGCTGTCCGGGGTGCTCGGCGGGCTGAACCGGGTGCGCGCGATCCAGCTGAACGACGCGCACCTGTTCTGCACCCCGGACCAGGCCGCCGCCGAGGTGCACGGCGCGCTCGGGCTGATCCGGCGCGTCCACCGGGACCTCGGCCTCCGCCCGGCGCGCTACCGGCTTTCGCTGGCCGGCGAGGGTGGAAAGCACGCGGGCTCAGCCGAGCAGTGGGACCGCGCGTCCGCGTTGCTCGTCGAAGCGTTGGACAGCAGTGGCATGGAGTACGAGGCGGTGGCGGGGGAGGCGGCGTTCTACGGCCCGAAGATCGACGTCCAGGTCGTCGACAGCGCGGGCCGCGAGTCCACCCTGTCCACCGTGCAGGCCGACTTCCACCAGCCCGAGCGGTTCGACCTGCGCTACACCGGCCCGGACGGCGCCGCGCACCGGCCGGTGCTGGTGCACCGCAGCGTGCTCGGCAGCCTGGAGCGCGCGATGGCCCAGCTGGTCGAGGAGCACGGGGGCGCGTTCCCGCCGTGGCTCGCGCCGGTCCAGGTCCTGGTCCTGCCGGTGTCCGACGCCCAGCTCCCCGAGGCGTCGGAACTCCTGCGACGGTGCCTCGACGCGGGCCTGCGCGCCGAGCTGGCCGGCCCGGACCGGGGCAGCCTCGGCGCCCGAGTCCGAGCCGGCCGCCTCGTCCCGTACCAGGCGGTGCTCGGCGCGGCCGAAGCCGCGGGTGGGCTGGTCGCCCCTCGCCTGCGCGACGGCCGGAAGGTGGCGGCCCTGGCCGTCGGCGAGTTCCTCGCCCGGGTGGCCGAGCGGATCGGGGACCGGGGAATGGAGCTGTGGGGCTAGGAACCCAGCAGCCCGCGTTCGAAGGCGACGGCGACGGCGGCCGCGCGGTCCTTCACCCCGAGCTTGGCGTACGCGTGCAGCAGGTGGGTCTTCACGGTGGCCTCGCTGATAAAGAGCTTCTTCGCCGCGTCCTTGTTCGTCGAGCCGCGGGAGACCAGCGACAGCACCTCGATTTCGCGCTGGGACAAGGGTTCCTTCGCCGGCGCGCGCATCTGGCCCATGATCCGGCTGGCGACGGCGGGGGAGAGCACCGCTTCACCGCGAGAGGCCGCGCGGACGGCGCGGAACAGCTCCTCGCGCGGGGAGTCCTTGAGCAGGTAGCCGGTCGCGCCCGCCTCGATGGCCGGCAGCACGTCGGAATCGGTGTCGTAGGTCGTCAGCACCAGCACGCGCGCCGGGTTGCCGAGGCGGCCCAGCTCGGTGATCGCGGCGACGCCGTCGGTGCCGGGCATGCGCAGGTCCATCAGGACGACGTCGGGCTTCAGCGACTCGGCCAGCGCCACCGCCTCGCTGCCGTTCCCGGCCTCGCCGAGCACCTCGAAACCGCGCTCGCCGGTGAAGATGCCGCGCAGGCCGTCGCGGACGACCGGGTGATCGTCGGCGATGAGCAGTGTGATCGTCACGCGGACGCCCCCTCGTTCTCGATGCCCTCCGGCAGTGTCCCCTCCGGCAGTGTCGCAGCCGGGACGGCGGGCAGGTTCACCGAGATCGCCGTGCCACCGCCGGGCTCGGACTCCACGTGCAGGGTCCCGGCCAGCCGCTCGACGCGCCGTCGCATGCCGGGCAGCCCGAACCCGCCCTCCGCCGGGGGCGGGGCGTCGGGGTCGAAGCCGACGCCGTCGTCGCGCACGTCCAGCGTCACCTCGTCGCTCATGTACGACAGCGTGAGCCCCACCCGGTCCGCCGCCGCGTGTTTGGCCACATTGGACAGTGCTTCCTGCGTGATGCGCAGCAGGGTCGCCTCCAGCTCGGGGTGCAGGGCCTCGGCGGTGCCCGTGGCGGTGAAGCCCGCGCGGACGCCGGTGCGCTCGCCCCACAGGCGCGTCACCTCTGCCAGCGCGTCGGGCAGCGTCGCCGATTCCAGCGGCTCCGGCCGCAGCGCGCCGACGGACCGCCGGGCGGCGGTGAGGTTCTCCCGCGCCAGCTCGGTGGCGGTGGCGAGGTGCCGCCGCCACTCGGCCGGGTCGGCTTCGGCCTGGGCGGCGGCCTCGAGCTGGGTGATGATGCCGGTGAAGCCCTGGGCGAGCGTGTCGTGGATTTCCTGGCTCAGCCGCTGGCGCTCGTCGAGCACCCCCGCCTCACGCGCCTGGGTGAGCAGTTGCCGTTGCAGGCCTTGGTTTTCCGCCTCGGCCGCGGCCAGCTGGTCGAGCATCCGCTTGCGTTCCTGGCTCTGCCGCCCGACGGCGGCGAACACCGCGCCCCCGCCGCCGATCGCCGCCGTCTGCACCAGGATCAGCGTCACCATGACACCCGGCGAGGTCGTCAGCGAGTGCACCGGCCCGCCGACCGAGACGGTGTTGATGAGCAGCGAGGTGACGCCCACGCCGAGGATCGCCACAGGCACCGGGCTCATCCGCATGGCGGCGAAGAACGCGAAGATCATGAAGACGAAAAAGGCGGACTCCCGGGCCTGCAGCGCCGTCGCGAAGCTCACCACTCCGACGAAGGTCAGCGCGGCGAACACCGGGCGCTCGCGCACGCCGGGGCGCGGCAGCACGGTGGTGAGCAGCAGCCACACCGCGGCGCCGCCCGCGAGGGCCAGCGTGACCGCCCGGTGCCCGGCCGTCTGGTTCGCGGGCAGCGTGGTGAGCAGGACCGGGACGACGAGGAGCACGAACCCGAACACGGTCTCCACCCGGGTGAACCACTGGTGCCATCGCAGGCCCGAGCCCCCCGGCCGGGGCGCGAGCGGCGGCATCAGCGAGCGGCCCCAGTCCACCTTCACGTCGTCGGCCCGCTGGAATCTCATGCCTTGAGGTCCTTGAGCTGGGGCCAGATCACGGCCCAGGCGTCAAGACGCCCGCTGAGCTGCCAGATCGGCATGGTCCGGCTGGAGTTGGGCACGCCGAGCCGGTTGTCGACCCGTGCCACGATCTTCGCCGACTGAAAGTGCTTCGCCAGCTTCGACGGGTCGTTGCCGACGAAGAGCACGGTGTCCATGTCGTTGGCGGGACGTCCGAAGTACCAGAAGCCGCGGCTGGGGCTGTACGCCTCGGGCAGGCCACGCTCCGGTCCGTACCGGCCGAGGGCGCCCGCCTGCCAGTAGCCCGCGGTGACGAGCGCGGTGTGCTCGCGCTCGGCGGGCGGCAGCAGCCGGTACGCACCGGCGACGGAGTCCGCCAGGTCGGGCCAGCCCACCTCTTCGATGGCGTACGCGGGATGCGGCGCGTCGGGGTGCTCCACGAGCCACTGCGCCGGCCAGACCGGCAGCGCGTACGGCAGGCTGTACAACGCGGAGAGCACGAACACCGGCCACGTCGGCACCCAGCGCCACCACAGCGCGGGCTGCCGGTTCTCCAGGTGCACGGCGGCCGCGGCCCACAGCACGCCGAACATGCCCGCGGCGTAGTAGAACCGCCCGTTGGCGACGATGAACACGACGATGAGCCCGAGCGTCGTCCAGCCGAGGAACCGGTACGGCCGCAGCTGTTTGGCGCCCAGCAGCACGGTCAGTCCATAGAGGACACCCAACGCGCCGGTCACCAGCCCGGCGCCGGCCAGCAGGCCCGGGACGAACTCCGCGCGGCCGCCGCCCTGGTCGACCTCCTTGGCGATCGCGTCGCCCATGCCGAGCTGCGGCCAGCCGTTGGCCGTCTGCCACCACAGCGTCGGAACGCAGGCCAGCGCGGCGATTCCCGCCCCCGCCCACAGCTTCGGCCGGCGCAGCAGGTCACGCGGGCCGAACACGAGCGAGGTCAGCGCGGCCAGGGCCCAGAACGCGCCGATCAGGAACTTCACGTTGAGCGCGACGGCGGTGACCAGTCCCAGCCACAGCAGCAGGTTGTCGTCCCGGGTCCGCAGCCAGCGCACGAGCAGCCAGAGCGCGACCGTCCACAGCACCGGGTCGACAGTGGACGTCGCGAGGTAGTGGCCGCTGCCCACGAACTGGCCGCAGATCGCGAACGCGGCGGCCGCGCGGGTCTGCGCCCGGCGCCGGCCGCCGAGCTCCCGCGCGATGAGCGCCGTCACCACTACGCCCGCGGCAGTGACCAGGATCGCCGGGACCCGGAACACCACCAGCGAGCCCGGGGCGATCGTGTTCATCAGCCACGCGATCAGCGGCAGCACCGGCGGCTGGTCGGCGTAGCCCCAGGCCAGGTGCTTGCCTGCGGCGAGGAAGTACAGCTCGTCGCCGAAGTAGCCGTAGCGGCCGGCGGTGGCGAGCAGGACCGCCGCGGTGCCGGCCGCGAGCAGCGTCACGGGCAGCCGTGCGAACTCCGCGACGTCGCCGGTGGGCTTGGCGCGAGCGCCGGCCGTGGTCACGGCTTCCATCCTGCTCCCCGTCCGCTGTTCGGGCCCGACGAGCCGCACCCTACGGGGGCGGGCCCGGCGCCGGGCCGCTCGCTGTGGCGCCGGGCACACCACGTCAGGTGGTGACCAGGCTGGGCCAGATCCGCGGCCACGGCTGGAGCCGCCCGCTCGCCAGCCAGATCGGCAAGCCCTGTTCGACGCTCGGCTTGGCCGCGCCCGTGTCCACCTGGCCCGCCGGGCGCAGATCCGCGAAGTGGCCCAGCAGCGGGCGCGGGTCGGTGCCGACGAACAGCACGTCGCGGGCCGAATCCGGCGGCACGACAAGCGTGGCGTACCCGCGGTTCGGGCTGGCCGGCTCGGGCAGGCCGAGCGCGGGGCCGTAGTGGTCCAGCGCGCCCGCCGTCCAGTAGGACTCGGTGACCACGGCGGTGTGGGCCGGGTCGGGGACCTTCGCGAACGCGTCCGCCACCGAGCGCGCCGTCTCCGGCCAGCCGATCTCGGCGGACGCGAGGATCGACCTCGGCAGCGCCGGGTGCTCCGTCAGCCACGCCTGCGGCCACACCGGCAACGACTGGGGCACCGTGAGGACGATGGCCAGCAGGTACACCGGCCAGGTCGCGATCCAGCGCCACCACCGGGAAGCCCGGCCGCTTTCCAGCTCGACCGCGGCCGCGGCCCAGCACGGCGCGAACATCCCCGCGATGTAGTACGCGCGGCCGTTGGCCAGGACGAACACCACGGCCAGCCCCAGCGTGGTCCAGGCGACGAAGCGGTACGGCCGCAGCCGCTCCGAGCGCAGCAGCCGCCACAGGCCGTAACAAAGGAGCACGGCCCCGATCGGCAATCCGGCGACGAGCAGCGCCTCGGGCAGCCACGCCACCCGTCCGCCCAGATAGTCGCTGACCTCCCGCGAGACGGCCTCGCCCATGCCCAGCTGCGGCCAGCCGTGCGTCGCCTGCCAGACGAGCGTCGGGACCAGCGCCGCCGCGGCGATCGCGGCGCCGAGCCACAGCTTCGGCCGGCGCAACAGCTCACGCGGGCCGAAGACGAGGAACACGATCCCGGCGACCAGCCAGAAGCCGCCGATCAGGAACTTCGTGTACAGCGTGAGCGCGGTGACCACGCCCGCCCAGGCCAGCAGGCCGTCGGCGCGGGTGCGGACCCAGCGGACCAGCAGCCAGAGCAGCACCGTCCACAGGAACGGGTCGAGCGTCGAGGTCGCCAGGTAGTGCCCGCTGCCGACGAACTGGGTCGACACCGCCAGCGTCGCCGCGGCCAGGGTCTGCGCCTTGGCCCCGCCGCCGAACTCGCGGGCGATCAGCGCGGCGAACAGCACCGCGGCGGCCATCGCCAGAATGGCCGGGATCCGCAGCACGAACGGAGAACCGGGGACGAGCGCGTCCATCGTGCGGGCCAGCAGCGGCAGGAGCGGCGGCTGGTCGACGTACCCCCAGGCCAGGTGGCGTCCGGCGGAGAGGAAGTACAGCTCGTCGCCCATGTAGCCGTAGCGGTTCGCGGTGACGGCCAGCAGCGCGGTGAGCAGGGCGGCGAGGACGAGCACGGGCTTGCGGGCGAACGGGGCCACGGCGCGCGTCGCCGGGACGGTGGTAGCGGTCGCGGTCATCGTCACTCCCAGCGGAAGAATCGGGCGGCGAGCACGGAGCAGACCACGGTGAACGCGGCCATCGAGCCCAGTTGCAGCAGTTCCGGCGCGTGCCCCGCCGCGGTCTCGCGCAGGGCGTTGATCGTCGCGCCGAGCGGCAGGACGTCGGCGACGTGCTGCAGGAACACCGGCAGCTGCTCCTTCGGCACCCACACCCCGCCCAGCGCCAGCATCGGGAAGAACACCAGCGCCCCGATGCCGCTCGCGGCCCTGGCCGTCGGCGCGAACGCGGCGACCAGCAGGCCCACCGAGAACAGCGACGCCGCGCCCAGCACCACCGACAGCGCGAAGCCGCCCGGATTCAGCGGCAACGCCATGCCGAGCGCGATCCTGCCCACCCCCACGACGAGCAGGATCACGACAACGGCGGCCACGAGGTTCACGATCAGCTGCGCGGCCAGCAGCCGGGCCGGCGGCACCGGGCTGGCGGAAAGCCGTTTCAGCACGCCCTTTTCGCGGTAGCCGGCCAGCGCGGCCGGGAACAGCGTCACCGCGAGCATCGCGATGACGATCGCCACCGCCATCGGCGCGATCAGCGTGGACAACGGCGACTGACCGCCGAACTGCGCGCTCGGGTTCTTCGTGCCCGGGATCAACCCGAACACCAGGATCAGGGCGAGCGGGATGCCGATCACGGTGGCCGGCGCGCCCGGGTCGCGGAGGAACAGCTTCGCCTCCACGGCGGTCATCTTGGTGAGCATCTGTGTGGTCCCCTCAGTCCAGTTTCCGGCCGGTCAGCGCGACGAACGCGTCGTCGAGATCCGCCTGGTCCACTCGCAGCTCGCCGGCGATCACCTGGTTGCGGGCGAGGAACGACGTGACGGTGTGCAGCGCGTTGCCGCGCCCGGTCACCACGAGCCGTTCACCGTGGCGCTCGACCTTCAGCACGTCGGGCAGCGAATCGAGCTGCGCCACGTCGACCGGCGCCGACGGGCGGAAGCGGATGCGCTGCTCGTCGTCGACCCGCCCGACCAGCCCGGCGGGCGTGTCGATGGCGACCACGCGGCCGGAGTCGATCACCGCGATCCGGTCGCAGAGCCGTTCGGCCTCCGCCATGAAGTGCGTGACCAGCAGGATCGTCACGCCCCGGTCGCGCACCGCCTCGATCAGGTCCCAGGTGTCACGCCGCGCCTGCGGGTCGAGGCCGGTGGTGAGCTCGTCGAGCACGGCGATCTCCGGGCTGCCCACGAGCGCGAGCGCGATGGAGAGCCGCTGCTTCTGTCCGCCGGAGAGCTTCTTGTACGCGGTGTCGCGCTTGTCGGCCAGGCCCAGCGTGGCGAGCAGCTTCTCCGGGTCGGCGGGCGTGCGGTAGAAGGAGGCGTACAGGTCGATCGCCTCGCGGACCCGCAGCCGGTCGGGCAGCTGGCTCTCCTGGAGCTGGATGCCGACGCGCTGGCGCACCTCGCCCCGGTCGGCGCGCGGGTCGAGGCCGAGCACCGAGAGCGTGCCGCCGTCGGCGACGCGCAGCCCCTCCAGGCACTCCACCGTGGTGGTCTTGCCGGCGCCGTTGGGCCCGAGGATCCCGAAGATCTCCCCGCGCTCCACGCTGAACGAGACGTCGTCCACCGCTACTTTGGCGCCGTACCGCTTGTGCAGGCCCTGGACTTCGATGACCGGCATCGCGCCCTCCCCTCTCGATCGGTTCGTCGAGAAGAGACTCCCGTGGGGAAGGGGTCGCGCGGATCGCCGGAACGGCCAGAACCCGGCTCCACCAGCAGGCGGCGGGCATCCACCGATCGGTGGATGCGGGCGGCTAGGGGTGCCGCCGCCAGGTCAGCGTGACGTCCTTTGTGGACAGCCAGGCGGCGAGGTCGTAACCGTGCCCGGCGAGGCCCTCGACAGCGGCGTACGTGGCTTCGAGCGCGTACTCGGCTTCGGACTGCGGCAGCAGGCCCTCCGCGACGGCCGCGACCAGCTCGTCGTTGTCGATCACGCGTACCGACACCTTGTCCTTGAGCACCAGGTCGAGGTAGAGGTCGGTGGCGATCCAGCGGGCCCCGTCGCGGCGCACGCGGACCACGTCGAGGTAGAAGTCCTGGTCCCGCTCGTGGCCGGGGTTGAACCAGAAGTCGGTGACGCGCAGCCCCAGCTCCGGCAGCAGCCAGGACTCGAGGTAGCGGAACTGGGCGCGCCCGGGCGTGGGACGGGCGAGGTAGAGGCCGAACGGCTCCTCGCGGAACTCCTCCACCTCCCGCGTGACGCCCTTGGGGTCGATGTTGACACGAGCGGCCGGGTCGAAGGTCTCCACCTTCGGCGGGTGCAGGTCGGTCATCCGCTCATCTTGCCTTGCGCGGCGGTGAAACCGGACGTTTCTCACCCGGGCCCGTCACGGATCGGTCAACCCGCACCCGGCCGGGTGCACGGCTGGCTAGGGTGCACCGGACTTACTTGGGGGGCTCTTGTTCGGGATCATCCGGCCGTGCCGGCACCGGCTGTCCGCGCGGCTGCACGCGGACTGGCTGGCTCACCTGTGCGGCCTCTGCCTGGCGTTGCGCGACGAGCACGGGCAGCTCGCGCGCGTCGTGACGAACTACGACGGGCTGGTCGTGTCCGCCCTCGTCGAGGCCCAGGCGCCGCGGGCGGGCGGACGCCGCCAGGCCGGCCCGTGCCCGTTGCGGGGCATGCGGACGACGTCGGTCGCGCGGGGCGAGGGCGCGCAGCTCGCGGCCGCGGTGTCGCTGGTGCTGGCCTCGGCGAAGGTCGGCGACCACGTCGAGGACGGTGACGGCGCGTTCGGCCGCCGTCCCGTCGCCGGCGCGGCCCGGCGCGTCGCGCGGCGGTGGGCGGTGCAGGGCGGCCGCACCGGCTTACGCGTCGGCTTCGACACGGCTGTGCTCACCGAGGCCGTCGGACGGCAAGGCGAGCTGGAACGCGCGGCGCGGGCGGGCGACTCCGTGCTGCTGGTGACGGAGCCGGCCGAGCTGGCGGCGTCCGCGGCCTTCGCGCAGACGGCCGTGCTCGCGGGCCGCCCGGCCAACGCCGCCCCGCTCGCCGAGGCCGGCCGCCTGTTCGGCCGCGTCGCGCACCTGCTGGACGCGGTGGAGGACCAGGCCGCGGACGAGGCCGACGGCGGCTGGAACCCGTTGTCCGCCACCGGAACCAGCCTCGCCGAGGCCCGGCGGCTGGTCGACGGCGCCGTGCTCGGCGTGGAGCTGGCGCTGCGCGAGGCGGAGTTCACCGAGCCCGCGCTGGTGCACGCGCTGCTGGTGCACGAGCTGCGCCAGGCCGTGCGCCGCGCGTTCGGGCACCGGCAGGAGCCGCCGCCCGGCTGGATCGGGCCGGGGCCGCTGCAGTCGCCGGACGGGTTCCCGTACCACCGCGAGTCGCACTCGGGCGCGAACCCGGCTGCGCCAGCGAGTACTCCGCCGGGTCAGCCGGGTTCGGAGCCGCCGGGCCAGCCGCCGTCGAAGCGCCGCGGCCGCGGCCCGGAGAACGGCGACGGGGGTGGCTGCTGGACACCGAAGTTCGCACTGCCGCCGCGCCGGCGCGGGGTCGCGTTCGGCTGCCTGGTCGCGACGTACATGTGCTGCTCCTGCCAGTTCTGCTGCCGCGACCCGTTCCCGGGCCCGTGGAGCGGCAAGCCCCACGGCTCCTGGGACTGCGACTGTGGCGGCTGTGACTGCGGCGGATGTGATGGGTGCGACGGGTGTGACTGCTGTGGTTGTGATTGCAGCTGCTGAACGGGCCAGGCGGCGCGGGCGTCCGCGGGACCGCCTGAAACCCCTTTCGCCGCAGGTCGCGGGCCCTTCACCGACTCCGCGACTGAAAACTGTCGGTGGGTCGGCTTACTCTGGTTCTCGTGGCTTTCGCAACCGAACACCCCGTCCTCGCCCAGTCCGACTTCCGGCCGGTCTCCGACGTCCCCCGGTCCGGCGGCCGGTTCGAGGTCATCAGCGACTACCAGCCCGCCGGTGACCAGCCGGCGGCCATCGACGAGCTCGAGCGCCGGGTCCGGGCGGGCGAGAAGGACATCGTGCTGCTGGGCGCCACGGGCACGGGCAAATCGGCCACCACCGCGTGGCTGATCGAGCGCGTGCAGCGCCCCACGCTGGTCATGGCGCCGAACAAGACGCTGGCCGCGCAGCTGGCCAACGAGCTGCGCGAGCTGTTCCCGCACAACGCGGTCGAGTACTTCGTCAGCTACTACGACTACTACCAGCCCGAGGCGTACATCGCGCAGACGGACACCTACATCGAGAAGGACTCGTCGATCAACGACGACGTCGAGCGGCTGCGCCACTCCGCCACGATGAACCTGCTCTCGCGCCGTGACGTCATCGTGGTGGCCAGCGTGTCCTGCATCTACGGGCTGGGCACGCCGCAGTCCTACCTCGACCGGTCCTCGATGCTGAAGGTCGGCGAGCGGCTCGACCGCGACGTGTTCCTGCGCGCGCTGGTCGACGTGCAGTACACGCGCAACGACATCGCGTTCGCCCGCGGCACGTTCCGCGCGCGCGGCGACACGGTGGAGATCATCCCGGCGTACGAGGAGCTGGCCATCCGGGTCGAGTTCTTCGGCGACGAGATCGAGAAGCTGTACTACCTGCACCCGCTCACCGGCGACATCGTGCGCGAGATCGACGAGGTCCGGATCTTCCCGGCCACGCACTACGTCGCCGGCCCGGAGCGCATGGAGCGGGCGATCAAGGGCATCGAGGCGGAGCTCGAGCAGCGGCTGGCCGAGCTGGAGCGCCAGGGCAAGCTGCTGGAGGCCCAGCGGCTGCGCATGCGCACGGCGTACGACATCGAGATGATGCGCCAGGTCGGGTTCTGCTCCGGCATCGAGAACTACTCGCGGCACATCGACGGGCGGCCGTCCGGCTCGGCGCCGGCCACGCTGATCGACTACTTCCCGGAAGACTTCCTGCTGGTCATCGACGAGTCGCACCAGACGGTGCCGCAGATCGGCGGCATGTACGAGGGCGACATGTCGCGCAAGCGCAACCTCGTCGAGTTCGGCTTCCGGCTGCCCAGCGCCACCGACAACCGGCCGCTGACCTGGGAGGAGTTCTCCGACCGGATCGGCCAGACGGTGTACCTCTCGGCGACGCCGGGCCCGTTCGAGATGGGCCAGGCCGGCGGCGAGTTCGTGGAGCAGGTCATCCGCCCGACCGGCCTGGTCGACCCGAAGGTGGTGGTGAAGCCGACCGAGGGCCAGATCGACGACCTGGTGCACGAGATCCGCGAGCGCGCGGAGAAGGACGAGCGGGTGCTGGTCACCACGCTCACCAAGAAGATGTCCGAGGACCTCACCGACTACCTGCTGGAGCTCGGGATCCGGGTGCGGTACCTGCACTCGGAGGTCGACACGCTGCGCCGCGTCGAGCTGCTGCGCCAGCTGCGGGCCGGCGACTACGACGTGCTCGTCGGCATCAACCTGCTGCGGGAGGGCCTCGACCTGCCGGAGGTGTCGCTGGTCGCGATCCTCGACGCGGACAAGGAGGGATTCCTGCGCAGCGGCACCTCGCTGATCCAGACCATCGGCCGCGCGGCGCGAAACGTCTCCGGCGAGGTCCACATGTACGCCGACAAGATCACCGACTCGATGCGGCACGCCATCGACGAGACCGACCGCCGCCGCGCCAAGCAGGTCGCCTACAACGAGGAGCGCGGCGTCGACCCGCAGCCACTCCGGAAGAAGATCGCCGACATCCTCGACCGCGTCTACAGCGAAGCCGAGGACTCCGAGGAAACGGTCGCCGTCGGCGGCTCAGGCCGAAACTCCTCACGCGGCAAGAAACCAGAACAGGGCGACCGCGTCCGCAGCTCGGGCATGCTCGTCGACAAGGACGTGTCGGGCATGCCGCGGGCCCAGCTGGCCGACCTGATCCAGCAGATGACCGACCAGATGATGCAGGCCGCCCGCGACCTGCAGTTCGAACTGGCCGCCCGCCTGCGCGACGAGGTGTCCGACCTGAAGAAGGAACTGCGCGGAATGGACGCCGCGGGAATCAAGTGAGCCGCCGCCTGCCGCCGCCCGGCCCGCGATCGGTGCCGGCCCGTTGACGGCCGCCGCTCCCGCGACGGCCGCCGCTCCCGCGACCGCCGTCCGCGCGTGACCGCCGCGCCTGCGGCCGTCCCGCACGTGACTGCCGCGCACGTGACTGCCGCGCACGTGACTGCCGCGCGCGTGGCAGTCGAGCCCATGAGCGGCGGCCGCACGTGACCGCCAAGCCCATGACCGTCGAGGACGTGATCGCCTATTGCCTGGCTAAGCCGGGCGCGGAGGAGACCTACCCCTTCGGCGACCACGTCCTCGTGGCGAAGGTCGGCGGCAAGGCCTTCGCCTTCATCGGCCAGGACGACCCGCCCTCAGTCGGCTTGAAGTGCGGTGCCACCGAGGAGGAGGCCGCGGAACTGCGGGCCCGCCACCCGTCCGCGGTCTCGGTGATGGCCTACCTTGGCCGCTATGGCTGGAACAGCGTCGCCCTCACCGCCGGCGCTGCTTCCGCCGCCGTGCCGCCCGCCGAGCTGGCAGAACTGCTGGACGCCTCCTACGACGCGGTAGTGGCCAAGCTGCCGAAGTCACGCCGCCCCTGAACCCTCGCTCCGCCGCCGTGGACGTTCGCAATCCACAAAGGACACACTGCGAGCATTCGCCGCCGCCGTCCTGCTATTCAGGGAGCGGCGTCAGGCGTCAGGCCGGTGCGTCGACGAGTACGTCCGGTGGATTCCCGTCCCTGACCGCGTCCAGGTATTCCCCGATCGCGTCGCGGTTGTGGGTCAGGCAGGTGATGCGGGTGGTCATGCGGTCGAGCTCGTGTTCCAGCGTCGCGATCATTTCCGGGGTCGCGTCGGGGAAGTAGAGGGCGCGGGGTTTGCCCAGGCAGGGCAGGATCTGCTTGATGATCCGCGTCGGCAGGCCGGCGTCGAGCAGGCCGCGGATCTGCAGCACGCGGTCGACGGTCGGCTCGTCGTACTCGCGGTAGCCGTTGGGGGAGCGGCTCGCCACGATCAGCCGTTGCTCCTCGTAGTAGCGCAGCAGCCGACGTGGTGTGTCGGTCCGCGCGGACAGCTCCCCGATGCGCATGTGCGCCGCCTCACTCGTCGCCGGATTGACCCTCACATCCATGTGATGGTTTGAGCATACGACCATGCGAGTCCACCAGACGCCCCACCACCAGCCCGACCACAACCTCCCCGAGAAACTCCGCCACCAGCCCGACCACAAGCCCGACCGCAAGCCCAACCACCAGCCCGACCGCAAGCTCAACCACCAGCTCCCCACCCGTGCCCTCCTGCCCCTGGCCACGGCCGTGTTCCTCACCAGCCTCACCGAGACCCTGCCCGCCGGCGTCCTGCCCGGCCTGAGCGCCGGGCTGGGCGTCGGCGAGCCGGCGGCGGGGCAGGCCGTCACGGTTTACGCGCTCGGCACCGCGCTCACCGCCATCCCGTTGTCCGCCGCCACCTCGGGCTGGGGCCGCAAGCGTTTGCTTCTCACCGCGATGGCGGGCTTCGCCGTGGCCAACACCGTCACTGCCGTCTCGGCGAGCTACCCGTTGACGATGGCCGCCCGCTTCGTGGCCGGGGTCGCGGCCGGGCTGGCGTGGGCGCTGCTCGCCGGGTATGCGCGCGGGCTCGCGCCGGAACCGTTGCGGGGCAAGGCGATCGCGCTCGTCATGACCGGTATCCCGGTCGCGTTGTCGTTCGGCGTGCCCGCCGGGACGTTCGCCGGCGACGCGTTCGGCTGGCGCGCGCCGTTCTTCGCCATGACGGTGCTCGCTGTCGGCACGATCGCCTGGATCGCGGCGCTCGTCCCGGACCGGCCCGGGCGACGCCACGAGAAGGCGCCGGTGCTCAGGGCCCTCACCGTCCCCGGGGTCACCCCGGTACTGGCCGTGACGCTCGTTTTCGTGTTGGCACACACGATCCTCTACACCTACGTGGCCACCTTCCTGAGCACGCTGGGCCTGGGCGGGCAAACGGATCTCGTGCTGCTCGTGTTCGGCCTCGCCTCGCTGGTGAGCATCGCGGTGGTCGGCGCGCACATCCACCGGCGGCTGCGGGTGCTCACCCTCGCCGGCGCCGTGCTGGTCGCGGTGGCGGCCGCGGTCCTCGCCCTCACCGGCGGCAGCCCGGCACTCGTCTACGTCGCCGCCGCGCTCTGGGGCCTCGGCTGGGGCGGCGTCCCGACGCTCCTGCAGACCGCCGCCGCCGACGCGGGCGGCGAGCAGGCCGACGCCGCCCAGGCAATGCTCGTAACGCTGTGGAACGCGGCGATGGCCGCCGGCGGCGTGGCCGGCGGGATCCTGCTCGACGCCTTCGGAGCGCGCGTTTTCCCGTGGACCGTGCTGGTGCTGCTGGCCCCCGTGCTCGCCGTGGTGGTTTCGGCCCGGGGCCACGGTTTTCCGCGGGCCCGGACCACCGCCGCCTAGTACGGCATTCCTGATCGGTCCCGGCCGGCCAGCGCAGGAGTTCCAGCAAGGACTTCTCTCTGCGCCAGCAGATCCCAGACCGGCGGTCCCACTCGGCCCATTCTGGTGCCGACAACCCGCCCACCGCGATACTGTCGCCCATCGGCACGCACGTGGACGGCATGGGGGACCGATGTCATTCGACGACCTGGTGCGCGGGTTCCGGCAGCGCCTGACCGTCTGCCAGCAGCAGGGCCAGGCCGACGAGCTGCTGAGCGACTCGATGGCGGCCGAGGCCTCGGAACTGTGGCGGGCCGCCCAGCCGCCCGACGCCGTCCACGTCACGCCCGCGGACGAGGAGCGGCTGGCCGTGGCTTCCCACACCTTGGGCTGGCTGTTCTACCTGCGCTTTTCCGTGCTGGCCCCCGGTCCCGACCGGCTCGGGCAGCTGGCTCGCCTCGTTGTCCACCTCCTGCCCTTGGCCGGTACCACGGCTGTGCTTCCCGAGAACATGCGCGAGGTGCTCGGGCCGGACGCTGATCCCGTCGTCCAGGGGAAGATCGCGTTCGACCTGGCTCGCGAGGGCCAGGCCGTCGACGACCCGTACCTGCTCGACGCGGCCATCATCCTGTTGACCGGCGCCGTCTCCGCCGACCACGGCAGCCGGCCGCTGCTGCTCTACAACCTCAGCCTCGCCTACCTCGCCCGGCACGAGCTCTACCACAACGCGGCCGACCTGACGCGGTCGGTCGAGGTAGGCGAGCAAGCCATCGCCGCCGCCCCGGCCGATGACCCGGATCGCATCGAAAAACTGGGCAACCTCAGCGTTTGCTACCTGCGGCGGTACGAGCAAACCGAGCAGGCGGCGGACCTCGACCGGGCGATCGAGCTGGGCGGGCAGGCGCTGGCCGCCACGTCCGGAGACAGCCCCGACCGGGACAAGGCGCTGTCCAATCTCGCCGACGCCCACCAGGCCCGGTACCAGCGCACCGGCAGCCGGGCGGATCTGGACCGGGCCATTGACCTGGGGGAGCAAGCCCTCACCGTCATGCGGGGCGACGATCCCGATCGAGCACTCGTGCAGACCGGCCTCGCGTACGCCTGCCAGTTCCGCGGCCTGCCCGCGGACCTGGAACGGTTCATCGAGCTGATGGAGCCGGTGGTCGGCGTCCTGCCGGCCGACGCCCCCGCTCGCGCGATGTACCTGTCCGACCTGGGCGGTGCCTACGGCAAACGGTTCAACCGCGGCGGCGCGCCGGCCGACCTGGCCCGCGCGATCGCACTGGGCGAGCAAGCCCTGGCCGCCGCACCCGGCGAAGACCGCGAACCGATGGCGTTCAACCTCGCGACGTCCTACCACCAGCGGTACGAGCGCACGGGCGCGCTGGACGATCTCCAGCGCGCGATCGAGTTCGGCGAACAAGCCCGGACGGCGGGGGCGAGCGGCTACCTCGACCCTTCCGTCATCCCGGCCACGCTGGGTGTGGTTTACCTGCTGCGATTCGGGCGCACCGGCGCGCAGCCGGATCTCGACCGCGGCATCGAGATGAACGAAGCGGCGCTGGCCGTCATCGACCGCCGCGACCCGGCCGGGCCGCTGGTCAACCTCTGCCAGGCCTACCGGTCGCGGTTCGAGCGCACCGGGTCGCCGGCGGATCTGGACCGGGCGATCGAGCTGGGCGGACCCGCTCTGGCCGCGGTTCCCGCCGATTCTCCCGGGCGGGCTTCGCTGCTCTGCTGCCTCGGCACCGTCCATCTCCGCCGGTTCGAGCGGACCCGCGCGCCGGCCGACCTGGAACCCGCGATCGCACTGTGCGAACAGGGCGTCGACGCCACGGTGGCCGGCGATCCGGAGCGGCTGGAACGGCTGTACTGGCTGTTCGTGTGCCTCCTGTGGTGGGCCGAGCACCGGCAGACGCTGGAGGATTTCGACCGCGCCATCGAGCTGGGCGCGACGGCGATCACTGCCGCCGACGACAAAAACCCTTACTGGGCAGTGTTCCTGTCCGATCTCGGCCGGGCCTGTCACCGGCGCTTCGCCCTCAGCCGGGTGCCCGCGGACGTGGATCGCGCCGTCGGCTTGTTCGAACAAGCACTCGCCGCCATGTCCACGCACGATCCCAAACGCACGGAGTTGCTGTCCAACCTCGGCGTCTGCTACCAGCAGCGATTCCGGCACACCGGAGCGCTCTCGGATCTCGGCCAGGCGATCGAGCGCGGCGAGCAGGCCGTGGCCGCCGCCGCGACCGGCATCCCCGACCGTTCGGCAATGTTGTCCAACCTCGGCACCGCCTATCACACCCGGTTCGAACGGACCGGCGCGCCGGCGGATCTCGATCTGGCCATCGACCGGTTCGAGCAGGCACTGAACGCCATGGGCACCGGCCCGGTGCCCATGCTGACAAGCCTCGCCCTCAACCACGAGAAGCGGTACCGGAGCACTGGTACGCGGGCCGACCTCGATCGCGCCATCGAGTTGTACGAACATCTGGTGTCCACTGTAGACGATCCGAGCAGCCTGGCGCTCATGTCGGCGCTCGGGTTCGCTTACTGGCTGCGGTTCGAGCGCACCGAGACGGCGGCGGACCTGCGGCGGGCCACGGACCTGCTCGAGCACGTCGCCGGGGCCCTGCCGGAGGACGATCCCCAGCGCGGGGGCGACGTCCTGGCCAAGCTCGGCATCGCCTATCGCTCCCGGTTCGAGCGGCTGGGGACGGCGGCCGACCTCGATCACGCCGTCGAACTGGGCGAGCGCGCGCTGGAGGCGATGCCGGCGAGCGACCCCGAACACCCGATGGCGCTGGGCGATGCCGGCCTCACCTACTTCCGGCGGTTCGAGCGGGACGGGGTGCTGGCGGACCTGCGGCGGGCCATCCAGCTGGGCGAACAGGGCCTGGCGGGGTTGCCGGCCGGCCAGCGCGGTCACGCCGCCGCGTTGTCCAATCTCGGTATCGCTTACCGCATCCGGTTCGAGCGCACCGATTCCCTGGCGGATCTCGATCGCGCCATCGACCTCGGGACATTAGCGGTGACGGCCGCGTGGTCGGTCACTCCCGCCACCCACGGCGGGCACCTCGCCAACCTCGGCATCGCCCACAGCGTCCGGTTTCGCCGGACCGGGGTGCCGGCGGATCTCGACCGGGCCATCGAGTGGGGCGAACGCGCCCAAGAACACCTGGGGAACGAGGTCAACCGAGGCGGGAATCTGGCCAATCTCGCCCAGGGCCATCTGCTGCGATTCGAGCGCGATCTGCGGTCGCCGGACCTCGACCGGGCCATCGAATTGTTCGAGGAGGCCGTTGCCACCTGCGCTCCCGACCATCCCGTGCGTTGCGCATATCTGGGCCACCTCGGCGACGCCTATCTGCGGCGGTTGCACGAAACCGGCCTGGCCGTCGACCAGACGACACTGCGAGACCTGGCAACGCAGGTTGCCCGCGCGACGACCGCGTCGCCGGCCCAGCGGCTTTACGCGGCGGGCCAGGTCGGGCGGCTCGCGCACGCGATGAACGAGCACGCCATCGCGGTGGAATTGTTCGACTCCGCGGTGGAAATGGTGCCGCTCGTGGTTCCTCGCGAGGGCCGCTGGGAAGACCAGGACTACCAGGTCGGCAAGTACCGGGGCGAACTGGTGGGGGACGCGGTGGCCGCGCACTGCGCCCTCGGCGACGCCGCCGGTGCCGTGGAGGCGGCCGAACTCGGCCGGGGCGCGGTCCTCGCCGCCGCCATGGACACCCGCACGGATCTCACCGACCTCGGCCAGGCCCATCCCGGGCTGGCCGGCCGATTCCAGCAGATCCGGGACCGGCTCAACATCGTCGACAGCGCGGCCGGCGACATCCGGGAGCGCAGGCAACGGTGGGCCGAGCACGACACGCTGCTCGCCGAAATCCGCAGCCAGCCCGGCTTCGCGCGGTTCCAGCTGCCGCCCCGGATCGCCGAACTGAAGTCCGCGGCGGCCGGCGGCACGATCGTGGTGGTCAACGCCGGCCGGTACCGCAGCGACGCGATCGTCGTCACCGGAGACACCACCATCGGCGTCGCGTTGCCGGACCTCACGCTCGCCGAAGTGGAGTCCCGGGCCCAGGAACTGTTGGCGGCCAACCACAACGGGAGTTCGCTGTCGGGCGCGCTACGGGCCAAGCGGGTGCTGGCCGACGTCCTCGCCTGGTTGTGGGACGCGGCCGTCGCGCCGATCCTCGACACCCTGGTCACCCCGGACGACGCGCTGCCCCGAGTGTGGTGGATGCCGACCGGGCTGCTCGGCCTGTTCCCGTTGCACGCCGCCGGTCACCCCGGCCGTCCCGGAGCCCTGGACCTGGTCGTGTCCTCGTACACACCGACTATCCGCGCTCTCGCCCACGCCCGGGGGCGGCCGTCGGCGACCACCCGCCGCCAGCTCACCGTCGCCCTCGCCAGTACTCCCGGGCTGCCCGATCTGCCGGGCACCGCCGCGGAGGCCGCCGCCCTGCTCGCGCGCGATCCGAGCACGTCGCCGCTGACCGGAGAGGACGCCACAGCCGCTCGGGTCCTGGCTGCGCTGGAGGACGCGACCTGGACACACTTCGCCTGCCACGCCAGCGCCGACCTCTCGGCCCCCGCCCAGAGCGGGTTATGCCTGTACGACGGCGTTCTGCCGCTGCCGGGCATCGCCCGCCTCCGCCTCGCTCACGCCGAACTGGCTTACCTGTCCGCGTGCTCCACCGCGCACCCCGGAACCCGGAACGTCGACGAGGCGCTGCATCTGGCGTCCGCCTTTCACCTCGCCGGGTTCCGGCACGTTATCGCCGGCCTCTGGCCGCTCAACGACAGCGTCGCGGCCGCGGCATCAGCCGCCTTCTACCGCCATCTGCCCACCACACCCATCGCCGAACACGCGGCCACGATCCTGCACCGCGTCACCCACGACCTGCGCGCCGAGTACCCCGACCGGCCCGATCTGTGGGCCGCGCTGATCCACAGTGGCCCGTAGCGGACGATGGCGCCATGGACATCGAACTCCTGGAAGGCATCATCGCCACGGTCGCCGCCCGGGAGCTGGTTCCGAGGTTCGGCCACCTTGCCGCTGCTGATATCGCCGAGAAGACCTCCGAGTTCGACGTCGTGTCCGTCGCCGACCGGGCGGCCGAGGAGGCGATTTCCGCGGCGGTCCGGGACCAGTGGCCGGGAACGGTGGTGATCGGGGAGGAGTCGGCCGGCTCGGACGAGGTGCTGCGGGCGCAGCTGCGTTCGGAGTCCGCGCTGGTGCTCGACCCGCTCGACGGGACGAAGAACTTCGTGTCCGGCCTCCCGCTGTTCGCGGTCATGGCCGCCGTGATGGACCGAGGGCGGATCGTGGGGTCGGTCATCCACGATCCGATCACGCGGACGTCCGCGATGGCCGTCGCCGGGGCGGGCGCGTGGCTGCGCCGGCCCGGCGAAGCTTCCCAGCGGCTCAAGGTCGCCGACCCCGTGCCGCTGGGACGGATGGAGGCCATCGCCGGCGCCCGGTTCGCCCCCGAGCCGTTGCGGAGCACCCTGGTGGCGAACCTGCTGAAGCTGGCGGGCTACACCTGGTTCCGTTGCGCGGGCCACGAGTACCTGCTGGCGGCGGCAGGCCGCGTCCATCTGCTGTGCTACAACCGGTTGATGCCGTGGGACCACGCCGCGGGCTGGCTCCTGCACCGTGAAGCGGGCGGCTTCAGCGCCCACTTCGACGGCTCGCCCTTCGACCCCGGCCGGATGGGCGGCGGCCTCCTGTGCGCTCCCGACGAGGACTCCTGGCACGAGGCACTGGAGAACGTGCTCGGCCGGACAGTCCGATAAGGACACTCAGCGGCCCGCCGCCCGGAACCGTGCGGCCTAGAGCGGCGGCCGCTCGGCCGTCAGCGGGTCGGCGTCAAAACCGGGGAAACCGGGGAAGCCGGCGAAGCCCTCGGTCGCCGACCGGGCGGCCGGCGACGGCTGAGCGGGCAGCCCCGCCCAGCGGCGGATCGTCGCCGTCGCCTCGGCGGCCTGCGCGGCGGGCAGCTGCGCGATGTTCGACCCGTGGTTGCCGCCCGGCACGAAGTAGCGGTACGAGTCCTTGCTCCCGAAGCCGAGTTCGAACGGCTCCGCGCCCCACGGGTCGTTCGAGCCGTACACGAACAGCAGCTGCCGTCCCTGCGTCTTCACCCAGAAGTCGACGTCCGGCATCGCGAGGTAGTCGAAGCGCGGCCGCTTCACCGAAGCCGGCACGAACGTCCCGGGCACGTCGGCGCCGGGATAGCGCAGCAGGTCACGCAGGTAACTGTCGTACGCCTCGGGCGAGCCGAGCTGCACCGCCGCCTGGTAGTAGTACGGGATGTAGGGCTCCAGCTCCTGGTCGGAGTAGGTGTTCAGGCTCTCGACCTGCTCGAACCAGGACCAGACAGCGGCCGCGGGCGCGCCCGGCTTCGGCACCGAGGCACAGGCCGACGCCGGCTGGTACTGCCAGAACCCGAAGTACGAGTCGATCACCGCGATCTCGAGCGACTTGTCCGCCGAGCCGACGATCGAGAACGTGTAGCCCTTCTCCGCCGCGTCGGCCTTCGCCAGCTCGCCGAGTTCGACCCGCCGTTTCAGCGCGTCACGCTGGATCGCCTTGAGCGACGCGCGGCAGGCGGGGTCGCCGACGTTCGCCAGGAACTCGTTGTAGCGGTCGAGCGGGTCGATCACGTCGTTCGGCGCGACGTAGGGGACGGTGCCGTCGACGTCGCCGGGGAAGAACCGGCGGAAGTAGGTGGCCGTCATGCCGCCCTTGCTGCTGCCGGTGGCCAGCCACTTGCCCGGGTAGATCCGCTTGAACGCCTGCACGGCGGCGTGCTCGTCGGCCGCGGCCTGCCAGATGGTGAGCTGCCGCGCCCAGTTCGCCGGCTCCGGCCGCGAAGGGGTGAAGTAGCGGTACTCCATCGAGAGCTGGTTGCCGTCGACGATCCGCGTCGGCTCCGAGCGGTTGGGCGCCGTGGAGACGTTGTAGCCGCTGGTGAAGGCGACCGTCGGCGCGCTGAAGTCCCGGTGCAGCAGGGTGAACCGCTGCTGGAACGCCGGCCCGTGCGGGTTCCGGTGGTCCGCCGGCTGGGTGAACGTCAGCTCGAAGAAGCGGAACCCGGCCGGCGCCGGGTCCTCGGACACGACCGTCAGCCCCGGCACCGTGGCGAGCGCGGCCTTGATGTCGCGGCCGCCAGGGGAAGCGGCGTTCGCCACCCCACCATGGCCGCGGCCGAGAGCAGAACTGTCGAGAAGACGGTGAGCAGCCTGCGCAAATTGTCCTCCGAACACCCGGGCCATCCTCGGCTGTCGGATCCTCACAGACTGCCCGGGCCTGGGCAAGCCACCAACGGCGGGTCTTTCCCCGTGGGTCCGGAGCCGGGCGCGTCAGGAGGCCGGAGCGCGCAGTACGCGGTCCACATAGGACTTCACGGCGGCGAGTGCGGCTTCAGAGCGCCACATCCGCTCGACGCTGTCGTCGTCCGACGGCCGGCTCTCCGCGATCCGCTCGTGGTAGGGCCGGTGCAGCTGCGCCTTGGTGTGCGCGAAAGCTTCGGTCGGCAGCTCGCCCAGCCGCGTGGCCAGCTCACGGGCGCGGCCGAGCACCTCCGCGGCCGGCGCGATCTCGTCCACCAGGCCGCGGGACAGCGCGTCCTCGCCCGGCACGGTCGCGCCGCTGTAGATCAGGCCGGGCAACGGCGTCGTGCCGTAGGCGCAGCGCAGGATCTCCAGCGCCGCGATCGGGAACGGCACGCCGACGAGCAGCTCGGTGACGCCGAGCCGGGCCGGGCCGGCGGCGAGCACCCGGTGGTCGCACGCGGCGGCCAGCACCAGGCCGCCCGCGATCGCGTGCCCGTTGACGGCGGCCACCACCGGCCGCGGGAAGCCGAAGACCGCCAGCAGCGCGTCGGACAGCGCGGGAAGGAACTCGCTGACGTAGCCGGCGCCGCCTTCGTCGATGCTGAGCAGGTCGACGCCCGCGGAGAACATCGAGCCGGTCCCGGTGAGCACGACGGCCCGGGCGTCGGAGGCTTCGGCCGCCCCGAGCTGGAGCACGAGTTCGCGGCAGGTGGCCGTGTCGAGGGTGTTGCCGCGGCCGTGGTCGATGGTGACGACGGCGACGCCGGCGTCGAGTTCGAGTTGGATCGTCACGCGGGCGACCGTACCGCCCTCCGGCCGCCCGCGTCGGACGACGGCGGGCGGCGCGGAGGACGGCGGGTCAGCTCGTGATGTCCTTGCGCGCGAACCGGCGGCCGGCCAGCAGCAGGAACACCGTGGCGTAGATCAGCGACGACAGCGCCCCGCTGGCCATGTTCGACCAGTCGACGTCGGTCGAGATCAGGTCGATCCAGGCGAACGAGTAGTGCGTGGGCAGGTAGTTCCGCAGCCCTTCCAGCGCCGTGATCTGGTCCAGGATCTGCGACAGGATCGCCACCAGCACCGCCCCGCCGACCGCGCCGAGCGGCGCCTCGACGGACACGCTCAGCAGCAGCGCCAGCCCGGCCACCCAGGCCAGCTGCACCACGATGTACACAATGGACAGCACGAGCGCGACCAGGCTCTGCCCGAAGGTCACCGAGTCGCCGGTGGGGCTGATCGCGTCGCCCGTGCCGTACCAGATCACGCCGACCAGCAGCGAGACCAGCGGCAGCAGCACCAGCGCCGCGGCGGACAGCAGGCCCGAAACGATCGCCTTCTGCCGCAGCACCCGGTGTCGCGGCACCGGGATGGCGAGCAGGTACTTCAGGCTCGACCACGACGATTCGCTGGCCACCGTGTCGCCGAAGAACAGCGCCACGATCATCGGCAGCAGGAACGTCCCGGACACGAACAGCGCGAGCACCACGAAGTTCGGCGCGCTCGCCGTCGCGAGGTCCACGAACCCGCCCGAGCGGGCGTTCGGGTTCGACTGCCCGATCTCGAACGCCACCACGAGGATGAACGGCAGCAGCACGACGAACCCGAGCACCAGCTGGGTCCGCCGCCGCTTGAGCTGGCGTTTCAGCTCCACGCCGAGCCGCAGCGTGCGGTCGGCGCGGTAGCCGGCCACGGCGCCGTCCGGGCCGACCTCCGCCCGCTCGTGCGACGCGAGGTCGCTCAGTTCCTGCAGCGCGGCGGGGTCGGTGTGCACCCCGCCGGAGCCGTTGGTCTCGTTCATGAGTTCTCTCCGACCAGCTGCAGGAACGTGTCTTCCAGCCGGCGCCGTGGCCCGGCCTGCTCCACCGCGACGCCCGCGCGCACCAGGGTCGCCACGGCCTCGGCACGCGGCAGCCCGTCGAGGTTCGCGTGCACCAGCTCGCCTTCGACCGCGACGTCGGTGACGCCGCCGACGGCCTTCAGCGCCGCGGCGGCCGCGGCCGGGTCGTCGACCCGGAACGTCGCCTCGCCACTGGCCGCCGCCAGCTCGCCGACCTCGCCCGAGGCCACCAGGGTGCCGCGGTGCATGACGACGACGTGCGAACAGGTCTGCTCGACCTCGGCCAGCAGGTGGCTCGAGACGACCACGGTGCGCCCCGTGGCGGCGTAGCGCTGCAGGACCTCGCGCATCTGGTGGATCTGGGGCGGGTCGAGCCCGTTGGTCGGCTCGTCGAGCACCATCAGCTCCGGCAGGCCGAGCATCGCCTGGGCGATCGCGAGCCGCTGCCGCATGCCCTGGCTGTAGTTCTTCACGCGCCGTTCCACGGCGTCGCCGAGCCCGGCGATCTCCAGCGCCTCGGCGAAGTGCGCCTTCTCCGCGGGCCGTCCGGTGGCCGCCCAGTACAGCTCCAGGTTCGTCCGGCCGGACAGGTGCGGCAGGAAGCCGGAACCCTCCACAAAGGACCCGATCCGGGACAGTACCGGCGCGCCCGGCGTGATCCGGTGGCCGAACACGCGGATCTCGCCCTCGGTCGGCGTGATCAGGCCCATCAGCATGCGCAGCGTGGTCGTCTTGCCCGCGCCGTTGGGCCCGAGCAGGCCGAGCACCTGGCCCGGCTCGACGCGGAAGGACAGGTCCTTCACCGCGACGAAGCCGCCCGCGTACTGCTTGCGCAGCCCGCTGATCACCAGCGGGGTGCGCGCCAGCTCGGGGTCCACGTCGTGCGCGCGCCGTCGTCGCAGCGCCGCGAACGCCAGCGCCGCGACGGCGGCCAGCAGGGTCACGCCGATGCCGATCAGCTGCCCGGCCGGCGCCGGCGTGCCGACGGAGACGCCGGGCACGACCGGCACGGCGAGCGACGAGCCGGGCGCGAGCCCGATCCGGAACACCCCGGGCTGGCCCGGCACGGAGTACGACTGGTCGGTGGTGCCGACCACGAGCCGCAGCGAGTGGCCCGCCTCGATCGGCCGCACGATGCCGGGCAGCGTGACCGTCACGTCGACCGGGGTGCCGTCCGCGGGCAGCCCGCTGACCCGCAGCGGTGCGACGGCGTTGGCCGGCAGCACCCGGGCGCCGTCGGTGCCCACGTCGTAGAGCTTCGCGAACAGCACCGCCTCCGGCAGCGGGTGCGCCGGGTCGGCCGCGACCTGGAGGCGCACTGTGGACGATCCGGAGACGAGCACCTGGCTGCCGAACGGCGCGGTGCCGAACTGGGCCGCCTGGCCCGCCGGGTCCATGCTGAACAGCGGCGTCAGCCGGGACGAGCTCGCCGCGAGCCCGTTCAGCCCGGGGATGCCGCTGACCGCGGCCGGGCTCGCGCCCGCGGGACGGACCGCCGATTGCACCGGGCCGGTGAGCGCGACCTGCCGCCGCTCCGTGCCCTGGCCGGTGAGGCCGGGGTAGGCGTCGGCGTTGACCGTGCGCACGGACGGCGTGCCGTTGGCCCGCAACGTGCCCTGCACGTCGTAGCTGAAGCCGGTGCCGGGGTCGCTGCCCTCGCCGGTGAGCGAGTACCAGAGGAAGTCGCCGATCTTGGCCCGCAGCTGCGGGCCGGGGGTGCCGCCGTCGTGGCCGCCGGTGTACCAGATGGTCTTCACCTTGCCGCCCGCCGCGCTGATCTGGCGCGCGGTGGCGTCGGACTGGTCGAGGCCGAAGAGCGTGTCGCTCTCGCCCTGCACCAGCAGCGTCGGCGCGGTGATCTTGCTCGTCACGGACGCGGGGGAGACCCGGTGCAGCAGCGCGATGGTCTGCGGGCTCGCCTTCCCGGTCGTCGCCAGCTCCGTGTACGCCTGGCAGACCTGGGCGGTGAACCGGCCGCACGGGTCGGCGGCGGGCAGCTGCGACGCCTGGCCGCCTGCCGTGGGGGCCGCGGCCTGCGGCGCGGTGCCCGAGCCGCCGGCCGAGGTGCCGGAGTCGTTCGTCTCCTGCCCGGCCTCGGGGGCTTCGGCGGACGAGGTCCCGCCGGACGGCGCGCCGGAGCCGGCCGAGAAGAAGATGCCGGCCCAGGTCTTCTTGAACACCCCGTCGGGGGCGAACTCGCCGGCCGCCGGGGTGGCCGCCGCGGGCGGCTGCGCCGCAGCCGCGTTCGGGACCAGGCCCTGGGCCAGGTCGTTGTAGGTGATCACGGGCGCGACGGCGTCGATCCGCTTGTCCGTGCCCGCGAGCAGCAGGGAGAGCGCGCCGCCGTAGGACGCGCCGGTGACCGCGACCTTCGGGTCGCCTTTCGCGTCGGTGGTCACCTCCTTGCTCGCGGCCAGGTGGTCCACGAGCCGGCTGGCGTCGGCGACCTCGGCGTCCGGATCGTTCAGGCCGATCTTGCCGGTGCTGCGGCCGAAGCCGCGCGCCGACCAGGTCAGCACGACGAAGCCGCGGCCGGCCAGTTCACGGGCCTGCGGGTCGACGCTGGACTTGTCCCCGCCGAAACCGTGGGCCAGCAGGACGGCGGGCGCGGGGGTCTTCGCGGGCAGGTAGGTGGTCGTGTCGATGCGGACCTGGTCCGCCGAGCCCGGCGCGGCCGGGAGCTCGAGGACGGCGTCCTGGGTCCGGACGGCGGACGGCGGCGAGCCGCTGGTCGTCCAGACGACCACGGCCGCGGCGACGACCACCACGACCGCGGCCAGCGCGGTGATACGGGAGCCGCGCGTGCGAGGGAGCGGGATTCGGGGCACGCGCCGACGCTATGGGAGTTTTGCTGAGAACGTCGCCCCGGGCTCACACGAATCCGACATCCCGGCCGCGCACGTCACCCGTCCGGGAGGGTCGTGACTTGGCTGACACCGCCGGACTGGTGACGCGGGCAACCTCCGCTGGCGTTTGCGCGCCGTAACCGGCACACTGAACTCGCTGTGAGGGGAGTATTCCTTCGCGGCGGTGTCGTCAGCACGGTGGCTCAGCCCCCCGGCACCGTCGGTCGCTGGTGAAGCGGCGGAAGAGACCTCCGGTTAGTTGCTGCTGTGCACTATCCGGAGGTTGTTTCATGACTGTCCCCCTGTGGCTGTGGATCGCAACGGTCGGCGGCATTCTCGCCCTGATCGCGGTGGACCTGTTCATCGTCGACCACAATCCGCACGAGGTGACCACCCGTGAGGCCGCCCGCTGGGTGATCTTCTACGTCGCCTGCGCGGTCCTCTTCGGCATCGGTGTCTGGGTCTTCGCCGGGCACAGTTCCGGGGTCGAGTTCTTCACCGGGTACATCACCGAGTACTCGCTGAGCGTCGATAACCTGTTCATCTTCATGATCATCATGGCCTCGTTCAAGGTGCCGGCGATCCACCAGCACCGGGTGCTGCTGGTCGGGATCCTGCTCGCGCTGGCCATGCGGAGCGTCTTCATCGCCGTCGGCGCCGCGCTCATCGCGGAGTTCGTGTGGGTCTTCTTCCTCTTCGGCGCGGTGCTCATCTGGACCGCGGTCAGCATGCTGCGCAAGAAGGACGAGGAAGAGGAGTACAAGGAGAACGCCGTCACCCGGGCGGTGCGGAAGTTCTTCCCGGTGACCGACGACTTCCACGGGCACAAGTACACGGTCAAGGTCAACGGCAAGCGGATGATCACGCCGATGCTCGTGGTGATCGTCGCCATCGGCTCGGCCGACCTGCTCTTCGCGGTGGACTCGATCCCGGCCATCTTCGGCATCACCCAGGAGGCCTTCCTGGTGTTCACGGCCAACGCGTTCGCGCTGATGGGCCTGCGCCAGCTGTACTTCCTGCTCGGCGGGCTGGTCGAGAAGCTGGTGTACCTGACCTACGGGCTGGCCGTGATCCTCGCCTTCATCGGCGCGAAGCTGTTCGTGCACGCGCTGCACGAGTACCACGTGGCGCCGGACTGGCTGGACATCAACAACTGGGTCTCCCTCGGCGTGATCGTGGTCGTGCTGACCGTGACCACGGTGGCCAGCCTGGCGAAGGCCAAGCGTGACGAACGCGCTGAGCTGTCCGCCAAATAGGTCGTTCGCGTTGCTAATGATCCGGTACGGTCGTCGGCATGCGTCCTGCCGACATCGAAGCCCTCGTCGTCCCCGGCCGCCCCGCGCTGCGGGGTGAGCTGCTGCTCACCGCGGTGAAGCGCCCGGACCTGGAGTCCGACTCCGGGCACAGCGCGCTTCGCCGGGTGGACCTCGGCGGCGGGGAGGCGCCGTGGACCCACGGGCCGCACGACTCGGCGCCGTCGATCTCGCCGGACGGGCGCTGGGTCGCGTTCCTCCGCGCCGGCGAGGGCGCGGGCGCCGACGGCAGCCCGCAGGTGCACGTGATGCCGTCCGGCGGCGGCGAGGCCCAGCGGCTGACGTCGCTGCAGCTGGGCGCCGACGCGCCGGTGTGGGCGCCGGACTCGCGCCGGCTCGCGTTCACCGCCCGGCTGCCGGAGGCGGGCCGTTACGGCACGGCGGACGCCGACGGCAAGACGCCGGAGCCGCCCGCCGAGGCCCCGCGCCGGATCACGCGTCTCGACTACCGCTTCGACGACATCGGCTTCCTGCGCGACCAGGTGAAGCGACTCTTCGTGCTGGACATCGAGACTGCCGCTGCCGAGCCGGAGCCCGTCTCGCCCGCCGCCTACTCCGTTGACTATCCCGTGTGGACGCCCGACGGCCGGCGCGTGATCGTCACGGTGCCGCAGGACTGGGACCGGGTGGAGACCGACACGTTCGATCTGGTTTCCTTCCCGTCCGGCGGCGGAGATCCCGAACTGCTCGTGCGGGGGCAAGGGTGGGCCGGGCTGCCGGTGTTCGGTCCGGACGGCACCTTGTTCTTCTACGGTTCGTCCTTTGAGGACGGTCACTTCGAGGCCAGCAACACCGGTCTGTACGCCGCCGTCCTCGGCGATAGCGGCCCGGTCAAGGCGCGCCGGCTGACCGACATCGAGACGGTCGACATCGAGGACGGCGCCGGACCGGCCGTCCCGCTCGGGGACGAGGTCCTGGTGGTCGTGCGCAACCGCGGCGCGGCCGAGCTGCGCGCGGTGCCGGTGACGGCCGACGCGGCGCCGCTGGACAGTCTGCGGGTGCTGCACGGCGGTCACCTCGCGGTCCGCGGGTTCGCCGCGGACGGTGACACGGTGGTCGCCGTGGTCGCGACGCCCGAGACTTCCGGTGACGTCGTGGTGCTCACCGCTGCCGGCGGCCCCCGCGTGCTCACGGACTACTCGAAGACGTTGCGGGACAAGGGTCTTCGCCAGGTCGTGGAGCTGAACACCACGGCGCCCGACGGCTACCCGGTGCACGGCTGGCTGGTGCTTCCCGAGGGCGAGGGCCCGCACCCGGTGCTGCGCGTCGTGCACGGCGGCCCGTTCGCCCAGCAGGACTGGGCGGTGTTCGACGAGGCGCAGGTGTACGCGTCCGCCGGTTACGCCGTGGTGCTCGGCAACCCGCGCGGCTCGGCGGGCTACGGGCAGAGCCACGGCCGCGCCATCACGCACGGGTTCGGCACGGTCGACGTCGACGACGTCCTGGCGCTGCTGGACAAGGCGCTGGAGCGGCCCGACCTCGACCCGGCGCGGACCGGCATCATGGGCGGCTCGTACGGCGGGTTCATGACGAGCTGGGTCGCCTCGCACCACCCGGAGCGGTTCAAGGCCGCCTGGAGCGAGCGCGCGGTGAACGCGTGGGACTCGATGGTCGGCAGCTCCGACATCGGCTACACCTTCGTCGACTCCTACATCGGCTCCGACCCCGAGGTCCAGCGCGATCGCAGCCCGCTCACCTACGCGGACCAGATCTCCATCCCGTTCGCCGTGGTGCACTCCGAGCAGGACTGGCGGTGCCCGCTGGAGCAGGCGCAGCGCATGTTCGTGGCCCTGCGCAAGGCCGGCGCGGATGCGGAGTTCCTGCTGTTCCCGGGCGAGGGCCACGAACTCTCCCGCTCGGGCCGGCCGCGCCACCGCGTGCAGCGGTTCGACGCCGTGCTGGAGTGGTGGTCGCGGCACCTGGGCTGAGGCGGTCGGCAGGCGCCCTCGCCGGGATGGTCACGGCGAGGGCCCGGCGCTTCCTTGAGCAGGCTAGTTGAGCAGGGTGTAGTTCAGCTCTTCGCAGACCCGGCCCAGCGGCACGTCGAGGCCGGGGTGGTCCAGGGGCAGCAGCACGTCCGGCGCGATCGGCAGCGCCGCGCCCGCGGGCGGGTCCCACAGGCACAGCGACGGGTCGCCGGCGTCCATCGAGGAGCGGTACCAGAGGCCGTCGAGGTCGGGCAGAGCCGTGCGGATCGCGCGGGCCCAGGCCTGGGTGATCTTCTTCGGCCCGCTGGAGATCTCCTGCGACGCGCCCACCCGCGTCGGCCACAGGCCGGTCAGGTCGAGCAGCCGCAGGGTGCGGGTCGGCCGGACGACCACCAGCCGCGGGCCGCGCGTCTTGCGGTCGACGGTGGAGCTGGTCTGGAAGACCTCGGCGACGCTGGTGCGCACGGTCAGGCCGAAGTACAGCACGCCGTTGGCCGGGTCGGTGACCGGCTGACCGCCACGGCCGGGCGGTTGCTGGTCGAACCGCCCGTGCGGGAGCGGGCCGGTGTAGCGGAACGTGTTCCACTGCTGCGGGTGGTTGCCGTGCGCGGTGAAGATCCGGACCAGCCTGGTCTCGGGCTGCACCGAAACCACGTCGTGGCTCCGGTCAAGTTCCTTGACCAGGGCGGATCGTGCGGGCGGCAGGGGGAGCCGGGCCATGCGTCGGGGGTCGTCCGTCCTGTGTGGGTGATCTTGCTCTTCGGCTCAGCCTAGAACGGCGAGCCCAGCGTGGCGACGAGACCGGCTACCTGTTCGGGGTCACCGCCGGAGAGAAGCCACTGCCGGGGCGTCGCCGGCCGGTCGCTGATCACCAGGTCGGCCTGGGGAGTGTTCATGAACGCGGCGACGACCAGCGCGGGCTGGTCCTCGGGCACCGCGCGCAGCACGACCTCGAGGCCGGGCAGCACGCCCGAGCCGTTGAACTGCCAGGACGGCAGGCGCCAGCCCTGGTCCTTCCAGCCGGTGAGCCGGCCCTCCTTGAGGCGGTGCCGGATGCGGCTGTCGTCGACGCCGAGCGCCTGTGCGGCCTCGAGCACGTTCAACGCGGAGTCCGCGAGCACGGCGTGCGCGGCGACGGTGCGCGCGCGGAAGTCCGGCTCGTTCTCATGCCGCGGCGACAGGTCGAGCCCGACGTCGGCGAGCGCGGCCCGCTGGTCGGGCGAAAAGTAGTGGGACGGGTCCGGATTCGGTGGCGAAAGCCGGCGTGCCGCGTCCTCCACGAGCGTCAAGAACTCGTTCGCGTCGGCCTTCAGGCCGGCTTTGGCGAGGACGTTCTCCAGCGCGGGTGACATGCGCTCAGAGTAGCTCGCATGTGCGGGTTCGTGCGGTTCTTCACCGGATCTGTGGGTGAATTCACCAGAGATCGACACGGAGTGCACAGCATCAAACACGATGCGTAGGCGATTGGGGGACAGTGTGCCCGGGACGTGACCCGGTTGTCCAGGCTTTCGTGCGCTTGACACCCCGACGTGGCGCATTTACGTTCCGTTGAGGATCGATTTCCGCCTCGGGCTGCTGCGGCACCGGTGTCCTTCGGGCCACCGGCGCTGGGGGGACAAGGGGGTGGGGCGTGCCTGGGGGCCGGCGTCACGTCGGCCCACCAGGCACGTCGTTCGTCCGGGCCGGTTCGCGGCCGGATTCGCCCCCGCGTGAAGTCTTCGGCCCGCCCGCGGCTCAGCGGCGGGAACTCTGCCGTTCGATCAGCCGGGCTTCCAGCGTGGTCGTGGTGGGCGCGCGGGTCCCGTCGGCGATGCGGGCCAGCAGCAGCTGCGCGGCGACGCGGCCGATGTCGTACGCGGGCTGCGCGACGACGGTCAGCGGCGGGTCGATGAGCGTCGCCCAGGGGGCGTCGTCGAAGGACACGATGCCGACGTCACGGCCGGGGCGCAGGCCGCGGCCGGTGAGGGCCTGCAGCGCGCCGATGGTCATGGTGCTGTTGGCGACCAGCAGCGCGTCCGGCGGCTCGGGCAGGTCCAGCAGTTCCAGCGCGGCCAGCCGGGCGCCCTCCGCGCGGTACTCGGTGCGGCGGAACAGTGTGGTGTCCTCGCCGACGGCGTCGCGGAAGCCGGCGAGCCGGTCGTCGGCGGTGCGCACGCCCGCGGGGCCGCTCAGGCAGCCGATCCGGCCGTAGCCGCCCGCGGAGAGGTGACGGGCGGCGTCGCGCGCGGCGCGGCGGGTGTCGACGAGGACTTGGTCGCCGTCGGGCCCGTTCAGCGGGCGGTCGACCGCCACTATCGGCGTGCCCTGGCGGCGCAGGTGCTCGACGTTGGTGGAGCGCCCCGTCGGCGACAGCACCACGCCCGCGACCCGCTCCTGCAGCGCCACGTCGATGTAGCGGCGCTCCTTGTCCTCGTTCTCGTCGGAGTTGCACAGCACCACCGAGTACCCCGACACCTGCGCGAGGTCCTCCACCCCGCGCGCGATCGCCGTGAAGAACGGGTTCTCGACGTCGGAGATGATCAGCGCGAGCACGGCCGTTTCCTGGCGGCGCAGGTTCCTGGCTAGGCCGTTCGGGTGGTAGCCGAGCTCCTCGGCGGCCACCAGCACCCGCGCGGCCAGCTCCGGGTCCACAGTGGACTTTCCGTTCAGCGCCCTCGACACGGTCGCCGTGGAGACCCCGGCCCGCGCGGCGACGTCGCTGATGGTGGCCACCACGACCTCCTCGTCCCTGGCTTCCTTGACACCCTGTCGCGTCGAGAATAGCGTCCCGGGTAATCGTTTACCGTAACCTTACCCAGGGAGTCGCGGTGGATCCGGGCCTGCTGCTCGGTATCGACATCGGCACGTCCAGCTCCAAGGGCGTCCTGGTCGGTGCGGACGGGACGATACTTGCGCGCGCCGGCCGCGCGCACACCACCTCCCGCCCACACCCCGGCTGGTTCGAGCACGACGCGGAAGCGGTGTGGTGGGACGACTTCGTCTCGCTGTGCCGCGAGCTCGTCGCGGCGGCGGGCGAACGGCCGCTGGCGGGCCTCGCCGTGAGCGGCATCGGCCCGGTGCTGCTGCCCGCGGACGCGAGCGGCCGCCCGCTGCGTCCCGCGATCCTCTACGGCGTCGACACGCGCGCGAGCGCCGAGATCGCCGAGCTGACCGCGGAGCTGGGCGATCAGTCCATTGTGGAGCGTTCGGGCAGTGCGCTGTCCAGCCAGGCCGTCGGGCCCAAGTGGCGCTGGCTGGCCCGGCACGAGCCGGACGTCGCCGCGCGGGCCGAGCTGTTCCTCATGGCCAGCTCGTACCTGGTGCTGCGGCTGACCGGCGAGTACGTGCTGGACCACCATTCGGCGAGCCAGTGCGACCCGATGTACGACCTGCGCGCCGGGGCGTGGGCCGAAGACTGGGCACGGCTGGTCGCGCCCGGCGTCACGCTGCCGCGGCTCGCGTGGCCGACGGAGGTGGCCGGCACCGTGACCGCCGAAGCGGCGGCCGCGACCGGGCTCCCGGCCGGGCTGCCCGTCACCGCCGGCACCGTCGACGCCTGGGCCGAGGCCGCCAGCGCCGGAGTGCGCGCGCCCGGCGACACGATGGTCATGTACGGCACCACGATGTTCCTGATCCAGACCGCGGCGCGGCCCCGCCCGGTGCCCGGGCTGTGGGCGACCCGCGGCGCGTTCCCCGGCACGTACTCGCTGGCCGCCGGGATGGCGACGTCCGGCGCGATCACGGACTGGCTGCGCGAGCTGGTCGGCGGCGAGTTCGCCGGCCTGGTCGCCGCGGCCGACGGCGTGCCCGCCGGGAGCCGCGGGCTGCTGATGCTGCCGTACTTCGCGGGGGAGCGGACGCCGGTGCCGGACCCGGACGCGCGCGGGGTGGTGGCCGGCCTGACGACGTCGCACGGCCGCGCCGAGCTGTACCGCGCGGCGCTGGAGGGGACCGCCTACGGGGTGCGGCACAACCTGGAGGCGATGGGCGAGGCGGCGGGTCGGCGGCTGGTCGCGGTCGGCGGCGGGACCCAGGGTCGGGTGTGGACCCAGATCGTCAGCGATGTGACCAGGGCCCGACAGCACGTGCCGGCCGAGACGATCGGCGCGGCGTTCGGCGACGCGCTGCTGGCCGCCGTCGCGGTGGGTCTGGAGCCCGATGTGGATGCCTGGAACCCCGTCGCCACGGTCGTCGAGCCGGATCCGGCTCGCGCGGACGTTTACGACGAGTTCTACGCCCGCTATCGCGCCCTGCACCCGGCGACGGTGGAGCTGCAGCACTTCCTCGCCGCGCACCAGCGGGCGGCGGCTCAGGAGAAGTAGGCGCTGGGCGTCAAGCCGGTGAGGGCGCGGCAGTCGCGCGCGAGGTGCGCCTGGTCGGCGTACCCGGCCGTGGCCGCCAGCTCCGCGAGTCCCGTGCTGCGCGGTGCGGCGGCGATCGCGCGCTGGAACCGGGTGACCCGCAGGTAGGTGGCCGGGCCGTAGCCGACGGCGATGGTGAACCGCCGCCGCAGCTGCCGTTCGCCCAGCTGCCGTTTACCCAACTGCTGTTCGTACCGTTGCTGTTGACCCAGCGGCGCCGGGAGCGCGCCGACGCGGGACGGGCCGCGCTCCAGGTGCGCGACCACCGCCGTGACGGCCGGGTCGGGCTCCGCAGGCCGCCGCCGCGCCACGTCGGCGAGGGACAGCGTGCCGTCCAGCACCTGCGCGGCCAGCACCGCGCCCTCGTGGCCCCACAGCTCGGCCAGCGGGACGCGGGTGTCGCGCAGCTCGTCGGCCGCCACGCCCAGCACGCCGGCCGCCGCGCCGGGCCGGAAGCGCAGGCCGTGCAGCACCGCGCCGGGCGCGGTGAGCGAGGACCAGGCGCCGGTGTCCGGCCCCGCGACGAACACCTCGCCGTCGCCCGCGACCAGGTCCAGGCAGCCGTCCGGGACGATCCGCTGGGGCCCGCGCGGGGCCGACCGCCACAGGCAGCGGACGAGCGGCCGCAGCGGTTCCGGCGGCGGGGCTTCCGAATACGGGGCTTGCGAAAACGGGGCTGGCGAAAACACAGTTGAGATCATCCCCGGTGGGTACGACAGAATGCGAGCCATGAACCCGATCGACGCGCTGGCCTGGGTGCACGTCCGGGACCGGCGGCTGCTGTCGGTCCGCACGAGCGGCAAGGCGAAGTTCTACCTGCCCGGCGGCAAGCGCGAGCCGGGCGAGGGCGACGTGGCCGGCCTGTGCCGCGAGATCCGCGAAGAGCTGGGCGTGGAGCTGGACCCGTTGAGCTTCCGCCTCTTCACCCTGCTCGACGAGCAGGCCGACGGGTTCGCCGACGGCCGCCGCGTGCACATGACCTGTTACACCGCCGACCACCAAGGTGAACCGGTGCCGTCGGCGGAGATCGCCGAAGCGGCGTGGCTGGCCTCCGCCGACGCGGACGCGTGCCCGCCCGCGGGACGGCGCGTCCTGCGGATGCTCGCCGATGCCGGCCTCGTGGACTGACTGCCACCCTGACGCTCCGTGACTGGGTGCCACGACACTGTTATCGGCATCGTGCGTGGTGGCCTGCTGGTCTGTGACTCGCGGAGACACCCGAAAGGGTGAAGTTGCGGTAACTTTCCCGACTCGGCTAACGCCGCGTGACGTCCGGACGAGAAGTAGACGTCGTACTCGATGGAAGTGCGCTCGAACGAGAGAAGACCTCTCCATGAGTGTTCCCACCACGACCCCGCCGGAGTCCACGCCGGGCCGCACCGGCCCGGGCCGCCTCCGGCCTTCAGGCAGCGTCGTGGTCGTGATCGGCGTGATCGCGGTGGCGTTCGCCGTGGCCTCCTACGTCATGCCGAAGGCCGCGCCCGCGGCCGACGAGGGCCCGGCCACCCCGATCGTCGGCATCGCCAAGGCCGAGCCCGTGGTCCAGCTGGCCACGCACACCGTCGTCTACCAGCTCCTCGGCCCGGCCGGGGGCGCCCGTTACCTCACCTACGTCGCCAGCGGCGCGGACCTCGAGCAGCTGGCCGCGGTCACCGCGCCGTGGTCGGTCACGGTCACCCGCACCGGCCCGGCCGACCAGGTCGAGTTCTCCAGCCTGGCCGCGCAGAACGCCGGGCCGGGCGAGCTGACCTGCCGCATCGTCGTGGACGGCGTGGTCGTCGCCGAGAAGTCCGTTTCGGGGGAGGGCCGCCAGCTCAGCTGCACCGCGTGAGCCTGGCTCGCGCCGCGCCCAGGGCGCGAGCGCCGTGATCTGCCCGGCTCGGGCAGGATCACCGGGGTGAACGCCGCGATCGGATTCGGGCCCGCGCTGCTGGTGGTGCTGGTCGTGCTCGCGCTGGCCGGGGGCGCCGTCGTCCGCTTCGGCGAGCTGGGGCAGGGGCGGGCGGTGCTGATCGCCGCGGTCCGGGCCGTCGCGCAGCTCGCGCTCGTCTCGCTGGTGATCACGGTGATCCTGCGCTCGGGCTGGCTCACCGGGCTGTTCATCCTGCTGATGTTCTCGATCGCGGTCTTCACGTCGGCGTCGCGGATCGGGGTGCCGCGCGAATCGCTGCCGTGGGTGGCGGCCGCCATCGCGTCCGGGGTGGTGCCGGTGCTCGCGCTGGTGCTGGGCTCGGGCGTCGTCCCGCCGGAGCCGATCGCCGTCGTGCCGGTCGCGGGCATCGTGATCGGCGGGACCATGACCGCGACGTCGCAGGCGGCCCGGCGCGCCCTCGACGAACTCAAGTCCCGGCACGGCGAGTACGAGGCCGCGCTGGCGCTGGGGTTCCTGCCGAGGGCGGCCGCACTGGAGATCTGCCGCCCGTCCGCCGGGCAGGCCCTGATCCCCGCGCTGGACCAGACGCGCACCGTCGGCCTGGTCACCCTCCCCGGCGCGTACGTCGGCGTCCTGCTGGGCGGCGCGAGCCCGCTGCAGGCGGGCACGACGCAGGTGCTGGTGCTGCTCGGCCTGCTCGCCGCCGAGGCGGTGGCCGTGCTGACGACGGTCCAGCTCGTCGCGGCTGGGCGGGTCCGCCGTGACGAGCGGCCGGCCAGGGCCCGGTGGTTCGCCCGGCGTTAGCCGAGCGGGGCTTCGAGGTGCGCGGTGTCGTTGAAGCGCCGCACGATCCACCGGTCGCCGTCGATCACCAGGTGCGAGACCGACCCGTTGTCCGCGTTCAGGAAGGTGAAGCGGTCGACGGCGCGGCTCGCCTGCGCGAACACCTCGCCGATCACGCCGCCGTGGGTGAAGACCGCGACGCGGCGGTCCGGGTTCGCCGCGGCGATCCGCAGCAGCGCCGCGCGGACGCGCGCGCCGAACGCCTCGTCGGACTCCGCGCCCGGGATGACGTCCCAGCGCTGCTCGGCCCACAGCCGGTCGACGATGGGGTGGCCGTCGGTGGTGTGGCGCCGGAAGAGGCCGTTTTCCCAGTCGCCGAGGTGGATCTCGCGCAGGTCCGGCTCGACCGACGGCGTCAGCCCGAGCTTCTCCGCCAGCGGCGCCGCCGTCTGAACGGTGCGGCGCAGCGTGGTCACGTACAGCGCGTCGATCCGCTCGCCCGCCAGCCGGGCGCCCACGCGGCTGGCGTGGTCGCGGCCCTCGGGCGCGAGGTCGGGGTCGGCCTGGCCGTCGACGAGGTCGAACGGCGCGCCGGCCCGCGCCGGCATCGACTCACCGTGGCGGACAAGGAAGATCTCGGTGGCCCCGGCCGGCGGGCTGAACCGGAACTGGCGGTACTCGACTTCCTGTTCGGGCGTGCTCATACACCGACCCTAGCTGTGCCGTTCGTTGCCGATCCGACCACAGTCACGGCGGAATCGGCCGCATACCGGCGGTCACCGTTCGATCCGCCTACTTTTGGCCGGATCGGCAACCCCCCCAGGCCGGCCGGTGTTTCAGCCCAGCTGCAGGTCCACAAAACACCAGCGCCAGGTCTCACCCGGCTCGTAGCTGCGCATCACCGGGTGCCTGCTGTCGTGGAAGTGCTGGGTCGCGTGCTTGCGCGGCGAGGAGTCGCAGCAGGCGACGTTGCCGCACTTGATGCACATCCGCAGGTGCACCCAGGTCGTGCCCTCCTCGACGCACGCCGCGCAGCTGTCGGCGGTACTCGGCTCGACCGGCTTCCACTCGTGCGAAAGGTGCTTGCACGAGCCGGCGGTGGCGGCCGGGGTGCTCAGCTCACGTTCGTCCACCAGCGGTCCCTCCTCATCGCGGTCGAGCATCGATTCCTCGATGTCGAGCCGGGCCAGTACCCGCCGCAACACGTCGTCGTCGGCGGTCCCGTTGTCGCGGGCGCTCAGGAACTGCTCACGCTCCACCTCCAGCAGCTGCACGCGCAACCGGCGGTAGGCGTCGCTGGGCGTCTCCGCGAGCGCGCTCTGCCGTCCGAGCTGCTCCCACGCCGAGTCGGCGCGGTACTGCAGCCGGTCCCGGAGCCGCTGGATCACCTCGGGCGGGTCGTCGGGCGTGCGCAGCTCCTCCAGCCGGGCCAGCGCCACGCGGGTCATGTCGTTGAGCACGGCCGCCTCCTGCAGCGCGTCCTCCGCCGGGTCCGGCCGGGGCAGCCGCAGCCGTCGGACCAGCAGGGGCAGTGACATGCCCTGCACCACGAGGGTGCCGGCCACCACCACGAACGCCGCCAGCACGAGGACCGCGCGCTGCGGGGTGTCGGCGGGCAGGACGAAGGCGGCGGCGAGCGTCACCACCCCGCGCATCCCGGCCCACGCGATCACCGCCGAGTAGCGCCACGGCCAGATCTTCGTCCGCAGGGAGTGCAGGCGGTGGCTGAGCCGCTTGGACAGGCCGATGCCGATCATCCACAGCACCCGCGTCACGATCGTCGTGCCCAGCACCGCGGCGCAGATGCCCACGAGCTGCGCGAACGACAGCCCGCTCTTCGCCACTTCCGCGAGGATCCGGCGCAGCTGCAGGCCGATCAGCAGGAAGACCATGTTCTCCAGCAGGAACTGCACCGTCTGCCAGTTGAGCCTGCTCGCCAGCCGTGAGGAGCCGGACAGGATCCGCGGCGACCGGTGGCCCAGGATCAGCCCGGCGACGACCACTGCCAGCACCCCCGAGCCGTGCACCGCCTCGGCCGCCAGGTAGGCGGCGAACGGCACGGCGAACGACAGCGCGGTGTCGCTGACCGAATCGTCCATCCGCGCCCGGACCCAGGACGCCACCACGCCGATCACACCGCCCACCACGGCGCCACCGACTGCGGCGAGCAGAAAGTCGAGCCCGACCTGCCACAGCGTGACCGAGCCGGCGACGGCCGCGATGGCCGTGCGCAGGGCGACCAGCGCGGCCGCGTCGTTGAACAGGCTCTCGCCCTCCAGCAGCCGCACCAGCTTGCGCGGCATGCCGACCCGGCGGGCGACGACGCTCGCGGCCACGGCGTCCGGCGGCGCCACCACCGCGCCCAGCGCGATGCCGGCGGCCAGCGGCAGCCCGGGCACCACCGCCCAGGTGACCAGCCCGACGCCGAACGTGGTGAACACGACCAGGCCCACCGACAGCAGCGCGATCGGCCCGCGCAGCTTGCGGAACGCGATCAGCGACGTCTGGATGGAGGCCGAATACAGCAGTGGCGGCAGCAGTCCGAGCAGCACGACCTCGGGGTCGAGCTGGAACTCCGGCACCCCGGGCACGTACGAGGCGGCGACCCCCACCGCCACCAGGCACAGGGGCGCCGACCAGTCCAGCCGCCGCGCGATCGCCGTGACGAGGAGAACCGTCACGACCAGTCCGACCAACCCTGCCGCGATCTCCACGGGGTAATCATCACCCGGAACCTCGCGATCGTGCTCGCGGGAGCCCCGGAACTGTCGGTGGTGATCATTAGGCTGGCCCGCGTGATGACAGTCGAGGTGCGCGGCGGGGCCGTGCGAGGGGAGACCCGTAACGGGACAGCGGTGTTCCTCGGTGTGCCGTACGCCGAGCCACCGGTGGGCGGGCTGCGCTTCCGCGCGCCACGCCCGGCGCTGGGCTGGGCGGGTGTTCGTGACGCCACGAGGTTCGCCGCGCGGGCGCCGCAGCCCGAGCTCAGCGGGCGCGGTTTCACCGGTGACGAGGACTGCCTGTACCTGAACGTGTACGCGCCGGCCGAACCCGGGTCGTACCCGGTGCTGGTGTGGATCCACGGCGGCGGCGGGGTGATGGGCGCGCCGCACCAGTTCGATCCGTCGGCGTACGCGCGGCGCGGTGTCGTGGTGGTGACGGTGGCGTACCGGCTGGGCGTGCTCGGCCTGCTGCACCTGCCGGGGGTGTCCGACGGGAACCTGTCGCTGCGCGACCAGGTGCTCGCGCTGGAGTGGGTGCGGGACAACGCCGGGGCGTTCGGCGGCGACCCGGCGCGGGTCACCCTCGCCGGGCAGTCGAACGGCGGCCGGACCGTCGGCACGCTGCTGGCCGTGCCCGCCGCGCGCGGGCTGTTCCGGCAGGCGATCGTGCAGAGCGGCACCGGCGTCGGGTCCGTGGTGCACACGCCGGCCGAGGGCGCCGCGGTGGCTTCGGCGGTGCTGGCGGATCTCGACGCGCCGGCCGAAGCGCTCGCGACCTTGCCGGTGACGAGGATTCTCGAGGCGCAGCAACGGGTCGCGGCCGCGTCGGGCACATTGGTGACCTACCGCGTGGTCGTCGACGGCTCGTTGCTGCCGGAGCGGCCGGGGGAGGCCGTCGCCGAGGGGGCGGCGCGGGACGTCCGGGTGCTGACCGGCACCACGGCCGACGAGCAGGACCTGTTCTCCTGGCTGCAGAGCGGCGGCGCGAAGCTGCTCGGCTCGGGCTCCACGATGCTCGGCGCCGCCGCGATCGAACGGATGACCGCCGCGTACCGCGCGCTGCTGCCGGACTGGCCCGAGGACCAGGCCCGCAACCGCGCCCTGACCGCGGGCGACTGGTGGCTGCCCGCGATCCGCCTGGCCGAGACCCAGCACGCGGCGGGCGGCGCGGCCTGGATGTACCGGCTGGACTGGCGGATCGCCCCACGCGGCCGAGGCCTCGGCGCCCCGCACGGCCTCGACCTGCTGCTGATGTTCGACGACGTGGCCAACCGGAACTGGCGTTTCCTGTTCGCCGCGAAGAAGCCGGACCCCAAGCGCCTGCAAACGGTGGCGACGGAGATGTTCGAGGCCTGGCTCGGCTTCGTCACCACCGGCGATCCCGGCTGGCCCCGGTACGAGCCGGATCACCGGATCACCCGGGTGTTCGACGACGTCACCCGGACGGTGCCGGATCCGGATCGGGAGCAGCGGTTGTTGTGGGAGGGGGAGTGATCTTGGGCGTTGGTCTCTGCGGCTTCTGCGCTGTGCGGCGATGGTCGCATCGGAGAGCGACTGGCATCGGTGAGCAGCAGCCGGAGCCGCGCTCTGCTGCGGACAGGGGTGCGGTGGGCCCGGTGCGGTCGGCTCTGCGGACCCGGACCCGGACCCGGCCAGGTCCGGTCGGGCCCGGGCGAGGGCGGGCCTCCGTCCAGGAAGCCCGCCCCGCCACCAGACTCAGCCGACCGTCTGCGTCCCCGTGTTCCAGCCGGACACCCGTACCCGCGGGGCAGCGCCCTTGAGGTCCGCGGTGCGGTAGGTGGCCGTCAGCGTCACGGACTCGCCCGGCCACAGGCTGACCTCGTTGTCCGTCCAGCGCACCGGCAGCACCGGGGCGCCGTCGGCGCCGATCACGTGGGCGTCGACGGAGAAGGCCGGGGCCTTGCCGGACGAGGTGGTGGTCAGCTTGACCGTGGTGGTGGTCGTGCCGTCCGCGTTCGGCACCGAATTCGCCGTGGCGCCGACAGTGGCGGCAGGCAGGCTGTTCAGACCGGAGAGATCCGCGTACGACGTGGTCGGCGCGTAGTACCAGTCGTTGTTCGCCCAGTCGATGGTGTCGGGCTTGGTGGAGAGCCAGTAGACGTTGCGGCTCACCTCCTTGCCCGCGGCGTCGGTGAGCACCAGCTTCGCCAGGTACGTCGGGGAGAGCCCGCTGACCGCGCCGATCGTGAGCGCCGTGGCCTTGGCGCCGTCACCGGCCACGGACAGCCCGGTCTTGCGCTGGCTGAACTTCTGCGTTCCGTCCACATTGTACAGTTGCACCGACGCGGTCAGGTTCGCCGCCGCGGCGTGGTCCGAGTTCACCACGACCACTGACTTCGTGTCGTAGGAGTACTGGATGTGCAGCGGCTCGTTGGCCTTCTTGGCGCCGTAGTACGCGCCGTTCTGGTCGAGGTAGGCGTCGAAGAGCTGCCAGTGCAGCGACGTCCACCCGCTGTTGAGCATCCAGTAGATCAGCCCGGTCGACGGGTTCGAGGCGTCCGTGTAGTTGCGGGAATGCGACTCGAACTCCGCGCGCACGTTCTCGTACTGCGCGAGCTGCGCCTTGCGCACGAAGTCGGCCAGGCCGGACGGCTTGCCGTAGCGGCCGGCGAGCGCGTCGCCGAAGATCTTCAGGTTCGCGAAGGTCTCCGACTGCGAGCGGTGGTACTGCGGCGCCGCGGGGTTCTTCCACAGCGTGTCCAGCTCGCTCGCCGACATCATCCGCCGCAGCGTGTCCATCGTCGGGATGTCGGGGCCCGCGCTGGTCTCGGAGTTGAAGTTCCACGCGCCGCCGCCGTCGGCGTGGGCCTTGTCGTACCAGTAGCCCGGCGGGACCCATTCGTACGGGCCGTTCATCTTCATGCCCGACTTCCCCAGCTGCGGCGAGGATTTCGCCGACGCCGCGGAGACGACCGGCGCGGGCCAGTCCGCGGCCGCGAGCGCGTCGAGGTAGCCCTTCTCGATCCGGGCGTCCGGGGTGAAGTCGCTGCCGATGTGGAACGAGAGCACGCTCGGGTGATCGCGCAGCCGCTCGGCCTCGGCGGTCATCGACGCGCTCGCGACCGGGTAGTCGGCCTCGGTCCAGGGCTCGCCCTTCTCGTCGCCGTTGACCTGGCCCTCCCACTTGTCGCAGCACTCCCAGCCGGGCATGGTGAGGATGCCCATGGCGTCGGCGAGGTCGAAGAACTCGTCGGGCTCGATGTGGCCCTCCAGCCGCACGGTGTTGAGGCCGAGGTCCTTGACGTAGGCCAGCTTGTCCGCCACCTGGACCGGGTTCCACCGCAGCAGCAGGTCCGGCGACCAGCCGCCGCCCTTGATCAGCAGCGGGCGGCCGTTGACCGAGTATTGCCTGCCACCGCTGGAGTTCAGCGGCGCCTGGACGTCACGGACGCCGAAGCGCGAGTGCGCGGAGTCCGACGCGGTGCCGTCGACGCTCGCGGTCAGATCGAGGTCGTACAGCGGCTGCCCGCCCATGCCCGCGGGCCACCAGACATCCGGCTTGTCCAGCCCCACCACGGGGAACGTGACGGTCTTCTTCTCGTGTGCGGCCAGCGAAACCGGCTGGCTGAGGGAACGGCCGGCGACGGTGCCGGACACGATGGCCTGCACCGCGTTCGCGGAATCGTTGCGGACGTCGGCCTTCACGGTCAGGCCGGCGTGGTCCAGCGCGGGCACGGCCAGCTTGGTGACCACGTGCCCGCCGCGCAGCGCGACCGGCCCGCCGCGGCGTACCAGCACGTCGCGCACGATGCCCATGTTCTGGTCCGGCGGGGTCTGCGCCCAGTCGATCCAGCCCATCGACAGGTCCTTGTCCGGGTCGTTCGGGTAGACCTTGAACGCGACGCTGTTGGTGCCGCCGTGCACGAGCGCGGTGACGTCGAGGTCGTGCCGCGTGTAGGCGCCGTTGACCTGCTCCTTGGTCGCGACGCGGGTGCCGTTGACCCAGACGTCCGCTTTGGACAGCACGCCGCTGAAGTCGAGGTAGGTGCGCTGCGCCGGGTCGTCGAGGGTCAGGTCGGTGCGGTACCACCAGGGCACCTTGAAGTCCGCCGTGGGCACGTTCTTCATGGCGGTGGAGTAGAACGGGTCGGGGTACTTCCCGTTCGCCAGCAGCCCGGCGTAGACGGTCGAGCGCGCGCCCACCGGGTACCAGCCCTTGACGGGGAAGCCGGGTTTCGAGACGGCGGCGTCGTCGGATACCCGCGCCGAGGACTGGATGAGGTAGCCGGGGACCGGGACCGCTGTCCCGGCCGCGGCGCCGACGGACAGGACGGCGCGGGCCGGCTCGGGCCCGGCGGCGGAGGTGGCGGCGGGAACGGCTATGCCGCTCACGGCGACGGCGAGTGTCACGACGGCGAGCAGCCGTACGGGGATCTTCGGCCGGCGATGGGTCACGAGCGCTCCTCCTGGGGCACTGGCGGCGGGGGATCACGGGCGGCGATTGTTAGTAAAGTTCCCTAACGATTGCCGGTGATAGTAGCCGCCCGGTCACTCCCGGAACAGCCCTCAACGGGTCTTTTTGTCCGGTTGCCTGACCAGCGCGAGCGCCGCGGCGCGGAGGCAGAGCAACAGCGGGAGGGAGCCGTCGTCGCGCAGCCGCGCGGGCAGGGCGTCCGGTAACGCCGTCCCGGCTTCGAGTTCGCGGCCGAGCCCGGCAAGGTCGACGTCCAGCATCGTCACGCCCGCGCTGTACAGCCGCTCCGCGCCGCGCGGACGGCGCTCGGCCAGCGTGGTGCTGTCGACGGACAGCGTGGTGACGCCGAAGAACTCCGGCTTCGCGCCGCGCTCCATCCAACGCGCGAAGCCGGTGAGACGGGTCGAAGTGATCTCGTCCGCGCGTACGCCGGATTCCTCGCGCAGCTCGCGTTCCATGCCCGCGCCGACGGCGGTGTGCAAGAGCCGCCGCTCGCCGCCGTCGGCCGTGCGCAGGTCGCGCGGCTCCAGCGAACCGCTGCCCGACGGCGCGAGCAGCAGCCCGCTCACCGAGTTCCGCGCCGACTGCCGGACGGCGACGAGCTTGCCGTCGGTGGTGAACGCGATCGTCGAGACGCCCACGAGCTCGGCCAGCGAGCTGCCGGCCAGCGTCCGCAGCGCGCCGGCGGAGTCCGCCAGCTCCTCGCGGCGCAGGTCGTACTCCTCACCGGTTCCGGCGCTGGTGATCCGCAGCGAGGCGAGCTCGTTGGAGCAGACGGCGTCGAAGAACCGGGCGCGATGCAGCACGATCGGTGCCGGGCGCGCGCCCGTGACGGGCAGTGGTTCGCCGCGCATGCCGACGATCGGGCCGTTGAACAGCAGGCGGCCGCGGGCACGCAGCGGGAGGACGTGCGGCGCGGTGGCCTTGAGCTTCGGCGGCAGCCGGTAGGGCTCCTCGGCGACGGTGATGCCGAAGGTCTCGTCGCTCAGCGCGGTGTCGATCGCGGCGCTGACCAGCGCGGTACCCCGGGCCGGCACGGCGAGGTACTCCGCGCCCGGGTACGCGGGCGGCGGCGGCAGCTCGGCCGTCGGGAACGGGGCGGCGATGGCGGTGAACTCGTAACCGGCCCAGCGCCGGCGCAGCAGGCGGACGTCACGCACGAGCGTCACGATCCCCAGTGCCAGCGCGACGATCGAAAGCGCCACGCCGAACGCGCTGGGCAGCACCGTCACGACGCCGAGGACCACGCCGATCGCGGACACGGCGACCGGCCACTCACCGGAGCCGACGAAGGTCAGGTAGTCCGCCTTGGCCCGGGTGCGGCGGGTCAGTTTCCCCATCGCCGCTTTGTTTAGCACGCTTTCAGAGCGCGTCGAGGTAAAACCAGCGACTTGCTTCGCGGACGAAGCGGCTGTTCTCGTGCTGCGCGTCGGACCGGCCCTGGAGCCGGTAGTGCGCGCGGAACTCGACGGTGCCCTCGTTCTGCAGCAGCCCGCCGCCGGTGCGGCCGATGATCTCCAGCCCGGTCCACTTCTGCCCGTCGTCCAGCCGCAGCCGCTTCGGCCGGGTCGTCGGGTGCCAGGTTTCGAGCAGGTACGCGGTATCCCCGACGGCGAACGCGCAGTAACGCGAACGCATCAGCAGCTCGGCGGTGGGCGCGGGCCGGCTTCCGTCGTGGAACCGGCCGCAGCAGAGGTCGTACGGCTCGCCGAGGCCGCAGGGGCAGGAGGTGCTCACACGACCGATTGTGTCTCCAGCTCCTTCGCGCGGGCGATCCAGGTGGCGAACAACGCGGGATCGATGTCGTCGAGGCTGCGGAGCTTCACGTGCGCCATCTCGCGCGCGCCGGGTTCGAGCTGGATGCCGCCCTTGGTGTCGCCGAGCAGTTGCCCGCGCCAGAACGTGAAGGCGATGTACGAGCTGTACGCCTTGGTCATGCAGACCGGGCTCTTGCCCGGCGCGGCGCCCGCGCTCCAGGTTGGTGCCCCGTGCCAGAGCGCCCCGGCCCCGCCCATCGCCGCGTCGACGAGGGGGATGAGCTGCTCCAGCACGTCCCGCAGCCCGTCTGGCTGCGCGGCGACGTACTCGGCGACGGTGGTGTGCTTCGGCATTTTGGTGATCCTTCCTTCGGGTGCGTTCAGCTTGCTTGCCGAAGGTTGTGGTTGTCAAGACAAAAAAAATTGTCGGTGGGCGCGAGGTAGACGGGGATCGACTCGGGTGCGGTGGGCTTGGGGATGTGCCCGGGCTGGGGCGCGCCTGGGCGGGGCGCGGCTTCGGGGTCATACGCGAGCGCGCCGGTCCCAGGCTGCTGAGGTCAGGCTGGTCCGGCCACGATCATGCCCGGGTAGGGCGCACTTCGGAGGTCACACGCGAGCGCGTCGGTCCCCGGGCTCAGTGGCCGAGGTCAGGCTGGTCCGGCCAGGATCACGCCCGGGCGCGCCGTACCCCGGACTCGGCGGCTTCCTTCGCGCCGCGCACGGCGAGCTGGTCCGCCTTCTCGTTCTCCGGCAGGCCCGCGTGCCCCTTGACCCACAGCCACTCGACCTGGTGGCGCTCGCCTGCGGATTCGAGGCGCTGCCAGAGGTCGGCGTTCTTCACGGGCTGCTTGGCCTGGGTCTGCCAGCCGTTCTTCTTCCAGCGGGCCACCCATTGCGTGATGCCGTTGCGCACGTAGGTGCTGTCGGTGTAGATCCGCACCACCGACGGGCGCTTGAGGCTCTCCAGCGCCTGGATCGGCGCCATCAGCTCCATGCGGTTGTTGGTGGTCACCGTGGTCTCGCCGCCGTACAGCTCGCGCTCGTGCCGGCCGTACCGCAGGTACGCGCCCCAGCCGCCGGGTCCGGGATTGCCGCTGCAGGCGCCGTCGGTGTAGATCTCCACGGCCTGTTCGTTGTCCTCCGCCACGCGGCGACCCTACCGATCCGGCCGGCGGAAGCCGCGGAGGCTCGGCCGCATGGCCCGCGGCCGCACCCCGCGCGATCGGTTCACCGGCCCGGCGGCATGCGCAGTTCGACCTCGACGCCCTTGGCGGTCCTGATCGTGAACGCTTCACACGTGACTGCGAGCCCCTGGCCGGCCAGCGCCCGCACCTGGTCACCGTACCGCTGGGACATGGCGTGGGTCAGCTGGCCGACGCGCACCCCGTCCAGCCGGACCTCGATCGCCTCCTGCCCGCGGTACTTCCCGCTTTCGATGCGGCAGAAGGAAAGGGACGCGATCACGGCCCGCGGTTCGTCGCCGGGAGCCGCTGCGTAGCGCGCCAGCACGTCCTGGTGCGCGTGCTCTTGGGTCACCGTGCACGACCAGTCGTTGCGCAGCAGGACGGCGCCCTCCGTCCGGCGGGCGACGAACGGTTCCGCGAGCCCGAGCGCGACCTGCAGATCGCGCGGCCGGGAGAGGTGCAGGTAGATGCCGTAGAACCTCTCGCCGCCGCCGGTGATCCGCGCGGCGCACGTGCCCACGAGACCGCGTTCCCGCAGAGTGAGCAGCGAAGGCTGGTACTCGGCGGCGAGTTCCCGTGGCAGGTAGCCGACCTTCAACGGCCGCCCGCCGACCAGGACGTCGACGCGTACGGCTTGGTGGTCCCACTCGTTCTCGGGCTCGGGTGTGAGCGCCGCCGTGACGGGGAGGTGCTCGTCGAATTCCTGGCCCGCGACCTGGCCACGCGCAGCCGCGAACAGGGCCGGCTGGTAGTGCGATTCCCCGGCGACCGGGAACCGTCCGTCGTCCGGCAAGGGCAGGTACTTCGGCGCGTTCCGCGGCGGTGGCGGTGGCGTCCGCACGGCCGCCGGCCGTGGTGGCGCGGCCACCGCCGGTGCCTTCTTGGTGAACAGCGACCACATCGTCGACCTCCTGGTAGCGCCAGGTAGTCGCCCGCCGGACGCGGTCCGTTACGAGTGGTGTGCCCGCATGCTGGGAACGGGAATGCCCCGCGCTCCCGGACGTTCCCCTGGCAGCAGCAGAGCCGACGGAAGGGGCACATGATGACCGTGGACTTCGCCCGCGAGTGGCAGGACTGGAAGACCCAGCGCGAAACCGACCTCGCTGAGCCGTACGGGTGGCTGGCGCTCGTTTCGCTCGACTGGCTGGAGGACGCCCCGCGCGAATACGCCGGGCTGCCCGGCCGCTGGTGGCAGGACGCGGACGCCGCGTACGTCGACCCGAGCGGGGGCGAACTCGTCCACGACGGCGAGCCGATCACCGCCGTGCGCCGGTTCGAGCTGGTCAACAGCGGCGCCGGCACCCGGGTGACGGCCGGTGACCTCGAGGTCGAGATCGCCCGCCGGTCCGGGTACCTGATCCGCGTGCACGACCCGAAGGCGCCGGTGCTGGGGGCCTTCCACGGCGTCCCGTCGTACGAGCCGGACCCGGAATGGGTCGTGACGGCGCGGTTCGAGCCGTTCGACTCGCCGCGGCCCACGACCGTCGGCGCTGTCGTCGAAGGGCTCAGCCACGTCTACACCGCGCCCGGCTTGGTCCGCTTCACACTTGGCGGCGAGGAGCACACGCTCACCGCGTTCAACGGAAAGAACGGCGGCCTCAGCATTCTCTTCACCGACGCCACCAGCGGCGTCACGACGTACGCGGCCAACCGTTCGCTCCCGGTCGCCACCCCGTCCGCCGACGGCACGGTCACGCTGGACTTCAACCGCGCCGTCAACCTGCCCTGCGCCTTCACGGACTTCGCCACCTGCCCGCTCCCGCCCGAGGGCAACCGCCTGCCGTTCGCGGTGGAAGCGGGGGAGAAGGTGCCGTACGAGCGCGGGTAAAGCCGCCGATTGTGCCATTTCCCGTCCGCGCGTGGGCGGGACAATTCCCGCCGTAAATAAGCGTCAAGAGTGAAGTCGATCATTCCGCCGGGTCGCGTGCGTGGCCGACGCGACCCGGCGGACCTGCGCTTTTCCGGTTTCTGTCGCGGTTCTGTCCGGGAATCAGTACCCGGAATGAGGTTGTGGTTCGTCACCTGGTTTCGTTTCTCGATCGTTGCCGCCGGTGGGCCATCCGGGTTTCGGCCGCTGACAGCCAATAGGCCGCCGCGTAAGCTCTCCTCCGCCGCTCTTCATGATCACAGCCGGGGGAGGTTGTGTGCTGGAAGCCTTGGGTCGTCACGGTAATTTCGGCGAGGACTACGTCCGCACGCTCGCCTCCGCGGCCGGCCTGTTCGTGCGCGCCTACAACCTCGAGCGCGACGGAATCGACCTCGGTATTCGTTTCCCCGGCCGCGTGAACGGCGTCGCTTCGCCGGGTATCGAAGTGCAGATTCGGGCGTGGCCGGACCCGCGCGAGGTGCCATCCGCAGCGGAATGGGACTTCGCCGGAATCACAGAGGTGCAATTCAACCGGATCGCGGGCGACGACTTCACCATCCCGCGCTATCTGGTGCTGGTCAGGGTCCCGCAGGAAATCGAGGAGTACGCCGAATTCCGCACGGACGGAATGCTCTTCCGGCACTTGGCCTACTACTGGTCGGGCCGCGACGAGGCCCCCGTCGACGAGCCGAGCCCCGACCGCAGCCGCCCCGTGCGGGTGCCGGTCGCCAACGTGCTGACCGTCCGCAGCCTGCGCGCGCTGGTCTGCTCGGTGCAGCCGCTCGACGGGGCGTCGCATGCGGGCTGAACTCGGCGTCTCGGATATCGCGGACTACCTGCGGGGAACCGGCTGGCAGCTCCGCCCGCTCCAGTGGCGCGGTGCGTCGATCTGGACGCGCGAGGGTGCCGACGTCCTGGTCCCCGCCCGGGACGGCATGGGCGATGGAGCGTTGCGCGTGCGGGAGATCCTCGACGTGCTCGTCATGGTGGAGGGCCGTACGCGGGATGACATCGCCCAGGAGATCAGCTCCGCGCCGGCCGACACCCAGCAGTTCACGATCTTCCCGACAGGACCGTCCTCCGGCTTCGCGAGTTTGAAGCAGACGCTCGGTGTCATCGCCGGCGTCGGCGACACCTTCCTGGAGGCGACTCGTGCTGTTTTCAAGCGGAACCCCGCGGTTTTCGGGGGCGGCACGGCGGACGTCGACCGGTTCATGGCCGGGATCCAGATCGGCGCGGGCCGCCCCGGCAGCTACATCATCCCGGTCCGGGTGCCGCTCGACGCGCCGGAAGATCAGCGGCCGCCGCTGGGCCGGCTCGTGACCCGCGAGCTGCACGGCGCGGTTTCGTTGCTGAGCGACCAGAGAGAGCCGTCACCGGACTCGCTGTCGCCGGCTCTGTGTGAGGCGCTGGGCGAGCTGGCCGACGAGTCCGGAGCGCGTCCGTTCGAGATCGGTTTCGGCTGGTCACGCAGCCTGCCGTCAGACGTGCCGGAGGCGACGTACCGATTCGAGGAGGACGCCGGGCCCCGCTTCCGCGCGACCGCCGAGAAGCTCCGCCAGTTCCGCGTGACCGACGAAAGGCTCCCCCATACCGCGACTCCGGCCCTGGACACCCAGCCCGTCATCACCGCGACGGGCCTCATCGAAACCCTGCACCGCGACCAGCCGGACGGCGATCAATGGACGATCGACGTCCGGGCCGATACACCACTGGCCGGCACCTCGCGACGAGTGCTCCACGTGCGGCTGCCCGACCGCGCTGTCTACGACGCCGCTCTGGGCGCGCAACTCCAGGAGCGTCGTGTCCGCGTCGAGGGTGTCGTGACCATCCACAGCAGGCGAACCGAATTGCGCGTCTCCGACGCGACGGGCTTCGACGTACTCGACTGACCCGTACTTCGACATCGACACAGGCAGAAGGAGTGGCGTAATGCCGGAGGACAAGCTGAAGCTGTCGCAGCGTGAAGTGCTGTTCGCGCTGATGGCGCTGGCTCGTGACGTGACGAACCCGGAGCTTCGCGCTCTCTGCGGCCTCACACTCGTGGGAGCGGACCGCCGCGGCCTGAACGAGCAGCAACTGGTGGAGAGTGTGAAGGTCGGGCCTGCCTTCCGCCACAGCCTCACCGATCGTGGCTGGCGGTGGTGCCAAGACGAGCTGTCGGAGAGCGCCGCCGAAGACGCCAGACCGCTCGAGCGGGTCCTCTATCTGGTCTTCTCCCGGCTGGACGCGTTCTTCGAGCGCCGGAAGATCGGGGTGACCGAGGTCTTCGTCGACCTTGCCGAACTGATCCGCAAGGGATACCACGAGCTGGCCGATGAGCCGAGCGCCTGGGTCAGCCTGACCGACCTGCGTTCCATGCTGGGTGAGGCCCCGCGCGAGGAAGTCGATCAGGTGCTGATCGCACTCGACGGCGCTAAGGATGTCACGCTCATACCCGAGTCCAACCAGAAGACTCTCACTGCCGCCGATCGTGCGGCCGCGGTCCGAATCGGCGGTGAGGACAACCACCTGATCGCGATGGCGGAATGATGGATTCGGAGCAGCGGGACGCGCTGAAGGAGCTGCACTTCGAGACGACCCTCACCCAGGAGGATGTGTGGACCGACCCGCCGGTCCACATCGGGTCGTTGAACGCCGACGCGCAGGCGATGATCCTCAAGGGCGTTCGTGACGCCAGGGACGGCAACGGCCGGAGCCCGATCGGTGTGGTGCTCCGCGGTCGTAAAGGGGCGGGAAAGACCCATTTGCTCGGCTGGATCCGGCAGCAACTGCGGACGCGCGGGGGCTATTTCTTCCTGAGCAACCTCGGCAGCTGCGACGACTTCTGGTCGACCATCGTCGACTCGCTGCAGAAGGGACTGATCCAAGACGGCGAAGAGGGACAGAGCCAGCTGGGCACCTTCCTCAACCGGCTGGTCACCAAGGCTGGCGTGCCGTCGCTGCTGATCGCCCCGCTTCTCGGAGAAGAGCGGTTGGAGCCGAAGAACCTCGACGAGCTCATCATCGCGTTGCGGCGGTTCGACCGACGGGTGATGATGGAGTGCCAGGACACGTTCCGGGCGCTCGCGCTATTCGGTTGCGCACACCCCGGGCTCAACACCATCGGCCGCGACTATCTGACTTCGCCTGCCGAACTTGCCGTCGAGGAACGGACGCGGTGGGGCTTCCGCGCCCGTCCACCGACCCCGCAGCAGGTGGTGTCCGAAGTGTCGAAGCTGCTCTCGCTCACCGGACCGAGTGTCATCGCGGTCGACCAGATCGACACGCTCGTTGCCATGTCGGACAAGGAGACGGCCGGCCTGGAGAAATCCCGGAAGCAAGGGGCTGTCGACGTGATGATCGGCGAGATCGCGAACGGCCTCATGCAGTTGCGCGAGGAAACCCGTCGTACGCTCACGATCGTCGCCTGTCTGCCGCATACCTGGGACACCATCAGGGACAAAGCCCCCGATACGGTCAAGGACCGGTTTTTCCCGTCACAGCCGCTTTCCCGCATCCCCGACCGCCGGACCGGGCGACAGCTCGTCTTCTCCCGACTGGCCCACACATTCTCGCGGATCGGCTTCGTCCCGCCCCACGAAACCTGGCCGGTGGGGGAGTCGGCCTTCGCCGATGTACAGCAGTACACCCCGCGCCAGATCTTGAACCGCATCGACCAGCACGTCGAATTCTGCCTGCGGAATGGGGAGATCCACGACCTGGCCGCCTTCGCCGAAGCAGCGGTCGAGAGCCCGCCGGACCGGGGTTTCCTTTCCGGCGAGCTGTCCGTACCGATCACGGCCGACCTGACGCCCTTCGACAACCGGTTCGAAGAGCTGAGGCGGGGCGCCGATGTGACCGATCCGCTCAACGCGACGATGGAGGACCGGCTGGTGCCGGGCCTGCTTTCGGCCGGGCTGACCGCGTGGACGTTGGAGCGAGGTTCGGAGAAAGAGTGGTCGGTGGACCCGGTCTCCACGACCCAGCCCGCGCTTCTGCACGCCCGGCTTCGCCTGACGATCGACGCGGAAGAGGAGGCCGAGGAGCACTGGTCGTTCCGCGCGGTCGCCAGCAACAACCCCGGGGCGGCGGTCAGCCGGTTGAAGAAGGCAATCAAGGAGTCCGGGATCCAGCTGCCGCATCGCAAGCTGGTGCTCGTCCGCAACGTCCCGTGGTCACGGGGGGCGGCCACTCAGGAGCACCTCAAGCAGCTCAGCGACGCCGGTGGCCTGTCAGTGCCCCTGACGGAGCCTGACCTACGGGTCTTCTCCGCGTTACGGGTGATGCTGGAGGAGAAGAGGCCCGGCCTGTACGACTGGCTCGCGGCGAGGCAACCGTCCGCCGGTACCGAGCTGTTCTCGACGGTCCTGCCGGAGACGCCGCGGCGGGAGCACACGGCGTTCGACGATGTTCCCGCCGTGCAGGCGGCCGGGCTCCCGGAACCGGCGGCCGAGCCTGACGACGGTGTGCCCATGGTGCCGGTGGGAAGACTCGTGGCTGATCAGGCTGTGGTCGGCATCCCGCTGGAATCGCTGCGGAAGCACGTGATGATCTTCGCGGGCTCCGGGACGGGTAAGACGGTGCTGATCCGCCGGCTTGTCGAAGAGTGCGCGCTCCTCGGTGTTTCCTCGATCGTGCTCGATCCGAACAACGACCTGACGCGTCTCGGCGATGCGTGGCCGCAGGTGCCGGAAAGCTGGCATCAGGGGGATGCCGAGAAGGCGCGGCGATACCTCGACGACACTGAGGTGATCGTGTGGACCCCGGGCAAGAGAACCGGCCGCCCACTGGCCTTCCCGCCCCTGCCTGATTTCGGTGAAGTGCGCGACGATGTCGATGAGTTCGACTTCGCGATCCGCGAGGGAGTCAGCCTGCTGGCCCGTAGTGCGCGGGTGGAGGGAACCACGGCGAAGATGATACGGAGCCGGGCGGTGCTCAAAGAATCCTTGCGGTATTACGGCAAGACCGGGGGCCGGGACCTGAACGCGTTCATCTCCGTCCTGGCCGATCTGCCGGACGGCGTGAGCACGCAGGACAACGCTGCCGTGATCGCGGCCGATCTGGCGAACACCTTGCGGGCCGCGCAGGTGAACGACCCCTCGTTGGAGGGTACGAGCGATCCGGTCGACCCCGGGGAGCTGCTGGCGCCGTCGGCCGGGAAGAAGGCCCGCGTTTCGGTGGTCAATCTCGACGCGCTCTCCTCGCTGCAGGAGCGTCAGATCTTCGTCAATCGGCTGCAGGTGGAGCTGTTCGCGTGGATCAAACGGCATCCGGCCGGCGACCGCCCGCTGGGCGGGTTGCTCGTGATGGACGAGGCGCAGGACCTCGCCCCGTCCGCGGGCAAGACGCCCAGCACCGAGAGCAGCATCCGGCTGGCGTCGCAGGCGCGGAAGTACGGCCTGGGGCTGATTCTCGCCACCCAGGCACCGAAAGCCGTGCACAATCGGGTGGCCGGCAACGCGACAACGCAGTTCTTCGGCCGCCAGAACTCGCCGGCACACCTGGAGGCGACGAGGGAAATGGCCCGCAGCAAGGGGCGCGACCTCCACGACCTCGGCCGGCTGTCGTCGGGCGAGTTCTATGTCACCGCGGAGAATTTCAGCATGCAGAAGGTTCTGACCCCGCTCTGTCTGAGCCATCACCCGCGCAGCCCGCTAACGCCGGAGGAGGTGCTCGACCGGGCTCGGCTCTAGGGCTCACCGGCCTCCGTCGGGGACCACAGCGCTGCGGCCCCCGACGAACGGGGTCCCCCCGGGAGGGAGGCGGCCCCTGCCCGACCAGTTCAGCTCACCAGCCGCGTTCGCGCCATTCGGCCAGCTTCGGCTGCTCCGCGCCGAGTGGTGTCCCGCTGAACCGCAAGGGGTCCGCAGGGCCGCTGGGGCAGCAGTGTGTCTGTGGCTCAAGCTCGTCGCGGTTGAAGCCGGGGTGGCGACACTGACCTGTGCGGACTCGTATGCGCATCAGGTTATATCCCCCTGGCGGTTCCCAGCGACGCGTGGATAACGTGAGCGCGAGTGAGGATTTCCTCGGCTTCCTTGTGGTTTCCGTATGCAGTGAGGGACTTGCCGATTCCTCGAAGCGCACGCGCTTCTTCGGCCTTTAGTCCACAATGCTGCGCCAGGTGCAAAGCTTCGCGATGATGGTCGAGCGACTCATGGAAGATCTGCTCGCTGGATGATATTTCCCCGAGTTCATTGTTGACTTCAGCAAGGCCGACGTTGTTTCTCAAGTGTAAATAGAATGCGTGGGATTGGTTGAGATTTGTGCGTGCGGTCGTCAATTCTCCTTGCTGGTGCTGAATCTTTCCGATGTGGTAGAGACTGTGCGCGTGACCTAGCCTGTTGTTGAGTTCAACGAATATAGCTCTAGCAGTGTCGAGGGTCGTGAGCGCTTCGTCGAATCTTCCTTCACTGTAGTGGATCTGCCCGATGTCTACCAGGATTTGCGCTTGTCCGATTCGGTCTCCCAGATCGAGTGAGATGACGTAGGCCTGCGCCAGTTGCTCTGCTGCGAGGGTTCGTTGGCCGATGAGATAATGGACTTGACCGAGATTGTTGAGAGCTGCCGATTGGCAACCGCGATCGCTTAGTCTGAAAGACATCTCGTAAGCTGAGTGAAGGTTCTCCAAGGCAGCTTCGTATGCACCGGTCAGGTATTGGACCTGGCCGAGGTCTACCAGAGTCTGGGTCATGCCGCGAAGGTCGCCGACCTGTGAATAAAGCGTGTGTGCTTGAGTCAAAAGTTCAGCCGAACCCAGCACGTCATCGGTGAGGTAACGCATGCTTCCCAGGTGGTGCAGGGCAACGGCCTGACCAGCGAGATCCTTGATGTGAATGAAGATCTCGTGCGCTTGCAGAAAATTTTGCGTTGCGCTGGGGTAATCATCGGTCAGGACCTGGTTATGCCCTAGGCGGCTCAGCACCAGCGCTTCACTGCGGCGATCCTGGACGGCACGCGCAGTAGCGAGGGCTGACTGGTTCACTGTGAGTGCGAGATGCCAGAAGCCACGAAGTCGGAGGTAGGGAAAAACTGCGCCTGACAATGCGATGGTGTCACGAATGTTGTTTCGGGCCGAGGGATGAGTGACGCAGGCTGCAGCGTTGGGGTAGTCGCCTTCCAGCCAGCGGTAGGCGTCGGGAGCGTTGGTGAAGGTCCGAGTTGTCAGATTGGCTGGATTGGCGGGGACCGGCAGCGGTGTCAGCGATTGGGGCAGGTACAAGTTCGCGGCAACACAAGTATGCAGGTAGTAGGCGGTCAGTCGGGCGAGGGTGTGGTCGCGGTCTTCGGCCGTGTCGTCGCTGATCGCCAGCGTGCGGGCGTAGTGGCGGACGAGGTCGTGGCATCGGTATCGGCCTGGAGTCGGTTCTTCGATCAGGTGGTGTGTGTAGAGCGCGTCGAGTTGTTCGGTTGTCGTCGCCGCCTCGCAACCGTTGAGAGCCGAGGCCGCATGGACATCGATGTCAGGCCCCGGGTGGTTTCCCAGTAGGCGGAACAGGCGCTGGAGGTCGGCGGGCAGGTTCTGATAGGACAGGTCGAAGGCGGTTGCCACGCCCAGGTTCTCTGCTCGCAGTTCAGTGAGTCGGTCTCGAGTGTTGGTGACCTTGTCGAAGAGGTATTGCAACGTCCACGACTGGTGGTGCCGCAGCCGGCCGGCCAGCAGGGTGATGGCCAGCGGGAGGCGTCCGCAGAGCTCTGTCAGTGCTTCGACCAATTCGGGGCGTTCCTCGCACGTTCTGGAGACACGAACGAACAAGTCCTGAGCTTCGACGGGTGGCAGTACGGCTAGAGACAGTGACTCAGTGTCCTGGATCGCTTCGAGGCGGCGGCGACTGGTGATCAGAATCAACGACCGCGGAGAGTCCGGTAGCAAGGGGCGAACGTGGTCGTGATCGGCTGCGTTGTCCAAGACGATCAGTACGGCCTTTTTGGCCGTGATGTCTCGCCAAAGCGCGGAACGTGCGGCGAGATCGACCGGGATTGCGCTCGGATCGACCCCTGCGGCAGTTAGCAGGAGAGACAGAGCATCATCGCGATCGAGGGGAACTTGGCCAGGCGTGTGGGCCTGGAGGTCGAGGAAGAACTGCCCGTCGGGAAACTGGTCGGCTACACGATGGGCTACGTGCAAAGCGAGCGCGGTCTTGCCTATTCCGGCCATACCGTCGATAGCGCAGATCCCTGACGGGGAGACGTCGTCGGTTCCGCGATGATCGGGTGTCACGTCGCGCAACAATTGACGGATCTGGTCTTCGCGGCCGGTGAACGACCGCGGTTGGGCCGGAAGCATCCGCGCTGTGACGGCCGATGGGGCAGGCTCTGTCGAGATCGGCCGAGTGGCCGCGTGTTCGACCTCGCGGGTCAAGATCGTCTGATGGATTGCTTGAAGGGCAGGACTCGGATCCACTCCGAGCTCGTCGGCAAGATGGCGACGGATCTGCACGTAATGCTGAAGAGCGTGGCCTCGGTTTCCGCTTTGGTCGAGGGCGATCATGAACTGCCCGGCGAGGCGTTCGTCCACTGGATGCTTCTGGACCAGCATGGTGAGGTCTGGAAGCGAGACAGTCTGGCCATGACCACGCAGGGCCAGGTCAGTGCGGTCCAACGTCGCCGTCCAGCGTTGGCGGTGCGCATGTTCGCGCAGCTCGACGAACCACGTCGTGTCCGGACCATCCGGCATCGGACCCCGCCAGAGTGCCAGTGCCTGGTCGAGCAACGCCAACCTGCTGACGTCGTCGCTGACGGCGGCCTTGGCTACGAGGCTTTGAAAGACATGTAGGTCCACGCACATCGGATCGACTCGAAGTACATACCCGCCGCCTTGTTTTGCGATTGCGATCTCGTCAATGCCTGCCAACGCTCGCCGTAGGCGGGAGACATAGGTGTAGAGGGTGCTGACAGGCCGGTGGGGAGCGCCTTCGCCCCACACTCGCTCGACCAGTTGCTCAACGGTGACCGCGTGGTTCGCGTCGGCCAGTAGCGCGATCAGGACGTTGCGCTGGCGAGAGTGGCCGATGGCCCTCTGTTCGCCGTCGATGAGCACCTCAGTGTCACCGAGGATGCGGAACGCCACGGGCATGGCTGTGCGTGTCCTCCTTCGTCTTTGGGCTACTTGCCGAGCTTCGACCAGGGCATTCCAGGTTTGCGACAGCTTCGTTCCCGCGTCGTCGCGCATTGTTGTCCGTGGCGGCCCGTTGTAGGGGGACGGGCCGCTGCCCTACATCATCGCGGAAGGACGGTCCAAGCTGTGTCGGAATCCTCGAGCCTGTCTAGTGCGGTCCGCGAGCTGGCCGAGCCTTCTTAGAAGGTTCACTACTTCCAGTGAAACTTGAAGATCGATCGCGACGCGCAGTGACAGGTCTCGGGCGGTATGCCACTGACTGGTTTAACCGCAGGTGGCAACCGCTCGTCGTTAGGGTGACGCCGCTCACCGTCTAAGAACTCGCTACCCAACGGTAACGGCTCCGGCGGGCTCATCCTGAAGATGCGCCACGCGTCATGAGCGGGGTACGCGGCTCCTTGCGCCAACAAGGAGCCGCGTGACGTCCCAACTGAATAGCTGAACCACACCAAGTTGCTCAAGCTAGGGATCGTCGTGAGCTTAGGACTGATGCGCGTGATGCGCCAGTACTGATTTACACGACGATGCCCGAGCCCTGTTGTTTCGGGAAGAAGATCATGCCACTGCGCACCACTTGCCGTCAGACGACGGTCTACCGCCTTGAAGGCGGCCGAAAACTGGCCCAATGCCTGCTGTCATCCACCGATGGCGTCGAGTACGACGCCCCGGTCGAGGTCGGAGATGTCGTCGGGCACTTGGTCGTCGGTACCCGCCGATCAGAACGACCGACCTGGTCCGTCCACGTCGAATCTCTCACTGGCTACCGGCTCGACATGCCCGGTAGTCAGCCGTATGCGGTACTTCTCTTGCCCGTAGGCGACTGGACTTACGCGCTGACGTGGGGATCCGGGTACCAGTTGATCGAAGACGAACTGATCGATCAGGCCTTCGGTCTGCTGTTCGGGATCCGGAGGCTCAACGCCGAGCGGATCGGCTCCGTCTTCAGTGCGGCGCTTGACGCTTCGGCGCGGTCTACGTTGACGTCGCTCCCCGGCGGCAGTGACCTCGGTGGCTTCGGCATCGAGCCCTACGGCGAGGTCGTGACCCGAGTGTCAGGGCCGGCCGCCCTCGACGGCCTCACCTACGAGGTTGAAACTCATCGTTTCCACCAGATCCGGGCCGGGAATTCACTGTCGGTGCCGTTGCCGAGCTCCCCGGGGTCCTTGCTCAGGGATTTGAACGCGCTGACAACGATCGTCGACGAACCGGACGAGCACTCGGCATTGCGTGTGCTTGCTCAGGTGCGTCGGGTGGACAAGAGCAACCGCCGGCTCATCGATCAGCTCGAGGGATTGCTGGCCAGGGCTCTGGGAGGCGACCAGTTCGCCGGCCCCTTCGGCTTGGCGTGGCCGTCTGCCGTCACTCGTGACGTCGAAGCGGCCGGGTCGTTCAGGGTTGAGCAGTTCGGGCGCGGCGGACCGGTGGTGTTCACTCCCGACGACGACTTGACCGTCCTGGCAAATCGTTTCGCCAGTATCGATCAGGCACGTCGAGTCAAAGTACTGCGCAACGGACGCGTATTCGTCTGCGCGGACGACGAAGGTGTCGAAGAAACGGGGCTGGTGACGCCTCTGCGGAAGTGGTTCGCGTTCGAAGCCTCGGTCGACGGTGCGAAGTACTGCTACCACCAGGGTGATTGGTACCGCATCGGCGACGGATACCTCGAGCAGATTCGATCACAGGTCGCCGACCTGCTCACTCACCGTGCAGACCTCACATTCCCGCTGTGGGTGCCTACGAGCAAGCGGGATGATGAGCACCGCTACTGCGAACTGGTCGCGAAGCAGCCGGGCTACGTGTGCCTCGACAGGAATCTGGCCCGGACTCCGTTCCACCCGCGGTTTGAGCTGTGTGATGTAGTCGGGCCGGGCGACGAACTTGTGCACATCAAGTGGCTCGGGCGCGCGACGGCGGCTAGCCACCTCTACACACAGGCGAGTACGGCTGCTTGGTCGCTGAGGGAGGAGCCGGAGGCCCTGCAGCAGCTGAATGCCAAGGTGTCTGAAATCGACGGTACGCGGCTCCGAACCGAGCCGTCGGGCATCGTGTTGGCGATCGCTGGCCGTGCGTGGGACGTGGACCAGCTCTTCACGATGTCGCAGATCGGGCTGCTTCGTCTTGAGCGCGAGAGCCGTCACCTTCGAACCAAGCTCACGTTCGCCGAGATCCCGTTCATGGCCAAGGCTGAAGCAAAACGACTGCGTACTGCCGCGTGATCGGTAGGTGCCGAGGGCTGATCGCCTCGAGTTCTGACGACAGCTGACGACTTGCGCCAAGACGTGGAAGAGTCTGCGCTGGTGGCATAAAGGCGCGGTGGCAGGAGCTTCTTGGCGCCGGAGGGGCTGAAGTTCCACGGTTGTCAGGTGCGGCACCGCGGTTGTGGACGTTCGCGAGACGGTCGAGGGTGTCCGGCGGTAGCCGTCACCGGGCATCCTCGACCGTGCTGGCGGCGACCTTGACTGATCCAAGGCAAGGGAGTCGCTCAGCGCAGGTCAGAGCCGGCCCCAACTGAGGTCACCAGCCGCGTTCGCGCCACTCGCCGAGTTTGGGGCGTTCGTCGCCGAGGGTGGTGTCGTCGCCGTGACCGGGGTAGACCCAGGTGTCGTCCGGGAGTTCGCCGAAGACCCTCGACTCCAGGTCGCCGAGCAGGCTGTTGAAGTCTTCGGGTTTTGTTGTCCGCCCAGGACCACCCGGGAAGAGCGAGTCCCCCGTGAACAGGTGGGGGTGGCCGGCCGGGTCGCGGTAGAGGAGGGCGATCGAGCCCGGCGTGTGGCCGCGCAGGTGGATCACCTCCAGGGTGACCTGGCCCACCTTCAGCGCGTCGCCGTGTTCCACCAGGAAGTCCGGGGGGATCGGCAGCGGCTCGGCGTCCAGGGGGTGCGCCGCGGTGTTCGAGCCGTTCGCGCCCGCCACCGCGCCCAGGGCCTGCCAGTGGTCCTGGTGCTGGTGGGTCGTCACGACGGTGCGCAGCGCCGGGCGCTCCGGACCGTGCCCGATCAGGTCCGAGATGCGCTCCGGGTCGTTCGCCGCGTCGATGAGCAGGGCTTCGTTCTCGGCGCGGCAGACGAGCAGGTACGCGTTGTTGTCCATCGGCCCGACCGAGAGCTTCGTGATGGTCAGCGCGTCCAGCGTGCGTCGCGCGGCGTCGCCGCCCGGTTCGACGTGCCCGGTGTAAGAGTCGACGATGTTCACGAGAGCACACGGTAGCCGGGGTGGCGCCGCCGCTTCCACCCGCACACGTCGGCTCGTGACGAACGCCGCCGCGACCATTTCGCACCGATCGTGTGGTGGTGTGACTCGTCCGGGTGTTGATGCTCGTACCGGCGGTGGCTCGTTGTGATCGGTATCCTCGTGGAGGACTTGTACTGGGCTTCGCGGGTCGCCCCGGCGGTCACCGGCCTCGGCGGGGTCTCGTATCGTCTCTAGCTGGTGCACCAGGAACGGGTCACCTCCTGGCCTGTGCTCCTGCCGGACATCGGCGTCCCGGCCGGCGGAGCGACCCGCCCACTGGGGCCCGGCCACCCGCCAGGAAGCCGGAAAACCGCAGGTCGAGACGGCGGAGCCCGTTTTTGTCGGTGGTCCGTCCTAGCATGGACGCGGCCGCTCGTGCAGGACTTCCACCGGGCCGGCCTCCGCAGCTGAGAATGAAACTGAAGGGACGTGGGCGTGGCTGATCGCCTCGTTGTTCGCGGTGCCCGCGAGCACAACCTCCGCGGCGTGGATCTCGACCTGCCCCGCGACAGCCTGATCGTGTTCACGGGCCTGTCCGGGTCGGGCAAGTCGAGCCTCGCCTTCGACACCATCTTCGCCGAGGGACAGCGGCGTTACGTCGAGTCGCTGTCGGCGTACGCCCGGCAGTTCCTCGGGCAGATGGACAAGCCCGACGTCGACTTCATCGAGGGCCTCTCGCCCGCGGTGTCGATCGACCAGAAGTCCACTTCGCGCAACCCGCGCTCCACGGTGGGCACGATCACCGAGGTCTACGACTACCTGCGGCTGCTCTACGCCCGCGCGGGCAAGGCGCACTGCCCCAAGTGCGGCGAGCTGATCAGCAAGCAGACGCCGCAGCAGATCGTGGACCAGGTGCTCGAGATGGACGAGGGCACCCGCTTCCAGGTGCTCGCGCCGGTGGTGCGCGGGCGCAAGGGCGAGTACCTCGACCTGTTCCAGAACCTGCAGCAGCAGGGCTACGCGCGCGTGGTCGTCGACGGCACGGTGCACCCGCTCACCGACCCGCCGAAGCTGAAGAAGCAGGAGAAGCACCAGATCGGCGTGGTGATCGACCGGCTGAGCGTCAAGACCAGCTCGCGGCAGCGGCTCACCGACTCGGTGGAGACCGCGCTGCGGCTGGCCGACGGCCTGGTCGAGCTGGAGTTCGTCGACCTGCCGGAGAACGACGCGCACCGCGTGCGCGGGTTCTCCGAGAACCTGGCTTGCCCCAACGGGCACCCGCTGGCGATCGAGGACCTCGAGCCGCGCTCGTTCTCCTTCAACTCGCCCTACGGCGCGTGCCCGGAGTGCACCGGCATCGGCATCCGCAAGGAGGTCGACCCGGAGCTGGTGGTGCCCGACGACGAGCTGTCGCTGGGCGAGGGCGCGATCGCGCCGTGGGCCGGCGGCCAGAGCGCCGACTACTTCATCCGCCTGCTCGAGTCGTTGTCGGAGGCCGTCGGCTTCCGCATGGACACGCCGTGGCGCAAGCTGCCGGCGCGGGTGCAGAAGGCGGTGCTGCACGGCGTCGACGAGCAGGTGCACGTCCGTTACCGCAACCGTTACGGCCGCCAGCGCTCGTACTACGCGGCCTTCGAGGGCGTCATCCCGTTCCTCGAGCGGCGCCAGGAGCAGACCGAGTCCGAGTTCATGCGCGAGCGGTACGAGGGCTACATGCGCGAGGTGCCGTGCCCGACCTGCCAGGGCACCCGGCTCAAGCCGGAGATCCTGGCCGTCACGCTGGAGCACGGCACCCAGGGTGAGCGCTCGATCGCCGAGGTCTGCGCGCTGTCCATCGACGAGGCTTCGCGGTTCCTCGACGAGCTGGTGCTCGGCCCGCGCGAGGCGATGATCGCCGGCGCCGTGCTCAAGGAGATCCAGGCGCGGCTGCGCTTCCTGCTCGACGTCGGGCTCACCTACCTCTCGCTCGACCGCGCGTCGGGCACGCTGTCCGGCGGCGAGGCGCAGCGCATCCGGCTCGCCACACAGATCGGCTCCGGGCTGGTGGGCGTGCTGTACGTGCTGGACGAGCCGTCGATCGGCCTGCACCAGCGCGACAACCACCGGCTGATCGAGACGCTGACCCGGCTGCGCAACCTCGGCAACACACTGATCGTGGTCGAGCACGACGAGGACACCATCCGCTCCAGCGACTGGGTGGTCGACATCGGCCCGGGCGCGGGCGAGCACGGCGGCCACATCGTCCACAGTGGACCGTACAAGAAGATGCTGAAGAACAAGGAGTCGATCACCGGCGCCTACCTGTCCGGGCGGCGCCGGATCGAGGTGCCCGCCCTGCGGCGGCCGATCGACAAGAAGCGGCAGCTGACGGTCGTCGGCGCGCGGGAGCACAACCTGCGCGGGCTGGACGTGTCGTTCCCGCTCGGCTGCCTGGTGTCGGTCACCGGCGTGTCCGGCTCGGGCAAGTCCACGCTGGTCAACGACATCCTGGCGCAGGTGCTGGCGAACAAGCTCAACGGCGCGCGCCAGGTGCCGGGCCGGCACACGCGGGTCAACGGGCTGAACAACCTCGACAAGCTGGTGCGCGTCGACCAGTCGCCGATCGGGCGGACCCCGCGGTCCAACCCGGCCACCTACACCGGCGTGTGGGACCACGTGCGCAAGCTGTTCGCGGCCACCACCGAGGCGAAGGTGCGCGGCTACCAGCAGGGCCGGTTCTCGTTCAACGTCAAGGGCGGCCGCTGCGAGGCGTGCGCCGGCGACGGCACGATCAAGATCGAGATGAACTTCCTGCCGGACGTCTACGTCCCGTGCGAGGTGTGCAAGGGCGCGCGGTACAACCGCGAGACGCTCGAGGTGCACTACAAGGGCAAGACCGTCTCCGACGTGCTGGACATGCCGATCGAGGAGGCGGCCGGGTTCTTCGAGCCGATCAAGGCGATCCACCGGCACCTGCAGACCCTGGTCGACGTCGGCCTCGGCTACGTGCGGCTGGGCCAGCCCGCCCCGACCCTGTCGGGCGGCGAGGCGCAGCGCGTGAAGCTGGCGAGCGAGCTGCAGAAGCGCTCCACCGGCAAGACGGTCTACATCCTCGACGAGCCGACCACGGGCCTGCACTTCGAGGACATCAGCAAGCTGATCGGCGTGATCAACGGGCTGGTGGACAAGGGGAACACGGTGATCGTGATCGAGCACAACCTCGACGTCATCAAGACCTCCGACTGGGTCATCGACATGGGCCCGGAGGGCGGCTCGGGCGGTGGCATGGTCGTCGCGGAGGGCACGCCCGAATACCTCTCGGAGGTCCCGGAGAGCTACACCGGCGAGTACCTCCGTACCGTGCTGAACCCGGCCTGACGCACTCGGCGGCTGTTCCCGCGGGAGCCGCCGCCGGGGCCGGGGCGCTCGCGGCGGTCAGTCTTTGCCGGTGGTGCGGTGCACGACGGGTGACAGCGGGCCGTAGGCGAGCGCGCGTACGCGGAAGTCGGCGCCTTGTTCGCCGGGCAGCAGGGACAGGGCGCAGGTCGTCGTGTTCGGGTCGGTCACCTCGACGGGGGTGAAGCCGGTCGCGCCGGGCTTGCGGAGTTCCAGCAGGAAGCCGGCTTCGTCGGTGGTGTGGTCGGTCCAGGTGAACACCACGCTGGTGTCCTCGCCCGGGGTCGCGTGCAGGTCCGTGGGGGCGGCGGCGTCGCCGGGAGTCCGGACCGAGGTGGACGCACCCGCGCTGGAGGGCCGGCTGGGTGCGGTGGATTCGACCTTCACCACCGCTGACACCGGGCCTGAGAACGGCTGGAGGCGGTAGTAGAACGGCGTTTCCGGGATCAGGTTCGGGTGGGTGTAGCTGGTCTGGTCCTGGGGCAGGAACTGCAGTGTTGTCCATGGGCCGTCCGGAGTGTTGGCGTACTCGAGCCGGTGACCGGCCGCGCCGGGGTCGGCTGCGGGCCAGCGCAGGACGATGTCCGTGGGGGAAGTCAGCGTCGCGGTGAGGGCCGGGGATTGGCCGATTGGCGGCGCTGATGACGGGGCGGTCGGCGGTGTGGGGGACGAGCAGCTGGCGAGCAGGGCGGCCGATGCGAGCAGGGCGGCCGGCACCAGCCGACTGGCTTGTGTGAGCCGGGAGGTTCGCGCGAACAGTGCGGCCAGAGTGTGCAAGCCGGCCTTCGCAAGCAAAGAGGCCCGTGTGAGCAGGCTGGTCGGCGGGAGCGAGGCGGCCCGCGGGAGCAGGGTGGTCGGCGGGAGCAATGCGGCCGACGCAAGCAGGGTGGCCGACGCGAGCAAGGCTGGCGGCGCGAGCAAGGCGGGCGGCGCGAGCCGATCGGCCCGCACGAGTGAGGCTGCCCCCGTGCGCGGGTTGGCTGGCGGGATCGAGGCGGCCGGCGCGAGTGTCGGGCGGCGGGACTTCACGGGCACGGCAGGCCTCCGGAACGTGCTGGCGGCGGCGGTGCCGGGCCAGCTTAGGAACCGCGCCCCGTGAGCGACAAGACACGTTCCGGTGACCGGGACCACGCCGGTGAACCGTTCGGCGCCGGCGTCCGTGTGGAGGGTGCTGGGAATCCGTACCCGGCACGGAACACCGAAAGGGGGCGGCTCCCGGGTGAACACGGCGGTGGCACTGGGACGACCGACCTTCGCGGCCGGGGCCGCGAAGGTCAGGGCCGCGACTGCCCGAGGCACGGCGGTCCGGGGCGAGACGGTCCGGGCCGAGACGGTCCGGGATACGGCGGTCCGGAGTGCGGTGGCCCAAGGTGCATCGGCCGGAGATGCAGTGCCCCGGGGCACTGCTGCCGGAGGTGCAGCGGCCCAAAGTGCAGCGGCGCAAGTCGCAGTGCCCCGAGGTGCAGTGGTCCAGGGTGCAGTGGTCCAGGGTGCAGCGGTCCAGGGTGCAGCGGTCCAGGGTGCAGCGGTCCAGGGTGAAGTGGCCCAGGGTGCGGCGGCGCGAGTCGCAGTGGCCCAAGATGCAGCGGTCCAGGGTGCAGCAGCCCGAGACACCGCATCCCGACACACAGCGTCCCAAAGCACAGCACTAACCGCGCCGGCCCCGAACACCGCCAGGAGGTCGAGGGTGGCGATCGGACGTGGGCGGGCCCGGCGGGTCGCGGGTGAGGAGCTGGTCGAGCGGCTCTACACCGAGCACGGACGGAGCCTGCTGGCCTACGCGACCCGGCTGACGGGCGACCCCGCGGCCGCCGAGGATGTGGTGCAGGAGACGCTGGTCCGGGCGTGGAAGCACGCCGGTGACTTGACCGTGGACGGTCGCGGGTCGGTGCGCGGCTGGCTGTTGACGGTGGCGCGCAATCTGGTCACGGACCGGGCGCGGGCCCGCGCGTCGCGGCCGCCGGAGGTTGCCGAGCAGCCGGAGGGGCTGGCCGCGCCGCCGGTGCAGCGGGATCATGCGCAGAGGGTGGTCGACTCGATGGCGGTGCTGGGCGCGCTCGAAGGCCTGTCGCCGGAGCACAGCGACGTGCTGGTGGCGATCTACTATCGCGGGAGGTCGGTCGCCGAGGCGGCCGAGTTGCTGGGGATCGCTCCCGGGACGGTGAAATCCCGGACGTACTACGCGCTGCGGGCGTTGCGCGCGGCGATGGTGAGCGCCGGAACGGAGGCAGTGGGATGAACGCGGTGGAACAGGAGCACACGCAGCTCGGTGCCTACGTCCTCGGCGCGCTGGACCCGGCCGACACCCACGAGTTCGAACGGCACCTGGCGACGTGCGAGCAGTGCCGCGCCGAGCTGCGGGACTTCGGCCCGTTGCGCGAAGCCCTCGACGCCGTGCCGTCGGAGGCGTTCCTCGACGGCCCTCCCGACGACGGCGACCTGTTGCTCCAGCGCACGCTGCGCCAGATCCGTACCGAGGCGCCGGCCCCACAGCGGAAAGGGACACGCCGGGGGCTCACCCTCGCGGCGGCCGCGGTGATCGCGGTGGTCGCCGTCGGCGGCGGGGTGGTGATCGGCAGGCAGACAGCACCGGCGCCGACGCCGGTCGCGCAGGCCCCGGTGCCCGGCACCCGCGAGGTGGCCGCGACGAACGCCGCCACGGGCGCGAGCCTGACGGCGTCGGTGATCCCGGCGGCGGGCTGGGTGAAGGTGCACGTGGCGGTGAAAGGCATTCCCGTGGGCGAGAAGTGCCAGCTCGTGATCACGTCGAAGACGGGCGAGCAGTGGGTGGCCGGCAGCTGGCAGGTGTCCGGGAAAGCGTCGTCGACGGGCTTCGACGGTTCGGCGGTCGTGGCGCCCGGGGACGTCGGCTCGGTCGGCATCGTCACGCTCGACGGCCGCGACCTGGTCTCGGCCCGGGTCTGAGCGGGGCCGGGGCCGTGCGCGCGGAGTACCGGTTCCGGAGCACGTGGTGGCTCCCGGCCGCGCCCGCGTCCCGCGTCTTCGACGCCGTGGTCGACCTGGAGTCCTACCCGTGCTGGTGGGCGGACGTCCGGTCGGTGCGGCAGGTCGACGGCGACACCGCGGAGCTGGTCTGCCGCTCGCAGCTGCCGTACCGGATCGTCATCGCCATGCACCGGGAGCAGCAGGACCCGCACGCGGGCCACGTCCGCGTGCGGCTGACCGGCGACCTCGAGGGCTTCCTCACCGGTGACGTGCAGCCGGTCGGCGAGGGCACCCGACTGGTCATCACGCAGCAGGTGCGGGCCCGGAAACCCTTGCTGCGCAAGCTGGACGTGGTGGCCCGGCCGTTCTTCCGCGCGAACCACGCGTGGATGATGCGCCGGGGCCACCGCGGCCTGGCGGCCTACCTCGCCTGACCCGCCACGCACAGCTCCGGCGTCTCCTCCGCCGCTCGGGGACGGCGGGCCAGCACCACCGCGGCCACTACCGCGGCGAGCGCCACGAGCCCGGCGCTGAATCCGTACGCGAGCTGATACCCCGAGGTCAGCGCCTCCCGCGACGAGACGCCCGCGGTGGTCAGCCCGGCTGTGCGCGAGGCCGCGACGGTGGCCAGCACAGCGGTGCCGATGGCCCCGCCGACCTGCTGGGTGGTGCTGATCAAGCCCGACGTGACGCCGGAGTCGGTGGGCGAGGCGGCCGACATCGCGAGTCCCATCAGGGCCGGGATCGCCGTGCCCGCGCCGCAGCCCATCAGCACCAGCGACGGGAGCACGTGGACGAAGTAGCTGCCCTCGGCCGGCGCCTGGGTCAGCAGCCCGAACGCGACGATCACCACCACCAGCCCGGCCACCAGCACCGCCCGCGGGGAGAACCGCGCGCTGAGCCGGTCGGACAGCCAGAGCGAGCACAGAGCGATCATCACCGGCGTCGGCAGGAACGCGAGGCCGGTGCCGAGCGCGTCGAGGCCCAGCACCTTCTGCAGGTACAGCGCGGTGACGAACTGGAAGCCGAGGAACCCGGCCACCATCAGCACCATGGTCAGGTTCGCGCCCGCCACCGCGCGGACGCGCAGCAGCCGCAACGGCAGCAGCGGCGTTCGCGCGCGGGCCTGGCGCAGCACGAACCCGGCCAGCAGCGCCACGGCGGCGGCGAGCGGCAGCACCGTCCCGGCCGTCCAGCCGTGGTCGCCGGCCCCGGCGATGCCGAACACCAGCAGCATCACGCCGCCCGTGACGAGCACCGCGCCGAGGGCGTCGATGCCCGAGCGCGACCCCGTGCCGCGGTCCGCTTCGACCACGAGCAGCGTGAGCACCAGCGCCGCGACGCCGATCGGCAGGTTGATGTAGAACGTCCAGTGCCAGTCCAGCGCCTGGGTGAGCGCGCCGCCGGCGATGAGCCCGATCGACGCGCCCGCCGCCTGCGTGAAGCTGTACACCCCGATCGCGCGGGCCCGGGACGCGCCCGGCGGGTACATCGTCACGATCATGCCCAGCACGACCGCGGACGCGAGCGCGCCGCCGACCCCCTGCGCGAACCGCGCCGCGACGAGCACCCCGGCGTTCGTGGCGAGCCCGGCCATCAGCGACGACGCGGTGAACAGCACCAGCCCGGCGAGGAACACCCGACGGCGGCCCAGCAGGTCGCCCAGCCGGCCGGACAGCAGGAGCAGCCCGCCGAACGCGACGAGGTAGGCGTTCACCACCCACGCGAGCCCCGCGGCGGAGAATCTCAGCTCGGCCTGGATCGACGGCAGGGCCACCGCGACGATGCTGCTGTCGAGCACCACCATCATCGAGGCGGCGCAGAGCACTCCCAGCGCCACGGCCCGGGAACGGGCGACTTCCGGCATTTCGGTCCTCCCAGAACGGTCATCGAAGAGTTCCCCCAGGTCGTGCCTGGGGCATCTCTTGTTACAGCGACCATCTTGTGTGACCATCGGACAGCGCGGAAGGAGGCACTTTCATGTCCCAGGGGAACATCGCTGTGACCGACCAGGACGGCGCCGTGGACCCGGCGAAACTCGCGGCGTGCACGGTGCTCGAGGTGATCAACCGGATCAGCGGCAAGTGGGCGATCGGCATCCTGCTGGAGGCGACCCGCGGCCCGGCCCGGTTCACCGAGCTGGAGCGGTCGATGCCCAGCATCAGCCGGCGCATGCTCACGCTGACGCTGCGGAACCTGGAGCGTGACGGGCTGCTGGAGCGCACCGTCTACCCGACCGTGCCGCCGCGCGTGGAGTACGAGGCGACGCCGATGGCGCGCGAGCTCTACGACAGCCTGTCGGGGCTGGTGGACTGGGCCGGGCGGCACCGCGAGGCGATCGCCGTCGCGCGTGAGGCCTACGACGGGCACGCCGGCTGCTGAAAACCGGCCGGTACCAAAGCAAAGCCGGCCCGGACCTGAGTGTGTGCCGTGGTCCGTGGGCACGGGGGACGCTCACGGACCACGGCACACCGGCGTTTCGCGCCCGCCGAGGGGCAGGGAGACCCGGCGGCCGCGAAACGGGTCAGCTGCCCGCGGCCACCGGCTCGGGCTTCGCCTCGGCGGGGGGCGGTGGGGCCTCGTCGAGCAGGGTCGCCTCGTCGAACGGGGCGTTGCCCGCGAACACCTGCTGCGACTTGCCGCGGTCGAACTCCTTCATCCACGATCCGATGAGGACGGTCGCGACGGCGTTGCCGGCGAAGTTCGTCAGCGCGCGGGCCTCGGACATGAACCGGTCGATGCCGAGGATGAACCCGACGCCGTCGACCAGCTCCGGCCGGTGCGACTGCAGGCCGCTGGCGAGGGTGGCGATGCCGGCGCCGCTGACGCCCGCCGCGCCCTTCGACGCGAGGATCATGAACAGCAGCAAGGTGATCTGCTCGCCGAGTGCCAGCGGCTCGTCCTGCGCCGTGGCGATGAACAGCGTCGCCATGGTCAGGTAGATCGCGGTGCCGTCGAGGTTGAACGAGTAGCCGGTGGGCACCGTGATGCCGACGACCGGCTTGCTGACGCCGAGGTGCTCCATCTTCGCGATCAGCCGCGGCAGCGCGGACTCCGAAGAGGACGTCGACAGGATCAGCAGGAACTCGCGGCCCAGGTACTTGAGCAGCCGGAAGATGTTCACCCGCGCGCCGAGCCACAGCACCGCGCCGAGCACGCCGAACACGAACACCAGGCAGGTCAGGTAGAAGCCGAGCATGATCACCAGCAGGCTGCGCAGCGCGCCCCAGCCGGTGGCGCCGACCACGGCGGCGATCGCGCCGAACGCGCCGACCGGCGCCGCCCACATGATCATCGACAGGACGCGGAACACCAGCCGCTGGATGTGCTCGATCCCGCGCAGGATCGGCTCGCCGCGGGGGCCGAGCTTCTGCAGCGCGAACCCGGTCAGCAGCGCGATCAGCAGCGTCTGCAGGACCTGGCCCTCGGTGAACGCCGAGACGAAGCTCGTCGGGATGATGCCGAGCACGAAGTCGACGCCGCTCTCGGCGCCCTTGGCCTGGTCGTGCACCTTGGACACGTCGGCGGGGTTGAGGTGCAGCCCGGCGCCCGGGTGCAGCAGGTTGCCCACGACGAGGCCGATGGCGAGCGCGAACGTCGACATCACGATGAAGTAGACCAGTGCGGTGATGCCGACCTTGCCGACCTTCGCCGCCTTCGCGACCGAGCCGACGCCGAGCACGATGGTGCAGAAGATGATCGGCGAGATCATCATCTTGATCAGGTTGACGAAGCCGGTGCCCAGCGGGGCCAGCTGCTTGCCGACGCCCGGCGCCAGCAGCCCGACGGCGACGCCGAGGACCACGGCGATGATCACGGCCAGGTACAGGTAACGCGTCTTGTCGCGCTTCGGCGCGGACGCGTCGGGGGTCGGTGGTGTAGGCACCGTTGCCTCCAGCTCGAGGGGGGTGGAACGTCGGTCACTATGCGGCGAATATATGACCAGCGTCACCGTTGTGTTCATTGAGTTCGCGTGATCGCCCCGGTCCGGTTCGGACACCGGGTCCCGGCGGGCCGGGCCGGGTGTGCTGATATGGGCGCGTGCCCACGACGTCACGGACCCGGTCGAGCCGGTGGAGTCTCGCCCGTCAGCTGCTGGTCCTGCAGCTGGCCGTGATCCTCGTGCTCGTCGCGGGCGGGATCACGATCGCCTACTTCGACTCCCGCCGCACGACGAACGATCGCGCGAGCCAGCAGTCGCTTTCGGTGGCGCGCGCGATCGCCGACGCCCCCGACATCGCCCGCGCGGTGTCCACACCGGACCCGAGCGCGACGCTCCAGCCGTTCGCGGTGCGGGTGCTGGCCGACACCGGCGTGGACTTCGTGACCATCATGTCGCCGGCGGGCATCCGCTACACGCACCCGAACCCGTCGCTGATCGGGCTGCGGTTCATCGGCCACATCGAGGCCGCGCAGCAGGGCGGTGTCGTCACCGAGACCTACACCGGCTCGCTCGGCCCGTCGGTCCGCGCGGTGGTGCCGGTGTTCGACGCGCAGCACCGGGTGGTCGCGCTGGTGGCCGTGGGCATCACGATCGCGGCGATCTCCGCGGAGCTGCAGGAGCGGGTCTGGCCGCTGGTCGGGGTCGCGGCCGCGGTGCTGCTGGTCGGTGCGTGCGGCGGCTGGCTGGTGAGCGCCCGGCTGCGGCGGCAGACCCGCGGCATCGCGCCCGACGAGCTGAGCAACCTGTTCGAATACCACGAAGCCGTGCTGCATTCGGTCCGCGAAGGCGTGCTTCTCGTCGACCGCGACGGGCGCGTCGGGCTGTGCAACGACGGCGCCCGCACGCTGCTCGGCTTCAACGCCGACCCGGTGGGCCTCCCGCTGGGCGAGCTGGGCCTGCCACCGGAGCTGGTGGCCGCGTTCACCGCCACCGAAACAGGGCCGGCCGAGCCGACACGGACCGAGCCGACGCCGATCGAACCGACCCGGACCGAACAGCTGCACGTCACCGATTCCCGGGTGCTCGTGGTCAGCACGACGGTGGTGCGCTCGGGCGGGCGCGCGCAGGGCACCGTGGTGCTTCTGCGCGACCACACCGAGTTGCAGACGCTGACCGGCGAGCTGACCACTGCGCGCAGCCTCGCGGAGGCGCTGCGGTCGCAGGCGCACGAGGCGGCGAACCGGCTGCACACGGTCGTTTCTCTGGTGGAGATCGGACGACCGGAGGACGCGGTCGAGTTCGCCACGGCGGAGCTGGCGCTGGCCCAGGAATTGACCGACCGGGTGGTGAGTTCGATCGCCGAGCCCGTGCTCGCCGCGCTGCTGCTGGGCAAGGCGGCGGAGGCGAGCGAACGCGGGGTCGAGTTCACCATCACGCCGGACACGGTGATCGAGGACCTCGGCCCGGCGATCACCGGCCGGGACCTGGTGACCATCCTGGGAAACCTGGTCGACAACGGCATCGACGCGGCCGTGCGCGGCTCGGGCGGGCGGCCCGCGGTGGTCGTCACCGCGCGCTCCGACGACGGCGACCTGTTCCTCCGGGTCGCCGACAACGGCCCCGGCGTGCCGGAGGAGGCTGTGGGGGACATGTTCCGCCGGGGCTGGTCCACCAAGGCGGCCGAGGGCCACGGGCTCGGGCTGGCACTGGTCGGCCAGGCCGTGCGGCGGTACGGCGGCAGTGTCGACGTCGGCCGGGACGGCGGCGCGGTGTTCACGGTCCGGCTGCCGAAACAGGAGGCGCCACGGTGATCCGCGTGCTGGTGGTGGAGGACGAGCCGGTGGCCGCCGAGGCGCACCGGGTCTACGTCGAGCGGCTGCCGGGTTTCGCCGTCGCCGGCGTCGTGCACTCCGGCGGTGACGCGCTGCGGTTCTGCGAGCGCGAGCCCGTCGACCTCGTGCTGCTCGACTTCTACCTGCCCGACACCCACGGGCTCGCGGTCTGCCGCTCCCTGCGCGCGGCCGGGCTGCCCATCGACGTCATCGCGGTGACCTCGGCGCGGGACCTGGCGCTGGTGAAGGCGGCGGTGTCCGTCGGGGTGGTGCAGTACCTGCTGAAGCCGTTCACTTTCGCGTCACTGCGCGAAAAACTGGAGCGGTACGCGGAGTTCCGGCAGACCTCCGGCGAGGCCGGCGGCCAGGCCGAGATCGACCGCGCGCTCGCGTCGCTGCGCACCACCGAGAACCCGCCGCTGCCGAAGGGCATGAGCGCCCAGACCCTGGAGGCGATCACCGACGCGCTGGCCGGCGCCGGCGAAGGGCTCTCCGCCGGCGCCGCCGCCAGCGCGATCGGCGCGTCCCGCGTCACGGCGCGGCGCTACCTCGAATACCTCGCCGACAACGGCCTCGCCCAGCGCGAGCCGCGGTACGGCCAGGTGGGCCGCCCCGAGGTCTGGTACCGGCTGAAGTCTGTATAACGAGGTGTACGGCCGGGCTCAGGCGAGCTCCAAGGACTGCGTCCAGAGGCTGCTGGTCCGGCCGTGCGTGTAGGTGTAGTCGGCCTTGCAGCCCCAGCCCGACTGGCAGTTGTCGCCGTAGAAGGTGGCGGTGCGCGGACCCGTGACGGCGACGCCGATGTACCCGCTGGAGCCGAGTGTGTCGCACGGGTGGTTCCCGAGGCCGCCGGAACAGCCGGACGGCCGGTTGTCGTAGAACCGGTGCAGGCCGGTCCAGGTGGCCCCGCTGTCGTAGCTGAACGCGACGTTGTTGGCGATCCGGCCGAACACCAGCATCAAGATGCCGTCCTGCATGGTGTGCACCGACGGGGCGGCACCGCGCACGGAGTTCGCGTCGGGGGCGCCGGGCACCTTCACCGCGAACGCCGCGCCCCAGCCGGCGGTGGCGAGGTCGGCCGCGGAGTTCACCGGGCCGTTCGTGATCCGTCCCAGCAGCCGGCTGTAGTAGTAGACGCCCACCTGCTCGTCCAGCCGCGTGATCATCAGCAGCCGACCGTCGGCGCGGCGGGTGACGGTGGATTCGCTGTAGCTGTAGGTGGGGGACAGGAACGGGGTGGCCGCGCGAGTCCAGCTACTGCCGCCCTTCGGCATCGTCAGCAGGTAGGCCGCCGAGAGCTCGCCCTGGTGCTCGGCGTAGAACGGCACGACCAGGTCCCCGTTGGGCAGGGTGAGCACGCCCTGGAACATGCGCCCGGTCTTGCCGGCGACGATGGTGGCGCCGGCCATGTCGATACCGGCCGAGCCGACGGTCCAGCTGGCCCCGCCGTCCACTGAGTCCCACCGCACCACGCGACGCTTCCCAGCGTCCACTCGGCCGAGGCTTTCGAACAGGGTGTACTTCCCGCCCGTCGCGACCCCGTTGGCGGCGGTGATGAACTGGGTGGTCGACATCCCCTGCAACTGCTGCCCGGTGACGGCGTCCAAGGCCGCCTGCCAGCGGCCCGCGTCGTCCCGGTACTCCAGGCGGGAATGGACTTCCTTGCCGCCGTCCTCGCTGACCAGGAAGCTGCGGATCAGCCGGTGCCGGGTCGTGCCGGCGGCGTCCTGCCAGGTGACCCACTGCAGCGACGGCATGGCCCGGTACTGCCGGTTCGGGTCCGCGGGCTCCACGGTCAGCTTGCCGTAGCCCGGTTGCAGTGCCGCCGACGCCACCGGGGTGAGCGTCCCGAGCGCCAGCAGGACGAGCGCGGCGAGCATCCCGAGTCTTTTCCCGGCAAGTCTTTTCACGATCTCCCCCTCGTCATCTCGACCGGAGTCTGCCGCCGCCGGTCACGGCGAGATGGGGGGATCGCCCGATTTCACCCGGACGGCGGCAGGGCTCAGCGAGGCCGCCCCGGGGCGTCGGGGCGGGTCTGCCACGGGTGGGGGCCGTCGAGGGGGCGGTACTCGACGCCGAGGGCGTCCAGGCGCGGCAGGTGGTGCTCGCGCAGGCGGGGCAGGAACTCGGCGAAGTCGCGCCCCGGCGGGCTCCACGCGAGTTCCGCGAAGGCGGACAGGCGCGGGAACGCCGCGTAGTCCACCCGCCGCACCGAGTCGAGGTGTTCGGTCCAGACCTGGGCCTGCACACCGCGCAGCCGGGGACCGGTCAACGCCGGCTCGTAGCCGTACACGTCCTCCAGCGTGTGCAGGTAGCCGACCGGGATCGGCTCGTCCGGGTGATCCGACTGGCGGTGGTCGAGGTACAGGTGCTCCTCCGAGCAGAGCACGACGTCGTGGCCGAGCGCCGCGGCGCGCTCCCCGGCGGCGTCGGACTGCCACGCGCCGATCAGCATGGCTGGCAGGCCGTCGATCTCCAGCACCTCGTCCCAGCCCATCGGCTGCCGCCCGCGCGACACCAGGTGCGCGGCGATCTCGCGGACGAACCGGCTGTGCTCCTCGGTCGCGCCCGGCACTTCGTCGCCGCCCAGCGCGATCACCGGCGACGGGAAGATGTCCAGCACGTGGTCGAACACGGTGCGAAAGAAGTCCAATGTGGACTCCGTCGGGTCGAGCAGCGAAGTGCTGATGCCCCAGGAAGTCCACACCTCCCAGTCGGCGTCCGGATCCGGTCCCAGCTTCGGGTACGCGGCGATGGCGGCGCGCGCGTGGCCCGGAACGTCGATCTCCGGCACCACCGTCACGGCCCGGGAAGCGGCGTACGCGACGATCTCGCGCAGGTCGTCGGTGGTGTAGAAGCCGCCGTGCGGACGGCCGTCGCGCTCGGGGCCGTCGTGCCGCCCGACCATGGACGAGCGCCGCCAGCCGCCGACCGACGTCAGCCGCGGGTAGCGCGGCACCTCGATCCGCCAGCCCTGGTCGTCGGTGAGGTGCAGGTTCAGCACGTTGAGCTTGTGCGCGGCCAGCAGGTCGACGAACCGCAGCACCTCGGCCTTCGTCCGGAAATGCCGGGCGACGTCGAGCAGGCAGCCGCGCCAGCCGTGCCGCGGGTGGTCCTCCACCACACCGCAGGGCAGCGTCAGTCCGCTGTGGATCGGCGCGGCCCGGTACGCGTCCGGCCCGGCGAGCTGCCGCAGCGTCTGGCGTCCGTAGACCTCGCCGGCCGCGTCCGCGGTGGACAGCGTGACGCCGTCCGGCCTGATCTCCAGCCGGTAGCCCTCCGCGGGCAGCTCCGGCGAGGCCCGCACCTCGACCGGCGCAGGCCACGGGCACGTGCCCGGCGCGGCGGAAACCGCGACCGGGCGGGGGAGCAGGGTGTCGAATCCGGGCATGATCAGCCTTTCACCGCGCCGGACATCCCGGCGACGAGCCGGCGTTGCACCAGCACGAAGAACACCAGGACCGGAATGGTCATCAGGGTGGACGACGCCATCACCGCGCCCCAGTCGGTGTCCTCCGGCTTGAAGAACACCAGGATCGCCTGCGGCAGCGTCTGGTTCTCGGTCTTGGAGATGATGAACGTCTTCGCGAACAGGAAGTCGTTCCACGCGTGGATGAACGCGAGCACGCTCACCGCGACCAGCCCGGGTGTGACGAGCGGGAACAGGATCTGCCAGGTGAAGCGCATCCGTGACGCGCCGTCCAGCTTCGCCGCTTCCTCCAGCTCCACCGGCACCGCCGCGACGAAGCCGCGCAGCATCCAGATCGCGAACGGCAGGCTGAACGCCAGGTGCACCAGCACCAGCGAGCCCAGCTCGTTGAGCCCGAACTCGGGCGCCACCGCGCCGATCGAGCGCATCAGGAAGAACAGCGGGATGGTCAGCGCCTCCACCGGCACCATCTGTGCCACCAGGATCATCACCAGCAGCACCGTCCGGCCGCGGAAGCGGAACCGGGTGAGCGCCACCGCGGACAGGAACGAGAACAGCAGCGACAGCACCACCACGGCCAGCGCGACCACCAGGCTGTTGAGGAAGAACCGGCCGAAGCCGGACACCGTCAGCACCCGTTCGAAGCTGTCCAGCGAAGGCGCCAGCGTCCACGGTTTCGGGTTCGCCGTCTGGATCTCCCCGGCCGGCTTGAACGCCGAGAGCACCATCCAGTACAGCGGGAACGCCACCAGCCCGGCGGCCACCACCGTGATGATCTCGGCCACCAGCCGTCCGGGGCGGCGCACCCGCCGCGCGGTCATCACAGCCATGCTTCGCTCCGGCGCTGGGACCGGACGTACAGCCCGGTGATGGACAGCAGCAGCACAGTCATCACGACTCCGATCGCCGAGCCGAGGCCGTATTCCTGCCCGGCGAAGGCCTGCTGGTAGGCGTAGACGTTCAGCACGAGGTTGCGCCCCGCGACGCCGCCGCCGTTGGTCATCACGTAGATCTGGGTGAACACCTTGAAGTCCCAGATGATCGACTGGATCGTCGCGATCATCAGCAACGGCCGCACCATCGGCAGCACGACGGTCCAGGTGGAGCGCCACAGCGAAGCGCCGTCGAGTGAAGCCGCCTCCAGCACCTCCTCCGGGATCGCCTTGATCCCGGCGTACATCGTCACCAGCACGAACGGGAACGAGCACCAGATCACCTCGGCGGCCACCAGCCCGAACGCGCCGAAGGTGCCGAACGTCCAGGAGTGGTGCGCCATCCCGCTGAAGCCGACTCCCGACAGCACCTCGTTGACGAGCCCGAAGTCGGTGTCGAAGAGGAACAGCCACACGTACGAGCCGGCGATCGCGGGCGTCGACCACGCGCCGAGCGCGGCCAGGAACAGCAGCGTCCGCGGCACCGCGCGCACCCGGCTGGCGAGCACCGCCAGCGCCGTCCCGACCACCAGGCTGCCGATGACACAAGCGGCCGCGAACCCGACGGTCTTGCCGAGCACCGTCCAGAACTGCACGTCGGACAGCAGGGCCGCGTAGTTGCCGAAGCCGAGGAACACCAGCGGCGCCGCGCCCGCGGCCTGGGGCTGCCCGTAGTCGTAGAACGAGATCAGCACCAGCTGGTAGATCGGGTACACCAGCAGCGCGGCGAGCAGGATCCCCGCCGGCAGCAGGTAGAGCACGGCCGCCCGGCCGTCCCGGCGCCGCCGGGCCGGGCGGGGCGCGGGCGGGGCCGGGGCGGCGACGGGCAGTTGCTGCGTGACCACGGCGGCTAGCCGAAGTTCTTGTTCATCGCGGCCGCGGCGTCGGCGAGCGCGCCCGCCGGGTCCTTGCCGCCGGTCGCGATCTGCTGCACGGCCGTGGGCAGCACGTTCTGGCTGTCGATCTTCGACCACGCCGGGGTCGCGGGAACGAACTTCGTGCCGGCCTTCAGGCTGTCCACGAAGGGCTTCAGCGACGGGTCGCCGGCGGCCAGCTTCTCCTGCACGCTGCCCAGCGTGGGCAGGTTGCCCATGGCGTTGTACATCTTCTCCTGGTACTTCGCGCCGGCCAGCAGCTCGGAGAACTGCACCGCGAGCCCGTGGCGTTTGCTCGCGCCGAACACACCCAGCAGGTTGCCGCCGGCGAACGCGGGCGCCACCGAGCCCGGGGTGGTGCCGGGCAGCGGGACCACGGCGTACTTGCCCTTCACCGCGCCCTGCTCCACGGCCTTGCGGTTGAAGTCGCCGCCGATGGTCATGCCGGCCTTGCCGCCGGCGAACGCCGTCACGCTCTGGGTGCCGGTGAGGTTCGCGCAGGCCGAGGGCGGGCAGATGTCGTCCTTCAGCAGCCCCGCGTACTCCGTGAGGCCCGTCTTCGCCGGGTCGGCCTCCACAGTGGACGTCCACTTCCCGTTGTCCTGCTTGGCGATCTCGCCGCCGTTGGCCCAGATGTAGGGCAGCATCGCGTAGGTGTACTTGCCGCCGACGGAGATGCCGTACAGGTCGGGCTTGGCCGCGCGGATCTTGCGCGCGTCCTCGGTCAGCTCGGCGAGCGTGGCCGGCGGCTTGAGGCCCAGCTCGGTGAACACGTCGGTGCGGTAGTACAGCGCGCGGATGCCGGTGTACCAGGGCAGGCCGTAGGTCTTGCCGTTCGCCTTGGCGGTGTCCAGCACGGTCGGCAGCAGGTCCTTGCCCTCGTTCCACGACGCGATGTCGCCGGTGAGGTCGGACAGCGCGCCGGTCTGGGCGTAGCTCGCCACGTCGGTGTTGCCGAACTCGGCGACGTCGGGGGCGTTCGACGGGTCGTTGAAGGCGCCGGAGAACTTGTCGGCCCGGCCCTCGACCGGCACCCACTGCACGTCGACGTCCACGCCGGCGTGCGCGGCCTTGAACTCGGTGATGGCGTCCTTGACCGCCGCCTCCTTGGGCGCGCGGTTGGCTTCGTCGAACAGCCAGACCCGCAGGGTGCCGGTCTGTTCGTCGCCGCCCGACGCGGCGGGTGCGGACTGGGTGGGCGCGCAGCCGGCCAGCAGGGCCAGCGCGGCGACGGCGGTGAAGGTGCGGCGCAGTCTCATGGATGGGCTCCAGGTGGGAAGGGCTCGTGAGTGTTTATGACGGTTCTAACCGTCATAAACACTCACGAGCAGTGCTGGCTTAAGTGAAGAAAACCGAGTTGACCGACGGAACGGCAAGCGACCCCGCGACCGCCCCAGGCAGGCCGGTCGAGGCGTCGCGCGGCAGCCAGGTGACGGTGCCGGAGCGCTGGTTCGACACGTAGAACCAGGCTTCGTCCGGGGAGAGCGCGAGGTGACGCGGCCAGTTGCCGCCGGTGTCCACACTGGACGCCAGCGTGATCGCCGAGCCGTCGCCGGAGACGGTGAACGTGGTGATCGTGTTCGGGCCGCGCACGGTGGCGTAGGCGAACTTCCCGTCCTTCGACACCGCCATCTCGCCGGGGAACAGGTCGCCGGTGCTGCCCGCGGGCACCGCGGGGACAACCGCGATCGGCGTGAGCTTGCCCGCGGCCGCGTCCCAGCTCAGCACCGTGATCTCCGGCCGCAGCTCCTGCGCGAGGTAGGCAAATCGGCCGTTCGGGTGAAACGCGAGATGCCGCGGCCCGGCCCCGGAGGGGAGCGTGACCTGTTGGTGCAGCGCGAGTTTCCCGGTGGCGACGTCCAGGGTGTAGACGTACACCGAGTCCGCGCCGAGGTCGACCGAGAGCACCCACTGGCCGGTGGGGTCGTTGATCACCTGGTGCGCGTGCGGGTCGCGCTCGGGCCCGACGTGCTGCTGCAGGTCCGTCGCCGCGCCGAGCTTGCCGCCCTCCTGGATCGGCAGCACGACCACGCTGCCCGAGCCGTAGTTGGCCGCCAGCACGTACTTCTGGCTGGAGTGCACGGAAAGGTGGGTCGGCGCGCTGCCCTTCGACGGCGTGCTGCCCAGCAGCTTCGGGTTGGTCACGTCGCTGATGTCCAGCGCCGAGACTGAGCCGTCCGGGTCGCCTTCGTTGGTGACGTAAAGGGTCCGGCCGTCGCGGCTGCGGTCGAACCACGACGCGTCCGGCACGCCGGTGACGGTGCGGACCGGTGTGAGCGCCGGCGCGGAGCCCGCGCGGCTGACCACGTCGAGGCCGTGGCCGGCGGGCGGGGTGCTGGTGTAGCTGCCGACGTACGCGGTCGTGCCGGCGGAAGGACGGCACCGCGGCGGTGCGGCGTTCGCGAGCTGGGCGCCGAGAACGGTGCCGAGGCCCGCGACGCCGGCCGCGCCGAGGAAGGTGCGACGGGAAAGTCCTGACATCGTGGTATCTCCCAACAGTGAGGGGACCGGATGTGGTTCAGACCACTAGCATGGCCAATGCTGCCACGGCGAAACCGCTGACGGAAAGGACTGTTTCCAGCGCGGTCCAGGTTTTCAGCGTGTTCGGCACGGTCAGCCCGAAGTAGCGCGACACGATCCAGAACCCGCCGTCGTTCACGTGCGAGGCGATGATCGAGCCCGCCGAGATCGCGACAACGACCAGGGCCAGCTGCGCCTGCGAGTAGTGCAGCTCCGCCACCGTCGGCGCGATGATGCCGCTGGTGGTGACGATCGCGACGGTCGCGGAGCCCTGCGCGATGCGCATGCCGCAGCTGATCACGTACGCCGCCAGGATCACCGGCAGCCCGGCGTCGCCGAGCGAACCGGCCACGGCCTGGCCGATGCCGGTCGCGGACAGCACGGCGCCGAAGAACGAGCCCGCGCCGACCACCAGCAGGATCATCGCGACCGGCCGGAGCGCCGCGGCCGAGAGCTCACCCAGCTGGGCGCCCGTCATGCCCCGGCGGTGGCCCAGCAGCCAGGACGCCAGCAGGGTGGCGATCGTCAGCGCGATCGCCGGGGTGCCCAGGAAGGCCGCGACCCCGGCGGCACTGGAGTTCTTGGGCAGCAGGATGCTCCCGAACGTGCCCGCGAGGATCAGCACCAGCGGGATCGCGATGATGCCGCTGACCAGGCCCAGCGAAGGCGGGTTCTCGGACTCGTCTTCGGCGTCACCCGCGAGCTTGGCGAACTCCTCGGCCAGCGGCACGTTGACCCGCTTGCCGATCCAGGTCGAGTACAGGATGCCGCCGATGAACCAGGCCGGGATGCCGCAGATCGCGCCCATCAGGATCAGCCAGCCGAGGTCCACGTGCAGCAGCCCGGCGGCCGCGACCGGGCCGGGGTGGGGCGGGATGAACGCGTGCGTGATCGACAGGCCGGCCAGCAACGGCATGGCGTACAGCACGATCGAGCGGCCGCCCTGCTTCGCCGCGGCGTAGACCAGCGGCGCCAGCACGAAGATGCCGATGTCGAAGAACACCGGGATGCCGAAGATCAGGCCGGACAGGCCCATCGCCAGCGGGGCGCGTTTCTCGCCGAACGAGCGCAGCAACGCCGCCGTCAGCACCTTGGCGCCGCCGGACTTCTCGAGGATCGAGCCCAGCAGTGTGCCCAGGCCGATGATCGCCGTGATGTGCCCGAGGATGCTGCCGAACCCCTTCTCCAGCAAGGAGTCCGAGGTCTTCTGGGCCGTGCCGACCAGGGTGCCCACGGGCAGCCCGGCGGCCAGCGCGGTGAGCAGGCCCACCACGATCAGCGCGATGAACGGCTCGACCTTCACCTTGATGATCAGGACGAGCAGGACGGCGATCGAGACGGCGGCGAGCGTGAGCAGCCCGCCCGTGGTGGTGTGCAGCCAGTGGATCATCGGCCCCTCCCGGGGTGACGAAGAGAATGGCCGGCCAGTGCGCCGGTGGGGTGGCTGTCCTCGATCGCGGCGACGCCATTCACGAAGACGTGGGAGATCCCTTCGGCGGGCTGCCTCGGGGCGTCGAACGTCGCGGTGTCGGCGACCGTCTCGGGGTCGAAGAGCACCAGGTCGGCCGCGTACCCGGGGCGGACGAGCCCCCGGTCGGCGAGCCGCAGCCGCCGTGCCGCGCGCCCGGTGAGGTGCGCGACGCAGTCGGCCAGCCCGAGCACGCCCAGGTCACGGACGTAGCGGGCCAGGTAACGGGGGAACGTGCCCCAGGAGCGCGGGTGTGGCCGGTCGCCGACCAGCAGGCCGTCGGAGCCGCCGGTGTGCGTGCGGTGCCGCATGATCGCCTGCACGTTTTCCTCGTGCCCCACGTGCATCAGGCAGGAGGTGCCGAGGCGCTCGTCGAGCAGGGTGTCGAAGTACAGCTCCGCGGGCGGGCGCCCGGCAGCCCGCGCGGACGCGGCGACGCTGTGGCCCACCAGCGCGGCGTTGCCCGCGTTGCGGACGCCGTTGATCTCGATGGCGTCCCAGTCGATCGGCACGCCGTGCGCACCGTCCGAACCGGACTCCTCGATCTCGGCGCGGATCCGCTCCCGGGTGTCCACATCGGACAGCCGGGCCAGCGTCGCGGCCAGCCCGCCCTCGGTGGCCCAGCTCGGCAGCAGGGCGGACAGGTAGGTGGCGCCGGGCAGGTACGGGTAGGTGTCGAGGGTGATGTCGCAGCCGTCGTCGAGGGCGTCGTCCAGGAGCCTCAGCAGGTCCGGCGCCTTGCCCTTGTTGACGGAGAAGTTCATCGTGGCGTGCGCGAGGTGCAGCGGGCAGCCCGAGCGGCGCGAGACGTCGACCATCTCCGCGAACGCCTCCAGCGCGCCCTTGCCGTAGCTGCGGTGGTGCGGGCTGTAGTAGCCGCCGTGCTCGGCGACCACGCGGCACAGCTCGACGAGCTCGGCTGTGTCGGCGTACATCCCGGGCGTGTAGGTGAGGCCGGACGACATCCCGAAGGCGCCTTCGCGCAGTCCGGTCGCCACCAGGTCCTTCATCAGCGCCAGCTCCGCGTCCGTCGCGGGCCGGTCCTCCCAGCCCAGCGCGAGCATCCGCACGGTGCCCTGCGGCACGAGGTAGGCGGCGTTCACCGCGACGCCCGCGTCGAGGCGGTCCAGGTACTCGCCGACCGAGCGCCAGTTCCAGTCGAAGCCCGCCGGGTCGTCGTTCCAGCCGGCGAGCTGCTGGCGCAGGGCTTCGAGCACGGTGTCGTCGACCGGCGCGTAGGACAGCCCGTCCTGGCCGAGCACCTCGGTCGTGACGCCCTGGGAGACCTTCGCGAGATGGTCCGGCTTCGCGAGCAGCTGCAGGTCGGAGTGCGAGTGCATGTCGATGAAGCCCGGCGCGAGCACGAGCCCGTCGGCGTCCAGGACGCGGCCGCCGGTCAACGAGCCGGGCGCGGCGACGTCGGCGATCCGTCCGTCGGTGATCCCGACGTCGTGGCGGGCCAGGTCGGCCCCGGTGCCGTCGGCGACCCGCGCCCCGCGGATCACCAGGTCCATCAGAACCACGTCCGGACGAAGCCGGTGACGGTCTCGCCGTCGGCGTCCACGACCGGGACCAGCGGCCACTTGTCGAACGTCGTGCACGGGTGCGAGAGGCCCAGCCGCACCCAGTCGCCGACGTCGACCGGCGAACCGGGCGGCAGCGTCAGGAACGTGTGCTGGTCGTTCATCTTCGGCACGGTGTGCCCGGTCAGCTCGGTGACGACGCCGTTCCGGCGTAACAGCTGCGGCTCCGGCATGCCCTCGTCGAACGGCAGGTCGCGCTTGCCCGCGGTGAGCAGGGCGAGGGTGTCCGACGGCTTCGACGTCACCTGCGCCCACGCGTGCAGCGCGGGGCGGAAGCCCTCGACCCCGGCGATGCGCGGGTGCTCGCCGAGCGGGGAGATCTCGCGGTAGAAGCCGTCGTCGTGGGTCACGTAGGCGCCGCTGCGCAGGATCGGCAGCACGTCGAGGCCGTCCGGCCAGGGCTTGGTCAGCTCGTCGGCCACGCGGTCGAAGTACGCGCTGCCGCCGCCGGTGACGAGCACCGGGCCTTCGGCGAACAATCCCTTGCCCGCCAACGAGATCGTCAGCTCACGCATTTCGTCCACATAGGAACTGATCTTCGCCAGCGCCGCTTCGTCGGTGCCGTGCGAAAGCGAGCCCTCGTAACCGCCGGTGCCGCGCAGCCGCAACGCCGGGCTGTTCGCGGCCGCCTCGGCGATGGCGAGCGCGGTAGCCGTGTCACGGACGCCGGTGCGGCCGCCGTCCGCGCCCAGCTCCACCAGGACGTCGACCGGTCGCGGCGAGCCGGCCAGCGCCTCGGTCATCAGCTCGACGCCGCGGACCGAGTCGACCCAGCAGACGAACTCGAAACCCGGGTCCGCGGCCAGCTCCCCGGCCAGCCAGCGCAGGGCGGACGGGTCGACCAGCTGGTTGGCCAGCATGATCCGGGGCACCCCGAACGCGCGGTAGACCCGCAGGTGCCCGGCGTTCGCGGCGGTGAGGCCCCACGCGCCGTGCGCGAGCTGGCGGGCGAACAGCTCCGGCGCCATCGTGGTTTTCCCGTGCGGCGCGAGCGTGATCCCGCGGGCGGCGCACCAGGCGGCCATCGTCGCCAGGTTGTGCTCCAGCGCGGCGGCGTCGAGCACGACGAAGGGGCCGAAGAAGCCGTCGTCGAACAGGTTCGCGCGACGGGCCGCGGCCTCGTCGAGGGTCAGCCCGGCGAGCGCGGGCGCGATCGACCGGAACCGCCAGTCGATCCGCTCCTCGCGGCCGGCGCGGACGGCGGCGGTCAAAGCGGCGTTCTCGGAACTGTGCATGGGTGGTCGACCTCGGTTGCGTATGTTGCAACTAACGTTGCGCAGAATGCGCGACATAGGTGTAGCATCCGGGTCGCTACAGGTCAACGGGGTGAAGAACGGGGAGACATTCAGTGACCAGCGCGCCCGAGGTGCTCTGCATCGGCGAGTCGATGGCCCTGTTCGTGCCGGCCGAGCCCGGCCCGCCGGACGAGGTCCGCAGCTGGCTGCGCACGATCGGCGGCGCGGAGTCCAACGTCGCCTGTCACCTGCCCGCGCTCGGCGTGCGCAGCGGCTGGGTCAGCGCGGTCGGCGACGACCCATTCGGCCGCGCGCTGGTCCGCGAGATCGCCGCCGCCGGGGTCGACGTCAGCGGCGTCGCGGTCGACCCGGTGCGCCCGACCGGCTTGTACATCAAGGAAAGCGGCGCGCAGGGCAGCCCGGTGCGGTACTACCGCGCGGGCTCCGCGGCGTCCGGGATGGGGCCGGGCCTGCTGTCCCGGCTGGACCTCGGCGGCGTCCGCGTGCTGCACCTGTCCGGGATCACGCCCGCGCTGTCCGACAGCTGCCTCGCGCTGGTGCGCGCCCTGCTCGACGCGCCGCGCGGCGACACGCTGGTGTCCTTCGACGTCAACCACCGCCCGGTGCTGTGGGCCGGCCGCGACGTCTCCGTGCTCGCGGACCTGGCCGCCAGGGCCGACCTCGTGCTGACCGGCGACGACGAGGCCGCGCGCGTGTGGGGGACCGGCGACCCCGGACGGCTGCGCGAGCTGCTGCCCGCGGTGCGCACGCTGGTCGTCAAGCACGGCGAACACGGCGCGACCCTGGTCGAGGGCGCCGCGCCGCCGTTGTTCGCGCCCGCGCTGAGCGTGGACGTGGTCGAGCCCGTCGGCGCGGGGGACGCGTTCGCCGCCGGCTTCCTGGCCGCCACCCTCCGCGGCGCCGACCCGGCGACCCGCCTGCGCCGCGGCCACCTCCAGGCCGCCGCCACCCTGCTGACCCACGACGACGTCGGCACGCCGCTGGCCCCGGACGTGGTGGAATCACTGCTGTGCGCCGACGAGGACGAATGGCGAGCGGCGCGGCTGACCACCGAGGGCGCGGCCTGATGACTCGTGAGTGTTCGTGCCGGTTAGAACCGTCATCGCCACTCACGAGGGTGGAGGCGGCATGAGCCAGAGCCTGGACCGGGCGCTGACCCTGCTGGCCGGGCTGGCGCGCGGCGCGAAGACGCTGGACCAGCTGGCCGAAGAGGTCGGCGTGCACAAGACCACCGTGCTGCGGCTGTTGCGCACCCTGGAGTCGCACCATTTCGTCCGCCGCGAGGGGACCCGCTACTACCGGCTCGGCAGCGCGCTGTTCGACCTGGCGAGCCAGGCACTGGAGGACCGCGACGTCCGGCGCAGCTCGGCCGAGGCGCTCGCCGCGCTGAACGAGCGCACCGGCCACACCGTGCACCTGGCGACGTACGAGGACGGCGAGGTCGTCTACATCGACAAGTACGAGGGCCGGCACTCGGTCCGGATGTACTCGCGCATCGGCAAACGCGCGCCGCTGCACTGCACGGCGGTGGGCAAGGTGCTCGTCTCGGCGATGCCCCGCGAACGGCGTGAGGCGCTCGCGCGCGCCATCGACTACGTGGTGCTGACACCGAACACGATCAGCTCGCCCGAGGCGTACCTCGCCGAGCTGGACAAGGTCGCCGAGCGCGGGTACGCGGTGGACAACGCCGAGCACGAGGACTTCATCCACTGCGTCGCGGCGCCGATCCGCGGCGGCGGGGGCGAGGTGCTCGCCGCCGCGTCGATGTCGGTGCCGAAGGTGCTGCTCGACTACGAAGGCCTGCTCGCGCTCGTGCCGGAGCTGCTGACGGCCACGAAGGAAGCTTCCGTCCACAGTGGATGGACGGAGAACGGAAAGGGGTTATGATGGGCAAGACGGCGATCACCACCGAGAACGCGCCGAAGCCGCCGGCGAAGTTCTCGCAGGCCGTCCGCAAGGGCAACATCCTCCAGGTCGCCGGAATGGTCGCCTTCGACGCGGCGACCGGCGCCATCGTGGGCGACGACATCGCCGGGCAGACCCGGCAGGTGTTCAAGAACCTGCGGACGGTCCTCGCGGAGGGCGGCTCGAGCCTCGACGACGCCGTGATGGTGCGCGTGTACCTCACCGACACGAGCCACTTCGGCCCGTTCAACGAGGTCTACAACGAGCTGATCGGCGAGGCCCCGCATTCGGCCCGCACGACGGTGTACGTCGGCCTGCCCGCCGGTCTCCTGGTGGAGATCGACGTGCTCGCCGTCCTCGACTGACACCTCCGGTGCCGGGGCCCCGCTGAAGGCCCCGGCACCGTGGTCAGCCCAGCACGCTGGTGTACGCGTTGATCGCGGGCTGGCCGCCGAGGTGGGCGTAGAGCACATTGGAGCCACTGGGGATTTCGCCGCTGCGCACCAGGTCGATCAGCCCGGCCATGGACTTCCCCTCGTACACCGGGTCGGTGATCATGCCCTCCAGCCGCGCGGCGGTGCGGATCGCGTCCAGAGTGGACTCGTCGGGAACGCCGTAGACGCCGGCGTGGTAACGCTCGTCCAGCAGCACCTCGCCGATGCCGGGCGCGCCGACGAGGTCCGCCGTCGCCTTCGCGATCCGGGTGATCTGCTCGCGCGTCTCGCCGGGCTTGGCCGAGGCGTCGATCCCGAGCACCTTCCGCGGCCGTCCGCTCAGCGCGACGCCCGCGACCATGCCCGCCTGCGTGCTGCCGGTCACCGAGCAGACCACGATGGTGTCGAAGAAGACGCCCAGCTCCTGCTCCTGCAGTTCCAGCTCGTGCACCCAGTTCGCGAAGCCGAGCCCGCCGAGCGGGTGGTCCGAGGCGCCGGCCGGGATCGCGTACGGCTTCCCGCCTCCGGCCTCGATCTCGGCGACGACCCGTTCCCAGCTCTCCTTGAAGCCGATGCCGAAGCCCGCGTCGACCAGCCGCACGTCCGCGCCGAGGATGCGCGAGAGCTGGATGTTGCCGACCTTGTCGTGCAGCGGGTCCTGCCAGTCGACCCAGCTTTCCTGCACCAGCACGGCTTTCAGCCCGGCGCGCGCCGCCGCGGCCGCGACCTGGCGGGTGTGGTTGGACTGCACGCCGCCGATCGAGACGAGCGTGTCCGCGCCCTGGGCGAGCGCGTCCGCCACGAGGTACTCGAGCTTGCGGGTCTTGTTGCCGCCGTAGGCGAGGCCGGAGTTGAGGTCCTCCCGCTTGGCCCACACGGCCGCGCCGCCGAGGTGCTCGGTCAGCCGGTCGAGCCGGTGCACCGGAGACGGGCCGATCAGCAGCGGGAAGCGCGCGAAGTCGGCGAGGGTCATGGCGTCTCCAGGAGGTTCTCGAGGTCGGACCAGATGGTCGAGGTGACGGCGGCGGCCCGTTCGGCGTCGCCGCCGGCGAGGGCGTCGATCAGCTCGGCGTGCCGTTGCACCGAGCGGTGCGCGGGCAATGAGCTGAACCGCGCGTATTCGAGCCGCCGCAGCAGTGGTGTGTAGCGGCCGAGCGTCGTGGCCACAGCGCGGTTGCCGCACACGCGGACGGGCACGTCGTGCAGCTCGTCGTCGGCCTCGATCGCGGCCGCGACGTCGCGGCTCTCGACGGCCGCCGCGAACCGCTCGTTGGCCGCCCGCATCTCGGCGACGTGCGCGGGGCCGAGCCGGGGGAGTGCTTGCCGCACAGCGAATTCGTGCAGCGCGCGGACCAGCTGCACCGCGTCGCGGACGTCGTCGCTCACGAACTCCGCGACGCGCGTGTAGCTCTGCGGCTTCGAGTCGACGAGCCCGTCCTCGGCCAGCCGGAGCAGCGCCTGGCGCACCGGCGCCCGCGAAAGCCCGAGCTGCTCGGCGAGGTCGGCGTCCCGCAGCGGGGTGCCCGCGGACAGGCTGCCGTCGATGATCGCGTGCCGGATCCGCTCGTACGCCTCGTCGCGCAGGAGCGGCCGGCTGACTTTCGGAAGGGGACTCACATCTAACATGTTAGATGTCGTGAGGCGGCGATCGCAAGGCCCCGCCGTCGTCTGCCGCTGGGTAAGACGAAGGCCCGCCCGCTGTACGCGGACGGGCCTTCGGAAAGGACGCTCAGTAAACTGGGCCGGTGTACTTCTCGCCCGGGCCCTGGCCCGGCGGGTCGGGCACGACGGAGGCCTCGCGGAACGCCTTCTGCAGTGACTGCAGGCCGTCGCGCAACGGGCCGGCGTGCAGGCCGAGGTACTCCGCCGAGGCGGTGATCAGGCCGGCCAGCGCGGTGATCAGCCGGCGGGCCTCGTCCAGGTCGCGGTGGGGCGAGGTGGCCGGGTCGGCGTCGGCCAGGCCGAGGCGCTCGGCGCCCGCCGACAGCAGCATCACGGCCGCGCGGCTGATCACCTCGACGCTCGGGATGTCCTCCAGGTCGCGGACGTCCGGGGAATAGGGGGGCGGTGGCGAAGGTTGATCTGACACGTCTGGTACCCTTCCACGAGCGACCAGCCCCTGAGCGATCGGGGGCGGCAAGTGGAGCCCCGCTCCCACCCGCGTCACCGCTCAGGTGTCCGGGTCCGGTCTCGTCGAAGCGGTGAATGCCTTCCGGTTTTCTCCACTCGCGGCGAAGCGTTCGGTCAGCACGACCGGGCGCGATCGGAGACAGAGCGGGCCCCGTGAACCGGTGACAACCGGTGGCGGGGCCTGATTCATTGTGGGCACCAGGTCGAAAACGAGAAGTAATCACTCGGACCAAGGAGGCCCCATCAGCTCCGAGACACGCATCAACGAACGTATCCGGGTGCCGGAGGTCCGACTCGTCGGGCCCAACGGCGAACAGGTCGGCATCGTCCGGATCGAGGATGCGCTGCGGCTGGCACAGGAGAACGATCTCGACCTGGTCGAGGTCGCTCCGCAGGCACGTCCGCCGGTATGCAAGCTCATGGACTTCGGCAAGTTCAAGTACGAGAGCGCGCAGAAGGCCCGCGAGTCCCGCCGCAACCAGCAGCTGACCGTCATCAAGGAACAGAAGCTGCGGCCGAAGATCGACCAGCACGACTACGAGACCAAGAAGGGTCACGTGTCGCGGTTCCTGGCGGCCGGCAACAAGGTCAAGGTCACGATCATGTTCCGTGGGCGTGAGCAGTCCCGGCCGGAGCTCGGTTTCCGGCTGCTGCAGAAGCTCGCCGACGACGTGACCGAGCTGGGCTTCGTGGAGTCGACGCCCAAGCAGGACGGTCGAAACATGATCATGGTGCTGGCCCCGCACAAGAACGTGAAGCCGAAGGTCGTCAAGGCCGAGGCCGAGGCTCCCGAGGCGTAACGCCTCCAAGCGCCGACCAGCACAGTCAGCGGCACACCGGGCAGCCGGTGTGCCGCCGCACGGAAGAGGACAACTCATGCCGAAGATGAAGACGCACAAAGGCACGTCCAAGCGGATCCGCGTGACGGGCACGGGCAAGCTGCGCCGCCAGAAGGCCGGCCGCCGCCACCTGATGGAGAAGAAGTCCAACCGCCTCACCCGCCGTCTCGAGGGCACCACGGAGCTCTCCAAGACCGAGGCCGGCCGGGTCAAGCGCCTGCTCGGGATCTGACTCTCCCCGTACTCGCACCAACCACTCCGGGGTCTCCGCGCCCCCCGAAACCGACAGGATGGACCAGTGGCACGCGTCAAGCGGGCGGTCAACGCCCAGAAGAAGCGTCGCGCAACTCTCGAACTGGCCAGCGGCTACCGCGGCCAGCGTTCGCGGCTGTACCGCAAGGCCAAGGAGCAGACGCTTCACTCGCTCAACTACGCCTACCGCGACCGCCGTGCGCGCAAGGGTGACTTCCGCCAGCTGTGGATCACCCGGATCAACGCGGCCGCTCGTGCCAACGGCGTGACCTACAACCGGTTCATCCAGGGCCTCAAGGCCGCGGGTGTCGAGGTCGACCGCAAGATCCTCGCGGACCTCGCGGTCAACGACGCCACCGCCTTCACGGCGCTCGCCGAGCTCGCCAAGGCGAACGTCAACACCGGCGAAGCGAAGTCGGCCTGACCGGCAGTTCTCAACGACCCGGGGCGGAGCCGTTCACCGAACGGACCCCCCGGGTCGTTGCTGCGCGCAAGCTGACGCGGCGCGCGGAACGGGACAAGACCGGCCGTTTCCTGGCCGAGGGAGCCAACGCGGTCGAGGCCGCGCTGGAGTACGGCACGGTGCACGAGCTGTTCGTCACCGACCGCGCCGCCACGGCGCACCCCGCGCTGCTGAACGCGGCCGGCGCCGCGGGCGTCCGCGTCTCGCCGATCACGGATCGAGCGGCCGACGGCCTGTCGGAAACCGTGACGCCGCAAGGCCTGGTGGCCGTCTGCTCCCTGGTCGACCGTCCACTGGAGACAGTCCTGCCCGGCGCCCGGCTCGTGGTCGTCCTGGTGGACGTCGCGGAGCCCGGCAACGCGGGCACGGTGGTCCGCGTGGCCGACGCCGCGGGCGCCGACGCCGTCATCCTGGCGGGCGACACGGTCGACCCGCACAACGGCAAGAGCGTCCGCGCCGCCGCCGGCAGCACGTTCCACGTCCCGATCGCCCGCGCCCGCGACGTGGCTTTCGTCCTGGAGACCCTGAAGACCGCAGGCCTGCGCACCCTGGCCGCCCACGGCTACGCGGAAACCTCCCTGGAGACGGTCGCCTTCGACGCCCCCACGGCGTGGATCTTCGGCAACGAAGCCCACGGCCTCCCCGCCGACGTCCTCGCTACCGCCGACACCGCGGTGAAGATCCCCTTGTACGGCAAGGCGGAAAGCCTCAACCTGGCCACGGCGGCCGCCATCTGCGTGTACACCGCCGCGATGGCTACTCACCACTGAATCCCGGTTCGGCTTTCTCGCTTCCTGGCTCGGGCTCCCTCTGTTGCGGCTTCCCCGCTCGGTCTGCTGGGTTGGCCTGTCGCCCGCCCGCCGGTCTGCGCTTCGCCGGTCGGCCCTCCGCGGCCCGACCCTCCGCGGCCCGACCCTCCGCTGGTTCGCCCTCCGCCGCCCAGCCGCCGCCCAGCCGCCGGACTGCTCTTCGCTCGCTGGACTGCTCTTCGCCCGCCGGACCGTGCTTCGCCGGTCGGCCCTCCGCGGCCCGACCTTCCGCTGGTTCGCCCTCCGCCGGCCAGCCGCCGGAGTGCCCTTCGCTCGCCTGCCCTTCGCCCGCCGGACCGCCCTTCGCCCGCCGGACCGCCCTCCACTCGCTGGCCCGCCCTCCGCCCGCCGGACCGCCCTCCACTCGCTGGCCCACCCTTCGCCCGCCGGACTGCCCTTCGCCGGTCGACCCGTCAGCCGCCGGACCGATCTCCGCCCACCTGTCGGCCCTCTGCCCGCCGGCCCGTCCTCCGCTGGGCGGCTCTCCGCCCGCCGGCCCACGCTTCGGCGGTCGGCCCGTCACCCCCGGATCGACCGTCGCCCGGCCATGATCTGCCGGACTGGCCGCCGACCGCCGTTGGCCTGCGGTGGATCTCCGCGCCGCGCCGACACCCGGTGGGTCACCCGATCCTCGGCGCGGCGCCGGGGCCGGGCGCGGTGATCCGGCGCGACCGCTCCGGAAGCGGAGGGTGAGCGGCCGGGCCGGGTGGCCGATCCCCTAGACTGGGCTGCCCGATGTGCACGTGCGGCTTCCCGCCCGCGTGCCGCCGCCCAACCAGTCCCAGTGGACGCCGAGGAGTCATGTCCGGAGCCACAGACAAGCCGGTCGAAGTGCTCGCACCGGAAACCCTGCGCGCGGCGATCAAGGCGGCCGAAGCGGCCTTCGCGGCGGCGGCCGACCTGGACGCGCTCGCCGCCGTCAAGCCGGCCCACCTCGGTGACAATGCGCCGTTGATGCTCGCGCGCCGGGAGATCGGCGGCCTGCCTAAGCAGGAGAAGGCCGAGGCGGGCAAGCGGGTCAACGAGGCGCGCCAGGCGGTCCAGGCCGCCTTCGACGCGCGCCGCGCGGTGCTGCAGGCCGAGCGGGACGAGCATGTGCTGCGCGAGGAGGCCGTCGACGTCACGCTGCCGTGGGATCAGGTCCCGCGCGGTGCCCGGCACCCGATCGCGACCCTCTCCGACCGAGTCGCCGACGCCTTCGTCGCCATGGGCTACGAGGTCGCCGAGGGCCCCGAGCTCGAGGCCGAGTGGTTCAACTTCGACGCGCTGAACTTCGGCAAGGACCACCCCGCGCGCCAGCTGCAGGACACCTTCTACGTCGGCGAAGAGGACTCCGGCCTGGTACTGCGCACGCACACCTCGCCGGTGCAGGCCCGCAGCCTGCTGCACCGCGAGCTGCCGGTGTACGTCGTGTGCCCCGGCCGCACCTACCGCACCGACGAGCTGGACTCCACGCACACCCCGGTGTTCACCCAGGTCGAGGGCCTCGCGGTGGACAAGGGCATCACCATGGCGCACCTCAAGGGCACGCTCGACGCGTTCGCGCGCGCCATGTTCGGCGAGAACTCCAAGACCCGCCTGCGCCCGCACTTCTTCCCCTTCACCGAGCCGTCGGCCGAGGTCGACGTGTGGTTCGAGGAGAAGAAGGGCGGCCCCGGCTGGGTCGAGTGGGGCGGCTGCGGCATGGTCAACCCGAACGTGCTGCGCGCCTGCGGCGTCGACCCCGAGGTGTACTCGGGCTTCGCGTTCGGCATGGGCATCGAGCGGACCCTGCAGTTCCGCAACGGCATCCCGGACATGCGCGACATGGTCGAGGGCGACGTCCGTTTCACCCTTCCCTTCGGAACGGAGGCGTAGTGCGAGTCCCGGTGAGCTGGCTGACCGAGCACCTCGACGTGGGTGCCGAGGTCACGCCCCAGGACCTGGCCGACGCGTTCGTGCGGATCGGGATCGAGGTCGACGAGCTGAGCGAGCTCGGCCCCGTGACCGGCCCCCTCGTGGTCGGCCGCGTGGCCGAGATCGAGGAGCTGACGGAATTCAAGAAGCCGGTCCGCTTCTGCCGCGTCGAGGTCGGCGAGGACGCGTCCGATGACGACACCGCGGACACAGCGGATGCGGCCGAGGATGACGGCGAGGACGACGACGCCCCGTTCGAGGACGAGGGCCCCCACGGCATCCGGACCCGCGGCATCGTCTGCGGCGCCCGCAACTTCGCCGAGGGCGACCTGGTCGTCGTCGCACTGCCCGGCGCGGTGCTGCCGGGCGACTTCGCGATCGCCGCGCGCAAGACATACGGCCGCGTCAGCGACGGCATGATCTGCTCCGCCAAGGAACTGGGCCTCGGCGACGACCACACCGGCATCCTCGTGCTGCCTTCGGGCACCGCGAGCCCGGGTGACGACGCCAAGGAACTGCTCGGCCTGTCCGACACCGTCATCGAGGTCACGCCGACCCCCGACCGCGGTTACGCGCTGTCGATCCGCGGGCTGGCACGAGAGCTGTCCAACGCGCTCGACGTCCCGTTCGGCGACCCGGCCTCGGTGGAGATCCCCGCGTCCGAGGGCGACGCGTGGCCGGTCCGGGTCGAGGACCCCGAGGGCTGCCCGCGGTTCGTGCTGCGCCGGGTGAAAGGCCTCGACGCGACGGCGCCCACGCCGTGGTGGATGCGACGGCGCCTGATGCTGGCCGGGGTCCGGTCGATCTCGTTGGCGGTGGACGTCACCAACTACGTGATGCTCGAGGTCGGCCACCCGCTGCACGCGTTCGCGACCTCGGCGATCCAGGGCGACCTGGTGGTGCGCCGCGCGAAGCCGGGCGAGAAGCTGACCACTTTGGACGACGTGGAGCGCAAGCTCGACGCCGACGACATCGTGATCGCCGACGACAGCGGCGTGATCTCGCTGGCCGGCACCATGGGCGGCGCCAGCACCGAGATCACCGCGGAGAGCACCGACGTGCTGCTCGAGGCGGCGCACTGGAACCCCGCGTCGATCAGCCGCACGGCCCGTCGCCACAAGCTGTTCTCCGAAGCGGCCAAGCGGTTCGAGCGGTTCACCGACCCGGCGCTGTGTGCGGCCGCGGTGGAGCTGGCCGCGCGCCTGCTGCGCCAGTACGGCGACGCCGCGATCCAGCCCGGCCGCACCGACGAGGGCGGCGTCGCGCTGAACCCGCCGGTCACCATGCCGATCAACCTGCCCGACCAGATGGCCGGCGTGCGCTACGAGCGCGGCGTCACCGTGCGGCGGCTCGCCCAGATCGGCTGCAAGGTCACGGTCAGCACCAGCGACGCGGGCATCTCCCTCGTCACGGCTACCCCGCCGACCTGGCGCAGCGACCTCGTGCAGCCGGCCGACCTGGTCGAGGAGGTGCTGCGGCTCGAGGGCTACGACAGCATCCCGTCGCAGCTGCCCACCGCGCCCGCCGGCCGTGGTCTCACCGACACGCAGCGCCGCCGCCGTGGCGTCGCCCGCGCGCTCGCCGAGGACGGGTACGTCGAGGTGCTGCCCTTCCCGTTCGTCTCCGACTCGGTGTGGGACGCCTTCGGCCTGCCCGCCGACGACGTCCGCCGCACCACCGTGCGCGTCCGCAACCCGCTCGAGGCCGACCACGACCGGATGACCACCACGCTCCTGCCGGGCCTGCTGGACACGCTGCAGCGCAACGTGTCCCGCGGCATGAAGGACGTGTCGCTGTTCAACATCGGCCAGGTCGTGCTGCCGAAGCCGCACCAGCTCAAGGTCCCGGACCTCGGGGTCGGGCACCGCCCCACCGACGAGCAGCTCGCGGTCCTGGAAGCGGCGGTGCCCGCCCAGCCGGTGCACGTCGCCGTGGCGCTCACCGGCCGCCGCCGCCGCGCCGGCTGGTGGGGCGAGGGCGAACAGGCCGGCTGGGCCGACGCCGTGCAAGCCGCGCGCGTGGTGGCCGAGGCCGCCGGCGTGGAGCTGACGGTGCAATCCGCCGACCTCCTGCCGTGGCACCCGGGCCGCTGCGCCCAGCTGCGGGTGGGCGACTGGCCGGTCGGCCACGCCGGCGAGCTGCACCCGAAGGTCGTCGAGGCCCTCGGCCTGCCGCCCCGGACGGTCGCCATGGAGCTGGACCTGGACGCGATCCCGCTCCCGGACTCGCGCCCGGCTCCGAGCGTGTCGGCCTACCCGCCGGTGCTCCTCGACGTCGCCCTGGTCGCGGCGACGGACGTCCCGTCGGCCGATCTCGCCGACGTCCTCCGCACCGGTTCCGGCGACCTGCTCGAAGAGATCACCCTCTTCGACGTCTACGCCGGCGAACAGGTCGGCGAAGGCAAGCGCTCCCTGGCCTACAAGCTCCGTTTCCGGGCCCCGGACCGCACTCTGACCATCGACGAGGCAACCAAGGCCCGCGACGCCGCGATCGCCGCGGCGGGCGAGCGCTTCGGCGCCATCCTCCGCGCTTGACCTCTCGCCGGGGCGGCGCGCGCCATCCCGGTACCGGCCTCCCGTGGGCCGGGAGCACTGCCCTGCGCAGGCTCCCGGCCCACGGGCGTTTCCGGGCCTGATGCTCCCGCTCACCCGTCCCGCCACCCGGCGACATGCTCACGGCTTCCGGGCCGCTTGAACGCTGCCTACGGCTTTGGTCGTGTACGCGGGAGCGTGCCGAAGGTTGAAGCCCGCCTTGCTGCCCGGCTGAGCGGTCGCCTCCCGGCGGTGCCCGCGGTACTTGCCGTTGCCTGCAACCAGTTGCCGTGCCTGTGCCCGTGGTGCTCGCGGTGCCCACAACCAGTTGCCGTGCTGCGGCCGTGCCCGCACCGCTTGCCGTGTTGCGGCCGTGTCTGCGGAGCTCGTCGCGTCTCGGCTGCGTTCCCGGCGCCTGCCGCTCCCCGGCTGTGCCTGCGGCGCTCGCGAACTGCGGCTTTCCCGCCGCGTTTGGCTGTCTCCAATTTCCTCCCGTGCTTCGCTCTTTCGCGGACCCCTCAGGACAAGTGCTTCAGTGCCTCCCGTGTGGACAGTCCGGACAGGTCCGGGTGGTCGGTGACGAACGCGCGGACCCAGTCCGGCGCCGTCCTGGCGTAGTCGCGCAGGGCCCAGCCGATGCCCTTGCGCAGGAAGAAGTCCGGGTCGCCGATGGTGGCCTCGACGGCGGACGTGAGCAGCACCCGATCGGTGTCCTCCTTCGCGCTCACCTGGCAGATCACGGCCGTGCGGCGGCGCCAGCGGTCCGGGTCGGTGGCCCAGCGCAGCAGGATCGGCGTGACCGCGGCCCGGTCACCGCGCAGGATGGGGCCGACCCGGCGGATCGCGAGCTCGTCCACGTAGTCCCACCAGGCTCCGCCGACGATCATCTCCTCGTACAGCCCGAGCAGGTCCGGATCCTGCCAGCCCCGGTAGGCGCGGTGCCCGGAAAGATCGATTGCCGCGTACCTTTCCTCGCGGAATTCGGCGTCCCGCCACAACCGCCGAACGGTCGCCGTGAATGTCACCCGATCGGGCAACGGGTGAGCGGCCAGTACGCCTTTCATCAGCACGCTCCGCTGCGGTTTGGGCACTCCGCGAAACGGCATCGCCGACTTCATGTACGCCTGCATGACCGGCGCCCGCACCGGATCCGCCAGCTCGGCGAGTCCTGTTCGGATGGCTGAGATCAACGCGGTGTCCGCGCCCATTCGAGGTCACCTCCGTAGCGCCAAATACCGACGAAAGGTGGATGGCGTAACTCGTGTCGTGCGAGGAGATTGTTGCGGGTTGTCGGTAGTTTCGACGAAATCGGGTTGCCCGCGGACGAAAAGGAACTCTGTGAAGAAAATCGTTGCCGTCCTCGCCGCCGCGGCTGTCGCGGCCGGTGCGATGGCCGCCGCTCCCGCCGCCACGGCGGCACCGGCCAGGACACCGGACTTCACGCCGGCGCCGATCAGCTGGGGAGAGTGCACCTCGGCGAGCCTCAAGAACGCCGGCGCCGAGTGCGGCTTCCTCGTGGTCCCGATGGACTACGCGAAGCCCGCGGGCGCCAAGGTCCAGGTGGCCGTCTCCCGCATCAAGCACAAGGCTGCCCAGTACCAGGGCATCATGCTCGTGAACCCTGGCGGTCCCGGCGGCTCCGGCCTCGGCCTGTCGCGGCTCGGGCAGGCCGTGCCGAACCACGCCGGTGACAGCTACGACTGGATCGGGTTCGACCCGCGCGGTGTCGGCTCCAGCAAGCCGGCCGTGACCTGCGACGGGAACTACTTCGGCTACGACCGCACGCCGTACGTGCCCAAGACGCCGCAGATCGAGCGCGCCTGGCTCGACAAGTCCCAGGGCTACGCCAAGGCCTGCGCCAAGAACGGCGCGATCCTCGACCACATCAAGACCACCGACGTCGCGCAGGACATGGACAGCCTGCGCAAGGCGCTGGGGGAGAAGCAGATCAACTACTACGGCTTCTCCTACGGCACCTACCTCGGGCAGGTGTACAGCACGCTGTTCCCGGGGAACGTGCGCCGCATGGTGCTCGACGGCAACGTCGACCCGCGCAACGTCTGGTACCAGGCCAACCTCGACCAGGACGTGGCCTTCGACCGCAACATCAAGATCTACTTCGGCTGGCTCGCGAAGTACGACAGCGTCTACCACCTCGGCAAGACCGCCGCGGCCGTGGAAAAGCTCTGGTACGACCAGCAGAAGAAGCTCGACCGCACGCCCGCGGGCGGCGTGATCGGCGGGGACGAGTGGACCGACGTCTTCCTGCAGGCCGGCTACTACGTGTTCGGCTGGGAGGACATGGCCAAGGCGTTCGACGGCTGGGTCCACCGCGGTGACTGGCAGACGCTGAAGGCGCTCTACGACGACTCGAACCCGCCGGGCGACGACAACGGCTATGCCGTGTACAGCGCCGTGCAGTGCTCCGACGTGCAGTGGCCGACGAACTGGAACCGCTGGCGCATCGACAACTGGACGACCTACTCGCGGGCGCCGTTCGAGACGTGGGGCAACGCGTGGTTCAACGCCCCGTGCGCGAACTGGCCGGCGAAGTCGGGCAAGCCGGTGCACGTCGACGGCAGCAAGGTCGACGGCGCCCTGCTGATCAGCGAGGAGCTCGACGCGGCGACGCCGTACGAGGGTAGCCTCGAGGTGCGGAAGCTGTTCCCGAAGTCGAGCCTGATCAGCGCGCCCGGCGGCACCACGCACGCCGGCTCGCTGTCCGGTGTCGCGTGTGTGGACGACAAGGTCGCCGACTACCTCGCGACCGGCAACCTGCCGAAGCGCACGCCGGGCAACCATTCCGACGCGCAGTGCGATCCGGTGCCCCAGCCGGTTCCGGCCGGAGCGGCGGTGGGCGGGCAGCCCAAGGCCGACGCCCAGCCAGGTGCGCAGATCAAGCAGGACGCGCTCGCGCGGCTGCTGCACTTCTGAGCCGTTCTCCCCGGTGCCCCGGTCTGGTTCGCCAGACCGGGGCACCGTTCTTTTCCCTCACTCACCGAGCCTCCTCGGTCGCTGTTCGTGGTCGGTGGAGACGGTACGACGGGGGTCCGACAATTTCGGAGCGCAGCCGCCCGCGCACACCCCGTGAGCGAAAATTGTCGGGGGTCGGCGCTACCGTCCCGGCATGACGATCATCGAAGAGCACCGGACCGAGATCCGGTCGGGAAACGTCCAGTACCAAATCACCGTCGTCACCCGCACGGGCGCGGCGGAACAGCAACGCGTCGTCGTCACCGTGGGTGGCGAGGGCCCCAGTGGCGAGCTCGTCGCGGAGGGCCGGCTCGAACTCGACACAGCCGCGGTGCCGGCGGTGGCCGAACTGCTCGGCGGCAGTCTCCTGGCCTTCGCCGGCGGAGGTGGTGCCGGTCGCCGAAGAACCGGGCAACGGCCCGCCCAGCAGGGCCGGCCGTGGAGCGAGGAGATGGACGCGGAGCTGGAGCGCCGCTGGCTGGCGGGCGACCCGGTCGCCGAACTGGCCCGTGACTTCGAGCGCACCCCCGGTGGTATCCGCGCCCGCCTGCCCCGGGTCGGCTGTGATCCGGAGAAACCCGGCAACCACCTGCCGATGCCGCCCAGCCTCCGCGAGGAGCCGGGAGGTGACGAGTTCTGAGTCCGCCCCGGATGCCCGCTCCGGTACGCCGAGCGTGCTCAGGTGCGGGCATCCGGGGGAGGAGCCGTTGACGGGGAGCTGAGTGGAGGTCGAGTGGAGGTCGAGATGCGGGGAGGTGGTGGTATCGAAGCGTGACGGCCTGTGTGGTCGGTCGGCTGGGCAAGGGCGCTCGGCTGAGGGTGCGGCTGCCATGCCCGGGGTCAGGTTGCGGGGCATGCACGGCGACCGGTCGGGCTGTGGGCATGGGCGGCGACGGGCCAGGTATCCGGGCCTGCACGGCGACGGGTCATGCCGCTGGCATGGACCGCGATGGGTCGGGCTGCGGCATGGACGGCGGCGGATCGGGCTGCGGGCATGCACCGCGACGGACCAGATTGCGGGCATGCGCGGCGACGGGCCAGGTATCCGGGCCTGCACGGCGACGGGTCATGCCGCTGACATGGACCGTGATGAGTCAGGCTGCGGGGATGTACCGCGCCGGGTCAGGCATGCGGGCATGCACCGCGACGGGCCCGGCAAGCGGGGCATGCACCGTGACGCTCGAGAGGCGTTGGGGTGCGCGCTTCGCGGTGTCGACGCGGGCTTCGGTACTGAGGCGTGAGGGTGTGAGGGCTTGCCGGGCTGGGGATGTGCCGTCCGCGAGTTCGCTGTCCAGTCACCCGCGCGGGGTCCGGAGCGGTGGCAACAAGGCGAGCAGCCGCGCCGGAGCGTCCGCCGTCGGCCGGCGTGGCAGGCGGCGAGGGCGCCAGGCCAAACCCTGTTTGTTTGAGATTGCACCGTCGTGCATAATCATGCGTATGACGGTGAAGATCGCGGTTGCCGGGGCGAGCGGGTACGCGGGCGGCGAACTGCTGCGCCTGCTGCTCACCCACCCCGAGGTCGAGATCGGCGCGCTGACTGCGGCCAGCAGCGCCGGGACCACGCTGGGCACCCACCAGCCGCACCTCGTGCCGCTGGCCGGGCGCCTGCTGGCGGAGACGAACCCCGACACGCTCGCGGGACACGACGTCGTGTTCCTCGCGCTGCCCCACGGCCACTCGGCGGAGATCGCGGCGCGGCTCGGGCCCGATGTGCTCGTCGTCGACCTCGGTGCCGACCATCGGCTCGCCGATCCGGCCGACTGGCAGCGCTGGTACGGCGGCGAACACGCCGGCCAGTGGCCTTACGGGTTGCCAGAGTTGCCTGGCGCGCGCGAGAAGCTCGTCGGGACCAAGCGCGTCGCGGTCCCCGGCTGCTTCCCGACCGGCGGTTCGCTGGCCCTCGCGCCGGCGCTGGCCGCGGGGCTGGTCGAGCCGGACGTCACGGTCGTGTCCGTGACCGGCACGTCCGGCGCGGGCAAGAGCCTCAAGCCGAACCTGCTCGGCTCCGAGGTGATGGGCTCGGCCAGCGCGTACGGCGTCGCCGGAGCGCACCGGCACACGCCGGAGTTCGCCCAGAACCTGTCCGCCGCGGCCGGGGTGAAGGTCAGCGTGTCGTTCACGCCGGTCCTCGCGCCGATGCCGCGCGGCATTCTCACCACCGCCAGCGCCCCGCTGGCCGGTGACGTCGACGAGACCGCCGCGCGCGAGGTCTACGAGAAGGCCTACGACGCCGAACCCTTCGTGCAGCTGCTTCCCCCGGGCGTCTGGCCCGCGACCAGCGCGACGCTGGGCTCGAACAACGTCGCCCTGCAGCTCGGGGTGGACGCCGACGCCGGCCGGCTGGTCGTCGTCACCTCGATCGACAACCTGACCAAGGGCACCGCGGGCGGTGCCGTCCAATCGATGAACCTGGCGCTCGGTTTCCCCGAGGCCACCGGACTTTCCACCGTGGGAGTGGCACCGTGACCGTCACCGGCCCCCAGGGCTTCCGCGCCGCCGGCATCGCCGCCGGCATCAAGGCCTCCGGCGCGCTCGACCTCACGCTGGTCGTCAACGACGGCCCGCTCGACGTCGCCGCCGGCGTCTTCACCCGCAACGTCATCAAGGCCGCGCCCGTGCTGTGGTCGCAGGAAGTGCTGAAGCAGCGCAAGCTCAAGGCCGTCGTGCTCAACTCCGGCGGCGCCAACGCGGCCACCGGCCCCGGCGGCTTCCAGGACACGCACGCCACCGCCGAAAAGGTGGCCGAGGTGCTCGGCGCCGGGGCCATCGAGGTGGCCGTGTGCTCCACCGGCCTGATCGGCGAGCGGCTGCCGATGGCCGCCGTCCTGTCCGGTGTGGACAGTGCGGTCAAGGCGCTCGACACCGGCCTGGAGGCGGGCCTGAACGCCGCCACCGGCGTGATGACAACCGACAGCAAGCCGAAGCAGGCCTTCGCGAAGCACGCGGACGGCTGGAGCGTCGGCGGCTTCGCCAAGGGCGCCGGCATGCTCGCGCCGAACCTGGCCACGATGCTGTCCGTGATCACCACGGATGCCGTAGTGGACAAGGAAACCCTCGACCGCGCCCTGCGCGCCGCCACGCACGTCACCTTCGACCGGCTCGACGTCGACGGCGGCACGTCCACCAACGACACCGTGCTCGTGCTGGCCTCCGGCGCGAGCGGCGCCCAGCCGGCCGAAGCCGAGCTGACCGAACTGCTCACCACCGTGGCCCGCGACCTGGTACTGCAGCTGCGCGCGGACTCCGAGGGTGCGACGAAGGACGTCGACATCACCGTCCAGGGCGCGGCCTCCGAGGCCGACGCCGAGGTGGTCGCCCGCACCATCGCCGAGGACAACCTCGTCAAGACGGCGCTGTTCGGCTCCGACCCGAACTGGGGCCGGATCGCCATGGCGCTCGGCCGCGCGCCCGCGCGCATCGACCCGGAGACGCTGTCGATCACGATCAACGGCGTCACGCTGTTCGCCGCCGGGACCACCGCCGAGGACCGCTCGGCCGCCGACCTCTCGGGCCGCGCCGTCGTGATCGTCGTCGACCTCGGGGTCGGCGACGCCGCGGCGACCGTCTACACCACGGACCTTTCGCACGGGTACGTCGAAGAGAACAGCGCGTACTCGTCGTGACCGGCCCCGAGGCGCTGGTCTCCGCGGACGACCGGCTCACGACGGCGGCCGAGAAGGCCGAGGTGCTGATCGAAGCGCTGCCGTGGCTGCAGCGGTTCCACGGCGCCACGGTGGTCGTCAAGTACGGCGGCAACGCCATGATCGACGACCGCCTCAAGGCCGCGTTCGCGCAGGACATGGTGTTCCTGCGGCTGGCGGGCCTGCACCCGGTCGTGGTGCACGGCGGCGGCCCGCAGATCACCGCGATGCTCACCCGGCTCGGCGTCGAGGGCGAGTTCAAGGGCGGCCTGCGCGTGACCACGCCGGAGACGATGGACATCGTCCGGATGGTGCTGGTCGGCCAGGTCAGCCGGGAGCTGGTCGGGCTGATCAACGCGCACGGCCCGTACGCCGTCGGCATCTCCGGCGAGGACGCGCGGCTGTTCACCGCCCAGCGCAAACAGGCCACTGTGGACGGTGAGCAGGTCGACATCGGCCTCGTCGGCGAGGTCGCGGCGGTGAACCCGGACGCGGTGCTCGACATCGTCAACGCCGGGCGCATCCCGGTGGTGTCCACTGTGGCCCCCGACATCGACGGCGTGGTGCACAACGTCAACGCCGACACCGCGGCCGGCGCGCTGGCCGCCGCGCTGGACGCCGAGAAACTCGTGGTGCTCACCGACGTCGAAGGCCTCTACGCCCACTGGCCCGACCGCACCTCGCTGATCGACCGCATCGGCGTCGACCGGCTGGAGAAGCTGTTGCCGGGCCTGGCCAGCGGCATGATCCCGAAGATGGAGGCCTGCGTCCGCGCGGTCCGCGGCGGCGTGCGCGGCGCCCACGTGATCGACGGCAGGCTCGCCCACTCCGTGCTGCTCGAGGTGTTCACCTCCCGCGGCATCGGTACCATGGTCCTTCCCGAAACGGAGCTCCCGTGACCTCTCTGACGTCCAATGTGGACGGCCGGCAGCACTGGCAGTCGGCCGTGATGGACAACTACGGCACCCCCGGCCTCACGCTGGTCCGCGGCGAGGGCGCGAAGGTGTGGGACGCCGACGGCGGCGAGTACGTCGACCTCGTCGGCGGCATCGCCGTCAACGCGCTCGGCCACGCGCACCCCGACGTGGTCCGCGCCGTCAGCGAGCAGATCGCGACGCTGGGCCATACCTCGAACCTGTACGTGAACCCGGTCGCGGTCGAGCTCGCCGAGGCGCTGCTGGACGTCGCGGGGCTGACCGGGCAGGGCAAGGTGCTGTTCGTCAACTCCGGCGCCGAGGCCAACGAGGCCGCGCTGAAGATCAGCCGGCTCACCGGTCGCGCCAAGGTCGTCGCCGCCGAGGGCGCGTTCCACGGCCGCACGATGGGCGCGCTGACGCTCACCGGCCAGCCGGCCAAGCGCGACCCGTTCGCGCCGCTGCTGCCGGGCGTCACGCACGTGCCGTTCGGCGACGTCGAGGCGTTGCGCGCGGCTGTCGACACCGACACCGCGGCCGTTTTCCTGGAGCCGGTGCTCGGCGAGGCCGGCGTGGTCCCCGCGCCGGACGGCTACCTGCAGGCCGCGCGGGAGATCACCAAGGCCACTGGCACGCTGCTCGTGCTCGACGAGGTGCAGACCGGCATCGGCAGGCTCGGCACCTGGTTCGCCTTCCAGCAGGTCGGGATCGTGCCCGACGTGATCACGCTGGCGAAGGGCCTCGGCGGCGGGCTGCCGCTCGGCGCCGTGATCGGCGTCGGCCCGGCGGGCGACCTGCTCAAGCCGGGCCAGCACGGCACCACGTTCGGCGGGAACCCGGTGTGCTGCGCGGCCGGTCTCGCGGTGCTGCGCGCCATCGCCCGTGACGGCCTGCTCGACCACGTTTCCGCACTGGGCAAGGACATCGCGGCCGGAGTCGAGGCGCTGGGCCACCCGCTCGTCGGCGGTGTCCGCGGCGCCGGCCTGCTGCTCGGCATCACGCTCCGGAAGCCCGTGTCCGCCGCCGTGGCCAAGGCCATGCAGGACGCGGGATACCTGGTCAACCCGGTCGCGCCGGACACCGTCCGGCTCGCGCCGCCGCTCGTGCTCGACGAAAAGCAGGCCCACGGCTTCCTCTCCGCGCTCCCCGGCGCGCTTGACAGCGCCACCACGAAGACCACCACCACGAAGGAAACCGACTGATGCCCCGCCACTTCCTCCGCGACGACGACGTCAGCCCCGACGAGCAGACGGTGCTGCTCGACCTCGCCGACCAGCTCAAGGCCGAACCGCTCGGCACCAAGGCGCTGGCCGGCAAGACGGTCGCCGCGATCTTCGAGAAGAACTCCACGCGCACCCGGTTCTCGTTCGAGGTCGGCATCAGCCAGCTCGGCGGGCACCCGGTGATCGTGGACGGCCGCTCGATGCAGCTCGGCCGCGAAGAGACCATCGAGGACACTTCGCGCGTGCTGTCGCGCTACGTCGACGCCGTGGTGTGGCGCACCTTCGCGCAGAAGCGCATCGACGCCATGGCCTCGGCCGCGTCGATCCCGGTCATCAACGCGCTCACCGACGAGTTCCACCCGTGCCAGGTGCTCACCGACCTGATGACCATCCGCGAGCGCAAGGGCAAGCTCGCCGGGCTCACGATGGTCTACCTCGGCGACGGCGCGAACAACATGGCCCACTCGCTGCTGCTCGGCGGGGTCACGGCCGGCATGCACGTGCGGGTCGTCTCGCCCGAGGGCTTCCAGCCCGACCAGCAGGTGGTGCTCGACGCCAAGCACCGCGCCACCCCGACCGGCGGCAGCGCGACGGTGTTCACCGACCCGCACGCCGCGGTCGACGGCGCCGACGTGTTGGTCACCGACACCTGGACGTCCATGGGCCAGGAGAACGACGGCCTCGACCGGATCGGCCCGTTCCGCGCGCTGCAGGTCAACACCGAGCTGCTCAAGCGCGCCGCGGACGAGGCGATCGTGCTGCACTGCCTGCCCGCGCACCGCGGCTGGGAGATCACCGACGAGGTGCTCGACGGCCCGGCCAGCGCCGTGTGGGACGAGGCCGAGAACCGGCTGCACGCGCAGAAGGCGCTGCTCGTCTGGCTGTTCGGGCAGCTGGGCCGATGACCAGTAGCCGGGTCGGGCGCCAGGCGCGGATCACCGAGCTGGTGTCCACGATGGCCATCCGCAGCCAGACCGAGCTGGCGAAACTGCTGGCGGCCGAGGGCATCGAGGTCACGCAGGCGACGCTGTCGCGGGACCTGGACGAGCTCGGCGCGGTCAAGCTGCGCGGCGCCGACTCGGGTGCCCCGGTTTACGTCATCCCGGAGGACGGCAGCCCGGTGCGCGGGGTGCAGGGCGGCACGGCGAGGCTGGCGAAACTGCTGGCCGAGCTGCTCGTCTCGGCGGATTCCTCGGGCAACCTCACGGTGCTGCGCACGCCCCCGGGCGCGGCGCAGTTCCTGGCCAGCGCCATCGACCGGGCGGCGCTGGAGGAGGTCGTCGGCTCGATCGCCGGTGACGACACGGTCGCGGTGATCGCGCGGGAGCCGTTGACGGGGAAGGATCTGGCCGAACGCTTCGCCGCACTCGCGCAGCGCTCGTCCGCACTGAACGCGGAGTGAACGGATTCCCGCCTCGCCACCGAAGCGCGAAGCGGGACCTGACCAGGAAAGCCCGGGTACCAGACCGGGGCGTTACGACGAGAGGCAAGCAGTGAGCGGGAAAGACCAGCCGGTGCAGTTGTGGGGCGGGCGGTTCGCCAGCGGCCCGGCGGAGGCGATGGCGGCGCTGAGCGCGTCGACGCACTTCGACTGGCGACTGGCGCCGTACGACATCGCCGGCTCACGGGCCCACGCGCGGGTGCTGCGCAAGGCCGGGCTGCTCACCGACGCCGAGCTGGCGGGCATGCTCGAGGCGCTGGACGCGCTGGCCCGCGACGTCGAGTCGGGGGCGTTCACCCCGACCGTCGCCGACGAGGACGTGCACACCGCCTTGGAGCGAGGCCTGCTGGAGCGGGCCGGCACCGAGCTGGGCGGCAAGCTGCGCGCCGGCCGCTCGCGCAACGACCAGGTGGCCACGCTGTTCCGGATGTGGCTGCGTGACGCGGCCCGCCGGGTCGTCGCGGGCACGCTCGACGTCGTCGACGCGCTCGTCTCGCAGGCCCAGCGGCACCCGGACGTGATCCTGCCCGGCCGCACCCACCTTCAGCACGCGCAGCCCGTGCTGCTCGCGCACCACCTGCTGGCTCACGGCCAGGCGCTGCTGCGCGACGTCTCGCGGCTGCGTGACTGGGACGTCCGCACGGCGGAGTCGCCCTACGGCTCGGGTGCGCTGGCCGGGTCGTCGCTCGGGCTCGACCCGGAGGCCGTCGCGACGGAGCTGGGCTTCGACACGAGCGTGGAAAACTCCATCGACGGCACCGCCTCGCGGGACTTCGTCGCCGAGTTCGCGTTCTCCGTCGCGATGCTGGCGGTGAACCTGTCCCGGGTCGCCGAAGAGGTGATCATCTGGAACACCGCCGAGTTCGGCTACGTCACGCTCGACGACGCGTGGGCCACGGGCAGCTCGATCATGCCGCAGAAGAAGAACCCGGACGTCGCGGAGCTGACGCGCGGCAAGGCGGGCCGGCTGATCGGCAACCTCACCGGCTTGCTGGCGACGCTCAAGGCGCAGCCGCTGGCCTACAACCGCGATCTGCAGGAGGACAAGGAGCCGGTCTTCGACTCCGTCGAGCAGCTGGAGCTGCTGTTCCCGGCGATCGCGGGCATGCTCGCCACGCTGACCTTCCACACCGGCCGGCTCGCCGAGCTGGCCCCGGCGGGGTTCACGCTCGCCACCGACATCGCGGAATGGCTGGTACGCCAAGGGGTTCCGTTCCGCGTCGCGCACGAGGCGGCGGGGGAGAGCGTCCGGGTCGCCGAGGGCCGCGGCGTCGGCCTCGACGAGCTGACGGACGAGGAGTTCGCGGCCATCAACCCGGCGCTCACGCCGGCCGTGCGCGAGGTGCTGACCGTCGAGGGCTCGGTGCGCTCGCGCAACGCCCGCGGCGGCACCGCGCCCGAGCGGGTCGCCGAACAGCGCGAACGGCTCGTGGAGCGGGCGGCGACCCATCGGCAGTGGCTTAAGTAAGGCGGTCCGGGGCGGTCACGGGACCGCCCCGGTTCACGCGCGTCCGGCCTTACGCAGCCGGGCGCGGACCGCGCGGGTCGCGACCGGGCCGAGGCCCTCGACGACGTCCACCAGCGTGGCCAGCCGGCCCAGTGCGTCGAGCGCCCGTTGCCCGCCTTCGGGGTCGACCGACTCGAACAGCGTCAGCCCGAGGAACCCGGCGGACACGGCGTGCGCGAGCCCGTCCGGGTCGACCAGCTCGACGATCGGCGAGCCCGCCAGCACCCGTTCCAGCGCCGCGCGCACCTCGGTCACCCACTTGTCGAGCGCCTCGCGGGTCGCCTCCGCGAGCCGCCCGCCGCCCTGCGCGCCGGCCAGCGTCTGCGCCAGCACCGCGAGATTGCCCTCCGCGCGCTCCCCGGCGTGCACTTCTCGGCCCAGCTCCAGCAGCTCGCCGACGGTGCCGACGGACTCGAAGCGTTCGCGGTAGGCGGCCACCCGTTCCTCAGTCGCGGCGATGCACGCCTGCGCGACGAGCTCCTCGACGCTGCCGAAGTGGTAGAAGATCAGCGCCTGGTTCGTGCCGGCGGCGGCCGCGACCGTGCGCGCCGAAACGGCCGTGATGCCCTGGTGCCGGATGGTCTCCAGCACGCCGTCGACGAGGCGTTGTTTCGTCTCGGACGAGCTGGAGCTCCGGCGGCTGGTCATCAGTCCAGGACCTTCTCACGCAGGGGTTTCACCGCGCCGCTCACCCCCGTCGTGAGGTCGACGAACCGGGCCGCGAACGAGCCGTGGTAACCGAACAGCAGGCCCAGCCGCGGGTTCACCACGGCGACCTCGATGCGGAACAGCCCGCTCGCCTCGTCGAACCACTCGTCCACTTGCGCGACGCCGACCGTCGCGGGCGGCAGCACCGCGCGCAGCGGGCCCTCGCCCAGCCGGAACTCGCCGGAGCGGATGCGGAACCCGCCGTCCGGCCGCACCCGGATGTCCAGGTCCACCGCGAGATGCTGGTGCGTGCCCAGGTAGTCGACGATCCGCCCGCCCGCGTAGACCATCTGCGCGTCGAAGCGCCGCCGTCGCCGGGGCAGCTCGAAGGTGCGCACGAACGACACCGTCTCGCGTCCGTGCGAGTCGACGTACGGGTAGTTCTCGATGGTGAACGGCACGTTCCGGCCGTGCTCGGGGAACAGGATGTGCCGGCTCGCGCCGAGCCGCAGGAACGGCCCGAGGTACGCCGGGCCGCGGCGGATCTCGTCCATCACGCCGTGCCCGATCATTCCGACACCGTCCGCAGTGGACAGTGTCAGGCGTTCCCGCATCCGCGGGTGCAGCCGGGCGAAGCCGTCGCCGAGGGCGCGGGCGAAGATGCCGGTCATGGTCGCTCCAGGGTGGTCAGCAGGGACGGGGCGACGCCGTCGCGGCGCCGGGCGGGAGCGCGGCGGCAGCGGGCGGCCGAAGGGGCGAGCCACGCCTGCCGTTCGGGCGGGGTGCCGGTCTCGAGCCAGATCCGCAGCCGGTCGAACGACCAGGCCGTGGCCCAGCCGAACGCCGGCCGGAACACCCGGTCCGCCAGCCGCCCGGCCGGGCCCCAGCGGGTCTCGTAGTCGAAGCCGGTGACGAACCGGACGCCGCCGGGGTCCGGGGTGTAGCGCCAGTAACCGGCGCCCGACCGGATCAGCGAGCGCGGGTCGCCGGAGCCGAACTTCAGCGCGGACGTGCGGGTGCCGTCCGGGCGCCGCCGTTCGCCGGCGTGTGTCCCCGTTCCGCCGATGGCCAGGCCGAGGACCCGCGTGCGGTAGGCGAAGCGGCCCGGCCCGGTCGCCGCGATCTCGCCGAACCGCAGGTCCCAGCGCTGGTGCAGCGCGGGGTCCTGGGTGTGGGCCCACAGGGTGTCGAGGTCGGTGCGGATCACCGTCTCCACGTAGAGCGCTCTTCGGCTCATCACGAGCCTCCCTCCGGTTTTGAGCGACTGCTCAAACGCTAGCGCATGATTGAGCGATCGCTCAAGTGCTGGTGGCCGGGAACCGCTGGCTACGCTGGTGGCGGACGAGGGGAGCGCACGTGGATCGGTTGTTCCGGCGCGAGGAACTGGCACTGGACCCGGTCGACCTGGCGCACCTGCTGCTGGGCGCGGTGCTCGAGGCCGACGGGCCCGACGGCACCGTCGGCGTCCGGCTGGTGGAGGTCGAGGCCTATCGCGGGGCCGACGACCCGGCGTCGCACTGCTACCGGGGGAAGACGCCGCGCAACGCCGTGATGTGGGGGCCGGCCGGGTACCTGTACGTGTACTTCGTCTACGGCATGCACTTCTGCGCGAACATCGTCGGCACCGAAGAGGGCCAGCCGGGCGCGGTGCTGCTGCGCGCGGGCGAGGTGGTCCAAGGACTCGACCTGGTGCGGAAACGGCGGCCGGACGCGCGGGGGACCGGCGAGCTGGCCAAGGGCCCGGCGATCCTGACGTCGGTGCTGCGGATCGACCGGGCGGAGAACGGCGTCGACCTCACCGACCCGTCTTCGCCGGTGCGGCTACGCGTGGGGGAGCGGGTGCCCGCCGAGCACATCCGCAGCGGGCCACGCGTCGGCGTCGCGATGGCGATGGACACCCCGTGGCGGTTCTGGGCCGACGGCTCACCCGCCGTCTCGGCCTACCGCCGCGGCGGCAAGCGGCGGCAGGCGCGCCCCGCGGGATAGTCGGTTGACCTGGTGCGGGAGTATCTACAGGTGTGAGTGAGCACATCCTTGACGAGCTGTCCTGGCGCGGCCTGATCGCGCAGTCCACCGACATCGACGCCCTGCGGCGCGAACTCGACCAAGGTCCCCTCACCCTGTATTGCGGCTTCGACCCGACCGCGCCCAGCCTGCACGCCGGCAACCTCGTCCCGCTGCTCATGCTCAAGCGCTTCCAGCGGGCCGGGCACCGGCCGATCGTGCTGGCCGGCGGCGCCACCGGGATGATCGGCGACCCGCGGGACAACGGCGAGCGCACGCTGAACACGCTCGACGTGGTGGCCGACTGGGCCGGCCGGATCCGCGGCCAGCTGGAGCGGTTCGTGGACTTCGACGACTCGGCGACCGGCGCGGTCGTGGAGAACAACCTCAACTGGACCGGCCGGCAGAACGTGCTGGAGTTCCTGCGCGACGTCGGCAAGCACTTCTCGGTGAACGTGATGCTCAACCGGGAGACGGTGAAGCGCCGCCTCGAAGGCGACGGGATGTCCTACACCGAGTTCAGCTACCTGCTGCTGCAGTCGCAGGACTACCTGCAGCTGTTCCGGCAGTACGGCTGCAAGCTGCAGGTCGGCGGCTCGGACCAGTGGGGCAACCTGGTCGGCGGCGCGGACCTGATCCGGCGGGTCGAGGGCGGCGTCGCGCACGCGCTGACGGCGCCGCTGGTCACCGACGCCGAGGGCCGGAAGTTCGGCAAGTCCACCGGCGGCGGGAACCTGTGGCTCGACCCGGAGATGACCTCGCCCTACGCCTGGTACCAGTACTTCGTGAACGTGGGGGACGCCGACGTCATCCGCTACCTGCGGATGTTCACGTTCCTCACGCAGGAGGAGATCGCGGCGCTGGCCGAGGACACCGAGCAGCGGCCGCACCTGCGCTCGGCGCAGAAGCGGCTGGCGGAGGAGTTCACCAACCTGGTGCACGGCGAGGACCAGACCCGGCAGGTCATCGCGGCCAGCCAGGCGCTGTTCGGACGCGGTGAGCTGGGCGAACTCGACGCGAAGACGCTCGACGCGGCCATGGCCGAGGTGCCGACGGGCGAGGTCGCGCCGTCGGGCACGATCGTCGACCTCCTGCTGGCCGCGGGCCTGGTCGACAGCAAGGGCGCCGCGCGTCGCACGGTCAAGGAGGGCGGCGCGTACGTGAACAACGTGAAGATCGCCGACGAGGAGTGGAAGCCGACGTCGGCGGACGCCCTCCACGGCCGCTGGCTCGTGGTGCGGAAGGGCAAGCGCAACGTCGCCGGCGTGAGCGTCGGGGCCTGATCCCGGCCCTCGGCCCGAAACAGGGGTCTGACCTGCGGGAACGCGGTTAAGGTACCCCCCTGTTTCGGGCCCCGGACGGCCATGTAAAGTTCTCCAAGTCGCCAGGGAAACCGGGTGGCCGCCGGGACACGAACCAAGCTCTCACCGGAAGGTGATTGAGTGGGTGTCTCACCAAAAACTGCTAGGAATGACTGCTTCGGTTGAGGCTGGGCCTGATGGGTTCTGGTTTTTGCTGGGGTGTGTTGCTTGAGAACTCAACAGTGTGCTAGTGAACTAAGCCAGTAGAGCTTATATGAAACCCCCTCGTTGGGGTTTCCTTTGAGAATGATTGAGAAATAGTCTCGATCGAACTGTTCATTGTTGGAGAGTTTGATCCTGGCTCAGGACGAACGCTGGCGGCGTGCTTAACACATGCAAGTCGAACGCTGAACCGGTTTCGGCCGGGGATGAGTGGCGAACGGGTGAGTAACACGTGGGTAATCTGCCCTGTACTCTGGGATAAGCCTTGGAAACGGGGTCTAATACCGGATATCACCAACCTTCGCATGGGGGTTGGTTGAAAGTTCTGGCGGTACAGGATGAACCCGCGGCCTATCAGCTTGTTGGTGGGGTAATGGCCTACCAAGGCGACGACGGGTAGCCGGCCTGAGAGGGTGACCGGCCACACTGGGACTGAGACACGGCCCAGACTCCTACGGGAGGCAGCAGTGGGGAATATTGCACAATGGGCGAAAGCCTGATGCAGCGACGCCGCGTGAGGGATGACGGCCTTCGGGTTGTAAACCTCTTTCGCCAGGGACGAAGCGCAAGTGACGGTACCTGGATAAGAAGCACCGGCTAACTACGTGCCAGCAGCCGCGGTAATACGTAGGGTGCAAGCGTTGTCCGGAATTATTGGGCGTAAAGAGCTCGTAGGCGGTTTGTCGCGTCGGCTGTGAAATCTGGAGGCTTAACCTTCAGCGTGCAGTCGATACGGGCAGACTTGAGTTCGGTAGGGGAGACTGGAATTCCTGGTGTAGCGGTGAAATGCGCAGATATCAGGAGGAACACCGGTGGCGAAGGCGGGTCTCTGGGCCGATACTGACGCTGAGGAGCGAAAGCGTGGGGAGCGAACAGGATTAGATACCCTGGTAGTCCACGCTGTAAACGTTGGGCGCTAGGTGTGGGCGACATCCACGTTGTCCGTGCCGTAGCTAACGCATTAAGCGCCCCGCCTGGGGAGTACGGCCGCAAGGCTAAAACTCAAAGGAATTGACGGGGGCCCGCACAAGCGGCGGAGCATGTGGATTAATTCGATGCAACGCGAAGAACCTTACCTGGGCTTGACATGCGCCAGACATCCCCAGAGATGGGGCTTCCCTTGTGGTTGGTGTACAGGTGGTGCATGGCTGTCGTCAGCTCGTGTCGTGAGATGTTGGGTTAAGTCCCGCAACGAGCGCAACCCTTATCCTACGTTGCCAGCGCGTTATGGCGGGGACTCGTGGGAGACTGCCGGGGTCAACTCGGAGGAAGGTGGGGATGACGTCAAGTCATCATGCCCCTTATGTCCAGGGCTTCACACATGCTACAATGGCTGGTACAGAGGGCTGCGATACCGCGAGGTGGAGCGAATCCCTTAAAGCCGGTCTCAGTTCGGATCGCAGTCTGCAACTCGACTGCGTGAAGTCGGAGTCGCTAGTAATCGCAGATCAGCAACGCTGCGGTGAATACGTTCCCGGGCCTTGTACACACCGCCCGTCACGTCATGAAAGTCGGTAACACCCGAAGCCCATGGCCCAACCCCGCAAGGGGAGGGAGTGGTCGAAGGTGGGACTGGCGATTGGGACGAAGTCGTAACAAGGTAGCCGTACCGGAAGGTGCGGCTGGATCACCTCCTTTCTAAGGAGCACAACACATCCATGCTCCCGGGATACCCGGAACCAGAGTGTGGGGTGGGCACGGTTTAACACCCGCCTGTGGTGTTGCCGGGCTTGCTCAAGGAATTGTGGAACTACTGGTCTAGGTGTTCAGGTGGTGACTGCGGTCGCCGGCGAGTACTGCGAGACTTTCGGGTGTCGCGTGGAAAGTCGGGTTTCCGGGTCGGGTCTGGGCATGTTCACTACGCACACTGTTGGGTCCTGAGGCAACACACTGTTGTTTCTGGTGTGGTGTTTGAGAACTGTAGAGTGGATGCGAGCATCTTTGTGGTCAAGTTGTTAAGGGCACATGGTGGATGTCTTGGCTTCAGGAGCCGATGAAGGACGTAGGAGGCTGCGATAAGCCTCGGGGAGCTGTCAACCGAGCTGTGATCCGAGGATTTCCGAATGGGGAAACCCAGCACCAGTGATGTGGTGTTACCCGCCGGTGAATATATAGCCGGTGTGGAGGGAACGCGGGGAAGTGAAACATCTCAGTACCCGTAGGAAGAGAAAACAACCGTGATTCCGTGAGTAGTGGCGAGCGAAAGCGGAAGAGGCTAAACCGATTGCATGTGATACCTGTCAGGGGTTGTGTAGTCGGTGTTGTGGGACCCACCTTGAAGAAACTGACATTTTTTCGAAGTCACGCATGAGTTAGTGGAACCGTTTGGGATGGCGGGCCGGAGTGGGTGAGAGCCCCGTACGCGAAAGCTTGTGTTGTGGTTTTTGGTGGTGTTCCCGAGTAGCAGCGAGCTCGTGGAATTTGCTGTGAATCTGCCGGGACCACCCGGTAAGCCTAAATACTTCCTGAAGACCGATAGCGGACTAGTACCGTGAGGGAAAGATGAAAAGTACCCCGGGAGGGGAGTGAAAGAGTACCTGAAACCGTGTGCCTACAAGCCGTCAGAGCCCGAGCATGTCGTAAGACGTTACGGTGATGGCGTGCCTTTTGAAGAATGAGCCTGCGAGTTAGTGCTGCGTGGCGAGGTTAACCCGTGTGGGGTAGCCGTAGCGAAAGCGAGTCTGAATAGGGCGAGTATAGTCGCGTGGTCTAGACCCGAAGCGGAGTGATCTACCCATGGCCAGGGTGAAGCGACGGTAAGACGTCGTGGAGGCCCGAACCCACTTAGGTTGAAAACTGAGGGGATGAGCTGTGGGTAGGGGTGAAAGGCCAATCAAACTCCGTGATAGCTGGTTCTCCCCGAAATGCATTTAGGTGCAGCGTCACATGTTTCACCGCGGGGGTAGAGCTACTGGATGGTCTAGGGGCCTTACCGGGTTACCGAAATCAACCAAACTCCGAATACCGTGGTGTGAGAGTGTGGCAGTGAGACGGCGGGGGATAAGCTTCGTCGTCGAGAGGGAAACAGCCCAGAACACCAGCTAAGGCCCCTAAGTGTGTGCTCAGTGGGAAAGGATGTGGGATTGCCCAGACAACCAGGAGGTTGGCTTAGAAGCAGCCACCCTTGAAAGAGTGCGTAATAGCTCACTGGTCAAGTGGTCCTGCGCCGACAATGTAGCGGGGCTTAAGCACACCGCCGAAGCTGTGTCATTGACACAATAGATCCGCCTTGCTCTTGCAGTAAGGGTGTAGTCGTGTTGATGGGTAGGGGAGCGTCCTGCATCCAGGGAAGCGGCCGTGTGAACGAGTCGTGGAGGGTGTGGGAGTGAGAATGCAGGCATGAGTAGCGAATGCAGAGTGAGAAACTCTGCCGCCGGATGACCAAGGGTTCCTGGGCCAGGCTAATCCGCCCAGGGTAAGTCGGGACCTAAGGCGAGGCCGACAGGCGTAGTCGATGGACAACGGGTTGATATTCCCGTACCCGAGCATGTGCGCCCATGACGAGGCGTTTGATACTAACCACCCAAAGCGTTCCTGTGATGCCTTCGGGTTGAGTGGGGATTGTGGAGCGTGGGACCTGATTTCGTAGTAGTCAAGCGATGGGGTGACGCAGGAAGGTAGCTCCGCCAGGCGATGGTTGTCCTGGTGTAAGCGTGTAGGCCGGAACATAGGCAAATCCGTGTTCCATATAGGTTGAGACGTGATGCGTAGCCGTTTGAGGCGAAGTAGAGTGATCCTATGCTGCCGAGAAAAGCCTCTAGTGAGTGCATGCACGGCCCGTACCCCAAACCAACACAGGTGGTCAGGTAGAGAATACTAAGGCGATCGGGTGAACTGTGGTTAAGGAACTCGGCAAAATGCCCCCGTAACTTCGGGAGAAGGGGGGCCAAACATCCTGAAGCTTCTTGCAAGCTAGGGGTGGGTGGCCGCAGAGACCAGCGGAAAGCGACTGTTTACTAAAAACACAGGTCCATGCGAAGTCGCAAGACGATGTATATGGACTGACGCCTGCCCGGTGCTGGAACGTTAAGAGGACCGGTTAATCCCTTCGGGGGTGAAGCTGAGAATTTAAGCGCCAGTAAACGGCGGTGGTAACTATAACCATCCTAAGGTAGCGAAATTCCTTGTCGGGTAAGTTCCGACCTGCACGAATGGCGTAACGACTTTCCGGCTGTCTCAACCACAGGCCCGGCGAAATTGCACTACGAGTAAAGATGCTCGTTACGCGCGGCAGGACGGAAAGACCCCGGGACCTTTACTATAGTTTGGTATTGGTTTTCGGTTCGGCTTGTGTAGGATAGGTGGGAGACTGTGAAGTCATCACGCTAGTGGTGGTGGAGTCGTTGTTGAAATACCACTCTGGTCGAATTGGGAATCTCAACCTCGGACCATGATCTGGTTCAGGGACAGTGCCTGATGGGTAGTTTAACTGGGGCGGTTGCCTCCTAAAGAGTAACGGAGGCGCCCAAAGGTTCCCTCAGCCTGGTTGGCAATCAGGTGTTGAGTGCAAGTGCACAAGGGAGCTTGACTGTGAGACAGACATGTCGAGCAGGGACGAAAGTCGGGACTAGTGATCCGGCACCACCTGGTGGAAGGGGTGTCGCTCAACGGATAAAAGGTACCCCGGGGATAACAGGCTGATCTTGCCCAAGAGTCCATATCGACGGCATGGTTTGGCACCTCGATGTCGGCTCGTCGCATCCTGGGGCCGGAGTAGGTCCCAAGGGTTGGGCTGTTCGCCCATTAAAGCGGCACGCGAGCTGGGTTTAGAACGTCGTGAGACAGTTCGGTCCCTATCCGCCGCGCGCGTAGGATACTTGAGGAAGGCTGTCCCTAGTACGAGAGGACCGGGACGGACGAACCTCTGGTGTGCCAGTTGTCCCGCCAGGGGCATGGCTGGTTGGCCACGTTCGGAAGGGATAACCGCTGAAGGCATCTAAGCGGGAAGCCTGTTCCAAGATGAGGTATCCCACCCCGTGTGGGTTAAGGCCCCCAAGAGACCATTGGGTTGATAGGCCAGAGATGGAAGCACAGTAATGTGTTATCGAGTTGACTGGTACTAATAGGCCGAGGACTTGCCCACGAAGATGTTACGCATCCACTCTACAGCTCTGAAACACCACACCGACACCATCGAAATGTTGATGGTGGGTGTGTGTTGTTTCGTAGTGTTTCGGTGGTTATAGCGCCAGGGAAACGCCCGGTCCCATTCCGAACCCGGAAGCTAAGCCTGGTAGCGCCGATGGTACTGCAACCGAAGGGTTGTGGGAGAGTAGGACGCCGCCGAACTCAACATGAAACAGTAGGGCCCCGGTCGAGGACTTCCCAGTCCTCCCGGGGCCCTACTGCTATGTGTGCCCCGGAGCCGGCGACGACGCCGCCCGGGGGGTGGTCCTCGTGGACCCGTAGGATAGTCAGTTGGCTCCCTAGCGGGCCATACGTACGAAACCAAGATCTTTTTCTATGGCAGGAGGCCAGGTGTCCGAGTTCGGTCGACGTGACTCAGAGGATGATGGGTCGCGGTCGGCTCGCCGCGACCAAGGCTCCCGCGGCAACCGGTCGGAGGCGCCCCGGGGAGACCGGCGCGGCGCCCGGCAGGACCGAGGCGGACGCGACAGCAGCCACCAGGGACGCCCCCGGCGTGACGACCGTGGCGCGGGTGCCCGTGGCACCGGCGGCTACCAGGGCCGGACTTCGCAGGGTGACGGTCCCCGTGACCAGCGCGGCGGCTACGCCGGCAACCGCGACGACAACCGCTCCGGCGGTTACCGCGGCGACTCCGGCGGCAGCTCGCGCGGCAGTTACGACAACCGTGGCGGCGGGCGTTCCGACGACCGTGGAGCCAGCCGTCCCCAGGGCAAGTCCGCCTACGGCGACCGCAAGGACTCCGGGCGTCGCTGGGAAGACCGCGGTGGCAGTGGCGGTTACCAGGGTGACCGCGGTTCGAGTGGCTCCCGCGGCGGCAGTGACCGCAGCAGCGGTGGCTACAAGGGCGACTCGCGTACCGGCGGCGACCGCGGTACGGGTGGCTACAAGGGTGACCGCGATTCACGCACTGGCGGCGACCGTGGCACCGGCGGTTACCAGGGCAACCGTGGTTATAAGAGCGACCGCGGCTCGAGTGGTTACCAGGGCAAGTCCGATTTCAAGGGCGACCGTCGTGATGACCGTGGCTCCGGTGGCTTCCGCGACTCCAAGGGCAGCTCGGGCGGTTACCAGGGCAACCGGGACGACCGTGGGACGGGTGGCGGTTTCCGCGACTCGCGCGGTGCCGGCTCGGGTGGCTTCCGCAGTGGCGGCGACAACCGCTCCAGCGGTGGTTTCCGCAGTGACCGCAGCGGCGGCGGCTTCAAGAACGACCGTGGCACGGGCGGCGGCTACCGCGGTGGCAGCACCGGCGGTTCGCGCGACGACCGTGGCGGCAGCAGCTTCCGCAGCGGCGGCGGCGACAACCGTTCCGGCGGTTTCCGTGACAGCCGGGGCTCGGGCAGCGACTCGCGCGGCGGCAGCACCAGCGGCTACCGCGGCGACCGGGACAACCGCGACGAGCGTGGCAGTGGTTTCCGCAGTGGTGGGGACCGTCGGGACGAGCGTGGCACCGGTGGGTTCCGGAGTGGCGGGGACCGTCGGGATGACCGGGGCGGCAGTGGCGGTTACCAGGGTGACCGTGGCTCGAGTGGTTCCCGTGGCGGCAGCGGCACTGGCGGCTACAAGGGCGACTCCCGTACCGGCGGCTACAAGGGTGACTCGCGTACTGGCGGCGATCGCAGCACCGGCGGGTACAAGGGCGACCGCGACTCTCGTACGGGCGGCGGCAGCGGCACTGGTGGGTACAAGGGCGACTCGCGTACTGGCGGCGACCGCGGGACCGGTGGGTTCCGCAGTGGTGGCGACCGTCGGGATGACCGTGGTGGCAGCGGGTTCCGGAACGACCGTGGCCCCGGCAGCGGCTTCCGCCGCGACGACCGGGGCGGTTCCCGTGACTCGCGGGGTGGGAGTGACCGCGGGTTCGAGCGTCGTGGCGGTGGTTCGTCCAGTCGTGATGACAGCCGGGGCGACCGCGGTGGCTACCGGCGTGACGACCGTTCTCGCTCCGGGGACGATCGCGGGGACAGCCGTTCCGGTGGGTACCAGGGCGACCGCACGGTCGACACCACTGGCTTCGACGCGGCCGACCACGACCTCACCGACGACACCATGTCGTCCACCTTCGTCGACGACGTCACCTCGGAGGCCCGGCCGCAGTCGAGCCCGGCCGACGCGACGAGCGACGACAACCCGACGGCCGGCAACCGCGACAGCCTGACCGGCGGCGACAGCTCGACCGGCGGTGGCAGTTCGGCTGAGCGTGGTGCCGACGCGTCCGCTCGCCAGGACTCCGAGCCGGCCGCCACGGCGAAGGCCGCGACGGACGACGTCACCGCTGAGTCCGGCTCCGGCCAGGACAGCAGCGCGGCCAAGGACATCGAGAGCGGCGACCGGCCGAGCCGGGACGACAGTGCCGCTCGCGACGCCGACAGTGCCGCCGACGGTAAGGCCGGCGATGGTGACGCGGCCGGTCGAAATGACCGCACCGCTGAGAGTGCCGATCGGCCCATCCGGGACGAGCGGGACAGTCGCGACGACCAGTCGGACAGCCGCGACCGGACCGGCCAGGACGGCGAAGCCGGCCAGGACAGCGAAGGCAGCCGTGGTGACACGGCCGACCGGAGCGATCGCGGCGACCGGCCGAGCACCAGCAGCCTGAGCAGCAGCAGCTCGGACAGCGGCGACCGTGGCGACCGGCCGAACAGCGACAGCCCGAGCACCAGCGGCCCGGACAGCCGTGACCGCGGCGACCGGCCGAGCAGCAACAGCCCGAGCAGCAGCTCGGACAGCCGTGACCGCAGCGACCGGCCCAGCACCAGCACCCGCGACAGCCGTGGTGACCGTTCCGACGATCGTCCCCGGCGTGATGTGCGGGACGAACGGCCCCGTCGTGACGAGCGCGGTGGCCGCGATGACCGGCCGCAGCGTCATGACCGCCCGCAGCGGGACGACCGGCCCCGTCGGGACGACCGGCCGCAGCGGGGCAGCCGCTTCGTGCGGGCCGGGGCGGATGCCACGCTCGACGACGAGGCCATGGCCCGTGAGCTGCTGGCCGCGCCCGAACTGCCCGAGGACATCGAGTTCTCGGACCTCGACGAGGAGGCGCGCCGCGAGCTGCGGACGTTGCCGAAGGGGCTGGCGGAGACCGTCGGGAAGCACCTGGTCGCCGCGGGCGGGCTGATCGACAGCGACCCCGAGGCGGCGCTGGAGCACGCGAAGTACGCGAAGGCCAAGGCCTCGCGCGTGCCGATCGTGCGGGAGGCGCTCGGGCTCGTCGCCTACCACGCCGGCAACTGGCAGGAAGCGCTGTCGGAGCTGCGGGCCGTGCGCCGCATGACGCGCAGCGACGAGCACATCGCCATCATCGCCGACGCCGAGCGGGCGCTGGGGCGGCCGGAGCGGGCACTGGACCTGGCGAAGGAAACCGACACCACGAAGCTGGCGAAGGGCACGCAGGTCGAGCTGGCCATCGTCGCGGCCGGGGCGCGTCGTGACCTCGGGCAGCTCGACGCCGCGGTCGTTTCACTGCAGAGCGCCGACCTGATCCCCAGCAAGCGGGACCCGTGGAGCGCGCGCCTGTTCTACGCGTACGCCGACAACCTCGCGGCCGCCGGGCGTAAGGACGAAGCCGTGCGCTGGTTCCTCAACGCCTCCGAGGCCGACGCCGAGGACGAGACCGACGCGGCGGAACGGGCGGCGGAGCTCTCGAATGAGTGACGCGCTCCTCGCGGGCTACGACGCGGTGCTGTTCGACCTGGACGGCACCGTCTACCACGGCACGCAGGTGATCCCGGGCGCGCCGGAGGCCGTCAAGGCGGTGCGCGAGCACGGCACGGCCGTCCGGTTCGTCACCAACAACGCGTCCAAGGCCCCCGGTGACGTCGTGACGCACCTGCGCGAGCTGGGCCTGCCGGCCGAGCCCGCGGAGGTGCACACGAGCGCTCAGGCCGCCGCCGCCGTGCTCGGCGAGCGCCTGCCCGCCGGGGCCCGGGTGCTCGTGGTCGGCACGGAGTCGCTGGCGGCGGAGGTGAGCGCGGCCGGCCTCACGCCGGTGCGCGAGAACGGCCCCGACGTCGCCGCCGTGGTGCAGGGGCATTCGCCGGACAACGCCTGGGCCGACCTGGCCGAGGCGTGTCTCGCCATCCGCGCGGGCGCGCTCTGGGTGGCGTGCAACGTCGACGCCACCCTGCCGTCGGAGCGCGGCCTGTTGCCGGGTAACGGTTCCATGGTCGCCGCTCTGCGCACGGCCACCGACACCGAGCCGGTGGTGGCCGGGAAACCGCAGCCGCTGCTGTTCGAGACGGCCGCGCGCTCGGCCGGCGCGAGCCGCCCGCTCGTGGTCGGCGACCGGCTCGACACCGACATCGCCGGCGCGGTCGCGGCGGGCGTCGACTCGCTCGCCGTGCTCACCGGCGTCGCCACGCCGGCCGGGCTGCTCACCGCGATCGCGGCGGAACGGCCGACGCACCTCGCCGCCGACCTCACCGCGCTGACCCGGCGGGCCGACGACCTGAAGATCGGGCCGCGCCCGGGCTGGGACGTCACCACCGGGGACGAGCTGGTGGCCGGCGGCCGCGGCGGTGACGCCCCAGCCCTCGACCTGCTGCGCGCGCTGTGCCACGCGGCGTGGGAGACGGGCGTGACCACGGTCCGCGCGGACGGCGACGCGGCGGCCGCGGCGCTGGCCGAGCTCGGGCTGGCCTGACTGGTAGTTTTACGGGCGTGTACCCGAATGTCCCGCGGCCCGTCCCGGGCCCGCCGCCGGCCCCCGGGCCGCAGCAGACCGATCCCCGCGCGGGGATCGACGAAGCCGTCGCGGGCCTGGACGAGCTGAACACGCTGCCGCTGACCGAGCACGTCGACCGGTTCGAGGCCGTGCACACCGAGCTCACCGTGGCCCTGTCCAGCATCGACAAGGTCTGACCGCCGTGCCCAGACGGGCCCGTCTGGACGCGGAGCTGGTGCGGCGCGGCCTCGCCCGCTCCCGCGAACAGGCCTCGGCACTCATCACCGGCGGCAAGGTCACCGTGCGCGGCATGGTGGCGGCCAAACCCGCGACCGGCGTCGAATCCGACGCGCCCATCGTCGTCCGGGACGAAGACGACCCGGGCTGGGCGTCGCGGGGCGCGCACAAACTCCTTGGCGCACTGGAGAAATTCGGTCCCGAGGGGCTCGAGGTCGAGGGAAAGCGCTGTCTCGACGCCGGCGCGTCCACCGGGGGCTTCACCGACGTGCTGCTGCGCGGGGGCGCGGCCACCGTGATCGCCGCCGACGTCGGCCGCGGCCTGCTCGACTGGCGGCTGCGCACGGACGAGCGCGTGGTCGTCCTCGACCGCACCAACGTGCGCAACCTGGCCCCGGACGACCTCGGCGGGCCGGTCGACCTCATGGTCGGCGACCTGTCGTTCATCTCGCTCAAGCTCGTGCTGCCCGCGCTGGTGGCCTGCGTGCGCGACGGCGGCGACCTGGTGCCCATGGTCAAGCCGCAGTTCGAGGTCGGCAAGGACCGCCTCGGCAGCGGGGGCGTGGTCCGCGACCCGGAGCTGCGCGCCGAATCCGTGCTCGGCGTGATCGAGGCGGCGGCGAAGCTCGGGCTCGCGTTGCGCGGAGTGGTGGCCAGCCCGTTGCCGGGGCCTTCGGGAAACGTCGAGTACTTCGTGTGGCTTAGGCGTCAGGACACGGGCGCCGGGGGCACCGGCGATGGCACTGTGGACAGTGCCGAGCGGCTCGTCCGGGCCGCCGTCCAGGAAGGACCCCAGTGACTCCCAGCCGACGTACTTCCTCCCGCGGAGGCGTCACCAGCACCGAACGTGAAGTGCTCCTCGTGGTGCACCCGGACCGGGACACCACCCGAGACGCGGCGCGTGACGTTTCCGAGCGGTTCAGCAAGGCCGGCATCCGGCTGCGCGTGACCGACGAAGAAGTCCGGCAGCTGATCGACCCGGACGGCTGCATGACGATGCCGTGCACGATCGTCGCGCCGCAGGACGATCCCGCGCGCGGGGCCGAGCTGGTGTTCGTGCTCGGCGGTGACGGCACGCTGCTGCGCGCGGCGGAGCTGGCGCGCCCGGCCGGTGTGCCGGTGCTGGGCGTGAACCTGGGCCGCGTCGGCTTCCTGGCCGAGGCCGATTCCGACGCGCTCGCCGACGCCGTGCAGCAGGTGGTCGACCGCGAGTACCAGGTCGAGGAGCGGATGACCGTCGACGTCTCGGTGACCTCCGGCGGCGAGGAGCTGTACCGCACGTGGGCGCTCAACGAGGCCAGCGTGGAGAAGTTCACGCGTGAGCGGGTGCTGGACGCGCTGATCGAGGTCGACGGCCGCCCCGTTTCGTCCTTCGGCTGCGACGGCGTGCTGTGCGCGACGCCGACGGGCTCCACGGCGTACGCCTTCTCCGCGGGCGGCCCGATCATGTGGCCGGACGTCGAGGCGCTGCTGGTGGTGCCGAGCAACGCGCACGCCATGTTCTCGCGTCCGCTCGTGGTCTCGCCGGACTCGGTGATCACCGTGGCGACCGACCCGACCGGCCCCAAGGCCGTGCTGACCTGCGACGGGCTGCGCAGCTTCGACATGCCGCCGGGCTCGCTGGTGCGGGTCGTGTGCGGGCACCGGCCGGTACGGCTGGTGCGGCTGTGGGACGGCGTGTTCACCGACCGGCTGGTGCACAAGTTCGGCCTGCCGGTGCGCAGCTGGCGCGAGCGCCGGACCGGCGGCCGCGCGGTCTGACCCGCCGCGACTCGCCCGCACAGGTGTTCGACCAGGGAAAAGAACATTTAACGGTGGTCGAGCGCACGGAACGTCGGTGGGGGCGGCTACCGTAGGCGTCGTGCTGGCCGAGATGCGCATCCAGGGCCTCGGAGTGATCGAGGAAGCCCTGCTGGAACTGCACCCGGGCTTCACCGTCGTGACCGGTGAGACGGGTGCCGGGAAGACCATGGTCGTGACCGGGTTGCACCTGCTCTCCGGCGGGCGGGCCGAGGCCTCCAAGGTCCGGACGGGAATGCTCAAGGCGTTCGTCGAAGGGCGGTTCACGCTCGGCAAGGCCGAGGCCGCGAGCCGGATCGTCACCGACGCGGGCGCCGACATCGACGAGGACGGCAGCGTGATCGCGCTGCGCACAGTCAGCGTCGACGGGCGTTCGAGAGCCCACCTCGGCGGCCGGACCGTGCCGGTCGGGGTGCTGGCGGACCTGTCCGAGCAGGTGATCGCCGTGCACGGGCAGAACGACCAGCTGCGGCTGCTGCGCCCGGCGGAGCAGCGCGCGGTGATCGACCGGTTCGCCGGCGAGTCCGTGGGCGAGCCGCTCACGGCGTACCGCGAGATCCGGGCCGAGTGGCTGGCCGTGATCACCGAGCTGAGCGAGCGGTCCAGCCGCTCGCGCGAGATGGCGCAGCAGGCCGACCTGCTCAAGTACGGGCTGAACGAGATCGACGCCGTCGCGCCCGAGCCCGGCGAGGACGTCGAGCTCACCGAGCAGATCAAGCGGCTGGCCGCGGTCGACGAACTGCGCTCGTCGGCGACCGAGGCGCACGCCGCCGTGTCCGGCTCCCAGGACGGTGACCCGGACGCGCCGGGCGCGCTCGGGCTGGTCGGCGAGGCGGTCCGGCGGCTCGCCACCGCCGAGGACGCCGTGCTGCGAGACCTCGCGCCGCGCCTGGAGGAGGCGTCGATGCTGCTCGGCGACGTCGGCACCGAGCTGGGCAGTTACATCGAGACGCTGGACGCCGACCCGGCGCTGCTGGAGAAGGTGCTGGCGCGCCAGGCCGACCTCAAGCGGCTTACCCGCAAGTACGCGGCCGACGTCGACGGGGTGCTGGCCTGGGCCGACGACGCCCGCCGCCGGCTGGCGTCCGTGGACACCTCCGACGAGGCGCTGGCCGAGCTGGCCGGCCGCCGGGACCAGCTGGCGGTGCGGCTGGCCGGGTACGCCAGCGAGGTCTCGGCCGCGCGTGGCAAGGCCGCCGCGGAGCTGGCGTCGGCGATCACCCAGGAGCTGTCCGGCCTGGCGATGGGGCAGGCCGAGCTGGAGATCACCGTCGAGCAGCGCCCGGCCGAGCACGGCGACCGGCAGGCGCTCGCGATCGACGGCCACGCGGTGCACGCCGGCGCCGAGGGCGTCGACGAGGTCGAGCTGCTGCTGCGCGCGCACGACGGCGCGCCGCCGCTGCCGGTGCACAAGGCCGCGTCCGGCGGTGAGCTCTCCCGCGTGATGCTGGCCATCGAGGTGGTGCTGGCCAACGTCGACACCGTGGAGACGCTGGTGTTCGACGAGGTCGACGCCGGGGTCGGCGGCCGGGCCGCGGTCGAGATCGGGCGGCGGCTGGCGCGGCTGGCCCGCACCCACCAGGTGCTGGTGGTGACGCACCTGCCGCAGGTGGCGGCGTTCGCCGACCAGCACCTCGTGGTCGACAAGGGCACCAGCGGCGGGGTCACGCGCAGCGGCGTGAAGCTGCTGGAGCCGGCCGACCGCGTGCAGGAGCTGGCGCGCATGCTCGCCGGCATGGACGGCACCGAGACCGGCCGCGCCCACGCCGAGGAGCTGCTGGCGGTGGCGGAGAAGGACAAGTCGGCGCCGGCGCCGAAGCGCAAGCGGGCCAAGAAGGGCTGACCACACCACATGATCTGGGCCACGGTGGCCGATGTAGAGGCCGATCTCGCCGAGGCGCGCCGCGATGCCGACCTGGACCGGTTCCTCGGGCTGCTCGGCGACGAGGAGCTGTTTGTGCCGATCCACCGGGCGGACGCCGAGAAGCTCGCCGACGAGCGCTCGTGGTCGTTCGCGAAAGCGTGCTGCGAGCACGACGGCGAGCCGTCGCTGCAGGTGTTCACCCGCGGCGCGCTGCCCGACCTGGGCGCGGAGGTGGTGTTCCTCAGCGGTGACCTGGACTGGGCGCTGCACGGGCTGGCCGGCGACGACCAGGTGGTGTTCAACCGCGGCACGCTCGGCGAGTGGCGGGTGACCGGCGCGGCCGTGCTGCACTGGCTGGACGCCAACCCGGACCGCGTCACGGCCGTCGAGCAGCAGGTGGAACGGCTCAACACCGCGCGCTACGGCCATTTCGACGGCCCGGTCGCGCAGGCGCTGGCCTGCGGGGCGCAGCAGGCCGCGCTCACCGCCGAGCCGTGGAACGTGCTCGACCCGCGTTATCACGACTACGTCGCCGAGGTCCGCGGCCTGCGCGACTGGTGGGGTGTCACCGACGCGGCGGACTGGCGGCGGGCGGTGGCCAGGCTGCTCGGCGACCAGTACGTGCTGACGCCGGGCAACCTCGTGCTGATCCTGCGGGCGCAGCACGACGAGGACCTGGACCCGGTGAGCTGGTCCGAGCTGGTCCTGCACTGGTGCGCGGAGAACGACGCCGGGCACCAGGCCGAGGCGCTGACCCGGGCGGTCGGCCGGATCGTCCGCTACGAGCAGCGGCTGCGGGCCGACGAGGTGCTGCCGCCGGACGGCGCCGTCGGCACGACGATCGGCTGGGACGTCGGCCGCGCGGTCGGCCTGGCGCGCTGGGGCCTGGCGGTCGGGCACTGCGACGCGCTGACGGCCGAGCTGATGGTGCTCGAGGCCGGCGCCGTGGCCCGCCGCTACCACCAGTCATGGGCCGAGCTGTCCGCGAGCTACCTGATGGGCCGGGTGCTCGCCCTGGACGACGAGGAGTTCGGCGAGGCGTACCTGTCCGCGGTGCGGGTCCACCACCTGCTGCTACAGGATCCCGCGAGCCCGTGGGTGAACCTCGCGTTCGAGCAGGCGGAACCCACCATCCAACCCTGAACGGACGCGCTCGGCGACATGGCTCACCACAATGAGTCACGTCGGCTTCGGCGCGTCGTGCGTCGTCCCACGCACAAATTTGTCACCATCAGCCACATGAAGCTCACCGGTCTGCTCGCGCGAAACCAGGAAGCCCTCCCCGGCGTCACCGGCGTCGCGCGCGTCGACCGCCGCACGCGGGAGCTGCTGCGCCGGGTCAGCGCCGGCGACGTGGTGGTGCTCGACCAGCTCGACCTCGACCGTGCGACGGCCGACGCGCTGGTGGAGGCCGAGGTCGCGGCAGTGGTCAACGCGTCGCCGTCGATCTCCGGCCGGTTCCCGAACCTGGGCCCGGAGATCCTGGTCGCCGCGGGCATCCCGCTGGTCGACTCGGTCGGCGGCGAGCTGCTGCGCACGGTCAAGGACGGCACCAAGCTGCGGGTGTTCGAGGGCGCGGTCTACCTCGGGGAGCGGCAGCTCGCCTCCGGCGACCAGCAGACCCCCGAGAGCGTCGCGGACCAGATGATCGAGGCCAAGGCCGGGATGTCGACGCAGCTGGAGGCGTTCTCGGCCAACACCATCGAGTTCCTGCGCCGCGAGCGCACGCTGATCCTCGACGGCGTCGGCGTGCCGGAGCTGCGGATGCCGCTGCGCGACCGGCACGTGCTGGTCGTCGCGGGCGGCAACGGCCACGCCGAGGACCTCAAGCGGCTCAAGAAGTACATCGGCGAGCACCGCCCGGTGCTGGTCGGCGTCGACGCGGGCGCCGACACCCTGCGCGCGCAGGGTTACACGCCGGACGTGATCGTGGGCGACCCGCACGGCATCGGCGCCGGGACGCTGCGCAGCGGCGCCGAGGTCGTGGTGCCCGCGCAGCCGGACGGCCACGCGCCCGGCGTCGAGCGGATCCAGGACCTGGGCATCGGCGCGGTGACCTTCCCCGCGTCCGGCAATTCCGAGGACCTCGCGCTGCTGCTGGCCGACGCGCACGGCGCGAGCCTGGTGGTCACCGTCGGGTTCCAGGCCACGCTGCGGGAGTTCCTCGACCACGGCCGGTCCGGCTCCAACCCCTCGACCTTCCTCACCCGGCTGAAGCTGGGCACGAAACTCGTCGACGGCAAGGCCGTCGCGACGCTGCACCGCAGCCGGGTGTCACTGGGCGCCGTCGCGCTGCTCGTCCTCGCCGCCGTCGTCGTGGTGATCGCGGCGTTGCTCGTCTCCGACGTCGGCTCCGTCTACCTGGACTGGATCCAGCACACCTGGACCACGTTCACGACCTGGGTGAAGGGGCTCTTCCGGTGATTTCCCTGCGCTACCACATCGTTTCCATCACGGCGTGCTTCCTCGCGCTGGCCGTCGGCGTGGTGCTCGGGTCCACCGCGCTCAACGGCTCGCTGCTGTCGGGGCTGTCGGACCAGAAGAAGGACCTCGGCACGCAGGTCTCCGACCTCGAGGCCCAGCGCAACGCGCTCAACGCGCGGCTGTCCGACGCCGACTCGTTCGCCGGCTCCATGGGGCCCAAGGTCGTCGCCGGGCAGCTGGACAAGCGCACGGTGGTGCTCGTGACCACCGAGGACGCGCGCCCGGCCGACCGCGACGCGCTCAAGCAGCTGGTCTCCCAGTCCGGCGCTTCGGTGACCGGCGAGCTGCAGCTCACCGGCGCGTTCACCGACCCGGACAAGGCCGACCAGCTGCGCGACGTCGTCACGCGGCTGCAGCCGGCCGGGTCGAAGTTCCCGACCGCGGGCGACTCCGGCACGCTGGCCGGCGCGCTGCTCGGCTCGGTGCTGCTGCTCGACAAGACCACCGCGAAGCCGCAGGCTACTGGGGACGAGCTGGCCGCCGCGCTGGGCGGGCTCACCGACGGCGGTTTCGTGAAGCCGAGCCAGGGCGTGCAGCCCGCGCAGCTGGCGATCGTGCTGACCGGCTCGCAGGAGACCGGTGACGGCGCGGGTGACCGGGCTGCGACGATCGCCCGGTTCGCGACGCAGCTCGACCGTTCCGGCGCGGGCACCGTGCTGGCCGGCGACCAGGGCTCGGCCGACGGCTCCGGCGCGCTGGGCGTGGTCCGCGCCGACACCTCCGCCACCTCGATCCTGTCCACTGTGGACAACGTGGACTCGGCCGCCGGCCGGGTCGCGACGCTGATGGCCCTGCGCGAGCAGCTCGACGGCGGGGCCGGCCGCTACGGCATCGCCGGCAACGCCCAGGCGCCCGCCCCCGGCGTCAGCTCCGCCGGGAACTAACGCCCCACGCACGTCGGCGGCGGGCCGCGATCTCTTCGAGGGTGGGAGATCCGCGGTCCGCCGCCGACTCGTGCGGGTCGGCGTCAGCAGGCGCCGTTGTCGGCCCAGACGTTCTGGCTGCCGCCCGGGGTGTCACCTTGCGTCCACCACTTGGCCGTCCACTTGTGACCGCCGTAGGACACGACCGCGCCGCCGCTGTAGGCCTGCGTGGTGTTCCACGCCGTGGCCGCGCAGGTGCCGGGCGGCCCGGTCGTCGGGGTGCCGCTGCCCGAGCAGGCGCCGTTGTCGGTCCAGACGTTCTGGCTGCCGCCGGGGGTGTCGCCCTGCGTCCACCACTTGGCCGTCCAGCTGTGGCCGCCGTAGGACACGACGGCGCCGCCGTTGTAGGCCTGGGTGGCGTTCCACGCCGTGGCCGAACACGAGCCGCCGCCCGGGGTGGTCGGCGTGGTCGGAGTCGTGGGCGTGGTCGGTGTCGTCGGTGTCGTGGGACTGGTCGGCGGAGTGGAGCAGTCCGGCGTCGAGCTCGCGAGCCCGTTGACGACCGCGTTGAACAGGGTCGAGCCCGGGTCCAGGTCGTAGAGGGAGAACATCATCGCGCCGGCCAGGCCGTTGCAGTGGATGTAGTCCGTGCGCGCCTTGATCGACTGCGGTGACGAGCCGCCGTAGAAGTTCGTGCCGTCGTAGAACCAGGCCGCCTGGGTGGTCGGGTCGTAGAAGGTGTCGGCCGGGTTGTCGACGACCCCGGACAGCTCCTTGTACATCGCGACGCCGGGCACGTTGCCGCTCAACGGATGACCGGCCGATGGCCCGGACGCCGTCTGGTACAGCCCGTGGTTCGAGCCGGCGGGCACGCCCGTCCAGCCGCGGTAGTAGAACGGGATGCCGAGCGTGAGCTTGTTCGCCGGGAACCCGCCGGGGATGCCGTACGGCGGATCACCGTTCGTGTAAGCCTTCACCACCGAGTCGATCGTGTACTTCTCGGTGCCCGGCGGAATGGTGCCGGACGGGTCGTTCGGCGAGCTGTAGAGCGGGTCCTGGAAGTTCGTCGGGCCGGTCGCGTCCCAGGCGCCGTGCATGTCGTAGGTCATCGCGTCGCCGAAGTCGAGGTAGTTGCCGATCTTGTCGGTCTGCAGCTTCGCGATCTTGTCCTGCCCGCCCGGCAGCGCGGCCGAGAGCGAGTAGTGCTTGCCGCCGAGGGCGTCGAGCTCCGAGCGGAATTCGGCGAGCAGCGCGGTGTAGTTCGCGGTGTCGTTCGGGCTGACGTGGTTGCCGAGGTGGCCCCCGGCCGCGCCGGGGTACTCCCAGTCGATGTCGAAGCCGTCGAAGATGCCGGCCGCCGTGCCGGGGCCGCCGTAGCCGCCCTGCGAGGGCAGGTTGCCCTTGATGAACATGTCGATGCAGGAGCTGACGAACTTTTTGCGCGAGGCGTCGGTCGCCGCGGCGTCGGAGAAGTACTTCGAGTAGGTCCAGCCGCCGAGCGAGAGCACCACCTTCAGGTTCGGGTGGCGGGCCTTCAGCTCCTGCAGCTGGTGGAAGTTGCCGACGATGGGCATGTTGTACGAGTCGGCCGTGCCGTCCACGCTGATGTCGGAGCCGAAGGACTTCTGGTAGTCGGCGAAGGCGTCGCCCGCGCCGTCACCGGCGTTCGGGTCGTTCTCGCCGCCGGGGTCCGGGGTGCTGGCCTTGGTGTTCTCGAAACAGGTCAGGTTCGTCGGATCGACGTTCTCGAAGTCGTAGAGCAGGTAGTCGACGTTGTTCGCGAGCGCGTCGACGTTCTTCGGGTAATAGGCGTTCTGGTAGATGCTCCATTGGTCGTAATAGGCGATACGCGTGCCGCCGGACGCCGCGGGGCTCGCCGCCGGGGCGTTCGCCGCGCCCTCCGCGGCCGGTCCGCCGAGTGTCGTCAGCCCGGCCACGACCACCGCGGCGGCGGCCGCGGATAGCCAAGCCATCCGTCTGGATACCTTGTGCTGCATGGTGTTCTCCCTCACGCAGGCGAGCGCCCCGCCACGCACCGGGGTGCGCGGAGGGGGCTCGCGAACTGTGGATCACAACGTGAGCGGTACCAGCCCGTCCTGAATGTGAACCCGTGCTGGGGGAGAGTCAATACTTTGGACTAGACCAATTCCGGGGCGTGGGCGCTATCGGCCCTGTTGTCCGGAAATCCCTCCGATGGTCGGACCCGGTGTCACTTGAGCGGCGGGTCGAGCGGGAAGCAGGACAGGCGCACCGCCCAGGTGTCGCCGCCGGCGGGCAGGGGCATCTGCTTCAGCGCGCCGGCCGCGGCGGTGTCGTGGGCCTCCTCGGCGGCCGCGTGGAAGATGTCCGCGGCGATCGACTGGTCGAAGACCCCGATCTGCTGGTGCGGCCACGAATCGGCGCCGTGCAGCGCGGCCGGGATCAGCCGGTCCACGACCTTGCGCAGCGTGACGCCGTTCGCCGCCCGGTACCCCCAGACGTCGATGCCCAGGTTGTGCCCGACCTCCGCCATCCGGCCCCACGCGGTGAGGTTGAAGTTCACGTAGTGCCACGAGATGGTGCGCGTCAGCTCGAGCGGCTGGTCGCCGTTCGCGTCGAACTGCACGGGGAAGCGCTTCTTCTCCGCGTCGCGCACGATCTTCTTCGCCGTGTCGGTCTTGCCGAGGTACGCGGCGGTGGCGGCGTTCTGCAGGTCGAGGAACGTGCCGTGGTTGTTCGTGGCCGCCAGTTCCAGCTTCGCCTGCGGGCTGGTCTGCATCCAGCCCAGGTACGACGTGAGCCACGAGCGGACGCCCGAGCGGTCCTGGCCGGTCCAGCCGGGCGCCCCGCTGTCGAGCAGCGCGAACGCGTCGAGCACCTGGGTGAACGACTGGGTCGAATCGATGATGCCGGTGCCGGAGATGGTGTCCTTGCACGGCACGATCTGCGAGTACGTCATGTTCGGGTTCATCCGCGTGGCCGGGTCGAGGAACCAGGTGCGGATGTCGAGCGCGGCGCGCTGCGCGTACTTCGCGTCGCCGGTGTAGTACCAGGCGGTGCTGAGGTAGTAGATCGCGTCCCACGCCACCATCCGGTAGGTGTGGTCGGTGATCGCGTCGGCCTCGGGGTTGCGCTGGCCGTCGCGGTTGACGTACGGGCAGCCCTGCGGGTTGTCCGGGGTCTTCGGCTTGCTGGCCCACTGGTACGGCGCCTGGCTCTGGTAGTCGTGCTTGTCGCCGCTGGGCGGGGTGGTGGGCTTGTCCATCACCGACCACGGCCCGGCGGTGAGCGCGTCGTCCGCCTTGGCCAGCACCGTCTTCAGGGCCGCCCGCTGCGCCGGGGTCGCGGTGCCGTGGTCGAGCGCCGCGCGTACGGCGGCGAGCTTCTTACCGTCTGTCACCACGGTGTGCGGCGCCCCGGGGGCGGCCGTCGCCCCGCTCAGCGGGACGACCGCGAGCGTGGCGGTGAGGATGGTCGTGCCGAGCACGCGTAATAGCCTTCGCACTTCTCGAACGCCCTTTTCGGTCGCGGGGATGCCAACGATTCCCCACTGGCTACCGGGCGGCGGTGCGGTTGTGGCGCCCGGAATTCTGCTGGGCGGCGCGGCCGGTGTCAATCGGCCGACTGTGATCTGGACCGCCGAACCCGGACTCCGGTCGGCGGCCACGGTCGTGGGAATGACATCGTGGGGCCCGATGGAACAGCCGACTCTCAGGGACGACACAGTCCATTCACAGCCGGGGTGGCGAGTCTGGCGCCAAGACCATCTCCGACCCCAGGAGCGTGCCCGAACCATGAGCACCACCCAGATCGCCCGCCCGGCGGCGCGCGCTTCGACCCGGCCGTCCCACTTGTACCAGTTGGACCTGTTCCGGGTGATCACCTTCGCGTTCGTGATCTTCATGCACGTGCTGGGCGCCACCACGTTCCCGCAGGACGTGCACTCGGACGCGATCGAGGGGCTGCTGCACTTCACCCGCCAGGCGTTCTTCGCGCTGAGCACGTTCGTGCTGGTTTTCCAGTACCGGGACCGGCCGCTGGCGGTCGGGAAGTTCTGGCGCCGCCGGGTGCCGCTGGTCGCGGTGCCGTACGTGCTCTGGTCGGTGGTCTACTGGGCGTACTCGCTGGCCACCTCCGAGCAGCCGCCGCCGTCGGCCGGCGCGGCGCTGCGGGCGCTGGTGATCGAGATCGGGACCGGGACCGCCTGGTACCACCTGTACTTCCTGCTCGTGACCCTGCAGGTGTACCTGCTGTTCCCGCTGCTGATGAAGCTGGTGGGCGTGATCCGGCGCCGGCCGTGGCTGGTGCTGGCCGTCTCCGGCGCGATCCAGATCGCGGTCACGCTGTTCCTGAGCCACCCGCCCGCCAGCGTCGACTACACCACCGTCACGCGGTTCTACACGACGCTGCTGCCGTACCAGTTCTATTCGGTGCTGGGCGCCGTCGCGGGGGTGCACCTGAAGGCCGTGCACGGCTGGCTGCTCCGGCACCGCTGGCTCGTGGTCGGCGGCCTGGTGGCGTCGCTCGGGGTGGCCGAGGCGGGCTACTTCTGGAACGTCCACAACGGACTGTGGCCGGAGGTGGCGAGCGACGCGTTCCGGCTGTACCTGATCCCGTGGTTCGTCGCGGCCATCGCGGCCATCTACCTGGCGGGCGCGCGCTGGAGCGAAGGCCGCCGGCGCGGCTCCCGGTTCGTGTCGTGGGCGGTGGACCGGTCGTTCGGCATCTTCCTCTCGCACCCGCTGGCGCTGGCCCTGCTCAGCCCGCTGATCGCCCTGGTCGGCGACGGGGTGGGCGCTCCGTGGACGACCATCGTGGTCTACCCGGCCACGGTGGCGCTGACCCTCGTGATCGTCGAGGTCCTGCGGCGCCTCCCGTGCAGCAAGGTGCTGACCGGACGCCCGCCCCTGCGGGCGGCGGCGAAGGTGGCTTAGCCGCTCGGCCAGGTGCGTTTCTTCTCCAACGGCCGCGCGTACGAGCCCGCGCGGCTGGTCGTCAGCTTCAGCGCCACGAGCGACTCCGCGAGCCGCACGGCCGCGGCGACGCCGTCGACCACCGGGATGTCCAGCATCGTCGAGATCCGGCGGTCCAGGCCGGTCATGCCCGCGCAGCCGAGCACCAGCACCTCGGCCCCGGCGTCGCGGACGCGGCGGGCGGCGGTGAGCAGCGCGGACTCGGTACGGCGCTCGTCCCGCAGGTCCAGCACGCCCAGCCCGGCGCCGACGACGGCGACGCAGTTCGGCGCGACGCCCGCCGAGTGCAGGCTGTCCTCGATCAGCCCGCACGTGCGGTCCAGCGTGGTCACCACGCCGTAGCGGCGCCCGAGCAGGCACGCCAGGTGCGCGGCGGCCTCGGTGATGTCGACGACCGGCACGTCGAGCAGCTCCCGCGCGCCCTCGCGGCCGTGTTCGCCGAAGCCGGCCATCACCACGGCGTCGAACGGCTCGTCGGCATCGTCGAGGCCACGCAGCAGGTCGAGCACCGCGGCGGCGGAGAGGAAGCTGTCGAGCCAGCCCTCCGCCGACTCCGGGCCCCAGCCGGGCGTGCGCGCCAGGATCTCGGTGCCGGGGCTCGCGGCGGCGCGCGCCCCGGCCGCGATCTCCTTGGTCATCGCCTCGGTGGTGTTGCAGTTGGTGACGAGGATGCGCATCAGGCGGCCGCCGCCCGCTGCTTCCGCGCGACGGCCCAGTACAGCAGCCCCGAGGACGCCGTGCCGATGAACCACGAGTACGGCGAAGCGGGCGCGAAGAACGGCACGAGCGCGATCACGGCCGAGAGCGCCGCGGTGGGCAGGAACGTCGCGATCGCGCGGGGGTTCACGCCGTGCCGGTAGTGGTACGGCCCGCCCTTCACGAAGAGCTGCGCGACGTCGACCCGGGCCCGCCGGATCAGGTAGTAGTCCACGATCATGATCCCGAACAGCGGGCCGAGGAACGCGCCGAGACCGCCGAGGAAGTAGTTGACCACCGCGGGCGAGGAGTAGAGCTTCCACGGCAGCACGCACAGCGCGGCGACGGCGCTGATCATCCCGCCGACGGTGAACGAGATCCGCTTCGGCCAGATGTTCGCCAGGTCGTAGGCGGGGGAGACGAAGTTCGCGACGATGTTCACGCCCATCGTGGCGATCGCGAAGGTGAGTGCGCCGACGACGAGCACCGGGGTGTTGTGCACCCGGGCGAGCAGCTCGGCGGGGTCGGTGATCGCCTCGCCGAACAGCTGCAGGCTGCCCGCCGTGACGATCACCGAAAGCAGCGCGAACGCCGTCGAGTTGATCGGCAGGCCCCAGAAGTTGCCGCGCCGCACCGTTTTCTGGTCCGGGGCGAAGCGGGAGAAGTCGCAGAAGTTCAGCATCAGCGTGCCGTAGACGGACAGGATCAGCCCGGTGGCGCCGAACCACTGGCGCACCTGCTCCCCGCCGGAGAGCCGTTTCGGGCTGCTGGTCAACGAGATCTGCCAGTGCCCGGCGGCCAGGATCCACACCGCGAGCGCGATCATCACGGCCCAGATCAGCGGGCCGCACCAGTCCTGGAACTTGCGCACCGACTCCATGCCGCGGGTGAGGATGAGCGCCTGCGCCGTCCAGAGCGCGATGAAGCAGATCCAGCCGAGCGCGTGCAGGCCGAGGAAACCGTGCTCCGTCAACGGTTTCAGCCCCGGGTCGATGGCCAGCACGAGCAGTGTGATGGCGACGCTGGCGAGGTAGGTCTGGATGCCGTACCAGAAGATGGCGATGACCGCGCGGATGAGCGCCGGCAGGTTCGCGCCGAACGTGCCGAAGCTGATCCGCGCGACCACCGGGAACGGCACGCCGGTGCGCTGGCCGATGCGTCCCATCAGGTTCATGCCGACGTAGATCAGCACGAAGCCGAACAGCAGCGCGGTGAACACCTGCCAGGCCGAGAGCCCGAGCACGAACAGCCCGGCGGCGAACGTGTAGTTGCCGAGGTTGTGCACATCGGACATCCACAGCGCGAAGATGTCGTACACCTTCCAGCGGCGGTCCTTGGCCGGCGCGAGGTCTTCGTTCCACAGCCCGGGGTCGGGCGGCGGGTCGGTGTCCTGCTGGGTTCCGGTGAGCGGGGCGGCGGTCATGCGGGCCTCCGGTCGACGTGCCGGGCAGTTTTGGTATCCCAAAAATTGGTATCCCAAATATCACCCCGAGGTCCGTCTGGGTCAACCCTCCGGCCGATAAGCTCCTGTTACCAATCCGATCGAAAAGTAGGCCGACCCGTTAACCGGAAGCGACCTACGTTCCGCCGTGACTGTCGGTCGGATTGGTAACGATCGGCGCAGTACGTCGGGTTACGGCGGTGTGAGGGAGGGATCAGTGGCCACAGTCCCGGAGCGGCAGCCGCTCGCGGCGACCCGGCAGCGCGTGCGTGACGAGCTGCGCGAACGGATCCTCACCGGGCGGCTCAAGCCGGGGGACCGGCTGGTCGAGCGCGAGCTGGCCGAGGGGCTCGGCGTCTCGCGCGTGCCCGTCCGCGAGGCGATCCGCAGCCTGGAGGCCGAGGGCTTCGTGGTGGTGCAGTCGCCGCGGCGGGTCGTGGTCCGTCAGCTGGCGCGGGTGGACGTGGAGGAGCTGTTCGACGTCCGCGAGGCGCTGGAGAGCCTGGCCGCGGGCCTGGCCGCGGCGCGCGCGGGCAAACCCGAGCTGCGCCGGCTGGAGCGGCTGCTGTCCGACGCCGCCCGGGCCACCGCCCGCGGCGAGTCCGCGCGGATCGCGGTGCTGAACAGCCGCTTCCACGACGAGATCGTCGCCATCGCTGGCAATGGCCTGCTCACGTCGCTGCTGCAGCCGCTCGAAGGCCGGCTCCGCTGGCTGACCAGCCAGAACGAGCACTGGACCGACCTGCTCGACGAGCACCATCGCCTGGTGGACGCCATCGCGTCCGGCGACGGGGCGCGCGCCCGCGAGTACGCCGCCGAACACGTCCGGGTGAACCGTGAGGTCACCCTGCGGGCGCTGTTCGGTGAGGACGCGGACGGCGAGCGCCCGGCGGGCTGAACCAGCTCGTGAGTGGCTATGCCGGTTCTAACCGTTCTGAACACTCACGAGCCCGGTCCAGGTCTCGACGAATTCCGGGAACGTCTTGCCCACCGTGGCCGGGTTCTCCACGCGGACGCCTTCCACACGCAGCCCCAGCACGGCGGCGGCCATGACCAGGCGGTGGTCGTCGTAGGTGTGGAAGACGCCGCCGTGCAGCGGCGCCGGGGTGATGCGCAGGCCGTCGTCGGTCTCGGTGACCGCGGCGCCCAGCGCGGAGAGTTCCGTGGCCAGCGCGGTGATCCGGTCGGTCTCGTGGCCGCGGAGGTGGGCGACGCCGGTGATCACCGACGGCCCCTCGGCGAAGCACAGCAGCGCGGCGACCACCGGGGTCAGCTCGCCGACCTCGTGCAGGTCCAGCTCCACGCCCGGGATCGACGAGCCCCCGGTGACGGTCAGGCCCGAGGCGTCCAGCTCGACCGAAGCGCCCAACGCCGGCAGCAGCGTCCGCAGCCAGTCGCCCGGCTGCGTCGTGTGCTTCGGCCAGCCCTTCACGCGCACGCGGCCGCCCGTGGCGACGGCGGCGACCAGGAACGGCGCGGCCGTCGACAGGTCCGGCTCCACCACGTACTCGGGGCAGGACAGCTTCGTCGGCGCGACGTGGAACTCCGCGCCCTCGCGCGCCACCGTGGCGCCGAAGCGGCGCAGCATGTCCAGCGTCATCGCGATGTGCGGCTCGCTGGGCGGCGCGTCACCCACCAGCCGCACGGTCACGCCCTGGTCGAAGGACGGCCCGGCCAGCAGGAGCGCGGAGAGGAACTGGCTCGACGCCGAGGAGTCGAGGTCCACTTTGCCGCCGCGCAGCCCGGCGTCGCCCTGGACGGTGAACGGCGGCGCGCCGCGGCCGTCGTCGTCGATCCGGGCGCCGAGCCGGCGCAGGGCGGTCAGCAGCGGGCCGATGGGACGGCGGCGGATCGCCTCGTCGCCGTCGAACAGCACCGGCGCCTGGCCCAGCGTGGCCAGCGCGGGCGTGAAGCGCGCGACCGTGCCAGCGTTGCCGAGGGTGACCGTCGCCGGCTCGGCGCGGCTGCCCGACAGCGGGTGCACGAGGAACCCGTCGGTGGTCGCCTCCGAGCGGCCGCCGAGCGTGGTGAGCGCGCCGAGCATCAGGCGGGTGTCCCGCGAGTCGAGCGGCACGCGCACCCGGGTCGGGGCACCCGCGAGCGCGGCGAGCACGTAGGCGCGGTTGGTGATCGACTTCGAGCCGGGGACGCGCACTTCGGCGTCCAGGGGAGCCGTCGCGACCGGCGCGATCCAGTGGTCTTCGTGCGCATTCGTCACGCGCCGAAGCCTAGCGCCGCCTGTCCGGCCGGTATCCGGGCGTGCTCGTTCCGGTCCGCGAAACGCCCGGGTGTGCCCGCCGGTGAGCGGTTCGCCGTAAGTGGGATATGCTGGCGGCCCGTGGGACTTCAGTCGCGGGCTACCAAATTTGTCTTTGTCACCGGAGGCGTTGCCTCCTCTCTGGGTAAGGGTCTGACGGCGTCCAGCCTCGGGCAACTCCTTACCGCACGTGGGCTCCGGGTCACGATGCAGAAGCTTGATCCGTACCTCAATGTCGACCCCGGGACGATGAACCCGTTCCAGCACGGTGAGGTGTTCGTCACCGACGACGGGGCCGAGACCGACCTCGACATCGGGCACTACGAGCGCTTCCTCGACCGCGACCTCGACGGCAAGGCCAACGTCACGACCGGCCAGGTCTACTCCGAGGTGATCGCCAAGGAGCGGCGGGGCGAGTACCTCGGCGACACCGTGCAGGTGATCCCGCACATCACCGACGAGATCAAGGCGCGGATCACCGCCGCCGCGGTGCCGGACGAGGCGGGCAACTCCCCGGACGTCGTGATCACCGAGGTCGGCGGCACGGTGGGCGACATCGAGTCGCTGCCGTTCCTCGAGGCGTGCCGCCAGGTGCGCCACGACGTCGGGCGCGACCAGTGCTTCTTCCTGCACGTGTCGCTGGTGCCCTACCTCGCCCCCTCGGGCGAGCTCAAGACCAAGCCGACCCAGCACTCGGTGGCGGCGCTGCGCAACATCGGCATCCAGCCCGACGCGCTGGTCTGCCGGGCCGACCGGGAGATCCCCGAGGACCTCAAGCGCAAGATCGGCCTGATGTGCGACGTCGACACCGAGGCCGTCGTCGCCTGTCCGGACGCCCCGTCGATCTACGACATCCCGAAGGTGCTGCACCGCGAGGCGCTCGACGCGTACGTGGTGCGCCGCCTCGGCCTGCCGTTCCGCGACGTGGACTGGACGGTGTGGGGCGACCTGCTCGACCGGGTGCACAACCCGAGCGAGACCGTGCGGATCGCCGTGGTCGGCAAGTACATCGACCTGCCGGACGCGTACCTGTCGGTCACCGAGGCCCTGCGCGCGGGCGGGTTCGCCCACCGCGCCAAGGTCGAGATCGTCTGGGTGGCCTCCGACGACGCGCAGACCGCGTCCGGCGCCGCCTCCGTGCTGTCCGATGTGGACGGTGTGCTGATCCCGGGCGGGTTCGGCATCCGCGGCATCGAGGGCAAGGTCGGTGCGATCGAGTACGCGCGCACCCGCGGCATCCCGCTGCTGGGCCTGTGCCTCGGCCTGCAGTGCATGGTGATCGAGGCGGCGCGGCACCTGGCCGGCGTCGAGGACGCCAACTCGGCGGAGTTCGACGAGAACACCAAGCACCCGGTCATCTCCACGATGGCCGACCAGCGCGACGTGGTCGCGGGCGAGCGCGACATGGGCGGCACCATGCGGCTCGGCGCGTACCCGGCGAAGCTCAAGGCGGGCTCGCAGGTCGCGAAGGCGTACGGCGGCACCGAGGTGTCCGAGCGCCACCGTCACCGCTACGAGGTCAACAACGCCTACCGCAAGCAGCTCTCCGACGCGGGCCTGGTCTTCTCCGGCACCTCGCCGGACGACCGGCTGGTGGAGTTCGTGGAGCTGCCCGCCGACGTGCACCCGTTTTTCGTCGGCACCCAGGCGCACCCCGAGCTGAAGAGCCGCCCGACCCGGCCGCACCCGCTGTTCAGCGCGTTCGTCAAGGCCGTGGTGGACCGCAAGGTCGCCGAACGGCTGCCGGTCGAGCTCGCCGAGGCCCCCGTGGCGGCACGGTGACCGAGCCGGGCAAACACGAGTTCACCGTCGCGGGCAGCCGCGTCGTCCACATCGGACGGGTGGTCGGCCTGCGGATCGACGACGTGGTGATGCCCGGCGGCGAGACCGCGGCCAGGGAGGTCGTGGAGCACCTCGGCGCCGTCGCGATCCTCGCGCTCGACGCCGGCGGCGCGGTCACGATGGTCCACCAGTACCGGCACCCGCTCGGGCACCGGCTGTGGGAGCTGCCCGCCGGGCTGATCGACCACGTGGGGGAGGAGCCCGTCGAAGCCGCGAAGCGCGAGCTGGTCGAAGAAGCCGGGCTGGCCGCCGGGGACTGGGCGACGCTGGTCGACGTCGCCGCGTCGCCCGGGTTCACCGACGAGGTGGTCCGGGTGTTCCTCGCCCGTGACGTGTCCGATGTGGACCGTGAGGTGCTCGGCGAGGAGGAGGCCGACCTCGTGGTGCGGAAGTTCCCGCTGGCCGACGCCGTCGCGATGGCGCTGTCCGGCGAGCTGGTGAACGGTGCGACCGTGTCCGGCGTGCTCGCCGCGCACGCCGTCGTCACCGGGGCCGCCCGGACCCGCCCGGCCGACGCGCCGTGGCGCGACCGGCCGACCCGGTTCGCCCGCCGCCGCGCCGAGGGCTGAAGCCGTCCCCGCCCGTGGCTGCCGCGCGTCGGCGGCCACGGGCCGGGATGCGGCATAGAGTGTCCGGGTGACGGGCGCGGGCAGGACCGGGGTGGACGAGGTGATCGCCGCGTACCTGGACCACCTCGTCGTCGAGCGCGGCACCGCCCGCAACACCCTGGACAGCTACGCCCGCGACCTGCGCCGGTACGCCGCGCACCTCGCCGCGGCCGGCGTCACCCGGTTCCCGGACGTCACGTCCGCGCACGTCACGGCGTTCGGCGCGGCCCTGCGCGAGGGCGACGCCGAGCACCGGCCGCTCGCCGCGTCCTCGTCCGCGCGGGCACTGGTCGCCGTGCGCGGGCTGCACAAGTTCGCCCACGCCGACGGCATCACCGAGCACGACCCGGCGCGTGAGGTCCGCCCGCCCGCGCCGGCGAAGCGGCTGCCCAAGGCGCTGCCGGTGACCGACGTGCTCAAGCTGCTCGAAACCCCGCCGCCCGAGGGCGAGCGCGCGCTGCGCGACCGGGCGCTGCTGGAACTGCTCTACTCCACCGGGGCCCGGATCTCCGAAGCCGTCGGGCTCGATGTGGACGATGTGGACGACGGCGACCGCACCGTGCTGCTCGACGGCAAGGGCGGCAAGCAGCGGCTGGTGCCGATCGGCCGTCCCGCCGTCGAGGCGCTGCACGCCTACCTCGTGCGCGCCCGGCCGGTGCTCGCGGCGCACGGGCGCGGCACGTCCGCGATCTTCCTCAACGCCCGCGGCAGCAGGCTTTCCCGGCAGAGCGCGTGGCAGGTGCTCAAGGACACCGCCGAGCGCGCGGGCATCACCGCGGGCGTCTCGCCGCACACGCTGCGCCACTCCTTCGCCACGCACCTGCTCGAAGGCGGCGCGGATGTCCGTGTCGTCCAAGAACTTCTGGGCCACGCCTCGGTGACCACGACGCAGGTGTACACGCTCGTCACGGTCAACACCCTGCGCGAGGTCTACGCCACCGCACACCCCCGTGCGCTGGGCTGAATGGCGCATAAGGGCATTAGCTAGCTGTGGTGACTTCGCGCCGCCGCCCCGGCGCGGCGCTTTGCCGGGGCTCCGACTCCGCGCATAGGCTGCCGTGGACTTTGCCGAGACAAGGAGCTTTCCCGCCATGTCGACACCGAACCAGCCGAACCAGCCGGCCAGGCCGGCCGCGTCCGCCGGGTCGGCCGCGGCGAGCCTCAGCCACGCGACCATCGCGACTCCCGCCGAGCACGACGGCGACGAGCCGGCCCGGCCGCTGAGCCGCGCGGAGAGAGCGCGGGCGCGGGCCAGGGAGCGCGAGGAGAGCGGGATCGGGCCCACCGGCCGTCCGCTGCGCGAGATCCCCGAGCCGCAGCCGCTGGACCGGCACGGGCCGGCCAAGGTCCTCGCGATGTGCAACCAGAAGGGCGGCGTCGGCAAGACCACGTCGACCATCAACCTGGGCGCGGCGCTCGCCGAGTGCGGCCGCCGGGTGCTGCTCGTGGACTTCGACCCGCAGGGCGCGCTGTCGGTCGGCCTCGGCATCCAGCCGCACGAACTCGAGCAGACGGTCTACAACGTCATCATGGAGCGCTCGGTCAACGTCGAGGACGTGCTCCGCAAAACCCGCGTCGACGGCGTTGACCTGCTGCCGAGCAACATCGACCTGTCCGCGGCGGAGGTCCAGCTCGTCGCAGAGGTAGGGCGCGAGCACACGTTGTTACGGGTCCTTCGTCCGGTCATGAACGACTACGACTATGTTCTTGTCGACTGCCAGCCCTCGCTCGGCCTGCTGACGGTGAACGCACTGACCGCCGCGGACGGTGTGGTCATCCCGCTGGAATGCGAGTTCTTCAGTCTGCGAGGCGTTGCGCTCCTGATCGACACGATCGAGAAGGTGCAGGAACGGCTCAACCCCAAACTGGACATAGTCGGGATTCTCGCCACCATGTACGACCCGAGAACCCTGCATTCGAAGGAGGTCATGGCTCGCGTGGTGGAGGCATTCGGCGACACCGTGTTCGACACGGTGATCAACCGCACGGTGCGGTTCCCCGAGACGACAGTCGCGGGTGAGCCGATCACGACCTGGGCGCCCAAGTCCGCCGGCGCGGCCGCTTATCGCGCGCTGGCCCGCGAGGTGATCGCTCGGTGAGCAGGCGCGCTTCCCTGCCCGGAGCGTCGGAGCTCTTCCGCCTCACCTCCAGCCCGTCGACGCCGGCGCTCGACCGGCCGCCCGTCCCCGCTCCCCCGGAGCCGCTCCCGGAGCCGGACCCCGAGTCCGGGCAGCTCTCCCGCAGCGCCGCGCGCAGCGGCTCTGGCCGCACGAAGCACGACGCGAAGATCACCGTGTACGTGTCGGGCGACGAGCTGCTCGCGATGGAGCAGACCCGGCTGAACCTGCGGGCCAAGCACAGCCTGATCGTCGACCGCGGCCGGCTGGTGCGCGAGGCCGTGGCGGTGCTGCTCGCGGACTTCGACCAGCACGGCGAGGAGTCGGTGCTGGTCCGGCGATTGCGCGCGGGCGAGGACGACGAAGGCGAAACCGAGGGCTGATGGACGAACCGGCATCGGCCCAGCAGCCGGAGCCGGACGCGGCGGCCCCGGAAGCTCCGGCGGTCTCGGAAGCTCCGGAAGCCTCGGTGGGTTCGGAAGTCTCGGTGGGTTCGGAGGCGGACACGCCGATCCAGCACGAGACCGTGCACGGCGGAACCGTCCCCGAAGGCCTCGCCGAGGAACTGAGCACGTCGAGGTTCAAGGTCCACCTGGCCAACTTCGAGGGCCCGTTCGACCTGCTGCTGCAGCTGATCTCGCAGCATCAGCTGGACGTCACCGAGGTAGCGCTGCACCGCGTCACCGACGACTTCATCGCCTACACGCGCGCGCTCGGGGCGGACTGGAACCTCGACGAGACCACGGAGTTCCTGGTCATCGCCGCGACCCTGCTCGACCTGAAGGCCGCGCGGCTGCTGCCGGCGGCGGAGGTGGAGAGCGAGGACGACCTGGCGCTGCTGGAGGCGCGGGACCTGCTGTTCGCGCGCGTGCTGCAGTACCGCGCGTACAAGCAGGTGGCGGCGCTGTTCGGCGAACTCGAGCAGGGCGCGCTGCGGCGCTACCCGCGCTCGGTGGCGCTGGAGGAGCGGTACGTCGGGCTGCTGCCCGAGGTGATGCTGGGCGTGACGCCGGAGAAGTTCGCGGAGATCGCCGTGGCGGTCTTCCGCCCCAAACCGCCGCCGACGGTGTCGCTCGCCCACCTGCACATGGGCCGGGTTTCGGTGCGCGAACACGCGGCGCTGCTGCGGGTCAAGCTGGCCGCGGCCGGGCAGGCGACGTTCAAGGAACTGGTCGAAGACTGCGAGCACACGGTCGAGATCGTGGCGAGGTTCCTCGCGCTGCTGGAGCTGTACCGGGAGTCCTCGGTGCAGTTCGAACAGCTGGAGGCCCTCGCCGAACTGCACGTCCGCTGGACGGGCGGCACCATGGCGGAGGCCTCGGCCGCCGCGGACCAGGACCGCACCCTGGCGGAGGAAGAGGAGTACGGGTGAGCACCGAAGACCCCACACCCGCCACCAACGACGAGATCCCCGACCTTGATGCTCTGGCCGAAATCGGTCAGCTTGCTGAAGTGGAGGGGAGCGGCGACGCGGGCACGGCTGGTGACGCGGCTTCGCTTGACGATGCGGCTTCGCTTGGCGACTCGGACGCTGCTGGCGACGCGGCGAAGCCGAGCGAAGAGGCTTCGAGTGGCGAGCCGGAGCTGACTGGCGAAGCGGTGGCACCGAACGAAGCAGCTTTGCAGGGCGAAGTGGCTTCGTCGAGCGGAGTGCCTTCAGGCGGTGCGGCTGAGTTGACTGGCGAAGCGTCGGTACCGAGCGAAGCAGTCTCAGAGGGCGACGTGGCTTCGGAAAGTGAAGCTGCTTCGGAGAGTGAAGCGGCTTCGCTGGGCGAAAAGGCTACCGGAGGTGAGGCAGGTCTGGCTGGCGAAGCGGTGGCACTGAGCGAAGCGGCTTCGGGGGATGGAGCGGCTTCAGAGGATGAAGTGGCTTCGTCGAGTGAAGCGCCTTCGGGCGGCGAGGCGGAGTTGGTCGGCGAAGCGGTGGAACCGAGCGAAGCAGTCTCGGAGGGCGAAGCAGCTTCGCTGGGCGAAGCGACGCCTTCGGGTGAAACAGCTTCGGACGGCGAAGTGAGTGCGACCGACGAGACCGATCCGGCCACGGACGACGCCGACAATGGCGCAGCCGATGTCGCCACGGGGGAAGGCGAAGCGGTTTCGGAGGGTGCGGCGGTTTCGTCTGGCGAAGCGGCGCCTTCGGACGAGGTGGCTTCGCAGGGCGAAGCTGCTACGGCCGACGAAAGTGACTTTGCCGCCCAGCCCGAGACTGGCCAGCCCGAGACTGCGCAGCCCGGAGACGCCCAGTCCGAAGCAACCTCGCAAGAAACCCCGGCCGACCCCCTGGCCGGCTCCACGACTGACCCCACGACTGACCCCACAGCCGAAGACCAGCCTCCCCCCGAAGACCCCGAGTCCGGCCTGGTCGCCGCCGGGGATGAGAACGAGTTGCCCGACGTCAGTTCCGACGAGGCGCTCGAGGCGGCGCTCGAGGCGTTGCTCCTGGTGGTCGATTCGCCGATCAACGAGGAGGCGCTCGGCGACACCGTCGGGGAGTCCGTGGCGCGGGTCACCGTCGCGTTGCGGACCATGGCGCAGAAGTTCACCGAGCGGGTCAGCGGGATCGACCTGCGGCGAGTCGGTGAAGGGTGGCGGTTCTACACTAGGGACACCTACGCCCCGTTCGTGGAGAAGCTCCTGCTGGACGGCCAGCGGTCGAAACTGACCAGGGCCGCGCTGGAGAGCCTCGCCGTGATCGCGTATCGGCAGCCGGTGACCAGGGCCAGGGTCGCCGCGGTGCGGGGCGTGAACGTGGACGGCGTGATCCGGACGCTGCTGGCACGCGGGCTCATCGAGGAGATGGGCACCGACCCCGACACGACCGGAACGCTGTATGTGACGACCGAGCTGTTCCTGGAGCGACTGGGGCTGTCGTCACTGAACGACCTGCCCCCGATCGCTCCGTTGCTACCCGAAGTGGACACCATCGATGACATCTGACGAACACCCCGACGGCGTCCGGCTGCAGAAGGTCCTTTCCCAGGCCGGCGTTGCCTCCCGGCGCGCGGCCGAGGACCTGATCGTGGCCGGCCGGGTGGAGGTGAACGGCGAGGTCGTCACCGAGCTGGGCCGCCGCGTCGACCCGGTCGAGGCGGTGATCCACGTCGACGGCACGCGCGTGAACCTCCGCGAGGACCTCGTCTACCTCGCCTTCAACAAGCCCAAGGGCGTGCACTCCACGATGTCGGACGACCGCGGCCGCCCGTGCGTCGGCGACTACCTGCGCGGCCGCTGGGAGGAGACCCCCGGCGTCGTCCACGTGGGACGGCTCGACGAGAACACCGAGGGCCTGCTGCTGCTCACCAACGACGGCGACCTCGGCCACCGGCTGATGCACCCGTCGTACCGCGTGCTGAAGACCTACCTGGCCGAGGTCGACGGCCTCGTGCCGCGCGGGCTCGGCAAGGAGCTCCGCAACGGCTGGGAGCTGCCGGACGGCCTGGTCAAGGTCGACCAGTTCCGGGTTAAGGACATGCACTCCGGCAAGACCATGCTGGAGCTGGTGATCCACGAGGGCCGCAAGCACATCGTGCGGCGGCTGATGGCGTCCACCGGGCACCCGGTGCGCAAGCTCGTGCGCACGGCGGTCGGTGACGTCCAGCTCGGCAACCAGCGCCCCGGCACGATCCGCCGCCTGACCCGCGGCGAGGTCGGCTCGCTGTACCGCACGGTCGAGCTGTGACGCCACCGAGGTGACACCGCAGCCGGCTGTCCGCACCGTGAAACTCTGAGCTGTTCGGGGGTCCGTCGGAAAGATCCCCACTTTCCGCCCTAACGCCCGCGCGGCCGCCCTCCTAGCTTGATCGGATCCGAGACGGCTGGGAGGGCAATTTCATGCGTGTGCTCAGAGGGCTCTGTGCGGCGGTGATCGTCGCCGCGGGGCTCGTGGTCCCGGTCCAGGCGGCGTCCGCCGCCACCGGCACCGATCCGGTGTACGACTTCGCCGGCGCCGTCCGCGAGACCGTGTGGGTGGACATCGGGCGCGACGGGGACGGTGACGGCAAGCCGGACCGCGTCGCCGCCGACATCGTGCGCCCGAAGGAACCCACCGCGCAGGGCACGAAGATCCCCGTGATCATGGACGCGAGCCCGTACTACTCGTCGGTCGGGCGCGGCAACGAGAGCGAGTTCAAGACCTACGACGCGCAGGGCCGCCCGGTGGGTTTCCCGCTGTACTACGACAACTACTTCGTGCCGCGCGGGTACGCGGTCGTGCTCGTGGACCTGGCGGGCACCAACCGCTCCACCGGCTGCGTCGACGTCGGCGGGACTTCCGACGTCCAGTCCGCGAAGACGGTGATCGACTGGCTCAACGGGCGCGCCACCGGTTACAGCGCGAAGTCCGGCGGCAGCAAGGTCACCGCCGACTGGACCAACGGCAGCGTCGGCATGATCGGCAAGTCCTACGACGGCACGATCGCCAACGGCGTGGCCGCCACGGGCGTCGACGGGCTGAAGACGATCGTGCCGATTTCCGGGATCAGCTCCTGGTACGACTACTACCGGTCCGACGGCGCGTCGTTCGGCTTCGACCCGGACGGGCTCGCGCAGACCGTGGAGGCCCGCAACGGCGGGCAGGACTGCTCGGCGGAGAACAGCAAGCTCGCGCAGGGCGCCACCGCGAACGGGGACTACGGCCCGCTCTGGGCCGAGCGCGACTACGTGAAGCAGGCGAAGAACGTGAAGGCCAGCGTCTTCGTCTCGCACGGCGTGAACGACCTGAACGTCAAGACCATCAACTTCGGCCAGTGGTGGGACGCGCTCGCGGCCAACGGCGTGCAGCGCAAGATCTGGCTGGCGCAGACCGGGCACGTCGACCCGTTCGACTATCGGCGCGCGGAGTGGGTGGACACGCTGCACCAGTGGTTCGACCACTACCTGATGGGCATCGACAACGGCATCGAGAAGCAGCCGATGGCCACCGTCGAGCGCCAGCCGGACCAGTGGGCCGACCAGTCCTCGTACCCGGCGGCCGGGGCCGCGGCGACGACGCTGCGGCCGCACTCGGGCAGCACGGCGGGTGTGGGCACGCTGAGCACGTCCGCGAGCTCGGGCACCGCGTCGTTCACCGACAACCTCAAGGGCAGCGAAAACGCGTGGGCGGCCGGCCCCGCGGCCACATCGGCGAACCGCGTGCTCTACAGCACCGGCACGCTCTCGGCGCCGTTGCAGGTCTCGGGCACGTCGTCGATCACCGTCACGGCCACGCCGAGCACGTCGTCGGCGCGCCTGTCGGCGATGCTCGTGGACTACGGCTCCGCCACCATCCGCAACTACGCGGGTGCCGGCGAGGGCATCAAGACCGGCAGCAACGAGACGTGCTGGGGCTCGAACGCGCCCGGTGACGACGCTTGTTACAAGGTGACCAGCGCCGACACCACGAACGTCGGCTACACCGTGATCAGCCGCGGCTGGGCGGACCTGGCGAACTACCAGTCGCTGAGCCAGGAGCAGCCGCTGACGCCGGGCAAGCCGTACACGATGACGTTCCGGCTGGCGAGCACCGACCACGTGGTGCCGCAGGGGCACTCGCTGGCGCTGATCATCGGCGGTACCGACACCGATGAGATCACCGGCCCGGCGAAGGGGCCGAAGCTGACGCTCGACCTCGCGAAGACGGCGGTGCAGGTGCCGCTGGTGGGCACCGTGCCCGCTGCCCCGCGAACGGCACCGGCACCCGCCGGTCCGCTCGCGCACATCGACGGCCGCGCACCGCTCGACCTCCGCTGACCCGGTCGGCCGCTATCCCTGAAGGCCACCATGAGGGTCCGAAATGCCCTCATGGTGGCCTTCAGGGCGTCAGTTGGTCGTCACCGGGGCGGTCTTGGCGGCCGCCTTCTTCCGTTGCAGCGCTTTGGCCACGGGCTCGACGATCCGGGCCGCGGTCGGGCCGAGGATCGCCATCAGCAGCACGTACGCCGTGGCCAGTGCGGCGAGTTCGCCGTCGACCGCGCCCGCCGTCACGGCGAGCCCGGCGATGACGATCGAGAACTCGCCCCTGGCCACCAGCGCGGCCCCGGCCCGGGACCGGCCGAGCTTCCCGATGCCCTGTCTTCGCGCGGCCCACCAGCCGGTGGCGACCTTCGTCAGCGTCGTCACCACGGCGAGCACCACGGCCCAGCCGAGCACCGGCGGGATCGACGCCGGGTTCGTGTTCAGGCCGAACACCACGAAGAACACCGCGGCGAACAGGTCCCGCAGCGGCTCGAGCAGCCGGGTCGCGTTGTGCGCCGTCGACCCGGAGACCGCGATGCCGAGCAGGAACGCGCCGACCGCCGCCGAGACCTGCATCGCCGAGGCGAGGCCGGCCACGAGCAGGGCCGCGCCGAGGATCTTGAGCAGGAACACCTCGCGGTCGTCGCTGTCCACGAGCGCGGAGACGTACCGGCCGAACTTCAGCGCGATCACCAGCACCACGGTGATCACCAGCAGCGAGATGCCGACCGCCTCCAGCCCGCCGAAGAAGCTCACCCCGCCCAGGATCGCGGTGAGGATCGGCAGGTAGAGCGCCATCACCAGGTCCTCGAACACGAGGATGGAGAGCACCACCGGCGTCTCGCGGTTACCGAGCCGGCCGAGGTCGCCCAGCACCTTCGCGATGATCCCGGACGAGGAGATGTAGGTGACGCCGCCCATCACGATCGCGCCGATCGGGCCCCAGCCCAGCAGCAGCGCCACCGCCGCGCCGGGCGCCGCGTTCAGCACGATGTCGAGCAGGCCCGCCATCCACGAGCTGCGCAGGCCGGTGAACAGCTCGGCCGCCGAGTACTCCAGCCCCAGCAGCAAAAGCAGCAGCACCACGCCGATCTCGCTGGCCAGGTGGGTGAAGTCGCCGATGTCGGTGAGCGGGATCAGCCCGCCGGAGCCGAAGCACAGGCCGCCGATCAGGTAGAGCGGGATAGGGGAGAGGCCGATCCGGCCGGCGAGCCGGCCGAGCACGCCGAGGCCGAAGAAGACCGCTCCGAGTTCGATCAAGGACAGTGCGGTGTGATCCATCAGCCGTGCTTGAGGATCTTGGCGGCGGCTTCCAGTCCTTCGGAAGTCCCGACCGCGACCAGCAGGTCGCCCGCGGTGAACGTGAAGTCCGGGGTCGGCGACGGGTGCACCTGGCCCGCCCGCATCACCGCGACCACCGAAACGCTGGTGCGCGTGCGCATCGCCGTGTCACCGAGCGTCCGGCCGTCGAACGGGCTGGTCGAGGTGATCGGCAGCTGCTTGGTGTTGATCCCCGGCAGCTCGCGGTGCTCCTCGTTGAGCTGCGCGACCAGCTGCGGCGCGCCCAGCAGGTTGGCCAGCGCGCCCGCCTCGTCGGGGGTCAGCGGCAGCGAGGCGAGGCAGGCGTCCGGGTCGTCGGACTTCGAGACGATCAGCTCGATCTGGCCGTCCCGCTGGGTCACGACGCCGATGCGGCGGCCGTTACGGGTGGCGAAGTCCTTACGGACACCGATTCCGGGCAGAGGGGTGACTTCGACGTTCACCCTGTCACGGTAACCCATTGTCCGTTTCGCACGGCTCAGCCGAGCACGAGCAGCAACGTGGTCACGACCATCACGGCGGCCGTGAGCCCGTGGACGCCGAACGCCACGGCGCGGCTTCCCTTGTGGCGCAAGATGATCAGCATGTCGCCGACGGGGATGAACGCCTCGGCGAGCAGGACCCAGCCGACCACGTGCGGCCCGCCCGCCAGCATGGCCGCGCCCACCACGAGGCCGGTCCCGATGTCCCGGACGCCCTTGATCTGGAAGAACGCCGTGGTGCCGGTGGGGATCGTGGCCAGGCCGAAGCCCTTCGCGGTCTTCTCCGGGGCGAACAGGTAGCTGAGGCCGACGTAGATGATCCCGATCCCGACGAGGCCGGCGAGGACGTAGGCGGTGACGAGCATGGTGGTTCCTCCAAGGATCTAGCGTTGCTAGGAATGCTGTCGACGCTAACTTAGCGCCGCTAGTTTGTCTAGCAGTGCTAGAATCCGGTCATGAACCAGCGACTGCGCCGGGAGCGCGACCGGTCGGAACGGGAGCAGCGGATCGTCACCGCCGCCCGTGAGCTCGCCGAGGCGGAAGGCTGGGGCGCCGTCACCACGCGACGGCTGGCGGCGCTGATCGAATACAGCCAGCCCGTGCTGTACAGCCATTTCGCGGGCAAGGACGCGATCATGTCGGCCGCGGTGCTGGAAGGCTGCGCCGAGTTCGCCGAGCACGTGGGCAAGGTCGGTGACGGCGGCATTCGCGGGGTCGCCGAGGCGTACGTCGCCTTCGCGGACGAGAAGCCCGCCCTCTACGACGCGATGTTCACGCTGGCGTCCGACCTGCCCTTCGCCACCGAAGACGCGCCACCAGCCCTGCGCGCGGCGTTCGCCGCGATGCAGGCGGTCATCGAGCCGGTCGCGGACGGCCAGGACCCGGGGGCCCTGACCGAGACGTTCTGGGCCGCGCTGCACGGCTTGGTCACCCTCGGCCGCGGCGGCCGCCTGAGCCCCGGGCACCGCGCCGAACGGCTGGCGCTGCTGGTGGCCCGCTTCGGCGGGTGAGCCGCCTGACCGGCCGGGACGGGCGGCGGGCAGAATGTAACGCGAGAAGACGGTGAGCAGGACGACGCGAGGAGAGTATCGGTGACGGGAGCCCTACGTGGTGTGGTGGCGCTGGACGGCCCGTCGGGAACCGGCAAGACCACGGTCGCGCGCAAGCTCGCCGCCCGGCTCGGCGCGGGTTACCTCGACACCGGCGCGATGTACCGCATCGTGACGCTCGCGGTGCTGCGCGCCGGCGACGACCCGGCCGACTCCGACGCCGTGGGCCACCGCGCGCACGACGCCGACTTCACCATCGGCACCACCCCGGACCGGCCGGAGCTGCGGCTGGCCGGCGAGGACGTCTCCGCCGACATCCGCGGCCCCGAGGTCACGCAGGCGGTTTCGGCCGTTTCGGCGGTGCCGCAGGTGCGGGAGCTGCTCGTGTCACGCCAGCGCCGGATCATCGCCGACGTGCTGGCCGAGACCGGCGGCATCGTGGTGGAGGGCCGGGACATCGGCACGGTCGTCGCGCCCGAGTCGCCGCTGAAGGTCTACCTCACCGCCTCCGCCGACGTCCGCGCCGCGCGCCGCAGCGGCCAGGACAGCGCCGCCGGTCGGCAGTCCTCGGTCGAGGCCGCGCGCGAGTCCGTGGAGCGCCGCGACCACCTCGACTCGACGCGCGCGACGTCGCCGCTGCGCGCGGCCGAGGACGCGGTGCCGGTCGACACCTCGGAGCTGAGCATCGACCAGGTGATCGTGGCGCTGTCCGAGCTCGCCTGCCGTCGCGGCCTGCTCGACGGCTGCGACGCCGAAGCCGGCAGTGCCATCGGAACAACCGAAGCCGCCGGGGCCGCCGAGGTCAACGGGGCCGAGGTCGCGCGGTGACCGGTAGCGCTCTCCCCGAGGGCGCGATCGGCCTCCTGCACGACGCGGGCCGGGTCTTCGCCCGGTACCATCTGCGGTCGGCGTTCCGGATCCGCGTGCACGGCCGTGAGCGGATGCCCGCCACCGGGCCGGTGGTGGTGGTCGCCAACCACAGCTCCATGATCGAGCCGCAGCTGATCTTCGGAATGCTGCCGCGGCGTTCGGCGTTCCTGGTCAAGGACGAGATGTTCAAGGGCGCCGCCGGGCGGTTCCTGCGGGCGATCGGCCAGATCCCGGTCAAGCGCGGCGAGATCGACCGCAAGCCGCTGATGACCGCGGTCGGCGTGCTGAAGGCGGGCGGCGTCGTCGGGATCTTCCCCGAGGGCACGCGCGGGTCCGGTGACGTGGGCGTGGCCGAGCGCGGCGCCGCGTGGCTGGTGCGCTCGGGGGGTGCGACGGTGCTGCCGGTCGCCACCCGCGGGACGCTGAAGCCCGCGGACGGCAAGCGGCGCTGGCGCCCGCGCGTGGACATCCTCGTGGGGGAGCCGTTCACGCCGAAGGTGGGGCCCGGCCGGACGGGGCTCGACCAGGGCACCGAGGAGCTCCGCGGGGAGCTCGCGGCGCTCGTGAAGACTTTGGACGATTGGCGGGCCGAGAACCGAATCGGCTCGCCGTAGGTGAAGTGGGAAACGATGACAGGCTTTGAACCCGCCTCGGCGGAAGCGGAACTCGACGGCGTCGGCGAGGTCGACGGCACGTGGTCCGACGAGACCGAGTTCGCCGCGCTCGACGCGCAGATCGAGGCGGGCGAGGCGGCCGACGAGGCGAACCTCGCCCAGCCGGTGCTCGCCGTGGTGGGCCGCCCCAACGTGGGCAAGTCCACTTTGGTCAACCGGATCCTCGGCCGCCGCGAAGCCGTGGTGCAGGACGTGCCCGGGGTGACGCGCGACCGGGTCGCGTACGACGCGTACTGGGGCGGGCGCCGCTTCACGCTCCTCGACACCGGCGGCTGGGAGCCCGACGCCACCGGCCTGCAGGCCGCGGTGGCCGAACAGGCCGAGCTGGCGATGGCGGCCGCCGACGCGGTGCTGCTCGTGATCGACGCCTCGGTGGGCGCCACGACCACCGACGAGGCCGTCTCGCGGGTGCTGCGGCGCTCGAAGAAACCGGTGCTGCTGGCCGCGAACAAGGTCGACGACGACCGGCTGCTGTCCGACACCGCGTCGCTGTGGTCGCTGGGCCTCGGCGAGCCGCACCCGGTCAGCGCGCTGCACGGGCGCAGCTCGGGCGACCTGCTCGACGCGATCGTGAAGGCCCTGCCCTCGGCCCCGCGCGAGGGCGAGCGGGCCACCGCCGGGCCCCGGCGCGTGGCGCTGGTGGGCAAGCCGAACGTCGGCAAGTCCAGCCTGCTCAACAAGCTCTCCGGCGAGCAGCGCTCGGTGGTCGACTCGGTCGCCGGCACCACCGTCGACCCGGTCGACTCGCTGGTCGAGCTGGACGGCGAGACCTGGCGGTTCGTCGACACCGCCGGCCTGCGCAAGCGGGTCAACTCCGCCAACGGCGCCGAGTACTACGCCTCGCTGCGCACCAAGACGGCGATCGACGCGGCCGAGGTCGCGATCGTGATGCTGGACGCCGCCGAGCCACTGTCCGAACAGGACCTGCGCGTGCTCACCATGGTGGTCGAGGCCGGCCGCGCGTGCGTGCTGGCGTTCAACAAGTGGGACCTGGTGGACGAGGACCGCCGCCACGCCATGGTGCGCGAGCTCGACCGCGGCCTGGTGCGGGTGCCGTGGGCGGAGAAGGTCAACATCTCCGCGCTCACCGGGCGCTCGGTGCGCAAGCTCGCGCCGGCGCTGCGGACCTCGCTCAAGTCGTGGGACCAGCGGGTGCCGACCGGCCAGCTGAACGGCTGGCTGGCCGACCTCATCGCCGCGACCCCGCCGCCGGTGCGCAGTGGCAAGCAGCCGAAGGTGCTCTTCGCGACGCAGGCCGGCATCCGGCCGCCGACGCTGGTGCTGTTCACCACGGGCTTCCTCGAGGCCGGGTACCGCCGGTTCATCGAGCGCAAGTTCCGTGAGCGGTTCGGCTTCGACGGCAGCCCCGTCCGGGTGAACGTGCGCGTCCGCGAGAAGAAGGCGCGCCCGAAGGCCGGCGGCAAGGCCTCCAAGAACCGCTGAGATTTTCACCGGTCCGCCGGGGTGCCCAGGCGCCCCGGCGGACCTGCTTTGCCTGGTCAGGGGCCGGTGATGTCCGACACTCAACCGTGACCCTTGCGCTACCTGGGCTTCATGTTGCCGTAGGGTGGATGGCCTGCACCCGGGCGCCTCATTCGGAGAGCCAGCCCGAATGAAGCTCGCGGAAGGTGAGTGATGGGCTTGCGCGCCCTCGATCCGATGCTGCACGTCTCCCGTTCGAAACGGGTCCCCGTTCGACCGGCCGGGGCCACGCTGTGACCTTGACTGCCGACCACGACAGCGCTTTCGCCGCTGTCGCGGAGTTCCCGCTCGCGTTCGTCGCCCCGCCCGCCCTGTTCCGCTCCGGGCCCGGCGCCGTCGAGCGCACCCTGCTCGACGTGCTGGCCGCCACGGCCGCGGAGCACCCCAACGCCCCCGCCGTCGACGACGGCACCACCACGCTGACCTACCGCAGGCTGCTCGAAGAGGTCGACGTCTACGCCGGCCGCCTGCGCGGGCACGGCGTCGGCCTGGGCGACCGGGTCGGCATCCGCGTCTCGTCGGGCACCGCCGAGCTGTACGTCGCGATCCTCGCCACCCTGTCCGTCGGCGCCGCCTATGTGCCGGTCGACGCGGACGACCCCGAGGAACGCGCCGCGCTGGTCTTCGGCGAGGCGGGCGTCGCCGCCGTCGCGACCGACGGCGTCATCACCGTGCACGGCACCCCAGGCGGGTGTGACGGGCGGCCGGGACCGGCCGACGACGCCTGGATCATCTTCACCTCCGGCTCCACCGGCAAGCCCAAGGGCGTCGCGGTCACGCACGCCTCGGCCGCGGCTTTCGTCGACGCCGAGGCGCAGCTGTTCCTCGCCGACGAGCCGATCGGCCCCGGCGACCGCGTGCTCGCGGGCCTGAGCGTCGCGTTCGACGCCTCCTGCGAGGAGATGTGGCTCGCGTGGCGGCACGGCGCCTGCCTGGTGCCCGCCCCGCGCGCGCTCGTCCGCACCGGCGTGGACCTCGGCCCGTGGCTGGTCGCGCAGGGCATCACCGTCGTGTCCACCGTGCCGACGCTGGCCGCGCTGTGGCCCGCCGACGCGCTGGAGGACGTCCGCCTGCTCATCTTCGGCGGCGAGGCCTGCCCGCCGGAGCTGGCCGAGCGCGTGGCCGTCGAGGGCCGCGAGGTGTGGAACACCTACGGCCCCACCGAGGCCACCGTCGTCGCCTGCGCCGCGCAGATGACCGGCGAGGGCCCCGTGCGCATCGGCCTGCCGCTGGCCGGCTGGCAGCTCGCCGTGGTCAACGACGAGGGCGAGCCGGTCGCCATGGGCGAGACCGGTGAGCTGGTCATCGGCGGCGTCGGCCTGGCCCGGTACCTCGACGCGGCCAAGGACGCGGAGAAGTTCGCGCCGCTGCCGTCGCTCGGCTGGTCGCGCGCCTACCGCAGCGGTGACATGGTCCGCGCCGAGTCCGAGGGCCTGCTGTTCCTCGGCCGGCTCGACGAGCAGGTGAAGCTCGGCGGCCGCCGGATCGAGCTGGGCGAGGTCGACTCCGCGCTGCAGTCGCTGCCCGGCGTCCAGGGCGCGGCCGCCGCGGTCCGCCGGACCAAGGCGGGCAACCAGGTCCTGGTCGGCTACGTCGTCCCGGCCGCCGGCACCGAGCTGGACCTCGACGACGCCGCGACGCGGCTGCGCGGGCAGCTGCCCGCCGCGCTGGTGCCGCTGCTGGCCGTGGTCGAGGACCTGCCGACCCGGACCTCCGGCAAGGTGGACCGCGCCGCACTGCCGTGGCCGCTGTCCACTGTGGACGCCGGCGCGGCCGGGCTGTCCGCCACCGAGGCGTGGCTGGCCGAGGGCTGGGCCGAGATCCTCGGAGTCACCGCGGCGAGCCCGAAGGCCGACTTCTTCACCCACGGCGGCGGCAGCCTGACCGCCGCGCAGCTCATCGCGCGCATCCGCACCCGCCACCCCGAGGTGTCGGTCAACGACATCTACCAGTACCCGAAGCTCGGCGCGCTGGCGACGCACCTCGACGCGCTGAGCGGCCAGGAGACCGAGCGGCGCGAGATCGCGCCGACCCCGCGCCGCGCCGGGGTGATCCAGACGCTGCTGATGATCCCGCTGATGGGGCTGGCCGGGCTGCGCTGGGCGAGCCTGGCCGCCGCGGCGTCGAACGTGCTGGCGTTGTCCGGCTTCGGCTGGGCGCCGACGCTGAACTGGGCCTGGCTCGTGCTCGCGTGGCTGGTGCTGTTCAGCCCGGCCGGGCGCATCGCGATCGCCGCGGGCGGGGCCAGGATGCTGCTCTCCGGCGTCCGCCCCGGCAGCTACCCGCGGGGCGGCAGTGTCCACTTGCGACTGTGGACGGCCGAGAAGCTCGCCGAGTTCAGCGGCGCGGACAGCGTCGCGGGCGCGTCGTGGATGACCACGTACGCCAAGGCACTCGGCGCGCGCATCTCGCGTGACGTCGACCTGCACTCGCCGCCGCCGGTCACCGGCTTCCTCAAGCTGGGCCGCGGCGCCGCCATCGAGCCCGAGGTCGACCTGTCCGGCCACTGGGTCGACGGCGACCTGGTGCACATCGGCAAGATCCGGATCGGCGCGGAGGCGCGGATCGGCGCGCGCAGCACGCTGTTCCCCGGCGCCCGCGTCGGCAAGGGCGCGGAGATCGCGGCCGGGTCGACCGTCCGCGGCGCCGTGCCCGGCGGCCAGCACTGGGCGGGCTCGCCCGCGGCGCGGACCACGAAGGACGCGCTGAAGTGGCCGTCGAGCCGCCCGCCGCGCTCCCGTTTCTGGTCGTCCGTCTACGGCGTCAGCTCGTTCGTGCTCGGCGTGCTGCCGGGGATCGCCGCCCTGCCGGGTGTCGCGGTGCTCGGTTACGCCATCGCGGGCACGACGACCCCGGGCGCCGCGCTGGCGCAGGCGCTGGTGTTCGTCCCGGTCGCCACGATCGCGTACTTCCTCGCCTACGCGCTGCTCGTGCTGGCCGGCGTCCGCGCGCTGGGCATCGGCCTGGTCGAGGGCTACCACCCCGTGCACGGCCGCCTGGCCTGGCAGGTCTGGGCCACCGAGCGGCTGATGGGCATGGCCCGCGAGGGGCTGTTCCCCTTGTACGCCAGCCTGTTCACGCCGGTGTGGCTGCGCCTGCTCGGCGCCAAGGTGGGCCGCAACGTCGAGGCGTCCACCGTGCTCGCGCTGCCGAAGATGACCAAAGTGGACAGTGGCGCGTTCCTGGCCGACGACACCATGGTCGCGACCTACGAGCTGGGCCACGGCTGGCTGCACGTGGCCCCCGCGCGGATCGGCAAGCAGGCCTTCCTCGGCAACTCCGGGATGACCGCGCCGGGCCGTTCGGTGCCGAAGCGCGGCCTGGTGGGCGTGCTGTCCTCGACGCCGCTGAAGGCGAAGAAGGGCTCGTCGTACCTCGGCATGCCGCCGCTGCCCGTCCGCCGGGCCGTCGGTGATTCCGACACCAGCCGCACGTACACGCCGGCGCTGCACCTCAAGGCGGCGCGCGCGTTCGTGGAGCTGTGCCGGATCGTGCCGGTGATGTGCGCGGTCGCGCTGACCGTCGGCGTCGCCACCGGGCTGATGGCGCTCGCTTCGGTGTTCGGCTTCGCGGTCGCCGCGCTGCTCGCGGGCCCGCTGCTGCTGGTGGCCGGGATCGTCGCCGCGCTCACCGCGACGATGATGAAGTGGCTGCTGGTCGGGAAGTTCCGCGCGATCGAGCACCCGTTGTGGAGTTCCTTCGTCTGGCGCAACGAGCTGGCCGACACCTTCGTCGAGGCGCTCGCGGTGCCGTGGCTGATCGGGTCCGTCGGCGGCACGCCGCTGCTGCCCGCGTGGCTGCGCACGATGGGCGTGAAGATCGGCCGCGGGGTGTGGCTGGAGACGTACTGGCTGCCGGAGTCGGACCTGGTCCGCCTCGGCGACGGCGCGACGATCAACCGTGGCTGCGTGGTGCAGACGCACCTGTTCCACGACCGGATCATGAGCATGTCGCCGGTGACGCTGGACGAGGGCGCCACGCTCGGCCCGCACGGCATCGTGCTGCCGGGCGCAAGCATCGGCGCGCGCACCACCGTCGGCCCGGGCTCGCTGGTGACCCGCGGCGACGCGGTGCCGGCGGACGGCCGCTGGCTCGGCAACCCGATCTCGGCCTGGCGACGGTGAGCGCGCGAGCGTTGCGGCCGGGGCCGATCCGCGCGATGCTGGCGTTACCAATCCGACCGGAAGCAGGCGGATACGGGCTGCAGCCGATCTGCTTGCCGGAACCCGTTTCCGCCGTGGCTGTAGTCGGATTAGCAACGAACTGCACAGTAGACGATCACGTCCGGGAAAGCGGGGTTCTGCGCGGGTGAGTTCGAAGCCAGCCACCCCCGCTCCCGGCGCGGAGACCTCAAGCGACTCCTACATCCCGGCCCACGGCAACGGCGGTTACCGGGTCCGGCACTACGACCTGGACCTCGACTACCGCATCGGGCCCAACCGGCTGACCGGCACCGCGGTGCTCACCTGCGTCGCCACGCAGGCGCTTTCGCGGCTCTCGCTCGACTTCGGCGAGTTCCGCGTCTCGCGAGTGCTGGTGGACGGCAAGCCGGCCAAGTTCGCCCGGCGCGGGCTGAAGCTGCAGGTCCGGCCGTCGAAGTCGGTACCGGTGGACACGGAGTTCCGGGTCGAGGTGCGCTACGTCGGCAACCCGACGCCGGTGGCGAGCCGGTGGGGTGACATCGGCTGGGACGAGCTGACCGACGGCGCGCTGGTGGCCAGCCAGCCGGTGGGCGCGCCGTCGTGGTTCCCGTGCAACGACCAGCCGTCGGACAAGGCCGCCTACCGGGTCGCGGTGAGCACGTCTTCGCCGTACCTGGTCGCGGTGACCGGCGACCTCGTGTCGCGCTACAACGCGGCGAGCACCACGAAGTGGGTGTACGAGCGCAAGGAGCCGACGGCCGCGTACCTGATGAGCGTCCAGATCGGCCGGTACGACGACGTCGAGCTGGTCGCGGGCCCGGACGCCGGCTGGTTCGCGCACTCGCAGGTGCGGGCCTTCATCGGCTTCGGCAAGAACAAGACGCCGGTGCCGGTGGTGCCGCAGCGCGCCGCCGTGCCGCCGCGGCTGCGCCGGCAGTTCGCCCGCGACTTCGGCCGCCAGGACCGGATGATGGAGACGCTGCAGCGGATCTTCGGCCCCTACCCGTTCGGCGAGTACGTCGTGGTGGTCACCGACGACGACCTGGACGACCCGATCGAAGCCCAGGGCATGGCGATCTTCGGTGCCAACCACGTCGACGGACGGCGCACGCACGAACGGCTCGTCGTGCACGAGCTGGCCCACCAGTGGTTCGGCAACAGCCTGACCGTGGCGGACTGGCGCCACATCTGGCTCAACGAGGGCTTCGCGACCTACGCCGAATGGCTGTGGTCCGAGGAGTCCGGCGGCGAGCCGGCGCGCTCGCTGGCGCGCACGTGGCACACCCGCCTGAAGGCCAAGCCGGGCGACGTGCGCATCAGCGACCCCGGCGTGTCCCGCATGTTCGACGAGCGCGTGTACAAGCGCGGCGGCCTCACCCTGCACGCCCTGCGCGCGGAAATCGGCGACCCGGCGTTTTTCGCGCTGGTCAAGGCGTGGGCGGTGGAACACCGGCACGGCACCGTGACGACGGAGGCTTTTGTGGCTCTCGCGGAGTCGTACGCGGGCCGCTCGTTGAGCGCGTTCTTCACCACTTGGCTCGACACTCCGGCTCTGCCGCCGCTGCCCTGAGCCGGCCGCGGGCGCGGGGTGCAGAATGACCGCACCGAGGCGAGGAGAGTGCCCGATGACGTGGCCGGAGCAACCGGGGGACCAGCCAGGCGCGCAGCCACCGCGCGAACCGGCGGCGGGCGGGGTTTCCGGTGGAGTGCCGCCGGTGTCGCCGGGGCCGGGGGCTGGGCCGGGTTGGCAGCAGCCGTCGTCGCCGGGGACCGGGGCGGAGTGGCAGCAGCCAGCGCCCGGGAGTGCTGCGGGTTGGCAGCAGCCGTCGCCGGGAAGCACGCAGGGTTGGCAGCAGCCGGAAGGTGGGCCGGGCTGGCAGCAGCCGGGGGCTCCGGGAGCCGGGGCCGGTTGGCAGCAACAGCAGCCGGGGGCCGCGCCGAACTGGCAGCCGCCGCAGCCTCCGTCTCGCAAGGGCACCGGTCTGGTCATCGGTGTGGCGGCCGTGGTCGTGGTGCTGGTGGCCGCGTTTGCCGTGACCGGGTTCGTCACGCCCGGGTTCCTGCTGTCGTCGCAGAGTGTGAGCGGGAGCGGGCGGGCCGTGGACGGCGGCGGGCCCGAGACGTCATCGCCGATGGAGCCGCCGCCGGGAAGCGGGCCGCCGACCGGGAACATCACCATCCCGACCGCCCGTACCCCCGAGCCGCACCGGACGACACCGCTGCCGGACCCGTCGACCTGTAGTTTCCCCGCCGACCCGAGTGGGCCCGGCGCGAAACCGGCCACCCGGCCCGCGGACGGCCCGCAGCCGGCCAGTGGCACGGTCGGCGTCACGCTCCGCACTACGGCCGGCGACATCGTCCTGTCGCTCGACCGCGCGCTGGCGCCGTGCACCGTGGGGAGCTTCGTGAGCCTCGCGCAGCAGGGCTTCTACACCGGCACCAGCTGCCACCGGCTCGGCGTCACGGACCTGCAGATGCTGCAGTGCGGCGACCCGGCGGGCGACGGCACGGGCAGCGCCGGCTACACCGTGCCCGACGAGTTCTTCCCGGGCCTGGCCTACGGCCGCGGCCTGATCGCCCTCGCCAACACCGGTCAGCCGGGCTCGGGCGGCAGCCAGTTCTTCATGATGTTCGGCACCAACCCGCTCCCGCCGTCCTACACCGTGTTCGGCAGCATCTCCGACGCCGGCCTGACCGTGCTGGACAAGGTCGCCCGCGGCGGCGTCGCGAGCAGCGGCGCGTACGGTGACGACACCGGAAAGCCGCGTATCCCGGTCACTTTCAGCGCGGTCACCGTCGGCTGAACTGGCAGCACGCCCGGCTTCAGCTGCCCGCCCGGTCCAGTACGGAGCGCAACGCGGTCAGCAGCGCCGTGGCCGCCGCGGCCTCGGTGTCCACGGCCGGGTGCCGCCAGGCGATGTACCCGTCCGGGCGGACGAGGAGGGCGCCGGCTTCGTCGAGGGCGCTCACGCGGGTCCAGTCGCCGTAGGAGTCGCGGGCGCCGGGGGCGCCGATGGTCACCACGCGCAGGTCCAGGCCCAGCTCGGCCGCCGCCTTCGCCGCGGCGTCGGGCCAGGCGGCGCCGGACAGTCCGGTGAGGACAGTCCACCGGCCGCGGCCCACCAGGTCCAGAGTGGACACTCGACGTCCGCCGGCGTCGACCAGCCACACGTGCGGCAGCTTCGCGCCCGGCAACGTGGTGGGCCGGTGGAACAGCTCGGCGTCCTGTTCGCCGGAGGCATTCTCGCCGTCCGGCAGCACCGCGCCCGAGGCGTAACGCTGGTCCAGCTCCACGCCGTGCGCGTTGAACTCGTAGTGCTTCAGCTCGATCGCCTTCTCCAGCAACCGCCGACGCCGGGCGCCCTCGGCGTCGGGTGCGACGCAGGCGGCCAGGCCGTCGGTGATGCCGTCCGCGTCGGTGTCGCCGGTGATGCCGAGCGTCTCGAAGATCGGGCCGAACTGGTCGCGGCTCAGGTTCGCGCGGTCGACCACCTGCCGGCCGACGGGCGCGCGCTCGGCCGTGTAGCTGTCCAGCAGGCCTTCGCCGGCCTCGCCGCGCACGACCATGGCGAGCTTCCACGCCAGGTTGAACGCGTCCTGCACGGAGGTGTTGGAGCCGAGCCCGTTGGACGGCGGGTGCCGGTGCACCGCGTCGCCCGCGCAGAACACGCGGCCGCGGGCGTACTCGGTGGCGTAGTTGTGGTTGACCGTCCACAGTGAAGTCGAGGTGATCTCGACGGCCAGGCCCTCGTCGCCGACCAGGTCGCGCACCAGCCGCGTGGCCTCGGCGACGTCGACCTCCGGCGGCGGCCGCTCGATGTCGTAACCCCAGGTCAGCAGCCACTCGTGCCACGGCCGCACCATCCGGACCAGGCCCATGCCGATCCCGCCGAGGTGCGCCCCGGGCCGCATCACCCAGTACAGCACGCTCGGCCGGTGCGCGACGTAGCGGGAAAGGTCCGCGGTGAACGTGATGTTCATGCTCCCGGCCTTGCCCGTCCGGCCCGCGATCGGCAGGCCGGCCTGCTCGGCGACGCGGCTGCGCGCGCCGTCCGCGCCGATCAGGTACCGGGCCCGCAGCGTGAACTCGTCGCCGCGCACGCGGTCGCGCAGCCGGGCGGCGACCCCGTCGGCGTCCTGGGTGAAGTCCAGGAACTCCGTGTCCAGCCTCAGTTTCGCGCCGCGCGCGGCGGCGTTCGTGGCGAGGATCGGCTCCAGGTAGGTCTGCGGCAGGTCGATCAGGTGACACGGGCTGGCGGCGGTGTACTCCGCGGCCGACCGGTCGCCGGTGCCCCAGCTGGCGATCCGGCCGATCTCGGCGCCGGCCAGCGAGGTGCACAGCACCGTGTCGCCCATCAGCTCCGGCGGCGTGCCCTGCGCCAGCGCCTCGTCCTCAACGCCGAGGTCGCGCAGCACCTCCATCGCGCGCTGGTTGGTGATGTGCGCCCGGGGCGTGTTGGCGGTCCAGCCGTATTTGGTCGCGAGCACGGTGCGCACGCCGTAGGTGGCGAGCGCCAGCGCCGCGGTGCCGCCGGCGGGGCCGCTGCCGATCACGAGGACGTCGGTGTCGAAGTGCGTCATGGCGGTTCCCTGGTCAGCCGGCGGGGGAGATGCGGAAGGTGAAGTCGAGGCGCCGCCAGCCCCCGCTGGGCTCGCGGCCGTCGGGCGCGGGGCCCGACTGCTCGGCGAAGTCGACGATCAGCCCGTCCTTGACGCCGAAGACCGTGTCGGAGTCGAGGTAGTCGCCGCCGCGGACGAACAGCTGGGTGACCAGCGTCCGGAAGCCCGGCTTGGCGATCATGAAGTGCACGTGCGGCGCGCGGTACGGGTGCCGGCCCACGGCGTCGAGCATCTGCCCGACCGGGCCGTCGGCCGGGATCGGGTACGCCGAGGGCACGATCGTCCAGAAGCGCAGCCGCCCGCCGTCGTCGGTGCGGAAGCGGGCGCGCAGCACCGGGCCGTCGACGTCGGGCAGCTGGACGTCGTAGAAACCGTCCTCATTGGACTGCCAGACGTCCACCACCGCGCCGGCCACCGGGGTGTCGTCGAGGCCGGTGACCCGGACGTCGGTCCACAGTGGCGTGCCGGGAAGCCCGTCGGCGAGGTCGGCGCCCTGCTCGGTCTCCGGCGGCCCCTGCACGTAGAACGGGCCGAGGACGGCGGACGGCGTGGTGTCCGGCGTGCGCGAGTTGGTGAGCACGTCGACGACACTGGACACGCCGAGGGTGTCCGACAGCAGGATGAACTCCTGACGGGTATCGCTGGAGATCTGCCCGGTGCGCGTGAGGAAGCCGATCGCGTACTCCCACTCCTCCTGCGTGAGGTCGTTGCGCAGCACGTATGAGTGGAGCGTGCGCACCAGGTCCGAGAGCAGCCCGCGCAGCCGTGGGTCCGGTGTGGTGGCGAAGCTGTCGACGACCTGCCCGGTCAGCGCGCGCACGTCCGGCAGGCTCCCGGCCGCCGCGACCGGGCGCTCGCCCGCCCAAGCCTGGCGCAGCAGGTCCTCGATGCCGTCGCGGGTGACCTCGCGCGGATTCGGGTACGGCGCGGCGGTCGCCAGCTCCGCGGCCTTGGCCAGGTCGGCCTCGGCGAGGCCCAGCTCGGCCAGCGAGCGCGGCGCGGGCAGCCCGGCGATCAGGTCGTACACACCGGTCGCTGCGTCCGGCGCGCCCAGTGCTTCCGCGATCCGCCGCATGGCCTCCGGCGCCCCGGAAGCGTTGTACGCGATGGCATACGGCAGCACGACGGTGTGCGTTTCCGCGTGCGGCAGGCCGAAGCTGCCGCCGAGGGTGTGGCACAGCTTGTGGTGCAGCGACATCCCGACCGAGCCGAGGCAGGCGCCGGCCAGCCAGGCCGCGCGCTGGGCGTCCGTGCGGGCGTCCACATCGGACGGATCGGCGGCGATCCGCGGCAGGGCGCCGGCGAGCAGCCGGATCGCCTCCAGCGCGAACTGGTCGACGACCGGGTTGGCCTGCGGCGCGTACAGCGCCTCGACGGCGTGGGCCATGGCGTTGACCCCGCTGGTCATCGAGAGCGCCACGGGCAGGCCGAGGGTGAGGCCGACGTCGTAGAGCACCACCTCGGGCAGCACCTTCGGCGACGACTGCGTGGTCTTGCGGCCGTCGGCCGTCTCTCCGAGCACGGGCGTCATCTCGGAGCCGGAGTAAGTGGTCGGCACGATGAGCTGCGGCAGGTCCGTGCGCAGCGCGATCGCCTTCGCCAGCCCCGTCGCGGAGCCGCCGCCGAGCGCGACCACCCCGTCGACGTCGTGGTCCGCGACAACCTTGAGCGCTCGCTCGGTGACGTCGACGGGTGTGTGCATCGCGGCGTCGGGGAACTCGGCGGCCAGCAGCGGGCCGAGCGCCGCCGCGACCGGCTTCGCCCGCGAAGCGCTCGCCACCAGCAGGACCCGGCTCACGCCGAGGCGGCGGACCTCGTCGGGCAGGGTGGCCAGCGCGCCGCTGCCGAAGACGACCCGGGCCGGGTTGGCGGTGTAGCTGAACATCGATGGTCCTTCCACGCGGGGTGTGTCGAGTATCGGCGCGCCGCGCGGTGGTTTCCTGCACGATCCGGCCGTGCGGGCTGCACGAAACGCGCGGCTCAGCTTTCGCGGCGCAGGGCGGCGGGAGTGGTGCCGAGGTGGCTGCGCAGCACGCGCGTGAGGTGTTCCTGGTGCGAGAAACCGCAGCGGGCGGCGATGTCCGCGATCGGCTCGGTGCCGGTGCGCAGCAGCAGCCCGGCCTGTTCCACGCGCAGGCGCAGCAGGTACCGGTGCGGCGGCAGGCCGGTGCGGGCCTTGAACCGGCGCGCGAACCGGCTGACGCTGAGCCCGGTGGCGTCCGCGAGGTCGGCCAGCCCGAGCGGCTCGCCGAGCCGTTCGGCCATCAGCTCCCGCACCCGGGCGAACTGGTGGTCCGACAACGCGGCGGGTGCGGGCGGTTCAGCGGGCGGACGTTCGCTTCCGGCGCGGTGACGGCGGGCGAGCTGGGCGGCGACGAGCGCGCACAGCTGGTCGGCGTAGGTCCGGGCAGTGGGCTCCCATTCGCGGACCACGCCGTCGAGGGAGAGCACGAGCTGCTCCAGCAGCGGGTCGACGCTGCCCAGCTCCTCCGAAAGCCGGATCGGCGCGTCGGCGCCCGCGGCCTCCTGCACGGCGGTGTCGGCGACGTACACGTGCAGCGTGTCCAGCTCACCGCCCAGCTCCACGGACAGGTCGGTGCCCGAGGGCTGCAGGAACAGCTCACGCGCCTGCATCCGGCGGCTCAGCTCGGCCGGCGTGCCGGCCCGGCGGCGGACGGTGACGGGACCGGCGAGGTGCAGGATCAGCTGGTGCGTGCGGGCGGCGCCGAACTCGCCGCGGTACGGGTGCTCGTGCTGCTTGGAGAGGTAGACGTGCTCCCAGCCCAGTCCCGCGCTCGTGCGCTCGGGGCGCATCCAGGGCAGGTCGAGGATGCCGTTGGTGTCGGCCGGCCCGAGCTCGCCCACGCTGTCCTCCCTCGTCCTCGAGGTGTGCGGACCAGTGTAGGCGGCCCGGGCCCGGCTGCGGGTCCTGTCGCTACCTGCCCTGAAGGCCACCTTGAGGGCATATAGGTCCCTCATGGTGGCCTTCAGGGCAAGTCACTTCGGGGTCAGATCGGGTTGAACTCGCCCAGCGGCGCGGTGCAGAACGGGCCGCCGACGAACTCGGCGGCCGCGCCGGTCGGGCCGGGCTTGCCCGCGAGCTGTTCGGCGTAGGCCTCGGCGTTGTCGAGGGACTTGTAACCCAGCGCCTCGGCCTCGGCGAGCGAGTAGATCCGCCGTGTGTTGTCCGAGACGCCCCAGATCAGCCGGTAGCCCGGCGAGGGAGCGCTCAGGCAGGCCTCGAACAGCCGCGCGCCGTCGTCCGGCGAGAGCCACGTGGTCAGCCCGCGCGGGCCGAGCTGCAGCGGCGTCTCGAAACACGAGCCGATGCGGACCACGATCACGTCCAGGCCGAACCGGGAGTGGTACAGGCTGCCGAGCGACTCGATGGCCGCCTTGCTCACGCCGTAGTAGGTGTCCGGGCGCGGGCTGGAGTCGGCGGGCAGGCCGCCCTCGCCCGCGTCGGCGTTGCGGCGGAAGCCCACCGCGTGGTTGCTCGACGCCAGGACCACACGCTTGACGCCGGCCTGGCGCGCGGCTTCCAGCACGGTGTGGGTGCCGTTGATGTTGACGTCCAGCGTGGCTTCCCACGAGTTCTCGCGGCTGTGCCCGCCGAGGTGGATCAGGGCGTCGGCCCCCGCGCAGGCCCCGGCCATCACGGCCGGGTCGGTGACCGAGCCGGTCACGATCTCGACGGCCTCGCCGTCCTCGGCGGCGGGCTGCGCGGCGAGGTCGAGCAGCCGCAGCACCCGGCCGGGACGGCGCAGCCGCGGCCGCATCAGGGTGCCGACGATGCCTGCCGATCCGGTGATCAGCACGCGCTGGTCTGCCATGGGGGTCCTCTCGAAACGGGGAACGGGAAACGCCCTCGCGCCCGGCGCCGGTCAGGACCGGCGCCGCGCCCGGGGACGGGTGGCGGCGGTCAGCGGATGCCGGCCCGGCGCAGCTGCTGCCCGAGCTCGGCGGTGGTCTCGGCCAGCAGCTCGCCGACGCGCTGGACGTCCGCGTCGTCGACCTGGCCGATCGGCATCGAGCAGCTCATCGCGTCGGTGCCGGGGATGCGGTACGGGATCACCGCGGCGACACAGCGGACGCCGAGGGTGCCTTCTTCTCTCTCGGCCGCGTACCCGCGCTCGCGGGTGCGCGCGAGGTCGGCGTGCAGCGCTTCCATGTCGGTGATCGTGTTCGGGGTGAGCGGCGGCAGCTCCGCCGGCATCAGGCTCTCGATCTCGTCGTGCGTCAGCTCGGCCAGCAGCGCCTTGCCCAGCGCCGTGGCGTGGGTGGGCAGCGTGCGGCCGACGCGCGAGACGAGGTGCGTCGAGTGCTGCGACTCGCGCGTCTCCAGGTAGACGACCTCGGTGGCGTTGCGGCGCGCGAAGTGCGCCGTGAACCCGGTCTTCTCCCGGATGCGCTCCAGCGCCTCGGTGGCGAACGGGACGATCGCGTCGCGGTCGAGGTACGCGGTGCCGCAGATCAGCGCGCGCACGCCGAGGCGGTAGCGCGCGGTGTTCGCGTCCGCCTCCAGCCAGCCCGCCTCCAGCAGCGTGCGCAGCAGGCCGTGCAGGCTGGAGCGCGGGAAACCGGTGCGCGCGTGCAGGTCCGACAGCGACAGCCAGACGTCGTTCGCGGCGAAGGTCTCGATCAGGTCGATCGCGCGCCGCGCGGACTTCACGCCCGCGGGCTCCGCGCCGGGCGTGGTGCCGCTCGCCGCGACCGCGGTGTCGAGCTTCTGCGGCATGGTGCGTCCTCCCACCGGCCGTTGACTTGTGACTCCGGCCATATTAGCGTCCCGAACAGCATTCTTATGGATGAACATAGTCACCATAACAGACTCCATTCAAGAATGTGAACACCGGAGGTGTCCCGGGCGTGTGCGGGACACTGGTGGGATCGTCGAACCCGTGGGCCGGGCACGCCGCCCCGGCCCCACCCGACGAGGACGGAAAGAGCAGAAACTGATGGCACAGACCGAGATCGAGCTGGACGGCCTGCTGGCGTTCCCGCTGACCCCGTTCACCGACGACCTCGAGGTGAACCTCGACGGGTTCGCGGAGAACGTGGAGAGCCACGTGGCCGCCGGCGCGGGTGCGCTGTTCGTCGCCTGCGGGACCGGCGAGTTCAGCTCGCTCTCGCCCGGCGAGGTCGCGGCCGTGCTGGCGAAAGCGCGTGAGGTGGCCGCCGGGCGCGTGCCCGTGTGGGTCGGCGCCGGCGGCGGTGCCGCGGCCGCGCGCGCGGGTGTCGCGGCCGCGCAGGCCGGCGGCGCCGACGGCGTGCTGCTGCTCCCGCCGTACCTGGTCACCGGCCCGCAGGCCGGGCTCATCGACTACGTCCGCTACGCCGTCGGCGACACGAGCGTGCCGGTAATCGTGTACCACCGCGGCACCGGCGTGTTCACCGCGCCGACGGCCGCGAAGCTGCTCGACATCCCGTCGGTGGTCGGCCTCAAGGACGGCTACGGCGACGTCGAGGTGATGACCCGCATCGTGACCACCATCCGGTCGCTGGGCACCGAGCGTTCCGACGGGTTCCTGTTCTTCAACGGCCTGCCCACCGCCGAGGTGTCGGCGAAGGCGTACGCGGCCATCGGCGTCGCCCGCTACTCCTCGGCTGTGCACTGCTTCGCGCCCGAGATCGCCCACCGCTTCCACCGCGCGCTCGCCGAGGGCGACACCGCCGTGATGGACAGCCTGCTCGCCGGCTTCTACCTGCCGCTGGTGGCGCTGCGCGACGAGACGCCGGGCTTCGCCGTCTCACTGGTGAAGGCGGCCGCGCGGCTGCGCGGCGACAAGGTCGGCACGATCCGGCCGCCGCTGATCGAGCCGACCGCCGAGCAGATCGACCGGCTCGGCAAGGTCGTCGAGGGCGGTTTCGCGGTGCTGAAGGGGATCGAGGGCCGCTGATGAAGATCCTGGACGTAGTACTCACCCCGGTCGCCTTCGCCGACCCGCCGCTGCTGAACGTGATGGGCGTGCACGAGCCGTTCGCGTTGCGCAGCGTGGTGCAGATCCAGTGTGAAGACGGCGTCGTGGGCCTCGGCGAGTCCTACGGCGACTCGGCGTTCCTCGGCGAGGTGCGCAAGGTGCTGCCGGAGCTGGCCGGGCACGACGTGTTCGACCTGCCGGGGCTCAAGCGGATCATCACGCGGGTGCTCGCGGGCACCGTGCTGACCGACGAGCACGGCCTGATCGGCGGGTTCTCCATCCGCAAGACGATCGCCAGCGTGTACGCGCTGTTCGAGGTCGCCTGCCTCGACGCGCAGGGCCACTACCTCGGCCGCCCGGTCGTCGACCTGCTCGGTGGCAAGGCGCGCGACGCCGTCGACTTCTCCGCGTACCTGTTCTACAAGTACGGCGCCCACATCGGCGCGGAGGAGGACAGCTGGGGCGAGGTCGTCACGCCGGACGCGCTCGTCGGCGAGGCGAAGCGGATGGTCGACGAGTACGGCTTCCGCTCGATCAAGCTCAAGGGCGGCGTTTTCGAGCCGGCGCAAGAGGTCGACGGCATCCGCGCGCTCGCCGAGGCGTTCCCCGGCCACCCGCTGCGGATCGACCCGAACGCCGCGTGGACCGTCGAAACGAGCATCCGCGTCGCCGAAGAGCTGGACGGCGTCCTGGAGTACCTCGAAGACCCGACGCCGGGCATCGAGGGCATGGCGAAGGTGGCCGAGCGCGCGAGCATGCCGCTGGCCACCAACATGTGCGTGGTGAACTTCGGCGACATCGAGCCGGCGTTCCGCGCCCGCGCCATCGGCGTGCTGCTGTCCGACCACCACTTCTGGGGCGGGATGCGGGACACGCAGGCGCTTTCGGTGACCTGCGAGAGCTTCGGCGTGGGCCTGTCGATGCACTCCAACAGCCACCTCGGCATCAGCCTCGCCGCGATGGTGCACGTCGCCGCCGCGACGCCGCACCTGACCTACGCCTGCGACACGCACTGGCCGTGGAAGACCGCCGACGTGATCGCGCCCGGCGCGCTGGAGTTCGCCGGTGGCGCGGTCGCGGTGCCGGGCAAACCGGGGCTGGGCATCGAGATCGACCCCGACGCGCTCGCCGCGGCGCACGAGAACTACGTCCGATGTGGACTGACCAAGCGGGACGACGTCACCTACATGCGCAAGTGGACCCCCGGGTTCGAGCCGAACACGGCGAGGTGGTGACCGCGTGAAGGTGACCGGATACGCCTACTCCTGGGACGTGCTCGGCGACCCCGGCTTCGTCGAGCGGGCGCGCGACCTCAAAGTGGACGAGGTCGCGGTGGCGCTGACCTACCACAGCACGCGCGCGGCCACGCCGTCGTCCGAGGACCGCACGTCGGTGATCGCGCCGCACGCCGCGATCTACCGGCCGGTGCGCGAGGAAGCCTGGCAGCGTCACGAACTCCGTCCGTCCACTGCGGACTGGGTCGCGCAGCCAGACAGCGGCGGCGACGCCGTGCGGCTGCTGAACACCGTCGGCGTCCCGGCCGCCGCGTGGCTCGTGCTCACGCACAATTCGCAGCTGGGCACCGCTTTCCCGCAGTACACCGTGCAGAACTGCTTCGGCGAGAGCTACCCGTGGGCGCTGTGCCCGGCGCAGCCCGCGGTCCGCGAGTACGCCGCGACGCTGACGGCTGAGGCCGTCGCGGGCCTGCAGCTGTCGTCGGTGATCCTCGAAGCTTGCGGCCCGCTCGGTGTCGTGCACCAGCACCAGCACGAGAAGACCGACGGCGTGTGGGCGCCCGCCGTGGCGCGGCTGCTGTCGATCTGCTGCTGCGCGGCCTGCACCGAAGGCTGGGACGGGCTCGACGGTGGCCTTGACGCCGCCACCGTGCGCGAGCAGCTGCGCGCCGAGGTCCGGCGGCTGCTGGCCACGGCCGACCTGAGCGTCACCGAGGACCGGCTCCCGGCGCCGCTGAAGGACGTGGTGCTCGCCGGGCGCCAGCGGGCCACCGACGCGTTGCGCGCCGCGGTGCTGGCCGGGCTGGAGCCGGGCACGCGGATCGTGCTGCACGGCGCGCTCGACCCGTGGGTCACCGGCGCGCTGCCCGGCCTCACCCCGACGGCGGCCGATGACGCCGCCGCGGTCGTCCTGCAGAACTGGGCGCCGGGGCAGGGCAGCGTCGACGCCGTGGCCGCTGCCCGCGCCGCGCTGCCCGCGCACGTCGCGGTCGGCAGCTACATCACAGCGGTCGCGGCGAACCCGGTGCCCGACATCGAGGCGTACGTGACCGAACTCGGCAAAGCCGGGGCCACCGAGCTGCACCTCTACCATCTGGGGCTGGCGGGACCCGGCCGACGGCCGGACCTGCACGCCGCCACCGCGGCGGCCCACCGCGTGCCCTGAACCGCCTGATCCGCCCCGAACTGGATCCACCGAGGAGAACCGTTCCATCATGAGCCGAGAGACCTCCGCCCCGGAGCTCGAGCACATCCTCGCCGCGGCCGCTGCCGCCGCCCGGCCGTTCGCGGCCGCCACCCCGGCCGAGCGGGCCGGCTGGCTGGCCGCCGTCGCCGACGCGCTCGACGCCGAGGCCGAAGAGCTGATCGCCCTCGCCCACACCGAGACCCACCTGCCCGCCGCGCCGCGGCTCAAGGGCGAGCTGGCCCGCACCACGTTCCAGCTGCGGCTGTTCGGCCAGGTGCTGCGCGACGGCGCGTTCCTCGGCGCGACCGTCGACCACGCCGACGCGGACTGGCCGATGGGCGCGCGCCCGGACATCCGCCGCGTGCTGGTGCCGATCGGGCCGGCGCTGGTCTTCGCGGCCAGCAACTTCCCGTTCGCGTTCAGCGTGGCCGGCGGCGACACGGCGTCCGCGCTGGCCGCGGGCTGCCCGGTGGTGCTCAAGGCGCACCCCGGCCACGAGGAGCTGTCCACGCGCACGGGCGAAATCGTCGTGTCCGCGCTGGCCGCCGCTGGTGCGCCGGAGGGCGTCTTCGCCGTGATCCACGGCTTCGAGCAGGGCATCACGGCACTGAAGGACCCGCGGATCGCCGCGGCGTCGTTCACCGGTTCCGTGCCCGGCGGGCGCGCGCTGTTCGACATCGCCGTCTCCCGCCCGACTCCCATCCCGTTCTACGGCGAGCTGGGCAGCGTCAACCCGGTGGTGGTCACCCCGGGCGCGGTCGCCGCGCGTGGCGAGGCGGTGGCGAAGGCGTACAGCGGCTCGTTCAGCCTCGGCGCCGGCCAGTTCTGCACCAAGCCGGGCCTGCTGCTCCTGCCGGAGGGCCACGGCCTGGAGGGCACCCTGCGCGAGGCCGTCGGCGGGGTCGCCCGCCAGCCGATGCTCAACGAGCGCATCGCGTCCGGGTTCGCGCACAAGCTTTCGGAGCTGCGCTCGGCGCCGGGCGTCGAGACGCTCGTGGACGGCACGCACCAGGGCGAGGAGTTCACCCCGAGCCTGCTCGCCACCACCGCGAAGGAGTTCCTGGCCGGCGGCGAGGCGGTGCGCGAGGAGCACTTCGGTCCCGCGTCGCTGATCGTCACCTACCGCGACCAGACGGAGCTGATCGAGGTGCTGGAGACGCTGGAGCCGGGCCTCACCGCCACCATCCAGGGCGAGGAGGACGAGGCCGAGTACGTCCGCCCGCTGCTGGCGCCGCTGACCCGGCTGGCCGGACGGCTGCTCTGGAACGACTGGCCCACCGGCGTCACCGTGAGCTGGGCGCAGCAGCACGGCGGCTCGTACCCGGCCACCACCGCGCCGACGACCACGTCGGTCGGCACCGCGGCGATCGAGCGGTTCCAGCGCCCGGTCGCCTGGCAGGGCTTCCCCGACGCGCTGCTGCCCGAGCCGCTGCGCGAGGACAACCCGTGGCAGCTGCCGCGGCGCACGGACGGGGCCCGCTGAAATGACTCGTGAGTGTTTATGCCGGTTAGAACCGGCATAAACACTCACAAGGTTCCCTCGCAAGCCAAGGACGTCTTGATCCTGGGAGGCATCGTCATGCCCGTAAACCGGAGAACTGCTTTGCGCGGCGGCGCCATCACGGCCGCTGCGGTCGCGCTGGCCGGCACCGTGCGGCCCGCTTTCGCTGCGGGCCTCGCACCCGGCGGCCTCGCATCCGCGGGCCTCGCGCCCGACCCGTACCAGGCCATCGTGGCCGGCTACCGCGAGCTGCAGACCGGCATCAACCGGCCGTCGCCGGAGCGCACGGCGGCGCTGAAGAACCTGGGCCGGGTCGCGAAGTCCTACAACGACAGCATGACGGTGACCGGAGGTCCACTGTGGACCGACCTGCCGCTGGGGCCGGGCAGCGACTACACCACGTCGATGTACGGGCGGCTGCGCGCCATCGCGGTCGACTGGGGCACCCCCGGCGGCACGCTGTCCGGTGACCCGGCGGTGCTGGCGCGGATCAAGGCGGCGCTCGAGCTGATCTACACCAGCCAGTACAACCCGCAGGTCGGCGAGATCGGCAACTGGTACACCTACGAGATCGGGGTGCCGTACTACGTGCTGCACACGCTCGTCACGGTCGCCGGCGAGCTGACGGCCGACGAGCTGGCCCGCTACGTCAGCCCGATCAAGCGGTTCGTGGGGAACCCGAACGTGCGCGCCAACAACACCGCGGTCGTCGAGACCGGCGCGAACCGGGCGGACAAGGCGCTGATCTCCATCGTCTCGGGCGCGCTGACCGGTGACGCGGCGTGGATCAAGACGGGCATCGACGCCATCACCGACGTCGCGGGCGGCGGCGCGGCGAGCGTCGTCGCGAAGCTCGACAAGGCCGCGGGCGACGGCTTCCACGTCGACGGCTCGTTCATCCAGCACGACACCATCCCGTACCCCGGGCACTACGGCATCGTGCTGCTCACCGCGCTGGCCGGCGCCATCCACGTCACCGAGGGGACCGGCTACGCGCTGCCGGACGACCTCAAGCAGAAGGTGTACGCGCTCGTCGGCGACACCTTCGCGCCGTTCGTCTACGCGGGCGCGCTGATGGAGCCGGTGCGCGGCCGCATGCTCTCGCGGCAGGGCGAGACCGGGCACGACATCGGCCACCAGCTGACCGTCTCCACGCTGGTGCTCGCGCGTTCGGCCACCGGCGCGGCGAAGGACGGGCTGTCCGGCCTCGCGGCCAAGTGGATCGGTGAGGGCACGTACGCGCCGTTCCTGCAGATCCCGGACCCCGAGCGGTTCGCGCCCGGGCCCGACCTGGTGGCGACGCCGGGCATCGAGCTCGCGCAGGAGATGCTGGCGGCCCGCGTGCGGCCGGCGCCGATCGTGGCCACGCACCGGATCTTCGGCCAGCAGGACCGGATGGTGCACGTGACCGAGGGCTGGTCCGGCGCGCTCGGCGTCGGCTCCACGCGCATCTCGCGGTACGAGTCGATCAACGGCATGAACCAGCACGGCTGGCACGTCGGCGACGGCGTGCTCTACACGTTCCTGCCGAACGCGAAGGGCCACTACTCCGACGCGTACTGGCCGACGGTCGACCCGCTGCTGCTGCCCGGCACCACCACCAAGACCGGCCCGGCGGGCGCGCTCGACGCCACGCCGTTGAGTACCAAGGCCCACGTCGGTGGCGTCCGCTGGGACGCGCGGCACGGCGCGTACGCGATGGATTTCGTTTCCGCCGACGGGACTTTGACGGCGAAGAAGTCCTGGTTCTTCACCCCGTCCGGGGTGGTTTGCCTCGGCGCCGGGATCACGGATGCCTCGGGCGAACAGGTCCGGACCACTGTCGAGAACCGCAATCTCGGCGAAAACGGCCGTGGTGTCTTGCTGGCCGACGCCCGCCTGATCTCCACCGCGCCGGGCAAGGCGAACGCGCTGCGCAAGCCGCGCTGGCTGCACCTCGACGGCGTCGCCGGTTACGTGCTGCTCGAAGACGCCCAGGTCACCGCGTTGCGGGAAGATCGCACCGGTACCTGGCGCGACGTCGACACGGGCGCCAACACCAAGGGCACCACGGACCCGTACACGCGGCGCTACCAGAAGCTGGTGATCGAGCACGGGGTGAAGCCCGCCGACGCTCGTTACGCGTACGCGGTGCTGCCGGCGGCGTCGGTGGTGGGGACTGTCGCGTCGTTGCTCACCTGGCGTGTTCGTGCGAACACCGCTGCGGCGCAAGCTGTCCGGCTGGCTGACCACACCCTGCTGGCTAATTTCTACAGTGCGGGTACTGTTGACGAAGTAGCTGTCTCAGGACCAGCGTCGGTCGCACTGGGGCGAACCGGCGGCGGCTGGTCACTCGCCGTCTCCGACCCGACTCAGCTCCAGGACAGCATCGAGGTGAAGGTGCGGCATACCACGGTGAAGGTGCCTGTCAAGGGCACTTTCGGCGCCACTCAGGTGGTAGCGCTGCGCTGAACCGCCACCAGCACTCTCCGCCGGGCCGGTGCCCCCCGACCCGGCCCGGCGGAGTCATATCGTGAGCCGTTCTCAGCCGCCCAGCTTGACCGCGCGGTGGACGTCGTCGGCGTAGGCCTCGGGTTGTTCCCAGGCGGCGAAGTGGCCGCCCGCTTCGTGTTCCACGTACTCGCGGATGTTCAGGAACGCCTCGGCGTAGCTTCGCGGCTCCGGCTTGAGGTCGCGCGGGAACACCGAAAGCACGGTCGGTGTCTCGATCCGGTCGGGGAGGGTGACCGGTTCGGCGTAGGTGGCGAACGAGGTGCCGATCGTGCCGGTGACCCAGTAGGCGGTGACCCAGGTGAGCAGCTCGTCCGGGGTGAAGGCCGGCCCGTCGGACCAGGACTCGAGTTTCTCGATGATCCACGCCGCGAGGCCGGCGGGTGAATCGCCCAGCGCGACGGCGAGGGTGTTCGGCCGCGTCGACTGCTCCGCGATGTACCCGCCCTCGGTCCGGAACCACTGCGCCGCCCGGCCGAGGTAGGCCGCCGCGTCGGGCGCGAGCTTCGCCGGGTCCGCCGCGAACGCGTGCTGCGGGGCGATGTTCGTGAGGTGCAGGGCGGCCACCCGGTCCGGGTGCTCGGCCGCGAGGAGCTCCGCGACGGTGGCGCCCACATCGCCGCCGGACACCGTGTACCGCGGGTAACCGAGCTCGTCCAGGGCGTCCGCGACGATCCCGGCGATCCGGTTGACCGACATGCCGGGAGCGGTGAGCGGAGCCGCGAACGGGAAGCCCGGCAGCGCGGGAACCACCACGTGCACGTCCGTGAGCAGAGGCAGGACGCGCTCGAACCGCAGCACCGAGTCGGGCCAGCCGTGCAGCAGCACGACAACCGGTGCGCCGGGATCCGCGGATCGCTGGTGGATCAGCCGCAGCTCGGTGCCGCCCGCTCTTACGGTCACCCAGGGAAGCCCGTCGATGCGGCGCTCGTGCACGCCCCAGTCGTAGCCGTTCGCCCAGCGTTCGAGCAGCTTGTCGAGGTGGGTGCCGGTGATGCCGCGGGTTCCGTCGTCGCTCCACGGGGTCGTGACCCGCCGCGTCTGCCGGAGTCGGTCCCGCATCTCGTCGTTCATGTGTATCAGCGTACACAAGATGTGTATGCTCGTACACATGACTTCGCGCAATGCGGCCGCCACCCGGCAGCGGATCCTGGAACACGCGCAACGCCAGTTCGCCCGGTCCGGGTACACGGCGATCACGGTGAAAGGCGTGGCCGACGCGGCCGGTGTGTCGCCGAACCTCATCACGCGCTATTTCGGCGGCAAGGACGGCCTTTTCCTGGCGGCGACCCAGGTGGAGATCCCGGTCGCGGACTCCTTTGACGGCGACCGTTCCGAGCTGGGTTCGCGCCTCGCCGCGAGCATCGTCCAGCGCTGGTTCGGTGCGCCCGGGGAAGATCCGCTGCTGGCGCTGCAACGCGCGTCCGGTGAACGCCCGGAGGCGGCGGAGGCCCTGGCCGCGTTCCTCGACACGAACTCGCTGGAGCCGCTGCACCACTACCTGCGCGACAGCGGCCTGGACGACGCGGACGCCCGCAACCGGGCCGCGGCGATCGACGCTTTTGTCCTCGGCGTCTCGACCCGTCGCCGGGTCCTGCGGTCCGAACTCGGCGACTCCGCTGAGCTTCAGGCCTGGCTGGGCGCCACCATCCAACGCCTCGCCGACGGCTGACCCGAGCGTCGTGGCCGTTCGCTGTCGTTCGCTGAGAATACGGGCGCCCGAACGCGAAAACGCCGCCCGGTCGGGAGACCGGACGGCGCGACTCGCGAACCCGTCAGCCCTGGCGGGCCTTGTTACGCGGGTTGTCGCGGTTGATGACAAAAACCTTGCCGTGGCGGCGGATCACCTGGGCGCCCGGCTGGCGGGCCAGGGAGCGGACCGACGTGCGAACCTTCATGGCTACCGTCCTCTCTCGAAGCGTGACACCGGTGTCAACAGTCTGACCGGTCGGTTTAGTCCCGCGGTTGCCTTGGGTCTGCGCCGTGCCGGTGAGCTGCGGGCCGACCAGGCCCGTTCGCTCGAATGGTTGTTCGGCGTGGTTGCGGAGCTTTGCTCGACGAGCTGCCCGGGGTCACGTCGCCATCGCCGTGGCCGACCAGCGGGCCAGGTCCTCACGGCGGATGGCGGCCGCCATCAGGTCCGGGAAGAGGTCCGGGGTGCAGGCGAAGGCCGGGACGCCCAGCTCGGCCAGGGCGGCGGCGTTTTCGTGGTCGTAGAACGGGGCGCCGGAGTCCGAGAGGGCCAGCAGGGTCACCACCTGGACCCCCGAGCCGACCAGTTCGCCGACGCGCCGCAGCAGGTCTTCGCGCACCCCGCCCTCGTACAGGTCGCTGATCAGGACCAGCAGGGTCTGCTCCGGGCGCTCGATCAGGCCCTGGCAGTAGGCCAGCGCGCGGTTGATGTCCGTGCCGCCGCCCAGCTGGGTGCCGAAGAGCAGGTCGACCGGGTCGGCGAGGTGCTCGGTCAGGTCGGCGACCGCGGTGTCGAACGCGACGAACTTCGTGCTCAGCGCCCGCATCGACGCCAGCACCGCGCCGAACAGGCCCGAGTACACCACCGACTCCGCCATCGAGCCCGACTGGTCGACGGCCAGGATCACCTCGCGCTGCACGCTGTGCTGACGCCGGCCGAAACCGACCAGCCGCTCGGGCACGATGGTCTTCAGCTCGGGGGAGTAGTGCCGCAGGTTCTTGTGCACGGTCCGCGCCCAGTCGATGTCGGCCGCGCGCGGGCGCTGGGTGCGGGCCGCCCGGTCGAGGGCACCGCGCACGGCCGCGCGGGTCCGCTCGGCCAGCCGCTCCTCCAGCTGCGTGACCACTGTCCGCACCACGGTGCGCGCGGTCTCCTTCGTCTCCTCGGGCAGCACGCCGTTCAGCGAGAGCAGCGTGCCGACCAGGTGGACGTCCGGCTCGACGGCACTGAGCAGCTCCGGCTCCAGCAGCATCCGCGTGAGCCCGAGCCGGTCGACGGCGTCGCGCTGCATCACCTGGACGACCGAGCCGGGGAAGTAACGCCGGATGTCGCCCAGCCATCGCGCGACCCGTGGCGCCGACGCCGCCAGGTTCGCGCCGCGCCGGTCGCCGCCGCGGGTGCTCTCCTCGCGCTCGTCGTAGAGGGCCGACAGCACCGCGTCGACTCCTCTGTCCTCTTCGGACAGTGCGCGGCCGGTGCCGTCGTCGCCCCCGCCCAGCACCAGCCGCCAGCGGCGCAGCCGGTCGGGATCGGCCGGTTCGGTCATGACGTCACTCCCAGGAGGGTGGCCAGCACGGGCAGGACGCTCTCGGCCCGCGGCTCGTCCACCTCGTCGGTGGGCGCCTTCGCCTTCGGGGCGCCGCCGGACAGGGTGGCGGCCCGCTCGCCGATGGCCCGCTTCTCCGGACCCGCGAACGCGCCGAAAGTACGGCGTAACAAGGGAAGCACCTCGGTGAACACGTCCGGTGGGATACCGCCCAGCCAGGTGTCGATCACCCGCAGCATGCGCTCGTCGTGGACCAGCAGCAGTGCGCCGCCCGCGAAGAAGCCCTCGACGTACGCCGCGCCCGCCGCCGGCTCGACGCCCGGCGTGAGCGCGCGGCCCAGCCGCAGCTCGACCTCCGCGCCGTCCAGCAGGTCGGCGTCGTGCAGCAGGCGGACGACCCGCCCGGCCAGCAGCGGGGGCAGCGCGTCGCGCCCGGCGAGGCCGGACAGCGCGGAGAGCCAGCGCTCCCGCGCCGCTTCGCCGAGCAGGGTCGTCGCCTCGTGCACGTCGTCGATCAGGCGGCAGAACCGTTCGGCCGCCTCCTCGTCGATGCCGTGGGTCGCGGGCGGCAGGCCGGCGCAGACGCGGGTGAGCATCCGGTCCGCGACCTCCCGCAGCCGCGCCGTGTCGGTGCCGCGGACGTCGCCGTACCGCGTCGCCCGCGCCAGTGAGGGCAGCGCCGCCATCAGCCGGGCGACGTCCGCGTCGGCCGCCGCCCGGGTGTCGAGCGCGGTGAGCACCTCGGGCAGCGCGTCGCCCAGGTCCGCGAGCAGGCAGTCCTCGACCGCCGTGGTGATGTCGGCCAGCGGCGGCTTCCCGGCGACGACCTCGCGGACCACCGTGGCCGCGGCCGAGGGAACCGTGGTCCCGTGCACCGCCGCCGCGACCAGGTCCACCTCGTAGCCGGGCTCCCAGCACAGCGTCCAGGTCTCGCGGAACGTGCCCTTGCTGCGCGTTGCCGAGATTTCCGGTGCGCCCCAAGGGATGCCGAGCACCCGCAGCCGGTGCAGCAGCCGGGACCGGTCGACGCCGCCGGGCGTGCGCAGGTCGAGGTCCAGCTCCCGTACCTCCGGCTCGCGTTTGAGCCGCAGCCGCCGCGCGGTGGCGATCAGGTCGGCCGCGAGCGGCGCCTGCGGGACGGTCTCGGGCACCTCGCCGAGCAGCTCGCCCACCACCAGCCGCCGGGTGACCAGGTCGGCCTGCACGTCGTCGCCCCCGCACAGCACCGCGCGGGTGGCGGCGTCGACCTCCGCGAGCCCGGCCGAAGACCGTCCCCGCAGCGTCGCCAGCGTTTCGGCCAGCCGCACCGCCTCGATCACGTGCGCGGTGGAGACCGGCAGGTCCTCCTCGCGCAGCACCCACGCCACGCGTGTGAGCCAGCGGGTGGTGACGTCCTCGGCCGTGGTGAACAGGTGGTGGTACCAGCCGGGGGAGCGCACGCCGGCGCCGTAACCGGTGCCGGTCGCGAGCCGGCCATGGGTCCACGGTACCCAGGTGCACACCACCTTCCGCTTCGGGAGTCCTTTGAGGACGGACTGGTCCGCGGCCGCCGTCGGCAGCGGGTCGGCCAGCGCCGGGACGTGCCAGGCGCCGCAGACCACGGCGATCCGCTCGAAGCCCTCCTTGCGCGTTTTGCGGAGCACCGTGCGCATGTACGCCTCGCGCCGCCGCTCGTGGAGGTTCTCCGGCCGCTTGTCCTCCCGCAGCGCGGTCATCGCCTCGGCGATCACCTCGAACGGCGGCTCGGAGTCACGCCGCGACTCGACTACGTCGTCCCACCAGCGCTCGGGATCGTCGTACCCGCCGGCCGCGGCCAGCTCGGCGAGCGGGTCGCCGGAGCGGCCGTCGCCCCCGTCGCCGGAATCCCCGTCGCCCGAACCCCCGTCGCCGAGCGCGAACTGGTGCGCCGCGGGCAGGTCGCAGAACCGCACCGGCACCCCCGCGGCGGCGGCGTACCGGAGGGCTTGCCACTCCGGGCTGAACACCGCGAACGGCCAGAACGCGGCGCTCGACACGTCGTCCGCCGCGTACGCCAGCAGCGCCACCGGCGGGCGCATGCCCTCGTCGGCGGTCAGCCCGGCCAGCGCGTCGGCCTCGGGCGGGCCTTCGATGAGCACCACGTCCGGCTCCAGCTCGGCGAGCCGTGTGGCCACCGCCCGCGCCGAGCCCGGCCCGTGGTGCCGGATCCCGAGCAGGTGGGTGGTCATCCGCTGATCTCCTGGCCCGCCCGGTAGAAGTCGGCCCAGCCGTCGCGCTCGCGCACCACGGTCTCCAGGTACTCGATCCAGATCGCGCGGTCGGCCACCGGGTCCTTCACGACCGCGCCGTGGATGCCGGCGGCCACGTCCTGGGCGCGCAGGACGCCGTCGCCGAAGTGGGCGGCCAGCGCGAGCCCACCGGTGAGCACGCTGATCGCCTCGGCGGTGGAGAGCGTGCCGGACGGCGTTTTCACCGCCGTGCGCCCGTCTTCGGTCCGGCCCGCGCGCAGCTCGCGGAACACCGTGACCACGCGGCGGATCTCCGACAGCTCCGCGGCCTCCGTGGGCAGCGACAGCGCGGCGCCGAGCTGGGCGACGCGGCGGCTGACGATCTCCACCTCGGCCTCGGCGGTGTCCGGCAGCGGTAGCACCACGGTGTTGAACCGGCGGCGCAGGGCGCTGGAAAGCTCGTTCACGCCCTTGTCGCGGTTGTTCGCCGTGGCGATGAGCGTGAAGCCGGGCCGCGCCTGCACTTCGCTGCCCAGCTCGGGGATCGGCAGCGTCTTCTCCGACAGCACGGTGATCAGCGAGTCCTGCACGTCGGCCGGGATGCGGGTCAGCTCCTCCAGCCGCGCCACCTTGCCGTCACGCATCGCGCGCAGGATCGGGCTCTCCACCAGCGCCCGCTCGCTCGGGCCCTCGGCGATCAGCCGGGCGTAGTTCCAGCCGTAGCGGATCGACTCCTCCGCGGTGCCCGCCGTGCCCTGCACCAGCAAGGTCGAGTCGCCGCTGATGGCGGCGGCCAGGTGCTCGGACACCCACGTCTTCGCCGTGCCGGGCACGCCGAGCAGCAGCAGCGCCCGGTCGGTGGCCAGCGTCGCGACGGCGACCTCGACCAGCCGGCGCGGGCCGACGTACTTGGGCGTGATCTCGGTGCCGTCGTCGAGCCGGCCGCCGAGCAGGTAGGTGACCACGGCCCACGGCGAGAGCAGCCACGACGGCGGCCTGGTCCGGTCGTCGGCCGCGGCCAGCGCGGCCAGTTCGCCGGCGTACTCCTGCTCGGCGTGGGGCCGGAGAACTGCGGACGTCATGAGAGCTCCTCGTGCATTTCGCGGCGGAAGGTAAGGGTTTCGGCGACGGCGCGCCGCCACGGGGCGGCCTCGCCGGGCAGGGGGATCACAGCCAGGCGGTGGCCGAGGCAGGCGGCCGGCACCGCCTTGGCGATCAGGGTGGCCGCGTGCGCGACCAGCCGGTGGTCCTGCTGGGCGGCGACCCAGTCGAGCAGCACCCGGCCCAGCTCCTCGGGCCAGGGCCGGGGCAGGTCGAGGATCAGCCGGGTGAGGGCCTCGACTTTGAGGCCCCGCGCGAGCTTCGCGACAGTGGCGGCCTGCCGCTCCGGGGCGAGCACGCCGATCAGCGCGGCCGTGCTGCGCCCGCCCGGCTCCGCCTCGACGAGGGCCTGCGCCCACGCCTCGTCGCCCTGCCGGATCGCCGCCGTGGCCCAGCTGTCGCGCAGCACCGGCAGCGGGCAGCCGTCCACGAGCATGCCGACGAGGTCGGCCGGCGTGCCGAACTTCGCCCAGAAACCCAGCGGGGTGGCGGAAATGATCGCGCGCAGCCGCCCGGTGCCCTGGTCCGGCCCGTGCGGTACGCGGACGCCGTCGCGCAGGAGGGTGTCGTCCGCCTCGGGCAGGGTCAGCTGCAGGACATCGGCCCGCAACTCCCGGCTGCGGACGGTGACGCAGTCCTGCAGCCGCGCCGCCATTCGCCGGCCGAGGTCCGCTTCGGGCAGCCGGCCGAGCAGGTGCGTGGCCGTGTCGCGCACCCCCGCCGCCCGGTCGGCGAGCGCGTCGTCGAGGAACGGCTCGTCTTCCTCGGCCAGGTGCTCGCCGAGCAGGCCGAGGAAAGCGGCGCGCAGGTCGGCGGGCTCGCTGCGCCAGGTGGCCGCGAGCGCGGCCCGGGCGGCGGCCGGGTCTTCGGCGAGGGCCCGCGCGAGCCAGGCCTGACGCCGCGCGGGGGTGCCGAACTGCCAGGCGTCGTCGTTGTCGTCCGCGACCGTGGCGACCAGGAACGCCCAGTCGGGGTTCCGCTCGCCGAGCCAGGTGCCGACGGCCCCGGCGACCGCCGCCAGCGGCGCCCGCAGCGACACCCGCGTCCGCGCGTTTTCGGCGAGCTGGGGCAGCTGGTCGGGCGGCACCCGGAAACCGGTCGCGGCGACGGCGTTCAGCCACTCCTCCAGCAGCTCGGGCCGGTTCGCGTGGAGCAGCCGGGCCAGCCGCTCGCGCGCCGCGGGCGGGACGAACGGCCGCCCGTCCGGCTCGGCGGGGTCCTCGCGCCGCGCCCCGGGGATCGGCAACCGCCCGGCGCGGCGGTAGTTGGTGACGAGCGCGGCGGCGGTCAGCACCCCGTCCGCGGGGTCTTGGGCGCCTTCGGTGAGCGCCCGGATCGCGGGCGGCTGCCCGGCGAGGTCGAGCGTCCGGCGGCGGGTGCCGAGCAGGGCGGTGCTGACGAGGTCCTCCCAGGCCTTCATCGGGGCACCGCCTGGGGTGGGGGGTTGTGCTGGGAGACCAGCGGGGGACGGGTTGTGCGCGGGGGCAGGAGAGGGCTCCGTTCGGTGGTGGGGGTGGCGGGGGTTGTCGCGGTGACAGGAGCGGCTGCGGTGGTGGTTGCTGCGGTGGCGGAAGCGGCTGGGGTGGCGGGGGTCGCCGCGGTGGGAGAAGCGGCTGCGGTGGCGGGTGTTGCGGGGGTTTCTGTTGTGGCGGAGGTGAAGTCTGTGATCGGGGAGGTGGTTGCCGTGGCTGTTGTCGCGGTGGCGGTGGCAGTGGCGGCGCTCGCGGAGGTGGCGGCAGGGGTTGTTGTTGTGGCGGAGGTGAGGTCTGCGATCGCGGAGGCGTCCACCGTGGCTGCTGCTGCGGTGTCGCGGGTGGTGGCGGTCGTGATCGCTGCGCTACCGGTGGTCGCGGTGGTGGCAGGGGTTTCTGTTGTGGCGGAACCGAACTCTGTGCCCGCGGAGGCGTCCACCGCGGCCGCTGCCGCGGCGATGGGGGCGGCGATGACCGTGCCGGCGGCGGAGGCGATCACCGCGACCGCGGCAAAAGCGGTGGCGCCGGGCAACACGGCCGGAAGGGGATGCTCGTTCACAGGCGCACCGCGCCGTTCGGGTGCCAGCAGGTGAGTGGGCGGAGGCCGGCGGGGGTCCATTCGGCCGCGAGGGTCACCGGGTGTTCCGCGGCGAGGGCCAGCAGGCGCCACGGGTCGGTGGCGGGGGTCAGGGGCAGGGCGGCGCCGTCCACATCGGACAGTGCCCAGCCGTCCGGGTGGGTGGCCGGGGTGAGGTCGGCCAGGAGGACGGGCCAGCGGTCGAGCCAGGGGTCGGCGGCGAGGGCCTCGGCGTAGGACGCCAGTGCCTCGGCGACGGTGTCACCCCGCGGGACCGGCGACGTGACGGGCTCGGTGTGGTCGGCCACCAGTGCCCGCAACGGCACCGAGCCCGGGTAGAAGACCAGCTCGCCCGGCACGATGTGGCCCGGCGGCAGCGAGCTGTCCAGCGGACGGCCCGGCGGCGCGAAGGACAGCACCAGCGCGGGACGGCCGGAGTGCCGCCCGCGCAGCCAGGTGTGGCGGGTGCGGAGGGCGTCCAGCTCCTCGTCGACCGCGCCGGTGACCAGCCACTGGTCGGCGACGCGCTCGCCGGACTCCAGCACCTGCGCGGTGCTCGCGGCGAAGCCGAGCCGGGTGCGGACCGTCTCGGCGAGGCCGGGCGGCAGCTCGTCGAGCCGGGTCACCGCGCCCGCGAGCAGGTACAGCAGCGACAGCTCCGCCAGCAGGTCACCCGGCCAGTCGCGGCCCCGGCCGACCAGGCCCGCGGCCTGCCGCAGCCCACCGGCCAGGCCCGTCGCCTGCGCGTCGATCATCCGCGCCGCCACGCCGCGCAGCTCTTCGGCCCCACCACGCTCGAAGCCCGCGAACCCGGCCCCGACGCGGTCGGTCAGCCAGCCGCGCAGCTCGGCCGCGCCCGCCGTGACGCGGGCCATCCGGTCTTGCGCGCGCTTCGCCGCGGCCTCGAGGTCCTTCGGCGCGTCCGGCCGCTTCTCCGCGCGGGTGGCGCGAGAAGCACGCTCCTCCAACCAGTCCCGCACCCACCCGGCCTCGTCCGGGGTCTCGGGCACCTGCCCCGACGACCACAACAGCAACAGCCCCAGCGCGTGCTTGCACGGGAACTTCCGGCTCGGGCACGTGCACCGGAACGCGGGCCCGGCCAGCTCGACCGCCGCCTGGTACGGCTTCTTCCCGCTGCCCTGGCACGCGCCCCACACGGCCCGCCCCGACGCGCCGGTGCTGGACCACTTCGCCGGCGCCGCCTGCCCGCGCCCGGCCTTCGCTGACGCCGGGTCCGGCGCGAGCCCGACGACGCGCTCCGGGCTCCAGCGCGCTGTCACCTGTTCCCCCACGATTCCTTGCCTCTGTTCCCTTACCGCGCAGTCGATCCCTCCCCTTGGTGGGGCTGACCGGAGAAGCATCCCACCCGGCACCGACAATTCCGGCGGCCGCCACGATCCGCCCGCTACGATCGGACCTCGTGCCCCCACCGCTCACCGCCGTCGCCGAGGCCCACCGGCGGTTCGGCGCCGCGCTCGCCGGGCTCACGGACGCCGCGGTGCACGGGCCTTCGCTGCTGCCCGGCTGGACCCGTGGCCACGTGCTCGCCCACCTCGCCGATGCCGCGCGCGCACGGACCCGGGTCGTCGAGCACGCGTTGCGCGGCGAGGCAGTCGCGATGTGGGCGCCGGGGGAGCGGGACGCGATCATCGACGCCACCGCCGGCCGGACCGCCGACGAGCACCGCGCCGCCGTCGCCACCCAGGCCGAGGCCCTGGAACGGGTGTGGTCGCGGGTCGAGGACTGCCCGGCCTTCGCCCCGGCCGTGTACACGCGCTGGCGCGAGGTCTGGATCCACCTCGTGGACACTGACGTCGGCATCGGCCCGGCCGACTGGCCGGAGGACTTCGCCGCTCACGCCGTCGGCTTCATGCGCGAGCGGATCCCGCCGGGCACGAGCCTCAAGGCCACCGATGTGCCGCGCCGGTGGGGCCCGCCAACCGGGGACACCGGAGTCGCCGGCCCCATCCGTGACCTCGCGGCCTGGCTCACCGGCCGTGGCAACGGCGCGAGCCTCACCGCCCCGCTGCCCCCGCTCGGCCCCTGGCCCCGCTACTGACGAAAAAACGCCGGGCCACGAAAGCGGCCCGGCGTCTTCAAGAGGGAGAACGCGTCAGCTCTTGATCGCCCCGCGCCAGCGGACCTGCGGGAGCATCCGGTCGACGTTCACCCGGTGCTTGTTGGCGCCGACGATGTCGAACATCGACTCGATCAGCGTGTCCGACAGCAGGTGCGGCTCCAGCCCCAGCCCGACCAGCCCGGTGTGCTTGACGTTGTAGTGGTGCTCCGGCTGCTCGACGCGCGGGTTGTCCAGGTTCTCGATCTGCACCGGCCCGGGGAAGGCGTCCGCCACCAGGTCGGCGATCTCGCTCACCGACATGGTCGCGGTCAGCTGGTTGAACACGCGGAACTCGCCGCGGTCGGCGGGGTTCTCGACGGCGAGCCGGATGCACTCCACGGTGTCGCGGATGTCGATCAGGCCGCGGGTCTGGCCGCCCTTGCCGTACACGGTCAGCGGCTGGCCCAGCACCGCCTGGATGACGAAGCGGTTCAGCACCGTGCCGAACACGCCGTCGTAGTCGAAGCGGGTGGCCAGGCGCGGGTCGAGGGTGGTCTGCGGCGTCTCCTGGCCGTAGACCACCCCCTGGTTGAGGTCGGTGGCGCGCAGATCCCAGACGCGGCAGGCGAACTCGATGTTGTGCGAGTCGTGCACCTTCGACAGGTGGTAGTACGACCCCGGCTTCTTCGGGTAGAGCATCCGGTCCGTGCGGCCGTTGTGCTCGACGTCGAGCCAGCCTTCTTCGATGTCGATGTTGGGCGTGCCGTACTCGCCCATCGTGCCGAGTTTGACCAGGTGGATGTCCGGGTTGATCTCGGCGATCGCGTACAGCAGGTTCAGGTTGCCGACCACATTGTTGTTCTGCGTGTAGACGGCGTGCTCGCGGTCGATCATGGAATACGGCGCGGAACTCTGCTCCGCGTAGTGCACGATCGAGTCGGGCGCGAACTCGCGCACCGCTTCGAACAGGAACTCCGCGTCGAGCAGGTCGCCGACGTAAGAGGTGATCTTCTTGCCCGACACCTCCTGCCAGGCATCGATGCGGGTCGCCAGGTCTTCGATGGGGACGAGACTCTCGGCTTCCAGTTCGACGTCGTACTGCCGCCGGGCGAAATTGTCGAGAACAGCCACTTCATGGCCTTTGTCCGACAAGTGCAGTGCCGTGGGCCAGCCCAGGTATCCGTCGCCACCGAGAACCAGCACTCGCATTGAGGAGCCTTTCCGTATCGTTTACGCGACAAGCGCGCTGATTCCTCTTTGTACATGACGCCATGGCCGCGCTCGAACTTATCGACCAGGTGCTGATGATGGCCTGGCAATGAGCTGTGAATCTCCTATGCGTCGGGGGGTCGGGCGGCCGTCGGGAGCGGCCGAGGGGAGACTGGGGACATGACGACGGTAACCAACCCGGTGAAGCCTCGCACGACGGAGGAATCACCCCGATCCCGGCGCCGCGGCACAATCCGGTTCTTTCGGGCCGCCACCAGCTCGGTCGGGGCGACGCTGCTCAGCCAGGCTGCGTTGCTGTCGGTGCTCGCGCTGGGCGGCGCACCGTGGCTGGCCAGCGTTTTGGCGTTCGCCGCCGGCGCCGTGCTGAACTTCTTCCTGACCCGTCGCTGGGTGTGGGGCCGGCGCGGCCGTCCCCGGATCGGTGCCGAGCTGTTGCCTTACGTCGCCGTGATTTCGCTCGGCGGGCTCGCCTCGGTGGGCCTGACCACGCTCACCGGCCACCTGCTCGCGCCGCTGGGCCTGCCGCACGTCTGGTGGGTCGTGCTCATCGACGCCGCGTACGTGGCCAGCTACGCGCTGGTGTTCGTCGTGAAGTTCACGATGCTCGACCGCTTCGTGTTCGGCCGCGGCGCAGCACGTACCCCCGCCACCACGTCCCCGTCATGACGCGGGCGTAGTTCGCGCCGTAGACCAGGCTGCTGCCCTTCTTGCTTTTGCCCGCCTTGCGCAGCCGCATGCTCATCGGCCGCTCGAGCACGCGGGCGCCGCGCGCGGTGATCCCCAGCAGCAGTTCCGATGACTGGTACTGCGGCTCGTTGAGCGGGACGGCGCAGGCGAGTTCCGCCCGCATGGCCCGGAATCCGAAGGACGTGTCGGTGATTTTCCGCCACGTCAGCACGGAAGCCAGCCAGGCGAACACCCGCACGCCGAGCCAGCGCATCCGGCTGTCGGCCTCTTCGTAGCCCAGCCGACGCGAGCCCGTGACGAAATCCGCGCTGCCGTCGAGCAGTGGGGCCATCAGCTCGGGCATTTCGCTGTTGTCGCACTGGTCGTCGCCGTCGGTCGTGACGATGTACTTCGCGCCCTTGCTCGCGGCCAGGTGGTACCCGACGCGCAGCGCGGCACCCTGGCCCCGATTGGTCGGCGCGACGCAGACGTACGCCCCGTGCTCCTGCGCGATCCGCGCGGTGTCGTCGGTGCCGCCGTCGACCACCACCAGGACGTCGACGGGCAGGCCGAGGCACTCGTCGGGCATCTTCTCCAGCACCTGCCCGATGCCGCCGGCCTCGTTGTAGGCGGCGATCACCACGGTCAGCTCCGACAGTTTCGTGTCCGGGTGCCGGGCTTCGAAGTCCGCGACCGCGCCGTCGTCCACGGCGTCCGGGTACGCCCCGAGCCGACGGCGGCTGGCGGCGGTCAGCGTCGTGAAGCCGAGCGCGCCCGCCACCGGCAGCAGCACGAGCGCCGGCAGCTGGTAGCGCCAGGAGAACTCGAAGACGGCCGAAGCGAAGAGCAGGAACAGCCCGGTTCCGGCGGCGAACAGGGCGCCGCCGCGCGCCTTGTCCCGTGGTTTCTTGCGCCGCAGCAGGGTGAGCAGGCCGAGCAGGGCGAAGAAGCCGAGCACGGCGCCGGGGACGAACCCGCCGTTGATCTGGTAGTCCCGCAGGAACACGGCGATCGGCTCGTTCACGGTCGGGTCGATGCCGTCGTACTGCCGCGTGACCATCGCGACGCCGGGCGGGTCGGCCCACAGCGGGTAGGTCTGCTGGAACTGCCAGCGGTCGAGCGGCACGTCGTTGATCGCGGTGGCGCGGGTGAACCGGAAGCTCTTGGAGAAGTCGCCGATGATCGCCTTCGTGACGTCCCACCACTGCGCCTTCAGCACGTCGTGCGCGAACTCGTTCGCCAGCGCGGTGCGGTCGGCGCCCGGCGGCAGCGGCCCCGGCCACAGCGGGTCCTGGTCGGCGTGGGTGTAGTTGTCGACGAGCCGTTCCGGGATCGGCTGGGTCGGGCAGAACACCTGCAGGGTCGGGTCGAGGTGCAGGTTCGCGCAGTCCGCGACGGCCGCGGCTCGCCCGTAGAGCATGCTGCCGGACGGCCCGCTCAGGCCCCATTTCCCGGTCTGCGCCTTGACTTCCACCGCGTACGGCGCCACCACGACGACGATCGCGAGCAGCCCGGCGGCCGCGTTGCGCCAGCCCCGCCAGTGCCGCCACGCGCTGCCGGCGGCGAGCACGTAGAGCAGGAACGGCACGGCGAGCGAGATCCCGATCAGCCGCACCAGCACGCCGAACCCGATCAGCAGCCCGGCCAGCGCGATCCGCCGCCAGTTCGGCTTCCCCCGGGCCAGCAGGAGCCACAGCAGCCCGAGCAGCAGTGCCTCGAACAGCACCTCGGACATGATGTTCTGCTCGATCTGCAGCTGGTAGCCGTCCAGCAGGATCGGCGCGGCGGCGAGCGCGGAGACCCACCGGCGGGCGCCGAGTTTCCGGGCCAGCGCGTAGATCCCGACGGCGATCGCGAGGCCGGCGACGTGCTGCACGGCCGCGACGAAGGCCAGCCCGCCGATGGCCAGCAGCGGCCGCAGCACGAGGTCGTAGCCGATCGGGTTCATCTGGTCGCCGCGCAGCCCGAGGTTGCCCAGGTAGCGGAACGAGTCGATGTAGAGCAGCGCGGGCTGGTAGGCCACCCAGGTCAGCACCCGGAGCGCGGTGCCCGCGGCGAGCAGGGCCAGCAGGAGCGCGTGCCGGCGGAGGAACAGGGTCACGTGGTCGCTTTCAGGTCCAGTTCCGAGAAGTACTTCCACGCCGTGGCCAGCCCGTCGGCGAGCGAGATCGCCGGGGTGAAGCCGATGGTCTCCGCGCTCGCCGAGACATCGGCCAGCACCGCGGGCATCTCGCCCGCCGGCGCGGCGACGTGCTCCACCGGCAGCTCGGCGCCGGTCACCTCGCGCACCGTTTCGACCATCTCCAGCACCGAAACCGAGTGCCCGGCGCCGACGATCGCGCGGCCGTTGTACCCGCTTTCGAACGCCAGCAGGATCGCGCGCACGACGTCGTCCACGTGCACGAGGTCCCGCCGCTGCTCGCCGGTGCCGTACACACGCACGCCCTCGCCGGCCAGCGCCGCGCGCATCATGCGCGGGACGAAGCTGTCCTTGTGGGACATGCCGGGCCCGTAGACGTTGGTGAACCGCAGCACGCAGGTGGTCATGCCGTACGCGCCGGAGTAGCCGGACAGCAGCATTTCGCAGGCGGCTTTCGTGGCGCCGTACGGAGTGAGCGGCCGGGGCGGCAGGTCCACTGTGATCGTCGACGTGCCGACGTCGCCGATCACCGCGTTCGTCGAAGCCAGCACGAACCGCGGCACCTCGTTCTTACGCGCCAGCTCCAGCAGCTCGTGGGTCACGGTGACGTTCTCGGTGAACGTCTCATCGGGGCGTTCGACCGACTTCAGCACCGACGTGAGCGCGGCGAGGTGGACGATTCCGGCGGTTTCCGCGGTGATCGCGGCTTCGCGGGTGGCGGCGTCGAGCAGGTCGCCGACGATCACGCGGACGCCTTCGTCGGTGGTCTCGTACGGGACCCGGTCCACGACCGTGACCGGGAAACCGTGGTCGCGGAACGCGCGGACGGCCGCGCGGCCGATGAAGCCGCTGCCGCCGGTGACCACAACGGAGGTCCTGTCTGGACCGCTCGGGAGTGACATGGCGGACAACCTACCTGCGCGACCTGTGCGCCCCCTTGGTGGAGCGGATCGGGCGGCCGCGTGTGGCCACCCCCAGTGGCCACACGCGGACGAACCGTGTTTAGTTTTCTTAACGGCGTCGGTGCGGAGTGTATCCTTGAGTGGACAGCTGGTGTCAAGTTTACGTGACGGTTATGCTCGACCTCGTCACGGACGTAGGACGGTTTGGGGGCGTTGATGGCCGAGGCACCGGACGAGGGCGAGCGCAGTTTCGCCGAGCGGCTGGCGAATCTGATCGCCACCGTGCACCCGCCGGACCGCAAGCCGTACTCCTATCGCGAGATCGCGCAGGGGGTCGCCGACCTGACCGGCGTGAGCATGTCGGCCACGCACGTCCAGCAGCTCGCGGTGGGCGCGCGGCGTGACCCGAAGCGCTCGCACATCCAGGCGCTGGCGCGGTTCTTCGGCGTGCCCGTCACCTATTTCTTCGACGACGACGTGGCCGAGCGCGTCGACGGCCAGGTCGCCGACGTGGTGGCCTGGCGCGACACCGAAGCGCGTGACCTGGCCCAGCGCGCGATGCGTCTTTCCCCGCGTGATCGCGAGACGGTGACCGCGCTGGTGGACCAGCTGAACAGCTACGACGCGGGCCGCGACCGGTCCCGTCGCGGGCGGAAGCCGGAGTAGCCCCGCCCGCTATGCTGATCGCCTCCGGGACACCGAGCAGCGCCCAGTGCACCCGGCTGGTCCAACCGCCGATCGCACCGGGAGGGGTCATCGACCCGAGCCTGCGAGCGCGCGCCCGGACGCGCGTGCGAGACCTGCTGCGCGACGTCCCGCTGCCGCGCCCGTGGTCGATGAACGCGTGGGTCGACCTGCTGGAGCGACGGCGCGGCCGGGAGATCGACCTGGTCGCCGTCGAGTACGCGCCCGGTCGTCCCTCGGGGGCCTGGCAACGGCGTGCGGACTACGACCTGATCGCTTACACCGCCGGTACTTCGCCGCTGCACCAGGACCACATCATCGCCCACGAGATCGCGCACATGCTGTGCGGGCACCGGGGCGTCTGCCTGATGTCGAAGGCCGAGGCCGCGGCGGTCGCGCCGGACCTGAGCTCGCACCTGCTCTCCCACCTGCTCACCCGCGTGACCAGCGACGACAACGAATACGAGGCCGAGCTGATCGCCGTGCTGCTGATGAGCGAAGCCACCGCCGGCGTCGCGCCGCTGCGGCCCGGCGCGTCCGGCCGGTCCGCCGACCAGGCGCGGCGGCTCGCGTCGCTGCTCGGATAGGCGCCCGGTGGCGATCGACGTCCTCTTCTTCGGGGTCGGCCTGCTCGCGGTGGCCGCCGGGCTCTGGCGCGCGTCGCGGGCCCGGCGCACCGGCGCGGGCGCGGGCCTCGCGACCACCTTGATCGCGCTCGGCTTGGCGTTCTGCCTGCTGGCCGACAGCGCGCAGGCGATCGAAAGCCGGATCTACCCGAGCCTCGGGCGGCTGTTGTCGAACCTGGCGACGATGGTGGCCGCGTACGGCATCGAGGTCACGGTCGCGGAGATCGGCGGCGTCGCGCACCGTCGCCGCCGGAGCCGGCAGGCCGCGCTCGCCGTCGCGCTGGTGGTGCTGGTGGCGTCGTTCTTCGCCACGTCCGGGCTGCCGAGGGGGATCGGGCTGTTCGACGAGCTGTACCGCTCGAACCCGACGCTGGTGGTCTACATCTTCGTGTACACGCTGTATCTGGGCTTCGCGGTGGTGGACATCGCGATCGTGTCGGCCGGGGCGATCCGCGCGGGCACGGGCGCGCTGCGGGCGGGACTCGGCGTGATGCTCGTGGCGTGTGCGTTCGCGCTGGCCTACCTGGCCGGGAAGATCGTCGCCGTGATCGGGGACCTGAACTCGGCGCACCCCGTCGCCGTCCCGTGCCACGGCGCCTTCTCGAACCTCAAGTGCTCGCTGGACGTCGGGTTCCCGGCGGTTTCGGTGCTCCTGATCGTGGTCGGCCTGACCATGCCCGCGCTGCCGGCCGCGGGCCGCGCGATCCGGGACGCGCGCACCCGCGCCGCGTTGCGCCCGCTGCGGGAGCACCTGACCGGGCGCTTCCCGGACGTGGTGCGGCTCGGTGCCGCCGGCGTCACCGGCCGGGAGCGGCTGCTCACGGCGATGAGCGAGGTCAACGACGGGCTGATCCTCGCGGGGGTCACGCCGTCGATGCCGCCGGACGCGGCCGCGCGGACGGCGCGCTCGGGAGCGCCGCCGGAGACCGGGACGCTCGCCGACGCCGACGGGGACGCCGCGTTCTCCGCCGAGGTGGCGCGGCTGCGCGCTATCGCGCGGGCGTTCCGAGCGGAGCAGTCAGCCGGAGCTGCCAGCCCTGCTCGGTGAGGACCACCAGGTGCAGCGTCTCGGCGCGGCCGGAGACGGGCAGCAGTGCTTTCGCCGCCGCGGCCACCGCCTGGTCCTCGGCGTCCGTGCCGCCCATCGCGATGGTCAGGTGCACCGGCGGCCGCGGGCCGAACCGGCCACCGTAGGGCGGGACGTCCGGCCACTGCCCGCAGACGGCGTCGGCCAGGGGTTGCAGCGCGGGCGCCGCGGCCGCGACGAACCCGGCCGTGACGACCAGTTCCGTGAGGCGCACGTCTACGGCGCCGTGCTCAAGCGCGAGCGCGGCGACGGCCTGGTCGACCTCCTCGGTGAGCTGCGCGGCGGGCAGGAACGGGTACAGCGCCGTGACGTGCGGCGGCAGGCCCGGCCGCACGAGCGCGGGGTTCACCGCGCGGGCGGCGTCGAGCAGTCCTTCGGCGGCGGGCAGCTCGACCACGAGCGCGCTGGTTCCGGGAGTGGGCACGGGACGATCCTCCCCTACCCGCGGGAACCGGGCCCGGCCGGGGTTTGTCCATTGTGGACTTCCCGGGCTCGGGGCGCCCTGAAGGCCACCTTGAGGGCGTAGCGGACCCTGAAGGTGGCCTTCAGGGCATGCAGCCGGATCGCCCCGGGGTTCCGCCCATCGGCGGGGTTTTCGGCGTGAAGGAATGTCTCAGGATCGAAACCCTAAGTCTTCCCCAAGTTTTTCGCCGCCCATTCCGGGCCGCCCTACACTCGGTTGATGAAGATCGTCCTATGGACCGCATTGTGCGGATTGTGTGCCCTCGCCGGCCACGTGCTCCTGGGCGTCGTGGCGGTTTCCCTGCTCCTGGCGTGCGTTCCGGTGCGCCGGCGGACCGAGCACGGAACACCGGAAAGAGAATTGATCAGTACCCGCGGCTGACATTCCGGTGCCGCGCCCAGGGGTGGGTAATAAGTAATCGGGGGGATTCACCGGTAATAACCGTCGACGGGGACCCTGGCCTCGTCGAACAACGCCGGGCCCTCCTTCGTGAAGCCCGCCCCCGTGGCGGCGGGCTTCAGGGTGCCCAGCTGCCCGGTCGAGAGCGCGAACACCACCCGGCCCAGGCCGGAGCGCTCGATCGCGCCCGCGCACATCCCGCACGGCTCGCAGCTGGTGTACATCGTGGTTTTCGCGGCCGTGGCGGGGTCCAGCTCGCGCGCGGCCCAGCGCGCCAGCTTCAGCTCGGGGTGCGCGGTGATGTCCCCGTCGGTGACCGAGGTGTTCCGCGCTTCGGCCAGCACGGTCCCGTCGGGGGCGGCGAGCAGCGAGCCGAACGGCGGGTTGCCGTTCGCGCGGGCCTTCGCGGCCAGCCCGATCGCGTGGCGGAGCAGGTCGTGGGTCATGGTCGTTCCCCTGTGTGTTCTTGGGTGTGTGCTTTCCAGGCGTCCGCGACGGTCGCGAGCGCCCGCCAGGCGGCGGTGGGCCGCCGGGTCTCCTCCGGGTTACCGGTGAACGGGTCGAGCACCACGTCGGCGGCGCCGACCAGGCGCAGCTGCTCGAGGTCGCCGACCACCTGGTCCACGGTGCCCTCACCGGCCAGGCGCTGCTCGAGCGGCTCGTCCGTGAGCCGCAGGACGATCCGCGGGGCCAGCCCGGGCACCGGCCGGCCCGCGGCGTCGGCGTACGCCTTGAGCCGCGTGACCGCGTCCCGCAGCCAGGGCAGCTCGAACCGGAGCGGGTGCCAGGCGTCGCCGAGCCGGACGGCGCGGCGCAACGCGGCGTCGCTGCCGCCGCCGATCCACAGCGGCACGGGGCCGGCGCGGTAGTCCCGCTCGTCGGCCCACGCCGCGCGGATCGTGGTGAGGTATTCGTCGGTCAGGGCTCCGCGGCGTTCGAACGGCACCCCCAGCGCCGTGAATTCCTCCTTCGCCCAGCCGACGCCCACCCCGAGCACCAGCCGGCCGCCGCTGAGGTCGGCGAGGTTCGCCGCCATCCGCGCGGTCAGCAGGGGGTGCCGGTAGGGCACGATCAGCACGGTCGTGCCCAGCCGGACCCTGGTCGTCGCGCCGGCCAGCCAGGACAGCGCGGTGAACGGCTCGTAGAACGGTGCCGGGTACTGCGCGGCGACGTCCGGGGTCACCGCCACGTGGTCGGACACCATCAGCAGGTCGTAGCCGAGCCCTTCGCCGGTCTGGGCCCACGCCCGCAGCACACCCGGGTCGGTGCCGGGGCCGAAGTTCGGGATGTTCACACCAAGTCGCACGGGAAAAACGCTATCCGGGCGGCGCCGATCGGTGAAGAGACTCCTTCCGGCAGATCCGCGCTGACGCCGTGGATCTGCCGGTAGATTGCCGGGATGGCCGAGACTCTCGACGACACCGACTGGGCGATCCTCGCCGAGCTGCAGCAGGACGGCCGGCTCCCGCTCACGGAGCTGGGCAAACGCGTGAGCCTGAGCGCCTCGGCCACCACCGAGCGCGTGCGGCGGCTGGAGTCCCTCGGCGTGATCAGCGGCTACCGCGCCGAAGTGGACCTGGAGAAGGTCGGCTTCGCCGTGCTCGCCGTGGTGCGGCTGAAGTACCCCGGCAACCGGCACGAGCCGCTGCACCAGCTGCTCGCCGAGCGCACCGAGCTGCTCGAATGCGTCCGCACCACGGGCGACGACTGCTACACGCTGAAGGTCGCCGCCACCTCGATGGCGCACCTGGAGCGGGTGATGGGGGAGCTGGCGCAGTTCGGCAGCACGACCACCAACGTCGTCTACAGCCAGACGTTGCCGTATCGGGGGCCGCGCAAGCCTGCCTGAGGGTCCTTGGTGGTGCGCTCGTTGCGGCGGGAAAGTGTTGCCACTGCTGGGTTTCCGGCTCATCTCGCGAAAACTGTCGGTGGCGTGGGGTAGTACTGATGATCAACGTCACGACTACCTGGGGGAGCGATGAGCACCGACCTTCACCACCTCGAACACGGCACCGGCCGCCCGGTGCTGGCAGTCCACGGCTGGACACCCGACCACCGGCTGATGACCGGCTGCCTGGAGCCGGTTTTCGCCACCCGGCCCGGTTACCGCCGGATCTACCCGGACCTGCCCGGCATGGGGCGCTCGCCGGCCGGGCGCGCCCGCGGCTCCGACGACCTGCTGGAAGCGCTGGGCGGGCTGGTCGACGAGCTGTTCGGCGACGAGCCGTTCCTGCTGATCGGCGAGTCTTACGGCGGTTATCTCGCGCGCGGCCTCGCCCGGGAGCGGCCCGGGCAGGTGCTGGGGCTCGCGCTGGTCTGCCCGGTCGGGCCGCCGGTCCCGCACGCCGGGCGCGTCGTGCCCGGCCATGTGGTGCTCCGCGCCGATCCCGAACTGATCGCCGGGCTGGATCCGGCGGAGGCGGCCGAGTACACCGGCGTCGCGGTGGTCCAGTCCGCGGAGACGCTGGCCCGGTTCCGCGCCGACGTCGCGCCCGGCCTCGCCGTGGCCGACCGCGCGGCGCTGCTGCGGATGGCGCCGGGCTGGCCGCTCGCCGTCGCGCCGGAAACCGGGCCGCCGTACCGGAAACCGGCGCTGATCGTGTGCGGCCGGCAGGACTCCTCCACGGGGTACGCCGACCAGTACGCGTTGCTGGAGCACTACCCGCGGGCGTCGTACGCGGTGCTGGACCGCGCGGGGCACAACCTCCAGTTCGAACAGCCGGCGCTCTTCGAAGCACTGGTCGGCGACTGGCTCGACCGGGTCGCCGAGTGTTCACCTGGGCGTCCTTGATGACCGCGGCCGGGTGCGCCTAGCGTCGGGCCGTCTTTCCTATGCGGAGGTGTGCATGTCCACCGGGGATCTGAGCAGGCGGAACCTGCTGCGCGCGGGCGGGATCGTGGCGGCCGGGGCGGCGACGGGGCTGCTGCCCGGCGTCGCGTTCGCGGCTCCCGCGCCCGGCACGTCGCAGCAGACCAAGACCGTCACCGGCATGTTCAAGCCGGACGTGCCGGACTGGTACTACCTGCCCGTGGACGTGCCGCGCGGGGTCAAGCAGATCGACGTCGTCTACTCCTACGACAAGCCGGCGGTGCCGCCCGGCGTGCGCGGGAATGCTTGCGACATCGGGATGTTCGGCCCGGAGGGGCACGAACTGGGCAACACGCGCGGGTTCCGCGGCTGGTCCGGCGGGTTCCGCGACCGGTTCTCGATCAGCGCGACCGAGGCCACGCCCGGGTACGTCGCGGGGCCGGTCCGGGCGGGGCGCTGGCACGTGGTCCTCGGCCCGTACACCGTGGCGCCGCAGGGCCTGAACTACCGCGTGGACGTCACGCTGACCTTCGGCCCGGACGGCGCGCCGTTCCGGCCGAACCCGGCGCCGGAGAGCGCGCCCGCCCGCCAGCGCGGCCGGTCCTGGTACCGCGGCGACTGCCACCTGCACACCGTCCACTCCGACGGGAAGCGCACCCCTGAGCAACTGGTGGCCGACGCGCGCGCGGCCGGCCTGGACTTCATCGTGTCCACCGACCACAACACGAACAGCTCGCAGCTGGTGTGGGGCGACTACGCCACCGACGACCTGCTGATCCTGAACGGCGAGGAGGTCACCACCCGGTCCGGGCACTGGCCCGCGATCGGGCTGCCCGCCGGCACCTGGATCGACTGGCGCTACCGCGCGTCCGACGCGGCCGACTTCCGCCGGTTCACCGACCAGGTGCACCGCGCGGGCGGCCTGGTCACCGCGGCGCACCCGTTCGCGAACTGCTTCGGCTGCACGTACGAGTTCGCGTACGAGATCGCCGACCTGGTCGAGGTCTGGAACGGCCCGTGGACGCAGGACGACGAGGCGAGCGTCACGCACTGGGACGGCCTGTTGCGCGGCGGCCGCTGGATCCCGGCGATCGGCGACTCCGACGCGCACAACCCGGATCAGACCGTCGCCCTGCCGCACACCGTCGTGCAGGCCGGCAGCCTGCGCCGGGCCGAGCTGCTCGCCGGGCTGAAGGCCGGGCGCTCGTGGCTGGCCGAGTCGCAGGCGGTGAACCTGGAGTTCGGCGTCACCGGCGGCGGGCGCGGCGCGGGCATCGGGGAGCGGCTCGCCGCGGGCACCGGCACGCCGGTCACGGTCAGCGCGACGGTGGGCGGGGTGCCGGGCACCACCGTCACGTTCCTCGACCAGCTGGGGCCGGAGCACACCGAGACGGTGCCGGAGTCGGGCCGCGCCACGGTCACCTGGACCACGTACCCGCGCTACAGCCGGTGGGTGCGGGTGGAGGTGCGCCGTCCCTCGGGCGGGCCGAACACCACCACGCCCAACGCGATGGTGGCCATGTCGAACCCGATCTTCCTGGGCGCCGGGTCCTAGCGCCGGGCCCAGCACCAGGACCCAGCGCCGTACCCACACGCTCACCGCACCGGGGTCCCGGGCAGACTTGCCCCGTCCGGTGTTGTCAAGGGGTGGGGGTTTCGGGTGCGCGGGTGCGGCGTGCGGGCGGCGATCGTGGCTGTCGTGCTGGTCCTCGCGGCCGTGATCGTGGTGGTGGTCGTGCTCAACCGCAAGGGCGTCACGACGCCGGGGTGCACGGTCTCGCTGCCGAAGGACGCGAACGCCGCCGCGGCCACGCAGTTCACGCTGCAGCCGGACCAGATGGGCAACGCGGCGACGATCGCGGCCGTCGGGATCCAGCGCGGGCTGCCCGGGCACGCCGTGACGATCGCACTGGCCACGGCGCTGCAGGAGTCGAAGCTGCGCAACCTCAGCGGCGGCGACCGGGATTCGATCGGCCTGTTCCAGCAGCGGCCGAGCCAGGGCTGGGGCACGCCCGCGCAGCTGCAGGACCCGGTCTACGCGTCGACGGCGTTCTACGAGAAGCTCGTGGAGCTGGACAACTGGCAGACGCTGCCGATCACGGAGGTCGCGCAGTCCGTGCAGCGCTCGGGCGCCCCCGACGCCTACGCCCAGTGGGAGCCCGAGGCCCGCGCCGCGGCGTCCGCCCTCACCGGCGAGTTCCCGGCGGCGCTGACCTGCCGCAACCTCACTGTCGGCCTGCCCACGGCGAACCTGGTGACCACCGCGGAGGCCGAACTCGGCACGGCCAAGCTCAGCGGCCCCCACCCGGCCGCGCAGGGCTGGGCGTTCAGCAGCTGGCTGATCGCCCGCGCGATCCCGCTGGGCATCGACAAGGTCAGCTTCGCCGGCCAGACCTGGACCGCGGACACCGGCGCCTGGACCGAGGATTCCGCCGCCGGGCCCGACCTGTCCCTGCACCAGGTGACGACGCCGCCGACGAGCTGACGGTGCGATCGCCGGGCGGTGCTGTTCAGGTGACGGCTCTGCCGCCGAGTTGAGGATGCCTCGCTGGGCGGTGCTGTCCAGGTGACGGCTCTGCCGCCGAGTTGAGGATAGCTCGCCGGGCGGTGCTGCTCAGGTGACGATTCTGCCGCCGCGTTGAGGGTGTGTCGCTGAGCGGTGCTGGTCGGCTGCCGACTCTGCCGCCTAGGTGTGCGCACGACTCCGGTCGGGTCGGTCGCGGCCCGGTCGTGTGTCCGATGTGGACTCACGACCGGCGGCCGCGTCCGGCCCCGAGTCTTGAGCCGCCAGCCCGAGCCCACCAGCCCCGAGCCGCCAGCCCGAGCGACGGGCGCCGGGCGCCGGCCCAGTTCAGTGGGCGGCGAAGGCGTCCACCCCGGTCAGTTCCGCGGACAAGGCCCACAGCCGCGCCGCCTGGGCGGGGTCGAGGGCGTAGCCGCGGACGCCGGACTCCGGGCCGGCGTCGTCGGCGGCGAATTCCGCGATGTCGCAGTCTTCGCAGTACAGGCCGCCGAGGTCGTCCAGCTGGGGGGACGTGGCGGCCCACACCTGGGTGGCCGCGCCCTGCTCCGGGGTCTTGAACGTGACGAGCAGCTTGCCGCTCTCGTCGATCCAGCCGCGCTCGACCTTCTCCTCGTGCGACAGGTGGCGTTGCAGCGGCGTCATGATGCCGCCGGGGTGCAGGGCGAAGGCGCGTACGCCGCTTTCGCGGGCGAGGGTGTCGAGCTGGACTGCGAAGAGGACGTTGGCGGTTTTCGCCTGGCCGTAAGCCTCCCACTTGTCGTAGGGGCCTTCGGTGAAGTGCAGGTCGTCCCAGCGGATGTCGGAGAAGTGGTGGCCCCGGGAGGAGACGGAGACGATCCGCGCGCCGGGGCGGACGGCTGGCCAGAGGCGGTTGATAAGGGCGAAGTGGCCGAGGTGGTTCGTCGCGAACTGGGCTTCCCAGCCCGGGCCGATCCGCGTTTCCGGGCAGGCCATCACGGCCGCGCTGTCGATGATCAGGCCGATGCGGCGGCCGGAAGCCAGGAAGCTTTCGGCGAAGGCGCGAACGCTCTCCAGGTCACCGAGGTCGAGGGCGGCGGTTTCGGCGCCGTCGACGTCCGCGAGGGCTTCCGCGGCGACGTCCGGGCGCCGGGCGGGGACGACGACGTGCGCGCCGGCCGCGGTCAGGGCCCGGGTGGTCTCCAGGCCGAGGCCGGAGTAGCCGCCGGTGACGATCGCGAGCTTGCCCGTGAGGTCGATCCCGGTGAGGACGTCGGTGGCGGTGCTGCCCCAGCCGAAGCCGGAGCCGATCTTGTGCTGCTGGTTCACGGTCATGACCCCAGGCTAGGAACTGGAGTGCACTCCGGGTCAACTCCGGCGAATGTGATCGACAGCGCTACGGCGGACAGCCGCCAGGCCGAGCCGCTGCGGTCAGCCGATCGCGGAGTTGTACAGCTGCTGGATGTCGCCGTCGAAGTAGGCGCTGTACGAGACGTCCGGGGTGTCGCCGCCTTGCTCGTAGCCGCCGATCACGCCGACGACGGTGCCGAGCCCGGTCACCGGGTCGGCGGCGGTGACCCAGGGGCCGCCGCTGGTGCCGTCCGGGAAGCCGGGGCAGGCGATGCGCTCCTGGTAGACGTCCGACTGCGAAGTCGTGTTCGCGCAGACCACCGGCTCCGAGGTGGTGTCGGGGTAACCGGTGAGGGTGACCTGGTTGACGAAGCCCTGGCTGATGCCGAGGCGGTTCGCTCCGGCCAGGCTCTCCAGCGACGCGGGGTTGCCCGATTGCGTGACGGTGAGGAACGCGAAATCGAGGTCCTGGTCCGCCGACGCCGTCCAGCCCGCGGGGACCGCCTCGGCGGTCACCGTCCAGCTGCCGTACGGCGAGACGCCGTCGTGGTAGCCGGGCACGAAGGTCAGACCGGAGGTCCCGCCGCTGAGACAGTGTGCGGCCGTGAGGACGAGATCGCCGGACGGGCTGTCCACCACGCTGGCCGAGCAGAAGTGGTTGCCACCGGAGAACAACGCGCCCACCGCGGGCGTCGCGGCGGTTGCGGGGGCAGTGGTCGCGGAGGCGGTGGTCGGGGCGGGCTGTGCGACGTCGCCGGGCCCGGGGGTCGGAACCGGGTAACCGGCGGCGAGCGCGGTCGCCTCGTCCGCCGGGTTGACCGTGGCCCCGCCCGCCAGCACGAGCATCGCCGCGGTCGAGACCGCCAGCACCACCCGGGAAACGTTGATCGTCACTTGTCCAGATCAGCACGCTTCGGGCCGCGGGGCATCATGGAAAGGCGGATGCACAGCAACCTCACAGTGGCCTGACAGCGCGCTGACAGCGGCGAAAGCGGCCATTGGGGTGAACCGGGACGACGGGGCGGCCGGGTGCGCACCCGGCCGCCCCCGCGCTCGTCAGACGTGCGTGACGAGCAGGGTCACGCCGGCCTCGCCGCCGCAGTCCACCAGGACCGGGCCGACGCCGTTGCCGATGTTCGGCGCGACGTTGGCCTTCGCGAGGAAGCCCGCCGGGTCGCTCTTCAGGATGGTGATGTTCACCAGCGTCGGGCGCTCGAAGGAACCGCCGACGACGGCCTTCAAGCCGGTGCCGCCGCCGCAGTTGCCGGTGATCGTGATCTCCTGGCCTCGTTCGGTGGTCGGGTTCGGGCTGACCTGGACGACCGCGCGGGCGCCCTTCGGCGGCTGCTGGGCCGCGTTCTGCATGTGCTGTGCCATGTTCTGCGTGCTCCCCGTGTTCTGCGCCGGGTTCGTCGAAGCGCCGGCGACGCCGATCGTGCCCGCGGTCAGCAGGACCGCCGCGGCCGCTCCGGTCATCAGGATTCCCTGCTTGCGTGTCAGCGCCATGACTTCTCCCCTGAGTCGGTGTCCACTTCGGACACTTGATCGGCCGGCCCCGCGATCCGGGGCTCATCCGGGTAGTCGCCAGTGCGGCGTGGCCGGTTCTCCGGACGGTCAAATGTGACTGGGGTCACGTTCGCGGCCGCGGAGTTCGACCGCGCGCCGGGTGGCGGGGGAGCGGTTACGATGACGGGAATTGTCGCCTGGATCCGTGCAGGGTGGTCGTTTCATGCGTGAGGCGGGTGAGGCGGGAGCGGCGCGGCAGCCGGGGGAGCGGTTGACCCCGCGGGTGGCGAAGCAGGTGCGCGACCTGATCATGACCGGCGCCGTCCGGGGTGGCGAGCGGCTGCGCACCGAGCACCTGGCCGAGCAGCTCGGCGTCAGCGCGACGCCGGTGCGCGAGGCGCTGATGTCGCTGACCGGCGAGGGCATGGTGGAGTTCCGGCCCGGCCGCGGGTTCAGCGTGGTGCCGGTGCGGCGCCGGGACGTCGTGGACCTCTACGACATGCAGGCCTACCTCTCCGGTGAGCTGGCGGCCCGCGCGGCCGAGCGGCTGACCGCCGGGCAGCTGGCCACGCTGGTGAAGCTGCAGGAGGAGCTGGAGGACGCCGTGCGCGCCGCCGACCTCGGCACGACCGAGCGGGCCGACTTCGAGCTGCACCGGATCGTCAACCACGCCGCGGACGCGCCGAAGCTCACCTGGATGCTGTCCCTGACGCTGCGGTACGTGCCGTTCACCGCGTACGCCGACATCCCCGGCTGGCCGCTCGCCGCCCGCGACGACCACGGCCCGCTGCTGCGCGCGCTCCGGACCCGCAGCGCCGGCCCCGCGCGCGACGCCATGCGGGCGCACATCCACAAGGCCGGCGACCTGCTCGTCGACTTCCTTGCCGCGCAAGGCGTGCTGGCCGGCGAGTGACGAACCCGCACTGAAGAACGGCGCTGAAGAACGGCACTGAAAAACGGCACTGGGCAGGCGGGCGCATTTTTCTATAGAGTCCGGTCGCGAACGGTTCCGGTCGAAGGAGACTCGGTGGAAGAGCGCAACGTGCTGTACGTCGGCGGCGAGTGGGTGCCGGGGGCCGGCGCCACGATCGCGGTGGAGAACCCGGCCACCGAGCAGGTGCTGGCGGTGATTCCCGAGGGCACGGCCGAGGACGCCGATCGCGCGGTGCGCGCGGCGCGGGAGGCCTTCCCCGCGTGGTCCGCCACCAGCCGGGCCGAGCGCGGGGAATGCTTGCGGCGCCTGCACGAGGGCCTGGTGAAGCGCGCCGAGGAGATCGGCGAGACCATCGCTCGCGACGTCGGCACGCCGTTGCGCATGGCCACGCGCATCCAGGCCGCGCTGCCGCAGACGGACGTGCGGACGTTCGTCGACCTGCTCGCCGAGGACGAGGCCGACGAGCGGGTCGGCAACTCGCTCATCGTGCGCGAGGCCGCGGGCGTGGTCGCCGCGATCACGCCGTGGAACTACCCGCTGCACCAGATCACCTGCAAGATCGCGCCCGCGCTGGCCGCGGGCTGCACCGTGGTGGTCAAGCCCAGCGAGGTCGCGCCGCTGAGCGCGTACCAGCTGTTCGACGCGATCCACGAGGCCGGTTTCCCGCCCGGCGTGGTCAACCTGGTCACCGGGTTCGGCCCCGTGGCCGGCGAAGCGCTGGCGACGCACCCGGAGGTCGACGTCGTGTCGTTCACCGGGTCCGTGCGCGCGGGCACCCGCGTGGCCGAGCTGGCCGCGCGCTCGGTCAAGCGGGTCACGCTGGAGCTGGGCGGCAAGTCCGCGAACGTGATCCTCGACGACGCGGACCTCGCGACCGCCGTGAAGGTCGGCGTTTCCAACGCCTTCCTCAACGGCGGCCAGACCTGCACGGCCTGGACGCGGATGCTCGTCCCGCGCGAGAAGCACGAAGAAGCCGTGGCGCTGGCGAAGAAGTTCGCCGAGGGCTTCACCCCCGGCGACCCGCTGGACCCGAAGACGAAGCTCGGCCCGCTGGTTTCGGCCGCGCAGCGCGAGCGCGTCCGGGAGTTCATCGCCAAGGGCGTGGCCGAGGGCGCGACGCTGGTGACCGGCGGCGCCGACGCCCCGGCCGGGCTGGACACCGGCTATTTCGTGGCGCCGACGGTGTTCGCGGACGTCGACCCGGATTCCACCATCGCGCAGGAGGAGATCTTCGGCCCGGTGCTGTCGATCATCCCGTTCGACGACGAGGCCGACGCGCTGCGGATCGCGAACAACTCGCGTTACGGCCTGCACGGCGCCGTCTGGTCGGCCGACCCGGACCGCGCGCTGGCCTTCGCGCGGCGTGTGCGCACCGGCCAGATCGACGTCAACGGCGGCGCGTACAACCCGCTCGCGCCCTTCGGCGGGTACAAGCAGTCCGGCGTCGGCCGGGAGATGGGCCGCTCCGCGATGGCCGAGTTCACCGAGGTCAAGTCCATCCAGCTCTGATCCGTTTTTCCGTGCCGGACAAGGAGAAGACGCCGTGGTCAAAGCCGTTGTCGTGCGCGAGCCGGGTGCGGAGCCGGAGGTACTGGACGTCACGCTGCCGCCCGTCGGGCCGGCGGACGTGCGGGTGCGGATCACCGCGGCGGGCGTCTGCCACTCCGATCTGTCCATGGTGGACGGGACGCTGAGCCCGCAGTACCCGTTCGTGCCCGGGCACGAGGCCTCGGGCATCGTCGCCGAGACCGGCGCGGAGGTGACGCACGTCCGGCCGGGTGACCGCGTGGTGCTGAACTGGGCCGCGGCCTGCCGGGAGTGCTGGTTCTGCCGGGCCGGCGAGCCGTGGCTGTGCGCCGCGATCGAAGGGATCACCACCTTGCCCCGCGGGGAGGTCGGCGGCGAGCAGCTGCACGTCGTCCTCGGGGTCGGCGGCTTCGCCGAGGAAACGGTGCTGCCCGGCAAGTCCGTCGTGCCGCTGCCCGCCGGTGTCCCGCTGGACCTGGCCGCGCTGATGGGCTGCGCCGTGCTGACCGGCATCGGCGCCGTGCGCAACACCGCGAAGGTCCGGAGTGGACAGTCAGTGCTCGTGATCGGGCTGGGCGGCATCGGGTTGTGCGCGGTGCTCGGGGCGAAGCTCGCGGGCGCGTCGCCGATCATCGCTGTGGACGTTTCGCCGGAGAAGGAGGAGCTGGCACGGGCCGCCGGGGCGACGCACTTCCTGCTCAGCGACGCCAAACTGGCCCGGCCGGTGCGCGGGCTGACCGAGGGCCGCGGCGCGGATCACGCGTTCGAGTGCGTCGGCGCGGCCGCCACGATCCGCGCCGCGTGGAGTTCGGTGCGCCGCGGCGGGCACTGCACCGTGGTCGGCGTCGGGCGGCGCGATCAGGAGGTGGTGTTCAACCCGCTGGAGATCTTCCACTTCGCGCGCACGCTCACCAGCACCGTGTACGGCGCGTCGGACCCGGACCGCGACATCCCGCTGCTCGCCGAGGAGGTCCGCTCCGGCGCGCTCGACCTGGAAACCCTGGTGACACACCGGATTTCGCTCGCCGAGGTGCCCGAAGCGTTCGCCCGGATGCGGGCGGGCCATGGCGCGCGGTCGCTGATCATGATCGGGGAGCGATGACCCTCACCGCGCCGGGCGTCGCAGCCCGTCCAGTACGAGGGTGATGACGCCGTCGGCCTCGGCCCGCCAGTCGGGGCGGTCATGGGCCGCGCCGATGCCGTGCAGGGCCATCATGACGGCACCGGCGCCCACGTCGTCGCGGATGGAGCCGTCTTTCACCGCGGCGGCCACCAGATCGGTGACGGCCCGCTCCAACGCCTGACTGCCCTCGGCGAGCGCACCCGAGCCGGCGGCCATGAGCGTGGCCAGTGTCCGGGCGAGGCCCTGGTGGGCGTGCATGTGGTCGACCATGACGCGCAGGAAGGTCGCCAAGGCCTCCTCCGAGGGCAGGGTGGCCTGCAGCTGACGGGCGCGGTCGCGCAGCGTGGCGACCTCCTCGTGGTAGACGGCCTCGGCCAGTGCCTCCCGGGTGGGGAAGTGGCGGTACAGCGTGCCGGTGCCCACCCCGGCCAGGCGGGCGAAATCGTCGAAGCGCAGGTCGAAGAAGCCGCCGGTGCCGAAGACTTCCCGGGCCGTGGCGAGCAGGGCGTCACGCTTGCGCTGGGCGTCGGCCCGGAGCGGCTTGGGGGCGGTCATGCGCTACCTCGCGTTGACGAGTGGAGATGATCTTCATAGAAAGTGGAGATTTCCTCCAGATCGTACCCCCACGAGGTGCAGCCGCTCAGTCAGCCACATCCAGCGCGGCGCGGATCATGCTGTCCGCGTCGATGCCGTGGTGGCGGTAGACGCTGTCGAGGTCGCCGGACTGGCCGAACTGCGTGACGCCGAGGTGGGCGGCGCGCACGCGGTGCACGTTCGCCAGGAAGGCGAGGGTGTGCGGGTGCCCGTCGAGCACCGTGACCATCGGGGCGGACCGCTCGGCCGGCAGCGCGGAGTCGAGGATCCAGGTGTCGGCACTGCCCTGTCCGGCACTGCCCTGCCCGGCGCGGGCCTGCAGCGCGCGGAACAGCAGGCCGGGGCTGGTCACGCAGACCACGTCGGCGTGCTTGCCCAGCGCGTCCAGCCGGTCCGCGGCGGTGAGGGCCTCCGTGACGAGCGCGCCCATCGTCACGATCGTGACGTCCGGGCTCGCCACCGCGGCGGTGCGGAGCGGGTACGCGCCGGCCACGACCTGCCGGCGGCGGCGTTCGCGGGCCGCCGGGTCCGACGGCACCGCGGCGAGGCTCTGCTCCACCGGCCGCGTCGAGAGCCGCAGGTACGCCGAGGTCCCGTCGGGGCGGCCGAGCCGGGCCAGCGACGCCAGCAGCGTCCACTCCACGTCGAGCGCGAACGCCGGCTCGTAGGTGATGCAGCCCGGCTGCTCCAGGCCCACCGACGGCGTGGTCACCGACTGGTGCGCGCCGCCCTCCGGGGCCAGCGTGACGCCCGAGGGCGTGCCGACCAGGATCGACTGCCCGCCCGCGTAGATGCCGAACGACCACGGCTCCAGCGCGCGCTCCACGAAGGGGTCGTAGAGCACGCCGATCGGCAGCAGCGGCCGTCCCCAGCGCGACCAGGTCGCGCCCAGCTCGCCGAGCGCGCCCACCAGGTTCGTCTCGGCGATGCCCAGCTCCAGGTGCTGGCCGGTGGGCCGCTCGCGCCAGTGCAGGATCGTCTCGGGGTCGTCGGCGAACCAGTCGACGCGCTCCTGCGGCGACCACACGCCGACCTTGTTGACCCAGCCGCCGAGGTTGGTGCTCGACGAGACGTCGGGGCACAGCGTGACGACCAGCTTCGCGGCCTCCGGCGCCTCACGAGTCAGGTCCAGCAGCGCGCGCCCGAGCGCGGCCTGCGTCGTGGCGCGCCCGGACGGCGTCCGGCCGATGTCCGCAGGGATCGGCGGAATCCGGTGCGGCACAACGGGTTCCCGCCGCAGCCGCGTCGCCGTGTCCGCGCACAGCCGGGCGGCGGCCGAGCCGTCCTCGAACTTCCGCCACGGCTCGCCGGGCGAGGTGCCGACGCGGGCGGCCAGCTCGCCGACCTGCCCGGCGGTCAGCAGCGACGAGTGGTTCTGCGGGTGGCCCTCGCTGGCCAGGCCGAAACCCTTGACGGTGTAAGCGAAAACGACCGTCGGACGGCGGTCGTCGATGGCGTCGAACGCGTCCAGCAGCGCCGGCAGGTCGTGGCCGCCGAGGTTGCGGATGGCCGCGTGCAGCGTGGTGTCGTCGAGGGTGTCCAGCAACGGCGACAGCTCCGGCGACGCGAGCCGCTCGCGCAGCTGGGCCGGGGTGCAGCGCAGCAGCCGCTGGTACTCGGGGTTGGCCATCTCGTCGATGCGGCTGCGCAGCGCTTCGCCGCCGGGGCGCTCGAACAGGTCCTGCAGCAGGCGGCCGTACTTGACGGTCAGCACCTGCCAGCCGGCCGCGTCGAACATGCCCTGCAGGCGGGTCGCGCCGATGTTGGGCACCACGCGGTCGAGCGACTGGCGGTTGAGATCGACGATCCACACCACTTCGCCCAGCTCGGCGACGGTCGGGTCGAGCACCGCCTCCCAGACGGCGCCCTCGTCCAGCTCGGCGTCGCCGACGAGCGAGTACTGGCGGCCGGTGCCCGCGCCGCCCGTGCTCGACTCGACGTAGCGGCGGGCCATCGCGCCCCACAACGGCGCGGTGGCCCCGATGCCGACGGAACCGGTGGAGTAGTCGACCTGGTCCGGGTCCTTCGAGCGCGACGGGTAGCTCTGCAGCCCGCCGAACTCGCGCAACGACGTCAGGTAGCGCTCGTCGAGGTCGCCGAGCAGGTAGTTGATCGCGTGCAGCACGGGGGAGGCGTGCGGCTTCACCGACACGCGGTCCTCGGCGCGCAGCCGGGCGAACCAGAGCGCCGTCATGATCGACACCATCGAGGCGCTGGACGCCTGGTGCCCACCGACCTTGAGCCCGGTCGGGTTGGGGCGCACCCGGTTGGCGTGGTCGATGATCGCGGTGGAGAGCCAGAGCACGCGGTCCTGCACCTCGCGCAGGACGTCGGTTCCGGTCTCGCTGGTGCGCTCGGGTGCGGGGCTGCTCACGTCGTCGTGGACCTCTCTTGGGCGGAACGTCTCCTCCAGTCCAACAGAGCTGGGTAGGCTGCACAACTGAAGCGTCGCTCATTGAGCAGAACGCCCAGAACGGCGCCTGCGGGCGCGGAGAGGACTGCGCAGCATGCCCAGTGCCCAGCGGCTCGACGCCACCGACGCCCGCATCCTGCTCGCCCTGGGGCGCTCGCCCCGCGCCACCGCCGTCGCGCTCGCCGACGAGCTGGGCCTGTCCCGCAACACCGTGCAGAGCCGCCTCGCGCGACTCGAGCAGGGCGAGGCGCTGCGCTCGGCCGAGCACCGGATCGACCCGGCGGCGCTGGGCTACCCGCTCACCGCGTTCGTCACCGTGCAGGTCGTGCAGCGGCTGCTCGGCGACGTCGGCCGGTCGCTGGCCGCCGTGCCGGAGGTGCTGCGGGTGCACGGGCTGACCGGCCCGTCCGACCTGCTGGTGCACGTCGTCGCGGCCGACGCCGACGACCTGTACCGGATCGCCGGGCAGATGCTCGAGATCCCGGGCGTCGAGCGGACGACCAACGCGCTCGTGATGCGCGAGATGGTGCCGTACCGGATCACCCCGCTGCTGGAACGGGCGGCGGCAGGCAAGTGACGCACCGGTGCCTCCGGTGCGTCACCACGGTCCGGCCGGTTCAGCCCGCTTCGCCGGACTGCCGTTCCCGCTTGCGCTTGAGCAGGTCGTGGTGGACCCACCCGAGCGCGGGGATGGCGGCGAAGCCCCACAAGAACAAGCCGGTGCCGCCGGTGAGCAGACCGAACACGACCATCAGCACGACGGTGACGTCGGCCAGGACGAGGGTGGTCAGCCACAGCCGGGAGCGCGACGGGGGCACGCCCTGGCTCAACGCGGCCACGAACGCGGGGTCGCTCGCGGCCAGCTCTTCTTCGATCTTCCGCAGCACACTGCGGTCTCGATAGGGCAGCATGACCCCTCCTCGGGACGGATCGGGCCGATGATCGCACCTACAGTTGAGTACCCGACCTGCCCCTGCGTCAAGCACCGGTTTTGCCGGAATAATCGGCAAACCGGTGCCAAGCCCGGTGCCAGCCCCGCTTCGCGGCGGCTTCCCGGGCCGGGCGCAGGTCCTCCGTCAGACCGGCTGGTCCAGGTAGGCGCGGACCGACGCCATCTCCCGGGACAGCTCGGCGCCCAGCTCTTCCCGGTCGGTGGGGGGCCCGGTCATCTCCCGGACCAGCATGGTGGAGGAGAGGCGCTGCAGGTGCCGGGCGCGGTCGAAGCGGCGCGCCATGAAGGCCGGCAACGCGTCCGCCAGCGTCCGCCGCGTGAGTTCTTCGGCCAGCACCACCGCGTCTTCGAGCGCCTGTGACCCGCCCTGCGAGAGATGGGGCACGACGGCGTGGGCGGCGTCGCCGATCACGATCGCCCGGCCGGTGTGCCATGGCGCCGGGAGGCGCACCTCGAACAGCGGGCTGTAGATGATCTCCTCGGCCGGCGGCAGGTTCTCGCGGACTTCGGCGACCAGCCCGGTGTATTCCGCCAGCCGCTCTTCCAGCAGGTCCCGCCAGCCGGCCGGCTCGTGGTAGGGGTTGCCCGGCTCGGCGGTGACGTGGAACAGGTACATCTCGTCCTCGGTGAGGGGCACCAGGCCCGCGTCGGTCGTGGCGCCCGCGAACTTCGTCATCGCGCCGACCCGGCGGGGCATCTTCGGCTTGGCACGCCAGCACGAGTAGCCGGTGAACACCGGCCCGGCCTGGGCGCCGAACAAGCGCGTCCGCAACGGCGACCGTAGGCCCTCGCACCCCACGACCAGGTCGTATTCGACCTCCCGGCCGTCGCTCAGCCGGACCTGCGCCGCCTGCGGGCCTTCGGTGAACTCCTCGATCTCGACCCCGAGCCGCAGCCGCGCGCCCGCGGCGATCGCCGCCGTGCGCAGGATCCCGGCGAGCCGGGCGCGGGTGATGCCCAGGTACCCCGGCACACCGTCCGAAGAGGACGGACAGGGGAGCGCGACGATCTGCTCGCCGGCGGCGTCGCGCCGCACGTACTCGTCGAAGACGTACCCGGCGGCGACGGTTTCGTCGAGCACCCCGAGCGTCTTCAGCATCCGCAGGGCGTTGTTCGGCACGCTGATCCCGATCCCGGTCACCTCCAGGTCGGCCCGCACCTCGACGACGTCGACCGCCACCCCCCGGCGGGCCAGCGCCCCGGCCACCGCCAGGCCGCCGATCCCGCCGCCGGACACCAGTACCCGCTGGACCTTCGTGTTCACGATTGCTCCTGTTCCGCTGAGGTCAAACCGAAAATACGTACCGGGTTGTCTTCCATGATCTGCCGGGCGGTGTTTTCTCCACCACGGAAAGCAGTGCGCCGACGGGATCGGGCGAGGCCCTGTCGTACGGCGCGTCCGTGCCCAGCGGGCGGTCGAGCACGGACGTGCCGGCCTCGACGCCGACCGCGCCCGCCGCGGCGTCGAGGCCGGCTTCCGCCGGCCGGCGCAGCTTCACCGCCGGATCGGTGAACTCACGGGTGAGCGTGAACCGGACGCCGTCGGCCGTGACAGTGTCCCCGTCGACGGAGACCGGGAAACCGGACCTCGCGATGTCCACAAGTGACTCGGGAACCACGTGGTTGTGGGTGTCCCAGCGCACGACTGCCTCCTGGGGGACGGGATCCGGTCAGGACTCGTCGCGCAGCAGGTGCGCCTCTCGCGGCCGGTGCCGTCGGACCGCCTCGTGATTGGTCGAGTCGGCGCCCAGGTAGACGCCGCGCTCCCAGGTCCGCCGCAGCGGATCGCTGACGGTGACGCCCATCCGGCCGATCCCGCCGATCTCGACCACCAGCCGTTCCCCGTCCTGGACGGCGCCGAGGCCCTCGTGGTTGGTGCCGCAGGCCAGCACGTCGCCGGAGTTCAGGGTCATGATCGAGGAGGCGAAGGCGACGATCTCCGGCACCTGGTGCTCCATGTCGCCGGTGGAGTAGTCGTGCCGCAGCTGTTCGTCGTTCCACATCCGCACGCGCAGGTCCTGCGGGTCGGCGATCTCGTCGGCGGTCACGATGCACGGCCCCAGCGGCGCGAAGGTGTCGAACGACTTCCCCATCCAGCTGCCGGACCGCCAGGTCATCCGGCCTTCGCCCCGCGCGGTGATGTCGAGGAAGCAGGTGTAGCCGAACACCGCCCGGCGCCAGTCCGGCGCGGCCACGTCCTTCGCCGGCCCCTTGACGACGACGCCCAGCTCGGCTTCGTGCATGAAGATCCACGGGTCGCGGGTGGCGGGCAGCCGTACGGTGCCCTCCGGCCCGAGGACCGAGTCCGGGCTCTTGAGGAACATGTTGAGCGGCCGCGGCTCGCGGGTGGCGTGCTCCCAGTAGTTGCCGATGCAGCAGACGATCTTGCCCGGCCGCTGGAGGGGCGCCTGGAGCCGGACCTCCGCGAGGGGGGTCGCCGGCCCGGAAGCGGCCAGGCGGGCCAGTTCGGGCCGGAGGTCCTCGTAGCGGTCGATGAGTTCGATCATCGGTTCGGCCCGGCCGTCGCGGGACAGCAGGTGGCCCGCGTCGGCGACACCGCCGGCGGTCAGCACCCCGACCGACGGCGGTCCGGTATGGGTGAAGGTGACGAGTTTCATGGTCAGTCCTTGGTGGGTGCGTCGAGGCAGGCGATGCCGTGCGGGCCCTCGCCGACGGGCATGGTGCCGGTCACGGCCATCTCGTCCAGGTCGACGACCGAGACGGTGTTGTCCTTGTAGTCGCACACGTAGGCGGTGGTGCCCTCGGCGTTGGTCGTCACGTTGAGCGGGAAGCGGCCGACGGGGATCCGCGGCCCCAGCTCGCGGCTCGCGAGGTCCAGCACTTGGACGAACCCCTGGCGCAGCACCGGGTTCTCGTTCCAGACGTCGAAGTTGAAGCTGGTGAACACGACCCGGCGGCCGTCCGGCGTGACCGTGACCGCGCCCGGCCCCTCCTCCAGGGTGAGCGACTCCGCCAGGCTCTCGGTGGCGACGTCCACGAGGTAGAGGTGCGGGGACTGCTGGCTCGCCGCGAACACCTGGGTGCCGTCCGGGGAGACGGCGATCCCCTCGGTCCCGTGCGGGGTTTCGATCCGGCCGGTGACCGTCATCGACCCGACGTCGACCACGGTGATGAACGGGTCCTCCTTGTTGGCGGTGAACACCTTGGCGCCGTCCGGGGTCAGCGTGAGCCAGTGCGGCCCCGACGCGCCGACCGGGACCGACCCGACCACCTCGTCGGTCTCGAGGTCGAGCGCGATCAGCTCGCCGCCGTGGGACTCGCAGGTGATCAGCATGGTGCGCAGGTCGGGCGAGAGCTGCAGCCCGTGCGGCCCCCAGTGCGGGGAGAGGTCGACGCTGCGCAGGTGCCGCAGCCCGTCGATCGCCACCACTTCCAGGAAGTGCGAGGCCTTCTCGTAATGGTTGTAGAAGCCGTCCTCGTAACTGATGCTGACGTAACCGAGCCCCCGCTGCCGGTCCACGGCGACTTCGTGGGGCATGGACCGCGTCGGCAGCACGGCGAGCTGCTCGAAGGTCTCGGTGTCACGCAGTTCGATCGCGCTGGCCTCGGTGTCGGCTATCAGCAGGCTGGACACGATGTGCTCCTCAGGGATTCGGTGCGGATGAAGGAAATCTGGGGCGAAGGCCGGTTGATGCTCAGGCCGGCGGCACCCGCCGCGCCGGCACGAGCACCGTGCCGGCGACCGCGATGAGGGCGAGCACCACGCTCAGCACGATGATCGTGGTGGCCGAGCCGTAACTGCCGACGAGGAGCCCGAACGTGATCGACAGCAGGCCCATGCCGAGGTAGGCCACGACGAAGAACACCGAGAGGACGCCGGCCCGGGAGGCGTGCGCCGCGGACTCGGCGGAGAGCGAAAGCCCGTTCTTGAACAGCATTCCGGTGCCCGCGCCGGTCACCGCGGCGGCGGCCAGGAACAACGCGAGCGAAGGGTTCGCGATGGACACCGACGTCGCCGCCAGGCCCGCGAGGTAGCAGAGGAGACCCAGGTAGGTGAGCAGGCGGGGGCCGAGCCGCCCGAGGACCAGCTGAGCCGCGGCAGAGGCCCCGAACACCGCGAACGTGGCCAGGCCGCCGACGAACACGTCGTGGATGCCGAGATCGTCGCGGATGACCAGCGCCCCGACCGAGGAGAACACCCCGCTGGCGCCGAAGGCGGCGAACCCGAGCAAGGTGGCGCCGGTGAACACCGCGCGCCGCCCGGGGCGGAGGCTCATCCTGGGCGCGGCGGCGCGCGGCGCGGCGGCCAGGTCGACGGTCTCCGGGGTCACCAGCACCAGCGCGAGGCACACCAGCACGAGCAGGCCGAGGATGACGTACGGCGTCCGCAGCGGGTCCGGCAGCCATTCCGCGATCGCGCCGGCCAGCAGCGGGCCGAGCGCGAGCCCGCCGAGGCTCGCGCCGGCCGCGACCAGCCCCGGGAGCTTCGGCGCGGTGACGTGCGGCCGGGCCTGACGGTCGAGGTCGGCGAGGTAGGCGGTGGCGCTCGCGGCCATCAGCCCGACTCCGAGGCCGGTCAGGAGCCGCCCGGTGAGCAGGCCCGCCAGCCCGGTCCAGGCGATCAGGACGTAACCGGCGGCCAGGGTGAGGAACAGCGCGGGCGCGATGATCCGCCGCCGGCCGAGGCGGTCGGACAGGTGCCCGAGGAAGACCAGGCTGAGGATGATCCCGGCGACCATGATCGCGAAGGCGATGGTCACCCAGAGCGGGCCGAACCGGTCCACCTGCTGGTAGATCGTCCACAGTGGAGTGGGGGCGGTGCCGAACGCGCTGAGCGCGGCGTAGGCGGCCGCGACCACCCAGAATCCGGCGGAGGGCGGCAGGTGCCGGCCGGCCCCGGCGGGGGTGGCGGGGACCGGGACCGCGGCCGGCGGCCGCGGCCTCGTCTGCTGCGTGGCGTGTTCCATGCCGACCATGGTCGTCCGGCGCTACCATCCGTGGCAGAGCATCTGAAGATCTCTGGTATCTCTTGGGGAGATGGTAGGTGTGGAAATCCGGCAGCTGAGGCACTTCCTGGCGCTGGTCGAGGAGGGCAGCTTCACGGAGGCGGCCCGCCGGGAGTTCATCGTGCAGTCCGGGCTGTCCTCGTCCATCCGGGCGCTGGAGAGCGATCTCGGCGTCGCGCTCTACGTGAAGGGCACCCGGCCGCTGCGGCTGACCGCCGAAGGGCGCGCCCTGATCCCGGCGGCCCGCGAGGCAGTGCGCGGTTTCGACTCCGTCCACGAAGCGGTCGGGCAGGTCAGCCGGCGGCTGGCCGGGCGGTTGCGCATCGGCGTGTTCACCCATGTCGAGCACATCGTCCCGCTGGTGGCGGTGCTTTCCCGCATGACCGTGCTGCATCCGGGGCTCGAACTGAGGCTGGCCCAGCTGCCGACCGAGGAGATGGTCCGGCTGATCACCGTCGGGCGGCTGGACTGCGCCATCCTCTCCGCCACCGAGGCCGCGCGGCAGGAGCTGGACATCACCGGGCTCGCGGCCGAACCGTTCGTGCTGGCCGGCTCCCGCCGCCACCCGTTGCGGCATGCCGGGTCGATCGCCCTGAGCGACCTCGCGGACGAGCGGTTCGTCGACGTGCCCCGGTACTGGGCGGTGCGCACGCAGCTCGACCAGCTCTTCCTGGAGGCCGGGCTGCGCCGCAAGCAGGTGTGCGAGGTCGACGACTGGGGCATGGCCCTCGACCTGGTCGCTGGCGACGTGGGGCTGGCGTTCCTCCCCAGGGCCGTCGCCGAGCAGGGCCGCGATTCCGGGGTCTGGCACCGGGTCCTGACCGACGTGGAGGTCGAGCGCCGGGTCGATTTCGCCCTTCCCCGCGGCTACGCGGCGAGCCCGGCCGCCCGGCGGCTGCAGATCGAGCTGGTGGCCGCCGTCTCCTGAGACGGGACAGCCGGCCGCAGTGGCTTCCGGGGCGAGCTGAGCCCCATTGCAAACTGAAACACGTTCTAATAATGTGCCAGGGGTGAGATACGGGATCGTGCTCTTCACCAGCGACCGGGGGATCACCCCGGCGGCCGCGGCGCGGGCGGCGGAGGACGCGGGCTTCGACGCCTTCTACGTCCCCGAGCACACGCACATCCCGGTGCGGCGCTCGGCGCCCCATCCGCGCACCGGGGACGAAACCCTGCCGGACGACCGGTACCTGCGCACGCTGGACCCGTGGGTCGCGCTCGCCACCGCGGCCTCGGTGACCACCCGGATCCGGCTCGCCACCGCCGTCGCGCTGCCGGTGGAGAGCGATCCGATCACGCTGGCCAAGACCATCGCGAGCCTCGACCACCTCTCCGGCGGCCGGGTGACGCTCGGCGTCGGCTTCGGCTGGAACACCGACGAGCTGGCCGATCACGGCGTGCCGGGCAAGAAGCGCCGCACCGCGCTGCGCGAGTACCTCGAAGCGATGCGCGAGCTGTGGACGAACGACGAGGCGAGTTACGCCGGCGAGTTCGTCGAGTTCGGCCCCAGCTGGGCGTGGCCGAAACCGGTGCAGCCGCGGGTCCCGGTGCTCGTCGGCGCGGGCGGCACGGAGAAGACGTTCCGCTGGATCGCGCGCTCGGCCGACGGCTGGCTCACCACTCCGTCCGAAGTGGACATCGAGGAGAACGTCGCGCTGTTGCGGCGGATCTGGCGCGAGGAGGGCCGCGAGGGCGAGCCCGAGGTGGCCGCGCTGGGGCCACGGCCCGACCCGGCGCTGCTCGACCGGCTGGCGGCGGCCGGCGTGACCGAGACGATCTTCGGGCTGCCCGACCGTGAGCCCGCCGAAGTCGAGGCGTGGCTCGGCCGGCTGGCCGGGAAGCTCGGCCGGGAAAGGATTACCGGATCCTGACAACTTGCTGACCGGTACCCGCCGGATTTCTGCGAGTCTGGCGCCGTGTTCACGAGAGTATGGGCGGCCGCGGCCGCCACCGGCTCGATCCTCGTCCTCACCGCCGGCGCCGCGAGCGCCGTCCCGGGACCGGGTTCGGACGGGCTCGGCGACCCCCTCTACCCGCAGGACGGCAACGGCGGCTACCGCGTCGGCCACTACGACGTCGCGATCGGCTACGACCCGGCGAAGCCGGACTTCCTGACCGGCGACACCACCGTCACCGCCGTGGCCACGCAGGACCTGAGCCGCTTCGACCTCGACCTCGACGGCTTCACCGTGCAGGGCGTGACGGTGGACGGCGCGCCCGCCGCGTTCACCCGCACCGGCGAGCACGAACTCGTGATCACACCGGGGAAACCGCTCCCGCACGGCCGGCACTTCACCGTGCGCGTGCGGTATTCCGGCACACCGGGGTTCTTCTGGATGACCGCGGACGCCAAGGGCGCGGTGCACGCGTTCGGCGAGCCGCACTCCGCGTCGAGCTGGTACCCGGTGAACGACCACCCGTCGGACAAGGCGACGTTCCACCTCGCCGTGACTCTGCCGGACCGGCCGGGCTGGAACGTGGTCGGCAACGGCGTGCCGTCGCCGCCCGTGGTGCGGGACGGGAAGAAGACGTTCGGGTGGACGGAGAACCAGCCCGTGGCGTCGTACCTCACCGGCGTCGTGATCGACCAGATGACCGTCTACACCAAGAAACTCGCGAGTGGCACGCAGGTCGTCGACGCCTACACGGCCGGCGCGGAGTCCGCGAAGCCGCTGGAGGACCGGCTGCCCGAGGTGATGGACTTCCTCACCGCGCGCTACGGCCCGTACCCGTTCTCCTCGATCGGCGGGATCTTCTACCCCGGCGAGGAGGGCGGCGGCTTCGAGCTGCAGGACCGGCCGGTGTACCCCGGCGGGGTCGCGCCCGCGCAGTTCACCACCATCGTGCACGAGGTCGCGCACCAGTGGTTCGGCGACAGCGTTTCGGTGGCGCACTGGTCGGACATCTGCCTGAAGGAGTGCTTCGCGACGTACACGGAATGGCTGTGGCGGGATGCGAAAGAGGGCCACGACCTCGACGCCGACTACCGCGCCGCCGTCACCGCGAGCCAGTCGGACCCGGACTTCTGGAAGACGCCGCTGGCCGACCCGGGCGAGTCCTTCTACGGCGGCTCGTACACCGTCGGGCCGTTGATGCTGCACGCGTTGCGGCGCACGGTCGGCGACGCGGTGTTCTTCCGGACGCTGCGCGACTGGACTTCGTCCCACCGCCACGGCAACGCGTCGTGGGCGGACTTCGAGCACCTCGCGGCGCAGGAGTACGGGCACGACCTCGGCGGCTTCTTCCAGGCGTGGGCGCACAGCTCCGTGATCCCGCCCGCCCCATACCTCTACCCCGGATCGTTGAAGGAGAAGCAGTGAACCCGTTGTGGCACAAGGTCGCGGCGCTGGCGCTGGTCGCCGGCAGCACGGCCGCCCTCGGTATGGCGCCACCGCCCGCGATCGGCTCGGACGGCGTCGGCGACCCGTACTTCCCGCAGGACGGCAACGGCGGCTACGACGTCTCGCGCTACGACGTGAAGGTCTCCTACGACCCCGCGAAGCCGGATTCGTTCGCCGGCGACACGACGGTGCACGCGTCGGCGAAGCAGGACCTCGACCGGTTCAACCTCGACCTGGAGGGCTTCACCGTCAGCTCGGTGACGGTGAACGGGGTGCCGGCGCGAGCGGTCGCGCGGTCGGGCGCGCACGAGCTGGTGATCACGCCGGCGTCGCGCGTCCGGCGGGGGAGCACCTTCGCGGTACGCGTCGTCTACTCCGGCCGGCCGATGGGCGCGAGCTGGCACAAGCTGCAGGGCGGCGGCGTCGACGTGACCGGCGAGCCGCACTCGGCCACCGCGTGGTTCCCGCTGAACGACCACCCGTCGGACAAGGCCGCGCTGCACCTGGAGGCGACGGTGCCGGCCGAGTGGACGGTGATCGGCAACGGGCTGCCGGGGCCGACGTCGGAGCGCGGCGGGCTGAAGACGTTCCGGTGGAACGAGGATCACCCGATCGTCTCCTACGCCACGACGATGGCGATCGACAAGTTCACCGTGCACACGTCGAAGCTGGCGGACGGCACGCCGGTGATCAACGCGTACGGGCAGAACACGACCTACCTGCCGGACTCCGAGGCGCTGGTGCCGAAGATCATGGACTTCCTGGCCAAGACGTTCGGCCCGTACCCGTTCGACTCGACCGGGTCGATCGTCGTGGCGCCGGAGGCGACCGAGGGCAGCCTCGCGCTGGAGACGCAGACCCGCCCGACCTACGACGGCGCGTTCTTCGACGCCTCCGCCGTGCACGAGCTGGCCCACCAGTGGTTCGGCGACTCGGTGTCCTTTTCGGACTGGCGCGACGGCTGCCTCGCCGAGTGCTTCGCCCAGTACACCGGCCAGCTCTGGGACGAGGCCGAGAACGGCGCCGACCTCGACGCCTCCTACCGCGACATCGTCGCCCAGCACGTCGGCGAAGCGGCGTACTGGGCGGTGCCGCTGTACGACCCGGGCAAGGACCGCCCGCTGGACTACGCCCTGTACGACCGCGGCTCGCTCATGCTCCACGCGCTGCGCCGCACCATGGGCGACGGCAAGTTCTTCGGCCTGCTCCACCACTGGACCGCCGCGCACCGCGACGGCAACGCCTCCTGGACCGACTTCGAGCGCCTCGCCGCCCACGACGCCGGGCAGGACCTGTCGGGGTTCTTCCAGGCGTGGGCGCACAGCACGGTGATGCCGCCGGAGCCGTACCTGCACCCGGGGCCGCTGAAGGACTCGTGAGTGCTTATGCCGGTTCTAACCGTCATAGCCACTCACGAGTCCTTCAGCCGCAGGACTGGACCACTCGAACGGGTGAACTGCCGGGCCACGCGTCATTCCGGTCCCGCGCCGCCCTCTGTGGTGGTGTGGCGGTAACCGGCCGGCACGCCCCCCGACTGGCCGGTTACCGCTTTCGTTTGCTCGGCATTCGGGTGCCGCCCGGAGGGGCGATTGGCGCGCCACCGCACCGCCCGAGAGACTGGACCGGTGCAGAGCCCCGCCGCCGACGAGGCACCCGAGAACGCCGTCCCGCCCGAGCTGGCCGAGCTGGCCGCCGCCTATGGCGTGGCCACCCGCTACGAGAACTCCGACCAGGTCGAGGTCCAGGTCGAGGCCGAAGTCGTCGTCGCGGTGCTCGCGCAGTTCGACGTCGACGCCGGCACCCCCGAGGCCGTCGCAGCGGCGCTCGCCACGGTCCGCGAAAACGAAAACAGCACCGCCCTGCCGCCGACGCTCGTCGTCCGCGAGGGGCAAGAACGGGACCTCGGCCGGGCCGCCACGGTCGAGCTGGAGGACGGCACCACCCGCGACGTCGGCACCACGCTGCCCGCCGGCCTGCCGCTGGGCTGGCACCACGTCGTCACCGCCGACCAGCGGGTACCGCTCGCCGTCGTCCCGGCGAAGCTGCCCGACGTGCCGCCCGCGTGGGGCTGGATGCTGCAGCTCTACTCGCTGCACTCCGGCGATTCGTGGGGGATGGGCGATTTCGGCGACCTCAAGACGGTCGCCGGGCGTTCGGCCGCCGAGCTGGACGCCGGGGTGCTGCTGGTCAACCCGGTGCAGGCGTTCAGCCCGGCGCACCCGGTCGAGCGCTCGCCGTACTCGCCGTCCAGCCGCCGCTTCGCCAACCCGATCTACCTGCGCGTCACCGCGACCGAGGCCTTCGCGAACGCCGACGAGGACACCCGCGCCAAGGTGCTCGCCCTCGCGCCCGGCGGCACGGGCGACCTGATCGACTACGACGCCGTCTGGACGGCCAAGCGCGGCGCCCTCGAACTGCTCCGCCCGCACCACCCGCGCCCGGTCGAGCTGGACGGCGACCTGCGGGACTTCGCGACGTTCGGCGCGCTCGCCGAGGTCCACGGCGCCGACTGGCGTGAGTGGCCGGAGCCGCTGCGCGACCCGTCCGGCCCCGAGGTCGCCGCGGCCCGCGCGGAGCTGGCCGGGCGCGTCGAGTTCCACGGCTGGCTGCAGCAGCTCTGCCACGAGCAGCTCGACGACGTCCGCCGTACCGCGCGTGAGGCCGGGATGCCGGTCGGTGTGGTGCACGACCTGCCGGTCGGCGTCCATCCCGGCGGCGCGGACACCTGGGCGCTGCGGGACGTCTTCGCCGCGAAGGTCCGCGTCGGCGCGCCGCCGGACGCGTTCAACCAGCAGGGCCAGGACTGGAACCTGCCGCCGTGGCGCCCGGACCGGCTGGCCGAGGCCGGGTACGCGCCGTTCCGCGACGTCGTGCGCGGGGTGCTGCAGCACGCCGACGGCATCCGCGTCGACCACATCGCCGGGCTCTGGCGGCTGTGGTGGATCCCGCCCGGCGAGCCCGCCGGCCGCGGCACGTATGTGCACTACGACGCCGAGGCGATGCTCGGCGTGCTCGCGCTGGAGGCGCACCGGGCCGGCGCCGTCGTGGTGGGCGAGGACCTGGGCACGGTGGAGGACGTCGTCACCGAGACCATGCACGCGCGCGGCCTGCTCAGCTCCGCCGTGCTGTGGTTCCAGCGCGACTGGGACGCGCCCGGCCAGCCGTTCGTCCGCCCGGCGGAGTGGGACCCCGAGGCGATGGCGAGCATCTCCACCCACGACCTGCCCACGGTCTCCGGCTGGCTGGCGGCCGAGCACGTGCGGGTGCGCGCCGAGCTGGGCCTGCTCGACCGGCCGGTGGCCGAGGAGTACGCCGGGGCCGCGGCCGAGCGCGCCGCGCTGCTGGACCTCGTTGCGCGGGAAGGGATCCCGGACGGCGACCTGGTCGTGGCGCTGCACACGCTGCTGGCCTCGGCGGCGTCGCGGCTGGTCCTGACCTCGCCCGCGGACGTGGTCGGGCAGCGGCGGCAGCCGAACCTGCCCGGCACCGTCGACCAGTACCCTAACTGGCGGATTCCCTTGCCCGTCACCGTCGACGGGTTCTTCGCCGATCCCCGTGTGCACGCGGCCGTCGCCCCGTTGAAGGCCGCCCGGCCGCTGCCATAGCGGATCGTGGTTCGAGACCCGCCCCGGTGGGTAGATCAGTCCTCCGTCGGAACCGAAGCACCAAGGAGAGCCCCGTGCGGCCCTGGCCAGGAACGCCCTACCCCCTCGGCGCCACCTACGACGGGGTGGGGACGAACTTCGCGTTGTTCTCGGAGGTGGCCGAGCACGTCGACCTGTGCCTGTTCGACGACGACGGCACGGAGACGCGGGCCCGCCTGGAAGAGGTGGACGGCTTCGTCCACCACGGCTACCTGCTCGGCATCGGCCCCGGCCAGCGGTACGGGTTCCGCGTGCACGGCCCGTACGACCCGGAGCGCGGCCTGCGCTGCAACCCGACCAAGCTGCTGATCGACCCGTACGCCAAGGCGCTTTCGCGGGGCGTCGACTGGACCGAGGCGCTGTTCGGCTACCGCTTCGACGACCCGGAGCAGCGCAACGACGACGACTCCGCGGGCCACGTGCCGTACTCGCTGGTGGTCAGCCCGTTCTTCGACTGGGCCAGCGACCGCGCGCCGCGCACGCCGTACCACGAGACGGTGATCTACGAGGCGCACGTCAAGGGCATGACGATGACGCACCCGTTCGTGCCGGAACGGCTGCGCGGCACGTACGCGGGGCTGGCGCACCCGGCCGTGGTGGAGCACCTGAAGAAGCTGGGCGTCACGGCGGTCGAGCTGATGCCGGTGCACCAGTTCGTCACCGACCACGGGCTGGACCAGAAGGGCCTGCGCAACTACTGGGGCTACAACACCATCGGCTACTTCGCGCCACACGACGGCTACGCGGCGATGCCCGGGCAGGGCGGCCAGGTGCAGGAGTTCAAGGGCATGGTCCGCGCGCTGCACGAAGCGGGCATCGAGGTGATCCTCGACGTCGTCTACAACCACACCGCCGAGGGCAACCACCTGGGCCCGACGCTGTCCATGCGCGGCATCGACAACGAGGCCTACTACCGGCTCGTCGAGGACGACCCGCAGTACTACATGGACTACACCGGCACCGGGAACTCGCTGAACGTGCGCAACCCGCACACGCTGCAGCTGATCATGGACTCGCTGCGCTACTGGGTCACCGAGATGCACGTGGACGGCTTCCGGTTCGACCTCGCCTCCGCGCTGGCGCGCGAGTTCTACGACGTCGACCGGCTGTCCACGTTCTTCGACCTGGTGCAGCAGGACCCGATCGTGAGCCAGGTGAAGCTGATCGCGGAGCCGTGGGACGTCGGCCCCGGCGGGTACCAGGTGGGCAACTTCCCGCCGTTGTGGACGGAGTGGAACGGGCAGTTCCGCGACACCGTGCGCGACTTCTGGCGCGGCGAGCAGGCCACCCTCGGCGAGTTCGCCTCGCGCATCACCGGCTCTTCGGACCTGTACCAGGACGACGGCCGCCGCCCGTTCGCGTCGATCAACTTCGTCACCGCGCACGACGGCTTCACGCTCAACGACCTGGTGTCCTACAACGACAAGCACAACGAGGCGAACGGCGAGGGCAACCGCGACGGCGCCGACGACAACCGCTCGTGGAACTGCGGGGTCGAGGGCCCGACCGACGACCCGGAGGTGCTCGCGCTGCGGGCCCGCCAGCGCCGCAACCTGCTCGCCACCAACCTGCTCTCGCAGGGCGTGCCGATGCTGCTGCACGGTGACGAGTTCGGCCGCACCCAGGAGGGCAACAACAACGCCTACTGCCAGGACACCGAACTGTCCTGGATGGACTGGGAGCTGGCGTCCGCCAACTCCGACCTGGTCGAGTTCACCGCCGGGCTGACCGCGTTCCGCCGCCGGCACCCGGTGTTCCGGCGCCGCCGGTTCTTCCAGGGCAAGCCGATCCGCAAGGGCGAGGAGCTGGGCGACATCGCCTGGTTCACCCCGGCCGGCGAGGAGATGACCGAGCAGAACTGGGACGACGGCTTCGGCAAGTCCGTGGTCATCTTCCTCAACGGCGAGGGCATCCCGGACCTCGACCCGCGCGGCATGCGCGTGGTCGACGACTCGTTCCTGCTGGCGTTCAACGCGCACTACGAGGACATCGCGATGACCTTGCCGGGCAACGGCTACGGCCGCGAGTGGACCGTGGTCGTGGACACCGCGACCGGCCAGGTCGAGCACACCGACGGCGAGCTGGTGCCCGGCGGCGGCAAGCTGAACCTGGCCGCGCGCTCGCTGGTCGTGCTCCAGCGGACCGCGGGGGAGGACGACGCGTGACCAAGCCTTCCTCGACCTATCGGGTGCAGCTGCGGCCGGAGTTCACCTTCGGCGACGCCGCCGAATTGGTCGATTACTTACGCGAGCTCGGCGTCGGCGCGCTCTACACGTCGCCGGTGCTCGACGCGACCCCCGGCTCCACCCACGGCTACGACGTGGTCGACCCGACGCGCGCGCGGCCCGAGCTGGGCGGCGAAGAGGGCAGGAAGGCGTTGTCGGCGCGGCTCAAGGACGCCGGGCTCGGGCTGGTCGTCGACATCGTGCCGAACCACATGGCCGTCGAGGTGCCGAAGGCCGACGCGTGGTGGTGGGACGTGCTGCGGCACGGCCGTGACTCCGCCTACGCCGGGTACTTCGACATCGACTGGAGCCGCGCCCGCCTGCTGCTGCCGGTCCTCGGTGACGATGACGCTGTCTCGGAGCTGGCCGTCGAGGGTGACGAGCTGGTGTATTACGACCACCGGTTCCCGATCGCGCCCGGCACCGGCGGCGGCAGCCCGCGGGAGGTACACGACCGCCAGCACTACGAGCTGGTGGGCTGGCGCCGCGGCAACGCGGAGCTGAACTACCGGCGGTTCTTCGACATCACGAACCTCGCGGCGGTCAGCGTCGAGAAGCCCGAGGTGTTCGCCGAGACCCACGGCGAGGTGCTGCGCTGGGTGGCCGACGGTGACGTCCAGGGGCTGCGCGTGGATCACCCGGACGGCCTCGCCGACCCCGGCGGCTACATGAAACGCCTGCGCGAGGGCGCGCCGGACGCGTGGCTCGTGGTCGAGAAGATCCTGCACCCCGGCGAAGCGCTGCCGCAGAGCTGGCCGGTGGACGGCACCACGGGCTACGACGCGCTGCGGGAGATCGCGGGGGTGTTCGTCGACCCGGCCGCCGCCCCCGCGTTCACGCGGCTGGCCGCCGAGCTGGGCGGCCGGACGGATTTCCACGCCGTCGAGGAGCAGGCCCGCCGCCTGGTCACCGACCGGATCCTGGTCGCCGAGGTGCGCCGGATCGCCGCGCTGCTGACCGGACGCCCTGAAGGCCACCTTGAGGGCACTTACGTCCCTGAAGGTGGCCTTCAGGGCAGCGACGGACCGTCAGCGGGGGTGGAGCCCGAGGCCGCGCGGGCCGCGGTGGCCGAGGTGATGATCGCGTTCCCGGTCTACCGCTCGTACCTGCCCGAGGGCGGTGAGAACTGGGCCGCCGCACTCGAACTGGCGCGGACCCGGCGGCCGGACCTCGGCGCGGCGCTCGACGCGCTGGACACGCAGGTGCGCGGCGAGCCCGAAGGCGGGCTGGCCACGCGGATCCAGCAGACGTCGGGCATGGTCGTGGCCAAGGGCACCGAGGACACCACCTTCTACCGGTTCACCCGGTTCGCCGCGCTGAACGAGGTCGGCGGCAACCCGGACCGGTTCGGCCTCGGCGTGGCGGACTTCCACGGGCTGGCGGAGAACCGCGCCGCGGCGTACCCGGCGACGATGACCACGCTGACCACCCACGACACCAAGCGTTCCGAGGACACCCGGGCCCGGCTCGCCGTGCTGTCGGAGGTGCCCGGCGAGTTCGCCGCCGCGGTCCGGCGGTGGACCGCGCGCCGGCCGATCGACGAGCCCGCGCTGAACCTGCTGGCCTGGCAGACGCTCGTCGGGGCGTGGCCGATCAGCGCGGAGCGGCTGGCCGGCTACCTCGACAAGGCGGCCAAGGAGTCGAAGCTCCGCACCACCTGGACCGACCACGACGAGCCGTTCGAACGGGCCGTCGCCGCGTGGCCGGGGCAGGTGCTGGGCGACGCCGAGCTGGCCGCCGACGTCGAGGCGTTCGTCGGCCGCGTGCGCGGGCCGGGCTGGGTGAACTCGCTCGGCCAGAAGCTGGTGCAGCTGGCCGGCCCCGGCATCCCGGACGTCTACCAGGGCACCGAGCTGTGGGACCGGTCGCTGGTGGACCCGGACAACCGGCGTGAGGTGGACTACGCCGTACGCCGCGAGATCCTCGGTCGCGTGCTGGCCGGTGAGCTGCCGGAGGTCGACGAGACCGGCGCGGCCAAGCTGCTCGTGGTGCAGAAGACGCTGACGCTGCGGCGCGAGCGGCCGGAGCTGTTCACCGGCTACCGGCCGCTGCACGCCGAGGGCGCCGCCGCGGACCACCTCCTGGCGTTCCAGCGCGGCGAGGACCTGGCCGTGGCCGTCACCCGGCTGCCGGTCGGGCTGGCGCGCGACGGCGGCTGGCGCGACACCGTGCTGCCGCTGACCGAGGGCGTCTGGACCGATGCGCTCACCGGCCACACGGTCGGTGAGCGGCCGGCCGCGGCGCCGCTGTTCGACCGCTACCCGGTGGCTTTGCTGGTACGAGGGGATTCCTGATGTTCACGGTGTGGGCGCCCGACGCCGAGCGGGTGCGGGTGCGGGTTGACGGCGCCGACCACGAGATGACGGCCGGCACCGGCGGCTGGTGGCACGCCGACGTCACCGGCACCGACTACGCGTTCCTGCTCGGCGACGACGAAAAGCCCGACCAAAAGCCACTGCCGGACCCGCGCTCACTGCGCCAGCCCCACGGCGTGCACGAGGCCTCCCGCGTTTACGACCACTCGGCGTTCGCGTGGACCGACGGCGGGTGGACCGGACGGCAGCTGCCCGGCGGCGTCGTCTACGAGCTGCATCTGGGCACGTTCACCGAGGGCGGCACGTTCGACTCGGCCATCGAGCGGCTCGATTACCTCGCCGACCTCGGCATCACGCACGTCGAACTGCTGCCGGTGAACTCCTTCGACGGCACCGCGGGCTGGGGTTACGACGGCGTGCTGTGGGGCGCGGTGCACGAGCCCTACGGCGGGCCGGACGGGCTGAAGCGCTTCGTCGACGCGTGCCACGCGCGCGGGCTGGCCGTGCTGCTCGACGTCGTCTATAACCACCTCGGCCCGTCCGGCGCGTACCTCGACCGGTTCGGGCCGTACTTCGCCGGGGCCACCGACTGGGGCGCCGGGCTGAACCTCGACGGGCCGGGCTCCGACGAGGTGCGCCGGTACGTGCTCGACAACGCGCTCGGCTGGCTGCGCGACTTCCATGCCGACGGCCTGCGGCTCGACGCCGTGCACGCGCTGGTCGACAAGCGCGCGGTGCACCTGCTGGAGGAGCTGGCGGCCGAGGTCGAGGAGCTGTCCGCGGCGCTGCGGCGGCCGCTCACGCTGATCGCGGAGTCCGACCAGAACGACCCGAAGCTCGTCACGACGCGCGACGGCGGGGGCTACGGGCTGGGCGCGCAGTGGTCCGACGACCTGCACCACGCGCTGCACGTCCGGCTCACCGGCGAGGCCAGCGGGTACTACACCGACTTCGCCGCGCCGGGCGCGCTCGCCAAGACGCTGCGCGAGGCGTTCTTCCACGCCGGCACCTGGTCCTCGTTCCGCGGGCGGACGCACGGCCGCCCCCTCGACACACACAAGGTGCCGGGCCACCGGTTCCTCGCCTACCTGCAGAACCACGACCAGATCGGCAACCGCGCGACCGGCGACCGGCTCGCGGCCACCGTCTCGCCGGGCAAGCTCGCCTGCGGCGCGGCGGTGGTGTTCTGCTCGCCGTACACACCGATGGTGTTCATGGGCGAGGAGTGGGCCGCGAGCACGCCGTGGCAGTTCTTCGCCTCGTTCCCGGACCCGGAGCTGGCCGAGGCGGTGCGCACGGGACGGCGGCGCGAGTTCGGCCGGCACGGCTGGGGCGAGGCCGACGTGCCCGACCCGATGGACCCGGCCACGGTCGCCCGCTCCCGGCTCGACTGGGCCGAACCGGCGCAGGACGGCCACCGCGAGATGCTCGAGCTGTACCAGGCGCTGATCCGGTTGCGCCGGGAGCGCCCGGAGCTGGCCGACCCCCGGCTGGCCGGGCTCGTGGTGCAGGCCGCGCCGGACGAGTCGTGGCTCGTGCTGCACCGCGGCGCGCTGCGGCTGGCGTGCAATTTCGGCGCCGAGGAGGTCACCGTCCCGCTGGGCGGTACAGCCGGCGAGGTGCTGCTGAGCTGGGGCACGCCCGGGCCCGACCTCGCGGGCGGGGCCACCGTGCACCTGCCGGGGGAGTCGTTCGCGCTGGTCACCACCGGTCCGTGAGGGCGGCCCGGGCCAGGGGCCACCCCTGACCCGGACCCGCTCAGGTCCCACCGGGCCCCGGTCTTTGCAAGGATCGGGGCATGGCCACGCGACCCGCATCCGACACCCAGGTCCTCGCCGGACGACCGTTCCCGCTCGGAGCCCACCCCGAGGCCGGCGGCGTGCGCTTCGCCGTCACCTCCGCCGTGGCCGACGCGGTGGAGGTCTGCCTGATCGCCGACGACGGCTCCGAGCGCCGCATCGAGCTCACCGAGCGCACCTTCGGCGTGTGGCACGGCCTGGTCCCCGGCGTCACCCCCGGGCAGCGGTACGGCTACCGCGTGCACGGCCCGTACGACCCGTCGCGCGGGCTGCGCTGCAACCCGGCGAAGCTGCTCGTGGACCCGTACGCCTACCGCGTCACCGGACGGCTGACGAACCTGCACGCCGCGCAGGGCTTCGTCGGCGACCCGGCCCGCGGTCCGGCGTCCACTGTGGACTCACTGGGCAGCGTGCCGCTCTCGGTGGTGATGTCGCCGGGCGGGCCGGACACCGGCGCCAAGCCGGAGGTGCCGTTCGAGGAGTCGGTGATCTACGAGGTGCACGTGAAGGGGTTCACGGAGCAGCACCCGTTCATCCCGGAGGCGCTGCGCGGCACCTACCTCGGCCTCGCGCACCCGGTGTCGATCGAGCACCTGGCCCGGCTCGGCGTCACCACGGTCGAGCTGATGCCGGTGCACGCGTTCGCCGACGAGCCGTCGCTGATCCGCGCGGGCCGGCACAACTACTGGGGCTACTCGCCGCTCGGCTACTTCGCCCCGCACCCGCGCTACGCGAGCGAGCCGGGCCGTGAGGTCGAGGAGTTCCGCACCATGGTGGCGGCGCTGCACGCGGCCAACATCGAGGTGATCGTCGACGTCGTGTTCAACCACACCTGCGAGGGCGGGCCGGACGGGCCGACGCTGTCGCTGCGCGGGCTCGACGCCCCGGCGTACTACCTGCACACCAAGCGCGGGCACATGGCCGACATCACCGGCTGCGGCAACACCCTCGACGCGGGCTCGCCCACCGTCGTCCGGCTGGTCACCGACTCGCTGCGGTACTGGACGCAGGAGCTGGGCGTGGACGGCTTCCGCTTCGACCTGGCCAGCACGCTGGGCCGCCCGCGCGGCGGCATGTTCGACCGCGACTCGACCATGCTCACGGCCATCACCACCGACCCGGTGCTCTCGGGCTGCAAGCTCATCGCCGAGCCGTGGGACGCGACGGGGGAGGGCTACCGCGTCGGCGACTTCGGCGCGCAGTGGGCCGAGTGGAACGGCCGCTACCGCGACACCGTGCGTGACTTCTGGCGCGGCGTCACCGGCGTCCGCGACCTAGCCTTCCGGCTTTCCGGGTCGTCGGACCTCTACGACCACAACCTGCGCCGGCCGTGGCAGTCGGTCAACTTCGTCACCGCCCACGACGGCTTCACACTGCGGGACCTGGTGTCCTACAACGACAAGCACAACGAGGACAACGGCGAGGACAACCGCGACGGCACCAACGACAACCGGTCCTGGAACCACGGCGTCGAGGGCGAGACCGAAGACGCGGCCGTGCTCGCGCTGCGCACCCGCCAGGCCCGCAACCTGCTCGCCACGCTGCTGCTGTCCACCGGCACGCCGATGCTCACCGCGGGCGACGAGATGTGGCGCACCCAGGGCGGCAACAACAACGCCTACTGCCTCGACGACGAGACGTCCTGGCTCGACTGGACGCCGTCGGCGGCGTCGGAGCCGATGCTCGCCTTCACCCGGCGGCTGGTGCGCATCCGGGCCGAGAGCCCCGCGCTGCGCCAGCCGGAGTTCTTCGAGGGCCGGACCACCGTCACCGGCAAGCCGGACCTGGTGTGGTTCCGGCCGGACGGCGAAGAGTTCGACGAGGCCGACTGGTTCGACGAGGACCGCCGTTCGCTCTGCCTGTGGATCGACGGCTCCAACAGCCAGGCCCGCAACCGAGAGGGTGCGCTGGTCACCGACCACTCGTGGCTGCTGGTCTTGCACGCCGGCGACGAGCCGCTCGACGTCGTGCTGCCCAGCCGCGAGTACGGCGAGACCTACAAGCCGACCCTCGACACCAGCACCGCCGACGGCACCCCCGCCCACCCCGGCGTGCTGGAGCCGAAGGGCCGGATCACCGTCGAGGCCCGTTCACTGCTCCTGCTGCGCGCTCCCCGCGACATCGTGGAAGGCCCGCAAACGCCGTGACGGTGCCGCTCGTTCCCGCCCGCGCGTCCGTCTCCCGTCCCCCGCCCCCCGTCCGCTCGCCTGTCCGGTGGGTCGCCTCAAGCACCCCAATGTGGCGTTGGTTGCGTTGAACGCACCGAACGCCACATTGGGTGCGTTCAACGCAACCAATGTGGCATTGGGGCGCTTCCCGCAATGCGGCGGAGAGGCGGCGGAGAGCGGCGGAGGGCGGCGGAGGTGTGGCAGTGAAGTTTCGGCCGCCGGTGCGGGCGCGAAACACAAAAGTCGCGTGATGTTCACGGTTTCGCCGCGGCGGGTCCCGGCGCGGCGAAACCCGTAACGTGAAAGAACTTCGGCCGTACGGAGTGGTTTCCCCCGTCCGGGTGGCGGGTATCTTCGGGAAAGGCCCCGCTGTCAAGGGCTTTGATCGAATCAGGCAGACTGACCGTGCTCGCGTCCGCACAGTACGAATACGGTTAAAAGGGGCGTTGCCATGACCGGCCGGCTCGGTATCGACGAGGTCACCCCCACCGTGAGCTGTGGCCGGTATCCGGCCAAAGCCGTTGTGGGAGAACACTTCCCGGTATCCGCGACGGTATGGCGCGAGGGCCACGACGCGGTTTCCGCCACGGTCGCGTGGCGTGGGCCGGGCGACCGGGTCTCGCGCCAGACCCGAATGGTGGAACAGGGCACCGGGCTCGACCGGTTCGCCGCCGTGGTGGTGCCCGACGCCGAGGGCATGTGGACCTACCGCGTCGACGCGTGGAGCGATCCCTGGGCGACGTGGGAGCACGCCGTGGAGGTCAAGATCGCGGCCGGGCAGGGGCCCGGCGAGCTGGAGAACGACCTCGAGAACGGCGCCCGCCTGCTCGACCGCGTTTCCCGCCGCCCCGACCGCCGGGCCGAGCGCGGCCTGCTGGCCGGCGCCGCGGCGGCGCTGCGCGACGACGAGCGAGACCTGGCCGGGCGCGTCGGCCCCGCGCTGTCGCCGGAGATCCGCCGGCTCATGCACGAGTTCCCGGTGCGCGAGCTGATCACCAAGGGCAAGCCGCTCAAGCTGTGGGTCGACCGCAAGCGCGCCGCGTTCGGCTCCTGGTACGAGCTGTTCCCGCGCTCCACCGGCGGTGTCGACGAACACGGCCAGGCGGTGCACGGCACCTTCGCCACCGCCGCCCAGGCACTCGACCGGGTCGCGGGCATGGGCTTCGACGTCGTCTACCTGCCGCCGGTCCACCCGATCGGGCGAGTGAACCGCAAGGGCCCCAACAACACCCTCGGCGCCGGGCCGGAGGACGTCGGCTCACCGTGGGCGATCGGCGCCGACGAGGGCGGGCACGACGCGATCCACCCGGAGCTGGGCACGATGGAGGACTTCGACGAGTTCACCGCGCGTGCCGAGGGCCTCGGCCTGGAGGTCGCGCTCGACCTCGCGCTGCAGGCCGCGCCCGACCACCCGTGGGTGCTCAAGCACCCCGAGTTCTTCACCACCCGGCCGGACGGCTCGATCGCGTACGCCGAGAACCCGCCGAAGAAGTACCAGGACATCTTCCCGGTCAACTTCGACAACGACCCGCGCGGCATCTACGACGAGGTGCTGCGGCTCGTGCTGCACTGGGTGTCGCACGGGGTGCGCATCTTCCGGGTCGACAACCCGCACACCAAGCCGCCGGACTTCTGGGCCTGGCTGATCCAGTCGGTCAAGGACGCGCACCCGGACGTGCTGTTCCTGGCCGAGGCGTTCACCCGGCCGGCCCGGCTGTGGGGGCTGGCCAAGCTCGGCTTCACCCAGAGCTACACCTACTTCACCTGGCGCACGACCAAGGAAGAGCTGGTCGAATTCGGCGTCGACCTGGTGGAGCACTGGGACTACGGCCGGCCCAACCTGTTCGTCAACACCCCGGACATCCTGCACGAGTCGCTGCAGCACGGCGGTCCCGGCATGTTCGCACTGCGCGCCGCGCTCGCCGCCACGCTGGCGCCGACCTGGGGCGTGTACTCCGGCTACGAGCTGTTCGAGCACGAGCCGGTGCGCCCGGGCAGCGAGGAGTACCTCGACTCGGAGAAGTACCAGCTGCGCCCGCGCGACTTCGCCAAGGCACTGGCGGAGGGCCGTTCGCTCGAACCGTGGATCACCAAGCTGAACGCGATCCGGCACGCGCACCCGGCGCTGCACGGCATGCGGTCGCTGCGGTTCCACCACATCGACAACGGCGCGCTGCTCGCTTACTCCAAACAGGACCCGGCCACCGGCGACACCGTGGTGACGGTGGTGAACCTCGACCCGCACGGCGCCCAGGAGGGCACCCTCTGGCTCGACCTCGAAGCACTCGGGTTCGAGTGGCACGAGCGGCTGATCGCGCACGACGAGGTCACCGGGGAGACCTGGGACTGGGGTCAGGCGAACTTCGTCCGGCTTGAACCGTGGCGCGCGGTCGCCCACGTGGTCGCCGTCCGGCGAAGGCTCGCGCTCTAACTAACAACAGCGGATCTACCAACCACCCTGCGGCGGCGGCATGCGGCAGGGACGATCGAACGTACCCAGCGAACGCGGGACGAGGTGGAGTTCATGGACGAGGGTGACCGGCCCGACGCGGCTCTGGGACTGGACGGCGTGCCCCACACCGGGGAGGCGATGGACGCCGACGGCATGCTGGTCGAACCGCAGGCGGGCGACTTCGAGTCCGCCGAGCAGGCGCCCAGCAACCCGCACTGGTTCAAGGGCGCGGTGTTCTACGAGGTGCTCGTCCGCGCGTTCAGCGACTCGAACGGCGACGGCACCGGCGACCTGCGCGGCCTGGCCGGCCGGCTCGACTACCTCGAGTGGCTCGGCGTGGACTGCCTCTGGCTGCCGCCGTTCTACGCCTCGCCGCTGCGCGACGGCGGGTACGACATCAGCGACTGGCGCGCCGTGCTGCCGGAGTTCGGCAGCGTGGACGACTTCGTGCACCTGCTGACCGAGGCGCACAAACGCGGCATCCGCGTGATCACCGACCTGGTGCTGAACCACACCTCCGAGGCGCACCCGTGGTTCCAGCAGTCCCGTTCGGACCCGGACGGCCCGTACGGCGACTACTACGTGTGGAGCGACGACGACTCCCGCTACGCCGACGCGCGCATCATCTTCGTCGACACCGAGACCTCGAACTGGACCTACGACCCGGTGCGCGGCCAGTTCTACTGGCACCGCTTCTTCTCCCACCAGCCCGACCTGAACTACGAAAACGCGAACGTCCAGGATGCGATGCTGGACGTGCTGCGGTTCTGGCTCGACCTCGGCATCGACGGGTTCCGCCTGGACGCCGTGCCCTACCTGTTCGAGCAGGAGGGCACCAACTGCGAGAACCTGCCGCGCACGCACGAGTTCCTCAAGCGCTGCCGCAAGGTGGTCGACGACGAGTACCCGGGCCGGATCCTGCTGGCGGAGGCGAACCAGTGGCCGTCGGACGTGGTCGAGTACTTCGGCGACCCGGCGGTCGGCGGGGACGAGTGCCACATGGCGTTCCACTTCCCGCTGATGCCGCGCATCTTCATGGCCGTGCGGCGCGAGTCGCGGTTCCCGATCTCGGAGATCCTGCTGCAGACCCCGCAGATCCCGAGCGGCACGCAGTGGGGCATCTTCCTGCGCAACCACGACGAGCTGACGCTCGAAATGGTCACCGACGAAGAGCGCGACTACATGTACTCCGAGTACGCCAAGGACCCGCGGATGAAGGCCAACATCGGCATCCGCCGGCGCCTGGCGCCGCTGCTGGACAACGACCGCAACCAGCAGGAGCTCTTCACCGCGATGCTGCTGTCCCTGCCGGGCTCGCCCGTTCTGTACTACGGTGACGAGATCGGCATGGGAGACAACATCTGGCTCGGCGACCGCGACGCGGTCCGCACCCCCATGCAGTGGACCCCGGACCGCAACGCCGGCTTCTCCGCCTGCGACCCCGGCCGGATCTACCTGCCGGTGATCATGGACCCGGTCTACGGCTACCAGGCGCTGAACGTCGAGGCGCAGTCGAACAACGCGTCGTCCCTGCTGAACTGGACCCGGCGGATGATCGAGGTGCGCAAGCAGCACCACGCGTTCGCCGAGGGCGACTTCGTGGACCTCGGCGGGTCGAACCCGAGCGTGCTCGCCTACAAGCGCCAGTGGCGGCGCCCGGACGGGCGCGAGGACGTGGTGCTGTGCGTGAACAACCTGTCGCGCTTCCCGCAGCCGGTGGAGCTGGACCTCGCCGCGCACCGCGGCGGCGTGCCGGTGGAGCTGACCGGCGGGGTCCGCTTCCCCGGCATCGGCGAGCTGCCGTACCTGCTCACGCTGCCCGGCCACGGGTTCTACTGGTTCCAGCTCCTCGAGCCGGAAGACGAAGGCGAGATGAGGTGAGTCCCTTGACCGAACCCGGTCACCTGGTCGACGAGCTGGTCACCGAGCTCCCGGGGTGGTTGCCGTCCCAGCGGTGGTTCGCGGGCAAGGACCGGCCGGTGACCGCGGTGCGGCCGCTCGGGGTCACGGTCCTGCTCGACGGTGACCCGCAGCTGCTGCACGTCGTCGTCGAGGTGATCCAGGGGGACCGTCAGGAGCCGTACCAGCTGCTGGTCGGCCGTCGTTCGCACCCGCCGGAGATCGCGTCGGCGTCCTGGATCGGCGCCGACGGCGGGCTGAACTTCTACGAGGCGAGCGGCGACGCGGACCTCACCGCCGTGCTGCTGGACAAGATCGTCGCCGAGGAGAGCGCCGGATCGCTCGTCTTCGAGCACGAGCCCGGCGCGCAGCTGTCCGGCGGCCTGCGGGGCCGGCCGATCACCTCGGAGCAGAGCAACACCTCGCTCGTCTACGGCGGGCAGTACATCCTCAAGCTGTTCCGCAAGCTCAGCCCCGGCACCAACAAGGACCTGCTGCTGCACCGCGCGCTGCAGGCGGCGGGCTGCGAGCACATCGCCGAGGTGGTCGGCTCGATCACCGGCGAGCTGGCGGGCGAGCCCACCACCATCGGCATGCTGCAGGTGTTCCTCTCCGACGCCGTGGACGGCTGGGCGATGGCCACCACCAGCGTGCGCGACCTGATGGCGGAGCCGGAACTGCGCCCGGAGGAGCTGGGCGGCGACTTCGCCGGTGAGGCCGAGCGGCTGGGCACGGCCGTGGCGAAGGTGCACGCGGACCTGGCGTCGGCGCTGGGCACCGAGCCGGTGGACGACGACGAGCTGGACCGCACCGTGAAGGCGATGGCCGACCGGCTGGACGAGGTCGCCCGCGACGTGCCGGAGCTGGCCGAGCACGTGCCGGAGCTGCGCGCGGCGTTCGACACCGTGCGCGAGCTGCCGCCGGGCGCCACGCCGATCTCGATGCAGTACATCCACGGCGACCTGCACCTCGGCCAGGTGCTGCGCACCGTCGGCGGCTGGCTGCTGCTCGACTTCGAGGGCGAGCCGGCCGCGCCGGTGGCGGAGCGGCACGCGCTGCGCTCGCCGTTGCGCGACGTCGCGGGCATGCTGCGCTCGTTCGACTACGCGGCCCAGCAACTGCTCGTCGGCCAGCCGGACGACCCGGCGCTGACCGAGCGGGCACTGGAGTGGGCGCGCCGCAACCGCGCCGCCTTCTGCGAGGGATACGCCCGGGGCGCCGCCGCGCCGATCGGCGACCCGCGCGAGCACGGGGAGCTGCTCCGTGCGTTCGAACTCGACAAAGCGGTGTACGAGGTCGCCTACGAGCACGCGAACCGGCCGGACTGGCTGGCCGTCCCGCTCGCGGCGATCGCCCGCATCACGCACGGAGGTGAGTGACCAGTGACCACGGCTCCCCGGGACCTGCCCGATGCCGCCCCGTCGCCGCAGGACATCGACAACCTGCTCGCCGGGTCCCACCACGACCCGCACTCGGTGCTCGGCGTGCACTCGGACGGCAAGCGTTTCTTCGCGCGCGTCCTGCACCCCGGCGCGAAGGCCGTCACGGTGCTGGCGGGCGGAGCCCGGTTCCCGCTGGAGCGGGTGGCCGACGCGCTGTTCGCGGCCCCGCTGCCCGAGCACCCCGGCGACTACCGGATCGAGGTGGACTACGACGGGCACACCGTCGTCACCGACGACCCGTACCGCTGGCTGCCCACCGTCGGCGAGCTCGACCAGCACCTGATCGGCGAGGGCCGGCACGAGCGGCTGTGGGACGTGCTCGGCGCGCACGTCCGGGCCTACGACACCCCGAACGGCACCGTCGAGGGCGTGTCCTTCGCGGTGTGGGCGCCGACCGCGCGCGGGGTGCGGGTGATCGGCGACTTCAACGCCTGGGAGGGCCGCGGGCACCCGATGCGCTCGCTCGGCTCGTCGGGCGTGTGGGAGCTGTTCATCCCCGGCGTGGCGGTCGGCAGCTGTTACAAGTTCCGGATCCTCGGCGCGGACGGGCACTGGCACGAGAAGGCCGACCCGATGGCGTTCGCCACCGAGGTCCCGCCCGCCACCGCGTCCAAGGTGACGCAGTCCGAGTACACCTGGGCCGACGAGGAGTGGGCCGCGCGCCGCGAGGCGACGAACTGGGCCGACGCGCCGATGAGCGTCTACGAGGTGCACCTCGGCTCGTGGCGGCCCGGCCTCGGCTACCGCGAGCTGGCCGACCAGCTGGCCGAGTACGTCGAGGAAACCGGCTTCACGCACGTGGAGCTCCTGCCGGTGGCCGAGCACCCGTTCGGCGGCTCGTGGGGCTACCAGGTCACCTCCTACTACGCGCCGACCTCGCGCTTCGGCGACCCGGACGACTTCCGCTACCTGGTGGACCACCTGCACCAGCGCGGCATCGGCGTGCTCGTGGACTGGGTGCCGGCGCACTTCCCGCGTGACATCTGGGCGCTGGCGCGGTTCGACGGCAGCCCGCTCTACGAGCACGAGGACCCGCGCCGCGGCGAGCAGCCGGACTGGGGCACGCTCGTGTTCAACTTCGGCCGCAACGAGGTGCGCAACTTCCTGGTGGCCAACGCGCTGTTCTGGCTGGAGGAATTCCACCTCGACGGCCTGCGCGTGGACGCCGTCGCGTCGATGCTCTACCTCGACTACTCGCGCAAGGAGGGGGAGTGGCTGCCGAACGAGTACGGCGGCCGCGAAAACCTCGACGCGGTGCGGTTCCTGCAGGAGCTGAACGCCACTGTCTACAAGCGACACCCGGGCGTGGTGATGGTGGCCGAGGAGTCGACCGCCTGGCCGGGCGTCACGCGCCCGACGCACCTGGGCGGCCTCGGCTTCGGCTTCAAGTGGAACATGGGCTGGATGCACGACACGCTGCGCTACCTCGGGCACGAGCCGGTGCACCGCGCGTTCCACCACAACGAGATGACGTTCTCGCTCGTGTACGCCTGGAGTGAGAACTTCGTGCTGCCCCTTTCACACGACGAAGTGGTGCACGGCAAGGGTTCGCTGTGGGAGCGGATGCCGGGCGACGACTGGAACAAGGCGGCCGGGCTGCGCTCGCTGCTGGCGTTCATGTGGGCGCACCCCGGCAAGCAGCTGCTGTTCATGGGCGGCGAGTTCGGCCAGCCGCGGGAGTGGTCGGAGTCGAGCTCGCTCGACTGGCACCTGCTGGACGCGCCGCTGCATCGCGGCGTGCGCGACCTGATGCGCACCCTCAACGGGGTCTACCGCGACACCCCCGCGCTGTTCAGCGGCGACGTGCGGCCTGAGGGCTTCCAGTGGATCGACGCGAACGACTCGGGCGGCAACGTGCTGAGCTTCCTGCGCATCGGCTCCGACGGCTCGCGCCTGGCCTGCGTCGCCAACTTCGCCGGGGTGCCGCACCACGACTACCGCGTCGGCCTGCCCGCGGCGGGCCGCTGGACCGAGCTGCTGAACACCGACGCGGAGGCCTACGGCGGCTCCGGCGTCGGCAACCTCGGCTCGGTCGAGGCGGTCGAGGAACCGTGGCACGGCCAGCCCGCGTCGGCCGTGCTGCAGCTCCCGCCGAGCGGCGTGCTGTGGCTGACGGAGGAATCCGGGCCGGCCGCCTTGCCCGAGTAGGACGCCGTTAAGGCCTCCTTACCCGCGTGGGACGCGGGTAAGGAGGCCTTAACGGACTTTGCCGGGGCGGGGCCGCGGGGGGCTGCCGCCGGGTGGATCGGGCGGTTCTGCCCGGATGAACCCCGGATCCGGCCTGCCCGTCTCGATGTCGGAAAATGTCTCACGTCTTGTCTTGCCTGTGAAGAACCGCGCGGGCATACTTTGTTGCCATCCACAACAAACCCGGGGCGGCGCCGCCAGGCCTCCCCTCGAGGGACGAGGGATGACGATGAAGTCTCTTAAGACCTCCACCCGGTGGCGGCTGCTGGCGATTCCGGCAGTGCTCTCGGTGGCGGCGGCGGTCACGCTCACCCCGGCCGGCACTGCGGCCCCTTCGCCGGCTCCGGCGAAGGTCCTGGACCAGTTCACCGACGACTTCGACGGTCCGGCGGGCAGCCCGGCCGACGGCTCGAAGTGGACCTACGAGACCGGCGACAACGGCGGCAACAACCACGAACGGCAGTGGTACACCTCCGGGGCCTCCAACGCGGCGCTCGACGGCCAGGGCCACCTGGTCATCACCGCCAAGAAGGAGAACTCCGGCAACAACTGCTGGTACGGCGCGTGCGAGTACACCTCGGCGCGGCTGAACACCTCGGGCAAGTTCTCCACCGGCGGCGGGCACATCGAGGTGCGGATGAAGCTGCCGCGCGGGCAGGGCATGTGGCCGGCGTTCTGGATGCTCGGCGGCAGCAACTGGCCTACCGACGGTGAGATCGACGTGATGGAGAACATCGGCAAGGAGCCGACCACCGTGCACGGCACCATCCACGGCCCGGGCTACTCCGGCGCCAACGGCATCGGCGCCGCGTACAACGGCCCGAACTTCTCCGACGACTTCCACACCTACGCGGTGGACTGGAACGGCGAGAGCATCACGTGGTCGGTGGACGGCAACGCCTACGAGACCCGCACACCGGCGGACCTCAACGGCAACCAGTGGGTGTACAACCACCCGTTCTTCCTGATCCTCAACCTCGCCGTGGGCGGCGACTGGCCGGGCGACCCGGACGGCAGCACGCAGTTCCCGCAGCAGCTCGTGGTGGACTACGTGCACGTGAGCTGAGAAGTCCTTGGCGGACAAGGGATCGGCCGTGCGTGGCGCGGGCAGGCCCACCCTGCTTTGCCGCCGTGCCCCGGACGCCGCCGTGGAGCTGCCCGCTCCGCGGCGGCGGGCGGAGATCGCGTTGGCGCGGATCTCCGCGGACTCGCCCGGCCCGCTTCGGCGGGCCGGGCGAGTTCCCGTCTTCTGGCCTGTGACGGCGTAGAAATCCAGGCGCCACAGGGTTTCCCGAGTTTCCCGCGGCTCAGAGCCAGCCGCGCTCCCGGGCGTTCATCCCGGCCTGGAAGCGCGTGGTGGCGTTCAGCTCGGTCATCAGCCGCCGGACCCGGCGTTGGGTGGTGCGCGGGCTCCAGCCCAGCGCGCGGCCGATGCCGGCGTCGGTCTGGCCGGCCGCGAGCAACGCCAGCAGTTCGTTCGTCTCCGGGTCGCTGCCGGGGGAGTCGTGGCTCAGCGCCTCGTTCAGCGGCACCGCGCGGTCCCATTCCGCTTCGAACAGCGTCACCAGCGCGTCGAGCAGGGCGGACGCGTGGATGATGTACGCCGCGTCCACCACGTGCGGTGAGGAGCTGATCGGGATCACGGCCGTCTGCTCGTCGGCCAGCACCATCTTGATCGGCAGCTCCGGGCGCACCCGCGAGCGCTCGCCGTGGGTGCCGCTGACCAGGATGTCGCCGTGCAGCCGGCCGGGCAGCGCGATCGCCTCACGGTCGTAGATCACGCGGTAGGCGACGCCGTCGGTCAGCCGCCGGTGCTCGTGGCCGAGATTCCCGCCGGGCGCGCTGACGTACGGCGGCCGGTCGAAGCCGCGGATCTGCGTCCGGGCGCTGTCCTGCAGCCGGCGGACCCGGCTGTCGATGTTCTCGGCGCCGGTGACGACCTCGACCAGCTCGGCCGGGTGAGTGAACCGGCTGGCCTCCCGGTGGACCTCCATCAGGTCTTCGATCGCGGCCCGCGCGCCGCGCAGCTCGGCGGCCCGTTCGGCCGCGAGCCCGCCCAGCGCGATGTCCGGCGGCGCGGCGAGGTACCGCGCGGGCCGTCCGGGCACCCGGCTCGCGAGCCCGCCCGTGGCCAGCCGCGACAACGCCCGCGACGCCTGCTGGGCGGAAAGTCCGCATTGTTCCGCCAGGTCCACGGCCCGCGTGCGCGGATGGCCCAGCAAAGCGGTGTACACACGCGCGTCCGCGGCCGGGATGCCGAGCGCGTCCAGGTCCCGCAGCTGCTGGCGGGAACCTGCCACCTGGCGACTATTGGTCATGGTGGCTATCTTGCGCCAGCCGCGCGCGGACTGGGAAATTGATCCGATCACTGGGCGAACACCGTCGTTCCGCCCAGTCCCCGAATCCCAGCCCCCCGAACCCCGAGAAAGGGAGCGTCGTGCAGACGAACCCGCTTCGCGGCTTGCTCGCCGTCGTCACCGCGGCGGTCACCATCGCCGCGGTCACCGCCGCGCCGGCGACCGCCGCCCCGCCACCCGAACCGCAGGCCCCGCCGTCCAGACACATCGCGATGCCGGACGGCGGCGCGATCACCCTCGACGCCGACGGCACCGCGACCCGCGCCGACGCCCACGGAAAGCAGCTCGCGAAGACCGTTCTCGCGCTGCCGCAAGGAACTTCGGCCCTCGGCGGCTTCGAGCCGTCCGACGACGCCGTGCGCGCCACCTTCACGCAGACCACCGCTCCCGCCCAGCCCGGCGACGTGCTGGTGCAGCTCGCGGGCAACACCGCCATCACCGGCGCCCCGCTGGCGGCCGGCCGCCGCGCCGCGAAGACGTCCGATGACGGTGTGAACGCGGCCTTCGGCAAGGTCGGCGCCACCTCCGTCGAGCCGGTGTTCCCCGACGCCACCGACGTGCCCGCGCTGGCGAAGACGGTGCTCGTCCACCTCGGCGGCCAGGACCCGGCGGCCGCGGCGAAGACACTCGCCGCCACCCCCGGTGTCGTCAGCGCCAAGCCGAACCGGCGCGTCTCCGCGATGTCCACCGGCCCGGTGCCCGTGCCGCAGCCCGCGGTGAAAGCCGCGAAACTGCCGCAGGCGCACCAGAACCCGCCCTCGCCGGTGCCCTCGAACTACGGCGTGACCTCGTCGGCCCAGAGCTACCTCAACGCCGGCGGCACCAACGCGCTCGGCGCGTACAGCCTGCTGCCGGGCAAGCTGCCCGGCGCCGGCGAGATCATCACCAACGTCTCCGTCGGCGACCTCACCGACCAGTCGATGGCCGACGCGGGCGACGGCTACGTCAGCACCTACGGCCCGACCACCGTGGTCCAGAACGGGCAGCGCTACCTCGACCTGCCGTCGATGCCGCTGATCCCGACCTACACCGCGAGCCCGTCCGGCCGGCTCGACCCGCTCGGCTCGGCCGAGCAGCAGGACCCCGGGCTCGGCGAGGTGCTGCTGGACTTCGGCGTGATGGCCCCGCTGCCGCACGACCGGCAGCGCCCCGGCGCCACCGGGTCCGGCCTGACCGACCTGCTCGGCATCGCGCCCGGCGCGCAGTACCGGCTCGTCGTCCCGCAGCAGCCGACCACCGACCAGATCGCCGTCGCGCTGATGGCCGCCGCGCGCCAGACGCCGCGGCCGGACGTGATCACCGCGAGCCTCGGCTTCGGCACCGACACCGCGGGCTTCCCCGGCCGTTACCTCGAAGACGACCCGGTGACCCAGGCCGTGATCGCGACGATCGTGCGCCAGTACCACATCGTCGTCACCGTCTCCTCCAACGACGGCACCCGGCTCTACACCCCGGCCGCGGTCGGCCCGGACGGCGGCAGCACGCCCACCGACGTCACGCGCGACGCCCGCGCCACCACCGACATCAACGACGACGCGTTCTCCACCACGCCCAGCCAGGTCGCCGACAGCGGCGCCATCGCGGTCGGCGGCACCACGCTGGACGACACCCTCGCGGTGCCGCAGCGGGCCGGCGGCCCGGCCGCGCACAACCCGACCTTCGCCACCACGCGCACCGACGGCGGCGGCAACTTCTCCTCCGGCTTCGGCACGCGCGTCGACGTTTCCGCGCCCAGCGACGGGATCCTCGTCTACGAGCACACCTTCCGCGGTTCGGCCCACGACGTGACGCCGGTGCTCAACGGCGGCACTTCGGCGTCCGCGCCGATGACCGCGGCCGCGGCGGCCGTGGTGCTGCAGGCGGCCAAGACCACCGGACGGCCGATGGACCCGGCCGCCGTCCGCTCGGTGCTGGAGCACACGGCGCGGCCGGTGGCGAGCCCGCCGCAGGCCGACCGGCCGGTGACGGTCGGGCCGCAGATCGACGTCACCGCCGCGGTGCAGTCCGTGCTCGGCGGCTGGCGGGCCCCGTCGATCTCGCGGGTCTCGGTCGCGCACCGGGTCACCACCGGCGGCCTGGGCGGCCAGTTCCTCGAGAACGCCGACAGCGGCCGGATCGACCTCCAGACCGACGGCACCGGTGAGGGCCTGCTCGGCCCGGTCACGGTCGGCGCCGACGTGGTGGGCGCGCCCCCGGGCGCCTCGTACGCGCTGAAGGTCGGCGGGCACGAGTTCACCGCGAACGTCCCCGCCGTCCGGCTCACGCCGACGGAGATCCTCACCGCCGCCGGCCTGCCCGTACTGTCCACAGAGGACCGTTCCGTGCCGGTCACGTTCGAGGTCCGCCTCGGGCCGTGGGTGGCCGCCTCCGTCAAGCAGACGCTGACCTTCGGCCCGACCGACGGCGCGTATGCCGAAGCCCAGGCCCCGGTGGCGCCCGCGACCGTGGCCCCGGGCCAGGCGGTGAAGGTGCACTACGACCTCACCGGCGTGCGGAACCTGTCCAACCCGCAGCTGGTCGTCTCCACGCTCGGGCACTGGAACCCGGTGACCGCGCCGCTGTTCGGCACCGGCTTCGTCGCGCCGCTCACCGCGACCTCGGGTGACGTGCTGGTCCCGGCCACCGCGTTCGCGGGCGGCGCCGGGGTCTACGGCGTCGGCATCGTGCAGCGCTCGGTGACCGGCAACGCGGGCAACCCGATCTACGGCGAGTTCACCGCGGTCCGCGTCGGCGGCACCGGCGAGCGGCGGCCGGACGCGCCGACGCTCGCTGCCGGCGGTGGCGCGATGGCCCACAACGTGGAGATCACCCGCGCCGCACCGGGCTTCTCACTGGGCTACGACGTCCGCGGTGTCCCGGGCGCGACGGGTGCCGCGGTCGAGGTCTCGGCGCCCGCGCCGACGCTGTTCAACGCGCTCAACACCGTCACGAACGCCAACGGCGACCGCCGGGACCAGGGCGGTCCGAGTGCGGGATCGGTTGCCTACCAACAGCTTCCGTCGCGTAACGGGGTCACTGACCTCGATGCGGTGAAGCTCGGGCTCGGCGGCTCGCTGTCGTACAACGTCCGTGTGTTCGCCACCGACCGCAGTGGCCGGGTCCTCGGCCAGGCGTCCCCGACGTCGTTCCTCACCTTCGACGACGGTTACGCGCCCGGCGACACCGCGGTGACGAGCTTCGCCGCGGCCGCGCAAGGCACGTCATACGTCGCCTTGCGTGATCCTGGCGCGGGGGAGTCCGTGCGGGAGTACAACGCGGCGGCCGGGACGTACGGCCGGGTCGTCACCAGCGACCCGTCGCCCGACAGCGGGTACCAGGTGCTCGGCGCGGACGCGGATCGCTTGGCGCTGCTGCACTTCAGCGGCACCGGCTCGTCGCTGGAGACCTACGACACGGCCACGGCGAAGCCGGTCGGCACCGCGGCCGCCGACGGCTACACGGTGCAGGGCGGCCGGGTGGACCCCACCCGCCACCGCGCGGCGATCCTGGCCAAGCGCACGTCGGACAACGCCGATGTCGTGCTGCCGCTGGCCCTCGGCGACGGCAAGCTCGGCACGCCGCTGCCCGCCGATCCGCCGGGCGCGCCCGCGGGCGGGTTCAAGATGATCGAGCTGGACCGGACGACCGGGCTGGTGTACCTCTCGCGGGCCAGCACCAGCGCGATCTGCTTCGGCGGCGGGGCGATGGCGGTGGCCAGCCTGAACCTCGACTCCGGTGTGATCCGGCCGTCCGACGCGGGCAGCATCTGCGCCGGCGGGCTCGCCTTCGACGAGAGCGCGAACAAGCTGTACCAGCTGACCTACCGGTCGGTGAGCGTCAACATCGTCGGCACGTCCTCGCTGGCCGCAGTCACCGGTGACACGCTCGCGTCGGCGGGCACGACCGCCGTCCGCCAGCAGCAGGGCGGGTTCCTGGCCGTCGACTCCGCGCACCACCTCGGGCTGGTGGCGTTCCGCACGCCGCCGGTGCTCACGCCGTTCGGCCATCCGGGCGGGGTGAACACGGACAACAACGCGACCAGCCAGTTCGCGGTGATGGACCTGGTCACGGGCAAGCAGGTGTCGACGGCTTCGGGGCTGAACTTCGTGTCCAGCCCGTTCGGCGGCGAGTACAACTCGCTGACCGAGCGCTCGGCGCAGTTCGACCCCGCCACCCGGACCGGCTGGGTCCCCTCGTCCGACGGGCGGCAGCTGCAGCAGTTCCGGTACTGAAATCCAGTGACGACGGTGGCCCCGCTCCGGGTGGAGCGGGGCCACTGCTGGTTTCAGCGCGGCGGCCGGGCCATGATCAAAAGGGAGGACGCCGAGCGAAGGAGACCGATGAACCGACCACTGGCCGGGAAGACCGCCGTCGTCACGGGTGCGAGCCGGGGCGTGGGCAAGGGCGTGGCGCTCGAACTCGGCGCCGCGGGGGCGACGGTCTACGTCACCGGGCGCAGCACCTCCGCCGGGCCGCTGCCCGGCACGATCGGCGAGACGGCCGACGAGGTGACCGCCCTCGGCGGCACCGGCGTCGCGGTGCTATGTGACCACCACGACGACAGTCAGGTTGAGGCGGTCTTCGCGCGCGTCCGCGAGGAGCGCGGCAGTCTTGATGTGCTGGTGAACAACGTCTTCTCGGCGTCGGACCTGGCGGCGTGGATCAACCGGCCGTTCTGGGAACTGCCGGTGGCCGTGTGGGACGAGGTGGTGGGCATCGGGGCGCGCTCGCACTACGTGGCGAGTGTGTTCGCCGCGCCGCTGCTGTTCGCCGCCGGGCGCGGGCTGATCGTCAACGTGTCTTCCTCCGGCGCGGCGGCGTACCAGCAGAACACGGTGTACGGCGTCGGAAAGGCGGCCGTGGACAAGATGACCGCGGACCTGGCCCTGGAGCTGAGGCCGCACGACGTCGCCGTCGTCTCCGTGTGGCCGGGCCTGGTGCGGACCGAACTGCTCGCGCTCGGCGCCCGCGCCGCCGGGGACGGCCGCGCGGTGCTGGAGATCCCCGGCAGCGGCCTGTTCGACATCGGGGCCGCGGAGTCGCCGCGTTTCGTCGGCCGCGGCATCACGGCGCTGGCGGCCGACCCCGCCGTGATGACCTACTCCGGTGGCGTCGAGACCACCCCGGACCTGGCCGTGCGCTACGGCTTCACCGACGTGGACGGCACCCTGCCCGGCGAGGTCGCGCGCGGCTGAATGGAATGCGGAACACACCGGTTTTCGCGGTTCAGGACCGCTCGTGGCCGAGGTCGAGCAGCTCCTCGAAGAACCCGCCGAACTGCCGTTCCTGGTCGACGAGGTGGACCTCGAGGATCCAGTGCGACACCTGCCCGTTGCGGTCGGGCCCGCGCATCGGCCGGTCGCTGCCCGGCGCGATGTAGGACTCGATCTTGGCCCCGTCGATCTTCTCGTGCGGGAACTGGCCCACCAGGTGCCCGGAGTGCGCGCCGCCGAACGTCCAGCCCGCCTCCTCGGCGAGCTTCGTGACGTGCGCGTACAACTCGGCGCCGGTGACGTCCGGGTGCGTCTCGAAGTACTCGCGGCCCGCGTCGAACACCACCGGCAGGCTGTCGCGCAGGCGGTGCTTCACCGGGTCGTCGCCGAGCACGAACGTCCGGCCGAAGTCGGCCTCGAACTCCTCGAAGATCGGGCCGAAGTCGACGAACACGATGTCGTCCTCGCCGATCACGCGGTCCGGCGGGTTCTCGCGGTACGGCTTGAGCGTGTTGACCCCGGCGCGCACGATGCGCTTGTGCCAGTAGCGCTTCACGCCGAACAGCTCCCCGGCGAGGTCGCGGACGGCGTCACTCGCCTCGACCTCGCGCACACCCGGCGCGAGGATGCCCCGCTCCTGCACCTGCGCGAACAGCTCGACCGCCTTGGCCTGCGCGTCCAGCAGCCGCTCGGCGCGGACCGCCTCGTCCTCGATCAACTCGCTCATGCTCCCAAGTTAGCAATGCCACGGGGCCGGTGCGGCCGGGTCCACGGACTGCCTGATTTGGTGGGTATGGGGGAGATTTGCCGGGTGTTCCCGGCTCCCGGGCGAACTCCACAGGTTCTGCACGGAGCACGGCAAGGAAAATCTCAGGTACGGGGTGTGTTCTTGTCCCTGGCGGCAGCCGGACCACGACGATGCTGGAGCGGGACATGAACGAGCAGGAGCCGGGAGCGACCGGCGGGCAGTGGGGACCGCAGGACCACCGGAACCAGGCCGGGCAGCCCGGTCAGGAGTGGTCGGCCCAGGGCGCGGGGGAAGCGCCGGGCGGACAGGCGCCGGGACTGGGCGGGCAAGGACTCGGCGGGCAAGGGCTGGGCAGTCAGGCCACGGGCGGTCAGGCCGTGGGCGGCTCGCCGCAGGGTTACGAGGGATACCCGGGCTCCGCGCAGCAGGCCGGATACCCGTACCAGGCCGGGGCCGAGTACGCCGCCGGGCAACAGGGCGGCGCTGACTACCCCGGCGGCCAGCCCGGCGGTGCCGGGTATGCGGCCGGGCCGGCGGGGTACCCGGGCGGCCCACAGGCCGGCGCCCACTACCAGTACCCGGGCGCCCAATACCCGGCGTACGGCGCGTACCCGGGCACGCAGCAGTTCCCGCAGACGCCGTACCACCGGCCGCAGCAGGCGAAGCGGCCGTTGCGGAGCGCGGCGATCGCCGTGGGGGCGATCGGGCTGGCCGTGGTGCTCGGGCTGGGCGTCGGGCACTTCGTCTGGACCCCGGGCGGGTCCTCGGCGAGCGGCAACCAGAACTTCGGCTCGCAGAGCGCGCCGGGCGGGACGTCGAGCACGTCGATCAACCCGTCCGCGATCGCGGGCAAGGTGAACCCGGGCCTGGTCGACATCAACACCGAGCTGGGCTACCAGGGCGCCGCCGCCGCGGGGACCGGCATCGTGCTGACCGCGGACGGCGAGATCCTCACCAACAACCACGTCGTCGAGGGCGCCACCAGCATCAAGGTGACCGACATCGGCAACGGCAAGACCTACACCGCCTCCGTGCTCGGCTACGACCGCAGCCACGACATCGCGGTGATCAAGCTCGCCAACGCGTCCGGCCTGGCCACGGAGTCACTCGGCGACTCGTCGTCGGTGCAGGTCGGCGACGCGGTGGTCGGCATCGGCAACGCCGGCGGCACCGGCGGCACCCCGAGCGCCGCCGCGGGCAAGGTGACGGCGCTGAACCAGTCCATCACCGCCTCCGACGAGTCCAGCAGTTCCTCCGAGCAGCTCACCGGCCTGATCCAGGTGGACGCCGACATCCAGTCCGGCGACTCCGGCGGCGCGCTGGTGAACGCCAACGGCCAGGTGATCGGCGTCGACACCGCCGCGTCGGCCGGCTACCAGTTCAACGGCGGCCAGGGCCGCGGCGGGCTCGGCCAGGGTCAAGGCGGGCTGGGTCAAGGACAGGGCGGCCTGGGCCAGGGCGGTTTGGGGCAGGGCGAGGGCGGCCTCGGCCAGGGCGACGGCCAGCAGGGTTCGGGACAGCAGGGTGACGGCCAGCAAGGCTCCGGCCAGCAGAGCACCGGTCACCAGGGCTTCGCGATCCCGATCGCCCAGGCGCTCACGCTCGCGCACCAGATCGTCGGGGGCACCGCGTCCGACACCGTCCACATCGGACAGAGCGCGTTCCTCGGCGTCTCGGTCAGCGACGCCGGCGCCCAGAGCGGCACCGGTCAGGGCGGCCTCGGCCAGGGACAGGGCCAGAGCGGCACCGGCCAGAGCACCGGCAGCCAGGGCGCGCAGGTCCAGGACGTGGTGGCGGGCGGCCCCGCGGCCACGGCCGGCCTCACCGGCGGCGACGTGATCACGGCACTGGACGGCAAGGCCGTGAACTCCGCGACCGCGCTCACCAACCTGATGGACACCCACCACCCGGGCGACAAGCTCACGGTCACCGTCATCGGCCAGACCGGCCAGCAGCACGACGTGACGGTGGTCCCGGCCAGCGGTCCCGTCGGCTGACGCACCTCGAGCGGTAGCCCATGGGTCCGGCCAGCGGCTCCGGCAGCTGACCTGCTCCCAGCAGTAACCCACCAACCCGGCCCGGGGCATCGGTTCACCGCCGAAACCCCGGGCCGGGTTGGTGTTCTGTCCCACCAGAGTTACCGGGATCGGCCGAACCAGGTGTCCAGCGCGATCGGCAGAACCGCCGGATCCCCGGCCCAGGCGACCACGCCGTCGGGCCGGATCAGCTGGGAAGGCGGGTCCCGCACGGCCAGCACGTCCACGCGGCCGTCGGCAGCCGCGGCCAGACCGCGATCCCCGGGGCCCAGCAGGAGCAGCCCGCGCCCAGTCCGGGTGTGCTCGGACAGCCGCGACCGGCGGCCATCGTCGTTTACCGGTTCCAGGTCGGGGGAGTGCTGCCCGACGTACGAGGGAAGCCCGGCGGCGTAAGGGAAATCGTGCCGCAGCCCGGTGCCGGAGAGCAGCTCGGAGAAGTACCGGTTCGCGCCGGGCCGGTCGAGGACCTCGGCGAGGATCTCGCGTAGCGCGTCGACGTGGGCGCCGGGCGCGAGCAACGCCGACTGGGCCCGCGTGTTGCGCAGCACCGCCGCCCCGGCGGGGTGCCGTTCGGCGCCGTAGGTGTCGAGCACGGCGTCCGGCAGCGTCCCCGCGGCCACGGCGGCCAGCTTCCAGCCGAGGTTCGCCGCGTCGAGCAGGCCGAGGTTGAGGCCCTGGCCGCCGCTGGGCGAGTGCACGTGCGCCGCGTCGCCGGCGAGCAGCACGCGGCCCCGCCGGTACTCCGTGACCTGCCGGGCCTGGTCGCCGAACCGGCGCCCGTCGTCCACCGTTTCGACGGGCACCGGGACGCCGGTGACCCGCTCGATGGCCGTTGCCAGCTCGGCCGGGGACACCGGTCCCTTGGCCTCGGGCGAGGCCGTGGCGGGCTCGGTCACCCCCGCGAGGTCCCCGCCCCGGAGGAAGTCGCCCGTCGGATAGCGGCCCGCTGCCGGGACGCCGGCCGGTTCGGCGAACCGCACGCGTCCGGCAACGGTCCGCAGCAGCGGTGGTGTGCCGGGGAAAGCGAAGCCGCCGAGCTTGCGGACCGTGCTGCGCCCGCCGTCGCAGCCGACGAGGAAGGCGGCGCGCAACCGGCGTTCCCCGGCCTCGGCGCGGGCGGTGACCGTGACACCGTCCACATCGGACACGAACCCGGTGACCTCGTGGCCGCGCTCCACCCGGACGCCGAGGGATTCGGCGTGCCCGGACAGCAGCCGCTCCAGCTCCGGTTGCCAGATGCGCGTCGCGTGGCGGCCGGGGTCGGCCAGCGCCGGGTCGAGTTTGTGGATGCCCGCGAAGTGGCCGAGGACGCTGCCGTGCTCGCGTTCGAGGTCGCGGGTTCCCTCGACGTCGGCCTCGGCCAGCCGCGCGCCGAGGCCACGCCGGGCCAGCGCTTCCGTGGCCAGAACCCCGATCCCGCGCGCCTTCCGCGCCGTCGACGGCGTCGCGAGCTGTTCCAGGACCGTCACCCGGGCGCCGGCCAGCCGCAGCTCCGCGGCGAGGAACAAGCCGACCGGCCCGGCTCCCGCCACCAGTACGTCGATGTCCATCCGAAACCTCCTTAACATGTTAAGGAGAAGCCTGTCCTTAACATGTTAAGGTGTCAAGCATGCCGATCGACGTGGCCGCGACCGTGGACGCCGCCTGGGACCTGGTGGCCGCCGAAGGCCTCGACAAGCTGACCGTCCGCCGGCTCGCGGCCGGGCTCGGGGTGCAGGCCCCCGCGCTGTACTGGCATTTCAGCGGGAAGCGCGCACTGCTCGACCACATGACCGACGCGCTGGTCCGCCCGGTCGTCGAAGGCCTGCCGCCGGTCGAGGACGGCCGGTGGCAGGACTGGCTGGCGGACGCGGGCCTCGCGTTGCACACCGCGCTCGTCACCCGCCGGGACGCGGCGCTGGTCGCGCTCGGCGCGGACCTGATGGCCGCCCGCGCCCTCGGGGACTTCGCGGAACGGACGGTGGCGGTCCTGCTCGACGCCGGCTTCCCGGCCGCCGACGCGACGCGCGCGTCCGGGGTGCTGATCCAGCTCGTGCTCGGCCGGGCCGCCGAGGACCAGGCCCGCCCGGCCGTCGCGGACGAGGAGGCGCTGATCTCCGCCGAGACGTTCCCGTTCCCGCTGATGGCCCGCGGGCTGCGCGAACGCCGGGCGTCGGGCGCCACCGTCGAGGACGACTGCCGGTACGCGCTCGGCCTCCTGATCGCGGGCCTGGGGACTGGCCGTTAAGGACTCCTTACCCGCGTCCAACGCGGGTAAGGAGTCCTTAACGGCGCAAGGGAGGCGACTCAGGACCGGTGGTGCACCTCCTGCAGCCCGTACACCGGCGTCGGGATCCCTTCGTAGCGCGCTTTCAGCTGCAGGGCCAGGTACAGCGAGTAGTGCCGGGACTGGTGCAGATTCCCGCCGTGGAACCACAATCCGTCCTGCTGCGTGGGCTTCCACATGTTGCGCTGCTCGCCCTCCCATGGGCCGGGGTCCTTCGTCGTGGCGGAGCCGAGGCCCCAGCACTTGCCGACCTTGTCCGCCGTCTCCTGGCCGACGAGGTCGGCCACCCAGCCGTTCATCGAGCCGTAGCCGGTGGCGTAGACGACGAGATCGGCCTCCAGTTCGGTGCCGTCCGCCAGGACCACGGCGTCGCGGGTGAGGTGGTCGACCTGGCCGTGGGCGAGCTTGATGCTGCCGTCGGCCACGAGTTCCGCCGCGCCGACGTCGATGTAGTAGCCGGAGCCGCGGCGCAGGTACTTCAGGAACAGCCCGGACCCGTCGTCGCCCCAGTCGTGCTCGAAGCCGGCCGCTTCGAGCCGCGCGTAGAAGTCCGCGTCCCGCTCGCGGATCCGGTCGTACACCGGGGTCTGGAACGCGGGCATGATCCGGTACGGGATCGACGCGAAGATCATGTCGGCCTTCTCGGTCGTGACGCCGGACCGCACCGCGCGCTCGGAGTACAGGTCGCCGAGGCCCAGTTCCATCAGCGAATCCGACTTCACGATGTGCGTGGAGGACCGCTGCACCATGGTGACGTCGGCGCCGTGCTCCCACAGGGCGGCGCAGATGTCGTGGGCGGAGTTGTTCGAGCCGATCACCACGGCCTTCTTCCCGGCGTAGGCGTCCGGGCCCGGGTGCGCCGAGGAGTGGTGCTGGTCGCCTTCGAAGACGTCCATGCCGGGCAGCGACGGGACGTTCGGCTTCCCGGACACGCCGGTCGCGAACACCAGGTGGCGCGGCGTGAGGACCACCTCCGCGCCGTCGCGGTCGACGACGACCCGCCACTGCTGCGCCTGCTCGTCGAACGAGGCGGACGTGACCGTGGACCTCGTCCAGTACGGCACCTCCATCAGGCGGGTGTACATCTCGAGCCAGTCGCCGATCTTGTCCTTGGGCGCGAACACCGGCCAGTTCTCCGGGAACGGCAGGTAGGGCAGGTGGTCGTACCAGACCGGGTCGTGCAGGCAGAGGTTCTTGTACCGGTTGCGCCAGGAGTCGCCGGGCCGGTCGTTGCGCTCGACGACCAGCGCGGGCACCCCGAGCTGCCGCAGCCGCGCGCCGAGGGCGATGCCGCCCTGCCCGCCGCCGATGACGACCACGTACGGCTGCTGTTCGGCGCCCAGCCGCTCCCGTTCGTCGGCCCGCTTCTCGGCCCAGGAGCGGCGGCCCCGGACCACCCCGTGGTCGACGCCCCGGGGCCGGCGGTCGCGCTCCGGCTCCTCGAACCCCTTGAGCTCGCGCAGGGTCGTGAGCAACGTCCACGCGCCCTCGTCCTTCAGCCGCAGGTAGCCCTTCGCCCGGCCGGCGGCGGTTTCGAACTCGATCCAGGCCTCCGTCACGCCGCCGGCCTCGGTGGCCGGTTCGGTCGTGCGGAACCCGCGGGGATCGGTGCTGTCCAGGCATCCGCCGAGCAGGCCGGCCACGCCTTCGCGGCCCTCCACGGTTTTGAGGGTCCAGGTGAAGGAAACCAGGTCGCGCCAATAGGAATCGACCGCGAACAGCGCGGCCGCGGCCTCGATGTCACGGGCGGTCAGCGCCGCTTCGAACCGGGCCAGCCAGTCCTCCACCCGGGCCTGTGGCGATTCCGCCGGCGCGATCCGGTCGGCCGTCTGCGTCATGGCTACTCCCTGACTCCGGTGTCGTGGTGTAACCCCGATCACACGCCCTGGCGTCGCCCGGCGGCAAGGGGTTGCAGCGAGTTGCACGCCCCGGCACTGGTCGGCGGCTTTGTGCCCGGGCCGGAGGCGACCTATGCTGAACCGCCGACGGGACGCTGCGGGAGGTGGACTGTGGCCGGGCACAGCGCGGTTCCCCCGGGACGCAGCCTGCCCGCCCACGCCCGCGATCTGGTGCGGATGCACGAGGCCGTGATCGGCGGTGGCCGGCCGCCGGTGCCGCCGCGCCCGCTCGTCTCCCGGTCGTGGTCCCGGGCACTGAGCCTCGGCCTGACCGCCGACAGCATGAACGCGCGGGACTCCGTGTCCGAGGCGGAGGTCGCGCGCCGCCGGCACACCTCGCCGCTGCGGCACGTGATCGGCGATCTCCGGCAGGTGATCGGCGCGCTGTCCGATGCCGGCCACATGCTGCTGGTCGTCACGGACGCGGACAGCGTCATCCTGTGGCGGGAAGGATCTTCGGCCGTCCGGCGGCGCGCGGACACCCTGGGGTTCGCCGAGGGCGCCGACTGGACCGAGGCCAGGGTGGGCACCAACGCGATCGGCACGGCGCTCGCCGAGGCCGCCCCGGTCGAACTGCTCGCGGGTGAGCACTTCGAGCAGAACCAGCACCCCTGGTACTGCACGGCGTCGCCGATCCACGACCCGCGCACCGGCGAACTGCTCGGCGTGATCGACGTCAGCGGCCCGGCCCTGACCCTGCACCCGGCGGTCGGCGCGCTGGTGGAGACGGGCCGCAGGCTGGCGGAGTCGCAGCTGTGGCATTCGCATCGGCAGCGCCTGGAACGGCTGCGGCGGACGGGAGAACCGGTGCTGGCCGCCGGCCCGGCCCTGCTGGTGGACGCCGACGGCTGGGTGGCGCACAGCGCGGGGGTCGCGGTGGGCGAGCGGATCGCCGCGCCGCGCCCCGGTCAGGTCCTCGCGGTGCCCGGCCTCGGCGCGTGCCTGCCCGAGCCGCTCGGCGACGGCTGGCTGGTCCGCCCGGCCGAGCGCGGCCGCCAGGTGGTGCTGGACCTCGACCTCGGCCGCACGCCGTTGCTGAGCCTGCGGACCGGGGAGACCGGCTGGCGGCAGCCGGTCACCCGGCGCCACGCGGAAATCCTGGTGCTGCTGGGGAAAGCGGGTCACGACGGGCTGTCCGCCGAGGCGCTGAGCCGCGCGTTGCACGGCGATGCGGAGCACCTCGTCACAGTCCGGGCGGAGGTCTCCCGCCTGCGCCGGCTGCTGGGCGCGATCGTCGACAACCGGCCGTACCGCCTGGCCGAGGGCGTGCGGCTGACCGTCCATCCAGGACAGTGAATCCCGTGAGACGCAGGTCACAACCGATGTTGTCACATCCCGCCCGCCCGGTTCGTCAAGGAGGGGAAAACATCGGACACCACTTGGGGAGCTCATCATGGATGCTCGTCTGAACCTCTTCGGCAACCCGGCCACGGCCAAGTTCCTGAAGCAGCTGATCTCCGCGTCGAAGGTGATCGTGGACTCTCTGCCCGCCGAAACGCAGGCGCTGGTGGAGATCCGCGCCAGCCAGATCAACGGCTGCGGATTCTGCCTCGACATGCACACGAAGGAAGCGGCCCACGCCGGTGAGACCTCGACGCGCCTCAACCTCGTCGCTGCCTGGCGCGAGGCCACGGTGTTCACCGAGGCCGAGCGCGCCGCGCTGGAGCTGACCGAGGAGGGCACCCGGCTCGCCGACTCGGGCGGCGTCTCGGACGAGGTGTGGGCGAACGCCGCCAAGCACTACGACGAGGAGCAGCTCGGCGCGCTGGTGTCGACCATCGCCCTGATCAACACCTTCAACCGGCTCAACGTCATCGTGCGCCAGCCCGCGGGGGAGTACCAGGTCGGCCAGTTCGGCTGAGCACTGCGGCGCTCCGGGTACCGGGGGTGCTCCGGATGCACTGGGCCCGCACGCCGGGGCTGGGGCATCCGGGGCTACCGGGCGCCGCGGTTCTCCGGCCCACGCGGGCCGGGGCCGGGTGCCACGGGGCCCACCGCGCGGTTCCCGGGGGCGCCGCGGTCTCTGCGAGATTCCGGGTCGCAGCGGACTGCACGGGAAATTCCCGCCGCTTCGGCGAATGGTCTGGACATTTCACACAGTGGTCCAGACAATGAGGTCTCCCCGCCGACACCGGAGGCCCGCTATGAGGCGTTCCCGACTGTCCGTCTTCCTCGCCGCCCTCGCCGTGGCACTGGCCGGGGTGGTGGCCGCGCCCGGTGCCGCCGGGGCGGCGGCCCTGCCCAAGCACTCGCTGATCGGCTACCTGCACGCGAGCTTCGCGAACGGCTCGGGTTACGTGAAGCTCGCCGACGTGCCCGCGGCGTGGGACATCATCGACCTCGCGTTCGGCGAGCCGACCTCGCCGACGTCCGGCGACATCCGCTTCAACCGTTGTCCCGCCTCGGAATGCGCGGGCGTGGAGAGCGACGCCGACTTCATCGCGGCGATCCGCGCGAAGCAGGCGCAGGGCAAGAAGGTGCTGATCTCCATCGGCGGTGCGAACGGCCAGGTGCAGCTCACCACGACGGCCGCGCGCGACGCGTTCGTCAGCTCCGTCTCGGCGATCATCGACAAGTACGGCCTCGACGGCCTGGACGTCGACTTCGAGGGCCACTCCCTCACCCTCGACGCCGGCGACACCGACTTCCAGAACCCGACCACCCCGGTGGTGGTCAACCTGATCTCCGCGCTGAAGACGCTGAAGTCCCGCTACGGCAGCGAGTTCGTGCTCACCATGGCGCCCGAGACGTTCCTCGTCCAGACGGGTTACCAGTTCTACGGCGGCGGCAGCAACGGCGGTGACACCCGGCGGGGCGCGTTCCTGCCCGTGATCGACGCGCTGCGCGACTCGCTGACCGTGCTGCACGTCCAGGACTACAACTCCGGCCCGATCATGGGACTCGACAACCAGTACCACACCATGGGCGGCGCGGACTTCCCGATCGCCATGGGCGACATGCTCAAGGCGGGCTTCCCGGTCGGGGACACCGGGAAGACCTTCGCCGGCCTGCGGGACGACCAGCTCGCGGTCGGCCTCCCGGCCGCGGTCAGCGCGGGCAACGGCTTCATCGCCCCGGCCGACGTCCAGGCCGCGGTGACCTGCCTGGTGAAGAACACCGGCTGCGGCGGCTACACCCTGCGCGGCGGCGCGCAGCCGGCCCTGCGCGGGCTGATGACGTGGTCGATCAACTGGGACCACTACTACGGCTGGGCGTTCCAGGACGCGCACCGGCCGTTCCTCGACGCTCTGCCCTGAGCCGCTGTCACCCGCGCGCTTTCGGGGCTGAGGAGGGCGCGGACTGAGAGCCGCGTCTCACCGGTAGCCAACCGGAGCCGGGTCCGCTTACTCTGGACGTAAGCGGACCCGGCTCCGGTTGTCCGGGTCCCGTTGCGGGAGCGAGGCACCCATGTCCGTCACCATTCCCTTCGGCGCCACGTCGACGGCCGCGGAGGTCGTCGCGGGGGCCGACCTCACCGGGCGGCGCGCGGTGGTCACCGGCGGCGCGTCCGGGCTCGGCGTCGAGACCGCGCGGGCCCTGGCGAGCGCGAACGCCGAGGTCACCCTGGCCGTCCGCGACGTCGCCGCGGGCGAGCGCGTCGCCGCCGCGATCGGCGCGCGTGTCTCCCGCCTGGACCTGGCCGACCGGGCGTCGATCGCGGAGTTCGTGGCCGGCTGGACGGGGCCGCTCGACATCCTGGTCGGCAACGCGGGCGTGATGGCGACGCCGGAGCTGCGCACGCCCGAAGGCTGGGAGCTGCAGTTCGCCACCAACCACCTCGGCCATTTCGCCCTGGCCACCGGGCTGCACGGCGCGCTCGCATCCGCCGCCGGCGGGGCGCGGGTGGTCTCGGTGAGCTCCGTCGGCCACGTGAACGCCGACGTCGACTTCGCCGACATCCATTTCCACCGCCGCCCGTACGACCGTTGGGTGGCGTACGGCCAGTCGAAAACGGCCAACATCCTGTTCGCCGTCGAGGCCGCGAAGCGTTGGCGTGCCGATGGAATCGCCGTCAACGCGCTGAACCCCGGCCGGATCACCGGCACCGCGCTCAGCCGGCACGTCGGCGACATCGCCGCCGCGCCCGCGTCCTTCGACCCGGGCAGCCCGGACGTCTCGTGGAAGAACGCCGAGCAGGGCGCCGCGACGTCGGTGCTGCTCGCCGCTTCGCCGCTCGTCGAAGGCGTCACGGGCCAGTACTTCGAGGACTGCCAGGTGGCCGTGGAGCACCGTCCCGGCGTCCGCCGGGGTGTCGCCGCGTATGCCCTGGACCCGGATCGCGCCGCCCGGCTGTGGTCGGACTCCCTGGCCGTGATCGCCGGGTGAGTAGCCTCGATTTCGCAGGCTACGAAGCGAAAACGTGAGGACATCGATGGACCTGAACCTCAAGGGCAAGCGCGCACTGGTCACCGGCGCGTCGAAGGGCATCGGCGCCGCCGTCGCCGAGGTACTGGCGGGGGAGGGCTGCCACCTGCACCTCGCGGCGCGGGGCGCGGACGCGCTGGAAGACCTCGCCCGGCGGCTGCGGGAGGCCCACGGGGTCGAGGTGACCGTGCACGTCGTCGACCTGCGGGTGACCGCCGACCTCGAACGGCTCGCCGAAGCCGCCGCGGACGCCGACATCCTGGTCAACAACGCCGGCGACATCCCGGCCGGCTCGCTCGACCAGGTCGGCGCCGACGCGTGGCGGCACGGCTGGGACCTCAAGGTCTACGGCTACGTCGACCTCACCCGGCTCGTCTACGCGCGGATGCGCGAACGCGGCCACGGCGTGATCGTCAACGACATCGGCGCGGCGGGCGAGCGGCCCACCGCCGGCTACATCGCGGGCAGCGCCGGGAACGCCGCCCTGATGGCGTTCACCAAGGCACTGGGTGGCACCGGCCCACGCGACAACATCCGCGTCGTCGGCGTCAACCCGGGCCCGGTCGCGACCGAGCGGATCACCGCGATGGCCGCGGCCAATGACGGCGTCGCGAGCCAGCTGTCCGCCCTGCCCTTCGGCCGCGTGGCCGAGCCGCGCGAGGTGGCCGACCTGATCGCGTTCCTGGCGTCCGACCGGGCCTCCTACATCAGCGGCACCGTGGTCACCATCGACGGCGGGATGTTCGCGGCCGGCTGAACGACTCGTGAGTGTTTATGACGGTTAGAACCGTCATAAACACTCACGAGCCTTGCGCGCCGGTGCGGGTGAAGACGTGGCGCCAGTGCTCGGCGGCCCGGGCCAGGTCGGCGCCGACGTGGTCGAAGTAGCCGGCCATCTCGGCCAGGCGCTTGCCCGCCGGGGTGCCGCCGAGCAGCCCGGCGCCGAGGTGGGCGGTGGCGGCCCAGGTCTCGCAGACCTCCACCTCGCGCCGGCACGCGCGGTACCAGACATCGTCGTCGACGAAGTAGCGTTCCGGGCGGCCGCCGGCGCGGGTGAGCAGCTGCAGGCGCTCCAGGTAAGCCACCGCCTTGGACACCGACGCCGGGCTCACCCCCAGGTGCCGGACCAGGTCCGCGGCGGGCAGCCCGGCCTCGTCGCGGGTCAGCAGGGCGGCCAGCACCCGCGCGGGCATCCGCGGCAGTCCGGTGTGGACCATCATCGTCGCGAACTGCTCCTCGAACCCGGCCGCGGCGGGCGGGCCGGCCGGGACACGACGGCCGCGCTCCCGCGTCGCCACGTGCGCGCGCTCCGCGCGGTAGGCGTCCGGGCCGCCGTTGCGGAGCACCTCCCGGCTGACGGTCGAGGTCGGCCGCCCGAGCCCGCGCGCGATCTCGGCGTAGGTGGACCCGGCGGCGAGTCCTTCGGCGACGGCCCGGCGGTCGTCCTCGGTCAGTCGGCTTCCCGGCATGGCCCGAGTCTACGCCATCATTGCAACGGCGGGGAGCGCGTTGCACTCGCGACAGTCATTGCAATACAAGGGAATTCGCGTTTGACGAACCCTCTCGACGGTCGTAGGTTTCGCGGTGGAGAAAGGGAGCTACGGCCATGGAGACCACATTCACACCCGTCGAAAACAGCCTGTACCTCACGCTCGCCGGCCGGGCGCTCGACAGTCGCGCGCCGCGCCCGGTGCTCGCCGACCCGACGGCCGAGGGCGTCGCGAAGGCGCTCGGCTACGACCTCGCCGGGGCGCCGCTGGTGAAGAGCCAGGTGTTCGACATCGCCGTCCGGTCGAGGATCCTGGATGACGTCGTACGGGACTTCGTCGCCCGTCACCCCGACGCGGTGGTGCTGGAGCTCGGCGCCGGGCTGGACGGCCGGATCCTCCGCGTCGAGCCGCCGTCCACAGTGGACTGGTACGACGTGGACCTGCCGGCGGTGACCGCCGCGCGCCGCCGGCTGCTGCCCGCGCGCCCGAACGCCCACCCGGTCGCCGCCGACCTGGCCGAGCCCGGCTGGCTCGACGAGCTGCCGGACGGCCGCCCGGTGGTCGCGGTCGCCGACGGCGTCGTCGCGTTCCTGCCCCAGGACGTGCTCGTCGCGCTGCTGAACGGGATCACCGGCCGGTTCCCGTCCGGGGAGATCGCGTTCAACAGCTACACGAAGTTCCACGTCTGGGCGATCCGGCACTACCGCGGCACCGGCTCCATCGCCGGCGTCGTCGCCAATCCCGGCTTCGACGACCCGCACGACCCCGAGCGCTGGGACCCGAAGCTGCGGCTGGCCGGCGAGGTGTTCGCCACGCGCGCGCCGGAGGTCGCGCTGCAGCCGTTGGCGATGCGCTGGTTCACGCGGCTGTGCGGCCGCAGCGCCGCGCTTTCCCGGCGTGGGACGTGTGTGCTGCGGTTCCGGTTCTGAGTCAGTCCGCGTAACGGGTGTCGACCGCGACGGCCTCCCACACCGCGAGGTCGGCCAGCTGCTTCTCCAGCTTCTTGCGGATGGCGCCGACCGCCTCGGGGCCGAGCGGGAGCCGCAGCGGGGCGTCCTCGGTGTCGACGAGCTTGAAAATGGCGTCGGCGGCGCGGGCCGGGTCGTTCGGCTGCTGCCCGTCCTGGCTGCTGAAGCGGGCGCGGATGTGCTTGGCGGCGGTCTCGCGGTAGTCGTCGATGGGGTCGGAGAACACCATCGACCGGCCGGCGAAGTCGGTGCGGAACGGGCCCGGCTCCACGATGCTCACCCGGATGCCCAGCGTCGCCACCTCGCCGGCGAGCGCCTCGGACATCCCCTCCAGCGCGAACTTCGACGTCGCGTAGATCGCGTGCCCCGGGGTGGCCACGACCCCGCCGACGGACGACAGCTGCACGATGTGGCCGCTGCGCCGCTCGCGGAAGTGCGGCAGCACGGCGCGGGTCACGGCGAGCACACCGAACACGTTGGTCTCGAGCACTTTGCGCGTCTGCTCGTCGGACAGTTCTTCGAGCGCGCCGACCAGGCCGTGGCCGGCGTTGTTGACCAGGACGTCGATGCGGCCGTACTCCGCCAGCGCGGTGTCGACGGCCGCGCGGATCGAGGCGGGGTCGGTGACGTCGAGCGGGGCCACCAGCGCGCGGCCGGCGAGATCCTGGACGGCGCCGACGTCACGGGCCGTGGCCACGACCCGCTCGCCCCGGGCGAGCACGGCCTCGGCGAGCGTGCGGCCGAAGCCGGAACTCGTCCCGGTGATGAACCAGACCCGGCCATTTCCGTTGTCGGTCATGACAAACCCCCTTGAACACGTTATCTTGAGTCTCAAGTTAAAAGTACCTTGAGACTCAAGGAGATGTCCAGTGGAGCAGGCGGACTCGGTCGCGGCGGACCTGACGGCGTGGATCCGCGCCATGCCGGCGGGCGTCGACCCGGAGGTGGAGGCGGCGCGTCAGCGGATCGGCCGGCTGTCGCGGCAATTCGAGCAGGTGCTGCGCCGCGCGGCCGCCGCCCACGACCTTTCGCTGGGGGACTGGCAGGCGCTCTCGGCGCTGCACCGCTCCGGCGCGCCGGGGGTGCTGACGCCGAAGGAGCTGGGTGACCACCTGGGCGTGACGTCGGGAACGGTGAGCGTCCGGATCGACCGCCTGGCGCGCGCGGGCCTGGTGGAGCGCGTCGCCGCCGCGGACGGCCGCAGCCGTCCCGTCCGCCTGACCGCGAAGGGCCGCCGCCGCTGGTCCGCCGCGACGGGGAAACGCACCGCCGACGAGCGTGACCTCTTCGCGGACGCACTGACGGCGGACCAGCTGGCGGTGCTGAACCCGTTGCTGGGCACCCTGCTGGCCCGGTTCGAGACGGAGTTCGGTGATTCGTCCACAATGGACGTGGTGCGGCCGGAGTGACGGCTACTCCGGCCGTCCGTTCCAGTGCACGATGTCCGGGGCCTCGAGGTACTTGCGCAGGTGCCGCTCCTCGGTGCGGCCGTGCAGCGGGAAGGTGAAACTGGACCCGTCCGGCCAGGTCAGCTTGCGGCGTCGGAGGTTGACTTCGAGCGCCTGCGGGGTGCAGGCCTGCCAGACGATCTCCGGCGGGGGAGCGTCCGCCGGGTCGCGCTGCGTCGAGCCGGTGTCCACCAGCGCGACGTGCGAAGGCGAGAAGGCCAGCCAGGGCCCGTCCGCCGGGCGGAGCCGGTCGAGCAGGCCGAGCGCCATCGCGTCGGCAGGCCCGGTGACGCTGATCGCCCGCTGGAACGGGCTCCCCAGTTTCCCGCCGCCGCTACCGGCGCCGTTCGCGAAGTAGAAGACGTAGGCCACGCCGCCGCCGAGGCCGCGCAGGATGTTCCAGAAGAACCGCCGGACGAGCCGCTTCCCTTTGACCGTCCCGTCCAGGCGCCGGCCGGGCACGTCGAAGCCCAGGCCGTCCTCGCGGACGCGCACCACGATCACCGGCTCACGCCACTGGTCCCGCATCAGCGTCTCGACCCGTTCCCGGAACCCGGGACGGACCATGAGCTTGTCCCGCTTGGCGTCCAGGCGTTCTTCGTGGGCGAAGACCTTCTGCCCCGCCCGGCGCCGGGCGTCGGTCGGTGCCTGCCCGGCCAGCTCGCCCAGATCGGCGGCTAGATGTCCAGGTTCTTGTGGGTCTGCTCCGGGCTCTGGTCCCCGCCGATTTCGCTCTTGTCGAACCACGGTGTGTCTCCTTCGGCGCTGACCGCTTCCTTGCCTTCGCCGGCCAGCGCCTTCCCGGCGCCGATCCCGGCTTTGACGCTCGCCCCCGCGACCAGCGGGGCGGCGCCGACCGAGGTGCCGAACATGGTGGAGAGCATCCGGTTGCTCGGCTGGAAGCCCTGCGCGGCCGCGCCGAGCCCGAACTTGGTCTCGCCGGGCATCACGCCGACCCGCAGCTTCCTGGTGAACACCTCCATCTTCCCCGCGATCTTGCCGAGGAACTCGATGAAGGTGTCAAGCAGCTTGCCGAACTTGCCGAGGTAACGGGTGACCTTCGCCAGCACGCTGGCCGCCTTGGCGATCGACGCGGTCATCGCCGCGGCGACCGAGCCGCCGAAGCTGATCACCGACGCGGCCAGCGCGGGCAGCCACAGGGTGATCAGCCAGGAGACCAGCTCGGTGATGATCGCCTTGATCACCTCTTCGATGACCACCATGACCATCGACCACATCTGCAGCACCTCGGCCACCGAACCGGCGGCCGAGCCGACCCCGCGGATGCCGGAGGAGAAGTCGCCGAGCGCTTCCTTCGCCGCGTTGCCGGCGTCGTCGACCCAGTCGGCCAGCGCGGTGTCGCCGGTCCGCTCGAAGTCCTCGGCGAGCGCGACGAAGCCCTGGGCGATCGTGGTGAAGTTCTCGGAGGCGTGCCCGATCGCCGGGCCGTCGCCGGTGACCTGGTGCAGCGCGTCCTGCAGCGGCTGGACCAGTTCGAGCAGCATGTTGAGCCCGTGGCTGACCAGCCAGCCGATCGGGTCCATGGCGAAGGTGACCATGTCGCCGGCCGCGGCGCCGACGAACGACGCCCCGTCGCCGACCAGCGCGGCGCCCGCGGACGCCAGCTCGCCCGGGCTGTCCGCCTGGGCGGCCTGCTGGGCGTGCCCGGCGATCGACTTGCCGGAGTCGTAGAGGGTGCCGGCCACCGGGGCGGCGCTCGCCGCGCGGTCGAGGTTGGCGCCCGTGCTCTCGTCGTAGGCCGACACGTTCAGGGTGTCGGCGATGCTCTTCTTCTCGGTCATGAGCCCGGCTTCCCCACTGCGTCGATCTCCGCCTCGTACCGGCCGAAGGTGATCTTCCCGGCGTCTTCGGCGCCCTGGTACATCTGCGCGGCCGTGCCGAGCTTGGTGGTCAGCGCGTCCACGCCGTCCTTCAGGTCGTTCAGCAGCGAGCGCAGGTCGGCGAGGTGGTCGGTGTAGCCCTGCTTGGCGAAGATGCCGACGACCCCCCACGCCTGGTCGCCCACGTCGGCGGCGTCGATCTTGCCGCCGAACTTGCCCGCTTCCTGCTCGTAGTACGGGAGCTGGCGGGTGTACTCGGAGATCGCGTCGATATTCGTCTGTATTCCGTCTGGCATCGCGGAATTCCCTCGGTCGGATCGGTCAGCGGCGGAGGAACGAGTTGGCGTCGAAGTAGTCGTCGTCCTCCGGGCCGGCGCCGCGGCTTGGCCGGGAAGCCGGCTGTTGCTGCTGTGACGCGGGCTCGTCCGCGGTGGTTCCGAAGGCCTCGGCCTGGGCTTCGCGAACCTGCTCGGAGATGTCGACGCCGAGTGCTTCGCCGAACGTTTCGTCCACGATCCCGGCCTGCTGCCGGACGGCGCCGGCCACGGCCTGGCGCAGGGTGCTCATGATCGTCGCGGACAGCCGGGCCGGGTCGAGGCGCAGGGCTTCCGGGGAGAGCTGGACATCGGTGACGCTGCCGCCGGCCCCGGCGATGACCGTCACGGTGCCGTCGGGCGCGGTCACGCTGGTCCGGACCTGGGCGATCTGCTCCTGCATGTCGCCGACCCCGTCGAAGCGGGTCTCGGCCTGCTGTGTCTTCGCCTGGAAGCTGCGGAACTGGGCGATCAGCTGGTCCATGTGGGCGGACATGGTGTCTCCGTTGCGCGATTCGTGGTCATGTGTCCAGATCATGACATATACGCGCGTGATCCCGTTCGGCTTTCCGGAAATCGCCGGAGCCGGGGGCCGGCGGCCCGGGCGGAGACACCCGGGCCGCCGGGTCGCCTCAGCCGATGTGGGAGCTGATCGTGGCGTAGTCGTTGCCCACGTTGGTGTACACGCCGGGGAAGTCCTTGCGGGCACAGCCCTGGCCCCAGGACACGATGCCGGCGAGCTTGCCGTCGACGTAGGCCGGGCCGCCGGAGTCGCCCTGGCAGGAGTCCTTCCCGCCTTCGGGGACGCCCGCGCAGAACATCGACGCCTTGTCGTAGCTGGAGCCGGACTTGCTGTAGTCGTCCGCGCAGGTGTTGTTGTCCACCACCGGCACGTTGACCTTGAGCAGCTGGTCGGAGACGTCGCCGCCCTCCGACGTCGTGCCCCAGCCGACCACGGTGACGTCGGCGCCCGCCTTGTAGGCCGCGTCGTCGGCCGACTGCACCAGCGTCGCCGGCTTGTACGGCAGGTCCTTGTCCAGCGTCAGCACGGAGTTGTCGTGCTGCATCCCGTTCATGTCGAACGCGGGGTTCTGCCAGACGTCGCTCACGCCGGCCTTCTCGCCGGTGGTGTCGCTGAACTTGGTCTGGCCGCCGATGATCTCCATCTGCGCGGCCTTGACCCCGTCGGTGCAGTGCGCGGCGGTGAGCACCTTGTTCTTCGCCACCAGGGTGCCCGCGCAGTGCTGCGCACCGTCGACGTTGAAGATCACGGTGGCCGGGAAGTCGTCGATGGTGGTCGGCGAGCCGCCGACGATCAGTGGCCCCGCGCCGGCCGAGGCGCCGGGTGCGGCGACGACGGCGAGGGCTCCGGCCGTGGCGGCCGCGGCGAGCGCCAGTGCCGCCCGTCGTGCCAGTGAACGTCCGTCTACCTGCATGAACATCTCCCTTCGGGACCGGAAAGGTGCATTCCCGAGCAGACCAGACCGGCTCGGTGCCCGGGTAGCTACGTAAGTCGCATTCTGAAAATTCGCGAACATAGTTGGTTTTTGTCCGTCTCAGCGCGCCTGACGTGGACGTCACCGAGTAGGGTTGGTGCCTGTACCTACTGGTATGTACGGTCTGGGTGTGGACGCGTCGGAACGGCTCATCGAAAGCACCCGGGAACTGCTCTGGGAACGGGGTTACGTCGGCACCAGCCCGAAGGTGATCCAGGAGCGGGCCGGCGCCGGGCAGGGCAGCATGTACCATCATTTCAGCGGGAAGGCGGACCTCGCGCGGGCGGCGATCGAGCGCAGCGCGGGGGAGTTACGCGCCGAGGCGGAGCGGCAGCTGGCCACGCCGGGCACTGCCGTCGAGCGGATCACGGCGTACCTGCGGCGCGAGCGCGACGTGCTGAAGGGCTGCCCCGTCGGGCGGCTCACGCAGGACCCGGACGTGATGGCGGACCCGGTGCTGCACGCGCCGCTCGGCGAGACTTTCGGCTGGCTGCGCGACCGGCTGGCCGGCGTCCTCGCCGAGGGCCGCGACCGCGGCGAGTTCGGCCCGGAACTGGCCCCGGCCGAGACGGCGGCCACCATCGTCGCCGTGCTGCAGGGCGGGTACGTGCTCGCGAAGGCGGCCGGCGACACCGCCGAATTCGACCGCGCGGTGGACGGGGTGCTCGCGCTGCTGCGCCGGGCTTGACTACCGCGCGGCCGCCCGGTGGTCCAGTCGGCGCACGTCGCCGTCTCGGCGGAAGTCGCCCGGGCTCATTCCCGTTTCCCGGCGGAAGAACCGGCAGAAGTACGCCGGATCGGCGAAGCCGACGCGGTCCGCGATCTGCCGCACCGTGAGGCCCGTGCCGGCCAGCAGCCGTTTCGCCTCACGGGCACGGGTCTCCCGGATCAGCTCCGACGGCGTCCGGCCCGTCGCGTTCTTCACCACGTCGGTGAGGTATCCCGGGGTGACGCCGATGCAGGCCGCGTACGCGCGGACCGACCAGAGCGCGGGCTCGATCCGGTCCACCAGCCGGGCGAACGCCTCCGCGACCCCGCCGGCGCGGGCGGGCGGCGCGGTGCCGGCGGGGTCCGTCAGCCGGGCGGCGCGGACGACGAGAACGTGCAGCAGCGACCGCAGGACGGACTCGGAACCCGTTGCGGCGCCACGGTATTCGTTCTCGATCTCGGCGATCAGCCGGGCCGTGGCGGTGTGGGCGGGCTCGTCCAGCGTCAGCCACGGCCGCTCGCTCAGCCGGCGCAGCAGGTCCCGGTCGGCGGGATGGTCCAGCAGGAAGTCTTCGGTGAACAGGACGACGAACCCGGACAGCCCGCGCACGTTCTCCCAGTGGTGCACCTGCCCGGGGCCGAGCACGCACAGGTGCGGCGGGCGCAGCTCCCAGCGGGCGAGGTCGACGACGTGCGTGCCCGAGCCGCCGGTGACGTGGACGATCTCGTGGAAGGTGTGGCGGTGCGGGAAGGACGCGCGCGACATCGGGCCCATGGCGTCGAACGTGCCGACGGCGAACGGGAGCGCGTTGGGCATCGGCACCTCCAGCCGGTGCATCGGCAGCTCCCCGGGTCTCCGGCTCCGGCAGGGCGACCCCGGCAACACCGTGGTACCGCGCATCGTGTGGCTCCTCTCGTCATCGGACTTAAGGTCCAGACCAATTGTTCGTGGTCTCACGATGACACGGGAGGGCGCTCAGCTGAAGGGGCGATGGTCGCGACCCGCTTCGCCGCATGGGGCCCGCGCAGTGGCGGGGGCCGGGCCCGATCCCCGCCACCGCCGGTTACGCCCCGCCGCGGTGGCGCTTGATGATGCTGTGCGGGAAGGGAAGCTCGGGGTCGCCGGCCTCGGTCAGCCGGTCCAGCTGCTCGGTCGGCAGGTCGAGTGCCAGCGCGCCGACGGTGTCCGTGAGCTGCTCCGGCGTCCGCGCGCCGACGAGCGTGCCCGCGATGGCCGGCTGCCGCGTGACCCAGTGCATCGCGACCTGGGCCGGGGTGCAGCCCGCGGCCGCGGCGATCTCGCGGACGACGTCGAGGACCGCCCAGCGCCGCTCGGAGTGCCCCTCGCCGGCGAGGCGGCCGCCGGCCGAGCCGTCGCGGGTGTACTTGCCGGACAGGAAGCCGCCGCCGATCGCGCCCCACGGCTGCACCGCGATGCCGAACTCCCGCGCCAGCGGCACGTGCTCGGTCTCGATCGAGCGCTCCACCAGCGAGTACTCCAGCTGCATCGCGGTGATCGGCGGGCCGCCCAGCATCGCGGCCTTCGTCGCGTACCACGCGGGGACGTCGCTGAGCCCGGCCGCGCGGACCTTGCCGGCGCGCACCAGGTCGTCGAACGCCGACACCACCTCCTCGGCCGGGGTGTAGCCGTCCCAGATGTGCAGCCAGTACAGGTCGACGTGGTCGACGCCGAGCCGGCGCAGCGACGCCTCCAGCGAGGCGATCATGTTCTTGCGCCCGTTGCTGCGGCGGGCGACGTTGTGCTCGACCCCGTCCGCGGTGATCCGCGGGCCGGAGTACTTGGTGGCGAGCACGAGGTCGTCGCGGTCGGGCACCTCGCGCAGGAACTCGCCGACGAGTTCCTCGCTGCGCCCGGCGCTGTAGTTGTCGGCAGTGTCGACGTAGTTGCCGCCCGCTTCGAGGTAGGTGCGGAACACCTTGCGGGAGGTGGCGTCGTCGGAGCAGAGGTCGAAGTGGCCGAAGGTCATCGCCCCCAGCGCCAGCGGCGAAACGCGCAGGCCCGAGCGGCCCAGCGGCCGGTGGTCGTCCAGCCCGGTCATGGTTCGAGTCATGGCTTCGAGCGAACACCCCGGAGCGCGGTCCGGGTCAAGTCCGTCAAGGCCTCCTTACCCGCGTGGGACGCCCTGAAGGCCACCTTCAGGGCACCTACGTCCCTGAAGGCCACCTTCAGGGCAGTTCCGGGCGACCCGGTGCTTGACCTGGAGTGCGCTCCAGGTGCGAGGGTGGGTAGGTGGACTCCTACTCACCAGCCGAAGTCACCGCCAGAACCGGGTTCTCCATTGACACGCTCCGTTACTACGAGCGGATCGGCCTGCTGCACGAGGTGGGCCGCACGGCCGGCGGCCGTCGCCGCTTCACCGACCAGGACCTGGAGTTCCTCCGCCTGCTGCGCTGCCTGCGCGACACCGAGATGCCGATCGCCGAGATGCTCCGGTTCGTCGCGCTCCTGCGCGAGGGCGAAGACACCCGCGCCGAGCGCCTCGCCGTGCTGCGCGAGCACGAGGAGCGGGTCGAGGACCAGATCGGCCGGCTGCGCGGGCACCAGGAGCACATCCGGATGAAGATCGCGTTCTACCGCACCGCGGTCGAGCGCGAGGACCTCGCCAGCGTCTGAAACCGGGCTCAGGCCGGGCCGAGCCGTCGGCGCAGGAACTCGATGCCCGCCGTGGTCATCGCCGCGCGGGTGCGGTTGCCGTAGACGTGTCCGGTGTCCTCGAGCCACGCGAACTCGGCGTCCGCGCCCGCCTGCCAGTAGGCCGCGACCAGCGCCTCGCTCTGCGCGATCGGGACGCCGTCGTCGCCGGTGCCGTGCACGACCAGCACCGGGGCGGCGGCCGCGGTCACGTGGGTGAGCGGGCTGGCCGCCGCGGCGAGCGCCGGGTGCGCGGCGGGGGAGGCGCCCAGCAGCCACGCGTGCGGGTCCTCACCCGTCCGGTGGAACGGCGAGCTGGGCGGCGGGGGCGGCAGCCGGGCGAAGTCCGACGGCGGGCTCCACGCGACCGCCGCCTGCACGGCGCTGCTCGGGCCGGTGACGCCGATGTCGCCCTCCAGGTCCGGCCGGTCCCCGGTGACCGCGAGCATCACGGCCAGGTGCCCGCCCGCCGCGTGGCCCCACGCGCTGAACCGTCCCGGGTCGAGCGCCAGGGTGCCCGCGTGGTGGCGGAGCCAGCGCACCGCCGCCTTCACGTCGTGCAGCTGCGCCGGGTACACGGCCTCGCGGCTGTGTCTGAAGTGGACCTTCGCGACGGCGAAACCGGCTTCCAGCAGGCGTTCGCCGAGATACCGGCCGAGCGGGGCGTGCTTGGGCGAGCCGACGGCGAACGCGCCGCCGTGCACGAACGCGACCACGGGCCAGCCCGGAGCCGACGGCGGGCCGGCGGGCACGGCGAGGTCCAGCAGCAGCGGCCGGTAGCCCAGCAGCGGGGCCACCTCGGCGTCTCGGTACAGCACGGAGGCGCCCGCGGGCTCGGCCTCGGGCGGGGCGGTCTGGGGCAAAACGCGCATCACCGGACCGACTATCACGGATCGGGCGCCCGGACCGGTAGCCGTACCAGGAAGCGGGACGGGCCAACGACTTCCCGTCATCCGGACCGGTTCGGCGCCTGAGTGACCGACCGGATACGCTGAGCGGCGTGCCAGAGATCCACTCCTTCGCCGCACCGCGCGCGGCGAACCGGAAGATCAGCTGGGACCTCGTCCGCGCCGGCTGTGTGACGCTGGTGCTGATCTACCACGCGACGTACATGAGCGTGGTCGTGCACCCGGAGCTCGGTGCCCGCGGCTTCACCTTCCCGTACCAGGTCGGGGCCAGCCTGCTGCTGGTGATCTCGGCGTACTTCGCGTGCGTCACGATCGGGCGCGGGCCGCTGGGCCGGTACTGGTGGGGCCGCGTCGCGCGGCTGCTGCCGCCGTTCCTCGCCGCCGTGGTGGTGATCTACGCCGCCCTGCGGCTGCTCTCGCCGGCCGGCTGGTTCCGGCCGGAGTGGCGGGACCTGGTCGGGAACCTGCTCATGCTGTGGAACTGGAAGCCCGCGGACTTCCCGTTCGTCGACGGCTCGCACTGGACGATTCCGTTGCAGCTCATGGCCTTCACCGTCGCCGCGCTGCTGTACCGGAGCCGTTGGGGGCACGGCACGCGGCTGCGCGTGCTGCTGTGGCTGGCGCTGCTCGTGCCGCTCGCGCAGTGGCCGTGGCGGATCAGCGGGCCGCCGGAGTGGTACCGCACGGTGGCCGACGGGTTCGGCTTCCACCGCTGGCACCTGTTCGTCGCCGGCGTCGCGATCCGGCTGTGGTGCACCAAACGGATCTCGACGGCGCACTTCCTCGCGCTCGAGACGGTCTGCCTGGTCGCGCACGCGCTGCACAGCGCGGTCTGGACGCCGGGCGGGCTGGCCGTGGACTGGGGCTCGACGATCGGCGTCGGCATCGGCTTCGCCGTGGTCTCGCTGGTGGCGGCGGGGCCCGACTGGGACCGCGTGGTGCCGCAGTGGCTGCGGCGGCCGGTGCAGTGGTTCGCCGGGATCTCCTACGGCGTGTTCCTGACGCACCAGGCGATCGGTTACCTGGTGCTGCACTGGTTCGCCGCGCTGGGCGCCGGCACCGCCGTGCAGACCGGCGCGATGCTCGTCACCGGCGTGCTGCTCGGATGGGCCCTCACCCGGCTGGTGGAGCGGCCCGCGCACCGTTTCCTGATGGCGGGTTACGACTCGGTGTCCGCCTTCCGCGCCCGGCGCCGCGGCGCCGTGAAGGCGGTCAGCACCGAGCCGTTGTCGAGCGTCGGGGCGGGCGCCGGGAGCAGCCGGAGCGACCCGGAACACCGGTAGCCGGCTAGAGCGCGAAGGCGATCGACCGCAGGATCAGCGCCCCGAAGAACACCACGGTGAACGCGAGGTCGATCGCGATCCCGCCCGCCCGCACCGGCCGCAGCACCCGCCGCACGGGCGCGATCACCGGCTCGGTGGTGCGGTGGCTGAGCCGGCGCGCCTGCCCGAGCCAGGCCGGGCCGGTGGTCACCAGGCGCGTCCAGTCCAGCACCATCCGCACCACGAGCACCAGGATGAACAGGGTCAGGACATACCCGACCAGCGTTCCGATCAGGCTCATCGCACACACTCCTCGAAGTTGCCGTTCATCCGGTCCAACGCGCGCACGGCCCCAGGAGTGTCCCGTTTGCCCGGCTTCTCAGCGAGTTTTCAGCCGCGCGGTCCCCTACCGTGGTGGGCATGGGTGAAAGGCGCATCGGTGAACAGCGCAGTGCGGCTTGGTTCGGCGAGTCAGGCCGGGCCGGGATGATCTACCGGTCCTGGATGCGTTCGCAGGGTTTCGGGCCGGAGGTGTTCGACGGCCGCCCGGTGATCGGGATCGCGACGAGCGCTTCGGAGCTGGCGCCGTGCAACGCGCACCTCGGGCGCGTCGCGGAGGCCGTCAAACGCGGGGTCTGGCAGGCGGGCGGCTTCCCGCTGGCCTTCCCGACCATGGCGACCGGCGAGACGCTCATGCGCCCCACCGCGATGCTCTACCGCAACCTGATGGCGATGGAGGTCGAGGAGCTGATCCGCGCCAATCCGCTCGACGGCGTCGTGCTGCTCTCGGGCTGTGACAAGACCACGCCGGCGATGCTGATGGGCGCGGCGAGCGTCGACCTTCCCGCGGTGATGGTGACCGGCGGCCCGATGCTCAACGGCAAGTACCGCGGCCAGGACGTTGGCTCCGGCACGCACGTGTGGAAGTTCGAGGAGGAGCTCAAAGCCGGGCGGATGACGCAGGAGGAGTGCTTCTTCGCCGAGGGCTGCATGGCCCGCTCCAACGGGCACTGCATGACGATGGGCACCGCGTCCACCATGGCGTGCCTCGCCGAGGCGCTGGGCATGCAGCTGCCGGGCTCGGCCACCTGGCCCGCGGTGGACGCGCGCCGCTTCGAGACCGGGCAGGCCGCGGGCCGCCGGATCGTCGCCCTGGTCGAGGAGGAACTGCGGCCGTCGAAGATCCTGACGCGGGCGGCGTTCGAGAACGCGATCCGGGTCAACGCGGCCATCGGCGGCTCGACCAACGCGATCATCCACCTGCTGGCGATCGCCGGGCGGGTGGGCGTGCCGCTCGCGATGGCCGACTTCGACGAGCTGGGCCGGGTCGTGCCGACGCTGCTGAACCTGATGCCCTCGGGCAAGTTCCTGATGGAGGACTTCTGCTACGCGGGAGGCCTGCCCGTGGTGATGCGGCAGCTGATCGAAGCCGGGCTGCTGCACGAAACCGCGATCACCGTGACGGGCCGGCCGGTGGCGGACAACGTTTCCGGCGCCGAGTGCTGGGACACCGAGGTGATCACGGCGGTGAGCGAGCCGTTCCAGCCCGCGGGCACCGGCACGGCGGTGCTGACCGGCAACCTCGCCCCGGACGGCGCGGTGGTCAAGCAGTCCGCCGCCTCGCCGGAGCTGCTCACGCACACCGGCCCGGCGCTGGTGTTCGAGACCGCCGAGGACTACCACCACTCCGCCGACGACCCGGACCTCGACGTCACGCCGGACACGGTGCTGGTCATCCGCGGCGCCGGCCCGAAGGGCTACCCGGGCATGCCGGAGGTGGCGAACGTGCCGCTGCCGGCCAAGCTGCTCAAGCAGGGCGTCACGGACATGGTGCGGATCTGCGACGGCCGGATGTCCGGCACCGGCTACGGCACGGTGGTGCTGCACGTGAGCCCGGAGTCCGCGGTCGGCGGCCCGCTGGCGCTGGTGCGGACCGGCGACCTGATCACGCTGGACACCCCGGCGCGCTCGCTGACCCTGCGGGTTTCCGACGAGGAACTGGCCGCGCGGCGCGAGGCGTGGGAGCCGCCCGCCTCGCCGTACGTGAGCGGCTACACCTGGCTGTACACGGAGCACGTGACGCAGGCGCACCAGGGCGCGGACTTCGACTTCCTGCACGGCAGCCGCGGCCCCGGCGTGCCGCGCGATTCCCACTGACGCTTGCCGTTAAGGCCTCCTTACCCGCGTCGGACGCGGGTAAGGAGGCCTTAACGGCCGTTCCCACTGAGACTCATGAAGGGCAGGCCATGAACCCGGTACTTTCCGCGCCGCGGCTGATGAAGACGACGTCGGGCTGGTGGGTGGCCGACGAGTCCGGCGCCGGGCCGTTGCCGCCGGGCACGACGCTGGGCTCGTTGCTGGCGCTGCCCGCCGCCGAGCTGGACGCGCTGGTGGCCGCCGTGGCGCGGACGGCCCCGGCCCCGGATTCCTTGCTGGCGCCCGTGGACGACGACACCGAGGTGTGGGCGGCGGGCGTGACGTACGAGGTGTCGCGCGCGGCGCGGATGGAGGAGAGCACGGCATCGGACCTCTACGCCCGGGTGTACGAGGCGGAGCGGCCGGAGCTGTTCTTCAAGAGCGTCGGCTGGCGCGTCGCGGGACCGGGCCGCCCGATCGGCGTGCGCGAGGACTCGACGTGGGACGTGCCGGAACCGGAGCTGGGCATCGTCGGCAACGCGGCGGGCGCGATCGTCGGCTACACGGTGGTCAACGACGTCAGCTCCCGCAGCATCGAAGGCGACAACCCGCTGTACCTGCCGCAGGCGAAGATGTACCACGGCGCGTGCGCGGCGGGCCCGTGGATCGTGCTCGCCACGGGCGTCCCGGACCCGTACCGTTTGGCGATCTCGGTGGAGATCCACCGCGGCGGCGCACTCCTGTGGTCGGGCGAGACGACCACCGCCCGCCTGCACCGCAAGCTCACGGACCTGACCGCTTACCTGTACCGCGCCGAGGTTTTCCCGCGCGGCGTCCTCCTCGCGACGGGTACGTCGGCCGTCCCCGGCCCCGACGTGACGCTGCTGCCCGGCGACGAGGTGGCGATCACGATCGACGGGCTCGGCACCCTGCGCAACCCGGTCCGGGCGGGGTTGTTCGGCTGACCGCGGGCCCGGCCGGGCCCGCGGTCGAGTCGCATGTGGAGCGACGATTCGCGGGGACGACCGTCAAGGCGGTCCGCGGCCGCCGTGCCTCGGCCCGGTTCACCCGGACGGGAGCGCGGTTCACGCACCGGCGCGCGCGGCGGCGTGGAACCCTTTCCGGGTCAACCGGAATGGCTCACCGACGAGTCGCCCCCCATGAAAGGAATCGCGCGCGTGATCAAGACCAGCCTGGGCCGGGACGGCACCGGGGCGAGGAAGGTCACCTTCGTCCTCCCGCAGGAAGCCCCGCCCGGACCTGTCAGCGTCGTCGGTGACTTCAACGGCTGGTTGCCCGGCCGGCACCTGCTGCGGAAGCGCTCCAACGGCACCCGCTCGGCAGCGGTGGAGGTCCGCCCCGGCGCGACGCTGCATTTCCGCTACCTCGCCGCCGGCGGCCAGTGGCTGGACGACCCGGACGTGCCGGACCGCAGCGGCGACAACTGCGTCTTCGTGGCGCACTGAGCCGGACCGGCAACACCCGGAGTGGCAAGGGAAACAGCGGCTCCCGTTCCGGCTGGGACGGGAGCCGCCGGCTTCTCATCTGTGCGACGTGGTCGCCGTGTGCGGTCAGCCGATCCCGGCCGAGAAGACGTGCAGCTTGGGGGAGCCGGGCGTGAGGGTTCCGGTGACGTTCGGCAGCGTCACCACCGAGACGGTCTTGCCCGCCTGCAGTGGTACTGCGGCGTAGTAGATGTTCACCTTCTGCGTCTGCTGGCCCCCGCCGTTGTTGAGGTAGGGCAGCGTCACGGCGATTTCCTCGCCGGGCAGGTTCTGCGACTGCCACCAGTCGTCGAAGCCGAGGGAGTACGGCTGCGTCGTGCCGTCGGTGTAGACGATGGTGCCGCCGCCCGACGGCGCGCCGGAGTCGCCCGTGCCGAGGAAGCCGAGCTTCGTGCCGGAGCCGGACAGCAGCACGGACTGGCCCGCCGTCAGCACGTTGTCGGGGCCCGGACCCGGCCAGGCGAAGGAAATCCCGCCGTGCTGCGCCGTGCCGCCCGCCGGGAACCCGGCCGCCGCGAGCGCCTGCGCGGAGTAGCTCAGGCCGCCGCCGTCGAGGTTGCCCGCCTTGGTGTTGCTGTCGTCGCTGATGCCGGTGTTGTTGTACGCGGCCGCGAGCGAGGCGTACGGCACCGAGGTGCGCCCGGTGTCCGTGCGGGTGCCCGCGCTCGTGCTCGCCTGCGCGGACAGCTCGTACGTCCCGGGTGGCGCCGAGGCCGGGGCGGTGAGCTGCCAGGTCGTCTTCACCGTCTGGCCGCCCGCGACCTGCGGGAACGTCGTGGGTGACGTCGCCGTCGCGGTCCAGCCGGACGGCGCGGCCAGCGAGAGGGTGACGCCGGTGACCGGGGTGGTGCCGCCGTTCGCGAACGTGGTGGTGGCGGTGCCGCTCGTGCCCGCCCGCGTGACCGGCGGGACGTCGAGGGTCAGCGAGTGCCCGACCACGATCGGCGCGCTGCCGGTGACCCCGTCCACGGTCGCCTTGATGGTCGCGACGCCGTCGCCCACCGCCCGCACCAGCCCGTGCGCGTCGACGGTCGCGACGGCCGGGTTGCTGCTGGCGTACGAGACGGCCGCGCCACTGAGGTCCACAAAGGACTGGTCGTTGCGCACGGCCGCCACCACCTGGTCGGCGACGGCGTGCGGCTGCCCGGTGTCGTCGGTGATCCACCGGTTGCGGCCGGTCAGGTCGAAGGTCTGCCCGGCCCGGTAGACGACGTCCTCCGGCTGCACGGTGACCGTGGTGACCTTCGGCGTGATCGTGCCGGTGACGGTGGTGGCCACGGTGCTCGCGACGGCCTGCGAGCTGGTCGCCACCTGGAACCGGTACTGCCCGTCGTCCACGACCTGCTTGCCCTGCCCCGGATCCCAGCGCGAGAGGTCGCTGATCCGCACGGGAATGGTGACGGACTGGGATTCGCCGGGCTTGAGCACCCGCGTCTTGCGGAACCCGGCGAGCCGCTTGCCCGGCAGCTCCACCCCGGGCACGGTGAACTGCGAGGCCGCGTACAGCTGCGCGACCGACGCGCCCGCCGTCTTCCCGGTGTTGGTGACCGTGACCGACACGTTCACGGTGCCGTCGGCCGGCACGCTGGTCTTGTCGATCTTCGCGGGGGAGTAACCGAAGCTCGTGTAGCTCAGGCCGTAGCCGAACGGGTAACTCGGCGTGCCGGTGAAGTACTGGTAGGTGCGGCCGAGCCCGCCGGTCGCCGACGGCGTGAGGCCGTAGTCGCCCATCGGCGGCAGCTGCGCGTCATCCTTGTACCAGGTGAAGTTCAGGTGCCCGGCCGGGTTCTGGCGCCCGGTGACGACGTCGGCGAGCGCGGCGCCCTGTGCTTGGCCGTTGTAACCGGAGAAGACGATCGCCGGGAAGCTGCTCTGCACGTCGTCCAGGACCACCGGGCCGCCGGACTGCACCACGAGCGCGGTGTTCGGGTTGCCGACCGCGGCGGCCTGGGTGATCAGCGAACGATAGTTGCCGGGCAGCGCGAGCGTGCTGCGGTCGTGGCCCTCGTTGGCGACCGAGCCGTCGGTGCCGGCGAAGACCACCACCAGGTCGGCGCTCTTGACGGCCGCCTTGGTCGCGTCGCTGAGCACGGCCGGTCCGGTCGCCGAGGTCGACGTGCCCGCGGCGTCGAACACCACGTTCGCGCCCGGCAGTGCGGCCTTCAGCCCGCCGACGGCGCCGACCTGCACGTCCGGCGCGCCCGAGTAGTCCCCGAGGGTCACCTTGTTCGCGAGGTCGCCGAGCACCACGACGTTCTTCACCTTCGCCGGGTTCACCGGCAGCACCTGGCGGTCGTTCTTCAGCAGTACCAGCGAGTTGTCGGCCACCTGCTGCGCCAGGGCCTGGTGCGCCGGGCTCTGGATGGTGTCCTTGGTGATCTTCGTGTACGGCACGCTGCCGGCCGGGTCGAACTCGCCGGTGGCCATCCGCACGGTGAACACGCGCACCAGCGCCGTGTCGAGCACGCCTTCGCTGAGCACCCCGGCGTCGATCGCCGCCTGGATGTTCGGCAGGGAGTTCTCCTCGCCGGGGCAGTTGAGCGCGGTCCCGGCGCGCAGCGCGTACGCCTGCCCGCCCGCCGGGCCGGAAACCTTGGCGCCGGTGGTGGTGTTCGTCCAGGTGGCCGCGGTGTCCTTGCCGTCGGTGGTCCAGCCCGGCGGCGCCCAGTTGTGGCCGGACTGCGGGGTGCGGTAGGTGGTGGAGACGGCGCCGCAGTCGGAGGTCACGTAGCCGCCGAAGCCGTAGGTGCGCTGCGCGAGCGTGTTGGCGGTGTAGGTGTCCGCGACCGACGGGGTGCCGTTGATCGCGTTGTAGGACGTCATCAGCCCGGACACGTGCGCGTTTTCGATCAGGTCGGCGAACTGCGCGGTGTAGTAGTCACGGATGTCGGTGTCGCTCGCGTCGGAGCTGATGCCGGTGCGGTTGAGCTCGACGTCGTTGAGCGCGTAGTGCTTCGCGGTGGCGGCGACCTTCAGATAGCCGTTCTGCGGGGTGCCGTCGGCGGAGTTGCCCTGGTAGCCGTTGACGAAGGCGCCGGCGATCTGCCCGGTCAGGAACGGGTCCTCGCCGAACGCCTCGTCGGTGCGGCCCCAGCGCGGGTCGCGGTCCATGTTCACGGTCGGGGCCCAGTAGGTCAGCGAGCCGTAGTCGTTCACGTCCGGGCCGAGGTTGTTGGCGCTGGTGCCCCACAGGGACTTGTCGAGGAAGCCGCGGACCTCGTCGGACACCGCGGTGGTCTCCTGGCGGACCAGCTCCGGGTCCCACGCCATGCTCGAGGCGAAGTTCGTCGGGAAGCTGGTGGCGTGCACCTGCTCCGGCTGGGTGACCGGGTTCGTCGACCCGCCGAGCCGGTTGATGCCGTGCTGGCCCTCGTTCCAGTACGTGTACTGCTGCACGCCGAGCCGGGGAATGGCGGGCGCGCTGTTCGTGCTCAGCTGCCGGGCCTTTTCCTCGAGGGTCATGCGGGAAACGAGATCCGCCGCGCGCTCGGCGAAGGAGTAATGCGTGTCCCGGTAAACGGGACCTGGTCCGGGCGTGGTGGCCGGGATACTCGTGGTGAGCCCGATTGTGCTGATTGTGCTGATCGCAGCGCACAACAGGGCCATCGGCACCGTTTTCCGCATGACCTGAACCGCCTCCGTCGCTGAAAGGCCGAAGCGGGGCTGGCGGCGAGGCCAATTCGGCCCGGATACGGCCGGAAATGGCGCCCCACGGTGGTGTCGGATGCGACATTCCTCCTGCGCACGGCCCCGCGTCAAGGTGATCGCTGCGGGTGACGACGGGCGTGCCGGTGGCCGGGATCCGCAGCCCCTCGGCGTCGGCCGGGTGGCGGTGCCCGGTGGTTGTGGAGCGCTTGTTCCGTTACACTCGGGTTCGTGCCCCGCCCTCGGATCCACGACCCCGAACGGCTGCTCGACGTCGCCGAGCGGCTGATCGCCGAACGTGGTCCTGAAGAGGTGACCGTGCGGGGGCTGGCGGTTGCGGCCGGGGTGCCGAACAGCACGATCTACCACAGCTTCGGGTCATTGCCCGCGTTGATCGGGCGCGCGTGGCTGCGTGGGGCTGGGTACTTCCTCGACGTCCAGACCCAGCTGGTTGACCGGGCACTGGGTGTGGGCGGGGCGGTGGCTGGTGTGCCAGGCGCTGCGGCCTTGCCTGCTGGTGCTGCGGATGCGGCTGGCGCCGCCGCGGCGACGGGGCCTGCTGGCGCCGCTGTCGTGACGGGGCCCGCCGGCGCTGCGGATTCCCGCGCTGTCGCCGCGGTGGTGGCCGCCGCGGACACGCCCGCCGTTGTTGCCGAGCGGCGGCCGGAGGCGGCGCGGCTGATGCTGACCGTTTCGCCCGATCGGATCCTCGGCCCGCAGCTGCCCGAGGACGTCCTCGAAGACCTGCACGCCCTCGACAAACGGCTCGTCCGCCTCCTCGTCCGCCTGGCGCGCGAGCTGTGGCAGCGCGGCGACGGCGCGGCCGTCGAGGTGATCACCACCTGCGTCGTCGACCTGCCGACGGCCCTGCTCAAACGCGACCTCGCCGCGTACGGCGCGGCGGGGCCCGAGGCGCGCCGGCGGCTGGCCGCTGCCGTGCGCGCCGTCCTCGCCTTGCCGCCGCCGGACCGCCCGCGGCGAGCACCCACTGTCTGAAAACCACTGTCTGAAAACCACTGTCTGATATCGACCGTCTGAAAAGGACCTTTCATGCCCGAGCTGTCCCGTCACGAAGCCGTTTTCGTCCTGAACCTCGGCGATGGCGAGAACCGGTTCTCCCCGGATTGGCTGGAGCAGGCGACTTCCCTGCTCGACACCGTCGTCGCCGGGTCCGAGCCCGCGGCGCTCGTCACCGTCGGCGGCGGGAAGTTCTACTCCAACGGCCTCGACCTCGACTGGCTCATGAGCCACGGCGACGAGGCGGGCCCGTACGTCGCGGCCGTGCAGGAGCTGCTCGCGCGGGTGCTGGAGCTGCCGGTGCCCACGGTCGCCGCCGTGAACGGCCACGCCTTCGGCGCCGGCGCGATGCTCGCCATGGCCCACGACTTCCGCGTGATGCGCGCCGACCGCGGCTACTTCTGCTTCCCCGAAGCCGACATCAACATCCCGTTCACCCCCGGCATGGCGGCGCTGCTGCAGGGCAAGCTGACGCCGTCGGCCGCGGTCGCGTCGATGACCACGGGCCGGCGATTCGGCGGCCCGCAAGCCCGTGAGCTGGGACTGGTCGACGCGACAGCGGACGAGGCCACCCTCCTCGACACGGCGACGGGCGTGGTCCGCGACCTGGCGGGCAAGGACCGCGGCACCCTCGGCGCGATCAAGACCACCATGTTCGCGCCCGCGCTGACCGCGCTGCGGGCCCCCGCGTCCTGAGCCGGTAGACTCCCCGGCACGGCGGTGGGGCTCGCCGTTCCGGGTCTCCCGGACAACCGCGGCGACCGCCGCCAACAGTCCCTACTCGAACCGGGGAGAACTGTGCCCGAAGCGGAGTAGGAGACGCTGTGCCCGATCAAAACAACCGGCCCGATCAGAACAACCGGCCCGACCCGGCTGACCAGCGCGACTCGGCCGACCAGAGTGACCTGGCCGAGCCGATCGACCCGGACGTAGACCTCCGGGTGCGATCCCACCGCCGCGAGTTCCTGCGGGACCAGGGCCCGGTGCTAGCGGCGATCGCGCTGGGCGGCGGCCTCGGCGCGCTGGCCCGGTACGGTCTCGCCACGGCGCTGCCGACGCTGCCCGGCCAATTCCCGTGGGGCACCTTCGTGACCAACGTGTCCGGGTGTTTCCTGATCGGCGTGCTCATGGTCGTCATCACCGAGATCCGCCCCGTGTACCGGCTGGCGCGGCCGTTCCTGGGCGTCGGCATCCTGGGCGGGTTCACCACGTTTTCCACCTATGCGGTCGAAACGCGCGGGCTGCTGCAGCCGGGGTCGGTGCAGCTCGCGTTCGGCTACCTCGGCGGCACTGTGGTGGCCGCGTTGCTCGCGGCGCTGGCGGGGATGGCGCTCACCCGGGCCGTCGCCGTCCGTCCGGAAAGGACGGTCGAGCCGTGACGCTGCTGCTGGTCTTCGCGGGCGCCGTGCTGGGCGCGCCGCTGCGTTACCTCACCGACCGCGCCGTGCAAACGCGCCACGAGACCGAGTTCCCGTGGGGCACCTTCACGGTGAACCTGGTGGGCTGCCTCATCCTCGGCTCGCTGGCCGGCGCGGGCTCGGCCCTGCCGTCCGCCGTGCTCGCTTTCGCGGGCACGGGGTTCTGCGGCGCGCTGACGACGTACAGCACGTTCAGCTACGAGACGATCCGCCTGGCCGAGCGCAAGGCGTACTTCGCCGCGGTGATGAACGTGGTCGTCAGCGTCGCCGCGGGGGTCGGCGGCGCGTTGTTCGCTTATACGACGGTGCATTCGCTGGTGGTCTAGCGGCAGGTTGGTGACAAGGAGCTGGACCGGGTCGCGGGGCGGCCGCACAATCGGGGGTGTGCTCGTCCTTCGCAGTGCCCTGGACCGCCTGTTGTACGGGCTGTTCTTCTTCGTGCTGGGCTGCGTCGGCCTCGGCTTCTCCGGGAACCTGCTCGCCACCGACTACGACCCGCTCTGGTGGGTCCTGCTGGGCATAACGGCGCTCATGACGCTGGCCGGCCTCGTCTTCGTCCTGGACGGGGTGCGGATGCGCCTCGCCGGATACCGGTGGACCGAAGAGCCGTGAGCCCCGGACCGGCCTCCGGCTAGCGGCGGACGTTGAACTTCAGGTGCAGCACCCGGTCGCCCTGGACGACCACGTGGGGATCCTCCAGCAGCAGCTGCCCGTCGATGCCGCCGAAGTAGCGTTTGCCCGACCCGAACACCACCGGCACCACGTCCATCGCCACCTCGTCCACCAAGCCGGCGGCGAGGATCTGGCCGCCCACCTCGCCGGCGTTCACCGCGATGGCCCGCTCCCCGGCGAGCTCCTGGGCCTTGGCGATCGCGGCCGTGACGGTGCCGGCGAAATGGTACGACGCCTCGGGGTGCCAGCCCTCGGGCTTGGGCCGGTGGGACACCACGACCACGTGGTCGCCCGTGGGCGGACGGCCCTCCCACCCGTTCACCAGGTCGAACAGGCGGCGGCCCATCACGATCACGCCGACCTTCTCCCACATCGACCGGACGTAGCCCGCCGACGCACGGGAGACCTTGATGGCGTTTCCGGCCCCGGAATGATCGAACTCCTCGTCGCCGCCTCCGGTGATCGGGGTGTCCCCGCTGAAGTACCACTCGTGGAGCGGCCCGACGTCGTCCTTCACATCGGCGATGAAACCGTCCACCGACACCACGTTGTGCATGATTACCGTGCCCACTGGTTCTCCTCGGGTCTCCTTGCGCGTTCGCCCCTGATCCTTGTCGTCCCGGGGCGGACGCGCTTGTAGGAAATCACTCGGCGGGCATCGGGCCGCGGTCCGGCGGGAACTCCAGCTCGGCGGGGAATCGGCGCCGCAGGGCCAGGTACGCCGTCGGGGTGTGGCCGGTGAAGTCCTTGAACTCCCGGCTGAAGTGGGCCAGGTCGAAGTAGCCCATGGTGTGCGCGAGCTCCGACCAGTCGACCGGGCGCCGGGTGTCCACGGACAGGATCGCCCGCGCGAAGCGGTAAATCCGCGCCACCCGCTTCGGGGTGACCCCGACGTGAGCCTTGAACTGCGCGGCCAGGTGATTGGCGCTGACCCCGGCGGCGTCGGTCAGCGCGGCGACCGGGACCGTGCCGTGGGAAGTCGCCAGCCGCCCGGCGGTGTACTGGACCAGATCGAGACCTCGCGACGGTGCCGCGGCCAGTCGTGACCGCAGTTCCGCCTCGACTACCCGCAGTGTCTCGGCCGCCGACGCAGTGTCGCCGACCTGGTTGCGGATCCGGTCCGAAGACCGCCCCCAGACGGCGTCGACCGGCACCCATCGATCCCGCAGTTCGCTTGCCGGCAGGCCGATGAACGGCGAAATCCCCCACGGCTTGAAGTGCACCCCGACGAGCCGCACCCGGGCGGGGTACTCGAAGCGGAAACGCCGGGTCCACACACCCATGAACCAGCCATCGGGCAGCACCACCGGCGGCACCGACGGGTCGGAATCCCACAGGCGGGCGGGTTCGCCCAGGTTGACGTACAGGTGCGCCGACGGCATCGGCGGGACGTTCATCCGCCGTTGGCGCGGCACCCCGGTCAGGCAGTAGATGTCGTCGATGAACCGGTCGAGCGGCGGAGCGGGCACCCGGCTGACGTAGTCCATGGGCTCAGTGTGCCGCCGAGTCCGTTACCAGATCGACCCGGTAACGGACTGGGCCGGGTCACCCGTCTCGCGGTTGGGGGCCACCACCGGGCGGGGTGACGATGCAGGGATGAACGCACCGCAGCCCGTCCTCCTCCCCGGCAGTGCCCGGTCCGTGCTGGCCGGTGCCGAGGTGCTCCGCCCGGTCGAACCGGGCAGCACCGTGACCGCGACGGTGCTGCTCCGCCGGCGCGCCGAGCTCGACCCGGAACTGGTGACCGGTCCTGACACCATCACGCCGGACGAGCTCGCCGACCGGTACGGCGCGGTCGAGGACGACCTCCAGCGCGTGCGGGAGGTGCTCACCGGCGCGGGCCTCACGATCACGGGCACGCACGCCGGGTCGCGGCGGGTTTCCGTCAGCGGTCCGGCGCAGGCCATGGCGGCGGTGTTCGGGACCGAGCTGAACCTGGTGCGGTACACCAGCCCCGGCGGTGCCGCCGTCGAGCACCGCGGCCGGTCCGGTGACCTGCACCTGCCCGCCGAGCTGGCGGACGTCGTGGTCGGGGTGCTGGGCTTGGACGAGCGTCCCCAGGCGCGCGCCCAGTTCCGCCTGCACGCCGGGCCTGCGGACGCCCAGGGGTTCACGCCGGATCAGCTGGGCACGCTCTACGCGTTCCCGGACGGCACGGACGGCACCGGGCAGACCGTCGCGATCATCGAGCTGGGCGGCGGCTTCAAACCCGAGGACCTCACCACCTACTTCGGCGGCCTCAAGATCACCCCGCCGCAGGTCAGCGCCGTCGAGGTCGACGGCGCCAAGAACGCGCCCACCGGCGACCCCTCGTCGGCCGACGGTGAGGTGATGCTCGACATCGAGGTCGTCGGAGCGCTCGCCCCGCGGGCCACCCAGCTCGTCTACTTCGCGCCGAACACCGACCAGGGTTTCCTCGACGCCGTGAGCACCGCGGTGCACGCGACCCCGACGCCGACCGCGGTCAGCATCAGCTGGGGCCAGTCGGAGGACGCGTGGACCAGCCAAGCGCGGACCGCGATGGACCAGGCCTTCGCCGACGCCGCCGCGCTCGGGGTGACGGTGTGCGTCGCCAGCGGTGACAACGGCAGCACCGACGGCCAGTCCGACAGCGCGCAGCACGTCGACTTCCCGGCGTCCAGCCCGCATGCCCTGGCCTGCGGCGGCACCCGGCTCGAGGCGGCGCCGCCCACCGCGATCACGGCCGAAACGGTGTGGAACACCTCCGGCGGCGGCTCGACCGGCGGCGGGGTCAGCGACACCTTCGCGCCCCCCGCGTTCCAGTCCTCGGCCGGCGTGCCGGCGCGCGCCGGCGGCGGCACCGGCCGGGGCGTCCCCGACGTCGCGGGCAACGCCGACCCGGCGACCGGCTACCGGATCCTGGTCGACGGCCAGCAGTCGGTGATCGGCGGAACCAGCGCGGTCGCCCCGCTGTGGGCCGCGCTGCTCTGCCGCCTCGCCCAGTCGGCCGGACGCCGGTTCGGGCTAGTCCAGACCCAGCTCTACGGCGGCGCGAAGGCGGGCGCCGTCCAGCCCGGCTTCCGCGACATCACCACCGGGACCAACGGCGCCTACTCCGCCGCCGGCGGCTGGGACGCTTGCACCGGCCTCGGCTCGCCTGACGGCACTGCTCTGCTGCAAGCCCTCGGGGGAACGCAGAAGAAGTAGGGAATCGCACGGGAAAGCTCATCCGTAGGCGGGGCGAACACTCACAGGCGCCTCAGCGTGCGCGCTGCGCGACGGCTCCTTGCGCCATCCGCCGGGTGTTGGTCTGCATCCGCGTGACGACCGGTGACACGCCGCGTGCGCGGGGCGCACTGTCGATCAATGCGGGATTTCCTCCTGGAACGGATTTCCGGCCGGCTGCTGGTCCAGTGCCGGCCCGGTCAGGCCGTGGCCGCCGCGGCGGTGGCCCAGGAACACGACACCGGGCTCGTGCTCACCGGTCCCGCTCCCGAGCCCATCGTGCGCCGGCTGCGGGGCAACGGTTTCGACGGGCCCATCCTGTGTGACGCCGCGCGGTACGCCGGACGGCGGCGGGTCGCCGGTCGCCGCGGAATCCGTCCCGCCTGGTGCCGGCGGCAGCGGGAGCTGGGTTTGCTCCCGCTCACCGACTCCGGTTATCTCGCCTACCGGGACTTTCGCGGCCTGCGCACGATCCTGCGGGCCGCCAAGGCACAGAAGCCATCGGTGGTCGCGATGCTGCCGCTGGCCGCGGAGTGGTTCAGCTACCCCGGAATCCTCGAAGGACTGATCACGCAGATCGCCCTGCACGGCGTGCCGGTCGCCGTCGGGATCGAGCACCCGGCGGACCCGTTCGCCGCCCAATACGTAGTACGCGGGTTCCTGAACCTGCTGGATTCGGCGGGCGTGCCGGTGCTGCTAATCCGCTCGGACGCTGCCGCGCTCGGGGCGCTCTGTCACGGCGCCCACGCCGCGGCAACCGGGGCCGACAGCGGTCTTCGCCACATCTACCCGCTGCGGGAAACCGGCCCGCCGAGGCACGCCGGCGTCTCCGCGTTCGTCGGTCCGCTGCTGACCTACCACCGGCTCGAGACGCTGGAACGGCTCTTCCGTGACGCCCCCGACCACGAGCACCTGTGGGTGTGCGAGTGCCCGTCCTGCCACGGCCGCACCCCGGCCGCACTGGCCGGTGCCACCGCGCCCCTCGACGAGGCGGCCCGGCATTCCGTCCACGCCCAGCTCCTGCTTTGGCAGGACCTGCGCCGGGCTCGCACCAGTGACGCGCTCGCCAGTACCTGGCACGAGCACTGCACCCACGCGCTGTCGCTGCACGAGGAACTCACCCGGCGGAGCCCGGCTGGGCTGCGCAGCTGGCTCAAGGTGACCGAAGACCCGTTCAGCCGGAGCGGTATCCCGGCCCAGCAGCGGTCCGTGGTGCGCCAGCGCTCTGCTGACCGGCCCTCCGGGTAGCGATGGAACTCAGGCGCGGCCCCGCACCAGGTCGATCAGCCGGCCGAGGACCACGTCGCCCGCGGCGCGGAGGCCGTTGTGCTCGTATTCGTTCGTCAGCCAGGGGCGCATGGTCGGGATGAGGCGGGCGGTCTGCTCGGAGAAGGCGCGGTCCACGTACGCGTCCTCGGCGTAAATGGCTGCGGCGCAAGGGACTTCGCAGTTTCGCAGTGCTTCGGCGTCGTACAGGCGGGGCCACTCGTGCTCGGCGAGGATCTCCGCCGCTTCGCGCAGCGGCGCCAGGCCGGGCAGGTCCGTGAGCAGCCACGGGTACACGTGCTCACCGCTGAACAGCGTCACGTCCTCGTCGAACACGGCCGGTCGGGCGCGGGCGGCGGACCAGCGGGTGGCGCCACCGTCGGCGTAACTGGCCTCGTGGACCACGACGTACAGCGGGTTTCGCGCGGAGAACGGCAATGCGGCCGCCACGTCGTGCGCGAACGCGGGGGAGTCCGGGTCCCGCTCCAGCAGGTAGTGCAGCGCCTCGGCGCCGTCGCTCATGCCGAGCACGTTGCCCAGCAGCCGGAACAGGCGCGAGGTGAGCGGGGTGCCGTCGGGCAGTTTGATCTCGCCCGCGTCGAGCCGCTTGTGCAGCGCGCGCACGCGCTCGCGGTCGGCCGGGTAACGCTCGTAGTACCGGCGGTTGCGCTCGAGGATCGTGGCGAAGGTGGCCGCGTAGATCTCGTCCGTGTCCGGCTGCAGCGGGGGCACACCGCCGGTGAAGAACGCCTCCCGCAGCCCGCCGGGCGCGTGCGAAAGGTAGTTCAGCACACAGAAACCGCCGAACGACTGGCCCAGCACGCTCCACTGGTCCACCCCCAGCTCGACCCGGATCAGCTCGGCGTCCCGCACGATCGAGTCGGCCCGGAAGTGCGTCAGGTACGCCGCCTGCTCGGCCGGCGTTTTCCCCGGCAGCGTGCCCACGGGCGTCGACCGGCCGGTGCCGCGCTGATCGAGCAGCAGCACGCGGTAGTCACGCAGGGCGCGGGTGATCCAGGCCGGCGGCGACCCGGCGGGCCGCGGCGCCTCCTGGCCCGGCCCGCCCTGCAGGAACACCAGGAACGGGCGGTCGAGGCCGTCCGGGTCGGCCACCTCGCGGGCGAACACGGTGATCCGCTCGCCGTCCGGCCGGCTGTGGTCGAGGGGCACCCGGAACTCGTGCTCGGTCAGGACGAGGCCGGGGACACGCACGGTGGAAGCCATACCCGTGATCCAACCACGATCCCGGGCGCGGATGCCCGTGGCCGGCTGACCCGCTGCTGACCCGGTGCTGTCCCGCTGTTGACCCGGTGCTGCGAAAGGGACTACTCGCGGCCCATCGCGCGGCGGATCTCGGCCAGCTTGTCCTTCGCGGCCTTGTCGCGGTCGGCGATCTTCTTGTCCAGCGACGCGAGGTCTTCCTTGCCGCCGAGGCCGGCGATCTCCTGGGCGCCCACGGAAGTCTCGTAGCGCTTCTCGATGCGGTCGCGGACGGAGTCGAACGACGGGACGCCGCCTTCGCTGTAGTCCGGGTCCGGCAGCGCCACCGGTGCGGGCAGGGCCGGTGCGGGCGTGGTGGTCTCCCCGACGATCTCGGCGTCGACGGGTTCCTGGTCGCCGGGCTTGTTCCTGCTCATCATCTGCTCCGTCCTTCGCGGGCCGGGTGCCCCGCCGCCGACCCTAGCCGGGTTCCGGCGGGCGGGTCGGCGTCCTCCCGCGGGCGACGCGTCAGGGCGGGCAGCTTTCGGTCGAGCAGCTTCACCAGCGCGGCGAAGACCAGCGCGACCACGACCACCAGCAGCGCGTTGCGCAGGGCCGCGCCGAAGCCGATTTCGGTGACGTCCATGAACGGGTACGGGTACCAGTGCGTGAACGCGCCCTGCACGAAGATGTAGACCAGCCACAGCACCGGCCAGAGGAATGCCGCGGCGACCGTGCCCCAGCCGCCTGCCCCGGGCCGCGGGCCGAGCACCAGCCACGCGGCGACCGCGGCCCACGGCGAGACGTAGTGGAAGCCGATGGTCGCGGCCAGCGCCCAGCCGGTGACGTGGATCTGCGGCGCGAGCACGATCGCGTACACCAGGCCGGTGATGAGGATGCCGAGCAGCGCGTCGAGCCGCACCACCCGCCAGACGCGGCCGTCGAACGCGGGCCGCGCGGCCAGCACGAGCGCGGCGGCCAGCAGGATCAGGTTGCTCTGGATGGTGAAGTAGCTGAACAGCCGCCACAGCCGGATCCCGACGCCGGCGGCCTCGCCGGTCTGGCCGGAGTTCGCGTCCGCGCCGCCCTGGAACACCAGCACGACCTGGATCACCAGCGCCACGGCGATCACCGCGGCGATCAGCCCGTGCCACCAGCGCGACAACGTGAGGACGGCGGGGCGAGTGGCCACGGGGCTCCCTGCTCGGCGGATCGGGCGGACGACGGGCGTCGGACAGCGGGGAGCTTAGCCCGAATGGCCCAACGTCGCCGGAGGTGCGACACCGCCGGGGCACAACGTTGCCGGGGCCTGACAGCGCCGGGGGCCCAGCGCGGCCAGCGGCCCAACGTTGCCCGGAGCGCAACGCTGCCGGAGAGTCAGCCGGTGAACCCCTGCTCGCGCAGGATCTTCTCGACCTTGTCGCGGTGGGCTGTCGCCCAGTCGTCCAGCGTCTCGGCCTCTTCCTTGGCCTGCTTGGCGGAGGCGTCGGCGAACACCTGCCCGGCGCGGGCGGCGGGGGTGACCACGACGCCCTCCTCGTCGGCGACCACGATGTCGCCGGTGTGCACCGTGACGCCGCCGCAGCGGACCGGCTCGTTCAGGGGCACGGCGGCGGCTTTGGTGCCGGGGACGGGGATCACGCCGCGGGCGAAGACGGGGAAGCCCAGCTCGCGGACTTCGGCGAGGTCGCGGATCACGCCGTCGAGCACGAAGGCGGCGATGCCACGGCGGTGGGCGACGGCGCAGACGTTGCCGCCGGCGAGCGCGTAGTCCACGTCGCCCGCCTCGACGACGATGACCGAGCCCGGCGCGGCGCGGTGGATCGCCGCGTGCAGCATCAGGTTGTCACCCGCCGGGCAGCGCACCGTGTACGCCGGGCCCGCGACCCGCGGCACCGGTGACCACAGCGGACGGATGCCGATGTCCATCACCTGCCCGCGGCCGAGCACGTCGGCGAGTGAGGTGGGGGAGAGGGCCTGGAATCCACGGGCGTCGGTCATGCCCCGGATCCTAGGGGCGGCGGGGATCACTGCCGCGGGGAAACGCCCCGGGGTCGCGGTCCCGGGGCGCCGGTGGATCGGGTCAGTGCACCAGCGGCGGGCCGAGCGGCAGGGCGGACCCGCCGGTCGCCGTCGAGGCCGTGCCGAAGAACAGGTAGACGCCGACGGCGGCGAACACCAGCACCACGATGCCGCCGACCTGCAGCGTGCCCGCCGAGCCGTTCACCGTGCCGGCCAGCACCAGTGCCAGCGCGACCTCGATCAGCGCGAACAGGACCGTGTACGTCACCGGCAGCCGCAGCGTGGCCAGCGTCAGCATGCCGACGACGACCAGCCACGAGATGAGGAACAGGCCCTGGGTGTCGATGGCCGCGGCCGGGGCGATCCCGAACCAGCTGTGGGTCAGGCCGAGCACGAGCAGCGCGTAGCTCAGCCAGAATCCCGAGAAGATGCCGAACACGCCGGCCACGGCGCTCTGGCCGACGGCGGCGGCCCAGCCGGCCGCGATCAGCAGGCCGATGCCCGTCGCGGCGATGATGACGGCGAGCGACGCGCCGACCGCCGAGGCGGGCACGTACCCGATCAGGACGAGGCCGAGCGCGACCGAACCCACCACGAAGCTGGGGAGTCCGATCATCATCGGGTCGGCCGCCGGTGCCGCGGCTGGGGCGGCCTCGGCGGTGTGCTGGGCCGGGACACGGGGGACGCTTTCGGTACTGGCATCGAGGGTGGTCATGTGCGGGCTCCCTGGTCGGGCATCCGGAGTGTGCCTGGTCGTCGCGGTGGCACACAGCTCGGTATACCGCCCCCGCGCGCCTCCGGGAGTCTCATTTCGAGACGCGTGGACGCCGTGGGAACCGCTACGGTGCGCGCGGCCCGGTCCCGGCGGGAGACGCCGTCAAGGCCTCCTTACCCGCGTCGGACGCGGGTAAGGAGGCCTTGACGGACTTCAGGCCGGGACCGGCGGCGCAGCCCGATCAGCGCGACGCCGCCGATGCTCACCACGCCGCCGGCCAGCTCGGCCGGCCCGGGGACCTCGCCGAGCCAGACGTAGGCGACCGCGAGGGCGACGACCGGCACGAGGTAGAGCGCGGCCGTCGCCGTGGTGACGGTGTTGCGGGCGACGCCGTAGCCCCACAGCACAAAACCCAGCGCGGACGGCAGCAGTCCGAGGAACAGCACCGCCGCGTCCGCCGCGGGCGGCGCCGACGCGAGGTCGTGGAAGGCGGCCGGGGCCAGCGGGAGCGAGAAGAGCGTGCCGGTCCACATGGCGTAACAGGCGACTTCGAGGCCGGAATACCGGCGCAGCAGCGGTTTGCTGCCGAAGTGGTACGTGGCCTGCACCAGCGCGGCGGCCAGGAGCACCCACGCGGCGGTCGAGTATCCGACGTCGCCGCCGGAGAGCGCGATCAGCGCGGAGCCGCCCAGCGCGACGACGCTGCCGGCGATCTTGCGCACGCCCAGCCGTTCGCCGAGGAACGCGGCCGCGAGCACCGCGCTGAACACCGGCGCGGTGGCCACCAGCAGGCTCGCCGTCCCGGCCGGCACCCGGACCTCGCCCCAGTTGAGCAGCAGCTGGTACGCCGTCATGCCGGTCAGCCCGCACACCGCGATCAGCGGGAGGTCCTTCGCGCGCGGCAACCGCACGCCGAGGAACGGCGCCGCGGCCAGCAGCGCGGCCGACGCCACCGCCAGCCGCAGGAACGAAAGGCCGAAGGGGCCGTAGCCGTCGAGCCCGGCCCGGATCGCCGGGAAGGCCGACGCCCACAGCACCACGGTCGCGCCGAGGGCGAATGTCGCTTTGTTCACGTGGTCGAGTCTGCGCGTTAGAATGTGGTAGATCCAGTTAGTATTTCCACGACAAATAGGAAGCTCTGCTTATGCTTGAAGTCCGCCGTCTCCGGCTGCTGCACGAGCTGGCGCAGCACGGCACGGTGGCCGCGACCGCCGAGGCACTGCGGCTCACCGGGCCCGCGGTGTCACAGCAGCTCGCGGCGCTGGAGCGCGAGGCCGGCGTGGCGCTGCTGGAGAAACGCGGCCGCCGGCTGGCGCTGACCGCGGCCGGCGAGCTGCTGGTGTCGCACGCCGACGTGATCCTCAGTGACCTCGACGCCGCGGAGTCGGCGCTGGCGGCCCTGCGCGCGGACGGCGTCGGCACCGTGCGCATCGTCGCCTTCCCTTCCGCCGCAAGGGCCCTCGTGGCTCCACTGTGGACCAAAGTGCCCGGGGTGGCGCTGCGGCTGCTGGAGCAGGAGCCGGAGTTCGCGATCGGCACGCTGCTGCGCCAGGAGGCGGACGTCGCGCTGGTGCACAGTTACACGTTGCTGCCCCGCGAGTCGCCCGCCCGCTGCGAGGAGCACCCGATCGCCGACGACCCCGTGCTGCTCGCCCTGCCGCCGGAGCTGGCGCGCGAGCGGGGGCTCGCGCCGGGGCAGAAGGTGCGGCTCGCGCGGTTCGCCGGGGTGCGTGGCTGGTGCCGTCGAAGGAGTTCTCCTGTCACGACATGATCGAGCGCGCGTGCGGCGCGGCCGGGTTCGTGCCGGAGGTGGCCGCCGAGGCGACCGACTTCGCCGTGCTCACCGCGCTCGTGGCCGCGGGCGCCGGGGCCGCGCTGGTCCCGCGGATGGCGCTGCCGGAGGCGCACGGCGACGTCAGCCTGCACCCGCTAGCGTCGCCGGTCACGCGCAAGGTCTACGCCTTGACCCGGAGGGGCACCGCCCGCCGCCCGGACGTGCGGGCGGTGCTCACCCGGCTCTGCGCCTGACCTCACCAGGCGTGGCCCGCCGCGCGTGACCGGCGGCGCGACGGGTCACGCGCGGCGACCGGCTCAGGCGTGGATCGGGGAGCAGGTCCAGCGGACCGGGCCGTAGCCGTTGACGCGGCCGAAGATCGTGTTGTCGTCGCCGATGACGTAGACGTCGTCGTCATCGGTGAAGCCGGCGGGCAGCGGCAGGTCGGCCAGGTGGGTGGTGTCGCTCCAGACGGCGGGCGGGCCGGTGAGGGTGTCGCGGCTGCCGGCGATCAGGCCGTTCGCGTTGATCGCCTGGGCGGTGCCGCCGTCCTCGATCGGCCGGGCGTCGCCGGGCGCGTGCCAGACCACGGACTGCGACTCGGGCCAGGCGCCGATCTCGGTGCCGATCACGTGACCGCCGCGGATTCCGGCCAGCAGCAAGGGAAAGCCGGGCCCGCCGAGCGGAATGACCTGGCCGCCGCGCCAGAGGTGACCGGGGTTGTTGTTGCCGTCGTACAGCAGCACGGTGCCGTCGTCGTCGAGGTCGATGCCCTGTCCCACGGTGGTGTCGATGACCTGCGGGCGGGCCGCGAGCGTGGACCACAGCAGGGTGACCGCGTGCCCGTCCTTGTCCGACTGGCCGGTGGCGAGCACGTCGCCGCGCTCGTTGAGGGCTACCGCGTAGCTGGCCTGGTAGCCGGGCGGGGCGGCCAGGTACGTGAGCACGCCGGCGGCGTTGTAGAGGAACACGCCGCTGCGCGAGGTGCTGCGCTGGGTGCCGGACAGCAGCACCGTGCCGGCGGAGTTCTCGCCGACGATCTGCGGGAAGGTGAAGTCGTCGATCTCGGGCACGATCCGGGGCTGCCCGCCGGTCCAGATCACGAGCCGGAAGCTGTTGGTGGCGGTGTTGGTCACGGTGCCGGAGTAGTTGCCGTGGCTGTCGGTGCCGGTGATCCTGACGTCCGGCGGCTGGTACCCGTCCGGCGGCGCGATCTTCTCGAAGTCCCAGCTGCACGCCGCGGGCCCGGTCCCTGGCCCGGTCCCTGGCTCGGTCCCGGCCAGCGCCGGTGCGGCCGGCACGGCGGCGAGCGCGAGCAGTACGGCGGCGAGTGTGCCCAGGCGTCTTTTCATCATCGGTGAATCCCCCAGTGTTCCTCGGTGTCGCGTCCCTCGGTGTGCGCGGAACACGCGCCGCTCACGGGAACGGGTTGCCCGCGGCGGCGCGTGTCACCCGATTCGCCCAATCGGCCGGGAAACGGGCGTGCGCCGTCAAGGCCTCCTTACCCGCGTAGGACGCGGGTAAGGAGGCCTTGACGGACAAACGGCGGGGGGTGGCGGGGCGGGGCCGCTTGGTTGCCGTTGCTTGGTTGCCGCGGCTTGGTTGCCGCGGCTTGTTTGTCAGTGCGCCGCCGTGGGTACTACTGCTCCGCCTTTCCCAGACCCCCGGAAGCGAGCCGAAGATGGCCGAGAAACCTGCCTTCGCGAGCGAGCCGGCCTCGTCCGCGATCCTGGCCGGGCCCGAGGCCTCCGCCGCGGTCCCGGCGACCATCAGCACGATGCTCGCCGGCGTTTCGCCCGAGGTGGTGCTCGACGTCGTCTCGCTCGTGGACGAGCTGGTCGCCGACGCCGAGCGCGACGGGGCCAAGTTCGGCACGCTGGTGCTCTCACGGGATTCGTCGCGGTTCCGGGTGCAGGTCTCACGGGTGGCCCCGGCCGCCCGCCCCGACGCCGAGCTGTCCGCGGACGCCGCGTTCGGCCGCCTGCTGGTCGACGAGGTGGCCACGAGCTGGGGCACCCGCGGCTCGACGACCTGGGCCGAGGTACAGCTCGCCGGCTGAGCCGGGCTTGCTCCGCGTCGGGGTTGCTGATCTCGCTGTTGCCGATCTCGCCGACCCCGCCGACGACGGTGTGCATCGCGGCCGCCATCACCGCCTCCGCCACCACCACTGCTGCCGCCGCTGCTGGCCGCCCGTCGACCCCGCCGCCGACGTTGTGCAGCTCGCCGCTGCCGCACTGCCGCCGCTACCGCTGCCGCCGCCACCGCTGTGCCGCCGCTGCTGCCGCCATCACCGCCGCAGTCCGCCCGCCGACCCCGCCGACAACATTGCGCAGCTCGCCGCTGCTGCGTTACTGCCATCGCCATCGCCATCGCCATCGCCGCCGCCGCCGCCATCGCCGCCGCCGCCGCTGCCGCTGCCGCCGCCGCCGCCGCTGCCGCTGCTGCCGCTGCTGCCGCCGCTGCGCTGGCCGCCCGCCACCCCCGCCGACGACATCGCGCAGCTCGCCGGTGCCGCCGCCGTCGCCACCTGCCGCCGTCGCAGGCCCTCCGCCACCAGCTCTCCAGGCCCCACTAGCCCCAAGCCCCAACAGCCCCACGGAAACCGCCGCCGGACCGGCCGCGCGGCTTGTCAGATCCCCGGGCGGAAGTGTCGTGGTTTTGTCAGGCCGCGCGGGGCTCCGTTCGGCCGGGTGATGCGGCAGGCTGGAGACCGGGGCCGTCGGCCGGTGAGGAGGCGCATGATCCGGGCACGGCGAGGGGGGACGGCGCCGGACCGCCGCGCGTCTTCGGGGCACGGGCAGGCCGCCCGGGCCCTCGGCGGTCCGGCGGGGGGCGGGGCGGGGTCAGACCGCGGGCTGCCAGCCGAGCCCGTAGGACCGGGCCGGCTCCAGATCGTGGAAACTCGTGTGGACCTCGCCCGCGTTGTCGGGCCACAGCGGTTTGCGCGGGGCCAGCGGGTCTTCCGCGTCCTTGGAGAACTCGCCGTCGATGCGCCAGACCTTGGCCGGGGGACGGCCGCGGTCGAAGCGCACGTTGAGGTCGAAGCTCTCGCACGGGTACTCGGGAGTGCAGCAGTAGAACGGCGAGGGGAACTCGTCGACCCTGATCCGGAAGAAGAACTCGTGTTGTTCCCCCGTGCCGAGAAGTCGCGGGGGCCGCAGCCGGAACGCCACGCGGGTGGAGGAGATCATCCGCACGGAGTGCACTTCGCCGCCGGCGACGACGTCGATGCCGAGGCCTTTGAGGGTGGGCAGCGGCTGGCCCGGTTGCAGCGGGCGGGCCAGCGAGACCGAGTGCTCGATCTCCTCCAGCCCATCGACGTGGCTGATGATCCGCCGCGTTTCGAACACCTCCGCGCCGGCTTCGCCGAAAGTCAGGCGCACGGCCAGGGCCGAGGTGTGCCACGGGTCCTTGCGGCCCGCCTGGGTCAGCCGGCCCGGGGCCGCGTACGCGGTTTCGGCGATGAGGTAGACGACGTCGTCGGCGCGCCGCTGCATGGTGCGCACGTTGCGGTCCGCGCCGGTGCCGAGCCGCGCCAGCCGTTCGGTGTAGCGCTGGCCGGCCGGGGTGCCGAAGCCGAAGACCAGCCGGGCCACTTCCCGTTGGGACTCCGGAAGCCGCGTGATCAGGCGCCGCACCGTTTCGGACACCTTGTCGCGGATCGTGCCGGGGCTGTCCCCGTCCTGGATGCCGCAGATTTGGCGAAGCCGGTCGCCGACGTGTTCGGGCAGGGTCTTCGCCTGAATGCCCAGCCCTTTGCGAAGGGCCTTCAGCTCCGCTGAAAGCTCGTCGATCTTCGCGCCGGCCGCCTCCTGAGCCAAGCCGTCACCCCCGTCTGGTCGATGCTCGCTGAGTGTACTCACGCGGCTTCCCCGCCACGAGACCGCGGAGCCGTTTCCCGGCTGTTTCCTGAATCAGGAAACAACGCAGGTCATCGGCGGTAAGTGGCGTTTCCTGTTATTGGGCAACGGGAAACCCCTGTCTTTCCGGTTATTCCCGAGTGAGGCTTGGGTGGTCGAAATCCTTCGGCGAACCAAGTCGGCTCACCCCTTTTTCGCAGGGATTTCGTGAGTCCACTCGAGAAAGGAAAGCCGGATGCACACGCACCTCATCGTCCTCATCGCCCAGCTGCTTTCGCTGCTCGGCTGACCAGTGCCAGGCCGGCGGTCCCGGGCCGCCGGCCGACCTTCACTTCCGGCACCGGATGCGGGATGATTATCAGATGGCTGACTTTGGCACAGAATTGAGGCGCCGCCGCATGTCGGCTGGAATTTCACTCACCGCGTTCGCGGCCGCTGTTCATTTCACCAAGGGATATCTGAGCAAGGTGGAGACGGGCAAATCGCGCGTCACCCACGAATTGGCCAAGGCGTGCGATCAGGCGCTCGACGCCAAGGGCGAGCTGCTCGCGCTGGTCACCGACCGCGCGGCCGCGCGCCGCAGCGCCGGCGGCATTGTCGGACTGCCAGCAGGCGGCCGGCTCTTCGTCGGCCGCGAGGCCGAGCTGGCCGCATTGACCGCGCTGCTGCGCGACCCGGGGGACGGGCGGGTGGGCGTGGTGCACGGAATGGCGGGCTCGGGCAAAACCGCGCTGGCCGTCGCCGCCGCGCGAGCCGCGTTGCCCGCATTTCCCGACGGCTGCCTCTTTTTCGACTTCCGCGGCCACACGCCCGGCGTCGACGCGCTTTCCCCGGCCGAAGGCCTGCGCCGGCTGGTGAGCCTGCTCGACGTCGCGCCCGCGCAGGTGCCCGCGGACGAGGACGGCCTGGCGAACCTGGTGCGCGACCAGCTGCGTGAGCGCCGGGTGCTGCTGGTGCTCGACAACGTGCGGACCGCGGACCAAGTCCGCGTCGTCATCCCCGGCGGCACCGCCTCGCGGGTGCTCGTGACCAGCCGCGGGCGGCTCCCCGCGCTGGACGACGCCTGGCACTTCCCGGTCGACGTGCTGCCACGGCGGGACGCGGTCGCCCTGCTGCGTTCGATCGCCGGCGACCGGGACAGCGGCGGTGACGACATCGCGGGGGAGATCGCCGACTACTGCGGACGGCTCCCGCTCGCCGTCCGCATCGCCGCCGCGCGGTTCGTCGCGGGCGGCTGGACCGCCGCCCGGCTGCGCGACCGCCTGGCCGACGAGGACACCCGGCTCGGCGCGCTGGACGACGGGGAGCGCAGCGTCGCGGCCGCCTTCGCCGTTTCCTGCGCGGCGCTGCCCGAAGACCAGCGGCAGCTGTTCGGGCTGCTCGCGCTGCACCCGGCCGCCGCGGCGGAGGGCGCGTCCGTCGAAGCGCTCGCCGGCCTCGGCGCGGGTGAGGCGGACCGGCTGCTCGACCGGCTCCACGACGCGCACCTCGTGGTCCGCGACGAGGACGGGTACGTCGAGGTGCACGACCTGATGCGGATGTTCGCCCTGCGCCGCGTGCTCCCGGAGATCGCGGAGGCCGACCGCACGGCGGCGGTGGCGCGGCTGATCGAGCACGTCGTGGGCACCGTCCTCGCCGCGGACGAGCTGACCGAGCCCCACCGTTTCCGGCCCGAGACCGGCACCGCACGGCCATCGCGGCTGCCCTTCGCCGACGCGGACGGCGCACTGGCCTGGCTCGGTGCCCAGTGGCCGGTGCTGGCCGACCTCGTGGCGGTGGCCGCGGACCACGGGCTGAAGAGCCGCTGCTGGCAGCTGGCGTTCGTGCTCCGCGGTTTCTTCTTCCGCGAGAAGCTGTTCGAGCCGTGGATCCGCACGCATCGGCGGGCGCTGGAGGCCGCGGACGACCCCGGCGCGACCGGGCTGATCCTCAACAACCTGGGCATGGCCTACGTCGAGTCCGGCGACGCCGCCGAGGCGATCCGCTGCCACCGGCTGGCCCAGGAGCGTTTCGCCGAGGCGCACGACGAGCGCGGCGAGGTCGACGCGTTGTCCAGCCTCGCCTGGGCCCGGCTGTACGACGGCGAGCCGGAGCCCGCGCTGGCCGAGCTGAGGCAGGTGCTCGAGGTCTACCGCCGCACCGGGCGTACCCGCAACGTCGTGATCGCGCTGCGGGGGATCGCGTACGCGTACTCGGAGCTGGGAAGGCATGACGAAGCTGTTGCCTCGGCGGGGGAAGCGAACGACCTCGCCCAGCTCCCGGTGGACAAGGCGATGTCGGCCAACTGCTTGGCCTGGATGTGTTTCCGCGCCGGGCGGGCCGACGATGCCGGGCGCGGGTACGCCGCCGCGGCCGAGATCGCGGACCAGGCCGGCAGCGATTACGAGCGGGCGCGGGCGCTGCTCGGTCTCGGCAACGTCGCCGCGGCCCGGGGCGACCGCGTGGCGGCGGCCCGGTGGTGGGCCGAGGCGGCGGAGTACCGCGTGACCCTCGACCCGGCTGTGCTGGGGGAAGCCCGGATCTGGCTGGCGTCGCGCGACTGAGGGGTGCGGGCGGTTGGCGTTGTGAACGCGGTCAGTTCAGCGCGACTTGGTCCGGTGAAGCCGCGGAACGCTTCCTTATCTGTCCGAAGTGGACTAAACGGGATGCCGAAAGCCTGGCGCGGACCGCGTTTCCCGGACCCGCAGTTTCCGGAAACGGGAAACTCCTTGTTCCGCCCCGGCGGCCGGGGCACCCTGGTGATAGGGAGAATTCCCTTCTGTGTCAACGGAAACCGCGGCGTTCACGGTTCGCGGGAATACCACGAGGAGTCCGTCCATGAGGATCATCTGCTCTGTTTCATCGCTCGTCCGGCTCGCGCTGTGGCTGGGTGGGATCGCGCTCCTGGCCGGGGTGATGCTCGCCGCGCCGCCGTCCTCGGCGACGGGCACCGCGCCGCCCGTCGCCGTCCACGATGTGGATCGCCGTTGACCTCGGGGGAGTTTTGGATCCAAACTGTCCGGGACTTTCCCGACCTGGAGGCGGCATGACGTTCTCGTTCCTCAGTCATCTGGAGTGCTCGCGGACCGGGGAGCGCGCCGAGGCCGACCGGGTGGCCGGGACCTCCGCGGTGGGCGCGCCGCTGCTGGCGCGGTACGACCTGGAGCGGGTGCGCGAGACCGTGACACCCGCCGAAATCGCGACGCGCGAGCCGAACCTGTGGCGCTACCACGAAGTCCTGCCGGTGCGGCTCCCCGAGCACGTGGTGACGCTCGGGGAGGGGATGACGCCGCTGCTGCCGACCCCCGCGTACGGCAAGCAGGCCGGCGTGCCCCGGCTGCTGATGAAGGACGAGGGGCTGGTCCCGACCGGCTCGTTCAAGGCTCGCGGCGCCGCGGTGGGCGTCTCGCGGGCGCTGGAGCTGGGCGTGCGCGGCGTCGCGATGCCGACGAACGGCAACGCGGGCGCGGCCTGGGCGCTCTACGCCGCGCGGGCCGGAATGAAGAGCCTGATCGCGATGCCCGACGACGCGCCCGCGATCACCATGAAGGAGTGCCTGGCCGCCGGCGCCGAGCTGTACCGCGTGGACGGCCTGATCGGCGACGCCGGCAAGCTCGTCGCCGCCGCGGTCGCCGAACGGGGCGGCTACCAGGAAGTCTCCACGCTCAAGGAGCCCTACCGGCTCGAGGGCAAGAAGACGATGGGCTACGAGATCGCCGAGCAGCTCGGCTGGCGGATGCCGGACGTGCTGCTGTACCCGACCGGCGGCGGTGTCGGCCTGATCGGGATCCACAAGGCCCTGCTGGAGCTGAAGGAGCTGGGCTGGATCTCCGGCGACCTGCCGCGCCTGGTCGCGGTGCAGGCCACGGGCTGCGCGCCGATCGTGGAGGCGTTCGCCCGCGGCGCGCGCGAAAGCGTGCCGTTCCCGGACGCCCGGACGGTCGCCTTCGGCATCACCGTGCCCAAGGCGCTCGGCGACTTCCTGGTCCTGGACGCGCTCTACGCGACCGGCGGCACCGCCGTCGCCGTCACCGACGAGGACCTGCTCGCCGCGCAGCGCCGGCTCACCGGGCTGGAGGGCACGTTCATCTGTCCCGAAGGCGCCGCCTGCTTCGCCGCCGTCGACCAGCTGCGCGAGTCCGGCTGGCTGGGCGGGAGCGAGGAGGTCGTGGTGCTCAACACCGGCGCCGGGATCAAATACCCCGACACGATCGACGTCGACGCGCCGCTGCTGGCCAAGGACGGCGCCATCCCGCCGGCCTGAGGCCGCCGTGCCAGGATTGGATCTGATCACGAGGGAGGGGACGCGAACAGGTGAGTGACCGGCCTCCCGAAGCGGGCAGCCTGGTCCGCGCGGCGTACGCGGCGGTCCGCGAGGCGGTGCTGACGCGCGAGCTGCGGCCCGGCCAGCGCGTCACCGTGCGCCCGCTGTCCGAGCGGCTCGGTTTCTCCCCGACCCCGGTGAAGGCTGCGCTGGCGATCCTGGAACGCGAGGGTTTCCTCGTTTCCCGTCCGCACTCGGGGTACTTCGTCGCCGAGCTGACCGCGGCGGACATGCGGGACATCTACGAGCTGCGTTCCGCCGTGGACACCCTCGCCGCCCGCGACCTCGCCCGCAGCCGGCCGCCGGAGCTGCTGGCCCGGCTCGGCGACCTGATCGACGGCCAGCACGCCGCGCTGGCCGACGGCGACGTCACCCGCTACGCCGAGCTGGACCGCGAGTTCCACGCGCTGATCTGGCAGGGCTCGCCGAACCGCCGCCTGCTGGCGATCGCCGACCTGCTCGGCGCGCAGCTGCAGCTCGGGCAGAACGTGACCATCTCCGTGCCCGGCCGCCCGGAGGCCAGCCTCGGCGAACACCGCGAAATCCTCGACGCCCTGCGCTCCGGCGACACCGCGGCCGCCGAACAGGCCACCCGGCGGCACATCACCCAGGTGATCCGCGCGCTGGAAACCGCGCTGCCGCAGTGAGCCGGACGTGCCCTGAAGGCCACCTTGAGGGCAAATAGGACCCTGAAGGTGGCCTTCAGGGCCCCGGCCGAACGGAGGGCGAGCGACAGGTCGTGGCCCGCCGGAGCGGCCGACGGTGCCCGGAGCGCCGCCGACCGGCGGCGATAGGCTGGTGGGGTTCCCCCGCCCCTGCCTGACCAGAGCCGCCCGGAGTGCCGACGCCCATGCTGGACCGAGCCGTCATCGATGCCCTGTTCCCCGCGGACCTGCCCGAGCCCGAGCACTGGGAGCGGCGCTACCCGGCGCGGCAGCTGGCCGACGGCGCCAAGGTGACCCGGTTCGGCCCGTCCCCGACCGGGTTCGTGCACATCGGCGGCATCTACGTCGCGGGCATCGACCAGGACGTGGCGCGCCGTTCCGACGGCCGTTACCTGGTGCGGGTCGAGGACACCGACCAGTCGCGCGAGGTCGAGGGCGCGCTGGAGCAGTTCGAGCGCGGCTTCGCCTACTTCGGCCTGGCCGCCGACGAGGACATCGCCCGCGGCGGCGACTACGGGCCGTACCAGCAGTCGGCGCGCGAGGAGATCTACCTCAGCTACGTGCGGCACCTGCTGCGCGAGGGCCGCGCGTACATCGACTTCGCCACGAAGGACGAGCTGGCCTCGATCACCTCCCGCCAGCAGGCCACCAAGCTGCCCACCGGCTACTACGGCTCGTGGGCGATCTGGCGCGACGCCGGCCCGGCCGACGTGCAGGCCAAGCTCGACGCCGGCGAGCCGTGGGTGGTGCGCTTCCGCGCCCCCGACGACACCGGCGCCCGGGTCCGGTTCACCGACGCCATCCGCGGCACCATCGAGGCCGAGGCCAACCGCAACGACGTGGTGATCCTCAAGAGCTCCGAGCAGAGCCCGCGGCTGCCGACCTACCACTTCGCGCACGCCGTCGACGACCACCTGATGCGCGTCAACCTGGTCATCCGCGGCGACGAGTGGATCTCGTCGGTGCCGGTGCACCAGCAGCTGTTCGACGCGCTGGGCTTCGAGCCGATCACCTACGCGCACATCGCCCCGCTGATGAAGCAGGAGGGCGGCAGCAAGCGCAAGCTGTCCAAGCGCAAGGACCCGGAAGCTTCGGTCGATTTCTACATCGAAGCCGGCTACCCGGCCGACGCCGTCCTGTACTACCTGCGCGGGCTGGCGAACGGCCGGCTCGCGGAGCTGCCGCTGGAGCAGGCGCTGGCCGAGCCGATCCGCCTGGAGGAGTGCGGCGTCGCCGGCCCGCTGGTCGACCTGGTCAAGCTCGACGACATCGCGGCCGACCACATCGCCACGCTGTCCGGCCAGGACATCCTCGACGCCGTGCGCGCCTGGGCCGGGCAGTTCGACGCCGAGCTGCTCGCGGTGCTGGAGGCCGAGCCGGAGCTGGCGCTGCGCGCGCTGGCCGTCGAGCGTGACGGGGCGGAGAACCCGCGCAAGGACCTCAAGCGGTGGGGCGAGTTCCGCGCCGTCTACGGGTTCTTCTTCCCGCAGCTGCACGCGGCCGTGACCGGGCCGGACGACGAGCGCATCGCCGCGCTCGGGGTCGCCCCGGACGTGGTGCGCGCGGTCGCCGCGGACTTCGTCGCGAACTACCGGCAGCTCGACGACGGCCAGGAGTGGTTCCAGCAGATCCGCGACGTCGCGGCCAAGCACGGTTTCGCCCGCAACGCCAAGGAGTTCAAGAAGGACCCGGACGCGTTCCCCGGCTCCATCCGCGAGGCGTCGCAGATCATCCGGATCGCGATCACCGGCTCCACCCGCAGCCCCGACCTGCACTCCATCACCCAGGCCCTCGGCCAGGAGGAGACGCTGCGGCGTTTCGCGGCGCTGACTGCCTGACCCGACGACTCGGCCTCACGCCTCGCCGACGACGACCAGCGCTTCGGACAGCGGTTTGCGCCGCAGGTCCGGCACCTCGCAGTCGTCGGCGGGGTGGCCGACGGGGAACAGGATGAACGGCCGCTCGGTGGCCGGGCGGCCGAACAGCCCGGTCAGGAACGCCATCGGGCTGGGTGTGTGGGTCAGCGTCGCCAGGCCCATCGTGTGCAGGGCCGTGATGAACAGGCCGCAGGCGATGCCGACGCTCTCGGAGACGTAGTAGTTCTTGCGCAGCCCGCCGTCCGGCAGCGGGGTGCTCTTCTGCGCGAAGGCGACCACCAGCCACGGCGCGACTTCCAGGAACTCCTTGTCCTCAGTGGTTTCCAGCGGCGCGAGCGCGTGGTGCCATTGCGGGACGGAGCGCTCGCGGTAGAACCGGCGCTCCTCTTCTTCGGCGCCCGCCCGCACCTGGCGTTTGAGCGCGGGATCCCTGGTGGCGGCGAAGGTCCACGGCTGGTGGTGCGCGCCGCTCGGCGCCGTGTTGGCGACGCGGACCGCCGTCTGGATCGCGGCCAACGGCACGGGCTCGGGGGAGAACCACCGCACCGAACGGCGTGCGTCCAGGTGCTCGTGCAGCTCCCGGCCACGCCTCAGCCCTTCGCCGTCCGACAGGCGTTGGGGCGAGTAGGGGACGAAGGGGTGGCTGTGGGTTCGGGGCACGCGACCGACACTGGCACGCGCCCGGCGCATTGGTCCAGTTCGGAAAACTCGGCCGGCCCATAAGCTCGGCTCATGAGTCTTCCCCCGGTCTCGCTCCGGCAGCTCGAATACCTGGTCGCCATCGCGGAGACCGGCGGGATGACGGCCGCGGCGGCCCGTTGCCACGTTTCGCAGTCCGCCGTTTCGCTGGGCGTCGCGGAGCTGGAACGGGTGCTGGACGCCGGGCTGGTCATCCGCGGCCCGCGCCGCGGCACCGCGCTGACGCCCGCGGGCCGCCAGGTCGTCGCCGAGGCGCGGTCGGTGCTCGGCGCCGTCACCGAGCTGACCGCGGGGGCCCGGCGCCTCGGCCGCGAGCCGGCGGGACGGCTGCGCGTCGGCTGTTACGCGCCGATCGCGGCACTGCACCTGCCCGCCGCGATCGCGGGCTTCCGCGCCGAACAGCCCGGGGTGGCGGTGGAGTTCGTCGAGGGCACCCTGCCGGACCTGCAGGCGCGGCTGCTCGACGGCACGTGCGAGCTGGCTTTCCTGTACCGGCAGGACCTGCTGCCCGGCATCGAGGTGGCCGTGCTGCACGACCGGCCGCCCGCCGTCCTGCTGCCCGCCGGGCACCGCCTCGGCCGGCGGAAGTCCGTGGCGCTGCGCGATCTCGCGGGCGAGCCGCTGATCCTGCTCGACGTGCCGCCCAGCACGCGGTACTTCCAGTCGGTGTTCGACGCGGCCGGCGTCGAAATGCGGGTGGCGCACCGCGCGGGCAGTTTCGAGCTGGCCCGCGCGATGGTCGCGCGCGGGCTGGGCTATTCGCTCGCCGTGCAGCGCCCGCCGGTCGACGTCTCGGTGGAAGGCCTGCCCGTGCACGCCCTCCCGATCCGCGACCGCGTGCCGACCACGCCCGTGGTCCTGGGCTGGGCCGCGGGCGCCCGCCTGACCCGGCGCGCGGAAGCGTTCCTGGACTGCTGCCGCACCCTTTTCGGCAGCGGGGTTCCGTTGCCGGCGGTCAGTTCGACGCCGTCGCGTGAACTGGATTCCGATCCCGGCCGGTGACCGGCCGGCCGATCAGCGGCCCTCCCTGTGGTGCCCGGCTAAGGCACCACTCCGCGCGAGCTCACCAGGGTGACCGGGGAGAGCGAAATCGTCACGGTCTACGGCCACACCCCGTGGGCCGGCTGGCCGTGGCTGCTCGGCGGCGCCGGAATCCTGGCCTTCGTTTTGGTGCTGGGGCTAATCCGCCGGAAGACGCGCCGTTCGCGGACGCTGCGCATCATCGGCGAGTGGGGAGCCCGGTAGGCGAGGCCCACCGTCGTATTAAGTCAACTGCTTGACTTAAGAACGCAGGCCCGGTTGACTGATCATGAAGTCGAGGCCGGTACTGAGGGGGACACACGGTGGGGCAGTCCGAGCAGGCGCTGAGCTATCCGATCCCGGGCCCGTCGGCGCTGGAGCCGCCCGTGGTGTGGACGCGGCTGCGGCAGGAGCGCCCGATCGCCCGGGTGCGGCTGCCCAGCGGGGACGAGGCGTCCCTGCTCACCCGTTACGACGACGTCAAGCAGGTGCTTTCGGACACCCGGTTCGGCCGGCTGCTCAACGCCGACGACGCCGCGCGGCTCACCGACTCCGAGTCCGGCGGGGTGTTCAACAGCGAGATGGCCAACACGCTGCCGCAGACCGGCGAGGGGCACCAGCGCTGGCGCCGGATGATCACGAAGTGGTTCACCGCCAAGCGGATGGCCGCGCTGCGCCCGGGGATCACGGCGATGACCGAGCGGCTGGTCGACGAGATGGTGACGGCCGGTGGCCCGGCGGATCTCAAGGCGCGCGTCGGTTTCCCGTTGCCGGTATGGGTGATCTGCGACCTGCTGGGCGTGCCCGACGCCGACCGCGACCGGTTCGCGCACTGGTCCGACCACCTGCTCAACCTCACCCGGTACACGCAGGCGGAGACGGACGCGGCGCAGGCCGAGTTCGCCGCCTACCTGGCCGCGCACCTCGAGGCCAAGCGCGCGGAGCCGGGCGAAGACCTGCTGAGCGGGCTGATCGCGGTGACCGACGAGGACGGCGAGCCGCTGCCGGACGTGCTGCTGGTGATGACCGGGCAGGCGCTGCTCGTCGCCGGGCACGAGACCACGGCGAACATGATCGGCAAGATGATGGGCCTGCTGCTGGCCGAGCGCGGCCGCTGGGAGCGGCTGGTCGCGGACCCGTCGCTGGTGCGCTCGGCCGTCGAGGAGGTGCTGCGCTTCGACGCCAATCCCGGCATCGGCATGCCGCGTTACCTCAGCGAGCCGGCCGAGGTCGCCGGGACGGTGCTGCCGCGCGGCACCACCGTGATGTGCAGCATGGCCGCGGCCAACCGGGACGAGCGGGCGTTCGGCGGCGCGGACGAGATGGACCTCGGCCGCACGCCCAACCCCCACCTGGCTTTCGGCGCCGGCGCCCACTCGTGCCTCGGCCAGGCGCTGGCGCGCACCGAGCTGCAGGTGGTGCTGGAAGTGTTGCTGCGCAAGCTGCCCACCCTTGAGCTGGCCGTGCCGGCCGAGGAGCTGCGCCGCGTCGAGGGCCTGGCCGTCGGCGGGTTACGCGAGCTGCCGGTGCGGTGGTGACCGTGCGCCTGAAGGTCGCGGAAAGCTCCGGGTCCACGCGTGAGCTGATCCTGGAGACCGCCGAGCGGCTGTTCGCGGAGCACGGCGTGTATGCGGTTTCGAACCGGCAGATCAGCGAGGCCGCCGGGCAGGGCAACAACGCCGCGGTCGGGTACCACTTCGGCACCAAGGCCGACCTGGTGCGGGCGATCGCGCGCAAGCACGCCGGGCCGATCGACGTGCTGCGAGTCCGGATGGTCGACGCGCTGGACGAGTCGGCCGCCGCCCGCGACTGGGTGGCCTGCCTGGTGCGCCCGGTCACCGGCCACCTGGCCACGCTGCCGGCGCCGACCTGGTTCGCGCGGTTCGGCGCGCAGGTGATGACCGACCCGGCGTTGCGCGTGATCATGGTCGAAGAGGCCCTCGGCGTGCCCTCGATCCAGCGGATCCTGCGCGGCCTGAACGAATGCCTGCCCGGCCTGCCGCCGGAGGTGCGGGCCGAGCGCGCCGACATGGCCCGCCAGCTGATGGTGCACATGTGGGCCGAGCGCGAGCGCGCGCTCGCCGAAGGCGGCCCGACCCCGCGCAGTGGCTGGGAAGACGCCGGCACCGGCCTGATCAACGCGCTGGCCGGCCTGTGGCTGGCCCCGGTCAGCGGCCGCCCGTGACGGCGTGGCGGCGGAGAACCGAAGGAGAGGACCAAAAATGAAGATCAGCGTCGACGAAGACCGGTGCTGCGGCGCGGGCACGTGTGTGCTGCTCGCCCCGGACGTGTTCGACCAGCGGGAGGACGACGGCATCGTGGTCCTGCTCGACGCGTCGCCGGCCGCCGGGCTGCACGCCACGGTCCGCGAGGCCGCGAACGTCTGCCCGGCGGCGGCGATCACCGTCGCCGAAACCGCGTGACCCGTCCCGTCACCGTCCACGACGGCCTCACCGCGAACACCCTTGGGAGCGCACGATGACCAGTACGGTCGAGACGAACCCGGCCGAGGTGCCGGACTTCCCGATGACGCGGGCGGCGGGCTGCCCGTTCGACCCGCCGCCCGCCGCGCGGGCCAAGCAGGAGGAGGCCGCGCTCACGCGGGTCCGCCTCTGGGACGGCAGCACCCCGTGGCTGGTGACCCGCTACGCCGAGCAGCGGGCGCTGCTGTCCGACCCGCGGGTCAGCGCGGACATCGACACGCCCGGCTACCCGAGCCCCTCGCCGTTGCCCAAGGGCGGCGGCGGTTCCCGGATCAGCTTCATCCTGATGGACGACCCGGAGCACAACCGGTTGCGCCGCATGGTGACCGCGCCGTTCTCGATGCGGCGGGTCGGGGCGATGCGCCCCGCCATCCAGAAGATCGTCGACGACCTGATCGACGGGCTGCTCGCCGGCCCCCGGCCGGTGGACCTGGTCGACGCCTTCGCGCTGCCGGTGCCCTCGCTGGTGATCTGCGAGCTGCTCGGGGTCCCGTACGGCGACCACGATTTCTTCCAGGACAACAGCAAGGTGATCATCCGGCGCGACGCCACCATCGAGGAGCGGATGGCGGGCCACCAGGCGCTCACCGGTTACCTCGACCGGCTCGTGGCCGACAAGGAGGCCCACCCCGCCGACGACCTGCTGTCCGGGCTGGCCGCCCGGGTCACCGCGGGGGAGCTGACTCGCGCCGAGGCGGCGCAGATGGGCGTGCTGCTGCTCATCGCGGGCCACGAGACCACCGCGAACATGATCGCGCTCGGCACGCTCGCGCTGCTGGAGCACCCGGACCAGCTGGCGCTGCTGCGCGAGTCGGACGATCCCGCGCTGGTCGCCTCTGCCACCGAGGAACTGTTGCGCTACCTGAACATCACGCACAACGGGCGGCGGCGCGTGGCGGTCGAGGACATCGAGATCGCCGGCGAGGTCGTGCGCGCCGGCGAGGGCCTGATCCTGGCCAACGACATCGCCAACCGCGACACGAGCGTCTTCCCCGACCCGGACCGCCTCGACATCACCCGCGACGCCCACCGCCACGTGGCGTTCGGCTTCGGCGTGCACCAGTGCCTCGGCCAGCAGCTCGCGCGGCTGGAGCTGCAGATCGTGTACAGCACGCTCTACCGCCGCATCCCGACGCTGGCGCTGGCCGGGGATCTTGCCGACATCCCGTTCAAGCATGACGGATCGGTGTATGGGGTGTACGAGCTGCCTGTTACCTGGTGAGCAATGGGCCGTCTTTTGTGGACGGAGCGGGTTTCATTGCTGTGGCAGGGCTTCGTGAAGCCGCTGGACGAACTCGTCGGCGTGCCCGGTCTCCCAGACCAGTGGCGGCCGCACCTTCAGCACGTCGCCGCCAGGTCCGGTGAGGCCGGCGAGGACGCCTCGGGCGACCAGGCCGTCGAGCAGGAACCGGGCTACCTCGCGCGAGGTCGACCCGTCGCCGGGGAGCACGTCGACACCCGCGAGCAGCCCGGTGCCGCGGACCTCGCCGAGTACGGGCGTGCCCTCGGCCAGCTCTCGCAGGCTCCGGCGCAGGTGGGCGCCGGTCTCGACCGCTTGCGCCGGCAGGCCGGTCAGCTCCAGCACGTCGAGGACGGCGTGGCCCGCGGCCGCGGCGGCCGGCGTCGCGGCGAAGGTGGAGAAGTACTCGTACCGGCGGGCCAGCGTGTCGGCGATTTCGCGCCGGGTGACCACGGCGCCGATCGGGTAGCCCGCGCCCATCGGCTTGCCCAGCGTCACCAGGTCCGGGGTGATCCCGGCGAGCCGGAAGCGCCACAGCTGCGGGCCGCTGCGCCCGTACCCGGACTGGACCTCGTCCGCCAGGTACAGCGCGCCGGCCGCGTGGGCGCCGTCGGCCAGCCCGGCGGCGAACCCGGCCGGCGGGTCGAGGATGCCCTCCGAGGTGAACTGCGAGTCGGCGAGCACCAGTGCCGGGCGCCCGCCCGCGTCGCGCAGGGTCGCGGCCGCGGTGGCGATTCGTTGCGCGGCAACGGTTCCGGCGCCGCGGGGTGCGGCGAAGGTCGCCACCCGGTCCGGACGGTGGCCCGCCGGCCACTCGTTGGGGCTGAGGTCCGCCATCCACTTCGACGAGCCGTGGTACGCGTGCTCGGCGACGATCGCCGCGTCGCCGCCGGTGTACTCGGTGGCCAGCCGCCAGGCGAGTTCGTTGGCCTCGGTGCCCGAGGTGGTGAACAGGCAGGTGTCCAGCCCCGGCGGCATGGTCGCGAGGATCCGCTCGGCGAGGCCGACGATGCCGCCGTGCAGGTACCGCGAGTGGGTGTTCAGCTCCGCCAGCTGCCCGCCGACGGCCCGGGTGACGGCGGGATGGGCGTGCCCGACCACGGCCACGTTGTTGTACGCGTCCAGGTACCGGGTGCCATCGCGCGCGTACAGCCAGGCGCCCTCACCGCGGACCAGTTCGAGCGGCCGCCGGTAGAAGAGCGGGGACAGCCCGCCGCCCATCGCCGCGGCGCGCCGGGCCGGCAGCTCGTGGGCCGGGACGGCGGCGGCGAGGTCTCGGGTCCCGGCCAGGCGCGCCAGCCGTTCGCTCAGCTCGTCCGGGGTTAGTGCGCCCAGCAGGTTCAGCATCCGCTCGCTGGACTGGTCGTACTGCGTGATGTAGCGCGCGTTGTCCTGGTGCGGCCCGCGCCGGGCCGCGGACACCGCCAGCGTGGTGAGCAGCCGGGCGATCACCAGCTCGCCGAGCACCGCGACCTCGGCCGGGCCCAGCGCGCGGTGCCGCTGGTAACCGCGGAGCACGGCCTCGGTCCGGGGCCAGAGCGAGGTTTCCCCGGCCTGGCGCAGTACCGAGGCCAGCGTGGCGGCCAGGTCGGCGACGGCGGCCGTGTGGTGCATGTCGCCGAAGTCGATCACGCCGGTGACGGTGCCCGCCTCGGCCAGCACGTTGGTGAGCGTGACGTCGGCGTGCTGGACGCCGGACGGCAGCGCGGCCGTCGCGTCGAGCGCCGGTGACACCCGCGCGGCCAGCTCGCCCAGGCGGCCGGTGCCGATCCCGGACGTGGCCACCACCTCGGGGGTCCGCCGGACGTCCCACATCAGGGTGCGGCCCGCCGCGGGATGGAAGAACCCTTGCAGCGCCACAGATATCCGGGCCGCGGCCGCGCCGACCTGCGCCGCGAGGCCGCCGTCCACCGGCTTGCCTTCGAGCGGTCGGCCGGGCAGCAGGGTGATCAGCCGGGCCAGGCAGTCACGGCCGGCGTCGTCGGCCAGCCGCGTGACCGCGTCGCCGGTCCTGGTCGCGACGGAACCGGGCACGGGCAGCCCGGGGTCCACGGCGTGCACGTGGTCCAGCGCGCGGACCTCCATGTCGACCACGTCGGCGCGCTCGGCGGGGTTGGACAGCTTCAGCACGAACCGGCCGTCGACGAGCACGTTCAGGTCGCGTTCGCTGTCGAGCGGCTTCAGCGCCGGTCCGGCCAGCCGCCAGTGCTCGCGGAGCGCGGCGCGCAGGCTCCCAGGAGAGAAAACCGGGGCCGGCTCGGTGAAGATGCCGGACGCCGGTTCGGGGGCGGTGCTCATGCGTGGGCATCCTTTCCGATGGTGTTCGCCTCAGCCACGCTCGCCGCGCAGGAGCCGGCGGGCGACGTAGGGAAGCACGCCGCCGTCTGCGTAATACCGGGCCTCCTGCGGGGTGTCCAGCCGCGCGCGGACATCGCACTCGAACGCAGGCGCCCCCACCGGCCGGACCCGGACCGTGACCGGCGCCGCCGGATCGGCCACAGCCTCGGCGAGACCGAGCAGGTCGAACGTCTCGGTGCCGTCCAGCCCGAGCGTTTCGGCGCTCTGCCCGTCGGCGAACTGCAGTGGCAGCACGCCCAGCTGGACCAGGTTGGACCGGTGGATCCGCTCGAACGACCGGGCCAGCACGGCCTTGACCTTCAGCAGCGCGGTGGCCTTGGCCGCCCAGTCGCGCGACGATCCGGTCCCGTACTCCTGGCCCGCGATGACCAGCAGGGGAGTGCCGGCGGCGGCGTAGGACTGCGCGGCTTCGTACACCGGGACGACGAGGCCGTCGCGGGTGAAGTCGGGCGTCCCGGGCTCCCCGGGCGCGAGCCGGTTTTCCAAGCGTGGGTTGGCGAAACCGCCGCGCACCATCACCTCGAAGTTGCCGCGGCGGGAGGCGTAGGTGTTCAGGTCGGCCTCGCCGAGGCCGTTCAGGTACCGGCCCGCGCAGCTCGTGGCCGGGATGCGCCCGGCCGGGCTGATGTGGTCGGTCGTCACCGAATCGCCGAGCAGCAGGAGGGCGCGGGCGTCGGCGAGATCACCAGGCGGGGTCGCCGGTTCCGCGACGGCGTCGAGGAACGGCGGCCGGCGCAGGTAGGTCGATCCGGCCGGCCAGTCGAACCGGTCGCCGCCGGCCGCGGGCACGGCGGCCCAGCGTTCGTCACCACGGAAGACGTCCGCGTAGGCCTCGCGGAACAGCCCGGGGGTGAGGCGGGCGTCGACGACGGCGTTGACCTCCGCGTCGTCCGGCCAGAGGTCGGCGAGGAACACCGGCTCGCCGTCCGCGCCGGTGCCGAGCGGCTCGGTGGTCAGGTCGGGCCGGATCGACCCGGCGAGCGCGTAGGCGACGACCAGGGGCGGGGAGGCGAGGTAGTTGAGCGAGACGTCGTTGTTGATCCGGCCGTCGAAGTTCCGGTTGCCCGACAGCACGGACGCGGCGACCACACCGCGTTCGGCGACGGCGGCGGCGACGTCGGGCAGCAGCGGCCCGGAGTTGCCGATGCAGGTCATGCAGCCGTAGCCGACCAGCTGGAAGCCGAGCTGGTCGAGCGGTTCGGCCAGCCCGGCCAGCCGCAGGTACTCGGTGACGGTCTTCGAGCCCGGCGCGAGGCTCGTCTTCACCCAGGGCTTGGTGGTCAGGCCCCGGGCGCGGGCGTTGCGCGCGAGCAGGCCGGCGGCGACCATCACGTGCGGGTTGGCGGTGTTGGTGCACGAGGTGATCGCGGCGATGACGACCGCGCCGTCGCGGATCTCGGCTGCGCCATCTGTACTGTCCGAAGTGGACCCGATCCGGGAGATCGCCGCCGCGGCGTTCGACGGCACGGCGGCGAGCGCGACCCGGTCCTGCGGCCGCGACGGCCCGGCGAGCGAGGCGGTGACGGCGGAGAGGTCGATCCGCACCCGCTCGTCGTAGCTGAGGCTGACGCCGGGTTCGGGCCAGAGTCCCTGCTCCTTGGCGTACGTCTCGACCGCGGTCACGTGCTCAGGTGTGCGGCCGGTGAGCCGCAGGTAGTCCAGCGTCGCGTCGTCGATCGGGAACATCGCCGCGGTGGCGCCGAATTCCGGGCACATGTTGGAAATGGTGGCGCGGTGAGCGAGGGGGAGCCGTGCCACCGCCGGGCCGGTGAACTCGACGAACTTGCCGACGACTCCGTGCGCCCGCAGCGTTTCCGCGATGGTGAGCACCAGGTCGGTCGCGGTGACGCCGGGGCCGGGCGCGCCGGTCAGCTCGACGCCGACGACCGGCGGGACGACCAGGCTCAGCGGCTGCCCGAGCAGCGCGACCTCCGCCTCGACCCCGCCGACGCCCCAGGCCAGCACGCCCAGCGCGTTCACCATCGTGGTGTGCGAGTCGGTGCCCGCGCAGGTGTCCGGGAAGGCCCAGCCGTCGCGGCGCTCGACCACGCTGGCGAGGTACTCGAGGTTGACCTGGTGCATGATCCCGGTGCCGGGCGGGACGACGCGCAGGCCGTCGAGCCGCTCGCCCCATTTGAGGAAGCGGAACCGCTCCGCGTTGCGCGTGTACTCGATCTCGACGTTGCGGCGCAAGGCATCCGGGCGGCCGGACACCTCGGTCGCGATGGAGTGGTCGACGGTCAGGTGGCTGGGGATGCGCGGGCGCACCGAGGCCGGGTCGCCGCCCGCCTCCGCGACGGCGTCACGCAGCGCGGCGAGGTCCGTCAGCACCGGGACTCCGTTGGTGTCGTGGAGAAACACGCGTGACGGCGAGAATCCGACGACGGACGTCGGTCACCCCGGCCACGCGGCCGCGCACGAGCGAGGCGATCTGCCCGGCCGTCACCGTGCGCCCGTCCTCGTGGCGCAGCAGGTTCTCCAGCAGGATCTTGTGGCTCAGCGGCAAGTGTTCCGAGCCGGGCACGGCGTCCAGCCGGTGCACCAGGAAGGTCTCGCCCGCCAGGTCGAGCCGGGCGAGGCTGCCGTAGCTGTTCACGGCCTCAATGTAGTGGAAACGACAGAAATGACAAGTCCTGAAGTTTTCACGTCAGAACGCGGCGAGGAGTCAGGACCGGGGCTCGTGGCGCAGGGTCGTGGTCAGCGCGTGGGCCTCCTTCAGCAGCAGTTCGCCCAGCTGCGGGCGCCGGTCCGCGCGGAAGCGGGACTCGACGCCGGTGAGCGTCAGCGCCCAGGCCGGTTCGCCGCCCGGGTCGAAAACCGCCGCGGCCATGCCCCAGCTGCCCTCGACGACCAGACCGGGGTTGACGGCGTAGCCCAGCTCGCGGGTCTGGGCGATCCGGCCGCGCACGGCGTCGGCCGAGTGCCCGGGGCCCCAGCGCGCGGTGAGGTCCGTGCCGCCCAGGTAAGCGTCGACCTCGCGCTCCGGGAGCAGGGCCAGCACGACGAGCCCCGCCGAGACCACGCCGAGCGGGAACCGCGCGCCCTCGTAGAGCACGAAGGAGCGGATCGGGAAATCGCCGTCCTCGCGCAGCAGGCAGACCGTTTCGTCGCCGCGGCGGGCGGAGAAGAACGCGCTCTCGCCGGTGGCCGCGGCGAGCCGGTGCACGCTCTCCCGCGCGCGCTGCGTCACGTCGTAGCGCGCCGCGGCCGCCTCGCCGAGCAGGTACAGCTCCGGGCCCAGGTGCCAGCGGCCGCTGCGGCGGTCCCGGTCGGCGAAGCCCTCGTCGAGCAGCGCCACGAGCAGCCGGTGGGCGGTGGGCCGGGCGAGGCCGGTGGCCCGCGCGACGTCGGAGGTCGAAACGCCGGCGTCCGCGCCGGTCGAGAGCGCGCGCAGCACGGCCGCCGCCCGGCCGATCAGGTGCGGGGGCGGCCGGTGGGGAGAAGACATACGCTGGATCCTATGTCCACTCAGTGAACACCTGCGAATTTCGCGTCCGCCTGCCGAAAAGATGGACCCGAGACCGTTTCCCCAGCTTGAACTCCCGGCTGGGGCGGACTTGACTCGGATCTGTTGACCGGTCAGTGGACGCCTGAAGGAGACAACGTGCCCCAAATGTTCGACGACGCCCGCGACGCGCTGGCCGGCGCGCTGCGGGACGGCATCACCCTGGCGGTCGGCGGCTTCGGCCTGTGCGGCATCCCGTCCGACCTGATCGAGGCGGTCCGCGACTCCGGCGTGCGGGACCTGACGGTCGTCTCGAACAACATGGGCGTGGACGGCATCGGCCTCGGGCTGCTGCTGGAGAACCACCAGGTGCGCAAGGTGATCGCGTCCTACGTGGGGGAGAACAAGCTGTTCGCGCGCCAGTACCTCGACGGCGAGGTGGAGGTCGAGTTCGCGCCGCAGGGCACGCTCGCCGAGCGGATGCGCGCCGGCGGCGCCGGGGTCGCGGCGTTCTACACCCGCACCGGCGTGGGCACGCCGGTCGCCGAGGGCAAGCCGCACGAGGAGTTCGACGGCCGGGTCCACGTGCTGGAGCGCGCGATCATCGCCGACGTCGCGCTGGTGCACGCCCACACCGCGGACCGCGCGGGCAACCTCGTCTACCGGTACGCGGCGCGCAACTTCAACCCGCTCGTCGCCACCTGCGGCAAGGTCACCGTGGTCGAGACGGAGGTGCTGCTCGACGAGGGCGAGTACGTCGGCCCGGACCTGGTGATCACCCCCGGCGTCTACGTCAACCGGCTGGTGGCGGCCCGCGCCCGGGCCAAGGAGATCGAGAAGCTGACGGTGCGCCCGCGCCCCGTCGCCGGAACGGAGGCGTGACGATGGGCTGGAGCCGTGACGAGATGGCGGCCGTCGCCGCGCGCGAGCTGCGCGACGGCGACTACGTCAACCTGGGCATCGGGATCCCGACCCTGGTCGCCAACCACCTGCCGGACGGCGTCCGGGTCACCCTGCAGAGCGAGAACGGCATCCTCGGCCTCGGCCCGTTCCCGTTCGAGGGCGAGGAGGACGCGGACCTGATCAACGCCGGCAAGCAGACGGTCACCGTGCTGCCGGGCGGCAGCTTCTTCGACTCCGCCACGTCGTTCGCGATGATCCGCGGCGGCCACGTCGACGTCGCCGTCCTCGGCGCGCTGCAGGTCGCGGCCAACGGCGACCTCGCCAACTGGACCGTGCCCGGCGCGCTGGTCAAGGGCATGGGCGGCGCGATGGACCTGGTCGCGGGCACAAAGCGGATCGTCGTGCTCACCGATCACGTGGCCAAGGACGGCAGCCCGAAGATCGTCGGGTCCTGCACGCTGCCGCTGACCGGGGCCGGGGTGGTCGACCGGATCATCACCGACCTCGCCGTCCTCGACGTCACCCCGGACGGTCTGCGCCTGGTGGACCTCGCCCCCGGCGTCTCGGCGGACGAGGTGCGGGAGAAGACCGGCGCCCCGATCACGATCCCGGAGTCCGCGCGCGGCTGACCCCGGCCAGCCCGGCGCCGAGGTCGTCCAGGCGGTGCCGGGCGCGGGCCTCGACCTCGTCGACGAGGGCTCCGGCGACGGCGTGGACCGTGGCGCCGCTGTCGTGCGCGGCGGTCTGGAGGACGGCGAGCGCACCGGCGGCGGTGCAGTCGCGCCGGGCCATCAGGATGCCTCTGGCCTGCTCGATCACCGAGTCCGTGCGCGGTTCGGCAGGTGGTCCGACGGCGGTGGCTTCGGCCAGCTCCATGGCGCGGCTCCTTCGTCTGTACACGGGTCCGCCTGCGTAATACCCATGACCACGCGAGGTGAAGCTGGGCCATTCGCGGGAGCCTTCACGTGCGGAAGCGCGGTACGGCCGTCCGATCTACGGTGGGGACGGCGGAAGGAGCCCGCGATGGCCGGTGGTGACCGGGTGCCGGACGGCATCGAGCCGATGCTGGCCACCCCCGACCGGGGCCGCCTGCCGGACGACCCGAAGTACGCCTACGAGTGGAAGTGGGACGGCTACCGGGCCGTCATGCGGGTCGCGCCGGACGGCACCACGGTGCTCACCAGCCGCAACCGCATCGACTTCACCCCGCGTTATCCCGAGCTGGCCGGCGCTTTCGGCGACGCGCTCGGCGGCCGGCCCGCGGTGCTGGACGGGGAGATCGTCGCGCTGGACGAACGCGGCCGGCCGGACTTCGGGCTGCTGCAGAACCACGACACCAGCGGCCGCACGGTCGCCTACTTCGCCTTCGACGTCCTGCAGCTCGGCACCGAGAAGCTGCTCGGCGAGACCTACGACGAGCGGCGGAAGGTGCTCGAGGGCCTCGAACCGCCGGACCGCCGGCTGATCGCGATCACGCCGTCCTACGCCCACACCGACCTGGCGGCGGACGGCACCGGCCCGCGGGACCTGCTGGATGTCGCGGCGGAGCGCGGGCTCGAAGGGCTGGTGGCCAAGGACCGGCGGTCGAAGTACCACCCTGGCCGGCGCAGCCCGGACTGGCTGAAGCACCCGCTGGTCCGGACGCTGGAGGTGGTTGTCGGCGGCTGGCGTCCCGGCCAGGGCAACCGCGAGGGCACCATCGGCGCGCTGCTGCTCGGCGCGCACGCCCGCGACACCGGCGACCTGCTCTACATCGGCGACGTCGGCACCGGCTTCACCCAGGACACCCTCGCCGACCTCCAGGCGAAGCTGACTCCGTTGGAGCGCAAGACAAGCCCGTTCTCGAACGAAGTCCCGCGCGACCGCGCCCGCGGCGCCCGCTGGGTGACGCCGAACCTGGTCGGCGAGGTCGTCTACCGCCAGTTCACCCCCGGCGAGCGCCGCCTGCGCCACACCGCCTGGCGCGGCTGGCGGCCGGACCGCCGTCCGGACGAGGCTTTGGTTCCTTCATCGCCGTGACCTGAACCTGCCGGCCACGGTGGCCGAGCCGGCGGCACGCGTTACCTTGGCGGCCGGAGGCGATACGAATGTTCTTCTGGCGTAAGAGGACGGGCGACGGCCGCCGGCCGGCCGAACTCGTGCTCGACGGCTCGTGGACGTGTCAGCTCTACGACTGCGGACCGGTCAGAGTGCCCGCCCACCCCGATGTCGAGGCGTTCCTGGCGCAACGGCCCATGCCGCCGGTCCGCCCGGGTGACGACGGCTTCGCCGAGTACGTGAACGGCGACGACGACCTCATGCGGGCGATGTGGTGCTACGTGCTGCTGCACCACCCGGATTCCGCCGTGCGTGGTGAGTGCCTGCGTTCACCGCACCTCGTGACCAATTCCGCGCTGGTCCCTGACCGCGTCGCGGACCTGCTCCTGGATCGCGAGGTGGCGCAGGACGCGGCGGCAACCGTCTGGCGGCTGTCGGACGCCGGACTGCGGATGGTGCTGAACATCGTGCTGTCCCGCGGTCTCGTGGCGTCGGGTTTCACGGCAGAGCAAACCCGGAGCGCCCTCGTCCTGCTGCGGCGCACTTGCCCGCCTGATCGGCTGGCGGCCCTCGAAGCCGGGCCGGCCGCGGAGCACGAGGACACCTCGCTCGATGTCTTCGGCACGGCGTCGCGTCTGGTCGAGCTCTGTGCTGCCGCCGACCGCGAGTACGACGCCCTGGACGAACGGCAGCGCAACCTTCGGCGCGACAAGAACTACCTGGACCGCCTGGTGTCCTCGGACGAGGCGCCGGAGGCGGCGCTGGCCAACGCTGTCGCGATCCGGCGGATCGGCCACCGGCTCGACGAGGCGGGCGAGATCGCGCTCATGCGTGAGGTCGCCGCGTGCGCGGGAGATCTGAGCGCCCGCCGGATGGCCGAACGCCAGCTCAACCGGTGGTGGGACCGGATCGGCGACTGGATGGCCTGATGCCGGCCGGGGTACTGCGGTGCTGAATCGTCGAGTTCACCGAGTCTCGCGGCCGCGCACGACCTGGTGCGTAGTACTGGCAGGGCCAGCTATGCCCTTGGCGGCCGGCGGGGTGCGGAGCAGACTCAGGGCATGGGCAAGAACGACTTGGGCGACTTCCTGCGGGCCCGCCGGGCCGGGCTCAAACCGGAGGAGATCGGCCTGCCGGTCGAGTTCGGCGGCGGTCGCCGGGTCGCCGGCCTGCGGCGCGGTGAGGTCGCGCAGCTGGCCGGGGTGAGCACCGAGTACTACACCCGGCTGGAACAAGGCCGCGCCCGGCAGCCGTCCGAACAGGTACTGCATGCCCTCGGCGACGCGCTGGGGTTCGATGACATCGAGCGGCGGCATCTGTTCGCCCTCGCGGGCGCCACCGCCGGGCACGAGGACCGGGCCGGGCATTCGTCACGGCTACGACCGGCGCTGCGGCAGGTGCTGGAGTCGATGGAGCTGGCTTCCGCTTTCGTCAGCGACCGGAACCTCACTGTCGTCGGCGGGAACACGTTGTGGGCGTTGCTGTTTCCCGATGTGGCCGGGCTGCCGCGCCGGGAACGCAGCATGGCGCGCTGGACGCTGCTGGACCCGCGTGCCCGCCTGGTGTGGTGCGACTGGGAACGCGTCGCCCGCGACTACGTGCACGGGTTGCGGCTGGCCGCCGCCGCCCAGCCGCGAAACCAGCGCATCGCCGGCCTGATCGGCGAGCTGATGATGCGCTCGCCCGAGTTCCCGGCGTGGTGGTCGGAACACCGCGTCCAGGAACGCAGCACCGGCCTCAAACGCCTCCACCACCCGGTCGCCGGTGACCTGGAACTGCAGTACGAGATCTTCACCGCGGTCGCCGACCCGGGCCAGTCGCTCGTCGTCTACAGCGCGCCGTCCGGCTCGCCGTCTCAGGAGCGCCTGCGACTGCTGGCCAGCTGGGGCAGCGAACCCGCCACCGCGACCGCCCGGGACACCGCCGCCGGGTCCTGACCACCGCCCGCACCGGGCAAACCACCACCCAGACCCGGCCCCGCCATACCCGCGGGGCCGATGCCGCCGTGCCCACGCACCGGCACTCATCCACGAGAGGACACCCCTAGTGAGCAAGACATTCCTGATCACCGGCGTCAGCACCGGCCTCGGGCTGGCCATCGCCCGGCGAGCACTGGCGGCCGGGCACCGGGTCGCGGGCACCGTGCGCTCCGAGCAGCACGCGGCCGCCTTCGAGGCACTGGACCCCGATCGCGCCCGGGCCTTCGTCCTCGACCTGTCCGACGCGGACCGGATCGACCCTGCGGTGCGGGCCGCCGAAGCGGAACTGGGCCCGATCGAAGTGCTCGTGGCCAACGCCGGCTACGGGCTCGAAGGCACCTTCGAAGAGTCGTCGATGGCCGATCTGCGCCGCCAGTTCGAGGTCAACGTGTTCGGCACGGTGGCGACCGTGAAAGCGGTGCTGCCCGGCATGCGTGAACGGCGCGGCGGCCACATCTTCGTCATCACCTCGATGGGCGGGCACACCACCTTCCCCGGACTGGCGTTCTACGAAGGCAGCAAACACGCACTGGAAGGCATCACCGACACCCTCGCCCAAGAGGTCGGCCAGTTCGGCGTGCGGGTCACCGCCGTGGCTCCCGGCGCGTTCAAAACCGACTGGGCCGGCCGGTCACTGGTCCGCGCACCACGCGGCATCGCCGACTACGACGCGCTGTTCGACCCGATCCGGACCCGCCGCCGGGCCCTCGCGGGCCAGGGCATCGGCGACCCCGATCGCGCGGCCGGCGCCATCCTCACCATCCTGGACGCGGAGAAGCCTCCCGTGCACCTCCTGCTCGGCTCGGACGCGCTACGCCTGGTCACCGCCGGGCGCCAACGCGTCCAGGACGACTTCGACGCCTGGGCGGAACTCAGCCGCTCCACCGACGCCACCGAAGGCGGAGTGACCGTCGCCTGACACCGGGCAGACCGCGGGCCGCCGGGAAGCCGCTCAGCCCACCGGCGCGGGCGGCACCGGCGGCCGCCCGGCCGCGAGCCGTTCCGCCTGGGTCACGACGGCGCCGCGCCATTCCGCCGGGACGACGGCGAACACCCCGTCGTCCACGGCGCGGAGGGCTTCTTCCGCGACGAGGGCCGGGTCGGTTCCCTCGGCCGACATCCCGGTGGCGACCAGGGCCGGGCAGATCATGCTGATCCGCACCGCGGTGCCTTCCAGCGCCATGGCCGCGTGCTGGACGACGGCGGCGACGGCGTGCTTCGACGGGCCGTACGCACCACCGCCGGGGAACACCGCGAGCCCGGCCAGCGACGCCGTGACCAGCACGTGCGCCGGCTCACCGGAGGCGAGCAGACCGGGCACGAAGGCGCGGAGCCCGTTGACCACCCCCGCGACGTTGATCGCGAACACCCGGTCCCACTCCGCCGCCGGGACCTCCCACGGTGCGCTCAGCGACGGCCCCACCACACCCGCGTTGAGGCAGATCAGACGGGCTTCGCCGGCTGCCGAGGCCAGCGCGGTCATCGCGGACGGGTCCGAGACGTCGGCCGGGACCGCGCGGGCGCCCAGCGCGTCCGCGGTCGTGGTGAGGGCGGCGTCGTCGATGTCGGCCAGGATCAGCTCGGCGCCCCGGTCGTGCAGCGCCCGGGCCAGTGCCCGCCCGATCCCGCTCGCCGCGCCGGTCACCACTGCTGTCGTCAAGGAGTTCTCCCGGGAGTCGGCGCTTCGGCGGCCCAGGAGGCGAGGAAGCGCAGCCCGTCGTACGACGGCGTTCCCGGCTCCGCGGTGAGGATGAGGATGCGCTGGTCCTCGTCCTCGGGGCTGACCCAAGTGTCGCAGTCCAGGATCAGCTCGCCGGCGATCGGGTGCCGGTAGTGCTTGGTGCCGTTGCCGGTGCTGGTCACCCGGTGCTCGGCCCACCAGGTCCGGAAGTCCTCGTCCCGCACCGAAAGCTCGCCGACGAGCGTGGCCAGCCGCGGGTCGCCGGGGTGCCGGGCGGCCTCCATCCGCAACGTGGCGGTGGCGGTGCGGGCGGCGCGCTCCCAGTCGGCGTGCAGGGCCCGCACGGCCGGGTCGGTGAACAGGAGCCACACGTAGTTGCGGTGCTGCTCCGGGTACCGGGCGAAGTCGGTGTACAGCGCGGCGGCGCCGCTGTTCCAGGCGAGCACGTCCATCCGGCGGCCGAGCACCATGGCCGGCGTCCCGGCGAGCTGGTCGAGCAGCCGCCGCATCGCCGGGGTGACCCGCTGCGCGCGCGGCCGGCGCGGGGCCGCCGGGGTCTTCCCGGCCAGCTGGTAGGCGTAGGCCTGCTGGTCCTCGTCCAGCCGCAGGGCCTTGGCCAGCACGGCGATGATGGCCGCGGACGCGGGCAGCCGGCCCTGCTCCAGCCGGGTGTAGTAGTCCACGCTCATGGCGGCCAGCTGGGCCACCTCTTCGCGGCGCAGGCCGGGAACCCGGCGCGGCGAGCCGGTGCCGTCCAGCCCGACGTCGCGCGGGCGCAACGCAGCCCGGCGCGCCTTGAGGAACTCGCCCAGCTCGGACGCCGGTCCCGGGTCACTGCTCACGACCGTGATCGTACGGCGGGAAGGCGGGTGGCTGGGTGGGAAGGTTTCTTCCCCGGCAGGGGATTCCCCCGGAACGAACTCGTCCTTACCCCCGGTTCGCGCGCGCCGCAGGCTGGTGGGGACCGAATTCCCCAGCCTTTCGGGAGCGCACGTGAAGACCGAAGTCACCTTCGACAGCGCCGGCCTCCGGCTCGCCGGCCACCTCTATACCCCGGACGGCGCCCACTCCGGGGACAACAGGGCGTCCGAGCCCCGCGCCGCGATCGTCGTCGGGCACCCGGGCGGCGGCGTCAAGGAGCAGGCGTCCGGCCTGTACGCCGAACGCCTGTCCCGCGCGGGTTTTGTCACGCTCGCGTTCGACGCCGCCTTCCAGGGCGAGAGCGAAGGAACCCCGCGAGGGCTCGAAGACCCCGCGCACCGGATCGAGGACATCAAGGCCGCGGTGTCGTTCCTCAGCGTGCGCGACGAGGTCGACGCCGCCCGCATCGGCGTGCTCGGCGTCTGCGCCTCCGGTGGTTACGCCGTTCCCGCCGCGGCGACCGACCACCGGATCAAGGCGGTCGCGACGGTCAGCGCCGCCGACATCGGCGCCCAGTTCCGCGACGGTGCCGACGGAACGCAGGACCCCGCGGTCCTCCAGGGCCTGCTCGACGCCGCGGCCGAAGCCCGCACCGCCGAAGCCCGCGGGGAGGGGATGACGGCGTTCCCGATCTTCCCGGAGTCCGAGGAGCAGGCCCGCGCGGGCGGGCAGCACGTGTTCGAGGGCTGGGAGTACTACTGCACGGACCGCGCGCAGCACCCCCGTTCGGTGAAGGCCATGCCCTGGTCCAGCGTGGACCGCATCGCGCAGTTCGACGCCTTCCGGTTCATCGGGCTGATCGCGCCGCGCCCGGTCCTGATGGTCGTCGGGAGCGAGGCGGTCACGGCGCCGATGAGCACCGCCGCACTGGCCCGGGCGGGGGCGCCGAAGGAGCTGTTCCGGATCGACGGCGCCAGCCACGTCGACCTCTACGACAAGGACGAGTACGTCTCGCCCGCGGTCACGAAGCTGACCGGGTTCTTCCAGGACAGCCTCGTGGGCGTCCCGGCCCGGTGATCGGCATCCGCGGCGGATCGGGCGGGCGGCTGCGTATCGGGCCGGGATGAGGGGCGATCCGCCGCGCTTTTCGGAAACCGGCGCCGGCAATTCCGGAACGGGCGAAGAAACGCGCCGGGAACGGGGTCTTCCGGGTGCCGGATCGGGGTCTGCGTCATTCGGCGGTGCCGGTCGGCCGGATTTCCCGGTTTTGTTGATAACGCTGGTTTTTCGCCTCGTGAAGGACGGCGTGACCTTTGACGGAATCAGGCTCGCCCGGCGGCCGGCTGCTCGAAGCCGTCGCCGGGATCGCGGACACCCTCGCCGACGGCTTCGAGGTCGCCGGTTTCCTCCGGCAACTGGTGGACCGGTGCGTCGAGATCCTCGACGTCGACGCCGCCAGCGTGCTGCTGCCCGGAGAACCCGGGTGGCCGCCGCTGATCGTGGGCACCGACGAGCGGGTGCGTCGGCTGGAAATGCTCCAGCTGCGCTCCGGGGAAGGCCCGTGCGTCACGGCTTTCCGCACCGGAACCACCGTCAGCGTCCCCCGATTGGCGCGGACGGGGACGCGGTGGCCGGTGTTCGCGACCGCGGCGGCGGAGGCCCGGTTCACCGCAATCGACGCCGTGCCGATGCGACTGCGCGGCGACGTCATCGGGGCGCTCTGCCTGTTCCACGCCCGTGGCGGCCCGCTGCCGGCGGACCGGCTCCGGATCGCGCGCACCATCGCCGGCGTCGCCACGATCGGGCTACTGCAGCAGCGTTCCATCAGCCGCAAGGAGACGCTGGCGGCGCAGCTGCAGGAAACGCTCAGCAGCCGGGTGGTCGTGGAGCAGGCGAAGGGTTTCCTTGCCGAACGGCTCGGCGTCGACGTGACCACTGCGTTCGCGATCCTGCGGCGTTATGCGCGCAGCCGTGGCGTCGAACTCGGCGCCGTCGCGCGGTCCGTGATCGAAGGGCGGCAGACCCCGGAAGAGCTGTCCGGCTAGCCCGCCCGGGGCGGCGGTCAGTGCTCCTCGTTCTCCGAGCGCAGCATCCAGGCCTTCTCCTCGAGCCCCTGGATCACGGTGTGCAGCAGGTCCGCCGTGGTGGGGTCCTCGGCGTCCACGGCGTCGTGCACGGTGCGAACGCCTTCGACGGCGTTGACCAGCAGCTCGGTCATCGTGGTGAGCACCGTGGGCACCCGCTGCTCGCCCGCGGGCAGGTCGCCGATCTGCCGGGTGGCGTCGACGGTGCCGGGGCGGCCGTCCGGGGTGGCGTGCAGCGCGCGCATCCGCTCCGCGACGTCGTCGGCGAACCCGCTCACGGCGTCCACGACCTCGTCCAGCAGGAGATGGACGCTGCGGAAGCCCGCGCCCGTGACGTTCCAGTGGGCGTTCTTCGCCTGCAGCTGCACCGCGATGAGGTCGACGAGCACCTGCTGCAGCGCGTCGCTCAACCCCGCCGACGCGACGAAACCGGTGGTGGCGGTCTGGGTCTTGGTCATGTCCTGCTCCTCTCGAGGGTTCTTCCGGTTTTCACCCCGGGCACGGCCCGGGGACCGCCGCACAGGCGGCATTCGACCCGGCGCCGGGTCCGGCTCGGCACCAGCACACCGGGGCTCTGGGGCGGGATCGGCTCCACGGCCGCGTGCGCCAGGCAGGTGCCCGCTCCACAGTGGACACAGCAGCCGATGGCGGCCCGGTCCTCGTCCTGCCGGGCGCAGTCGAGACAGATCACGCGGGTGCTCCTCTCTCGGTGAAGTGGCGCTGGGTACGAGGAACTTTCTAGTCCCTAGACTTGACTTAGTCAATTCTCATAATGACTCAAGACTGGCTGCCGAGCAGAGTGTTTGCGCTGGTCAGAAGCATGACGGGACGGTCGTGGCGCTCGGCCGGGTGTGAGCCGTTCCTCATCACCTTTGACTGAGTCAAGTCTGGCGGTATCCTCGCGGACATGGAGGACTTCGGTGCGCGGCTTCGTGAGAGGGGACTGCGCAACACCCCTCACCGCCGTGCGGTGCTGGAGGCCACTGGACGGCGGCCGCACCTGACGGCGGCCGAGATCGCGGCCTCGCTGGACGACCGGGGCGAGGGCATGCGGGCCGGCGCCGGCCTGTCGCGCCAAGGGCTCTACAACGTGCTGGAAGACCTCGTCACAGCCGGGCTGCTGCGGTCGGTGGAGCCGGCGGGCTCACCCGCGCGGTTCGAGCTGGAGACGCACGACAACCACCACCACCTGGTCTGCCGGGTGTGCGGCCGGATGCAGGACGTGCCGTGCGCGGTCGGTGCCGCGCCGTGCCTCGACCCCCTTGAAGCACCGGGTTTCCGGGTAGAGGAGGCCGAAGTGACGTGGTGGGGCGTATGCGCGGAGTGCGCGGCAGCGTCTTGATCAAACTGTCCTGATCAAACTGTCCTGAGTGGACCGTCCTGAGCAGACGCTCCCTGGTGGGTGTCGGTGGCGATGATCGGCAACCGGCGCTCTCCCTGTCCACCCCGTGGCCCCGGGCCCTCTTGAACCTCGGCGGGTTTGTGTTACCTTAGGTAACAGTAAACCGGAGTAACAGGAAGTACGTCGTCAGGGGAGCCAGCCATGACCAGCGTCGACACCCAGCATCGAGCCGACGAGCCGCCGTCCGGCCGCGAGGAGGTGGCGCGGCGGCTGCTGGAGTCGTCGGCGACGTTGTCCTACGACCCGGCGACCGAGGTCGACTGGGAGACGCCGCTGGACGTGGGCTGCCACGGCGCGAGCCCCGAGTGGAGCACCCTGTACGGCACCTCCTACTGGGCCGAGATGGCCGAGGAGCAGCGGCGCGAGCTGACCCGCCAGGAGGCGGCGTCGGTGGCGAGCACCGGGATCTGGTTCGAGATGATCCTGCAGCAGATGATCCTGCGGGACTTCTACGCGAAGGACCCGACCGACCCCGCGTTCCAGTGGGCGCTCACGGAGATCGCCGACGAATGCCGTCACTCCATCATGTTCGCGCGCGGCGCCGAGAAGCTGCGGGCGCCCGCGTACCGCCCGCGCCGGCTGGTGGTCGAGGCCGGTCGCGTGTTCAAGGCCGTCGCCGTCGGTGAAGCGGCGTACGCGGCGATCCTGGTCGCCGAAGAGGTCCTCGACGTGATGCAGCGGGACTGGATGCGGGACGAGCGTGTGGCGCCGTTCGTGCGCACGATCAACAACATCCACGTCGTCGAGGAGTCGCGGCACATGAAGTTCGCCCGGGAGGAGACCCGGGAGCGGCTGAAGGGGGCGGGCCGGCTTCGGCGCCAGTTCAACGCGCTGGTGGTGGCCATCGCCTCGTACGTGATCGTGGGCAGCATGGTGAACCGGGGCGTTTACGCCAACGCCGGGCTGGACGCCAAGCGCGCGATTCCCCTGGCGAAGGCGAACGAGCACCACAAGTCGATGATGCGCTCGAGCTGCGCCGGGCTGATGGAGTTCCTCGGCTCGGCCGGGCTGCTCACCAAGCCGGCAACCTGGTTCTACCAGCGCGCGAACCTGATCTGAGCCATGGCCTTCGCGATCACGCAGACCTGCTGCAACGACGCCTCGTGCGTCGCGGTGTGCCCGGTCAACTGCATCCACCCGACGCCGGACGAGCCGGACTTCGGCACCACCGACATGCTCTACGTCGACCCGCGCGCCTGCATCGACTGCGGCGCGTGCGCCGACGCGTGCCCGGTCGACGCGATCTTCCCGGTGGACAGCCTGACCGCGCCGCTGAAGGCCTACGCCGGGGTCAACGCCGCGTACTACACGGAGCAAGACCGTGAAGCGGCCGCCGACCCGGCGCCGAACTTCCACGCCTGGGGCCCGCCGGTGTTCAGCCGCAGCATCCCGAGCGACTTCGCGCCGCTGGACGTCGCGGTGGTCGGCACCGGCCCGGCCGGTATGTACGCGGTCGAGGACCTGTTGCTGCACACCAATTCCCGGGTCACGCTGATCGACCGCCTGCCGGTCGCGGGCGGGCTCGTGCGCTACGGCGTCGCGCCCGACCACCCGTCGACGAAGAAGATCGGCGAGACCTTCGCGCGCTTCCACAGCCACCCGCGGCTGCGCCTGCGCCTGGGCGTCGAGGTGGGCCGGGACGTCACCGCGGAGGAGCTGGCCGCGCGGCACGACGCGGTGATCTACGCGGTCGGCGCCTCGGCCGCCCGCTCGCTCGGCATCCCCGGCGAGGACCTGCCGGGCAGCGTCGCCGCGACCACCGTGGTGCGCTGGTACAACGGCCATCCCGACGTCGCGGCCGACGTGCTCGACCTGTCGGACGAGCGGGTCCTGGTGGTGGGCAACGGAAACGTGGCGCTGGACGTGGCCAGGATCCTGACCGCCGACCCGGCCTCGCTGGCGGGCACCTCGATCTCGCCGGCCGCCTTGGCGCGGTTGCGGACGAGCAAGGTGCGGGAGGTCGTCCTGCTCGCGCGCCGCGGGCCGGAAGCCGCCGCGTACACCCGGCCCGAGCTGCTCGCGCTGACCGGGCAGGACGAGGTCGAGCTGGTGGTCGACGCACACGACCCGCGTACCGGCGAGGCCATCGACGCCGCGACGGCCGGCGACAAGGCGAGCCTGCTCCAGGGCGTCACGCGGGAATCCGTCGACTGGTCGGCGCCGCCCGCGCACGGACGGCGTCGCATCGTGCTCCGGTTCCACTCCGCGCCGCTGGAGATCCTCGGTGACGCGCAGGTGCGCGGCACCCGGGTCACCGCCGCTGCCGGAACCGAGGAGATCGCCGCCGGGCAGGTCGTCCGCGCGGTCGGCTACCGCGGGATTCCGTTGGCGGGCCTGCCTTTCGACGAAGCCACCGGCACCATCCCGAACTCCGCCGGCCGCGTCGAAGGACTGCCGGGCGCGTACGTCGTCGGCTGGATCAAGCGCGGCCCCAGCGGTGGTATCGGCGCGAACAAGGCCTGCGCCGCCGAAACGGTCGCCACCCTGCTGGCCGACGCGGTCGACGGCCGGATCTCCCGCCGTTCACCGGGTTTGCTGTCGCGGCTGCGCCGGCGGTCCTGAAACGCGTTCGTCCATGGGGTTCGTCCTGGTCCGTTCGCGGTAACGGCGGTGGGGACCCGTTCGACTGCGCTGTATGAACCGCCGTATGAGCAGCCCCGAAAAGCAGTCCTGGCCGGACCAGTCGTGAACCGCCGTCGTGTCGCACTGGCCGCGGCGCCGTTGCTGGCGCTGGTGCTCGCCGCGTGCGGTAGCACCCCGGCCGGTCCGGTCGGCGGCGGGAACGGTGACACTTCGCTGCCCTTGCCGCCGTCTGCCGCCGCTTCCCCGACGGCTCCGACATCGCCCTGCAGGCCGGCCCCGCGCCCCAACCACAAGCGGAGTGCCTGGCCGCGGTGTACGACCTCGGGTACGACGGCCAGGGCAAGCTGTCGGCGGACACCGCGCCGCCCGACTCCGGGATCTTCTCGGCCGCGACGAGCAAACTCTCCCCGTCGGTCTGCCAAGACGGCACCGCGCCCAGCAGTTACGTCCTCGACGTGAGCGCGTCCGGCGGTGGCGACGTGTGTTTCCTCGGCCACGGGGTCGTCGCCGGGCTGCGCCTCCACCTGCTCGACACCGCGGCGGACGCCGTGATCCTCGACGTCACCGTCTGGGCGGCGTGAATCCCGCTCATTCCCGGGAAACGCGGCGGCCCGCGCCGGCGAAGCAGACGGCGGCAAGGACCACCGCGCAGCCGATCAGCTGCAGCACGCTGGGCGTCTCGCCGAGGAGCACGATGCCGAACAGCACCGCGCCGATCGGCTGCAGCAGCATCAGCGTCGCGCCGAGCGTGGCGGTCATCCGGGGCAGCGCCGCGGCGATGAGCAGCCAGCCGACGAGCTGGCCGACCACGGCGAGGCAGGCGAGCCAGCCGAGCGCGGGCCAGCCGGGCGCCAGATCGAGCCGGTGGAACGGCACCCCCAGCACGACCGCGACGGTGCCGGCCGAAAGCGTTGCCAGCAACAGGGTCTGGACCTGGGTGCCCGGGCTGCTGCTGAGCCGGATCAGCAGCAGGTACGCGGCGTAGCCGGCCCCGGCGACCAGCGCCGCGACCGCGCCGGTCAGCGGGTCCGCGCCGATGGCGGCGGTGCCGATGAACCCGCCCGCCAGCACGATGCCGCCGAGCAGCACCGGCACGGTGAGCAGGAACCGGCGGCCGGGGCGTTCGGCGAGGAAGGCGAACGCCAGCGCCGGCACGATGATCACCTGGACGGCCAGCAGCACCGTCGCGATCCCGGCCCCGACGCGCGGGATCGCCTCGCCCCACAGCACGAAGTCCAGGCCGAGGCCGCCGCCGGCCAGCAGCGGCAGCATGATCTTGGGCCGCGCGCCGGCGCGCCGCCGCTCCCACCGGGCGAGCACGGCGAGCAGCGGCAGCGAGAGCAGGCAGCGCCAGAACGCGCTGGTCGCCCCGCTGGTCCCGGACTCCTTGATGAACACCGAGGACAGCGCGATGCACAGACCGCCCGCGGCGGCGAGCAGCCGCGGGTCGAACCGGTCGGTGAGCGCGGAGATCGGGCCGATCGGGGCAGGGCGCGGCGAGAGCCTGGTCGTGGTCACCCCTCCAGCCTGCGCGGCCGGACTGTCAAGGACAAGCGAATGTTCTTCAGCGAAATTCGGTAGCATCACTACCGTGTTCAGTCTTGATCGGATGCGGGCGCTGCACGCCGTCGCCCAGCACGGCTCGGTCGCCGCGGCGGCCGCGGCGCTGCACGTCACGCCGTCGGGCGTCTCGCAGCAGCTCGCCAAGCTCGAACGCGAGGCCGGGCAGGAGCTGCTGGAGCCGCGCGGCCGGGGCGTCCGGCTGACCCGCGCCGGCCAGGTGCTGGCCGCGCACGCGGAGAAGGTGCTGGCCCAGCTCGCGGAGGCGCGCTCGGATCTGGAGCTGCTGCGTGAGGACGCGCTCGGGCCGTTGCGGATCGGCGCGATCCCGACCACGGTCCATGCGCTGCTGCCCCCGGCGCTGGCCACGCTCGCCGCCCAGCACCCGCGCCTGGAGGTGACGTTGCGCGAGGGCGAGGCGGAAAAGACGCTGCCGCAGGTGCTGGTGGGCGACCTGGACCTCGCGATCATGGAGAGCTGGGCGGACCGGCCGACCGTGCTGCCGCCGGGAACCACCCAGATCACGCTGTTCTCCGACGTCGCGGACCTCGCGCTGCCCGCCGGGCACCGGCTCGCGCACCGCCGCGCGGTGGACCTCGCCGAGGTCGGCGACGTGCCGTGGATCGCCTGGACCGCGGGCACCGGCTGTTACGAATGGCTGGTGCAGGTCCTGCGCAAGCAGGGCCTCGACCCCCGGATCAGCTGCACCGTGGGCGGGTACCCGACGCAGCTCGCGCTGGTCGCGGGCAACGCCGGGGCGGCGCTGGTGCCGCGGCTGGCGCGCGAGTCCGTGCCCGAGGGTGTCCGGATCCTCACCACCCGCCCCGTGCTGCCGCGCACGATCCTCGCGGTCTGCCGCGCGGGAGAAGAGGACCACGGCGGCGTCCGCGCGGCACTGGACGCGCTGCGCGCCGCCTCCGCCCGGTTCGAAGGCGCCGCGTCACCGACTCGGTGATTTGTTTTGTGGCGTTACGGTTTCCCGGCTCACATGGCGACGACGGAGGTCTTGCCGCCGTCGACAGTGAGGGCGACACCCTGGATGTAGGAAGCCCGTGGTGACACGAGAAAGCGGATCGCCTCGGCGACCTCTTCGGGCCGGCCGCCCCGGCCGGCGGGCACGGACGCGAGATAGCCGCCGTAGCTGTCGCGGATCGCCTCGTTGACCGGGGTGAGCACGTAACCCGGGTCGACCGAGTTGACGCGGACGCCACGGGGCCCGTACTCCGCGGTCCACGACTTGGTCAGCATGCTCAGCGCGGCCTTGGAGGCTTGGAAGGCGCTCGTGCCCGAGGCGGCCATGGTGGTGCTGAGGCTGCCGACGTTGACGATGGCCCCCCGGCCGCGGCCGGCCATCTCCGGGGCGAACGCGCCGGTCAGGAGGAACGGCGCTTTGACGTGCGTGGTGAAGGCGGCGTCGAACATTTCCTCGGGCGTCGACTCCGTGGGGGCGAATCCGCCGCCGCCGGCGTTGTTGACCAGGACGTCGAGCGGCCCGTCGATGGCGGCCCGCGTCCGCGCGATCAGCCCGCGTACCGACTCCGGGTCGCTGAGGTCGGCGACGAGGTCGACGGCCCGGCCGCCGGCGGACTCGATCAGCTTGCGGGTCTCCGCCGCCCGGGCCGCGTCCCGCCCGGTGACGACGATGGAATAGCCGTCCTCGGCGAGCGTCAGGGCGGTCGCCCGCCCGATCCCGCTGGTCGAGCCCGTGACCAGTGCCCACGTGCCCGGTGCGGCCGTCGGCTCGCTCATGGGGTGACTCCTTTTTCGATCATGCTGCCGCACCGGGGGAGGGGAAGGCGTGGCGGACCGTGAAATCTGCCCGAAGGGCCCGCGGCCAGTGCCGGAGTCCATTATGGACGTCTCACCGCGCCCGTCCGGCCCGGGCGCGCACCGCGGTCCCGGCGCAGACGACCACGGCGACGCCGCCGAGCACGGTCGGCCAGGCCAGCTGTTCGTGCAGCAGCAGTGCGGCCCAGCTGATGGTCAGCACCGGCTGCACGAGCTGGACCTGGCTGACCCGCGCCATCGGGCCGATCGCCAGCCCTCGGTACCAGGCGAAGAAGCCGAGGAACATGCTCACCACCGCCAGGTAGCCGAACGCCGCCCAGCCGGCCGGGGTGCCGCTCGGGGGCCGCTGGACGATCGAGACCGCGGTGAGCCCGGCCATCAGCGGCGCCGCGAGCACCAGCGCCCAGGACACGGTCTGCCAGGCGCCCAGCTCACGGGCCAGCAGCCCGCCCTCCGCGTAGCCGATCGCGGCCGCGAGGACCGCGCCGAACAGCAGCAGGTCGGACCAGTGCAGCCCGCCGAACCCGCCGCCCTGCGCCGCGGCGAACCCGATGGCCACGGCCGCGCCCACGGCCGCCATCACCCAGAACGAAACCGGCGGCCGTTCGCGCCCGCGGAGCACCGCCGTCACCGCGGTCGCGGCGGGCAGGAGCGCGATCACGACCGCGCTGTGGCCGGCCGGCGCCGAGGTGAGCGCGAAGGACGTGAGGAGCGGGAAACCGACCACCACCCCGCCCGCGACGATCGCCGTGCGGGCCCACTGGCGGCCCCGGGGCGGGCGCTGCCGGGTGATCAGCAGCGCGGCCGCGGCGAGTAGCGCGGCGATGGCCGCGCGGGCCGAACCGGTGAACAGCGGCGACATCCCGCCGCCCGCCACGGCGACGCGGGTGAACGGCACGGTGAAAGAGAACGCCGCGACGCCCAGCAGTCCCCAGCCGAGCCCGGCACGTGATAGCACCGTCGGCGCATTTTGAGTAGCGCTACTATCCAGCTTCATGTCAGACGATAGCAGCTCGCGGATTGTCGCGGGACTCCGCGAATGGCTCGCGACGGCCCCGCCGGGCGCGCGGGTGCCGTCCACGCGGGCATTGGTCGCCCAATACGGCGCCAGCCCGGTGACCGTGCAGAAGGCGTTGAGCCGCCTGGCCGCCCACGGCGTGGTGGAGAGCCGCCCGGGCGTGGGCACGTTCGTCCGCGCCGCCCGGACCGCGCGCCCGAACGACTACGGCTGGCAGACCGCCGCGCTCGGCTCGCCGAACCACCGGATCCCGGACCAGCCCGCCGCGCTGCAGACCGTCTCGAACGACATGATCGCGTTGCACTCGGGCTATCCCGACCGCGAGCTCCTGCCGGATCGCCTGGTGCGCGCGGCGTTCACCCGCGCGGCCCGCTCCGACTCACCGGTCGACCGGCCCTCGACGGCGGGGCTGCCGGCGCTGCAGGCCTGGTTCGCGGCGGAGCTGGAGTCGGCGACCCCGGCCGGGACGTCGCCGGTCACCCCCGGCGACGTGGTGGTCATCCCCGGCAGCCAGGGCGGGCTGAGCACCGCGTTCCGCGCGCTCGCCGGGGCGGGGCGGCCGTTGCTGGTGGAGTCGCCGACGTACTGGGGCGCGATCCTGGCCGCCGCACAGGTCGGCGTGGACCTCGTCCCGGTGCCCAGCGGGCCCGGCGGCCCCGATCCCGAAGCGCTGTCCCGGTTGTTCGAGCAGTCCGGCGCGCGGGCCCTCTACGCGCAGCCGAGTTTCGCCAGCCCGACCGGCGCGCTGTGGTCACCCGAGCTGACCGGCCGGGTGCTGGAAGTGGTGCGGCACCACGGCGCGTTCCTGATCGAGGACGACGCGGCGCACGACTTCGGCATCACCGCCGACCCGCGCCCGGTCGCCGCGCTGGACGACGGCGGGCACGTGGTCTACCTCCGCTCGCTGAGCAAGAGCGTCTCCCCGGCGGTCCGGGTGGCCGCGCTGATCGCCCGCGGCCCGGCGCGCAAGCGGATCCTCGCCGACACCCAGGCGGAATCGATGTACGTCAGCGGGGTGCTGCAGGCGGTCGCGCTCGACGTCGTCACCCAGCCCGCCTGGCGGACCCACCTGCGCCGGCTCCGCCACCAGCTCAAGGCGCGCCGGGACCTCCTCGCCACCAGCCTCGGCGAGCACGCGCCCGGCGCCCGGCTGGACGCGCTGCCCCAGGGCGGCCTGAACCTCTGGGTGCGCCTGCCGGACACCGTGGACCTCGGGCGCTTCCTGGCGGACTGCACCGCGGCCGGGGTGGTGATCGGGCCGGGCGGCGAATGGTTCCCGGCCGAGCCGACCGGGCAGTTCATCCGGCTCAACTACGCGGGCCCGAACCCCGGCGCGTTCCCGGACGGGGCGCGCGCGATCGGCCGCGCGCTCGAACGGGCCGCTGAGCGGTGAGCATCAGCAGGCGCCGGCCAGCCGGTCGCGTTCGCGCAGCAGGATCGGGCGGACCCGGCGCATCCGGAGTCGCGTGTAGACGATCACCAGCACCAGCACGGCCAGCAGCGGAGCCTGCGAAAGCAGCAGCGAGTCCATCACCCGCTCGGGCGGGAAGCGGTACACGATGACCGCCCGCAGCGCCGCGTCCAGCAGGAACCCGGCTCCCCACACCACGGTCACCGAGCGGATCGCGGCGCGGAACCGCGCGGAGGTGTCCCAGCACCGTTCGTAGGCTGCCACCAGCCGCGGTTCTCCCTTGGTGGCGAACGGTTTCCCGGACTCGTAGACCAGCGGGCGGCCCACGACCAGGGTCCCCAGCGCGTACAGGCCGCCGACGGCGATGTAGAACGCCGGTTTGAGCAGCAGCACCCGCGGGTCGTCGCTGACGAACAGCAGCGCCAGCGACAGCGCCACCTCGACCACGACCAGGCCGCCGAACGCGTCGAGCCGGCCCCGGCGCACGGTGGTGACCACCGCGTTCACCATGGTGGCCAGGCCGCCGACGGCCAGCGCCCAGAACGGGCTGAGCCCGAACCCGTTGTGCAGCAGGTAATAAGCCGCGACCGGCAGCACCAGGTCCAGCAGGAACGGTGCCAGCGCGCGAATCCTCGGGTTCATCGGTTCCCCCTCACTCGCGGCCGCGGGCCAGTCCCGCGGCCAGGTAACTCCGGTGTACGACGGCGGTGGCGTACTCCCGCATCTCGTCGGCGTACGCGGCGATCGCTTCCCGCGGGTCCACTGTGGTCAGACGCTCGGTCAGCAGGGCCGCGTCCCTTAGCGCGGTGTTCGCGCCGGCGCCGCCGGAGGGCGGCATCACGTGGATCGCGTCGCCGAGCACCGCGACCCGCCCGGCCGGCCAGCGGGGGACCGGCGGGGACGTCCGGATCGGCGTGCGGAACGTCGCGGGCACGTCCGCCTCGCGCACGATCCGCACCAGTTCGGGATGCCATCGGCGCACCACGCCCTGCGCGAACCGGTGCAGCGCAACGGGTTCCCGCTCGCGCGGCGCCGCGCCGACGACGGCCCACATCAGGTAGTCCGGCACCGGGGTGAGCGCGAGGCCCGGCGCGAGGGCGGCGGCCGCGTCCGCCGGCGGGGTGCGCGCCCGGAACGCGGCCAGCGCCAGCGTCGCGGTGTCGCCGGCCACCGCGGTGAACCCGTCGAAGAACCGGGCGGGCAGGTCCGGCAGCGCGGCCAGCGGCGTCCGGCCGTAGACACACCGCAAGCCGGTGTCGATCGGCGCGCTGTCCGGCGCGACCGCGGCCCGTACGACGGAGTTCACCCCGTCCGCGCCGACCAGCACGTCCCCGCGATCCTCCCGGCCGCCGGCAAAGCGGACCCGCACGCCGTCCGCGTCCGGCTCGACGGCGGTCACCTGGTGTCCGAAGTGGACATCCGCGCCGAGGCCGCCGAGCAGGATCTGCCGCAGGGTCAGCCGGTTCACCGCGCTGTGCGGGCTCCCGGTCCCGGCCTCGAAGGTGGACAACACGCTCAGGTCGGTGCCCAGAGTGCTGATCCGGCCCGCGCCCGGCCGTGCGGAGGTGGCCAGGTAGAGGCGGTACAGGTGCTCGGGCAGGCAGCGCCGCAACGCCTCGCCGCCGTGGTCGTCGATGTGGATCCGGTAGCCCTGGCCACGGGCTTCGAGGCCCCGGTTGTCCAGGGCACGGTTTTCCAGAGCACAGCCGCGCTCGAACACGCTCACGCGCACCCCGGCCGCACGCAGTCCCTGGGCGAGGCACAGTCCGCCGATCCCGGCGCCGGCGATCAGGACGCGCATGTCACTCCTGCCCGTCGCGCTGCTGCCACGGCCGTCCGCCCGGCCGCTTCGCCGGGCGTTTGGCCGCGTCCGCCGAGGCCTCGAGCCGGGTGAGCAGGCGGCCGAGCGTCCGCACGTCTTCGGCGTCCCAGCCGGCCATGAACTCGGCGAACCGGTCCAGGCCCTGCCGGGTCAGCCGGCGGACCTCGTCCCAGCCGGGCTCGGTGAGCGAGATCAGGCAGGAGCGCCGGTCGGCCGGGTCGGCCTCGACCGCGATCAGCCCGTCGTCCTCCAGCGACCGCGTCTGCCGGGTGATCGACGACGGGTACAGGTCGAGTTCCGCGGCCAGCTCGGACGGCCGCACCCGGCCCTTGGCCGCCGCCTGCTGCAGGATCGCCTGCCGGGTCGGATCGATGGCCCGGGTCTGCGCGCGGCGCATCGACTGGCCGAGCCGGGCCAGGGGATACATGACCTGTTCGAGGTCCTCGTACTCGTGGGGCATGGGACCACCGTCCAGTATTTGCGCGCCGCAAACAAGTGGTTACCGAGGAAATCAGGGATGACCCTGAGCCGGACCCTGACCCGCCTCCTGCCCGCCGAGGGTCTTTCGGGCAGAATTCGATCACCGGTTTTCCGGTAATTCCTGTGAACGTCCGTGGTCATTCCTGTGAACGAAGGAAACAACGCCGCGACTCGGCGCGGGAACGGGACCGGAGTTGTGGGCCGGACCGTTGTTCCGGCCGCTTGTCGATCACCGTGTGTGAAGGTCAATCGGCCGTCAGGTTCTCTTTGGCCGAAAGGAGAACCCTCGCATCATCACACTCCGTCGTCGGCGTGACCGAGGCGTTCGCGAGGCCGGCACGGCCTTGTTCCGGTCCTGGCCGGAAAAGAGGTCTGGAAATGCGGGAGTCGAGCAGCTATCGTCCCCGCCGTGCTCGATCATCTTGAGTCGAATGGTCACGACTTCCGCTCTTTGCTCGACCAAGTAACCACTGAACTCGCCGGGTTCGTCGACGGGCTGCCGCACGCGCCGGTGGACGGCACGGCGGCCGCCCCCGAGATCGTCGACCTGGTGGCCGAGCCGCCCGGCGAGAGCCCCGGCGACGTCGGCAAGGTGCTGTCCTTCGCGCTGAAGGCCGGTGGCGCCGCGATCGAGACGGCCAGCCCCCGGTTCTTCGGCTACGTCCCCGGCGGCGGGCTGGTCAGCTCGGCCGTGGGGGAGCTGATGGCCCGGGTGCTCAACCGGTTCACCGCCATCGGCGAGTTCGCGCCGGGCCTGGTCGCGCTCGAACACGGGGTGCTGACCTGGCTGGGCGAGCTGTTCGGGCTGCCCGAGGGCGCGACTGGGATCCTCACCAGCGGCGGCTCGGCGGCGATGCTGTCGATGGTGGTGGCGGCCCGGGAGAACCGGCTCGGCCCGGACGCGGATCCCGGCACCGCCCGGCTCTACGTGTCCGACCAGACCCACTACTGCGTCGCAAAGGCCGCGCATGTCGCCGGGTTCCCCGCGCGGTCCGTCCGGCTGGTGCCGACCTTGGACGGGCGGCGGCTCGACCCTGTCGCGCTGGCCACGGCGATCGAGGAGGACACCGCCGCCGGGCTCCGGCCGTTCCTGGTCGTCGGCACGGCGGGGACCACCAACGCCGGCGCGGTCGACCCGCTCGGCGCGATCGCCGACGTCGCGCGCGAGCACGGGCTCTGGTTCCACGTCGACGCCTGTTACGGCGGGTTCTTCCAGCTCACCACCCGCGGCCGGGCCCGGCTCGAGGGCATCGGCCGCGCCGACTCCATCACCGTGGACCCGCACAAGAGCCTGTTCCTGCCCTACGGCACGGGCGCGCTGCTGGTCCGCGAACGCCGCCTGCTCACCGCGTCCTACCCCGGCGACCGCGCGGCCTACCTGCCGGACGCCGCCGGCGACACCCTGCCCGACTACGCCCACCTCGGCTACGAGCTGACCCGGGAGCACCGGGGGCTGCGGATCTGGCTGCCGCTGCACCTGCACGGGCTGGACGCCTTCCGCCGGGCACTGGACGAAAAACTGGACCTGGCCTGCTACCTGCACGACGAGCTGGCCACGCACCCGGCGCTGGAGGTCCCGCACCCGCCCGAACTGTCCACTGTGGTCTTCCGCCTGCGCGACGGCGACGACGCGGCGAACCTGGCCCTGCTGGACCGGATCCAGTCCGCGGGGCGGGTCTTCCTGTCCAGCACCCGGCTGGACGGCCGCCTGACGCTGCGGCTGTGCGTGCTGTCCCCGCTCACCCACCGCGAGCACATCGACGAAGCGGTGGCGACCATCCGCGCCGCGATCGGCGGGTGAGCGTGCGGTATCAGCCGGGACGGTGTCAGCAGGAGCGGCGTCGGCAGGAGCAGTGTCAGCCGGAGTGGCCGCAGCCGAGGACCGCTGCCGAGGCGAGCGCCCGGCAGGCGTCGCAGGTGTTGAGCGGGGCGTCGCGGCGGCCCCAGAACGGGTAGGTGGCACCGCAGAGCGCGATGACGACCTCACCCGGCTGCGGGGCCGGATGACACCGGGGGCAGTAGGCGTGCGCGGTGCGTTCGAGGCCCGTGGCGGCGGGCTCCCGTCTTTCCGGGTCGGCGGTCATCAAGTCCCCTTTGGCACGGTGTGCTCTCGTGGTCGGTCCCGGCCGAGCAGTCTGGCGCGGCCGGGGGAGTCAGCCTCCTTCGCCGGGAGCCGTGAGCGGGAGTTCGGCCCACACCGTTTTCCCGGTCGGGGTGGCGTACTGGCCCCAGGCGTCGCTGAGCGCGGCGACGAGGAGCAGCCCGCGGCCGCCGGTGACGCTGGGCGCCCGGGGCCGGGCGCGGGCCAGGGCGCCGTCGTCGACCTCGACGCGGACGCGGCCGGGGCGCCGCAGCAGGCGCAGGCACTGGGGCGGGCGGCCGTGGCTCAGTGCGTTGGTGGTCAGCTCGTCGACGACCTGGACGGCGTCGGTCAGGGCGAACGTGTCCAGGTCGGCGAGGTGTTCGCGCACCCACGAGCGCACGCGGCGCAGCAGCTCCCCGTCGGTATCGGTCAGGGCGAACTCGGTCACGGGGGGCTCCGTGGTGGCGCCGGCGCGCCGCCGGACCGGCGGCGCGGGCTGACGAGGCTGTTCAAGAGTGGTTCACGGCCCCTTCGTCAGTCCGACCTGGTGCCGCGTCGAAATACCCCGGCCCCCGGAGGCTGAAACCTCGCCGGGCGACGCCGGTGCCCGTCAGCGCGGGCCGGCCGGCAGCGAGTCGAACCAGGGCACGATCTGCGGCAGCGCGACCCCGGGGGTGTCGAGGTGCTCGGCGGAGCCGAGCCGGGTGAGCGGCGCGTCGACGCCGTGGGCCCGCAGATCCCGTTGGCAGTTCAGGGAGTTGGCGATCGGCACCTGGGTGTCGGCGGCGCTGGCGAAGAGCCGGACCGGGACGCGCGGCCGCCAGGCCGAGCAGGTGCCGTCGCTGTCGCGGGCGGCGTCGAGCAGGGGGCCGGACAGGTGCCGGACCCGGTTCAGGTAGCTGTCGGTGAACATCGCCGCCGGGGTGGCGGCGAGCCGCGGGAAGATGTCCTCCTCGCTGTGCGATCCGTCGAAAAGGGACTCCGCGTACTGGTCGTAGGGCGCGCGGAAGACCTCGGAAGCGTTGCGGTACAACGGGAACAGCCGGTTCATCGAGACCGTCCAGTAGGACAGGTAGAACACCGCGACGTCCGGGGCGACCCGGCCGTCGAAGATGCCGGGCAGCTCGGCGCCGCGGGCGTCGTAGGGGCCGCTGACCGGGGCCAGCGCGGCGAGCCGGAAACCGGAGCCCGGGTCGCCCTGCAGGGCTTCGCCGACCGCCATCGCGGCCTGGCCGCCCTGGGAGAACCCGCTCACGAAGACCCGCGGGTCGAACCGCTTTCCCCGGTCCGCGGTCAGGGTCCTGGCCGCGCGCAGCAGGTCGAGCGTGGCCGAGGCCTCGGTGCGGGAATCCAGGTACGGGTGGAAACCGGGCCCGGTGCCGAGGCCGAGGTAGTCGGGCAGGACGGCGACGTACCCGGCCGCGCCGAGCACCAGTCCCGCCTGCCGGTCCTGAAGGTCCTCTTGCACCGAGGCGACGTCGGCCCGGTTGCTGCGGGTGCCGTGCTCGTACACGGCGGTGCGCGGGCTCGTCGTCCGGGGGAGCACGACCAGGCCGCTCGCGGTGGTCGGCCGGTCGCGCACATCGGTCGTCCGGTAGGTCACGCGGTAAGCGTCGACCCCGTACCGCGCGGTGGCGGAGCCGAACGGGGTGGCGTCGAGCGTGGCCCGGACCCCGGCCTGGTCGAGGCTCTGCACGGGGACCGCGCTGAGCAGGGGGCCGCGGCCGGGCGCCGCGGCGGCGACCGCGGGCACGGACAGCAGGGCGGCGGCGCACGTCGCGGCCGTCAGCGCGGGGATGATCTTGTGGCGCAAGGGTTTGGTCATGCTCGACAGCCTTTCGGCCCGGACCGCGACGGCCCATCCGGCAGACCGGTGGAGGCGGGGTAGGGCGCTCCCCACCCCTGCGTCAAACTTTCCGGATTAGCAACTTTGCAATTCCGGAAAGTTTCGCTACGGTGGTCTCCATGACCTCAGAAGGGCTGCGGGAGCGCAAGAAGCGCGAGACCCGTCTCGCGCTGAGCCACGCGACGATCCGGCTCGCGCTGGAGCGGGGCTGGGACAACGTGTCGGTGGAGGACATCGCCGCCGCGGCGAACGTTTCCGAGCGCACTTTCCGCAACTACTTCGCCAGCAAGGCCGAGGCGGTCGTCGCCACGCACGTCGAGCGTGGGCAGCGCATCGCCGAAGTCCTGCGGGAACGCCCGGCCGAGGAGCCGCTCTGGGACGCGCTGGTCGTGGCCGTCGTCGCGCAGTTCGAGGCGGCCGAAGCCGGGCCGCGCGACGACGGTTACGCCACCGCGCTCCAGAAACTGCTCGCCGAGCCCGCGATCCAGCACGAGGTTTTCCGCGCCCACGCGCGGGCCCAGGACGAGCTGACCGCCGCCATCGCCGACCGCACCGGCACCACCGGCGAGGACCTGTACCCGCAGGTCGTCGCCGCGGTGGTCGCGGCCGGGCTCGGCGCCGCGATGGCGTACTGGACGCAGCATCCCGGCCGGTCGCTCGTCACGCTGCTCCACGAGGTCTTCGACCAGGTCCGCGCCGGGTCGCCCGACCCGCGCTGACCCCAGCACCCAGCACCCCCAGTGCCCGCCAAGGCGGGCTTATCCGGCCTGCCCGGAAAAGGAGAACAGCCATGGACGTGGTGATCGTCGGCGGTGGGCCCAACGGCCTGATGGCCGCCTGTGAACTCGCGCTCGGCGGCGTCCGGCCGGTGGTGCTCGAGCGCCGCACCGAGCCGAACCCGGAACCCCGGTCGAACGGACTGGTCGGCCAGGTCGTGCCGATGGTCGACCGGCGCGGGCTGTTCGCGGCGCTCAGCGGCCAGGACGGCCCGCCGCGGCCCAACAACGGCTACTTCATGTTCGCCGCGATGCCGCTCAACCTCGGCCTCCTCGACGACAGCCCGATCTACAACCTGCCGGTGCCGGAGCTGAAAACCGTGCAGGTACTGGAAGAACGCGCCCTCGAACTCGGCGTCGAGATCCGCCGCGGCCACGAGTTCACCGGCCTCACCCAGGACGAAGACGGCGTCACGCTCACCGTCCGCGGCCCGGATTCGCAGGCCTACGAGCTGCGCACGCGGTACGTCGTCGGCGCCGACAGTGCGCACAGCCCGGTCCGCAAGGCCGTGGGCATCGGCTTCCCCGGCGTCACATACGACCGGAGCACCGGCCGCAGCGCGCACGCCACCGTGCCGGCGGACTGGCTCGACCCGGCCACCGGCGCGCTGAACGTGCCGGGCCACGGGCCCGTTCTGCCGTTCCTGCCGGTCCGGACCGCGCGTGGCGGGTTCTCGTACGCGCCGTTGCCCGGGCGCCCGCCGCTGGTCGCGACCGTCGAGTGGGACGAGCCGGAGAACGTCGAGCCGATGACTCTCGACGAGATGCGCGCCAGCATCAACCGCGTGCTCGGTGCCGACGTCCCGATCGGGCCGCCACCCGGCGACGGCCCGCACGCGCTGCGCCGGATGAACGGGGGCAACACGCGCGTCGCGGAGAAGTACCGGGACGGCCGGGTGTTCCTCGTCGGCGATGCCGCGCACGTTTTCGCCGCCGGTGGCACCGGGCTCAACCTCGGCCTGCAGGACGCGATCAACCTGGGCTGGAAGCTCGCGGCCGCGCTCCGGGGCACCGCTCTCAAGGACACCGCTGCGAAGGACACCGACGTTCTCGACACCTACGAGACCGAGCGGCGCGCGATCGCGGACCGGACCATCACGTACGCCCAGGCCCAGGCGGCGCTGCTGGCCCCCGGCGAGGACGTCACCGGCCTGCGCGGGCTGTTCGGCGAGCTGCTCACCCAGCCCGGCGTCGTGCGGGCGCTCGCGGGCCTCGTCGCGGGCGCGGACGTCCGTTACCCGGTCGGCGAGGGCGCCCACCCGCTGGCCGGCTGGCCCGCGCCGGACCTCGACCTGCACACCCCGGACGGCACGGTCCGCCTCGGCGAGCTGGTCCGGCGGGCCCGGCCACTGCTGATCGACCTGACGGAAAGCGGCGACCTGGACGTCGACGGTATGCCTGTGGACGGTCTGGAAGTGGTGCGCGCCAAGGCGGACACCGACGTCACCGCGCTCCTGCTCCGCCCGGATTCTTTTGTGGCGTGGGCATCGAGCGAGCCGCGGCCGGACACGGCGGCACTCCGCGCCACCATCCGTGAGTGGTTCGGCGGGTAACCCCGGGCTCAGTCGCCGTACGGGTCATCGACGGCGGAGTGGTAGTCCCAGTCCGAGGCGAGCGCCGGGTCGATGATCGCGAACCGCGTGCCGGTGGGGTCGGACAGCACGGCGACTTTGCCCAAAGTGGACGAGTAGGGGGCGAACCGGAGCCGGGCGCCCGCGCCGCGGGCCTGGTGCAGCGTCCGGTCGAAGCCGAGTTCGGGGTCGACGGCGAAGTGCGCGATCCAGCGGGGCGGCACGTCCGCGGGGGTGTCGAGCGCCATCCGCACCCGGCCGATCACCGAGTCCGGGCCGATGGAGTAGACCATGTAGTCGACGGCGCTGCCGTCACCGAACTGGCGCTGGGTGTAGCCGAACAGGTGGCTGTAGAAGCGATCGGCGACGGTCGCCTGACGGGTGACGAACTCGATCCACACCAGCGATCCGGGCACGCCGGCGGTGAACCCGTAGTCCACGGCCGGCTGGACGAGGCCGACGGTCGCCCCGCTCGGGTCGTCGATGAGCAGCTTGGCGCCGACGCCGGGCACGATGGCCGGGCGGGTCTCCAGCACGGTGCCGCCCAGCCGGACGGCCTGCGCGCAGGCGGAGGCCAGGTCGGGGGTGGCCAGGTAGAGCGTCCAGTCCAGGATCGCGCCCGGGCGCGGCCGCAGCCCCGCGACCGGCTCGCCGGCCAGCAGCGCCAGCACGTAGTCCTGCCCGCGGGAATCCTTGACGTGCTGGTATTCCCAGCCGAACAGGAGCTGGTAGAACCGTTTGCTCCGGTCCACGTCGGCGGTCGCCAGCTCCACCCAGAACGGGCTGCCCGCGCCACCGGGATGGACGCTCACCGGGGCGCCACCCCCAGGCTCGTCGGGGCGAGGGGCGGCGCGGTGAAGATCATGCGCAGACCCTACCGGGCCCTTACCTCGCGCCGTCGATAGTCCTCGCCGGAGGGATTTCCCGGCGCTGTGATCACTTTCATGGGGCCGCCGGGCAACGGGCGGGGGAAACCGCGCGTCGATAGGTCAGCGGGTTGGTTGTTTGTCGCCGGGGTGAACGGCGCCGGGCGGATGGAGTGGACGTGGCCTACGAGCAGGATCGGATGCCGCCGTCCGGTCGTCCGCCTTCGCCCCACCGCCCCGGTCCGGCGGACCCCCGCGACGGGGAGCCGGTCACCGAGCCGGTCCCGGTCGTGCGTGCCCGCCGGCGCCGGCGTCCGCTGCTGATCGCGGGCCGGACCGCGGTGGCGGTGGTGGCGGCGCTCGTGCTGGCGGGCACCGGTGTCGCGTCGACGATGCTGTCGAGCCTGGTCGGCGGCCTGCAGACGTCGGACGCGCTGGGCGCCGACGCGCCGAAGTCGGCCGGCGGGGTGCTGAACATCCTGTTGATCGGGCTGGACTCGCGCAAGGACCAGGACGGCAACCAGCTGCCGAAGGAGATCCTCGACCAGCTGCACGCCGGCGACGGCACCGAGGGCGGCTACAACACCAACACCCTGATCCTGATACACATCCCCGCCGGCGGCGGCAAGGTCAGCGCGGTGTCGGTCCCGCGTGACGACTACGTCCCGGTGACCGGGATCCCCGGCTACACCCACGCCAAGATCAAGGAGGCGTACGGGCTGGCGAAGTTCTACGCGGAGAAGGACCTGGCGGCCCAGGGCGTCAAGGACCCGGCGGAGCTGGAGCACCGGGGCCGTGAGGCGGGGCGGAAGAAGACCCTCGAGACCGTGCGCAGTTTCCTGGACGTGCCGATCGACCGGTTCGCCGAGGTCAACCTGGCCGGGTTCTACGACCTGGCCACCGCGCTCGACGGGGTCGAGGTGTGCCTGAACCACCCGGTCAAGGACAGCTACTCCGGCGCGGACTTCCCCGCCGGGCACCAGACGCTCAACGGCTCGCAGGCGCTGTCCTTCGTGCGGCAGCGCCACGGGCTGGACAACGGCGACCTCGACCGCACCCACCGCCAGCAGGCGTTCCTCGCCTCCGTGGCGCACAAGCTCCGCAGCGCCGGGACCTTCACCGACCTGCCCAAGCTGCAGAACCTGATCGACACCGCGCAGAAGGACGTGGTGATCTCCGCCGGGTGGGACATCCTGTCCTTCGCCACCCAGGCGCAGAACCTCACGGGCGGCAACCTGGAGTTCTCCACCCTGCCGATCGCGGGTTACCAGAAGGTCGACGGCCAGGACGTCAACAAGGTCGACGTCGACCAGGTCCGCGCCGCGGTGCGCACCGCGTTCGGGCTGCCCGCCCCGCCGCCGCCACACGCTTCGGCGACGATCGACGTCCGCAACGCCACCGGCCGCGGCGGGGTGGCGTCCACGGTGGCGCAGGCGCTGGCCCCGTCCGGGTTCCGCACCGGCGACCTGGCCAACATCGCGGGCGCCGCGTCGTCGATCGCCTACGGCCCCGGCGCGAAAGCCGACGCCGACACCGCCGCCACCCTGCTCGGCGGACTGCCGGTGGCCGCGAATTCCCGTGTCCCGCAAGGACATGTGCGGATCACCCTCGGCACCGGGTTCACCCTGCCGGCCGCGCTCGGGACGCACGGGGCCGATGCCGGTTCCGGCGGGTCCACCACCGCTTCGGCCCCGCCCGCCACGCCGGACCCGCCGGCGAGCAGCGGACCGCAGGGCGGCACCGTCGACGGCAGCGGTATCCCGTGCGTCAACTGACATCCATCGGAGCGTCCGGCCGCGCTGTCGGCACCGCACCCGGCTACCAGCGGCTTCAGCGGCCGGGGTTCGTGGCCTGGGCTTGTCGGCCGGGCCCGGATTGCGGGCGTGGCTCAGGTGGCGTCGGGATCGATCGGCGCCCGTTCTCCGGGACGCAGCGGGGACACCGCCGTGGGGGCCAGGGCCTGACCGTCCGCCGGGCGCTCGGGGGCGGTGTCGTCGAGCAGGTAGCGGCTCACCATGGTCCGGGGGTCGAACTCCCGCAGCACCTTCAGGTCCTGCAGCGGCTTGCGCAGCTCCTGGAACTCCGGCCCCAGCTCGGCCCGGAGCTGCTCCTGCGCGCCGGAGGCGAAACCACGGACCCGGCGCACGGCCTGCGCCAGCCACCGGGCCGACTCCGGCAGCCGCTCCGGCCCGAGGACGAACAGGCCGGCGACCAACAGGACCATCAGGTGATCCAGGCTGAAACCGAACATCTCATCTCCTTCGGCCCCGCCGCGAAGTCCGCAGAATCGGTATGTCCCATAGTAAGCACAGTCTCGCTCACCCAGGGTGGGCGCCGCGTGAGCGGCCGGAAGGCGGAATGATGAAGCAGCGTCGTGGTGACCGGTCGTGGCTCGCGGTCTGGGTGCTCGTGCCGGTGCTGGCTGTGCCGGTGCTGGCCGGGTGCACCGCGAGCCCGGGAACCGGTGGTGGCGCCGCGCCCAGTTCTTCGGCCGGCGCGCCGAGTTCTTCGGCCGGCTCCTCAGAGTCCTCGATGACGAACCCGGACCCGTCGCGGTACGCCGCCCAGGTCCGGGCCCGGGCCAAGGAGGCCGGCGTCGACCCGCAGCTGGTGATGGCGATCCTCTACAACGAGTCGTACAAGCCGCACGATCCGCAGCTGGAACGGGCCTGGCAGAAGATCAAGCCGGACGCCGCGTTCGGGGTGGCGAACATGCACCAGGCGACGTTCGACCAGACCAAGCACGGCCGTCCCTTCGCCGGGCGGTCCTGGGACCAGCTCCCGGACGACCCGGACCTGGCGATCCAGGCCGAGGCCTGGTACCTGCACGACCTGGCCGCCCAGCTCCCCTCGGCCCACGGTGCCTACCGCACCACGGAACTGCTCGCGCTGGGCTACAACACCGGGCCGGGCAACATGAAGGCCTTCGCCAAGGGCACCAAGCCCGGCGCCCAGGCGCAGTCCTATTTGGACACTTTTCGCACCAATCAGGCGAAAGCGGCCACCGCGCTCGGCGGCTGAGTGAGGCTCAGTTGAGCGTCAGCGCGTCTAGCCGAAGAGTTCGTGCTGAAGTCGTGAAAGCCAGCGGGGGATGGTGTCTTCCAGCTGACCCGGGTCGTTCGCTTCTCGCGCCTTGGCGATCTCGGTGTCGACGTTGGTGCGCACGGTGTCCGCGTAAGCGGGGAGGACGAACACGTTTTCCCAGTAACCGTCGCGTGCTGGTACGGACACGACTTCTTGGTAGCCGGCGGTGGCCTCGAAGTTGCGCAGGCCATACCGTGAGGTTTGGATGGTGCTGCTCGGGGCCGTGACGATGACGACTGTGGGATGGGCGGCGGTGACGACGGCGGTCGGGTCGGCGCCGTGGGAGATGGCGGCGTCGTTGAGGCCGATGTAGTCGATCGCGTTCCAGCCGCTGTAGTACGGAATCGCACCGGCATCGCTGACAGCGAGGGTGCGATCGGCGGGTGGCACGTCGGCCAGCGCGAGACCCTTGCCGATCGGAACGTGGGCGCGCTGAAGGTCGGGGCCGTAGTTGGAGATCAGTGGCAGGTCGGCCGCGGTCGCCCCGGCGATCGCGACCCAGGCGACCGCGACGACACCGGCGGCCGCGGCAATGGCCCGGGGTACGAGGCCTTTCATCGCGAGACCCGCGCCGAGGCAGAGAACGGGGAATGCGTGGTCGGCGAACCGGTCGAGGTAGTCCATTGTCGGGCCGGACACGGCGTAGGTGGCGTAGGTGACCGCAACCGTGCTGCTGAGCAGGAGGCCCGCGGATCGGGTGGTGCGGCGGATGATCAACGCGAGGGTCAGCAGGATCAGCGGTAGGAAGATCTCCGCGGTGTGGACCGTCCAGAGCCGGCCGGAGTCGAGGTCGCCGAATTTGATGTAGAAGGTGTTGGGCAGGAGTTGGCCGTAGAACCGCCAGCGCCAGAGGAAGTAGCCGGCGCCGATCAGTACTGCGCCTGTCGTGTACCACCGCGGTGGTACACGACGGCGTTCGTGCCACACCCATACCGCAAAGGCCGGGAGCGCGGCCAGTACCCCTTCGGGGCGCAGTGTGCCGATGAGCAGGACCAGAAGAGGCAGCTCCCAGTCGCGGACGCGTTGCCTGTCCAGGACACGGAGGCCGAGGATGGCGATGCGCAGCAGGACCGCCGCGAAGGCGGTTGTCTCCAAGCCGCTGGAGATGTGGAAGTAAGTAGGCACGAAGAGCACGAACGCGCTGCCCGCGACCACAGCACCGCCCAGCCCGGCGTGGCGTTTACCCGCGGACACGAGCATCGCCAACGTCGCGGCGCCGAACACCAAAGCTGTCAATTTCGAAAACAACGGCAGTGCGATACCGAGCAGTGAGCCGACGCTGTTCCAGACGACCCAGCCGAAGTCGGTGAACCCTTCGACCGGCTGTCCGGTCAGATTCCATACCGGACCGTGTCCGTCGGCGAGGTTCTTCGCGTAGCGGAAGCTGATGAATGCGTCATCGATGGTGAAGAACCAGGCTGCCCAGGCGCCGACAAGGAAAACGGCGGTCAGGACCACAGACGCGATGAGGACGGGCTTGCGACGCGGCGACGCCTCAACAGCGTCCGGCTGCGAGTCAGCCGACTCCGTTGCGATCGTGGACGACATGTGAGTTCCCCAAGTCCGGTGGGCAGTACCCGCGCACAGCTGACATAACTGACAATGTGTAGCCGAGAGGGAGACGTAGAGTAGCTATTGATCACCGCTTCAAAGTGCACTCTACCGCGTGAAGTACGCCACAGATCACCTGCCCTGACCTGCCAACTTCTCGTGTGAGTCCCCGGTCCGCGGTAAGCAGACCGGGGGCTCACCGGAGGGGAGTGACTCAAGCGGAATGTCAGGTGATGATGTCGAATACGTTCCATGCTCGGCCGGTGAGAATCGGTGCGCCGAAGGTGCCGGCACCGTGGCCTGAGTCCCGGACGAAGGTTCCGGTGTGGACGTAGCTGTTGAGAGTGCCGTCCGTCGCCGTGCCGATGAGGTCGGGGTGGCCGTCACCGTTGATGTCGCCGATGGTGAGCAACTGCTGCGGCGTCCATCCTGAACCAACGCGGTAGGTGACCGGCTGCTTCGGCGCTCCTGAGGTGTCGACACCGTTGGCGTACTGGTCCAGAACGGCGAGATCGTTGACGCCGTTGGCGTAGTTGGTCTCCAGGAAGAGATCCGCCTTACCATCACCGGTGAAGTCGGCGAACCCACTGGGCACGACCTCTTTTTCTCCGGTGGCCACCTTCACCCCAGGCTGCCAGGTCGAGGTCCCATTGACGGTCCCGGTGTTGGTGTAACCCCACATGCTGAGCTGAGTCGGGTCCACGTCGTCGGTTTTGACGCCGAACAGTTCTGCCTTCCCGTCGCCGTTGGTGTCCGCGGCGAAGACCGAGTCGTAGGTGTTCCAACCGCGACCGACGATGAAGCGAGAATTGAAAGTGCTGGTCCCGTTGAGCTTCCCGGTGCCGAGGTAGGCGTACAACGTGCCGTCGGTTCCTCGGGCGATGACATCGGAAACCCCGTCGCCGTTGATGTCGGTCTGCTGGAACATGGTGTATACGTCCCAACCGGTTCCGATGACCACGCCGGCCTTCAGCGAGTGGTCGTCGACCGTGGTGTTCCCGTTGTTCTGGTACGCGACAAGAGCGTTGTCGGAGATGCGGCGCCCGACGATGTCAGTGGCGTGCTGGCCGGTGAGTGAGGCTGAATGGCCGACGCCTGTCGCTGCGCGAGAGGTGACTGTCTTACTGTGCGGAAAGAACGGTCCGGAACCCGGTAGGAATGCCCATGAGTTGACCGGGTCGACCTGGTAGCGAATCCAGTCGCTGATGTTGTCGGTGCGGGCTTCTTCGCTGCCCTGGCGGGTGGTTGTTTCGCCGAGGCAGCCGTGCTGCCAGGAAGTGCTGTTGACCCCTATCAGTTCGGTGCCGGTCGCGGTGGCGCGCAGAACCGGCCCGCCGGCGTCGCCTTTGCAGGTGTCCTGGGCGCCTGCCAACGACAGGGTCGTGTCACTGTCGACTGCGGCGGAGAAGGCGCTTGAGCGGGGGAGATTGGGGACCCAGTCGGTCGCGGTGCGCCCGTATCCTGAGGCGCTGACGGAGTCGCCGGTGGTGGGCGCTGTGCTCCCCAGGGTGGCGGGTGCAACAGATGTCATCTTGTAGGCGAGCCTGGCGAGTGCGACATCGCGATCGCCGTGGGAGACGACGCGCGTGATCGCGACCCCGAGCTTGCCGGGCAGCGTGGCCTGGGCCGCGGGGCTGCCCGTGGTCACCTGGTACCCGTTGGCAGCGGTGCCGCCGAAGCAACTAGCGGCGGTGACCACCCACTGCGGCGCTACTAGAGCGCCGGAGCAGGATCTGGCGTTCGTATCTCCGGGGTTCCCGATCTGGATCTGTGCCAAGAATGGCTGTGTTTTACCGGTGACTTCGTCGCCTCCGGAGAGTGCGTATGCCGGGGATGCGGTGAGCAGTGCGGCTGTGATTATAGACAACGCACCCGCGGTACGTCTGATGTTTAATAGTCTCCCGGGCACAAGTATTCCATTTCTTGTATTCAGTGCGTGGTTGCGATTTAGCAGAGACCTGGCTGGGAGCGCCCTTGACGGTGATGGTGGCCTGCACTGTGTGTGCGTCCTGGTCGTCCCCTTGGCCTGGCAGGCGTACACGATCTGGAGCTTCCTGATTGATCACGACCTGTCCGACGCGGAGTCGATACGCATCTCGGGTGTCACGTACAACGCCTCGATATCCGGATGCGCGACGATCGCCTGCGCGACGTCCTCGCTGCACGCCACGTAGGTAGAGGTCAGGTCGTAGTCGGAGCAGACGACCCAGGCGTGGTCCCGGGGCCACCAGTATTCCGGGCCGTCTTGGGTATCGGCCTCGTCGTCGAGGCGGCGCTGCAGGTCCTCGAGCCCGTCCAGTGGTGCGGTAGCGACGATGGGTTCGTCCCACCCGGGCAGTTGAGCGGAGAGGATGTATCCGAAGTAGACATCCGAGGTACCCGATACCTCGGCCAGGACACTGGCCAGCGCGTTCTGAACAGGAAGACGGAGGCGGCCGGTCTCGGCCAGCCACTGGCGGGGCCCTTCGGTGACGTCGGCCCGGGCAAGTGTTCCGTGGTACGTCTCCCCGTGGAGCGTGAGGCCGATCTGGGCTGCCATGCTGGCCCAGGTGCGCGTGTCCGTCCCGTTGCTCATGTTCACGAACGGATGCAGGATCCGCACGTAGGCCGGATAGCCGCCGGGCAGGATCTCGCGAACGATGTGCCCGGGCCCGGCATACCCCAGATCGAGGCGTCCCTGCAGCCGCGCCAGCTCGTCTCGCGCTTCCGGCGTCGTCTCGGCGATCGACATCCTCGTCCCCTGTTCGTTCGCTAGTTCTCGTAGTGCCAACGCTTCAACCTGCCGAGATTGTCGCCTGGTTCGAACTGGTTGAAGTCGACGGTCGCGCCGCCTGTGCGGGAGTAGTCACGCCAGGTCACGTTCTTCTTACCATCGCCCATGTACCACGTTTCTCGCCACCCCTTTGCTTCCTGTACGCGGTCAGGTGGTCCGAACTGGTTGGTCAGCTGTTCTCGCAGTCGGCTGATGTCGTCGGGACTGACGATCTGGACTCCCGGCGCGCTCTCCTTCCCGATCAGGTTCCCGTCCTTGGTGACGAAGTTGTGGACCTGGCCGACGCGGGTGCGGGCGATGTCGGCGAGGTTGCCGGTCTCGCCGAGGAGGTCGCTGATGGCTTCGGCCAGGCTGTTGCTGTCACCGAAGATGAGGCGGTGCAGGTTGTTTCGGAGTTCGTCGGGGAGGCCCGGGGGGAAGGTGAAGGGGAGGTTCCATCGGGGCAGCAGCGCGCGCAGCTCGGGGCCGCAGGCGTCGGGGTGATAGCTGCAGTATTCGGACAGGAGGGCTACGCCGGCGTTGGGCAGTTTACCGAGTTCGTCCCAGTTGAAGTTCCGGTCACTGAGCCAGATATCGAAGTCGTGAGCGAGGCTGTCACAGTTGCCGGTGCCGAGGTGCCCGGGCAGTTGGACGCCGTTGAGGTAGCAGGTGGAGCCGACCACGACGATGCGGGTGCCGTTGGCGTAGTCGGCCTGGCCGCCTTTGCCGCCGAAGCCCTCGGGCAGGCCGCCGGTGTTGGTGTTGCCTTGTGCGGCGTGGGCGATTTGCTCGGCACGGTACTTGTCGAGGAAGGCCTGGGTTGCTTCGTTGGCAGCCTTCTGGGCGTCGGCGGCGTCCTTCCCGGCGTCGAGCGCGGCGCGGTGGGCTCGGGCGGCGTCAGCTGCGGCATCGTTGGCCGATGCCCGTGCCTGGGCGGCGGATGCCGCGGCCTGCTGGGCGGCGTGGTCGGCGGTCTTGGCGTCGGCGGCGGCCTGGTTGGCGGCGTTGCGCGCGACCCGGGCGGATTCGGCGGCTGCGGCTGCGGACGCGTTGGCCGCGTCGGCGGAGCGGGCCGCGTCGTTGGCGTAGCCCCGTGCCCGGTCGGCGGCCAGGCCTGCCTGCTTGGCGTATCCAGCGGCTTCCTCGGCGGCTTGGCGGGCGATGGCGGCGGCTTGGGCGGCTTCGGCGGCCTGCTGCTGTGCCAAAGCGGCGGACTGGGCCGCGTCGGCGACGAGCCGGTCGATGCTCGCGCGGTGGGCGTCGCGGGCCTGGTCACGCAGCCGGGCGCGGTGTTGTCCGGTGGCGAGGAAGTCGTGGCGCATCTGCGGGGTGCCGTCGAGCGCGGTCTGCGCGTCAGCTTTGACTTCGGGGCCGCCTGCGGACATGACCTGGGTGGTCTGCAGGTCGTCGTCGAGTTCGCGGGCACGGTACTGGCCGTGCTGCAGGAACTCCGTCACCGCGGCCTGCCCGCCGTCGAGAGCTTTGGTCGCGGCGTCCTTCATGGCCGGGCGTGCGTCGTGCAGCAGGCGGGCGACCTGGATCTCGTCGTCCTGCTTGCGGCCCGGGTAGTCCGGGTTCGCCAGGAATCCCAGGACGGTGGCGTGGTCGTCCTTGAGCGTGTCCTGGGCGGCGGTGGTGAGCGCGGCGGGTCCGCGGACTGCCATCGCCACGACGGTGACGCGGTCGTCCTGATCCGCTGCGGTGTCGACGCCAGTGGCGGCCCAGGCGCGGACTTGGGCGTCGGTGCCGCCGAGAGCGGCGAAGGCGGCTCGGTTCGTCCACGGGCTGCTCTTCTCCGCCAGCCGCAGCGCGGCCTTGCGCGCTGCGGTCACTGCGTCCCCGGCGGACGTGCCGGTGTCGCGGGCGGTCGCGAGCCAGCCCCGGACGTCGGCGTCGCGCGTCGACTCGGCCGGGAGGGCGTCTTCGACTCCAGGGTCGGACTGGGGATGGGCGCGCAGGTCCGCGGCGGCTTTCTGCGCGTCGGCGCGGCCCTGCTCGGCGCGGATCGCGAGCTGCTCGTCCTCGGTCTGCCGCGCGATGGCCACGACCTTCTTCACCTGCTCGGCCGCACCCGACGCGGCGTCGGCGGCATTCTTCGCCGCTTCCGCGTGCCGGGCCGCGTCCTCGGCGGCGTGGTCGGCTTCCCCGGCGTGCTGGGCGGCCTCGTCCGCGGCCTGCGCGGCGGCGTCGGCGTGCACGGCCGCGCTGGCCGCCGCCGACCGTGCTTCGCCCGCGTCCTCGGCGGCGGCGTTGGCCAGCCGCTGGGCCGAGTTCGCGGCCCGGTTCGCCCGCGCCGCCGCGGCCCGCGCAGTCGCGGCCTCGGCCCGTGCCCGGGCGGATTCCTTCCCTGCGGCCCCGGCCGCGTTGCCGGCGCGAGCGGCTGCGTCAGCCGCCGCCGCCGCATCGCCCGCAGCTGAAGCCGCGGAGTTGGCGGCGCCGAGCGCGCCCTGGATGGCTTCCACCGCATGCCCGGCCGCTTCAGCCGCGGTGCGTGCGCCCTGTGCGGCGTCCCGCGCGCCTTGCGCCGCCTTGCGAGCGGTCTCCGCTTCACCTGCGTGGGCGCGGGCGTCGTTCGCCGCCCGGTATGCCGCAGCGGCCGCGTCCCCGGCCATCACCGCGGCGGAAGCGGCGCGCTGCGCTGCGGCGACTGCGGCCATCGCCGCGGAGTGCGCGGTCTGGGCCGCAGACACCGCCTGCGCGGAGGCGGACGCGGCTCCTTCCGCGGCGTCCGCTGCCCGCGATGCCGCACCGGCCGCACGACCCGCATCGCCCTGCGCGGCGTCGGCTTCCCGCGCGGCGCGCTCGGCGGCTTCTCTGGCCATCGCGGCGGCCTGCACAGCCCGTTCGGACGAGGCCTTCGCGGCGGCGGTCTCCGCAGCTGCCTGGAGCTGGGCCTGTTTCGCGACCTCGGCCAGGCCGGCGACGGTCTGGGTCTGCTTGTCCCGGTCCGCGGCGACGAACTGGTCGCGGGTGAGGAACTCGGTGATCGCCGCATACGACCCGTCGTCGAACGCCCGCTGCGCGGCGGCCTTCACCTCCGGACCGCCGGCGGCCATGATCTGCGTGGCCCGGACCCGGTCGTCGTCCTCACGGGCCGCGAACTGCCCGTGCCGGAGGAAGTCCTCCAACGCCGCGTACGAGTGCGCGTCGAGCGCCCTGGTCGCGGCCTCTTTCACCCCGGGCCCGCCGGACGCGAGCAATCGGGACACCTGGATCTCCGTGTCCGACTGGTACGGCGTCGCCCATCCGGAGGCGAGGAACGCGCGCACCGCCGCGGGCCCGCCGTCGAGCGCCTTGACCGCGGCATCCTTGATCGACGGGCCACCATGGGCGAGCATCCGCGAGACCTGCAGCTCGTCGTCGATCTGCTGCGCGGCGGCGAGGTCCTGCTGCAGAAACGCCGACACGTCGGCGTCGCTGCCGATCAACGCACCCCCGGCGCGCTCGCGGACCTGCTCTCCGCCGGCCCGCCAGGCACGAGCCAGCTGCTCCCGCTGCGACACCGGCGCTCCCGCCGGATCCGGTGTGCCGGCCAGACCTGCGGCCGCCGAGCCCCGGACCGAAACCGTCTCCTGCGCCCGGTCCGCGAGGTACGGCGCCGCGACGGCTTCAGCGGGTATCTGCCACCCGCCGATCACCGCCGCGGCGGCGAGTGCGGCCGCCGCGAGCGGCCGGAACCGTCTCCGGCCACGCTTGTTCCCCGCGCTGTGTCCCCAGGTGTCCACGCGCCCCTCCTCGCGTCCGCGCACAGGCCGTGCGCACCCCACACCGCTCCCGGACCGGGAACGGAGCGTCAACATAGAACCCAGAAAGTGCCGCGACCGCGGCTGATGAAATACATTCAGGCATGCAGAACGTACACCTGGAAATCACGGGCGGCCAAGTCTGATGAGCCGAATGGTCAACTGCGGTAAGCCGAATGGTTCAAGCTTGAGAAGGAGTTTTTCCCGCAACGGTGGATTATGTCGAAGTGTGTCCTGTGTCGCATTGACCCGAATGTCGGCCGGACGCTAACGTGAGGAAGAATCCGATGGGGGATCAGCCGAAACGCGACGACCGAGAATTGATTCTCGGAACTACGGACCTCTTGTCCGTAGTGAGATAGACGGTGGGGGAAGAAATGGGGAAGAGCGTGGCGCGCGCACGGGGTGCGAGGAGTGCCGCCGTGTGGATCGGGGCGAGCGTGATAGCTGCCGTGGTCGCCGCCGTCGGCACGGGCGTCGCGAACGGCGGGCCGGCCGCGCGGGCCGCAGCCCCTGGCGACGCTGCCTCGGACCAGCCCTCGGCGCTGGTCGAGGACTACAGCTACCCCGGGCGGGACCAGATCCTCGCCGAGAAGCACGTGAAACTGCTCCAGGGAAACGGGAAAATCATGCTCGCCGACTGCGGCGGGGACCTGATCGAAGTCCATTCCCGTGAGCTCGGCACCATTTGCTTCCGTTCCACGGCGCCCGGGGGCTGGTTGACCGTGGAAATCCCCAAGGTGTATCTCGGCAAAGCCGGCTCCCACGCGGTGGGGATGCGGCTGACCAGCAACGGGAAAACCGAGGACCACACCCTCGAACCCGAGGGGTACGCGCCGTTCGGTGAAGGCGCCGACCCTCAGCACGCGCCCACTACTCTCGTGGAAATCACCACCAAGTCCTGATCATCACCCCGGATCTGCCGGCAGGTCCACCGTGGGCACGGCCGCGTCCCGGGTGGACGTCGTCGCGGACCTCGTCGATGTCCCAGCCCCGCCCAGCGCGGCAGGCGCTGCATCCCGTCCGGTGACACTTCGCCGGCCTGTTCGGCCAGCGTCCAGCCATTCTTCCGCTCCAGACCGCGACCAGCCCGGACACACACTCCCGCGCCCGATTACGCGGTTCCGACCGCGCGAACCGGCCCGCGATCCGCTCACACACCCCGTCCAGCTGTGCTCGGAGGCTGAGCGCGGCTCAGGCGAAAGCGGCCACTGCGCTCGGCCGCGGCACGACGCACAGGCGGCGCAATGCACACACCGCGCAATGCTCAAGCGGCGTGATGCCGCCCAGCCGGCCGCTGCTGGTTCCGGCCCCGCCGGGCGGGTGGCCGGGCCAGGCCGAGGGAGCCGCGGCCCGGCAGCACCTGGGTGTCCGCGCCGGTGTCCAGTTCGTCGCCGAGGCCCGGGCCTGGTTCCTGGCGTGCCCGGTGCTGCCGGTGGACCGCGAACAGCAGGCCGAGGCCGACGAAGAGGAACACGTGGGTGAGCACCCGGCCGGCCGTCACCTGGCCGCCGATCAGGTCCGACGTGGTGACGACCGTGAGGACGAGCACGAAGCCCGCGATCATCGGCAGCTGCCCGGCCGCGGCGCGGGTGCGCAGGGCGGCCCACAGCAGGCCGATGCCGACGGCGAGGTTCCAGGCCGCGCTCTCGTTGATCAGGTGCCCGGTCATGGCGCCGCCGTGCATGCCGGTGTCCATGCCCAGCAGCTGCGCGAACGCCAGGCCGCCCTGCACCAGCCCGACCAGGCCGAGCGCCACGCGCAGGCCCCATTTCTCCCGGGACAGCGGCGGCGCCTGCGCCAGGATCGACGCGGTGAGGTCGGGCACCGCGGGGGCGGCGCGGACCAGCATGGCGCGGCGCAGCGCCTCGCCGCGCGCGTACCAGCCGCGGCACGCCGAGCAGGTGGCCAGGTGCGCGTCGACCTGGTCCCCGGGCAGCGGGCCGGGCTCGGAGTCCAGCCGGGCCGACAGCGCTTCGCGGAAGATTTCACAACTCACGACTACATAGTCGCCCGGACGCCCTCTGGAGTTCCCGCGCCCCTCGTGCATTACCGTGAGCGCGTGTCCAGCGGCAGGGACGGCGACGAGGACGAGCGCATCACGGCGCTCGCGCTGACTGCTGCCCGCGGCGACCAGGCCGCACTGGAACGCTGGGTGCGGGCCACCCAGGCCGACGTCTGGCGGTTCCTGGCCCACCGCACGAGCCCGGCCGAGGCCGACGACCTCACGCAGGAGACGTACCTGCGGGCGTTCGGCTCGTTGCGCCGGTTCGCCGGGCGGTCGAGCTCACGGACCTGGCTGCTGTCCATCGCGCGCCGGGTCGTCGTCGACCAGATCAGGTCCGCTTCGGTGCGGCCGCGGATCTCCGGCGCGGCGGACTGGCAGCGCGCGGCCGAGGACCACACCGCGCGGGGCCGGTCGGCGGGCTTCGAGGACGTGGTCGAACTCGGCGTGCTGCTCGCGGGCCTCGACGAGGACCGCCGCGAGGCGATCGTGCTCACCCAGTTCCTCGGGCTCTCCTACGCCGACGCCGCCGAGGTGTGCGGCTGCCCGGTCGGCACCGTCCGGTCGCGGGTCTCGCGGGCCCGCGAAGACCTCCTGCGCGCGCAAGGCGAGACCAACAGCGCCATGTGACCCTGTCCGTTGTGGACAGTGCCGTTCCATGGCGGCGTCCTCCCGCGGCGGCCGGCCGAAGAGGCGTAGATCACGTACCGGGAACTTCGCCGCCACGCTGTCCGACTCCTCCGGGGTGAAACCTCAACGGATCCGGGCGGTGGCCGTGGTGGCCGTGGTGGCCGGGCTCGCCCTGCTCCTGCTCGTGGTCGCCACGGCGGGAGACGTCTACGCGCCCGTGGGCAACGCCGATCCCGGGCCGCTGACCACGTACGGGTTCGCGGTCGTCCGGTTCGTGGCGGACGCCGCGGGGGCCGGATGCTGTGGCGCGCTGGTGTTCTCGGCGTTCGTGGCGGCCGGGCGGCGCGGCGGGTCGCTGTCGGCCGACGCTTACGCGGCGACCCGGCTCGGCGCGGGCTGCGCGGCCGTCTGGCTGGCCGCGGCGGTGGTCGCGGTGCCGTTCTCCGCCGCGGTCGCCGCGGGACTGCCGCTGGCCCAGATGTTACGGCCGGCGGTACTGGCGGCGACGGTCGACGCGGCCGAGGAGCCCAAGGCGTGGCTGTGCGTCGTGGTGGCGGCCGCGGTGGCCACCGTGCTGTCGTGGCAGGCGATGGCCTGGCGCACCACGGTCGCGGCCGCGATCACGGCGGCGGTGGGACTGCTGCCCCCGATCACCGCGGGGCACGCGTCGACCGGGGCCGGGCACGACCTGGCGTCCAACGCGCTGTTCTGGCACGTGCCGGCGGCGAGTGCCTGGCTGGGGGCGCTGGTCGCGTTCCTGGTTTATCTCAGACGCACGCCGAGCCCGTCCGCGTTGGTGCTGCGCCGATATCACCGGCTCTCCGCGGGATGTTTCGCCGTGGTCGGCGTTTCCGGTGCGGTGGCGGGATTCGTCGCCGTCCGCCCGGACGGAGTGGCCAGCCGTTACGGTTTGCTCCTGGCCGTCGAGCTGGTGCTGTTCGCGGGCGTGGGAGTGGTGCTGGCCCGCCGGCGGCCGGGCCGGTCGCCGATCCGGACGCTGCTCGCCGAGCTGGTGCTGGTGGGCCTCGCGACCGGCGGCTCGGCCGCGCTGACGGTGCTCTTCCCGCCGTCGTTCGTGAACCACCCGGCGACGGTGCAGGAGACCATCCTGGGCTACGGCCTCGACCTCCCGCCCACGTTCGCCCGGCTGGCCCTGGACTGGCGGCCCGACCTGCTCTTCGGCCCGGCCGCGCTGGCCGCCGTGCTCGCCTACCTGCTCGGGGTCCGGCGGCTGCGGCGACGGGGCGACGCCTGGTCCACGGGCCGGACCGTGGCGTGGCTTGCGGGCTGGGCGGTGGTGCTGGTGGCGACGTCGTCCGGCTTCGGCGTCTACGCGCCGGGCACGTTCAGCCTGCACATGATCACGCACATGGCGCTGAACATGTTCGCCCCCGTGCTGCTGGTGCTGGGCGGCCCCGTCACGCTGGCGCTGCGGGCCCTGCCGGCCGGTGCGCACGGCGACGTTCCCGGGGCGCGTGAGTGGCTGATCTCGCTGCTGCACGCGCCGGTGACGCGGTTCTTCGCGCACCCGGCGGTGGCGGCCGTGCTGTTCACCGGGTCGTTCTACGCGTTGTACTTCTCCGGCCTGTTCGGTGAGGCGATGCTCTACCACTGGTCGCACCAGCTGATGAAGATCCACTTCCTGGTGACCGGCTACCTGTTCGCCTGGGTCGCGGTCGGCGCCGACCGGACGCCGCGCCGCATCCCGCACCTGGCGCGGCTGGGCATGCTGTTCGCGGTGATGCCGTTCCACGCGTTTTTCGGCGTGATCCTGATGAGCAAGCAGACGGTGATCGCCTACACCTACTACCACTACCTCGCGCTGCCGTGGGTCGGAGACCTGCTCGCGGACCAGCGCCTCGGCGGCGGCATCGCCTGGGCCAGCGGGGAAGTGCCGATGGTCGTCATGGTGGTCGCGCTCCTGGTGCAGTGGGCACGCGACGACGAGCGCCGCGCCCGCCGCAGCGACCGCAACGGCGAAGGCGAGTTCGACGCCTACAACGCGATGCTGGCCGAGCTCGCGACGCGCCGCCGATGAGTCCGCCGCTGTCCTGTTCTTCTTCCACAACCGTCCACAGTGTCCGGTCAACCCAGGGAGATCTCCCATGACCACCGCACCCCCGGCCCACCGGGACGTCCGTACGATCGAGCTGGCCGTGTCGGGGATGACCTGCGCGGCCTGTTCCGCCCGGGTCGAGCGCACCCTGAACAAGCTCGACGGCGTCCGCGCCTCGGTCAACTACGCGACCGAGCGCGCCACCGTCCAGGCCCCGGCCGAGCTCGGTGACGACGTGCTGCTCGAACGCGTCCGCAAGGCCGGCTACGGCGCCCGGCTCCGCGGTGAGGACGACGAAGACCTCACCACGGTCTGGGTGCGCGACCTGCGCCGGCGGCTGATCGTGGCCGCGGTGCTGGCGGTCCCGCTCGGAGACCTGTCGATCACGCTGGCGCTGGTGCCGTCGCTGCGGTTCCCCGGCTGGCAGCTGCTCTGCCTCGCGCTCGCCGTGCCGGTGGTGTTCTGGGCGGCGCTGCCGTTCCACCGCGCCGCGCTGCGCAACCTGCGGCACCGTTCGTCCAGTATGGACACTCTGGTGTCGCTGGGGGTGCTGGCCTCGTTCGCCTGGTCGGCCTGGGCCACGCTGTTCGGCGGCCACGAACCGGGCTACTGGGTCGGGTTCGGGCCGACCGCGCCGGGTGCGGACGCGGTTTACCTCGACGTCGCCGCCGGCGTGACGACGTTCCTCCTGGCGGGCCGGTACTTCGAGAGCCGGTCACGACGGGGCGCGGCGGGCCTGCTCGCGGCGCTCGACGCGCTGGCCGCGAAGGAGGTCCGGGTGCTGCGGGACGGGGCCGAGCACCTGGTTCCGGTCGGCGAGCTGGCGGTCGGGGACCTGTTCGTGGTGAAGCCGGGCGAGGCCATCGCCGCCGACGGAATCGTCGAGAGTGGACAGTCCACCGTGGATGTCTCAGCGGTCACCGGAGAACCGGTGCCGGCCGAGACGGGCGTGGGCGACCGGGTGATCGGCGCGTCGGTGAACCGTGACGGACGGCTCGTCGTACGCGCGACGGCGGTCGGCGCGCACACCCAGCTCGCGCAGATGACCGCGTTGGCCGAACGCGCCCAGGCCCGCAAGGCCTCGGTGCAACGGCTGGTCGACCGGATCTGCGCGGTGTTCGTGCCGGTGGTGCTCGTGCTGTCGGCGCTGACCCTGGCCGGCTGGCTGCTGACCGGGCATCCGCTGCGGGACGCGTTCACGGCCGCGGTGTCGGTGCTGATCATCGCCTGCCCGTGCGCGCTGGGCCTGGCCACGCCGACCGCGCTGATGGCCGGCGTCGGCCGGGGCGCGCAGCTGGGCATCCTGATCAAGGGGCCGGACGCGCTGGAGGCGAGCCGCCGGGTGGACACCGTGGTGCTGGACAAGACCGGCACCGTGACCACCGGCCGGATGACCGTCACCGGCTGCCACCCGGTCGCCGCCCGGACCGCCGGGGAGGTGCTGTGGTTCGCGGGGGCCGTCGAAGCCGGTTCCGAGCACGCGATCGCCGCCGCGGTGGTGGCCGGAGCGCGGGCCGAGGTGGCCGAACTGCCGGAAGTGACGGCGTTCCAGGCGTTGCCGGGTCTTGGGGCACAAGGCGAGGTGGACGGGCACGAGGTCGTCGTCGGCAGCGCGCGGCTGTTCGGCGAGCGCGCGATCGAGCTGCCCGCCGAGGCGACCACCCAGGTCGACGCCGCGCACGCCGAGGGCGCCGTCCCCGTGCTCGTGGCCGTTGATGGGGAGGTAGCCGGGGTGGTTGTGGTCCGCGACGTGGTGAAGCCGTCCGCCCGTGCGGCGGTGACCGCGTTGCGGGAACTGGGCCTGCGGACCGTGCTGCTGACCGGTGACCACGAGGTCGCGGCCCGCGCGGTCGGCGCCGAGATCGGCGTGGACGAGGTCCGGGCCGGCGTCCTGCCCGCGGAGAAAGCCCGCGAGGTGGAGGCGATGCGGGCGGCGGGCGCCCGCGTGGCGATGGTCGGTGACGGCGTCAACGACGGACCGGCGCTGGCCACCGCCGACCTCGGCATGGCGATGGCGCACGGCAGCGACATCGCGCTGCGTTCGGCCGACCTGGTCCTGGTCCGCGAGGACCTTCGGGTCGTCCCCGACGCCATCCGGCTCGCCACCGGCACGATGCGGATCATCCGGGGGAACCTGGCCTGGGCGTTCGGCTACAACGTGGCCGCGCTGCCCCTGGCCGCGCTCGGTTTGCTCAACCCGCTGATCGCCGGGGCGGCGATGTCCCTGTCCTCGGTTCTGGTGGTGTCCAACAGTTTGCGGCTGCGGTCGTTCGGCAGCGCCGGGGAGGTGCAGGACTGACGGATTCAGCCGAGGGCGGCGACGTGGTCCGCGCGCCCGTCCCGCCGCACCACGGTGCCGAGCTGCTCCGCGCGGGCCCGGGGGAGCAGCTCGGCGGTCCCGTCGCGGTGCCGGAGCACACACGAGTGCCACGGCGTGGTCCACAGGTCGGGCGTGTCGAGCAGCCGGATGCCGAACTTGGCCGAGCCGGCGGGCTGCGGGTGGATGGACAGCCGGACCGAGCCCGGGTGGTGTTCGGCGATCAGCCGGCCCCAGGCGGTGCTGCGCCGCAGGACACCGTAGGCACGGACGCGGCAGGACCGTTGCCGCGCCGACCGGCTGCCCTCGAAACCGGCGCTGTCCTCGAACAGGAACCTGGTGACGCCGCGGTAGAGCCGCAGCGTGTGCTCGTCGCCGCGGACCTGGGCGCGGAGGTCCGCGAGCGTGGGCGCGTACAGCTCGTCGACGCGGCGGCGCTTTTCGGCGCAGGACAGCTCACCGAACACGTCTCTGAGATCGAATGTGGTGAGGTTCCCCAGCCGTTCACGGTGGATGATCGCGCGGATCTCGGCGGCGTAGGCGTCGATGTGGTCGTCCGGGACGTCGATCAGGTCGCCGAAGACGTGGCCGTCGGAGCAGATCAGCAGCCGTGCGCCCGGCGGGTGGAGCTGCTGGACCTGGGCGCAGAGCGCGTTGAGGAACCGCAGGGAAAGCCGTTCGCCTTCGTCGGGCAGGACGCCGAGGACTTTCGCCGGATTCGGTGACTTGCAAGGGAATCCGGGCAGGGTGAACAGGATCGGCAGGCCGGCGCGGATGAACCCGCCGAGCTGGCCGAGCTGCGGGGCGAACGCTGTGGTGTCGAACGCTGTGGTGTCGAACGACACTGCGGTGTCGTCGGTGCGCGGCCCGCGGCGATGGGGCAGCAGGAGGCGCAGGACGTCTTCGGCGATCCGTTCCGCGGACCGGGTGGTGCTGAGCAAGATCGGCTCCGGGGGTGGTCAGCGGGTGGTGGTGACGGGCAGGCTGGTGACGCCCCGGCCGAGCACGGCGGGGATCCAGCTCAGCTCGGCCTCGTCGACGGCGAGCCGGAGCCCGGGCAGCCGGGCCAGCAGGGTGCCGAGGGCGATCTGCAGCTCGGCGCGGGCGAGGGCGGCGCCGGGGCAGAAGTGGACGCCGTGGCCGAAGGCGAGGTGCGGGTTCGGGGCGCGGTCGAAGTCGAGCCCGTCGGCGTTCGCGAACTGCCGGGGATCGCGGTTGGCGGCGCAGAGGGAGACGATGATCGAGTCGCCGGCCGGGATGCGGCGGCCGTGCAGTTCGGCGTCCTCGGCGAGGAACCGCCAGGTGGTGAGTTCGAACGCGCTGTCGTGGCGGAGGAGTTCTTCGACCGCCTGGGGCAGCAGGGCGGGCTCGGCCCGGAGCCGGTCGAGGTGGCCGGGCCGGCGCAGCAGCGCGACCAGTGCCGTGGTGAGCTGGTTGGTGACCGGGTCCTGCCCGGCGACCAGGAGCTGGAAGATCATCGAGTCGAGTTCTTCGGTGCTCAGCGCCCCTTCGGCCTGCGCGGTGACCAGGGTGGCCAGCAGGTCGTCGCCGCCGGATTCCCGTTTGGCCGCAACCACTTCGGCGATGTAGGCCTGCAGCCCGTGCAGCAGTGCCTCGTACTCCGGCCGTCCGGGGTCCTGGGGACCGACCGGGGCGACGACCTTGCCCCAGTCCCGCCGGAATTCCCGGGCCAGCTCGGGCGGCAGTCCGATCACCTCGGCCAGCACCAGGAACGGGAACTTCGCGGCGAAGCGCGGGACCAGGTCGATCCGGTCGCCAGGGGGAAACTCGGCGATGAGGGCGTCGGCGATCTCCTGGAACCGCGGCCGCAGTGCCTCGACGCGTCGCGGCGCGAAGCTGTCGAGGACGAGCCGCCGCATGACGGTGTGCTTCGGCGGGTCCTGGTGCAACAGGTGCACCTGCAGCTGGGAGTGCTGGGGCTCGGGCATGATCGACGCCAGCGCCCGCCAGCCGTCGTTGCCCAGCGCGTGGTTCTTCCCGAGGCGCCGGTCGTTCAGCGTCGCGTGCGCGGCGTCGTAACCGGTGACCAGCCAGGCATTGACCCCGCTGGGGAATTCGACGCGGTGGACCGGGCGCTCGGCCCGCATCCGCTCGTACAGCGGGTACGGGTCGCGTTTGTACTCCGCGCCGTAGAGGGCGACGGGTTCTTCGGGCATGGCAGTTCCTTCGCCGGGGTTCACAGCGTGATCGCGGGGTGGTGGTGGTCCAGCCAGAGGGCGAGGTCGACGACGCGTTCGAGGCGCAGCCGCTGGCCCCACTCCAGCGGGCCGGCCAGGAGCGGTTTGAGGCGGGTTTCGTCGACCAGCGACCGAACCTGCCCGTCGCCGAGCGCCTCGGCGGCGAGGGCCTGCAGGCCGCGGGTGTAACCGGGGTGATGGGTGGCCGGGTAGTGGTTTTTCGGCCGGGTGAGCACGGATTCCGGGACGAGACCCGTGCCGGCCGCGCGCAGCAGGCTCTTCTCACGGCCGTCGAAGCTCTGGAACGCCCATGGCGCGCTGAAGGCGTACTCGACCAGGCGGTGGTCGCAGTAGGGCACCCGGACCTCGAGCCCCTGGGCCATGCTGAGCCGGTCCTTGCGGTGCAGCAGCTGCCGCAGCCAGCGGGTCAGGGAGAGGTGCTGCAGCTCGCGTTGCCGATGCTCGACGGGTGTTTCGCCGTCGAGGTGCGGGACTGCGGCGAGGGCGCCGCGGTAGGTGTCTTCGCGGAACGTGGTGATGTCCAGCGTTTTGGCGACGTCGGGGTGCAGCGGCACCGCGGCCTCGTCGCCGGTCACCAGCAGCCACGGGAAAGTCTGAGCGGCCAGCGCTTTCGGGCTGTGGAACCAGGGATAGCCGCCGAAGACCTCGTCTGCGGCCTCCCCGGAGAGCGCCACGGTGGAGTGCTGCCGGATCTCGCCGAAGAGCAGGTAGAGCGAGGTGTCCATGTCGCCGACGCCGATGGGGGAGTCCCGCGCCGCCACCACCGCGGCCCGGTTCCCGGGATCGAGCAGGGCCAGCGGGTCGAGGACGACGGTGTGGTGCTCGGTGCCGATGAACGCGCCGGCCTCGATGGCGTACGGCGTGTCGTGGCCGGTGCGCAGGACGTCGCCGGTGAACTGTTCCGCCTGGTCGCTGTAGTCCACGGCGTAGGAGCGGAGCCTCTCCGGGCCCATCGAGCGTGAGATCAGGGCGGTGACGACGCTGGAGTCGAGGCCGCCGGAAAGCAGGCTGCACAACGGAACGTCGGCTTCCCGCTGGCTCAGCGCGGCCTGACCGACCAGGTCGCGCACCCGTTCGATCGTGGCTTCGCGGTCGTCGTCGTGTGGATGCGCTTCCAGCCGCCAGTAAACGGTCTCGGTGTGGCCGCCGCGGTCGTGGGTGACGATCCCGCCGGGCTGGACCTCCCGCACGCCCTGCCAGAGCGTGGGGCCGGTGGAGAACAACAGGCTGTAGGCCTCGCGCAGGCCGTCGGCGTCGACCCTCGCGGTCAGCGCGGGGTGGGCGAAGAGGGCCTTGGGCTCGGAGGCGAACGCGATACCGCCGGGGATTTCCGCCCAGTACAGGGGTTTCACGCCGAGCCGGTCGCGGACCAGCACGAGGCGCTCGTTCGGCCCATCCCAGACGGCGAAGGCGAACATGCCCTCCAGCCGGGACGCGAGACCGGCGCCCCATTCCTGGTAGGCGCGCAGGACGACCTCGGTGTCGCTGCGAGTGCGGAACTCGTGGCCGCGGCGGCGGAGTTCACGGCGCAGCTCATGGTGGTTGTACACCTCGCCGCTGTAGCTGAGCACGACCTCGTCGCCGGCGGCCATCGGCTGGGCGCCGCCGTCGAGGTCGAGCACCGCGAGCCGGCGGTGGCCCAGCGCCGCCGAACGGCCGAGCCAGGTGCCCGACGCGTCGGGCCCGCGGGCGGCCAAGGTGGCCGTCATGGCTTCGAGCGTGGCCGCGTGTTCCCGGGCGTCGTGGTGGTAGGACACCCAGCCGGTGATTCCGCACATCGGTGGTCGGCCTTTCGTCAGCGGGCGGGCTTGGTGCGTCGTCGAGCCCGTGAGAAGGAGTCGTCCACTCGATCGGGTGGGTTCCAGGAGGACCACGGTGACGTGAGTCACGGGACACTTCGGCGATTCCGGGGAACCGGGCCGCCCCGGCCAACGACTTCTGCTGGTGAACGGATCCGTGACCTGGAGGAGAAACCCGGTGAGAACGCTGCCCTGGCTGATCGTGGCCCTGTGCGTCCTGTGTGGACTTTCCGGGTGCGGGTCCGCCGATCCGGGGCAGCCGGCCGCAGCGTCGGATTCGGCATCGAGTTCGGCTTCGGCAAAAGCTGGTGGGCACCCGGCGCCGCCGCCCTGCCCGGCTCCGCCGCAGCCGGCCACACCGCCGAAGCGCGTGGTCACCATGGACGGTGGCGCGGCGGCGATCCTGGAACGGCTGGGGGTGTCCGACCGGATCGTCGGCACCGCCGCCCCGGACTTCTTCAAGGCCTTCGGCGGGAACGAGCGGGCGAAGCTGTCGGCGATCCCGGTGCTCGACCAGGGACAGGGCAACGCCGAGGCGGTGATCGCCGCGAAACCGGATCTGGTCGTCGGTATCTCCGGCTACAGTTTCGGCGGGTTCGACGGCACGCCGACGGTCGAGCAGCTCGCGAAGGCCGGCGCACAGTCCTTAGTAGCCTGCAAAAGCGGTGCGGGGCCGGTGCAGGATCTGTCCGCGACGACCACCTTCATCCATCAGGTCGCGAAGGTCTTCGGCGTCGAGCAGCGCGGGGACGAGCTGGTCACTCAGCTGACATCGTCGCTCGGCAAGCCCGGGAACGCGACGCCGGTGCGGACGCTGGCCCTGTCCACGCCTCCTGCGGCAGGGCAGCCGGTGACGGCGCAGGGCGGGACTGGGCTCGCCAACGGCATCATCACCCTGGCCGGCGGCCGCAACATCGCGCAGGATTCGGGGCAGGACTTCGCCAGTCTCAGCGCGGAGGAGGTCGTCACCCGGGATCCGCAGGCGATCGTGGTCGTGTCGGGGTTTTCGCCGGGCAGCGACGAGGAACTGCTCGCGTCGATTCGCAGCAGCCCGGTGCTCGCCGGCACCACGGCGGTGAAAGAAGGCCGGTTTGCCGTGGTCCCGCAGAGCATCCTGCTCTCGCCCAGCGTGCTCAACGGCGACGCCGTCGCCATGATCGCCGCGGCGCTGCGGAAACCCGCGGCGTGAGTGGTGTCCGGGAGCGCGCCGGCGGTCTGCTCGGGCGCATTCCTCTCGGCCTGCTCATGGCCGGGCTCACCGCGGTACTGGTCGTTTCGGCGCTGGTCGCGATCGGCCTCGGGCCGGTGTCCATCGCCCCGGGCCAGGTGACGTCCATTGTGGCCGGTCACCTCACCGGCCGCGCCGAGGCCGGACCGGACGACTTCATCGTGTGGAACCTGCGTGCTCCCCGTGTCCTGCAAGGGATCTTCGTCGGCGTCGGGCTGTCGGTCGCGGGGCTGCTGACCCAGGCGATGGTGCGCAACCCGCTGGGGGAGCCGTACATCCTCGGCCTCACCTCCGGGGCCGGTGCCGGGGCGGTCCTCGTGCTCACTACCGCGGGCGCGGGGGTGGCCGGGCTGCTGACGCTGCCGCTGGCCGCGTTCGGCGGCGCGGTCGCCACCGCGTTGCTGGTGTTCGGCTTCTCCCGGGTGCACGGCCGGATCCAGCCCGGCCGGATGGTGATGACCGGCGTCGCGACCGGGCAGCTGCTGGCCGGGGTGATCTCGTTCCTGTTGCTGCGCACGCAGGACGTCGGCGCGCAGCAGCGGATCCTGTTCTGGATCCTCGGCAGCCTGGCCGGCGCGCAGTGGCCGCTCGCGCTGACCTGCTCGGCGGTCGTGCTGGTCCTCACCGTCGCGGCGGCACTCCGGGCGGGACGGCTGAACCTGCTGGTCCTCGGCGACGACGGCGCGGCGGCCCTCGGCCTCGACGCCGGGCGGGCCCGCGCCGTCCTGCTGGTCATCGTCGCGCTGCTGACCGGCACGGTGGTGGCGGTGTCCGGCAGCATCGGTTTCGTCGGGCTGATCGTGCCGAACCTGACCCGGCTGCTCGTCGGCGCCGACCACCGCCGGGCCCTGCCGGTCTGCGTGCTGCTGGGCGCGTTGCTGGTGGTCTGGTCCGACACCGCCGCGCGGCTGGTGCTCGCCCCGACCGAGCTGCCGATCGGCATCCTCACCGCGGCCGTCGGGGTGCCGCTGTTCCTGGTCATCCTGCGGCGCGGCGCTGTCGGCCTGGCGTGAAGGGGGCGTGTCGTGAAGCTGGTCTTCGAAGGGGTCACCGCCGGCTATACCGAGCTGCCCGCGGTCCGGGACGTCACCCTGACGATCGCCCCGGGTGAGTTCGTCGCCGTCGTGGGCCCCAACGGCAGTGGCAAGTCCACTGTGCTCAAAACCGTCTACCGCGCGCTCGCGCCCGCCGCGGGCCGGGTGGTGCTCGACGGCGCCGACGTGTGGACGGCGAAGCACCGGGCGATCGCCCGCCGGGTCGGCGTGCTCGGCCAGGACCAGGACGGCGGTCACGACTTCACCGCGCGCGAGGCGGTCCGGCTCGGCCGTTACCCGCACCTCGGCGGGTTCGACCGCCTCAGCGCGCAGGACGAGGAGATCGTCACCGCCGCTTTGCGCCGCACGGGTTGCGAGGAGCTGGCCGTCCGTCCACTGTCGACTCTGTCGGGCGGGGAACGCCAGCGCGTGCTGCTGGCGCGGGCGCTCGCGCAGCAACCCGAGCTGCTGGTCCTGGACGAGCCGACGAACCACCTCGACCCGCAGCACCAGATCTCCGCGCTCAGCCTGGTGGCCTCGCTCGGGGTCACAGTGGTCGCCGCCCTGCACACCCTCGACCTCGCCGCCCAGTACGCGACGACGATCGTCGCGCTCAAAAACGGCCGGATCGCCGCCGCGGGCCCGCCGGCGGAAGTGCTGACACGCCAGGTCTTCCGTGAGGTGTTCGCCGTGGACGGGAGCCTGGTTCCCGACCCGGTGGACGGCCGTCTCCGGGTGTTGCTGCGCGGGCTGTGAAACCGGCGTTCACGGTGAGGGCGGCGACCAGACCAGCCGCGGGTCGCTCTGGATGAAGCTGCCGAGCAGTTCGTCGACGCGGGTGAGCGTGTCGAGGTCGAGCACGGTGCCGCTCGCCTTCGCGTTTTCCCTGATCTGGTCCGGCGTCCGGGCGCCGGTGACCACCGCGGAGACACTCGGGTTCTGCAGCGCCCAGCCCAGCGCGAGCTGGGCCATGGTGATCCCCGCGTCGTCCGCGACGCCGCGGAGCAGGCCGACGCGTTCGAGCAGGTCCGGCAGCAGGACGGGCCGGACCGGGGCCAGGCCCTCCGCGCGGGAGCCGGGCGGGACGGTGGCGCCGTGGTACTTGCCGGTGAGGACTCCCTGCGCGAGCGGGATCGAGGCGAACTGCCCGATCCCGATCCGGTCGCAGGTGGGGATGACCTGGGAATCGGCCACCCGCCACAGCATCGAGTAGTGGGGCTGGTTCGAGATGAGCGGAACATTGAAGCGCTCGGCCTCGGCGTGCGCGTCCAGGAGCTGGGTGGCGGTCCACTCCGCCGTCCCGACGTAGCGGATCTTGCCCTGCCGCACGAGATCGGACAGGGCGAGGAACGTTTCGGCCAGCGGCGTGCGGTGGTCGAAACGCATCAGCTGGTAGACGTCGACGTGGTCGGTGCGCAGCCGTCGCAGCGACGACGCCAGCGACGTGTACAGGTGCTTGCGGCTCAGGCCGGCGTCGTTCGGCCCGGGGCCGTCGGGCCAGAACACGCCGGTGCACAGCACCAGGTCGTCGCGGCGGAGGCCGGAGAACGCCTTGCCGTACGCCTCTTCGGCCGCGCCACCACCCCACGCGGCCGCCGTGTGGAAGGTCGTGACCCCGGCGTCCAGCGCGGCCGCGACGCAGCCGGTCTCCTGGTGGGTCAGCCAGTTGCCGTAGGCGATCTCGCTCACCGCGAGGCCGCTGGCGCCGAGCGTGCGGTACTCCATGGTTCAGCCTTCCCAGCTCGCCGAACGCGCGATCCACGCGTCGGGTGCGGCCGCCTTGCGGGCGAAGTCGTGGCGTACTGATTCGTGCGGCAGGATCAGGAACTCGTCCGCCGCGATGCCCCGGGCCGCGGCGGCGGCGACCTCCTCCGGTTCGAGGAGTGGGGCGGCCGCGGCGATGGCCAGCGCGGTCGGGTGCCGGGCGGCGATCCCGGGTTCGAGCATCGCCGTCCGGACCCCGAGCGGGCACAGGGCGCTGACCCGGACCCCGCGCGGCCGGTACGTGGTGGCGAGCCATTCGGCGAGCCCGATCACGGCGTGCTTGGTGACCGTGTAGGGCGCGTCGCCGGGGGCGCCGACCAGCCCGGCGCCGGAGGCGGTGAACAGCAGGTAGCCGTCACCGCGCGCGAGCATCTCCGGGAGCACCACCTGCGCCGCGTGGACGTGCTGCATCACGTTGACCTCCCACGACCGGGCCCACTGCGTCTCGGCCGCGTGGACGCCGGTGCCGAAGGCCACTCCGGCGTTCGCGCAGAACAGGTCCAGCGGCCCGAACGCCGCCCTGGCCGTGTCGACGATCATCCGGATGTCCTTTTTGGACGACGCGTCGGCGGTGACCGCGACGGCCCGGCCCCCGTGGGCGGTGATCTCCGCCGCCACCCGCCGCGCCCCTTCGGCGTCGACATCGGACACCACGACTCCGGCGGCTCCCTCGGCGGCGAACCGGCGGGCCATGGCGGCCCCGATCCCGTCCGCGGCACCGGTCAGGGCGATGACCCGTCCGGTCAGTTCCACGATGTCCTCCATTATTTCCAGGAATTGTCACGCTGGTGATCAAAACCTTTTCCGTGACTGCGATGAGCGTGATAAAACTGCTGGTCAGGTGGGTCTTCTGGCGGTGCTTAAGGCTTTCTGACCCTACCATTGGCGCTCGGCGTCCGGCGGTCCCGGACACTGAATAGACAATTCGGTGCCGCGGTATTGCGCTTTTCGCCGTGGATGCGTTATTCCTGGGAAACCCGTTCGCCAGATGCAGGAGGTCGTCGATGAAGGTGCTGGTTTCGCCGCCGCACGCCCGCCGGGCCCGGTGCCTCGGTATCGGCGACCCCGGCACCGTCGCCGCGGTCGCGCGCGGAGGTGGGCTCGGGATCCTCGACGGTGCCGACCCCGCGGCGTTGCGCGTGGTCGCGGCCCGGGTGAAGGTGCCCTACGGGGTGCGGACGGACGACGAGCTGCCGCCCGGATCGGGGGCGGCCTTCGTGGTGCGCACCTCGGCCCCGTGGCGCGGCGACCGGCCCGTGCTGGCCGAGGTCGACGACCCGCGGGTCGCGGCCGAGGCCGTGGCGGGCGGGGCGGTGGGACTCGTGGCCCGGGCCGGTGAGTTCAGCAGTTTCGTTCTGCTGCAACAGCTTCTGCGCACGTTCGAGGTTCCGGTGTGGGGCTGGGTGCCGGGCTCGCGGACCGCGGCGGGTGCGCTCGCCGGTGGCGCGGCCGGAGTGGTCCTCGCGGCCGCGACCGAAGATGGGGTACGGCGGATCGTCGGCGCCGAGCTGCCCGAGGCCCGGCCGCTCGACCAGGGGGCCCGGCTGCTCCGGACGCTCGGCAGCGCGTTGCCGGTGGTGCAGGGCCCGATGACCAGGGTGAGCGACCAGCCCGGTTTCGCCGCGGCGGTCGCGGAGGAGGGCGGGTTCCCGTTTGTCGCCGTCGCCATGGCGAGCGGGGCCGGGACGACGGAACTGCTGACGCGCACCGCCGCCCGGCTCGGCGATCGTCCTTGGGGCGCCGGCCTGCTCGGGTTCGTCCCGGACGAGTTGCGGGCCGCGCAGCTCGACGCGGTACGGCGGGCCCGGCCGCGGTGTGTGCTCGTGGCCGGCGGCAAACCGGGGCAGGCGAAGTCGCTCGAGGCCGAGGGCATCGCGACGTTCCTGCACGTGCCGTCACCGATCCTGCTCCGGCAGTACCTCGACGCCGGAGTCCGCCGGTTTGTCTTCGAGGGCGCGGAATGCGGTGGCCACGTCGGGCCGTCGTCCAGCTTCGAGCTGTGGGAACGGCAGCTGGCGGTGCTCGGCGACGCCGGTGACGTCGAGGTGCTGTTCGCCGGGGGCGTGCATGACGCGCGCTCGGCCGCGATGGTCGCCGCGATGGCGCAGCCGCTCGCCGCGGCCGGATCCGGGGTGGGGGTGCTGATGGGGACCGCTTACCTGTTCACCGGGGAAGCGGTTGAGCACGGGGCGATCACCAGCCTGTTCCAGGACCAGGCGCTGGCCGCTTCGCGCACGGTGACGCTGGAGACCGCGCCCGGGCACGTGACGCGCTGCCTGCCGAGCCCTTACACCGCGGAGTTCGAGTCGGTGAAGGCCGGCCTGCGCGATATCCCGCCGCAGGAAGCGTGGTCACGGCTGGAGGAGCTGAACACCGGACGGCTGCGGATCGCCAGCAAGGGGATCGTGCGTGACGGCTCGGAGCTGAGTGAAGTTGACGCGGAGCGTCAGCTGGAGGAAGGGCTCTTCATGGCGGGGCAGGTGGCGGTCTTGCGGACTGAGCGGACGACGATCGCCGCGTTGCACCGGTCGGTTACCGAGGAGGCGACGGGATTCGCGCGTTCCGAGGCGGACGGCGTCGCAGGCTCGGGTCGTGCGGAGGTGGCTGCAGCCGCGGACTCGGACTCGGGCCGTGATGTGGCGATCATCGGCATGGCCGGTGCGTTCCCCGCGGCCCCGGACCTGGCCGCGTTCTGGTCGAACGTGCTGCGGGGGACGGACTCCGTCACCGAGGTCCGGTCCGAACGGTGGGATCCGGAGGTCTACTTCGGACAGTCGACCTCGAAGTGGGGCGGCTTCCTGCCGGAAATAATGGTCGACCCGCTGCGGTTCGGCATCCCGCCGAAGGCGATGAGCAGCATCGATCCCGCGCAGCTGGTGTCCCTCGAGATCGCCGCCCGCGCGCTGGCTGATGCCGGGTACGCCGACCGCCCGTTCGACCGTGAGCACACCAGTGTCGTGTTCGGCGCGGAGGCCGGTGGCGACCTGTCCAACGCGGGTACCGTGCGTTCGCTGCTGGAGGGGTACTTCGACGAGGTGCCGGCCGAGCTGCTGGCCCAGTTGCCGTCGCCGACCGAGGACACTTTCCCGGGCACGCTCGCGAACGTGATCTCCGGCCGGATCGCCAACCGCCTCGACCTCGGAGGCGCGAACTACACCGTGGACGCCGCCTGTGGCTCTTCGCTCGCCGCGCTCGACCTGGCCGTGAAGGACCTGCGGGCGGGAACCAGCTCGCTGGTGCTGTGCGGCGCGGTCGACCTCCACAACGGCGTCCACGACTACCTGATGTTCACCTCGGCCGGCGCGCTCTCGCCGACCGGCCGCTGCCGCCCGTTCGACGCGGCGGCCGACGGCATCGCGCTCGGCGAGGGCGTGGCGTGCCTGGTGTTGAAGCGACTGTCCGACGCGCAGCGGGACGGCGACCGGGTCTACGCCGTGGTGAAGGGCGTGGGCGCCGCGAGCGACGGCCGGGCGCTCGGGCTCACCGCGCCCCGGCCGGAAGGTCAGCAACGAGCCCTCTCCCGCGCCTACCACGACGCCCGGGTTTCGCCCGCCGACGTGGGTCTGGTGGAGGCGCACGGCACCGGCACCGTGGTCGGCGACGCGACCGAGCTGCGGACGCTGACCGGCTTTTTCACGGAGGCCGGAGCCGAGCCCGGCGCGTGTGCGCTCGGTTCGGTCAAGAGCCAGATCGGGCACACGAAGTGCGCCGCGGGAATGGCGGGGCTGATCAAGGCGACGCTCGCGCTGTGGCACGAGGTGGTCCCGCCGACGCTGCACCTGGACCGCCCGAACGCCGAATGGGACCCGGCCACCAGCCCGTTCTCCTTCACCACCGCGGCCCGCCCGTGGCCGTCGCCCGCCCGGCTCGCCGGGGTGAGCGCGTTCGGCTTCGGCGGCACGAACTACCACGCGGTGCTCGCCGCGGGCCCGGTCGCGCCGGACCGCGGCCACGGCGTCCGCGACTGGGCCGGCGAGGCGGAAGAGCTGGTTGCGGCGATCCGGAGCGCGGACGTTGGCCCGGGCAGGCGCGCGGGGATTGGGTCGGGTGGGCTTGTGGGCGTTGGACAGGGTTTGCGCGCGGCTGGCTCGAGCTCGAGTGCGGGGGCCGACCCCGGCAAGGTGGCGTTCCTCTTCCCCGGCCAGGGCAGTCAGCGCCCCGGCATGCTCGGTGAGCTGTTCGTCCACTTCCCCGAGCTGGCCGAGGGGCTGCGGCTGGCCCCGGACGTGGCGGCGGTGGCCTTCCCGCCCCGCGCGTTCGACCGGGAAGCCTTGCAGGGCCAGGAAGACGAGCTGATGGACACCCGTTTCGCGCAGCCGGCGCTCGGGCTGGTCGAGATCGCCGTCGCGACGTTGCTCGGCCGGCTGGGTGTCCGCCCGGATCTCCTGGCCGGGCACAGTTATGGGGAGCTGGTCGCGTTGTCGGCCGCCGGTGCGTTCGACTTCGACGCTCTGCTCCGCTTGAGCCGGGCCCGCGGCCAGCTGATGGCCGAGGCGGCCGAATCCGCTGAGCCGGGCGGGATGGCCGCCGTGGCGGCCCCGCTCGCCGCGCTCACCCCGGACCTGCTCGGCCCGGACGTGGTGGTGGCCAACAACAACGGCCCAAAGCAAGTGGTGCTGTCCGGCCCAGTGACCGCGGTCGACGGCACGGTGCGACGGTTGCGCGAACATGGCATCGCGGCCAAGCGACTGCCGGTGGCCTGCGCGTTCCACAGCCCGCTCGTCGCCGCGGCGAGCGAGCAGTTCGCCGTCCGGCTGGCGGCGGAGTCCATTTCGGACCCGCGGCTGCCGGTGTGGGCGAATCGCACCGCGCGGCCCTATGACGGTGACGTCCGCGCCGAGCTGGCCGCGCAGCTCGCGGCACCGGTGCGGTTCGCCGAGCAGATCGAGGACATGTACGCGGCCGGCGCGCGCACTTTCGTGGAAGTCGGCCCCGGCCGGGTCCTGACCCGCCTGACCGCGGAGATCCTGGGCGACCGCCCGCACACCGCCGTCGCGTGCGGACCTGACCTGCGCGGTTTCCTGACCGCGGTGGCCCGGCTGGCCGAGGCCGGCGTAGCGGTCGACAGCAGCCCACTCACCGAAGGCCGCGAACGACCGGTGCCGTCGGCCACCGCCTGGGCCGTGGACGGGCGCTCGGTCCGTGCCCCCGGCAGCGCCGAACCGGCCCTGCAGCCGGCCCGGCGGATCCGGACCGCTCCGGCGGCCCAGCCCGGCCTGCCCGCCCAATCAACCCAACCGGTCCAGTGGGCTCAGCCAGCTCAACCGGCCCAGTTTGCTCAGTCGGCCCAGCTGGCCCAGCCTGTTCTGCCAGCTCACCCGGCCCAGCCGGTCCTGTCAGGCCAGCCGGTCCAGTCGGCCCATCTGACTCACCCGGCCCAGCCGGTCCTGTCAGCTCAATCGGCCCAACTGCCCCAAGCCGCCCAGCCGGCCCAGTGGGGCCAGCCGGTCGACGGCCGGGCCGGCGCGATCGTGGACTTCCTGCGCACCACCCGCGAACTGGTCGCGGCTCAGCGTGAGGTGATGCTCGGGTACCTCGGTGCCACCGCCACCGCCCATGTCACAGTCCCCGCCAACGTCATGATTCCCGCCAACCCCCTCGCACCCGCCAACCCGCTCGCACCCGCCAGCACCATCGCACCCGCCAACCCGGCCAACCTCTCTGACTCCGCTGTCCCCGGTAACCCCACCGCCATCGGCACGGTCGCCCCGGACCGGCAGATTCCTTCCAGCGAAGGGGAATCCGCGTCAGCGACCCCGCCGGAACCGCGGGACGTGCTGTCCACCGTGCTCGGCGTGATCAGCGACCGCACCGGCTACCCGCAGGAGATGATCACCGCGGACCTCGACCTCGAGGCTGACCTGTCCATCGACTCGATCAAACGTACGGAAATCGCCGGCACCCTGCTGTCCTCGCTCGGCCTTCCCGCCGACGACCGGACCGACCGGCTCAGCCGTGACCGGACGGCCCAGGCACTCGCCTCGCACCTGGAGGAGCTGCTCGCTCCCGCCGGCGCCGCCCCGGTGCGGTACCTGATCGGGCGGACGCCGACTCCGCTTGAGCCCGGCACCGACGGGGTACGGGGCAAGACCGTGGCCGTGCGGTACGAGCCCGGTCAGGAGGAACTCGCCGAGGCAGTCCGGACACTGTTCACCGAGGCCGGCGGCGAGGTGGCCGCCGACGGCCCCGGCCGGAAAGCGGATACCAGCGAGGCAGAACTGACCGTCTCCCTGTCCGCGCTCCAGGACTCGGACCAGCCGATCGCCCCCGAGGTGTTCGAGGTGCTCAAGGCCAGTTCCGGCACGGTGCTGATCGCCGCGGCGCCCGGGACGACGGCGGCCGCCGGGCTGCGCGGGCTCGTCCGGGCGGCCGCGCTCGAACGGGCCGGGGTGACCCGGCTGGTCGAGGTGACCCAGGACGTGCCCAAGGCACTGCTCGACGAAGCCCTCAGCGCCGGCCCGCCAGTGGTGGCACACGAGCGGGAAGGCCGCTACACCTTCGTGCCCCGTGCCGAAGAACTCGGCCCGGTGGCCTACTCCGGGGCCGGACCGGACGGCGGCGAGCTGGCCGCGCTCGGCCTCGGACCGGAGTCGGTGGTGCTCATGGTCGGCGGCGCACGCGGGATCGCCGCGCACACCGCGGTCGCCCTGGCCGCTTCGGGATGCCGGGTCGAGCTGGTGGGGCGCACGCCATGGCCCGCCGAACCCACCGGTCCCGCCGAACCCACAGACCCCACCGCCCTGCGCTCAATCCTGGCCGGCCAAGGCGTCCCGGTCCGGGAAATCGAGCGCCGGATCCGGACCGCGACCGCCCAGCAGGAGATCAGCCGGACCGTGGACGCGATCCGCGCCGCCGGGGGCCAACCGGGTTACCGGGCCATCGACGCCCGCGACCCGGAGGCGGTACGGGCCGTGGTCGGCGACGTGCTGAGCCGGCACGGGCGGCTCGACGGGGTGGTCCACGCCGCCGGGATCCTCGACGACAAACTCATGCAGGACAAGGACATAACCTCCTTCCGAAAAGTCTTCGAGACCAAAGTGGACGGCGCGAAGGCCGTGTTCGACGCGCTGGCCGGGACCGGTGCGAAGCCGGGCTTCGTCGTCTTCTTCGGCAGCATCTCCGCCGTCCTCGGCAACCGCGGGCAGACGGACTACGCGGCGGCGAACGACGCCCTCGAGGCCATGGCCGGCCGGTGGCCCGGGCGGGCCGTGACCGTCCACTGGGGACCGTGGGCACCGGTCGGCGACCACCCCGGGATGGTGACGCCGGAGCTGGCGCGGCACTACCAGGAGCGGGAGATCCAGCTGCTGGACCCCGCGCAGGCGACCGCCGCGCTGCTGCGCGAACTCGCGTACGGCACCGCCGGCGCGGTTCTCTACACGGCATCGCTGTGGTGAATCCGCCGGGCGTCGCGATCGTCGGCATGGGGGTGCTGCTGCCCGGTGCCGCCACGATCGACCAGTTCTGGCGCAACGTCGAGACGGGCGCCGACGCGATCACCGAGATCCCGGCCGACCGCCGTGACCCCGGTTTCCACGGCCGCGACGGGGCCGCGCCCGACCGGACCCACGGTCTGCGGGGCGGCTTCGTCACCGACAGCCTGGAGTTCGACCCCGCGGAACTCGGCGTGCTGCCCGCGGCCGTGCCGAACACCGAGCCCGACCAGATCGCCGCGCTCGCCGTGGCCGCCGCCGCGATCGACGACCTCGGCGGGCCGGGACGGCTCGGGGACCGGGCGCGGGTCGGCGTCGTGCTCGGGCGGGGCGGGTACCTTTCGCCCGGCCTGCGCGCGTTCGACCAGCGGGTGCGCACCGTCCGCGAGATCACCGGCGTGCTCGCGGGCCTGGCCCCCTCGGCCGGCCCGGAGCTGATGGAGCAGGTGCGGGCCGCCCTGCTCGAACCACTCGGGAAGTTCCGGCCCGAGGCCGCGGCGGGGCTGGTGCCCAACCTGGCCGCCTCCCGGGTGGCGAACCGGCTGGACCTCGGCGGCCCGGCTTACACCGTGGACGCGGCGTGCGCTTCGTCGCTGGTGGCGGTGGACCACGCGATCGGCGAGCTGGTGCGCGACCGCTGCGACGTGGTGCTCGCCGGCGGCGTCCACCACACCCACGACGACACGCTGTGGTCGCTGTTCACCCAGCTCGGCGCGTTGTCGCCGAGCCAGCGGATCAGCCCGTTCTCCCGGCATGCCGACGGGATGCTGATCGGGGAGGGCACCGCGATCGTGGTGCTGAAACGGCTCGAGGACGCCCGCCGCGACGGGGACCGGGTGTACGCGGTCGTCCGCGGCAGCGGCACGTCGAGCGACGGCCGGGTCGCCGGGCTGCTCAGCCCCGCGACCGCGGGCCAGGTCCGGGCGCTGCGGCAGGCCTGGCGCGGCGCGGACCCGTCGGAGATCGGCTTGCTGGAGGCCCACGGCACGGGCACGCCGGCCGGGGACGCGGTGGAGCTGACGACGCTGGCCGAGATGTTCGGCCCGGCCGACGGGCCGCGGGCGGTGCTCGGCTCGGTCAAGTCCATGATCGGGCACACCATGCCGACGGCCGGGGCCGCGGGGCTCGTCAAGGCGGCTTTGGCGCTGTACCACGGAGTCCTGCCGCCCACCCTGAACTGCGACGAGCCGCACCCGTTGCTGGAAGACACCCGCTTCGAGGTGCTGGCCGAGGCCCGGCCGTGGGTGGGACTGCCTCGAGTGGCGGCGGTCAACGCGTTCGGCTTCGGCGGGGTCAACGCCCACGTCGTCCTGGCCGGCGCCGACCAGGCCGCCCGGCGCCGGGCCCGGGTCGACGAGCCGGAACGGGTGCTGCGGCTGGCCGCGGACTCACCGGCCGGGCTGCTGGCCCGGCTCGACCGCGCGGGGGACGAGCCGGGCACCGGACGCTGCCGGATCGGCATCGCCGGGCCCAGCGAGCGGAAGCTGGCGATGGCCCGGCGGGTGGTGGCCGAGGCCGGGCGGACCGGAAAGCCGTGGCACGGCATCGGTGACATCTGGTGCAGTGTGGACCCGCTGCTTCCGGCCGGCCGCACGGTGTTCCTCTACCCGGGGCTCGAAGACGCCGCCGAACCACGCTGCGACGACGTGGCGCGCCGCTTCGGGCTGGACCGGCCCCGGTGGTCGGACGGGACGGTGCTCGACCGGGCGACCAGCGTGACCGAGACCGGCCTGGTGCTGGGCGCCGCGCTGCGCCGGATCGCGATCCGGCCCGACGCGCTGGCCGGGCACAGCGTCGGCGAGTGGACCGCGATGCAGGACGCCGGGATGTACACCGGCGCGCCGCTCGGCGAGCTGCTGAGCCGCTACTGGCCGGACGGGTTCGAGCTGCCGGAGGTGGACTACCTCGTGCTCGGCTGCTCCGCCGGGCGCGTCGCCGACCTGCTCCCGGCGGAACTGGTGATCTCCCACGAGAACGCCACCCGGCAGACGGTCGTGTGCGGGCCGCCGCGCACCGTGGCCAGGTTCGCCGAGTCCTGCCGGGCCGACGGGATCGTCACCCGGGTGCTGTCCTTCCGGTCCGGGTTCCACTCGCCGTTCCTGCTGGCGCACCTGGAACCGTTCACCCGGCTCGTGCGCGACCTCCGGCTGGAAGCGCCGGAGATCCCGGTCTGGTCGGCCACGACGGCGCGGACCTACCCGGCCGACCCGGACGGGGTGCGCGAGCTGTACCTGGCCCACCTGCTCGAACGGGTCCGGTTCCGCCAGCTGACGGAACGGCTGTACGAAGCGGGTTTCCGCGCCTTCGTCCAGGTCGGGGCGGGGCAGCTCAGCTCCTTCGTCACCGACACGCTGGGGGAGCGGCCGCACCTGGTCGCCGCCGCCGCGTCGACGACCCGGCCCGGGCTCGACCAGCTGCGGCGGGTCGCGACCGCCCTGTGGGCCGAGGGCGCCGAGCCCGACTTCGCCGCGCTGGAGCCCCGGCGGATCCGGCTGAACACGGGCCCCGGCCTGTTACGGCTCGGGGACGCCGCGCGCGGTGTGCTCGACCGGGCGGGAAAAACCGAGCCGCAGCTGCCCGCCGGGGTCCCGGCCGTGATCGCGGGCGAGTTCACCGCGTTGCTGGAGGAGACCCGGCAGACCGCGGCGGAGGTGATCGCCGCTGCGGCCGGCCCCTTGAAATCCACAGTGGACGTTTCGCTCGCGGCCATGCCCCACCTGCGTGACCACCGGTTCTTCCGCCAGCGGGACGGCTGGCCCGACGAGTCCGACTTCCGCCCGGTCGTGCCCGCGACGGCGCTGGTCGAGCTGGCCTGCCGCACGGCCGAACGGGCCGTCCCGGGCCGCCGGGCGATCGAGGTGCGTGACGCCGTCTTCTCCCGGTGGCTGATCGCCGAGCCGGCCCAGCGGGTCCCGGTCACCACCAGCCGCACGGGCGACCTGGTGACCGTCCACATCGGACCATACGCTCGCGCGAGCGTCCTGCTGGGCACGAGCTTCCCCGCCGCGCCCGCACCGGCCGCGCCGCCCGGGCCCGAGGAACCGCCACCGCTGCCCGCCGCCGAGATCTACCGGCTGCGGGAGATGTTCCACGGCCCGGCGTATCAGGGACTGGCCCGGATCGACGCGCTGGGGGAGCGGCACATCCGCGGCGAGCTGGTGGTGCCGCCGGCGCCCGGCGGCCTGCTCGACAACGTGGGGCAGCTGCTCGGCTGCTGGCTGATGGCCGGGCAGGCGGACGGCCTGCTGGCGTTCCCGCGTTCGATCGGCCGGATCACCTGGTACGGCCCGGAACCCGGGCCCGGGGTCAGGGTCGGCTGCCTGGTGCGGATCCGGCGCGTCGACGCCGACCTGGTGGAGATGGACGCCGAGCTGGTGCGGGACGGCCGCGTCCTGGCCCGGATCGGGAAGTGGGCCGACGTGCGGTTCCCGTGTGACCGTCCCGCGCACCAGGTGCACGCCTTCCCCGAGCGGAACCTGTTGTCGCAGCGGCACGACGAGGGCTGGGTCTGGGTGGCCGACCGCTGGCCGACGGTGGCGGCCCGCGACATCTACGCCGGCATGTACCTCGACGCCGAGGAGCGCGTGGCGTTCGCGGCGTGTGAATCGCGCCGCCGCGGGGCGTGGCTGCTGGAGCGGATCGCGGTCAAGGACGCGGTGCGCTCCCGGCTGGACGAACCGCTGTTCCCGGCCGAGATCCACGTGCACGACGACGGCTCGGTCTCGGGCCGGCACGGCCGTCTGCTGCCCGAACTGGAGGTCGCCCTCGCCCGGGACGGGAACGTCGCGGCCGCGCTCGCCCTCGAACGCGCCGAGGGCAGCCCGTCGATCACCCTGCGCCGGGACGGCCCCGGCGCAGCCATTCCAGGCCACGTCGTGGCCTGGCACGTCAAGGACAGGAGCACGTCATGACCATCGACCGCGCACCCGCCGGTTTCGTCGCCCCCGCGGTTTTCGAGGTGGTCGCCGGGCTGCTCGGCGAGCTGGCCGGCGACCCACGGGTCCTCGGCTTCGCCATCACCCCGGAGACGACCTTCCACGAGGACCTCGGCCTGGAGAGCATCGACCTGGTCACCTTCGCCGGCATCCTCGCGGAGCACTTCGGGCCGGAGGTGAACCTCGCCGAATACCTGGCGGAGAAGGAACTCGACGAGGTGATCGGCCTGACCGTGGGCGACCTGGCCCGGTTCGTCGCGCAGCGGAGTGGTGGTCCGTGCCCACGATGACGGTCAACGGGCTGCGCACCAACGTGCAGCTGCTCACCGCGGGCGGCACCGAGACCGTGGTGTTCCTGCACGGGATGGGCACCGACAGCCTGGCGAGCTTCCACCTGACCCTGGCGCCGCCGATCGCGGCCGCGGGCATCGACGTGATCAGCTACGACCTGCGCGGGCACGGCCGGACCGAGCGCCCGGCGACCGGCTACCGGCTGTCCGACTTCGTGGCCGACCTCGGCGGCCTGCTGAGCGAGCTGCGGATCGAGCGGCCGGTGCACCTGGTGGGCAACAGCTTCGGCGGCACGCTGGCCTACAGCTTCGCCGCGGCGAACCCGGAGCTCGTGCGCAGCATCGTGTGCATCGAGTCGGAGCCCGCCACCGAGGGCTGGGCGGAGAAGATGGGCAGCATCCTCGGGTACACAGTGGACTTCCTGCGGCGGGAGGAGAGCTTCGCCTGGATCGAGGCGAACTTCGGCGCCCACCACCGGCGGCTCGCGCGGATGGCGGCCGAGCGGATGATGGCGACCACCATGGCCGAGGAGGTGCCGCTCGGCCCGTTGCTGACCGCGGAACAGGTGGCCGCGATCGAGTGCCCGGTGCTCTCGATCCTCGGCAGCCACGGCTACCAGGCCGACGACCTGGAGGCGCTCACGTCGGTGCTGCCCCGAGGGGAGCTGCACGTGTTCGAGGGGCAGGGGCACTCCGTGCTCGTGGAGCGGCACCGCGCGGTCCGGGAGCTGGTGCTGACCTGGATCGCCCGGCACGCGGCATGAGGTTCCTGCTGGTCGTGCCCCCGCTCGCCGGGCACGTCGCGCCGCTGCGCGGGGTCGCTGCCGCGTTGGTGGGTCGAGGGCACACGGTGGCGTGGTGCGGGCCGGAGCCGGAGTTGTCGGCGTTGACCGGGGTGCCGGCGTTGACCGGGGTGCCGGTGGCGGCCGGCGCGCCGGTGCTGCCGCCGCTGCCAGTGCTGCCGGTGCTGTCGGCGGGGGATTCGGCGCCGTTCGCGGTGGAGCGGAGGCCGGCCGGGTTGCGTGGGTTCGCGGCTCTCAAGCACCTGTGGGAGGAGTACCTGGTGCCGCTGGCCGACGCCATGGTGCCGGGGGTCGCCGCCGCCGTCTCGGAGTTCGGTCCGGACGTGGTGGTGGCGGACCAGCAGGCGTTCGCGGGTGCGCTGGTGGCGGCCCGGGCCGGGCTGCCGTGGGCGACTTCGGCGTCCACCTCGGCCGAACTCGGCGACCCACTCGCGGTGATGCCGAAGATCGGGAGCTGGGCCGACGGGCTGCAGACACGTCTGCGTAAACGCCACGGCGTCGAGATCGGGGACCTGCGGTTCTCGCCGCAGTTGGTGCTGGCGTTCACGACACGGGCGCTGGCGGGACAGCCGGCGGCGAAGGCGGGCACGGCCGTGCGTTACGTCGGCCCGGTCCCGGCCACGGCGCCGGAGTTGCCGTTCCCCTGGGAACAGCTGGACGGGCGCCCGCTGGTGGTGGTGACCCTCGGCACGGCGAACGCGCCGGCGGGGCGACGGTTCCTGCTCGAAAGCGCGGAGGCGCTGTCGGCACTGCCCGCGGTCCAAGGGCTGGTGGTGGATCCGAGTGGTGCCATCGGAGCCGAAGGAATCCTTGCACTGGAACGGATTCCGCAGACCGCGGTACTGGGGAAGGCGGCCGCGGTGGTCTGCCACGGCGGCCACAACACCGTGTGCGAAACGCTGGCGGCCGGGCTGCCCCTGGTCGTCGCCCCGATCCGCGACGACCAGTCGATCCTGGCCGACCAGGTGGTGGCCGCGGGGGCGGGGCTCCGGCTCCGGTTCGACCGGGCCGGGGCCACGGACATCATGGCGGCGGTGACGGCGGTGCTCGGCCGTCCGCGATACCGCGCCGCGGCGCGGGGAATCGCCGAGTCCTTCCGCACGGCCGGGGGCGCCGAGCTGGCCGCCGACCATCTTGAGGCTCTCGCCGCTCCCTGAAGTCCGTGAAGGCCTCCTTAACCGCCTTGTCTCACGTGGTGTGTTTGCGGAGTTCTTGTAGCAGGTGAGGGGGCTCCGACGATGAGGAAGGCGAGGAAGTGCTCGGCTTTGCGTTCGTAGCGCAGAGTCAGGCGCCGGTATCCGGTGCCTGCTGACAACCGCTGCCGGAAATACCATTCGCGTCACAGTCCCTCTGCTTACGTGGCCCGCCTGGTCAGGCGGCGCGGGTGTGGGGTGGGTTGTGGGCGGTGTTGCGGCGGGGTCTTCGTTGCGGGTCCAGCCACGCAGGCGGGATCCACTCGACCACTCCGTTGCGGAGCCGGATGTCCCAGCCACCGTGGTGGGCGAGGAGGTGGTCGCGGTCGCACATCAACGCCATGTTCCCGATGTCCGTCGGACCGCCGGGGCCGCCGTGAGGGTTGGTCCAGTACTCGATGTGGTGTGGCGTGGTCCATTTCGGGCCTCTCGTGCACCAAGGGGCAGTGCATCCCTTGTCCCGCACAGCCAAAGCCCGTCGTTGAGCGGGGGTCGCGGTCCGGACGGCGCGGCCCAGGTCCAGCACTTCACCAGCGCCGTTGAGCACCGCCGGGAGGACTTTCGCGTCACAGCACAAACGACGCAGCTGGGAGACGGTCATCGGGTCATGTCCGTCGAGCATCACGGTTCCGGCCCGGCGCTCCAAGTCCTTCAATTCGATGGTGATGGTGGCAACGGCTCGTTCACCGGCTTTCACGGGCAGGTCTGGGGCGCGGGCGGCGAGATCGAACACCGCGGCGACAGCGTCGCCCTGGCGCTGTGCCCGGGTACGCGGGTCCGGGTTACCGAAGGAGTCGGCAGGGTCTGGTTTCGCGAGCACGGTGAAGAGCTGCTCGGCGAGGGTCGCAGTATCAGGATCGAATTCGCCGGTGTACTTCATCCGGCCATCCCGGGTCCGGGTGTAGCGGAACTCTCGGAGGGGTCGTGCCAGGTCTTGTTCCCGCTTGTCGGGGTCCACGCTGTCGAAGTCCCAGTAGGCCTGGATTCGCTGGCCTACCTTGCGCAGAGTCGTGGGCGGAGCTTCATGGGCCAGCTCGACCAGAGTGATTTCGTTGGCTGCCAGCTCCTCTGGGGTGACGGAATCCGGGGCGCGGGTGAGGACGTACGCGATCTCGTGGGCATGTTCGCGGTTGATGTCGCCAGTGGCTAGGGCGTTCCGCATCACCGGCAGGACCGCGGTCGCTTGGGTGACTCGCGCGTTGGCTTCCTTCGGCGAAACCCGCAACGACCGCACCAACATCACCTGAGTACTGCGAAAACCCTTACCCGCAGCCACACCACGCTGATCCACCTCGCCAACCAACGACAGCATCCGCGCATACACGCGGCACAATTCCCGCTCTGTGGTGAGAAGTTCAGCGGTCAGTTCTTCCTCGGAAAGGCGCCACTCCGGCACCTGGTCTGGTATCCCCATGCAGACGACAATACCTCGAACACCAGTTCGATACATCACTCGAACGGGTGCATCCGAAACCTCGCAACGGAGCGAGGAAATCCTGTAATATCAAAGCAATCATCAGATGCAACCACCGCCAAACCTGATCGGAGTGTCCACTGTGTACATAAGGAGGCCGAGGCTGTTCCGGGTTACCCGCGGTGCCGCCAGTCCGGCCTGCGGTTCTGGGTCCGCGGCCGCGGCATCAAGGTCCGCATCGCCCGCAAAGGCGCCAAATCCGGCCAGGGACTCGGAAACCGCCACGGGGCGATCGAACGAACCATGCCGAGTTCGCCGGATGCCAGCGCTTGACGCAGCGCTACGAACGCAAGGTCGAGCACTTCATCGCCTTCCGCACCCTCGGAGTCGGCTCTACCTGCTACATGAACTCCGTAAACTCGCCACGTGAGACATGCTTTTAGCTGCCTTCCGGCTTAGGTTGCTGGCCATGGATGACTACAAAAAGGGCACCGGATCAGCAGCGGTGCAGGATTCTCGGCGCGGGAATGTGAATGTCATCCACAACCTGTCCTTGAACGGTGTCGGGAAATGCCTCGAAAGACGGTGTGGGAAACTGAGCGCGTGAACGCCAGACTGGCCCGAACGCACATTGCTGTGAAGTCTGTCTGTGCCTCACCCAGGATGGCGAACCTCCGATCGCTGATGGTTTCTGAGCTGCGGTTGTCCAACCCGTCCGTTGACTGCCTGAGGTGAGATTTGTTGTACCCGCGTGGGACGCGGTGAAGGAGGCCTTCACGGACCGTTGAGGGCGGGGTTGCGCTGGGCCACCGACCGTGGGCCACTGGAGTCAGGCGGGTGCGCGGAAAGTGCGGGTGGCGATCAGCCCGCCCGCCGTCGCGGCCGTGGCGGCGATGAGGAGTGCGACCAGGACCGCCCAGCCGGCCGGGCGTCCCAGCGCGAGGGCGCGGGTGGCATCGATCGCGTAGGTGAGGGGATTCGCCGCGGAGACCACACGCACCCAGGCCGGCATGGTGTCCACCGGCATGTAGGCGCTGGAGGAGAACATCAGCGGGAACATCACCACGAACGACGCCGCCTGCAGGGTTTCGGCCTTGCGCAGCCAGGTCGCGATGGCGATGAACACCCAGCTCAGGCACCAGCCCACCACCAGGGTCAGCGCGAGCGCCGCGGCCGTCCCGCTGACTCCGCCAGCCGGGCGGAAATCGAGGAACACCATGCTGGCGAGCACCGTGACCACCAGCTGGACGGCCAGCCGCGCGGTGTCGGCCAGCGTCCGGGCGGCCAGGACGGCGAACAGGGTGATCGGCAGGCACCGCAGGCGCCCGGTGAATCCACTGTAGATCTCCGCCAGCAGTCCCGCGCCGGAGCTCATCGCGGTGGTCGTGGCGATGGTGACCAGCGTCGCCGGCACGAGGAAGTTGACGTAGCCGCGGTAGGCGGCCACCCCGGGCAACGCGCCGACGCCGCTGAACACCTGGCTGAACAGCACCAGCAGCACCACCGGCTGGAGCAGGCCGAAGAACACCAGCCGCCGGTCGGCGAAGGCCGCGCGCAGCGAACGTGCGGTCAGGACCCGGACCTGGGTGCCGAAGCTGCTGCCGGGCCAGTCCCCGGGAACGGTGACAGCGGTGCGGTTGCCGGTGTCTGGCTGGGTCACGATGCCGCCCTCCCGTGTTGGGAGGGGCTAGCGTCGTCGCCCCGGGGAATGGCGGCGGCGGTGGGGTCGCCGGTGTCTGGCCGGGTCACCATGCCGCCCTCCCGCGCCGGGAGGGGTGGGCGTTGCCGCTCCGGGGAACGGCGGCGGCGGCGGTGCGGTCGCCGGTGTCCGGCTGGGTCACCATGCCGCCCTCCCGCGCCGGGAGGAGTGGACGTCGTCGCTCCGGGGAGCGGTGACGGCGGCGGTGCGGTCGCCGGTGTCGGGCCGGGTCACGATGTCGCCCTCCCGCGCCGGGAAGGGTGACCGTCGTCCCCGGGAGAGGTCGCCGGTGTCCGGCCGGGTCACGATGCCGCCTTCCGGTGCAGGGAAAGGTAAACGTCGTCGAGTGTGGGTTCGGTGACGATGAGGTCGCGTAGCGGCGCGCCGGCTGTGTCGAGCGCGCGCACGATCACCGGGAGGTCCGCGCGCCCGGCGAGTGGCAGCTTCAGCGCCAGGCCGTCGACCTCGGCGTGTACGCCTAGCCGGTTCAGCGCCGAGACCCCGCGCCGCAGCACCAGGTCGGTGCCGAAGGTGAGGGTCGCCATCCGCTCGCCCAGCTGGGCCTTCAGGCGGGCGGGGGTGCCGGACACCGTCACCTGGCCCAGGCCGAGGACCACCACCTGGTCGGCCAGCCGGTCCGCTTCTTCCAGGTACTGCGTGGTGAGCACGATGGTCGTGCCGCGCCCTGCGAGGTCTTCGAGCGCCGACCACAGCGCCGCCCGGCTGACCGGGTCCAGGCCGGTCGTCGGCTCGTCGAGGAACACCACGTCCGGGGCGCCGACCAGGCTCATCGCCAGGTCGAGCCGGCGGCGCAGCCCACCGGAATAGGTCCGGGCCGGCCGTTCCGCCAGCTGGCCGAGGTCGAACGCCGCCAGCAGCTCGGCCGCGCGCCGCCGGGCCTGCGCCGCGGACGCGCCGAGCAGCCGGGCGATCAGCACCAGGTTGGCCCGCCCGGACAGGGCCTCGTCCACGGAGGCGGACTGCCCGGTCACCCCGATCCGGCGGCGCACCGCGGCGCCGTCGTGCACCACGTCATACCCGCAGACCCGCGCCGTGCCCGAATCCGGGTGGATCCGGGTGCTGAGAATCCCGACCAGCGTCGTCTTCCCGGCTCCATTGTGGCCGAGGACGGCGAGCACCGAGCCCCGCGCGACCTCCAGGGTGATCCCGTCGAGCGCGGTGACCGGGCCGTAGGTCTTCGTCAGCCCGGACACGGTGATGGCGGGCAGGTTCACGATCGCTCCTTCCCGGAACGGAAAACCCCCGACCGGAAACGTAACCACCGGCAAAGACCCGGACAAGGGGCGTTCACGCCGGTCCGTCCACGGGTGACACTTTCGCCGGGGCCGCTGTTCGCGCGCGTGACAAAGAACTGCCCGCAGCCGTGGTGCGCCGCGATTTCCCTGTCCGGGCAGGGAAATGCTGGGTAGCTTGACCGGACCGGCTCTCCCGCGACGAAGCGAAACGAGGCACCCATCCATGCTCAGGCGGTCACGCGCGCTGCTGTCGCTGCTCCTGCCGGTGGCCGCGACCGCGTTCGTCCTGGGGCCGGCGGCCGCCGCGCCGGGCGGCAGCCCACCTGGCCCACCGGCCTCACCCCCGGCCGCCCAGGCCGCGGCGCCGGCCGACGGGATCCGCTTCCCGTTCGGCTTCATCGTCGGGGACGACGCGCAGCCGACCACCAGCCGGGTCGCGAAACTCGGCTCCGACATCAGCTTCCCGCCCGGCCGCTTCGACGGCGCGCTGCTCGGGCTGAACGGCACGGTGCCGATCACCGGAAAACTGAGCGTCCCGGTGGCTTCGAGCTATTTCGTCACCTTCCGCTTCATGCCCGCCACCGCCACAGTCGAGCTGACGCCCAGCGGCGACGCCACCGGGACCGTGACCGTCCACACCGGACGGACGGGAGACTGCGCCCCGGTGCAGACCGACATCTGCGCGGACACCGACGTGGTCAACTCGGTCTTCGTGAAGCTGTCGGACCTCCGGGTGGACGGGCGCCCGCTCGACGTCGGCCCGGACTGCCGCACGGCCGAGCCGGCCCGGGTGGAGATCAAGGGACTGCTGCCACTGGCGTTCCCGGCGCAGCCGACGAAGGTGTCGACCACGTTCGCCATGCCGGCGTTAGCCGGGTGCACCGGGCACGAGGACTTCAGCCGGCTGTTCAGCGGGCTGGTCTCCGGGCCGGGCAACACCCTGGTGACCGACCTCGTGCTGCGCTGCGTCGGCAACGGCGCGCCGCCGAACGGGTGCGGGACATGACCACGCTGCTGACCGAGGTCCCGCGCCGGGCGGCGAACGGGCTGCGCGAGTTCGGCCGGATGTGCGCGCTCGCCCTCGACGTGCTCGTCGCGATGGGCCGCCGTCCTTACCAGGTACGGGAATTCGTCCTGCAGTTCTGGTTCATCGCCAGTGTCTCCATCACCCCGGCGATCCTCGTCTCGATCCCGTTCGGCGCGGTCATCTCCCTGCAGCTCGGGTCGCTGACCAGCCAGATCGGCGCCGAGCAGTTCAACGGCGCGGCCGGGGTGCTCGTGGTGGTCCAGCAGGCCAGCCCGATCGTGACCACCCTGATCATCGCCGGCGCCGGCGGCAGCGCGATCTGCGCGGACCTCGGCGCCCGCACCATCCGCGAGGAGATCGACGCGATGGAGGTGCTCGGCGTCTCGCCGGTGCAGCGGCTCCTCGTCCCCCGGGTGCAGGCGGCGGTGTGTGTTTCGGTGCTGCTCAACGGTTTGGTCAGCGTCGTCGGCGTGGTCGGCGGTTACTTCTTCGCGGTGGTCGTGCAGGGCGGCACCCCCGGCGCGTACCTGTCGAGCTTCAACGCCCTCGCCCAGCTGCCGGACCTGATCGTCAGCACGGTGAAGGCGGTGCTCTTCGGCTACCTCGCCGGCGTGGTCGCCTCGTACCGCGGGCTGAACCCCAAGGGCGGGCCGAAGGGCGTCGGCGACGTCGTCAACCAGTCGGTGGTCATCACGTTCCTGCTGCTGTTCTTCGTCAACACCATGCTGACCGCGCTGTACCTGCAGCTGGTCCCGGCGAAGGGTTCCTGAGTGACCGACCTGCGCAGTGTTCTCGGCAAGCCGGGCGAACGGCTGTTCGCGCTCGGCGATCAGCTGCTGTTCTACATTCGCGCGCTCGCCGCGATCCCGGTCGCCCTCACCCGGTACTTCCGGGAGGTCGTGCGGTTGCTGGCCGAGGTGACCTTCGGCAGCGGGGCGCTCGCGGTGATCGGCGGCACGGTCGGGGTCATGGTCGGGTTGTGCGTGTTCACCGGGGTGACCGTCGGGCTGCAGGGCTTCAGCGCGCTGAAGCAGATCAACATCTCCGCGATGACCGGCTTCCTCACCGCGTACTTCAACACCCGGGAGATCGCCCCGCTGGCCGCGGGACTCGCCCTTTCGTCCACAGTGGGCAGCGGGTTCACCGCGCAGCTGGGCGCGATGCGGATCTCCGAGGAGATCGACGCGCTCGAGGTGATGGCCGTGCGGAGCCTGCCGTACCTCGTGACCACCCGGATCATCGCCGGGTTCGTCGCGATCATCCCGCTGTACGTGGTGGGGCTGCTCATCTCCTACCTCGGCTCGCGGGTGACCACGGTGGTGTTCTTCGGCCAGTCCGGCGGCACCTACGACCACTACTTCACCCTCTTCCTACCCCCCGAGGACGTGTTGTGGTCCTTCGGGAAGGTGCTGGTGTTCAGCGTCGCGGTGATCCTCACCCACTGCTTCTACGGCTACCGCGCCAGCGGCGGCCCGGCCGGCGTCGGCATCGCAGTCGGCCGCGCCGTGCGCACCTCGATCGTGCTGATCAGCGTGCTGGACCTGTTCCTGTCGCTGGCGATCTGGGGCGCCACGGTCACGGTGAAGGTGTCCGGGTGAACCGGCTCGGCACGCAACTGGCCGGGGCCGCCTTCCTGGTCGTGCTCGCCCTGCTCGGCTGGCTGACCGTGGCGATCTACGACAAGGACTTCGACCACTCCGACCTGGTCCGCCTGGAGACCGACCGGGCGGGCAGCCAGCTCTCGCCGACGGCCGAGGTCAAGGTGCGCGGAGTGCCGTTCGGCGAGGTCCGCGAAGTGCGGAGCACGCCGGCGGGCGCCGAGATCGACCTCGCGCTGGACCCGGCGAAGATCGGCGCGCTGCCCCGGAACGTCTCGGCCCGGCTGCTGCCGAAAACCCTGTTCGGCCAGCGCTACGTCGACCTCGTGCTGCCGCAGACCGGCCAGGGGAACCTGCGGGCGGGCGACGTGATCGCGCAGGACAACTCCTCCAACGCGATCGAGGTGGAACGGGTCCTCGACGACCTGCTGCCGCTGCTGCGCGCGGTCCAGCCGCAGAAGCTCAACAGCTCGCTCGGCGCCATCTCCCAGGCGCTGGACAACCGCGGCAAACCCCTCGGGGACAGCATCGTCAAGCTGCAGAACCTGCTCGCCCAGGTGAACCCGCTGCTCCCGCGGCTGCAGCAGGACCTCAGCGGGCTGGCCGCCGCCTCCGACGTCTACACCACGGCCGCGCCGGACATCCTGCACGCGCTGGCCGACCTGTCGACGACCTCGAAGACGATCGTCGACGACCAGGACGGGCTGCGCTCCCTGTTCGCCAGCGCCACCGGCGCGTCGCAGAACCTGGGCGACTTCCTCCGGAAGAACAAGGACAACCTGATCGGGGTGTCCGCGGAGAGCCGGTCCTCGCTGGAACTGCTTTCCCAGTACTCGCCGGAGTTCCCCTGCCTCTTCGACGCGGTGAACCGGCTGAAACCGTTGATGGAGAAGGCACTCGGGGCCGGTACCGGCGAGCCGGGGCTGCACGTCGTGCTCACCGTCCAGGACCCGCGGGAGAAGTACGTGCCCGGGCGGGACACCCCGTCCTTCACCGCGACCGGGGGACCCCGGTGTTACGGCGGAGGCGGCGGCGGTGCGACGGCCGGAGTGGCAGCCGGCGGGGCAGCCGGAGATGACGGCGGCGATCTCGGACCGGCTAACTCGGCCGGTGAACGCGCGCTCGTGACCGAACTGCTCCGTCCCCAGCTGGGCGACGTGCCCGGCTGGAGCAGTGTGCTGATCGGACCCGCGCTGCGGGGGACGGAGGTGACCGTCCGATGAGGAGTGTGCTCGCGCCGGCGGTCAAGGGACTGATCTTCTTCGCCGTGACTGCCCTCGCGACGGGGCTGCTCGCGGTCACCATCGCCAACAGCGGGGCCCCGGACGCCGTGGGCTACACCGCGCGGTTCACCGACGCGACGTCGGTCAACGCCGGTGACGAGGTGCGCATGGCCGGGGTCCGGATCGGCCAGGTCGACTCCATCCGGGTCGTCGACCAGCGGGTCGCGGAGGTGGGCTTCTCGGTGGACCGCGCGCACCGGCCGACCGCGGCGACCACGATCACCATCCGGTACCGCAACCTGGTCGGCCAGCGTTACCTCGCGGTGGATCCTGGGCCAGCCCCGGCTCCGGCGCCGTTGCCCGACGGGGCGCAGATCCCGCTGGAACGGACCACCCCCGCCCTCGACCTCACCACGTTGTTCAACGGCTTCAAGCCCTTGTTCCAGGCCCTCTCCCCGGACGACGTGAACCAGCTGTCGTTCGAGCTCGTCCAGGTGCTGCAAGGGGAAGGCGGCACCGTCGAGAGCCTGCTGCAGCACACCGCGTCGCTCACCTCGACCCTGGCCGGCAAGGACCAGGTGATCGGGCAGGTGATCGGCAACCTGAATTCGGTGCTGGACACGGTGAACGCCCAGGGCGACCAGTTCGACGCGCTGGTCGACACGACTTCGCGGCTGGTCAGCGGCCTGGCCGCGGACGCCGGCCCGATCGGGCGCGCGGTCGGCGGCCTCGGCGACCTGAGCAACGCGACGGCCGGGCTGCTGGAGCAGGGCCGCAAACCGCTGGCCGACAGCATCACCGCGCTGGGCGACCTGTCCCGCAACCTCGCCGACAACACCCCGGTGTTCCAGAAGTTCATCGACAACCTGCCGGCGAAGTACGACCGCATCGGCACTTTGTTCTCCTACGGCTCCTGGGCCAACTTCTACCTCTGCGCGGTGCGGACCGACGCCAAGCCCGCCCCGGGCGGCCCGCCGCCGGGCATCCCCGTGACCGCTGAGAGGTGCCGATGAACCCGCTGCGGAAACTCCGGCGGGACTCCGGGGGCCACCGTGTCTCCCGGGCGCCGCGGATCAAGCCGTTCCGCTCCCGCAGCCCGATGAAGGTCGGCCTGGTGACCGCGGCCGTGATGATCGTGATCGGCCTGCTCACCTTCTTCTCCGGCGACCTGCCGCTGATCGGCGGGGGCACCACGTACCAGGCGGAGTTCCACGAGGCGGCCGGGCTCCGCTCCGGGGACGAGGTCCGCGTCGCCGGGGTCAAGGTCGGCGAGGTGACCGGCGTCGACCTGGCCGGGGACCACGTGGACGTGCGGTTCCGCGTCCAGGACACCTGGGTCGGCGACCGCACCACCGCCGCGATCAAGATCAAAACGCTGCTGGGGCAGAAGAACCTGGTGCTCGACCCGGTCGGCGGCACCGAGCTGGACCCGGGCAAGCCGATCCCGCTGGAGCGCACCAGCTCGCCCTACGACGTCACGACCGTGTTCAACGACCTGGGCAGCACCCTCGGCTCGATCAACACCGACCAGCTGGCGCAGGCTTTCCGGGCGCTGTCGGGGACCATCGGCGCTTCCGCTCCGGCGGACGTGCGCGCGGCGTTCACCGGCGTGGCCGCGCTGTCGCAGACTCTGGCCTCCCGGGACGACGAGCTGGTGAAGCTGTTCCAGAACACCCAGGCCATCTCGAAGACACTCGCGGACCGGTCCGGCCAGATCGGCTCGCTGATCAGGGACGGCAACACCCTGCTGACGCAGCTGAACGCCCGCAAGGACTCGATCTCGAAGCTGTTCACCGGGATCCGGAGCCTGTCGACGCAGCTGCGCGGGCTGGTGGCGGACAACCAGAAGACGCTGGGCCCGGCGCTCGACCAGCTCGACCGCGTCGCCGGGGTGCTGCAGCAGAACCAGGCGAAGCTCGAGGACAGCCTGCGCCTGGCCGGGCCGTTCTACCGGCTGCTCGGCAACGCGCTCGGCAACGGCCACTGGATCGACACCTACCTGTGCGGGCTCATCCCGGACGGGACCACCCCGGGCAGCTGCGCGCCGCCACCGAACGGAGGACGCTGATGTCGCGTCACGTCGCTGATTCAGAACAGGTTGATCTGGAGCAGGGTGAGCTGGCCGATCTCGGGGCCGGGGCCCGTCGCCGGACCCTGCGCCGACGGCTCGCCCTCGGCGTGGCCGCCGCGCTGATCGTGTGCGGCGTGTGGCCGCTCGTCACCGCTCCGTCGGACCGGGTCGTGACGGCGTACTTCGCCGCCGCGGTCGGCATCTACCCGAATTCCGACGTCCGGGTGCTCGGGGTGCCCGTCGGCTCGGTGACCGCGGTGCAGCCGCAGGGCACCCAGGTGAAGGTGACCATGAAGGTCCGGCCCGGCCTGCAGCTGCCCGCCGACGCCGGGGCCGCGGTGATCACCCCGAGCCTGGTCGCCGACCGCTACGTGCAGCTCACCCCGCCCTACACCGGCGGCCCGCTGTTCACCGGCGCGGAGATCCCGCGGCAGCGGACCGCGACCCCGGTCGAGGTGGACCAGCTCATGGCCAGCCTGAAACAGCTGATGGGCGCGCTGGGCCCGAACGGGGCGAACAAGGACGGCGCGGTCAGCGACCTGCTCACCACGTCGGCCGCCTACCTCGACGGCAACGGGAAGCTCGTCGGCCAGGCGATCAAGAACCTCGGCGACCTCGCCCGCACCGCCGGCGACTCGAAGGACGACCTGTTCGGCACGGTGGACGACATCGGCAAGTTCACCGCCATGCTGGCGTCCAACGACGACCAGGTGAAGCAGGCGGCCGGGCAGCTGGCGTCGATCAGCAAGGTGCTCGCCGACCAGCGGGACCAGTTCCCCGCCGCGCTCGACGAGCTGACCCAGGCGCTCGGCATGGTGCAGGGGTTCATCAAGGACAACCGGGGCAAGGTCCAGTCCGATGTGGACAAGCTGGCCGACGTGACGAAGGTGCTCTCCGACCAGAAGCAGTCGCTGGCCGAAGCGCTGAGCGCCGCGCCGAACGCGCTGACGAACCTGCTCGGTGCGTACGACCCGGCGACCGGAACCCTCGACGGCCGCGGCAACCTCCTCGAATTCCCGGGGCAGAAATGAAACTCGTGGCCCAAAAACGGGCAACCCGAGTCAACCGGGCAACACGGTGGATCGCCGTTCTCTCGCTCGTGCTCGCGACCACCGGCTGCAGCGGCGGGTTCAACGTCTACGACCTCCCGCTGCCCGGCGGCGCCGCGCTGGGCGCGAACCCGATGCACGTGACCGCGAGTTTCACCGACGTGCTCGACCTGGTCCCGCAGTCCGGGGTCAAGGTGAACGACGTCGCGGTCGGGAAGGTGACCCGGATCGACCTGGCGCCGGACGGCCGCAGCGCGGTGGTCGTCCTCACCATCAACAACGACGTCACCCTTCCCGCCAACGCGGTCGCCCGGCTGCGGCAGGCGAGCATCCTCGGCGAGAAGTTCGTCGAGCTGGCCCCGCCGGCCGACGCGACGCCGACCGGGCGGCTGGCGGACGGCGCCGTCATCCCGCTGGACCGGTCCAGCCTGACCCCGCAGATCGAAGAGGTCTTCGGCGCGCTGTCGCTCCTGCTCAACGGCGGCGGCGTGGCCCAGGTGCAGAACATCAGCCACCAGCTCAACCTGGCGCTGGGCGGGAAGGAGTCCGCCGCCCGCAGCCTGCTGTCCAGCCTGAACACCCTGATGACCGGGCTGGACCAGCAGCGCGGCGAGATCACCCGCGCGCTCGACAGCGTGCAGAAGCTCTCCGCCACGCTGGACGCCCATCGCGAGGACATCACCACCACGCTCACCGGCCTCACCCCCGGGATCAAGGTGCTCGACGACCAGAAGGCCGCGCTGACCGGCATGCTCGACTCCCTCGACGGCCTGACCTCGGTGGCCGTCGGCACCGTCAACCAGAGCAAGGACGACCTGGTGGCCGACCTGAAGGCGCTGGCGCCGCTGCTGCGCCGGCTCGCCGACTCCGGCGACGCGCTGCCCAAGGCGATGGAGATGCTGTTCACCTTCCCGTTCCCCGACGCCGCGCTGGACACCATCCGGGGCGACTACCTCAACACCTTCGTCCGGAAGGGGAACTGATGCTCTCCCGGCTGGTCCGGGCCCAGGTAGTGGCCTTCGGGGTGCTGGCGATCACCGGCACCGCGTACGTCGGCGCCACCTACGCGGGCCTGGACAAGGTGTTCCTCGACCGCGGTTACACCGTGACCGCGCAGTTCAGCTCCGGCGGCGGGATCTTCAGCAACGCGGAGGTCACCTACCGCGGCGTGCCGGTGGGCCGGGTCGGCGACCTGCGGCTGACCGCCGCGGGGATGGAGGCCGACCTGCGCATCGACTCCGGCACGGCGCCGGTGCCCGCGGACACCGAGGCGGTCGTCGCGGACCGCTCGGCGGTCGGCGAGCAGTACGTCGACCTCCGGCCCCGGGTCGACGGCGGCCCGGCACTGCACGACGGCTCGGTCATCGTCCAGAAGGACACCGAGATCCCGCTGCCGGTGGACTCGGTTCTGTCCACTGTGGACTCATTCGCGGACTCGGTGCCGAAACCGGCCCTGCGCACCGTGGTCGACGAGCTGTACAACGCGACGTCCGGCGCCGGTCCCGCCCTCGACGAGCTGGTCGGCCGGGGGATCGAGTTCGTGCAGACGGCGAGCGCGCACGTCGAGCCGCTGACCCGGCTGATCACCGACGCCGGCACGGTGCTGGACACCCAGGTGCAGCAGGCGGACGCGATCCGCGAGTTCGGCACGAACGCGGAACTCCTGGCCGCGGCGATGAAACAGTCGGACGGTGACCTCCGGAAGCTGATCCCCGCCGTGCCGGCCGCCGCGGACCAGGTCGCGGACCTCATCCGCGAATCCGGGCCGGGACTCGGGATCATGCTGGCGAACCTGCTCACCACCGCCCAGGTCCTGGACAGCCGCCAGGACGGCGTGCGGCAGCTGCTGGTCACCGCGCCGAAGGCGGTCGCGGCCGCCGGCTCCGTCGCGCGGCCGGACGGGGTGCACGTCGGGCTGTCGCTGAACTTCTTCGACCCGCCGCCGTGCACCACGGGATACGGGACCACCTACCGCAACGGGCTCGACACCTCGACGCGGCCGCTGAACACCTCCGCGAGGTGCGCGCTGCCCGAGGGCGACCCGACGAACGTCCGCGGCTCGCAGAACGCACCGGGAGGACGACCGTGAGGATCCCAGCAGTCAAGATGCCCGCCGTCAAGAGTCTCAGGTGGCTCCCGCACGCGGCGGTGGCCGTGGCGGCCGTGGCCGCGGCCTGGGGCGGGGTCGACTGGTGGCAGGCGGCGCACGACGACGGGATGACTCGCGCCAGTGCCCGGGACTCGGCCCTGCAGGCGGGGCGGACGGCGGTCGCCGGGCTGACCTCGCTGGACTACCGGCAGGCCGCGGCCGGGTACCAGCACTGGCTCGACGTGAGCGGTGGCCCGTTGCACGACGAGCTGGCCCAGGGCCGGCAGGCCAACCTCGACCGCGTCGCCCAGGCGAAGACCGTCACCACCGGCACGGTCACCGACGGCGCGGTGACCGGACTGGACGCGGCCGGCGGCACCGCCGAGCTGATCGTCTCGGTCGAGCTGGTCGTCACGCCCGAAGGCGGCCAGGCCGTCGAGAAGCACAACCGGTTCAAGGCCGACCTGACCCGAGGCCCCGGAGGCTGGCTGGTGGCCGGGCTCGACCAGGTCCCGGTGGAGGAGAACTCATGACCAGGATGACAGTGCAGTCGAAAAAGCCGCAGTCTAAAAAGGCCCAGTCGAAAAAGCCGGCGAAGCGGCCTGCCCGAGTGGCCGGGCGGCTGCGGATCCGTGCCGCCGCCCCCGTCCGCAGTCTCGCCGACGAGCCGCAGTCGCCGCTCGAAACCGAACCCGAAATCCCGTTGCCGGACAAGGGTTCCCGGGTGAAACGGCGCTGGGCCGGCCGGGTGCTGCCCGCGGCGCTCGTCGTGGTCCTGGCCGGAACGGCGGGCTGGGGCTTCACCGAGGCACACCGGGTCCGCGCCGCGGCGGCGGAGAACTCCGCGCTGGTCGACGCCGCCGGCACCGCCGACGCGGCCAAGGGGATCAGCGCCGCCCTCGGCACCGTTTTCTCTTACCGCTACGACGATTCCGGCCAGAGCCAGCAGGCGGCCGAGGCGGTGCTCAGCGGCGCGGCGCGGGGTCAGTACGACAAGCTGTTCGGGCAGGTGCGCCAGCTCGCCGTCGGGCAGAAGCTGGTGGTGACGTCGCGGGCCGTCGCGTCGGGGATCAAGCTGCTCGACGGCGACCACGCCGCGGCGCTGGTGTTCCTCGACCAGACCGGGGTCCGCGGTGACGGCAGCCAGAACACCGGCGCCGCCCAGCTGAGCGTCACCGCCGAGCGGGAAGCGGGAAAGTGGCGCGTCACCGGCATGTCCGCCGTGTGACGCGCCACCCGCTCAAGAATCCAACAGAGTCAAGAATCCAACAGAGTCAAGAATCCAACAGAGTCAAGAATCCAGCCGCTTTCAGGAATCCAACAGAGCCTGGGCGCGCAACGCGATCTCCAGGTCGAGCCGGTCGTCCGGGTTCTCGAGGCGGTCCCCGAACAGCTCGACGATCTGCCGCATGCGGTAGCGCACCGTCTGGGGGTGCACCTTGAGCCGTTTCCCGATTTCCGGCGCGCTGCCGCCCCGGGTCTGGAGCCAGACCAGCAGGGTCTCGCCCAGCCGCGCGCGTTGTTTCGGCGTCAGGCCGGCGAACGGTTCGAGGCTCTTGGCGCACAGCTCGCGGATGAGGAACTGGTCGGCGAGCAGCCACAGCGTGGACAGGTGATCGGCGCACAGGGTGAGCTGCGCGTCGGGCAGGACGCCGCGCTGGACCAGGCGCAGGGTGCGCTGGGCCCACTGCAGCGAGCGGGCCGCGTCGGCGGTCGGGACGGTGGGGCCCACGACGGCCCGGCGGCCGGGGAAGAGCGCGCCGAGGTCTCGCAGGTCCCGTTGCGGGGCGCCGGTGACCAGGCAGGGCTCGTCGCCGTCGAGCACGGTGAGCACGTCCGGGTGCAGGTCGGGCGGGACGTCCTGGGCCCGGCCGGGCCGGGCCTCCAGCGCGACCACCGCGACTTCGGCGGGGAGCGCCCACTCGGCGGCGACGGCCTGCGCCGCGACCGCCCCCGGGGCCGGCGGCGGGTCGGACAGCAGCAGCTCCAGCAGCCGGTGCCGCCGCCGGACCCGGGTGCCCGAGGCGCGGTCACGGGCGGCGGTGTAGCCCTCGATCGACAGCGCGGAGATTTCGTTGACGTAGGCGAAAGTCGCCTCCGCGCCGATGCACAGCGCGTCCGCGGACAGCCCGGTCGCCCTGGCGAAGTCGGAGATGTGCTGCCAGGCCACCTGCCCGCCCACCCGGTAGGCGGTCTGCAGGCAGTCGAGGCTGCGCCCCTCCTGGAACTCGATCTTCCCGAGGTTGCGGAACACTGCGGCCCACGCCTCGGCGGGCCCGGCTGCGGTGGCGGGCGTGCCGACACTTTCGAGGCACTGCAGGATCGACTGCCGGACACCCTGTGTGATCACCCGGCCGAAGCCGCCCTCGAGCGGCCTGCGGTACTCGGGCACCGCCCGCTGGACCTCCCGCAGGATCGCCCTGGCGAGCGGGTTGACCCGGGGCTTGAACCGGATCGCCAGCTCGCGGGGGAGTGCGGCCCACAACCGGGCCGCGTCGTTCCCGGGCAGGGCCGCGCCGTCGGAGAACGACGTGGGCCGGCGTGGGTTCGGGGCGGTGACGCCGACCGCCATCGACGGCCGGGGCGCGGACGGAACCGGGGGGATCCCGCCGTCGTGCCCGGGTCCCGGCCGGGTCCTGGCGGCCGTGAGACCACTGTCCACGTAGGTCATGGCTGATGTCCTCAATGACAACGAAGTCGGCCTCTTCACCGAGGAAACCGATGCGGATTTCGGGGCCTGGGAAACATAAATTCGAGCGAACGGCACTGTCAACAGCATCGGGTCCGCTGTGGGCGTCCTCCATCTGGACTACACCCGATCGGGTGGCGCTCGGTGATCATGAGTGATACTTCTGCCGTAACGGCATGGCGCGGTTATGACAACTTTCCTCCCGGGTCTTTCCGCTCGCCGGCGGCCACCAGGCGCTCGGCGACGTCGTATACGTCGAGTCGCGCGGGTGAGGTGTGGTCGACGAGCTCCGTCAGCACGGTGCAGAACCGGTCTGGATCGATCACATGTGGAAAATGCTTCGCGTTTTCCAAAATGGTCAGCTCGATTTCCGGAAAGAGATCGGCGGCTTGGCGCCCGTGCGCGACGGGGATCAGCGGATCCCGCGCCCCCCAGAGGATCCGGGTCGGCACGCCCTCGGCGAGGTACAGCTTCTCCAGCGCACTGCCGCGTTGCCCGCGCAGATCGAGCAGACCGCGGGCGATCGAGAGGAACGCGCGGCGCCGGCCGGGGTCGGCGAGCGAGCTCAGGTGCCGGACCAGTTCGCGGCTCTCCGGAGACAGGCTCCCGCCGAGGCCGCGGGCCAGCCGGGCGGCGGCCCGGGCGGCCGCGAGCGTGCCGCGGTTCACGGTGAGGGCCAGGGTGAGCCGCGCCCCGGGCAGCGTCGCCGCGCGCAGGACGAAGCTGACCTCACGGCCGAGGCCGGCGCTGCTCACCAGCATCAGCCGGTCGCACAGGTGCGGGAACTGGTAGGCGAACTGCAGCGCGATCCCGCCGCCGAGCGAGTGGCCGACCAAGGTCGCGTGCCGCACGCCGGACAGGGCGAGCACGTCTCGCACGGCCGACGCCATCGTGCCGAGGCCGTAGTCGGCGCGCGGTGAATCCGAGCCGCCGTGCCCGGGCAGGTCGATGGCCAGTACTCGGTGCGGGAACCCGCGTTCTTCGAGCCGCCGCAGGACCGGTGTCCAGGTCTGCGCGCAGCCGGCGATCCCGTGCAGCAGCACGATCGCCTCGTCGGGCCGGCATTCGGCGGGACGGTACTCGCGGACCTGGATCCGGCGTCCGTGCAGGATCAGGGGGAAAGCGTCACGGGGCATCGGCAGCCTTTCTCACCCGACCACGGTAAGCCGCGATGCCCCCGTTTCCTTGCTCGCCAAGGAAAAATCCGGAAACGTGCGCGCCGGTGACAGTGGACGGCCGCGAAACCCCTTCCCTGGGGGAGAACTAGCTACTCGTCATCCGCTTTCGTCGTCGCCGTGCAGCTGCGCCTGCATGAGCCGCTGGGCGCGCAACGCGAGCTGGATGCCCAGCCGGTCGTCCGCGTCGCGCAGCCGGTCGCCGAACAGGTTTTCCAGCTGCCGGAGTCGGTTGCGCACGGTGTGCGGGTGCACTCCGAGCTGTGACGCGATCTCCGGCGCGCTGCCGCGGGACTCCAGCCAGACCAGCAGTGTCTCGCTGAGCCGCTCGCGCTGCTTCTCCCCGAGCGAGGCGAACGGGTCGAGGCTGCGCCGGGCCAGCTCCGCCGCCAGGAAGTCCTCGGCGAGCAGCCAGAGGGTCGCGAGGTGGTCCCGGCACCAGATGATCGGGCCCGGCACCGCGGCCGTGGACAGCCGCAGCGCCCGCCGGGCGGTGCGCAACGCCGCCGGCGCGTCGGCGAGCGGGACGACGGGGGACACCGCCGCGCGCCAGCCGTCCAGCCGGTCCGCCAGGGGGGCGAGGTCGGTGTCCGGGTCGCTGCTGAGCAGGTGCGGCTCGGGACCGTCCAGCTCGGCCAGCACGCCGTCACCGAGCAGGTCCACGGGGAACTCCGCCGCGCCGGGCCGGCGTTCCAGCGCCACCATGGCCGCGGTTTCGGGCAGCGGCCACCCGGCGCCGCCGGCCAGCTCGGCGATGCTGCGCGCGGAGCCTTCGGGGGCCTTGGCGATCAGCTCGAGCAGGCGGCGGCGCCGTACCGGGACGGTGCCCTCGGCCTCCGCCTGCGCGCGCTGGTAGCCCTCGATCGCCGTGGCGCACAGCTCGTCCACGTAGGCGAAGATCGCTTCGGCGGTGATGGACACGATGTCGGGGTCGACGCCCGCCTGCACCACCGCCGGGTGCATGGACCGCCACGCCACCCTGGCCCCGATGGTGGCGCTGTCCTGCAGTGCGTCGAGGTTGCGGCCCTCGGTGAACTCGAGCCGGCCGCGGCGGCGGAAGAACTCGACCCAGTGCTCGTGCGGCTGGTCCGGCGTCCCCATGGAGTCGACGCAGTGCTGCACGGCGTACTCGACACTCCCCAGGAGCACCTTGCCGAAGACGCCCCGCAACGGCTGGGCGTAGTCCGGGACCGTGCCCCGCACCTCCTGGATCATGGCGGCCACAGTGGAGGCGATGTGCGGCCTGAGCGCCACGCCGAAGTCACGCGGCACTGCGGCGAGCAGACGGAAACTGCGGTACTCGACCACGAAACCTTCCCTTCGGCGAAGACGCGGGGGAGGCGAGCTTATCGCCAGTGCCGAACCCGCGGCGCACCCGATTCCCCGGCGGGGCGATGGCCGGCGCGTGCTTTGACGGGAAAGGAAATACGTCCTAAGCTCCCGCCTGTTCCGCTTTTGCCTGCGGCGGCGGGCGCGATTATCTCGTGGTGCCGATTATCGAGCGGGGAGAGTTCGGTCGTGTCAGGTCTTTCCGTGTGGTCGAAGCTTCCCCCCGAGCTCGGTGCGGCCGTGCGGCTCCGGATCCCGGAGATCGCGCTCGCGTGCGTCGAGGGCCTGGAACGGGAAGTCCCGGAATACTCCGGAAAGTGGGTGCACGGCGCGGACCGCGCGGAGGCCGTCGAGTCCGTGCGCCGGGCGATCGAGCGGGACGTCGACCGGGTCGGCTCCGAGGACATGCGCCACGCCGAACGGCTCGCCGACTTCCGCTGCCGTGGCCGTCTCGCGTGCCAGCGCGGGCTGACCCGTGAGGCGGTCCAGGCCGCGGTGCGCGTCACGAACCGGGTCGCCTGGCGCCGGATCGCCGACACCGCACGGGAACACGGGTTTTCCGCGGACGTGCTGTACCTGCTGGCCGAGGGGATGTTCGCCGATGTGGAGACGTCGATGGCCGCGGTCGCCGAGGGGTACACCGCGGCCGAGCTGGCCGCGGCCGGCGACGGCAAGCGCAACCGCGCGCTCCTGCGCGCGCTGGTCGACGGCCGCGTTCCGGCCGATGTGGACGGTTTCGCCGCGGTCGCGGGGCTGGCGCTCCCGGACCGGGTCGCCGCGGTCGCGTTCCGCGCCGGGGCCGGCGCCCCGGACTTCCCGGCGGACCTGATCCCCGAGCACGTGCTGGCCGATCCGGACGGCCCGTCGCCGGTTCTGCTGAGCGCGGACCCGGACGCCGATCTGGCCGGGTTCGACCGCTTGCCCGCGGGCTGGATCGCCGCGGTGGGGCCGTGTGTGCGCTTCGCCGACGCCGCGGAGTCCTACCGGATCGCCCTGCGCGCGGCCGAGCTGGCGGAGCGCGGCCTGCTCGGCGGCACCGGCCCGGTGGTGTGGTGCCGGGAGCACGTCACGAAGCTCCTGCTGCTGGCGGACGAGTTCCTGGTCGCCCAGCTCGCGGAGAAGACGCTGGCCCCGCTGGCGGGGGTACGGGGCCACCGGCGCGAGCAGCTGGCCGATACCCTGCTGGCCCTGGTCCGGACCCGGGGCAGCGCCCCGGAACTTGGCCGGATGCTGGACCTGCACCCGCAGACGGTCCGGGGCCGGCTCAAGAAGCTCGGCGAGCTGTTCGGCGATCGGCTCGACGATCCGGACGAACGGCTGCGGCTGGAACTGTCCTTGCTGGCGGAAAAAGCGCTGTCGATCTGAGCGCTGTCGATCTGACCGGCCCGTCCGTGGTTTGAGGACGGTCCGGGCCCGCCGCGGGCACGGCGCCGGGGAACACCCAGCGGCGGTAGCCCCACCAGCGGAAGACCGTGCCCGCCGCGGTGCCGAGCACCAGCCCGGCCACCAGGTCGGCGGTCTGCTGCGCGAAATGGCTGACGTACGGCACTTCGAGGTGCAGCACGTGCCGGGCCAGGAGCTCCGGCACCAGCCCGAGCGTCCACGCCACCGCGTTGACCGCCGCGAACAGCGCGGCCTCCCGTCCACCGCGCCCGCGGCGACGGTCCGCGAAGGACCATCGCCGCGAGAGCAGGTAGGAGAACGCCGTGGACAGGAGCGTGGCGGCGGCCAGCGCGACCACCGGGAACCGCCAGAGCACGGTGAGGTTCAACAGGTAATAGGTCGCCGTGGTGACGCCGTAGGCGGCGAGCCCCACGGTCGCGAACCGGTACAGCTCCGCCGGCCGGGCCATGGCCGCCTCAGCAGTTCGAGGTGGCGGGCTTGCCGGCGACGCGGTCCTTGATGAAGGCGAGCACGTCGGCGTTGCCCGTGTAGATCAGGGTGATGTGGTCGGTGTCGTAGGTCTTCCAGGTTTCCTGGACGTGCGCGGCACAGTAGGCCTGGTGCAGGGTGTCGGCCTGGTCGAACTGCACGAGCTGGTCGGCGGTCGCGTGGTAGAGGAAGAGCGGCACCTTGATCGGGTCGGCCCCGAGCTTGTTCTCGTTCAGCCGGGTCACCCAGGGCTGCTTGATGTAGCCCGGGCTCGTGGTGTAGTCCGCGATCTTCTGGTTCGCGTAAGTGGTGAGCAGTTCGAACGTGCAGGCGCTCTTCTTCATCTCGGCCAGCTTCGCCCGCCCGTTGTCGCTCAGGAACGAATCCAGCTTCAGCTCGGGGTAGGCCTGGTCGAGGCCGAGCAGGGCGTAGGCGAACACGCCGAACCCGAACTTCCCGTCGAGCTGCAGCGTCACCTGGACCAGGTCCGCGGGCACCCCGCCGGCGGCGACCCCGACGAGGTCCAGCTCGGGCGCGTAGGAGGGCTGGAGCTGACCGGCCCACGCGGCCGCGCCGCCGCCCTGGGAATACCCGCGGAACACGACTTTCGCGCTCCCGGAAAGGTGCGCGGCGCTCAGGCGCTGCGCGGCCCGGACGGAGTCGATCACCGCGGGGCCCTCCGAGCGGCCGACCACGTACGTCGTCACCGGATCCGGCTGATAGCCCTCGTAATCGGTGACCGCGACGGCGTAACCGGAATCGAGCAGGTCGTCCAGCCCGGGCTGTTCGTAGAAGGCGCCCGCGTCGATCATCGACGACGGCGCGCAGGAGAACGCGGGCCCGTGCGTGCCGGGGGCGAACGCGACGATGGGCGCGGTGGCCGGGTCGGCGTTCTTCGGCACCAGCACCGTGCCGGTCACCGCGTCCGGCTTCCCCAGCGCGTTGGTGGACAGGTACATCACCTGCCAGGCGTTGACGGAATCCTTGCGCGGCCCGGCCACCGAGGGCCGCCAGCGGATCACGTCGCCGGGCTTGCCCTCGGGCAGCGGGGACGGCGGCACGTAGAACGAGTCGTCGGACGGGCCGGTCCCGTCCGCGGGTGCGCTCGCCGAGGCTCCGGCGGCCACCGTCGCCGAGGTGGCGGCGAGCACCGGAGCCAGGGTCAGTGCCAGCAGGACGGTCAGCAGCCGGCGCTTCACGACGTCGTCCCGTAGACGCGCTGGCACACTGTGGACTCGTCGAAGGCGAGCTGCAGATCGGGGTCGGCCTTGAGGTCCTTGACCGGCCCGCCCGGATCGGACAGGCCGCTCATGGTGGTGTCGGCCGCGGAGACCGCCTGGCGCAGCCCGGCCTGGTCGGTCACCTTCGCCTGGGACATCTGCGTCCGGACCGTCACCACCTTGTTCCGGCTCTCCCGCAGCGAGGACAGCGCCTTGTCCACAGTGGACTTGGCGTTCGCCACCGGCGGCTGGCCGGCGGCAGTGAGGCCGTGGCCCATGTCGTCCAGTGCCGCGGTCAGGCGGTCGAGGAAACCGACCATGGCGTCCCGGTCCGAGGCCGGGTTCGCGTTGCCGAGGGCCGGGGGAGTGCCGAGCTTCGCCGATCCCGCGGCGACGCCGCCGCAGACGGTGTCGGCCCACCGGACGGCGGCCGGGTCGGCGTGCCGGCCCGGCGACGCCTGGGTCGGGGAGCTGCAGCCGAGGACGGCACACGGTAAACACGACAGGAGCGCGGCCACCACGGAAACGCGCACCGCATTGTGCAATCGGTTCATGGCCGGAAGGCTAAGCTTCGCGTTCCGATCCGGGCAAGGAACAGCTGTTCCGGTGAACTGTGTTGCCATCCGCGTGCGGGGTGACGGGGTATTTCTTGTCACCCCCGTCAGCAGCCGCCGGACCAGGCCCGGCAGGTCCTGACCGCGGGTATGTCAGGAATTCCGCCGGGAACGTGCACGGAGGTGACAAGTTTCGGCCCGGCGTCCGGATTCGGCCGGTCAGGTGTTGAACGCTTTGTTCAGGATCGTTAGTTTACTGATCGGTAGCGATCACTTCGGCACTACCTTCGTGGATTCGCCCGCATTTTCCGTGAACGGGGCGGGCGCCGTTCGTATCATCGTTGATACCCGGAAGGACCATCGTGAGGCACCCTAGAAGGAACAGGAAAACGGCGGTGGCGGCCGCCGCCACCGCGGGGGCGGTGGGGCTGGCCGCCATCGCGCTCGTCGCCGGAGCACAGACCAGTTCGGCGGACCCCGTTTCGCTGACGCTGAACTACCACTGCACCTACCCGCTGGTGGGTTCGCAGTCGTTGAAGGTGGTGATCAACACTGACCTGCCCAAGACCGTCGCCACCGGCCAGGCCACGGGCGCGTTCAACATCAAGGCCATCTCGACCATCAACGCGGACACCGTCAGCGGGCTCAACCTGATCGGTGCCAAGACGATCGAGGGGCAGGCGATCGCCAAGGCCGCCGTCGCCGCACCGGGGATCAACCTCCCGGTGAGCGTCACGAACACGGTGGAGAAGACGGACATCCCGGCTTCGGGCGAATTCAGCGTCAACGCCAGCGGCCAGACGCCGTCGCTGACCTTCGACAAGCCCGGTGACGCGAAGATCACCGTCGGCGACATCGAGCTGAAGGTCACCCCGCGCAAGGCCGACGGCTCGGTCACCGGGATCACCCCGGACGGCACGATCGACGCGCCGTGCACCCAGGACCCGGGGCAGAACAACACGCTCACCACGATCACCATCACGGACGGCGGCGGTTCCACACCGCCGACTTCGCCGACCGACACGCCGCCGCCTTCGTCGTCGACCGAGCCCCCGCCGTCGTCGTCCACCGAACCGCCGCCTTCGTCCTCGACGGAGCCGCCCGGGGGTGGCGGGATCAAGTACGCCTTCGCCATCGACGGCACCACCGCGCTGAAGTCACTCGGCAGCACGGCGCCGATCAAGGGCTCGTTCGACGCCAACGTGGACCTGGCGACGAAGACGTTCACCGGAGACCTGAACCTGGACCCGACGCACACCGACTTCAAGCTCTTCGGGTTCCTGCAGGGCGGTTCCGACATCAAGGTGGTGCAGCACGGCCAGCAGACCGGCACGCTGCAGGGGACGGGGTTCACGGCGAAGATCTCCTTCGACGCCTTCCTCACGTCGGTCAGCGTGTTCGGCATCCCGATCAGCTCCGACCCGAAGTGCGGCACGGTCAGCCCGTCAACCACCGAGATGACCACCGGCCCGGACTTCGACCTGCTCAAGGGCGGCAAGCTCGGCGGCACCTACTCCCTGTCGGAGCTGGCGAACTGCGGTCAGCTCAACGACTACATCAGTGCGTTCGCCAAGAGCGACGGCAACACGCTGGATCTCAACCTCACCAAGAAGTAACCCTTGCTGCCGGCCCCCGTCGCGATGCGGCGGGGGCCGGTGCCATCCCCGGGAAAGGCGATCCGCGTCATGAGGATGCTCCGGTTTTCGCTCGCCGTGACAGTGGCGGGCCTGGTCGTCGGGTTCATCGCGGCGCCGGCCGCCGCGGCCCCGGTGGCGGTGGACAAGAAGCTCACCTTCGGCTGCCCGTTCCCGTTGATCGGGAAGCAGGAGATGGCGGTCGAGATCAAGACCTCCTTCGACGTGCCGGCGGCGGCCGGTGGCACGTTGACCACGGCTCCGGTCGAGGTGACCGTCACCGTGCCGGACAAGGCGACCCGCGGGCTGGCGCTGGTCGGGGCGGCCAGCGTCGAGGGGACGGCGTCGGCCAATGTGAGCCTGGTCAACGGCCCGCTGAAGCTCCCGCTGACCCTGCCGCTGACCGTGGCGAAGACGACGGTGCCGGCGTCGGGCACGTTCAGCCCGCATGCGACCGGAACCGTGCCGCCGGCCCAGCTCCCGAACCCGGGCCGCACGACCCTGACCGTCGGTGACTTCAGTACTCGCCTGACTCCCAAGAAGGCGGACGGCGGCTTCACCGGGCTGGGCTCGTTCACCTCCGACTGCACGCTCGATCCGGGCCAGGACCCGGTCCTGCTCGACGTCGACCTGTCCGGCGCGCGCGACGACACCCACCGTTACGACGTCCGGGGCGAAACCGCGCTCAAGGCACTGGGCGCCACCGCGCCGCTCACCGGGTCGTTCACCCTCGGCACCGATCCGGCGTTCACCGCCAGCCCGGTTTTCGACCGCGCGTCAGCGGATTTCCGCCTGTTCGGCTTCCTTCCCGGCACCGCCGCCCTGCAGTTCACCGCCGACGGCCCGCAGACCGGCGAACCGGCGGGTGACGGCTTCGTCGCGCACTCGCGGCTGGCCCTGGCGATCCCGCAGGTGACGGTCCTGGGACTGCCGGCCGCGGACGCCTCCTGCCGGACGAGCAGCTCACTGTCCGCGGATTTGCGCACTGGCAACGGTTTCTCGACCGCCGCGGGCGGCTCGGTGGCCGGCTCGTACGTGCTGCCGCCGCTGACCGGCTGCGGGGCGTTCACCGATCCGCTCAGCTCCCAGGTCGCCGGGCCGGGGAACACGATGACCTTGAACCTGACCCCGGTGGCCGGGTGAGGCTCCCGGGCGGCTAACCCCAGCGGAGCGCGGCGACGTGCCCCGCGTCGTCGATGGCCACGATCGTCCGGGTGCCGAGGTGGGGGAGCAGCCAGCGGATCGGCCGGTCGGACACGGACGTGCTGAACCGTTCCCGCATGCCGTCGCCGGCCGGGCCGTCGTCGGCCCACACGGTCACCCGGCCGTCGGTCTTGCCCGTGACCGCCACCCCGCCGTCGGCGGCGACCGCGGTGACCACCTGGGCGACGGCATAGACGTGGCTGCCGACACCGGGGTACTCGACGGTGTGCAGCTCGGCGGGCGTGGGCCGGCAGCGCAGGATGGCGAGGTCGTACTCGTGCGCCAGGCTGCAGCCGCAGCCGACGGCGATCCGGTCCTCCGAGAGGAACGCCGCGCGGGCCGGCATGGGCCGGGAGTCCTCCCGGCGCGATTCGCCGGTCCGGCACCGGATCGCCCGCCCGGCCTCCCGCGTCTCGCCGCCCGTCACCGTCCGGTGGCTGATCTCGTCGCCGTCCTCCATCAGCAGCGCGGCGCCGGACCGGTGCACGGCGACCAGCGGGCCGGTCGCCGGGCCCAGGTCCGTGCGCCGGCCGTCCGGGCCGAGCCGGACCAGCCGGTGGCCGGGAGTCCGCCCGAGGAAGGAGCCGTCGTCGACGCCGAACGCCTGCACCAGCCCGGAACCGGAGCCGAGCACGGCGCCGCCGGGGGAGACCGCGACGGGATCCGGGCAGCGGGCGGCCTCGGTGACGGTGAGGTCCGCCGTCCGGACGTCCACCACCCGGCCGTCCGCGAGCGCGGCGCGGATCCCGGTGCCGTCGCTCAGGTTCACGCAGCAGCGCACGGCCGCGCCGAGGTCGGCGGTCAGCGTGGTGACGACGAGTTCCGGCCGGGGGATCCGCCACAACGGGGCCTGTTCGGGCCAGCTCCAGGCGTGGATCGTGCGGTTGTCCAGCAGGTACAGCCGGCTGCCGTCCGCGCTGAACCGGACGGCGGTCACCGGCTCCATGGAGGACGAGTCCTCCTCGTCGGAGTAGGGCCGCCCGTTGGGATGGAACAGCTCGGCTTCGAACGGCTCGTCGGCGTTGAACGGCTCCTCGGTGTTGAACGGCTCCTCGGTGTCGGAGGGCTCGTGACCGGGGCCGTCGAGCACGTCGGCCATGGGCCACACCGCGATCCAGCCGTGGTCGTAGTGCTTCCAGGTGACCATGGACACCAGCAGCCACCGGCCGGCCGGATCGGTCACCGGCGGCGCGCACACCTCGCGGTTCGCGCTGTACCAGCCCGGGTCCAGTACGACGCCCCAGCTCTCGTCGGCCGGCCCGACGGTGAGTTCCTGCTGTCCCCGGACGACCAGCACCCGCCCGCCGGGCAGGCGGATCTCCCGGTCCCGTCCCTCCTCAGTGGACAGTGCGTCGGACAGCACCCGGGGCGGCGCCGAGGATCGCGCGGCGTGCGGGTCCAGGGTCCACTCCGTCACGTCGTCGGCGTAGCGCACGGTCACCCGTGAGTCGTCGACCGCCACCGACAGCGGCAGGTCGACCGCGTCCGGGGGAAGCGGCAGCTCGCTGCGGGTCCCGTCCGCGGTCCGGGTCGCCAGCAGCCGTCCGGTGCCCCGCTCCACGCCGACGACGGCCGCGCCGCTGTCGGAGACGTAGTAGTCCCACCCGGTGCCCGAACGGCGCCGCAACCGGGTCGCGACCTGGAGGTAGGTGTCCCGCCGCGCGCCGGCCGCGGTCCGGCACAGCTGCTGGATCAGCCGGTGCACGCCGAACTGCGCGGGCCGGCCGTCCCGCGGGTGCACGCGTTCGAGCAGCGAGTACCCCTCCAGCAGGCTGAGGGCTTCGCGGACGTCGATCTCGTCGCCGTGGCGCAGCAGGGGCTCGTTGGAGGCGAAGGCCTTGAGGAACAGCTCGGCCCGGATGCCCGTGGGCGGCAGGAACGCGCAGACGGACAGGATCACCCCGGCGAACTCGCCGACCTGCGCCAGCGACGTTTCGAGTACGGCCTTCACCGGGCCGTCGCGCTCGTACAGCTCCGTGTCGCGCTTGTCGAGAAGCTGCAGGTAGGTGGCGAAGTCGCAATGCGTGCGCGCGCAGTAGGCCGCGGCCTGCCGCACCGCGAGGGACAGGCCGCCGAGCCGGGTCGCCAGCCGGCTCGCGGCCGCGTCCGCCGGCCTGCCGGTGATCGCGGTGAGCAGGGCGACGGAATCCTCGGTGCCGATCGGGCCCAGCGGCAGGCCGCCGAGTCCCTGTTCGGACCAGTCCCGCCAGCGCGAGGTGATGACCACCGAGGCCTTCGGCTCGACCGGCAGCAGCTCGCTGATCCAGCCCGGCTGGTCGACGTTGTCGAAGACGAGCAGCCACCGGTCTTCGGCGTACTCAGCGGTTTCGGTGGACTCCGTGGTTTCGGTGGCGTCGATGGTCTCGAAGGCCGACCTGATCGCGTCCTCGGCGGACAGCCGGGCCGTGTCCACGCCCACGGCCGCCGCGAGGGCGAGCAGCGCGTCGACCGTGGCTTCGCGTGAGGACGCGACGATCCAGCGGATCAGCCGGAACTCGGCGCGGTGCCGATGGCAGAACTCCGTGACCAGCGTCGTCTTGCCGACGCCCCCGAGCCCCGTGACGACCACCGTGGTGCCGCGGCCGAGCCGCTCGTGCAGCTCGGCGAGCGCGTCCTCCCGCCCGACGAGGTGACTCACCCGGGGCGGCACCCCCGCGAACTTCGGCGGTGGCGCGGACGCGGGCGCCGAAAAGTGCACGCCTCCGTAGATGTCGCGCGCCTGCACGACATTCCCGCTGGTGACGCCGCCGATGATGTTCTCCGACACGGCCTCTGCATACCACGAACGGGACGGTGGTGAGCGGGCTTCGGCCGCTTCGGCCGCAACCCGGCCTTACTCGGGAGCCGGCCGCTCCGCGTGGGCGGCCAGGCCGTTGGCCATCTGCTGCATGATCCGGGGCATGACGCGCCGCAGGAGCAAGCCCGTGGCCCAGCCGGCGGCATAGGTGCCGTGCCAGTGGATGGCCGTGCCCCCGCCGGCCGGCGTGAGGTCGATGACCGCCCGGTAGTCGTGGAGGGCCTTGTTGAAGGCGTCCTCGTAGGTCAGCTGCTTTTCCTCGACGAGCCCGGTCAGCCGCTCGCCGGTCACCGTCTTACCGGTGCGGAACGCGCGGACGGCGCCGACCTGGTCCCGGCCGTCCGGGTCGAGCCCGCTGGACCGTTCGGCGTCCAGGCTGTCGACGGCCGACCAGACCGGCCAGGTGCGGGCGTCGAGGAGGAGGCGCCAGACGGCGGCCGGAGGCGCTGCCGTGGTCGCGTTGACGGAATAGCTCAGCATGATCGGAAATCCTTGATGACACACCCGGCCGTGGCCATGCGCGGGATTGCCGACAATCGATCAGCTGTTGCGGTACGCCGACGGCCGGACGCCGACCTGGCTCAGGAAGGCGGACGACAGCGCTCCGGGACTGGCGAACCCGCAGCGGCCGGCGATCTGGGCGATGGTGAGGGTGCTGCCGGACAGCAGCCGCTGCGCCTGTTCGATCCGCAACCGGGTGAGGAATCGATGGGGAGTTTCGCCCGTCTCCGCCCGGAAGACGCGGATGAAGTGGTACACGCTCAGGTGCGCTTCGGCGGCGATGCCGGCCAGCGTCAACGGCTCGGCCAGCTTTTCCTTCATGACGGCGATGCCCGCGCGGACCGCCGAGTGCTCGGGGCCGGGCAGGCGGTCGTGGTGGCCCTGGGTGAGCAGGTGTGTCGCGAGGAACGCCGCGGCGGATTCGGCGTACAGGTCGTTCGTGGCGGCAACGGCGGGAAGCGCGCGGACGATGTTCTCGACGACCGGGTCGCCCGCGCCCAGCGCGGCCGACAGCGCCTCGAAGTCCGGCCGCGGGCCGCCCAGCCGGTCCGCGGCCCGGTCCACGGTCGCGGACGGAATGTGCACCTGAACGGTGCGCATCGGCGACGCTGCCCGGTAGTCGCGCGTGCTCGCCTGCCCGGGCACCAGGAGTTCCAGGCTGCCGGGCACCCGGCGCCGCCGGTCCGGTTTCCCGCCGGCGCGGGTCCGCATGACCACGTCCCCGGCCACGTAGAGCACGAGGTGCAGGTCGGCCGCGGCCGGCATCGGCAGCTGCTCGGCCTCGGGCGCGTGGTCGAAACACTGCACGAGCAGCGACCGCCAGCTCGCGTCGTGCCAGCTGCAGTAGGTGCGCCGGACGTAGGGCGCCATGTCGAAATCGGCGTACGGCGCGAGGTCGAAGTCGGCGGAACGGAACACCACCGAACCAGGTTAGTCGATCGTGCGGCCGGGTGATTCGTGTCAACGCCCAGCGGTACATCAGGGGCGGCCAGGGCACTTGTGCGGTAAGCGCGGGCACAGTTTTCCCGCCGGAGCGGTGCCCGGCGACCGCCGCGCCCGCGGGCGCGGCGGTCGCCGAATAATCCCGGAAACCGTCAAGGGCATATTTGCCGATCGGAAACAATCCTCGTTTCCGCCGTGGAAAATGCCCGGGTGAAACGGAATCCCGAGCCGGGAAATATATGTCCGCTCCCACTGAACGGGATCGGTTGCTCCCCCCGGCGGTACTGCCTGCCAGCCGTGCCTGCTAGGGCGGATACCGTGGGCCACCGGCCTGAGGCAAGGCAACCTTGCTCACGTTCTCGTCAGGTGATACGTGACGAATGCGTTAAATCTCCATGTCCCCCTCCTGGTCGATCCTGATTTTTCTCCACCACGGCACGAAGATCACGGTGGGTTGTTGACGAAACCGGACCCCCCTGTTTAAGTTGCACCCCGTTACGCCTTATCACCCTTTCGTGCGTAGCGGGAGTTCTTATGCCTGTTGTGAAAGACGACTTCGGTTCCGCCGGGCTGGTAGTCGCGGTGTCGCCACTCCGGTGGCCGTCGGCGCGGTGCGTCGCGGCGGCCGGGCGCGGCGGCGCGCTCGGCGTGCTCGACCTGACCGGTGACGAGGCCGCGGGCGCGGAAGAACTCGCCCTGCTGGGGGAGTGGGGTACCCCGGAGTTCGGGGTCCGGCTCACGCACCCGCCGACGGGCGCTGACCTGCCCGAAGCCGCCCGCACGGTGCTGCTGACCGAAGACTCCCCCGGCACCGCGCGGGACTTCCCGGGCCGGCGAGTGCTGGCCGAGGTCACGAGCCGCGCGTCGGCCGCGCGGGCGGTCGCGGGCGGGGCTCACGGCTTGATCACCCGTGGTCATGAGTGCGGCGGCCGGGTGGGTGAGCTGAGCACGTTCGTGTTACTCCAGGCCCTGCTCGCGGACGAAACGCTCGACGTGCCCGTCTGGGCCGCCGGCGGGATCGGCCCGCACACTGCCGCCGCCGCGGTCGCGGGCGGCGCCGCCGGAGTCGTGCTGGACACCCAGCTCGCGCTGCTCCCGGAGGCCGAGCTGCCGCCGGCCGGCACCGTCGCGCTCACCGGCCTGGACGGCTCCGAGACCGTGGTGACCGATGGCGTCCGGCGGCTGGCTCCCCGGAACAGCCGCAGTAGCCGGGACAACAAAGACACCAAGGACAGTCACCGCGAACCACTCGAAGCCGGCCAGGATGTTTTCCTCGCCACGAGGTTCCGCGACCGCTGGGCCACCGTGACCGCCTCGGTGCGCGGCATCCGCGACGCCATCGGCGAAGCACTGGCCACGGACACCCGTGTGCTCGGCCCCGACACCGCCGGCAGCCGCGCGTTCGGCACCGCGCTGCCGGTCGCGCAGGGGCCGATGACCCGGGTCAGCGACCAGGCCGCGTTCGCCGCCGAGGTCGCCGCGGCCGGCGGGCTCCCGTTCATCGCACTGGCCCTGTCCGGCCCGGACCAGACCCGCGAAGTCCTGCTGCGGACCCGCGAGGCGGTCGGTGACGCGCCGTGGGGCGTCGGCGTGCTCGGCTTCGCCGCCGACGACGTGAAAGCCGCGCAGCTCGAGGTCATCCGCGAGCTGCGCCCGTCGCACGCGATCATCGCCGGGGGCCGCCCGGCGCAGGCCGCCGACCTCGAAGCGGCCGGCATCGCGACCTTCCTGCACGTGCCCTCGCCCGGGCTGCTGAAGCAGTTCCTCGAAGCCGGCGCGCGCAAGTTCGTCTTCGAGGGCTCGGAATGCGGCGGCCACGTCGGGCCGCGCACGAGCTTTCCGTTGTGGGAGGCCCAGCTCGGCGTCCTCGCCGACTTCCTCGCCGTCACACCGGACGCCGCGCGCGAGCTGCAGATCCTGTTCGCCGGCGGGATCCACGACGAGCGTTCTGCCGCGATGGTCGCCGCGCTCACCGCGCCCGTGGCCGCGCGGGGCGCCGCGATCGGCGTGCTGATGGGCACCGCGTACCTGTTCACCCGCGAGGCGGTCGACGCCGGCGCCGTGCTGCCGCTGTTCCAGCGCCAGCTGCTCGACGCCGAGCACACCGACCTGCTGGAGACCGCGCCCGGGCACGCCACCCGCTGCGTCCGCAGCCCGTTCACCGAGGAGTACGCGGCGGTCAAGGCCGGCCTCGCCGGGCGCGGCGTGCCCAGCCGGGACGCCTGGGAGCAGCTGGAGACCCTCAACGTCGGACGGCTTCGCCTGGCCAGCAAGGGAATCGAGCGCGTCGGCGCCGCCCTGCGCGAGGTCGGCGAGGACCGGCAGCTGGCCGAGGGGATGTTCATGGCCGGCGAGGTCGCCGTGCTGCGCTCGGCCGTCACCACGATCGCGGACCTGCACGCCTCGGTCGGTGACGGCGCGAACGCCTTCCTGCGCGCCCGGGCCGCCGCCGTCGCCGACTCCACGCCCGAGCCGCCCGCCCCGGAACCGCTCGACATCGCGATCGTCGGGATGGCCTGCATGTTCCCGCAGGCCCCGGACCTCGCCGCGTTCTGGGCGAACGTCCTCGCCGGCGCGGACGCGGTCACCGAGGTGCCGCCGCAGCGCTGGGACACCTCGCTCTACTACGACCCGGACGGCCAGGGCGAGCGCACCCCGTCCCGGTGGGGCGGGTTCCTCCCGGAGATCGGGTTCGACCCGCTGCAGTACGGCATCCCGCCGTCGTCGCTGGCCGGCATCGAACCCGTGCAGCTGCTGGCGCTCGAAGCCGCGCACCGCGCGCTCGCCGACGCCGGGTACGCGGACCGCGCCTTCGACCGCTCGCGGACCTCGGTGGTGTTCGGCGCCGAGGCCGGCAGCGACCTGTCCAACGCCATGACCCTTCGCTCGGTCCTGCCCGCTTATGTGGGCGAGCTGCCGCCCGGGCTCGACGAGCAGCTGCCCCGGCTCACCGAGGACTCGTTCCCGGGGGTGCTGGCCAACGTCATCGCCGGGCGCATCGCCAACCGGCTCGACCTCGGCGGCGCCAACTACACCGTCGACGCGGCGTGCGCGTCCTCGCTCACCGCGGTCGACGCCGCCTGCAAGGAGCTGGCCGGCGGCACCAGCGACCTCGTCCTCTGCGGCGGCGCCGACCTGCACAACGGCATCAACGACTACCTCCTGTTCGCCTCGGCGCACGCGCTTTCCCCGACCGGCCGCTCGGCGACGTTCGACAGCGCCGCCGACGGCATCGCGCTTGGCGAAGGCGTCGCGTGCGTCGTGCTGAAGCGGCTCGCCGACGCGGACCGCGACGGCGACCGGGTGTACGCGGTGATCAAGGGCGTGGGCGCCGCCAGCGACGGCCGCGCGCTCGGCCTCACCGCACCGCGGCCGGAAGGCCAGCACAACGCGCTCACCCGCGCCTACCGCAACGCACGCGTGTCCCCGGCGCAGGTCGGGCTGGTCGAGGCGCACGGCACCGGGACCGTGGTCGGCGACCGGACCGAGCTGGGCACGCTGACGCAGGTGTTCACCGAGGCCGGGGCCGCGCCGGGCGGCTGCACGATCGGCTCGGTGAAGTCGCAGATCGGGCACACCAAGTGCGCCGCGGGCCTGGCCGGGCTGATCAAGGCCGCGCTCGCCGTGCACACCGGCGTGAAACCGCCGACGCTGCACCTGGCTTCGCCGAACCCCGCATGGGACGCCGAAACGAGCCCGTTCGTGTTCCAGGCGGCCGCACAGCCGTGGGCCGCGCCGCCCGCCGAGCGGATCGCCGGGGTCAGCGCGTTCGGCTTCGGCGGCACGAACTTCCACGTGGTGCTCGGCGCGCACGCCGGTGGGGTACCGCCGGCCCAGGTCGGCGACGAATGGCCGGCCGAGCTGTTCACCTTCACGGCCGACGCGGCGGTGCGGGACCTGCTCACGCTCGTCCAGGACGTGCCCGCCGGGCACCGGCCGTGGCGGCTGCGGGACCTGGCGCTGAGCGCGTCGCGCCGGGCCGAGGCCGCCGTCGCGTCGGGCGCGCGGATCCGGCTCGCGCTCGTCGCGTCCACTGTGGACGAACTGGCCGGGTTGCTGCGCCAGGCGCTCACCGGGCAGGACGCCCCCGGCGTGCTCCGCGCGGACGGCACCGAACCGGGCGAGGTCGCGGTGCTGTTCCCCGGGCAGGGCAGCCAGCGCCCCGGCATGCTCGCCGAGCTGTTCGTGACCTTCCCCGAGCTGCACCGCTACCTCAGGCTCGATCCGGCCACCACGGACGCTGTGTTCGGCCCGGCGGTGTTCGGCGAGCCCGCGCGGCAGGCCGCGGCCGACCGCGTCACCGACACCCGCGTCGCCCAGCCCGCGCTCGGACTGGCCGGGCTGGCCGCGTTCCGGCTGCTGACTCGCGCGGGCGTCCGGCCGGCCATGCTCGGCGGGCACAGCTACGGCGAGCTCACCGCACTGGCCGCGGCCGGCTCCCTGACCCCGGACGCGTTGCTGCGCGCGAGCCACGCGCGGGCCGAGGCGATCATCGACGCGGTGCCCGAGGCCGACCCGGGCGCGATGGCCGCGGTCACGGCGCCCGCCCCGGACGTCGGGAAGGTCCTCGCCGACGCGGGACTCGCCGAAGTCGTGCTGGCCAACCACAATTCGCCCCGGCAGACGGTGATCTCCGGGCCGACCGCCGACGTCGAGGCCGCGGTCGGGCACCTGCGCGCCGCCGGGCTCAGCGCGAAGCGGATCGCGGTCGCGTGCGCGTTCCACAGCCCGCTGGTCGCCGGCGCGGGCGAGTCGTTCGGCCGGGCGCTGGCGGCGTTCGACGTCGTGGCCCCCGCCGTCCCGGTGTACGGAAACCGCACCGCGGCCCCGTATCCGGCGGACCCGGACGAGGTCCGCGCCGGACTGGCCGCCCAGCTCGGCTCGCCGGTCCGGTTCGTCGAGCAGGTCGAGGCGATGTACGCGGCCGGCGCCAGGGTGTTCGTCGAGGCCGGGCCCGGCGCGGTGCTGGCCCGCCAGGTCGAGGCGATCCTCGGTGACCGTCCACACCGGACGGTCGGGTTCGAGCAGCCGGGACGGCGCGGGCTGGCCGGGTTCCTCGGCGCCTTGGCCGCACTGGCCGTCTCCGGCGCGGCCGTCGAAACCGGCTGGCTGTTCCGCGGCCGTGACGCCGTCGACGCGGCCAAGGCGAAGCGGCCGAAGCGTCCCGGATGGACAGTCGACGGCCAGCTGGTCCGCACCGCGGACGGCACGATCCCGGCCGCGGCCCTGCACCCCGCCCAGCGCCTCCCGGAGGTTCTTGTGACCACACCCCAGCCCGGCGTCCCGGCCGGCGGCGCCGAGGCGATGGTCGCCGATTTCCTGCGCACCAGCCGGGAGATGATCGCGGCCCAGCGTGACGTCCTGCTCGGTTACCTCGGCGCCGACCCGGCCGCCGCACCGGTGTTCGAGGCCGCGTCGGTTCCCCTCGCCGTCGTCGCCCCGGCACCGGTCCCGGAGCTGGCGCCGGTGGCCGTGCCGGAGGTGGCCCCGGTGGTTTCGCGCCCGGTGCTGGAGACGGTGATCGAGGTGATCGGGGAGCGGACCGGTTATCCGGTGGAGATGATCGAGCCGGACCTTGATCTCGAAGCGGATTTGAGCGTTGACTCGATCAAGCGCGCGGAGATCGCCGGTGAGCTGGCTACGCGGTTGGGTCTGGAGATCGGTGGGGATGTCGAGGAACTCGCGAAGGCTCGTACCGCGGCGACCATCGCTGAGCTGATCGGTGCCCAGCGCCCCAATGTGGCGTTGGTTGCGTCCAACGCACCGAACGCCACATTGGTTGCGTTGGACGCACCGAACGCCACATTGGGGCGTTCGGTGCTGGAGACGGTGATCGAGGTGATCGGGGAGCGGACCGGGTATCCGGTGGAGATGATCGAGCCGGATCTCGACCTTGAGGCGGATTTGAGTGTTGATTCGATCAAGCGGGCGGAGATCGCCGGTGAGCTGGCTACGCGGTTGGGTCTTGAGATCGGCGATGATGTCGAGGAACTCGCGAAGGCCCGTACCGCGGCGACGATCGCCGAGCTGATCAGCGGTCCGGCCGCGCCGGAGAGCACCCCGGAGAGCACCCCGGAGACCACGCCGGAGATCACCCCGGCGCGTTCCGAGGAACCCACGCCGGTGATCGTGGCGCCGAAACGGCTCGTGATGACTGAGTTCGAGCTGGCCCCCGCCGGCGCGCCGGACGTGGCGGGGCGAAAGTTCCTCCTGCTGGGCGAAGGGCCGCTGGCCGAGGCCGTCCGCGCCCGGCTGATCGGGCTGGGCGCGGAGGCGGAGCTCGCCGCGGACGTCCGGGCCGGGTTCGACGGTGTCCTCCACCTGCCGGAGCCGGGTACGGGGCCGGCAGGCGGGCCGACGCTGCCGGAGGCCTTCCCCGGCTACCGCGCCGCGCTCGCCGGGAATCCCCGCTGGCTGCTGACCGCGGGGCCGGGTGAGGGCCTGCGCGGGTTCTACCGCAGCGTCGCCCGCGAGTACCCGGACACCCTGGCCCGGGTCGTGGAACACCCGCCGGGCACGGAAACCGGCGAGATCGCCGCCGGACTGGTCGCCGAACTGTCCACTGTGGATCGTGAGCCGGTGGTGCTGCGCGGCGGCACCCGGCGCGGTCTCCGGATGACCCACGAAGGCCTGGGCCTGCTCGGCAGCAGCGGCGCGGGACCGGCGGGCGACGGCGCGGCCGAGGCGGCCGCCGCCGGGCTGGACCGCGGCTCCGTCGTCCTGCTGGTCGGCGGGGCGAAGGGGATCACCGCGCGGTTCGCCGCGACCCTGGCCGCCGCGTCACGCTGCCGGATCGAGCTGCTCGGCCGGACGCCGGTGCCGCCCGCCGCCGACGCCTACCCGAACGCGGCCGGCGCGAAGGAACTCCGGGCCGCCCTGATCGCGGACGGGCAGAAAGTCCCGGCCGAGATCGAACGCGCGGTACGGCGCGTCCTGGGCGAACGCGAGGTCCGCGGCACCCTCGAACGGCTCGAAGCGCTGGGCAGCCCGGTGCGGTACCAGTCCGTCGACATGCTGGACGCCGAAGCCGTGCACCGCGCGGTCAAGGAGATCCACGCCGAGCACGGCCGCCTCGACGGCATCGTCTACGCGGCGGGCGTGATCGACGACAAGCTGATCGCGCAGAAGTCCCCGGAATCGTTCGCCCGGGTGTATGGCACGAAGGTCGACGGCGCCCGGACACTGCTGGACGCGACCGCGGAACTGCCGGGGCAGCCCCGGTTCGTGGTGCTCTTCGGCAGCATCGCGGCGACGCTGGGCAACCGCGGCCAATCGGACTACGCCGCCGCGAACGACGCGCTGGAGGCGCTCGGCCGCGCCTGGCCCGCCGGGCGCGCGGTGACCGTCCACTGGGGACCGTGGGCCCCGACCGGCACCAACGACGGCATGGTCAGCCCCGAGCTGATGCGCGACTACGCCCGCCGCGGCATCCAGCTGATCGACCCGGAGGAGGGCACGCTCGGCCTGCTGCGCGAGCTGGCCTGGGGCCGGCCGGAAACCACCGCCGTCGTCTACACCGCGTCGGGCTGGTGATGCGGATGCCGGAGCAGGTGGCGATCGTCGGCATGTCGGTGCTGCTGCCCGGCGCGCCCGACCTCGACACGTACTGGCAGAACCTGCTCGGCGGCGTCGACGCGATCACCGAAGTGCCGGCTGGGAAGTGGGACAGCGCGTATTACGCGCCCGAAGCCGACCGCCGCGCCGACCGCGTTTACTGCCGGCGCGGCGGTTTCGTCGACGAACTGGCCGAAGTGGACGCCACCGGGTTCGGGATCATGCCGAACTCGGTGCCCGCCACCGAACCCGACCAGCTGATCGCGCTGCGGGTCGCGGCGCAGGCGCTCGCGGACGCGGGCGGCGCGGACCGGCTGCCCGCCGACCGCGGCCGGGTCGGCGTCATCCTCGGCCGCGGCGGTTACCTCACCCCGGGCCTGGCCCGGCTCGACCAGCGGGTCCGCACCGCGAGCCAGCTCGTCCGCACCCTCGGCGAACTGCTGCCGGAACTCGGCGCCGACCGTCTCGAGACGGTCCGGCAGGCGTTCACCGACCAGCTCGGCCCGGAGGCGCCGGAGTCCGCCATCGGGCTGGTGCCCAACCTCGCCGCGTCCCGGCTGGCCAACCGGCTCGACCTGCGCGGCCCGGCGTACACAGTGGACGCCGCCTGCGCGTCCTCGCTGATCGCCGTCGACCACGCCGTGCGGGAGCTGGCCTCCGGCCGGTGCGACGTCGTGCTCGCCGGCGGGGTGCACCACTGCCACGACATCACGTTCTGGAGTGTGTTCAGCCAGCTCGGCGCGCTTTCGCCGTCCGAGCGCATCCGGCCGTTCCACCGTGACGCCGACGGCGTGCTGATCGGCGAGGGCACCGGGGTGGTGGTGCTCAAACGGCTCGCCGACGCCGAACGGGACGGCGACCGCGTCTACGCCGTGATCACCGGGACCGGCGTCGCCTCCGACGGCCGGACCGCGAGCCTGGCCAGCCCCGATTCCGGTGGCCAGGTCCGGGCCGTGCGCCAGGCCTGGGCCGCGGCCGGGCTGGACCCGGCCGACCCGGACTCGATCGGCCTGCTGGAGGCGCACGGCACGGCGACGCCGGCCGGGGACGGGGCCGAACTGGCCACCCTCGCCGAGGTTTTCGGCGCCGCGGGCAGCGCGGTGCTCGGCTCGGTCAAGTCGATGATCGGGCACACCATGCCCGCGGCCGGGGTCGCCGGGCTGATCAAGGCCGCGCTGGCCGTGCACCACGCGAAACTGCTGCCGACCCTGCACTGCGAAGACCCGCACCCCGCCCTCGCGAAGACCCGGTTCGCCACCCTCGACGTGGCGAAACCGTGGGACGCGCCGGTGCGCCGCGCCGGGGTCAACGCGTTCGGGTTCGGCGGGATCAACGCCCACGTCGTGCTCGAACAGGCCCCGCGCCCGGCCGGCCCGGTGGTCGTGCACGAGGTCGAACGTGTGCTGCGGCTGGCCGCGCCGACCGTGGACGCGCTGCGTGAAGTGTTGTCCGGCAAGGATTCCGCGGTGCTGGCCGCCCGGGAGGGCGAGGGCCCGGTCCGGCTCGGGGTCGTCGACCCGACGGAGAAACGGCTCGCGCTGGCCCGTAAAGCCGTCGGCCGGGGAAAGCCGTGGCGTGGCCGCAACGACGTCTGGTTCGCCGACCGGCCGCTGCTCGGCCCGGGCGGCGGACGGCTCGCGTTCGTCTTCCCCGGGCTGGAGTCCGAGCTGACGCTGAACTGCGGGGACGTCGCGCGCCACTTCGGGCTGCCGTGGCGGCACACGGAGGCCGTGGTCGGCGACGTCGGCCGCCAGGGCACCGCGGTGTTCGAGCTGGGACGGCTGCTCGACGCGGCGCTGGCCCGGATCGGCGTGGTCCCCGACGCGCTGGCGGGCCACAGCCTCGGCGAGTGGACCGCGATGGCCGCGGGCGGCCTGCACGCCGCCGACGAGGTGGACGCGTTCCTGGCCGGGTTCGACCCGGACGCACTGGTCGTCCCCGGCCTGGCGTTCGCCGTGGTCGGCGCGCCCGCGTCCCAGGTCCTCGACGAGCTGGCCGGCCGCGAGGACGTGGTGCTGTCCCACGACAACTCACCCCACCAGGCGATGATCTGCGGACCGGCCGCGGCGGTCGGCGACCTCGTGACGCGGTTCCGCGCGGCGGGCGTCGTCACGCAGGTGCTGCCGTTCCGCACCGGCTTCCACACCCCGATGCTGAGCCCCTACCTCGGCCCGATCCGCGCCGCGGCCGAGCGCTACACCCTGCACCCGGCGAAGGTGCCGGTCTGGTCGGCGACCACGGCGTCGGAATACCCGTCCGGCGCGGGGGAGATCCGGGAGCTGTTCGTGCGGCACCTGCTGGAGCCGGTGCGGTTCCGGCCGACGGTCGAGGCGATGCACGCGGCCGGGTTCCGCGCGTTCGTCCAGCTCGGGGCCGGGCAGCTCGGCTCGCTGATCGGCGACACCCTGCACGGCAGCGAGCACCTGGTCGTCTCGGCGCACTCCGCGCACCGCCCGGGGCTGGCCCAGCTGCGGCGGGTCGCGACCGCGCTGTGGGCCGACGGCCTGCCGGTCGACGCCGCGGCGCTGCCGGGCCCGGTGCGTGCCGCGGCCCCGCGGACGGCGGTCAAGCTGGACCTCGGCGGACGGCTGGTCTCCCTCGACGACCGGACGCGGGCCCAGCTCGGCGCGCAGCTCACGGTGTCTACAGTGGACGGACTGGGCGCGCTGGCCGAGGGGCCTCCGCTGGCCGCCGAGTTCGCCGCCCTGCTCAAGGACACCGCCGACCTCGCGTCCACAGTGCTCGCCGGCCGGGGCACGCTGTCGCGGCGTCTCCCGCCGCCGAAGGAGCTGCGGACCACGCTGGCGGTGTCGATCGAGGCGATGCCGTACCTGGTCGACCACTGCTTCTTCAAACAGCCACCGCAGGCGGACGTGGCCGACCGCTGGCCGATCGTGCCCGCCACCACGGTGATCCACCACCTGATGGGCTTCGCGGAGCAGGCCGCGCCGGGCCGTCGCGCGGTCGCGGTGCACGACGTCCGGCTGAACCAGTGGATCACCGCGACCCCCGCGGTTTCCGTGCCGGTCCGGGTCCTGCCGCAGGGCCGGGGCCGGGTGCTCGCGTCGCTGGGCGGCTACTCCCAGGCCGTGGTCGAGCTGGCCCCGGACTACCCGGCTGATCCGCCCGCGCCGTGGCGGTTCCCCGCCTCGGCCGAGCAGGTGCCGTCGACGACCGCCGCCGAGCTGTACGCCGACCGCTGGATGTTCCACGGGCCGCGGTTCCAGGGCGTCACCGAGCTGACCGCGATCGGCGAACGCCATGTGCGGGCCGGGCTGACCACCCCGCCCGCCCCCGGCGCGCTGCTGGACAACGTCGGCCAGGTGCTGGGCTACTGGATCATGGCCCGGCTGCCCGAGCGCACCACCGTCTTCCCGGTCGCGATGCGCGAGATCCGGTTCCACGGCGCGCATCCGGCGCCGGGGGAGCGGCTCGAGTGCCTGGTGAAGATCACCTCGCTGACCGAGGAGTTCCTCGAAGCCGACATGCAGCTCGTCCACAATGGACGAGTCTGGGCGGAGTTCGCCGGCTGGCGCGACCGGCGCTTCGACAGCACCCCCGAGATCCGCCAGGCCGACCGGACCCCGGAACGCGCGACGCTGTCGAGGCCGCAGCCCGGCGGCTGGGTCCTGGTGCACGAGCAGTGGCCGGACCTGGCCACGCGCGAGCTGATCATGCGCAACTACCTCGCGGGCGCCGAGCGTGAGGCCTACGAACACCGCCCGCCCCGAGGGCGCCGCCAGTGGCTGCTCGGCCGGATCGCGGCGAAGGACGCCGTGCGCCGGTTGCTCTGGGCGGACGGCGAGCGTGAGATGTTCCCGGCCGAACTGCGCATCGGCAACGACGAGACCGGCCGTCCTCATGCGACCGGCGCGTACGGGCGTGAGCTGCCGCCGTTGACGATTTCGGTGGCCCACCGGGCCGAAGCCGGTGTCGCGATCGCACGGTACGGGCCGTGCGGCATCGACGTCGAAGAGGTCAAGCCGCGTCCTGATTCCACTGTGGACGCGGCGTTGAGCGCGGCCGAACGGGCGCTGCTGGCGGCCGAGGACGGCGAGCCGGACCGCTGGTTCGCGCGGTTCTGGACCGCGAAGGAAGCTGTGGCGAAGCTGCTGGGCACGGGGCTGCGGGGCGAGCCACGGAATTTCGAGGTCGTGGTGGCTTCGCCGGAAGCTCTGACCGTGCGCGTGGGCGGGCACGAGTACCGCGTGGGCTCCACCGGCCTCACGAATCTGCCCGGGCTGCCGGCGCGCGAGTACGTCGTGGCCTGGACCGAAGAGAAGAAGGAGACGGGAAAATGAGCATCGAGACCACGGCCGTGGACGAGGTGACCGTGCTCGCGCGGCTCAGCGAAATGCTGCGAGTGCTGCTGGAAGAGTACGGCCTTGATGACGCCGAGATCACCATGGACACCACCTTCCACGACGACCTCGAACTTGAGAGCGTCGACCTGGTGGCGCTGTCCGGGCAGCTGCGCGAGCACTACGGCGACCGCGTCAACTTCGCCACCTTCATCGCCGAACGCGACCTGGACGAGATCATCGCGCTGACCATCGGCGAGCTGGTCCGCTACATCGTCGGTTCCCTGCGGGCCGCGCCGTGAGCCGGGTCCGGGCGGGCGAGCTGGACGTGCACGTCCAGCGGCTGACCCCGGAAACGCCACTGCACGGTACTGCGCCCAACCAGGAAGCGCCGATCGTGGTGTGCGTCCACGGCCTGCTCACCGACAGCCTCGCCAGCTACTACTTCACCCTCGGCCCGGCCTTCGCCGAGCGCGGCCTCGACGTGATCATGTACGACCTGCGCGGGCACGGCCGGACCACCCGCCCGCCGGACGGGTACCGGCTGGAGCAGTTCATCGGCGACCTGGTCGCGCTGCTCGAAGCCGAGGGCGTCACGCGGCCGGTGTACGTGGTGGGCAACTCCTTCGGCGGTTCGGTGGCGTACGGCCTCGCCGCCGCCCGGCCGGACCTGGTCGCCGGTGTCGTGGCGATCGAGGCCGAGCCGCCGACGCAGGAGTGGATCCGGCACATGGCCGACGGCCTGGCCGACGCGAAGCACCGGCTGGGCCTCGACGAGGTGATCGGCTGGATCAAGGAGCACCACGGCGCGCACACCGCCCGGCTGTCGAAGGGGGCGGGCAAGGTCCTCCAGGTCACCACGATGGCCGAGGACATCCCGCGCAGCGCCACGATCGACGACGACCTCTCCGCGGTCCGCTGCCCGGTGCTCGCCATCTTCGGCGCGGACTCCGGGCTTTCCGCGCAGGTGCCGCACCTGCAGGAGAGCCTGGCCGTGTGCCGGACCGAGGTGCTGCCCGACCAGGGGCACTCGGTGCTGGTCGAGCGGACGGCCGAAACGATCGAGCTGATCTTCGACTGGGTCCGGGACACCTCGCGGGTCCCGGTGCGGGCGCGCTAGTGGCCCGGTTCCTGTTCGTGGTGCCGCCCCTGGTCGGGCACGTCAACCCGGCCACCGGGGTCGCGGCCGAGCTGGCCGCGCGCGGGCACGAGGTCGCCTGGGCCGGGCACGGCGAGCTGCTGCGACGGCTGGCCGGCGCGGACGCGCGGGTGTACCCGTGCGCGCTGCCGCCGGAGACGGCCCGTCCGCCCGGGCTCAAGGGCCCCGCGGCGCTGCAGTTCCTCTGGCAGGACTTCCTCATCCCGCTCGCCGACGCGATGGCGCCCGGGGTGCACGCGGCGATCGGCGCGTTCGAGCCGGACGTGGTGGTCGCCGACCAGCAGGCGCTGGCGGGCGGCTTGATCGCGGAAGCCCGCGGCGTGCCCTGGGTGACCTCGGCGACGACGTCGGCCGAGCTGCTCGACCCGCTCGCGGGCATGCCGAAGGTCGCGAGCTGGGTCGGCGACCTGCTGACGGCGTTGCGCTCGCGGATCGCGGACGGCCGGGGCCGGGCGGATCCCCGGTTCTCCCCGCACGGCGTGCTGGCGTTCACCACCCGCGAGCTGCTCGGCGCGGCCACGGTGGCGGGGCCGGTCTGGCTGGTCGGCCCGTCGATCACCGCCCGTCCGTCCACATCGGACTTCCCGTGGGCGTGGCTCGACGCGCCGCAGCCGACCGTGCTGGTATCGCTCGGCACGGCGAACACCGATGCGGGAGCGGCGTTCCTGGCCACGGTGGCCGCCGCGTTCGCCGGTCTGGCCGGCCGGGCGCGCGCGGTGATCGCCGACCCGGGCGGGGTGCTCGGCGAGGTCGCGCCGAACGTCCTGGTCCGTCCCGAGGTCCCGCAGCTGCCGTTGCTGGCGCGGGTCGACGCCGTGCTCTGCCACGCGGGGCACAACACGGTCTGCGAGTCGCTCTGGCACGGTCTCCCGCTGGTGGTCGCGCCGATCCGCGACGATCAGCCGATCGTCGCCGGCCAGGTCGTGGACGCGGGCGCCGGGCTCCGGCTGCGCTTCGGCCGGGCCGACGCGCCACGGATCACCACGGCCGTCGACGCGGTGCTGACCGATCCCGCGTACCGCCTGGCCGCTCGCAGGATCGCGGCTTCCTTCCACGCGGCGGGGGGCAGCCCGGCCGCCGCGGGCCACCTGGAGCAGCTCGCGAAGGAGCGCACACTGTCCTCTCGGGCCTGAACATGCCCTGAAGGCCACCATGAGGGACATAGATGCCCTCATGGTGGCCTTCAGGGCCTCAGCTCAGCCGTCGCTCCGCGGACACGGAGTAGGCGAGCGGGCGGAACGCCAGCACGGTGTCGTCGGAGAGCTCGACCCCGGCCGCGACCCGGGTCGGGTCGAAGACCTGGCGCTCCCACCCGGCCGACTCCGGCGAGAGCCGCTCGATCCGGATCTCCCCGGCGGGCAGCAGCGGGCGGTGCTCGGGCCAGGCGATCGACGGGTCGTGGGTGGGGTCGCCCGGCTCGCCGAGCTGGACGACGAGGGTGAACGACACCGGCCCGCCGGCCAGGCGCCGGTCGAGGTCCGGGAGCAGGAAGCCCCGCTCCAGCTTCGTGGTGTCCGCCTCGAGGTCGACCTCGCCGAGCTGGGGGACGAGCCGGTAGCGGAACGCCGTGCGGTGGCCTTCGGCGTCGGCGAAGTGGAACGCGTGCAGCCCGTCGTAGCGGGTGGTGGCGAAGCCGGCCGGCGCGCGCCGGGAGACGAACGCCTTGATCCCGGCGTGGCTTTCCTTGTGCTGGAACAGGAAACCGGCGAGCTTGCCACCGCCGGCGAGCTTCTCCTTCAGCCCGGCCTCGCCGGTCGCGGACAGCGCTTCCACCAGCTCGACGAACCCCTCGGGCGTGCTGCTCGGGAACACCCGGAAATTCGCGGCGACGAGGTCGTGCACGCCGTTGCCTTCGCCGTCGAGGAACTTGACGGCCATCCCGCGGATGCCGCGGGTCCGGTCGTCGGCGTCGTACTGCGGCGAGCCGTTGGAGAAGCGGACCACCACGCCGGTCTCCGCGGTGAGGTGCGCGGCCGAGGTCAGGTGCGCGATCCGTCCACTCGGGACGAACTTGGCCTCGTAGACGGCGCCGTGCGCGTGCAGCCGGCGGTCCTGGGGGCGCGGGTGCCCGGCGGCCTCGATGCGGTTGATGGCTTGTTCGGCGGTCATCCCGTCCGGTGTGGTCACGCGGGGATCGTACAAGGACGGCGGGCGCCGGAGCAGGCGTAACGCCCGGACGTGTCGCGCCGTCGGACAGGGCTGGTGAAAAATGAACAGGCCTGCTAAATTTTTGCCCATGCCCGGACGGACAGCGGACGACGGTGCGTCGTTCATCCAGGCCGCACGCAGGAAACAACTGGTCGAGTGTGCGATCGAGGTGATCGCCGAGGTCGGTCTCGCGCGGGCCTCGACGGTGCGGATCGCGCGGCGGGCCGGCGTCAGTCGCGGGGTGCTGACCTATCACTTCCGGGACCGGGCCGAACTCGTCGAGCAGGTCGTCCAGTCCGTCTACGACCTCGGTGCCGAGGCGCTCGCGCCCAAGCTGGCGCGGGTGAGCACCCCGAGGGAGTCCGTGCTGGCCTTCATCGGCGGCAGCGTCGAACTCTATGCGGCCCAGCCGACCGCGATGGCCGCGCTGACCGAGATCTATGCCGACGCGCGGGCCGCCGACGGGGTGTCGCGCGCCCGGCATCGGCGGCACGGCCAGGAAATGGCCGAACTCGCCGACACCCTGCGGGCCGGTCAGGCCCAGGGCCAGTTCCGCGCCTTCGACGTCGACGTCATGTGCTCGACGATCCGGTCGGCGCTGGACGGCGCGCTGGCGCACATCCTCGGCGGCGGCCGGGCCGAGCCCTACACCACGGAACTGCAAGCGATCTTCGACGCCGCAACGGCAGCAGGGGTGACCCGATGAACCGTCCCGACCGAAACCGATCTCGGACCCGGATGAACCGGCGCGGCCGGGCGACCGGTGGCCTGGCCGTCGCGCTGGCGGCGTTGTTGATCAGTGCCGTTGTCCCGGCGAACGCGACCCCGGCCGCGACGCCGCCCGAGGCGCCGTTGACCGTGACGGTGGATTCCGGTCAGCTGCACGGCTTGGTGGCCGGCTCGACCCGGCAGTTCCTCGGCGTGCCTTACGCGAAGCCGCCGGTGGGCGAGCTGCGGTGGACGCCGCCGCAGCCGGTGGCGCACTGGTCCGGGGTCCGCGAAGCGACGACCGCGGGCAACCCCTGCCCGCAGCAGGGCGTGGTCCCCGGTAACTTGCCGCCGATCAACGAGGACTGCCTGTCCCTCAACGTGACCACGCCGCGGCAGGAACGGCCGGGCGCCCGCCTGCCGGTGATGGTGTGGTGGCACGGCGGCGGCTACACCACCGGCGCCGGCGCCCCGTACAACGCCCAGCGCCTGGCCGACCAGGGCGACGTCATCGTGGTGACGGTGAACTACCGGCTCGGCGTCTTCGGCTACTTCGGCCTGCCCGGGCTGCCGGGTTCCGGGAACTTCGGGTTCGCCGACCAGATCGCCGGGCTGAAGTGGGCCAAGCGCAACGCGGCCGCGTTCGGCGGCGACCCGCGCAACGTCACCGTCTTCGGCGAGTCCGCCGGGGGCATGTCGGTGTGCGCGATGCTCACCTCGCCGTTGGCCCCCGGGCTCGTCGACAAGGCCGCGATCTCGTCGGGCTCGTGCCGGCTCGACTGGCCGACCGGCGGCCTCTTCCCCGGCGAAGCGGCCCAGACGCCCTACACCTCACTGGCGCAGGACGAAGCCGACGGCACCTCGCACGCCGCGAGCATGGGCTGTACCACCGATGTGCTGCACTGCATGCGCGGCAAGTCGATGGCCGAGCTGCTGCCGTCCACTGTGGACTTCGCGGACCACCTCGCCTACGGCACCCCGCTGCTCCCGCGTAATCCGGCGGACGCCTTGCGGGACGGCCGGTTCGCGCGGGTCCCGGTGATCTCCGGCGGGAACGCCGACGAGGCGCGCGCCTTCGTCGGCGGCGCCATCGTCGCCGATCCGGCCTCGGTCACCGCGCAGAGCTACCCGCAGCTGATTCAGCAGGCCTTCGGCGACCACGCGGGCCAGGTCGCCGCCCGGTACCCGCTTTCGGCCTACCCGTCGGCGGCGCTCGCCTGGTCCACGGTGATCACCGACGGGGCGTGGGCCTGCCCGACCGCGATGGGGAGCCGGCAGCTCGCCGCGCACACGACCGTCTACCCGTACGAATTCGCCGACCCGGACGCGCCCAATATCAACGGCATCAACCGGCCCGAGCTGCCCCAGGGCGCCGCGCACGCCACCGACCTGCCGACGTTCTTCGACCTCGGCGGGGTCAACCTGCTCAAGACCCCGCCGCAGCGGCAGCTGGCGGCGGACATGATCGGCTACTGGACCCGGTTCGCGTGGACCGGGAACCCGAACCGGCCCGCCGCGCCGCACTGGGCGCGGGCCACTCGGACCGGCACCGCGGCCCTGCAGTTCGTGCCGGGCGCGATCCAGCCGGTCGACTTCGCCGCCGAACACCAGTGCGGGTTCTGGGACTCCCTCGGCTGACCACAGTGTGGACGGCCACCGTCCGTCACTTCACGCCAGCGGGCCGCGCTCCTCGAGGAGCGCGGCCCGCTGTCTTGTCCGGTTCACGGAACTGCCCGAAAGGCTATTGCATCCACCGAGAGTTAGATGCTATAACTAACGCAACAGCAACGAACGGGAGACATCGTGAACCACACCAGCAACGCCCAGCTCACCCAGGTGGTCCTGCCCGGCAAGGTCGACGTCGACGGTTTCCGGATCGAGCGCGGCCCGGTCCCGTCGCCGGGGGCCGGCCAGGTGCTGATCGACATGGAGGCGTCCGGCATCTCGTTCGCGGAGCAGCAGATGCGCCGCGCCAAGTACTACGACCAGCCGCCGTTCCCCTTCGTGCCGGGTTACGACCTGGTCGGCACCGTGCTGGCCACCGGCGACGGCGTCGACCCGGCGCTGGCCGGGCAGCGCGTGGCGGCGCTGGTCAAGGTCGGCGGCTGGGCCAGCCACGTGGTCCTCGACGCGGACAAGCTGATCCCGGTCCCCGACGGCATCAGCGCCGTCGACGCCGAGACGGTCGTGGTCAACGGCATCACCGCGTGGCAGATGCTGTACCGCAAGGCCCGGGTCCACGCCGGGCAGACGATCCTGGTGCACGGGGCGAACGGGGGAGTCGGCTCGACGCTCGTGCAGCTCGCCAGGGTCGCCGGGGTGAAGGTGATCGGGACGGCGTCCGCGCGGCACCACGAGGCGCTGATGGAGCAGGGTGTGGTGCCGATCGACTACCGCACCGAGGACGTGCCCGCCCGGGTGCGGGAAATCGCGCCGGACGGCGTGCACGCGGTGTTCGACCACATCGGCGGCCGCAGTGTCGTGGACTCGTGGAAGCTGCTCGCCAAGGGCGGGACGCTGGTTTCCTACGGCAGCGCGTCGACCAAGGACGACAGCGGGTCCAAGCAGTGGCCGGTGCTCAAGATCATCGCCCGCCTGGCGGTCTGGAACGCGGCGCCGAACGGCCGGAGCGCGTACTTCTTCAACATCTGGACCGGGGTCAAGAACTCCGGCGTCTTCTACGGCCGGCTGCGCGAGGACCTGGGTGAGGTCTTCGCCCTGATGAGCGCCGGCGAGCTGACCGCCAAGGCCGCCGCGGTGCTGCCGTTCGAGCGCATCACCGAAGCGATGCGGCTGGCGGAATCCGGCACGGTGGCCGGGAAAGTCGTCCTGACCCCCTGAACCTTTTCCTTACCGTGCGACGAAACGAGACTTTCCGATGAATGCCGACCGCCCCGTGCCGTATCTCAGCGGCCATTTCGAACCCGTGCCGGACGAGGTGACCGCCCACGGGCTGACCGTCACCGGCACGCTGCCGGCCGAGCTGAACGGCCGCTACTTCCGCAACGGCCACAACCCGAAGCCCGGCGTCACCCCGAGCCACTGGTTCCGCGGCGCGGGCATGCTGCACGGCGTGCGCCTGGCCGGCGGCCGGGCCGAGTGGTACCGCAACCGCTGGGTGCGCACGCCGTACCTGGAGGGCGTGCCGTTCACCGGGACCGAGCTGGAGGTCAGCGCCGCCGGCACCAGCATCATCAGCCACGGCGGCCGCTACCTGGCGCTGCAGGAGGCCAACCTGCCGTGGGAGGTCACCGCCGAGCTGGACACCGTCGGCGTCTACGACTTCGGCGGCAAGCTGACCAGCTCGATGACCGCGCACCCCAAGGTGGACCCGGTCACCGGCGAGCTGCACTTCTACAGCTACAGCCCCTTTCCGCCGTATCTGAACTACTACGTCGCCTCCGCGGCCGGGGAGATCATCCGGTCCGAGGTGGTGCCCGGCGCCGGGCCGTCGCTGATGCACGATTTCGCGATCACCGCCGAGCACGCCGTGTTCTTCGACTTCCCGCTCGTGTTCGACCCGGCCGAGCGGTCCGGCATCCCGTACCGGTGGAGCGACACCTACCCGGCCCGGATCGGCGTGCTGCCGCGGACCGGTCCCGGCGGCGTCACCTGGTTCGAAGTCGAGCCCGCCGCGCTCCTGCACGTCACCAACGCCTACGCCGACGCGCAGGGCCGCGTGATCGTCGAAGGCCCGCGGTACGACCGTTCCGCGTGGGAGACGTCGTGGAAGTGGTGGGTCGGCGCGCCCGGTTTCGGGGTCAGCCTGGACGGCGGCTCGACCCTGCACCGCTGGATCCTCGACCCGGCCACCGGCCGGGGCACCGACGAGCCGCTGGACGACCTGGTGACCGAGTTCCCGAGCATCAACGACGAGCACACCGGCACCCTCAACCGGTACAGCTACGCCCTGGTGCTGCCGGGATCGGGCCAGGAGGGGTACTCGACGATGAAGTTCGACACCGTCACCGGCGAACGGCAGCTGCTGGGCCACGGCGAGCACCGCATGCCGGGCGAGGCGGTGTTCGTCCCCGCGGCGGACGGCACCGCCGAGGACGACGGGTACCTGCTCACCATCGTGAGCGACCTGAAGGCCAACGCGTCGCAGCTGCTGGTCCTCGACGCGACCGACCTGCGCAAGGACCCGGTCGCCACCGTGGAACTGCCCCGCCGGGTGCCGGCCGGAATCCACGGGCACTGGCTGCCCGACGCGCGCTGAAACCCCGCCTCAGCCGGTGATCTCGTCCGCCGGCACCTCCAGCTCGGTGATCCGGAGGAAGCCGGTGGCGGTGTCCGGCGCCGGGCTGGTCAGGCCGAGCCGGATCGACGTCGTGCTCACCGGCTGGAACGTGATGGTCGTCGGCGCGTTCGACTGCGTGGCGAACCGCACCTGCTGATCGCGCGCCTTCAGCCATCGGGCACCGTCCCAATAGGACACGGTGATCGACCGGGGCAGCACCAGTGACGCGCTGATCGTGAAGTAGGCGACCACGGTGCCGATCCGCTGCCCCTGCGGCCAGCTCACCGAAACCCAGTCGCCGGCGTGCGCCTTGCTCACCGCGGGCAGGGTGTAGGTGGCCGACTTGGTGTAGGCGTTCGACCAGCCGCCGGACGCGGTGACCCCGTCGAGCAGGCCGGCCGGCCCGCTGTCCGGGCTGCCGGAGTAACTGGCGTCGGCGCTCGGCTTCGCCGGGCTGGTCGCGCGGGCGATGTTCCGGCCGGGCGTGAACGAATCGGTGACCCGGACCGTCGCGGTGGCCCGGCCCCCGGCCGCGCTGCCCCCGACCGTGAACTCACCTGGCCGGGCGTACTTTCCCGGATCGACGCCATCCCAGCTGACGGGCACGGTCTGGGTGACGCCGTCGGTGTAACGCACCACAGCCACCGCGGGCAGGTACGGTGGCGCGCCGACCGGGGTCACGGTCGAGTAAGGCTCGACCGCCGCGACCGCGTAAGCGACGACGGTGGCGTGCGCGGCCACCGGCGAGCCCGGCACGCTTCCGGTGAGCGAATACGTTGCCGCGCCGGAAGATCCCGCAGTGCCCCAGCGGACATCGAGCGGCGTGGTGGACCCGTCGGCGTGCACGCCGACGACCGTGGCCGGCAGAGACGGCGGCGTGCCGGCGCCGGTGCGCACGGACACCGGCTGGGTCGCGACCAGCCCGCGCGCCGACGCGTCGACCGCGAACACCGTGGTGGTCGCCGGCGCGAGACCGGGGCTGGTCGCGGTGACCGTGATCGCGCCGGGACGGGAGCCGGCCCGCACGATGGCCAGCGCCTTGCCGTTGAACGCGGTGTGCGTGGTGGCGGTGTAGCCTTCGCCGTCGTCCTCCTTGCCGTTGTCGGCACCGGCGAACGAGCCGGCGCCGGACACCCGGAACGTGATCGGATTGGCGGCGCCGGGGTTCACGACCCCGCCCTGATCGACCACGTCGACGGTGAGGTAGGCCAGCGCCTTGCCGTCGGCGGCGAGCACCGGCTTGTCCGGGGTGACGCGCAGCGCGAGCGGCGGGCCGGCCGTGGTGACCTCGTCACGCGCCACCACCCGGCCGCGGTCGTCGCGGGCGACGCAGGCCAGCTTCCCCGGCTGGAACGGCACGCGCCAGGTCAGGTGCAGCTTGCCGCTGCTGCCGTTCGGGCTGGTGTAGCTGCCGGACGGGTAGTTCTTGTCGTCGCCGGTCGGCTCGGTCGTCTCCAGGTAGCGCGCACCGTCCACAGTGGTCTTGACGTCGTAGGACCTGGTCCCGAGGGAACGGCCGTTGAGCAGCAGTTCGACGGTGCGCACGTTCGAGTAGGCCCGGACCTCGACCTCCTGGCCGGGCTCGTGGCCGGTCCAGTCCATCGGCACCAGGTGCGCCATCGGCGCCGACGTCCACTGGGACTGGAACGCGAAGTAGGCGTCCTTGGCGAAGCCGGCGGTGTCGACCAGGCCGAAGGCGGAGGTCTTCACCGGGAACTGCGCGTACGGCGTCGGCTCGCCGATGTAGTCGGTGCCGGTCCAGACGAACTGCCCGGCGCTGTAGGGCCGGTCGCGCTCGACCTTCAGCACGTATTCGTGGCTCATCGTCCAGGACGAGAGGTTGTTGTCGTAGGCGGACGGGAGCCGCTTGCCGGGGGTGTGGTTCTGGCCGGTGTTGACGTAGGCCGGATCCTGGTAGACGCCGCGGGCGGAGGTGCACGACGAGGACTCCGACTCGAAGAACATCTTCGCCGGGTAGGTCGCGTGCATCGTGTCCATCACCCGGGCCGGCTCGTAGCTGAACCCCACCAGGTCGAGGTTCTGCAGCATCTGCTCGCCCGGCGAACCCGCCGCGGGCGGGTCGCGGTACTGATCGCAGTTCGCGGTGACCGGGCGGGTGGTGTCGATCTTCTTGACGCCGTCGATCAGGCGCCGCTCGATCGGGAGGCTCGCCGCTTCGGTCCAGTCGGGGATCTCGTTGCCGATCGACCACATGATCACCGCGGGGCAGTTCTTCGCCGCGTGGACCATCTCCGCGAGGTCGGAGTCCGACCATTCGTCGAAGTACAGGTGGTAGTCGTAGTCGAGCTTGCCGACGTGCCAGCAGTCGAAGGCCTCGACCATCATCACGATGCCCAGCCGCTGGCAGACGTCGAGCAGCTCCGGCGACGGCGGATTGTGCGAGGTGCGCAAGGCGTTGACGCCGGCCCGCCGGAGCGTGGTCAGCTGCCGCCACAGCGCGTCGTAGTTGTTCACCGAGCCGAGCGCGCCCTGGTCGTTGTGCAGGCAGACCCCTTGCAGCTTCAGGTGAGTGCCGTTGAGCGAGACGCCGGCGTCGGGGTCGAAGCCCAGCCAGCGCACGCCGAACGTGGTCTCGTAGCTGTCCACGACCTTCTGGTCCAGCACGACCTCGCTGTGCAGCGTGTACAGGTACGGATCGGTGGCCGACCACAGGCGCGGGCCGGCGAGCTTGATCTCCGCGGTCGGGCCGTGCCCGGTGGCGACGGTGTGGCCGGCGGCGTCGCGCACCGTGGAGACCACCTCCACCGCCTTGCCCTCGGCGCCTTCCAGCGTCGTCTCGACTCGCACGGTGGCGTAACCGTTCTTGATCGTGCGGCCCAGATCCGGGGTGGTGACGAAGGTGCCCCAGCGGCCGACGCGCACCGGGTGCGTCGCGGTCAGGTGCACGTTGCGGGTGATGCCGGTGCCGGAGTACCAGCGGCTGCTGGGCTGCTTGTTCTGCACCACGACGGCCAGCACGTTCGGGGTGCGGCCGTCGGTGTGGGCCTTGCCGGTGAGGTCGAAGCTGAATCCGGTATAGCCGTACGGGTGATTACCCAGCAATTCACCGTTGAGGTATACGTACGAATTCATGTAGACGCCGTCGAAATCGACGGTGAGGTGTTTTCCGGTCATCGACGCGGGTAGGGTGAACGTCTTGCGGTACCAGCCGAGCCCGCCGGGGAAATAGCCGGTCCCGTCGCGCTGGCCGGGCTCCGGCTGCTGCTCGATGCTCCAGTCGTGCGGCAGGGCGAGCTGCCGCCACGCGGAGTCGTCGAACGCCGTGGCCGCGGCCTTCGGGTCGCCGGAGTTGCCGTACCGGCCGGACGGATCGGTGACGTCCTGGGTGTTCACCAGCTGGAACTTCCAGCCGTGGTTGAACTCGACGGTGCGATCGCCCTGGTTGAGCACTCCGTCGGCGACGCTGCCGGTGGTGCTTCCCGGGGGCCCGCCGGTGGCCGCCGCGGCGCTCGGCTGGTCCAGTCCCCAGGCCAGCGCGGACCCCACCGCGGCGGCACCCGTGCCGGTCATGAACGTCCTGCGGCTAAGTTCCACTACGAACTCCCCACCTCAAGAACCACCTACAATGAACAACACTAAACCAGATCGAACACGGACGGAAGTGGCCTTGCTACTTCTGGCTTGGTGGACATGGAGTAACGGGCACTCGGCCATTCGGCGGATGCGAGTGTGGTGGTGAAACGCCTTGTGTCTACCGGGAAACAGCATTTCTGGTGGTGTCGGAAATGCGGGCCGAGTTCGCGGGGAGAATTCGCTTCGAAGAGAACGCGGAGGAAGCCGATGGGAGCCGGCGAAATGGCTCCGGGCCGGGTTAAGGTGCCGAGCCGGCGGTGGCGCGGCGTCACCGTGGTGGTCTCGCTCTTCCTCCCCTCGGAGAAAGCCGGTCAGTGCGAGTCTTCGCCGCGCCTCCGGAGCAGACCGGCGAGGTTTTTCATGGCCACGGTGTCGCCGGCGTCGGCGGCTTCGCGGTACCAGTGCTCGGCTCCGGCGGTGTCACCACGACGTTCGAGCAGCGCGCCGAGGCGCTCCATGCCCCCGGCGAATCCGGCGTCCGCGGCCTTGCGATACCAGCGCTCTGCTTCGTCGAGCTCCTCGCGGTCCTGGTACAGCCCGCCGAGGTTGGCCAGCGCGGGGCGGACGCCGGCGTCGATCGCCTTGCGGTACCAGCGTTCCGCGTCGTCGAGTTCGCCCCGTTCGTGGTGCAGGAGGCCGAGGTTGCTCAGTGCGCCGATCGAGCCGCGGTCCGCGGCCTCGCGGTACCAGCGCCCGGCTCCGTCGTACTCCTTGCGGAGCCTCAGCACTGAGCCCAGTTCGACCATGGCCGCGACGTCGCCGCTCTCGGCGGCCTTGCGGTACCAGAACTCGGCTTCGTCGGCGCTGCTTGGTTTGGCCTTGCTTGGTTCAGCTCTGCTTGGTTCGCCCCGGCGCACCTCGACGTCCGCCGGAGCGCTCTTCGGCGCGGCGTCCAGCACTTCGGCGGGCGCGCCGCTGGAAACCAGGCTCTGCAGGATGTCGTGGGCCGTCGGGCGGTGCTCGGGGGATTTCGCCAGTGCGGCCCGCACCTGGTCGCGCAGCGCGCCGTCCAGCCCGTCCAGCTCGGGCTCCCCGGTGAGGATCCGGTGGATCACGGCCGCCACCGAGTCCCCGTCGAACGGCGATGCGCCCCGCGCGGCGAACGCGACCACCGCGCCCCAGGCGAACACGTCGGCGGCCGCCGTGACCGGCTCGGCCCGTACCTGCTCCGGCGCCATGAACGCGGGCGTGCCCAGCAGCTCGCCGTCCACGCTGAGCCGGGTCAGGTCGGTCACCCGGGCGACACCGAAGTCGATCACCCGCGGCCCGAACGGCGACAGCAGCACGTTCGCGGGCTTCAGGTCGCGGTGCACCACCCCCGCGTCGTGGATCGCGGTCAGCGCGGCCACCACGCCGACCGCCAGCGCCTCCAGATCCGCGCTGCGCAGCGGTCCGGCGGTGGCGACGAGGTCGTGGAGGCTGGGGCCGTCGACGAATTCGGTGACCAGGTACGGCGGATCGGCGTCGGGGTCGGCGTCGAGGATCGGGGCGGTGCAGAACCGCCTTACCCGCCGGGCGGCCTCGACCTCGTGCCGGAACCGCGCGCGAAACACCGGGTCGGCGGCGTGCTCGGCGCGGATGACCTTGACCGCCACCGGCCGGCCGTCCTTGCCGGCGCCCAGGTAGACCGTGCCCATGCCGCCCGCGCCGAGCCGCCGCAGCACGCGGTAGCGCCCGATCTTCCGCGGGTCGCCGCGCCGGTCCGCCGCCGCGACGCCGCCTGGTCCGGGCACGAAGGTCGGCGACCCCGCGCCGCCGCCCGGCCCGGGGACCGACGTCGGCGACCCCGCGCCGCGGTCCTTGCGGCCGAGCCGCCAGCCCCTGCCCACTCGGGTTCCTCCTGCCACCGCCGACACACCAAGGTGAAGCTGTCTTCCCCGGTCAGCCTGCCACACCGGCGCTGGGAGGGGTCCCCGGCGAATCCGCCACGGCGGTGCTCCGCCGGGGCAGGATTCGTACCTCTTTTACCCTTTGTATCCCCGGTAGCGTCAAACCGCATTCGCAGGTATCGAGACCGCCTCGGATTCTTCGGTGTGATTCTTCAGCGTGACGGGAGAAATTCATGAGTACCAACCTGGTCGGCCGTCGAAGACTGTTCGCCCTGACGGCCGCGGTGTCGGCCGCGCTGTTCGGCACGGTGTTCGCCACCGGCGCCGCCTACGCCGACACACCGCCGCTGGCCGGCGGGGTCTCCATCGACGTGGGCGGCAACGGCGGCAGCGGGTTCGTCGCCGACTCCTACGGCACCGGCGGCATCCCCGACAGCAAACCGGCCGACCGGCCCAGCCTGCCGAACTTCAGCAGCACCGTGACCCACCCGATCCCGGCCGACATCTGGAACACCTCGCGCTTCACCGACTCGACCTACACCGTGCCCGGCCTGACCCCGGGCGCGGCCTACCAGGTCCGGCTGTACTTCCTCGACTGGCACTGGATCGGCGCCGGCAAGCGGGCCTTCAACGTCGACCTCGACGGCACCCGGGTGCTCACCGACTTCGACATCTCCGGCACCGCCATCCAGCACGGCGCGGACGGCCCGGCGGCGTTCGGCGTCGAACAGGACTTCCCGGTCACGGTCGGCGCGGACGGCACGGCGACCATCGCCTTCACCCGCGGTTCCGCGGACCAGCCCCAGATCAACGCGATCGTGATCACCCCGGCTTCGTAGTACGGCCCAGGCAGTTCGCGTGAATGGCGCCGGCCGGTTCCTCGGCCGGCGCCATTCGTCGTTCCGGCACCGGTTCCCGTGGACGGTCTACTTCGGACTCGGTCACCGTCCGCAGCGGAATCCGCCGTCCCGTCGGCCGCGGAAATCGGTTACCCGCCCTCGGCGGCGAACTGCCGGGCCATTCCGTTGTTCTCCGTCCGCAGTGGTCCGGTAACGTGTGATCGGACCGGACCGGTGGTCCGGCCGTGGACTTCTGGAGGGCACCGAACGATGGCACAAAAGATCCTGGTGGCGATGGTCGACGATCTCGATGGCGGCACCGCCACGCAGACTGTCCCTTTCGGTCTGGACGGCGTGTTGTACGAGATCGACCTGTCGGACGAGAACGCCGACGACCTGCGGGACGCGTTGGCCCGCTTCATCTCTTACGCCCGCCGGGTCGGCGGCCGTAAGGTCCGGCTCGCGGTCGGCGAGTCGGCGGTCGAGCGGAAGGCCCCGACCGGGGCGGAGCGGGAGCGCAATCGCGAGATCCGCCAGTGGGCCCAGGAGAACGGGTTCGCCGTCGCCGATCGCGGCCGGCTGCCGTCGGATGTGGAGACGGCCTACGAAGAGGCGCAGCGTGCGCCGGTGGTCACCGCCAAGACCACCGCGGCGGCCCGCAAGCGCGCGCCCCGGAAGAAGGCCGTCGCCAAGGTTTGATTCACCGAGTGAGGCCGGCGGGCTCTGCCGTATGGGCGGAGCCCACCAGCCTCACTCGGCGAGGTAATGGCGCGACGGGAACACCGAAGTCGCGCTTGAGTTCGTCACCGTGCGAATACCGCACGGATTGCGGTGGAGTCTTGATCACCGAGGCCGGCTTCGACGGCGCGGTCGTAGATTTCCTGGAGCGGCGCCAGGAGGATGTCCGACGCCCCCGCCGAGGCGGCCGCGGAACGGATGTGCCCGAGGTCCTTGATCGCCGCGCGGACCGGGCTGAGTACCTCGTCGGTCTTCCTGGTCAGGTGATCGGCACGGTAGTGCAGGTACTCGCTGTCGGCCTTCGACCCGCTGACCGCCCGCAGGAACAACTCGGGGTCCAGGCCGAAGGACTCGGCCAGGACGGCGGCCTGCACGGCCATCGCATTCGTCCCGAGGAGCCACGCATTGCACGTGAGCTTGAGCAGGCTCGCCGGGCCGGGCTGATCGGCGACGTCGACGATGTTCGACGCGAGCGCCTCGAGCACGGGAGTCACCGCCTTCTTGTGCTCAGGGGCGCCCGCGACCATGAGCGTGAGCTCGCCGCGCCGGGCGGGGCCGGGATTGCCGTAGAACGGCGCGTCGATGATCGTCACGCCGAGGCGCGTCGCGGTCTCGGCGATTTCGCCGATGACCGGGCCGACGGTCGCGCTCTGCAGCACGACCGCGCCCGGCTCGACGGCCCCGGCGATCTGGCCGAGAACGTCGAGCACCGCGTCCGCGTCGTACACCGTGACGATGACGACGCCGGCCGAGCGCACCGCTTCCGCCGCGGTCGGGAAGACCAGCGCGCCGTCGTCTTCGAGCGGCCGGGCCCGGGACTCGGTCCGGTTCCACGCGTGGACGCGGAACTTCAGCTCCAGCAGCCGCCGCGCCATGGCGGACCCCGCTCCGCCGGTCCCCAGTACTGCCACCGTCTGCATCGCGAACCTCCTGGACGTGTCAACTTGATGTATCAAGTCGTGGAGGCGATACTACCGTCACGACGTCAGATCAGCCAGGGAGAGTGATGGGACCCAATCCCCGCGAGGCCGCGCTGTCCGCCCGCGAGAAGGAGCTTTGGCGGGCCTTCGTGCGCTTCAGCGGAAGCGTGACCTCCGCCGTCGAGCGTGAGCTGTTCGCCGCGGCCGGGCTCTCCGGCGCCGATTTCCAGATCCTCGCCCGCCTGCACGAGTCCGAGGGGCAGCGGATGAGCCAGAAGCAGCTCGGCGAACTGGTCGGCTGGACCGCGACCCGGATGTCGCACCAGCTCGCGCGGATGCAGAAGCGGGGCTTCGTCGATCGGGCCGCGGCCGGGCGTGGCCGCCTCATGACGATTTCCCTCACCGACACAGGACAGCGAACGTACGAATCGGCTTTGCCCGCGCACGCTCAATCCGTTCGCGCGCACTTCCTCCGGCACCTCGACGCGAAATCCGGTGACAGCGCACTGCGCTTCATGCGCGAAGACGGCAGTTCTGTCATCACCGAGGCTGACGACAGCGTGCCATGATCGTCGGTGTTGACGGACACGCACAGGGGGAAGAGAAATGCGACGCGTTCTGGCACTGGCGCTGACCGGCGCGGTGATGGCGACCGCGGTCACCGGGGCGGCCCAAGCGGCGGGGAACCCGGATCCGGTGGCTTCGTTCCGGGTGACTCCGCCGGAATGGCGGCCCTGCGCCGGGAACGGGACCGAGTGCGGCTCGCTGCGGGTGCCGCTGGACTGGGCGAACCCGGGCGGCGCGCGGATCACGGTGGCGGTGAGCCGGCTCAAGGCGGCCGATCCCGCGCACCGGATCGGGTCGCTGCTGTTCAACCCGGGCGGGCCGGGGGACCCCGCGGCGCCGTACCTGAAGGAGTCCGCGGACCTGATGTTCCCGAAGGACCTGCGGGACCGGTTCGACATCGTCGGTGTGGACGCGCGCGGCGTGGGCGACAGCGTGCCGGTGATCGCCTGCGAGAAGCCGACCATGGACCCGAAGGTCACCCAGTTCCCGCGGACCCGCGCGGAGTACGACCGGCTCGTCGCGTACAACCGCGACGTCGGCGAAGGCTGCCGCCGGGCCACCGGCCCGCTGATCGACCACGTGGACACGGTCAGCGTGGCCAGGGACCTCGAAGCGGTGCGGATCGCGCTGGGCACCGAAAAGGTCAGCTGGCTGGGCCTGTCCTACGGCTCGCTGCTCGGCGCCACGTACGCCCAGCTGTACCCGGACCGGGTCCGGGCCGCGGTGCTGGACGGCGCCGTCGACCACACCACCCGGTCCCGCCGGATGGCCCTCGACGAGGCTCGCGTCGAGGAAACCGTGTTCGGCAAGTTCGCCGCGTGGTGCCAGTCCACTGAGGACTGTGCCTTGCGGGGCAAGGACATCGCCGCCGAGTACCGGGCGCTGCTCGACCGCGCGAGCCGGGCGCCCATCCCGGCCGCGGGTTCCCCGGATGGCGCGACCGTCCCGCAGATCGCCTACGCCGGCTATTCCCTGCTGGCCCTGCCCCGGAACTGGAGCACGCTGGCGACGGGCCTGGCCAAGGCCATCGCCCCCAGCCCCGACGCCGGGCTGTTCGCGCACCCGGCGGCCAGCGACCCGTCGTACCGGGCCATCACCTGTCACGACTTCCCCTCGGACGTCCGCGGCTACCGGGACCTGTTGTCCCGGCAGGAGGAAATCCGCCGGGCCGCGCCGATCACCCGCGGTTTCGTCGAGGCCTGGGACGTCCAGTCCGGGTGCCTCGGCTGGCCGATCCGCGCCGCCAACCCGTGGGGCCCCACCCCGGTGCGCGGCGCCCCGCCGCTGCTGGTCGTCAGCGGCAAGAACGACCCGGCCACCCCGTACCCGTGGGGCGTTGGGCTCGCTGCGCAGATCCAGGGTTCGAAGCTGCTCACCTGGGACGGCGTCGGCCACACCGCGTGGTTCAACGACCCGGGCACCCAGGCCCGGGAGGTCGCGTACCTGCTCGACCCGGCGCGGTGACCCCGGCGGCTCCTACACATCCAGGACGACGTCCGACATCGGCATCGCCTGGCAGGTCAGGCATCGGTCGTCGGGGAGGTCGTCGGCCGGCGTGACGAGGTGGGCGACCTGTCCCTCCAGGACGGTGACCGCGCAGCTTTCGCACTGGCCGAGGCGGCATCCGCTGGGCATGGTGAGGCCGGCTTTCTCCCCGAGCTCGAGCAGGGTGCCGTCGCCCTTGGTCCAGGTCAGCTCACGGGCCGAGCGGGCGAAACGGACGGTGGCGGTGGTCCCGTCCGGGACTTCGACCACCCGGGCCTCGGCGTGGAACTTCTCCGCGAAGATGTCGAAGCGGGGCACCCCGCGCGCGGTCAGCCCGGTGATCACCGCGTCCAGCATCGCTTCGGGCCCGCACAGGTAGAACCGGGCGCGCCGGCGGATCAGGCTTTCGTCGATGTGCTGGGCGGTGAGCCGGCCGTAGGTCGTGTAGTGCACGCCGATCTCCTCGTCGGCGTCCGGCCGGCTGTGGTAATCGATCACGCGTAGCTGGGGGATCGACGCTCGCAGCTCGCGGAGCCGGGCCTCGAAGGCGTGGCTGCGGCGGTGGCGATTTCCGTAGTGCAGAACGACTTCGGGCACCGAGCCGCCGCTGGCGGCGAGGGTTTCCAGATAGCTGAGGAACGGCGTGATGCCGACGCCCGAGGCCAGCAGCACCACCGGCTGGGTGTGGTCGACCGGGATGGCGAACAGGCCGGCCGGCGCGGTCACCAGCACCCGGGCCCCGGGCACGAGCCGAGTGTGGACGATCGGGGAGAAGGTCCCGCCGTCGATGTGGCGCACCGCGAGGCGGTAGGTTCCCGGGCCGTCGCCGTGCGCGGCGCCGGTGAGGGAGTACGCGCGGCTGGTGCCCGGGTCGCCGGCCTCGGCGATGGTGATGTGCTGGCCGGGCCGGAAGTCCGGCAGCGCCCCGCCGTCGGCCGGACGCAGCAGCAGCTCGCGGACGTCCGCCGTCACCGCGTCGGCTGCTTCGACGACGAACTCGCGCTGGCCGGCCCACGTGTCGTCCGGCGCCCGGCGGATTTCGCAGGCGGCCGCGCGCAGCGCCATGGAACCGCTGACCGGGTCGTGCACGGTGTCGTCGACGAGCAGGTTGTAGTTCTGCCCGCCGTCGGCCAGCGGGTCGGAACCGGGCAGGGCCAGGTCGGGCGCGCTCTGCCACCAGCCGTACTCGGCGACGATCACGTCCGGGTGCAGGCCCGGGTCGATCCGGGCGCGCATCCGCACGACGGCGCGGCGGGTGAGGATCTCCGCGAGGTCACCGTCGCTGATGCCGCGGGCCGCCGCGATCTGCTCGCTGATCTCGACGACGGGCTCGGGGGAGCGTTTGCGCAGCGAGGTGAGGCCGCGTTGCTGGCTGTGGCAGTAGTACCCGTTTTTGGCGCAGGTGAGGGTCCACGGGAAGCGGGGGTCGGCCGACGGGTCCTGGTGGGCGGGCACGGGGGCGTAGCCGTGTTCGAGCAGCCGCTCGGAGTAGAACTCCGCTCGCCGGGTGGGGGTGGCGAAGCCGGTCACCCGCCCGTCGGAGGCGGTCTCGGCGTAGTGGCGGTGCTGGAGCGGAAGCGGCACGTCGATCCCGCCCGGCCGGTCGCGCAGGTCCGCGACGGTCAGCCCGAGCGGCTCGAGCTGGTGGTTCCAGCCCGCTTCGATGTGGCCGTCGAAGAACTCGCGGCCGAGCCCGAGCCTGGTCGCCAGGTCGAAGACGATGTCGAGGTCGGACCGGGACTCACCGATCGGCTCGAGCATCCGCGGTCGCAGCTGGAGTCGTTGTTGCGCGGCATGGGAGATCTCGAAGCCGGCGCGCAGCCCTTCCCGTTCCCAGGGCGTGTTCGCGGGCAGCACGATGTCGGCGAAGCGGGCCGTCGGGTTCATGAACAGGTCGATGTGGACGCCGAACTCCAGCTGCCGCAGGGCTTCGGCGGTGCGGACGGGATCGGGCTGGGACAGCAGCAGGTTCCCGCCGAAGGAGATGAGGGCGCGGACCCGGTACGGGTCGCCGTCGATGATCGCGGAGCACAGCGAGCGCGCGGTGACCCAGCCGGACGCCGGTGGGCCGAGCGGGAATTCCTTGAGGCCGAGCGCTTTCGCGGCCTGAGCGGGAACGAGCGGCGCCGCGACCGAGGTCAACGGCAGCTTCGGCAGGACGGTGTTCCCGCCGGGGGAGTCGTAACAACCGGTGAGCGCGTAGAGCGTGGCGATGGCGCGCTCGGTCTGGGTCGCGTTGGTGTGCTGGCCGACGCCGGTCCAGGTGGCGTAGCTGACCGACGTCGCGGTGGCCAGGTCGTCGGCGAACGCGGTCAAGACGGCCGGCTCGACCCCGGTGATGGCCGCCGTGCGGTCCACCGGCCATTCCGCGGCTGCCGCGGCGTAGCGGTCGAAGGCCGGGCGGCAGGTCACCGGGCCGGACCGGGTCGGCACGCGGTAGGTCCCGCGCAAGGCGAAGCGTTCCGGGGCAACGGCTTGGCGAGCTGTGTCGTAACGGGCGGGGCCTTGATCCTGCTCCCAGACCACGAATCCGTCACCGTTGTCCTCGGCGAGGTCGGCGGCGCGCAGGAAACGGCCGTTGTCCTCGCGCACCAGCAGCGGGCCGTTGGTCCACGAGCGCAGGAACGCGTCGTCGCCGCCGTGGCGTTCCAGCACCAGGTCGGCCAGGCCGAGGGCGAGCGCGCAGTCGGTGCCCGGCCGGACCCGCAGCCAGTGGTCGGCCTGCATGGCACTGGCCGAACGGCGCGGGTCGATCACGGCGAGGCGCGCGCCCTTGGCCCGCGCCTCGGCCAGCGCGGCCGACTGGGCCAGCCAGGTCTTGGCCGGGTTGTGCCCCCACAGCACCGCCAGCTCGGTGCCCCGGTAGTCCGGCGCGGGCAGCGCGGTCCCGAAGGTGAACGCGTGCGCGTAGTCCTTGTGCCAGTTGCAGATTTCGGTGGAGTAGCTGGTGTTCGGGCTGCCGTAGAGGTGGATGAACCGCTCGACCCAGTCGATCGCGTCGCTCATCGGCGTGCCGCTCGGGGAGGTGACCGAGAACGCCACCGACTCCGGCCCGGTCGTGTCCCGGTACTCGGCGAGCCGCCCGGCGATCTCCGTCATCGCCTCGTCCCAGCCGATCTCGCGCCACCGCGGGTCGGGGTCCGAGCGGGGAGTGGTGCGGCGCAACGGCCGGGTCAGCCGGGCGGGGTTGTGCACCAGCTCCGGCGCCGCCCGGCCCTTGGGGCACAGTGCCGCGCCGGTGGGGTGGTCGGGGTCCGGCCGCACCCCGACCAGCGCGCCCGGCTCGACGGTGTAAATGGCGCCGCACCGGGATTTGCAGAGCGTGCAGTAGCCGCGGATTTCGGTCACTTCAGCCTCGCTTTCCTCCCGTAGGCTAACCGCACCGGCCGGGGAGGCCGCGGTGCAGGGTGATCGGGCCGGGGTTCTGGTCGTGAGGCTTGGTCCCCGGGGGAGTCAGCGAACCGGCGGCGTCCACGATCCGTCGATCGCGACGCCGGCGGCCGCGGCGATCCGGTCGCGGGATTCCAGCACCCGCGCGCGCAACGCCGGCAGGTCGACGCCGAGCAGCCGGCCGTTCCGCTTGACCGCCTGGCCGGCGACGAAAACGCTGTCCACGATGCCGGGATGGCCGGCGGCGACGATCGTGCCGGCGGGGTTACCGACCGGGAAGACCGAGGGGTCCTCGGCGTCGAGCAGGATCAGGTCGGCGTCCTTGCCGACGGTGATGCTGCCGATCCGGGCGTCGAGCCCGCAGGCACGGGCGCCGTCCACCGTGGCGAACCCGACGAAGTCCCGCGCGGTGAGGCCGCCGTCCAGGCCGCGCTGCACCGCGAACGCCGTGCGCATGGTGGAGAACATGTCGCCGCCGGCCGACGGGCAGTCGTCGATCGACAGCGACGGGCGGATCCCGGCGGCCACCAGCCGGCCGGTTTCGGGCCAGCCGAAGCCCATCTTCAGCTCGACGTCCGGGCTGACCGACACCGAGCAGCCCGCGTCGGCCATCATCGCGAGCTGGTCGTCGGAGATGCCGTTGCCGTGCACGAAGGTCGTGCGGTCGTCGAGCAGCCCGCGGTCCCGCATCCCGGCGACCAGCCGGTCGCCGTCGGGCCAGCCGGTGGTGCCGTGGAGGTGCACGCTCACCCGGAGCCCGAGTTCCCGCGCCAGCGCGACATCGTCGGCGGTGGTGTCCATTGTGGTCAGTAGCGGGCCGCGCAGGCCCAGCACCAGACCGTCGCCGGGCAGCTGCGACCGCACGCGCGTGATCTCGGGGCTGATGTCCGGACCGGCGGCGCAGTAGCAGAACAGGGAGCGGCCGGGTGCCTCGCGCAAGGCCTGGATCGCGGCGTCGGCGTTCTCCGGGCGGTCGGCGCAGTGGAACCAGTCGAGCATGGTCGTGATGCCCGAGCCGAGCGCCTCGATCCGGCCGAGCAGATTGCCCAGGTACACGTCTTCCGGCCGGTAGTGCGGCCGGAACGTGCCGTGCATGGCGGCGCGGTACTGGTCGAACGTCCAGTCCGCGCCGACGCCGCGGAACGCCGTCTGCCAGGTGTGCCGGTGGGTGTCCACGAACCCGGGCATGACGATCTTGCCCGTCGCGTCCACGACCTCGGCGTCGTCCGCGGTGACGGTGGGGGCGACCGCGGCGATCCGGCCGTCCTCGATCAGCACGTCGCCCTGCGGGAGATCACCGACGGCCGGGTCCGAGCTGACCACCATGCCGCCGCGTAGCAGCGTCCTGGTCGGGCGCCGGTCTGCTGGGCCGGGTCGTGCGCTGCCGAAGATCATGGTGTCCCTCCCGAAACAGTTGATGCGTCAACTCTAGGCGCGGTGGAGTTGATGCGTCAACTACAGGTCTGCCCGGGTACGCTCCCGCCATGGCGGAGACCACGGCGCTGGACCCCGAGGAGTGGGCACTCTGGGACGGCTGGATGCGCGCGCAGCGCTTGCTCGCCCGGGAGCTCGAGCGCGGTCTGCAGCGTGACTCCGGCATCTCGAAGGCCGAGTTCAGCGTGCTCGTGACGCTGCAGCGGGCGCCCGGCCGCGACCTGGGCGTCGGTGAGCTGGCCGAGTCGCTCGCGTGGGAGAAGAGCCGCGTCTCGCACCAGCTGACGCGCATGGAGAACCGCGGTTTCGTGGAGCGCACCGAGTCCGGGGCCGGCGGCCGCCGCACCCGGATCGGCCTGACCGCCGAGGGCCGCCGCGTCGCGCAGGGCGCCGTGCGCGGACATGCCGGCAACATCCGGCGTTACTTCTTCGACTCGGTCACGCCTGAGCAGGCCGCGGTGATCCGGGCGTGGAGTGAGCAGGTGGTCGAGCTTATTGAGCCGCGTGCCTGACGGGGGGTGCCGGTGGGGTTCAGGTCGAGGCCCGGAACCGGGCGATGGTCCCGCCCGGGTTCGGCACGTCGGCGGCTTATCGGCTCTCGATGGATGGGTCGCTGCTTACCTTGGCGAACTACGGGAGCCGAGCACGCCTCGCAGGCGGGCCTCGCTCTCCCGGCACTGCCGAGAGGTGATAGCGGATTGTCTGCCGTTTGACACCAGTCGCCTGGTGGCTCGTCTCGACAGTATGTCGCGTTGCCGAAACAGGAACCGACGACGCCACGCGCACGAAACGGGCAGCTACCGCCGCCAAACTGGGCCCACCAAATAAACGGTGGGTAAAGCAAGCAGGCGACTCGGCGATGCGCCGAATTCCAGCGAACGCTCCGGCTCTTGTAAGCCTCGTTGTCAACCGGTGGAGGGTGAGTGCTGCTTTCAGTCGAATTCTGGTGGACCTGATGTTCACTCGATTCGGTGACGTTTTTGATGGGTGGCGTCGGTAAAATTGAAGAGTGAGCAATTATGAGGATGCTGCTTTAAATGGACTAGCTGATGTTTTGTCTCGGATTCATGAACGGGCCGTCCGGGTAGCACAGCTGGAGGCCGAGCAGGCAGCCGATGTCGCATTGTTCGCGGCGACAGGTGGTTCTGCCCGGTCGGTGGCGGCGGAGCTGGCGTTGGAGCTGTCGATGACAGAACGCCGCGCCGGGGCTGATATTGCGTTGGCGCAAGCACTGACCGCCCGGTTACCGGCGACGTTCGCAGCATTCCGCCGTGGGGAGATCGATGGTTTCAAGGCGCGGATGGTATTCGAGCCGACCATTGCCCTGTCCGATGAGATGGCCGGTCAGGTTGATGCGATTGTCGCGACCCGGCTGGCGGGGAAGAATCCGTCGTCGTTACGGGCGGCGGTGAATCGGGTGGTGCAAAAGGTGGATGCCGAAGGATATGAGCGAAGATCCCGCGCGCGGCGGCGTGACCGTAACGTGTGCCTGATTCATCAGGACGAGACGATGTCCACCCTGCTGTGTGATCTGCCCGTGGAACAAGCGTCGGCGATCTACACCTCCCTCGACCACCAAGCGCGGAAGCTCCGTCGCGGAGGCGAGGCCAGGACGTTGGAGCAGTTGCGTGCGGATGTTCTGGTTGATCGGCTGCTGAACCGGTCACCGGGTGACAGTGGCGTGAAGCCTGTTGTCTACCTGTATGTGGACCTTTTGACGCTGGCCGGGTTGAACGAGGACCCCGCCGAACTATCGGGCTGCGGCACGGTCCCGGCGTGGCTGGCGCGGGAGCTTGCGGCGGACTCGAATGCGGTGTGGCGGCGGATCATCACCGAACCCGACACCGGGCAAGTCCTCAGCGTCGGCCGCACCCGCTACCGGCCACCAGCCGCCCTCGCCGACCTCGTGCAAGCACGGGACCGGGTATGCCAGCACCCCGGCTGCCACCGCCCGTCCCAGTACAGCGACATCGACCACACCCGCGACTTCGCGCAAGGCGGCCACACCGCCGAAGACAACCTCGGCCCGCGCTGCCGACGACACCACCGCCTCAAAGACGAACCAGGCTGGTTCATCACCTCAACGCCCGGTGGTGAAGGCACGATCACCACCCCGACGGGGCAGGTGTATGCGACAACACCACCGCCACTGCACGAAAGCCGGGCGAGCGACGTCGCAGGCGGGGACGGACGCGAGGAAGCCGCCTGACCCCGGCGCATAGCGAGCAACCCCTGGGACCGGGGCCAGCGTCGCGTGATTCCACCTTCAGTCGGGACCACCGGTGCACGATGACCTGGTCCGCTGTGACTTCACCTCATGGGGGCGCGTTCCCCGCTGCTGCCCGGAGGCAGTGGCGGGCGGCGGAGCGGGCCAGCGCCGTCCGTTTCATCCTGAATTCATCGCCTCTGGCTAACCTCGCGCGAAGCCAAAAGCCGATGATCGAAGGGGAGACATGTTGCTTACCAGGTCCAGACCGTCCAGGTGGTCACTGACAGCGGCGGGCGCCGTGGTCGTCGTGACGGCGGTGGCGCTGGCGCCCTCGGCGGCCGCGGACCCCGCGCCGCACGCCGCGACCCAGGACGCGGTGACCCAGTACCAGATCACGAACGAGGCTCCCGGCGCCGGCATCACCGTCCGCGACAACGCCGCGCTCTGGAGCGTGACCAGCGGCACCGGCGTGATCGGCAAGGCCCAGCCGATCGGCCCGGACACCCGCGCGCACATCGGCAGCCTGACCAAGACCTACACCGCCGCGATGGTGCTGCAGCTGGTCGCGGAGGGGCGGGTCAGCCTGGACACCCCGGTCGAGACCTATCTGCCGGGCGTGGTCGACGGCAACGGCTACGACGGCAGCAAGATCTCCGTCCGCCAGCTGCTGAACCACACCAGCGGGATCGCCGACTACATGACCCTCGGCGGCGGGTTCAACCCGGCCAACCAGCTCCACCCGCACACCCTGGCCGAGGTGGCCTCCTGGGGCCTGGCCGAGAAGCCGCTGTTCGCGCCCGGCACGAGCACCCAGTACTCGGACACCAACGCCATCCTCGCCGGCATGATCATCGAGAAGGTCACCGGCCACTCCTACGCGCAGGAACTGGCCGCCCGGATCACCACCCCGCTGGGCCTGGCCAACACCTACCTGCCCACGCCCGGCGACAAGACCATGCCGGCCGGCAGTGAACGCGGGTACCTGACCAAGAAGATCCTGGGGTCGCTGTTCTTCGTCGACGTCACCGAGGTGGCCGAGCCGAGCGTCGGCGGGTCCGGCGGCGGCCTGGTCTCCAGCGGGGCCGACCAGACCCGCTTCCTGCAGGCGCTGCTGGCCGGCCAGGTCGTGCCGCCGGCCCAGCTGGCCGAGATGCTCACGGTCGCCCCGGTCCCGGACAAGCTGTCCGGGGACTACTTCGGCCTCGGCCTGGTCCGGTTCACGCTGCCCTGCGGCGGGCAGGCCTGGGGCCACTACGGCCAATGGCCCGGCTACACCTCCATCGCCGCGGCCACCACCGGCGGCCGGTCCGCCTTCGCCACCCTCAACGTGACGCCGACGGCCGGCTCGAGCTCGGGCAGCGGCAGTGGCGGGCCCGGCATGAACGAACGGGTTCCGATGAACACCGCGCTGTGTGACCAGGGATGACGCGACCGAAGCAAGGAGCGCGCGTGCGTAAGCGGCTCATCATCTCCGTGCTGGGCGTCCTCCTGGCGGCCACCGGCTCCCTCGGCGCGGGCAGTGCCCAGGCCGAGCCGGGGAAACGCGTGTTCAACGCCATGCAGATCATCTTCAGCCCGGCCAACCCCAACGCCTTCTGCACGATCGGGGCGGTCGGCACCGACAAGTACGCGCGGAAGATCGCCGTCTCCGCGGGGCACTGCCTGTCCGATCCGAGCAAGAAGTACGCCGACCGCGACCTGCCGGAGAACATCCAGCCGGTCTACGACCGCGGCGACACCGGGTTCGGGCCCATCGGATACGTGCGCTATTTCAAGGACCCCGAAGGCTCGATGACCGGTCACCTGACCAAGGACTACATGATCATCGAGCTGGTGCCGGCGGTGACGCTGTCCTCGCAGGGGCCGCACCTGAAGGAGACCGGGGTGATGGAGGTCCCCGACGGGCAGCCCAGCCCCAACGCGCCGAATCCGCCGCTGGACAGCGAACGCCTGATCGGCGCCGCGCTGAACAACACCAACGAGCTGGTCGTGTCGGGCCAGCTCGGCGTCTGGTACGGGCGCATCACCAGCAACTCCGACGGCGTCTACCAGTCCTGGGCCAAGAACAAGGCCGGCGACTCCGGCGGCCCGGCGGTCTGGCACGTGCCGGGCGGCGCGTATCCCTCGCAGGACAACAACTTCCAGGCCGCCGGTCCCTGGGCCGGCATCACCAAGGCGATCATCCTGGGGGTCCCGCAGTACGTCTACACCAGCTCGGCGAACATCCTGGCCGACCTGCGGGCCCGCGACGCCGTGCACCCCGGCGTCTACGGCGCCGGTTTCCAGGTGACCGGCAACCCGTGACCGAAGGCTCGCGGTCCGGGCTGTCCGGACCGCGAGCCCTCCGGCCGGGGGAGCGCCCTGATCAGTGCTCGAAGACCAAGCTGGTGGCGTAGTCGTCCGCGCGCCCCGGGCCGACGTCGATGGTCGCCATTTCACTCCCGCGCAGTACCGCCCGGCGGGCCCCGCGCAGCACCTCTCCCGGCGCCACGCCCAGGTCTTCGGCCAACCGACGGCGGGTCCGGGTGAACACGGCCAGCGCGTCGGCCGACCGGCCGCCGCGGTGCAGGGCCCGCATCAGCAACGCGGCCACCGGCTCGCTGTGCGGGTGCTCCGGGGCCAGCGTCCACAGCTGCTCGACGGCGTCGGCGTGGCGGCCCAGCTGCAGCTGCCATTCCGCCTTCCGCTGGGCCAGGACCATCCGGCGCTCGGTCAGCCGCAGCCGTTCCAGTTCGGCGAACGGCCCGGGCAGCCCCGCCAGCGGCTCGCCCCGGAACAGCTCCAGCGCCCGGCCGTACCCGGCCACCGCCGCGGACAGGTCGCCGGCGTGGCGGGCCGCGTTCGCCTCGGCGACGAGGTCCTCCAGCCGCACCGAGTCCACCTGCACCCCGCGCCCGGCGAACCGGTAGCCGGCCCCGTCCCGGGTGATCACCGAGGCCGGCCGGCCCTCGCCCGGCGGCAGGCACTTGCGCAGGCGGTACACGTACACGGGCACGACGTTGCCGACCGGCGGCTCCAGCCCCCACACGCTGTCGAGCAGTTCCCGCCGGCTGACGGTCACGTCCGGGCGCAGCACCAGCGCCGCCAGCAGCGCCTGCTGGCGGACCGGCCCCACGGTCAGCTTTTCCGCGCCGGACCAGACCTGCACCGGGCCGAGCACCGAGATCCGGAGCCGCGAGCCGGGGCCCGGAATCTGACGGGGAGTGACGATGCCGTGGTCGAAGGCGTAGACGATGGCGGCAGCCCGGTCGCGTAACCCGAGCCTGATGAGGAGCTGCCCGACGTGGCCGTCCACGGCCGTCTCGGAGGTGGCCAGTGCGGCGGCGATCTCGGAGTTGGTCAGGCCGCGGCCGAGGGCGCTGAGCACGTCGCGCTCCCGGCCGGTGACCGGCGCGCAGACGCGCACCGGGTCGTCGATGGCGGTCGCCACCATGGTGTCCCCTCGAGGTCGGTGGGCGGGCTGGAGCCGCCGATAGTGGCGTCGGGGCAGCTCAGGGGGCCAGGCCAGGGACCGGCCGTTTCTGGCCGGTGGCCGCGATAGAGTCGTGACCTGCGAAGCGCTGCCCAGACCGAAAGGCGCCGGCTTGACGACTCAGTTCGGCGTGGTGCTGCGGCGGTTGCGGCGGCAGGCGGGGATGACGCAGGAGCAGCTGGCGGAGCGCTCCGGTGTCGGCGTGCGCACCATCCGGGGGTTCGAGACCGGCGAGCGGGCCGACCCCCGGGTGGCGACGGTGCGGCTGCTCGCGGACGCGGTGAAACTCGCGCCGGCCGAACGGGATCAGCTGCTGCTGGCCGCCGCGGCCGGCCGGTCTCCGCAGGCAGACCCGCCGGACGGCTCGGCGGATCAGACCGGGACCGAGGCGGCCGTCCCGCTCGTGACACCCAGTAGCCGGACGGACCCCGGGCTGCCGGACGCGCTGGCCGACACTGCCGATCAGCTCGCCCAGGCGGTCACCAGCCGCTGGCGCCGCGAGGCCGAACAGCGCCAGATCGCGGACCCCTTCCCGCTGCCGGTCGGGTGGCGGCCGGTCCCGGAGCACCTGACCGACCACTGGGCCAACATCCGCCGCGCCCCGGCCGGGGCGGAGTCCGGGCCGCTGGACCTGACCGGTGACCTGGAGCAGGTCGTGGACGTCTACCGGCGGATCCCGTCGGGCCGGCTGGTGGTGCTGGGCCGGGCCGGGTCGGGCAAGACCGTCCTGACCCTGCGGTTCGTCCTGGGCCTGCTGGCCGACCGCGCCCGCGACGGCGCCGTGCCGGTGATCTTCGGCCTCGGCTCGTGGAATCCCGCCACCACGTCGTTGCGCGAGTGGCTGACCGGCCGGCTGGTGCGCGACTTCCCCGGACTGGCCGCGCCCGGCCCCGGCGGGTCGACCCTGGCCGCCGCGCTGGTCGAGGCCGACGGGATCCTGCCGGTGCTGGACGGGTTCGACGAGATCGCCGACGGCCTGCACCGGGCCGCGCTGGAGGCGCTCAACACCACCACCCTGCCGCTGCTGCTCACCAGCCGCCCGGCCGAGTACGCCGCGGCCGTCGAGGGCACCGACGTGCTGACCTCCGCGGCCGGGATCGAGCTGAGCGACCTCACCCTCACCGACGTGGTCAACTACCTGCCGCGCACCGCCCGCAAGGCCGCCCCGGACCCGGCGGGCGCCACCGGCACTCCGGGGACTTCGGGGACCGTGTGGGATCCCGTCCTGACCGAGCTGCGCGCGGATCCGCCCGGCCCGGCCGGGGTCAATCTCGCCGCCGTGCTGGCGACTCCGCTGATGGTCATGCTCGCCCGCACCAGCTACAGCAACACACCCGGCCAGGACCCGTCGGAGCTGCTGGACACCGAGCGGTTCGCCACCCCGGAAGCGATCGAAGACCACCTGCTCGACAGCTTCATCCCGACGGTCTACCGCTATCAGCCCGACAACCGGCCCACCGGGCAGCGCCGCCGCTGGGAGCTCGACCGGGTCCAGGACTGGCTGGGCTACCTCGCCACCCACCTCGACCGGCTCGGCACGCGGGATCTCGCCTGGTGGCAGCTGAGCGGCACCCTGCGCCGCTCGTCGCGCATCCTCGCCGTCGGGATCGTCGCCGCGCTGGTGATCGGGATCGTGGACTCCCTTGTGGACGGAATACCGGACGGGATGGCAGGCGGACTGCTGGCCGGACTCGTGAACGGGTTCACGGTTGGGCCCGCCTTCGCGCTCGTGCACGGCATCACGGTCGTGTTCGGCCGCGGGGCGATCGAGCCGTCCCGGGTGCGGATCCGGCTCCTGCGCGGGACCGGGGACGTCCGGACGAGGTTCGTGCCCCGGTTCACCGCCGGGCTCCTGGGCGGGCTCCTCTTCGGACTCGGGGACGGCCTGGTGAGCGGGCTGATGAACGCGTTCTTCTTCGATTTCGGCGACGGGCTGGTGAGCGGCCTGATCAACGGGCTGGTGGCCGGGCCGGTGTTCGGGCTCGCGGCGGGGCTGGTGTTCGGGTTCGTGTCCTGGTTCGAGTCGCCCCTGGACATCGGCTCCGCCGCGAGCCCCTCGGACCTGCTGAGCACCAACCGCACGACGGTCGTCTTCCAGCTGCTGATGTGGGTGCCGTTGTTCGGGCTCGCGGTCGGCTTCGGGATGTTCTCCCTGATCGAGCTCGCGCGGGGGTTCCTGGGCCCCTTGGTGTTCGGGCTCGAGGACGCGATCGCCGTCGGGCTGGCCAGCGGGCTCGGCGGCGGGCTCGGGTACGCGCTCAGTTTCACCGCCTGGGGCCAATGGGTGATCTTCGCCCGGCTGTGGCTGCCCCTGACCGGACGGCTGCCGTGGGACGTGATGGCTTTCCTGGACGACGCCTACCAGCGAGGGGTGCTGCGGCAGTCCGGTGCGGTTTACCAATTCCGGCACGCGCGCCTTCAGGATCGGCTCAGCACAGTACGGCGACGACGGTGCTACCGGGCGCGAAGGCGCCCGCTCTGATCCGCTGGACCAGGCCGTACATCATCTTGGCTTCGTAGACCCAGTCGAGCGTGACGCCGTGGCGCTCCCGGAAGTCCGCGATGAAGGCGTCCAGCTCGGCGGTGCGCCGGGCGTAGCCGCCGAAGGGGAAATCGCAGTCCAGCGACCAGTTTCGCGTCTCGGCGCCGAACGCTTCGCGTTGCAAGCGGCGCACCTCGGGCCCGAGGAATTCACCGCCCTTGAGGACGGCGAACCCGATCGCGCGTTGCCCCGGGCCGAGGCCGGCGGCGAAACCCGCCAAGGTGGCGCCGGTCCCGGAGGCGCAGCAGAGGACGTCGAAACCGCCGGTGATTTCGGCCGGCAGCTCGGCGCACCCGCGCGCGGCCAGCCCGTTGCTGCCGCCTTCCGGCAGCACGTAACAAGTGCCGAACCGTTCGGCCAGCCCGGCGAGCACGTCCGGTGCGGTCTTCCGCCGGTACGTCGTGCGGTCCAAGTACGTGAGCTGCATTCCCTGACGCGCGGCGTACGCCAGGGATTCGTTGAGCGGCAGGCGTTCCTCTCCCCGGACCACCCCGACGGTGTCGAAGCCGAAGTACTTCCCGGCCGCCGCCGTCGCGCGCAGATGGTTGGAGTAGGCGCCGCCGAACGTCAGCAGGCGGCGGTGGCCCTGGTCCCTGGCCGCGGCCAAGTTGTCCTTGAGCTTGCGCCATTTGTTGCCCGGCACGTCGGGATGGAGGAGGTCGTCCCGCTTGAGGAGCAGCCGGACCCCGGACGCGGCGACCCGTTCGTCGTGCAGCTCGACGAGCGGAGAGGGCAGCTTGACCGCGAACCCCGAGGCGACCGGCACGTCGGCAGCCTAAACAGTCCCGCCGGGGACGGCCCAGCGGGTGGTGGCCGCCCACCGTTCGGCCGCGGCCATCAGGATTCCGGAAGTGAAGGACGGGATCAGCCGGCTCGCCGTCGGGGCTCTCGGGTGACACAGTTCACCCAGGCCCGCGGCCGGGCGGATGTCTGTTTCCCGCACCCGGGTTCGTTGTCTCTCCGAACGGTGCCACCGGCGTGCCGCGCGGAACAGGAGGACCCGAATGAAGGACCTGATCCTGGTCTACGGCTCCGCGTCCGGGGAACTGGTCGACGCCCAGGGCCTGACCGCGCCGGTACTCGCCCGCCGGCCCGCCGGCGCCGGGGTGGTGATCCGGCCGATGCCGGGCACCGACGATCTCTGACCGGCGTGATGAGCGACGACTCGATCGAAGACGTGTTGCGGCGTCTCACGCCGCAAGTTCTCGGCGCGCTGGTGCAGCGCTACGGCCGTTTCGACCCCGGTGGAAGGCCGGGTCGACTGGCGGCAGATCGTCGCCCTCTACCGGACGCCGCGCGAGCCGCCTGCACCCGGGCCGCCCGGCTCGCGACCAACCTCCACCACGTGCGCGACCTGAACACCCGCGCGTCCCGCCTGCCGACTTGAGGACCTGAAATGACCGCGAACGAGGAAATCCGGCCGTACCGGATCAAGATCCCCGACGAGGACCTGGCCGATCTGCGGGACCGGCTCGACCGGGTCCGCTGGGCCCCGGAGCCGGCCGGCGGCGACACGGGCTACGGCGTACCGGTCGCCCGGGTGCGCGAGCTGGCCGAGCACTGGCGTCACCACTATGACTGGCGCGCCTGGGAAAACCGGTTGAACGCGCATCCGCAGTTCACCACCACCATCGACGGCACGGGTGTGCACTTCCTGCACGTCCGCTCGCCGGAGCCGGACGCGCTGCCGTTGATCCTCAGCCACGGCTGGCCCGGTTCGGTCGCGGAGTACCTCGCGGTGATCGGCCCGCTCAGCGACCCGCGCCGGCACGGCCTCGACCCGTCTATCGCCTTCGATCTGGTGGTGCCGTCACTGCCCGGCTTCGGGTTCTCCGGTCCGACGGCCGACACCGGCTGGGGTCCGCGGCGGATCGCCGGGGCGTGGGCGATCCTGATGCGGCGCCTCGGCTACGACCGGTACGGCGCGGCCGGCAACGACTGGGGCTCGGGCATCTCCCTCGAACTCGGCCGGGCGGCCCCGGACCACGTGCTCGGCGCGCACGTGACCCAGACCTGGGACCCGCCGCCGGACGACGACCCGAAGTGGGTGGCGGAGCTGGGGCCGAAGGACCAGGCCGCGTGGCAAGCCTTCCAGGACTACGTGAATAACGAAGCCGCTTACGGCGTCGTGCAGTCCCAGCAGCCGCAGACCCTCGCGCACGCGCTGGCCGACTCACCCGTCGGGCTGCTGGGCTGGAACGCGCAGGCCATGCACCAGCACGGCCTGGACGCCGACGCCATCCTCACCCACGTCACGATCCACTGGCTCACCGGCACGGGCGGCTCGGCCATCCGGATCTACGCCGACCACGCCCGGGAGGAGCCCGCCACCGGGCGCAGCACCGTCCCGCTCGGAGTCGCGCAGTTCCCGGGCGACCTTCCCTCGATCAGGGTCTTCTCCGAGCACCGGCACACCATCGTGTCCTGGAACGAGTACGACCGCGGCGGGCACTACGCGGCCCAGGACGCGCCGGACCTGCTGGTGCACGACCTCCGCGAGTTCTTCACGGCGGTGCGGCCGCGCTGACCGGACCGGCGGCGCGGCTTCTTCCTGGCCCTGTCACTCCCAGGAACACCGGTGCACTGGCTGGCCGCCGGACGGCCGGGCACGATCGGTGAGCACGGCCGGAACCACCAGGATTCCCGGCCGCTGCGGGAAAGGAAGCACATGAGCAAGCTCGCACTCGTCACCGGCGCCTCTTCGGGGATCGGCCTGGCCTACGCCGAGCGGCTGGCCGCCGAAGGCTACGACCTGGTCGCCGTGGGACGGCGCCGGGAACGGCTGGAGGAGCTCGCCGCGGCGGTGACCGGCGTCGAGGTCCAGGTACTGGTCGCGGACCTGGCCACCGACGAGGGCCTCGACGCGGTCGCCGGGGCGTGCGCGACCCGGCCGTTGACGATGCTGGTCAACAACGCCGGGGTCTCCCATTACATGCCGCTCGCCGAGCTTCCGGCGGCCGAGGCCCGTGAACTGGTCGCCGTCAAGGTCCTCGCGCCCACGCTGCTGACCCGCGCCGCGCTGCCGGGCATGCTGGAGCGCGGCGAGGGCACGATCGTCACGGTGTCCGGCATGTTGGCCTTCAGCGGCCCCGCGCCGTACTCCGTCATGCCGCGCCGCGCCGTGTACGCGGGCTCGCTCGCCCACGCCGTCACGATGTCCCAAGCCCTGCACACGGAACTGGAGCCGACCCCGATCCGCGTGCAGGTGGTCTGCCCCGGCGTCGTGGCCACCGAATTCCACTCACGCCAGGGGCTCGACCTCAGCGCCGTGCCACGGATGACCGCCGCCGACGTCGTCACCGCCAGCCTGCGCGGGCTCGAACTCGGCGAAGTGGTGTGCGCGCCGGGGGTCGAGGACACCGGCCTGCTCGACGCGGTGTTCCAAGCCGACCTCGCCGCCTTCGCAGGCCAGAGCCCCGAACTGGCGACGCGGTACCGGTAACGGGTCTACTGTGAGGTGAGACGAGGTGAGCGCGAATGAAGTTTTCGCTCCGGACGTATACGGCTTACAGCATCGCCTGCGCCGTCGTGTGGGCCGCGATCCTGATCGTCGTCGCGACGGTTCGCCCGCAGTCACTGCACATGTTCGTGATCGTTTTCTTCGGGTGGGCGATCGGGTGGCTCTCGGCCACGGTCGCCAGGTCCGTCTATCCGCCCCCGCGGCAGCGCGGCCAGCAGGCACAGAGTAGTTAATAGACACAGAGCAGTTAGCGGACACAGAGCAGCTAGGCCGCCGGGGCCTCCGGTGCGCACGTCCGCACCGGAGACCCCAGCGGGGGAGCGGTTGTCAGCCCTGGGTCGCGCTGAACGAGAAGGAGTTCGTGCCCAGGCCCTGGCCGCCCTTCCAGATCTCGAACCCGGCTTCCGCGTCGATCAGGTAGGCGCCGGCGCTGGTGGTGCCGCGCCGCACGGAGTCGTTGATCAGCCCCTTGACGTCGAGGCCGGTGACCGACGTGCTGCCGCCTTGCAGGACATAGGAAACGATGTTCCAGGACGTCTGGCGGCCGGTGTAGACGTCCCAGTTCAGCCCGCTCACCGACACGGTCCCCACCTTGGAGCCGAACGGGCCGACCCCGCCGCGGGAGTTGATCCAGATCATGATCTCGCTGTCGTTCGGCTGCCCGCCGGGGGTGGGCGACGAGTCGGTCCACAGGTCGTAGGCCACGTCGTAGGCGCCGGTGCCGGGCTGCGTGGTCGACCACGAAGAGGTCGCGCTGCCCAGGTGGCTCACCTGGATCGGCAGGCCGCTGCCGGTGGTGCAGGCGCCCCAGTGACAGCCCTTGTAGATCGAGGGGTACGTGGCGGGCGCGCCGCCGGAGAGGTTGAAGTTCGCCGTGCTCACCGTCCACCCCGTGCCGGACGTGGTCGTGACGCACTGGGGATCGGAGGAGTTCCACTCGTTGTTCTGCAGCGTGTATTCGCCGCCGGCCAGGCTGATGGAGCCCTGGGGCTGGCAGTTGGTTTCGGCTGGGGAGGCGGTGGCGCCGGGTGCGGAGACGGCGGCCAGCGCGAGGCACGCTGCCGCGGCAACGGGCACTACTCGCAGGTGGTTCAGCACTCGTCGGTTCATGGGGCGGATCCCTTCGGCTCGGGCTCTCCTCCCCGTTCCGGGAGCGCTCCCACAAACGGTGGCAGTGCACCCCGTCCGGGAAGGAGCGGGGAGGTCGCGGGGGACGGCGACCGGGGGCGGGGCAATCGCCCGTCGGCGGCCGGGCGCTCAGGTCTGGCGAAAACCGCCGCGGCCCGGACGAGGTCTGAACCACTGCCGCGACAGTTCCTGATTGAAACCCCGGGGACGAGGGCCCGTCAAGGTCTGGGGCCGCCAAGATCGCCGGTTCGCGCGGCGGCCGGGTCCCGGCGGCATGATCACGAGGGCGTCCGGAAAACCCCGGCCGGGTGCGTCGATCCGCGGGCGGCTCGCTCGTCGTAGGGGTAAGAGGGCCGGAACCGGGCCCGGAGCAAGGGGAAACGAGATGGCGAAGTACCTGTTCCTCATTTACGGGGACGAGCAGGCCTGGGAAGCGGAGTCGGTGCAGGAGCGGAAGGACAAGCAGGCCGGGCACGGCGCTTTTGCCGCCGCGGCCGGCGACGCGATCGTCGGCGGCCACGAGTTGCTGCCGGCGGCGACCGCGACGAGCCTGCGGGGCAGCGGGGCCGGCCGGCCGACGCCGACCGACGGGCCGTTCCTGGAGACCAAGGAGGTGCTCGGCGGGTACTACCTGGTGGAGGCGCCCGACCTGGACGCCGCGATCGCGCTCGCCGAGCGGCTGCCGGAGCTCTCGGCGGCGCACGGCGGTGTCGAGGTCCGGCCGATCCGCGCGGCGGACTGAGCGGACCGGCGCGAAGTGACCGGGAACGCCGAGGTCGGCGAGGCGGTCGCGCAGGCGCATCGTCGCGAGTGGGCCTTGGTGCTCGCCGCGACGGTGCGCGTGGTGCGTGACCTCGACCTGGCCGAGGAATGCGCTCAGGAGGCGTACGCCCAGGCGCTGCGGACCTGGGCCGTGAACGGGGTGCCGGCCCGGCCGGGCGCGTGGCTGACCACCGTCGCGCGCAACCGCGGGAGGGACCTGCTGCGGCGGGAGTCCGTGCTGCGTTCGGCGCTGCCGTTGCTCGTCACGGATGACGCCACGGACGACATCGCGGACGGCGTCGTGGCCGGGCCGGAGCCTTCGGGGCTCGACGACGACCGGTTGCGCCTCGTCTTCACCTGCTGCCATCCGGCGCTTTCGCGCGACGCCCAGGTGGCGTTGACCGCGCGGCTGCTGTGCGGGCTGTCCACGGCCGAAGTGGCGCGGGCGTTCCTGGTCCAGGAGACGGCGATGGCGGCGCGGATCACGCGGGCGAAGAAGAAGATCAGCGGTGCCCGGATCCCGTACCGCGTGCCGTCGGCGGGTGATCTGCCGGACCGCATCGGTGCCGTCCTCGAGGTCGTGCACCTGGTGTTCACCACCGGCCACGTCGCGCCGGCCGGCGCGCTGCTGGTGCGGCGGGACCTGGTCGAGGGCGCCATTCACCTGGCCCGCACCTTGCACCAGCTGCTGCCGGGCAACGGCGACGTCGCCGGGCTGCTGGCGTTGCTGCTGTTCACCGACGCCCGCCGGGAGACCCGGCTCTCCGGTGACGGGCAGCTGGTCCTGCTCGACGAGCAGGACCGTTCACGCTGGGACGCCGGCCAGATCGAGGAAGCGACCGCGCTGTTGACCGACGCGCTCCGGCACGCGGGCCCGACGAGGTACTCGGTCCAGGCCGCGATCGCCGCGGTGCACGCGGAGGCGCCGACGTGGGCGGACACCGATTGGGCGGAGGTGACCGGGCTGTACGACGTGCTGCGCCGGTTGTGGCCGTCACCGGTGGTCGAGCTGAACCGCGCGGTCGCGCTCGGGTTCCGGGACGGCCCGGCGGCCGGCCTCGCGGCGCTCGCGCCCCTGCTGGACGAGCCGGCGCTGGGCGCGTACGCCTACTTGAGCGCCGCCCGCGCCGACTTCCTCCGCCGGCTCGGGCGGTGGGCGGAAGCGGCCACGTCGTACGAGGAAGCCTTGGCACTGACCGGAAACGAGGTGGAGCGCGCCTTCCTGGCCGGACGGCTCGAAGAGGCGGTCGGCAAGCTCGGCTAGTCACTGCCGGACCGGCGCTCCGAGGCCGGCCGAAGGCTCCGCGGCAGGACCAGAGCGATCCGCGGCCTGTGCCCGGTACCGCCCCGGGGTGGTGCCGAATTCCCGTTCGAAGGCATGGGAAAGCGCGTACGGACTGCCGTAGCCGACTCGGCCGGCGATGGCGGCCAGGGTTTCCGGGGTGTCCCGGAGCAGGGCGGCGGCCCGGATCAGGCGCCACCAGGTCAGGTACGCCATCGGCGGGCGGCCGACCAGCGCGGTGAACCGGCGCGCCAAGGTCGGACGGGAGACGCCCGCCTCGGCCGCCAGCCGGTCGAGGCTCCACGGCGCGGCCGGGTCGGAGTGCAGCGCCCGCAGGGCGGCGGCCGTCACCGGGTCGCCCAGCGCGCCGGGCCAGGCGCCGGCGGTGGTCTCGGACATCCAGGAGCGGATCATGTAGACGAAGAGGAGGTCGAGCAGGTTGGGGAGCGCGACGCAGGCGCCGGGCCGCCGCTCGTCCAGCTCGCCGGCGAGCAGGTCGATCGCGGCGCGGAGTTCGAGGTGGCTGCCCACCCGGCTGGGCAGGTGGACGACCTCGGGCAGCTCGGCCATGAGCGGGTGCATGCGGCTGCAGTCGAGCCAGTACTTGCCGCAGAGGATCTCCGTCTCCTCATGCTCGGGCCGGACCCGTTGCCCCGCAAGCCATAACTCGAACGGCACCGCTTTCTTCGCGGCCGCCGCGCCGACGGGGGAGCCGGCGATCACGTGGCCGGTGCCGTGGGGCAGCAGCACCGTGTCACCCACGCCGAGGGAGATCGGGGCGCCGCCGTCGGGCCGCAGCCAGCAGCCGCCCTTCAGGACGACGGCGAAGCCCGCGCCGACGTACGGGTCCAGCCGCACACACCAGCTTCCCTTCATCCCCACCCGGCTGAACGAGGGGCGCCCCAGGCGCACGGCAGAGATCGCGTCGCTCACCACATCCATCCGCACAGGGTATCTCGCGTATCGGAAGTGAGATGATCGCGTATTTCAGTGAGCTGGATACGCATTGAGAGGATCGTTCGATCTTCATAGGGTCGAACACATGACAGACGAGAAGAGTGTGGTGCTGGGGGATGTCGAGGTCATCCGGGTGCGGGAGTGGCACCGGCCGTTCGCGCCCGCCGCCGACCTGTTCCCGGGGGTCGCGGCCGAGGTGTGGCAGGCCAACGAGGACTGGCTGGCGCCGGACCACTGGGAGCCGGACAGCGGCTCGGCCGTGCTCGCGCTGCAGACGTGGGTGCTGCGCAGCGGCGGGCGGACCGTCCTGGTCGACACCGGCGTGGGCAACGGGCGGGACCGGCCGGGCATGCCGCCGTTCCACCGTCAAGAGGGCGATTTCCTTGGCCTGCTGGCGAAAGCCGGTGTCCGTCCGGAGGACGTCGACGTGGTCGTCAACACCCACCTCCACGTGGATCACGTCGGCTGGAACACCGTCGACGCGGACGGGGAGTGGGTGCCGACGTTCCCCCGCGCCCAGTACCTCATCCCGGCCGCCGACGACTTCCACTACGGCCCGGGCAGCGACCGGCCGGAGGTCGACCGCCTGATCTACGAAGACAGCATCGCGCCCGTCCACCAGGCCGGCCAGGCCGTGCTGTGGGACGGGCGGCACCGCATCGACGAACACCTCACCCTGGAGTCCGCGCCCGGCCACACCCCCGGTTCTTCCGTGCTGCGATTGGCCTCCGGGAGCGACCGCGCGGTTTTCGTCGGGGATCTGCTGCACAGCCCGGTGCAGATCCTGCAGCCCGGCTGCAACAGCAGCGCCTGCCTGGACCCGGAGCAGGCGGCGGCCAGCCGCCGCCGGATTCTCGGGCGGGCCGCCGATGAGCGGGAATTGCTTGTCCCAGCACACTTCGGTGGTTCGGGCGCGGTGGAGGTCCGGCGGGGGAGTGGCGGGTTCACTCTCGGTCCGTGGGCCGATTTCGGTCCGAAAAGGACGGTGCCGGCCCCGGAGTGAGGATCAGTTCGTGCAGTCCCGCACCATCGCCGGGTCGACCGGCCACGGCTCGGTCAGCCGCTGGACGCTGAAGTCCTCGGCCATCTGGTACTCGGACCGGTAGGCCAGGGCATCCGATCGGGGGCACAGCACGCCGGCGATGCGGAAGGGCTGCCCGTCGTCCGTCACGACCTTCTGCCGGAGCTGGTCACCGGCCTGGTAGACCACGACGAGGTCGTACTCGTAGGCGTAACGGGCCGCCCGGCTGGTCACCACGACGTCGCTGGTCTCCCCGTCCGCGAGGTTGATGGTGTGGTCGGGGAAATAGGCGCCGGCCGGGGTGAGGAAGCCGTCGCTGTCGCGGGTGGCGTTCATCGCGCGGGGGAACCGGTCGTCGAGCGTCAGCAGGATCTGGGCGGAGTCCTCGTCCCCTTGGGAGGGCGCGGAAATGGACGTGCCGCGCGGTACGGCCCGCTTCGCCCGGAGGTCGAGCTTGATGTCGGTCACCCGCACGCTGTGGTCGCGAGGGCCCTCCAGGTGCAGCCGGATGATCTGCTGGGTGGCGGCGAACGCGCCCGGCGCGGTGCGAACGCGCTGCCCCAGCCCGGGATTGGGGATGGCATGCGGCCGGGCCAGCTCGGCGAGCAGTTCGGGGCCGGGGAAAGCCGCCGAGTCGCTGACGTAGGTCCAGCCGGACTCATCGGCGTAGGACAGGTCGGCAGTCACCCGGAGGCCGGCCGGCTCGATGGTGGCGGGCCCGGCCGTCTGGCCGCCTTGATTGGCCGGGTTTCCCTGACTGCCCGCGGTTTCCTGGTTGTCTTGGTCGCTCTGGTTGGCCGTGTTGTCCGGGGTGGGCTGGTTTCCCCGGTCCGGAGCCGGCCAGGCCAGGATCGTCAACGCCACGAGCACGACGGCACCGAGCACACCGGCCAACGACCACCAGGCGCGGCGCCCGATGCCGAGGTGGACGTCGCCGTGGATGTCCCGGGCCAGCACGACATGGTCGGCCGCGCCCCGGACCTCGTTGGCGGTCGCGCCCGGCTCACCGCGCGGACGCGTTTCGTCCGGCGGCTCGACTTGTCCCATACCCCACCCCCGGCGGACAGCGTAGCCAGACGGCCACGGCGCCGGGTAGGAAATACGCCCCATCGCCGACGGAAATCGGCGAACGGTGCCCCCGCACGGCCAGGTCATCGGAATTTCATCGGTGGCCCATAACATTGCCTTTGTGTTGTGCCTCAACGTCAGTTCGCGGCCAAGACGCGTTCGAGTGTCGCGTAGCCGGCCGGCTCCCACGTGGGCTTGCCTCCCGGCAGCCCGAGCCGGCCGTTGCGGCCGATGCTGATCAGGGCCAGGGCGCGCCAGACGGCCCAGCCGCGGGCCCGCGCGACGGTGGCGTCGTCCGCATGCCCGTAGGCCTCGAAGAACCGGCTCGCCGTGCCCGCGGGCAACAGCACCCAGGCGGCCGCGAGGTCGGTCGCGGGATCACCCGCGCACAGCTCGCCGAAATCGACCACCCCGGCGAGCCGCCCTTCCCGGACGACCACGTTCGCGGGGTGCAAGTCGCCATGCAGCCAGAGCGGCGCGCCCGGCCAGACTGGCGCCGCGACGGCCTTTTCCAGTATCTCCCGTGCGGCGCCGGCGTTCGCGTGGTCGGCGATGACCGCGAGCCAGTCGTCGAGATCGTGCGGCAGCTCGGCCAGCGGGACGCCGCGCGCCGGGTTGGCCGGGGCGTCCGCGGGCGCCGGCCGGTGCAGGGCTTCGAGGAACCCGGCGAGAGTCTCGGCCGAATCGGCGCGGGTGATCGGGGTGCGGTCGGCCGGCTCGCCCTCGACCCAGCGGGCGATCGTCCAGGTGTGCTCGAACCGCGCCGAGGGTTCGCCGGCGCGCACCGGGACGGGCGTCGGCAGCGGCAGCCGCCCGGCCAGGACGGGCAGCCACTTCCGTTCGGTGCGGAGCAGGTCCGGGGCCCGTTCCGAGCGCGGCATCCGCACCGCCAGCTCCGGCCCGAGGCGCCACAGCTGGTTGTCCCAGCCGCCGGCGACCGCTCGCAGTTCGAGGTCCGCGAGATCCGGATGCTGCTCCCGCACCAGCGCCCGCACCAGGTCCGGCTCGAACCCGGACTCGTCCATGGACGAACCTCCGCTCACCAGTGTCCACTATGGATTTTCACGCCCGTGCCCGGCGGCCGGGGGCCTCGCAGCCGCGTCCGATCGGCCACGCGACCAGGCCGTCGCGAGAAAAAGTGCCGCCATCCGGACCAGCCCGTTGCGGCATTCGAGCGTATTTTCTCACGAATCGGCGCCGGCTCGTGTCGGAGCGCGATTTTCCGGCGTCTCACCGGCATGGACGGTATCGACAGCCTCCGGCACGCGATCGAGACGATACCCATTCCCGGCGCCCCGCCCCGCCTGTCCCGGCAGGGCGCGGCCGTCGGACTGGCGCTGCTGGACACCTCGTTGCGGCTCAACCACGTCCGCCGGCTGACCGAGCGGCTGACCGTGGTCGAGCACGGCACGGCGCGCCGGAGCACCGAGGTCGACGTCAGCCTCAAGCTCCTCGACGAAGGGCAGCGCCAGGCCACCGCGCAGCTGCAGGACCTGATCGGCCGGGAGCACGGCGAGCGGGCCGCGTCGAGGCCGGCGCAGCAGCGGGCCCTGTGGGTGCCGCTGGCCCGGTTGCCGCGCCGCGACGTCTCGCCGGTCGACGTGTTCGACAGCGCGGGCCAGAAACTGCCGCGGCTCACGCAGCACGAGGCGTCCCGGCTGGTCGCTTCCGGGCTCTACCGGCTGCTGCGCGGGATCCTCGCCGGCGACGAGAACGCGCAGACCGCCAAGCACGAGCTGAACACGTTCCTGTTCCAGGTGCACGAACCCCGCTGGCTCATCCAGCAGGCGTTGCTCACGCTGCTCACCGAGCGGAATCACCCGGAGGAGGCGTTCACGCTGGCACCGGCCGAAGGCACGGTCCGCGGTTACGGGCGGGAATGCCGGGAAATGGCGCTGGACATCATCGACGGCTATTCCGGGCTGCTGGTCGAGTACGCGTACCTGCTGAACGTCGCGGTCCGCGACTACATGCTGGTGGTGGCGCTGGACGATTCGGTCGAGGAGCACCGGCTCAGCTACGAAACCCCGCTGCACGTCCACGCGCGGCAGCCCATCGCGAAGGACCAGTGGCGGCGGCTGGTGGCCAGCCGCCGCGGTTACGTCGTGAGCTACGAGACGATGATCCCGGCCACGCTGAAGTCCTATCACCTGGTGGCCGCCACCGCGCCGGAGGCCGAGATCTCCCGGATGTACCTGTCCACCGACGCCGACCAGCACCAGGTCGACGGCCTGGCCGAGGACCTGCTCGCCCTCGCGGAACGCCAGGATTCCGCCGCGCTGCAGGAAGCCGACGGCGCCCGGCACAAGATCCTGGAGCTGCAGGCGCAAACCGTGCTGCGCCGGCTGGCGGATCTGTTGCGCCGCCGCAAATGGGAGGCGGGCCAGTCCGGGGTCGAGCTGTCCCAGCGCAGTCTGCCGGCCTGTCACCGGCTCGCCGCCGCGGCCACGACGGGGGACGCGGTGCGGACGGACACCAACGAGCTGGACAACTCGCTGCGGCGGCACCCGGCGTTCTCGGCCGCGAGCCTGCGCGAGGCCGCGCGCGAGCTGACCGACCGGGAATTCGGCCGGGACCTCGTCCTGGTCAACGGCATCGCCGACAACGAGGCACGGGCGTACTGGCGCCGTTCCGGCCGCGACTCGCGCGGCGACCACATCCGGGTCCACGCGACGCTCGTGCTCAAGGACTCCACGAAGTCCGGCCCGCTCAACGTGACGTTCTACGCGCTCGCCGTCGCGACGGTCGCGTTCGTGCTCGGCTGGATGCTGGTGGGCAGCCCGTGGCCCTATGGCCGGGCCGCCACCGAGGCGCTCGACCACATCGGCGACGGCCAGTCCGTGATCACCATGCTGCTGCTGTTGCCCGGTTTCCTCTACAGCCGCCTGTCACTGCCGCCGCGCCGCACCGTGCTCGGCTACCTCGGCACGCTGCCGCAGGCGCTCGTCCAGCTGAGCATCGGGGCCGTCGCCGCGTTCGCCGCGGCCGTCGCGACGCAGAGCCGGGGCGAGGTCGTGCAGATCACGCTCACGGTCGCGGTGGGGCTGCCGGTGCTGGCCGCGGTGGTGCTGTTCAGCCAGGCGTCGTGGCACGGGGCGGCGATCCCGCTGTCCCGGATCGGCGCGCCGCGCTGGGCCGGAGCCCGGGACCGCCGGAAACCGGTGGACGCCAACGTGCGCTTCGATTCGTCCGGAGGTCGGTGAAGAATGCGCAGCCAGCGGGTCTCCGTCCGGAACGTGGCCGATCTGGCCAGGGCCGGCTTCGAGATAACCCGGCAGCCGGTGACCAAAGTGGACTTCGAGGTGCACCACGTGCAGGCCCGTCACGGCTACCTGCGCGAGCTCGTGTCCGCGGGCCCGGACCGCGCGGTCTTCCTGGAAACGCTGTGCTCGGCGACCAACGGGGCCGGCGTCGTGATCGGCACCCGCACCCGCAAGCCGATGGACGGCACCGAAGTGGTCGAGCGCTTCGACGGCCAGCAGCCGGCGGAGCGGCCGCAGGAGAACGAAGGCGCCTGGGTCTTCCACCAGACGACCTCGCCCAACCCGACGTTCATCTACGAGTCCGCGCAGACCTTCGAAGGCCTGATCTCGATCGACCCGGCGTCGCGCGAGGTCTGCGAGTGGCACGGCCTGGCCATCCGCGACCTGGCGAAGGAGATCTCCGCCGCCGCGGCCACGGTCATCGACGCGCCGCTGCTGTCGCTGCAGTGCCCGGCCCAGCTGCCGACGATCGTGAAGACCCGCAACCACGATCTCCGTACCCGCAAGGAGATCGCGTCACGGTGCTCGTCACCGGCGGTCCGGTTCGCGATCGCGCTGCGGGACACCTCCGTGGACACACGGTTCGAGCTGGCCGACCGCGTCCGGGAGCTGTGCGAGAAGCACGGGTACAGCCTGTGGCTCGCCGACACGCGGCCGGGGCACCGGCAGGGGAACTGGTTCGAGGTGTACCACGCCGACGGCGGGTTTTCCCCGCTGTACAACGGCGATCTCCGGTCCCGCCAGCGCATCGGCACGTGCTTGCCGGTGACTTTCGCCGGCCCGGCGCGGATCGGCTCCACCCACGCGATCGTCGCGTTCCTGCAGCGTTATCCCCAGGTGGGCGTGGTCGGCTGCGCGGGCACGACACTGTCGGACGTCGCGTTCGTCCACCTGCAGCTGTCGATCCAGGGCGTGGCCGCGGATCGGCTGAACCGCATCCTGGGCAAGCTGCTCGGGGAGAGCTCGACTCCGGCCCGGCCGCGCAAGCTGCTGCGCGAGCTGTTCAAACGCCTCGGCCTGCCGCCCGACCCGGATGGGCAGAACCCGTCCGCGCCGGACCCGACCAGCGACTACCAGACCTTCGCCGGCCCCGCGTTCGCCTACCGCCCGTTCCAGATGCCCGACTGCATCGCCGTGTGGGTTTCGTGGGAGATCGCCCGGCAGCACGAGGGCCTCGCCGCTCCGCTGGAGTGCCTGTACCGCGCGCTGGCGCAGGTCGCGCCCCAGGTGCCGATGCCGGGGACCCTGCCCGGCGCCACGGTCTCGGCCGGTGACCTGGCCACCGTCGAGTACCTGATCTGCCGGGCCACCGAGCAGTCGGTGATCCGGGGCAAGGCGAAGCTGGCCGTGCCCAAGCAGGTACTGCGCCAGTTCGCCTCGGGCGGCGTCGAACTGCCCGCGTCGAAGCTGTGCGCGGCGCTGGAGGAGGCGTGGAAGGCGCACGTCGACCAGTCCGGGGTGGACGGGGTGAGCGAGCTGACCGTGGCCTGGCGCGAGTCCTGGCTCGGCCACTGGACCGACTCGTGAGCCGTCTCATCCGGTTCTGACCTGCGCTTTTCCTCCTTTCGAGGGCAGGTGGCACCACGTCTGGCACCTATCTGAGCCATCATGGCTTGTGGTGGTGCCAGATGTGTGCCATAGTGGTGCCATGGACTTGACCACGTATGTGAACCACCTCGGCCGCGAGTTCGCCACGCTGGCCGAAGCCGGCGGCGACGAGGCGCGTGCGCTGGTCGAGCGCCTGACCGGGCCGCTCGAGTCGGCGATCCGGATGACGCTGCTGGACGCGTTGTCGGCCGCTTCCGACGAGATCACCCGGGATCTCGCGCCGGGTTCGGTGGAGCTGCGCCTGCGCGGCCGCGATCCGAACTTCGTCGTGACTTCGCCGCCCGCGGAGCCGCACGAGATCGCGGCCGAGAGCACGGCGGCGACGGCCGACGGCGGGCCGGACAGTGATCTGCTGATCGCCGAGGACGGCCCCGTCGCGCGCATCAACGTGCGCCTGCCCGAGCAGCTGAAGGCGGCGGTCGAGGAGGCCGCGGCCAAGGAAGGACGCTCGGTCAACGCCTGGCTGGTCCGGGCGGCCGCCGCCTCGCTGCAACGGTCCGAGCGGGATCAGCGCCTCGAGTCGCGCGGCGGCGGGAAACGGGGCAAGCAGAGCTTCACCGGCTGGGTGCGTTAACCCCACCGCTTTTCTTATTACCTACACGTCCCCGACCTGCGGGGACGCCTTACCGATTCATGATGAGGGAACAACCATGCCTGAATTCGAAACGCCCGAACCGATTTCCGTCACCTTCGAGCTGGGTGTCGCCGGTGATGTGCGGATCAGCGCGAGCGACCGCGCCGACACGGTCGTCGAGGTGCGCCCGACCGACGCGTCCGACGAATCCGATGTGAAAGCCGCGCAGCAGGTCCGCGCCGAGTACGCGAACGGCGTCCTGCTGGTCAAGGGGCCGAAGGTGCGCGCCTTCGACTTCTCCCGCAAGAGCCGGTCGGTCGACGTGACCGTCGAGCTGCCCAGCGGCTCGCGGGTGTCCGGCGACGTGCAGCTGGGCAACTTCCGCGGTGAGGGCCGGCTCGGGGAGACCCGGCTCAAGACCTCCGTCGGGAACTACCGGTTCGAGCGCACCGGCCCGCTGAACCTGGACACCGCGGCCGGCCACGTCGCGGTGGACCACGTCGAGGGTGACGTCGACATCCACACCGGGTCCGGGAAGGTGAGCATCGGCCGGATCGAGGGCGCCGCGGTCGTCAAGGATTCCAACGGCCGCATCGAAATCGACACCGTCACCGGCGACACGCGGATCCGCGCGGCGAACGGCGACATCTCCGTCGAGCGGGCGGGCGCGGGAGTCGAGGCGAAGACGGCGAACGGCGCCATCCGCCTCGGCGAGGTGGTCCGTGGCTCGGTCACGCTCGAAACCGCGATGGGCGACCTCGAGGTCGGCATCGCCGAGGGCACCGCCGCCTGGATCGACGCGCACACCGGGTTCGGGCAGCTGTCCAACGAGCTGGACAGCGCCAGCCGTCCGGGCGAGTCCGACGAGACCGTCGAGGTGCGCGCCCAGACCTCCCACGGCCGCATCACCATCCGCCGCTCCTGAACCGCTTCTCCCACCCTGGAAGGAATCGCATGACTACCACGTCATCCCCGCCGGCGATCGCGGCGACCGGGCTGCGCAAGTCGTTCGGCGACCACGTCGTGCTCGACGGGGTCGACCTGAACGTCCCGCGGGGAACGGTTTTCTCGCTGCTCGGCGCGAACGGCGCCGGGAAGACCACCGCGGTCAAGATCCTGTCCACTTTGCTCAGTGCCGACGGCGGCAGCGCGCAGGTCGGCGGGCACGACCTCAAAGCCGAGCCCGACGCGGTGCGTGCCGCGATCGGCGTCACCGGCCAGTTCTCCGCGGTGGACAACCTGCTCACCGGCCAGGAGAACCTGTTCCTGATGGCGGATCTGCACCACCTCGGCCGGCGCGACGGCCGGCGCCGCGCCGCCGAGCTCCTCGACCAGTTCGACCTGGTCGAAGCGGGCGGCAAACCGGCCTCGACCTATTCCGGGGGAATGCGGCGGCGGCTCGACCTCGCGATGACGCTGGTCGGCAGCCCCCGGGTGATCTTCCTCGACGAGCCGACCACCGGGCTGGACCCGCGCAGCCGCCGGAGCATGTGGCAGATCGTCCGGGAGCTGGTGGCCGGGGGCGTCACCATCTTCCTGACCACGCAGTACCTGGACGAGGCCGACGAGCTGGCGGACCGGATCGCGGTGCTGGACCACGGCCGGCTGGTCGCGGAGGGCACGGCGGCCGAGCTGAAGCGCCGCATTTCCGGTGGCCACGTCCGCCTGCAGTTCGCCGACCCGCGCGGCCTCGACGCGGCCACGAACCTGCTGGGGCAGGTCTCGCGCGACAACGAATCCCTCGTCCTGCGCGTGCCCAGCGACGGCAGCCTCCGCTCGCTGAAGACCCTGATCGACCGGCTCGACGAGCGGGCCATCGAGGTCGACGAGCTGTCCGTGCACACCCCCGATCTCGACGACGTCTTCCTCGCCCTCACCGGCAACCCCGACCACGAGAAAGCGACCGCCCGATGAGTACCACCGCCTTGGCCGGCCCGGCCCCCGCGAGCCTCCGGTTCCATCCGCTGCGCGACTCGGCGACGATGTTGCGCCGCAACCTGAAGCACATGCTGCGATACCCGTCGATGACCGTGACGCTCGTCGGGATGCCGATCATCTTCCTGCTGCTGTTCGTCTACGTGTTCGGCGGCACGCTGGGCGCCGGGATCGGCGGGGCGTCCGGCGGGCGCGGCGAGTACGTCAACTACGTCGCGCCGGCGATCATCCTGATGGCCATCACCGCCACGGTCCAGGGCACCTCGATCTCGATGGCCATGGACCTGACCGAAGGCATCATCGCCCGGTTCCGGACGATGAACATCGCCCGCGTCTCGGTGCTGACCGGGCACGTGCTGGGCAGCATGATCCAGGCGGCGTTCGCGCTGGTGGTCGTGACCGGCGTCGCGCTGCTCGTCGGCTTCCGGCCGGCCGCGGGACCGGGGGCGTGGCTGGCCACGGCCGGTGTCCTGCTGGCGGTCACGTTCGCGCTCGTCTGGCTGGCCGTCGCGCTCGGCCAGGTGAGCAAGAGCGTCGAGACCGCGAGCAACGTCCTGATGCCGCTGGTGATCCTGCCCTTCCTCGGCAGCGGGTTCGTGCCCACCGGCTCGATGCCGGCCGGGCTGCGCTGGTTCGCCGAGTACCAGCCGTTCACCCCGATCATCGAAACCCTGCGCGGCCTGCTGATGGACCAGCCGATCGGGAACAACGCGTGGATCGCGCTCGGCTGGTGCGCCCTCATCGCCCTGGTCGGCTACCTGTGGTCCAAGAAGCTGTTCAACCGCGAATCCGCCCGCTGACCGGCTCTGGCCAAGGAGTTCACGATGTCGCACGAACCGATTCCCGACGTGGCCGAGCTGCCCTGGGCGCGTCCCGCGGGCTGCCCGTTCGACCCGCCCGCCGAGCTGGGCCGGATCCGCGAGCAGCGCCCGCTGAGCCGGCTGGCCTACCCCGACGGGCACCGGGGCTGGCTGGCCACCGGCCACGCGCTGACCCGCGCGGTGCTGGCCGACCAGCGCTTCAGCTCGCGGCCCGAACTGATGCACTACCCGTTGCCCGGCTTGGAAGAGTTCACCGAACTGCCGCCCGCGCCGGTCGGCGACCTGACCGGGGTCGATGCCCCGGAGCACACCCGCTACCGCCGGCTGCTCACCGGAAAGTTCACCGTCCGCCGGATGCGCCAGCTCGCCGAGCGCGTCGAGCAGGTCACCGCGGAGCACCTGGACGACATGGAGCGCCGCGGCCCGGACGTCGACCTGATCCCGGCCTACGCGCACCCCGTTCCCGCGGTGATGATCTGCGAGCTGCTCGGTGTGCCGTACGCCGACCGTGATTCCTTCCAGCGCCACGCGGCGGAGATGTCCCGGTCGGACGCCACGCCGGAGGAGCAATTCGCCGCGTACGGCGAGCTGCAGGCGTACGTGGGCGAGCTGGTCCCGGCCAAGCGCGCCCGGCCCACGGACGACGTGCTCAGCGACCTGACCACCAGCGACCTCACCGACGAGGAGCTGGGCGGGGTCGGCACCTTCCTGCTGGGCGCCGGCCTCGACACCACCGCCAACATGCTCGCGCTCGGCGCCTTCGCCCTGCTGCGGAATCCCGGCCAGCTCGCCGTCCTGCGCGGTGGCGACGAGGACGGGGCGGAAAAGGCGGTCGAGGAACTGCTGCGCTACCTGAGCATCGCCCACACCGGGGTGCGGACGGCGCTGGAGGACGTCGAGCTGGGCGGGCACCTGATCAAGGCCGGGGAGTCGATCACCATCTCGGTCCAGGCCGCGAACCGCGACCCGGAGAAGTTCGCCGATCCCGACCGGCTCGACCTGAACCGGAAGGCCACCGGGCACCTGGCCTTCGGGCACGGCATCCACCAGTGCCTCGGCCAGCAGCTGGCCCGGGTCGAGCTGCGCGTCGCCCTCCCGGCGCTGTTCACCCGGTTCCCGACGCTGCGCCTGGCCGTGCCGCCCGGGGACGTGCCACGGCGCCCCGGCCACCAGAACATCTATGGCGTGCAGCGGCTTCCGGTCACCTGGGACCAGGTCCTGAGCTGATCCGGGACCGCTCCCGGCGCGCCGGATTACGGTCTCCGCATGGACGACCCGATGCGTGAATTCAGCCCGCTGCCGGAGCCCGCGCCGGTGCATCCCGACCGGCCGGCGGCCGCCATCGGCAACGCCTCCCTGCTGGGCGTCGGTTACCTGCTGCTGGGCCGGCGGGCGTGGGCGGTGGTCACCGGGCTGGTCACGCTGGTGTTCCTGGTGCTGCTCGGGGCGGCCGTCCCGGGCGGGTGGGCCGAGATCCTGTTCGTGGTCTGGTGGGCCGCCCTCATCGCGCACGGATGGCACCTCGCGGGGGCTCCGGCCTGGCCGGTCGCGGTGCGGCGGCCGAGGGTGCTGGCTCTGCTGGTCACGATTCCGGTGCTGCTGGGCATCGGGTACGTGCGGTTCGACGCCGTCAGCATCGACAACGGCATCGCCGAGGCCCGCGAGAGCGGGGACTGTGGGCAGGCCGAGTCCACTGTGGACCGGATCTGGTTCGGCCACTACGTCGTGGACGGCCCGATGACGGTTCGCGCTGATCAGACCGCCAAGGCGTGCGTCCGCCTGCGGGCGGTCGAGGGGACGCTCAGCTCCGTGGCGTGGCGGGGTGACACCAGTGGCCTGCAATCGGCTTACGGCGAACTCGGCGCGGTGCTCAGGGACCTGCCCGGCCACGACCGGATGGTCGCCGCGGCGCTCGACGGTTTCGCCGGCCGCCTGGCCGGCGGTGATCCCTGCGCCACCGCCCAGCTCACCGACTGGCTGCGGCAACGGCCGGCGAGCCACACCGTGCTCGACCGCGCCGCCGGCGTCGTCCCGAAGCTCGCCCCGGCGGCGCTGGCCGGGTGCGGAGACAAGCGGGCGAACGCCCGCAGCTGGACCGACGCGAAGGCGCGTTACCAGCAATTACTGGACCAGTATCCGGGCAACGCGCTCACCGCGAAGGCGCAGGAGGGCGTGAAGCAAGCTACGCAGGGCCTTGAACTCCAGCACCTGTTCACCTTGGGCCAGAACTACTGCACGACGCCGGCGGTCTACAGCGGCGCGGCCCCGTATGTGAAGGGAGCCGCGAATCGCGCGGTGGTCTACCACAGTGACACCTACGATGACCTGTACCTCAAGAAGATTCCCACCGGGTGGCAGGCGGACGTCAGTCAGGCCGTGATGGTCGTCTGCATCGGCGAGCGGGACGCCGGCGCGCCGATCCGGACGTGTCCGTACCGGAGCGAGTCGGACGGCAAGGTGCGGAACGTGACGTTCAGCAAGATGGCGTTCCCGGTGAAGGCGTACGAAGTGCGGACCGGCAAGCTCGTGGTCGACACCCGGGTGGAGATCGGCGGTGCGGTCTGTCCGTCCACAGTGACCAGCTTCGGTGAAAACGACCAGTTGCGGATGGTCGCCGAACCGTCCGACGACGATATCCGGGACGCTTTCGCGCCGGTGTTCACGTCGTGACGCTTCTCAAGGCCGGGGCTGGTCGGCTGCGATGAGACGGGCCATGTTCGCGGCTTGATCCTCCGCTTCGCGAGCCGAGGTGTAGATCCCTTCGAGCACAAACGCGGCGAAACCATGGGCACCGGCTGCGACCGCGTGGACGAGGCCGAGGGCCTGCTTCGAGTCGGGGCGCAACCGTGTCGCCGCGTCGTGCAGCACCAGCAGTAGCCGCTGCCCGGCCTCGGCGAGGGCCGGGTAGCGGGACTTGTCGAGGCCGGCGCTGAACGTGGCCTCGAAAAGGCCGCGCTCTTCGACGGCGAACCTCACGTACGCCGCCGCGAAGCGGGCCATCTGCTCGACCGGGTCGACGGTGGAGGCGAGCGCCGCGCCGTAGCGGCGGCGTTGTTCGTCGTAGCCGCGTTCGGCGAGGGCGGCGAGGAGAGCGTCACGATCCGCGAAGTGCTTGTACGGCGCGGCCACGCTCACCCCGGCGCGGCGGCACGCTTCGGCCAGGGTGAAGCCGCGCGGCCCGTTCTCGGCGATCAGCTCCAGTGCCGCGGACTCCAGGGCGTTGCGGAGGTCGCCGTGGTGCTTGCCGGTCGGGCGGGTTGCGCGGGTCGTGGGTGTCTTGCGGTCGGTCACCAGCCGAGGTTAACATCACTTACCATGGTTAGTGTCATTTACCTGAGGAGCTCGCGATGACCGCCGTCCGCTTCGACCATGTCGGTGTCTCGGTCGCCGACCTCGACGTGCAGAAGAAGTTCTACGGCGACGCGCTGGGCATGACGGAGGTCGAAGAGCACCTCGAGATGCCTGACGCGGGCGTCCGAACCGTGATCCTGCGCGCCCCGGACGGGCTGAAGATCGAGCTGATCGAACGAAACGGGTCGGAGTCGCAGGAATTCGCCGACGCCTTCGACGGCGCGGGCGTGCAGGGCTACTTCCACTGGGCGCTCTACGTCGAGGACCTCGCCGAGTCGTTCGCCGCGATTCTCGCCGCGGGGGCCACGGCCGTGTCGCCACCGGCCCCGGCAATGCGTGCGGGGGCGACGTTCGCCTACGTCAAAGACCCCGAAGGCAATCTTCTCGAACTCATCCAGCCCGCCCGATGAGCACCGCCGTCATTCGCTGACCGGCTGCCCTGCTCGCCACTGACATCTACAAGCCTGTAGTTTTACTACGTGCCTGTAGAGACTTCGGAAGGCGAGCGCATGAAGCGTGTGGTGATCGTGTCCGCCCGGGTCGGTGCCGGGCACGACGGTGCGGCCCGGGAGCTGGCGCGGCGGCTGGAGGGGCGGGGGATCGGCGTCGGCCGGGTGGACTTCCTCGACCTGTTGCCGGGGCGGCTCGGGCGGGCGTTGTGCGGGGCCTACCACCGGCAGTTGCAGGTCGCGCCGCGTAGCTGGGACTGGCTGCTCGGGGCGCTCGGCTCGCCGGTCCCGGCGGCGGCTGCCCGGCGCTTCGGGGCGCTGGCCGCCCCCGGGCTCGCGGAAGCGGTGGGGGACGCGCAGCTCGTGCTGTCGACTTACCCACTCGCCACCCACGCGGCGGCCCGGTTGCGGGCCCGGGGGCTCGGACCGGCGCTGGTGGTGTACCTGACGGATCCGTCCGTGCACCGGCTCTGCGTCAGCCCGTGGGCCGACTTGACCGTGGCGCCCAACGAGATCGCGGCCGGGCAGGCCCGTGCTTTCGGCGCGGTCCGCACGATGGTCACGAGGCCGCTCGTCGCGCCCGGGTTCCGGCCGGCCGCCGGTGCCGCCGAGCGCGCGCGACTCCGGCTCGCGCACGGTCTCCCGGCCGACCGCGCGCTGGCGCTGGTCGTCTCCGGCTCCTGGGGTGTCGGCGAAGTCGAGCGGACGGTCGCCGACTTAGTCACCGACGGCACGGCCGAACCGGTGGTCGTCTGCGGCCGCAACGACGCGCTGCGCCGCCGCCTCGAACGCGCCGGGCTCCGGCACGTGTTCGGCTGGGTGGACACGATGGCGGACCTGATGCGCGCGTGCGACGTCGTGGTGCAGAACGCCGGCGGGCTCACCACGTCGGAGGCGCTCGCCACCGGGCTGCCGGTGCTGACCTACCGGTGCCTGCCCGGTCACGGCCGCGCCAACGCCGCGGTACTGGACCAGGACGGGGCGGTGCCTTGGGTGCGTTCGTCTGGCGAGCTCGGCGCTGCCGTCCGGGCGGCGCTTGCGGCTGGGCGGGTTGAGCGGCTGGTGTCGGTTGAGGTGGCTGGGTGATGGGGGGTGGTGGCTGTGGTCGGGTGGGTCGGGCTGGTGGTGTTGGTGGGGGTGGCTGGGTGATTCGGGCGGCGGCTGTGGCTGGGCGGGCCGGGCTGCTGGCGCCGGGTGGCGGCCGCGGTCGGGTGGGTCAGGCTGGTGGTGTTGGTGTTGGTGTTGGTGGGGGTGGCTGGGTGATCCGGGCGGTGGCCGCGCTCGCCGGTCCGGCAGTGCTGTTCCTCCCGCTGGTGCTGGTTGAGGTGGCCGGGCGATCCGGGGCGGCGCTCGCGGCCGGGCCGGTCAAGTCGCTGGTTCGGGTTGGGGTGGCGAGGTGATCCGGGTGGCGGCTGTGGCCGCGCTCGCCGCGTATGCCGGTCCGGCGGTGCTGTTCCTCTCGCCGGTGCGGGCCGCGGTGGCTCCGGGGCTGGCGGGGCTGGGCGATCCCGGGCACGTCGCGCTGACCTTCGACGACGGCCCGCACCCGCGGTCCACCCCCCACTTCCTGAGGCTGCTGGCCGATTCCGGGACCCGCGCGACGTTTTTCGTGCTCGGCCGCGAACTCGCCCGCACCCCGGACCTCGGGCGTGAGATCGTCGCGGGCGGGCACGAGATCGCCGTGCACGGCTGGGACCATCGGTGTTTCCTGCGCCGCTCGCCGTCGGCCCTGTACGACGACCTCGCGCGCACCGTCGAGCTCGTCACCCGGATCACCGGCGCGCGGCCACGCTGGCTGCGGGCACCGTACGGTGCGTTCACGACCGCATCCCTGTTCGCCGCGCGACGGCTGGACCTTCGCCCGGTCCTGTGGACGGCCTGGGGTTTCGACTGGACCAGCCGCGCGACGCCGTTTTCGGTCGCCGCGACCGTCCACAAGGGACTTCGAGGTGGCGGCACGATCCTGCTGCACGACTCCGACATCGCCGCCGCGGTCGGCTCCTGGCGTTCAGCACTCGGCGCACTCCCGGCGATACTCGCCGGCTGCCGTGACCGGGGATTGGCCGTGGGGCCCCTGTGCGAGCACGGCAGTCTCTACGGCGCTGGAGCAGTAAACCGGCTTGATACTACGTTGGTGTAGAAGTTGGACATCGGTGTATGTAGTGAGCTGGAGGAGTGGGCTTGGGCGCGCCGCCGGGGTGTGGTGGAGTTGGCGGCGACGGTGTGGGTGCCGGTCGCGGTCGGGTTTCGTGAAGCCTCACACCGGCCACCCCTCCTGGCGATACCCGGCGTCCCAGAACATCCACTCGTACTGTGCCGCGGTGCGGTTGCGGGCGCGCATCAGCTCCCGCTCGGGCTCCGGCACTTCCGCGGCCAGCCGGTCGGTGGCTTCGAGCACCTCGGCGACCACCGACTGGAAATCCGTGTCGCCGTAAGCGTTGATCCACCGGCTGAACACCGGGTCGGGGGAGCCGGCCTCGCGCAGGTGCTGCCCGACCCTGGCGTAGAGCCAATAACACGGCAGCACCGCGCCCACGGCCTCGGCGTACGACCCGTCGTAGGCGGTCGCGAGCAGGAAACTGGTGTAGGCCAATGTGGCCGGCGCGACCGGCTCGGCTTCGGCCGCTGCGGCGGTGGTGCCCAGCGCGGCGAACAGTTCGGCGTGCAGCCCCTGCTCGGCGGCGACGGCGTTGGCCGCGTGGCCGGCGAACATCATCACGTCGGAATCCCGCCGGGCCTTGGCCGCGCACAGGGCCAGCACCCGCGCGTAGGTGCGCAAGTAGTGCGCGTCCTGAGTGAGGTAGTGGCGGAAGGCGGCGTGCGGCAGAGTGCCGTCACCCAATCCCGTGATGAACGGATGGACGAGAACCTTCTTGTGGACATCCTCGATGTCCGACCACAGCACCGCGGTGAACCGTTCCCCCTTGGCCATTTCCGTGACTTTAGCCCGATCCCGCCGGACCGGCGACGAGGGGACCCGATCGGAGCAGTCCTTGACGGTGCCCGAAAAAACCGGGTGGGGGTCGGCCCTCGGGTGCGGAATCCGCGTAACCGCACGGTAAGGAACTTCGACCGGGAACCGTGTGAGACTGGTGTGATCCGACCAGGAGGTCACTATGGCCAGCAGTCACTCGCACCGGATATCGACCGGCAGCCCGGCCAAGAGCCGGCTGGCGACGGCCGGGGTCTCGGTCGTTTTCGCCTTGGTCGTCGCCGGCGGCGCGAAAGGCGCTTTCGAACTCAGCGGCACCATGATGACAAACGTCGCGCTCATGGGCGCCTGGCTGATGTTCACCCTGGGCCTGGCGTACGCGGCGGTCCGGCTGCGCCCCAGGATCGGCCTCGCGCTCCTGGCGGGCTTCGGCCTGGGCGCGTTCCTGGTCGTGATCTTCGGCGGCATGCAGATCCTCAGCTGACCGGCCGGACCACGCCATACCGGATTCGCGGGCAGGTCCGCGACCTCTGCTCCGCCGGTGCTCGATCACCGGCGAGACTTCGACGAGGTGGCGGAGTCCACATTCGCCGTCGAGGCGGCCGCGGAGCGGTCCCGGTCGCCGGACCCGCCCGTTCGGGTTCGGTCGTGGCCACGGCCAAGCCTTGCGGCCGTCAGGACCGAATGCCTTCCATGACTGTCACCGAGACCAGCGCTCCTGAGACCCCCGTGCCGCGCGAGCGCGTTCGGTTGCGGTTGCCGTCGGCGGGGTTGTGCGGGGTATTGGCGCTGGTGGCCGCGCTGGCGGCGGGGCACCTGGTGGCGGGCTTCATCAGCATCAACGCGTCGCCGTATCTGGCGGTGGGCAATGGTGCGATCGATCTGACGCCGGTGGAGCTGAAGGATTTCGCCGTGCGGACGTTCGGCACCTACGACAAGGTCGTGCTGCTGGGCGGCATGGCGGCGGTGATGGTGGTGGTCTCGGCGCTGGCGGGGGTGGTGTCGGCGCGGTCGCGGTGGCCGGGAGTGGTCATTGTCGCGTTGTTCGGGCTGGTGGGTGGGTTCGCGGTGTTCGAGCGGCCGGACCTGAACGCGGTGGCGTTGCTGGCGCCGTTGGCGAGTCTGGTTGCCGGGGTGGCGGTGTTCGTGGTGCTGCATCGGCTGGCGCCGCGGAAGAACGCGGCGGCCCAGGGTGAGGGGGAAGGTGCGTCGCGGCGGTCGTTCCTGCTGGGCGGGGCCGGTGTGGTCGTCGGGGCGGGTGTTCTCGGTGGGGCGGGACAGCTGGTCAGCGGGACCCGGGACGCGACGGCGTCACGGGCGGCGGTCGGGACGCTGACACCGGCGGTGGCGGCGCCCCCGATTCCGGCGGACGCGGACTTCGCCAAGCTGGGGACACCGCCGTTCGTGACGCCGAATGCGCAGTTCTACCGGGTGGACACGGCGTTGTCGGTGCCGCAGGTGCGGACGGAGGACTGGTCGTTGCGGATCCACGGGATGGTGGACCGCGAGAGGCGGTACTCGTACGGCGACATCCGGGACCGGCGGCTGACCGAGCGGACGATCACGATGACGTGTGTGTCCAATGAGGTCGGTGGCACCTACGTGTCCACGTCGGACTTCATCGGGGTGGACCTGGCGGACCTGCTGGCGGAGGCGGGGGTGCGGCCGGGCGCGGAGCAGCTGTTCTGCACGAGCGTGGACGGCTGGACGTCGGGGACGCCGGTGGCGGCGGCGCTCGACCGGGGGAGAGGGGCGATGCTGGCGATCGGGATGAACCGGGAGCCGTTGCCGTTGGAGCACGGGTTCCCGGCGCGGTTGGTGACGCCGGGGTTGTACGGCTATGTGTCGGCGACGAAGTGGGTCGTGGACATCGAGGTGACGACGTGGAAGGCGCGGCAGGCGTACTGGCTCAAGCGGAGCTGGAGCGAGCAGGCTCCGATCAAGACCGAGTCACGGATCGACCAGCCGAAGGGGTTCGACACGGTCGCGTCGGGCGTGGTCCGGGTGGCGGGGATCGCGTGGGCGCAGCACACCGGGATCGAGCAGGTGGAGATCAAGGTGGACAGCGGTGGGTGGCAGCGGGTGATGCTCTCGGCCGAGGTCAACGTGAATACGTGGCGGATGTGGTGGGCGCAGATTTCGGTGAAGCCGGGCACTCACCAGGTGTTCGTCCGGGCGACGGACAAGGCCGGTTACACCCAGACTGACGCTCGCGCGGGCACCGTCCCGGACGGTGCCACGGGCTGGCACTCCACCACCTTCATCGCCACCTGACCCGGCCCTCTGAAAGAGCCGGGGCCGGATACCAATCCTCTCGACGGCCGGCACCGAATCCCCAGTGGCACCAACAGTTCAGCCACGGACTGTTCTTCCTAGCCTCTGGAGTGAATCCTCGTGAAGTCCCTGCGTATCGCTGGTCTTGGCGTCACCGCTGTCGCCGCCCTTGCCCTGTCCGCCTGCGGTAGCGGCACCGACAGCGGGTCGTCGGCGAGCAGCAGCGCGCCGGCCCCGTCCTCGTCGATGCAGGCCCCGATGTCGGGCGCCTCCGACGCGTCCGGTGGCGTGACCACCAACGCCGACGTGTTCGGTCCGGCCTGCTCGCAGCTGCCGCAGGGCAGTGCCGCCGGTTCGCTGGACTCGATGGGCCCGCAGCCGGTCGCGTCCGCCGCCTCGACCAACCCGCTGCTGACCAAGCTGGTCGCCGCGGTCAAGGCCACCGACCTGGTCGACACGCTCAACAGCCAGCCCGCCATCACCGTCTTCGCCCCGGCTGACCCCGCGTTCGCGGCTCTGGGCGACGCGAAGTTCACCGAGCTGGCCCAGAACCCGACCCAGCTGGCGCCGATCCTGCAGTACCACGTCCTGGCCAAGCGCTACGACGCCAAGGGCCTGGCCGCGGCCGGCGGCTCGGTCACCTCGCTCGACACCGCGGGCGGCCCGCTCAAGATCGAGGGCACCGGGGAGAACATGACCGTCAACGGCGCCAAGATCCTCTGCGGCAACATCCCCACCAAGAACGCCACCGTTTTTGTCATCGACAAGGTCCTCACCCCGGGAACCAACAAGAACTGAACACGGCCGGCACTGTCCACAGTGGTACCACCGGGCCGCCGTCGGGGCGCGCCCGGTGGTACCGCTGGATTACGTACTCGGTACGACCTCGAGGCTCTGTTCGCCGTTTTCATTCGCGCGTACGTCGGCTGATCCCACTCCGTCGCCGTATTTCAGCCACCAGCCCTCCGGGGGACGGACTCGCAGCTCGTAATTGCCGACCGGCAGCCCGGTGAGGAGGAAACGGCCGTCGTCGCCGGTGAACGCCGTGGCTGTGCGATCGATGTCGTAGAGCCCGACCACGGTCACACGCACCCCGGCGACGCCTTCGCCGGGGTCGTTCCGCCCGTCGCCGTTGCGGTCGTAGTAGCTCTGTCCGGTGAGGATCCCGGTCGCGCCGGGGACCGACGCCCGGGCGTCGCCGTAGTTGTTCGAGTCGTCGGAGTCGCCGTTGGCGCCCCCGAAGGCGAAGGCGACCAGGACCCGGCCGACGTTGGCCGAGCCGGCCGACACGGTGCCCCGGAGCGTCACACTCGCGGACTGGCCGGCCGGGACGGTGATGCCCTCGTCGCCGAAGCCGACGCCGCCCCAGTCGGTGATCTGCAGTTCCCACGGATCGCCGCTGCCGCCGGCGGTGATCACCACCTTTTCGGCGTCGACGGTGCCGAAGTTGTGGAGTACGTAGGTGACGGCGGCCGCGTCTCCGGCGGCGTACTCGTAGTGGTCGAACCGGGTCGACTGGACCGCCAGATTGGGCAGCTCCGTGCTGGTCCGGGGCGCGGACGAAGCATAGGTGGCCGCGGACAGCACCAGCGTCGTACTCAACGCGCCGACGGTGATGGCTCTCCGGATGCGGACAGAACTCGGCATCGATCCCCCTCTTGGTCGAGCCCGCGCACCTCACGCGGGCAGCCGGGAGCGCCGCTCCCGGCTCGGACTACACGCGCCAGGGTGTTGCGAGGTTGGTTCCTTTCACCCGATTGGCCCAACGATCTGTCTTGATGTCCGGTTCTGGGCCGCGGTCCGCGCGGGCGGTAGTGCGCCGTGACCGGGTGGGAAAACGCGTCCGTCCATTCCGGGTGGTGCCAACGTTCGTCGGTATTCGCGGGCATAAACCGGCCGTACCGTGAAGTGGATTGAACCACTGCTGAAAGTGCCGCCGCGCCGTGCTTGACGAATCTGGGCGCAGCTCCCGCGGCTCGCACGGCCTGTGCCCCGGCTTCGTCGATCACCGTCACCACGAGCTTGCCCGCGTCGTCCAAGTAGGAACCGGCGCTGGCGTCGCCCAGTTGTGCCGACAGTTCGGCGGCCGGCTGAACCGGACTCGGCGCGGCCTGGCTGCTTGGTGCGAAGAGCGGGCCACTCGCGACCATGGGCCGCAGCCTCGACACCCTTGGCCGGACGGCGACGATCCCCGGCACGGCCTGGGCGATCGACCCGGTGACCGACCAGGTCGTGGTGTCCGCCGATGACGGCCTGGCCGCCAAGGACCGCGATCGGCTGAAGTCCGTGGTGGCCGGCCTCGGCGACACCGCGAGACTGCAGGAGGTGAAAGGCGGATACCGCACCACGATCGCCGGTGGTGACGCCATCATCGGCGGCGGCGTCCGATGTTCGCTGGGCTTCAACGTGAAGAAACCCGGTACGCACACCGCGTACCTGCTCACCGCCGGCCACTGCGGCAACGTGGCCTCGACCTGGGCGACGTCAAGCGGCCAGACCATCGCCTCCCGCGTCGGCACCAGCTTCCCCGGCAACGACTACTCGCTGTTCCAGTACACCGCCACGACCGATCGCCCGGGTTCGGTGGACCTGTACAACGGCACGCTGCGCGACATCGCCAACGCGGGCACCCCGGTGGTCGGGCAGACCGTCGGGCGCACCGGCAGCACCTCGGGCTTCCACACCGGCAAGGTCACCGGGCTCAACACCACGGTGAACTACAACGACGGCACCACGGTGACTGGCATGATCGCGACCACAGTGTGCGTCGAAGGCGGCGACAGCGGCGGTTCGCTCTTCGCCAACAACACCGCGCTCGGCCTGACCTCGGGCGGTAGCGGGAACTGCACCAGCGGCGGGCAGTCCTTCTACCAGCCGGTGACGGAGGCGCTGAACGCGTACGGCGTCGCCGTTTACTGATCCCTGCACGGTTTCCGTCGCCAAAGCACGGCCCGGGCCAGGCGCTGTGGGTCTGGTCGATGTCGTGCCCCAGCCCGGGAACCAGGACGAGTTCGTCCCAGCCGAGTGGACCGGACGTGACCAGTGGTGAGGTGTGCTCCCGCGCGACCCGATCTTCGGCGACATACCGGGCCGGATCGTAGAAGCCCATGGACAGCACGGCCCGCTGCCGCAACTCCGGAGCCCGGGACAACGCCAGCAGCGCGGGGGCGGCGTCGATCTCCGGCAGCCCGGCGACGTAGCGCGCCGCGGCGAGGGTGTCGTCGATGTCGCGGCCACCCAGGTCGGCTCTCGCCGCGAACTCGCTCCCGTGCCCGGGAGCGCCACGCTGGTCCACGGTGAACACGGCGAATCCGGCCGCCACGAGCGGGATCCGCGTGTAGCGCCCTTCGGCGTCGAGCGCGCCGACCTGATCGGCCGTGCACACCACGACAACCGGGTGCGGGCCGGCGCCCGGGCGGCCAGCGCGCCGCCCACCAGCCCGGAAAGGCTCAGGTCCTGCTGCAAGGTGATCAGCGGGACCTTGACCCCGAGCGTGTTCTGGAGCAGCACGTCCAGCTCGACCGCCATGAGCGAGTCGATGTTGATCGCCTGCCCGCGCACGAGCTGCCCGGCGGACAGGCCGGTGACTCGCGCCAGGATCTCCTGCAGCGAGCCCGAAAGCAGCGCCGCCCGTTGCCGAGCAGGGCCTGCAGCTGTTCGACCTCGCCGGGGCCCCGGCGAGGTCGAAGTGCAGGCGCCGCATGGCGGCCCGGAGGCTGGGCACCGGGGAGTCGCCCGAGGGCACCAGCAGCGGCGCGAGCAGGTCGGCGCGGTTCACCACCACCGGCAGCGCGCCACCGGCGTGCGGGACCACGACGCGCAGGTCCGGATGCCGGTCGAGCGTGCCGGAGAGCACCAGGTCCGCGATCGAGCGGGCGGTGTCGAACAGGAATTCCAGCAGGGGCGCCGGGTAGGGCAGCGGGATGTGCGAGGCCGCGGTGGCCGAGCGGCTGCTGGACGCGGCCGCCGCGCACATGAACCACCCGGCCTGAGCTTCGCCGTTGGCGACAAGCATTTCTCTCTGCTAACCTCGTAACTACGTACCAGTATATATGGATCAGTATACGAGGAGGAAACCGTGGGCAAGCAGGTGCTGGCCAACGTCCGGGTGTTCGACGGAGACCGCCTCACGGAACCGGTCGACGTCACGATCGAGGGTGCGGTCATCGGCGCAGTCGGGGGCGGGCGCGCCGAGGACGCCGAGATCGTCGACGGGGCGGGCGCGACCCTGCTCCCCGGTTTGATCGACGCGCACACCCACGCCGACGAACCAGCCCTGCGGCAGGCGCTGACGTTCGGCGTCACCACCGAGCTCGACCTGGCCTCCACACCCGGCACCATGATCCCGCTCCGGGCTGCCGTCGCGACCTCGTCCGGCCTCGCCGACGTGCGCAGCTCGTCGTTCGGGCTCACCCGGCCCGACGGGCACCCGCACCAGCTCCGCGGCCGGCAGAACGACCCGGACTGGCCGACGGTCACCAGCCCCGGCCAGGCGCGGGAGTTCGTCGACGGCCGCATCGCCGAGGGCGCGGACTACCTCAAGGTCCTGATCGAGGACGGCCACACGCTGGGCACCTCCCTGCCCAGCGTTGCCCCGGACATCGTCGCCGCGGTCGTCCGCGCGGGCCACGAACGCGGGAAGATGGTGCTCGCACACGCCCTGACCGTCGCCGCCACCGAGATCGCGCTGGACGCCGGAGCCGACGGCCTCACCCACCTGTTCGTGGACCAGCCGCACACGCCCGAGCTGATCGCCCGCATCGCCGGCTCCGGGATGTTCGTCATCCCGACGCTGAGCACGCTGGCGTCGATCACCGGTCGCCGCGACGGGGCGGACCTCGCGGCCGATTCCCGCGTCCGTCCCAAGCTGTCCCCGGAATGGCTCGACAACCTCTCGCGAAGCTGGGCTTTCCAGCCACCGGAACAATTCTGCTACGCCCTGGACTCGGTGGCCGCGCTGCACGCGGCGGGAGTCGACGTGCTCGCCGGCACCGACGCGTCACACCTCGGTGCCTACGGAATGGCGCACGGCGCGAGCCTGCACGACGAGCTGCGCCTGCTGGTACTCGCCGGCTTCACCCCGGTGGCCGCCCTCAACGCCGCGACCTCGGTGCCCGCGGCCCGGTTCGGGCTGCCCGACCGGGGCAGTATCCGGCCCGGCGCCCGCGCCGATCTGATCCTCGTCGACGGCGACCCGACGACGGACATCGGCGCCACACTGTCACTGCTCGGCGTCTGGCGAGCCGGCGTCCGCCTGGACGCCGCCGCCGTCACCCCGGCCTGAACCCAGCCCGGGGACCTCTGAAGGGAGCCGCGTAATCATGGCCCAGCACAACGAATTCGCCGACGGCCTCGTCGACGTGCACGCGCATTTCACCACCGAGCGCTACCTCGCGGCCGCCCGGGCCGCCGGGCACCTCGAACCGGACGGCATGCCCGCGGACTACTGGCCCCGGTGGAACGCGGGGGAGAACCTGGACCTGATGGACCGCGCCGGCATCGCGACCGCGATGCTGTCGATCTCGTCGCCCGGTGTGCACTTCGGCGACGACACGGCGGCCCGCGAGCTGGCCCGCGAGGTCAACGACGCGGGCGCGGAGATCGTGCGGGCCCACCCCGGGCGGTTCGGCCTGTTCGCCAGCCTGCCGGCTCCCGACACCGACGGCGCACTGGCCGAGGCCGTCCGCGCGTTCGACGAACTCGGCGCCGCGGGCGTGATCCTGATGAGCAACAGCCGGGGCGCCTACCTCGGTGACGACCGGCTGGCCCCGCTGCTGGCCGAGCTGAACCGCCGCCGCGCCGTGCTGTTCCTGCACCCCACTTCGACCGAAGGGCACGAGCACGTCGACTGCGGCCGGCCGCGGCCGATGATGGAGTTCCTGTTCGACACCGCGCGCACCGTCGTCGACTTCATCCTCTCCGGCGCCGCCGAGCGTTATCCCGACGTCCGGGTGATCGTCCCGCACATGGGCGGTGTCCTGCCCCTGCTCGCCGACCGGGTCGAGCTGCTGCGTGGGCTCACCGGCGACGCCGAACGCGGCCCGATCGTGTTCGAGAGCCTCCGGCGCCTGCACTACGACCTCGCCGGCGCGCCGAATGCCGCGCAGCTGACCGTGCTGCGGTCCATCGCGGCGCCCGACCGCCTGCTCTACGGCAGCGACTCGGCCTGGACCCGCCCCGAGGTCGTCCTCAACGCCCTCACCCAGCTCGACACGCTCATGCCCGGGAGCTGGCGGGAACAGGCCACCCGCACCGCCCGGGCGCTGCTGAGCACCTGATGGCCGGGCGTGCCGAGGGCCGGCCCGTCGTCGAGAATCCGGCGATGACAGCGGACCGGACCGAGCTCAACATCGACGTCGCGATCTTCCTGCGGCGAGCGCAGCTCCGCAAACAGCTGGCCTGCGAAGCCGCGCTGGCCACGATCGACCTGACGCTCCCGCAATGGGGAATCCTGCACGCGGCGTCGACCCAGCCGGACTCGTCGACCCATGGGCTGGCCCTGCTCACCGGCCAGTCCGACCAGTCGGCCGGCGCGGTCGTCGCGGGCTTGGAGAAACGCGGTCTCCTCGACCGGTTCTCCGCGGGCGGGCGGGCCATCCTGCACCGGCTCACCGAGGAAGGGGGCCGCCTCGTCGGCCAGGCCGACCGGACGGTCGACGAGGTCATGCAGCAGGAACTCGGCCACTTCTCCGACAACGACCTCAAGACCCTGCGCCGGCTGCTCCGCCGCGTCGTCGCCCCCTGATCCGACCGAGGACTACCCGCTATGTACGGGGTGTATAGATGCGAGGTATACACCCCGTGTAGTCTTCCCCGCATGTCGATCGCGAACACCTTGCTCGGGCTGCTGGAGAGCGGGCCGAAGTACGGCTACGACCTCAAGCGGCTCCACGATGAGAGCTTCCAGCAAGATCGTCCCCTGCACTACGGGCAGGTGTACTCGACGCTCTCGCGGCTGCTGCGCAACGGGCTCGTCGAGGAGAAGGGGATCGAGCCGGGCGACGGTCCCGACCGGAAGCGCTACGCCATCACCGACGCCGGGGTGACAAACGTCGCGGAGTGGCTCAGCACCCCGGAAAACCCCTCGCTGTACCTCCAGAACACCTTGTACACCAAGGTTGTCCTCTCCCTCCTGTCCGGGCGGAGCGCCGTCGATGTGCTCGACGCGCAGCGCGCCGAGCACCTGCGCGCGATGCGGCGGCTCACCACCCGCAAGACCGACGGCGACCTGGCCGACCAGCTCATCTGCGACCACGCCCTGTTCCACCTCGAGGCGGACCTGCGCTGGCTCGAACTCACCGCGGCCCGGCTGGACGAGCTGGCGGGAAAGCTGAAGCCGTGAACGCCACGACGAACCCAGGGACACTCATGGAACCGGCCGGGGGCGCGCTGCTCAGCGCCGTCGATCTGCGCAAGTCGTTCGGCCCCACCCCGGCGCTCGACGGTGCCGGGATGGACCTGCACGCCGGTGAGGTCGTCGCCGTGATGGGCCCGTCGGGCTCGGGGAAGTCGACGCTGCTGCACTGCCTGGCCGGGATCGTCCAGCCGGACGGCGGCGAGGTCCGCTACGCCGGCCGGGTGCTCTCGGCGATGCCGGACCGCGAGCGCAGTGCGTTGCGGCGCACCGATTTCGGCTTCGTCTTCCAGTTCGGCCAGCTCGTCCCGGAGCTGACCTGCCTGGAGAACGTCGCGCTGCCACTGCGGCTGGACGGCGTCCGGCGCGGGCCGGCCGAGAAGCTCGCCCGCGAATGGCTGGACCGGCTGGAGGTCGGCGACGTCGCGGACAAGCGGCCGGGCGAGGCGTCCGGCGGCCAGGGCCAGCGGGCCGCGGTCGCGCGGGCGCTGGTGACCGAGCCGCGGGTGGTGTTCGCGGACGAGCCGACCGGCGCGCTCGACTCGCTCAACGGCGAGCGCGTCATGCGGCTGCTCGTCGCCGCGGCCAGGGAGACCGGCGCGGCCGTGCTGCTGGTCACCCACGAAGCGCGGGTGGCCGCCTACTCCGACCGCGAAATCGTGGTGCGGGACGGGAAATCGCGTCAGGTCGGGTCCGCGCCCGCCGAGCCGGCCCGGTCGCCGCGATGAGCGCGCCGATCCGGCGTCGCGGGCGCTTCGCCGCCTGGACCGGCGATCTGGCCCTGGGGATCCGGCTGGCCGTCGGGGGCGGCCGGGCCTCGGGGACCGCGATCGTCCGGCTCCTGCTCGGCACGGTCGGGGTCGGGGTCGCGGTCACCGTGCTGCTGTTCGCGGCCTCGGCCGACCACGCGATCTCCGAGCGCAGCACCCGCCAGCTCGCCGGCGTTGCGGTCACCGCGCCGATCCCCGGGGCGACGCCGTTGTCCATGCGGGACGACTCGACCTACTTCCGGGGCGAATACATTTCGGTCCGCTACGTTCACGCGAACGGCCCGGCGTCGCCGGTGCCGCCGGGCCTGGACCGGGTTCCCGCGCCTGGCGAGACGGTCCTGTCCCCGGCACTGGCCGAGCTGCTTCGCTCCGACGCCGGGACGTTGCTGCGCCCGAGGTTCCCCGGGTCCGTGACCGGGACCATGGGCCAGGCGGGCCTCGCCAACCCGGGCGACCTGCGCGCGTACGTCGGCGCCGACGCTTCGCTGCTGGGCAAGCAGGTCTACGCCTTCGGCGGCTCCGCCTCACCGGACGGGCTCGACCCGAGCCTGCTGGCCTTGCTGATGATCGGCATCGTGACCCTGCTGGCGCCGGTGTTCGTGTTCGTGGCGACGTCCGCGCGCATCGCCGGCGCGGAGCGGGACCGGCGGCTCGCCGCGCTCCGGCTGGTCGGCTCGGACCTGCCGCAGGTACGCCGGATCGCCGCCGCCGAATCGCTGGTCACCGCGGCGGCCGGGCTGGTGCTCGGCACCGTGGCGTTCCTCGCCCTGCGGCAGCTGGCGCCGTCCGTGCAGGTGCGCCAGGGCGGCCTGTTCGTCAGCGACGTCACGCCGCCGTGGCCGCTGGTGGTCGTGATCGTGCTGGCGGTGCCCGCGCTTTCGGTGCTGAGCACGCTGCTCGCGTTGCGGGGCACGGCGATCGAGCCGCTCGGTGTCGTCCGGCGCACCAAGCCGGTCCGGCGGCGGCTGTGGTGGCGGCTGGTTCCCGTCCTCGCCGGCGTGGCCGTGCTGTGCACGCTGACGGTGCGCGACAGCTCCAGGCTGACCACCATCGCCGTCGTGGGCGGGGTGACGTGCCTGCTCGTCGGGGTTCCCGCGCTCCTGCCGTGGCTGCTGGAGCGCGCGGTTTCGCGATTGTCCGGCGGGCGCCCGGCGTTCCAGCTCGCGGTCCGCCGCCTGCAGCTCGACAGCGGCACCCCGGCGCGGGTGGTCGCCGGGCTCGCGGTGGTGCTGGCCGGGGCGATCGCGTTGCAGTCGCTGCTGACCGGGCAGGCCAGGGAGTTCGACCCGGGCCGGCTGCCGCAGCGGAGCACGACGCAGGTGGAGGTGGACACGGATCCCGCGGTCGCGGGCGCGGTGACGGCGGCGCTCGCCCAACTGCCGGGAGTGGACGCCCTGCACCTCACGCAGCTGGTGGAGCTGCACGGCCCGGACCCGAGCCAGTCGCCCGGGGTCCAGGTCGCCGACTGCGCCACCTGGCGGGAGCTCGCCGGGCTCCAGGACTGCCGCGACGGCGCCGTCTACGTGGATCGGCGGGCTCCGGCATCCGTCCACTCAGGACAGTCCTATCCGGTCGGTTACTACGACGAGGTCGTGCGCCCGCTCGGCACCTGGACGGTGCCGGACCTCACCCCGGTGACCCTGCCGGGAGACAGCCGGTACGCCGGCTCCTCCGGTCTGATGGTGACCCCGGCGGCGATGGCGGGCCTGGACCTGAGCCGGGTCTGGGCGACCGGCAGCCTCCAGATCGGCTCGCGCGGCCCGGACTTCGCCGAGGCCACCCGTAACGTGCTCGCGCCGTTCGCCTGGCACGCCTCGGTGTTCATCCCGGACCCGGTCCGGCTGAGCAGTAGCCAGCGGGCGTACCTGGCGATCCGGGCGGGGCTGCTCGCCGCGTCGGTGTTCACGCTGCTGCTGGCCGGGGTCAGCCTGCTGGTGCTCGGGCTGGAGCAGGTGCGGGAACGGCGGCGCACCATCGCGATGCTGGCCGCGACCGGGGTCCCGGTGCGGGTGCTGGCCCGCTCGGTGGTGTGGCAGAACGCGATCCCGCTGCTGCTCGGGATCGTCACTGCGGTGGCGGCCGGGATCGGGGTGGGCGCGCTCGGCGCCCGCCTGACCCGCGCGAGCTTCACCATCGACTGGCTCGCGGTCGGGGTGCTCAGCGGGGCCGCGGCCGCGCTGGTGCTGCTGGTGACCATGGTGACGCTGCCGTCACTGCGCGGCGCGGCCCGGCTGGCCTCGATGCGCACTGAATGATGTGCCTCGCCGGCGGTCCCCGCACGAGGCTGTACGGGGACTGCCGGCCGTCCACCGGATCAGGGAAGCTCCGAGCGCGACCGCTCGGCGACCGGCGGGCTGTACCAGCTTCCCAGTAACGGCAAGGCATCGGCCGCCGTGGACTCCTCGGCCGGCACGTAGACGATCAGCTTCTGTTCCCCGGATCCGGGGACGGGCAGCGCTTCGTAGTCGAGGACCAGTTCGCCGACCACGGGGTGGCGCACGCGCTTGGTCCCCGACTCGCACACGTACACCTTGTGCTCGGCCCAGAGCCGGCGGAAGTCGGTGCTCTTCACCGTCAGCTCGCCGACGAGCTCGGTCAGGAAGGCGTCCTCCGGCTTCACCCCGGCTTCGGCTCGTAGCACGGCCGTCGCTTCGGAGGCGACGTCGTCCCAGTCGACGTAGCGGGTGCGGCCCGGCTCGGTCAGGAAGATCCACTTGGTGAAGTTGCCGCCGGCGGCGGCCAGCGAGCCGTCGTCGAAGAACAGGGCCCGGGCGAGTTCGTTGGTGGCGAGGACCTGCATCCCGGCGCCGAGCACGAAGGCCGGTGCCTGGGTGACCGAGTCCAGCAGGCGCCGCAGGCTGGGGCGAACGCGCTGCTGGGTGATCGGGGACGCCGCCGGAGCGGGGCGGTCCGGCCCGCCGGCGAGGGTGAAGAAGTACTCGCGCTCGGTGGGGCCGAGGCACAGGGCGTTCGCGATGGCCCTGAGCACGGAGCCGGACACCTGGCCCGTCCGCCCCTGCTCCAGGCGGGCGTAGTAGTCCACGCTGACGCCCGCGAGCCGGGCGACCTCCTCCCGCCGCAGCCCGGCCACCCGCCGGGCCGCGCGGTCGGGGCGGCGCGGGTTTTCCGACGGCAAGCCGACATCGCCGGGCCGCAGCCGCGCCCGGTACGCGCGGAGGAAGTCGCCGAGCTCTCGGTTCTTCGCCATGTCTCGCCTTTCCATGGGGTGGCAGGTGGTCCGTTAAGGCCTCCTTGCCCGCGTCCAACGCGGGTAAGGAGGCCTTAACGGAAGGGGTACGCGGGGACCTCGGCCCGGCTGGTCACCCACTGCCACTCGGTGAACTGGTCGGCGTTCGTGAGCGTGCTGTGGTTGAAGCCGTTGCCGGACGCGCCGATTCCGCCGATCGGGCCGTAGACCTCGTGCAGCACGGTCTGGTCGTTGATGTGCACGACGCCGGTGCGCAGCTGGCCGGCGACCCGCTGGGCCCGGCCGAGGTCGGCGGACACCACGGCCGAGGCGAGGCCGAAGCTGGTCCGGTTCGCCAGCCGGACGGCCTCCGCGTCGTCGGCGACCGTGGTGATCGCGGCGATCGGGCCGAAGATCTCCTCGTCGAACAGCGGCATCCCGGGCCGCACCCCGGTGACCACGGTGGGCTGGTAGAACAACCCGTCGCGGACGCCGCCGGTGCGCACGACCGCACCCTGCGCGACCGACTCGGCGAGGATCCGGTCGACGTTGGCCGCCTGCGTCTCGTTGATGATCGGTCCAAGGTGGACGTCGCCCGTCGAAGGGTCGCCGACCGTGAGCGTGCGGGCGTGCGCGACCAGCGCGTCGGTGTAGGCGCCGGCCACCCGCTCGTGGACGAGATGGCGTCCGGTGGTCAGGCAGATCTGCCCCTGGTGGAAGAACGAGCCCCACGCGCCGGCGCCGGCCGCCGCCTCGACGTCGGCTCGCGGGCACTCCGCAACCGGTGGCCGAGGGTCTTGCCGGTCTCTGTACCCATCACGCACCGTAACGTTGGTCGGAGAGGGTTACCGTACCCCAGCATGCGTGCCTCGCGCACGCATGCTGGTCCGGAGTCCTCAATGGTGGGTGGCCGTCCACATCGATTCGGCTGCCGCCACGTCGGCGACCAGGTTGCCGAGGGCGAGGTTCGCATCGTTCAGGTGATACCCGTAGTCGGCGTCGGGCCATACGGGGACGACTCGACGCTTGTCCCTGGTGCCGGTGGACTTCGTCACCTGGAGCCACGCCGCGCCCTTCGAGCCGGTCTCGCAGCGTGCGGAGTAGAGCCCTGGATACGTGATCCACGGGGTGGTGACCGCGTTGGCCCGGGTGGCGAGGAAAAACGGTTCGAGGGCGGCCTTCCCGCCACGCGGCGCCGCCGGGTTGACGCAGGCGACCTGAACGCCGGTTTTGGCGGTCTGCCCCGATTGCAGCGCGACGCCCTGCCCCGGGCGGCCGAACAAGGCCGAAGCCGGTGGCGTGCCGGGGAAGCTGGAATAGGCGAGCACACAACCGGACTGGCCGGTGCGGGTGCAGACCGGCAGGTGCCGGAAGCTGCCCCCGGTGGCCGACCTCGGCTTGACTTCCACGTCCCCGCCGAGGATCACGGCGAGGGTGACGCGATCACGCAGCCCGGCGTCGTGGTCGACGATCCCGGACAGCAGCTTGATCAGCATCGCCGCGCCCTGGGAGTGGCCGAGGAACACGATCGGCCGGCCGTGGTTGTAGTGCTTGAGATAGTCCTCGAAGCCGGCTTTCAGGCTGGTGTACGCGGTATCGATCGACTCGGCAGGCAGATTCAGATCCGGGTACGCGGCGATCGTCGCGCGGGTGGTCTGCCGGTACATCGGGGCCCAGACCTTGCAGACCTGGGAAAACCGCGAGGCCTGGAACCTGGCCACGCCCGTCTCGGCCGGCTGGACCTGGAGGTCGGAGTTCATCGCCGGTTCGCCGCTGACGGTCGGGTAGACGTAAAAGCAGTCGAACGGCGAATCGGCCGCGGGGCGGGCAGGCACCACGGTCTTTTCGCCGTTCGCCGCCACCTCGGTGGCGTTGAGCCCGATCGAGCAAGGATCGTGGGGCTGGCCCGGGCGGCACAGCCACACGATCCCGGGTTCGTCGGAGCCCGTGGCACGAGGAGCGGCGGCGGCCGTGACGCCGATCGCGGTGATGAGGAGCGCGCCGACCAGCGTCAACGCGCGCGCCACGCCGTTGCGGTACCAGTGGCGGTCGCTCGCCGAGCGGTTCATTAATGCCTCTTCGCGCCTCGTGCGGCTGGCGCCCATGGCCGGCCTGCTGGGGACGACGGTTCGCCTGCGGCCGGTGGTCCGTCAAGACCGAAGCGACGGCAGTCACCCGTTCTTGTCCGGAAGTGCTGTGCCCCGCATCGTTTTCGTGCAGTGACCGCGCCGGCGCCCGTGGTGCCGTCGACCATCGGGGTGACCGGAATGTGCCCTGCATCCGGTGGCAGAGAGGGTTCCCGTGCTGGTGGCAGGTTCATGGGTGTTCAACCCGGACACGGTGGAAATCGGCGGATTCGACGACAAAACCCGCAGGTTGCTGCGCGCCGTCATCGAATGGTTCGAGGAGCGGAGCGTCCGGTCGCCGGACGGCCCGGTGGAGCGGTTCCTCGGGTTCGCCCGTGAAGCGGGCTTGTTCTCCAGCTGCCTGATCCCCGCCGCGGACGGGTCGGCCGGCCACCGCTGGGACACCGCCCGTAACGAAGCGGTGAGCGAGATCCTCGGGTTCTACAGCCCGGAGTGCTGGCAGGTATGGCAGACGGCCGTCTTCGCGGTGGTTCCGTGCTGGTTGAGCGGCAATCGGGAGGAGCGGGCGCGGCTGGCCGATTTCCTGCGCGCCGGGGGTGTGCCGGTTGCCGTACCGGGACAACGCCCCGGCCCCGGTGCTGTCCGGCCGGCCCCGGCCGAGGCCGCGTTCACCGCGGAAGTCCTCGCTGGATGCACTTTCGCCGGCGCCGCCCTCGGTGCCGGCGGGCGGATGCTGCACCAGGCGGTCAACCACGCGTACACACAGGCCGCCGACGGTCGGCGAAAGACCGATTCGCCCGCGGTCCGGAGTGTCCTTGTGAAGCCTATCTCCGGCTCGTGGCCGGGAAACTCTTCGCCGCCCGCGCGACCGCCTATCTGCGTTCCGCGGGTTCGGGGGATCGCCGTCACCTGCTCTTCGCCGCGGTGGGGAAGGCCATGGCAGTCACGGAGGCCGGGCGGGTGAGCCTGCTGTTGCGGGAGCCCGGCGGCGAGGACGCCTTGTTCCCCGGCCGCCACGACGTGGCGGCCATCCTCCGTTTCGCCGAAAGCTACTTGCTGCGCCCGGCCTCCTTCGACCCGGTTCCGGCGGGCCGCGGACCGTCCGACGACGGTCACCTGTTCCAGCGGCCCTCCGCGGCCTCGGCGGACCGGGCGCGGTTCCACAACTGGCGCCCTTCCTTCGATGCGTTCGCGGATCACCGCAATGTCGGCCTTTTTCGCGAGCAGGTCGAGCAGCTGTGCTCGTGGCTGGCCCGGTATCCCCGCGAAGCCGCTCGGGAAACGCCGTTCACGACCGCGCTCGGCGACCTGTTCGGCCTGGTCGTTTATGGACACCTGATCCTGGAGCAGGCGGACCTCGACGGGGTGGCCAGGGACGTCGTGGACGGGGTTGGCGGCCTCCTGGCCGGCGACTTTTCGGCTCGCCTCTGGGACATCCAGGCGATGCCGTCGGTTTCCGTGGACGGGTGTGGCCGCAGGTCGAGGCGCTGGTGGGGGAGTACTCCCCGCGGCGGTGATCCCGCTGAACTGCACGTTTACTTCCTCGTATACCGGAAAATTACGCTCGGCTGCTCTGCTGGGGCCACCAGAACGCGTGAACGGTGGAGGTCGGCATGTCAGTCGAGGTCAGCGAGTCGGCGGGGACGTCCGGGTGCTGGCCGGGGAGGCGGCCCCGGACGCCGACGTGGTCCTGGTGCTCAGCACCACGGTGACCGAGGCCCTGCTGGAGGAGATGACCTGGGCGTGGAAGTCCGCGACGAATCCCCGGCAGGCCCTGGTGCTGGTGGCCGGCCCGTTGCGGGAGCGCCAGCTCGCCCGGGTCTTCAACGCCGGCGTGGTGAGCATCCTGCCGCGCCGCGAGGCGACCGTCGGCCTGATCGTGCGCGCCGTGCTGGCCAGCAGCCACGGCCGCGCGGTCCTGCCCGCCTCGATCACCCGGTGGCTGATCGAGGAGTCCCGCGCGTTCCAGCAGGAGATGCTGACCTCGCACGGCATCGAGGCGGGCGGCCTGACGGCCCGTGAGATCGCCGTCCTGCGGGGACTGGCCGAGGGCATGGACACCGCGCGCATCGGCCGGGAGCTGAACTTCTCCGAGCGGACGATCAAGAAGGTCATCGCGGACGTGCTGGCCCGGCTGCACCTGCGCAGCCGGGCGCACGCCGTGTCCTACGCGCTGCGGGCTGGCGCGTTCTGACCCTCGGGCCGGCTCGCGCTCAGCGGGCGAGGAACTTCCGGTAGATGTGCTCGGCGACCATGATCGTGGTCAGGTTGGTCGCGGTCGAGGGCACCTCGGGGAGGATCGACGCGTCGACGACCCGGAGGCCGTCGACCCCCTTGACCGCGCCGGAACCGTCCACGACAGCGCCTTCGTCGCCGGCGCCGCCCATGGGCACGGTCGAGGTCGGGTGCTGGTACGAGGCCAGCTGCTGCTCGATGAGCGTCTCCAGTTCGGCGTCGTCCCGCACCTGCTCGCCCGGCATCAGTTCGCTCGCGGTGACCTCGGCGAAAGCGCCTTCCCTGGCGATGGCGCGGCTGAGTTTCACGCCTTCGAGCATCCGGCTGCGGTCGCGCGCGGTGGCCAGGAAGTTGTAGTCGATGACCGGCGCGTCGTGCGGGTCCGTGCTCCGCAGCGACACCGTGCCCAGCGACTCCGGGCGGACCACCGCGATCGCCAGCACGATCGCGCCACCGGTCGGGCCGGCGGCGGGATCGATCAGGTGAGTGGCGGAGATGTGCAGGTCGAGCTCGTCGCCACGGGCCTGGCTCGACGCCGTCCAGACGATCGCGCCCGCGGTCGGCGACATTTCGAGCGCCCCGGGGCGAAGGGCGTACGCGTTGTAGTAGAACGGGTGATCCTGCAAGCGTTTCCCGACCGGGAGGTCGGCCGTGACCTCGATGCCCAGGCGGGCCAGGTCACCGGCCGGCCCGACGCCGGAGCGCAGGAGAATGGCCGCGCTGCCGTAGGCGCCGGCGGACAGGATGATCTCCGCGCCGTGGTGCACGACGCCGTCGGTGGTGCGCACGCCGGTCGCGGTCTTGCCCGTGAACAGCACCTTGTCGATCTCGGTCCCGCCCGTGATCGTGAGGTTCGGCCGCTGCCGGACTTCGGCGGACAGGTAGGCCAGCCCGGTGTTCTGCCGGACCCCGTCGACGACGTTGAGGGGGTAGGCGGCGACGCCGTCCTGCTTGTCCGCGTTGGGGTCCTTGATGCGGGTGAACCCGTGCTGGGCCGAGGCGTCGATGAAGGCCTTGAGCGACGGGGTGAGCTCGTCGTAGGCACGCTGGCGGATCGGGAACGGGCCCGAGCGGCCGTGGAAGGCGTCGTCCCCGTCCGGGGTGTTCTCCAGCAGGCGGTAGGTCTCGAGCACCTCGTCGAAGGACCACCCGGTCAGGCCGTGGGCGGCCCAGGCGTCGAAGTCGCTCGGCCGGGCGCGCAGGGCCACCGCGGCGTTGACCGCGGAACTGCCGCCGAGGACTTTGCCGCGCGGTGCCTCGATTTCGCGGTCGAGCGGGCCCACGTGGGCGTGGTAGCCCCAGTCGTGGGCTTCGTCGCCGCCGACCCGGGCGGAGTTCAGCAGGACGTCGGGGTAATCGGCCGGGGCGTAGGCGGTGCCGGCTTCGAGCAGGAGCACGGACCGTGACGGGTCGGCCGAGAGCCTGTTCGCCAGCACCGCCCCGGCGGACCCACCGCCGACGATCACCACGTCGTACTGTCGCCCTGCTTCGCTGTTGCTCATCTCGGGTCACCTTTCTCGGTAGAGCCGCGACGCTGGTGCCGCGGCTATTCGAGTCAATGCCATCGGGCGGGCGAACGATGCCCGTGAACAACGCACGGTGCTGCCTAGGACTCCCAGTCCGACCTTCCGGCCGGTGCGATTTCCGGTGAAATAGTCACGTCCCGATCGCGGACAGGTAAAAAAACCCACGGACGAATGGAGAAGAAAATGGCGAAGAAGCTGGCTTTCGCGCGGAAGATCGTGCTTGCCGGAGTGGTCGCCGGCGGGCTCGCGGGTGGGGCCATGCTGACCACGGCTTCGGTCGCCGGTGCGGCCACGCAGGTCAAGGACGCTCCGCCCGCCGCTGTCCAGACCGCTTCCTCCGTGCACGTGCTGATCTGCAGCTACGACTGCGACTGACGCTGACAATTCCTGTCGTGGGCGGCGCCGGCCGTCCACGACAGGAATTTTCTTTTCGGGAAACGATGTCAGCCGGCACTCTCGATGATCCGGGCCACTTCCGGGTTTCGCGGGGTGAAGTGGTCGAGCAATTCGAGCGCGCTGAGCGCGGGGGCCAGCTCGCGAAGGCCGTCGATGTACGCCTGCCGGTCGGGGGATCCGGCCGGCAGCTCCTCGAGCTTCTTGATGTTCTCGATCGCCGCGCGGATCGATCCTTTTCGGACGTAGCGGTCCTGGAACTCGCCGCCGTCGGCACCGTCTTCGATCACGTCGCGGGGGGTGATGGGCTGGGACATGGGCTCACGGCTCCTTCTGGCCTTCAGTCAATATGCGTGCGCGACGCACGCATACCCACTGTACCGCAAGCTCTGCTCCGCCGGGATAAGATGTCGCCCATGGGAGCGACTGGTGACGAGCTGGAGGAGGTACTGGGCCGGTTCCTGCAACGCCGCAACCGGGTGCGCCTCTACGGCGGCATGTTGACCCAGGCCCCCGACGGGGTCGACAAGAGCAACTACCCGGTCCTGTCGGGTCTGGAACGGCTCGGCCCCCGCACGGCGGCGCAACTGGCCCTGGAAGTGGGCCTCGACCGGTCCCGGGTCAGCCGGCACGCCGACCGGTTCGAGGAGCTGGGGCTGCTGCGCCGCGTGCCGGACCCGCTCGACGGACGGGGCAGCCTCCTCGTCCTGACGGCAGAAGGTGAAGCGGCGGTGAGGGATTTGCGCGGTGCCCTCGCGCAGCACCTCGACCAGGTGATCCAGGACTGGCCGGACGGACTGGCGGACGCGCTGGTCGAAGGCCTCGGCCGGCTGATGGACCGGGAGTGACGCGGCGCACCGGATCCGGGAATACTGGCGTTGCCCCGGTTCTCCGGACAGTCGTCTGTGGAGTGTCAGGCGGGTTGTTGGAGTTCGTGGAGTCTTTCATACTCGACAGGGGTGAGGTAGCCGAGCTTGGAGTGGCGGCGTTGCCGGTTATGGAAGATTTCCAGGTATTGGAAGATCTCGTTGGCCAGCTCGGTCCGGGTTTTCCACTTCTTTCGGTCGAGAAGTTCGGTTTGCAACTTGGACCAGAATGATTCCATCATCGCGTTGATGCTCCTATAGATGTCAAGCGGGATTTGCTTCCGATTTTACCTTGTGTGGCGCGACGAGTATTTGGTAGATTTCGCGTATCAACGATCGTTTGAGGCAGCGCATGATCTCGCGTTTGGTCTTTCCTTCTGTTGTTCGGCGTGTGACGTAGTTGATGGTGGGTTCGTGGAACCGCATCCGCACGATGATGATTCTGTGCAGCGCGGCGTTGGCTTGGCGATGACCGCCTCGGTTGAGTCGATGGCGGGTGGTGTTTCCGGAGGACGCGGGGACGGGGCAGGCTCCGCAGAGTTTCGCGAGGGCGGCCTCGGAGTGGATGCGGCCGGGGTTGTCTCCGACCACGACGAGCAGCTCGGCGGCGGAGTCGGCTCCGATGCCGAACAGGCCGGTCAGTGCGGGTGCGGCCCGGCGGGTGAGGGTCGCGAGGACCAGGTCGTGCAGGCGCAGTTCGCGGTCGAGTTCGCGGTAACGTTCGGCCAGCGAGTGGAGGGTGTAGCGCGCCGCGTCGACCGGCGTCATCATTCCGTCATTGCTGACGTCGGCGCAGCGCTCGATAAGTTTCTTGTCGGTGAGATGCTCCAGTTCTTCCCGCAGTTCGGGTGGCGCGTTCACGATCACGGTTTTCAGCGTGATGATGGCCTGGCTGCGGGATTTGACGGCCGTGTCTTTCGCGATTTTGATCTGCCGGATCATTTCGGCAGATCCGTCCGCGGATTTCGGTGTCGCGGTGGCGACGCCGGACAGGACAGCGCGGGCCGCGGACTCGGCGTCGATCGGATCGTCCTTGCCGTGCAGGTGGCGGATGCGCCGGTCAGGACGGTTGACCTCCACAACCCGGTGGCCCCGGCGGCGCAGGAACGACGCCAGCCCGGCCCCGTAAGATCCGGTGCCCTCGACACCGAAGGTGATCAGTTGCCCCAGCTGGCGCGCCCACCGCTCGAACTCGGCGTAGCCGGCACGGTTGACGGTGATGACGGTGTCGCCCAGCCGGGCACCGAGGGAGTCCAATGCGACGGCGACGTGCGCATACTTGTGGGTGTCGACGCCGACGACGATGCGCCGGCGAGCGGAATCGGGGATGCTGGTCACTGGCTGCGAGTCCTTCCCGGGCTGCGTGGTCATGACGCGGCCGGGCGGGCGGACAGGACTGTGATGGGACCTGCTGCGATCAGGCTCCTATGAGGTCACTGCCCGTCCGGACGTGTCATCCGGACACGTCGCCCGAGGCAGCCGACAGATCAACGCCAGGGCACTCATCGGGCCAGTCGTAGCACGGGTCAGACCACCTCGAGCGACGAAAGACAGTCTCACAGTCGTAGCCGTCACCGACGGTCCCGAGCGAGGGCATCAGCCCGGCTTCCTTGACGCGGTTGGTGAAGGTCCAGGACGTGAATTGCACGCCGTGGTCGGAGTGGAATACGGTGCCAGGGTCGGGATTCCGGTTGCTGATCGCCATCTCGAGGGCGTTGACGACGAGGTTGGTGTTCTGGTTGTTGTCGATGGACCAGCCCACGATCTTGCGGCTGAACGCGTCCAGCACTGCGCAGCAGTATAGTTTCCCTTCGCGAGTAGGATGCTCGGTGATGTCGCATACCCAGAGCAGATTTGGTTGTGTGCGCAGGAAATTCCGGTTTACCAGGTCCTCGCTGCGGACCTCGATTTTCGGGTTCTTGCGGGTCTGCCGCCGCGGAATCCCGGCCAGCCCGGCCGCCCGCATGAGTTTCGCGACCGTCTTGCGGCTGATCATGATCCCCATCCCCAGGCGCAGCTCGGCGTGCACCCGAGGTGCGCCGTAGGTGCCGCGGGAGCGGGCATGGATCTCGGTGATCACCCCGGTCAGCCACTCCCGGCGCAGCGCAGCGGGCGAGGTCGGCCTCGAGCGCCACTCGTAGAACCCGGAATGGCTGACCTCCAGCAGCCGGCAGGCCAGCTTGACCGGTAGTCCTCGCTCCGCAAGGCGGGCGATTACCGGGAATGCCCTTTTGGGTCGCCTTTCAGCTCCTCGTAGATCTTCGAGGCCTCGCGCAGGACCTCCAGCTCGGTCTCCAGCTGGCGGATCCGTCGCTTCGCAGTCACGAGATCGGCGTGCTCGGTGCTGCTCAGACCGGGACGTTCACCGTGGTCGATACGGTCCTGTTTGATCCAGCTGTGCAGGCAGGACTCGCTGATCTCGAGCTCGAGAGCGGTCCACCGGACGGACTTGCCAGCCCGGACAACAGCGACCGCCCGAGCCCGGAACTCGGCGGGGTAAGCCTTCGGCATGATCGACAGCCTTCCAGACGACAAACCATCGACTCCACAAACCCGGGTCCGTCATCTGGGGGCAACGCCAAGGCGTCCGGGCTACAGGGGGAAGCTCATTCGTTGTAGGGCTGGCCAGCGGGTTTTTGAGGATGGTGGCGGCGCGTTCGCCGAGGCAGCGCTGTCGGCGGTGGAGCAGGCTGTAGGTCTGGTGATCGACTGCGAGCGGTGGTTGACCTGCGGCTTGAACGGCGTGAGGATGCCGATCCCGGCTGAGTGGTGGGCGCGGTCGGCCAGGGTCCGCAGGCCCTGACTCGCGGCGGCGGTCAGTGCGCCGGTGATGTCGAGGTCGCGGGCGGCGAGGCCGGTGATGGCTTCGTGCAGGTAGTGGTAGGCGGTGGCGACGCTGATGTGGTGGTCGAGCGCGAGCCGGTGCACGGGGATGGCGTCACGGAACCAGCGCAGTATCAGCAGTGCCTGCCGGAACGGGCTCAAGGCCCGGCGGCCCCGGCAGGTGCTGCGCGCGGCGTTCGGCTCGCAGCACGCCGGCGACGAACAGGGTCAGTTCGCGTGTCACGTCGAGCGTGGTACGACGGGTGATCACGTGGGGCCGCTGGAGTTGAGGATTCGATCTTCGCGAATCCCGCCCTACCAGCGGCCCCACGCCTCATTCCGCGACAACACGCACCCCGCTCAGCCTCACTGAGAAAACCCCAATGTGGCGCTTCGGCCCGAGCCTGAGCCAACACCACACCGACCAGGTGAAGAAAGCGGAATCACGCGCCACTAGCCGAGCTTGAAGACGCGCTCCGCGTTCCCGCGGTACAGCTTTTCGAGGTCCGGCGCACTCAGGATCCCGCTTTCGAGGGTCTGCAGGAACGCCGGGCCGAGGTCGAACGGGTAGTCCGTCGCGAACAGGAGGCGGTCCGCGCCGAGGGCCATGAGGGCTCCGGTGAGCGTCGCGGCCGAGACGTTGCCGCTGGTCGTGATCAGCAGGTTGTTCCGCAGGTAGTGGGTGATCGTCTGCTGCGCCTGGTGGGCGGCGTAGAGCTGCCAGCCTTGGTCGAAGCGCGCCAGGTGGAACGGCAGGAGCTCGCCCATGTGGCCGAGGATCAGCGTCGCGCGCGGATAAGCGTCGAACACGCCGCTGCACATGATCCGAAGCGCGTGGGTCGCGGTCTCCACGGACCAGTTCCATGCGGCGCCCAGGAGGTCCGGATAGCCGTCGTAGGCCTTGAGCTGATCCGACGGCGAGGACCAGGGGTGCAGGTAGACCGGGGCGCCCAGTTCTTCGGCCGCCGCCCACAGCGGCCAGTACTGCCGCTCGTCCAGGTAGTGGCCCCGGGTGTGCCCGTTGACCATGGCGCCGAGAAAACCGAGCTCGGTCACGCAGCGCCGGAACTCCGCGACCGCGGCCTCAGCATCGGCCAGCGGGAGGGCGGCGAAGCCCGAGAAGCGGTCGGGATGCTTTTCGATCCGCTCCGCCAGAAGGTCGTTCATGCGCCGCGCCATCTCGACCGACCGGACGGGATCCGGGTCGAGCTGGACGCTGCCGTAGTTGAAGCAGGACAACACCGAACGCTCGATCCCCGTCCTGTCCATATCGGACAGGCGGGCGGCGTCCAGGTCCCAGAACTTCGGGAGCACCTTCTCGAAGGACTCGCTGGAGACGCCTTCCGTGAGAGTGCGGAAATAGTCGTCGAGCTCGGGCAGGAGGAAGTGCTCCTCGAAGGCGATCTTGGTCATCCCACATCCTTTCGGTCCTCGACCAGGACGCGCCCGGCCAGCTGGTCGACCAGGTCGCCGGTGTCGCCCGGCTCGGGGACACCGCCGAACACCTGGAAGTCGGGGCGGATCAGGACGACCGCGGTGCCCAGGCGGTCGAACCATCGCGCGTACTTGCCTTCGGCGTCGGTCAGGCCACCGGGTCCGAAATGGACACTGCGGCCCCCGATCCGCTGCCACGTCGCCCGCTGGGCGGGGGAGAGCAGCGCGGCCGGGTCGCGGTCGCGTCCGATCAGGACGAAGCCCGGTGGCGGGAGGACGTCGTCGAGCAGTGCGGTCCGCCCCGGTGTGCCGACCGTGGCCTGCAGTCCCAGCTTGCCGCCGGCCCCGTCGTCGCGGAGGGTGCCGCCGCTCAAGGTCCAATCCGTGAGCACCTGCTGGGTTCCCTGAGCGCCGGCCTTCCTCAGCTGGGCGTCGCGCTCGGCGGCCTGCTCGGGGTCGATCAGGCAGATCAGCCCGCCGACGGCGACGGTCGCTTCGACGATCTGCGAGACCTGCACACGGCGTTCCGTGGCGTAATCGTCCAGAAGGGACTCTTTGCCCTTCCCGGCGACCAGCAGAGACAGCCGCCAGGCGAGACTGGCCGCGTCACGGATGCCGGAGTTGATGCCTTGGGCCAGGAAGGGCGGCATCTGATGGGCGGCGTCCCCGGCCAGCACCACCCGGCCGTCACGCCATCGGTCGGCCCAGCGGGCGCGGAAGGTGTAGAGCGCGTGCCGGACCAGGTCGGCGTTGCCGGGGTGGATCTCCCAGGGCTTGAGCAGCTGCCAGGCGTTCTCGTCGGTGTCGATGTCGTCCTGGCGGTCGCCGGGCATGATCATGAACTCCCAGCGCCGGCGGCCGGGGCCCGCCGGCACCAGGGTGGTCGGCCGGGCCGGCCCCAGCCGCTGGCAGGCGTAGGGCAGCCAGGTCGGCGGGGTGTGCGGGAGGACGTCGACCACCAGCCAGTCGCGGTCGAAGCCGAGGTCGGTCATCTCCAGCCCCGCCAGGGCACGGACCGTGCTGTTGGCCCCATCACAGCCGACGGCGAACGCCGCCCGCACCGTCCGCGGAAGTCCATTGCGGACTAGGGTGGCCCCCGTGTGGGGCTGGATGACGGCCGTGACCCCCGCCCCGTCGGCGGACAGCTCTTCCAGCGAGAATCCCCGGTACTGCTCGATCAGCGGCTCGGCCTGCACCCGCCCTTCGAGCAGCTGCTCCAGATCCGGCTGCGAGAAGCCGGACATCAGCGCGAATCCGGAGTCGGACTCCAGCGGGTAACCCGACTCGGCCAGCGTCTCACCCGAGGAGTCCGCGAAGCTGAAGCGCTGCCCGTCCTGGCCCCAGGGTTCGAGCAGCGGCGAGAGTTCCTCGCCGAGGCCGAGCTGATGGAGCACACGGAGGGTGTCGTGCGCGATCGCCACCGCGCGCGGCAGCGGATACGGCTGCGCCCAGCGTTCCACAATGGACACCCGGAGTCCCTGCTGGGCCAGTAGCAGTGCCAGTACCTGCCCGACGGGACCGGCTCCCGCGATCAGCACATCGGAGTCGTGTCGTCCGGTCACAGTGTTGTCCATCGTCTCAGCCCAGCGGTCCCATGAAGGTCTGGTCGGCGTAGGTGTCCGACAAGGGTTCGAGGGTCTCGGGCCACGGCTCGGTGACAGTCCGGCGCTGGTCCCGCGGCCGGGGCTTGCCGTCCCACCCGAGCTGTTCCATGTAGTAGTAGAGGCAGACCAGGTGGCCGTCGGGATCGGCGAGGTGGGCCGCGTAGTCGATGCCGAGGTGCAGCTCCGGGGGGATGGTGCCGACGAGGGTGTGCCCGTGGTCCACGAGGTGCGCCACGGCGGCGCGAAGCTGGCTGTAGCTGCCGACTTCCATGCCCATGCTCAGGCACGAGGTGTGCTCGCTCAGCCCGAGCAGGCCGCGCAGGGCCTTGTCCGCGAGGACGAAGCTGTGGTGCTCGGTGCCGCTGCGCAGGTACGCGATGCGCTGGCCGAGGTGCTCGGCCTCTTCCACGACCTCGAACCCGAGAAGCTCGGTGTAGAAGGCGAGCATCTCCTCCATCCGCTCGGTGAACATCGAGATCGGCCCGAGCTTGGTGACCTTGAAGGGACGCGCGAGCAGGACGCCGTTGACGTCGTGCGTTTCCTTCAGGTGCGTCTCGGACGGCGTCCAGCCCGAGCCGATGTCGATGCCCTTGTCCGCCGCGTCCTGCAATTCGGCGGCTTCCGACATCTGGGGCAGGGGCGGTGCGGTGGCGAAGCCCCGGTAGTGCATCTCGCGCGGCCGCGACCGGCGGTCCCACCCGATCTGCTCCATGCCGTAGTAGAGCTCGACGGTGTTGTCGTCCGGGTCGAGGAAGTAGACGTGCCAGTTGCCGCCGGGCATGTCGCGGCCGATGCGGACGACCTGCACGCCGCGCTCGCGCAGGTACTTCTCGGCGTCCACGACTTCCTGCAGGCTGCCGACCTGCCAGGTGATCTGGCTGAGCGTGTTGTCCCCGGCGACCCGGTCGTTGCCCATGAGGGTGCCGAAGGTGCGATGCGCCAGCAGCATCGCGTGGTGGTCGGCGGAGTTGCTGGTGAAGATCATCCGCGGGTCGGTGACGACCTTCGCCACCGCCTCACGCGCTTCCGGCGGCACCTCGTCGAGGATGCTCATTTCGTCGGTCACCCGGAATCCGAGCAGGTCCACGTAGAAGGTGACGGCGTCGTCGAGCCGGTCCAGGTTGAAGCCGAAGTGGCCGAACCGCCGGATCTTGAACGGGCGGGGGAGAAGGACTCCGCCGACATCGAACTGCTGTGGTGCCGTGGTGGTCATGAGGTGGCTCCTTCGCCGGTTTCGGGGTAGCCGTGGCCTGCGACCACGGGATTGCGCAGCTCGCCGATACCTTTGACCCAGCTGGTCAGCGTGTCGCCGGGCTTGAGGAAGACCGGCGGTTTGCGGAAGGCGCCGACGCCCGCCGGGGTGCCGGTGAAGATCACGTCGCCGGGCAGCATCGGGCACACCGCGGAGATGCGGGCGATCAGTTCGGCGACGGAGAAGATCAGGCCGGAGGTGCGGCCCTTCTGCATGACCCGTCCGTTGAGGGTGCAGCCGAGCTCCAGATCGTCCGGGTCGTGCAGCTCGTCAGGGGTGACGAGCACGGGGCCCATCGGGCCGAACGCGGGGAAGGACTTCCCCATCGAGAACTGCGGGGCGGGGCCGGCCATCTGCAGGACGCGTTCGGAGATGTCCTGCCCCACGGTGAGGCCCGCGACGTGCCGCCAAGCGTCCTTTTCGGACACTCGCTCGGCGTGGCGGCCCATCACGACGACCAGCTCGACCTCCCAGTCGACATTGCGGCTGGGCAACGGGATGACGTCGGCGGGGCCGGCGAGGCAACTGCGGAACTTGGTGAAGATCAGCGGGTCTTCCGGCAGGAACTGCTCGAGATCCTCGACGGTGCGGCCGGACGCCTCGGCCAGGTGGTCACGGTAGTTGGCGCCGACGCCGAACACCTGACGCGGCGCCGGGACGGGGTTCTGCAGCTGGTCCAGTGACAGCCGCGGACCGTCGGGCTCCACGGTGGCGGCCCATCCGGCCAGCGCGCCCCAGTCGTCGAACAGCTGGGCCGGCTCGGCGGGGAAACGACCGTTGCCGGCCTGTTCGAGGTCGACGGCGGTCTCACCGTCGATCAGGACCAGCCGGTCGGCTATGACTCCGAGGCGCACGATGACGCCCTCCTCCGGTTGAGGTTTCAGTGGGTGGGTTTCGGTTCCGGCCACACGCTGTCCAACGGCACCCCGAGTGAGCGGAGGGTCCCGGCGAGCAGGATGTAGTGCCCGGCCAGCATCGGCAGTTCGACGAGCTGTTCGGTGGTCAGCAATTCGGCGAGGGCACTCCAGGTGGCCTCGGTGATGGTGTGGCCGGCGTGCAGTTCGTCGGCCGCGGCGACCAGCAGCCGGTCGCGTGGTGTCCAGGCCGGTTCGGCGTCGCCGGTGAGCGCGTCGAGGTCGCGGTCGGTCAGCCCGGCCTGGGCGCCGAGGGCGAGGTGGTGTTCGAGTTCGTAGGCGCTGCCGCACAACGACGCGGTTCTGATGATCAGCAGCTCCCGTTCCCGGGGCGGGAACACCGAGTGCGCCAGCAATTGCATACAGAAGGGGAACCAGCTTTTGTACAGCTCCGGGTGCCGCACCACGGTGCTGAACAGGTTCGGGGCCTCGTCTCCCGGGATCGGGGCGAGCAGTTCACGTTGTTCCGCCGTGCGCTGGGCGGGTTCCAGCGGGGTGATGCGCGGGCTCGTCGGCTGTGGTTCGGGCAAGGCACTGCCTCCTCGTTGATGCGACTGTCCATAAGCGACGAGCCGGTTTCCGGGCAGGAGACAGCGGCTCATGGCTTGTGCGGCCAAAAGCGAATGGTGGGCCTGGAGCGGTCAGGAATGCCGGAGCGCGGGCAGGATCACGTCGTCGATGCATCTGGTGTGGTAGTCGGAGCCGGCGCGCCCGCCCTCGAACATCTGGCGGGTCACCACCGCGTTGAGCAGCAGTTGCGGCAGGAAGTCCGCGGCGCCCGGCCGTGCGGTCAGCTCGCCCCGCTTGACCGCCCGGTCGACGACCTCGATCAGCTCGGCACTCCAGGGGTCCAGCATCGACTCGCGCACCACGGTGCCGAGGTCTTCATCGACGAGCACGGCGTGCCCCAGCGCGGCGAACAGCGCCGTCGCTCTGTCCTCGAGGGAACCCAGCAGCCCGACCATGGTCATCAGGTCGCCGCGAAGCGTGCCGGTATCGATCTCCTCGACCTTGAGCGGCCGTGTCTCATAGAGCGCGGCCGCGACCAGCTGCGGTTTTCCCGGCCAGAGCCGGTAAAGCGTGGCCTTGCTGCACTTGGCCCGGGACGCGACCACATCCATCGACAGGGCCTCGTAGCCGACCTCGCCGAGTACGTCCAAGACGATGTCCAGCAGTTCCAGCCGCCGGTCCGGGGTCATCCGGGGGCGGCGGACCGGCGAAACGTCAGCACCATCGGCTGGCATTGGGCCTCCTTATGGTACGAAACGGTTTCGTACCATAACTTTAGCGCGGGCCCGGGAGAAACGCAACCGTACTATCCGCGGGTGAAGGAGGCTTCGATGTCGGCAAGATCGTCACGGTTCAGCCAGGTGGCGTGGACGCCGAACGGCACCCGCTGCGGCAGGTGCAGGCGAGCCACTTCCACCATCTCCACCGCGTCGATGACGATGAGGTCCGCCCGGTCGTCGGCCATCAGCAGGTCGAGCAGATAGCCGTCGTCCTCGCTGCGCGGGTCCGCCTTCGGCACGAACAACGCCTCACCGCCGTACATGTTGCCGTAGTCGAGGTAAGCGATCTCCCGCTCGTCGATCAGGTCGTACTTGAGGACGCCCTTGCCCATGTAGCCGTCACCGTGCTCGTCGAGCAGGTAGCAGTACCGGCTCGGTGAGCCGACCGTGCCGAGATTCAGGCTGGGGCGCTCGTAACCGTGGTCGATCAGCACCCGCTCGTCGGTGACCGTGCCGCGCCGGACGTCGAGCACCCAGGTTTTCACCTGCGCCGGCGGCTCTTCGGGAGTGTGGATCGGGACGGTTGACGGGTACGAGCCGAAGCACGGCGCGAACAGCACGATCTCGGGCGAGCCGTCCGCGCCGGTGCGTTCCCACGCGTTGATCACGTGCCAGACCGCGCTCGCCTGCCCCGTCGTGAACCATTGCACCGTGTCGCCGTCGTGGAAGTCGCGAGGCAACACGCCCCAGCGCAGCGTGTACTCGGGGTCGAAATGGAACACGCTGCCCTCCGGCCCGAGCAGGCCGGCCGGATCGTTGCGCAGGGAGATGTCGGCGAAGACCAGGTAGCGCTCGGTGAGGAAGAAGTCGTGCAGCCAGCCCATCCGCCCGGCCTCGTCCGGCTGGTGCACCACCGCCTGCGAGTGCCGCAGGCCCTGGGTGATGTGCCCGGCCAGGATGCGGCCGGACTGGTCGAGGGAGAGGTTGTACATGTCGTCGGTGACCGGGTCGAAGCGCGGGTGCGCCGAGAACGGCCCCTCCCACTCGCCTTCCCAGGTCTCCAGGCGGCCCCGCCCGTCCATCACCAGCCGCCCGTCCTCGGTGCGGGTGTCGAGCACGAAGGCGTAACCCGATTCCTGCAGGCAGTAGACGTGCCCGCTGTGGTAGCGCACGGACGTCGACCCGGGGGTCAGCTCGTAGGGGGAGAACGCGGGGATCAGGCCCGCGCGCACCTTCTCTTCGAGGAGCCGGAACTTGTCGAGGGCCGCCCGGCCGCCACCGGCGATGTCGGCGAAGCCGGGGAACACCTCGCGGCCGGCTTCCCGTTCGACGTCGAACCGCGGGGTCCGCACGTAGAAGTTCGAGTAGGTGGCGGATCCTTCGGTGATCTGGACCTGGTGGATCATGCCGGCGCCGTTGAACGCGTGCAGCCGCAGGTGGGTGGGGTCGAAGTACCCGTTGGTGCCGTTGCGCAGGTACACGCCTTCCAGGTCGGCGGGCAGGGTGCCGGTGACGCGGACCGGGGCGTGGGTCAGCTCGGTGCGCACCGGGCGGTAGCCGGGGACGTTGTAGACGCTGGTGCGGTTGTGGTTCTCGACGTCGAGCGCCGCGTCGATGCGACGGTCCTCGTCGCCGAACAGCGGGATGCCGGCGGTCATGGAAGCTCCTCCCTGACACGCGATCCGGCCAGGCCGGGGTGTCAGTCGTGGTCGAAGACGAACCGGTGGAACAGCCGCCCGAACGTGACGACGTCCTCGCGTGGCCAGTCGCCGAGCCGCTCCTCCAGCCGCTTCCGCTGGCCGGATTTGGCCGCGGCCAGCGACTTCCGGCCCAGGGTGGTCAGTTCCAGCCGTTGCTTGCGGGAGTGGTGGGGATCGGGGGAGCGCAGCAGGAGCCCGCTCTCCTCCAGCTCGGACAGCTGCCTGCTCACGGTGGACCGGTCCAGGCCGTACTCCTCCGCGAGGTCGGAGGCGTGCGGGCACGGGGTTACGTCCACATAGGACAACAAGGTGTAACCGACGAACGAGAGGCCTTCGTACATGTCGTTGGCCCGCGTCCGGGAGGCCCGCGAAAACAGGACGATCGCGCGGTGGATCTCCTCGAGCGGATCGGCTTCCGTTGCCATGTCGGCGAATCTAGAGTTGGGTTGTGCAACTGTCAAGAGTGTATTCTGCAACTCTGAACGATGCTGACTGCCACCGTGCGTCGTGTGCGGGGAGCCCACGACCCCGAGGTGCGCAAACGGCGGTGGGTCGGGCACGACGGGCCTGACGTGTGCCGACTGCTCGACGGCCATTCCGGAGCTTTCGATACTGCCGTTGCTGGCCGGAGTACCGTGGCGACTCGCGCCTGCCGGATTCGTTGGCCCGGCAGTGTGGTTTCTGCAAGCTCTGGCTCTGCCGCCGCTGCGGCTACGGCATCCCCCGGTAACAGTTACTACCGCGGCCACCGGCACTGGAAATGGCTAGTCAGCCGCCTCCCGTGCCTACCGTCCTTCCAACCGCACGCCGCATTGGCTCCGGCCGCCGTTTTCGGCGGCCAGGAGCGAGCCCCAGCCCGGTGGCAGCACCGCGCCGGGCACGAGGTGGTGGAACAGTTCGGGGAAGGCCAGCAGGTAGGCGTCGCGGACGGTGACCGTTTGCATGGCGGCGATGTCCGCCTCGGTGAACCCGCCGGCCCCGGCGATCTCCACCGGGCCGGCCGGGATCACGCGGCCGTCGGCCAATACGCGGCCGGAGGCCTGCAGGCCCGCCAGGCAGATGTTCGTCGGCGTCCGGGCGACCAGCTCCGACATCGGCCTGGGCGCGCCGCCGGCACTGAGCGCCTCGATCACCCCCTGCTGCATCACGGGCAGGTATTCGGCCTGGTAGTAGCCGCCCACACAACGCAGCCCGCGGGCGAACGCGAGGGTCAGGAAACAGCTGAACAAGGACGGGAACAGGCGCCCCTCACGCAGTCCCTCCGTCACCCCTTCCGGAGTGAACTCCCAGCTCAGCTCGGTGCCGTGCGGATCCGTGCCGCTGAGTCGCAAGGCGGACGGCGGGCCGCGCAACGTCAGGGCCACCCGCCGGCCGCTGTCGGTCAGCGCCCAGAAGAACGTGGTTCCGGCCGGGTTCGCCGACGGCTGACCGGGCTGGTCGAGACTCCAGCAGCCGCGGGCGCCGTCCAGCGCGGTGAGCAGCGCGTCGCGGGTCCTGGCCGTGAACAGCAGCGTGTGCGCCAAGCTCTCCGGGTTCCCCAGATCACGGCACAGGAGGTCCGCGCAGATCGGTTCGACCGGCAGCTGCACGAGCCGGGGCGCCGAAGTCCCGTCCCGGAACAGCTTGCGCCAGAGCCGGGTGTTGATCCGGGTCGCCTGGTGGGCGTGGCTGGGGAGCGACAGGATCTCGGGAGCGGCGAAGTCCTCCTGCAGCACCTGGTCGGCCGAGCGCTCGCCGAACGGGGTGATGTCACCGGACGCGGCCATGCGCCGCAACGTCGTCCGCGCCCGGTCCACCATGCCCGCTTCGAGGCGCGGCGCCGCGGCGACCGCGCAGTGCTTGAGGCGGTTGGGCATGATCGGGAGACGCTGCGGGAAGGTCGCGAGGTCGCCCCGTTTCGGGTCGTAGAGCAGGAGCCCCATCGGATAGGTCAGGTTGTTCAGGCTGATCGAGCTGAACCCCAGCACCACGACGGTGCGCGGTGGCGCTTCGACGGCACGGGGCCGAAGCGCGAACAGCAGGGTCCCGTGGATCGAATCGGCGAACGTGTCCACGCCGAAGTGGTTGGAGGTGGGCACGATCGGATTCGCGCGCAGCTCGGCCACGGCCGCCTGCGCGGTCTCCGGGTCGTACAGCGCGGAGGCCCGCTGCCGGACCGAGGACAGGAAGTCCTCGGGCGGCCGGATCGTGGTGGACGCGTCACCCACCAGCGAACCGAGGTATTCGGACAGCGGGCGGTCGCCGTGCGCCTTCAGCGTGTCCCGGACGAGCGCGGACGAGTTCGCCGCGAGGTCGAGCAGGTGTGCGCCCAGTTTCATGGCCGGTGCGGCTCCCTCGGCGGTGCGTCCTCCCACGGGTAGAGGACGACCTTCCCGCACTCTCTGGCCAGCTGTAGCTCGAAGGCGTCCGCGATGCGGCTGAGCGGGAAGCGGTGGGTGATGAAGTCGTCGAGCTGCCCGCGCACCTTCGGGATCATCTCCATCAGCCGCGGGGCGTCACGCAGGTTGATGTCCAGGCTGCCTTGGACCCGGACCCCTTTCTGGACCAGGTGCTCGTCGACGTGGACGGGGATCTCGCCGCTCTCGGCGAGGAACGTCACGGTCCCCAGCCGGCCGGCCGAGTCGAGCGCCAGCCGCTGGTAGGCCGCCTGCCCGGAACACTCGATCGCCCCGTCGGCGCCCTGGCCGCCGGTGATCTCGGCGATCCGCGCACGGACGTCGCCCGCCGACGGATCCAGCACGAAATCGCAGCCGAGCTTGCGGGCCAGCGCGGCCCGGAAGGGGCTGCGCGCGACCCCGATCACCGTCGCGCCGCGGAACTTGGCGTTGATGACCCCGCCCAGCCCCACGGCGCCCAGCCCCGTGATCAGGATCGTGCGGCCGGCGGTGACGTCCATCCGCTCCATCGCCCCGAACGTCGGCCCCAGGCCACAGCAGGCCATGCTCGCGTGCTCGTAGGAGACGTCGTCCGGGATCGGGATCAGCATCCAGTCCGGTTTGACCGCGTACTGGGCGAACCCGCACTCACCCGACTCGCTCCCGCAGACCGCGCGAGGATCGTCCGTGCCGGCACAGTGCGCGTAGTAGCCCGCGAGGCAGGGCACGCAGCGGCCGCACGGGTAGCCGCAAAGCGCGACGACCCGGTCGCCCGCGCGCACCCGGGAGCCCGGCGGGGCCTCGGCGACTTCGCCCGCCATTTCGTGGCCGAGGGCGTCGGGGCGGTTCCGTTCCAGGTAGATCCCGTCCTGGTACGCCAGGTACTCGTTGCACATCGGGGCAACGAGCACCTTCAGCAACGCGTAGTCACGATCGATCGACGGCAGTGGCCGGTCGATCAGCGAGCACGCACGCGCGCCGTCGATCTGCACGGTCTTCATCTCGGGCATCCCGTCTTCCGGCCTAGCTCAGGTACCGGGCGAGGGCGCCGCGGCGACGGAGGTCCACCGTCACGCAGTGGAAGGACCCGCCGAAGCTGTACACGTGGCGGAAGTCCAGCGGGATGACGCGGAATCCCGATTCGCCGAGCAGGTCGATGAGGGCGTGCTCGTGGCTCTCCACGACCACCGTGTGCGGGTCGAGGGACAGGACGTTCATGCTCACCCAGGGGCTGCAGAAGTACATCGGCCAGTCCGAGGGCAGCGTGGGCTTCGGCGCCGGGATGATCTCCCAGTCGCGGAAGAGCTCGTTGGGCACGTAGCGGTCCGGGTGCACCAGGAGCTTCCCCGGCGCGAGGGGGGCGATGGTGGCGTCGATGTGCATCGCGTGGGGGTCGTTCACCTCGATGCAGTGGATCCGGTAGTCGTCGCCGATGGCGCGCTGGAGCCAGCGGATGCCGAACTCGTTGGTGACGTGGCTCTTCTGCGCGATGATGTCGCGCCCGAACCGGGAGAAGTCCGCGGCGTCGAAGACCGGTTCGAACTCGGTGATCGCGTAACCCCGGTCGTCCTCGACCCGGTATTCGGCGGAGTACGTGTCCTCGGTCAGCTGGGGGCGGGGGGCCTGCAGCCACCCGGCGCCACGGTGGAAGTACGACTTGATCAGGTTCCGGTAGGCGTCGATCTCGTGATAGCGGCATCGCCAGGACATCGGTGCTTCGATGATGGTCCGGCCGATCACCATCAGCAGGTCGCGGGGCATGGCGGCGTAGAGGCCGCCGGAGGTGCGCCAGTCCGGGGTGGAGAATTCCATCGAGTGGTTCATCGGCTCGGGGCGCACGACGTGCACGCCCTCCGCTTCCAGCACGGCGGCGAAGGTCTCCAGCTCGTGTTCCGCGGCTTCGAGCTCACCAGTCGGGAACGGCGAGCCGCCGCGTTCCCGGAACAGCGCGGGAGCGCCGTCAGGCAGGACCGCGCGCATCGACGGCTGCCAGGTGGGGAAGACCCCGCCGACCATCCGTCCGACCAGTACCTCTTCCAGCGGGTCCCATTCCGTGTGGGAGTTCACGATCTCGCTCGCGGGCAGTGCCTCGGCGAGCTGGCCGGGGTGCCCGGCGGTCGTCGTGGTCATGAGTGGCCTCCGGTGGTGGACGCGGTGCCGGCCAATGGGCATTGGGCCGGGGATTCGTCGGCGTCGGTGAAGAAGTACTGACGCCACTCCTCGTCGGAGGACACGTCGTGCGCACCCATGCTGGGGTGGCGGCCGATGCCGTCCCACTGCTCCAGCCGGGTCCGGATCCGCTGCCGGGCGACGTCGCCGGCCTGGGTGCCCACCTCGATCCCGGTGAACACGCTTCTCAGCTGGAAGATCAGGACCAGGCTGTCGCAGAGGTTCCGGGACCGGCGCAACCGGTTGTCCGGGGACAGCGCGAAGACGAAGATCGATTCGCCGTGGAAGCAGAACTCCCAGGCGGGATCGGCCGGATCCTGGGGGGCGCCCTCGGGCCACGGCCGGCTGTCGTGGTCCAGGAGGTACCGCATCATCGACCAGAAACGGTCCTCGTGGCCGGACTCGGTGACGGGCCCGGGCTCGACGAACACGGCCAGCGGCTGACGCGTTCCCGGCGTGGCGGTCGCGGTCTCGACGAAGGCCCGCATATCGTCCGGCAGGCTGCTGGGGTCGTCCCGGTCGACCCAGGTCAGGTGCATGTCGCCGCGTTTCAGCGCGGTGCGCCCGAAGTTGCAGGGGTATTCGGAGTCGGCGAGGTTTTCCCGGAACTGGTGCACGACCTCGCCCAGCCAGGACGGTCCCTGAAGATCGTCGTCCCGGTCCTGGCTCAGCGTTTGAAGTCGACGTGTGAGCACAATGTACTACCACCTGTAATCGGAGATTATGTCGGCGCTGATGCCCTGAAGGAGCAAAATTGTGGCCGGATGTAGCCCAGGCTAGCACGGAAACGAAAAGCACCGCGTCGGAAATAGCTCGGGAAAATGGGTTTAGCGTGGATTCCGGAGGTTTGATCTCTGGATTTCCCCGCTCGGTGGATGAAGATCATTTATGCGGCTGGGCCTCGACTTGCGGCGGCGACCGGAGGGAGTACGCTCAGGAAATGTCTTGGGTGCACTCCGACTGTTGAGGTTCACTCGTTATGTGGCCAACCAGGGGATTGCTATGAAGATAAACTCCGATCAAGCCGGCTGTGAAATTGTCGCCGGCCCCGGGGAATCAATTAATGATTGTGACCCGCGCGAAATAGTCTCGCTCGTCCGCCGGCACGGCTGGCTGGTGTTCGACGGGTTCGACGCCACGGTCGCCGAATTCGAGGCCTTGACGAGCCGGTTCGGCACGTGCGCGGGCACACGCACCGTCCACTATCCGGCCGGCGGTGAGGCGCTCGGCTTTCACGCCGAAGACGCCTACAACCCCTACCGGCCGGACGCCATCTGGTTCCTCTGCGTCTTCGCGGGAAGCGACGGTGGCGCGCCGACCCGGATCGTCGACGGCGTGCGGCTGCTCGGCGACCTCGGCGCGGACTGGCAGGAATTCTGCCGCGCCAACGTGCTGCGATTCGACCGGCAGTGGTCGCGTGAACTCTGGCAGGCGGGCGTCGGGCCGCAGGGGAAGGCCGAACTGGACGCCGTCCTGCGGGGGATTCCGGCTGTCTCCCACCAGTTCCTGCGTAACGGTGATCTGCATGTCAGCTATTCGACGCCGATCGTCACCCGCACTCCCGCCGGCGAAGACAGCTTCAGCAACACGATGCTCCAGGCCATCACCGAGCCACCGTTCTACGGGCTGTCGCTCGGAAACGGGGCGCCGGTGCCGCCGGAGCTCGCGGAAACCGTGCAGCAGATGGCGATCGACCGTGAGATCCGGCTCGGCTGGAAAGCGGGCCGGGCCGGCGTCCTCGACAACTTCCGGATGATGCACCGGCGCAGCGAGTACAACGGCACCGGCCGCGATCTGCGGGCCCGGCATTGTGAGGACTTCTTCGGCTCGGTGCTGCCGGACGCGAGCACCCCGGTTTCGGCCTGGGCGAAATCACTGCTCCAAGGCGACGAGGGGTACCCCGTCCAGGTGGGCCCGCTCGATCGCGAAACCGCATTGACGACTTCAGAGAGGGCGTGAAGCATGTCGCGCACCATGGGGGAAAACGCCCCGGAACTGACCTCCTCGTTACTGGCCGATGCCGCCGGCACCGCCTTCTCCGTACGGTTTTCCAAGTACACCTCGTTCGGGAACAACTTCATCATCGTTGACGAAACCGTGACGCCGCTCGACAGCGACGAGGAGCGGGCGGCGTTCGCCCGCTGGGTCCTCGACGGCGCGTTCGGTGTCGGCGGCACCGACAACGTGTTGTACCTGCGCCAAGCTCCGGGGAAGGACGCGGCGGAGCAACGAGTCCTGCGCGCCCAGACCGCCGGGAAGTCGGACTTGCCGGAGGTGGACTTCGTCTTCCGGATCTTCGAACAGGACGGATCGGAGACCCTCTCCTGCGGCAACGGATTGCTGAGCACGGCCGCGCTCCTGCACCGGACGTACGGCGGCAGCCGCTGGTGTGTCCTCACCGAGCTGCCCACCGGCGATCCCCAGCTGGTCCGGATGGGGGTCGACGACGACGCGGCGGGTACCACGTGGATCAACGTGGGCTCACCCCGCGCGGTGCCGGCCGAGCTGTTCAACCGGGAGGGCCCGGTGACCGCGTCGCTCATCGACAGCGTGGACGACCTCGTCGTCCCGCTGCCCGCGGATGCCCCCTGGGCGAAGGGGCTTCCCTCGACGATCACGCTGTCGGGCTCGCTCGTCTTCACCGGAGAACCCCATCTGGCCCTGGTCAGCGCGCACGGCCTGCCCGAGGTGCTGGAGGACCGCCTGTTCCTCACCTCCGACGGCGAGAACGACAGCGTGGGCCGGCCCCTCAGCGCGGCCCGGCAGGACTCCGCCGACCTCGTCGACTACTTCGGCAAGTACGTCAACGCGAACTACTCGGACCGTTTCCCCCAGGGCGTGCACCTGAACTTCGCCGTCATCCGGGACAAGGCCGGCCTGGTCGAATACCGGACCTACGAGCGCGCGATCGACAAGGAGACCCTGGCCTGCGGGTCCGGTGTCATCGCCCTCGCGTACATCCTGGAGACCCTCGGCCTGGTCACGGCCGGCGCGACCGAGTTCTGGCCGCACCGGTGCCGGTGGTACCAGCCCGACGCCGCACTCGTCGTGACCGAGACCGACGCCGGATGGGTGCTGAAGGGCCGGCCGCGCCTGGTCTGCGTCGGGGCGGTGCCCCGTTCGCCGCAGGCCGGCGGCAAGCAGGCGCGCCATGGGTGACCGCCCGGCTCCGGCCGCCGCGCCGGCCGAGCCCGTGCTCGCCGGACCGGCGGCCGGGCAAGGGGATCCGCTCGAAGTGTCCCTCCGGGCCGCCGGCCTCGACGTCCGTGCGGTCCCGCGCCTGGACAACCCCACCGTGGAGCAGGTCCGGCAGGTGGTCGCCGCCCGCCGGGGCCCGATGGTGTTCACCGGCCTGACCGAGCAGTGGAAGGCCCGCTCCGCCTGGGATCCGGAGACGCTGATCCGTACCAGGGGCGAGAAGGTCGTCACCGCGCTGGTGGACCTCCCGCCGGGCGGGGTCCTCTTCCCCCGGGAACAGCACTACTACGAGCAGTCCATGACGTTCTCCGAGTTCGTGGCCCGGATGCTCGCCGCGACGGAGAGCGCGCCGTGCTACCTCGCCTACGCGCGTGCGGACGAACTGTTCCCGGACACCGACTACGACTTCGCCACCGTGCTCGGCACGGCGGTACCCGGCTCGGACACGCGGGTCTGGATCGGCTCGGCCGGGACCCGGTCGATGCTGCACTCCGACCTCAAGGACAACTTCTTCTGCCAGATCTGGGGCAGCAAGCACGTGGTGCTCATCCCGGGGGAGGACAGCCGGGCGGCCTACCCGTTCCCGGACAATCTGGTCAACAGCCGGGTGGATCTGGCGAATCTCGACCTGGACAAGTTTCCCCGGTTGCGCGAAACCGTTCTGTACGCCGGAAAGATCGAGCCGGGCGAGGTGCTCTTCATGCCCCGCGGATGCTGGCACGACGTGCGCTCCCGTACGCCTTCGATCTCCATCAACCACTGGTTCGGGCCGGCGCTGACCTTCGGCGACTACTCGGGCCTGCTGCTCCGGCTGGGGCCCCGCCATTGGCTCGCCACCGCCCGTGACTTCGTCCGATACGGACTGCTCGGCAAACGGGAGAAGGCGATGTTCTTCTTCACGCCGTCGTCCACCGGTAAACGGTTGTACGACCTCCTGCGGCGGGGCGACTTCTCCGCCAAGAACGACCCGTCATCAGAAGAGAAGTGAGGATTCCGTGTCCACCCAGAGCCTGACCCCGCCCAGCGCCCTTGCCGCGGGGCCGACCGAACGGCCCGCCGATCCCGGGTTCGAGCAGCGGCTCATCGACGGGATCCGGCCGATCAGCGAGCACTTCCTGGCCGGCGCCCTGCACCACCTGTTCACCACAGGGCTGTTCGACCGGCTGGCGGAGCAGGAAGACGGCCTGGCCGTGCAGACTCTGGCCGACGACCTGTCGATGGACCTGGTGCGGCTGACCGGATTCCTGCGTTACCTGGCGAACGAAGGGGTGACCCGGTTCGACGGCGAGACGGTACGCCTCACCCCCAAGGGCCTTGGCTACGGGGAATTCCGTGGCTGGTACACGATGATGATCGGCGGCTACACCGGCACCCTCAGCCAGATGGGAGCCGCCCTCACGCGCGGCGCGCCGAGTTGTTCTCGCGAGGGCGGTTATGTCGGCCTGGGCAGCTGTGAGGTCAGCCGGTACGACGGTATGCCGATGACCCGGCAGCTGATGGCGGACGCGGGCGTCGAAGCCCGGGAGCTGCTCGACCTCGGCTGTGGAAACGGCCTTTACCTCGTCGACTTCTGCCGGGCGATGCCCGGGCTGTCCGCGTGGGGCGTCGAACCGAGCCGGGGCGGCTACGAGGAAGCGATCAAGCTGGTCGGCTCGTCGGACACCGTGGACCGGATCCGCCTGATCAACAGCTCGGCCACGGACTTCCTGGCCGATCCGCCCGAGGGCTGCGCACCCGACCTGATCGTGCTCGGCTTCGTGCTGCACGAAATCCTGGCGCAGGAAGGCGAAGGGGCGGTCCTCGACCTGCTGCGGGGGGTCGTGAAGACCTTCCCGGAGATCAACATCGTGGTGATCGAAGTCGCCCACGAGATCGAGAACCCGGCGGTGATGCGGCACGGGCTCGCGACGAACTTCTGGAACCCGTACTACCTGATCCACTCCTTCACCGAGCAGCAGCTCGAAAAGAAGGTGTACTGGGACGAGCTGTTCGACCGGGCCGGCCTGGGCGTCGCCGCCTTCGTCACCACGGACCCGGCCGTGGACTCGACCGGCCTCGAACTGGGATACCTGTTGCGGGGCAAAGAGGCCGGCGGCGGGGGAGCCACCCCATGTTGACGCGGGAAGCCGTCGACGACGTCCTCGACTGGGCGCGCGCGGAGGACCTCCCGACGCCCGCATTGCTGATGACACCCGGAGTGCTCGCGGACGCGGTGGCCCGGATCCGCGAGCAGCTCGGCGGCCGCATCTCCTTCGCGCTGAAGGCCAACGCGCATCCGGCCATGGTCCGCGTCATGGCCGGCGCCGTCGACGAATTCAACGTCACCAACCTCGACCACCTCCGGCTGCTGCTCGACCAGGGCGTCTCGCCGTCCAGGATCGCGTTCGCGCATCCGGTGACGACGGCGGAGACCGTCCAGGCGGCGGTCGCCTGCGGGGTGAGCAGGTTCGTCCTCGACGATCCGCGGGGACTGGAGGTGCTGAAGTCGGCCGGCGTTCCGCTCAAGGTGACCTTGCGGCTGCTGCCGCCCGACATCGGGCAGTCGCCGCGCTCGCTCATCCGCTTCGGCGGCACCCACGAGGTGCTCCGTGAGCTGGCCGGGAAAGCCGTCGTCTCGGGGATGGAGATCGAGGCGCTGTCGTTTTTCGTCGGCACCGCGGGGGAGGGGATGGCCGAGGCCGTCCCGTTCCGGCGGGCGATCGAGCACCTGGCCCGGCTGTCCGAACAGCTCGGCCGCGACGGGATCAGCGTGCCGACGATGAACATCGGCGGCGGATTCCCCGGCGCCCAGCGCCGTTTCTTCCAGCAGAACCCGGAGTACTTCCGCCGGATCGGCGACGCGGCGCGGCAGCACTTCGGCCCGGACCAGGCCGTCCTGTGCGAGCCGGGGCGGTACCTCAGCGAATCGACCATGGCCGTGCTCACCCGCGTCGTCGCCGATCGCCGGGTCGCGGGCCGTCGCCTGGTCTACGTCGACGCGAGTGCCTACGCGGGCCTGTTCGAGTCCTGTTTCATCGACGACAGTGATGCCGGGCCGGTGGTGCAGGCGGGACGATCGAGCGCGGTGGCGACGCCGGCCGCGCTCGTCGGTCCTGTCATGGACTCGTTCGACGTGGTCACGAGGTCCACCAGCCTGGCCCCGCTCACCACCGGGCAGCTGCTGCTGCTGCCGAACGTCGGGGCCTACGCCTGGAACTATTTCGTCGGCTGCGAGGGGCTTCGCGCGCCGGTGGCGGTCGAAGTGCCCGAGCAGCTCGCCGCGAGCTTCGCGCACGCGTGGTTCGACTGACCGATCCGACGTGAAGGAAAGACGTTATGCGCACGGCACCGCAACGGCAGGCCGAACGAGCCATTCCCCCGGTCGTTTCCCCGTTGATCGTCGAAGAAATCCTCATCGAGGAGTCCGGGGACGAGATCGTGGACGTGGTCGCGTCCGGCCGGATCCACCTCGCCCCGGCGTACCACGCGGCGGGGATCGCCAGCGCGCCCGACGAGATCAAGCTGCGCGGCCGGGTCCTGGCGGGGCTGCACCGGGCCGCGGCCGGTTTGCCGGCGGGAGTTCACCTGCTGCTCTGGGACGGCCTGCGGCGGCTGGAGACCCAGCGCGACGTCGTCGAGGCGTTCCGGGCCAGCCTGCCCGAAGCCGGTCGTGAGGCGGTGGTCGAACGCTACCTGGCCCCGCCGCCGGAATCCGAGGAGTCGTTCCGGACGCTCCCGCCGCCGCACTCGACCGGGGGCGCCGTCGACCTGACCCTGTGCGAGGAATCCGGGCAGCCGTGGGACCTCGGTGCCGAATTCGACCAGTTCGACGAGACCTCCTGGCTCCGGCACTACGAGGAGCCGGCGGACTCGGCCAAGCGTGAAGCGGAGATCTCGGTCTACCGGGCGCGCCGGCGCCTGCTGTACTGGGCCATGATCGACGCCGGTTTCTCCCCTTATCCCTGGGAGTTCTGGCATTTCGAGCTGGGCACGATGGTGGCGCAGGCCCACTACGGGCGGCCCGTCGCCGAGTACGGGCCCGCGGTGCCGTGGTTCGACCCGGAGGGTCAGCCGGCCGGCCGGTAGGGTGAGCCCGCGACGATCGGGAATCGAGGGCTTTGACGATGGCGGCACGTTCGCGTACTCCGGGCGTGCGGCGGCTCAGCGCGATGGCGATGAGTGCCTCGCTCGCCACGCCCGTCTCGTTGGCGGAAGCCGTGCAGGCCATGGGGTTCGTCCAGTACGACCCGATCCGCCGCCCGGCCCGGGCCCAGGACCTGATCCTGCACCAGCGGGTCGCGCGCTACCGGGCGGGTGACCTCGACCGCGCCTACGCCGGGCTGGGGCTGGAGGAGAACTTCTTCTACACCTACGGGGCCATGCCTCCGGACGTCATGAGCCTGCTGCATCCGCGGGCGCAGCGGAAGAATCCCGGGCGGCGGTACCGGCCCGCCGGGCTCGTCGCGGACGTCCACGCGGTGATCCGCGAGCGCGGCCACACACATCCCCGTGACCTGGTGGCGCACTTCGGCCGGGTGCGCGCGGTGAACGATTGGGGCGGCTTCTCCGCGGCCACCACCAGGGCCCTCGAAGAACTCCACTACTACGGGCTGGTCCGCGTCGCGCACCGGGTCAACGGGACGAAGGTGTACGAAGCCTGTTCCCCGCCGGCCCAGGAACTCACCCCGGCGGAGCGGCTCCGCGCCCTGGCGCTGCGGATCGCCCGGATCCTCGCGCCGGTCTCCGTGCCGAGCCTGCGCAGCGCGCTCACCCAGTTGCAGAACACCGGCGGCGCCCTGCCCGGACGCGCGACGGTCATCGGTGAGCTGCTCGCGAGCGGGGCGCTGGAAACCGAGGTCGTCGACGACGTCCAGTACGTGTGGCCCGCGGACGTGGTGACCACCGGCGTCGCGCGCCGGGTGCGGCTGCTCGCCCCGTTCGACCCGATCGTGTGGGACCGGCGCCGGTTCGAGCACCTCTGGGGCTGGCCGTACCGCTTCGAGGCGTACACCCCGGGCGCGAAGCGCCAGTTCGGCTATTACGCGCTGCCGATGTTCTGGGGCGACAACGCGGTCGGCTGGGTGAACCTCGAACGCGGTGACGGCAAGCTCGGCGTCGAGCGGCATTTCGCCGGGCGCCCCCTCGCCGGCGCCGACTTCCGGCGGTCGTTCGATCTCGAGGTGGCCCGCATGGAGGCCATGCTGGGGTGAGCGGTCACCGGCCGGGCACGGGCGCGGCCGGGGATTCGTCCTCGGCGCCGGTCAGCCGGGCCGGAAGCCGCCGGGCGAGCAGCGCGGCGCCGGCCGCGAGCCCGGTCACGATCGCCAGCAGCCCGAACGTGGTGCCGGTGAATCGTTCGTACAGCGCCACGCCGACCAGCGGGCCGACGATGAAACCGATGTCCGACACCATGCCGAAGGCGCCGTAGGCCCGCCCGAGCCGATGCGCGGGGAGCTGGCTGACGCCCTGGCGGGCGACCACGTAGAGCACCGGCTGGGTGGCCATGAAGACCAGGAACCCCACCCACAGCATCACCACCCCGCCGAAGACGCTGATCACCAGCAGCCCGGCGGTCATCACCCCGAACCCGACGCCCGCGACCAGCAGCAGCGGCCGGCTTTCGATGAACCGGGCACAGGACACGGAGACGATCATGAACATGACCAGGCCGGCCGTGTAGAGCACCGAGGTGGTCACGAGGGCGGCGCCGGGGTTCTCGCTCTGCACGTGGAGCGGGAGCACCGGTTCCAGCGCCGAGAAGACGGCATTGTTCACGAAATCGATGACGGCGAAGATCGCCACCAGGCAGACCAGCCGCCACGCCGTCGTCCGGCTGATGGCGAGGGGTTTGACCTGCTGGTCGACGGCGGGCCGCGGGGTGTCCCGGATGCTCACCAGCAGCACCGCGCTGATCGCCGTGAGCCCGGCACCGGTGAGGAAGACGCCGGTGAACCCGATGGCGCCGTGCAACAGGCCGACCAGCGCGGGGCCGATGGTCATCCCGGCCACCGCGCTCCCGCCGAACCAGCCCATCACCCGCGAGGTGCCCAGGCCGGTGGTGGTGCCCAGCTGGGCGGCCAGCCGGTAGAGCACCGGCATGGTGAACCCCTCGGCCAGTCCCCAGACCAGCCGCCAGACGAGCACCTGCGTCCCGTCGCCGGCGAAGGCCAGCCCGACGATGGAGCCCGCGGTGGCGAACAGGCCGACGACCCCGAGCAGGGCCAGGCGCGTCACCTTGTCCACCAGCAAGCCGCCGACCGGCTGCGCGAGCGCCTTGGCGAAGGCGAACCCGCTGAACGCGGCCGCCAGCGTGAAGGGGGACAGGCCGAACCGCCCGGTCAGCTCCGGCACCAGCGGGATCAGCATGGTGTAGGCGACGTTCATCATCGCCGCCGCGAGCAGCAGGGCGAACAGGCTCGTCCGGGAGCGGGGGGTCACAGCCCCTGGCACCGGGCGAGTCCCTCGTGCAGGGCCGCCAATCGGGGCACGCGCACCGCCGCGTCGGCCGGATCCGCGGCGTACCACAGAGACCAGAGCTCGACGCCGGTGAAGCCGTACCGGCGTTTGAACTCGTCGTTCCCGCGGCCGAACTCGATGCGCTCCCAGCCGCGTTCCCGGCCCATCGCGAGCAGTTCGTGGAGCAGGAACAGGTACGGGCTGACCTCCCGGACCACCTCGTGGTCCATGCCCCCGGCCCACAGGTGAAGCTGGTTGCCGTGCTCCAGCGCGACGAACCCGGCGACGGTCCGCCCGTGCCAGTCCGCGCGGATCAGGCGGGAGCCCGGCATGGCCAGCACGGCGGAGGCGGTCGTGCGGTCGTAGAGCTGCGGCCAGTCGTGCCGGATCGCGGACCCGTTGGCGAGCGCCAGGACTTCGTCGATCCGCTCGACCGAAGGACTGCTTTCCTCGACCAGGCGCAGGCCTTTTTCGGTGGCCCGGCGCCATCGGCGGCGCCACTCGGTCCGCACGTGCGTGGACACGTCGCCCATCACCGGATCCTGCCCGGTTCCCGGGCACCGGTGGTAGGCGAGGTCCAGCCGGACCCGGGCGTCCGGCTCGCGGGTCGCCGCCCATCGCCGGGCGGCGTCCTCGGACAGGTTGAACACCAGGAAGCCGCCGGAGCCCACCTCACGGCTCAATTCCAGCGCCTCGTCGACGGTTCTGCCGACCGCGTCCGCGGACTCCGCCAGATAGGAGGGGCCGAACACCGCGTAGACCGAGCCGAGGGTGAGCACCGGGCGATCCCAGACCGGCTCGATCTCGAGGTCGATCTCGTAGCCGTGCCAGAACGGGGAGTACTCCGTCAAATACAGTGGCGGCTTGCAGAGATCCTGTTTGCCGTAGCGTTCCACCGTCGACCGGGACCACGCGTCCAGCCATTCGTCGGTGTCGAAGACATTGAGGCTTTTCGCCTGAGTGAGGCCGGGCATCGATACTTCCCTCCCTGCGGTTCTTCCTTCGGAGCGGAATTTCACGCGCTGGCGAGGCCGCCGGCGCTTTCCCCGCCGTCGACGACAAACGACTGGCCGGTGATGAAGGCCGCGTCGGGCGAGGCGAGGAACGCCGCCATCGCGGCGATTTCGGCCGGTTTCCCGAGCCGGCGCAGGGGGACCTTCTGCTCGCGCTCGTGGAGCATTTCGGGGGTGTACTCCGCCTCCTGCATGGGAGTGAGCACGTACCCCGGGCAGATCGTGTTGACCCGCACCGCCGGCGCGAGTTCCAGGGCCAGCGTCTTGGTGAGTTCGATGAGCCCGGCCTTGCTCGCGTTGTAGCTGCCGTAGTTCGGCATGCCCACCATGCCGCTGACCGAACCGGTGTTGACGATGACGCCCGATCCCGCCTTCATCATCCGCCGGGCCGCCAGCTGGGCGACGATGAAGGCGCCGGTCAGATTGACCGAGAGCACGTGATTCCACTCTTCCAGGCCGGCGTCGAGAAAGGGGTCGCGAATGCTGATGCCGGCGTTGTTGAGGAGCACGTCGATGCTGTCCCAGGCGGCGTCGATCCGGGAAAATGCGTCCTCGACGCCCTGCTGGTCGGTCACATCGGCGAGCAGGGAGAGCTCGGATCCCGGGTTGGTCGCATCGAGCTCCCGCAGTGCGTCCTTGTCCCAGTCCAGCACCGCCACCTGGGCGCCGTCGGCGACGAACCGGCGGACCATCGCCGAGCCGATTCCCGATGCGCCGCCGGTGACCAGAACACGCATCGGAATTCCTCCCGTACATCGACAGCGCATTCAGCCGAATTGCTGACGTACGAGGTAATCTCGATGCCCACCACACTACTCCTCCGCGGCATGATCAGGTGCTTTCGCGGATGCCGGGTTTCCTCCACACTGGCCGGCGAATCGGGGTTTGAACCCTGTGGCAGGCGGGAACCCGGGGGGTTCGTGCGCGGATGAAGCGGGCCGGCGCCGGTGCGTCCACTTCGGACGACCGGCGCCGCTCAGCGCTGCGCGAGCAGTTCCAGCTGCACGAGTGGCAGAGCGCCGCCGGCCACCAGCCGGTAGGCCGTAGACGAGGCCGTTTCGGCCAGTAAGAACGGCCGGGTTTGCCCGTCCCAGCGGAACTCCTCGGCGGGCCGGTGGTCGAGGGGCCGCCACTCGCCGTCGTCCCCGCGACCCTCCAGGCGCCACGCGAACGTGCCGGCTTCCGCGACGGTCACGGTGTAGAGCGTGGTGGCCTCGGCTTGGCCGAAGGTGCAGCCGATCGTGTCGCCGGGGCTGAGCCGGGTGGTCGTCTCACCGAGGTCGTCGAACGCCGGGTGAGGGCCGGGCCTGGTCAGGTCCAGCCGGGTCCGGGGTTCTTCGCCGGACGGCGTCAGCGAGGCCGGAATGCTTTCCGCAGCCCACTTCGTCGGCTCGGGCGAAAGCGTGACGACAAGCTCGGCCCCGTCACTGATCCGCCGGCGCGGGACCGAGATTTCGTGCCATTCCTCGCCGTCGATCGTGACACCGGCGATGTAGTCGCAGGCTGGGTCGCCGACCGTGCGGACGGTCAGCGTTTTCCCGCCGGGGAGCGCGATGTCCGCCCGCGGGAACAGCGGCGTGGTGAGCACGAACTCGTCGCTCGCGGGCACCAGCGGGTAGAGGCCCAGCGCGGCGAAGAGGTACCAGGCCGACATCTCGCCGTTGTCCTCGTCGCCGGGGTAGCCCTGGCCGATCTCCGAGCCGAGGAACAGCCGGCGCAGCGCCTCCCGCACGATCCGCTGGGTTTTGTGGTGGGCGCCGGTGAACGCGTACATGAACGGGATGTGGTGGGCGGGCTGGTTGGACAGGCCGAGCATGCCCATCCGGACGTCCCGGGCCTCCGCCATCTCGTGGATGGTGATGGCGTACCCGCCCTTGAACTCCGCCCGGCCGGTCTCGGGCGTCGCGAAGAACTCGTCGAGCGCCCGTTCCAGCGCGTCCCGGCCGCCGTACAGGGTGGTCAGGCCGGCACCGTCGTGCGGCGCGGTGAACGCCGTGCCCCACCCGTTGGTCTCGGTGTAGTCGCCGCCCCACACCCGCGGGTCGTAGTCGCGCGGTTCGGGGACCCGCCACCCGCCGTCCGGGTTCCGGCCCTGGAAGAACCCGATCCGCCGGTCGAACACCGTGGCGTACCGCGCGGCCCGAGCGGCGTAGTACTCGGCGTCGGCCGCGAGCTCCGGCTGCCGGGGATGATCGGCGGGCAGCAGCGATGCCAGCAGCCGGGCCATTTTCGCGATCCCGCTGTCGTTGATGGCCGCGTCGAGTGTCCACGACATACCTTCGGAGACCGTGGTGTCGGTGAAGCCGCGGAACGTCTGTGAGCGCACCCCTTTGCGCCCGACGAGCGGGCTGGGGGCGACCACGGTGGCGTTGCGCAGCGCGGAATCGTAGGCGGCCAGCGGGTCCAGGCCGGGCAGCCCGGCGGCCAGCGCGCCGGCGAAGATGACGTCGGTGGTGGTGCCGGTCATGTTGTCGATCGGGCCGGGCGCGCTCCACCGGCTGGTCCACCCGCCGTCGCGGTAGTGCTGGAGGAAGCCGTCGAGCAGGTGCCCGGCGTCCTCGGGCCGCAGCAGCGCGAGCGCCGGCCAGACGGTCCGGTAGGTGTCCCAGAATCCGTGGTTCGCCGTCAGGCGCCCGGACACGACGCGGCAGCCCGTTTCCGTTGCGGTGTGGGGCTTCGCCAACGGCGGGAACGGGCTGGCGTAACGGGGTCCGTCCGGCGTCTCCTCCTGGGTTTCGTTGGGATAGAGGAAAAGCCGGTACAGATTGGAGTAAAGGGTGGTCAGCTGGTCCTCGGCGGCGCCTTCGACGCGGACCTGCCCGAGCCGTGCGGCCCAGGCCTCGTGCGCTCGCGCGGCGACGGCGTCGAAGTCGTCCGAGCCGAGGTCCGCGGACAGGTTCGCCTCGGCCTGCGCGGTGCCCAGGAACGAGGTCCCCACCCGCACCGTGACCGTGCGGTCCGGCCCGAGGCCGAGGTGGACGGACCCGCGGGCGCCGTCGGCGTGCGCCGCGAGGACCGGCCGGTCGAGTGTGGCGTGCACGAACATCCGGGGGCTGTCGTCCGTCCCGTCCGTGAACGCGCGCACCACCGCGCCGGCCGGCCCCGGCTCCGGCAGGGTGAGGCCGCCGGGCCCGTCCGCCTGGTCGAAGATCAGCGAGCCGCGCTCTTCCGGGTAGCGGAAGCGCAGGACGAGCGAGAACCGGGCCGCGGTCAGCTCGGCGTGGATGCCCCCGTCGAGCTCCACGGCGTACCGGTGCGGCCGGTCCGACTCGCTCGCGCGGTCGAACCCCCGCGCGCGGGTCGCCCGGTCCAGCCCCGGGGCCGCCCCGAGCGCGGGGAACAGCTGGAACACCCCGCGGTCCTGGATCCACGGGCTGGGGATGTGGGAGGTCGCGAAGGCCTGCAGCGCGGGACGCCCGTCGTCACGGTTGTGGGCCGCGTAGGTGTAGGTCCAGCCGGCCGAAGCCGCGTCGGTCATCGGCGCGCCGAACACCGCGCCGTGCGGCACCGCGACCAGCGGCACGGTGTTGCCCCGGGAGTATTCGAACGTCGAGTGGGTCCCGCGGGTCGTGCGGACCCGGTCGACGAGGTCGAGCGGCGGCGCGGGCGCCGGGCGCACGGCGACGGCGTTCACGTAGCCGGTCAGATCGGCCGGGTCCCCGGCGCCAGGCTGGACCACGATCCGCACCTCGGCGCGCTGGACCCGGCGGCCGGCCGCAGCGGCGAGGCTCACCCGTTTGAAGGTCCACTGGTCCGCCGAGACGGTCTTCGACGCGTACTGCGCGTCCGGATCGTGCCGGACCCCGTGCTGGTCGTGCGCCGCCAGGTCGCTCAGCCGGGTCGCATCGGCGAAGATGAGGTCGACGATCACCGCGGTCGCCCCGTAGCCGTCGCGGATGTCCTCCCGATCGCGGTCCAGCACCGGGAAGACCGCGTACTCGAGCACATCCGACGCCTCGACGACCGGGTGTTCCAGCGGCAGCTCGGCGACGAAGACCGAGCCGGCCGCGGCCCCGGTGATCCGGTACTCCCGGACGGGGGAGGGGTCGAGCCCCCGGCCGGACTGCCCGGCCGGCGCGTACGCGGGCCCCGCGACGGTGGTGAGCGTGAAACGGTGTTCGGTCATACCGGGCGCACATCCAGGTGAACGTCGGAGTACTTACCGGCCAGCACGTCCGCCACGGCGATCGGCCGGCCGAGGGCCGCGGAGACGTATACCGACCGGACAAAAGCCAGTGACCGCAAGGCATCCGGCACGGTCACGCCGGGTTCGGCGCCGGTCGCGACCGCCCGCGCGATGTCGTCGTACTGGCGCCGGTGGCCGAGGACGAAGTCGTCGTCACGACGCGGGCCGGCCGGGGTGTCGCCGAAGCCGACCTCGGCTTCGGCCTGGTTCCCGGTCAGGGCGCCGCCGGTCACGCTGCCCGCGCCACCCGGCCCACCGCTCGCGGCGGCCGAGCGGGTGTGGAAGTACTCGAGGCGGTCGTTGTCGATCACCGCGGACCCCTCGGTGCCGTGCACCTGGATCCGGGTGGTCAGCCCCGGGTAGGCGGCGGCGGTGGCGAGCAGGACGGCCACGGCGCCGGACTCGAACCGCACGGTCGCGGCCACGGTGTCCTCCACCTCGACCCGCTCGTGCGCGAGCAGCCCCGCGGCCGCCTGCACCTCGACCGGGCGGCCGAGGAACCACAGCAGCAGGTCGGCGGTGTGCACGCCCTGGTTCATCAGCGCGCCACCGCCGTCGAGCCGCCAGGTGCCGCGCCAGGCGCCGCCGTCGTAGTAGGCCTGGTCGCGCCACCAGGCGACGGAGGCGACCGCGGAGGTCAGCTTGCCGAACCGGCCGTCGTGCGCGGCGCGGGCCACCGCGACGCTGGCCGGGTCGAACCGGTGCTGGCTGATCACGGTGATCATCCGGCCCGCGGCCACTGCTCGTTCCGCCAGCGCCGCGAACTCCGCCGCGCGCGCGACGCTGACGTCCAGCGGCTTCTCGATCACGACGTGGGCGCCCGCCTCGATCGCCTGCCGCGCGAGGTCGAGATGGGTGCCGCTGGGCGTGCAGATCACCACCAGGTCGGGCTTCTGCTCCCGCAGCGCGTCGGCCAGCTCCGCATACGCCACCGGCGACGGGTGCTCGGCGACCACCCGCGCGGCGTTCTCCGCCACCGGGTCGACCGCGGCGGCCAAGGTGAACGCGGGGTGCTCGCCGAGCACCCGGGCGTGGTTGCGGCCGATGACGCCGCACCCGACGAGGGCGACCCGGATGAGGCCGGTCATGCCAGCCCCACCCCGAGCCGGTCGGTGATCCCGCGCAGCGCCCGGGCCGCCCGGCCGAACGCGGAAGGCCCGGAGAACCCGCCCGTGGCGTGGGCCGCGGAGAGGTGGGGCTCGAGGGAGATGAAGCCCTGGTAGCCGTCGTCACGCAGGGCGGTCAGGGTCTCCACCACCTCGCCGTCGCCCTCACCCGCGGCGACGACCCGGCCGTCCGCCGTGAGCGCGTCCTTGATCTGCACGTAGTCCAGGTACGGCCGCAGCCGGGCATAGGCGTCGGTGAACGGGCGCACGCCGACCTGGACGAAGTTGGCGCTGTCCCAGACGACCCGCAGGTGGTCCGAGCCGACCGACTCGATCAGGTCGACGACCCGGTCCGGGGTGTCGCCGTAGATGTCCTTCTCGTTTTCGTGCAGCAGCACGATGTCCTCGCGCTCGGCGAGGTCGGCCATGGCGCGCAACCGGACCAGCACGTCGTCCCGCATGCCGGCCGGGTCGCGCCCCTCCTGGTAGAAGGAGAACATCCGGATGTAGCGGGTGGAGAAGAACCGCGCGAGGTCGATCGCGGTGCCCAGCCGGGTCACCTCGGCCTCGACCGGCAGTTCGAGCGAGACCTTGCCCAGAGGGGAGGCGAGGGCGGACACCCCGAACCCGCGTTCGTCGAGCAGCTTCCGCAGCGTGGTCTGTTGCTGGGCGTCGAAGTCGAGCACGCCGGTTTCCCAGGCGCCGCGCAGTTCGAGGTGCCGCGCGCCCAGCGCCTCCAGCACCGAGAGCTGCACCACCGGGTCCGCGTCGATCTCGTCGCCGAAACCGGACAGCGGCCACGTGGGGGTGGCGGTCATTTGATTCCTCCTGCGGTCAGGCCACCGACCAGGTAGCGCTGGAAAACGAGGTTGAGCAGCACCACGGGCGCGGCGCAGACGAGGGACGCGGCCATCATCCGGCCGTAGACCGGGACCGCGCCGGTGTCCTGAGTGGAGCTGAGCACCGACAGCGCCACCGCGGCGGTGCGGCTGGACGGCGAGGTCATCACGGAGCTGAACAGCACGTCGTTCCATCCTTGCAGGAACGAGAAGATCGCCGCGACCACGATCCCCGGCCAGCTCAGCGGGAGCACGATCCGCAGCAGCACGGTCGCCGGGCGGGCGCCGTCGATGCGCGCGGCCTCCTCGATCTCCAGCGGCAGCCCGCGCAGGTACGTCACCATCACCCAGGTCGCGAACGGCAGCGCGAACGTCAGGTAGGTGACGAACACCGCCCACGGCGTGCCGATGATCGGTATCCGCAGCGCGGTCGAGGAACTTGAAGCGCACCAGCACGTACGCGGTCATCACCGAAACGAACGCGCTCACCACGGCGACCGAGCCGGAGATCAGCAGGCTGTTCTTCAGCCCGCCGGCGAGGTCGGAGTTCAGCGAGGCCAGCAGAATGTAGACCAGGGGCACGAGCACGATCAGCAGGAGCACCACCACGGCGGCCGCGTGCAACGGCCGGGGCAGCACCTGCTGGACCGTCGCGGACCGGAACCGCCGGGTCATCGCGCACCTTCTTTCTCACCGACGTCGAGCCGCAGCGCCCGCAGGTAGACCAGCAACGGGATGGCGACGATGATCAGCGACGCGACGGCCGTGGCCGCACTCAGCCCGAAGCGGAAGCTCTGGAAGCTCTGCGTGTAGGTGAGCAGCGGCAGCACCTGCACGCTGGCCGGGGCGGGCAGGCTGAACAGCACGTACGGGACCGAGAAGTTGTTCACCGAGTGCAGGAACGAGATCACCATCGACAGCGCGACCGGCCCCGCGATCTGCGGGAGGATCACCTTGGTCAGCTTGGCCCACCAGCGGGCGCCGTCGATCGCCGCGGCCTCGTGCACCTCCTTCGTGACCGACTGGAGCGCGGCGAGGGTGAGCAGGTAGACGAACGGCCAGGCGCTCCACGCCTCGACCGCCACCAGCACCCAGTAGCTGGTCGGGCCGTTGAGCCAGAGCGGGCCGGCCGGCCCGAGGTGGGCGAGCAGCCCGTTCGCCACCCCGTCCGGCTTGAAGATCGTCCGCCACATCGCGCCGACCGAAGACAGCAGCGGGGACTGGACGAGCGCCTCGGCGTAGTTCGAGAGGCCGAGGAACGGCGCCTCGGTCCAGTGCCGCAGTGTGTACTGGTCCAGGTCGGTCAGTGACATGTAGACGACGAGGACCAGCGGCACGAGCACGACAAGCGCGGTGAGGACCGCGCCGGGGATGAGCATCCACAAGGGACGGTCGCGGCGGTCGAGCGGACGGCGCCGGGGCGGTGGCGGTGGCGGCCCGGCGCGGTCGCGCACCGGTGGCGATGCGGTCTGGGTCATGGGTTTTCTCCCTCGAGGGCTAGCGGGCGCGCGCGACGGCGTCGGACGCGGTCTTCTGCGCGGCCCGTAGCTGCTCGGTGATCTGGGTGTCGGAGACGCAGCCGCGGGCGAGCTGGGGGATCAGCTGCACGGTGACGTTGCTGAGCTGGAGCTGGACATCGCCCCAGGCGCCGGTGAACGGGGTGCCGGCCGAGCCCCGCCCGGAGTCCAGGATGGGCTTCAGGGCGGGCTTGCCCGCGGTCACCTTCGCGGTGGCCGCCGCGTTGGCGGGCAGGGTGCCGAAGACGTCGAAGAGGTGTTCCTGCTCCGCCTCGCTCGTGACCAGGTCGATGTAGGCGAACGCGAGGCCGGGTTGCCGGGAGTAGTCGGCCACCACGAGGTTGTTGCCCGAGAGGATGCTGGTGGCCGGGCGCCCGCCGGGCGGCACGGTGGTGTGCCCGGGCGGGATCGTGGGCATGGTCGCGTAGGCGTACTTCCCGGCGACCGCCGAGGAATCGAGGGTGTGCTGCGAAAGGCCGCTGGTGCCCAGCATCATCGCCGACTTCCCGGCGGCGAACTCGGCCAGCGCCTGGCTGTTGTTCCAGCCGGCCGCGGCCGGGTCCACCACGCCGGCGCTTCGCCAGGAGTACAGCGTCCGGTACGCGGCCAGCGTGCGCGGGTCGTCCAGGGTCACGGTTTTCCCCTGCACCAAGGGGTTTCCGAGCTGCACGGTGAGATTGCGGACGAGCTTCCACGTGTCGCCGGTGTCGCCGTACGCGACGGACAGGCCGTACGCGCCGTCGCGGGTGAGCTGTTTCGCCTGGGCGAGCAGGCCGTCCCAGGAGTCCGCGGGCCGGCTGATCCCGGCCTTGGCGAGGAGGTCTTTGTTGTACACCAGGACGTAGGGCAGGCTCGTCTCCGGGACGGCGATCTCGCGCCCCGGCGGGCCGGACAGCCCGAGCGTCTCCGGGCGGAACCGCTGCTTCCCGCCGACCTTCGCCCAGTCCTCGTCGGTCAGCGTGGTGAACGCGCCGGTCGAGAAGGCGGTCGGGGTGAAGGTGGTGCCCAGCTCGAACACGTCCGGGCCCTGGTTCGAGATGACCGAGGTCTGCATCCTGGTCAGCACGTCGCCGGTGGACGAGAACGTGTCGAATTCCAGGTTCGCGCCGGTGCGCTGCTTGAACTTGGCCGCGATGCCGGCGAACCACTGCTTCTGCTGGACCGGGTAGCTGCCGTTGACGCTGGCGATCACCTGGAGCGCCGGCACCTCCGGCCCCGCGGGTCCGCACGCGGTGGTCGCGCCGAGAACGGCGGCGAGCACGAGCGGGACCAGGCCTGCGGCGCGGCGACGACTCATCACTCCTCCTTGAGCGGGCCGGGGGAGCCCGATGCGGCGGACGGTACCTTTCATGGCAAACAAGCGGCAATATTTGCCAGGTATTTGCCACGCGTGCTTCGCTGAGGTCATGTCCGAAAAGGATTCAGCCCGGCCGATGTCCCGGAGGGTCACCATTCGTGACGTGGCCGAGGAGGCGGGGGTCGCGATGTCGACCGTCTCCCGGGCGCTGGCGACCCCGGAGCGGGTCAACCCGGAGACCCGGCGGCGGATCGCGGAGATCGCCCGCCGCCTCGGTTATGCGGCCCGGTCGGGCGGAAGCCAGGCCTATCGCGGTTCGGTGGCGGTGATCGTCGCCGACGTGACGAACCCGTTCTACTTCGGCCTCATCCGCGGCGCCCAGCGGCAGCTGCGGGCCGCCGGGCTCACCCAGCTGCTGATGGACACCGAGGAGGACGCCGAGATCGAGCGGGCCGCGCTGGCCAAGGCCGCCACCCTGAGTGACGGGATCGTGATCTCCGCTTCGCGCCTGCAGGACCGGGAGCTGACCGCGTTCGCCGCGGAGCACCCGCTCGTGACGATCAACCGGGCGCCCCGGCGCGTGCCGCACGTCCTGCTCGACACGCCGGGCGGCGTCTCGCAGGCGGTCGAGCACCTGGTGTCGCTGGGCCACTACCGCCTGTTCTACGTCTCCGGGCCGACCTCCTCGTGGACCAACGTCCGGCGCTGGCGGGCGATGAAGGCCACCGCCGCCCGGCTCGGGGCGACGGCCGAGTGCTCGACGCCGTTCGCGCCCACCATGGCCTCGGGCGCGGCCGCCGCGGACGCCGCGCTCAACAACAAGGCGTCGGCCTGCATCGCGTTCAACGACCTCATCGCCATCGGGATGACCACCCGCTTCCGCGAACGCGGCGTCCGCGTCCCGGCCGAGATCAGCGTGGTCGGCTGCGACGACATCCTGGGCGCCGACTTCTGCGACCCCCCGCTCACCACGGTGAACGCACCCATCGAGCACGCCGGCCGCCTCGCGGTGTCGCTGCTGCAGGACGTACTCGGCCGCGGCGGCAGAAGCGAGCGGGTTGGTACGGTGCTGCCTACTCATCTGGTGATCCGGGCCTCTACTGGGCCTCGCGGTGGTGCCTGATGGCTGGCTGTTCTCTCGCGCTCTCGGCAGGGTCGGCGCGTGCGGCGACTACGAGGCCTGAGAACACCAAAACCCCAGCGCCAACCGAAACCTGGGCAGACCCAAACCTCTTGGGGAAGCTGTGGGCCGAGCCGGAGGCGGAGCAAGCAGGTAAAGAAGGCGGAATCACGCGACGCCGCCCCAGCTCTGAGATTCCTCGCTATTTGCCGGGGTCAGGCGGCTGCCTCACGTCCGACCCCGTCTGTGGTGTCTTTGACTCGGTTTTCGTGCAGTGGTGGTGGTGTTGTCGCGTATACCCGTCCTGTCGGTGTGGTGATCGTGCCCTCGCCACCGGGCGTTGAGGTGATGGACCAGCCTGGTTCGTCTTTGAGGCGGTGGTGTCGTCGGCAGCGTGGGCCGAGGTTGTCTTCGGCGGTGTGGCCGCCTCTCGCGAAGTCGCGGGTGTGGTCGATGTCGCTGTACTGTGACGGGCGATGACATCCCGGGTGCTGGCACACCCGGTCCCGCACCTGGACGAGGTCGGCGAGGGCGACGGGTGGTCGGTAGCGGGTGCGGCCGACACTGCGGACCTGCCCGGTGTCGGGTTCGGTGATGATCCGCCGCCACACCGAATTCGAGTCCGCCGCAAGCTCCCGCGTCAGCCACGCCGGGACAGTGCCACAACCCGACAACTCGGCGGGCTCCTCGTTCAACCCGGCCAGCGTCAGAAGGTCCACATACAGGTAGACAACGGGCTTGATGCCGCTGTCACCGGGCGCCCGGTTCAGCAGCCGATCAACCAGGACATCCGCACGCAGTTGATCCAGTGTCCGGGTCTCGTCTCCGCGACGGAGCTTCCGTGCTTGGTGGTCGAGGGAGGTGTAGATCGCCGAGGCTTGTTCCACGGGCAGATCACACAGCAAGGTGGACATTGTCTCGTCCTGGTGAATCAGGCAGACGTTGCGGTCGCGCCGTCGCGCGCGGGATCTTCGCTCATATCCTTCGGCGTCCACTTTCTGCACTACCCGATTCACGGCGGCCCGCAACGACGACGGATTCTTCCCCGCCAACCGCGTCGCCACAATCGCATCGACCTGGCGAGCCATCTCATCAGAAAGAGCTATCGTCGGCTCGAATACCATCCGCGCCTTGAAAGCATCGATCTCCCCACGCCGGAATGCCGCGAACGTCTCCGGCAACCGGGTCGTCAGCGCCTGCGCCAACGCGACGTCGGCCCCAGCACGCCGTTCTGTCACCGACAACTCCAACGCCAGCTCCGCCGCCACCGACCGGACAGAACCGCCCGCTGCCGCGAACAATGCGACATCGGCAGCCTGCTCAGCCTCCAGCTGTGCTACCCGGACGGCCCGTTCATGAATCCGAGACAAAACATCGACGGCGTCATTTAAGGAAGAATCCCCGTAACGGCTCACTCTGTAATTTTACCGACGCCACCCATCAAAAACGTCACCAAATAGAGTGAACAAAACATCTCCGCAAACCAGCAGAGTCACAAGACGCTAGCGGCCGGCTTCCCCGCCGCCAGGACCAGGCTCGGCGGTTCCGAGCAGGCGGCCGAACGCGGCGCCCAGCACCTCGGCCGGTGACTGCTCCGCGCTCAGGTCCGCGGCGCGGAAGGCGACGTACCCGTCCGGCCGGACGATGACGGCTCCGGTCGGGCCGAGGCCGTAGCACTTCGCCCAGTTGCCGTCCGGATCGCGGAAATCGCCGCCGGCGCCGATGGTGAAGGCGCTGATCGCGGTGCCGCGGGCTTCGGCGAGGCTCCGGGCGGCGTCGACCCACGCCTGGCCGGACGGGGGCGCGAGGACGACGAAACGGCTGTGCAGGAGGTCGATTGTGGACAGTCGCTCTCCCGCGGAGGACTCGAGCCACACGTGCGGGGCGTGCGCGCCCGGGCGAGCGGTCGGACGGTAGTCGACCACGGTCGAGCCGACCGGTGGTGAGCCGTCCGGGATGACCGCGGCGGAGTCGTAGGTCACGCCGAACTGCTGGCCGTAGGACCAGAACTGGGGCTCTTGGCCGGGAATCCCCTCGGCTATCCGCTGCCGGACCGCGGCGCCGCCGGGGCCTTCGATCTCGGCGAGCCGCGCCGGGTCGTTGGCGAACCAGCCCACTTCGGCCGCCTTCCTGGCGGTTTCGAGTGTGGTGGCGATGTTTCGCCGGGCCGTGGTCCGGCGTTCGGAGTCGTAGGTGCCGAGCAGTTCCGCGCCCGCGCCGCCGCGCAGGACCTCGTGGAGCTTCCAGCCGAGGTTCTGCGCGTCCTGCAGGCTGCTGTTCATGCCGAACCCGCCGGTCGGCGGGAACCGGTGGGCGGCATCGCCCACCAGCAGGACGCGGCCCTCGTGGAAACTGTCCGCCAGCGCCGATTGGACCTTCCAGAAGAACGTGCCCTCGACGCGGATGTCCACATCGGACGAACCGATCGCGGTGCGGATCACGTCGGCGCAGTATTCGGGGGTGAAGTCGTCCGGGCTCTGCCGCCCGGGGTCGTAGTCCCAGCTGTAGACCCAGCGGCGGTCGCCGTCGTAGGTGACGAAGGCGCCCTGGGTCTCCGGGTTGATGATGAAGTACAGGATGTACCGGCGGCCGCGCAGGAAGGGGCGCAGGTCGGCTTCGAAGCACACATTGACCTGGTGGCTCATCACCGGGCTCTCGGGGGCGGAGACGCCGACCGCGGTGCGGACGGTGCTGCGTCCGCCGTCCGCGCCGACGACATAGCGGCCCCTGACCCGGTGCTCGGTCCCGTTCTCGCCGGCCGCCGTCACGGTGGCGCCGGTCGCGTCCTGGACGACGCCGACCGCCCGCAACCCGTAGGTGACCGAGATACTCGGGAAGGTCAGGGCGTGCTTGCGCAGCACCCCTTCCAACGTGTCTTGTGCGCACCAGACCAGGAATTCCGGCGACAGCGCGTCCAGGCTCGCGATGCGCTCCTTCGCGGCCATCATGTCGATCGCCCCGATGTCCGGATCCTTCAGCCGTGTCAAGTAACCGAAGGCGCTCCAGTCCTCGACCGGGAGGCCACCGGCACGACGTATCTCCCCGGCGAGGCCGAGCTGGCGGAAGTACTCCATCGTCCGGGCGTGGATCCCGCTCGCCCGCGGATGCCGCAGCCGGCCTTCGCGCCGTTCGACGAGGCGGACGTCCACCCCCCGGCGGCCCAGCTCGATCGCCAGCATTGTGCCGGCCGGACCGGCGCCGACGATCACCACGTCGTGAGCTGACTCGCTGGCAGCCATCCGGTGCTCCCAATCTGGCGATGTGCGGTGACGTCGGAGGGGGTGCGGCTTCGCTCTTGGCGCGCCGAGAATTCAGCGGAACTCCGCACCAGGACGGGGGTTCTCGGCGGCCGGCCCCGGCCCGGCGCTGTGCTGGATGACCCTAGTTGCGTGTCCCCGCCAAGTAAAGGACCATTTCGTCCTTGCGGGGCGGATGCACTCTTGCGTGCCGCGGCGAAGCGGCCTATGTTCAGCTGGCAGGCTAGCATGTTAGTTGGGAGGCGGTATGGCTGTCCGGTCCGGCGCCCAGTACGTGGAGCGGTTGCAGAAGACACCGCGGGAGGTGTGGCTGCGCGGTCGGCGGGTGGAGGACGTGACGCGGCATCCGGCGTTTCGGGCGCCGATCCAGCAGATCGCCCACCTGTACGACATGCAGCACGATCCGCGGTATGCGGACGTGCTGACGCGGCCGGGGCCCCACGGGCCGGTCGGCACCGCGTTCGTCGCCCCGAAGTCCTATGCGGACCTGGTCGGCCGGCGCGAGGCGTTCCGGCTGTGGTCGGAGGCCACGCTGGGCTTGATGGGGCGATCGCCCGACTTCCTCAACACCACCGTGATGGCCTTCGCCGAGGAGCCGGGCGTGTTCGCGGAGTTCGGGCCGCGCTTCGCCGGCAACGTTCAGCGCTATTTCGAGTACGTGCGCGACAACGACCTGTTCCTCACCCACGCGTTGATCACGCCGCAGACCGACCGGTCGAAGAGCTCGGCCGAGCAGGCGGACCAGTTCCTGCACATGGGCGTGGTCGAGGAGACCGCCGACGGGCTGGTGGTACGCGGGGCCCGGATGCTGGCCACGCTCGCCCCGATGGCCGACGAGCTGATCATCTACAGCCTGCCGGGGCTGCGGCCGGGAGACGAGCGGCACGCGGCGGTGTTCGCCGTCCCGATCGAGACGCCGGGATTGCGGCTGATCTCTCGCGAGCCCTTCGACGACGGCACCCGCAACCGGTTCGACCACCCGCTGTCGTCGCATTTCGAAGAGGCCGACTCGCTGGTCGTGTTCGACGACGTGCTCGTGCCGTGGGACCGGGTGTTCCTGCACGGCGATGTCGCGCTGGCCAACAAGCTCTACGCCGAGACCAACCTGCGTCAGCACACCGCCCACCAGACCGGGGTGCGCGGGCTCGTGAAGATGCAGTTCATCACCGGCGTGGCCATGAAGCTCGCCCAGTCGGTGAAGATCGACGGATTCCTGCACGTGCAGCAAAAGCTCGGTGAGCTCGTCGCGGCCACCGAGACCTGCCGCGCGCTGGTGCGGGCCGCGGAGATCGACCACGAAACCTCGTCGTCGGGAAACTCGCTTCGCTGTGGGTTCGGGCCGCTGCAGACCTTGCGGATGCACCTGTCGAGCTCGTACCCCAAGGCGGCCGAGGTCCTGCAGACCCTCGGCGCCGGCGGCCTGCTGATGATGCCGTCCGCCGAGGATTTCGGGAGCGAGATCGGCGCGGACATCACCCGCTACTTCCAGGGCGCGGAAGGCCTCGACGCCACCGAACGGGTCCGGCTGTACAAGCTGGCCTGGGATCTCTGCGGCGACGGGTTCGGCCAGCGCGCGGTGCAGTACGAGCGCTACTACGCGGGCGACCCGGTCCGGCTCTACGCGATGAACTACCTCGCCTACGACAAGACCGACGCCTTCCGCATGGTCGATCGGGCACTGGACCTGGCCGGCGACCCGCGGCAAGCGGTCGCCGAGGCCCGTGACCGGACCGCCACGGCCCGGCCATGACCGGCACCGGTCCGGCCATGGCGGCGGTGGACGGGACTCCGGACGCGGGGTCGATGCGCCGTGCCATGGGCCAGTTCGCCACCGGGGTCACGGTGCTCACCACCGTGACCGGCGAGGGGCGGCCCGCCGGCTGCACCGTCAGCGCGTTCTCCTCGCTGTCGCTGGACCCGCCGCTGGTCCTGGCCTGCATCGACCGGGGGCGCGCGATGCACGAGCACCTCACCACCGCCCCCGGCTACGTCGTCAACGTGTTGCGCACGGATCAGCGCGAGCTCGCCGTGCGCTTCGCCGGGCGCGGTGCGGACCGGTTCGCCGGTCTGCGCACCAGGCCCGGCCGCCACGGCATCCCGCTGATCGACGGCGCCATCGCGCAGATCCAGTGCGATCCGCACGCCGTCCTGGACGGGGGCGACCACGCGATCGTCGTCGGCCGGGTCCGGGCGCTGGCCACGCACGCGGGGGATCCGCTGCTCTACGCGCAGGGGGCGTTTCTCGACCTGCCCGCCGCGCACTGGGAGTCCGCCCTCGCCGACGCCCAGCACGAATGGCTCCTGAACGCACCCTGGTAGCCGACGCTCACCGACACGCGGAGTTTTCCATGACCGAAACGACAGCGCGGGCCACGGCCGCCCGGACCGAGGACCCGCCGGTGTGGGTGGCGCTGGGCGCGCTCGAACACCGCGTGCACTACGTCGACGTCGGCCCGTGGCGCACCCGCGTGTTCGAGGCCGGCGAGGGCGAGACACTGGTGCTCATGCCCGGCACCGGAGGGCATCTGGAGGCCTACGCCCACAACATCGCGGCTTTCGCCGAGCACTTCCGGGTGCTGGCCTACGACTATCCCGGCCACGGCTACACCACCCACGCCACGGCCGACCTGGAGCTCGGCACCTACGTCGAGCACCTGGCCGGGCTGCTCGACGCGTTCGGCGTGGCCAAGGCGCACCTCAACGGCGAGTCCCTCGGCGGGTGGGTGGCGGTGAAGTTCGCCGCCGCGCATCCCGAGCGGGTCGGGAAGATGGTGCTCAACACCCCGGGCGGCACGATGGCCCGGCCCGAGGTGATGGACAAGATCCGCGGCCTTTCGCAGGCGGCCGCCGACGACCCGTCGGAGGAACGGATCCGGGCCCGGCTCGAATGGCTCATGGCCGACCCCGCCGTGGTCACCGACGAGCTCGTCGCCATCCGCCGGGCCATCTACTCCCGGCCCGGATTCGCCGGGTCGATGCGCCACATCCTCTGCCTGCAGGACCCGGAAGTGCGCCGGCGCAACATGATCACCGACGCCGACCTGTCCGCCGTGCCCGGGCCCGCGCTCGTCATCTGGACCAGCGACGACCCGTCGGGCCCGGCGGGCGCCGGGCTGGACATGGCCGCGAAGATCACCGGCGGCCGGTTCGAGCTGATCACCGAGGCCGGGCACTGGCCCCAGTGGGAGCAACGGGAAACCTACAACCGCAGCGTCGTCAACTTCCTCAACGAAGAGTAAGGAGCGATCGTCATGGGCAATCCCGAGGTCCGGGCGCCTGAGCCGGCAGCCGGTGTGCACTGGGACATCGACGTGGACATCGTCGTGGCCGGTGGTGCGCTCGCCGGGTTCACCACGGCGTTGCACGCGCATGAACTGGGCGCGAGCGTTGTCGTGCTGGAGAAGGCGGAACGGGTGGGCGGCACGGCCCGCAAGGCCGTCGCCGGGATGTGGGTGCCGAACAACCGGTTCATGCAGGAGGCCGGGACCACCGACCGCAAAGAGGACGCGCTGGCGTACCTCGCCCGGATGGCGCGGCCGTTGCTGTTCGACCCCGGCGATCAGTACCTCGGCCTGGCCCGCTGGGAGTTCGAACTCTTCGACGCGCTCTACGACAACGCCGACACCGCGTTCCGCGCGCTGGAGGCGCTGGGCGCCGAGCTGGAGCAGGACGCCGAATTCCCCGACTACCACATGCACCTGCCCGAGATCACCGCGCCGCGGGGCCGGGAGTTGTTCCCGCACAACCCGGACGGCACGCGCGGCGACGGCGAATCGTTCATCGCCGCGCTGGCGGGACTCGTGGCCCAGCGGCAGATCCCGGTGCACGTCGACCACCGCGTCGCCGGCGTGATCGTCGACGAGACCGGCCGGGTCGTCGGGGTGCGCGTGGAGACCCCGGACGGGGAGATCGCCGCGCGGGGCCGCAAGGCGGTCGTCTTCTGCTCGGGCGGCTTCACCCACAACGAGGAGATGCGCCGCTACTACCTGGGCGGCCGGGTCGTCGGCGGCTGCGCGGCGTTGAGCAACGAGGGTGACTTCCACCGGATCGCGCAGCGCCTGGGGATCCCGCTCGTGCACATGGACGCCGCGTACCTGGCGCCGCTCGTCCTCGAGAAGATGCTCCACCGCGACCCGACCATGATGGGCGTGTTCGCCGTCCCCGGCGACAGCCTGCTCATCGTCAACTCGGCCGGGCGGCGCGCGGTGAACGAGAAGGCGCCGTACCAGGACCGCACGATCCAGATGCTGTCGTGGAATCCGCATGACGCGGAGCATCCGAACTTCCTCATGTTCCCGGTGTGGGACCAGCGTGCGGCGGACCGCTTTCCCGGCGGGTTCCTCGGCGCGTTCATCCCGGACTCCACCTCGGACGCGTCGCACGTCGTGTCGGGGGAAACGCTCGAAGAGCTCGCGGCGGCGCTCGACGAACGGCTGGTCAAGCTCGGCGCCGGAGCCCGCAACACGCGCCTTTCGGCGGACTTCGCCGCGTCGCTGCGCGGCACGGTCGAGCGGTTCAACGGGTTCGCGCGCAGCGGCGTCGACGAGGACTTCCGGCGCGGCGAGACGCCGATCGAGATCACCTTCCACGGGCCGGTGGCCGACGACAACCACAGCCCGAACGGGCTCATGTTCCCGTTGTCGGACCAGGGTCCCTACTACGCGACGATCCTCGCGCCCGGCACCCTCGACACCAAGGGCGGGCCGCGCGTGAACACCGCGGGCCAGGTACTCGGCGCCGACGAGCAGCCGGTGCCGGGGCTGTACGCGGTGGGCAACGCCAGCGCGGCGCCCACCGGCCAGGGTTATATCTCCGGGGGCATGACCTTCGGCCCGATCATCACCTTCGGCTACCTGGCCGCGCACGCCGCCGTCCAGGATTCGCTGAGCGGCTGAGAGCCCCGGACCCGCAGTGCCGCGGGAGGAAAAGGTGAGTCATGGCAACGGAACACGAGGACCGGCCGGTCGCCATCGTGGCCGGTGGTTCCACCGGGATCGGGGCGGCGGTCGCCCGGCGGCTGGACCAGGAGGGCTACCGGGTCGTCGTCGTCAGCTCGAAGAGCGTCGACGAGGGCGAGTCGGTAGCCGCGGAGCTCGACGGCAGCTGGTTCCTGCGGGCCGATCTGAGCGAGCCGGGGGCGGCCGCCGAGGTGGTGGCCCGGGTCGGCGCCGAGCACGGCCGCCTGGACACGGTGGTCTACGCGGCGGGGAAGACCGCGCGGATCGCGCACCCCGACATCCACGCCGTCACCGACGACGTCTGGGACGGCATCCTCAAGCTCAACGTGCTCGGGCCGTGGCATTTCGTGCAGGCCGCCGAACCGCTGCTGCGCAAGAGCCCGAACGGCACGATCGTGGTGGTCGGCGCCCTCGCCGGCGTCGACGTCGGCGGCAGCAGCATCCCTTACGCCGTCAGCAAAGCCGCGGTGCACCACATGTGCAAGCTCCTCGGCGGCGCGCTGGGCCCGGAGATCCGGGTCAACGCGGTGGCCCCGGGCTTCATCGAGACCCGCTGGACCGAGGACTGGACCGCGTTCCGCGGCCAGATCTCCGACAAGGCCCCGTTGCGGCGCACCGGGCTGCCCGAAGAGGTGGCCGAGCTCGTGCTCGGCCTGATCCGCGCGACCTACGTGACCGGGCAGACCGTCGTCGTCGACGGCGGCCTGTCCCTGCTGCCCTAGCCACCCCCAGGAGCACCATGCCCGAGAACATCCCGCTGTCCGGGCGGCCGATCGCGGTCGCGCCCTCGGTGCAGCGTTTCCGCCGTCTCGTCACCGGTCTCGACGACGAGGGCCGCCCGACCGTCGTATCGGACGAGACCTGTGCGCACGTGCAAGTCATCGCCGACACCCCGACGTTCGCGATGACCGACTTCTGGCGCCACGACAAGGTTCCCGTCGAAAACGCCGGGGCCGTCGACGACGGTCTCGGCGGGCCCGTCGAGATCTCGCCGCCGCCGTCGGGATCGGTGTTCCGGATCGTGGAGTTCCCGCCGGACCGGGTGTGGGACGACGGCACGGGCGTGCGCTCCCGCATGGTCCACAGCACCGCGTCCCTCGACTACGCGCTCGTGCTGCGCGGGGCGATCTGGTCGGTGCTGGACGCCGACGAGCGGGAGCTGACCGCGGGGGACGTGCTGATCCAGCGTGGCACCCGCCATCTGTGGTCCAACCGTTCCGACGAGCCGTGTCTCGTCGCGTTCGTCCTGATCGGCGGCACGGCCGTCTGAGCTCGAGCTGTCCCGGACCCGGAAAGACATCTCAGGTTGTTGGAAGTCAAGCTGCGGCAGTGAGTGGAGGTGGAAAGGCTTGATGTTCGTCGTAGCGGCAGTCTGTCTGCAGGCAGTGGTGAAGCTGGCCGAGGAATTTGTTGAACAGGTGGCGTTGGGCTTGGTGGTTCCAGTCGCCGGCGGCGCGGCGGGCGTCGAAGTGGCGACGCGCGCCGGGGCTGGCTTTGAGCGAGCTCAGCGCCCAGATCGGGCCGACCGCGGCCAAGCGCCGGTTTTTGATGTGCCGGTGCGAGACCACGGTTTTTCGGCCGCTGGCACGAGTGATCGGCGCCGAGCCGGCGTAGGCCTTCAGCCCACGCGGGTCGGTGAAGCGGGCGCGGTCGTCTCCGATTTCGGCGAGCACCCGGGCGCCGGCCAGCAGCCCCAGGCCGGGGAAGCTGGTGATGATCCTGGCATCCGGGTGCTGCTCAAAATGTGTCCGGGTCGCCTCCGCGAGGCTGTCAGCGGCAGCGCAGGCGGCCTCGAATTGGCTCAGCAGAGCCGAGAACTGGATGCCCATCGCGTTCTCCACCATCGGTGGCTGCCGCAACCGCTCCGACCGGAAGATCCCATAGAGCCGATCAACGTCATGGTCGACGTTGCGGCGGCGCCCGGCCTTCGCCAGCAGGGTCCGCAGACGTGCTCGGGTCAGCTTCGCTGCGAGCGCGGGTGTGGGTGCCGCGGCGAGGACGGTGCGGGCGTCGCGTCGGGCCAGGCCGCCCTCGGGCAGCCCGGCGAACGCGTCGAGCGCGGCCGGGTAGAACTCCTTGAGCAGCGAGCGAAGCTGGTTGCCCAGCTGCTGGCGGCCCCAGACCGCGTCCTGCTGGGCCCGCGCCAGCACCCGCACCGCCTGGGCGAGGTCGGTGTCGACCGGCAACGGGCGGTGCGCGGCCGCGTCGGTGCGCACGATGTTGGCCAGCAGCACCGCGTCCGCGGCGTCGGACTTCGCCCCGGAAACCTGGTACCGGGCCCGGTAACGCGATGCCGAGAGCGGGTTGATCGCATAGATCGTGCGGCCGGTGACGCGCAGCGCGGAGACGAGCAGACCGTGATCGGTCTCAATGCCCACAGGGACCGGCGCCTCGGCGGTGTCACCGGCCCCGACCAGCAGGTCCAGCAGCCGGGCGAACCCGGCCGCGTCGTCACCGATCCGGGCCTTCGCCACGACGGTTCCGGTGTCGTCGATGATCGCGACATCATGGTGGGACTCAGCCCAGTCGATGCCGCAGAACAGTGTCAAACCGTCACGCCTCCTTCAATATTCACGCAGGTCACGGGTCCAGGCAGGGTCACGCAGCGCCCTAATCGCGGGACTCGGCGGTCCGTCATCTCAGTAGCCGTTCGTGACTCCAGCACACCGCAGGCACCTCGTTCTGTCGAAGAGCTCACAGCCCGGGAACACATCGAGAGGTCACCTCCTGCGGCGGACTCGAGCAACGACATCCCACCACCACGATCACCGGTTCACCGGCAGACGCGCCGTTCTTTCCTAAGTCGTCGAACGACCGGAACCCCCAGGCGTCGCCTACCGGTGAACCAGCACCAACCGACCCGGTCACGAGCCGGAAGAACTACCCCCACTACCGATTAGGAGCACCGGATGGCCACCGTCGCCGGCTGTGTGAACCTGTCGCATTCGCCGTTCTGGAACCTCGCCCCGGCCGGCACCCCCGAGGAGCCCGGCGGACACTTCACCGAATCGGCCGAGCGGCTCCGCGCGGTCGCGACCGGGCTCGCGCCCGACGTCGTCGTGGTCTTCGGGCCCGACCACGCGCGCAACCTCTTCTACGACTGCATGCCGCCGTTCTGCATCGGGATCGGGAGTGTGCGCGGGGTGGGCGACTACCGGACCCCGCGCGGTGACCTGCCGCGGGCCGGGCCGCTCGCCCGGGAGATCTTCGAGGGGGTGACCGCGCGGGGGTTCGATCCGGCGGTCTCCCTCGACCTGGGCATCGACCACGGGCTGACCCAGGTCTACGCCAAGCTGTTCCCGGCACTGGACGTCCCGATCGTGCCGATCGTGGTGAACTCGGGCTGCCCGCCCCTGCCGAGCTTCCGGCGCTGCGCCGGCTTCGGGCACGCCGTCGGGGAAGCGATCCGGGGTGCCGCCACCGCGGCCCGCGTGCTCCTCGTCGGCTCCGGGGGACTGTCGCACTGGCCGGCCTCGATCTCGGCGGAGGACCCCTCGATCACCCCCGAGTGGCGCGACTTCCTCATCCACGGCCGCCCGCGGGTGGCCGAGCTGGAACCGATCCGGGAGGCGCGGGCCCAGGCGCTCGCCGCGGGCGAATCGACGGGCCGGGTCAACGCGGAGTGGGACCGGGCGCTGCTCGAGCGGATCTCCCTCGACCCGGCCGTGCTCGGCCGGCTCGACGCGGAAGACGTCGAAGGCCTGGCCGGGCCCGGGGCCTTGGAGGTACGGACCTGGGCGGCCGCGGCCGCGGCGTGGGGCTGCCCGCTGGAGTGGACGGCCTACGAGCCCGTCCCGGACTGGATCACCGGCATGGGGATGGCTTCGAGCCGGGCACCGTCAGCAACGACGCTGGAATGAGCAGGAAATGACCCTCACCGAACCTGGCCCCGCCACCACCGCCGGATCACTCGTCGGCCGCTCGGTCCGCCGCAAGGACGGCGACCTCGTCCTCACCGGGAAGGGCGGCTACCTCGACGACATCGAGTTTCCCGGCGGGGTACTGCACGCCGCGTTGCTGCGCAGCCCGCACCCCGCGGCGCGAATTCTGCGCGTGGACACCACCGCCGCGGCGGCGCGCCCTGGCGTCCGGGTGGTGCTGACCGGCGCCGAGGCCGCGAAGGTCACCGAACCCCTCCCGCATTTCTACAACCCGGCCATGGTCGGCGGCGCTACCACGGACTTCCACCCGCTCGCCGTGGACGCCGTGCACTACGTGGGCGAACCGGTCGCGGCCGTCGTCGCCGACAGCCTGCACGAGGCGCAGGCGGCGATGCGCGCCATCGCGGTCGACTACGAGCCGCTGCCTTTCGTGCTGGACACCGACGCGGCGATGGCGGCGGATGCCCCGGTGGTCTTCGACGGCTGGGCGGACAACGCGGTCTGCCGGCTGCCGTTCGCCGAGGGCGACGCCACGGCGAAGCTGGCAGCGGCCCCGCACACGCTCTCGGGCGAGATCTTCATCCAGCGCTACCAGACCACCCCGATGGAGACGCGCGGATACGTGGCGACGTGGCCGGCCGGCCGCCGCCTCACCCTGTACGCCTCCACGCAGAACCCCCACCCGCTGCGCTCGCACCTCGCGCAGGTGCTCGGCATGGCCGAGAGCGACGTGCAGGTGGTGGCCACGCGCCTCGGCGGCGGGTTCGGCCACAAGTTCCACAGCTGTCCCGAGGAATCGTTGCTGGCACTGCTCGCCCGCCGGGCCGGTGCGCCGGTGAAGTGGCTGGAAAGCCGCGAGGAGTCGCTGCTGGTCGGCGCCCGGGAGTACGTGCACCGCTTCGAGGCCGGCTTCGACGGCACCGGCAGGATCCTGGCCTTCAAGGACCGGATCCTGGCCAACGTCGGCGCGCTGGGCCCGAGCGGCGGCTGGGCGCAGGCGTTCGTCGCCGGGCTCACCCTGCCGGGCCCGTACAGGATCGACGACTACGACGTCGAGATGGTGCCGGTGGCCACCCACAAGGCGCCGTGGAACGGTGCTCGCGGATACGGCAAGGAGTCGGCGGCACTGCTGCTGGAACGGGTCGTCGACCTGGTCGCGCAGCGCCTGGACCTCGACCCGGCGGAAGTGCGGCGGCGCAACCTCATCCCCGTCGCGGAGATGCCGTACTGGACGGCCACCAAGCACATCGACGGCGGTGACTATCACGCCGCGCTCGACCAGGTCCTCCAGGCCGCCGACTATCCGGCGCTGCGGGCCCGTCGCACGTCCGCGCGGGCCGAGGGGCGGCTGTCCGGCGTCGGGATCGCGTTCGAACTCGCCCCGGAAGGCGCCGACCTGGCCGGCTCCCTGGTCCGCGGGCACGACACGGCCACCGTGCGCGTGGACCGGTCGGGCCGGGTCACCGTGCTCACCGGCGTCACCAGCCCGGGGAGCGGCAACGAGACGGGCATCGCCCAGCTGGTGGCCGCCGAGCTGGGCGTCGGCGTGGACGACGTCCGTGTCAAGCAGGGCGACACGGACCTGTGCCCCTACGGCTACGGCAACTTCAGCAGCCGGTCGCTGACCGTGGGCGGGGCCGCCGCCGTGCTCGCCGCGCGCGACCTCCGCGCCACCTTGGCCCAGGCGGGTTCGTCGCTGCTGAAGACCGAGCCGGAAGCCTGCGCTTTCGCCGACGGGCAGGTCGTCGACACCACCACCGGCGAGCGGCTGCCGTTGCCGGTGGTGGTCAATGCCGTGATGACGCTGGGCGGCGCCGGGCTGGGCATCACCGATCGGCAGCTGGAGTCGACGCGGACCTACACGCCGGAGAACATCCACCTGGTCCCCGACGAGCTGGGCCGCGTGTCCGTCTATCCCTCCTACTCGCACTCCGCGCACGTCGTGTCGGCCGAGGTGGACCGTGAGACCGGGCAGGTCACGCTGCTGTCGTTCGTGGGCCTGCACGACTGCGGGACGGTCGTGAACCCCCTGCTCGTGCGGGGCCAGTTCCTCGGCGCGATCGTGATGGGGATCGGTGGCGCGCTGTGGGAGGAGTCGGTCTACGGCGCCGACGGGAGGCTCCGCAGCGACACCCTCAAGCGCTACCTCCTGCCGCGCTCCACCGACCTGCCGCTGATCGAGACCGTGAGCCGCGAAACGCCTTCGCCGTTCTCGATGTTCGGCATGAAGGGGGCGGGGGAGAGCGGTGTGGGCGGCGCCCTCGCCGCGGTCGCGAACGCGGTCAACGACGCGCTGCTGCCGCTGGGCGTGCACGTCCACCACATGCCGCTCAGCGCGCCGCGGTTGCTGCGCGCGATCAAGGCGGGCACCGGCACGGGAGCGCGATCATGATCCGGACGGCGTTGCGCCACCATGCCCCCACCGAGCTGGCCGAGGCCGTCGCACTCCTCGACTCCCACGCCGAGCGCGCGGCCGTGCTCGGCGGCGGCACCATGCTGGTGCCCCGCCTGACGCGGGGGGAGCTCGACCTCGACCACGTGATCGACCTGCGCCGGCTCGGTCTCGGCACCGCGACGGTCACGGACGGCCGCGTCCGCGTCGGCGCCAGGGCCACCTACGCGAACCTCCTTGCCGCACCGGCGTTTCCCGGCACGGCGCAGCTGCTGCAACGGGTGGCCGGCGGCATCACCGGCGGCCCGCAGATCCGGTGCCAGGGCACGGTCTGTGGCTCCGCCGCCTACGCCAACCCGTCCACCGAGGTCCCCGCGGCGCTGGTCGCGCTGGACGCGACGATGCACCTGCACGGACCGGGCGGGGCCCGCACCGCCCCGGCGGCCGCGTTTTTCCTCGACGCCTACAAAGTGGACCTGCGCCGCGGCGAGCTGCTGACCGGAGTCACCGTGGCGGCGCGGCCGGCCCGGCTCGGCTACTGCAAGCTCAAGCTCGCCGAGGGCAGCTGGCCCATCGCCACGGCCGCCGCCGTGCTGCCGCCCGCGGGTGCCGCGGACCACGCTCCCGGGTACCGGGGCGCCGTGGTCACGCTCGGGGCGATCAGCACCCGGCCGATCAAGCTCGACCTGGCCCCGGTACTCGACGACGCCGGCCGGCTCCCGGGCGACGCCGACGTCGACGAGTGGGTCGCCGCGCGGATCGGCGAACCCTGGGAGGACGAGCTGGCCCCGGGCGGTTACCGCCGCATGGTGGCCGGGGCCGTGCTGCGCCGCGCCCTGCACCGAGCCCACGAGGAGAACCGATGACCGAACCGGCGAGCGAACCCGTTCCGGAGCGGGACGTGGCGATGACGGTGAACGGCCGGGCCCGCCGGGTCCGGTGCGAAGACCGGCACCTGCTGGTCGAGGTGCTTCGCGAGCAGCTCCGGCTCAAGGGCACCCACGCCGGATGCCTGAACGGCGACTGCGGCGCGTGCACGGTCGAGCTGGACGGGCAGCCCGTCAAGTCCTGCCTGGTGCTGGCGGCCGCGGCGGAGGGCGCCGAGATCACCACCCTGGAGGGCGTCGCGCAGGGCGGTGAGCTGGACCCGGTGCAGCAGGCCTTCTGGGACCACGACGGCTTTCAGTGCGGTTTCTGCCTGCCTGGCCAGATCTTCGCCACGCGCTGGCTGCTGGCCCGCGACGCCGACCCGGCCGACACCGCGATCCGGGAGGCACTGGCCGGAAACCTCTGCCGCTGCACGGGTTACCAGAGCATCGTCGAGTCGGTGCGGGCCGCGGCGGCCGGCCTCCGCGGTGAGATGGGCAGCGGCGAGGTGGGCAGCGGCGTGACCCCCGGGTAGGGAGTCAGCGCGGCTCGACGACGTTGGCCATGATGTGCTCCTCCATGGTGCGCCGCGCCAGCTCGCCGTCCTTGGCCTGCAGGGCCCGCCGGATGCTCTCGTGGTCGAGGTGGCGGTGGGCGACGCTGTGCAACGGCTGGGTCAGCTCCGCGGTGTTGATCAGGAAGTCGCTGAGGTCCCACATGCGCTGGCTCAGGTCCGCGATGATGGCGGAATCGGCCATCGCGTGGATCTGCGCGTGGAACTCGCGATTGCGGATGCGGTAGACGTGGGCCCGCTCGACCGGGTCCGCCTCGTCGACGAGTGCCCCGATGCGGGCCGAGATCTCGTTCAGGGCCCGCAGGCCCGGGTCGGTGCGCCGGGTCGCGGCGAGCGCGGCGACGGCGCCCTCCATCCCGGCGAACAAGGCGAAGAAGTCGCGCACCTCCTGCGCGCCGTAGCTGGCCACCCGGCAGCCGACCTGCGGGATGATGGTGACCAGCCCGTCCGCGGACAGCACCCGCAGCGCCTCCATGATCGGCTGCCTGCTGACCTCGAACTCGGCGCTGAGATCCTCCACCGACAGCTTCTGCCCGGCGGTGTAGACGCCTTCGAGCAGCCGGGCCTTGATCTCCTGCTGGGCCAGCGCGCCCAGGCGCATCGTGCCGCGCGCTCGCCGGACGCCGGCACCGGCCGGGGGATCGCTGGAACGTCCGTTGGAAACCACCGGCCAACTCTATCGCGCGGTGACCCTCGATCGCCGGTTCCGGCGGCTGTGTCGATCACGGCGTGCACACCGCCGCCGCACGCGCTAAGGACCAAACAGTCCTTGACGGGGTTCCGGCTCGCGGCTAGGGCCGGGGCTTACCGGGCCGGCCGAGGCGTTCAGGCCGCCGGTGAGCCGGGAACTGCCTACTTCTGCAGGTCTCGCGTGAATCCTGGAGCGTCGGCGAACTCGGAGAAGGCGTAATGCCGGAGTACGTCGAGGAAAGCCTGCCGCTGGGCCGGATCGACCTGGCCGAGGAGATCCTGCTCGGCCTTCTGCGTCGCGGTCGTCGCCCGCCGGCAGAGCTTCCGCCCTTGCGCGGTAAGGGTCGGCCGGCGGGCCCGCCGGTCCCGCGGATCGGGGGTCCGGACGACCAGCCCCTTGGCCTCGAGGGAGTCGAGGGTCGCGGAGATGACGGATTTGTCGATCTTGACGAGGGTGGACAGCTCCAGCTGGGTCATCGGCGAGGACATCAGCGCGACCATCACGAAGTGTTCCTTGAGTGTCACCCCGGTCGCCTCCAGCGCGGCGGACTTGCTCTGGCCGAATCCGAGCCAAGCGCGATTCAGCAGCCAATTGACGTCGCCGTGCAGCGGATGTTCGGAGCCTTCCATCCCCGCATCGTACCCAATGTCCGCGCTACGGTCGCGGCTCGCCGGTAATTCTCCGGCGCAGGCCTGGCTGTTGCCGCTCCCGTCCGATCTGTCCTCATCGGACTGATCTTGACAAATACTATCTTGGCAAATACTATCTCGTCAGGGTCGATCGTGGATCCCGGGTTGACTAGACCGCTCCTGGCCACCGCTTCGCCCAGCCGGACGCGAGTCGGACAGCGTCCCTTCGCGCTCGGCCGGTAGCCGATGCCGGCTGCCATGAGCGATCTTTCCCGTAACCGTGACAAGGAGAACAGGCAATGAGCGACTCAAGCCCAGTCAGTGCGGCCCAGGACCGGCCGGTGATTCTCATCAACGGCATGGGGTCGAACTTCGACTCGCTGTGGCGGCGGAACGGCTGGGTCGGCAAACTGGAAGCAGCCGGCCGGACCGTGATCGGTGTGGACCTGCCCGGCCATGGGGCCTCGAAAGACGCGGCGGAGCGCGACGCCGCCGACCTCCTCCTCGACGAGGCCGCCAAGCACGGTTCGGTCGACGCCATCGGGTTCTCCGCCGGCGCGTGGGCATTGCTGCTCGCGGCGAGCGAGCGGCCGGACCTGTTCGAGCGGATCGCCGTTCTCGCCGCCGCCGACGCCGTGCTGACCGGCGGGATGCACAGCTCGGCCATGAACCAGCCGCTCATCGACGGCCTGCGCTCGCCGGAACCCTCGGACAATCCCATGGTGAACCTGCTTCGCACGGTGATCGCCGATGCCGGCAACGACCCGGAGCCGATCGCGGACTACCTCGCCGCGAGCAAGCGGTTCGTCACCGTCGAAGGCCTGGGCCTGATCACGGCGGACGCGCTGGTCATCGACGGCAGCGGGGACGGTGCCGGGCAGTCCGAGCTGGTGGCCGCGACGATCCCGAAGGCGGAGCACGTGACCCTCGACGGCGCGGACCACTTCGAGATCCCCACCCTTTCGAAAAGCTTGGACGCCGCAGTTTCGTTCATCACCACCGTCGATCAGTAAACGGCATAAGCGCTCAGAGCCGCCCCGATCTCACACCGTTGTGACGAGGAGAAGCCGAAATGACCGACAATCCCGAAGTGCTGATCATCGGTGGAGGCCCGGTCGGCTTGAGCGCCGCGCTGGCCCTCGGCCGCGCGGACATCACGTGCTTGGTGCTGGAACGGCGGGCTGAGTTCTCCCGCTATCCCAAGGCCAACGGAGTGCACGCGAGGACGATGGAGATCTTCCGGGAATGGGGGGTCGCCGAGCCGGTCAAGGCCCTGACCGCCGGCATGCCCAACGAGGTCACGATCGCCTGGATGACCCGCTTGACCGGGATCGAGCTCGGAGAGCTCGTCCTCGGCGCGGACGAGGAGGCCGCCCGCGTCTTCGACGGGCAGTCACCGGAACAGATGTCGACCGTGGGCCAGCACATGTTCGAGCCGGTGCTCGCCGAAGTCGCCGCGGGCCTGGACAGCGTGACGATCGAACTCGGCTGCGAGGTCGTCGAGCTCACCGCCGCCGCCGATTCGGTCACGGCGACCTACACCGACCAGGCCGGCGCGCGGCATTCCGTCGTCGCGCAGTACGTGATCGGGGCGGACGGCATCCGCAGTGTCGCGCGGCGCACGCTGGGGATCGGTGAGCACGGCGAGGCGTCGCTGGGGACAGCGATCAACGTCCAGTTCGACGCGGACCTGGACGCCGTTCTCGGCGGCCGTCGTTCCCCGATCATCTGGATCATCAACGCCGACACGCAGGGAGCGTTCATTCGCGACAGTCCCACCCGGTGGCGCTACAACTTCGAGATCCCGCCCGGAGCCGACGTCGGCGCGGTGACGCAAGATCGCTGTGAGCGGGAAGTCGCCGACGCGATCGGCGCGGTCGTGCCGTTCACCATTCATCACATCTGGTCCTGGGGCCACGATCAGGCGGTCACCGACAAGTGGCGCGAGGGGCGGGTCTTCCTGGCCGGAGACGCCGCGCACCATTTCCCGCCGCATGGCGGCTTCGGGATGAACAGCGGAATACAGGACGCGCACAACCTGGTCTGGAAACTGATCGCGAGGCTGCGCTGGGGGGCCGGTGACGGACTGCTCGAGTCGTACGAGGCCGAGCGGCTCCCGGTCGCGGAGTTCAACGGCGACAAGATGATGGAGAACACCCGGCAGATGGAGAAGACCGGGTTCCTGACACAGGACAAGAGCCTTCTCTCGGCCATCGAGACCGACGCGGGAGAGCCGGTGCGCCGCGCGATCGCCGAGGGCATTCCCGCGCAACGAGACCAGCTCGCCTCGCACGGCCAGCAGTTCGGATACCAGTACGTCAGCGGGGCAGTGGTACCCGACGGGACCGAGCCGCTCGTGTCGGGCGTCGCCGAATACCGGCCGACCGCCCGGCCGGGTGCGCGGGCACCGCACTCCTGGGTGGCTCTCGACGGCGAGCGGATTTCGACGATCGACGTCTACGACGGCGGGTTCGTCCTCTTCACCGGCCCGGACAACGCGGGCTGGGTGCGGGCCGCCGACCAGGTTCGCGCCGAACTGGCCGTCCCGGTCAAGGTGCTCGGCCTGGGCACCGACCTCGTGCCGGTCGAGGAATCGACCGGGCGGCTCTTGGGGCGTTACGGCTTGGAGCCGGACGGCGCGCTGCTCGTCCGGCCGGACGGATTCGTCGGCTTTCGCTCAGCCGGCCGGGCCGGGGACGAGCACGGGGCGCTGAGCGGCGCGCTGAGTCAAGTCCTGGACCTCGCCGGCCGGCGCGTCAAGTGAGGAGTGTTTCATGACCAATTCTGGTATGGCCGGGGAATCACTGATCCGGAACGACGTGGTCCGGCTCCGGGAGGTTTCCGCGGGCTGCTTTTCGGTGGTGATCGACAATCCACCCTTCAACCTGGTCGATTCCCCGGTGTTCGGCGGGCTGCAGTCGGTCCGGTCCTTTGCCGAGGACCCGGCGAACGGCGTCTCCGTGCTGGTCTTCGAAAGCGCGAATCCGGAGTTCTTCATCAACCACGTGGGCCTCGACGTCTCCGACGAGGGGGTGTCCGAGCCCCTGGTGATCCATCAGGAGTGGCCCGCGTTCAGCCACTGGCTCAGCTCGGGCCCGGTGGTCACCATCGCGCTCCTGCGCGGACGGGCCCGCGGGTTCGGCTGTGAGTTCGCCCTGAGCACCGACATGCGGTTCGCCGCCAGGGAAAACGCGCGGATCGCGATGCTCGAGGTCGGCTTCGGTGCGCTCCCCGGTGGCGGCGGGCTCGAATGGAGCCAGCTCCTCGCCGGACGCGCGCGGGCCATGGAGTTCATGCTGAGCTCCGATGATTTCGACGCTGACACCGCGGAGCGGTACGGCTTGGTGAACCGGTCCATTCCGGACACTGAGCTCGACGCTTACGTCCATCGGCTGGCCCGTCGTATCGCGAGCTTCAATCCGGCCGCGGTCGCGACGGTCAAGAGCTATCTCACCAAGCGGCAGGCCATCCCTCTTCCGGGTGAACTGGCGGAAATCGGCGCTGTCGCGGGAAGTCTGCTGTCGACCGACGCGGGGCAAGCCGTCGTGGCCCGTATCATGGCCAAGGCGGGCGGTGTCCCGTTCGGCTACCAGGTGGAACTCGACCTGCCGAAACTCTGCGACGCGGACTGATCTCGGCTTGACCCGCGAGTGCCGACCGAATTCTTTGGGGAGCTTCACCTATGTCTCGGACTGCACTGCTGCTCGGCGGCACCGGGCTCGTCGGCAGCCATTGCCTGAACCAGCTCGTCGCCGACACCCGGTACAGCCAGGTCACCGCACTGACCCGCCGTCCCCTAACGGGTGTCGACGGAGCCGAGGGGCGGCTGGACGTACGCGTCGTCGATTTCGATCGGCTCGCCGAGCAGTGGGACTTCAAGGCCACCGACGTCTACTGCTGCCTGGGCACCACCATGAACTCGTCCCGGGAGGAGTTCCAGCGCGTCGACCACGACTATCCGGTCGAGGCGGCGCGGCTGGCCCATGACGCCGGAGCGCAACGGCTCGCGATCGTCTCGGCGGTCGGCGCCAACCCCCGGTCGCGGATCTCGCTGTTGCGGGTCAAGGGTGAGACCGAGCGTGACGTCGCGGCCCTCGGCTACGGCACCGTCGAGATCTTCCAGCCCGGGACACTGCTCGGCGACCGCACCAAAAAGCGCGCCGGGCAGGGGATCGCGAACGCGGCCGGACCCGTGGCGGCCCGCGTGATGGCGGGTCCGCTCCGGCGCTTCCGGCCGGTCGGGTCCGAGGTCGTGGCGAAGGCGATGATCGCCTCGCTGCACCGGGACGAGCCCGGGGTGCACACGCACACCAACAAGGAGATCCTGGCGCTGGCCGCGGGTTAGGCCCGCCGGCCACCTGTCCCTGACCGGTCAGGTGGCCGGACCCGGTGGTTCGAACCGCTCCCAGCGCAGGACCGCGGTGAGTTCCCGGCCGCCGTACGGCAGGGTTTCCGGGTTGGTCAGTTCGAGGTAGGGCTCGGCCAGGGCGACTTCACGGGCCGCGGGCGCGTGGAGCCAGTTCGGGAACAGGCTCACTGCCGGCTCGTGGACGACGACCGAATCGCCCTCGACGTGATAAGGCCCGGCGTACGCCACGTAGCCACGGGCGGCTTCGGCGGACTCGGCGTCGGTGCCGTCGCCGAGCCCGCCGGCCTGATACCGGGTGCGGCCGGGCCGCATCAGCTGGACGGACATGAAACCGTCCACTGTGTAGACGAGGTAGCCCACGGCGTCGTCTCCCAGCAGGTAGCCGACGAGCACCCCGGCCCCGTCACGCACCTCATAGGACACCAGCCGCCAGGATCCCACCAGGCGCTCCCGGAGCGGCCGGGAATCAGTACCGGCGTGCACGAACATGGCTATCCTTTCCCGTGAATCCGAGAGCGGGATCAGACCCGCACAGTGCCGGCGAGGCCGCGGCCGTGCTCGCGGGCGGTCTGCTCGGCGGCGGTGCGGATCTGCCCGGCCAGCTCCTTGAACGGCTTGAGCGCGGGGTTCACGTCGGCCAGGGTGAACTCCAGTTCGACGACCTTCAGCTCCAGCTTCCACACGTCGGCGAGGATGCGGCGCATCCAAGCGGTGGCGTGGTCCCAGCCCTCGCGCGGTGTGCCCTGCGCGTAGCTGCCGCCGCGCACGGTCACCAGCACCGCCTGCTTGCCCGCGGTCGCCGGCTCGACGCCCGCGGTCATCCTCGGATCGCAGATCACCAGGTCCACCCAGGTCTTGAAGTGCTGCGAGACGCCGAAGTTGTACAGGGGCACGGCGAACAGCAAGGCGTCGGCGTCGATCAGCTGATCGGCCGCCGCCGCGGCCAAGCTCACGGCCTCGCGTTGTTCGGGGGAGCGCTCGCCGTCGGGCACGTAAGTCGCGTTCACCGCGGCCGACCACGCGGTCGCCGGGATCGGGTCGACGCCGATCTGCCGCGTGACCACCGGTGACCGCGGGTGGGCGGTGCGCCATTCCCGCTCGACGATGTCGGCGATTTCGCGGCTGTGCGAGCCTTCGACCCGGATACTCGCGTCGAGACGGAACAGGGACATGACGACCTCCTGGTCGCTATGGGATGTCTGGTGACGCGAGAAAGCCGGACGCCGCAGGATAAAAGAGCTATCCGGGTGGTCCGTAATCGAGCGTAGCCACGAATCCGAAAGCGGTCAAGGACAGATCCGTCCTTGACTGGTGACGGGTTTTCCGGCTAGCCTCAAGGGCAACGACGCCGCCCGACCCTGGCTCAGCGGGTTTCCGAGACGCCGCGTCGACGTGCCTTCTGGCGAGATGAGGAAAGAAATGGCGCCCCCGAAGCTTTCTCACCTGGTTGTGAACACCAGCAACTACGAAGTGATGAAGCACTGGTATATCGATGTTCTCGAGGCGACGATCGGTGTCGAGACCACGGACCACAGCGCGTGTTTCCTGCGGATCGACGAAAGCCACCATCGCTTCGGCATGTTCAATGTCGCGGAGACCGACAAGTCCGCGTCCATGACGCGGCCCGGGGCCGACGCCGGTTCCGTTGCCCGGCTGAACCATTTCGCGTTCGAGTACCCGACGCTGGAGGGGCTCTGTGAAACGCACGCGCGGCTCGCCGGCTCCTCGACGACTCCGTCGATCTGCCTCAACCACGGCCCGACGATGTCGATGTACTACGAGGACCCGGACAAGAACACCGTCGAGTTGTACTACGACAGCGGGTACACCGAGGAGGACATGGTCGCGTTCTACGCGGGGGGCGACAGCTACGTCCTGAGCCCCACCCCGTTCGGCCCCGCCGAAATCCTGAACGGGCTGCGCGGCGGAAAGTCCGTCGCCGAGCTGATCGCCTGGTCCCCGCCCGGCGAGTGAGCGGCCGCCGCCGCCACACTGCCGCCATCGCAGCACTGCCGCCACCACCGCACTGCCGTTACCACCCGGTATGCTGGTGTTATGTCTAATCGCAGCAGCGGCGGCGTTCAGGCCACTGAGCGGGTCGTCCGCACCCGGCGGGGCGCGGCCGAGGTCCAGCAGGCGATCACCGACGCTGTTGTCGCCGAACTGGCCGAGGTCGGGTTCGGGCGGCTCACCTTCGACAGCGTCGCCGAGCGGGCCGGTACCGGCAAGAGCCCGCTGTACCGGCGGTGGCCCGACACGACGGCGCTGGTGATCGACGCGCTGGAGACGCTGGGGATGGACCCGGCCGGTTACACGCGGAGCGGCGTGCTGAGGAAGGACCTGATCGGGTTCATCCGCTACATGACCCGCACGCACCAAGGGGTCAAGGGCGCGGCATTACGCAGCCTGCTGGGAGAAGCGCACCGCTACCCGGAGCTTCTCGCCCGGTTCAAGGCCCAGATCCTGGCCCCGCTCTTCGACGCGCTCACCGAGCTGCTGCGCGATGCCGCCCGACGCGGTGAGGTGTCGTCGAAGCACCTGACCCCGGTGGTCCTCGAGGTGTTGCACGCGTTGGTCATCAAACGTCTGCTCCTGGAACCTCGCGACCTGACCACCAAGGACATCACCGAGATGGTCGACCAGGTGCTCCTCCCGCTCGTCGTCGTCTGAGCCGCCGGCCCGCTCAGGCGCCGATCTCGAACTTCGCGACCGCGTCCGGGTCGAAGTCCAGGCCGAGGCCGGGACGGTCGGGCACGAACAGCTGGTTGTCCCCGTACCTGATCCGGGTCGACGGGGTGATCAGCAGTTCGAAGTTGTAGATTCCCTTCTCCAGCGCGAAGAACTCGACGACCAGGGTGTTGGTCACCGCCGCGGTCAGGTGGACGTGCAGGTTGGCGTGCCAGTGCGGGGCCATCTGCAGGCCGAAGCTGTCCGCGGTGTGCGCGACCCGCAGCCACTCGCTGACCCCGCCGACGACCCCGGCGTCGGCCTGGAAGACGGCGGCGGCGCGGGCCTCGATCAGGCTGCGGAACTCCCAGCGGGTCTGGTGGATCTCACCGGTGGCGACCGGGGTGCGGATCCGGGCGGCCAGTTCGCCGTGCCCGGTGATCGCCTCGGGCGACAGCGGCTCCTCGAACCACCACAGTGGACTGTCGCCGGCGGCGCGTTCGAAGGCTTCGATGGCGGTCTGCGCCTCGCGCACGGTGTGGTAGGCGTTGTTGGCGTCGAGCGCCAGCCGTCCGCCCCGGCCGATGGCGGCGATCGCGGCGCCGACCCGCTCGGCGTCCTCGGCCACGGACAGGCCGCCCACCTTGATCTTGTGGTCGGTGAAGCCCTGCGCGGTGTTGAACGCGATCTCCTTGGCCACCGCCGCGCACCATTCGCCGTCGCCGGGCCGGTAGTAGCCGCCCGACGCGTACGCGGGCTGAGGGGCCATCGAGCCGCCGAGCAGCCGGGCGAGCGGCTGGCCGGCGCGTTTGGCCTTGAGGTCCCACAACGCGATGTCGATCGCCGACAGGGCCCGGATCACCGCGCCGCGGCGTCCGGCGAGCAGCGTCTCCTGGTAGGCCCGGCCCCAGAGCCCGTGGATGTCGTCCTCGTCCGCGCCGAGGTACACCGGGGCGAGGAGGTCGTCCACGGCGGCCTTGGTGATGAAGGCGCCCGCGGTGCCGGCGTAGGTGTAGCCGGTGCCGGTCCGTCCATTGTGGTCGGTGACGTCGACGAGCACGTAGTGGCGGGTGGACAGGTCGCGGTTGGACATCCGGGTCGGGGTGTCCACCGGGATGCCGACGGCGCGGGCGGTGATGTTCGTGATGGTCATGAAAGCTCCGAAGTGGTCGAAGAGAGGCGTACGGTCTGGAGGTTCGCGAACTCGAGCGCGCCGTGGAGGCCGAGCTCACGGCCGTGGCCGCTGGCCTTGACCCCGCCGACCGGCACGCGCGGGTCGGACTCGGAGATCCGGTTCACCGACACGGATCCCGCTTCGATTTCCTGGGCGAGGGTAAGGGCTTCGTCGACGTCCTGTGTCCACAATGAACACCCCAGGCCGTACAGGGAGTCGTTGGCCGTTTCGATCGCCTCCGCCGTGGACCCGACCGGAAGCAGGGCGCCGAGGGGCCCGAAGGTCTCCTGCTGGAACGCGGTGCTGTCCGCGCCGGGCACCTCGACGAGCGAAGGCGGGAACCAGGCGCCCGGCCGGTCGTCCGGCTCGCCGCCGTACAGCAGCCGGGAGCCCTCCGCGAGGGTGGCGTCGAGCTGGCGGCGCAACTCGTCTCGCAGGTCCACGCGGGCCATCGGGCCGAGGTCCGTTCCCGGGGCGAGCGGATCCCCGACGACCAGGTTCCCCAGCTCGCCGAGCAGAGTGTCGACGAACTCGTCCCGCACCGAGTCGTCGACGATCAGCCGTTTGGCGGCGATGCAGCTCTGACCGGTGTTGAGGTAGCGGGACCGGACCGCGGCGCGGGCGGCCGCGGCGACGTCGGCATCGGCGAGCACCACAAACGGATCGGACCCGCCCAGCTCCAGCACGGTCTTCTTGGCCACCGCCCCGGCCCGGGCGCCGACGAGCGCGCCGACGCGGTTGCTGCCGGTGAACGCGACCGCGGCGATCCGCGGGTCGTCGATGAGCGGGCCGACCCGGTCCGGCGGCAGCACCACGGCGCTCAGCACGCCGGGCCCGAACACGTCGTCGAACAGCGATTGGACGGCGAACGCACTGCCGGTGACGTTGTCGGCGTGTTTCAGCACCACACTGTTGCCGATTGCCACTCCGGGCAGCATCGCGCGGAAGACCTGCCAGAACGGGTAGTTCCACGGCATGATCGCCAGCACTACGCCGAGCGGGAGTAGCCGCAGCGAACCGGAGTCGGGGGAGAGGTCGACGGGCCGTGGTCTGGTGAGCTCGTCCAGCCGGTCGGCGTAGAACTCACAGGCCTGCGCGCATTTCTCGATCTCCGCGTGCGCCTGGGCGAGTGGTTTGCCCATCTCGGTCGTGATCAGCAGCGCGAACTCCGGCGAACCGGTCCGCAGCCGGACCGCCATCAGCCGGAGCCGGTCGCGCCGGTCGGCCACGCGCGTCCGCCGCCGAACGGCCGCGACGGCCCCGTCGAGCACTCCGTCGACGTCGGCGGTGATCGGATAGCGGCGGATTTCCTCGCCGGTGGCGGGATTCCTCGTCGTCACGGCGCTCACCGGGCGGCCAGCCAGTCCTGGAACCGGCGGCCGAGGACCACCGGGTTTTCCAGCAGTTTCGGCACGTCCGGGGCGTTGCCGGCCTCGATGCGCACGTGAAGGAACACCGGCCCCTCAAGGGACAGGGCTTCGCCGAACGCCTCGCGGAGGCCGTCCGCCTCGGCCGCGCGCCGGACCGTCCACCCGGCGGCGGCCGCCAGTTCGCCCAGGTCCACCCGGCCGGCGTGTGTGGGCAGGCCGGCGGTGGCGCCGTAGACGCCGTTGTCCAGCAGGACGACCAGCAGCTTGCCCGGCCTGAGGTAACCCCCGGTGGGCAGCACGTTGGGGTTCATCAGGAGCGACCCGTCGCCCTCGATCGTCACCACCCGCGGTACCGGCCGGTCGGCCAGCGCCAGCGCGAGGCCGGTGCCGACGGACCCGGCGAGCCCCATGGCGTCGAGCAGGTACAGGTGGTTCGGGCGGTCGGCGACGGCGGCGAGCTCTCGGCTCGACGCCGCGCAGGTCACCACGACCGGCAGGTCCTCAGTCAGCGAGGCCAGGACTTCGAGTGCGTCGATGCGCTTCACTTCACGCCGCCTTTCCGTCGGTGGCCCAGAAATGCGCGAGCACGACGACCGGCCGGAACGTCATCCGGGCGTGCGTGCCGGCTTCGGCGACCACGTCGGCCCAGTCCTGCGGCCCGCTGCGGCGGTCGAGCTCGAACACGCGCACGCCGAGCCGGTCGAGCAGCGCGGGCACGTGCTGGCTCAGGGTGTGGATCATCGAGTTGTACTCGCCGAGCCCGCCGCGGGTGTTGGCCACGATCAGCAGGGGCAGGTGGTACGCCGTGGAAAACGTCGTCAGCGCGGTCAGCGCGTTGCCGAACCCGTTGTCCTGCATGACGATCGCGCCGAACTTCCCGGCGAGCGGCAGGGCGCCGAGCACGCCGACGGCCTCTTCCTCCCGCGACAGCGGGAAGACCCGGCCGGACACTCCGTCCGCGCCGCCGTCGGCCTCGACGAGTGCGGAGATGACCGGCGCGACACTGACGGACGGGACGTAGCCGATCAGATCGGCGCCCGAATCCCACAGCCCGCGGGCCACTGAAGCCGCGTAGGTAGGTGGTGTCACTGGAATCCTTTCAGTCTGAGCACGGGTAACGTACTACTGTCGCTCAGTTGCATGCAACCAGTAGGCAAATAAAATCAGGCCTTGTGAGTGGCTATGACGGTTCTAACCGTCATAAACACTCACGAGTCCTTGAGGTGGAGGATCAGAAGGCGACCTTGTCGCCGCCGGCGACGTCGACCCAGCGCCGCCACTCGGCGACCAGGGCCCGGTCGTCGTCGCTGGTGTTGGCCACCAGCAGGTCCGCGGAACGGACCAGGTGCTTGCGCATCGCGCGCTCGGCGCCCGCGCCGTCCCGCTTGCGCAGCGCCTCGATGATGTCCCAGTGGTCCCGCAGCGCGGTCTCCACCGGCTGGTACCGGGGGACGCTGAGCCGGCCGTCGAGCGCGAGCGTCTGGCGCAGTTCGGCGACGAACTTGGCCAGCCGCAGGTTCCCGCTCGCCCGCAGGATCAGGTCGTGGAGACGCTCGTCGGCGGCGAAGTACTCGGCCCCGCCGTCGGCGCGCTCACGCATGATCTCGAACTCCGCGACCAGCAGCTCGTCGTCCCGGGCACTCATCACCGCGGCCGCGCTGCGACAGGCCGGCGGCTCCAGCAGCAACCGCAGGCTGCACAGTTCGACGACCCCGCGCCCGTCCGGGCCCAGCACCCGCGCGCCGCGGTTGCGCTCGATCCGCACCAGGCCCAGGTCCGCCAGCCTCAGCAGGGCCTCGCGCACCGGGGTCCGCGACGCGCCGAACCGTTCGCCGAGCTCGCGCGAGGAGTACAGCACCCCGCGGTGGAGCTGACCGCTCCGGATCGCGTCCCGGATGTCGGCGGCGATCTGCTCGGACTTGTTCTCGGCTGGCGATTCTGACGGCAACTGGGTTCCCCTCGGCGCGGTCGAGCCAGCATAACCCGCTAGCCGACCGGTTCCGGATGAGCCACGCGCCGGCGCCGCGCGATCAGCCACACCCCGCCGATCACGGCCATCGCCAGCACGTTCGCCAGGATCATGACGGTCATCGACAGCCCGTCGTTGCCGCCGGAGGCCTGCTGGATCCAGCCCACCGCGAACGGGCTGACGAAGCCCGCCGCGTTGCCGAGCGAGTTGATCAACGCGATCCCGCTCGCCGCACCGGCTCCGGCGAGGAACGCCGTCGGGATCGACCAGAACAGCGACTTCGCCGCCTGCGCGGCCATGGTCGCGACGGTGATCGCGAAGAACGCCAGCGCCGGCGTGCCCAGGCTGACCGCGGTCAGCGCGAACGTCACCACGGAGATGCCGAGCGCGATCATGGTCGGCCTCGACGAGCGCTCGTCGCGCACCAGCCGTCCGGCCAGGTACATGCACACCGACGCCAGCAGGAACGGCACGGCCGAGAGCCAGCCGATCTGCAGGGTGGTCAGCGACGACCCGATGTCCTTCATCACCGACGGCATCCAGTAGGTCAGGGGATAGGCGCCGCACTGGAGGAGGAAGTAGACCGCGGTGAGCGCGAGCACCTTCTTGTTCTTCAACGCGGCGCGGTGCCCGGCCGGCGCCGTGGCGGCGCGTTCGGCCTCCTCTTCGGCGAGCGTGCCGACCAGCCAGGACCGCTGTTCGGCGGTCAGCCAGCGGGCCTGGTGCGGGTGATCGGTGACGCTGAAGAAGAACACGACGCCGATGAGCACCGCGGGCACGCCGCCGACGATGAACAGCCACTGCCAGCCGCTGAGCCCCAGCGCGCCGTCGAAGGCGGTCAGGATCCAGCCGTTCAGCGGGCCGCCGACCACCCCGGCCAGCGGGATCGCGACCATCACGATCGAGACGATCCGCGTCCGGTCGCGGTTGGGGAACCAGCGGGTGAGGTACACGAGGATGCCGGGGAAGAAGCCGGCCTCGGCGATGCCCAGCACGAACCGCATCGCGTACAGCGACCCGGTGTTCGGCACAAAAGCGGTGAGCGCCGCGATGATCCCCCAGCTGACCATGATCCGGCTGAGCCAGAGCCGGGCCCCGACCCTCGACATGATGATGTTGCTGGGCACCTCCGCGAGCACGTACCCGACGAAGAAGATGCCCGCGGCCAGGCCGTACTGGGTGGCGCTCAGCCCGAACGACTGCTCGAGGCCGAACTTCGCGAAGCTGATGTTGATGCGGTCGAGGTAGCTCACGAGGTAGCCGAGCAGCAGCAGGGGGATGACCCGCCGGGTCGCCTTCCGCAGGGTGGCGGCGCGCAGCGCGTCACCGGCCCCTCTTACCGCGTCCTCCATGGTGGACCTCCTGTCGACGTTGACACACCGGCCCGCCGTTGTCCAAGTGGAGAGCCAGTCAGGTGGAGTAGCATGCTACTTACGGCCATAGGCCTCCGCAAGCCTCCGTTTGCGGCCGTCGCGGGCCGGGTTCGACAGTCGTCGTCTGACGGTATTACGGTATTATGAGTGCCGTAGACGACAACCGGAGGACCGGATGACCACGACCGCTGAGCAGGATCCGCAGAGCTACATCGACGACATGGCGCGCGAACGGGGCTACGTCCTCGAGTACCACAAGGTGATGGCCAAACAGGACTTCGACGTGCTGCGGGCCGCGAACGGCCTCGTCGGCGCCGCGTACCTCGAGCAGCGGACCCTGGACCGACGGACGAAGGAGCTCATCTTCATCGTCAGCCTCACGGTGATGCGCGCCGCGAAGGGGCACATCCAGAGCCACATCAAGGTCGCGCTCGACCTGGGCGTCACCGCGCAGGAGATCCTCGAAGCGATCGAGATCTCCTTGCCCGAGGCCGGAATCGTGGCCTTCCAGACCGGTTTCGAAGCCTGGCGCGAGGTCGTCGGCGCGGACGGTCTCGAGCCGACCGTCGCCGTCTTCCAGGGCTGACCCGCCATCCACGAAGGGAAAACAGTCATGACGGACGCCGTCACCTTCATCGGGCTGGGCACGATGGGGCAGCCCATGGTCCGCAACCTCGCGCGAGCCGTGCCGGTCGCGGTCCACGACGCCGACCCCGCCGCGATCGACGCGGCCGCCCGGAACGAGGGGGTGACGGCGTTGCCGAGCCTCCTCGACGGCGCCGCCGCCGATGTCGTGATCCTCATGCTGCCCAACAGTGCGGTCGTCGAGCAGGTGCTCGGCGACCCCGGCGATCCCACGGGTTTCGCCGGCCGGCTGCGGCCGGGCACGCTGGTCGTCGACATGGGATCGTCGGCCCCCCGCGCGACCCAGGAATGGGCCGGGCGGCTGGGGGAGCGCGGCGTGGTGATGGTGGACGCGCCGGTCTCCGGCGGTCCGCGCAAAGCCGCGACGGCCGAGCTGACGATCATGGCCGGCGGCGCGGCCGAAGACTACGAGCGGGCCCTTCCGCTGCTGCGCGCGATGGGCACGTCGGTGACGCGCGTCGGCCCCGCCGGGTCCGCGCACGCGTTGAAGGCGCTCAACAACCTGCTGTCGGCGATCGGTTTGGTCGGGGCGCTCGAGGTGCTCACCACGGGGGCCAAGTTCGGCCTGGACCCGCGGGTCATGCTCGACGTCATCAACCGGTCCACCGGCCGCAACCAGTCGACCGAGGTCAAGATCGGGCCGGAGGTGCTGGACGGGCGGTTCCAGGTCGGGTTCTCGCTTCCGTTGACGGTCAAGGACATCACCACCGCGCTGGACCTGTCGGCGTCACTCGGGCTGGCGCCGGAGGTGTCGCAGGCCTGCGTCCGGTTCTGCCGGGCGGCGCTGGCCGATCTGGGCGAGGGGAACCCGGACCAGTCCGAGATCGCCCGGTACCTGGCGAAGGTGACCGGCGTCGAGCTGACCGGCTGACCGCACCGCCGCCGCGTCGGCCGGGGCTCGCGTACTACGGTGATACCGTCATAGGCTGAAAACAGGGAGGCGGCCGCGTGACCGGACAACGAGTGCAGCGGGTCGCCGCGCCGCTGCGGGCCCAGGTCCTCGAAACCCTCCGCCGCGACATCATGGCCGCGGAGTTCGAGCCCGGCGAGCGGCTGGTCGAGGCGCGGCTGTGCGCGCGGTACGAGGTTTCCCGCACGGTCGTCCGCGAAGTGCTGCGGCAGCTGGAATCCGAAGGCCTGGTGACCACGGTGCCCAACCGCGGCCCGGTCGTCACCGAGCTGACCCCCGCCGACGCCAAGGCGCTGTTCGAGGTGCGCGGCGCGCTGGAGGGCCTGGCCGGCGCCTTGTTCGCCGAGCGGGCCACCGCCGAGCAGCGCGAGCTGATGGGCAAGGTGGTCCGGCGGTTCGCCCGGACCCACCGCAAGGCCGGCCTGGCCGAGCGGTTGGCGATGAAGGACGAGTTCTACGACGTGCTCATCGCCGGGGCGGCGAACCCGATCGTCGACTCGACGTTGCGCGGCATCCACGCCCGCGTGCAGATGTTGCGCGGGTTGTCCCTGCAGGCCGAAGGCCGCGGGCCGGAGACGGTGCGGGAGCTGACCGCCATCCACGACGCCGCGGCCGTGCGCGGTGACGCCGCCGCCGCCCGTGCGGCGTGCGAGGACCACGTCCGTAATGCCACGGCCACCGCGCTCCGCGAACTCGCCGCGCGGCAGCCCGGGCACCCGGAACCGCACGTCGGCTGAGCCGGGCCCCGGCCGCCCGGTGCCGGGCGGCCGGGGCCCGGTGTCCTAATCGGACATCTGACCGGCCAGCAGTCCGGCCGTCGCTTCGGGGGACTCGGCGTGGAAGTGGTGGCTGCCCAGGTCGACCAGCTCGATGCGCAGGCGGCCGCCGTAACGGTCGGCGGCCTCCTGGGTGATGAGAGAGCGCACGGCGAACACTACGATCGGCTGAGCGACCTCGCGCAGCGCGGCGTCCATGTCCCAGCGCAGCAGGCCTTCGAGGCTGTGAAGGCCCGCGGGCTGCCGCACCGCGGCCATCTTCTTGGTGTAGGCGTCGATCAGGGCCGGGTCGGTGCCCGCCGGTGAGCCCCCTTCGACCATGCCCCGCATCGCGCCGGCGAAGTCCTCCCGGAACAGGCGCAGCAACGCTTCGGCCTCGGGTTCGTCCTGCGCGGGGAACAGGGACAGGTAATGCAGGGCTTCCACCGCGACCACCCGGGTGACCACGGCGGGCAGCAGCCGGGCGGTTTCGACCGCGACCGCCCCGCCGAGGGAATGCCCGACGACGACCGACGAGCTGACCGACTCGGCCTCCAGCACGGCCGCCACGTCGCGGGCGAACTCCGTGATCGTCCAGACGTCGCGGGTGGACCGGGAGTCCCCGTGCTCGGCGAGGTCGACCGCCAGCACGCGGTGGTGCCCGGGGAGGAAGCCGATGATGGCGTCGAAGTCACGGCGGTCGCAGCCCCAGCCGTGGATGAGCGTCATGGCGGGCCCGTCGGCCGGACCGCTGACTGTGTAACGGATTGTCGTGCCGTCCGGACGGGTGACCTCGCGGCTCTCCGTGTCCCGGTTGTCCATCGGCATAGCGGGTTTTCCTTTCAAGTAGCTGATTCAGAGCGCGCGGTGGTACCGGGCGGGCCAGGCTTCCTTGTCGGTGGGCCGGTCGCGCAGGGCGAGGTACGGGTCGCGCAGCAGGGGACGGCCCATCAGGACGGCGTCCGCCTCACCGTCGCCCACGATCCGGCGGGCGGTCGCCAGGTCGCCGATCTGCCCGACCGGGGCGACGGCGAGCCCCGACGCCTGCCTGAGCGTGGTCGCGAACCCGACGTTCACCCCCTCCCGTGCCGGCGGGCGGGCTTCCAGGTCGCGCACCAGGACGCCGGACGTGACGTCGAGAAGGTCGATGCCCGCGGCCGCCAGTTCCTTGGCGAACCCCGCGGCCTCCTCGATCGTGATGCCGCCCTCGGCCCAGTCGGTGGCGGTGATGCGGACGAAAACGGGCTTGTCCGCCGGGAAGGCTTCCCGGACCGCGCGGGCCACGCGCAGCGGGAGGCGCATCCGGTTCTGCGGGCTCCCGCCGTACTCGTCGGTCCGGTGGTTGGCCAGCGGGGACAGGAACTGGTGCAGGAGGTACCCGTGCGCGGCGTGGATCTCGACGGCCTGGTACCCGGCCAGGTGGGACATCCGGGCCGCCTGGGCGAACGCCGCGACGACCTCGTCCAAGTCGGCTTGGTCCGCCTCGCGGGGCAAAGCCAGGTCGCCGAACGGGATCGCCGACGGCGCGATCAGGTCCCAGCCGCCGTCGGCCGCCCCGACCGGGCCGTTCTGTCCCGCGCCCTCCCAGGGCACCTGGTGCGATCCCTTCCGGCCCGCGGCCAGCAGCTGGATCGCGGGGACCGCGCCGTGCCCGGAGACGAACGAGGTCAGGCGCCGGTGCGCGAGCGCCTGCTCCTCGGTCCAGATCCCGAGGTCCGCCGAAGTGGTCCGGTGCCGCGGTCCGACCGCGGTGGACTCGACCATCACCAGGCCCACCCCGCCGACCGCGCGCGGGCCGTAGTGCACCAGGTGCCAGTCGGTCGGCAGGCCGTCGGGACCCGCGGCGTACTGGGCCATCGGGGACATCCACACGCGGTTGGGGACCGTGATGTCCCGCAGCCGTAACGGGTTCAGCTCCGGGGCGGGGAACTCTGTGCTGGGCACAGCTGACTCACTTCCTCACGATGTACCGTAATACGATAATACGGCCATGCTACAGGAAGATACGCTGTTTCACGGTGTGGCACGGACGACAGACATGGAGGTCCCGTGCGGACCTCGGGAGGGTCGTTACGTCCGGGAAGGCGGCGACGCGGTCAGTCGGTCGACAGCAGGCGGCTGATCTCTGCCGCCGCTTCCATCACCAGCGGTGCGAAGGCTTTCTCCTGGGCGCGGTTGTGCCGCATCTCCGGAATGGCGAGCGTGACGGCCGCGACCGGGCGCCCGGCCGGGTTCGTGATGGCGGCGCCGATGGAGGCCACGTGCGGGCGGTACCACGAGGAGGAGCCGTTGAGCGCGTATCCGCGCTTCGCGGTCTGGGCGATCTCCCGCTGGAGCTCCGCGGCGTCCGGCACCGGGCTGTTGGCGAACTCCTTGAGCTCGTGCCGCAGCAGCTCGTCGACCTCGGTCTGGTCGAGCAGCGCCATGATCGCCGTGCCCGCCGAGGTCGCGCGCAGTGGCACCCGCTCCCCGACTTCGAGGAAGACACGGACGACCTGGGTGGTGTCTTCGCGGGCGAGGATGAGGAGGCACTCGCCGTCGCGCACGCCGAGCATGACGGTCTCGTCGGTCTGGGCCGCGAGGCGCTTGAGGACGGGCTCCGCCACTTCCTGGAGGTCCCGCTCGCCGGCGTTGCGCAGGCCGAGGGCCAGCGCCTTCGACGTCACGCCCCACCGCGCGCGCTCGGCGTCCACGACCTTGAGCCAGCCGGCCTGCTGGAGCGTCACCAGGCACCGCTGCACGGTGCTCTTCGGGATCTCCGTCACGCGGGCCAGTTCCGATACGCCGATCGGCTGCCGCATGGCGACTTCTTCGAAGACCCGCAGCGTGCTCAGGACGCTGTTCATCGACCGGATACTGCTGGCCGGCTTGTCTGCTTCTTCCGCGCCCATGAGGACATGATCGTACCACCCTGTGCACTGTCGTTCCTCATTCCGGCACGGGATCGCTTTACCTCGGCTCGAGTATCGGGCTACAGTGTGGCATGTCGTACCGCGATGTGAAACGGAGGAGTCGTGGATCTCACTGTGGTGGGAGACGTCGTGGCCGCGGGCCGGCCACGGCGTCCGGTCGTGGCGTGCGGCGGGCCGGGCGGACGCTGGCCTTCTTCAGCTTCTGCTGCGCGCTCCCGTTGGGTTTCAACGCCACCGCCGACCGGCCCGGCATCGCGGCGATCCGGGTGCGCCAGAGCTTCGAGTTCGACAGCACCTTCCTCGACGAGACCCTGGGAACGCTGCCGTTCGTGCATTCGAGTGCGCACGAATCGGACCTGCGCGCCGCCGAAGCCGTGATCAGCGCCGGCGCGGACCTCGTCATCGGGCACCACCCGCACTGCCTGCACCCGGTCGAGTTCTACGGAGAGCGCCGTCTTCCGGGTGGGGCTGGGCGGGGCCGGCGGGCCTGCGCTTCGCCTGGATCCCGTCGAACTCGATCCGGACAGCCAGTCCATTGTGGTCGATGGTGACGGGTGCGTGCGGCGGACGTCGAAGGAACACAACGTGGTGGAGGAAGTATGAGTGAGCCGTGGCAGTGGGACGAGCAGACCTGGCGCGGGCACGTCGAGCGCGTGCGCGCCGGGCGTCCGTTGCGACCGGAGTCCTGGCCGGGCGGCGCCAAGGTGGCGGTGACGTTGTCGTTCGACTCCGACCACGAGACGATTCCGCTGCGGGACGGCGAGGTGCTGCCGGGGAAGCTGTCGCAGGGCGAGTACGGCGCGCGGGCCGGCGTGCCCCGGATCCTGAAGCTGCTCGACCGGTTCGAGGTGCCCTCGACGTTCTTCATGCCCGCCGTGTCCGCGCTGCTGCACGACGGCGAAGCGAAGTCCTATGTGGATGCCGGGCACGAGGTCGCCCTGCACGGCTGGATCCACGAACGCAACACCCAGCTGCCGCCGGAAGCCGAACGCGACCTCGCCTTCCGGGCCGCGGACACGCTGGAACGCCTCACCGGCACGCGACCGGCCGGCATCCGCACCCCGTCGTGGGACTTCTCCGAGGACTCGCTGCGGATCATCCGCGAACTGGGCCTGACGTACGACTCCTCGCTGATGGCCGACGACGACTGCTACGAGATCGTCGCCGACGGCGAGCCCACCGGCATCGTCGAGCTGCCCGTCGAGTGGATCCGTGACGACATGCCGTACTTCATGATGGAAAGGTTCGGGGCCCAGCGGCCGTACACGCCGCCACGCGGAGTGCTGTCGATCTGGCGCGACGAGTTCGACCTGGCCTACGCCGAAGGCGGCATCTTCCAGCTCACGCTCCACCCGCACGTCATCGGGCACCGCTCCCGCGTGACGATCCTCGCCGAGCTGCTGGAGCACATCGCCTCCCACGACGGCGTCTGGTTCGCCACCCACGCCCAGATCGCCGACCACGTCTCCCTCGGAAAGGACCTGGCGCGATGACCGGCGTCGACCAGCGCGTCGAGCACGCGTTCGAGCAGAATCTGGGCGGGGTCCTGGACCTTTCGCACCGGATCAACGCCAATCCCGAGCTGGCGTTCGAGGAGTACGAGACCTCGGCGTCGATCATCGAGGCGCTCGAACGCGGCCGGTTCACGGTGGAGAAAGGCGTGGCCGGTCTGCCGACGGCGTTCGTGGCCTCGGCCGGGTCCGGCGGCTTCGTGTTCGGCCTGTGCGCGGAAATGGACGCGCTCCCCGGCATCGGGCACGGCTGCGGCCACAACGCCATCGCCGCGTCCGCGGTCGGCGCCGCGCTGGCGTTGGCCCCCTACGCCGGCGAACTCGGGCTGACGGTGCGGGTTTTCGGCACTCCGGCGGAGGAAAAGGGGACCGGCAAGGAGATCATGGTCAACCGCGGTGTCTTCGATGACACCCACGCAGCCATGATGGTGCACCCGCAGCTCAAGGACGTCGTCATCCCGCAGCTGCGCGCTTCGCGGTCCTGGCTGGTGACGTACACGGGGGTCGGCGGGCACGCCTCGCGCCCGTGGAGCGCGCTGAACGCGGCGGACGCGACGGTCGTCGCCCAGACCTCGATCGGCTTGCTGCGCCAGCAGTTGCGCGACGGCATCCGGGTGCACCACGTCGTCAAGGAAGCCGGGGCGGCCGTCAACGTCATCCCCGACCACGCCGTCGTCGACTGCATGATCCGCGCCGACACCATCACCGAAGTCGACGAGGTGTGGGAGCGGGTGCGGCGCTGCTTCGACGCGGGCGCGGTGGCCACCGGCACGAGCGTCGAGTACACCGCATTGCCGTCCGTCTACCGCGAATTCCGGCACGACCTCGATTTGGCGCCGCTGTTCGAAAAGCACGCGAAGGCCATCGGCCGGACCTTTCCCGACTACCCGGACAAGATGTTCGGCTCGACCGACATGGGCAACGTCTCGCTGCGGATCCCCGCGATCCACCCGATGCTGTCCTTCGACCTCCCACCCGAAGCCGGCAACCACACCGCAGCTTTCGGCGTCGCGGCCGGCGGCCCCGACGGCGACCGCTTCGTCCACGACGCCGGCCTCGCGATGGCCCTCACGATCGCCGAGGTCGCCCAGTCGGAGCCGATCCGGGCCCGGCTGATCGCGAAGACGGCCGGCCGCTGACCTCGGTATGCGGTGTGCGCAATCGTCGACTCCGGCGCGTGGAACGGCATGGGCGAGAAGAAGGCCGCGTTCCTCGACGGTGTCGCGGCCAAGAACCCGGCCCGGCGTTTCGGCGCCACCGAGGACATCGTCGAGGCCGCGCTGTTCGTGCTGACCAACCGCTTCACGACCGGGACGGTGCTCCACGTCGACGGCGGCGGTCGCTTCGCCTGAGCTCCGGGTCGCTGGTCGCCACGGACAGGGCACCCGTTCCCAGCGGCCCGTCGAGGTAGCCTCGCGGGGTTCTCGTACGACCGTTCTGCGACTGGAGCAGTGATCATGGCCGACGGCCCCCAGCCGGATCAGGTGGGTTTGCGCTTCCTGTCGCAGGCGTACCGGGTGCGGAAGGTGCTCGATGAGCACATGGTCGCCAGCGGGCTGTCGCTGGCTCGGACGAAGGTGCTGCAGGTGCTCGACCGGACGGGCTCGATCCGGCAGGCCTCGCTGGCCGGGGAGCTGGGGTTCGCCCAGCGCACGGTCACTCAAACAGTGGAAAGCCTCGAGCGGGACAAGCTGGTCGAACGCCGGTCCGATCCCAGCGACGGCCGGGCCAAACTCGTCGCGCTCACCGAGGCGGGCGCCACGGCGCTGGCCGCGAGTACCCGTGCGGGAGACCAGCTGCTCCAGCGGATCTTCGGCAGCCTCGACCCGGAACAGCTGGCCGGTCTGGCCGAACTGCTCGACGCCATCGACCTCGCCACCGGCGCCGGCTGACCCGTCACGGACGGGGGCCGGCCGATTGATGAGGTACCTCAGTGGTGCTACGTTGAGGGCGTACCTCGTCAACGGGCCGAAGCGGAGCATCCATGGACAGCCGACCGATCGTCGTCATCACCGGGGCCACCAGTGGCCTGGGCCGGCTGGTCGCTCTCGATCTGGCCCGCCACGGCGCCCACCTCGGGATCGTCGCCCGGAGCCCGCACAAGGTGGACGCGTTGCGCCACGAGATCGAGGAGGCCGCCCCCGGTACGCCCGTCGACGCGTTCAGCGCGGACTTGACCTCCCTGCGCGACGTCCGCCGGGCCGGGCAGGAGATCGACGCCCACTACGACAGCATCGACGTACTGGTCAACAACGCCGGACTGCACGCGTTCTCCCAGCGCGTGACCGCCGAAGGGTTCGCCGAGATGACCGCAGTGAACTATCTCGCCCCGTGGGTGCTCACCGAGACCCTGCGCGGCAAACTGGTGGCTTCGGCCCCGGCGCGGGTCGTCACGGTCGCCTCCGAGGCCGCCCGGCAGGCCGGCCACCTCGACCCGGCCCGCGACGTGACGCGCACCGCCGAATACACGAGGCGGGAATCCATGGTCCACTATGGCCGGTCGAAACTGATGGACATCATGTTCAGCCAGGAACTCGGCCGGCGCCTGGCCGGCACGGGGGTCACGGCGAACTGCTGCGATCCCGGTTTCAACGTCAGCGGCCTCGGCCGTGAGCTGCCCTTCGCCGGAGCACTCGAGCGAATCCTGAAGACCTTGCGGATCGGGGATCCCCGCCGCGGCGCCGGGATCATCACGCGACTCGCGACCGATCCCGCCTTCGCCGAAACCACCAGTGGCTATTTCTCCGTCAAGGACGCGAAACCCCTCCTGTGCCCGGAACCCGGACGGAGCGAGAAAATCCAGGCCGAACTGTGGGAGGCCACCGCCGCCGTGCTCGAAGGAGTTCTCTCCGCCGACGCGTGAGCCGGGCCATCGGCGGGCCGCCCGGCTCCCCGCTGGGTCAGCTCTGGGTCAGCTCTGCGCGGCGGTGCGTTGCTGTGTCAGGGTTTCCAGGTTCGCCCGGGCGACCTTCCTGAGGAACTCGCCCCGGTAGGAGGCGTCACCGGAGTCGTGCATCGTGTCGGTCATCCAGACCGCGGCGGCCTGACGCTCCCAGATGTAGTCCAGGCAGGTGTCGGAGTAGCTCTTGAGCAGGCTCGAATCACCTTCGTCGACGTGCTTGACGACCGCGCGGGCGAGCGCCTCGGCGTCGTGCAGGGCCAGGCTCATCCCCTCGGCGCTCATCGGCGAAATGAGGTGGGCGGCGTCCCCGACGAGGTACAGCCGGCCGTGGCTCATGGGGCTGAACACCACCCCGCGAAGCGGCACGACCTGCTTGCTCACGATCGGTCCCCGGACCGCGGGCGGGGCGCCGAACCGGGTCTCCAGCTCGGCCCAGATGCGCTCGTCCGGCCACTGGCCGACCGAATCGGTGAGCGGGCACTGCAGGTAGAGCCGGCTGGCGTTGGGGCCGCGGGTGATCTGCGCCGCGAAACCGCGGGAGTGCACCGCCATCACCGCGAGGGGATCCGCCGGCACCTCCGCGAGAATGGTCAGCCAGGCGTAACCGAACTCGTGCGTGTCGCACTTGAGGACGTCTTCGGGGATCACCGTCCGGCTGACGCCGTGATAGCCGTCGCTGCCGGCGATGAAATCGCAGCTGATCACTTTCGCCGAGCCGTCGGGAGCCCGGTATCGCACCGTGGGAGAGTCCGTTTCGACGCCCTCCAGGGAAATGTCCTCGGACTCGAACCGGAGGTCGCCGCCGTCGCGGAGGAACAGCTTGATGAGGTTGCGGACGAGGACCTGCTGCGGGCAGAAGGCCGAGTCCGCCTCGTCCTCCCCGTGCCCGTCCATCTTCCACAGCCGCTTCTGCCCGTCGACCAGAAGCGGCATCCCCGGATCGGCGGAATCGCCGGTGCTGATTTCCTCCACGACCTCTTCGATTCCCCACTGCCGGAGCGTGCGCACGCCACTGGCATCGAGAGAGCCCGCCCGCTGCCGGTTTTCGACGTGTTCGCGGCTGTGTTTCTCCAGAATCGTGCAGTGGATTCCGCTGCGCAGGAGGAACGTGCCGAGCGTGAGACCGGCGACTCCGCCGCCCACGATGACCACGCTGGCGGTTTCGTTCTGCTGGGTCATTTTCTCCGCTTTCGGGAAGGTTTCCAGAACGGCGTGATCGCCGCTGATCACCACTGTGGCCCCTCGAGCCGGGCGTCGACCACCGGTAACCTGTCAGCCGATAAAGGAAACCCGCCAACCTGGCGGAGGGTGCCGCTATTCGCCGCGAACGTTCAGCTCGGCTTGGTACCGGCCCGGCGTCTGGCCGACGACGGCGGTGAACGCCTCGATGAAGGTGGACGGGTTGGACCACCCGCACGCGATCGCGGTATCGGTGACCGACTGGCCGCCGGTCAGGTGGAACACGGCCTGGTGGATCCGGAGGATCGTGCGCCAGCGGTGAAAGCTCATGCCGAGGTCGGTGTGGAACAGCCGGCTCAAGGTGCGTTCGCTCGCCCCCGCGGCCCGCCCCAGCTCGGCCAGCGTGATGGTCCGGCCGGGATCGGCGCGCAGCAGTTCCGTGGCGGCGCGCAGCCGGTCGTCGTGCGGCTCGGGCAGGTGCAGGGACTGTTCGGGGGTCTCGACGAGCTCGTCGATCACCACGGCGCGCAGCCGCCGTTCGGCGTCGGCGGACCGGCCGCTCGGGTTCGTGAGGGCCAGCAGCGCCTCGCGCACCAGCGCGCTGACCGCGAAAACGCTGGGCTGTGGCGCGAGTCCGTGACACTCGCCGGCGGGGACGGCGACGATGCGGGCGTCGGTTCTGCCGTAGAAGCGGTGGGAATGCTCGAAGCCCGGGGGAGTCCAGGTGACCCGGTTGGCGGGGGCCACCCAGGTCCCGTGCAAGGTCGTGGTGACCATGGCGCCGGCGGCCGCGTAGACCAGCTGGCCTTGGGCGTGGGAGTGGGTGTCGAGGTGATAGCCGTGCGGGAGCCAGCCGGCGCCGTGCGGCGTCGCCTGCCCCCATTTCCGGGGATGGGGGACAGGCTGGCGGTTTTCCTGCATCGGACGTCAGCTTATCGGTGGCCGGGCCCACCGGCCACCGGCCAGGATCGGGGCATGGGCAGCGGCGCGCCGGCCCGTTCCGGCGGCACCGGCCGGCTGGCCCCGCACACCACGGACTCGAGTACATCTACTCGGCGCCCGCCGGTGATCCTCGCGGCGAACCTCGACCCGGTCCGCGTGGCGGAGGATTACCGCGCGAAGTTTGCCTCGTACGGGCACGGCCGGGAGTCACGGGTCGGGGCCGCTTGGCACGTCAACGTCGGCAAGACCAGCCAGGGGGCACGGGAGCCGCGGTACCGCGCCTGCTTCGACCTCATGACGCAGCGGGGCAACCGGGCCCAGTCCACGCCGTTCCCCGGGCCACCGCTCGACTTCGACCACGTCACGACCCACGGACCGGCGATGGTGGGAAGCCCGGCCGAGGTCGCCGACCGGCTGAACCGCGCCGCCGAAATGCTCGCCGCCGACACCCACTTGGTCTCCCCCACCATGGGCGGCTGCCCCGCCGGGGAGTTCGCCGACCTGGTCGAGCTCATCGTCGCGGAAGTGATCCCGCAGCTGAAGTGACGCAGAGCGGCTTTCGCGGGTGCGGGCGAGCCGGCGAGCGGCAGTGACCGCGAGCTAAGCCTTTCCGGGCAAGGGACCGGCAGCGGTACTGCGGCAAAGAGGCGAACTGGCCCATGCCGACGTGGATGTCGTGGTGTTCGGCGACGAGGGCGGTCGCGCGGAGACCATCCCGAGGCAGTCTGGTCGACGGAGCCCGGTCTCCCGCGCAAGCCGCGAAGAGACGACTGCGATGCCGCGCTTCCGCTGATTCCCGCACGCCCGTCCAGTCCGGAGAAGACGGTCGCCCGGCCCCGTTGCCACCCCCCGGATCCGCTTCGCCCCGGCGAGGAACCCCACGCCCAGGGGCGAGCGAACCCGCTCCCGAGTCGCCCCGGACGACCCCCAGGCGCATTAGGCCGTTCCGCCTAACCTGGGCAAACACCCGCAATGTGACCCTTGACACATTCTCCCGGGCGCCCCTAACGTCAGATGGGTAATCGATTACCCGTTTTCCGTCGACCCCCATCGCACGGTGCCCCACCGCCCTGCCTTCGCCCAGATCTGACCGAGTCCCGCGCCGGTCCCCGCCGGCGGCTTTCCCCGTTCCTCCCCGTCCCCTTGATCGGAGTGCCGCGATGCACAGCCGAAGAGTTCGTCATGCCTGCCGGTCGCTACTGATAGCGATGGCGTCCGCACTGGTGGTGATGGGATTCGTGGCCGCGCCCGCCGATGCCCAGGCGGACCGGCCACCAGGAGCCGCCTCGGTGGGGCCGGTGGGCTGGGACGTCTACCGCTCGCTCGACGCGATGGCGGCGTTGCGGCCGGGGTCGCAGACCAAGCAGTTCTCCAGCTTCGACCGCACCGGCGGCAACGACGACGGCTTCAACGGGACGTACAGCTGCCTGCGCACCACTGCCGAGGGCTGCGTGATCGCCGAGAAGAGCGGGGCCGGCGAGATCGAGAGCATGTGGTTCACCCGCGACGAGGGCAGCATGGTCAACAACGGCAGGCTGAAGGTCGAACTCGACGGCCGCACCGTGCTGAACAGCTCGCTTCAGGACATTGTGGACGGACGGCTCGGCGCGCCGTTCGTGTGGCCGCTGGTCGGCGACGGCGACGACACCTCCGGCGGCTCGGTGATCAAGGTGCCGATGCCGTACCAGCATTCGATGCGGGTGACCGTCCAGCACAACCCGCTCTTCTACCACGTCACCTACCGCGAGTTCCCCGACTCGGCCGGGGTGCCGACCTTCGACCCGCGGGACCGCGCGCTCGACGTGGTGGATCGCCTGCGCGGCTTCGGCATCCGGGATCCCAAACCGGCCGCGCCGCGGGCGAAGACGACCTCGGTCACCGCGGACGTGCCGGACGGCTCGACCGGGCGGTTCGCCGCGCTCCGCGGGGCGGGCACGATCAGCCAGCTGCGCGTCACCCTGCCCCAGCTCGTGTCCGAACCCCGGGTCCGGGACGACGGCCGGGCGTTCGGCGCGGGCGGGCACAGCTCGTTCCGCGTCGCGATCGATCCGGGCAACACCGGTGTCCGGCTCACCCGGCGGCCGGATCCCGTGATCGGGCACCAGGTCGCCGACGTCACCGTGGACGGCAAGCCGGCCGGCCGGTGGACGACCGGCGCCCCGCTGCCGCGCGGCACCTGGGCCGACCAGGTGCTCGACCTGCCGGCCAGCCTCACCGCCGGCCATTCCGAACTGCGGATCACCAACACGTTCGTCTCCTCCGACGCCGACGTCAACGAGTTCCGCTACGACGTGCACTCCCGGGTCGACGGCCAATGGCGGCGCACCGACGTGCTCGACCTCGGCCCCGATCACCCCGGTGAGGAGAAGGCGCACGACTACCAGCTGGTCCTGCAGACCTGGAACGGCTACCAGGTCTACCGGTACCAGCGCGATCCGGCGCAGCTCGCCGCGTCCCAGGCGGTGCTGAGCGGGGCCCGGCTCCGGATCACCTTCGACGGGAAGACCACAGTGGACTCCCCGCTCGGTGAGTTCTTCGGCTCGGGACTCGGGCGTTTCGACAGCCGCACGATGCTGTCCTCGATCGACGCCACGGACGGCGGCGCGCTCACCGCGTGGTGGCCGATGCCGTACCGCCGGAGCGCTGTCGTCGAACTGGTGAACGCGAGTGGCGAGCCGATCACCGGCGCCCGCGTGGAGGTCACCTCGGCTCCGACACCAGAGGTCGACGCCGGGCTGCGGCCCGGTGGCGACCTGGGCTACTTCACCGCGACCAGCCACAAAGGACTGACGCGGAACGGCGCCGACTGGACCATCCTCGGGGCCGCCGGACGCGGCGTGTTCTACGGCGAGACGCAGACCATGACCGGGCGTATCCCGACCGGGAACCAGCGGGCTTATCTCGAAGGTGACGAGCGCGTCTACGTCGACGGGTCCGCCAGCCCGTTATGGCACGGCACCGGGACGGAGGACTTCTTCGAGTCCGGCTGGTATTTCCGGGACGGCACGAACTTCGCGATGCCGCTCACCGGGAACCCCGCGTACAAAGTGGCCAGTGACGGCTGCCAGTACGACTGCACCGGCGCCGTCCGCCTGATGGCCGGCGACGCGGTGCCGTTCTCCTCGGCGCTGACGTTCGGCATCGAACACGGCCCCGCCGACGACGCGCCCGCCGAGTACAGCACCACCGCGTATTGGTACGGGCAACCCGACGCGGGTATGCGGCAGACCGATCTGATCGACGTCGGCGACGAGGCCAGCCGGGCCGCGCACGGCTACACCGCCGAAGGCGAGACACGAGACACCCTGACTTCGACCTTCGAAGGGACCCAGGTCGCAGGACCGGTGAGCAGGACGGTCGCCGCCGCGACCGGCGCGGCGCACTTCGCCCTGGCGCTGGATCCCCGCAACGCGGGCGCCCGGCTGCTGCGGATCGGCGACCAGGACGACGGTTACCAGCAGGCCGCGGTGTTCATCGACGGCGTCCAGGTCGGCACCTGGACACAGCCACTGAAGAACACCACCCACCGCTGGCTCGAGGACACCTTCGCGCTGCCCGCGAGTGTCACCAGTGGACAGTCCGCGATCGACGTGCGGATCGTGCCCGTGGACGGCGCACCGGCCTGGTCGGCCGCGCAGTACCGGCTGGATGCGCTGACCCCGACGAGAGGCTGAACCCGATGGAAGTCAACAGACGCACGGCTTTGGCGGGTTGCCTGGCTCTGGGTGTCACGCTCGGCCTAGCCGGAACCGGCTCCGCGGCGGAGGCGGACTTGACGGTGGGGACGTTCGCGAAGATCTACGATCCGAGCGTCGGGGAAAGCGGGCCGTGGTACCTCAACGACCACACGTTCATCCGGGATCTCGACGGCACCTGGCATGTTTTCGGCATCACGCACGCCGAGCCGGCCGATCCGGACAACGAAATCAGCTTCGCGCACGCCACCGCGCCGGACCTGCACGGGCCGTGGACGAAGCAGCCGTTCGCGCTCACCGTGGACCCGGCCTACGGGGAAACCCATCTGTGGGCCCCGCACGTGATCCGCGTCGGGGCGACGTACCACATGTTCTACTGCGGTGGCGGGGCCGAAAGCGCCGTGTCCGCGATCAACCTGGCGACTTCGAAGGACCTGTTCCACTGGACGCGGGACCCGGGCGGCACCCTTTTCCACGACGGCTACGACGCGCGGGATCCTTATGTCATCCGGATCGACGGGCGCTGGGTGCTGTTCTACACCGGCAACACCGAGCCGTCCGGCGGGAACCACGTGGTGCTCTACCGCACGAGCCACGATCTCCGGCACTGGAGCGACCGCGACATCGCCTACGTCTCGCCGGAGTCGGGAACCTGGGGCGGCCCCACCGAATCCCCGTTCGTGCTGCGGCACGGCCGGTACTGGTACCTGTTCACCGGACCCCGCCTGGGCTACGCGGGCACCGACGTCCACCGCAGCGACAGCCCGTTCCACTTCGACAACGCCGACCTGGTGACGCATTTCCCGGCACACGCGGCGGAAGTCGTGCGGGACCACACCGGCTGGTACGCCTCGCACGCCGGCTGGGGCCAGGGCGGCCTGTACCTGGCGCCGATCACCTGGGCCCGCCCGGGCGGGCCCGCGGACACCCCGGCGGGCGACGACGTGGGGACCTGACGGACGGCGGATGAGGCTAGTCTGGGCGACCGTGACGAGTGAGGTTATGCGCTGCTGGCGCGGAAGGAGCGCAGTCCCCACACGTAGCCGCCGACGGCGATGGCCGCGCACCAGGCGAGCGCGAAGATCACGTTGTTGCCGACCGGGGTGCCGGTGAGGAGCGCCCGGACGCTGTCGGCGCCCATGGACTCGGTGGGCACGAACGCGCTGGAGAGGATGATCCCGGCCGCGGCGAGCCACGCGAGCGCGTTGCCGCTGGGCGGAATCCGACGAGCAGCGCGACCAGGGTGAGCAGGACGGCCGCGAGCACGGTTCGGACGATGCCACCGACGACGTGCCCCGCCACGTCCCTCGCCTGGCGGCCACCTCGGCGGAAAACCCGCCGGCGAGCAGGATGTACACCGCCGTCGGGCATTACGTGGTCGGCTTCGCCGTCCAGCTCCCGAACCGGAACTCCTCGGCCAGCGAGACCGGCAGGAACGGGGCCGCGGGCTTCAGCTCATCGTCGACGGACTGGCCAACCAGCTGACCCGCCCGTGAGACCGGGTTCTTGCCCGAGCGTCATCCGCCTGCGCCGTTCTCGGTCTCCCAGCGGAGCAGGTCGCCCGGCTGGCATTCGAGTACTTCGCAGAGGGCGGCGAGGGTTGTGAAACGCACTGCCTTGGCGCGGCCGTTCTTGAGTACCGCCAGGTTGGCGGGCGTGATCCCCACGCGGTCCGCGAGCTCGCCCACGGACATCTTCCGCTTGGCCAGCATCACGTCGATGTCGACGGTGATCGGCATCAGATGACCTCGTCCAGCTCGGCCTGCATCTTGGTCGCTTCGCCGTCGCGCGCGACGGCCTGGGCGAGCAGCATCCGCAGCACCAGCACGATGAGCGCGACCCCCAGCATGGCCACGCCGATGCCGCCCATGATGAGGGAGACGCCCGGGTCGTCGCGCTGGCCCGGCGCGTTGATGATCGTGACCGCGAACCACAGGAGGGCGGCGGCCACGATCGCGCCGATGATGATGTCCACATACCGGAAGGCGACGGGCGAGAACACGGTGCCGCGTCGCACCATCGTCACCAGCCGCCACACGCAGACCAGGGCGAACTGCGCCGACACCATGCCCAGGATCGCGATCACGCGCAGCGGGGTCAGCGGGAGCGACCCGTCCTCCGTTTTGGTGATCATCGCCAGCACCATCATCGCCTGCACGAACACGGTGCCGGCGAGCACCAGCACGAGCACGGCCCGCAGCGCGTGCACTGTCAGCTTTCCCATGGTCCGGCCTCCCATCGAGTTACGATGGGAATCTATCGAATTTCGATAGGTTCGGCAAGGGGCTGGGCGAGGTCGCCGACGAAGACCTGCCAGGCGACGTCGGCGGATCGGCTCGCGCTGCGCCGTAGGGCAGGCCGGGTTTGCGGCTTGGCGCGGAATGCGGTGCCGGAATGGGGGCATTGCGCTGAAAGGTCTGCTGACCGTGGCCGAGACGACGGGCCCGGAGGATTAATTGTGGTAATCCCGAGTCTGCGGTTTTGTGTGGACCGCCGTAGCTGTCCTCTGTGCAGGTCGGCGGATGGACCCGAAGTGCCTAAGCGAAATTGGGCCATTTGGGGGTTGTGCTACCCGTCAAACCGGTCGGGGTAGTAGGCTGTGATTTGTTACCCCGGACTTCGGTGGCGTGGCACTTCGCGAAGATTGCGAAAAGAGAGCACGAGCCGATTTTGTTCGAGCGGCGCGACGTTCACCCCTTCGAGTGGACGCCGTCATTCCGTTGGCCTGGAGTGAAAACGCTCTCGCCGACGGCGAGGTGGATCGTGTCGGCGGCACCACGGCCAAGGCTTGGGTGCTTTTTCTGCCAGTACGCCGCGCCAAAAGCCAGTCTTCACCCGAGGGTCGGAACTACCTTGCGTTTGATGAAAGGAATTCGATTATGGGAATCGTCATCTTCGGCGGCCTCATTGATTCCATCACCGGCATCGTCATCGGTACCGTCCACGGAATCGCCGGCGCGACCAATGCCGTCCTGGCCTCGCTGACCGGCGGTGTGGTCCTGCCGCTGTAGGGATAATCGGTACGGCCCCGATCGAAATCACGGTCGGGGCCGTTCGCCCGTCGGAGGAACTGCCTGATTGCCTTTCAGCGGGCGACCGTGGTGGTGATGAGGTCGTGGCCCAGTTCCGGGTGCAGGGCGTTGGTGCTGTCGAGGTGGGCGTCGTGGAACCAGGTCTGGTCGGCTTCCGGGTGGGGGCCGACGACGCCGACTTTGCCTTTGCCGTAGGGGGTGACTGCGGCGGCGATGGCGCCGGTCGGGTAGGTCGCGAGGATGGTGGCCGGGGCGCCGGTGTTCAGGGTGAACACCGGGCCGTCCTGGAAGTACAGCTCCTGCCGGACGCCGCGCCAGGTCACCGTCAGGACGGTGTCGCTGGTCGAGCGCAGGTGCGCGCCTTGCGAGCCGACGTACTGGTCGGTGTCGCCGGGCAGGAGGGCGAAGCCGGGGGACGCGCCGGCGAGGTATCCGCCTAGGCAGAACCCGAGGTAGTTTCCGCCGCCTCGGACGTACGCGCGGATGTCGTCGGCGTGGTCGCGCATTTTCCGCCACGCGGGGCCGAGGCTGCCTCCGCCCGGTTGCGCGTAGAGGGTGGCTTTCGCCAGGGATTGCGCGGTGAGCGGGTATTCCTCGTCGGGACCGGTGTAGGCGACGTGGTACTGGGAGCCGAGCAGGGCGGCGACCGCTTCGGGGCAGCCTTCCGTCGACGCCGGGCCTCGGTAGACCAGCGCGAGCGGCCGCGAATCGGGCTCGAACACCGCGATCCCGATCGCGGTCAGGCCGGCCGCGCCGGTCAGGATCCCGGCGCCGAGGAGGAACCGCCTCCGGTCCATCAGGCTCCTTCCCCGGCCGGTTCCCGCCGCAGCCGAAGCCGCGGCAGCCGCCACCCGCTCTCGGCCCACCGCCGCGCCCACGACGACAGGGTGGCGACCAGCGCTTCGAGCGGCCCGCGGCCGGCGGTGGCCCGCCAGCTCAGCCCGATCAGCAGCACCGCGGCGACCTGCACCAGGTACCCGGTGCCCGCGCTGTAGACGTCGTAGTCGGAGTTGAGGAACATGATGTGCGCGGTGTAGAGCGTGAGCGTCATACCGCCCGCCGCGGCAAGGGGTTTCTGGAAGACGGCGATGATCCGCCGCGGCCACTTCGCGGTGACGTGCCCGGCCAGCAGCATCAGCCCGAGCAGCGCGACGGCGGCGCCGATGGTGCCCAGCAGGTCCGGAGTGGTGCTGGTGTGCGGCGCGTCGACGGCCAGCCACCACCAGGTGACCGTGGGGACGGTCCCGTCGCCGCCGAGGGCCAGCATCTCCTGCGTCTCCGGCGCGGTCAGGGTGCTCTGCGGGATGGTCGCCAGGATCTGCGTGAGCCCGCCGTAATGGTTGAGCAGCAACCAGGACACGGTGGTCGCGGCGACCGCGAGCGCGGTCCCGCCGGCCAGCAGCCAGGTCGCCACCTTGACCCGGGAGAGCGTCAGCCGGCCGAGGAGGATGCCGGCGCACAGGTAGGCCATCCACGGCAGCGCGGGGTATTCGCCGGTGATGGACAGTTCGGAAAGCAGGCTCAGCGGATGCTGCAGCAGATAGCCGAGCGTCGGGTTCAGCAGCGTGGCCTGCGGCAGCCGCGCGAGCGCGAAGTGGCTGAGCACCGGCGCCCCGACGGCGACGATGGCGCCGGTCACCGCGACCGCCCAGGTCGGCAGGAACACCACCGGGATCGCCAGCAGGAACATCACCGCGTAGTACGGCAGGATCACCGCGCCCAGCGAGGCGTCGGTGTAGCCCAGCGCGAGCCCGATCGCGAGGATCGCCAGCGCGCGGGCGGCCAGCGCGGCGACGGTCGGCAGCCCGTCGGCGGCGCGCACCCGGCGGCGGCCGGTCATGAACGCGATGCCGACCCCGGCCAGTACCGCGAACGTCGCCGCCGCGCGGCCGCCGAAGACGGCGAACGACCAGGTCGGGTGACCCTGGGCGTCGGACTCGTACAGCGAATGCACCGCCATCATGCCGAGCAGGGCGACCCCTCGGGTGGCGTCGACCCCGGCGAGCCGTGTCTTCACCGGCCGCTCGCCATCACGGCGTCGACCAGCTCGTGCGCCGCGGCCCGTCCGGGCGCGGGCACTTTGAGACCGGCGTCGGTGAACCAGTCCTCAGTGGCCTCCGGATGCGGGCCCGCGACGCCGACCCGGCCGGCACCGAACGGCACGGCCATCGCGGCGATCAGCCCGTTGCGATAGGTCGCGACGACGTCCGCCTCGGCGCCCTCGCGCAGCCAGAAGTACGGGCCGTCCTGGAAGAACAGCGTCCGGCGCCGGCCGCGCCAGCGGACGTCGATCAGCGCGTTGCCGTCGGTGTCCAGCTCGGCGTCCTCGGAGCCGATGTACTGGTCGGTGTCCCCGGGCAGCAGGTCGAATCCGGGCGTCGCGCCGGCGAGGTAGCCGCCGAGGCAGAACCCGAGGTACCGCCCACCCCCTCGGACGAAGGAACGCACGTCGTCGGAGTGCTTGCGCAGGTGCTTGAACGCCTTCTTCAACGTCCCGCCGCCCGGTTGCGCGTACAGCGTCGCGGTGTCCAAAGCGGACTGTCCCAACGGGATCCGCTCACGCGGCCCGACGTACCGGACGTCGAATTCCCACGGGCTTTCCCGGAGGAATCCGGCGACGGCCTCCGGGCAGCCTTCGATCGTGGCCGGCCCGCGGTAGACGAGGGCGAGCGGACGGTTCACGAGGCGGCTCCCACGGTGCTCAGGCCCTGCGCGGGGATACCGTGCCAGCGGGTGCCGGGCGGGAGGTGCTCGCCCTTCATCAGCAGCGACAGCGAACCCAGCGAAACCTCCTCGCCGACCACAGCGTCGTACAGCACGATCGCGCGGGTGCCGACCGTCGCACCGGGCTCCACGATCACGTAGGACATCTTCATCACGCGGTCCTCGAAGAGGTGGGTCTGCAGGGAGGACTCGGTGCCGACACAGGCGTCGTCGCCGATCCGGACCAGGTCGAACTCGGTCAGGTAGGTGGTGCCGATCCACGTTCGCCGCCCCACCGACACGCCGAACCAGCGCAGCAGCGGCGGCAGGAACGGCGTTCCGACAAGCATCTCCATCCCGGCGGGCACCGCGGCGGCCTCGTAGAGCCCGGTGACGAGCTCGGCGCGGCGCACGAACTTGCTCCACAGCGGCTCCACTCGCGGGCGGTAGCTGCCGACGAGATTCCGCTTCGTGGCCGCGCAGAACCCGATCACCGCGAGGCTCGCGGCGATCGCGACGACCGGCGAGACGAACGCCGGGATGGGCAGGCCGTTGCCCTCGGCGAGCCCGGACAGCGTGAGGAGGTACAGGTAGAAGCTCACGCCGAGCAGCGCGGCCGGCAGCGTGGCGCGGCAGAATTCGATCGCCAGCCGGTGCGCCACGACCTGGCGCGGTGGCCGGAACGTCTGCTCCTCCGGGAACGAGCCGCTGTCCTGGCGCTGCGGCAGGTGCATGGCCGGGGCGCCGAGCCACGACGTGCCGTCCGGCACCCCGTCGTGCGGCGGGACCGTGCTGACGCCGACGAGGGAGCCGTCACCGAGCCGGGAGCCGGCCGGGACGAACGCGGCGTTGCCGATGAACGCCCGGCTTCCCACCACGGTCGGCAGGAACGCCATCCGCCCGTTGGCGAACGTCGCGCAGCCGACGCTGGCCATGTCCGCGACGAAGCTTTCCTCGCCCAGCGTCAGCAGGTCCGGGTCGAGGTGCGCGGCCGTCGAGACCTCGGCGCGCCGGCCGATGCGGGCGCCGAGCAGGCGCAGCCACGGCGTCGTGTAGAGCGTGGCGTACAACGAGTTCGTGAACTGCAGGCTGAACTCCAGCAGCTTGTCGGAGATCCACTTGCGCACGCCCAGCCAGGTCCGCACCGGATGGACGCCGACCGGGACGCGGGCGAGCACCAGCCGCTTCCCGACCGCGACGACCACGCACACGGTGACCACGAAGACCGGCCCCGCGGCCAGCGTGGCGACGATCCCGGCGAGGACGCCGTAGCTCAGCAGCGCCCACCAGACCAGCGCGACGCCGGGGATGATCATCGCGATCGCGCCGACCTCCAAGCCGAGCAGCCCGGCGAACGCGGCGAAGTAGTGGTCGACGCGCCAGCCGCGCATCCGGCTTTCGGCGGCCAGCATGGTTTCCGCGGCCTGTTCGAGCTTCGGCGCCGGCGCGGCGGGCGAACCGCTCCAGCGTTGCCCGGCGTGGATCGTGCCGCCCTCGCCGAGCACGGACTGCTCGCCGAGGGCGGCGCCCGCCTCCAGCGTCGCCCCGGGTTCGAGGACGGCGTTCGCCCCGATGAAAGCGTTGTCCCCGACGGTGATCGGCGCGACGGTCACCCAGCCGTCGGCGACCCGCCACGGCCGCAGCACCACGCCGTAGCCGATCGAGGCGTTCCGGCCGATGCGCACCAGCTGCGGCATGGTGATCGAGCTGGTCGCGATCGTGCTGCGGCCGCCGACGCGGGCGCCGAGCAGCCGCAGGTACGCCGGCATCAGCGGGGAGCCGCTGACCACCGGCATCGGGCCGATCGCGAGGATCAGGTCTAGCAGCCACAGCCGCAGGTAGGTCGGCCCCCACAGCCGGTACCGGCCCGGCCGGATCCCGGCGGCCAGCGGCCGGGCCAGCAGCAGCGGCACCAGCCAGCGCACGCCCAGGTAGCTGATCAGGATCGCGATCAGCAGCTGCACCAGCACCGCCACCGACACGTCGCCGTCGTTCTGGGTGTACACATAGGACACCGGCAAGGTGATCACCAGCAGCAGCAGGTAGATCGCGACGAGCTGGAATGCCCCGGCGCCGGCGATCCGGCGGCCGCGGTGGCGGATCGCGGCCGGGCGCTCGGGCACTTCGGCAGTGGCGCGTCCGGTGTCCGCGAGCAGCGCAGCCATCCCGCGGACGGTCGGGTGCGAGTAGAGGTCTCGCACGGCGGTGTTCGCCCCGGCCGGCTGCTGCCGCAGTGCCGAGACGACCCGCGCGGCCAGCAGCGAGTGACCGTCGAGTTCGTCGAAGAAGTCCGCCTCTACCGACAGGCTGTCCTCCTCGATGCCGAACACCTGGGCCCAGACCGCGCGCACCTGCGTTTCCAGTTCGTTCGCGGGCGGCACGACCGGGCCGCTGGTGAGCGCCAGCCGCCGTCCGGTCGGTGCCGGGAGCCGCGGCCGGTCCACCTTGCCGCTGGGCATGACCGGGAGCGAGCCGAGGAAGTCGACGTAGCCGGGGACCATGTAGCCGGGCAGCCGGTCACGCGCCGCCGCGTGCAGCCGCCGGACCAGTTCGTCACCCCGGTTTCCGTTACCGCACACGACATACGCGACCAGCTCCGGCTCGCCGTCCTCGGTCACCGGCTTCATCGCGGCGACCGCCTCGGTGATGTCCGGGTCCTCCATCAGGACGCTCTCGATCTCGCCGAGGTCGACGCGGTGACCGCGGATCTTGACCTCCGCGTCGGATCGGCCGAGGTACTCGATCTCCCCGTCGGCGGTCCAGCGGCCCAGGTCGCCGGTCCGGTACAGCCGCCCGCCGGCCGGGGCGAGGGCGTGCTCGATGAACCGGTCCGCGGTCAGCTCCGGCCGCCCGACGTAGCCGCGCGCGACCCCGGGGCCGCCGAGGCAGATCTCGCCGACTTCGCCGTCGGGGACCGGCCGGCGGTCTTCGTCCAGCAGCACGACCGCGTACGTCGGCAGCGGCTTGCCGATCGTCACCGGCCGGCCGGGCAGCAGCTCGCACCAGGTCGCGGTGACGGTGGCCTCGGTCGGGCCGTAGGTGTTGAGGATCCGCCGGCCCGGGCGGCTCCAGCGGTCGACCAGCTGGCCCGGGCACGCCTCGCCGCCGACCAGTATCCCGCGCAGGAGCGGGAGTTCGCGCGGGATCGTGGCGAGCAGCGTCGGCACGCAGTAGAGCATCGTGACCCGGGCGTGCTCGAGGAAGTCGGCCAGTTCGCCGCCGAGCCGGCGCGAGTCGTTCGGGCCGGCCACCAGCGTGGCGCCGACCGACCAGGTCGGCCAGATCTCCTCGATGGAGAAATCGAAGGAGATCGTCATGCCCTGGTAGACGCGGTCGGTCTCGCGCACGTCGTAGATCCGCGGGACGACGTCGAGGAAGTTCGTGATGCTGGACTGCCCGACCTCGACGCCCTTGGGCCGGCCGCTGGAACCGGACGTGTAGATCACGTAGGCGACCGGGTCGTCGGCTTCGTCGCGTTCGGGCCGGTGCGCCGGTGCCGCGCCGAGGACGGCGGCCGCGGTGTCCAGTTCCAGTACTGCGCAACCGACTTCGGCCGCGCGCACCGAATCGGCGGCCAGATCGGCGGTGGTCAGCAGCAGGTCGACACCGGCGTCCTCGGTGATGTAGGCGATCCGGTCCGGTGGCGAGGCCGGGTCGATCGGCACGAAGGTGCCGCCGGCTTTCCCGGCCGCGAGCAGCGAAACGTACGTGTCGAGCGAACGCCGCACGAGGATCGCGATCCGGGCGCCGGTGCCGAGCCGTCCGCGGAGGTGATGCGCGAGCCGGTTCGCGCGGGCGTCCAGTTCGGCGTAGGTGAGGGTGACGCCTTCGCAGTCCACCGCGGTCGATTCCGGAACCCGGTCCGCGGTGGTCTCGAAGACGTGATGCAGGCGTCTTCGGTGCGAGTCTCCGGGAAAATCGGGAATAACGGAGGTATCGGGAACAAACTCCGGTAGGTCGAGCTCCGAATTCGGGTCCAGCCCGAGCCCGGCGATTCCCTGATACACGAAACCCATGCCCCTCGTCGGTGGAATTCGGTCGACGACAGTCACCATCGAGGATTCATTCGTCGGTGTTACATGCCGGGGAAGATCTCGTGAAGTCGTCGGCCTGAGCATAGGGACCACCCGGATCGTCGCCAACTTCATCCGAACAGGTGAGGTCGGTCGTTACGCGTGGTTGTCACCGGTTCGACGGCCTCCGCCGCCTCCGCGAATCCGATCGCGTTAGGTGACAATTTTGCCGGGAGTTAGCCTCGGGGACAGATTCTGTTGCCGGGAAAACAGGTGTGGAAGCGTTCGGAAAACGGCGTTAAAGCAGGTAAGCGCGATTTCCCGTGTTCGGCCGGAGAAAGCCTGTGTGTGAGCTGTGCGTGCGGGGAGTGACCGGCCGGTCGCGCCGCCGGTGCGGGCGGGGTGCCGGACAGCGGTGGGGAAGATCACTGCTTGGCGGCCCGGAGCAGGTGGGGGGCTTGCTGCCAGGCCGAGAATCTTGGGGTGCGATGCGCCGCGGTGCCGGGGGCCTGTCCGTCCGACCCGGTCGCGCTCGTTGACGGGTCCGGCCGAGGGGCCGGCTTCGCGCCGGCGGGCTCGCTCGACGCCGGGCTTCCCCGAGACGGAGCCGGTGGCGGACGAGGAGTTCAGCGCATGGGCCCGCGGCTCCGCCCCGTCCGGGCGATAGGGACGCGTCGAGGACCTGGTGCACGACACCTGGTAATCGACGACCCTTCACTCGCTTTCCTTGCCGATGCCCGCCCGGGCATTTCTCCGGGACAAGGAAATCGCGAGTACGAACAATAGTATATTCGGCCCTTTTCGTAATTCCCAAGTAGATCGTCCCGGCCGGTCTCAGGCTTGCCAGCCGGACAACTGGCGCAGGCGGAACGGTTGCCCTGCAACGGACAACAGCCATGAACCGGCCAGCGCTGCCACGCTGACCTCGCCGCCCGGGACGCGGTAGCGCGTCTGCCCGATTTCGTCTTTTCGTCACGGTGAAGGTTATCCATCGGTAAATTTCCGACATATTCCTACGGTAGTAGGTGGTGATCACTCGCGGTCGGGGCTGATCCTTTGCGCACCTCGGGTCCGGACCCTGCTGTCCGCACCCGAGACGTCCGTCCCCACCGTCGAGTCCGGCGCCGGTCCTCCGGGTCCGGAAGCGGCCGGCTCGGAAGGAGTTCCGATGTCGATCTCCCTGCTGCGCGCTGCCGCCCCGGTCGCGGGCCTCGCCGTCGCCGTGGTCCTGACCGCCCCGGCCGCGCATGCGGCGGCGCCGGTCGCCGTATCTGCGTCGCCGGCGGCGTCCTGCTCACAGTCCTACCTGCCGCTGCCCGATCCCGCTTGCACGCCGGGCGCGACCAATCCGGACGTCACCCAGTCCACCATCGACTCGACGATCTGCGTGTCCGGCTGGACCTCCACGATCCGCCCGCCCACGTCGTACACCAACCCCTTGAAGGTGCAGGGGATCAAGGACTACGGCTACAGCGACACCAGCCTCGCCGACTACGAAGAGGACCACTTCCTGCCACTCGAGCTCGGTGGTGCGCCCCGAGACCCCAAGAACCTGTGGCCGGAGCCGCACTCCGGGGACAAGAACTCCTACAGCAAGGATTCCGTCGAAAACGCGGTGAAGAAAGCGGTCTGCGCCGGCCAGGCGAATCTCTCCGACGCCCAGCACGCGATGCTGACCGACTGGACCACCGCCGAGTCCGTGCTCGGCATCGGCTGATCCCGGCGCGGCTCACTGCCGGCTCCGCTACGGCGAATTCGCGGCGTCCGACCGGCGAAGGCGCAGGATGGTGCCGCGGCCGATGAGCCCGGCGAGAAACACGGCGGCCCCCGCGGCGATCGAGATCCACGGCAGGGTGGTGGCCAGCGCGAGGCACCCGGCGAGGCCCATGACGGACAGCGAACGCGGCCACCGCCGATGCCGCTGTTCCTGGGTGAGCGCGGCGAGGTTGGCGATGGCGTAGTAGACCAGCACGCCGAAGGAGGAAAACCCGATCACCGCGCGCAGGTCGACCGTGAGCACGAGCACGGAGACGACGACCGCGAGCACCAGTTCGGCGTGGTGGGGCACCCGGAACCGCGGGTGGATCGCCGCGAGCCGGCCGTGCAGATCCCGGTTGCGCGCCATGGCCAGTACGGTCCGCCCGACACCCGCGATCAAGGCGAGCAACGCACCGAGACTGGCCACCGCGGCGCCGATCCGCACCACGGGAACCAGGACCCCGGCGCCCGCGTCGGTGACCGCGGTGGCCAGCGGCGCGGCCGAACCGGCGAGGTGGCCCGGCCCGGACGCCAGCAGCGCCGCGGTGCCGACCAGGAGGTACACGCCCACCGCGATCCCGAGGGCGATCGGGATGGCGCGCGGGATCGTCCGCGCGGGTTCGCGTACCTCCTCGCCCATCGTGGCGATCCGGGCGTAGCCGGCGAAGGCGAAGAACAGCAGCCCCGCGGCCTGGAGGATGCCGTAGAGGCCGCCGGAGGTCCACGCCGGCCAGCCACCGAGGCGCGCCGGGGTGGCCGAGCCGCCGAACACGATGCCCAGCACCACCACGGCGAGTGCGGTCAGGGTGACCGCCACCAGCACGCGAGTCAGTTGCGCGGTCCGGGTCACGCCCCGGCTGTTGAGCACGGCGAGCGCCACCACCGCGGTTACGGCGACGAGGCGCTGCAGCCACCACGGGCCGGGGACCGCGTAGGTGGCGAACGTCAGCGCCATCGCGGCGCACGAGGCGGTCTTGCCGACGACGAATCCCCACCCCGCGGTGAATCCCCACCACGGGCCCAGCCGTTCGCGTCCGTAGGCGTAGGTGCCGCCTGAGGTCGGGTACTGCGCCGCCAGCTGAGCGGAGGACGCCGCGTTGCAATAAGCGACGGCCGCGGCGACCAGGAGCGCGACGAGCAGGCCACTGCCGGCTGCTTTCGCGGCCGGACCGAACGCCGCGTACACGCCGGCACCGACCATCGAGCCGAGCCCGATCACCACGGCGTCGCCGGTGCCCAGCCGTCGCACGAGCCCGGGGCGGGCCGGTCCGGCGGGTTCCGGCGGCGGGCAGTCGTCGGCAGTCATGCCGCCCATGGTGGGGTCCCACCGCTGCCTGCGGGCCGGTTTAACCGTGCGCTGGCCGTGCGTTAACCGGACTCTCAGCTTGGCGTTGATAGCTTCCGGCTGGGGAGACGCGGAGGATTCGGGTGCACGTCGTGATCGTCGATGACGAGGCCGCGCTGCGGGATTCGCTGTCGCGCACGCTGCGCTTCGAGGGCTACGCGGTTTCGGTCGCGACGGACGGCGCGAGCGGGCTGGAGCTGATCCGCTCGGAACGGCCGGACGGGGTGATCCTCGACGTCACCATGCCGGTGCTCGGCGGGCTCGACAGCTGCCGGCTCCTGCGCGCGGAGGGCAATCACGTCCCGATCCTGATGCTCACCGCCCGGACCGCGGTCGGCGACCGCGTGGCGGGGCTGGACGCGGGCGCCGACGACTACCTGGTGAAACCGTTCGCGTTGCAGGAACTGCTGGCCCGCGTCCGGGCGCTGCTGCGCCGCACCGAGTACGGCTCCGCGGCCGAGCCGGAAGGGCCGCAGCCGCTGGAGTTCGCCGACCTGGTCCTCGATCCCGGCACCCGCGAGGTGACTCGCGGGGACCGCCCGGTGCGGCTCACCCGGACCGAGTTCTCGATGCTCGAGACGTTCCTGCGCCACCCGCGGCTGGTGCTGACCCGGGCGGTGATGTTCGAACAGGTCTGGGGTTACGACTTCGGCGCGGCGTCCAATGGCCTGGACGTGTACGTGGGCTCGCTGCGCCGCAAGCTCGAAGCGGGCGGGGAGCCCCGGCTGCTGCACACGGTTCGTGGCGTCGGGTACGTGCTGCGCGAGGATCCGTTGTGAGACCACGGATCCGGGACCTGACGCTGCGGGCCCGGCTGACCGTGCTGGTGGTCGCCGCGGTGGCCGTCGCCGTGGTCGCGGTCTCGCTCACGTCGTGGCTGGTGACGCGCGCGAACCTGTACCGCCAGTTCGACGCGCAGCTGCAGGCGTACGCACAGGTGGCGGCCAAATCCGCGTCCCCGGCCGAAGCGCTGGCCGCCCTGCGATCGACCGACCACGACGGCGACAGCGCGGATACGGGGCACGGCATCGGCCTCACCGTCCAGTTTCTCGACGCCGCCGGCGTGCCCACTGCCGTCGGCGGCGAAGCGTCGGCGATCCCGGTCGGCGCCGAAGCGCTCCAGGTCGCGGCCGGTGCCGTCGCGGTCGGGTCGGAGGTGGACAAGATCGGCTCGGACCGTTACCGCGTCTGGATCGCCGCCCGGGCGGGCGGCGGCGCGGTGCAGGTCGCCCGCGACTCCGAAGGGGTCGAGCGCACCTTGGCGGAGCTGGGTTTCTGGGAGCTGCTGGTCGGTCTCGGCGTGGTGCTCGCCGCGGCGCTGGCCGGGCGCGCGGTGGCGAGGACGGCGTTGCGGCCGGTGGAGACGCTGACCGCCGCGGCGGGGGAGGTGGCCCGCACCCAGGCCCTGTCGGCCGAGATCACCGTGACGGGCCGCGGCGAACTCGCCCGGCTGGCCGAGTCCTTCAACGAGATGCTGACCGCGCTCGCGACCTCGCGCGACGACCAGCGCCGCCTGGTGGAGGACGCCGGCCACGAGCTGCGGACGCCGTTGGCCAGCCTGCGCAACAACATCGAGCTGCTGATCCACGCGCAGACCCGCTCCGGCCTGCCCGCCGACGACCACACCCGCCTGCTGGCCGACCTCGACGCGCAGTCCGCGGAGCTGACCGACCTGGTCGGCGAGCTGGTGGAACTGGCGACGGGGGACCGGTCGCCCGAAACCGTCGAGCCGGTGGAGCTGGGCGAGGTCGTGCGGGCCGCGGTGGAACGGGCCCGGCCGCGCGCGCCGGGCGTCCGCTTCGAGCTGTCGGCGGACGAAGCCGTGGTCCGTGGCCGTCCCGCGGCGCTGGAACGGGCGGTCCTGAACATCCTGGGCAACGCGGCCAAGTGGAGCCCGCCCGGCGGCATGGTGACCGTGACGCTGGCCGCCGAAGCCGGGTTCGCCCGCCTCGCGGTGGCCGACGAAGGCCCGGGCATCGCCGAAGAGGACCTGCCGCACGTGTTCGAGCGGTTCTACCGGGCGGAGTCCGCCCGCGCGCTGCCGGGTTCGGGGCTGGGCTTGGCGATCGTCGAGCAGGTGGTGCTCCAGCACGCCGGCCGCGTCACCGCGGCGAACGGGGAACACGGCGGTGCCCGGTTCGAGGTGACCCTGCCGCAGGACGGGGTTTCTTAGCCAAACCCGGCTGGATCTTCATCGAGTCCTCATCCGGGCGCACGATCGTGGGCGAGGTGACGACGACCTTGCCGCGGCCCCCGCGGGCCGCACTGCTCGTGTGGACGGCGATCGGGCTGTGGGGCGTTGTGCAGCTGCTGATCGGCGGGCTGGCGGTCGGGCTCGCGCAGCGGGTCGACCCGTGGCGGGACCCGGTCAGCGACTACGCGCTGCAGCGCTGGGGCCGGGTGCCGTTCACGGTCGCGATCGTGCTGCTGCTCGCCGGGGGAATCGCGCTGGCGGTGGCCGCGCGGCTGGCCGGCCTTCCGCGCAGCCGCGGCGTGAATGTCCTTTTCGTACTGTGGGCGGCGGGCCTGCTCGTCGTCGTTCTGTTCCGGGAGAACGCGAGCGCCACCGAGATCACCGTGCACGGCGAGATCCACCGCTTCGGCGGCGCCGTGCTGTTCGGCTGCCTCCCGTTCGCGTGCCGCGCGCTGGCCCGGGCCCTGCGCGCCGACCCCCGGTGGTCGGCGCATGCCGGGCGGCTCCGCTGGTGCGCGGGGCTGGCGCTGGCGACCGCGGCGGCGTTCGGGCTCGCGCAGTTCGTGCCCGAACTGCCGGAGGGGCTGCTGGAACGGCTGGCGCTGACGGTCGAGGTGGGCGCGCTCATGACTACCGCCCTGGTCGTGCGGGCGGGCGCGCGATGACCGTCCTCGCGATCGCCTTGGCTCTGCTCGGCGCCTGTTTTTTCGCCGGATCTGTTGCGCTGCAGCACGACGCCGTCCGGGCGCAGCGAGACGGCGTCCCCCGCTTGCGCCGGCTGGCCCGGTCACGGACTTGGCAGGCGGGCGCTTTGCTGGGCTTCGCGGGCAGTGCGCTGCACCTGACCGCGCTGTCGCTGGCGCCGCTGGCGGTTGTCCAGCCGCTCGGGGTGCTGAGCCTGGTGCTGACGGTGCTCGCGGGCCGGGCGACGGCGTCACGCCAGGCCCGGGTCGCGGCGCTCGCCGTGTGCGCCGGGGTCGGCGGCTTCGTCCTCGTCTCGGCGTCCGCGGGCTCGGCGCCGCCGCACGTGACGACTACAGCCGTCCTGGTGGCCGTGCTCGCCGGGCCGGTGGTCGCCGCGGCCGGGCTCAGTTGCCGGGGCCGGGGGAGATGCCTCGGCCTGGCCGCCGCGGCCGCGGTGCTGTTCGGGCTCGGCTCGGCCGTGCTGCGCGCGGCCGCCCTCGAACTGTCCACTGTGGTCACCGCGGCCGGGTTCGCCGTGGCCGGCGCGGCGCTGCTCGCGGCCGGGGGCTGGCTGCTCCAGCAGGCCCACGCCGCCGGGCCCACCGCGGTGGTCGTCGGCGCCACGACGGTGCTCGACCCGCTCACCGCCGTGACCGCGGACCAGTTGCTCTACGGCGAAACACCCCACCTCGTGCCGGCCATGGCCGCCGCCTGCCTGGTCCTGGCGCTGCTCGCCGTGACCGGCGTGCTGGTGCTGGCCGGTTCGCTCAGCGATCCGCCCGACCCTGACAAGGAACCCATGATGGCCGAACCGCGCCCCACCTCCGGACTCCGGATCCTGCTCGGTGCCGACACGTTCCCGCCCGACATCAACGGGGCGGCCCACTTCACCGCCCGGCTCGCCCACGGACTGGTCGGCCTCGGCCACGACGTGCACGTCCTCCGGCCCCGCCCGCGCGCCGGCGTGGCCGACGGTCTGGACCAAGCCCCGTTCACCGTGCACGACGCCCCTTCGCTGGGCACGCCGTTCCACCCGACCTTCCGGGTCGGCACGCCGGGTGGCGCCCGCCGGGCCGCGGAGGAACTGCTGGACCGGCTCCGCCCGGACGTCGTGCACGTCCAGTCGCACTTCTCCGTCGGCCGCGCGCTGCTGTCGGCCGCACGTCGCCGGGGCGTGCCGACGGTCGCGACGAACCACTTCATGCCCGAGAACCTGCTCGGCTACGTCCGCCTGCCGCAGGCGGTCCGGCAGGCGCTGATCCGCTTCGCCTGGCGTGACCTGGTCCGTGTCTACGGCACCGCGGGCACGGTCACCACCCCGACGCCGCGGGCCGCGGACCTGTTGGCGCGCAACGGACTCGGGCGTACGGTCACGGTCATCTCCTGCGGTATCGACCTCGAGCACTACGCCGCGCGGGCCACCCCGGCGAGCGGGGACGTGGCGGTGCTGTTCGTCGGCCGGCTGGACGCCGAGAAGAACGTCGACGAGCTGGTCCGCGCCGTCGCACGGGTGCCGCGGCTCCGCGCCGAGATCGTCGGCGGCGGCTCCTGCCGGAGCGCGCTCACCGCACTGGCCACTGAACTCGGCGTGGCGGACCGGGTCCGCTTCCACGGCTTCGTCCCGGACGCCGAGCTGGTCCGGATCTACGCCCGCTGCCAGGTGTTCTGTATGCCGGGCACCGCCGAGCTGCAGAGCCTCGCCACGATGGAGGCGATGGCCGCGGGCCTGCCGGTGGTGGCGGCCGACGCGATGGCCCTGCCCCACCTCGTGCACTCCGGGCACACCGGCCACCTCTACCCGCCGGGCGACGTCGCCGCACTGGCCGCCCGGCTCGGCGAGCTGGCCGGGGACGAGGACCGGCGCACCGCGATGGGCGCGGCCGGACGGGCTTTGGTCGCCCGCCACGACTTGACTCGCACTCTCGGCGACTTCGAGGACCTCTACCGGCAGGCGTCGGGACAGCGCCGGCCGGCCACACTCGGCTCGGGTCTGGAGCCGGCCCACTCCTGATCCGACGGGGTTGCGGCCGCGCCCTGAAGGCCACCTTCAGGGTCGTAGATGCCCTGAAGGTGGCCTTCAGGGCATACCGCAGAAGTCCGCCGCCGCGGTGAGCTCAGCGCTCAGCGCTCGGTGCACTCCCGGCGATGCTCACCGGTCACCAGGAGCGGAGCCTGACCGTGGGTTTCCTGCGTGAGCACGGGATGGCACTCGGCCCGCTGGGCGGACTCGATCCCGGCGTGCAGGTCGACCGCGGCCTGCAGGCTGGCGACGGCCGACCACGCGGAGCAGCCCAGCACGAAGGTCACCGCCAGCGCGGCGAGCAGGCCCCGGCCCGACCGGGTTGACGGCGCCGCCAGCAGGGCGTGAACCCGTTGTGGCACCGGACCGCTGCCGGCGGCGAGCGCGTACGCGGCCTCGTTCCGGCCCGCCAGTGCTGCCTTCGCGACGGCGGTCGCCACCAAGCGACGGTCGCCCACGCACTCCGCCGCGGCCTCGTCGGCCCAGCGCTCCATCGCGAACCGCGCGGCGGTCCCGAGTGGACGGACGAACGGGTTGAGCGCGCCCGCGAGAACGGCGACCCCGGCGTACACCGGGTGCCGGAGCCTGAGATGTGCGCGCTCGTGGGCCAGCAGGGCGACGCGCTCCTCGGGCCCGAGCACGGCGAGCATGCCGCTGGAGAGGGCGATCCGGCCGCCGCGGCCGGCGATGGCGAAGGCGATCGGCTCCGCGCCGGGCAGCACCACCACGCCTCCCGAGCGGGTCTGCCCGTCGAGTTCCGCGTGCACCCGCCGGTACCAGCGCCGGTAACGGAGCGCCGCGCGGCCGACCGCGACCGTCGCGGTGGCCAGCAAGGCGCCGCTGGCCACCGCGACGGGGACGGGCACCGCGGTGGCCGCGCTGAAAGCGGTAGGGGAGAAGTCGCCGAGCCGCGCGATCACCGGCACCCGGGACAGCCCGGCCGCGGCCGTCAGCAGTAGCGCCGCTGTACTCCCGGCGGCGAGCACCAGCGCGACGGCGGTGAACAGCCGGCTCGCGAGCCGAGGGGCCAGCCGGGGCGCGAGCCAGCGGGCGACCGGCCAGGAGGCGGGCGGCAGCAGGAGCGGCACGAGGAAGTCCGGCCCCATGCCCTCAGCCCTCCGCCGGGTCGTGCCGCAGCAACTCCAGCAGCGCTTGTTCGTCCCTGGCCGGCAGATTGGACACGAAGCGGGCCAGCACGCTGTCGCGGTCGGGCTCCCGGTCGAGCACCGCGCGCATCCTCCGGGCGGCCAGCCCGGGTTCGTCGTCCACCGGGCTGTAAGTGAACAAGCGGCCCCGTTTCTCCCGGGTGACCACGCCTTTCTCATGCAGCCGCGAAAGGATCGTCACCACGGTGGTGTAGGCGAGCGGGCCGTCGAGCCGTCGCCGCACCTGCTCGGCGGACGCCGGTTCGCGGCGCCGCCAGAGCACGGCGAGCACCTCGGCCTCCAGCTCACCGGGTCCTCTGCGCATGCTGTGAATCTACACTGTTGTCGTAGTTCACGACGTGACCGGAGGTGGGAAGCGCAGGGTCGTCGCGAAGAAGTCCCGCTGGTCGGCGGTCAGGTAGCGGTTCACCCGGCCGGGCATGGCGGGCAGCAGCTTCCGCGGCGCCGAGCCCGTGAGGTCGGGCCGGTAGCTGTCGAACGTGACCATCGGGGAGTGGATGTCGAGTTCCATGCCCTGCTGGATGCCCGCCTGCACCATGGCGGCGGCGAGCGTGTGCAGGGTCAGCCCGCCGCCGCCGACGAAGATCAGGTTGCCTTCGCGGTCGGTGCCCAGGCCCGAGCGCCAGGTGTACTGGAACTGGTTGGACGCGCTGCCCCAGTGCCCGGCCGGGTTCTGGTCGAGGCCGGGCACCGGGGCGCCGTGGTCGAGCACCAGGTCCAGGTTCTGCCGCACGGCGGCGATGTGCGGGCCCATCGAGGCGTCGCGGCCCCATTGGGCTACCGAAACGCGGCCGGTGTCGTCGATCACGACCGACGCCTTGCCGTCGCGCAGTGGTGCGACGGTGGTGCCGTCGAGGTAGTAGCCGCACTGGCAGTCCTTGAGCTTGAAGCCGGAATTGAACGCGGCGACGAGCGTGCCGCGCAGCGCGCCGGGGATCGCCTCCGGGCCGGGGCCGCCGGGATCCTTTGTGCCCGAGAACAATCGCGTGCGCACGAGCGACTGGTTCAGCCACGCGACCCCGGCGACCACACCGGCGTGTGCCGGGTCGGGCTGCACGAAAGTGGTGTACTCGGCGACCTGCGTGCCGCTGCGGGCGCCGGGAGTCCACACGCCCTCGCCCGGGGGAGAGAAGCGGCTCACCGGGAGGTCCGGTGGCCGGGGCCCGGCCCCGGCCCCGGCGCTGCCGCCCGTCGCGGGCAGGTCGCGGGGCGCGGGCGGGGCGGTGGACGGCGGATGCCGGGTGTACCACCAGTTCTCCACCGAGTTGACCACGCCGCCGAGGCCGAGGTCGCGCAGCCAGTCGACCGACCGGACGGTGAAGCTCGCGTCGCCGGGATAGGCGAGGGCGTAGCCGTACGTGCCGGCCGGGTAGCAGAACAGGGCCGCGATCAGCAGCACGACGATCCGGCGGTGGGGCTTCGGGCGCGAGGTGACCGCAGCGGGGACGACCTGATCGACGGACATGGCCGAAAGCTATTCCGCTCCCGGTGCACGCCCGGGAAGGAAGGGGTTAGGGCCCGGGAAAAACGCGTTCTGGCTCCCGAAGCGAATCGGCAGCGGTCAGAAAGCGGGTGATTTCCGGTTAGCGGAAGGCAAAATGACCGTGGCCGTCGCCGGGCCGCGGGAAATCCCGGAAACGCCGGATACTCTCGGTTCATGGCCCGAGTCCTCCTCGTCGAAGACGACCGCACCATCGGTGAGATCCTGCACGCGAGCCTGACCCAGCACGGGCACGAGGTCGCCTGGTTCACCGAGGGCCGCCCGGCGTTGCGTGACGCCGCGAAGCAGCCGTGCGACCTGGTGCTGCTCGACCTCGGCCTGCCGGACCTCGACGGCGCCGAGGTGTGCCGCGAGCTGCGGGGCGCCCAGCCCGCGTGCGTGATCGTCATGCTCACCGCGCGCGGCGACGAGATGGACGTGGTCGTGGGCTTGGAGGCCGGCGCGGACGACTACCTGGTCAAGCCGGTGCCGCTCGGCGAGCTGCACGCACGGCTGCGCGCCCACCTGCGGCGGCATTCGGTCGCCCGCGGGCCCGCGGAGATCAGCCTGGGGCGGCTGCGGATCGACTCGGCCGCGCGACGGGTCACTGTGGACGGTGCCGAACTGTCCTTACGGGCCAAGGAGTTCGAGCTGCTGCACCGGCTCGCGGCGGATCCGGGCACCGCGGTCAGCCGCGAGACACTGATGGCCGACGTGTGGGACGCGCACTGGTTCGGCTCGACCAAGACCCTCGACGTGCACATCGCCGCGCTGCGGCGCAAGCTCGCCGACGCGGGCGGCACGGGCCTGATGCCGGAGATCGCCACGCTGCGGCGGCACGGCTACCGGCTCGAGGCCCCGGAGGGGTGAGCGGGTGCGCCGCCGCATCGTCCTGACCACCCTGCTCGCCGCGCTCGTCGCGATCGGCCTGTTCGGCATCCCGCTGGCCGTCGCCGTCGCGCAGTATTACGTGACCGCCGAGCGCGCGGAGCTTGAGCGTGCCGCTGACGCGTACGCGCTCGACGTCTCCGCCGACATCCTGCGCCACCGCGCCCCGGACCGGATGCCTGCCACCGAGGACCCCACGTTCGTCGCCGTCTACACCCCGGCGGGCGCGCAGCTGGCCGGTGCTGGGCCTCAGACGCTCGACAACGCGGACGATGCGGTGCGGACGGGCGGGGTCGTGGTCGCGGACACAGATGACGAACTCGTTGTCGTCGTGCCGATCAGCGACGACGGGACGGTGGTGGCGCTCGTCCGGGCCGCGACCGCGCGGACCGAGGTGTACCAGCACACGCTGCTGACCTGGCTGGCCATGGCCGGTCTCGCCGTCGTCGCCCTGCTGTCGGCCTACGCCGTGGCCCGCCGCCAGGCGCGGCGGCTGGCCCGGCCGCTGGAGCAGCTCTCCGCGACGGCCCGTGACCTCGGCGACGGCGACTTCACCATCCGGGCCGGCCGCGCCGGGATCCCGGAGATCGACTCGGTCGGCGAATCGCTCGACTCGACGGCAGTGCGGCTGGACGACCTCCTGGCCCGCGAGCGCGCTTTCTCGGCCGACGCGTCGCACCAGCTGCGGACACCGCTCGCCGGGCTGCAGCTGCAGCTGGAAGCGGCGCTGGAGAACCCGGACGCCGATCTGCGCGAGGTGATCCTGGCCGGGATCGGCACCACGGGCCGGCTCGACCGGACCGTCACCGATCTGCTCGCACTGGCCCGCGACACCCCGCCGGTCCGGGACGCGGCCGCGGTCGGCGAAGAGCTGGCCGGCCTCGAACAGGAGTGGGCCCCGGTGCTCGCCGGCCGTGGCCTGGTCCTGAGGGTCGAGCCCGTGGTCGCGGAGGCGAGGCTGTCCGGCCCGGTGCTGCGGCAGATCATGACGGTATTGCTCGACAACGCCGTCCGCCACGGCGCGGGCACGGTGACCATCACGGTCCGCGACGCGGGCGGCGCCCTCGCGGTCGACGTCGGCGACGAGGGCGACGGGGTCGAGAGCGGCACCGACGTGTTCAGCCGCCGCTCGCCGGGCGCCCACGGGACCGGGATCGGGCTCGCGCTGGCGCGCCGGCTCGCCGAGGCCGAAGGCGGCCGCCTTCGTTTGGGCCGGCTCCGCCCCGCCGTCTTCACGTTGTTGCTGCCGCTGGAGCAGTGAACCGGCTTGCTACTACGTTGGTGTAGAATTTCGACATCGACGTAGTAGTAACTGGAGGAGTGGCCCGTGGGGTTCGCTGTGCACGCCGCTGTCGCGGTGCGGGAGTCGCTGGGCGGCAGCCTGCTCGACCCGAAGTCGTTGCTCGCCACGTTCGGGCCGGTCGGGGTGTTCGTGGTGATGTTCGCCGAGACGGGGTTGCTGGTCGGGTTCTTCCTGCCCGGCGACTCGCTGTTGTTCACGGCCGGGGTGCTGGCGGCGACGGGTGCGGGTTCGGCCCTGCATGTGTCCCTGCCGGTGGTGATGGTCGCGGCCGCGCTCGGGGCCGTCACTGGTGCGCAGGTCGGGTTCTTGATCGGCCGTCGTGGGGGTAGTGCGTTGCTGGTGCGGGTGAAGAGCCGACATGTGCACGATGGTGTCGCACGGGGTTCGGCGATGCTTTCCCGTTACGGCTATGGGAAAGCCGTGGTGCTGGCCCGGTTCATCCCCGTAGTCCGCACGGTGCTGAACCCGCTGGCGGGGGTCACCGGGATGCCGGCGCGGCAGTTCGCGTTATGGCAGGTGGTCGGTGGTCTGGTGTGGACGGTCGGGGTGACATTGGCGGGGTACGTGCTGGGCGCGTCGGTGCCGAATGTCGACACCTATCTGCTGCCGATCATCGCCGTGGTCGTGCTGTTGTCGTTGAGCCCGCTGCTCGTCGAGGTAATCCGGAGCCGTCGGGCCAAGCGGGAGCGTGTCTGATGTTCTTCGACGCGGGGTTGTACAAGGACGTGACGGATTTCGCAGGGTCGGTGGGCTGGCTGGCGGGGCCGGTGGTGGCGTTTAGTGAGTACGGGGTTTTCCTGGTGGTGCCGGTGATCCTGGCGCTGGTGTGGCGGGCGCGCCGCCGGGGTGCGGCGGAGCTGGCGGCGGCGGTGTGGGTGCCGGTCGCGGTCGGGGTGGCGCTGGTATTCGATACGGTGCTGAAGTCGGCTTTCGCCGAGGTCCGCCCGTGCCGGGTTGTCGCTGGTGTGCATACTTTGCTGCCGTGTGACGCGCCGACGGATTACGCGTTTCCCAGTAATCACACGGTGATTGTGGCCGCGTTCGCCGCCGCGGTGTTGCTGGTGAACCGGCGCTGGGGCTGGTGGGCGGTCGGTTTCGCGGTGCTGGTGGGGATTTCGCGGGTGTATATCGGCGCGCACTACCCGCATGACGTCGTGGCGGGCTTCGCGCTCGGGATGGCGGTGGGGCTGCTGGGCCTCGCCGTCACACCCCGGTTGGCCAAGCTCGTGGAGCGTTTCACCGAATTCCGTTCCCAACCAGCGCGGAGGTAACTCATGACCGCAGACGACCCGGCGACCACGTCCGCTCCGGAGGGTGTGCGCTGTTCCGACGCCGAACGCGAACGGGCGGCTGACGCGCTGCACCAGGCCGTCGGCGAAGGCCGGCTGTTCCTGACCGAGGTCGAGGAGCGCACCGCGGCGATCTACGCCGCCCGGTACCGCCACGAACTCGACGCCGTCGTCGCCGACCTGCCGACCGCCGAGGTGCCTACCGTCGGATGGCGACCGGTGCTCGCCGGTGCGGGCCGCCAGCTCGCCGCGGACCTGATGACCCTCACCGGCCGCGGCGGCGCGGTGCCGAATCGCCGTCGGCAGGTGGTGCTGATCGTGGTGCTGGTGCTCGTTTTCGTCGCCATGCTGATGCTCGCGTTCCACGGCATCACCGACGGTGCCCCCGAACACCACGATCTCGGCCACGACTGACGCCGCACCACCGGTTTCAGCTCCAGCAGCTGGGTGATGAGCGCCGCTTATCCGAGCGACGCGAGTAACGCCGTGAGCGCGGGCTTCTCGGTGGCCGGGTTCGGGCTCGTCGCCCGCAGCTGACGCAGGACGGTGTCGATCTTGCCGTCGATGGTGCTCCACGCGGTGTCGTCTTTCGGCTTCAGCCGGGCTTCCGCGTTGTCCCAGCCGGTTTCGAGGTCGTCGACGCGGCTGGTGGCGCCGGACTGGTCACCGGCGTCGAGCTTGCCCAGCGTGTCCTGCGTGATGGTCCGGAACTCCGAGAGGTCGCCCAGTGGGCCGGCTGCCCGGCCGGCCGGTGCGTTCGGCTGGCCGGCGGGTGCCCCCGGCTGCGCGACGGGTGCCGGGGTGTCGTCCTGGAGTGCGGATTTTCGCACGGTGTAGCCGATTCCCGCGGCGACGAGGACCAGAGCGACCACCACGACCGTCTGCCACAAGCCGCCCCGCGCGGTCTCCGCCTCGGCCGGCGCGTCGCCCGGAGTGACGTCGGTCTTCGTCAGCGAGAGGTAGGTGACGACCGCGAGGATGCCGACGACGAAGATCAGGCTGGTCACCGTCGTGCCGAGGCCCAGGCCGCCTTGGCCGGGCGACTGGGACAGGTAGTCGCCGATCGACGCGCCCAGCGGCCGGGTCAGGACGTAGATGAACCAGAACGCCAGCACCGGGTGCAGCCCGGCCCGCCAGCCGATCGCGAGGACCGCGATCAGCGCCGCGACGATCCCGCCCGTCACCAGGTAGCCGAGCCCGAGCACCTCCGCCATCAGGTCACCGGTCGCCGTGCCGAGCGCGAACGTGAAGAGGATCGCCAGCCAGTAGAACGCTTCCCGCCGCCTGGTCACGATGGAGTGGATGGACAGCGTCTTCTCGCTCGCGTACCAGGTCGCGAAGGTGGCGGCGAGCAGAACGGCGAAAACGAGGGTGCTCGTCTCCAGCGGCACGCCGGCGCTGTCGGTGAGGTTGTCGGTCACCAGCGTGCCGAAAACGCTGACCAGCGCCACCGTGAGCCAGTACTTGGCCGGCACGTACCGTTTCGCGGTGAACTGGACGATCAGGGCGGCGACCAGCAGGGCGCCGGTGAGCAGCGAGACCCCGGTCAGGCCGAAGTCCAGGTTCACGTTCAGGAAGTCGGCCGCGGACTCACCGACCGTGGTGCAGAGGACCTTGACGACCCAGAAGTAGAGGGTGACCTCCGGGACCTTGTTCAGGAGCCGGTGGGGCGGGGCGAGTGTGCGGTGCGAAGTCATGTGCTCTTTCGGTTCGCCGGGCAGCAGGACCCGTCAGACGCTAGGGGAGACCTGATTAGACGTCGGCCGGACGCGGGCAAGCGGGCGGTAAAACAATTTCCCACTGCGGCGTCATGTGGGTCCACTGTGGAGTGACCGCGGCTGTGCTAGGCGGACCGGTTGCCCGAACGCACCGGTCCGGGGACGGCGGAGGGCAGCAGCACCCCGCGGACAGCGAGCGCGCCGGACAGCCACGCCGTGCCGAAAGCCATGCTGCCGAGGGTGTCGGTGGGCCAGTGCACGCCGAGGTACGCGCGGGTCCAGGCGATCGCCACCACGTACCCGGCGGCGGCGACCCACAGCACCGCGCGGATACGGGGGTGGGCGGCCAGCCGCTGCCCCGCGAGCCAGGCGAGCAGGCCGGCGGTGAGGAACGCGTCGGACGTGTGGCCCGAGGGGAACGCGAGGCCGGAGGCCTGGACGGCCCAGCCGGCCTCGGGTGGGCGGGGGCGTGCGATCAGGGCCGACAGGCCGAAGCGGCAGAGCACGGCGAGCAGCATGACGGCGGTGACCAGCGCGGCGCGGGCGAGGCGGCGGCCCAGCGGCGCCGGGGCGAGCGCCGCCGTGACGGCGAAGACGAGCGGCGCGGTGAACGCCGACGATGCCGTGGCGGTGAGCCCCGCGGCGAAGGACACCACGGCGGGGGAGCGGTTCCCGGCCAGCCACGTGTGCAGGCCCAGGTCGAAGCCCGACGCCCACGGCAGCACCTCGGTCGCGGACGCTGCGAGGAGCAGGAAGGCCGGCGCTGCCACCGTCGCCGCGATCACGGGGCCGAGCGCCGCGTCGGCCGGTGGTCCCTCGGGTTCGGGCACGGAGCCGACTCTAGGACCGGGCGGACCAGCGGGCGGTTCGGCGCGGGTCAGCCGGATTTTGCCTTCGGCACGGTCGGTCTCGGGCCCGCTACCGGCCGGGTTCCCGCCGCGCCACGGTCAGGCAAGCCACGAGCGCGGCGATCACCAGCAGCAGGACCAGGCTGACCGGGCCGGTGCCCAGGTCCAGCCCGCCGCGCACGGGCGGCACCCCGAGCCAGTCCGCGAACGAAGCGCCCAGTGGCCGGGTCAGGACGTAGGCGGCCCAGAAGGTCGCGACCGGGCCGAGCCCGGCGAATCGCCGGGCGAGCGGCGGCAGCGCGATGAGGACCGCGAACGCCACACCGGAACCGAGGTAGCCCAGGTGCAGCGTCGTGGCGGTCAGGTCGCCGACGGCGGTGCCGAGCGCGAACGTCGTGACGACGGTGAGCCAGTAGAACAGCTCACGGCGCGGGGTGGTGATGCTGTGGATCGACAGGGTCTTCTCAAGTCGTTGCCACAGCAGGAAAACCGCGGCCAGCGCGACCATGAAAAAGGCCGTCGAAACCGCGTACGGCACACCGAGGCCGACGTGCAGCACGTCGGCCGCCATGGTCCCGAACACGCTGACCAGCACGACGGTCGTCCAGTACAGCCACGGAACGTAGACGCGGGCGCGGAGCTGCGCGACGAGGGCCGCGGCGAACGCCAGCCCGGCCAGCGCCACGGCGATCACGGGATCCATGACGTGGGCGAGGAAATCGCTCGTCGTCTCGCCCATCCCGGTCGTCAGCACCTTGACGACCCAGAAGAGCGCGGTGACCTCCGGGACCTTGCTCGCGGCGAGGCGGCCGGCCCGGAGCTCGCCACCGCGCAGTTCTGCAGCTGTCATGGGGAAATCCTGCCAGGCGGGGTGCTCCGGCCGGCCACCGGAATGATTATCACGCCGGTGTTCTCGTTGCTCTTTTTGCCGGTTTCGCCAGGGCGGAAAAATTGCCCGCAGTGAACCTGTGGCTAACCTTCGGGCTCGTATCATGCCGGTTTTCCGGCGGGACCGGCGTTCATTCGATGTTCGCCCCGGCGTTTCCCGAGGTCCTTCTCCACCGCCTGGAATACGTCGGGCGCTCCGTTCCGGACGCCGGAACCGCAGGAGGAAAGATCGTGTCGAGAAACCGCGCACCCTTGTTCGCTCTGCTCGCCGCGGCGGGGCTGTTCGCCACGGCCGTGCCGGCGGCGGCACAGCCGGAGCAGCGGCACGTGCTGCTCGTCTCGGTCGACGGACTCCACCAGTCGGACCTCGCCTGGTACACCGCGGCGCACCCGCACTCGGCGCTGGCGGCCCTGGTGGCGCACGGCACGCAGTACACCCACGCGAGCACGCCGGTGCCCTCGGACTCGTTCCCCGGCATGGTCGCGCAGGTCACCGGCGGCAACCCGGCCACGACCGGCGTGTACTACGACGCCACCTACAACCACGCGCTGCTGCCTGCGGGCACGACGAAGTGCGCGGGCGTGCAGCCGGGCGTCGTCGTCGACTACACCGAGGACCTCGACCGGAACAAGGACGCCCTCGACGCCGGGCAGGGTCTCGCGAACTTGCCCGACGGGGTGCTGAAGATGACCGGGGACCCGCGCACGCTGATCGACCCGGCGAAGCTGCCCGTCGACCCGCGGACCTGCGAACCCGTTTACCCGCACCAGTACCTGCGGGTCAACACGGTGTTCGAGGTGGCGCGCCAGGCCGGTTTGCGCACCGCGTGGTCCGACAAGCACCCTGCCTACGAAATGCTGGACGGCCCGTCCGGCACCGGTGTCCAGGACCTGTTCACCCCCGAGATCAACAGCGTGGCCGGCAGCGGGGACTGGACCACGGACAACGCCGCGACCCAGCGCTACGACGCCTACAAGGCCGACGCGGTGCTCAACGAGATCGACGGCTACGACCACAGCCGGACCACGCGGGCCGGCACGCCGGCGGTGTTCGGGCTGAACTTCCAGTCGGTGTCCACCGCGCAGAAGCTCCCGGTGTCGGGCGGGCAGGCCGGCGGGTACCTGCCCGGCGGCGCCGCGCCGGGACCGGTGCTGCGCTCCGCGCTGGACTTCGTCGACCGTCAGGTCGGGGCGTTCGCCGACGAGCTGAAGCGCCGCCACCTCGACCGCAGCACCACGATCGTGCTGTCCGCCAAGCACGGCCAGTCGCCGGTCGACCCGGCCGCACTGACCCGGATCGACGACGGCGCCCTCCTCGACGGGCTGAACGCCGCCTGGCGCGCGGCCCACCCGGGCGCGCCGGACCTCGTGGCGCAGTCGACCGACGACGACGCGATGCTGCTGTGGCTCTCGGACCGCTCGCCCTCGGCGACGTCGTTCGCGAAGGACTATCTGCTCGCCCAGTCCGGCACCGGCAACGGCGCCACGGGCGCGGCGAAGCCGTTCGTCCACTCAGGACTGACGACCGTCCACGCGGGAGCCGGCGCCGCCCGGTACTTCGGCGTCCGGCCCGGCGACGCCCGCGTCCCCGACCTCGTCGGCCTGACCCTGCCCGGCGTCGTGTTCACCGGCGGGCGCAAGAAGATCGCCGAGCACGGCGGCGCGTCGGCCGACGACCGCGCCGTCCCGCTGGTGGTCGGCGGCGCCGGCCGGGGCACCGTGGTGACCGGCGCGGTCGAGACCACCCAGATCGCCCCGACGATCCTGCGGCTGCTGGACCTCGACCCGCGGTCCCTCGCCGCGGTACGGGCCGAGGGCACTCGGGTGCTGCCGGGACTCGAGTGACGGCCCGGCGGCGAGGGGCCGGGTGAACGCAGCCCCGAGAGCGTGCTGTCGGCCGGGCAGCCCGCCGAGCACCTGGGTGACGCGCTGAGCCTGGGCCCGGCCGCCGGTTCCGTAGTGGACGGTGGAGGACGCGCCGCTTGCCGGCCCGTCTGATCGGTGTCGACGGCCAGGTGCGCACAGTCGCGGGATGGCCGGCGGGGAATGCGAGACCGGTCAGGACCAGATGTCGGTGATCGGTGTGGCCGAGGCGCTTTGGCCCGCGTGAGGCAGCCCGTAGGCGTCCTCGATGGTGCGCAGGACGTTGTAGTGGTTGACATCCTCGGTGTAGGTGCCGGTCGTCACCCCGGCGCCGGTGATGATGGTGGGGATCAGGTTGTCCGGCCCGTTGTCGTCTTCGTCGAAGGTGAGCAGGAAGACGCTGTTGTGGGTCTTGGCCCATTGCACGTAACCGTCGAGGTTGTCGTGCAGCCACGTGTCGCCTTGGGCGACGGTGCCGTCGTGCATGTCGTCTTGGAGGTCGGGGACCACGAAGGAGATCGCCGGCAGCTTCGTGTAGTCGGTCGGGAAGCTGGTGTACGTCAGGTTGCTCGTGGCGGGGACGTCGGCGAAGTCCACCCAGGGGTTGTGCTTGCGGGCGTAGTCGCCCGAAGTGCAGCCGGTGTACCCGTCGCTGGGCATGCTTTCCGAATACCCGGCGAAGGTCAGGTTCGCCGCGAGCGCCTCACCGCCGAGGTTGGCTGTGGTGAAGGCTTTCTTGGGACAGGTGTCGCTGGTGGCGCCTTGGGTGCCACCGGAGAACAGGGCCAGGTAGTTCGGCTGGCTGGGGTGGGTGATGGCGTGCGAGGCCGTGAGATTCGCGCCCTGGCGGGAAAGCCCGGTGATGTAGGGCGCGTCCGCGCTGCCGACGATCTCACCCTGGGCGTGGTTCTCGTCGATCACGACGACGATGTGGTCCGGGCGGGGGATCGCTGCCACCGCGGGGGCTGCCGACGCGGGTGCGGTCGCCAGCGCCGCGGTGGCGACCGCGGTGCACAGGCCGGCCACGACGGGCCGGAGCTTCGTCTTGCCACACGGGATCGTCCGCTGAGCGGAAGGCATGGGCATGTGCGCACTCCTCGAAGTGGGGGACGAGTCAGTACTGTGCCATTTACCCAATGCGACTAAAGGTGGGAAATAAGCAACACCACCCGGACTGCGCAGCCGATCCGGGAGATTTAACCGGCGGATAACCTTCGATCTGGACGTATCGGCACGGAACGCAGGAATGGTGTCGGTCAGAGGTTGGTGGTTGGCCGGCTCCTCACCGCTACGGACGTCCGGCGCGCAGGCGCCGGAGGTCGCCGCGGTGTCCTTCGCTGCCGTCCGGTTCCGGTCTGCCGCAAACCCGAGCATGGGTCCTTTGTGGATACCGACGACGAAAAGGATCACTTATGAGCACTGTGACCAGCGCTGCGCCGGCCGCGGCGACCGCCGGGCCGTTCCGGTCGGACCGTCGCCGGCTCCGCGGCGCCGCTGTGGTCAGGATCGGTTACGGCGTCGTGTGGGCGATCGACGCGAGTTTCAAGTGACTGCCGGGTTTTGTCCACGGCCAGACCCTCGGCAAGGAGCTCGGCAAGTTGTTCTTCGCGCGCATCGTGTCCGGGACCAACGCCGACGTCGCCACCGGCGCCGATGTCCTGGTCCTCATCGAACCGCTGGCGCACCTGTTCCCTCGCGAGCCACCGCACTGGAGGCCTTCGGTCCGGACCTGGGCAATTGGGCGGCCTGGCAACCGGCACGCCAGGCCGGGCTCAGGCAAGCCGTCACCACCGCGGAGCGAATCCGCGCGACTTGGTCTACAAAGGACAGTCAGAGCTCGGCGACCGGGTGCCGGCCGTAATCGTCGGCGAGGCACTGGCTGGCCGCTAGTCCGGCTGGTTGAGCCCGGTCATCTTGCCGAGCAACCGGCTCAGTTCGCGTTTCTCCTTGCCGGTGAGGGCCGCGAGCGCGGTTTCCTCCACCTGCGCTCGCAGTGGTGTCGCGGTGCGCAGCGTGTCGCGTCCGCGCTCGGTGAGCGCCACCAGTTTGCGGCGCCGGTTGGCCGGGTCGACGGTGGCGCTCACGAGTTCGAGCTTGCCCAGGTGGTCGACGATGTGGCCGCAGGTGGACTTGTCCAGCCCGGCCCGGGCGCCGATGGTCTGCTGGTCCAGCGATTCCTCAGTGGACAGCACGGCGAGCACGGCGAACTGCGGCGACGTGAGCTTGTCGGAAACAGTGCTCGTCCACAGCGCCGTGTACACCTGCATCGCCCGGCGCAGGAGATGGCCGGCTGATCCGCGCAGGGCGAGTTCCGGTTGCTCCCAGCCGGGGAGCGAGTCGGCGGTTCCCGCGGTCACACCCGTTGACGTGCTCACGGCGCCACTCTAACATCATCCGTATACGGACTGTCTGTGTACGGAATGTTGGTCCTCGCCGAGCAGCAGGGAGCGTCTTCATGCGATTGGTGATCGGGATGACCGGGGCCACCGGCGCGATCCTCGGCATCCGGGTGCTGGAAGTGTTGCGGGACCTGGAGGTCGAGACCCACCTGGTGCTGAGCCACTGGGCGCGGGCCACCATCGAACTGGAGACCGGCCGCTCGGTGCCCGAGGTCCGGGAGCTCGCCACCCGGGTCCATGCCGCCAACGACCAGGCCGCGCCGATCTCCAGCGGTTCGTTCCGGGCCGACGGGATGATCGTCGTGCCGGCCAGCATGAAAACCGTCGCGGCGATCCGGACCGGCTACGGTGAAGGGCTCATCGCCCGCGCGGCCGACGTCACCATCAAGGAGCGCCGCAAGCTGGTCCTGGTTCCCCGGGAGACGCCGCTGTCCGAGATCCACCTGGACAACCTGCTCGCGCTGGCCCGGATGGGCGTCCAGATCGTGCCGCCCATGCCCGCGTTCTACCACCGGCCCACCAGCATCGCGGACCTCGTCGACCAGACGGTCGCCCGGATCCTCGACCAGGTCGGGCTCGACGTGCCGGGGGCCCTCCGCTGGGAAGGCACCCGCGCCATCCGAAAGGAGATCCATGCCTCCGCCCTTTGACGACCTGCGCGGCTTTCTGGCCGCGCTGGACGCCGAGAAGCAGCTTCTGCACATCGACCGGCCCGTCAAACCGGAACCGGATCTCGGCGCGGCCGGACGGGCCGTCGCGAATCTCGACGGCAAGACCGCGCCCGCGCTGCTGTTCGACAACATCGACGGCTTCAGCGACGCACGCGTCGCGCTCAACGTGCACGGCTCGTGGGCCAACCACGCGCTGATGCTCGGGATGGACAAGAACAGTTCGATCAAGGAGCAGTTCTTCGAACTGGGCGAGCGCTGGCTGAAGTTCCCGGTGCCGGTCGACCGCCGCGAGGACGCGCCGTGGCAGGAGATCACGGTGGCCGACGACATCAACCTGTTCGAGCTGCTGCCGGTTTTCCGGCTCAATCCCGCCGATGGCGGGCCCTACCTCGACAAGGCCGCCGTCGTCACCCGGGATTCCGCGGATCCGGAGAACTTCGGCAAGCAGAACGTCGGAATCTACCGGCTGCAGGTCAAAGGGCCTGATCACCTCGGGATCCAGTCCGGGCCGCCGCACGACTTCGGCCGGCACATCGTCAACGCCGAGCAGCTGCGCCAGGGCCTGCCCATCGCCATCGCGATCGGCAACGACCCCATCCTGACCCTGGCCGCGAGCACCCCGCTGGAGTACGACCAGTCGGAGTACGAAATGGCGGGCGCGTGGCGGGGCGGGACGCCTTACCCGATCGTGCGGGCGCCCTACACCGGCCTGGACGTGCCGTGGGGCTCGGAGATCGTGATCGAGGGCGAGGTCCACTACGCCGAACGCGAGTACGAGGGGCCGTTCGGCGAGTTCACCGGCACTTACTCCGGCGGTCGCGAGCTGCCGGTCGTCACGGTCAAGCGCGTCCACATGCGACGGAACCCGATCTTCGAGCACCTCTACCTCGGCCGGCCGTGGACCGAGATCGACTACCTGCTCGCCCTGAACACCTCCGTGCCGATCCACCGCCAGCTCAAGGCCGACTTCCCGGAGGTCGAGGCAGTCAACGCGATGTACACGCACGGCCTGGTCACCATCATCTCCACCCGGGTGCGGCACGGCGGGTTCGGCCGGGTGGTCGCGTTGCGCGCGTTGACCACGCCGCACGGGATCGGCTACTCGAAGATCGTCATCGTGGTGGACGAGACGGTCGACCCGTTCAACCTGGAACAGGTGATGTGGGCGCTGTCGGTCAAGGTCAACCCGGAGTTCGACGCGATCACCGTGCCGAGGATGTACGAGATCCCGCTGGATCCGTCGGGGCATCCGCAGGGAGTCACCGGCAGGCTCATCCTCGACGCCACCACCCCGCGGCACCCGGACCGGCGCGGCGAATACAGCCAGCCCGTCAGCGCCTATCCGGAATCCGCCGGGTGGGAAAGCCTTTTCCGGGAGCTGACCCGATGATCTGCCCACGTTGCCGGTCCACCGAAGCCGGCACGGTCGCGCACTCGCCCGTCGCCGGCCACTGGACGATGAATTCCTGTTCCGTGTGCTGGTACGCGTGGCGCTCGACCGAACCGGCGACCGCGACCGATCCCGACGCCTACCCGGTCGAGTTCCGCCTCACCGCCGAGGACATCACGACGGCGCCTCGTCTGGTGTGAGTTCGCGGTCGGTGCCCGGTGTTCTACCGCCGGAGGTCAGCCGGACCTGGTCTCCGATGTGGATCGGGCCCGGCGCGGTGGGCACGGCGTACACGCCGGCGCACGGGTAGAGCCCGAGGCCGAGGATGTCGAGGCGGTTGTGTGCGGCGGCCGCTTTGAGCATCCGCGGGTTGCGCGGCAGTTCGTCGAGGGCGAGGTTGGTCATCACGCATCGGGGTGTCGGGACGGCGACGTCGAGTGCCGCACCGGTGCCGAAAGCGAGGTTCCCGCCCACCCAAGCGTTGTCGGCGAAGGTGGTGCCGGGGGTTTCCACGATCACGTTCATACGGAAGCGGCGGGTGTCCCATTCGCCGTCCGGCTCCAGTTCGGCGAAGCGCCGCAGGCTGGAGGTCGCCAGCACCGACAGCGGGAACAGGTCGACCAGCGCGCCCGGCGGGACCACCGAGGGACGGCCGAGCGCGCCGAACAGGGCGGCGCCCAGCGGCTGGTCGACGACCACGTCGCGATCCCCTTGCGGGTTCAGGTGTTCGAGGTCGGGGTGGTATTCGTCGATCAGGTACTTCTCGGGCGAAGCGCTGATCAGGCGTACCTCGCGGCCGAAGAACCGGGACAGCACGTCGTCGGCGCCGGGGGCGTCGGTGCGCACGACGGTGCCGTCGGCGAGTTCGATGCGGGCCGGGGGCGGTGGCTCGCCGGGGCGGGGTGGCGCGACGAACGTGGCCCGGCAGCCGAACATGTCCGGCCACAGCCGGGGGTGCTTGGCGCTGGCGACCTTGCCGGTGGCCGGGTCGAAGATCGCGTAGGCGCGGTCGCCCGCGATGCCGGTGCCGGTCAGCTCGACGGTGTCGAGCCGTTCGCCCAGCATCGATTTGACCGGGAACCGCCACAGCTCGGCGACCGAGCCGACTGGCTGCTCGGTGTTCATCAGCACCTCCGTGGTCGCGGTCATCCGGCCTCGCGCCGGACCGCCCGCGCGATGCGGCGGGCGTCGAGCGCGAGTTCGTGGAACATGCCGCTGATGGGGTTGGTGTAGCCGGTGAAGTACAGGCCCGGGGCGTTCGGGTGGGTCCGCGCCCCGTGGACGGCCGGCCGGCCCCGCTCGTCGAGCAGGACGAACCGGCCGACCAGCTCGTCGAGGCCCTGCCGGAAGCCGGTCGCCGCGATCACGGTGTCCGGCGCGATCGCGGTGCCGTCGGCGAGTATGACCTTGTCTCCGTCGAAACCGCTGACCGCCGCGACGACCTCGACCTGGCCCGCCCGCAGGGCGTCGATGAGCCCGACGTCGATGATCGGGACCGCGCCGTCGGCCAGCAGCCGGGTGTAGGCCCCGGCTCCCGGCCGCGCCAGGCCGTGCGCCGACAGGTCGGGCGTGGTCAGCCGGCTCGACAGCGCGATGACGTGGTCGACGAGCCGGACCGGGAGCCTGCGCAGCACGATGCCGATGGTGCTGTTGTCGAGCAGCGGACCGGCTTGGCGCCGGACGAAGGTCGGCACTGTCCGCACGGCGAGCCGGACTGACGCCGCGCCGCCTTCGACGAGGTCGACGGCGATCTCGGCGCCGGTGTTCCCGCTCCCGACGACGAGCACGTCACGCCCCGCGTACGGCTGGGGAGCGCGATAGCCGGCGGAGTGCAGCAACTCGCCGTCGAAGGTCTCGCGCCCAGGCCACGCGGGGATGTCGGGGGTGTGGTTGTAGCCGGTCGCGACCACGACGAACCGGGCCCGGACGTCGCCCTGAGGGCTGCGGGCGATCCAGCCGCCGCCGTCCCGCTCCAGCCCGCTGACCGTGACCCCGAGCCGGACGTCGAGGCGGTGGTACGCGGCGTAGTCGCCGAGGTAGCGCACCACATCCGCGCGGGCGACCCAGCGGCCGTACGCGCGCGGGATCTTCAGGCCCGGCAGGTGGGAGTTCCAGCGGATCGTGTGCAGGTGCAGCCGTTCGTAGTGCCGGCGCCAGGCGGAGCCCACCGCGTCGGCCTTGTCGGCGACAGTGGCCCGCAGGCCTCGCCGGCCGAGCTCCGCCGCGGCCGCCAGGCCACCCGGGCCGGCACCGATCACGAGCACGTCAAGCATCGTCGGCCTCCAGGGCGCTCGACCGCCCTTGCTCGTCCATAATGGACTGAACGGCGGTGTGGTCTACCGGTCCGAGCGTACGGAGGACGTAGTCGTTGGTGAACAGGCCGTGGGGGTCGAGCCGGGCTCGTACGGCCTGGAACCGGTCCCACCCCGGGTAGCGCCCGCGGAGCGTCGCGGCGGTCTGGTAGTGCCGTTTGCCCCAGTGCGGGCGGCCGTCGTAGTCGTCCATGATCGTTTCCACACCGCGGAAGAACGATTCGAACTCCATGCCGGTGTACTGGTGGACGGCGAGATAGCAGGTGTCGCGGCCGTAGGCGGGGGAGAGGAAAGCGTCGTCGGCGGCGGCGAACCGCGTCTCGAACGGGAACAGGATCGGCAGCTTCCGCCGCTCCACCAGGTCGAGCACCCGCTCGAGCGCCTCCCGCGCGTGGACGCGGGGGATCGCGTACTCCAGTTCGTTGAACCGGACCGTCCGCTTCGTGGCGTAGACGCGGTAAGCGTGGTCCTGCAGGCGGCCTTCCCCCATGGACGAGGCCAGGAGCCGGTTCAGCCGCGGTACCAGTGAATTCCGGGCACGCCCGACGCGGGAGATCGTCTCCAGCAGCCTGTTCTCGATCAGGTCTTCGCTGAGCCGGCGTTTCCAGGACGCCTGTGGCCGGGCCGGCTCCTGGCCGCGCCTGGTGGTCTTGGTCGCCGCGGTCCGGGTGTAGGGCCAGAGGAAGAACTCGAAGTGGTCGTTGGCGCCGGCGAGTTCGTCCAGCCGCGCAAGGGTTTCCCCGAGCGGCAGCGGCCGGTCGTGGCGGTGCAGGGTGTACTGCGGCACGGTCCTGAGCGTCACCGCGGTCACCACGCCGAGCGCGCCGACGGACACCCGGGCCGCGCGCAGCCCGTCCGGGTCGGTGTCCGCGGTCAGCTCGACGACCTCGCCGGATGCGGTCACCACCCGCATCCCGGCCACCCGCGAGGACAGGTTGCCGAACCGCGCGCCGGTGCCGTGGGTCGCGGTCGCCAGCGCGCCCGCCAGCGCCTGTGCGTCGATGTCGCCCTGGTTCTCCAGCGCGAGCCCGAGCCGGGCGAGGTGCTTGCCCAGCTCATGCAGCTTGATTCCCGCCTCGACCGTCACCAGGCCGCTGCCGGGATCGGCGGCGAGCACGCGCCGCAGCCCCGAGGTGTCCACGAGCACGCCGTCGGTGCAGACCGCGTCGGTGAACGAATGCCCGGAACCGGCCGCGCGCACCTTCAGCCCGCGTGCGGCGGCGTCCGTGACGATCCGGGCACCTCCTCTTCACTCGCGGGGCGCGCTGTCCGTGCCGGCGCGCAGTGCTGGTCGCCCGCCCAGTTCGTCCAGGTCATGACGGCACCGTCGCCGGCTTCTCGATGGCGCGTTTGAGGATCTTGCCGGTCGCGCCCTTGGGCAACCGGTCGACGAACCAGATCACCCTGGGGTATTTGTAGGCGGCGACCTGGTCCTTGACGAACTCGCGCAGCTCATCGGCGGTCACCCGCGTGCCCGCTTTGAGCGCCACGGCCGCGCCGACCTCCTCGCCGAGTTCAGCGTGCTCGACGCCCACGACGGCCGCCTCCTGCACGGCCGGGCGTTCGTAGAGCACCTCCTCGATCTCGCGGGGATAGACGTTGTACCCGCCTCGGATGATCAGGTCCTTCTTGCGGTCGACGATGAAGAAGTAGCCGTCCTCGTCGATCCGGCCGATGTCACCGGAGTGGAACCAGCCGTCCCGGATGGACGCCGCGGTCTCGGCGGGCTTGTTCCAGTAGCCCTTCATCACGTTGTGGCCGCTGATGACGATCTCGCCCGGTTCGCCGGGCGGGACGTCGGCCCCGGCGTCGTCGACGATCCGCATCCGCACCCCGGCGATCGGCGTTCCGATGGACCCGGCCTTGCGCCGGTCGGAGAAGTTGAACGACGCGATCGGTGACGTCTCCGACAAGCCGTAGCCTTCGAGAATCGGACAGCCGAATGTCTGCTCGAACCGGCGCAGGACCTCCCCGGGCAGCGCTGATCCACCCGACACGCAGACGTCCAGGCTCGAGACGTCGTAGCGTTCCCGGTCCGGGACGGCCAGCAGCGCGGAGTACATCGTCGGCACGCCTTGGAAACAGGTCACGCGGTCGCGGGCCACCACGCCCAGTACCGCGGCCGGGGCGAACCGGGGGACCAGGGTGAGCTTGGCACCCGCGGTGATGGTGGCGTTGAGCCCGCAGGTCAGGCCGAACACGTGGAACAGCGGCAGCGCGCCGAGCACCACCGAGTCCTGGTCCAGTGACATCAGCTCGATCGCGGCGTCGGTGTTGGGGCGCAGGTTGTCGTGGGTCAGCTCGGCGCCTTTGGGGCGTCCGGTCGTGCCCGAGGTGTAGAGGATGACCGCGGTGCCCGTGCCGTCGCGCTCGACGACGCCGTCGACGGGGCCGAACCCCGCCAGCAGCGTCTCCCACGCGTCGGGCCCGACCTCGACACAGTCCGTTCCCGGCGCGCCGGTGTCGGCCTCGTGCCAGGCGAACAGCAGCGCAGCCTGGGAGTCTGCGAGGTAGTAGGCCACTTCGCGGGGCTTCAGCAGGATGTTCATCGGCACCGCGATCGCACCGGCCCGCAGCACGCCGAAGTAGGCGGCGGCGAAGAACGGCACGTTGGGCAGCATGATGCCGACCCGGTCGCCGGGGCGGACTCCCCGCGCCCGCAGCAGCGCGGCCACGCGGGCACTCGCCTCGTCGAGGGCCCGGTAGCTCAGTTCGTGGTCGTCGAGCGTGACCGCGATCCGCTCGGGATGCCGGGCCGCGCCGCGGGTGAGGGCCTGGGCGATGGTGGTCATGACGAACCTTCCGAGGTCGCGGGGGCCCGGGCGGGCCACGGGCGTGGCACCGGCCGCCGGGTCCGGCACGACGGTTTCTCCAGGTCCGGAGCCGCGGCGGGCCGGCCACCACGGTGACACGCCGACCGCCTCGAACTGAAACAGTGCTTTCCGGCTTGAGTTACAGTCCCCGGCTGTGGATCTGTCCTCGCGCAAGCTCCGGTACTTCATCGCCGTGGCCGAAGAGCTCCATTTCGGGCGCGCGGCGAACCGGCTGTACATCGCGCAGCAGTCGCTGAGCGCGCAGATCCGGCAGCTCGAGGACGAGATCGGGGTCGAGCTGCTCCGCCGCACCACCCGCAAGGTCGAGCTCACCACGGCCGGCGAGGCCTTCCTCGCCGCCGCGAAGACCGCGCTGACGATCCTCGACCAGGCCGTCGAAGACGCCCGGCAGGCGGCGCGGGGCGAGATCGGCACCATCAAGATCGGCTTCGTGGTCGCCGCCGCGCTCGAACTCACCGCGCCGCTGCTGGCCGAGTTCCGCGAGCGGTTCCCCGCCGTCAAGTTCGAGCTGCGCGAATTCGACTTCAGTGACACCTCGGCCGGGCTGATGGACGGCTGGGCCGACATCGCCATCATCCGGCCGCCGGTTTCGGCCCCGCGCGTCGAATACGAGACCCTCTTCGTCGAACCCCGCGTCATCGCGCTCTCGGCGAGACATCCCCTGGCCGCCCACGACGAGGTCAGCCTCAGCGACGTCCTCGCGCTCGACCAGCCCTTCGCGGTCGGCATCACCGCGGACACCGCCTGGCAGGACTACTGGACGCTCGTCGAACACCGGGCGGGCCAGGCTCGGCCGCGCCTGATCGAGACCCACTCGCAGACCGAGGAGAACGAGATCGTGGCCGCCGGCGCCGCGTGCGCGATCACGGTCGGCTCGATCCGGCGGTACACGCCCCACTCGGGCGTCCGTTATGTCGCCATCCCGGAGCTCCGCGGCTCCCCGCTGGCGATCGCCTGGCACGCCGACCGCCGCAACGCCGTGATCGACAGCCTGATCGCCGCCGCACGCGCGGTTCGCGACACCGAAACCGAGTTGATCGCGAAGATCGAGCACCCGTTCGAGGCGTGGCCGAGCAGCTAGGGCGTGTCTGACAATGCCTTTGTCCAGGTGATCACTGTGTGGAGGACGACCGCGGACCGGTAGACGATGGCTAGCTTGTCGTAGCGGGTGGCCAGGCCACGCCATTGTTTGAGCTCGTTGAACCGGCGCTCGACAACGTTGCGGCCGCGGTAGTCCACCGAGTCGAACGCCGGTGGACGACCACCGCTTGAGCCCCGGCGTTTGCGGTGCCCGGCCTGATCGGCAGGTTCGGGGATCACCGCGACGATGCCACGAGCGCGCAGATGTCCACGGATCGCGCGGGAGGAATAGGCCTTGTCGCCCCGGACACGGTCGGGACGAGTACGTGCCCGACCGTGCCCAGCCCGGTGGTGCACTTTCGTGCTCCAGCCGCCGCGGGAGCGGCCGATCGCATGATCAGGCGGCTCGGTGAGCAGATCCGTGTAGTTCGACCCAGCCCCCTGTGGGACGGCTGACGTTGGTGGCGTGCTGATGCGCCCGCGCGATCGTCGAGTCGACCGATACTGCCCAGTCGATCTGCCCGGCCGCGTCCGCGGTACTCAGCAGGCGCTGCAACACGGTGTCCCACGTACCGTCGCCGGCCATCCGGCGGTGCCAGGTCTAGATCGTCTGCCACGGACCGAACACCTCGGGCACGTCCCGCCACGCGATCCCGCACCGATACCGGTAGATGATCCCCTCGACCATCGCCCGCGCATCGGAGAACGGCCTGCCTTGTTTACCGGTACGGACCGGCAGCAAACCCTCGATCAACGCCCACTCATCGTCTGAAAGCAACCGAAACCGTGACACAACCGGCAGCATCCCAGCCACCAACCGAAACCTTTATCAGACACGCCCTAACCGTCATTGACAGCTTTTGGCTGTGCATCCGGGGCCGATTCGGTGTTTCCGGTGGCGCACCTCGCGCGCTTACGGTGCTGGGGGACAGCGGACCCCCGCCCGGCGAGGACGACCATGACCGATATCCAGCAGAACACCGAGGGCGGCCGAGTCGCGCACTGGCTCTCCGGCCGGCGCACGGCGTCGTCCACCACCCCGACACCGTCCGAAGTGGACGGATTCAGGACCGCGCAGGGGCTCTCGTTCCGCTGTGCCCAGGCGGCGGCCTCCGAGCTGCGGCCCGGCTGGACCGAGGGCCGTACCCAGCGCTGGATGACGGACTGGTTGCGCGACCACGGTATCCGCGCGCACTTGCACAAGCCCATCGCCGCGTTCGGCCCGCGCACCCTGGCGCCGGACTCGCAGTGGGAACCCGCCCGCGACGAGGGCCGCACCCTGCGTGAGAACGACGTCGCGATCCTCGACTGCGCTCCCGTGCTGGACGGTTACACCGGAGATATCGCCTACACCGTCGGCGTGGGCGAGAACCCCGAACTCGAACGCGCGCAGGACTTCCTGTCCGAACTCCGCACCCGGCTGCCGGAGCGGTTCGCCGACCCCGAGCAGGCACGCGATGTCTTCGCCTGGGTGGACGGCGAGATCCGGGCCGCCGGTTTCGAAAACGCGGTCAACGGCTACGTCGGTCACGTCATGGGCCACCGCGTCTACCGGCACGGCAGGTTCTTCACCCGGTTCCCCTACTTCCCGCCCGCCAGGATCTTCGGCTACATGGCCAGCTGGCACGGACCGGGTTTCCTGCTGAACGTCCTGCGCCGCCTGGTCTTCCCGGAGGAACTCGGCCCGCTGCACCACGGCCCGAAGACCGGGGTGTGGGCGGTCGAGCCGCACCTGCGGGTCGGCGAATTCGGCTGCAAGTTCGAGGAACTGCTCATCGTCGACGAGGGCCGGGCGTACTGGCTGGACGACACCAGCCAGCAGCGCATCACCATCCAGCCCTGAACCGGAGGAACCATGTCGTTGCAGAGCCGGATCTTCGAACGGGCACTGAAACTGCCGCCGCCGGTCACCCGGAAGCTCAAGGTCACCAAGGATCTCCGGATTCCCGCCTATGACGGCGTGGAGCTGGTCGCGGACCTGTACGAACCACGTGGGGTGCCGAACGCGCCGACGTTGCTGGTGCGCACACCGTACGGGCGAAACGGATTGCTCAGCCGCCTGATCCACCAGAGTTTCGCGGAGCGCGGTTTCATCGTCCTGATGGCGACCGTCCGGGGAACCGACGGCGCGGGAGGAGAGTTCTCTCCGTTCGCCGACGACAAGCGCGACGGGCTGGCCACGCTCGACTGGCTGGAGAAACAGCCGTGGCACAACGGGAAAGTGGTGACCTTCGGCGCCAGCTACCTGGGGTACGTGCAGCTGGCCATCGCGCCGGACGCCGGTGACCGGATCACCGCCCTGTACCCGATGATCATCGGCTCGAACTCCGCCGATGTCCTCTACAGCGGCGGGTCGTTCCTGCTGGGCGCGGCCCTCGGCTGGACCGCGCGGACCGTCACCCTCGAACGCAAGAGCCCGCTGCGCGCCGACCTCGGCGAGATCCTCGGCGACAAACGGGCGCAGAAAGCGATGAGCCACCTCCCGTTGTCCGAAGCCGCCGAACGGGGGACGGGCAAGGACGTCGGCTTCTTCGGGGACTGGCTGGTCAACAACGACCCGGAGAAGCCCTACTGGCGGACCGAGCGCGGCCACCGGCACCGGATCGGGGAGATCACCGCCCCGACCACGTTTTTCGGTGGCTGGCTGGACATCCTGGTCCCCGGCATGCTGGCCGACTACGCCGCGATGCGCGCCGCCGGCCGTAATCCCCGGCTGACCGTCGGCCCTTGGGCGCACGTCGAGTTCAAGCAGGCGGGCACCGCGATCCCGGAAGCGATCGCCTGGTTCAAGGCGCACGTCACGGGGGACACCAGCGCGTTGCGTGAGCTGCCGGTGCGCCTCCACGTCGGCGGCGCGGACGAGTGGCGTGACTATCCCGAGTACCCGCCACCGGGCACCACCGGCCAGTCGTGGTACCTCCGGCCGGACGGCGGCCTGGCGGGTGAACCGGCCCGCGAGGGGGCAGGCCGGTTCACCTACGACCCGGCGGACCCGACACCCACCACCGGCGGGCCGACCCTGGACCCGAAATCCGCCGGCCGCAAGGACAACACGAAGCTGGAGGCCCGGCCGGACGTGCTCGTCCACACCGGCGAGGTGCTGACCCGGCCACTCGAGGCGATCGGCCCGGTGTCCGCCCGGATCAGCCTGCGCACGAGCACGGAACACGCCGACGTGTTCGTCCGGCTCTGCGACGTCGACCCGGAGGGCCGCTCGATCAACGTGTGCGACGGGCTGCGGCGCCTCACCCCGCAGGACCACCCGGCCGGCGAAGACGGTGTCCGCTCGGCCGAGGTGACGATGTGGCCGACGGCGTGGCGGTTCAAGCCGGGACACCGGCTGCGGGTCCAGGTCTCCGGCGGCTCGTTCCCGCAGTACGCCCGCAACACCGGCACAGGTGAACCCCTCGCCACGGCGTCCCGGCTCACCAGGATCGACTACGAGATCCTGCCCGGCTCGACCATCACCCTGCCGATGCAGTGACGACCGCGCCCGGACGGCTCGGCCCGGTATCCTTTCGTCGGTGGGGATCCTGCTGGTGCCGTATCCGGCTCGGGGCCATGTGAGCCCGTTCCTGGCGGTCGCCGCGGAGTTGGTGCGGCGGGGAGCGTCGGTGCGGGTGGTCGTGGCCGCCGAATACGCCGGCGCGGTACGTGCGGCGGGTGCGGTCCCGGTTGTCACGGGTCCCGCGGGCGGGGCACGGGTGGCGCCGGGCTGGCGACCCGCGGACCTCGCTGACCGGTACCGGTCAGCGACCGAGCGGCGCCGCATCGCCGAAGAGTTCCGGCTGGTGTGGCAGCAAGAGTTGAGGGCGGGCCCGCCCTCGCTGGTGGTGCTCGACCCGCATGCGCGGTGGTTGCGCTCGCTCTGCTCCGGGGCGCCCGCCGCGTGGCTGTGGACCACGTCGCCGCGGTTCCTCGGCGCGGAACCGGCATTGGTCAACGGATTGGCCGAGCTGACGCCCGGGAACCGCCGGAACGCCGGTCCGGTCCGGTTCCTCGGTCCGTTGCTGGGCGGGCTTCGGGAAGCGGTCCCGCCTATCGTCCATGAACGGCCGGCGCGACGGCTGGCCGTGGTGTCCTACGGAACGGTCTTCGCGCGCCGGGCCGCCGAGCTCACCGCGGTCATCCGGTCGTTCCGCGGCACCGACTGGCTGGTGGTGCTGGCCACGGGCGCGGTGCCGGTCGGGGCCCTCGGGCGCTTGCCCGGCAACGTGTTTGCCTCGCGGTCGATTCCCCAGGCGGACCTCGTCCGCCGCGCCGACGTCCTCGTCACCCACGGCGGGATGAACTCGGTCCTGGAAGCCGCGTCGGCGGGGGTGCCCATGCTGCTCGCGCCCCGCAGCCGTGAACAGAGCCGGACGGCCGCCAGACTGATCGCGCTGGGGGTCGCGGCGCCGGCCGGAGGCGCGCATGAGGTGCGCGAGCGGGTGGAGCGGCTGGTGGGCACCGCCCGGGTGGCTGCCGATGTCCGCCGGTTGCGGGAGCTGGTGTCGTCCGCGCCCGGTGCCGCGGCTGCGGCGGAGCAGTTGCTGGACCTGTGGGCTGTACGCCGCATGTGCTGAATCCGCTACGGAACGTCGACATTCTCGATAAAGTCGGCCGCACGCTCGAAGGAGGGACACGCGTGACCGAACAGCCAGCTGCGCCGTGGACACTGCCCCGGGATCCGTTGTGCGTGGACCGGGCCGCCCCGATCGCGCTCGCGACGGCGGGGCAGGCAACCGCGCGCGCCGACGGGCGGCCCACACTGCTGCACGTGACAGGCCCTCCGGCGATCGGCAAGACTACCCTGGCGGTCCACCTGGCGTACTTGCTGCTGAGGGACTACCCGGACGGTGGGCTGTTCCTCGACGCGCACGGGTCGGCGGCCCGGATGGTCGTGCCACCGGAGGATCTCGCCCGGCAGGTGCTGGTCCAGTTCGGCACACCGGCGGCGGAGATCCCCGCGGCGCCGGAAGACCTGCTCGCGGTCGCCCGCCGCCTGCTCGCCCGCAAGCGGATGGTGCTGGTGATCGACGACGTGAGCCTGTCCGGGCAGGTCGAGGAGCTGCTCGGCGACGTCTCCAACGCCCTGGTGATCGTCACCAGCCGGAGCCGGCACGACGAGCTCGCGGCCGCCGGGTTCACCCGGATCGTGCTCACCGGTTTCGACGTCGCCGCGGTGGGTGAGCTGATCACGGCGATGGGCGGCGCGGGCGCGGTGCCGGACGAGGTCATCAGGATGCTGTGCGCGAAGTGCACAGGCCTGCCCTTGGCGCTGAAAGTCGGCGCCGGGCGCATCATCAGCGGCGAGGAGGACCCGCACGAACTGGTCGCGACGCTGGGCCTGGCCGACCTCGAACAGGATGAGGAGGTGTCGGTCGAGCGGGTCTTCGACGCCATCTACCGCGACCTTCCCGACGATGAGCAGACCGACTACCGGGCGTGGGGCGCGATGCCGGTGGCCGACTTCGGCCTGGCGATTTCGGCGGAGGTGCTCGGCTGTACCCAGCGGGAAGCGCGGCGCCGGCTGGCGAAGCTGGTCCGGCGGTTCTTGATCGAGGACTGCGGCGCCGGGCGTTACCGCTTCCATTACCTTCTCCGCGAGCACGCGGCGAAATGCGCCGCGGAGAAGTCGCCCGAGCAGGCCCAGGAGGTGGCCGAGCGCGCGACCACTTGGCTGGCCCGGCGTGCGATCGCATTGGACCGCGCCTACGCCCCGCGACCGGTACCGCAGGGGTCCGAAGCGCTCTACGCGTCGATCGAGTCGGCATACGACGATGCCGATAAGGCGTCCCAGGAGTACACGGTCGAATGGCTGAACCTGCTCACCGCAGCACACAGCTGCACGGAATTCGGCTGGTTCGATCTCGCCGTGGCGGTTCCCGCTGCGCTCTACTCGTTTGCTTACCAGACCCGCCGGACCGCCGCGCTGATCGACCTTTACGTCCGTGCGCTGGACTTCGCTCGGACGGCACCGGTGCAGTGGCAGCTCAACCGGGACCTGGCCGGCCTGCACGAGCAGCTCGGCGAGGGCGAAGCCGCGGTGCGGTTCGCGGCCGCCGCCCTCGGCACCGGGTACGCGCCGGGAACTTCGAGCGCGCACGAGTGGATGGGGCTTGGTTACGAAGGCCTCGGCCGCCTCACGGAAGCACGGGATTCGCTGACTCTGGCATTGTCCACAGTGGACCTCATGGATGACCCCGTCCAGGAACAACGGGCCGCCGCGCTGCTGCGGATGCACCTGGCCCGGGTGGCGTGGAAACTGGAGTCCTTCGACGACGCCGAACTCGCGCTGAGCCAAGCGAAGGAGTACTTCGCCCAGCAGGATCGGGATGCACCGAACCTCGCCCGTTGCGAAGAGCTGCTCGGCGACCTGGAGCTGAAAGCCGGTGATGAGCCCGCAGCGGAGGCACGATGGCTGACAGCCGGCACCATCTACGAACGGCGGGCGATGCCGAAGAACGCGGCCGACGTGCTCGACAAGCTCGGCGACCTGGCTGGCTCGCAGCAGCGGCCGGGGGAAGCCCGTGCCTATCGCGATCGTGCGAAGGAGCTGCGCGGCCAGGCCGAGGGGTAACCCGGCTCCTATCGGGGGCCGGCCGTCACCGCGACCTGGTGCTCGTTGCCGGACAGCACGAGCAGGACGCCGGGGGCGAGTTCGAGTGGATCGAGTCCGGCTGCTCGCCACGCGTGCGGGATGGAGGCGAGCACCTCCGGCGGGACCGCCGGTGCCGTGAGCGTGAGCGTGGGCCCGGACCTGAGCTGGGCGATCACCGTCTCCCCGGCGGGGACTGCGCTGACCGAACATCGGGGATGCCGGGCGAAGACGTTCTGGTGCCAGCCTTCGCGGTCGGTGCCCGGATCCTCCGGCCGGCAGGTGAGCACCGCCGAGCCGGTGCGAAGCGACCTGATCGGGTAGTCGACGGAGCTGCTGAGGTGGAGGTCGGTGTCGTCGTCCCGGCCCGACCGCTGAACCTCGGCCGGCCGGCGGGACAACCGCACGAGCCGTCGTTCGACGTCGACCTCGTGGTGCACGAAGTGAGCACCGGCCCCGTCGTAGCGGGTGGCGATGTCGATGGAAGAGACCGGCGCGATCGCGACTTCGTGCTTCGGCTCCGTCAGGTCCATCAGTTCGTAGAAACATGTGCGCAGCAAGGAAAGCGACTCTCCCGGGGCGGAGGTCGCGAGTTCCGTCACTGGTGCGAACAGCTCTGACGCCGAGGTAGCGCTAGCGGTCGCGATGGCCGGCATGTAGGGGCCGTGGAGTGGTAACCGAGGTGCGATGGCGCCGAGCGCGGCGATCGCTGTGTTCGGCGGCACCTTGTCGAACGCGCCGATCAGAGTCGGTCGTCCGATGGCCGCGCCATACCCGCTCACCGAGCCGACGTCGCCGATGACCACGTCCGCGGCGACGAGACCGGCCCGCCAGCCGTCCACTTCGTCGAGAATCAGCATGCCGGAGCGGAGGCAGTCGGCGTACCACTGCCGGACGGAGGCTGCTCCCTGGCCGTGCGTGATGTTCGGGTGCAGTACCAGGGCCACGACGTGGGAGTCCGGGGACAGCTCGGAGAGCAGCTCCCGGGGGAGGTTGGGCCTCGCGCCCAGCAGCGAACGCCGGGACCAGGTCGAGGTCAGCAGGACCAGTGCGCGGTCACCGATGCCGAGCGCGGCCCGGTACCGCTGCCGCAACGGCAGGCTGGCCTGAATCCGGTCCAGGCACGGATCTCCGGCCACCACACCCGTCGGTGCGGCGGCGGGGACGGTTTCTTCGAGGAGGCGGAGCTGATCGGTATGCGACAGCACGAACGCGTCCGCTATCGGTACGCCACCGCTGAGCAGCCATTCCGGCGAGAGGCCGAATGGTCCCTGGTCCCTGGTCCCTGGTCCCTGGTCCCTGGTCCCTGGTCCCTGGTCCCTGGTCCCTGGTCCCTGGTCCCTGGTCGGAGGGTATTTAGTATATCCAATTCCGTGGGACAAGATCACTCGGCGCGCCGGGATGTCGGCCAGGTCGCCGTGGTTGCTGGCGCTGATGGCCAGGTCGAACGGGGTGTTTTTCGCCTGTTCCCAGGGGATGGTGATGAGGCCGGTGCCGATGAGCGCTTTCGCGAGGCCATCCTGGAAGGGGTCGGCGTCGATCGCGGTGACCACGAGCTGGATGCGGGGGTCGTTCTCGAACGCGGGGAGCACGTCCAGCAATCGGTTCACCGTGGTCACGTTGTGGGCTACGAGCAGGACCGACCGTTGCGGAGCCATGGTGGTCCAGCGGGATGCATGGAGCCCGATGGGTACTGAGACGTGTGGTCCGCCGGTCACTGTGTGCATCCATCGTGAGTGGTTTCCGCTGGCTGGCAGCCGATCGTAACCGATCATGCCGCGGCGGGAGCCCGGTCGTCCCGAACCGGTGCCGCCGGACGGCGCGGGTGTGATCGGGCCCGTGACTTCCAGGCTGCGGACAACGAGTGGCGGTCGAACCTCGTCGCGCACGAGCTGGTCGGCGTGATCCGGCAGCTTGGCCAGGTCGCCCTTGATGACAGCCTGAGCTCCGGCGGGCTGATCGCGAGATGCTCATGGTGTTCGCATATGCAATCAGCGTAGGCGCGCTGTGTCTCGGAATGAGGTGTCTACCAGGCTTGGGCGATGTCCGAGGTCGGTCGTCATGACCGAGTGGCTCCTGGGACAGCGCATGGAACGGAAAGCGAAGGTGTGTTTCGAGAAGGTTCAATTTCCGTGCTCGGCCTGTTGATCGCTATCCGCCATCCGGCGACTCGCGGCGCCGGGGCGGAAGCGGTCCGGCCAGCGCAGCGGTTGCTGGTGGCGTCGAGCATCGTCACCCGCGCTGAACGTTGCTGAGCCACTCATCGCGGGTGACGTCGGGCGAGCGTTGTTTGACGCCGTAGGCCCGCTGCTGTTGATCGGCTGGGCGGACGTCGGTCCAGCGCTATCGCGCGAGCTGGCTTTGGCCAGCTCGATTGAGTTGTCGAGTCCGCGGTCTGAGGCGGAGGTGGAACAGGTTGTCGAACTTCCGTCGGAAGCCGCAGTCGGTACGCACCACCTGTGATCCACGGGCGGTCCGGTCGCCCGAAGCGTAGTGGGCGGCGGGAGCGTGCGGCCAGCAGGTCGCCGCGGCCGAGGCCGGTGCCGAAGGCCGAGCGTCGCTGGCCGTCGCGGTCGGTGAGCAACTGGTGCTGATCGAAACCACGCTCCAGTGCGCCATGTGTCAGCCGGGCTGTCGACGAGCTGGACTGGGCCGTCTGCGCCGCGCATTTGTGCGGAACCCGTGGTGGCTGTGGCCGCCTGCCAGAGCAGCAGATGACCATTTCAGTTTGGTCACATCAGCCGCGGTCGTGGTGACGTTTCTCGTGCCGGGATCGACAGCACTGGCGTGATTGAAATGGCGATGACGACGTGGCACACCTTTACCCGGCGCGGTGGTGGCCTCGGCGCCTTCGCGTGGTCTGCGCTCCAGGCACGGCCGCCGTGTAAGCAACCCGTGAGATGGGGCTGCCTTCTCGACGGTGGCTCTGCTTCGGGTGAGGTGGACGTGTGATCCAGAACATCGCCAGCGTCATCACGACGGTGAGCGTGTTCCTGGCGATGCTGTCGCTGCGGGCATCGCAGCAGCAACGTCGCCGTCAGTTCGAGACGCTCTACGTTCAACGCTACTGGGCGTTGATGGACAAGCTGTCGCTTGATGCGCTGCGTGGGGTGCCGATGCGGGACGTCGGTGAAGATGACGAGAGAGTGATGCGGGCGTACGTGCGGTTGTGCGAGGACCAGCTGGAACTTCGCGAGAAGGGCTGGATTGGTGACTCCACATGGCAGATCTGGGCCGAGGGGATGCGAGCTCAACTGCAGCGATGGCCGTTCGCCACTGTGTGGAAGGAGATGCAACAAGTGCCGGGTGAATTTCGTCTGCTGCGACTGCTGCTGGAGCGTGACGCCGTGTGGGACCCGTGCACGCTGTCTTGGGCCCGCCGCCGTCTTGCCGGTGTCACGGGACCACGCACGATCTGATGTGCGCGAGGGGCGATACCGCCGGATCGCAGCAATCGGGCGCGAACCGGACAGTGCCGGATGCAGGACACACCCGACAGATGAAGCTGCAGCGAAACGACCGGAGCGTGCCGCATCGCGTTCGACTTGACCTAGCGGAGCCAGCTGTCTGTGCGCGTGCAGTCGGCTCTGCAGGTGGTTGCTGACCTGCCAGAAGGATCCGGGACGGAAAGGCTTGTGCGATGAGAGCGAAGGACCGTGACACCGGAGAACTGTTATCTGAGAAGGGTTATCTGGCGCTGATGGGGCGGATGCCTGAAGTTTCCTTGCGCGAGGCGATGTTAGGTTTCGCGATCTTGTATCGGCTGACATGGAATGGCTGAACTCCCGCAAGAAGCGCTACCGGGTGCCCGCGGGTCGGGTACGAGTCGCGACGCTCATTGTGACGGCTGCTTCGACGGTCGTGCTCGGGATACCGCAGATCCCGGATCGTGCTTCATGGGCGCTGCCGCTTGTGCTGCGGTAGCGTTGCTGGGCGGCCTCGAAGCCTTCTGCAACTGGCGCTCGCGTCAGCTGTTGATGGAAGAGTCTCAGTGCCGCATGAACCGGGTACGCGACGACCTGGACTACTACCTCGTCACGACGCCGGCCATCGACCTCAAGCGAGAGAAACTGGACAGCTTCTATGCTGAACAGCAGGTCATCTGGGCCGAGGTGAGCCGCCAATGGGCCGAGTTCCGCAAGCTCGACTGCCCACCGCAAGTTGGGCAGGTACCTACGTCACGCGACCTGCAGCCCTGATCTTCAGACGATTCCTGCCCGCTCGGCGCAGTTCACGGTGGGCAGATTGCTCTGTACATGGGGAGAAGTGTTGCCTGACCCGGGGCACAGACACGGGTATCAGGTTGACACCGTGGTTCGCCGTTAGTAGTCCTCATCGAAACGCCTCACTCAGCCGATAGGCGAGGGAAATGGCCGAAGGCCAGCCAGCGTCGACGAAAGCGTGGAGTACCGACCGGATCGCCGTCAGCAGCTTGTCGTCAGCGATCACAGCTTCGCGGAACTCGGCCAGGTAGCGCTCTATGAATTTGGTCGTTTCGGCGGCTGCGACTGAGTCATACGTGTATTCATCGCCTGTGTCCACCGCTGTTGCTGCTGTGTGGAAGGCTTGAGACGGGTCGGCGGCGGCAAGATGGCTTAGTGCTTCGATCAAGAAGTGTGTGATCGAGGGATGCTTGAACTGAGCAATCCCATCCAACACGGCGAGGGCTCTCGCGGCAAATTCGCGATCTTCGGTGGGATGGCCGCCGCTCCTTAGAACCGCTTCGGAGGCGAAGTTGATGTTGCGGGAAATGAGGTCTGCCGTGGCAAAGATTCTGTCCAGTTGATCTGGGGAGTCAGCTGCTGAATGGCGAAGTTGAGCCAATGCAGCGGTCGCAGCTTCCAGCATGTCGAATGCACGTGCGCGCTCCGTGGCTTGTCCAGATGGCAGTTCAGTCCATGCGCGCAGATTGCCGACAGCGTGCTGGGCGGCCGCCGTCGCGATGGGATCGGAGAGCCAGGTTCTGACCAGTTCTTGGGCGGCGGGCGTCTGATGTCGGATGGCGAGCACCAAGGCGAGTGAGGTGATGATGTCGAGTGGTTCGAGGTGATCCGAATTGGATTGGGTCTCGTTGAGCAGCAGCGTCCAAGGTTCCTGTTTCACGAGGCTTGCTAGGACAACATCGACCTCCTCGGGCCGATCTGAGCCGCAGTCCCAAAGCTCCCAGAGGAGGACAGTGGCGACAAGAGACTGCTTTTCGACGAGAAGACGGTCGCGCACGAGCCCAAACCCAGCTTCTGGTTCGATGGAAAGCCGCCGCGCCACCTGAGCGACGTGGAGCCGGATGACGTCGTCGGCATCGTCGGCCTTGTCCCGGAGAATCTCACGGATCGAGTCCGCGTGCTGCGACGACTGCCAGGCGGGTTGACACCAAAGGGTTGCCAGCGTGTTGATAGCTGTACGCTTAGGGGTTGGTGTCCAGGACATCATGACTTGGGACCTTCCTCGTCCGGTTCGTTGTCCGGGCCAGCTGCGGAGAGCAGTAGGGGAACGATCAATTTGGCCAAGTCGGAGTCCGGCTCCGGTGGTTCTGCGCGGACTAGAGCTTCGATGGCTCGGAAGATCATTTCAGCGCCTGGCAGGCGGTGGCCGGGGCCGCCTATTCCGACGGCAAGCGCCTGCCGGAGTGCCTGCTCGAGAGCTGTCTTCTGATCCGGAGACGGGGTGGTAGGCAGCGTGTCGACCAGGTTTCGGAGCGTATCGAGCGCCTCACGTTGCTGGAGGTCACTGAGTTCGGCGTCCTGTTTCCCAAGGTAATCCTGCAAGGTGAGGGGGTCGATGCTCGTAACGGGCCCGTGAGGTTGGGGGATGGGGGGTGGTCCGTCGGCTTCGGCCTGCAGACGTGTTCGCTCGGCGAGTGCGGAATCTTGGATCTTGTCGATGTCGAGGCAACCGCACAGCTGGTCCAAGAAGTGTTCCGTTACTTCGTCCGACGGGTGTCGAAAATGGGTAGGGCCAGTCAGGATGGCTTGTTCAAGATCGTGCTCCTCGGCTGTGGAGATCGAGGGACCGACTGCCCGGATCAACTTGCCGGCGGCGGCACGGGTCTGCGAGTGCGCGATCAGTCCTCCGCTCTTCAACACGGGCAGGAATGCGTGCCCCAAGTCGGCGGGGCTCTCCGCGGCGGTGGCCAGCAGTGCCTGCCAGGCCTCGGGGTGCCGGATCCGACGGACCAGGTCGTCGACGAGTGCGTCGAGGTCGGCATCTCCGGTGGATACTTCGAGCAAGGCAGTGACGAACGCGGTGAGGATGCCTTTCGCGGCGCCGTGGCCCGGGCCGTATTGGAGCCAGGAGCCGTAGCGGTCGACTTGGCCCTGGGCGGCCCGCACGGAGATCATATAGCCGCCGACTTCCGTGGTCAGCTCATCGGAGTCCGGGCGGAGGGCCTCGGCAAGGACTTCGATGGAGCGCGCGATGTCCGCGGCGGAAATGAATGCGGCCATTTTCCGCCCGATCTCGTACTTCGCCGTCTCGAGGTCCTGCCGCCGAGTCGTGGTCATCGTCACTATGCCCTGGATCAAAGGACTGACGTCGTCGCTGTCGTCGCTCCATCGAAGTACTTGCACGAGCAAGTCACGGGCCAGGTCAGGGTCTGCGGCGGCGATCGCGTCGACGGCCTCCACATAGTGGTAGAGATAGCGAGGTGACCAGAGCTCCATGATCTCCGGCTCAAGTGTCGCTTTGAGGAGATGGTTGTGTGAGGGCTCGATCGCGATCACACGGGGGAGAAATCTCGCCGCTGCGGTGGCGAGCCGTTCACGTTCGGCCGGTTCCTCGAGCGCTACGGACATCAAGTTGGCCACGCATTCCGCCCACACGTAAGCCGCTACTGTCCCGGGATGCATCGTCGATAGTTTGTCGATCTGCTTCAGTAGGCGAAACGTCTGGTTCACCAGTGCGATCTCGAAGTTGATTGGCACCTGTGCGGTGGCGCTGGCAAGCACCTTGGTCCACAACCCGACCTTGCTGCCGGCGCGTTCACGAGCTGCTTCGTCCTCTGCGTCCAGAACACCTGCGATCCACCCGATGATCGTCGAGAACGTCACAGTGTCGCTGTGCGAGAGGTCTATGAGCCATCGCAGGTCATCGTCTGCTGAGGCCTCGGAAACGAGAATCCGCACCGCGGCGACCCCTGCGAGGCTGTCGCCATGTCGCGCCAGCGCTGCGATCGTGGCTGCGAAGGTGGAGCGGTCTTGATCGACGTGCCAGAGATCAGCCAGGTGCAGGTCGATGCTCGGTCGTGCCACAATCACGAGATTGGGATCATCTTGCAGCCGTGCTACCAGCTGTGATTCGTCATCGACGGCGAAGATGAGCGCGGCGACGCTGTAGTCGAAGAGGATGTGGTGTGAGTAGGCGAGGAACGGTGACCCGCTGGCTTTCAGACGGCCCGGAAGCTCATGGAGTACTCCGTCCTGGACGAGAGCGGTTCTCGCATCGAGGAGTGCATGGGGTACGCAGCGGCCGCTCGCGCCGAGAGTTCGCCGTTCCAGCATCGTCCCGCTGAGACATTCCAGCGCCCGCAGGCGTGCCTCGCTGTCAGTGTCCTGGGTTACGCGGACACGCCAGTACCCCTGCAATAGCTCGAGCTGGTCGCGTGCCTCGGCCAGCGAAGCCTGGCTGACTCCGGCGATCAGCAGTTCACAGGCGAGCCGGAGGTTGAAGGGGTTGCGAATGAGGTCGAGCATGTGCTCGCTCGCGCTGGAGGTCAGTTGCGCGACACTGGCATGCTTACCTGCGAGCGCGGTGAGCTCATCGGGCGAGATGTTCCCGAGCAGGAAGTGGCGGACGCCCCTAAGCGTTTCGTCGACGTGCTCCCGCTGATCCGAGACCGGTGGTCCGGAGAATACGTCGGTCCATACCGGACTGTGGCGGAGGTCGAACTGCCGCATCGTCGCGATCACTTGCCATCGCGAACCGACGAGTCCGTGGATCAGCCTGACCAGCCAGGGGAGAGGACCACCTCGGGAGGCGTCCAACCCGTCGATGAACAAGGTGGCGTGTGATTCGCCGACCCATTCGCGGAGTACGGCGAGTAACGACTGGCTCAGCTGAACGTCATCGCGAATCGAGCCTGCTTCCGACCCGATGCTATCGACGGTCAGAAGGACGACGTCATCGCCACGGTCGATCATCTTGTGGGCCAGTTGGTTCAGCAAACCTGTCTTGCCGCAACCCGGTTCGCCGGTCAGGACGAAGGTGTCGGCTGTTGCGAGCAATGCGGGGAGCTCCGCGCGATCGATGGCGGAACCCTCGGCCGCTCCCGGCAACGTCGTGTGGGTGGCGAGGGCGCGGAGGTTCGATTCTGTGACCTCGCGTAGCGCCTTACAGTCTTTGTCTCGGGCCCGCTCGCGTTCAGTGCCGGTCTTTGGCACCCGACTCAGCAGTTCGAGGGCGAACGCGGCGGCGTGCCGGGAGGCGATCGGCTGCCATTCGCGATCAGCTTCCCCGGTCTTATCGCTGAGCAGATCGGAAACACCGCGTACGACCAGTGCGACAACATCGCTGTTCAGATGAGCGCCGTAGAGGAAGCCGTGCCCCTCCATCTCGACAGCGACGGCATCGCCGCAGTGCTCACGTAGAAAGTCTGCAGTGGCCGACCGCTGGTCGGCGACGACCTTGCTGCCGGCCGCGATCGGCCTGACCAGCGCTGTCGGCAGGGGTGTAGGCGTAGCAGGCAAGATCCGGTGCTGCCAGGCGTCGTCCCGGGCGATTTGGTTTGCGCGTTCGACGAGCTGGTAGGTACTCGGGTAGGTCTTGATACGTGGCCTATATCCGGTTGCGGTGTCCTTACCGGACTCGTAGCCGTAGACAGTGTCGGCCGCAACGACGTCCCCGAGCTTGAGATCTTTGATGCCCCCCGCCACACCGACGAAGAACACGATCTGCGGGCGGAACGCGCCGATAGCGCGGTCGAGCTGGACGCCGGCCTCGGTGTTGCCAGCGTTGGTCTGGGTCAGTACCACGGTCCAGGAGCCGCGATCGGTGGGGAAGGCGCCAACTTGGTAGAGGGTGCCCCGTTCCTGGCGTTCGTCGAGCGGCTCGACCAGGTGCTCGCGTACGGCTCGGTACTCGTCGGCCACGGCGGTGCAAATGACCACCGTGCCCAGCGCAGTGTCGTGAGCGGTGTTCATCGGCGATTCGGCGCCTTTCCTGCTCTGCGTGATGGGGCATGGGTGTCATGCGGCTCGTCGGCCACCGAGTCGCGCAAAAGGGCCGGGTGCAGTCGAATCCCGGTTCCGGCGCGGTAGAGCTTGGCCGGGCGTCCTCCGGTCCCTTCCGCTCGGGTCCCTGTCGGCACGAGGAATCCGGGTGAGCTGGTGACCTTGCGGTGAAAATTCGACGGATCGAGCTCGACGCCCCAGACGATCTCATACACCTCGCGTAGCTGAGCAATAGTGAACTCCTGAGGGCAGAACTTCGTTGCGAGAGTCGTGTCAGACAGCTGGCTGCGGGCGTACTCGACTGCGTCGACGAGTAATTTGTGGTGATCGAACGCGAGCTGGTCCGGATCGGAGATAATGTTCTTAACGGGTACCCAATGCGCGGCTTTGGCGTCCCCGCCGGCAACGGGCAATGGGAGATCAGGCATCAGCGCTACATAGCTCACGGACACGACACGCCCGCGTGGATCACGATCAGGTGCTCCGTAACTTCTCAGCTGGCGAATGGCCAGATCAGCTCCGTTCAATCCGGTCTCCTCGGCGAGTTCACGGTGTGCGGCCTGGTCGAGGTCCTCGCCGTCTTCCAGGAAGCCGCCGGGTAGGGCGACGCGGTCCTGAAAGGGAGGGTTGGCTCGCGTGACCACGAGGACTTGAAGGCTGCGCTCCCGAACGGTCAGCACTGTCAGGTCGACCGCGACAGCACTGCGGGGGATGTCCCACTTGTTCACGAGCTGCACCCTACGGACTTATGGTCCAACGGACAAGAATTCTAGGGAGCTAGGTTCTTGCCTGTTGAGCGTAGTCATGCGGGCTTGTGGGAGTCGGTGTGGCGCCAACGTGGTGGCCTCGATAGGTAGGCGATTGGAGGAACTCGTGAAGTTTGAACTCGGCGTTCGCGCGAACTTCTCGGCATTGCTCAGCCGGAAAGCCGAGCTGTCTCGCCGCAGCGGTCAAGCTTAAGCCCTCAATTCTGGTTCTCCCGATCAGCTCAGCTTCGGCGCGGGTCAGGATGTGGTAGCCGATGGCCTCGGCGAGAACGAGGTCGATGTGTCCCCGGCGAGCCACGATCGGCACTACGCAGAATGCTGTAGTCTTAGCGCAGTAGGCGGACGGATGCTGGAACGCACTCATTGCTCGGTCGTATGCGACTCGCTTGAGGTGAGGGACCAAGCGTCGCATTGAAGGATCGACCACTCGCAGCGCCTCTATGAAGCCGAGCATGACCTCCGATTCGATTTCGGCGGGATCCCCGCCGCGTTCAACGACGACGCGGCGTGCCGTCGCCGCGAGGCTAGGAGCGAGTAGACCCGCAGCGATAATCTGCCAGGTTTCCGTGTCCGTCTGAGCTAGCCGGACCAGTTCGGCCCAGATTGCGTCCTTGACTGCGTGGTCTGTCGCTCGGCTGCCGATAAGATCGACGACTTCGTCCAATGAGAGTACTTGTTGAGGAAGATCTGGGGATAAGGCCCAACCGTCAAGGGTGACCGGTGAGTGCTCGACCAACAGTCGGAAGGCGTGTCGGACCACGGCCACCGCTGTGGGTGTGACCCTGTCTGCAGTCATGGCGCTCCTCGTTTTTTGCAATCGAACGTCCACCTGGACTAAATTAGGGTGACTTATGGTCACAATGACAAGCGGGCTAGGTCTGTAGAGGTTAGCGTTCTGAATCGTTCAGGTCAAGTTGACAAGAACTTCGATGGGGCCACCTCGGGACAGTGCGCCGGAGGTGGTCGTCGGCGGGGCACCGTCTGGCCACTCGGCGGGCGTGGATGGGGTGCGCCTGTGGCGGCATCCGGGCGAAAGGGTGTGTGGGGCCTTTTAGCTGTTGCGGCTGGGGCGAGAGGTCGGCGCGGGTGGCCTGGCGACGCAGGAAGCGATGCCGCCGATTCATCTTTGTTCGGTTTCGGCAACGTCTTGGCCTTGGCGCTGCGGCTGGGTGTGCCAGCCTGAGCCGCTGATCGCTGGGGATGGCGGGAGGGCGTTGTTCGACGCGGTGCTGCAGGAACTCGCGGCCGTGTCGCCCCCAGCGCAGCCGGTGCGCGAGGTGTTGAGTCTGATGCCACGAGCCCGGGTGGCTGCCTCAGCGGGCAACTCTGCTGATGGCCTTGAGCTCGATGGGTTTGACACCGGGTTGCGGGAGCGCCCGGCATGAGGATCGTTGTCATCGAGAGCGGTATCAGCGTCCGATTTCGGCGGAGAGTCTCCGGCAAGCTCTGGGGGCGGCGGGATGCAGGGGTTTGACGGGTGAGGGGTGACTCGTGACGACGGCCCTGGCAATCAGGCGGTTCGAACTGCGCGGACGACGTCCGGCAAATGCGTGCTGCGAAACGTACGCGCCCCTGAGTTCACCCCGGATGGGACCGACCCGACGCGGCCGACACTGACCGGCTCCTTCGGCTGTCTTCGAAGCCGAGGAAATAAAGGTGTTGCTCAGCTCTCGCGGCCGGCGGCCGGACGCGTACGGTTCGTCGCAGGGCGGCGCCGAGCAGGACGGTGACCACTGCACGCACCTCGAGGGCACCCGCGAGCCGGCGGGAACACCGGAACGCCGCGAGAGGTGGTCCCAGCTTGCGGGGTTCCGGCGACCGTTGAGGACCGGCTACCCTCCCAGCGCGACGTGGAAGATCTTTTCGTCACTGTTGTCGGGGATGCTGTCCTTGTCGCCGTTGTTGGACGTCGTCAGCCACAGGCCGCCGTCGGGTGCGGGTTCCACGGTGCGCAGCCGCCCGTAGGTGCCGTTGAAGTAGGCCTGGACGTCGGTCAGGTCGCTGCCGCTGATCACCTCGCGGTACATCCGGGTGCCGCGTTCGCAGGCGACGTAGAGCACGTCGCGGACGATGGTGACGCCGGAGCAGGAGCCGTCCGCGGTGGGGTAGGTGCGCTTGGGGGCGATGAAGCCTGCGGTGCCGCACGTTCCGGAGGTGCCTTCACAGGACGGCCAGCCGTAGTTGCCGCCCTTGGTGATCAGGTTGGTCTCGTCCATGATCGCGTTGCCGAACTCCTGCTCCCACAGCCGGCCCTGGGAGTCGAACGCCAGGCCCTGCGGGTTGCGGTGGCCGTAGCTCCACACGGCGTTGCCGAACGGGTTGTCCGAGGGCACGCTGCCGTCCGGGTTCAGCCGCAGGATCTTGCCGTTGAGGCTGGCCTTGTTCTGCGCGTTGTCCCCGTTCTGGGCGTCGCCGGCGCTGGCGTAGAGCTTGCCGTCGGGGCCGAAGCGCAGCCGGCCGCCGTTGTGGAACTTGTTGCGCAGCAACCCGCTGAGCAGAACTTGTTCCGACGCCGTGTCGAGCTTGTCGTTCGCCAGTTTGATCCGCACGATCCGGTTGTCGGACGGCGAGGTATGCATGATGTAGAGCCAGTGGTCGCCGGCGAAACCGGTCGAGACGGCCAGGCCGAGCAGGCCGCCTTCGCCGTCGGTGTCATCGACGCCGGGGACCGTGCCGACGGTGGTCTTGGCCCCGGTGGCGGGGTTCAGATGGACGATGTCGTGGGCGTCGCGCCGGGTGTAGAGGATCGTGCCGTCCGGCAGGGTCACCAGACCCCACGGGATGTCGGTGTCGGTGGCGATCTGCGTCACCGCGCACACGGAGGCGCCGCAGGCCGCGCCGGTGGTCACGGTCGTGGACGCGCTGGGCGCCGAGACGTTCGCCTGGGCGTCCCGCGCGACGATGTAGTACGAGTAGCTCGTGTTCGGCGCCAGTCCACTGTCGACGAAGGTGGTCGCGGGCGGCGCGGTGGCGGTCCCGGTGACAGTGCCGGCCTTGGCGCCGCCGCGGTAGACGTCGTAGGCCCGGACGCCGATGTTGTCCGTGGCCGCGGTCCAGGTCAGGGTCACCGTCGTGCCGGATGCGCTGCCGGCCGGGTTTGCGGGAGCGGTCGGCGCCTGGGTGTCGGGCTGGCACGGCGGCGGGGTGATCGGCACCGTGGCGCTGGCCTGCGAGACGTTGCCCGCGGCGTCGCGGGCGTTGACGTACAGGCCCCAGGGCACGCCGCCGACCACGGTGAGGCTCGTCGACAGGGTGCTCCCGCTCACCGACTTCATCAGCTGGCCGTCGTGGTAGACGTCGTAGAACGCGACGCCCACGTTGTCGGTGGACGCGTTCCACGCGAAGGTGACGGCGTCGCAGACCAGGCCGCTCACCCGCGGGTTGCCCGGCACGCTCGGCGGCTGGGTGTCGGCGCCGAGGCCGGTCCGCCACTTCTGGTTGCCCTGCCCGTCGCAGGTCCACAACCCGACCAGGGTGCTGTTCGCGGTGCCCGCCGCGGTGACGTCGAGGCAGAGGCCCGACTGCACGCCGGTGATGGTGCCGTCGGTGTTGACCCGCCAGCGCTGGTTGGCGCCTCCGTTGCAGGTGTAGACCTGGACGTCGGCCGGGGCGGTGATGCTCTGGCCGGCGACGTCCAGGCACATCGTGGCGTCGTACACCCGCAGTTCACCCGCGGACGTGAACGTCCACGCCTGGTTGGCTTGCCCGTTGCAGTCGTAGATGTTGACGCGCGTCTTCGGCGCGGTGTTGTCGCCGACGACGTCCAGGCACCGTCCGGAGGCCACGCCGACCACGGTCGAGCCGGCGGCCGCGGTGGCGACGGGCACCACTACCGCCGTCGCGGCCGTGACCACCACTGTCAGGACCAGCAGCCGAAACCGCCGCCAGGAGTCCGAGGAGAACATTCCTCTACCTTTCAAGGGGATTGGCCAGAGGCAACGCGGGGAATGCGGCACCACTGTCGTGGGCGCGCGACCGGACGTCAAGACTTGTCCGGCTGCTTGTCCGCTCGCGTACTCCCTGGGCTTGTATCGTATGTCATATATTAGATCCAGGATCGGGGGGCTTCGTGGAGATCAATCGCCGCACGACATTGACGATCGGCACAGTAGGCGTTGCCACCGCGGGGTTGTCCGCCCTCGGGGTCCCTTCGGCGGGTAGGGCCGACGCGGCTCCGCCCGGTCCGGTAACCGAGACGATGCTCCTCACCGGCAGCGACGCCGACCACACCGTCGACTGGGACTTCCAGGTCACGGCCGGCCGGCGCGCGGGGGAGCGGGCCACGATCCCGACGCCGTCGAACTGGGAGTGCCACGGCTTCGGCAGTTATCACTACGGCGGGGATCTCGTCCCCGCGGAGAAGGGCGACTACCGGCATTCGTTCACGCCGCCGGCGTCCTGGGCCGGCCGCCGGATCTTCCTGGCGTTCGAGGCCGCCATGACCGACGCCGACGTGCGGGTCAACGGCGTCTCGGCGGGGCCGGTCCACCAGGGCGGCTTCTACCGCTTCCGCTACGACGTGACGGCCTTGCTGCGGCTCGGCGAGCCGAACCTGCTCGAGGCGACCGTCAGCAAGGAGTCAGCCGACAACTCGGTGAACGACGCCGAGCGCCGCGGCGACTTCTGGAACTTCGGCGGCCTCTTCCGGCCGGTGTCACTGCAGGCGTACCCGGCCGCCCGGATCGACCACGTCGCGATCGACGCCCGCGCGGACGGGACCTTCGCCGCCCACGTCAGGCTCGCCGGGGTGACCTCGGCGGCCCGGCTGACCGCGCAGCTGCGCCGCCTCGACGGCACGGCCGTCGGCGGGGCCTTTTCGGTTGCCGTCGCGAGCGGAGCGACGAGCGCGACGCTGACCACCACCGCGGACCGGCCGCCGCTGTGGACGGCCGAAACGCCGAACCTCCATCAGGTTGAGCTGACCCTCGCGAGGGCTGCCGGCGTGCCGTTGCACAGCACCGTCGAGCGCTTCGGCTTCCGCACGATCGAGGTCCGGGCCGGTGACGGCGTCTACGTCAACGGGAACCGGATCGTCCTCAAAGGAGCGAGCCGGCACACGTTCTGGCCGACGTCCGGCCGGGCGTCCAGTCCTCGCCTCGCCCGGCTCGACATCGGGCTGATGAAGGACATGAACATGAACGCCGTCCGGATGTCGCACTACCCGCCGGACGCGTTCTTCCTCGACCTCTGCGACGAGCTCGGGCTCTACGTCCTGGACGAGCTGACCGGCTGGCAGCACCACTACGACGAGGGCGTCGGCGCCCCGCTGGTCAAGGCCCTGGTGGAGCGCGACGTCAACCACCCGTCGATCCTGTTCTGGGACAACGGCAACGAAGGCGGCTGGAACACCGCGCTGGACGACGACTTCGGGCAGTACGACCCGCAGCGGCGGGCGGTGCTGCACCCGTGGACGACGTTCGGCGGCGTCGACACGAGTCACTACCAGACCTACAGCAGCACCGCGAGCAAGGCCGCCGCGGGCACGGTCTTCATGCCGACCGAGTTCCTGCACGGCCTCTACGACGGCGGCGCCGGGGCGGGCCTGAACGACTACTGGAAGCTCATGGGCGGCACCCAGCGCTCGGCGGGCGGGTTCATCTGGGCGCTCATCGACGAAAGCGTCGCGCGGGACGACCGCGGCGGCGCCCTCGACACCAACGGCAGCCGCGCCCCCGACGGGATTCTCGGCCCGTACCGGGAGAAGGAAGGCAGCTTCTTCACGATCAAGGACATCTGGTCGCCGGTCCAGCTGGCCAGTCCCGCCTACTACGACTCGGTTTTCCCGGCGTCGTTCGACAAGACGGTGAAACTCGTCAACCGGTACGACTTCACGAACCTCCGTGAGTGCCGGTTCGCCTGGCAGCTGCTGGCCTTCCCCGCGCCCGGCGCGGGCACCGGCCACCAGGTCCTGTCCCAGGGCCGGGCCGAGGCGCCGGACGTCGCACCGGGAGCCACCGGCGCGGTCACGCTCGGCCTGCCCGCCGGCTGGACCGCCGCCGACGCGCTGCGGTTGAGCGTGACCGACTCGACCGGCCGGGACGTCACCGCCTGGACGTGGCGCGTCCGCAAGGCGCCCGACTTCGCCGCGCGCCTGGTCAAGCCGGCGACCACCGGCAGTGTCACCGCGGCCGAGACCGCCGCCGACGTCACGCTCGTCGCCGGCGCCACCCGGGTCACCATCGCCAAGGCCGACGGACGGCTGATCGGCGTGCGCCGCGGCAGCACTCCGGTGTCGCTGGCCAACGGTCCCGCCCCGGCCGGCGGGGCGGCCACCCTCACCGCGTTCAGCCACTTCCACGACGGCACCGGCTGGGTCGTGCAATGCGACTACAGCGGCGATCTGACGTCCGTGCGCTGGCGCCTGGACGCCAACGGCTGGCTGCGGCTGGAGTACCGCTACCGCGCCACCGGCGATCACGACCACCTCGGCGTGAACTTCGACTACCCCGAGGCGAACGTCCGGGGCCTCACCTGGCTCGGGGACGGGCCGTACCGTGTCTACAAAAACCGGCTTCGCGGCGTGCAGCCGGACGTCTGGGGCAAGCCGTACAACAACACCGCGACCGGGGCGAGCGGGTTCGCCTACCCGGAGTTCAAGGGCTACCACGCCCGGACCTGCTGGGCGGTGCTGGACACCACCGAAGGCGCGGTCACGATGGTCGCCGCGGAAGAGGGCCTGTTCCTGCGGCTGTTCACCCCGGCGGTGGGACCTGACCCGCAGAACGCGGTCGTCACCTACCCGGCCGGCAACCTCTCCCTGCTCGACGGCATCGCGCCGATGGGCAACAAGTTCCACGGCGTCGCGTCGCTGGGCCCGGAGAGCCGCCCGAACGCGGGCGCCGGCGACTACCACCGAACGGTGTATTTCCGCTTCGACGCGTGAGCGAAGCACCGCGGAACAACCCGGCGGGCCTCTCATGGTGGAAAGGCCGTCCCGCCGGCACGAAGTCCGGGTACCGCCGACGATTGCGTGGCGTTGAGGCTCCGCACGGCAACTACTGGGCCGCACGCTGATCTGGAACGAAGCGCACCTTCGGCACGCACAGGGCCGAGCTGGGGGAGTGGTTCCCGCACCTGCGTGACGCGACGAGTCAGCGCCACCTCGATGCCGCCCCGCGGTCATCGCCTTCCATTGCCCTCGAACGATTGAAGCCCCGCCCCTCCGAAGAGGGACAGGGCTTCTGACCTGCATTTCTCTACTGTGCGCGATACTGGGATTGAACCAGTGACCTCTTCCGTGTCAGGGAAGCGCTCTCCCGCTGAGCTAATCGCGCGAGGTGGAGACGGGATTCGAACCCGTGTACACGGCTTTGCAGGCCGTTGCCTCGCCTCTCGGCCACTCCACCGTGTAAGGCTCGAGAGCCCACCGAGCGGACGACGGGATTCGAACCCGCGACCCTCACCTTGGCAAGGTGATGCGCTACCAGCTGCGCTACGTCCGCACTCTCCTCGGTTCCGGTTGTCCGGTTCAGGGCCTTTCGGCTCTGTTCCTGACCCCGTCGCCGTGGTGTGAGAGAACCATATCGGACCTCGAAAACTGTCCCGTCACCGGGGGGTCACCTTCCCGTCGCAAGGCTGTGATCAGGCGAGATCGTTCGGGATGAGGTGGGTCAGGGCGTCATCGACGTCGACCCACAGGTGTTCGTTGCCCGGGAGGACGACGTCGTAGGTCCGGTCGAGGAAGTCGGCCAGTTCTTGGGCCGACGCTTCGAACATGGCGTGACCCGAAGGAGAGTTGAGTTCGATGAGGACGGACTCGGGGTCCTCGACCGAGGGGCGGATGCGCACGTCGCCGTCACCCGCGTCGGCCAGGAGGCCGTCGGCGAGGAGGTCGCGTGCGTAGACCCATTCGACCCAGCCGGCGCGGCCGGTGCGGAAGGCGGCGACGACCGCGTACGGGTCGCGAGTGTCGTAGCGCAGCTCGACCTTCACCGGAACCGCCGGGGTTCGCGGCGCCAGCAGGTCGAAGACCGCCGTCGAGCGGAGCGTCACGTGATCGTTGCGCATCGTCCTACCCTTCGTCTCCCTTCCCGGCCCGGACGACCGAGGACGACGATGAGACGCACGAGGCCGCCGATCCGATCGCGGGTTCTCCTGAGATCACCCGTCCGGGGGCAGGCAGCCCTGCTTGTCCGTCGTCGCCCGCGCCGCGCAGCCCTACGCGCGCGCCCACTGGGCGGCCACCCGTACATACTGCGCGGTTCAGCCGTCGCGCGATAGCACCGTCGCACGGATGTCGAACCGGGTCGCGAGCACCCCTGTCGTGCCACAACCCTGGCTAGCTCGGGGTTGTTCGTTCCGTATCCGCTGGTAGACGGAGTGTGGTCGCGGTGAACCACCCGTTTGCAGGCCCCCGAAAGTCGTGTTGTAGAGTTCTTCTCAACACCGCAAGGGGCGATTAGCTCAGGGGGAGAGCGCTTCGTTCACACCGAAGAGGTCACTGGTTCGATCCCAGTATCGCCCACTGCCACTCAAGGCCCCGGACCACCTGGTCCGGGGCCTTGAGTGTTTTCCGGGGTCCGCCGGGGCCGGCTGGGCCGATCCGGTGATCTCCCCAGGTCGGGCCGCAGGTCCATTCGGCGGGGTGCCCCGAGGCGGGGTTACGGGCCGGTAACAAGAGCCGGGGACCCGGTCTGCGAGAGGGGTCCGCGGGGGTGTGCGGACGCTCGACATTTCCGGCGCGATGGGCGTCGATTTCGTAGTTATCGGCCCCCGGAATCGCACCGGATGTGATCCTGACCACTTTTTCGATCATGTTGAGGTTCAGACCACCCGAACGGCCGTACGGGGCAGCGCTGGACCGCGGGCGCGAGGTGGCCGAAGTGGTAAGCGGAGTGTTTCCTTCCGTGCTCGCCGGGGCCGGACGGCGGCACTGAGGCGGCCCTGGAGCGGGGGAGTGACGGCGGCCTCCAGGTTTGACGAAAACCCGCACTCGTGACACGCCGACGGTGAATGTCACCCGGCGGGCGGCCGGATTCCAGGGGCTCGCACGAGGGGCCGTTCAATCCACAGTGGACCACTGCGCCGTCGTATGTCCACTGTAGAACTCGCGGTCCCGATCGGCCGTTCGGGCGACCCTTGCGCCGAGGCCTGACGGCGGTGGAATTTTGACTACATTCCGTAGTTGTGAGTGGGATACGCCTTATTACGCATCGTCATCGTCCCGTTATCAACACGGCATTCATTTGCGGGGAAGACGCCAAGGTTGTGGCTGGAAATCCTTGTAACGATGCCCAGAGAGTGACCGATACCTTGGCGTGTGTCACTCCTGCGGTGGCTGAATCGGGTGGGGATAGCGGTCACTCTCCGCGATCATCCGTCTTAACTCAGCGTGTCGCCGGTGGTCCTCGAACCCTGCTCCGGGAGGTCTGATGGAAGAGTCGGTGCGGCCCTCGTCCACGGTCAGTGAACCGCCGCCGCACATCGACCTCCGCGCGATCCCGGGGCCATCGCCGGCGCCCGTCGCGGAATCCGTCGAGCCGGCCACGTCGAAAACGCACCCGGCGGCCTGGGAGAAGCGGTACCGGACCTGGGTGATCGCCAGCGACGTGATCGCCGCGTTCGTGGTGATCGGCGTGAGCGCGTTTGTCATCGGCCGCGTGGCGCCCCAGGACATGCACGCATTCGGCACGGCGCTGGCGGTGCTCTGCTCGCTGCCGGTCAGCCGGGCCTGGAGCCAGCGCGTGCTGGGCGAAGGACCCGAGGAGTACCGGACGCTCGGGCGCGGCCTCATCACCGCCGCCGTCCTGGTGGCGCTCGGCGGGCTGCTCTTCAGGGCCCTCGACGTGCAGCCGTGGGTCTTCATCGTCGTCCCGGTGATCGCGCTTTTCGCCTTCCCCCAACGGTATCTGCTCCGTCAGGTGCTGCACCGCCGACGCAGGCGCGGGCTCTGCCTGCTGCCGGTGATGGCGGCGGGCAGCCCCGCGACGGTGGCCGACCTGATCGCGCGCACGAAGTCCGAGGCGCACGTCGGCTGGCGGGTCGAGGCGGTCTGCACGTTCACCGGCACCGGCGCCGACCGCGACAGCGGGGAAGTCGACGGCGTCCCGGTGGTCGGACGGCTCGAAGAGCTGTCCCGCCACGTGCGCCGCGGCGGCTACCGCGTCGTCGCCATCACCGGCGACCAGTACTGGACGCCGCAGCGGTTGCAGCGCCTTGCCTGGGACCTGGAGGGCACGTCGGCGGAGATGGTCGTGGCGCCGGTGCTGATGGAGGTGGCCGGGCCGCGGCTGAACGTCACCGGGGTGCTCGGCATGCCGCTGCTGCGGGTCACCGCGCCGGTGTTCACCGGCGGACACCGCTTCGTGAAGGAAATCGTCGACCGCTGCGGCGCGGCCTTCCTGCTGACGCTGTTCTCCCCGCTGCTGCTGGTGATCGCGCTGGCCGTGAAGCTGGGTGACCGCGGGCCCGTCGTCTACCAGCAGCGCCGCATCGGCAAGGACGGCGAGAGCTTCACCATGCTGAAGTTCCGCACCATGGTCCCGGACGCCGACCGGATCCGGCAGCAGCTGGAGCGGGACAACGAAGGCGCCGGCCCGCTGTTCAAGATGAAGCGCGACCCCCGCGTCACCCGGGTGGGCGGCCTGCTGCGCCGGTACTCGCTGGACGAGCTGCCGCAGCTGTTCAACGTCCTGGGCGGGCGCATGTCGCTCGTCGGGCCCCGGCCGCCGCTGCCGGAGGAGACGAAGAAGTACGCGCCGGACGCGCGCCGCCGCCTGCTCGTGAAGCCGGGGCTGACCGGGCTGTGGCAGGTCTCCGGCCGCAGCGACCTCACCTGGGCCGAGAGCATCCGGCTCGACCTGCGCTACGTGGAGGACTGGTCGCTGGCGCTCGACCTGGTGATCCTCTGGAAGACCTTCCGCGCCGTCGTCGCCGGGCAGGGCGCCTACTGAGCCGCGCCGCGAAGCCCTTCCCACGGCCGCCGACCTCCGGGTCGGCGGCCGTTTTCCGGGTGTGGGCAAGCACTGTGAGCCACGACATGGTCATCATCGGAAATAGTCAAACGCTCAACGAGGTTGGACGCGGGGAAGGTGTAAAGCACGGGAAGGAACCACGACCGATGACCACATTCGCTGACCCCGCCAAGGACCTCCAGCTGCCCGCCGAGGTCCAGGACCTCCTGTTCCGCGAGGCGCGCACGGCCAACAGCTTCAGCGACGAGCCGGTGACCGACGAGCAGGTCCGCGCGATCTACGACCTCGTCAAGTGGGCCCCGACCTCCATGAACACCCAGCCGCTGCGCGCGCTGGTGATCCGTACCGAGGAGGCGCGCGGCCGCCTGCTGCCGTACATGGCCGAGGGTAACCGCGCCAAGACCGCGAGCGCGCCGCTGACCGTGGTCCTCGCCGCCGACGTGGACTTCCACGAGAACATCCCGCAGGTGTTCCCGCACAACCCCGGCGTGAAGGACATCTTCTCCGACGAGTCCGGCCGGGTGGAGTTCTCGAAGCTGAACTCGCTGCTGCAGGTCGGCTACTTCATCATCGGCGTCCGCGCCGCGGGCCTGGCCGCCGGCCCGATGACCGGGTTCGACGCCGCCGGTGTCGACAAGGAGTTCTTCGGCGGGAACAACTGGCGCTCGCTGGTCGTGGTGAACGTCGGCAAGCCCGGCGAGAACCCGTGGTTCGACCGCCTGCCGCGGCTCGACTTCGAGCAGGTCGTCGAGACCCTCTGAACCACCGCCCGGCCCGTGGAGGCCGCCTCGCTCCGGCGAGGCGGCCTCCACTGCGTTTTGCGCCGACGCCTGTCAGGCCGCCGGAGGCCGACGGCTAGCATCGACGAAAGTCATCCTCGTCACGCTGGAAAACCCCCGCCCGAGAAGGAGCACGATCGTGTCGCATCCGCCGTCAGCCGCCTCAGTACCCGCCCCGCGCGTGGTGGTACCGGCGGGCACTACGGCGGGAGCCGCGGTCCGCGAAGCGGGCCTGCCGACCAAGGGCCCGGACACCGTCGTGGTGGTCCGCGACGTGGACGGCAAACTGCGCGACCTCGCCTGGATCCCGGACGCCGACGCCCAGGTGGAGGCGGTCGCCGCCAGCACCGACGACGGCCGCAGCGTGATCCGCCACTCGGCCGCGCACGTGCTCGCCCAGGCCGTGCAGCAGGAGTTCCCGGACGCGAAGCTCGGCATCGGGCCGCCGGTGCGGGACGGTTTCTACTACGACTTCGCGGTCGACAGGCCGTTCACGCCGGAGGACCTGCAGGCGCTCGAGAAGCGGATGAAGCAGATCGTCAAGGGCGCCCAGCAGTTCTCGCGCCGGGTCTTCGACTCGGTCGACGAGGCGAAGAAGGAGCTGGCCGACGAGCCGTTCAAGCTCGAGCTGGTCGACCTCAAGTCCGAAGTGGACACCAGCGAGGTGATGGAGGTCGGCGGCGGCGAGCTGACCATCTACGACAACCTCGACCCGCGCACCAAGGAGCGCGTGTGGAGTGACCTCTGCCGCGGCCCGCACGTGCCCACCACCAAGTTCATCCCCGCGTTCAAGCTGACCCGGGTGGCCGCCGCGTACTGGCGCGGCAGCGAGAAGAACCCGCAGCTGCAGCGGATCTACGGCACGGCGTGGGAGTCGGGCGAGGCGCAGGACGCCTACCTGGAGCGGATCGCCGAGGCCGAGCGCCGCGACCACCGCCGCCTCGGCGCCGAGCTGGACCTGTTCTCCTTCCCGGAGGAGATCGGCTCGGGCCTGCCGGTGTTCCACCCCAAGGGCGGCATCATCCGCCGGGAGCTGGAGACCTACTCGCGCCGCCGCCACGAGGAGGCCGGCTACGAGTTCGTGAACACCCCGCACATCAGCAAGGGCGAGCTGTTCCACACCTCGGGCCACCTGCCGTACTACGCGGACACCATGTTCCCGCCGGTCAAGTTCGACGACGAGGACTACTACCTCAAGGCCATGAACTGCCCGATGCACAACCTGATCTACCGCTCGCGCGGCCGGTCCTACCGGGAGCTGCCGCTGCGGCTGTTCGAGTTCGGCACGGTGTACCGGTACGAGAAGTCGGGTGTGGTGCACGGCCTCACCCGTGTGCGCGGCCTGACGATGGACGACTCGCACATCTACTGCACCAAGGAGCAGATGCCGGGCGAGCTGCGGTCGCTGCTCAAGTTCGTGCTCGACCTGCTGGCCGACTACGGCCTCTCGGACTTCTACCTCGAGCTGTCCACCCGCGGCGACTCGGAGAAGTTCATCGGCGAGGACTGGGAGTGGGAGGAGGCCACCGAGACGCTGCGGCAGGCCGCCGTCGACTCCGGCCTCGAGCTGGTGCCGGACCCGGGCGGCGCGGCGTTCTACGGCCCGAAGATCTCCGTGCAGGCCAAGGACGCGATCGGCCGCACCTGGCAGATGTCCACGATCCAGCTGGACTTCAACCAGAACAAGCGGTTCGAGCTGGAGTACACCGCCCCGGACGGCTCGCGCCAGCGGCCGGTGATGATCCACCGCGCGCTGTTCGGCTCGATCGAGCGGTTCTTCGGCGTGCTGACCGAGCACTACGCGGGCGCGTTCCCGGCGTGGCTCTCGCCGGTGCAGGTGGTCGGCATCCCGATCACCGCCGATCAGGTCGAGTTCCTCCAGGGCGTGGAGAAGGCGTTGCGCGCCAAGGGGATCCGCGTGGAGATCGACGCGAGCGACGACCGGATGCAGAAGAAGATCCGCACGCACACCACGCAGAAGGTGCCGTTCATGCTGCTGGCCGGCGCCAAGGACGCGGAGGCCGGCGCGGTGTCGTTCCGGTTCCGCGACGGCGGCCAGATCAACGGCGTCGCGGTGGACACCGCCGTCGAGGCGATCGCCGAATGGGTGACCCGCCGCGAGAACGCCTCGCCGAGCACTGACGCCGTGGAGGCGATCCTGCGGTGAGCGGCCCGGACGGCCCGGAGCTCGTCGAGCAGGACGGGGCAGGGGTCCCGGACGCGCTGCAGCGCCTGTGGACCCCGCACCGGATGGCCTACATCAAGGGCCAGGACAAGCCGGATGACGACGAGGCGGACGGCTGCCCGTTCTGCCGCATCCCGGGCCTCGACGACGAGACGGGGCTGGTGCTGGCGCGCGGCGAAACGGTGTACGCGCTGCTGAACCTGTACCCGTACAACCCCGGTCACCTGATGGTGGTGCCGTACCGGCACGTGGCGGACTACACGGAGCTGACCGTCGACGAGACCCGTGAGCTGGCCGAGTTCACCCAGCACGCCATGCGCGTGGTGCGCGTGGTCTCGGCGGCGCACGGGTTCAACATCGGCATGAACCAGGGCGTGATCGCCGGCGCGGGCATCGCGGCGCACCTGCACCAGCACGTGGTGCCGCGGTGGGGCGGGGACGCGAACTTCATGCCGGTGATCGGGCACACGAAGGTGCTTCCGCAGCTGCTGGGCGAGACCCGGAAGCTGCTCGCCGACGCCTGGTGACCTCCCGCTCGGCTCAAAGGCCTTGACGGACTCCATCCACGAGCAGGTAATTGAGTCCTCAATCAGGGGTACGATGGAGTTATGTCCGAACCTCGATGGCTTTCCGACGACGAGCAGCAAGTCTGGCGTGACTTCTCCCTGGCGACCGCCATGCTCCAGGCGCACCTCGAGGGACAGCTCCAGCACGAGTCGGGCATGCCGCACACCTATTACGAGGTGCTTGTCTCGCTGTCCGAGGCCGAGGGCCGTCGGCTGCGGATGAGCGAGCTGGCCGCCGTGCGGAGTTCGTCGCGCAGCCGGCTCTCGCACGCCGTCGCCCGGCTGGAGGCCAAGGGCTGGGTGCGGCGCGAGTCCTGCCCGACGGACAAGCGCGGGGCATGGGCGGTGCTCACGGACGAGGGTTTCGCCGCGCTGGAGGAGGCCGCGCCGGGTCACGTCCAGGCCGTGCGCGAGAGCCTGTTCGACCCGCTGGCGCCCGGGCAGGTGGCCGCGCTGGGCGAGATCAGCGCCGCGATCCTGAAGCAGCTGCGGCCGCGCTGCGCGGCCGCAGCGGCCGCCGAGGAGGCGGCCGCCTCCTCGGCGCCGGTCGTCGAACTGCCGAAATCCGGCTGATCGCCCGGCGGGTCGCGGGGCGGGACGTCAGCGCCCGCGGGGTGGGTCGATAGGCTTTCGGAGCCCACCCGCCCCCGAGCCAGGTGCACCAGACGACGAGATGCTCAACATTTTCGCCCGTGCCTCAGTCTCCCGCGTCACCGATCCCATCGGCCGGACGCTGGTCCGGGCCGGACTGACCCCCAACGCGATGACCGTGATCGGCACCGCGGGTGCTGTCGCGTGCGCGCTGGCCTTCTTCCCGCAGGGACTCCTGCTGTGGGGGACGTTCACCGTGTGGGGGTTCGCCATGCTGGACCTCCTCGACGGCGCGATGGCCAGGGCCCGCGGCTACGGCACCCCGTTCGGCGCCGTGCTCGACGCCACCTGCGACCGGCTGGTGGACGGCGCGCTGTTCGCCGCCATCGCCTGGTGGTGCTTCGTGCAGGACCACAACAACCGGGCCGCGGCCGCCGCGCTGATCTGCCTGGTGCTCGCCCAGGTGATCTCCTACGTCAAGGCGCGCGCCGAGGCGTCCGGGCTGGAGGCCGACGGCGGCCTCATCGAACGCGCCGAGCGGCTGATCATCGCGCTCGTCGGCACCGGCCTGCACGGGCTCGGCGTGCCGTGGACCGTGGAGATCACGCTCTGGCTGCTCGCCGTGCTGTCGGCGGTCACGCTGATCCAGCGGGCCGCCGCGGTCGCGAAGGCCGCCCGCGCCGTCGCCGCCCGCCAGGCCGCGGAATCAGCGGAATCAGCAGCCGGACCAGCGGCCGGACCAGCCGTGGAGCCGGACGGCGGAGGGCAGGCGCCGCTGGCCGGCGACGTGCGGCCGGGCGGGGCGCAGCCGTGAGCGGGCTGTCCCGGCGGCTCGGCGAGCTCGGCTACACGGCGGGCTGGAGCCTCACCCGCCGGCTGCCGGAGTCGCTGGGGGCGATGCTGTTCGGGCTCGGCGCGGACGTCGCCGTGCGCCGGGGCGGCGGCGGGGTGCGCCAGCTGCGCGCCAACCTCGCGCGCGTGGTGCCGCAGGCCGACGAGACGGAGCTGGACGAGCTGGTCCGCCAGGCCATGCGCTCGTACGCGCGCTACTGGTACGAGACCTTCCGCCTGCCCGCGATGGACCGGGACATGGTGATCGGCAAGGTGGGCGCCAAGATCACCGGCGTCGAGAACATCGACGCCGCGCTGGCCGAGGGCAACGGCGCCGTGTGCGCGCTGCCGCACAGCGGCAACTGGGACGCCGCGGGCGTCTGGCTCGCGGACCACCTGGGCAGCTTCACCACGGTGGTCGAGCGGCTGGAGCCGGAGTCGGTCTACCGCAAGTTCGTCTCCTTCCGCGAGTCGCTGGGGTTCGAGATCGTCCCGCTGACCGGGGACAGCGCCGCGATGCGCGTGCTGCTCAAACGGTTGCGGGAGAACAAGGTGGTGTGCCTGGTCGGCGACCGCGACCTGACCGCGAGCGGCCTGCCGGTGAAGTTCTTCGGCGACCGCGCGCGGATGCCGGCCGGCCCGGCGCGGCTCGCGGCCACGACCGGCGCGGCGCTGCTGCCGGTCGGCTCGTGGTTCACCGAGGACGGCTGGCAGATGCGGGTGCACCCGCGCATCCGGGTCACCGCCCGCGCGGAGGTGCCGGCGGCCACGCAGGCGCTGGCCGACGTCTTCGCCGGCGACATCGCCGCGCACCCCGCGGACTGGCACATGCTGCAGAAGTTCTGGCTTTCCGACCTCGAGGCGGGCGAAAGCGCCGGCCTCAAAGAAGCGAGCTGAACCGGTGGCGCCGCGCCAGGCACACGGGCTGAAGATCGGCATCGTGTGCCCGTACTCCTTCGACGTGCCCGGCGGGGTGCAGGGGCATGTGATCGACCTGGCGCGGGCGTTGATCGAGCGCGGGCACCAGGTGTCGGTGCTGGCGCCGGCCGACGAGGACGCCGTGCTGCCGGACTTCGTGCACCCGGCCGGGAAAGCGCTCGGCGTCCGCTACAACGGCTCGGTGGCGCGGCTGCAGTTCGGGCCCGTGTCCTATGCCCGGGTGCGCCGGTGGATCCGGGACAACGGCTTCGACGTGCTGCACCTGCACGAGCCGGCCGCGCCGAGCCTGTCGCTGCTGGCGCTGAAGATCGCCGACGGGCCGATCGTCGCCACCTTCCACACGGCGACCACGCGCTCGCGCACGCTTTCGGCGTTCCAGCCGGTGCTGCGGCCGCTGCTGGAGAAGATCACCGCGCGGATCGCGGTGTCCGCGCTGGCCCGCCGGGTCCAGGTCGAGCACGCGGGCGGCGACGCGGTCGAGATCCCGAACGGCGTCGACGCCGAGTTCTTCAGCCGCGCCGTGGCGCTGGAGGGCTATCCCCGCGCCGGCGGCACGGTCGGGTTCGTCGGCCGGTTCACCGAGCCGCGCAAGGGCATGGAGGTGCTGCTCGAGGCGTTGCGGCAGCTGCTGCCGGACTTCGAGGACCTGCGGCTGCTCGTGGTCGGCCGCGGCGAGCCGGACCAGCTGCGCCGGATGGCCGGGCCGCGGTTGTGGCCGCACATCGAGCTGCTCGGCCAGGTGGACGACGCGACCAAGGCGCGCGCCCTGCGCAGCGTCGACGTCTACTGCGCGCCGAACACCGGCGGCGAGAGCTTCGGCATGATCCTGACCGAGGCGATGGCCGCGGGCACCCCGGTGCTGGCCAGCGGCCTCGACTCGTTCCGCCGGGTGCTCGACGACGGCAAGGCCGGGATGCTCACCGAGACCGCCGATCCCGCGTCGCTCGCCGACGGGCTGCGCGAGCTGCTCGGCGACCCCGCGCGGCGCGCGTCGCTCGCCGCGGCGGCGGGGGAGCGGGTGATCGCGTACGACTGGTCGGTGGTGGTCACGCAGGTGCTGCGGGTGTACGAGACGGCCATCGCCGCCGACCCGCGCCGCGTCGTCGCCGCGGAGCGGGAGCTGGCCCAGTGAGCGGGCCGGCCCGTGAACGGCCGGGTAGTCAGGTCGCGCCGGGCGAGGCGGGCGCATGAGCGTGCTGGCCTGGCTGCCGCCCGTGCTGGCCGCGATTGTGTTGCTGGGCGGGCTTTTCCTGGTGGCGACGGCGAACCGGCTCGACCGTCTCCACGTGCGCACCGACGCGGGCTGGGCGGCGCTCGACGCGGCGCTCGCCCGGCGCGCGGTCGTTGCACGGGCCGCCGCGGCGCTGCTCGACGGCGACGGGGCCGGGCTGCACGCCGCGGCCGAGCGGGCCGAAGGCGCGGCCCGCGCCGACCGGGAGGCCGAGGAGAACGAGCTGACGCTGGTGCTCGCGCGCGTCGACCGGTCCCGGCTGCCCGTGGTGCTGGCCGAGGAGCTGACCGACGCCGAGCACCGCGTCGTGATCGCGCGGCGGGTGCACAACGACGCGGTCCGCGACACGCTGGCGCTGCGCCGCCGGCGGAAGGTGCGGTACTTCAAGCTCGCCGGCACCGCGCCGTTGCCGGAGTACTTCGAGTTCGCCGAGCCGGACCTGTAGCGGTGGCAGACTGACGGCATGACCGCTGAACCGGATGCCTGCGCGGTCGCGCACGGCGAAGCCGAGGAACAGCCGGCCGAGCGGACGCTGGTCGCCGTGTTCGCGTCGCCCGTCTCGCGGTACCTGCTGGCCTACGCCGCCGACGCCGGCTATCGCACCGTGCTGTTCGAGCCCGATGCCGCGCGTGCCACCGGCGATTTCGACGTCCGCACCACGCCGCCGGAGCTGGACCGCGGCACCGACGTCGTGGTCACCGACCACCACCGGCCCGAGCTGGGCGAGGTGCTGCGGACGGCGCTGGCCGGCGACCCGCGCTGGATCGGCGTGCTCGGCAACCCGCGCCACCCGGGCCCGCACGTCGCGGCGCTGACCGCGCTCGGCGTGCCGGAACCCGACATCGCGCGGGTGCACCGGCCGGTCGGGCTGAACATCGGCTCGCGCACCCCGCCGGAGATCGCCATCGCCACCCTGGCCGGCCTGCTCGCCGACCGCAACGACCGGCCGGGCGGCTTCGAGTTCTGAACCGGCTCGTGAGTGTTTATGACGGTTAGAACCGTCATAAACACTCACAAGCCTTGGCGCGTCAGCCCGGGACGGCGGCTCCTTCCGGCACCGGCTCGAAGCGGGCGGGACGGCGGGTGAAGCTGGCCGTGCCGGAGGACAGCGAACGCAGGTCGACGGCGTAGCGCAGCAGCTCGGCGGCCGGGACCTCCGCGCGGATCACCGTGGACCCGCCGTCGCCGGCCTCGGTGCCGAGCACGCGGCCACGGCGCGACGACAGGTCGCCCAGCACCGTGCCGAGGTGTTCGTCCGGCAGCGTGACAGCGACTTCGTCCAGCGGTTCCAGCAGCGTGACCCCGGCGGCGGCCGCGGCCTCGCGCAGGCCGAGCGCGCCGGCGGTCTGGAAGGCGGCGTCGGAGGAGTCGACGCTGTGGGCCTTGCCGTCGACGAGGGTCACGCGCACGTCCACCACCGGGTGCCCGTCGCCGAGCCCGCGCCGCAACTGCGCCCGCACACCCTTCTCCACACTCGGGATGAACTGGTGCGGCACGGATCCGCCGACCACCTTGTCGACGAACTCGAACCCGCCGCCCCGCGGCAGCGGCTCAACTTCGAGGTCGCACACCGCGAACTGGCCGTGGCCGCCGGACTGCTTGACGTGCCGGCCGTGCCCGCGCGCGGGTTTCGCGAACGTGGCGCGCAGGCTGATCCGCACCGGCTCGGTGCCGACGTCCGCGCCCCCCGCCCGCAGCCGGGACAGCACCACGTCGGCGTGCGCCTCGCCCATGCACCACAGCACGAGCTGGCCGGTCTCGGCGTTGCGGTCCAGCCGCAGCGTCGGATCGCCCGCGACGAGCCGGGAAAGGTTGCGCGACAACGTGTCCTCGTCGCTGCGGGTCTTCGCGACGACGGCGACCGGCAGCAGCGGCTCGGGCATCCGCCAGGGTTTCATCACCAGCGGGTCCTCCGGGGACGACACCGTGTCGCCGGTTTCGGCGGAGCCGACCTTCGTCAGCGCGCACAGGTCGCCGGCCACGCAGTACGGCACCTCGCGCAGGTTCGCGCCGAGCGGGGAGTAGAGGTGTGCGACGCGTTCGTCGGCGTCGTGGTCCTCGTGCCCGCGCTCGGCGAGCCCGTGGCCGGAGACGTGCACGGCGTTCTCCGGCCGCAGCGTCCCGGAGAACACGCGGACCAGCGAAACGCGCCCGACGTAGGAGTCGACGGCGGTGCGCACGACCTCCGCGGCGAGCGGCCCCTCCGGGTCGGCCGACAGCGCGCCGTGCGCGCCGCCGTCGGGGGTGGTCACCTCGGGCGGCCGGTGCTCCAGCGGTGAGGGGAAGGCGCGGACGATGCCGTCGAGCACCTCGGCCAGGCCGGTCCCGCTGGTGGCGCAGACGGGGATGACCGGGTGGAACGAGCCGCGCGCGACCGCCGTCTCGAGGTCGGCGATCAGCGTTTCCTCAGCGATCTCCTCGCCGCCGAGGTACCGCTCCATCAGGGTTTCGTCCTCGCTCTCGGCGATGATGCCCTCGATCAGTTCGTTACGGGCGTCGGCGAGTTCGGCCAGATCGGCGGCGTCGAGTTCGCCGACGCGCGGCGGATGACCGGCGGAGTAATCGAAGTAGCGTTGGGTGATCAGGCCGGCCAGGCCGTTGCGCGTCGGCAAGTAAAGGGGCAGCACGCCGGCGCCGAACGCGGCCTGGCACGCGGCGATCTCGGCCAGCGCGTCCGCGCGGTGATGGTCGAGGCGGGAGACGATGACGGCGCGGGGCATGCCGACCGAGGCGCATTCCTCCCACACCGCGACCGTGGCGGCATCGACGCCTTCGGCGGCGCACACTACGAACAGGGCCGCGTCGGCGGCGCGCAGCCCGGCGCGCAGCTCGCCCACGAAATCGGCGTAACCCGGGGTGTCGATGAGGTTGATCTTGTAACCCCGGTGCAGGACCGGGGCGACGGACAGGCCGACCGAGCGCTGCTGGCGGACCGCGGCCGGGTCGTGGTCGCAGACCGTGGTCCCGTCGATCACGGTGCCGGCCCGTGGCACCGTGCCGGACGCGGCCAGCAGGGCTTCGGTGAGCGTGGTCTTCCCCGATCCCGAGGGCCCGACGAGCACGACGTTGCGGACCTTGGCGGGGTCGGCCACAGCGACGGCGGCCCCGGTGTCGGTGCTCCTGCTCTGTTTGTCGGCCATGACGGCTCCTCGGCGAACGGCGGGTGTACGCGATGTGTCCTCGATCACACACCCGCTACCCTGGGCAGGGCAAGGCGAGGCCGGGGGGACCAGCCGTTTGCTCCCCGTCCCGCGCAGGGAAGACGGCCCGCGGGCCGGCGAGGGGGAAACGATGACGATCAGCAGACGGACGTTCCTGGTGCTGTCCGGGGCGGCGGCCACCGGGCTCGGCGCGGGGCCGGGACCCGACCGCTGGGAGCAGCTCCGGCGGCGGTTGACCGGGCCGTTGCTGCGCCCCGGCGACGCGGGGTACGAGGACGCGCGACACGGCTTCTTCAGCTTGTACGACCATCACCCGGCCGCGATCGCGGGCTGCGCGCGGGCCGAGGACGTTCAGGCCTGTGTGGACTTCGCGGCCCGTTACGGCATTCCGGTGGCGGCCCGTTCCGGTGGTCACAGCTATGCCGGTTACTCCACTGTGGACGGTGGGCTGGTGGTGGACCTCGGCCGGCTCGCGGGGGTCGAGGTCCGGCCGGACGGGCGCGCGGTCGTCGGCGCCGGCGCGCGGCTGGGCCCGGTCTACGAGGCGCTCGGCGCGGCCGGGCGCGCGCTGCCCGCGGGGACCTGCCCGACCGTCGGCATCGCCGGGCTCACGCTCGGCGGCGGGATCGGGGTGCTCGGCCGCGCGTACGGGCTGACGTGCGACCACCTCGAGTCGGCCCGGGTGGTGACGGCGGACGGGCGGCTGCGCACCGTTTCGGCGCTCAGCGAACCGGAGCTGCTGTGGGCGCTGCGCGGCGGGGGCGGCGGCAACTTCGGCATCGTCACCTCGTTCACCTTCCGCACGGTGCCGGCGCCGGACCTGACGTCGTTCAGCCTGCAGTTCCCGCCCGCGGCGGGCGCGGCCCTGTTCGCCGCGTGGCAGGACTGGCAGCCGCGGATGCCCGACGAGCTCTGGTCCGACCTCGGCCTCGGGGCCACGGCGGCGAACTTCGGCGGCTGTTTCGTCGGACCGCGCAGCCGGCTGACGCCGATCCTCGACGACTTCGTCCGGCGGGTGGGGTCGGCGCCGGTCGGACGCGAGGAGCCGGAGACGGACTTCCTCGGCGCCATGCGGTACTTCGCCGGCTGCGGCGACCTGTCCGGCCCGTCGTGCGGGCCGGGCTGGGGCGGCGGCGGGGGAGGGGTGCAACCCGGCGGGTACGTCGCCACTTCGCGGATGCTGATGCGGCCCGCCGCGGATCCGGCCGCGGTCGTCGCCATGGTGAGCGAGGACCCGGTGAACTACACGATCGTGGACGGCGGTGGCGGCGCGATCGCGCGTGGCGACTCCGCGTTCCCGCACCGGCGCGCGCTGGCGAGTTTCCAGTTCCTGCACGACGTCGCGCCGGCGGGGGAGGCGGCGGCGCGACGGGAGATCGGCCGGCTGCGCGACGGGCTCGGGCCGGAGTTCGGCACCACCGGCTACGTCAACTACCTCGACCCGGAGATGCCCGACTGGGGCCGGGCCTACTACGGCGCGAACCTGCCCCGGCTGCGCGCCGTCGCCCGCCGGTACGACCCGGACGGGGTGTTCTCGTTCCCCCAGGCGCTAACCCGGTCCTGACTGTCCACAACGGACCGTCTACACTCGACGGATTCCCCGCAGCCGAGGAGGTGGCGCGTGCTGGACGTGGCCTGGTCCGTGGACGAGCTCGCGCGGACGCGGCTGGCGTTCTCGCCGTTGTGGGAGATCGTGGCCAGCGCCGGTGTGCTGCAGCATCCGGGGGAGCACGCGCTGCACCTGCCCTGGGTGAAGCAGGCGTCCGCGGCGCTGGACGAGGCCGGGGTGGACGTCACCCCGCTGGCCGGCTTGATGGCCGGACGGCACGTGCCGCGGTTCCTGGCGCCCGCGCCCGCGTCGCCGGTGCCGGAGCTGGCCGACGAGCTGGCGGACCTGCGCGACGTCCCGGCCCGCGCGGTCCGGCGCGAGCTGGAGCGGATGGACCCGCCGTGGCCGGCCGCGCTCACCCGGCTGCACCGCGATCCGGAGGCCGGGCTGGAGCGGCTGGCGAACCTGATGGAGCGCTACTGGGCGGTGGCGCTCGCGCCCGCGTGGCCGCGCATGCGCGCGCTGCTGGAAGGCGATGTCCTGCACCGTTCCCGGCTGCTCGCGGACGGTGCGGTGCAGGACCTCTTCGCCGACCTGGCGCCCGCCGTCCAGTGGGCGGACGGCGCGCTGACCGTCGCCGGTCGCCGGGTGAACGCGCCGGGCGCGTCGCACGGGCGAGGGCTGGTGCTGGCGCCGTCGGTATTCGTCTGGCCGCGCGTGGTTTCCCGCACGCACGCCGGCTCGCAGCCCGTGCTGCGGTATCCGGCGCGCGGGCTCGCCGGCCTGTGGGAGGCCGGCGGCACGCAGGCGCCCGCCGCGTTGCGCGGGGTGCTCGGACGCAGCCGCAGCATCCTGCTCGCCGCACTCGCGACGCCCGCCGACTCGGCCGCGCTGGCCCGGCGGACCGGGCTGAAGGCGGCCGTCGTCGCCAAGCACCTGGAGCTGCTGGCCACCGCCGGCCTGCTCACGACCACACCGGACGGGGTGCATGTCCGCACGGCCGCGGCGGACGAGCTGGTCGCGGCCACGGGGTGAGGCGGGGCTGCCGGGCTGAGTGCCCGCGTGGAGCGGGACTACCAGGCGAGCACCGGACCGTCACACCCGAGCCGCCAGGGGGACAGTCACGGCACACCGACCAGGCGGAGCAGGGCGGCGGTGGCCGCGGCGGCGACCACCACGGCGACGAACGGGGCCTTGCGCCAGGCGAGCACGCCGCCGACCAGTACCCCGGCCGGCCGGGCGATCCCGGCGAACGAGTTGCCCTCGGTCAGCGCGCTGGTGGCGACGAGCGCGGCCAGCAGGACGATCGCGGCCAGTGCCATCAGCCGTTCCGCGCGCGCGGACAGCTTCACCCGCGTTCGCAGCACCGGCCCGGCGAAGCGGAACGCGAACGTCCCCGCGCCCAGCACCGCGGCCGCGATGATCAGTTCGACGGCGTCCATCAGTGCACCCCCTCGGGTTCACGGGCCTTCGGCTCCTTCGTCGCGACGCCCGCGACCACGCCCACCAGGGCGAACAGCACGGGCAGCCCGGCGGGCAGGAACGGCGTCGCGACCAGCGCGGCCACCACGCCGAGCAGCACGGGCAGCCGGGTGGCCCGGTCGCGCAGGGACGGCAGCACCAGGGCCAGCAGCACGGCGGGGAAGGCGGCGTCCAGGCCGAACGCGTCGGTGTTGCTGATCGCCGTGCCCGCGAAGGCGCCCAGCACCACGCCGACGTTCCAGGACACGAACAGGCCGAGGCCACAGGCCCAGTACGCGGCGCGCTTGCGGTCGGAGTCCTTCTGCGCCAGCGCGAACGCCACCGACTCGTCGATCATCAGGTGACTGCCCGCGATCCGGCTCGCCCAGCGGGTGCCGAGCACGTCGCCGATCGCGAAGCCGAACGGCACGTGCCGCATGTTCACCAGCAGGCCGGCCACGACGGCGGCCAGCGGATTGCCGCCGGCCGCGATGATGCCGACGAACATGAACTGCGACGCGCCGGCGAAGACCAGCAGGGACAGCAGCATCGGCGCCCACAGCGGGAAGCCGGAGCTCACCGAGATGGCCCCGTAGGACACTCCCACCAGGGCGTCGGCCAGACAGACCAGGCCGATGTCGCGCGCCAGGCCCCGATCGAGTGTTCGCCATATCGAACGCATAGTGCTTTATACTGAACACGACCGCGCTCGTTCGTCAAGTCGAACGAGAAGACTGATGGAGCGAACACGTATGCCGCACGACACCGGGAGCGCCCCGCTTGACATCATCGCGTCGTCGCTGCGCCGCGAGCGCACCCGCGCCGGCCTCTCCCTGACCGAGCTGGCGCGGCTCGCCGGGCTGGCGAAATCCACGTTGTCGCAGCTGGAATCCGGTTCGGGCAATCCCAGCGTCGAGACGCTGTGGGCGCTCGGCGTCGCACTCGACGTGCCGTTCTCCCGTCTGGTGGAACCCGAACGGCCCCAGGTCCGCGTGATCCGCGCGGGCAAGGGGCCGACGGTGTTCGCCGAACACGCCGACTACGCGTGCACGCTGCTGTCGGCGTGCCCGCCTTCGGCGCGCCGGGACATGTACGTGATCCGCGCGGAGCCGGGTACCCCGCGGCGGTCGGACCCGCACATGAACGGCGTGGTCGAGCACATCGTGATCTGCGCCGGGTGGGCCCGCGTCGGCGTGGCCGACGACCCGGTCGAGCTGCTGCCCGGCGACTACATCTCCTACCCCGGCGACGTCCAGCACATCTTCGAGGCGCTGGAGCCGGGCACGTTCGGCGTGGAGATTTCCGAGTACTCCTAAGGCTTACCAGCCGCGCTCGGCGAGACGGTGCGGCTCGGCCAGCTCCTCGACGTTGATGCCGACCATCGCTTCGCCCAGGCCACGCGAGACCTTCGCCAGCACGTCCGGGTCGTCGTAGAAGGTGGTCGCCTTGACGATCGCCTCGGCGCGCTGGGCCGGGTTGCCCGACTTGAAGATGCCGGAGCCGACGAACACGCCCTCGGCGCCGAGCTGCATCATCATCGCCGCGTCGGCCGGGGTCGCGATGCCGCCCGCGGTGAACAGCACCACCGGCAGCTTGCCCTTCTCCGCGACCTCCTTGACCAGCTCGTACGGCGCCTGCAGCTCCTTCGCCGCGACGAACAGCTCGTCCTCGGGCAGCGAGCCCAGCTTGCGGATCTCGCCGCGGATCTTGCGCATGTGCGTGGTGGCGTTGGAGACGTCGCCGGTGCCGGCCTCGCCCTTGGAGCGGATCATCGCCGCGCCCTCGGTGATCCGCCGCAGCGCCTCGCCCAGATTGGTCGCGCCGCAGACGAAGGGCACGGTGAACGCCCACTTGTCGATGTGGTTGGCGTAGTCGGCGGGGGTGAGCACCTCGGACTCGTCGATGTAGTCGACGCCGAGCGACTGGAGCACCTGCGCCTCGACGAAGTGGCCGATGCGGGCCTTCGCCATGACCGGGATCGAGACGGTCTCGATGATGCCGTCGATCAGGTCCGGGTCGCTCATCCGCGCGACGCCGCCCTGTGCGCGGATGTCGGCGGGCACGCGCTCGAGCGCCATGACCGCGACCGCGCCGGCGTCCTCGGCGATCTTGGCCTGCTCGGCGGTGACCACGTCCATGATCACGCCGCCCTTGAGCATCTCCGCCATGCCGCGCTTCACCTTGGCGGTGCCGGTGGCGGACTGGGGTGCGGGGCTGGGCTGCTGCTCGGACAACTCGGGGCCTTTCTCACGAAGCTCGCTGGACACCTTCGAGCGTAGGTCCGAGGTGGACCGCTGAGGCAGGCCAGTGGACGGGTATCTCGGCAGTCCACTTCCGCGTCCGCCGCGACCAGGGGATCCGTGGCCCGCGCCCCGGTGTCGGTCGTGTCACGTCCGGTGAAAACGGCACTGACCAGCGTCGTCACCAGCGGCGTAAACTAGAGGTAGCCCCCTCGCCAGGCCACTTTCGGTGACCCGTCCGGGTGGCCGTGCCCGGGGAGGCCCGGCCGGAAGATCACCTCACAGGTGGCCACTCGGCGGCGATTTCGGCAGTCCACTTCGCCGGTGATGTGCATCTGGTGCTGTAGGGCAGCCCCTGACGCCGCTCGTGCGGGTGACGGCGCGGCGGCCCGCCGTCCGGCGTTCTGACCTGGCGGGACCGCCCGGGGGCCGTCCCCCTAAGCTGGGCGGAACGTTTTTCGGGAGGTCGGGTGGCGACAGCTTCGGGAGCGCGGCCGGTGGTCGGCGTGCTCGCCCTGCAGGGTGCCGTGCGCGAGCACGTCGCGATGCTGGAGCGCGCCGGCGCGCGGGCCGTCCCGGTCCGCCGCGCCGCCGAGCTGTCCGAAGTGGACGGACTGGTGCTGCCCGGCGGCGAGTCCACCACGATGTCGCGGCTGCTGGAGAGCTTCGAGCTGCTCGAGCCGCTGCGCGCGCGGATCGCGGACGGGATGCCCGCCTTCGGCTCGTGCGCCGGGATGATCCTGCTGGCCCGCCAGGCGCTCGACGGGCGCCCGGACCAGCAGCAGCTCGGCGGGCTCGACGTGGTCGTCCGGCGCAACGCGTTCGGCAGGCAGGTCGACTCGTTCGAGGTGGACCTGGACTTCGCCGGCGTGGCGGGCGGGCCGGTGCACGCCGTGTTCATCCGCGCCCCCTGGGTCGAGAAGGCGGGTGCGGGGGTCGAGGTGCTGGCCACCGTCCCGCCCGGGCTGGTGCCCGAGGACCCGGCGGGCGGCGAGCCGGCGGCTAGGATCGTCGCCGTCCGGCAGGGGGCAGTGCTGGCCACGGCGTTCCACCCGGAGATCACCGGGGACGAGCGCGTGCACCGGTTGTTCGTCGAGCTCGTGCGGGAAGCCTGAGCGGGAATGGCGGCGTCCGTGGCGTGAGCACCGGGCGGACGCGGAACAGATGGAGGAGAGATGAGCGGCCACTCCAAGTGGGCGACGACGAAGCACAAGAAGGCCAACATCGACGCGAAGCGTGGCAAGCTCTTCGCCCGGTTGATCAAGAACATCGAGGTGGCCGCGCGGACCGGCACCGGCGGTGGTGATCCCGAGGGCAACCCCACGCTCTACGACGCCATCCAGAAGGCGAAGAAGAACTCGGTCCCGCAGGACAACATCGAGCGCGCGCGCAAGCGCGGCGGCGGTGAGGAGGCCGGCGGCGCCGACTGGCAGAACATCACGTACGAGGGCTACGGCCCCAACGGCGTGGCGGTGCTGATCGAGTGCCTGACCGACAACAAGAACCGCGCCGCGATGGAGGTCCGGACCGCGCTCACCCGCAACAACGGGTCGCTGGCCGACCCGGGCTCGGTGGCGTACATGTTCAACCGCAAGGGCGTCGTGATCATGCCCAAGAGCGGCACCAGCGAGGACGACGTCCTGATGGCGGTCCTCGACGCCGGCGCCGAGGAGGTCAACGACCTCGACGAGAACTTCGAGATCGTCTCCGAGGGCGGCGACCTGGTGCCGGTGCGCAAGGCGCTGCAGGAAGCCGGGTTCGAGTACGAGTCGGCGGAGCTCACCTTCCTCCCGTCGGTCAGCGTGGAGCTGGACGCCGAGGGCGCGAAGAAGGTCTTCCGGCTCATCGACGCGCTCGAGGATTGCGACGACGTGCAGAACGTCTACGCGAACTTCGATGTGTCGGACGAGGTCATGGCCGAGATCGACTGACGTTCGTTCTGAACGGAAAAAACCGCGTGGACCGCTTTGCCGGACCGCGCGGTTTTTTCGTGCCTGTGGCTGGGCTTCCGCCGAGATCGAACTCGTGAGTAGCCGGATCCCTTGGTGTGCCCGGGAAAATTGGCGCGCGTCGGCCCTGGGCTCAGCCGCGCGGGTACGGCACAATGTGCGCCGTGACGACCCGAGCCCCCGCCTCCCCAGCCCCCGTCTCCGAAGAGCAGCGCCTGATCGAATGGATCGAAGCCCAGGCGAAGGAACGGGGCAACGCCGTCATCGCGGTTCCCGACGACGACAGCGGGGCCGGCTACAGCTTCACCGCCTGCGCGTGGGCGCTGCACAGCGTGCCGGAGGCCGTGGTCGTCGGCCTGCCCGGCGACATGGGCCCGACGCTGCTTGACGCGTACGTCGACCGCGCCGCCAACGGCGAGATCTTCGAGGTCGGCAAGCGCTACGACGACTTCTTCGACGGCGGTCAGGTCGTCTTCGAGCGGGTGGCCAAGGGGCACTATCCCGAGTACTTCGGCTCCGCGTTCCTGGTCTACCCGGACGGCGACTTCCCGGCGCTGCAGATCCTCGTCGCCACGCCGGACGGGCAGTTCCCCTGGCACGCCGACGCGCCCGAGGGCTTCGGCGAGTGGCAGCCGGTGCTCACCGAGTCCGGCCTCCCGGAGAGCTGGACCCCGGGCGTCGACGGTCCCTGAGCCGCTGCTTCCTTGTGAGTGTTTATGACGGTTAGAACCGTCATAAACACTCACGAGCTTTACGGGCGGGGCAGGGCACGCAGGTCCTCGGCGGCGGCCGGGAATTGCGCGGCGAGTGTGGCCGCGTCCGCGAACTCCACGCAGTCGTCGGTGTAGGGCGGCACCACAACGGTGCCGAGCAGGCTCCACCGGCCGAGCGTGACCGTCGCCTGCCAGGTGCCCGCGGGCACCACCACCTGCGGCCGCTGGCCCTCGGCGACCTCGGTGCCGAGCACCGGCCGGGTCACCGAGCCGTCCGGGTGCAGCAGGAGCATCCGCGCCGGCGCCCCCGCGTGATGCAGGAACACCTCGGTCCGGTCCAGCCGGTGCGGCGCGGAGAACTCCGGCGCGACCAGCAGGTAGTAGATCGCCGAGCCCGCCTCGGACCGCCAGCTCGGCGCGAACCGGCCGCCTTCCACGGGCAGGGGCTCGAGACCCAGGTGGCTGATGAATTCCTCCGGCTCCGGCATGGCTTCCATCGTGCCGCAGGTCCCGCCCAGTAGCCTGCACCTCGAACGAATGTTCGCGTCCGGTGAAGGAGAGCGTGTGCGGGTGCTCGGGGTCGACCCCGGTCTGACCAGGTGCGGCCTGGGGGTGGTCGACGGCGGTCAGGGCCGCGCCGTCCGCGCGGTCGCGGTCGGGGTGGTGCGCACGCCGCCGGACGCCGACCTCGCGAACCGGCTGCTCGGCATCGCCGACGAGGTCGAGGTCTGGCTGGACCGGTACCGCCCGGAGGCCGTCGCCGTGGAGCGCGTGTTCGCCCAGCACAACGTCCGCACCGCCATGGGCACGGCGCAGGCGGGCGGGGTCGTCGCGCTCGCCGCGGCCCGCCGGGGCCTGCCGGTCGTGTTCCACACGCCCAGCGAGGTCAAGGCCGCCGTCACCGGGTCGGGCCGCGCGGACAAGGCGCAGGTCACCGGTATGGTGATGCGCTTGCTCAACCTCGAGGTGAAACCGCACCCGGCCGACGCGGCGGACGCGCTGGCCCTGGCGATCTGCCACCTCTGGCGCGAGCCGATGCGGGTCCGCCTCGCCGAAGCCGAGGCCCGCGCGGCCGAGCTGGCCCGCACTCACAAGGCACGGCTCGCCGCCGCGGCGAAGCAGGCCGGCGGCGCTTCCGCACCAGCCGCCCGGCGCGCCCGGACGGCCCCCAAACAAGCGGCGCCCAAGGCCGTGCCCGTGCAGGCAGCGTCCAAGCAAGCAGCCTCCCAGCAAGAGATGACCAAGCAGGACAACACAGGAGCCCCGCGATGATCTCCTCCGTACACGGCGAAGTGCTGTCGGTCGGCCTGGACCACGCGGTGGTCGAGGTCGGCGGCGTCGGCTTCGCCGTGCAGGCCACCCCCGCGACGCTCTCGACGCTGCGGCGCGGGGAAAAGGTGCGGCTGCACACCGCATTGATAGTCCGCGAGGACTCGCTGACCCTGTTCGGTTTCGCCGACGTGGACGCGCGCGAGCTGTTCGGCCTGCTGCAGACGGTGTCCGGGATCGGCCCGCGGCTCGCGCTCGCCACCCTCGCCGTGCTGGAGCCCGACAAGCTGCGCGCCGCGCTCGTCGAAGGCAACATCACCGTGCTGACGCAGGTGCCCGGCATCGGCCGCAAGGGCGCGGAACGGCTCAGCCTGGAGCTGCGTGACAAGGTCACCGCACTCGGCGGGACGGGCGACGCGCCGGTCGTGTCCGCGCCCGGCGCGCTGCGCGCCGAAGTGGTGGAAGCGCTGGCGGGTCTGGGTTTCCCGGCGAAACAGGCCGAGCAGGCGGTCGACCGGGTCCTCGCCGACGGCGACGGGCACACCACGGCCACGGTGCTGCGCGCGGCACTCGCCACCCTCGGCCGCAAGCAGTAGCCGATGGACCACGAAGTGACCGAGTTCGAGGCGGACGACGAGACGCTGTCGGCCCTGCCGCAGAACGGCGACGGCGACGTCGAGACCACGCTGCGACCCCGCAAGCTGGACGAGTTCGTGGGCCAGCCCCGCGTGCGCGAGCAGCTGGAGCTGGTGCTGGAGAGCGCGCGGCGCCGCGGCGTCCCGCCCGACCACGTGCTGCTGTCCGGCCCGCCCGGCCTCGGCAAGACGAGCATGGCGATGATCGTCGCCGCGGAGCTGGGCGCGGCCATCCGGATCACCTCCGGGCCGGCGCTGGAGCGGGCGGGCGACCTCGCCGCCATGCTGTCCAACCTGGCCCCCGGCGACGTGCTGTTCATCGACGAGATCCACCGCATCGCCCGGCCCGCCGAGGAGATGCTGTACCTGGCGATGGAGGACTTCCGGGTCGACGTGGTGGTCGGCAAGGGGCCGGGCGCCACCAGCATCCCGCTGGAGATCGCGCCGTTCACCCTGGTCGGCGCCACCACCCGGTCCGGCTCGCTGACCGGCCCGCTGCGCGACCGGTTCGGCTTCACCGGCCAGATGGAGTTCTACACCGACAGCGAGCTGGAGCTGGTCGTCCGGCGCGCCGCGACGATCCTCGACATCCCGATCGACCGCGACGGCTGCGAGGAGATCGCCCGCCGTTCGCGCGGCACGCCCCGGATCGCGAACCGCCTGCTCCGGCGCGTCCGCGACTACGCCGAGGTGCGCGCCGACGGCACCGTGAACCGCGAGGTCGCCCGCGCCGCGCTCGAGGTGTACGACGTCGACGAGCTGGGGCTGGACCGGCTGGACCGGGCCGTGCTGAACGCGCTCGTCCGCTCGTTCGGCGGCGGCCCGGTCGGCGTCTCGACGCTCGCGGTCGCCGTGGGGGAGGAGCCGACCACCGTGGAAGAGGTGTGCGAGCCCTACCTGGTGCGCGCGGGTATGCTCGCCCGGACTCCGCGCGGCCGGGTCGCGACCGCGGGTGCGTGGGAGCATCTCGGCCTGGTCCCCCCGCCCGATTCCGGACGGCCCGATCAAGGTGGTCCCAGCCTGTTCGACCAGGGCTGACGGGGCCGCCCGGCACCAGGGTCCGGGAGGGTAACGGACGGTGGGTGCTGGAGTTTCCGCTGGCACCTGGCACACTCGAAGACAGCACATCCGCTAAAACCGGACGTAACGGCAACCCAGCGGCGTCCGTCGAATGGAGAGTCATGAACCAGTTACTGCTGCCGTTGCTGCTGCTGCTCGTGGTGGCCGTGCCGCTCATCATGGGTACCCGCAAGCAGAAGAAGCAGCAGGCGGCCCAGAAGGACCTGCTGGAGAACCTGGCCCCCGGCGACCGCGTGATGACCACGTCGGGCCTCTACGGCAACGTGGCCGACGCCTCCGGCGAGAGCACGATCGACATCGAGATCGCGCCGGGCGTCATCACCACCTGGCTGCGCCAGGCGGTCCGCGAGAAGGTCCAGCCGGTCGTCGAGACCGACGAGGACTCGGTCGAGGACACCGACACCGAGACCGCCCTCGTCGGCGGCGTGGCGTCGACCTCCTCGGAGGCCCCGGCCCAGGAGTCCATCTCCGCGGACGAGGGCGAGAAGTCCGGTGCCCAGGTGGCGCCCCCGCTGGAGCACGGGAAGAAGTAACCTCCCGCTGGTCAGGCAGTGACTCGCCCGCGGCCGACGAAAGTCGGTACGGGTGAACGCCGGGCTCACGCAGCACCGAGTACTGTCTCGGTGCTGCGTGCGTGTCCGCCGTCATAGTCATGCCCAGCAGCGTCCGGGAGACCCCTTCCGGCTCGCTCACCGTAACCAGTGGGGCACACCCAGTCCGAGGAGACCGAAGCACCGTGGCACCATCGGCCGGGCACCTGCGCCCGGGACGTTATCTCGCCTTCTTCGCCCTGATCGTGATCGTGCTGTACGCACTGGTGTTCTTCACCGGTGGCGGCAAGCCGGCACCGAAGCTCGGCATCGACCTGCAGGGCGGCACCCGGGTCACGCTCACCGCGCGCACGCCCGACGGCAGCCAGCCCAACCGCGATCAGCTCAACCAGGCGCGCCAGATCATCGAAACCCGCGTCAACGGGATCGGTGTGGCCGGCGCCGAGGTCGTGCTCGACGGCAGCAACGTCGTCATCACGGTCCCGGGTGAGCAGGGCGACCAGGCGAAGAGCCTCGGCCAGACCGCGAAGCTCGGCTTCCGCAAGGTGATCACCTCGCAGCCGAACACCCCGGCCGGCGCCACGCCGCCGCCCGCCTCGGGCACCCCGTCGACGCCGCCGTCGGGCACGCCGTCCACGCCGCCGTCCTCCGGGGCCCCTTCCTCGCCCCCGGCCAGCGGTGGCGGCGGTGCCGCGGGCGCGCCCGCGCAGACGCCGAGCACCTCGCCGGCCCCGCCGTCCGGCGACCAGAAGCAGCTGACCCCGATCGAACAGGCCCAGGCCATCCGGCAGAACGCCGACCTGGCCTCGACCGACCAGGCGAAGGCGCAGGCCGCGCAGCAGGCGGCGCTGGCCTCCCTGACCTGCGCGCCGAACGTCAAGGACCCGCTGGAGGGCAACGACGACTCGAAGAAGCCGCTCGTCGCCTGCGGGGACAAGGACGCGACGAAGTACGTGCTGGGCCCGGAGTTCCTGCCCGGCACGGACATCTCCACCGCCTCCTCGGGCTACGACCAGACGCGCGGCCAGTGGACCGTCGACATGACGTTCAACTCGGCCGGCAGCAAGATCTGGGGTGACTTCACCTCGGCCAACGTGCAGTCGCAGGCCGCGTTCGTGCTGGACACGCAGGTCGTCTCCGCGCCGACCATCCAGTCGGCGATCCTCGGCGGCAACACGCAGATCACCGGGCAGTTCACCCAGTCCGACGCGAAGAACCTCGCCGACATCCTGAAGTACGGCTCGCTGCCGCTGTCGTTCAGCTCCTCGGACGCGACCACGGTGTCGGCCACGCTCGGCCTGGCTTCGCTGGAAGCCGGCCTGATCGCCGGCGCGATCGGCCTGATCGTGGTGTTCGTCTACTGCCTGTTCTACTACCGGCTGCTGGGCATCCTGACGATCTTCTCGCTGGTCCTGTCCGGCCTGCTGATCTACGCGGTGCTGGTGCTGCTCGGGCGCTGGATCGGCTACACGCTCGACCTCGCGGGCATCGCCGGCCTGATCATCGCCATCGGCATCACGGCCGACTCGTTCGTCATCTATTTCGAACGGCTAAAGGACGAAATCCGGGAGGGCCGGACGTTCCGGTCCGCGGTGGGCCGGGGCTGGGTCCGCGCCCGGCGCACCATTCTGGCCTCGGACGCGGTCAGCTTCCTGGCCGCGGCGATCCTGTACGTGATCGCGGTCGGCGACGTGCAGGGCTTCGCGTTCACCCTCGGCATGTCGACGGTGCTCGACCTGGTGGTCGTCTACCTGGTCACGCACCCGCTGGTGTCGCTGTTCTCCACGTCGAAGTCGGCGTTCCTGTCCAACCCCCGGCACCTCGGCCTCGGCGCCGTGCAGCAGCTGGGCTCGCAGCGCAAGGCCGCGCGTCCTTCCGTCGGCCGCTCGAACGTGAAGGAGGCCTGACGTGGGCGTCGAGGACCAGGGCACCGACGCCGAAGCCACGGCGGTCAAGGGCGGCAAGGCCAAGAAGGAAAGCGTGTTCCACCGGCTCTACGTCGGCACGGGCGCGTTCGACATCATCGGTGTGCGCAAGCGCTGGTACATCTTCTTCACGGCGCTGGTGCTGGTGTGCATCGGCTCGATGGTGTTCCGCGGGTTCACCTGGGGCATCGAGTTCGAGGGCGGCACGCAGATCCAGATGCCGGCCCACGGCGCGCACGGCGAGGTGACCACCCAGCAGGTCATCGGGTCGTTCTCCAAGGCGCTCGGCGAGCAGCCGTCGGAGACGCAGAAGGTCGGCACCGGCAACGCCTCGACCATCCAGATCCGCTCGGAGACGCTCGACGCGGCCAAGGTCGACAAGGTCAAGCAGCAGCTGTTCACCGACTTCGCGCCGATCGGCAGCAACGGGCAGCCGAGCGCCCAGGCGATCAGCGACAGCGCGGTGAGCGCGTCCTGGGGCGGGGAGATCTCCCGGCAGGCGGTGATCGCGCTGCTGGTGTTCCTGGTGGCCGTGGGCATCTTCCTGGCGATCTACTTCGACACCAGGATGGCGCTGGCCGCGCTGATCTCGCTGCTGCACGACATCGTGGTCACCGCGGGCGTGTACTCGCTGGCGGGCTTCGAAGTCACCCCGGCGACGGTGATCGGCCTGCTCACCATCCTCGGCTTCTCGCTGTACGACACGGTGGTGGTGTTCGACAAGGTCCGCGAGAACACCCGCGGCCTGCTCGGCCTGACCCGCCGCACGTACTCGGAGGCGGCGAACCTGGCGCTGAACCAGACCCTGATGCGGTCGTTCAACACCGCGTTCATCGCGCTGCTGCCGATCCTGGGCCTGCTGATCGTCGGGTACATCCTGCTCGGCTCCGGCACGCTGCAGGACCTGGCGCTGGTGCAGCTCACCGGCACCCTGGTCGGCGTGCTGTCCTCGGTCGCGCTGGCGACGCCGCTGCTGGTCGACTTCAAGATGCGCGACCCGAAGTACCGGCAGCAGGCCGATCGCGTCCGCGCCCGCCGGGCCAGCCAGGACAAGAAGGCGGCCGCGCGCGAGGCCGGTGGGGAAGAGTTCGACGCGGGCGACGACGAAGCGCTGGAGGCCGAGCTCCGCAAGGAGAAGGCCTACGCGGCGGCGGCCAGCGTCTCGGCGCGCACGCCGAAGTCGAAGCCGCGCCGTGGCGGCGTGTCCTCGGCGAAGCGGAAGCGCTGAGCCGGATGGACCTGGAGAAGGCCCTCGGCCTGATCGCCGAGGTGCCGGACTTTCCCGAGCCCGGCGTGCTGTTCCGCGACCTGAGCCCGCTCTTCGCGGACGCCGCCGGGTTCGCCGCGGTGACCGGCGCGCTGGCCGCCACGCTCGACCCGCGGGCCGAGCTGCTGGCCGGTGTCGAAGCGCGCGGGTTCCTGCTCGCCGCAGCCGTCGGGTACGCCCGCGGCCTCGGTGTGGTGCTCGTGCGCAAGCCCGGCAAGCTGCCGTTGGTGGCCGGCCGGGTCGACTACGCGCTCGAGTACGGCACCGCGAGCGTGGAGCTGCCCGCCGGCATCGTCCGGCCCGGCCAGCGGATCGCCGTGCTCGACGACGTGCTCGCCACCGGCGGGACCGTCGCGGCCACCGGCAAGCTGCTGGAGGACGCGGGCGCCGAGGTCACGGGTATTTCCGTGGTGCTCGAACTCGCCGCGCTCGGCGGCCGTGAAGTGCTCGGCGGACGCTCGGTGCACTCGCTCCAGACCTGCTGAATCGCCATCGTTGCCCCTGAAGGCCACCTTGAGGGTCGTATCAGCCCTCAAGGTGGCCTTCAGGGCATCGTCGGCACTGTTCGGAAGGCTGGGTGACCCTCCGAATGGGCGTGGGCCGAGAGGCCGGGCGGCCCAGCGGCTACCCTGGGGGTTCGAAGGCCGCACGAGCAGCAGGAGGTGCGGGTGAGCCAGGAGCTCGACGCAGCGTCGCCCGCCAAGGACGCCGCCGGAGGGCGGGGCGCGCAGGCCGTGCCACCGCCGAAGCCCAACGGCGCGGCGCCCACCCCGTCGGCGACACGCCGCGTCCGGGCCAGGCTCGCGCGCCGCATCACCGCCCAGCGTGCCGCCCCGGTCAAGCAGGTCCTCGAGCCGCTCGCCGTCATCCACCGCGAGCTGCACCCGAACGCGGACCTGGCGCTGCTGCAGCGCGCCTACGACGTCGCCGAGGAGCTGCACCGCGAGCAGCGGCGCAAGTCGGGCGACCCGTACATCACGCACCCGCTCGCCGTCGCCACGATCCTGGCCGAGCTGGGCATGGACACCACCACGCTGGTCGCGGCGCTGCTGCACGACACCGTGGAGGACACCGGCTACTCGCTCGACGAGCTGAAGGCCGACTTCGGCGAGAAGGTCGGCGAGCTGGTCGACGGCGTGACCAAGCTGGACAAGGTCAAGCTCGGCACGTCGGCCGAGGCGGAGACCATCCGCAAGATGGTCATCGCGATGGCCAAGGACCCGCGGGTGCTCGTCATCAAGCTGGCCGACCGGCTGCACAACATGCGCACCATGCGGTTCCTGCCGCCGGAGAAGCAGGCCCGCAAGGCGCGCGAGACGCTCGAAGTGCTCGCCCCGCTGGCGCACCGGCTCGGCATGGCCACGGTGAAGTGGGAGCTGGAGGACCTCGCGTTCGCCATCCTGCAGCCGAAGAAGTACGACGAGATCGTGCGGCTGGTGGCCGACCGCGCGCCGTCGCGCGACACCTACCTGCGCTCGGTGATCGCGGACCTGACCAGCAACCTGGTGTCCTCGCGGATCACCGCGAAGGTCGAGGGCCGGCCGAAGCACTACTACTCGATCCACCAGAAGATGATCGTCCGCGGCCGCGACCTGGACGACATCCACGACCTGGTCGGCGTGCGGATCCTGGTCGAGGACGTGCGCGACTGCTACGCGGCCATGGGCGTGGTGCACGCGCTCTGGCAGCCGGTGCCCGGCCGGTTCAAGGACTACATCGCGCAGCCGCGGTTCGGCGTCTACCAGTCGTTGCACACCACCGTGATCGGGCCGGACGGCAAGCCGCTCGAAGTGCAGATCCGCACCTACGAGATGCACCGCACCGCCGAGTACGGCATCGCCGCGCACTGGCGGTACAAGGAGACCAAGGGCACCCACGGCGGAAATGGGGGGGCCGGCAACTCGGTCGACGTCGACGAGATCGCCTGGATGCGCCAGCTGCTCGACTGGCAGCGGGAGGCGGCCGACCCGGGCGACTTCCTCGAATCGCTGCGTTACGAGCTGGCCGCGCGCGAGATCTTCGTGTTCACGCCGAAGGGCGACGTGATCACGCTGCCGGCCGAGTCCACGCCGGTCGACTTCGCCTACGCCGTGCACACCGAGGTGGGCCACCGTTGCATCGGCGCCCGCGTGAACGGCCGCCTGGTCGCGCTCGAGCGGAAGCTGGAGAACGGCGAGGTCGTCGAGATCTTCACCTCCAAGGCGGAGAGCGCCGGGCCGAGCCGCGACTGGCTGCAGTTCGCCGGCTCGCCGAAGGCGCGGGCGAAGATCCGCCAGTGGTTCGCCAAGGAGCGCCGCGACGAGGCGATCGACGCGGGCAAGGAGGCGATCACCAAGGAGGTCCGCAAGGTCGGGCTGCCGATCCAGCGGCTCGTCTCCGCGGAGTCCATGGGCTCGGTCGCCAAGGAGCTGCGCCACGCCGACATCTCGTCGCTGTACGCGGCCGTGGGGGAGGGGCACACCAGCGCCAAGCACGTGGTGCAGCGGCTGGTGGCGCTGCTCGGCGGCGTCGACGAGGCGGAGGAGGAGCTGGCCGAGCGGGCCACGCCGTCCACCGTCACCCGGCGCCGCGGCTCCAACGACGTCGGCGTGGTGGTCAAGGGCGCCGGCGACATCTGGGCCAAGCTGGCGCGCTGCTGCACCCCGGTCCCGGGCGACGAGATCCTCGGCTTCGTCACGCGCGGCGGCGGCGTCAGCGTGCACCGCACCGACTGCACGAACGCCGACGACCTGCGCGCCCAGCCGGAACGCCTGGTCGAGGTCGAGTGGGCGCCGTCCGCGTCGTCGGTCTTCCTGGTCGCGATCCAGGTCGAGGCCCTCGACCGGCACCGCCTGCTGTCGGACGTGACGAAGGTGCTGGCCGACGAGAAGGTCAACATCCTCTCCGCGTCGGTCACCACCTCGCGCGACCGCGTCGCGGTCAGCCGCTTCTCGTTCGAAATGGGCGACCCTAAGCACCTCGGCCACGTGCTGAAGGTGGTCCGGGGCGTGGAAGGCGTGTACGACGTGTACCGGGTGACTTCGGCTTCCTAGCGGCTCGCGCTTCTGCCCGGTTTTGCGCCCCAATGTGGCGTTCGGTGCGTCCAACGCACCGAACGCCACATTGGGTGCGTTCAACGCAACCAACGCCACATTGGGGCGCTTCGGGCCGGACATTAAGCCAGGAAGTCCAGCAGGGCCTTCGTCGTCTCGGCCGGGCGTTCCATCGGCGGCAGGTGCCCGGTGTCCGGCAGGTCGAGCCGGCGGGCGCCGGGGATCGTGGTGGTGAACAGATCCGCGAGGTCGAGCAGGCCGGAGGCGTCGGCCAGGCCGATGAGGACCAGTGTCGGCGCCGAGATCTCGGCGAGGTGGTGGCGGGTGTCCGGGATGTCCTCCGTCCACTCCGGACCGTTCCACGCGCGACGGTAGACCAGCTCGCACATTTCCCTGGCCGCCAGCCACGTCTGCTCGTCCAGTGCGTCGGGGGTCCGATGTGGACCGACGACGAAGTAACGCGCGTTGGCCTCCGCGGCGGCGGCGACGTCGGCCTCGTCGATCCGCTCCGCCGTGTGCGCCTGGTACCGCTCCAGCCGCTCCGGCGGGACCGCGGCCCGGAGCGTCGCCCACATCTCGGCGGCCATGTCCGCCGGCCACTCGTGCCCGGACAGGCCGGCGCCGACGAGCGCGATCCGGCTGACGCGCCCGGGCGCGGCCAGCGCGGCGTCCAGCGAGTACGCGCCGCCCATCGACGAGCCGACCAGCGCCGCCTGGTCCACGCCGAGGGCGTCCATCACCGCGAGCAGGTCACGGTGGTGCGAAACGCTTCCCTCGGCGGCAGCCGAATCGCCGTGGCCGCGCCGGTCGTAGCGGATCACGCGGTGGCGTTCGGCCAGCGCGGTGAACTGGTGGTCCCACATCCGCCGGTCCGCGAGCCCGGCGTGCAGCAGCACGACCGCGGGCCCCTCGCCGGCTTCGTCGTAGCCGAACCGGACTCCGTCTGCCTCGATCATCCCCATGCGGCCGACGCTAGTGCGACGGACCGGTCACAGCCATGGGTTTCGCGCAGGGCGATCCCATTAAGGTGCTGGACATGACCGACGGATTCGAGTTCACCCGCGACGGCGAGGTCGCCCGGCTGACGTTCGCCCGGCCGGAGAAGATGAACGCCATCACCTACGGCATGTGGTCGGCGATCCCGGACGTCGTGGCGCGGGTCGAGGACGACCCGGCGCTCAAGGTGCTGGTGCTCGACGGCGCGGGCCAGCACTTCTCGGCCGGCGCGGACATCAGCGAGTTCCGCGAGCTGCGTTCCACCGCCGACGGCGCGGCGACGTACGACAAGGCGGTGGACGGCGCCGTGAGCGCGCTGACCGCGATGCGCAAGCCGTCGGTGGCGATGATCCAGGGCAACTGCATCGGCGGCGGCTGCCAGGTGTCGGTGGCGTGCGACTTCCGGTTCGCCGCGGCCGGCGCGCGGTTCGGCATCACGCCGGCGAAGCTCGGCATCGTCTACCACTTCGACTCGACGCGGCAGCTCGTCTCGCTCGTCGGCCCGGCCCACGCCAAGTACTTCCTGCTGTCGGGCGAGCTGGTCGGCGCCGTGCGGGCGCGGGAGGTGGGCCTGGTCAACGACGTCTTCGAGGCCGAGGAGCTGGCGGGGGCGACGGCGGCGTTCGTCGCGACGCTCTGCTCGCGTTCGCAGGCCTCGGTCCGCGGGATGAACCGGATCATCGAGAAGATCGTGGCCGGCCAGGAGACCACCGACGCCGAGGTCGAGGACATCCGGCTCGCGGCCCTGCACGGCGAGGACTACGCGGAGGGCGTCGACGCCTTTCTCAACCGGCGGCCGCCGAAGTTCACCTACCGCTGACGGCGCGGCGGCTCAGATCTCGTCCCAGGCCGCGCTTTCGTAGGCGTCGCCCAGCAGGCGCGCGGCGGCCGGATCCGAGCGCAGCGGCACGCCGTCCACCGAAGCCACGGGGCGGCCGATCGTCTCGGAGTTGGTCAGGAACACGGCGTCGAACTCCGGCAGCTCACCCGGGTACACCGGGCGGACCTCCTGCGGGACGCCCGCCGCGCGCAGCTGCTCTTCCAGCACCAGGTACGTGATGCCCGGCAGCACCGCCGCCTCGGGCCACACCACCGTGCCGCCGGACAGGAAGCCGACGTTCCAGATCGACGCCTCGCTGACCCGCCCGGCGTCGTCGACGAACAGCGCGTCGTCGTACCCCGCGAGGCGCGCCTGACGGGAGTGGTGGATCAGCCCGAACGTGCCGAGGTGCTTCACCTGCGGCAGATCCCGTTGGTACCGCACGGACTTGAGCCGGATCGGATCCGCGACGGGCTCGTGCGGCGGCCCGGTCCGGACCAGGATCTCCGGCGCCATCACCGGTTCGTCGCTGCCGGAGCGGGAGAAGACCACCACCCGCGCCGACAGCGCGCCGTGCCCGGCGACGGCGTGACGCAGGTGCGAACGGACCAGACCGGTGTCGAGCTCGCTGCCGAACAGCAGCCGGGTGCTCGCCGCCAGCCGGCTCAGGTGCAAGCCGAGACCGCGCACCCGCCCGTCGCGGACCTGCATCGCGGTGAAGTGGCCGTAGCCACCCATCGCGGACGCGAGGCCCGGCACGTCGGGCGGGGCGCCGTTCAGCTCGAGCGGGAAGCCCACCTCACGCGGCGACGGTGACCGCGGTGAACTTCACCGGATTCTTGGGCTCGCCGGTCGCGCCGTCCTGGCCCACAGCCCCGATACCGGTCTTCGCGATCTGGTCGAGCACCTTCAGGCCCTCGTCCGAGATGCTGCCGAAGATGGTGTAGTTCGCGGGCAGCTCGGCGGTGCCGTAGACCATGAAGAACTGGCTGCCGCCGGTGTTCGGCTGCCCGGTGTTGGCCATCGCGAGGATCCCGCGGCCGTACTTCTCGCCGGCGAAGTACTCGTCCGGCACGGTGAACCCGGGGCCGCCCTGGCCGTCGGTGTCCACGTTGCCCTTGGCGTTCGGGTCGCCGCACTGCAGCATCTGCAGGTCGGTGACGCCGAGCCGGTGGCAGATCGTGTTGGTGTAGAAGCCCTGCTCGATCAGGCTCTTGAAGGCCTGCACGGTGCACGGCGCCAGCGCCCGGTCGAGCGTGACGGGGATGTCGCCCGCGGTGCTCTTGAAGGTGGCGTTGACCGTCCCGGTGGACGACACGTTCTTGCCGTCCGGCACCGTCGGCTTCTTCGCGCCCGTCGGGCTCTGCGCGTCCGCCGCGTAGGTGCACGAGGTCGGGTTCGGCAGGGCCTTCGGCCGGGCCGGCATCGCCGTGCGCTGGGTCGGGATGTTCGTGAGCGTCGGCACCGGAGGCGCCGAACTCGACGAAGGCGGCGGCGAGGCGGCCGCCGTGTCGCCGCTGCTGCCGCCGCTGTTCACGACCCACACCACGACACCTGCCACGATGAGGACGACACCGCCGACCACACCAGCGCCAACGATCTTGCGTCGCTTCGCCCGCTCCGCCCGGCGCACGAGCTGCCGCTCGAGTTTGCGCTTCGCGGCTTCACGGCGCTGCTGGTTGGTCGCCACCCGCCCTCCAGTTTCCGCTCGATGTCACACGTCTGAGGTAGCGGCAGTGTATGGGCACAGCCTGTGAGGACTCTGTACAGGGGCGGCTAGTCTCGACCCGATCGTGATCAGAGCCGCTTCCCGGGGAGGGTTTTGTGCTTGTCGCCGGGTTTGCCGCGGGGCCGCTGCGGGCCAACTGCTACCTGCTCGCGCCGTCCGCCGGCGGCGAGTGTGTGGTGGTGGACCCCGGCGAGGAGGTGGGTGAACCCCTCACCGCGGCCCTCGCGGAGCACGGGCTGGTCCCGGTCGCGCTGCTGGCCACCCACGGCCACCCCGACCACATCGGCTCGGCGGCGGCGCTGGCGCGGGCCCACGACGTCCCGCTGCACCTGCACCCGGCCGACGCGGGCTGGCACGACGGCCCGTTCGAGGCGCTCTCCGACGGCCCGCTGAGGGTGGCCGGACTCGACGTCACCGTGCTCGGCGTGCCCGGCCACACGCCGGGTTCGGTGGCGTTCACCGTGACGGCGGGCGAAGGTGGCAGGCTGGTGCTGACTGGGGACACGCTGTTCGCCGGGTCGATCGGCCGCTCCGGCGACCGCGAAGCCGGCGCCGAACTGGAGAGATCGTTGCGCACGAAGCTGCTCACCCTGGCCGACGAAACCGTGGTGCTGCCGGGCCACGGACCGGCCACCACCATCGGCCGGGAACGCGCCGGGAACCCGTTCCTGACCGGAGCGGGGGCGTGACCGGGATGACCGAGCAGGGTGGCGCGAAGGGCGCCGAAGTGCCGCCGGAGCGGCTGCCGCTGTTCGCCGACGACCCGAAGCTGCGGCGACGGCGTGGCTGGTCCGGGATGCTCGGCGCGGTGATCATCGGCGCGGCGGCCGGCGGCATCACCGGGCTGATCGCCGGGCAGCTGCCCGGCCTGATCGTGGCGGTGGTGATCGCGCTGCCGCTGGTCTACGTGGTGCTGTTCAGCGTCCGCCGCCGCATCTGGATCGAGGGCACCACGCTGCTCGTGCGCACGTGGGGCGTGCGGCGCATCGACCTCGTCGCGGCGGAGCGGCTGGACATCGTGATCAGCGACGTGCGGGGCACGCGCACGGTGAGCCTGCTCGTGAACGCGGGACGGCGGCGCAAGGTCGTGAAGGTCGACCTGGCCGTGTTCTCCGGCGCCGGCGGGCGCGAGCTGAGCGCCCTGCAGCTGCGCCGCCTGGCCGACGCTCTGCTGAACAACACCGAGGCCAACGGCCTGGTCTTCTCGGAGCTGCTGGTGGCCGAACTCCGCTCGGAGGCCCGTGGCGGCGCCGCGGCGGAGCGGCCGCTGTACCGGCTGGCCGCCGCCGCCCCGGCCGGGCGCTACGTCCAGCGTTTCCCGATGGAGGCGGTCAGCCGCTTCGTCGCGACGCTGGACTGAACGGCGTCGCGGGCCTGGGTCGTGGGCTGAGCGCTTTCGGCGTTTCGGGTCTGGGCGGGTGAACCGGGCGCGGTCAGCCCCGCCGTGCCGTGGCCGGGGCGGCGGGCTCCGGGCGGTCTGTCTCCGGCTCGGCGTCCAGGCGGGCCCGGATCTGCTCCACCTGGTAGGCCAGCTCCGGCACTTCCTCGGCGACGTAGGCCAGCAGGCGTTCGAGCTGCCGGAGCGTGGCGCGCATTTCGTCGAGGGCGGCGGCGATGCGGGGGACCGCCTCGGCCGCGCCGAGACCCGCGGCGAAGATCCGCCGGGTGAGGTGCAGGGCGAGCCGCGGCCCGGCCAGTACGACGTTGAACACGGCCCCTCCTGACGAACCCGGCAGCGCTCGGTGCGGTCTTCGTACCGCACGCGCGGGCCGCCGGACCGGCCGGGGCGGGATCGCGTTACTGGTGTGACGAAGGGGTATTTGTGGTGCTCACGAGGTGGTCGACCGGCTCGCGGGCGGCGATCAGCGCGGCCAGCACGGTGGTGACCGGGACGGCCGCGACGATGCCGACCGAGCCCGCCAGCGTGCGGATGATCTCCGACGCGATGTCCTCGCTGCCGAGCAGCGCGCCGAGCCCGACGCCGGAGATCGAGGAGTACAGCAGCACTGGAAGCGCGGCGCCGGCGTAGGCCATCACGAGCGTGTTCACCGCCGAGCCGACGTGGTCGCGGCCGATGCGCAGGCCGGAGCGGTACAGCTCGCGCCAGCCGAGCGACGGGTTCGCCCGCCGCAGCTCCCAGACGGCGCTGGTCTGCGTGATGGTGACGTCGTCGAGCACACCGAGCGCGCCGATCACGATCCCGGCCAGCAGCAGGCCGCGGGCGTCGATGCCGTGGCCGAGCGAGCCGATGAGCGTGGACGTGGCGTCGTCGAGGCCGGTCAGCGACGCGGTGGCGGAGAAGATCATCGACAGCACGCCGATGAGCGCGAGGCTGACCAGCGTGCCGAGCACCGCGACCGAGGTTCTCGCGGACAGCCCGTGAGTCAGGTAGAGCGCGACGAACATGATCGCCCCCGCGCCCGCGATCGCGACCACCAGCGGGTTCTCCCCGGCGAGGATCGCGGGCAGCACGAACAGCACGATCACCACGAAGCTCAGCACCAGCGCGACGAGCGCGGCCAGCCCCTGCCACCGGCCGAGCACCAGCACCGCGACGGCGAACAGCGCGGCCAAGAGCACCAGCGGCGTGCCGCGCTGGAAGTCGACGAGCTGGAACGACGACGGGTCGGCCGCGTCGCCGCCGTTGTAGGCCAGCACCACGGCGTCGCCGGTGGAGAAACGCGGGGTGCTGGGCTCGATCGGCACGGTCAGCTTGAGCGGCTTCCCGTTCCCCGGCCCGCTGGTCATGGTCAGGTCGACGGTCAGGCACGGCTTCTGGTCGGGGTCCGGCTGCGCCCCGACCTGGACCTGGCCCGAGGCGAGGCACGGCCCGGTGGCGGTCGCGGTGATCGACGCCTGCACCGGTGTCCCTTGCTGCACAGCGCTTTTCGGCGTCGGCTTGCCCCACGGGTACAACACGATCATCCCGACGACCGTCGCCAGCGCCAGCGGGGTGAGCAGCCAGATCAGCAGGTTCCGCACCCGCCGCGACGCCGGTGCCGCGGGGCCGTGCCCATGACCGTGGCCATGCCCGACGGCGGCGCCGGCGACGGGATCCGGGGGCTCGACCGGGGGTCCCCCTCGCGACCGCCCGGCGCGGCGGGTCCCGGCCGGCGGCTCGGCTCCGGCGCGGCGGGGGCCGGTGGTTTCGGCGGGTGATTCGGCGCGGGGCACGCGGCGGGTGCCGGTGGTTTCGGCTGAGGTTTCGGTACGGGGTACGCGGCGGGCGCCGGTGGTTTCGGCGGTTGGCTCGGCGCGTGATGCGGATGCGCGACGGGCGTCGGTGGGTTCGGCGGGGGACTCGGCGCGGGGCACGCGGCGGGTGCCGGTGGTTTCGCTGCGGGGTGCGCGGCGGCCGCCGGTCGTCTCGGCGGGTGTCTCGGCGTCGGCTGCCTGGCGGGCACCGGTGGGGTCGGCGCCGGTTTCGGTGCGGGGGATTCGGCGGGAACCTGTTGTGCCGCCGGGAAGTTCGCCCCGTCTTGGGCGGGCGGGCTCGCCGTCGGGGCGTGGGCGGCGGGGGCGGGGGTCGCCGCTGCCGGGTTGGCCGTCGGAAGCGCGGGTGCGGGGGTCGCCGCTACTTGGCTGGCTGTCGGAAGTGCGGGTGCGGGGGTCATCGCTGCTCGGCTGGCCGTCGGGGGTGCGGTGGCGGCGGGTGCCTTGCGGCAGCGGGGTTTCGCCGGTCCGGCGGCGGTCCATGGGGGCGCGGCGCGGGCGGTCGTCCTCCGCGGCGGGCCAGGCGGCGTGGGGGTCCGGCCACGAAGCGTCCGTGCCCGGGGCGTCGGCGCTCGGCCAGGCGTCGCCCGGGGAGGAGCCAGCCGAAGACGAGCCGCCGGAAGAGGAGCTGCCCGAAGAAGCGCCGCCCGGAGCCTCGGAAGCGGGCCACCCGGCGTCGTCGCTCGTGGGCGAGGGCGCGGCACGGGGCCGCCGGGGGCGGGACGGGCCGGGCGCCGCGGCCGAGGGGTCGCCGGTCACGCGGCGGATCGGGCCGGTGTCGCCGGTGCCGCCGTCGGGGTAGTGGGGGTAGTCGCGCGGTGCCACGGCGCACATCCTGCACTCCCCGCTCCTCCGTCACCCGTATCGGGTGGGGGAGGAGCCGGTCGTATCCGGCGTTTCGGCCTCAGCTGTACGCCTGGCGGAGGTGCACGCGCCGGTAGGCCGACGGCGGCGTGTCGAAGTGGTCGAGGAACGCCTGGCGCAGCGTCTCGGTGGAGCCGAAGCCGCAGCGGCGGGCGATGGCGGTGAGCGGCAGGTCCGTGCCGGACAGCAGCCTCGCGGCGTGCTCGGCGCGGACGGTCCGCACGTACTTGCCCGGTGTGGTGCCCAGGTGCGCGTCGAACAGCCGGGTGAGCTGGCGGGTGCTGATCCCGGCGTGGCCGGCCAGGACCGGCGTGCCGAGGTCGTCGGCGAGGTGCTCGCTCACGTACGCGGTGAGGTCGCGGACCTGCCCGTGCTCCGGCGGCGGCCCGGACAGGAACATGCTCACCTGCGCCTGGTTCCCCGGCCGCTGCAGATAGGTGACGAGCGCGCGGGCCACCTCGCGCGCCAGCGCCGGCCCGTGGTCCTCCTCGACGAACGCCAGCGTGAGGTCGAGGCCGCTGGTGACGCCGGCGGAGGTGTAGACGTCGCCGTGGCGGATGAACAGCGGGACCGGGTCCACCGTCACCGCCGGGTACTTCTCGGCGAACCGGGACGCGTACGCCCAGTGCGTGGTCGCGCGGCGGCCGCTCAGCAGCCCGGCCGCGGCGAGCACGGTGGAGCCGGTGCAGACCGACGCCGTGCGCCGGCTGGTCCGCGACAGCCGCCGCAGGTGTTCCAGCAGGCGCTCGTCGCCCGCGGCCGCCGTGTGGCCGACGCCGCCCGAGACGATCACGGTGTCGAGGTCGCCCGGCACCTGGTCGAGCCGGGCGTGCGGGGTGAGGGTGAGGCCGGACTGGCAGCGGAACGGGTATCCGTCCACAGTGGCCAGACGGATCGCGTACGCCGGGCGGGCGCCGAGCCGGTTCGCGGCGTCGAGCGCGTCGGACACGCAGGCGACGTCCAGCAGCTCGGCGTCGGGGTAGGCGACGATCACGACCTGCCGCGGGGGACCGGGCATGATCGGGAAGCTACCAGCTCGACCGGCCGACGGACATGGTTCGCAGGGATCCGGACACCGCCGCCTCGCGCGCGGGCGGCGCGGGCCACGGTGGGCGCCATGACCGAGAAGCAGAAGACGTTTGCCTTCGTCGTTTACCCCGGCCTGACCGCGCTCGACCTCGTCGGCCCGCTGCAGGTGCTGAGCGGGCTGGCCGAGGCCGACCCGGCGTTTCGGGTGGTGGTCGTCGGGGAGACGCTCGACCCGATCGACACGGACTCGCCGCTGCGGATCGCGCCGAGCCACACGTTCGACGCGGTTCCGGACCCGTACGCGATCCTCGTGCCCGGCGGCGCCGCCCTGACGCTGCAGGCGCTCGCGAACCGGACGCTGATCGGCTACCTGGCCCGGGCGGCGGAGTCGGCCGAACTCGTCACGTCCGTCTGCACCGGCTCGCTGCTGCTCGGCGAGGCCGGCCTGCTGAACGGCCGCGAGGCCACCACGCACTGGATGTTCCGCGACCTGCTCCGCGCTTTCGGGGCGACGCCGGTGGCGAAGCGCTGGGTGGAGGACGGCCCGGTGATCACCGCGGCCGGCGTCTCGGCGGGCATCGACCTGGCCCTGCACCTGGTCGAACGGCTCGCCGGGGCGGAGACGGCGCGGGCCGTCCAGTTCGGCATCGAGTACGACCCGCAGCCGCCGCTTGGCCCGCTGGACTGGGCGAACGCCCCACACGAGGCCATGGCGCCGCTGCGTGAGCACATCCTTCGCGACGGCCTCGCCGGCCACCCGGAGCTGGTGGCGAAGCTGCTCGCCCGCACCTGATCCTGCCCGGGAGCCGCCACCCCACCAACGGGGTGGGCCATCCGGGTGACCGCCCTCGGAAGCGCCGAGGGGCCAGGGGGCCGCGGTTACATTCGGGCCACTCGGGACAGGTGACATCCAGCGGCTGGGAGCTTCGCGGTGCGGTTCCAGGTCCTCGGCCCGTTGGCGGCCACGGTGGTGAAGACCCCGGTGACGCTGCCCTCGGCGGCCCAGCCCCGGCGCCTGCTCGCGCTCCTGCTGGCCCGGCCGAACGAGTTCGTCGGCCGCGCCACGATCGTCGACGAGCTGTGGCCGGACGGCGCCCCGCCGAGCGCGGCCGCGATCGTCCAGGTCACCGTGTCCAAGCTGCGCAAGACGCTGTCGCCGGGGCTGGCTTCGGACGCCCCGGCGCAGCGGCTGCGCTCCGGCCCGCGCGGTTACGCCCTGACCGTCGGCGAGGACGAGCTGGACGCCGCCGAGTTCGTCGCCCTCGCTTCGGCCGGGCTGGCCGCCGAGGACGCCGTGGCCAAGCGCGGGCTGCTCGAGCGCGCGCTCGCCTGCTGGCGCGGCGGGGCGTTCTGCGACGTCGAGACCGGCCCGCTGGTGGAGGCGCACGAGCTGTGGCTGGAGGACCGGCGCCGCACGGTGCTGCTGCAGCTGGTGGAGCTGCAGCTGGCCGGCGGGGACCGCCAGGCCGTGGTCCACCGGCTCGCCCCGGTCGTCGCGGCCCGGCCCGCCGACGAGCGGCTCGCCGCCCGGCTGGCCGACGCGCTGGCCGGCCTCGGCCGCCGCGACTCGGCGCTCGACCTGCTCCGCCGGACCCGCCGTGCGCTCTGGGACGAGGCGGGCGTGACGCCGGGCCCGGAGCTGGACGCCGTCTACCGCCGCGTCGCCGGCACCGAGTGGACGACGGCGGGGCCGCCCGCGCAGCTGCCCGCGCCGGCGCCGGACTTCACCGGACGGGCCGCCGAGCTGGCGGAGATCGCGCGCGGCCTGCGTTCACCCGCGCCCGTGGTCGTGCACGGCGCGCCGGGGGCGGGCAAGAGCGTGCTCGCCGTGCAGGCCGCGTGGCGGGCCCGGCGCCGCTTCCCGGACGGCCAGCTCTTCGCCGACCTCAGCACGGCCGACCCTCGTGACGTGCTCGCCGGGTTCCTGCGCGCGCTGGGCGCGTCGGCGGCCGAGCTGACGGCCGACTTGCCCGGGCTGGTCGGGCTTTGGCGCAGCCACACCGTGGACCGGCGCCTGCTGGTCGTGCTGGAGGACGCGCGCGCCGAGGCGCAGGTCCGGCCGCTGCTGCCGAGCGGGTCCGGCTGCGCCGTGCTGGTGACGGCGCGCACCCCACTGCCGGGGCTGGCCGCCGCCCGTCCGATCGCGGTCGGTGAGATGTCCACAGTGGACGCACGGGCGCTGCTCGCCGCGGTGGCGGGGGAGGACCGGCTGGCGGCCGAGCCCGCCGCCGCCGACGTCGTCGTCACCCGCTGCGCCGGGTTGCCGCTCGCGGTGCGGATCGCCGGGCTGCGGCTGGCCGCGCGGCCGCACCACCGCGTCGCCGAGCTGGCCCGGCGGCTCACCGACGAGCGCCGGGCGCTGGACGAGCTGGTCGCCGGGGACCTGAGCGTGCGCGGCGCGGTGCTGCCGGCGCTGCACGAGTGCCCGCCCGCGGACCGGGACCTGGTGCGGCAGCTGGGCGTTTTCGGCCGCCCGGTGCCGGACTGGTGCGCCGCGGCGCTGCTGGGCAGCCGCGTCGCCGACGCCGGGGAACGGCTGGAGTCCCTGGTGGACGCTCACTTGCTCACCGTGGACGAGCGCGGCCGCCACGCCGTGCCGAGGTTCGTCCGGCTCGGCCTGGCCCGGCTGCCCGGCCGGGAGCCGGACCGGGCCGCGCTGCGCCGGGCGCTGGAGGCCGTGCTGGCGCTGGCCGAGCGGGTGCTCTCCGTGCTGGACAAGGGTTTCACCCCGTCCGGTCCGCCCTTCGCGCGGCCGGACGTGGCCACGGCGCGGGCGGCGACCGCGGACCCGCGGGCGTGGCGGAACGCCGAGACCGACCTGGTCGCCGCCGCGGTCCGGCTGGCCGGCGCGCACGGCTGGCCCGACCTCGCCGCCCGGCTTTCGGACGCCTGCCTCGCGCTGGCCGGTTCGCCGTGGGTCAGCGGGGCCGCGCGGGCGGTGTCGGTGGCCGGCCTGGTCGCGGCCCGCCGCCTCGGCGACCGCCCGGCCGAGGCCGGCAAGCTGTTCACCCTCGGCTCGGTGCACTGGCAGCAGGGCCGCTGGCGCCAGGCCCGGACGTACTTCGCCATGGCCGGCGGGCGGTTCCGCGCGCTCGGCGACCCGCGCGGCACGGGCGCGGCGCTGGTCGTGCTCGCCGACATCGACGCCGACGCCGGGCAGGCCGCGTTCGCCGTCGAAGAGCTGCGCGAGGCGCTGGACCTGTTGCGGGAGTGCGGGGACAGCCGGGGCCAGGCGACCGCGGCGGCCCAGTTCGGCGCGCTGTCGGAGGACCTCGGGGACGTCCGGCGCGCGTTGGAGAGCTTCGAGGCCGGCCTGCTGCTCGCCGAGGGGCGCGGCCACGACCAGGTGGCCAAGCGCTACGCCGACGTACTGCGCCGCCACGGCCACGCCGACCGCGCCGCCGACCTGCTGACGGACGCGCTCGGCGGCGCGGTCCGGAGCCGCGCGCGGCACTGGGAGGCGCACGTCCTGCGCAGCCTCGGCGACCTGCACGCCGAAGCGGGCGAAGTCGGCGAAGGCGAGCGCTACTTGTCGCGTTCGCTCGCGCTGTTCGAGCAGATCGGGCACCGGCACGCCGCCGCGTACACCCACCGCAGCCTGGCCGAGGCGCGGTTGCGGGCCGCCGACCACGACGGCGCCGAGCGGCACCTGCGCGCCGCGATGGGCGTGTTCCGCGAGCTGCGGGACCGCCGCGGCACCGGGTACGCGCTGCTCAGCTTGGGCCGGCTACACGCTGGGGCGGGCGCGGACGACGACGCCCGGCTGGTGCTGGCCGACGCCGCGGGGGTGTTCAAGGGACTGGGCTTCCCGCTGTGGGAGCTGCGCGCGCTGGGGGAGCTGAACGCCGTGTCCAGTGATTCACCCGCGCGCGCCCGGGCCCGTGAAGTCTTGACGAAGATCAGGACCTGACCCCGCCCGCTCGCCCGTTCCCGCGGCGCGCGTTTGGCGAAGTTATGGCGCCCGCGTCTTGGCTGCCGCTCGTCGGAACTCCCCACCAGGAGGCAATTCATGCGTGTTCCCCCGATGCTGCCCCGTGCGGCCCTCGGACTGACCGCCGCCGCGGCGACCGTGCTGCTGGGCACCGCCGGCACAGCGTCCGCCGCGCCCGCGGTCACCAAGCTGACCCAGGCGCAGGCGGCTTCGCAGCTGTCGGCGGCCGGGGTCACCCACTCGTCCAGCGGCGGGTGCACCACGAGGTCCAACTCCACCTGCACGTCGTACGAGCAGATCAACCAGACCACGGTCAGCGGGGTGATCACGCTCAAGCACGCGAGCGGCTGCGCCATCAACATCACCGGCGGCGCCGAGGTGGGCCACGCGTCAGGCACTTACTCGCATTACAACGGGTACAAAGTGGACACTGCGCACAACAGCTGTCTCGACGGCTACGTGAAGAACACCTTCAGCTACATCGGGCTTCGCGGCGACGGCTATCCACAGTGGAAAGCCGCGTCCGGAAACCTCTACTGCGACGAGGGCAACCACTGGGACATCACGTATTACACCAGCGGCGGCTGAGCGGTGGCCCGGCCGGGCCTGCCCGCTCTTGAGGGCGGCGGGCAGACCCGGCCGGTGGACGCCCGTCGCTGGATTGTCCGAAATGGACGGTCATTGGCCCAGTGCGTGGTCACGGAAATCCCGCGGTGAGACCCCCGTCGCCGCGCGGAAGGTCCGGGAGAAGTGGGCCGCGCTGGTGAACCCGCAGGCGCGCGCGACCTCCGCGATGCCCAGCGCCGCCTGGGCCGGGTCGGCGAGCAGGGCCTTCGCCCGGTCCACGCGCAGGCCCTTGATCCGCTCGGCGACGCCGCGGCCGTCGTCGAAGAGCTGGTAGAGCCGGCGGCGTGAGATGAACAGCGCGTCGGCCACCTGGTCGGCGTTCAGCGCCGGCTCGGGCAGGTGCGCGCACATGTACCCGAGCGCCTCGCGACGGCGGCCGGCGAGTGAGCCGGCGCGGTCCAGCTCCACCCGAAGTGCCGTGCGCAGCACCAACTCGGCGAGCCCCAGCAGATGGTGCGCGAGCCCGCACGGGTCCAGTCGTGGCCCGGCGGACACCACGTGCGCCACCGCACCGGCGACGAGCGCGCGTAACGGCGCGTCGACATTCACTGGGCGGAGCATCAGCGGCTGCAATTCGGCAGAGGTGAGCGAGAGCTTCGCCGTGGTGACCGTCAGCAGGACTTGGCCGCGCTCGGCGGGCAGCAGTTGGAGCGTGCAGTCGGCGAACGTCAGCCGCGCGCCGTTGTCGGCGACCGCACGCGGGACGGGGCAGCGCAGCAGCAACTGGATCCCGGCGGACCCGGTCTCGGAGCAGGGCCCGGCCGCGCGCACCACGAGCTGCCCGTTCGCTACTTCGGGTTCGCCTGTTCTTCCGGTGGTGTTCATCCCGTCCCGTCCTCCGCTCCGCGGCGCACCGCGATCCGGCACCGTCCACAGTGGATGCGACGCCGGGGCGGCCCGCGGGCGCCCGCGACTTGACTGTGCGTGCAGCAATTCTAGATTGTCGCTGCACGCAGGGACACGGCCGGCACGGCACAGCCCTGGTGACCTCACGGTATGCGCCCGGCTACCGCGTGTGCCGGGTGAGGTCGCCCACGACCGGACCGGGAGGGGGTTGACCGGTTCGGGTGAACGCGTACCGTCAGTGGGATGCTGCAGTCCGGTGGGGGCGCCGGCCTCACCCTCCTGACCACCGTCCGTGACGATGCACTGGTGCTGGTGACCGCCGCGGGCGAGATCGACGCTGCCTCGGTCCATGATTTCCGGACGGTGCTGGCGCAGGCCTGCGGGGTGGGGGACAAGCTGGTGGTCGACCTCTCCCGCGTCCGGTTCCTCAGCTGTGCCGGGCTTCGCGCGCTGGAAGAGACGAGCCGGGCGCGGCCCGCGCTGTCCGTCGTCGCCACCGGCCGCTTGGTGCTGCGCGCGTTCGACGTCTCCGGGGTCGGCGAGGCCGTGGACGTCCGCCCGCGGCTCACCGAGGCCTGCGCGTTCGCCCGGGCGTGACTCTCCGCCACTGTCGGCCGGACGAGTGGTGATCGCCCGGGAATGGGGGGCGGGCCCGGATCCTGGGTACCTCGGAGAAGGGGAAGCCGAGGATTCGAGGTGATCCGAGATGTCCACCGGGAGCAGCGCCGTGACCGGCCGGGCCGGTCCGCTCGTCGGGGGCGCGGCCGGGCTGACCGTGCTGGCCGGCCTCTACCTGATCATCGGGCCGTGGGTCGCGCGCTTCGGCGGCGCGGCCGAACTCGCCGTCAGCAACACCGTCGCCGGGCTGGCGATCATCGCGCTCGCCGCCGTGCGCACGCGGGACACCGGGCCACAGGCGCTCACGTGGGTCCTGCCGGTGCTGGGTTTGTGGGCGGCGGTGTCGCCACTGGTTCTGCACTACGGCGACGAGACGTCTCCGTCGGCGGGGGCGTTCGCGGGCAACGTGATCGCGGGCGTTGTGGTGGTGCTGGCCGGTTTCGCCCTGCTGCGCCGCCGCCGGGAGGCTTAGCCCGTACCGGTGCGGCGTCCTCATGGCCGATCTGCGGCGTTAGGGTGAGTCACTCGATGCGGACAAGGGGGACTGTGGTGGTTACGGAGTATCTGGGCCGGCCGGACGGGTTGCCGCCGGTCAACGGCTACAGCCACGTGGTGGCCTTCGACGGCCCGCTGGTCGCGGTGTCCGGTCAGGTGCCGCTCACCGCCGCCGGGGAGTTCGCCGGGGACGACGCGGCCGCCCAGATGCGGCAGGTCTTCGGGAACCTGGCGGTCGCGCTGGCCGCCGCGGGATCGGGACTCGACCGGCTCGTCAAGCTGACCGTGTACCTCACGGATCTGGCCGACCTCGGCGCGTTCCGCGAAGTCCGCGACGAATACTTGGACTCCGCCCGGCTCCCGGCCTGTTCGCTGGTCCGGGTGAGCGGCCTGGTGGACCCCCGGTTCCGGGTGGAGATCGACGCGCTCGCCACGCGCTGAGCGGATACCGCGCCACGGAAGCGATCGGCTAGGCCGTCCCGTGGCGGACGTCGATCCAGTCCTCATTGGCCGAACCCGGACGGTACGGGCTGTCGCGGCGTTTCGCGATGATCCCCGCCAGCCCGTGGTCACGGCTCGCCCGGGCGACGGCGGCGCCATCACCCGGGTGACTGGGCGGTGTCTGCCAATGCGGGCCGGCCAGGCCGAGCCCGTCGAGCAGCGCCCGCCGCTCGTGGTGGGGCGACTGCAGCCGTGACCGGAAATCCAGGTGCAGCACGTCCGTGACGAGGTAGAACGCGGGGTGCCGGTGCACCAGCCCGCGGGCCTCGGCGCCGTCGGCGGCCGCTCGGCGCCGGAGCCCGTCCGGGTCCGGCCGTCCGGCCGCGAAGACGACGATCTCCCCGTCCAGCACCACTTCCGTCGAGCCGAGCTGGGTGCCCAGGCCGCGCAGTTCGGGGTAGCGGGAGGTGACGTCCTCGCCCGTCTCGTCGAACGCCGTGACCCGGCCGCCGGCCGCGCGCAGGATCGTGCGGAGGCCGGACCACGCGAACTCGTACGCCCACTCGCCGTCCTCGGCCGCGTCCGGCAGCGGGCCCGGCCGCGCGGGCATCGGCGCGAGGAAACGGGGCGTGGCCTCGTGCCCGTCCTCGGCCGGGTCGAGCCGGGTCAGCTTCCAGGCGTTCTCGGCGGTGGGGTCGTGACGGTGGACGAGGGCGTAGCGCCCACGCAGCCGTTCACCGTGCAGGACGACCTCGACGCGGTGGTCGTTCCAGTGCAGCGTCTCGTAACTGCCGTGGTCCCAGACCTCCGCGTCACCGGTGTAACCCCGCGGCTGGTCGTCGATCCGCACCGCGAGCCGGACGCCCTCGGGCGACCGCGGCACCCCGCGCGGCACGGTCCAGGAGGCGAGCACGCCGTCGCGCTCCAGGCGGAGATTCCAGTGCAGCTGCGGGGTTCGCTGTTCGTGGACGACAAACCGGTCTCCGCGCGCCGCGGGCTTTTCCGGTGGCGCCTCGGATGGTTCGGGAGACGCCCCCAGCCCGCGCCGTCGCCGGTACTCGGCCAGCTCGTCGGCCACCGCGAGGCACCCCCGTCCACGTTCGGGAGCCGCCAGCCTAGCCCGCCGCGGGCACGCTGGGCACCTGCTCCAGCCAGCCCTGCCACGCCTTGGCCTGCTGGCCCGCGTCGGTGCCGCCGGAGAGGTGGCCGCCGGAGCCGTGGCCGCCGAACAGGTGGTGGCCGACGGCGATCGGCAGGCCCAGCTTCCAGCGGCCGTGGAAGCGCAGCAGCGCGTCCGGCGTGCGGACGCCGGCGAAGTTCGGCGTCGTGTAGTCCAGGACGCCCTCGACCGGCGGGAGCCCGTCGACGGTGAACCGCACCGGCTGTCCCAGGACCGGTTCCGCGGGCAGGCCCAGCGCGCCGAGCAGGTGGGGCCAGGCCCCGGCGTCGGCGGAGGCCTCGGGACCGTCCGCGGTCACGTACTCCGCGGTGCGGCCGGGGAAGTGCGCGAGGTAGTCGCCGAGGGTGGACAGGTACATGCCCCAGCCCAGGTCGAAGCTCTCGCGGTACTCGTCGCCCCAGCTGTCGGCGGCGAAGCCGTGGTGGGTGAAGCGGAGCACGGAAGTGCCGCCGTCCGCGGCCTCGATCAGGTACTCGAAGGAGTCGAAGTGCCCGTCGCCGTCCGGGAGGCCGTGATAGGCGAGCCGGTGCGGCGGCTCCCACGTGGTGATCTCGGCCTCGCTGTCGAAGCCGCCCAGCGAGGCCCGGATCTTCCGCGCCCCGCCGTCCACCTCGTGCTTGCCCATGAACCAGGAGTCGATCCCGGGCCCGGTGGCCACCGCGTCCCACACCCGTTCCGGTCCCGCGGGGAGCCGGACCTCCTTGTCCACTTCGAACTCGCGTGCCATGACCGCTTCCTCCTCGTTCGCCGGAACCACCACCGTGCCATTGACAACAATAACCATCAAGGGATCGGCGGCGCCTCCGGATCGGTGCCAGACTGGCGCCCGACCGAGGAGAAGGGGACCACTCACCATGCCGACCGTCGCCGAGCAGCTCATCGACGTCCTGGTCCAGTCCGGGGTGCGCCGGATCTACGGGGTGGTGGGCGACAGCCTCAACCCCGTGGTCGACGCCGTCCGCCGCACCGGCGGCTCGGCGCGGGGCGGCATCGACTGGGTCCACGTGCGCAACGAGGAGGCCGGGGCCTTCGCCGCGGCCGCCGAGGCGCAAGTGACCGGCACGCTCGCCGTGTGCGCGGGCAGCTGCGGACCGGGCAACCTGCACCTGCTGCAGGGGGTCTACGACGCGCACCGCTCGGGCGCGCCGGTGCTCGCGATCGCGTCGCACATCCCGTCGGCGCAGATCGGCACCGGGTTCTTCCAGGAGACGCACCCGGAACGGCTGTTCGCCGACTGTTCGCACTACTGCGAGATGGTCAGCTCACCCGAGCAGATGCCGCGGCTCGCGCGCATCGCCGTGCAGAACGCCGTGGGCCGCCGCGGCGCCGCGGTGCTCGTGCTGCCCGGGGACGTCTCGCACGAGTCCGCGGCGCACCCGACCGGTGAGTGCTGGTCGCTGCCCAGCCCGCCGGCCGTCCTGCCCGCCGGCGCCGACGTCGACCGGCTGGTGGAGCGGGTGAACCGCGCCGAAAAGGTGATGATCATGGCCGGCGCGGGCTGCCGTGACGCGCACGCCGACGTGCTCGCGCTCGCCGAAGCGGTGGGCGCGCCGGTCGGGCATTCCTTGCGGGGCAAGGAGTTCGTGCAGTACGACAACCCGTTCGACGTCGGCATGAGCGGCCTGCTCGGCTACGGCGCCTGTTACGAGGCCATGCACGAGGCCGACCTCGTCCTGCTGCTCGGCACCGACTTCCCGTACGACACCTTCCTGCCGCAGCGCAACACGGTGCAGGTGGACATCGACGCCGCGCGCATCGGCCGCCGGTCGGTGCTCGAGTTCGGCGTGCTCGGCGACGTCGGCGAGACGATCCGCGCGGTGCTGCCGCGGCTCACCCGGCGCGAGGACCGCTCGTTCCTGAACGCGATGCTGCACAAGCACGAGCGCGGCCTGCAGCGCACCGTCGACGCCTACATCAGCGACGTCTCCCAGCAGGTCCCGCTGCACCCGGAGTACGTCGCCGACATCCTCGACGAGGAGGCGGCCGACGACGCGGTGTTCACTGTGGACACCGGGATGTGCAACGTGTGGGCCGCCCGCTACGTCACGCCGAACGGACGGCGCCGGCTGATCGGCTCGTTCGTCCACGGCAGCATGGCCAACGCGCTGCCGCACGCCATCGGCGCGCAGACGGCCGATCCTGGCCGCCAGGTCGTCGCGATGTGCGGCGACGGCGGGCTGGCGATGCTGCTGGGCGAGCTGCTCACGCTCAAGACGCACGCGCTGCCGGTGAAAGCCGTGGTGTTCAACAACTCCTCGCTCGGCATGGTGAAGCTGGAGATGCTCGTGGACGGCCTGCCGGACTTCGGCACCGACCACGACCAGGTGGACTTCGCGGCGCTGGCGAAGGCCGCCGGGCTGCACTCCCGCCGCGTCGAGAAGCCCGCCGACGTCCGCGACGGCATCCGCGAGATCCTCGCCCACGACGGCCCCGCGCTGCTCGACGTGGTAACCGACCCGAACGCGCTGTCCATCCCGCCGAACATCACCGCCTCGCAGGTGCGCGGCTTCGCGCTCGCCGCCAGCCGGACGGTGCTCGGCGGCGGGGTGGGGAAGATGCTGCAGCTGGCCAAGTCCAACCTGCGCAACATCCCGCTGCCCTGACCCGCTCGTGAGTGTTTAGGACGGTTAGAACCGTCATCGCCACTCACGAGTCCCTTGGCGCCGGATGTCCGTCAAGGCCTCCTTACCCGCGTGGCACGCGGGTAAGGAGGCCTTGACGGCGTTTCAGTCCGTCTCGGCCATCGCCTCGGCGAACTGCGCCGCGTACAGCCGGGAGTAGGCGCCGCCCGAGTGCAGCAGCGTCTCGTGGTCGCCCTGTTCCACGATGTGCCCGGACTCCATCACGAGGATGACGTCCGCGTCGCGGATGGTGGACAGCCGGTGCGCGATGACGAAGCTGGTGCGCCCGGAGCGCAGGGTGTTCATCGCGCGCTGGATGAGCACCTCGGTGCGCGTGTCGACGGAGCTGGTGGCCTCGTCGAGGATGAGGATCACCGGCTTCGCCAGGAACGCCCGCGCGACCGTGATCAGCTGCTTCTCACCCGCGCTGACCGTGCCGCCCTCGTCGTCGATCACCGTGTCGTAGCCGTCCGGCAGCGTCCGCACGAACCGGTCGACGTGGGTGGCCTTGGCCGCCTCGACGATCTGCTCGTGGGTGACGTCGTCGGCGCCGTAGGCGATGTTCTCCGCGATCGTGCCGCCGAACAGCCACGCGTCCTGCAGCACCATGCCGGTCTTGTCGCGCAGCTCCTCGCGGTCCATCTTGGCGATGTCGACGCCGTCGAGGGTGATCCGGCCGCCGTCGAGCTCGTAGAACCGCATGAGCAGGTTGACCAGCGTGGTCTTGCCGGCGCCGGTCGGCCCGACGATCGCCACGGTCTGGCCGGGCTCCACGGTGAGCGACAGGTCGTCGATCAGCGGCGTGTCCGCCAGGTAGCGGAACGACACGTCGTGGAACTCGACCTGGCCGCGCACCACGTCCGGGCGGGCCGGCTCGGCGGGCTCGGGCGCCTGCTCCTCGGCGTCCAGCAGCGCGAACACGCGCTCGGCCGAGGCCACGCCGGACTGCAGCAGGTTCGCCATGCTGGCGATCTGCGTCACCGGCTGGCTGAACTGCCGCGAGTACTGGATGAACGCCTGCACGTCGCCCAGCGAGAGGCTGCCGGACGTGACGCGCAGCGCGCCGATGACCGCCACCAGCACGTAGTTCAGGTTGCCGATGAACATCATCGCCGGCTGGATCGTGCCGGAGATGAACTGCGCCCGGAAGCTGGCGTTGAACAGCGTGTCGTTGTGCTCCTTGAACACCTGCTCGGCCTCCGCGCGCCGGCCGAAGACCTTCACCAGCGAGTGGCCGGTGTACATCTCCTCGATGTGCGCGTTGAGCCGCCCGGTGGTCGACCACTGCTTGATGAACTGCGGCTGCGCGCGCTTGCCGACCTTGGCCGCGACGAACACCGACGCGGGCACGGTCAGCAGCGCGATCAGCGCCAGCAGCGGCGAGATCAGGAACATCATCACCAGCACGCCGATCACCGTGAGCAGCGAGCTGACGATCTGCGAGAGCGTCTGCTGCAGCGACTGCGCCAGGTTGTCGATGTCGTTCGTGACGCGGCTGAGCACCTCGCCGCGCGGCTGGCGGTCGAAGTAGCGCAACGGCAGCCGGGCGAACTTCTCCTCGACGTCGCGGCGCAGCGAGTACACCGCGTTCTGCACCAGGCTGGTGGTCAGCCGGGCCTGGATCAGGCCGAAGAACGCCGAGATCACGTACAGCGCCAGCACGATCATCAGCACCTGGCCGACCGCGTCGAAGTCGATGCCCTGGCCGGGAACCAGGTCGACGCGCGTGAAGATGTCCGCGAGCGTGGTGTTGCCCTGCGCCCGCAGCCCCGCGATCACCCCGTCCTTGGTGGCGCCCGCGGGCAGCCCCTTGCCGATCACGCCGGCGAAGATGAGGTCGGTGGCGCGGGCGAGCACCTTCGGCCCGACCACGGTCAGCGCCACGCTCAGCGCGCCGAGCACCAGCACCCCGGCCAGCGCCGCCCGCTGGGGCCGCAGCAGCCGCAGCAGCCGGCGCATGGAGCCCATGAAGTCCAGCGCCTTCTCGGGCGGCGCGCCGCCCGCCATGAACCGCCCCGGGCCCGCCGCCGCGCCGGGCCGGTTGCTGCGCGCCGCCGTGGGCCGCTCGCCGACCTCGGTGGCCACGCTGCCCTCGGCGGACGCGTCCCCTTCAGTAGGTTGTTTGTCGTTCATCACGCTGCCTCCTGTGCCTTGCGGGATACCCGCACCCAGTCGGCATCGCGAGTGGTGCTTCGCCATGGTGTACTCACGCTGCCTCCGCCTCAGTCAGCTGCGAAAGCACGATCTCCCGGTACGTTTCGTTGCCGTCCATCAGTTCGTGGTGGGTGCCGGTGCCGACGACGCGGCCTTCGTCGACCACGATGATGCGGTCGGCGTTCCGGATGGTGCTGACCCGCTGCGCGACGATGACCACCGTCGCCTCGCGCGTCTCGTCGGCCAGCGCCCGGCGCAGGGCCGCGTCGGTGGCGTAGTCCAGCGCGCTGAACGAGTCGTCGAACAGGTAGATGCCCGGCTTGTGCACCAGCATCCGCGCGATGGCGAGGCGCTGGCGCTGGCCGCCGGACACGTTCGTGCCACCCTGGGAGATCGGCGAGTCGAGCCCCTCGGACATCCGCTCGACGAAGTCCTTGCCCTGAGCCACTTCCAGCGCGTGCCACAGTTCTTCGTCGGTGGCGTCCGGCTTGCCGTAGCGCAGATTGCTCGCCACCGTCCCGGCGAACAGGTACGGCTTCTGCGGCACCATGCCGACCGCTGAGGCGAGCACACCGGCGTCGAGCTCGCGCACGTCGACGCCGTCCACGCGCACGGCGCCTTCGGTGGCGTCCATCAGCCGCGGGATCAGGTTGAGCAGCGTGGTCTTGCCGCTGCCGGTACTGCCGATCACTGCCGTGGTCTCACCGGGCCGGGCCAGCAGCGAGATGTCCTGCAGCACCGGCTTCTCCGCGCCGGGGTAGCGGAACTCCACGCCGCTCAGCTCCAGGTGGCCGTGCACGGCGCCGGGGGAGACGGGCTTGAGCGGCAGGCGGACGCTGGACTCGGTGTCCAGCACCTCGCTGATCCGCTCGGCGCTGACCTCGGCGCGCGGCACCATCATGAACATGAAGGTGGCCATCATGATCGACATCAGGATCTGCAGCAGGTAGGCCAGGAACGCGGTCAGCGCGCCGATCGTCATGGAGCCGCTCTCGATCAGGTGCCCGCCGAACCACAGCACGGCGACGCTCGAGACGTTCACCACCAGCATCACGGTCGGGAACATGATCGCCATCAGCCGGCCGACCCGCAGCGACACGGTGAGCAGCTCGTCGTTCGCGCGGCCGAAGCGCTCGCGCTCGTGCTTGTCGCGCACGAACGCGCGGATCACGCGGATGCCCATGATCTGCTCGCGCATCACCTGGTTGATCTTGTCGATGCGCGTCTGCATCTGCCGGAACGCCGGGCGCATCCGGGCGATGATGATGCCGACCGAGACGGCGAGGACCGGCACGGCGACCAGCAGCAGGCTGGAGAGCGGCACGTTCTGGTTCAGCGCCAGCACGATGCCGCCGACGCACATGATCGGCGCGGTCACCATCAGCGTCAGCGTCATCAGCACCAGCATCTGGACCTGCTGGACGTCGTTGGTGGTGCGGGTGATCAGCGACGGCGTGCCGAAGTGCCCGACCTCGCGCGCGGAGAAGTCCTGCACACGGTGGAACACCGCCGCGCGGACGTCGCGGCCGAGGGCCATGGCGGTGCGCGCGCCGAAGTAGACGGCGCCGACCGACGCGGCGATCTGCACGAGGGTGATCAGCAGCATCACGCCGCCGATCCTGATGATGTAGCCGGTGTCGCCCTTCACGAGACCGTTGTCGACGATGTCGGCGTTCAGCGTCGGGAGGTACAGCGCCGCGAGGGTCTGCACCAGCTGTAAGAGGACGACGAGCCACAGGGTGGCTTGATAGGGGCGCAGATGAGTGCGCAGCAGACGGACTAACACGGGCGTGTTCTCCCCCAAGTGGTGGTGGTTCGGTTCGGCAACTCTGGTGTTCGCTTCGGGCGCCGGGTGTTCGCCCCCGCTACGGCGCCGCGGCGGTGGCCCGGGCGGCCATCGCGGTCAGTTCGGGCATCCCGGCCGCGGCCTCGCGCAGGAGCTCCGCGAACAGTGGCAGGAACGACCGGTCGTCATTGTTCTGCAGCCAGGTCTGGAAGGCGATCCGGGACGCGCTCTGTACGATCCCCGCCAGCATGCGCGCGTGCAACGGGTTTGCCCCCTCGCCCGCGCGCTCGGCCAGCGCGTCGGCCAGCATGCGTTCGGCATCCGCGTGGGCGCGCAGCATCTCCCCGAACAGGCCGTGGTTGTGCATCATGTCGCGGACCCGGTGCACGTCCTCCCGCCGCGGCTGCTCCTCCCGCGCGGACTGGTCGACGGCGGAGTTGATGATGGCGTCCCAGATCGGCTCGCCGGCCGGGCGGGCGCGCAGCGCGTCACGGACGCGCTCCTGTCGCTCGACGATGAACGAGCAGACCGCTTGCTCCTTGCTCGAGAAGTAGTTGTTGAAGGTGCGCGGCGAAACCCCCACTTCGTTCGCGATGTCCTCGACCCGCAGCTGGTCCATGCCACGCTCCATCGCCAGGCGCAGGGCCGTGCTCGCGAGCGCTTTCCGCGCGGCGCGCTTCTTGCGCTCGCGCAGGCCCATGACAGGAGTGGAATCGGGGGACATGCGCGTGAGCTTAGCAAAAGTTGCGTGGCGCGCAAAAATCTGCGCGCCACGCACTTTTCGGGCATGGTTTCGGACCCGGTCCGGACGCGGCGGGCGCGGGCGAACGGCCGATCGGCGCCCGGGCGACTGTCGTGACCGGACGATTCGGGCTACGGTTGTTACCGAGCGTGAGTACGTTCCGGCCAACGGCGGAGGTGCGCGGCATGCGGGCGATGTGGAAGGGCTCGGTCTCGTTCGGGCTGGTGAGCATCCCGATCCAGCTGTACGCGGCCACCGAGAACAAGAACGTCTCGCTGCGCCAGGTGCACGAGGCCGACGGCGGGCGGATCCAGTACAAGCGGTTCTGCACGGTCGACGGCCAGGAGGTGCCGTACGCCGAGATCGCCAAGGGCTACGAGCTGCCCGACGGCGAGATGGTGGTGCTCACCGACGCCGACCTCGCCGAGCTGCCGCTGTCCACGCAGCGCACGATCGACGTGCTCGAGTTCGTGCCGCTGGAGTCGATCGACCCGATCCAGTTCGACAAGACCTATTACCTGGAGCCGCAGAAGAACGCGGTGAAGCCGTACCTGGTGCTGCGCGACGCGCTGCAGAAGGCGAGCCACGTGGCGGTCGCCAAGGTGGCGGTGCGGCAGCGGGAGAGCCTCGCGCTGCTGCGTGTGCACGGCGACGTGCTGGTGATGACCACGATGCTGTGGCCGGACGAGGTGCGCACCCCGGACTTCCCGTTCCTGCGCGAGGACCCGCCCCAGGTGCGCCCGCAGGAGCTGACCATGGCCGGCTCCCTGATCGACTCGCTCGCCGAGCCGGTCTTCGAGTCCGAGAAGTACTCCGACCACTACCGCGAGACCCTCGAGGCGATGATCGAGGCGAAGGTGGCCGGGAACGAGACGGCGAAGCCCGGCGCGGTCGGCGCGAAGGCCGACGTGCTCGACCTGATGGCCGCGCTGGAGGCGAGCGTTTCGGCCGCCAAGAAGACCCGCAAGCCCGTGAAAGCCGCTGATACCGGCGAGGGCGAAGGCACCGGCGAAAGCAAGGCGGCCGCGAAGAAGCCCGCCACCCGCACCCGGCGGCCGAAGAGCGCCTGACGGCCTGGACCGCGCCCGGAGTCCTGTCTCGACGGTCGCCGGCACCGGGGCTGAGCTGCGTCTCGGGCCAGGCCACCGGACCGGGCGACGGCGACACGCCGCCGGTATGCCAGACTCCGACGCTCCGCAGTGGTACCAAGAAAGCAGTGGTACCAAGAAAAGCGGGTACCAAGAAAACCGGGTACCAGGAAAAGCGTCCGGCGAGAACCCCAGTATCAGCGCGGAAGGCGGCATGAGCATGGAGTGCGCGTTCTGCACCAGCGGCATCGACCACTGTCACGGCACCTTGATCGTTCACCCGGACGGCGGGTTCGCCGAGTGCGCCGACGCCGGCTGCACGGACCTGGACCGGGTCCGGCACGCCCTGATCATCGACTGTCACACCGTCGACGGCGGCTGCGAGTGCACGCTGCCCGCCGAACGGGAGACGGTGCTTCAGCAGGCTTCCTGAGCCCTCCCGCGGCCCAGTGGCCGTCAAGGCCTCCTTACCCGCGTCCGGCGCGGGTAAGGAGGCCTTGACGGTTTCCGGGGCCGGTTGCCGGTGCAGCCGGTGATCCTTACCCGATCGTGTATGCAGCTGTGTACATTCGGCTTAGCGGTGTGCTAACACTAACGGGGTCCTTCGGCTCTCCCTCCCCCTCGGAGCCGGAGGACCCTTTATTTTTCCGTTTCCTTGACCGGTATTCCTGTCAAGGCGCCGGCTCAGTACCAGTGCGCCCGGCCGCCGATGCGGCGGCCGGAGCTGCCGACCACGGCCAGCACGGCTCCCGCCACGGCGAGGATGATCCCGATGGTCCAGAGGACCGGGATGCCCACGATGAAACCGATGACGAGCAGGATGATCCCGAGAACAATCACGGTTCGCACTCTCCTTCGCGTCCCTGCGGCCCGGCGAGCTGCCGGGCTTTCGGTGCGCACCCCAGGAGGATCGCCGCTCTCACCCGCCCCGAAACGGGGACGATCGGAGCAGCGCGGCTCGCGTTCGGCCCAGTGCCAGGCCTGGCACCGGCTCGCGGGGCTCAGTACCGGTAGTGGTCCAGCTTGTACGGGCCCTCCACGTCCACGCCGACGTAATCGGCCTGGGCCTTGGTGAGCTTCGTCAGCCGGACGCCGAGGGCGGCCAGGTGCAGGCGCGCGACCTTCTCGTCGAGGTGCTTCGGCAGGCGGTGCACGGCCACCGGGTACTGGCCCGGCTTCGTGAACAGCTCGATCTGCGCGATCGCCTGGTTCGAGAACGAGTTCGACATGACGAACGACGGGTGCCCGGTCGCGTTGCCGAGGTTCATCAGCCGGCCCTCGGACAGCACCAGGATCGAGTGCGCCGCCCCGGTCGCGGTAGCCGGGAAGCGCCACTCGTGCACTTGCGGCTTGATCTCGATCTTGGTGATGCCCGGCGTCTTCGCCAGCCCCGCCATGTCGATCTCGTTGTCGAAGTGGCCGACGTTCGCGACGATCGCGTTGTGCTTCATCCGTGCCATCTGGGCGGCGGAGATGATGCCGAAATTGCCCGTGGTGGTGAGGAAGATGTCGCCGCGCTCGACCACGTCGTCCAGCTCGACCACGTCCAGGCCCTCCATCGCCGCCTGGAGCGCGCAGATCGGGTCGATCTCCGTGACCACCACACGCGCGCCCTGCCCGCGCAGCGCTTCGACGGCGCCCTTGCCGACGTCGCCGTAACCGCAGACCACGGCGAGCTTGCCGCCGATCATCACGTCCGTGGCGCGGTTCAGGCCGTCCACGAGGGAGTGCCGGATGCCGTACTTGTTGTCGAACTTGGACTTCGTCACCGAGTCGTTGACGTTCATCGCCGGGAACAGCAGCTCCCCGTCGGTGGCGAGCTTGTAGAGCCGCTTGACGCCGTTGGTGGTCTCCTCGGTGACGCCGCGGACCTCGGCCGCGATGCGGGTGAACCGCTTCGGGTCTTGCGTGAGGCTCTCGGCGAGCGTCCGCAGGACGATCGCGTACTCGTCCGGGTCGTCCGCGGCCGGCCGCGGCACCGCGCCCGCCGCCTCGAACTGGGCTCCCTTGTGGACGAGCAGGGTCGCGTCACCGCCGTCGTCGAGGAGCATGTTCGGCGACTGCCCGCCGGCGAACCGGAACAGGAGGTCGGTGCACCACCAGTACTCGTCGAGCGTCTCGCCCTTCCAGGCGAACACGGGTGTGCCCTCGGGCCGCTCGGGCGTGCCGCCGGGGCCGACCACGACGGCGGCCGCGGCCTCGTCCTGCGTCGAGAAGATGTTGCAGGACACCCAGCGCACGTCGGCGCCGAGCGCTACCAGGGTTTCGATCAGCACGGCGGTCTGCACGGTCATGTGCAGCGAGCCGGCGACGCGCGCGCCCTTGAGCGGCTGCGTCGCGGCGAACTCGCGGCGGATCGCCATCAGGCCGGGCATCTCGTGCTCGGCCAGCCGCAGCTGCGTGCGGCCCGCGTCGGCCAGCGCCAGGTCGGCCACGGCGAACTCGACGCCGTTGAGGTTTCGCAGGGTGGGACTCATGTCTGCTGTTCACTTCCTCGGTAGTCAAAGGGGCACAACGGTTTCCGGGCACGACAGAACACGGCGACACCGGCGGTGGCACCGGGGGCGGGCCCGGGTTTCAGGAGGCGCGGACGGGGTCCGGCGCGGGGAGTTCCTTGGCGGACGACAAAAAAGCGCCTCCTTCGCAGGAGGCGCCCTTCTTCCGGTGATCACAGGCCGAGCGTGGCGAGGTCCCCTGACCCCGTCGCAGCGCCTCTCGGCCCGGAACGCGCCGCAGGACGGCGCAGGTGGTTTTCGGGTTCCACCTTGGCAAGCGGCCCGCGGCGCTGTCAAGCGGGCAGGCGGGTTACGACGCGGGCAGGTCGATCTCGGTGTGCCGCCGCGCGAGCGTGCCGGCCAGCTCGGCCAGCTTCACGTTCAGGTCCTGCGAAGTGCGGCGCAGGATATCGAACGCTTCGTCGGCGGTCACGCCGCGGCGCTGCATCAGGATGCCCTTCGCCTGGCCGATCACGTCACGTGAGTCGATCGCCTGGCGCAGCTGGGCTGTCTGCATCTCGGCCAGGGCCCGCGCCCGGGTGGTGGCCAGCGCGAGCGAGCCGTGGGTGGCCAGCAGCAGCGCGATGTTGCGGTCCTCCGGGGTCAGGACGGCGCGCCCGCGGGCGTACACGTTGAGGGCGCCGGAAAGCTCCGGCGGGCGGGCGTCGGGCAGCAGCGCGGTGGCGAGCACTGAACCGACGCCGTGCTCCGCCGCGGCCGGCCCGAAGCGCGGCCACTCGGTGTCACGAACGAGGTCCTGGCTTTCGGCATACGCGGGGCCGTCCGGGCGGGCCGCGCTGACACACGGGCCCTCGCCGGTCCGGTACTGGATCCGGTCCAGCTCGATCGCGACCTCGTCGGTCTCGACCGGGGTGGAGAAGGCGCCGTCCGGCCCGCGCAGCGTGATGCTGACGACCGACGCGGACGGGATGAGCTGGGCGGCGGCGGTGACGAGCTGCCGCAGCGCCTCGCCCACCGTGGTCGCGGCCAGGAGCGTCCTGGTCAGCCGGGCGAACTCGTCGCCCAGCGCCGCGAGCCGGTCATCCGGCCCGGTGGGCAGCGTGGAATCTCGCTCGTCGATGGTCACTCCGGCGAATACCCCGCCGCGGACCGTGGCGAAACGAAACGCGCGTCACCGCGGGAACTCGGCCCGCACGCCCAGCAGCCGCACGGGCCGGGTCAGCTCGAACCGGCCGAGCACCTCGCGCGCGGCCCGCCCGATGGCGCCGGCGTCCGACGTCGGCTCGGGCAGCGTGACGCTGTGGGTGTGGGTGAGGAACGGGGCGAAGCGGACCTTCACCTCGACGCGCGCCGCCGGGCGTCCCTCGGCCACGACGTCCTGGGCGACGCGGCCGGCCAGCACGCCGACCTGGTCGGCGATCGCGCCCGCGTCGGTGAGGTCCTGCTGGAAGGTCGTCTCACGGCCGCGCGAGCGGGCGACGTAGGGCGTGGCGCTGACCTCGGCGTCGCCGATCCCGCCGGCGAGCAGCCGGTACCACGGGCCGAGCCGGGGGCCGAACCGCGTGGCGAGGTCGGCCGGGTCGGAGCCGGCCAGCTCCAGCACGGTCGTCCAGCCCGCTTCTTCGAGCTTTTTCGCGGTCTTGCGGCCGATGCCCCACAGCGCGTCCGCGGGCCGCTCGGCCATCACGTCCCACCAGTTCTCCCGCGTCAGCCGGAAAACCCCGGCCGGTTTGGCGAACCCGGTGGCGAGCTTGGCGCGCAGCTTGTTGTCACCGATGCCGACCGAGCAGGACAACCCGGTCTCCTCGGCGACGCCGCGGCGGACCTCGGCCGCGAGCCCCTCCTGGTCGTCCGTGGCCACGCCGAGGAACGCCTCGTCCCAGCCGAGCACCTCGACCACCACCGGGAACTCGCGCAGCCGCGCCATCACGCGGTCGGAGACCTCCTGGTAGGCGGGCGGGTCGCTGGGCAGGAAAACCGCGCCGGGACAGCGTTTCGCGGCCAGCCGCAGCGGCAGGCCGGACCGCACCCCGAACTCGCGGGCCTCGTACGACGCGGTGGCCACGACCGCGCGCTCGGCGGGATCGCCGTTGCCGCCCACCACCACGGGACGGCCGCGCAGCTCCGGGTGCCGCGCGACCTCGACCGCGGCGATGAACTGGTCGAGATCGACGTGCAGGACCCAGGCCGTGGCGGACACGCCCCCAGTGTGCGCGCGACGGGCCCGTTCCCGCACGTCAGGCGCGGTCGGGCGGCTTGGAACGAGCCAGCGTCAGAACCGATTGTGCCGCCGGACGAGGTGCGCGGTCACCCCGCCCGCCGCGGCGAGCAGCGCGCACAGCGTGAGCGCGGGGCTGGTGGTCGCGATGCCGGCGACGAGCAGCGCGACGGCCGCCACGTCGAGCGAGACCAGCAGCACGGTGACCAGCCGGCGGGACCGGGCGGGCCGGCCGTCCCGCAGCGCGGCCACCAGCTCCGGGTCGCTGGCCTCGAACCAGCGCTCGATCTTCTCCAGCTCGCTGCGATCATGGTGACTGAGCATGGAAGTCTCCTTCGGCGGCCCGCCTGCCGGCACCTCCCGCAAATACCCAGGCCCGGGTTCCGCCAACCGCCCCACGGGCGATTCACCCGGCCGTCGCAAGATGTATAACGGCCTATACCGCGGCTCTGTTGCCGGCCGGGGCCCAGGGCTGTGCACTGTGGACGCTTGATCGGCCGGTCGGGCGACCCGGCGGTGACGGCCCGCCCGGGCGGGTGTTCGCCACACAGGCGGATGCAGTATCGTTACTGCGAGTTACGTCACGGAGGTCGGGCCACGCCGAGGGGAGCGGTCGGTGCAGGGTGACCAGCTGATCGCTGAGCGTTATCGGTTGCTGGGCCGGGCCGGCACCGGGGGCATGGGTGTGGTCTGGCGGGCGCGGGACGAGCGCCTCGACCGCGTGGTGGCGCTCAAGCAGGCCCGTCTTTCCGACGCGGTGAGCGGCCGCACGCTGCGTCGCGAGGCCCGGCTCGCCGCCGGGCTGCAGCACCCGAACGTGGTCACCTTCTACGACGTCGTCGCCGAGGGCGACGAGCTGTGGATCGTGATGGAGTACGTGCCCTCGCGCAGCCTCGCCGAAATCCTCGCGGCCGAAGGCGCCTTGCCGGTACGCACCGTGGCCGAGATCGGCGTGCAGCTCGCCGACGCGCTCGCGGCGGTGCACGACCGCGGCATCGTGCACCGTGATGTCAAGCCCGGCAACGTGCTGATCACCGAGCAGGGCCTGGCGAAGCTCACCGACTTCGGCATCTCGCGCTCGGTCCGCACCGACGAGACGATCACCGACTCGCCGCTCATCGGCGGCACTCCCGGCTACCTCGCGCCGGAAGTCGCGCAGGGCCATCCGCCGACCGCCGCCTCCGACATCTTTTCCTTGGGCGCCACGCTTTTCTCCGCGGTCGAGGGCTCGCCCCCGTTCGGCGGGGGCAACGAGTACGCGACCATCCGGCAGGCCGCCGAGGGCCCGGTCCCGGAGCCCCGCAACGCCGGCGGCCTGGCCCCGGCGCTGACCGGCCTGATGCGGTTCGCGCCCGCCGAGCGCCCCACCGCGGCCGCGGCGCGCGACCTGCTGGCCGGCAGTCTCGACGGTCTTCCGGCCGCGCCGCCGCACCGTCGCCGGCACAGTGCGCGGCGCCGTCGGCTCATGGTCAGCGGGGCGGTGCTGGCCGCCGTGGTGGTGGTCGTGGCCGCGTTCCTGGTGTTCGTGCGCGACCCGGCCGAGCCGGCCGCGCAGGGCCCGCCCGCCGTCCCGGTGAAGCCGGCGGTGCTGGGCATCGGCGCGAACCCGGCCGGGGCCGACCCGTGCCGCCTGGTCGACGCGGCGCCGCTGAAGACGTTCGGCGACGCCGCGGTCGACCCGGACTACGGCAACTTCGACCGCTGCGACGTGATCATCCAGCGCGGCCAGGACAGCGACGGCGAGGCCAGGCAGGCCGACGTCAAGGTGGAGCTGCTGGACCCGCCCGGCGACGGCGCGCCCGCCGGGCAGCGCACCCGCTCGGGCCCGTTCGCTGTGTTCGGCGACCCCGCGCAGGACGGTGACTGCACCCGGCTGGTGCAGCTGCAGGACCAGTACCTGGTGCGCGTCGACGTCAGCGACGACCAGGGCGACAACCTCGACGTCTGCAAGGCGGCCGACCTCGCCGTCGCCTCGGCCACGAAGGTGCTCACCACCGCGGGCGTGCCGGCGCGCACGACGCCGTACCCGGCGGCTTCGCTCGCCCAGCTCAACGCGTGCACGCTGCTGGACCAGGCCGCGCTCTCGAGCACCGCGGGGGTCACGGCGCCGGTGCGGGTGCAGCCCGGGTTCGGCAACTGGGGCTGTGACTGGGACAGCGACGCGACCACTCGCGCGGTCACCGTGATGTTCGACCGGGACCAGCCGCCCGGGCCGAAGTCGGGCCAGCTGGTCGACGTCGCGGGGCACGACGTCTACACCCTGACCGACGACTTCGCGCCCAAGACCTGCCAGGCTCTGCTGGTGTACCGGCAGTACACCGACGCCGCGGGGGAGGCGGCCGTCGAGCAGATCAAGGTCGTGGTGCACGGCGACCCGCCGTCGGACCGGCTCTGCACCCCCGCCACGGCACTGGCCGGCGACGTCGTCGCGAAGCTGCCGAAGCCGTGACTTCGATGCGCGCCAAGGGCGCCGAGCCGCTGGGCGCCGACCACGGCAGCCTCGCCTACGGGGTGCCCTCGGCGGCGCCCGGCACGGTGTTCGCCCTCGCCGTCACCGGCGGCGTCCGGATGCCGCCGCGCGACGGCCGGAAAGTCCTTTTCGGACGCAACCGCGAGGACGTGCACGTGTGCGTCGGCGAGGACGACCGGAAAGTCAGCCGTCACCAGGGTTTCCTGCTGTGCCGCGGCGACGCGTGGTGGATGCACAACACCGGCCGGCTGCCGATCCGGCTGCCCGGCTCGCGCCTGCTCTTCCCCGAGGAGGAGCCGGTGCCGTTGCCGGAGGGCTACACCGCGGTGTTCGTCCGCGGCTCGTCCGACCGCGAGCACCTGCTGGAGCTGTACGTCGCGGGCGCGGACGGGCGACGGCCGGAGTCACGGCCCCAGGACGTCACGGAGCCCCCGCGGATGTGGCGGCTCAGCCCGGAAGAGCGGCTGGCGCTGGTGTCGCTGGCGCAGCGGTACCTGCTGCAGCAGCCCTACCCGCAGCCCATGGCGTGGCGGCAGGTCGCCGAGCAGCTCGCGGAACTCGAACCGTCCGCCGGCTGGACTTCGAAGCGCGTGGAGCACCTCGTGGTCGCGGTCCGCGCGCGGTTGGCGCGCGCGGGCGTCGCGGGCCTGACGCGTGAAGAAGTCGGTGAGCCGGTGGGCAATTCCCTCAACGACAACCTCGTGAAAGAGCTGCTGCTGTCGACCTCGCTCGTGCCGCCGGACCTGGTGCTGCTGGACGTGGCCGAGGACGGCTGAGCCGCGCTCGTCGGTCCGGGAGGGGTCCCGGCGGTCCCGGCTAGCCTCGCGGCGTGCGGTGGGGTTGGCCGGCGCGCGGATCGGGTTGGGGGTAGGGCGTGGCAGGTGAGGTGGTGCGCACACTGCCCGCCGGGCACCCCAGTCTGGCGCACGGGTTCCCGTCGCCGGCCGGGACGCTGGTGGTGCTCGGGCCGGCCGGGGGAGTGCTGGTGCCGCCCTCGGCGCCGGTGCCGGTGACGTTCGGGCGCAACACGGCCGAGGTCTCGGTGCCGGTGGGGGAGGACGACCGGCGCGTCAGCCGTCGTCACGGCGTGCTCGAGCACGATCGCGACCGCTGGTGGGTGCGGGCCACGGGCAAGGTACCGCTGCGGCTGCCGGAGTCGCGGCTGTTGTTCACCGGCGCCGCCCCCGTGCCGCTCCCGGCGGGTTACCTGCCGTTGTACGTGCATGGCTCGCGGGGGCGCGAGCACGTGCTGGAGGTCCGTGTCGCCGACGGGAGCCCGGTCGTGCCGCCCGCGGCCGCAGGGGTGCTGCGGGCGCGCGAACGGCTCGCTTTCGCCGTGCTGGGCCAGAGTTTCCTGCGCTGGGAGGCCCATCCGCGCCCACTGCCGCTGCTGCGCGCGGCGGACCAGCTGCTGCGCCTGGACCCGGCGGGTGCCTGGAGCGCGGCGGCGGTGGGGGTGGTCGTGGAGCAGGTGCGTGCCCGCTTCCAGCCGGGCTCCGCGGACGGGCCGCTGCTCGAAGCCCTGCTCGCCGCGGCGGTGCTGGTGCCGCCGGACCTGGCGCTGCTGGGCGGGTCCTCGGGGGACAGCGGTGTCGATTGGACTCAGGCGACGACCGGCCGGTGACTTTCCCTCCGCGGTCCGGCTGAGGCGTGGTCCGTGAAGAGCGTCACACAGTGGTTTTCCGCGCCCCTTGGTTCAGGTGCGTCGCGAGGGTCTCCAGTGCCGCGCTGAAGGCGGCGAACTGGTCCGGGCTCAGCGCGTCGACGAGCAGTTCGCCGACCAGCCCGGCGTGGCCCGCGGCGGCGGCCCGCAGCTCCGACCAGCCGTGTTCGGTGAGGAAGGCGATCACGCCGCGGTCGTCGGACTCGCACGAGCGGCGGCCGACCAGGCCCGCCTTCTCCAGCTGGCCGACCTGATAGCTCAGCCCGCTCTTCGACGTCAGCGCCGCGCCCGCGAGGTCGGTCATCCGCAGCGCGCCGCCGGCGGCGGCGAGGCGGGCCAGAACTTCGTACTGTGGGTGCGAAAGACCCGCGTCGTCCCGCAGCTGCTGTTCGACGCGCCGGTTGAGCTGCGAGCTCACCGCCAGGAAGGCCTGCCAGGTCTGCAGCTGGCGCTCGGTGAGCCATCGGGGTTCGGCCATAGGACCAAGGGTAACGCAGGTTGTTCCAATTTGAACCATGTTGTAGGGTCGATCAAGGCATGGTTCGAATTTGAACCACCAGGGGTGAACGGAGCTGGTCGATGACCACGGTGGCAGCGGCGGAGGTGCGTACGCGGGTGCGGATCCCGCTGCGGTTCGACGGTGGCCCGGACGTCTTCGGTGAGGGTCTGGCCGTCGAGGCGGAGGCCGTCACGTTCCGCGGGCTCGCCGACGGGCTGGAGCACCTCGCGTTCGTGCTCGGCGAACCCGGCCCGGTGCCGCTGGTGCGCATGCACTCCGAGTGCCTGACCGGCGACGTCTTCGGCTCGGCCCGCTGCGACTGCGGCCCGCAACTGCGCGAGTCGGTCGCCCGCATCTCCGAGGCCGGCGGCTACCTGCTGTACCTGCGCCAGGAGGGCCGCGGCATCGGCCTCTACAACAAGCTCGACGCGTACGCGCTGCAGGACGACGGCCTCGACACCTACGCGGCCAACGCCGCCCTCGGCCTGCCCGAGGACGCCCGCGACTACACCGCCGCCGCGCAGATGCTGCAGGCCCTCGGCGTCGACCGGGTCGACCTGCTGTCGAACAACCCGGACAAGGCCGCCCAGCTGACCGCGGGCGGCATCGACGTGCGTGAGCGCGTGCGTACCGGGGTGTTCGCGACCGAGACGAATGTGCGGTACTTGCGCGCGAAGGTCGAGCACACGGGGCACAGTCTTGCTTTGCCTGCGGGGCTTGGGCATATCGCCAGCTGAGTCGTCCCCTTTGGTCAGCCGTGGACACTCAGCCGCGTCAGTCCCGCGTCGCCAGTTCGCGAGCCGGTGACGCGGACCGCGACGTAACGCGCTTGTGCCTTCAGCGGCACCGAAACCGTGCGGCCACGGTCACGGCCGGGCGTGGCCGCCGTGGTGTAAGTCCGGCCGTCGGTGCTGTACTCCACCGCGGCGGCAGGAATCCGGCCCGGTGCCCACGCCAGCTCGGCGGCGGCGACCGTCACGACGGAGCCGAGGTCGACCACCATCCGGCCGTCAGACCCGGGACGCCACGCGGTCGCCGGGTTGTCGTCGACGGCGGCTCCGGGGGACGACATCCCTTGCGGCAGCGGCTCCGCCGGGAAGGTGACGGCGCCGAGCGCCAGGTCGTCCAGCGGGTACGGGCGGGTCTGCCGCGCGGCGACGGTGACCGTGCGGCCACCGGGGACCATGACCGAGCGCGCGGGTTCCCCCGCCGGCTCGACGGTCAGCAGCACCGGCGCGCCGGCCGGAGCGGTGAGCTTCAGCTCGGCCGCGTGGGACACCGTCGCTCGCAGCCGGGGCGGTACCGCGCGGCCGAAGGTGCCACGCAGGGTGAACCACGCGGGCTCGATCCGTCCTTCCGCGGGGGCCAGCGCAACCGTCAGGTCGGATCCGCGAGGCGTCACCACCTGCTCGCCCCGGTACAGCGCGACGGTCCCGCCGGTCTGCGGCAGCGAGACCACCGCTGTCGCCGCAGCGCCGGCGAGGTTGAGCAGCACCAGGTGACCGTCCACAACGGACGCACGCACGGACGGTGCGCTGCTCGCTGGCCGCGCCCGGCGGGCGGTGTCGGCGAGACCGCGCGGGTCCGGGTAGCACTCCACCAGCATCGGCGCGACCGGCCCGTCCGCGAGCACGACCCGGTCGCCGGACACGGTGATCGGCCGCCCGGCGCCGGTGACGACGAAGCCGGCCCGGCCGTCGACGTCCAGCCAGCCGCCCGTGGTGCTGAGCGCGGGCTTCGGGTAGGTCGCCGCCGGAGCCCACGTGACGCCGTCGGCCGAAGTCTCCACGCTGTACTTTCGCCCCGCCGCAGCCTCCCAGCTGAGCCTGACGCGGTCGAACGCGTGCGGCGCGCCGAGGTCCACCGCGAGCCAGCTGTCCGCGCGCGGCCGGTCGGCCGTCGACACCGCCCAGCGCGTCGCCGCGTCGCCGTCGGTGGTGAACTTCGCCTCTTTGCCCGGCGCGGCGGACGACGCTGACGCGGTCCCGGCCCGCGCGAGGTCGGCACCGGCCGCGCCGTCGCGGACCTCGAACGCCCACAACGAATAGCCGTAGGCCGGATCCGGCTGCACACCGAGCATCCGGACGTACCGGGCGGTCACGGCCGGGAACACGAGGTTGTCGACCCGGCCGCCCGCGGGAGGCGCCTTCGCGACCGGGACGGTCACGGTGCCTTCGGCGGCGCGGTAAGTACGGCCGCCGTCCAGACCGGGCATGCCGGGCATGTCGAGGTTGTAGACGGACACGACGCCTTCGCCGTCCGCCACGCCCGTGCTCGCGTACACGGCGGCGCCGGTCGGCAGGGTCGCGAAGCCCGCGTACCCGGTGTCGAACTTCAGCACGCCGACGCTGCCGTCGAAGCCGTCACGGACCTTCGTCCACGTCGCGGTGTGGCGCTCGCGTACGGAGAGCGCGGTCGACGGCAGGAACATCGGCGTCGCGCCGCTGAGGGCGAAAAGCCAGTCGTCGTGGTGCGGCTGCCAGGCGAACTTGACGAACCCGGGCTTGGTGACCGTCGCCGCCCACGCCGCGGGGGAGCGGTGCGCGAGCAGGCCGGGGCCGGTGCCGAAGTCGGCGGCGCCCACGGCGTGCGCGTCGAACTCCGCCACGCTCACCGGCCGCACCGTCCCGCCGTGACGGGCGCGCCATTCGTGCAGCAGGTAGCTGATCGCGATCTCCGCGCGCGCCTCCGGCTCGTACTTCGGCTCGCCGGAGAACTTCGTGACGCGGTCGGCCGGCGGGTAGGCCTGGTACGGCTCCAGCCGCGCGGCGAGGTCCGCTTCGGCCCGCGCCGCGTACCGGTCGCCGAGCACCTGCGCGCGGAAGGCGAGCGGGATGACGTCCCGGCCGTAGAGGTGCTCACGGTCGTTCACCATCGGCATCAGCGGCTCGCCCGCGTCGCTGGTCATCAGCAACATGGTGCGCCACAGCAGTTCCCCGTTCGGCTGTGCGGTGAGCACTTCGGGCAGCGGCTGGCCGGAAAGCAGGAAGTGCATCGCGTTGCGGCCCGAGGTCCGCCACAGCTCTTCCTGGTAGTGCGGCCCGAACGAGCCGTGGTTCTCCACCAGGAACGTGTCGTACAGGTTGGTCGCGGTGTTCGCGGAGACGGCGATCCCGTCGACCAGCCGGGGATTGGCCAGGTCCGCGGCGGGCAGGCCGCCCTCGTTCCGGCTCCAGGCGCCGAAGGAGGCGCGCCACGCGCCCGCGCGCGGGTCGCCGGGCGCCCACGCCAGCCCGGGCGCCAGCGACTGGGCGTAGACGCCCATCTCCTCGAGCTTCGTGTCACCGACGTAACCGCCGCTCAAACCGTGCGGGGTCCAGTCACCGGACATCGGGTCGTTGCCCGTGCCGAGCGCGGTGGTGTACGCGGCCTGGCCGGTGGCGATCTTCGTGACGTTCGCGCGGGTCGCGTCGTCCAGGTCCGTCCACAGTAGACGCGCGGCGAGCTGGAAGTAGGACTGGAAAGTGGTGTCGAAGAACAGCCGCCGGCCCCATTCGGTGCCGCCGGTGAGCAGGTTGGACGCCGCGAAGTGCCGGATGGTGCCGACGGTGTGCGTGTGCAGCACGTCGCGCGGCACACCGGTCACCGACGCGTCGTAGCCGTCGCGGGTCAGCAGCACGGCGTTGCCCAGCACCACGGCGAAGGTGAAGTCCGTGGCCGGGTAGATCCCCTTCGCGGCGTCGAACTGCGCCTCGGCCCAGCGGGTGTGCCGCAGCAGGACCCGGAGGTACGTCGCGGCGACGTCGTCGGGTGGACCACCCGCGGCGCTCCCGGCGCTTCCCGTGCTTCCGGCGGGCGCGCTCCCGGCCGCCGCTGCCATCGGTGTCACCAGGCCCGCGGCGAACACCGCCACCCCGCCCGCGCCCAGTACGCGCAGGGCCTGCCGCCGGTTCAGCCCATCCGGTCCGTGCACCACCGTCACCTCGCTGACAACCTTGTCATCGTGTCGGCGCGATTGTGGCGGCGGCGTCCGGCCCCGGGCAAGGGCCGGGGCCGAACCCGTCCGATTTCGGACAGCGGGACGCCGCCGGCGGGGACGGCCCGGCATGGTCTGATGGGCGGGTGATCATGGACGCGGGCGAACTCGCCCTGTTGGTGCTGGCCGGGGCAGGCGCGGGGCTCACCGGCGCGACGGCGGGGCTGGCCTCGCTCGTGTCGTACCCCGCGCTGCTGGCGGCCGGGCTGCCGCCGCTGGCCGCGAACATGACCAACACCGTCGCGATGCTCGGCACCACGGTCGGTGCGGCGGCCGGCGCGCGGCCGGAGCTGAAGGGCCAGGGCCGGCGGCTGCTGCCGTTGTGCCTGATCACCACGGCCGGCGGCGGCTGCGGGAGCCTGGTGCTGCTGCTGACCCCGTCCGGCGCGTTCACGAAGGTGGTGCCCTGGCTGATCGGGGGCGCGTCGCTGGTGCTGATGGCCGGGCCGCGGCTGCGCCGGCTGGCCGAACACGCGGAGCACCGGGGGATCGGCCCGGTGACGGGTGTCGCCGCGTTCCTGGTCGGCGTCTACGGCGGTTACTTCGGCGCGGCGGCGGGCGTGCTGATGCTCGCGTTGCTCACCACGGTCTGGAGCCAGCCACTGGCCCGCACGAACGCCGCGAAGAACATCGCCACCGGCACCGCGAACCTGATCGCCGCGGTCATCTTCTGCTTCACCGGCGACGTCGTCTGGCCCGCCGCGCTCGCGTTGTGCGTGGGCTCGGTGGCGGGCTCGTGGCTGGGCTCGGTGATCGTGCGGTACCTGCCCGCGACCCCGTTGCGGATCGCGATCGGGATCGGCGGGCTGGCGCTCGCGGTGGTGCTCGGCCGGGCCGCGTTCGCGGGCTGAGGCGGACCCGCGATCGTCACGTCCGTTTCCCGCCAGCCCCGGGGCGGCGGGGTTCGCAGACTGGAGCCGTGAACACCACTTTTCCCGCCCACACGGCCATCGAGCCGGGCATCCTGTACTTCGGCACGCCGGTGGTGCTGATCTCCACGTCCAATGAGGACGGTTCACCGAACCTGGCGCCGATGTCGTCGGCGTTCTGGCTGGGCTGGCGCGGCATGCTGGGGCTCGGCGCGCGCTCGAAGACGACCGTGAACCTGCGGCGCACCCGCGAATGCGTGCTGAACCTGCCGTCCGACGCGCTGGCCGCGGCGGTGGACCGGCTCGCGCTGACCACGGGGTCCGACCCGGTGCCGCCGGGCAAGCTGAAGCGCGGCTACTTCCACGTCGCGGACAAGTTCGGGCGCGCGGGCCTCACTCCGGTCCCGTCCGAGACGGTGGCGCCGCCGCGCGTCGCCGAGTGCCCGGTCGCCATGGAGGCCGTGCTGGAGGCGGTTCATCCGTTCGCCGACGAGGACGAGGCCCAGCGCGGCGGCGTGGTCGGCCTGGAGGTCCGCGTCCAGCGCGTCTTCGTGCACGAGGACATCCGCGTCCCCGGCACGGCCGACCGCATCGACCCCGACCGCTGGCGCCCGCTGATCATGAGCTTCCAGCAGCTGTACGGCCTGGGCCCGCAGGTCCACGAGTCGACGCTGGCCCGGATCTCGGAGCGCCTCTACCGCGGCCCGGACATCGACCGGGCCCGGTCGGCGTCCGTGTAAGCGGACGAAAAAAGCGGCGTCTCCCGATCGTGAAACCGGGAGACGCCGCTCGACGGCACGGAAAATCCCCTGACCCGCCCTCACCCGCTCCGGGAATCAGCACGTGGTGGTGAGGTGTGCCGCGTGCGCGATCACCTGTGCCTGGTGCTGGGCTGCACTGTCGAGGGGGAATCGAACCCCTGCACTGCCCACCGTGCGCCAGGAGGGAGCCGGAAAGACCGCCGGCTCTCGGCTTGTGCTCGCTTTCCCGGGGCGGGTTAACAACTTTCCGTGCCGAAGCCGTTCAGTCCAGGAGGTCGGCCTCCCAGTTGGTGCGCTGGATGTCCACGTCCACCTGGCGCAGCTCCACGGCCACGCGGTCGGCCCGCTCGCGCAGCTCGGCGACCGGCAGGGCGGCCAGGTACCGCAGCTCCGAACGCAGCTGCCGGCCGACGCCCTGAGCACGCCCGGCCGCGGCGTCGGCGGCCGCGGTGAGCACGCTGTGCCGCAGGCGGAGCACGTCGCGGCGGGCGAGGGCGTCGGTCATCGTGCCGGAGCCCAGCGGCGTGGCCGAGTTGGTGCGGTTGATCCGGCGGATCAGCGACTCCAGTTCGTCCAATGTGGAGCCGGCGTCGGCCAGCAGCTCCGCCGCGTCCTCGGCCGGCGTCTCGCCCTCCTGGTAACGCGCGTTCGCGACGATGCGCGTGCGCAGCTGCTCGACCCGCTTCGTGGCGTCGGAGCGCAGCGCGAGCGCCTCCGCGAGCTTCATCTCCCCACTCATGATCACCAGTATCCACTGCCACGCCAGCGATTTATCAGTCGGCGGCCGCCGCCGTGAGCGTCGGGGCCAGTGCCTTGATGCCGGCGGTGACGGCGGCGCGCCCCTTCGCCGAGGAGGTGGCGGCGGGCTGCTGCGTGAGCAGCACTACGACGTACCGCGAGTCGACGATGCCCGTGGTGTTCAGCACCAGCGCCGAGCGCAGGATCATCCAGCCCTGCTTGATCTCCCACGTCGAGCCCGGCAGCCCGTCGGGGATGCCGAAGTACTGCGGATACCCGTCGTCGGCCGGCTGGCGCGCGTCGGCCATCGCGGTGAGCAGCGGCTGTGCCGTGTCGTCGGGCACGGTGTCTTCCAGGTACTGGTAGGTGGTGACGACGTCGTCGGGGCTCATCTTCGTCATGCCCCACTGCCCGGGGTCGGCCGGCGCGACGGTGTGGTCCAGACCCATGAGATCGGCCATCCGCCCGACGATCGTGGTCCCGCCGTCCTCCTCCCACAGCCGCGACGCGATGGCGTCGTCGCTCCCGGCGAGCATGTCGGTGAGGTCGGTTTCGTCGCCGTCGGCCGGCACCTGCCAGGCGCCGGCGTCGTACAGCGAGTCCAGCGCGATCAGGAGCTTGACCACGGACGCGGTGTAGTACGGCGTATCCGCGCCGGTGGAGGCGAGTGTGTCGCCGGTTTTGCGGTCGAGCACCACGAGGCCCACGTGCGTGCCCTTCGACGCCGCGGTCACCGCGTCCGTCACTTCTTCGGCCACCGCGGCGGGATCCGGCAACGCGACCTCCGGCGCAGTGGTGGGGGATTCACTTGTGGACGGTGGGGGACTGCTCGAAGACGACGCCGGGGTAGACGGTGTCGGAGAAGGCGTTTCGGTGACCGCGGCCGGCGTCACCGTGGTGCTGCCCGCGGTGAGCGCGACGACGGCCGTCACAGCCGCCGCCGTGAGCCCGGCGCCCGCGAGGACCCATCTCAGCCGTTCTGCCATATCCCGACAACGCGCCGGGAGTTCCGATCGGCAGCCGATTCCGCCTGTCCGTTTCCTGTGTCTTGCTGTGGAGAGGCTGTGGTCGAGGGTGCGTGCTAACGTCGGCAACGGCTTGCACGGCGCAAGGCAGAGGGAGCGGCGGCAATGGCACGACGGATCGAGTGGGCCGGGCAGGCCTGCCCCATCGCCCGCGCGGTCGACGTCCTCGGCGAGCCGTGGACGCTGCTGATCCTGCGCAACGCCAACACCGGCACCACCCGCTTCGACGAATTCCGCGGCGAGCTCGGCATCGCGGACAACGTGCTCTCCACCCGGCTCGGCAAGCTCACCGAAGCGGGCCTGCTCGCCCGCGTGCCCTACCGCGACGGCGGCCGCACCCGCGACGAGTACCGGCTCACGAAGGCGGGCGCGGACGCCCTGCCGGTCCTGCTGGCCCTCGCCGCCTGGGGCGACGAGCACACCCGCGCCGACCCGCCGGCCGGGCGCATGCGCGTCATCCACCGGGCCTGCGGCGCGAAGACCCGCCCCGCCGAGCACTGCGCGCACTGCGGTGAGCCGATGCCGCGGGAGGAACAGCTGTGGTATCGGCCGTGGCGTTCCCGCGAGCCGGTCCCGCTCGTCGATCCGGTTTCCTGACCCAGGACTCGTGAGTGTTTATGACGGTTCTAACCGTCACAAACACTCACGAGCCAGCTGACTTGCGATAAGAAAGCCAACGGCCTACGGTGCGGTCATGCCGGAACCCGCGCTCGTGACCGCGCCCGCCGCCACCGGACGCCGGGCGTTCGTGGCCCCGGCGGCGACGCTGGCGGCGCTCTACTCCGGCAACAACCTGCCGAGCGCGCTGTATGCGTTGCTGCGCGGCACTTTCGGCTTCTCCGCACTCGTGCAGACACTGCTGTACGCGACCGCCGTGGCGGTGATCGTGCCCGCGCTGCTGGTGTCCGGGCCGTTGTCGGACCTCGTCGGGCGGCGCGGGCCGATGCTCTTCGCGCTGGGCGCGTTCCTGGCCGGTGACGTGGTGTTCGCGCTGGCGCCTGGCACCGGCTGGCTGTTCGTGGCGCGGGTCGCGCAGGGGCTCGGCATGGGCGCGGGTGCGGCGGCGGCGCAGGCGATGCTCGGCGACAGCGCGGGGGAGGGTCAGCGCGGCCAGCGCCGGGCCGCGATGACGGCGACCGCGTGCGTCACCTTCGGCCTCGCGCTCGGCCCGCTGGCCGGTGGATTGCTCGCCCAGTACGGCCCGGCGCCGCGGCACCTTTCGTTTGTCGTGCACGCGGCCGTGGTGCTCGCCGTCGCGCTGCTGGTGCTGCGCACGCCCCGGCCGGCGCCGGTGAAGGTGCGCGGCTGGCGGCCGCCGCGGCTCGGGGTCCCGCCCGCGATCCGGCGGACGTTCGTGATCGTGGCCGCGTCGTCGTTCCTGGCCTGGGCGGTGCTCGGGATGTTCTCCGCCGTGGTGCCGTCGCTGGTCGGCACGCTGCTGGGCTCGGCGAACCTCGCCGTCGCCGCGGCGGCGCTCGCGCTGATGATCGCCACCTCAGGGTTCGTCCAGTTCGGCGGGCGCCGGCTGCTGCCCACCGCGGCGCAGGCGAGCGGCCTGGTGGTGCTCGCCGCCGGGCTGGCCGTGCTGGTGCTCGCGAACGGGGCGCACCTGCCGTGGCTGGTGGTCCCCGCGATGCTCGGCACGGGCGCCGGCCACGGGCTGGTGTTCACCGGCGCGCTCGCGGAGCTGGGCGTCGTCACGCCGCCCGCGGAGCGCGGCTCGGTGATCGGCACCTACTACGTGGTGAGTTACGTCGGGCTCGGCGGTCCGGTGATCGGCGTCGGCCTGCTCGCGATCGCGCACGGGCTGCCGTCCGCCACGGTGCTGGCCGCCGCCGTGATCGGCGGCTGCTGCCTGCTGCTGGCCCCGTTGGTGTTCCTGGAGATCCGCCGCCGCAACCGTCCACAGTGAGCTGGAGGAGACCGTGACCACACGCCGGATCACCCACGAGGCAGTACGGCTGGAAGTGCCCGCGAGGGCGTCGTTCGCCGACTTCCGCGCCCGGTACGAGGAGGCCGTGCCGCGGGTGGACCTCGAGGCTCTGGGCCGGCTCGTCGCCCGCGGCGCGGGCTGGCCGGAGGTCGAGGCGGCCGCGGAAGCCGGTGCGCCCCAAGGCTTCATGCGGTACTGGGAGACCGACGTCGCGGCGATCATGGGGCTGGCCGGCCCGGCGCGGCCGACCGTCACGTACTTGATGGGCAACCACACCATCGCCCAGCGGATGTTCGCCCACGACCCCGGCGTGATGCTGTACGCGCCGCTGCGCACCACCATCCACGAGGACGGCGACGGCGCGGCCTGGTTCACCGTCGACCTGCCCAGCAGCCGCTTCGGCAGCTTCGGCGACCCGGCGGTCACGGCCGTCGGCCGGGAGCTGGACGACAAGGTCGCGGCCCTGCTGGCACACCTCGGCGCGCCGGTAGCCTGACCTCGTACCACCTGGGGAAGGACGGCAGATGACCACGGAACGGATCGGCCCGCCGACGACCGCGGGCGAGCGCGAGACGCTGCGCGCGTTCCTCGACTACCACCGCGCCACCCTGGCGATGAAGTGCGACGGCCTGTCCGACGAGGACCTGCGGCGGCAGTCGATGCCGCCCTCGGCGCTGTCGCTGCTGGGGCTCGTGCGGCACATGGCCGAGGTCGAGCGCGCGTGGTTCCGCCGCGTGATCGACCAGGAAGACGTCCCGCTGGTCTGGTCGGCCGAGGGCGACTTCCAGGTCGCCTACGACGCCACGGACTCCACGCGGTCCGAGGCGTTCACCGCGTGGGAGGCCGAGGTCGAACGGGCGCGTCTCATCGAGCGGCAGGCGGAATCGCTCGATGTGGTCGCGCGCAACCACCGCGGCGGCGAGGACGTCTCCCTGCGGCTGGTGATGCTGCACCTCATCCACGAGTACGCCCGCCACAACGGCCACGCCGACTTCCTCCGCGAGGGCATCGACGGCGTCGTCGGCGCCTGACCGCGCCGGCGCCCGACCGCACTGTGCGGCGCGCCTCCCCGCTCTGCCTTGCCAGGTGCAAGCCAGAGGCCTACGGTCGGCGGGGTGACGAGTGGAATGCGGATACTGGTGGTCGGCGCCGGCGCGACCGGCGGGCTGTTCGGCGGCAGGCTGGTCCAGGCCGGCCGGGACGTGACCTTCCTGGTGCGCCCCGGGCGGGCGCGGCTGATCGAGGAGCGCGGGCTGCGGATCACCGGCCTCGGCGAGAACACCGTGCTCAGCCCGAAGCTGGTCCGGCCCGGCGAACTGACCGGGCCGTACGACCTCGTGCTGTTCACGGTCAAGGCGGCGGGGCTGGCGGCGGCGATCGAGGACGCGGCGCCCGCCGTGGGGCCGGAGACGCTGATCCTGCCCGTGCTCAACGGCCTGCACCACATCGACGAGCTGGTGGCCCGCTTCGGCGAGGAGCGCGTGCTCGGCGGCGTCGCGATCGTGATGACCACAGTGGACGGTGACGGCGACATCCGCCGGCTGTTCGACCTCCAGTCGCTGACCTACGGAGCCCGGTCCGAGCCCGCGCCCACCGCGTTGGCGGAGGTGCACGCCGCGCTCTCGGGCGCCGGCTTCGACACCACCCTCTCGACCGGTATCACGGCGGACATGTGGGGCAAATGGGTCTTCATCGCCTCGCTCGGCGCGGTCACCTCGCTCATGCGCGGCACCGTCGGCGAGGTCGCCGACCAGCCCGGCGGGATCGAATTCGCCGAGGCCGTCGTCGCTGAGTGCGCGGCCGTGGCCGAGGCGGCGGGCTACCCGGTGCCCGCGGCGGCGCTGGCGAACACCCGCGCCGCCGTCACCGAGCCCGGCTCGCCGCGCGCGCCGTCGCTGTACCGCGACCTGACGGCCGGCCTCGACGTCGAGGGCGAGCAGATCTTCGGCGACCTGGTGGACCGGGCGCGCAAGCTCGGCGTCGCGGTGCCGCTGCTGGAGCTGGTCCGGCTGAACCTGCGGGTCTACCGGGCGCGCCGGGCCTGATCCGGGGCTGGGCGGCGGTTCCCGGTGAACCGGATCGGGCCGGGCGCCGTGACAAGGGCGAGGGCGCCCGCCGACAGGGGCGGGCCGCCCGCCGTGACACGGACGGATGGTCCGGGGAGCGCACCAGTTCGAGTGGTGATCTTCTGCCACACCAGGACTGATACGCTCTGTAGTGGTGCCAGTCGACGTGCTGTGCGCGCGGGTGTCATGCCCGGTTCAGACCGGGCGTGAACCGCCGTGGGGAAGGATGCTTTCGGGTATGGCGGACAGGTTCGAGTTCGTGCTCGACGTCGTCGAAGCTCTTGTGGTCGGCCAGGCGACGGGCGGTGACATCCGGCAGTACCCGTTGCGGATCGGCACGGTGCCCTCCGACCCGGTGCGCTTCATCCGCGTGGCCACCCAGGTCTACCAGGCGCTCGAGGACCGCAGGTTGTCGGTCAACGGTGAGCTGCACCCGCAGGTGCGCGCCGCGTTCGGGCTGCTGGCGAAGCACCGGGTCTCGGTCTCGGTGGCGGGCATGGACGGCCTCGGCGCCGACATCGCCGTGCTCACCCTCACCGACGGCCGCCAGGCGCTCGGCATCACCCAGAACCCGCGTTCGGACGAGCTGCTGTTCTCGCTGTTCGACGACGAGGACCTGGTGGAGGTCGTCACCGGGGTGCTGCCGCCCGCGCGGGCGGCGACCACCGGCGCGCACACGGTGCACCGCAAGGCGACCGAGGCGGTGTCGAAGATGACCGCGCGGCGGCGCGCCGAGGCCGCGGAGGACGAGGAAGAGACCGACGCCTTCGGGATGATCGAGGTCAGCGGCACGGTCCAGCCGCACCGCGGCGAGCGGCGTCCGGCGCCGTCCTCCACCGGTGGCGTCGAGGTGCTGGAGCGCGTGCTGGCGGCGCCGCGGCTCGGTGGCGGCCACCTGGCCGTGACGGCCTGGAGCCGCCACGGCGAGCGCCTCGCCGGCGACCCGATCAGCTGGCTGGACACCGAGGACGGCCGTTACCTGGTGCACACCACCACCGGCGATTCCGGTGACCTGAGCGCGAAGTACGTGCCCGCGGGCCGGGCCGAGGTGGCCCGCGCCGTCCGCAACGCCATCGCCGCCGTCTACTGACGCCGCGACCGGCGACTGAGGAGGGAGGTGCCCCGATGAGCGAGGAGACGGTCCTGGCGCCGCTGGCGCCGGCCACGAAGACCCGGTCCCGGGTCGGGCCCGACGGCCGGCAGCGCCGGGACGCGCTGCCGAATCCGGGCGCGAAGCGGAACTACCGGAACCGGGAGGAGGGCTCGCGCGAGGCGTTCGCGCGGCGGCCCGCTGCCGGCGACCAGAGCTGAAGGGAGCCCCCGTGTCTCTCACCGACCCGACGTTGCCCGCCTCATCGGTCTCCGACCCCTCGTCGCCGGACTACAACCCGCACAGCCCGATGTACGACGCGACCGCCGATCCCTCGTCCAAGTACTACGTGGGCCCGATCAAGCCCGACGACGTGCTCTCCGGCGACCAGATCCGGGCGGACGCCACCGAGCAGATCGACCAGGAGATCAAGGACGGCTGGCTCGGCCCGGTCGTGGACCCGAAGGTCCGGGACCAGAAGATCCAGGAGGAGTACGAGCACCGGCTGGACGAGGCCAAGCACAGCCTCGGCGACGGCCTGGAGATCCGCCAGACCGGCGGCGCGCCGCACACCGTCTGGTCGAACGCCTCCCACGAGCAGATGCAGCAGGCGATCTCGCAGGACGCCGACTCCGCCACGGTCGCCGCGTCCTCGGAGGAGTGGGTGAGCGTCGGCAACGACCTGGCCGGGCACCAGCAGAACCTGGCGCAGGCGATCAACGCGAGCACGGCCAACTGGTCCGGCGGCGGCGGTGACGCCGCGCGCGAGCACCTGGCGAACGTCGGCAAGTGGCTCGGCGTCACCGCGCAGGGCGCGACCCTTTCCGGGCGGCAGCAGGAGATCCACTCGCAGACGCTGAACGAGACGCAGAAGGCGATGGCGGCCAACCCGCCGGTCCAGTTCTCGGTGCAGGAGTCGAACGCGCGCCTGCAGCAGATCAAGGACCCGGTCGTCTACGCGGAGCAGGCCGGGCAGGCGATGTCGACCTACCGCGAGCAGCAGGCCGCGCGCGAGCAGGCCGCGCAGACCATGACGCGGTTCGACCAGACGATCGGCTCGGCCGTCGTGACGCCGCAGTTCCCGGCCCCGCCCAAGCTGGCCGGCTCGGCCGGCGGCGGCGCCGGTTCGCCGGGCCGGCCCGCGTCGCCGCTTCTTTCGCCGAGGGGACCGGGCCTGCCGGCGAACGGCCCGGGTAACGGCCCGGGCGGCGCCGGGCCCGGCGGCGAGAACAATCCGGCGTTCACCACCCAGAACGGTCCTTCCGGATCCGGCCCCGGTGGCCCGATCCCGGGTGACCCGGGCGGTGGCGGCAACTCTCCCGGCGGCGGCCCGGGCGGCGGCTCGGGCGGCGGTCCCGGTGGCACGAATCCGGGCGGCTCGGGTCCGGGCGGCGGCGGCAACCCGCCGGTGAACCTGCCTCCCGGCGGTGTCCCGGGCGGCACCTCCGGAGATCCCGGCGACGGCACGCACATCCAGGGGTACAACCCGCCGCCGGTGAACCTGCCCCCGGGCGGCGGCCCGGGTTCCGTTCCCGGTGGCGGCATTCCCGCCATTCCCGGTGGTGGTAACCCCGGCGGCGGAACCGGCCCCGGCTACACCCCGCCCTCGTTCACCCCGCCCGGCATCAACCCCGGCGCGAACCTGGGCCCGGGCGGTGGTTCCGGCCCCGGGGGGACGGGCGGCAAGATCCCGACCATCGGCCGCGGCGGCGGGGTCAACGGCGAGAGCATCAGCAGCCGCCTCGGTGGCGGCAGCGGTGGCGGCAGTGGCAGTCTGGGCGGCGGTACCGGTGGCTCCGGCGGCAAGGGCTCCGGCCTTGGCGGCCCGGGCAGCTCCACCGGCGCGGGCAGCGGCTCGGCGGCCGGGGAGGAGACGGCCGGGCGCGGCGCCGCGGGCGGTGCGGGCGGCAAGGGCGCGGCCGGTTCGCCGGGCATGGGCGGTATGGGCGCCGGTGCCAAGGGCGGCAAGGGCCCGGAGGACAAGGAGCACAAGGTCGCGGACTTCGTGGAGTCGGACGACCCGTCGTTCTTCTCGCCGGACGAGGTTGTCGCGCCGCCGGTGATCGGTGACTGGAAGAACACGGACTGGAAGTGAGCGGGCGATGACGGCGGACAACGTACGCACCGCTGCGACGTCCTACCGTGAGGACGACGCGCCGCGCGCCACTGCCCGGCTGGACGACTGCGCGGGTCGCGGATTCGTGACCCGCGCGTTGCAGTGACGAGGATTCGAGGAGAACGACGAGCATGACTAGTGCTGGCGGCGGCCTGGGCGACCTGATGAGGGACCCCGACGAGGCGATCCGGCGGATGGACGAGTGGGCGGCGGGGTTCGCCCGCAAAGCGGAGCGGTACGCGGCGGCGCAGGAGGAGACCGAGCGGCTGCGGCTGACGGCGTCGAGCCCGGACGGCACCGTGAAGGTGACCGTCGGCGCCGATGGTGTGGTGTCGGACCTGGTCTTCAGCTCGAAGACGCGGACGATGCCGCCGGAGGAGCTTTCGCGGATGGTGCTGGAAACCATGCGCCGCGCGCAGTCCGGCATCACCGAGCGCGTGGCCGAGGTGATGACCGAGAACCTCGGCGACGAGGACGAGGAGACGCGCGGCGTGCTGCTCGACTCCCTGCGCGGCCGGTTCCCGGACCCGGACGAGCCCGAGGCCGACCCGGACGAGCCCGACGACCCGGACCCGGAGCCCGTTCCGCCGTCCCCGTCCGCGGGAGGCGCGGCGACCCCGCCGTCGGCCGCCACCCCGCCGGCGTCCCCGCCCGCCCGCCGTCCCGGCGGCATCGACCCGGACGAGCAGGACAACAACCCCTGGTGAGCCTTTAGCTCTCACTTGCATCGAAGGCCCGCGCCCGGTCGGCGCGGGCCTTCGTCGTGTCATGGACCGGCTCGCCCTCGAGCACCAGCCGGATCGCGTCGAGGAAGCTGTGGGCCGCCGCGCTGACCGGCCCGGGCGACTCGTAGCCGCCGGTGGGCAGCAGGGCCATCCTCCAGCTTCCCGAGGCAGCGCACGGCGGTGGCCTCGATCAGGTCCGCTGCCTCGACGCCGCGCCGTGGACGAGAACAGCGCCGTAGTGATCGTAGGAGCGGGATCGGCTGCGAGTAAACCACCAGTCCATGATGGCGATGCACCCGCGGGTTCGCGGGGCAGTTCGCCCGCGGCGCGAACGTCAGCCGGTTCTACCTGCAGTGCCCGCTCGGAACCTCCACATCGGACTGGCCGGATCGCCGGCACCCAGCTGGTGCCGCTCCGGCGCCAGGTCGCCCGGAAGACAACGAACGGATTTTCGCCGGCTCGGTACAGTTACGCGGGTGGGCGATGAGGAGATGCTGACCGGGCGGTTGTCGTTGCGTCGTCCTCAGCCGGGCGACATCGATGCGATCTTCGCTGTCCACAGTGATTCGCAAGCGTGTGCTCACAACCCGTCCGACATGCTGACGGCCCGCACCGAGGCGGAGAACCTCTTCCAGCGGTGGGATGAGCATTGGCAGTGCTTCGGGTTCGGCTATTGGGTTGTCCGACGCCGTGTTTCGGAAACTCAGCTGGGATTCTGCGGCCTGAAGTTCATCCAGTTCCGGCAACGGCGAATCCTGAACCTGTTCTACCGCTTCGCCCCATCCAGCTGGGGACAAGGAATCGCCACCGAGGCCGCGACCGAAGTCGTGCAGTGGGCCGCCACCCGGCTTCCCGGCCACCCGGTGATCGCCAGGGTCCGCCCCGGCAACCTCGCCTCCCAGCGCGTCGCCGCTCGCACCGGCCTCATCCGCGCCGAACACCTCGACGACCGGGGGTTCGACGGCCTCGATTGGATCTTCCTGTCGAACTGGCCCCAGCACGAGCCCGGCGGACTGGTGTGAGGTCCTCCGGCGTGGCTGACGGACGTCGGCCATTCATCTCGCGCTCCCAGTGGGTTCCGGGGTCTGCGGGAGCGTCGCGAGGCCGGTGGCCAACATCCGGCTGCGGAGTTCCTCGTCCGGCTCGAGCGGGTGGTGCGCGTGGAAAGAGGTGCTGATCTGTGCGCCGGGACCCGCTAGTTCGCTGAGCTGGGTGGCCATCGCGGCCGTGTCCATCGGGTCGCGAGGCGCGAGGAAGCCGAGGATCTGGGCGGTGCTCTCGGTTTGGGACGGAATAGGGAAGGCCAGTTTGCCGTCGGTGCGGGCGAGCTGGTCCTCGTACCGGTCGAACCAGCAGGTGAACGTCCATCCTGGCCAATGCGGCGGGGTGCGCGGATCGGGGAGGCCGTCGCCGGTCCAGTACCCGGCCTCCCGGCGCGCGAGGTCCAGATGCAGCCCGGACATCGGGAACGTGGTCGGCGTCAGGCGGGCGCGTGGATGGGCGCCGGCGAGAATCTCGTCAGGACCGGCGGCCACCAGGTCCTCGAGCAGGCCGCCGCCGAGGGCGTGGAAGGTGAGCGATCCCGAGGTGCCGCGAACGCTGAGCACCGTGGTGATCGAGTCATCCGCGGTCCGGTCCCAATCCGGCTCCAGCGGGTCCGCGTCGACGTGGTCACGGACCAGATCCGGGTCGAGCCCGAGATGGCCGATGATGTCGAACAGCCCATGGCCGGCCCACCGCACCGACCATCCCGCCCAGGTCGCGGCGAGCATCGCCAGATAGGTCCGCCGGACCGGGATGTTGTCATACCCGGTGTACAACACCAGCTGGCGCCGGACAGTGTCGATGCAGGCGGCACCCTCGCACCACACCTGCGAGCGCCAGCGGTCGCACGGCTCCTGAGCGGTGGCGAACCGTAGGGCGTGCTCCGGACCCCAGAACATGTCCCGCAGCAACGACGTCGCGCCCCAATGGGAGTACCGCAGATCCGGGCCGTCCTCGGTGACGATCACATAATGCGCGATTTCCCCCATGGGTCCACCACCCCTCGTCTGGATTCTACGATTGCCCGGCCGCGCGAATCGGGCTACTTCCGGCGCTCGACCCGTCCGATCGGTCGTGGCATCATGATCCGCCGGTCGGACGGAGCGGGGGAGACGGGGATGGCGGAGCAGGTGCTGGGGCAGTCCGGGCAGGTGCGGCGGGTCGCGCTGGCGAGCGCGATCGGCACGACCATCGAGTGGTACGACTATTTCATCTACAGCACCGCGACCGCGCTGGTGTTCAACAAGGCGTTCTTCCCGTCGCTGTCACCGTCGGCGGGCACGCTCGCCGCGTTCGCGACGCTCGGGGTGGGCTTCGTCGCCCGGCCGATCGGCGGGATCGTCTGGGGTCACTTCGGGGACCGGGTGGGGCGCAAGACGATGCTGGTGCTCTCGCTGGTTCTGATGGGCCTCGCGACGGCCGGGGTCGGGGTCCTGCCGACGTTCGGGCAGGCCGGTGTCCTCGCGCCGGTGCTGCTGGTCGTGCTCCGGCTGCTGCAGGGCATTTCCGCCGGCGGCGAGTGGGGCGGGGCCGCGCTGATGGCCGTCGAGCACGCGCCGGCGGGCCGCCGCGGGCGGTACGGGGCGTTCTCGCAGATCGGGGTGCCGGCCGGGCTGATCCTGGCGCAGCTGGTGTTCTTCGCCGTGAACAACTCGCTTTCGGCCGAGGACTTCCGGTCGTGGGGCTGGCGGGTGCCGTTCCTAGCCAGTCTGGTGCTGGTGGCCGTCGGCCTGGTGATCCGGCTGCGGGTCGAGGAAAGCCCGGTGTTCGCGCGGCTGCGGGAATCGGGCGAGCGCAGCCGGGTGCCGATCGTGGACGTGCTGCGGCAGCGGCCGCGCGAGGTGCTGGTGGCCGCGGCGAGCTTCATCGCGAACACCGCGATCGGCTACGTCTTCTTCGCCTACCTGCTGTCCTACGGCACATCGGTGCTGAAGCTGAGCAGTGACACCATGCTCGTGGTGGTGATCGTCGGCAGCGTGACGTGGCTGCTGAGCATCATCGCGTCGGCGATCTGGTCCGACCAGGTCGGCCGCAAACCGGTGTACCTCCTCGGGTCGGTGCTGCTGGTGGTGTGGCCGGTGCCGTTCTTCCTGCTCGTCGACACCCGCCAGCCGTGGCTGCTGATCGTCGCGGTGGTCGTGCTGAACCTCGGCCTCGGCGCCACCTACGGGCCGCAGTCGGCGCTGTTCTCGGAGATGTTCGAGCCGCGGTTCCGCTACAGCGGCGCGTCGTTCTCCTACGCCGTCGGCGCCGTGCTTGGCGGCAGCTTCGCCCCATTGATCGCGACGGCGCTGCAGACCTCCACCGGTACGTCGTTCTCGGTCTCGCTGTACATGGTGGGCGTCGGGCTGATCAGCCTCGTGGCCGTGCTGGCGTTCCGCCGGACACCGGTCACAGCCGGATTCACAGCCGGCTGAGGTCGACCGCGGCGGCCATCCGCGCGTACCCCGCGTCGTTGGGGTGCAGGTGGTCGCCGGAGTCGTACGCGGGCTGCATCGCCAGCGGGTCGGCCGGGTTGCGGATGGCGGCGTCGAAGTCGGCCACGCCGTCGTACACCCCGCTGGTGCGGATGAACGTGTTCACGGCCTCGCGGGTGCGCTCCAGCGTCTCGTCGTAGACCTGCCAGCCCTTGAACGGCGTCAGCGTCGCGCCGATCACACGGATGCCACGCGCCTTCGCCTGTGCGACGAGCTGCCGCTGCGCCGAGATGATCATCGCCGGGTCGGTCTGGTGCGGGTCCTGCTGGATGTCGTTGATGCCTTCGAGCACGATCAGCGTGCGCACGCCGCCGACGCTCAGCACGTCGTCGGCGAACCGGGCGAGCGCGTTGCGGCCGGCGCTGCTGCCGGGCACGTCGAGGAGCAGCCGGTTGGCGCTGATGCCGGCGTTGAGCACGCCGAGGCGGCCGTGCAGGCGGTCGCTGAGGTAGTCGGGCCAGCGGTGGTTGGCGCCGGAGGTCGAGCCGACGCCGTCGGTGATGGAGTCGCCGAGCGTGACAACGGCGCCGGGCGCGACACCCTGGACGTCGACTTCGCTCACGTAGTGCCAGACGGTGGTCTGCTCGGTGAAGGACCCGCCGGACTCCTCCGCGGCGAAGTCGCCGTTGCGGGTGAAGAACGACGTCTGCTGGGCGGCCGGGTGGTACGTCACCGGTCCGGACGGCGTGGGCACGAACGTGGTGACCAGCAGGTCGGCGTCCGCGGGCACCCGCACCGGCGCGGGGTCGCTCAGCACCTCGGCGCCGGCCGGGACGACCACAGTGGACATTCCGCCGAACGTCAGCGTCCGCAGGGAGCCGGGCACCGCGCGCGGGCTGCCGGGCGCCGCCGCGACGGCGACGGTCACGTGCCCGAAGACCAGCGGCCCGGTGCCGAAGGTGTTGGACAGGCGCACCCGGGCCTTGCTGCCGCCGATGCTGGTGTGCACGACGTTGCGGATCGAGTAGTTCGGATAGCCCTGCGGGGTGTTCGGCACCCCGGCGGCGGGAGCGGCCGCCCAGCTGCCGACCCAGCCGCCGGGCGTCTGCACGACCTGCGCGGTACTCGACGCCGTAAGCGCGCCGAAGGTGACCAGGACCGCCGTACCCACCGCCAGTAGCCGTCTCATGGGGATCACAGTGCTGGCGGGCCGGGGCGCCCGGTGACCGCTGATCAGGTGAGAGAACGGACAGAACGCCGGACAAGCGACACCGGTCAGTCCCGTCCGCGGGCCGGGGCGTCGAGCACGATGATCTCTTCGAGCCGGTATCCGTCGAGGTCCTCGGAGAGCCACGGCTCGCCGTCGCGGAGGCGGTGGAGGCGGAAGGTCCCGTTGGTGCTGTTGGCACTGATGATGCAGCGGAGGTCGACCGGTTCCGGGAGCTCCGCCGCGAGCCGGGCGAGCTGCCAGGCGAAGCCGAGGCCGTGGCGCAGCATCAGCGCCTGGTCGGCGGGGGAGATGACGGGCTCGCCGTCGCCGGTGAGATCGACGGTCACGGGGACTGTTTCGTCGAGGTGGAAGCTGCTGGTGTCGGTTTCCCAGCCGGTGAGGGTCCCGCTGTTCCCCGGTGCGCTTGCCGCGGCGGGGGCGTGCCGGGCGAAGGTGAGGACGCCGTTGCCTTCGCAGACGACCAGACCGGCGGTGACCAGGTTTCGCAGGGCGGGGGCCAGGTCCTGCAGGCCGGGGGCCAGGTCGGCCGGTGGCGGGCCGGGGGTGGCGGCGAGCAGGTCGGCTGCCAGGTCGTTCATCCGCACGGTGAGCACGGGGCCAAGACTGGCACAGTGTCGGCGGCGCGCCTGAGCAGGCGGGAGGGCCGCTCAGGCGGACGGCTGGTCGGCCGGGAGGACCGGCCCAGCGGGAAGACCGGGCGGCCGGGAAGACCGGTCAGGCGGGCCCGGTCAGGCGGGAGGGCCGCTCAGGCGGACGGCTGGTCGGCCAGTCAGGCGGGAGAGCCGCTCAGCCGGGCAGCCGGTGAGCTGGGCGAACCGGCCCGGCGGGCGGGTGGCTGGTCAGGCGGCTGCGGGCAGTCCGAGGGCCAGTTCGCCCTCCGGGGTCAGCTCGGCCGGGGACCAGTGGCCGGGGCGGGCCGGGTGGGCGGGGCGGACCAGGCCGTCGTGGAAGAGCTGGTGGGCGGCCGGCTGGTCGCAGCAGGGCAGGCCGTCGACGCGGAGGTCGGGTTCGCTGCCCGCGCCCAGGTCGGCCCGGCCGGCGGCGACCGCGCGGAGCATGGCGAGTGAGCGGGACGTGAGCAGGATCGTGGGCATGAAGTCTTCCTCCTGGGACTGCTTCCACCGTTCTACCAGGGAAAACGGACGCCACGCGCGGATGGTTCACCGGGAACGCCCAGCACCCGGCCGGCTGCGCCGAACGGTGCTCGCCGACCGCTCACGGCGCGTGGGGCACCGCCCGGCGTAAAGGTGCAGACCAATCCGGCGGAGCCGCCGCTGGGCCGCGGCGAGGAATGCGCCCCAATGTGGCGTTCGGTGCGTCCAACGCAACCAAGGGGACACGCCGTATTGAGACATACTTGTAACCTGCACAGATGGCCGCCAGTTGCGTCTGTGCAGGTCACAGAGCATGCCCGCTAGCGAGTGCGTACGCACTCGCTAGCGGGCTCGGTGGCAGTATCCAGCTACCTCCGCAGCCTCACACGTACGGGGGCGGGCTTGTTGCCTGCGGGTTTACCGGAGTTGTTCCACTGCGGGTGAGCGATCGGCTACGGTGATCGGTGCGACTGATCGGCCTAGCCGATCACGGTCGGCGTCGGACGGGTGGACGGGGCAGAGGGGACTACGAGGGGCCGTGTCACAACCAAGCGGACAAATAGGCTCGTGGCTCAGCGGTGTGGATTTCGCGATCCAGCCAGCTGGCACTGACTGGACGAACTCGTCCAGCCCGCCGGGAGGCGGCGCGGCATCGGGTGGGGGTTACAGCCTGGCCCCGGCAGCCGCTAACGACATGCTTGGACAAGCCAAACAAGCATTAGCAGACCTTCAAGACCTACAGCGTCGAACTGAAGTCCTGACAAAAGTGCAGCCACCTGCGCAGGACCCGGCTAGTAAGGCGTACAACGCTAGGTTAGCTAACGGGTCGGGCGCATTCGATCACGGTGTCACGCAGATCGACACTGAAATCGCGTACTTGAATGAATTAATCAGCAAGATCGACGAAGCATTCAAGAAGATTACCGGCCACGAGGCACCCGTAGCCGCCGAGGTAAACAAAGCCGGAATTAATCAAGAAAAACCAGAGCAACAGCCAAGTAAGGGAGGGGCAGCCGGATGAGCCGCCGTTCATTGTTCGTGGGCGTGCTAATCGCGGCGGGTTTGCTCGCAACCGCGTGCACCGGGAAAACCCCGGACGGTGGTAGTTCTCCGTCCGCAACCACTTCGCCCCCGACGTCGGCCGCTGGCGGCTTGCCGTACGCGGGTGCCCCGAAGGTGCCCAATCCCCTTCCCGTTTCGGTGTTGAGCGGAAATCCGTGTGCTGATGCGCTTACCGCCGCGCAAATCGACACCCTTCTCGGCTCTCCGGTGCAAACCAAACAAGGCGAGACATCCGGCGTTGGACCTGACTGCGGATGGTCGAACCTAGACAAGGGTTCGCAAATCGGCGTTGGCTACGACACCACCACTCATACCGGTTTGAGTGGCAACTACCAGAACACGCAACCAAAATCAGCCGTGTGGAAACCGCTGCCCGATATTCAGGGTTTCCCCGCCGTCGCCCACGCGGGCAACAAGGGTCAGCCTGCGCTGAAAGATTTCTGCGCTGTCAGTGTCGGGCTTGCTGACGATACCTCCATCGATGTGTCCGTTTCCCTTGGTCGCGCCAAGATCGGTTCGGTGGATCCGTGCGATGTGGCCGGGCAGGCCGCTGACGCGGTGGTCACCACGTTGAAGGCTAAGGCGGGTTCCTGATCATGTTCCCGTTTGATCAGTTAGGGCATGCCGCGAAAGCGTTGTGGCACGGAGCGGAAAACCTTGGCACTGCCGTGGTCCACACTGCTGAGGATGCGGTCCACTGGGCTGGGGACCTGTTCAGCGGGGACCTCGGAACGCAGGCCGCGCCGGTGCCTGAAGTCGTGGCACAGATGATGGGCGGGAACAGTTCCAGTTGGTCGGAAAGCGGCGGCACCTCCACCAGCGCGGCCAGTAAACATAGCGAGGTCGCGGCGAACCTGTCGACCATGCTCAACAAGCTGGAACCAGCATGGACCGGCAAAGCAGCTGAAGGCGCGCGGCAGCGAACGACGGTGTTTACCGCCGCGATCGATTCGGCGAGTTCCGCGTTCAACGCCAACGGCGGCAATGTTGCGGACGCGGCGCACGGGTTTGACAGGGCAAAAGGGTCGATGGACCCGATGGGGTCACCGCCCGATAAAAGTTTCTTCGACATCGTGACCCCGTGGGACACCGACACCGAGGACGCGATCAACACCTATAACCAGAAGGCCGAGAAGAACCTCGGTATCTACAACACGTATGCCGCGCACTTGGACGGGCAAGCTAGCGGGTTGCGCACCGACTATGGCCAAATCTCCCCGGTGTTCGGGGATTCCTCGGACTCCTCCACCGACACGGGCAGCGGCGGGCAGTCGCGCCGCGACACCACACACAGCATGGGCACGCCGGGCGGAGGCGCGCACAGCGTGACCCCGATGGTGACGCCGCCCGCAGCATCCCCGCCGCCGGGTGGGATGCCGTCCGGTGGGCACGGCGTGGATGTTCCCGCCGCCGGATACCACCCGCCCGGCGGTGGTCCCGGTTCGGACCTAGGCGGGGGTGGCACTTCCACGGCGGGCTACGTGCCGCCGCCGGCATTCCCTCCGGGTGGCAACCTGCCCGGTGGAACGTCGTTCACGCCCGGCCCTGGTAGCGGTGCCGGGGGTTTTGGTCCGGGGTCCGGTGGTCTGGACTATCTCGGCGGCCCTGGCGGCGTGGGTGGTTTCAGCGGTGGGAACTCGGCCGGTGGCGGGCCGGGCGGCGGTGTGGCCGGTGGCGGTCGGCAAACCGGTGCCGGGCGCGGTTTCACCGAGGAGTCGGTGCGCGGTCCTGGCGGCGGTGTGGGCCGGGCTGGGGGCAGCGGCGCGGCGGGCGGCCCCGGCGGCATGGGTCCCGGCGGGCGCGGCGGCAAGAAGGAAGAAGACGCAGAGCACCAACGCAAGTATGTGCAGGACGCCGAGACGCTGTTCACCGATGAGGACCGCAAACTCCCGGACCCGACCACGGGACTGCCACCGGTGCCGCCCGTGATCGGCGGGTAACCCCGGCCCCTATCGGCCATTTTTGGTGCCCTGTCTCGGTTTCCGCCCGTTGTTGTCTGGTGTTCCTTCTCGTGTCGGAGCGTGTGCGCTGTGACTGTCCTCGACAGACCAGTTGTCTTACCGAAAATGGCGTTTCTGTCCGCGTGGGGCATGGTCGAAGTGGGTGACCTGCCCCCGGCGATGGGCACGAACCTCCACTACTGGACCACCCCCGAAGCCCGGCGCACACTGGAAACGCGTGTGCTGGACACGCTCACCTCGCTAGGGTTGGCGCGTAACGGTCGGTTGAATACGTTGTGGCGCAACACTCTTGCGCTTCTGGGGTGCCCGGATCGGGAGTATTACGCGTTCACCAACTTTCCGGGCGGGGAGAGTTGTTCGGTGTTGGTGGCCAGCGGCGGCGGTGACGCGCTCCGGGCGATCATCAGCGATGACGTGATAGCGCTGGAACCGCTGGAGGACCGATGGCATGCCACCGCGTTGGTGGACGTGCTGCCCGATGTGCCCGGCGCGGCCGTGCGGCCGGTCACGATGGCGAAGGGGTTCTATGAGGATCCGCACGCGGGGCCGCGCGATATTTTCGCTGATCCGGTCGACACCCGCGACCGTGACCACCTGGTCGAGGTGATGCGCCGTGACCGGGCGGCGGTGCACCAGCTCTACACCGCCCGCCGCGAGGACCGGCACAGGGTGCGCAGCTCGCCGATCACCGCCATCGATTTGGCCGAGGACGGCGGCCGGGTGCTGACGTATGCCACCGGGGACGAGCAGATCGTCATGGAGCCTGGCACCCCGCGCGGGGTCGTGCAGACCTTGAACAACACCATGAACGGACTCGACGACGACTGACCGCCAGGGAGCATCAGTAGCTACGCGGGCGGTCAGGGGCGGCCCTGGCTCTTCTGGTGCGGCGAGCGCGCTAGTCCGGGTCGCGGGTGGGCCAGTGTCAAACCCGCCGCGTGATCCGCCCTCGGGCGTGGTTCGGCCGGCCTTCCTGCGGGCCTGCGGTGATCCTGCCGTGGCGCGCTCGATCACCTTGGCCGCCGAGACACGCCCGGCACTCAGCGCGGAACTTGCGCGAACCGCGCGCGCTTTGAAGCGGTTGTCTTTTCGTCCAATTAAATAATGGGGGATATGGACAGCTGGAAATAGTTCTGCTAACTTTCTCGTGTACCTCAGTTCCCCCGCCTTTGGTGAGGGTATTTCCGGCCGGGAAGTTGTTTTCTGGTTGGATTTGGTACGTTTTCCCCGCCTCGGCGGGGATGATCCGGTTGATGTTTTGTCGAAGCACCTAACTGGATGTTGATTTTTTTCCCTGCGGTAGCAGGGTTTGAAGGGTCCCACCCAAGGGTGGGGCCCTTCTTTGCGTCTGGCGGTCACGGGGGTATCCGGTCGGTCGCGGTGCTGGGCTTGACGATCACCGACCACCACGTGTGGAGCCGGGTGGGTCTGGGTCGCGGGTGGGCCAGTGCCACCCAGGCGGCAACCCCGCCGCCTGCTCATCCTTGGGCGTGGCTCGGCCGGCATCCTGCGACCTGTGATCCCGCCTGACGCGTTCAATCACCTCAGCCGCCGGGACACGCCCGGTACGTAGCCGCGCCCGCCTGCGGCGGGTGTAGACGATGACCACCACGACCCATGCCAGCGGCGGCGCGAGGATCACCCCCGCGCACAGCGCCAGCCGCCCGCCGTCCATCCCTGCCCCTTCCCTGTCGCGGTGGAAGGCTTGGGCGGGTCCGGCGCTCACCGGCACGATGCGGGAACGCGTGGGGCTGCACAGGCCCACCCAAGCCGAGCACCGGGGAGAGCGGGAGATCCACGCCTACCCGGTGCGCCGGGGTGAGAGTGCCCGCGCTGGCGGGATCGGCGAGAGAGGCGCGAGGAGATCGGCTTACGATTCGGTCGGGCTGATCATGCGAGGGTTGGCCCGGCTGATCGGCTCGGTAGCAAGGACACGGATTCCTGGATTGTCTGTTGTCACGGCCGACTTGGTAACCGTTTTTGCGGCCTATCGCTACGAATTTCGGTTACATGGCAGCGGCGAGGCGTCGTGGTACGTTAAATTCTCCGCCACGCGCGCCTTCTACGAAGGCGGACCACTCGGCAAGGGTAAAAACGAGATAGTTTTCTCCTAAACCTCGTCGAAGTACGGCATATTCGATTTTTCCGCTAGTGGCAAAGGTGTACTCTAGCCAGTCCGGACAAGCAGACTCGCCCTTGAGCCAAACGGAATTTGTCGTGTCAACATAGTCAGGTTTCGGGTCACTGCTGGCTACATCCGTGGCAGCCTCATGTAGCGCACTTTTCTGGACGAAGTGGACGAATTCGCGCCATATCTCAAGGGAGACAACGTGGTGCGGGCCATCTGGGTTTTTTGAATCTCGGATTTCTACTTTGTCGTATCCGAGGCGCACCTCGACACAGCTTGGATTACTGCCGCTTCGCGTGCTTTTCCGCCATCTCCCCAGATATTCCACGCGCTCTACTCCTGTGCTCCATTGATCGGCGTCGCAGTCGCTCGATCGAGTCCCCGAAGGGTAGCGCGGCGGCGATTAGCTCCGACCAAGCGCGGTTATAGGCTTGCACTTCCTCTTCATTTTCGATGTAGTAGCCGCCGGTGATGTCATCGCGTGCGATGACCCCCAAACCATCGGTGAGTGTGTAGGCGTCAAACGGAGTGCCGACGGCCCCGTGCACGCCGGCGTCTAGCGGCAGAACTTGGATGGAGATATTTCCTTGCTGTGCATTGCGTGTCAGCTTTTCCAGTTGGTCCGCCATGACGGCCGCGCCACCGTAGTTACGCATCAAGGCCGACTCGTCAATGATTGCCCAGAATGTCAATTTGGGGTCATCTAGTTTTGCTTGGCGTTGCATGCGGGCTTCAACCCGCTGCCGTATGGCCTCTTCGGGCTCTCCGTTGAGGCCATCGCGAATCATTGCGTGACAGTATTCGGGCGTTTGAACAAGTCCGGGGATAACGTCAAGGGTGAAGGATCGGACGCTCACCGCGTCCGCTTCGAGTTCAAAGAATCCGGCGGATCTGCCGAGAACGTCGCTGTAAGGTCGCCACCAGTCGCGGCTCTTCGCTCGGCGGGCTAGCTGCACTAAGGCTTCGGTGACTTCTTCCGGAACTCCCAAATTTGTGCAGTAGGTAAGGGTGTCGTCGCCGCTAATGCCAATGGCCATGGCTTCGATGCGTGACAATTTCGGCTGAGAAAAGCCGGATATCTTGGCAGCCTGAACCAAGGTCAGCCCGGCATCCTCGCGAATTTGGTGTATTGCCGCAGCAAGCCGACGACGGCGAAGAGATACCGCAACCATCGGCTATACCCCATTCGAGCTAATTTATAAGAAATAGACGCGTTTCACTTGTGCATAATATGCACTTTTTGCTTTCATTGCATTCGGCGAGGGAAAGACTACCAAACGTAAGAAACACGATTGGCGTGGTCGCTCTCACCAAATAGCCCCGCCGATGCATGCAATTCGCAGTTGCTCGGGCATCGGTTGGTTACGGGAAAGGCGCGCAACTGAGGGCGCGCAAGTGGGTTCCCTTGCTGGGGTGCACATGACTCGGGTGTGCGCCCCAGCAATTTTTACAGTCGTGGTTACTGCTTTGCCCCGACAAGGCAGTAACCACGACCGGCCCGCACGAGAACTCAGGGCGCAGCCCGGCGAACCTACGGACAACCCCAGGAGGAAGCTATGACGACCCGTACCCCATCGGCGCTCCAACGATTGCGGCGCACCGGCTCGCGGGGGCAATGGATGGCTGAGGAGCTTGGCCCCCCGCGCCGTTTGCGTCATTACGTCGAGAACCTCTCCAACCTTGCCTACAATCCCCATAGCGGTGATTGGTTCCCTGTCGGACATCGTGCGGTGTGCGGGGCTATCGCGATGCAGTCTGACGCCGCTTATATGGCCGCGTTTCCTGAGTGCCCGCAATGTCTGTCATTCGTAGACGCAACCCAGCAAGGAAGCGCGGCATGATGGTGTCGGAACCAGGGTTAGACATACCGGAAGACGTCGAGCGGTTTTTGATCGACCTCAGCCGGCACCAAATTATGCTGGGTGGCATTGTTTCGAGTCTTTTCACCAAGTATGAAACCGGTGCTCTGTCGGCGGAGGATTTCTATTTTTCCGCGCGGCGTATGCATAACTTTGTTGATGGCTGTGTGCTGCACGCGGCGAAAATCGAAGGGGCATCAGTATTCGTGGACAACACCTACCGTGTCCCTTTGGCGCTGTGCCCCCTCGCCGGCTTAGCGGCGACCACGAACAGCGGGGTGGGTCCAGAAGAAACGAACCTCGCAGCGTCAGACCTGACCATCAACGTTGACATAACATCGCAGCAAGTCGTGCTCACGGTCTATTCAGACGATGACCCCGCACAGCGGGCGAGAGTGAGTTTCCTTGAACACCAAGCGAACGAAGCCATCGATAAACTGTGGAACGCCACCTACAAACTCAACGAGCGGCGGAACAGAGAACCATGAACGAGTGGTCTGTCACGTCTGCGGTAGCTCGTTGAGCTCGCTGGTCAGTGTCCAGATGAACACCACGCCCGATTTAGGTTGTATCCAGCCGTCGGCGCTGATGGAGATCGGTGCGGCTGATCCGCGTTCGCTGCGGTGGATTCGCGGTGTGGTGGTGAGGAAGTCAAGCGGTGTAATGCGTTCTATCCCCGTGCCGGTGTGGGTCAGTTCGACGCTGACCCCGTTGGTGGGTTTGTCGATGTCTATCCACATCGCGTGCCCGCGCGGCTCGATCAGCGTGCTGTAGCTGTAGGAGACGAGATAATCCTGTCCGGAGTTCGCCGCGTTCGACGAGGGTGTCGCTTGGTAGGCGCGGCCGTCTGGGTGGTCGGTCTTGGTAATCGGTTGCGGTGTTCCGTTGACGCTGTAGTCCAGCAAGGTGAATGCTTGCGCGTCGAGCGGCGCGTTGTCACTGAACAGCCAGACTTTGGCGGCGGGGTCGGTGAGTGCTTGGCGGTAGTGGTCGGGGTTGGTGGTGCTCACAAATTTTCGCACCCCTAGTACTCCAGTCGTAGTTCGTGATGGTCATGGTTCGTGGGTCGATTGTCGCTGGTAGTGGGCTTGTTGGGCGCGGTATTGGTGGCGTCTGCGCCATGTTGAGCGGCGGATCCGGTGCGCGGCATCGAGAACGGGTCGGCTGATGAGTGTGGTGAACAGGTGGTGGATTTCGTTGCAGGTCAATGAGATCCACCCGGCGGTCGAGGGCTTGGGGGTTCGTTCGGTGGATGCGACAACGGCGAGGAAGGCGTAGGCGAGCATCGCCATGACCGTCCAGCGGTGCCAGGAGGTCCAGCGTCGGACCTGGTGCTGGTCGAGTCCGGTGAGGCCTTTGCTGGTCTGGAAGGATTCCTCGATCGTCCATCTGCGGCCCGCGACGTGAACCAGAACCTGTAGCGGCACGGGTTCGGGTGCGTAGCATCGGTAGAACGCCAGCTCGCCGGTGGTGCGGTGGCGGCGGATCAGCAGCCACCGGTGCCCGTCGGTCTCGTCGGTGTCGATGTCGGCGAAAGCCCAGTCGTAGTAGCGGTGTCCTTTCGCTCCAGTGCCGGCGGAGAGGCGTTGCCAGACGTGCTTGGGCAGCCTGGCGGCGACACCGTCAGCGCGCAGCACGCCTGCGGGGGTGCTGACCCGGCGGTCGCGGCCGATGGCGAGAACGTAGCCAACACCGCGCTTTTCCAGGTTCTTGCGCAGGCTGGGGTCGGCTCCGTAAACCTCGTCCCCGGCGACCCACTGTGCGCGGACGCCGGCGTCGAGGGCGCGCCCGATCATGGTGGTCGCCAGCGCGGGTTTCGTCGCGAACGCGGTGTCGTCGGGGATTCCGGCGTCGGTGCGGCGGCCGGGATCGGCGGTCCAGGATTTCGGGAGGTAGAGGGCCCGGTCGATGAATGCGTGGCCGGTGTCGGTGGCGTAGGTGAGGTAGACCGCGACCTGGGCGTTCTCGATACGGCCCGCGGTGCCGGTGTATTGGCGTTGCACTCCGACGGTGTGGACGCCTTTCTTGAGGTCGCCGGTTTCGTCGACGACCAGCACGGCGCCGGTGTCGCCGAGGTGTTCGGTGACGTAGTCGCGCAGGTCGTCGCGGACCTCGTCGGCGTCCCAGACTGCTTTGCGCAGCAGGTGTTGTATCCCGCCGGGGGTGTCGTCGCCGGCGTGTTCGGAGATGGTCCAGCAGTTCCTGTCCGGCAGGTCCGACAGCAGCCCGAGCAGCAGGGCCCGTGCTCGTCGGCGGGGTTCGACGCGGGTGAACCGGCCGGCGATCCGGCTGATCATCTCCTCGAACATCACCGCCCATCGGTCAGGGTTTACGCTGGGACCCGCGGCCACCAGCCGATCAGGGTTAGTCCACACAACCGACCATGATCAACTGGTGGCCGCACCTGTCTTCAGGCAGCCCACCAGCGACATCACGAAGTCCGACTGGAGTACTAGGGGTGCTGTTGTTCGATGTGACCATCGAACAACAGCAATATATAGTGTCTTTCCCTCGGTGCGTGTGCCCGCTGGCGACAGGGCGATAGAAACACGGGTGTCGTGGTGCAATTCGCGGCCATGGGACAGTAGAACGTCCGGGCTCACCGCGAATCCGGACAGTACCGCGTCGCGGATGGCGGGTATCTGCGCGGCGATCTCCTCGCGCACGGTGTCTCGTTGTTTGATGTCGATAACCTGGCGGCTGGCGTACTCAAAGATCAGCGACACGGTTCCTATTCCGCCTATCGCGAGCGCGATGCTGTCGAGCTTGTCGGAGTGGGACACGATGAACATGATGATGCCGGCGGCAAGGAAAATGACCCCGCTTAGCGCCAGGCGTAAACGGTAGATCTGTTGGAGAAGGTTTCGGGGTGTGCCGCCGCTCATAATGCGGGAGAATACGCGGAAAATCAGCGGCGGTTAATGCGAGTATGAAAATAGTGATGGCGTGAACCCCGGAACTAGGATTTCCGGGGTTCACGCCATCGCGCTGTGGTTGAGGTCTATTTCTTCGTTCCGGTGCCGCTGCTGGTGTGGGTGTTGCCGCCAGTGCCGAGGCTGCCGTCACGAGTCACGAGCCGTCACCTCCTCCCCGCAACCGTGCGCCCTGCCTCTGTGCGGCGGGGCGCGGTGGGACGCACGCTACAGCTCATAAGGTGTAAGTGGATAGGCCTAAGGTTGATCGTCTCTGGTGTGCGATCCCTGGGGCCGATCGGCTGTAAGCCATGGCTGACCCAATCTTTGAGGCCGCCCGGATCTTGGGTGAGCGCATCCGCGCGCGACGTGCCGAGCTGGGCATCTCGCAAGAAAACCTCGATGCCAGGAGCGGGGTTCACTGGTCCTACCTCGGGCAGGTCGAACGCGGGCAGCGAAACCCGTCCTTGCGGAACCTGTTGAGGATCGCGGCCGGGCTGGACATCGACCTTGGGGAGTTGGTGCGCGGTCTGCCGGCCCCGCCAGAGCAAGACGACGACGGCGGCGGCGAGGGCGAGCCCGCGCGGCGTCCGCGCCGGGGCTGATCAGCCCCGGCGAACCCCCCGAACGGCGTAATCGCCGATCGGCGGGGCCGATCGGCTTGGCCGATCACCACCCGCACAGGTGCTCTACACCGCGTCTCATCGCGGCTACTCTGGGACGCGTGACAAGGCTTATAAGCCGCAATCAGGCGACCCGGTGAACACGGCCGGGGCGGGCGATCGGGCGATCCCGGCGGCCGTGTGGGATGACCCGCTGATGCGCGCCGCGCTCCGTGACCGCGACATCGGCGGGGTGTTTGTGCTGCTCAGACGCCACGGCGTCTCTCAACGGCGCATCTCAGCCCTGACCGGACAAGGCCAATCCGAAGTCTCGGAGATCTGCAACGGCAGGCAGGTCATGGCCTATGACGTGCTCGCCAGGATCGGCGCGGGGCTGGGTGTCCCGCCTGGGTTGATGGGCCTGGCCTACACCCCGGACACTGAGACCAGCGCGGCTTTGACCGCTGTCCCGATGGCCGCGCGGGAGGTGGACACCATGCCCGACCGCCGCCATGTTCTAGGGATCGCCGCCAAGTTGGCTGTGGGTGCGGCGCTCACCTCGGCCGAGCTCGCCGCGTTGGCGGTGCCCGCCGTGGCCACCCCCGCCCCGGCCGCGATCGACACCACCGAGGTGGACGCGCTGCGGGAGATCACCACGGCCCTATGGGTACGGGAAAAGCGATTCGGCGGTCACGCGGTGCGGGACGCGGTGATCGCCCAACTCGGGTGGGCGCGCGGGCTCCTGCGCGCGGCGCGCACCGACACCACCAGCCGCGAGCTCTACGGGGTGGTCGCGGATCTGTGGAGCTTGGCCGGCTGGGCCTCCCACGACGTCGGCTTGCCGGGGGCGGCGGTGGGGTATCTGACGCATTCCATGTCGGCCGCCGCTGAGATCGACGACCCTATGCGGACCGCGCTCGCGGCGGAGCAGATCGCGCGGGTGTATCTCGGACAGGGCGATCCCGGCGAGGCGCTGAAAATGTGTCAGCTCGCCAGCGTCGCGGCGAGCCGTGCGCGCGTCGGACAGGTCGACGCCCTGGTGCACTCGACCACCGCCCGTGCGCACGCGGACATGGGCAACCTTCGCCAAGCGTTGGACACGCTCACCGTTGCCCGCGCCGCGCTGGAAAACGGCTCGGGGGAGATCTCGCAGCCGCGCGGGTTCGACACCGCCGCGTTGGGGTCGGAGTCCGGGCGGGTGCTCTCGATCGCCGCCACCCACGACGCGAGCTACGCCCCCCGCGCCATCGACGCGCTGACCGCGTACACGTCGACTGCGGACCCGGTGCGGGTCAAACGCCGCGCGGTCAGCAGCGCCCAACTCGCGGCGGTGTTGTTCCGCGCCGGGCAGCCCGCCGACGCGGTGAGGACGGGACACACCGCGCTAGAGCTGGCGGCGTCGGTGCGGTCGCGGCGGCTAACCGATCACCTCGACACCGTGCGAGCGGAAGCGGTGCGGCTGCCCCGGCACCGGGACGCGGCCGAGCTGGCCCGCGCCATCACCGCCGCCGCCGGTCGCGGTTGAGCGTGTGCACGGAGCGTGCAGCCGTGCGAACGCGCGTGCACCGCTACTCATGGTGATCCGTGATCGACACTAACGACGCGCAATCACAGCCGCCGCTCAGGAATCCGCCCGCGCCGCGCCCGTTTGGCCTAACGGTGTGCGCGGTGATGATCACCGCGCTACGGTCCCGCCGCGCGAACGGGTTACGCGATTAATCACCAACACTCGCCGTCATGTCTTCCTGCCCGAATGCCGCAAGCGTTGCTCCGATTCGGTAGGCCGGCCCGCGTTCGGTGCTCACCGCACGGTGAGGTGAACGCCTCTCACCGGGAGCGCCAGTAGCTTGATCGAGTTGTGTCGGTTAGCGGTTGTGGCGTGCCGATTTTCCGGCGTGCACTCTGGTGTCAGGCCGACAGGTCCAGACCAGGACACCCCGGCCGACCCAGGAAAGGCAGGTGAGCGGATGTGACAACTCAACAGAGCACACGGCGCTCACCCCGCCCTGTGGCGTGGCGGCGGAAACCCGCCACGCATTAATCGCGGACCGCCCCCACCCCCGGCATGTCCGGGGCGGGTGAGGGTGTTGTGCCGCATCTCTCACCGGGCAGCTCAGCGCTTCACGGGTGGAACCGTGACCGCGTAACTCCCGTCTGTTATCCCGGTGTCAACAGTGAGCGATCCTCGCTGTGCGCACCGTGACAACAGAGTGAAACCCCCATCACGCCCCACGGGGCCGGAATGGGCAAGCAGCAAAGCAGGTGATCAACACAAAAACACTACTACGAAAGGATTTGATGCATTTTGACGAGTAATGACGATAGGCACGGCGACTCCTCCCCGTTCGAGGGGTGGGAGGAGATCACGGCGCGGTTCCTGCTGATGGCCGATCTCATCGAGGTCATCCCGGAATTCGTGCTCGAACCCGCGTCGACGACGTGGTTGTGGCGGGAGTTGGACCGGGAGGCGCGGGCGTTCGCCCGCCGCACCGGGTATTACCGCCAGCAGGCCGAGGCAGCGGCCCGCTGGCACGCCGCAGGAGCCCCTCAGGACCCGCAGGCCTGGCGGGCAGAGGCCCTGTTGGCGGAGAAGGACGAGCCGGACGGGTTCCGGCCGGTCCCCAAGCCGCGCGACCCCCGCCGGGGTGGAGAGCGTGGCGATCATGAGTGAAGTTTTCCTATTATGTCAGGCTTTTCCTGTGGTGGGTGCGCGTGTTCTGTGCGCGCCTGGTGCGGCGAGACCCGGCCGGGTGGCCGGTTCGGCCGGCCACGCCCGCACCCGTCCCGGCTGACCCCCGGCGGGCGCGGACCGGGGCGCGGTTGGTGGTGGTGGCGCGGGGTTCGGCTCGCGTCGCCGCCACCACGGCCCGCGCCACTTGTCGCGCGGCGCGGGCCGCTATCGGTTGCGCAGCAACGATGTTCGCCCCTGTGACGCGGTGGATGCGGCGTCTTGCGTGTCGCGTGTGGACTGTCCACATACGACCTATGGTGCTGGATGCGGTGGGCTGGTTGCGGTACCGGTCCGCCGGGTGGGTGGCTCGGCTGCTGTGGCGGATCGCCCGGTGGGTGGTGGTCGCCGGTGTGCGGGTTCTGTGTGACGCCGGGCGGGGCCTTCGGTGGTGGCTGCGCCGGTTAGGGCCGTATCTGGTCGCGTCGCGGGAGTACGGGCGAGTCATCGACCATGCCCGCGACCACGACCACCCCTACGCCGAGCGCCGTTTTCTGCTGGCCCGCCGCCGCACCGTCTACACCCGGTTGGTCATCACGGCGGGCGCTGCGGCCGTGCTGCCCGCCGTGGCCTACGGGTTTGTGGGAGCGGTGGCGGCGGCGTGGGGCGGCTGGTGGGTGTGGCCGCTCGCGGTCGCGCTCATCCTCGCCCCGTTCGCGGCGGTGGGGCGTGGTGTCCGCCGCGCCGGGACCCTCACCGACACCGCCCCCGCCGCCCTGGCGGGGGAAGGGGTGGCGGACCGGTTCCCGATGGCCGACGCGCACACCCGCGCCGAAGCCGCCGGGGCGGTGCTCGCGGCCCTGGCGGCGGAGGGGATCAGCGCGGACGGCGGCGAGGACGTGCGGCGGGAAGCGTGGGGCTGGCGGGTCCCGGTCATCTTGAACGGCGGCACCCCCGCCGCCGTCGTCGGCAAGCTCGCGGCGATCGAAGGCCGGTTGGATGTGGCGGCCGGGGCGGTGCTGGCCGCGCCGGACCGACAACGGCGGGCGCGGGTGGTGCTGCGCATCCTGGCGCGTGATCCCTTTGTCCCGCACCGGTTCGCGCCGCATCGGGAACCGGGCAGCGGCACGATTCGTGAGCCGGTGGTGATCGGCCGGCGGATGGACGGCGACCCCCTCGCGGTGAGCCTCGACGGGGTGCACGTGCTCGTGGTCGGTGTGACCGGTGCCGGTAAAACCGTGACCCTGGCGGCGATCGGGGACGCGCTCACCGCCTGCCCGGATGCGGTGGTGTGGGACCTGGACCCGATCGGGTCCGGCCTCGACCTGTTGGGCGGGGCGGTGTCGCGCCGCGAGCGCACCCCCGCCGGGATCGAACGAGCGCTTGCGGACGCGCTCGCGATGGCCGAAACCCGGCCCCGGTTGCTCGCCCGGTTGGGGATGGGCGCGTCCTGGCGGGCGTCGCGGGCGCGTCCGGCGCTGGTGGTGGTCATCGACGAGTACCCGCGCCTGACCCCGCGTGCTAAGGACCTCGCTATCGGGATTTTGCGGGCCGGGCGTAAAGCGCGGGTGACCCTGGTGATGGCCACCAGCGAAGCCACCAGCGACGCGCTGGGTGAGGCGGTCGCGGAGATGGCCAGGGCGAAAGTCATGCTCGCGTGCCGACATGTGGACGTCCGGTTGGCGTTGGGCCCGTCCAAGCTTGAGGAAGGCTGGCACCCGCACCGCCTGCACGCTGAGGAAGGCGGGTCGATCGAGGACGCGGGGCGCGGCTACGTCCACGCCGCCGGGAATCGCGACCCGGTGGTCTCGATGATCACCCCGCCCGATCCCGAACAAGTCACCAGCGACGGGGACGCCCGCGCCGCCACCCGGCCGGTGATCGACGCGGACACCCTCACCGCCGCCGGGGTGACCCTGGCGGCGGCTGCTCCATCCGGGGGTGCCGGCCACCCCCGCGAGACCGGCCACCCAGGCATGGCGGGCGGGCCGTTCGTGCCCCGTCCCCGCGACCCGGCCGAGCCGGGCCGGGACCGGCGCGGGGTCGACCCGGAGACGGTCATCGACATCTTGATCGCGTGCGACGGGCTGCCCAAGATCACGACGGCGGACCTGCTGGCACGCCTGGCAACGCTCGACACCCGCTACAGCCGCTGGACCGGGGAAACCCTCGCGGGCGCGTTGCGCCCGCTGGGGATCGCGCCGGGTCCGGTGCGGATCGGGCAGCGGGTCGCCAAGGGCTACACGCCGCCCGAGATCGCGAACGCGTGGCGGGCCTGGCGGGTGAGGAAAATCTAGCCGCGCCGGGTTACACCGGCGGTTACCTGTAACCCCGCGAGGGCCTACAGGTAACCCCTGGAGCAGACCCCGAAAACCGGTATTGACCAGGACTGTAACCCGTGTAACCCCGCACGGCGGGCCACACCCGAAAACCGGCGAAAACCCGGTTTTCCGCCGGTTTCGGTGTGTCGCCTCGACAGGGGTTACACCCTCCCCCGCCGGTGGGGGAGCAGCTGACCCCGCTCCCCCATCCGGGAGCGGCACAACCAAACACCGACACCAACGACAGAAAGGAGATGCATGAACCCTGACAAGCAACGAGAGAAAGGAGAACGAGAACACCCCCGGCGCTGATGGCGATGCACCGGACATTCCCGCGCCGCGCGCGCCGGTCGAGGATGACGGGCTACCGGTGATCGAGCCGGAAGCGTGGGCCTACTGGGAACGCCAGTGCGCGAGAATGCCGCCGATGTCAGCGGACGCTATCGCGGCGCTTGGTCTGATCTTCCGCGAGCAAGACCGCCACACCGACACCGCCTAACCCCGGCACCGAACGCCACGGGGCCTCTCCCAAGCTGGGAGAGGCCCCGTGGCGTCGCTGGGGGGTGTTAGGCGGCCAGGGGCGGCGTCGCCCGGTTCCCCGATGGCGGTTTCCGGCTCCCCGATGCTCTCAGGGGTCGCGGCGGCTGGTGTGGCGTCTTCCGGTGGGATGACCCGCACCCGGTCCCGGTCGAACACCCGCTTACCCGGCTTGCTGTTCGGGAAGATCACCACCTGCGACCGCTCCAACGCCTGAGTGAGCATGCCGCGCCGAATGTCAGGAGTGCCACCGAGCCACCGGCGCATGAGCACGGCCTTACTTTCCGGCTTGATCGGCTCACCCTCGCCCGCGCCCCCGGACAGCTGGGCGCGCCGCTTGTCCAGCTTGGTGATTTGCTCGTCGAGCGGTTCGGACGCCGCTTCCCACTGTGCAAGAGTCATCTTCCGTCGCCCTAGCTTGTTCGCCAACGCCTCTTGAAGTTCCCGGCATGCGGTGAGTTCTTTTTCCACGTGGTCGAGCTCTTCGCACACTTGCGCGCGGGCTGAGGCGATCGCCGCCGCCCAACCGGGGTTGGACAACCGCTTAGCGGTGAACAGCATGAGTTCGTGGTCCACCCTCGCCACGTCCGCATACACCTTCCCGCACCCCCGGCGGGCGGTCGCGCAGTAGTACGACGCGCGCGTCGTGCCGTCCCGGTATTTCTTCGGGCCTTGCGCGTGCGCGGACATCTTCACCCCGCACACGCACCGAAGAATCCCCGTGCCCACGTAGCGCCGCCCCACCTTGCCCGCCTGGCGGCCCCGCTTACGGCCCTTAAACAGCGCCTGCAACCGGTCGTAGGTGTCGGTGTCTAGGATCGGGTCACCCTCCAGACGGCCCACAATCACACCCTCGTGAACGATGTGCCCGCCGAGCGATTCCCGGCGCATCGTCGCCGCCACCGTTGCCGGGATCCACGGCTTACCCGTCACCTGATAGAACCCCGCCTCATTCCACTTCTTCGTGATGTCGGTCTGAGACGCGCCCGCGAGCATCGCGTAAGCCGCGTCCCGCAGCATCGCGCGTTCATGCTCTACCACCGACTCAGCCACCGGGACCCGTTCGCCGTTCTCGCCCCGCGCGTGAAGATCCCACCCGCCGAAACCAAGCCGACGCATACCGCCGGCGATCCGGCCCTGAGAGCGGAACTTTTCGAACCGCCGCTTAATCCGGCGGGAGGTATCCGCGCTGGACCGGGCCGCGTGGGCAACCTCGATCCACAGAATGAACAGATCGTCAGGATTGGAGATATCGCGGGTTCCGTGCGCTGACATGATCTTGAACCCGGCCTTAGCCAGCTCCACCAGCCTGGCCAGGTCCCCCGGCTTACGGAACAACCGATCCAAGTGCCAGACGCAGAGCCCGTCGACTACCTCTGCCTGAATCCGTTCCAAGAGCTTTTCCCACCCTGGGCGACGCACGCCCGGCTTCCACGCTGAGAGGCCGTCGTCCAGGGTTTCGCCCACGATCCCGCCGCGCCGCTCGATAGCGGCCGCGTTATCCTCGTGCTGGGTCTCGATCTTCTCTAGCTCGCCCGTCTCCGGTACTCGCGAAAGCCGCGCGTACGAGTCGTAGACCGGGATCCTTCCGTCGCTAGAGGTGGGCATGTCGTCATTAAGAGTAGGCATGATCGGAACGTATGTCCAGATCTAGCGACTCACCAACGCCACATTGGGGCGGAACAACCAGCCGGGCTCAGGTGATCGCCAGGTCTGTCCGAAGTGGACTGCCCTGCATCGCGCGCCACACGGCCGCCGGGGTCAGCGGCATGTCGGCGTGCCGGACGCCGAACGGGGCGAGCGCGTCCAGCACCGCGTTCACCACCGCGGCGGGGGAGCCGACCGTCGCGGATTCGCCGACGCCCTTGGCGCCGATCGGGTGGTGCGGCGACGGCGTGACGGTCTCGCCCAGTTCCCACGACGGGCACTCCAGGGCCGTCGGCAGCAGGTAGTCCATGAACGAGCCGCCCAGGTGGTTGCCGTCGGAGTCGAAGGCCATCAGCTCCATCAGGGCCATCCCGATGCCGTCCGCGAGGCCGCGGTGCACCTGGCCGGCGACGATCATCGGGTTGATCCGCACGCCGCAGTCGTCCACGGCGACGAACCGGCGCACCGTCACCTGCCCGGTGCCGGGGTCCACATCCACTACGCAGATGTACGCGCCGAACGGATAGGTCAGGTTCGGCGGGCTGTACACCGTGGTCGCGTCCAAGTGCCCCTCGACGCCGTCGGGCAGCGCGAGGTCCGAGTGCGCCGCCAGCGCGATCTCACGGATCGTGGCCCCGCGGCCCGGCACGCCGCGCACGAACCAGCGCCCGCGCTCCCACTCCAGGTCGTCCGGGCTCACCTCCAGCATCGCCGACGCCACCTGCCGCGCCCGCTCGCGGACCTTGCGCGCGACGGTGACCGCGGCCGCGCCGGAGACCGGCGTCGAGCGGGAGCCGTAGGTGCCCAGCCCGAACGGCGTGTTGTCGGTGTCGCCCTGCACCACCTCGACCTCGTCCGGCGCGATGCCCAGCTCCTCGGAAACCAGCTGCGCGAACGTCGTCTCGTGGCCCTGCCCCTGGGACATGCAGGACAGCCGCAGCACGGCCGAGCCGGTCGGGTGCACGCGCAGCTCGGCGCCGTCGGCCATGCCGAAGCCGAGGATGTCCATGTGCTCGCGCGGGCCGGCGCCGACGGCCTCGGTGAAGAAGCTCAGCCCCACGCCCATCAGCTCGCCCCGCGTGCGTTTGTCCGCCTGCTCGCGGCGCAACTCGTCGTAGCCCGCGATTTCCTTGGCCAGCTCCAGCGCGCGCGGGTAGTCGCCCGAGTCGTACTCCCAGCCGGTCGCGCAGGTGTACGGGAACTGCTCGGGGCGCAACAGGTTCCGCATCCGCAGCTCGGCCGGGTCCAGGCCCAGCTCGCGCGCGAGCAGGTCCATCATCCGCTCGACGACGTACACCGCTTCGGTGATCCGGAACGAGCACGCGTACGCTACGCCGCCGGGCGCCTTGTTCGTGTACACGCCGGTGACCGCGCAGTGCGCCACCGGCAGGTCGTAGGAGCCGGTGAACACGTGGAAGAACCCGGCCGGGAACTTCGACGGCTGCGCGGTGCCGTTGAACGCGCCGTGGTCGGCCACCACGTGCACGCGCAGGCCCAGCAGCTTCCCCTCGCGCGTGGCCGCGATCTCGCCGCTCATGTGGTAATCGCGGGCGAACGACGTGCTCATCAGGTTCTCGGAACGGTCTTCGGTCCACTTCACCGGCCGCCCGGTGAGCATCGAGCCGACCACCGCGCACAGATAACCGGGGTACAGCCCGACTTTGTTGCCGAAGCCGCCGCCGATGTCCGGCGCGATGATCCGGATCCGGTGCTCGGGCAGGCCGGTGATGCGCGAGTACATCAGCCGGTGCGCGTGCGGGGCCTGCGCGGTGACCCAGACCGTGAGCTTGCCGGTGACGGCGTCGATGTCCGCCACCGCGCCGCAGGTTTCCAGCGGCGCCGGGTGCACGCGCGGGTAGAGCATGTCCTGGCGGACCACGACTTCCGCACCGGCGATGGCCGCCTCGGTCGCGTCGGCGTCGCCGGAGGACCAGTCGAATATGTGGTTGTCGGTGCGGCCGAGGTCGTCGCGGATCACTTCGGCGCCGGGGTCCAGCGCGGCGAGCCCGTCGATCACGGCCGGCAGCGGCTCGTACTCGACGTCGATCAGCTCGAGCGCGTCCCGGGCGGCGTACCGGTCCTCCGCGACGACAAACGCCACTTCCTGGCCCTGGAACCGGACCTTGTCGGTGGCGAGCACGGCCTGGACGTCGTGGGAGAGCGTCGGCATCCACGCCATGCCGCGCTCCGCGAGCATCGCGCCGGTGAGCACCGCGCGCACCTTCGGGTGCGCCTCCGCCGCGCTGGTGTCGACCGAGAGCAGCCGCGCGTGCGCGTGCGGGCTGCGCAGCACCGCACCGTGCAGCATCCCGGGCAACACGACGTCGTCGACGAACGTGCCACGCCCGCGCACGAACCGCGCGTCTTCCTTACGGGGCAAGGAACCGTAGCCCATCGTGCTGGTCATGACCCGGCTCCGTCCGGGTGCTCGGCCGCCCAGCGGATCGAGCGCACGATGTTCTCGTACCCCGTGCAGCGGCACAGCTGCCCGGAGATGGCCTCGCGGATGGTGCCCTCGCCCGGGTCGGGGTCGTGGTCGAGCAGCCAGCGCGCGGTCATCAGGAGGCCCGGGGTGCAGAACCCGCACTGGATCCCGTGGCACTGCACGAAACCCTGCTGCACGGGGTCGAGCGCCGCGCCGAAGGCGAGGTCTTCGACGGTGCGGACGCGCTTGCCGTCCGCCATCGCGGCGAGCACCGTGCACGACTTCACCGGCACGTCGTCGAGCCACACCACGCAGGCGCCGCAGTTGGACGTGTCGCAGCCCCAGTGGGTGCCCGTGAGGCCGAGGTCGTCGCGCAGGAAGTGCACCAGCAGCAGCCGGGGCTCGACCGAGCGGCGGTACTGCTCGTCGTTCACCGTCACGGTGATCTCCACGCCGTCAGCCCTCCGCCCGCGCCTGGGCCAGGTGCAGCGCGCGCGTGGTCAGCGTGGCCACGAGGTGGCGTTTGTAGTCGACCGGGCCGCGCTGGTCGGCGGCGGGGGAGCAGTGCCCGGCGGCGATCACCCCGGCCTTCTCGAAGCGGTCCGGCGTCGCGGCGCCGCCGCGCAGGAAGTCCTCGGCCTCGGCGGCGACGAAGCGGGGCGCGCCCACGGCGGTGAGCCCGATCCCGGCCTCGGCGACGTCCGGCCCGTCGAGGGCCAGCGCCGCGCCGGCCGCGGCCACCGCCCAGTCGCCCGCGCGCCGGCCGACCTTCGCGTACGCGCTGCCGAGGCCGGCCCGGATCGGCAGCCGCAGCTCCACGAGCAGCTCGGCCGGGCCGACGACCGTGTCGTACGGGCCGGCGAAGAAGTCCCGCACTGGCACCGTCCGCTCGCCCTCTTCACTACGGATCACGGCGGTCGCGCGGACCGCGGCGAACGCGGCCGAGAGGTCCTCCGAAGGGTCGGCCTGGCACAGCGAGCCGCCGATCGTGCCGCGGTTGCGCACGATCGGGTCGGCGATCACGCGCTCCGCGTCGTGCAGGATCGGGAACAGCTCGCCCGCGACGCCGGACGCGAGCAGCTGGGCGTGGCGCACCAGCGCGCCGATCCGCAGCTCGCCCCCGGCCGCCTCGATCGTGGCCAGCTCGGCCAGCTCGTTGACGTCGATCAGCGCCTCCGGCCGCGCCAGCCGCAGCTTCATCATCGGGATCAGGCTGTGCCCGCCCGCGATCACGCGGCTTTCCGGGCCGTACTTGGCCAGCAGCGCGAGTGCGTGCTCGACACTCGAGGCCCGCTCGTACTCGAACTGCGCCGGCACCTGCATGAAGGCGATCGTCCCCGCCGCCGCGGCCGCCCGCAATAGCGGGGTTAAGCAAAGGGTTAATCGCGCGTTGTCCCGGTGTTCGCCCGGGTGGAGCATCAGCGCACCTGACCAACGGTGGAAGCAGGTGCGCGTCATGCGGATCGAGTCCGACGGGCACAGCCGGGGCAACCCGCGGCTGTACGAGCTCGTCGAGGACGCTCCGAAGGAGGGCAAGAGCCCGACGGTGTGGGCTTGGCCCGAGCTGATGGACTTCCTGAAGGTGGCGGGCCGCCCGGTCGCCGGGCCGTGGCCCCCGCACCAGCGGCCGCGCCCGGAGCCGGAGGAGGACACCCTCCCCACGGCCGTCGCCGAACCTCCCGGCCGAGACTGAAGGGGGCCGCGCGTGTACCCGTCCCGGTTCCGCTACGAAGCGCCCCGCTCGCTGGCGGAGGCGCTCGACCTGCTGCACCAGCACGGCGACGAGGCGAAAGTCCTGGCCGGCGGGCAGAGCCTGGTGCCGTTGATGAAACTCCGCTTCGCCTCGCCCGGGCTGCTGGTCGACATCAACAACCTGCCGGGGCTGGCGCACCATGAGCTGGACGCCTCGGGCGCGCTCCACGTCGGGGCGCTGTGCCGGCACGCCGACCTGGAGCGCTCGGCGCTGCTGAAGAGCACCCAGCCGACGATGGCGGCGGCCGCGCCGCTGATCGCCGACCCGATCGTGCGCAACCGCGGCACGCTCGTCGGCTCGCTGTGCCACGCCGACCCGCAGGGCGACTGGGCGGCCGTGGTGCTCGCGCTCGGCGGCTCGATCGTCGCCGCCGGCCCCGGCGGGCGCCGGACGATCCCGGCCCGCGAGTTCGTGACCGGGCCGTTCCAGAACGCGCTCACCCCTGAGGAAATCGCCGTGGAGGCGGTGATTCCCGCGCCCCGCGGCCTTCCCGGCGGCGGCTACCTGAAGCTGGAACGCCGGGTCGGCGACTTCGCCACGGTCGGCGTCGCGGTCGCGATCGAGACGACCGGCGAGACGGTGACCCGGGCCGGCATCGCGCTCACCGGCGTGGGCGGCGCGACCATCGAGGCCGTCGAAGCCGGGCACGCGCTGGTCGGCGGGCCGCTCACGGAGGAGTCCGTGGAGCACGCCGCGCAGCTGGCCGCCGAAGCGGCCCGGCCGAAGTCCGACCACCGCGGCACGGCCGAGTTCAAACGGCACATGGTGCGCACCTTCGTGGTGCGCGCGCTGGGCCGCACGACGGAGAGGGCGGCGTGAGATGACCAGTGTCCACGAAATCCGGGAAGAGGCCGCCGGTGACGTGCCGGTGCGGCGCGTGACGGTGACCGTGAACGGCGAGCGCCGCGTGGTCGAGTGCGAGCCGCGGCTGCTGCTGGTCCACCTGCTGCGCCAGGGCTTACGACTCACCGGCACGCACATGGGCTGCGACACCACGAACTGCGGCGCCTGCACCGTGCTCGTCGACGGCCGTGCGGTGAAGTCGTGCACCATGCTCGGCGTGCAGGCCGACGGGCACGAGGTCACCACCGTCGAGGGGCTGGCCGGCGCGAGCGAGCTGCACCCGCTGCAGGAGGGCTTCCGTGAGGAGCACGGCCTGCAGTGCGGCTTCTGCACGCCGGGGATGATGCTGTCCGCCAAGGCGCTGCTGGACGAGAACCCGGAACCGTCCGAAGAGGACGTCCGCTGGGCGTTGTCAGGCAACCTCTGCCGGTGCACGGGCTACCAGAACATCGTGAAGTCGGTGCTGTGGGCCGCCGCCAAGCTGCGGTCCGAATAGGAGGATCGACGTGTCACAGGCGTTGGACGAGAACAAGATCGGCGGGCTCGGCGCGAGCCGCAAGCGGGTCGAGGACAACCGGTTCATCCGCGGCCGCGGCAACTACACCGACGACATCGTGCTGCCCGGCATGCTGCACCTGGAGATCCTCCGCAGCCCGCTCGCGCACGCGCGGATCAAGTCGATCGACACCAGCCGGGCCTGGGCGATCCCGGGCGTGCGGCTGGTGCTGACCGGCGAGATGGCCGCGACGCGCAACCTGGCGTGGATGCCCACGCTCTCCTACGACACCCAGGCCGTGCTCGCCACCGACAAGGTGCGCTTCCAGGGCCAGGAGGTCGCCTGCGTGGTCGCCGACGACCCGTACATCGCGAAGGACGCCTGCGAGGCCATCGACGTCGAGTACGAGCCGCTGCCGGTGATCGTCAACCCGCTGCAGGCCGTAGCGGAGGGCGCGCCGGTGATCCGCGACGACAAGGCGGGCCAGACCGGCAACGTCATCTACGACTGGGAGGTCGGGGACAAGGCCGGCACCGACCGCGCGTTCGCCCAGGCCGACCGGATTTCCCAGCTGCGCCTGCATTATCCGCGCTCGCACCCGTCGCCGATCGAGTGCTGCGGCTCCGTCGCGGACTTCGACCGGGCGACGGGCAAGCTCACCGTGTACATGACCACGCAGGCGCCGCACATCATCCGCGCCGCCGTGTCGATGGTGGCGGAGCTGCCCGAGCACCTGATCCGGATAATCTCGCCGGACATCGGCGGCGGCTTCGGCAACAAGGTGCCGGTGTACCCGGGCTACGTGTGCGCGATCCTGTGCTCCATCCTGCTGGAGCGGCCGGTGAAGTGGATCGAGGACAAGACCGGCAACCTGATCTCCACCGGCTTCGCCCGAGACATGTACCTCGACAGCGAGATGGCGCTGCGCGAGGACGGCAAGATCCTCGGCGTCCGCATCCACGCCGACGCCGACCACGGCGCGTTCTTCGCCGACGCCCAGCCCAGCAAGTTCAAGATCGGGCTCCTGCACTCGGCGTTCGCCTGTTACGACATCCCGGCGGCGCACCTGACCGCGCGCGGCACGTACAGCAACAAGGCGCCGGGCGGGGTCGCGTACCGCTGCTCGTTCCGCGTCACCGAGGCGATGTTCTTCCAGGAGCGCATGGTCCACCAGGCCGCGTGCGACCTCGGGATGGACCAGGCGGAGTTCCGCCGGCTCAACTTCGTCAAGGCCGGCGCCTTCCCGCACCGCACGCCGTTCGGCTTCCTGGTCGACTCCGGCCAGCCCGAGGCCTGTCTCGACGTCGGGCTGAAGGCGGTGGGCTACGAGGACTTCCTGCGGCAGAAGGAGGAAGCACGCTCGCGCGGACGGCGCCTCGGCATCGGCATCTCCACCATGACCGAGCCGCTCGGCGCCGGCAACAGCCGCGAGTACGACATCCTCGGCATCAAGATGTTCGACTCCGCCGAGCTGCGGGTGCACATGACCGGCAAGGCACTGCTGCGGGTCGGCGCGAAAAGCCAGGGCCAGGGCCACGAAACCACCTGGGCCCAGATCGTCAGCCACGAGCTGGGCATCCCGGCCGACGACGTCACGGTGGAGGAGGGCGACACCGACACCGCGCCGTTCGGCATGGGCACCTACGCCTCGCGCAGCACGCCGGTCGCGGGCGCGGCGATTTCCATGGTGTCGCGCAAGATCCGGGCCAAGGCGCGCAAGCTGGCCGCGCACCTGCTGGAAGTGTCCGAAGAGGACGTCGAGTGGGAGCTGGGCCGGTTCTTCGTGCGCAGCGCGCCGGACCGCGGCGTGACGATCCAGGAGTGCGCGATGGCCGCGTACGGCAACATGCCCGACGGCATGGAGCCGGGCCTGGAGAACAACGCCTACTACGACCCGCCGAACCTGACCTGGCCGTTCGCCGTCTACATCGTGACGGTCGAGGTCGACCCCGAGACCGGGGTGTGGGACGTGCTGAACCTGGTCGCGGTCGACGACTGCGGCGTGCGGATCAACCCGATGATCGTCGAGGGCCAGATCATGGGCGGGCTCACCGAGGCCTACGCGATGTCGAACATGCAGTTCATCACCTTCGACGCCGAGGGCAACTGCGTCGGCTCGAACTACATGGACTACTTGCTGCCCACCGCATGGGAGACGCCGGGTTTCGAGCTGCACAGCGAGGTCGTCACGCCCTCGCCGCATCACCCGATCGGCGCCAAGGGCGTGGGGGAGTGCGCGGCGGTCGGCGGGCCGGCGGCGTTCGTGAACGCCGTGATGGACGCGATCGGCGACACCGGCGTGCGCAACATCGACATGCCGCTGCTGCCGGACCGGGTGTGGGAGGCGCTGCGCTACCGGCGCGACGTCTCCGGCGCGCCGCCGGTGCGGACGGACTGAGGTGACGGGCATGGCGGTGCCGGACAGCCGGGGCGTGCTGGAGCAGGCGGGGGAGCTGGCCCGCCGCGGCGAGGCGTTCGCGCTGGCCACGGTGGTGTGGCGGCAGGGCCCGTCCTCGGGCAAGGAGGGTTGCCGCGCGATCATCACCGCCGCCGGCGAGCTGCGCGGCTGGATCGGCGGGGCCTGCGCCGAGCCGACGGTGGTCCGCGAGGCCCGGCAGGCGCTCGCCGAGGGCACGCCCCGGCTGCTGCTGCTCGGCACCCCGGACCAGTTCGGCGCCGCGGTGCCGGACGGCATGACCGTGGTGCCGATCTCGTGCCAGAGCGAGGGGGCGCTGGAGGTGTACATCGAGCCGGTGGAGCCGGCGCCGCACCTGGTGGTGGTCGGGCGTTCGCCGATGGTCCACACGCTCGTCGAGCTGGCCGCGACGCTCGGCTGGCGCGCGGAGCGGCTGGAGACGCCGGAGCTGGCGGGCGTGACCGCACAGTCCTTTGTGGTCATCGCGACGCAGGGGCACAACGACGAAGAGTCGGTGGAGCGCGCGCTGGCCGCGCGGCCAGCCTACGTCGGCCTGGTCGCGTCGCTCCGTCGCGGCCAGGCGGTGCTCGGTTACCTGGCCGACCGCGGCGTGCCCGCCGAGGACCTGGCCCGTGTGCAGGTGCCGGCCGGGCTGGACCTCGGCAGCGTTTCGCACCGGGAGATCGCCGTCGCGATCCTGGCCGAGCTGGTGCGGGCCCGGGCGGCCCGTGAGACGCCGTCCTTTGCCGGGGTCGCACCGACGCCCGAGGCCGTGGACCCGGTGTGCGGCATGACCGTGCCCGCGGTGGACGCGGTCGAGTACGAGGGGGCCGGGTACAGCTTCTGCTGCTCCGGCTGCCGCGCCGAGTTCCTGCGCGACCCGGCCGTTTACGCGAAGAAGGAGACCCGATGCTGATCCGGAACCAGTTCGAGGTCGCGCAGCCGGTCGAGAAGGTGTGGCGGTTCTTCGACGACGTGCCGCAGGTCGCGGCCTGCCTGCCCGGCGCGGAGCTGACCGAAGACCTCGGCGGCGAGCGGTACAAGGGCCGCGTGAGCGTGCGGATGGGGCCGGTGTCGCTGAGGTTCGGCGGCACGGCTGCGATCACCGAGCGCGACGACGCGGCCAAGCGGATCGTCGTCGACGCCGCCGGCTCGGAGGAGAAGGGCCGCGGCGAGGCGAGCATGGTGGTCACCGCGACCCTGGTCCGCTCCGGGGCCGGCACCCGCGTGGACGTCGACCAGGACCTGCAGATCTCCGGCGCCGCGGCGCAGTACGGGCGCGGCATGATCGCCGACGTCACCTCGGTGCTGATGCGCGACTTCGCCGTGAACATGCAGAACGGCATCGCGCGCGCCGAGCGCGGCGAGGGGCCGGCGACCCGGCACGCGGCCCCGGCCCGCGGTTTCCGGATCGGGCTGCAGGCGGCGCTGATGGCGCTGAAACGCGTGTTCCGCCGGTTCTTCCTGCCCTATCCGAGTACCCCGGCCTGAGGAGGCGACCATGGTCCTGTGGTGGATCGGCAACGCCGTGCTGCTGTTCGTCGTGCTGCCCGTCGTGATCGCCCTGCTCAACCGGGTCCTGGCCGCGGTGGAGCGGATCCGCGCCGCGGCCGACGACATCCTCGCGGGCGGCGGTGAGCTCGCCGGGCGGCTGGAACCGGTGCCCGCGGCGCTCGCCCGCACCGGCCGCACCATCGACGAAGTGGCCGTCGGCGCGACCCGGTACGCGGGCAGCGTCGCGAAGCTGCTGGGCTGAAAGGAATCCCGCCATGCCTGCTGCCGCCTGGGCCACCCTCGCCGTGGCCGCGTTGATCATCCTGTTCGCCGCCGTCGGCCTGCTGCGGGTCATCCTGCACCTGCGGGCGGTCCGGCGGACGCTCGGCTCGGTGCTGGGCGGGGTCACGCTGGTCGCGGAGCGCACCGCGCCCGTGCCCGCCGCACTCGGCTCGGTGAACGCGAGCCTCAAGCCGGTGCGCGACTTCTGCGAGACGGTGTGACCACAATGGACAGTGACCGGGAGAGGAGCGCGTCATGACGGCGGGCTGGATCGTGGGGTTCGCGATCGGGGCCGTGATCGTGCTGGTCGTGGTGGCGCTGGTGGTGCCGATCCTGGCGCTGGCCCGCTCGATCGGCCGCGCGGCCCCGCTGATCGACGAGCAGCTGAAGGCGGCCGAGGCGAACACCGCGGCGCTGACCGGGCTGCGCACCACCATCGACCACGCCGAGGTGATCGTGGCCGGGCTGCGGCGCGGCCGCGCGCGGTTGGGAGGCTAGGCCATGTCCTCGACGGACGAGACCCTGTGGTGGGTCGCGATCATCGCCGGCTTCGTGGTGGTGCTGGCGGTGGCCGCGCTGCTGAGCCTGCTGATCTACTTCGTGAAGATCATCGACCGCCGCGTGGCGGGCATCCGCGAGACCCTGCACGACGCCGCGGAAAACACGCAACACACCGCGCTGATCCCCGAAACGGCCGGCCGCGTCGACGCCGTCCTCGCCGAAGGCCTGCAGCACCACCTGTTCCTCGGCCGGGTGCTCGGAAAGGTGAAGTCATGACCACCACGCTGGTCGTCCTGACCGTGGTCGACATAGTGCTGCTGATCGCGGGGCTCGCGGTCTACCTGTTCTGGGTGGGCACGCTGCTCGCCCGTATCGCGGCGAACCTGGAGGACTGCGCGGAAACGGTCCGCCGCATCAATGTCCACGCCGCGGCGATCGTCCCGGGCGTCTCGCACATCAACCGCACCGGCGGCGTGGTCGCCGGCGCGCTGCCGTTGCTTTACGGGATGGCGGAAGAGATCGTGGTCGGCGCGACCTACACCCCGCCGACGGAGGCCCGGCCCCCGGCGCGGCCCGCTTCCGGAACCCGGCGTTCGCGGTTGCACGACGCGGTGGGGTTCGTGCCCCGCTGAGGACTCGTGAGTGTTTATGACGGTTCTAACCGTCATAAACACTCACGAGCCTGGAACGGGTCGGCGGGTGGGGGCGTTGCAACGCGGGTGGTAGACCGCCGTCAGCTCGCGGACGATCTGCTCGCGGTGGGCGGGCAGGCCGCCCGGGACCTCGTAGGTGCAGATGTGCACCTTCCAGCGCGAGCCGGCGCGCGCGACCCAGCAGGCGGCGCGCGGGTGGCGGAACGGGAAGTGCTCGCGCGAAAGGTCTTCGCCCTGTCCGACGTAGATCACGGCGTAACGCTCGGGCCGGGTGTCCGGGTCCGGTTTGTACAGCACGGCATACACCGCGGCGACGGGCGGCGGGGTCCAGCCGCCGAGGAGGCGGGGGCCGTCGAAGGGGTAGCCGGCGGCCGGGCCGAGGCGGATCACTCGTCCTCGCCGACGGCCTCCACCCGGCCGACCGGGCACGGTGGCAGCCCGGCCGCCGCGGCGGCACGGCGGAACTCTTCCGTCGCCAGCGCGACGGCCTTCTCGCGGTCCGGCGCGTCGACGAGCAGCCGCGCGCCGTAACGGCTGGTGCCGATCCCGCTGGCGATGCCGCCCGCGGGCGCGACCGCGTCGGCCAGCTCCACGATCTCCTCGAGGGTGAACACGCGGTCGCCGTCCGCCTCGATGCCCACACTCCACCGTTTCACACCGGGCTCCTAACCGAGCCCCGGCAGCAGCGCCGCGAGCTCTTCGAGACTGTGCAGGTCGTGCCCGGACACGAGCAGGTCCACGTGCGGGGCGGCCACCATCAAGCCGACCGGGCCGGACCCGGCCGAGCCGCCGTGCGGGTTCGTCCACACGAGACGGTGGCTCAACCGGGCGAGTCTTGCCATCGCGTTCGCCAGCACGTCCGGGTCACCGCGGTCCAGCCCGTCCGAGCAGATCACCACCACGCCGCCACGGCACAGCCCGCGCCGTCCCCAGGTGCGGACGAACTCGTCCAGCGCCGCGCCGATCCGCGTCCCGCCCTCCCAGTCGACGACCGCCTCGGCCGCGCGCGCCAGCGCCTCGTCGACGTCGCGCGTCCGCAGGCGGTCGGTGATCCGGCTCAGGCGGGTGCCGAAGCAGAACACCTCGGCCGTCGCCGCGGCGTGGCGCGCGGAGTAGGCGAACTGCAATAGGTTGCGCGAGTAGTCGGCCATCGAGCCGGAGATGTCGAGGATGAGGATCAACGGGCGTAATCGCGTCCGGCGTTGGCGCCAGCGCAGCTCGCCGGGCTCGCCGAAGCTGCGCAGCGAATCGCGGACCGTGCGGCGCAGGTCCGGCGCCCGGCCGGAGCGGGCCGGGCGCGTGCGGCGGGTGCGCCGGCGCGGCGGGGTCAGCCGGATCCGCGCCATCATCCGCCGGATCGCCGCCAGCTCTTCGGCGGTGCAGGCGCCGAAAGCCTTGTGCTTCAAGGTGTCCACATCGGACGCGGCCAGGCCGAGCACGGTGTCGGTCTCCCGCTCCTCGCCGGTGCGCTCCGGCTCCGGCAGCGCGAGGGCCGCGTCGTCCGCGGCCTGGGCGGTGAGCTGCAGCAGCTCGGCCGCCGGGCCGTCGGCGGCCAGGAAGTAACGGCGGAACACCTCGTCGTACCGAAGCAGGTCCTCGTGCCGCTTGAGCAGCGCGGCGTGCCCGGCCCAGTAGAGGTCGACGAGGTCGCTCGGGTCGAGCGCGGTCATCGCGCGGCAGTACGTGAGCGCGTCACCGGAGCCGACGGGCAGCCCGGCTTCACGCAGCGCGCGGGCGAAGCCGACGAGCACACGCACCAGTGCGGCCCGCTCAGGCACCGGAAGCGACCTCCGCGAGGTGCTCGCGCACCACGTCGAGGTCGTCGCGGTCCTTGACCACGGCGCCGAGCGTGTCGGCGGCCGAGCGCTCGTCCAGGTCGTCCTCGCCGAGGAACCGGAGCATGCGGGCCCAGTCGATCGTCTCGGCCACGCCGGGCGGCTTGGCGAGGTCCAGCTCGCGCAGCCGCCGCACGGCGGCGACCACCTTGTGTGCGAGCGCCGCGGACACCCCGGGCTCGCGCACCAGCACGATCTCCACCTCGCGTTCGGCGGGCGGGTAGCCGAGCCAGTGGTACAGGCAGCGGCGCTTGAGCGCGTCGTGCAGCTCCCGCGTGCGGTTCGACGTGAGCACCACCAGCGGCGGGCTCGGCGCGACGATGGTGCCGACCTCCGGCACGGTCACCTGGAAGTCCGACAGCAGCTCCAGCAGGAAGGCCTCGAACTCGTCGTCGGCGCGGTCGATCTCGTCGACCAGCAGCACCGCGCGGTCACCGGCGCGGACGGCGGCCAGCAGCGGGCGCTCGAGGAGGAACTTCGGCCCGAACAACTGCTCCACCACGTCGTCCGCAGCGGCCTCGCGGTCCTGCAGCGCGCGGATCTGCAGCAGCTGACGGGCGTAGTCCCATTCGTAGAGCGCCTGCGCGGTGTCGATGCCCTCGTAGCACTGCAGCCGGATCAGCCGTCGTTCGAAGACCGCCGCGATCGTCTTCGCCACCTCGGTCTTGCCGACGCCGACCTCACCCTCCAGCAGGATCGGGCGGTGCAGCGACAGCGCGACGAGCAGCGCGGTGGCGAGGCCGCGGTCGGCGAGGTAGCCGCCGTCGCGCAGTGAGCCGGTGAGGCCGGCGACGGTGTCCGGGTAGTCCATCCCCGCGCGCTACGCGTTCTCGTCCGTGCCGAGCACCAGGTCGCGGACCGTGCCGGTGCCGGGCTTGAGCTTGCCCTCCTTGGCCAGCTGCGTCTTCCAGGCGTCGCGCAGGTCGCCGCCCCCGGCCAGCCCCTCGAAGCCGACCGCCGACATGCTCTTGCACGTCCGCTGCGGGCCGCACGCCGCTTCCAGGTCTTCGCTGCTCTGGTCCCGGGCGCTCCAGACCTCGCGCAGGACTTGCAGTGCGTCGTCGTCCATGGCGGCGACGGTAGGCCCGTCGCGGCGCCCGGTCATCGCTGGATTAACCCTTTGCTTAAGGAGTATGGTCCAGTCTCCGGGGTGACAGAGAGTATCTACGGATGACACTGGGCCAGCTCAACGCGTTCGTCCTGGTCGCCAGGCTCGGCTCGGTCACCGACGCGGCCAAGGCGCTGGGCGTGAGCGAGCCCGCGGTGTCACAGGCGCTGGCCGCGCTGCGTCAGCACCACGGCGACAAGCTGCTGATCAAACGCTCAGGCGGGATGACGCTCACCGCGGGCGGCAGCAGACTGCTCCCGATCGCGTCGCAGATGGTAGCGCTCGGCGCGGAGGCCGACGCCGCCGTCCGGCAGGCCAACGGCGTCGCGGCCCGCCTGCAGCTGGCGGTGACCAGCGAGATCGCCGAGTTCGTCGCCAACCCGCTGCTGGAGGCGTTCACCAGGAGATCGGGGAACCAGATCGACGCGTCGGCGGGCCTGGCGCGCACGTCGGAGCTGCCGGTGCTGGTCGCGAACCGGCTCGCGGACGTCGCGCTCGGCCCGAGCCTTTCCGGCGACCCGGGCCAGGACCTCGACAGCGTGCCGATCTTCCGCGCGTCGCTGGTGGTGGTCGGCTCGCCGCACTGCCGTCACCAGGGCAGCCCGGCGCACTGGCCGTGGCTGCTCGATCCGGCGGGCGCCGACGCGGGCAGCGACACCGGGCGGCTGCTGCGCCGGCTGGGCGTCCCGGACGACGCCATCCAGGTCTTCCCGAACCAGACGGCCGCGTGGTCGGCGGCCGCCAGCGGGGGCGGGGTTTCGGTGGCGCTGGAGCACCTCGTGGCGCCGCAGCTGCGCCGCCACGAACTGACGGTCGTCCCGACGCGTCACACACCGATGTCCGTGTGCTGGTTCGTGACCACCTTGCCCACCGACCGCCGCACCGGCGCGGCCAACTCGCTGCGCCACTTCCTCAGCACCCCCGCGGCGATGCACGTGATGCGCGCGCCGGGCAGCGGGGTGCCGCCGTCCCGGTTCCGGCCGCCGGTGTACGTGACGATCTGGAGCTGACGGGCTGGTGCCCGGCTGTGCGGCCGAGGTGACGCGGCCGGGCGAATGAGGGCCGCGGCGCTGCGGGCCCGGCGAATGCGGGGCGAGGCGGCGGGCCCGGCGAATAGGTGGCGATGCGGCACGGGACAGGCGGAATGTGCGGGCCGCGGCGCTGCGGGCCAGGCGAATGCAGGGCAAGGCGGCGGGCCAAGCGAATGGGTGGGGCCGGCCGACGTGGACCAGGCGAAGTGACGTCGCGGGCCGGGGTCCGGGGTCCCGCGTGCGTTGCCGTCCATCGGGCGTCCCCGGATCGTGTGGCGCCCCTGCTCCTCACGATCCGGTGCCGGATGGGTGATTTCCTACCGGGGCGCCGGTTTGCGGGTGTTGCCGGTCACCATGTTCCCCAGGCTCACCCCGACGCCGACTCCCACCTCGGCCGCCCACGCGACGCCGAGGGCGGTCGTCAGTGCGATGCTCAGGACGAGGCCCGGCTCTTCCTTGCGGGACAACAGATGTGCTCCTTCCGTGGTTCTTCGTCCGGGTGCGACCGGGATGTCCTTCACTGGTGCGGTCATGGATCACCGTCCGTCGTGTCGCCTCGTGGCCGTTCTGGGGAGATCCCGTCCAGTCATGCCGCGGCACAACGACCTCAACGCTAGCAACGTCAGCCGGTCCCGCCAGGGCCTTCACTCGGACGTCGCAACGGCGGGGGAGCAGCTTCCTCGTCCGGTCAGGGGAACGCGGGGCGCGGGAGTGACCACATGGGACTGAACCGAGCCGGCCCGGTGAAAAAGCTGGCATCGTTGTCATCCCGGCACCGGACCAGACCGGACCAGACCGAGCCGGGCCGGACTTCGCGGAGTCCGGCCCGGCCCGCCGGGCTCAGTCGATCCGCAGCTCGCCCATCGGGCCCCAGCCCGTGCCAGGAGTGTCGACGCTGACGATCTCCGGGGTGCGGGCGATGACGCCGGGCATCCAGCCCATCGCCGTCTTGAAGTGGGCCGAGCCGACGTGCGCGGAGCCGGCCTCGGGCGAGGCGAAGGCCTCGACCAGCACGAACTGGTTCGGCACGTCGACGCTGCGGGACCATTCGAAGAACAGGTTGCCCGGCTCGCGGCGGGTGGCGAGGGTGAACTCCTCGACCAGGCCGAGCCAGTCCTCACCCCGTTCGGGGCGGATCGTGAACTTGACGACGATGAAGATCATGGGTGCCCTCCGAAGAAACCCAGGAAGTGACCGGCGGGAAACAGTTCCGGGCGTGGGCCGGGCGCCGCGACCACCCGTGCCCACGACCGGCCGGCACCCGGCGGGCGTCCCGCGCCGGGTACCGAGTCCGATGTCCGGGCGTGGGCCCGCACCAGGCGGGCCCCGGCCGGTTCGGGCCGCGCCAGGCGAGACCCGATCCGGTGGGGCCACACCAAGCGGGACCCGAACCGGCAGGCCCGCACCAAGCAGGCCCCGAACCGCTCAGTAGATATTCGACGGCCGCACCATGCCCTCGGCCAGGTCGCCGAAGCCGGGGGCCATGATCGCGCCCGGGTTCCCCAGGATCTCCTCGACCACCAGGGTCTCGGTGGTCAGCAGCAGGGCCGCGATGGACGCCGCGCTCTGCAGGGCCGAGCGGGTCACCTTCAGCGGGTCGATCACGCCGGCCTCGAACATGTCGCAGTACTCGCCGGTCAGCGCGTTGAACCCGTGGCCCGGCTCGGACTTCCCGACCTGCGCCAGTACCTCGTCGCCGTCGTAGCCGGCGTTGATCGCGATCCAGCGCAGCGGTTCCACCAGGGCGCGGCGGACGATGTCGCGGCCGATCGCCGCGTCGCCGCTGAGGTCCAGACCGTCCAATTCGGACCGGGCCTGCACCAGTGCGGTGCCGCCGCCCGCGACGATGCCCTCTTCGATCGCCGCGCCGGTGGCCGACAGCGAGTCCTCCACGCGGTGCTGCTTCTCGCGCAGCTCGACCTCGGTGGCCGCGCCGACGTGGATCACCGCGACACTGCCGGAAAGGCGCGCGATCCGCGCCTGCAGGTTGTCCTGGTCGTGCTCGTTCTCGGCGCGCTCCAGCTCCCGCTTGATCTGCTCGATCCGGTTGGACACCGTGGTTTCGTCGCCCGCGCCGCCGACCATCGTGGTGGTGCCCTCGGTGATGGTGATCCGGTGGCAGCGGCCCAGCTGGTCGAGCCGCACCGCGTCGACGCTCTGGCCCGCGTCCCCGGTGATCACCTCGCCGCCGGTGTACACGGCCAGGTCAGCCAGCTCCGCGAGCCGCCGGTGGCCGAAGCCGGGCGCCCGCACCACGACCGAGCGGAAGGTGTTGTGCACGTTGTTCGCCACCAGCATGCCCAGCGCCGGCCCGTCCACGGTCTCGGCGATGATCACCAGCGGCTGCTGCGTCCTGGTCACCTGCTCGAGCACCGGCATCAGCGTCTGCACCTTCGAGATCTTCTCGTTGGTGAACAGGATGTACGGGTTCTCGAAGACCGTTTCCATCCGGTCCTTGTCGGTGGCCATGTAGGGCGAGATGTAGCCGTTGTCGAACTCCACGCCGTCGGCGAAGTTGACCTCCAGCCCGAACGCGTGCGACTCCTCGACGGTCACCACGCCGCCGAGCCCGACGCGGCCCATCGCCTCGGCGATGATGTCGCCGATCTCCGGGTCGTTGTTGGCCGAGAGGGTGGCGACGTGCGCGAGGTCGGCGCTCTCGGTCACCGCGCGGGCGCGCTCCTGCAGCACCTCGACGACCCGGCTGACGGCCTTCTGGATGCCCGCCTTGAGCAGCTGCGGGTTCGCGCCGTCGTCGACGGCGAGCAGGCCCTCCCGCACGATCGCCTGGGCCAGCACGGTGGCGGTGGTGGTGCCGTCGCCCGCGACCCCGTTGGTCTTCATCGCCACCTCCTTCACCAGCTGCGCGCCCATGTTGGCGAACGGGTTGCGCAGCTGGATCTCCTTGGCGATGGTGACGCCGTCGTTGGTGATCGTCGGCGCCCCGGTGAGCTTTTCGATGACGGCGTTGCGGCCCTTGGGGCCGAGCGTGACCTTCACCGCGTCGGCGAGCGCGTTCACGCCCGATTCGAGCAGCTGCCGCGCTTCGACGTTGAACCGCAGGTCCTTGGCCATGGCTGTCCCTTCCGTGGAGAGGTTGTGGTCGCGGTTTAACCTTCCGCGGTCAGGGCACGAGGATGGCCCGGCCGCGCACTAGCCCGTTGTCCAGATCGTCGAGCGCCCGGGCGAAATCGGCCAGGGGGTACGTGCTGGTGTGCAGCGAGACCTTCCCGCGCGCCGCGAGCACCATCAGCTCGGCGAGGTCGTTGTAGGAACCGACGAGGTTGCCCACGAAGTTGATTTCGGTGGAGATGATGTCGATCGTCGGCACCGCCAGCGTCCCGCCGTAGCCGACCACGTAGTAACTGCCGGCGCGCCGCAGCATCGCCACCCCGGCTTCGATCGCGCCGCCTTCGCCCACGAAGTCGACGACGGCTTCGGCGCCCTCGCCCCCGGTGAGCTCCAGTACCGCCTCGGCCTCCGAGCCGTCGGCCACCACGAGGTGGTCCGCGCCCAGCTCGCCCGCGAGCTTCAGCGCCTCCGGCGACCGGTCGACCACGATCAGCTCGGCCGGCGAGATCGCCTTGAGCACCTGGATGCCGATGTGCCCGAGCCCGCCCGCGCCGATCGACACCACGCGCTCGCCGGGCCGCAGCTGCGCGGCCGCCTTGCGGGCCGCGTGGTACGCCGTCAGGCCCGCGTCGGCGAGCGCCGCCACGTCCGCCGGGGCCAGTGACGCGTCCAGCTTGACCACGGCACGCGCGTTGGTACGCAGGTATTCCGCGTACCCGCCGTCGCTGTCGATGCCGGGGAACAGCGACTGGACACAGTGGACGTCGTCACCCGCCCGGCAGGCCTTGCACAGCCCGCAGGTGGCGAGCGGGTGCAGGATCACCGGGTCGCCGACGGCCACCGAAGAAACCGCCTCGCCGACCTCCGCCACCCAGCCCGCGTTCTCGTGGCCGAGGGTGTACGGCAGCGTGACGCCGGACTTCTCCGCCCACTGGCCCTCGATGATGTGCAGGTCGGTGCGGCACACGCCGGCGCCGCCGATCTTCACCACGACGTCGAGCGGACTCCTCGCGTGCGGGTCCGGGACGTCGGTGAGCTCCGGCGTGCGGTCGTAACCGCGGAGCTGGACCGCTTTCACGGCGACACCTCCTCGCGCGCCGTTCCGGCGATGCGCGCCTCTTCGGCGATGTGGGGGTAACGCGTGTGCAGCAGGCCGCGGCACAGCCCGGCGTTGCCCTCGATGCTGACCCGCACCGCCTTGGCGAACCGCAGCCGGGCGGCGACCCGGTCGGGCGCGATCGCCTCGCCGGTGTCCTCCACCAGCAACGGCGAACCGGGGTCGGTGGGCAGGCCCAGCTCGGCCCGGCGCCGCAGCAGGCTGCTGCGCTCCGGCGATTCCGGGACGTCGCCGAGCCGGCCCGCCGTCAGCGCGTCGATCTGCCAGCCCTCGCCGACCAGCCGGCGCACCGCCCGCTCCAGGCAGGCCAGGTGCGCCTTGCGGCGGAAGGTCAGCCGCAGTTCGGCCAGCTCACCGTTCGCCTGCCCGGGGAACGAACCGCTGAAGCCGGACGACGCCGCGACGCCGGCGTTGATCTCCTCGGCCGCGAAGTGGTCCTCCAGCACGACCTCGACTGTGCCGACGCTCGGCAGCGCCAGCACCGCGTCGTGCGCGTCCGCCACCATCAGGTAGGCGAAGTTGGGCGCGCACACTGTGCCGGTAGATACCAAACCGGCCGGAAGCAAGCAGTTCTCCGGGCCGGTCGCTGTTCCCGGTCGGCTTGCTTCCGGCCTTTTTGGTAAGGAGGTCGGCAGCCGCAGCCGCACGGCGACGGCGTGACCACCGTCGTCGTGCAGCCGCACCTGGACGTCCGAGACGAACCCGAGGCCGGTGATGGGCTCGTCGAGCTCCGGGTCCACCACGGTGGCGAGCGCCCGCCAGACCCGGCCGGTCAGTGTCTCGCTCGTCGCTGCGGTCATGCCGGCACCTTGGGAGCCGAGCCGACCGCCTCACCGGAGTCCGCGGGGGCGCCCGCGAGGCCGGCGGTGACTTCCGCGGGCACTTCGATGTCGTACAGCTTGGCGGCGTTCAGGCCCAGGATCTTCTTCTTGATCTCGGGCGTGAGCGTGCCGTACTCGCTCTGCATGTCCTCGGGGATCTGGAAGTCCACAAAGGATTCCACCAGCCACTTCGGCTGCCAGATCGCGTAGTCGCTGGCGAAGGTGATCCGGTTCTCGTCCAGCCAGTAGAGCAGCTCGCCGATGATCTGCGCGAAGTAGCGCGGGCGGCTGTGGATGAACGGCATCGCGACGGCCAGGCCGCCGTAGACGTTCGGCTCCTGCGTGGCGATCCAGCAGAAGTCCTCCAGCCGCGGCAGGCCGACGTGCTCGATGATGAAGTTCAGGTTCGGGAACGCGCTGGCCGCGTCGTCCACGTCGGCCACGTCGAAGGCGTCGCGGTTGAGCGGGTAGATCGTCGGTCCCTTGTGGACGTGGACGTTGCGGATCCCCAGCTGCTCGCACTTCTCCAGGTAGCGGTAGGCCCACGGGTCGGACAGCTTCCAGCCCTTCGAGTCGCCCTTCCACTCGGCGGTGTAGAGCTTGACGCCCTTGAGGTTCCAGCGTTCCGAGAGCGCTTCGAGCTTGTCCAGGCCGGCCTCGCCGTCACGCGGGTCGAAGGCGCCGTTGACCAGGAACTTGCCGGGGTTGTTCTCCGAGACCGCGCCGTCCTGCTCCGTGGTATTGAAGCCGTTGACGTAGAAGTCGCTGAGGTAGGTCGGCTGGAAGATGGCCTTGTCCACGTAGCCCACGGTGAACAGGTCGTTCAGCATGGTCTCCTCGGAGTACTTGCCGAACTTCTCCAGCGTCCACACCCATTCCGACGGGCTGAGGTTGCGGTGGTAGTCGTAGAAGCACTCGATGAAGCCCTTGCCGTACCGGTTGGCCTGGTTGGCCGGGCTGCCGTCCCAGAAGTGCACGTGGCTGTCGACGATGAAGTAGCTTTCGCCGTCCTTGCGATACATGGGGATCCCTTTCTCGGGGTGGTGCAGGGGCCGGTGCCGGGGCGGGGGCGCGTCGCGCCACACCGCCCCGCCCCGGCCCCCTCGGTGAACCGGTGTCGGGCGCGGGCTACTCGACCGGTTCGAGATCGAAATCGATGTACTCGGCGGCGTCCTCCGGGTTGGCGAACAGGACCGTCTCGTCGTCGAGGTGGACCATGCGCCCGTAGTGGGTGGACATGATCTCCTCGAAGTCGGGCTGGCCGAAGTCGAAGCCGATCGCGTCGGAGATCTCGTCCCAGTTGAAGACGACCTTGTTCTTGCCGTCGACGCGGATCATCGACGGGTACTCGGCGACCGTGACGCCAACCTTCCGCCGCATCACGTCGGCCACCACGTAGCCGTTCTGGTTGTTCATCAGCGTCACGCCGCACATGTTCGAGGCCGTGCGGTCAACGGTGTACTGCCTGCTCGCGGTCATGAAAGCAGTCCTTTCGGCTCGTCGAGGGACAGCTCGTCCAGCAGGGTGCGCAGACCGGTCACCGACGCGTCCCAGGAGTCGGCGAAGGTGACGACCTTCTCGTGCGGCTGCGACCAGATCGGCTGCAGCGTCTTGGCCGCGGCGGTGGCCACCGGCACCCACTTCTCCAGCCAGGAGGCGAGCACCTCCTTGTTGTGCGCGGAGTGCGTCGCGTCGTTGGTGAGCATGGCGAACAGGACGCGGGTGTAGCTGCGGTCCCGCTCGTAGTCGTGCTCGCCCGCGCCGACCAGCGTCGGCGTCACGTAGTCGCCGTTGCGGGCAGCCACCTGCATCACCAGGTGGCTGCGGAACAGCACGCCCACCAGCTGCTCGAACACCACGTTGGCGGCGAACAGCGATTCGGCCCAGTCACCGATCGCGGTGAGCCGCTCGACGGTCTCGCGCACGCCCTGCCACACCGGGTCCTCCTGCCAGACCGCCCGGTGCACCGCGCCGTCGAAGGGGATGTCGGACTCGCTCAGGTCCAGGTTGTAGAGCGCCAGGTCCTGGGCGAAGCGCAGCTTGTGCGCGGTGTTGACCGCGATGGCGTTGTTGATCATGTTGGTCGGCGCGGACCGCTGCTCCGAGCAGAACACGTGCATGCCGAGGCCGTGCTCGGCGTGCATCCACGCGCCCAGGTGCCGCTCGACGAAGCGGGCCCAGGTCGGCGTCCAGTTGTGGTAGGCGCCGGCCTTCTTGGCGTTCTCCAGGTTGAGCTGGATCTGCCGGACCACGTTCGAGTTGTTCCGGTAGATCGTCTGCTCCCACTCCTCGTTGGGGTCGAGGAATTGGTGCCAGTCCGACGACTTGAGCGCGGTCCACTCCTTCGGGTAACCGCCGGGGCCGTCCGCGAAGCCGTAGATCCAGCCCTGCGAGAGGTGCCGCTCCGGGTCGGGCTGGACGTCCATGGTGACGTCCTCGTACATCGTCGCGCGGAGCTTGCGCGGCTTGAAGTAGTTGTAGCTGCGGCTCGTCGAGCTGGGGAACTCCAGTAGCCCGGCCTCGGCGCCGGTGAATTCCGGCTTCGGGAAGCTCTGCGGGGCCTTTTCCGTACTGACCATGAGCACACCTCTCTGTGTGTGTCGGCCTGCTTTCGGGTGGTGCCGCCGAAGGTCAGTCGTCCGCGGCGGCGGTGATCGTGAACTTGTCGTAGAAGACCTGCTCGCCCGGCACGCCCAGACTTTCCAGCAGGGGCAGCGCCGCGTCGACCATGGGCGGCGGGCCGCACAGGTAGACGTCGCAGTCCGCGAGGTTCGCCTCCCGGCGTTCCAGCACTTCGGTGACGAGCCCGGTTTCGCCCTCGCCGTCACCCGGCCAGCCCTCGGGCGCGCTCTCGGAAAGGCACGGCACGAAGGTGAAGTTCGGCAGCTGCCGCGCGAGTTCCGCCATCTGCTCGAGGTGGAAGAGGTCCCGCTCGGTGCGGGCGCCGTAGTAGTAGACGGCCTCCCTCTCGTTGCCGCTGTCCGCCATCTGCTGCAGCAGCGACAGGATGGGCGACATGCCCGCCCCGCCGCCGACGAACACCAGCCGCCGGTCCGAGCTGACCCGCAGGGTGAACGTGCCGTACGGCCCGGTCACCGAAAGCGGGTCGCCCGCGGTCAGGGTTCCTTCCAGCAGCCCGGAGAACTTCCCGCCGGGGTAGCGCTTGATGATGAACTCGAGCACCCCGTCCACGACGGAGGTGTTGGCCATCGAGAACGACCGGTGCTCCTCGGTGCCGGGGATGGCGATGTCGACGTACTGCCCCGGGTGGAACCGCAGGCCGGCCTCGGGATCCAGCTTCAGCCGCACGAGCGAGATGTCGTGGGTGAGGCCGGCGATCGACTCCACCGTGGTCCCCGCCGTGACGACCGGCAGGCCGGACCGGATCATGTCCTCGTCGTAGTTGACCAGCTCGATTTCGAGGTCGGAGTACGCGTGCCCGCGGCAGAGCAGCACGTAGCCCTCTTCGTTCTCGTAGTCGGCCAGCGCGAACGTGGAGTACCGGTCCATCTGCAGGTCGCCTTCGAGCAGGAAGGACTTGCACGCCGAGCACTGCCCCTCCTTGCAGCCGTGCATGAGCATGACGCCCTGCCGGAAGGCCGCGTTGAGGATCGTCTCGTCCTCGTCGGCCTCGATGTCGATGCCGACGGGTTCGAACCGGATCTTGTGCTTCTCGCCCATGGACGGCCTTCCTGGGGTGGGGGCACCCACCGGGGTGCCCGGGACTCGAACCCGGGCACCCCGGCGGGAACCGGTCGGGGTGCGGTATCTCAGGCGACCGTGACGTTCGGGTTCGCCTTGTACGCGGCGACGTGCGCCTCGCGCTCGGCGTCCGACATCTTGTTGAGCGCGATGTTGGGGCTGCCGAAGGGAATGCCGCGGACGTCGTCGAGCGTCCAGAGCTTCTTCGCGTCGTCGAGGTTCAGGTGCGGCTGCGGGATCAGGGTCTTCCCGTCGTCGCGGACGTAGCCGAGGTCGGAGATGATGTCGGCGAGGTCCATCCCGTCGTACAGCGTCTCCCACTCGCGCTTGCCCGTGAGCCGGCCCATGTTCGGCGTCTCCCGGCCCTCGTACTCGCCGCGGAACGCGGTCGTGTCGGTCCAGGCGCAGGTCTCCGAGCAGTAGGTGCGCCACTGGCCGTCGACCTTCTCCACCACCATGTCCTCGCGGATCAGCGCGGGGACCATGCAGGTCCAGCAGCGGTGCGGGTACTCGTAGCCGACGTCCTCGAAGGCGATCGGCTTGTTCTTGCCCGGGTAACGGAGCCGGCTGTAGGCCTCCCACCACTTGCCGAACTGGTTGTACCAGCCCGGGTACTTGGCCTCGAACCACTCGAAGTCGGTGTCGGTCATCGGGTCGATGCGCCAGTAGTTGACCGGCCAGCCGGTGGCGAAGAACTGCGCCACGCGGTGCACGTAGAACCCGTTGATGATCCGGTCCCAGGCCTTTTCGACCAGGTCGTGCGGGATCTTCAGGCCGTACTTCTCCAGCGGGATCAGGTAGCTGCGGTAGTAGTCGTCGTAGATCCACCGGCGCCACATCTCGGCGTAGCTGTCGCGGTCCTTGCGGCGGTCCTTCGTGCCGTACTCGATGAAGGTGCCGATCGCGGCGTCCACGACGCAGTGGTTGTTCCACCAGGCGTAGCGCAGGTCCCGCTCCAGCAGCTGCCGGTTGTCCTCGTCGGCCAGCGCCATCAGCAGGATGGAGTAACCGTTGCTGATGTGGCGCGACTCGTCGGACTGCACCGAGTGGAACACCGTCGGCAGCAGGTAGTCGCCGTTGGCCGCCGCCTCCGAGGGCATCGCGACGAACAGCGTGTTGGTGAACGCGGTCTCGGCGACCACGGTCAGGTAGATGTTGGCCGCGGTGATCGCGTCACCGGTGATGAACCCCTCGCCGAACTGCCGCCCGATCGTGCCCGCGTAGTTGTTGGAGAACGCCTTCTCCGTGATGTCGAACCCGGCCGGGTCGATGTAGTGGTTCATGTACAGGCGCTTGAGGTTCATCTGGATCGTCGAGTGCCGGACCTCGTCGATCATCTGCACCGCGAGGCCGTTGTGCACCTCCGGGTTGGGCACCGCGTCGATCGCCATCGGCATCGCGCGGGCCGCGGAGATCTCCGGGAACGGGATGATCGAAAGGAACAGCTTCTGCCATTCCATCCACCGCTCCTGGACCTGGCGGAACATGTTGCCGCGGATAGCACCGTCCATGGCGCCGAAGACGCGGTTGTCCTTTTCCTCCTCCATCGGGAAGTACGAGCGGAGGATCTGCTTCAGCGGGTCCTTCTTGGGTGCCTTGTCGAACTTGTAGTCGGTGCCGAAGCGCTTCGCGGGGGTCGCGAAGGTCGGTTCCCACGACAGTTCCGTGATCTTCTTGTGGGCCTTGCTCAGACTTTGTCGACTCACGCCGTACCTCCGTTGGGATCGGTCGTCGGCAGTTCCTGGCTGGCTCGTTCGCGCCACTCGCGGTCGTGATCCGGTCCCCGTGACAGCGGTGTGCGCCGCCGGGCACCGGATGCGGCTCGCACGTCGCCGTCCGGATGAGAGGACTACATCGCGAGTAGCATGTGATGGCGGTCTCAATTTGAGACAGGCGGCCTTCGGCCCTGCGGTTATGGTGGCCAGAACACGACGTCGTGCGCCGGCCGGGCCGTACGACGCCCAAGCGCCGGGAGGTGAGGCATTGACCGACTCCACCGGCTCCCTCGCGTCGCCGGACAGGCTCGCGACGGCCAGGGAACAGTTCCTGTGCACCGAAGAGGTGGATTCAGGGTCGGTCCGCAAGACGATCCTGGCTTCCTGGTCGCGTTCGCGGACCCACCAGGTGGCCGCGGACCACGTCGTGACGCCCTTCGTCGAGGACCCCGATCTCGAGACGCCGCTGCTGCAGAGCGCGAGCGCGGTGCTCGACGGCCTCCAGGACAAGCTCAGCGATCTCGCGGTCAGCGTCATCCTGACCGACGACCAGGCGCTGGTGCTCGACCGCCGGACGGAGGACCGGCCGCTCGAGCGGTACCTCGACCGGGTGCAGCTGGCCCGTGGTTTCAGTTACGCCGAGGAGTTCGTTGGTACGAACGGGATCGGCACGGCCCTCGAAGGGCGGCAGGCGACCGCGGTGTTCGGCCACGAGCACTACGCGGAGAACCTGGACACGCTCGCCTGCGCCGGCGTCCCGATCCGGCACCCGATCTCCGGGCAGGTGCTCGGGCTGCTCGACCTGACGTGCTGGCGCAAGGACGCCGGGCCGTTGCTGCTGGCATTGGCGAAGGCGACCGCGCACGACATCGAGACGGAGATGACGAACCAGGTCGGCCTTCGCGAGCTGAGCCTGTTTTCGGCGTACCTGCGGGCGTGCCGGCGCGGGCAGGGCATCGTGCTCGCGGTCAACAACGACCTGGTGATGCTCAACGACCACGCGCGGCAGCTGCTCGTGCCCGAGGACCAGGCCGCGCTGCTCGCGCGGGCGGTGGAGGCGCTCAACACGCAGTCCGACCGCTCGCTGTCGATGGACCTGCCGAGCGGCGCCCGCGCGCGGCTTTCGTACACCCCGGTCTCCAGCGACGTCGGCCCGGCCGGCGGCGTGGTGCGGGCCCGGCTGCTGCAGGAGCCGGAGGTCGTCGCCGCGCGCGCCGACTCCCGGCAGCCCGTGCTGCCCGGGATCGTCGGGACCGGCGCGCTGTGGGCGCGCGCGTGTCACTCGATCGGCCGCTTCGCGCGGGACCGGAAGTGGACCGTCGTCGAGGGTGAGGCCGGCAGCGGCAAGCTCGCCCTCTCGCGGGCCGCGCACTCGGCCGCGACGGCCGGCGCGCCGTGCGAGGTCGTCGAGCTGGCCGGTGGCGGCGAGTGGGAGACGCGGGTGCGCGAGGCGCTGCGGAAGGGGCTCGGCTCGATCGTCTTCCGGCACCTGGATGCGTTGCCGGCCAAACAACAGCGGGCGCTGGCCGAGGTGCTCGACGAGGCCCGGCTGGACGCTCGGGTCTGGGGCGTCGCCACGGTTTCGGAGGGCCGCCAGGACGGCCTCGACGCCGACCTGATGCGCCACTTCCCGACGTCGGTTTCGGCGCCGCCGCTGCGTCACCACATCGAGGACGTCCGGGCGCTGGTGCCGTTCCTGCTGGCCCAGCTGGGCAAGGGCCCGCTGCTGCACTGCTCGCCGGGCGCGCTGCAGTTGCTGCTGCGCAACGAATGGCCGGGCAACGTCGCCCAGCTGCGCCGGGTGCTGCGGACCGTGGTGCACACGCGCCGCGCCGGCGTGATCGAGCCGGAGGACCTGCCGCCGGAGTGCCGGACCGTGGTCAAGCGCGTGCTGAACCCGCTGGAGTCACTGGAACGGGACGCGATCGTGCGGGCCCTGCTCGACGCGGACGGCAACAAGTCCCGCGCCGCGCACGCGCTCGGCATGTCCCGGGCCACGATCTACCGCAAGATCCGCGATTACGGCATCGACATCCCGTCGTGAGAATCCGCTGGTGACGGGCGTTCGGAGAGGCGGGGCATGATCGAGCTGGAGCATGCCCACGGGGTGGCCGTGGTGCGGATGCACGAGCACCGGTGCGGGGCGCTCACTCCGTCTACTTTGGACAGAGTGGTCGCCGCGCTGCGCTATGTGGGTGACTCGTACGCGGTGGTGCTGACCGGCTGGGACGACGTGTTCTCGCGGGGCTGGGCCGGCGGGGACCCGGAGCTGCTGGAGCGCGCCGTGCTGGCGGTGGCCCACCATCCGACGCCGGTGGTGGCGGCCATCGGCGGCGATGCGCTGGGGGCGGGGTACGCGCTGGCCGCGGCGGCCGATGCCCGGGTGATGTCGGAGGGACAGCTCGGGCTGGCCGCGGCGGCGGTGCTGACCCCGGAAGTCGAAGCGGTGCTGCGACGGCACGCGGGGCCGGCCTGGCGGGCGGTTTCGGTGGGGGAGAAGACATTCGGAGCGGAGGCGGCCCGCGTCGCCGGGCTGGTGGAGGCGTGCTGCGCACCGGGCGAGGTGGTGCGCGTGGCGGTGGAGCGGGCGGCGCTGCTGGCCGGGCCTACCCGGCAGTTCTGCTGAAAGACTCGTGAGTGTTTATGACGGTTCTAACCGTCATAAACACTCACGAGCCCTTTACGGCAGTGCGGGGAGTTCCTTGCGTACGGCGGGAAGTACCTCGGTGCCCAGCAGTTCGATGGCCTTCATGATCTTGGCGTGCGGCACCCCGGACCAGTCCATCTGCATCGCGTACCGGTCGGCGCCGGTCAGTTTGCCCACAGTGATGAGCCGCTCGGCGATTTCCGCGGGGCTGCCGGTGAACAGCGACTGCGCGTTGTGGGTGTACGAGTCGTACTCGGCCCTCGACGGGATCGACCAGCCGCGGGCCTTGGCGCCGTACTTCATCGTTTCCAGCCAGTACGGGTAGAAGCTTTCCTTGGCGTCCTGGGAGTTTTCGGCGATCAGGCCGATCGCGCTCATGGTCACGCCGAGGTCTTCGGGGGCGTGCTCGCCGGCCTCGCCCGCGCGGCGGTAGAGGTCCACGAGCGGGGCGAAACGCTCCGGCTGGCCGCCGATGACCGCGTACACCACGGGCAGGCCCAGCAGGCCGGCGCGGATCGAGGACTCCGGGTTGCCGCCGGTGCCGACGGAGATGCGCAGCCGGCGGCCGTACGGCCGGGGGTAGACGTGCGCGTTCTCCAGCGGCGGGCGGAACCGGCCCGACCACGTGATCGGGTCCTCGCGGTCGATGCGCAGGAGCAGCGCCAGCTTCTCCTCGTACAGCGCGTCGTAGTCGCCGAGGTCGGCGCCGAACAGGGGGAACGACTCGGTGAACGAGCCGCGGCCGGCCAGCAGTTCGGCGCGGCCCTTGCTCAGCTGGTCGAGCGTGGTGAACTGCTGGTAGACGCGCACCGGGTCCTCGGTCGAGAGCACGGTGACGGCGCTCGACAGCGTGATGTGCTCGGTGACGCTCGCCGCCGCGGCCAGCACCGTGGCCGGGTTGGAGATGGCGTAGTTCTCCAGGTGGTGCTCGCCCAGGCCGTAGAAGCCGAGGCCGAGTTCGTCAGCGAGCTTGATCCGCTCGACGGTCTCCGCGAGCCGCTGCGCGACCGGCACCTGCTCGCCGGTCAGCGGGTCCGGGGGCCGGTCGCCGAAACTGTAGATACCGAGTTCCATGTCCACTTCCTCGTTGGTCCTGCCCTCGAAAATAGCACGGTTGCTGATGCGTCAACATCTTCCGCGGGCAGTGTTCGTGGTCACGGACTCAACCTTCCGGAACCCCGGCCCGTCGATCACCATGGACAAAGACGAGGAGGCGGGTTTCGATGCGGGCGAAGAGCTACGCGGCCGGGCTGCTGGTGGCCGTGGCCGCCGCCGTGACGGGGTGCTCGGCGCAAGCGGCGACCGAGCCGTCGCCCCCGGCGTCGAGCCTGCCCGCGCCGCCGAGCGCCGCGCCGCCGAACACTTTCCCGGCGACACCCAGCTCGACCACCCCGGCGCCGCCACCGCCGCCGTGCGCGGTGAAGACGGGGGCGTGCGCGAGCCTTTCGCTGCGGCTGGCCTGGCTGCTGAAGGACGGCGCGATCGTGCACGGCCCGGTGCCGATGGAGCCGGGCGACGCCACCCAGCCGACGCCGGTCGGCACCTTCCGCGTCGCGTGGAAGGACAAGGTCCACACCAGCAGCGAGTACGGCGACCCCATGCCCAACTCGGTGTTCTTCGCGGCCGGCGGCATCGCCTTCCACGCCGGCGCACTGGACCAGCCCTCCCACGGCTGCATCCACCTGACCGACGCCGACTCGGCGGTGTTCTTCGACAGCCTGCCGGTCGGTGCTGTGGTCGAAGTGACGGCCTGAGCCGTCAGGAATGGCGCAGCAGTGCGCCGAACCCGTCGGCCAGGCGCAGCCGCTCGTCCATCACCACCAGCTCGGCGCCGGTGGCGAAGGCGGCGTAGGGCACGGCCTCGTCGGCGCGGTGCCGGCTCGGGTCGGGCACGCCGAGGGCGTCCAGCCGGGGCTTGGCGGTGCCGACCTGCACGGGCTCCGGGCCGGTGTACACGACCGCGTTGCCGGGCTCGCCCACCAGCAGCGTCTCGACGTTCGCCTCGGCCAGCGCGGCCGTCACGCCCGCCAGCCCGCTCACCGCGAGGCCCGAGCCGCGGCCCGTCTCCGCGCGGAAGCGCTCGGCGACGTCGTCCAGTGCCGAGAGCCGCCGGCTCATCAGCAGTTCCGCCACCCGGCGGTCGAGTTCGTCTCGTGACGAGCCCGGGGCCCGGCTGCCGCCTTCGACGGCGGTGCTGACCCGCCGGACGCGTTCGGGCAGCAGGTCGTGCAGCGCGGTCCGGGCCTGCACCTCGCCGGCCAGCACGACCAGCTCGGCGCCGGCGCGCTCGGCCGTCTTCGCGACGCGCCGGGCGACCTCTTCGAGGTTCTGCTTCGCCGTCTCCTCGGCGCGGCTCTGCAGATCCTTGTGCGCGGTGTCACCGGCGCTCAGCGGGTGCCCGTTCACGCTCTCGGCGCGCGGCGCCCCCTCGCCGTAGGTGGTGATCTCGGCGCCGACCCGGTCGGCCACCACCACGAGGTACGGCGGGCGCCCGGCCGCGTGGCTCGCCAGCGGCACGAGGTACGGCAGGTCGGAGTAGCGCACCACCTGCGTGGCCGGCGGCCCGGCCAGATGCTCGTCGAGCAGCACCGCGCCGTGCGCGGCGATCAGGCTGCGGCCGCTTTCGCCGACGGGCGGCGGGGCGTCCTCGATCGCGCGGACGAGCGCCTCGACGGTCGGCTCGTCCGCGCCCTGGTCGGCGAGCGCGACGGTGATCTCCTTGACCCGGAGCCGCAGCCGCTTGGCCGCGTCCTCCGTGTGGTGCGAATCGTCGAAGTGGACCGACGCGAACGGCCCGCGGGCCGCGGTGAGGTCGCCGATCGCCTGGGTGTCCATAATGGAGCAGTCCTTTCGGTGGCCTCCGTCACCGAGGCGGGTCTTCCTTGCCCGGCAACGGTTTCTTCTCTTGGCCACGGGTACCGCCGCCGCGGTGGTGCTAAACGTCCGGCGGTCAATGACTCGGCGGTAAATGACTCCGCTGTCAATGATTCAGCGGCGCAGGCTCGGCAGCTCGGGCGAGTCCGTGTCCAGCGGCACGGCGGCCCCGCGCACCAGTCCCCATTGGACGGTCGGGCGCCGGCTCACCGCCGCCAGCGCCCAGCCGGTGGCCGTGCGCAGCCGGTTGCCCGGCATGGCGAACAGGTGATAGGCGCGGGTGACGAGCTTCGCGGGCCAGCCGGACAACGGGACGTGCAGCGGGTTCGCCGCGGCGCGGCCGGCGCCGAGGTCGACGACGAACCCGAGGTCGTGGTGGCGGTACGTGCCCGCGCGCCCGTGCCCGAGCGACGCGGCGACGTTGCGGCCGGCGAGCCTGCCCTGCCGTTCGGCGTGCTGCGCGGTCATCGCGGTGTACGCGCCGGGCTGCGTCAGGTCGGGCACCGCGGCGGCGTCGCCGCAGGCGAACACCTCCTTGCGCCCGGGCACGTTCAGCTGCGCCGTGACGACGATCCGGCCCTTCGCCGTGGTCAGGCCCAGGTCGGAGACGAACGGATCCGGTCGCACGCCGACGCACCACACGAGCGTCCGGGTCGGCACGGTGTCGCCGTTCGTGAGCTTGACGCCGTCCGGTCCGGCGTGGTCGACGGACGTGCCCATGAGGACTTCGACGCCGCGTGCGCGCAGCACCTGGTCGGCGGTCCGGCCGAGCCGCGGGTTCAGCTCGGGCAGCACCTTGTCCGCGACGTCCAGCAGCAGCCAGCGGACCCGCTGGCCCTTCAGCTCGGGGTGCCGGGCGGCGAGCGCCGTCGTGAAGTCCGGGCCCTGCGCGGCGACCTCCGTGCCGGTGTAGCCCGCGCCGACGACCACGAACGTGCAGCGGGCGTCGCGCTCCGCCTGGTCCTCGGCAGCCGCGGCCAGCTCGATCTGGCGTGTGACGTGGTCGCGCAGGTACAGCGCCTCCGGCACCCCGCGGAACCCGTGCGCGTACTCGGCGACGCCGGGGATCGGCAGCAGCTTGTTCACACTGCCGGCGGCGAGGATCAGCCGGTCGTAGGACAGCCGGTGCTCGTGGTCCTCGGGATCGGTGTAGGTGACGGCGTGCCCGTCGAGGTCGACGGCCGTCGCCTTGCCGAGCGCGAGCCGCACCCCCGGCAGCGTGTCCGGGATCGACACGGTGATGGCCCGCGGGTCCAGGATCCCGGCCGAGACCTCCGGCAGCAGGGGCAGGTAGAGGAAGTAGTCGGTGGGGTTCAGGACGACGACCTCGGTGCCGTCGCCGGCGGTCTTCAGCAGCGTCTTCGCCGCGTGGTAACCGGCGAACCCGCCGCCGACGATCACGACCCGCATCGCGTCTCCTCCGGTTGGGACAGGGCTCGACCCCACGGGTACCCGGGGGCGGCGGCCGGGAACCGTCCCCGGCTCAGGCCTGCGGCTGCCCGATGTTGACCATCCAGGAGATGCCGAACCGGTCGACGCACATGCCGAACTCGTCGCCCCACATCTGCTTCTCCAGCGGCACGGACACGGTGCCGCCGTCGGAGAGCTTGGCCCAGTAGCCGCGCAGTTCGTCGCCGCTGTCGCCGCTGAGGCTGACCGAGATGTTCGTGCCCGGGCTGTACTCCATGCCCGACGGCGTGTCGGCCACCATCAGCGTGAAGCCGGAATCGGTCTCGAGCTGGCCGTGCATGATCAAGCCGGCCTCGGGGGAGTCCGGCATCCCGGACTCACCGAACGTGCTCACGGTGAACTCGCCGCCGAGCGCGTCGCGGTAGAACTCGAGGGCCTGCCGGGCGTTGTCGCGGAAGGAGATGTACGGGTTCAGTCGAGTGGCCACCGGGTGCTCCTAGAGTCTGGGACGGAACCGCATCCTCGCAGATCAGCGGTAGGGCGACAACGATCCCGCCCCCACCGGGGGAACGGGCTTTTTACCGTCGGGCACGGTGGCCGCGCGAGCGCCGCCGCACCACGAGGCGGACGGCGACCAGCAGCCCGAGCAGCGCGGCGAAGACCGGGACCGGGGTGCCGCGCACTGCGTCCCCGTGACTGCGAGCGTCCCCGTGACTGCGTGCGCGGCGGCTCACGGCTCGCCGGTCAGCTTGCCGCGCAGCTGTTCGAGGGTCTGGGCGAGCAGGCGGGACACGTGCATCTGCGAGATGCCGACGCGGTCGGCGATCTGCGTCTGGGTCAGCCCGCCGAAGAAGCGCATCACGAGGATGGTGCGCTCGCGCTTCGGCAGCTCCCGCAGAAGTGGTTGCAGCGCCTCGTGGTTCTCGATCTGCTCCAGCTCCGAGTCCTCCTCGCCGAGGGTGTCGGCCAGCGACAGGGGCTCGGCGTCGTCGTGGACCGGCTTGTCGACCGAGAGGGTCTGGTACGCGTTGCCCGCGATCAGTCCTTCGTGGACTTCCGCGATGTCGAGGTCCAGGTGCTGGGCCAGCTCGGTCGGCGTCGGCGCGCGGCCGAGCGTCTGCGAAAGCGTGCTGGAGCCGCGGCTGAGCGCCAGGTGCAGCTCCTTGAGCCGGCGCGGCACGCGCACCGACCAGCCGGTGTCCCGGAAGTGCCTGCGGATCTCGCCCATGATCGTCGGCACGGCGAAGGACAGGAAGTCCGGGCCGCGGTCGGGGGTGAACCGGTCGATCGCGTTGATCAGCCCGATCCGGCCGACCTGCACGAGGTCCTCCCGCGGCTCGCCGCGGCCGGTGAACCGGGTGGCGATGTGCTCGGCCACGGGCAGGAACTCGGTCACGAGCCGATCCCGCAGCCCGGGCCGGCGCGGGTCGTCCGCGTCGAGCCCCGCCAGCTCTTCGAACAGCGGCGCGGTGTGGGCGTATTCGTCCCGGCGGCGGGTGGCCGGCTGGTTCCCGGTCACCCCGTCGCCGTCCCGGCGCCCAGGTCGAGGTCGATGGAGAGGGTGTTGAGGGTGTCGCCGGGCACCGGGACGCACCGCGCCCGCACCGAGTGCGCCAGGGTGGTGAGCACGTGCCAGCCGAAGGACCGGTCACTCGGCGGCTGGGTGTGCCGCGACTGCGTCTCCACGGTGAGGTGGACGCCCTCGGGCGCCACCAGGAACCGGCAGGTCATCGTCGCGCCGAGGTCCGCCAGTTCCACCAGTTGCGCGCAGGCCTCGTCGACCGCCATCTTCGCGTCGGCGATGGCGTCCAGGCCGTAGTCCGCGCGCACCACCACGGCCTGCGCGAGCATCCGCACCAGGGGTATCTGGCTCGTGTCCGCGGGCACTCGCAGCTCGATCAGTTCGTCGAGCAGCCGGTCCACCGCGGGCAGCCCGCCGCGGGGCGCGCTGCCGGGTCCCTCGTTGTCCATGCGACCCGTTTACCCACTCGGCCGGTGCCTGACACCTCGGCCCGCGCTTTCACCGGTCTTCAGCCGGAAAGAGCCGTTGCCGGGCGGGTCAGGCCGGGTGGGCCGAGCTGACCGCGCCCCACACCGCGTCCAAGCCGGCGTAGTCGACGCCGGGCGGCAGGGCGCCGAGCGGGCCGAGCAGGGCGTCGCCGCCACCGGCGGCCGCGGCCCGGCGCAGGAGCTCTTCGCGGCCGCAGGGGTATTCGACCTCGGCCAGGTGGTGGGCGAGGGTGTCCCGGTCAGGCTGGCTCATCGTGTCTCCTTCGCGGGCATCGGCGTTCGGGGCGGACCTACCCGGCTACCCGGGCGGACGGGCGGGGAAACGGCGTCCGGAGCGCGGGACCACCGCCCGGCGGCCGGGACACCGGGATGCAGTAATGTCCTCGCGGACCCGTTAAAGCGCTAGCGGCCAGTACTGGCGCGCGCCCGGGTCTTGCCTGGTCTGCAGCGCCCTTCAGCTACCAAACGAAGGGGCGGCGAATCCATGACCGGCGGCCGGGAACGGCTATCCGCGCGGCTCGACGAGGTCACCGTGGCGATGGAGTCACTGACCGCGATGCTGGACCAGCGGGAACTCGACCTCGGACAGATGCTGCAGGCGGTCTGCGAGCACGTCGTCCAGGTGGTCGTGGGGGCCGACATGGCCAGCATCACCCTGGTGCGTGACGGCGTCGCCGAGACCGTCGCGAGCACCGACCAGCGCGCGGTGAACTTCGACCGCGAGCAGTACCGCATCGGCGACGGGCCCTGCCTCCGCGCGGCCGAGACGGGCGCGCCGGTGCGCGTCGGGGTCGGCGCGGTGGCGGACCAGTGGCCGCGGTTCGCGTCCTCGGCGGGGGACCTCGGCGTCGCGAGTTTCCTGGCCGCGCCGCTCACCGTGGACGAGGACATGAGCGGCGCGATGAACCTGTTCGGCTTCGGCGAGCACGGGTTCAGCGAGCTGGAGGTGAAAATCCTGGAGCTGTACACGGCGACAGTCGTGTTCGGGCTTCGCAGCGCGCGCCGTTACTTCGACGCGAAGGAGCTTGTCGCGCAGCTCAACCGCGCGCTGGAGACCCGGGCGGTGATCGACCAGGCGAAGGGCATCCTGATGGCCGCGCACCGGATCGACGCCGAGGAAGCCTTCCGGCGCTTGGTGAAACGCTCCCAGGACGGCAACAAGAAGCTCTACGACGTGGCGGCCGAGTTCGTCGCGGCGGTCTCGCAGTTCACCTGAACGGTGGTCGGTGAAAATGCGGCGTGACGGCTTTCGCGCGTCCTGGTTTCCCGCGGCCCCGGCCCGGGGTAAGACAGGGGCATGCCGGACATCACGAGCCTGATCCTCGACGACCACGACTGGTTCCGGCGGCAGTTCGCCGCGCTCGACGACCTCGACGACCCCGCGCGGCTCGCCGAGGTGTGGCAGCCGCTGGCGGACCTGCTCGACGTGCACGCCGCCGCCGAGGAGGAGATCTTCTACCCCGAGCTGATCCCGCGCGGGGACAACGCGGAGGACGAGACCCTCGACGCCGTCGGCGACCACAACGACATCCGGGACGGCGTCCGCGACGCCGGGCTGCACCCGGTCGGCAGCGCCCCGTGGCTGGCCGCCGTCCGGCGGGCCCGCGAGGCCAACAGCGAGCACATGGCCGAGGAGGAGGACGACGCGCTCGCCGACTTCCGCCGCAACGCCGGCCCCGCCCTGCGGGACGAGCTGGGCCGGCGGTTCCTGGAGTTCAAGAAGAACCATGAGGGCGCCCGCGACCTCGACACCAGCGACGTCGACCCGGAGAGTTACGTCGCCGAGATCGAGGACCGGACGAAGCCGGACACGTCGCTCGGCATCGGCAGTTTGAAGGACAAGCGCTGAGCCGGCGGCCCGTCGGGATCAGGCCTGTCGGCGCAGTCGGAGCTGCCGAGTGGCCGAGCCCGGCGCGGCAGTCCCACTGAGCGAATAAGCTGGGGGATACGAGCAGGGGCCGCTGGGTAGTCCAACCCCGGGGAGACCTCATTCGGAAGCGGGTGAACCACATGGTGCAGGTGCGGGTCCAGGGCTTGGCCGTCGTCGCGCAGGAAGTGGCGCCGGTTGTACTGCTGCGGGAGGAGGCCGGTCTGCGCCGCTGGCTGGCCATCACGATCGGCGCGCCCGAGGCGCAGGAGCTGGCCGCGGCGCAGGAACGGACCGCGTCGCCCCGGCCGGGCACGGTGGAGCTGATCCTCGACGTGGTCTCGGCGCTGGGGCAGCGGGTCGTGCAGATCGAGGTGACCGAGCTGCGCGACAGCATCTTCCACGCCGACCTGGTGCTGGACGACGGCGTGCGCGTCTCGGCCCGCCCGAGCGACGCGATCGCCGTCGGGCTGCGCGCGAACGCGCCCATCGAGGTGGCCGAGGCGGTGCTGGAGGAGGCCGCCGTCGACGTCACGGTGGCCAACGCCGACGAGGCGGCGGACGTCCTCGGCGCCGGCCTGGCGGCCGACCCGCTCGACGGCCCCCCGGAAACCAGCGAGGACCAGATCCGCCAGTTCCGGGACCTGCTCGACGAGGTCAGCCCCGACGACTTCCGCGACCCCGGGCCCAGCTGAGCGTCCGGAGCTTTCCGGGGTAGAACTGGGCGGCGCCGGGCACGGTCTTCGGCGTCCACCTGCCTTGGCCTCGGCGCCGGGTGAGCGGGAATACCGATCACCACCGGCCGTGTTGACATGGGTGGTCGTGGCTACGGAAAAGCCCGGTTCTCCGCGTGGCGAACCGCGAGCCTTCCACACCGACCCCGCGACGATGGCCCCCGACCTGGCTCCGGCCGGGGGCCATCCTCATGTCCGGGCCCGGCGGTCCAGCGGGATGCGCCCCTTCACCGCTGCACGACACCGCCGTCTATCCGAAGTGGACAGACGGCGGCGAGCGGGTCAGGTAGTGATACCGCGCGGCGAAGGCAGGCGGCTCGTCCGGCCGAGGCTCGCGGCGATGCCCGGGCGTTCGCAGCCCAGGGGCAGCCGTTCCAGGAGCCGTCGCACGGGGTGCGAGTCGCCGGGGTCGACGTAGAAGTCGACGTCGCGGTCGTGGGCCAGCGTTTGCAGGTGGTGCAGCGTCCGCAGGCCGCTGACGGCCAGGAACGTGGTCTTTCCCAGGTCGACGATCACGATGCCGACCGTGCTGCGGATCCGTGACTCCACGACTTCGGCGAGCCGTGGGGCCGTGCACAGGTCCACCTCGCCGATCACCTCGATCACGGCGGCGCCCGGCATCGGGCGGTGGACGTGCAGCTCGAGCCCGCCGACCGCGTCGGCGGGCAGCGGTCTGGCCTTGCTGGCAGTTCGGCGTAGGGCGCTCATCGCGGCCTGCCTCTCGTCGGCCACACACCGGGCGGTGGCCGGCCGGAACCCGGGGCTCCGGCCGAGCGGCACCGGCCCTCCCGGCACGCGGGAAGAAACTCGGCGGCTGGTGGCTTAACCACGATTCAGCCTAGTGCATCTGCACTAGGGTCGCCAGCCGCCGTCCCGGGTGGGTTACCGCCGGACCGTCCTCGCCGCGGTGATGTAGGCGCTCGATTCGGGCAGGAACGACAGCACCACACCGATCACCGCGGCGAGGCAGCTGAGATACCCGATCCAGCTGCCGCCGCTGCCGGCCAGCAGGGAGAGCACCTGGAGCGCGGTGAGCACGGTGAGCACGATCCGCGCCCAGTTGCGGCCGGCTCGCAGCTTGACCGCGAACAGCAGGTACAGCAACGCGATGATCACCGCGATCACGACCGCCGCCACCAGCGCGACGGTCGTGGCCTGGTCGACCTGCTGGGCGGTCAGCCCCGTGTCGGACTTGCGCAAGGCGTCGGCCAGCGTGTCGCGCTGGGTGAGCACCAGCAGGCCGCTGACGATGCTGATCACCGTCGCGGCCAGGAACGCCCAGAAGGCGCCGTTGATGGTGCCGGGCCGCGGCGTCGCGGCGCCGGCGGGCCCGGGGGAGACGTCCTGGGGGAACCTGGGCAGATCCGTCGAATCACTCATAGAAGGACACTAGGCCCGTCGGGGCACCAGTGCACTGAAAGCGCGCAGGTGAACTCGGCGGGCCGACCGGGGCCGGGTGTGGTGGCGTCGATTTTCCGGGCCTTGCGTTCGGAAAAAAGCCGATTGCGGAAAACTCACCCGCCGCCGTCGATTTCACGAATGTACCCGCATTCTCGCGGTGGACGTGCGCGTGGACGCCCATTCCCCTCGGCCGGAACGGAAATCGGCGGCGGCGGGCGTTCTCGGACGCGATACTGCCATGGCCGCAGCCCTTTTCACCGGGCTGCGACCATGGCCATGGTCAGTAGATCTTGAGTGAACTCGCCTGGTCGTCGCCGCCGTGGGCGGAGGAACTGTCCGCGGGCATGTTGTGGCTGGTGCCCTTGTAATTCGCGTCCACCCACCAACGGGCCAGGCGGGTGCCCCGGTTGGCCCAGGACGACATCTCGTCATTGAAGCCGTAGTCCGACAGGTGCGCGATCGACGTGCCGGGAGAGCTCCACTTCAGCATGCGGCCGCCGTAGTTGCCGTCCTGCCACAGGCAGACCCAGCCGGACGGGCACTGGGAGAACGACATCGGCGTCACCGAGACGTCGGTGCCGTCGGGCATGTGCACCCACTGGCCATCCGCGCCGACCGTTCCACCCCGGGCGGTCAGCTGTTGTGCCAGCGGCGCGGACCCGGCCGTCGTGGCCGCGGATGCGGGTCCGGCAGCCATCGCGAACGCCACGGTTGTCGCGGCTACTGCCGCCGCGATATGAACGAATTTCATTGGTATTCCTCCCCTTATCCCGGGCGATCCTCGCCCGCGAACCAATCAAGAACATCACCTTGATCTTGTGGCGATGACCGCCGATCGGGTGGTTCTGGACCGGTCGGAATAGTCGGCTCCCGGGGTTTCCCTTTTGTACGATTTTTGGAGACAGATAGTCCCGCTGTTGCTGCGATAAATGCACAACGTGGGCCCCTCGAATGCGCGTCTCTGTTGTCGCAGGCGTTTCAATTGGACAGTTGGGCGCGATAGTCGGTCGCAGTGGACGCCTCGGAGAAGCGGCCCGCGAGCCAACCTTCGATGTCGCGCAGCGCGGCTTTGGCCATGCCGGTCGAACGGGAGGTGAAGCCGTGCCGTGCTTCCGGGTAGACCCGGAGGTCGATTTCGCCGCCGGCGGCCGACACCCGGGCCGCCATGGCCATGTTGTCCTCCAGCAGGATGTCGACGCTGCCGACGACCATCAGCAGTGGAGGCAGGCCGCGCAGGTCGCCGTAGACCGGGGAGATGTCCGGGGCGGTGCGGTCGGCCACCTGACCGGCGTAGGCCTGGATGAAGTACTCGTCGGCGATCAACCGGCCCGCCGGGGTCAGGCCGCTCAGGTCGTACGTGCCGAACTGCAGCACGGCACCGGCGAACGAGCCGACGACCCCGCGCTCGCGCAGGCGCAGCAGCGTCGTCATGGCAAGCGTGGCTCCCGCCGAAAAACCGCCGAGCGCCAGCCGTTTCGTGCCGAAGCGAGCCTCGGCGTGCTCCAGGAGCCACAGTGCCGCTGTTTCGCAGTCGTCGGGCGCGGCCGGCCAGGGATGTTCCGGAGCGAGCCGGTAGTCCACGCTCACGACGACGATTCCGAGAGCGTCCGCGAGCTGCTGGTTACGCGCGTCTCCGTGCGCCGCCATCCCCAGATAGAAGCCACCGCCGGAGATGTCCAGGTAGACGCCGCGCGGCACGGTGCCACCGGGAGCGAGGATCCTCACGGGCACTCGCCGGCCGCCGGCTTCGACTACCTGCTCGACAGCCGACGAGTCAGAAGGTGAAGAGGCTGCGGCCCGCTTGGCTCGTGCCTCCAGCAGCTCGTCGAAGGTGCTCGGGCCTCTCGCGCCCCCCGACGCGGCGTTGGCCGCCCGGGATTCTTCGACGTGCGCCGCGAGCTCCGTGTTGATGAGACTCTTCAATCCCCACTGCATAAGCGTTCCCCAGTGTTCTGTGTGATCCGGCATCAGCCTGCGACCTCGTGTCGCACTTTGTCACAGCGGGCGGCGCAGCCCGTCCAGCACGAGGGTGATGACATCGTCGGCCTCGGCCCGCCAATCGGGGCGGTCATGGGCCGCGCCGATGCCGTGCAGGGCCATCATCACGGCCCCGGCATTCACGTCGTCGCGAACGGTGCCGTCCCGCACGGCGGCGGCCACCAGGTCGGTGACAGCCTGCTCCAGTGCCCGGCTGCCTTCGGCGAGGGCACCCGAGCGGGTGGCCATGAGCGTGGCCAGCGTCCGGGCCAGGCCTTCGTGGGTGGCTATGTGGTCGACCATGCCGCGTAGGAAGGTCGCCAAAGCCTCCGCCGCCGGCAGCGCGGTCCGCAACTGGCGGACACGGTCGCACAGCGCGGCGATCTCGCCGTGGTAGACCGCCTCGGCCAGTGCCTCCCGGGTGGGGAAGTGGCGGTACAGCGTGCCCGTGCCCACCCCGGCCAGGCGGGCGAAGTCATCAAAGCGCAGGTCGAAGAAGCCGCCGGCGTCGAAGACTTCCCGGGCCGTGGCGAGCAGGGCGTCACGCTTGCGCTGGGCGTCGGCCCGCAGCGGCTTGGGGGCGGTCATGCGCTACCTCGCGTTGACAAGTGGAGATGACCTCCATATTCTTTTTGAAAGTGGAGATTTCCTCCAGATCGATCGTATCCCACGAGGTGCAGCGTGAAGATCCTGATGTTCGGCCGCGGCGTGATCGCCACGGTGTACGGCTGGGCCCTGGAACAGGCCGGGCATGACGTCGAGTTCTACGTCCGGCCGGGCCGCGCGGCGGCGTACGGGGACGCGGTGGACCTCGACCTGATCGATACGCGGCGCCGGGTGTGGGGGCAGCGCGTCGTCGAGAAGTGGCCGGTGCGCTACCGCGAGGCGCTGGAGCCGGACCACGACTTCGACCTGATCGTGCTGAGCGTGCCGCACCACCGCCTCGCGGAGGCGACGGCCTTCCTGGCCCCGCGTGTCGGCCAGGCCACGGTGCTGGTCTTCGGCAACGTCTGGACCGAGCCGCCGGCCGCGATCGGTGACCTCCCCGCCGACCGGATCGCCTGGGGCTTTCCCCAGGCCGGTGGCGGTTTCGGCGCGGACGGCGTGCTCCGTGGGGCACTGCTGCCGTCGGTCATCTTCGGCACCCTCGGCCGGCCCCCGACCGACCGGGAGCAGGCCGTGCGCCAGGCGTTTCGCGAGGCCGGGCTCCGGATCAAGGAGCGGCCTGACTTCCGCGGCTGGCTGTGGGTCCATTTCGTGTCGGATGCCGGCCTGTTGTCGCAGGGCCTGCGGCTGGGTTCCCTGTCCAAACTGGCCGGGGCGAGGGGCGACCTGCGCGAGGGGCTGTTGGCCGGCCGGGAGCTGCTGCCGCTCCTCCAGGCGCGCGGCCTTGACCTGCGACGGCACCGGGGCGGTGTGCTGCTGTTCCGGGCGCCCGTCTGGCTGACGGCACCCGTGCTCGCCTGGCTGACCGCTCATGTCGCGCTCGCGCGCGTGAGCTTCACGGCGCACTCCGACCCCGACGCCGAGGAGCCGCGCGAGGTCTGCCGGGACACCCTGGCCGAAGCACGACGGCTGGGCATCTCGGTACCGCGACTGGAAGCGGCGGAACCGCACTTCGCCCGCGAGGGGACGGGTCGAGGCTGAATCCGCCGGTGTTGCCGGTCCCGGTGGTCCGTCGCGGCTCCTTCTGCCGTTCACACACGGCTTTTCGCTGTCCTGCCGCTATCGCCTGTCCGTGACGTCGTGGAAGGAAAACGTCATGACTACCGCCGAGAAGCACGAGTTCCCCATGGCCCGTACGTGCCCGTTCGCGCCGCCGCCGGCGTACGAAGAGATCCGCGAAGAAGAGCCAGTCTCGCGGGTTCGGCGTCCCGGCGGCCGGACGAGGAGCGCTTCCTGATCGCCATGGACCCGCCCGACTCGGTGTCGCTGCCGGTTCCGTCGCTGGTGATCTGCGAGATGCCGGGTGTGCCCTACGCCGACCATGTGTTCTTCCAGGAGCACACGGTGAAGGTGGTCAAGCAGTCGACGCCGCCCGAGGAGCGGTGGGCGGCCATGACGGCCATCCAGGGCTACATGGCCGGCCTCATCGCGGAGAAGGAAAAGAACCCACCGGACGACCTGCTCGGGCGGCAGATCGTCAAGCTGCGCGCGGACGGCGCCTACTGGCGGACGGCACTGACCGGCATGGGCCGCGACGACCGCGCGACATCCCACACGGCAACAGCGTCATCCTCGCGCCCGGTTGATCGCATCGCCCCATGCTACGAGCAGCAGGATCCTCAACGCCCTGGTTTCGGTGTTGATGGATTGCCGGAGTCCGGCTCGGCGGCGTCGGCCCGCGTGACTCAGTAACCTGGCCGCCATGGTCCAGATCCGCTATCCGGAAAGAGGACGACGTCGATGAATCCCACCGTCGCAGTTGTGGGCCCGGGGGCGATCGGCACCACGGTCGCGGCGGCGCTGCACGAGGCCGGCCGCACCCCGGTGCTCTGTGGCCGCACGGCTCGCGAGCGCCTGGAGCTGCAGGACGCCGACGGTCTTGTCGTCGTGCCGGGTCCGGTGCGGATCGATCCGGCGCGGACCGAAGAGAAAGTCGATCTGGTCTTCCTTGCCGTCAAATCGACACAAGCCGGCGCGGCGGCGCCGTGGCTGGCGGCGTTGTGCCATCCGGGCACCGTCGTCTGCGTTCTGCAGAACGGCGTCGAGCAGGAATCGACCGTCGCGCCCCACGTCCCCGGCGGCCCGGTGCTGCCCGCGGTCGTGTGGTTCCCGGCGCAGGTCCAGCCCGGCGGTTCGGTGTGGCTGCGCGGCGAAGCCCGCCTGACCCTGCCGGACGTGCCGGCGGCCCGCGTGGTGCTCGAGGCCCTGCGCGGCACCCGGTGCTCGGTCGACCTGGCCGTGGACTTCACGTCCGTGGCGTGGCGCAAGCTGCTCCAGAACGCGGTCGCCGGGTTGATGGTTCTCAGCGGCCGCCGGACCGGCATGTTCGGCCGCGCCGACATCGCCCGGCTGGCCCTGGCCTACCTGCGGGAGTGCCTTGCGGTCGCCCGGGCCGAAGGCGCGGTCCTCGGTGACGAGGTGCCGCAAGAGATCGTCGACGGTTTCCAGGCCTACCCGGCCGACATGGGAACCTCCATCCTCGCCGACCGGGAAGCCGGCCGGCCGCTCGAATGGGATATCCGCAACGGTGTTGTCCTGCGGCGCGGCCGGGCCCATGGCCTCCCGATGCCGATCAGCGACGTGGTGGTGCCGCTGCTGGCGTCCGCGAGCGACGGACCCGGCTGACTCCCGATCGCGAGCTGCCCGGCCAGCCGCCCCGTGCCGCCGCGGGAGATCAGGCCGCGGCCGCTAAGCCGGGCGGACGCTGTCCAGCGCCGATTCCAGCGCCGGGTGGACTTCCAGCACGGTGTCGAGGTGCAGCAGGCTGATCGGGCGCAGCAGCCCGCGCTGCTCGGTGACGACGCGGAACGGGATCCCGGACTCCTCGGCGCGGGTGCGGATCTCGAGCAGCACCGCCAGCCCGCTGGAGTCGCAGAACGGCACCTCGGCGAGGTCCGCGACAAGTGCCTTCGGCCCGAGGCCGAGTTCCACCGCGAGCCGGTCGCGCAGCAGGCCGGAGACGGCGGCGTCGATGTCGCCGGAGACCGAGACGATCGTCGCGCCGGGGGTGGTGGCCACGTTCACCGCGAGCGCCGGCGGCCGGCCCGCTCCGGTCGTCGCGGGTGTTCCGAGGTCTTCGGTCACAGGGGCCCTTTCGGAAAGAGTGCGGGCCCGGCCGCGTCGCACGCCGGCACGGGCCCTGGTCCCCGGCGCGAAAACGGTGGGGGACACGGGATTGTGACGGCTATTCTCTTAACCGCGGTGCCCTGACGTTAACAGGCACGCGCGGCGCGGGCAGCGTGAGCGTTCTTCAGACCCTGCTCTTCAAACCCGGGGCGGCCCGGCGTCGACGACTTCCAGCGACAGCTCCAGCGGGTCGAAGTGGATGAGCGACTCCATCCACCAGGTCATCCCCGCCTCGGCCAGCGCACTCAAATCGATGGTCGGGGGCTCGTCCCAGGCCGGGCTCGCGTTGCCGGCCACGGCGACGTCGAACGGGCGGCCGGCCGGACGGACCCGGGTGACCAGCCGTGCCAGCTCTTCCGGCGCGGGCGGGTGCGGGCCGGAGTTGGGGAAGAAGCCGTCGCTCGCGGCGGCTCGGTCCAGCACGTGCGGATGGGTGGTGGACGCGGCCGTCCAGACCGGGATCGGTTGTGGCGCCGCCGGTTCCAGCGTCACCTGGTAGTGCTCGCCGTGATGGCGCACCTCGTCGCCGGACAACATGGCGCGCAGCACTTCGAGGCCTTCGTCGAACCGCGACGAGCGCTCGGCGAGCCCGCCGGGTTCGCCGAACCGGCTGAAGTCACCGGACTCGTCGGACCCGAGCCCGGTGCCGAGGACCAGCCGCCCGCCGGAGAGTCGGCTGACGGTGGCCGCCTGCCGCGCGACGCCCCACGGCCGCCGTCGTGCCAGCGGCGTGACCATCGGGCCGAGCCGCAGCGTCGTGGTCGCCTGCGCGATGGCGGCGAGTGTGGTCCACGTATCGGCGATCGGCATCGCGTCGGCGACGAGGTGGTCCCACAGGAACACCCCGTCCCACCCGGCCGCCTCGGCCCGTACCGCCAGGTCGACGAGCACCGACGGCTCCCCGAACGGCCCGAACGGCGGCAGGTACACGCCGTGGCGCACAACGCTCACTGGTCTCCTCCTCGTGGTGGGTGCGAGCGAAGATAACCGCGGTGGCGCGGGGGAGCTGAATTGGCCCCTCGCTGGGGCCCGCCGCCGGTCCGTCTGCCAACTATCCTCAAAGGACTTGAGTACGCGAACCCGGGCCACAGTCGCGCGGCGCGTGAAGACTGCGGAGGCGCCGGGTGGGGAGTTCTCCTTGGTGTGTCGCCGAAGTCCGATCGAGTGTCAGGCGCCGGTGATGGCGTTGCCGTTCTCGCGCCGGGTCCGGCCAGACGAGGTGGGACCGTGCCCCGCCGTGCCCCGCAGCCTCGGGATCTCCGCAGCCCTGGATCGCCGGGTCCGGCGTGCACGTCATCGAGTGACCTCCCCGGTCCCGAACACGGGCCAGCCGATCTCCGTCCGCCACCGCGTCTCGTCCGGCGTGTCATGGCGGCCGGTCAGGTAGTACTCGCGGATCGGGCCGTCGAGGCCCAGCGCGTGTTCGGCGACGTACCCGCCGAGGGCGCCGTAGGCCCGGTCGATGTCCTCGTGGCCGCCGGTGTGCACCGTTACGGCCAGCTCGGCGGCGGGCACGGTGAACGGCACCACCCGGCCGGTCGGGCGCACCGGGCCGCGGCACGGGACGAACACCGTGCTCGCGCCGTGCTCGTCCGCGAACAGCTCGGTGGCGTAGATCCCGCCCGCGGGGCCGGCCTCGGCCAGGCCCTGCGCGGCCAGCGTCGCCCGCAGCTCGCCGATCGCGCCCTGGAACCACGGCGTGGCGTCCGCGAGGTCGATCTCCGCGCGCACGGCCGCCGCGGGGGTGGCGGGCACGGTCCGGAGCGTGATCTCGATCGGCGCCGTCCCGGCCGGGTCGCGCAGCAGGTCGCGCAGGGACGCGACGGCGTCCCGGGTACGGGCGAGGTTGCCCTCCAGCCGGTCGAGGTGCGCGGCGATCAGGGTGTTGCGGGCCGCGACGTCGGGCGCGGCGAGCACCGCCTGGACCTGCTCCAGCGGCATGTCGAGGCCGCGGAACCGGCGGATCACCTGTGCGGTGGGGATCTGCTCGGTGCCGTAGTACCGGTAGCCGGTGCGCTCGTCGACGTCGGCGGGCACGAGCAGGCCGATCCGGTGGTAATGGCGCAGCGTCTTCACGCTCAGGTGTGTCGCCCGGGCGAAGTCGCCGATCACGAGGGAGGACCGCATACCGCCAGTCTGCCGCCTCCCCCTGGGGGAGAGTCCCGTCCCGGAACGCGGGTTGCGCCTCCCCGCGCGGGACGCCCGAACGTGGTCTTCGCCGCCGGCCGCCCGGGCCGGCCGTGAGAGAAGGGAACACCACCGTGGCCACCGAGCTCACCGGCGTGATCGCCGAGCACATCGCCGCCGTCAACGCCTTCGACACCGACGCGATCGTCGCCACGTTCGCCGAGGACGCCTACGTCAACGACAACCACCGCGAATTCACCGGCCGGGCCGCGATCCGCCGCTGGGTGGAGCGGGAGATGGTGGGGGACAAGGTCACCATCGACGTGCGAGAGGTGGCCGGCCACTACGGCGACACCATCGTCCGCGGCGCCTACGACGGCACCTACGACAAGACGAACCTGCCGGACGAGGTGATCCTGTCCAACTACTTCAGCGTGCGGGACGGGAAGATCGTCAGCCTCGTCGTGATCAACAACCGCCCGGCCGGGTACTGATCTTCGAGCTCGTCCCGGTGAGCGGCGACCGAGTTCGCGGACAAAGCGCCTGAACGACGCGAAACGCTTGGGGGGTAACAAAAGGATCTTGTCACCGGCGGGGTGGTCTGTTTGTGTCGGGAGCGACCCCCGGTCACGGCCGCCAGCGTGGCCCGGGACGGCGCTGTTTCCCGCCCCATCCCCGAGCGAAACGAAGGAAAACCATGCCGCGCTTGAGAAGAGTGCTGTATACCGTGACGGCCGCGGCGGCGGCCGTCACGATGGTGACCGGCCCGGCGACGGCCGCGCCACCGACCGTGCGCGAGTGGCTCACCCAGCCGGGCGTCACCACGCCTGCGGACACGCAGCTGAGCTGGCAGACCCCGGCGGCTTCGGGGGCGACGACGATCCGGCTGGACCCGAACGTCAAGTTCCAGACCGTGTCCGGCTTCGGCGCGGCCATCACCGACTCCGCCGCCCACGTGCTGTACGGCCTCGCGCCGGCCGCCCGCGACGAGGTGATGAAGAACCTGTTCGACCCCGTGGCCGGGGCGGGCATCAGCTTCCTGCGCCAGCCCATCGGCGCGTCCGACTTCGCCGTGGGCCAGGACTACAGCTTCGACGACGTGCCCGCCGGCCAGGCCGACTATTCGATGAAGCACTTCTCCATCGCCCACGACGAGGCCCAGATCCTGCCGCTGGTGCGCCAGGCGGAGAAGCTGAATCCTCAGCTGCGGATCGTCGCGAGCCCGTGGAGCATGCCGGGCTGGATGAAAACCGGCGGCTCGATGATCGACGGGAAGCTGATCGACTCGCCGCGGATCTACCGGGCCTACGCGCTGTACCTGGTGAAGTTCCTGCAGGCGTACCAGAGGGCCGGCGTGCACGTGGACTACCTGACCGTGCAGAACGAGCCGCAGGCGCTGGAGCGCAAGAACTACCCGGGCACCGACCTGTCCTGGCAGCAGGAGGCGAAGGTGATCGAGGCGCTCGGCCCGGCCATCCGCGCGGCCGGGCTCGACACGAAGATCCTCGGCTTCGACCACAACTGGACCGAGCACCCCGGTGACATCGCGTCGCACCAGCGCGCGGGGGAGGACCCGCAGCCGGAGTACCCGTACGACCTGCTGGCCACGGACGCCGCGAAATGGATGGCGGGCACCGCCTACCACTGCTACTACGGCTCGCCGGACGCCCAGACGCCGCTGAAGGCCTCGTACCCGGGCAAGGACGTCTTCATGACCGAGTGCGAGGGCGGCGACTCGTCCACGATCATCGGCGTGATGCAGAACTGGGGCCGCAGCTCGATCGACTGGAACATCGCGCTGGACGAGAACCACGGCCCGCACCTCGGCGGCTGCGGCACCTGCAACGGCACCGTCACGGTGAACTCGCAGACCGAGGCTGTGAGCTACAACGACCAGTACCGCGACATCGAGCACTTCTCGAAGTTCGTCCCGCCGGGCGCGGTGCACATCGCCGCGTCGGTGGTCTACACGAGCGGCACCAGCACGCCGATCCAGGCGGTCGCGTTCACGAACCCCGACCGCTCGACCGCGCTCGTCGCGCTGAACACGGCGAAGACGGCGCAGACGTTCACCGTCGTCTCGGGGAACCGGTCGTTCGACGCGACCGTGCCCGCGGGCGCGACCGTGACGTTCCAGTGGGGCGGCCGCTGAGCCGCGCACGGGGAATCTCCACCCGAGGTCCACCCGCAACCCGTTGCTGAGTCACCAAGACCTAGGTTACGGTGACCTACGTGTGGATCGAGGTCTTGCTGCTCGCCAAACTGGCCAAGCAGCCGTTGCACGGCTATGAGCTGCGCAAACAGGTCGAGGAGTCGAGTGGGCGGGCGCTGTCCAACAACTCGCTCTACCCGGCGCTGCGCCGGTTCGCCGAGGCCGGCGCGGTCACCCGGGCCGCCGAGCCGCAGGAGGGCAAGCCGCCGCGGCACATCTACACGATCACCGACGTCGGGCGGGAACTGCTGCACGACATGCTCGCCGACCTTCCCCCCGACCTGGCCGCCGATTCCGCCGAGTTCCTGGCGCGGCTGGCCAGCTTCCGCTGGCTGGCGCCGGACGAGCGGGCCGCGGTGCTCGACGCCCGCGTGGCCGCGCTGGTCGCGCAGGGGGACCGGATGGCCAAGCTGGCCGCGGCGCAGCAGGACCCGTGGAGCCGGCTGGTGCTCGACGAGGTCGGCCGCCGCCTGGCCGACGAACAGGACTGGCTCGCCACGCTGCGTGCGCGGGCCCGGAAACCCTTACCGGAGGAGGAACTTCGATGACGACCACGGAGCGCGCGCCGCAGTTGCCGTTCGAGCGGCCGAACGTGCTGGACATCGCGCCGCTGTACCGGGTGCTGCGGCGGGAGGGCCCGCTCGTGCGCGTGACCACGCCGGCCGGCGACCCGGCCTGGCTGGTGACCGCCTTCGAACAGGCGCGGGAAATCTTTGCCGACGCGCGCTTCGGCCGCTCGCACCCGGCGCCGGAGCAGGCTTCGATGATTTCGGACGCCGCGGTGCTGGCCGGCCCGCAGGGCGAGTACGAAACCGAGCAGGCGAGCCACGCGCGGCTGCGGAAGATCCTCGTGCCCGCCTTCTCCGCGAACCGCATGCGCCGCCTCGGCGACCACATCCAGGAGCTGGCCGACCGCTGCCTCGACGACCTGGCGGCGGCGCACGACGCGGCGCCGGGCGAGCCGGTGAACCTGCACGAGTACCTGTCGTTCCCGTTGCCGGTGCTGGTGATCTGCGAACTGCTCGGCGTGCCGTACGAGGACCGGGCCAAGTTCCGCGACCTGTCCGACCGCGTCGGCGTGCTCGACAGCGGCGGCGACGCGCAGGTGGCGATGGACGAGTTCGCCGCGTACATGGGCGAGCTGGCCGACGCGAAGCGCGCCGAGCCGGGCCAGGACGTCGTCTCCGACATGGTGGCCGCGCAGGCCGACGACCCGACGTTCACCGACGACGACCTCGCGCGCCTCGCCGCGGGCCTGCTCTTCGCCGGCCACGAGACGACGTCGAACCGCATCGACCTCGGCGCGCTGCTCCTGCTCACGGACCTGAGCCGGCGCGACGCGCTCGTCGCCGACCCCGAAGGGCGCGTGCACAACACCGTCGAGGAGATCCTGCGGGTGTCCGCGCCGGGCGGGCTCGGCCTGCTCCGCTACGCCCACGACGACGTCGAGATCGGCGGCGTCACCATCCTGGCCGGCGACGCCGTGATCATCTCCACCGCGTCGGCGAACCGTGACGACTCGGTGTTCGCCAACCCCGACGAGTTCGACGCGGACCGCAAGCCCAACTCCCACATTTCCTTCGGCTACGGCGGGTTCTTCTGCATCGGCGCCAGCCTGGCCCGCACCGAGCTGCGGGTCGTGTTCAGCAGCCTGTTCCGGCGTTTCCCCGGCATGCGCCTGGCCGTGCCCGCCGAGGAGCTGGACGTCCGGTCGAACCGGCTGACCGGCGGCGTCGCGAGCGTGCCCGTCATCTGGTGAGCCACTCCGGCCGTGACCACAGTGGACGCTCCGGCTGAGTGTCCACTGTGGTCACGGTCATTCGGCTCCGGCCGGGGTCAGCAGGTCCTCGAAGCCGAGGCGGCGGAAGAAGTCCGCGCGGACACGGTCGCCGAGGTCGAAGACCGGCTCCGCGCCGTCGTGCATCGGGTCGACGTGCACGCGGAACGGGCGGCGGCCCTTCGCCCACGTCGACGACGCGCACGATCTCGCGGGCGACCTCGGCCGGGTCGGCGTCGGGCGGGGCGAGTTCGGCCTGGCGCGCCGGGATTTCCTCCATGATCCCGGCGTACAGCTCGTCGTAGGCCCGCTCCACCTCGGCGTCGGCGGCGTGGCCGGCGTGCGCGTAGTGATTGGTGCCCGTGGTGAACGCACCCGGCACGATGATGCTGGTGTCCACGCCGAACCGCGCCAGCTCGGCCGCGTAGCTCACGGCGAGCGCGTCTTCGGCGGCTTTCGCGGCGAAGTACGGGGCGAGGTGCGGCGGCACGCCGCCGCGGCTGCTGCTCGAGCCGACCCACACCACGAGCCCGTCGCGCTGGCCCCGCAGATGGGGGAGAGCGGCGCGGTTGACCCGCTGGGTGGACAGCACGTTGGTGTCGTACACCTGCGCGAGCTGCTCCACGGTGAAGGCCTCGGCCGGGCCGAGCACCATGTGCCCGGCGTTGTGGATGATCACGTCCAGCCGGCCCGCCTCGTCCAGCAGCCGGCGGATCGCGGCGTCCACCGAGGACTGGTCGGAGACGTCCATCTCCAAGGCGTGCAAGGAAACCGAGTGCTCACGGGCGTAGTCCGCCAGCTCGGTGACGGCGGGCGCGTTGCGGCCGGCGGTGGCCCGCATCCCGGCGTAGACGGTGTGGCCGGCGTCGGCCAGGGCGCGGGCGGTCATGGCGCCGAACCCGCTCGACGCCCCGGTGATCACGATGGTCTTCGACATGACGTTTCTCCTTACCTGAAAGGGTTTTCCCGGGAAATCAGATGACGCCGCCGTTGGTGTAGAGCACCTGGCCGTTGACCCAGCGCGCCGGGCCGGCGAGGAACGCGACGGTCTCCGCGACGTCCTCGGGCACGCCGAGGCGCTCCAGCGGCGCCATCTTCGCGAGGCGCTCGACGGTCGCCTCGACCTTGCCGTCGAGGAACAGCGGGGTGGCGGTCGGGCCGGGCGCCACGGCGTTCACGGTGATGTCGCGGCCGCGCAGTTCGCGGGCCAGGATCAGGGTGATCGCGTCGACCGCGCCCTTGGTGGCCGCGTAGCCGGTGTAATCGACCAGGCCGATCTTCACCACCGAGGACGAGAAGTTGATCAGCGCGCCCCCGCCGCGCAGGCGTCGCGCGGCCTGCTGGTCGACCACGAACGTGCCGCGGACGTTGGTGCGGTGCATGCGGTCGAAGTCGTCGAGGTCCAGCTCGGCCAGCGGGGCCAGGATCATCACACCCGCGGTGTGCACGACCACGTCGACGCCGCCGTAACGCTGCTCCGCCGTGTCGAACAGGGCCGCGACCTGCGTCTCGTCGGCGACGTCCGCCTGCGCGGCGCTCGCCGTGCCGCCCGCACCGGTGATGGCCTCGACGACCTCCTCGGCGCGGGCCGGGTTGCCGGCGTAGTGGACGAGCACGCTCATCCCGTCGGCGGCCAGCCGCTGCGCGACCGCGCGGCCGATCCCGCCGGACCCACCGGTGACGATCGCGACGCGGGTGTTCTCGGTGCTGCTCATGGCCTGTTCTCCTTCCGAACGCCGTATCGGCGTTTCGTTCTTCTGATAGCGAAGTTACGTCCTGGGCCGTATTCGCGCTAGTGGTTCTGCGTATCAGCGCTATGATCTACGTAACATCGCTACGCTGAGTGGATATCTGCGCTAGTCTGGCGGCCATGGACGTGCGATTGCAGATGCTGGAGGCGGCGGAGAAGCTGCTCGACGCCTCGCCGGACCGCGACATCTCCACGCGGGCCGTCTGCGAGGCCGTCGGGGTCGGCGCGCCGATGCTGTACCGGTTGTTCGGGGACAAGAACGGCCTGCTCAGCGCGGTCGTCGACCATGGATTCGACCGTTACCTCGCCACCAAGCGGGCCGCGGAGCCGTCCGCGGACCCGGTGGCCGACCTGAAGGCGGGCTGGGACACGCACGTCGCCTTCGCGAAGGCGCACCCCGCCGTCTACCGGCTGATGTACTCGCCGAGCTTTGTCGACGTGCCAAGCGCGGCGCAGGAGGCCCTGCGGTTGCTGCGCGAGGTGCTGGTGCGCTGCGCCGCGGTGGGGCGCCTGCGGATCGACCCGGACGTCGCGGCCCAGCGGATCATGGCGGCGAACATCGGCGTCGCGCTCAGCCTGGTCAGCCAGCCGGGCACTTACACGGACCCCGACCTTTCGCCCCGCGTGCGCGACGCGATCCACGACAGCCTGCTGATCCCTGTCGGCAAGGGCGCCGCGAAGCCGGCCGACGCGCCGCTGTCCGGTGCCGCGTTGCAGCTCGTCGCGCTGCTGCGCACCGAGCCGACTGCGTTGGGGGAGCAGGAGACGCAGCTGTTGCTGAAGTGGCTCGAAAGCCTGGCCACACCTTCAGGGAAGTGACAATCGTTATCAGGTAGGCTCCACGAAAGTGGTCGTGTCACGCGCGGACAGCCGCCGCTCCGGCGGCTACGCTGCGCGGCTCGACGGAAACGCCGCGTAGCGCCGCCCGGTCCCGGGCCGGTGCGCGTCGCGGCGTGGACCCTGAGCTGTGGAGGTCTGGTCATGAAGAGCGGCATCGCGGGCAAGGCGGCGGGACTGGTGGTGACCGGTCTCGCCGGGGCCGCCGCGTACGACGGCGTCAAGCGGATCGCCCGGTCGGGTGCTTTCCGCTCCGCCACGGTCTCGGTCACCGCGTGGGGGCTCAAGGGCGCCCGCGCCGCGGAGACCGGCGCGGAAAAGGTCCGCCTCGCCACGGCCGACATCGTCAGCGAGGCCCGCGGCCGCGCCGGCGAGCAGGCCCCGATCCCCGGCACCCCCGCCGGCCACGGCCACGAGCACTGAGATGCCCGCCGCGAACGGCTTCGCCGGGACTGGCGGTGGGGGAGTTGGTGCGATGGGCGCCGGGACTGCGGCTGGGATGGGCGGTGCGACCAGCTGCGGGGGAGCTGCCGCGGCGAGCGCTGGGGCTGCGGCTGGGGCTGGGGCTGGGGCAACTGCTGCGACGCCTGCCGGGGCAGCCGCCACGACGGATGCCGGGGTAGCCGGGACGACTGCGGGGAAAGCCTCCGTGGCAGCCGCTGCGACGGGTGCTCCGGCGGCTTGCATGACCGCAGAGGGAGCTGCCGGGGCAAGTGCCGCGACGAGCGCTGGGAAAGCCGCCGCGACGCCGCTGGGGGCTGCCGCAGTGACGGGTACCGAGAGCGCGGCTTGCACGACTGCGGACGTGGCGGCCGGGACAACTGCCGCGACGAGCGCTGGGAAGGCGGCTGCGGCAACCGATGGGAAAGCCGTCGCGACGGTAGCCGGAAGTGCCGCAGTGACGACCGGCGGGAAAGCTGCCGCGACGGCAGCTGGGAACGGCGCTGCGGGGGCGGCTGGGAACGGCGCCGCGGGGGCAGCTGGGAAAGCCGCCGCGACGACCGTGGCAACTGGCGCCGTGACGACTGGCGGGAAAGCCGCTGCGACGACTGGCGGGAAAACCGCGGTGGCAGCGGCCGGAAATGCTGCCGTGACAACAGCCGTCACGGCAGCAGGGGCAGCGGCCGGGACGGCACTGTCGCAAGTGGACTCCACCGGGCCGCGCGAGACGCGACACGGCGAGCGGCGAGACAGCGAGCCGCGAGACAGCGACCTGTGGGTCCTCTCCGACGCGGCCGGGCGGGTGCGGTTGCGGGCCCCCGCGCTGCGGGGCTCGGCGGCGCGGGCGGTCGCGGTCGAGGACGCCGCCGATCACGTCGCCGGGGTGCGGCAGGTGCACGCGTACCCGCGGACCGGCAGCGTGGTCGTCTGGTACGACGCCGAGCGGTGTGACCGGGCCGGGCTCGTCGCGGCGGTCCGGGGCGGGCTGGCCGCGGATCCGTTCCCGGCGCCGGCGCGCACGCCGCGGTCGGCGGACGTGCGCAACGCCGACCTGGTGCGTTTGGTCGCCGGTGGCGTCGCGCTCGCTGTGCTGGGGTTGCGCCGCTACGGCCTGCGCCGTCCGCCGATGCTCGGTGCGGCCGGGCGCGCGGCGGCCACCGGCGTCACGGTCTTCACCGGTTACCCCTTCCTCCGCGGCGCCTTGCGCTCCCTCGCGGGCGGCCGCGGCGCGGGCACCGACGCGCTGGTGTCCGCCGCGACCGTGGCGAGCCTGGTGCTGCGCGAGAACGTCGTCGCGCTGACCGTGCTGTGGCTGCTGAACATCGGCGAGTACCTGCAGGACCTCACCCTCCGCCGCAGCCGCCGCGCCGTCTCCGAGCTGCTGACCGGTGCGCGCACGCGGGTCTGGGTGCGCCACGCCGGTGCCGTCGAGTCGCAAGTGGACATCGCGGACCTGGTGCTGGGGGACGAGGTCGTGCTGCACGAGCACGTGGTGCTGCCGGTGGACGGCGTGGTCGTCGACGGTGACGGGATCGTGGACCAGGCCGCCGTCACGGGTGAGCAGCTGCCGGTCACGGTCACCGTGGGCACCGCCCTGCACGCCGGGTCGGTGCTGCTGCGCGGCCGCCTCGTGGTGCGCGCGACGGCGGTCGGCGCCGACACCGCGATCGGGCGGATCATCCGCCGGGTCGAGCAGGCCCAGGAGGACCGCGCGCCGATCCAGACGGTCGCCGACACCTTCTCGCGCCGCTTCGTCCCGGCGTCGTTCGCCTTGTCCGCGTTGACCTTGCTGGTGACCCGCGACATCCGGCGCGCCATGACGATGCTGCTGGTCGCCTGCCCGTGCGCGGTCGGGCTCGCCACGCCGACCGCGATCAGCGCGGCGATCGGCAACGGCGCCCGCCGCGGCATCCTGGTCAAGGGCGGCGCGCACCTCGAGGCCGCCGGCCGCGTCGACGCGATCGTGTTCGACAAAACCGGCACGCTGACCCTCGGCCGCCCGGTCGTCACCAACGTGATCTCCTTCGACGAGGCCTGGACGCCCGAGGACGTGCTGGCCCACGCGGCCAGCTCGGAGATCCACTCGCGGCACCCGCTGGCGCAGGCCGTGATCCGCTCCACCGAGGAGCGCCGGATCCGCATCCCGCCGCACGAGCAGTGCGAAGTCCTGCTGGGCCAGGGCATGCGCGTCGCGAGCGACGGCCGGGTGCTGCTCATCGGCAGCGCCGGCCTGCTGCGCGGCGAGGGCGTCGAGCTGCCCGAGGCCGCGACCCAGTGGGTCGGACGGCTCCGCCAGGCCGCCGAGACGCCGTTGCTGCTCGCGGTCGACGGCCGGCTGACCGGCCTGGTCTCCCTGCGCGACACCGTCCGGCCCGAGGCGCGGGAGGTGCTGGCCGCCCTGCGGGCCGACGGCGTCCGGCGCGTCGTCCTGCTCACCGGCGACCATCCGGAGACGGCCGCCGCCGTCGCCGCGGAGCTGGGCATCAGCGAGTTCCGCGCGCAGGTGATGCCGGAGGACAAGCAGGACGTCGTGCGGCAGCTGCAGGCCGAGGGGCACGTGGTCGCGGTGGTCGGCGACGGCACCAACGACGCCCCCGCGCTCGCGCTGGCCGACATCGGCATCGCGATGGGCGTCGGCGGCACCGACGTCGCCGTCGAGACCGCGGACGTCGCCCTCGCCGCCGACGACCTGCGCGCGCTGCTCGCCCTGCGCGACCTCGGCCGCCGCGGCGTCACCCTGATCCGGCAGAACTACGGGCTGTCCATCGCGGTCAACACCGTGGGCCTGCTGGTCTCGGCCGCGGGCGCGCTGTCCCCGGTGGTCGCGGCGATCCTGCACAACGCGTCGTCGGTCGCGGTGGTGGGCAACAGTTCGCGGCTGATCCGCTACCGCATTCCCCGCGAGGGCCGGGCGGAAGGCTGACTCGCCCGAGGCGACCGGCCCCGCGCGCTGAGCCGTGACCGGGACCGGGCTAGCTCTGCTCGATCCGGACCATGTTGCCCGCGGGGTCGCGCACGGCGGCGTCGCGAGCGCCCCACGGCTGGCTGACGGGCTCCTGCACCACGTCGGCGCCGGGCGCGCCGGCGGCCTTCTCGAAGGTCTCGTCGAGGTTGTCGCTGCTGAACTGGAGCGGGCGCAGCTCGCCCTTCGCGAGCAGCGCGGCGAGGGCGTCGCCGTCCTCCTTCGAACGGCCGGCGTGCGGCTGGGACAGCACGATCTGGATTTCGGGCTGACTGATGGTCGTGAGGGTGATCCAGCGGAACCCGCCCTGGGAGACCTCGTTGCGCACGGTGAGCCCGAGCGTGTCGCGGTAGAAGGCGAGCGCGGCGTCGGGGTCGTCGACGAGGACGTGCACGTGGCTGATGGAAACGGTCATGGGCACCGACGCTAGCCGGAAGGGGGCCCGGGCGCTTCTCCGAAACTGATCGGCGCTAGTCCTCCGCCAGTACGAGGTCGAGCAGGCCGGGAAAGCGGGCGTCGAACTCCTTGCGGCGCAGGCGGTTGTAGCGGCGGGGGCCGCGGTCGAGCTGTTCGAGCAGGCCCGCGGCGCGCAGCACGGAGAAGTGGTGGCTGGCCGTCGCCTTGGACACCGGCAGGTCGAACGTGCCGCAGGCGCGCGTGAAATCCGGCTCGCCCGACACCTCGCGCAGGATCGAACGGCGCACCGGATCCGAGAGGGCCTCGAGCGCCTGCTGCAGCGTGACGTCGGCCGGCTCCGTGTGGACCAGCGTCCGGGCCATCGCGGCTCCCTCCGCTCGACATGTTCGACCCTGATCGTACACTGGGCAGTGTTCGAGAATCATCTAACAGTTTAGGAGTGGTGTCATGCCGGAAATCGCCGTCGTCACCGGGGCCAGCCGCGGGGCGGGCAAGGGGATCGCGATCGCGCTGGGGGAGGCGGGCGCGACCGTGTACGTCACCGGGCGCAGCCAGTCGGCCGGCGACTCGCCGCACGGCGGGACGATCGCCGAGACCGCCGCGCTCGTCACCGAGGCCGGCGGGAAGGGCATCCCGGTCGCGGTGGACCACGGGGACGACGACGCCGTGGCCGCGTTGTTCGCGCGCGTCGCCGAAGAGCAGGGCCGGCTGGACATCCTGGTCAACAACGCCGCGAACTTCGCCGGCTCGCCGCGGCCAGGCGGGTTCTGGGAGAAGCCGCTCGCGACGGCGGACCTGATCACCGTCGGCCTGCGCTCGCACTACGTCGCGAGTTACCACGCCGCGCCGCTGCTGATCGCCAACGGCCGCGGGCTGATCGTCAACACCGGCCACTACGGCGCGGTCGCCTACTACCAGAACCCCGCGTACGGCGCGCAGAAAGCAGGCGCCGACAAGATGGCCGCGGACATGGCGAAGGAGCTGCGGCCGCACAACGTCGCCGCCGTCTCGATCTGGATGGGCGGCCTCGACACGGAGCGCTCACGCGAGTACATCGCGTCGCTGCCACCCGAGCAGCGCCCCACCGCCCGCCGCGAGTCGCCGCAGTTCACCGGCCGGGTCATCGCCGCGCTGTACGCGGGCGACGTCATGCACTACTCCGGCCGCGCGCTCATCGGCGCCGAGATCGGCGCGCGCCTCGGCGTGACCGATGTGGACGGTGGCGCCCCGCTCTCGCTGCGTTACGAACTGGGCGGGCCGCCCGAACTCCATCCGTCCCTGCGCTGAGAAGTCCCTACGCGCTCTGCCGGCGGCCGTCCTCGTCGAACCGGGCTTGCGTGGCGAGGATGTCGGTGGCGTTGTCGCGGAGCCAGTAGAAAAGCGTCGACAGCGACTCGCCGGTGCCACGCCCGAGCGGGGTCAGCCCGTAGCTCACCTGCGGCGGGGTGGTGGCCTCGACCGCGCGCCACACCAGCCCGTCGCGGACCAGGGTGCGCAGCGTCTGCGACAGCATCTTTTCGCTGACCCCGTCGATCGCACGGCGCAGCTCGAAGAACCGCAGTTCCTTGTCCCGCAAGGCGATCAGCACCCACACTCCCCAGCGGCTGGTGACGTGGTCGAGCACCGTGCGCGCCGGGCAGTCGGTGTGAAACACCTCATAGCCGTCCGCTTCGGAGCGCCCCGTGAACTGCGTCCATTCCTCCATGTCGTGAGCTTACTTCGAAGTGCGTCCTTACCGTCCGGTCACGCGCTTCCTAACGTCGTGGCCAATGCGGAACCGACGGAGGAGAACGGGAAGATGATCGTGGTGACAGGGGCGACCGCCGGCATCGCGCGCCGGCGCGCGGACTTGGCCGAGCCGGAGAGCCTCCGGCCGGTCCTGGACGGCGCGGACACGCTGTTCCTCTTCCCACATGGCCCGGCCGACGCGCTGGTCGCCGTCGCGAAGGCCGGGGGAGTGCGAAGGATCGTGCTGCTGTCCTCGCAGGGCGCCGGCACCAGGCCTGACGCCTGTTTCACCGGGTTCGAGCGGGCCGTGCGGACGGCCGCCGCACCCTTCGGGGACGTCGCCCTCCCGTTCGTCGACCCGGCCGACGTGGCCGAAGTGGCGGCGGAGGTGCTGCTCGGCAACGGGCACGCGGGCCGCGTCTACGAGCTGACCGGCCCGGCGCCGCTCACGCCGCGGCAGCGCGCGCACGCCATCGGCGATGCACTGGGCACGGCTGTGCGCTTCCTCGAGCAGAGCCCGGCTGACGCGCGTGCCGGGATGCTGACGCAGGCGACCGGCCCGATCGCCGACGCGACGCTCGCCTTGCTCGGTGACCCGCTGCTCGCGGAACAGCGCGTCAGCCCCGACGTCGAGCGGATCCTGGGCCGCCCGGCGCGGCCGTTCTCCGAGTGGGCCGCGCGTTCCGCCGCGGCCTTCGCGTAGGGGGCGCGACGTGCCGACGACCCGCGTACTCGATTCGACGATGTTCCACCGCGAGACCGGAGCCGGCGCGCCGATGGTGTTCCTGCACGGGAACCCGACCTCGTCGTACCTCTGGCGGCACGTGCTGCCCGCCGTCGGCGAGCCCGGCCGGTTGCTCGCACCGGACCTGATCGGCATGGGCGCGTCGGGAAAACCGCCGCTCGCCTACACCTTCGACGACCACGCCCGGTACCTCGACGCCTGGTTCGACGCACTCGGCCTCGACCAGGTCGTGCTCGTCGGCCACGACTGGGGCGGCGCGCTCGCGTTCGACTTCGCCGCCCGCCACCCCGGCCGCGTCCGCGGGCTCGCGTTCACCGAGACGATCGTGAAAGCCATGGCGTGGCAAGAGTTCCCGGCCGGCGGCCAGGAGCTGTTCCGCGCGCTCAAGACCCCGGGCCGCGGCGAACAACTGGTCCTCGACGACAACAGCTTCCTCCGCGACTCGCTGCCGGCCTCGACGCTGACCGGCCTGACCGCCACCGACCTCGAGGCCTACCTCCACCCGTACCCGACGCCCGAAACCCGTCGGCCCCTGCTGAGCTGGGCCCGTTCGATGCCGCTGGGCGGCGAGCCCGCGGACGTCGTCGCCCGGGTGGACCGGTACGTCGCCTGGCTGGCGGCCAGCCCGGAGGTGCCCAAGCTGCTGGTCACTTTCGAACCCGGCCCGGGCGCGATGCTGGGGCCGCGCCTGCATGCGTGGTGCGCCGAGACCTACGCGAGCCTCGAAGTGGCCCACCACCCGGTACCCGCCGGGCACCACACTCCCGAGGACCGGCCCACCGCGCTCGCCGCCTCACTCACGAACTGGGCCGACGCGCACGGTCTGCGCCAGATCCGCCCCTAGCGCGGGTGGGCTGGACCGGCCGCTTTCCTGTATGCGGAGCGTGGTGTGCACGCGGTCCGGACCTTGTGCCTGTGTACGCGGTCCGGACCGGCCGTTTTGTGCATGCGGTGCGGACTGTGTGCCGCGCGGTGGGGACCGTGTGCCGTGCGCGCGCGGTGCGGGCCGCCGCTTTGCGCGCGCGGGTTCGGGCCACTGCCTTGGTTTGTGCGCGCGGTGGGGACCGGCTGCCTTGTGTTTGTGGGTTCGGACCACCACCCGCTTTGTGCGCATGGTTCGGACTGCCCGCCGTGCGCGCACGATTCGAGTCGCGCACCTGGTGCGGGCGGTCCCGGCCGGGTGCGAGCGGTCCTGGTCGCCCACCTGGCGCACGCGGGCCCGGGCCGGCTCCGGCTCGCGTCACTTCCGCTGGAATGCCGGTATTGCCACCCCGGCCTGGGCCAGCGTCACTTCCGTCGGCACTGCCGCCCCGGCCCGGGCTCGCGTCACCTCCGCCGAAACGCCAGCACCGCCGCCCCAGCCCCGGCCTGCGTCACTTCCGCCGGTAGTTCAGCACCACCGTGCCGTGCTCCAGCGTCCGCGTGCCGGTCAGCTCGAACGCGACCGGCGAGAAGTCCGTACGGAACAAGGGAATCCCGGCGCCCGCGACGATCGGGTACACCTTGAGCACCAGCTCGTCGATCTCCGGCAGCAGTTGCCCGGCGAGCTCGCTGCCGCCGATCAGGTAGATGTCCCCGGCCGGCTCCTCGCTCGCCTCGGCCTTGAGCTCGCGGACCTTGGCGAGCGGGTCGCCGTCCACCAGTTCGACCGCGGGGTCCGGGCTTTCGGTGATGCTGCGCGACACGACGTACTGGCGCAGGTGCGTGAACGGGCTGGTCACGCCGGCCTCCAGGGCCGGCTCGTAGGTGCGCCGGCCCTGGATGCCGACGGCGAAGTGCCGGTTCGGCGCGTCGATGCCCAGCTGCGCCCGGATGTGCGTGGGCAGCGTGTCCGGGTACTCGGTGGTGATGAACTCGACCACGTCGGGCGTGACCGGGTAGAAGTCGGCCGTCCCGTCCGGCGCGGCCAGGTAACCGTCGAGTGATATTCCGACGTAATAGATCAGCTTGCGCATCCTAGGCCCCATTTACTGCGTTTGTAGTGGTATCAAGGTCATACCACTACAAGCGGAGTAAAAAGGACATAGGGTGTGGGCCGCGTGAGGCAGAACCTGCGACGCCGGATCAACCTCGTCGACGCGGCGCTGGAGGTGCTGGCCCGCGACGGCGCCCGCGGCCTGACCTTCCGGGCGGTGGACGCGGAGGCGCGATTGCCGCTGGGCACCGCCTCGAACTACTTCAGCAGCCGGGACGTCCTGCTCACCCAGGCCGGCATGCGGGCGTACGACCGGCTGACCCCGGACCCCTGGACGGCCGGGTCGCTGCTCGAAGTCGGGCAGGACCGGACTATCGCGGCGCGGCTGGTGCGGGTCTTCGTCGAGCGGCTCACGCAGTCGCGCTCGGTCTGCCTGGCGCTCCTGGAGCTGCGGCTCGAGGCGGTGCGGCGGCCGGAGCTGCGCTCGGTGCTGACCGACCGGCTGCAGGAAGACCTGGACGCGAACGCCACCTTTCGCGAAGACGGGACCCGGCCCGGCGACGCGACCGCGGCCATGCTGCTCTACCTGGCGCTGAACTGGCTGGTCGTCGAGCGCCTGACCCTGCCGGAGCTGATCACCGAGGATCAGGCGGCCGCACTGGTCACGGCACTGGTGGAGCGGCTGCTGGGACCGCCAGCCGAGTGAGCAGCCCGGTCAGCGCGAGGCCCAGTGGCTGGTCCACGCGCACGTCCGCGTGGCTGTCGCCGCGGGTCTCGCCGCGGTTGACGATCAGCACGGGCTTGCCGGTTTTCGCGGCGTGGCGGACGAAGCGCAGGCCGGACATCACCGTGAGGGAAGAGCCGAGGACCAGCAGCGCGGCGGCCTCGTCGACCAGGCGGTAACAGCGCTCCACCCGTGCCCGCGGCACGTTCTCGCCGAAGAAGACCACGTCCGGCTTCAGCACGCCGGAGCAGGCCGTGCAGGGGACCAGGCGGAACGAGCGGACGGCGTCCTCGGCGAGCTCGGCGTCGCCGTCCGGGTTGATCCGGGTGGCGGTGCCGCCGAAACCGGGGTTGGCGGCGCGCAGCCGGGCGTCCAGCTCCTCGCGGGCGCTGGACCGGCGGCAGCCGAGGCAGACCACACGGTCGAGGTTGCCGTGCAGCTCGACGACGCCGGGGGTGCCGGCCGCGCGGTGCAGGCCGTCGACGTTCTGTGTGATCACCCCGGACAGGTGCCCGGCGGCGCGCAGGGCGGCGACGGCGCGGTGGCCGGCGTTCGGCGCCGCCCGCGCGATGGTCCGCCAGCCCAGGTGGCTGCGCGCCCAGTAGCGGCGGCGGCCGTCCTCGCCCGCGACGAACTCGCCGTAGGTCATCGGGGTGTGCCGGCGCAGGCTGCCGGACTCGCCGCGGTAGTCCGGGATGCCGGACTCGGTGGAGATCCCGGCGCCGCTGAGCGCCACTACCCGGCCGCCGGCCAGTACCCCGGCCACCTCGTCGAGGGTGCCGGTGCGCGGGAGTGGCTCCCCGGTGCCGGCCCAGGTCAACGTCGGTCGTGTGCGCACTCGGCCAGTTTACGTCCGGCTCGGCTCGGCCAGCTCGCGCTCGAGGTCCTCCAGGCTGCGGCCCTTCGTCTCCGGCATCAGCTTCTTGACGAACACGAACGCCAGCGCCGTCATCACGGCGAAGAACAGGAAGTTCAGCCCGGCGCCGAACTTGGCCAGCAGCGGCGGGAAGACCAGCGCGACGACCAGGTTGAACAGCCAGTTGAACACCACGCACAGCCCCACTGCGGCCGCTCGGACCCGCAGGGGGAACAGCTCCGGCAGCGCGACCCACTGGACCGGGCCCCAGGACACGGAGAACGACGCGACGTAGATCGCGATGCCCGACAGCGTCAGGCCGAGCAGCAGCGGGCCCTTGGTCATCCCGGCGAGGTTGGCCGCCGCCAGCAGGATCATCGCGCCGCACATGCCCAGCGCGCCGACGAGCAGCAGCGGCCGCCGCCCGGCGCGGTCGATCAGGCGCATCGCGGGCAGCGTCATGAGCATGTTGACGGCGCCGATGCCGACGTTCGCGAGGATCGCGCCGGAGGAGCCGAAACCGACGTTGGTCAGCAGCGTCGGGGCGTAGTAGATGATCGTGTTGATCCCGACGAAGTTCTGGAAGAACACCAGCAGCATGCCGACGGTGAACACCTTCCGCAGCCGGCCGCCGGTGAGCATGCGCAGCCGCAGCGGCTCTTCGTTCTCGGCCTGGGCGCGGGCGCCGGCGCGGATATCGGCCAGCTCGGCCTCGGCGACGGACTCGCTGCCGCGCAGCCCGGCGAGGACCTGCTTGGCGCCCGTTTCGTCGTGTTTGTTGACGGCCAGCCAGCGCGGGCTCTCCGGCTGGGTGTAGATCCCGGCCATGAGCAGCACGGCGGGCACCACGCCCAGCCCGATCATCCACCGCCAGGCGCCCGCGCCGGACAGCGCGTAGTCGGTGATGTAGGCGACCAGGATCCCGATCGTGACCAGGAGCTGCATCAGCGACGTGAGCTTGCCGCGGACCTCTTTCGGCGCCAGCTCGGACAGGTACATCGGCACCACCACCGACGCGATGCCGACGCCGATGCCCATCACGAACCGGAACGCCACCAGCAGCGGCGCGCCGCCCGCCAGCGCGGCGCCCAGGGTGCCGACGGTGAACACCGCGCCGGAGGCGAGGATCATCTTGCGCCGGCCCAGCGAATCGGCCAGCCGTCCGGCCAGCCCCGCGCCCGCCATCGACCCGGCGAGCAGGCCGGAGACGACCAGGCCCTGCACGATCGGGCTGAGCGGGATGTCGCGGTCGATGTAGAGCAGCGCGCCGGAGATCACGCCGGTGTCGTAGCCCCAGAGGATTCCGCCGAGCGCGCCGAAGAACCAGATGCCGAAGTTCGATTTCCGGTGTCCGTTCACCTGGTGATCATGGCCCGGTCACGGAACATTCGCAGGACGAGGCGCGATTTTCGGTGTGGGTCAAGGAAATCATGTGATTTTGGGACCGGGGTGATTCAGTTCCGGGATCACTGGGTACCCAGCGATCATGTGGTTGGCGTTGGGTACTCCGGTGTTCTTGATGGTCGGCGCCGTTCTGATGGAACGGGTCGAGCAGCACTGCGCCGAGGCCCCGGCGAGAGCTCGGGTTCGCGTGATGGAACCCGTGCCGGAGCGGGAGGCGCCGCGGCCGTTGGTGGTCGTGGGCGGCGCCGCAGTGTGGAGCTGATCCGCGGACCACAACGCACTTCCTGTTTTTCGTACGGCGCCTGGGAACGCCGCACGGGCGGCGGGAACGTTGGTGCGGCGCCGGGCATGGCCGGTCAACGGCCAGGGACGATGGCCGGTGCGCGCATCTGCGGGGACAGGGCCGGGCTTCCTCCGTCGGGGTGAGGTAGCCCGGCCCGTTCGCGTTCCTGGCCGGTTCTCTGGTCGAGGATCGCCTTTTCGAGGATTGCCTTTTCGAGGCCCGGCCGGACTGGACCGCGCTAGACCGACTTGCCGATCAGCTCGTCGGCGAGCCACCGGGCGACGCCGGCGGGGTAGGGCGAGGACAGGCCGAGGATGACGTGCGAGAAGCCGGCGCCGGTCGCCTCGCGGATCGCCTCACGGGTGGTTTCGGGCTGGTCGTAGGAGACGGACAGGAAGATCGAGCGGGTGATCTCGGCCGGGTCGCGGCCGATGTCCTCGCAGTAGCGGTCCAGCATGGCGCTGCGGCTGACCGCGTCCTCGAGGTCGCCGCCCGGGATGTTCCACCGGTCGGCGTGCTCGGCGGCCACGCGCAACGTCGCGGCGGCGCGCCCGCCGATGACGATCGGCGGGTGGGGGTGCTGGACCGGCTTGGGGTTGGCGAACGCGCCGGTGAGCTGGTGATGGGTGCCGGCGAAGTCGAATGGCTTGTCCTCGGTCCACAGCCGCCGGATCACGGTGCAGGCCTCGGCGAGGCTTTCCACGGCGTGCGCGGCGTCGTGATAGGGCAGGCCGTGCGCGTCGTATTCCCGCCGGGCCATGGGAACGCTGGGCCGTGAGCCCGCGCCGATGCCGAACTCGAGCCGCCCGCCGGAGACGACGTCGACGGTCGTGGCGATCTTGGCCAGGATCGCGGGCGGCCGGAAGCGGTTGCTGGTGACCATCAGGCCGAGCCGCAGCCGCTCGGTCGACGCGGCGAGGGCCGAGAGCAGCGTCCAGCCTTCGAAGATCGGCCCGTCCGGGTCACCGCCGATCGGCATGAGGTGGTCGAACAGCCAGGCGTGCTCGATCTCGGGGATCTGGTCCGCCTCGCGCCAGACCCGCAGCACGTCGGGGTAGCCGACCTGCTGAGGGGCGGTCATGAGGCCGAAACTGATGGGGGACATGGGTTCGTGGTCCTTCCTCGGACGTCAGCGGCGGCGCAGGGCCGGGTCGAGCAACGCGGGCGGGGTGTCGAACTTCTCGTGCGCGGCCAGGTCGGCGCCGGGGGCGACCACGGCGTCGATCGCGTCGAGCACGTCGGCGGAGAGCACGGTGTCCGCGGCGGCGAGCTGCGAGTCCAGGTGGCCGGTGGTGCGGGGGCCGATGATCGCGCTGGTCACGGCGGGGTGCGCGGTGACGAACCCGAGCGCGAGCTGGATCAGGCTCAGCCCGGCCTCGTCGGCGATCTTGGCCAGCTGCTCGACGGCGTCGAGCTTGGCCCGGTTCGAGGGGATGGCGGTGTCGAAGCGCTCCGGCAGGAAGGCCGAGCGGTTGGTGGTGACCTCCCGGCCCTCGCGGACGGCGCCGGACAGCCAGCCCGAGGCCAGCGGGCTCCACACCAGCACGCCGAGCCCGTACTCCTCGGTCACCGGCAGCACGTGGGTCTCGATCCCGCGCTGCAGGATGGAGTAACCGGGCTGCTCGGTGACGTACCGGCTCAGGTGGTGCTCGCGGGCGGCCCACTGGGCCTGCACGAGGCGGTACGCGGGGAAGGTCGAGGAGCCGAAGTAGCGGATCTTCCCGGCGCGCTGCAGGTCGGTCAGCGCCGAGAGGGTCTCCTCGTCGCTGGTGCTCGGGTCCCACCGGTGGATCTGGTATAGGTCGACGTGGTCGACCCCGAGGCGGCGCAGGCTGTGGTCCAGCTCGGTGACCAGCCAGCGGCGCGAGCTGCCCTGCTGGTTCCGGTCGTCGCCCATCGGGTTGTTCGCCTTCGTGGCCAGCACGAGGTCGTCCCGGCGCCCGGCGATGGCCCGGCCGACCATCTCCTCCGACTGGCCGCGGCTGTACGCGTCGGCCGTGTCGATCAGGTTGATCCCGGCTTCGAGGGCGCCGTCGACGATGGCGGTGACCTCTTCCTGGGTGGTGTGCCCGATGGCGCCGAAGTTCATCGCGCCGAGCGCGAGGGTGCTGACCTGCACACCGGTGCGGCCCAAAGTGCGGTACTGCATGAGCGTGGTCCTCCGTGACGGGGTTTGGCGGCCGGTCCCGCGCTCTGGCATGATGAGCAAGCGGAACCTTGCTCCGATAACCATACGGAGCGATGTTCCGTTTCGCAAGGGTTGCTGGGCACGTTCTGCTGGGCGACGCCTGGGGTTGGATGCCTGTGTTCAGGGCCTGCGGAGCAAAGCGGGTGGTGGCAAGGCAGGTAGTGGAAGGAGTCACGTGGTGAGTGAAGGCGGGGAGCCGGCGGCCAAGCCCAAGCGGGCGGACGCGCGGCGCAACGAGGAGACCCTGCTGGACGCGGCCGCGGCGGTGTTCGTCGCGTCCGGTGTGGAAGCGCCGGTCCGTGACATCGCGGCCAAGGCGGGCGTCGGGATGGGCACGATCTATCGCCACTTCCCGACGCGGGCGGACCTGATCATCGCCGTTTACCGGCACCAGGTCGAGGCGCTCGCCGAGGCCGGCCCGGCCCTGCTGAAGAGCAGCGAAACCCCGCACGCCGCGCTGGGGCGGTGGATCGACCAGTTCGTCGACTTCCTGGTCACCAAACACGGGCTGGCCGCCGTGCTGCGGTCCGACAACGCCGGTTTCGAGACGCTGCACGCGTACTTCCTCGACCGCCTGGTGCCGGTGTGCGCCGAGCTGCTCGACGCCGCGGCCGCGGCCGGCGAGATCCGGTCCGACCTGCAGGCCATCGAGGTGATGCGCGGCGTCGGCAACCTCTGCATCGGCGCCGAGACCGACTCCCGCTACGACGCGCGCCGGCTGGTCGGGGTGCTCATCGCCGGGCTACGCGAGCCACGTTGACTCGTGAGTGTTTATGCCGGTTCTAACCGTCACCAACACTCACGAGTCCTTGGGCCGGAGTCAGCTTCCGGTGGCTACTCCGCGGCCCCGCTGGTCAGCGTCTGGTACCAGGCGTCCCACGGGTGGTTGGTCGCCGCGTAGCTGGCGGGCGGGGTGGTGGCGAGGCCGGCCGAGTCGAAGTCCCAGCCGCGGACCAGGTGGCCGGACTGGCGGGCCGCGATGATGAACGCCGACTCCGTCGCCGGGGCGCCGTAGAACAGCGCGTCCGGCTGGAGCTCGGCCGGGTCGCCCTTCTGGTACTCGTCGAAGGCGATCTGCGGGTACTGGACGCGGGCGCCGGTGACGCGGTCGGTGGAGTAGCGCAGGGTCTGCGCGGGGGTGGGGCCGTCGGCGCCGGTCGTCACCGAGACGCGGGCGGTGCCGGAGACAGCGGTGGTCGTGTCGTAGCGCGGGTCGGACGTCTTGGCGTTGCCGGTCCAGGTCACGGTGGCGCCGGACAGCGCGCCGGTCCACTGCCAGTTCTGCTCGCCCGACTGGCTGCGGTGGATCTCGCGGACGCCGGTGCCGGTGAAGGCGACCGTCGGGAGCACGCCGTTGTCGTACTGGTGGCTCGGCGACCAGGTGATCTCGCCGTCCGCGCCGAGCTGGCCGGTGTGGTACCAGAGCGTGGCGGCGGTCGACGACTGGTGCACCTCGACGATCCGGCCGGCGTCGTCCAGCGCGACGGCCGGGGTCTGGCCGCTGTCGTAGCGGCCGTGCCGGTTCCAGGTGACGCGGCCGTCGGCCCCGTAGGTCCCGGTCCAGTACCAGAGCGCGCCCGCGCCGGAATCGTGCAGCTCGACGACCTGGCCGTGCCCGTTGAGCGCGATCGCCGGGTGGTAGCCGACGTCGCGGCGGTACGAAGCGCGCGTGCCGCTGTCACCCGAGAGCAGCGTGAGTACCTTGCCACGCAAGGAATCCGTGCTCGCGCCGGCCGGGTAGTCCTTCGCGGCCAGCAGCCGGCTGCCGAACGCCGACCGGATCTCCTGGTTCACCGCGGTCAGGTTCCCGGCGGCGAACGACGGGTTGTCCGTGAGGTCGTCCTTGAGGTCCAGCATGACGACGATCGGCGCGGCCGCCGGGTGCGCGGCGGACCAGGTGTTCACCACGGCCAGCCAGTCGCGCAGGTTGTTCGACGCCGGGTTGCCCGCGTGGTCCACCAGGTCGCCGGGGCTGCCGTGGCCGACGCCGTAGTCGTGGCTGGTCGCGTAGCCGTTGTCGTGCACGTCGAACTCGATGAAGCGGACGCCGTGGTCGAGCTGGTAGGAGATGGCGCCCTTGGCCCCGTCGACGTTGCCCGAGTAGCTGTTGTGGGTGGCCTTGAACACGGTCGTGGTGAACGGCTGCGCGGCGGCGGCCGCGGGGGCCGCACCGGCGGTGAGCAGGGCCGCGCCGGCCAGCGCGGCCAAAGCGGGAGTGCGGAAGCGGAGCATGGGACCCCCAGGTCGGGTGCGGGAAGGCAGGAAAATCGTAGCGATCTTCCGGGCCGTCCATGGCATCTTCGGATGATGCCGGACAACACCGTGGAAACCTTTGCCGACCACCTCGGGGACCTGCTGGGCGCGCTGCCGGGGGTGGAGGCGGTGGCGCTGGGCGGCTCGCGGGCCCAGGGCACGCACCGGCCGGACAGCGACTGGGACGTGTCGGTCTACTACCGCGGTGGGTTCGACCCCGCCGACCTGCGCGCCCTCGGTTTCCCGGGCGAGGTCTCGGAAATCGGCGCCTGGGGCGGCGGCGTGTTCAACGGCGGCGCGTGGCTGACGGTCGACGACCGCAGCGTCGACGTCCACTACCGCGACCTGGTGTCCGTGGAGCACGAGCTGGCGGAGGCCCGCGCGGGCCGTTTCCACTGGGAGCCGCTGGCCTTCCACCTGGCCGGGATCCCGAGTTACCTCGTGGTCGGGGAGCTGGCGATCAACCGCGTCCTGCGGGGAAGCCTGCCGCGCCCGGACTACCCGGACGAGCTGCGCCGGACGGCGCCGGAGTTCTGGCGGGCCGCGGCCGGCCGGACGCTGGACTACGCCGAAGCCGGCTACGCCGCGCACGGCCGGCTGACCGAGGCGGCCGCTTCGATCGGAGTCGCCGCGCTGCAGACCGCGCACGCCGTGCTCGCCGGCCGCGGGCAATGGGTGACGAACGAGAAGACGCTGCTGGAGCGCGCGGGCCTGCGTCCGCTCGACGGCGCCGTGACCGGCCTCGCCGCCGACCTCCCCGGCGGGTTCGCGGCCGCGGCGGCCGTGCTCCGGGCAGCCGAGTGAACTCGCCGGACCCCTGTCGAGTGAACTCGGCCGGGTGACCGGGACGGTACTGAGCCCGGCCCACCGTCGGGCGACGGCGGTGGACCGGGTCGAGGGAATTACCTGGCAGAGAGCCTCTGCCGAGGGGACAAGAGGGCACGACCCGGCGGAAGCCCGGGCATCGGGCCGGCCGTCGTGATCCCGTTGACACCGGACCTCCGTCTCCAGATCCGGGCGACGCGCTAGCGTTGAGGTGACCGATGCCTTGACCCGGCGATCCGGACGCCCGAGAGGAGGACTGCCATGACCGAACTGCCTGCCGAGGTGGGAAAGAAGCCGCTCAGCCGCGTGGCGGTGACTCGGCGGACCGTGATCGCGGCGATCTTGGCCGGGGTCGTGGTGACCTACGCGGTCGTCGAGGGACACACGATCACCGAGGCGTTCCGGGGCGTGGCCGACGCTTCGCCGCGGTGGCTGCTGATCGGCCTGGCCGCCACGATGGGCTCGATGGTCGCGTTCGCGGTGATGCGGGCGCTGACCCTGGCCGCGGCCGGCTCCCGGGTGTCGATCCTGCGCAACGTCGCGATCAGCTACGGCGCCGGCGCGGTCCACGCCACGCTCCCGGCCGGCGCGGTCTTCTCCACCACTTACGCCTTCCGGTCCCTGCGTAGACAGGGCGCGTCGTCCTCGGCCATCACCTGGTCGCTGACCATCACCGGGCTGCTGTCGGCGCTCACGCTGGGCGCGGTGGGACTGGTCGGCGTCGCGCTGAGCGGCGGGGCCCTGGGCTCGGCGCCCGGCCTGGCGGTGAAGGTGCTGGCGTCCGTCGCGGTGTTCGCGCTGGTGGTCCGGCTGGTCCGGAAGCCGCAGCCGCTGGTACGGCTGGGACACCGGCTGCTGGCCTGGTACAACCGGCTCCGCCGGCGTCCGGCCGGGACCGGCCACGCCCGGCTCGACTCGATCGTCGAGGACCTCTACATCATCCGGCCGGCGGGTTACCACTGGGTCGGCGCGCTGCTGCTGGCCGTCGTCAACTGGGTGCTCGACCTGGCCTGCCTCGCGGCCTGCTGCGCCGCCGTCGGCATGCACGTCGGGCTGCCGGTGCTCCTGCTCACCTACACCGCCGGAATGGCCGCGGGCAGCCTGCTCCCGGTGCCGTCCGGGCTCGGCGCGGTGGAGGCCGCGATGGCCCTTTCGCTGACGGTCTCGGGAGGAGCGGGTTCGGCGCTGGCGAGTGTCCTGCTGTACCGCGTGCTCTCCACCGGCAGCGTGGTGCTGATCGGCTGGATCGTGGTGGCCACCCAGCACTTCCGGCCGGGCCGCCGGTCCGGCCGTGACGAGGAGCTCGAGGACCAGCCCGATCGTCGCCACCTCGCCGACGTCTGAACAATCCCGGAGCTCTCCGCTAGGCCACGGCGAGCGGGCCGTCGCCGAAGAAGATACGCAGCGGGGGCTCCGGAGAGTCGATGAGTTGCAGGACCGCCGCGCGGGTGGCCTTCGGGGTCGCCGGGCGAGGATTGACGCCGGGGAGCGGATTTCCGCGCCTCCCGGAACGCGTCGTAGGCGGGCAGGGCTTCCGCGCGACGGGCCGGCCCAGTCGGTGGAGTAGCCCGCGGGCTCGATCAGCGTGACCTTGATGCCGAAGCCCGCGACCTCCTGCGCCAGTGACTCGCTGATGCCCTCCAGCGCCCACTTGGACGCGTGGTACGCGCCGACGTTCGGGAACGCGCTGATCCCGCCGATCGAGGAGACCTGCAGGATGTGCCCGGATCCCTGCTCACGCAGGAACGGCAGCGCGGCCTGGGTGACCCAGAGCGCGCCGAACAGGTTGGTCTCCAGCTGGTCGCGCAGGTCCGCCTCGCTCAGCTCCTCGACCAGGCCGAACTGGCCGTAGCCGGCGTTGTTGACCACGACGTCGAGCCGGCCGAAGCGGTCGTGGGCGGTCCTGACGGCGGCGACCGAGTCGCCCCGGTCGAGCGCGGCGATCGTCCATTCGCGACCGAAGCCCTGGGAAGCGCCGGTTCGAGGTCATGACGTCCTTCTCTGTGGTTCAGGAGATAGCTGGGCGGGAGGCCTTCCGGTAGGGCCGGAAGAACTCGCGCAGCTCCGCGGCGTAGGCCTCGGGCTCCTCGAACGGCGCGAAGTGCCCGCCGCGCGGATGGTCGGTGACGCGCTGGACGTTCGCGATGCGGTCCAGCCATGTGCGCGGCGGGAAGGCGATGTCGCCGGGGAACCGCGAGAAGCCGGACGGGACCTCGACGCGGCGGGCGTGCTGCTCGGGCGGGATCGCGGCGTTCGCGTGGTACATGCGCATCGACGAGCCGATGGTGCCGGTGAGCCAGTAGAGCGTGATGTTCGTGAGGATCTCGTCCCGGGTGAAGCTGCGCTCGACGTCACCGTCGTTGTCGCTCCACGACCGGAGCTTCTCCACGATCCACGCGGCGAGCCCGGCGGGGGAGTCGGTGAGGCCTGTCGCGGCGGTCTGGGGTTTGGTGCGGTGCATGGCGGCGTACGCGCCTTCGTCCCGGCCCCAGGCCGCCGTGCCGGCGAGCCAGTCGCGTTCCTCGGGCGTCAGGTCGGCGGGGTCGCCGGTGAAAACGGGCAGGCCGGCGTCCATCCGGTGCACGGCCGCGACGCGGTCCGGGTGGTCCAGGGCGAGGAACCGGCTGACGCTGCTGCCGATGTCACCGCCCGCGGCGGCGAAGCGCGGGTAACCGAGGTCGGTCATGAGCTGCGCCCAGAGCCCGGCGACCGCGATCGAGTCCAGCGGCGCGCCCGTGGGCGGTTCGGAGAAGCCGTAACCGGGCATGTCGGGGACGATCACGTCGAATGCGTCGGCGGGGTCCTCGGGGTCGGTCAGCAGCGGGATGACCTTGCTGTAGCGCCAGAACGAGTCGGGCCAGCCGTGGCTGAGCAGCAGCGGCAGCGCGCCCGGGGCGGCGGCGCGGGCGTGGACGAAGTGGATCCCGAGGCCGCCGAGCGTGGTGCGGAACCGCGGCAGCCGCGCGAGCGCCGCCTCCTGCGCCGGCCAGTCGAAGCCGTCGGCCCAGTACTCCACGAGGCCGCGGAGGTAGCCGACGTCGGCGCCGAGGGACCAGCCCGCGTCCTGCGGGGCGTCCGGCCAGCGCGTCAGGTGCAGCCGGGTGCGGAGGTCGTCGAGAGCGGCGGGATCGGCCCGCGAGGTGAAGGGTTCGATCATGGGATCGACGGTAGTCGTGCGGCCGCGCCGGCGGCGGGTCTCCTGGCGGGATTCCCACGGCGGTGGCGATCTGGCCGTCAGGCCCCTCGGAAGTACAGTCTTCGCCGGATCAGCCGGGATCGGTGAGCATGGTGACGGCTTGGCGCCGGAGTGAGCGCTCGGCGTCGTCGTAACTCCAGTCGCAGTCGACGGTGAGGGTCCGCCAAGCGCCCAGCCCGAAGCAGAACCACAGGCGGTCCGAGGTCCCGTCCACGTCGAGGTGCGGCGCGACGAAACCGGCGGTGACGAGGTGGGCGGCGGCGTCCCGGAGCGCGTCGCGGTACTCCTTCACCACGTGCTGCCACGCCTCGCGCGCGCCGTCATCGCTTGCCATCGACGAGTACAGCAGGTCGACCGAGGGCTTGAACTGCTCGTTGTCCTCGCGGGTGCCGCGGGCCAGCGCCTCGACGGCGGATTCGAGGTCGCTGCTGGCCCGCACTTCGGCGTTGGTCCGGGCGGCGCAGGACTCGGCTATGTCGGTGGCGAACAGCGTGTGCAGGACGTCGGTTTTCGTGCCCACGCTCGCGTACACCGTCTTCACGGCGGTTCCGGCCGCGCGCGCGATGTCGGCCATCGTCACCTGGCCGTAGCCGTGCGCGATGAACAGCCGCCGGGCGGTCCGCAGGATGTCTCGCTGGGTTTCGCTCGCGGCCTGTGCCCGCCGGGGCGAGTGGTACGAGCGGGGTGAAGCCGGCATCCGGGCAGATTACCTTGGTTACGTGACGGGAGCATTCATTACAGATACGCTAACCTGAATTGGCGCCCGCGAGTTGCCTGTCCCGGACGGGAGTCGCCGGACGAGGGGAGGCCGCGCGCCACGCAGCCGGCGGGCCGGGTCTTTCGGTGTTCGGTCCTTCGGTCGCCGGGCGGTCAGCGGCCGGGTTGCTGGTGGCCGGGTTGCTGGTGGCCGGGCTGCGGGTGGCCGGATGGTCAGCGGCGTGGCTGTCGGTGGCCGGGTTGTTGGTGGCGTGGCTGTCGGTGCGGTGTGGTCCGGCGATCGCCGGACCGGTCGAAGTTCTCGGATCAGGGGAAGCGCGATGAGGATTCTGTTCAGTGCCCTGCCTGCCCACGGGCACCTGTTTCCCTTGGCCCCGTTGATGGAGGCCGCGATCGCGGGCGGCCATGTCGTCGGCCTGCTGGGTGGTCCGGGGGTGCGGCCGCTGGCCGTCGGGGAGCTCGACCCCGGGGTGCAGCTTCTCGGCGACGGCGCCGCGGTGCAGGAATTCCTGGCCGAGGCGGCCCGCCGGACCGGCGGTGACCCCACACGGCCGGACCCGGCGATGCTCGGGGAGATCTTCGGGGCAGCCCGGCTGGACCTCGACGGTGAGCAGGCGCTGCGGCACGCCCGTGGCTGGGCGCCGGACCTGGTCGTCGCCGAAGCCTTCGACACGGTTGGTCCCCTGGTGGCCGCCGGGCTCGGGATTCCTTGGCACCAGGTGGGAATCGGCCCGGGGCTGGCCCCGATGCCGGCCGAGGTGATCGAGCGGGCCGTGGTCCCGTACTACCGGCGGGCCGGGATCGAGCCGGTTCCGGCGTCCAGTTACGTCGATCCGTGTCCGCCCGCGCTGCAGGACCCGGGCTGGGTCAGCCCCGCGCCGCGGCTGCCGGTCCGGGCCAGGGCTCACCGCCGTCCGCGCGGTGAGCCCGCCGTGCTGCCTCGTTTCAGCGACCCGGGCCGGCCGACGGTGCTGCTCACCCTGGGCACGGTGTTCACCGAGGAGGAGATGCTGGCCGCGCTCGGTTCGGCCGTCGCCGATGCGGACGTGAACGTGCTGGCCACCCTCGGCCTGGCGATTTCGCGCCCGCCTGAGTCCACCGGCCGCGGCGAGCTGCGGTACGTGTCGTTCGCGCCGATGGACCAGCTGCTCGACGGGGTGCGCCTGGTGGTCGCCGCCGGTGGTTCCGGCACGGTGCTGGGCGCGCTGAGCCGGGGCAAGCCGATGGTGCTGTGGCCCCAGGGCGCCGACCAGCCGGTCAATGCGGCCCTCGCCGCCGCCGCGGGCGTGGCGATCGTGGTGGGCTCGGCCGCCGAGGTCACCGGCGCCGTGACCCGCGCGCTGCACGACGACGCGCTGCACGCCCGGGCCGCCGAGGTCGCGGCGGAAATCGCGCACGCCCCGGCGCCGGCCGAGGTGATGGCCACGCTCACGGCCCACGCGCAACAGTCCCGCCGAGGTGAGGCCGTGGTGCCGGTCGCCGCGCGGTGAGGCGGCGGGCGGTTGCGACGGGGTGAGGGTGCAGGCAGCGCCGGGCGGTCGCGACTCGGTGAGGCCGCGGGCCTGGGCGACACGCAAAAGGCAAGTGCCACAACGCAGTCCTACGCCGCCTCGGCCCTGCGGCCCCGCGCTAAAGGGCAGCCCCTCGGCGAGCGGCGTTGCCGAGCGCCGCCAGCCGCCAGCCCGCAGCCGAATGCAGCTTCCGCCCCGCGAGCGCGGTCTGAGGCCAGTCCCCAGCGACCGACGTTGCCGAACAGCCGCGGCAAGCCCCTAGCGGCCGATGTCGGCGACGTCGGCCACGCAGCGAAAGCCGGTGTTGCCGCTGGAGCTGTCGGGGCTGTTGGAGGTGCGCGCGGCGACCCGGTAGCGGTTGCAGTACGACTCGTGGCACAGATACGAGCCGCCGCGCATCGAGCGGTTCGCCTGGGTCGTGTCGAACCAGTCGGCGCACCATTCCCAGACGTTGCCGGAGACGTTGTACAGGCCGAAACCGTTGGGCGGGAAGGCATCCGCCGGTGCGGTGCCCGAGTAGCCGTCCTCGGCGGTGTCACGGACCGGGAAGCGGCCCTGCCAGATGTTGCACCGGTGCCGCCCGTCCGGGGTCAGCTCGTCGCCCCACGGGTAGCGCGCCTGGTCCAGGCCGCCGCGCGCGGCGTACTCCCACTCGGCCTCGGTCGGCAGCCGGAGTCGCGCCCACGCGCAGTAGGCCGTCGCGTCGTTCCACGACACGTGGACGACGGGGTGGTCGCCGCGGTCCGCCACGGAGCTGGCGGGGCCCTCGGGGTGGCGCCAGCTCGCCCCGGACACCCCGCACCACCACGGCGCCGCCGCCGGTCGCGGGGAGCTCTTGCGCAGTTCGCCGGGCAGGAACTTCGCGAACACGTACGTCCAGCCGAACGACTCGGCCTCGGTGCGGTACCCGGTGGCGTCGGCGAACGCGGCGAACCGCTCGTTCGTCACGGCGCGGGGGTCGATCGCGAACGGGGCCACGGTGACCGCGCGGACCGGGCCCTCGTGGTCGTCGGGGAAACCGTCCGCGTCGTCGGTGCCCATGCGGAACGTGCCGCCGGGCAGCACGATCATGCCGTCGGCTGCGCGAGTGGCGGCCGCCGGGCCGGGTGTGGTGCGGGGGAAGGAATCCGTGCCGGAGCGGCCGGGCGGGCAGCAGCTGGACACGAGCGTTCCCTCCTTGCCTTCACCGCCGGCACCCCAACCGGTCCGGAGTGGACAGCGCCGGCGAACGCCGAACGTACCATTCCGCCGGGTACGGCCCGGCCCGTCCGCCGGGCCCTGGTCCGGGCCGGGAGGGGTCCCACCGCCCTGTGCGAATCTGCGGTGATGCCTGACAAGAACCGTGGCGGCGGAACCGAGCTGGTGCACCGACGGGTCGAAGCGCACGCGCGGGCCACGCCGGACGCCGTCGCCGTGGTGTGCGGCGAGCGCGCGCTCACCTACCGCGAGCTGGACGACGCGTCGGCGAGGCTGGCGAACCATCTGATCCGCCGCGGTGTGCGGGGCCACGACGTGGTGGTGATCTGCCTCGACCGGTCCGCCGACCTGCCGGTGTCGGTGCTCGCCGTGCTCCGGGCCGGCGCCGCCTACGTCATGCTCGAACCGTCCGCGCCCGACGGCGTCCTGCGTGAGGTTCTGCGCGCGGTCGCCCCGTCGGCCGTGCTCACGCGGGAAAGCCACCGCATCCGGCTGGCCGACGCGGTCGACGCCGGCATCGTCTGCCTGGACACCGAGGCGGGCGCGATCGCCGGGGAGAGCGCGGCCGGGCCGGACGTCCAGATCACCGGCAGCGCACCGGCTTTCCTCGCCCACACCGCGCGGAGCCCGGCGACGTCGGTGGTCGAGCACAGTCACCTGGCCGGCGCCCTGCGGGACTGGAAAGTCCACTATGGACTAACTCCCGGAGACCGGGTGCTGCAGACCGCCTCCGTGGAATCCGTCGTGTTCACCGGCGACTGGGTACGGGCGCTGGGCACGGGCGCCACCCTGGTCGTCCTCGAACGGAACTTCACCTCCGACCGCACCGCCGACGTGGACGAACTCGCCGTGGTGCTGGCCGACGAGCGGATCACCGTGCTGGAGTGCGAGACGCCCGTGGTCCGCCGGCTGCTGCGCCGGTTGGCCGGGGAACCGGCGACGTCGGTCCGATTGCTCGCCGTGAGCGGCGAGAGCTGGTTCGTGCGCGAGCACCGGGAGGCCCAGCGGATCCTCGGGCCGGACGCCCGCGTCCTGCACGTGTACCGGATTCCCGAGTCGCCCCGGGACATCTGCCGCCTGGAACCCACCGAACTGGGCGGGCCGGACGACGTCTCGCTGATCGGCCGTCCCGTCACCGGGGCCAGGGTGAGCGTGACCGATGCCCGGCGACGGCGGCGTCGTAAGGAGGTGCCGGGCGTCGGAACGCTGGCGGTGAAGGTCGACGGCGCTGTGAAGCAGACCCGTGACCTGGGCATCCGGCGATCCGACGGGCTGCTGCAGTACGTCGGCCGCGCCGACGTCCGGGTGCCGGGGCTGTCCCCGTCCGACGTCGCCGAGTGCGAGGCCGCGCTGAGGTCGCTGCCGGGGGTGAGTGACGCCGTGGTCGCCGGTGCGCCCGTGCGGCGGGGTGAGTCCTATCAGGACACTGAAGACGAGGCAGTCGCCTACGTCGTCACGGATCCCGAGCAGGTGCTCTTCCCGCACTTGCTCATCGCGGTGCTGGTCCAGCTGCGGGGCGGCGCTCCGGCGCCGCGGACGATCGTCGCCGTGCCGGCCCTGCCGCGGGACCGCCGCGGTGCCGTCGACCGCGACCGGCTGCCCCGGGCGCCCAAGCCGAAGTACTCGCGGTCCGGGGGCAAGGGCACGCGGCCGGGAGGCGCGGTGCCGGGGGACCGGCTTCCGCACTACTTAGGGGCGATGCTCCTCATCGCCGTGCCGGTCGCGCTGCCGCTGTACTTCCTCACGAGCGTGATCTGGCCCGGCTCCACGAACACCGCGGCGGTGCCCCAGCCGTGGGCGGCGTTCTTCCAGGTGCTCTACGCCGCGGAGGCCGCTTCGCTCGGGCTCGGGGTGGCGTACCTGTTCATGGGCTACTCCCTGCTGTCCGGCTGGGGCTGCCCGCGGTGGCTGACCGTGCTGACGCACCTGGCGATCGCCTGGCTGCTGCTCGCCTGGTGGCCCCAGGACAACCTCTACCGGCTGAGCTCGCCGCAGGACTGGCCGCGCCAGGGCGTGCTCGTGTTCGTCTTCAACGTCGCCTTGATGCTGGCGGCCGCGGTCGTGGTCCTGTTCTTCTGCGCGGCGGCCCGCGCCGCCGCGCGAGCCGACCGCTCCCGATGACCGGGGACTGGCGTCACGCGTGGACCGGCGGCCGGCGAGCGGCCCACCTCGGCAACGTCGCCGGCTACAACGGGCAGTTCGCCGAGCCGGACGCGGAATCGGTGCGGGCCGGCCACCGTTACGCCGACCTGGCGCTGTTCTACAGCCCGCATCCCGAGGTCGTGGTGCTGCCGGGGGAGCCCGATCCCGGCTGGCTCGACCTCCAGCGCCAGGCCCTGCACTGGGATCCGGTCGAGGTGTACGGCGGTCTGTCCGGCGCGCCGGACCTCGCCGACGCCGTGCTCGGCCGGCCGAGCCTGCTGAACCGGCTCGCCGCGCTGGACGGCCCGGTGCTGGGCTGGGGCCGCACCGCGGGCCTCGACCGTCTCCTCGAAGCCACCGGGTGTGCTTCGGGAAGCGGTGGCGCTGCCCTGCGCGCGGTGCGCACCTGGGAGTCGAAGGCCGCCGCGAACGCCCTGTTCCACGAACTCGCCGACGGCGACCCGGCGATCGCCGTACCGGCCCAGCAGCGGTACCGCTCACCCGGCGAGGCCGTCCGCGCCGCGATCCGGCGGGCGCGGCGGGGTGAGAGCGTCGTGCTCAAGACCGAGTACGGCGTGGGCGGATCCGGGGCTGTGGTCGTCACCCCGCGCTCAGCCCGGGGCGGCGCGCGGGCGCTGCGTCGACGGCTGTCCGGCGCCGGGGAAACGCTGGTCGAGGATCTGGCCCCCGCGTCCGGGCCGTACCGGGACGTGACCGCGGACGCGGTGGTCGACAGCTCCGGCGCGGTGTTCCTCGTCGGCGTCGGCGTGATGGACGTGGAGGGCACGTCCTACGCGGGCGCGCTGGTCGGCCCGGGCGTGCTGCCGGCCGGGCTGGAGCGGGCGGCCGCCGGGTTCTGCCTGCGGGTCGGCCGCGCGCTCGCCGCGGACGGCCACCGGGGCTGGTTCGACGTCGACCTGGTCGCCGGCCCGACCGGCCGGCTCGCCCCCACCGAGGTCAACTGCCGGGTCACCGGCCCGGCAGTCGCCTTCACCATCCAGGCCCGGCTGGAGCAGGTGCACGGCGGCCGGTGGCTGGTCCGCACGTTCGACCGGCTTCCACTGGGGACGCGCGTCTCCGAGGACCTGCTGCACGGCCACCTGAGCCGGCTGACCCGCGCGTGCGCCTCGTGGGGAGCGGTGCTCGTCCCGACGATCCTGTCCTCCAGCTACGCCGACGACCCCACCTTCGGCGTCGCGCTCGCCGCCCGGGACCGGACCACGCTGCGGCTCGCCTCGGCGTTCGTCTCGTCGGAGACCGCCGCGCTGGGGCGGGACCTGATGGCGCACTGCTGACGGTCCACTGTGGACCGAATCCGCCGCCACGCGCTGACCGGGACCCCGCGCCGGGCCCCGGTCAGCGGCGAGGGGTCAGTTGTAGAAGTGGATGTAGCGGAAGTCGCCGACGTTCACGTCGTGCCGGAGGTAGTGTCCGTCGCCGGCCCAGTTGTAGTCCTCGACGGTCGCGGTGCCGCCGTGCACACTGTCCACAATGGCCACGTGGCCGTACGTGCCGTTGTCGGTCTGCGCAATCGAGCCAGGGGTGGGCGAGCTGTCGACGCGGTAGCCGTTCTGGCGCGCGTTGTCGTCCCAGTACTTGGCGTCGCCGTAGTTCGAGGCGCTCTCGCCGTGGCCGGCGACATTGAACGCCGCCCACGAGACGCACTCGCGGTTGTACATGTTCCAGTCGTCGACGACCGAGTCCTGCGGGATGTCGCGCCACTTCGCGGGGTAGGTGTCGCCGATGGTGTCCTGCGACGTCGACGCCGCCGCGGTGCCGAACTGGGCCGCCATCGACAGCGGTCTGGCCGGTGCGGCGGTGGCGGTCGCCGTGCCGGTGGCGACGAGCACGGCAGCGGCGGCGAGGGTCGTCACTGCCCGGGTGAGACGGCGCATGGCGGGTGCCTTTCTGCGACGGGGACGGGGAGAAGTGCCGCGGACCGTAACCGGGTGTCCACGGCGCGTACCAGGAGGAAGTGGACAGAAGCACTGACGCGGGGTGAGTCCGCAGGTCGGCGTCCCTTGTCCACAGAATTGCGTCACCATTCCCACCGGGGCCCGCAGAGGCCGGGGCGCACGTCGCGGGCGGCGAAGGTGACCGCGTGGGAGGTGCCGATCCGCAGCGGCGCGCCCGGGTGCCGCGGGCCGGACAGCCCGCGCTGCTCGTAGGCCCGCACGCGCCGCGGCAGGTTCAGCCCGAACTGCACCTGGCACACGTACTCGGGCACCGGCCGGGTGAACCGCCGGTGGTAGTGGTCGATCCGCTCACCGGGCGGGAACACGACCTCGTACTCCACGGCCGTCACCTCACCCGCCGCGAGCACGCGGTCGAGGTGCAGCTCGCCGACGGTCATGCCGGTCGCGCGGTCGACCCGCACCCGGCCGGTCCGCGCGAACCGCACACCCTGATAGCGCGGCTCGCCGGACAGCGGGTGGTCGGACTGGTGGTAGGTCATCAGCCGGTCGACGCCGTCCATCGTGGCCTCGGCGACCAGGTGCACCCGCAGCGCGCGTTCGCTGCCGTCGGCGTCGACGACCACGCGGTCGTGGATCGACCAGAACGCGAGCTGGCCGTCCGGCGGCGGCTTCAGCTCGGCCGAGAACGGGCGCAGCTCGGGCCAGAGCCGGCGGCGCTCGACGCAGTCCGCCGGCCGGCCGAGCCACCGCCCGCGCGGCGCGCGTGGGCCGAGCTGCGAGGTCAGCGTGCCGGGGGACAGGCTGAGCACGGCTTCGAGGTGCGTCACGGCTTCCAGCGACGTGGACCGTTCCGGCTGGGAGCGGCCGCGGCGCCAGTAGGACAGGGCCGAGCGCGACAGCGTCACGCCGCGGGCGGCGAGGTGGTGCCGGAGCCGGTCGAGCGAGAGCCCGGACTCCTCGATCGCGGCGTCCAGCGTGACCGCGAACGAGGCGGGGTGAGATGGGGACACCGGCCCATCATGATCACTCGCACGCACAGTGCGGAACCGTCGAAAGTCCTGCTCCGCGGCTTTCCGCTCCGGGCCGCCGGTGCGTTGCGGCGGGCCCGGGAACCGGCGAAGGTCCGTGGTCTCAACCTTTCCGGGGCCCGGACCGTCCATGATGGGGGTATCCGTCACCGGAGAAACTGGGGAAGTACGTGCCACAGATCGACGCACGCGAACCGCTGCGCGCGGCGCGCAATCCGCTCGAGGAGCGGAAACCCGCTCAGCGCAAGGGGTTCCTGGGCACCTACGGCTGGCGGGTGTACGCGCTGCCGGTGCTGGCGGTGGTCACGGTCCTGGTCGTGGTCCAGTCCGTGACGGCCCCGGCGCCATCGGCGCAGCCGGCGGAGCAGTCCGCGGCGGGCCCGCCGCCGGCCGGTGGCGCTCCGGCCTCGGAAGCGGCCGGGCCCGGCGTCCGGGAGAACCCGGCCGCCCCGGTGGACCTGAACGGGGAGACCGCGGTCCTGCCGAACGGCGGCGACTTCACCCCGTCCGGCACCGGGAACTGGCACGTCGTGCCCGGCTCCGGCGAGAAGATCGGCACCGGGCGGGTCTACCGCTACACGGTCGAGGTCGAGGACGGCATCGACCCGTCGAGCTACGCCGGCGACGACAGCTTCGCGAGCGCGGTTCAGGGCATCCTGTCGGACGCCAAGAGCTGGACCGCCGACGGGAAGCTCGCGCTGCAACGGGTGGACGGCAGCTCGGCGCGACCGGACTTCCGGGTCAGCCTGACCACGCCGGACACCACCCACCGCCCGGACACCTGCGGGTTCTCCATCACCTACGAGGCGTCCTGCTTCCGCAGCAGCAAGCACCGCGTGCTGATCAACCTGGCCCGCTGGGTCCGCGGCGCGAAGGCCTACGGCCCGAACCTGAGCGGCTACCGGGTGTACGCGATCAACCACGAGGTCGGCCACGCGCTGGGCCACTCGCACGTCGGCTGCGGCGGCAACGGGCAGCCCGCGCCGGTGATGATGCAGCAGTCGTTCGGCGTCGCCGACGACTACGTGGCCCGGCTCAACAACGTGCCGGGCGGCGACCAGGGCGCGGTGCCCGCCGACCACCTCACCTGCGTGACGAACGAGTGGCCGTTCCCGGACGGGCACTGACCACATGGGCACGCCCTGAAGGCCACCTTCAGGGACGTTGATGCCCTGAAGGTGGCCTTCATTCACGGGCCTTTCCGTGACCAGCGGGAACACCTCTCGCGTAACGTTTGACGTGCGAAAACGTCCCTCGGCTGGCTGTCGTCGTCGGGGGACGCTGAGCACTCTCGGTTGTCCCACGGTTGTCCCGGCCGATGGGCCGGGACAACCGTGGTCAGGCGTCCGCGCCGACGAGCCGGGCGACGTGGTCGACGCGGGTGGCGAGGCGGGTCGAGTTGACCCCGTCCCCGGCCTCGCGGGCGGCCTGTAGGGCGGAGCGGGCGGCGTCGAGTTCGCCGGAGCGGGCGTAGGCCTCGGCGATCCACGTCCGGTAGAGCGCGACTTCCCGGGTGTGCTCGGGTGTGTAGGCGGCGACGGCGTGGGAGATGAGGGGTTCCGCGCGGGCCGGCTCGCCCAGCTCGATCAGGCAGCGTCCGGCCATCACGTCGATTTCGTTGCGGTCGAGCCAATACACCCACTCCGGCTCTTCGACACCAGGTGTGCGCGCGGCGTAGGTGTCGTCCACGGCGTCGAGGGTGCGGCGGGTGGCGTCGGTGTCGCGGGAACGGGCACTCGCCCACGCGACCCGTTCCAGCAGCAGCGCACGGACGACGGGGGTGGCGTCGCGGGCGCCGGTAGCGGCGGAGCGGGCCAGTAGCGCCGCGTCGGCCGGGTCGCCCACGTTCGCTATCTGGTAGGCGAGGCTGGACAGCAGTTGCCGGGCCAACGCCCGGTCACCGGCGTCCCGGGCAGCGGACACGCCGGAGAGGTACACGTGCTGGGCTTCGGCGTATTGCCCGGCGTCGCTGGCCACCCACCCGGCCAGCTGAGCGAGTTCGCCGACGGCGGTCAGCAAGCGGCGGCCGGTGGCGTCGCTGTAGCTGGACTCATTCACCACCTGTTCGGCGTCGGCGAGTTCCCGGCGCACCAGCGGGATGAGGTCACCCCCGCCGATCACGTCGTCGAGGTGGCGCAGCTGGACCACCCTCGCCTCTAGCTCGGTGGCGAGGGTGGCGCCGACGCGCCGCCCAGCAGCCGTGTGGCGCTGCACGGGGGTGGTCTCGGATACCAACCATTCGTGCGCGACCCGCAGCGGGTCGTCCGGCGGGCCGTACAGGGCCGTCACGGGAACGCACAGGGCGCGGGAATAGGCGAGACGTGGTCCGGGCTAATCGTGCGTTTCCCGGTCTCCAGCAGCCCGAGCAGCGGCTTGCTGTAGTGGGTGCGGGTCGCCAACGCGGCAAGGCTCACTCCCGCGTCGGTGCGCGCACGCCGTAGCCGTGCCCCGAGGTCCATCCGTCGCCCCTCTCCGAGCATCCGACTGTAGACGACGGTAGACGGGCAACGTCTGTCATTGGTGCCGCTGGTCGCCGAAGGTAGAGGCGTGGGCCGGTGCGAACACGAGGGGCAGACGATGACCGCGCGAATCATGCTGGGCCGACCGTGGCCGGGCACGGTCGGCGAGTCGCAACGCGTGCTGCACGTGTTCCCCGAACCGGAGCAGTACCCGTGGCACATCACGGCTTACTGCGGCGTGACGTACTGGTCCGGCGACCTCGAATGGTTCGACCGCCCGGCCTGGATGCCGTGCACAGCGTGTCTCGCTGCGGTGCCGTTGCCGCGCGCCCTGTCATAGACTGCCCGGCCGGCGCGGACGTTCCCCGACACGCTCCGCACCGGCCGGGTTTCCATGGGGCGTGTCAGGGGGTTGCGTGGCGTCGGTCGAGGAACTAGCCGACCGCGTCCGGCACGGTCTCGCGTTGATCGCGACCGCACAGACCGCGCTCGCCGCCGCGCACGGACTCATCGGCGGGGCGGGGCCGATATGGGGGCAGTCGGTCGAGGGCACGAACGATCCCGACGCCGGGCAGTTGGCCGCGCTCGCCGAGTCTGTGGCCACCGGCGTCGGGCGATGCCACGCCGCCACCACGCACGCCGAACAGTTGCTTGCGGGCTATCTCGGCACGCTCGGGGTGGACAAGCCGACCGGCAAGCCCGCGCCGGACCCGCCGACCCGCGCGGAACGGGTCGCGCAAGCACGCGCCCGGGTCGGGCGTGCGGAGGTCGCGGGCGGGCAGGCGCAAGGCGAATGGGTGCGCTCGGACGGCACGTCGGTCGCGGTCGCCAGCGGCCGGGGAGATCCGCAGTACGAGGCGGCCGCCCGGTTCGTCGCGGAGAGCAACGCGCCGCGCCCGGCGACCCGGCTGGCCACGCACGTCGAGGTGAAGATAGCGATGGCCATGCGGGAACAGGGATTGCGGGACGAAACCGTGGTGATCGACCGGCAGGTGTGCGGCACCCGCGAGTTCGACCGGGAAGCGCCGTTCACCTGCGACAAGTACCTGTCCCGGTTCCTGCCGCCGGGGGCGCGTCTGCGCGTCGTGCAACCCGATGGCACCGTATCCGAGTACACCGGCACCGAAACGGAGCAGCAGCAATGACCGTGACCGCGAGCGTCCCCACCTTCCGCGACGGCGTACAGGGCGGCGAGTCCATCACCCTCGCCACCGACGCGGACGTGACACGGCTGGTCGAGTTGCTGGCCCAGCCGTGGGCCGACACCGGATCGCTGCAAACCGCCGACACGGCGCTCGACGTCCACATTCACGACGGATGGGGATACATGCAATACGCCGGTGACGCCGGATACCTCATCACCAACGGCGACCCCGCCTCACCCGCCATACCGTCCGAAGTGGACTTCCCCCCCGGGACCGGCCTACCCGTCGCGCAGGTGATCACCGCAGTCCGGGAGTTCGTGCGAGCCGGCACGCTCCCCGAAACGGTGCCGTGGCGCGACGCGTGACCCCCTCCCACCTGCCGTCGGTCGACCTCAAACCCGGTCAGCACCAGTTGCGGCACTTCTACGCGTCGGCGGAGATCGCCGACGGGGTGGCCGCGACCGAGGTCCAGAAGCGGCTCGGTCACAAGAACCTGCGAACGACGGTCGAGACGTATCACCACCTGTTCGAGGACCAGGAGGACCGGGCGGCGGAGCGCGTGAACGCCCGCATGGTCGGCCTGCCGATCGTGCCGGGCGGCGACAGTGATGCGACTGGCACAGACGGCTGACCCGGCGGTGCGACCCGTTCCCGAGCTGTCCCAAAGTTGTCCAGGAAGATCAACTAATGGACGTCCGCCCAGGTCGGCGCCATATCGGTGTATGAAGGTGGCCTTCAGGGCATCCCAGCCGACTGTATAACGTCCTATACAGCGGCTCGTCGGCGCTCGGGCAGCATCGCGACTGTCACCCCAGTCAGCCGGTCGGGACCGGCAATGACCTCGTAAGCCGTGACCCGGCTGTCGGCCACGGTGATCCGGAGGACGCCGGTGAGCCGGCCGTCCGGCGCGAGCACCAGTCCGGGCCGCCCGTCGACGAGCGCGAGTTCGGCCAGCGCGGCCCGGCCGCTGAAGAACCGCGTACCGCGGGCGACGGCGTCGGCGCCGCGCAGCACCACCGGCGCGCCCGCGGGCAGGGCGGCCGGATCGGCGTGCCGGACGACGTCCGGGGCCAGCACCCGCAGTAGTTCGGTCAGGTCGCCGCCGCGGGCGGCCGCGAGGAAGGCCTCGACCACCTGCGTGTGCCGGGCCAGGTCGGCGTCCGGGAGGGCGGGCGTGCCGCGCACCCGCAACCGGGCCCGGCTGGCGAGCTTCTTCGCCGCGACGGGCGTGCGGTCCACGATCGGCGCGATGGCGTCGAACGGCATGGCGAACAGGTCGTGCAGCACGAAGGCGACCCGCTCGGTGGGCGCGAGGGTGGCCAGCACCACCAGCAGCGCGCGGCCGACCTCGCCCGCGCGCACGACCTCGTCCTCCGGCCCGGCCTGGACGCCGCGCTCCGGCACCTGCTCGACAGGCGTCTCGCGGCGGGCGCGCAGCACGTCGAGGCACACCCGCGAGACGACCGTGGTCAGCCAGGCGGCGAGGTTGGCGATCCCGGCGGTTCCGGAATTCTCGGCGGTTCCGGAGACTCCGGTGATTCCTGAGGTCCCGGATTGCCGGCCGAGCCGCAGCCAGGCCTCCTGCACGGCGTCCTCGGCCTCGGCGGCGGAGCCCAGCAACCGGTGGGCGAGCGCGCGCAGCCGGGGCCGCTCCGCCTCGAACCGCAGCGCCAGTGTCTTGTCCTCGGGCATCGGTCACCTTTCCTCGTCCTGCTTCGTCGGGTTCGGCAGGGAGACCAACAACCGACGACAGACCGGAAAAGGGGAACCGAACCGGATGACCGACATGCTAACCGAGGCGCTGCTGCTGCACCTCGACTCCAGTGCCGACGGGGCCGAGTCCGTGAGCCGGCGGCTGACCGCGCTGTTCGCGTCGGCCTGGCGCGGGCCGGTGCGGCGACGTGACCTGGCCGAGGAGCCGGTGCCGCTGATCCGCGCGCCGTACGCGACGCTCGGCCGCCGCGTGGAACGGCACGGGGCGACCGCGCTCGACGACGTCGCCGCGCTGGCCGCCGACGACGCCGAGCTGCGCGAGTGGGCGCTGACCCGCCCGTTGATCGACCAGCTCCGGGCCGCGCACACGGTCCTGCTGGGCCTGCCGATGTACAACTTCACCGTGCCGGCCTCGCTGAAGGCGTGGATCGACCGGCTCACGTTCCCGGGCGCGTTCACCGACCCGGTGACGGGGGAGCGGGTGCTGCGCGACAAGAACTTCGTGGTGGTCGCCGCGCGGGGCGGTGGTTACGGACCGGGCGCCCCGCGTGAGGCCTTCGACTTCCAGCTGCCGTACCTGCGCGCATACCTGACGAACCTCGGGGTGACGCCGGAGCGACTTTCGGTCGTGAAGGCGGAGCTGACGCGCGTACGCGAGATCCCGGCGCTCGCGGGCCTGGACGCCCTCGCCGCCGAGTCGTTGGCCACCGCGACCGCGGAGGTGACCGAGCTGGCCGGGAAACTGCAGGCGAACATCTGACGCCCGCCGCTTGCGTTGTCCGTTAAGGCCTCCTTACCCGCGTGGGACGCGGGTAAGGAGGCCTTAACGGACCCTCAGTGCACTGGAGCTAGGTCAGATCCGAACACGCTTTCGCGTCCGGATCCTTGGCCGCGCCGGGCGACCACCGCACGTTCGCGAACGAGGCCGAGAACGCGCCGTCGGTGTAGACCAGGAACGGGGTGTTGATGTTCTGGAAGTCCAGCCCGCTCGCGAAGCACGACAGCGGGATCTTCACCGTCGACTTCTGGCCCGCGGGCAGGTCCGTGAACAGCTTGGTGGCGGTGACCTCCGAGGAGCACGGGTAGACGCAGTGCATGCTCACCACCGTGCGGTTCACCGGTGGCGAGTTCACGATCACGTCGAACTCCAGCGCCGAGTCCGCGTTCAGGTAGCCGCGCAGATCGTTGGTGCCACTGGGGTTCTGCAGGTACACCTGGGCCGCGCCGGTGCCGGTCCAGGTCGTCTTCAGCCCGTCGGCCTGCACGTTGACGTCGGCCGGGGTGACGGTGATCTCCGAGTGCGCCGCGGTGCCGTCCGGGCCGATCTCGGTGCCGCCCCAGTTCTCCGCCGAGCCGATGAAGGCTTTGTACGGGGCCACCGCGGTGCGGTCGAAGATCGGCAGGTCCTCGGTCGCGGTGCCGCCGCCACCGGTGGACCCGCAGGTCGCCGGGCCCTCGGTCTCGTCGAGCGGCCCGACGGTGACGCGCTGCCCGGTCTTGAGGCCGTAGCCGAGCGGGAACAGCGGGTCGTAGTTCGGGCTCCACGGGTTCAGCGGCGTCTGGCACGCGCTCTTCGGCCAGGAGTACGACAGCTTGGCCTGGAACCCGGTGCCGTCCTTGCCCTTGACCAGCATGTCGGCGACGCCGCCGCCTTCGGTGCCGGGCAGCCAGGCTTCGACGAACGCGTCGGAGCGGTTGATCTCCTTGTTCACGTACAACGGACGGCCGCTGACGTAGACCGTGACGACCGGGGTGCCCTTGCCGCTGACCTTGTCCAGCGTCGCGAGGTCCTCGGGGTACAGCTTCGCCGCCTCCAGCGTCTTGCGCTGCAAGTCGCCGACACCCTCGGCGTACGGCGTCTCGCCGAGCACCGCGATGACGGCGTCGTAGCCCTTCGGGTCCACGGTGCCGGTGGGATCGTAGGTGACGTTCGCGGTGCCGAGGTCCTGTTGCAGGCCGCCGAGGATCGAGGTGGCGTTGGGGAAGTCGGCGTTGGTGTTGCCGGTGCCCTGCCACGACAGCGTCCAGCCGCCGGTCTGGTTCGAGATGCTGTCGGCGCTCTTGCCGACCACCAGCACCTTCGACTTCGGCTTCAGCGGCAGCACGTTGTTGTTGTTCTTCAACAGAGTCTGCGACTCGCGCACGGCGTCGCGGGCGAGCCAGTTGTCCTTCAGCGCCTCGTCGGAGTTGGCGTACGAGCGGTCCGACGGCTTCTGCTCGTCCAGGATCCCGGCGCGCAGCTTCACACGCAGGATGCGGGTGACCGCGTCGTCGATGCGTGACTGCGCGATCTCGCCGTCGCGCACCTGGGCGATGGTGGTGGTGATGAACGCCTTCCAGTCGTTCGGGACCATCACCAGGTCGATGCCGGCGTTGATCGCGCGCGGGCAGCTCGAGTTGGTGCAGCCGGTGACCTGGCCGATGCCGTTCCAGTCGGACACGACCAGGCCGTCGAAGCCCATCTTGCCCTTGAGGATCTGGTTGAGCGCCTTGTCGCTGCCGTGGATCTTGCCCTCGTTGATGCCGAGGTCGGGGTTGGTCCAGCTGTTGAACGACGCCATCACGGTCTGGCTGCCGGCGGCGAGCGCGCCGTAGTAGCCCTGGCCGTGGAGGTTGATCATGTCGGCTTCGGACGAGGCGTTCACGCCCTGGTCCTGGCCGTTGGTCGTGCCGCCGTCGCCGATGAAGTGCTTGGCGGTGGCGATGACGCCGTTGTAGCCGATGCGCTTGGTCGCGCCGTCCTGCAGGCCGTTGATGGCCTCGTACCCGTAGGCGCGGGTGATGCGCGGGTCCTCGGAGAAGCCCTCGTAGGTGCGGCCCCAGCGGTCGTCCTGGACCACGGCCAGCGTCGGCGCGAACGCCCAGTCCTGGCCGGTGGCGCGGATCTGGCGCGCGGTCGCGTTCTCGACGTCGCGGACCAGGCACGAGTCGTGGGCCGCGCCGAGCGCGATGTTCTGCGGGAAGACGGTGGCGCCGTAGACGTTGTTGTTGCCGTGCACGGCGTCGATGCCCCAGATCACCGGGATCTTGGTGCGGGTGGACTTCGAGGCGGCCCAGTAGGAGTCGGCCAGGTTCAGCCAGTCCTGCTGGGTGGCGTGCTTGTTGCCGGCCGGCCACGAGCCGCCGCCGTTGAGCACCGAGCCGATGGCGTACTGCTTCACCTCGTCGGGCGTGATCGCGGAGATCTCGGGCTGCGTCATCTGCCCGACCTTCTCCTCCAGCGTCATGCCGGCGACGATCTGGGCGATGCGCTGCTCGTCCTTCGGGTTCTTGGCGATCTGGCTGTCGACCTTCGGCCAGTCCGAGAGGGTCGGCAGGTTCTGCTCGATGCGGGCGCAGCCGTTCTTGTCCAGGGCGGGCGCCCCGACCTCGGGCTGGGCGGCGGGGGCGGGCGGGGTCTCGGCGGCGGGCGTCGCGTGGGCGACACCGCCGAGCAGCGTGAGGCTGGTGAGTGCGGCGAACGTGGTCCGGCGGGCCCGGGACCACCCGGGGGATCTTCTGGCCATCGACAGTCCGTTCGGCAGGGGCGGCGGGGGAGGGGAGGGGAAGGCCCGGTGGGCCCAGGCGATCCTGACCGGGCAAACCGGATGACGTCAAGGGTTTCGGGCCCGACGTAAGTCTGTTAATTCTCGACCTGAATTAAGGCGGTCAGGTCACCACCACGCCCGCGGCGCCGATGACCACCGCCACGACGGGAGAAATCCCCGATCGGGCCAGGTACGCCGAGTGGGAGAGCGCTCTCACGCATGCTAGAAAGAACAGGTGACCACGCAGCAGCCACCGACGTTGGAGGACGTGGCGCGCGTGGCCGGCGTCTCGCGCGCCACCGTTTCGCGAGTGGTGAACGGGGTGCGCAACGTCGACCCGCGGCTGCGGGAGACGGTGGAGCGCGCCATCGCCGAGACCGGGTACGTGCCGAACCAGGCCGCGCGGTCGCTGGTGAACCGCCGGACGGCGACGGTCGCGGTGGTCGTCTCCGAGCCCGCGCGGCACGTCGGCCAGGAAGAGTTCGGCGGCGGGGTGTTCGGCGACCCGTTTTTCGGCCGGGTGCTCGACGGCGCGCTCGCCGAGCTGCGCCCGCACGGCCTGCACCCGCTGCTGATGGTCGTCGACAGCGACGACGAGCGGGAGAAGCTCGTCGGCAAGCTGCGGCAGGAGAACGTCGGCGGGGTGCTGATGATCTCCTTGCACGGCACCGATCCGCTGCCCCGGATGCTCACCGCGGCGGGCATGCCCACGGCCGTGTTCGCCCGGCCGACGCGGCCCGCGCCGGTGTGCTGGGTCGACGTCGCGCACCAGGACGGCGCGCGCCTCGCGGCCGACCGCCTGGTCGCCCGCGGCTGCCGGCACGTGGCGACGATCGCGGGCCCGGCCGACACCGCCGCGGGCCAGGACCGGCTGGCCGGCTTCCGCGACGCGATGGCGCGGCACGGGCACGCCTACGTCGCCGTCGCCGAGGCCAACTTCACCCAGCTCGGCGGCGAGCAGGCGATGGAACGGCTGCTCGCCGAGGAACCCGGGCTGGACGGGCTGTTCGTCGCCAACGACCTGATGGCCTACGGCGCCCTGTCGGTGCTGCGCGACCGCGGCCGCCGCGTCCCGGACGACGTCGCGGTGATCGGCTTCGACGACAGCCCGGCCGCGCTCACCTGCCGCCCCCGGCTGACCACCGTCCGCCAGCCGGTCGAGGACATGGGCGCGGCGATGGTGCGGATGGTCCTCGACCGGATGGCGGACCCGGACCTGCGCGCGGTGTCCCGCGTGTTCGACCCGGTACTGGTGGTCCGAGACTCGGGCTGACGCCGCGCTTGGCCCGGCCGGAGCGCCCCAATGTGGCGTTGGTTGCGTTGAGCGCACCCAATGTGGCGTTCGGTGCGTCCAACGCACCGAACGCCACATTGGGGCGCTTTCAGCGGGTCAGCCGCGTACCAGACCCTGTTGCTCCTGGGCCGCCTTCGTGATGTCGCCGGCCAGCGCGCGGGTCGACGGTTCGGCGCCGGACTGCTGCTCGCCGCGGGAGAGCACGATGAGCTGGGCCAGGTGGGCGCCGACCAGCGGCAGCAAGCGGCGGCTGAAGTCCTCGCCGTGCGCGTCGCGCAACGCCACCAGGTCGGCCTCGGTGATCAGGCCCGGCAGCCGGTGTCCACTGTGGATGTTCACGTCGGGCAGTCCCGCCCGCGTGCGCACCGTTTGCAGCCGGTCCAGCAGCTTGCGCTGCCCGTCCAGCAGCTGCCCGGTGACGGCGGTCGCGGCGCCGTGGGAGGCGGCGAGGTCCAGCGCGGCCACGGCGTTCTCCGTCATCGGGACGGTCAGCTCGATCCACGCGACGTCGGTCTGGTTGAACGCGGTCGCGGACGCGGCAGCGACCGAGGGGACGGCGGTCGGGGCCGCCGCGGTGGTGGTGGCGCAGCCGGCGGCGAGCAGCGCCACCACCACGAGCGCGACGGCGCCTTTCACGGCCGGCCGGGGAGCCGGTAGTTCGTGCCGAGCACGCCGCCGCGGTCCGGCTTGTACACGTCGAACCCGCGCGGGTCGCACTGCAGGCCACCGTTGATGCAGTGGGTGACGAGCGCGGCGAGCGTCTCCGGGTCCCAGGCGTTGAAGAAGTCGTAGTGCCACGAGTACCCGCGCCCGCTGGCCAGGTGCACGCCGGACATGTCACCGGAGACCGGGAACGCCATCTTGAACTCCAGCATCGGCACCGGCACCGGGTGGTCGGCCGGGCAGGTCAGCGAAACCGGGTCCGGGTAGGCCATGTGGCTGCGGTGGTCGGCCGAGTCCAGGTGCACGCCGTCCCAGCAACTGGGGGCCTGGTAACGGATGTTGAGCTGGCTGCCGGGCGTGCAGGTCACCGGGATGTCCCAGTTGTGGAAGCTCTCCCCGCATTCCCAGCCCTCGATGGCGCCGGCCGCGTGCTGGAACTCGTCCTGCGTCGCGTTCATGTTGCCCGCGAGGTACCGCAGCCCCTGCGGGAACGGCTTGACGCTCTTGTAGTCCAGCACACCGGACTTGTAGTAGACGACCTGAGCGAAGTTCGGCAGCACGACCTGGTCGCCGTTGAGCACGGTCGGGAACCAGTACGCGGAGAGGTCGTCCGGCGCGAGGCAGGTGGTGTTGCCGGTGCCCGCGGCGAGCAGCGACTCCGTGGTGGTGTTCGCGTTGGTGGTGTTGTTGCCCAGGAAGGTGTGGTCGTGTGAGGCGCCGGGCAGGCCCGGGTACACGATGGGGTCGTCGGGCTGGTGGTGGCTCGGCGAGCAGTTGACCTGGAACTCGTGGTGGGTCACGACGTCGTCCGCGCCGGCGGGGGTGGTGAAGAACGCGGCGGCGAGTGCCGCGGCGGCAGCGCAGGCGAGGAGCGCGAGTTTCGAAGACAAGAGTCCTCCACGGTGAGGGGGCCGGTGTGGGAGAGCGCTCTCCAGAAAGCATGTGACCGAGCCGGGCTCCTGTCAAGAAGCACCCGGGTGTCAGCTCTGGTCGGTTTCTGTCCATTTTCGGCCTGGTTTCGGGGAAACTCTTGACACGGCCCGGCGGCGGCGCGAATCTTCCCTCCGCACTGGAGAGCGCTCTCCAATCGTCCCCTGCCGCGGGAGTCATCGTGGACCGACCGTTGCCCGTCACCGTGCGCCCCCGTTCCGCACTGGCGCTGGCCGTCCTGCTCGTCCTCTGCTGGCTCGCCGTCCCGCCCGCCGTGCGGGCCGCGGGCCTCCTGCCCCAGGAAACTCCGCTGTCCCAAGGGAAGGCGGCGACCGCGTCGTCCAGCGAAGGCGCAAGCACTCCCGCCTCCGCCGCGGTCGACGGAGACGCCGGCACCCGCTGGTCGAGCGCGTTCGCCGATCCCGCCCACGCCGATCCGCAGTGGCTGCAGGTCGACCTCGGCGCCACCGCTTCGATCACCCAGGTCACGCTGAACTGGGAATCGGCCTACGCCACGGCGTACGAGATCCAGGTCTCCGACGACGCCACGAATTGGCATTCGGTCTACCGCACCACCGCCGGCGCCGGGGGAGTGCAGACGCTGGCCGTCGGCGGCTCCGGCCGGTACGTCCGGATGTACGGCACCCACCGCGTCGGCGGGTACGGCTACTCGCTCTGGGAGTTCCAGGTCTCCGGCAGCTTCGGCGGCACGACGCCGGCCGGCCCGGGCGTCACGAAGGTGACCGGCTCGCAGGGCAACTGGCAGCTGACCGTCGACGGCGCCCCGTACGTGGTCAAGGGCCTCACCTGGGGCCCGCCGGTCAGCGAGGCCGCCGCGAGGATGCCGGAGCTGCACGAAGCCGGCGTGAACACCGTCCGCACCTGGGGCACCGACGGCACCACCAAGCCGCTGCTCGACGCCGCGGCGGCCAACGGCCTCAAGGTGATCAGCGGCTTCTGGCTGCAGCCCGGCGGCGGGCCGGGCAGCGGCGGCTGCGTCGACTACCTCACCGACACGAACTACAAGAACACCATGCTCGGCGAGATCCAGCGCTGGGTGACCGAGTACCGCGGCAACGCGGGTGTGCTGATGTGGAACGTCGGCAACGAGTCGCTCCTCGGCATGCAGAACTGCTACTCCGGCACCCAGCTGGAGCAGGAGCGCGTCGCCTACGCCCAGTTCGTCGAGCAGGCCGCGCAGGCGATCCACGCGATCGACGCGGACCACCCGGTCACCTCCACCGACGCGTGGACCGGGGCCTGGCCGTACTACAAGGCGTACACGCCGAGCCTGGACCTGTACTCGGTCAACGCCTACAAGCAGGTCTGCCAGGTGAAGCAGGACTGGAACGCCGGCGGTTACACCAAGCCCTACATCGTCACCGAGACCGGCCCGGCGGGTGAGTGGGAGGTGCCGAACGACGCGAACGGCGTGCCCGCGGAGCCCACCGACGTGCAGAAGCGCGACGGCTACGTGAACGCGTGGAACTGCATCCTCGCCCACCCCGGCGTGGCGCTGGGCGCGACGCTGTTCCACTACGGCAGCGAGGGCGACTTCGGCGGCGTGTGGTTCAACATCACCACCGGCAACGAGAAGCGGCTCTCCTGGTACGCCGTCCGCAAGCTCTACAGTGGACGGACCGATGGCAACACCCCGCCGGTGATCAGCTCGATGAACCTGAGCCGAACCACCGACGTGCCCGCGGGCGGCACCTTTACCCTGACCGCGGCCGTAGCCGATCCCGACGGGGACCCGATCGCCTACACCATGGGCTACAACAGCAAGTACATCAACGGCGCGGGCGGGCTGATCCCCGCGCAGTTCACCGGCAGCGGCCCGTTCACCGTCACCGCGCCGTCGACGCTCGGGGTGTGGAAGATCTACCTCTACGCCCGTGACGGCCACGGCAACGTCGGCATCGAGACCCGTTCCCTGCGGGTGGTCCCGCCGCCGGTGAACGGCACGAACATCGCGCGCGGCGCCGTCACCACCGCGTCGAGCTACCAGGCCGACGGCCCCGGCGCGCCGTACCCGCCGCAGGCCGCGACCGACGGTGACCCGGCAACGCGCTGGGCCAGCGACTGGAGCGACCCGCAGTGGCTCCAGGTGGACCTCGGCCACTCGCAGTCCTTCGACCACGTGCAGCTGATCTGGGAATCGGCCTACGGCAAGGCGTACGAGATCCAGGTCAGCGACGACGGTACGAACTGGCACAGCGTCTACACCACCACGACCGGCGACGGCGGCGTGGACGACCTGGCGATCAGCGGCACCGGGCGTTATGTCCGGATGTCCGCCACCCAACGCGGCACGACGTACGGCTACTCGCTCTACGAGTTCGGCGTCTACCGCACCTGACCCCCGGGGGCGGGGGACCGGCGGCGCCGGCGGGACTGGATCACCCGCCGGCGCCGCCGCACTGCCTGACCGCCCCGGCCGCCGTCGTCCTGACGCGAGTAGGTTGGCGAGCGAAAGCCAAGCTGTGAAGCGATGGGAGTGACAACGGATGCGCACTGCGAAGGTGGACGTCCCGACCGAGGACGGCACCGCCGACTCGTACCTGGCCGTGCCGGACGGCGGCCCGCACCCCGGGGTGCTGCTGTTCCCGGACGCGTTCGGGCTGCGCCCCCGGATCGAGGAGATGGCGAACCGGATCGCCGAGGCCGGGTACGCCGTGCTCGTGCCGAACCTGCTCTACCGCGGCGGCCCGGCGGGGGACATCGACCTGGCCGGCCTCGAGGACCCGGAGAAGCGCGGCGCGATCTTCGGGAAGATCATGCCGCTGATCCAGGCGCTCGACACCGCTGCGATCACCCGTGACGCGCGGGCCTACCTCGACTTCTTCGCCGCGCAGGAGGGTGTCGACCCGGGCCCGGTGGTGATCACCGGTTACTGCATGGGCGGCACCAACGCGCTGCGCGTGATCGAGGCGTTCCCGGACCGCGTGAAGGCGATCGGCAGCTTCCACGGCGGCCGGCTCGCCACCGACGAGCCCGACAGCCCGCACCTGAGCGTCGGCCGGATCACCGGCGAGGTGTACTTCGGCCACGCCGACCAGGACCACGCGATGACGGTCGAGCAGATCAAGACGCTGGAGTCCGCGCTGGACGAGGCCGGCGTGCGCTACCGCTCGGAGGTCTACGAGGGCGCGCCCCACGGTTACACCATGACCGACACGGCGGCGTACCACGAAGAGGGCGAGCGGCGGCACTGGGAGAACCTGTTCGCGCTGCTGGAGCGGGTCAACGGCTGAGGGTGTTCCCCGCTCACCGGAACGTGGGCTCGAGGTAGCCGGAACCGGGGTGTCGTGTCCACAAAGGACGCGGTGCCCCGGTTTCTTCGTGTCCGGGGAGACCTCGGTGGGTGCTGGCCGAGGAGCTCGACGAGTTCAACGCCGACCTGGTCGGCTTGATCGAGGTCGTGCACGGGTTCCGGTGAGCGGTTATCCCGGCTCGGGATCGCCGCCCCGTCGGATTCCCCCGGCACGCAGGAGCGGGCCGCCGCCGAGGTTCGCACCTTAATTCGAGTCGAGAAGAAAATGCCCGTGAAGGATTGCCCGGCCGGTGCGGAGCATGCATACTTTCTCGCGGGCACAGCGAAGTCGTCGGTTATTCACCGTCCTCGCCCCCTCTCGACGGCCTCCGGCGCCCGTTCCGGTCGATCCGTGCGGGCGCGCGTGGTGCGCCCCGGCAGAGAGGTGACAATGGTGTCCATCTCCCCCTTCCCCCTGGCCGCGGGCGGTGTCCCCGCATGAGAAGACGACACTTCCTGCCGTTGCTCGGCGTCGCGGCCGTGGCTGTTTCGACGATGATGGTGCCGGTCGCGCAGGCGGCGAACGAGCCGGTGAACATCTGGCTGACCACGACCAGCGACTCCGGCGGCCGTACCGTGACGCGGGGCCTCCAGAAGCAGGCCCCGATCGCGTTCTCCGCCGGCACCGGGACCGGGCAGCAGACCATCACGGTCAACGACAACACCACCTACCAGCAGTTCGAGGGTGGCGGCGCGTCGTTCACCGACACCGCGGCGTGGCTGATGAACTCGTCCGGCGCGCTTTCGCAGACCACGCGCAACGACGTGATGCAGAAGCTGTTCGACCCCAACTCCGGGATCGGGCTGAGCTTCGTGCGCAACCCGATCGGCGCGTCCGACCTGGCGCGCAACAGCTACACCTTCGACGACATGCCCGCCGGGCAGACCGACGCCGGCCTCGCGCACTTCTCCATCGCGCACGACCAGGCCGACGTGCTGCCGCTGACCCAGCAGGCCAAGCAGCTGAACCCGCAGCTGAAGCTCATGGCGTCGCCGTGGAGCGCGCCGCCGTGGATGAAGGACAACGACAGCTACAACCTGGGCTGGGTCCAGTCCCAGTACTACAACGCGTACGCCCAGTACTTCGTGAAGTACCTGCAGGCGTACAAAAACGCCGGGGTGCCGGTCGACTACGTCACGGTGCAGAACGAGCCGACGTGCTGCGACGGCTACCCCTCCACCAACTGGAACGGCTCCGGCCTGGCCTACTTCACCAAGAACAGCCTGCTCCCGGCGTTGCACGGTGCGGGGCTGTCGACCAAGGTGCTGGCGCTGGACTGGAACTGGGACCAGTACCAGTCCTTCGCCGCTCCGACGATGGACGACGCCGCGATCCGCACCGATCCCAACTTCGGCGGCATGGCCTGGCACGGTTACGGCGGGAACGTCGGCCAGCAGACGACCGTGCACAACCAGTACCCGAACGTGAACGCCTACTCCACCGAGCACTCCGGCGGTACCTGGGTCGGCAACCAGCAGGCCGAGGACATGAACAACATCGTCGACTACACGCGGAACTGGAGCCGCACCGTCACCAAGTGGAGCCTCGCGGTGGACCAGAACATGGGCCCGCACAACGGCGGCTGCGGCACCTGCACCGGGTTCATCACCGTCCACAACGGAGACTCGCGCAGTGGCCAGGTCGACTACACCGTCGAGTACTACACCATGGGCCACCTGACGAAGTTCGTGAAGCCCGGCGCGGTCCGGATCGACTCGAACGACAACTCCACCGTCCGCAACGTCGCGTGGAAGAACCCCGACGGGTCCAAGGCGCTGATCGCCTACAACTCCAGCACCAGCGCCCAGAGCGTGCGGGTCAACTGGGGTGGGCAGTCCTTCACCTACAGCCTGCCCGGCCACACCTCGGCGACCTTCACCTGGTAGCCGATCGTCCACAAGGGAGCCCCGCTGCCCCCGCGTCGGCCGAACGCCGTCAAGGCCTCCTTACCCGCGTCCCACGCGGGTAAGGAGGCCTTGACGGACTCCGCCCGGAGATACGGCACTAGGACTTCCGCAACCGGCCGATCTCCTGGAGCCGGTCGAGGTAGTCCTGGGGGATCCGGCCGGCCAGGTCCGGTCCGGCGTCGAGCAGGTAGAGACCGTTGCCGGCGTTGACCTTCTTGAGGATGTCGGTGATCTCCGCCGCCGGCCGGGGCGCCCCGGTGGCCGTGGTGTGGAACCAGGTGGAGTTCGTGTCCAGGGTGTCACTGGCGTCCACGGGCCGGGTATTGGTGGCCGGCGGAGTGCCCTGCACCGGGACTTCGTAGACGACGACGTCGCTCGTCTGCAGGGTGCCGTTGTGGTCGTTGTTGGCCACCACGGTGTCCGGCGACAGCTGGTGGATCAGGTCGCGGACCGGGGCGTACGGCACGACGGAGTACGGGACCTGCCAGCCCCAGCCGTCGAACCACAGGTAGTCCACGGTGCCGTAATGGGTGAGCAGTTCGGTGAGCTGCTGCTGGACGAGCTGCAGGCTGTCGCCGCTGTGCCGGTCCCAGATGGAGAAGTAGAGGCCGACCTTCAAACCGTTGCGGTGCATGGCATCGACGTACTGGCGCACCAGGTCCTGCCGGTACGGGCTGGCGGCGATGTCGTGCGTGGACGCCGCGGTGTCCCAGAGCGCGAAGCCGTCGTGGTGCTTGGCGGTGAGCACGCCGAACGTCATGCCGGCCGACTTCATCGCGGCCGCCCACTGATCGGGGTCGACCTTCCCGGTCGGCGCGAACTCCGATTCCGGTGCCTGCGGGTCGGCCCACTGCTCGTTGTCGTAAGTGGACATGTTGTAGTGCAGGAACAGGCCGAACGGGTTCTGCTTCACCCAGCGCTGGGCCTGCGGCGACGGGCTGATCGTCTCGCGCCCGAACACCTGCACCTCGGCGAGGGAGAGGTAACCCGTGCCGGCCAGCTGCACCCGGACGTAGCGCGCGGGCCGCTTGACGGCAAGCGTGACCGACGGCCCGGTGAGCGAGCCGACGTGCTGGGCCTCGACCCCCGGCTGCGCGCGGGCCTCGTCGACGGTCTTCGCGGTGATCGGGCGGTCCGCGGTCAGCACCCAGAAGTCCGAGAGCCGCTCGGCGCAGCAGTCGGTGCGGTTCCAGACCACCACCCGCTGGGTGTCCCGCACGGAGCCGAGGTCGGTCTGCCACCAGGGCTGGGCTTCTTCGGTGGTGTGGCTGACGGAGTTGCCGGAGAAGACGCCGCTGGTGCCGTCGTCGACCGCGCGGTCGGCGGTGCCGCCGTAGCCGGTGCTGCTCTGCGTGGCCGGGGTCCCGAAGGCCAGGTCCAACGGTTCGGCCTGCGCGGCGGGTGGCCGCGCCGGGACTGCCGACGCCGCCGGCGCGCCCGCGACGCCGCTCGCGAACAGCGCGGCGACGGCGAGCGCGGCGGCCGCCGGTCGTCTTGGCGAAATCCGCCTCGAAGAAATCCGCATCGATCCTCCGTTTCGAGTCACTCCGGGCGCGCGGTCGCGGCCCGGCAGCTCAGCCGCGGGCGCGCCAGTTCGCCTCGATCTCCTCGAGCGAGCGGCCCGAGGTCTCGGGCACCTTCTTCAGCACGAAGACCAGGCCGATCAGCGAGAGCACCGCGTAGATGCCGAACACCCAGAAGCCGATGGCGTTCAGCAGGTCGGGGAAGGTCAGCGAGAACAGGAAGTTGAACACGTACTGGGTGAAGGTCACCACGCCCATGCCGATCGCCCGCGCGCGCAGCGGCAGTACTTCCGGGACGTAGAGCCAGAACACCGGCCCCAGGCCGAACCCGAACGCGAACGTGTAGACGAACACGCAGACGACGTCCAGCGTGCTCTGGTGCGGGAACAGCGCGAGCAGCAGCAGCGGCACCACCTGGACGCCGAGGCTGATCGCCAGCAGCTTCACCCGCCCCAGCCGGTCGATGAACGGCAGCGACAGCGCGGTGGAGAGCACGAGGGCGCCGCCGACGCTGTAGTTCGCGATGATGCCGGTGTCGCTGGTGTGCTCGGCCAGGCCCTGGAACACCGTCGGCGCGTAGTAGACGACCGCGTTGATGCCGGTGAACACCTGGAAGAAGGTGAGGACGAGGGTGATCGTGAGCGCGGGCCGGTAGCGGCGGAACAGGTCGCCCAGCCGGGCCTCCTGGACCGACAGGCTGGCGGTGACCTCGTCGGCTTCCCGGGTGGCGTCGGCCTTCGTGGGCCGCAGCCGGGTCAGCACGCCGACCGCCTCGGCTTCGCGCCCGCGCAGGATCAGCCAGCGGGGACTGCGCGGGCTGACCAGCATGCCGGCGAAGAACAGCGCGGCCGGAGCGGCGCCGAGCCCCAGCATCCACTGCCACGACCCGGATCCCGCCAGCGCGTCGCCCGCGGCGTACGCGCACAGGATGCCGACGTTCACGCCCAGCTGGTACAGCGCGCTGATCATGCCGCGGGTGCGTTTCGGGGCCAGCTCGGTCAGGTAGATCAGGCCGAACATGTTGGCCAGGCCCACCGCCAGCCCGAGCACGAACCGCGCGAGCAGCAGCCAGCCGACGGTCGGCGCGACCGCGCAGCCCACCGAGCCGACGACGAAGATGACGCCGGCCACCAGCAGCAGCGCGCGCCGGTCGTACCGGCGGGCGACGAGCGTGCCCGCGACGATCGAGGGCAGCGCGCCCAGCAGGATCAGGCTCGTGACGAGGCCCTGCGCGGTGGAGCTGAGGCCGAACTGCTGGGTGACAAAGGGGAGCGCGGTCGAGATCGCGCCCGAGTCGTAGCCGTAGAGCAGCCCGGCCATGCCCCCGAGCACCGCCACGACAGCGACGAAGCGGGGCATGCGGGCGGTGGCTGGGGCGGGCTGCAGGCTGGTCCGGTCCGGCACGGGCGATCGGCCTCCGGTCTCGCGACGGTGCGAAGCGGTTGGGGACGCTGGGGATACACGCCGCAGAATTTCCTATAGGATCTGCGACGAGAGGACTTTAGCCAGAGGGGCCTTGGTAGTGTCAAGACCTGGGTTTCCGGGACGGGTTCCCGGAGTGGCCGCGGGAGGTGCGAGTGACGACGTCGGAGAAACCTATAGGGTCGTCGGTTCCGGGTCACGGCGCGGCCGAGCCGCTAGAGTCCCGTCCCGTGGAGGACAGCGGCCGCCGGGGGCTCACCGACCGGGTCTACGAGGAGATCAAGGCCCTGGTGATGGACCACGCGATCGAGCCGGGCGCGCGGGTGGGCATCGAAAGCCTGGCGCGGCGCCTGGAGGTTTCGCCGACGCCGGTGCGCGAGGCGCTCGCCCGCCTGGAGTCCGACGGCCTGGTGACGAAGCGTTCGCAGGCCGGCTACCGCGCGACCGAGCTGCTGTCGGTCGACGGCCTGGTGGACCTGTTCGAGATGCGGCGCCTGCTGGAGCCGCGGGCCGCGGCGCTGGCCGCCACCCACGCCACCGACCAGCAGCTGGACCACCTGGAGACGACCGTCGAGGGCATGCGCAGCCATCCCGTCACCGGTGAGCGGTACCTGGTCTACCGCCGGTTCGCGGCGCTGGACCAGGAGTTCCACGACACGCTCGCCGACGCGTCCGGGCGGCCGCTGCTGGCCCAGGCGGTGCAGCGGCTCCACGCGCACCTGCACATGTTCCGCCTCAACACCGCCCCCGGCGACGCACTGACCACAGTGGACGAACACGACCGCGTGCTGCGGGCCGTGCTCCGCCGCAACCCGGACCGCGCGGCCGAAGCGATGGAACACCACCTGAGCGGCAGCTGGGAGCGTCACCTCGCGGTGATGAACGCGCCCGGCTCCGCAGGGTGACCCCCGCGGAGAGGAATGGCCCGGCGCGGGCGCTCTCAGCGGCGGATAGCGGCGTGGGACAGCAGCGTGGGGCCGTTATGAGACGAAGCCGTAGCTGCGCCCGCGCCGCCCGTGGGGCACGATGGAGTGATGGCGATCAAGCATGACGAGTGACCCCACCACCCGGCCCGTGCGCCCGGACTTCCCGGCGCACGAGCTGCGCGTCGCGGAGCTGCTGAAGCAGCTGGCGGCGATCCCGCGCCATGGCACGGTCCGGCTGGCGAAACGGACTTCCAACCTGTTCCGGTCCCGGGCGGTGACGAAGACACCGGGCCTGGACGTTTCGGGCTTCACCCACGTGCTGCGCGTCGACCCCGAGACCCGCACCGCCGAGGTCGAGGGCATGGTCACCTACGAGCAGCTGGTCGACGCCACCCTGGCGCACGGTCTGATGCCGCTGGTCGTCCCGCAGCTGAAGACCATCACCCTCGGCGGCGCGGTGACCGGGCTCGGCATCGAGTCCTCGTCGTTCCGCAACGGCATGCCGCACGAGTCGGTGCTGGAGATGGAGCTGCTCACCGGCGACGGCCGGGTGGTCGTGGCCCGGCCGGACAACGAGCACAGCGAGCTGTTCCACGGTTTCCCCAACTCCTACGGCACGCTCGGCTACGCGCTGCGGCTGCGGATCGAGCTGGAGCCGGTGAAGCCGTACGTCCGGCTGCGCCACGTCCGCTACCACGACCGGGACAGCTACTTCACCGCGCTCGGCGAGGCCTGCCGCGCCGGCGCGCACGAGGGCGAGGCCGCCGACTTCGTGGACGGCACCGTGTTCGGGCCGGACGAGATGTACCTGACGCTGGGCACCTTCACCGACACCGCGCCCGCGACCAGCGACTACACCTGGCTCGGCATCTACTACCGCTCCATCCAGAGCCGCCGCACCGACCACCTCACCGTGCGCGACTACCTGTGGCGCTGGGACACCGACTGGTTCTGGTGCTCACGCGCGTTCGGCGTCCAGAGCCGGCTGCCGCGGCTGCTGCTCGGCCGGAAGCGGCTGCGCTCGTCGGTGTACTGGAAGCTGGTCGCGCTGGACCGCCGGTTCCGGTTCGCGGAGCGGCTGCTCAAGCTCCGCGGCCTGCCGCCGGAGGAGACGGTGGTCCAGGACATCGAGGTGCCGCTGGAGCGGGCCGCGGACTTCCTGGAGTTCTTCGAGCGCGAGATCCCGATCAGCCCGGTCTGGGTGTGCCCGCTGAAGGGGCGCCCGGGCGGCGTGAGCTGGCCGCTGTACGAGATGAACCCGGACGCGCTGTACGTCAACTTCGGGTTCTGGTCGTCCGTGCCGCTGGAGCCGGGCGAGGCGGGGGACACGCACAACCGGATGATCGAGGCAGAGGTCACCGCGCTGGGCGGCCGGAAGTCGCTGTACTCGGACAGTTTCTACGAAGCCGACGAGTTCTGGCGGCTCTACAACGGCGACGCCTACCGGAAGCTCAAGGGAGCCTACGACCCGGACAGCCGGCTGCTGGACCTGCACGAGAAGTGCGTCCGGCGGCGCTGACCCCACCGGCCTGAGAAGAGAGAGAACGAACATGAACAAGGTCACGACCCCGGTCGGCGAGGTCTTCACCCGGCTGCTCGGCCCGAGCGCCGGGGTGTCGATCACGGCCTACGACGGCAGCCGCAGCGGTCCCGAGGACGCCCCGGTGGCGATCGAGGTGCGCTCCCCGCTGGCGCTGACGTACCTGATGTCCTCGCCGGGGGACCTCGGCCTCGCCCGCGCGTACGTGGCGGGCGCGCTGGACGTCAAGGGCGACTTGTACACGGCGTTGCACGCGCTGGCCGCCCAGGTCGACCAGCTGACCACGGCCGACCGCGTCTGGCTGCTGCGCAAGCTCGGCTCGACGCACCTGCGCCGCGTGCCGCCGCCCGTCGAGGAGCTGCCGAGCCGGCTTCGCCGTACTGTGCAAGGACTTCGGCACTCGAAGGCGCGCGACAGCAGCGCGATCGCGAACCACTACGACGTGTCCAACCGGTTCTACGAGCTGGTGCTCGGCCCGTCGATGGCCTACACCTGCGCCGTTTTCCCCAAGGCGGAGGCGTCGCTGGAAGAGGCGCAGGCGAACAAGTTCGACCTCGTCTGCCGCAAGCTCGCGCTGAAGCCGGGCATGCGGGTGCTCGACGTCGGCTGCGGCTGGGGCGGCATGGCCGAGCACGCGGCGGAGCACTACGGCGTCACCGTCCTCGGCGTGACGCTGTCGCGGGAGCAGGCGAGCTGGGCGCAGGAGGACATCGTCGCCAAGGGGCTGTCCGACCGCGCCGAGGTCCGCCACTCCGACTACCGCGACATCACCGAGACGGACTTCGACGCGATCTCCTCGATCGGGCTGACCGAGCACATCGGCGCGCGGAACCTGGACTCGTACTTCGCGTTCCTGGCCAAGCGGCTGAAGCCGGGCGGCCGGCTGCTGAACCACTGCATCACGAACCCGGACACGAGCGTCGCGCACCACTCGCGCGGGTTCATCGACCGCTACGTCTTCCCCGACGGCGAGCTGGAGGCCGTCGGCGAGATCGTCACGGCCATGCACGACAGCGGCTTGGAGGTCCGGCACTCGGAGAACCTCCGCGAGCACTACGCGTCCACGCTCGCCGGCTGGTGCGCGAACCTCGACGAGCACTGGGACGAGGCCGTGGCCGAGGCGGGCGCGGGCCGCAGCCGGGTGTGGGCGCTGTACATGGCCGCCTGCCGGCTCGCCTTCGAACGCCGGGAGATCGAGCTGCACCAGGTCCTCGGCGTGAAGGTCGAGCCGGGCGGCGAAGCGCACGTGCCGCTGCGGCCGGACTGGGGCGTCTGAGACCGGGGTCCGCCGCCTGGAACGTTTGTGCCAGGCGGCGGACGGCTCAGATGAGCCGGGCTGTCCCGGTTCCGCCGCGGTCGGGTGTCTACTATGGACACTTATGACCGTCGACGCGTGGCTGAATCAGGACGGGGAGTTCCTCCCCGGGGCGGAGCTGTACCGCTCGGACCGGGTTTTCGAGGTGTGGGACTACACCAGCAGCCACCGGCAGCTGCTCCTGCGCGGCACCGTGGCCCCGGACCGGCCCACCCGGGTCGACGTGCTGTTCAAGCCGGTCGACCTGATGAAGGTGCGCAGCCGGTACGACGGGCTGCGGATCCGCTGCGCCACCGTGGCCGAGGAGACCGCGATCCGGGCCGGGACGCCCGGGATCCGTGACACCGCCCGGTGCCTGGTCCTGGAGCCGGGTGGCGGGGCCACCGACTACGTCTTCGCCGAGGCCGTCGGCTGGCATGAGGACACCGACCTCGGCGAGCCGAGTCACTTCGCCGGCCCGTCGCGGGTGCCCCCGGCCGCGGCGCCGTGGGCGGATACCGCGCTGTTCGGGGTGAACGGGGGCTTCGGCACGCCCATGGCCGGCGTCGAGGAGCTGGCCGCCGTGCTCGCCGCGGGGGAGCGGCCGGTCGTGGACCGGGCGCGGTACCGGTACGTCTACGTCGTGGTCGGCGAGCACCCCGAGCCGTCCGTCTTCAGCGTCCACCTCACCCGCGATGAGGCCGAACGCCGCCGCGCCGAGCTGGACGCCGGCGGCATCGGCGGCTGCACCGTCCAGGCCGCGCCGGTCGCGCTCTGACCGCGACTTCCGGGCCCGTTCACTCATTCGCGAACGGAGTAAAGCCCCTGTCTCTCGGCCCGGGTTCGTGCTATCGGAATAAATGGCGCCGACCAGCGAAGAGAGCCCCATTAGGAGGTACCCACGGTCCTGCTCATGGGCGATTCTGGGGCGGTATCGACCGTTGAGGGGGTAACCGCGTGAACGATGATCTTTGCAGGCCAGTTCCGGAAACCACAGTTTTCCCGGGGATTTAGGCCGCCGTTCACCAACGGTTATCGGACAAGGACCGTAGCGCGCGGGCACGGCGATTATTCCAATATCACGCCGCCGCCGGGTCGCGCCGTTGATTGCAGGCAGGGAAATGGGGAAAACCAGAGAGCGGGTCGAAAGCGGGGTGTGGCGCGCGGTATTGCACTGCGGCGTGCTGCACGACGTCTACGGCGGCTCGGACCAGTTGCGGGTGGACGGCAAGGTGTTCGGCATCGCCGCGTGCGGCGCGGTGTGCACATTGGACGCCGACGGCCCCGGCTGCCAACGGTGCGCGAAGTGCTTCCCGCGGTGGCTCGACCAGGACACGCTGGTCATCCCGCGGCACAGCCTGCCGAAGCGCATCCCCCGGCAGGCGCCGGCACCGAGGCCACGGCACGCGAACCACTACAGCGGCTGGTTCGGCTCGTCCTAGCGGCCGCGCGGTGACTTCGGGGGCGCCCGGTTCACGGGCCGGTACGGCGAACCCCGCCGGCCCCGGTCAGGGGCGGCGGGGCCGCGGCCGGGATCAGGCCTTGGGCTCGAGCACGAAGACCGGGATCTGACGATCGGTCTTCTTCTGGTAATCGGCGTACGGGGGGTACGCCGCGACGGAGCGCTCCCACCACGCGGCGCGCTCGTCACCCTCGACTTCGCGGGCCACGTAGTCCTTGGTCACGGTCCCGTCCTGCAGCGGGAACTCGGGGTACGCCTTGATGTTGTGGTACCAGACCGGGTGCTCGTCCGCGCCGCCCTTGGAGGCGACCACGGCGTAGCTGCCGTCGTGCTCCACGCGCATCACCGGGGTGTAGCGCAGCTTGCCGGACTTCGCGCCCCGCAAGGTCAGCAGCACGATCGGCGACCCGGCCACGTGCAGGCCCTCCGTGGTGCCGGTCTCGAGGATCGTTTTCGTCTGGTCCTGAACCCAGCCCATGGGGCTGAACTCGGCTTTCTCATCGGCCATGCCCGCAGTCAACCCCATGCGGACGGTGACTATTCCCGCCGGGCCGGGTGAACGCGATCTCCGCGCGGCCGGCATGCCGGGCCGGCGACGTCGCGATCGCCTGGCCGTCCGGGGAAGCCGCTGGTCATCGCGATCCTGACCGACCGCGTGGGCTACGACGCGCGAAGCGCGGTACCCGATCATCTCCGCCGCCGCGGCGTACGTCTCCTCGGCGCTGCCCTGACCCTGCCGCCGCGACCGAGCCGCCCCGCCCGCCTCAGGCGAGTCCGTTTTCGATCATTGGTCCAGACAAATGTTACCCAACCGTGACTGTTGGATCTCGGCCTGGAAGCTACTTTGTTGTCGCGAACAACAAATATGTGGTCGGTGAATCCCCAACGGCGGAGGTGTCACGGCGTGGACCGGACCTTTGGACAGTTACTACGCGGACGGCGCGGCCCGATCGCCGCGGTCGCCCTGACCGCCACGGCGCTGCTGGCCGCGGCGGGACTGGGCATCCCGGGCGCCGCGGCCGATGCCGACCGGCCTCCGGCTGCCGACGCTACGCAGGCGGACTGCTCCGGTCAGCCCGCGCAGCCGGACTTCGGCCCGAACGTGCACGTCTTCGACCCGAGCATGCCCGCCGCGACGATCCAGGCGCAGCTCGACAAGGACTTCAACGCCCAGAAGGACACCCAGACCGCGCAGTTCTCCGAGGGCCGCGTGGCGCACCTGTTCAAGCCGGGCACCTACGGCGTGCACGACAACGTCGGCTACTACACCTCGGTCGCGGGCCTGGGCAAGAACCCGGATGACGTGCAGATCAACGGTGACATCACCGTGGACGCGTTCAACGACTCCGACCAGGGTTCCGCGCTGCAGAACTTCTGGCGCTCGGCCGAGAACATGGCGGTCACGCCCAGCAGCGGCAACGACCGGTGGGCAGTTTCGCAGGCGGCGCCGTTCCGCCGGATGGACATCAAGGGCGGGCTCCAGCTCTTCCCGGCGAGCTACGGCTACGCCAGCGGCGGCTACATCGCCGACACGCGCGTGTCCGGCCAGGCCGCGTCGATTTCGCAGCAGCAGTGGTACACGCGGGATTCGGCGCTGGGCAGCTGGGACGGCGGTGTCTGGAACATGGTCTTCTCCGGCACCACAGGCGCGCCGGCGAACACTTTCCCGAGCCCGCCGGAGACCACATTGGACACCACACCGGTCTCGCGCGACGTGCCGTATCTCTACGTCGATGACAGCGGCAACTATCAGGTGTTCCGCTCCGCGCTGCGCACCAATGCCTCCGGCCCGAGCTGGGCGAACGGCGGCACGCCCGGCGACTCGGTGCCGATGACCCAGTTCTACGTGGTCAAGTCCGGCGACACCGCGGACACGATCAACAACGCGCTTTCCTCGGGCTGCAACCTGTTCTTCACCCCGGGCACCTACCACCTGGACAAGACGCTGAACGTGACCCGGCCCGACACCGTGGTGCTCGGCGTCGGCTACCCGACGCTGGTGCCGGACAACGGCGTGGACGCCATGCACGTCGCCGACGTCGACGGCGTCCGCGTCAAGGGCCTGCTGTTCGACGCGGGCACGGCCAACTCCAAGTCCCTGCTGACCGTCGGCGACGAGGGCGCGTCCGCGGACCACTCGAAGGACCCGACCACGCTGCAGGACGTGTTCTTCCGCGTCGGCGGGCAGATCGCCGGCAAGGCGACCACCAGCCTGGTGGTCAACAGCAACAACACGATCATCGACCACGTCTGGGCCTGGCGCGCCGACCACGGCAACCCGGGCACGGTCGGCTGGACCACCAACACCGCCGACACCGGTGTGCTCGTCAACGGCGACAACGTCGAGGCGACCGGGCTGTTCGTCGAGCACTACCAGAAGTTCCAGGTGGTCTGGAACGGCCAGGGCGGCAAGACGATCTTCTTCCAGAACGAGATGCCCTACGACGTGCCGGACCAGGCTTCGTGGAATTCCGCGCCCGGGGTCACGGGCTACGCGGCGTACAAGGTCGGCCCGGACGTGACCTCGCACGAGGCCTGGGGCCTGGGCAGCTACTGCTTCTTCGACACCAACCCCGCGGTGGCCAGCGCCCACGCGTTCGAGGTCCCGCAGAACGCCGGGGTGAAGCTGCACAGCCTGCTCACGGTCTCGCTCAACTACCGGGGCACGATCACCCACGTCGTCAACGACACGGGCGACGTCACGCCGTCGGGCACGACGCCGGTGAACGTCACGAGCTACCCGTGACCCGCTGACCGTATCCGTCGCGAAAACCCAAGCCGCCTCCCCGGAACTGCTGCCGGGGAGGCGGCTTTTTCGCGGGAGCGGGTTCCGGGTGGCCGGCACCCCTCGTACCGGCCACCCGGGGCAGAGGTGCCCCTCAGCCGGCTGGGGTGACGTCGATCAGGACCTTCCCGACGGCGCCCTGCTCCGACGCCGCGTGGGCCTTCGCGGTGTCCTCCAACGGGAAACGGTGGATCGGCAGCCCGGTCTTCTCCCCGATGGCGAGGGCGCCGTCGGCCATGGCGGCCGAGACGGCTCCGGCGCCGAGGCGGAGTTTCCCGGTCCCCACGGAGTAGAGCACCAGGAACTGGTAACGCGTGTTGGCCCACACGTTGGGGCCGAACGGAAGGCTCACCGTCCCGTTCCCGCCGTCGTCCCCGTAGACCGCGACGGTGCCGCGGGGCCGCAGCACCCGCGGGTGCAGCTCGGCGTTGGCCCCGGCGGCGACCTCGACGATCAGGTCCACTCCACCCTGCGCGAGCCGCTTGATGGCGTCCTCGAGGCCGGGCTCGGTGTACCGCAGGACGTGGTGGGCGCCGGCCGCCCGCGCGAGCTCGGCCTTCGCCTCGGTGCTCACCGTGGTGATCACCGTCGCCCCGGCCCAGCGCGCCAGCTGGATGGCGGAGTTGCCCACCGCGCCGGCGCCGCCGGCGACCAGGACCGTGGTGCCTTCGAGCGCACCTGGCGCGAGCCGGTCCGGGCCGTCCTCGGCGACGGTCAGGGCGCGGTGCGCGGTGAGACCCGGGATGCCGAAGCTCGCGCCCTCGTCGAACCCGACGCTGTCGGGCAGCGGCACCACACGCTCGGCGGGCAGCACCGTGTACTCCTGCGCGGTGCCGGACGCGGGGCCGTGGGCGGCGGCGAGGACCACCCAGACCCGGTCGCCCACGGCGAGGCCGGTGACCTCGGGCCCGATCGCGTCGACGACACCCGCGCCGTCCTGGTTCGGCACGGTCTCCACGGATTCGTCCACAGTGACCACGCCCGAGCCCCGGCGCTGCTTCCAGTCGGTCGGGTTCACGGCGGAGACCACCACGCGGACCCGGACCTCGCCGGCGCCGGGTTCGGCGGGCTCGCGGGTGGACAGTGCAAGGACTTCGGGGCCACCGGGCGTCCGGTAAGTGACGGCTCTCATGCGGGGTGCAATCTCCGCGTGCCGCCGGGTTATTCCCGCACCGCCCCCGACCTGGGCCGGACGTGGAAGGCCCCGCCCGCCCGCGGCCGGTGAGGCGCACGGGCGGACGGGGCCGGGTCGCCGTCCGGCCCGGTCGGGGCTACGGGCCGGACGGCGGGCCTGTGGGTCAGTGGCGGGAGACCACCGCCGCCGCCGTGCCGCCGCGGCGGGAGGGCTCGCCCGCCGCGAGGATCTTGCCGTGGGGCAGGAACTCCAGCCCGGCCGCGACGCCGATGCTGCCGACGTCGGTGAAGCTCTGGCCGAGCGCCTGCAGCCCGGGAGTCGTGGACTGGGCGATGAACGCCGGCTCGGCGTCGCTGGACGCGGCGTTGCGCTGGGACGCCCGCGGCGCGGCGATCGCCTGCGGCAGGGTCATGCCGAGGTCGAGCCGGTTCACCAGCACCTGCAGGACCGTGGTGATGATGGTCGCGCCGCCCGGCGAGCCGACGGCGAGGAACGGCTTCCCGTCCTGCAGCACGATCGTGGGCGACATGCTCGACCGCGGCCGCTTCCCGCCCTCGGGCAGGTTCGGGTCGGGCGCGCTGCCCTGCGTCGGGGCGAAGTTGAAGTCGGTCAGCTCGTTGTTGAGCAGGAACCCGCGCCCCGGCACGGTGATGCCGCTGCCGGCCGACTGCTCGATCGTGTTCGTGTAGGACACGACGTTGCCCCAGCGGTCGGAGACCACGAAGTGGTTGGTGTGCTGCTCGTTGCTGTCCGACGAAGCGGCGGGCACGGTCGTGCAGCCACCGCCCGGCGCGTACGGGTCACCGGGCGCGACCGGGCTCTTGCCCGCCTTCGCCGGGTCGATCTGGCACGCCCGCGTCGCCGCGAAGGACTTCGACAGCAGCTGCTGCTGCGGCACGTTCACGTAGCGCGCGTCGCCGATGTAGCGGTTGCGGTCGGCGAAGGCGAGCCGGCTGGCTTCCAGGTAGTGGTGCAGGGCCTGGACCCGGTCCATCTTCGCGAGGTCGAAGTTGCCGAGGATGTTGAGTGATTCGCCGACGGTGATGCCGCCGCTGGACGACGGCGCCATGCTGTAGACGTCGTAACCGCGGTAGTTGAGGTGCGTCGGCGTCCCGTCGAGCGCCTGGTACGCCCGCAGGTCGGAGAGCTGCATCGGCCCGGTGATCCGCTGGATCGGGGCGTTCGGCGCCAGCGGCGGGTTCTGGACGGTGCTCACCACGTCCCGGCCGATCGAGCCGCCGTAGAACGCGCCGGTGCCCTGGCGGGCGATCTGCCGGTAGGTGTCGGCGAGGTCGGGGTTGCGCAGGACGGAGCCGACCTCCGGGACCTTGCCGCCGGGCAGGAACAGCTTCGCGCTGGAGCTGAAGTGGCCGAGCTTCGCGGCGTTCTGCTGGGTCTGCTGGGCGAAGGCGGAGTTGACCACGAACCCGCGGTCGGCGACCGCCTCGGCGGGGCGCAGGTTGTCGGCGAGGCTGAACCGGCCCCACCGCTGCAGGGCGCGCTCCCAGGTCGCGAGCATGCCGGGCACGCCGACCGAGCGGCCGCTCTCCACGGCCGTTTCGAAGGCGTAGGGCTTGCCGGTGGCCGGGTCGATGAACATCGTCGGGCTGTCGGCGGCGGGGGTGGTCTCGCGGCCGTCGATGGTGGAGATCTTCTTCGTCTTCGCGTCGTAGTAGACGAAGTAGCCGCCACCGCCCAGCCCGGCGACGTACGGGTCGGTGACGCCGAGCGTGGACGCCACCGCGACGGCGGCGTCGGCGGCGGTCCCGCCCCGGCGCAGGACGTCGATGCCGGCCTGCGTCGACTCGGCGGTGTCGGACACGACCGCGCCGCCCGAGCCCTCGGCGACCGGCTGTTTGGCGGGCAGCGGCCGCGCGGGCTGGGCCGAGCCCGGCGCCGCGGCGGAGACCAGGGCGAGACCGGCGACCAGGCCGATCGACACCGCGGCTCTGAAGTTCCTGCTGGTACGCATGGAGCATCCCTTCCCGGGACGAGGCGGCCGGCCCGGCTGGTCCGTCCGCGCCCGCCGGGGAACCCCGCCGGCCGCGGCACCTCGCGAACTTGGCAGGCAAGGTCTAGCACTACGGCCGCGTGAGCGAAATGGACTTGAGTCAGATTTAGGGAGCGCCGGGGAGCCCGGCCGCTCAGATGAGCGCCGGCCGATGGCCCTGGATGCCGATCATCTCGCCAGGTGAAACGGCCGGCCGCGGCGCGCGGCCCGGACGGCGGCCCGGCCGTTCGAGTCCACAGTGGACGTCGCCGCGGCGGGCACCGTTGAAACGTTTCTACGCCAACGGAAACCGACCGGCCGCGCCCCGGAATCGCCAGGAGTCCCGAGGGGGCCGTTTTCCGCGGCCTGATTCCGGCGCGGGGCCATTCGGAGTAGTCCCGCGCGGCCTGATCTTCAGGCGTGCCAACACTTTCCGCTGAACGGCACCTGTCCGAAATGTTCCGTATGGGGCTTATTGCCGCCAGTTGATGAGATCACTACCTTCGTCGCTTGTTTCCCCGGTGTCCGAGCCGGATCCTGATTTCCGTTCCTCGCTCCACTTCACCCGAGTTTCACACGGCGAGGCACACACCCCGACAGGTCTTCCCACCCCGACAGTGCACGGCCTGGTGACCCCGGGCCGTGCCGTCCTGCCCGGAGGAGCTCATCGATGAACAAACTGAGACGGCTGACCGTCCTCGGTTCCACTGGTGTACTGGCGGCCGCGCTGGCCGTCACCCCGACCGCTCAAGCACAACCGGCGGCGCCCGCCGCCGCCCAGACCGCCGACGCGATGGCCGTCAGCGCCGCGGCCGGGCTGGTGGCCTCCCGGCCGGCCGCCCTGCACGCCAGCGCGAACGACGTCTTCGTGCCGCACGCCGTGATCTCCTCCACCAACGGGCTCAAGTACGTCCCGTACGACCGGACCTACCGGGGCCTGCCCGTCGTGGGCGGTGACTTCGTGGTCGCCACCGACTCGACCGGCCAGGTCGTCGGCACGTCGGTCGCGCAGGACGCCACCATCGACTTGCCGAGCACCACCCCGTCCGTGCCCAAGGCACAGGCCGAGGGGACCGCCCGGCAGCAGCTGCCCACAGTGGACAGCGTCGGCGCCGCGCAGCTCGTCACCTACGCGCTGGGCACGCCCCGGCTCGCCTGGCAGAGCACCGTCGCCGGCCGTGACGCCGAGGGCCCCAGCCGGCTGGACGTGGTCGTCGACGCCGTCACCGGCAAGGTCCTGCACACCCAGGAGCACGTCCTGCACGGCGACGGCACCAGCGCGTGGAACGGGCCGAACCCGGTCAACCTGAACACCACGCACTCGGGCAGCACGTACAGCTTGAAGGACCCGACGCTGACCAACGTCAGCTGCCAGGACGCCGCGAACAACACCACGTTCAGCGGCCCCGACGACCAGTGGGGCACCGGCAACGCGACCAGCCGTGAGACCGGCTGCGTCGACGCGCTGTTCGCCGCGCAGACCGAGAACAAGATGCTGTCCCAGTGGCTGGGGCGCAACAGCTTCGACGGCAACGGCGGCGGCTGGCCGATCCGCGTCGGCCTGAACGACGAGAACGCCTACTACGACGGGTCCCAGGTCCAGATCGGGCACAACACCGCGAACCAGTGGATCGGCTCGATCGACGTCGTCGCCCACGAGCACGGCCACGGCGTGGACGACCACACCCCCGGCGGCATCTCCGGCAACGGCACCCAGGAGTTCGTCGCCGACGTCTTCGGCGCCTCGACCGAGTGGTTCGCCAATGAGCCCTCGCCCTACGACGTGCCGGACTTCCTCGTCGGCGAGCAGATCAACCTCGTCGGCAGCGGCCCGATCCGCAACATGTACAACCCGTCCGCGCTCGGGGACAAGAACTGCTACGACAGCTCCGTCCCTGGCGGTGAGGTGCACGCCTCGGCCGGCCCCGGCAACCACTGGTTCTACCTCCTGGCCGAAGGCACCAACCCGACCAACGGCCAGCCGACCAGCACGACCTGCAACAGCTCCTCGGTCACCGGCCTCGGTGTCCAGGACGCGGTGAAGATCTTCTACAACGCGATGCTGCTGAAGACCACGGCCAGCTCGTACCTGAAGTACCGCACCTGGACGCTGACCGCGGCGAAGAACCTGTTCCCGGGCAGCTGCACCCAGTTCAACACCGTGAAGGCGGCGTGGGACGCGATCAGCGTGCCGGCGCAGTCGGGTGACCCGACGTGCAGCGCGACCGGCACGGTCACGGTGTCCAGCCCGGGCAACCAGTCCACGGCCACCGGCACCGCCGTCAACCTGCCCCTCACGGCCAGTGGCGGCACCGCGCCGTACAGCTGGACCGCGAGCGGCCTGCCGGCCGGCCTGTCGATCAACGCCTCCACCGGCACCATCTCGGGCACCCCGACCACGGCGGCGACGTCGAACGTCACGGTGACCGCGACCGACAGCGCCAGCCACAGCGGCACCGCGACGTTCACCTGGACGGTCGGCACCACCGGCGGCTGCTCCGGCCAGAAGCTGGCCAACCCCGGCTTCGAATCCGGCGCCACCGGCTGGACGGCGTCCAGCGGCGTGATCGCGCAGAACGGCACCCAGCAGCCGGCTCACGGCGGCACCTGGAACGCCTGGCTCGACGGGTACGGCCAGACGCACACCGACACCCTGGCCCAGTCCGTCAGCATCCCGGCCGGCTGCCACGCCACCCTGACGTACTCCCTGCACATCGACACCGCTGAAACGGAGGCCGTCGCCTACGACAAGCTCACCGTCGCCGGCGGCACCTCCACCCTGGCCAGCTACTCGAACCTCGACAAGGTCAGCGGGTACGCCGCGAAGACCGTCGACGTGTCGTCGTTCGCCGGCCAGACGCTCGCCCTCAAGTTCACCGGCGTGGAGGACGCGTCCCTGCAGACCTCCTTCGTCCTCGACGACCTGGCGGTGACCCTGAGCTGACCCGGTAACGCGAAAACGGGTGGGGCGGCCGGATTCCCGGTCGCCCCACCCGTTTCCGCCGGTGCGGCGCTCAGATCGTGTAGTGCCACCCGGTGAGGGCGTAGGCGCTGAACCAGCTGCCGAGGACCACGAAGCCCGCGACCGTGGCGACCGCGGTGCCCGGGCGGCGGGAGGCGAGGCCGCGGGCGATCGGGAACAGCAGGATGAACCCGGGGAGCAGGAACCGCACCTTCGCGGACGGGAGGCCCGCGGTGCCGGCGACCAGCACCACCATCCCGGCGCCGTACGCGGCGAGCGGCCACCACTGAGCCAGCGGGCGCATCGTCCGGAACAGCAGCACGGCGAGCACGGCCGCCGCCAGCAGGATGAAGACGGTCATCGTCTCCATCACCGAGGCGCCGGGGACCAGCTTGGCCCAGGCGAACTCCGCCGCCTCGCGGCCGCCGTCGAAGCGGGTCCACCAGTTGTTCCGCTCGAGGTCCCACCAGCCGGTGGGCTTGCCGATAGTGATCGCGACCCAGGCCCAGAAGCCGAACAGGCCGAGCGGGCACAGCACGACGCAGGCCAGCGTCTGCCAGCGGTCGCGCGTGCGGAAGAAGGCGATCAGCGCGGCGAGCCCGACCACGCAGACGAGCACCGTCGCCGTCGGCCGGGTGAGGCCCGCGGCCACGCAGCACAGCGCGGCCAGCAGCCACCGGCGCTCGACCACCCCGACCAGCGCCCAGGCGGCGAACGCGGTGAACAGCGCCTCGGTGTAGGTCATGGACAGCGTGATGGCCATAGGCGCGCCGGCCCACAGCGCCACCAGCAGCACCCCGGTCCGGTCCCGGCCGTCGACGAGCCGGGCCAGCCGGAAGATCGCGGCCGCGGCCAGGCACCCGGCGATCGCGCTCACCAGCAGCCCGGCCAGCACCGTGCTCGACAACGTCACCGGCGCGACGGCCCGGAGCAGCATCGGGTAGGCGGGGAAGAACGCGAGCGGGGTGTTCGGCTCGTAGTTGCCCGCCGCGTCGTACAGGCCGCGCGTGATGCCGAAGTAGCCGTGGTTGGCGAGGTCCAGGTACCACTGCCCGTCCCACGAAGTGAGCCGGTCCATCAGCGGCTGGCCGGTTTTCGCGGCGAACAGCGCGAGCACGGCGACGCCGAAAGCGCGCACGAGAAGGTACACGCCGATCGCCCGGACGTACGGGCGCTGGTGCCAGTGGATCGCCGCCCGGGCGGGGGCGGCGGGTTCTGCGAATGTCGTCAAGGTGGTTCTTCCTCGTGGTCCGGGCACCCCGAAGATACCGGCGGACGATCTACGGCCGGGACTCCGGTGGGGTCGGGTCAGCGGCGGTCGGTGATCTTCGCGTGGGTCGAGGCGGTGCCGGTGGGCTTGCCGCCGGTGGAGGTCGGCGGTCCCTGGGCACCGGTGGTCGTCGGGTGGGTCGAGGCGGCGCCGGTGGTGTTCCGGCCGGTGGTGGTGGTCGTCCGAGCTGAGCCGGTGGGGCTCGACACCGGCGCGCCGGCGGTCGTCCCGGAGGTGGGCGCGTTGCCGGTGGTGCCCGGCGTTCCGCTGGTCGCCGGGGCCCCCGTCGCCGGGACGGTCGTCGTGGCGGCCGGCTGGACGGCGGGCGGAGCGGTCGCCGGGCCGGCCCGGCCGGCCGTCGCCGACACGACCAGGACCACGAACAGCGCCGTGGCGAGCGCGCTGCCGCCGACCACGGCGAGATTGCGCCGCCGGCGTCGTCTCCGGCCCGCGGCCAGCAGGTCCTCGGGGTCGACGCCGGGCGGCGGGTCGTCCACCGGACCGGCGAGCAGGATCACGGCGCGTGCTTCTTCGTCGTTCATGCCCGCTCCTCCTGGGGTGCGAGGCCGGGGAAGTGCCCGAGCTGATGGGGGTCGAGGAGCTTGCGCAGCGTCGCCAGGCCCCGCGAGGACTGGCTCTTGACGGTGCCGGCCGTGCAGCCGAGCGCGGCGGCGGTCTCGTCGACGCTGAGGTCGTCCCAGTAGCGCAGCACGAGGACCGCGCGCTGTTTCGGGGGAACGCCGCCCAGCGCCGCGCGCACGGAGAGCCGCTGGGCGTGGTCGGATTCCGGCGACGCCGTCACGTCCGGCAGCTCGCCGGGCAGGTGCTCGCGCGAACGCCACTTCCGCCGGTTCTCGCTCAGGAACGCGCGCACGACCATCCGCCGCACGTACCCGTCCAGCTCACCCCGCCGGACGAGCCGCGGCCAGACCCGGTAGAGCTTGAGGAAGGTGACCTGCAGCAGGTCGTCGGCCCGGTGCCAGTCCCCGCACAGGACAAACGCGGTCGAGCGCAGGTACGCCGAGGACGCCGCGACGTACGCGACGAACTCGTCCTCCCACCACGCCCCGGCCGAGGCGCCCGCGTCTTGCTCCACACCGGGTACAGGCGTCGGGGGCTCCGGCGGGTTGCATGATCGCTTAGTGACTCAGGTCACACGGTTCGGGCAAGGTCCGTCAAGGACTCCTTACCCGCGTCCTACGCGGGTAAGGAGTCCTTGACGGACTTCACTGGCGTCGCCGGCTCACGCCGGGGCGCTGAACACGTACGACCCGCCGGGCACGAAGAACGTGCCGGGCGCCGAGGGCACCGCCGAGGCCGGGGCGCTGATCGCGTCCGGCCGGTTGGTCGGCACCTTCACCGTGGCCGAGGTCCCGGCCGGCACGGTCACGCGCAGGGTGAGCTTCCCTCCCGAGACCGACCAGTCGCTGACCGCGCCGCCGTACGGCGTCTGGTACGCCGACTTCGCCGAGGTGAGGCCGCCGCCGGGGCGGGGTGCCACCAGCAGCGACGAGTAGCCCGGGCCGGCCGCGGACAGGCCGCCCACCTCGCGGTAGAGGAAGTCGCCCACCGAGCCGAGGCCGTAGTGGTTGAACGAGTTCATGCCCGGGTCGTTGAACGAGCCGTCCGGCTTGATGCCGTCCCAGCGCTCCCAGATCGTGGTCGCGCCGTGGCCGATCATGTAGCCCCAGCCGGGGAAGTCCGGCTGCAGCAGCACCTGGTACGCGACGTCGGCGTGGCCGTGGTCGGCCAGCACCGGCAGCAGGTTCTCCACGCCGAGGAACCCGACGCTCAGGTGCCCGCCGGTGGCCGCGACCTTCGCCGCCAGCTTGTCCGCCGAGGCCTGGACGCGGTCCGCCGGGAGCAGGCCGAACGCCAGCGCCAGCACGTACGCGGTCTGGGTGCTGGCCCCGACCGTCCCGTCCGCGGCGACGAACTTCGCGGTGAACGCCGCGCCGACCTGGTCGGCCAGCGTGCCGTACTTGGTCGCCTCGGCAGTGTGCCCGGTGGCGGCCGCCATTCGCGAAACCAGCCGCGCCGACCACGCGAAGAACGCGGTGGAGACGACGTCCTGCGCGGTGTTGTCGTTGACGTTGAGCCAGTCGCCGTAGGTCTGGTGGTCGCGGATCAGGTCGCTGCCCGACGTGGCGCGCAGGTACTCGACCCACTTGACCATCGCGTCGAAGTGCTCGGTGATCACGCCGGTGTCGCCGTAGCGCTGCCACAGGGTGTACGGCACGATGACGCCCGCGTCGCCCCAGCCCGCCGTGCCGGAGCCGCTCAGCACGTCCGGCGCCACGTCGGTGAACGAGCCGTCGTCGCGCTGCGCGTCGACCAGGTCGCCGGCGAACTTGCCGAGGAAGTTGTGCACGTCGAGGTTGAACGTCGAGGTGCCGGCGAAGATGCCGATGTCGCCGGTCCAGCCCAGCCGCTCGTCGCGCTGCGGGCAGTCGCTCGGGATGGACAGCATGTTCGAGCGCTCACCCCAGAGGATGTTGTGCTGCAACTGGTTCACCATCGGGTTCGACGAGGTGAACGTGCCGGTCTGCGCGCCGGCCGTCCACATCGCCCGCCCGGTGACGGTGTCCGCGGTGGGCGCCGAGGGCAGGCCGGTCAGCTCGACGTACCGGTAGCCGTGCACGGTGAACCGGGGCTCGTAGGTCTCCGGTTTCCCGGTGCCCGCCAAGGTGAACCGGTCGGTCGCCTGCGCCGCGCGCAGGTTGGCGGTGTAGATCGTGCCGTCCGGGTTGAGCACCTCGGCGTGGCGCATGGTCATGGTCGTGCCCGCCGGCCCGGTCACCGAGAGCCGGTTCCAGCCGCTGAAGTTCTGGCCCATGTCCAGCACCCAGACGCCCGGCTTGGGCTGGGTGATCGCGACCGGGTGGAAGTCCTGCTGCACGGTCACGCCATTGTCCACTTGGGACACCAGGTTCGGCTTCGCGCCCGTCCGCACCCCGGCGTCGGGCCAGGCCCGGTCGTCGAAGCCGGGGCTGTCCCAGCCCGCGACGGCCTGGCGGGCGTCGTAGGTCTCGCCCTGGTAGAGGTCGTCGGCGCGGATCGGCCCGTCGATCGTCTTCCAGCTGCCGTCGGTGGCGACGACGGAGCCGGTGCCGTCGGCGTAGGTCAGCTCCAGCTGCGCCGAGTACCACGGCTGGGTGCCGTAGCGCTGGGAGCCGGCGATGCCGAGGCTGCCGGAGTACCAGCCGTTGCCGAGTGACGCGCCGAGCGCGTTCTCGCCCTGGCGGATCCGCCCGGTCACGTCGTAGACCTTGTACTGCAGGCGTTTCGTGTAGTCGGTCCAGCCCGGGGCGAGCACGTCGTCGCCGACCTTCGCACCGTTGAGCCGGGTCTCCTGCAGCCCCAGCGCGGTGGTCAGCAGCCGCGCGGTGGCGACGGGCTTGGTGACGGTGAAACCCTTGCGCAGCAGGGGAGCGGGGGAGCTGATGGTCACGTTCGTGCCCCACGGGCCGGTGCCGTACGCGGCCACCGCCCGAGCCGCGGCCCACGCGCTGTCGTCGAAGCCGGACTTCTCCCAGCCGGCCGGGCCGGTCTGGTTCGCCTTCCAGCCGCCGTCGGTGACCACGGTGGGCCCGCCCGGCACGGTCAGCTTGGCGATCAGCCCGGCCGGGCTCTGCGTGGTGTTCTCGCTCTGCACGGCGATGGTGTTGGTCCCGGCGGTCAGCTTCCCGCCGAGGTCCACCACGGCCGCCTGCTTCCACGAGTCCGTGGCCCGGGGCGACGTGCTCACCAGTGCGCCGTTGACCCAGACCGCGGCGCTGTCGTCGCCGGTCACCACGAGGGTGGCCTTCGCCGGCGCCGCGGCCAGGTCGAGGGTGCGCCGGAAGAACCGTGTCGCGGGCGGGATCCCGCCCGCCGGGTCGCCTTCCGGGTACCAGATCCAGCTCGCCCCGGCGAGGTCCGGGCCGGTGCCGGCGCGGCCGATGAAGTCACCCGTCCACTCCGTGGCGGGGGCGGCCAGACCGGTCTCGAACCGCTGCGTCGTGCTCCAGCGGCCGGCGCGGCCCTGGCTGTCCCACGCCCGCACCCGCCAGGTGTAGGCGGTCAGCGACGCGAGCGCGGGCCCGCCGTAGGCCACGTCGGCCTGCTGCCCGGACTCGACCCGGCCGCTGTCCCAGACGTCGTGGCCCTTGGCGGACACCACGAGCTGGTAGGCGGACTGCCGTTCCTGCGCCGCCGCGCCGGACCCCAGCTGCCAGCCGAACCGCGCCTGCGCGGGATCGATGCCCAGCGGGCTGCTCTGCCGGTTGACGGTCCCGTTCGCGACCATCAGCGGTGACGCCGCGTTCGCGTCGGGGATCGCGATCGCGCGGCCCCACGGACCGGTGCCGTAGGCGCCGAGGTCCCGGGCGCTCGCCCAGCCGCCGTCGGCGAAGGCGGGCTGCTCCCAGCCCTCGGGCACGGTCTTCGCGGTCTTCCAGCTGCCGTCGGTGATCAGGTCCGTCGCGCCCGCGCCGGTGGTCACCCGCAGGTGCCCGAGCAGCCCGGCCGTCCCGGCGGTGTTGCGCACGGAGACGGCGATCGTGTTGGCACCAGGGCGAAGCGCGGGCCGCAGGTCGACCGACAGCGCGGTCCGCCACGCGCCCGCGGTGCGGGCCGAGGAGGCCAGCGGACTGCCGTTCAGCCAGACGTCCACCAGGTCGTCGCCGGTCACCACGAACCGGGCGTCGCTGACCGCGCCCGCGGGCACGGTGAACGTCTTGCGGAAGTACCGGTTCGCGGCGGGCGCGGCGACGGCGGGCGAGCCCTCCGGGTACCAGACCCAGTGCGCGCCGGTGAGCTGGACCGGCGGCGCGGCGCCGGCCGGTGGGGCGGAGGCGGCGGAGAGGGCCAGTACCGCGGCGAGCGCGGCGGCGGTCGTTCGCCAGAGGTGCGAGGGCAGCATGCGGGCTCCCTAACGACGGGCTGGGGACAACGGGGATTTAAACGTTTCAACTACGCTGTCTTGTGACTGTAATCAGCCGGTCACAGGATCGCAATACGCCAGTAGTCGCAAGAAACGCGCAAGAGGGCGTTCGGCCGAACCGTTTTGGCCCGAATCGTTTACGCGGGGTGGACGCCGGTGCCGAACTTCAGGTCCCGGCCCGGCTCGGCGGTGAATGATCCACTGTGGTCGGTGCTGTAGGACTCCGCGCCGGACGGGTACGGGCCGGTGTCGTTGTACTCCCAGCCGTAGCAGCCGGTGGTGGTGGCGGATTCCAGCCGCAGCAGGTACGGGTGGCCCGCGGTCACCGGGATGCCCGGGTGGGCGGTCAGCGCGGCCGGCGCCCACGGCACGTCCACGACGGCGAAGCCGGTCCGGCTCAGCACGGTGCCGTCGGCCCCGTCGACGACGTCCAGCGTCACCGGCGCGTCCGGGTTCCCGCGCTGGAACGTGGTGATCGACGCGGCGGTGAGCGTGCCGGTGCGCGACGGCGTGAAACCCTGCTGCCGCACGACGTTCCCGCCGATGTCGCAGTAATGGTGGAAGCCGTCGAAGCCGCTGTTCTGGTCGAGGTCCGGCGGGGTGGTGTAGTGCCCAGGGGGAGCGGCCGGGGTGAAGGAGAACCGGTCGACGCAGGAGATGTCCCGCAGAGTCCCGTCGTGGTCGAAGCTCATCGGGCCGAGGAAGAAGTCGGCGAGCGACTCGTTGGGCGCGCGGTGGTCCCAGCGGTCGGACACGAAGTAGTAGCCGGTTTTCCCGTCCGCGCCGACGACCGGCAGGGTGGCGAGCGGCTGCCCGCCGCAGTTGTCGGCGTTGACGATCCGGGCGCGCCAGCGGGGTTCGGCCCGGCCGCTCTGGTGGACGCCGTCCGGGTCGTACCAGGCGCCCGACCACGCGCCGAGCATCGACGTCGCGGTCATCTCACCGGTCCCGCCCGCGCAGTAGGCGCACGACGGGTCGGACATCAGGGCGTGGTAAACGCCGTCGCGCTTGAAGACGGTGAACGCCTCGACGTCGCCCAGTCCCAGGCGGACGTACTCGCCGGTGGTGCCGAGGTAGTCCGGGGTGAGCCGCTCGACCACCATGTCCGCGGTCAGCCCGGCGCCGACCTGGGTGGTGTTGTGGATGACGTAACCGGTGCCGTCGGTGTCGACGAACAGCGACTCGTCCACGGCGCCGCCGACGGCCAGCTTCGGGTCCGGCTGCGCGGTGAACAGCCCGGTGGGCGTGGGGCTGGTGGCGACCAGGTAGCGGCCGCCGCCGTCGGCCCACAGCACGTACTGGCCGGTGCGGGCGTTGAAGACCACGTGCGGCCGGAAGCAGTACGCGCACGAGCCGGGCGGGACGATGTGGCCGCGATCGGTCCAGTGCACCAGGTCCGGCGAGCTGTAGGCCTTGAACCCGCAGAAGGTGCTGTTCCGCTGGTAGCCGTAACCGCAGGCGTAGCTGGTGCCGTAGAGGTAGAAGGTGTTGCCCACCTGGAGGATCGACCCGTCGTGCGCGTCCAGGGCGTTGCCGTCGACGTCGAACCGGCTCACCGGCCCGGTCGCGTCGGAGTTCACCACGGTCACGGCGGCATGGGCCGGGGAGCCGAGCAGCAGGTTCGCGAGCAGCACGAGAACGGCGAGCGCGGGGGTCATTTCCTGGTCTCCTCGGTGAGAACATGAAACGTTTCAGGACCATAAGGCCGCAGCCGTGGGCGGTCAAGGGAAGTGTCCTACTCCGGACGGTCACGCTTCCGGTGAGCGAGCTCGCCGCGAACGGGTGACTGGGGTGGCGTTTGGACACCGTCCGGGGCGATCATGGCCGCGGTGCGCCGAACGATCGGGTGAACGTTGGCATTCGAAGGGGCTTCCGTACGGCGTCCGAGTAGCGTTGTCGGCAGCTGGCGACGCTGCCGGCTTTTCGGAGTTCCCCGTCCTGGCCCCCGGCGGTGTGGTCCCACTGCCGGCACGAGAAACTGGACGAAAAATGACAACTTTGCCGTTGCCGCGCGAGAGCCGGGAAAACCGTGCCTTTGTGGACGGTCCGAGATTCGCGTACCTCGACCGCGCCGCCGGCGCGCCGGGCCGGGTGACGGTCCGCATCGGGGTGGTCGTGGGCGAAGACGTCGGCGGCGGGCTCGTGCCGCTCGCCGAGGGCGACGCGCCACGCCTCGGCGGTGCCCGGCTCGTCGCGGTCGCCGACCTGATCGGCCGGTTCCCGGAGACCGGCGGCAACCGGCATCGCGGCGGCCGTCGGTGGCGCACCTTGCTGCGCGGGCTCGGCCGGGCCGGCCGGCACCGCAGACTCCCGGCCACGAACGGGCAGCCGTCCGAGACCAGCGGCCCGCGGCCGCAGCGCGTGCTGCGAGTTCCGGTGGGATGGCGCGGCTGAGTCCATATCGGACTGACGGCACCGGCCTGCATCGGGGACAGTCGCGACCAGCGGCCTGCGGCGAGGGGACAGCTGCTACGGCGGCGGCCCGCACCGGGGGACAGTCGCGACGGCACGGTCCGCACCGGGGGACAGCTGCCTTCGAGGTGGCGGCGGGCCGAGGAGACGGTGCCGATCGTTGCTGCGGATCGAGGTAGAAGACCGCCATCGCCATCGCCATCGCCATCGCCATCGCGGCGGCGGCGGGAAACTGGCGCCAGTCCGATTCGGACCAGGCGGCCGAAATCCACTGATCCATAGCGCCGGAAATACCTTAGGGCCGCCGAAATCAGCCGTCCCCGCGCAGGATTCGCCCCTACGGCTTGGCCCTAGGGCTTGACCGCCTCGCTCGCGGTCGCCCACGCGGCGGCTGCCTCGTCGGCCGGTGGTTCGGTGACCATTTCCCCGGCGCCGCCGAATTGCCGGGTGTTCTGACGCGCATCGGGGTCGTAGGGTGCCCAGCCGGGGTCGCCGGTGGCGGCGAAGCGGGCCCACGCTCCGGCGAGGTCGTCGCGGACCTTGATGAGTTCGGGGGTGGCGTTACCGGTGCGTTCCAGTGCGTCGAACACCAGGACGAGGTCGGCGCCGTGGAAGGCACCGAGGTCGGGGCCGAGCGGTTCGGCGGCGAACAGGTAGGTGTGCGCGCTGCCCCCGGCCGCGGTCTGGGCGGCGGCCAGCGCGGAGGCCGGCCGCCGGTAGACGGCGTCGGTCAGGAACAGTGTGCGCAGCGTGGCCAGGTCGGCCTCCGGTGACCGTTGCCGGTAGCCGGCCAGCAGCCGCGCGGGTTCGGTGACACCGGCCTGTTCCATCTCCGCCAGCAGCGCCGGCTCGTCCGTGGGAACGTAAGCGGCGCCCTGCATGGCCTGGAACATGCGCATCTCGTCCCGGTTGGCCCCGACCAGCAGCCCGATTCCGGCGGCGGCGCCGTCGGCGACCGCGGCCTGCGGGTCCCGCGGCAGGACGGTGCCGTCCAGCACGACGCCCCAGGAGCGGCCGCCGGGCAGGTTGCGGCGGCCGATGTCGGTGTCGATGACCGAGGTCTGCACGTCCAGGATCCGCTCGACCGGCACGTCGGCCAGTTCGTCCACTGTGTCCAGTCCCAGCTTGGCGAGCAGGTCGGCGGCGATGGCGGTGCCGGTGTCCGCGGCGAACACCCGGCCGGTGCTGCCGCTGCTCAGGATCGCCCGGTGGAAGGTGCCTCCGGCGGCCGGGGCGGCGAGCAGCGAGCCGATGGAGAACGCGCCCGCGGACTCCCCGGCGACGGTGATGTTGCCCGGGTCGCCGCCGAAGGCCGCGATGTTGTCCCGCACCCACCGCAGTGCCATCGCCTGGTCCTGCAGGCCGAGGTTGCTCGAACCGGCCCAGCCGGGACCGCCGAGCTCGGCCAGGTGCAGGAAGCCCAGCGCGCCGACGCGGTAGTTCGCCGCGACCACCACCGCGCCGGTCAGCCGGGACAGGGCGGCGCCGTCGGTCGACGGGAGACCGGCCGAGCCACTGTCGAAACCCCCGCCGTAGATCCAGACCAGGACCGGGCGGCGGCCGGAGAGCTCCGGGGTCCAGACGTTGAGGTAGAGGCAGTCCTCGTCGTGGGCACCGGCCCCGCCCGCGACGGCTTCGACCATCGAGGTGGTGGCACTGTCTCCCTCTCCGGATCCCGCTCCGGATCCGGTTCCGGCCAGCAGGGCGGGCAGGCGCTGCGGCGGTGCCGGGCGGAACTCGGTGGCGTCGCGGACATCGGACCACGGCTGCGGCGGCTGCGGCGGGCGCAGCCGGAGCGGCCCGACCGGCGGCGCGGCGAACGGGATACCGGCGAACAGCGCGCCCCCGCCGGGCAGCGGACCACCGCGCAACCGGCCGTCATTAATGTCCACTGTGTACATAAGATCAGGGCCGGTCATCGTCGATCATCCTCCGGGTGTTCGGGAAGGTCCAGCTCCAGCAGCGAGGAGCTGAGGGTCTTGCCGTGGGCGTCGAGGTTCAGGGTGCGGGTGACTCCGCCGTCCAGCGCGTCGTGCAGGACGAACTTCAGCGCGTGCAGCCCTGGCAGCTCGTAGCGGTCGACCCGGCCGCGGACGATGTCGGCGAAGTGGCGCCGTACGCGCTCGGCGGTCAGGTGCTCGCACAGGAACGGGTAGTCACCGGGCCGGTAGGCGATGACCGACAGGTCGCTGATGTCACCCTTGTCGCCGGCCCGGGCGTGGGCGATGTCGTGCAGCTTCACCGTTCAGGACTCCAGCATCTCAGGACTCCAGCATCGTGATGCCGGCGGTGATGTCCTCGCGCGGCAGGAACGTGGACACGATGCCGATGACCTCGTGCGCGGACCGCCGGACGCCACCGCCCCCGGCCGGGCCGTTGAGCCACAACGCACTCACCTCGTGGCCGATGCGCCGGGCCCGGGCCAGGGTGTCGGTGCGGCCGGCGACGCGGGCCCGCACCTCGACGGGCTCGACCGGGTGCGGGCCGCCCGCGCCGCGGTGCACCGAGTCGATGCCGAGCAGTTCGAATCGGGTTTCGGTGGCCGGCAGCCCGGTCAGCCGCAGGCGCTCGGCCACGACGTCCAGTGCCAGTCGCCCGCGGGCCGACGCGTTGGGCCCGGTGTAGGAGATCTCGCCCTCGCCGACGAAGCCGTCGCGGTAGCCGACCGACACCTTCAGGGTGCGGGGGCGTTCCCGGCCGGTGATCCCGGACAGGGCCACCGCGTCGTGGCCGGTCTGCTCCAGCCGGGCGCCGGAGAAGTCCGCGACCACGTCCGGGGTCAGGTAGGCGGCCGGATCGTGCACTTCGTAGAGCAGCTGCTCGGTCACGGTGCGTACGGTAACCCGGCCCCCGGATCCGGGCAGTTTGGTGATCGTGCACGAGCCGTCACTCGCCACCTCCGCGATCGGGAAGCCGAGCCGCGCCAGATCGGGCACGTCCTTGACGCCGGGATCGGCGAAGTAGCCCCCGGTCACCTGCCCCGCGCACTCCAGCAGGTGCCCGGCCGCGGTTCCCTTGCCCAGCACGTCCCAGTCCACAGTGGACCAGCCGAACTCGTGCACCGCCGGGGCGAGGAACAGCGACGGGTCCGCGACCCGCCCGGTGATCACGACGTCGGCGCCCTGCCGCAACGCGGCCACGATCGGCGCGCACCCCAGATAGGCGTTCGCGGACACGACCGCGGCGCCCAGCGACGCGAGGGTGTCGTCGCGGTGCTGCAGCGGCAGATCCCGGCCCTGGACCAGGGTGAGCACGTCGTCGCCGGTGACGGCGGCGATCTTCAGCCCGCGGATGCCCAGGTCGCGGGCGAGGCGGGCGACCGCGCGGGCGGCGGCCGGCGGATGGGCCGCGCCCATGTTGGTGATGATCGTGGTGCCGTGGCGCACGCAGGCGGGGAGCACGGCGGCCATCCGGTCGGCCAGCCACTCGTTGTACCCGGCGTCCGGATCGCGGAGCTTGGCCAGCTGCGCCAGCGCCACCGTCCGTTCCGCCAGGCACTCGAACACGAGGTAGTCCAGCCGCCCCCGCTCCGCCAGCTCGGCGGCGGGCTCGATGCGGTCGTCGGCGAACCCGGCGCCGGAACCGATCCTGACTGTCTCCATCGGATGCCTCCTCACCCCGAGACTGCACCCGTGATTGAGGCATCGCCAATATCAATCGGACATCGATCTATATCATCAGAACATGGATCTGACCTTGCACCAGCTGGAGATCTTCACGCGGGTGGCGCGTTCGGGGTCGTTCACCCAAGCGGCTCGTGAGCTGCTGCTCAGCCAGCCGGTGCTCAGCCGCACGGTCCGCGACGTCGAACGCGTCCTGGCGACGACGCTGTTCGAGCGGACCACCCGATCGGTCGAGCTGACCGCCGAAGGCCGGGAGTTCCTGGCCGTCGCCGAGGACATCCTCACCGGGTACCGCGCCGGGATGAACCGGTTCGCCGGCTACCGCGCCGGGGACCGCGGCACCATCACGCTGTCCGCGCTGCCCTCGATCGCCGCGACCCTGCTGCCCCCGGTCGTGTCCGCGTTCCTGGCCGGGCATCCCGCCGTCCGGTTCACCATCCTCGACGGCACCACCCAGGAGGTGCTGGACCACGTCCGCGCCGGGACCGCCGACCTCGCCTTCACCGAGACCGCCGTCCCGGACCCCGGCCTGGTCACCCGGCCGCTGCGGGAGGAACCGATGCTCGCGGTCCTGCCCGCCGGCCACCACCTGGCCGCGCGATCCCGCCTGACCTGGGCCGACCTCGCTCGGGAAACCTTCATCGCCTTCACCTCGGACAGCAGCATCCGCCGCCTCACCGACCTCGCCTTCACCCAGGCCGAAGCCGTCCCCACTTCGGTGGTCGAGACCCGCACCGTCGCCACCGCGGCCGGCATGATCGCCGCCGGGCTCGGCATCAGCGCCATGCCCGAACTCGTGCTGCCGCTGGCGTCGTTCGCCCCGGTCGTCGCCCGGCCGCTGGATTCCCCGGCGGTGACCCGGAAACTGGCCGTGCACAGCCGACGGTCACCACCGCTCTCACCCGCCGCCGGCCGCTTCCTCGAGCATCTCGTCACGGCCGTCCTCGAGCCGGCCTGATCCGTCACGCCCGGTTCCGGTCACCGAGTGCGGCGGCCAGCCGGCGCCACTGCGGCAGCGGGATCTTCTCCGGGTCACTGGTCAGGAACTGGACGGCGACATGATCGGCGCCGGCGGCCAGGTGCTCGTCGACGCGGCGGAGGATGGCGTCTTCGTCGCCCCAGGCGATCGCCGCGTCGACGAGCCGGTCGCTGACGGTGGCGACGTCGTCGGCGGTGAACCCCGCCTGCAGCATTTTGTTGGCGTAGGTGGCGAAACTCAGGTAATTGCTCAGGAATTGCCGGCCGAGGGTGCGTGCCTCGTCGGCGTCGTCGCTGAGGACGACCGTCTGTTCCGGCAGCAGCAGCGGTCCGGTGCCGAGGACCTCGCGGGCCTCGCGGGTGGCTTCGGGCAAGACCAGATAGGGATGCGCGCCGCCGGCCCGTTCGGCCGACAGGCTCAGCATTTTGGGGCCGATCGCGGCGAGTACCCGGTGGTCGCCCGGCACCGGGTCCGGTGCGGCGTCGAGGTCGTCGAGGAACGCGCGCATCGCGGCCAGCGGTTTCCGGTACCGGCCGGGTTCCGCCGAGTCGACCACCGCCGCCTGGCTCACGCCGATACCGAGCAGGAACCGGTCGGAGTAGGCCGCGCGAAGCTCGGCGTAACCGGCGGCGATCTGGGCGGGGTCGTGCATCCAGAGGTTGAGGACGCCGGTGGCGATCAGCGTGCGGTCGGTGGCCTTCAACAGGTTTTCGACCGATTCGAGCACCGGCCCGCCCATGTCGGGGACCCACAGGGCGGTGAAGCCGAGCTCGTCGAGTTCGGCGGCGGCGTCGGCCGTCCGGCCCGGATCGCCGTAACGCAATTGCGCACTCCACAGGCCGACGCCGGTCGGCCTCAACGGCCGCGGCGCCGTCATGAGGTCACCCCGCTGGCCCGGTTGTGGCCGGAGAAGAGACGGATTCGCATGGGGAAGCTCCTCGGGTAGTATGCGGAGGCTGTCTCCGGTAACTATAGGCGGAGACTGTCTCCGCTTGTCAAGCTGGGGCTCGAGGAGGGTGTATTGACTACCGGATCAGGTGGGCGCCGGATGCGTGCCGACGCGGCCCGCAACCGGAGTTCGGTGATCGAAGCTGCCCGCGACGCGTTCGCCCGGCACGGCGTCACCGCGTCGCTGGACGACGTCGCGCGCGCGGCCGGGGTCGGCCCCGGCACGCTGTACCGCCATTTCCCGAGCCGGGACGAGCTGGTCCTGGCGGTGATGGACGACGGCCTGACCGAGTTGCACCGGCTCGGTGTCGAGCTGCTCGACGAGCCGGATCGGTTGAAGGCGGTCCATCGCTGGCTGGACGCTTACGTCGAGCAGAGCGGCACGTACGAGGGCCTGGCCCGGACTCTGGCCAATCCGCCGGCGGCCGCCGATGAGCAGAGCATCTGCTGGCGCGCGATCGAGGTGGGCATGAAGCTGATCAGCGGTGCGGCCGAGGCCGGCGCCCTCCGCACGGACACCGACGCGAACGACGTGCGGCACCTGGCCGTGGCCATCGCCTGGGTCGACGGGCAGCTGCCGCCCGACCCGGACCGGCGGGCCCGGCTGGTGCGGACGGTGCTCGACGGGATCCGCCCCCGCTGACGTCGGTTCGCGGCCGCGTGGGGCTTGAGCCACCCGTCCTGTATGCCTTGCCGCGCAAGGCGAACTCGACCGGCCGTGCCTGCGGGGGCTTGAGATCCGGACGGGGCGGACCCGGCGTCGGGAGGGCCCGCCGGAGTGCGGTGACGACGGCTGGGCCGCCGTCACCGCACTGGCTCGTCCGGTCCGGGTCAGCTCAGCGGGAAGTGCTGGGCGGCACTTCCGTTGCACTCCCAGATCTCCAGCCGGGTGCCGTTGTCGGTGGCGCCCTTGGGGGAGTCGAGGCAGCGGCCGGACTGCGGGTTGAGCAGGGAGCCGTTCGCCTGCTGCACCCAGTTCTGGCCGCCGACGCCGTTGCAGTCGTACAGCTCCACCTTGTCGCCCTGGCCGGTGCCGTTGCCCACGATGTCCAGGCACCGGCCCCGCGTGCTCAGCGAGCCGTTCGGATGGTGGAACCAGTGCTGGTCCACCGCGTACGACTGGCAGTCCCACAGCTGGACGGCGGTGCCGTTCCCGCCGTTGTCGTCACCCGCTACGTCGACGCATTTGCCGCCGACGCCGACGATCGGGCCGCCGCCGGTCACGGAGAACTTCTCCGCCGCGGAGCCGTCGCAGTCCGACAGCTGCAGGCGGGTGCCGTTCGCCGCCCCGCTGTCCGGCGAATCCAGGCAGCGGCCGGACTGCGGGTTGAGCAGGGAGCCGTCGCCCTGCTGGATCCACTTCTGGCCGCCGACGCCGTTGCAGTCCCACAGCTCCAGTTTCGCGCCCTGGGCGGTGTCGTTGCCATCGACGTCCAGGCACCGGCCCAAGGTCGACAGTGAGCCGTTCGGATTGTGCGTCCAGGACTGGTCCGCGGCGTTGGCCTGGCAGTCCCACAGCTGGACCGGGGTGCTGTCGCCGCCGTTGTCATTGCCGTTGACGTCCATGCACTTGCCGTTGGCGCCGAGCACCCGGCCCCCGACCGGCGCGGTGCCGGTGGCACCCGTGTAGCCGACGGAGACGACGTTGGCCTGCACCGCGTTGTCCGCCGCGTCGCTGGGATAGCCCGCCGTCATCACGCCTTCGAAGAAGGAGCCGACCGAGCGATTGCTGTTGTCACCGCCCGTGCCGAGCACGATGGAGCCCTCCTGCTGCATCGGGGTGTACCCGCCCGACGGCAGCGCGCCGTTGTACCAGGTGCTGAGGCTGCCCGACTGGGAATTGCCGCCCTTGAGCGCGAAGGTGGTCTGGCCGTTGTTCTTCAGCATCGCCGTGACGTACGGCGTGGCGTTGCCGTGGTTGGCGGTGTTGGAGGCCTTGCCTTGGAACAGCCCGTTTTCCAGGTCGCCCGCGACCCACGGGCCGATCCCGCTGCACGGCTGGAAATAACAGGTGGTGCCGAGGTTGACCGCGTCCATGTGGCCGTTGCCGGTGTCGTTGATGGTGGCCTCGACGTTGCCGTAGTCGAAGCAGCAGCCGCCGTTCACGTGGGTGCCGCTGGCGACCATGTACATGCCCTCGGGCTGGCCGTCGCGGGCCACGCCGTCGCCGACGTAGTGCCGGTAGCCGGTGCCGGGCGAGATGTAGACGCCGTAGACCTTGTGCCCGCCCGCGGTGACGGGCAGCGCCGTCGCGTTCGCGCCGACGTCCTGCCCGCCGGCGCTGCCCGGCCCCTCGATGGTGAGGTCGTTGTGCCGCGGGGACTGGTCGTAGATCACGGTGATGATGCAGCTCGTCCCGGCACAGAAGGAATCCTGCGCGGCCGCGTTGGCGTAACCGCCCGCGGCGAGCAGGCCGATGTCGGTCGTCGCGTTGTCGGAGGCGCGTTGAACTTGGTACAGGCGCCCGTTGTAGGAGCTGTAGAGCGCCCGCACGGTGCTGTGCGCGGCGACGCACGACGTGCCGGCGGAGCCGTAGATGTCGCACGGGAGCGAGCCGGCGGCCTGCGCCGTGCCGGGCTGGCCGCTGAGCACGCCGAAGATCAGCGCGAGGGCGGCGATGACGGCGAGGAGGACTCTTCGCCGGCGGGGGACTGGTCGGGAGAGCACGCTGGAGCCCCTTTCACGGGTGGGGATTATCGGGGTGGGTCAAGCCGCCGGCAGCACCTGCCAGAGGTGATCGGCAGTGCCGTTGTCGTGGAACTGCACCACGGCCGCACTGTCCTGGGTGGACATTCCGGTGACGCCCAGCAGCAGGCCGCTGTGCGCGTTGCGGACGTTGAATTGCCCGGGTGACGGTGGGACTCGGCCGCAGTGGGCGAATCGGCCTGACGCGGCGGGACTCGGCCTGAGTGGGGCGAATCGGCCTGACACGGCGGGACTCGGCTTGAGTGGGGCGAATCGGCCTGGCACGGCGGGACTCGGCCTCAGCGAGGCGAAGCGGCCTGACGCGGGCGTGCTGGCGGCACGACGATCGGTGAACACGGCGTCCTCCCACCGCCGCGGGCCGGCGGGCGCGCGGAGGGCGTTTCTCGTAGCGGCTGTGGTCCTGCTCCTCCGGCGCCGGACAGATTTACAACGTTGTAAATCTGCTGCGGAGCACCGGCCCGGCCGATCAGTGGGGTGCGCTTGGGGACACTACGGTCGCGCTGAGTCAGAGTCAATGTACTCCAAGTGGCGACGATGTCCGCCAAATGGCGCAGTCCTGACCATCCGGTGTTCGCTCGTCCGTCCACAGTGGTCACGAGCCCCGAGGGCCGGGCGGCGGCCGCCTGCTGGCATCCTCGGTGGCGAGCGCGAGGAGGACGTAGTGGCGAAAGTGCTGATCCCGGTGCCGGCCCGGGACTCGGACCCTTCGGAGGTCGCCGTCACCTGGCGGGTCCTCACGGAGGCCGGGCACACGGTGCGGTTCGCGACGCCTGCGGGCGAGCAGGCCGCCTGCGACGAGCTGATGGTGACCGGCCGGGGCCTCGACCCGTGGGGCCGGGTGCCGGGCCTGCGCCGGCTCGTCGCGCTCGGCCGGGTCCTGCGCGCGGACGGCGCGGCCCGGGCGGCACACCGCGCGCTGCTCGCCGACCCCGCGTGGCGGAAACCGTTGGTGTGGAACGAAATCACCCTCGACGAGGTGGACGGGCTGGTCCTGCCGGGCGGCCACCGGGCCCGGGGGATGCGCGAGTACCTGGAGAGCCCGGTGCTGCAGGGGCTGGTCGTCGACGCGTTCCGCCGGGACCTGCCCGTCGCGGCGATCTGCCACGGCGTGCTGCTCGCCGCGCGCAGCGTCGACCCGGCGACGGGTTGTTCCGTGCTGCACGGCCGCAGGACGACGGCGCTGACCTGGTCGCTCGAGCGCACCGCGTGGCGGGTTGCGCGCCGCAGCCGGTTCTGGGACCCGGACTACTACCGGACCTACCGGGAGGAACCGGGGCAGCCCGAGGGGTACATGTCCGTGCAGCAGGAGGTCACCCGGGCGCTCGCGGCCCCGGAGGACTTCCTCGACGCCCCGCCCGGCGACGCGCGCAAGACCAGCGGCCGGCACCGCGACCGCATCGGCGACGACGGCCCGGCCTTCGTGGTCGAGGACGGCAGCTACGTCTCGGCGCGCTGGCCCGGAGACGTCCACACCTTCGCCGCGAAGTTCGCCGCCCGGCTCGGCTAGCCGGGACGTCCGGCTCCGGTAAGGGGCGACGGTCGTGGTGTCCAGGAACGTCGGTGCCGGCCCGCGTTGGTGATTGTTGTGCGTACCCGGACCACCTTGAGCGGAATTCAACAAGATTGCTCAAGATGGCGCTTGACTCAACACCAACCGGCCCGCATGCTTTTCCATGGTCTAGACCTCCATCCCACAACGCCGTACGGACGGAGCCGCCATGCACCAGCGCAGCCTTGCCCGCCGTCTGCTCACCGCTGTCGCGGGGTCAGTGGTCGCCGCCGCCCTCGTTGTCGTCGCCCCGCCCCACGCGCTGGCGCAGGACAACGGCCTCGCGCGCACGCCCCCGATGGGGTGGAACGACTGGAACACCTTCGCCTGCAACGTCGACGAGACGCTGATCAAGCAGACCGCGGACCTGTTCGTCAGCTCCGGTCTGAAGGCCGCCGGCTACACCTACGTCAACGTCGACGACTGCTGGATGGCACCGAACCGGGACGGCAACGGGAACCTGGTCGCGGATCCGGTGAAGTTCCCGAGCGGGATGAAGAGCCTCGCCGACTACGTGCACGCCCGCGGCCTGAAGTTCGGCATCTACGAGAGCGGCGGCACCACCACCTGCCAGAACCTCCCGGGCAGCCTCGGCCACGAGCGGGCGGACGCGAACAGCTTCGCCGCGTGGGGCGTGGACTATTTGAAGTACGACAACTGCGCGAACGGCAGCAGCACCAAGGAGCAGTACATCCAGCGCTACACCGCGATGCGCGACGCCCTGCTCGCCACCGGGCGGCCGATCGTCTACAGCATCTGCGAGTGGGGCTACTTCGACCCGGCGACCTGGGCCCCGGCGGTCGGCAACCTGTGGCGCACCACCGGCGACATCGAAGCGAACTACGGCAGCATGCTCTCGATCTTCCACGCGAACGCCGGACTGGCCGCGGCGGCCGGGCCCGGTGCCTGGAACGACCCGGACATGCTGGAAGTCGGCAACGGCATGCGCTTCACGGAGGACCGCGCCCAGTTCAGCCTGTGGTCGGCGATGGCCGCGCCCCTGCTGTCCGGCGCCGACCTCCGCACCGCGAGCCCCGCCACCTTCTCCCTCTACCTGAACTCCGACGTGATCGCGGTCGACCAGGACACCCTCGGCAAGCAGGCCACCGAGGTCTCCGCCGCCGGCGGGCTCGACGTCCTGGCGAAACCGCTGTCCGACGGCGGCGCCGCGGTGACGCTGTTCAACGAAGGCGGCAGCCGGCAGACCATCTCGACCACGGCGTCGGCGGCCGGCCTCCCGGCTGCCTCGAGCTACAAGCTGACCAACCTCTGGACGAAGGAGGTCACCACCAGTTCCGGCGCGATCAGCGCGTCCGTGCCCGCACACGGCGTGGTGATGTACCGGGTCGCGCCGGGTTCGGGCAGCAGCACCGGCACCACGCATCCGCTGCTCGGCTCGTCGTCCGGCCGATGCGTCGACGTCAACGGCGGCTCGACCACCGCGGGGACGGCGGTGAACCTCTGGGACTGCAACGGCGGGAGCAACCAGGGCTGGACCTTCACGAACGCGGGAGAACTGCGCGCCTTCGGCGGGACCCAGTGCCTCGACGCCACCGGCAACGGCACGGCGGCCGGCACGAAGCTGATCATCTGGCCCTGCAGCGGCGCCGCCAACCAGCAGTGGCGGCTCAACGCGGACGGCTCGATCACCGGTGTCCAGTCCGGGCTGTGCGTGGACGTGACCGGCGGAGACAAGCCGGCGGGCAACGTCAACGGCACGCCGCTCGAACTGTGGAGCTGCAACGACGACGCAAACCAGGCCTGGTCGCTCAAGGGCTAGCCGCTCCCGCTCGAACCGGCCAACGGCGCCGGCTTCGGCCGCTATGCTGCCCCGGTGACCGGCCCGCACGTGATCGCCGAGCGTTATCGGCTGGAGGAGCGCCTCGGCGCCGGGGGAATGGGCGTCGTCTGGCGGGCGACGGACCTGGAGCTGCGGCGGACCGTCGCGCTCAAGCGGTCGCTGGACGGCGACGGCGGCCAGATCCGGCGTGAGGCGCGGCTCGGCGCGTCGCTGCACCACCCGCACGTCGTGGCCGTGTTCGACTCCGTCGCCGACGGCGACGACCGCTGGCTGGTGATGGAGTACCTGCCGGCCCGCAGCCTGGAGGAGATCGTGCGCGCCGACGGCGTGCTGCCGCCGGAGCGGGCCGCGGCCGTCGGGGCGCAGATCGCCTCGGCGCTCGCCGCGATGCACGCCCGCGACATGGTGCACCGCGACATCACCCCCGGCAACGTCCTGGTCGCCGAGGACGGCACGGCCAAGCTCGCGGACCTCGGCATCGCCCGCTGGGCGGAGGTCACGCTGACCGGCAGCGCCCAGGTCGGCGGCACGGCGGGGTACCTCGCGCCGGAGGTCGCGAACGGGTACGAGGCCGGTTCCGCCGCCGACGTGTTCTCCCTCGGCGCGACGCTGTTCGCCGCCGTCGAGGGCGTTTCCCCTTGGGGCAGCGGGGAACGCGGGCCGTTCGCGCAGCTGCGGCGCGCGGCGGACGGCACCCTCGAGCCGGCGCGGAACGCCGGGTCGCTGGCCCCCGTGCTGGAGGCGATGCTGAGCAGCCGGCCGGCGCAACGGCCCAGCGCCGCGGAAGCGGAGGCGCTGCTGGGCGGCGCGCCCGTCACGGCCGGGCCAACCACGGACGGACGCGCCACGACCGGGCTTGCCGCGAACGGGCCGGTCGCGAAGGGGCCCACCTGGCGGAGACGGCCCGAGCGGCGGCAGAAGATCCTGGCCGCCGGGGTGCTCGTCGCCGTGGTCCTGCTGATCGCCGGGTTCCTGGTGCTCACCCGGAACGACCAGCAGCCCGCGAACGCCGCCCCGGACCTCGTCGGCGACCCGCGCACCGCCGACCCGTGCTCGCTGCTGACGGTGAATTCCCTGAGCCCGTACGGGAAAGTCTTCCTCGAACCGAACTACGGCACCTTCGCCCGCTGCGACCTGAACACCACCCTGCCCGCCGACGGCGGCACGATCGTGACCAGCCTGGAGCTGGCGGCGCCGGAGGAGTACCCGCCGGTGCCGCCGGTGCCCGGCCGGCTCGGCGAGATCCAGCGCCCCAACGCCGATCCCGGCAAGTGCCGGCGCTATTTCGTCCTGCCCGACCTGAAGGTGGTCAGCGTCAGCTCGGTCCGCGCCGACGGGGCCGACGCCCCGCAGCTCTGCGCGATGGCGGACGCGGTCGTCGGCGACGTCTACGCGAGGGTGGTCCGCGGCCCGATCGCCCGGCGCCTGCAGGCTTTCCCCGCCGCCTCGCTCGCGAGGATCGACGCCTGCACGCTCGTCGACGACGCCACCCTCCACCAGGCCGTCGGCCCGGACTACCCGGTCGACCGGTACTTCGGGAACTGGGCCTGTTCCTGGGGCCACGACGCGGAATCGGTGGACCTGTACTACGACCGGCAGTGGCCGCTGGCCACCGACCCGCCGGACGGCCAGACGCGCACCACCGTCGGCGGCCGCCTCGCGTACGTCGACCCGCACGAGTCCGACGGCGCCGACACCTGCGGGGTGACCGTCCGGTACCGCACCTACACGCCGGTGGTGCCCACCGTCGAAGGCACTCCGGGCCAGCGTGACGAGGTGGTCCTGCTGGAGTTCACCGACGACGCGAACCGCGGGCACCTCGACGTCATCTGCGCGCACGCCGAAGCGCTCGCCGGGGTCGTCGCCACGCGGCTGCCGGCCGCCTGAGCCTTCAGCGGGCGGTGTTGGCGCCGTCGATTTCGGCCATGTGCTCCTCGGCCCAGTCGCGGACGACGGCGAGCGGGGCGTCCAGTGACAGCCCGAGTTCCGTGAGGCGGTAGTGCACGCGGGGCGGGTTCGTCGCCTCGACGCGGCGGGTGAGCAGGCCGTCCGCGGCCATGCCCTGCAGGGTCGAGGCCGCCATTTTCGGCGATATACCGGGGATCCGCCGGCACAGCTCGGCGAAGCCGACCTCGTCCGGCTCGGCCTCGGCGAGCACCTTGACCGCCATGGAGAACCATTTCGTGCCGATCCGGTCGAGCAGGCGGCGGGTCGGGCAGGCGGGGTCGAACACGTCGCCCCGGGTGCCGCGGGAGGGGGTCACCTGCGGGTCACCCCCTTTCGTCGAAGTGCCTTCTTGGCGGGCGTCTTCAGGTTACCTATGTTCATGAGGTAACCAAAGGTAACCACCACGGAGGCGCCATGTCCACGATCACGCTGCACCAGGTTCCGGCGAACGGGCTCGAGGTGAACGTCGCCATCGCCGGGCGCGGGCCGGCCGTCCTGCTGCTGCACGGGTTCCCGCACACCTGGCGGCTGTGGGCGCACGTCATCCCGCGGCTCGCCCGCGACCACCGGGTGATCGCCCCCGACCTGCGCGGGCTCGGCGCGACCAGCCGTCCCGGCGAGCGTTACGACGCGGGCACTCTCGCCGACGACGCGGCCGCGCTGCTCGACGCGCTGGGGGAGCCGTCCGCCACGGTCGCCGGGATGGACCTCGGTGCCGCGCCCGCTTTCCTGCTGGCGATGCGCCGTCCCGAGCGGGTGCGGCGGCTGGTGCTGATGGAGGCCGTGCTGGGCGCGCTGCCCGGCGCGGAGGGCTTCGCCGCGCCCTGGTGGTTCGGCTTCCACGCCGTGCCCGGGCTGGCGGAGACCGTCGTGGCCGGCCACGAGGCCGAGTACATCGGCTGGTTCCTCGACGCCGGCACCCGCGCCGACGGCGTCCCGCCTGAGGTCCGGGCCGAGTTCCTCAAGGCGTACACCGGATCCGACGCCCTGCGCGCCGCGTTCGCGCACTACCGCGCGTTGCCGGAAACCGGGCGGCAGATCGTCGCGGCCACCCAGGGCGCGCGCCTGCGGGTGCCGGCCTTGGCCGTCGGCGCGCACCCGGTGGGCGACACCCTCGAACGGCAGCTGCGGCCGGTCGCCGACGACCTCACCGGCCACGTCATCCCGGACTGCGGCCACCTCGTCCCGCTCGACCGGCCGGCCGCGCTGCTCCCGCTGCTCGGCGATTTCCTCGCCGGAGACAGGGAAAAGGCCTGACAGCGCTTCCCCTCCCGGTGTCGGCGCACCGCTCGGGTGGCGGAAGCGTCACGGCCGTACCCGGGTTGACCGCCCGGCCGCGTCGGAGCTAGCCTCGGTTTCATTAAATAAGACTCGAACATCATATAATGAAACCGAGGACGAGGATGAACCCTCCGGTCACGTCCGCCCCGCAGCCCGGGGTCACCACGCAGCTCGCCGAGTGGGTGCACGGGCTGAAGCCCGGCGACGTGCCCGGCCGGGTCCGGGACCGGGCGAAGCACCTGCTGCTCGACGGCGTCGGCGCGGCGCTCGTGGGCGCGCAGCTGCCGTGGTCACGGGTCGCGACCGAGGCGGTGCTCGGGATCGAGGGCGCGGGGGACTCGGTGGTCGCCGGGACCGGCCGCACCACCAGCGCCCCCGCGGCCGTGCTGCTGAACAGCACGTTCGTCCAGGGCTTCGAACTCGACGATTTTCACCCGATCGCGCCGCTGCACAGCTGCTCGCTGGTGATCCCGGCGATCCTGGCCGCGGCGCGACCGGTCAGCGGCGCGGACGCGGTGACGGCGGCGGTCGCCGGGTTCGAGGTGGGCCCGCGCGTCGGCCGGGCGCTGCACGGCGCGCAGATGCTCTCGCGCGGCTGGCACTCCGGCCCGGTGTTCGGCACCCACGCGGCCGCGATGACCACCGGCAAGCTCGCCGGGCTGGACGCCGCACAACTGGAGGACGCGCTCGGGATGGCGGGCACGCAGTCCGGCGGGCTGATGGCCGCGCAGTACGAGGCCATGTCCAAGCGGATGCAGCACGGTTTCGCCGCCCGCAACGGTTTCTACGCCGCCCGCCTGGCCGCGGCCGGCTACACCGGGATCAAGGCCGTGTTCGAACGGGAGTACGGCGGCTTCCTCGCCGTGTTCGGCGAAGGCCACGACCCGGTGCCCGGGGAGATCGCCGCCGGGCTGGGCGAGCGGTGGGAGACCGAGCTGATCATGGTCAAGTCGTACGCCGCGATGGGCGGGCTGCACGGCGCGATCGACGGCGCGCTGGCGTTGCGGGCGGAGCACGGCATCGACCCGGCGCTGGTCGAGCGGATCGACCTGGCCGTGGGACACACCGTCTACCACCACGGCTGGTGGGAGCCCGAGCGCCCGCTCACGCCGATCGGCGCGCAGATGAACATCGCCTACGCGGTCGCCGCGGCCCTGTGCGACGGGCAAGTGCTGGCCCGGCAGTTCACTCCCGCGCGGCTGGACGCCGACGACGTCTGGCGGCTGATCGACCGGACCCGCGTCCGGCACGCGACCGAGTACGACGACGGCGAGCCGGACCGCAGGTTCGCCACCGACGTCCGGATCACGATGCGCGACGGAACGGTGCTGTCACGGCAGGTCGTGACGCCGCACGGTTCGCCGTTGGACCCGGTCACGGCCGAGGAGATCGTCGCGAAGTACCGGCAGCTCACCGAACCCGTGCTGCCCGCCGCCCGGCGGCAGGCGATCGAGGACGCCGTCCTCGGTCTGGACGAGGCCGACGACGTGACCGGGCTCGTCGATCTGCTGGCACCGGCCGTGACCGGCGTCCTCGACTGAACGGAGGTGGGCATGAACGCGCGCAAAGCGTTACGGCAACGGCTGGCGGACGGCGAGCTGGTGGTCGCGCCCGGTGTTTTCGACGGCATCTCCGCCCATCTGGTGGCCCGCCTGGGTTTCGCGGCCGGGTACCTGACCGGCGGCGGGGTCGCGGCGTCCGGGTTCGGGCTGCCGGACATCGGGCTGGTGACCCAGACCGAGATGGCCGAGCGGGCGCGGATGGCCACGCGGGTGCTCGGTGACGTCCCGCTGATCGCCGACGCGGACACCGGGTACGGCGCGGAGCTGAACGTGGTCCGCACCGTGCGGGAGTACGAGGCGGCGGGCGTCGCGGCGATCCAGCTGGAGGACCAGGCGTTCCCGAAGAAGTGCGGGCACCTGCCGGACAAGGAGCTGATCCCGGCCGCGGACTTCGCCGCCCGGCTCGGGGCGGCGCTCGACGCGCGGACCGACCCGGACTTGGTGCTGATCGCGCGCACCGACGCCCGCGGGCCGCTCGGCCTGGACGCCGCCATCGAACGCGCGAACGCCTACGCCCGCGCGGGAGCGGACGTGATCTTCGTCGAGGCGCCCCAGGGCGTGGACGAGATCGAGCGGATCGCCGCGGAGGTCGAGGCGCCGTTGCTGATCAACCTGGTGCTCGGCGGCCTGACCCCGATCGAATCGGCAGAACGCCTGCAGGAGCTGGGATACGCGATCGCCATCCACCCGTCGCTGCCGCTCGGCGCCGCCGCGTTCGCGATGCTGACCGGCCTCGCGGAGCTGGCGGGCACCGACCCGAAGGCGCTGGTCCCGGGCTCTCCCGCCGAATTCTTCGACCTCGTCGGGCTCGCCGAGTGGGCCGAGCTGGGCGAGCGCCACCGCACCGCGAAGGGAGCCTGAACCGTGGGCCTGACGATGATCGAGAAGCTCCTGGCCCGCAAGGCAGGCGTCGAACGGGTGCGCCCCGGCGACACGGTGACCGTGGACGTCGACCTGTGCGTGCTGATCGACCTGCAGTTCGCCACGCGGTGGCTGCAGCCCACGCGCATCCACGACCCGGACAAGGTCGCCGTGGTGATGGACCACGCGGTGCCCGCGCCGTCCATAAAGGACGCGGCCGGCGGCCCGCTCGCCCGGAAGTTCGTGGCGGACTTCGGCATCAAGCGGTTCTACGACGTGGGCCGGCACGGGATCTGCCACCAGGTGATCGCCGAGAACGGGCTGGCCCGCCCGGGTGAGGTGCTCGCCTGCACGGACTCGCACACCTGCGCGGCCGGCGCGTACAACACCGCCGCGCGCGGCCTCGGCCCGGCCGAGGTGTTCTCCATCCTGTGCACCGGCCGCACCTGGTTCCAGGTCGCGCCGACGATCCGGTACGAGCTGACCGGCGAGAAACCCGAGGGCGTCAGCGGGAAGGACGTTTTCCTGCACCTCGCGAACGAGTTCGGCGACGCGGCGAACACGAACCTGGAGTTCGGCGGCCCCGGGCTGGCGAGTGTGCCGGTCCACGACCGGCGGACCATCGCCACGCAGGGCGCGGAGGTCTCCGCCGACTTCAGCACCTTCGGCGTCGATGACGTGCTGCGCGAGTACCTGGACGAGCACGGCGTCACCGGCTTCGAGGCCGCGGACGCCGACCCGGACGCGTCCTATGCAGACGTACGGCGGATCGACCTGTCCCGGCTGGAGCCCTACGTCGCGCGGCCGGGGACGGTGAGCCACAACGGGGTTCCGGTCTCCGCCATCGAAAACCGGCGGATCGACCAGGCGTTCATCGGCTCGTGCGCGAACGGCCAGCTCGAGGACCTCCGCATCGCCGCGGGGATCCTGCGCGGCCGGACCGTCGCCCCCGGCGTCCGGCTGCTCGTCACCCCGGCGTCCCAGCGTGTGTACCGCGACGCGCTGCGCCTGGGCTACCTGCAGGACATCGCCGACGCCGGCGGCGTGGTGACGAACTCGACCTGCGGCGCCTGCTTCGGCTACCACATGGGCGTGGTCGGGCCCGGCGAAGTGTGCCTGACCTCCAGCACCCGCAACTTCACCGGGCGGATGGGCAGCACCGAGGCGGAGATCTACATGGCGTCGCCCGCCACCGTCGCCGCGTCCGCGGTCGCGGGCGTGATCACCGACCCGAGGAAGGCCACCGCATGAGCACCACTGTCTCCGGACGGGTCTGGGTGTTCGGCGACTCGCTGAACACCGACGCGATGTACCCGGCCTTCGCGATGAAGCTGGACCTCCCCGAGGCGGCCCGGTTTGTCTTCCACGACGTCCGTCCAGGGTGGACGGACGAGGTGGCGCGGGGCGACCTCGTGGTGGCAGGGCGGAACTTCGGCGTCGGCTCCTCGCGGCCGGTCGCGGCGCTGTTCCGGCAGCTGGGCGTGGCGGCGCTGGTCGCGGAGGAGTTCAACTCGCTGTTCCTGCGCAACGCCGTCAACGCCGGGCTGCCCGCGGTGACCGTCCCGGGCGTCACGGCGGTGTTCGACGACGGTGACCTCGGGACGTTCGACATCGCGGCCGGGCAGTACGCCAACGAGACGAAGGGGACCGCCGGCGAGTTCCCGCCGTTGCCGGAGCTGGTGCTGGAGATCCTGGCCAGCGGGGGAGTCCTGCCGCGGCTGGCCGAGCAGGGGTACCTGCCGATCGAGCTGCTGGACACCCTGCGCGGTGGCGCATGACGGCGGAACCGCTCGTACCGGGGATCTGGCGGATCCCGACCACGGCCCGGGACAACGCCTTCCTGGTCGAGGCCGACGACGGCTGGACGCTCGTCGACGTCGGCTGGGCCCAGGCGCCCGCGCGGATCGCCGACGCGGTGGCGGGGCTCGGCGGCCGGGTCACGGACATCCGCCGGATCGTCGTCACCCACGCCCACCCGGACCACGTGCAGGGGGCGGCGGAGATGCGCGCCCGCACCGGCGCCGAGCTGCTGATCCACGCCGGTGACGCCGCCTGGCTGCGGGCGGGCCGGGTCCCGCCTTCCGGGCGTCAGGGCGCGCTGGGACGGCTGGTCGACAAGCTGCCGCGGCTGCACTGGGCCCCGGTCGCCGAGGACGGCACGCTCGTGGACGGCGAGGTCGTCGGCGGGCTGCAGGTCATCCACACGCCCGGCCACAGTCCCGGTCACGTCGTCCTGCTGCACGGCCCGACCCGGACGCTGCTGACCGGCGACGCGGTGTTCCACCGATCCGCCCGGCCCGGCCTCGGCCCGGCGGCGCTGGCGGCGGACGCGGCGGCCCGTGACGCCAGCCTCCGCCGCCTCCCGGCCGACGTCGCCGCGGTCGGGTTCGCCCACGGCTCGCCGCTGACCGGCGACGGCGTCTCGGTGTACGCGGATTGGCTCGGCGGGGCGGTTTGACGCGGCTTCGGCCGGTTTCCATACTTGGCACCCGCCGTCCGGACGTCGGAATGGGCCGGTGAAATGTGCCGTTGTGAATGTGACCGTGGATTGTGAGCGCATGACGGAGGAGCAACCGCCGGCCTCGGCGCACACCGAGGGCGGCGAGACCGCGCGGCGGGCATTGCGGCTGATCGAGGCCGTGGTGACGGCCGGGGAGCCGGTCGCGCTGGGCGACCTCGTCGAGCTGGTCGGGCTGTCCAAGAGCACGTGTTACCGCCTGGTGCGGGTGCTGCAGGACGAGCGGTACCTGGACCGCGCCGAGTCCGGCGGCTACTCGGTCGGCAGCCGGCTCGTCGGCGTCGCCGCGGCCGTGCTGCCGCAGGCCGCGCTGTACCAGGCGGCGCGGCCGGCGCTGCGGCTGCTCGCGGACGCGACGGGCGAGACGGCCACCCTGCACGTCCGCAGCGGCAACCGGAGTGTGCTGGTGCTGGGCGCCGAGAGCGCCGACCAGGTCCTCCGCCGCGCCGCGACGGTCGGCGAGACGGCTTGGCTGGGCCGCGGCTCCAGCGGCCAGGCGATCCTGGCGCACCTGCCCGAGGCGGACGCCGCGCCGATCATCGCCCAGGCCGCCGACGCGGACGCCGTGCGGGCCGAGCTGGCCCAAGCCCGTTCGGCCGGTTACACCTTGTCGTACGGCGCCAACCACCCCGGCGTGCACGGCGTCGCGGCCCCGGTCCACGCGGCCTTCACCGGCGGCCGCGGCATGTCCGTCGCGGTCTCCGGCCCGGCGGACCGCTGGACCGACGACCGGATGCGCGCCTGCGTCTCCCGGCTGCTCAAGACGTGCGCGGAGCTGTCCGTCCTGTTCGGAGAAGACGGCTAGGGCCTCCGCCTGACCACATCGTGACCCCAGGCCGGGACGTGCGGCCCGCCGGCTCCGGCTTGGCCTGCAGCGCCCCAACGCCACATTGGTTGCGTTGGACGCACCCAATGTGGCGTTCGGTGCGTTGGACGCACCGAACGCCACATTGGGGCGCAAACCAGCCAGGGGCACAAGACGGCTGGGGCCTCCGCCTGACCACGTCGTGGTCCCAGGCCAGGGCGTGCGGCCCGCCGATCGGCGCGGCGCCTCGGCCGATCGGCCGAGATACCCCGGCCGGATTACCGATCCGGTCCCACGGGTGTGACCGCCAGGATTCCGGTATGCGTCCTTCCCCGGCCAGACCGCGCCCGACCGGCCGCCGGGTGACTACTCAGGACGGTCCACAGGGGAGTGATCAGGCCGGTACAGGGGCCTTTCGGGCAGCTTTCCCGCCCCGGGACCGTCGGTGCCCATCCCGTGCGGAGCCCGATTTTTCCGTTTGGTAGCTTCGTTTTCGTCGAGGGGGAGAAACCGGTTCATGCAGAACGTCAAGCTCGGCCCGGCGAAGGTCGAGGTCAGGGCGCCCGGTCTGCACTGGGCGGGATTCGCCGGGGTCGCGGTGCTGGTGCTCGCGACCTGGCTGCCGTTGCCCGCGGTGCTCGTGGTGGCGCTGGGCGTGATCGGGATGGCCGCGTTCGTCGTGGCCTGGCTGCTGCTCGGGCGCCGCGCCGCCGACGTCTCCGTGCGAAGGCTGTACACGATCACCGGTCTCTGCAGCCTGCCGCTGCTGGCGGCGCGCCCGCTGTTCAGCGGCGACGTCTACAGCTACCTGGCGCAGGGCGTGATCGCGGCCAAGGGGCTCGATCCGTACGCGCTCGGCCCGGCGGCGGCGCTGGGCGCCGCGTCGCCGGTGACCCTGCAGGTCAGCCACTACTGGCAGGACACGCCCGCGCCGTACGGGCCGGCGTTCGTCGGGCTGTCGCGCGCGATCGCGCACCTCGTCGGCGAGAACGTGATCGGGACCGTGCTGCTGCACCGGCTCCTGGAGCTGATCGGCGTGGTGCTGCTCGCGTGGGCGCTGCCGCGCCTGGCCCGCCGGGCCGGGGCCCCGCCGTCCGTCGCGGTGTGGCTGGGGCTGCTGAACCCCCTGGTGCTGTGGCACGTCGTCGTCGGCGTGCACAACGACGGCCTGATGATCGGGCTGACCGTGGCCGGGCTGGAACTCGTCTACCTCGGGGCGGCCAGGACCGGCGTCGCGCGGCCCGCGCTGATCGCGGCGGGCGTGGTGCTGGTCAGTGCCGGGGCGAACGTGAAGATCGTGGCTGTCGCGGCGCTGTGTTTCGTCGGGATCGACCTGGCCCGCCGCGCGCGCCCCGCTGGGAAGGTCGCGGTGCTGCTGGGGCTGCCCGCGGGATTCGCGCTGGTCACCGTCGCGATCACGCTGGGCAGCGGGCTGGGCTTCGGCTGGGTACGGGCGCTGGCCGGGGTCTCCTCCGGGCAGGTGCACAGCTGGCTGGCGCCGACCAACGAGCTGGGCTTCCTGGCCGGCGGCCTCGGCGCGCTGGCCGGGCTGGACCTCACCGACGGTGCGATCAAGCTCTTCTCGGCCGTCGGCGCGGTGGCCGGCCTCGTCGTCGGGGCGAGGCTGTTGTGGCTGACCTACCAGGGAAAGCTGCACCCGCTGCTCGGCACCGGCCTGGCCTTCGCGGCGATGCTCGTGCTGGGCCCGGTCGTGCAGCCGTGGTACCTCCTGTGGATGATTGCGCTGCTCGCGGTGAGCCTGACGACCGAGCGCGCCCGCTGGATCCTCGCCGGGGTCAGCGCGGTGCTCGCCCTGGTGCTGCCCCCGGCGGGCGGCGGTGCGGTCGCACTGGTCGTGGGCTACCTGATCGCCGCCGTGCTGGTCGGCGGGACGCTGTACCTGCGGCGGGCGAGCCTGCTGCCGAACCGGCTCCTGCCGAGCTGACGCGCCGGATCAGGGCAGACGGTCGAGGCTGGGCTGCTCGGGGCCGTGGGGGATGTCGAAGGTCTCCTCGCCGGTGCGCAGCAGCCGCAGGACGGCGCCGGCCACGTACTCCGGGCGGTGCACCACCATGCCCGGCGCCGGCGACGTGCCGAGGGTGAACATGTTGTCGCCGAACTCGGTGGCGGTGATCGAAGGCAGCAGCAGGGACACGGCGACGCCGTCGCCGGCGAGTTCCGCGGTCAGCACGCCGCTGAGCATGTTGACCGCGGACTTGGTGGACGCGTAGGCGCCGAGGCCGACCGCGACCCGTCGCGTGCTGCCCGAGCTGATGTTCACGATGCGGCCGAAACCCTGCCGGCGCATGGCCGGCAGCACCGCCTGCGTCATCGCCAGCAGGGCGGCCAGGTTGAGCTCCAGGATCCGGCCGAACTCGGCCGGGTCCACCTGGTCGAGCGGCCCGTTGAGGCTGGCGCCCGCGTTGTTGACCAGACCGTCGATCCGCCCGTGCCGGTCGAGGGTGGCCGCCACCAGGTCACGCACCTGCGCGTGGTCGGTCACGTCGGTCGGCACGGCCAGCGCACCGTCGAGTTCCTCGCTGAGCGCGGCCAGCCGGTCGGCCCGCCGCGCGGCCAGTACCGGATGCGCCCCGGCGGCGTGCAGGGCGCGGGCGGTCGCCGCGCCGATTCCGGAGGAGGCGCCGGTGACGATGACCGTTTTGCCGGCCAGATCGATGAAGTCAGCCATACGTCGATATCTACCAGACTGCTTGACCGGCCGGCCGTGCCTAGGCCGCCGGCGCGAGCCAGACCCGGGCGATCTCGCGGAAGTCGCCGGCCAGCGGGTTGTGGTCGGTGCCGCGGGTGGCGACCACGACCCGGCAGGGATCGATGCCCTCCAACGGGATCGTGGCCAGGTCTTCGCGCAGGGTGGGGCGCCGGTCGCCCGCGGGCAGGATCGCGACGCCGTGCCCGTCGGCGATGAGTTCGAGCTTGTCCTCGAAGCTGTCGTCGGCACTGGGCCGCGCTGCGGAGCCGGGGGTGGCAGCCCAGATCGTCGCAGTGCTGGTGCAGGCGGCCAGCTCGGCCCCGCCGAGGTCGTCGAGCGTGACGGATTCCTTGCCCGCCCAGGGATGTGACGCCGGCACGACCAGCACCCGCGGCTCGTCGTAGAGCGTGTCGACGCGGAAGCGGCCGTCCGGGAACGGCAGCGGCATCCGGGTGACCAGCGCGTCCACCCGGCGCTCCGGCAACGCGTGGGCCTCCTGCCAGCCCAGGTGCCGGGTGGTGATCTCGGCGTCCGGGTGCCGGCGGCGCAGCTCCCGCACCGCCGGGGTGACGACCAGGTCACCGACGTACCCGATGGTGAGCGCGCCGGAGGTGGCGGCGGCCCGGGTGGCGAGCGCGGCCTCGCGGGCCGTGTGCAGCAGGTCGTGGGCCCGTGGCAGGAAGACCCGGCCCGCGTCGGTCAGCCGGCTGCCCTGCGGCGTGCGGTCGAACAGCCGCGCGCCCAGCTGGTGCTCCAGGCGCTGGATCTGCCGGCTCAGCGCCGGCTGGGCGACGTGCAGCGCGGCCGCGGCCCGGCCGAAGTTCAGGTGCTCCGCCACCACCGCGAAGTACCGCACCAGGCGGAGGTCGAGGTCGGGGTCTTCGGGCACAGGCCCAGCTTACGCGTCATGCCGCGGCCGCATGACGACGTGCGGAACCGGTCTTGGACGCCCGGCCCGCGGGGCTCTTGACTTGATCAGATCAGGCGAGAAAGGAATCACGATGGGCGAGTACACCGGGAAGAGCGCGGTCATCACCGGCGGCAGCAGCGGGCTCGGCTTCGAGACGGCGAAGCAACTCGCGGACGGCGGGGCGCGCGTGCTGATCACCGGGCGCACCCGCGCCACGCTCGACGCCGCCCGCGAACGGCTTGGCAGCAACGCGGTGGCCGTCCTCAGCGACGCGGCGTCGCTGCCTGAGACGGACGCGCTGGCGGACCGCGTCAAGGCCGAGTTCGGCACGTTCGACGCGCTGTTCGTCAACGCCGGCATCACCCGCTTCGTGCCGTTCGAGTCGATGACGGAAGAGGTGTACGACGAACTGCTCGCGGTGAACGCCAAGGGGCCGTACTTCACCGTGCAGAAGCTCGCGCCGCTGTTGAACGCGGGCAGCGGCGTGGTACTGACCACCTCGGTCGCGAACGTCAAGGGCCTTCCGGGCAGCAGCGCGTACGCGGCTGCCAAGGCGGCGCTGCGCTCGATGACCCGGAGTCTCGCGCGCGAGCTGCTGCCGCGGCGGATCCGCGTCAACGCCGTCAGTCCCGGGCCCATCGACACGGGCATCCTGGCGAAATCCCTGCCCCGGGAGGCCGCGGAGCAGACGCAGGCGCAGATGACGGCGGCCAACCCGATGCTGCGGTTCGGCGACCCGGCCGAAGTCGCCCGTGCGGTCGCGTTCCTCGCGTTTGAGGCCACTTACACGACGGGCGCGGAGCTTCCGGTGGACGGTGGGGCGTCGCAGCTTTGAAATCCCTGCCGCACAGTGAAACGGCGGCCGGCGCACTTGCGCGCCGGCCGCCTTCGGTCCGGGTGGCCGGGCTGTGGTCAGGCCGGCGGGTCGGCGAGGATGCCGTTGACGAAGCTGCCCGGGTGGGTGGCGCTGTCCTGGCGCATGACCGTCAGGGACGAGGGCCAGGCGACGGTCAGCGGCTGGGTCTGGCCGGGCGGGATGGTCACCAGCCTGGTCGGCGTCCAGTCGGTGGAGCCGGAACTGCCGACGGCGCCGGGGGCCTGGGTCAGCACGGTGACGGTCGCGGTCGCCGACTGGCCCGGGGTGACCACGTTCATCGCCACGCCGTTGTCGGTGCGCGTCAGGTGGTAGGTGGTGCCGTTCGGGTCGGCCGGGCCGACCAGGTCGACGCCCGGGACGCCGTGCAGCGCGCACGAGTGGGACGAGGTGTTGGTGTACTTCAGCGGCACGTCGAACTGGCCCGCCGCGTCCTCGTGCTCCTTCGGGGTGCCGAGCGACGCCGAGAGGTCGGCGGTGGTGCAGCGCGGAGTGGTGCCGCCCGTGGATTCCCGGGCGGTGTCGGCGTTCTTCTTCGAGCCGTCCGACTTCTTCGAGACGTCCGAAAGGTTCCCGCCGCCGGAACCGCCCGCGGCGCCGTTCCCCGCGGCCGCCGCGCTGGTGGACGAGGCCGGCGCGGCGCCCGTCTGGCTCGCGCCGGAACCGCAGGCCGCGAGCGCGAACGCCCCCGCCACCGCCGCCGCGCCGATCGAAACCCGCTTCACCTGGACGTTGACCATGACATATCCTCCTGGACTGTGCACTATGGACTGGGCACTGTGGACTGGGCACTGTGGACTGAGCACTGTGGACTGTTCTGGGTGGCCTGAGAGCGCGGCCGGTACCGCTCAGCTGCCGTCGGCGGCGCTCACTGCGGTGACCTGCACGGTGTCGCCCTTCAGCGGCGCGCCCGCGGGCCAGTCCGCGCTGACCGGCTGGCCGGCGGGACCGGCCGGCAGGCCGAACGAGACCGAGGTGGGCGGGACCGCGCTCGGCCGCGCGTCCGCCTGCTGCACGATCCGGGACTCGGCCGGGTGCCCGGCCCGCAGGTTCACCGGACCGCCGGTGGCGCCGTCCGGCGTCGCGGTGACGTCCGGGACGCGCTGGCCGCCGGCGGTGAACGCCAGCGCGGCCGGGGTGCCTTCCAGCTTGCAGTTCGTGGTCGGCGCCGCGGCGGTGTAGGTGAGCACGTAGGCCTCGTGGCCCGCGGCGTGCGCCGGGTCCGCCGTGACGGTGACGTGCACGTCGGCCGTGCCGCACGGGGTGTCCGACGGATTGGCGCTGGCGGCCCCGGCGGCCAGCAGGAGCCCGCCCGCCACCACGCCGCCGGCCGTCACGGTCGCGGCCACTCGCTGGGTCAGCTTGCCCATCGGGTCATCTCCTCCGGTTCGGTGATCGGCTGTCGTCGATCGGACTCACCAGGAGAGATGCCCACGGGGGTGCCGGCGATGCGTCCCGGTGAGATCACCCGCAACCGGGCAACCCGGCGGCCCGCCGGACGTCCACCCGAAAGAGTCGCGCCGCACGCGCGCGCCGGGATTTCGCTTGTGCGCCACCGAGTTCAGGCGGTCTGACCAGCGCCGACGGGCTCAGCGGATCGGGTCGCGGTAGTCCTTCGGCGGGGCCCCGAGCAGCCGGGTGAACATGGTGGAGAACGCGGCCGGGCTTTCGTACCCGAGCGTCGCCGCGACGTCGGCCACGGGACGGTCCGCGGCCAGCAGCGGCAGCGCGTGCAGCACACAGGCCCGTTGGCGCCACTGGAGGAAGCTCAATCCCGTCTCCGCGCGGAACAGCCGGTTCAAGGTCCGCTCGCTCAGGTGCAGCCGGGCCGCCCAGCGGGCAGGCGGGTCGTGCACGTCCGGCGAACGCGCGAAGGACTCGCAGAGGTCGCGTAGCCGTTGGTCACGGGGGAGTGGCAGCTCCAGCGGCAACGGCGCGCACCGCGAAACTTCGTGCAGCAGCAATGCGGCGAGCGCCGCGTCGCGGCCACGGGCCGGGTATTCGGGTTCGATGTCGACGGCCGCCAGCAGCAGCTCCCGCAGCAGCGGGGTGACCTCCACGGCCCGGCAGCGCCGCGGGAACCACGGCACCGAGGACGGTTCGAGGTAGAGGCTGCAGGTGCTGACGTTCATCATCGTGACGGCGTGGTCGGTGCCCGGCGGGATGAGCACCGCCCGCCGGGTCGGCACGGTCCAGGTCCCGTCCGCGGTCTCGACGCGCATGGACCCGGTGGCGCCGTAGAGGAACTGGGCGCGGCGGTGCCGGTGCCGGGGCAGCAGGTGGTCGGGCGGGTAGTCGGTGCTGATCGCCAGCACGGCGCGGTCGAGGCCGTCGACCTCGTCGAGCGGGACGTTGCGCACGGTCCCGAGCCTAACCGAAGCCTGTCCGATCCGCGAAAGAACCTGGCGTACTTTCGAATGCGCGCCGTACGCCGGTCTCCTAGGTTCGGGGTGTGCTCACCTCACTGCCGATCCTGTTCGCGTTCGGGTGCCTCAGCGGCGTCACCACTGTCCTCTTCGGATTCGGCGGCGGGTTCGTGACCGTGCCGGTGATCGCGGCGGTCGCCGGTGGCTCGGGTGGCACTGACCCGCTGCACGTCGCGGTCGCCACCTCCGCCGTGGTGATGGCCGTCAACTCGGCCGGCGCGACCGCCGCCGGGCTGCGGGCCGGACGGGTGCGGCGGGAGTACCTGTGGCCGCTGGCCGTGTTCGTCGGGCTCGGCGCGGTGCTGGGCGCGCTGGCCGCGACCTGAGCGCCGGACGGCCTGCTGCGCCTGCTGTTCGCCGCGTACCTCGCGGTGACGATCCTGGACAGCTTGCTGCGCAAGGGTTTCCTCCGCCCGCCGGAAGACCGCAGCCCGCTGGGACCGGTGACGGCGACGGCGGGCGGGCTCGGCATCGGCGCGGTGGCGAGCTTCCTCGGCGTCGGCGGCAGCGTGATGACGGTGCCGCTGCTGCGCCGCAAGGGCCTCCCGATGACGGACGCGGTGGCGCTGGCCAACCCGCTCAGCCTGCCGGTCGCCCTGGTCGCCACCGCGGTGTACGCCGTCACCGGGCCGGGGCCCGTCGGTTACGTCGATCCCCTCGCGGCCGCGGCACTGCTGGCCGGCTCGCTGCCGACCATCGCGATCGTCCGGCGCTTCGCCGGGCGGCTGCCGGACCGGGTCCACGCGGTGGCCTACGTCGCGCTCCTGGTGGCCGCACTGGTGGCGGTGGTCTAGCGGCGGCCGGAGTAACCGAGCCGAGCGCGTCGCCCAGGGTGCGCCCGCCGGTCAGCTCGCCGGTTCTTCAAGCAGCACCAGCGGGATCTCCCGCGTGGTCTTGGTCTGGTACTCGGCGTAGTTCTTGTGGTCGGCCACGACCAGCGGCCACAGCCGGCGCCGTTCCTCCTCGGTGGCGACCCTGGCGTGCATCGGCCGGGTCGGCTCGCCCCGGTAGCTCACGTCCACCTGGGGATTGTCGCGGAGGTTGAGGAACCAGGCCGGGTGGATGTCGTCTCCGCCGCGGGAAGCCACGACGATCAGCGTCGTGCCCTCCTGCAGCGGCGAGGTGAGCATCACCGAGCGCGGCTCACCGGACTTGCGGCCGATCGTGGTCAGCTTCAGCACGGGCATGTCCGAGACCTGCCACCCGGCCTTGCCTCCGCTGATCTTGAGGATGCCGCGGTGGATGGCGTTCATGGTCTTCGCGGTGAAGTCGGTGGGCATCTCTGCTCCGTCCCTTCGAGGATGGGTGTGCGGGTCGCCGGTTCTGTTCAGCGGGCGGGGAAACCGAAGAAATCGTTGATCGCCCCGGCGGTGTCGAAGGTGTGGTCGGTCCGGCCCAGGACGATGCGGGGGCGGGCGGTCTTGGGGCCGGGGATGGTGTGGCCGCCTTCGTGGACGGTGTAGAGGGTAACCGGCTGGTGGCCCGGCTCACGGTAGTCGGTGCGGTCCACTCGTGTCGGCCCGGCCGACGGCGGGCCCGCGGGCGTGGTCACGGGTGCCGCGGTGATGCCGTTGCGCTGTGCGTAATAGGCGGCCGTCTCCTGGGCCGAAAGCCCGAGTCCCCGGGGCTGGAGCCGGTACATCTTGGCCATTCCGCCGGCGTACGGGACGATCGGGTCCCGGGTGCCGTGCAGGAACATGACCGGCAGGGGCTCCTGCTGCGGGGAGTCCGGGGCGAAGTTCTCCGGGACGGACTGGGTGGCGGAGAGGACAGCTGCGCCGGCCAGCGCGGTGGGCATTTCGTGGATCAGGCGGATGACCATCTGGCCGCCGTTGGAGAAGCCGACGGCGCGGACCTGGGTGCTGTCACCGTGATAGCGGCGTACCAGGAGGTCGATGGCGGCCTTGGCGAAGGCGACGTCGTCGGCGCCGTCGGTGCGCGCGGCCGAGGTGTTGACGATCCTGGCGTCGTTCCAGTGCTTCTTGTGGCCGTCCAGATAGGCGACGGCCGCCCCGGACTGCGCCCCGATGTGGTCGAAGGTGTTCGCGGTGAACGAGCGGATCACCGCCGCGGTCTGCATCGAGCCGTGGAAGACCAGGACGATCGGGACCGGGCTCGGGCCGGCTTGCGGATGGTGCACCACGGTCAGCGTGCGGGTCCGGCCGGCGACCTCGACCGACTCGGGTGACACCGTGACCTCGGACGTTGTACTCATGTTCTCCACTGTAGCGCTAATCGGATCAGTTATCCGAATGGACACTCGATCCGGTTGAGTCACCAGGTCAGGGGCAGGGATTTCAGGCCGTAGACGGGGGAGAGGACCCGGAAGCCGACGTCCTCGAGCGGCACGGCCAGCCGCAGGGAAGGAAACCGGCGGAGCAGGGCCGGGAGGGCGACCCGCAGTTCGATCCGGGCGAGTTGCTGGCCGAGGCACTGGTGGGGACCGAAGCCGAAGGCCAGGTGGGCGACGGGCTTGCGGCGGACGTTCAAGCTCGTCTCGTCGCCGATGAGCTCGCGGTCCTGGTTGGCGGCCAGCACCGAGAGCAGCAGCCGTTCGCCGGCCTTGACCGGCCGGCCGTTGAGGTCGAGGTCTTCCGCGGCCCGGCGGTTGAGCTGGGTGACGATGGACAGGTACCGCAGGAGTTCTTCGACCGCGCTGGTGGTCACGGTGTCGTCGTCGCGGACGGCGGCGAGCTGGTCGGGGTTCTGCAGCAGGGCCAGGGTGCCGAGGCCGATCATGTTCGAGGTGGTCTCGTGCCCGGCGACCAGGAGGATGTTGCCGAAGCCGACCAGCTCCTCGTCGGTGAGCTCGTCGCCTTGCTCGCGGATCACCGAGCCGAGCAGGCTGTCGCCGGGTTCGGCGCGCAGCGTGGCGATCAGGTCCGCCATGTACGCGTGCATCGCGGCGTAGTTGTCGAATTGTTCCTGCGCGGTCTTGGTGAGGTCGAGCAGGACCGCGCTCTGGTGCTGGAACTGGGCGCGGTCGGCGTAGGGCACGCCGAGCAGCTCGCAGATCACGAGCGACGGGATCGGCAGGGCGAATTCCGGCACCAGGTCGACCGTCGGGCCGGCCTGGGCGATTTCGGTGAGGCGGTCGTCGACGATCTGCTCGATCCACGGCCGCAGCTGCTGGAGGCGGCGGACGGTGAACGCGCTGGTCAGCATCCGCCGCAGCCGCGCGTGCTCGGGGCCGTTGTAGCTGAGCAGGAATCCCGGCTGGTTGAACAAGGTTCGCGGAGCGTCGGGATCCGGGTCGCCCCCGGGCCCGGTCTCGGCGTGCTCGTGCCCGAACGCGGCCCGGACGTCGGCATAACGGGTGACCGCGCGGACTTCGAAGGGGCCGAACATCGGGTGCTCGCCCGAGAAACGGGGGAGGTCCTCCCGTTCGCGCAGCGCGTCCAGCTCCGGCGCGGGTTCGAACGGGCCGGACCGCCGGCCGGTCGGCAGTAGCGATGAATTGTCCGGTCGGGTCATGATCGGCTCCTCGGGTGTGGTAGTCGACAAAACGGCGGAAGGCACTTCATTGCTCTTTCCGCGGACGAAATCGAGCGGGCCTCGGATCCGGCCGGCCCGGTTCAATGATTGAGGAGATCAATGAGTGTGTCAAGGAACACCGCCACTCGGTCGCGTCCCCGGACGACTCCAGGGCTGACGGCTTGGGCGGAGCGACCTGGCCGGTTAAGTGGATGAGGTATCCGAATGGTTCGCCTATCCGGTTCGCCTGGTAGGATGAGCTCATGAAGGATGTGCCCGCCGGTCCGCAACCCGTGCTCCGCAAGGACGCCGCGCGCAATCGGCGGTACATCGTGGACGCGGCGCGGGCCCTCGCGCGCGAGGGGAAGCCGATCCAGCTGAACGCGGTCGCCAAGGCGGCCGACGTCGGCGTCGGCACCGTCTATCGCCATTTCCCGACCCCGGAGGCCCTGGTCGAAGCCGTGGCGTCGGACCGGTTCGTTTCCTTGATCCGGCAAGCGGAAGAGGCCGCCGGGGCACGGGACGCCGAGCAGGCGTTGCGGGTCTTCCTGAAGGCGGCTGTCACCGCTTATCTGCAGGATGACACTTTCGCTTCCGCGGTCATGGAGCCTGACCCGGCCACGCCCGACATCCGGGACCTGCGTGAACGGCTGCAGGACGGGCTCCGCGGGCTGCTGGCCCGGACCGCCGCCGACGGCGGGCTCCGCCCCGATCTCACGGCGGCCGACGTGATGGCCCTGTTGTGCGGGGTCGGCTTCGCTGTCCGGCATTCTCCCGACCGCGACGACCCCGGCCTCCCCGATCGTTATCTCGGCGCCCTGCTCGATGGCGCGCTCGGCAAGAAATCGCGGTGAACCGAAACCGGAACAGCGGCCCGGAAATCGCCTGGCGAGAAAGCGCGCACTACTGGCATTAAGGCCACTTTCGACCGGCCCTGGTGATCGTTAGCGTGGATTTCGTCCAGCACGGCGCGGGAAAACCCGTCGTAGGAAAGGAATCGCGATGACCGACCCAGTCCGCCCGAAGGTGGCGATGCTGCTCTACCCCGGGCTCACGCCGCTCGACCTGATCGCGCCGCACGCCGCGTTCTCCGGCGCCATGGAGACCCACCTGGTGTGGAAGACGGCCGATCCGGTGGCGTCCGACTCCGGCGTCGTCCTCCACCCGACGACCACCTTCGCGGACTGCCCGGCGGATCTCGACGTCCTGTTCGTGCCCGGCGGCCTCGGCCAGGCGCCCGTCGCCGCGGACGAGGAGGTCCTGGAATTCCTCGCCGACCGCGGCGCGCGGGCCCGGTACGTCACCTCCGTCTGCGGCGGCTCGCTGATCCTCGGCGCGGCCGGGCTGCTGCGCGGCTACCAGGCGACCACCCACTGGAGCGGGATCGAAGCGCTGGCGCTGTTCGGCGCGGAATACGCCGAGGGCCGCGTGGTGGTCGACCGCAACCGGATCACCGGCGGCGGCGTCACCGCCGGCCTCGACTTCGGCCTCGTCGTGCTCGCGCGGCTGCTGGGGGAGGACGTCGCCAAGGTGACCCAGCTGATGCTCGAGTACGCCCCGGCGCCGCCGTTCGACGCCGGCACGCCGGAGACCGCCGGGCCCGAGATCACCGCCATGGCCCAGGCCGGCAATCTCCGGGTGAACGAGGAAATGACCGCCGTCGCCGAGCAGTTGGCGGCGAAGGGCTGGGGCCGCGCCGCCTGATCGGGCCGGCCCGGGGAATGCGCCCCAATGTGGCGTTCGGTGCGCTCAACGCACCCAATGTGGCGTTCGGTGCGTCCCACGCAACCAACGCCACATTGGGGCGCATCCGGCAGCGGGATCGGTGCGGCCGGGGAACAATGACCGCGTGAACGCAGAAGAAGACCCGCCCGGCGCCGAACGCACCCGCCCGGCCGGCTGGGCGCACCGGCACCGCGACGTCTCGGGCGGCTGGCTGCGCCCCACCGTGTTCGGGGCGGTCGACGGCCTGGTCACGAACGCGGCGCTGATCGCGGGCGTCGGCGGCGGTGGTGTCGCCCCGCACACGATCGTGCTGACCGGCCTGGCCGGGCTGGTCGCCGGCGCGTTCTCCATGGGCGCCGGCGAGTACGTGTCGGTCACCAACCAGAACGAGCTGGTGCACGCCGAGGTCGCCCTCGAGGCCGACATGCACGCCCGCTACCCGCAGCAGGAGCACGACGAGCTGGTCGACCGGTTCGCCTCCTACGGCGCCGATCCCGAGACCGCCCGGCGGATGGCCGAGGCCGTCTCCCGCGACCCGGACCAGGCGCTGCGGCTGCACACCCGTGAAGAGCTGGGCGTCGACCCGCAGGACCTGCCGTCCGCGCTCCTCGCCGGCGGCGCGTCGTTCGCCGCGTTCTCCCTCGGCGCGTTGCTGCCGCTGCTGCCGTACCTGTTCGGTGCCAGCACTCTCGTGGTGTCGCTGGTGCTCACCGCGCTCGCGCTGCTGGCCGGCGGCATGGTCGTCGGCAAGCTCACCGGACGGCCCCTGCTGCACTCCGGCCTGCGACAGCTCGTCCTCGGCGCGCTCGCCGTCGCGGTCACCTACGGGATCGGCCAGCTGATCGGCGCGCCGGTCAGCTGACCGGCCGTTCAGTTGTAGGTGATCCCGGGGAAGTCGGCGCGGGCCTGGTTGAACTGGGCGTCCCAGTCGGCGGGCCAGCCGAACGCGGTGGTGGCCAGTGACTTGAGGTTCACCCCGGCCGCGCCGCTCATGAAGTGCACGAACTCGCCCCAGTTCAGGTCGCGGGTGAAGTCCGTGCCGTTGTTCGGGAAGTACTGGCCCAGCAGGGCGAAGTACCGGACCATCACCTGGGCGTGGCCGTGGTCGCGCCACAGCGGGTAGAACCAGTCGCGGAACCAGTGCGTGCCCGCGCGCGGGAAGTCGTCGGCGTGGCTGTCGGCCATCATCCGGTCGTAGAAGTCCTGGGCCTCGGCGTTCATGCCGAGCGCGGTGTAGGCGTCGTAGATGTAGAACTCCATCCACTTGCTGTCACCCCACAGCCCGAACGCGGGGGAGCCGTGCTTGCCCGCGGCGATGGACTCCACGATGTGCCCGGTCTCGTGGGTGGCGACCTCGTACTGCGGGGTCGTCCAGTCGTTCCCGCCGACGTCGCTGACGTTGCGGAAGTCGTGGGAGGCGTCGTAGACGGTCGACGGGTGGCCGCCGGAGTACTTGCCCTCGTGGTGGATCGAGTACAGCCGGTCGGCGGTCATCTTGTTGCCCGAGTTGCCGTACGTGCGCTGGGCGTACTGCCACAGGTTCGTCAGGTAGGGCATCAGCCAGTTCTGGGCGTTCCGGTCGACGTCGTCGTCGAAGTACAGCGCGACGGTGTCGTTGAACGCGACGCGCTGCAGGAGCTGGTTGTGCTCGAACCAGTGTTCCTGCCAGGTCGCCGGCGGGTCGGCCAGAGCCGCCGGGCGCGCCTGGGCGGTGGACGGGATGGTCGCGGCGAGCGCCAGGGCGCACACCAGCATCAGGACTCTGCGCATGATCGCCTCGGGGTGTCCTCGGGGATGGGCATTGGTCCGAACCAAAAGTGAGGATATGGGGTTATTTTCCGACTGTCACTGACAAGACGGGACAGATCGCCCACCGGTGAGCACAGTCTGGCGGCACCAGGTACTATGCGTGGCATGGTAGCTGGCGCGAGCAGGAAGCCGATGACCGAACTGCGGCGCGGCACCATCGCGTTCTGCGTGCTCGCGCTGCTCGACGAGCGGGAGCGGTACGCGGTGGAGCTGGTCGGCGCGCTGACCGACAGCCAGGCGCTGGCGGCCGGGGCGGGGACGATCTACCCGTTGCTGTCCCGGCTGCGCGACGACGACCTGGTCGTCACGACCTGGAAGGAGTCCCCGGCGGGGCCGCCGCGGCGGTACTACCGGCTGACCCCGGCCGGGCGCCGATCCCTGGAAACCTTCCGCGGCGAATGGGCGCAGTTCCGCGACGCGGTCGACCTGCTTTTGACGAAGGGAGCGTCATGAATGCCGAACCGACCACCACGAGCCTGGTGAGGAGCGAGCCGTTGTCCACCACCGATGCGCTGATCACCGACTACCTGGACCGGTTGCGCCGGGCCGGCGCCGGACTGCCCGCCGCCACCCGCGCCGAGCTGCTCGACGACATCGCCGCACACCTGGCCGAGCTGGTCGGGCCGGGCGCGGACGAAGCCCGGGCCCGCCAGGTCCTCGACGAACTGGGCACACCCGAGGAGATCGCCGCCGCCGCTGCCGCCGAATCCGGCGCTCCGGCCGGTGCCTCGGCCGGCGGTCCGGCTGGCGGTCCGGCCCGCGCCGGCGGCGGTGAGCTGGCCTACGACGTGGGCACGGTGCTGGTGCTGCTGCTCGCCGGGTTCGTGGTCCCGGTGCTGGGCTGGATCGCCGGAGTGGTGATGCTGTGGAACGGGCCGCGCTGGAGCACGGGCGAAAAATGGGCGGGCACGCTGATCTGGCCCGCCGCGATCGTGGTGACCGGAATGGTGCTGGGGCTCGCCCACGCGCTGGCGGGCGGGGTGGGCCCGGTGGTACTGCTGCTCGGCGCGATCGTCGTGCTGGCTGGTTTGGTCGCGGGGTTCGCGGTTTTGCTGCGTGCGGCGGCGCGGCGGCGGGCCTGACTGGTCTGGTTGCGGGGTTCACGATTCTGCGGCGTGCCGCGGTCTGGCGGCGGCCGTGACTGGTCGGGTCGCGGGTTCGCTGTCTTACTGCGCGCCGCGGCTCTGCCTGGTCTGGTTGCAGGGTTCACGATCCTGCGGCGTGCCGCGGCCCGGTGGCGGCCCCTACCGGTCAGGCCGCGGGTTCGCGACCCTGCTGTGTGCGGCGGCCCGGCGGCGGGCTTGACCGGTCCGGTCGCGGAGTTCACCGTCCTGCTGCGCGCCGCCTGCCCTGACCGGCCCGCGGGCCACCCCATGGCCTTCGGGCCACCGAACATCGAGTCGCCGGGCCGTCGAGTGCGGTCCGGCCTGAGAGAGGATTTCCCATGACCCAGCCGGAAAACCCGCCCCCGGCCGTCCCCGCGCGGCCCAAGCTCACCCGGTCCCGCGACCACTTCGTCTTCGGCGGGGTGTGCGGCGGGCTGGCCGAATTCTACGGCTGGACCCCGTACGTGGTGCGGCTGGCGTTCGTGCTTTCGTGCATCATCCCCGGCCCGCAGTTCCTGCTCTACATCCTGCTGTGGTTCATCATCCCCAACGCGCCCAAGCGCCGCTGACGTGCCGTCGAGCGCGTGCCGTCAAGCGGTGACGAGCCGCGCCGGTGAGCGCGGGTACTCCAAGTCCCTGGCCTCGGCCCAGTCGCCGAGCCGCCGGAGCGCCCGGGCCGCGGAGGTGCCGGGCCGCGGGGTGCAGGTGAACAGGGTGACGCCGTCGTCGCAGATGACTTCCAGCGGTTCGAAGCTGAGCGCGATCGCGCCGACTTCGGGGTGCTGCAGCACTTTGGTCCCGCGGCCGGGCTGACGGACGTCCTGGCGGGACCATCGGGTGCGGAACTCCTCGCTGAGCAAAGAGAACTCGTCGACCAGCGCACTCAGCCCGGGATCGCCGGGATCCTGCGCGGTCGCGAGGTGCAGGGCGGAGACGGCCTCGTTCGCCATCTCGTCCCAGTCGCCGTAGAAGGTGCGGGACCGGTGGTCCAGGAAGATGAACCGTGCCGAGTTCACCGGGCCGTCGGCGTGGGAGAAAGCCGGGAAGAACAGTGCGCGGGCCAGGGCGTTGGCGCCGATGACGTCGAGATGACGGGTGCGCACGAAGGCCGGCGCGGTGGTGATGGAGTCGAGGACGGACTGCAGTTCCGGGCCGACGGTGCGCACTCGCGGCCGCGGCGGGCGGGCCGCCGGGCCGGCCGCCGCCCGCATCAGCGCGAACAGGTGTGAACGCTCGGTCTTGTCCAGCTGGAGTGCGCGGGCCAGCGCGTTGAGGACACTGTCGGAGACCCCGCCGACCTGGCCCCGTTCCAGCCGCTTGTAATAGGGCACGCTCACCCCCGCCAGCACGGCGACCTCCTCGCGCCGCAACCCCGGGACCCGCCGCGCGCCGTAAGTCGGCAGACCGGCTTCCGCCGGGCTGATGCGGGCCCGCCGGGCGGTGAGGAAATCCTTGAGCTCGGACCGAATATCCATCTGGGTTCCCGGGTCAGGGTCGGGGGGTGATGCCGGAGAAGAGCCAGCGGGAAGCCTCGCCGTAGAGCGATTCCGGCACCAGGTCCGGGTCCGTGCGACGGAGCTGCACCAGGCCCTGGAACAACGCCACCAGCACGGTCGCCAGCTCTTCGAACGGGACGTCGCCGCCCTGGCCCCGCTTCTCGGCGCGGGCGGTGAGGACGGCGGCCAGCGCGTCCCGGTTGGTGCGGAACTGCCCGGCGAGGTGCTGCTGGAATTCGGGCCGGCGGATGGCGTACAGCCAGAATTCCGCCTGCAGCAGGGCGAAGTCGTCGTCGTTGTCCGCGACGTCGACCACCAGCCGGGACATCGCGGACCGGGTCTCGTCCAGGCTGCTGTCCACATCGGACACGATCTCGGCGGCCTCGGCGAGCCGGCTGTGGGTCCGGCCGGCGAGGAGTTCGACGAACACTTCCTCTTTGCCGGAGAAGTGCGCATACAGGGCGCCGGTGGTGAAGCCGGCCCGCTCGGCGATGTCGTCGACCGAAGCTCCGGCGAAACCCTTGCGCGCGAAGACGTACGCGGCGGCCTCCAGGAGGAGCACCCGGGTGCGTGCCTTCGTCTCGGCCCGGGTCAGGCGGCGGGGCTGTGTCCCCTCAGTGCCGGGCTCTTCGGTACTCACATAGTCGAGACTATTCGGATAGTGGCGACTATGTCAACTGGCCGGGTGCGCGAAAGCGGGGCCGGCTGCCTTCGAGGCAGCGGGCCCCGCCTCCGCGCAGCAGTGCAGTGCAGTGCAGTGCGGCTACGAGTCGGCGATCCAGTTGCCGTGAAAGCCCTCGGGCACGCGTACGGGCAGCGCGACCGTCGCGACCGGGGCGGCGGACGGGGCGGTCGCGTCCAGGATCACCAGGTCGGAGGCGTCGCGGGTGCGGTCGTAGACGTAGGTGATCAGCCACTGCGGGGACGCGAACACCGCCTCGCCGGGGGTCCGGTCCGGCCCGAACGCGTGCTCCGCCGCCGAGCCGGTGTGCAGGTCGTACCGGATCAGCGAGGTGCCCGAGGTGACGTGCCCGTATCGGGCGTCGAGCCCCGCGAGCCGGTCGTCGATCCGCGGGAACTCGCAGTCCCGGTCGTCCAGCTGCTCCTCGTGGACGGCGCCGGTGCGGGTGTCGATCCGCCACCGCCACAACGTGCCCGGGACGCCCTCGTGGCCCTCCCACCACAGATGCCCGTACCGCACGGCGTACAGCACCACCTCGTCACCGGCCTCGTGCGCGTTGAGCGTGTGGAAGACGTAACACGGGTCGATCGGGAACCAGTGGACCGTCCCTTGTGGATCGTTGCGCCGCAGCAGCCCGATCCGGGCCGGGTAGTCCGGGTCCCAGCTGTACGGCATCCCCGCGCTGCCCGGCACGAACACGAGCGGCAGGTCCAGGAACACGACATGCCGGCTGGTGAGGGCGAAGTCGTGCATCATGGTCGGCCCGGACACCTCGACCGGGCGGCTCAGCCGCAGCACGCCGTGGGCGTCCGCGCGGTGGTAGGTCAGATACGGCTGTTCGCGCGCGTATCCGAAGAAATGCAGCTCCCCGGTTTCCGGGCAGATCTTGGGATGCGCGGTCATCGGGGTGGTGAGCTTGCCGTCGAAATCGTGGGGGCCGACGGTTTCCAGGTCGGTGGTGACCTCGTAGGGTAGTGCCGTTTCGACGAGGGCGAGCGTTTTCCCCGCGTGGTTGACGATATGGGTGTTGGCCGTGGAATCACGCAGATCCCGGTTCCCGCCGGGGCCGGGCGGCAGGGGCGCGTCGAAACTGCCGGTCCGGACCCAGCGGTTGCGGTACCACTCGGCCCGCCCGTTCTCGAGCCGGACGCCGTGCAGCATGCCGTCGCCGAGGAACCAGTGCCGGGTCTCCGTGCGCGGGTTCGGGCCGTTGCGCAGGTACCAGCCGGTCAGCTCGGGCGGGATGGCGCCGGTGACCGGCAGGTCGAACGCGATCAGCTCGTCGGCGACCGGTGCGTAGTTGTCCTTGAGGTGGTACGTGGTCCCGGTCATCGCGGCTGGCCTTCGTAGGAGCGGCGGGGCGCGTTGATGGTGAAGAAGAACCGGTGGAACAGGCTCCCGACGAGGATCACGGCGAGGCCCAGCCCGATGGAGACCACCAGCGCCGGGTCGCTGACGGCGTGCGAGGTCCGGAGCACTTCTTCGACCCCCGCGGCGATCAGGACCAGCGTCGCCTTCGACGCGATCAGCGGGACCAGGTGAATGGTCACGGGCTTGCTCTTGAGCCGGGCCTTGACCAGGGTCATCACGATGGCGAAAACCACGATCGTGCGCAGGGCCTCCTCCCAGGCCGGCCTGCTCTTGTTGAGATACCAGAATCCGCCGATCACCAGTCCGCCGATCAGATAGCGGCCTATTTTCAGCACGGGATTGTTCATTCTTCTTCCCCTCCGGAGTGGGTGATACCGAATTCCGGTCAAAGTGGAACACGCATCGGCCGGGGGCTGGGAGTCCTTGTCAGAGGGACCTTGGCAGGGTCTCCATCGACCAGCGGAAACTAACCGAGAGCGCCCAGCGGCACCGCGTTGGCCATCGCCTGATAGCCGTCGTCGCCGGGGTGCAGGTGATCGCCGGAGTCGTACCGGCCGAGCAGGCGGTGCGGGTCCGCGGGATCCCGCAGGGCCGCGTCGAAGTCGGCCACGCCGTCGAACGTCCCGCTGTCGCGGATCCAGGCGTTGACGCTCGCCCGTATTCCCTCGGTGGCGGGCGAATACGTGTGGAAGCCTTCGAACGGTGTGATCGTGCCACCGATGATCCGCAACCCGGCCGCGTGCGCGCGGTCGACGATCTTCTGGTCGGCCTGGATCAGCTGGCCGGCGGCCTTCACCGTGCTGTCGATGTCGTTGATGCCTTCGAGGTAGATCACCGTGCCGGCGTTCGGTTGCGCCAGGACGTCGCGCTGGAGGCGGGCTTCGGCGCTGACCCCCGAGCCGTTGGCGGTCACCCGGTTGCCCGCGATGCCCTCGTTGGCGATGCCGAATCGGCCGCACGGCCCCAGCCGGCCGGCCAGGTAGTCCGGCCAGCGGTGGTTGGCGTCCACTGTGGAGTGATATCCGTCGGTGATCGAATCGCCGAGGGCGACGACGGTGCGCGCCGGCCGGCTCGGCTGCACGGTGACGGCGTCGAGCCAGAACCAGCGGTCGATCTGGTGGGTGTAGGGCGCCGCGGAGGTGTCGGCGCCGGCGTCTCCGTCGGCGTACCACCCGTGCTGCTCGGTTTTGAGGTGCCCGGTGACGTCGCCGGTGTCGCCGTCCACGTGGATGCTCACCGACAGGTTTTCGCCGGGCCGGACGGTCAGGTCCACCGGGTCGCTGACGACCTCGGCCCCGGCCGCGACCGTGGTCGTCTCCGCCCCGGTGAAGCGCACGCGCTGGTTCGAACCCGCGACCAGGCCGGCCCCGTCCGACTGCGCGCCGACCCACACCGAGCCGAACTTCACCGCGGTGGTGCCGAAGGCGTTCGACAGTCGCAATCGGACGGACGTGCCGCCGATCGACGTGTGCACGACGTCGCGGATCGTCTTGTCCTGGTAGGGGCCGCTGAGCCGGGCGGGCGCCGCGGTCCAGGAGTCGACCGGCCCGGCCGGCGCCGCCGTCCCGCAGGCGTCCGCGGACGGGACCGGCGGCGGGCCGGTCGAGCACGCGGACAGGACCCCGGTGGCGGCGAGCAGGATCGCCGCCGTGCGACGTGCGGCGGAGTGCCGTCGCCTCATACTGTGCCGTTCGTCGCTGATCCGACGGCAGCCACGGCGGAAACGGGTTGCTCCGAGCAGATCGGCTGCAGCCCGTGTCCGCCTGCTTTCGGTCGGATTAGCACCTGGTTCTCCTTCTCCGGCGGCCTCAGGAAGCCGCGCTGATCGTAATCCAGTTCGCCAGATCGGCCTCGGAGGTGTGCGCCACTGTCGCGTGGGGAGGGATGTGCACCGACACCGGCGCGAAGTACGGCCGGCGCGAAGACGGTGGGTAGTGCCCGGTCTTCGGGTCCACCTTCGCTTCCGCCGGCAGGTATCCCGCGAACGTCAGGTACCAGTGGTCGCTGTCCTGGACCACCGCCGGCACGCCCGGCGCGACCACCGTCTTGGCGATGTAGTTCGGCCACTTCGATTCCTGCGTCTGCAGGAGGTACCGGACTTCGGGCCGGCCCGGATCACCCCAGACCCCGGTGGGGTCGGGCATGGTGATCTTCCGGTAGCCGGCCCCGGCGGCGGGCAGGAACGTGTCCGACCAGGCGAGCCCGATCTTGTAGGACGGATCGTCGTAGGCGCCGGTGGAGTACGCCATCACGTACTTGCCGTCGACCTTGGTGATGTTCCCGGTTTCGATCAGCTTGAACGTATTGGGCTGGTTCAGCCCGAAGAACAGCTCGGACGGGAAGTCGCCGGGGGCCAGCAGCACGGCCGGCTTGCCCGGGCCGGGAATGGCGGCCGTGGTCATGGCCTGCGCGACGATCCCGTCTCGCGCGGGCTTGTCGGTGAGCCGCTCGCTGTAGACGAGGTACAGCTTTCCGGCGTCCTCGAAGTACTTCCCGTCGTAGTTCGCCTTGGTGGGCTTGGTGAAATCGCCGGCCACCAGGGCGTCGGCGACCCAGTCCGTGGGCACCGCGGTGGCCGCGGGCGCGCCGGCGGGACGGGCGTGCACGACGGCGGTCCACGCCTTCGCGCCGGGAAAGCGGGGGTTGGACACGTAATAGGTCACGGCCATCTGCCAGGCGCCCGAATCGTCCTGGAAGATGTTGTTGTTGATCCGGGCTTTCAGGGTGGAGCCGGCCAGCTGGGCGGTGAGGGCCGGCCCGGCGGCCACCGTCATCGGGGTGGCTTTGAAACAGCCCGCCGTCGGGGTTCCCCCGCAGCTCAGCAGTTCGCTGGTGGTCCCGGAGAACGTCTGCGGCACCGTGCCCGGCTTGGCGATGTGAAGGGGATACGGATCGGAGTAGTAGCCCTGGCGCGGCTGCGCGGTCACCTGGGTCATCGGCTGGATGAGCTGCGCCGGGCCGGCCGGAGCCGATTCGGTCGGGGTGGGGGAACAGGCGGTGATCAGGCTGAGGCCGGCGGCGGTGGTCAGCGCGAGAATTCGCATGAAGGTCTCGTTTCGTGAGGGCGCGTCGTGAGAAAGCCGCACGATTTCGAGTCCGATGCTAAAGGCGGGAACGACGACGTGGGGGACCCTGTCAAGGTCCCCCGATCGTCTCATCCCAGGCAGCCGCCGATGATGCCGGCGACGCGGTCCGGGGCGCTGAGATACGGCGAGTGCCCGGTGTCGACGGTCACGGTTTCGGTGCAGCGGCTGGAGAATTCCGTGACCAGGGCCGGTGGCCAGGTGCGGTCGTGGCGCGTCGCGACATAAAGCGACGGGGTGTGTTTCCACTCGGCGGCGGTCGGGCTCAGCTGGAAGTTGAGCGGGGTGTCGGGCCGCAGCAGCTCGACCGCGCGCGCCGCCGCGTCAGGTGCGCAATCGGCATAAAAGAGGCTCGCCGCCGCGGCGGGGTCGATCCACGCTTGTGACCCGTCCTCGGAAAAACGCAGTGCCCGCGCGAATTCCGAGTCGCCGGAGGGATCCTCGGCGAGCCATCCGGCGGCCGTCTCGTCGACGTCGAGCACCCACCCGGACAGGAAGACGAGCCGCCGGGCCCCGTGCAGGGAACCGGCGACCGCGCCGCCGAACGAGTGCCCCACGACCACCGGCGGCGACGCGGCCTGGTCGACGATGTCCTGGACGAGCCTGATGCTCTCCGGCAACGGCAGCATGCCGATGTCCGGCACGCTCACCCTGCCGGCGACCTGCGTGAGACGGCTGACCAGCGGTTCGTAATGGGCGGGCCGGTGGTACGAGCCGTGGATCAGCACGACCGGAGTGTCCGGCATGGATCCTGCTTTCCGTGGGGGGACCGCGCTTGACAGCCGGGGGAGAGCTGTGGTTACGTTGCTGTCGCCACAACTGAATACCTCAGTTACTAGAGACCTCAGAGAACAGTAACCCCATTCGTCGTAGGGGATCACTGTTCTCTTTTTTTATGCCCGGATTCCCCCAGAGCGTTATCCCCACAGTGAGGTGGTCGAAAGTGAGCGGTGCGCGGAGGCGGCTGAGTTATCTGCTGCTGTGCACGTCCGGCGGGGTGATCTTCCAGGTCGCCTACATCCGGTTCGTCTTCCTGGAACCGACGTACCACGCCCTCGGCCTCACGGCGCAGGAATACGGCGACATCATGTCGGTGTTCGGCGCCGTGGCCGCGGTCATGTACTTCGCCGGCGGCTGGTTCGCCGATCGCTTCGCCCCGCGCACGCTGGTCGTGGCCGCGCTGGCCATCACCGGCGTCGCCGATCTTTCGCTCACGGTTTCGCCCGGTTATGCGACGGTGCTGCTGGCGCACATCGCCATGGCGTTCGCGGGCATGGCGCTGTACTGGCCCGCACTGGTCAAGGCGATCGGCTCGTTCGGCCCCACCGAGCAGCAGGGCCGGCTTTTCGGCTTCCTGGAAGCGATCCGCGGCGTCACCTCGACGGTGATCAGCGGCGTGGGCGCGCTGCTGGTCGGCACCCTGCTGGCGCCGACGGCCGGCGTGCTCACGCTCATCGCGATCTACGGCGGCCTCTGCCTCGGGCTGGCCGGGCTGATCTGGTTCGCGCTGCGGGGCCAGGCCGGCGAGGCCCCGGCCGGTGAGCGCTCGGCGCTGTCGGTACGCCAGCTGCTCGCGGCCGCGCGGAACAAGTACACCTGGCTGCTCGGCGGCTCGATCATGCTGATGTACTGCTTCTACACCACGCTCGGCTACTTCTCCCCGTTGCTGCAGCACAACTTCGGCGTCACCGCCGGGCTGATCGGGGTGCTCGGCGTGGTGCGCAGTTACGTCTTCCAGTTCGTCGCCGGACCGCTCGGCGGGTTCGGCGTGGACAAGGTGACGCACTCGACGCCGCGTTTCCTGCGGCTCGCCTTCGTCGGCGCGACGCTGTGCGTGGCGGTGCTGCTGTTCCTGCCGGGCGCGCCCGCGCTGCAGTGGGCCGCGCTGACGCTGATGTTCGTGCTGTCGCTCATGGTCTTCGCCAGCCGCGGGGTCTACTGGGCGAGCATCACCGAGGCGCGCATCCCGGCCGGCCAGCGCGGCGGCGTGATCGGCCTGGCCTCGGGGCTCGCTTACCTGCCCGACGCGTTCCTGCCCGGCCTCGTCGCCTGGTGGATCGGGGACCCGTCCACGAACACCGCCCCGCACGGCGGCTACGGCGCGCTCTTCGGCGTCCTCACCGCCGCCGGCCTGATCGGGATCGCGCTGACCTCGCTGACGCTATGGGTGCAGCGCCGTGAACCGGCTGCCGAGCCGCAACCACGGACCCCCGCACTCGCCTGAAGACCCGTACCTGAAGAAAGGCCCTTCCGTTGGAAATCCAGGACTTCTCCCTCGACCTGTTCTCGCTGCGCGGCCGAAACGCGATCGTGACCGGCGGCAACACCGGGCTGGGGCGCGCGTTCACCGTGGCGCTGGCCAAGGCCGGTGCGAACGTGTTCGCGCCGACGGTGGTCGACGACGGCGGCGAGACCGGGCGCCTGGTCGCCGCGGCGGGTTCCCAGCTGGAGACGATGAAGGCCGACCTCACCGAGCCGGGCGCGCCCGCCCGCGTCGTCGAGTCCTGTGTGGACGCGTTCGGCTCGGTCGACATCCTGGTCAACTCCGCCGGTATCGCCAACCTGGCGCCCGTGGCGGAGTTCGGCCGGGAGCAGTGGGACCCGATGGTCGCGCTGAACCTGACCGCTCCGTTCGAACTCGGCTGGCACGTGGGGCGGCACATGGCGGAGCAGGGACACGGCAAGATCGTCAACATCGCGTCGCTGTTCTCCTTCCTCGGCGGGCAGATGTCCCCGGCGTACGCGGCGACCAAACACGGCATCGTCGGCTTCACCAAGGCGTACTGCGACGAGCTGGGCGCGAGCAACGTCCAGTGCAACGCCATCGCACCCGGCTACTTCGCCACCGCGATCACCGAGCAGACCCGCGCGGACCAGGCGGCCAATCAGCGCGTCCTCGACCACATCCCGGCCGGCCGCTGGGGCGAGCTGGGCGACCTCATGGGCGCGGTGGTGTTCCTGGCGAGCCGGGCCTCGGACTACGTCAACGGGCACGTCCTCACCGTCGACGGCGGCTACCTCACCCGATGAACCGAACCACGAACGGAGCACAGAAAACCATGGACACGACCGCCATCATCGACCGGCTGCGCGAGATCGCCGGCCCCGAGCGCGTGGACACCGACGAGCGGCTGCTGCGCGAGGCGAGCGTCGACCGGTTCAAGAAGTACACCGCCGTCCACGACATCTACGACGGCCCGTTCCCGCTCGCCATCGTGCGCGCGGGCAGCACCGGCCAGGTCGCCGCCGTGCTGGCCTTCGCGAACGAGCACGGCGTCAACATCGTCCCGCGCACCGGCCGCACCGGCACCGAGGGCGGGCTCGAGACCAGCTTCGAGCGCACCGTAGTGCTCGACGGGTCCGAAATGGACGAAATCGTGCAGGTCGACCCGGTCGACATGCAGGTCACCGCGCAGTGCGGCGTCCCGCTGCAGGTGCTGGAGGACCGCGTGCGCGAGCTCGGGCTCACCACCGGCCACTCGCCCCAGTCCAAGCCGCTGGCCCAGATGGGCGGCCTGGTCGCCACGCGCTCGATCGGCCAGTTCTCCACGCTCTACGGCGGGATCGAGGACATGGTGGTCGGCCTGGAGGCGGTCTTCCCGGACGGCACGGTCAGCCGCGTGAAGAACGTGCCGCGCCGCGCGGCCGGGCCGGACATCCGCCACGTCGTGATCGGCAACGAGGGCGCGCTGTGCTTCGTCACCGAGGTCACGGTGAAGCTGTTCAAGTACCAGCCGGAGAACAACCGGTTCCACGGCTACCTGGTCGACGACGTGCGGACCGGCATCGAGATCCTGCGCGAGGTCGTGACCGAGGGCTATCACCCGTCGGTCGCGCGGGTCTACTCCGAGCAGGACGCCGCGCAGCACTTCTCCCACTTCGCGAACGGCAAGTGCGTGGCCGTTTTCCTTGCCGAGGGGCCCGCCCCGCTCGCCGACGCGACGAGCACGGCGATCGAGCAGATCGTGGGGCGGTACCAGCACGAGCGGGTGGATCCGGAGCTGATCCGCGCGTGGTTCGACAACCTCAACTGGGGCCCGGACAAGATCCGGGCCGAGCAGGAGGCCATGCTCGCCGAGCACCGGCTGGGCTACACCACCGAGGTGTCGGCGAACTGGTCGGTGGTCGGCGACGTCTACGACGCGGTGATCTCCCGGATCACCAAGGAGTACCCGCACTTCGAGGACCTCACGATGCTGGGCGGGCACTCCTCGCACAGCTACCAGACCGGCACCAACATGTACTTCGTCTACGACTACCGGATCAACTGCGAGCCGCGCGAGGAGATCACGAAGTACCACATCCCGCTGAACGCGATCATCGTCGAGGAGACGCTGGCCCGCGGCGGCTCGATGGTCCACCACCACGGCATCGGCAAGTACCGCGCGCCGTGGACCGAGCAGGAGCACGGCAGCGCGTACCCGGTGCTGCGCAGGCTCAAGGAGGCCTACGACCCGAACGGGATCATGAACCCGGGCACCATCTTCCCCGCCGGGGACCGGTGATGACGGGTTACCTCCTCGGGATCGACAACGGCTCGCAGAGCACCAAGGTCACCGTCTTCGACGAGCACGGCAAGGTGCACGCCCGGGCCCGCGTTCCGTTGCGGCCCAACGACACGCCGCGCCCAGGCGTCGTCGAGCACCCGGACGACGACCTGTGGGACTCGATCGGCGCGGCCACCCGCGCGGCGCTGGACGCGTTCGACGGGCGGCCCGGGGAAATCCTCGGCGTGGGCCTGTGCACGATCCGGTTCTGCCGCGCGATGCTGCGCGCCGACGGCACGCTCGCCCAGCCCGTGCTGAGCTGGATGGACGAGCGCGTGTCGCGGCCGTACGAGCACACGAACCCGGACGTCCGCTACGTCACCACGTCTTCGGGCTACATCACCGCGCGGATGACGGGGCAGTTCCGTGACACCGCGGCGAACTACCAGGGCGTGTGGCCGATCGACACGGACAGCTGGGAGTGGGTGGCCGAGCCGGACGTCCCGCGCGGAATGCTGTTCGAGCTGGTGCAGCCGGGAGACCGGCTCGGCACCGTGACGGCGGAGGCGGCGGCGCACACCGGGCTGCCGGCGGGGCTGCCGGTGTTCGCCACCGCCAACGACAAGGCGGTCGAGGCGCTGGGCAGCGGGCTCGCCGACGACCGCACCCTGCTGCTGTCGCTCGGCACCTACATCGCCGGCATGACCACCGGTGCGCGCAACGTCCGTGACGCCAAGGCGTTCTGGACGAACTTCGCCTGCCGCCCGCACGAGTACCTGTATGAGAGCGAAGGCATCCGGCGTGGCATGTGGACGGTCAGCTGGCTGCGCGACCTGCTGGGCGAAGAGAAGTGGCTGAACGCGGGAGCGGCAACCGTGCCCGCCGGTTCCGACGGCCTCATCGCGGTCCTCGACTGGCTCGCGCCCGTCGAGGCGCCGTTTCGCCGCGGCGCGTTCCTCGGGTTCGACGGGCGGCAGGGACCGTTCCACCTCTACCGGGCCGTGCTGGAGGCGATCGCGCTTACCTTGCAGGGCAACGGGAACGCCATGGCGGCGGAGCTGGGCACGGAGTTCTCGCGGGTCCTGGTCTCCGGCGGCGGCGCCGGGTCGGACGTGCTGATGCAGATCGTCGCCGACGCGTTCGACCGGCCCGCGCGGCGTGCGCAGGGCGGGGCGGAGCTGGGCGCGGCGATCTGCGCGGGCGTCGGACTCGGCCTGTTCGGCGGCTTCGACGAGGCGGTGGCGGCGCTGGTGTCACCGGGCGCGGAGTTCGTGCCGGACCCGGTGACCCACGAGCGCTACCGCCGGCTGGGCGAGGTGTACCGGGAGCTGCCCGGCCACACCGACCCGCTGTTCACCTGGCTGGCGTCGAAGGGGGAATGAGGCGGCCGTTTTGGGGGCACCGTCGGGGCGCTACATCGACCAGACGTCCACATTGGACGAAGCGATCGCGGTCGCGCCCGCGCCGAGCGCGGCCAGGACGTCGTCCTTGTCGCACACCAGGCCGCCCGCGATGATCGGCACCTCGGTGTCGGCGCGCAGCCAGGTGATCACGCGGGGCACGCACCCGGGCAGGATCTCGATGTAGTCGGGCCGGGAGATGGCCAGCTGCTTGCCGAGGTTGTGGTAGGAGAACGAGTCGACGAGGAAGAAGCGGTGCACCGCGAGCAGCCCGCGCGCCTTCGCGGCCTTCACGATGGCGGCCTTGCTGCTCAGCACGCCGTCGGCCTGCGTCCGCTCGGCCACGAAGTCCACGGCGATGTCGCGGCTGACCAGCCCTTCGATCAGGTCCACGTTCACCAGCACGGTTTTCCCGGCGGCCCGCAGCCGCTCGAGCAGCCCGGGCAGCGTCAGGATCGACCCGAAGAGCAGGAACACCACCGGTGCTTCCACTTCGGTGACCGCGCGCAGCCCGGCCTCGTCCTTGACGCTCGCGACGACCGGGTGGTCCAGCAGGAGTTCGTGCACCACCCCACTATGACATTTACAAACGATGACATCTACAAGCTAAGACGCCATCGTCCGCCGCTCGAACCGGACGGCGACCTTGGGGTACAGGCGGGGGAACAGCCGGACGAGCAGGTCCACGACCTTGGCGTCGGTGCCGACCAGGATGCGCGGCCGGCCCGCTTCCACGCCGTCGAGCACGATGCGCGCGGCCTGTTCGGCGGGCATCTTCAGCAGCTTCTCGTTGTAGACGCGCGCCCGCGCCTCCGCGCGCGGCGTCAGGGTGCCCAGCTTTCGCGCCCGGTCGAGCCCGGCGCTCGCGATGTTGGTCTTGACCCCGCCGGGGTGGACCACGCTGACCTGGACCGGCTGGCGGGCCAGCAGCATCTCGCCGCGCAGGCTTTCGGTGAAGCCGCGGACGCCGAACTTGGCGGCGCAGTAGTCGCTGAGCGAGGGCTGCGCCATGATCCCGTTGAGGCTGGAGACATTCACCACGTGCCCGTCGCCGGAAGCGATGAGGTGCGGCAGGAAGGCCTTCGTGCCGTGGATGACGCCGAAGAGGTTGATCCCGAGGACGCGTTCGTAGTCGTCCCAGTCGTTGTCGAGCACCCCGCCGCGGCCGCCGCTGACCCCGGCGTTGTTGTAGATCTGGTGCACCACACCGAAATGCTCCGCGACGGTCGCGGCGTAGGCCTCGACGGCCGCGCGGTCGCTGACGTCGAGGTGCCCCGCGTGGACTTCGGCACCGAGGGCTTTGACGCGGTCGGCGGTCTCGGTGAGGCCGAGGTCGTCGACGTCGGAGACGGCGAGGCGCGCGCCCCTTCGCGCCAATTCGAACGCCAGCTGCCGGCCGATGCCGGAACCGGCGCCGGTCACGACGGCGACCTTGCCGCGCACACTGCTCATCGGGTGCCTCCTGGACGGGTCGCCGGCGCGTCGGCGGTGCGCGCCAGATCGGTGGTGAGGTCCACCAGGCGGTCGAGCACACCCGGCGCGAGATGGTGGCCCATCCCGGGGATCTCGACGTGGCGGGCGCCGGGGATGGCCTGGGCGGTGGCCCGGCCGCCACTGGGGTGGACCATGCGGTCGGCGTCGCCGTGCACGACGAGGGCCGGGACGGTGATGCGGCGCAGCTCCGCGGTGCGGTCACCGGAGGACTGGATGGCGCTGATCTGGCGCGGCACCCCGTCGCGGGCTCCGCCGCTGCGGTCCCACAGGGCCGTGGCCCAGGCCCGTTCCAGGGCGCTGTCCGGCGGGAACGTCTTCGAGCCGATGTGCGAGAGCAGCGCCAGGTGCCGCGCGGCCGATTCCTCGGCGGTCCGGGCCGGGCGCCGGGCCAGGCGCAGGACCGTCGACCGGGCGGGCTGGCCGACCCGCGGGTGCCCGGTGGTGGAGAAGATCGAGGTGAGCGTGGCGACGCGGGCGGGGTGCCGGGCCGCGACGGTCTGGGCGATCATCCCGCCCATCGACATCCCGGCCAGGTGGGCGCGCTCGACGCCGAGGTGGTCGAGCAGCCCGATCGTGTCGGCCGCCAGGTCACCGAGGTCGTAGGCGTCGGGCCGCGGCCGGGCGAACAGCTGCCGCAGCCGTCCCGGGGCCGGGGTGCCGATCCGGCTCGACCGGCCGGCGTCGCGGTTGTCGAAGCGGATCACCCGGAAGCCGTGGCCGGTGAACCCGTCGACCATCCGTTGCGGCCACGAGGTGAGGTCGAGGCCCAGCCCGGCGATCAGCAGCAGCGGCGGCCCGTCCTCGGGACCCTCGACGCGATAGCAGATGCGGGGTCCGGCTGGGAGATCGGCGAATCGGTCGTCGGTGCCGGCGGGCATCAGCCGGTCACCGTTTCCGCCGGGTGTGCGACGGGCGTGGGCAGCGCCGCGCGGGAGAAGTGCAGCTCGGGGTCGAGCACGCTGCCCTTGCGCAGCAGCTTGATGTCGGAGTGGTAGTTCATCGAGGTCAGCCACGGCAGCCGGTCGCCTTGGCGGGGCAGCTGGTCCACGACGCGCTGGACGTAGCCGGCGCCGAAGTTCAGGAACGGCCGGGTCGGCATGGCCGGATCGGCGGGCTCGGGGCGGCACACGGTGTGGCCGTGCGCGTCCATGTGCGCGAGCAGCCGGCAGAAGTGCTCACAGAGCAGGCCGACCTTCAACGTCCAGGACGAGGTGGTGTAGCCGATGGAGAAGGCCAGGTTCGGCACGCCCGAGAGCATCATTCCCTTGTAGGTCACGGTATCGGCCAAGCGCACCTCGGCGCCGTCGACGGTCAGCGGGATGCCGCCGAAGGGTTGCAGGTTCAGCCCGGTGGCGGTCACGATGACGTCCGCCTCGAGTTCGCGGCCGGATTCCAGCAGCAGGCCCTTCTCGGTGAAGGTGGCGATCCGGTCGGTCACGATTTCGGCTTCGCCGGTGCGGATGGACTGGAACAGGTCGCCGTCCGGGACCAGGCACAGCCGCTGGTCCCACGGGTCGTACGGCGGGTTGAAGTGCTCGTCGACCGGATAGCCCGCGGGCAGCTGCTTGGTGGTGATCCAGCGGATCAGCCGCCGCGCGGCCTTCGGGAACTTCCGGCTGAACCGCCAGATCGCCCGTTGCCGGAAGGCGCCCAGCCGGCGGGCCATGGCGTGCCCGCGCTCGTCCCCGAAGACCTTCTTGAGCCGGCGGGCGGTGGCGTCGCTCTTCGAGATCGGCAGGATGTAGCTCGGGGTCCGCTGCAGCATGGTGACGTGGCCGGCGGTCGCCGCCATCGCCGGCACGAGGGTGACGGCGGTGGCGCCGCTGCCGATGACCACGACGCGCTTGCCCGCGTAGTCGAGGTCCTCGGGCCACTGCTGCGGGTGGACGATCGTCCCGGCGAAGCGCTCCCGGCCCTCGAAGCGCGGGGTGAACCCCTCGTCGTAGCGGTAGTACCCGCCGGCGCTGAACAGCCAGTCGCAGGTGAGCGTCGTGCGTTCGCCGGTGTCCGTGCGCTCGATGTCGACCGTCCACCGCGCCTGCTCCGAGGACCAGGCCGCGCCCACAACCTTGTGGTGGAGCCGGATCCGGCGGTCGAGGTCGTGCTCGGCGGTGGTCTCCCGCAGGTAGGCGAGGATCTTGTGGGCGTCGGCGATCGAGTCCTCGTCCCGCCACGGCTTGAACTCGTAGCCGAACGTGTAGAGGTCGGAGTCCGACCGGATTCCGGGGTAGCGGAACAGGTCCCAGGTCCCGCCGGTCGCCCCGCGCGCTTCGAGCAGCGCGAACGAGCGGTGCGGATGATCCCGCTGCAGGTAGTACGCCGCGCCGATGCCGGAGATCCCGGCGCCGACGATCAGGACGTCGAGGTGCTCGACAGCGGGCGGCGCGGAGGCAGAGGACATCGGCGGCAACTCCCAACAGTGATGGTCGACGCTTCTATCGTGCGGTGCGGATCGCTCGTGGCCAAGGGCAATCTGCACCGGAATGGAGGTGATGTGGTGCATAGTGCTCTGTGCCAGACGTTTTTGCCCTGAAGGCCACCATGAGGGCATGCAGGTCCCTGAAGGTGGCCTTCAGGGCACGCGGCTGGGACCCGCGACGGCCGGTTGAAGCCGCGAGGAGGCCGAAGGGCGTCGAGCGGTGACTCAGTGGGTGCCGGGGGCGAGTTCGCGCAGGATCTCCTCGGCTCGCTCGGCGGCCGCGGCCGGGTCGGCCGTGGGGTTGCCGATCAGCGGGTCCCAGTTCAGGTCGTAGAACAGTTCGGTGACGCCCTGCTCGCCGAGCCAGGCCGCGTCCTGGCGGATCTGCTCGTAGCTGCCGGTGAGGCGCTGGCGGGTGCCGTCCGGGGTGAGGCCGTCCGGTTCGCCGGCCCGGACCACGCCCCGGCAGACGAACCGCAGCCCGGCCGGGTCCTTGCCGGCTTCGGCGGCGGCTTCGCGGACGGTCTCGATCTGCGCGCCGATCCGGGTGAGGTCCGTCCCGCTGCTGCTGAGCCAGCCGTCGGCGATCCGGCCGGCCCTGGCCACCGCCGCCGGCACGATTCCGCCGAGGAGCACGGGCGGACCGGGCCGCTGCACCGGTTTGGGCATCATCCGGCTCGGCGGCACGGTGTAGAACTCACCCGCGAACTCGCTGACCTCGTCCGCCCAGAGGGTGTGCAGCACCCGCAAGTACTCCTCGGTGCGCGCGGCGCGCCGGGCGGTCGAGGCGCCGGTCGCGGTGAACTCGGCGCTCGACCAGCCGACGCCGAGGCCGAGGTCCAGCCGTCCGCCGGAGAGGATGTCCAGGGTCGCGGCCTGTTTGGCGAGGTAGGCCGGCGACACGAACGGCAGATTCAGCACCGCGACGCCGAGCCGGATCCGCGAGGTGCGCGCCGCGGCGAAGCTCAACGCGACCAGCGGGTCGAGCACGCTCTGATACACCGGCGCGAGTTCCTGGTCAGCGCCGACGAGCAGACGCTGAAACGTCCACAACGACGCGTAGCCCAGTTCCTCCGCCTGCTCGGCGAAGCGGGCCAGATTGTCCGCGGTGGCCCACGCGCCGGAAGCCGGGGCGCCGAATCCGATCTGCATGCCGCCAGCCTACGACCGACCGACCCGGCGACCGACCAGTCCGGTGGGCGAGCGGTCCGGTGGCCGACCGATCCGGTGGGCGACCGACCGATCCGACGACTGACCGATCCGGCGACCGACCGACCGACCGGCTCGGCGGACCGGACCGGCGACTGACCGATGTGGCAAACCGGACCACTCGACCCCGGCACCAGTCGCCGATCGTGAGATCCGGCAGCGGGCGCAGACAAAGGGACACCGGCGGAAGCCCGCCACGACGACGATCAGCCTCACCATCGAGGATCAGCCTCCCCATCCAGCCGGCGACCAAGAGCGCTGTGCACCGAATCGACCACCCCATGGTGCACAGTGCACCGCTATGCTCACCCCATGTCGTGGGATCCGCCGTCGCCCCGGGTGCAGGAGTTGATCCGCCGGGGGGCCGAGATCGCCCTCCAACCGCCGCAGGAGTGGCTTGACGAGCTGGACCAGGCCACGCTCTCCAGTGCGGCGATGCAGCCGATCGCCAGTGACCCGGTGCTTGCGGCCGGGACGCGGCGGACCAACCGGTCCAACCTGGTGTTCTGGGCCGCCGCCAACCTCCGCGCTCCGGGTGTGCCGGTCCGTGCGAATGACGGCGAGGCGCCGCTGGGCGTGGCCCGGGACCTCGTCCGGCGCGGGCTCGACGAATCCTCGCTTGACGCCTACCGGATCGGCCAGGGTGTCGCGGAGCGGTTCTGGACCCAGATCGCCTGCTCGCTCACCACGGATACCGAGGAGCTGCGCGTCCTGCTCGACGTTTCCCTCCGCTCCATCGCCGCCTTCGTCGACGCCACCGTCGCCGCGATCTCCGCCCGGATGCGGGCCGAACGGGGCGAGCTGACCCGCGGGACCCACGCCGAGCGCCGCGAGATCGTGGCCCTGCTGCTGGACGGCGCGCCGATCACCCGCGTGCGCGCCGAGACACGGCTGGGGCACGCCTTGGAACGGACGCACACCGCCGCGGTCATCTGGACCGATGATCCCGACGCCGACCTTCGCCAGCTCGACCGCGCCGCCGACGCCCTGGCCGCGGCGGCGGGCGAAGTGCGCCCGTTGAGCGTGCTCGCGAGTGCCGCGACCCGCTGGGTGTGGGTGCACGGCCGTCCGGACACCGGCGACGTGCGGGCCGCGCTGGATCAGCTGCCGGCCGTGCGCATCGCCCTCGGCCCGGCCGCGCCCGGGGTCGACGGCTTCCGCCGCAGCCACCTCGACGCCCTCACCACCCAGCAGATGCTGGCGCGGCTGACCTCCGTCCAGCGGCTGGCGTCGCACGACGAGGTCGAGCTGGTCGCGCTCATCACCAGCGCGCCGGACCGCGCCGACCGCTTCGTCAAGCGGACTCTGGGCGGTCTCGAAGGCGCGCCGTCGGAGATCACCGAGGCGGTGCGCACCTTCCTCGCCGAGCAGGGCAACAGTTCGAAGGCCGCCGCCCGCCTGTTCACCCACCGCAACACCCTGCTCCGGCGGCTCAACCGGGCGGACCGGCTGCTGCCCCGCCCGCTCGCCGAGCATCCGCTCGAAGTCGGTGTCGCCCTTGAGGTCCTCCGCTGGCGGGGGGACGGCTGACGGGGAGCGTTGGGCCGGGGGAGGCGTTCCTGGCTTACGGTCGTCCGCAGAAAGTGCGCTCGGCTTCGAACGGGTCCGGGGGGATGGTGACCTGGGTCCGGTGCCAGGCGCCGGTCAGGTTGTCCCAGAACCGCTTGAACGACAGGGGTTCCCGGGTCGAGCGCTGGATTTCGGCGAGGTCCCCGCAGCTGAGCGCGTGCCGGGCCGCGGCCACCTGCTGCGGGGTGACGTCGTCGCGGATCATGAAGTTGCCCGAGGGATCCAGCGGTGCGGCCGGATCGGCGTAGCCGGCGAGCAGCCAGGCGTTGCCGAGCGGCTTCGAGTGGCCCGGCTTGACCGTGGGGAAGCTGAACCGGGCCCCGATCGGGTTAGCCAGTCCCCAGAAGTCGACGACTCCGACGTCGGTGGGGGCGAGCATCCCGACCGTGCCGAGGTAGACCCCGACGATCATCACCTTCCCCGGCACGTCCGCGCGCAACGGCGTGGTGATGACGTTGTTGAGGCCCGGGGCCGTTCCCTGGTAGATCAGTGACCGCTGCCCCGAACCCACCTCGGCCGTCACGGCGTCCTTCAGGCCGTGGAGCCGCGGAATGTAGTCCGAGGAGTCCGCCGGATGCGCGTTGCCGGTCCACCCGGTGTAGTAGGCGCGCTCGTCGTCGACGCCGGGCGCGGACCCGCCCACCCCGGGGTACCGGACGAAGCCCGCGAAGACGGCCGCCCACACCACCACGACCAGAGCCGCCGCACCCGCGCGCTTCGACCGGGGGACGACGAGGATCGGCAGCAGGATCAGGAAAAGGGCCGGCAACGCCATGCGCGCGTGCATGTAGTCCCCGCCGACCTTCACCACGTACACCAGGTGCAGCAAGCCGGCCGTGACCGGGGCGAGCGTCACCACCAGGTCGGTCCGCCGGCCGCGCAGGCGGCGCAGCAGGGGGACGGACACGGCGATGACCAGCGCCAGCGGCAGCACCAGCAGAGTGGGGCCGGCGAAATCCGCGAGGTAGGCAAAGCCGCGTCCCCACATCGACGCGTCGGCGTTCTTCGTGAGCGCGGGCATCGGAACGACGATGCCGTAGAAGCCCATGCGGAAGATCTCATAGGCGATCGGCAACCCGGCCGCGGCACCGGCGGCGCCCAGGGTCAGGCGCCAGCCGGGCCGGACGGTCAGCCATAAAGCGGCGAGGAACACCGCGGCGACGAGCGCCAGGTCCGGCCGGACCAGCGGGCCGAGGCCGATCGTGAACGCGGCGGCCAGGATCGCCTTCGCCGAGCCCCCCGAACGCAGGCGGACGAGCAGCCACCAGCAGGCCGCCATCCAGAACGTAGTGAGCCCGGTTTCCAGCCCGGAGGTCGCGTATTCCCAGACGGGCCGCGACCCCAGCAGCACCAGGACACCGCAGGGCACCAGCACCGCGGTGCGCCGGGGGTCGTGGAGCCGCCACGTGGCGTCGACCGCGAGGGCGAACCCGCCCGCGGTGAGCAGCAGGCCGAGCACCCACGAGATCGTCGAGGTGTCCGGCTGCCCGAAGAGGAACCCGGCCAGCACGAGCAGCCACTGCCAGAGCGCGCTGGTCGACGACTCCGCCCGCTCGCCGGCGTTGAACACGGGGCCGTTCCCGGCGAGGATCTGCTCGACGGCCCGGGTGAAGATCAAGCCGTCGTCGCAGACCCAGCGGGTCAGGTAGCCGAAGAGCCCGATGAGCAACGCCGCGCCCACGACGACGACCAGATTCCAGCGGACTCTCGCCGGCTCCGGACCACGAAGGGGAACATTGGCGCGCCGGGCTACGGGTACAAGGGTATCCATGGAGGAATTCTTTCCTGTGCATTACGCGGCCAATTACGGCGCCAAAATGGCAGCATTGTCCGCAAGTCGAAAGTGAATCTATTCGGGTCCGGCGCGGAGCCGGTCAGATCGTGGCGACGGCTTTCCTCATGCGCCGCCAGGTCACGGTGAACAGTGCCGCGGCGAGTGCGAGGTAAACGGCGGTTTCGGTGAGACGTAAAGCGGCGAGCCGATCGATCGGCTGGTAGTCGAAGAACCGTTGGACGATCCCGTGATCGAGAAAACATCGATCCTCGACGCCCTGCAGGTCCGTGGCGTTGGGTGCGGTGGCCGCGCTGAAACACGCATTGCTGATGGGGGAGTCGTAGGAGACGGCATTTCCCGCTCGGTCGAGCAGGCCTGGGCTGTGGAACAACGTGTCGTTGAAGGAAACCCGGGGCAGCCCGGTACGAGTGCCGGTCACCGGCCACACTTCGCGAAGAGGGGTGAAGAAGGGGAATGGCCGGGCGAACTGCCCGATCAGCAGTCGCGTCGCGGCGAACACCAGCGTGGTGAGGCCCAGTGCGATCTGGGTGCGGCGGGTGAGTGCGCCGAGAGCCAGGCCGAGCGCGAAACCGAACACGGCGTATCCGAGCTGAACCGTCGGCGAGAATTCGAACCCGAGCCGGTCGTCGATCAGGCTCCCACGCCACCCGCTGGCGTTGATCCGTTCCCACAGCAGCGAGGCCGCCGTCCCCGCCAGCGCGCTGGACAGGGCGATGACCCCGCCGAAGAAAAGGACCCTGATACCCAGCCAGCGGCGAAGGGGCACGTCCTGGGTCCAGGCCCACAGGTAGGTGCGCTGTTCGAATTCACGAGCGACGACCGGCGCTCCCCAGAATGCCGGGAGCAGCCCGGAAAACGCCGCGAGCGCGCCGAACAGCAATCGGGCCTGGCTGTTTATCCCGTCAATCCACTGGCCGGTGATGTTGCCATTGCAGGGCCGGCCGGGAACGCAGGTGGGGGGATCCCCCGCCTGCGCGTAGAGCCACAGGCTCCACGCGACGAGCACCGCCGCCAGTGCCGCGGTGGTGAGGATCAGCAGGCGGCGTTGCCGCCAGGCCACCCAGACCAGGTCCCGCAACCGGGCGCCGGACCGGACGCGCTGCACGGTGGTGGTCATGCCGAAGCCTCCTGACCACTGGTGGTGGTGCTGTTGTTCAGGTGGGCGAGCACGAAGTCCGCCAGGGTCACCTCGCGCCGGATCCAGGGCGGGCTCGCCGGGGGAGGCGGCTGGCCGGGCGTGCCGCGGACCAGGAAGGTGGACTGGCCCTCGGTGTGCCGGGCCTGGAGCACCTCCCCGGCGACGGGCGGGGCGTCCGCGCGCGGGCCGACGTAGAACCGGTGGCTCTCGAGGATGTCGTCGATCGCGCCCTCGACGAGCAGCGCGCCCCGGCCCAGCACCAGGAGGTGATCGGCCACCCCGCCGATTTCGGCGACCACGTGCGTGGACAGCAGCACGGTGATCCCGGTGTCGGCGGCCTCGGCCAGCAGCTCGCGCATGACTCCGTCGCGGGCCAGCGGATCGAGGTCGGCCAGCGGCTCGTCCAGCAGCAGGACCGACGGGCAGGCACCGAGCGCGAGCGCGAACGACACCTGCGCCTGCTGGCCCCCGGAAAGCCGCCCGCACGGCCGGTCCAGCGGGATTTCGAACCGCTGCAGCCAGCGCAGTGCGCGCTGGGAGTCCCAGACCCGGTTGGACCGGGCGGCGATCTGCAGCATCGCCGCCGCGTCCAGGTGCCGGTACAGCGGCTTGTCCTGGGCGACGTACTGCATCCGGCAGCCCTCCTCGCCAGTGGCCGCGACGGCCGGCGCGCCACCCACCAGCGCCACCCCCTCGGCCGGGGCCAGCAACCCGGCCAGCGCACCGAGCAAAGTGGACTTGCCGGCCCCGTTGAGGCCGACCAGCGCGGCCACCCGGCCGGCCGGGATCTGGAAGGTGCAGTCCCGCAACGCCCAGTTCGTCTCGCGGCGCCACGGCCGCCGGTAGCGGACGCCGAGCCCGCGGACGTCGACCGCGAGGCCGTCGTCGTCGCCCGGCGGCCGCATCTCTGTGCCGGTGGTCATCGGTTGCCTGCCTTCCGTGCAAGCGCCGCGCTGAGCAGGGCCTGCATGTCTTCGTCGTCCAGTCCGGCCGCTTGCGCGATCCGCACCCAGTCCTCGAGCTGCCGCTGCAGCTCGGTCAGCGCGCCCGCGTCCGCGGAGCCGACCGAGCTCTTCACGAAGGTGCCCGAGCCCTGGCGGATCTCCAGGACCCCGGCGAGCTCGAGCTCGCGGTAGGCCTTGAGCACGGTGTTCTGGTTCACCCCGCTGCTCGTCACGACCTCCCGCACAGTCGGCACGCGATCGCCGGGCTTGAGCCACCCGAGCCGCACCGCGTCCCGGATCTGCACGACGAGCTGCCGGTACGGCGGCATGCCGGCACTGCGGTCCACCCGGAACTCGACCATGTCACCTTCTTCAAAGTGCTAGAGAACTAGTACACTAGAGGTGTGTACCAGGCGGGGGCAAGCCGGGGGTGCGGATGACGCTCCGGGTGGGCTGCGCCCGGCATGACGCAGGACCGCCAGGCGCCGATGCGCCTGGCGGTCCGGTTCTACGGAAACGTCGCCGGGAAGGTGTGGTCATTCGCCGGGCCGGGTTGTCTAGAAGCTGCAGTTCTCCGAATACCACCCGAACCATCGGTCACTGTTGTATTTGTTGCACCACGAGGCATTGTTCGCGTCCGTCACCCCGACGGTCCACCAGCCGTTGAAGTAGTCGGTGACCGAGATTCCGCGGATTCCCCACCCGGAGCCCAGTTGCAGCCACGGGCTCCAGACATTGCCGCTGCCCGGGACCTTGCGGGTCCAGTAGACCCACGCCGCTCCCGGAGGCGAGGACGGGCCGAGGGTTCCCAGCAGGACAGTCACTTCCCGGCCGTCCGGCGGAAGGAGGTTGACGATGGTGGTGCCGGGCTTGCAGTACCCGGTTTGCGGAGGACGGGGGACGGCCTGTCCCTTGCATGGCTCCGTGCTGAAGTCCAGGATCGTCGCCCCCGTGGCCGGGGCCGCCCCGGCAGCAGGGCGAGCCGATGCCGTGGTGACCGGCACCAGCAGTGCCGAGATCGCCATCAATCCCAATAGCAGGAATCTGTATCTGTTTCGAACGGCCTTCATGATTCGCTCCCTTGTGATCCACGGCGGGCCGGTCGGCTACCGCCACGGAGGTCGACACGTGTGATGCCCGTAGTGAGCCGGGACCCGGTGTAGTGCTTCCGGGTTGTTCTGTGTCGATGGCTGGCTCCGGAACAACAAGGTCCGAACAATGAGGGCCGAGGTGAGGGGGCGGGGCGGATGCCACGTCGGGAGCGTCCGCTGGACCCGGACGGGGATGTGCTGTCGCGGTTTGCGGGGGCGTTGCGGCGGCTGCGGGAAGAAGCGGGCTGCCCGACTTACCGGGAGCTCGGGCAGCGGGCGCACTACGCGGCGGGGACGCTGTCCGACGCCGCCGGCGGCCGGAAGTTGCCGACGTTGCCGGTGACGCTGGCGTACGTGCGGGCTTGTCACGGTGACGTCGGCGAATGGGAACAGCAGTGGCATGCCGTCGCGGCCGAGCTGGCGAGCGGCGGCTCGGAGGCGCCCGCGCAGGAGACCGCAAGCGAAGGGGCGCCGTACGTCGGATTGGTGGCCCTGCAGTCCGCGGATGTGGACCGGTTCTTCGGGCGGGACCGGCTCGTGGACGAGCTGAGCGCGAAACTCGCCGAGTTCCGGTTTGTGGCTGTGGTCGGCGCTTCCGGGGCCGGGAAGTCCTCGCTGTTGCGCGCCGGGCTGGTCCCGCGGCTCCGCGATGACGCCGACGTCGTGCTGGTGTCGCCTGGGGCGCATCCGTTGGAGGAGTGCGCGATCCGGTTCGCGCCGCTGGTGCGGTCGACCGTCGCGGCCGTGCTCGCCGAGCTGGAGGCCGATCCCCGGAACCTGCACCGGCTCGCTCGCCAAGCGCTGGCCGGCCGGGCGGAGCGCGCCGAGCTCGTCCTCATCGTGGATCAGTTCGAGGAAGTGTTCACGCTGTGCGCCGATCCGGCCGAACGGGACCGTTTCCTCGACGCGCTGCTGCTCACCACGGCGGCCGCGGACAGCCGGCTGCGGATCGTCGTGGGCATGCGCGCGGATTTCTACCTGCACTGCGCGGAGCACGCCGAACTCGCGGCCGCCGTTTCCTCCGCGCAGGTGCTCGTCGGGCCGATGACCACCGCCGAGCTCCGGGACGTGATCGTCCAGCCCGCGGTCCACGCCGACTGCGCGGTGGAAGGCGCGCTGCTGGCGGAACTGGTGGCGGAGGCCGGCGGACGGCCGGGAGTGCTGCCCCTGCTGTCCCACGTGCTGCTGGAGACCTGGCGCCGAAGACGGGGAAACACCCTGACCCTGGCCGGATACCTTGCCGCGGGCGGGATTCAGGGCGCGCTCGCGCAGACCGCCGAAGACATCTACGCGGCTTTCGGCCCCGGGCAGCAGCGGCTCGTCAAGCAGTTGTTCCTGCGCCTGACCACAATCGGCGACGGCACCGGGAACACAAAACGCCGCCTCCACCGCAGTGAACTCGAGCCGGCCGACGAGGCCACCGGCGCCGTTCTCGCCCGCCTGGCCGGGGCGCGCCTCGTCACCATCGACGCCGACACGATCGACATCACCCACGAATCCCTCGTCACCGCGTGGCCGCGACTGCGCGAGTGGCTCGCCGGAGACCAGGAGAGCCTGCGCATCCACCGCCAGCTCACCGAAGCCACCGCGGTCTGGGAGTCACTGCGCCGCGATGCCGGAGTGCTCTACCGGGGCACCCGGCTGGGCATCGCGAAGGACTGGGCCGCGGCCGGCGACGTGTCGCTCACCGCCAGGGAACGCGAGTTCCTGCAGGCGAGCATCACCGCCGACGAGGCCGATCAGGCGGTGGCCCGCCGCCGCAATCGCCGTCTCCGTCAGCTGGTCGCCCTCCTCGCGGCCCTGCTCCTGCTGGCCACCGTCGCGACCGGGTACGCCGTCCACGCGCAGGACCAGGCCTCCGGGGAACGCGACATCGCGATCTCCCAGAAGGTCGCCGGCCAAAGCGATGCGCTGCGCACCGCCAACCCCGGGCTCGCCGCGCAGCTCGGCCTCGCCGCCTATGACCTCGCCCCGACCGCGGAAGCCCGCGGCACCGTGCTCAGCACTTTCGCGGCGCCGTATGCCACCCAGCTCACCAGCCACACCGACGGCGTCAACTCGCTGACCTTCAGCCCCACCCGGCATCTGCTGGCGACCGCCAGTGACGACCGCACCGCGCGGCTGTGGGACGTCGCCGATCCGCATCACCCGCGCGAGCTGGCCACGCTCGACGGCCGCGAGGAGGTGTACTCGGTCGCGTTCAGCCCGGACGAGCACATCCTCGCCACCGCCGCCCGCGATCACCTGGTCCGCCTGTGGGACATCACCGACCCGGCCCACCCGCACGAAGTGGCCGAGCTCATCGGCCACACCGACCGCGTCTACTCGGTGGCCTTCAGCCCGGACGGGCGCCTCATCGCGACCGCGGGCGAGGACCACACGATCCGGCTGTGGAACGTGGCCGACCTGCGCCGGCCGCAGCAGCTGATCACCCTCGCCGACCACCGGGATCGCGTGTACCAGGTCGTTTTCAGCCCCGACGGCCGCACCCTGGCCGGCGCCGGCGGCGACGGCACCGCCCGGCTGTGGGACGTCGCCGACCCGCCCCATTCGCACGCGCTCGCCATACTCACCGGGCACACGGACCGGGTCCGGGCCGTGGCGTTCAGCCCGGACGGGCGCACGCTCGCCACCGCCGGCCAGGACCGGACCGCCCGGCTCTGGGACGTCGCCGACCCGGCGCAGCCGCACTGGCTGGCCACGCTCACCGGCCACACGGACAAGGTCTATTCGGCGGCGTTCAGCCCGGACGGGCACACCCTGGCCACGGCGGGCCAGGACCGCACCGTCCGGACCTGGGACGTCACCGACCCGCGGAACCCACGCCCCGGCGCCGTGTTCACCGGCCACACCGAAATCGTCTGGTACGCGGCCTTCAGCCCCGATGGGCGCACGCTCGCCAGCTCCAGCTGGGACCGCACGGTCCGGCTCTGGGACATCGCCGACCCGCACCACCCCGGTCCCGCCTTCGCGCTGGCCGGTCCCGCCGGCGCGGTCTACTCGGCGGCGTTCAGCCTGGACCGGCGCACGGCCGCCACCGGCGGCGCCGACGGCACCGCGCGGCTGTGGAATGTCGCCGACCCGGCCCATCCCTGGGAAATCGCCATCCTCACCGGCCACGCCGGCCAGGTGCAGTCCGTCGCCTTCAGCGCGGACGGCCGTCTGCTCGCCACCGGCAGCGCCGACGGCACCGCCCGGCTGTGGGACCTCACCGACCTGGCCCACCCGCGAGCGCTCGCGACCCTGGCCGGCTACAGCAACATCGTCAACTCGGTGGTGTTCAGCCCGGACCGGCGTTTCGTGATCACTGCCAGCAGCGACGCCACCGTCCGGCTCTGGGGCATCGCCGACCCCGTGCACCCCCGCCCGCTGGCCACCCTGACCAGTCACGTCGGCCCGGTCTACGCCGCGGCCGTCAGCCCGGACGGGCGCACCATGGCCACGGCGGGCTGGGACGCGACGATCCGCCTGTGGGACATCACCGATCCCGGCCGGCCCCGTCAGCTGGCCGCGGTCACCGGGCACGCCGGCCCCGTCTGGTCGGTCGCGATCAGCCCGGACGGGCGCACGATGGCCACCGGGGGAGACGACCGCACCGGCCGGCTCTGGGACATCACCGATGCCGCCCACCCGCGGGCACTGGGCACCCTCACCGGGCACGCCGGCCACCTCTACTCCGTCGCGTTCAGCCCCGACGGCCACACCGTGGCCACCGCCAGCGACGACCACACCGTGCGGCTCTGGGACATCGCCGACCTGCGGCAGCCACAGTTCCTGGCCGCCCTGACGGGCCACACCAACCGCGTCTGGTCCGTCGCGTTCAGCCCGGACGGCCACACGGCGGCCACCGCCGGCGACGACGGAACCACGCTCCTGCGCGAAACCGACCTCGCTTCCGCCGCTCGCTACATCTGCCAGACGACGCCCGCCATCAGCACCGCGGACTGGCACCAGTTCTTCCCCGAGCGGGCTTACCAGCCACCCTGCGCTCAGGCGGCTGAATAGGGGGCCGACCTCGGCTGCGATCGGCCGAGGGGCTTGCACCGGGTCAGTACGGTAGGGGACGGATCGCCCAGTCCCCGCGACCGCCGCTTCCAGCGAGCGCCCCGGTGTCATCGGCAGTCCGGAGCGGGCCAGGCAGCTCTTTCGGCCGGGTCCGGGCCCGGAATCCAGCTGGTCACGCTGTGTGGGGCGACGCCCTGCTCGATCAGATCTAGGAGCCTGGCCCGTGCCTTTCGACTCGACCGGCAAGATCTCGTTCGACCACATCTACACCGCACCCGACCCGCGCCCGTACTACGGGACGCTGCGTCGCGTGGATTACCAGATTCCGCAGCTCGCGAAGCCGTACTTCACGAAACTGATCGAGGAATATCAGGCAGAGCGCGGAAATCCGCAGCCGACGGTGCTGGATGTCGGTTGTTCGTACGGCGTCAACGCCGCGTTGCTGCGCTGCGAAACGAGCTTGGACGAGCTCTACGCGCAGTACACCGAACCCGGCGTCGGAGACCTCGATCGCGAAGCGCTGCTCGACCGCGACCGGCGGCTGGTGCGCACCCACTCGATCCCCGACGGGGCCCGGTTCTTCGGCCTCGACGCGTCGGGACCGGCCTTGGCGTACGCGCGGTCCGCGGGGTTCCTCGACAACACGATCCGCGCGGACTTCGAACAGGATGACCCGGACCCGGCGCAGCAGGCGCTGCTGGACCAGGTGGACCTCGTCGTGTCGACCGGCTGCGTCGGCTACGTCACCGAGCGCACGATCGACCGGATCGCCCGCGGTTCACGGCCGTGGATGGCGCATTTCGTGCTGCGGATGTTCTCGTACGAGCCGGTCGCGGAGCGCCTGGCCGAGCTGGGCTACGAAACGGCGAGCGTCGACGAGGTGTTCCGGCAGCGGCGATTCGCCTCCGGCGAGGAGCAGGCTCATATCCTGGACGCACTGGCCGGCGCCGGAGTCGACCCCACCGGGCTCGAGTCCGAAGGCTGGCTGTACGCGCAGCTGTACGTTTCCCGGCCGGTGAAAGGCGCGGCCGCCGGGCTCGCGTCCGCGCTCAGCACCGTGTCCACCGAGTGACTTTCGCGTGTTCCGCTGGGGTGCGCCGGGATCGGAACGCCCGGCGCACCGCGTGCTCAGCGGCCGAGCCACTCCGGACGTGAGCTCCCGAGTTCCGGCGTGGTTCGCGACCAGCGCGGCTGCGTCTCGTCCATCCGGATCACCGGGCCGAGGCTCTTGAGGTCGCCGTAGCTCGTCTGGTCGTCGCGGATCGCGTAGCGGTCGAACTCGTCCGGGCGCAGCTGTCCGGGGGCGGCGGTGAAATCGTCGAGCAAACCCTGGCGCTGCAAGAGCATCGCGGATTGGCAGAGCGAGACCTGCACGTGGTACGAGCCGCCTTCGCGGGCGCGGCGGGAGAGAGCGAGCATGGCGCCGTAGCCGGCCAGGAACCCGGTGAGGAAATCGCACAGGTACACCGGCGTCAGCTGGGGCTTGCCGCCGTTCGCCGCGCTGCCCTGGATGTCGCAGACGCCGGTGACGGCCTGCGCGACCTGGTCCCAGCCGGCGCGGGAGCCGAACGGGCCGCCGGAGCCGAAACAGTTCACGGTCACGTACACGATGCCCGGTCGTTGCTGGGCGAGGTCAGCCGGGCCGAAGCCGTGTGCCGCCATGCGGTGCGGACGGTAGCCCTCGACGAACACGTCGGCGTCCCCGGCCAGTTCCCGCAGCCGCGCCGCCTCGTCCGGCTGGGTGTAGTCGAGGTAGGTGCTGCGCTTGCCATGGCTGGTGTCACGCACGAACGGCGGCACCTGGGGCAGCTGCGGCGCGGTCACCATCAGCACGTCGGCGCCGTGCTCGGCCAGGCTCAGCGCCGCGGTGGGACCGGCGAGGATGCGGGTCAGGTCGAGCACGCGGACGCCGGACAGCGGATGGGTGCCGCGCTCGCCACCGGGCAGGGGCTCGGGCTCGCTGTCCCCGATCTTGGTGATCTGCACGACGGGGCGGGTGGCGAGGTGGGCGCCGTGTGGATGGGCCAGCCATTCCCCGGGGGTGCGGACGACCCCGCCGCACGCGCCGGCCGCGGCGATGGCGTCTTCGAGGTCGTCCGCCTTCCACTTCCGCACCGCGGCCCGCACCGATTCGGGCGTGGGGTCGCAGCGCAGTACGTCCAGCACCCGGCGTTCGAGGTGCGGGAGGTTGAAGTGCGGGAGGAAGAAGCGGCCGTCCGCGGTCGGCCAGGGCTGGGTGAGCGAGACCATGTGCTCCACGGCGGGGGAGAGCGGCGCGGGACGGTACTCGCCGTCGGCGCCGCGGACGAGGGTCATGTCCTCGCCGCCGAGCGCGGTCGCCGCGGCGGCCCGGACGTCGACGCTGATCCGCTGACGGCGGCCGGTGCGCAGCTCCCAGAGGTCGTTGGCCGCGACGGCGCGCGCCGCGAGTGCGTCGGCGAGCGTCGCCCCGATGCGCAACGGCGACGTGAACAGCGGGTCCGAGCCGGTGATCGTCACCTCGCCGGCGACGGGGCCGGCGCCGTCGCGCAGGGCCATGAGTTCGTCGAACGCGCTGAGGTTCCTGGTGGTGGTGCTCATGCCGACCGTCCTTTTCGGAGCTTTCCCTGGTGGTTTCCACGGTAGGGATCCGGAAGACGGCGGGGAAATGCTTGTCGTGGCGAGCCCATGCGCGCGCGGCATGGCTGGGTAGGCTGCGGGGCATGGAGGTGGAGCTGCGGCACTTGCGCGCGTTCGTCACGGTCGCGACGCGGCGCACGTTCACGGCCGCCGGCCGGGAGCTGCTGATCACCCAGCCGGCGCTGACCCGCACGATCCAGCAGCTGGAGGAGGCGGTCGGGACGCGTCTGCTGGAACGCACCCCGCACGGGGTCGAGCCGACGGAGGCCGGCGGCGAGCTGCTCGCCCGGCTGCGCGTGGTGCTGGGTGACCTGGACGCGGCCCTGGCCGCCGCCGGAGGGCACGCGGGACTGCGGATCGGGTTCCAGTGGGCGTTGCCGGACCCGTGGATCGGTGACCTGCTTTCGGCGTTCGAGTCGGCGACGGCCGCGCGGGCGACTCTGCTGCGGCGGGACGACATCGTGGCCGCCCTGCAGTCGGGTGAGGTCGACGCCGCCTTGGTGCGCGGGAACGTTGACGCCTCCGGCATCACCGGCACGGTGCTGTTCGAGGAGGAGCGCCTCGCCGCGGTCGCGACCGGATCGGAGCTGACGGCCCGCGCGGAGCTGGAATGGGCGGAGCTGGCCGGGCACACGCTGGTCTTCAACACGGTCAGCGGGGCGACGGGCCCGGAAGACTGGCCGCCGGGGAACCGGCCCCGCGACGTCGTCGAATGCGGCAGCTACGACGAGTGGCTGACCATCATCGCGGCGGGCCGGGGGATCGGGTCCACCACGGCCTCGGCGGCGCGGGCGCACACCCACGCCCGCGTGACGTACCTGCCGCTGCGGGGCGCGCCCACGGTTTCGCTGCGGCTGTTGTGGCCGGCCCGGCGCACGAGCGATCCGCTGCTGCGCCGTTTCGGCGAACTGGCGTCGTCTCCTCCGATGAGGACGGACGCGGCCGAGGTCAGGCAGGCCCGCGGGGCCGGGTCAGGCCGAGGTCGTAGGCGACGATGACGGCCTGGATCCGGTCGCGGGCCCCGATTTTCGCCAGTACCCGGCCGACGTGGGTCTTGACCGTGGACTCCGAGAGCACCAGGCGCCCGGCGATCTCGCCGTTGGTCCAGCCCTGCCCGATGGCGACCAGGATCTCCCGCTCGCGTTCGCTCAGGGCCAGCCAACGGGGATCGCCGAGGCTTCCCCGCGCGTCGGTGCCGTCGGGGAGACGGTGGGCGTACGTGTCGAGCAGACGGCGGGTGAGGGCGGGCGCGATCACGGCGTCACCGATGGCGACGGCCCGGATTCCGGCGAGCAGCTCCTCCGGCTGGGCGTCCTTGAGCAGGAAGCCGCTGGCGCCCGCGCGGAGTGCGGCGTAGGCGTACTCGTCCAGGTCGAACGTGGTCAGCACGAGGACCCGCGACCGTCCGCCGGTGGCGACGATGTGCCGGGTCGCCTCGATCCCGTCCATGCCGGGCATGCGGATGTCCATGAGGACCACGTCGGGACGCAGCTCGGCCGTCCGGCGCACGGCTTCGGCCCCGTGCGCGGCTTCGCCGGCCACCTCGGTGTCGGGCGCCGCCTCCAGCAGCATGCGGAAACCGAAGCGCTGCAACGGCTGGTCGTCGACGATGAGGACGGTGGTCACGCCGCACCGCCCGAGGCGCCGGGGGCCGAGGCGAGGTCGAGGACGGTCTGCACGGTCCAGCCGCCGCCGGATCCGGGGCCCGCGGTGACGGTGCCGTCGTACAGCGCCGCGCGTTCGCGGATGCCGGCCAGCCCGTGCCCTTCCACGGGTGACTGTTCGGGCGGCCTGCGGTGGTCGGGCGCGCCGGTGTCGTGGACGCGGATGCTCAGCTGCGTGCCCTCCGCGGTGAGCTGGACGTGCGCGCGGGTGCGGGGACCGGCGTGCTTGAGCGTGTTGGTCAGTGCTTCCTGGACGATGCGGTAGGCCATCAGCTGCACGCCGCGGTCCAGCGCGTCGAGGTCGCCGCCGGACTGGTAGACGACGTCGGGGCCGGCCGCCCGGATCCGGGCGCACAGCGCGTCGAGGTCGGCGATACAGGGCTGCGGGTTGAGCTCCGGGGTGTCGGACTGCTCGCGCAGGACGCCGAGCATGCGCCGCATTTCGCCGAGCGCCTGGCGGCCGGCGTCCCCGACCAGCCGCAGCGCCTCCTTGGCCCGCTCGGGCCGGGTTTCGGCCGCGTACCCGCCGCCGTCGGCCAAGGTGATGATGACCGACAGGCTGTGGCCGATGATGTCGTGCATTTCCCGGGCCACCCGGGCGCGTTCGGTCGCGGCGGCGAGCTTGCTGCGCTGGTCGCGTTCGAGTTCGAGGATGGCGGTGCGCTCGCGCAGGCTGGCGAGCTGGGTGCGGCGGATCCGCACCGCGAGGCCGAGCGCGGCGGCCGCGGTCGCCGCGGAGAGCAGGACGAACAGGGCCTCCCAGATGGAGAACACCGCGGAGACCTTGATCGCGAGCGGCACCATCACGCCGACGGTGGCGGCGCAGGCCCACGGCAGCTGCCGGAGCCGTCCGTGCAGCGCGACGCTGTAGAGCGCGATCAGCAGCGCGACGTCGGCGCGCAGGAACACGCCCATCGACCACTGGACGAGGAACACCGCCGCGATCACGGCGAACGAGAGGACGGGGGCCCGGCGCCGCCACAGCAGCGGCAGCACGAGCGCGAGCTGCACCGCGAGCGTGCCGGCCAGGGGCAGGTGCGTGAGGGTGAACGCCAGCTGGCGTTCACCGTGCTGATCGCCGGTTTCGTCGCCACGGACCAGGTCCGGCAGGCAGGACACCAGGAAGACGGCGATCACCACGGCCGTGTCGAGCACCCACGGATGCTTGCCGTCCGCCTGCCGCAGGCGCTGGCCCGCCTGCGCCAGCCGGGTGAGCAGCGGGTGCGTCGGCACCGGGGCGGGCCCGGTCCCCGGCCCGGCGGCGTCGCTGCTCACGGCTGTCACCTGCTCATTGTGGACGAGTGGGGCCGGCGCGGCGCTTCGGCACCGCGCCGGCGGTACACGAGGGCTCCGGGTCAGGCGTCGGTCCGCTTCAGCCGGTAGGCGGCCCCGGCCAGTGCCAGCACCGTCCAGCCGAGGAAGACGAGCAACCCGGCCGTCGGGGACAGCGTGGTCGAATCGTGGGTCAGCGCGAACATCGACTGGCCGGCGTTGCTCGGCAGGTACGGGCTGATGTCGCCCTGCCAGCTCGTCGGGAGCAGCGAGATCAGTCCGGGGATCAGCATCAGCACGCCGACCAGCACCGCGATGCCGCCCGCGACCGACCGCAGCAGGGCGCCCAGCGCGACGCCGAGGACACCGACCAGTCCGAGATAGAGGCCCGCGCCCAGCAGGCTCCGCACCACACCGGACCCCGAGAGCGTCATCGCCGCGTGGGTGTCGGACAGGATGCCGCTGTCGAAGACGAACGTGACGAACACGCCGACGACCGCGACCACCAGTGCGACCAGGCCGAACACCGCCGCCTTGGACCACAGCACCGGAAGACGGCGGGGTACGCCGGCCAGCGTGGAGCGGATCATGCCGGTCGAATACTCGCCCGCGCTGACCAGCACGCCGAGCACGCCCAAGGCCAGCTGCGCGAAAGTGATGCCGAACAGCGAGAGGCTCACGGCGGTGGCCTGGGCGAAATCCCGGTCCATGCGCTCGCCGGAACTGATCCGGGAGTGGTACTGGGCCGCGGCGATCAGGCCGATGGCGACCATGAGGACCAGGGCGATGCCGAGGGTGATCCAGGTGGAGCGCAGCGACCAGAGCTTCGCCCATTCCGAGCGCAGCACGCGCCGTCCGGTCACCTTGTAGACCGGGCGGGCGGACTGTGCGGCCGGGGCCGGCGGGGCCGGAGTCGTGGTGGTCATGCCGCCCTCCCGAGCGTCTCGAGGCCGGCGGTGGTGCCGTGGTACTCCACGGAATCCCGGGTCAGGTCCATGAACGCCTCCTCCAGGGAGACGGTCCTCGCGGTGAGTTCGAACAGGGCGATGCCGTGCTCGGCCGCCTTCAAGCCGATGGCGCGGGCGGTCATCCCGGTCACCTGCAGCTCTTCGGAGCCGGCGTGGCCGGTGATCCCGACGCCGGGTCCGGCCAGGACCTCGCGCAGCCGGGCCGGGTCCGCGGTGGCGACCTGGACGGTGTCACCGCCGGCGTCGCGGACCAGCTCGTCCACGGTGGTGTCGGCGAGCAAACGGCCGCGCCCCACGATGATGAGGTGCTCCGCGACGAGGGCCATCTCGCTCATCAGGTGCGAGGACACGAAAACGGTGCGTCCCTCGGCGGCGAGCCCGAGGAGCAGGTTGCGGATCCAGAGCACGCCCTCGGGGTCCAGCCCGTTCACCGGCTCGTCGAGCATGACCGTCGCCGGATCACCCAGCAGCGCCGCGGCGATGCCGAGGCGCTGGCCCATGCCGAGGGAGAACTTGCCGGCCCGCTGCTTCGCCACGGACTGCAGCCCGGCCAGCTCGATCACCTCGTCGACGCGGCGGCGCGGGATCCCGTGGGTGTAGGCCTGCGCCAGCAGGTGGTCCACGGCGGACCGTCCAGGGTGGACGGACTTGGCTTCCAGCAGCGCGCCGACTTCCTGCAGCGGTGCGCTGTGCTCGGCGTAACGGCGGCCGTTGACGGTCACGGACCCGCTGGTCGGGGCGTCCAGGCCGAGGATCATCCGCATCGTGGTGGACTTGCCCGCGCCGTTGGGCCCGAGGAACCCGGTGACGATGCCGGGCCGGACGGTGAAGTCCAGCCGGTCCACCGCCGTCTTCTCCCCGTACCGCTTGGTCAGCTGGTGTGCGTCGATCATCGCCTGCCCCCTGCTCCGCGCGCCGGACTCCCCGGCTCGTCTCCCCTCTCACGCTAGGAGCGGGGCGGCCGGGATCGGTGGTACCGCAGGGGTAACCGCGGGCACGGGGTAGTACCGCGGTACCAGCGGGACATGATCAGTATGGTTGGAGAATTACAGTCAGACGCCGCGGCGGACGGGTATACCGCGTTTACCGCCTGGGCGACACCCTCAAAAGTCCATCGCCAGGACATCGGCGCGCTGAATTGATTTCCGGGCGCGGTCCCGCCGGGTCAGTTTGGGTGATTTCGGGCGTTTTGCCTGCGTGAGGCCATGGGGCGGCCTTGCCGTGCAAGGTGATTCGGGGTTGTCGAATGGACTATTACGCTGATCCATTTGGCGGTAACAGTGGATCTTCCGGCAGAAACATTCCCGACTTACGAAGGGTTGATTACTTTCCACCGCCTGAGTTGAATCCCTCAAGGATCGAGCGAAAACCTTGGAGGCGCAATGCGCAGAACTATGCGAGGCCTGTCCGCAATTGTCGGATTCGCGTCGTTCGTCTTGGTGTTGGGGGGATCGCTGCCGGCTCAGGCAAGCCCGGCCGCGGCACCCCTGCAGCCCGACACAACCCATGCCTGCAACCAGAACGTGCAGCCTGGTCACGTGACTTGCTTCGCGCTCAAGCGGACCGACATCAAGGAAGCGGCTCTCGCTCCGAACGCGGCCCCGTCCGGGCTGGGGCCGTCGGACATCAAGTCCGCCTACAAGCTCGGTGACGGCGGGTCCGGCCAGACCGTGGCCATTGTGGACGCCAACGACGACCCGAACGCGGAGTCGGACCTGGCGGCCTACCGTTCGCAGTTCGGGCTGCCCGAGTGCTCGACGGCGAACGGCTGCTTCAGCAAGGTCAACCAGAACGGCAAGGCGAGCCCGCTGCCGACCGCGGACAGCGGCTGGGCCGGCGAGATCTCGCTCGACGTCGACATGGTCTCCGCCACCTGCCCCGCCTGCAAGATCCTGCTGGTGGAAGCCGACAGCGCGACCATCGAAAACCTCGGCCAGTCGGTCAACACCGCGGTGTCGCTCGGGGCGAAGTACGTCTCGAACAGCTACGGCGGCGGCGAGGACGGGTCGGAAGCCAGCTACGACTCGCAGTACTACAGCCACCCCGGTGTCGCGGTCACCGCGAGCACCGGTGACAGCGGTTACGGCGCCAGCTACCCGGCGACCGGCGCCGGCGTCACCGCGGTCGGCGGCACTTCGCTGACCGCGGACGGTTCCAGCCGCGGCTGGAGCGAGTCGGCGTGGAGCGGTGCCGGGAGCGGTTGCTCCAGCTCCGTCGCCAAGCCGTCCTTCCAGTCGAGCGTCGACACCGGCTGCGACAAGCGCGGCGAGGCCGACGTCTCGGCGGTCGCCGACCCGAACACCGGTGTCGCGGTCTACCAGACCTACGGTGGCTCGGGCTGGGCCGTTTACGGTGGCACCAGCGCTTCTTCGCCGATCATCGCCAGCGTTTACGCACTGGCGGGCGCGCCGGGGGCTTCGGACAGCCCGAACTCCTACCCGTACGCCCACGCCGACGGTCTGTTCGACGTCACCACTGGCAGCAACGGTTCCTGCGACGCCAGCCAGCAGTGCAACGCCGGCACCGGATGGGACGGCCCGACCGGGCTGGGCACCCCGAACGGCACGGCGGCTTTCGCCGGGGCGTGAAAACAAACTGCGGCGCGACGAAGTCCCGCGTCCGCGGTAAGGAATGACAGACGTATGGGTGGAGCACCAGCCGGTGCTCCACCCATACGTCTTTCGAGGGCGAATTCGCTTTCGGTTCAGCACTTCCGTAGGTGCAGCTGATCTTGATATCCCGATACCGTGAACGAATCACGCAGTAAAGGCCGACCTTTTCTGCCAAACCGTTCACAGGAGCGATTTCATGAGAATCAGTTCGACGAGAAGACGGGGTACGATCACGCTCGCCGCCGCATTCGCGGTTGTTTTCCTGGCCGCGCCGACGACAGCGTCGGCCGGCGGTTTCGGCCCGTACTCGCCCCAGGACAATGTCTGGGGCGGTTACGTGGCGACCGGCTCGAACTTCACCACGATCTCGGGCTCCTGGGTGGAGCCCGAAGTCACCTGCAACTCCCAGAACGACGTGTTCGCCCCCTGGGTCGGCGTCGACGGCTACGGCTCGCAGACCGTCGAGCAGACCGGCGTCGAAACCAACTGCGAAAACGGCTCGCCGCAGTACCGCGCGTGGTACGAAATGTACCCCGCCGCGCCGGTCTACTGGGACGACGCCGTCAGCGCCGGCGACCACTTCACCGGCAAGGTCGAGGACACCGGCGGCGGAAACTACGACATCACGCTCACCGACGACACCGCGGGCTGGACGGAACACACGACGCAGAACCTGGGCGCGTCCGACGTGAGCGCCGAAGCGGTCATCGAATCGCCGTCGCAGAGCTATCCGTCCTTTTCCTCACTGGACTTCTCCGGAATCACGGTCAACGGCCAGGTTTTCGACACCTACTCCCCGCAGGGACTCGACAGCGGCGGCTACCAGCCGAGCCAGCTGTCGAACGGCGCGTTCTCCATGACCGGCGGATTCGCCCAGGCGCACACGCGCCACAGCCAGGCGAAGCCCCAGGCACCGATTCGCTACTGAGCACACCGGCCGAGTTGGCGTGGCAACGCCAGAAGCGGTAGCTGCCTCGCTGGTGGACCGGACCGGTTCACCAGCGAGGCAGAACCTTGATAGGCAGGCCGCTAGCCGCGCTGCTCCGTACTTGGGCATAGCCGGTCAGTGACCAGCGGCGCCCGGCGCCGATGAGCGCCGGCTGGGCGCACCGCGGGACGCTCGACGAGCAGCGGTCCGCGACGTATTCGCACGACGCGGCGAGTGCGCGGATCGAGTAGTTGACGGCGGCGGATTACCGGCGCCGGCGTGACGTCGGAGTCCGCGGGTTCACTTCTGCGATCTGATGGTCCGGACTGGCCTGCGGGCGTCCGAGCAGGCGGCGCTGAGCGTCTTCGAGGTTCCTCGTGTTCGGGAAACCATTAGCTATCAACGGTTCTGGCTGTCGATCGCGATCGTGAAAGGCAGTTCGGCACGTGGGGTCTACGCCCCGGGGCCGGTGGTGGCCGGCCTGGTCGCCTACGCCGAGATCGACCGGGTGGAGATGGTCGAACAGGCGCCGCCTGCGTCATCCGCTGGTGGTGCCGATCGGGCGAGGCCGGTCGCGGTGCAGGTCACCGGGGACGGCGCCGGCAGGTGGGTGAAGGTCGCGCAGCTGGTTCCGCGGGAGTGGCGGGAGCTGCTGGTTAAGGGGGCTGGAGCCGGCGTTGCTCTGGCTGGGCGAGCACGGCTTGCCGCTGTCGCCGCACCGCTGGAAGAAGATGTTCGCCGAGGTCAACGATCGCTGCGCGCAGGCCAGGCCGGGTCAGCTCCGTCCGCACCGCGCCTGGCTTGCGCACAGCGGGCGTGGGCACGCTCAGCGTCTTGGCGAGCTGGGGCACGGGTGTCATTCGGCGTCGTAGCGGTGGCGGGCGCTTTCGATCTCTTCGTGGTGGTCGGTGACCCACTGGGCGAGTGCGTGGACGATGGTGCGCAGGCTCTGGCCCAGTGGCGTGAGTTGGTATTCGACGCGTGGGGGCACTTCGGCGTAGACGGTGCGGGAGACGACTCCGTCGCGTTCCAGGTGGCGCAGGGTGAGGGTGAGCATGCGCTGGGAGACGCCTGGAACTCGCTGTTGCAGGGCGCCGAACCGCAAGGGGCCGTGGCTGAGGATGCCGATGGCCAGGACTGACCATTTGTCGCCGATTCGGTCGAGGGTTTCCCGGAACCTTTGGCCGTTGTCCGGCCAGCTCTCGCACGGGTGGGGGGCATCGGCGGGCCAGGTGTCGCCTGGGTGCGGGGCGGTGGCGTGGTCAGGATCAGTGGTGTGCTTTGCGTACATCAAAGTGCCTTTTGTGAGGTCATCGCTGCATCCCTACGGTGGGGTTACGTACTGATCGTAACTAAGCAAGGAGTGACATGCCGGTCCAGCGTCTCAACCACGCCGTGCTCTACGTCCGCGACGTCGAACGCAGCGTCGCCTTCTACGCCGACCTGTTGGGCTTCCGCACCGTCTTCCGTCTCCACGCCGACGGCGACAAGGTGCCCGAGGGCGCGTTCCTGCAGGCTGAGGAGTCGGCCAACGACCACGATCTGGCCTTCCTCCAGATCGAGGGCCCGGATTCCCCGCAGGGCCCGGGCCGGCGCCCCGGGCTCGCGCACCTGGCGTGGGAGGTGGACACCCTGGCCGAGCTTCAGCGGATCCGCGGCAAGCTGGTGCGGGCGGGTGCGCTGGCCAACGAGATCGACCACGGCACCACCAAGTCGCTGTATGTCAGCGACCCGGACGGCCTGGAGTTCGAAGTGTGCTGGCTGGTGCCCGCCGACAGGAGCGGCGGGTTGGAACGCGAGGCTTTCACGCCGCTCGACCTGGACTCGGTCACCGCACAATTCGGCGCCGACCTCCCAGGCGGGACCGGCGTCTCCGCTCCGGCCCGCCACTGAACCAGCGAACGCCGTCTTTCCCTGGCGGGCCAGCATGTCCGGCCCGCCAGGGCTCGGTGAGCCGGGCCTCCTCGTCGCCGAACCGCTCATCCGCACCGAGGTCAAGATCGGATACGCCCGAGGCTCGACCAGCGTGCAGAAGCTGGAGCGGCAGCTCGACGCGCTCACCGCCGCCGGGAGCCGGAAGATCTTCGCGGACAAGAAGTCCGGCAAGAACGCCTCCGACCCGAACTGAAGGCGTGCCACGCCTTCCTCGACCCCGGCGGCACCCTCGTCGTCCCGAGTCTGGACCGCTACGGCCGCAGCCTCCAGGACCTCATCAACAGGGTCGCCGAACTGCGCGCGCGAGATCGGCTTCACCTCACTGCACGAGAACCTCGACACCACCACCCCCGGCCGCTCGATCAGCTCGAAGCACCGAGAAAATGCGGGATCGCAGGCACGTCTGACCACTCGGCCAATAAACGGTCAACGGTCATGCTGAAACCGGGTGGATAGCCAGCCAAGCGACGACGGCGCGGACGAAACCGTCGACGTGCGCCAGGGGTTTGCCGGTGAACACCGCGTGGAGGTGCTCGATCCCGACGGGGTCGTTCCAGGCCCGGGCGCGTCGGCGGGTTTTCTCGTCGGTGGTGCGGAGGACGTCCCAGCCGTGCCAGGTCGCGATGAGTGCGGCGTCGATGGCGGGGTCGGACAGGATCGCCAGGTCCCAGTCGAGGACGCCGGTCAGCTTGCCGTCCTCGCCGAAGTGGACGTTGCTGCCGCCGAGGTCGCCGTGGACGAGCCTGGGCGGGACGTCTTCGAGCGCCAGCAGTGTGTCCAGCCGTTGCCGGACTCCGTCACGCCACTTCGCCGGCAGGCGCGGAACGACCTCGTCGTTCAGGATGTCGGCCCATCCCAGGCCGTCGGCGTACCGGCGCGGCGTGTGGAGCACGGCCTTGAGTTCCGGGGAGATCTCGACCTCGCGCAGTGTCTCCAAGAGCGGGCCGAACGCCGCCGGGTCCCCGATGCCTTCCGGCAGCCCCTCGCCGTCGATCCATGAAATCGCGACGGCCGCGCGTTCTCCGAACGTGGTCACCGCGGTCAGCGGCTCCGGTACGGCGAAAGGCAGGCCGGCTGCCGCGACGGCTCGCAGAACCTCGACCCGGCGCGGCAACTCGGCGGCGGCGTTGGGGCGCTTGCTGATGCGCACCGCGGCGACGCCGGGGAACAGCACGACGTGGTGCATGTTCCCTTCCTCGGCAAGGCGTGCGGAGCCGAGGGGAGCGTCGGGGACCAGTGCTTCGGCGATTTCCAGCAGGTCGGTCGGGACTGCTTGAGGCATCCCGCCATTCTGCCGGGCCGCCGCCCACGTTGACGCCCGCCGTGTCCATGGGGGACGGTGGGCTGCCGGATCGCCAGAGCGAGGGAGCCACCACGATGCCCAGTGCCACGTTCACCTACGAGGCCGCGGACGGGCTGGCCGTCGTCGCGTATAGGTGGGAGGCGGTGGGGGCGCCGGTCGGGGCCGTGCAGCTGACCCACGGGATGGGGGAGCATGTCCGGCGTTACGAGGAGGTCGCCCAGGCCTTCGCCGCGCGGGGGTTCGTCGTGTACGGGCAGGACCACCGCGGGCACGGCGCGACCGCCAGGTCGGCCGCGGAACTCGGGCACCTGGGCGAAGGCGGCTGGCCCGGGCTGGTCGACGACATCGGCCGGCTGGCCGCCGTGGTCCGGGCGGAGCAGCCGGGCCTCCCGCTGGTGCTGCTGGCCCACAGCATGGGCTCCTTCGCCGCGCAGCAGTTCCTGCTCGACCACGGCCACGACGTCGACGCGGTGATCCTGACCGGGACGGCCGCACTGGACGTGCTCGAGCCGGCGCTGGACCTCGACCAGCCGCTCGACCTGTCGATGTTCAACGCGCCCTTCGCGCCCACGCGCACCGATTTCGACTGGCTCAGCCGCGACGAGGCCCAGGTCGACGCCTACGTCGCGGACCCGCTCTGCGGCTTCGGGCTGGACCAGGCCGCGGGGAAGGCCATGTTCGCGGGCGCCCGCCGGCTCGCCGACCCGGCGGCGGTCGCCCGCATGCGTGCCGACCTGCCGCTCTGCATCGCGGTGGGGGAGCAGGACCCGGTGAACGGCGGGCTCGCGCTCTTCGACGCCCTCGTCCAGCGGTACCGCGACGCGGGCCTCACCGACGTCACCACCCACGTGTACCCGGGCGCGCGCCACGAGATCCTCAACGAGACCAACCGCGCCGAGGTGATCGCGGACCTCCTTGCCTGGGCTACGAAGGCGCTCCCGGCGCGGTAACGGCCTCGCCCAGTGTCGTTGTGAGGTAACGGGAAACGGCGGCCGCGTCGTGCGTCCGGAGCGCGATGTGGCCGTCGGGGCGGACGAGGACGAGTTCGCCCAGGGTGGCTCGGTAGGCGTCGCCCGCATAGCCGCCGGTGTCGGCGAAGTCCGTCCCGATCGCGACGGTTTTCACGTCGTGGTGCGGCTTTTCGGGGCGGACGCCGAAGCCGTAGAGGGTCCAGTGGCCGCCGCGCTGGAGGTCGAACAGGCGCACCGGCCGGCCGTTGGGCCGATGGCCGGGCGCGTCGGGACCGCGGTCGCCGGCCCGCGGGCCGGCGACGGGGCCGGGCGCGGGCGGGGCGAGGGGCCCGCCGCGGTAGGTGTGGCCCAGCTGGAACATGTCCCCGGCGTCGTGGGTGCCGATGCCCTCGTCCATCAGCCGCGAGGACAGGCCCAGCACGGCGGCGGCGACCGGCAGGCGCTCGGCCTGATAGGTGTCGAGCAGACCAGGTGCCGCGCCCCGGAGGACGGCGGCGAGTTTCCAGCCGAGGTTGACCGCGTCCTGGATCCCGGTGTTCATCCCCTGGCCGCCGGCGGGTGAGTGGACGTGCGCGGCGTCGCCAGCGAGGAAGACGCGGCCGTCGCGGTAGCGGTCGACCATGCGGACGTTCAGCCGCCAGCGGGAGAGCCAGCTCGCGTCGCGCACGCGCACCGTGCCCTCGCCCACGAGGCGGTCGACGATGGCCTGGAAGTTCTCCACCGTGGCCTCGGCGGTGTCCCCGGGCGCGAGCGGGGCCTGGACCTGGAAGGTGTCGGTGGCGGGCAGCGGGCACAGCGCGACCGAGGCGCCGTCGTCGCCGGTCCAGAAGTGCCAGTGGTCGCGGTCGAGCCCGTCGACGCGGATGTCGCCGAGGAGCATGCGCTCGTCCTCGTCGGTGCTGCCGAGGAAGCCGACGCCGAGCAGCTTGCGGACGGTGCTGGCGCCGCCGTCGCAGCCGATGAGGTAGCGGGCGGTGGTGCTGGTGCCGTCGGCGAACCGGGCGGTGACGTGGTCGTCGTGCTGGGTCAGGCCGGTGACGGCGCTGCCCCAGCCGACCCGGGTGCCGAGCGTGGCGAGGTGCTCGCGCAGGACCTGCTCCACGCGCCACTGCGGGATGAGCAGCGTGCGGGCGTAGGGACTGTCCGGCGACGGCTCGGCCCCGGCGCTGAGGTCGGCGTCCCGGTGCCCGCCGGTGGCGTGGTGGAAGCGCAGCGGCAGCCGGAACCGGCCGTGGGAGACCAGGCGCCCGGTGACGCCGAGGTGGTCCAGCACCTCCAGCGTCCGGGGCTGCAAGCCCTTGCCGCGCGAGCCGGTGAACGGGGCTCCGGCCTGGTCGACGATGCGGACGGGCACGCCGCGCCGGGCCAGTTCGGCGGCGGCGGTGAGGCCGGTGGGACCGGCTCCCACCACGAGGACGTCGTGGTTCATGCTCACTCCTGGTGTGCGTATGTTGGACTCTTGCGTACAAGGTACGCACTGGTTAAGATCGGCCGCAATGGTGACGCAATGGTGAATTGGGAAAAGGCCGGGAAGCCGGCGCGAGCGGCGCGCGCCACCCTGTCGTACGAAGCGATCGCGGCCGCCGCCGTCGAGCTCGCCGACGCCCAGGGGCTGGACGCGGTGACCATGCGCCGGGTCGCCGACCAGCTGGGCGCCGGGGCGATGTCCCTCTACCGCTACGTGGACAGCCGCGAGGACCTGCTGGACCTGATGGCCGACCGGGTCAGCGCCGAGGCCTTCGCGCCGGCGCGCACCGGCGACTGGCGGGCCGATCTCACCGGCGCCGCGCGCACCGTGCGGGCGGTCACCCTGCGTCACCCGTGGATGTCCCGCCACTCCCTCACCGCCGGGGGTTTCGGCCCCAACACCGTCGCGATGACCGAATCCACCTTCGCCCTCCTCGACGGGTACGGCCTCGGCACCGGCGAGATGCTCGACGTCTGGCGGACCGTGCTGGCCTTCGTCCAGGGCTACGCCTTCGCCGAGGCCCGGCGGCTGGAGGCCGGGAACCGCGCGGCCACGCCGGAGCCCGGGGAGACACCGTCCTACCTGGACCGGGTCGCCGAGTCCGGGGAGTACCCGCTGACCGTCCGGGCCCTGCGCGAGGAAGGCTCGGCCGCCGACCCGCGGGAGGTCTTCGAACGGCGTCTGGGCTATCTGCTCGACGGCCTCGCCTGCACCTTCTTCGCCGACACGCCGACGGCGTGAGCCCGGTGTGATCGCCATGGTCACACCGATCCGAGGCACTCGGTCATTCCCTTGGCCGCGGTGATTCCTTAGCGTCGGTGGTGCACCACTGCTCGTCCGGGTACCGGCTGCGCGGATCCGTCCGCCGCCCCTTATGTTCGGGTGGCCGGGTGATCACGAACGAATGAACCCCTCGCCGAAAGGGAACCGAAGGACATGGATCTGGAACTCTCCGAAGGGGACGTCGCGTTCCGGGACGGGCTGCGGGAGGTGTTCCTCGGCGCCATTCCCGAGGACGTCCGCCGGCGCACCGCGTTGAACCGGATCTCGCGCGACGACATCGTGGCCAGCCAGCGCATCCTCAACGAGCACGGGCTCGCGGTGCCGCACTGGCCGGAGAAGTGGGGCGGCCGGGGCTGGACCCCGACCCAGTCGCACATCTACGCCGCCGAGCTGCAGCGCAACGCGGTGCCCACGCCGCTCGCGTTCAACGTGAGCATGGTCGGCCCGATCATCGCCGAGTTCGGCAGTGAGGCGCAGCAGCAGAAGTTCCTGCCCGCCACCGCGAACCTGGACATCTGGTGGTCGCAGGGCTTCTCCGAGCCGGAGGCCGGGTCGGACCTGGCCTCGCTGCGCACCACCGCCCGCCGTGAGGGCGACACCTACGTCCTCAACGGCCAGAAGACCTGGACCACGCTGGGCCAGTTCGGCGAGTGGATGTTCGTGCTCGCGCGGACGAACCCGGACGCGCCGCGCAAGCAGCAGGGCCTGTCGTTCCTGCTGCTGGACCTGGCCACGCCGGGCATCGAGCGGCGCCCGATCAAGCTGGTCGACGGCAGCTCCGAGGTCAACGAGTTCTTCTTCGACAACGTCGAGATCCCGGCGGAGAACCTGGTCGGGGAGGAGAACAAGGGCTGGACCTACGCCAAGTTCCTGCTCGGCAACGAGCGCAACGGCATCGCCCAGGTCGGCACCAGCCAGCGGGTCTTCAGCGACCTCGCGAAGGTGGCCGCGGGCCTGGCGACCGAGGACGGCACGCTCGCCCAGGATCCGCAGTTCCGCGCCTCCATGCACACCGCGAAGACCACGCTGCTGGCGCTCGAAGCCACGCAGATGCGGGTGACCGGCGCGTCCGAAAACGGCGCGGCCAGCCCGGTGTCCTCCCTGCTCAAGATGGAGGGCACGCAGGCGCTCCAGGCACTGAGCCAGCTGCGGATGCGCGCCGCGGGCCCGGACGGGCTGCTGCTGGACGCCGACGCGCCGCTGCAGGCCGACGACGCGGCGTCGGTCGCCGCGGAGCAGTACCTGAACCTGCGCAAGCTGTCGATCTTCGGCGGCTCCAACGAAATCCAGCGCGGCGTCATCGCCAAGACGATCCTCGGGCTCTAAGGACAAGGCAGGACCATGAACCTCGAATTCAACGAAGATCAGCGGCTGCTGTTCGAGACCGTGGACGCGGCCGTCGGCCGGGGCTACCCGGCGGGCGGGCGCGCGGCGGCGACCAGCACCGAGCTGGGCTGGAACGACAAGGTCTGGTCGACCCTGGGCGAACTGGGGCTGACCGGGCTGACCATCTCCGAGGACCTGGACGGCGTCGGCGCCGGGCCGGTGGAGGTCTACGCGACGCTGGAGGCGATGGGCAAGCACGCCGCGGCCGAACCGCTGCTCGACGGCGTTTTCCTGCCGTCGTGGCTGATCGCCGGGCTCGGCACCGCCGAGCAGGCCAAGCAGCTGCTGCCCGAGCTGGCGTCCGGCGGCACGACGATCGCGGTCGCGCACGCCGAGCCGGGCCGTCCTTGGGGCACTGCCCGGGCCGTCAGCGCATCGGGCGCTTCGGGCGCGGTGGTGCTCACGGGCGTGAAGTCGCCGGTGCGCCACGCCGACCAGGCCGGCCGGTTCCTGGTCACCGCCGCCGGCGAGGGCGGCCGGACGCAGGTGTACCTGGTCGACGCCGCGGCCGAGGGGATCACCCGCACCGACGGCCGTTCCGCCGACTGGAGCCACGCGTCGCAGGTCGAGTTCGCCGGCACGCCCGCGGTGCTGCTCGGCGCCGGTGACGCCGACGCCGCGGCCGCGCTCCGCACCGCCTTCGCCCGCGCGCGGGTCGCGGTGACCGGCGAAGCGGTCGGGCTGATGGAGACCGGCCTCGCGCTGACCGTCGAATACCTCAAGACGCGCAAGCAGTTCGGCGTCCCGCTCGCGACGTTCCAGGCGCTCGTGCACCGCGCCGCGGACCTGTACGCGAAGGTCGAGCTGGCGCGTTCGATGGCGCTGTGGGCGACCGCGGCCGTCGAGGCCCGCGACAACGGCGCGGACGTCGACCTCGCCGTGGTGGCCGACGACGCGTTCGTCTTCGTGGCCGACGCGGCCACGACGGCGGCCGAGGAGATCGTCCAGCTCCACGGCGGGATCGGCATGACCTACGAGTCCGAGGTCGGCCACCACTCCGCGCGGCTGACCGCCATCGCCGAGAGCTTCGGCGGCATCAGCGCGGCTCGCCGCCGGGCGCTGGCGTCGGACGCTTTGCTGCAGCCGCCGTCGGCGCTGCTGAACAACGCGGAGGCGGCCACCGCCTGACTGCCTGACCGGACGGCCCCGGCGACGGCCCCAAGGCTTTCCCGTCGCCGGGGTCTTTTGCTGGTGGAGTTGTTGCGCCGCAACGGTGTCCCGGTGCGTCCGGGTGCGCGCAGCAGGTGGGTGTTGATGCCCTGAAGGCCACCTTCAGGGACGTGTATGCCCTCATGGTGGCCTTCAGGGGCACGGCGAATCGGTCGAACGGGAAGCGACGCGGTCAAGGACTCCCTACCGGCGTGGGACGCGGGTAAGGAGTCCTTGACGGCCACCGTCGCGGCCGGGTGACCGGCCACGCACGGTGGCCGTCCGGCTGCGCAGAGGGTGTTGTTGACACGCTGCCACCCCTGATGCCAGTATCAGAAACACCCCGTTGGAAACGTTTTCAACCAGTGAATCGGCAACTGTAAACGTTTCCAACCTGCCGAAACCTTCCCGAGCCCCGAGGTACCCACGACGATGACGTCAACACGCGCCACGCTGATGCAGGTGGCCGAGCGGGCCGGGGTCTCCCTGGCGTCCACTTCGCGCGCCCTGCACGGGAGCGGCGCGAGCAAGGCGATGGTGGAGCGGGTCGAGGCCGCCGCCGCGGAGCTGGGGTACAGCGTCGATGCGACCGGGCGCTCGCTGCGGATGAAAAAGACGTTCCAGGTCGCGTTCGCGGTGGCGGACATCGGCAACCCGGTCTACGTCGACATGATGCGGGCGATCCACGAAGTCCTTGCCCCAAAAGGGTATCGGGTGGTGGTGATGTCCACAGGGGACACCGCGACCTCGACGGCCGAGCTGGTGCGCAGCCTGCACAGCGGGTTCGTCGACGGGCTGGTCGTCAGCCCGCTGCGCACCGACGACCGGCTGATCGCCGAGATCCAGCAGGCCCCGGTGCCGGTCGTGGTGATCGGCCGGGCGATGGACGACCGCGGCATCAGCTCGGTCTCCACGGACTCGGCCGGCGGCATCGGCGAGGCGGTCCGGCACCTGTACGGGATCGGCCGCCGCCGCATCGGCTTCCTCAACGGCCCGCTCGACACGACCCCTGGCTCCGCCCGCCAGCGCGGCTTCGACGCCGTGGACCACGGCGAAGCCGAGCGGGTCGACCAGGAGATCGCCGGGGACTTCACCGTCGCGGCCGGGCTCGAGGCCGCGCGCCGGCTGCTGGCCCGTGCGCCGGAACAGCGGCTCGACGCGCTGGTGGCGGCCAACGACCTGCTCGCGATCGGCGCCATCCGCGCGGTGCGCGAGCTGGGCCTGTCCGTGCCCGGGGACGTGGCCGTGACCGGCATGGACGACACCGAGATCGGCCGCGTTTTCCAGCCCAGCCTCACCAGCGTGTCGCTGGGCTCGGCCGAACGCGGGCGCGCGGCGGCGCGGCTGATGCTGGAGCTGGCCGACGACCCGGACCAGCCGGCGCGGCAGGTGAGCGTCGGCCCGGCGCTGCAGGTGCGCGAATCCACGGCCACCGAAGGGGGCGAGTGATGAGCACGGAAACGCTGCCCCGGGAAACGGCGCCGCGAAAGCCGCCACGACGGAAGCCGGCGCCCCGGGGCCAAGCGGCGCGGACCCGGCGGCGCGAGGCGATCGGGCTGGTGATGCCGTCGCTGATCCCGATCCTCGTGCTCAGCGTCGCGCCGTTGCTGGTCGGCATCTTCCTCGCCTTCACCAACGCGCGGCTGGTGCGCCACCCGGACTACGGCTTCGCCGGGGTGGACAACTTCACCCGCCTAGCCGGCAACACGCTGTTCTGGGACTCGCTGCGGATCGGCCTGATCTGGACGGTCGGCGTGACCGTGCTCCAGCTCGCCGCCGCGATGGGCCTGGCGCTGCTGTTGAACTCGGGGCTGAAACTGCAGGGCCTGACCCGGGTGCTCGCGCTGGTGCCGTGGGCGATGCCGCCGGTGGTCGTCGCGGTGATGTGGCAGATGATCTATTCGGCCAACGGCGGTCCGCTCAACGCGGTGCTCGGCAGCGTCGGCCTGCCCTCGGACATCAACTGGCTGGGCGACTTCTCCACCGCGCTGCCCGCCGTGATCGTCGTCGGGGTGTGGGTCGGCATGCCGCAGACGACGGTGACGCTGCTGGCCGGCCTGCAGCAGATCCCGGCCGAGCTGCACGAGGCCGCGGCGGTCGACGGCGCGGGCGCGTGGCGGCGGTTCACCGCGGTGACCTGGCCGACGCTGCGGCCGATCGTCACGTCGATCACCTCGCTGAACTTCATCTGGAACTTCAACTCGTTCTCGCTGGTCTACGTGCTCACCGCGGGCGGCCCGGGCGGCAAGACGATGGTCCCGGTGCTGTTCATCTACCTGGAAGCGTTCAAGAACCGCGAAATCGGCTACGCCGCGGCGATGGGCCTGGTCCTGGTCGTGGTGGTCGTGCTGATCCTCGCCGTCTACCTGCGGTCGCAGTTCCGCGACGACCGCGCCGCCGACCTCCGAAAGGGGCGGTGAACCGTGCGCCTGCTCACGCGCCCGGCCCAGTACGCGGCCCTCGTGCTGTACCTGCTGTTCCTCGGTTTTCCCTTGCTGTGGCTGATTTCCGCGTCGGTGAAGTCGTCCGGTGAGCTGAACTCGCTGTCGGCGAGCATCCTGCCGCACGAGTGGCACTGGGAGAACTACGCGGAGGCGCTCACCAAACAGGGCCTGCTGCACTCGGCGTGGAACAGCCTGATCGTCGCGCTGGCCTCCACCGCGCTGTCGGTGCTCATCGCGGTGCCGGCGGCCTACGTGCTGGCCCGGCTGCGGGGCCGGGTGCGGGTGGCCGGCGTCGGCTGGATCCTGGTCAGCCAGGTGTTCCCGGTGGTGCTGATCATCCTGCCGCTGTTCCTCATCCTGCGGGCCCTCGGGCTGGCGGACAACCTGGCCGGGCTGACGCTGGTGCACACCACGTACATGCTGCCGTTCGCGTTGTGGATGCTGCAGGGTTACGTGGCCGCGATCCCGGTGGAGCTGGAAGAGGCCGGGGCGATGGACGGCGCGAACCGGCTGACCGTGTTGCGCACCATCGTGTTCCCGCTGCTGGCCCCCGGCGTCGTGGCGACCGCGATGTTCAGCTTCGTGTCTTCGTGGAACGAGTTCTTCTTCGCGCTGGTCTTGCTGCAGTCGCCGGAGAACTACACCCTGCCGATCACCTTGAACATGTTCGTCGGCGGCGAGGGCAAGGTCGCCCTCGGCCCGCTCGCGGCGGGCGCCGTGCTCGCCGCCGTGCCCAGCATCGTCTTCTTCAGCATCCTGCGCCGGAAGCTGACCAGCGGCCTGATGGCCGGGGCGGTGAAGGGATGACCCGTTACCCCGATGGAAAACGCTCGAAAGGTCGGTCGATGAAGACACGACGCGCGGTGGTCGCCGCCTGCCTCCTGGTCACCAGCCTGCTGCTCGCCGCGTGCGGCGGCGGCAGCGGGGACAGCGGCGGGCCGGTCACCCTCACCTTCCAGTCCCTGTCCGACCAGCCGGCGGCGATCGCGCAGACGCAGAAGATCGTCGGCGACTGGAACAAGGCTCACCCCGACGTGCAGGTCAAGATCGTGCCGGCGGGCTGGGACGGCGTCTACGACAAGCTGGTCACCCAGTTCAACGCGGGCTCGGCGCCGGACATCGTGCACTACGAGGCGGCCGGGATCGCGCCGTTCGCCACCGACGGCTACCTCGCGGACCTGACCCCGTACCTGTCGCCGGAGAAGCGCGCGGACATCCCGAAGGGCGTCCTCGACTCGGTGACGGTCGACGGCAAGGTGATCGCCTACCCGACCGAGCTGCAGTCCTATGTGGTCTTCGCGAACAAGACCCAGCTGCAGCAGGCGGGCGTGGCGATCCCGGCCGGCGCCACGATGACCTGGGACCAGCTGCGCCAGATCGCCAAGGCCACCACCAAGGACGGCAAGTACGGCCTCGGCTGGGGCCTTTCGAGCCCCACCGCGGCGTTCGTGGCGCTCGCGCCGGGCTTCGGCGGCAAGTACTTCCAGGGCACCGGGGACAACGCGACGCTGTCGGTCGGGCCGGGTGAGATGGGGCTGCCCCAGCTCGTGGACGCGATGGCCCACCAGGACAACTCGATCCTCCCGGTCACGCTGACGCAGTCCGGCACGAAGGCGCTCGCGCCGTTCTACGCGGGCCAGACCGCCATGACCGTCCAGGGTTCCTACCAGGCGGTGAACATCGAGAAGGACGCGCCGAAGGGCTTCGACTGGATCGTGCTGCCGCCGCTGGCGGGCCCGGCCGGGCCGGACCAGGCCGCGAACCCGCAGACGCTGTCGGTGAACAAGGACTCCGGGCACGTCAAGGAGGCCGCGCAGTTCGTGGACTTCTTCACCAGCACGGAAAACCTCGCCGCGATGAACGAGGCCGACGCGCTGATCCCGCCGACCACCTCGGCGCGCCAGGCGCTGACCACCAAGCTCGGCTCGAAGAACGGCTGGGGCACCATCCTCGCCTCGGGCCAGTACCTGACGTCGGCGCCGTACCTGTTCGCCGGCAAGTACGCGCAGTGGAAGGACACCGTCGCGACGCCGGCGTACCAGCGGTTCCTCGCGCGGCAGGTCGACGCGAACGGGCTCAAGAGCCAGCTCGAAGACGGCTGGAAGAGCGTCACCAAGTGAAGCGGACAGGAGCGGATTCTTGACCTGGCTGGAAAACCGGGCCGTCGCGGTGATCACCGGCGCGGCGGTGGGCGACGCGCTCGGCGGCGCCGTCGAGGGCTGGACCCCCGAGCAGATCGAACAGCGCCACGGCGGGCGGGTGACCGGCATCGTCGGCCCCTGGTACCCGAACTGGCAGGACGCCCGCCCGATCGCGCCGTACCACAAGGGCGACGGGCACATCACCGACGACACCCTCATGACGCGGGCGCTGGTCGAGGTGTACGCGAAGCGCCGCGCGCACCTCGACGCGTACGCGATGGCCGAGGACGTGGTGCCGCTGATGATCGGCGAGCCGCGGTGGGTGCCCGAGCTGGAGTCGACGGCGTTGCTGCTGCAGCGGGTGTTCCTCGCGGAGAAGTGGATCGTCGCGAGGCTGCACTACGGGCACGTCGACCCGCGTGAGGCCGGCGTGGGCAACGTGGTCAACTGCGGCGCGGCGATGTACGTCGCCCCGGTCGGGATCGTGAACGCGGGCGACCCGCGCGGCGCGTACGCCGAGGCGATCGACCTCACCGGCGCGCACCAGTCGAGTTACGGGCGTGAGGCGGCCGGGGTGCTGGCCGCGATGGTCGCGGCCGCCGCCGCCCCGGGCGCGAGCCTCGACGACGTGGTGAAGGCCGCGCTCGACGTCGCGCACGACGGCACCGCAGCGGCGCTCCAGGCGGTCGTCGACGTGTTCGGCGGCTGGACCACCCCGCCGGCCGGCGACGACGAGGAGCGCGCGCTCGCCCGGCTGGTCCGGGAGACGGTCGCCCCGTTCGACTCGGTGGGCCCGGAGTACCGGCAGATGTCGATGGACGCGCGGCGCCCGTCGCGCACGAAGTCGATCGAGGAGCTGCCCGCCGCGCTGGCGTTCGTGCTGGCGCACCGGGGCGGCTTCCGGGGCGCGGTGCTCGCCGCCGTCAACTACGGCCGGGACGCGGACTCGATCGCCGTGATGGCGGGCGCGGTCTGCGCGGGCCTCGGCGGGACCGAGGCCGTGCCCGCGGAGTGGGTCGACGCGATCGGCGACGCCAGCCGGATGGACCTGCGGGAGACCGGACGGCTCCTGGGCTCGGCCGCGGCCGACATCCTCCGCGCCGACCGCGAGCGGGCGCTGGCCCGGCTCAGCGCGCTCGACACGCTCGACGCCGTCATCGTGGGAGAGCCGGCGTGAGGCTGACCTGGGCCCAGCCCGAGGACCTGCTCGCGCACGAGCTGGTCCAGTCCACTGTGGAGGGCAAGGACACCTTCGGGGTCCGCGCGCGGTGGGCCGCGGCGGGCGGTGACCCCGTGCCCGCGGTGAGCGGCGCGGGCCCGCGTCCGGCGTCACCGCGGCTGCGGGCGCTGGCGCGGGAACTGCTCGACCAGCTGGACTCGCTGCCCGCCGCCCCGGCGCCGGACGAGCCGGACGGCTGGGAGGCGATCCTCGCCTCGCTGCCACCCGCACCGGAGCTGCCGGGCGGCGGCAGTGCTGTCGGCGGCAGTGGTGACCGGCTGCTCGGGGCCTGGACCGGCCGGGCCGCCGGGTGCCTGCTCGGCAAGCCGGTGGAGAAGATCCCGCGCGAGGGCATCGAGGAGATCCTGCGCGCCACCGGGCGCTGGCCGCTCGACCGGTGGTTCACCGCGGCCGGGCTGCCCGCCGACGTGGCCGCGCGGTGGCCGTGGAACCGGCGCTCGGCCCCGACCTCGCTGGAAGAGAACATCCACGGGATGCCCGAGGACGACGACCTCAACTACCCGATCCTCGCGCTCACCCTGCTCGAAACCCATGGCCGCGGCTTCGGCACCGACGACGTCGCGCAGCTGTGGCTCGACCACCTCCCGGCGGGCCGCGTGTTCACCGCGGAGCGCGCGGCCTACCGCAACATCCTCGACGCCCGGCCGGTGCCGGAGACCGCGACCCACCAGAACCCGTTCCGGGAGTGGATCGGCGCGCTGATCCGCGCGGACGTCTTCGGCTGGGTCAGTCCGGGCGACGTGCGGGGCGCCGCGCGGCTGGCGTGGGCCGACGCCCGGCTCAGCCACACGCGCAATGGCGTTTACGGCGCGATGTGGGCCGCGGCGCTCGCGTCGGCGGCGATGGTGTGCGGCTCCGTCGACGAGGTCCTCGACGCCGCTGCCACCGTGATCCCGCCGCGCAGCCGCCTCGCCACCGCGGCGCGGCTCGGGCGGGAAGCGGCTTCGGAAGGCGATGTCCGCGCTGGGCTCGACCGGCTGCACGCGGCTTACGGGGACCTGCACTGGGTGCACGTGCTCAACAACGCGGCCGTCATCGCGTACGCGCTGGCCAAGGGCGGGGGAGAGTTCGGCCCGAGCGTCTCGATCGCGGTCACGGCCGGCTGGGACACCGATTCCGCGGCGGCGACCGTCGGGGGTGTGGCCGGCGCGCTGCGCGGGCCGGACGGCATCGGCGAGTACTGGACGAAACCGCTGGACGGGCGGATCGCGACTTCGCTGCCTGGCGGCGAGCAGTCCATAGTGGACCTCGCCGCCCGCACGGCCGCGCTCGCGGACCGGGGCCCGTCGTGACCGGGCGGGTGGTCGTGGTCGGCTCGGCGAACGCCGACCTCGTGGTCGACGTGCCGCGCCCGCCGCGCGGCGGGGAGACGATCCTCGGCGGCGGGCTGCGCCGTCATCCCGGCGGCAAGGGCGCGAACCAGGCTGTCGCCGCCGCGCGGGCCGGGGGAGCGGACACGACGTTCATCGGCGCCCTCGGCGAGGACGAGGCCGCGGACCTGCTGCTCGCGTCGCTGAGCGGGGCCGGGGTGCGGACCGACCTCGTCGAACGGGTCGGCGCACCCACCGGGACGGCTTTCGTCAGCGTGGCTCCGGACGGCGAGAACGCGATCGTCGTCGCGCCGGGCGCGAACGACCGGCTCCGGCTCGGTGCCGCGCAGGTCAAGCGGATCGCCGACGCCGACGTGGTCCTGACCCAGCTGGAGATCCCGCTGGAAGTGGTGACGGCGGCCGCGGCGGCCCGCCGGCCGGGCGCGCCGCTGGTGCTGAACGCGGCGCCGTCACGCGTGCTGCCCTCCGACGTGTGGGCCGCGGTCGACGTGCTCGTGGTGAACGAGCATGAAGCCGCCGATCTCGCGGGCGCTCCGGAGGAGCTGCTGAAGCGGGTGCCGTCGGCCGTGGTCACCCTCGGGTCAGACGGCTGCCTCGTCCTGGAACGAGGCCGGGAACCATCGCGGGTCAAGGGAATCCGCGTGGACGCCGTCGACACGACCGGCGCCGGGGACACGTTCTGCGGTGTGCTGGCCGCGGCGCTGGCCCGGGGCGTCGGCCTCGCCGAAGCCGCCCGAGAGGCCTGCGTGGCGGGCGCGCTGGCGGTGACGCGCCCGGGCGCGCAGTCCGCCGTCCCGACTGCCGAAGAGGTCGCCGAGGCGGCGGCCGGAGAAAAGGTGCGATGACCGTCCCGTTCGACCCGCTTGTCCCGCGTCCGATCGACCGGCCGGCGGAGGTGCCGGCCGCGCTCACCGCCGAAGCGCTGCTCGCGCTGGACGAGGCGAAGATCTTCGCTGCGCCCGCCGACCCGGCCGACTGGCCCGCGTGGCGTGAGAACTTGCGCGTGTGGCGCGAAGACGCGCGGCGGCGCCACGGCTACACGGGCGCGGCCTACGAGCGTCCGGCCAGTGCGTGGGCGGCGACTTGCTACGCCGTCGCGCAAGTGTGGCTGTGGGACGAACTGCTCTACTCCTTCGAAAAAGGCGAGTTCACGCCCGATCGGTTCCTGGCCGACGCCCGGGCGCGCTTCGGCGGCCTGGACGCGGTGGTGCTGTGGCACGCCTACCCGGTGATCGGCCTCGACGACCGTAACCAGTGGGACTTCTACCGCGACGTGCCCGGCCTGGCGGACCTGATCACCGCGTTGCACGACGCTGGGCTGCACGTTTTCGCCGACTACAACCCGTGGGACGTCGGCACCCGCCGCGCCGGCGACGACCGCACCGAGCTGGCCGCGCTCGTCGCCGGCTTCGGCGTGGACGGGGTTTTCCTCGACACCCTCAAAAAAGCCGAGCCGGAGTTCGTCGCGCGGCTGGAGGCGGCCCGTCCCGGCCTCGTGCTGGAGGGCGAGTCCAAGCTCGCGGTCGAGCGGATCGAGGACCACGCCGCGTCGTGGGCCCAGTTCTTCGCCGACTCACCCGTGCCCGGCGTCCTGCGCTCGCACTGGTACGAGCGGCGGCACATGCAGCACCACGTCCGGCGCTGGCACCGCGACCACTCGGAGGAGCTGCAGTCGGCGTGGCTCAACGGCGTCGGGGTGATGGTCTGGGAGGTCGTCTTCGGCGTCTGGGTCGGCTGGTCGCGCCGGGACGCGGCGACCGTGCGGCGGATGGTCACGATCCAGCGCGCGGCGAGCGAGCTGCTGCTGCACGGTTCGTGGACCCCGCTCGCCGAGCCGGCCCCCGAAGCGGCCGGGATCTACGCGTCGAGCTGGGAGCTGGACGGCGTGACGCTGTGGACGCTGGTCAACCGTGGTGAGACCGACTACCACGGCCCGCTGCCGGGCGTCGACCTCCTGGACGGGGTACCGGCCCGGGGGATCGGTGCGGCCCTCGGCTTCGCGGAAGAACCCGCGTGGCTGCCGGAACTCCGTGACGCGCTCGCCGGGCTGCGGCACGATCCGGACGCCCGCTTCCCGCACCGCCTGGCCACCCGCGTGCGTCCACAAAGGACGTCGGGCGCGCCGGAAGCGGACGCCGTGGTCGTCCCGGCCGGGCCGTACGTGCTGACGGTCCGGTACCGCGCCCGCGAGACCGGGATGTACCAGGGCGCGCCGTACGTCGACGAGTGGAAGCCGCTGCCGCCCCGGCTGCACGACGCGCGGACGCTGCAGCGCGACGGCGAGCTGACTGCACCCGTGGCGGTCGCGGTGACCGAGGTGACGAACGCGCAGTTCGCCGAATTCGTGGCCGCCACCGGCTATCGGCCCGCCCAGCCGCACCGGTTCTGCCCCGGGGGTGACGGCGATGCGCCGGTGACGTACGTCGATCTCGACGACGCGCGGGCGTACTGCGCGTGGCGTGGCGGGCGGCTGCCGACCGAGGACGAATGGCAGCTGGCGGGGGAGACCGGCGGCCTGCGTCGCGGCGAACCCGCGGTGTGGAACTGGACCGAGAGCGAGCACTCCGACGGGCGCACGCGGTTCGTGATGCTGAAGGGCGGCAGCGACTACCGGGCCGAGGGCTCGGAGTGGTACGTCGAGGGCGGCCGGCACGCGCCGGACTACAGCGTGAAGCTGCTGCTGCCCGGGCTCGGCCTGGCGCGCGGCGCGACGGTCGGCTTCCGTTGCGCCTGGGACCTCCCGGCGGAGGTGACGGCGTGACCGTCTCCCGTGATCCCGCCGCCGGCGCGCTGGCCGGGCTCCGTGTCGTCGACGCGTCCACCCTGTTCGCCGGCCCGATGGCCGCGATGCACCTGGGCGACATGGGGGCCGACGTGATCAAGGTCGAGCACCCGCGCCGTCCCGACCCTTCGCGCGGCCACGGGGCGGCCAAGGACGGCGTCAACCTGTGGTGGAAGACGCTCGGCCGGAACAAGCGCGCCGTCACCATCGACCTCGGCAGTGACGGCGGCCGTGAGGTGTTCCTCGCGCTCGCCGCCACCGCGGACGTGGTGATCGAGAACTTCCGGCCCGGCACGCTGGAACGGTGGGGACTGTCCTACGACGTGCTGTCGGCGCGGAACCCGCGGCTCGTGCTCGCGCGGGTCACCGGGTTCGGGCAGTTCGGCCCGTACAGCTCGCGGCCCGGGTTCGGCACCCTGGCCGAGGCGATGAGCGGTTTCGCGGCGACGACCGGTGAGCCGGACGGCCCGCCGACGCTGCCGCCGTTCGGGCTCGCGGACGGGGTCGCGTCCCTGGCCACGGCGTACGCGGTGATGGTGGCGCTCGCCGCGCGCGGCACCACCGGGCTGGGGCAGGTCGTCGACACCGCCATCATCGAACCGATCCTGGCCATGCTCGGACCCCAGATCACCCGCTGGGACCAGCTACGGAGCGTTCAGCCGCGCACGGGCAACCGTTCGATCAACAACGCCCCGCGCAACACTTACCGGACCGTGGACGGGCAGTGGGTCGCGGTTTCCACCTCGGCGCAGTCGGTGGCCGAGCGCGTCGTCCGCCTGGTCGGCCGGCCCGATCTCGTGGACGAGCCGTGGTTCGCGCGCGGAGCCGACCGGGCGAAGCACGCCGACGAACTGGACGAGGCCGTCGGCGGCTGGATCGCTCAGCGCACCCGGGACGAGGTCGTCGCCGCGTTCGAACAGGCCCAGGCCGCGGTCGCCCCGATCTACGACGCCGCCGACATCGTCGAAGACCCGCAGTTCCGGGCGCTGGGCACGATCCACGAGATCGAGGACCCCGAACTCGGGCCGATGCTGATGCAGGGACCGCTGTTCCGGCTGTCGGGCAACGACGGCGTCATCCGGTTCACCGGGCGCCCGCACGGCGCGGACACCGACGCCGTGCTCCGTGAATTGGGGTTCTCGGCCGAGCGCGTCGCCGAACTCCGGGACGGGGGAGCGGTATGACCCCGCCGCTGACCTTCCTCTACACCCCCGCCGACCGGCCGGACCGGGTGCGCAAGGCGCTGGAGTCCGCGGCCGACGTGGTGCTCGTCGATCTTGAGGACGCGGTCGCGCCCGCGCACAAGGACGAGGCCCGCGCGAACGCGGTCCGGCTGCTCGCCTCCGTCGCCTGCCCGGCGCAGGTGCGCGTGAACCACCCGGGCACGCCGTGGCACGAAGCCGACCTCGTGGCGGTCGCCGGTCTTCCGCTCACGGTGGGCGTGCGGGTCCCGAAAGTCGAGTCGCCGGAAGAGATCCTGGCGCTGGCGGCCGCGTTGCCGGGCCGTGAAGTGCACGCGCTGATCGAGTCCGCGCTGGGTGTCGAGCGGGCGTTGCAGATCGCGACGGCCTCGCCCGCGATCGCCTCGATCGCCCTCGGGGAGGCGGATCTGCGCTCGGACCTGCAGGTCGAGGACGAGGCCGCGCTGGCGTGGCCGCGCAGCCGGGTGATCGTCGCGGCCCGGGCGGCGCGCCTGCCGCCGCCCGCGATGTCGGTGTACCCGAACGTCCGTGACCTCGAAGGACTGGCGGCTTCGTGCCGGGTGGGCCGCGCGCTCGGGTTCCGCGGCCGCACGGCGATCCACCCGGCGCAGCTGGAGACGATCCGGTCCGCGTTCCTGCCGACGCCGCGGGAAGTCTTGCGCGCCAAGGAGGTCATGGCGCGCGTCGCCGGTGCCACGGCGGCGGGCGTCGGCGCGATCGCCCTCGCCGACGGGACGTTCCTCGATGTCGCGATGGTCGAGCAGGCGCGCGCCGTGCTGACGCTCGCGGAGCCCGCGCCGTAATCCGGCGGGCTCTTGCGCGGCTGCCCAGGGGAGCCCTAGCGTGGCGGGGTTGACTCGACTCCTGGGGGATTCATGTCAGTACGTCGTTCTGCCCTGCTCGCGTCGGCCCTGCTTGTATCGGCACTGGCAGCCGCCGGAACGCTGGCCGCCGGGGTGCTCACCGCGCCGGCCTTCGCCGCGGCCGGCCCGACGACCCTGCCCACCGGCCAGTTCACGCTCAGCGCGAACTACACCCAGTTCGACGCGATCAACTCGGCGCTGGTCTCGAAGGTGGGGACCGCGCCCGTCCACACGGTGATGGACAACGCGAACCTCGACCGGACCGCGCTGCCGTCGTCCTTCTCCGTCGCCGGGCTGTCCGGTGGTTTCCGGTTCGATTCCGGGGACAACTCCGACTGCAAGAGCTACCCGCAGGGCATCACCACCAGCCGTGACGCGGTGGGCACGGCCAACAGCGGCAACTACGACGGCCACCAGCTCGTGGTCACCAGCTGGTACACCGACACCGCGTGCGGCGGCGCCCAGCAGCGCAGCCGGATCATCCTGGCCGACTGGGACGCGACCTATCCCGACAAGTACCGCAAGATCCTGCTCGTGCAGCCGACCGGCACCGCGGCCGCGCCGGACTTCAAGGACATCCCGATCCACGCCGGCGGCGTCTCCTGGTACGGCGACTACCTGTACGTCGCCGACACCGGGCACGGCATGCGCGTGTTCGACATGCGCAAGATCCTCAAGACGAACACCGGCGGGACCGCGGACCAGATCGGCCACCAGACCGGCAGCACCTACTACGCCCACAACTATGCGTACGCCCTGCCGCAGGTCGGCACCATCACCGCGAGCACGACGTCGAACGCCGCCCTGGCCTGGTCGTCGATCTCACTGGACCGCGTCAGCAAGTCGATCGTGATGGCGGAGTACACCTGCCCGTCCGGCTGCGAGGACTACCCGAACCGCCCGCCGCGCGCGATCCGCTTCCCGTTCGGCCCGGGGGCCACGACGTTCGCCGCCTCGACCACGGCCAGCGAAGCCCTGCAGTTGCCCTGGTACAAGCTGAACGGCGTCGCGTCGCACAACGGGCGGTGGTGGTTCAACTCCTCGGGCGACAAGAAGCTCTACTACTGGACGCCGGCCACCGGCGCCGCCACCCACGCCTGGGTCGGCGGCGGGGAAAGCCTTTCCTACTGGGAAGACACGGCCAACGCGGACCTGCTGTGGAGCCTGCAGGAGACCGTCGGGAGCCGCAACGTGTTCGCCGTGAAGCAGGCCACGTACGGCGCTTGACGCCGGCGCCGGGCCGAGCCTGGGTGTCACACTTCCTGGCACGTCCGGTCCGGCGGCCTAGAGTGGGGTTGGTGATCAACAGCCCGCCGGCCGGATTCCTCTGCGGGGAAGTAGCGGCGGAGCGCCTCACCCCAGAAGGAGAAATGCGATGTCGGTACAGGTGACGCCTTCGGCACGAAACGTCTTCGTCCCGCACGCGTTCCCGGAGCAGCAGGCCGACCTCGGCGAGGTTGTCCTCAACTACGCCGAGGCCGGCACGCCGGACAAGCCCGCGCTGCTCCTGCTGCCGGAGCAGACCGGGTCGTGGTGGAGTTAGGAGGCCGCCATGGCGTTGCTGGCAAAGGACTTCCACGTGTTCGCGGTCGACCTCCGGGGCCAGGGCCGCAGCACCTGGACGCCGAAGCGCTACAGCCTCGACAACTTCGGCAACGACCTGGTGCGGTTCCTCGCGCTGGTCGTCCGGCGGCCGGTCGTCGTGGCGGGCTGCTCTTCGGGCGGAGTGCTCGCGGCCTGGCTCTCCGCCTACGCGATGCCCGGCCAGATCCGCGGCGCGCTCTGCGAGGACGCGCCGTTGTTCTCGTCCGAACTCGCCCCGGCCCACGGGACCGGCATCCGCCAGGGGGCGGGCCCGGTGTTCGAGCTGTACCGCGACCACCTCGGCGACCAGTGGTCCGTGGGCGACTGGGCCGGATTCACCGCCGCCGCCCAGGCGTCGCCGTCCGAGATGGCGAGCCGGCAGTCGGGCACAGCCGAGCCGCCGCAGAACCTGAAGGAGTACGACCCGGAGTGGGCTCGTGTGTTCTTCGAGGGAACGGTCGGGCTCCACTGCCCGCACGACCGGATGCTGTCGCAGGTGAAGGCGCCGATGCTGCTGACCCACCACGCGCGCGCCACCGACCCGGAGACCGGTGAATCCGCCGGCGCGGTGTCGGACCTGCAGGCCGGCCAGGCCCAGGCGATCATCCGCGCGGCCGGCGTTCCCGTGGACTACCAGTCGTTCCCCGACGCGGCGCACGTGATGCACACGACCGAACCGGCCCGCTACGCCGCGGTCCTGACGGCGTGGGCCGGGAAACTGCCGTCCGAGTAGGCGGCCTTCTCGAAGCAGGCCCTCGTTCCCGGAAACCGGATCAGTTCCGGCTTCCGGGAACGAGGATCGCCAGCAGTTCTCCCGCCACCTCCCGCGCGTCCGCCCCGGCGGCGAAGACGTAGTTGTCGGGGCGCACGGCCGCCGCGACAGCGCCGAGGCCGGAAAGCCAGCGCCGGTGCGTGCCGTCCGAGTCGATCACGACGGACCCTCCGGCGGACGAGCCGAACCCGGCGACCTTGACGCCGGCCGCACCGAGCGCGGCCAGGTCGAGCGTGGGCAGGGCCTCCTCGGTGACCAGCAGGCGGAAACCCCCGCCGACGACGTCGTCGAGCCGGCCGGTCCTCCGCCCGTTGCTGACCCGGCCCTGGACCGACAGCCGGCCGCCGCCCCGGCCGAGCAGACCGGGGCCGAGGTCCGGCAGCACGATGCGCTCCGGCTCCTCGAGCGAGGCGTGGCGCGCTACCAGCTTCGCGTCGCGTTCGCGGGCCAGCGCCGGATCCCGCACCGTGTGCTGACGGCCCAGCTCCACACTCGTGGCCATCACCCCGCGCACGTGCGGTTCCCGTTCGCTCTGGTACGTGTCGAGCACGTCGGCGTCCTGGACTCCCCGCAGCACGAGATCCAGCTTGAACGCGATGTTCAGCACGTCCCGCAGGCCCGAACACATGCCCTGGCCCAGAAACGGCGGCATCTGGTGCGCGGCGTCCCCGGCGAGCAGGACCCGGCCGTCACGCCACCGCCGCGCGACCAGCGACCGGAAGACGTAGGTGGCGACCCGCACGATCTCGGCGTCGTCCGGGGAAAGGTAGCGGCTCACCCGGGCCCAAGCGGCGTCCGGGGTGCGGTGGGTTTCGTGTTCCCCGGCGTCGTCGAGCATGAAGCAGAACCGCTGGCGGTCCACCCCCGTGGTCAGGATGGTGGTCGGCTCCTCGGGATCGCCGATCTGCACGCACGACGGCAGTCCCAGCTCCGCCGCCGGGCGCCGGAGCGCGAAATCGCAGACCAGCCAGGGCTCGGCGAAGCCGAGATCGTCCTGCTCGACGGCCAGGGCTTCCCGGACGAAGCTGTTCCCGCCGTCGCAACCGACCACGTAACGGGCCGAGACCGTGTCACCGTCCGCGGACTGCAAGGTGACGTGGTCGCGGGCCTGCGTCAGGCCGGTAACCGTGGTGCCGTAACGGATGTCGACGCTCGGCAGCGCGGCGCACCGCGAGTACAGCGCGTGCTCCAGGTCCGGCTGGTGGAACATGGTCATGTCCGGCCAGCCGCTGTCGCCGACCTCCCGACAGTCCATCTTGATCAGGAGCTCACCCGCGCCGTTGCGCCATTCGTAAGCCTTCTGCGGATACAGGGAGGGCGCCAGCTCGGCGGCGATCCCCAGGCCGGCCAGCGCGCGCATGATCTCGCCGTCGAAGCTCGCGGCCCGGGGCAGGCCGTAGGGGCCCGGATACCGCTCGAGCGCCACGACGGAATGCCCCGCCTTTCCCAACAGGGCCGCGAGCATCAGGCCCACCGGGCCGCACCCGACCACGGCGACGTCGAAAAGCGGCGCCTCCTCCGTGTGCTTCATCGTTCTGCCCTCCTGTCTTTTCGTTTGCAGGGAACGGTTTCAGGGGATCAGCACGAGCTTTCCGGGGGCGTGCCCGTCGATCCCGGCCTGATGCGCCTTCGCCGCCTCGTGCAGCGGGTAGACGGCGTCGACGACGACCCGCAGCTCGCCCGTGCCCGCGAGAGCGGCCAGCTCGGCGCGGGCGGCGTTGCGGACTTCGGCGCCCGCGTCCTGGCCGGGCCCGTAGCCGAGCACCTTGATCCCGGCGGTGGCGCGCCGGTCGGTGCCGGCGATCGAGGCGATCCGCTGCCGGTCGGCGACGAGTTCCAGCGAGGTGTCGAGCGCTTCGGCGGTGCCGGCGAGATCGACGGCGGCGGTGACCCCGCCCGGCGCGACGGCGCGCACGCGGTCGAGCAACCCATCCCCGTAGGCCACGGGGATGGCGCCGAGCTCACGCAGCAGGCCGTGGTTGCGTTCCGCGGCCGTGGCGATCACGGTCGCGCCCCGGGCGGCCGCCAGCTGCACAGCCATCAGCCCGACCCCGCCGGACCCGCCGTGGACGAGCACGGTGTCGCCCTCGCCCACGCCGGCCGCGTGCAGGGTGTGCACGGCGGTGGTGCCGACGAGCATCAGCGCCCCGGCCTCGGCCCAGCCCAGGCCCGCGGGCTTGGGGGTCAGGGAGGAGACGGGCGCGGTGACGTAGTCGGCGTAGGCGGCGGTGACGGGGAAGACGATCACCTCGTCGCCGATCCCGAACCCGGCCGCCTCCGGGCCGATCGCGGTGATCACGCCCGCGCACTCCAGGCCGATGGCGGGCAGGGCCTCGCCGGCGACCCCGGCGGCGTCCTCGTTCTTCTTGTCGACGGCGTGGAAGGCGCCGCTGTAGAGCTTCCAGTCGATGGGGTTGACCCCGGCGGCCCGGACCTCGACGACCACGCCGTCGGCGGCCGGCCGCGGCACCGGGGTGTCGAAGACGGCGAGCACGTCGGGGGTGCCGTAGGCGGACGGCCGGACGATGCGGGCCGTGGTTTTCGTTGCTGCGCTGATCATGGATCCAGTCTCTGGCCGATCTGGCTTGATGTCCAATGCATGCTTGACACGTATACTTTGCGTCTGACGCAAACCCGAACGGAGGCGCCCATGGCCGACCAGCTCGACCTCAACCTGTTGCGGGTGTTCGACGTGCTGATGGACACCGCCAGCGTGTCGGCGGCCGCGGCCCGGCTCCACCTGTCCGTCCCGGCCACCAGCCGGGCGCTGGGCCGGCTGCGGGAGGCGATGAACGACCAGATCCTGGTGCGCGCCGGCCGCGGCCTCGTGCCCACGCCGTTCGCCCTGGCCTCGGCGGCCAAGGTCAAGGCGCTGCTGGAGGCCGCGGCCACCCTCCGGGCCGACCCCGCGGGGCCCGACCCGCGGACCTGGCAGCGCACCTTCGCCATCCGGGTCAACGACGGGCTCGTCCCGGTGCTCGCGCCGCGCCTGATCCAGCGGATCTCGGCCGAGGCGCCGGAGGTCCGCCTGCGGTTCGTCACCCAGGACTCGAAGGAACCCGATCAGCTCCGCGACGGCTCGCTCGACCTCGAAATCGGGCTGACCGGGCCGACCCCGCCGGACCTGGTGACCCGGCCGCTGTTCTCGGACCACTTCGTCGCGCTGGTGGCGGCGCACTCGGCCCTGGGCCGGGCCCCGGCGCTGACGGTGGACGACCTGTGCGCGTACCCGCACATCTCCGCCTCCCGCCGTGGCCTCGCCCGCGGTCCGCTGGACGAGGCGCTGGACCGCGTGGGCCGCTCCCGCCGGGTCGTCGCGGTCGTCCCCTCTTACGCTGTGGCGTCCCTGATCGCGCTGGAGGAGGACGCCATCTGCCTGGTGTCCCGGGTGATGGCCCAGCACCTGGTCGAACGGGGCGTTCCCGTGCGGTGGCACGAGGTTCCGCTGGACCTGCCCACGGTCCACGTCGAGCTGGGCTGGCACCGCCGGCTCGACGGCGACCCCGCCTCCCGCTGGCTGCGCGACCACCTGACGGCCTCCGTCCAGCCGCTGGTCGCCACGCTGGACCCGGTCAGCCGCCGAGGAAGCGCAGCAGCTCCGCGGTGACGAACTGGGGGTTTTCTTCGACGAGCCAATGTCCCGCGTGCGGCACGTCCACCGCGCGCACGATGTCGGTGACGCGCGGGGCCACGGTGGCGCGGATCGCGTCGAGCTGCCCCTGCGCGGTCATGAGCAGGGTCGGCACCTGGGTCGGTGGCGCCGCCACGGTGTCGCGGACGTCCTTGTCGAGGGAGCGGTAAAGGTCGAAGCCGCCCGAAAGGACCTCGGGCCGGCTGTAGGTTCGCGCGTACTCGTCGATCTCGGCGCCGGTGAACGGGGAACGGTCCGCGCTTCCGCCGAACGCCGTGCCACCGAAGGAAACCTGGGGGTAGAACAGTGCCAGGTACGCGCGGACGTCGTCGCCGACCACCGCCTCCGGCACCCGGGGCTGGGAGTGGAAGGCGATGTGCCAGCTCAAGGTCCGGTACGTGGCGGCGTTGATCGCGGGCCCGGGCAGCGGCAGGTCGAGGTAGCCGAGCCGGGTGGTGTCGGCGGGGAATTGGTCGGCGTACTGGAAGGCCACCGCGGCGCCGAGGTCGTGCCCGACGACGGTGGCGTCCCGCACCCCGAGCCGGCCGGCGATCAGGGTGTGCACGTACCGCGCCAGGGTCGCTTTGTCGTAGCCGGTCGGGGAACCGGCGCTGTCGCCCAGCCCGGGGAGGTCCACGGCGTAGACGGTGTGGTGCTCGGCCAGCGCCGGCATGACCGGCCACCAGCCGTACCAGGTCTGCGGCCAGCCGTGCAGCAGCACCACGGGCGAGCCCTTGCCGCCGGTCACGTAGTGCATCTTGACACCGTCGACGTCGGCGAACTCGTGCCGGAAGGTGCTCGTGAACTTCGGGTCGTTCTGGGTCGCGGCGGCGTACGGGGGCACGTCGGCGGCAGGCGTGGAGCAGGCCGCGGTGCCGATCGCCAGCAGGAAGGCGAGCATGACGGTCGCCGGCGCGGGCCGGCGTGGTGCGGTGATCATGAAGTCCTTTTCTCGTTACGGGTTTCAGCGCCCGGTGGCGCCGTCGATCAGCTCGCGGAGGATGTCCGCGTGGCCCGCGTGACGGCCGGTCTCCTCGATCAGGTGCGTCAGCGCCCAGCGGACGCTGGGAGCGGGACTTCCCGGCCGGGGGATCGGCGCGCCGAGGTCGGTGCAGCCGTCGAGGACGGCGTTCGCACGCTCGACCGTCTCCTGGTAGCGGGCGACGACGTCGGCCACGCTGTCGGCGGGCGCGGCCTGGAACGTCGCCGGCCAGCTGGTCACCTTCTCGCCGAGGAAGGTCGCGCGCTCGACGAAGGTGAGGTGGTTGAGCAGGCCCAGCAGGTTCGTGCCCGACGGCACCCCGGCGGTGCGGACCTGCGGTTCGGGGGCGCCGTCGACCTTCGCGGCCATCGAAGCCCGCAGGTAGTCGAGGAAGCCGCGCAGGGTTTCGGCCTCGCTGCCTCCGGGCCGGGGCGGCGGGGTGTCCCCGCGGCGGCGGGCGGTGGTGCTCTTCAGGACTCGTTCGGTCATGCGGTCAGTGTTGCCAGGCTCGCCCGGTTCTGGCACGAGAACTTGCGGTTCCGGCAAGATGGGCCCGTGGACCATCGAATGGACGACGTGCTCGACGCGGTCGGGCCCCGGCTGCGCGCCCTGCGCCGCGAACGCGGCATCACCCTCGCCGACCTCGCGGCGACGACCGGGGTGTCGGAGAGCACCCTGTCCCGGCTGGAGAGCGGGCAGCGCCGGGCGACCCTGGAACTGCTGCTGCCGCTGGCCGGTACCTACGGCGTCCCGCTGGACGACCTCGTCGGCGCCCCGCGCACCGGCGACCCGAGGATCCACCTGAAGCCGATCCGGCGGTTCGGGATGGTCTTCGTGCCGTTGACCCGGCGGCCGGGCGGGATGCAGTCGTTCAAGATGATCATCCCCGCCCGGCCGGAACCGCTCGAACCGACGCTGCAGACACACGAGGGCTTCGAATGGCTGTACGTCCTCAACGGCCGGCTGCGGCTGGTGCTCGGCGAGCGCGACCTGATCGTGGCGCCCGGGGAGGCGGCCGAGTTCGACACGGCCCTGCCGCACTGGCTGGGCAGTGCCGACGGCGGCGCGGTCGAACTGCTGATCCTGTTCGGGCCGCAGGGAATGCGGGCGCACCTGCGCACCGGTCCTAGCCGGTCTTCCCACGACGGGATCGAGCTGTGAACATTCCACAGTGGATTCAACAGCAGTGGATTCACCAGCAGTGGACTCAGCGGTGGAAGCGCGTGGTCTCGTCGAGCGGCGCCCGTGTCACCTCGATCCGGTTGACCGGGGCGTGGTCGTCGGCGTAACCGAAGGAGATCCCGAAGAGCAGCTTCCCGCCGCGGACGCCGAGCGTGTCCCGCACCGTGTCCGCGTAGAAGCTCAGCAGTCCTTGCGGACAGCTCGCCACGCCGTGCGCCTGCATCGCCAGCAGCAGGGTTTGGCCGTACATCCCGACATCCGCCGCGAGCCGGGCCTCCGCCGTGTCGGGCGCGAAGAGCAACGCGACGTGCGGGGCGCCGTAGAAACGCAGGCTCTCCGCGTTGTAGGCGTCGCGCGCGTCGTGGTCGTCGCGGCCGATTTCCAGTGCGCCGTAAAGGGCACCGCCCGCGGCCGCACGCCGTTTCTGGTGCACCTCGGTGTAGATGTCCTCGCTGTACGGGAAATCGACCGAACGGCGGCCGCGGGCGTGCGCGGCCTGGAGGGCGTCGGCGAGGGCGTCCCGCGTCCGCCCGCTGACCACCTCGACCTGCCAGGGCTGGGCGTTCGAGTTGGACGGGGCGGTGGCCGCCAGCGCGAAGATCGCCCGTTGCGTCTCCTCGGGCACGGGCGTCGGCCGGAACGAGCGGATCGCCCGCCGGCCACGGATCAGCGTCTCGGCGGCGGTGACCAGGTCGGTGCCGGCAGCTGTGGTCATGGGGAGTCCTCCTGCGCTTAGGTAAACGATCGCGTGTACTTAAACCGTAGCAGCTGTCCAGGCCTTAGGTAAACGCTGCTGTACACTTAACGCATGGCTGAGAAGACGGGCGTGGTCCGCCGGGCGGGGCGCGGCGGGCGCGAGCGGGTGCTGGCCGCCGCGGGCGCGTTGTTCGCGCGCCACGGCATCGCCGGCACGAGCATGGAACAGGTCGCGGCCGCGGCGCCGGTGTCGAAACGCACGCTGTACAGCCATTTCCCGACGAAAGACGAGCTGGTCGTCGCCCAGCTGACGGACCTGTCCGACTCGGGCGGCACGCTGCACGACGTGCTGACCCACGCGGGCCTGCCGCCGCGCGAGCGGATCCTCGCCCTGTTCGACCTGCCGGAGCCGACCGGCGGCCCGGTGCGCGGCTGCCCGTTCCTCGACGCCGCGGCGGAGTACCCCGACCCGGACAACGCGGTGCACGCGTACGCGCGCGCCCAGAAATTGGTGATGCTCCGCCTGGTCACGGAGCTGGTGGCCGAGCTGGGCGTCGAGGACGCGGAGCCGCTGGCCGAGCAACTGGTCAGCCTCGCCGACGGCGCCGCCGTCCGCGCCATGGTCCTGGACGACCCCCGTTACGGCCGCCACGCCCGGGCGGCGGCCGAAGTCCTCCTGGATTCCGCGCTGGGAGCCGGGGCCGGCGCACCGCAACCAGGTAACCAAAGCGGAATCACGCGCCACTAGGCTGATCCGAATGTGGGGGAAGGCCATGGACGCGTTCCGCGTCCGGCTGGGCGACGGCCTGAGCCGGTCGGGGATCACGCTGCCCTGGTGGGCGCCTCTGGGCATCAGCGCGTTCACGGCGCTGCCCCTGGTGGTCGCGATCGCCGAGCGCGACGGCCGCCCGCCGGTGGCGATGACGGCGGCCGTGCTGCTCGCCGCGGCGTCGGCGCTGCTGTGGGTGGTGACCGGGCGGATCGCGCCGTCCTGGGCGAAATCGCTGACGGTGCTCGCTTCGGTCACGGTGCTGCTCACGCACCCGGTGGTACCGGACTTCGCGCCGGTGATGCTGGCCGTGCTGACCGCCGAGGTGGCGGCGATCGCGGCGGGCTGGCTGGCGTTCGTGGTGGCCGCCGCCGGGATCGGGGTGCTCGGAGTCGCCTGGGCGACGGTCGGGCTGGTCGGCTTCTCCGTCTACACGCTCGCCGTCCTGCTCGGGCTGTGCGCCGGGTTCATGCTCCGCTGGTACGTGCGGGCGCTGGACGCCGAGCGCGGCAAGCAGGACGCGGTGCGCGACCAGGCGATGCTGGCCGAGCGGCAGCGGATCGCGCGCGAGGTGCACGACGTCGTCGCGCACTCGCTGAGCATCACCCTGCTGCACCTGACCGGCGCGCGGCACGGGCTGCGGACCGACCGTGACATCGACGAGGCGGTGGCAGCGCTCACCGAGGCCGAGCGGGTCGGCCGGGCGGCCATGGCCGACATCCGGCGGACGGTCGGGCTGCTCGCCCGCGAACCCGCCGGCACCCGGCCGCTGCCGGACGCGGGTGACATCGCGGAACTGGTGGCGGACACCCGCGCGGCCGGGCTGGACACGCGGTACAAAGAGGAGGGTGACGTGGGCGCGGTCGGCCCCGCGGTGGGGCTCGGGCTCTACCGCATCGCACAGGAGTCCTTGGCCAATGCGGTAAAACACGCCCCGGCGGCAGCCGTGGCGGTGTGGCTGCGGATCGATCCGGGTGAGGCCCGCCTGACTGTCCGAAATAGACTGTCCACCGACGCCCGGCCCGCCGGGGACGGGTCCGGCCTGGCCGGCATGTCCGCCCGCGCGGACCAGCTCGGCGCGCGGCTGCTCGCCGGGCCCGAGGGCGGGGACTGGGTCGTCGACGTCACCGTGCCGCTGGCCCCCGGGGCCGAGTCGTGACCGCTGCCGTCCCGCCGGTGCGGGTGCTGCTCGTCGACGACCAGGAGCTGGTGCGCTCCGGGCTGCGCACCATCCTGCGCCGCCGCGACGGGTTCGTCATCGCGGGGGAGTGCGCCGACGGCGCCGGGGTGCCGGCCGCGCTGGCCGCCGCGGGTGAGGTCGACGTCGTCGTGATGGACCTGCGGATGCGCGAGGTGGACGGGATCGAGGCGACGCGGCGGCTGCGCGCGACGGGGCCGCGCCCGCCGGTGCTCGCGCTGACCACGTTCGACGACGACGAGCTGCTCGCCGCCGCGTTACGCGCGGGCGCGGTCGGCTACGTGCTCAAGGATTCCCCGGCCGAAGACCTGATCCGCGCGGTGCGCGCGGTCGCGGCGGGCGAGGCGTGGCTGGACGTCGCGGTCACCGGGCGGGTGCTCACCACCTACCGCCGCGCGTCCGGGGACCTCACGGGCCCGCCGCCCGGGCTGCTCACCCCGCGCGAGCTGGACGTGCTCACCGCCGTCGGCCGCGGGCTGAGCGACGCCGAGATCGCTTTGAACTGCACGGTTTCCGAGGCCACCGTACGCGGCGACCTCGCCGCGATGTACCCCAAGCTGGGAGTGCGGGACCGGGCCGCGGCGATCGTCTACGCGTTCGACCACGGCCTCGTCGTGCCCGGCCGGTGCGGCGCCGAGCCGGAGCCTCCGCGCTCCGCGGAGCCGGAACCCTTGTCCGGGCTGCGATTCAGCGTGCTCGGCCCGCTGCGGGCCTGGCGCGGCCCGCGGGCGCTCGACCTCGGGCCGGTGCGCCAGCAGGCGCTGCTCGCCGGGCTGGTGCTGCGGCCGGGCGTCACGGTCAGCACGGCGGAGCTGCTCGACGGCGTGTGGGGACTGGAGCCGCCGGGCACCGGCGGCCGGGTCGTGCCGGTGTACGTGCACCGGCTGCGCAAGTGCCTGCGCGCGGCCGGCGAACATACCCAGGACTCGGTGATCGGCAGCGACCGCGGTGGTTACCGGTTCGACGGCGAAGGCGTGTCGCTGGACCTGAAGGAACTCGAAGCGAGGATCGCCGACGCGGGCACGGCGGCGCGGGCCGGCGACGTCGCCGCCTCGGTGGACGCGTACGCCGGCGCGCTCGGGCTGTTCCGGGGCGAGCCGCTGGCCGGCCTGCCCGGGCCGTTCGCGGAGGGGGAACGGCTGCGGCTGACCGAGCGGCGGCTCACCCTGGTCCAGGACAAGGCGGTCCTGCAGCTGCGGCTGGAGCGCACCGACGACGCCATCGCCGAGCTGTCCGCGCTGCTCGCGGTGCACCCGCACCGGGAACCGCTGGCAGTTCTGCTGATGCGGGCGCTGCGCGCGGCGGGCCGGCGCGCCGACGCGCTGGCCGTGTACCGGCGCGTCCGCGACCGGCTGCGGCTCGACCTCGAAGTCGAGCCCGGCCCCGACCTCGACCGCGAGCTGCGGACCGCCCTTACGCCGGACTCGCGACGCTGACCGCCGGGCTGGTGCCGCTGCGCCGGTCCGGGGCCGTGCCGAGGTCCGACGTGGTCGTGCCGTCCGGCTTGGTGCCGCTCTGGTCCGAGCCGCTCTGGCTGGAGCCGAGGCCGGCCGAGGTCGCGTAGCTCGGGCTCGAGCTGGAATCGGCCGAAGACCCGTCGTCCTGGCTCGAGCCCTGCTCGCTGAGCTGGGTCATCAGCTGCGTGACCGCTTCGAGGCCCTTCGTCACGGAAGTGATGAGCTGCAACAGGTTCTTCGAGTCCGACAGCAGCACGCCGAGCTTCTGCGCGATCTGCCCGCCGTACTCGGTGGCGATCGCGACCGCCTGCGGGATCGCCGCGGCGATGCTGGCGCCGAAGGTGGCCTGCGCGGCCGCCAGCGCCTGCGTCATCAGCGTGATGATCTTCCCGACGGCCTCGGAGATCAGCCCGCCGACCGCCGCCTGTGCCTTCCCGACCACCTCCCCGGCGCCCGAAACGGCACTGGCCAGCGCGGTGCTCGCCGTGCCGACCGCCTCGACGCCGTCGGCGTGCTGGGAGCTGGTGTCCTGGTAACCCGACGCCGCCGGGCCGGACCAGTCGGAGGTCTCCGGGCCGGCGGACTGGCGGTAGTCGTCGGCGACCGAGGAGACCTGCTGGCCGGTGTCGCTGAGCCCCTGCGAGTGCGAGGACACCGAGTCCGGGTCGCCCTGCAGCTGCTTCAGCGGTTCTTCGAGGAACCGCACCAGCTCGGTGATCATGCCGAACCCGGCGGAAGTGAGCGCGGCCAGCGGGTCCGACGAGGCACCGAGCAGGTCCATCGCGGTGCTCGCCCCGCCGAGCCCGGCCGAGAGCCAGTCCTTGTTCTGCACCGCCTGGGTGGTCGACTTCAGGTCGGCGAGCAGCTGTCCGGCGTTCGAACTGCTGCTGCTACTGGTGGCGGTGGTCATCGGAGGCCCTCCCCGGGCAGCGCGGCCCCGTTGTGCTGCTCGCGGCGTTCGTAGCCTTCGGCGGCCTGCGTCAGGTTCGCGCTCACCTTGTCCACTGTGGACGAAGCGTGCGCCACGGCGCCGGTGGTGCTGGTGGCCGCGCTCTGCAGCCCGGCGGTGAGGAACTGGACGAACGCGCCGAGCGACTGGTCGCCGAGCCCGGCCGGCGCGCCGCGGGACAGCGTGCCGAGCCGGTCGGCGAGGTCGCCGACGGTGGCCGCGTGCCGGCGCAGCTGGGCGGGGTCGACCCCGAATCCGGCGGTCATCCGACTATCCCCGGCGGGTTGGTGAAGTAGTCCTCGTCCCGGGCGCGGGCCGGGGCGGCGGCCGGGGCGACCGGAATGTTGTCCCGGACGAGCTGCAGCGCGGGGCCGTCGCCGACGTACTCGGTCATGATCTCCACGACCTGCGCGCCCGCCGCGCGGTGGGCGTCCTGGACGGTGCTCAGGATGAGCCGGGCGAGCGTGTCGGCTTCGAGCGCGCGGGCCGCGGGGCTCAGCCGCAGGCCGGTCAGCGCGCCGCTGGGCCCGACCTCCACCTCGACCTCGCCGCGCGGGGACGTCGCCCGGCCGCCGGCGCGGCTGAGGCTCTCGCTCGCCGCCTGCGCGTTCGCCGCGGCGCGGGCGAGGGTCCGGTCGTAGCCGGCCAGCCATTGTGCTGGGTCCACGGGATTCCTTCCTGATCGTTCGGCCGCGGTCATCGGGGCCGCCGGGCGAGGGTGGCCAGCTCGCCGAGGGCGAACCGCAGATCGTTGGCGCGCAACGGGTTGACGCTCAGCCACCCGTCGCCGGGCCGGTTCACCCGGACCCGCCCCCTCGGACCGTCCACCCAGGACAGTTCGGGGCCGGCCGGGGTGCGCCCGTCGCGCGTGGCGCCGAGCTGGCCGCGCCCGGTCATCGGCACCAGCAGGCCGACGAGGTGGTCCAGCGCGTCGGGGTCGCCGCCGTGGTCGCGCACCAGCGCTCGCAGGCGGTGGACGCGGGCGGTGTCGTCCTCGTCGTCTTCGAGCGCCATGGCCGCGTCGACGGCGCCCGCGGGCACCGTGACCGGCAGCGTGCGGGCCGGGTCCACCGCCGGGATCTCGGTGAGCAGGGCGTCGATCAGCGCGGTCTCGGGCACCCGCCGGAGGGCCAGCGTGCCGGCCGGGTCGTCGTCCAGCGTTTGACGGCAGATCAGCGCGGCGGACCGGTAGACGATCGCGGCGACGCCGGTGGCGCCGTCTTTACCGTTGACCACCAGATGGACGACACCGCGGTTCTCGCGCAGCGCGGTGACCGCTTCGGCGGCCAGCCCCTCGGGACCGGCGTCGTCGGCGAGCCGCCGGGCCTGCAGCGTCTGCGCGGCGACGTCCAGCAGGATCTCGCGTTCGCCGGCGATCCGGCCGAAAGCGGGCACCCGCAACGGGAACGGCCAGCCCGCGCCCGCGTGCGCGGCCAGCAGGTCGGCTTCGACGAGTCCGATCCGGACGGTCTCCGGCTCGGTCCGGGGCAGCACCGCGGTCATTCGGCGGACCGCCCGACCTGCTTGAGCGCGTGCTCGGCTTCGGACTCCTGGTCCAGGTAACGCCGGACGGTGGTCTGCAGCGCGTCGTGGAAGCCGGTCAGCTCGGTGTCGGCGGCGCCGATTTCACCGGTGAGGCCGGTTTCCCCGGCGGCTTCGCGCAGCCGCTGCGCCAGGTGCAGCGCGGGCGGCGCGGTGCCGAGCTGCGGGGTCCGCTCGGCCAGCCGTCCGGCCGAGCCGACCAGCTCGCCGGTCTGCTTGCCGAGCTGGGTGAGCGCGGTGACCTGGTGGGCCAGCTCCTGGGGCGCGACCTGGTGGCCGGGCGGGGTCATCGGTTACTCCTGTCGTTCACAGCCCGATCACCGGGCTGCTGGTCAGTTCGTCGGGGCCGAGCAGCGGCTGGTCGAGCACCGGCATCTTGTTGTGGTGCTCTTCCTCTTCTTCGCCCGTGCCGGTCGAGCGGCCGCCGGGCGGGATCATGCCGTTGCCCGACGCCGCGCGCATCGCGGCCATTTCCGCCATCGCGGCGTTGCGGGCGAGCATCGTGCTCTCCATGGCGAGGCCCGAGCGCAGCCCGGAGCTCAGGCTCGGGTCGAGTGCGGCCGTGGCGGCCGACTGGGGCCACGGCATTCCGCCGGTGGTGCTGCCGGCGGTGGCGCCGATGTAGCTCGACGCGGTGGTGCTGTCGTCGGCGCTGTAGGAATCGACGCTGGTTCCCCCGCCCTTCGTGATGGCGCGGGAGCTGGCGTTGAGGCCGGTTTCGTAGCGCTGCATCACGTGCACCGCCTCGGCCTTCTGCTCGGAGGCCTGGACGCTGGAAGCGAGCAGGCTCGCGCCGCCACCGGCGACCGCGCCGATCGCGGCCCCCATCAGCGCGCCCGGCCCGGCGCCGATACCCCCAGCACCCGCGCCGAGCACCCCGCCGATCACAGCGCCCGCCGCGCCGCCGGCCGCCGCGGCGGCGACCGCCTGCCCGGTCGGGTCCCCGGGCGGTTTGGGCATCGTGTTGCGGGCGACGGCGAGCGAGTCGCCGGCCTGCTGCGCGGCGTGCCCGACGGTGCCCGCCCGGGTGCCGGCCCCGTCGGCGCGCTCGCCGAGCTGGCCCAGCCGCCCGGAGGCGTGGTCGGCGGCCTCGCCGCTCCAGTTCTCCCGCAGGGAGCCCTGCTGACCGCGCAGGGTTTCGGCGTGGGAGGACATCTCCGAGCCGTGCCGCTGCCACTCCGCGGCCACCGTGCTGACGTCGCCGACATCGGCGTTGTCCCACAACATCTGGTAAAGCTGCTGGTGGGTGTAGGCGTTCCAGTTGGTCCCGCCGGGCGGGACGGGGGCGCCGAAGTAGCCCTCCCACACATTGCGCAGCGCGCTCACCACCGGCCGCGCGACCGCGCCCGCCGGGCCCGCGCGGTCCAGCCCGGAGGTGACGGCGTCGGCCAGTCCCTCCACCCCGGACGACGCCGCCTCGATCATCGTTCCCCCACCGGTTCCGCTGGCCATAGCCTCACCTTCGCGCCCCTGCGGGCCGACTTCCGGCCCGGGGGCCGAAGTTAGCGGGGACCGATGAAATCCCGATGAAACGCCGATCTCGCCGGTCAACCGGCGGCGGGCGGCACCGGGCCATGCGCCCCAATGTGGCGTTCGGTGCGCTCAACGCACCCAATGTGGCGTTCGGTGCGTCCAACGCAACCAACGCCACATTGGGGCGGAGCCAGGGGCATTCCGGGCGGGCTGGGGTCTGCTGTGGACAGTCGGCTCCCGGTCAGGCCGGCCGGGTGACCTCGGTCAACGCCGGGGCGAGCTGCTCCAGCTGGTCCAGACCGAGCGCGAACCCGGTGCCCGGCTCGAGCAGTACCGTCACGTGGTCCGCGCCCGCCGCCAGGTGCTCGCGCGCCTTGGCCGCGATGGCGGCCGGCTCGCCGTGGGCGATGAGCGCGTCGACCAGCCGGTCGCTCACCTCGGTGACGTCCTGTTCGGAGTAACCGAGCCGGACCAGGCCCGCCCCGGTGCCCGGACGGGCGAGAAAGGCCGTCGCGCGCTCGCGGGCCTTTTCCCGCGACCGGTCGCGGGTGCTGTCGGCGACCACGGACAGGCCGACCACGAGGAGCTTGTCCGGGCCGAGCGCCTGCCTGGCCTGCGTGGTCAGCTCCACCGGCAGCATCGCGGGCAACGCCCCGTCGGCGATCTCACCCGCCAGCGCCAGCATCTTCGGGCCGTTCGCGGCGATGATCCGGGGATAGCCGGCGTCGGGCGCGGGCGGCCAGGTCTCGGCGTCCATCCGGGTCACGTAATCGCGCATCGTGCCCAGCGGGCGGCCGAACTCCCGGCCGGTGCCCGCCGCCTGCTCCGGGTAGCCGACGCCCAGCCCGAGCACGATCCGGCCGGGATAGGCCTGGGCCAGCACCGCCGCCCCGCCGTGCGCCGTCTGCGGCTCCCGGGCCCAGATGTTGGCGATGCTGGTGCCGAACACCATCCGCTCGGTGGCCGCGAGCAGCACGGCCAGCTGCACCAGGGCGTCCTTGCCGCCGACGACCTCGTTGGTCCAGACCGCGCCGTAGCCCGCGCGTTCCAGCCGGCGGACGGCGTCGCGCTGGGCGCCGATGTCGAGCGCGGTGGTGAACTCGACCGGCAGGCACACGCCGACCGGGCCCAGTGCCTTGCGGGCCGCTTCGATTTCAGTGGTGTTCATGGGAATTCTCCTCGGAAACAGGGTCAGCGGGCGGCCGTGGGATGTCCGCGACGAAGCCGGACCGGTGACTCCAGCCTGCGCGCCGGCCGGGTCGCAGGGCCAATGAATGTTCTGCATCTGGTATTACGATTCCCGTATCACCAATGGTGAGAGCCATAGCTACGGTTCAGGCGGCGAAAAGCCGGGCTACGATGAGCGTATGACCGCCCCCCTGCCCCCGGCCGACCTCGACCTGCGGCTGGTGCGGTGCTTCCTCGTGCTGGCCGAGCACCGGCACTTCGGCCGGGCGGCCGCGGCGCTGCACACCACCCAGCCGTCACTGAGCCGGCAGATGAGCCGGCTCGAACAGCAGCTGGGCGCCCGCCTGCTCGACCGCACGCCGCAGGGCAGCCGGCTGACCGGGGCCGGAGAGGTCTTCCTGCCGCTGGCCAAGGCGGTGCTGCGGTCGTCCGCGCAGGCCGCGGCGCGCGCCCGGGCCGCGGCCCAGCCCAGCCGGCTCACCGTCGGGTACTCGATGGGCATGATCGTCACCCCGGCGGTGCGGGAGCTGCGGCACCGGCACCCGGACGCCGAAGTGGTCGTCTCGTACCTGAACTGGAACGAGGCCCACACGGCTCTGCTCGACCACCGGGTGGACGCGGCCGTGACCCGGCTGCCGTTCCCGACCGACCGGCTGCACGTGACGATCCTCTACGAGGAGCCGCGGGTGCTCCTGGTGCCGCGGACGCATCGCCTGGCCGGCAAGGAATCCGTCACCCTGGACGACATCGCCGACGAGCCGATGCCCCGGCTGCGGGAGTCCGACCCGGCCTTGAACGCGTTCTGGCGCATCGACCCCCGCCCGGACGGCCGCCGGGCCCCCGGCGGCCCCTTCATCGAAGCCATCGAGGACAAGCTCGAGGTGATCGCCGCCGGCCAGGCCGTGGCGATCTCGGCGGGCGCTCCGGCCAGTGCGCTGCGCCCCGACCTGACCACCATCCCGCTCGAAGGCGTCGAGCCGTGCCACGTCGTGCTCGCTACTCGGGCGGGAGACAACAGCCGCCTGCTGGCGGCGTTCCGCAAGTACGCGCAGGCCCACCTCACCGGACCGGAGCCGGCCGGGGACTGACTGCGCTGGGGTCTGGGATCCCAGACACACCTTCCGGATCGGTTCTGGCGTCAGGGACCGGTCCTGCCTTCAATGATCGCCATGGCTGAGTATGGCGGTGCGCTCCAGGCCGAACACCGCTCGATCGAGTTCATTCCGGAGTCCGAACGGCACGGCCGGGCGATCGGCCTGTTCGCGGTGTGGTTCGCGGCCAACATGCAGGTGACCACGATCGTCACCGGCGCGCTGGGCGTGGTGCTCGGGCTGTCGCTGCCGGCCGCGGTGCTCGCGCTGGTCGCCGGCAACCTGGTCGGCGGCGTGTTCATGGCGCTGCACTCCGCGCAGGGCCCGAAACTCGGCATCCCGCAGATGATCCAGAGCCGCGCCCAGTTCGGCTTCCACGGCGCGGTGCTGCCGTTGCTGCTGGTGATGGTGATGTACGTCGGCTTCTTCGCGACCAGCGCGGTGCTCGGCGGCCAGGCGCTGGCCGGCGCGACGGGCCTGAACGTGGACGTGGCGATCGTGCTCGTCGCGGCGGTGTGCACGGTGCTCGCTGTGCTCGGCTACCGGCTGATCCACCGCGCGGACCGGTGGATCAGCCTGCTCAGCGCGCTCGGCTTCGGCTACCTCACGGTCCGGTTGTTCCAGACCGGCGACGTCGCGCAGGCCTGGCACGGCGGCGGCGACTCGGCCGGCGTTTTCCTGCTCGTGGTGGCGGTCGCCGCGACCTGGCAGATCACCTACGCGCCCTACGTCGCCGACTACTCGCGCTACCTGCCGACCAGCACGCCGATCTCCTCGACGTTCTGGTGGACCTACGCGGGTTCGGTGCTCGGCGCGGTCTGGATGATGCTGTTCGGCGCGATCGCGGTTTCGGTCGCCGAGCGGGCCTTCGACGGGGGCTCCATCCAGTTCGTCGTCGACCTCGCCCCCGGCGCGCACGGACTGTTCGCGGTGATCATCGTCCTGGGCATCATCGCGATCAACGTGCTCAACCTGTACGGCTGCTTCATGTCCACCGCGACCACGCTGACCGCGTTGCGCCGGCACGCCATCACCCGGCGCACCCGGATCGGCTACATCGTCGCCGCCGCGGTCCTGTCGACCGCGGTCGCCATCGCCGGCCGGGGCGACTTCCTGGCCAACTACGAGAACTTCATCCTGTTCCTCGCGTACTTCCTGATCCCATGGACCGCGATCAACCTCGTCGATTTCTACGCGGTCCGCAAGGAACGCTACGACATCAAGGCGATCTTCGACCCGGACGGCGAATACGGCCGGGCGAACTGGCGCGCGCTGATCCCGTACCTGCTCGCCATCGCCGTGGAAGTGCCGTTCATGAGCACCACGTTCTACACCGGCCCCTTCGTCGCCGACGTGGGTGGCGCCGACATCTCCTGGATCCTCGGCACGATCGTCGGGGGCGCCCTCTACTACCTGGCCATGCGCCCGGTCGTCCGTCGCGCCTGAGCCCACCGCGTCAAACCGGATGCCTGATATCGCAAGGAATCCGTAAGTCCGGTGCCGCCGTCCTTGCGCGGGCCCCGCCGGGGGTCTTCGCTCGACGGCATGGTCAGAGGCGGCGTCGACGGGCACCCTCGGGCGGTGCGCCACGACGACCGGCCGCCTGATCCGGCGCCGGCCTGAGCGCGAGCGTTCCGCCGCGATCACGGCCGGCCAGCGGATCATCCCCGGACCGGCGCACTGGCGCCCCTGATCCTTTGTGGACGGACCATGCCCGAAAAACCCCTCATCCTGCTCACCGGCAGCACCGACGGCATCGGCTACGAAACCGCGCGGCTGCTCGCCGCCGGCGACACCACCGTGGTGGTGCACGCCCGGACCGAGGAAGAAGGCGCCGCGGCCTTCCAGCGCCTCGTCAACTCCGGTGCCGACCCGCGGCGGCTGCAGCCCGCCGTCGCCGACTTCGCCGACCTGCGCCAGGTGGCCGACCTCGCCGCCGCGATCGGCGACGCCTACCCGCGGCTCGACGTCCTGGTCAACAACGCGGGCACCGGGGGCACCGGCCACCGCGTGCTCACCAAGGACGGCCACGAGCTGACCTTCCAGGTCAACTACCTCGCCCCGTACCTGCTGACCCGGCTGCTGGCGGACCTGATCGGCGCGTCGCCGGTCGGCCGGGTCGTGAACGTGAGCTCGTCGCTGCACCGCGGCGGCCGGATCAACTGGACCGATCCGAGCTGGAAGCGGCGGTACAACCGGGGCGCCGCCTACGCGCAGTCGAAGCTCGCGCTGACCATGTTCACCGCCGCGCTCACCGAGCTGGAGCCCCGGGTCCACGAGGCCGTCAGCGTGCATCCCGGCATCATCGCCACCGGCATGCTCACCCACTACAGCTTCCGCGGCCGCCCGGTGAGCGAGGGCGCGGAAGTGGTCGCCCGCCTCGCCGACCCCGGCGCGAAGGTCCTCAACGGCTGCTTCTACGACGGGCGGCTGCCCGACAAGGCCGCGGCCGCGGCAGTGGAACCCGAGGCGGTCGGGAAGCTCTGGCGGCTCAGCGAGCGCCTCACCCGGCTCGACCAGCGCCGGGTCCGGCCGGCCTGATCCCGTAATACCGAAGTTGGCCGTCAAGGACTCCTTACCCGCGTCGGACGCGGGTAAGGAGTCCTTGACGGCGTGCGGCGTCAGCCGGGAGGGAGTGGAGCGGTCACGGCAGGGTCAGGCCGTAGGCGCTGAGCGCGGCGGGCACGGGCTGGAAGAAGGTTTCGCCGCCGGATTCGCAGTCGCCGCTGCCGCCGGAGGTCAGCCCGAGTGCGGTCGACCCGTCGAACATGGCGCCGCCGCTGTCGCCGGGTTCGGCGCAGACGTCGGTGTCGATCAGGCCGCTGACACTGCCTTCCTCGTAGTTCACGGTGGCGTCGAGCGCGGTGACGGTGCCGGTGTGCACGCCGCTGGTCGAGCCGCTGCGGGTGACGTTTTCGCCGACCGTCGCGTCGCCGGCGCCGGTGATCTCCTGCCCGGTGTTCACGGCGCTGGGGGAGTCGACGCCGGAATCGTAAGCGGCCCAGGAATAATCGGTGCCGGGGAAGTCGGCCGCCTGGGTGGTCGCGATGTGCTGGGAGTTGCCGGAGTCGGCCCACCAGTCGTTGGTGGCGACGCCGCAGTGCCCGGCGGTGATCATCGCAGGGTTCCCGTTCGCGTCGTGCACGTTGAAGCCCAGCGAACAGCGCAGGCCCTGTCCCCAGATCGCGTCGCCGCCGCTGATCAGCGGGCGCAGCCGGGTGGTGGTGCGGGCCAGCCTGGCCTTGGCGCCGAAGCCGCGCACCACGCTGTCCAGCTTCGCGAGGTCGGTCCCGGAGACCGACGAGTCGGCGGTGACCAGCACCTGCCCGGTTCGCGGGTCCACGCGCCACGCCGTGCCGGCGATCCGGGCCGAGCGGCCCAGTTCCGCCGTGACCGCTTTCAGCTGGGAGGCCCGGTAGCTGACGAGTTTCGGGGTGACCCCGGCCGCGCGAACCTGATCGGCGGCCGCCGGGTCGGTGACCGTGACCACCAGCCGTGAACCGGCCTGGTCGTAGAAGGAGCCCACCGTGCGGTCACCGAGCAGCGTCGCCATCCTGGCGGCCACGGCGGTCGCGGCACGGACATTGAGCGGGCTCGCCGAAGGCGCGGCCTCCGCGGAGCCGGAGGAGGCGAATACGGCTCCGGCGGCCAGAACCACCGCGGCGCAGGCGATACCGCCGCGACTGCGTTCTCTTCGATTACGTGCTGGGATCATGGCCATCTCCGTCTCTGTCGAATGGGACGATGAGACACCGGTGCCGGCGGCTGCGCGCAATTAAAAGCTTAGGGAAGCACGCGAAAAATGTGCACCCACGAAAGTCGTGAACTGCCGGGTATTTCCACCCCGGTGCTCGCGGCGGCCTTGTCCGGAATTCGTGCGCGTATCCCTCCTTTCGACGGTGTACGGGATTCTTCCGCCCTGGGACTCTGGGGTTTCCTGCTACGGAAGGGAAATCGATGCGTAAGATCCTGCTGGCCATACTGGGTGCGGCCGGCCTGCTGTTCGCGCTCGCGGCGCCGGCGTCCGCGGCGCAGCCGTACATCATCGGCGGCGGCGACGCCACCGAGACGTATTCGTTCATGGTGTCGCTGGACAACGGCTGCGGTGGCAGCCTGGTCTCGCCGCAGTGGATCGTCACCGCACACCACTGCGGCGACGCGTCGCAGGGGAGGATCGGGTCCACCGACATCAATTCCGGCGGTGAAGTCGGCCAGATCGACGACGTGACCACCGATCCGGGCACCGATCTCACCATGATGCACCTGAGCCAGCCGGTCCAGGCGGCGCCGGTTTCGCTGGCGCAGGACAACCCGGCCGCGGGAACGAGCGCCCGGCTGCTCGGCTGGGGCTGTGTCAGCTGGCCCGACTGCCAGACTCCGTCGACCCTGCAGCAGATCGACCTCACCGTCCTCGACAGCGCGGAGTGCGCGGACGGCGGCGGGGGAGCGGGCGACGTCTGCATTTCCGGTGACCAGGCGCATTCCGCGTGCCACGGTGATTCCGGCGGGCCCGCCGTCATCGGCTCCTCCGGCAAGTGGACGCTGGTCGGCGAGACCCACGGGCCCGGCGACAACGGGGGCGAATGCGCCACCAGCACCCTCTACACCGGCATCGCGCAGTACCTGACGTGGATCAACCAGCAGATCGGCAGCTGACCTCGGTCTGTGCATTCCTTGCCCCGTAACCTTTTCAGAGAGGAAAGACATGACCCTTCAACGTTTCGGCCGGCTCGCCGTCGGCGTCGCCGCGATCCTGCTCCCGCTGTCCGGCGTCCAGGTGGCCACGGCCGCCACCGCCGGCGCGTCGGCCGACGTGGTGGACCTGCACTACGACGCCTCGGGTGTGCCCGACTACCAGGCGGAGGCCACTCAGGCCGCCGCGAACTGGAACAGCGTGGAGCAGAACGTCCACCTGGATTCCGGTGGCAGCGCCACGATCATCCTCCACGAGGTGACCGGCGGCGGTTCGTACACCCAGACCGACGGCCACGGCAACGGCGACATCTACATCGACACGGACCAGGTCGCCGAAGGCAATGACCCGACCCGGATCCTGGCCCACGAATTCGGCCACAACCTCGGCCTGCCCGACGATTACAGCGGCCCCTGCTCGGAGATCATGTCCGGGCACGGCCCGGGAATCTCGTGCAAGAACGCGATGCCCGACGCTCAGGAAAGCGCCCAGGTGGACCAGAACTTCGCCAACGGGTTCGCGCGCGCCGTCGCGGTTCCCCGGCACATCTACCGCTGAACCCATTAACCGCTGGAACGTCTACGCCCACGGCCAGCTCCCCGCTGGGCCGTGGGCGTTGACGTTCTCCCTGCCGGAAGGTCAGCCCGCCCGCCACAGCGCGGGCACGTTCGGGGGCTCCCAGCCGGGCTGGGCGGTGTGCGCCTGCAAGCACACGTAACCCTTGCCGCCGTGGGTGACACGGGTGCCCGCCGGGTACGCGGTGCCCAACGCCCACGTCGTCCCGCCGGGCGGGGTGGAGGTCGGCGGGGTGGTGCTGGTCGGCGCCTGCGGCACGTCCAGGACGAAGTCGAACGCGGCTTCCTTCGCGGTTCCGTTGTCCCGCACGGTCATCAGCAGGCGGGCGTCGAAAATCGGGTCGGTGTTGTTGCGCGGCTCGTTCGGGAAGTACAGCTGGGTCGTCAGGATCGGCTGCCCGGGCGCCTGGACCTTCACGTGGATGTGCCGGGTGCGGCCGGGGTAGAGCCCGGGCACGATCGTCGACAGCGTGAACTCGCCCTGCGCGTTGGTGTACTGGTGGCCGCGGAAGGTGTAGCCGACGTTGTCGTAGGCGCCGTTGACGTCGGCCTGCCAGAAGTCGAGCAGCGCCCGGTCGACCGGCAGGCACGCGAGCCCGAAGACGTAACCGCTGACGTGCAGCCGTGTGCCCTGGGTTTCGGGGGTGACCAGCGACGTCCGCTCCGGCGAGTCCGGTTTGAAGTACGGGCCTTCGATCTGCTCGGGCGTCGGTTCGTCGCCGTCGTCGCACGATGGCGTCAGCTCCGGGGCCGGGCCGTTCGCCGTCATCGTGGTGCGGGCGAGCGCGGGGCCGCCGATCAGCGCGATCGGCGCCGCGATGCCGGCGGCCAGCGCGGCCCGCAGCACGGTCTTGCGGCTCAGCTGGGTTGGTTCGTCCATGCCTGCTCCTCGTGGGGGGCTTCGGGAATCCCTTTGACGTTAAGGAGCGCGCCGGGTGACGGCGATGGACTGGGTCGGTCAATCATGGTGATTCTCCCCGTTCCGCAACCGCGTCCTGGCGGCAATTCCACCGTGGGGCAGCGATGGGAGCCGTGTTTCGATCTTCGCTGCCGGGCGGTCCGCGCGGCGCCTGAACCGCGGGGAACCCCGCCGAGCGAAAGCAGGTCCGATGCGGTCGACCGGCTCACCGGTGAAACTCGTGCTGGCCGGGCTGGTGTGCTTCGCCATGCTGGTGCTGGGCATCATGTCGCTGAGCTCGGGCACGGTCAGCTGCGGCGGGGAGACGATGCGGCCCGGTGACACGTGCGAGTCCCGGGGCGTCACCCGGAGCCCGGACGCGCAGCAGTCGGAGAACAACGGGCTGGCGTGGATCATGATCGTCGTCGGCGGTCTGGGCACCCTCGGGTTCGGCGCCGTCGCCTTGGCCGGCCGGCGCGTGCGCTGAGCCGAGGCCGGTGACCTGTTCGATCCGCCGCAACCCGCGGACCGCAATCGCGATCCGGGGTGGGCGGGTGCCCGAACTCGTTCCCTTCGACCCGCTCCGTTCCGGTTATCGCCGGGCGGGGCGAAGGTCGTCGGAGTGACCGGCGGCCAGCCGGGACCAGTGCGCGGTAGGCCGCTCGCCGGTGCGCCACACGCTGGGGCTGTTGGCCTCCCACCGCCGGGGCCAGCCGTCGGGCGAGTCCTCCCAGGCTTCCTGCCGCCCGTAGACGGTCATGTCCATCAGCCCGTGGCTGGGCGACATGGCCTCGAAGCCGCGAATGGTGGTCGCGTACGTCTCGTAGACCCGGTCGCCGTCCCTCAGATAGCAGGCCATCAGGAAGAACGGCCGACCGGCCAGCAGCTCGTCCGCGCAGTCCCGGACCGAGTACCACGGCACGTCCCAGCCCATGAAGTCGCGGTAGCGCACGCTCTCGTCGAACGGCCCCTGGCAGAACGTGGCGTACGTGATGTCGCGGGAGTGCAGATAGGACAGTTCGCGGACCTGGCTGTTGAAGAACGTGCAGCCTTCGCACTGCTCGGCGGCGGGCCGGTCGTCGCGCCACATGTGGTAATACGCGATCAGCTGCCGGCGGTCCTCGAACACGTCCAGCAGCGGCACCGGGCCGTCCGGGCCGGTCAGGGTGATCGCGGGGTCCAGCTCCACCATCGGCAGCCGCCGCCGGGCGGCCGCGATCGCGTCGCCCTCGTGGGTGTGCGCCTTCTCCCGGACCCGCAGCTGGTCGATCTCGGCCTGCCAGCTCGCCCGGTCCACCACTGTCGGCCGCGCCGGTGCCGCGTTTTCGTTCGTCTCAACCGTCATCGTCGTCTCCTCTTGTCGTGCCGGGGGTGGGATGGGTGCGGTTCAAGTGCGCCTGCAGCGCGTCCAGCCGGCCGTCCCAGTCACGGGCCAGCGCGGCCAGGAACTGCTGCGCGACGCGCATCGGTGCGGAGCGCAGCCGGTAGCGGATGCGGCGCCGCTCGCCCGGTTCGGCCGTCACCAGGCCGGCCTCGGTCAGCAGGGCCAAGTGTTTGGCGATCGCCTGCCGGGTGATCGGCAGCCGGTCGGCCAGGTCGGTCGCGGTGGCCGGGCCGTCGGCAGCCAGCGCGGCCAGGATGGCGCGCCGGGTCGGGTCGGCCAGCGCGGCGAAGACCTGCTCGGCGACCGCCTCGATATCGGGCTCAGGCGGCATCGAGGTGGGCGATCAGCTCGTCGAGTTCGCTGACCCAGCCGCGAACGTTGCCGTCGAAGGCGGCCCGGTGGGCGTCGTCCGGCAACTGGGCGAACCCGGTCTCGACCACCGTCAGCCGGGTGCCGGTGCCGGCGGGTTCGAGCGTGAACTCGACGTAGGTCCGGCGTGGATCGTCCTCGGGCAACCCGTAGATCTGCCAGGTGAACCCGAACACGGCCGGTCCCTCCACCCGCTCCACCCGCATGTGCTGGGTGAACCCGTTGTCCCAGCTCATCCGGGCGGCACCACCCGATCGCAGATCGATGGCCGCCTCCTGGCCGAACCACGCGGCCAAGCCCTCGGCGGTGGTCAGCGCCGCCCACACCGTGGCCGGCGGCTGCGCGAGCTGCACAGTCCGCTCGATGCGATCAGGAAATCCCATGACGCCCCCTTATCAAGTAGCAACCGACGAGTTGCCACATTATGGCAACTCATCGGTTGCGTCAACAGGCTGCGCCGATACCGCCAAGGCCCCCTCGAATGGCTCTGGCGCTGGGCAACCTGGGCACACCGTCCGCCCCTGCGACGGGCCGCGCCCAGTGTCGAGGACGTGCCCCTCGGTGGCCCGACACGATCTCGAGGATGAAACTGGCCGGATTGCTCAGTCCTCGATGACGGCCTGGATCGCCGCGCACAGGAACCGGACCGCGTGGCCGAACTTCTCGTCCTGCGCAGCGGTTCCGGCTTCGGCGAAGGTCAGGGGGAACCGCTCGGCCAGCTCCGCGACATCCGCCGCGCGCACGTCCGGCGTACCCGGTTCGGCCTGCTCCTGGAGAACGAAACCGGTGATGTGGCTCAAAATCGTGTCCGCCGCGACACCGCGATGCGCGACGGGGACCCCCGCGCCGCTCAGCGTGTGCAGCAGCCGTTCCATCAGGCCCAATGCGGCGGGGCTGAGCGTGCGCGGACTGCCCGCCAGCAGCACCGCGCCGCCGGGATGGCGCAGGAGCGCCCGTCGCAACGCCTCGGCCTGCGCGACGATCCGATCCGGCCAGGCCGCCTCCCCGGGCAGGGCGTCCAGTGCCGCGGTGCCGTCGTCGTAGGCTTGCTGGGCGACCCGGTCGGCCATCAGGCAGAGCAGGGTGTTCTTGTCACGGACGTGGTAGTAGAGGCTTCCGGCGTGCACCCCGAGCCGGTCGGCCACCTGGCGCATCGACAGGCCCGCGTAGCCGACCTCATGGAACACCGCCATGCTCGCCTCCACGATGCGAGCGGTGGTGAGCTTCATCATGAAAGCCTACCGTGATTCGAACGCTGTTTGAATTTGCCCCGGGTGCCGCTAGGCTCGGCCTCGACTGATTCGAACACTGTTCAAACTGGGGTTCTCCGATGGATGCGATCGTTTTCAACCTGACCACGGCGCTGCTGCTGATCCTGATCGCCGCCGGGGGCCTGGCGCTGGTCGGCCGGGACACCATTCCCCGCCGGCGACTGCCCTGGCTCGCGATCGCCCTGACCGTGCTGGCGCTGGCCGGCGTAGTGCTCCAGCTGTGCTGGCCCGGCGCGATGGACGCACTCGACAGCGACCCCGCCCGGCCGGGGTGGTGGCGGGTGCTCACGTCGGTGTTCATGCAGAACGGTGGCGTGGCCGGGGCCGCGTGGAACATCGTGACCCTCGCGCTCGTCGCCGCCCTCGCCGAATGGTTCTGGGGCCGTCCGCTGGCCCTCGTCCTGTTCCTGGCGGGAATCCTGCTGCCGCAGCACATCGACGCGCTGCTCGGGCTCGCCGCCGGCCCCGTCGATCCCCGCAACTTCGCGGGCAGCTCGGGCGCGACCTACTTCCTCGGCGCGACCCTCGCCGGCCCGCTCCTGGTGCGCACCCGGGTCCCGAAGGAACGACTGATCGCGGCCGCCGTGGTCGGGCTCGGCCTGGCGATGTGGTTCGTCCAGGAGAACGGCCACGGCCTCGTCTCGGTCTACGGGTTCGTTTTGGGCGCACTCGCCTGGGCGGTGGGGCACAAGCTGATCCGCCCGGAGCGCGACCTCGTCCGCCCCGCCCGGCTGACGATGGGTGCGCTCCCCGGCGTCGGCGGGAAGCGCTGACCCGCCGGGAAAGCGCACGATGATCGGTTTGCCACCGACGACCGGCTGATCGCCGGGCGGCGAAACCGGCTCTGAACGGTTTCCGGGGAACGGGTCAGCGCTCGCCGAACAGGCGCTGAACCTCCCCGGACACGTCGTCGAGCCACGCGGCCCGCTGCCGGTCACCGGCGTCGGCCACCACCCGCAGCACCAGCCGGCGAACCTCCGGCTCGCCGAGGTAGGGCGCGAGGCAGCGCCGCCAGATCGCGTCGAGCGGGTCGCCGAAGAGCGTCCGCTCGCGCTCCTCAGCCGTGTCGGACGTGTTCACGACCAGCAGCCGCCGCAGCGCCAGTAGCGACTCCGGTGCGCCGCCGGCGTCGGCGAGCCGGTACGCGACGCCGGGGACGAGGACCCGGTCGAGCCACCCGCTGAGGATGGCGGGCGGCTTGCCCCACCAGTTCGGGTGAACGGCGACGAGCCCGCCCGCTTCCCGCAGCTCCTCGCGATGCCGCCGGATCAGCGGATCCGTTTCGGCGGCGAGGAAATCTTCCGCCCGGGTCCCGCTGGTGTAGGCCTCTTCGGCGGTCAGCACCGGGTCGAAGCGTTCGGCGTACAGGTCGTGGAAGTGCACCGGCTGCCCGGCGCGGGTCAGCGTGTCACGGACTCGCGCGGCCACCGCGTGGTTGAAGCTGCCCGGCCGTGGGTGGGCCAGCAGGACCATCACCGGCCGGGCCGCCGTCTCGTCGATCACCACCTCAGCTTGCCACGGGTGACCGGGACGCCGGTGCGGCGGATCGCGCGGCCGCGGCGTGAATGTCCTTTTCGGACTCCGGGTGCTGCGCGATGACCGCCCTCACGATCGGCTGTAACGCCGTCCCCTTGCTGTCGATGATCAGGCGACGACTTTGGGGAGCGCACGTGGACGAGGACGACCTGCTCGACTCACACCCGGACCTGGTGGACCCGGAGTGGCGCAAGCACGCCCAGGCGGATGCCCGGCTGGGGGCCAGGAAAGACCGCCGGCGGCAGCGCGCGGCCAACCGGTCACGGGGTCACCGGCGGCCGCGGCGGCGCTGGTGGATTTTCGCCGCGGTGCTGACGATCCTGGCCGTGACGGGTGCGCTGGTCGTGCTGGCCGGTCGGCGGCCCGCTGCCGAGGTGGCCGCGCCCAACCCGACGGCGGTGCCGATCCTCGCGCCTGTCGACCTGGCCCGGCCGTACGCGCATACCCCCGCCGAGCTCTGGCCCAAGGGCATGGACGGCATCAGCTCACCCGCCGCGGCTGCCGTCGGGCCGTTCAAGGCGGAGGCGGTGACGGATGCGTACGCGCAGGCCAGGCGCGCCATCGTCGCGGGCCGGCTGGATCCCGCCGCGTTGTTCGGGCACGATCCGAAGGCGTTCGCGGCGCTGCTCGCGCCGGACGAGCGCGACCAGCTCACGCCGTTGCTCACCGGCAAGCCGGCGAAGGGCAAGAGCGCTTTTTCCGGCTACCTGACCGAAATCGCCGACGGTTACCACCTGCTCGACGCGGGCCCGCGGACGTCCGGCACGCTGACCGCGCACCCCGGCAAGGCGGGCGAGCTGGCGGTGGACGCGAACTACGTGGTCGCCTACGCCTTCGACAACGTCCACCCCGGCGGCCTGACCAGCCCGGCCGAGATCGTCAGCTTCCTGCGCGTGGACGAGACCTACGTGGTCCGCAGCGGCCCGAGCTTCGCCGAGGCCAGCCACGGGCTCTGGGTCGAAAACGGCCACAGCGGCTTCTCGTCGGTCGGCTGCGCCGCGGCGAAAGAGGGCTTCCTCGCCCCCGGCTACGCCAACCCGCCTGCCGCCTCGCCGACGGGCGAACACCTGGACGCGCCTGGTTACTACGACCCGAAGTACCCGGTCCCGACCCTCGACAGCTGCCCGCCGAACTAGCTCACGCACTCGCTTGCGAGCCCCGCAGGGAACGGATGTGCAGGCGCCCGAACCCTGACCGGAGTTTCCCGCTGTCATCAGAATTTCATCGTCGGGTGGTCACATCAGCGTGTGACCAGAGCTGGTGTCAGTGATCGTTGGTGCCGAAGGCCGCCTGGGCCGGCGGCGACGCGGCCGCCGGAACGGGGAGCCGATGAGCCAGCCGCCGCCCGGTGAGGCGCCACGGGGGCCGGACCCGACCGGGTCTCCCGCTGCCCATCCCCGACGCAGGCGCTGGTGGATCTTCGGCGTCGTCGTGGTGTTGGCCGCCGGGGCCGGGGTCACCTGGTGGCTGTGGCCATCGGACCCGCACGTGGTGCCGGGAACGGTGCAGGCCAGCGTGCTCTCCGCCGACGACGCCGGCAAGGCGCTCGGCCAGACCCTGCAGTCGCAGCACGGGATCAGCGAGCCACCGCCGGCGTTGCCGTCCAGCCCGGCCAACTGCGCGGTGGCGGTCGGCCCGGCGACCCAGGCGGTCTACACGCCCGGGTGGACGACCTTCGGCTCGGTGACCTACCAGGATTCCGACTCGACGGCCGACCACACGGTGACCCAGGTGATCGGCGTGTACCCGACCGGCGACCAGGCCCGCCAGGTGTTCGGCACGTTGTCCGACGGCGTGAAGAGCTGCCAGTCCGCGGTGCGGGCGGACGGGGGCGGCGGGCGTGCCTCGAAATGGCTCTACGCGGTCACCAAGAACACCGCGGACACGGTGAGCTGGAAGGCGACTCAGGACGCGGGCGACGGCTGGGCCTGCTACCGCCAGGCGCGGCTGAAGGGACGAGCCGTGCTGCAGGTGGCCGTCTGCGAGGCCGGTGACGGCAGCGAGGCCGCGGCGACGACCGCGGACCAGCTCGCGAGCCGGGTGAGCGGGTGACGATGAAGCGCACGAGATCGCTGCGTCTCCGGCGTACCGTGGCCGTCTTGTCCGTCGCAGTGCTGCTGTTCGCGCCCGGCGTGGCCGCTGCGGACACCGCGGTGCTGGCGCCGCCGGCCCCCGCCGGGCTGGCCTTCAGCAGGCAGCTCGATCCCCAGCTCCTGGCCGAGCTCGAGGCCATCGAGGAACGGGTGCTCCAGGAGCAGCAGCAAGGGCGGCAGTTGCAGCAGCAGGAGGAGCAGGAGAACACGAAGATCCAGGCCAACAACCAGAAATCCGCCGCGGTGCGGCAGAAGGTGACCGACTGGAACGCGAAGGCCGAACCGCTGGAGGAGCAGGCCGCGGCCCTCGGCGAACGGATCGACGCGCACAACGCCAAGCCGAACACCTTCGAACTGCCCCGGCAGCAAGCGGAGGCCGACGCGTACCAGGCCGAAGTGGACGAACTCCAGTCCGAGAAGGACCGGATCCAGTCGCAGCAGAACGAGCTCGACAACGAGAAGTCCGCCATCGACGGCGAGCAGGACCAGGTGGACAGCGAGGGCCGGCAGCTCGACCGGGAGAAGCAGCAGATCGAGCAGCAGATCACCGCTTTCAACCAGGCGTGCGCGATGCTGGAATCCCAGCTTCAGCAGCTGCTCCAGCAGGTCGTTTCCACGCTCCAGTCCACCGCCGCGGCCCAGCCTGGGGACGGGGCCGGCGGCGACCAGGCGGCCGGCGGCGACCCGGGGCGCCCCGTGGACGCGGCCACGGACAACGGGCAGGCCGGGAACGACGGCGGTGACCCCAGTTCCCCGAAGGCGACCGACGATGCTCTGGACAAGTACGGCCAGGACAACGACGTCACGGTCTACAAGCACCCGGCCCGGGTGCTGCTCACACCCGGCACGGTGACCCGGCTCTCGCCGGGCGCGGCCGCCGCGCTTTCGCCGTACCACTCCTATGACGGTCTGGTCCCGAACCCGGACCAGACGTACACGGCGCTGGAGGTGGTCGCTCCCGGAGCCCGGCCCGACCCGTTCGACCAGGCGATCAACCAGGGCGGCCAGGCCACCGTCGAGGTCAACGGGCGGCCGCTCGTCATCACCAGGGTCCAGACCGTGCCGGGCGGGTGGCCCGGCCCGGAACCGCCGGTGGTGCCGGCTCCCGCCCCGGCGGTGCTGGCGCTCCTCCACGACAACGGGCAGATCCTGGCCAACGGCGAACCGGGCACCGCTGAGCACCAGGTCAAGGCCAAGCTGCCGGCCGGCACCGAACTGGCCCGCCCCACGCCCTGGGACGACACCAATGTGGACCCCGGCAACACGCCCAGGAAACGCCCCGGCCAGTGCACTTCCGACTGGCAGGACTACGGCCCGTTGCAGGGCACGACCTTCCAGAACGTCATCGGCAAACGCGCGACCGGCGCGGAAGCGTGCGTGGTCACGGTCAACGCGGCTCCCCGCGCCAAACTCGACTTCAACTTGTTCGGCCTCGACACCAGCCAGGGCATGGCGCGCTGTCACCTGATCGGGCACAGCCTGAACGGATCCGACAGCGACCTGCGGAATTTTGTTCCCTGCTACCAGAATCCGACGAACAACTCCTGGATGTACTGGAGATTCGAGTACGTCGTCGCCAAACAGGTGAGAAGCGGCGACCCGGTGTACCTCATGGTGCGGCCGGTCTACCAAGGCCAGGATCCGCTGCCCGTCGGTATCATGGGCTACGCCCGGAGCAACAACGGCTGGGCCTGCACCACGTTCATCCCCAACGTCACGCAAGGACAGGCGAGCTCCATTGGCAACCGATTCCAAGGCTGTTGACGAATTGGCGCGGCTGGTCGGCTGGACCGGCCGCGCCGCGTACCGGCCGGACTGGGCGGTTACCGAGAGACTGCTGGGCAACCCCCTGCCCGCGGACTTCAAGGAACTGCTCGACGTGTTCCCGGCGGGCGAGTTCGGCGGGACCGTCCTGGTGCAGCCGCCCCGCGCGACCGGGCACGAGGGTGATCTCCTCTACCTCTTCGAGCAGGTGCTCCGGGATCTGCGAAAGAAGAAGAGCAGCCCGTACGCCGTTTATCCGGACCGGCCGGGCCTGATCCCCTGGGCGAACTGTTATGCCGGGAATGCGGCCGAACTGTTCTGGCTGGCCGACGAGGGCGACCCGGGCGAATGGCCGGTGGTGCTGTCCGGCCGGACCAAGCCGCAGTGGGAGCAGTTCGAAGTCGGCGCGGTGGAGTTCCTCACCAGAATGGTGCAGGGCGAGATCCCGAGCCGGATCCTCCCCGCGATCGCCGGTCCTCCGACGTTCCAGTCTTTCGGGAAATAGCATGGGCACGGTAGCCGAACTGGCGCGGACGACCGGCTGGACCGGCCGTTCGTATGTCTCGCCGGACTGGGACGCCGTCGAGCGGGCGCTCGGCGTTTCCCTGCCCGCGGAGTACAAGGAGCTGCTGGCGGTGTTTCCGCCGGGCACGTTCAACGCCCCGTTTCTGGGTGACGGCAGCGTGATCGTGCACCCGCCGTACCCGGTGGGCGGTGTCCCGGATCAGCTGCACCAGTTCGAGACCGAAATGGATGAGCTGCGGGACTGGCGGGCCGGGCATCCCGCCGATGTCGCCCGGCCGGTCTTCCCCGAGCCGGAAGGCATGATCCCGTGGGCGCGGGCGAGCCGGGAGTGTCTCTTGTGGACTCGCGACTCCGCGGACCCGGACCGGTGGGCCGTGGCGATCTCCAACGGCGGAATCTGGCGGTACAGCGAGGACTCCGCGGTGCTGGAGGAGTTCCCCGTCGGTGCGGTGGACTTCCTGATCGGCCTGGTCACCGGCCGGATCACCAGCCGGGTGCTCAACCCCGAAGGCCCCGACCAGCCCGGCCCGGCCCGGCTCGCCGCGTTCGAACCCGTGCCGGAAGAGGAGTGGCGCTCGTTCTCCGCCGGCTGACGTTCAAGCTGACGCGGGTCCGGCCACGTTCCGGTCCGGGTGCCCCCGGCGCGTGGCCGAGGGCACCGGCTGATCGGTGGCGTTCGGCTTACCAGGGGGACCAGACGCCGTTGTACCACTGCTCGTTGGCGTCGTCGGTGTGGTGGTTACCGTCGAAGTCGATGTCGTAGTGGCTGATGTGGTCGGCCGGGTACCCCAAGGGGTTGGCGGAGGTGTCGCAGACGTAGTCGCGGTCGCAGATCGACTTGACGGGCACGTTGCCGAAGAACCGGTCGACGCCGGCGAGCGGAGGTCCGACGGCACCGCCGAACGGTGCGGTCCCACCGTCGGCTCCCGGCGGCCCCTGGCGCTTGGGATCGGCGACGAGGATGGCGTTCACGTTGTCGAACGAGGTCCAGTTGTCGGTGACCCAGACGTGCACCACCGCGGCGCCCATGGAGTAGCCCATCATCTTGACGTGCTGGCCCGGGCACGCGGCGCGTTGTTCCCGGACCAGCCGGTTCAGCTCGTTGACGCCGGCCTGGGTGCTCGCGCCGTTGGGTATGTCGGTCGGGTACCCGACGTGCTGCGTGACGTTGAAGAAGCGGTCAGTGTCCCAGTGGCTCTGCCACCCGCCGACCGCGATCGAGTACGTGCCATCGCACGGAGCCGTTGCGTGTGCGGCCGGTCCGGTCACGATCGAAAGCCCTGCTGTCGCGAGAAGACTGGCTGAAAGAATCGCGATCTTGCTCTTCCTCATTCGGACATCTCCATTCGGTTGGCTGAAAGAACCGCGATGGTTTCAGGCGGCGTAGCCCTTGGGCGGGATCAGCGAGGCGAGCTGGTCGAAGGAGATCCAGTAGATCTGGTTGCCGCCGAAGTTGGCGGGGTCGGCGATGGTGACGGTGCGGTCCACGGGGTCGTAGCCGAAGACGGTGAAGTAGTGGTAGATCGTGTAGTCCGGGTAGCCGGGCGGGTGGTTGCCGGCCGGGGCGACGATGTTGGCCACCAGTGGGTAGTTGCGGTCGATGTCGTAGACGATGTCGTTCCACAGCCGGTCCCGCTGCTCCTGGGTGGGCGGGTCGCTCGGCATCTCCTTGGTCTCGTACCACCCTCCGCCGAGGTTGTTGTTGAGCACCCCGGTGACCTGGCCGATCCAGTCGGTGCCGTCGACGGTGGTGCCCAGCTGCGCGGCCAGGTCGCCCTGGCTGGGCGGGGCCATCCGCGCGGACAGCGCGATGCGGGTGGCCGCCGGGGCGCACCAGTAGCCGGTCTCCTGGACCTGGTAGTCGATGTTCAGCCAGCGCGGGCTGCCGTTGGGCTGTGCGGCGCCGGCCGGCGAGGCGTCGACGTGCACTTCGGTGCCCGGCTTGATCTCCCCGCTGACGACGGAGGTGCCGGACTTCGTGCCGTGGGCGAGCACGGACACGGACAGGGCCTGCGGGGCGGACGCGGCCTGGGCGGCTGCAGGGAAGACCAGTGCGCAGGCGGTTGCGACGGCGATGGCGGTGGACACGGGTTTCTTGCGCATGAAGGCTCCCGAAGAGGTTGGGAAATATCCGGCCTTTGCGTACAACCCGAGGGTGGGGCAGGACGGCCGGGGAGGCCAGGCCATGAACCGGCCATTAGTGGCCGGATTCGACCTGGTGGTTGCCGCGGTCTTCGACGGAGGCGTCGGCGGGGGACTCGTCCTGGACGGCCGCATTCGCGGAATGGCCTTCTTGCGCGGACTCGGGTGCAGAGGCGACGGAGTCCCGGTTCATCGTCGGCTACCCGGTGTCGAGGCGCGGTCCCGTTGCTTCAGGTGGCGTCCGGTGTTTCCTTGGCGTCAAGGATGTCCTGTGCCCGGATCAGCTGGATGGCGGTGTTGTCGCTGGGCCGTATCGGGGTCCAGGTCGTGTTGGCATGGACGTCGTGCAGGCTGGGGCCGGCGACGGTGCCGGTGAGTTCCTGCCAGCCCGGTTCGTTCACGAGTGAGTCGTGAGTGCCGGTGCGGCGGCGGTAACGCACGTGCCATCCTGGCGGGTGTCCGCTGCCTTGCTGCGGGGCCGGGGGTTGCCGTTCTTGGCCTGGTTGCGGGCCTGCTTGGGCCGGGGCCACGCGGAGCCGCGAGGTCGGCGAGGTCCCGGCTCTGTCATCGGTCAAGACCGGCTCCACGGGGTTCGATTCCGATGACGTCGTTGTCGCTGATCCATCTGGTGGGCGTGTACTGGGTGTCGCCGGGTTCGGCGAGGGGGATCAGTTCGACGCCGGTGTCGGGATCGAGAACCGGTGCCCCGGCCACGACGCCGATCAGCCGCAGGCCGCTGCGTGCGGTGGCGCCATTGCGGTGCCGGTAGGTCAGGATCCAGCCGATGGGGTATGAGTCATGGAGGCTCGCTGGAGGTGCCATGGGTGCCCCGATCCGCTCGGACATCACAGGAGTCGCCGGGGTTTGGGGCGCAGGCAATCATTCTAGAACCGCTGCGTCGAAGAGGAACACGACCACAAGAGTGGTGCAACGGGTCGCGCTTGGTGACGCTGATGTCGGCCGCGCTGGAGCAGGCCGTCCGGGGGAGGGGAGCAGGCGGTACTCCGTCGGCGAGACGTCGCCGCCGCCGCTTTGCTGCGCCGGGTCAGGATTTCCAGGGTGTCGCGCCGGTGTGGTCGGAGTCGAGGGTGGTGGTCAGGGGCGTGAGGATGGCGGGGTCGGTGGTGGTGAGGCCGAGTTCACGGTTGCCGTTGAGGGAGGCGTCGGAGAAGTTCTCGGAGCCGATGAAGGCGCTGGCGCCGGGTTTTCCGGTGTCGGTGATGATGACTTTCGCGTGGATGTAGAGCTTCGCGGACTGGGCGTAGACGCCGATGTGGGCGCCGTCGGCGGCGAGGGTGTCGAAGTTCTTGGTCCAGCTGGAGCTGTCGGTCATGGTGATGGTGACGTCGACTCCGCGTTGGGCGGCGGCGGCCAGGGCATCGACCACGGCGGGGTCGGCCATTTCCTCGTTCTCGATGGCGAGGCTGGTCTTGGCGCCGTTGATCAGGGCGAGCAGGGAGGTCTGGGAGTTGGTCGGCGACCACACCAGGTCGGACCCGGTGGGCGGGGTGATGGTGGTGTCGGCGAAGTCGGCGTTGAAGACCTTTTCGATCGCGGACACGTCGGCGGAGTCGTGGTCGGTCACGCCGAAGTCCCGGCCGGTCGGGTAATAGCGGGAGGTGAGGTTGCCGGAGAGGACCAGCGACGTCGTGTCGTCGTCGGTGATGGTTTTCTGGTGGGTGGCCTTGAATCCCGGGGGTGCCCACTCGACCTGGACGCCGTGGCCGCTGAGGAAGTCGAAGGCGGGCTGGTTGTGGGTCTTCTCCCGGTTCTGGTCCAGGATCACGCGCACTTTCACCCCGCGCTGCGCGTCGGTGGCCAGGTCTTGTTCGGCGGTGGTGTCGGCCAGCTCGTACATGGTCATGTCGAGTGTCGTCTTCGCCCCGGAGATGAAGGCGAGCACCGACTTCCACTGGTCGTCCGGCTCGGTGACCAGCCCGGACCCCGCGGCCGGCGCGGTGAGCGTCCGTGCTGTTCCGGCGTGTGCCGTGGCGGCGCAGGCCGGCAGGGCGGCGACGGTGAGCACGGCGACCGCGCCGGACAGCGCCCTGATTGCCCGGCCACGAACCTGAACAGGAGACATAGCAGACAACCCCCGCGATATTCGATATAAGGAAACATGATCGACGTTGTGGCGGTTAATTATTCACAATCAGGCGGGTGCCGGACAATCCCCCGAATGCCAACCGGGCGTCCCGGATATGTGGCCGGAAAACTGGGCGATCTGTCGTTTACCGGGTGACGCGAGGGCAAATCGGCATTCGGGCACGGTTCGATCCGGTCCGGTGGCCGGGACCGGTCCCCGGGCAGTGTCGTCAGGGTGCTCGGCCACGCTGCCGGCGCCGCTCCCGCCGGATCGGTTTCCAACCCTCGGCAGTCGCGGGAGACCAGTCTCGGGCTGAGCGGTACTACTGCCCTGACCACCCCCTGAGTGTCCGGCCGGTGAGCGATTCGCGGGTGATTCGGAGATGTTGCCGCGAATTGACGACCTCGGCGGGTGTCGGCGATACACTCCACGCCCATGACGGAGACCGACGCGGTTGCCGAACGCAGGCCCGCCTACCTGTCCGATCTCGCCGCCGGGACCGAGCGGTTCTTCGAAGAGCGCCGCGAGACCTGTGCGTGGTGCGAGTCGAAGCGGCTCGACGTCCGGCTGCGGACGACGGACCTGCTCCAGCACAAGCCCGGGAACTTCGTCCTGGAGTCCTGTCAGGACTGCGGCCATGTCTTCCAGAACCCGCGGCTGACCGCCGAAGGCCTCGACTTCTATTACCGGGACTGCTATGACGGCCTCGGCGAGAAGACCATGAATTCGATGTTCGAGGGCAATAGCGCCGGCTACGCGGGCCGGGCCCGGCTGGTCGCCTCGATCTGTTCGCCCGGACAGTGGCTTGACGTCGGCACGGGGCACGGTCACTTCCCCCGCGACGCCAAGAAAGTGCTGCCGGACACCGAGTTCGACGGTCTGGACATGACCGACGGCGTGGAGCTGGCGCAGAAGGACGACCGCATCCGTCGTGCTTACCGCGGCAACTTCGTCGACCTGGCCGAAGAACTGTCCGGCCGGTACGACGTGATCAGCATGTACCACTACCTGGAACACACGCCCTATCCGAAGAAGGAGCTGGCCGCCGCCGCGGCGGCGCTGCCCCCGGGTGGGCACCTCGCCATCGAGCTGCCCGATCCCGAGTCCCGCTGGGGCCGGCTGCTGGGCCGGTGGTGGCTGCCCTGGCTGCAGCCGCAGCACCTGAACCTGATCCCGATCGCGAACCTGCGTGACGAGCTCGCCGCGCTGGGGTTCACCGTGGTCGCGGAACAACGGGCCGAGCCGCACTCCGCCATGGATCTGGTGGCCGCCACCATGCTGGCCGTGAACGCGGCCACGATCGGCGGCGAAGACCTGGCCTGGCGGCGGAATCGTCCTTCACGCCCGCGCGTGCTGCTGCGCAAGCTCGGCTTCATCCTGAGCATCCCGTTCTTCGTGATCGCCACGCTCGTGGACCGGATCAGCGCGCCGCTCGGCCGCAAACGCGGGATGTCCAACGCCTATCGAGTGGTCGCACGCAAGACGTCCTGACCCGTTGAGCCGCACCTACTCCCGTCCGGCTCCTCGCAACAGGCTTTCGACGGCGAAGTCGGCGGCCTGAGCGGGCTCGATGCCGGGGAACTCGAGCGAGGCGAGGTGCACGATGTTCCGCAGGAGCGAATCGACCCAGCCCTCGGGGAGGTCGTCGCGGAACAGGCCTTCGTCGGTGGCGCGCTGGACGAACGCGGCGACCTGGGCGCTGAACTCCGCCCGCCGGTCCCGGATGGTCAGGTCCGCGCGCATGCGCTGAAGCTCGACGGGCCAGTCGCGGTTCACCCTGATGATGCCCTCGGCGTAGCGGTGCAGCGCGACCGCGACGGGCGCCTCGGTCAGCCGGGCTTCGCGGATGGCCGCCTCCACCGCGTCGAGCCGGGCTTCATACACCGCTGCCAGCAGGGCCTCGCGGGATTCGAACCGGCGATAGACGGTCCGGCGATCCACTTCGGCCGCGGCGGCGATGGCCGCGATGGTCGTCGTGGGGTCCTGCGCGAGCAGGCGGGCCCCGGTGCTCAGCACCTTCTCGATGTTGCGTGCGGCGTCGGCTCTCATAGTCCGCCCACCTTAGCCGAGTGCGGCACATAGAGGCACGTCCTCCACATCACCGTGGCACGGATCGTTCTAAGTGCTACATTAATGAGGCAGAACGACGGAGGCTGACGAGTGAGGACCCGATGATCACCTACGACAAGCTCTACCTCGGCGGCCACTGGGTCGCCCCGGCCGGCCCCGGCCTGCTCGAAATCCGCTCCCCGCACGACCGGCGCCTGCTCGGCCTCGCCGCCCAAGGCACCCCCGCCGACATCGACAAGGCGGTGTCAGCCGCCCGCGAAGCGTTTGACCACGGCCCCTGGCCTCGCATGACACCCGAAGCGCGCCAAGAAGTCGTCGCCCGGTTCACCAAGCTCCGCGGGGAACGCGCCCAAGAGTCGGCGGCGCTCATCAGCGCGGAGAACGGCGCGCCGCTGTGGTTCACCAGCTGGGGCGCCCCCGCCCTGGACCGGGCCGCCGAGGCCTATCTGCGAGCCGCGAAGAACTTCGGCTGGGAAGAGCGCCTCGACCCGGCCGGGGCGTCCAAGACCGTGGTGCGCCGCGAACCGATCGGGGTCGTCGCCGCGATCATCCCCTGGAACTCGCCGTACTCGGCCGCGCTGGTCAAGATGATCCCCGCGCTGCTCGCCGGCTGCACGGTCGTGCTCAAGGCGTCGCCGGAGAACTCGCTGAGCCTCCTGCTCCTGGGCGAGGTCTTCACCGCCGCGGGCTTCCCCGAAGGCGTCGTCAGCATCATCCCGGCGGACCGCGAAACCAGTGAATACCTGGTGGCCCACCCGGGCGTCGACAAGATCTCCTTCACCGGCTCCACCGCCGCCGGACGCCGGATCGCCTCGATCGCCGGGGAACAGCTCAAGCGCGTCAGCCTGGAGCTGGGCGGGAAATCCGCCTCGATCATCCTCGCCGACGCCGACCTCGCTCAGGTCAGCGAGGGCCTGAAGTTCGCGTCGTTCGCGAACAACTCCGAGAACTGCCAGGCCCACACGCGCATCCTCGCGCCCCGCAGTCGTTACGACGAGGTCGTCGACGCGCTGAAGACCCTGGTCGAAGGCTTCCAGGTCGGCGACCCCGCCGACCCCGAGACGTTCATCGGGCCGATGATCCGCGCTGATCAGCAGAAGCGCGTCCAGGACTACATCCGGATCGGCATCGCCGAAGGCGCTCGGCTGGTCACCGGCGGCCCCGAAACCCCGGAAGGCCTCGAAGGCGGCTTCTACGTCAAGCCCACGTTGTTCGCCGACGTCGACAACAGCATGCGCATCGCGCAGGAGGAGATCTTCGGCCCGGTCCTCGTGGTGATCCCGTATGACGACGAGGACGACGCGGTGCGGATCGCGAACGACTCCCCGTACGGGCTCGGTGGCGGTGTCTGGACCACCGATCCCGAACGCGGGATGGAGATCGCGCGCCGGATGGAGACCGGCGGGGTCCGGATCAACGCCGCGCCACCGGTTTTCGACGGCCCCTTCGGCGGCTACAAGGACAGCGGAATCGGCCGGGAAAACGGCGCGGTCGGCCTGACCGAGTATGTCGAGCACAAGACGATTGCCGTTTGATGGCCGGGAAAACACTGGCGACGCGGCTCGCGGAGTGGGTCGTCGCCCTGGACTGCGAAGAGCTGCCGCCGCGCGCGGTCGAAGTGGCGAAGCTGCTGGTCCTGGATCAGCTGGGGCTGCAGGTGCGCGGCGCGTCGCTGCCCGCGATGCAGCCGCCGCGCCGGCTCGTCGAGGCGATGAAAGCCGCACCGGAGAGCACTCTCGTGGCCTCCACCGCGCGGACGACCGCGCCCTACGCCGCCTACGTCAACGGGACGCTGGCCGGCAGCCTCGAATTCGACGACGCGCACATGTCCGCGTGGCACACCGGCTCGTACGTGGTACCCGCGGCGCTCGCTTTCGGTGAGCTGACGGGCGCGTCCGGCCGCGGGGTGATCACCGCGATCGCCGCCGGTGCGCAGGTGATGTCGTTGCTGGGGGCGGAAACCCGGCCGAACATGGTGCACGACGGCTGGCACGGCGCGAAGATCCTCGGCACGTTCGGCGCGGCCGCCGTCGCGGGCAAACTACTCGGCCTGACCGCCGAGCAGCTCGCGAACGCGTTCGGCATCGCCGGCAGCGACGCCGCCGGCACCATGGAGTACGAAACGAGCGGTGGCGAGGTCAAGCGGCTGCACGCCGGTTCGGCCGGTCGTAACGGATCCCAGGCGGCGTTGCTCGCGAAGGACGGGTTCACCGGGCCGCTCACGATCTTCGAGGGCGAGCGCGGCCTGTTCCGCCTGTTCGGCAACACCGAGGACGTCTCCGGCATCGACTCGCTGTGGAGCCGTTTCCACCTCGTCGACACGATGTTCCGGCTCTATCCCGTGGTCGGGACGGCGGTGCCCGTGCTGGAGGCGGTCCGCCACCTGGTCGGGGAAGCCGGCCTGCGGTGGCGGGAGATCGAGGAGATGCGGGTCGGGCTGCCCGCGTACGCGATCGCCCACGGGGCGTCGGTCACCCGGCCGGCGAACACGGTCTCGGCCCAGTTCAGCACCGCGTTCAGCGTCGCGCTGATGCTGGTCCGCGGCGGGAACCGGCCCGAGGACTACGCGAACCCGGACCTGTGGACCGACCCCGATCTGCTTTCGATCGTCGACCGGATCGTGCCGTACGCGGAGGTCTTCGAGCCCGAGGAGCCCACGTTGAGCTGCCGGCTCGAAGTGTCGCTCAAGGACGGTCGCGTGCTTTCCCATACCCAAAGGGGTTTCCGGGGCCATCCGTCCTCTCCGGACACCGATGATCACGACCTCGAAACCAAGTTCCTCGGCAACGTCGAAGGTCTCGTCAGCTCGTCCGCGGCGCAGAAGATCGTCGAACTCGCCGCCGGCCTGGACCAGCTCGGCGACGTCGGCGAACTGATGCGGCTCACCACGCCCGCTCAGGGCCCACCTGCCGAAGGAGCAGTTTGATGCGGATCATCCACTTCGGACACGCCTGCGTGCTGCTGGAGACCGAAAGCGCGCGTTTCCTCATCGACCCGGGCATGTTCTCGGCCGGCTTCGAAGGCGAACGCGAACTGGACGCCGTCCTCATCACCCACGAGCACCCCGATCACCTCGAGCCGGAACGCCTGCGCACCGTCCTCGAAGCGAACCCGGGCGCGCGACTGTTCGTGGACCCGGGCTCCGCCGCGATCGTGGACGGGCTCGGCGTCCAGTTCCGGGTCGTCCATCCGGGCGAGCGGATCGAGGCCGGCGGCAGCGTGGTCTGTTCGTGCCCGAGCAGAAGGTCGATGTCCTCGGCCTGCCGATCGCGGCGCCCTGGCTCAAGGCGTCGGAAATCGTCGACTTCCAGCGCGCGATCGCACCCCGCGTCAGTGTGCCGATCCACGAGGCGATCCTGGGCAACCCCGAGTGGCAGTACCCGCTGTTGGAGGACCTGGCACCGTCCGACACCCGGTTCACAGCACTAGAGCACGGTGAATCCACCGAACTCTGACGGTCTCCGCGCGTGCCGCCACTGTATCTGGCAGATATGGTGGCGGGGTGAAGATGACGCCGACCGGGTGGACGGTCCTGGGGTTCCTGTCGTTTCAGCCACGCAACGGCTACCAGCTGCGGCAGGCGGTGCAGCGCTCGGTCGGGCACTACTGGGGGGTCAGCTACGGGCAGCTGTATCCCCAGCTGAAACTCCTGGCCGAGAACGGGTTCATCGCCCCCGCCGAGCCGGAGGGCGACGGCGGGCGGCAGACCGTGTGGCGCCTGACGGAGACCGGCGCGGAGGCGTTGGCCGGCTGGCTGGCCACCCCGGCCGAGCCGGCCCAGCGACGCGACGAAGGCCTGGTCAAGCTGTTGTTCAGCGACCACGCCGGGCCCGCGGTCATGCGCCGTCTCATCGAAGAACGCCGGGTCGAGGCCCGGGCGCGGCGTACTCGGGCCGAGGAGACGATCCCCGGCGCCCATTGGCCCGAAGGGGCGGAGAAGAGCACCGAAACCGCGATGGCCGCCTGGCTGGTGCGCGCCCACACCGTCGCCATGGCCGATGCGGAACTCGCGTGGTGCGATCAGGCCGAGGCCACCATCGCCGAGCATTTCGATGGGCAGGACGGCTGATGACTCAGGACAGTCCGCGCCCCCGTGACGTCACCGTCGTGCGGGTGCTGCTGGTGCTCACCGGGTTCGGCAACGTCGTCAACGGTCTGCTCGAGCAGAACCCGGCGTACCCGGTGTCGACCCGCGTCTTCGGCTGGCTGCTGGTGGCGTTCGGGGTCGGGTGCTGGGGGGTGACCGTCCGGTTGCGCCGGCCGGGGCGGCGAGTGGCCGCGCTGGTGGTGGCCGTGGTGCTGCTGCTGGTGGCGATCCGGATCTACCAGGTCGTCCGGTTCGGCACGCTCGCGCCGGCGGCTGGGCTGGTCCTGCCGCTGCTGGTCTACTGGCGGATGCGCAAACCCTTGGTGCGCGAATGGCTCGCCCAAGACGGCCCGATGCCGCCGCGGATCAGGCCGGGCGGCCCGGTGCGGCGGACCGTCGCCGCGTTCGGGGCCGTCGGGATCACCGTCGCCGCGCTGGTGGTGGTGACCGGCGCGGGTACGGCCGTCGCGGTGTGGCCGTGCTCGTTCCCGCAAGCGCAGACGGGCGGGCTGGAACAGGACCAGAACAACGCCGCCGAGTCGCACGTGGCCCCCAGCGGGCAGTTCACGGCCACGGACGGCGTGCCACTGGCCTACTACGCGAGCGTTCCGGCGAACCCGGTGGCGTCGCTGGTCTTCTACCACGGTTCCGGCGCCAACAGCGCCGCCGGCTACCTGCAGCTCGGAACCGAACTCGCCGCGCGATACCACGTCGCGACGTACCTGGTGGACATCCGCGGCCACGGCACTTCCGGCGGCCCGCGGGGTGACGCGCCGACGCCGGAACAGGTGTGGCAGGACACCGACACCGTCGTCGAGCAGGTGCGTCGCCTGCAGCCGAAGCTGCCCGAGTTCGTCGGCGGGCACTCGGCCGGTGCGGGCCTGGTGCTCAACAGCATGGACCGCGTCAACGCCCTCGTGGCCGGATATGTGTTCCTGGCGCCCGATTTCGGCCTGCACTCCGGCACCGAAGCGGTGGCGGACGCGTCGAACTTCGCCACCGTCTGCCAGCGCGTGCTCATCGCCAACGCCGTCACCAACGGCGTCCTCGACGGGCACGCCCCGGCGTTGAACTTCGCTTACACCACAGAACAAGCGAAGTCGGCGAACCTGGTCTCCACCTACACCGTGAACATGGCCCTCGCGCAGAACGCGAACGACAGCGCCGCGATCCTCCGCGGGATGACCAAGCCGCTGGGCGTGTGGATCGGCGCCCAGGACGAGGTCTTCGACGCCGCCAAGGTCGTCGCCTACGCCCGCCAGGCCGGGAGCGGCGGCACCTTCGCCACCGTCCCGCACGCCAACCACCTCGGCATCCTCACCACGGGGGCCGAGCAGATCGGCCCGTGGATCACTGCCCACGCCCGGTGATGGTTCCGCCTCGGCGAAAGCACGGCTGTGGGCCGTTCTCGCGGACGGCCCACAGCCGCACAGATTCATGGCGCCGACGAGCCAGCGGCTACTCGTCCGCGACGCAGGCGCTGGGGACGTAGGCGTCCCGCTGATTATTGCCATCGCGGTCGATGGGGATCCAGCCGTTGGCGTTCGAGTGCCCGCAAGATTAGCGATCTGGGGCATACCCGAGACGGTCGTCGTGGGCCTTGCGGGCGTTACTGGAACCCGAGGTCGGCGAGTGCTCGGTTTGGACAGCCGGTGCACGCCAGTGCATACTCCCGTTCCTGCTCTCCATGGGCCATAGGATCACGTAATGAGCTGGACTGTGACGGCCAACCTCGTGACCTGGGTCGCCGCCCTGAACCCGCAGGTTCAGGGCGCAGCTGTCTCGGCGACGGCAACGTTGGTCGGTATCGCGGGGACAGCGTTTGTGGCGGTTGCGGGGTTCAGGCATGCGCGAACACTGGCCGATACAACGCTGAAGGGGCAGCGCCAACAGGCGCTCTCCGAGCGACGATTCGCTGTGTACGAGGACGCGGTGAAGTATCTCCTCAGGTTGGCGCGCCTTCGCCCGGAAAACTACAACTTTTGGTCGGAGAAGAGCGGCTATGCGCTACAGGAGCCCGAGATCACGCGCGAGGAACACGCCGATATCGAAGCTCGGATTGTGGCGTGGGCCTCGCCGTCGATACGGGCGCTCTGGAAGGAGATGGAAGAAGCCGACCACACTGCCGACGTTGGGCGCTTCCAGGCCCAGTTTTTGAGGGGTGAGCATCAGATCGTACCCAGGGATCCACTTGATCCGCAGGCCCTCGAACAGTGTGAGTCTCAGGTAAATCAGAGAACACACGAGGCCGGCCGAAAACGGACAGGAGTGATTGAGGCTATCCGGAGCGAACTGCTCAGTCACGAGTAGTTGACCAACTACAAGTGGGTAGCCTCTTCGCCATCTCGTCGACCTGGCGACAGGTCACTCACGAACTCGACGTGCGCGTCCTCCCGCCAATCTCGGAGACCGGTCCGTCCGGCGAGGACCTTCTCTTTTTCTTGTTCCGTGGCCCCGTGGTGCAGCCGCTGGGGCCGGGTACTTGGTGCCGGAGGCGGCCCCGCGTGCCCGGCCCGAAAGCAGCGCGGCCCCGCAGGGGCCCGCCTTGAACAAGCGAAGAAACTCTGAACACAGTGGTCAGCCGGACCCAGTGGTCAGCCGGCGCGAGGTGGCAGCAAGTACGCGGGGGTGAACTCGGCCTGGCAGTGGTAGCAGGTGGCAGACCTGACGCCGCACAAGCTCCGCCACACTGCCGCGTCGCTCGCGATCGCCGCCGGGGCCGAATGTGAAGGTGATCCAGCAGATGCTCGGGCACAAGGACGCCTCGATGAGGTGGTCGACGTGCTCGACCTGCGTCGCACGAGGGCACTGGAGAGCGTGGCGGCCTGACGGGGAAGCCCCGGAGCATGTGACATGAATGTGGCATGCTCCGGGGTTTCCGCCGTTCCGGAGCAACCTTGGAAATGAAAAAAGCCACGTTCACCTGCGTGAACGTGGCCTGTCCGGTCGGGCTGACAGGATTCGAACCTGCGACCCCTTGACCCCCAGTCAAGTGCGCTACCAAACTGCGCCACAGCCCGGACCCGCGCTCCGTGGAGTGCGATGTGAGTACTTTAGCGGGTCGCGATCAGACGCTTGCAGGGAGGTCACCGTTTCCCGCTGACCTGCGGAAACCCGCTCCGGAGCGACCTGCGCGCCGGAGCGGGATCCGGGAGGGTTGTCAGTTGGGGTTGGCGGCGTGGGTGAGGGTCTGCCACTCCACGAACAGGTTGTTGGTGCCCGCCGGGCGCTGCTGCTCGGTCAGGGTCTGGGTGTTGGCCATCGCGATGCCCAGACGGGTGTTCAGGGCGTTGAAGCCCACCTCGGTGACCGGGCCGAGGCCCAGGGTGAGCTTGCCGCCGCAGAGGTTGCTCGGGACGGCGGCGCCCAGCTGGTACTTCGACTGGAAGCCCAGGGCCTGGCGGAGCCGCTCGCCGACGTCCGTGCCGTACAGGTCCTGGCCCTGGATGCGGGAGGTCTCCGCGACGTCGGCGATCGAGGCGATGCCGTAGCCGGTGTGGACGAAGTCGCGGCAGGTTTCCTGGGTCAGGCCGGTCATGAAGGTGCCCTGGCCCTGCCAGTAGCCGACGATCTGGTCGCGCGTGTTCAGGCCGCTGCCCGGCACCGTCTTCGGCAGGGAGCCGTCGCTGGACAGGTAGACGTACGCCGCCACGCGGTTGCGGTAGCGGGCCATCGCCGAGTCGTAGCTGGTCTTGTCGTCGAGGAACACCGAGATGCCGACGGCCGCCTCCATCATCACCAGCTCCCAGTTTCCGTTGCTGTTGCTGCCGCCGATGATCTTCGACAGGTAGACGTTGCGCAGCATCGTCCCGAAGCGGCCGGCGTTCGGCCAGCTCGTGTACGTCGACTTGATCAGCTCCGCCGCCCGCGACCACGACGAGCCCGCCCAGCCGGTCTGCAGCGGCGCGTTGCTGTTGGTGTGATTGGTGATCGTGGCCGACCACGCGTCCATCAGCTCGATCGCCTTCTTCGCGTAACGATCGTCTTGCGTCAGATACCAAGCGAGAGCGTCGGTATACGCGGCGATCGCGTCTTCCCGCTCATCGGTGCAACCCAGGTTCGGGTTCGAATAGGGGCCGCATTCGACGACGGAACGCGGTTTCGCCGTGCGGGAAAGCGAGGCGTAGGCGCTGCCCATCATCTGGTCGTACGCGCTCTTCCACGGCTGGGCGCCGGAATCGACCTTGGTGTGGACGAAATCCAGTTGTGCGCGGCTCACCAGCACGCCGGGATGGGTGAACGCCGCGGGTGCGGCGGCGGTGGCCGGAGCGGGCGCGGCCGGCGCCGGTGTGACGGCCAATCCCAGGCAGACAGGCAGCATCGCAACAAGGGTGAGGAGTTTCCTCACCCCGGAACGTCGTGCGGACATGGCTCTCCTCGGTGGGGGGCGGAGGGGATAGTGATTTGTGTCACCGGTGAGCGCTGTGTCCCAGTTTCATGGTCCAGACCAGAATCGTCAAGACCGGACATAGACTTTCTTCGCGTTCCGAAGGAACAGTTCCCGACGAATTCAGCCCGCTGAACGGAATGGCTATTTCCATTCAGCGGGCTGAACAATTCGCGGGTGTTGTGAACGACTGCGACGTCATCAAGCAGGAAGACGTCAAGCAGGAAGGCGTCAGCGGCCGGTGAAGGTCGCCTTGCCGGGGCCGTCGGAGAGGAACGACTTCACCGCGGCGCGCAGGTCCTCGGTGTCGAACAGCTCGGCGGCGATGGACGTGACATGGGCGTTGGCCTCCGGCACGCCGCCGTGCTCGAAGTGCGCGAGCACGCGCTTGGTGGCCGCGTGCGCCCGGGTCGGGCCCGCCGCCAGGTCCGTGGCGAACTTCCGCGCGGCGGCGTCGAAGCCGTCGTCCGGGAGCACGCGGTTGATCACGTTCCAGCGCTCGAGCGTGGTCGCGTCGTAGGTGTCGCCGGTGTAGACGAACTCCTTGGCGCGCGCGACGCCCGCCCGCGCGGCGAGGCGCTGGGTCCCGCCCATCGTCGGCGTCAGCCCGACCACCTTCTCCACCAGCCCGAACCTCGCGCGCGACGCCGCGAGCAGCAGGTCGCACGCCACGGCCACCTCGAACGCCCAGGTGAGGCACAGGCCGTGCGCGGCGAACACCGTCGGGAACGGCAGCGCGGCGATGCGGTCCGGCACGGTGAGCAACCGGTCGAAGAGCACCTTCGCCTCGGCGGGGGAGCCCTGGGCGTCGAACAGGGACACGTCGACGCCGCCGCTGACGATCTTGCCCTCGGCGCGGATCAGCAGCGCCCGCGCGGGCTCGGCTTCCAGCGACGAGATCGCCGTGAGGAGGTCGTCCTGCAGCTCGGTGGTGTAGAGGTTGAGCGGGGGCGCGTCGATGGTCAGCACGGCCAAGCCGCTCTCGTCACGATCCAGGCGGGTCATGCCTTCTCCTCTTTCTCGAGCAGCCCGTCCCAGTACCGCTGGGCCTCCGGCCGCCAGTCGACGTGCTTGCGGTGGAACAGTTCCGCGGCCTTCGCACCGCTCCACTCGGTGGGCAGCAGCTCGGCGGGCAGCCGCGGGTCGAGGAACGGGAAGCGGCGCCACTCGTGCACCAGCTCGGTCTGCGCGCGCAGCGCCGGGCGGCCGCCGGCGGGCCGCAGGCCGGTGAACCGGTCGATGAAGTCCTCGTAGCGGTCGGTCAGCTCGGACAGGTCCCAGGAGCGGGCGACCATGCTCTCCTGCTCGCCGACTTCGCCGTACGCCGCGGTGAACGACATGGCCTGCGCGTCGAGGCCCAGCTCGGCGACGATCTGCTGCGCCTCGCGCTGACGGCTCGGGTCCGGGCTGACCCAGACACCGGCCACCGGCGAGCCGAAGCCGGCCCAGGTGAGCCGTGTGCGCAGGCGGTGGCGCAGGTCGCGCTTCGCCTCCGGCACCGAGACGATCAGCATCAGCCACCGGCCGTCCCAGCTCAGGCCGGCGCGGCCGAACTCGTAGATCCGCTCGGCGCCCTCGGTGAGCAGCCGCCGCCCGGGCGGGGTGAGCGACCAGCGCACGCGCCGGCCGACGCGCTCGGACACCAGCCAGCCCTCGGCCGAGGAGCGCGCGAGCGCCTGGCGCGCGGACTTCTCCTCGACGTCGAGCACGCCCAGCACGTCGACGAGCATGGAGGTCCACACCGGCCGGTCGCGCGGCAGCACGTACTCGCCGAGCACCGTCATCAGCAGGGAGCGGGCGCTCGCGTGGCTGACCTCGCGCCTCCTGCTGACCGTCGGCCGGGGCGCCGCGGCGCGGGGGTCCCGCGGCTGCGGCGCCCGATGGCCGAAGGCGACCGGGGTGGCGGGTTCCGCCATGAGTTTCACCGACCTCACTGCTCCCTAGGATCGACAACCCGCCCAGGGTACCCACTCCGAGTGACCGAGACGACACTCGACACACACAGGGTCGGGTCCGGGCCTGGCGGCGGCGGAACCGGGCACCCGTAGACTCGGGCCTCAAATGAGCGCAACGATCGTCGCGAAGGACCTGGCCTCGGGCCACGGTGACCGCACCCTGTTTTCCGGTCTCGACCTGGTTGTCGCCCCTGGCGACGTGGTCGGGCTCGTCGGCGTGAACGGCGCCGGGAAGTCCACCCTGCTGCGCACGCTCGCCGGGCTGGAGCGCCCGGAGTCGGGCGCGGTCCGGCTGAACCCGCCCACGGCCACCGTCGGCCATCTGCCGCAGGAGCCCGAGCGGCGGCCGGGGGAGTCGGTCCGGGAGTTCCTGGCGCGCCGCACCGGAGTCGCCGCCGCGCAGGCCGAGCTGGACTCCGCGACGGAGGCGCTCACCGCGGGTGCCGACGGCTCGGACGACACCTACGCCACGGCGCTGGACCGCTGGCTCGCCCTCGGCGGCGCCGACCTCGACGAGCGCGCGGCCGAGGTCGCCGCCGACCTCGGCCTGGCCGTCGACCTCGATCAGCCGATGGTGTCGCTGTCCGGCGGGCAGGCCGCGCGCGCCGGGCTGGCGTCGCTGCTGCTGAGCCGTTACGACGTCTTCCTGCTCGACGAGCCGACCAACGACCTTGACCTCGACGGCCTCGCCCGGCTGGAGCGGTTCGTCACCGGCCTGCGCGCGGCGACCGTGCTGGTCAGCCACGACCGCGAGTTCCTGGCCCGCACCGTGGACCGGGTCGTCGAGCTGGACCTGGCGCAGCAGCAGGTCCGCGCGTACGGCGGCGGTTACGAGTCGTACCTGGAGGAACGCGAGGTGGCGCGCCGGCACGCGCGTGAGGACTACGAGGAGTACGCCGGCACCCGCGCCGCGCTGGAGGCCCGCGCGGGCATGCAGCGTTCGTGGATGGAGAAGGGCGTCAAGAACGCGCGGCGCAAGGCGCCCGACAACGACAAGGTCGGGCGCAAGTTCCGCAGTGAGGCCACGGAAAAGCAGGCGTCGAAGGCGCGCCAGACCGACCGGATGATCGAGCGGCTCGACGTGGTGGAGGAGCCCCGCAAGGAGTGGGAGCTGCGGATGGAGATCGCCGCGGCCCCGCGCGCCGGGGCGGTCGTGGCGACGTTGCGGGGCGCCGTCGTCCGGCGGGACGGCTTCACCCTCGGCCCGGTGGACCTGCAGGTGGACTGGGCGGACAAGGTCGCCATCACCGGTGCGAACGGCGCGGGCAAGTCGACGCTGCTGGCCGCGCTGCTCGGCCGGCTGCCGCTCGACGAGGGCAGCGCGGCGCTCGGCCCAGGCGTCGTCGTCGGCGAGGTCGACCAGGCGCGGCGGCTGTTCCTCGGCGACGAACCGTTGTCGGACGCCTTCGCCCGCGAAGTCCCGTCGCTGCCCGACGCGGAGGTCCGCACCCTGCTGGCGAAGTTCGGCTTGAAGGCGGCGCACGTGCTGCGCCCCGCGGAGACGCTCTCGCCGGGTGAGCGCACGCGCGCCGCCTTGGCCCTGCTGCAGGCCCGCGGCGTCAACTTGCTGGTGCTCGACGAGCCGACGAACCACCTCGACCTGCCGGCGATCGAGCAGCTGGAGTCCGCTTTGGACCGTTACCCGGGCACCCTGCTCCTGGTGACCCACGACCGCCGCATGCTCGACGCCGTCGCGGTCACCCGCCGCCTCGAAGTGGCCGGCGGCAAGGTGACCGAGGCCTGACGGCCTTGTGAGTGTTTATGCCGGTTAGAACCGTCATAAACACTCACAAGGGGCTCAGGGGCGGTCGGTCAGGTACCCGCCCATCGTGGTGAAGTAGTCGGCTGCGGCCAGCTCGGTGCCGTCGGCGGTGCGGACGCGCTCGACGAGCAGCCCGGGGGAGTGCCCGCGCCGGGCCTCGGGGCCGGCGACGATCACCACGCCGTCGCCCTCCTTGATGAAGATGCGGCCCGGCGTGCCGCCGTAGTGCCCCGCCGAGACCGAGGCGGCGGCGATCCGCAGCTGCTCGCCGCGGTGATAGGCGAACGCGTTGGGGTACGGGTCGGACTGGGCGCGCACCAGGCGCTCGATGTCCTCGGCCGGCCACGTCCAGTCGATCAGGCTGTCGCGCGCCGCCCGCTTGTGGAAGAAGCTCGCTTTCGACCGGTCCTGGGCGATCGGCACCACGGTGCCCGTCTCGATGAGTGAGATGGCCTCGGTGGTGATCGGCTCGATCAGGTCCACGGTGCGGTGGAACAGGTCCGTGGTCGTGTCCTTCGGGCCGACCGGCACCGCGCGCTGCACGACGATGTCGCCCGCGTCCAGCTCGGCGTTCATCATGTGGGCGGTCACGCCGACCTCGGGCTCGCCGTTGACCAGCGCCCAGATCAGCGGCGAGAAGCCGGCGTAGGCGGGCAGCAGCGAGTCGTGCACGTTCAGCGTGCCGTGCCGGGGCAGGGCGAAGATCTCCGGCGGCAGCCAGGTGCGCCAGTTGTTGGCCACGATCAGGTCCAGGTCGGCCGCCTTCAGCTCGGCCAGCAGCTCGGCGTCGTCGGGCCGCGTGCGCAGCAGCGCGCGGATGCCGTTCGCCTCGGCCAGGTCGGCGACGGAGTCGGACCAGATCTTCTCGTAGGCGTGGTCGCTCTTCGGGTGTGTGACGACGAGGGCGACCTCGTGGCCCGCGTCGATCAGCGCTCGCAGGGTGCGGTGCCCCCAGGTCTGGTAGCCGAACATGGCCACGCGCATCGGCTGTGCCCTTTCATCGTCGAGGGATGAACATCACCCACAAGGTACTAGCTGAGCCTCGCCTAAGTTAGGTTAGGGTTTCCTGGTCTTTTCGTCGTCGAGAACCGAGATGCGGCAGTGCCGCGCTAGGGGACTTTCATGTCACGAGCAGTGGTCGGTGGCCAGGTGCCGGTTTACGACGTGGTCGGGGTGGGCTTCGGCCCGTCGAACCTGGCCCTCGCGATCGCCCTGACCGAGCACAACGCGAGTGGCGCGGACACGGTGACCGCGCACTTCCTGGAGCGGCAGGCGGGTTTCGGCTGGCACCGCGGGATGTTGATCGACAACGCGACTATGCAGGTCTCCTTCCTCAAGGACCTGGCGACGATGCGCAACCCGACCAGTGAGTTCAGCTTCCTGAACTACCTGCACGCCAAGGGCAGGCTGGTCGACTTCATCAACCACAAGAACCTGTTCCCGCTGCGCATCGAGTTCCACGACTACTTCGAGTGGGCCGCGGCGAAGGTGGACGACCTGGTCTCCTACGGCACCGAGGTGCTGTCGGTGAAGCCGGTGCTCGACGGCGACGAGGTCGTGTACTTCGACGTGGTCGCCCGCTCCGGCGGCGAGACGACGGAGCTGCGCGCGCGGAACCTGGTGCTGGGCACCGGCCTGCGGCCGAACCTGCCCGCGGGGATCACCGCGGGTGAGCGGATCTGGCACAACAGCGGGCTGCTGCACCGTGTCGAAGGCCTGCGCGAGGCCGACCCCCGCCGGTTCGTGGTGGTCGGCGCCGGGCAGAGCGCGGCCGAGGTCGCGGCGCTGCTGCACGACCAGTTCCCGCGCGCCGAGGTGTGCGCGGTCTTCTCGCGTTACGGCTACAGCCCGGCCGACGACAGCTCGTTCGCCAACCGGATCTTCGATCCCGAGGCGGTGGACCAGTTCTACGCGGCGAGCGAGCCGGTCAAGGAGCGCCTGATGCGCTACCACGGCGCGACCAACTACTCCGCGGTCGACCTCGACCTGATCGACGAGCTGTACCGGCGCGTCTACCGCGAAAAGGTGCTGGGCGTCGAACGGCTGCGGCTGCTCAACGTCTCGCGTCCGGTGGAGGTGACCGACCACGGCACGCACGTGCGCGCGACGGTCGAGTCGCTGACCACGGGCGAGCGCACGGAGCTGGACGCCGACGCCGTCGTGTACGCCACGGGTTACCTGCCCGCCGACCCGACGCCGCTGCTCGGCGACCTGGCTGCCGGCTGCCTGCGCGACGGCGAGGGCCGGCTGCGCGTCGAGCGCGACTACCGGATCACCACCGACGCCACCGTGCGCGGCGGGCTGTACCTGCAGGGCGGTACTGAGCACACGCACGGCATCACGTCTTCGCTGCTGTCGAACACGGCCGTGCGCGTCGGCGAGATCCTGGCGTCCATTGTGGACCGCCGGGCGGCGGTGGCCGACCGGCCCGAGTACGCGGTGAGCGGCACCCGCTGACTCGTGAGTGTTGATGACGGTTCTAACCGGCATCAACACTCACGAGCCTGGTGCCCAGGTGACCAGCTTCAGTGAACGGTGGAGGCTCGCAGATGACCGGCGTCGTGCCCGGTTCCCCCCTGACCGCGGCGCAGGCCGGGGTCTTCTTCGCCCAGCGGATCGCGCCGGCGGACCCGTCGTATCAGATCGGCTGGTACGCCGAGGTGACCGGCGCGGTCGACCTCACGCGACTCGGCGCCGCCGTGCGCCAGGTGCTCGGCGAGGCCGAGGGCCTGCACGTGACGGCGGATGTCGACCGGACCGGGGTGCCCCGGCTGTATCCGGCTGCCGTCGCGGCCGAGGTCCCGGTGGTGGACTTTTCGAGCGAGCCGGACCCCGACCACGCGGCGCACGAATGGATGCGCGCCGGGCTGGCCGGGGTCCCGGACCTCGCCCGGGGCCCGCTCACCGCGCACGCGCTGCTGGTGCTGGGCCCGGAGCGGGTGCTCTGGTCGCAGCGGTACCACCACCTGGTCATCGACGCGCACGGCCAGGCGGCGCTCACCCGCCGCGCCGCCGCGGTCTACGGCGGCGAAAAATCCACTGTGGACTGGTCGACGGCGCCGGTCCTCGCCGCTGAGGCGGCGTACCGGGAATCGGCGCAGTACGAGGCGGATCAGGCGTACTGGCGGGAGAAACTGGCCGGACGCCCGGACCCCGTCCGGCTGCTGTCCGGCGACGGCGCCGTGGCCCGGCACTCGTTCACCCTCTCGTCCGCGCGGGCCGACGGACTGCGCAAGTTCGCGGGCAACCACGGGACCCGGCTCTCACGCGTGGCGCTCGCGGCCGTCGCGGCGTACGCGCACCGCGTGACCGGGGCCGAGGATCTGGTGTTCGGCCTGCCTGTGGCCGCGCGGCCCGAGGCTGTGCTGCGGGACCGGCCCGCCATGGTGTCGAACGTGCTGCCGCTGCGGCTGGCCGTGCGGCCGGAGACCACCCCGGCGGAGCTGCTGGCCTCGGTGACGGCCACCGTCGCGGAGCTGCTGGAGCACGGGCGTTACCGGGGCGAAGACCTCGCGCGCGAGCTGGGACTGCCCGGCGGTGTGCTGGAGCTGACCGGGCTGAGCCTGAACTTCCTGCCGGACGCGCCGCTGACGTTCGGCGGCGCGACGGCGTCCGTGCGCAGCCTCGCGCTGGGCCCGGTCACCGACCTCGCCATCACGGCGCACGACGCCGGCGCGGGCGGGCCGCTGCGGATCGAGCTGGCCGGGCCGGGCACCGTCGATGCGCTGGCCGAGCACGAAGGCCGGCTGACCGCGGTCCTCGACGCGCTGGCGGCGCAGCCCGACCGGCCGATCGCCTCGATCGACCTGCTCACCGCGGCCGAACGCGAGCGCGTGCTCGTCGAATTCGGCACTTCGCCCGCTGATTCGCCCGAGCTGTCCTGGCCCGCGGCGTTCGACCGGGTGGTGGCGCAGCGGCCCGAAGCCGTCGCCGCCGTGTGCGAGGACGAGCAGCTCACCTACGCGGAGCTGGACGCGGCCGCGAACCGCCTGGCGCGGCTGCTCGCCGCCCGCGGGGTCGGGGCTGAGGACGTGGTCGGGGTCGCGCTGCCGCGTTCGATCGATCTGGTCGTGGCGTTGCTCGGCGTGATGAAGGCCGGTGCGGCGTACTTGCCGCTGGACCTCGACCACCCCGAAGACCGGCTGGCATACATGCTTTCCGACGCCGGTGCGCGCGCTGTTATGTCCACTGTGGAGCTATCCGGGCAGCTGCCGGATTTGGACGCAGTCGGGCACGTGCTGCTCGACGATCCGGACGTTCGGGCGGAGCTGTCTACACTAGACGAGTCCACTGTGGACGCCAGCGAGCTGCGGCTGGACCGCGCCGCGTACGTGATCTACACCTCGGGCTCCACCGGCCAGCCGAAGGGCGTGGTGCTGTCCCACGACGGCGTCGGCAGCCTGATCGCGACGGCGACCGAGCGGATCGGCATCACCGCCGACAGCCGCGTGGTGCAGTTCGCCTCCGTCGGGTTCGACGTGACGGTGTGGGACCTGGTCATGTCGCTGTGCGTGGGCGGGCGCGTGATCGTGGTGCCCGCGCACCGCCGCGTCGCCGGCGTCGAGCTGACCGGGTACATCACCGCGAACGCCGCGACGCACATGATCCTGCCGCCGTCGCTGGTCGCCGCGCTGCCGCCGGAGTGCGAGCTGCCGAAGGGCGCCGTGCTGATCGTCGGCACCGAGACCGTGCCGCCGGAGCTGATCGCGCGCTGGGCGGAGGACCTGCGCGTCGTCGCGGCGTACGGCCTCACCGAGGCGACCGTCAACTCCACGCTCTGGGCGGCCGAGCCCGGCTGGACCGGGCCGATCCCGATCGGCCGGCCCGACCCCAACACCCGCTGTTACGTGCTGGACACCGCGCTCAACCCGGTGCCCGCCGGCGTCGAGGGCGAGCTGTACGTCGGCGGGCGCGGGCTGGCGCGCGGGTATGTCGGGCGGGCCGGGCTGACGGCGGAGCGGTTCGTCGCCGACCCGTTCGCCGGGCCGGGCGAACGCATGTACCGCACCGGTGACCGGGTGCGCTGGCGGGCCGACGGGAACCTGGACTTCCTCGGCCGTGCCGACCACCAGGTGAAGATCCGCGGCTTCCGGATCGAGCCGGGTGAGGTCGAGTCGGTCATCGCCGCGCACCACGCCGTTTCGCGGGTGGCCGTGGTGCCGCGCGAGGTGAAGCAGGGGGATCGGCGGCTGGTCGCGTACGTGGTGCCCGAAGCCGCAGGCCCGGGGGCCGAGGCCAGTCGGGACACCGGTCGCGAGGCCGCGCAGGTCGGCCGCTGGAAGGACGTGCACGAGCTGCTCTACTCGGTCGCCGACCGCGACCCGTTCGACGAGGGCTTCACCGGCTGGAACTCCAGCTACGACGGCCGTCCGCTGCCGCTGGAGGAGATGCGCGCGTGGCGGACCGCCACTGTCGACGCGATCCGGGCGCTGGGAAGCCGGGGACAGGCGCCGCGCCGGGTGCTGGAGATCGGCGTCGGCAGCGGGCTGCTGATGTCGAAGCTGGCGCCGGAAACCGAGGAGTACTGGGGCCTTGACCTGTCCGAGGAGGTGGTGGGCCTGCTCTCGGCGCGGGTCGCCGAGCGGCCCGCGCTGGCCGGGAAGGTGCATCTGTCCGCCCGGCCGGCGCACGAGCTGGCCGGGCTGCCCAGTGTGTTCGGCACCGGGGGTTTTGACACCGTGGTGGTCAACTCGGTCGTCCAGTACTTCCCGGGCACCGAGTACCTCGTCGACGTGCTGCGGCAGGCGATCGGCCTGCTCGCGCCCGGCGGCACGGTGTTCGTCGGCGACGTGCGGAACCTCGGGCTGCTGCGGGTGCTGCGCGCGGGCGTCGAGTCCGCGTCGGGTGACGCGTCGCTGGCGGCGGTGGACACGGCCGTCGCGCGGGAGGACGAGCTGCTGCTGGACCCGCGCTTCTTCGCGGCGCTGCCGGAGGTGATCCCCGGCATCGCCGAGGTGGACATCCGGCTCAAGCGGGCGGGTTACGCGAACGAGCTGAGCCGTTACCGCTACGACGTGGTCCTGCGTACGAGCGCGACGGCGGCCGGGCGACCCGCTTCTGTGGCATGGACCGAGCTGGGTTCGGCCCGCGCGTTCGCCGGGCACCTCCGCACCGGCACGCCGGAAACCCTGCGTGTGACGGCGATCCCGAACGAGCGGCTGATCCCCGACCTGACCGCGTTGCGCGCGCTGGGCGGTGAAGTCACGGACGTGCCGGGGGCGGCAATGGACCCGGACGTGCTGGCCGAGCTGGCCGGCGCGGCGGGCTACCGCGCCGCCGCCACCTGGTCGGGAGAGGCGGCGACGGCGTTCGACCTCGTGCTGTCCCGTGACGAGCCGGTGGCGGACTTTCTCTCCGATGTGGACAGTCCACTCGCGAACGTGCCGGTGGTCTACCGTGATCCGGCGTCGCTGATGAAGGAGCTGCGCGGCCTCGTGGAGGAGGCACTGCCGCACTATATGGTGCCGTCCGCCTTCGTGGCGATGGACCAGTTGCCGGTGATGACCAACGGCAAGCTCGACCGTACCGCGCTGCCGATGCCGGACTTCGGCGCGCTCGCGAAGGGCCGCGCACCCCGCACGCGGCGTGAGGTCGTGTTGTGCGGTGTCCTCGCCGACGTGCTCGGCGTGCCCACGGTCGGCGCCGACGACGACTTCTTCACCCTCGGCGGCGACAGCATCTCCTCGATCCGGCTGGTGCTCGGCGCCGCCGAACACGGCCTCGCGATCACGCCGCGGCAGGTCTTCCAGCACCGCACCGCCGAGGCGCTCGCCGCCTGCGCCGGTGAAGTGACCACTGTGGACGATTCCGGCGTGCCGCTGCTGGAACTGTCCGAAGCGGACTCCGCCGCCCTCGCGCCGTACGCCGAAGTGCTGCCGGTGACGCCGTTGCAGCAGGGCTTCTTTTTCCACGCCGCGTACGAGGACGACGACGTCTACACCGTCCAGGAGATCTTCGACCTCGACGGTCCGCTGGACCCGGCGAAGCTGCGCCGCTCGGTGCAGGACCTGCTGGACCGGCACAGCTCGCTGCGCTCCGGCTTCCGCCAGCTCGACGACGGCCGGGTGGTCCAGGTCGTCGCGTCGCGCGCCGAACTGCCGTGGCGTGAGGTCGACGCCCCTGACGCGGCGGACGCGCTGGAGGCCGACCGCACCCGGCGGTTCGCGCTCGACCGGCCGCCCCTGCTGCGGGCCACGCTCGTGCGCGGGACCCGGAACCGGCTGGCCCTGACGTTCCACCACATCGTCGCCGACGGCTGGTCCGTGGTGGTGATGGTGCGGGAGATCCTGGCGCGTTACGGCTCGGCCGAACCGGTGGCCCCGGAGCCGAGCCCGCGTTCGGCCCACCTGCGCCGCCTCGCCGGGCGCGACGCCGACGCGGCCCGGCAGGCCTGGCGGAACGCGCTGGCGGACCTCGGCGAGCCGACCCGCCTGGTCGAGAAGCCGGCGGGGATCGAGGAGCGCCGGCCGTCGAAGGTGCACTTCGCGATGGACGAGGCGGCGACGGCGCGCGTGCGGGCCGTCGCGCGGGAGCACGGGCTGACGCTGGGCACCGTGCTGCACGGCGCGTGGGGCCTGCTGCTCGGGCGGCTCACCGGCCGCGGCGACCTGCTGTTCGGCAGCACCGTGTCCGGCCGCGACCCCGGCGTCCCCGGCATCGAGGACGCGGTCGGGCTCTACATCAACACCCTGCCGGTGCGCGTGCGCTGGTCCGGTGGCGACACCGTCGCCGGGCTGCTGCGGCGGCTGCAGGACGAGCAGGCCGCGTTGCTGGACCATCAGCATCTCGGGCTCGCCGAACTGCAGCGGCTTGCGGGCGCCGGGCCCGATTTGTCCAGCACCGATGAGCTGTTCGACACCCTCGTGGTGATCGAGAACTACCCGCGGGAGAACGAGGGCGCCGGGGGACTGCGGGTCACCGGTGTCGAGGTTGTCGACGCGGTGCACTACCCGGTGGCGCTGATCGCAACGCCGGGGGACGCGCTGGAGTTCAGCCTCAAGTTCGACGCCGCCCGGGTCGACGCGCGGACGGCCGAGCAGCTGGCCGAGCGGTTCGTGCGGGTGCTGGACGCGTTCGCGGCGGCGCCGGACGGTCGGCTGTCCCAAGTGGACCTCGTCTCGCCCGCGGAGCTGGAACGCCTCGGCGAGGTGAACGCCACCGCCGTCGCCGTGCCGGAGCGGACGCTGGCTGTCGCGCTCGCCGAGCAGGTGGTGAAGACGCCGGACGCCGCCGCTGTCGTGTTCGAGGACGAGTCTTTGTCCTATGTGGAGCTTGACGCGCGGGCCGAGGCGCTCGCGCGGCGGCTGCGGGCCCAGGGCGCCCGGCCCGGTGCGGTCGTGGCCGTCGCCGTGCCGCGGTCGATCGAGCTGATGGTCGCGCTGCTCGGCGTGCTGAAGTCGGGGGCAGCGTACCTGCCGCTCGACCTCGACTACCCGGCCGAGCGGCTGGAGTACATGCTCACCGCGTCCGGCGCCGGGCTGGTCGTGACCGGGCCGGATACGCGGCTCCCGCCGGGACCGGTGCGGGTGCCGGTCGACGGTCCGGACGTCGCGGAGACGCCCGGTGCGGCCGCCCGGCCGGACGACGCGGCGTACCTGATCTACACCTCCGGCTCGACCGGCCGTCCGAAGGGCGTGCTGGTCAGCCACCGCGCGATCGTTAACCGGCTGGCGTGGATGCAGCACGAGTACCGGCTCGACGGCGGCGACCGCGTGCTGCAGAAGACGCCGTCGAGCTTCGACGTGTCGGTGTGGGAGTTCTTCTGGGCCCTGACCGAGGGCGCGACGGTGGTCTTCGCGCGCCCGGACGGGCACCGCGACCCGGCCTACCTCGCGCAGGTGATCCGGGAGCAGCGGATCACCACCCTGCACTTCGTCCCGTCGATGCTCAGCGCGTTCCTCTCCGTGGACGAGGTCACCGAAGACCCGCGGTGGGCGGAAAGCCTGCGCCGCGTGTTCGCCAGCGGCGAGGGCCTGCCCGGTGACGTCGCGGCCCGGTGGCGCGCGCTGACCGGCGTGCCGTTGCACAACCTGTACGGCCCCACCGAAGCCGCCGTCGACGTGTCCTCCTTCGCCTTCCGCGGTGGTCCGGATCGGACTGTCCCCATCGGACGTCCGGTGTGGAACACCCGGCTGCACGTGCTGGACACCTGTTTGCGGCCGGTGCCGGACGGGGTCGCGGGTGAGCTGTACCTCGCGGGCGTGCAGCTGGCGCGGGGGTACCACGGGCAGCGGGGGCTGACGGCCGAACGGTTCGTCGCCGATCCGTTCGGCGAGCCGGGCGCGCGGATGTACCGCACCGGCGACTTGGTGCGCCGGCGCGCGGACGGGGAGGTCGAGTACCTCGGCCGCACCGACCGTCAGGTCAAGATCCGCGGCAACCGGATCGAGCTGGGGGAGATCGAGGCCGTGCTGGCCGCGCAACCGGGCGTCACGGCCGCCGCGGTGCTGGTGCGCGACGGTGCGCTGGTCGGCTACGCGGCGGGCATCGCGGACGTCGGCACCCTGCGGGCCGCGCTGGCCGAGGCCCTTCCGGCGCCGACGGTGCCGAACTCGCTGGTGGTGCTGGAGGAGTTCCCGCTGAGCCCGAGCGGCAAGCTGGACACTCGCGCGCTGCCCGCGCCCGCCCGGCCGGAGCCGTCCACATCGTCCACATTAGACTCCGCGGCGACGCCGGGTGACGACCGGGAACGCGCGCTCGCCGCGATCTTCGCCGACGTGCTCGGCCTCGCCGAGGTCGGCGCCGAGGGCGACTTCTTCCTGCTGGGCGGCGACAGCATCTCGTCGATCAGCGTGTCCAGCCGCGCGCGGCGCGCCGGGTTCGAGCTGAGCCCGAAGGACGTCTTCACGCACCGGACGCCCGCGGCGCTGGCCGCGCTCGGCGGCGAACCGGTGCTCACCGGAGGGCCGGAGGCGGACCCGGACGGGGTCGGCGACGTGCCGCTGCTGCCCGAAGTGCATCGCCTGCGCGAGCTGGGCGACGCCGTAACGGCCGAGTCCGTGCTGGTGCGGACGCCCGCGGGCGCCGACGTCGAGGCGCTGGCCGCCGCACTGCAGGCCGTCCTGGACCACCATGATGGGCTGCGGCTGAAGCGAAGCCGAGTCGCGTCGGTGCCAGGGCTGCCGGATCTGTTGTGGTCGTTGGAAACGCGGCCGCCCGGCACACTGGCGGCGGCCGACGTACTGCGCCGCGCCGAGGGGACCGACGAACTCGCCGCTGCCGTTTCCCGGCTCGACCCGGATTCCGGCGTCCTGCTGCAGGCTGTGTGGTTCGAGGACAAGGAACGGCTGCTGCTGGTCGCGCACCCGCTGCTCGTCGACGCGCCTTCGTGGCACACGCTGGCCGCGGATCTCGCGACGGCGTGGACTGCCGTGCAGGCTGGGCGACGCCCGGTGTTCGGTGTCGTCGAGACGTCGCTGCGCACGCACGCGCGGCAGGTCACTGAGGGCGCGCAGAGCCCGGAGCTGCTGGCGAGTCTGGCGCATTGGGCTTCCTTGCTCGCCCCCGGCGCCGACACGGTCGCGGGCGGTGAGACCGCTGAGCGCACCGTGACGCTGTCCATTGAGGACACACGGGTACTGGTCGACCGGCTCCCGGCCGCGGTCCACGGCGAGGTCACCGACGTGCTGCTGGCCGCGCTGGCGATCGCGGGCGGCGAGCTGATCGTCGACGTCCAGGAGCGGCCCGCGACTGGGCCCGTCGCCATCGGTGCGCTGCACGCCGTACGGCCGGTGCGGCTGTCCGGCACCGGCGCGCCACTCGACGTGCTCAAGCAGGTCAAGGAGCTGGTCCGCGCGGCGCCGGACGCGGCGGGTTACGGCCTGCTGCGGTACCTGAACCCGCAGGCCGCGCCGCTGTTCGCCCAGCTGGCGACGCCCGGCGTGCTACTGCGGTATGCGGGCCGGACCCCGGCCGGAACTTCCGCGTGGACGTTCGCCGAGGGGCCGGGTGCGCCCGCTGGGGCTCACCCGCTGCGCATCGGCGTCACCTGCGAGGAGACCGACGAGGGACCGCGCCTGGTCGCCACGTTCGCCGGGCGCGGCACCGAGCTGGCGAGCGCGTGGCAGGCCGGGTTGGAGACGCTGGCCGGGGCCGTCCCGTCGGCCTCCGGGCTGACCACTTCGGACCTGAAGCTGATCGAGCTGGCCCAGGACGAGATCGAGCAGGTGGAACGGCTGAGCCCGCTGCCGCTCGCCGACATCTGGCCGCTCTCGCCGTTGCAGGAAGGCCTGTTCTTCCACTCCAGCTACGACCAGTCGCGAGTGGACATCTACACCATCCAGGAGGCGATCGACCTCGACCGGCACCTGGACGCCGACCGGCTGCGCGCGGCCTGCGCGGCCCTGGTCCGGCGGACGCCGAGCCTCGGGGCCGGCTTCACCAGCGAGGGCCTGCGCGGCCCGGTCCAGTTCGTCGCCGCGGGGCCGACTCCGCCGGTCACCGAGATCGACCTGCGTGAACTGTCCGAAGAGGACCGTGAAGCGAAGCTGGCCGAGCTGATGGCCGAGGACCGGGCGGCCCGGCACGACCTGGCGTCGCCGCCGCTGTTCCGGATCACGCTGGTGCGCCTGGGCGAACGGCGCGATCGCGTGGTGCTGAATCGGCACCTGCTGCTGTGGGACGGCTGGTCGGCGTGGCTGTTCATCGAGCAGCTGTTCGCTCTGTACGAGCTGGGTGGCGACGATCGCGGACTGCGGTCTTCGGGGTCCTATGCGGACTATCTGGAGTGGCTGTCCGGACAGGACACCGAGGTGGCGGCCGCCGCCTGGCGTGCGGCGCTGGCCGGGCTCGCCGAGCCGACGCTGATCGGCCCGGACACCCGCGGCCTCGAGCCGGTCACGCCGGTCAACCTCGACGCGCACCTTTCGCCGGAGCTGACCGGCCGGGTGCGTGAGGAGGCGCGGCGGCACGGGCTGACCGTGAACTCCGTGCTGAACGCCGCGTGGGCGCTCGTGCTGTCCACTGTGGTCGGACGCCAGGACGTGGTGTTCGGCGCCGCCGTCGCGGGCCGCCCGGCCGCGGTGCCGGACATCGAGACGACGATCGGGCTGTTCCTCAACACCGTGCCCACCCGCGTTCGGCTGGTGCCGGACGAGCCGGTGCTGGACCTGCTGCGGCGCGTCCAGTCCGAGCGGATGGACCTGACGCCGTACGAGTTCATGAGCCTCGGCGTGCTCCAGCGCGAGTCCGGGCACCGCGTCCTGTTCGACACGCTGTTCGTGCTGCGCGGCAACGACGGGGACGAGCGGACCGCCGGCCTGGAGCACCGCCACGGCATCACCGGACTGGTCAATGTGGACGCCACGCACTACCCGCTGACGCTCGTGGTCACGCCGGGCAGCTCGATGCGCGTCACCCTGTCCTATCGCGACGACATCGTCGACGCGGCCACGGCCGGTGAGCTGCTGGGCCGGTTCACCTCGCTGGTCGAACAGCTGGTCGGCGATTTCTCGGCACCCGTGGGCGCGTTGGAGACGCTGTCGCCCGAGCGTCGCGCGGAGCTGGCGGAGGTCTGGTCGGCGAGCGAGCACCCGATGGTCGAGGACACGATCGCCGATCTGCTCGCGACGCAGGCCGCGGCGACGCCGGACGCGACCGCGCTCGTTTTTGGCGAGCAACGCCTCACCTACGCGGAGCTGGACGCGCGCATCAACCGGATGGCGCGGCTGCTGCTTTCGCGCGGCGCCGAGCCGGAGCAGGTAATCGCGCTCGGCCTGCCGCGGTCGATCGACATGGTCGTGGCGCTGTTCGCGGTGCTGCGCACCGGCGCGGCGTACCTGCCGCTGGAGCTGGACTACCCGGCCGACCGGCTCGCGATGATGCTCGACGACGCCGGCCCGCTCTGCCTCGTCACGACCACGGCGGTCGCCGGTTCACTGCCCTCGGACCTGCCGCGGGTGCTGGTAGACACCGGCGAGACGCGGGCCGAGCTGGCCGCCATGTCCAGTGTGGAGCCGTCTGATGCCGAGCGCCCGCTGTTCGCCCGCGACCGCGCGGGACGGCTGGAGCACCCGGCGTACGTGATCTACACGTCTGGCTCCACGGGTAAGCCCAAGGGTGTGGTCACGCCGTACCGCGGCCTGACGAACATGCAGCTCAACCACCAGGAGGCGATTTTCGGCCCGGCGATCGCGTCGGCCGGCGGGCGGCGGCTGCGGATCGCGCACACCGTGTCGTTCGCCTTCGACATGTCCTGGGAAGAGCTGCTGTGGCTGGTCGAGGGCCACGAAGTGCACGTCTGTGACGAAGAGCTGCGCCGCGACGCCCGCGCGCTGGTCGAGTACTGCGACCGTCAGCAGGTCGACGTGGTCAACGTGACGCCGACGTACGCGCACCTGCTGATCGAGGAGGGGCTGCTCGACCAGGGGGCTGGCAGTCATCGGCCCGCGTTGGTGCTGCTGGGCGGTGAGGCGGTGTCCGAGTCCGTGTGGCACCGCCTGCGCGACACCGACGGCACGTACGGCTACAACCTCTATGGCCCCACCGAGTACACGATCAACACCCTCGGCGGCGGCACCACCGACAGCGCGGCGCCGACCGTCGGGAGGCCGATCTGGAACACCCGCGCGTACATTGTGGACGATTGGCTGCGGCCGGTGCCCGACGGCGTGCCCGGTGAGCTGTACATCGCCGGGACCGGGCTGGCCCGCGGTTACCTCGGCCGGCCGGGCCTGAGCGCGGAGCGGTTCGTGGCCGACCCGTTCGGCGCCCCCGGCTCGCGGATGTACCGCACCGGCGACCTGGTGCGCCGCCGCCCGGATGGCAACCTGGACTTCCTCGGCCGGACCGACGACCAGGTCAAGATCCGGGGCTACCGTGTGGAACTGGGTGAGATCGAAACGGCGCTGAGCCGGCACCCGCAGGTCGCGCAGGCCGCGGTGATCGCGCGGCCGGACCCGTCGGCGCCCGGGCTGCAGCGGCTCGTCGGCTACGTCGTGCCCGCCGAGCTGAGCGGTGACGCGCGGGACGCGGCCGAAGCCGACCAGGTCGGCGAGTGGGAGCAGATCTACTCCGACGAGTACACCGAGATCCCGACCGCGCTGTTCACTGAGGACTTCGCCGGCTGGGACTCCAGCTACGACGGCGAGCCGATCCCGCTGGAGCACATGCGGGAGTGGCGTTCGGCGACCGTCGCGCGGATCGGCGAGCTGGCGCCGCGGCGGATCCTGGAGATCGGCGTCGGCACCGGGCTGCTGATGGGGCAGCTCGCGCCCGCCGCCGAGGAGTACTGGGGCACCGATCTCGCCGCGCCGGTGATCGGCAAGCTGACACGCGAACTGGCGCAGGACCCGGCGCTGGCCGCCAAGGTGACGCTGCGGGCTCAGCCCGCGCACGTGTTCGACGGCCTGCCGCGCAAGCACTTCGACACCGTGGTGATCAACTCGGTCATCCAGTACTTCCCGAGTGTCGACTACCTGAGCGGCGTGCTGCGCCAGGCGCTCGAGCTGCTCGCGCCGGGCGGCTCGCTGTTCGTCGGCGACGTCCGGAACCTGCGGCTGGCCCGCTCGTTCCACACCGCGATCCAGCTGACCCGCGCCGACGCGACGTCCGACGTCGCCCAGGTGCGCCGGGCCGTCGAACGCGGTGCGGCGCTGGAGAAGGAACTGCTGCTCGACCCGGACTACTTCGTCGCGCTCGCCCGCGAGCTGCCTGGGGTCGAGGCGCTGGTCCGGGTGAAGCGGGCCGTGCTGCACAACGAGCTGAGCCGGTATCGCTACGACGTCGTCCTGACCAAGGACGCCGCGGACGTCGCGCCGGTGGCGCAGGCGCCGCGGGTGCTCTGGGACGAGGTGGGCTCGCTCGCCGAGCTGGAACAGCGCCTCATCGGGGACGCGGGGACGCTGCGGGTGAGCCGGATTCCGGACGCGCGGCTCGCGGCGGAGTTCGCCGCGATGCGCGCGCTCGACTCGGACGTGCCGCTGCTCGACGTCCTGGGGCGGTTCCACGACCGCGCCGAGGGGATCGAGCCCGAGGCCGTGCACCAGCTCGGTGAACGGCTCGGCTTCCGCGTGCACACCACGTGGTCGAGCGGGGTGGACGGGGTTTTCGACGCGGTCTTCGTGCCGCATGCCGTTAAGGCCTCCTTACCCGCGTCCGACGCGGGTAAGGAGGCCTTAACGGCGCCGGTGTCGGGTCTGTATGTGCCCGCGGCCACCGGCGCCGACCTCACGCGGTTCGCGAACAGCCCGACGGCCGCGCGGGGCGGTAGCGAGCTGGTGCAGGTGCTGCGCGAAGAGCTGAAGCGGCAGCTGCCGGACTACATGGTCCCGGCCGCGTTCGTCACGCTCGCCGTCCTGCCGCTGACCGATAACGGCAAGCTGAACGTGCGCGCGCTGCCCGACGCCGAGCCCGCCGTCTCGCTGGGGGAGAGCCGGGACGCGGAGACCGCGGAGGAGGAGACGCTCTGCGCGCTCTTCGCCGAGGTGCTCGGCCTGGACCGGGTGGGGGTCGAGGACAGCTTCTTCGACCTCGGCGGGCACTCGCTGCTGGCCACGCGCCTGATCAGCCGGGCCCGCACCGAGCTGGACGCCGAGCTGGCGATCAAGGACCTGTTCGAGGCACCGACCCCGGCCCTGCTGGCCGAGCGGGCGGGCACCGGTGCGCCGGCCCGGCCGTCCGTCGTGCCGGTCGAACGGCCGGAGCGGATTCCGCTGTCGTTCGCGCAGCAGCGGATGTGGCTGCTCGACCAGCTGGGTACCACTGCCGCGGCGTACACGTACCCGCTGTTCGTGCGGCTGCGCGGGCCGCTCGATGTCGACGCGCTGCGGGCGGCGTTCGGCGACGTGCTGCAGCGTCACGAGGTCTTGCGCACGGTGATCGGCGACCACGAAGGCACGGCGTATCAGGACATCCAGGCATCGCCGGAGATCCCGTTCACCGTGACTGATGGGTCGACGGCGGATGTGGCGGGCCTCGCGGAACGGCGCTTCGACCTCACCCGTGAGCTGCCGGTGCGCATCGACGTGCTGCGCGTGGCGGCCGACGACCACGTGGTCGCGATCCTGCTGCACCACGGTGTCACGGACGAGTGGTCGGACCGGCCGTTCCTGGACGACCTGGCCACGGCCTACCGCGCCCGGCTCGGCGGCGAGGCTCCCGTGTGGACACCGCTGCCCGTGCAGTACGCGGATTACACGCTGTGGCAACGCGACTTCCTCGCGTCCGCGGGGGACGAGCAGCTGGCCTACTGGACGGGGGTCCTGCGCGGGCTGCCCGACGAGGTCCCGCTGCCGCTGGATCACCCGCGTCCCGCCCGGCCCAGCGGCCGCGGCGGCAAGGTGCGCGTCGCGTTGCCGGACGGGCTGACGGCCGCTGTGCGCGAGCTGTCCGGAACGGCCGGCGCGAGCCTGTTCATGGTGCTGCAGTCGGCTGTCGCGGCGCTGCTGAACCGGATGGGCGCGGGAGAGGACATCCCGCTCGGCGCGCCCATCGCGGGCCGCACCGACGCGGCGGTGGACGACCTCGTGGGCTTCTTCGTGAACACGCTGGTGCTGCGGACCGACGTGTCCGGCGACCCGGCCTACCGGGAACTGCTCGACCGCGTGAAGACCGCAGACCTGACGGCGTTCTCCCAGCAGGACCTGCCGTTCGAGCGTGTGGTCGAGGCGCTGAACCCGCCGCGGCTGCCGGGCCGGAACCCGCTGTTCCAGGTCATGGTCGGCTACCACTACCGGCCCGACGGCGACCCGGACGTGCTCGGCCTGCCCACCGAATGGCTCGACCCCGGCCAGGCGACGGCGAAGTTCGACCTGCACTTCACGCTTGTCGACGAGGCCCCGTCCGGCCCGCTGACGCTGATGCTGGAGTACGCCGAGGACCGGTGCTCGGCGGACACCGCACAGCGGTTGCTGACCCGGCTGGGCTCGGTGCTGGCTCAGGTCACGGCTGATCCGGCGGTCCGGGTGGGCGCTTTGGACGTGCTCGGCGACGACGAGCCCACGCGGCTGGCGTCGTGGAATGCCACCGCGCACGAGGTGCCGCGGGTGACGTTGCCGGAGTTGTTCGAGGCTCAGGTTGCGCGGACGCCGGATGCTGCGGCGGTGGTGTTCGAGGACACCGTTGTGTCCTATGCGGATCTGAACGCGCGGGCGAACCGGCTGGCGCGGTGGCTGCGGGAGCGGGGTGCTGGTCCGGAGTCGGTGGTGGCGGTCTCCTTGCCACGTTCGCTCGACCTCGTTGTGGCGTTGTATGCGATCCACAAGGCGGGTGCGGCGTATCTGCCGTTGGACCCGGACTATCCGGCGGAGCGCCGGGAGTTCATGCTCGCGGACGCGGCTCCGGCGGTCGTGCTGGATGCGCCGGTGGACGTGAGTGGGTACTCCGATGTGGACCTTGGTGTCCGGGTGTCGCCGGAGGATCCGGCGTACGTGATCTATACGTCGGGTTCGACGGGGCGTCCGAAGGGGGTGGTGGTGCCGCATGCGGGCATCGTCAACCGTCTGTTGTGGATGCAGGACGAGTACGGTTTGGCGGCCGATGATCGGGTGTTGCAGAAGACGCCGTCGAGTTTTGACGTTTCGGTGTGGGAGTTCTTTTGGCCGTTGATCGCCGGGGCGACGCTGGTGGTGGCGACGCCGGACGGGCACAAGGATCCCGCTTATCTCGCGGAGCTGATCCGGACGGCAGGCGTGACGACCGTCCACTTCGTCCCGTCGATGTTACGGCTGTTCCTGGAGGAGCCCGCCGCGGCCGGGTGCACCGGACTGCGCCGGGTGATCTGCAGTGGTGAGGCACTGCCGTCGGAGCTGGCGTCGCGTTTCGCGGACGTACTGCCTGCCGGACTGCACAACCTTTACGGGCCGACCGAGGCGTCGGTGGACGTCACGGCGTTCCCGGCTATCGGCCCGTTCACCGGCCCAGGCGTCCCGATCGGACGTCCGGTGTGGAATACCGGCACGCACGTGCTGGACGCGCACTTGCGCCCGGTGCCGCCGGGAGTTTCCGGTGAGCTGTATCTGTCGGGTGTTCAGCTGGCTCGGGGTTACCTCGCGCGACCCGGTCTGACCGCTGAGCGGTTCGTGGCGAGCCCGTTCGGTGACGGTGAGCGGATGTATCGCACGGGTGATCTTGCGCGTTGGACGGTGGACGGCGTGCTGGAGTTCCTTGGCCGCGCCGACGATCAGGTCAAGGTGCGCGGGTTCCGGGTGGAGCTGGGTGAGATCGAGGCGGCGCTGACCGCGGCCCTGACGGTGGACGGCGCCGTCGGGACCGCCGCGGTGATCGCCCGGGACGACCGGTTGATCGCGTACGTGACCGGTGTGGACGTCGTCGTGGACGCGCTGCGGGCGCAGGTCGCGCGGCGGCTGCCGGAGCACATGGTGCCCGCGGCGATCGTGGTGCTCGGCGCACTGCCGCTCAGCCCCAGCGGCAAGCTGGACCGCGCGGCGCTGCCGGACCCGGAGTTCGCCGCGGGTGGCGGCCGCACAGCCCGCGACGACCGCGAGCGCACGCTGACCGGGTTGTTCGCGGACCTGCTCGACGTGCCCGCGCCGTCGATCGACGACGACTTCTTCGCCCTCGGCGGTCACTCGCTGCTGGTGATGCGGCTCGTCTCGCGGATCCGGTCGGTGCTGGGCGCCGAGGTGACCGTGCGCGACGTCTTCGAGGCGCCGACCGTCGCCCGGCTCGTCGAACGCTTCGGCGGGCTCGCGTCACGGCCCGAGCTGGAGTCGCGGGAACGGCCGGAGGTGCTGCCGCTTTCGGCCGCGCAGCAGCGGCTGTGGTTCCTGCACCAGCTGGAGGGCCCGACCACGACGTACTCGATCCCGTACGTCTGGCGGCTGACCGGCCCGCTCGACACCGAGGCGTTGGCGGCCGCGTTCGGCGACGTGGTCGCGCGGCACGAGGTGCTGCGCACGGTGTTCACCGAGCAGGACGGCGTCCCCGTGCAGCTAATCCTGGACGACTTCGCGGCGGACTTCGCCGTGGCACGCACGGACGACGTCGACGCGCGGATCCGGGCCGAAGTGGACATTCCGTTCCAGCTCGGTGCGGAGCCGCCCGTCCGAGTTCGCCTGTACGAGCTGGGTGCCGAGGAGCACGTGCTGCTGGTGCTGCTGCACCACGTCGTCACCGACGAATGGTCGGAGGGCCCGCTGCTGGCCGATCTGGCGGTGGCCTATCGCGCCCGGCTCGACGGTGATGATCCGAAGTGGACACCGATGCCTGTCCAGTACGCGGACTACGCGCTGTGGCACCAGGATCTGCTGTCCGATGTGGAGGGACGACAGGCCGCGTTCTGGCGTGACAGTCTGGCCGGGCTGCCGGACGAGCTGGAGCTGCCCGCGGACCGGCCGCGGCCGGCGGAAGCGAGTCATCGCGGCGGCACCGTCACGTTCCCGGTGCCCGCCGGGCTCGCGGCGGACCTGCGGGCGCTCGCGCGGCGGCACGACGTCAGTTTGTTCATGCTCACCCAGGCTGCGGTCGCCGTGCTGTTGCACCGGCTCGGCGCGGGCACGGACATCCCGCTCGGCGCGCCGGTGTCCGGGCGCTCCGACGAGCGGCTGGCCGACCTGGTCGGCTTCTTCGTGAACTCGCTGGTGCTGCGCACGGACCTGTCCGGCGACCCGGCGTTCGGCGAGCTGCTGCGCCGGGTGCGCACGGCCGACCTCGCCGCGTTCGACCACCAGGACCTGCCGTTCGACCGCGTGGTCGAGCTGGCCGACCCGGAACGGTCGCTGGCGCGGCACCCGTTGTTCCAGGTCATGGTGGTGTACCTGCCCCAGACGGGCGGCACCCCGGACCTGCCGGGCCTCACCGTGACCCGCGAGGACGTGACGTCCGCGGCGGCTAAGTTCGACCTCGAGTTCGGGTTCCTGGAGCAGTCGGACGGCGGCATCGCCGGCGCGATCGAGTACAGCGCCGACCGGTTCGACCCCGGCACGGCCGAGGCGTTGGGCCGTCGGCTCGTGCGGGTGCTGGAGCAGGTCACCGCCGATCCGGCCGCGACGGTCGGTTCCCTGGACGTGCTGGGTGACGGGGAGTCCTCGCGGCTGGCGTTGTGGAACGTCACTGCGCATGAGGTGCCGCGGGTGACGTTGCCGGAGTTGTTCGAGGCTCAGGTCGCGCGGACGCCGGACGCTCCGGCGGTGGTGTTCGAGGACACCGTTATGTCCTATGTGGAGCTGAACGCGAGGGCTAACCGTCTCGCGCGGTGGCTCCGTGAACAGGGGGCTGGTCCGGAGTCGGTGGTGGCGGTGTCGCTGCCGCGTTCTCTCGATCTGATTGTTGCGTTGTACGCCATTCACAAGGCGGGGGCGGCGTACTTGCCGCTGGATCCGGACTATCCGGTGGAGCGCCGGGAGTTCATGCTCGCGGACGCCGCTCCGGCCGTGGTGCTGGACGCGCCGGTCGATGTGAGTGGGTACTCCGATGTGGACCTTGGTGTCCGGGTCTCGCCGGAGGCTCCGGCGTACGTCATCTACACGTCGGGCTCGACTGGCCGCCCCAAGGGTGTTGTTGTGCCGCAGAAGGGCATCGTCAACCGTCTGCTGTGGATGCAGGACGAGTACGGCTTGACGGCCGACGACCGGGTGTTGCAGAAGACGCCGTCGAGTTTTGACGTTTCGGTGTGGGAGTTCTTCTGGCCGCTCATCACCGGGGCGACGCTGGTGGTGGCGAAGCCGGAGGGGCACAAGGACCCGGCTTATCTCGCGGAGCTGATCCGGACCGCGGGCGTGACGACTGTCCACTTCGTCCCGTCGATGCTGGAGGTCTGGCTCGCCGAGCCGAAGGCCGCGGACTGTACCGGCCTGCGCCGGGTGCTGTGCAGTGGTGAGGCGCTGCCTGCCGAAGTGGTGACCAGGTTCGGTGCGGTGCTGCCTGCCGAACTGCACAACCTGTACGGCCCCACGGAAGCGTCGGTTGACGTCACGGCGGCGCCGGCCCGGGTGGCGCCGTCCGGACGGGTCCCGATCGGACGTCCGGTGTGGAATACCGGCACGCACGTGCTCGACGCACACCTGCGCCCGGTCCCGCCGGGTGTCACGGGGGAGCTGTACCTGTCCGGTGTCCAGCTGGCTCGGGGTTACCTTGCACGGCCCGGTCTGACTGCCGAGCGGTTCGTCGCGAGCCCATTCGGTGACGGTGAGCGGATGTACCGCACGGGCGACCTTGCGCGCTGGACCGTGGACGGCGAGCTGGAGTTCCTTGGCCGCGCCGACGATCAGGTCAAGATCCGCGGGTTCCGGGTGGAGCTGGGTGAGATCGACGCAGCGCTCGCCGCGCACCCGGCGGTCGCACAGGCCCGGGTGATCGTCCACGATGGACGCCAGTTGGTCGCCTACGTGGTGCCCGCTGATAGCACAGTGCCCGCCGATAGCACCGTGGACGCCGAAGAGCTGCGGGCGCATGTTGCGCGGACCTTGCCGGAGCACATGGTGCCCGCGGCGGTGGTCCCGCTGGCGCGGCTGCCGCTCGGCCCGAGCGGCAAGCTGGACCGCCGGGCGCTGCCCGCGCCGGAGTTCGAGGTCACCGACGACACCCCGGCCACCGACGCCGAGGCGACCCTGGCCGGGCTGATGGCCGGGGTGCTCGGCCTGCCGAAGGTCGGTGTGCGCGACGATTTCTTCCGCCTTGGCGGGGACAGCATCGTCGCGATGCAGCTGGTGGCCCGCGCCCGCGCGGCCGGACTGGTGCTCAGCCCGCGGGACGTGTTCCGGCACCGCACCGTCACCGGCCTCGCCGAGGTCGCGGGGGCGCAGCTCGCCACCCCGGCGACCGGCGACGGGCGGCCGCTGCTGGAGCTGGACGAGGCCGAGCGCGCCGAGCTGCGTTCGGTGGCGCCCGACGCGGCCGAGGTCTGGCCGCTCACCCCGCTGCAGTCCGGCCTGCTGTTCCTGGCCACTGTGGACACCGAGGGGCCGGACGTCTACACCGTCCAGTTCGGCTTCGACTTCACCGGCCCGCTCGACCCGGCGCGGCTGCACGACGCTGTGCGCGAGTTGCTGGCGCGGCATCCGAACCTGCGCACCAGCTATCGCTACCTCGGCTCCGGCCGCCTGGTCGCGCTTGTCGCCCGCTCGGCCGAACCCCCATGGCGGGAAACGACCGGCGAGGCGCTTGAGGACGAGCTGGCCCACGAACGGCGCCGATTCGACGTCGGGGCCGGGCCGCTGCTGCGGTTCCTGCTGGTGCGGTTCGGCGACGACCGGCACCGGCTGGTCGTTTCACACCAGCACCTGCTGCTCGACGGCTGGTCCGTGCCGCAGCTGCTGGCCGAACTGTCCGCGCTGTATGCGGGCCGCGCGGTGCCGTCCGCGCTGCCGTACCGGGACTACCTCGGCTGGCTGCGCGACCAGGATCGTGAGACGGCGACGGGCGCGTGGCGGACGGCGTTGGCCGGTCTCGCCGAGCCGACCCACCTCGCCCCGGTCGACCCGGACCGTGCGCCGGCATTGCCTATCAAGGCCATTGTGGAGCTTCCCGCCGAGGGGACCGCCGCGCTCACCGCGTTCGCCCGCGAGCGTGGGCTGACGGTGAACACACTGGTCCAGACGGCGTGGGGACTGCTGCTCGCCGCGCAGACCGGGCGCACCGACGTGGTGTTCGGCGCGACGGTCGCCGGACGGCCGCCGGAGCTGCCCGGCGTGGAGCGGATGCTCGGCCTGTTCATCAACACCGTGCCCGTGCGGGTGCGGTTCGACCCGGCCGAACCGCTTGGCGCGCTGCTGGACCGGGTGCAGGAGGAACAGTCCGCGCTGCTGCCGCACCAGCACGTCGGGCTCGCCGACATCCAGCGCGAGGCCGGGCTGGGCGAGCTGTTCGACACGCTGATGGTGTTCGAGAGCTACCCCGGTGCGGACGAGCCGGACGGTGACGGCCTGCGCGCGGGGATCGTCGACCACCGCGACTCCACGCACTACCCGCTGACCTGGGCCGTCGAGCCGGGGGAGCGGCTGCGGCTGACCGCCGAGTACCGCGCCGACCTGTTCACCGAGGACGTCCCCGCCCGGCTGCTCGCCGGGATGGAGCTGCTGCTGGCCGCGATGGTGTCCGATGTAGACCGTCCGGCCGGGACGGTGGAGGTGCTGCCGGCACCCGACCGGGACCGGATCCTGCGCGACTGGAACGACACGGCACTCGACGTCGCGCCGTCCACTGTGGCGGGACTGTTCGAGGACCAGGTCCGCCGGACACCGGATGCCGTGGCCGTTGTCGGCGGCGCGTCGTGGACGTACCGCGAGCTGAACGCGCGCGCCAACCGGCTCGCGCGGTCCCTGGTGGAACTGGACGCCGGCCCGGAGAGCCTGGTCGCGCTGGCGCTGCCGCGCTCGGCCGACATGCTGCTGGCGATCCTGGCCGTGCACAAGGCCGGGGCCGCGTACCTGCCGCTGGACCCCGACTACCCGGCCGAGCGGCTGGCCGCGATGCTCATCGACGCCCAGCCCGGGCTCCTGCTCACCGTGCCGGAGCTGACCGGCGCGCTGCCCGAGATCACCGACACCGTGCTGCTGCCGGACCTGCTGGCCGTCGACCTGCCCGGCACCGACCTCGGCCAGCACGACCGGCTCCGGCCGCTGCGGCCCGGTCACCCGGCGTACGTGATCTACACGTCCGGGTCAACCGGCACGCCGAAGGGCGTGGTGGTGACTCACGCGAGCGTGGTGAACCTGTTCCACAGCCACCGCGAGACGCTTTACCGGCCGGCCGTCGAACGGACCGGGCGCGAGCACCTGCGGGTGGGGCACGCCTGGTCGTTCTCCTTCGACGCGTCCTGGCAGCCGCAGCTGTGGCTGCTCGACGGGCACGCCGTGCACGTCGTGGACGACGAGGCGAGGCGGGACCCGGAGCTGCTGGCCGGGCAGATCCGCCGCGACGGGTTCGACTTCATCGAGGTCACGCCGTCGTTCTTCGCGCAGATGGCCGACGCCGGGCTGCTGGACGCCGACCACGGCGACCGCTGCCCGCTCGCCGTGGTCGGCGTCGGCGGCGAGGCGGTGCCGGACGCGCTCTGGCGGCGGCTCGCGGCGTTGCCGGGCACCGAGGCGTTCAACCTTTACGGGCCCACGGAGTCCACTGTGGACGCGCTGGTGGCGCGGATCGGCGACAGCGAGCGCCCGCTCGTCGGCCGGCCGGTCGCGAACACCCGCGCGTACGTGCTGGACGGGGCTCTGCGCCCGGTCGCGCCGGGCGTCACGGGTGAGCTGTACCTCGCCGGCGGCGGCCTGGCGCGGGGTTACCTCGGCCGGCCGGAGCTGACGGCGGAGCGGTTCGTCGCCGACCCGTTCGGCCCGCCCGGCGCCCGGATGTACCGCACCGGCGACCTCGCGCGGTGGACGGCCGACGGACGGCTCGACTTCGGCGGCCGCGCCGACGACCAGGCGAAGATCCGCGGCTTCCGGGTTGAGCCCGCGGAGGTCGAGGCCGCGCTGGACCGGCACCCGGCGGTCGCGCAGAGCGTGGTCGTGGTGCGGGAGGACCGCGTCAAGCAGCTGGTGGCCTACGTCGTGCCCTCGGCCGGGGTGGACGCCGCCGAGCTGCGGCGGCACGCGGCCGAGACGCTGCCGGACTACCTCGTGCCCGCCGCGTTCGTGGTGCTGGAGACCCTGCCGGTGCTGGCGAACGGGAAGCTCGACCGGGCCGCGCTGCCCGCGCCGGACTTCACGGAGCTGGTCGGCGGCCGCGCGCCTTCGACCGAGCGGGAGCGGACGCTGTGCGCGATGTTCGGTGACGTCCTCGGCGTGCCGGGCCTCGGTGTCGACGACGACTTCTTCGCGCTGGGCGGGGACAGCATCGTCGCGATGCAGCTGGTCAGCCGCGCCCGCACCGCCGGGCTGCGGATTTCACCGCGTGACGTGTTCCGGCACCGCACGGTGGCCGGGCTCGCGGAGGCCGCTTCCGAGGTGGTCGCCCAGGCGGTCTCCGACGACGGCACGGGCACGGTCGGGCTCACGCCGATCATGCACGCGATGCGGGAGCTGGGTGGCCCGATCGCCGGGTACCACCAGGCGGCGCTGCTGCTGACGCCCGCGGGCATGACCGGCGACCAGCTGACGGCGGTGCTCCGCGCTGTCGTCGACCGTCACCCGATGCTGCGCGCGCGGCTGGACCGGTCCGCTGCCCGGTGGGCGCTGCGGGTGCCGGGGCCGGTGGACGTCGCGGACTGGGTGTCCACAGTGGACGTCCGAGGGGTGGCGGATCTGGAGCCGGTGATCGCGGCCGAGGCGCTGGCGACGCGAGCGCGGCTCGACCCGGACGCCGGCGCGATGCTGCGCGCGACGTGGTTCGACGCGGGCGACGGCGCCGGCCGTCTGCTGGTGCTGATCCACCACCTCGTGATCGACGGCGTCTCCTGGCGGGTGCTGCTGCCGGACTTCGCGGCCGCGTGGGAGGCGGTTTCGGCGGGGCAGAAGGCTTCGCTGGCGGGCGTGGACACGTCGTTCCGGCGCTGGTCGGAGGAGCTGGCCGCGCGGGCGACTTCGCCGGAGCGCGAGGCGGAGCTGGACCGGTGGCACGCGGTGCTGGCGAGCGGCGTGCCGTTGCCGCTGGACCGTCCGCTCGACCCGGCCCGCGACGTCGAGTCCACTCTGGACAGTCTTTCGCTCACCCTGCCGCCGGAGCTGACCGGGCCGCTGCTGGGCCGCGTGCCCGCGGCGTTCCGGGCGACGGTGAACGACGTCCTGCTCACCGGCCTGGCGCTGGCGGTCGCCGACTGGCGCCGCCGCCGGGACGGGTCGGTCGGCGCCGCGACGCTGGTCGACCTCGAGGGCCACGGCCGCGAGGACGAGCTGGCGGGCGGGGCCGACCTGGCCCAGACCGTCGGCTGGTTCACCAGTGTGGTGCCGGTGTGCCTGGACCTCGGTGACGTCGACGTGGCCGACGCGCTGGCCGGCGGCCCGGCGGCCGGGGCCGCGCTGGAGCGGGTGCGGGCGGAGCTGGACGCGCCACCCGTGGGCGGGACCGGGTTCGGCCTGCTGCGGCACCTGAACCCGGTCACCGGCCCCGAGCTGGCGGCGCTCCCGCGGCCGGAGATCGAGTTCAACTACATGGGCCGGTTCGGGCACGCCGACTCGGCGGACTGGGCGTACGCGCCGGAGGCGGACGCGGCGGACCTCGGCGCGGACCCGGGCAAGCGCGTCTCGCACGCGCTGACCGTCAACGCGCTGACGGAGGACAAGCCGGCCGGCCCGTCACTGGCGGCCTACTGGTCATGGCCCGCGGCCGTGACCTCCCCGGAGGCGGTCCACGACCTGGCCGAAACCTGGTTCCGCGCGCTGGAGGCACTGATCCGCCGCGCGGCCACACTGGACGAGAACTGAAGCAGGGAAAGGAAAAGAAGAATGACCAACCCCTTTGAGAACCCCGATGGCAGCTACCTGGTCCTGGTCAACGACGAGGGCCAGCACAGCCTGTGGCCCGAGTTCGTCGCCGTCCCGGCCGGCTGGACCACGGCCTTCGGCCCCGCCGCCCGTCAGGAGTGCCTTGACCACGTCGAACAGAACTGGACCGACCTGCGGCCGAAGTCGCTGATCGAGGCGATGGAATCCTGACCCGGCCCGACGGTCCATTGCGGACACCTGCGACGGAAGGCGTTACGCCGGGTAAACGCGGCTAAGCGGACAAAAACCGCATCGCAGATCGTAGTCCAGCGCCCGGTCCGGGGCCGTGTACATCAGTGCAAGGTCCTTGCCTCTTGGCGCCGAGTTTGGTTTTCCGCCCACTTCTTGCTGGTAGACCGAGCGTACCGGCGGGACGGAGGGCTGTCGTGTCGCGTCATCTCACGGAAGCCGGCCCGGGCCTGGTCGGACGGTCGGCGGAACTCGCGGCACTGGCCGCCTCGGGCACGGCCGCGCGGGCGGGTTCGGCGCGGCTGGTCATCGTGCGGGGTCCCTCGGGGATCGGGAAAACCGCGGTGCTGGGCCGGATCGGCGACGAAGGAACCGTGCTGCGGGCCTCCGGCGACCGGGCCCCCTACGCGACGGCCCGGAGCCTGCTGGGGCTCGGTCCCGGGCACCCGCTGCCGGACGACGAGCACCGGGCGTTGCGGGAGCTCAGCCGGGTCGCGCTCGACCTGGTCCGTGAAGCCCCGCTCGTGCTGGTGCTGGACAACGCCGACTCGTGCGACGACAAGTCCTTGCGGTGGCTCGAATTCCTGCTGCGCCGGGGTGCGGAGCTGCCGTTGCTGGTGGTGCTGGCCGAGTGCGCCGACGGTCCCGTCCCGTACGACCGGCGGCTGGCCGGGGTCGCCGCCGCGGGTCGCGCGCGGGTGATCGAACCGGCTCCGCTCGGTCAAGCCGAGGTCGCCGAGGTGATCCGCCGGGAGCTGCACCGGTCACCGGCACCGGACTTCGCCCTGGCCTGTGCCAAGGCCTCCGAAGGCAACCCGCGATTCCTGCTCCGGCTGCTCGGCGCGGTCCGGGAGCAAGGCGGGCGACCGGACGAGGCGGGGGCGCTCCGCGTCGCCGAGCTCAGCCGCGGCCTGGTCCGCGTCGCGGTGCGGGAGCGACTGGCCCGGTGGCCCGAACCACTGCGGCGGGTCGCGTGCGCGGCGGCGGTGCTCAAGGCTTTCGACGCGGATCTGGTGTCGAGTCTCGCGGCCCTGCCGGTCCCGGCTGTCGTCGCCGCTTTCGATCTGCTGAAGGGCTATGCCGTTCCCGGAAGCGGTGACGAGGACCGTCGGCTCGACGTCCTCTCGGCCGTGCTCGACGAACTCGGCGAGGACGAGCGAGCGGATCTGAGACGGCGTGCGGCGCGCATCCTCAACGACGCGGGGGCGCCGCCGTGGCGCGTCGCCGATCAGCTCCTCGCCCTGGACACGCTGGACGAGCCCTGGATGCGCGAGCTGCTCGCGCGGGCGGGCGGCTTCGGCTGGAACTCCGGGTTCGTGCTGCGCTGCCTGGCCCGGCTGGTCGAGACCGATGCCGAGGGCACGGACGAGCGGATCGACCTCGCCGCGGCACTGGTCGAAGTCGACCCCTGGCGGGCCGCGCCCCTGCTCGAAGAAGTCCTGCCGCGGGTCATGGAGCCCCACGCCCGGGCGGTGGTCGCCGAGCTGCTCGCCGCGATCTCCCTGACCGTGCCGGGGGTCCGGCCGCGACCGGCCGTTCTCTCCGAGGCACTGGTGGCGCTGGGAACCGGAGACGGAGCGGAGACGGCAGAGGAGTTCGAGGCCCGCGTGCGGCTGGAGGCATTGGTCCGGCTGAGGCAGCCCGCCCCGGCCGCCGTGCTCCGTGAGCGCCCCCTCGACGTGCCCGGTGACACCCCCGCCGAGCGTCAGGCGCTGGTGGCGCAGGCCTTGCTGGCCACGATGCGCGGGACCTCCGCGACCATCGCGGCCGATCTCGCGCGCCGGGCGTTGAGCGGTCCGCAGCCGAGGACGGGCTGGACCGCGTCGGCCGCCTCGGTCGTGCTGTTCCTCGCGGACGAATTCGACGAGGCGATCGCCGGGGTCGGCAAGGCCCACCGGGGCGGCGTGCGGCGCCGGGCACCGTGGACCGAGCTGCTCGCGTTGACCACGAAGGCCTGGATCCTGGCGAGCGCGGGGGAGATCACCGAGGCCGCGCTCGCGGTCACCGACGCCGTCGAGGTCACCGACCGCGCGCCGTGGGGCGCCGAGGTGACGCTGCACCGGCCGGTCCAGGCGCTGGTGCTGTTCAACCAGGGTGACGTCGACGGGGCGGAGGAGGCGCTCGAAGCGGCCCACCGTCACGGCGTTTCACCGGACGAGCACTACTTCCTGCTGGCGAAGTCGGCGGTGGCGTGGTTCCGTCAGGATCTGGACACGGCGCTGGCCTGCGCCCTGCGCTGCGGCGAGCTCCTCGACGAAGGCGGGATCAGGAATCCGGTGTACGCCCCGTGGTGGCTGCACGCGGCCAGCCTGCTGGCCCGGATGGGACGGGCGGGCGAGGCCGCGGCGCTCGTCGAACGGGGCGAAGAGCTGGCGAAGCGCTGGGGCACCGCGCGGGCGTCCGCACTCGTGTTGATGGCCAAGGGGACCGTCATCCGCGGCCCGCAGGCGCTCGACGCGCTCACCGAGGCCACCGAACTGCTGACCGGCACCGCGGCGAAATCCGATCACGCGCGGGCCGAAGCGCTGCTCGGCATGGCGTTGCTCCGGGCCGAGGACCCGGTCGCGGCCCGGGAGCACCTCCGCCGTTCCGTCGACCTTTCGGTCCAGCGCGGCGGCTGGGCGTCGGCGAAGACCGCGCGGGATCTTCTCGTCGCCGCCGGCGGCCGGATGTCGCGGGTCGTCGGCGACCGGGTCGACCTGCTCACCGGACGGGAGCGGAAAGTCGCCGGAATCGTCGCGCGCGGGGCGAGCAACGCCGAGATCGCCGATGAGCTGTCGATCAGCCTGCGCACCGTGGAGCTCCACCTGACCAGTGTCTACCGGAAACTGGGCGTGGTGAGCCGGGCCGAGCTGGCGCCGTTGTTCGAGTCCGGCAGAGCCCCGGCGGAAGGCTGAGGCGGCCATGCTGGAACGGGAAGCCGAGCTGGCGGTGCTGAGCCGGGCGTTCGGCGAGGCACAGGCCGGGTCCGGCTCGGTGGTCCTGATCAGCGGTCCGCGGGGATCCGGGAAGACCGCGCTGCTGGACGCACTCGCCCGGATGGCGGTGGCTTCGCCGGGGACCCGGGTGCTGCGGGCCGTGGGCGCCGAGGCGGAACGGACCTTCCCGTTCGGGATCGTGCGCCAGCTCTTCGGGGCCCGGCTGCCCGAGCGGGACGAGCGGATCGGGCTGGACTCGCTGCTGGAAACCCTCGACGACGACCACGTCACGCTGCTGCTGATCGACGACTTGCACTGGGGCGACCCGGAATCCGTGGAGCTGCTCGGCCGGCTGGGCAAGCACTTGGACGGACTGCCGGTGGTGTTCGCCGGCACAGCCGGCGCCCACGGGCACGACTCGGGCCCGGCGCTCCGAGGGGGGCTCACGGCCGCGACCTACGACGTGGGCGCGGCGAACCTCTCGCTGGGCGGCACCGCGCGGTTCGTCACCGGCCGGCTCCGGGAAACCTGCGATCCCGAGTTCGCGGCCGCGTGCCGGCAGGCCACGGACGGGAACCCGGAGCTGCTGACCGTGCTGATGGGCGGCCTCGCCGCGGCCGGGGTCCGGCCGTGGACGGCCGCCGCGGGCCAGGTCCGTCCGCTGAGCGAGGAAGTGCTGCTGGCGCCGCGGCTGGCGCGGCTGGAGGAAGCCCCCGGCCCGGCGCGCGAACTGGCCGGGGCGATGGTCGTGCTCGGGGACCAGGCCGAGGCGGACCTGCTCGGCCGGCTCACCGGGCTCGGCTCCGCCGAGGTCGAGGAGGCGTTGCTGACGCTGGAGGGTCTCGGCTTGACGACCGGGGGGAGGCCGCCGCGGTTCGTGAGCCGCGGCCTCGGGCAGGCCGTCGCGAGCTCCCTGCCGACCGATCGGCACGACCGGCTGCATCGGGCGGCGGCCCGCGCGCTGCACGCCGCCGGGGCCTCGGCCGAGGTCGCGGCCGACCACGTGCGGGCGATGGCGGGGGAGCTGGACCGCTGGGAGATCGACGTCCTGCGCCAGGGCGCGGAGATGAGCCTGCGGCGCGGCAGCCCGAAGGACGCCGCGCGCTACCTGCGCCGGGCGCTGCTCACCGTCTCCGGTGATACCGCCGAGCGGGCCGCGCTGCTCGTCGGGCTGGCCGTCGCGGAGCGGGCGTTCGACTCGGCGTGGTCGGTCCGGCATCTGTGCCAGGCCATGCCGTCGCTGGGCACACTCGGCGAACGCGCGGCCGCGGCGGCGCTGATCTCGCCGGCGACGATCCGGGCCAGCCCGCCGGTCGCCCGGATCGTCACCGAGGTCGCGGCCGAGCTCGGCGACCCGGCGCGCGCCGGCGGGCCGACCCGGGAGACCGCGGTACGGCTCGCCGCGCGCCTGCGTTACACGCGGCTGGAAAGCCCCCGGGAGGTCTCCGTCGCGACCGGGCTGCTGCTGGGACACGGCCGGGACCTGCCGCTGTCGACCGGCGCCGAGCGCGAACAGGCCGTTGTGCTCCTTCACGCGGGCACGGTTTCCGCGGCGCTGCCCGCGGCCGAGGCGTCCTGGCTGGGGCACCGGATCCTCGAGCGGGAACCGGCCTCTTTCACGCACGTCTCCACGGCGCTGGCCTGCCTGGTGCCGATCCTGGTCGCGACGGATTCGACCGGGGACGTGGCCGGCTGGCTCGACCTCGCGCTGGCGCAGGCCCAACGTCAGCAGGCGGTCGCGGCCGAGTCGCTGATCGAGGCCGAGCGGGCCCTGGTCTTCCTGGCCACCGGGCAGGCGGCCGAAGCCCGCGCGAGCGCCGCCCGGGCGGCCGAGCAGGCCGAGGCCGACGGCGAGGAGACCACCGGGCCGGTGATGATCGCGCAGGCGTCCGTCGCGATCACGACGGCCGACACGGCGCTGGGGGAACAGGTGCTCGCGGCGCGGCAATACGACCAGGCGGACGCGCGTGGCAGCGCGGTTTTGCGGCTGCTGCAAGGCTTCCTGGCCCTTTCGCACGGCCGGCCGGAGATCGGTCTGGACCACTTCGCCGGATGCGGGCGGCAGCTGGAGCGCATCGGCTGGTCCAACCCCGCGTTGTACGGCTGGCGAGCCGGCGCCGCGATGGCCCAGCACCGGCTGGACCGTGGCCCGGAGGCGGTGGCGCTGGCCGAAGAACACCAGGCCCTCGCCGAATCGTGGGGAGCGCCGTCCACGGTGGGCCAAGCGCTGCGGATCCGGGGGATGGTCACCCCCGGCGGCGGGGGGATCAGCCTGCTGCGCGAGTCCGTCGAGGTCCTCGGGCGGTCGGCGGACCGGCTCGAACTGGCCAAGGCGCTGGTCACCCTCGGCCGCCGGCTGGTCGATGCCGGTGCGCCGGACGGGCCGAAACACCTTTGGCAGGGCCAGGAACTGGCCAAGGCCTGCGGGATGAGCGAGCCGGCCGAAGACGTGGGGGCACCCGACAACGGACCGTCGCCAGGGCCCGCGACCGGGGGGCGGGCGGCGCTGACCCCGGCCGAGAACACCGTGGCGGGGATGGCGCTGCGCAGCCTGACCAACGCGGAAATCGCGGAGCAGCTCGGAGTGTCGCGGCGCGCGGTGGAAAAGCACCTGACGAATTCGTACCGGAAGCTGGGTGTCGACGGCCGGGCCGGGCTGGTCGACTCACTCGGCGCCGCCCACGACGCACCGGCCTCGCCGGGCTAGGGCGGGCCGGACGACGGGAGCTGGGTGAAGGGCCGTCAAGGACTCCTTACCCGCGTCCGACGCGGGTAAGGAGTCCTTGACGGACTCGGGTCCGGGCCCACCGCAGGCAGCACCGCCTTCCGGCCGGGGCCCGCGGGGTCTCAGTCGAGCTGGATCTCCGGCTGATAGATGTCGACCCACGTCGCGATGTCGATCGTGCGGTCGAGGGCTTCGCGGGTGCTGTCCGGGATCTCCGCCGGGTCCATCCGCACGACCTCGTCCATCCAGGCGCGGTTCGCGAACTGGAAGACGGGGTGGTCCGCGTCGTGGACCAGTTCCTTGGCCATCTGCTGGAGCTCGCCGGCGTAGCGGTCGTCCTGGGTGGCCGGGAACGGGCTCTTCACCCGGTCCCGGACCGAGCCCGGCAGCAGCTCGCCCGCCGCCGCGCGAAGAAGGCTCTTTTCGCGGCCGTCGAAGGTCTTCATCGCCCAGGGGGCGTTGTAGACGTAGTCCACCAGGCGGTGATCGCAGTACGGCACCCGCACCTCCAGGCCGACCGCCATGCTGATCCGGTCCTTGCGGTCGAGCAGCATGGGCAGGAACCGGGTGAGGTGCAGGTGGCACATGATCCGCATCCGGCGCTCGTGCTCGTCTTCCCCGGGCAGCGACTCGACCGCGGCCGCCGCGTCGCGGTAGGAGTCCTTGAAGTAGGACTCCAGGTCGAGCGCGGCCACCAGGTCCGGATTCATCGAGCCCGTCGCGTTCGCATCGTCCCAGGCGGCCAGGACCGGGACCATCCACGGGTAGACGTCGGCGTCCGCGAACTCGGGGATGTGGAACCACGGGTACCCGGCGAACACCTCGTCCGCGCCCTCGCCGGACAGCGCGACCGTGGAGTGCTCCCGGATGGCCTTGAACAACATGTACAGCGGCACATCGACGTCCGCCATGCCGACCGGGAAATCGCGCGCCGCGATGACCGCCCTGCGGTTCTCCCAATCGGCCATGGAGGTGTACGGCAGCACGATGTCCTGATGGACCGAGCCGATGTGGCCGGCGACGGCGTGGACGAACGGCGAGTCGGGGGTGGCCCGCATCAGGTCGGGCCGGAAGGATTCGTTGCGGCCGACGAAGTCCACGGAGTACGTGTGCACCCGCTCGCCCTGGGCGGCCAGCTGCCGGGCCGCCACGACGGTGAGGGAACTGGAATCCAGCCCGCCGGACAGCAGGACGCACTGCTGCACGTCCGCGACGAGCTGATGTCCCACTATGTCGTCGAACAGATCACGGGTGTTCGCGATGGTCGTGTCGAGGTCGTCGGTGTGCTCGTGCGGCTCGAGGGTCCAGTAAGTCCGCTCACGCACGCCGGAGTGGTCGACCACGACCAGGCCGCCCGGGCGGACCTCCCGCATCCCGGCCCAGATCGCGACCCCGGGGGTGTTCCAGCCGTTCAGCATCTCGCGGAGCCCGTCGGTCTTGATCACCCGCTTCACCATCGGGTGGGCCAGGATCGCCTTCGGCTCCGAGCCGAAGAGCACGCCGTCGTCGGTGGGGTGGAAGAAGAACGGCTTGATGCCCAGCCGGTCCCGGACCAGGACCAGTTTCTCGTCACGGGAGTCCCAGATCGCGAACGCGTACATGCCGTCGAGCCGGTCGACGACGGCCTCGCCCCACTCGAGATAGGCGCGCAGCACGACCTCCGTGTCGCTCGCGGTCCGGAACCGATGGCCCCGCCCGCGCAGTTCTTCGCGCAACTCGGTGAAGTTGTAGGCCTCGCCGCTGTAGGTCATCGCCACGGGTCCGTGCGGTGTCTCGACGGTCATCGGCTGCGCGCCACCGTCGAGGTCGATCACCGCCAGCCGGCGGTGGCCGAGCGCGATGTGCTGGTCCACCCAGACACCTTCGGCGTCGGGGCCGCGGCAGACCATCGTGCGGGTCATGGCGTCCACCGCTGCCCGGTCGGTCCTCAGGTCCCGCTGAAAGGACAGCCACCCGGTGATACCGCACATGTTACCCACTCCCTTCGAGGGCAGGCGCGGAGTACGCCCGCCACTGACCCTCGCAGAAGGCGAACGGTGAAACCTCTAGTGTTTCGCGCCTCGGCTCACCACGCGACGAGCAGTTCTGTCAGCCCGGCCGCGAGTTCGTCGTCCGGCGCGATGAGCTCCGACACCGGCCGAACCAGGCGCAGACCGGGGAAACGCCGTAGCAGCGCGGAAAACGCCAGCCGCAGCTCCATCCGCGCGAGCGGCGCGCCGACGCAGTGCCACATGCCGTGCGAAAAGGTCAGGTGCGGGTTCGACGGGCGGGTGAGGTCGATCCGGTCGGGCTCGTCGAAGGCGCGCAGATCGGTGTTCGCCAGCGCCAGGTCGAGCAGCACCAGATCACCGGTCCGGATGCGGACTCCGTCGACGTCGAGGTCCTGCCGCGCGTAGTGCGGCATGATCACGCCGCCCGCGCTGGCGGTGCGTAGCAGTTCCTCGACGGCGGCGGGCATCAGCCCGGGATCCGCGGTCACCGCGGCGCGGAGCTGGTCGTCGCTGCACAGCCGCGCGACACCGAAGGCGAGATGGTTCACGACGCCGCGGGACCCGAAGATCACCCCGGCGACCAGGTCGGCGATCTCGTCATCGGGCAGCCCGGCGGCACAGGCGCCGGAAATGAGGTCGTCGCGCGGCTCCTGCCGCCGGAGGGTGATCAGCCGCCCGAGCGCGGCCGCGAGCGGGCCGAGCCCGTCGGTGTCACCGCCGAGCATGCTCACCTCGGCGAGCAGCTGCCCCACCTGGTCGCGCTCTTCGGCGGGAATGCCGATCATCTCGCACACGACGGCCATCGACACGGGGTTCGCGAACAGCTCCAGCAGATCGGCCGGCGGGCCGTGGGACGCCAGATCGGCCACCAGTTCGTCGACGATCCCTGCGACGCGGGGTTCGAGCTCGGCCATCCGCGAGCGGGAGAAGTGCGGCGTGAGCACCGACCGCATCAGGCGGTGGTCGGCGATCTCGTTCGCGTAGTCGGTCTGGCCGGTGGCCTCGTCGAGGATCGGGGAGTCGATGAACTGGGGCGCGTTCGGCGGATCCGGATGCGCCCGCCCGAGCTTCGCGCCCGTCAGCAGGTCCTTGATTTCGGCGTACCGGGTGATCAGCCACGCGTCGTCATCGGCGTAGGTCCGGACCCTTACGACCGCACGGGATTCTTGCAGCGACCGCCAGTCCGGGGCGGGCTGGAGCACCGGCGCGGACAGCGTGGCCAAGCTGGGCGGGTCCTCGGCAGAACTGGGCATTTTCCGGCTCCATAACAAAAGGGGCGACGTAACGTCGGTCGCTTTCGAACATCGCAGTGCCGTGGAGGGGCTGTCAAAGCTTCCGGGGAAAGGGTGGGAAAAGCACCAATATCCTGGGGAAGCCGGCGGCCGCGCCGTCCGGGCGCGCGGGGATCCGGCCCGCCGTGGCGACGTCGGCGGAACCGGTGAAACGCGGTGATCGGTCCGATGAGGACGGTTCTACCCGGCGGCGGATCGCCGGTGTCGGGTGGCGCTCAAGCGGTGATGAGAATGGGGCCGGCGGCGGCGATCTCGGCGCCGACAGCGGCGTCGATGCCGGTGTCGGTGATGAACGTGTCGATGTCGCTGAGGTTGGCGAAGCGGGCGAAGTGGTCGTTGCCGACCTTCGTGTGGTCCGCGAGCAGCACGGTGCGTCGCGCGCTGGCGATGGCGGCGCGCTTGACCATCGCCTCGGCGGAGTCGGGGGTGGTCAGGCCACGGTCGACCGACAAGCCGTTGGACGCCATGAAGGCGACTTCGACGAAAGTGTCCTGAAGGGACTGGAGGGCCCACGCGTCGACCGAGGCGAGGGTGCGGCTGCGCAGCCGGCCGCCGACCAGCATGACGGTCAGGTTGGGCCGGGTGGACAGGGTCAGCGCGATGCTGACGGAGTGGGTGACCACGGTGAGCTCGCGGTCGGCCGGCAGGATCTCGGCCAGGCGCGCGGTGGTCGTGCCGGCGTCGAGCAGGATGGTGCCCTCGTCGGGGAGCTCCGCCAGCGCGGCCTTGGCGATGCGCTCCTTTTCGGCGGTCATCACGCCTTCACGGGCGGCCAAGGCCGGCTCGAAGCCGAGCCGCTCCACCGGGATGGCCCCGCCGTGGACGCGCCGGAGCACCCCGTGGCGTTCCAGGACGGTGAGGTCCCGGCGGATCGTTTCCGTGGTGACGGTGAACTCGTCCGCCAGCGCCGTCACGTCGACCCGGCCCTTGGCCCGGGCGCGTTCGAGGATCACCTGCTGTCGTTCTTCGGCGTACATCTCCGCCACCTCCGGCCCCACGGTTCGGTTGTGTGAGTTTATGTGGTTTTTTGCCTGATGGCAACATGGTGGCGACGGAGGGGCTACGGAGGGTCTTTAGTGCAGGAAATCGCTCCCGGCGCTTGAAAAACAACGTAAACCCATGCAAAATCACCTACAATATCGAGGAAAGCCAAGCCCGCACCACTGGCCGTGCCGAGGCGTCGAAGGACATCCCGACCGGGGGTACGAAGTGATCGTCACCGTGACCGCGAACCCCAGCCTCGATCGGACCCTCGAGGTGGCCGGGCTGGTGCGGGGGCACGTGAACCGCATCTCCGCCGTGCACGTCCAGCCCGGCGGCAAAGGGGTCAACGTCGCGCGGGCCCTGGTGTCCAACGGCATCCCGGCGCGCGCGATCATCCCGGCGGGCGGGGTCGAGGGACAGCAGCTGATCGCCCTGCTCACGGACTATGACATCGATGTCCGTCAGGTCGCCTCCGCCGGTCCGGTGCGGATCAACGTCAGCGTGGTCGAGCCCGACGCGACGGTCACCAAGCTCAACGAGCCCGGTGCCGCGTTCAGTGAGATCGAGGTCGGCGACCTGCTCGCGGTGATCCTCGGGAACGTCGCCGACGCCTCGTGGGTGGTGCTGGCCGGCAGCCTGCCGCCCGGTATCGCCCCCGGGTTCTACGGCGAGGTGGTCCGCAGCCTGTCCGGTCGCGGGATCCGGGTCGCGGTGGACACCAGCGGCCCCGCTCTGCGTGAGGCGATCGCCGCGGGGCCCGCGCTGATCAAGCCGAACCTCGAGGAGCTGGAAGAGGTCGTCGGCCGGAAGCTGCCCACGGTCGCCGACACCGGCGAGGCCGCCCGCGAACTCCGTGACCTCGGCGTGGGCACGGTGCTGGCCAGCCTCGGCGGGGACGGCGCGCTCCTGGTCGACGTCGATGGCATGTGGCACGCGGAGGCGCCCGCCGTCGTCCGCAGTACCGTCGGCGCCGGCGACGCGACGCTCGCCGGTTTCCTCGCGGCCGGGGCGCACGGGGTTTCCGCGCTGCGCCAGGGGGTGGCGTGGGGCGCGGCGGCGGTGTCGCTGCCGGGAAGCACGATGCCACGCCCCGGTGACATCCGCCCGGAGTCCGTTCGCGTCCGCGCCCGGATCGACGGCGGGCGCCTGCTGCGGACCGGCTGATCAGTCCACTGTGGACGACGGCGGCAGCTGGTCCATCGCGGCCGGCAACGCGCCGCGGCCGGGCACCCCGAGCTTGCGGTAGACGCTGGTGAGGTGCTTCTCCACCGTGCGCACGGTGACGTCGACCTCCTCGGCGATCAGCTGGTTGGTCAACCCGCTCGCGGCGAGCTCGGCGATCCTGCGCTCGGAGCCGGTCAGCTCGCCGCCGGCCGTCGCCGCCCGGGGCGCCGCGCCCGTAGCCGGGAGGAACCACTGCTCGTCGAGGTCGGGGCCGGGCCGGTGGCGGGGCACGGCCGGGTCCGGCCGCTCGGTGGCTTTTCTCAGCAGCAGAGCCGTTTTCTCCCGTTCCAGCCGGTTGACCGAACCGCTGAGCACGGCGGCCGACCGGCGGAGCAGCTCGATCCCGCCGGCGCCGCCGGTGATGGTGCCCCACACCCGGAGCGCGCGGCCCTGGCCCTGCGGCGTGCCCCACTCGACTGCGCGGGTGTGCTCCTCCTCGATCAGCTCCTCGGCGGCGGCCTGCTGGCCGAGCCGGTGGTGCAGCAGCGCCGCCCAGCTGCGCCACGGCACCAGCTCGGGGTTGCGCCACCCGGCGGCGTCGAGTTCCCGGCCGCAGGCGTGGAAGTACTCCAGTGCGACGGGATGGTTCCCGGCCGTCGCGGCGAGCCCGCCGCGGACCAGCTTGCCCAGCCACGACGCGCCACTGGTGTCGTATTCGCGGCAGCGGCCCAGCAGCCGCGCGGCCGTCGCGGCGTCACCGGTGCCCATCGCGGCGAGCACCAGCGCGTGCGTGCAGCCTTCCGCCGCGATGGGGAACGCGGGGTTCGCCAGATCCAGCGCCAGCCCGGCGAGACCGGCGGCCTCTTCGGGCTCCCCCCGGCGCACGGCGATCAGTGCCCGCTGCACGGTGACGAACACGCGGGTCGCCGGTGCGCCGGCCCGGCGTTCCCCGACGGAGACGAGGTCCAGCCAGGTGGCGGCCGGCTCCAGCGCGTCGGCGAGGATCAGCGAGCGGACGACCAGCGGGGCCACGGAGTGCACCTGCTCCAGCGCGGCCGGTTCGGACCGGAGGATCCGTTCGCCCAGTTCGGTCACCCGCGCCGAGCCCGTGCCCGACATCGTCACGGCGAACAGGAGCGAGCCGACGAGCTCGCGCTCGCCGACCGTGGTGAGCGGCGGGTGTTCGCCGAGCCCGGCCAGCCGGTCGACGGCATCGGCGAGCTCGGCCGGGTCGCGGTGGCGGGCGTGGCGCACCCTGGCCTCGAGCCGGAGCGAGATCTCGCGGGATTCGCCGGACAGCCCGCCCGGGCCGCCGAGCTCGGCCCGCAGTCCTTCCAGCAGTTCCAGCGCCTGCCCCGGATGCTGGCCGAGGGGCAGCGGCTCGATCCGGACGGCGGCGTTGCAGCGCTCGATCGCGGAGGGGAACAGGGGCAGCGCTTCGGACAGGTGCTGGGCGGACAGCAACGGGTCGAAACGACGTTCCGCGGTGGCCAGGTCGACCAGCAGCGCGGCCCGGCCGGCGTCTTCGGGCGGGCAGCTCAGCAGGGCGCGCCGGAGATACCGGGTGGCGGGCCCGACCTCGCCTCGCGCGGCCGCCGACCGGGCCGCCGTCCGCAGCACCTCGACGGTCCAGGGCGCCGGGTGGTGATCGGCGTGAACCAGGTGCGCGGCGACGTCTTCGGCCGGGGACCCGCCGTCGTGCAGCAGCTCGGCGAGCCTCGAGTGCAGCACCGCCCACTGATCCGCCGGCATCGACTGCTCGGCCGCGTCACGGACCGCGTGGTGGAAGAAGCGGTGTGGCGGCACGGGGTTCAGCAGCCCGAGCCGGACCAGCGTGTCCGCTGCCTCGGCACAATCGGCCGGTTCGAGCCCGGCCAGCGGGCCGAGCAGCTGACGGCTGTCCTGCTCGCCGAGCACCGCCAGCGCCTGCGCGAATCGCCGGACCGGGCCGGACTGCGACCGCAGGCAGGCCAGGACGCGCTGGCGCAGTGCGGCGGGCAGGAGCAGGCGTACGGCTTCGGCGTGTTCGGCGATCGGGTGGTAGCCCAGCAGGCGCAGATCGGTCAGGATCGCCATCAGGAACAGCGGGCGCCCGGCCGAGGTTTCGTGGCAGGACCGGACGAAACTGTCGTCGCCGGGCACACCGAACGCCTCGGCGACCGCGATTTTCGTGGCCCCGGCGGACAATGGCCCGAGAGTGAGGTTCCTGGCCGCGCCCCCGGCCAGCTCGCGGAGGGCGGACTGGCCGCTCAGCGGATCGCCCTCGCGCACGGTGATCACGACGACGACCGAGAGATCGCTGAGCCGTTCGGTCAGCCGGTTCAGCCAGCTGAGCGAAGCGGCGTCGGCCCAGTGCGCGTCGTCGACGAGGAGCAGAAGCGGGTTGTGCCCGCTCATTTCCCGCACCAGCTCGTGCAGGTTCTCCCGCACCTGGTCTTCGGTCGCCGCGGAGAACACGCGGCCGCGTTGCTCGGAAAGCGCGAGCGGCAGCGCCGAATCGAGGAGCTGATGGACCAGGCCGTAGGCGAAATCCCGTTCGGACAGCGCGCAACTGGCCTGCAGGATCGTCACGCCTTCACCGAGGGCGCGTTCCCGCACCGCGTGGACCAGCTGGGACTTGCCCGCTCCGAGCGGTCCGCCGATCACGACGAGCCGGCCGCGGCCGGCTCGCGCCCGCCGCAGGCACGCGGCCACCGACTCGATTTCGGATTCCCGCTCGAGAAGCACGTGGTCCAGACTCCTCACGGAATTCGACGGCGGTCAGGGCAGCTTGGGGAGGAATCCAGTCAAGCGCAGGGCCCGCCCACAAAACACCAGTGTTGCCCGGTTCGGCCGCGGAGACCACTGCGTTCGCCTCAGTGCTGCCGGGGTTCGCGGTCGAGCGCCGCGCGCAACTCGGTCCGTCCGGTGACGTCGAGCTTGCGGTAGATCTTGGTGAGGCGCAGTTCCACGGTGCGCGTGGTGACCGAGAACGATCTCGCGATGTCCGCGTTGGACCAGCCGGTGGCCGCCAGCCCGGCGAGCTGTGCTTCGGGCCGGGAAAGCATCGTGTGCCGGGGGACCGGGGAAGCCGTGGCGAGCGCGGTCCGGCGGGAGGCCAGCAGCCCGGACAGGTCCGCGACCCTGGCCCGCCGGCGGTCCGACCAATGCAGCGTCGCCACGCTTTGGACACTGCCCAGGAGCTCGGCGGCGGCGTCGAGCTCGCCGGTGCCGATGCGCAGCGCCGCCAATTCGGTTGCCGCGTCTACGAAACTCAACCGCAGGGGCGAATCGCGCAGCAGCCGTACGGCTTCCTCGAGGTCGTTCGTGACCTGCGTGCCGCCGAGCGCCCGCCAGGCTTCGAGGTGGACCGAACCGAGCGCTCCGGGCGAGCCCCATTCCTTGGCGAGCCGGAGTTCCTCGGCGACCAGGCGGCGCGCGGCCTCAGGCTGACCGGTCCCGAGGTAGGCCGTCGCGGCGAGAGTCCGCCAGCCCGCGATAGCGGGGTTCAGCCACTGCCTGGTCGACAGGACGCGGCCGGACTCCTGGAAGGTCCGCAACGCGGCGTCCGGCTTGTGGCAGGCGAGGTCCACCGCCCCCCGCGCGCACAGCAGGGCCGCCCACCCGACACCGTGTTCGGCGTCGGGGAACAACTCCACCGCGGCGGCGCGCGCGGCGAGGTCGAGCTGTCCGCGTTCGAGGTTCAGCACGATTTCGAGCGCGAGCAGACCGGTCCGGGCCCGGGGCGACCAGCAGCTGAGCGGAAGCCGCGCCCGGGCGGCGACGGCGTCTTCGGCGGCGTCGTTCAGCCGGCCCTCCTGCCGGGCCAGTGCCGCGCGGGCGATGAGCGCCTGGCTCGCCGCCGCCCTCGCGTTGCGGCGGCCGGCGTCAGCCAGCGCATGGTCCAGCCCGGCCCGGGCTTCGTCGACGTCGCCGGCGTACATCAGCGCCATGCACGCGGCCACCTGCGGGATGAGCGGGCGATCCCGCCTGCCCTCCCGGCTCAGCGCGATCCGGGCCAGCGCCCGCGCGCGGGCCCGGTCACGGCCGCGGCACGCCAGCTGCCACGCGACGACCGCGGCCTGGACGGGGTCGGTGGGCAGCTCGGGCAGCGCCGGCAGCGAATCCGAGGGGAAGGCCGCTTCGCCGACGCTGTCGTCTTCGGCCATTTTGCCCAGCGCGATCAGCGGGGCCAGCGCGGCCGGGTCGAGGTTCGGCCGCGCGCAGACGGCGGTGATCACCCGGCCGCTGCTCGGGGCGTCGCCGCGGGAAAAAAGCAGGTCGGCGGCGTGGACGAGGAGCGCACCGTCGGCATCGCCGTCCGGGTCGAGCAGCACCTGCTCCAGCCGGCGATCACTGCCGTCCGGCGAGTCCCGCAGCTCGGCCGCGGCCAGTTCGACCAGCAGCCGCCGCCGGCGGCCGGCGTCCAGCGGTTCGCGCAACGCCCGGTGGAGCAGCGCGAGCGTGGTCGCGTGGCGGCCGTCGGCGCGATGGTTCGCGACGGCTCGGCAGAGCGTTTCGACCACCCAGGGCCGGCCGATCGGCGGGGTGCCGAGCAGGAGCCGGCCCAGCTCCACGTCGGCGATCGCCGCGTGGTGCCCGAGGTGCGCGGCCCGGGTCCAGAGATCCTGGCGGGCGGTGGCCGGCATGCCCGCCAGCGCGGTCGCCGCGATCTGCGCGGTGGCCGGGCGCGGGCCGCCGGACGTGGTCGCCAGGCCGTGGCTGACCAGGAGCCCGAGCGACGTCGTCGTCGAGGTGGTCCGCGGCTCGGCCAGCCTGCGCACGAGGTCGAAGCCGAGCCCTTCGCCGCCGACGGCCATCGCGCGCAGCAGGGCGAGGGCGTCGGCGGGCAGTTCCAGGGTGAGGCTTTCGAGGTACTGGCCGGTGGCTTCCGCGCCACGGTGGGACAAGGCGGGCAGCTGGTCGGCGGTGGCGGGCAGGCCGGTCCGGGCGAACCGGCCCATCGTCGCCTTGAGGACGGCAGGCAGGCCGCCGGTGACGGCCAGCGCGTGCTCGGCGAACTCGTCGTCGACCGGGCCGGGACAGCAGGCGGCGATGAGGCCGCGGACTCCGGCGATGCCCAGCGGCCCCAAGTTCAGCACGTGCGCCGGAACGACTTGGCCGCCGTCGGCCGGCCACGGCCCGTCGCCTTGTTCGTCGTCGAGCTCGGGCGCGTCGCCCCGGATGGCGCACACCAGCACGGCGCGGGTGGAGTGCAGCCGCCGGACGAGCGAGCTGATCCACGACCGGGACGCGGGGTCGGCCCACTGGGCGTCGTCCACCGCGATCAGCAGGGGCTGTTTCCGGGCCAGGGCAAGGAATTCGTCACAACAGGCGGCGATGTCGCCGGAGCGCGCCGACGGTGCCGGGCGGCGGCCCGGCGCCAGCGCGGCAGTCAGCTGGGAGACGAGGCCGTAGGGGACGTCCGCCTCGGCGAGCGAGCACCGCATGTGCAGCGTCCGTATCCCGGACCGCTTGGCCAGTGCCACGGTTCTTCGCACGAGCGTCGTGCGGCCGGTCCCCGGCCGCCCGGTGAGGGTCAGGACCGACGAACGCCCCGCGCTCAGGGCGACGAGGGCGTCGCCGATGACCTGTTCTTCGGTGGAACGCTCGACCAGCACCTCGCCGGGGAGGCCGTCCGGCCGGCTCGGCGGCACCGGGGCCGCGCGGTTCGCGGACGGGATCACGACCGTCAGGGCAGGGCGGTCGAACACCCGTGGCTCGGACATGATCGGCTCCCGTCCTGGAATTGTCGGACCGCCGCAGGCGCCGGTCGCGGGTACTCGGCGCACCACGGGCCCGAAAGGGGAACACCTCGGCTCAGGCCGGACGTCGCTTGCCCGGACTCCGGCGCCCGGGACCTCGATCACGCGGCGGCACCGCTCCCGCGCCGGGTTCCGATCTCCGGGAGGTGCCGTCCACGCGGGGAAAAAACCCAACAGGGACGCGGAAAGCGGCTATCGGGGCGGGCCACACCCGGGTGCACCGCTTGCCGGGACGGCCCGGACCTGATCAGTGGTGGTGACGTGATCACGTCCTTCCCTGCGTATCCCGGCGGGTCGGCCGGGTGGGGCATAGTTCGTTCGAGTGAACGGATCGCTCCGCACTGTAGTGACGGCAATGTGGGTTTGCAACCCGCGAAGAGGGGGTTAATGCCCGTATGTCCGGGTTTCTCGCCTGTGTTTACTTGCGGACTGGTGCGGAAGGGAAGGTTTGCCGGCCGGCGCCGAACGGGGCAGCCTCGACCGATCGGGGTGTTGCCCTTGCGCGGAGTGATCTCTCCGAGGCCTTCGCCCGGGTGTCCTCAAGCTTGGCCGGGCAGTGGTGAAACTTTTTCGAGTTCGGCCGCGATCTCGGCGTTCACGGCGGACTGGTGCTCGCTGAGGTAGAAGTGGCCGCCGGGGAAGGACTTCAGCCGGAAATCCCCGGTGGTGTGGTCCCGCCAGGCCTCCGACTCCTCGAGGGTGGCTTTGGGGTCCGCCCGGCCGACGAGCACGGTGGTCGCGCAGCGCACGGTGGCGCCGGGGGCGCAGGCGTAGGTTTCGATCGCCCGGTAGTCACCCCTGATCGCGGGCAGCGCCATCCGCATCACCTCGTCGTCGCCGAACAACTGGGCGCCGGTTCCGTTGAGCAGCTTCAGTTCCGCGATGATGCCCTGGTCGTCGCGCCGGTGGACCTGCTCGTCGCGACAGGTCGACGGCGCCCGCCGCCCGGACACGATCAGCGACCGCGGGACGGCCGGCTCCCGGTCCTGAAGCCGGCGGGCCACTTCGAACGCGAGCACCGCGCCCATACTGTGGCCGAAGAACACCGTCGGCAGGCCGGGCATCGACATGAGCACGGAGGCGAGCCGGTCGGCGTAGGTCCCGATGTCGGTGATGAGCGGCTCGCGGCGGCGGTCCTGCCGCCCGGGGTACTGCAGGGACACGACGTCGGTGTCCGCGGCGAACCGCTGCGCGAGGGGATGGAAGAAACTGGCGGACCCGCCCGCGTGCGGGAAGCAGACCAGCCGCCGGCCCGGGCCGGACGTCTTGGCGTAGCGGCGGATCCACAAGCCTGGATCGATGTCCTCGGTGATCACGCTTCATCATCCTTCGGGTGGTCGGGGATGCCGCGAGAGGGCGCGCGCGGCCGGACGGCATCGGGCGGGCCCGGTCGCTCGTGCCGAGTAAAGCGGGCCGGTGGCCGGGGAACGACCAGACTTTCGCGCTCGGCCGGGTGGGGAAACCACCAGAGTCCGGGCGCTGGTGGTGACCCGGGGCAGCCGACCGGTCAGCCTCTCGCGTGCGGCTGTGCGGCTGTGCGGCTGTGCGGCTGTGCGGCTGTGCGGGCTCACGGCTCTGGCGGCGGTATGTCCGCAACGTACACCGGGCGGACGAGGAACCGTTGGTATGACTGGTTTCCGGGGGTGCCGCCCGGCTGGGCACGCCGCCCCACGGAACCCGTCGCGGCCGCTCTGCCGTCGGCCCCCCGCGGGGTTCCCCTTGTGGGTAGGCCAGTTCGAGGCCGGGCGTCGCCGGTCAACGCCCGCAATCAACGCCCCCTGCGGCCCCGGGCACGCCGCTGCCTCCGCGCCGGGCCCGGTGCCCGGCCCGGCTCTCGGATCGGCTGGTGGTCGAACTCTCCACCATCCGGACGGCCGGGCTTGCGCCATCCGGGTGAGTACTTCAGGGCATGGTCGGTGTTGGGGCCGGGCAAACAAAGGCAAAACCATGCACAGGGCTTGCGAACCAACATGAAGCTCACTATCGTCGGCCGACAGGTGACGTACGAGAGTCAGTCGGGTGCTCAGTGCAGCCGAGGCCGGGAGGGGAGTGAACCGGACGGCCGGTGTCCCAGTTGGCACTGCCGTATTCGAGTGAAGCCCGCGTGATCGGAGAGATTTCGCGCGGTATCGACGGTTCGCCATTCTGCGTGCGGAGCCCGTGTTCACCTCCGGGCCGACTTCCTGATAAGTTCCTCATTTATCGGCGGATTCCACTCCGCTGTTGTCTTATTGTCTTGTCTGTCCTTTGGTGGCAAAGGTTAAATCCATCTTAAGTGCCCCGCGGAGTGCTGCGAGCGCAATTCGCCGCATCGCCCTCCGCGGTGGACGGCCTGCGCCTGCCCGCGCCGGCTGTCCGTGCGGTGAACACCGGGCTGTCCTCCTGTTAACTGGAGAAGGCCTGGTACAAAGCTTGGCAGGGCTGGCGTGGCGCGGGTCTTCGGGGGTACCGAACCGCACCGAACCCCACCCCCCGGGCCCGAACCATGAGGGCTTATGACCACAGTCTTTGGTTCTGCGCTTGGTCTAATGTTGACTCTCTTTGATGTCGGCGCTCATAGTGTGGAAGAACAACATCGGGCGAGTTCATCCGGCCCGACAGATCTTCAGTTCAGTGCAGAGAGGAATGGTCGTCGAATGAGTATCGACACTGCCACCAGCCTGGCACATCGAACGAGCAGTGCTGATTCGGGGCGTCGGCCTGGCGGTTTCACCGATGTCTTTCGTTCGTTCTTCGACCGGTCGGGGATATGCCTGGCGAGCCTGGACCCGCGGGCGCGGGTGCTGGAGGCCAACGCGGACTTCTTCCGCCAGTTCGGCCGGTCGTCCGCCGAGGTGTGCGGCCACAGCTTCTACGACCTCCTGCATCCGAGTGTGCGGGAGCGGGTGGAGCAGCAGTTCGCGCGGTTGACCGAGGGCGGGCGCGCACGATTCGCCGAGCGGATGGTCGCGGTGCGGCCGGGCGAGCCGGCGTTCAGCGGCGAGCTGACCGGGATCGCCGTGCATCGCCACGGCGGTCAGGTCGACAGCATCATGGTGCTCGTGCGCCCGGAGAAGTCCGAGCACGACCCGCAACTGCTGAGCGGTCGTAAGAAACTGCTGACCGAGATGGACGCCCGCATCCTGGAAGGCGTCGCCTCGGGGGTGTCGACGGTGCAGCTCGCGGCGACGCTGTACCTCAGCCGCGGCGGCGTGGAGTACCACGTCAGCACGCTGCTGCGGAAGCTGAAGGTGGCGAACCGGCCCGCCCTGGTGTCCAAGGCCTACTCGATGGGCGTTTTCGCGGTCGGGTCCTGGCCGCCGCGGGTCCTGACCGAATACGTCAAGTAGCGGGGGGCGGCCTCGTGGTCCCGAACTGTGCCAGCGCACCCACCGCTGTCGAGATATGGGGCTGGACAAGGGTTCGCGAGCTGGGCGGTGCCTCAGACGGTGATCACGCGGGGGCCCGCTTCGGCGATCTCGACCGCTATCGAACGGTCGACGCCGGCGTCGGTGATGAAGGTGTCGATGTCCTTCAAGCCGGCGAACCGGGTGAAGTAGTCGTTGCCGACCTTCGTGTGGTCGGCGAGCAGGACGCAGCGCCGGCTGCTCGCGATCGCGGCCCGCTTGACCATCGCCTCCGCCGCGTCGGGCGTGGTGAGGCCGTGCTCCGGCGAAACCCCGTTGGTCGCCATGAAAGCCACGTCGATGAAGGTTTCGCTCAGTGCGCGCAGCGCCCACCCGTCGACCGTCGCCAGCGTCCGGCTGCGCAGGCGCCCGCCCACCAGCATCACGGTGAGGTTCCGGCGCGCGGTGAGCATGAGGGCGATGGCGACCGAATGGGTCACGACGGTGAGCTCGCGGTCGCCCGGCAGCTCGCCGGCGAGCCGCGCGGTGGTGGTGCCGGCGTCGAGCATGATGGTGCCCTCGGCCGGAAGCTCCGCCAGCGCGGCCTTCGCGATCAGCGCCTTCTCTTGGGGCATCAGGGTTTCGCGGGTCGAGACGGCCGGCTCGAAGCCGCGCCGCTCCACCGGGATCGCGCCACCGTGCACGCGTCGCAGCACTCCGTGGCGTTCCAGCATGATCAGGTCCCGGCGGATCGTCTCACCGGTCACGGCGAAGTCTTCGGCGAGCGCCGCGACGTCGACCCGGCCCCGGGTGCGAGCCCGGTCCAGGATCACCTGCTGCCGTTCCTCGGCATACACGAGTCGGCTCCTTCCGCGCGGAGCGGCCTTGGATGTGAGGTTATGTGGTGTTCCCGGGGTAGGCAACAAAGTGCCTCTGCCAGGACTTCAGATTCCTCTTGTTCTTCAAGGACATCCGTAGATGTTGTGTGCGGAAGCAAACCGCGAAGGTTGTTGCAACACAACATGAACACAGGCAAAATCACCCAAAGCCAATATGGCTCAGTGTCGAGCCGCCTGCCGGGCGTCCGATCCGGAGCCCACGACGCGGAGCGCCGGACCACACGGCGCCCGCTCAGGCAAAAGGTGGTGGATGTGTTCGTAACCGTGACGGCGAACCCGAGCGTCGACCGGACCGTCGAGGTCCCCGAGCTGGTCCGGGGCCGCCTCCATCGGGTGTCCGCGGTGTACCTGCACCCCGGCGGCAAGGGCATCAATGTGGCAAGAGCGCTGGTGCGCAACGGATTCGAGGCGCGCGCCGTGGTGCCGGCCGGCGGAGCCGAAGGCGAGCGCCTCCTCACGCTGCTCGGCGAGTACCGCATCGACGTGGTCCGGGTGCCGGCGCTGGGCCCGGTCCGCAGCAACATCAGCGTCATCGAACCGGACGCGACCGTGACCAAGCTCAACGAGGCCGGCGCGCGGCTCAGCGCGGGAGAAGCCCAGGCGTTCTGCGATGCCGTGCTGGACAACGTTTCCGACGCCTCGTGGGTGGTGGTCGCGGGCAGTCTTCCCCCGGGCGTGGCCGACGACTTCTACGCGCGCTTGATCGGCCTGCTCGGCCCGAGCGGCGCGAAGGTCGTCGTCGACACCAGCGGGCCCGCGTTGCGGGCCGCGGTGGAAGCCGGCCCCACCCTGGTCAAACCGAACCTCGAGGAGCTCGAGGAAGCGGTCGGCCGGCCATTGTGGACACTGCGCGACGTGGTCGGCGCCGCCCGGGAGCTCCGGATGCTCGGTGCCGGCGCCGTGCTGGCCAGCCTCGGCGGCAAGGGCGCGGTACTCGTCGAAGCCGGCGGGGTCTGGCACGCCGAAGCCCCGGCCGACGCGCGCAGCACGGTCGGCGCCGGGGACGCGATGCTCGCCGGGTTCCTTTCCGCCGGTGGGGAAGGCGTGAGCGCGCTCCGGGCCGGGGTCGCCTGGGGAGCCGCGGCCGTTTCGCTGCCCGGCAGCCTGATGCCCGGCCCGGACGACGTGCGGTCCCATCCGGCCCACGTGCACGAGCGACCGGGCTGGGAGCACGCGATCCGCGAGAGACCTCGCTCAGCGGCGGCCGCTCCGCCGACGAAGACCTTCAGAGCGCCTTCACGGTTCACCCGGGGCGCGTCAGCTGGCCACCAGCCGGCCGCGTCCGGTCTCACGCCGCCGCCTCGCCCGCGGGACGGCACTGACGCAGATCACCCGAACTGAACGCTGGGAAGTGTCAATGATGACGAAGACGGATGTCGCACCGACGAAGTCGAACCAGACGCGAGTGGCGGTGCAGCGGTTCGGCGGCAAGCTCGCCGGGATGGTCATGCCCAACATCGGCGCGTTCATCGCGTGGGGCCTGATCACCGCCCTGTTCATCCCGTCCGGGTGGACGCCGAACGCGCACATCGCGCAGCTCGTCGACCCGACGATCAACTACCTGCTGCCGGTGCTGATCGGGTACACCGGCGGACGGCTCGTCCACGGTCAGCGCGGTGCCGTGGTCGGTGCCGTCGCGACGATCGGGATCGCGGTGGGCGCGTCGATCCCGATGTTCCTCGGGGCGATGATCGTCGGCCCGCTGGCCGGCTATCTGCTCAAGCTGTTCGACCAGAACATCGGCCACCGCACCGCCCCGGCCTTCAAGATGCTGGTGGACAACTTCAGCGCCGGCATCATCGGCGGGCTGATGGCCGTCCTCGGCCTGCTGGGCATCGGCCCGGTCGTGCAGTCGATCACCACGGGCCTCGGCCACGGGGTGCAGGCCCTGATCAACGCGCACCTGCTGCCCCTGGTGTCGGTCATCGTCGAGCCCGCGAAGATCCTCTTCCTCAACAACGCGGTCAACCACGGCATCCTGGGCCCGCTGGGGATCTCGCAGGCCGCGCACGCCGGCAAGGCCGTCGAGTTCCTGATCGAGCCGAACCCCGGCCCCGGCGTGGGCATCCTGCTGGCGATCACGCTGTTCGGCGGCACCAGGGCCGCCCGCGCCACCGCGCCCGCCGCCGCCGTCATCCAGTTCTTCGGCGGGATCCACGAGATCTACTTCCCGTACGTGCTGGCCCAGCCGCGGCTCGTGCTCGCGGCGATCGCCGGCGGCGCCTCCGGTGTCCTGGTCTTCAGCGTCACCGGTGCCGGCCTGGCCGCCACGCCGTCGCCGGGCAGCATCATCGCCATCCTGGCGCTGACCCCGAGCGGCAACTACGCCGGTGTGATCCTCGGGGTGGTGATCGCCGCGGTGGTGTCCTTCGCCGTCGCATCGGCGCTGCTGAAGTTCGGCCAGGGCAAGGAGAAGTCCGAGAAGGAGACGCAGGTGGCCGGCGGCGGGCCAGTGCCCGCGTGAGCGTGAAGGACCGTCCGAACCCACGAGGAGTGAGCCGATGAACACGATTCAAGGATCCGACATCAAGAAGGTCATCATCGCCTGCGACGCCGGGATGGGCAGCAGTGTGATGGTCGCGGCCCAGCTCGCGAAGCGGCTCAAGCCGTACCGGGTCAAGGTCGAGCACACACCGGTCAACGAGATCCCCGGCGACGCCGCGCTGGTGCTGTGCCAGGACTTCCTGGTCGCCAGCGCGCGCAAGGGCGCCGCGGACGCGGTGATCCTGGGCTTCCAGAGCTTCCTCGGCGACCCGGTGTTCGACCAGGTCGAGGCGGCCATCCGGGACGGTGGGTCCCTTGCCGGCTGAGACCTCGCTGCTGGACGCCGCCGGCGTCCGGCTCGGGCAGACGGCGGCGAGCCGGTCCGACGCCGTCGTCCAGGTCGGCCGGGCGCTGCTCGACATCGGCGCCGTGGAGGCGGGCTACCTGCCCGCCATGCACGTGCGCGAGCGGTCGGTCTCGACGTTCATCGGCGAGGGCGTCGCGATCCCGCACGGCACCGGCGAAGCCCGGAAGTACGTCCGGCGTACCTCGCTGGTCGTGCTGCAATTCCCCGAAGGCGTGGACTGGGGCGGTCACGACGTGCGGATGTGCGTCGGGATCGCCGCGTCCGGCAACGAGCAGGTGGGCATCCTCTCGTCGCTCGCCCGGGTCCTGCTGGACGCCGGACGCGCCGCCCAGCTCCGCGAAGCGAAGGACACCGAGACGGTGATCCGCATTCTCCAGTCGACGGGTGAGGAGTCAGATCAGTGAAGGTTGCGCGCTTTTACGCACCGGGGGACATCCGCATCGAAGAGGCGCCGGAGCCCTCACCGAAGGCCGGCGAGCTGAAGATCCGGGTGCACAACACCTCGACCTGCGGGACCGACCTGAAGATCTTCCGCCACGGCCACCACCACATCGACCCGCCGCGCGTGATCGGCCACGAGATCGCCGGCGAGGTCGTCGAGGCCGGCGAAGGCGTCACCGGCTGGGAGGAAGGCGCCCGCGTCCAGGTCATCGCCGCGATCCCCTGCGGCGCCTGCGCCGAATGCCGGCGCGGCCGGATGACCGTGTGCCCCCACCAGCTCTCCATGGGCTACCACTTCGACGGCGGCTTCGCCGAGTACATGATCATCCCGCGGAACGTCCTGGAGGTCGACGGGGTCAACCGGATCCCTGGGACCCTGAGCTACGCCGAGGCCTCCGTCGCGGAGCCGTTCGCCTGTGTCCTCAATGGACAGACATTGGCGGGCGTCGGTGACGGCGACGTCGTGGTCGTGATCGGCGCCGGCCCGATCGGCTGCCTGCACGCCCGGCTGGCCCGCGCCCGTGGTGCCGACACGGTCTACCTCGTCGAGCTCACCAAGTCCCGGCTCGAAATGGCGGCCGACCTGGTCAAGCCCGACGCGGCCATCTGCGGCTCCGAGCTCGACCCGGTCGAAGAGGTGCTGCGGCTGACCGAAGGCCGCGGAGCCGATGTCGTCATCACGGCTGCGGCCTCGGGCCAGGCGCAGGAAGACGGCCTCAAGATGGCCGCGCGCGGCGGGCGCATCAGCTTCTTCGGCGGCCTGCCGAAGGACAACCCGATCATCGCGTGCGATTCGAACCTGGTGCACTACCGGGAGCTGACCATCGTCGGTGCCAACGGCTCCAGCCCGGACCACAACAAGCAGGCCCTCGAGCTCATCGCCACCGGCGCGGTCCCGGTCGACGACCTGATCACCCATCGACTGCCCCTGGACGGCGTCCTCGACGCGATCCAGATCGTCAGCAGCGGTGAGGCCATCAAGGTGACCATCGAGCCCGGCCGCGTCTCCGGCTAGGCCCCAGAGCCGACCCGTCCCCCAGCGGGTCGCCCGAAAAGGCGGGCCCCGGGCCATCGGAAGATGGTTCGGGGCCCGCCTTGTCTTGCGTGGCACCGTCTTGCGTGGCACCGGGCCGGCTGCAGTGTGCGCGGCCGAAGCTCTGGGGAAACGGCCAGTATCGGCGGCCCGGTGCGACGACTTTGGTGAGAAGCACAGTAGGTCCGGGCACATAGTTGCCGGGCGCGCGCGAGCGTCGCGTCGATCGGCGCCGTCCGGCCGCGGACTGCACCTCAGAGACCGAGGAGTTGACAGTCGGATGAATGACAACAGGGAAAGACCCGAACGCCGGCAGGCCCCGTTCAGCCGCCCGGTGGTGCCGTTCGAGCGGTGGTACCTGGCGTTCCCGAAGCCGATCGCGCCGGTGATGACGTTCTGCGTCGAAGGCATCGGCGGTATCGACGTCGCGGAGCTGCGGGCCGCGGTGGCGGTGGCTTCGGCGGCCTGCCCGGGTTCCCGGCTTCGGCGCGACCGCACGAGGTGGGTGGACAGCGGGGTCACCCCGCCCGTCGAACTGGTGCGTGGCCGCGCCCTCGTCCCGTCCGCGCTGCACGAGGTACCCGATCTGCGGACCGCGCTGCCGCACCCGTCGGGCGCGAACTGCGACGTACTGCTGTTCGACGGTGAACCGTCCACAGTGGTCTTCCGGGCCGCCCACATCGTGATGGACGCCCGCGGGCTGCTGCTCTGGGTGGCCGACGTCTTCCGGGCGTTGCGGGGTGAAGAACCGGTCGGCGCACGCTCCGAGGTCACCATCGGCGACCTCGACGACCCGCTCCGCACCGAGGCCGAGGCCGCGGAACAGGAGTTCACCACGCCGTCGTTGCTCGGCATGCCCGGCAAACCGCGCGCCCGCGACCTGCTCTGGCGCCGCCGGACGGTCGACGGCACCGCCGCCGCGCTGGCCGCCCGGGTGGCGACCCGGATCGCCGGGAACTCGGGGATGCCGGCCGCGACGGTCAGCTTCCCGGTCGACCTGCGCCCGTTCCACCCCGAGGTCCTGACCGAACGGTCGACCTCGAACCTGTCGCTGACCGTCGCCCTCGACATTCCCGCCGGGCAGCACTGGGAAGAGACCTACCGGCAGCTGCTCACCGTGCTGTCCGAGCGCCGGGGCGCGGTGCCCGCTCCCGGCGCGGAGGTCCTGCGTGCTCCGCTGCCGCTGCTGAACCTGGTGATCCGGACCGCCGACCGCCGGGCGCGGCGCCGGGACCGGCTGACCGGGCTGGCCAACGTGAACAACCTCGGGCGGCTCGATCCCGCGGCCTTCACCACGGACGCCTTCGAAGCCTCGGGGGCGTACCTGCTGGAGAGCCGGGAGCCGGCCAGCCCGCAGAGCATCGTCCTGTGCGAAATGGACGGACGCACCGAGCTGACCCTGGCGTGGTGGGACGGGCCCGGGATCGGCGAGCGCGCCGACGCCCTGCTCGACGACCTCTGCGAAACGCTGTCACCCGCCGAAAACCGTGCGTACAGCGAGATCCACCCGGTGCCGCCGGCGAAGCCCGGCGAACTGGCCGCGGACCAGGGGGTGGTCGACCGGTTCCGCGCGCAGGTCGAGGCGACGCCCGGCGCGATCGCCGTCAGTGGCCCGGAAGGTGAGTTCACCTACGCCGAGCTGGCGCGCCGGGCCCGGGTGGTCGCCGGTGCGCTGCGGGCCCGCGGGATCGGGCGTGACACCGTGGTCGGGCTGCTGGCCGACCGCACGATCGCCGCGGTCGCCGGGGCCTGGGGCGTGCTGCTGGCCGGCGCGGCTTACCTGCCGATGGACACGAAACACCCCGACGGCCGGATCCGCACCCTGCTCGACGACGCCCGGTCGCCGGTCTGCCTGGTCGGGAAGCCGCAGGACGGCCGGGACCTCCTGCCGGCCGGCTGCGCGAAGATCGTGCTGGACGACCTGCCTTTCTCCGCGGAGTTCTCGGAGCCGGACGAGGTCCACCCCTCGCCTGAACCCGGCGACCTCGCTTACGTCGTCTACACCTCGGGGTCGACGGGCAAGCCCAAGGGCGTCGAGATCGAGCACCGCAGCCTGAGCAACTACGCGAGCTGGGCGGTGCGGGAGCACGGGATCGACTCCTCGACGCGCCTGCCGCTGCTCTGCTCGCTCTCGTTCGACGTCGCCGAGATCTCGCTGATCCTGCCGTTCCTGGTCGGCGGCACGCTGTTGCTGATGAAGGACGAGCTCAGCCACGTCGCGATCCAGGAGGTACTGGACAACGGCGCCACCATGCTTTCGCTGACCCCGTCCCATCTGGACCTGATCACCCGGCTCGACCTCGAACCGCGCGACGTGCGGACCCTGATCGTCATCGGCGAGCAGTTCCCCCGCTCGGTGGCCGTCCGCGCCCAGGAGCTGTTCGGCCCGCGGTGCCGGATCATCAACCTCTACGGTCCGGCCGAAGCGACGATCGGCGTCAGCCACCACTTCTTCGACCTCGCGCGCGACACCGGCGCCGCCGTGCCGATCGGCGAACCACTGGACGGCGTCACCTTCCACCTGCTCTCACCGGACCGGCAGTTCGTCGAGCCGGGTGAGACCGGCGAGCTGTACATCGGCGGCGTCCAGCTCGCCCGGGGTTACCGCGGGCGGCCCGACCTCACACGCCGGCGGTTCGTGCGGCTGGCCGACGGCCGCCGCGTCTACCGCACCGGTGACCTCGCGCGGCGCTTGGAATCCGGGGCGGTCGAGTTCTGCGGGCGGATCGACGACCAGCTCAAGCTGCACGGCCACCGGATCGAACCGGCGGAGATCGCGCAGACGCTCGAGACGCACCCGGCCGTCGCGAGCGCGGTCGTGGTGGCCCGGTCCCGGCCGGGTGGCAAGGACAAGGCGTTGTGCGGTTACCTGCTGACGGTCGAGGACGTCGAGCTGCCGGACCTGTTGGAGTACCTGGAAAAGCGGCTGCCGCACTACATGGTGCCGGCGGTGCTGCTGGAGGTGGACGAGATCCCGCGGTCGGTCAACGGCAAGGTCTCGGTCGCCGCGCTGCCGGATCCCTTTGCCACCGGGGAAACCCCGGCGGCGGCGAGCCGGGGCCCGCTCGACGACGTGGAGGGCGCGGTCGCCAAGATCTGGTCGCAGGTCCTCGGGGTCGGCACGGAGACGATCGAGGGCGCGAGCGACTTCCACCGGATGGGCGGGGACTCGGTTTCGCTGATCACGATGGTGGCGATGGTGGCCCGGCAGGTCGTCGGGCCGGCCGGGGAGCGTGACTTCACCGTGCGGATGCCGGAGATCATCCGCGACGCCACCGTCCGGCACGTCGCCGAGCTGGCCGGACACGCCAAGCGGAGCTGACCCGGGCACGGAATCGGGCTGAACCGGATCACCGGTTCAGCCCGATTTCTTGCTGTGGCAGGGGATCTGAGACCACCGCGGCGGGTTACAGCGGGCGCCGGAAGCCGACGATGGCGAGGATGATCCCGCCGACGGTGATCACGCCGCAGATCAGGATCGCGGGCAGCAGGGCCGTGGTGTCGCCGATGCCCAGCGCGATGGTGCGGGTGGCGTCCACCGCGTAGGTCAGCGGGTTGATCTTGGCGAGGATCTGGAGCCACGTCGGGAGGTCGGCGACCGGGACGTAGGCGCTCGAAGCGAACATGAGCGGGAAGAGCGCGATGAAGCTGATGTTCTGCATCGGCTCGGCGCGGCGCAACCAGGTTCCGAACGCCAGGAAGACCCAGCCGAACGCCCAGCCGACCATCAGTGCGACGAGCACCGAGCCCACCATGCCGGTGAGACCGCCGTCGGGGGAATAGCCGAGCACCGTCAGCGAGATCAGCAGGATGACGACCACCTGGACCGCGCCGCGGGCCAGGTCCGAAAGGCTGCGGGCGAACAGCATCGAGGCCGGTCGGATCGGCAGGGACCGCAGCCGCAGCACGATGCCGTTCTTGAGGTCCTCCACGAGCCCGACCCCGCTCTGCAACGAGGACTGCACCGCGTTGTCCACCAGGATCGCCGGGACCAGGTAGTCGATGTAGGTGATCCCGTGCGGGAAGTGGGGCGCGGAACCGAGGTTGGCGAACACCGGGGTGAGCAGGAACAGCATGACGACCGGTTGCAGGAGTCCGAAGAGGACGATCTGGGGGTCGCGGACGACCGCGGCCAGCGAGCGCTGGGTGAGGATGAAGATCTGGGACCACAGTGAGCTGCCGGGCCACCGGGCCGCGGTGGTGGTCCCCTGGGCGCGGGCGAGGGTCGAAGTCATGGGCTGCTCCACGGTCTCAGGCCGGCTGGCGGACGGGTTTGGTGGCCAGCGCCAGGTAAACGTCGTCCAGGGTCGGTTCCTTGAAGGCGAGTTCGGCGGCTTCCAGCCCTTCGTCGTCGAGAGCCCGGATCACGGCCGCGAGGTCCTTCGAGGCCCGGACCGGCGCGGTGACGCTGAGCTCGCCCGGCCCGATGGTGGGTGCCATCCCCGCCCGCCGCAGTGCCGCACAGGCGATGTGCGGGTCGCTGCCGGGTTCGAGGGTGACGGTGACCGACCGCTCGCCGACCTGGGCCTTGAGCTCGGCGGCGGGGCCGGAGGCGACCACCGATCCGCCGGAGAGCACCGCGATCGTGTCGGCGAGCCGGTCGGCTTCGTCGAGGTACTGGGTCGTGAGCAGGACCGTGGTGCCTTCACCGACGAGGGTCTCGACGATCTCCCAGAGGTTGATCCGGCTCGACGGGTCGAGACCGGTGGTGGGCTCGTCGAGGAAGATCACGTCGGGGCTGCCGACGAGGCACACCGCGAGGTCGAGGCGCCGCCGCATCCCCCCGGAGTACGTCTTGGCCGGCCGCCGGGCGGCCCCGGTCAGGTCGAAGACCTCGAGCAGGGCGTCGGCGCGCTGTTTGGCGGCCTTGCGGCCGGCGCCGAGCAGCCGGGCGATCAGGACGAGGTTGTCGCGCCCGCTCAGCAGCTCGTCCACCGAGGCGTACTGGCCGGTGAGGCCGATGACCTCACGCATCCGGCGCGGCTGCCGGACCACGTCGAACCCGGCGACGCGGGCGGTTCCCGAACTCGGCGGCGTCATCGCGGTGAGGATGTTGACGAGCGTGGTCTTGCCGGCGCCGTTGTGCCCCAGCAGGCCGAGGACCGTGCCCCGGGGCACGGAGAGCGTCACCGAATCCAGCGCGCACACCGGCCCGAACGACTTGGAGACGCCGATCGCTTCGATCATCGGCTGCCGGCTGGTGGTCCGGTCGGGCAGGAGCGCGGTCATGAATGGTCTCCCCGCGGCGGGTTCGGTGGGTGGGCGGCACGGGGCGAGCATGCGAGAAACGGTGTCACGGGGCCAGCCCGCGTAACAGCGAAATTCCCGGGTTACCCGTAGATGCGCGCTGCGATTCGCTGAGCGCGGTCCGGTCGAGACTAAGGGAATCCGTAGTCGGGCCTACCTACTGTGAAGTGCGTCATATTCCCGGTCTCCTCGGGTGAATCGGAAGGAAGTCCGCCATGTCCAGACTCAGGGTCGTGCTCGCCGGTGGTCCGGAGGACTTGGGCGAAACCGCTCGCGTCCGGGAGGTCGGTGACCTGGCCGAGACGGTGAAAGTGTCGTTCGCCTCCGGATACGAGCATTTCGCGCACAGCGGTGAAACCGCCGAGATCGACGGTTATCGATTTCCCGTGTTCCAATGGTGCGGGCAGACGCGGATAGCCGAATGAGCGCGGTGCGGGTGAGCTGCCACCGGCTCGCCCCGGCCGCCGGAGATCTCCGTGGCAATTGCGAGCGGGTGGCCGACACGCTGTCCTCGGCCGCCGACGCGGGCGCGGACGTGATCGTCCTGCCGGAGCTGGCCACCTCGGGTCACGTCTTCGAGTCCGGCCGGGAGGCGGCCTCGGCGGCGCTCACCGCGGGCGAGGTCTTCGCCCTGGGTTCCGTGGCGCTGTGGGGCTCGGCCGCGGTGGCCGTGGTCGGCTTCTGCGAGCGTGGCGAGCACGGCCGGCTGTACAACAGCGCGGCGGTCATGGACGCCGACGGCGGCTTCGCGGTGTACCGCAAGGCTCACCTGTCGAATGCCGAGAAGCGGTTCTTCACCGCGGGATCGGAGCCGCCGCCGGTGGTGCCGACCGCGGCGGGAAGACTGGGCGTGCTCGTCGGCCACGACCTCGAATTCCCTCAGCTGACCGGGCTGGTGGCGCTGGCCGGCGCGGACTTACTCGCGGTGCCGGGCGACTGGCCGCTTCCCGGCGCGCCCTCTGCGGGAACGATGATCGCGAGGGCCGCCGCCCGCACCAACCGGTTCTTCGTGGCCTGCTGCGACCGCGCCGGCACCCGGCCGTGGGCCGAGGGCACGGTGATCGTCGACCGCGACGGCCGGGTGGTGGCCGCGCCGGACGCCGACGGCACGGCCGTGGCCGCGGTGGAGTTCGGACTCGCGAAGTCTCGGAGATCTCTTAGCATCTCGGCAATTCGTTGACACCCTTCCGGCGGTCCTGCGACTGTCGTCGGGCGGTCCCGGATTTTCCACAATGGTGCGACGCCGCGTTCAGGACCATTCGTCAGTGGTGGAGAAAAGGAGTCTGGTATGTCCAGGCGCGCATTGATCACCGGTATCACCGGTCAGGACGGCTCATACATGGCCGAGCACCTGCTTTCGCAGGGCTATCAGGTCTGGGGCCTTATCCGGGGCCAGGCGAACCCGCGGAAATCCCGGGTCAGCAAACTCGCCTCGGAGCTCAACTTCGTCAACGGTGACCTGATGGACCAGGCCAGCCTGGTCTCGGCCGTCGACAAGATCCAGCCCGACGAGGTGTACAACCTGGGCGCCATCTCGTTCGTGCCGATGTCCTGGGAGCAGGCCGAGCTGGTCACCGAGGTCAACGGCATGGGCGTGCTGCGCATGCTCGAAGCGATCCGGATGGTGAGCGGGCTGTCGGTCGCCTCGCGGCCCAGCACCACCGGCCAGATCCGCTTCTACCAGGCGTCCTCCTCCGAGATGTTCGGCAAGGTGTTCGAGACGCCGCAGTGCGAGACGACCACTTTCCACCCGCGCAGCCCGTATGGGGTCGCGAAGGCGTACGGGCACTACATCACCCGCAACTACCGCGAGTCCTACGGCGTCTACGGCGTCTCCGGGATGTTGTTCAACCACGAGTCCCCGCGCCGCGGCGCCGAGTTCGTGACGCGGAAGATCTCCCTGGCGGTGGCCCAGATCAAGCTGGGGCTGCAGGAGAAGCTGTATCTCGGGAACCTCGACGCGATCCGCGACTGGGGTTTCGCCGGCGACTACGTCCGCGCGATGCACCTGATGCTCCAGCAGGACGAGCCGGGCGACTACGTGATCGGGACCGGCGTGATGAACTCGGTGCGCGACGCGGTGCGGATCGCGTTCGGCTGTGTGGACCTCGACTGGGAGGACTACGTGGTCGTCGATCCGTCGCTGGTGCGCCCCGCCGAGGTCGAGACGCTGTGCGCGGACTTCAGCCTCGCCCGCCGGGAACTGGGCTGGAAGCCTTCGATCGACTTCGCCGAGCTGATGCGCATGATGGTGGAGTCCGATCTGCGCCAGGCCTCGCGCGAACTGGAGTTCGGCGACCTTTCGCCGGCCGGGGTCTGGTAGCCGGCCCCGCACCGGATACGTGGCTTCTTTGCTGTGCCGGGACCGGCATGCGATGTGCGACGCGGGCACGGATTCGCCCGACTGCGGCTGAGATGGGTTGAGCTGTATGGACAACGAACAGAAGCTCCGGGACTACCTCAAGCGGGCGAGCGCCGACCTCCAGCGGTCGCGGCAGCGGGTGACCGAACTCGAGGAGGCCGCGACCGAGCCGATCGCCATCGTCGGCATGAGCTGCCGCTTCCCCGGGAACGTCTCGAGCCCCGAAGACCTGTGGCGTTTGGTCTCCGCCGGTGAAGACGGCATCTCGGGCTTCCCGGTCGACCGCGGCTGGGACCTCGAAGAACTCCGGGGCACCGGCGCGTCCCTCGCGCCCGCCGACGACGCCGGCGGCTTCCTGAGCGGTGCCACCGAATTCGACGCCGACTTCTTCGGCATCTCCCCGCGGGAAGCGCTGGCGATGGACCCCCAGCAGCGGGTGCTGCTCGAAACCGCCTGGGAGGCCTTCGAACGCGCCGGGATCGACCCCGCCGTCGTCCGCGGCACCCGGACCGGGGTGTTCGTCGGCGCCATGGCACAGGACTACCGCGTCGGGCCGGGGGAGGGCGTCGAAGGCTTCCAGCTGACCGGAAGCACCACCAGCGTCATGTCCGGCCGCCTGTCCTACACCTTCGGCATCGTCGGCCCCGCGGTCACGGTCGACACGGCGTGCTCCTCGTCCTTGGTCGCCATGCACCTCGCCGCCCAGTCGCTGCGCGCGGGGGAGTGCTCGCTGGCGCTGGCCGGCGGCGTCACCGTGATGTCCAGCCCCGCCACCTTCATCGAGATGAACCGCCAGGGCGGCCTCGCCGTCGACGGGCACTGCCGGTCCTTCTCCGACGACGCCGACGGCACCGGCTGGTCGGAGGGCGTCGGCGTCCTGGTGCTGGAAAAACTGTCCGACGCGCGCCGCAACGGGCACGAGGTGCTCGCGGTGGTCCGCGGTTCGGCGGTCAACCAGGACGGCGCGTCCAACGGCCTCACCGCCCCCAACGGCCCGTCGCAGCAGCGGGTGATCGAACAGGCCCTGGTCAACGCGCGGCTCTCGGCCCGCGAGGTCGACGTCGTCGAGGCCCACGGCACCGGCACGACGCTGGGCGACCCGGTGGAGGCGCAGGCGCTGCTGGCGACGTACGGCCGCGACCGCGACGGGGGCGCCCCGCTGCTGCTGGGCTCGGTCAAGTCGAACCTCAGCCACACCCAGGCCGCCGCCGGGGTGGCGGGGGTGATCAAGATGGTGCTGGCGATCCGCCACGGCGTGGTCCCGCGCACGCTGAACGCCGGCACTCCTTCGTCGCATGTGGACTGGACCGCCGGTGCCGTCGAGCTGCTGACCGAGCCCGTCGAGTGGCCGGAGACCGGGCGGCCGCGCCGCGCCGGCATCTCCTCGTTCGGGATCAGCGGCACCAACGCGCACACCCTGATCGAGCAGGCGCCGCCGGCCGAGCCGGCCCCGCAGGACGCTCGGCGGGCCGAACTCGGAGTGGTCCCGCTGCCCGTCTCGGGCAAGACCGCCGAGGCCCTCCGGGCACAGGCCCGCACGCTGCTGTCCTTTGTGGAGGAGAACCCTGGCGTCGGGCTGGGCGACCTCGCGTTCTCCCTGGCGACTTCGCGCGTCGGGTTCGAGCACCGCGCCGTCCTCGGCGCCGCTGATCGTGACACCGCGATCGCGGGGCTGACGGCGCTCGCCGGTGACGCGTCCGCGCCCGGCCTGACCCGGGGAACCGTCCAGGGCCGGCCGAAACTCGCGTTCCTGTTCACCGGCCAGGGCTCGCAGCGGCTCGGCATGGGCCGGGAACTGCACGCCCGGTTCCCCGCGTTCGCCGCCGCGCTGGACGCAGTGGCCGCCGCGCTCGACGTCCACCTCGAGCGTCCGCTGAAGGACGTCATGTGGGGCGAGCACGCCGAGACGCTGGAGCGCACCGAGTACGCGCAGCCGGCGTTGTTCGCCGTCGAGGTCGCCCTGTTCCGGTTGATGGAATCCTGGGGCGTCAAGGCGGACTTCCTGACCGGGCACTCGATCGGGGAACTCGCCGCCGCCCACGTCGCCGGGGTGTTCTCGCTCGAAGACGCCGCCTCGCTGGTCGCCGCCCGGGGCCGGCTGATGCAGGCGCTGCCCGCCACGGGCTCGATGGTGTCGGTGCAGGCCACGGAGGCCGAGCTCCTGCCGTTACTGGAAGGCAAGGAGGACCAGGTCTCCCTCGCCGCGGTCAACGGCCCGGCCGCGGTCGTCGTCGCCGGGGACGGCGACGCGGTCGAAGAGATCGCGGCGCATTTCAGGGCGCTCGGCCGCCGGACCAAGAAGCTGCGGGTGTCGCACGCCTTCCACTCGCCGCACATGGACGCGATGCTCGACGAGTTCCGCGCGGTGGTCGCGGGGCTTTCCCCGCAGGCGCCGCTGATCCCGGTCGTGTCCACTTCGACCGGTGAGCCGCTGACCGCCGAGCAGGCGACCGCGCCGGACTACTGGGCCGGGCACGTCCGGCACGCCGTCCGGTTCGCCGGCAGCGTCGGCTGGCTGCGCGAGCACGGGGCCGGGGTGTTCCTGGAGCTCGGGCCCGGCGGTGTGCTGTCCGCCATGGCCGAGAGCTCGCTCGAAGACGCCGACGGGGCCGTCGCGTTCCCGGCGCTGCGGGCGGACCGGCCCGAGGCCGACGCGATCGCGGCGGCGGCCGGGAACCTGCACGTCCACGGCGTCCGGATCCATTGGGACGCCTTCTTCGCCGGGACCGGCGCCCGCCGCGTCGACCTGCCGACCTACGCGTTCCAGCGGCGCCGCTTCTGGCCGAAGGCGATGTTCACCGAAGCCGCCGACCTCCGCGCGGCCGGGCTCGGCGCGGCCCGGCACCCGCTGCTCACCGCGGCCGTCGCACTGGCCGGCTCGGACGGTTTCCTGCTGACCGGGCGGCTGTCGCCGCAATCGCACCCGTGGCTGGCCGACCACGCCGTCCACGGTGCCCTCCTGCTCCCCGGCACGGCGTTCCTGGAGCTGGCCGTCCGCGCCGGTGACGAGGTCGGCTGCGACCGCGTCGAGGAGCTCACCCTCGCCTCGCCGCTCGTCCTGCCGGCCGAGGGCGGTGTCCAGGTCCAGGTGTGGGTCGGCCCGCCCGACGGGAACGGCCGGCGCTCGCTGAGCCTCTACTCCCGCCCCGACAGCGCGGACACCGGCACCGACCTGCCCTGGACCCAGCACGCGGCCGGGACCCTCGCCGCCGGTGAGGACGCGGGCGCGGCCGATCCGGTGTCCGATGTGGACTTCGCCGAATGGCCGCCCGCCGGTGCGGAAGCCCTCGACCTCGACGGGCACTACGACCGCCTGGCCGACGGCGGCTTCGAGTACGGCCCGGCGTTCCGGGGTCTCACCGCCGCCTGGCGGCGCGGCGACGACGTCTTCGCCGAGCTGCGGCTGCCCGAGGGCGCCGACGCCGAGGCGTTCGGCCTCCACCCCGCGCTGCTCGACTCCGCCCTGCACGCCGTGGTCTTCGCCGATCTGGGCGAGGGCGGGCTCCCGTTCTCCTGGGAGGGTGCCGCGCTCCACGCGACCGGCGCCGCGGCCGCCCGGGTGAAGATCACCAAGACCGCCGAGGACGCCGTCGCCATTTCGGTCGCCGACACCGACGGTCAGCCGATCGCGTCGATCGACTCGCTCGTGCTGCGCGCGGTGACCGGCGCCGGGGCGACCGCCGCGATCGGGCGGGACTCGCTGTTCACCGTCGGCTGGAAGAAGGTCCGCACCACCCGCGGGGCCGTGACTGGGTCGATCGGAGTGCTCGGCGAGGACGTTTTCGGCCTGGCCGCGGCGATCCGCGAATCCGGTGCCGAGGCCCAGTCCGGCCCGAACTGGCCCGGTGATGCCGTCCCCGAGATCGTCCTGACCCCGGTGCACGGCGACCCGGACGAAGATGTCGCCGCCGCGGCGCACCGGCTGGCGGCCGAAGCGCTGGCCCAGGTTCAGAGCTGGCTGGCCGACGAGCGGGCGGCCGGATCCCGGCTGGTTTTCGTCACCCGCGGCGCCGAAGGCGGTGACCTCCCGGCGGCCACGGTCTGGGGCCTGGTCCGGGCGGCCCAGAACGAGCACCCCGGCCGCTTCGGGCTGCTCGACCTCGACCCGGCGGCAGCGTCGGTCACCGGGCTCGTCCCCGCGCTCGTGGTGGCCGAACCTCAGCTCGTCATCCGCGACGGTGTGCTGCTGCAGGGACGGCTCACGCGCGTTTCCCGTACCACACCGCAAGAACCGGTGTGGAGCACGGACGGAACCGTGCTGCTCACCGGTGGTCTCAGCGGTCTGGGCGGGGTGTTCGCCCGGCACCTGGTCACCGGGCACGGCGTCCGGCACCTGCTGGTGCTCAGCCGCCGGGGCCTGGCGGCGGAAGGCGCCACGGAACTGGTCGCCGAACTCGCCGAGCAGGGGGCCGAGGTCACCGTCTCCGCCTGCGACGTCGCCGACCGCGGCGCGCTCGCGGAGGCGCTGGCGCTGATCCCGGTCGAGCACCCGCTGCGCGGGATCGTGCACACCGCCGGGGTGCTCGACGACGGTGTCGTGTCCTCGTTGACTCCCGAGCGCCTGGACGCCGTGCTCACGCCGAAAGTCGACGCGCTCTGGAACCTGCACGAACTCACCCGGGTGCTCCCGCTGACCGCGTTCGTCGCCTTCTCCTCGGTGGCCGGCACGTTCGGTGCCGCCGGGCAGGCGAACTACGCTGCGGCCAACGCGTTCGTCGACGCGCTCGCCCGCCGCCGCCGGGCGGAAGGCCTTCCCGGATCGTCGCTCGCCTGGGGGCCGTGGGGCGGAGCCGGGGAAGGCGGCATGACGAGCGGCCTTACCGAAGCCGACCTCGACCGGCTGGCCCGTGCGGGCACCCCGCCGATCACCGTCGAGCAGGGGATCGAACTGTTCGACGCGGCGGTTTCGGCACCGGAGGCGCTGGTGCTGCCGGTCCGGCTCGACCTGGCCGCGCTGCGCGCGCTCGGCGAGGTCCCGCACCTGCTGCGGGGGCTGGTCAGGACCTCGGCGCGCCGCTCGGTGATCGCCGGGGCCTCCGGCGCCTCGGTGGCGACCGGGCTGGTGCAGCGGCTGCTCCGGCTCGACGGGGCGGACCGCGCGGACACCGTGCTGGACCTGGTGCGCGCCGAGGTCGCCGCGACGCTCGGGCACGCCGGGAGCGAGTCCGTCGACCCCGCGCGGGCGTTCACCGATCTCGGTTTCGACTCGCTCACCGCGGTCGAACTGCGCAACCGGCTCAGCCGCGTCACCGGGCTGCGCACCTCGGCCACGGTGATCTTCGACTACCCGACCGCGAACGCGCTGGCCGCGCACGTGCTCGGTGAGCTGATGGACTCCGAAGCAGTGCCCGCCGAAGCTCCCTCGCGCGCCTCGGCCGGTGACGACCCCGTGGTCATCGTCGGCATGAGCTGCCGCTATCCCGGTGGCGTCGGTTCGCCGGAGGACCTGTGGCGGCTCGTCCGCGAAGGCGCCGACGCCATTTCAGGCTTCCCGGTCAACCGCGGCTGGGACCTGGACGGGCTGTACGACCCCGACCCGGACCACCCGGGCACGACCTACACCCGGGCCGGTGGCTTCCTGCACGACGCGGGCGAGTTCGACCCGGCCTTCTTCGGCATGAGCCCGCGTGAAGCGATGTCGACGGACTCGCAGCAGCGGTTGCTGCTGGAGGCCTCGTGGGAGGCCGTCGAGCGCGCCGGGATCGACCCGGTCTCGCTGCGCGGCAGCCGGACCGGGGTGTTCGCCGGCGTGATGTACAACGACTACGGCGCGGTCCTCGCCGGTGGCGACTTCGAGGGTTTCCAGGGCAGCGGGACCGCGCCGAGCGTGGCTTCGGGGCGGGTCTCCTACACCCTCGGCCTGGAGGGTCCCGCGGTCACGGTCGACACCGCGTGCTCGTCGTCGCTCGTCGCGATGCACTGGGCGATGCAGGCGCTGCGGGCGGGGGAGTGCTCGCTCGCGCTGGCCGGCGGGGTGACGGTCATGTCCACGCCCGCCTCACTCATCGAATTCGCGCGCCAGCGCGGACTTTCCCCCGACGGCCGCTGCAAGTCCTTCTCCGACACCGCGGACGGCGTCGGCTGGTCCGAGGGCGTCGGCATCCTGGTGCTGGAGCGGCTTTCCGACGCGCGGCGCAACGGGCACGAGGTGCTCGCCGTCGTCCGCGGGTCCGCGGTCAACTCCGACGGCGCGTCCAACGGCCTCACCGCCCCCAACGGCCCCTCTCAGCAGCGGGTCATCCGGCAGGCGCTGGCGGGCGCCGGTCTGTCCACATCGGACGTCGACGTCGTCGAGGCCCACGGCACCGGGACCAGGCTCGGCGACCCGATCGAAGCCCAGGCCCTGCTCGCCACCTACGGCCGGGACCGCGACGAGGACCGTCCGCTGCTGCTGGGCTCGGTGAAGTCCAACCTCGGCCACACCCAGGCCGCGGCCGGGGTCGCCGGGGTGATCAAGATGGTCATGGCGATGCGCCACGGCGTGCTCCCGCGGACCCTGCACGCCGCGCGGCCTTCGTCCGAAGTGGACTGGACAGCCGGCGCGGTCGAGCTGCTCGCCGAGGAGACCGAGTGGCCGGCCACCGGCCGCCCGCGCCGCGCGGGGATCTCGTCGTTCGGGATCAGCGGCACCAACGCCCACACGATCATCGAGCAGGCGCCCGCCCCGGCCCCGGTCGTGGTGACCGCCGTGGCCGAGCCCGGGGCGGGGGCGGGGGCGGGGGCAGGCCAGGTTGTACCGTGGCTGGTGTCCGGCCGGACCCGGGCGGCGCTGCGCGCGCAGGCCGCCGCGCTGAAGGCATTCGTGGAGTCGGACCCCGGCCTGACTCCCGCCGACGTCGCGCTGTCACTGGCCACCACGCGTTCGGCCTTCGACCGCCGTGCGGCGGTGGTCGGCGCGGACCGCGCCGAACTGCTGGCCGCGCTGGGCGCGCTCGCCGGCGACGCCCCGGCGCCTGGCCTGGCCGAGGGCGAGAGCGGCGGCGGGGCCAAGGCGGCGATGCTCTTCGCCGGGCAGGGCAGCCAGCGTCCCGGCATGGGGCGTGAGCTGGCGGAGCGGTTCCCGGTGTTCGCCGAGGCGCTCGACGAGGTCGTCACGCAGCTCGACGCCGGGCTCGACCGGCCCCTGCGCGAGATCCTGTTCGCCGACGCCGGCACCGCCGAGGCCGGGCTGCTGGACCGGACCGGGTACACCCAGCCCGCGCTGTTCGCGCTCGAAGTCGCGCTGTTCCGGCTGGTCGAGTCCTGGGGGGTCAAGCCGGCCGCGGTCGCCGGGCACTCGATCGGCGAACTGGCCGCGGCGCACGTCGCCGGAGTGTTTTCCCTGGCCGACGCCTGCACATTGGTGACCGCTCGCGCGAGGCTGATGGACGCGCTCCCGTCCGAAGCCGCGGCGATGATCTCCTTGCAGGCCACCGAGGACGAGGTCACCCCGCTCCTGACCGACGGGGTTTCCCTCGCCGCGGTCAACGGGCCGGCCTCGGTCGTCGTCGCCGGCGACGAAGCCGCGGCCGCCGCGATCGCGGAGCACTTCAGCGGGCTGGGCCGCAAGATCAAGCGCCTGCGGGTGAGCCATGCCTTCCATTCGCCGCACATGGACGCGATGCTCGACGAGTTCCGCGCGGTGGCGCAGACCCTCACTTACGCCGAACCCGTGCTCCCGCTGATCTCCAACCTCACCGGCGGGTTCGCCACCGCGGAGCAGGTCTGCTTCGCGGACTACTGGGTCGAGCACGTCCGCGGCACGGTCCGGTTCGCCGACGGGGTGCGGACCCTGCGCGATTCGGGCCTGACCACCTTCTTCGAACTCGGACCCGACGGCGTGCTCTCGGCGATGGCCGAGGACATCCTCGCCGGGGATTCCGGGGACACTGCCGAACCGGCCGCCGAAGCCATCCCGGCCCTGCGTGGTGACCGTCCCGAGGAGGCGGCGATCACCGGCGCGCTGGCCCGGCTCCACGTGCGCGGCGTGGCCGTCGGCTGGCCCGCGTTCTTCGAGGGCACCGGCGCGCGCTGGGTGGGCCTGCCGACTTACGCCTTCCAGCACGAATTCTACTGGCCCGAGACCGTGCCGCTGCCCACCGCCGCCGACCCGGCCGACGAGCGGTTGTGGGCTGCCGTCGAGCGCGGCGACGCCGAACAGCTCGCCGCCCTGCTGGGTCTGCGTGAGGAGCAGTTCTCCTCACTCGGCTCGCTGCTTCCGGCGCTGACGTCGTGGCGCCACGGACGGCAGGAACGCTCGCTGCTCGACTCGTGGCGCTACCGCGTCGAGTGGAAGCCGTTGCGCCTGCCGGATTCCCCGACGTTGAGCGGCACCTGGCTGCTCGTGACCACCGCCGAGAACGATGGCGCCGACGCTGTCGAAGCCGCGCTTGCCGGGCATGGTGCGACCGTTCGCCGGGTCACGCTCGACGAATCCTGTGCCGACCGGACCGTGCTCGCCGCGCGGCTCGCTGATGCCGGGGATCAGTTCGCAGGAATCGTCTCGCTGCTCGCCTCGGACGAGCGGGAGTACGCCGCCGGCCCGGTGCTGTCCGTCGGACTGGCCCTGACCGTCGCGCTGATCCAGGCGGTGGGCGAGGCCGGGCTCGACGCTCCACTGTGGACCTTGACCGGCGGCGCGGTCTCGACCGGCCACTGGGACCCGGTCACCAGCCCGGCCCAGGCCGCGGTGTGGGGGCTCGGCCGCGTGGCGGCACTGGAGTACCCGCGGCAGTGGGGCGGCCTGATCGACCTGCCGGCCACCCTCGACGAGCCCGCCGCCCGGACCCTGGCCACCGTCCTCGCCGGGCTCGACGGTGAGGACCAGGTCGCCGTGCGGTCCGCCGGGGCCTCCGGGCGGCGGCTCGCGCGCTACCCCGTCGACGAACTGCCCGGCGAGTTCACCGCCTCCGGCAGCGTGCTGGTCACCGGCGGCACCGGGGCGCTCGGCGCCGAGGTCGCCCGCTGGCTGGCCCGCAGCGGCGCCGGAAACCTGATCCTGACCAGCCGTCGCGGCCCGGACGCGCCCGGCGCGGACGGACTGCGCACCGAGCTGGAAGCACTCGGCGCGCGGGTCGACATCGTTTCCTGCGACGTCGCCGATCGCGACGCGCTGGCGGAGGTACTGGCGCGGGTCCCGGACGGGTACCCGCTCACCGGTGTGGTGCACGCGGCCGGCACCGGGCAGGCGTCCCCGATCCACGAGACCGGCATGGACGCGTTCGCCGGGATCATGTCGGCGAAGGTGTCCGGCGCGGTCAACCTCGACGCCCTGCTCGCTGACACCGAGCTCGGCTTCTTCGTGCTGTTCTCCTCCATCGCGGGGGTGTGGGGCAGTGGTGGCCAGAGCGCGTACGGCGCGGGCAACGCCTACCTCGACGCGCTCGCCGGACAGCGGCGCGCCCGGGGCCTGACCGCGACGTCGATCGCCTGGGGGCCGTGGGCGGAGGCCGGAATGGCTGCCGACGACGCCGTCTCCGGCGATCTCGCGCGCCGCGGCCTCGCGTTCCTCAGCCCCGGGCCCGCGATCGCGGAGCTGCGCCGCGCGGTGGTGCAGCAGGACGTGACGGTGACCGTCGCCGACGTCGACTGGGAGCGCTACTTCCCGATCTTCACCTCGCTGCGGCCCAGCCCGCTGCTCGGCGACCTGCCCGAAGCCCGCGCGGCCCTCGGCTCCGGGCCGGACGGCGGCGGCGGGTCCGAGTTCGCCGCACGCCTGCGGGGCCTGGCCGAAGACGACCAGCGACGGCTGGTGCTCGACCTCGTCCGCGCGGAAGCCGCCGTCGTGCTCGGCCACGCCTCCGCCGAGGCGGTCACCGAGCGCCAGTCGTTCCGCGACGCCGGATTCGACTCGATGACCGCGGTCGAACTGCGCAAACGGCTGGCCAAGACGACCGGCCTGAACCTGCCGGCCACCTTGGCCTTCGACTACCCGAACCCGGGCGCGCTCGCCGCGTTCCTGCGCACCGAGGTGCTCGGCCGTCCCGACGACCTTGTCCCGGTGGCCACTGGGACCGCGGTGGACGACGACCCCATCGCCATCATCGGCATGAGCTGCCGCTTCCCCGGTGGCGTCGGGTCGCCGGAGCAGCTCTGGGACCTCGTCGCCCAGGGCGCCGAGGCCGTCACCGACTTCCCGGCCGACCGCGGCTGGGACGGCGAGGGCCTGTACGACCCGGACCCGGACCGGCCCGGCGGCACCTACACCACCCAGGGCGGCTTCCTGCACCAGGCGGCCGAGTTCGACCCGGGATTCTTCGGGATCTCGCCGCGTGAGGCGCTCGCGATGGACCCGCAGCAGCGGCTCCTGCTGGAGTCGGCGTGGGAGGTGTTCGAGCGGGCGGGGATCGATCCCGGTACCGTCCACGGCAGCCTCACCGGCACGTTCATCGGCGCCAGCTATCAGGACTACGGCGCCGGGGCCGACCTCGGCGGCTCCGAAGGCATGATGGTCACCGGCACCAGTCCCAGCGTGCTGTCCGGCCGGGTGGCCTACCTGTTCGGGCTGGAAGGCCCGGCCGTCACCGTCGACACCGCCTGCTCGTCCTCGCTGGTCGCCCTGCACCTGGCCTGCCAGTCGCTGCGCAACGGCGAAAGCTCGCTCGCGCTGGCCGGCGGCGCGCACGTGATGGCCAACCCCGGGCCGTTCGTCGCCTTCAGCCGCCAGCGCGCGCTCGCCGCCGACGGCCGCACCAAGGCGTTCGGCGACGGCGCGGATGGCATGGTCCTCGCCGAAGGGGTCGGGCTCGTGCTGGTCGAGCGGCTGTCCGACGCGCGCCGCCACGGGCACCCGGTGCTGGCCGTGGTGCGGGGTTCGGCGATCAACCAGGACGGCGCGTCCAACGGCATGACCGCGCCCAACGGCCCGTCGCAGCAGCGGGTGATCCGGCAGGCGCTGGCCAACTCCGGCCTGACCGCGGCCGAGGTCGACGCCGTGGACGGTCACGGCACCGGCACCGCGCTCGGCGACCCGATCGAGGCGCAGGCGCTGCAGGCCACCTACGGCCGTGACCGCGATCCGGCCGGCCCGCTGCTGCTCGGCTCGGTCAAGACGAACATCGGGCACACGCAGTCGGCCGCCGGGGTCGCCAGCGTGATCAAGATGGTCATGGCGATGCACCACGGGGTGCTGCCGGGCACGCTGAACTCGGCGACCCCGTCACCGCACATCGACTGGTCGCCCGGCACGGTCTTGCTGCTGAACTCGGCGACGCCGTGGCCGGAGACCGGCCGCCCGCGGCGGGCGGCGGTGTCCTCGTTCGGGATCAGCGGCACCAACGCGCACACCATCCTCGAGCACGTCCCGGCGGAGACGCCCGCCGTCCGGCCCGCGGAGCCGGCCGGGATCGTCCCGCTGGTGCTGTCGGGCAAGTCCGCGGCCGGCCTGCGCGGGCAGGCGGGGCGGCTGAAGTCCGTTGTGGACAGTTCACCGGAGCTGGTCCCCGCCGACCTCGCCCACTCGCTGGTCACCTCACGGGCGCTGTTCGAACACCGGGCCGTGGTGCTCGGCACCGACCAGGCCGACCTGCTGGCCGGGCTGACCGCGTTGAGCGGCAACGGTTCCTCGGCCGAGGTGGTCACCGGCACGGCCGACATCGACGGCCGCACGGTCTTCGTGTTCCCCGGCCAGGGCTCGCAGTGGGCCGGGATGGGCGCGGAGCTAGCTGGCCAATCACCGGTGTTCGCCGAGCGCCTCCAGGAGTGCGCGGCCGCGCTGTCGTTGTTTGTGGACTGGTCGCTGCTTGATGTGCTGCACGAGGTCGAGGGCGCGCCGTCGCTGGACCGGGTGGACGTGGTCCAGCCCGTCACCTGGGCGGTGATGGTTTCCCTGGCCGCGCTGTGGCGTTCCCGGGGAGTCGAGCCGGACGCCGTGGTGGGGCACTCTCAGGGGGAGATCGCCGCGGCGGTGGTGTCCGGCGCACTGTCGCTTGAGGACGGTGCGCGGGTCGTATCCCTGCGCAGCCAGGCGATCGGCCGCACGCTGGCCGGGCTCGGCGGCATGATGTCGATCGGGCTGCCGGTCGCCGACGTCGAGACCCGGCTGGCCGGGCGTGGCGAGGGAATCTCCATCGCGGCGGTCAACGGGCCGAGGTCCGTGGTCGTCTCCGGTGAGCCCGGGCTGCTCGACACGCTGTTCGAGCAGCTGTCGGCCGAGGAGGTCCGGGTCCGCCGGATCGCGGTGGACTACGCGTCCCATTCCGCCCAGGTCGAACTGCTCGAAACCGAGCTGGCCTCGGTGCTGTCGGCGGTCCGGCCGCAGGAGTCCGCGGTCCCGTTCTTCTCCACGGTGACCGGCGACTGGCTCGACACCACGACGATGGACGCCGGGTACTGGTACCGCAACCTGCGCCGGACCGTCGGGTTCGAACCCGCGATCGCCGAGCTGGTGGCCCAGGGCCACCGCGTGTTCGTCGAGTCCAGCCCGCATCCGGTGCTGACCACCGCGGTGCAGGACACCGCGGAAGCCGCCGGGACTCCGGCCGTCGCCGCCGGCACCCTGCGCCGCGGCCAGGGCGGCGCGGGCCGGTTCCTGACCTCGCTCGCCGAGGTCTTCGTGCGCGGGGCCCGGGTCGACTGGGCGGGCCTGTTCGAGGGCGCGCGGCGCGTCGCCCTGCCCACTTACGCCTTCCAGCACGAGAACTTCTACGCCGTGCCCGTCGAACCGGCGCTGCCCTCGGTGGTGGACGCGGCCGACGCGGAGTTCTGGAACGCCGTCGAGGAGGCGGACTTCGACTCGCTCAGCGCGAGCCTCGACGTCGACGGCGCCTCGCTGGCCACCGTGCTGCCCGCGCTGTCTTCGTGGCGGCGCCGGCGTCAGGATAAGTCCACTGTGGACTCCTGGCGCTACCGGGCCACGTGGAAGCCGGTCAAGAGCCCGTCCCCGGCGGCCTTGTCCGGGACCTGGCTGGTCGTGACCGCCGAAGGCACCGACGACAGCGAGTTCACGGCGCTGCTGGAGGGCCACGGCGCCCGGGCCGAACGGCTCGTGCTGGACGAGTCCGCTGTGGACCGCGAAGTCCTTGCCTCGCGCCTGACCGGCATCGAGGGCCTTTCCGGGGTGCTCTCGTTGCTGGCCTTCGCCGAGCAGCCGAGCGAAGCGCACCCCGAACTCGCCACCGGTCTGGCCCTGACCGTGTCCCTGATCCAGGCGCTCGGTGACGCGGGCCTCGGCGCTCCCATGTGGAGCCTCACCCGCGGCGCGGTTTCGACCGGCCGGTCCGACCGGGTGCCGAACCCCGGGCAGGCCCAGGTGCTCGGCCTCGGCTGGACCGCCGCGCTGGAGCACCCGCAGCGCTGGGGCGGCGTCGTCGACCTGCCCGAGACCCTCGACGAGCGCGGCGCCGGACGCCTGGCCGGGCTGCTGGCCGGCGGAGGCGCCGAGGACCAGCTCGCCATCCGCTCCTCCGGCGTGCTCGCCCGGCGCGTGGTCCCGGCCCCGGCCGGCGCCGGCGACCCGGAGCGCACCTGGTCCCCGCGCGGGACCACGCTGATCACCGGCGGCACCGGCACGCTCGCCAAGCACCTCGCCCGGTGGCTCGCCGCGCAGGGCGCCGAGCACATCGTGCTGACCAGCCGCCGCGGTATCGAGGCGCCCGGCGCGCCGGAACTGCTGGCGGAGCTGACCGAGCTGGGTTCGGACGCGGAGATGCGGTCCTGCGACGTCGCCGACCGCGACTCGGTCGCGCGGCTGCTGGCCGGGCTCAAGGAGGCCGGGCGGACCGTGCGCACGGTGGTGCACACCGCCGCCGTGATCGAGCTGAGTTCGCTCGACGCCACCGATCTGCCCGCTTTCGCCCGGGTGATCCGGGCCAAGGTCCTCGGCGCCCGGCACCTCGACGAACTGCTCGACGACACCGAACTCGACGCGTTCGTGCTCTACTCCTCGACCGCCGGCCTGTGGGGCAGCGGGCTGCACGCCGCCTACGTGGCGGGCAACGCCTACCTGGCCGCGCTGGCGGAGAACCGCCGGGGCCGCGGCCTGCCCGCGATCTCGGTCTCCTGGGGCATCTGGGCCGACGACCTCGAACTCGGCCGCGTCGACCCGGCGCAGATCCGCCGCAGCGGACTGGAGTTCATGGATCCGGCCCTCGCCCTCGCCGCCCTGCGCCGCGCGCTGGACGAGAACGACACCGCGATCGCGATCGCCGACGTCGACTGGGCGCGGTATCACCCGGTCTACACCTCGGTGCGGCCGACGGAGCTGTTCGCCGAGGTACCCGAGGTGCGGCGGCTCACCGAAGTCGCCGAGACCGCGCAGGGCGCCGGCGGGGCCGGCGAAGGAGAGTTCGCCGCCCGGCTGCGTTCGCTCCCGGCCGCCGAACAGGACCGCCTGCTGCTCGACCTCGTCCGCGGCGAAGCGGCGACGGTGCTGGGACACGACTCCGGTGCGGAGCTCTCGGAGCAGCGGGCCTTCCGTGACGTCGGTTTCGACTCGCTCACCGCCGTGGACCTGCGCAACCGGCTCGCCGCCGCCACCGGGCTGAGCCTGCCGAGCACGATGGTGTTCGACTACCCGAGCCCGCTGGCGCTCGCCGCGTTCCTCCGCTCGGGGATCGCCGGGACCCAGGTCGTGACGGCCGCCCCGGCGGCACCGGGGTCCGGCCTCGACGACCCGATCGTCATCATCGGGATGAGCTGCCGCTACCCGGGCGGCGTGAGCTCCCCGGAAGACCTCTGGGACCTGGTCGTCCGCGGCGGGGACGCCATCTCCGGCTTCCCTGCCGACCGCGGCTGGGACGGCGACAGCCTTTTCGACGCGGATCCGGACAGCTCCGGCAAGACCTACTCGACCCAAGGCGGGTTCCTGCACGACGTCGCCGAGTTCGACCCCGGGTTCTTCGGGATCTCCCCGCGCGAGGCGCTGGCGATGGACCCGCAGCAGCGGCTCCTGCTGGAGACGGCGTGGGAAGCCTTCGAGCGGGCCGGAATCGACCCGGCCACCCTGCGCGGCAGCCGGGCGGGCACCTTCATCGGCGCCAGCTACCAGGACTACAGCTCCGCCGGGGACAGCGGCGCGGACGGCTCCGAGGGCCACATGGTCACCGGCACGCTGTCCAGCATCCTGTCCGGGCGGATCGCCTACCTGTTCGGGCTGGAGGGCCCGGCGGTCACCCTCGACACCGCGTGCTCGTCGTCCCTGGTGGCGCTGCACCTGGCCTGCCAGTCGGTGCGCAGCGGGGAGAGCTCGGTCGCGCTGGCCGGCGGGGTCAGCGTGATGTCCACCCCGAACGCGTTCGTCGGGTTCAGCCGGCAGCGCGCGATGGCCGCGGACGGCCGTTGCAAGGCCTACGCCGAAGCGGCCGACGGGATGAGCCTCGCCGAGGGCGTCGGCCTCGTCCTCGTCGAGCGCCTGTCCGACGCGGTGCGCAACGGGCACGAGGTCCTGGCGGTGGTCCGCGGTTCGGCGGTCAACTCCGACGGCGCGTCGAACGGCCTCACCGCCCCGAACGGTCCTTCGCAGCAGCGGGTCATCCGCCAGGCGCTGGCCGAAGCCGGTCTGTCCACTTCGGACGTCGACGTGCTCGAAGGCCACGGCACCGGCACCGCGCTCGGTGATCCCATCGAGGCGCAGGCGATCCTCGCGACCTACGGGCAGGACCGCGAACGCCCCCTGCTGCTGGGCTCGGTCAAGACGAACATCGGGCACACGCAGATGGCTTCGGGTGTCGCCAGCGTGATCAAGGCCGTCCTGGCGATGCGCCACGGTGTGGTGCCGAAGACCCTGCACATCGACGAGCCGTCGTCGCATGTGGACTGGTCTTCCGGCGCCGTCCGGCTGCTCACCGAGCCGGTCGAGTGGCCCGGCTCCGGCCGTCCGCGCCGGGCGGGCGTCTCCTCCTTCGGGCTGAGCGGCACCAACGTCCACACCCTGCTCGAACAGGCCCCCGCGGTCGACGTCCCGGCGCGCGATCCGGTCACGGGCCCCGTGCCGGTGCTGCTGTCCGGGCGGACCGACCGGGCCCTGCGCGATCAGGCCGCGCGAGTGCTCGACCTGCTGCGGGACCGGCCCGACACCGAGCCGGCCGACCTCGCGTTCTCGCTGGCCACCGCGCGGTCGAGCTTCGAACGCCGCGCCGCGCTGATCGCCCTCGACCGCGAAGACCTCGTCCGCGGCCTGACCGCGCTGCGCGACCAGGCCCCCGACGGCGGCCTCGTCCAGGGGACCCCGGCCCGCGGCCGGATCGCGTTCCTGTGCACCGGGCAGGGCAGCCAGCGGCCGGGCATGGGCCGTGAGCTCTACGAGCGGTTCGAGGTCTTCGCCGAAGCCTTCGACGCCGTGCTGGCCTGCTTCGACCGGGACCTCGAACGGCCGCTGCGCGAGATCGTCTTCGCCGCGGAAGGCACGCCCGAGGCCGGGCTGCTCGACACCACCGCTTACACCCAGCCGGCCTTGTTCGCCCTCGAAGTAGCGCTGTTCCGGCTCGTCGAATCCTGGGGCATCCGGCCGGACTACCTGGCCGGGCACTCCATCGGCGAGCTGGCCGCCGCCCACGCCGCCGGCGTCTTCTCCCTCGAAGACGCCTGCGCGCTGGTGGCCGCCCGGGGCCGGTTGATGCAGGCCCTGCCCGAGGGCGGGGCGATGGTTTCGCTGGAGGCGAGCGAGGACGAGGTCATTCCGCAGCTGACCGGCGGTGTTTCGATCGCGGCGATCAACGGCCCGGCTTCGCTGGTCGTCTCGGGCGACGAGCAGGACGTGCTCGCCCTCGCCGCGCGGTTCGAAGCCGACGGCCGCAAGACCAAGCGGCTCACCGTCAGCCACGCCTTCCATTCGCACCGCATGGACGCGATGCTGGCCGAGTTCACCCGGGCCGCCGAGCGGGTCACCTATCACGCGCCGGTGATCCCGCTGGTGTCCACCGTGACCGGCACGCTCGCCACCGCCGAGCAGCTCGCCGACCCCGGTTACTGGGCCGGGCAGGTCCGCGGCACCGTGCGGTTCGCCGACGCCGTGGGCCGGCTGGCCGCCGAGGGCGTCACCGCGTTCGCCGAACTCGGTCCCGACGGCGTGCTGTCCGGCATGGCCCAGCCGGTGCTCGGCGAGGAGCCCGGCGCCGTGCTGGCGCCGGCGCTGCGCCGCGGCCGGGCCGAGGTCGCCGCGCTCACCGCGGCACTGACCCGCCTGCACGTCCACGGCGTCACGGTGGACTGGGCCGCGTTCTTCGCCGGTTCGCGGGCGCGGCGGGTGGACCTGCCGACCTACCCGTTCCAGCACGAGCGCTTCTGGCCCGAGCCCGGCGAGACCGAAGCCGCCGGCCAGGCCGACCCGGCCGACGCCGGGTTCTGGGCCGCGATCGAACGGGAGGACTTCGCTTCGCTGGCGGCCACCCTCGGCCTCGACGACACCACGATCACCGCGATGGTGCCCGCGCTGTCCGCCTGGCGCCGGCGCCGCCGTGAACAGTCCACAGTGGACGAATGGTGCTACCGGGTCGGCTGGAAGCCGCTGCCCGCCGACGCCGCGAGCCGCCCAACCGGCACCTGGCTGGTCGTCACCGCCCCCGGCGCCGACGCCGGCTGGGTCGACACCGCCGTCACCGGGTCGGGCGCCGAGACGGTCCGGTTCGAGCTGGACGGGGACCGGGGCACGCTCGCCGACCGGTTGCGTGGACTCGGCACCGGGTTCGCCGGCGTGCTTTCCTTTGCGGCGCTGGGTAATTCCGGCAGTGCCGAGGCACCCGCGGCACTGACGCTGACCACGCTCCTCGTGCAGGCGCTCGGCGACGCCGGGATCACTGCCCCGCTGTGGTGCGTCACCCGCGGCGCGGTCTCCATCGGCCGGTCCGACCGGATCGCCGATCCGGTCCAGGCCGGGGTGTGGGGCCTCGGCCGTGTGGTCGCGCTGGAGCACCCCGACCGTTGGGGCGGCCTGGCCGACCTCCCGGCCGAGCTCGACCCGGCCACCGCGCACCGCCTAGCGATCGTATTGGGCGGCACCGAGGACCAGGTGGCGGTCCGGGCCTCGGGCGTCTTCGCCCGCCGCCTGGCCCACCGGCCGGCCGGCGACGACCAGGCGGCGACGTTCACGCCTTCGGGCACCGCGCTGGTCACCGGCGGCACCGGCGGGCTCGGCGCGCACGTCGCCCGCTGGCTCGCCGGCGGCGGCGCCGACCACGTCGTGCTGCTCAGCCGCCGCGGCCCGGACGCCCCGGGCGCCGCCGCCCTCCACGAGGAGCTGAGCGGCCTCGGCGCCGAGGTCACGATCGTCGCGGGCGACGCGGCGGACCGGGACGCGCTGGCTTCGGTGTTCGACCGCTTCCCGATCACCGCCGTCTTCCACACCGCCGGTGTGGTCGAAGACAGCGTCGTCGACGCGCTGACGCCGGAGAAGTTCACCGGCGTCTGGCGGTCGAAGGTCGCTTCGGCCCAGGCGTTGGACGAGCTGACCCGGGAGACCGAGCTGTCGGCGTTTGTGTTGTTCTCCTCCACCGCCGGCACTCTCGGCGCGGCCGGGCAAGGCAACTACGCCGCGGCCAACGCCGCGCTGGACGCGCTGGCCGAGCACCGCGGCTTCCTCGGGCTCGCCGCGACGTCGATCGCCTGGGGCCCGTGGGCCGACGGCGGCATGGTCACCGACGGTCCCTCCCTCGAAAGCCGGATGCGGCGCGGCGGATTCGGCCTGCTGGCGCCGGACCTCGCGATCTCGTCGATGGCGCGGGCGATCGAGCTCGGTGACGCGACCGTCGCCGTGGTGGACATCGAATGGGCCCGGTTCGCCGAGGCGTTCACGACTCTGCGCGCGAACCCGTTCGTCTCCGATCTGCCTGAGGTCAAGCGGCTCCAGACGGCCGAAGACCCGGGCGAACCGGCGCTGAGCCGTCACCTGGGCACCCTGCCCGCCGCCGAACGCGGCCCGTTCGTGCTCGACCTGCTGCGGGCCCGGATCGCCGGGGTGCTCGGCCACACCGACGCGGGTGCCATCGAAGCCGACCGGGCGTTCAAGGACCTCGGGTTCGATTCGCTGACCACGATCGAACTGCGCAACGCACTGGCCGCGGCCACCGGGCTGAGCCTGCCCGCGTCGATGATCTACGACTACCCGACCGCCGCCGAACTGGCGGAGTTCCTGCTCGCGGAGCTGCTCGGCTCGATCAGCGAGCCGGTCGTCCCGGCCGCGGTCTCCCGGGCGGCCGCCGACGACCCGGTCGTCATCGTCGGCATCGGCTGCCGCTTCCCGGGCGGGGTCGGCTCACCGGAAGACCTCTGGCTCATGCTCGCCGAGGGCCGCGACGGCATCTCCTCGTTCCCGGCCGACCGCGGCTGGGACCTCGACGCGCTCGCCGCCGGGGCGTCCGACACCCGCGAAGGCGGTTTCCTCACCGGGGTGGCCGACTTCGACGCCGGGTTCTTCGGCATCTCGCCGCGGGAAGCGCTGGCGATGGACCCGCAGCAGCGGCTCCTGCTCGAGACGAGCTGGGAAGCGCTGGAGCGCGCCGGGATCGACCCGGCCGCGCTGCGCGGCAGCGACACCGGGGTCTTCATCGGCACCAACGGCCAGGACTACCCGAGCCTGCTGCGGGAAGCCGCCGCCGACGTCCAAGGCCATGTCGCCACCGGGAACACCGCCAGCGTGATGTCCGGCCGGCTCTCCTACGCACTGGGCCTGGAAGGCCCGGCGGTCACCGTCGACACCGCCTGCTCGTCCGCTCTCGTCGCCCTGCACTGGGCGTCCCGGGCGCTGCGCGACGGCGACGCCTCGCTGGCGCTGGCCGGCGGCGTGTCGGTGATGGCCAGCCCCGATTCGTTCGTCGAGTTCAGCGCCCAGAGCGGCCTCGCCCCCGACGGGCGCTGCAAGCCCTTCGCCGACGGGGCCGACGGCACGTCGTGGTCCGAAGGCGTCGGGGTTCTGGTGCTGGAGCGGCTTTCCGCCGCCGTCGCCCACGGGCACGAGGTCTGGGGCGTGGTCCGCGGCTCCGCGATCAACTCCGACGGCGCGTCCAACGGCCTCACCGCGCCCAACGGCCCGTCACAGCAGCGGGTCATCCGCGGCGCGCTCGCCGACGCCGGGCTGGCCCCGGCCGAGATCGACGCGGTCGAGGCGCACGGGACCGGCACCACACTGGGCGACCCGATCGAGGCCCACGCGCTGCTGGTGACCTATGGCCGCGACCGCGAGGAGCCGCTGCGCCTGGGCGCGGTCAAGTCGAACCTCGGGCACACCCAGGCCGCCGCCGGCGTCGCCGGGATCGTCAAGATGGTCATGGCGATGCGCCACGGCGTGCTGCCGAAGACCCTCCACCTCGACGCGCCGACCTCGCACGTCGACTGGGCGGCCGGCGCGGTTTCCCTGGTGCGCGAGCGGGAGGACTGGCCGGAGACCGGGCGGCCCCGGCGGGCCGGGATCTCCGCGTTCGGCGTGAGCGGCACCAACGCCCACGTGATCATCGAGCAGGCCCCGGCGGTGGAGCCGGTGGTGGCGGCCGAAGCCCCGGTCACCCCGTCGGTCGTGCCGTGGGTCGTCTCCGGCAAGAGCCGCGACGCGCTGGAAGCGCAGATCACCCGGCTCACCGCCTTCGCCGCGGGCGCTGATGTGTCCACTGTGGACGTCGGGTACTCGCTCGCGACCGGCCGCGCCGCCTTCGGGCACCGCGCGGTGCTGCTGGCGGGCCCGGACGGCCTGGTCGAATCCGCGCGGGGCCGGGTAGCCGAGGGCAGGACAGCGTTTCTGTTCTCCGGCCAGGGTTCCCAGCGGCCGGGGATGGGGCGCGAGCTGTATGCACGGTTCCCGGTCTTCGCCGCGGCACTGGACGAGGTCTTCGCGCACTTCGCCGTTGAGCTCGACCGGCCCCTGCGCGAAGTCGTCTGGGGCGCCGACGCCGAGCTGCTCGACGAGACCGGGTACACCCAGCCCGCACTGTTCGCGATCGAGGTCGCGCTGTACCGGCTCCTGGAGTCCTGGGGCGTCCGGCCCGGCCACGTCGCCGGGCATTCAATCGGCGAAATCACCGCGGCGCACGTCGCCGGGGTGCTCTCCCTGGCCGACGCGGTGCAGCTCGTCGCCGCCCGGGGACGCCTGATGCAGGCGCTGCCCGCCGGCGGGGCCATGGTGTCCGTCCAGGCCGGCGAAGCCGAGGTCGCCGGGCACCTGACCGAGCGGGTCTCGATCGCTGCCGTCAACGGGCCCGGCGCGGTGGTCCTCGCCGGGGACGCCGACGAAGTGCTCGCGATCGCGGAGCGCTTCGCCGCGGACGGCCGCAAGACCAAGCGCCTGCGGGTCAGCCACGCCTTCCACTCGCCGCTGATGGACCCGATGCTCGACGGCTTCCGCCACGTGGTCGAAGGACTTTCCTTCGCAGCGCCCAAGATCCCGGTGGTGTCGAACCTGATCGGCGCCACGGCCACCGCCGAGCAGCTCTGCTCGCCGGAGTACTGGGTGCGCCACGTCCGGGAGACGGTCCGGTTCGCCGACGGGGTCCTGGCCCTGCGCGAGGCCGGGGTCAGCACGCTCGTCGAGGTCGGGCCGGACGGGATCCTGGCCGCGATGGCCGCGCAGGTCCACGACGACGGCGCGGAGTTCCCGGCCGTGCCGCTGCTGCGGGCGAACCGCGACGAGGAGGCCACGATCTCCGCCGCGCTCGGCGCACTCCACGTCCGCGGCGTGCCGGTGGACTGGAGCGCGTTCTTCGACGGCACCGGTGCCCGGCGTGTCACCTTGCCGACCTACGCCTTCCAGCACGAACGGTTCTGGCCGGAGGTCCCGCTGGTCACGGGGCCGGTGGCCGGGGATCCGGCCGACGCCGAGTTCTGGTCGGCCGTGGAGCGGGAGGACCTTTCTTCGCTGTCGACGGCGCTCGACCTCGACGACGACTCACTGTCCACTGTGGTGCCGGCGCTGTCGGCCTGGCGGCGTAAGCGCCAGGATCGGTCCGTTGTGGACGGCTGGCGCTACCGGGTGAGCTGGAAGCCGCTGACCGCTGCGGCGCAGGCCGGGCCGGGAAGGTGGCTCGCCCTCTTGCCCGAGAACACCGCACCCGAGGACACCGACCCGTGGCTCACCACCGCCCTCGGGGCGCTCGGTGGCGACGTGGTCCGGATCGAAATCGGTACCGATGCCTCCGCGATCACCGCTCGGCTCATCGAGGCGCACGAGGGTTCCGGCGGGTTCGCCGGAGTCGTGTCGTTCGTCCCGCAGGCCTGGCCGGCCGTGCTGCTGCGGGCGCTGTCCGACGCGGGCATCGACGCCCCGCTCCGGTGCGTCACCCGCGGCGCGGTCGCGATCGGCCGCGCCGACCACGCCGTCCATCCGGACCAGGCCGCGATCTGGGGACTCGGCCGGGTGCTGGCGCTGGAAAACCCGCGGCTCTGGGGCGGCCTCGTCGACCTGCCCGGCTCGCTCGACGCCCGCACGGCCGAACGGTTCGCCGCGGCGCTGGCCGGGCCCGAGGACCAGGTGGCCGTCCGGGCTTCCGGGATCTTCGGCCGTCGCCTGGTCCGGGCGGCGGGCGAGGCGACGGGCTCGTGGGCGCCGGAGGGCACCGTCCTGGTGATCGGCGGCACGGGGGCCGTCGGCGCCCGCGTGGCCCGCTGGCTGGCGGCCGAAGGTGCCGACCATCTCGTCCTCACCGCGAAGCACGGCAGTCTCGCGCCCGAACTGGCCGGAGACCTGGAAGCGCTTGGCGCCACAGTGAACTTCGCCCAGTGCGACCCGGCCGACCGCGACGCGCTCGCCGCGGTGCTGGAATCGATCGATGGACTCAGCGCGGTGATCCACGCCGACGGCGAGCCCGGCGCCCTCACCGGGGACCAGGCCGCCGACATCGACGCGGCGGTCGCCGGGGCGGTCAACCTGGACGCGCTCCTCGGCGACCGTCCGCTCGACGCGTTTGTCCTGTTCACCACGGTCGCCGGGGTGTGGGGCTCCGCCGGGCGCGGCACCGAGGCCGCCGTCGGCGCCCGCCTGGACGCCCTCGCCGGGCACCGGCGCGACCGCGGCGCCCCGGCGCTCTCGATCGCCTGGGGCGCTTGGGCCGACGGCGTTCCCGAAGGCTTGGCCGGGCACCTGCGCCTCAACGGTGTCCCGGCCATCGACCCGGACCTGGCGCTCACCGCGCTCGGCCACGCGCTCGCCGACCCGGGCGATTCCGCGGTGGTCATCGCCGACGTCGAGTGGGACAAGTTCGCGCCGGCCTTCACCACGCACCGGCCGAGCGCCCTGCTCGACGAGCTGCCCGAGGCCCGCGTGGTGCTCGTACCGGCGAAGGACGCCGAGTCCGAAACCCCGCTCCGGCAGAAGCTGCGCGGCCTGTCCGAGGCCGGGCGCGAGGCCGAAGTGCTCGGCCTGGTGCGGGACCGGGTCGCGGCCGTACTGGGACACGCCGGTGCCGGCGCCGTCGAGGTCGACGCGGCGTTCAAGGACCTCGGCTTCGACTCGCTGACCGCGGTCGATCTGCGAGACCAGCTCACCACCGCGACCGGGCTCACGCTCCCCGCGACGCTGGCCTTCGACCACCCGACCCCGGCCGTGCTCGCCGCGTACCTGCGGTCCGAACTGCTCGACGAGCAGACCGCCGCCGACGTCCCGGTGGCCGACCTTCGCGCCGCCGAAGACGATCCGGTCGTCATCGTCGGCATGAGCTGCCGTTACCCCGGCGGGGTCCGCTCGCCGGAGGACCTCTGGCGGCTGGTGGACGACGCGGTCGACGCGGTCGGCTCGCTGCCCGCCGACCGCGGCTGGGCTCTCGAAGCCCTCGCTGGCGACGGTGAAGGCAGCACGGTCGCGACCGGCGGTGGTTTCCTTTACGACGCCGGAGACTTCGACCCGGCCTTCTTCGGCATCTCGCCGCGCGAGGCCATGGTGATGGACCCGCAGCAGCGGCTGGTGCTCGAAGCGGCGTGGGAGGCGCTGGAGCGTTCCGGGATCGACCCGGCCGGGCTCCGCGGCACTGACGCCGGCGTGTTCATCGGCGGCGGCAGCGGCGACTACCGGCCGGACGCCGAGGAGTTCGGGCAGTGGCAGACCGCCCAGTCCGCGAGCCTCCTGTCCGGACGGCTGGCGTACACCTTCGGCCTGGAAGGGCCGACGGTCTCGGTCGACACCGCCTGCTCGTCCTCCTTGGTGGCGCTGCACCTCGCGTCCCAGGCGCTGCGGACGGGGGAGTGCTCGATCGCGATCGCCGGCGGGGTCACGGTGATGTCCACCCCGACGAACTTCATCGAGTTCGGCGACCTGGGCGCGCTTTCGGCGGACGGCCGCTGCAAAGCCTTCGCCGACAGCGCGGACGGCACGGGCTGGTCCGAGGGCGTCGGCATGCTCGTCGTCGAACGGCTCTCCGACGCCCGGCGCCACGGCCACCACGTGCTGGCCGTGGTCCGCGGTTCGGCGATCAACTCCGACGGCGCGTCCAACGGCCTGACCGCCCCGAGCGGGCCCTCGCAGCAGCGGGTGATCCGGCGGGCGCTGGCCAACGCCGGGTTCGCCGCCGCCGACGTCGACGCGGTCGAGGCGCACGGCACCGGCACCGCGCTGGGCGACCCGATCGAGGCGCAGGCACTGCTCGCGACCTACGGGCAGCATCGGGAGACCCCGCTGCGGCTCGGCTCGGTCAAGTCCAACATCGGCCACACCCAAGCCGCTTCCGGCGTCGCGGGCGTGATCAAGATGGTGCTCGCCATGCGGCACGGCGTCCTGCCCCGCACCCTGCACGTCGACGCGCCGTCGTCCCATGTGGACTGGACGGCCGGCGCGGTCGAGCTGCTCACCGAAGCCGTCCGGTGGCCCGATTCCGGGCGGGCGCGCCGCGCCGCGGTGTCGTCGTTCGGCGCCAGCGGGACCAACGCGCACCTCATCCTGGAGCAGGCGCCGGACCTCGCCGAAGCAGCGGAACCCGCCGAAACCGGGGTGGTCCCGGTGGTGCTGTCCGGCAAGACGCCGGCCGCGCTGGGGGAGCAGGCGGGCGCGCTGCTCGCCCGGCTCCGGGCCCAACCGGAGCTGACCCCGGCGGACGTGGCGTTCTCACTGGCGACCACGCGCTCGGTGTTCGAGCACCGGGCCGCGGTCGTCGCCGGCGATCGTGATCAGCTGCTCAGCGGGCTGGCGACGCTGGCCGGGGGCGACACCTCGTCGCTCGCGCTGCGCGGCACCGCCGGGCGCGCCGGGAAGACCGCCTTCCTGTTCTCCGGCCAGGGTTCCCAGCTGCCCGGGATGGGCGCGGCGCTGTACCGCCGGTTCCCGGTCTTCGCCGACGCCTTCGACGCGGTGCTGGCGCACCTGGAGTCCGAACTGGACCGGCCGCTGCGCGACCTCGTGTTCGCCGGGCCGGCGACCGAGGAAGCCGAGCTGCTCGACCGGACCGGCTACACCCAGCCCGCGCTGTTCGCCGTCGAAGTCGCCCTCTACCGCCTGGTGCGGTCGTGGGGCCTCGAGCCGGACTTCGTCGCCGGGCACTCGATCGGCGAGCTCGCCGCGGCCCACGCCGCCGGGGTGCTCTCGCTGGCCGACGCCTGCACGCTGGTCGCGGCGCGGGGCCGGCTGATGGAGGCGCTGCCCGGCACCGGGGCCATGGTCTCGCTGCAGGCCACCGAGGAGGAGGTCGCGCCGCTGCTTACGGCCGGGGTCGCGATCGCCGCGGTCAACGGGCCCCGCGCGGTGGTGATCGCCGGTGACACCGGCGCGGTGACCGCGCTCGCCGCCCGCTTCGCCGCCGAGGGGCGAAAGACTAGGCGTTTACGAGTCAGCCATGCGTTTCACTCACCTCATATGGACGCCATGCTGCAGGACTTCGACCGGGTCGCCCGGAGTGTCTCGTACGCCGCGCCCGTGGTGCCGCTCGTCTCCGGCCTCACCGGGGAAGTGGCCGCCGCGGAGCGGGTGTGCGACCCGGGCTACTGGGTCGAGCACGTCCGCGAGACGGTCCGGTTCGCCGACGGCGTCCGAGCCCTCGCCGGCCACGGCGTGACCCGGTACCTCGAGATCGGCCCGGACGCGGTGCTGTCCGCGATGGCCCGCGAGTGCCTCGGCGACGCCGGTGCGCAGGTGATCTCCTTGCTGCGCAAGGACCGGGACGAGGAGACGACCGCGGTCGGCGCGCTGGCCCGGCTGTTCGTCGACGGCGTCAAGCCACAGTGGACTGGCAAGCAAGAGCGGACCGGCTTCTTCGACGGCACCGGCTCCCGCCGGGTGGACCTGCCGACCTACGCCTTCCAGCACCAGCGGTTCTGGACCGTGGCCCAGACCGCCGCCGCTCCCACCGCCACCGACGGCGACCGCGACTTCTGGGCGGCCGTGGCGAACGAGGACTTCTCTTCGCTGGAAACGGCTTTGAACGTCGAAGGCGACGCGCTCTCGAAGGTGCTCCCGGCGCTGATGGACTGGCGGCGCAAGCGCGAGGACCAGTCGCTCGTCGACGGCTGGCGCCACCGCATCGTCTGGAAGCCGGTCACCGCGGTCGCTTCCGGCGGCCTCACCGGCAGCTGGCTCGCGCTCGTGCCCGCCGGGAGCGACGACGAGTGGGTTCCGGCCGCGGCCGGTGCGCTGGGCGAGGACGTGGTCCGGATCGACGTCCCGGCCGAATCGGACCGGGCAACACTGGCCGAGGCGCTGGCCGGGCTTTCCGGCCGGGCCTTCACCGGTGTGGTCTCCCTGCTGGCCTTGCGGGAACCCGGTGGCGGCGTGCCGTCCGGGGTCACCCAGACCGCCGTCGCACTCCAGGCACTGGGCGACGCCGGGATCGGCGCCCCGCTCTGGTGCGTCACGCGGGGTGCGATTTCGGTGGGCCGCGACGAATCCCCGCTGCGGCCGGAGCAGGCCGGCGTATGGGGTCTCGGCCACGTCGCCGCGCTGGAGTACCCGGAGCGCTGGGGCGGTCTCGTCGACCTCCCCGAGGTCCCCGACGCGCGGATGGCGCAGCGGTTCGCCGGTGTGCTCGCCGGGCTCGACGGTGAGGACGAGGTCGCCATCCGGCCGTCGGCGCTGTTCGGCCGACGCCTGGTGCCGGCCCCGGCCCACGGTCCCGCCCCGGTCTGGGAGCCCGGCGGCACGGTCCTGGTCACCGGCGGCACCGGTGCGCTGGGCGCGCACCTCGCCCGCAAACTCGCCCGTGACGGCGCGGAGCATCTGCTGCTCGCCAGCCGCAGCGGCCCCGCCGCTCCCGGCGCCGACGAGCTGCGGGACGAACTCGCCGCCACCGGGGTGCGGGTCACGGTCGCCGCCTGCGACGTCGCCGATCGCGCCGAACTCGAGGCCCTGCTTGCGGACGTCCCGGCGGAGTACCCGCTGACCGGCGTCGTCCACGCGGCCGGGGTGCTCGACGACGGCGTGCTCGACGGGCTGACCCCGGACCGGTTCGAGGCGGTCTTCCGCTCGAAGGTGGACTCGGCCCGCCTGCTCGACGAGCTGACCCGTGGACTGGACCTCAAGGTGTTCGCGCTGTTCTCCTCGGCGTCGGCCGCGGTCGGCAACCCCGGCCAGGCCAACTACGCCGCGGCGAACGCCGTGCTCGACGCGCTCGCCGAAGGACGGCGTTCCCACGGTCTTCCCGGGACCTCGATCGCCTGGGGGCCCTGGGGCGGCGGCGGAATGGCCGCCGGTGGCAAGGCCGAGGACGCGGCGCGGCGCACCGGGATCGGCGCGATGGACCCGGAACTGGCGTTCACCGCGCTCAAGCAGGTCGTCACGGAGGACGAGCCGACCGTGCTGGTCGCCGACGTCGACGCGGGACGCTTCACCACCACGGCCCGGCCGAGCGCGCTGCTGCGGGAAATGCCGGGCTACGCCGAGCTGGCCGCCTCGGCGGCGGCCGCGCCCGACGCCGGGATCGCGTTGCGGGCCACGCTGGCCGAGCTCACCGCCGGCCGCCGGTTCGAGACCGTGCTCGACCTGGTCCGGGCCCGCGCGGCCGAAGTGCTCGGCTACCCCGACGTCGAGCTGGTCGGCGAGGAGAAGGCGTTCCGGGACCTCGGCTTCGATTCGCTGGGCGCGGTGGAACTGCGCAACCAGCTCAACGCCGCGACCGGGCTGAGCCTGGGCTCCACGCTGGTCTTCGACCACCCGACGCCGGTGGCGCTCGCCGAGCACATCCTGGCGGGCCTGCTGCCGGGCGGCGAGGGCGAAGACGAAGCGGGAGACGGGAACCTGCTCGGGGACGGGATCGACGTCCGGGCCCTGCTGGGTTCGGTGTCACTGGAGCAGCTGCGGGAAATCGGTGTCCTGGAACCACTGCTGCGGCTGGCCGGCCGCGCCACCGGAGACGGCACCGGCGGCACCGAGCCGGGAACCGGGGACTCGATCGACACGATGGCGGTCGACGACCTCGTGCAGGCGGCGCTCAACGGCCAGTCCGACCGGTCGTACGACTGACGGAGTTGATGATGACATCGCCCAGCGAGAAGGTAGTCGCAGCGCTCAGAGCTTCCCTGAAGGAGGCGGACCGGCTGCGGCGGCAGAACCAGCAGCTCCTCGCGAGCGCGGCCGACCCGATCGCGATCGTCGCGATGGGCTGCCGGTTCCCCGGTGGGGTGAACTCGCCGGAGGACCTGTGGGAGCTGGTCGGGTCCGGGTCCGACGCGATCTCCGGCTTCCCGGCCGACCGCGGCTGGGAGCTGGACGCGCTCGACGGCGCGGGCGTCGACGAGCGCGGCCACGGGATCAGCCGGCAGGGCGGTTTCCTGAGCGGGGTGGCGGACTTCGATCCCGGCTTCTTCGGGATCTCGCCGCGCGAGGCGCTTTCCATGGACCCCCAGCAGCGGTTGCTGCTGGAGACGTCCTGGGAGGCGATCGAGCGGGCCGGTATCGACGCGACCGCCCTGCGCGGCACCCGGACCGGGGTGTTCGTCGGCACCAACGGGCAGGACTACGCCTATCTGATGGTCTCCGCGCCCGCCGAATCCACCGGCGACGTCGGTACCGGCATCGCCGCGAGCGCCACTTCGGGGCGCCTGTCCTACACGCTCGGGCTGGAGGGGCCCGCGGTCACGGTCGACACGGCGTGCTCCTCGTCGCTGGTCGCGCTCCACCTGGCCGCGCAGTCCCTCCGGGCGGGGGAGTGCTCGCTGGCGCTGGCCGGCGGGGTCAACGTGATGTCCACACCCGGCTCGCTGGTCGAGTTCAGCCGTCAGGGCGGGCTCGCCCCGGACGGCCGCTGCAAGGCGTTCTCCGACGACGCCGACGGCACCGGCTGGGCCGAAGGCGCCGGGATCCTCGTCCTGGAACGGCTTTCCGACGCCCGGCGCCACGGCCGCGAGGTGCTGGCGGTGGTCCGCGGCTCGGCGGTCAACTCCGACGGCGCGTCCAACGGGTTCACCGCGCCGAGTGGCCGCGCGCAGCGGCGGGTGATCCGGCAGGCGCTGGCCAGCGCCAAACTGACCGCCGCCGAGGTCGACGCGGTGGAGGCCCACGGCACCGGAACCCCGCTCGGCGACCCGATCGAAGCCGAGAGCCTGCTGGCGACCTACGGCAGCGACAGCGAACGCCGCCGGCCCCTGCTGCTCGGCTCGATCAAGTCGAACTTCGGCCACACCCAGGCCGCCGCCGGGGTCGCGGGCGTGATCAAGATGGTCCTCGCCCTGCGGCACGGGGTGCTGCCCCGCACCTTGCACGCGGACCGGCCGTCGTCCCATGTGGACTGGACGCGGGGCCGGGTGGAGCTGCTCACCGAACGGCAGGACTGGCCGGAGACGGGCCGCCCCCGCCGGGCCGCGGTCTCCTCCTTCGGCGTCAGCGGCACCAACGCCCACACAATTCTCGAACAGGCACCGGCCGTCGAGTCCGAAGAGGACACAGCTCCGCTTCCGGAAGTGGTGCCCTGGCTGCTCTCCGGCCGGACCGAAAGCGCGCTGCGGGACCAGGCGGCGGCGATGCTGTCCACTTTGGAACGAGAACCCGGGATCCGCCCAGCCGACGTTGCCTTTTCCCTCGCGACGACCCGGGCCGTGTTCGAACACCGCCTGGCCCTGACCGGCCGCTCGGACGAGCTGCGCGACCGGCTGACGGCGTGGACCGCGGACGGGGCCGCCCCGGGAGCCGTCTCGGGCGAGGTCACCCGGCGGACCAAGCTCTGCGCGGTGTTCTCCGGGCAGGGGGCGCAGCGCGCGGGAACGGGCAAGGAACTGTACGGCCGGTTTCCCGCCTTCGCGCGGGCATTCGACGAGGTGGTGGGGCAGTGGGACGGCCGGTTCGACCGGCCCGTCCGCGAGGTGGCTTTCGCCGAGCCCGGTACCGCCGACGCGGCGCTGCTCGACCAGACCGGTTATACGCAGCCCGCGCTGTTCGCGCTCGAGGTCGCGCTGTTCCGCTTGATCGAGTCCTGGGGCGTCGTCCCGGATTTCGTGGCCGGTCACTCGATCGGCGAGCTCGCCGCGGCCCATGTCGCGGGGGTGCTGTCGCTGGAGGACGCGTGCACGCTCGTCGCCGCGCGGGCCCGGCTGATGGAGGCCCTGCCCGGGACCGGGGCCATGGTTTCGCTGCAGGCCTCGGAAGACGAGGTGCTGCCGCTGCTGACCGGCGCGGTGTCCCTCGCCGCGATCAACGGGCCGGACTCGGTGGTGATCGCCGGTGACGACGCGGCCGTGGCCGGGATCGCGGCGCGATTCGAGGGGCTCGGGCGCAAGACCCGGCGCCTCACCGTGTCCCATGCCTTCCACTCGCCCTTGATGGACCCGATGCTGGACGAGTTCCGCCGCGTGGTCGAGGGCCTGAGCTTCCACGCTCCCGCCGTCCCGCTGGTCTCGAACCTCACCGGCCGGATCGTGACCGCCGAGGAGGTCTGCGCTCCGGAGTACTGGGTCCGGCACGTCCGCGAGCCGGTCCGGTTCGCCGATGGCGTGCTGGCCGCGCACGCCGCGGGCGCCACCGCCTTCTTCGAACTCGGCCCGGACGGGGTCGCTTCGGCCATGGCGCAGGACAGTCTCGGCGACGCCGCGCCGGACGTGGTGGCCGTTCCGGCCCTGCGCAAGGACCGCGGCGAGCAAGCGGCCCTCGTCGCCGCGCTGGCCCGGCTGCACGTGGCCGGGGTCCGGGTCGGCTGGGCGGAGTTCTACGCCGGCACCGGGGCCCGCCGGGTCGGCTTGCCCACCTACGCCTTCCAGCACGAACGGTTCTGGCCCGAGGCCCGCGAGCCAGAGCCGGTCGTAAACGTGACGGACGACCGGTTCTGGGACGCCGTCGAGCGCGAAGACCTCGATGGGCTCGCCGCGGACCTCGGTGTTGACGGACCGTCGCTCGGTGCGGTGCTGCCCGCGCTCTCGGCTTGGCGCCGCAAGCGCCAAGAGCAGTCCACTATGGACTCCTGGCGGTACCGGGAGAGCTGGGTGCCGCTCAGTGGCACGAAATCCGGTAAGGGCAACGGGTCTTGGCTGGTCGTCGTTCCGCAGGCCCACGCCGGGGACGCCTGGATCGCGTCCGTGGCCGACGCCGTCGGGCCCGGCGCGGTCCGGCTCGACGTCGCTACTACCGGCCGGGCCGAGCTGGCGAGCGTGCTGCGGGACGCCGCCCCCGACGGGCTCGCGGGAGTCGTGTCCCTGCTCGCTTTCGCCGAGTCAGGCGCGGCCGCCACCACGGAACTGTTACAGGCATTGGGCGACGCCGGGATCACCGCGCCCGTCTGGGCGGTGACGCGAGGTGCGGTCTCGACGGGCCGTGGCGACCGGCTCGGTGATGTCGGCCAGGCCGCCGTATGGGGCCTCGGGCGCGTGGCGGCACTGGAATTCCCGCAGGCTTGGGGCGGCCTGGTCGACCTCCCCGAGATCCTCGACGAGCGGGCGGCCCGCCGGTTCGCCGGGGTGCTCGCCGGCGAAGAGGACCAGGTCGCCGTCCGCGCGTCGGGGGTGTTCGGCCGCCGGCTGGTGCCCGCGCCCGCGGGTGACGACCTGAAGACCTGGGAACCCACCGGAACCGTGCTGATCACCGGGGGCACGGGCGCGCTCGGCGCCCACGTCGCGCGGGACCTGGCTGCGAAGGGCGCGCCGCACCTGGTGCTGGCGAGCCGCCGCGGCCTCGAAGCCCCTGGCGCGGCTGGCCTGCGTGACGAGCTCACGGCGCTGGGCGCCCGGGTCACGGTGCGCGCCTGCGACGTCTCGGACCGGGAGTCCGTCCGGGCCCTGCTGGCGGAATTGCCCGACGGGCTCCCGCTGACCGCGGTCGTGCACACCGCCGGTGTGCTCGACGACGGTGTCCTCGACGGACTCGGCCCCGACCGGTTCGACGCGGTGTTCCGCTCGAAGGTCACCTCGGCGCTGGTCCTCGACGAACTGACCCGCGATCTCGGGCTCGAAGTGTTCGCGCTGTTCTCCTCGGTCGCGGGCTCCGTCGGCAACCCGGGCCAGGGCAACTACGCGGCGGCCAACGCCGTGCTCGACGCCCTCGCCGAACGCCGGCGCGCCGACGGCCTCGCGGGCACCTCGATCGCCTGGGCGGCGTGGGGCGGCGGCGGGATGGCGGACTCGGCCCGCGTGGAGGAACGCTCCCGCCGGGTCGGCACCTCGGTGCTGGAACCCGGTGCCGCGCTCGCCGCGCTCGGGCACGCCGTCACCGAACCGGCGGCCACCGTGGTGATCGCCGACCTGCAGCACCCGGCGCTGCTGTCGGCGCTGCTGAGCCTGCGGCCGAGCCCGCTGCTCGCCGACCTGCCCGAAGCACGGCGCCTCCGGTCGGTGGCCGCACCGTCCGCGGACACCGGCGCCACCGGCCCGGGGCTTCGCGAACGCCTCGTGGAGCTGCCCGAAGCGGAGCGGGCCGGTGTGGTGCTGGAGATCGTCCGCACGCAGGCCGCGGCGGTGCTCGGCCACTCCGGCGCGACGGCCATCGGCGCCGAAAAAGCGTTCCGGGACCTGGGTTTCGACTCGCTGACCGCGATCGAGGTCCGCAACCAGCTCGCCACCGCCACCGGGCTGAACCTGCCGTCCACCCTGGTCTTCGACTACCCCACGCCCGCCGTGCTGGCCGGCCACCTGCTCGGTGAGCTGCTCGGCCTCGAAGCGGACCGGGAGCCCGTCCGGGACCCGCACGCGGTCGACGAGCCGATCGCGATCGTCGGCATGGGCTGCCGGTTCCCCGGTGGCGTGAGCTCACCGGAAGACCTCTGGCAGCTGCTGGCCGAAGGCCGCGACGCGATGTCGGACTTCCCGGCCGACCGAGGCTGGGCGCTCGAAGCCCTCGCGGGCGAAGGGCGCGGCACCAGCGTGACCGGCCGGGGCGGATTCCTTTACGACGCCGCTGAATTCGATGCGGGGTTCTTCGGGATTTCGCCGCGGGAGGCGCTGGCGATGGATCCGCAGCAGCGGTTGCTGTTGGAGACTTCGTGGGAGGCGGTGGAGCGCGCGGGCATTGACCCGGGGACGTTGTGGGGGAGCCGGACCGGCGTGTTCGTCGGCACGAATGGCCAGGACTATTCGAGCCTGGTGATGAGTTCCCGCGAGGACGTCGAGGGGCACGCCAGCACGGGCCTGGCGGCCAGCGTCGTCTCGGGTCGCATTTCTTACGTGTTCGGGCTTGAGGGCCCGGCGGTCACGATCGATACGGCGTGCTCGTCGTCTTTGGTGGCGTTGCATCTGGCGGCGCAGGCGTTGCGTTCTGGTGAGTGCTCGATGGCGTTGGCCGGTGGGGTGACGGTGATGTCCACGGCGATGGGTTTCGCCGGGTTCAGCCGTCAGGGCGGGCTCGCCCCGGACGCGCGGTGCAAGGCGTTCTCCGACGATGCGGACGGCACCGGCTGGGCTGAAGGGGCTGGAGTCCTGGTCGTCGAACGGTTGTCGGACGCGGAGCGGCTGGGGCACCGGGTTTTGGCGGTGGTGCGGGGTTCGGCGGTGAATCAGGATGGTGCGTCGAATGGTCTGACCGCGCCGAATGGTCCGTCGCAGCAGCGGGTGATCCGGGCGGCGTTGGCTAATTCAGGTTTGTCCACTTTGGATGTTGATGCGGTGGAGGCGCACGGTACCGGCACGGTGCTGGGTGATCCGATCGAGGCTCAGGCGATTATCGCGACGTATGGGCAGGGTCGGGAGGTTCCGTTGTGGTTGGGCGGGATCAAGTCGAATATCGGTCACACCCAGGCGGCTGCGGGGGTTGCTGGTGTGATCAAGATGGTGATGGCGATCCGGCATGGTGTGCTGCCGGAGACGTTGCATGTCACGGATCCGTCGTCGCATGTGGACTGGTCCGCGGGTGCGGTGTCGTTGCTGACTGAGCGGACGGAGTGGCCGGAGGTCGGCCGCCCGCGCCGTGCCGGGGTGTCTTCCTTCGGACTGAGCGGCACCAACGCCCACGTCATCCTCGAACAGGCGGCCCCAGCCGTCATCCCGGAGGAAACGAGCAGCGGAGTCGTTCCGTGGCCGCTGTCGGCCAAATCGGACGCCGCGCTGGACGAGCAGATCCGCCGGATCGGCTCCTTCGCCGAGCATCATCCCGAGGTCTCCGCGGCCGCGCTGGGCCGGTCACTGGCCACCGGACGCGCGCTGTTCGGCCACCGGGCCGTGCTGCTGGACGGCGGAACGCAGGTCATCCGCGGTGCGGCGGGCGAACGATCCTTGGCCGTGGTCTTCTCCGGTCAGGGCAGCCAGGAACTGGGCATGGGCCGGGAGCTCTACGACCGGTTCCCGGTGTTCGCCGACGCCTTCGACGCGGTGGCCGCCGAGCTGGACCGCGGAACCGGCCGTCCGCTGCGCGAGGTCGTGTGGGGCACCGACGCCGGATCGCTGGACCAGACCGGCTACACCCAGCCCGCGCTGTTCGCGATCGAGGTCGCCCTGTTCCGCCTGCTCGAAGCGTTCGGGGTGCGGCCGTCGCGGGTGGCGGGCCACTCCATCGGCGAGATCGCCGCGGCCCATGTCGCCGGGGTCTTCTCGCTGGCGGACGCCTGCACCCTGGTGACGGCCCGCGCGCGGCTCATGCAGGCACTCCCGCCGGCCGCCGGGGCCATGGTCGCAGTCCGCGCGCCCGAGGCCGAAGTCCTTCCGCTGCTGGCCGGGTGCGAGGACACCGTGTCGATCGCCGCGGTGAACGGCCCGGACTCGGTGGTGCTGGCCGGTGCCGAAGTCGCCGTGCTCGAAATCGCCGGCCGGTTGGCGGGCTCCGGCCGCAAGACCAAACGGCTGACGGTGTCGCACGCCTTCCACTCGCCGCTGATGGACCCGATGCTGACCGAGTTCGCCCGCGCGATCGAGGGGCTGTCCTTCGAGCCGCCGCGGATCGCGGTCGTGTCGGCCGTGACCGGGGCACCGGCGAGCGCCGATGAGCTGTGCACGCCGGAGTACTGGGTGCGGCACGTGCGGGAGACGGTCCGGTTCGCCGACGGCGTGCGCGCACTGGTCGCCGAGGGCGCGGACACCGTGCTCGAACTCGGCCCCGGCGGCGTGCTCGCCGGGATGGCGCTCGACCTCGTCGATCCCGGGGCCGTGGCGGTGGTCCCAGCGCTCCGCAAGGGCCGCGGTGAGGCGGCCGCGCTGCTCGCCGCCCTCGCCGAGTTGCATGTCACCGGCATCGACGTCGACTGGACGCCGGCGTTCACCGGCACCGAGGCGGACGTCGACCTCCCGACCTACCCGTTCCAGCGCGAGCGCTACTGGCCCACCCTCGCCACTCCCTCGGCCGACGCGGCCGGCCTGGGCCTGCTCGCGGCCGGGCACCCGATTCTCGGCGCCGCCACCGCGGTGGCGGGTTCGGACCGGGTGCTGCTGACCGGACGGCTCTCGGTGCCGGCCCTGCCCTGGCTGGCCGAGCACGTCGTGGACGGCGTGATTTCCCTTCCCTCCGCCGGATTCGCCGAGCTCGCGATCCGCGCGGCCGACCAGGCGGGCTGCGATCGGGTCGAGGAACTGACCGTCGTCGCCCCGCTGGTCCTCGGCGCCGAGGACGCCGTCGCCCTCCAGGTGTGGGTCGGTGCGCCGGACGAGACGGGCCGCCGCGAGGTCACCGTCCACTCAGGACCGGCGGACTCCGCCGAGCCGGAGTGGACCCTACATGCGAGCGGAATCCTCGGCAGTGGTCCGGCCGCACTCGGCGATGCAGACTTCGCGACCTGGCCACCGGACGGCGCCACCGCGCTCGAGCTCGACGGCCTGTATGCCGAATTCGCCGAGGACGGCCGCCAGTACGGCCCGGTGTTCCAGGGCCTGCGCGCGGTCTGGCAACGCGGCGAGGATGTCTTCGCCGAGGTGAGACTGCCCGACGGCACCGACGCCGACGCTTTCGGCCTGCACCCCGCGTTGCTCGACGCGGTCCTGCACGCGGTGCCCTTCACCGGCGCCGAAGCGGGTCTCGAGGCGGTGAGCTGGAACGGGCTGTCGTTGCAGGCGGGAGCGGCTTCGGTGTTGCGCGTCCGCCTCACCTCTATCGGTGACAACACGCTGTCACTGGCCGCGGTGGACGCGGAAGGCGCACCGGTGCTGACGGTGGACTCGATCGAACTCAAGCCGCTCAGCGCCGAACCAGCCGATACCCCGGCGGCGGAACCGGGTTCGCTGTTCCAGCTGGGCTGGATCCCGGCCGTGACTGAGCTGGCCCCCGTTGCTCCGGAGACCACCTGGGCGGTGCTGGGCGCGGACGAACTCGGCCTCGGGGCCGCGGTGAAGGCCGCCGGACACACCGTTGCCGTGTCGGGCGGGACGTTCGCTGAGCTGTACGGGGCCGCCGCGCCGGACTTCGTCATCGTGCCGGTCTCCGGCCCCGAAGGCGGCGACGCTGCCTCGGCCGCGCACGCGACGACGTCCCGGGTGCTGGCCATCCTGCAGGACTGGGCGGCCGACGATCGGTTCGCCGCTTCGCGGTTGCTCTTCGTCACCCGCAACGCCGTGGGCGAGTCCGCCACCGACCTCGCGTCGGCTCCGGTGTGGGGCCTCGTCCGGGCCGCGCAGCAGGAAAACCCCGGTTCGTTCCTGCTCGCCGACCTCGACGGCGAAGACGCCTCGACCGCACTGGTCCCGCGCCTGGCCGGGCTGTTCGCCGCCACCGAGACCCAGGCGATCGTCCGCGACGGCGTGGTACTGGTGGGACGGCTCCAGCGCGCGGCCGCCGGAACCGGCGGCCGGCCGTGGGACCCCGACGGCACGGTGCTGATCACCGGCGGCACCGGTGGGCTGGGCGGGCAGCTCGCCCGGCACCTGGTGGCCGAGCGGGGGTTCCGGCACCTCGTGCTGGCCGGCCGCCGCGGCCCGGACGCGCCCGGTGCCACCGAGCTGGGCGCGGACCTGCGGGCCCACGGCGCCGAAGTCACGATCGCCGCCTGCGACACCGCCGACCGCGAAGCCCTCGCGAAGCTGCTCGGCACCGTCCACACCGGACACCCGCTGACGGCGGTGGTGCACACCGCCGGGGTGCTCGACGACGGCGTCATCGGCTCGCTGACCCCGGAGCGCCTGGCCACCGTCACCCGGCCGAAGTCCGGCGGCGCCTGGCACCTCCACGAGCTCACCCGGGACAGCGACCTCGCGGGGTTCGTGTTGTTCTCCTCGGTCGCCGGCGTGATGGGCAGCCCCGGGCAGGGCAACTACGCCGCGGGCAACGCCTTCCTCGACGCGCTGGCGCAGTACCGCGCGAGCCAGGGCCTCGCAGCGACGTCGCTGGCTTGGGGGCCGTGGGCGCAGGACAGCGGGATGACCAGCACCCTCAGTGGCACCGACCTGCGCCGGATGGCGGGCGCGGGTCTCCCGCAGCTGTCCGCCGCACAAGGGATGGCGTTGTTCGACGAGGCGACGGGGTCCGGTCAAGCGCTTCTGGTGCCCTTGGCGATCGGCGCGGGCTCGATGCGGGCGCAGCGTGAGGTCCCGGCGGTGTTGCGGAGCCTGGTGAAGACGACGCGCCGCACCGCGGCCGCCGAGGCGGCGGTGTCCCAGGCCGGGTTCGCCGCGCGGCTCGGGGAGATGCGCGAGGGCGACCGGCAGCGTCACCTCGTGGACCTGGTGCGCACCGAAGCCGCCGCGGTCCTCGGCCACGGTTCGCCCGAGGCGATCGGCGCGGGCCGCGAGTTCCGCGAACTGGGCTTCGACTCGCTCACCGCGGTCGAACTCCGCAACCGCCTGACCGTCGCCACCGGGCTCCGGCTGCCCGCGACGCTGGTCTTCGACTACCCCACCCCGACGGTGCTCGCGGAGCACCTCGGCGCCGAGGTGCTCACCGGCGCCGCCCCCGGGCCGTCGCTGTTCACCGAGCTCGACCGGTTCGAAGCGGCGCTGGCCGCGAGCGACCCCGACGACGTCACCCGCGGCGGGGTGGCACTGCGCCTGCGGGCGCTGGTGGCCGCCTGGAGCGCAACCGCGGGCGAGACCGAAGCGCTCGACGTCACCGAGAGGATCCAGTCGGCCAGCACCGACGAGGTCTTCGACTTCATCGACCGGGAACTCGGCCGGCTGAAGGGCTGACCCGTGGCCGATCACGGACAGGAAGGTAGAGCACGATGCCGGACGACCAGAAGCTCGTCGAATACCTGAAGTGGGTCACCGCCGACCTGCACCAGACGCGCCGGCGCCTGGAAGAGGCCGAGTCCGGGAAGCAGGAGCCCGTCGCGATCGTCGGGATGGCGTGCCGGTTCCCCGGCGGCGTCGGCTCACCGGAGGGACTCTGGGACCTCGTCGCGTCCTCTTCGGACGGGATCACGGAGTTCCCGGTGGACCGCGGCTGGGACCTCGCCACGCTCGCCGGTGACGGCCAGGGCCGCAGCGCGACCACCGAGGGCGGTTTCCTCGACGACATCAGCGGTTTCGATGCGGGGTTCTTCGGGATTTCGCCGCGGGAGGCGCTGGCGATGGATCCGCAGCAGCGGTTGCTGCTGGAGACTTCGTGGGAGGCGATGGAGCGCGCGGGCCTCGATCCGGGCACTTTGCGCGGCAGCCGGACCGGTGTGTTCGTCGGCACCAACGGCCAGGACTACGCGAACCTCGTCCTCGCTTCGGGCGAGGACGTGGAAGGCCACGCGGGCACCGGTCTGGCGGCGAGCGTCGTCTCGGGTCGCATTTCTTACACGTTCGGCTTGGAAGGCCCGGCCGTTACGATCGACACGGCGTGCTCGTCGTCTCTGGTGGCCTTGCATCTGGCGGCGCAGGCGTTGCGTTCCGGTGAGTGCTCGATGGCGCTGGCCGGCGGAGTGACGGTGATGTCGACCGCACTGGGCTTCGCCGGGTTCACGCGCCAGGGCGGGCTCGCCACCGACGGGCGGTGCAAGGCGTTCTCCGACGACGCCGACGGCACTGGCTGGTCCGAAGGGATCGGCATGCTGCTGGTGGAGAAGCTGTCGGACGCGGAGCGTCTCGGCCACCAGGTCTTGGCGGTGGTGCGGGGTTCCGCGGTGAACCAGGACGGCGCGTCCAACGGCCTCACCGCCCCCAACGGCCCGTCGCAGCAGCGGGTGATCCGGGCGGCGCTGGCGGGCGCAGGTCTGTCCACTTTGGATGTTGATGCGGTGGAGGCGCATGGCACCGGCACGGTGCTGGGTGATCCGATCGAGGCTCAGGCGATTATCGCGACGTATGGGCAGGATCGGGAGATCCCGTTGTGGCTGGGCGGGATCAAGTCCAACATCGGTCACACCCAGGCCGCGGCCGGGGTGGCCGGGGTGATCAAGATGGTGATGGCGATCCGGCACGGTGTGCTGCCGGAGACGTTGCACGTCACGGAGCCGTCGTCGCATGTGGACTGGTCCGCGGGTGCGGTGTCGTTGCTGACTGAGCGAGTGGAGTGGCCGGAGGTCGGCCGCCCGCGCCGCGCTGGAGTGTCCTCGTTCGGGATCAGCGGGACCAATGCGCACATCATCCTGGAGCAGGCCTCCGAGTCGGAAAGCACCGTGAGCACGGTTGTGACCAGCGGTGTGCTCCCGTGGGTGGTTTCGGGCAAGGGCATACCGGCCCTGCGCGACCAGGCCGACCGGCTGCTGGCCTACGCGAAGGAGAACCCGGGGATCGCCGCGGCGGACATGGGTCTCTCCCTCGCCACTACGCGCACCGCGTTCGACCGGCGTGCGGTCGTGCTGGGGGAGACCCGGGACGAGCTGCTCGCCGGGCTGGCCGATCTGACCGGCGTGGTCACCGGTACGGCCGACGTCGAGGGCCGCACGGTGTTCGTCTTCCCCGGCCAAGGCTCGCAGTGGGCCGGGATGGGCGCCCGCCTCGCCGAGGAGTCGCCCGAGTTCGCCGAGCGCCTCCAGGAGTGCGCGGCCGCGCTGTCGTCCTTCGTGGACTGGTCGCTGCTTGATGTGCTGCACGAGGTCGAGGGCGCGCCGTCGCTGGACCGGGTGGACGTGGTCCAGCCGGCGTCGTGGGCGATCATGGTCTCCCTGGCCGCGTTGTGGCGCTCTCGGGGAGTCGAGCCGGACGCGGTGGTGGGGCATTCACAGGGGGAGATCGCCGCGGCGGTGGTGTCCGGCGCACTGTCGCTTGAGGACGGTGCGCGGGTCGTCTCCCTGCGCAGCAAGGCGATCCGGGACACCCTGGCCGGCCGCGGCGGGATGATGTCGATCCCTCTGCCGCCGGCCGACGTCGAAGCCCGGCTGGACGGCCGGGCGATCTCGGTCGCGGCGGTCAACGGGCCGAAGTCCGTGGTCGTGTCCGGCGAGCCCGGCGCGCTCGACACGCTGTTCGAAGAGCTGACGGCCGAGGAGGTCCGGGTCCGCCGGATCGCAGTGGACTACGCGTCCCATTCCGCCCAGGTCGAAGACCTCGAAGCGGATCTGGCGTCGCTGCTGGCCACGGTGACTCCGCGCGAGGCCGAGATCCCCTTCTTCTCCACAGTGACCGGTGACTGGCTCGACACCACGACGATGGACGCCGGGTACTGGTACCGCAACCTGCGCCAGGCCGTCGGGTTCGAGCCGGCCGTCCGCGCCCTGCTCGGGCAGGGCCACCGCGCGTTCGTCGAGGTGAGCGCGCACCCGGTGCTCACCGGCAGCATCCACGAGACGCTCGACGAGACCGGCGGACCGGCCGTGGTCGCCGGGACCCTGCGCCGTGACGCCGGTGACCTGCGGCGATTCCTGACCTCGATGGCGGAGGTGTTCGTCCGCGGGGTCGGCGTCGACTGGGCGCCCGCGTTCCCCGCCGGCGCCCGCCCGGCCGGCCTGCCGACCTACGCCTTCCAGCACGAGCGGCACTGGCCGCGGGCGGTGCCGCCGCAGTCCGACGCGCACGGCCTCGGACTGGTCTCCGCGGACCACCCGCTGCTCGGCGCCGCGGTGTCGCTCGCCGGGTCGGACGGGCTGCTGCTGACCGGGCGGCTGTCGCTGGCGACCCACCCCTGGCTCGCCGACCACCGCGTCGGCGGCCTGGTGCTGTTGCCCGGCACGGGTTTCCTGGAGCTGGCCATCCGCGCCGCGGACCAGGCCGGCTGCGGCCGGATCGACGAGCTGACGCTGTCGATACCCCTGGTGCTGCCGCCGGAGGAAGCGGTGGCGATCCAGGTGCGGGTCGGCGCCCCCGGCGACCAGGACCGCCGTGACCTCCAGATCTTCTCGCGTCCCGTGGACGCTCCGGCGGACCAGGAGTGGACCGAACACGCCACCGGTGTGCTCTCTTCGGCCGAGCGGGCGACCGGGTTCGACGTGAGTGCCTGGCCGCCCGCGGACGCGGTGCCCATCGACCTCGACGGCTTCTACGACGGCGGCACCTTCGGCCCGGTCTTCCAGGGCCTGCGCGCGGCCTGGCGGGACGACACCGCGGTCTACGCCGAAGTCACCCTGCCGCCGACTGCCGAAGACGCCGAGGCGTTCGGGATGCACCCCGCGCTGCTGGACGCGGCGCTGCACGCGGTGTCGTTCGTCGATCCCGAGACGGCGGGCAAACTCCTGCTGCCGTTCGCGTGGACCGGTGTGTCCCTGCATGCCGGCGGCGCCTCGACGCTGCGCGTGCGCCTCGCCGGGATCGGCACCGACACGGTCTCGCTCGCGGCAGCGGACATCGAGGGGGAGCCGGTGCTGTCGGCGGACTCCTTGGTCCTGCGGTCCGCGTCCACGGCACTCGCCACCGGGGCGCGTGCGGACCGGCAGCCGCTGTTCCGGGTGGAGTGGACGCCCGTCCCGGCCGCCTCGGCCCCCGGCACGCGCTGGGCGATCGTCGGCGGCGACGAGTTCGGCTTCGCCGCTGCAGCCAGCCTCGCCGGTGACGTTGTGACGTCCTTTGTGGACTCTCCGGACGAGGTCGCCGGCGCGGTGCCGGAGGTGTTCCTGCTGCCGGTCAAGGGTGACCTCACCGCGGGCGGCCCGGCTTCGGTGCACGCGCTGACCGCCCGGGCCCTCGGCCGGATCCAGCAGTTCCTCGCCGACGACCGCTTCGCCGGCTCCCGCATGGTCGTGGTGACCCGGGGCGCGATGGCCGCCGGCGGCGAAGACGTCACTGACCTCGCGGCCGCCGCGGTGTGGGGCCTGGTGCGCTCGGCGCAGACCGAGAACCCGGGGCGGTTCCTGCTGGCGGACCTCGACGACACGGAAGAATCAGCCGATGCCGTTCCGGCGTTGCTCGGCGCTTTCGAAGACGGCGAGTCGCAGGTCGTGGTGCGCGAAGGCGTGGTCAGCGCGGGGCGGCTCGCCCCACTGGTGCCGGGTGACGGCCTCCTGCCGCCGTCCGACAGTCCGTGGCGCCTTGACAGCAGCCACCGCGGCAGCCTCGAAAACCTGACCCTGCTCGCCTGCCCCGAGGTGCTGGAGCCGCTCACCGGACGTCAGGTCCGGATCCGGGTCGCCGCCGCCGGGGTCAACTTCCGCGACGTCCTCAAGGCTCTGGGCATGTACCCGGGCCGTGACGGGCTGATGGGCGCCGAGGCCACCGGGGTGGTGACCGAGATCGGCCCCGACGTCACGTCGGTCAAACCGGGCGACCGGGTGCTGGGCATGATCGACGGCGGGTTCGGTCCGGTCGCCGTGGCCGACGAGCGTTACCTCGGCCTGGTGCCCGAGGGCTGGTCTGACGAAAGCGCCGCCTCGGTGGCGCTGGTGTTCCTGACCGCGTACCACGCGTTCGTCGACCTGGCCGGGCTGCGCCGCGGCGAAACCGTTCTCGTGCATGCCGGCGCGGGCGGCGTCGGCATGGCCGCGATCCAGCTCGCCCGGCACCTCGGCGCCGAGGTCTTCGCCACCGCGAGCGAAGGCAAAGGGGACCGGCTGCGCGCCCTCGGCGTCGCCGACGATCACATCGCGTCCTCACGCACGACCGAGTTCGGCCCGCGGTTCCTGGAGGCCACCGGGGGACGCGGCGTCGACGTCGTGCTCAACGCCCTCGCCGGGGAGTTCGTCGACGCCTCGCTGGCGGTGCTCGCGCCGGGGGGCCGGTTCGTCGAGATGGGCAAGACCGACATCCGCGAAGGTCTCACGGACGTGGACTACCGGGCGTTCGACCTCGGCACGGTCACGCCGGAGCGGATCCAGGAGATGCTGGGAGAACTGCTGGAGCTGTTCTCCGCGGGTGTGCTCGAGCCGCTGCCGGTGACCGCCTGGGACGTGCGCCGGGCCCCGGAGGCGTTCCGGTACATGAGCCTCGCCCGGCACATCGGCAAGATCGTGCTGAGGATGCCGAGGGCGTGGGACCCCGGTGGAACCGTCCTGATCACCGGGGGCACCGGGGCGCTCGCCGGGCAGCTCGCCCGGCACCTGGCCGCCGAACGCGGGGTGCGGCACCTGCTGCTCGCGAGCCGCCGCGGCCCGGACGCGCCGGGGGCGCTGGAGCTGCGGGCCGAGCTCATCGCGCACGGCGCCGAAGTCACGATCGCCGCCTGCGACACCGCCGACCGCGCCGCGACCGCCGAGCTGCTCGCGTCGATCCCGGCGGCCCACCCGCTGACCGCGGTGGTGCACACGGCCGGGGTGCTCGACGACGGCGTCGTCGCGTCTCTGACCCCGGAGCGGCTGGACACCGTCCTGCGGCCGAAGGTCGACGCCGCGTGGCACCTGCACGAGCTCACCGCGGGCCTCCCGCTCGCCGCGTTCGTGCTGTACTCCTCGGTCTCCGGTGTGACCGGCAGCCCGGGACAAGCCAACTACGCGGCGGCGAACGTCTTCCTCGACGCGCTGGCCCAGCACCGCCGGGCCCACGGCCTGCCGGCGACCTCGCTGGCGTGGGGCCTGTGGGAGCAGGCGAGCGAGATGACCGGCGCGCTCACCGGCAACGACGTCAAGCGGATCTCCTCGGCCGGGCTGCCCGCCATCGGCACCCGCCAGGGCATGGCGATGTACGACGCCGCCACGGTTTCCGACGAGGCGCTCATCGCGGCGCTGAAGGTCGGCGCCGCCGGGATGGGCCGCCGGGGCGAGGTCCCGGCGCTGCTGCGGGGACTGGTGCCGGCGGGACGGCGGGCGGCCGCGTCCGGCGCCGAGGCCGTCTCGACGGAGAGCCTGCGGGACCGGCTCCGGGGGCTCGGCCCGGCCGAGCAGGAGGAGCTGGTCCGGAACCTGGTGGTGGACTACGCCGCCGGGCTGCTCGGGCATCGCGACGCTTCGGCCCTCGACCCGGACCGGGCGTTCCTCGAATCGGGTTTCGACTCCCTGATCGCGGTGGAGCTGCGCAACAAGCTCGCCGAGACGGCCGGGCTGCGGCTGCCTTCGACGATCGTGTTCGACCGCAAGACCCCCTCGCAGCTGGCTTCCTGGCTGTGCGGTGAGATCACCGGCGACCTCGGGGCTGCTCCCGTGCGGGCAGCGAAGACCCGGCCGCGCGAATCGGACGAGACGCTGGAGAAGCTGTACTTCGGCGCGCTCGACGCCGGCAAGACCAAGGAGGCCATGCTGCTGCTCAAGGCCGTCGTCGCGCTGCGGCCGACCTTCGAGGCCCCGGCCGAGCTGGACGAGCTGCCGGTACCGGCCACCCTGTCCGACGGGCCGGAGGAGCCGCGGCTGATCTGCGTCAGCGCCCCGGTGGTCACCGGCGGGGTCCACCAGTACGCGCGGATCGCGGCCCAGTTCCGCGGCCGGCGCACGGTGTCGGCGCTGCCCCTGATCGGTTTCGCGACCGGGGAGGCGCTGCCAGCCACCCCGGCGGCGACGGCGAGGATGATCGCCGAGAGCGCGCTGCAGGCCAGCGACGGGAAGCCGTTCGTGCTCGTCGGGCACTCCTCGGCCGGCGCGCTCGCGTACGCGGCCGCCGGCGTGCTGGAAAACACCTGGGGCATCAAGCCCGAGGCGGTGATCATGCTCGACGCGCTGAGCCTGCACCACCGCGGCGACGAGAGCGTCGACTTCGACAAGATCGCCCAGGACTACCTGGGCAGCCTGGAAACGTCGGCGGTCGTCCCGAACGTCGCGCGGCTGTCCGCGATGAGCCACTACTTCACCATGGTGGCGGGCATGGAGTTCCCCCCGCTCACCGTGCCGACCCTGCTGGTCAAGTGCGCGGTGCCGTTCGCGGAAACCCGGGCGGACGCGGTCACCGAGTCCACCGTGCCCGCCGACACCGTGCGCATCGTCGAAGCCGACCACTTCTCGCTCGCCATGGAGGATTCGGCGGTCACCGCCGAGGTCATGGAGGACTGGCTCGGCTCGCTGGTCCTGGCCCGGGGATGACCGGGCGGTGACATGGAAACGCCCCCGTGCTGGAGCACGGGGGCGTTCTCGCGGGAGGTCAGTGCGGGGTCACCACTTGACCGGCAAAGCGTGCAGCCCGAACAGGATGCCGTCGTACTTGAACGGCAGGTCCTCGATCGGTGCCGCGATCTCCAGGGCCGGGATCCGGGCGAACAGGGTCCGGTAGGCGATCTCCATCTCGGCCCGGACGAGGTTCTGGCCGAGGCACTGGTGGACGCCGTAGCCGAACGCCACGTGGTGGCGGGCGGCGCGGGCGGGGTCGAACCGGGTGGGCCCGGCGAACGCGTCGGCGTCGTGGTTGGCCGCGGCCACCAGCGGGACGATGCCTTCGCCCGCCTTGACCAGCCGGCCGCCGATCTCGACGTCTTCGACCGCCACGCGGAGCGCGACCAGGTCGGCCACGGAGTGGAGCCTCAGCAGCTCTTCGACGACGCGGGGGTCGCCGATCCATTCCCGGTGCGACAGCAGGGTGACCACGCCGAGCGAGATGTTGTTCGCGGTGGTCTCGTGGCCGGCGATCAGCAGCAGCATCGCGACGCCGGACAGCTCCTGGGGTGTCATGGCGCCCGAGGCCAGCAGCCGGCTCAGCAGGTCGTCGGCGGGCCGCTGCTGCTTGAGCGTGATGAGACGGGTGATGTAGCGCAGGATGTGCTTGCCCGCGGCCTCGCGCTCCTCGTCGGTCGAGGCGAAGCTGACCAGGGTCCGGGTCTTCGCCTCGAAGAAGTCGTGATCGGCGTAGGGCACGCCCAGCAGCGCCGTGATCACCAGCGAGGGCACGGGAAGCGCGAAGCCGGCCACGAGGTCGGCCGAGTTCCCCGCGGCGAGCATGGCGTCGACGCGCCCGTCGACGACCCGCTGGATCTCCGGGCGCAGCTCCTTGATCTTGCGCACGGTGAACTCGGGGATCAGGGCCTTGCGGAACCGGCCGTGCTCCGGTGGGTCCATCCCGACGAACCAGCCCGGGACCTGGTCGGCGGCCGGCACCCCGCCGGTGCGCCCGAAGTTCGGGAACCCGTCGTGGGCCGGGTTGGAGCTGATGCGGCGGTCGGTGAGCACCGTGCGCACGTCCTCGTGGCGGGTGGCCAGCCAGACCGTCCGGCCCTCCGACAGGGTGGCCTTGACCAGCCCGTCCCGGGCGCGGATCTCGGCGTATTCCGGCGGCGGGAACGGACGCCCCGCCCGGCGAGCCGGAAAGTCGACGATGTTCGGTTCGACGCTCGTCATTTCCTGTTCCCTGGTTGGTTTTCAGGCGTGGTGGAACGCGCGGATCCGCCCGCAGATGAACTCCTGGCCGGCTTCGGTGAGCCCGGTGTGGGTGGGCAGGTAGAACCCGTCCTCGCTGAACCGGCTGGCGTTCAGCGAAGGCCAGCCGGGGTCGAGGTAACCGGGCTGCCGGCTCATGGGCTTGAAGAACAACCGGGTCTCGATGCCCGCGTCGGCCAGGAACGCGCGCAGCTCGTCGCGGCGTTCGGCGCGCAGGTCGTACATCCACAGCACGTCCCGGGGCGGCATCAGGGTGATCCCGTCGATCCCGGCGAGGAAGTCGTCGTACCGCTTCTCGATTCCCCTGCGCAGGGCCAGGATCTCGTCCAGCTGCTCGGTCTGCGCGAGCGCGACGGCGGCCTGCATGCTGGTCATGCGGAAGTTGTAGCCGACCTTCTTGTGCAGGAAGGTGTGGTCGGAATCGAAGGCCATCGCACGCAGGTGCGCCATCTGGCCGGCCAGCCTCGGGTCTTCGGTCAGGCAGATGCCGCCCTCGCCCGAGGTGATGATCTTGTTGCCGAACAGCGAGAAACAGGCGATGTCGCCCACCGGGCGCACGCCGTGCGCCTCGGCCGAGTCCTCGACCACCCGGAGGTTGTACTCGTAGGCCAGGGTCATGATCGCGTCCATGTCGCAGCGCCGGCCGTAGATGTGGACGGGCATGATGACCTTCGTGCGCGGGGTGATCTTGGCTTCGATGAGCGAAACGTCGATGTTGAGGTCGTCACCACAGTCGACGAAGACCGGGGTGGCGCCGGTGTAGGTCACCGCCCACGCCGACGCGATCATGGTGAACTCCGGCACGATCACCTCGTCGCCGGGCCCGACGCCCAGCGCCCGCAGGGCCAGGGTGAGCGCGGTGGTCCCCGACGAGCAGGCGACACCGTGGGCGATGCCGTGGTAATCGGCGAAAGCCTGCTCGAACCTCTTGACGAACGGTCCCTGGGAAGAGATCCAGCCGTCGGTGATCGTCTCGGTCACGTATTCCAGTTCGCGCCCTTCGAGCCAGGGCTGGGAAACCGGGTATTGGATCGCCATCGGCTCCTCGATCGGTCGGGTTCGGGCCGGTCACTTCAGGGACGGGGAAACGAGCACCAGGTCGGCGGCGGCTTCACGGCCACCGGCCGCCCGCTGCTGCCGGGCGAAGAACTCGGCCCGCGCACGGAAGGAGTCTTCTTCGATGACCCGGGTGAGCTTGTCGACGACGTCGTCGGGATCGATCGTTTCGGGCCGGTCCAGCGTGAGGCTGACCCCGAAGTCCTCGCCCCGCACCGCCTGGTCGTAGCAGTCCACCCACAGCGGCCGCACGACGAGCGGCTTCCCGAAGTAGAGCCCTTCGTGGTAGCCGTTCCCGCCGGCGTGGGTGAAGAACACCTTCACGCTCGGATGGGCGAGCACGTCGAACTGGGACGGGACCCAGGTCTCGATGCGCAGGTTGCCGGGCCGCTCCTCGGCCGGCGGGAGGAACTCCTGCTGGTCCGCAGGCAGCTTCCAGAGGATCTGGTGCCGGCCGTCGAGGCGGCGCGCGACCTCCACGAGGGACTCGACCTGCTCGCGGGTCAGCCGGGTGATCGTGCCGAATCCCATGTAGACCACGGAGCCCTGCCGGTCGAGCCAGTCGGACACGCGGTGGTCGCCGGGGGACTGGGGCAGCGGGGGCACCATCGCGCCCACCAGCCGCATTTTTTCCGGCACCGGGAACGGATAGTCGAGCCCGGTGACCGAATAGGACAGGATCGACTCGGCGGCGTCGATGCGGGCCATCTGCCCGCGCGCCGCGTCGGAGATGCCGAGCTCCTTGCGGATCGGCCCGTCCTGGGCCATCACCTTGGACAACGAGGGGTTCAGGAACATGGCCAGCGTGCGCAGCCTGAAGATCCGGTTCGTGATCCGCTGGGCCAGGGTCATCCGGTAGGGCAGACCGGAGTGCGGCACCGGGAAGCCGGGCGGGGTGTGGCTCCGGGAGAACGGGGTGTGCGAGGTCAGCACGTTGCTGGGCATGAACGGCACACTGAGGATGAACGGGATATTCCTGGTGATCGCCAGCTCGACCGCGAACAGGCTCATGCTCTCGACGATCATCAGCGCCGGCTCGATCTTGTCCACCGCGGTCTCGAGCGCGCGGTACTTCGCCACGCGCAGCGCCGGGTCCACGGTGTGCCGCAGGACCGCGCGGTGGGCCTTGAACCGCGAGGACTGGGTGACCGCCCGGTAGGTCTCGTCGTCCCAGGTCACCGCCGACATCTCCGGGACGACCTCGCCGAGGGAGGCGAACTCCACCGGCGTCCGCTCGGCGATGGCTTCGATGTCAGGGCGCCGGGGCTCGTCGGTGGCGAACCAGAGGTCTTCGACCCCGCGACGGGACAGTTCCCCGGCCAGGGTCAGCAGCGGGTTGAGCAGCCCGCTCTCGGGTGAGCTGACGAACAGGATCGGCCGTCGGGTCGAGTCCATGAAGACAACCTTTCCGCGCTTCGCGGGTGGTGACGCCGGGTGTCGCGACGCCGGTGCTCCGGTGCGCGACCGTCCCTTTGTCCCACGGCCCGCCCCGGCAAATTCCTAGTCTTTCCCCGTCTTCGCGCCTTCCAGCGGAGCGGGCCCGCGGGTTTCTGGCCATTTCCAGGAACCCGGCTGGTGACACTGGACGCCGGCGGCAGATCGGGGAGAAGGGCCGCGTTGGCTTGAAGTCGAAGGAAGAGGTCCGACCATGGCGAAGATTTGCGGCATCGACAGCGTCCGCACTCTCGAGGAGTGGGAAGCGGACGCGGTCCGGATGGCCGACGAGCTCCTGGACCGGGGGGTGAGGAGGTCGGACCGGGTGCTGCTGAAGGCCGGGAACTCACCGGCCTACCTGACCGCGCTGCTGGCGCTGATGCACGTCGGCGCCTCGCTCGTGCTGATCGACCACCAGGAGCGGGCCGAGACCACCGGGCACCTCATCACACAGGCACGGGTCAAGTTCTGCGTCACCGATGACGACACCGTGCTGCCGGAAACCGGCGTCCCGTGCTTCTCCCTGTACGAACTGCAGCTCGCCGGGGCGGGCCGCCCCGCCACGTCGGCCGACCTGAACGTCAAGCGGTGGTGCGACCTTCCCGACGGCCTGCTCATGTTCTCCTCCGGCTCGACGGGCATCCCGAAGGCGATCGTCAAGACCGGCGGGTCGTTCCTGGAGAACCTGCGCCGCAACCTCAACCAGGTCGGGCACGTCGAGGACGACGTGCTGGTGCCGCTGCTGCCGTTTTCCCACCAGTACGGGCTTTCCATGGTGCTGATCGCCTGGCTCACCCGGTGCTCGCTGGTGGTGGCGCCGTACCGGCGGCTCGACCACGCGCTGCGGATGGCCGGCCTCTGCGGCGCCACGGTGTTCGACGCCACCCCCGCTACTTACCGCAGCATGCTCCAGATCGGCGCCCGCCGGCCCGCCCTGATGCGAGTGCTCGCCGAGGCCCGGATGCTCTGCGCCGGCGCGGCCCCGCTCGATCAAGGACTGGTCGGGCAGTACCTCGACCAGGTCGGGCATTACCTGCTCGACAGCTACGGCAGCACCGAACTCGGCAACGTCGCCTTCGCCACGCTCGACAACCCGGTCGCGTGCGGCCGCGCGGTCGAGGGGGTGCGCCTGAAGGTGGTCGACGACAACGGCGACGAGCTGGCCCCCGGCGAGGTCGGTGAGGTCATGGTGCTCACGCCGGACGTCATGGCCGGATACCTCGACGAGCACGGTGAGATCTCGCCGATCGAGCGCGGCTGGTTCGCCAGCGGCGACTTCGGCCGGCTCACCGAGGACGGCAGCCTCCACATCCTGGGCCGCAAGCGCGCCGTCCACCGGATGGGCTACACCCTCTACCCCGACATGATCGAGCGGCGGATGAGCGAGGCGGGCTGCCGGGCCAAGATCGTGGCGATCCCTTGTGAACGCCGGGGTTCGCAGCTGATCGCCTTCGTCGAGGACGACCAGGACCTGGGGATCGAGCACTGGCGCGCGGTCGCCGCGGCGGCGCTGCCCGGGTACGAGGTACCGGACCGGATGGTCGTCATCGAGAGCTTCCCGCTCAACCGCAACGGAAAGCCCGACAACAAGCGGCTCGAGGAACTGGCGGTCTCGGCGTGAGCCCGGCGGGGGAGGCGAGCGCCGTCGTCTTCCCGGGCATGGGCTCGTCGACCTTCGGCGAGGTCGGGCGGTTCATGGTGCTCGACCGCTACGCCCGCCGCCGGGTCGAGGTGGCCGACGAGGTGCTCGGTGAGTCGCTGCTCGCGCGTTTCCGGGCCGCCGAAGGGGTCTACGACGCCTTCGCCCAGGTGGCCTTCCTGGTCAATTCGCTCGCGCTGGCGGACCGGGCCGAGCAGGAGCAGGGGCTGCGACCGGACTTCTGCGCGGGAGTCAGCTTCGGGCAGCGCGCGGCCGCGGTGTACGTCGGCTCGCTGGACTTCGCCGCGGGGATCCGGCTCACCGTCGAGCTCGCCCGCTGCGAAGCCGAGTACTTCGCCGAGCAGCCCGACGACCTGGTGACGCACTGCTTCGTGCGGGTCCCGGACGCGCCGTTCCGCGAACTCGTCGGCGCACTGTCCGCGCGGGGTGAATGGGCCGAGCTCTCCGGCCACCTCGACGAGGGCGCCTACCTGGTTTCGGTGCGCGCGGACGTGCTCGGCGAACTGGTCGCCGGGGTCCGCGCGCTCGGCGGCTACTCGATGCAGACGATGCGGCCGCCGGTGCACGCGCGGCGGTTCGCGCCGCTGCGCGCCCGCGCCGAAACCGAGGTGCTCTCCCGCTTCCCGCTCGCCGATCCGTCGATCCCGGTCATCGCCGACCAGGACGGCCGCCGGATCGGCTCGGCCGCCGGGCTGCGCACCCTGCTGGCCGACACCTTCGACCGCCCGATCGACTGGCCGGCCGTGGTCCGCGGGCTCACCGCCCACGACGTCGGCACGGTCTGCGTGACGGGCCCGGACCTGCTGTTCCATCGCCTGGACGTGACCACCGCGAACTTCCACGTGGTCCCGGTGACCCCGAAGTCCGCCGCGAAACCCGTGCTCGTTTCCTGACCGGCCTGCGAAAAAGGCGGGTTCCCCGCGGGGAACCCGCCTTTTCGCCGTGCCCCGGGTGCGGGGAGTCAGCGGGGCAGGTCGATGGGGGCGAGGTCGTGGAAGCGGTCGCCGGGGCCGGGATTGGCCGGGTCGGTCCGGCCGCCGAGGTGGTCGAGCACGCCCCAGACGGCGTTGAGCGCGGTGGTCACCGCGCCTTCGGCGAAGCCCGCGGTCCAGGAGATGTCGTCACCGCAGAGGAAGAACCCCCGCTGGGCCCCGGCCGCGCCGTCCTGGACGAACTGGGTGAACAGGCGGCGCTGGTAGCGGTAGTGGCCGGGCAGGCTGGCCCGGAAGGCGCCCATGAAGTGCGGCTCGCGCTCCCAGGTGATGCTGATCGGGTCGCCGATCACGTGCGAGGCGATGTCCACGCCCGGGTAGATGTCCGCCAGCCGTCGCAGCAGGACGGACACCCGCCGGTGGTCGTCGAGGGTGAGCAGCTTCGACGAGTCGTCGTTCCAGGTGTAGGACAGGCACATCACGCCCGGCCGGTCCGGTCCGTCGTCGAACAGGTAGACCCCGCGCGGGGAGCGGTCGGTGAGCGTCATGCCCATCACGTCGTGGCCGGTGCGCGGATCGGTGTCCAGCCAGAACGGCCGGTCGGTGAGGACGAACACCTTCGAGGAGTTCATGTAGTGCGTACGCTCGACCGCGGTCCATTGTGGAGTGCTGAGCAGCTCCGGGGCACAGTCGATCTGGCTGAGCAAGGTCCAGACGTGGGGGGTGAACACGGCCGCCGGGAACTCGCGCGTCACCCCGGCGCTGTCCTCGATGACGATCCCGCCGCGGCGCGCGATCTTCGTGACCGAGGGCCGCGGGGCCCCGGAGTTGAGCGAGGCCAGGGAAGTCCCGGCCGGCCAGTGCTTCAGGTCCGCCGGTTCACGCGTCCACAGGCCCGAAGGAATCTGTTGCGCGCCACCGACGATGCTCACCTGGTCGTCGTCCGCGTGGGTGTAGATCACCCGCAGGATCTCCAGGATCGAATTGGGGAAGTCGGTGTCCCAGCCGCCGGTGCCGAAGCCGACCTGGCCGAAGATCTCGCGGGTGTGGAAGGACTCGAAAGCCGAAGAGCCGGCCAGGAAGCCGTAGAACGACTGATCGTCCATTTCGGTCACCAGCCGGTTCCAGATGGACTTGATCGCCCGGACGTCGCGGCGCCGGATGGCGTCCTCCATGGACGAAAGCTCGGCCCGGTCCTGGAGGGCCTTGTCCCAGGCGTCGGCGACCTCCTGGTAGACGCTCGGCAGTTCCCCGGGGGTCCGCACGTGGTGGACCACCCCGCCGAGGTCGATCACCGTGCTCGGGGTGCAGGCGGCCAGCGGGTTGGGGAAGGGGCGGGTCCGCAGGCCGAGTTCGCCGATGTAGTGGAACAAAGTGCTGGCCGACGGCGGGAAGCGCATCGCCCCCAGCTCCGCCAGCGAGTCCGGGTGGCCGGCGAAGGCGATCGAACGCATCCGCCCGCCCAGCTCGCCGGCTTCGTAGAGAATCGGGCGCAGGCCCAGTTTCATCAGCTCGTACGCGGCGACCAGGCCGGAGATCCCGCCGCCGACCACGGCGACCGGGGTGCCGAGCCGGTGCTCCGGCAGGTGCCCGAGCCCGGCCGGGTGCCGGACCCAGTCGTCATAGGCGAACGGGAAGTCCGGTCCGAACATCGTCATGGGTTTCGGGGTGGCCAATGTCATCTGGTTACCTCTTCACCGGTCCTGGTGCTGCCCAGACTGGGGCAGGCGATCGCGGGAAAACACCAGAGACGCACCGGCGCACTGGGCTGATCACGAATGGGCCGATCCTCTAAGGGAAAGTACAGCGTTCGCGCTCCTACGATCCAACGGCGAAGTCCGGTCGATCCTGCGGTCTGAAGGATGGTGGCGCGTCGTCATGACGAGTGAAGCCAGCAAGGTGCCATCGGCAGCCGGCGAGCCCGCCGGCCGGCTTTCCGCTTCGCCGCAAGCACTCCGTGAACTGCTGGCTGCCGGGACCCGGGAGGAGGCCGTCCGCACGCTCGTCGGCATCGTCTCCCGGCACGCGGCCACGGCGCTGGGGGCCGATCCGTCCGAGACCGCCGATCCGCGACGCCGCTTCGCCGACCTGGGTCTCAGCTCCCTGTCCGCGGTCGAACTGCACCGGAGGCTGCGTGCCGAACTCGGTTTTTCGCTGCCACTGACCGATGTCTACGACCATCCCACCGCGCTCGGCCTCGCCGAAAGCCTGGCGGACAGGATCGTGGGCGAGGAAGCGGCAACGCCGCCTGCGCCCGCCGATCGGCCGCACACCGACGATCCGGTGGTGATCGTCGGTACCGCGTGCCGTCTTCCGGGCGGGATCACCGCGCCCGAACAGCTGTGGCAGGCGCTGCTCGAGGGCCGGGACCTGATCGGGCCGTTCCCCGAGGACCGGGGCTGGGACGTCGAAGGCGCGTACGACCCCGATCCGGACCGTACCGGGCGGACGTATGCGCGCTCGGGCGGTTTCCTCGACGGCGCCGCCGAATTCGACGCCGAGTTCTTCGGCATCTCCCCGCGCGAGGCCCAGGCGATGGACCCGCAGCAGCGGCAGCTGCTGGAAGTCGCCTGGGAGGTACTGGAACGCGCGGGGATCGACCCGCTGTCGGTGCGGGGGAGCTCCACCGGGGTGTTCATCGGCGCGGAGAACCACGAATACGGGCCCGGGCTGCAGGACGCCCGCGACGGCGCGGAAGGCCACCTGATCACCGGGACCGCCGGCAGTATCGCGTCCGGCCGGATCGCCTACGAACTGGGCCTGCACGGCCCCGCGCTGACGATCGACACCGCCTGCTCCGCGTCGCTGGTGGCGCTGCACGTCGCCGCCCAGTCGCTGCGCGCGGGCGAGTGCGACCAGGCGATCGTGGGCGGCGTCGCGATCATGGCCACCCCCGGCTCCTTCATGGCGTTCAGCCGGGTGCGGGGCCTCGCCCGCGACGGGCGCTGCAAGGCGTTCGGCGCGGACGCGGACGGCACCGGCTGGAGCGAAGGCGTCGGCATGCTGCTGGCCGAACGCCTTTCCACGGCTCGCGAACGCGGGCACAACGTGCTGGCGGTGCTCCGGGGCTCCGCGGTGAACTCCGACGGCGCCAGCGCCGGGCTGACCGCTCCCAACGGGGTCGCCCAGCAGCGGGTCATCCGGCAGGCACTGGCGGACGCCGGGCTCGGCCCGGACGGGGTGGACGCGGTCGAGGCCCACGGCACCGGCACCGCGCTCGGCGACCCGATCGAGGGCGCCGCCCTGCAGGCCGTTTACGGCCCCGGGCGGGCCGACGGCCGGCCGCTGCTGCTCGGGTCCGTCAAGTCGAACCTCGGCCACACCCAGGCCGCGGCCGGCGTCGTCGGGGTGATCAAGATGATCGCCGCCATGGGCGCCGGCGTGCTGCCCCGGACCCTCCACGCGGAACCGGCCACCCCGCACCTGGAGTGGGCCGGCGGCGGCGTCGAACTGCTGACCCGGCAGCAGGAGTGGCCGGATCGCGGCGAGCCGCGGCGCTGCGCGGTGTCGTCGTTCGGGTTCAGCGGGACCAATGCCCACGTGGTGCTCGAACAGGCCCCCGCGATCGAAGCGGCCCCCGAAGAACCGGTCGAGCCCGGCGTCCGGCTGCCGCTCGTGGTGTCCGCCCGCGGCCAGGAGGCGTTGCGGGCGCAGGCCGCCCGGCTGCGGGAAGTGCTGGCGTCGGACGCCGCCCCGCTCGATGTGGCGTTCTCCGCCGCCACCACTCGCGCGGCGTTGCAGTACCGCGCCGCGGTCACCGGTGAGGACCGCGAGGAGCTGCTCGCCGGCCTCGACGCGCTGGCCGAGGGCGAGCCCCGGCCGAACCTCGCGACAGGAACCGTCCAGCATGGACGGCTCGCGTTCGTTTTTCCCGGCCAGGGCGCGCAGAAGCCCGCCATGGGCCGGGAGCTGCACGCCCGGTTCCCGGCGTTCGCGCGGGCTTTCGACGCCGCGTGCGCCGAAGTGGACCTGTACCTGGACCGTCCACTCAGGTCCGTGCTGTTCGCCGAGCCCGGTTCGGCCGACGCCGGGCTGCTGGTCCAGACCGCCTACACCCAGCCCGCCCTGTTCGTGTTCCAGGTCGCGCTGTTCCGGCTGCTCGAATCCTGGGGACTGCGCCCGGACGTGGTGACCGGTCATTCGATCGGCGAGGTCGCCGCCGCGCACGTCGCCGGGATCTGGTCGCTTCCGGACGCCGCCGCCTTCGCCGCGCACCGCGGGCGGCTCCTGCAAGCGCTCCCCGAGGGCGGCGCGATGGTCGCCGTGCGCGCGACCGAAGAACGAGTCCTGGACCTGCTGTCCGGGCGCTCGGGCGCGGTGGGCGTCGCCGCGGTCAACGGCCCCGAGGCGGTGGTCCTGTCCGGACCGGAGGCCGCCGTGCTGGCGCTGGCCGCGGACCTGGCCGGCGAGGGAATCAAGTGCACGCCGCTGAAGGTGAGTCACGCGTTCCACTCCCCGCTGATGGAACCCGCGCTGGACGGGCTCCGCTGGGTCGCCGACGTGCTCGCCTACCGGGAGCCGAAACTGCCGGTCGTCTCCACCGTGACCGGCGCGCTGATCACCGCGGAGGAGTTCGGCACGCCGGAGTACTGGGTCCGCCAGGTCTGCGAGCCCGTGCGGTTCGCCGACGCGGTCTCCGCACTGCGGGACGAGGGCGTCACCTCGGTCCTCGAACTCGGTTCCGGCGCCGTGCTTTCCGGGCTGGTGGCGGAGGTGCTCGGAGCGGAAGACACGTTCGCGGCACCGGCCGTGCGCAGTGCACCGGACGGCAGCGGACCGGACGAGGCCTCGTCGCTCGTCGCGACCCTGGCCGCCCTGCACACGCGGGGGGCCGGGCCGGACTGGTCGCGGTTCTTCGCCGGGCGCGGCGCGCGGCGCGTCGACCTGCCGACGTACGCCTTCCAGCACCGGCGGTTCTGGCTCGACCGCGCCGGCGTCCCCGCCGGGTCCACTGTGGACCACCCGATCCTGGAGTCGGTGTTCGAGCTGGCCGGGACCGGCGAGGCCGTCTTCACCGGCCGGGTCTCCCGCCACACCCACCCCTGGCTCGGCGACCACCGGATCCTGGGCCGGGTGCTGGTGCCGGGCACCGCGCTGCTGGAGCTGGCCGTCCGCGCCGGCGACGAGGTCGGCTGCGAGCGCGTGTCCGAGCTGGTGCTGGAGGCACCGCTGGTGCTCGGCGAACGCGACGCGGTCCGGCTGCAGGTCGCGGTCGGCGCGCCGGACGCCGACGGCTTCCGGTCGGTCACCATCCACGCGAAAGAAGACAACGCCGATCACGGCTGGACCCGGCACGCGATCGGCATGCTCGCGCCGGGCCCGCGGGCGTTCGAGTTCGAGGACGTCTGGCCCCCGGCCGGGGCCACCGCGGTGGATCTGGACGGCTGCTACGACCGGCTCGAGACGGCCGGTTTCGAGTACGGGCCCGCCTTCCACGGCCTGTCGGCGGTCTGGCGCCGGGGTGACGAGGTCTTCGCCGAGGTCGGCCTGCCCGAGTCCGCCGGTTCCGGTGCCTTCGGCCTGCACCCCGCGCTGCTGGACGCCGCCCTGCACGCGCCGGCCCTGGTCGGCCCGCACCGTTCCGAGCAGACGACGGTGCCGTTCTCCTGGGGCGAGGTCGTCCTCCACGCCACGGACGCCGTCGCGCTGCGTGTCCGGATCAGCGCCGGTGACGGCGACTCGGTGCAGATCCTCGCCACCGACCCCGACGGCGCGCCGGTGTTCTCCGCGGAGTCACTGGTCCTGCGGTCACCGGTGTTCGCGCCCGGCGACGCCGGCGAGAACCTGGACCGGCTCTGGCGGCTGGACTGGATTCCGCTGGCCGTCGACGCGGACGCGCAGGACTGCTTCACGGTGCTCGGCCCCGACCCCGAAGACCTGGCCAACGGCCTGCGCGAGTCCGCGAACTCCGTCGAGGGCCACCCGAGGCTGTGCGCGGAGGCCGCGGACGGCGCCGGGCTCCTCGTCCTGCCGGTCGACGCCAGCGCCGGCGTCCGCGCGGCGCTCGCCGGCACGCTGGACACCGCCCGGGACTGGCTGGCCGACGACCGGTTCTCCGGCACACGGCTGGCCGTGGTTACCCGCGGGGCCGTCTCCGCCGCCGGTGAGCCGGTCACGGATCCCGCCGCCGCTGCGGTGTGGGGCCTCATCAGGTCCGCCCAGGCCGAGAACCCGGGCCGCTTCGTCCTGATCGACCTCGACGCCGAAACCCCCGTGGACGACTCCGCCGCGGTGATCGCGGGCCTGCTCGCGTCGGACGAGCCGCAGGCCGTGATCCGCGCGGGCGCGGTCCGGGTCGCCCGGCTGGCGCGGCTCGCCGACGCGCCGGACGCGGGCCTGCTGCCGCCCGCCGGTGCGGCACCGTGGCGGCTGGACAGCGTTCGCCGGGGCAGCCTGGACGAGCTGACGCTGGCGCCGTTTCCCGCGGCCGCGGCGCCGCTGACCGGCCGCGAGGTGCGCCTGCGGGTCACCGCCGCCGGCGTCAACTTCCGTGACGTGCTCAACGCACTGGGCATGTACCCGGGCGAAGCCGGGCCGCTCGGCGCCGAAGCGGCGGGCGTGGTCGTGGAGACCGGGCCGGACGCCCGTGACCTCCGCCCTGGCGACCGGGTCATGGGCATGATCGACGGCGCCTTCGGCCCGGCCGCCGTGGTCGACGAGCGCTTCCTGGCCCGGGTTCCGGCGGACTGGTCCGAGACCGAGGCCGCGTCCGTGCCCCTGGTCTTCTTGACCGCCTGCTACGCGCTGAGGGACCTGGCCGATCTCCGGCCGGGGCAGTCGGTCCTGGTGCACGCCGGCGCGGGCGGGGTCGGCATGGCCGCGATCCAGCTGGCGAAGCACCTCGGCGCCGAGGTCTTCGCGACGGCGAGTGAAGGCAAGTGGGACACCCTCCGGTCACTCGGGATCGCCGAGGACCACCTCGCCTCTTCCCGGACGACCGGGTTCGCGGACCGCTTCCTCGAGGTCACCGGCGGCCGTGGCGTCGACGTCGTGCTGAACTCGCTGGCGGGCGAGTTCGTAGACGCGTCCCTGCGGGCACTGGCGCCGGGCGGGGTGTTCCTTGAGATGGGCAAGACCGACATCCGGGACGCCGCGGCGCTGCCGGGGCTCCGTTACCGGGCCTTCGACCTGGCCGAGGCCGGACCGGACCGGATCCAGGAGATGCTGGCCGCGCTGCTGGACCGGTTCGACGACGGCTCGCTGACGCCGCTGCCGGTGCGGGCCTGGGACGTCCGCCGCGCGCGCGACGCGTTCCGGTTCATGAGCCAGGCCAAGCACATCGGCAAGATCGTGCTGACCATGCCGAAGGCGTGGAACCCCTGCGGCACGGTCCTGATCACCGGCGGCACCGGCGGGCTCGGCGGGCTCCTCGCGCGGCACCTGGTGACCGAGCGGAACGTCCGGCACCTGGTGCTGGCCGGCCGGAGCGGCCCGGCCGCGGCGGGGGCCGCCGAGCTCGTCCGTGAGCTCGGCGAGCTGGGCGCCGACGTGACGGTCCGGGCCTGCGACGTGTCCGACCGGGCCGAAGCCGGGGCACTGCTGTCCGCCATCCCCGCCGGGCATCCGCTGACCGCTGTCGTGCACGCCGCGGGCGTGGTGGACGACGGTGTGCTCGACTCGATCACCGGCGAAAGCCTCGACACCGTTCTGCGGCCGAAACTCGACGCTGCCTGGCACCTGCACGAGCTCACCGCGGGCCTGGACCTCGCCGCGTTCGTGCTGTTCTCGTCGGTCGCGGGCCTGCTCGGCAGCGCCGGCCAGGGCAACTACGCGGCGGCGAACGCCGGGCTGGACGCGCTCGCGCACCACCGCCGCGACCGCGGGCTGCCAGCCACCGCGCTGGCCTGGAGCGCCTGGGCCCCGGGCCGCGGGATGACCGCCGCCCTCACCGACGCGGACCTCGCCCGGATGGCCAGGGAAGGCCTGCCCGCGCTGACGGCCGAACGCGCACTCGCGCTGTTCGACCTCGCCTCGGCCTCGGCCGACCCGGTCCTCGTACCGGCCACTGTGGACATTCGCGCACTGCGCGGCCGGGAGCCGGTGCCGCACGTCTTCCGCGGCCTCGTGCGAGCGACGGTGCGCCGCTCGGTCGCGTCGGGCGGCGCCGGCGAGGCCGGGCTGGCCGAGCGGCTGCGCGGGTTGTCCGGCGAGGACCGCCGGCGGGCTCTCGTCACCCTGGTCCAGACCGAGGCCGCGGCGGTGCTCGGCCACGGCTCCGCGAGCGAGGTCGAGGCCGGACGTGCCTTCCAGGAAATCGGCTTCGACTCGCTGACCTCGGTGGAACTGCGGAACCGCCTCACCGCGCTGACCGGCCTGCGGCTCGCGCCCACCGCGGTGTTCAGCCACCCGACGCCGCTGGCGCTCGCCGCGCACCTGCTCGGCGAGCTGGGTGAAGCACCTGTCGAAACGGCGAAGCCGGTCCCGGTGGCGGTGGCCGACGGGGACCCGATCGTCGTGGTCGGGATGAGCTGCCGTTACCCGGGCGGGGTGCGTTCGCCGGAGGACCTGTGGGAGGTCCTGGTTTCCGGACGGGACGTCATCGGCGCCTTCCCCGAAGATCGCGGCTGGGATCTGGACGGCCTCTACGATCCCGATGGGCTCCGGCCCGGTACCTCGACGACGCGTTCGGGCGGTTTCCTGGAGGAGGCGGCGGAGTTCGACGCGGAGTTCTTCCGGATGAGCCCGCGGGAGGCGCAGGCCGCCGACCCGCAGCAGCGGATCTTGCTCGAAGTCTCCTGGGAGGCCTTCGAAGCCGCGGGCATCGCGCCGGACTCGTTGTCCGGTTCGCCGACCGGGGTGTTCATCGGTGCGTCGAGCAGTGACTACGCGACCCTGCTGTCGGAGAGCAATCGCGCCGAAGGCTTTGTCCTCACCGGGAACACCGGGAGCGTGATGTCGGGCCGGATCTCCTACACGTTCGGTCTCGAAGGCCCCTCGATGACCGTGGACACCGCGTGTTCCTCGTCGCTGGTCGCGCTGCATTCGGCCGTGCAGTCGCTGCGGGCGGGGGAGTGCTCGCTCGCGCTGGTCGGCGGAGTCGCGGTCCTCTCCGAGCCTTCGCTGTTCGTGGAGTTCAGCAAACAGGGCGGCCTGGCCTCCGACGGCCGGTGCAAGTCGTTCTCGGAGAACGCGGATGGCACGAGCTGGGCCGAGGGCGCGGGAATGCTGGTGCTGGAACGGCTTTCCGAAGCCCGTCGCAGCGGTCACCGGGTCCTGGCCACGGTGCGAGGCAGCGCCGTGAACTCGGATGGCACGTCGAACGGGCTGACCGCGCCGAACGGTTCCTCTCAGCAACGCGTGATCCGTGCGGCGCTCGACTCGGCCGGTCTGTCCACATCGGACGTCGATGTGGTCGAGGCGCACGGTACCGGCACCGCCCTGGGTGACCCGATCGAGGCGCAGGCGCTGCTGGCGACCTACGGCCAGGACCGCGAGCGTCCACTGTGGCTGGGTTCGGTCAAGTCGAACCTCGGCCACACCCAGGCCGCCGCGGGCGTGGCCGGGGTGATCAAGATGATCCTCGCGATGCGTCACGCGACGATGCCGCAGACCCTGCACGTCGGCACGCCGTCGTCCCGGGTGGACTGGACCGCCGGCGAGGTGTCCCTGCTGACGGAGCGGATGCCGTGGCCCGAGGCGGACCGCCTGCGCCGGGCGGGGGTGTCCTCGTTCGGGCTCAGCGGCACCAACGCCCACGTGATCATCGAGCAGGCCCCGGAGCCGCCGCGACGGGCCGAGCCCGGCTCGGGTGTGGTGCCGTGGGCGCTCTCGGCACGGTCGGAAACGGCGCTGGCGGAGCAGATCCAGCGGCTCCGGACGTTCGCGGAGCGGAACTCCGACCTCCCGGCCGCCGACGTCGGCGGCGCGCTGGTGACCGGCCGCGCCCTGTTCGAGCACCGGGCCGTGCTGGTGACCGGGGGCGAAGGCGAGGTCTCCCTGATCACCGGCCGGGCCGGCGACCGGTCGCTCGCCGTGGTGTTCTCCGGGCAGGGCAGCCAGCGGCTGGGTATGGGCCGTGGGCTTTACGAGCGGTATCCGGTTTTCGCGAACGCGATCGACGAGGTGTTCGCCGAGTTCGACGTCCGGTTGGACGGATCGTTGCGTGACGTCATGTGGGGCGATGACGCGGAGGCGCTGGACCGGACTGGTTGGGCGCAGCCGGCGTTGTTCGCGGTTGAGGTGGCACTGTTCCGGTTGGCGCGGTCGTGGGGGGTCGAGCCGGGTTTTGTGGCGGGGCATTCGATCGGTGAGGTGACGGCCGCTCATGTGGCGGGTGTTTTCTCTTTGCCGGACGCGTGTGTGCTGGTTGCCGCGCGTGCTCGGTTGATGGAGGCGTTGCCCGCTGGTGGCGCGATGGCGTCGGTGGAGGCGAGTGAGGACGAGGTCGCTGCGCTGCTTGAGGGCGACGTGGCGATCGCTGCGGTGAATGGTCCGGCGTCGGTGGTGGTGTCGGGAGCGGTTGACGCGGTTGAGCGGATTGTCGCGGTTTTTTCGGCGCAGGGAAGGAAAACGAAGCGGCTCACGGTGTCGCACGCGTTCCATTCGCCGTTGATGGATCCGATGCTGGACGAGTTCCGTCAGGCGATCGAGGGCATCACGTTTGCCGAGCCGCGAGTCCCGGTGGTCTCCAACCTGACCGGCAGGGTGGCCACGGACGAGTTGTGCTCGCCGGGTTATTGGGTTCGTCATGTCCGGGAAGCGGTGCGGTTCGCCGACGGCGTCCGCACGCTGGTCGCCGAAGGGGCCGACACGATCCTCGAACTCGGCCCGAGCGGTGTGCTCACGGCCATGGCCATGGAAACGCTCGGCGCCGAGCCGGACTCCCGGCGGGTGACGGTGCTCGCGGCGCTGCGCAGGGACCGCGGCGAGGAAGCCTCGTGGGTGACCGCGCTGGCCGGCCTGCACGTCGTCGGCGTACGGGTCGACTGGATGCCGTTGTTCCCGGACACGGTCACGAGCGTCGAACTGCCGACCTATCCGTTCAAGCGCGAGCGGCACTGGCCGACGGTCCAGGCGGTCGTCCCGGTGGACGCCGGCGCGGTCGGCCTCTCGCCGGTGGACCATCCGCTGCTCGACGGTTTCGTCACGCTGGCCGATCACGGCGGTGTGGTCTTCACGAGCCGGATTTCGCTGCGCACGCACCCCTGGCTCGCCGGCTACGTCGTCCAGGACCGGGTTCTCCTGCCCGGCACGGCTTTCGCGGAGATCGCGATCCGGGCGGGCGACGAGGTCGGCTGCGCGCAGGTGGCGGAGCTGACCCTGGTCGCGCCGCTCGTCCTGCCCGCCCAGGGCGCGGTCCAGGTCCTGGTGTCGGTGGGGCAGCCGGATCCGACCGGCCACCGCGCCATCCAGATCCACTCCCGGCCGGACGGCCGGCCCGACGCCTCGTGGACGCAGCACGCGACCGGCAGCCTCGCCGTCGCCGGCGGGCCGGTCGCGCCCGGCGACGAGGCCTGGCCACCGGCAGGTGCGGAGCCGATCGACGTCGCCGCCGGTTATGCGGAGCTGGCCGGGCTCGGCCTGGGCTACGGGCCGGCGTTCCAGTGCCTGCGGGCGGCCTGGCACCGGGATGGCGAGCTGTTCGCGGAGGCCGAGCTGCCCGCGGACCTCCTCGACGAGGCGGGTGGGTTCGGGCTGCACCCGGCCCTCTTCGACGCCGCGCTGCACGCGCTGTCGATCCGGCGGCCCGGCAGCCCGGCGATCCCGTTCTCCTGGGCGGGTCTGTCGCTGCACGCCACCGGGGCTTCCGCGGTGCGGGTGCGGCTGGCACCGTCCGGTGAAGACACGGTGGCGATCACGATCACCGACGCGGCCGGCGGCCTCGTCGCCACGGTCGAATCACTGGTTTCCCGCGAACCGGCCGAGAACGCCGCCGTCGAAGCGGCGACCGGCCGCGGCGGCCTGTACGAGCTGACGTGGAGTGCGCTGACGAGCGCGGCTTCCGGTCCGGGGACGGCGGCCGTGCTGGGCCCGGACCCCCTCGGTCTCGCCTCGGCCCTGCGCTCCTGCGGGGCTCGGGTGGAGGCCGTCCCGGGTCCGGCGTCGGTGCCGGACCCGCTGCCGGACCTGGTGGTGCTCGGCGTCGCCGGCGACGTGGCCGAACCGGCCGGCCGCGGACTGGTGCTGGACACCCTTTCCGCGCTCCAGGACTGGCTGGCCGAGGACCGGTTCACCGCCGCCCGGCTGGTCGTGGTCACCCGCGGCGCGGTTTCCGTGGGCGGCGAGCCGATCGCGGACCCGGCGGCGGCCGCGGCGCGCGGTCTGGTCCGGACGGCCCAGGCGGAGAATCCGGGCCGGTTCGTCCTGGTCGACCTCGACGCTGCGGCGCCCGTGGCCGATTCGGTGGCGCCGCTGGCCGGGGTGCTCGCCTCGGACGAGCCGGAAGCGGCGGCTCGCGGTGGCGCGGCCCGGGTCGCGCGGCTGGCGCGGCTGGCCGACGGGGCCGGCCGGCCGCGGGCGTGGAACCCGGCGGGCACGGTCCTGATCACCGGGGGAACGGGCGGGCTGGGCGGAATCCTCGCGCGGCACCTGGTGGCCGAGCACGGCGTGCGCGAGCTCCTGCTCGCCGGCCGGCGCGGCCTGGCCGCGCCGGGCGCGGCGGAACTCGTGGCCGAGCTCAGCGGGCTGGGCGCCCGGGTTTCGGTCGTCGCCTGCGATGTCGCCGACCGGGCGGCGGTGGCGGACCTGCTGGCCGCGGTGCCCGCCGAGCACCCGCTGACCGCGGTGATCCATGCCGCCGGCGTCGTCGACGACCGCATGACGGCTTCGCTCACGCCGGGCAGCGTGGACAAGGTCTTCGCCCCGAAGCTGGCTGCCGCGTGGCATCTGCACGAGCTCACCACCGGCCACGACCTCGCCGCGTTTGTGATGTTCTCTTCGATCGTCGGGGTACTCGGCAGCGCCGGCCAGGGCAACTACGCGGCGGCCAACGCCGGGATCGACGCCCTCGCCTGCCGTCGCCGCGATCTGGGGCTGCCCGCCACGGCCTTGGCGTGGAGCGCGTGGGCGCCGGAGCGCGGGATGACCGCCGCGCTGGGCGAAGCGGACCTGACCCGGATGGCCAGGGAAGGCACTCCGGTCCTGAGCGTGGCGACCGGCCTCGCGTTGTTCGACGCCGCGCTCGGTTCTACCTCGCCGGTCATCGTCCCGGCCGAGCTCGACTTCCGGGCCCTGCGGGACCACGGCCTGGTGCCGCACGTGTTCCGGGGGCTGCTGCGGGCGCCGGTGCGCCGGGTACCGGTCGCCGGAACCGGCTCGACCTCCCTGGCGCGGAGCCTTCGCGAGCTGCCCGGACCGGACCGGCGCGAGGCACTGCTCGACTTGGTGCGGACCGCCGCGGCGGCCGTGCTGGGACACGGGGACGCCGGCGCGGTCGAGGCGGGCCGCGCGTTCAAGGACTTCGGCTTCGACTCGCTGACCTCGGTGGAGCTGAGCAACCGGCTGGCGGCGGCGACCGGGCTGAAACTCGGGTCCACCATGATCTTCAGCCACCCGACCCCGCTCGCGCTCGCCTCGCACCTCTCGGCGGAACTGTCCGGCGAAGGCCCCAACCGGATGGCGGCGCCCGGCTCGCCCGCGGTGGCCGGCGGGGACCCGATCGTCGTCGTCGGGATGAGCTGCCGTTACCCGGGCGGGGTGCGCTCGCCCGAAGACCTGTGGGAGCTGGTGTCCACCGGGGGCGACGCCATCGCCGGATTCCCGTCGGACCGCGGCTGGGACCTCGAAGGCCTTTACGATCCCGACGGCCTCCGGCCCGGTACCTCGACGACGCGTTCGGGCGGTTTCCTTGACGGGGCGGCGGGCTTCGACGCGGAGTTCTTCCGGATGAGCCCGCGGGAGGCCCACGCCGCCGACCCGCAGCAGCGGATCCTGCTGGAGGTCTCCTGGGAGGCCTTCGAAGCCGCCGGCATCGCCCCGGGATCACTCACCGGAAGCTCGACGGGGGTGTTCGTCGGCGGATCGAACAGCGACTACGCGACCTTGCTGTCGGAGGCCAACCGCGCTGAAGGCTTTGTCATGACCGGGAACACCGGCAGCGTGATGTCGGGCCGGATCTCCTACACGTTCGGTCTCGAAGGCCCGTCGATGACCGTGGACACCGCGTGTTCCTCGTCGCTGGTCGCACTGCACACGGCGGCGCAGTCGCTGCGGGCGGGGGAGTGCTCACTCGCCCTCGCCGGCGGGGTCACGGTCGTGCCGGAGCCTTCGCTGTTCGTGGAGTTCAGCAAGCAGGGCGGGCTGGCCGCGGACGGCCGGTGCAAGTCGTTCTCGGAGAACGCGGATGGCACGAGCTGGGCCGAGGGCGCCGGAATGCTCGTGCTGGAACGGCTTTCCGACGCGCGCCGCAACGGTCATCGGGTCCTGGCCACGGTGCGGGGCAGTGCCGTGAACTCGGATGGCACGTCGAACGGGCTGACCGCGCCGAACGGGTCTTCGCAGCAACGCGTCATCCGGGCCGCGCTCGACTCGGCCGGTCTGGTGCCGTCCGATGTGGACGTGGTCGAGGCGCACGGGACCGGCACCGAGCTGGGTGATCCGATCGAGGCCGAGGCGCTGCTGGCGACCTACGGCCAGGACCGGGAAACCCCGCTGTGGCTGGGTTCGATCAAGTCGAACGTCGGCCACACCCAGGCCGCCGCCGGCGTGGCCGGGGTGATCAAGATGATCCTGGCGATGCGCCACGGCGAACTGCCGCCGACGCTGCACGCCGATCCGCCCTCGTCCCGGGTGGACTGGTCGGCGGGTTCGGTCGAGCTGCTCTCGGACCGGGTGGCCTGGGAAAGCGCCGGCCCGCGCCGGGCCGGCATCTCCGCGTTCGGGATCAGCGGCACCAACGCCCACGTGATCATCGAATCCCCGCCCGCCGCCGTGCTGTCCAACGCCGTGCTGTCCGACGCTGAGCCGTCCAACGCCGTGCCGTCCGCGGTCGTGCCGTGGCTGGTGTCGGCGAAGACCGAGACCGCGCTGGAGGACCAGCTCGGCCGGATCCGTTCCTTCGCGCGGAAGAACCCCGCTCTGCCCGCTGAGCATATCGGCTTCTCGCTCGTGTCCGGACGTTCGCTGTTCGAGCACCGGGCGGCGCTGCTCCCGTCCGGCGGAGCGATCCACGAAGTGGCCAGGGGGCACGCCACCGCGGCCCCGCTCGCGATGCTGTTCACCGGTCAGGGCTCCCAGCGCCTGGGGACGGGCCGGGAGCTCTACACCCGCTTCCCGGCGTTCACCGCGGCTTTCGACGCCGTGGCCGAACACCTCGACGCGGGCCTCGACCGCCCGCTGCGGGACGTGCTGTGGGGCGACGACCAGGATCTGCTGAACGAGACCGGCTGGGCCCAACCGGCGCTGTTCGCGATCGAGGTCGCGCTGTTCCGGCTCATGGAGTCCTGGGGGGTCGTGCCCGGTTTCGTCGCCGGTCATTCGGTCGGCGAGATCGCCGCCGCGCAGGTCGCCGGAGTGCTGTCGGTGCGCGATGCCGGCGCACTGGTGCTGGCGCGCGGGCGGCTGATGCAGGCGCTGCCGCCCGGTGGGGCGATGGTTTCGGTGCAGGCGGGCGAAGCCGAGGTCCGGCCGCTGCTGACGGCGGACGTGTCCATCGCCGCGGTCAACGGGCCCGGCGCGGTTGTCGTCTCCGGAGAAGAGCAGGCGGTCTCCGCCCTGGCGGCCGTGTTCTCCGCCCAGGGCCGGAGAACCAAGCGGCTGCCGGTCTCCCATGCCTTCCACTCGCCGCTGATGCGGCCGATGCTCGACGACTTCCGGGCCGTGGTCGAAACCCTGGAGTTCCACCCGCCGCGGATCGCGTTCGTGTCGACGGTGACCGGTGCGCTCGCCGGCGAAGAAGTCCTGTGCTCGCCGGACTACTGGGTCACGCACGTCAGCGCGGCCGTGCGGTTCGCCGACGGGATCGCCGCCCTGACCGAGGCGGGTGCGGGCGGCTTCCTCGAACTGGGCCCGGACGGCGTGCTGTCGGCCATGGCCCGGCCGGCGCTTCCCAACGGCGTGGTGGTGATCCCGGCGCTGCGCAAGGACCGCGGCGAGGAGTCCTCGATCGTCACCGCGCTGAGCGGGCTGCACGTCTCGGGCGTCCCGGTGGACTGGGCCGGGTTCTTCGCCGCGACCGGTGCCGACCGGATCGACCTGCCGACCTACGCCTTCCAGCACCGGCGGTTCTGGCCGGACCACCCGCCGGGCGGCGACCGCGCCGGGGACGCCGCTTCGGTCGGCCTCACGCCGGTGCGGCACCCGCTGCTCGACGGTTTCGTCGCGCTGGCCGGAGACGCCGGGGTGGTGTTCACCAGCCGGCTCTCGGCCCGTTCGCACCCGTGGCTGGCCGACCACGTCGTGCTGGGCCGGATCCTGTTGCCCGGCACGGCTTTCGCCGAGCTGGCGCTGCGCGCGGGGGACGAGACCGGCTGCGCGCGGATCGAAGAGCTGACGCTGGCCGCCCCGCTCGTCGTGGCGGACCGGGGCGCGGTCCAGGTGCGGGTTTCGGTCGGCGCCCCGGGCGAAACCGGCCGCCGCGCGATCGAGATCCACTCCCGCCCCGACGGTGAGCCCGATGCGTCCTGGGTTCAGCACGCGTCGGGCAGCCTGGTCCCGGAAATCCCCACACCCGCCGCAGACGACTCTGTCTGGCCGCCTGCGGACGCGGAACCGGTCGCGGTGGACGGCTGCTACGAAGCGTTCCTCGACGCCGGCTTCGACTACGGCCCGGCCTTCCGCGGACTGCGCGCCGCGTGGCGTCGCGGGGACGAGCTGTTCGCCGAAGTGGCCCTGCCTGAGCCGGTCCGCGATAGTGCGGGCGCGTTCGGCCTGCACCCGGCCCTGCTCGACGCCGCGCTGCATCCGCTGTTCTTCGAAAGCACCGAGGACACCGACCACACGGGAGTCGTCCCGTTCTCGTGGGAGGGCGTCTCGCTGCACGCCACGGGCGCCTCGTCGGTGCGCGTGCGGCTGGCGGCCACCGGCCCGAGGACCGTGTCGATCACGATCTCCGACCCCACGGGGGCGCCGGTCGCTTCGGTCGGCTCGCTCGTTTCCCGGGCCCTGTCGAGGGAACAGGTCCGCGAACCGGGCAGCGACACCCTGTACGGACTCGACTGGTCCCCGGTCGCGACCGGGGACCCGGCCGAGCCGGGTGCGCTCGCGGTCCTGGGCGCCGGCCTCCGCGACCTGGAGGCATCCGGCGTGCCCGTGACCCGGTACGCCGCGCTCGCCGACCTGCCCGACGAGGTGCCGGACGTGGTCCTCTTCGGCGTCGGTGGTTCCGGAACCGATCCGGTGCGCAGCACGCACGAGCTCACCGCGAGCACCCTCGCGCTGCTCCAGGACTGGCTCGGCCAGGAGCGTTTCGCGCGGTCCCGGCTGGTGTTCGTCACCCGTGGCGCGACGACCGGTGAGGACCTCGCGGCGGCGTCGGTGTGGGGCCTGGTGCGCGCCGCGCAGTCGGAGCACCCGGGCCGGTTCGCCTTGGTGGACCTCGACACGCCCGAGGCGGCCGCGCTCGCCGGCGCGGTGCGCTCGGAAGAGCCGGAGCTGACCGTCCGCGGGGCCGAGGTTTCGGCCGCCCGCCTCGTCCGCAGAACGGCCGCACCACGGGCCTTCAGCGGCTGGACCGCCGACGGCACGGTCCTGATCACCGGCGGCACCGGCGGCCTGGGCCGGATCCTGGCCCGGCACCTGGTGACGAGCCACGGCGTGCGCCGCCTGGTACTGGCCAGCCGGTCCGGCGTGGCGGCCCCCGGTGCCGGGGAGCTGGTCACCGAACTGGCCGGGCTGGGCGCCGACGTCTCGGTGGCGGCCTGCGACATCGCCGACCTCGATGCGGTACGCGGTCTGCTGGCCGCCATCCCCGCGGCGCACCCGCTCACCGCGGTGGTGCACACCGCCGGAGTCCTCGACGACGGTGTGCTCGACAGCCTCACCCCGGAGCGGGTGGACGCCGTGCTGCGGCCCAAGGCCGACGCCGCCTGGAACCTCCACGAAGCCACCGCGGACCTCGGGCCGGCCGCGTTCGTGCTGTTCTCCTCGATCGCCGGGGTGATGGGCAGCCCCGGGCAGGGCAGCTACGCCGCGGCGAACACCTTCCTCGACGCACTGGCCCGGCAGCGCCGGAGCCAGGGCCTGCCCGCGGTGTCGCTCGCGTGGGGCCCATGGACGCAGGAAACGGGGATGACCTCGACGCTGTCGGACGCCGACATCGCCCGGATGGCCCGTGACGGGATCGCGCCGCTGTCCGTGCCGCACGGGCTGGCGCTGTTCGACGCCGCCCTCGCCGCCGAAGACCCGCTGGTCGTGGCTGCCGGTCTCGACACCGCGGCGCTGCGTGCGCGCCGCGAGGTACCGCCGCTCCTTCGGGCGCTGGTGCCGACCGTTCGTCGTGAGGTGGCGCGGACGGCGGCTCCGGCCGAGGCGGGCACCGTCGCCCAGCGGGTCGCCGCGCTGCACGGCGACGAGCGGGCGAAGTTCCTCCTGGACCTGGTCCGGACCGAGGTGGCCGCGGTGCTCGGCCACGCGGCCCCGGCCGCGATCGGGGCCGGCCGGGACTTCCGCGAGCTGGGCTTCGACTCGCTGACCTCGGTCGAGCTGCGCAACCAGCTCAACTCCGCGACGGGGCTGCGGCTGCCGGCGACCCTCGTCTTCGACTACCCGACCCCCGCGGCGGTGGCGGGCTTCCTCTCGGCCCGGCTCCCGGACGAGGGCGGCCGTCCGGCCGGTTCGGCGCTCGAGGAGCTCGACCGGCTCGAGGCAGCGCTGGAATCCGATCCCAGCGAGCACGAAACGGTCGCGCGGCGGCTCGGCGAGCTCGTCGAGCGGCTGCGGCGGCCGGCGCCGTCCGCGGACGCGAAACCCAAGGAGGCCAAGGAAGACATCGAATCGGCCTCGCTCGACCAGCTGTTCGGAATCATCGACGAGGAGTTCAGCCGGGGCTGACGACCGGCCGCCCACCGCCACGACACGATTGAGGACAAGCCAGTGCAGGAAGACCAGCAGGACAAGATCGTCGACTACCTGCGACGCGTGACGGCTGATCTCCGTGGTGCGCGGGAGCGGGTCGAGGAGCTCGAATCCCGGGGGCACGAGCCGATCGCCATCGTGGGGATGGGCTGCCGCTACCCGGGCGGGATCGCCTCCCCGGAGGACCTGTGGCAGGTCGTCGCCGACGGTATCGACGCCATCACCGGGTTCCCGGGCAACCGCGGCTGGGACCTGGCCGGCCTCTACGACCCGGACCCCGGGCACCCGGGGACCTCCTACACCCGCTCCGGTGGATTCCTGCACAGCGCGGGCGAATTCGACCCGGGGTTCTTCGGCATCGCCCCCCGCGAGGCACTGGCGACCGACGCCCAGCAGCGGCTGCTGCTCGAAGTGTCGTGGGAGGCGATCGAGCGGGCGGGCCTGGACCCGGTCGCCCTGCGCGGGAGCCGGACGGGGGTGTTCGCCGGCGTCATGTACAGCGACTACGCCTCGATCCTCGCCGGCGACGAGTTCGACGGGTTCCGCGGCAACGGCAGCGCGCCGAGCGTCGTCTCCGGGCGGGTGGCCTACACCCTCGGCCTCGAAGGCCCGGTCGTCACCGTGGACACGGCCTGCTCGTCCTCGCTGGTGACCCTGCACCTCGCCGCGCAGGCCCTGCGCGGCGGCGAGTGCACCCTGGCGCTCGCGGGCGGGGTCGCGGTGATGTCGACGCCGGAGGTGTTCGTCGAGATGTCCCGCCAGCGCGGGCTCGCCGAAGACGGCCGCTGCAAGTCCTTCTCCGACGACGCCGACGGGGTCGGCTGGGCCGAAGGCGTGGGCGTGCTGGTCCTGGAAAAGCTTTCCGACGCCCAGCGGCTCGGCCACCCGGTGCTGGCGGTGCTGCGCGGCAGCGCGGTGAACTCCGACGGCGCCTCGAACGGCCTGACCGCGCCGAACGGTCCTTCGCAGCAGCGCGTGATCCGGGCCGCGCTGGCCGACGCCGGTCTGTCCACTTCGGACGTCGACGTGGTCGAGGCGCACGGTACCGGCACCGCGCTGGGCGACCCGATCGAGGCGCAGGCGCTGCTGGCGACTTACGGACAGGACCGGGAAACTCCGCTGCTGCTCGGTTCGCTCAAGTCCAATATCGGCCACACCCAGGCCGCCGCCGGCGTCGCGGGCGTGATCAAGATGGTGCTCGCGATGCGGGCGGGCCAGGCGCCGAGGACGTTGCACCTGGGCACGCCGTCCACCCAGGTGGACTGGACCGAGGGCGCGGTCGCGCTGCTGGCCGAGCCGGCCGCGTGGCCGGTGGCGGACCGCCCGCGCCGGGCGGGCGTGTCCTCGTTCGGGATCAGCGGCACGAACGCGCACGTGATCCTGGAGCAGGCGCCGGAGATCGCCGAAGCCGGCCCCGAGCCGGAGACTGCCGGAGCCGAGCCCGCTTACTCGCCGTCGGTCGTGCCCTGGCTGGTCTCCGGGCGGTCGGCGGCCGCGCTGGACTCCCAGCTCGCCACCCTCACGTCCTTCGTGGCCGCGAACCCGGGCCTCACCTCGCTGGACCTCGGGTACTCGCTGGCCACCAGCCGCTCCGTCTTCGAACACCGGGCCGTGCTCCTGGGTGACGAGGTCGTCCGGGGGGTGGCCGAAGAGCGTTCGGTCGCGATGCTCTTCTCCGGCCAGGGCAGCCAGCGGCTGGGTATGGGCCGCGAGCTGTACGAGCGGTTTCCGGTGTTCGCGGAGGCGATCGACGAGGTGTTCGCCGAGTTCGACGTCCGGTTGGACGGGTCGTTGCGTGACGTCATGTGGGGCGATGACGCGGAGGTGTTGAACCGCACCGGCTGGGCTCAACCGGCGTTGTTCGCGGTCGAGGTGGCACTGTTCCGGTTGGCGCGGTCGTGGGGGATTGAGCCCGAGTTCACCGCCGGGCACTCGATCGGCGAGGTCACCGCCGCTCATGCCGCGGGTGTTTTCTCCTTGCCGGACGCGTGTGCGCTGGTTGCCGCGCGTGCTCGATTGATGGAGGCGTTGCCCGCCGGTGGCGCGATGGCGTCGGTGCAAGCGAGCGAAGACGAAGTCACCCCGTTGCTTGACGGCCAGGTGGCGATCGCCGGTGTGAACGGTCCGGCCGCGGTGGTGGTGTCCGGTGCGGTCGACGCGGTTGAGCGGATTGTCGCGGTCTTTTCGGCGCAGGGCCGGAAAACGAAGCGGCTCACGGTGTCGCACGCGTTCCATTCACCGTTGATGGATCCGATGCTGGCGGAGTTCCGTCGCGCGATCGAGGGCGTCACGTTCACCGCGCCCCGGATCCCGGTGATTTCCAACGTCACTGGCCAGCTGGCCACGGATGAGTTGTGCTCCCCGGATTACTGGGTCCGTCATGTCCGGGAAGCGGTGCGGTTCGCCGACGGCATCCGGACGCTGCGCGGGGCCGGCGTCACCTGTTTCACCGAGCTGGGCCCGGACGGGGTGCTGTCGGCGATGGCACTGGAAACCCTGGCCGACGACCCCGGGAGCGTGGTGGCGGTTCCGTTGCTGCGCAAGGACCGCGGCGAGGAGGACGCCGTCCTCACCGCGCTCGCCCGGCTGCACGTCACCGGGACCGTCGTCGGCTGGAAGCAGTTCTTCGCCGGCGCCCACGCCCGCCGGGTCGACCTCCCGACCTACGCCTTCCAGCACGAAACCCTGTGGCCGGCGCCGTTTCCGGCGGTGGGCGACCTCTCCGCGGCCGGCCTGGTCCCGGCGGCGCACCCGCTGCTCGGCGCGTCGGTCTCGCCGGCCGGCAGCGACGGCGAACTGTTCACCGGGCGCCTCTCGGTGGCGACCCATCCGTGGCTCGCCGACCACGCGGTCGGCGACGTCGTGCTTTTTCCCGGCACCGGTTTCCTCGAGCTGGCCGTACGCGCGGGCGACGAGGCCGGCTGCGACCTGGTGGAGGAACTGACCCTGGCCGCGCCGCTGGTGCTGGGCACGGAAGACGCCGTCGTGCTGCAGGTGTCCGTCGGTAGCCCGGACGCATCGGGCCGGCGCGCGGTCACCGTCTACTCCCGCCCGGCCGGCGCCCCCGACCAGCCGTGGGTACGGCACGCGATGGGCACACTCGCCACCGGAGGGCAGGCGGCGGCGTTCGACACCACCGTCTGGCCGCCCGAGGGCGCGACCGCGGTCGGCCTGGACGGGTTCTACGAGGAGACCGCGGAGGCCGGATTCGCTTACGGCCCGGCGTTCCAGGGGCTGCGCGCGGTGTGGCGTCGAGGTGACGAGGTCTTCGCCGACATCGCCTTGCCGGAGGAAGCCGGCGGCGGCGAACGGTTCGGCCTGCACCCGGCGCTGCTGGACGCGGCCCTGCACGCGACGAGTTTCGCCGGGCTCGGCACGGACGGGCAGCGTCTGCTCCCGTTCACCTGGACCGGCGTGTCCCTGCACGCCGGTGGCGCCGAGCAGCTGCGCGTCCGGCTGAGCCGAACCGCCGACGACACCGTCGCGCTCGCCGTCGCCGACGTCGAAGGCGCACCGGTGATCACCGTGGAGTCGCTGGTCCTGCGCGAGGCCTCGAACGACGCCCCCGCCGCCCCCTCGGACGGTGCGCCGGACTCGCTCTTCCGGGTCGACTGGATCCCCGCGCCCGCCGAGCCCCGGTCGCCGGGTGTCACCTGCGCGGTTCTGGGACCGGACGTTTTCGGCCTGGCGCCGGCACTTTCGGCCCCGATCGCGCCGACGCTGGCCCAACTGGCCGAGGTCCCCGACGCGGTCCTGATGCCGATCGCCGGAGACCTCGACGGCGGTGGCCCGGCCGAAGTGCACGAGCTGACCGCCCAGGTGCTCGGCCTGGTGCAGTCCTGGCTGGCCGACAACCGGTTCGCCGAATCCCGGCTCGTGGTCGTCACCCGCGGGGCGGTCTCCACCGCCGGTGAGGACGCACCGGATCTCGCGGCTGCGGCGATCTGGGGCCTGATCCGCTCGGCGCAGGCGGAGAACCCCGGCCGGTTCCTGCTCGTCGACCTCGATACAGACCTCGACGCAGGCACCGGAATCGCCGCTGCACTGCCGAATCTGCTCGCTTCCGGCGAGCAGCAGTTCGCGCTGCGCGGCGACGCCGTCCTCCGCGCCCGGCTGGCGCGTCTCGCGACCGGCCCGGCACTGACCGTTCCGGCGGGCGACGCACCGTGGCGGCTCGGCACCCACCGGCGGGGCAGCGTCGACAACCTCGTGCTGCTGCCCTCGACCGGAGCGGAACCGTTGAGCGGCAGGGAAGTCCGGGTCGGCGTCACCGCCGCGGGCCTGAACTTCCGGGACGTCCTCAACGCGCTCGGCATGTACCCCGGTGATCCCGGCCCGCTCGGCGCCGAGGCGGTGGGCGTGGTGGTCGAGGCCGGTCCGGACGCCTCGGACCTGCGGCCCGGCGACCGCGTCATGGGCATGGTCGCCGGCGGGTTCGGCCCGCTCGCGGTCGCCGACGAGCGTTTGCTGACCAGGGTCCCGGGCGCCTGGTCGGACGCGGAGGCGGCCTCGGTGCCGCTGGTGTTCCTGACCGCGTATTACGGCCTCACCGATCTTGCCGGGCTGCGGCCGGGCGAGTCGGTCCTGATCCACGCCGGCGCGGGCGGGGTCGGCATGGCCGCGATCCAGCTGGCGAAGCACCTCGGTGCCGAGGTCTACGCGACCGCCAGTGAAGGCAAGTGGGACGTCCTGCGCGGACTCGGCCTGCCCGACGACCACATCGCCTCCTCCCGGACCACCGACTTCGAGCAGCGCTTCGGCGAGGCCCGCGGCGGCCGCGGGGTCGACGTCGTGCTCAACGCGCTCACCGGCGAGCTGCTGGACGCCTCACTGCGGCTGCTCGCCCCGGGCGGGCGGTTCCTGGAGATGGGCAAGACCGACCTGCGCGACGCGGCTGACCTCCCGGCCGTGACGTACCGGGTGTTCGACATCGCCGACGCGGGCCCGGACCGCACGAGCGGAATGCTTTCGGAGCTCTCGGCGCTGTTCGCCACCGGCGCGCTGACGCCGCTGCCGGTGTCCACTTGGGACGTCCGGCGCGCGAAGGACGCCTTCCGCCACATGAGCCAGGCGCGCCACGTCGGCAAGATCGTCCTGACCATGCCGCCGGTCTGGGACGCCGAAGGCACCGTGCTCGTCACCGGCGGCACGGGCGGGCTGGGCCGCCTGCTCGCCCGGCACCTGGCCACCACGCGCGGGGTCCGGCACCTGCTGCTGGCCAGCCGCCGGGGCCCGGATTCCCCGGGCGCGGCCGAACTCCGCGACACGCTGGCCGCCGCCGGTGCCGAGGTCACGATCGCCGCGTGCGACACCTCCGACGCGGACGCCGTCACCGCACTGCTCGCCGGGATTCCCACCGCGCACCCGCTGACCGCGGTGGTGCACACCGCGGGTGTGCTCGACGACGGCCTCGTCGAATCGCTGACCCCCGAACGCCTGGACGGGGTCCTGCGGCCGAAGGTCGACGCCGCCTGGCATCTGCACGAAGCGACCCGTGACCTCGGCCTCGCCGCGTTTGTCGTGTTCTCCTCGGTCGCCGGGGTGCTGGGCAGCCCGGGCCAGGGCAACTACGCGGCCGCGAACACCTTCCTCGACGCCCTCGCCCAGCGACGCCGGCGTGCGGGCCTGCCGGCGACCTCGGTGGCCTGGGGGCCGTGGGCGCACAGCAGCGGGATGACCGACGGGCTGAGCGAGGTGGACGTCCGCCGCATGGACAACGCCGGGCTCCCGCCGGTCACCGCGGAGCAGGGCCTGGCCCTGTTCGACGCCGCGGTCGCCGCCGACGAGGCACTGGTGGTCGCGATGCGGGTCAACGCGGGCGCCCTGCGGTCCCGGGCCCACGTGCAGCCGCTGATGCAGGGCCTGGCCGGCGGAGTCCGCCGCACGGCCGCGAAGACCTCGCCGAGTGGCACGGCGGCGAACCTCGCCCAGCAGCTCGCGGGTTTCGCCGCCGCGGAACGCCTGCGCTTCCTGACCGACCTGGTGCGCTCCGACGCGGCGGCGGTGCTCGGGCACACGTCGTCCGCCTCGATCGACGCCCGGGAGAGCTTCCGCCAGCACGGCTTCGATTCGCTGACCGCCGTGGAGCTGCGGAACCGGCTGGCCGAGGCGGCCGGCCTCCGGCTGCCCTCGACGCTGGTGTTCGACTACCCGACGCCCGAGGGCCTCGCGGAGTTCCTGCTCGGTGAGCTGGACGGCGCCGACGCCCCCCAGCCGGCCGTCCCGGCGAGTGTCGCCGGGCCGGGCTCTGCTGGTTCGGACGCTGCTGGTTCGGGCTCGGCCGAAGACCCGGTGGTCATCGTGGGCATGAGCTGCCGCTTCCCCGGCGGGGTCCGCTCCCCGGAGGACCTCTGGCAGCTCGTCCGGACCGGCTCGGACGCCATCGGGGGATTCCCGACCGACCGCGGCTGGGATCTCGAGATGCTCGCCGGCGGCGGGCCCGGCAGCAGCGAAACGCGCGAAGGCGGTTTCCTCTACGACGTCGCCGACTTCGACGCCGAGTTCTTCGGGATCGCCCCGCGCGAGGCGCTGGCGATGGACCCGCAGCAGCGGCTGCTGCTCGAAAGCACCTGGCAGGCCGTCGAAAGCGCGGGCATCGCGCCGAACACCCTGCGCGGCCGCCAGGCGGGCGTGTTCGTCGGCGCCAGCCACACCCACTACACCGAGACACTGGGCCGCGCGGCCGAAGGCTTGGAGGGGTTGATCCTCACCGGCAACACCTCCAGCGTGATGTCGGGCCGCCTGTCGTACACGCTCGGTCTCGAGGGCCCGTCGGTCACTGTGGACACCGCGTGCTCGTCTTCGCTGGTGGCACTGCACATGGCCGTGCGATCGCTGCGCAGCGGAGAGTGCGCGCTCGCGCTCGCCGGCGGCGTGACGGTGATGGCGACCTCGGACAGCTTCAGCGAGTTCGCCCGCGCGGGCGGGCTTTCCCCCGACGGGCGGTGCCGCGCGTTCTCCGACCACGCCAACGGCACCGGCTGGTCCGAGGGCGTCGGCATGCTCGTGCTGGAGCGGCTTTCCGAGGCCCAGCGCCAAGGCCACGAGGTGCTGGCGGTGGTGCGCGGTGCCGCGGTCAACTCCGACGGCGCGTCGAACGGCTTGACCGCGCCCAACGGTCCGTCCCAGCAGCGGGTGATCCGGGCGGCGCTGGCCGACGCCGGTCTGTCCACTTCGGACGTCGACCTGGTCGAGGCCCACGGGACGGGCACCCGGCTCGGCGATCCGATCGAGGCGCAGGCCTTGCTGGCCACCTATGGCCAGGACCGCGCGCGGCCGGTGCGGCTGGGCTCGCTGAAGTCGAACCTCGGCCACGCGCAGGCGGCCTCGGGCGTCGGGGGCGTGATCAAGATGGTGCAGTCGCTGCGGCACGGCGTGATGCCCGCGACCCTGCACGCCGAGGAGCCGTCGTCGCAAGTGGACTGGTCGGCCGGCGCCGTCGAGCTGCTGACCGAAGGGGCGCCCTGGCCGGAGCTGGACCGGCCGCGCCGCGCGGCGGTCTCGTCGTTCGGCATCAGCGGCACCAACGCCCACGTGATCCTCGAACAGGCACCGGTCCCGGCGGAGCCCGCGCCGCGCGAGCCCGGCACCGGCACCCGGCCGTGGGTGCTCTCGGCGGCGTCGGACCGGGCGCTGCGCGAGCAGGCGGCCCGGCTCCGGGCCTTCGCGGACCGGAACCCCGAACTGCCCCCGGTCGACGTCGGCTGGTCGCTGGTCAGCACCCGCGCGCCCCTGCCGTACCGCGGCGCGGTGCTCGGCGAGACCCGGCAGGACTTCCTCGACGGCTTGGCCGCGCTGGCCGAAGACGGGCCGTCGCCGTCGGTCGTGACCGGCCAGGCCGCCGGTGCGGGCCTGCCGGTGTTCGTGTTCCCCGGACAGGGTTCCCAATGGTGGGGGATGGGCCGGGAACTCCTCGCCACCTCGGCGGTGTTCCGCGACAGCGTGCGATCCTGCGCCGAGGCCCTCGCCCCGTTCGTGGACTGGCCGGTCGAGGACGTCGTCGCCGGTATCGGGGACCCGGCCCGGCTGGAGCGCGTCGACGTCGTCCAGCCCGCGCTGTTCACGGTGATGGTCGGGCTGGCGCAGGTGTGGCGATCCCACGGCGTCGAGCCCGCCGCCGTGATCGGCCACTCGCAGGGCGAGATCGCGGCGGCCCACGTGGCCGGCGCCCTTTCCCTCGAAGACGCCGCGCGGGTGGTCGCCTTGCGCAGTAAGGCTTTGCTGGGGCTCTCGGGCCTCGGCGGGATGGTCTCGATCGCCGCGTCGGCCGAGCGGGTTTCGGACCTGCTGCTGCCGTTCGGCGAAAGCGTTTCGCTGGCCGCGGTCAACGGCCCGTCGTCGGTGGCGGTGTCCGGCACGCCCGCCGCGCTCGACGGGCTGCTGGCGGAGTGCGTGAGCCAGGACGTCCGCGCCCGCCGGATCGCCGTGGACTACGCCTCGCACGGCCCTCAGGTCGAGACCGTGCGCGAGGAGCTGCTCCGGGTCCTCGCCCCGGTCCGGCCCCGGGCGGCCCAGGTGCCGTTCTGCTCGACGGTGACCGGCGCGCTGATCGACACCACCGGACTCGACGCGGGCTACTGGTACACGAACCTGCGGCAGACCGTTCAGCTGGAGCGGGCGACCCGCGCGCTGGTGACCGGCGGACACGGGGTGTTCGTCGAAGCGAGCCCGCATCCGGTGCTGCTGGGCGGCGTGCAGGAGACCGTCGAATCCGAGGGCGGTGACTCGAGCGCGGTGCTCGGCTCGTTGCGTCGGGACGAAGGCGGCACGAGGCGTTTCCTCACCTCGCTCGCCGAAGCGCACACGCACGGCGTGCCGGTGGACTGGAGCAGCGTGTTCGCCGACGGCGACCCGCGAACGGTCACCCTGCCCACGTACGCCTTCCAGCGCCGCCGTTTCTGGGCCGACGCCGAACGCGAGCCGGCGGCCCAGCCCGGCCCGGCGCCGGACACCGAGTTCTGGCAGCTGGTCCGGAGCGGCGATGTGAAGTCGCTGGCCGGGGAGCTGGGGCTCGACGGCGAGTTCGGGCCCCTGGAGGCGGTACTCCCGGCCCTGTCGGAATGGCACGCCCGGTCCCGCCGTGATTCGGTCGTCGACGGCTGGCGCTACCGCGTCGAGTGGCACCCGGTGACCGCGGCCGACGCGGAACCGGATGGCACCTGGCTGCTCGTCACCGCCGAGGACGGCCCGCTCTCGGACGAGGTCGCCGCCGCCCTGCACGCGGCCGGTGCTTCGGTCCGGTGCCAGGTGATCACCGCCGCCGGCCGCGAACGCGTGGCCGAGCAGGTGAAATCCGCGCTCGACGGCGTGACCCCGGCCGGGATCGTCTCGCTGCTCGGTCTCGACGAAGAGCCGTGCGCGGAGGACGTCCCAGGTGGGCTGGCCGGCACGGTGGCGCTGGTCCAGGCCTTGGGCGAGCTGGGTCTCGAAGCACCGCTGTGGTGCCTGACCCGCGGCGCGGTGGCCGCCGGTTCCGGCGACGGGACGCTTCGCCCGGTGCAGGCCGCGCTGTGGGGCTTCGGCCGCGTGGCGGCGCTGGAACACCCGCCCCGCTGGGGCGGCCTGGTCGACCTGCCCGAGGTGCTCGACGCCCGCGCGGCGGCCCACCTCACCGGGGTACTGGCCGGCGCGTACCGCGAAGACCAGGTGGCGGTCCGCTCGTCGGGCGTGTTCGGCCGCCGTCTGGTGCGCGCGCCGGCCGCCGGTGGGCGCACGGGGTCCCCGTACCGTCCACATGGGACGGTGCTGGTCACCGGCGGCACCGGTGGGGTCGGGGCTCGGGTGGCCCGATGGGTCGCCGCGAACGGGGCCGGCCACGTGGTGCTGGCCGGCCGGCGCGGGCCTGCCGCCCCCGGCGCCGACACCCTGCGCGCCGAACTGGAGGACACTGGCGCCCGGGTGACGGTGGAAGCCTGCGACGTCGGCGATCGCGCGGCACTCGCCGCGCTGCTGGGCCGGATCCCGGCGGAGTTCCCGTTGACCGCGGTGTTCCACGCCGCCGGGGTGCCCGACGACGACCCGGTGGCGGCACTGACCCCCGAGGGGCTCGCGGCCGTTCTCCGCTCCAAGCTGGCCGGCGCGCGGAACCTCCACGAGCTGACCGGTGACCTCGAGCAGTTCGTGTTGTTCTCCTCGGGCGCGGCGATCTGGGGCAGTGGCGGGCAGCCCGGTTACGCCGCGGCGAACGCCTACCTCGACGCGCTGGCCGAACTCCGCGTGAGCCGGGGACTCGCCGCGACCTCGGTGTCCTGGGGCTCGTGGGGGGAGACCGGCATGGCCGCCGAAGCCGGCGTCCGCGCCGCGCTGCAGCGGGCCGGGGTCGGCCCGATGGACCCGGAACTGGCGATCTCCGCGCTGGGCCGCGCCCTCGACGAGGGCCGGGCCACCCTGACGGTCGCGGACGTCGACTGGGCGCGGTTCGCCCCGCCGTTCACCGCGATGCGGCCGAGCCCGCTGCTGTCCACACTCCCCGAAGTCCTTGCCGCACTTGAGGTCCCGGCCGACACCGAGGAGCCGGCGCTCAAGCAGCGCCTGCTCGGCCTGCCGAACGCCGAACGCGGCCGCGCCCTGCTCGGGGTCGTCCGCGCCGAGGTGGCGGCCGCGCTCGGGCACGACTCGGCCGAAACCGTGCCGGCGGACCGGCCGTTCCGCGACCTCGGGCTGAACTCGGTGGTCGCGGTGGCGCTGCGCAACCGGCTCGGCTCGGTGACCGGGCTGGCCCTGCCCGGGGCGCTCGTCTTCGACTACCCGACGCCGGACGCGCTGACCCGGCACCTGCTCGCCGAACTCCTGCCGGACGGCGCGGCGGCCCCGGCCGACGGCGAGGAGGCCGGGGTGCGGGCCGCGCTGGCCGCCATCCCGATCGGCCGCCTCCGGCAGTCGGGCCTGCTGGACATGCTGCTGCAGCTTTCCGACCGGCCGCTTTCCGACGGGCCTGGTGAGTTCGGGGAGCTGCCCGGCGATGGCGGCTCGATCGACGACATGGACGCCGAAAGCCTGCTGCGGCTCGCCGCCGAGGGCACGACGAACTGATGCTGGAGTGGAACTGATGACGAATTCGCCCGAGCCGTATGTCGAGGCCCTGCGCAAGTCGCTCAAGGAGGTCGAGCGCCTGCGCCGGCAGAACGAGCAGCTCGTCGCCGCGACGGTCGAGCCGATGGCCGTGGTCGGGATCGGCTGCCGGTTCCCCGGCGGGGTGAGCTCGCCCGAGGCGCTGTGGCAGCTGGTCGAAGAAGGGCGCGACGCCGTCGGGCCGTTCCCCACCGACCGGGGCTGGGACTTCGACGCGCTCCGCGGCGAGGGCCGCGACCGCAGCGGCGCCCGTGAGGGCGGCTTCCTGGACCACGTGGCCGATTTCGACGCCGCGTTCTTCGGGATCTCGCCCCGCGAGGCCGCGGCGATGGATCCGCAGCAGCGGGTCCTGCTGGAGACGGCGTGGGAGGCGCTCGAGCGCGCCGGGATCGACCCGCTGTCGCTGCACGGCAGCCGGACGGGGGTGTTCATCGGCACGACCGGGCAGGACTACGCCGAGCTGGTGGCGAAGGCGGGTGCCGAAGCGGACGCCCACGCGGCCACCGGGCTGCTCGCGAGTGTCCTTTCGGGCCGGGTGTCCTACTCGTTCGGCTTCGAAGGCCCTTCGGTAACCATCGACACCGGCTGTTCGTCGTCGCTGGTCTCGCTGCAGCTGGCCGCGCAGGCCCTGCGCAACGGTGAATGCTCGCTGGCGCTGGCCGGCGGCGTGACGGTGATGGCGACGCCGTCGGGGTTCGTCGAGTTCACCCGGCAGGGCGGGCTCGCGCCCGACGGGCGCTGCAAGTCGTTCGCCGAGGCCGCCGACGGCACCGGCTGGTCGGAAGGCGCCGGCGTCCTGGTGGTGGAGCGGTTGTCCGACGCCCGGCGCCACGGCCACGAGGTGCTGGCCGTGGTGCGCGGCGGCGCGGTGAACTCCGACGGCGCGTCGAACGGCCTGACCGCGCCGAACGGCCTGTCCCAGCAGCGGGTGATCAAGGCCGCGCTGGCCGCCTCCGGGCTCACCCCGGCCGACATCGACGCGGTCGAAGGGCATGGCACCGGGACCACCCTCGGCGACCCGATCGAGGCGCAGGCCCTGCTCGCCGCCTACGGCCCCGGCCGCGACCGTCCACTGTGGATCGGTTCGGTCAAGTCGAACCTCGCCCACACCCAGGGCGCGGCCGGCGCCGCGGGCGTGATCAAGATGATCATGGCCATGCGGCACGGGGTGCTGCCGCCGACGATCCACGTCGACGCCCCCAGCTCCCACGTCGACTGGTCCGCCGGCGGGGTGGCGGTGACCACCGAGCGGATGCCCTGGCCGGAGACCGGCCGCCCGCGCCGCGCCGGGGTCTCTTCGTTCGGGATCAGCGGCACCAACGCCCACGTCATCCTCGAACAGGCCCCCGCAGACATTCCGGCGACCCCGGACGTCGCCGCTACCTCGGCCACCCCGGCTGCCGATACCCCGGCTACCCCGGCCACCGCTACCCCGGGCATCCGGGACATCCCGGACGCCGCCGCTACCTCGGCCACCCCGGCCGCCACTACCCCGGGCACCCGGGCCACCGCGGCCACCCCGGCGCCGGAGCCCGGCACCCCGGACCCGATCGTGCCGTGGCTGCTGTCGGCTCGAACCGAGCGCGGCCTGCGGGCCCAGGCCCGCAACCTGCTCGGATTCCTCACCGAAGCACCGCAGGCTCCCGCCGACACGGCGTTCTCCCTGGCCACCACGCGCGCCTCGCTCGAACGGCGGGCGGTCGTCGTCGGGACCGGCCAGGACGAGCTGCTCGCCGGCTTGCGGGCGATCGCCGCGGGGGAGCCGGCGGCCGGCCTCGTCTCCGGCGGCGCCGCCCACGCCCGCGGCGCCGTGCTGGTCTTCCCCGGCCAGGGTTCCCAATGGATCGGGATGGGCGCCGAACTGCTGCGGGCGTCCCCCGCGTTCGCGGCCCGGATCGCCGAGTGCGAGGAGGCCTTGCGGCCCTTCACCGACTGGTCGCTGGCCTCGGTGCTGCGCGGCGACGAGGGCTCGGCAGACCTCTCCCGGGTCGACGTCGCGCAGCCCGCGCTCTGGGCGATGATGGTTTCGCTGGCCGCGGTCTGGCTGGCCCACGGGGTGGAGGCCGCCGCGGTCATCGGCCACTCACAGGGCGAGATCGCGGCCGCGTGTGTCGCGGGTGGACTGTCGCTCGCCGACGGCGCCCGGATCGTCGCGGTCCGCAGCCAGGCCATCGCGCGCGGACTGTCCAGCCGGGGCGGCATGGTGTCGGTCGCGGCGAACCACGAGGAGGTGCTGAGCCGGCTGGAGCGCTGGGCGGGCCGGGTCTCGGTCGCCGCGGTCAACGGACCGTCCACAGTGGTCGTTTCCGGGGAGCCCGAGGCACTGGACGAGCTGATTGCCTCGTACGCGGGCGAAGGCGTGCGGGCGAAGAAGATCGCCGTGGACTACGCGTCGCATTCGGCTCAGGTCGACGAGCTGCGCGAGGAGCTCGCCTCGAGCCTGTCCGCGATCACGCCGCGCAGCTCCGAAGTGCCGTTCTTCTCCACGGTGACCGGCGACTGGATCGACACCGCCGAGCTCGGCGCCGCTTACTGGTTCACCAACCTGCGCACCACCGTGCAGCTGGAGGCCTCGGTCCGGTCCCTGCTCGACGCCGGGCACGAGGTGTTCATCGAGTGCTCGCCCCATCCGGTGCTCGCCACCGGCCTGCAGGACACCATCGACTCCGCGGGCGCCACCGGCGCCGTGGTGCTCGGCTCGCTGCGCCGCGACGACGGTGGCCGGACCCGTTTGCTCACCGCACTCGCCGAGGCGCACGTGCACGGCGTCCCGCTCGACTGGCGCGACCTCGTGGCCGGTGGCCGCCGGGCCGACCTCCCGACCTACGCCTTCCAGCGCGAGCGGCACTGGCTGGAACCGCGGGAGGGCTCGGCGAACCCGGCGGACCTCGGCCTGGACCTGGCCGACCACCCCATGCTGGGTGCCACGCTCGGCCGGGCCGGCAGCGATGGTGTCGTGCTGACCGGCCGGATCGGGCTCGCGTCGCATTCCTGGCTGGCCGACCACGTGGTCCTCGGCTCGGTTGTCGTCCCCGACACCGCTTTCGTCGAATGGGCCGTCCGCGCCGGTGACGAGGCCGGCCGCCGCGTGCTCGACGAACTGGCCGTGCACCGGCCGCTGGTCCTCGGCGAGGGGGAGTCGGTCCAGCTGCAGGTGGTCGTGGACGCCACCGCCGACACCGAGGCCGCCCAGGACGACGGCCGCTGCGCGGTCGCGGTCTACTCCCGGGCCGAAGACCCCGGAAGCGACCGGCCGTGGACCTGCCACGCCACTGCGACGCTGTCGGCGGCCTCCGCCGGCATCCCGGCCCCCGTCGAGGCGAGCTGGCCGCCGGAAGGCGCGCAGCCGGTGGAGATCGACGATTTCCTCGGCGCCGCGTTCGCCGCCGGACATGACCCGGGACCGGTGTTCCACAACCTCGTCGCCGTGTGGCGCCGCGGCGAGGAAGTCTTCGTGGAGACCGCGCTGCCCGAAGCCGTCCGCGCGGCCGGATCCCGGTTCGCCGTGCACCCGGCGCTGCTGCAGACCGCTCTCGCCGCGGCCCTCGCGCCGGACGCCGGGCCCGACGGCGGTCCGGGCCTGCCCTCGGTCTGGCAGGACGTCGAGGTGCACGCCACCGGCGCGACCGCGTTGCGGATCAGCCTCGCCCCGGCCGCGCCCGGCGGATGGTCGGTCACGGCGGCCGATCTGACCGGCGCCCCGGTGCTGAAAGCCGGTTCGGTCCGGCGGGGCACGATCCCGGCCGGCGGTTTCGCGCCCGCGGGGCCGTCCCACCGGGACTCGCTGTTCCAGGTCGAGTGGGTCCCCGTGCCCGGCGGTGACGGCCGTGAACCGACCGGTCACTGGGCCGTGCTCGGCGACGGGCCGATTCTGTCCATTGTGGAGCGTTCCGGTGTACCGGCGACCGGTTTCGCGGACCTCGGCGAACTCGGGACCGCTGATGACGCCGTCCCGAGCCTGCTGTTGCTGCCTGTGGCGCCGTCGACCGGTGCCGACGTCGCGGAGGCCGCGCACCAGGCGGTCCGCGACGTACTGGAAGCAGTCCAGGAATTCCTGCGCGACCGCAGGTTCGACGACGCGCACCTGGTCGTGCTCACCCGCCAGGCGGTCGCCGCCGCACCGGACGAGCACGTGCCCGGACTCGCCGAAGCGGGCGTGTGGGGACTGGTGCGGTCGGCCCAGTCCGAGAACCCCGGCCGGATCACCCTGGTCGACCTCGACGACGAGGACAGCTCCGGTAAGGCGCTGGTCACCGCGATCACCGGCGCCGTCGCCGCCGGTGAACCACAGATCGCGCTGCGCCGCGGCACTATCACCGCCGCCCGGCTCGTCCGCGCGAAGGCCGTCAAAGACCCAGCAAACCCAGCAGAGCCAACAGATCCAGCCGGCCCGTCAGGTTGGCAGCTGGACCCCACCGGCTCGGGCACCGTGCTCGTCACCGGCGGCACCGGCACCCTGGGCGCGCTGCTGTGCCGTCACCTGGTCGGACAACATGGGGTACGCCGGCTGCTGATCACCAGCCGCCGCGGTCTCAATGCTGCCGGAGCGAGGGAACTGCGCGACGAGCTGACCGGGATGGGGGCCGAGGTCGTCGTCGAAGCCTGTGACGCCGCGGACTACGGCGAACTGGCCGCGGTGCTGGCGCGGATTCCCGCCGGGCATCCGCTGTCCGGGGTGGTGCACCTGGCCGGGGTGCTCGACGACGGGGTACTCGACGCGCTGACCGGAGAGCGGGTGGAGAAGGTCCTGCGGCCCAAGGTCGACGCCGCGCTCAACCTGCACGAGCTCACCCGGAGCGCGGACCTTTCGGCGTTCGTCCTGTTCTCGTCGTTCTCCGGGGTTTCCGGCGCGGCCGGGCAGGCCGGCTACGCCGCGGCGAACACCTTCCTCGACGCACTGGCCCAGCATCGCCGGGCCGACGGCCTTCCCGCGGCGTCGCTGGCGTGGGGCTTCTGGGAGCAGCGCAGTGAATTGACCGGACGGCTGGACGCGACCGACCTCGCCCGGTTCCGCCGCGACGGCGTCCTGGCGATGACTGCCGAACAGGGCCTCGGCCTGTTCGATCGGGCGGCCACCGTCGACGACTCCCTGATGGTCACCGCTCCGCTGGACGTGCGGGCCATCGGCCGAAGCGAGATCGTCCCCGCGCTGCTGCGCAAGCTGGTGCCGGCCCCCGCGCGGCGGCTCGCCGGGAACGAAGCGGCCGCCACCGCAGGGCCCGGAATCCTGGACCGGCTCGCGGGCCGGAGCCCGGCCGAGCAGGAGAAGCTGGTGCTGGACCTGGTCCACCGCCACGTCGCGGCGGTACTGGGGTACGGCTCGGCGGGCGACGTCGAGCCCGAGCGCGGCTTCCTCGAACTGGGCATGACCTCGCTGACCGCGGTGGAGCTGCGCAACCGGCTGGCCGCCGACCTCGGCGTCCGGCTGCCGATCACGCTGATCTTCGACCACCCGACCCCGGCCGCGCTGGTCCGGCACGTCCGCGGGGAGCTGGGGGTGGACGCCGGACCGGCTCCGCTGCTGGCGGAACTCGAAAAGCTCGAAACGGCGGTGTCGGCGTCGGAACTGGATGCCGATACCCGTTCCCTGCTGGTGAAGCGGCTTGCCTCGCTCCAGTGGCGGCTGGAGGCGGCCGGCGAGCAGGACAGCGGGGAGACCGGCGAACTCACCGCGGCCAGCGACGACGAGATGTTCGCCTTCATCGACAAGGAACTCGGGCGCGGATAGCACCGGCGTGGCGACGGCGCGAGCAACTAGTGACAGCACTAGTGCCATGTCCGGCAAGGTTGTGGCGGGAGACCGGCACGGTCGGCGGACACGCCCGCGTTCCCTCACCTGGGAGGCACCACCCGCATGACGAGCAACGAAGACAAGCTCCGCGACTACCTCAAGCTGGTCACCTCCGACCTGCGGCAGACCCGGCGGCGGTTGCAGTCCGTCGAGGACCGGCACACCGAGCCGATCGCGATCGTGGGCATGGGGTGCCGGTACGCGGGGGGCGCGAACTCTCCCGGCGAGCTGTGGCAGCTGCTGCTCGACGGCGGGGACGCGATCTCCGGCTTCCCGGAGGGACGCGGGTGGGACGCCGCCTCGATCTACGACCCGGACCCGGACCAGCCCGGCAAGACCTACGTCGTCGAAGGCGGCTTCCTCCACTCGGCGGCCGAATTCGACCCGGGCTTCTTCGGGATCTCGCCACGCGAGGCGCTGGCGATGGACCCGCAGCAGCGGCTGCTGCTCGAGGTGGCGTGGGAGACGATCGAGCACGCCGGGATCGACCCGCTGTCGCTGCGCGGAAGCGCGACCGGGACGTTCGTGGGCGCGGTCGAGTCGACCTACGGCTCGGGGGCCGACCTGCCCGAGACGTCCGAGGGGCACTTGCTGACCGGGACCGCCGCGAGTGTCCTTTCCGGACGGATCTCCTACTTCCTCGGCCTGGAGGGCCCGGCGGTCACCGTCAACACCGCCTGCTCTTCGTCGCTGGTGGCCCTGCACTGGGCGGAGCAGGCGCTGCGCGGCGGAGACTGCTCGATGGCGCTCGTCGGCGGTGCGACGGTGATGGCGACCACGAGCGCGTTCGTGGAATTCGCGCGCCAGCGCGGGATGTCGCGTGACGGGCGGTGCAAGGCGTTCGCGGACGACGCCGACGGGATGGCCTGGGGCGAGGGCGCCGGCCTGCTGCTGCTGGAGCGCCTGTCCGACGCCCAGCGCAACGGCCACCGGGTGCTGGCCGTGGTCCGCGGCTCCGCGGTGAACCAGGACGGCGCGAGCAGCGGGCTGACCGCGCCGCACGGGCCGTCGCAGCAGCGGGTCATCCGCGCGGCGCTGGCGGCCGCACACCTCACCCCCGGCCAGATCGACGTGGTGGAGGCGCACGGGACCGGGACCAGCCTGGGCGACCCCATCGAAGCGCAGGCACTGCTGGCCACCTACGGCCAGGACCGCGAAACCCCGCTGCTGCTCGGCTCGGTGAAGTCGAACCTCGGGCACGCCCAGGCCGCGGCCGGCGTCGCCGGGGTGATCAAGACGGTGCTCGCGCTCGGCGCGGGGATCGTGCCGAAGACACTGCACGCCGAGACCCCGGCGTCCACTGTGGACTGGGACTCGGGTGCGGTGGAGCTGGCGACGGAGCAGCGGAGCTGGCCGTCGGTGGACCGGCCGCGCCGGGCCGCGGTGTCGGCGTTCGGGATCAGCGGAACCAACGCCCACGTCATCCTCGAACAGGCCCCCGCGAACCCCGCTGGCCCTGCGAACCGCGCTGACCCGGCGAACCCCGCTGAGTCCTCGGAAACCGGCCGCCCGGGGATTTCCGCCGGAACCGCCCTGGTGCCGTGGATCCTGTCGGCCAAGACCCCCGACGCGCTCCACGCCCAGGCGGACCGGCTGCTTTCCCACCTGCGGACCCGCCCGGAGGTGCCCACCGCCGACATCGCCGTTTCGCTGGCGGCGGGCCGTTCCCGGTTCTCCTGCCGGGCCGTGGTCGTCGCCGATGACCGCGAAAGCGCCCTGCGGGGTTTGGCCGCCCTGTCCCTGGGCGAACCCGACGTCGTGGTCACCGAGGGCGCGGTCACCTCCGGCAAGACCGCGTTCCTCTTCGCCGGCCAGGGCAGCCAGCGGCTGGGCATGGGCCGTGAGCTCTACGACCGGTTCCCCGTCTTCGCCGAGGCATTCGACACCGTCGCCGCGGAGCTGGACCCGCTGCTGCCTCAGCCGCTGCGCGAGATCGTCTGGGGTGAGGATGCCGGGACCCTGAACGAAACCGGGTGGACCCAGCCCGCGCTGTTCGCGGTCGAGGTCGCGCTCTACCGGCTCGTCCGCTCCTGGGGCGTGACCCCCGATTTCCTGGCGGGCCATTCCATCGGCGAGGTCGCGGCCGCGTACTGCGCTGGTGTGTTCTCCCTGGCCGACGCGGCCCGGCTGGTCGCCGCCCGGGCGCGGCTGATGCAGGCCCTGCCCTCGACCGGGGTCATGGCCGCGGTCCAGGCGACCGAGGACGAGGTGACGCCCCGGCTCGACGGGACCGTCTCGATCGCCGCGATCAACGGCCCCGGTTCGGTGGTCCTGTCCGGGGAGGAAGCGGCGGTCGCCGCGCTGACCGCGCACTTCGGGGAACTGGGCCGCAAGACCTCGCGGCTGCGCGTGTCCCACGCGTTCCACTCCCCGCTGATGGACCCGATGCTCGACGAGTTCCGCGCGGTCGCGTCGGCGCTTTCCTATCACCAGCCGGAAATCCCGGTCGTGTCGAACCTGACCGGCCAGCTCGCCACCGCGGCCGAGCTGGGTTCGCCGGAGTACTGGGTGCGCCATGTCCGGGAGACCGTCCGGTTCGCCGACGGGGTCACGACGCTGGCGGCCGAAGGCGTCCGCACGTTCCTGGAACTCGGTCCCGACGGGGTGCTGTCCGCCGCGGCGCGCGAGTCCGCGGCGGACGACGCCGCGCTGGTGCCGATGCTGCGCAAGGACCGGCCGGAGGAGGCCGCCGCGCTCGGCGCGCTGGCCCAGGTGCACGTACTGGGCGCGAACGTGGACTGGACCGGCTTCGGAGCCGGTGGCCGCCAGGTCGACCTTCCCACTTATGCCTTCCAGCACGAGGAGTTCTGGCTCGCCGGGCCTTCCGGCGGAGCGGGTGACGTCACCGCCGCGGGGCTCGACGTCACCGCGCACCCCCTGCTCGGCGCGGCCGTGGTGCTGGCCGGTTCCGACGGGGTGGTGCTGACCAGCCGGCTGTCCGTCCGGAGCCAGCCGTGGCTGGCCGATCACCGGGTCATGGGCCGCGTGCTGCTGCCCGGCACGGCCTTCGTCGAACTGGCCGTCCGCGCCGGCGACGAGGTCGGCTGCGACCGCCTCGAAGAACTGACGCTCGCCGCCCCGCTGGTGCTCCCGGCCCAGGGCGGGGTCCAGGTGCAGCTGCGCGTCGCAGACGAAGAGTCCGGGCGCTGCGCCGTCACGATCCACTCGCGGCCCGAAGGGGACACCGCCGGGCCGTGGACCCAGCACGCCTCCGGGACGCTGACGAGCGGCGCCCCGGCGGGCGAGGAGTTCGCGGCCTGGCCGCCCGAAGGCGCGGTACCGGTCGACATCGAGAGCGGTTACGAGTGGTTCGCCGAGGGCGGTTTCGAGTACGGCCCGGCGTTCCAGGGCGTGCGCGCGGTGTGGCGCCGCGGCGACGACGTGTTCGCCGACGTGCGCCTGCCCGAAGCCGTCGAGGGCGACGCGGAAGCGTTCGGGCTGCATCCCGCGCTGCTCGACGCGGCGCTGCAGGCCGCGGCTCTGGCAGACCGGGCAGAAGGCGGCCGCAGCGCGATGCCGTTCTCGTGGGAGGGCGTGTCGTTGCACGCCACCGGCGCGTCCGCGGCCCGCGTCCGCCTGCGCCGGCTCGGCGACGACGCCGTGTCCATGGCGGTCGCGGACGCCACGGGCGCGCCGATCGCGACCGTCGATTCCTTGCTCCTGCGCACGATCCCGGTTGATTCCCCGGCCAGTGCCTCGTCGAACTCCCTGTTCCGGACCGGCTGGGTCCCGGTGCCGCCCGCCGAGGTCCCCGACGAGCCGCTCGCGCTGCTGGGCTCCGATCCCTGGGGACTCGGCGTGGCCGCGTACGAAGATTTCGAGGCGCTGCTGGCAGACGGCGTCCCGTCCGTCGTGCTGGTCCCGGTGACCGGCGAGGGCTCGACAGTCGAGGCTGTGCACACGGAGACCGTCCGGGCACTGGGCACCTTGCAGCGCTGGCTCACCGAGGAACGTTTGACCGGCTCACGGCTGGTGTTCGTGACGAGGGGCGCGACCACCGGCGAGGACGCCGCGGCCGCCGCGGTGCAGGGTCTGGTGCGCACCGCGCAGACCGAAAACCCCGGCCGCTTCGGCCTGATCGACCTGGACGCCGACCCGGCGTCGGCCGCTGCCCTGCGGCCGGCCCTCGCGTCGGGCGAACCGCATGTCGCCGTCCGGCAGGGAACTGTGCTCGCCGCTCGTCTCGAGCGGGCGCCGGCCGGGCCGGACCCGATCGCCTGGCCCGCCGGCGGCACGGTCCTGATCACCGGTGGCACCGGCGGTCTCGGCCGGGTGCTCGCCCGGCACCTGGTCGCCGCGCACGGCGTGCGCAAGCTCGTGCTCGCCGGCCGCCGCGGTTTGGCCGCGGACGGGGCCGAAGCGCTCCGCGACGAGCTGACCGCGCAGGGGGCCGAGGTCACGATCGCTGCCTGCGACGTCGCCGATCGCGAGTCGCTGGCCGGGCTGCTCGCCCGGCACCCGGTCACCGCGGTGGTGCACACCGCCGGTGTGCTCGACGACGGCGTCCTCACTTCGCTGACTCCGCAACAGGTCGAGACTGTGTTGCGCCCGAAGGTGGACGCGGCCTGGAACCTGCACGAGCTGACCCGCGACTTGGACCTCTCGGCGTTTGTCCTGTTCTCGTCGCTGGCGAGCCCCTTCGGCGGAGCCGGGCAGGGCAACTACGCCGCGGCCAACGCCTTCCTCGACGCACTCGCGCAGCAGCGCCGCGCCCTCGGCCTGCCCGCCGTGTCCCTCCAATGGGGACCGTGGACGCCGGACGCCGGGATGACCGGCGGCCTGACCGGCGCCGACATCGAGCGGATGATCAGTTCCGGCGTGCCGCCGCTGTCGGCGGAGGAAGGCGTCGCCCTGTTCGACGCCGCACTGGCGACCGGCGAGGCCGTGGTGCTCCCGGCCCGGCTGGACCTGCCGGTGCTGGGCGGGCAGGACGACGTTCCGGTGGTGCTCCGCGGGCTCGTGCCGGCGCGCCGCCGCCGGGCGGCGGCGAAGGCGGGCAGCGGTGGCGGTCTCGCCCGGCGGCTGGCCGCACTGCCGCCCGCGGACCGGCGCGAGGTCCTGCTCGACCTGGTCCTCAGCCGCGTCGCGCTGGTGCTCGGCCACGCCGGCGCCGGCGCGGTCGACGCCGCCCGCTCCTTCCAGGACCTCGGCTTCGACTCCCTGACCGCGGTGGACCTCCGGAACCGCCTGAACGGGACCGCCGAGCTGCGCCTGCCTGCGACGCTGGTGTTCGACTACCCGACCCCGCTGGCGCTGGCCGAGCACCTGCTCGAAGAGCTGGCCGGCGAGGACACCGGCGGCCTCACCCCGGCCCAGGCCGCTGCGCCGGTGGCCGACGATCCCATCGCGATCGTCGGCATGGCCTGCCGCTACCCCGGCGAGGTGGGTTCGCCCGACGACCTGTGGCGGCTCGTCGTCGGCGGCTCCGACGCGATCTCGGGTTTCCCGGAGAACCGCGGCTGGGACGTCGATGGGCTTTACCACCCCGATCTCGACCACTTCGGCACCTCCTACACCCGCTCCGGCGGGTTCCTGCACGACGCGGGTGCGTTCGACGCCGGGTTCTTCGGCATGAGCCCGCGCGAAGCACTCGCGACCGACTCGCAGCAGCGGCTGCTGCTGGAGACGTCCTGGGAGGCGATCGAGCGGGCCGGGATCGACCCGGTCTCCCTCCGCGGCAGCCGGACCGGCGTGTTCGCCGGGATCATGTACAGCGATTACAGCCACCTGCTGTCCAGCAAGGAATTCGAAGGCTTCCGCGGCAACGGCAGCGCTCCGAGCGTGGCGTCGGGCCGGGTTTCCTACACTCTCGGTTTGGAAGGGCCCGCGGTCACCGTCGACACGGCGTGCTCGTCTTCGCTGGTCGCGATGCACTGGGCGGCGCAGGCCCTGCGCAGTGGTGAGTGCTCGCTGGCGCTGGCCGGTGGCGCGACCGTGCTGTCGAGCCCGGACGTCTTCGTCGAGTTCTCCCGTCAGCGCGGCATGGCCGTCGACGGCCGTTGCAAGGCGTTCTCGGACTCGGCCGACGGGGTCGGCTGGGCCGAGGGTGTCGGGATTCTCGTGTTGGAGCGGCTTTCGGACGCTCGCCGGAACGGCCATGAGGTTCATGCGGTGTTGCGTGGTTCGGCGGTGAATCAGGATGGTGCGTCGAACGGTCTGACGGCGCCGAACGGCCCCTCGCAGCAACGCGTGATCCGTCAGGCGTTGGCGAGTGCCGGTCTGTCCACTTCGGACGTGGACGCGGTCGAGGCGCACGGCACCGGAACCACACTGGGTGACCCGATCGAGGCGCAGGCACTCCTGGCGACCTATGGACAGGACCGGGAAGTGCCGCTGCTGGTGGGTTCGGTGAAGTCGAATCTCGGTCACACCCAGGCGGCGGCGGGTGTCGCGGGTGTGATCAAGATGGTGCTGGCCATGCGACACGGTGTGCTGCCGAAGACCCTGCATGCAGACACCCCGTCGTCTCATGTGGACTGGGAGAGTGGTGCGGTCGAGTTGCTGGCCGAGCCGGCTCAGTGGCCGTCGGTGGACCGGCCGCGGCGTGCTGGGGTCTCGTCGTTCGGGATCAGCGGAACCAACGCCCACGTCATCCTGGAAGCGGCCCCCGCGGCCCCCGTCGAGCGTGTCGCGAGCGCCGGGACGGTGCCCTGGGTGCTCTCGGGCAAGACGCCGGAGGCCGTGCTTTCCCAGACCGCCCGGCTCGTTTCCCACCTCGAGGCGAATCCGGAGCAGAGCACCGGCGACGTCGGGTTCTCGCTGGCGACGACGCGTTCGGCCTTCGAACACCGTGCGGTGGTCCTCGCCGAAGACCGTGACAGCGCGCTGGAAAGCCTTCGGTCGGGCGGGCCGCAGATCATCGAGGGTTCGGTGGTGGCGGGTAAGACGGCGTTCTTGTTCTCTGGTCAGGGTTCGCAGCGTGTGGGTATGGGTCGTGAGCTTTATGGCCGGTTTGGTGTTTTCGCTGATGCGTTTGATGCGGTGGTGGGGCATCTTGGTGAGACGGTGCGTGAGGTGGTGTGGGGCGAGGATGCCGGGGTACTGAATGGGACTCGGTGGGCTCAGTGTGGGTTGTTCGCGGTTGAGGTGGCGTTGTTCCGGTTGGTGGAGTCGTGGGGTGTGCGGCCGGATTTTGTGGGCGGGCATTCAGTGGGTGAGATCGCGGCTGCGCATGTGGCCGGGGTGCTTTCGCTGCCCGACGCTTGTGCTTTGGTGTCGGCGCGGGCCCGCTTGATGGGGGAGCTGCCGACCGGTGGTGCGATGGTCGCGCTTCAGGCGACCGAGGCCGAGGTGCTGCCGCTACTGGGTGATGGCGTGTCGATCGCAGCGGTGAACGGACCGGAGTCGGTGGTCGTCTCGGGTGCTGAATCGGCTGTGTTGGGGGTGGTGGAGCGGTTTGAGGGACGGAAGTCGTCGCGGTTGCGGGTGTCGCATGCGTTCCATTCGGTGTTGATGGATCCGATGCTGGATGAGTTCCGTGCGGTGGTGGAGGGTCTTTCGTTTGCGGCGCCGCGGATTCCGGTGGTGTCGAATGTGACGGGCGCCTTGATGGTCAGTGGGGACCCGGAATATTGGGTGCGGCATGTGCGGGAGCCGGTCCGGTTCGCTGATGGGGTAACCACGCTGCTCGGTGAGGGTGCGCGGAAGTTCCTGGAGCTGGGTCCGGACGGTGTGCTGTCGGCGATGGCGGAGCTGCCGGATGACGCTGTGATGGTTCCGGTGCTGCGTAAGGATCGTCCGGAGGAGATCTCGGCGCTGTCCGCGTTGGCGCGGCTACACGTTCACGGTGTGGACGTGGATTGGGCGCCGTTGTTCCCCGGTGCTCGCCGGGTCGAATTGCCCACCTACGCCTTCCAGCACAGCTGGTTCTGGCCGGACGCGCTCCCGGAAACCGGTGACGCCGCCGCTTTCGGCCTCAGCGCCACGGGCCATCCGCTGCTCACCGGGTCGGTGGAGCTCGCTGACGACGACGGGATGCTGTTCACCAGCAGCCTGTCGGTCCGTACCCATCCGTGGCTGGCTGGGCACTCGGTGCTCGGGCAGGTGCTCGTGCCGGGGACCGCGGTGCTCGACCTCGCGATCCGCGCGGGCGACGAGGTCGGCTGCGGCCGGGTCGTCGAGCTGACCCTGGCCGCGCCGATGGTCCTGCCCGAGCGCGGCGCGCTCCAGCTGCAGCTGTCCGTGTCCGCCCCCGACGACGAGGGCCTGCGCCGGATCGTGGTCCACTCGCGGCCGGAGCACACCGGCACCTGGACCCGGAATGCGGCCGGTCTGCTCGGCGAGGCGGAGACGCCGGCGCTCGAGTTCGACGCGACCGCGTGGCCCCCGGCCGGTGCCGTGGCGGTGGATGTCTCCGGCTGTTACGAGCAGTTCGCCGACGGCGGCTTCGCCTACGGCCCGGTGTTCCAGGGTCTGCGGGCGGTCTGGCGGCGCGGCGAAGAGGCCTTCGCGGAGGTGAGCCTGCCCGAGGGCACCGACACCGCCGGGTTCGGCCTGCACCCCGCCCTGCTCGATGCCGCGTTGCACGCGATTTCCCAGGCGGGGCTGGACATCGAGGCCGGCGCGCTGCCGTTCTCCTGGGACGAGGTCTCACTGCACGCCACCGGCGCCTCGTCGATCCGGGTACGGCTCGTGCGCACCGGGACCACCACCGTGTCGATCGCGGTGGCGGACACCACCGGCGGACCGGTCGCCTCCATCGGCGGCCTGCTGCTCCGCGCGTTGCCGGGGGAGCAGCTGGCCGGGGCCGCCGGCATCGCCGCCGAAGCGCTGTTCCGGCTGGACTGGACGCCCGCGCCGGGCCTGTCCGCCGCCGTGGACTTGGTGTCGATCCTCGGCCCCGACCCGCTCGGGCTCGAAGACGCCTTGCGCGCCAACGATGTCTCGCTCTCCACGGAAGCGGACGTCGTGCTCGTCCCGGTCGTGGGCAACCCATCGGCCATGGTGAGCGCGGCCCACGAAGTCACTGCTGCCGTGCTCGGTCACCTTCAGCATTGGGCCGACGAGGACTCGCGGCTGGTTTTCGTGACCAGGGGCGCCACCACGGGGACCGACCCGGCCGCCGCGGCCGCCGCCGGGCTCGTGCGCTCCGCGCAGACCGAGAACCCCGGCCGCTTCGGCCTGATCGACCTCGACGAGGACGAGCGTTCGCTCGCGGCCCTGCCCCGCGCCCTCGCCTCGGCCGAGCCGGGCCTGGTGATCCGCGGCGGCGAGATCTCGGCCGCCCGGCTGACCCGGTCCCCGGCCCCCGAGGGCCGGCACACCTGGGCTGCCGACGGCACGGTCCTGATCACCGGTGGCACCGGCGGCCTCGGCCGCGTGCTCGCCCGGCACCTGGCCGCCGAGCACGGTGTCCGCTCGCTCCTGCTCGTCAGCCGCCGCGGCCACACCGCGGAAGGTGTGGGGGAGCTCGTCGCCGAGCTGGCCGCGCAGGGCACCGACGCCCAGGTCGCCGCGTGTGACGTCGCCGACCGGGACGCGCTCGCGGAGCTGCTGGCCCGGCACACCGTCTCGGCCGTCGTGCACACCGCCGGCGTGCTCGACGACGGGCTGATCGCCTCGTTGAGCCCCGAACGGCTCAACGCCGTCCTGAAGTCCAAAGTGGACGCAGCCTGGAACCTGCACGAGCTGACCCGCGACCTGGGCCTGACGGCGTTCGTGACCTACTCCTCGGCCGCCGCGACGTTCGGCGCGGCCGGGCAGGGCAACTACGCCGCCGCCAACGCGTTCCTCGACGCGCTGGCCCGGCATCGGCAGGCCCAGGGGCTGCCCGGCCTGTCGCTGGCCTGGGGACCGTGGACCGGCCTGACGGGCATGACCGGCACGCTCACCGACGCCGAGCTGGACCGGATCGCGCGTTCCGGGATGCCGCCGCTGACCGTCGAGCAGGGTTTGGCACTGTTCGACGCCGCCTTGGGCGGTGCCGACGCCGTCCTCCTGCCGACCCGGCTCGACCTCGCCGCGCTGCGCGCTCAGGGCGACGTCCCGGAGTTGCTGCGCGGCCTGATCCGCGGGGCCTCCCGCCGGGCGGCCGGGTCCGGCTCGGGTGCGGCCGGGGACCTCGCGCGCCGGCTGTCCGGGCTCGCCGTCGAGGCTCGGGCCGAGGCCCTGCTCGACCTGGTCCGCACCCAGGTCGCGCTGGTACTCGGACATGCCACGGTCGCGGAGGTCGACCCGTCACGCGCGTTCCGGGAACTCGGCTTCGACTCGCTCACCGCGGTCGAACTGCGGAACCGGCTGAGCGCCGCCGCCGGCCTGCGGCTGTCCCCGACCCTGGTCTTCGACTATCCGACGGCGTCCGCGCTGGCCGGCCACCTGCTCGACGAACTGTTCGGCGCCGACGCCCCGGCCGTCCCCGCGCGGTCGCTGCCGCCGGTGTCCGACGACCCGATCGTGGTCGTCGGGATGGGCTGCCGTTATCCCGGCGGCGTCGATTCGCCGGAGGGCCTGTGGCAGCTGGTCACCGACGGAACCGACGCGATCTCGCCGTTCCCGGCCGACCGCGGCTGGGACCTCGAGAACCTCTACCACGCCGATCCCGGGCACCTCGGCACCTCCTACACCCGCTCGGGCGGCTTCCTGCACGACGCCGCCGAATTCGACCCCGGCTTCTTCGGCATGAGCCCGCGTGAAGCCACGACCACCGACTCCCAGCAGCGGCTGCTGCTGGAAACGACCTGGGAGGCCCTCGAACGCGCCGGGATCGACCCGAAGTCCTTGCGGGGCAGCCAGACCGGCGTTTTCGCCGGCGTCATGTACAACGACTACAGCTCACTGCTCGGCGACGCGTCCTTCGAGGGTTACCAGGGCAGCGGCAGCGCGGGCAGCCTGGCCTCGGGCCGGGTCTCCTACACGTTCGGCTTCGAGGGGCCCGCGGTCACCGTCGACACGGCGTGCTCGTCTTCGCTGGTCGGGCTGCACCTCGCCGCGCAGGCCCTGCGCTCCGGTGAGTGCTCGCTCGCGCTGGCCGGCGGGGTGACAGTGATGTCGACGCCGGGCACCTTCGTCGAGTTCTCCCGTCAGCGCGGTCTTTCCGCCGACGGCCGCTGCCGGTCCTTCTCCGACGACGCCGACGGGGTCGGCTGGGCCGAGGGCGTCGGAATGCTCGTGCTGGAGCGGCTTTCGGACGCCCGCCGGAACGGCCATGAGATCCACGCGGTGCTGCGTGGTTCGGCGATCAATCAGGATGGCGCTTCGAACGGTCTGACGGCGCCGAACGGCCCCTCGCAGCAACGCGTGATCCGCCAGGCGCTGGCGAGTTCCGGCCTGTCCACTTCGGACGTGGACGCGGTCGAGGCGCACGGCACCGGAACCACACTGGGTGACCCGATCGAGGCGCAAGCACTGCTCGCGACCTACGGCCAGGACCGCGAAACCCCGCTGCTGCTCGGCTCGCTCAAGTCCAACATCGGCCACACCCAGGCCGCGGCGGGCGTCGCGGGCGTGATCAAGATGGTCATGGCGCTGCGGCACGGCATGCTGCCGAAGACCCTGCACGTGGACACCCCGTCGTCCCATGTGGACTGGGAGAGTGGCGCGGTCGAGTTGCTGGCCGAGCCGGCTCCGTGGCCGTCGGTGGACCGCCCGCGGCGTGCTGGGGTCTCGTCGTTCGGGATCAGCGGAACCAACGTGCACGTCATCCTCGAGCAGGCCCCACCCGCTTCCGCCCCGGAGCCCGGTCCCGCCGAACCGGCGCTGGTGCCGTGGATCCTGTCCGGCCGGACCCCGGACGCCCTGCGCGCCCAGGCCGCCCGGCTCCAGCAGTCCGGGGTGGCGGCCAGCCCGCTCGACGTGGGCTTCTCGCTGGCGACGACGCGTTCGGCCTTCGAGCACCGTGCCGTGGTCCTGGTCTCCCCGGAGCTGACCGACGGCCTGCCGGCGCTGGCCGCGGGGGAGCCGGACCCGGCCGTGACCGAGGGTTCGGTGCTGGAGGGTAAGACGGCGTTCCTGTTCTCCGGTCAGGGTTCGCAGCGCTTGGGTATGGGCCGTGAACTCCATGCCCGGTTCCCGGTTTTCGCCGAGGCTTTTGACGCGGTGGTGGAGCATCTCGGCGAGCCGGTACGTGAAGTGGTGTGGGGTGCGGAAGCCGAGGCACTGAACGAGACCCGGTGGGCACAGTGTGGGTTGTTCGCGGTCGAGGTGGCGCTCTACCGGTTGGTCGAGTCATGGGGTGTGCGCCCGGATTTCGTGGGTGGACATTCGGTCGGGGAGATCTCGGCCGCACATGTGGCCGGAGTTCTCTCGCTGCCCGACGCTTGTGCTCTGGTGTCGGCGAGGGCTCGGTTGATGGGTGAGTTGCCTGCTGGTGGTGCGATGGTCGCGCTTCAGGCCACCGAAGCCGAGGTGGCGTCGTGGCTGTCTGATGGTGCGTCGATCGCGGCAATCAACGGGCCGGACTCGGTGGTCGTCTCGGGTGATGAAGCGGCTGTGCTGGCGGTGGTGGAGCGGTTCGAAGGTCGGAAGTCGTCGCGGTTGCGGGTGAGTCATGCGTTCCATTCGCCGTTGATGGATCCGATGCTGGAGGATTTCCGCAGGGTGGTGGAGGGTCTTTCCTTTGCTGAGCCGCGGATTCCGGTGGTGTCGAATGTGACGGGCGCCCTGGCCGCCGGTGAGGTGCGGGATCCGGGCTACTGGGTGCGGCATGTGCGCGAGCCGGTCCGGTTCGCCGATGGGGTCACGGCGCTGGTCGGTGCGGGTGCCAGGAAGTTCTTGGAGCTGGGTCCGGACGGTGTGCTGTCGGCGATGGTGGAGCTGCCCGACGACGCCGTGGTGGTCCCGGTCCTGCGTAAGGATCGTCCGGAAGAAGTCTCGGCGCTGTCGGCAGTGGCCCGGTTGTATGTCCACGGTGTACCGGTGGAGTGGGCCTTCCCCGGTGGCCGCCGCGTCGAGCTGCCGACCTACGCCTTCCAGCGTCGCCGTTTCTGGCCGTCCGGGGCCCAGGCCACCGACGTCCGGGCGGCCGGCCTCGGTGCCACCGATCACCCGCTGCTCGGGGCGGCCGTGCGGGTCGCCGGCTCGGACGCGGTCCTGTTCTCCGGCCTCCTGTCGCTGCGGACGCAACCGTGGCTGGCCGACCACGTGGTGTTCGGCTCGGCTCTCGTTCCCGGTGCCGCGTTGCTCGAACTGGCCGTCCGCGCCGGAGACGAGGTCGGCTGCGGCCTCCTGGAAGAGCTGACGCTCGACGCCCCACTGGTCCTGCCGCAGCAGGGCGCCGTCCAGCTCCAGGTCACGGTCGCGGCGCCCGACGAATCGGGCCGCCGCGCGGTCAAGGTGTACTCCCGGCCGGAAGGCGCCGAAGACGGGCCCTGGGCCTGCCATGCCACCGGCGTCCTCGCGATCGGCGAGTACACCGCGCGGTTCGACGCGCTCGGCGGAGTCTGGCCGCCCGAGGGCGCGGTGCCGGTCGAGGTGGCCGGCTTCTACGAGCAGCGGGCCGCGGACGGTTTCGAGTACGGCCCGATGTTCCAGGGCCTGCAAGCGGTCTGGCGGCGCGACGGCGAGGTGTTCGCCGAGCTGGCGCTGCCCGAGGACGCCGAGGCCGGCGCGTTCGGCCTGCATCCGGCCCTGCTCGACGCGAGCCTGCACGCGGGGGCGTTCGACGGCCGGCCGGCGGACGATCCGTCGAGGCAGTCGGTGCCGTTCTCGTGGACGGACGTCTCACTGCACACAAGGGGAGCCGCGCAGGTCCGCGTCAAACTGGGCTGGGACGCCGCGGGCGCGATGTCGATCACCGTGGCCGACAGCGCCGGCGCACCGCTCGCCTCGATCGGCGCGCTGCGGGCCCGCGCACTGTCGCCCGAGCAGCTGGGCGGGACCGCGGTGGACCGTGATTCGCTCTTCCGGCTCGACTGGGTCCCGGTGGCCACCGCGGTCACCGCCGATCTCGGCACCCCGGTCGTGCTCGGTCCCGACCCCTTCCGGCTCGCCGACGCGTTGTCCACCGACGTCTGCGCCGACCTGGCTTCGGCCGGCACCCCGGCCGGGCCGGTGCTGGTGTCGCTGGTGGGCGAGACCGCCGGCGTTCCCGAGTCGGTGCGCGCGACGACCTCCCGGGTTCTGGGGCTGCTGCAGGAATGGCTCGCCGAGGAACGGTTCGCCGGCTCCCGGCTGGTCTTCGTCAGCCAGGGTGCCGACCTCGCCGTGGCCGCCGCGCAGGGACTCGTGCGCTCGGCCCAGACGGAGAACCCGGGCCGCTTCGGCCTGATCGACTTCGACGACGCCTCCGCCGGGGCACTGGCCCCGGCGCTGTGCTCCGCCGAGCCGCAGCTCGTGCTGCGCGACGGCGTGGCCCGCGCTGGACGGCTGGCCCGGGTCGACACCACCGCAACGCCCACTCGGAGCTGGGATACTGCGAGCTGGGATCCCGACGGCACGGTTGTCCTGACCGGCGGCACCGGCGGCCTGGGCGCGATCCTGGCCCGCCACCTCGTAGCCGAGCGTGGCGTACGGCGTCTGCTCCTGCTCAGCCGGCGCGGCCCGACGGCGCCCGGCGCGGCCGCCCTGGTGGCGGACCTGACCGCCCTCGGCGCCGAAGTCGGCGTTTCGGCGTGTGACGTCTCGGATCGCGCGTCCTTGGCCACCGCATTGGCGGGTGTTTCCGTGGCGGCCGTGGTGCACACGGCCGGAGTCCTCGACGACGGCGTGATCGGCTCGCTGACCCCCGAGCGGCTGGACCCGGTCCTGCGGCCGAAGGTGGACGCCGTCTGGAACCTGCACGAGCTCACGCGTGACCTCCCGCTGTCGGCGTTCGTCGTGTATTCCTCCATCGCAGGCGTTTTCGGCAGCGCGGGTCAGGGCAGTTACGCCGCGGGCAATGCGTTCCTCGACGCCCTGATGCGGCAACGCCACGACGACGGCCTGCCGGGCGTCTCGCTCGCCTGGGGCCCTTGGGCCGGCACCGGCGGGATGACGGCGGAGCTGAGCGACGCCGAGCTGGACCGCATCGCGCGCTCCGGCATCCCGCCGCTCACCCCCGAACAGGGTGTCGCGCTGTTCGACCAGGCGCTGGACAGCGGTGAGCCGGTCGTCCTGCCGGTCCGGCTCGCCCTGCCGGTGCTGCGGGCCCAGGACGAGGTCCCGGCGCTGCTGCACGGCCTGATCCGCGTGCCGGGCCGTCGCGCCGGAGGCTCGGCCACCGCGGCCGGGCTGGTCCGGCGGCTGGCCGCGCTCGACGGGGCCGAGCGGCAGGCGGCCGTGCTGGACCTGGTGCGCACCCAGGTCGCGCTGGTGCTCGGGCACACCGGCTCGGACGAGGTCGACCCGGGACGTGCTTTCCGCGACCTCGGCTTCGACTCCCTGACCTCGGTCGAACTGCGCAACCGGCTGAACACCGGCGCCGGGCTCCGGCTGCCCGCGACACTGGTATTCGACTACCCGACCCCGCGCGCGCTGGCCGAGCACCTGCTCGACGAGCTGTTCGGAGCCGGCGCCGTCGTCCCGGCCCCGGCGCGGGCGAGCGCACCGGCGGACGACGACCCGATCGTCATCGTCGGTATGAGCTGCCGCTACCCGGGCGGGGTGGATTCGCCGGAGAGCCTGTGGCAGCTGGTCGCCGAAGGCGTCGACGCGATCACCGGCTTCCCCGAGGACCGCGGCTGGGACGTGCCCGCGCTGTACCACGCCGATCCCGACCACCACGGCACCTCCTACACCCGCTCCGGTGGGTTCCTGCACGACGCGGGTGAGTTCGATCCCGCGTTCTTCGGGATGAGCCCCCGCGAAGCGATGACCACCGACACCCAGCAGCGGCTGCTGCTGGAAGTGTCCTGGGAGGCGCTCGAACGCACCGGGATCGACCCGGTGTCCTTGCGGGGCAGCCAGACCGGGGTGTTCGCCGGGGTCATGTACAACGACTACAGCGCCACCCTCACGGCCGGCGAGTATGAGGGCTACCAGGGCCACGGGAGCGCTCCGAGTGTGGCGTCGGGCCGGGTGTCTTACACGCTCGGGTTGGAGGGGCCCGCGGTCACTGTGGACACGGCGTGCTCGTCCTCGCTGGTTGCGATGCATTGGGCGGCGCAGGCGCTGCGCAGTGGTGAGTGCTCGCTGGCGCTGGCCGGTGGCGTCACGGTGATGTCGACGCCGGGCACCTTCGTCGAGTTCTCCCGGCAGAAGGGCATGTCGCCCGACGGCCGGTGCAAGGCGTTCTCGGACTCGGCCGACGGGGTCGGCTGGGCCGAGGGCATCGGCATGCTGGTGCTCGAACGGCTCTCGGACGCGAAGCGGGCCGGGCACGAGGTGCTCGCGGTGCTCCGCGGGTCCGCGGTCAACCAGGACGGCGCGTCGAACGGCCTCACCGCGCCGAACGGCCCCTCGCAGCAACGCGTGATCCGCCAGGCGCTGGCGAGTGCCGGTCTGTCCACTTCGGACGTCGACGTCGTCGAAGCCCACGGCACCGGCACCAGCCTCGGCGACCCGATCGAGGCCCAGGCCCTGCTGGCGACCTACGGCCAGGACCGCGAAACCCCGCTGCTGCTCGGCTCGGTGAAGTCGAACCTCGGCCACACCCAGGCCGCGGCCGGTGCCGCGGGCGTGATCAAGATGATCATGGCCATGCGGCACGGGATCGTCCCGCGCACCCTGCACGTCGACGCGCCGTCGGGCGAGGTCGACTGGGCCGCCGGTGACGTCGCCCTCGTCACCGAGCCGGTGCGGTGGCCCGAGCGCGAGCACCCGCGCCGGGCCGGGATCTCCTCGTTCGGGATCAGCGGCACGAACGTCCACACGATCATCGAACAGCCCGCCCCGACGGCCGGGGACACGACCGGCGGCCCCGCTCCGGCCGGGGTCGTGCCGTGGACGCTGTCGGCGAAGACCCCGGCCGCGCTGCGGTCACAGGCCGCCCGCCTGCTCGCCCGGGTCTCCGGCACCGACCGGGCCGAGGCCGAGGGCGTGGGCGTGGGCTTGGACCTGGGCCGCGCGGTCGACGTCGGGCTCTCGCTCACCCGGGGCCGGTCCCGGTTCGATCACCGGGCGGTGGTGCTCGCCGGGGACCACGACGAAACCGTGCGGAGCCTCACCGCGCTGGCGTCCGGCGAACCGGACGCGGGCCTGGTCGAAGGCTCGGTCACCGCGGGCCGGACCGCGTTCCTGTTCTCGGGCCAGGGCGCCCAGCGGCTCGGCATGGGCCGGGAACTCCACGAACGGTTCCCCGTGTTCGCGCAGGCCTTCGACACGGTCGCCGCCGAGTTCGACCGCCGGCTGGACCGGCCGCTGCGGGAGGTCGTCTGGGGGGAGGACGCCGAAGCGCTCGACGACACCGGATGGACCCAGCCGGCGTTGTTCGCCGTCGAAGTGGCGCTGTTCCGGCTGGCCGAGTCCTTCGGGATCACCGCGGACCGGTTCGCCGGCCACTCGATCGGCGAGCTCGCCGCCGCGTATGCCGCAGGGGTCTTCACCCTCGAAGACGCCTGCACGGTGGTCGCCGCCCGGGCCCGGCTGATGCGGGCGCTCCCGCCGGCCGGGGCCATGATCTCCTTGCAAGCCAACGAAGCCGAGGTCGTGTCCGCGCTGGACGGCCGGGAGGCCGAAGCCGGGATCGCCGCGGTCAACGGGCCGATGTCGGTCGTGGTCTCGGGTGAAACGCGGGCCGTCGAGGAGATCGCGCGTCAGTTCGCGGGCGAAGGCCGCCGGACCAAGCGCCTGCCGGTGAGCCACGCGTTCCACTCCCCGCTGATGGAGCCGATGCTGGCGGAGTTCCGGTCGGTGCTGGACGGGGTTTCGTTCGCGGAACCGGCCGTGCCGGTGGTGTCGAACCTGACCGGACGGCTCGCGGCGCCCGGCGAGCTGTGCACCCCGGAGTACTGGGTCCGGCACGTGCGCGAGGCCGTGCGGTTCGCCGACGGCGTCAAAACGCTGGCCGCGGACGGGGTCACCGTCTTCGTGGAACTCGGCCCGGATGGGGTGCTGACCGGGCTGGCCCGCGAGACCCTATCCGGTACCGAGGCCACGCTTCCGTTGCTGCGCAAGGACAAGCCCGAAACGACGGCGCTGGTTTCGGCGCTCGCCGGACTGCACGTCCGCGGGACGGAGGTCGACTTCTCCGCGTTCTTCCCCGGCGGGCGGCGCGTCGACCTGCCGACCTACCCCTTCCAGCACGAGCGGTTCTGGCCGGCCCCGGACTTCTCGGCCGGCGACGTGACGTCAGCCGGGCTCGGCGCCACCGGCCACCCGCTGCTGGGCGCGGCGGTCGAGCTGGCCGGTTCGGCCGGCCTGCTGTTCACCAGCCGGCTTTCGCTGCGGACCCACCCGTGGTTCGCCGACCATGTGGTGCTGGGCCGGGCGATGGTGCCCGGGACCGCGCTCGTCGAGCTCGCCCTGCGGGCCGCCGACGAGGCAGGCTGCGCCAGCGTCGAGGAGCTGACCCTGGCCGCGCCGCTCGTGCTGCCGGACGAAGGCGCGGTGCAGCTGCAGCTGTGGGTCGGCGACGCCGACGAGTCCGGCCGGCGGGCCGTCACCATCCATTCGCGGGCCGACGGGGCGGGCGAGCGCCCGTGGACCCAGAACGCGAGCGGGACGCTCGTCGTCGAGGGCCGAGCCGTGGACTTCGACGCCGCGGTGTGGCCACCCGCCGACGCGGAGGCACTGCCGCTGGAGAACTGCTACGAGGAGTTCGCGGACGCCGGGTTCGCTTATGGGCCGGCGTTCCAGGGGCTGCGGGCGGCCTGGCAGCGCGGCGACGAGGTCTTCGCCGAAGTCGTCCTGCCCGACGCCGCTGGTTCCGATGCCGCTGGTTCCGGCGCCACGGGTTCCGGCACTGTGGGTTCCGGCGCTGCGGCGTTCGGCGTCCACCCGGCCCTGCTCGACGCCGCCTTGCACGCTTCGATGCTCGCCACCGGCGACGGCGAGGGCGGGGGACTGCCGTTCTCCTGGGAAGGCGTGACCCTCCACGCCTCCGGTGCCTCCGCAGTCCGCGTGAAGCTGACGCGCACCTCGGGCGAGTCGATGTCCATCGCAGTCGCCGACAGCTCCGGGCAACCGGTCGTCTCGGTGGATTCGCTGCTCGTCCGCGCGGTCGCCCCGGGACAGCTGCGGGACGCCGGGCCCGAAAGCGACTCGCTGTTCCGGCTGGACTGGGTCGCGGTCCCCGCCGAATCCGCTGTTCCCCCCGGTTCGATCGCCATACTGGGCGGGGATTCCGCACTCGCCGAAACACTGGACGTGCCGGCCGCCGCGGACCTGGCGGCGCTGACCGAGGTGCCGGACGTCGTCGTGGTCCCGGTGTCCGGCGCCCCGGTGTCCGGGGATCCGTTGCCCGGGGATCCGGCCGACGTGCCGGGTTCGGCGCACCGGCTGTCGGCGTGGGCGCTGGGCCTGGCGCAGGAATGGCTCGCGGACGAACGGTTCGCCGCCTCCCGCCTCGTATTCGTGACCCGCGGAGCGGTCGACGGCGACGACGTCGCCGCAGCGGCGGTCTGGGGGCTGGTGCGCTCGGCGCAGTCGGAGCACCCGGGCCGGTTCGGCCTGGTGGACACCGGCCCGGACACGACGGTGCTGCCGGCCGCGCCCGGGACTGGAGGTACTGCTGCGGCGCTGCCGGCCGCGCTCGGGACCGGCAGTATCGCCGCGGTCCTGCCTGCCGCGCTCGCGAGCGGCGAACCGCAGGTGGTGGTCCGCGGCGGAACGGTCCTCGCGGGACGGCTGGTCCGGGTCCCCGCCGGCGAACCGGCGGACTGGGATCCCGAAGGCACGGTGCTCGTCACCGGTGGCACCGGCGGGCTCGGCGCGCTGCTGGCCCGGCATCTCGTGGCCGGGCGGGGCGTCCGTCACCTGCTGCTGGCCAGCCGCAGCGGTCTCGCCGCCGGGAACGCCGAGCGGCTGGTGCGGGAACTCGGTGAGCAGGGTGCCGAGGTCACGGTCGTGGCCTGCGACGTGACCGATCGGTCCGCGGTGTCCGGCCTGCTGGCCGCCGTGCCCGCCGCCCACCCGCTGACGGCGGTCGTGCACACCGCGGGGGTGCTGGACGACGGGGTCGTCGAATCGCTTACCCCGGACCGGGTCTCCGCCGTGCTGCGGCCGAAGGCCGACGCCGCCTGGCACCTGCACGAACTCACCCGCGAACTGCCACTGGAGGCGTTTGTGGTGTTCTCGTCCGTCGCCGGGACGTTCGGCGGCGCGGGCCAGGCGAACTACGCGGCGGGCAACGCGTTCCTCGACGCGCTCGCCCGGCGGCGCCACGCCGAGGGACTCGCGGGCGTTTCGCTGGCGTGGGGCCCGTGGGCTCAGGGCGCCGGAATGACCGGCACGTTGAGCGAGGCCGACCTCGAACGGCTCGAGCGATCGGGCATGCCCGCGCTGTCGCCGGAAGAGGGACTGGCGCTGTTCGACGCGGCAACGGGCAGTGCGGGCACGGGCAGCGGTGACCCGGCGGTCGTCCCGGCCCGGCTGGACCTCGCCGCGCTGCGGGCCCGGGGTGAGGTCCCGGCGCTGCTGCGCGGCCTGATCCGGGCACCGCGGCGAGCGGCGGCCGGCGGTCCGGTCCCGGTGGACTCGCTCGTGAGCCGTTTGGCCGGCCTGAACGACGACGGCCGGTACGAGGTGCTCCTGGACCTCGTCCGCGGCGAGGTCGCGCTGGTGCTCGGACATGCCGACGCCGGCGGGATCGAGCCGGACCGCGAGTTCCAGAACCTGGGCTTCGACTCACTGACCGCGGTCGAATTCCGGAACCGGATGAACACCGCGACCGGTCTCCGGCTCCCGGCCACCCTGCTGTTCGACTACCCGACCCCGGCCGGGCTCGTGGACCACCTCCGCGGCGAACTGGTCGCGGCGGGTCCGGGCCCGGCGTCCATCCTCGACGAACTCGACCAGCTGGAGGGCAGCTTCGCGACAGCCACCGTCGACGAGGAGATGTTCAAGCAGATCGAAGGCCGGCTCGAAGTGCTCCGCACCCAGTGGGCGGCTCGCCGCACCGGCCCGGCCGCTGGGCAGGAACCCGAATTCGACTTCGACTCGGCCACGGACGACGACGTCTTCCGCCTCCTGGACGACCAGCTCGGCCGCCCTTGATCGCCGGACGGACCCACGAGAGGGCGAGCAGAACTGGACCGGCCTGCGGCCGAAGTCGCTGATCGAGTCCTGAGGCGGTTCGCCTGAGCTACGTAGCGTCGAAGAACGGGCCGGATCAGCCCGGGAGGGCCCGTTGTTCGGGCACTTCCGCGGTGTGGCCTTGGAGTGGCATGCATGGTGGCGTCACGTTGAGCCTTTCCTGTCGCTGTGGGCAGTAGGCAGGGTGCTGAGGGCGCCGGTGAACGGCGGCAGGTCGCCGCGGACGTCCTGGCTGCCGGTGGTGGGGTTGGCTCCCGGTGGGGTTGGCTCGGCGGTTCATTGCGTCCTCGTGGGTGTCTGCGAGGGGTCGGTTGTCCGTCCGTAGTGGAGTCGCCGGTGCCAGGTGTGCTGGGCCGGTCGGTGGCGTGGTGGTGTGGTGTCGTGGATGTGGTTGCGTCGGGGTGTGCGGTGGGGGTCGAGCCAGGGTGGTGGGAGGAATTCGGGGATTCCGTGGCGCATCTGGATGGTCCAGCCGCTGTGGTGGATGAGCCGGTGGTGGGTGGGGCAGAGCAGGACGAGGTTGGTGAGGTTGGTGGGTCCGCCCTGTGCCCAGGGGATCACGTGGTGGACGGTGCACCATTTCGGGCTGCGATCACAGCCGGGGTGGGCGCATCCTTTGTCGCGCAGGGTCAGGGCGTGGCGTTGGGTGGGGGTGGCCAGTCGGGTGGTGCGGCCGAGGTGCAAGGGCTGGCCGTCGGTGCCGAAGATGGCGGGTACGACTTTTGCTTCGCAGGCGTGTCGGCGTAGTGCGTCGGGGGTGCCGATGCCGGGGGTGGTGGACAGGGTGTGGGTGAGGCGGCTTTCGAGGTCGGCCAGGGTGACGGTCACGATCATCACGGCTCGTTCGCCGCCTTGCACGGTCAGGTCGTCGCAGCGGGCGGCGAGTTCGAGGATGTCGGCGAGGGCGTCGCCGCGGCGTTCGGCCGTGCTGCGCGGGTCGGGGCCGTGGGTGCCGGGGCCGTGGGTGCCGGGATCGTGGGTGTCGGGGTGGGGGCGGGGTTTGGCCAGGGGGCCGAGCAGTCCGTCGAGGACGGCGGTGGTGTCGGGGTCGAGTTCGCCGGTGAAGCGGGCGCTGCCGTCGGGGCGGTGGGTGATGTGCAGTCGTCGCGTCGGGTGCAGGTCGCGGCGTTGCCGGTCGTCGGGTGGGGTGGTGTGGTCGTCCCAGTAGGCCAGCAGGCGCCGTCCGGCGGTGCGCAGGGCTTCGGGGGCTGCGTGGGTGGCCAGTGCGATCAGGGTGGCTTCGTCGGTGGCGCGGGTTTCGGCGTTGATCGCGGCCGGGCAGGTGGCGAACAGGGTCACGATGATCTGGACGTGTTCGCGGTTGATCACGCCGTCGGCGAGGGCCTGTCCGGTCGCTGCCAGCGATGCTGGTTGTGGCGCCCCGGTTGGTGAGGTGGATGGTGTGGTCGCGTGTGCGTGGGCGATCCGGGTGGCGGCCTCGCGGGACGAGATCCGCAGCGTCTCGCGCAGCAGCGCGGTGGTGTCCTTGAATCCCAGCGTCTTGCCCAGCCCTCGCCGCCCGGCCTCGCCGACGAGGCCGAGCATTTCCGCCTGACCGCGGCGCAGTTTTTCCTCGCACGCCAGGAGAAGCGTGGCCAGTTCCGCATCCGGAAGCTGCCATGCCTCGCGGGTGCCCGTGGTGGTACTCACCCAGCAAGAATACCGGCGAATCGAACGTATGGTCGTCACCCACATGGCTACACGTCAAGGCTCCGCTGACGGCCGCACCCCGGCGCCACCCCGTACCTCCCGCGAAACACCGGTCGGCCCCTGCCGGGCGGGCGGAGAGCTTGCCTGGCAGGGGCCGACCGGTGAAATCTCGAGGACGCCGAGGCCCGGCTGGTCGAAGCAGCCGAACTGTCCAGTGTGGACGGATCAGCCGGCGGGCTTCACCTCGGTGGCCGGGTTCCCGTCCACGGCCGCAGCGAGCTGGGGCACGAGGCGCTCCAGCTGGTAGGGCAGGCTCAGCACGCTGACGAACGACGTCGTGCTGCCGTAGGTGCTCGAGTCTTCGATGAAGACCTCGCGCTTCTGCTTCGCGACGTTCAGGCCCGAGTACAGCTTGTCCTTCGCCAGGGTGGCCTGGCCGTTGGCGATCGTGTCGACGATCCAGACCAGCGCGTCGACGTTCAGCAGGTCGGTGCGCTCGGCGCTGATGTTCGCGCCGAACTTGTCGCCGATGGCCTGGTCGAGGTTCGCGGGCAGCTTGAAACCGAGGTCGGTCAGGATGCGGGAGCGCGGGTCCTCGCTGCCGTAGACGAAGTAGCCGTCGTACTGCGTGGCCATCAGGGCCGTCTTGCCGGCGAACTCCGGGTGCGCCGAGCGCGCCTTGGCGAACTGGTCCTCGACGCCCTGCACCAGCTGGTCGGCCTCCTTGGCCTTGCCGACCGCCTTGCCGACCGTCTTCGTCGCCTCCTGCCACGGGATGCCGTAGTCGTTGTACTGCTTGGGCTGCGCGATCGTCGGCGCGATCTTCGACAGCGTCGAGTACTGCTCCTGCGTCAGCGCGGAGTACAGCCCGATGATCAGGTCCGGCTTCAGCGCGGCGATCTTCTCGAACTGCGGGCCGTCGGAGTCCTTCAGCACGGTCGGCAGCGGCGCGTTGCCGAGCTTGTCCTTGGCCCACGGGCCGACCGCGCCGGGGAAGTTGCCCAGCCACTCCGTGGTGCCGACCGGGACCACGCCGAGGGCCAGCAGCGCGTCCTGCTCGGTGAGGCCGACGGTGACCACCCGCTGCGGCGCCTTCTCGATCTTCGTCGAGCCGTACTTGTGGTCGATGGTGACCGGGAACGCGCCCGGGTCCGTGGCGCCGGACGACCCGCCCGGCGCGGCCGCGGTGTCGGAGCCGGAACCGCAGGCCGTGAGCACGCCGGCCAGCAGGAGCGCCGAGGTCAGCGCCCCGGCGATCCGGGCGCGCCCGCGCACGGCGGACAGAAGGGGGAAGCGGGCCATCATCGGTCCTTTGCGGTCGATCTCGATTAATCAGGTTTGGCTAACCTAAGACGTTCTCGGCCGCCGACGCAAGGATGACGGCTGCGGCGCCGCTCACGTTGTGGCTCGCTACCCCGGCCAAGCGGCCACAACGTCGCGTACGGCTCACGTTGCGGCTCGCTACCCAGACCAAGCGGCGACAACGTCGCGTACAGCGCTCACGTCGTGACTTCGCGCTGCCCCGACCAGGCGGCCCACAACGTCGCGTACGCACCACCCGCGGCCACCAGCTCGTCGTGCGTTCCGGTCTCGACCACGGCGCCCGCGTCGAGGACCACGATCCGGTCCGACGCCGCCGCCTGGGTGAGCCGGTGCGCCACGACCAGCCCGGTCCGTCCGGACAGCGCCGCCGCCGCGGCCGCTTCGAGCGTCTTCGCGCCCGCGCTGCCCGCCTCGGCGGTGGCCTCGTCCAGGATCGCCACCGGCGGGTCGGCCAGCACCAGGCGGACCAGGGCGAGCTGCTGCGCCTGCGTGACGGTGAGCTGGTGCCCGCCCTCGCCGACGACGGTCGCGAGCCCGTCCGGCAGGGCCTCGGCCCAGCCGAGCGCGCCGACGGCCGTCAACGCGGCCCGCAGCTCCTCGTCGCTCGCCTCGGGGCGGGCGAGGCGCAGGTCGTCGGCCAGGGTGCCGCTGAAGACGTGCACCTCCTGGCTGATGAGCGCGACCGTGCGCCGGGTCTGGGCCGGGCCCAGCTCGTCGAGCGGGACGCCGCCGAGCGACACCGCGCCGGAACTGGCCCGGTGGATGCCGGCGACGAGCTTCGCCAGCGTCGTCTTCCCGGCGCCGCTCGCGCCGACCAGCGCGACGCGCTCGCCGGGGGAGAGGTCGAGGTCGACCTCCCGCAGCACCGGGTGACCGTCCACATAGGAGTGACCGACCGCGGTCGCCTTGACCGAGGAGTCCACCGGCCGCCCGGGCCGCTGCGGTTCGGCCGGTGCGGGCAGGTCGGCGACGCCGATCAGCCGGGCCAGGCTCGCGGCCGCCGCCTGCGCGTCGTCGACCAGTGCGAGGGCGGTGTTGATCGGGCCGAACAGGCTGTGGAAGTAGAGCGCGGCGGCGGTCGCGACGCCGACCGTCGCCAGGTTCGCGCCCACCAGCAGGTAACCCGCGGCGAGCACGGCGGACAGGCCGATGAACTCGGCCAGGTTCAGCCGCCCGAAGAACCGTGTCACCAGCCGGATCCCGCGCAACGCCAGCTCCACCGCGCCCTCGGACCGGGCCCGGACGCGCTCCACGTGCTGGTCGGCCAGCCGGAACGCGCGCACGGTCTTGGCGCCGCCGATGGTGTCCAGCAACTGCTGCTGCTGCGAGCCGACAGCGGCGCGCTGCGCGGCGTAGAGCGGCTTCGCCTGCCGCACGTACCAGCGGACGGTGTGCAGCTGGATCGGCACGGACAGCAGCGCGGCGACCAGGAACCGCCAGTCGAGCAAGGCCATCGCGCCGAGTGTCAGCACGATCGTCAGCACTGAGCGGCCCAGCTCCGGCAGCGCCTCGCGCACGGCTTCGGCGACCACTGAGACGTCGTTGGTGACGCGGGTGGTCAGGTCGCCGGAGCCGGCCTTCTCGACCTGTTCCAGCGGCAGGCTCAGGGCGCGGTCGACGAACCGCTCGCGCAGGTCGGCCAGCATCGTCTCGCCGAGCCGGGCGAGCATCGACACGCCCAGCGCCGTCGCGATCGCCGACACCACCGCGACCAGCACCAGCGACACCACAGGGGTGACCAGGTCCGTCGCCGGCCGGTGCTGCGCGACCAGGTCGACGACCCGGCCCAGCAGCGGCGCGGTGAGCAGGCCGACCGCCGTGGCGCCGACGATGAAGGCGAACGAGCCGAGCGCGCGGCCCTTCGAACGGCGAATCAGGTCGCCGAGCACGGCGCGGATCCGGGGGCCGCCGGCCGTCGGCAGGAGCTCACGGCCGGTCGTGACAGCGTCGTTCATGACAGCACCGCCGCGCGGTAGTCGGCGCGCTCTCGGACCAGCCCGGCGTGGTCGCTGTCGGCGACCACCCGGCCGTCCTCGAGCAGCACCACTCGGTCGGTGGCCGCGAGCAGCGCCGGGCTGGTGGTGACGACGATCGTGGTGCGGCCGCGGCGGAGCCGGGCGACCCCGTCGGCGATGCGGGCCTCGGTCACCGTGTCCACCGCCGTGGTCGGGTCGTGCAGCACGAGCACCGGGGCGTCCCTGGCGAGCGCGCGGGCGAGCGCGACGCGCTGCCGCTGCCCGCCCGAGAGCGACCGCCCGCGCTCGGTGACCGCCGTGGCCGTGCCCGAGGGCAGCGTGCTCGCCACCTCGTCGGCGGCCGCGGCGGACAGCACGCCGTCGGACAGTCCGGTCGCTCCCGCTCGCACGTTCTCCTCCAGGGTTCCCTCGAACAGGTCGGCGTCGTGCGCGGCGACGAGCACGACCTCGCGGACCCGGTCCGGGTCCACTGTGGACAGGTCGGCGGCGTCGACCCGCACGGTGCCCGCCGCCGGGTCGGTGAACCGGCCGAGGCAGTCGAGCAGGTCGGTGGCCGCGGCGGGGTCGGTGGTGACCACGCCGAGCAGCTGGCCGGGTGGCACGGCGAGGTCGAGCCCGCGCAGCTTTCCTTGGGTGACACCGGAAAGCTCGACCCGGCCGCCGGCGGGCGCGGGCAGGCCGGCCTCGCCGTCCGGCACGGCGAGCGGCGCGTTCAGCACGGCCGCGACCCGGCCGGCCGAGGCGCGGCCCTGGGCCAGCTGCCCGTTGACCCAGGCGAAAATCGAGAACGGCGTCTGCAGGAACTGGGCGAGCCCGACCGCCGCGACGAGGTCGCCGATGGTGATGTCGCCGTTCGCGGCGAGGTTGCCGCCGACGAGGGCGACCAGGGCGATGAAGATGCCGGTCAGCGCGAGCAGCGCGCCGTTGTGCCAGGCCTGCGCGCGGGCCGCCTTCACCGTGGCCAGCAACGAGTCCTGGCTGGTCCGGCGGTACCGCGCGACCGCGGCGGGCTCCGCGCCGATGCCCTTGAGCACGCGCAGGCCCGCGACGAGGTCGGTCGCGACGCCCGAAGCGTGGGCCGCGCGCTCCTGTTCCACCTCGCTGCGCCGTTCCAGTGGCTTGCCGATCAGGTGCGCCAGCAACAGCAGCGGCGGCGTGCCCAGCAGCACGAGCAGCCCGAGCGGCACGGACATCCGCAGCAGCACCACCGCGCTCACCACGAGCCCGGCGAGCGCGGAGAACCCGAACGGCAGCACGGCGTCGACCATGCCGACGCGGCGCGCGTCGGAGGTGCCGACGCTCGCGAGCTCACCCGCCAGCGCGCCGTTTTCGGCGCCACCGCGCGGGTGCAGCACCCGGCGGCTGAGCCGCAGCCGGATGTCGTGCGCGGCGAGTTCCGAAGCCCGTTCGGCCGCCCGCGCGCCGAAGCGGTAGCTGTACGACAGGACCAGGAACACCACGCCGAGCACACCCAGCCATTGCACGAGCGTGAGCACGGAGCTGTCCGCGACGGCGCGGTCGATCACCACGCCGATCACGACCGGCACCAGTGCCTCGCCGCCCTGGTGGGTGGCGGCCAGCACGGAGGCGAGCACCACCGGCTTCCGCTGCCCGGCGATCGCGCTCCGCAGCACGTCCCGCCCGGTGGTCGCTGCAGCCGTCGTCACCGGCGCCCTCCAATCAGTCCCGCCTGCGCTCTGTCTTGATAGGTAAGGCTAGTCTAAGAACGGCTCCCGATGAGGTCCCGGTCCCCAGGAGGTTTCGTGGTCGTGAGCGCCAGTCCGCCCGTGCCGCGGGCGGATCCGCCGCCCGCACCACGCGCGCGAGCCCGGGCCCTGCGCGGCGCCGGCCTGTTGTGCGCGGCCGGCGTGCTCGTGCTGGTCATGCTGCTCAGCATCTGGGTCGGCTCGAAGGGCATCCCGTTCGCGTCCACCTGGTCGGTGCTGTGGCACAACGACGGCTCGGCCGACGCGGTGATCATCCACGACCAGCGGATCCCGCGGACGCTGCTGGGCGCGCTCGTCGGCGCCGCGCTCGGCCTGGCCGGCGCGGTGATGCAGGCGCTGACGCGCAACCCGCTCGCCGATCCCGGCCTGCTGGGCGTCAACAACGGCGCGGCGGCGGCGGTGGTCTCGGCCATCGCGTTCGCCGGGGTGACCGGGGTACTGGGCTACGTCTGGTTCGCGTTCCTCGGCGCGGCCATCGCTTCGGTGGCCGTCTACCTGCTCGGCACCGCGGGGCGGGCCGGCGCGACGCCGGACCGGCTGGTGATGTCGGGTGCGGCGCTGACCGCCGTGCTGCAGGCCTACATCGGCGCGGTGCTGCTGATCGACCCGGACACCTTCAACCAGTTCCGGTTCTGGAACGTCGGCTCGCTCAGCGGCCGCCGCGGCGACGTGCTGCTGCAGGTCTCGCCGTTCATCGCGGTCGGCATCATCCTGGCGCTGCTGCTCGCGCGGCCACTGAACGTGCTGGCGCTCGGCGAGCAGACCGGCAAGGCGCTCGGCGCGCACATCGGCCGCACGCGGGTGCTCGGCGCGATCGCGGTGACGCTGCTGTGCGGCGCGTCGACGGCGGCGATCGGGCCGGTCGCGTTCATCGGGCTGGCCGTGCCGCAGGCCGTGCGGATCATGGTCGGCCCGGACCAGCGGTGGGTGCTGCCGTATTCGATGGTGCTCTCGCCGGTGCTGCTGATCGGCGCCGACGTGCTCGGGCGCATCCTCAACCCGCCGGAAGAGCTGCAGGTGGGCATCGTGACGGCGTTCCTCGGCGCCCCGGTGTTCATCGCGCTGTGCCGTCGCCGGAAGCTGGCGCGCCTGTGAACGCGGTGAAGGAAAAACCGATTGGTACGGGCCGGGTTTCGGTCCGGGTGGCGCCGCGCGCGCTGGTCGTCGGGATCGTGCTGTTCGTACTGGTCTTCCTGCTGAGCGCGGTGAGTATGACGACCGGGGACTACCCGCTGTCGTTCGGCGACGTGGTGAAGACGCTGTTCGGCTTCGGCGACGCCGGGACCGAGTTCATCGTGACGACGCTGCGCCTGCCGCGGCTGCTGGTGGCGCTGCTGGTCGGCGGCGCGCTCGGGGTCAGCGGCGGGGTGCTGCAGAGCTTGTCCGGGAATCCGCTGGGCAGCCCGGACGTGATCGGCTTCACCGAGGGTTCGGCGACCGGCGCGCTGCTGGTGATCGTGCTGGCGCACGGCGGGTCTTCGTCGGTGGCGCTCGGCGCGCTGGCCGGTGGCCTGCTGACCGCGCTGGTGGTCGGGCTGCTCGCGTTCCGCCGTGGGGTGCAAGGGTTCCGGCTGATCCTGGTCGGCATCGGCGTGGCCGCCATGCTGACCGCGTTCAACTCGTACCTGATCACGCGCGCGTCCCTGCAGGACGCGTACTCGGCGCAGGCCTGGCTGGTCGGCGGGCTCAACGGGCGCGGCTGGGAAGAGGTCGTGCCGGTCGGGATCGCGGTGGTGATCCTGCTGCCGATCGCCTTCGGTTACGGCCGGCGGCTTTCGCTGCTGGAGATGGGCGACGACTCGGCGAAGGGCCTCGGGGTGCCGGTCGAACGCACCCGCATGGTGCTGATCGCGGTCAGCGTCACGCTGTGCGCGGTCGCCACCGCGGCTGCCGGGCCGATCGCGTTCGTCGCGCTCGCGGCCCCGCAGCTGGCGAAGCGGCTGGCCCGCTCGGCGCGGCCCACCCTGGTGTCGGCGGCGCTGATGGGCGCGCTGCTGCTCGTGGCGAGCGACCTGGTGACCCGGCTGGTCTTCGGCGAGGAGGGCCTGCCGGTCGGCATCGCGACCGGCGCCATCGGCGGGCTGTACCTGATGTGGCTGCTGTCGAGCCAGTGGCGGCGCAACCGGGGCTGACGGCGCGGCGCGGCCTCAGTGGATGGCGGCCTGCGGTTCGATCGGTGCGGGTTCGCCGAACCGGGCGAGTGCGAGTGCCGCGGTGACGGCGAGGACGAAGCCCGCGACGGCGATGGGGACGAAGCCGGGCGATGGTCCGGTGATCGGCCCGCAAGCCTGGCGGCCTGAGCGGGCCGCACCGCCGGAATCCGGGCTGAGCGAGCCGCGGGCGCGGCCTCAGTGGACGGTGGCCTGCTGTTCGATCGGTGCGGGTTCGCCGAACCGGGCGAGTGCGAGTGCCGCGGTGACGGCGAGGACGAAGCCCGCGACGGCGACGAGGACGAAGCCGGGCCGGGTGCGGTCGCCGAGCAGGACGATGCCGATCAGCGACGGCAGCACGGTTTCGCCGAGCACCATCATCGCGGTGGACGTGGTGACGCTGCCGCGTTGCAGGGCCGTGGCGTAGAACAGCATCGCCAGGCCGCCGGCGACGGCGACGATGTAGAGCGCCGGGTCGGTGAGCAGGTCCAGCGGCGCCAGGCTGGGCATGACCCGGCCGGAGATCGCGACGACCCCGAAGCACAGCCCCGCGACCAGGCCCAGCGCCGGCGTCCGCACGCGCCGGCTCGCCCGGCCCGCGGCGACGCCGGCCAGCCCGAGCACCACGACGGCGCCCGCGAGCACGAGCCGGAAGCCCAGCCCCACCTCGTTCGAGCCCTCACTCGCGGCCGAACCGCCGAGTAGCGCCAGCCCCGCGCACACCACGGCGACGGCCGTCCACTCGCGAGCCCCGAGCCGCACGCCGAACACCCGCGCGGCCACCGCCGTCACGGCCAGGCTGGCGGCCTGCGCCGCCTGCACGACGAACAGCGGCAGTACGTGCAGCGCGGCGATCTGCGCGACGAAGCCCAGGACGTCGAGGCCGAGGCCGAGCACGAACTTCCACTGCCGCAGCACGCGAAGCAGCAGCCGCGGGTCCACGCCCGCCCCCGCGTCCGGCGCCGCCTTGGCCGCGACGGCCTGCATCACGGACGCGACGCCGTACGCCACCGCGGAAAGCAACGCGCATAGAAGTCCCCACACCATGATCCCCACCCTATGCCGGGCGGCCTGCGGTACGCTCCTCGCCATGTCGAACAGCAGTTCGAGTGTCGAGCGGGCCTGGCCCGACCCCCTGAGCGGCGACGAGCTCACCGTCCAGACGCGGTTCCTGGACTTCCTGAGGGCCACGGCCGTGAACAAGCTCGCCGGGCTGTCCCGCGAGCAGGCGGTGGCGACGCCGCTGCCGGCGTCACCCCGGACGAGCGCGCTGGGGGTGGTGAAGCACCTCATCGCGGTCGAGCGCTGGTGGCTCTCGGTCGAGGCCGGCGGCGCGGCGCTGCCCTCGCTGTGGATGGGCTCGCCGGACCCGAGCTGGGACGTCGCGGCCGAAGACGACCCGGCCTCGGTGGTCGCCGCCTACCAAGAGGAGTGGGCGCACTCGGCGGCCTCGCTGGCCGGGCTGGCCGCCGACGACCGGACGAGGCGGTCGGGGGAGTTCACGGTGCGCTGGGTGCTGGCCCACGTCGTCCAGGAGACCGCCCGGCACGTCGGCCACCTCGACGCGCTGCGCGAGCTGGCCGACGGCGAAGTGGGGGAGTGACCGGCGGCGGATAGGCTGCCCCGCATGGCAGACCAGCTGTACTTCCGCCAACTGCTCGCCGGCCGGGACTTCGCGGTGGGAGACCCCCTCGCGACGCAGATGGTCAACTTCGCCTACCTGATCGGCGACCGCGAGACCGGGGAAGCGGTGCTCGTCGACCCCGCCTACGCGGTGCGGGACCTGCTGGACGTGCTCGCCGCCGACGACATGCGGCTCACCGGCGTGCTCGCCACGCACCACCACGCCGACCACGTCGGCGGGGAGATGATGGGCCTGCCGCTGCCCGGCATCGCCGAGCTGCTCGCGGTCGACCCGGTGCCGATCCACGTGAACGCGGACGAAGCCGAATGGGTCCGCCGCGCCACCGGCGTCTCGGCCACCGACCTGACCGCCCACGACCACGACGACGTGCTGACGGTCGGCTCGATCGGCATCCGCCTGCTGCACACCCCCGGCCACACGCCCGGCAGCCAGTGCTTCCTGGTCGGCGACCGCCTCGTCTCCGGCGACACGCTGTTCCTCGAAGGCTGCGGCCGCACCGACTTCCCGGGCGGCGACGCCGACGCGATCTACCGCAGCCTCCAGTGGCTGGCGGCGCTGCCGGGCGACCCGGTGGTCTACCCGGGGCACCAGTACTCGGCCGAACCGTCGGCGACGCTGTCTTCGGTGAAGCAGACGAACTTCGTCTTCCGGCCGCGTTCGCTCGCCGAATGGCACCGGATGTTCGGCGGCTGAGACACCCGGCCCGGTTTTCCCGCCTGCGCTGCCGAACAAACGCGGCACAAGCGGGTGCGGGGTTTCACTGCGTGGGAGCCTGCCGTCGTGCATTGACTTCGCCACCCGGTGACTTGATGCTCGGGGCATGAACCGCGCCGCGCTGCTCGTCAGGCGCCTGTTCGTCGATCTCCGGCAGCAGGCGAGCGCGGCCTGTCGTCGCCCCTGAGCGCGAATCCTCTTTCCCCGCACCGAAAACCCGGGAGAAATCCGTGTCGATTTCCACCACGGGCGTGCTGACGCGCGCCGATCCGGCCGCGTCCGGAGCACCGCCGCGGCGGGCCCGGCGGCGGCTGCCGTCGTTCCGCCGCTGGATCAGCCCGGTCGCGCTGCTGGTGGCCTGGCAGGTCGCCAGCGCCACCGGCGTGCTGTCGCCGGACAAGCTGAGTTCACCGTGGACAGTCCTGCAGAGCGGCATCGAAGTCGCGCGCACCGGCGAGCTGGGCGACGCGTTCGTCGTGTCGCTGGGCCGGGTGGGCGCGGGGTTCGCGCTCGGCGCCGCGGTCGGCGTGCTCCTCGGGATCGTCGCCGGCCTGTCCCGCTGGGGCGAGGCGCTCGTCGACCCGCCCGTGCAGATGCTGCGCACACTGCCGTTCCTCGGGCTGATCCCGTTGTTCATCCTGTGGTTCGGCATCGGCGAGGAGACGAAGATCGTGCTCGTCGCGCTCGGCGTCGCCTTCCCGCTCTACCTCAACGTCCACTCGGGAATCCGCACCGCGGACGAGCGGCTGGTCGAGGCCTCGCGGGCGCTCGGCTTCACCCGGGCCGAACGGCTGTGGCACGTGGTCCTGCCCGGTGCGCTGCCGCAGACGCTGGTGGGGCTGCGGCAGTCGCTCGGCCTCGCGTGGCTCGCGCTGATCGTCGGCGAGACCGTGAACGCCGACGCCGGCATCGGCTACCTGATCAACAACGCCCGCGAATTCCTCCGCACCGACGTGGTGGTGGTCGGCCTCATCGTGTACGCGGTGCTCGGCCTGGTCACCGACGCGCTGGTGCGCCTGCTGGAACGGAGGGCCCTGCGATGGCGCGCGAGCTGACCGCACCCGTGGTCGAGGTCCGCGGCCTGACCAAGCGCTTCGGCGACCGGACCGTCCTGAGTGGACTGAACCTGGAGATCGGCCGTGGCGAGTTCGTGGCTCTGCTGGGCCGAAGCGGCTCCGGCAAGTCCACGCTGCTGCGGGTCCTCGCCGGGCTGGACGGCGAGATCGAGGGCACCGCGGGCGTGGACGGCACGGTGTCCGTCGCGTTCCAGCAGCCGCGCCTGCTGCCGTGGCGGAAAGTGTGGCGCAACGTCGTGCTGGGGCTGCGCCGTGACGGCCGGTCCCAGGCGCGCAACCGCGCCGTCGCCGAACGCGCGCTCGACGAGGTGCGCCTGGCCGCCCACGCCGACGACTGGCCGCTGACCCTGTCCGGCGGCGAGGCCCAGCGCCTCTCGCTCGCCCGGGCGCTGGTGCGCGAGCCGGACCTGCTGCTGCTCGACGAGCCGTTCGGCGCACTGGACGCGCTCACCCGGATCGCGATGCACCGGCTCGTCGAAGACCTCTGGCGCAAGCACGCTCCGGCCGTGCTGCTGGTGACCCACGACGTCGACGAGGCGCTGCTGCTCGCCGACCGGATCCTCGTCCTCGACGAGGGCCGGATCGTCGCCGAACACGTCCTCGGCCAGGCCCGGCCGCGGACGCTGACCGACCACGCCGACGTGCGCACGCGCGTGCTGGCCGACCTGGGAGTGACCGAAGGTGCACCTGCGTAGCGCGAAGGCCGTGGCGGCCGCGGCCCTGATGCTGGGCGGGCTGACCGCGTGCTCGTCCACCAGCACGGCGACCGGGCCCGTGCCCGTGCCCGCCGCCGTTTCGCCGGCCGATCTGGCGAAGGTGACCCTGCGCGTCGGCGATCAGAAGGGCGGCGTGAAGTCCTTGCTCACGGCCGCGAACCAGCTCGGCAACCTGCCGTACCGGATCGAATGGTCGACGTTCACCTCCGGCCCGCCGCTGCTGGAGGCCGCCTCGGCCGGCGCGATCGACATCGGCCGCGTGGGCAACACACCGCCGATCTTCGCGGCCGCCTCGAAGGCGAAGATCTCCGTGGTCAGCGTCGCGAAGAGCAACGTGGAGCGCGAGGCGGTCCTGGTGCCGCCGGACTCGCCGCTGCAGAACGTCCAGGCGCTCAAGGGAAAGACCATCGCCGTGGCGAAGGGCAGCTCCGCGCACGGGCAGCTGCTCAACACGCTGAAGAACGCCGGGCTGACGACCAAGGACGTCAAGCTTTCGTTCCTGCAGCCCTCGGAGGCCTGCGCCGCGTTCACCCAGCACCAGGTGGACGCGTGGGCGATCTGGGATCCCTACACCGCGCAGGCGCAGCTCGACGCGCACGCCCGCGTGCTCGCGGACGGCCGAGGCAGCTCCAACGGGCTGGCGTTCGAGACCGCGAGCACGGCGGCGCTGGCCGACCCCGGCAAGAACGCCGCGATCAAGGACTTCGTGACGCGGGTGGTCAAGGCGCAGCTGTGGTCCGGCACCCACCACGACGAGTGGTCGAAGGTGTGGGCCACCGAAACCGGGCTCTCGCTGCCGGTCGCGCAGAAGTCAGTGGACGCCGGGCGCGACGTGCCGGCGCCGCTGGACGACTCCGTCATCGCGTCCGAGCAACAGCTGGCGGACGCCTTCACCGAAGACAAGACCCTCCCCGGGAAGGTGGACTTCGCCCAGTTCGCCGACCGTCGTTACGGCCCGGAGATCGAAGCCGCGAGGAGCAACGGATGAGCGTCAAGCTGCACTGGTTCCTGCCGACCACGGGGGACGGCCGGACGATCGTGGAACGCTTCCACGCCAGCAAGTCCTCCGGCCCGCGGGCGCAGCGCCCGGCTGACCTCGAGTACCTCGCGCAGGTCGCGCGCGCCGCCGAACAGCAGGGTTTCGAAGGCGTGCTGACGCCGACGGGCACCTGGTGCGAGGACGCGTGGCTGACCACAGCGGCGCTGATCCAGGAGACGCGGAAGCTGAAGTTCCTGGTCGCGTTCCGGCCCGGGGTCATCTCGCCGACGCTGGCCGCGCAGATGGCGGGCACCTTCCAGCGGCTGTCGCAGGGGCGGGTGCTGCTGAACATCGTCACCGGCGGGGACGCGGTGGAGCAGCGCCGGTTCGGCGACTGGCACGACCACGACGCCCGGTACGCGCGGACCGACGAGTTCCTGACCATCGTGCGCGGCGTGTGGTCGGGCCAGCCGTTCGACTTCGCGGGCGAGCATCTGAAGGTCGAGGGCGCGACCACGCTGGCCGCGCCGGACCCGGTGCCGCCGATCTACTTCGGCGGCTCGTCCCCGGCCGCGCTCCCGGTCGCGGCCCGGCACGCCGACGTCTACCTGACCTGGGGCGAGCCGCCCGCGCAGGTGGCGGAGAAGATCGGCAAGGTCAGGGAGCTGGCCGAGGCGGCGGGCCGCACGGTGCGCTTCGGCGTGCGGCTGCACACCATCACGCGCGACACGTCGGCGGAAGCGTGGGCGGAGGCGCAGAAACTGCTGGACGCGCTGAGCCCGGAGCAGGTGGCGAAGTCACAGGCGGTGCTGTCCGCCAGCGAATCCGTCGGCCAGCAGCGCATGGTCGCCCTGCACGGCGGCCGCCTCGGCTCGGGCGTGCGAGGCCTGGAGATCCACCCCGGCCTGTGGGCGGGCGTCGGCCTGGTCCGCGGCGGCGCGGGCACGGCGCTGGTCGGCAGCCACGAGGAGGTCGCGGACCTGATCGAGGAGTACCACGCGGCGGGCGTCTCGGAGTTCGTGCTGTCCGGCTATCCGCATCTGGAGGAGGCTTACTGGTTCGGCGAGGGCGTCCGTCCGGAACTCGCGCGGCGCGGGCTGCTCGCCGATGTCCCGTTGCTCCGCCGGGACGGCAACGCGGAGCGTGACGCAGCGGCGTTGTAGCGGTTCAGCTGTCGGAGAGCGTCCGAGACAGCGCGAGTGCCACGGTCCGGACCGCCGGAGCCACGCGTTCCGTGCGCATCCGCGTAGCCCACCCCGAGATCGAGACGGCGGCAACAGCATGCCCGTCCGGGGCCACAAGCGGGCTGGCCGCGCACACCACACCGACGCCGGATTCCTCGCGCTCGAACGCGATACCGTCGTCGTGGATGCGCGCGAGCTGGCGGCGCAGCAGGCCGGGCGCGGTGATCGTGCGGCTGCTGACGCGCGGCAGCCCGGCCTCGATCACTTGCGCCACCACGGATTCCGGCGAGTACGCGAGGATCGCCTTGCCCACCCCGGTGGCGTGCGCGGGGAACCGGCCGCCGATGCGCGAGGGCAGGTCGGGCGCGTCCGGCCCGCGCAGGACGTCGAGGTAGACCACCTCGGTGCCCTCCAGCACGGCGAGGTGCACGGTGTTGCGCGTCGCCTCGCGCAGGTCGGCCAGGTACGGCCGCGCGGCCTCGACCAGCCCACGGCGGCGCATGGCGAGCTGCCCGATTTCGAACAGCCGCAGCCCGAGCCGTAGCGCGGTCCCTTCCCGCTCCAGCAGGCCGGCGTCGGCGAGGTGCCCGGCCAGCCGGTGCACGGTCGTCTTGGCCAGCCCGGTGCGCCGCGCCAGCTCGGACACCCCGAGGGTGTCGTCACCCGGCCGGAACGCGCCCAGCACCGTCGCGATCCGGGCCGCGACGAGTCCGTCACCCCGTTCGCCGTCGTTCCGCCCAGTGGTACGCACAGGTTGAGTGTGCCCCATCGGGGCGAGGACTGTCGGGAACCATGGCGGAACGGAAGGTCACGGCCGCGATCGTCGGCCCGGGCAACATCGGCACCGACCTGCTGGCGAAGCTCCGGCGCAGCGAGCGGGTCGAAGTGCGGTACATGGTGGGCGTCGACCCGGCGTCCGACGGTCTGGCGCGGGCGGCGAAGCTCGGGCTGGAGACATCGGCGGAGGGCGTGGACTGGCTGCTGGCGCGCGCGGAGCCGCCGGAGATCGTCTTCGAGGCGACCTCGGCCAAGGCGCACCTGGCGAACGCGCCGCGGTACGCGGAGGCGGGCATCCGCGCGGTCGACCTGACCCCGGCGGCGATCGGCCCGTTCACCTGTCCCGCGGTCAACCCGCCGGAGCGGCTGGACGTGCCCAACGTCAACCTGATCACCTGCGGCGGCCAGGCCACCATCCCGATGGTGGCCGCGATCTCGCGCGTGACACCGGTGCCGTACGCGGAGATCGTCGCCTCGGTGTCCTCGCGCTCGGCCGGGCCGGGCACCCGCGCCAACATCGACGAGTTCACCGAGACCACCGCGCTCGGCCTGGAGCGCGTCGGCGGCGCCGCGAAGGGCAAGGCGATCATCATCATCAACCCGATGGAGCCGCCGATGATCATGCGGGACACCGTGTTCTGCGCGGTCGGCCCGGACGTGGACTTCGCGGCGGTCACCGAGTCGATCCACCGGATGGCCGAGGAAGTCCGGCGTTACGTGCCGGGTTACGCGCTCAAAGCCGACCCGCAGTTCGACCCGCCGCGGCCGGAGTGGCGGGGACAAGCGCGCATCGGCGTCTTCCTGGAGGTCGCGGGCAACGGCGACTACCTGCCGACGTACGCGGGCAACCTCGACATCATGACGGCCGCCGCCGCCCGCGTCGGAGACCTCTTCGCGGCGGAAATGGTGGCTGCGGCATGACCACTGTGGACGTGAGGCTGGTCGACACGACGCTGCGCGACGGCAGCCACGCGATGGCGCACCAGTTCACCGAAGTGCAGGTGCGCGAAACCGTGCGGGCGCTGGACGACGCCGGCATCTCGCTGATCGAGGTGACCCACGGCGACGGCCTCGGCGGCTCGACCTTCAACTACGGCTTCTCGCTCACCGACGAGCGCAAGCTGATCGAGGCCGCGGTCGACGAGGCGAAGCGGGCGAAGATCGCCGTCCTGCTGCTGCCCGGCCTCGGCACCGTCACCGACCTGCGCGCGGCCGCGGACCTCGGCGCCGGCGCGGTGCGGATCGCCACGCACTGCACCGAGGCCGACGTTTCGGTGCAGCACTTCGGCGCCGCGCGCGACCTCGGGCTGGAGACGGTCGGATTCCTGATGCTGGCGCACATGTCGGCGCCCGACGACCTGGCCAAGCAGGCCCGGATCATGGTCGACGCGGGCTGCCAGTGCGTGTACGTGGTCGACTCCGCGGGCGCGCTGATCCTGGAGGAGGCGGGCGACCGGGTCGCGGCGCTCGTCGCGGAGCTCGGCGGCGACGCGCAGGTGGGCTACCACGGGCACCAGAACCTGAGCTTCGGCGTGGCCAACTCCGTGCTCGCCCAGCGCGCGGGCGCGAAGCAGATCGACGGCTCGCTGGCGGCGCTCGGCGCGGGCGCGGGCAACTCGCCGACGGAGGTGCTCGCGGCGACGTTCGAACGGCTCGGCGTGAGCACCGGCGTCGACAAGGACGTGCTGATGGACGCGGCCGAGAACGTGGTGAAGAAGTACCTCACGCGGCTGCCGGTGATGGACCGGTCGTCGATCGTGCAGGGCTTCGCCGGCGTCTACTCCAGTTTCCTGCTGCACGCCGAGCGCGCGGCGGAGCGCTACGGCGTGCCGGCGCACGAGATCCTCTACCGCGTGGGCGCCGAACGGTACGTCGGCGGCCAGGAGGACATGATCATCGACATCGCGTTGCGGCTGCAGAAGGAAAAGGACTCGTGAGTGTTTATGACGGTTAGAACCGTCATAAACACTCACGAGTCAGTGGCGGCCGTGATCGAACGCGTCAGCCTCGAGCACCAGCCGGACGCAGTGCGCCACCAGGCGTTCGCGGCCGACGCGCAGGGTGCCGTCGAGGTAGGCGATGAAGACGTTGCTCAGCGCGCCGACGAGGCCGACCGCCACCAGCTGGCGGCCGGTTTCGTCGCCGCGGGTGAGCTGCTCGCCGACGAGCGCGGCGAACACCGGCATCAGGTGCAGCCCGCGACGGGTCAGCGCCGGGTCGGTCAACGGCGCGAGCAGCAGCACCCGGCCCAGTCGCGGGTCGTCGAGGACCAGCTCCACGAACGCCGTCACGGCTCGCTCGGCCCGATGCCGGGCATCCGGCGCGTCGCGGACGGCGGCGGTGAGTGCCTCGCGGGCCTGCTCGCCAACATGCTCGTAGACGGCCGCGACCAGCTCCTCGCGGTCGGCGAAGCTCTCGTAGAAGTACCGCTCGGTCAGCTTCGCGTGCCGGCACACGGCGCGGACGCTCACCGCCGCGCTGCCCTCGGTGCCGAGCAGGTCGAGCCCGGCGGAGACCAGCTGCTCCCGCCGCGCCGCCCGGCGGTCGTCCAGGGTCGTGCCCGCCCACGTCCGGCCCGGCATGTGCGCTCCTCTGTTGACTACGTACGTTGTCACATCCTAACCTGACAACGGCCGTGGTCAGTTGTCCGACGTGGCGAGGAGCCGCTGATGAGCAAGGACGAACCGGAGCCCCTGGGCCCGGACTCGCTGACGTGGAAGTACTTCGGCGACTGGCGCGGCCTGCTGATCGGGCTGTGGGCCGGCTCGATGCAGAACATGCACCCGGGCCTCGGTGCCGGCGTCGAGCAGCACTCGCGGTTCTTCGAGGAACGCTGGCAGCGGCTGTTCCGCTCGCTCTACCCGATCGGCGGCGTGGTCTACGACGGCCCGGCCGCGCACCGCACCGCGCTCGAGGTGCGGGGGTACCACGACCGGATCAAGGGGGTCGACGCGCGGGGACGCCGCTACCACGCGCTCGACCCGGACACCTTCTACTGGGCGCACTCCACGTTTTTCGTCAGCACCATCCTGATCGCCGACAATTTCATGGGCGGCATCGGCGAAGAGGAGAAGCGGCAGCTGTTCGACGAGCACGTCCGCTGGTGGCGGATGTACGACATGACGATGCGCCCGGTGCCGGAGTCCTGGGAGGACTTCCAGCGCTACTGGAAGCACATGTGCGCCGAGGTGCTGGAGGACAACAAGGCCACCCGCGACGTGCTCGACCTCCGGGGCCTGGCGAAGCCGCCGTTCCTGCCGTGGCTGCCGGACGCGCTGTGGCGCCCGCTCGCCGTGCTGGTCGCGCGGAACTTCGTGTGGCTCACCGTCGGCATGTACGACCCGGAGGTGCGCGCGCTGCTCGGGTTCAGCTGGTCCGACCGCGACGCCCGCCGCCACCGCCGGGCCGGGCAGCTGGTCAACGCGCTGTTCAAGCTCGTTCCGCGCGACCGCCGTTACCACCCGAGGGCCCGCGCCGGCTGGCGCCGCGCACGCGGGGAGGTGGCCGCGGGCGCGCCGTTGGTCGAGACTCCACGGAGGAACCTGCCGCCGCTCGCCGAGCGGGGCAAGCCGGAGCACTATTCGCCGAACGTCTGAGAGGAACGCGCATGAAGCTGGGCTACCACCTCGGGTACTGGGGCAGCGGGCCGATCCCGGGGGCGCTGGAGTCCGTGCTCGAAGCCGAACGGCTCGGGTTCGACTCGGTGTGGACAGCCGAGGCGTACGGCTCGGACGCGTTCACCCCGCTCGCCTGGCTCGGCGCGTCCACGAGCACGGTGAAGCTCGGCACCAACATCGTGCAGATGTCCGCGCGCACCCCGACGGCCACGGCGATGAGCGCGCTGACGCTCGACCACCTCTCGGGCGGCCGGTTCGTGCTCGGGCTGGGCGCGTCCGGCCCGCAGGTGGTGGAGGGCTGGTACGGGCAGCCGTACCCGAAGCCGCTGGCGCGCACGCGCGAGTACGTGGAGATCGTGCGGAAGGTGCTGGCGCGCGAGGAGCCGGTGACGCTCGACGGGCAGTTCTACCAGCTGCCGCTGCGCGGCGGCGCGGGGCTGGGCAAGGCGCTCAAGCCCACCGTGCACCCGCTGCGCGAGGACCTGCCGATCTACCTCGCCGCCGAAGGGCCGAAGAACGTCGCGCTGTCGGCGGAGATCTGCGACGGCTGGCTGCCGTTGTTCTTCTCGCCCAAGGCGGACGCGTTCTACCGCGCCGCGCTCGCCGAGGGCTTCGCGCGGCCGGGCGCCCGGCGGACGGCGGCCGACTTCGAGGTGCCGGCGTCGGTCCCGGTGATCGTGCACGACGACGTCGAGGAGGCGGCGAGCTGGATCAAGCCGGCGCTCGCGCTCTACATCGGCGGCATGGGCGCGAAGAGCGTCAACTTCCACCACGACGTGTTCGCCCGGCTCGGCTACGCCGACGTCTCCGACAAGGTGCAGGAGCTGTACCTGGCCGGGCGCAAGGCCGAGGCCGTCGCCGCGATCCCGACCTCGCTGGTCGAGGACACGTCGCTGATCGGCCCGGCCGCGAAGATCCGTGAGGAGCTGGCCGCGTGGGAGGAGACCGTGGTGACCACGCTGCTGCTGCGCGGCGACTCCGGCTCGCTGGCGAAGGTGGCCGACGCGCTGTCCTGACCGGCGAAGACCGGGCGGCGGCGGCCCGGTGCGGCCCGGTGCGTCCCGGCGGCGGACGGTGCGGGGTCGGCCCGGTACACGCAGTGCATTACGACGGTGGCACGATTCCTCCCGACCACTACCGGGGACCGGCGAAGATCGACTAGTCATGGCGTTCGTCGGACCGCCCTCGAGGAGGACCATTGGCGCCGCTGCCCCGCCGGACGAGATTCCGCTACTCGCTCGGCTCGTTCGTCACCGGCGCCTTCGGCACGGTGCCCGGCCTGCTCCTCCTGCCGTACCTGACCGACACCATGGCGGTGCCCGCCGCGGTGGCCGGCGTGATCGTGTTCGTGCCCAAGGCGTGGGACGTGCTGTTCAACCCGATCGCGGGCCGGCTGTCGGACGCGGACCTGGTGAAGACCGGCAGCCGGCGGCGGTTCCTGCTGCGCGGCGGCATCGGCGTGGCGATCCTGTTCGCCGTGCTGTTCGCCCACCCCGGCTTCGGCAGCCCGGGCCCGGACGCGACGTACGTGGTGATCGCGTTCTTCCTGTGCGCCACCGCGTACGCGTTCTTCCAGGTGCCGTTCAACGCGCTGCCCGCGGAGCTGACCGAGTCGGCCGAGGAGCGCACGAAGCTCACCAGTGTGCGGATCGGCGTGCTCGCCGTCGCCATCCTGGTCTCGGGCGGCGCGGCGCCGGCGATCACCGACGTGCTCGACGGTGTCGCGGGCTACCGGGTGATGGGCGTCGTGATGGCCGTGATCATCCTGGCCGCCACGATCGCCGTCTACACCGGCCTGAAGGGCGCGCCGGTCGGTTCGCTGCGGCCGAACGCGCTCAGCTTCAAGCAGCAGCTGCGCACCATCGCGCAGTGGCGCCCGTTCCGGTGGCTGATGGGCACCTACTTCATCCAGGCGCTCGGCATCGGCACGGTGCTGGCGGCGATCCCGTACTTCGCGCAGCACGTGCTCGGCGACCCGAGCTACCGCACGGCGCTGTTCGTCGGGTTCGTCGGCCCGGCGCTGGTGACGATGCCGCTGTGGCCGCGGCTGGGCCGTCGCTACGGCAAGCTCAACGGCTTCCGGATCGCGACCGCGGTGTTCACCGTCGGCCTGCTCGGGCTGATCCTGGCCAAGGAGCTGCCGTTCGCGCTCACCCTGGTCTTCGTGGCGCTCTCGGGCGTGGGCTACGCCGGGATCTCGGTGTTCCCGCTGGCGATCCTGCCGGACCTGATCACCGCCGAGGAGGAGCGCACGGGGGAGACCCGCGCGGGCATCACGGCGGGGGTGTGGACGGCGTCGGAGACACTCGGGCTGGCACTGGGCCCCGGCCTGTTCGGGATCGTGCTGCAGCTGGGCGGGTACGTGTCCAGCACGGACGCCACGGCCGCGCAGCCGGGCTCGGCGGTCACCGCGATCCTGCTCGGCTCGTCCGTGCTGCCGGCCGTGCTGATCGCGCTCGCCGCCCCGCTGCTGCGCCGCAAGGTGCTGGAGCCGAAGCCGGCCGCGCAGCCGTGACCGACGTGCTGGCCCAGCTGCGGGAGCTGCGCGCCGGTGACCTCCCGACCCACGGCGGGCGCACGCTGGCCTACGTCTACGACAGCGGTCTGTCCGAAGTGGACGAGATCGCCGCGGCGGCGCACGCGCTGGCCTCTTCGGCGAACGGCCTGGACCCGACCGCGTTCCCGAGCCTGCTGCGGATGGAGAACGACCTCGTCGCCACCACGGCCGGTCTCCTCGGCGGCGACGCGGAGACGGTCGGCACGGTGACCTCCGGCGGCACCGAGTCCTGTCTGCTCGCGGTGCTCGCCGCGCGCGACGCCCGGCCGGACCTCGCGGCGCCGAACCTGGTCCTGCCGGAGACCGCGCACGCGGCGTTCCACAAGGCGGCGCACCTGTTCGGCGTGCGCAAGGTCGTCGTGCCGGTGGACCCGGCGACCTTCCGCGCGGACCCCGCGGCGATGGCGGCGGCGATCGACGAGTCCACTGTGCTCGTGGTGGCCAGCGCGCCGTCCTACGCGCACGGCGTGGTGGACCCGGTCCCGGAGATCGCGGCCGCGGCGGCCGCGCGCGGCGTGCGGATGCACGTGGACGGCTGCATCGGCGGCTGGGTGCTGCCCTACCTCGCGCGGCTCGGCGCCGCCGTGCCGCCGTTCGACTTCCGCGTGCCCGGGGTGACGAGCCTGTCCGTGGACCTGCACAAGTACGCCTACTGCGCGAAGGGCGTCTCCGTGCTGCTGCACGCGAACGCCGGGCTGCGGCGGACGCACTACTTCGCCAGCGCGGACTGGCCGGGGTACACGATGCTGAACCCGACGCTGCAGAGCACCCGCTCCGGCGGCCCGCTCGCCGCGGCGTGGGCGGTGGTCCGCCACCTCGGCGACGAGGGTTACCTGCGCCTGGCGGAGGTGACGCGTGAGGCCGTCGCGCGGATCCGTGAGGGCGTCTCCGGGATCGACGGACTGCGGATCCTCGGCGACCCGGACTCGACGCTGATCGCCTTCACCGCCGCCGGCGCGGGGTTCGACCTGTTCACCGTCGCCGACGAGATGAAGGCGCGCGGCTGGTACGTGCAGCCGCAGTTCGCGCACGGGTCCTCGCCGCTGAACCTGCACCTCACCGTGACCGCCGCGAACCACGGCAGCGAGGCGGAGTTCCTGGCCGATCTGACCGGCTCGGTCACCGCTTCCCGGGCGGCGGGCCCCGTCACGGTCGACCCGGACGTGGCCGCGTTCGTTGCCGCGCTCGATCCGGAAACCCTTACGGCGGAACAGTTCGGCGGCCTGCTCGCCGCGGCGGGCCTGACCGGCGGCGACAGCCTGCCCGGCCGGATGGCCCCGATCAACGCCCTGCTGGCCACCGCCGCGGAACCCCTGCGGGAGCGGCTGCTGCTGGAGTTCCTGGGCGCGCTCTACACGCCCAGCCCGCACCAGTCCCGCTGAAAGTCCGTCAAGGCCTCCTTACCCGCGTCCGACGCGGGTAAGGAGGCCTTGACGGAAGTCGGCCGGTCCGGCGGTCACTGGTTACGCGAGGCGAGCCCGGCGGGCGCGGCGCCCAGCGCGGTGTGGATCGCGTCGGCCAGCGCCAGCGCGTCCTCTTCGGTCAGCTCCAGCGCCACCCGCGCGGACGGGCCTTTCGACGGGTTGAGGAAGTCGATGTTCACCGTGTGCGCGTAGCGGGCGTGCGTCGGGTGGTCGACGTACACCGTCGCCTCGCTGAGGCCGAACCAGCCCTGGGCGCCCTTGCCGCTGCCCTCGACGGCGATCTTCTCGGTCAGGTAGGTGCACATGCGCTTTGTCCCTTCTGGACGGTCGGACGGCGGGGGCGGTCAGGCGGCCAGGTGGCGGCCGTAGAACTCCAGGATCTTCTCCCAGCCGTCCTTGGCCGCCTCGGGGCGGTAGCTCGGCCTGTCGACGGCGAAGAACGCGTGCCCGGCGCCGTCGTAGGTGTGGAACTCGTGCTCCTTGCCGAGCCGGTCGAGTTCGGCGGCGAGCACCGCGGTCTCCTCGGGCGCGGGGAACTTGTCCTCGGCGCCGAAGATGCCCAGCAGCGGGGCGGGCAGCCGCGGCGCGAGGCCGAGCAGCGGTTTCATCGTGGCCGGCATCCCGGCGGGCGGCTCGTTGACCACGAACGCGCCGTAGCAGTCCACCGCCGCGTCGACGGGCAGCGAGCAGCCGGCCAGGAACGTCTGGCAGCCGCCGGAGCAGTGGCCGATCACGCCGACCTTGCCGTTCGCGTTGTCCAGCGACTTGAGGTACGCGGCCGCGCCTTCGACGTCGCCGACCAGCCGCTCGTCCGGCACCCCGCCGGCGGCGCGGACGGCCGCGGCGGCGGCGTCGTCCGGGCTCGCGCCCGGCGCCTCCCGCGAGTACAGGTTCGGGCACAGCGCGGCGTAACCCTCGGCGGCGAAGCGGCGCACCATCTCGGCATGTGGTGGATCACCACGACGCCGCCGCGCGGCGCGGGGTCCAGCGGCCGGGCCAGGTACTAATCCGACCGAAAGCAGGCGGATACGGGCTGCAGCTGACTTGCTCGTAGCGACTCTTTCCGCCGTGGCTGCCGTCGGATTAGTACCTGACGGCGCAGCACGCCTCGATCTCGTCGCCGCCGTGCCCGGTGATCGTGACGGTGCCCGCGGTGAGCGTGTCGTTCATCCGTTCTCCTTGTCCTGGACAGAACTGTCCTGGACGGGGCCGGAACTGTCCGGTTCGGTGTGGAAGTAGCGCTTGCCGCGGGACACCGAGGCGATCCCGGCGACCAGCGCCATCACGGCGGCCGCCGTGAAGACGATGACCAGCCCGTGGTGGAACGGGCCGGAGATCAGGCTGGGGAAGAACTCCTTGCCGGTCAGCGCGGCCGCGCCGGCCGGTGACAGTCCGGAAAGGACACCCGGGCCGAGCAGGTGTGCCATCGGGTTGCTGCCGAGGAACGCCGCGAACAGCGTGCTCACCGGCGGCAGCTGCGCGACGTTCGCGGCGACCGGGCCCGGCACGCCGTGCGCCAGCAGGCCGCCGGTCAGCGTCTGCGGCAGCGAGCCGGCCAGCCCGGCGATCATCAGCGAGAAGAACACGCCGATCGACAGCGCGGTGCCGGAGTTCTGGAAGGTCGCGCGCATGCCCGAGGCGACGCCGCGCTGGTGGTCGGGCACGCTGCTCATGATCGCGGAGGTGTTGGGCGCGGAGAACATGCCCTGCCCGATCCCGCTGATCACCAGCAGCGCGGCGAACGCCGGATAGCTGAAGTCCACCGGCAGCGCGAGCAGCCCGAGGAACGACCCGGCGACCAGCGCCAGCCCGCTGGTGGAGAACAGCCGCGCGCCGAACCGGTCGGAGAGGTAGCCCGACACCGGCCCGGCGATGAGGAACCCGACCGTCAGCGGCAGCAGGTAGATGCCCGCCCACAGCGGCGTCTTCTCGTAGGCGTAACCGTGCAGCGGTAGCCAGATCCCCTGCAGCCAGATGATCAGCATGAACTGCAGCCCGCCGCGCGCGATCGCGGTGAGCAGCGCGGCCAGGTTGCCCGCGCTGAACGCGCGGATCCGGAACAGCGAGAGCTGGAACATCGGCGCCTTCACCCGCGTCTCGATCACGCAGAAGCCGATCAGCAGCAGCACGCCGGCGCCGATCCCGCCGAGCACCCACGGGCTGCCCCAGCCGGTGGCCGCGCCGCCGTAGGGCTGGATGCCGTAGGTGATCGCGGCGAGCAGCAGCCCGGTGCCCAGTGCGAAGGTGAGGTTGCCGCCCCAGTCGATCCGGGCCCGGCGCGGCTCGCCGATCTCCCGCAGGCTGCGGATCGACCACACCGTGCCGAGGATGCCGAACGGCACGCTCACCCAGAACACCGCGCGCCAGTCGATCTCGGCGAGCAGCCCGCCGGCCACCAGGCCGAGGAACTGCCCGGCCAGCGCGGTGATCTGGTTGATGCCGAGCGCCATGCCGCGCTGCTCGCGCGGGAACGCGTCGGTGAGGATCGCCGCCGAGTTCGCGGTCAGCATCGACCCGCCCACGGCCTGCACGATGCGCCAGCCGATCAGCCACATCGCGCCGCCGGCCGCGTGGAACGGGTCGAACGACAGCGCCACCGAAGCGACGCTGAAGATCACGAACCCGACGTTGTACATCTTCACCCGGCCGAACATGTCCCCGAGCCGGCCGAGCGTCACCACCAGCACGGCGGACACCAGCAGGTAGCCCAGGATCATCCAGAGCAGGTAGCCGATGTTGCCCGGCGCCAGCGGGTCCAGCCCGATGCCGCGGAAGATGGCGGGCAGCGAGATGATCACGATCGACCCGTCGAGGGCCGACATCAGCACGCCGAGGGTGGTGTTGGAGAGCGCGACCCACTTGTAGCGCCCGCCCGGCGCGGTCGCCGTGGTGGTCACAGTTCGTCCGCCAGCCGTTCGAGCAACGGGATCACCTCGATGAGCCTGCGGCGCTCGTCGGCGCTGAACTTCCCGGCCAGCGCCTGGGTGAGCCGCCGGGCGTTGTGGGAGCGCCGGTCGGTCAGGAGCTTCCGGCCGGGCCCGGTGACGGACATGACCACGCGCCGCCCGTCGGCCGCGTCGGGGCTGCGGGTGACCAGGCCGCGGTCGACCAGCCCGGCCAGCGTCACGCCCATGGCCTGCGGCTTGACCCGCTCGAGCTCGGCCAGGCAGCCGGGCGTGGCCGGGCCGTCGCGGTCGAGCCGGGACAGCACCGAGGTTTCCGACAGCGTCGCCTCGCCGACGACGTACCCCTGCCGCATCCGCCGCACCAGCCGGCCGAGCACCACCCGCAGGTCGGTCCCGGCCTGGAGCAGTTCCTTGCTGATCCGGTCCGTCACGATCGTCAACCTAGACTGATAAACCTGGGTTGATCAACCTTCGCGAAACGCCCTGACAGCACTGAAAAGCGCAGTTCGGTCAGGGGGTGTGGTAGCCGAGGTTCAGCACCAGGGAAGCCACCGCAAGGGCCAGGAACACAACCCCGCCGACGAGCTGACGGGAGCCCACCCGCAGGTGGGCACCGAGCGCGCCGAGGAAGTACAGCACGAGCCCGGCGGCGGCGAGGACGCCCAGCAGCGGCACGGCGAGCCCGGCCAGCAACCCCAGCGAACCCGCCGCCAGCGCCGCGCCCAGCAGCGGTACCCACGACCGCGGAACGCCCTTCATGTCGGCCTGCGCCAGCGGGTAGTCGTGCCGGATCAGGTAGAACGTGGCGGCGGTGCCGGTGAAGACCGAGGTGAGCAGGGTGACGGTGAGGTAGGCGGCGAACATGGACTTCCTTTCCACGGGGCTGTCCGCCCAGGGACGAGACAGCCCCGCGGAATGTGACACTTCGCCCGGTTTGCCGGAGTGGGCGCCGGTGTTCCCTTGTCTCAGTGGGCGTGCACCGGCGCCCACTCCGGGAACGGGTCACCGGCCACCGGCTCGTCGGTGAGGCAGCGGCCGAGCGCGGCCAGCAGGGCGTCGCCGTCCAGGTCGACGCCGATGAACACCAGCTCCTGCCGGTGCCCGTCGGCGACGCCGTGGGGCTCGAACCGCGCGACGCTGCCCGCCTGCGACCACAGCCCGAGCGTGCCCGGCCGGGACGCGAGCGTGAAGAACCCCTTCGACCGGAGCACGGTGCCGAACTCACCCGGGCCGGACTCGCCCGGCCCGAGCCGTTCGGTCACGAAGTCCCACAGCCGCCACGGGTCGAACGCGCGCCCGGCGCGGAACACGACGCTGGAGATGCCGTACTCCTCGGTCTCCGGCACGTGGTCGCCGTTCAGCTCGGCGACCCAGCCGGGCGCCTCCTGCGCGCGCTCGGCGTCGTAGCGCCCGGTGCCGAACACGCGGTCCAGCGGGACCCGGCCGAAGCTGGACGTGACCACGTCGGCCGCCGGGTTGAGCCGCCGCAGCGCGGCCACCAGCCGGTCCCGCTCGCCGGGCGGGACGAGGTCGGTCTTGTTCAGCAGCAGCACGTCCGCGAACTCGACCTGGTCCATGAGCAGGTCGCTGACCGTGCGCTCGTCGTCCTCGTACTGGTCGAGGTGGCGCTCGACCAGAGAGTCGCCGCCCGCCAGCTCGCGGCCGAAGTTCACCGCGTCGACGACGGTGACCATGGTGTCCAGCCGGGCGTTCTGCAGCACGGGCGCGCCGTCGTCACCCGTGAAGGAGAATGTGGCCGCCACGGGCATCGGCTCGGAGATCCCGCTCGACTCGATGAGCAGGTGGTCGAACCGCCCGTCCGCGCCCAGCCGGGCCACCTCGTCGAGCAGGTCCTCCCGCAGGGTGCAGCAGATGCAGCCGTTCGTCAGCTCCACGAGCCGCTCCTCGGTGCGGGAGAAGCCGTCGCGCACCAGCGCGGCGTCGATGTTCACCTCGCTCATGTCGTTGACGATCACCGCCACCCGCAGCCCCTCGCGGTTGGCGAGGATGTGGTTGAGCAGGGTGGTCTTCCCGGCGCCGAGGAATCCGGAAAGGACGGTGACGTTCACTGACCCGACCGGTGGAAGTGCTTGATCAGCTTACGCGGCACCAGTTTCCGCTCACCGTCCACAGTGATCGGCACCAGGTCGGGCACGGCCGCCTTCCACTGCGCGCGCCGGGAACGGGTGTTGCTGCGTGACTTCTTGCGCTTCGGGACGGCCATCAGCGGGCGCCGCCCGGCGTGCGCCGCCCGTACCGGCGGTGGAACTTCTCGACCTGGCCCGCGGAGTCCATGATCCGCTGGTTCCCGGTCCAGAACGGGTGCGACCACGAGCTGATGTCGACGGTCACGAGCGGGTAGGTGTGCCCGTCGGACCATTCGACGGTCTGGTCCGAGGTGGCGGTGGACCGCGTCAGGAACGCGTCCCCGGTGGAGGTGTCCTTGAAGACCACGGGGTGGTAGTCGGGGTGGATGCCGGGTTTCACTGGGTTTCGTCCTTTCGGTGGGCGGCCGTCGCGTGCCGGTCCGCTTCGGTGTCGTCGTCTTCGCACGGGTCTTCGTGCCATTCCCCGAAGGGATCGGGGTAGTCCCGCCAGGCCGCCTCGCCCGCGGCCAGCTCCTCGTCGGTCAGCAGCGCCCCGCGCAGTGCGTGCTCGATCTCCCCGGGCGCCGCCTGGTCGGTGACCACCACGAGTTCCTGCGCGCGGTCGCCGTGCACCGGGTCCCAGCGCAGCGACGCGAGTGTGCGGCGTTCGGGGGAGACCTCGGCCCAGTCCGGGCCGCCGGGGGAGGCGAGCCACGGCCCGGCGTGCCCGATCCCGAGGCCGCCGCCCGCCGACTCGATCCAGAACGCCACGTCCGGCTGGCTGGCCACCCATGCCCGGCCGCGGGTCCGGATGACGCCGTCGAGCAGCAGGTCGATCGCGTCGTGCAGGCGCTCCGGGTGGAACGGCCGCTGCGCGGTGAAAGCGAGCAGCTCGATGCCGCAGTCCGGGTGCAGCGGCGGCTGGCCACGCAACAGCGCGCCGTGCATGTCACCGACCTCGCCGCAGCGCGCGTCGGCGGGGACGGCGGCGAACAGCGCGGCGACGTCGGTGCGGCTCAGCTCGACGCGCGGCACCGACGGGGCGACCCGGTCGAGCACCGCCGCCGACTTCGCCGCGCTCCACGCGTCCTCCGCCGCGCCGGCGAGCACCAGCACGTCGGCGAACTCGGCTTGGGCGAGCGCGACCTGCGCGACGGTGCGCTCGTCTTCGGGGCTGCCCTGCAGGGCGCGCTCGGCGAGCAGCTCGTCGCCGGTGGCGTCGGCGAGCCAGGTGGCGCAGTCGACGACGGCGAACACCGCCTCGACCTCGACGTCGTCGCTCACCGGCCGGTCGCCGACGAGCACGTGCTGGATCGCCCAGCTCACCGGCTCGGGCTCCATGGCCTCGTCGAGCCGCACGACGATCCGGTTCACCTCCGGCATCCGGGCGAGCCGGCGCAGCAGCGGCAGCAGGTCTTCGCGCAGGGTGCAGTTGACGCAGCCGTGGGCGAGTTCGAGGGCGGTGAGCTCGTCGCGCGGGCCGAGGCGGATCCGCCTGCGGACGACGCCGGCGCCGATCTGGCGCAGGTCGTGGTGGACCACGGCGACGCCGGGGCGGTCGCGGCGCAGCAGTTCGGCGAGCTCGTCGTTCGGTTCCGGGGCGAGCCCGCTGACGAGGACGAGCGGGACACGCGGGTGTTGGGTCACTGAAGCTCCAGGTGACGGGTCGGGGTACGGTGGCAGCGTAATTGAAAACGAATGTCACTATCAACTCGGGAGGGTCCGTGTCAGCCGTGTGCCAGGTCACCGGCCGCAAGCCGGGCTACGGCAAGCAGGTCTCGCACTCGCACCGCCGGACGTCGCGGCGCTGGGAGCCGAATCTGCAGACCCGCCGCTACTACGTGGCGAGCCTCGGCCGCGTCGTGCGGCTCAAGGTTTCGGCCAAGGGCATGAAGACGATCGACAAGCGCGGCATCGAGTCCGTCGTGGCCGAGCTGAAGGCGAAGGGGGTGAAGCTCTAGATGGCGAAGAGCACCGACATCCGGCCGATCATCAAGCTGCGGTCCACCGCCGGCACCGGATACACGTACGTCACGAAGAAGAACCGCCGCAACGACCCGGACCGGATGGTCCTGCGCAAGTACGACCCCGTGGCGCGCAAGCACGTCGAGTTCAAGGAAGAGCGCTGATGGCGAAGAAGTCGAAGATCGCGAAGAACGAGCAGCGCAAGGTCATCGCCGCGCGTTACGTCGAACGCCGCCGGGCGCTCAAGGCGGTGATCGCCTCGCCCGCGTCGTCGCCGGAGGAGAAGGGGGACGCCGTGGTGGCGTTGCAGAAGATGCCGCGCGACGCGAGCGCCACGCGCGTCCGCAACCGCGACACCGCCGACGGCCGCCCGCGCGGCTACCTCCGCAAGTTCGGCCTTTCGCGCGTGCGCATGCGGCAGATGGCGCACAACGGCGAGCTGCCCGGCATCACGAAGTCCAGCTGGTGAGCCGCGTGCCGAACCGTGAGCGCGTCTTCCGGCGCAAGGCGAACCCGTTGCACGCCAACAAGATCAGGACGGTCGACTGGAAGGACGTCGACCTGCTGCGGAAGTTCGTCTCCGACCGCGGCAAGATCCGCGCCCGTCGCGTCACCGGGCTGACGCCGAAGCAGCAGAAGCAGGTGGCCACGGCCATCAAGAACGCGCGCGAGATGGCGCTGCTGCCGTACCCGTCGTCATCGCGGGGCTGAAGCGGCCTCGGCGAGGCCCTGAAGGCCACCTTGAGGGTCGCTGTGTCCCTCAAGGTGGCCTTCAGGGCATCAAGTTCCTGCCACCAGCCCTCCCGAAACGCCGGGAGGGTCGGCCCCGGCTGTGGGAAACTGGCGGCCATGACCTCAGGCACGCCTTCGGACGAGGAAATCGACCCGCAGCTGCTCGACCTCTGGGCCCGCGTGTTCGGCATGGCGCGCTCGGGCGACACGAAGAGCCTGGTCGCCTACATCGAGGCCGGGATCCCGGCGAACCTGACCAACGACCGCGGCGACACGCTGGTGATGTTGGCCGCTTACCACGGCCACGCCGAGGCCGTCGCGGCCCTGATCGAGCGCGGCGCGGACCCGGGCCGGGTCAACGACCGCGGCCAGAGCCCACTGGCGGGCGCGGTGTTCAAGAACGAGCCGGACGTGGTGAAAGCCCTGATCGACGGGGGTGCCGACCCGAAGGCGGGCACCCCGTCGGCGATCGAGGCGGCCACCATGTTCGGCAACGCCGAGCTGCTGGCCCTGCTCGAGCGCTGACGAGCGCGGCCAGGCAGACTGCCCGGCATGGACGACCCGCACTACCTCTCCGGACTCCAGCTCGCCGGCCGCCGCGTCGTGATGGTCGGCGGCGGCACGGTCGCCCAGCGACGGCTGCCGCGCCTCGTGCGCGCGGGCGCGCGGGTGGAACTGGTGTCACCGCACACGACCCCATCGGTGAGCGGCATGGCGGACGCGGGCGAGATCGTCTGGCACCAGCGCCGGTACGCCGAGGGCGACCTGGCCGACGCCTGGTACGCGCTGGCCTGCACCGACGACCCGGAGGTCAACGCCGCGGTCTGCGCCGAGGCCGAGCGCTCGCGCGTGTTCTGCGTCCGCGCCGACGAGGGCGAGTCCGGCAGCGCCGTGACCCCCGCGTCCGGACGTCACGGCGGGCTGCTGTTCGGCGTGCTGTCGGGCGGTGAGCCGCTGCGCTCGGCGGCGGTGCGCGACAGCGTGCTGGACGGCCTCCACTCGGGCACGGTCGCCGACGGCCGCGCCCCGCGTCGCGACGAGGCCGAGCTGCCGGGCGTCGCGCTGGTCGGCGGCGGGCCGGGCGACCCGGACCTGATCACGGTCCGCGGCCGGCGGCTGCTCTCGCGCGCCGACGTGGTGGTCGTCGACCGCCTCGCGCCGCGGGAGCTGCTGGACGAGCTGGCACCGGAGGTCGAGATCGTCGACGCGGCGAAGATCCCGTACGGCCGCGCGGCGAGCCAGGACGTGATCAACCGGACCCTGATCGAAAAGGCCAAAGCGGGCAAGTTCGTCGTCCGGCTCAAGGGCGGCGACCCGTACGTGTTCGGCCGCGGCTTCGAGGAGGTCCTCGCCTGCGCCGAAGCGGGCGTGCCGGTGACCATGGTCCCGGGCATCACCAGCGCCTTCGCGGTGCCGGCGGTCGCCGACGTCCCGGTCACCCACCGCGGCGTCGCGCACGAGGTCGTGGTCGTCTCGGGCCACGTCGCCCCGGGGGACGAGCGCTCGCTCGTCGACTGGTCCCTGCTCGCGCGGATGCGCGGCACGATCGTGCTGATGATGGGCGTCGAGCGGCTGCCGCAGTTCGCCAAGGCGCTGCTGGAAGGCGGCCGCCCGGCCGAAACCCCGGTCGCCGTCGTCGAGGACGGCACGATGCGCACCCAGCGGGTCCTGCGCTCCACGCTGGCCACCGTGGCGGACGACGCGGCGGCCGCCGGGGTGCGGCCACCGGCGGTGATCGTGGTCGGCCCGGTCGCCGGCCTCGTGAGTGCGGGCTCGTGAGTGTTGTGACCTCGGTATCGGCTGCTCAGATCGCCGCGCCGGCGGGTGCCGGACGGCTCACCGTCAGCAGCAGCGGGACGCCGGCACCTTCGCGGGCGGCCAGGTCGGCGATGAACTCACCGAGCCAGCCGATGGCGTCCAGCGACCATTCGATCAGCGTTCCCCGAAAACTCACGCGATACCGTGGCGGGCCGGACCAGACTCCGTCGGGCAGATGGTGAACGACCGGGTCCTGTCCGCTGTCCACGGTGAGGTGCACCGTCGTCCAGGTCAAACCACGCCGCGGCCCACAATGACGGGGTCGGGGCGCGCCGGGATGTCCAGGCTCTGGGCCGGCAGCAGTACCTGTGCGGCCTGCATCGCAGCGTACCCAGCCGTGCCGTGACGTCGCCGGCGCAGCTCAGGAACGGCCGCACCGGCAGTGACCTGGAACCAGGTGGCCGGCGACGACCCTGGCGCGGCCAGGGGATGTTCCCGGTCGGGGCGGGGCGTCAGCTCACCGTAGATCGCGGCGTACAGGGTTCCCGCCATGCCGCGGGAACCCTGTGCCGGCCCCGGTCCGGCTGTGTCCTTTGCCAACAAATTCCTCGTTACTGCGGTGTCGCACGCTTTCCGCCGCCACGTGCCGTCCGTCACGAGTCCGGGTAGCACTCCTCGGCGAACTCGCTGATCGCGGTGGTCAGGCGCTTCGGGTCGAAGCGCAGCTCCACCGGGCTGCGAGCCTGGACGAACCGCGCGTGCGGCATGTCCACGGCCAGGGTGTCCGCGTCGCCGAACGGGTGGATCGGGTCGCCCTCGTGGCCGATCACCAGGGCGGGCGCGGCGATCTGCCGCCGGACCGACTTCGGCGGCGCGATGCGGCCGAACAGCACGCCGTGCAGCAGTGCGGCCATCGACGCGGGCTCCTGCGAAAGCGTGTCCGTCACGACGTCCACCCACTGGCTGCCGTGCGGGACCAGGTGGGCCGCCAGCGCGACGCCGCGCACCGACACCGGCAGGAAGCGCGCCGCGAACAGCAGCGGGGCGAAGGTCAGCAGCCCGGCGACGATCGCGTTGTCCAGCACCGGCATCTCCACCACCAGCCCCCGCGCGCGTTCGGGCTGCGAGACGGCGATCTCCAGCGCCACGTTCGCGCCCAGTGAAGTCCCGCCGATCACCGCGCGGTCGATCTCCAGGTGGTCCAGCAGCGCCACGGCCTGCTGCGCGAACGCGGGCATCGAGTACCGCCAGGACTCGGCGGGCCGGTCGGAGTCGCCGTGGCCGAGCAGGTCGAGCGTGACGACGCGGAACCCGGACCGGGTCAGCCGCCGGGCCAGCGGCGCGTGCATCCGGCGCGTCAGCATGATCCCGTGCATCAGCACCACGACCCGGTCGCCGGCGCCGAACTCGGTGTAGCAGAGCCGCTGCCCCTCGTGCGTGAACGAGCCGGACAGCTCGATGGGGCGCGTGCGCCGGACCGGCTGGGGCTCGGGAGGCAGGTCGTCGACGGCACTCGCGTGGGCCGGGCTCATGTGGTCACCTTCCTCCGCTGGTGTGGGCCGGGTTCACCCTGTCCAGGAAAGCATCTCCCGGCCGCGTTGGCACAGTGTCAAGCGGATGAGCCAAGATGACCATCATGAGCGCACCCGTGGACAGCCTGCCCGACCTCGTCTCCCTGAAGGTCGCCCTCGACGGCCACGTCGCCGAGGTCACCCTGCTCGGCCCGTCGAAGGGCAACGCCATGGGGCCCGACTTCTGGCGTGAGCTGCCGCTGGTCTTCGCCGCCCTCGACGCCGACCCGCGGGTCCGCGCCGTCGTGCTGACGGGCAGCGGCAAGCACTTCTCCTATGGCCTGGACCTGCCCGCCATGATGGGCGGCTGGGCGCCGCTGCTGGCCGGCGACGCGCTGGCCGGGCCGCGCACCGAGTTCCACACCGAGGTCCGGCGGCTGCAGCAGGCGGTCAGCTCCATCGCCGAGTGCCGCAAGCCGGTCGTCGCCGCGATCTCGGGCTGGTGCATCGGCGGCGGCATCGACGTGGTCACCGCCGCCGACATCCGGCTGGCCAGCGCCGAGGCGAAGTTCAGCGTGCGCGAGGTGAAGGTCGCCATCGTCGCCGACATCGGCAGCCTGCAGCGGCTCGCCCCGATCATCGGCGAGGGCAACGTGCGCGAGCTGGCGCTGACCGGCAAGGACATCGACGCCGCGCGCGCCGAGAAGATCGGTCTGGTGAACGACGTCTACGCGGACCAGGAGACGCTGCTGGCCGAGGCGCGCAAGCTGGCCGCCGAGATCGCCGCGAACCCGCCGCTGGTCGTCCAGGGCACCAAGGAGGTGCTGTCGGCCAACACCGAGCGCCAGGTCGCCGAAGGGCTGCGGTACGTCGCGGCGTGGAACGCCGCCTTCCTGCCCAGCAAGGACCTCGCCGAAGCCGTGCAGGCGTTCATGGAGCGGCGGGCGCCGGAGTTCAAGGGCGAGTAGAAACGGGGGCGACCCGCGAGCACGAGGGAGTACGACGTGAGCAATGGCGCTTCGGAGAGCTATCGGGTGTTCCGCGCGGCGCGGGACTACCTGCAGGCGCACCGCGAGGACTACGACACCGCGGTCCGCGAGTTCGCCTGGCCCGAGCTGACCGGGTTCAACTGGGCGCTCGACTGGTTCGACGTGGTGGCCCGCGACCCGGCGAACGCCGAGCGGTACGCGCTGTGGATCGTCGAAGAGGACGGCACCGAGAACCGGTGGACCTACCCGGAGATGGCCGCCCGCTCGGACCAGGTCGCGAACTGGCTGCGCCGCCTCGGCGTCGCGCGCGGCGACCGGCTGATCCTGATGCTGGGCAACCAGGGCGAGCTGTGGGAGACGATCCTCGCGGCGATCAAGCTGGGCGCGGTGATCATCCCGGCGTCCACCCTGCTCGGCCCGATCGACCTGGTCGACCGCGTCGAGCGCGGCCAGGCCAAGCACGTCGTGGTCCGCGCCGCCGACGCGCCGAAGTTCGCCGGCATCGAGGGCGGCTACACGCGGATCGCGGTCGGCGCGCCGGTGGAGGGCTGGCACTCGTACTCCACCGCGTACGCCGAGCCCGCGGAGTTCACCCCGGACGGCGTCACCGCCGCGGGCGACCCGCTGCTGCTGTACTTCACCTCCGGCACCACGGCGAAGCCGAAGCTGGTGCAGCACACGCAGGTGTCGTACCCGGTCGGCCATCTGTCCACAATGTACTGGATCGGCCTGGAGCCGGGCGACGTCCACCTGAACATCTCCTCGCCCGGCTGGGCGAAACACGCGTGGAGCAACGTGTTCGCGCCGTGGAACGCCGAGGCGACGGTGTTCCTGTACAACTACAACCGGTTCGACGCGCCGGCCCTGATGGCGCAGATGGACCGCTGCGGCGTGACCAGCTTCTGCGCGCCGCCCACGGTCTGGCGGATGCTGATCCAGGCCGACCTGAGCGCGCTGCGGACCCCGCCGGAGAAGGTCGTCGGCGCGGGGGAGCCGCTGAACCCCGAGGTGATCGAGCAGGTCGAGCGGGCCTGGGGCGTCACGATCCGGGACGGCTTCGGCCAGACCGAGAGCAGCGTCCAGATCGCCAACACCCCCGGCCAGGACGTCGTGCCCGGCTCGATGGGCCGCCCGCTGCCCGGGTTCGTGGTCGCGCTGGTCGACCCGGTGACCGGCGAGCGCGCGGCCGAGGGCGAGATCTGCCTGGACCTGGCGCACCGCCCGGTCGGGCTGATGGTGGGCTACACCGGCGACGACGAGCGGACGTCGGCGGCGTTCGCCGGCGGCTACTACCACACCGGTGACGTCGGCTCGGTCGACGAACGCGGTTACATCACCTACGTCGGCCGCACCGACGACGTGTTCAAGGCCTCGGACTACCGGATCTCGCCGTTCGAACTGGAGAGCGTGCTGCTGGAGCACGAGGCCGTCGCCGAGGCCGCCGTGGTGCCGGCCCCGGACCCGATCCGCCTCGCCGTGCCCAAGGCCTACGTCGTGCTCGCCGCCGGCCACGAGCCGACGGCGGACACCGCGAAGGCGGTGCTGGCGTACGCGCGCGAGCACCTGGCGCCGTACAAGCGGATCCGCCGGCTGGAGTTCGCGGAGCTGCCGAAGACGATCTCCGGCAAGATCCGCCGCGTCGAGCTGCGTGGCCGCGAGCACGCCGACGTCCGGCCCGAGGGCGAGTTCCGCGAGGAGGACTTCCCGGACCTGAAGTCCTGACCGGCCGCCGGGCCTATTCCGACGGGACCACGGCGGCGAACACGGTCTGCTCGCCCTTGCCGCAGGTGGTGCCGCCCTGGGCGGCGGGCGGGCCGGAGGTGCACAGCCAGCCCTCGACGGTGTCGTTCACCGCGTCGTTCGACCCCGAGCCCTGACGGCCGGCGATCTTCGCGTGGAACTCCTTGACCAGCCGCATCGCCTCGGCGCACGGCACGCCGCCGGCCTGGCTGTCGAACACGTTGAGGGTGAGGCCGCTGGCGGCGGTCACCGTGCCGCAGGCGCCGGGGGCCTTGGCCGCGGCCGAGGCGGGCGGCTTCTTCGGCGCGCTCGAGGACGGCTTCGCGGTGTCCGGCAGCGGCGGGGGAGCGGCGGTCGTCGACGGGGCCGCGGACGACGTCGTCGCGGGCGCGGGCACGGACGGTGGCGGGGCCTGCGGCGAGGGATCGCCCGAACAGGCGGCCAGCGCCGGCAGGACGAGCCACGCCGCGAGCAGCGGCCGCCACACGGGCTGCGACTGGGGCACCGGCGGTCCTTTCGGCCAAGGGGGTCGTGCGGGCCATTCTGACCCCCGCGAGTACGCGCGACGCGCACCGACACCCGGCGCGGCGGGTGCGAAGATACCGCCGACCGAGTGGTCTCGCTGAACCGGTCCCGCCGAAAATATGTCCATTGTGGACGGTTAATCTCGCGTTCACACAGTGAAACATCGGGCTGTCATCCCGAATCGATCGGACGAATCAGGGCCGGCGCGGTTAACACCCGCCCCCTGGTTGCCGAAGAACAAGGTGGACGCCCGAAGCGTTCTTCGTCCCCGAAACCCACCGTCCGAACCCTGAGAGCGATGACTACCTCAGCAGCCAGCGAGCCCAGCACCCCGCCGCCAGCCACCCCGACCACCCCGCCGACCGTCCCGTGCAGCGTCGTGTGGTGCGACGGGCGCCCCTACGTCCTCGAAGGCCGCCCGGGCCGCGCCCGCTGGGTCGGCACCGACTACCGCGGCCGCCCCGAGGCGCTCAGCAGCGCCGAGGTCCAGCGCCGCGGCTGGACCCACAGCCGCCGCCGGGCCTGCTGAGGCCCCCGAACCCCGCGGCCGGGACGCGGCGCCTTCGAGGCCCGCGCCCGGCCGCGTGACCATCGCTTCCGTGAAAGCCGCGCCGCCGCCATCCCGGTGCGCGTGCCCGCCGTCCCGAAAAGCCCAGGCCCCGGCGACGCGCCCGGTCGCGTGACCATCGGTTCCCCCGGCCGGACGCCCCTCTAGGCTGGGCGGGTGACGACGGTCCCCGAGCCCAAGACGGAGCCTTCCCTGCTGCGGCAGGCGTTCAACGTCCCCAACATGCTGTCCCTGCTGCGGCTGGCCGGCGTGCCCGTGTTCCTGTGGCTGCTGCTCGGCCCGAAGGAGGACGGCTGGGCGCTGGCGGTGCTCGTCTTCTCCGCGCTGACCGACTGGCTCGACGGCAAGCTCGCCCGCTGGCTCGACCAGATGTCGCGCCTCGGGCAGCTGCTCGACCCGGCCGCGGACCGGCTGTACATCCTCGCCACGCTGGTCGCGTTCCTGCTGCGCGGGATCATCCCGTGGTGGGTGGTGGTGCCGCTGGTGCTGCGCGAGCTGGTCCTCGCCGTCTGCGTGCTGGTGCTGCGCCGCCGCGGCTTCGCCCCGCCCGAGGTCACCTACATCGGCAAGGGCGCGACCTTCGTGCTGATGTACGCCTTCCCGTTCCTGCTGCTCACCCAGGGCGGCTCGGACCTGGCCGCGGTCGCCCGGCCGATCGCGTACGCGTTCACGATCTGGGGCGGGGTGCTCTACCTCTGGTCCGGGGTGCTGTACGTCGTGCAGGTCGTGCGCGCGCTGCGTGCCCGGTGATGGAAGACTGAGCGCGGCAAACGGCATCAGGAAGGGGAGCGGTCTTGTCCACTCCGGAAGAACTCCGCTACACCGAGGAACACGAGTGGGTCGCCACGCGCGAGGGCTCAGTGGTCCGGGTGGGTATCACCGAGTACGCGCAGGACCAGCTCGGCGACGTCGTGTTCGTGGACCTGCCCGAGGTGGGCAGGCAGGTGGGCGCGGGCGACGGCTTCGGCGAGGTGGAGTCGACCAAGAGCGTCTCCGAGCTGTTCGCGCCCGTCGACGGCGAGATCGTCGCGGTGAACGGCGCGGTCGCGGAGTCGCCCGAGCTGATCAACTCCGACCCGTACGGCGAGGGCTGGCTCGTGGAGATCCGGCTCGACGACCCGGCGGGCCTCGACGCCCTGCTCGAAGCCGAGGCCTACCAGGCGCTCATCGCCGGCTGAGGCGGGTTCGGCCTGGCCCGGGGCGCCGGATCGCGGAAGAGGGAGCCCCGGGGTCCGGAACCGATCAGGCACGGTACGTTGGCAGCCACACGTTCTTGGTCAATGGTTTTATCTTGTGTAGAGGAGAGCTCAGGTGAGCACGAACGACGGGCCCGGCGTTCCCCCGGAGCAGTCTCCGGAGCGGACCTCTGTCTTCCGGGCCGACTTCCTGGCCGACGTCGAAGGCCACGAGTCCGCCCCGGCTGCCGAGGCACCGGTCCAGGGCGTCGACGCCCTGCCGCCGGGTTCCGCGCTTCTGGTGGTGAAGCGCGGCCCCAACGCGGGTTCGCGGTTCCTGCTCGACCGGGACACGACCAGTGCCGGGCGGCACCCGGACAGCGACATCTTCCTCGACGACGTCACCGTCTCCCGCCGCCACGCCGAGTTCCGGCGTGAGGGCGGCGAGTTCGTGGTGATCGACGTCGGCAGCCTGAACGGCACCTACGTCAACCGGGAGCCGGTCGACCAGGCCGTGCTGGCCGGTGGCGACGAGGTGCAGATCGGGAAGTTCCGCCTGGTCTTCCTGACCGGCCCGGGGCACGGGGGCCAGGGGGCGCAGTGACGGCGGCCGGGCAGCCCGGTCGTTCGGAGGCCCGGCGCGACGGGTTGAGCATCGGGGCGGTGCTGGCGCAGCTGCGCGGCGACTTCCCCGATGTCACCATCTCCAAGATCCGGTTCCTCGAAGCGGAAGGCCTGGTCCAGCCGGGTCGGACCGCTTCGGGGTACCGGCAGTTCGCCGTGGCGGACGTGGAGCGCCTCCGATTCGTGCTGTCCGCGCAGCGGGACCACTACCTCCCGCTCAAGGTCATCAAGGAACAGCTGGACGCGGCGGACTCCGGGATGGAGCCCGCCGCGCCCGCGCCGCGGCTGCCGCGGAAGCTGGTCCCGCTCGACGCGCCGGCGGAGCCCGGCGGCCTCCCGGGGCCGGCGGACTTCGAGACCGACCGCGAGGTCCGGCTGACCCAGGAGGAGCTGCTGGCGCAAGCCGGCATCGACGCCGCGATGCTGGCCGAGCTGCAGCAGTACGGACTCGTGCGGCCCGGCGCGGCCGGCTTCTTCGATCCCGACGCGGTGCACGTCGCGCGCACCGTGAAGGCGATGACCGAATTCGGTATCGAGCCGAGACATCTGCGTGCCTTCCGCGCCTCGGCCGACCGTGAAGTCGGTTTGCTGGAACAGATTGTGACGCCCGTGTATCGCCACCGTGACGCGGATGCCAAAGCCCGGGCCGACGAAGTCGTCCGGGAGCTGGCGGCGCTGTCCGTGACGCTGCACACGCTCCTCGTCAAAGCCGGGATCCGGGGCGTCACCGGGGGTTGAACCGGCTGTTATGCCGTGAAACCCTTTTCCTGTCGAATGTCAATGACTGAATGTTCGCGTCCGTATGCCGTACCGTGAGGGGAACGGTTTGCGGCGCCGCGAACTGTGAAAGTCCGCCACTAGCGAGCACAGCGCCCGGATGACGGGTAGCGTCGGAACCATCGGCGCTAGTACGTCGCAAGCGCTGCAGCCCGTGTGCACGAGAGGGAGGCGAAGCCCGATGAGCGAGATGCGCGTCGTCGGCGTGCGGGTGGAGCTGCCCGCGAATCAGCCGATCTTGTTGCTGCGGGAGACCGAGGGCGAGCGGTACCTGCCGATCTGGATCGGCTCGGTCGAAGCCACCGCCATCGCCTTGGAGCAGCAGGGAGTCCGCCCGGCCCGGCCACTGACCCACGACCTCCTCAAAGAGGTCATCGGGGCGCTCGGCCGCGAGCTGGAGCAGGTCGTGATCACCGACCTGAAGGAAGGCACCTTCTTCGCCGAGCTCGTCTTCGACGGCGACATCCGGGTCTCCGCCCGCCCGAGCGACTCGGTCGCGCTGGCGCTGCGGATCGGCGTGCCCATCCACGCCGTGGACGCGGTGCTGGAAGAGGCCGGCCTGATCATCCCGGACGAGCAGGAGGACGAGGTCGAGAAGTTCCGCGAGTTCCTCGACTCCGTCTCACCCGAAGACTTCCGCGGCGCCGACACCTGAGCCGTGCGGGCGAACGCGGCCGGAGCACGGACGCGTTCGCCACCTGACTCCCGGCGTGCTTTCCCGTCGGCGTCAGCTCTGATCCCCAAGGATCCCTGAAGGCCACCATGAGGGTCGGATATGCCCTCATGGTGGCCTTCAGGGACTTCGGCGGGATCAGCTCTTTCCGGTCGGCGCGGTCGCGCGCTCGAACAGGTCCGCGAGTTCCCGGCCGTAGCGATCGAGGTCGGTCGACGGGTCCGCCGCGTACGCCGCCGCCACGCCGTCGATGGCCTGGGCGATGGACATCGCCATCACCTCCGGCGCGAACTCGCCGAACGCCCCCTCCGCCTGGCCCTGCTTGAGCTGCCGGTGCACGGCGCCGACGCGCAGCTCCGTGACCAGCACCGGGGTCATCGCCCAGCCGTCCGCGTCCTCGGCGTTGGCGCCGAACTCGACCAGCACCCGGACGCATTCGGGGTAGTCGCGCAGGAACGCCACCGACGTCTCGATGTGCGCGCGCAGGTTGCCCGGCCGGTCGCCGGGGTCGACCCCGGCGCTGCGCTGCCGCAGGAACATCGCCTTGGTCTCGGAGACCGTGCTCAGCACGGCCTGCATCAGGCCCGCCTTGTTCGTGAAGTGGTAGGAGATCATCCGCGTGCTGCTCAGGCCCGCGCGCTCCTTGATCTTCGAGAACGTGGTCCGGGTGTACCCGTGGCCGGCGATCGTCGCGATGGTGGCGCTGATGATCTGCGCCCGGGTCGTCGCCTCCGTGACGCTCAGCCCGAGTTCGGCTTGCGTGTCGAAGTTTACTCGCATGAGTAAAAAGTAACACGGCTGAGTAAAAATGGGCAAATCCGTACGGCGAACGGACCAAAGGCTCAAGACGGGCTTGAGGTGCGCCGCGCGTCGCGTTGACCGCCCCGCGGTGCGGGCTTACCGTCGAAGGCGGTAAATCGCCGCGATGTGATTCGCTGACTGGGGCGCGATCGTGGTGGTTCTCCCCGGCCGATCCCGCTCCTGGGCTCGACCGGCTGTCATTCGCCGGCCGCCAGGTCGGGCGAGGGGAGGCTTGCGTGGTCGAGGCTGGTAGTCCGGAGAGGCCGCCTGTTCGTGCCGCCGACGGCGAGCAGGGCGAGCTGTTCCCCGACGCCTCGTTGCCGGACGAGCTGGTCGGCTACCGCGGCCCCGCCGCGTGCCAGATCGCGGGGATCACCTACCGGCAGCTCGATTACTGGGCCCGGACGAAACTGGTGGCCCCGAGCATCCGGACCGCGCACGGCTCGGGCTCGCAGCGGCTGTACTCGTTCAAGGACATCCTGGTGCTCAAGGTGGTCAAGCGGCTGCTGGACACCGGGGTCTCGCTGCAGAACATCCGCGTCGCGGTGGAGCACCTGCGGCTGCGGGGCGTGCGTGACCTCGCGCGCGTGACCCTGTTCTCCGACGGCACCACGGTGTACGAGTGCACCTCGCCGGAGGAGATCGTCGATCTGCTCCAAGGCGGGCAGGGCGTGTTCGGCATCGCGGTCAGCGGCGCCATGCAGGAGATCAGCGGCACGATCCACGAGTTCCAGGCCGAGCGCGCCGACGGCGGGATCGTCGAGTCGGTCGAGCCGGACGAGCTCACCCAGCGCCGCAACGCCCGCCGCACCGGGTGATCACCGGCCGCGGGCCGGGGGTAAAGTAGCAAGCGCGGTCGACGAACCCGCGCGGGAGAGACCGAGCCGGCATCCACGAGCTCGGCGCCGAAGGAGCAAGTCCTCCCCGGAACCTCTCAGGCACCCCGGACCGCGCGGACTAGACGCCTCTGGAAAGCGGATCGGCAGGTAACCACCCGCCGCTCCCGCCGACGGTGCAAACCCGGCTCACCACGCGGGTGAAACTCTCAGGCGCCCCTCGGGGTACGGACAGAGTGGGGAGGCCCCCGGCTCGAGCACCTCGGCTCGCCGGGTTTTCTTGTGGCACGCGGGATTCCGCGCGGCTGATCCTGATGACCACGCGGCGGCGCGGGGTGGTCCGGCCCCTTTGGCTGGCGCCGGTCTGGACCATACGGTCGTCTCAGGTCTGGACCACCCGGCCTCTCGTTCTCACCGGTCTGGGCCACCCGGCTGCTCGTTCCCGCAGGTCTGGACCATGTGGCCCCCGCTCCCCTCTGATCTCGGACGCCGTGAGGTGGTGGACCCGGCGGGAACGCGGGCCCACCACCCGGAGGCGATCCGGCGTCAGCCCGGGATCTTGTCCAGGAACCCGTGCACCTTGGTGATCCGGCCGCCGTCCAGCTCCACCACGTCGAACCCGATCGCGATCGGTTCCGTCACGCCCGGGGCGCTGAGGTACCACTGGAACCGCGCCAGGTCGTGGTGGGCGTCCGGGGCCGCGGGCAGGCTGAAGGACAGGCCCGCGAACTGCGCCTGCGCGCCGGCGATGAAGCCGTCGATCCCGTCGTGGCCGCTGACCGCGCCCAGCGGGTCGGTGTAGGTCGCCTCGGGGGTGAACAGCTCGGCGATGAGGGCCAGCCGGCGCTCGGCGCCGGTCTCGTTCCAGACGGCGATGTACTGCTCGACCGTGTTGTGCACATCGGACACTGTGCTGCTCCTGTTCCTCCTGGGGGACAACGGGTTCGCTGTCCTCGTTGCCGCCAAGACTGCCGGGGCCGCGGCACGGCGTCGATTACGCCGGAGGTAACGCCACCGCCCACCGCCGGGCCGAGCCTCGGCAGCGGGCCATTACCCGAAAGGTAATGGCACCGGTTCCCCGTGGGCCGTAGCGTCCTCGGGGTGACGACTTCGGTGAAGGCCCCCGCGCGGCGCAGCGCGGTCGGCGTGCTGCTGCGCGAATGGCGCGACCGGCGGCGGATCAGCCAGCTCGACCTGGCGATCTCCGCGGACATCTCGACCCGGCACCTGAGCTTCGTGGAGACGGGCCGCTCCCGGCCGAGCCGCGAGATGGTGCTGCGCCTCGGCGAGCACCTCGACGTGCCGCTGCGGGAGCGCAACCAGCTCCTGCTCGCCGCCGGGTACGCGCCGGCGTACGGCGAAAGCGAACTCGCCGCGCCGGAGCTGAAGGCCGTGCGGGACGCGGTGCGCCTGCTGCTCACCGGGCACGAACCGTACCCGGCCGCCGTCGTCGACCGGGCCTGGAACCTGGTCGACGCCAACGCAAGCCTGCAGTTGCTCGTCGACGGCGTCGCGCCGGAGCTGCTCGCGCCACCGTCGAACGTCCTGCGCGTCACCCTGCACCCGGACGGCATGGCGCCGAACGTGCTGAACCTGGGGGAGTGGCGCGCCCACCTGCTCGGCCGCCTCCGCCGCCAGGTCGAGGCGACCGCCGACGCCGGGCTCGCCGAGCTGCTGGCCGAGCTGCGCGGCTACCCGTGCGACCAGCCGGTGCCGGAGGTCGAGCTGCCCGGCCCCGGCGACATCTTCGTCCCGCTGCGCTACCTCCACCAGGGCACGGAGCTGACGTTCTTCAGCACGGTGGCGACGTTCGGCACCCCGCTCGACGTGACCGTGGCCGAGCTGGTGATCGAGTCGTTCTACCCGGCGGACCCGGCCACGGCGGCGTACCTGCACGAGCACGCGGTGGGCTGAGGCCCAGCCCGTGACAGCCCGTAACCGAGCCTGAATGCGGCGGAGAGGGGCTGCTGCGCTATCGCGAGCCGCAGGGAAGGCCATCCGTCCGCACCGAGGCCGGCGCACCGTCGCCGCGCTCGAGCATGGCGACGGTGCGATGGTGGGCCCGGGCGCGGGGTGGCAGGATCGGCAGGGTCAGCCCAGGAAACCGCAGTGAGGACCCGCCTCCATGGCCATGCCGCCCCTGCTCACCCTGAACAACGCGGTGACCGTGCCGCAGCTCGGCTTCGGCGTCTACCAGGTCCACGCGGCCCAGACGGAGAAAGTGGTCGCCGCGGCGATCCAGGCCGGCTACCGGAGCATCGACACCGCCACGCTGTACGGCAACGAGGCGGAAGTGGGCGCCGCGGTCAGGGCTTCCGGCGTGCCGCGCGAGGAGTTCTTCGTCACCACCAAGCTGTGGAACACCGACCACGGCCGGGATCGGGCGCTGCGGGCGTTCGACCGCAGCGCCGACGCACTCGGGCTCGGGCAGCTCGACCTGTACCTGATCCACTGGCCGCAGCCGCGGCTGGACCGCTACGTCGAGACCTGGCGTGCGCTGGGGGAGCTGCAGCGCGAGGGGCGGGTGCGCGCGATCGGCGTGTCCAACTTCGGGGTGACGCACCTGCGCCGGTTGCTCGACGAGACCGGCGTCGTGCCCGCGGTGAACCAGGTGGAGCTGCACCCGTGGCTCCAGCAGACGGAGCTGCGCGCGTTCCACGCCAAGCACGGTATCGCCACGGAGGCCTGGGCCCCGCTGGCGCAGGGACGGCTGCTCGGGGAGCGCGTGATCACCGCGCTGGCGGCGAAGTACGGCAAGACGCCCGCCCAGCTCGTGCTGCGCTGGCACCTGCAGCTGGGCACGATCGCGATCCCGAAGTCCGCCACGCCGTCGCGCATCCGCGAGAACTTCGACGTCTTCGATTTCGAGCTGGCGGACGACGACCTGGCCGCACTGTCCGAACTGGACAATGGCACGCGCACCGGGCTCGACCCGGAGACCGTGGGCTGAAACGGCGGTATAGTCGAAAGAAGCGCCGGCTCCCGCGAAAGGGGAGCCGGCGCTTCAGTCGAAGCCGGGGCTCAGTACGGCCGGATGCCCGCCGCCGTGAAGTCGGCCTGCTGGGTGGGTTCCTTGAGATAGGCGCGGAAGCTCTGCGTGCCGCGCTGCTGGGTGTCGTCGATGGACGCGCCCGCGAGCCCGATGAACGGGTAGTCGGACTGCGCGAAGGAGGCGACGCTCATCGACGGCGAGCCGATCAGCTCCGGCTTGGCGGCGGAGAGCTGCTGGGACCAGGACGAGGACTCGGGGATCCAGCCGTCGGGAAGCCCGCCGATGCTGTCCAGCGCGGTCTTCCCGGTGAGCGCGCTCAGCACGTCGGACGAGTCCTTGGTTTCGACGTCGACCTGGACGCAGCTGCCGTGCACCACGGTGAGGTCCTGGTTCCAGCGCGCCGCGGCCGTCTGCACCGGCTTGGCGATCTGCGGGGTCACCAGGACCCGGATCTGCGACCGGCCGCCCGTGCAGCTCGCCGCCTGGGCCTCCGCGCGGTTGTTCAGCACGCTGTCGGCCCAGTTCCAGCCGAACACGCCGAGCGCGATGAGGACCACCAGGCCCGCCACGGCGATCGGCCAGCCGGCGATCCGGCGGCGGGGGGCCTTCTTGGCGACGATCCGGTGCGAGCCGGTCGTCTCCCCGCGCCCCTGCTGGGGTTTCGGGGGGTCGAGAGGGTGCGGCACCGGCTCCTCGGCCAGGCTGTGTCGCCCCATCGTTGTCCTTTCGGTATGTGCGCACACGCACAGCTACGCAATCACATCGTTATCACTCTAACAGGCCAGCGACCCTGCGTGAATATCGTTACCCAGCGTGGCTTTCGCTGTACAACTCAGGCCTCACGGCCCAGCAGGTGCCGGCACAGGGAGATCAGCCGTGCGCGGAGTGGCTCGGCCCGGCGGGCGAACTCGGCCTGGGACCGGGCGTACTCCGCCCGTCCCTCGGCCGTCTCGATGCGGACCGCGGGGTAACCATACGCGGCGAGGTCGTACGGGCTCGCGCGCATGTCCAGTTCACGGACGTCGGCGGCCAGCTCGAAGCAGTCGCCGACCAGTTCGGCGGGCACGAACGGGTCCAGCTTGTAGGCCCACTTGAACAGGTCCATGTTCGCGTGCAGGCAGCCCGGCTGCTCCAGCTCGGCCTGGTTCTCGCGGCTGGGCGCCAGGCCGTTGCGCGGCCGGGCGGGATCGGTGAAGAAGCGGAACGCGTCGTAGTGCCCGCACCGGATGTCCAGCGACTCGACGACGGTGTCGGTGCCCGCCGAGCCCAGCCGCAGCGGCACCTGCGCGTGCCGCACCGAGTCCGCGGGCTCGCGGTAGACCATGGCCCACTCGTGCAGCCCGAAGCAGCTCAGCCGCGGCGCGCGCGACGCCGTCGCGGACAGCAGGCGCAGCACGAACTCCGCGGTCCGCACCCGCCGCTCGGTGAACGCGCCCGGGTCGAGCGTCACGCCGCCTTTGGTTTCGATGAAGGCCGGTCGGTCGAGGAACCGCCGGGCGGCCGGGCCGGCGAGCACGACGCCCGGGCCCGGCTGCCAGCGCTCCACGTGCCCGGGCCGGTGCGAGTAGTAGGTGAACAGGAAGTCCAGCACCGGGTGCTTCTCGCCGCGGGCCCGGCGCTCCTGGTGCGGCCCGGTCCAGGCCCGCATCCGCTCGGCGTGCGCGCGCTCGCGGGCCAGCCACTCGGGCTCGGCGAGCACGACCGGCCCGGTCATGCCGTCACGTGGGTGCCGTCGCGCACGGTCCCCACGTACTCCTCGACCAGGTCCTCCAGCGTGACCACGCCGACCGCCCGGCCCGCGGCGTCCAGCGCCCGCGCCAGGTGGCTGCCTTCGTTGCGCATCGCCGAAAGCGCGACGTCGAGCCGCGCGTCGACGGGCAGCTCGGTGAGCGCGCGCGTCTTGGAGTCCGGCACGGACGTCGACGGGTTCTGGCCGACCAGGTCGAGCACGTCCTTCACGTGGATGTAGCCGGTGAGCGTGCCGTCGTCGGTGCACACCGGGAATCGCGAGAACCCGGTGGAGGACACGGCGCGCTCGACGTCGCCGAGCGTCGGTCCACAAGGGAGGGTGGTCAGCTCGGCGGTGGGCACCAGCACGTCGGCGACGGTCTTCGCGACCGACGACAGCGTCTGCGAAAGCCGCTGGTGCTCCGACTGGTCCAGCAGTCCCTCGCGGCGCGACTCGCTCAGCAGCTCCGCCAGCTCGTCGGAGGTGTACGCCGTCTCCAGCTCGTCCTTCGGCTCCACCTTGAACGCGCGCAGCAGCGAGTTCGAGACGAAGTTCAGGAACCAGATGATCGGGTTGGCCAGCTTTACCCAGCCCACGTGCACCGGCACCAGCCACAGCGCGAGCCGCTCCGGTTCGGCGATGGCGAGGTTCTTCGGCACCATCTCGCCGATCAGCACGTGCAGCATCGTGATGAAGGCCAGCGCGATGGCGAACGAGATCGGGTGCAGCAGCTGCTCGGGCAGGCCGAGCAGGTCGAAGAACCCGGACAGCTGGTGCGCGACGGCGGGCTCGCCGAGGCGGCCCAGCAGCAGCGAGCAGATGGTGATGCCCAGCTGCGCGCCCGCGAGCATCCGCGACACGTGCCGGCTCGCGTTGATGACGATCTGCGCGCGCGTCTTTCCCTGCTCCAGCAACGCTTCCAGCCGGTCGCGCCGCGAGGAGATCAGGGTGAACTCGGCGCCGACGAAAAACGCGTTGGTGAGCAGGAGGACCGCGACGAGCGCGATGTTCAGCCAGTCGTTCACGCGGTCACCTCCCGGCCCGCGGCCGCCGGCTGCCCGTCGGCCGGCTGGTCGACCGGCCGCACCTGGATCTCGGCGATCCGGTGCCGGTCCATGCTGGTGACGGTGAGCCGCCAGCCGTCGACCTCGGCGGCGTCACCCTCGGCGGGGATGCGGCCGAGCCGCTCCAGCACCAGGCCCGCGATGGTCTCGTAGTCGCCGTCGGGCATCCGGAAACCGGTGACGTCGGTGACCTCGTCGGCGCGCAGCTGCCCGGAGACCAGCCAGCTGTCGGTGCCGAGCTGCTGCGAGGCCGGGGCCTCGCGGTCGTCGTGCTCGTCGCGGACGTCGCCGATGATCTCCTCGACCACGTCCTCCAGCGTGACCAGCCCGGCCGTGCCGCCGTACTCGTCGACGACGATGGCGAGCTGGTAGCGGGAGTCGCGCAGGCGGTTGAGCAGCGCGTCGCCGGACAGGGACTCGGGCACGGTCGGCACCGGCCGCATCGCCGAGCCGATCCGCATCGTCGCCCGCTCCTCCGCGGTGATGGCGAAGGCCTGCTTGACGTGCACCGCGCCCTGGACGTCGTCGAGGTCCTCGGTGTACACGGGGAACCTCGAGAAGCCGGTGCGGCGCGAGAGCTCGATGAGGTCGTCCACGGTGTCGTCCACGGTCAGCGACTCGACCTGCACGCGCGGGGTCATCAGCTCCTCCGCGGTGCGCTCGCCGAAGCGCAGCGAGCGGTCGAGCAGCTCTGCGGTGGACGTGTCGAGCGTGCCGCTTTCGGCGCTGGAGCGCACGATCGAGCCCAGCTCCTGCGGCGAGCGCGCCGAGCGCAGCTCCTCCTGCGGCTCGACGCCGAACTTGCGCACCAGGAAGTTGGCGCTGTTGTTCATCAGCGTGATGAGCCAGCGGAACAGCGCGGAGAACCGCGAGTGGTAGCCGGTCACCGCGCGGGCGGTGGCCAGCGGGCGCGCGATCGCGAGGTTCTTCGGCACCATCTCGCCGAGGATCATCGACAGGAAGGTCGCCACCACCAGCGCGACGGCGATGGAAACGCCCTCGGCGACCGCGTCGGACAGGCCGTCGAACAGCGGGCGGACCAGGTCGCCGATCAGCGGCTCGGCCAGGTAACCGGTGATCAGCGTGGTCAGGGTGATCGCGACCTGGGCGCCGGAGAGCTGGAAGCTCAGCGTGCGGTGGGCCTTCTGCACCGAGAGCGAGCGGCGGTCGCCGACCTGGCGGACGTCGGTGTCGACCGTGCTGCGCTCCAGCGCGGTGAGGGAGAACTCCGCCGCCACGGCCAGGCCGGTGCCGACGGTCAGCAGGAGGAACAGGAACACGCCGAGGACGGAAAGCAGGGCGTGGGTCATGCCGCGCCGCCCTTCGTGGCGGGGGGAACGGCTATCGGGAAGCCGGGTTGCTCACCCGGCCCGGTACTGTCACCGGGCGACTGCGCAGCGCGCACTTATGGAGTCACTCCTCGTGGAAAATCGGCTTGTACTGCGACGATGCCGACAATCTTAACGTGTTCCCCACGCCGGGTGAGCGCGACCGGGGTGTGTCGGGCGGCTCAGCGCGGGTGGCGGCCGAGCAGCGCGACGAGGCGGGTGGGCGCGCTCGCGGTGCGGCTGACCGCGACCGGCGGGTCGAACACGCCGAGGCCCTGCCACTGCTCGACCATCGGGCGCAGCATGTCCAGCAGCCGCGCCGCCAGCTCGCCCGGCACGGGGTTGGGCGAGCCCAGCGCGGTGGCCACGTCCCAGCCGTGCACGGCGAGGTCGAGCGTCATCTGCCAGCCGTACTCCTCGGCCGGGATGAGGCCGAACGAGACGTGCACCGTGCGCTGGACGGCGCCGGGGGAGAGCCACGCTTCACGGGCCGCTGCCGACGCCTCGGCCCAGGCGGCCACCGGGTCGTCGCCGAGCACGTCGCCCTCGAACCGGTCGCCGACGTCGTCCAGTGTCGCGCCCGCGAGCAGGTGCGGGACCCACAGCTGCTCGGCGACGAGGTGGTTGACCAGGTCGCGGACGGACCATTCGGTGCAGGGGGTGCCGCGGCGCCAGTCGCCGGGGCCGGTCTCGCGGACGGCCCGGTCGAACACGTCGAGGGCCCGGCCGTGTGCGTCGAGGAGGTCCACGGGCACATTCAACACGAATGCGCGGACGGCGCAGCGCGGGGAACCTATCGGGTGGCGCCGGGCCGGTGCCGCCGCACGGTTTCCTCGACCAGGTCGAGCACCGGGCCCAGGTCGTCCCCGGGCAGGCCCATGGCCAGGTGCGAGACCAGGCCTTCGAGGACCAGCTCCAGGAACGCGGTGAGGACGTCCACGTCGACGTCGTCACGCAGGTTGCCGGCGTCGCGCTGGCGCTTGAGCCGCTCGCGGGTCGCGATGGTCAGCTGCTCGGAGCGCTCGGCCCAGCGCGCGCGGAACTCGGGGTCGGTGCGCAGCCGGCGCGACACCTCCAGCCGGGTGCCGAGCCAGTCGGCGGGGTGCTCGCTGTCGCCGGCCAGCAGCTCGCGCATCACCTGCACGAGGCCCTGTTCGGCGACGACGTCGGCCATCCGCACGGCGTCGTCCTCCGCGAGGGCGAGGAAGAGCGACTCCTTGTCGCGGAAGTGGTGGAAGATGGCGCCGCGGGAGAGACCCGTCGCCTCCTCGAGGCGGCGTACTGTGGCACCCTCGTACCCGTAGCGGGCGAAGCAGACGCGCGAGCCGTCAAGGATCTGGCGCCGGCGTGCGTCGAGGTGATCCTGGCTGACCCGTGGCATCCTGAAATCCTGACATCCGCGACAGGGTTCTCGCAATCCGTACGTACGTACTGTGACGTGGAGTCGCTGGAACCGATCCGCTCCTTTCGCCGTCCCATAGCCGCTGTGTAGTGCGTGTGTACTGCTGACACGGGCCAGAGCCGTGACTACTCTGTGCACCATCACGGTGAGTGAGACTGGGGAAAGGATCGGCCTTGATCATCGGCGAAGCGGGCCGCGCGGCCCAAACAGTCTTCGGCGACGTCCTGCCCGGCGGCCCGGTCTACGGCGGCCCCGGCGGGGGCGGCGGGCGGTTCGAGATGGACGCCGCCGAGCTGGAGTCGGTCATCGGGCTGTGGCAGGACCAGCTGGAGAAGATCACCGCCGACGCCCGGGTGATCGAGGAGATCCTCGCCGGTCTCACCGCGCCGGGCCCGGACCCGGCGAGCAGCGGTTACGTCACCATGGGCACGGACTCGCTCGTCGCGTTGCAGAGCCAGAACCTGTCGATGAAGCAGTATGTGCAGGACTACCTCAAGAAGCTGCAGGCGGCCAAGGACAAGACCGTGGCGGCCGATCAGGCGAACGCCGACCTCGGCCGGGCGCGGTGACCGTGGCCGGCCCCAGGAACCGGGCCGCGGCGGCTGTCGCTGTCGCCGCCTTCGCGGCCGCTGGGTGTTCCTCGGCCACGGAGGGTGCCGCCGAGCCCTCGCCGGTCTCGTCTTCCGCTGCGAATTCTTCCGCTGCGGGGCCCGCGGTGCCGAATCCGCTCGACCCCGCCCGGTATCTGGCCGATCCCTGCGCCGCGGTGCCCCCGGACGTGCTCGCCGCCCTGCGCTACACCACGCCGGGCGAGGCGACCCTGGCCGGCTCGCCGCGGGCGACGGCCGGTCCGGGCTGCGGCTGGGACATCGGCGCGGAAGGCCTGAGCGTCCAGATCATCTTCGGCACGGCCAACCGGGACAAGGGCATCGGCGGCATCGCGGGGATCTACCGCGCCAAGGACAGCGGCCAGTACGCGTTCGCCGAGCCGGCGCCCGCCGTCGAGGGCTATCCGGCGGTGTTCGGCGATCGCCTGGACCGGCGGGCCCAGGGGAACTGCACCCTCTGGGTGGGCCTGGCCGACGACCTCGCGTTCGCCGCCGCCTCGATGGGGTACCAGGGGAACCAGGATTCCTGCCAGGTCGCGGAGAAGGTCGCGGCCGCGGTGGTCAGCACGCTCAAGGGGGCTTAGCGGTGGACGGCAAGCAGATCTACGACAACTTCAGAAACGGCGACACCGCGGGCCTGCGCGGCGCGGCCACCCAGGTGCGGCAGCTCTCGGCCGCTTACCTGGAGCGCGCGCAGGGCATCCGCGACCTCCAGAACCGCATGGCGAAGTCCTGGACCGGTGGCGCCGCGGACGCCGCGAAGGCCGGGGCGGGGCCGCTGGAGCTGGCGTTCCACGACACGGCCGACCCGCTCGACATGACCACCGCGTCGGTGGACATGCAGGCCAGCAGCTTCGAGGACTCCAGCCACTCGGTGGTCGAGGTGCCGCCCAAGCCGGACAAGCCGAACCCGTGGACGACGGGGCTCAAGGCGGCCATCCCGATCGCCGGGCCGTTCATGGCGGCCGGCGACGAGAAGTCCTATCAGGACAGCCTGAATCGCTACAACACCGCGAACGAGACCAACGTCCGCGTGATGGACCAGTACAACGGCGTCACCACCAGCACGAAGTCCGTGCTGCCGACCGGATACGGCACGCTCGAGTCCGACGGCGCGGCGATCCGGCTGAAGACTCCGGCGACGCCCGGGCACGTCGTTCCGCCCGGTACCGGGAAGCCGGCGCAGCACGGAGGCGGCGTCAGCGGCCAGGGCACGACGCCCACGGACAGCAGCGTTGTGCCGGGTGGCGGGGACTCGGGCAGCCACACCGTGACCAGCAGTGTCCACGGCGGCGGTCACCCTGGCGCGACCGGCGGCACGACCGGTACGACGGGCAGCGGCACCACTGGCATCGACACCACTGGCAGCGGCGGGACCGGCGACACCACGACGTCACAGGGCACCAAGACCGGCCCGGCTCTGGTCCCGCCCGGTGCGCCGCCGTCACACGGCGTGGACGTGGGCAGTGGCCTGCCGAGCGGTCCCGGTGGCGGGACCGCGTTCGTGCCCGGCGGCGCGGGTGGCCGGAATCCTTCCGGCGCAGACAATCCCGAAGGCGCAGCCGGCGGCCGCGGCACCTCGGCCGAGCGTGGTGCGGGCTCGCGTTCGGGCGTCGGTGGCATCGGCAGTGCCGCGGCGCAGGAGGCCGCGGCGGCTCGGGCCGCGCAGGGCCGCGCCGGGGCGGCGGGCGGCCCGATGGGCGCGGGCGGGCGCCGCGGTGAAGGCGACGAAGACGGGGAGCACCAGCGCCCGGACTACCTCATCGAAGCGGACCCGGACGCGATTTTCGGCACCGACCAGCGGACCAGCCCGCCGGTCATCGGAGAGTAGGCGGTGACCGCGGTGGCGGGACGGGTCGACGTTCCGATCGAAGCGCTGGCGGCGCTCGCCGAGCGTGAGCAGGTCGGCCGGCTGCACGTGACCCTGCGCCCGGAGCCGGTCTGGCTGTCGGACACCGATCGTGACGAGGCGGCCAAACGCGTCGACGACGCGCTGGCGGTGGCCGGGCTCGTCGACGGCCGGGGCCGCTCCACCGTCGACTTCCTCGACTGGCTGCCGCTGCTCGTCAAGCCGTCGCTGGAGTACTACGGCTGGGTCGGTGTCGGCGACACGACCTACGGGGTCCTCGCCGCGTCGAGCGGGCTGCAGGCGGTGCTCGCGGTGTCCGACGGCGAGCACGTCGGCGTCCAGGAGATCGACCGGCAACGGCTGGTGGAGACGCTCGTCGAGCAGCTCCCCGCCGTGGCCGCGGGCGGCGGGAACCCGCGCACGGTAAGGGTTTCCGACCTCGACGAGGCCGCCCGCCGCGGCGAGGACGCGTACCCGCTGGACCCGGCGCTGGCCGACGTCGTCAGCCTCGTGCAGCGGCCGGTCCACGGCAGCGGCGAGCTGTACGCCGGCCGTCGCGACGAGGTCGGCCGGCACGTCCAGCTGGAGGAGCCGTTGCACTACGCCGACACGGACTGGGGCCGCTACCTGAGCTACACCGCCGGCGAGGGCGCCGACGCGGTGATCCACATCGGCCCGGCCGGTCCGGCGGAGCTGTGCCGCGTGCTGCGGGAGCTGGCCGCCGACCTGCCCGGCTGAGCATCCTGCGCCCACCGCGGAAAAGGCTAGAGTGCTCGGCGTGGACGCCGCCGAGAGTTCCCAGCCAGCCGCCCTGCTCAACCTGTCGATCTTCGAAGTGAACAAGGTCGCCGTTCAGCTCGCCGAGGCGCAGCGCAGCGGCGATCTCAGTGGCATCGCCGCCTCCGCGAGCGAGCTGCGCGAGGCCGTCGACGGCCTGGACCGGCTGGCCGAACTGGTCGCCGGCAAAGAGAGCAGCCCGCCGGCCGGGCACTGACGATTCCCCGGTAATTCGAACCCGGCGAGTTATAACAGCGCTAATATAACGGCACTGTCATGACTCGACCGGAAGGACACCGCCGTGCCCGGCCTCTACCCCGAGCTCGAACCGTACGACCACGGAAAACTCGACGTCGGCGACGGCCACTCCGTCTACTGGGAGGCCTGTGGTAACCCGGCGGGCAAGCCCGCGCTGGTGGTGCACGGCGGCCCCGGCTCCGGCTGTTCGACGGGCCTGCGCCGCTACTTCGACCCGGACCGGTACCGCGTGGTGCTGTTCGACCAGCGGGGCTGCGGGCGCAGCACGCCCCACGCCGGCGAGCCCGTCGCGGACCTCTCGGCCAACACCGCCGGGCACCTGCTGGCCGACATGGAACTGCTGCGCACGACCCTCGGCATCGAGCGGTGGCTGCTCTTCGGCGGCTCGTGGGGCTCGGTGCTGTCGCTGACCTACGCCGAGCGGCATCCGGAGCGCGTCACCGAGCTGGTCCTGATGGGCCTGGCCACCGACCGGCACCGGGAGATCGACCTGCTCACCCGCGGACTCGGCGGGATGTTCCCGGCGGAGTTCGCGCGGTTCCGTGACGGGGTCCCGGAAGCGGAGCGCGACGGCGACCTCGCGGCGGCCTACCACCGCCTGCTGATGGACCCCGATCCCGCCGTCCACGATCGCGCCGCGCGCGCCTGGTGCGAGTGGGAGGACGCGATGCTGCCGGGGGTGCCGGCGTCGCCGCGGTTCGACGACCGGGCCCACCGGCTCGCCTTCGCGCGCCTCGTCACGCATTACTTCTCGAACGGCTGCTTCCTGGAGGACGGCGCCGTCCTGCGCGACGCCGGGAAGCTCACCGGGATTCCCGCCGTGCTGGCCCAGGGACTGCTCGACCTCGGCAGCCTCACCGGCACGCCGTGGCTGCTGGAGCGGGCGTACCCGGACGCCGAGCTGGTGCTGGTCGGCGACTCCGGGCACACCACGTCGACGGACGGCATGCGGGAGGTGCTCGTCGGGGCGACCGACCGGTTCGCGGCCGGTTAGCCGCACCCTTCCGGCCGACGCTAGGGTCACCCGCCAAGCTGCCGCTCTCGGAAGGACACCCGCTCCATGAACAACGACAGTTCGACGTCCGTCTTCAGCCTGGGGTGGGGCGGCTCGGGGCTGGTCTTCACGGTGCTCGTGATCATCGCGCTGTGGCGGGTGTTCACCAAGGCCGGACGGCCGGGCTGGGCGGCGATCATCCCGATCTACAACGTCTACGTCCTGCTGAAGATCGCCGGGCGCTCCGGGTGGTGGCTGATCCTGCTGCTGATCCCGCTGGTCAACCTGGTCGTCGCGATCATCGTCTCGCTCGACGTCGCGAAGGCGTTCGGCAAGGGCGGGGTCTTCGGGTTCTTCGGGCTGTTCCTGTTCTCCGTCATCGGTTACCTGATCCTCGGCTTCGGGCGGGCCCGCTACACCGGTCCTCCCGTCCACTGACGGAAGGGACGGCCGCGTGCGGTGCCCCGGCGCTCCGGGGCACCGCACGACCTCCCGCCCTCAGGGGATCAGCAGCGCCGGCGCGCCCTCTTCCGCCAGCGCTTCCTCGGTCCGCGCCGCCCGCGTCGTCTCGGCCAGGCGCATCCCGGTGACGCGCGGCGGCACCCGGTCGAGGTTCCACTCGGCCAGCAGCAGCGCCACCTTCGCCTGCATTTCGGTGCGCAGCCGCAGGAACGAGTCGGCCGGGTCGGCGCCCACCTCGCCGAGCAGCAGCCACCAGGCCCACGCGGCGGCGCCCGCGTTCGCGACGAAGTCCGGGATCACCGCGACCCCGCGCGCCGACAGCGACGCCTCGGCCTCCGGCGTCGTGGCGGCGTTGGCCGCTTCGACGACGACCTTCGCCTTCACCAGGTTCTCGTTGTCCACGCGCAGCGCGTACGAGATCGCGGCCGGCACGAGGATGTCGCAGTCGGTGGAAACGACGGCTTCACGCGGCAGCGTCCGCACGCCCTCGGGCAGCTGCGACCGGTCCACCTCGCCGAACCGGTCGCGCAGTTCGAGCAGCGCCGGGACGTCGAGGCCTTCGGGGTCGTACAGCGTGCCGGCGGCGTCCGCGACGGCGACGACCTTCACGCCCGCCTCGTGCAGGTACCAGGCGGCCCCGCCGCCCATGGTGCCGATGCCCTGGATCGCGACGGTGGTCTCCGGCGCCGTCCAGCCCCAGGCACTGGCCGCGCCGAGGCAGGCCTGCGCGACGCCGTAGCCGCCGATGACGTCGCCGAGCAGCAGCCCGCCGGGCACCGGCGCGTTGAGCCCGGCCTGGACGCGGCGCAGGGTGCGCGCCGGGTCCGCCGAACGGCCGATCGCGGCGTGGTACGACTGCTCCAGGCCGAGCTTCTCGAAGACGGAGTCGATCAGGTGCTGCGGCACGCCGAGGTCTTCGGCGGTCACCCAGCGCGAGTCCAGCCACGGGCGCAGGAACTCGCAGAACCGCGTGAGCACGCCGAACGCGCGCGGGTCCTTGGGGTCGAAGTCGACGCCGCCCTTGGCGCCGCCGACGGGGAGGTTGAACGTGGCCGTCTTGTTGGCCATGCCGCGGGCGAGGTCCTCGACCTCGCCCATGGTGCAGCCCGCCCGCATCCGCGTGCCGCCGGTGGCGACGCCGGAGACCAGGCTGTGCACGACGAGGTATCCGTGCGCGCCGGTCACGGGATCGGTCCACGTGAGCCTCATCAGCGGTTCAGCGCTCTGCGGGATCATCAGGCCACTCACCTCCAAGAGTTCGGGGCGGCCCGTCACGGCCGCCACCCCCGAGGGTGCGCGTGCAAGTGGTCCCGCGTCTATTTAACGAAATTGCACGAAGTTGTTTAGGGTTGCTGCATGGAGCTTTCGTTGCACCGCTTGCGGATGCTCCGCGAGCTGCACCGCCGGGGCACGGTGACGGCGGCCGCGGTGTCCCTGCACTACACCGCTTCGGCGGTATCGCAGCAGCTTGCGCAGCTGGAACGGGACGTGGGCGCGAAGCTGTTCGAGCGGCTCGGCCGCCGGGTCCAGCTCACCGAGCTCGGCGTGCTGCTCACCGAGCACGCCGAGGAGATACTGGGGTCGGTCGAGCGCGCGACGCTCGCCTTGGAAGAGGCGCAGGGCACGATGTCCGTGCGGCTGACCGCCGGGGTGTGGGCGTCGGTGGCGTCCGGGCTGCTGCCGACGGCGCTGACCGCGCTCGCCGCCGAGTACCCGGGCATCCAGGTCCGCACGCGGGAGCTCGCCCCCGAGGACACCGCCGAGGCGGTCCGCGACGGCACGCTGGACCTGTCGTTCGTGATCGACTACTCCGACGCCCCGATGCAGTGGGACGCCGGGCTCGAGCGCGCGGTCGTGGCGGTGGAGCGGCTGCACGCGGCGGTGCCCGCGGGCGCGGTGCCGGCCGGGACCGCGTCGCTGGACGAGCTGGCCGAGCACCCGTGGATCCTGGCCAGCCCGAAGTCGCACTTCGGCCGCGCGATGCGGATGGCGTGTCAGCGGCACGGGTTCTCGCCCAAGATCAACCACGAGGTGGAGGAGCAGTCGACGGCGATGGCGATGGTCGGCGCCGGGCTGGGCGTCACGCTCGTCTCGGACCTCGGCCTGCGCCTGCTGCGCCCGCCCGGGATCGACGTCGTGACGCTGACCACGCCGCTGCTGCGCACCGTCTCGATCGCCTACCGCCGCACCGAGATCCGGCGGCCGTCGCTGCACCTGGTGATCGGCGCCGTGCAGGCCGCCGCGGCCGAGCTGGGGCTGGGCACGGAGCCCGCGCTGCCCTGATCATCCGGTTGGCGCAGCGAGTCCGTCCGGCGCGGTGAAATGCCAGGCCAAGAGCGCATTACGAGCTCCTTATGGATCCTCGCGGCGGCTTCGCGGCGCTGTTTTTGTCGGACCCCGCGTGTAGCGTCCGAAGACAAGTGGTCCCACCCCGCGGACCCCCTTCAATGGACGGCGATCGATGACTACGGTGCACGATTTTCCGGAGAAATCCGGGAGTGCGTCGAACCTGACCGCGCGGGTCCTTTCGGACCGCGCGGCGGGGGAGGCGTACGTCGCCTCGGTGTGTTTCAAACACGGCCCACCGAGACTGCTCGGCGTGGAACTGGAGTTCACGGTGCACCACACCGGGGACCCGGCCCGCCCCCTCGACCCCGACCTCCTGGCCACGGCGCTCGGCCCGCACACCCCGCGGACGTTGCGCCCCGACAGTCCCGCGGCCCCGCTCCCGGCCGGTTCGCTCCTGAGCCTCGAGCCCGGCTGCCAGGTGGAGATCTCCACCCTTCCCCAGGCCTCACTGCGCGAGCTGCACGCAGTCGTCTCGGCCGATCTGTCCTCCCTCATCACCCTCCTCGCCCGGCACGGCCTCGTGCTCGGCGAGTCGGCGATCGACGCCCACCGGCCGCCGCGGCGCGCGCTGCGCACCCCGCGGTACGCGGCCATGGAGCGGCGGTTCGCTCCGCTGGGCGAGGGCGGCATCACCATGATGTGCAGCACCGCGGGCCTGCAGATCTGCGTCGACGCCGGTGAGGCCGACCAGTACGCGGCCCGCTGGGCGGCGGCCCACTCGATGGGCCCGCCGCTGCTCGCCACCTTCGCCAACTCCGCCGTGCACGCCGGCCGGGACACCGGCCACGCGTCCGCGCGCTGGCTCGCCGTGCTCGGAACCGAGCCGGTGCGCACCGTCTCGGCCGAGCCGGGGCCGGACCCGGCGGCGGAGTGGGCGCGGCGGATGATGGACACCCCGCTGATGGTGCTGCCCCGCGGCGAACGGCCGTGGGACGCGCCGGAGGGCCTCACCTTCGCGGACTGGATCGGCGGCCGCGGCGCGGCCGGGATGCTGCGCCGCCCGACGGCCGAGGACCTCGACTACCACCTCACCACGATGTTCACGCCGGTGCGGCCGCAGGGGTACCTGGAGATCCGGTACCTCGACGCCCAGCCGCCCGGCGAGTGGCTGCCCCCCGTCGCGCTCGTCACGGCCCTGTTCGCCCGTCCGTCCACAGTGGACCGGGTAGTGGAGCTGTGCGCGCCGGTGGCGGGGCGCTGGGCCGACGCGGCCCGGCTGGGACTGGCCGACGCCGGCCTCGCCGCCGTCGCGCGGGAGCTGGCCGAGCTCGGGATCGCCGAGCTGGGCACCACCGGCCTGCCCGACGAGACCATCACGGAGATCACCGGGAGCGTGCGCGCACGCGTGAACGGATCCAGGAGTCAGGAACGATGAGTGTCACCCCGGAGCACAACCCGCTGCTCGAACTGAGCCCGCAGGACCTGCGGGCGCACGCGGCCGAGGCCCTCACCCGGGCCAGGGCCCGCAGTATCGCCCTCACCGACGCGGTCGACGACGAAGACCTCGTGCGGCAGCACTCGAAGCTGATGTCGCCGCTGGTCTGGGACCTCGCGCACATCGGCAGCCAGGAAGAGCTGTGGCTGGTCCGCGACGTCGGCGGCCGGGAGCCGCTGCGCCCGGAGATCGACGACCTGTACGACGCGTTCCAGCACGCGCGCGCCGACCGGCCGTCCCTGCCGCTGCTCGGGCCGGCCGAGGCCCGCGCCTACGTGCGGGAGGTCCGCGAGAAGGCGTTCGACGTGCTGGAGAAGGCGCCGCTGGAAGGCAGCAGGCTCACCGAAAGCGCGTTCGCCTTCGGCATGATCACCCAGCACGAGCAGCAGCACGACGAGACCATGCTGGCCACCCACCAGCTGCGCCGGGGCGAGCCGGTGCTGCACGCGCCGGAGCCGCCGCGCCCGCCCATGGCCCGGCTGCCCGCCGAGGTCCTGATCCCCGGCGGCCGGTTCACCATGGGCACCACGGCCGAGCCGTGGGCGCTGGACAACGAGCGCCCGGCGCACGAGGTCGACGTGCCGGCGTTTGTCCTCGACACCGCGCTGGTCACCTGCGGCGCGTACGTCGAGTTCCTCGATTCCGGTGGTTACCAGGACCGGCGGTTCTGGAGCGAGGACGGCTGGGCCTATCTGAAGGACCACGACATCACCGCGCCGCGGTTCTGGCGGCGCGAGCCGGGCGGCTGGTGGCGGACCCGGTTCGGCGTGCACGAGCCGGTGCCGTCCGACGAGCCCGTGGTGCACGTGTCGTTCCACGAGGCCGAGGCGTACGCGCGGTGGGCGGGCAAGCGGCTGCCCACCGAGCCCGAGTGGGAGAAGGCGGCCCGGCACGACCCGGCGTCCGGCCGGTCCCGCCGGTTCCCGTGGGGTGACGAGGAGCCCACGGCCGAGCACGCCAACCTCGGCCAGCGCCACCTGCGCCCGGCCGCGGCGGGCGCGTACCCGGCCGGCGCGTCGCCGCTGGGCGTGCACCAGCTGATCGGTGACGTCTGGGAGTGGACGAGCACGGGCTTCTACGGCTATCCGGGGTTCTCGGCGTTCCCGTACCGGGAGTACTCGGAGGTGTTCTTCGGGCCGGAGTACAAGGTGCTGCGCGGCGGCTCGTTCGGCACCGACCCGGCGGCGATCCGGGGCACGTTCCGCAACTGGGACTACCCGATCCGGCGGCAGATCTTCGCCGGCTTCCGCTGCGCCCGCGACCCGCGTCCCGGCGAGGTGACGTAGGCGGCATGTGCCGGCACCTCGCTTACCTCGGCGCGCCCACGTCGCCCGCCGAGCTGATGTTCGCCGCCCCGCACGCGCTGCTCGTGCAGTCCTACGCGCCGCGGGACATGCGCGGCGGCGGGTCGGTCAACGCCGACGGCTTCGGCCTCGGCTGGTACCCGGAACCGGGTGCGGAGCCCTTGCGCTACCGGCGCCAGGCTCCACTGTGGACGGATCAGGCGCTGCCGGCGCTGGCCGCCTCGGCGCGGACCACGGCGTTCGTCGCCGCGGCCCGCAACGGCACCACCGGGATGCCGGTCACCGAGGCGGCGGCCGCGCCCTTCGTCTCCGGCCGGTGGCTGTTCAGCCACAACGGCGTCGTCCGCGGCTGGCCCGGCTCGATGGCCGGGCTCGCCACGGGGCTCGACGTCACCGAGCTGCTCACGCTGGAGGCGCCGACGGACTCGGCCCTGCTGTGGGCGTTGCTGCGGGAGCGGCTGCACGCGGGGCAGGACCCGCTGGCCGCCGTGACCGCGCTCGTCGGCGAGGTCGAAGCGGCCGCGCCGGGCTCGCGGCTGAACTTCCTGCTCACCGACGGCGAAACGCTCGTCGGGACCACGTGGACGCACGCGCTGTCGATGCTCCGCACCCCCGGCGGGGTGGTGCTGGCGTCGGAGCCGTGCGACCCGGACCCGGGCTGGACCGCCGTCCCGGACCGCCACGCCGTGCGGGTCACCGCGGACGGCGCCGAACTGTTCCCCCTGACTTTCGATCGGAGTACCCCCTGATGACCGAGGCCGACCTGGAGAGCCATCGCAGCGACGTGACCGGCGAGCTGCGCGCCGACGTCCGCGCCGGGCTCACCGCGGAGCAGAAGTGGTTGCCGCCCAAGTGGTTCTACGACGCGGACGGCAGCGAGCTGTTCGAGAAGATCACCGCGCTGCCGGAGTACTACCCGACGCGCAGCGAGCGCGAGGTGCTCGCCGCGCGGGCCGGCGACGTCGCGCAGCTCACCGGCGCGCACACGCTCGTCGAGCTGGGATCCGGGTCGAGTGAGAAGACCCGGCTGCTGCTCGACGCGCTGACCGGGCACGGCACGCTCGAGTCGTTCGTGCCGCTCGACGTCTCGGAGTCCGCGCTCGCCGAGGCCACCGAAGCGATCGCCGCCGACTACCCGAAGCTGGCCGTCCGCGGCGTCGTCGGCGACTTCACCCGGCACCTGGGCCTGCTGCCCGGGGGACGGCCGCGGCTGGTCGCCTTCCTCGGCGGCACGATCGGCAACTTCCTGCCCGAAGACCGCGCGACGTTCCTGCAGTCGGTACGCGAGGTGCTCGACGAGGGCGAGTGGCTGCTGCTCGGCACGGACCTGGTGAAGGACCGCGAAACGCTGGAGCGCGCGTACGACGACGCGGCCGGGGTCACGGCGGCGTTCAACCGCAACGTGCTGCGCGTGATCAACACCCGGCTGGGCGGGAACTTCGACGTCGACGCGTTCGAGCACGTTTCCCATTGGGACAGCGAGAATGAGTGGATCGAGATGCGGCTGCGCGCGCGGCGGGCGCTGACCGTCGACATCCCGGGCGCCGGCCTGGAGGTGCGGTTCGCCGAGGGCGAGCACATCCGCACCGAGATCTCGGCGAAGTTCCGGCCCGGCGGCGTCGAGGCGGAGCTGAAGGCCGCCGGGTTCGGCCTCGAACGCTGGTGGACCGACTCCCGGCAGCGGTTCGGGGTGAGTTTGGCAAGATCTGTCCGTGGCTAACCCTCTCGCGAACCTCGCCCGCAAGCTCGGCACCCAGCCCTGGGTGATGGAGGCCTCCCGCGGAATCATCTGGGCGGACAAGAAGCTCCACCGGTGGTTCGGCGGGAAGGTGAGCCTGGTGGGGATCGCCGGGCTGCCCTCACTGCGGCTGACCACGGTGGGGCGCAAGAGCGGGCTGCCCCGCTCCACGAACCTCCTGTACTTCCCGCACGGCGCGGACTTCGTGCTCACCGGGTCGAACTGGGGGCGGCCGCAGAATCCGGCCTGGACGTTCAACCTGCGCGCGCTTTCGGAGGCCGAGGTGGCCATCCGCGGGCGGGAGGTGGCGGTCAAGGTGCGGGAGCTGGAAGGGGAGGAGTACGACCGGATGTGGGGGGAGCTGCTGGAGTTCTGGCCGGGCTACGAGATGGAGCGGGTGGCGGCGGGGAGGCCGTTGCCGGTGTTCGTGCTCTCGCCTCGGTAGCGGCGAGGTGCCTTGCGCCCCGGTAACGGCGGAGGTGCCTTTCGCTCCGGTAGCGGTGGAGGCGCCTTCGCCTCGGTAACGGCGAGGGCGCCTCTCGCCTCGGTAGCGGCGGGTGCTCCAAGGGGTGCCTTGGGTGGGTGCCGGGGGTGCCTTTGGCGGGGTGCCCTGGATGGGGCGAGGGGGTGCCTTGAGTGGGGTTTTTGTAGCGCGATCTCCTCCTTTCGGCCGGTGCCCCGGTTTGGCCGGTTGTGCGAGTCTCGCCCGTGGTGACGGACCGTGCCTGAGTGGGTGCGGACGTGAAACGGGAGGGTGTGAGGTCTTGCGGGGATCCAGAAGAGTGCGGGCGGCCGCGCTGGTGGTCGCGCTCGGCGCGGGGACGGCGCTCGCGGGAGCGGGCTCGGCGGCGGCGACCCCAGCGGCGGCGGCCGGGGGAGTGCAGGCAGCGCAGGCCGGGGCAGCGCAGATCGGGGCAGCGCAGGCCGGGGCAACGCAGGCCGGGGCAGCGCAGGTGGGGAGAGTGGCCGGCGTCGCCTGGGGGACCTGCCCCGACGGGACGCTGACCGGGGTGCCCGCCGACCAGCTGAAGCTGTACAGCTGTGCCCGCTACCGGGTGCCGGTCGACCATGACAACGCGGCGCTGGGGACCATCGACATCGCGCTGCTCAAGCGGGCGGCGAAGGTGCCCGCGCAGCGGATCGGGTCGTTGTTCCTCAACCCCGGTGGGCCGGGCGGGTCCGGGCTGCGGATGCCGATCGCCGGCTCCGCCTACTTCCAGCCGCAGGTGCTGGACCGGTTCGACCTGATCGGGTTCGACCCGCGCGGGGTCGGCGACAGCAACCCCCTGCGCTGCTTCACCACCGCCGAGGACGCCAACGAGGTCTTCGGCGCGATGACGCCCGTCCCGCTGTCGCGCGGCGAGATTTCCACGACGCTCTCGGCGTACAAGGACTACGGCCAGTTCTGCAAGAACAACGCGGGCGCGCTGCTGAACCACATGTCCACCAAGGACGTGGTGCGAGACCTGGACCAGCTCCGCGCCGCCGTCGGCGACCAGAAGCTGACCTACGTCGGCTTTTCCTACGGGACGCTGATCGGCTCGACGTACGCCGCGATGTTCCCGAAGCAGGCCCGGGCGATCGTGATCGACGGCAACGTCGACCCGCAGCTGCGGACCACCGACGGCGTCACCTACGACCTCCAGCGCGCGCAGGGCTTCGAGATCTCGCTCGACGGCTTCCTCAAGCGCTGCGACCAGGCCGGCGACCGGTGCGCGTTCAGCTCCGGCGACCCGCGTGCCAAGTTCGACGAGCTGCGCGCCTACCTCAAGGACCAGCCCGTCAAGCTGCCCGGCGGCCAGTCGCTCGACATCAACGGCTTCACCGGGTCGGTTTCGAGTGCGCTGTACTCGCCGGCCGGGTTCGGCTACCTGGCCGAGGACCTGCAGACGCTGTACGACGCCATCCACCCGGCGGGCGCGCAGCCGCAGTCCCCGCAGTCCCATGCCGCAGTGAGCCACGGGCTGAAGACGCTGGCCTCGGGCAAGAGCGGCCTGGCCGACCTCGCCCCGGACAGCCCGTACACCAGTGACGACTCGTACTTCGGCGTGAACTGCGCGGACAAGCCGATGGCGATCAGCCAGGCGCAGGTGCCCGGGATCGCGGGGAAGGCGGACCGGCAGTCGCCGACGTTCGGGCGCTACCAGGTGTTCTCCGACATCGCCGCGTGCCCGGTCTGGCCGTCCGCGAAGAAGTCGGACCGGTACTCCGGCCCGTGGCACGCGAACACCGACGTGCCCGTGCTCGTGGTCAGCAACTTCTACGACCCGGCCACGCAGTACGCGTTCGGCAAGAGCATGGCCGCCGAACTGGGCAACTCCCGGCTGCTCTCGGTCGACTCCTTCGGCCACTGCATCCTCGGCGACGCCCTCGGCGTGGACCAGGCCGCGGCCGACTACCTGATCGACCTCAAGGTGCCGGCGGAAGGCCAGGTGTTCCAGCCCAACACTCAGCCGTTCGAGGCCCCGGCGGCCGCGCGGGGCTGACCGGCGGCTGATCGCGGCGCGAACCGGGCCGTCGGCGACCGATCGGGTCGCGGCGGCCCGGTTTCGCGTCCTGGCCGGGCGCTGGGGTAGTTTCGGCTCGAAAATCGGGCATAACGGGACGACGCTCTTGTCAGCAGGACACCGACCCGCGAAAGTGGCCGCCAGAAGTTCACCTGAGGGGAGTTGACGTGCGGCGCTCGGTGGGCTTGCTCTGCGCTGCCGGGTTCGTGGTCGTCGTGGTGGGCACGACGGTCGCCGTGACGCTGATGCCGCGGGACGACACGGACCGGGCCGGCCCGATCGGGGTGTCGCGGTCCGTGTGCGGCGACGGCTGGACCGCGCCACAGTCCGGTTCGCAGACGCTGCAGGTGCGCAACAACGCCGCGGTCACCATGGAGGTCGAGGTCATCGACCCCGCCACCGGCACGGTGTTCGGCGAGCTGGACGGCGTCGGGGCCGGCACCACGCGCTCGCTCCCGGTCAACCTCGGCAACGGCGGGTACGCCCTGCGCTGCATCCCCGACGACGGCACCCCGTTCGTCGGCGCCACGGTGCAGGTCACCGGCGGCGCGGCCCGGCCTGGTCCGGCCGTGGTGCCCGTGACGAACGCCGACCTGCTCGAACCGCTCAAGCAGTACCACGCCTACGTCGCCGACGGGCTCGGCACGCTCGCCGGCCAGACCGCCGCGCTCAAGCAGTCCGTCCACAGTGGAAACCGCGAGGTGAGCCGGCGCGCCTGGCTCACCGCGCACCTGACCTACGAGCGCCTCGGCGCCGCGTACGACGCGTTCGGCGACTCCGACGGCGCGCTCAACGGCACCACCGACGGCCTGCCCGGCGGCGCGGCGGACCCGGGCTTCACCGGCTTCCACCGCCTCGAGAACGGCTTGTGGCACAACGAAAGCCTCGGCGCCCTGGCGCCGGTCGCGGACCAGCTCGACGCCGACGCCCGAGCCCTCCAGACCGCGTTCGCCGACGCCCAGATCGACCAGAACGACCTCGGCCTGCGCGCGCACGAGATCATGGAGAACACGCTGCAGTTCGAGCTGACCGGCCGCACCGACTACGGCAGCGGCAGCAACCTCGCCACCGCCGGCGCGAACGTCACGGGCACGCGCGCCGTGCTCGACGTGCTCAGGCCGCTGCTGGCCACCCGCTTCCCCGGGCTGAAGGACCTCGACGCCTGGCTGGACCGGACCGAACGCGACCTCAAGGCCGTTGAAGGCAGTTCGCTGGCGGAACTGACGCAGCCGCAACGAGAACGCGTCAACGCCGACGTCGCGGAACTCACCGAGCGCCTCGCGCCCATCGCCGCGATCGCCGAGCCCCGGAGGGTGTCGTGACCCTCGGGCGGCGCGCGTTCCTGCGCGGGGCGGCGGCCGCGGGCGCCGGGGCGGGCCTGGCCGGGATGGCCGGCAGCGCGGCGGCGAGCAACAGCGGCAACCCTTCGTGGGTCCCGTTCCACGGGCCGCGGCAGGCGGCGGTCCTCTCGGACCCGCCGCGGCACTCGGTCGTCGCGGCCTTCGACGTCGTCGCCGAGGACCGCGCCGAGCTGGCCGGCCTGTTCAAGGAGCTGACGGACCGGGCGCGGTTCCTCACCGGCGGGGGAGCGCCCGCCGCGCTCGGCATCACCGGCCCGCCCGCCGACTCCGGTGTGCTCGGGCCCGAGGTGCCGCCGGCGGAGCTGTCGGTGCTGCTCGGCGCCGGCTCGTCGCTGTTCGACGACCGTTACGGCCTCGCGCCGCGCAAGCCCGCGAAGCTCAAGCCGATGACGATGTTCCCGAACGACGCGCTCGAGGAGGCCTGGTGCCACGGCGACCTGAGCCTCACCCTCAGCGCCGAGGAACCGGACACCGTGCTGCACGCCCTGCGCGACCTCACCCGCGCCACCCGCGGCGGCATGCAGCTGCGCTGGAAGATCGACGGCTTCGCCTCGCCGCCCCGTCCGTCGGGCGCGCCGCGCAACCTGATGGGCTTCAAGGACGGCACGGCCAACCCGGAGCCGCCCGAACTGGACAGTCTGGTGTGGACGGACGACGGCGGCAGCTACCAGGTGGTCCGGCTGATCCGGATGCTGGTCGAGTTCTGGGACCGGGTCTCGCTTTCGGAGCAGGAGAACATGATCGGCCGCCGCCGTGACACCGGCGCGCCGCTCGACGGCGACGGCGAGCTCGACGTGCCGCGGTACGGCCAGGACCCCGTGGGCACGGTGATCCCGCTGACCAGCCACATCCGCCGCGCCAACCCGCGCACGCCGCAGACCGACGGCGAGCGCATCCTGCGGCGCGCGGTGAACTACGACCGTGGGGTGGACTCGAACGGCAACCTCGACATGGGGCTGGTGTTCACCTGCTACCAGCGTGACCTCGAGCGCCAGTTCGAGGCCGTGCAGAAGCGGCTCGCCGACGAGCCGCTCACCGACTACATCTCCCCGTTCGGGGGCGGGTACTTCTACCTGCTGCCCGGCGTGACGGACGCGGCCGACCACTACGGCCGGGCACTACTGAGCTGAGTACTACAGGCCGGGCGACCGGTTCGGGAACCACTGGGTGGAGCGGAAAGGGGCAGGTTGTGGGCAGGAGCAAGAGGAGGACCGCGCTCGCGGCGGGCGCGCTGGCCACGGCGGCGCTGCTGGCGTCGGCGTGCGCGAGCAGCGAGGCGTCCCCGGCGGTGCCGGACCACGCGGTGGACGCGGCGGGCTTCGCCACCGCGACGCCGATCAAACACGTGGTGGTGATCTTCGGCGAGAACATCGCGTTCGACCACTACTTCGGCACCTACCCGAACGCCACCAACGAGAACGGCACGCCGTTCCGGGCCGCGCCCGGCACCCCGAAGGTCAACGGGCTGTCGCCGCAGCTCCTCAACGACAACCCCAACGCCTACAACCCGAAGCGGCTCAGCCCGGACCAGGCGCTGACCTGCGACCAGGCGCACGACTACAACAAGGAGCAGGCCGCCTTCAACGGCGGGAAGATGGACAAGTTCGTCGAGCACACCGAGAAGGACAAGTGCACGGGCCAGCCGGTGCTGTTCGGTGAACCCGGCCTGGTGATGGACTACTTCGACGGCAACACCGTCACCGCGATGTGGAACTACGCCCAGCACTACTCGCTGAACGACAACTCGTTCGACGCCGTCTTCGGCCCGTCCAGCCCCGGCGCGATCAACCTGGTCTCCGGCCAGACCCACGGCCTCCAGCCGGTGGACTCGGTGACCGGCGAGCCCAAGGTGGACCCGAAGACCGCCGCGTCGCCGGACGCCAAGGGCGTCGGCACCATGATCACCGACCCGGACCCGGCGTTCGACGACTGCTCCGACAACAACCACACCGCCACCGACAACCTCGGCGCGTTCCAGGGGCGCAACGTCGGCGACCTGCTCAACGCCCGCAAAGTCACCTGGGGCTGGTTCGAAGGCGGGTTCAAGCCGACCGGCGCCGCAGGCGGCTACGCGGTCTGCGGCACCCAGCACCCGAACGTCGGCGGCCAGGCGTCGGTGGACTACAGCCCGCACCACCAGCCGTTCCAGTACTACAAGTCGACGGCGAACCCGAAGCACCTTCCGCCCAGCTCGCTGCACGCCGTCGGCCAGGCCGACCAGGCCAACCACCAGTACGACGTGAGCGACTTCGACGCCGCGCTGGGCGCGGGCACCATGCCGGCCGTGAGCTTCCTCAAAGCACCGTCCTATCAGGACGGTCACGCCGGCTACTCGGACCCGCTCGACGAGCAGGCGTTCGTGGCCGCCGAGGTGAACAGGATCCAGGCTTCGCCGCATTGGCGCGACACCGCGATCGTGCTCGCCTACGACGACTCCGACGGCTGGTACGACCACCAGGCGCCGAAGATCGTGAACGGCTCGCACGACTCCGCGCAGGACTCGTCGATCTGCACCTCGCACCCGGTGAAGCTGGGCGGCTACGCCGACCGCTGCGGCTACGGCCCGCGCCTGCCGCTGCTGGTGATCTCGCCCTACAGCAGGGTCAACCACGTGGACCACACGATGACCGACCAGACCTCGGTGCTGCGGTTCATCGAGGACAACTGGCACCTCGGCCGGATCGGCGACGGCTCCTACGACGCGCTCGCCGCGCCGTTGAACGGGATGTTCGACTTCTCGTACCCGAAGGCGAAAACCCTGAAGCTGGACCCGAAAACCGGCGCGGTCGTCCACTGAACCCCTCGTCGCGGGGGCGACCCCGCGACGAGGCGGTGGTCACAACGGGGCCGGCCGGAGCGGGGTCCGGCGCGTACAGTGGCCGAGCTGATCACTCCACGAGCACGGAAGCGAGGTGAGCGGCACATGCCGGAAGACAGTCCTGTGCGGACCGGAATCGCCCTCACCCGCGGCTCGCGCGGGCGCTGATCGCGGCGGGGGCGTCCGGCCGCCCCCTGTCCGGCTGTGTACGCACGCCGGAAAAGAGCCGGAAATGACCACTTTCGAAATGCTGCTGCGCGTCGGCACGGGCGTCGGGCTGGGCGCCGTCATCGGGTTCGAGCGCCAGTACCGCGCCCGGATGGCGGGCCTGCGCACCAACGCGCTGGTCGCCGTCGGGGCCACGCTGTTCGTCCTGCTTTCCGCCCACGGCTTCGGCGGCCTCTCCGGCAGCGGTGACGCCGACCCGACCCGGGTGGCCGCGCAGATCGTGTCCGGCATCGGGTTCCTCGGGGCCGGCGTCATCCTGCGCGACGGCCTGAACGTCCGCGGCCTCACTGCGCTGGTCATTGCCAATCCGACCACAGTCACGGCGGAATCGGCCTGGCACAGGCGGTCGCCGATCGACCGCCTGCTTTTGGTCGGATTGGCAATGCGGCAGCCACGCTCTGGTGCGCCGCCGCCGTCGGATCACTGGCGGGCGCCGGGCTGTACCAGGTGGCGGTGGCCGGGACCGCCGTCGTCGTGGCGGTGAACGTGCTGCTGCGGGCCCTGGGCCGCGTCGTCGACCGCCGCCCGGAGACGGGTGACGAGACGCCGGCGCGGCCGACGGCACGGTCGAGGTCCGCGCCGAGCTCGCGGGCGACCAGCGCGACGACGCCCAGATGGAGTCGGCCGTCTCCCGGCTGTCGCTGGAGCCTTCGGTCTCCCGCGTCCGCTGGGACGCCGCGCCCGCGCCGGCGGAGTTTCCCGCGCACCGATGAGTTTCCGCGCCCGGTCCGGTCTACTCGGTCGAGACGAAACGACGGGAGGCCCTGATGGGCAGTGTGGGAACCGGCAGTGTTCGAACAGGCAAGGTGCGCTGGCATTTGACGATGTCGCTGGACGGGTTCGTGGCCGGTCCCGGCCATTCGATGGACTGGATGGCCGGGATGAAGGTCACCCCGGGTGTCCACGAGGAAGCGATTGGCAGTCTCGGCGCGGTGCTGGGCGGCCGCCGTGGTTACGACGCGGTCGCCGCGCAGCATCCGGGCCAGGCGAGCAGGCAGCCCTACGGCGGCGCGTGGAGCGGGCCGGTGTTCGTGCTGACCCACCACCCCGAAGACGCGATCCCGGACCCCGGCATCACGTTCCTCGACTGCGACGTGGCCGAGGCGGTCGAGATCGGGCTGGCCGCGGCGGCGGGCAAGGACCTGGAGCTCCACGGCCAGGACATCGCCCGGCAATGCGTGGAACAGGGCCTGGTCGAGGAGTTCCACGTGTACCTGGCGCCGGTCATGCTCGGCTCCGGGGTGCGGCTGTTCGACGCGCCGGGGATCGACCCGGTGCGGTGGGCTCGGATCCACGACGGTGATCCCGCGCTGGCCGTCGAACTGCGCTACCGGCCGGCCTGATGCAACGGCGAAGGCCGCCCCGGGAGAACCCGGGACGGCCTTCGCTTGCGGTGTAACGGAAATCAGCTGCGCGTCATCTTGCGCAGCACGTACTGCAGGATGCCGCCGTTGCGGTAGTAGTCGGCCTCGCCCGGGGTGTCGATGCGGACGTCCGCTTCGAACTCCACCTTCGTACCGTCCTGCTTCGTGGCGGTGACGTGCACGGTGCGCGGGGTCTCGCCGTCGTTCAGCTTGGTGATGCCGGCGATGTCGAACGTCTCGGTGCCGTCCAGCTTCAGCGACGCGGCCGACTCGCCGGCCGGGAACTGCAGCGGGATGACGCCCATGCCGATCAGGTTCGACCGGTGGATGCGCTCGAACGACTCCGTGATCACCGCGCGGACGCCCAGCAGCGAGGTGCCCTTGGCCGCCCAGTCACGCGACGAGCCCGAGCCGTACTCCTTGCCGCCCAGCACCACCAGCGGGGTGCCCTGCGCCGCGTAGTTCTGCGCCGCGTCGTAGATGAACGCCTGCGGGGCGCCGTCGACGGTGAAGTCGCGGGTGTAGCCGCCCTGCACGTCGTCCAGCAGCTGGTTGCGCAGCCGGATGTTCGCGAAGGTGCCGCGGATCATCACCTCGTGGTTGCCGCGGCGCGAGCCGTAGGAGTTGAAGTCCTTCCGGCCGATGCCGTGCTCGGTCAGGTACTGGCCGGCCGGGGTGTCGGCCTTGATCGCGCCGGCGGGGGAGATGTGGTCGGTGGTGACCGAGTCGCCCAGCTTCGCCAGCACACGCGCGCCGGAGATGTCGGTGACCGGCGCCGGCTCCGCCTGCATGCCGTCGAAGTACGGCGGCTTGCGCACGTAGGTGGACTCGGCCTCCCACTCGAAGGTCTTGCCCTCCGGCGTCGGCAGCGCCTTCCAGCGCTCGCCGCCGTCGAAGACGTCCGCGTAGTCCTTGGTGAACATCTCCTGCGTGATCGAGGAGTCGATGGTCTCCTGGATCTCCTGCGGTGTCGGCCAGAGGTCCTTCAGGAACACGTCGTTGCCGTCCGTGTCCTGCCCGAGCGGCTGGTGCTCGAAGTCGAAGTCCATCGTGCCGGCCAGCGCGTAGGCGATGACCAGCGGCGGCGACGCCAGGTAGTTCATCTTGACGTCCGGGTTGATCCGGCCCTCGAAGTTGCGGTTGCCCGAGAGCACGGAGACGGCCGTGAGGTCGTTCTCCTGGATCGCCGCGGAGATCTCGTCCGAGAGCGGGCCCGAGTTGCCGATGCAGGTGGTGCAGCCGTAGCCGACCAGGTGGTAGCCCAGCTTCTCCAGGTACGGCCAGAGGCCGGCCTTGTTGTAGTAGTCGGTGACGACCTGCGAGCCCGGCGCCATCGAGGTCTTGACCCACGGCTTCACCGCGAGGCCCTTGTCGACGGCGTTGCGCGCCAGCAGCGCGGCACCGAGCATCACCGACGGGTTGGAGGTGTTGGTGCAGGAGGTGATCGAGGCGATCACCACGGCGCCGTGGTCCAGCACGAACTCGCCGCGGTCGCTCGTCTTGACCGTGACCGGCTTGGACGGGCGGCCCGACGCGCCGTTCGCGGCGGACTGCACGTCGACCGCGTCCTCGTCCTTGAACGACAGCGAGGCCGGGTCGCTGGCCGGGAAGGACTCCTCGACGGCCTCGTCGACCTTGGTGTGCGGGGTGCGCTGGTCGTCGTCCACGTAGTCGTGCACCGACTTGCGGAACGAGGACTTCGCGTCGGACAGCTCGATGCGGTCCTGCGGGCGCTTCGGGCCGGCGATCGACGGGACGACCGTGGAGAGGTCCAGCTCGATGTACTCGGAGTACTGCGGCTCGTGCGCCGCGTCGTGCCAGAGGCCCTGCTCCTTGGCGTAGGTCTCGACCAGCGCGACCTGCTCGGCCGAGCGGCCGGTCAGCTTCAGGTAGCGGACCGTCTCCTCGTCGATCGGGAAGATCGCCGCGGTGGAGCCGAACTCCGGGCTCATGTTGCCGATGGTGGCGCGGTTGGCCAGCGGCACCGAGGCGACGCCGTCGCCGTAGAACTCGACGAACTTCGAGACCACGCCGTGCTTGCGCAGCATCTCGGTGATGGTCAGCACGACGTCGGTCGCGGTGACGCCGGTCGGGATCTCGCCGGTCAGCTTGAAGCCGACCACGCGCGGGATCAGCATCGACACGGGCTGGCCCAGCATGGCCGCCTCGGCCTCGATGCCGCCGACGCCCCAGCCCAGCACGCCCAAGCCGTTGACCATGGTGGTGTGCGAGTCGGTGCCGACGCAGGAGTCGGGGTAGGCCTGCCCGTTGCGGGACATCACCGTGCGTGCGAGGTGCTCGATGTTGACCTGGTGCACGATGCCGGTGCCCGGCGGGACGACCTTGAACTCGTCGAACGCGCCCTGGCCCCAGCGCAGGAACTGGTAGCGCTCGCGGTTGCGCTCGTACTCGATCTCGACGTTGCGCTCGAAGGCGTCGGGGCGGCCGAACACGTCGATGATCACGGAGTGGTCGATCACCAGCTCGGCGGGCGCCAGCGGGTTGACCTTGTCCGGGTCGCCACCGAGATCGGTGACGGCCTCGCGCATGGTGGCGAGGTCCACGACGCACGGCACGCCGGTGAAGTCCTGCATGATCACGCGGGCGGGCGTGAACTGGATCTCGATCGACGGGTCGGCGCTGGGATCCCAGCTGCCGAGCGCGCGGATGTGGCCGGCGGTGATGTTCGCGCCGTCCTCGGTGCGCAGCAGGTTCTCGAGCAGGATCTTCAGGCTGTAGGGCAGGCGCTCGGAGCCCTCGACCTTGTTCAGGCGGAAGACCTCGTACGAGGCGTCTCCCACCTTCAGCGTGTCTTTGGCGCCGAAGCTGTCCTTGCTGGCAGGTGCAGTCACGTCTAACTCCAGTGGCGTGGACCCGCGCCCTCGCGGGCGATGGGTCCCGGGTCAGTTCGGTGTGTGTAACGGGGTCGTCGGGCCGACCACGACCGAGTCTTGCGCACCCCCACCGTAAGACCGGAATCGGGATGGCACACCTCGTCCGTCGCCCCAAACAGTACGCGTGTCCTGTATAAACCTCAAGACGACACGCGGAGTGAGCTGGGCCATCCGGACACGCCGGGCGATGGGGGTCCCCCGATGAGGGGAATTGATGCCTACGGTGTGTGAGTTCCGCCTGAGGCTTGTGATAGTGGTGTGACTGCAGTGGCACGGGGTGTGAACGCTGCGGTGTTTTCCCTGGTGGGCGTTGTCCCTGGCGAGCGGAGGTGGCGGGTCGTGGCGATCCGGAGTGGACGCGGTGCCCGGCCCGGAGTCCGGCGTGGCTTGACGGTCGGCACGTTCGCCCTGGTGGTGCTGTTCGGCGCGACGGGCACGGGCCTCGCGGTGCCGCCGCCACCGCCGAACCCGAGCGACTCCGACCTGAACTCGTCGAAGGCGGCGGCCAACGACAAGGCCGGCGAGGTCGGCCGGCTGACCAACCAGCTCGCGCAGGCGGAGGGGAAGCTCAGCTCCCTGCAGGACGACCTCGAGCTGAAGCAGGAGCAGGCCAACAAGGCGCTGGTCGACCTGCAGACGGCGCAGGACGCGGCCACCCAGGCCGAGCAGGACGCCCAGTCCGCGCGGACGCAGGCCGACGCGGCCGCGGCCGCCATCGAGAAGTCCCGCGACGACCTGAAGAAGTTCGCCGCGGCCAGCTTCGAGCAGGGCAGCACGATCGGCTCGATCTCCGCGTACCTCACCGCCGACAGCCCGCAGGACCTGCTGGCGCGCGCCCAGCTGCTGGACTCCATCGGCGGCTCGCGGCTGAACGCGCTGGACCGGCTGCAGCAGGCGCAGACGGACAAGTCCAACAAGGACTCGGCCGCGCGCAAGGCCCTCGACGTCGCGCAGCAGAAGCAGGAAGCCGCGCGGCAGGCGAAGAGCGGCGCGGACTCGGCGCAGTCCGCCGCCGTCGAGGCACAGCAGGCGCAGGCGGCGCAGAACACGCAGCTGGAGGCGAACAAGTCTTCGGTGGAGCAACAGCTTTACGCGGCGCAGTCGAAGGTGAACGGCCTGCAGGGCCAGCGGCAGCGTTACCAGGACTGGGTCGCGCAGAAGCAGCGTGAGGACGAGGAGCGCGCCCGCCAGGCCGCGCTGGCCAGCAGCAACAACAGTGGTGGCGGGGGCCGCCCGTCCGGTGGCGGCGCCCGTCCTTCACCCGCGGCGGGTTCGTCGATCGAAGCGGTGATCGCGCGGGCGCTGTCCCAGGTGGGCCTCCCGTACGCGTGGGGTGGCGGCAACGCGAGCGGCCCGACGCGCGGCATCCGCGACGGCGGCGTGGCCGACATGTACGGCGACTACCGCAAGATCGGCTTCGACTGCTCGGGCCTGATGATCTACGCCTTCGCCGGCGTCCAGTCCCTTTCGCACTACAGCGGCTACCAGTACACGTCCGGCCGCCGCGTGCCGCTGTCCCAGATGCGCCGCGGCGACATGCTCTTCTACGGCGGCTCCGGCGGCATCCACCACGTCGCCCTGTACCTCGGGGGCGGGCAGATGGTGGAGGCCCCGCAGTCCGGCTCGTACGTCCGCGTGACCTCGGTCCGCTACGGCGGCATCATGCCGTACGCCACCCGGCTGATCGGCTGAGGCGTCAACTCCGTGCGGGGGCGCGCATGTCCTCGGCGTCCGCGGTGGCGGCGTTGTCCTTTTGGGACTCGGCCTCGGCCAGCCGCTGCCGCAGCGCGCCGGTGATCAGCTGCCAGGCGTCCGAGCCCAGCACGAGGCGGCGCGGCGGGTTCGCCGAATCCGCGGCGCGGATGACGGCCGCGATCGTGTTCTCCTGACTGTCGGTCATCTCCGCGGCCGGGATCGGCTCCAGGTCGGCGGGCCCGCCCCGGTACGGCGCACTGACCGGCACGCGCGGGGCCGCGTCGAAGAAACCGGTGCGGACCATGCCCGGCTCGATCAGCGTGGTGCGGATGCCGAACGGCTCGACCTCGGTGGCCAGCGCGTCGAAGAAGCCTTCGATGCCCCACTTGGTGACGTGGTAGAGCGAGAACGCGGGGAAGGTCAGCTGGCCGCCCATGCTCGACATCTGCATCAGCCGCCCGCCGCCCTGCGCGCGCAGGTGCGGCAGTACCGCGCGGGCGAGCTGGATCGAGCCGGTCAGGTTGGTCGCGATCATCTGGTCGATCTGGGCATCGGTGAGGTCCTCGGCGGTGGCGAAAACTCCGTAGCCGGCATTGGACACGACGACGTCGATGCGCTCGTGCGCGGCGAACGCGTCGTCGACCACGGTGCGCATCCGCGCGGTGTCGGTGATGTCCATCGCCCCCACCCACAGGCGGTCGCCGTAGCGCGCCGCGAGGTCGTCGAGCTGCTCCGGGCGGCGCAGCGTGGCCGCGACCCGGTCGCCGCGGGTCAGCGCCTGCTCGACGAGTTCGCGGCCCATGCCGCGGGAAGCTCCGGTCACGAACCAGGTCTTCGTCATGATCGTGTTCTCCTCGTTGTTCCTGCGTTTTTTGCTCTCGTTGTCGGAAACTCCTGTGCTGTCAAGAAAAATCCATGCGGACGATGACAGTTCCGGATCGCAGTCATACGGTCTGCGTATGGGTAGGCTCGGGGGATGAGTGAGCTGACCATGGCCGGGCTGAGGGTCGTCCGGGAAATCGCGCTGAGCGGGTCGTTCACCGCGGCGGCGCGGCTGCTCGGCTATTCGCAGCCGGCGATCTCGCGTCAGGTGGCCGCGATGGAGGCGGCGGCCGGGTACCCGCTGTTCATCCGTGAGGGCCGGGGCGTGCGGGTCAGCCCGGCCGGCGCCGTCGTGGTGGAGCACGCGGGCCGGATCCTGGCCGGGGCAGAGGCGCTGCGCCACGACCTGGCCGGGCTGGAGGACCGGCTGGCCGGGCGGATCAGGCTGGGCGCGTTCCCGGCCGCGGCCGCCGTGCTGGTGCCCCGGGCGCTGGCGCGGCTGCGCGCCGGGCACCCGGGCCTGGAAGTGGCCCTGGCCGAGAAGCCCACGCCCACCCTGCTGCGGCAGCTGCGGGCGCGGCAGCTGGAGGTCGCCGTCATCGGCGTCGGCGCCGGGTTGCCGGATTACGACCTGGGCGGGCTCGGCCAGGAGGTCGTGTCCGCCGGTGGCCTGTGCGTGGCGGTGCCCGCGGACCACCGGCTGGCCGGTGCGGATGTCGTCCCGGTGGCGGAGCTGGCCGGCGAGACCTGGGTCGCCGGCGCGGGCGGGGGCGGCGACCCCCAGTTCCGGGCCTGGCCCACGCTCGCCGATCCGGTCATCGGCCACGCCGTGCGCGGCTGGCCGGCGCGGCTGGGCCTGGTGGCCGCGGGACTGGGCCTGTGCCTCATGCCCGAGGTCGCCGCACTGTCCATTCCGGACGGTGTGGTCACCATCGCCGTCGACGACCCGGGCTGGCTCGGCCGGATGACCGTGGCCGTCACCGCACCGGCCCCCAGCGCCGAAGCCGCCGCCGTGGTCACCGCCCTGCGCCGCGCCGGCGAGGATATCCGGCTCCTCCAGGAGGAGCGGGTTCGCCGGCGCGGGTGATAGCCACTCCCGGTTGGAGCGTGCTCCGTCAAGACGCGGCCACGCCGCTGCCGGAACGCGCCGGGCACGGCGACCGGCCATGCGCCGTCCCCGCGGATCAGCTGGCCAGGCCGCGGAGCAGGCCTTCCAGATCGCGCTCGCCGTCGCGAGTCTGGGCGCCGTGGGCGAGTCCGCCGCGGATCAGCCGCTCGGCGGCGGGCCGGACGAACTGGCTCGCCCAAGCGTCGTGTTCGCGCTGGAGTCCGCCGGCCAGGTCGGCTGGGACGATGGCGCGTTTGGCCGCCGCGACCACGCCTTCGGGCAGTGCGGCGATGTTGCGGGCGAGCCGGTCGACCACCTCGTCGAGCCGGTCGGCGGGGACGGCCCGGTTGACCCAGCCGTAGCGTTCGGCGGTTTCGGCGTCGAACAGCTCGGCGCCCAGCACCGCCTCCAGCGCGCGATTGCGGCCGACCCGGTCGGCCAGGTACTGGGTGCCGCCACCGCCGGGGACGATCCCCATCAGGGCCTCGATCTGGCCGATCCCGGCGCGGCCGATCGCCGCGAAGGCCATGTCCGCCGCCGCGACGAACTCCGCCCCGCCGCCGCGTGCCAGCCCGGCCAGCTTGACGATCGTCACCTGGGGCTGGTGCCGGAGCAGCTCCCCGAGGGCCTGGAAGACGTTGACGCCGTCGGGGATGCCGGCCGCGATTTCGTCGAACGCGTCGGGGGCGTCGACGAGGGACATGTCCACGTGGGCGATGAAGAAGTCCGGGTCGGCGCTGTCGAACACGATCACCCGGACCGAGCCGTCGTCCCGCACCGAGGTCAGCAGGTGCCGGAGGTCGGCCATGAGGGCGACGTCCAGCACGTTGACGGGCGGGTTGTCGAGGGTGACGCGGACGAGGCCGGCCTCGCGGCTCACTCGCAGGGTCGCGTAGGCGTCGTGGGGCATGAAGATCTCCGATTCGTCCCTGGCGGGCATCTAGGTTCCTGATGTATACCTAGCCTGGGACGGCGGGCGACCGGCGTCAATAACGCACTTTCGGCATCGCAAGGATCCTGGAGGATACCGAGATGGCCTTACCCGGCACGGATTTCGGCGTCGACGGCCTTGTCTATCGGGCGGACTGCCCCAGCCGCCCGATCCTCGACCAGATCGCCGACAAGTGGTCGATGATGGTGATGGCTGTGCTCGAGAAACCCCGGCGGTTCAACGACATCAAGCGCCGCCTGGAGGGCGTGACCCAACGGGTGCTGACCCAGACCCTGCGGCGCCTGGAGCGCAACGGGATGATCGAGCGCCGCGTGCTGCCCACCTCGCCGGTCGGCGTCGAGTACTCGCTCACCCCGCTCGGCGAATCCCTGCGGGAGCCGTTCGGCCGGCTCTACGACTGGACGGTCGCCCACACCGGCGAGATCCAGGACTCCCAGCGGGGATACGACCGGCGGCTGCAGGCTGGACAGTCGTAGTCCGGCGCGTAGCTGCCCGGGAGGTCAAGCGGGCGCGACGGCGGGCGTGCCTCCGGGCTCCTTCGCGCCGGGCTTCACTCGCCGGGGCCGGGTCAGCACCATCGCCTGGCAGCCCGGCACCACGCGCAGGTCCTGGTGGTCGCCCGCGCGGTACGAGCTGGGCGTCTGGCCGACGAGCTCGGTGAAGCGGGCGCTGAACGAGCCCAAGCTGGTACAGCCGACGGCGAAACAGACGTCCGTCACGCTCAGGTCGCCGCGGCGCAGCAGCGCCTTCGCCCGCTCGATGCGGCGGGTCATGAGGTAGGCGTACGGCGTCTCGCCGTACGCGTCGCGGAAGCGGCGGCTGAAGTGCCCGGCCGACATCAGCGCCGTGCGGGCGAGCGCGGCCACGTCGAGCGGCTGCGCGTACTCGCGGTCCATCCGGTCGCGGGCCCGCCGCAGCCGTCGCAGCTCGTCGAGGTCGGGGCTCATGCCGCCATTGTGCCTGCCCGGCGGGCCGGCGTCAGTGGAAGGCGCCGTTCACAGGGCCGCCGCGTGCACGCTCACCGGCAGGCCCGAGCGGGACACGGTGTCCCGTTCATGGGGGAGGCCGATCTTCTCGGCGACGCGCCGGGAGGGCGTGTTGTCCGGGCGGATGATCGCGATCAGGCGGTTCGCGCCGAGCACGTCGCGGGCGTGGTCGCGGCAGGCGGCCGCCGCTTCGGTGGCGTAGCCGTGGCCCTGGAGGTCCTTGCGGACGTGGTAGCCGACTTCGATCTCGGTGACCCCGTCGATCTCCTGGGGGGTCAGGCCGCAGTCGCCGGCGAACTCGCCGGTGGCCCGGAGCGTGACCAGCCAGAGCCCGAACCCCTCGCGCCGGTAGAGGCGCTGGTTCCAGTCGATCCAGGCCCGGGCCTCGTCCCGGTCCTGGGGGCGCGGGTAGTGCCGCATTACGTCCGGGTCGCCGAGGAGCGCCGCCATCTCGTCGAGGTCGTCCGGGGTCATTTCGCGGAACGCGAGCCTCGCGGTGGGCTCGGGCGCGCGGCGCGACGGGCTCATCGGATCTCCTTGGCCGAGGGGCTCCAGACGTACGGCGTGGTCGTGGTCACGGCCGTGAAGCCGAGCCGTTCGAGGATCGGGCGGCTGTCGTCGGAGGCGTCCACCTGCAGGTAACGGACGCCGCGGGCCGCGGCCAGCCGGGCGCGGTGCGCGACGAGCGCCCGGTACAGCCCCCGGCCGCGCCACGCGGGCAGGGTGCCGCCGCCCCAGAGGCCGGCGAACTCGGTGCCGGGCACGAACTCCAGCCGCGCCGCCGACACGAACCGCCCGTCCGCCTCGGCGACCACGTGCGTCGCGGCGTCCGGGCGGCTGACCAGGTCGGCGGCCAGCGCGGCCTCGTCGGTGCCGAACACCTCGGCGCTCAGCGCGGCGATCCGCCGCAGGTCCGCCTCGCCGCTGACCTCGCGCACCAGCACGCCGTCCGGCGGCACGGACTCCAGCCGCAGGCCGGCGATCGCCGCGATCACGACGGTCTCCCGCGGTTCCGCCTCGAACCCCGCCGCGACGAGCCGGTCCGGCAGCGACGCCGGCCGGTCGTGGCCGCGCGTCTTCCATTCGACGCATTCCCCGCGGTCGGCGAAGTGGTCCCGCTGCCGCGTGATCAGCTCGTCCAGCGCGGGACCGGCGACGCCGAGGTCGCGCCGGCCGGTGACGAACCCGCGGCGGCCGCCGGTCACGCGGACCACCGGGCCGTCGGGGGCCAGCCGCAGTCCCGGCTCCGGGGCGGTCAGCTCGGCGTGGCGGACCTGGTCGTCGTAGGCGGCGAGCAACCGCGCGGCGTCGGGCATCCCCGGACGCTAGCGTGGACCCGGCCCGTCCGGGGAACGGTTTTCCGTGCGGTCGTTTTCCGAGGGGCAGGGGGCACAGTGCAGTACGCGGGGATCGTGCTCGCCGGCGGGGCCGCGCGCCGGCTGTCCGGTGTGGACAAGCCGGGGCTGGTGGTGGGCGGCTCGTCGCTGCTCTCGCGGGCGGTGGCCGCCGTCCGCGGCGCGGACCCGGTGGTCGTGGTCGGCCCGGAGCGGCCCGGCCACGACGGGGTGGTGTGGACGCGGGAGCCTGTGCCCGGCACCGGCCCGGTGGCCGCGCTGGCGGCGGGCCTGGCGCTGGTACCCGGCGACGGCGTCGTGGTGGTGCTGGCCGCCGACCTGCCCGGCGTACGGAAGTCCACAGTGGACCGCCTGCGCGCGGTGCTCGCGGACGCCGACGGCGCCGTGCTCGTCGACGCGGCGGGGGAGCGGCAGTGGCTGCTCGGCGCCTGGCGACTGCCGTCGTTGCGGGCGGCGATCCCCGAACGGCCGGAGAACGCGTCGCTGCGGCGGACGCTCGGCGGCCTGTCCCTCGTGGACGTCCCGGCGGAGCGCGGCGAGAGCGACGATATCGACACACCGGCCGACCTGGAGCGCCACCGTTAGGGCGTCTTCACAGCTGTCATACCGGTGGTGCGCTTGCATGGTCGGACGGATCGTCGTGTGCCGGCTGGGGTGAGCGTGCCGGACGGACGACGGTCCCCGCGAGGCAGTACGGTCGCGGGGCGAGCCGCAAGCACAGAACCACAGGAGGCAGAGTGACCGAGCCCGGCTACGCCGAGGGCGCGAACGGGCAGCAGCCCGGCACGCCGGCGCGGGACGCCCAGTTGCTGGAACGGACCGTGTTCGAGGTCAAGCGCATCATCGTCGGCCAGGACCGGCTGGTGGAGCGCGTGCTCGTCGGACTGCTGGCCAAGGGCCACCTGTTGCTCGAAGGCGTGCCCGGCGTCGCGAAGACGCTGGCCGTGGAGACCTTCGCGCGGGTGGTCGGCGGCTCGTTCTCGCGGGTGCAGTTCACCCCCGACCTGGTGCCCGCCGACATCCTCGGCACCCGCATCTACCGCCAGGGCGCCGAGGTGTTCGACGTCGAGCTCGGCCCGGTGGTCGCGAACTTCGTGCTCGCGGACGAGATCAACCGCGCGCCCGCCAAGGTGCAGTCGGCGATGCTGGAGGTGATGGCCGAGCGGCACGTGTCGATCGGCGGCCAGACCTTCCCGATGCCCGACCCGTTCCTGGTGCTGGCCACGCAGAACCCGATCGAGAACGAGGGCGTCTACCCGCTGCCGGAGGCCCAGCGCGACCGGTTCCTGTTCAAGATTCTGGTCGAGTACCCCACCGCCGAGGAAGAGCGCGAGATCATCTACCGGATGGGCGTCACGCCGCCGGTGCCGCACGAGGTGCTCAGCCCGGGCGAGCTGGTCCGGCTGCAGGGCGTCGCCGCGCAGGTGTTCGTGCACCACGCCCTGGTCGACTACGTGGTGCGCCTGGTGCTGACCACCCGCACGCCGAACGACCACGGCCTCGCCGACGTCGCCGGCTGGGTGTCCTACGGCGCCTCGCCGCGCGCGAGCCTCGGCATCATCGCCGCCGCCCGCGCGCTCGCGCTCGTCCGCGGCCGTGACTACGTGCTGCCCCAGGACGTCGTGGACGTCGTGCCGGACGTGCTGCGCCACCGCCTCGTGCTGTCCTACGACGCGCTGGCCGACGGCGTCCCGGTGGAGCACATCATCACGCGGGTGCTGCAGACCGTGCCGCTGCCGCAGGTCTCCGCCCGGCCGCAGGGCGGGAACGGGCCGGGCAGCCCGGTCCCCGCCGGCGCGCCCGTCAGGTAGGCCGGTGGCGAAGAAGGAGCAGCGCGAGCGCCCCGGCTGGGCGCCGCCGGTGCTGCGGGGCGACCGGCTGGAGGCCGGCCTGCGCACCCTGGAGCTCGACGTGCGCCGCCGGCTCGACGGCCTGTTGCAGGGCAACCACCTCGGCCTCGTGCCGGGTCCGGGCTCGGAGCCGGGCGAGGCGCGGACGTACCAGCCGGGCGACGACGTGCGCCGGATGGACTGGGCGGTGACCGCCCGCACGACCACCCCGCACATCCGTGAGACCGTGGCCGACCGCGAGCTGGAGACCTGGCTGGTCGCCGACCTGTCGGCGAGCCTCGACTTCGGCACGGCCCTGTGCGAGAAACGCGACCTGGTGGTGTGCGCGACGGCCGCCGTCGCGCACCTGACCGGCGGGGGCGGCAACCGGATCGGCGCGCTGGTGTCGAACGGCGAGCGCACCGACCGGATCCCGGCGCGCGGCGGGCTCGCCCACGCCCGCGGGCTGATCCGGCGGCTGGCCGAGACGCCGCGCGCGCCGGAGGGCGTCCGCGGGGACCTCGCCGACGCGCTGGAACAGCTGCGCCGCCCGCCCCGGCGGCGGGGGCTGGCCGTGGTGATCTCCGACTTCCTCGGGCCCACGGACTGGCAGCGGCCGCTGCGCGCGCTCGGCGGGCACCACGAGCTCATCGCCATCGAAGTCCTCGACCCGCGTGACATCGACCTGCCCGACGTGGGCACCGTCGTACTGGCCGACCCGGAGACAGGGAAACAGCGCGAAGTGCACGCTTCCGCCTTGCTGCGCAAGGAGTTCGGCGCCGCGGCGCACGCTCACCGGCAGGAGGTCGCGGGCGCGCTGCGGCGCGCCGGTGCCGCCCACCTGGTGCTGCGCACCGACCAGGACTGGATCGCCGACATGGTCCGGTTCGTCGTCGCGCGCAAGCGCCGCTGGTCGGGGGGTGTCGCGTGACCGAGCTTGCGAGGGAACCATTCGGCGCTGCGTTTTCGGCTCAGGCCGCGCCGAGCGTTAGCGAGGCGGGCGCATGAGTTTGACCGGTTTCACCGCGCCCTGGTGGTTCCTGCTGCTGATCCTGGTGGCCGCGGTCGCCGTGGCGTACGTGCTCGCCCAGCGCGCGCGGCGCAAGCGCGTGATGCGGTTCGCCAACCTGGAGCTGCTCGACAAGGTCGCGCCCAAGACGCAGGGCTGGATCCGGCACCTGCCCGCGGTGCTGATCGTGCTGTCGCTGCTGGTGCTCACCGTCGCGCTGGCCGGGCCGACCGCCGAGCAGAAGGTGCCGCGCAACCGCGCCACGGTGATGCTGGTGATCGACGTTTCGCTGTCGATGGAGGCCACCGACGTCGCGCCGACCCGGCTCAAGGCGGCGCAGGACGCGGCGACGCAGTTCGCGAAGAACATGACCCCGGGCGTCAACCTGGGCCTGATCTCGTTCGCGGGCACGGCGACGGTGCTGGTCAACCCGACCACCGACCGCGCCGGCGTGGTGAAGGCGATCAGCGACCTGAAGCTCGCGCAGTCCACTGCCACCGGTGAGGGCATTTTCGCGGCCCTGCAGTCGATCGAGAGCTTCTCCGCGGTGGTCGGCGGCGCGGACGGGCCGCCACCGGCGCGGATCGTGCTGATGAGCGACGGCAAGCAGACCGTGCCCGAGGACCTGTACGCCCCGCGCGGCGCGTACACCGCGGCGCAGGCGGCGAAAACGGCGCACATGCCGATCTCGTCGATCTCGTTCGGCACCAGCCACGGCTCGGTCGAGATCGAGGGCCGGCCCCAGGACGTCCAGGTGGACGACAACTCGCTGCACGAGATCGCCCAGCTCTCCGGCGGGGAGTTCTACAAGGCGGCCAGCGCGGACGAGCTGAAGAAGGTCTACGCCGACCTCGGCGAGCAGATCGGCTACGAGCTGAAGGACGCCGACGCGAGCAAGCCGTGGGTCGTGATCGGCACCCTGATGCTGATGATCGGCGCGGCGGCCTCACTGCTGATCGGCCAGAGAATCCCCTAGCGCTCCGACGAGCGTGCCCTGAAGGCCACCATGAGGGACCTGGATGCCCTCATGGTGGCCTTCAGGGCATCCGGGCCCAGGCGTTCACGGCGTGCCGGGTACGGCGAAACCGTTCTGGCGCCAGGCTTCGTAGATGCTGATCGCCGCGGTGTTGGCGAGGTTGAGCGAGCGGCTGGTCGGCAGCATCGGCAGCCGAACGCGGTCGGTGACCTCGGGGGCGTGCTGGACCTCGGCGGGCAGGCCGCTGGACTCCGGGCCGAACATCAGCACGTCGCCGGGCTCGTACGCGACATCGGTGTGCAGGCGGGTGGCCGACGCGCTGAAGGCGTACACCTTGGCCGGCAGCAGCGCGTGCCACGCGGCCTCGATGTCGGCGTGCACGTGGACGCGCGCGAGGTCGTGGTAGTCGAGGCCCGCCCGGCGGAGCTGCTTGTCCTCCAAGGTGAAGCCGAGTGGCTCGACCAGGTGCAGCTCGCAGCCGGTGTTGGCGGCCAGCCGGATCGCGTTGCCGGTGTTCGGCGGGATCTCGGGGTGGTAGAAGAGCACGCGGAACATGGCTGGCCTTACGAGGTGGCGGAGGCGGGCAGGTACGCCGCGTAGGCCTCGCGGACCTCCGGCGGCGGCGGGGACTTGCGCAGCGTCGCGGGGTCGACGAAGACGTAGCGGAGGGTGGCCTCGGTGGTCAGCTCGCCGTCGCGGCGGATCTCCGACTCGTAGCTGATCGACGTGGTGCCGAAGTGGCCGAGGAAGACCGAGACCACCAGCTCGTCGTCGAACCGGCACGGCGCGCGGTAGCGCAGGTTCGACTCGGCCACCACCATGTCGATGCCGGTGTCCAGGAACGCTTGGTGCGAGCCGAAAATCGCCTTCTCCGCCTCGAACGCGGCCATGTCCACATAGGCCAGGTAGTGCGCGTTGAACACGATGCCCTGGCCGTCGCACTCGTGGTAACGCACGCGCAGGGGCATCTCGGCGATCAGGCGGCGGGCAGCGCTCATCCGTCCAATCTAGCGAGCGCCGGATCAGCCGTGCAGCGCCCGGTAGGTCTCGGCCGCGCCCGGCTGCAGCGGCACGGGCTGGGTGCCGATCAGCGTGCGGACGTCGAGGAACTGCGTGCCGACGGCCTGCGCGGGCACCAGGTCGGCCGCCCGGCCGGCGAGCACCCGGACCACGGCGGCGGCGACGTCGTCGGGCAGGGCGGGGGAGCAGACCAGCAGGTTCGCGACGCCGATGGTGGCCAGCGCGCCGACCCCGCGGTACGCGTCGGCCGGCACCTGGACCTGCTCGTAGACAGGCCCGTGCGCCGCCCGCAGCTGGGGGATGACGGCGTTCAACGGCAGCAGCGCCAGCGGGGTCCGGCGGTTCAGCTCGGCGAGCGCGGGGGTGGGCACGCCGCCGGACCACAGCAGCGCGTCGACGCGGCCGCCGGCGAGCGCCGCGACGGCGTCGGCGAGCTGCAGGTGCTCCGTCTCGACGCGCACGCCCGCCGCGGTGAACACCCGCTCGCCCAGCTGTGCCGCCCCGGACCCGCCCGCGCCGAGCGAAACGGGCCGTCCTTCGAGCGCCCGCAGGCTGGTGAAGCCGTCGGCCGCCCGGACGACGAGCTGGAGGTAGTTCTCGTACACCCGGCCCAGCGCCTGAAGCGGCACCGGGGCGGGGAACGGCGCCGCGCCCGCGAGTGCCGCCTGCGCGACGTCCGCGAGCACCAGCCCGAGGTCGGCCTTCCCGTCACGCACCAGCTCGACGTTGGCGACGCTCGCCTCCGTCGGGACGGCGGTGCAGCGCAGCAACGGCTCCGCCCGGGTCACCTCGGCCGCCAGCACCTCCGCGAACGCGAGGTAGAAGCCGCCCTGCTCGCCCGCGGCGATGGTCACGGCCCGCCCCGGCCCGCGGTAACCGGTGGCGCAGCCGGCGAGGGCCAGGCCGAGTCCACCGAGCAGCGCTGTCCGGCGGGTGATGCTCACGGCGTCACCTCCGCGGGCAGCGTGACCCGGACTTCCAGCCCGCGCGGCTCGGCGGCCCGCAGCTCCAGCGTGCCGCCGCGGGCACGGGTCTGCTCGCGGACGATGGCCAGGCCCAGCCCGGTGCCGCGGGGCGCGCCTTCGCCGCCCGCGCGCCAGAAGCGCTCCGTCGCGCGGGCCCGGTCCGTTGTGGACAGTCCGGGTCCGTCGTCGGTGACCACGAGCGTGGTCGTGCTGCCGTGCGTTTCCCAGCCGGCGGCGATCGTGGCGCCGCGCCCGGCGTAGTGGACGGCGTTGTCCAGCAGCACGTCGAGGATCTGCGCCAGCTCGCCCTCCGGCGCGTGCACCAGGACCGGCTCGGCGTGGCCGGGGCAGGGCACCAGCTTCGCGCCCGCCTGGTCCGCGGCCGGGCGCCAGGCGTCGACGCGCTCGGCGATCACGGTGGCGAGGTCGGCAGGCTCGTCCGAGCCGCCCGCGGCGAGCCGGGTCGCGGTGCTCTCCGCGGTCGCGAGCGCGAGCAGCCCGTCGAGGATCCGTTCCAGGCGCTCCACTTCGGCGACGGCCGCGTGGTAGGCGTGCCGGTCGTCCAGCTCGGCGCCGAGCGAGTCGACGCGCAGCCGCAGCGCCGCCATCGGGTTGCGCAGCTGGTGGGAGGTGTCGGCGACGAGCCGGTGCTGCTGGTCGGCGGCCTCCACCACGGCGTCCGACATCCGGTTCACCGACGCCGCGAGCGTCCGCAGCTCCCGGGGGCCGGAGCGCTCGGGCACCTGCGCCCGGTGCCCGCCCGCGACGGCGAGCACGCCCGTCTCCAGCTCCAGCAGCGGCCGCACCATCCACCGCGCCAGCAGGACGGCGAGCAGCACGAACAACGCCGCCACCAGCAGCGCGCCCGCCGCGATCGCGCTCCACGCCGCCGTCACGTCCGCGGCGGCCTTCGTCACCGAGGCCCGCAGCACGACCACGCCGGAGACCCGCGTGCCGGTGCCGACCGGGCGCGCGAACAGCACCGGCGTGGCCGACCACGGGCTCAGCGTCTCGACCTGGGGCGGGGGCTCATTGCGCATCGTCGCCTCCACCAGTGCGTGCACGGCGGGCTCCGCCGCGGACATCCCGCCCGCCTGCACCAACGGCGTCCGCTGCGCGTCGACCACCACCACGGCCTCGCTGTATAACGACGAATACCGCTGCGCGTCGGCCGCCAGCGCGGCCGGGTCGCGCGAATCGACCGCCTGTTGCGCGAGCACCACGAAGCGGTCGACGTCACTGCTGCGCGAGATCACCAGCTCCTGCGTCCGCTGCTCGGCGGTGGAGGACAGCAGCGGCCCGGCGAACGCGGCGACGACCAGCAGCGCCAGCGTCACCAGCACGGCCAGGAGCCGGGCGCGCACGCCTCAGCCCCGGCCGAGGCGGTAGCCGAAGCCCCGGATCGTGGTGAGCAGGCCGGGCCGGTCGAGCTTCGCGCGCACCTGCGTCATGTGCACGTCCAGCGAACGGGACACGGCCAGGTGGGCGTCGCCCCACACCTCGTCCATCAGCTGCTGGCGGCTGACCGCCGTGCCCGCCCGCGCGGCCAGCACCGCGAGCACGTCGAACTCCTTGGTGGTGAGCCCGATGTCGTGGCCGGCGACGAGCACCTGCCGCCCGCCCAGGTCGATCTCGACGTCCTCGACCCGCACCACCGCGCCCTCGTCCGGGGTGGTGGTGCGGGCCCGGGCGCGGCGGACCACGGCGTCCATCCGCGCCAGCAACTCGGCCAGGCGGACGGGCTTCGTCAAGTAGTCGTCGGCGCCGAAGCGCAGCCCGCGGACCACGGACCGCTCGTCACCGCGCGCGGTGAGCACGATGACGGGCACGCCCGAGACCTGCCGGATCTTGCGCAGCACGTCGAGCCCGTCCAGGTCGGGCAGGCCCAGGTCGAGCAGCAGCAGGTCGGCGCCGCGGTGCCGGTGCAGCGCGTCGGCGCCCCGGCCGACGCTGGTCACGGTGTGGCCGTGCGTGTGCAGCGTCTCGGCGAGCGCGCCGGCGACCCCGGCGTCGTCCTCCACGAGCAGCACGCGCACGGCCATCCCCCCGCCTCAGGCTTCTTCGCGTTCGAGGGCGGACGAACGCGACGTTTCGCGCATTGTCCCGTACACCACCAGCGACACGAGGATGCAGGCCGCGACGTACCAGAAGAACAGCGACTCGTGGCCCGCCTTCTTCAGCGCCTGCGCGATCAGCTCCGCCGTGCCGCCGAAGATCGCCACGGTCAGCGCGTAGGGCAGGCCGACGCCGATCGCGCGGATCTTCGTCGGGAACAGCTCGGCCTTCACGATCGCGTTGATCGAGGTGTAGCCGGTGACGATGACCAGCGCGGCGAGCAGCAGCAGGAACGCGACCACCGGCTGTTTCGTGTGCGCCATCGTGGTCATGATCGGCACGGTGAGCACGGTGCCCGCGATGCCGAAGAACATCAGCAGCTTCCGGCGCCCGATCCGGTCCGACAGCCGTCCCGCGAGCGGCTGGACGAGGGCGAACACCAGCAGCGCGACGAACAGGATCACGGTCACCGTCCGGCGGGGGATGCCGGCGGTGTTCTCGAGGAACTTCTGCGTGTACGTCGCGTACGTGTAGAAGGCGACTGTGCCGCCGAGCGTCAGGCCGACGACGAGCGCGATCTCCTTCGGGTACTTCACGAGCGCGCGCAACGTGCCGCGTTCCCCGGCGTCCTTGCCCGAACCCGTCTCGGCCGAGACGCGCTGGTAGCTCGCGGACTCGTCCATCCCGCGCCGCAGGGCCATCACCACGACGGCCGCGATGGCGCCGACGACAAACGCGATGCGCCAGCCCCAGTCGCCCATCTGGGCCTCGGTCAGCACGCTCTGCAGGATCAGCTGCAGGCCGAGCGCGAGCAGCTGCCCGCCGACCAGCGTCACGTACTGGAAGCTGGAGTAGAAGCCGCGTTTGCCCGGCGTGGCGACCTCGGACAGGTACGTCGCGGAGGTCGAATACTCACCGCCGACGGAAAGGCCCTGCAACAGCCGCGCGAGCACCAGCAGGATCGGCGCGGCCACGCCGATGGTCTGGTAGCCGGGCGTCGCGGCGATCATCAGCGAGCCGAACGCCATCATCGACACCGACAGCACCAGCGCCGAGCGGCGGCCGAACCGGTCGGCGAACCGGCCGAGCATCCAGCCGCCCAGCGGGCGCATGAGGAACCCCACGGCGAACACGGCCGCGGTGTTGAGGAACTGGGCCGTCGCGTCCCCGCCGGGGAAGAACGACTTGGCGAAATAGATGGTGAACGCCGAGTAGGCGTACCAGTCGTACCACTCGACGAGGTTGCCGATCGAGCCGCGCAGCACGTTCGCCACGACCCGCCGTTCGCTCGCGGGACCGGCCTCGCCGTGGATCCGGGTAGTCATCTTTGACCTCCTGTGTTGCGACTCACGGTGACCAACCGGCGGGTAACCATCAAGGTCGAGACGCGGTTCCTAACCTGTCCTTAGGACACCCGCCGCGCGTCGGGACGCTGAGGTGGCGCCGGGTGCGGAGCCGCCCGGTCCGGCCGATAGCCTCGTGCCGGGACAGTTCGGTCGAACAGAGGAGTGCAGCAGTGGGACGGTCGGTCTTGGTCACCGGCGGCAACCGGGGGATCGGTCTGGCGATCGCTCAGGACCTCGCCCTGCAGGGCCACCAGGTGGCGGTCACCCACCGCGGCTCCGGCGCGCCCGAAGGCCTCTTCGGCGTGGAGGCCGACGTCACGGACTCCGAGCAGATCGACGCCGCGTTCAAGCAGGTCGAGGAGCACCAGGGACCGGTCGAGGTGCTGGTGTCGAACGCCGGGCTGACCGACGACACGCTGCTGATGCGGATGAGCGAGGAGCAGTTCGAGCGCGTGGTGAACGCGAACCTCACCGGCGCGTTCCGCGTGGCCAAGCGCGCGTCCCGCGGGATGCTGCGCGGCAAGTGGGGCCGGTTCATCTTCATCTCTTCGGTGGTGGGCCTCTCCGGCTCGGCCGGCCAGGCGAACTACGCGGCCTCGAAGGCGGGCCTCGTCGGGTTCGCACGGTCGCTGGCCCGGGAGCTGGGCTCGCGCAACATCACCTCGAACGTCATCGCGCCCGGCTTCGTGCGCACCGACATGACCGACGCGCTGAGCGAGGACCGCAAGAAGGAGATCCTCGGCGTGGTGCCCTCGGGCCGCTACGCCGAGCCCGCGGAGATCGCCGCCGCCGTGCGCTACCTGGCCTCCGACGACGCCGGCTACGTCAACGGCGCCGTCCTGCCCGTGGACGGCGGCCTCGGCCTCGGCCACTGACGTTCCGACCCTTTTCCGAGCGAACCCACCACGACCTGGAGGAACCCCCGTTGCCCGGACTGCTCGAAGGCAAGCGGCTGCTGATCACCGGCGTCATCACCGACGCCTCCCTCGCGTTCCACGCGGCCAAGATCGCGCAGCAGGAGGGCGCGAAGGTGGTGCTCACCGGCTTCGGCCGGCTGTCGCTGGTCGAGCGCATCGCCAAGCGGCTGCCGGAGGAGGCGCCGGTCCTGGAGCTGGACATCACCAACCAGGAGCACCTCGACAGCCTGGCCGACCGCGTGCGTGAGCACGTCGACGGCCTCGACGGCGTGCTGCACTCGATCGGCTTCGCGCCGCAGACCTGCCTGGGCGCGCCGTTCCTCGACGCGCCGAGCGAGGACGTGAAGGTGGCAGTGGACGTCTCGGCGTTCTCGTTCAAGTCGCTGGCCGTCGCGACCCTGCCGCTGCTGGCGCCGGGCTCGTCGATCGTGGGCATGGACTTCGACGCGCGCGTGGCGTGGCCGGTCTACAACTGGATGGGCGTGGCGAAGGCCGCGCTGGAGTCGGTGAACCGGTACCTGGCCAAGGAACTGGGCCCGCGCGGCATCCGCGTGAACCTGGTCAGCGCCGGCCCGATGAAGACGATGGCCGCGAAGTCCATCCCCGGCTTCAGCGAGCTGGAAGACGGCTGGGGCGACCGCGCCCCGCTCGGCTGGGACAGCTCCGACCCGACCGCGACGGCCAAGACCGTCTGCGTCGCGCTTTCGGACTGGCTGCCCGCCACCACGGGCTCGATGATCATGGTCGACGGCGGGGTGCACGCGCTCGGCATCTGAGCCGTGGCCCCAGGGAGAGGCCCCCGCGTGTTGTCCGCGCGGGGGCCTCTCGCCGTCTTCAGGGCCTCAGGTCCTCAGTGGACGGTCAGGGGTGGTTGGGGCAGCGGCGAAACGCGGGCGGCGCGCGCGTCGTCCGAGCGCTGGACCCGCAGGGCGAACGTCAAGGCAGCCAGTGACAGCACGCCGAGGGCCGCGCTCACCCAGGCCACGCTCGGCAGCCCGAGGCCCGCGTTGATGGCGACGCCGCCGAGCCACGGGCCGGCTGTGTTGCCGACGTTGAAACCGGCGGTCGTGCTGGCGCCGACCATGGTGGAGGTGCCGCCGGCCACCGAGTACGCGCGGACGTTCAGGGCCGGGTTGGCGGCGAAGCCCGCCGCGCCGAGCACGAGGACCGCGACGACGGCGACCACCGCGTCCGAAGTGAGCGCCAGCGTGGTGAGTGCGACGAGGGCGAGCGCGAAGCTGCCGTACAGCGTCGCGAACGGGTGGGTGTCCGCGAGCTTGCCGCCCGCGGTGATGCCGATCAGCGCGCCGGCGCCGAACAGCCCGAGCACGAGCGGGACCTGGGCCGATGGCAGGCCGTCGGTGGTCGTGAGCAGCGGGGCGAGGTAGCTGAACGTCGCGAACAGCATGGCCTGCGACAACGCGATCACGCCCAGCGCCAGCCAGACCCGGCCGCTGCGGAACACGCTCAGCTCGGTCCGCACGCGCACGGCCGAGGCGTCCGCGGCGGTGTGCGGCACGAAGGCGAGCACGCCGGCCACCGCCACCACGGTGAGGGCCGCGACCGCCCAGAACGCCGTGCGCCAGCCCGCGTGCTGGCCCAGCAGCGTGCCGGCCGGGACGCCCCCGATGTTCGCCACGGTCAGGCCGCCGACCAGCACCGCGAGCGCCCGCCCGCGCCGGGCCGCGGGCACCAGCGAGATGGCGGTCGCCGCGGCGACCGCCCAGAACCCGGCGCAGGCCAAGGCACTCACGACGCGGGTCACGAAGAGCAGGGCGTAGCCGGGGGCGAGCGCGCCGACGACGTGCGAGACGCCGAAGACCACCAGCAGCGCCAGCAGGGTCGTGCGGCGCGGCAGCTTCAGTGTCCCCACGGCGAGCAGCGGCGCGCCGACCACCATGCCGACGGCGAAGGCCGAGATCAGCAGGCCGGCGTCGGGGATGCTGACGCCGAGGTCGGTCGCCATCCCGGGCAGCAGGCCGGTGATCATGAACTCCGAGGTGCCGAGGGCGAAGATGCTGAGCCCGAGCACGAAGACGGCCAGGGGCACGGGTCTTCCTCCTTTTGGATTGATTGATACAAAATGAACCCGGGTGCCATCAACGCTGATGAAAGGGCTGGGCTGGACGAAAAAGCGGGGTCGGGTAAAGGCTGGGGTCAGCGGCGGGCGATGGCTGAGACGGCGATGTCGGCCACCGACGCCATCGCCGGGCGCAACGCGCCGCGCCGCGACATCAGCCGCAGCCCGCCGATGGTGCTGTGCACGAACTGCGCGATGTCCGCCGGGTCCCGGTCGCGGGTGACGCTGCCGTCGGCCTGGCCGAGGCGGGCGTAGTCCGCGAGGGCGGTGAGGAACGCCGCGGTGTCCGCGTCGACCCTCGTGGTGATCTCCGCGTCCGTCGTGCCGAACTCCGCGACGGTGTTGACGATCAGGCAGCCGCGGCGGCCGTTGCCGAGTTCGTCGTCGATCAAGTCGGTGAGGAGCAGGCGGATCGCGTCGAGTCCGTCCTCGGCCGGTTCGAGGGCCTTGGCGCGGTAGCGGACGCCGCGCTCGGTGTAGTGCTCCAGCGCGCGTTGGAACAGAACGTGCTTGCTGGTGAAGGTGTTGTAGACGCTGCTGCGGCCGAGTCCGGTCGCGTCGCACAGGTCCTGGGTCGAGGTCGCTTCGTAACCGTGCGCCCAGAAGGCGTTCATGGCGCCTTCCAGCGCGACTGTTTCGTCGAACTCCCGTGGCCTGGGCATGCGGCGACCGTAGCACGTTTTGGATAGATCAGTACACAACAAACCCGGCTCGCCGTGGGGACGGCCACAGCGGCAAGATGGGCTGGTGGGTTACGACGCGTTGTTATGGCTTTCGTTCGGCGGTCCGGAGGGACCCGACGAGGTGATGCCGTTCCTGGAGAACGTCACCCGGGGCCGGGGAGTCCCGCGCGAGCGGCTGCTCGAGGTCGCCGAGCACTACCAGCACTTCGGCGGGGTCTCGCCGATCAACCGGCTCAACCGAAGCGCGATCGCGGCGGTCGAGAAGCAGCTCGCGGCCGAGGGCGTCGAGCTGCCCGTGCGCTTCGGCAACCGCAACTGGCACCCGATGGTCGAGCGGACGCTGGCCGAGATGAAGGCCGACGGCGTGCGGCGCGCGCTGGTGTTCCCGACCAGTGCGTACGGCGGCTACTCGGCCTGCCGTCAGTACGACGAGGACATCGAGCGCGCCCGGGCCGCGGTCGGGGACGGCGCGCCGGACCTGGTGAAGCTGCGCCAGTTCTTCGACCACCCGCTGTTCGTCTCGGCGATCGCGGACGCGGTGCGCGCGGCCCACGCGGGGCTCGGCGACCGGCCGGGCACCCGGACGGTGTTCACCGCCCACTCCGTGCCGGTGAGCGCGGACCAGGCCGCCGGCCCGCCGTCGGAGGGCGGTTACCGCTACTCGCGGCAGATCGCGGAGGCGGCCCGGCTGGTCGCCGCGGAGGCGGGCATCGCGGAGTACGACGTGGTGTGGCAGTCGCGTTCGGGGCCGCCGCAGGTGCCGTGGCTGGAGCCGGACATCGTCGACCACATCGACGCGCTGCACGAGCGCGGCGTCGAGTCCGTGGTGGTCAGCCCGATCGGCTTCGTCTCCGACCACCTCGAGGTGGTCTGGGACCTCGACAACGAGGCCGCGGAGCGGGCCGCCGAGCACGGCATGGCCTTCGCCCGCGCCGCGACACCCGACTCGGACCCCCGCTTCGCGGAACTGGTGGTCGAGCTGATCCGCGAACACGTCGAGGACGCTCCGGCCCGGAAGCTTTCGGAGTTCCCGGCCGCGGGCTGCACGCTGAACGGCGCCCCGTGTGCGATCGGCTGCTGCGAACCGGCGAAACGCCCGTCCGCCCGCCCCGCCTGACGACCCCAGGATCCCGTCACCCGGCTGTTGCTGTGCTCCGCCTCCGGCTAGGCCCGAAGCGCCCCAATGTGGCGTTGGTTGCGTTGGACGCACCGAACGCCACATTGGGTGCGTCCAACGCACCGAACGCCACATTGGGGCGCATGGCCACGGGGCCAGGCCCGGGTCAGGGGTGCCGGTCGCCTTGATCGGCGAAGACGCGGACCGCCTCGTTGACGGCGGCGGCGCGGGCGGTGCGGACGGCGTCGGCCAACGGGCGCAACGCTTCCGCCCGCTGGACCGCCGCCGAGGCGGACAACGCGCCGCCCGGGTCGTCGGTGCGGGCGATGGCCAGGATGGCCGAGACCTCCTCCGCACGCTGCAGCACCCGCAGCGAGCGCGCGGGCATGCCGGCCGGCCACTCGACCTGGGGCCGGGCGCGCAGGTGGGCCGACAGCTCGGCGCGCACGCTCGGCCGGTCGCTGGCCACGTCGAGGCTCTGCAGCGCGCCGGCGCTCGCGCGGATGGCGTCGGTGAGGCCGTGCTCGGCGTCGGGCAGGGACTGGTACTCCAGCGGAGCCGGCGTGCTCAGCGAGTAAACGGTCCAGCGCATCAGGCCCTCGGCGATCGGCTCCGGGACCAGGCCGAAGCCCAGCTCGGTGAGCACCACCGCGTCGCCGCAGCGCAGCGCCGCTTCGGTGAACGGGCCGCCGCCGCCCAGGCCGCGGACGTCGCCGGGGACGGGGAGCACCAGCTGGGCGCTCTTCGCGCCCTGCGCGCGCAACGCCATCATCAGCTGGACCGGGGTGGCCGCGCGGTTGAACGCCAGCGGCAGCTCGAAGGCCTCCGCCGCGGGCGCGTCGGCCGCCACGACGTCGTGCGCCTCACCCCAGGCTTCGAGGGAGTCGAGCACATCGTCGGAAGCCGCGGCTCCGTTCAGCCACGCGGAGGACCAGACGGCGAGGGTCGCACTGGGACGGCACACGACGCCCTATTTTACCGGTCGCCCGGCCGGGCCCGCCGATCGCCCACGCTGGAGTCGCTCCACGTCGACGTACACGCGAACGGTAAGTAGCGTCGAGGGGGTGAACGCTGTTCCAGACGGTCTTCCCCGTACCGCCGGCGAGCTTCGCGCCGCCGGCCACACCCCGCGCCCCATCGCGCGCGAGATCCACGACAACCTCCTCGAAGCCCTCCGTGACGGCCGCGACGCGTGGCCCGGCATCGTCGGCTTCTCCCGCACTGTCCTGCCACAGCTCGAGCGCGCGCTGCTCGCCGGCCACGACGTCGTCCTGCTCGGCGAGCGCGGCCAGGGCAAGACGCGCCTGCTGCGCACCCTGGCCGGCCTGCTCGACGAGTGGACGCCGGTGATCGAGGGCGCCGAGCTCGGCGAGCACCCCCTCGACCCGATCACGCCCGCGTCGATCCGCCGGGCCGCCGAGCTGGGCGACGACCTGCCGGTGGCCTGGCGCCACCGCAGCGAGCGCTACACCGAGAAGCTGGCGACGCCGGACACCTCCGTCGGCGACCTGATCGGCGACGTCGACCCGGTCAAGGTGGCCGAGGGCCGCAGCCTCGGCGACCCCGAGACGATCCACTTCGGCCTGGTGCCGCGCGCCCACCGCGGGATCGTGGCGATCAACGAGCTGCCCGACCTCGCCGAGCGCATCCAGGTCGCGCTGCTGAACGTGATGGAGGAGCGCGACATCCAGGTCCGCGGCTACACGCTGCGGCTGCCACTGGACGTGCTGCTCGTCGCGACGGCGAACCCCGAGGACTACACCAACCGCGGCCGGATCATCACGCCGCTGAAGGACCGCTTCGGCGCCGAGATCCGCACGCACTACCCGCTGGACGTCGAGTCCGAGGTCGCCGTGGTGCGGCAGGAGGCGAACCTCGTCGCAGAGGTCGGCGAGCCGCTGCTGGAGGTACTGGCCCGGTTCGTGCGCAACCTGCGCGAGTCGCCGGTGATCGACCAGCGCTCCGGGGTGTCCGCGCGGTTCGCGGTGGCCGCCGCCGAGACCGTGGCCGCCGCCGCGCTGCGCCGGTCCGCGCTCATCGGCGAGGAGCCGGCCGTCGCGCGCCCGGTCGACCTGGACGCGGTGCCCGCCGTGCTGCGCGGCAAGATCGAGTTCGAACCGGGGGAGGAGGGGCGCGAGGTCGAGCACCTGGTGCACCTGATGCGCCGGGCCGTCGCGGAGACCGCGCGCGAGCGGTTCGCCGGGCTCGACCTGCGCCCGCTGGCCGACGCCGTCGCCGACGGGCACCTGGTCGCCACCGGCGAGCGCGTGCCGGGCAAGGACGTGCTCGCCGCCCTGCCGGAGCTGCCGGTGCTGCACGAGGTCGCCCAGCGCGCCGGGGTGTCCTCCGACGAGCCCGCGGGCCGGATCGCCGCGGCGGTGGAGCTGGCGCTGGAGTCGCTGTTCCTGGCCAGGCGGCTGGCCAAGGACTCCGACGAAAACACGACGGTGTACGGCCAGTAATGCCCCTCATCCCGGAGGGATACGCGTACGGGCCGTGGCACGACGGGCCGGATCCGCTGGCGCCGCCGGCGGACCTGCGGGACGCGATGGACGAGATCGGCCGCGAGGTGATGGCCGGCTCGTCGCCGCGTTCGGCGCTGGAGGAACTGCTGCGGCGCGGCACCGAGCGCACCGCGGGGCTGGACGAGCTGTCGCGGCGGCTGTGGCAGCGCCGTTCCGAAATCCAGCGGCGGCACCGGCTCGACGGCACGCTGCAGGAAGTCCAGCAGCTGCTGAGCGAGGCGCTGACCGCCGAGCGCCGGGAGCTGTTCCCGGACCCCGACGACGACGCCCGGTTCCGCGAGGCCCAGCTGGACGCGCTCCCGCCCGGCACCGCCGCGGCCGTGCGGGAGCTGAACGAGTACGACTGGCGTTCCGAGGAGGGGCGGCAGAAGTACGGCCAGATCCGCGACCTGCTCGGCCGGGAGCTGCTCGACTCGCGGTTCCAGGGCATGAAGGAGGCGTTGCAGAACGCCGGGCCCGAGGACGTCGAGCAGATCAACCAGATGCTCAGTGACCTCAACGCGCTGCTCGCCGCCCACGCGCAGGGGGCCGACGACATCGAGGAGCGGTTCGCCGAGTTCATGAACCGCCACGGCGAGTTCTTTCCGGAGAACCCGCGGACGGTCGACGAGCTGATCGACGTGCTCGCCGCCCGCGCGGCCGCCGCGCAGCGGATGATGAACTCGATGTCCGCCGAGCAGCGCGCCGAGCTGGCGGAGCTGACCCAGCAGGCGTTCGGCGACCCGCGCCTGGCTCAGCAGCTGTCGGCGCTCGACGCGCAACTGCAGTCGTTGCGGCCGGGGGAGGACTGGACGTCCTCGGAGCGCTTCCGCGGCCAGGACCCGCTCGGCATGGGGGAGGGCGCGCAGGCAATGGCCGACCTGGCCGAGCTGGACGGGCTCGCCGAGCAGCTGGGCCAGTCTTACCCCGGCGCGCGGCTGGAGGACATCGACCTCGAGTCGCTGGAGCGCCAGCTGGGCAAGGACGCCGGCGTCGACGCGCGGCGGCTGTCCGAGCTGGAACGGGAGCTGCGTCGCCAGGGCCTGTTCGAACGGGCCGCCGACGGCTCGCTCCGGTTGTCGCCCAAGGCATTGCGGCGCCTGGGCGAGACGGCGCTGTCGGACATCGTGAACGCGTTGCGCGGCAAGACGGGCGACCGGGAGACCGAGTCGGCCGGCGCGGCGGGCGAGCCGACCGGGGCCAGCCGGCCGTGGCGGTTCGGGGACATGCAGCCGTGGGACGTGCCGCGCACGGTGCGCAACGCCGTGCTGCGCTCGACGTCGCTGGGCTCGGGCGCGGCCACGCTCGACGTCGAGGACGTCGAGGTGGTGGAGACCGAGCACCGCTCGCGGGCGGCGGTCGCGCTGCTGGTGGACACGTCGTGGTCGATGGTCCAGGAGGGCCGCTGGCTGCCGATGAAGCGGACGGCGCTCGCGCTGCACCAGCTGATCAGCACCCGGTTCCGCAACGACGCGCTGCAGCTGATCACCTTCGGCCGCTACGCGATGCCGGTGGACCTGCCGGAGCTGGTCGGCCTGGAGGGCACCTGGGAGCAGGGCACCAACGCGCACCACGCGCTGCTGCTCGCGGGACGGCACCTGCGCCGGCACCCGGACGCCCAGCCGGTGGTCCTGATGGTCACTGACGGCGAGCCCACGGCCCACCTGGAACCCGACGGTGAAGCGGTTTTCGACTATCCGCCGGACCCGCGGACCATCCACAAGACACTGTCCGAAGTGGACCGTCTGGCCAAGCTGGGCGCGTCGGTCACGGTGTTCCGGCTCGGCGACGACCCGCGCCTGGAGGCGTTCGTCGACGTCATCGCCCGCCGCTCCGGCGGCCGGGTGGTGGCGCCGGACGTCGACGGGCTCGGCGCCGCGGTGGTCAACGACTACCTCCGCACGCGGCGCCGGTAGCGCGACGATTCAGCAGTGACGGGCCCGGGACCGGCGTGTGGTCCCGGGCCCGTCACCGCTGCCCGTCCGGTGCCGGGCCCCCGCGCTCGACTTTCGCCCAGGTAGTCCAGCCCCGGGCCCGCAGCAGCTCGATCAGCCGGCGGGCGGGCGGCGCGGTGCCGGACGCCAGCGCGTCCAGCAGCCGGGCGAGCGGCGGCTCGACGCCGGCGTCGTCCTCGCCCGGCCCACCGGTCATCCGCGTGAGGTGGACGGCCAGCCGATCGGCCAGCTCGACCAGCTCCGGGTCGTCGCCGGACCGGTCGAGGGCCCGGCCCAGGGCGCGGTAGAACCCGATCAGCTCCGGGTCGGCGAGCTGCTTGTGCTTGCGGGCGGCCCATTCCGCGGCCCGCCCGGGTGCGTGGGCGGCGAGCAGGATCCAGCCGTCGCGCTCAAGTCCGACGAGCCGTTCGTCGACGCCGAGGGCCCGTAGCCGGTCGAGCAGCCCGGCCACTTCGGGGGACAGCGCCAGGCTGTCCCCGGAGGCGAGGCGGGCGATCCGCTCGCGGTGCCGCTGCCGTTGCCGGATCTCCGCGCGCAGCCGCCGGTCGATGTCCGCGACGGCCGCGGCGAACTCCTCCTCGCCGGCCCGGATCAGCTCCCGCACGCGCGCCAGCGGGACCCCGGCCTCGGCGAGGGCCCGGATCTTGACCAGCTCGACCACGGCGGCGGCGTCGTACCTCCGGTAGCCGGAATGGTCGCGTTCGGGCTCGGGCAGCAGGCCCTTGGCGTGGTAGTGCCGCACCGCGCGCACCGTCACCCCGGCGTACGACGCCAGCTCGCCGATCGTCACCATCGGCCCAGTCTCCTGGCCGGGGGAGCCGTTCAGGAAGCGGCCCGGACGATCCGGGCGATCTCCGCGGCGTGGGTCATGACCAGCCGGTGATCGGCTTCGAGCCAGGACACGGCGATGTCCGGCCGCTCGCCGAGGAGCCGGTTGATGCCCGCCCGCCAGTTCCGGTTGCGCCACGGCCCGCGGCCTTCGCCGCCGGTACCGGCCATCGCGGTGGACATGATCATCCTGACCGGGCCGCCGATTTCCCGGTACCGGCCGAGGATCTCGGACCGCACGCCGTCGATCGCCACGTTCAGGCCGACGATGTCCGGCGGGGCGAGCAGCACCTGGTGCGGCGTGCCCACGGCCGTTTCGGCCTGCTCCGCGAACGCTTCCGCCATCCCGGTGAATTCCGCCAGGTCGGCCTCGGTCACGAACGGCTCGGGCACCGGGTTCGCCCCGTCGACGAGGACCAGCCCGGCCAGTGCGCCGGGGTGCGCCGCGGCGTAGTGCACGGCCAGGTCCGCGCCCAGCGAGTAGCCCATGAGCAGGGGCGGCGAGGACAGGCCGCGGCGCGTCAGCTCCGCCAGCACGGCGGTGAGATCGCTCAGGAACGCGTCGAAGGTGTAGTCCCCGGCGGCCGAGGACAGGCCGTGGCCCCTGAGGTCGAAGGTCACCACGTCGTAGTCGCGGCGCAGCAGCGAGATCAGCTCGCGCAGGGCGGCCTGCGTCGAGAGGAGCCCCGGGCACAGGACCAGCGGCCGTCCCCGGCCGCCGCGGGACACCGCGATCGTGACGCCGTCGTGGTGGACCTCGAACTGCTTGAGGCTTCCGGCGTCGTCGGCCGCATCGGTTTCGGTGGTCATGGCGGGCACGCTAAAAGGTTGCCCCTGCGTCAGGGTCAACCCCGCGGACCTCGATGGCTCCCACCGGGTGGGAAAGCGTACGGCCGTCACGCTTACAGTCGGAGTATGCAGACTTGGTCATCCGTCGACGTGCCCCGGCTTCCGGGCACCCCCCGCCCCCTCCGGCTCCACGACACGGCGACCGGGCAGGTCCGCCCGACGGCTCCCGGTGCCACGGCCCGGATGTACGTCTGCGGCATCACCCCGTACGACGCCACGCACCTCGGCCACGCGGCCACGTACCTGGCGTTCGACCTGGTCAACCGGGTGTGGCGGGACAACGGCCACGAAGTGCACTACGTCCAGAACGTGACCGACATCGACGAGCCGCTGCTGGAGCGCGCCCAGCGCGACTCCGACGACTGGGTGGTGCTCGGGATGCGCGAGACGGCGCTGTTCCGCGAGGACATGACGGCGCTGCGCGTGCTGCCGCCGCGCCAGTTCGTGGGCGCGGTCGAGAGCATCCCGGAGATCGTCGAGGTGATCGCGAAGCTGCTGGCCAACGGCAGCGCCTACCGCGCGGACGACCCGGAGTTCCCGGACATCTACTTCGACCGGAACGCCACCGGCCGCTTCGGTTACGAGTCGAACTACGACGCCGAGACGATGAACAAGTTCTTCGCCGAGCGCGGCGGCGACCCGGACCGCCGCGGCAAGCGCGACCCGCTCGACGCGCTGCTGTGGCGGGTGGCGCGCGAGGGCGAGCCGTCGTGGGAGTCCGAGCTGGGCGCCGGCCGGCCGGGCTGGCACATCGAGTGCAGCGCGATCGCGGTGAACCGCCTCGGCCTCGGCTTCGACCTGCAGGGCGGCGGCTCCGACCTGATCTTCCCGCACCACGAGTACAGCGCGGCGCACGCCGAGGCGGTCGCGGGGGACCACCCGTTCGCCCGGCACTACGTGCACGCCGGGATGATCGGCCTCGACGGCGAGAAGATGTCGAAGTCCCGCGGGAACCTGGTGTTCGTCTCGCGGCTGCGCGCCGACGGCGTCGACTCCGGCGCGATCCGGCTGGCGCTGTTCGCCGGGCACTACCGCGAGAACCGGCCGTGGACGGCGGAGCTGCTGACCGAGGCGCAGGAGCGGCTCGCCCGCTGGCGGGAGGCCGTCGCGCTGCCGGGCGGCCCCGACGCCACCGACGTGGTCGCCCGCCTGCGCGACCACCTCTCCGACGACCTCGACACGCCGAAGGCACTGTCCGCGGTGGACTCATGGGCGACCGGGGCACTGCGGCGCGACGGCACCGACACCGTCGCGCCCGGACTGATCCGCAACGCCGTCGACGCGCTGCTCGGCATCCAGCTCTGAGCTCCGGTTCGGTGGGCCGGGCTCACCCGGCCCACCGAACCGTATAACGCCCTATACGGCGACCGGCTGGCGCGCCACCAGTTCCAGGTGGTCACCCGTCCAGTCCCGGCGCAGCCACCGATCATGAGACGCGATGACCACCGCGCCCGGCGCGCTGCCGAGCGCGGCGAACATCTCTTCGGCCAGTACCAGCGAGATGTGGTTCGTCGGCTCGTCGAGCAGCAGCACGTCCGGCGGGTCAGCGAGCAGCACGGCGAGCGCGACCCGCCGCCGCTGCCCGACGGACAGCTCGCCCACCGGACGGCCCAGGTCGCGGGGACCGAGCAGGCCCAGCCGGGACATCGGCGGGGCCTGCTCGCCCAGCGCGGCGCGGTAGACCTCGTGCGCCGAGCGTTCCGGCTCGTCGAACACCACGTCCTGGTCCAGCATCCCGACCCGCACCCCGGGTCCGAAGTGGACGGTGCCGGCCGGTGGCGCGATCCGGCCCGCCAGCACCGACAGCAGCGTGGACTTGCCCGCGCCGTTGCCGCCGGTGACGAGCAGCCTCGCCGAACCCGTGACGTCCAGCCGGGGCAGGCTCAGCCGCCCCGGCACCTCGATCCCGCGCACCGAGATCGCGGGGCCGTCGCCGGTGGCCCGCGCGGTGAGCGCGCCCTGGAAACGCAGGGGAGCGGGTGGTTTCCGCACCTGGTCGCGTTGCAGCTCTTCCAGTCGCAGCCGGGCATTGCGGACGCGGCGGGAGACCTGCTTCTCGACCCGCCCGCCCTTGCGGTCGTACAGCGTCTTCGCGTTGTCCGGCTGCGGCCGGTTGTGCGCGACCCGGCGGGCGGTCACCGCGACCGACTCACGTAGCTCCTTCAGCTCGTCCTGCTCCTCGGCGTAGCGCTGTTCCCAGCGCGCGCGTTCGGCGCGTTTCTGCTTCAGGTAGTCGGTGTACGCGCCGCCGTAGCGGGTCGCGCCCCCGGTGAGCCGGTCGGCCGGCGCCGGGTCGAGGTCGACGATGCCGGTGCAGACCGCGTCGAGGAACACCCGGTCGTGCGAGGACAGCACGACCACCCCGGTCAGCTCGGCGAGGTGGGCTTCGAGGAACTCCATCCCGGCGTCGTCGAGGTGGTTGGTCGGCTCGTCGAGCAGCATCGTGGCCGGCCGCCGGATCAGCAGCGCGGCCAGCCCGAGGCGGGAGCGCTGGCCGCCGGACAGCGTGGCCAGCCGCCGTCCGGGCTCGACGCCGCCGAGCCCGAGCCCGTCGGTGACCAGCTCGGCGCGCCGGTCGGCGTCCCAGAGGTCGTGGGCCTGGGCCCACTCCAGCACCCGGCCGTACTCGTCGAGCAGCGCCGGGTCCTCGGGCCGGTCGGCCATCGCGGAGGTGAGCCGCTCCAGCCGGTCAGCGGCCGAGCGGATCTCGGCCAGTGCGCTGTCGACGACGTCGGCGAAGGTCGCGGTGCCCGGGAACGGCAGCTCCTGGAGCAGGAACCCCAGGTCGTCGCCGCGGACCACCTCGCCCGAGCGCGGCACTTCGAGGCCGGCGAGCAGGCGCAGCAGCGTGGACTTGCCTGAGCCGTTCTCGCCGACGAGGCCGAGCCGCTGGCCGGCCGAGGCCGTCAGCGAGACCCCGTCGAGGACGGTGTGGGTGCCGTAGCCGAAGACGACGTCCTTGGCCTGCAGGAAAAGAGACATGAGCGATCACCGGGCCTGAAGTGGAAACGGTTCCCCGACGGGACTCGCGGCTCACGGGAGCGGTGCTCGACCGGAGCGGCCTCGATACGGGGAAGGGCTCGGCTCAGCTGTTCATAGTGCGGAGATCCTAACGCGACGACTGTCGGATTAGTCAACCCGTTATTTCGCGGGCCGTCTCTTCGTCGCCGGCGAGCAGCGTGGCGGCCTCCTGGTCGGCGGCCGTTTCGCCTTCGGTCAGGAACGCCACCAGCGCGGTCAGCTGACGCCGGTCGAACGACGCCATCCGCTCGCCGAGCCGCTGGGCGAGCGGGGCGTAGAGGTCGGTCAGCTCCGCCATCCGGTCGGGCAGCGGGCGCACGCGCAGCCGCCGCCGGTCGGCCGTGTCGGTGGCGCGCTCGACGAGCCGGGCGTGCTCCATCCGGTCGAGCATCCGGGTGAACGCGCCGGTGGTCATCCCCAGCAGCCGGGCCAGCTCGGTGGGGGAGTCGGTCGCGCCGCTGTGCACGAGCTGGAGGCAGTGCAGCTCCGCCGGCGTGACGCCGAGCCGGTCGGCGACCGCGGTGTGGAAGCGCACGGTGGAGCTGACGAAGCGGGGCAGCGCGAGAGCGGCGGCGGTGGCGAGTTCTCGCTGGTGGGGCAAGGGACCGTCCTCAAGGCTCGCGGGCGCAGTCGCTGCTTCGCGCAGTAACTGTCCGTGAGGGTAGCGGAGCTGGTTGACAGCGGGTCAGGCGGCTGCGAATCTGAAGGAAGTCTTTCGAAAGAATCCTTTCAGATATCGGAGCGAACCATGGCCGAGCTGCCCCCGCGCAAGCGCGTCGACGACGCCGAGCTGCTCCGAGCGCTGGCGCACCCGCTGCGGATGGCGCTGCTGCAGTACCTCACCGCCATCGGGCCGCGGACCGCGAGCGAGTGCGCGGAGGCGGTCGGGTCCACGGCGTCGAACTGCAGCTGGCACCTGCGCCAGCTCGCGCAGTACGGCCTGGTCGAGCGCTCCGAGGGCGGTGACGGCCGCGAGCGCCCGTGGCAGGCCCGGCAGGTCGGCCTCGACCTGGGGGACTTCAGCGACGACCCGGTGCTGACCAGCGCGCAGCTCGCCGTCGTCGGCACGCAGCTGGGCCAGGAGCAGGAGCTGACGCAGCGGTACCTGGACTCCTTTGACGGGCTCGACCCGGAGTGGCGGGACGCCGGCGGGATGAGCAACTACACGCTGCGGGTCACGCCCGCGGAGCTGGAACGCCTGGTCAAGGCCATCGACGCGCTGGTGCGCCCGTACGCGCGCCCGATCCGGCAGGACACGCCCGCCGACGCGCGGCCGGTGCACCTGGGCGTGCGCGCGTTCCTGCGGATCGAGCACGACGGGAAGCCGAGCGCGTGAGACAGCTGCTGGCGATCCCCGCGTTCGTGCGGCTGTGGGTGGCGGCCTTCTTCGGCGAAACGGCCGAGTGGATACTGCAGGTCGCGCTGCCGCTGTTCCTGTTCACGAGCACCGGCTCGGCCGCGGCGACCGCGCTGAGCATCGTGCTGGGCCTGCTGCCGACCGTGCTGCTCAGCCCGGTCGCGGGGGTGGTGGCCGACCGGTGGAACCGCCGCGCGGTGCTCGCCGCGGTGTGCGCGGGCCAGGCCGTGGTGGTGCTGCCGCTGCTGGCGGGCTCGGCGATCCCGGTCGCGCTGGTCTACGTCGTGATGGCCGTGCAGGCCGGGCTCTCGTCGGTCTTCGAGCCGGCCCGCAACGCCCTGGTGCCGGAGCTGGTCGGCGCGGGCGAGGTCACCGGCGCGAACGGGCTGATGAGCGTGAACGGCAGCGTCGCCCGGCTCGCGGGCGGCTGGGCCGGCGGCGTGCTGCTCGGCTGGGGCGGGCTGGAAAGCGTGGTGCTCGGCTACCTCGGGGCGCTCGCGCTGGCCGGACTGCTGCTGGTGCGGCCGTTCAAGCGCGTCGGCTCCGCGACCGCCGCGGCGCCGGTGAAGGAACCGGTGCTCGCGGCGTGGCTGGCGGGCCTGCGCGAGCTGACGGGTGACCCGCGGCTGCGCGCGACGGGCGTCGCGACGGTGCTCGCCGCCGTCGCGCAGGGCATGTTCCTGGTGCTGTTCGTGGTGTTCGTGCTCGACGTGCTGGGCGGCAGCGAGGCCGACGCCGGGCTGCTGCGCGGGGTGCAGGCGATCGGCGGGCTGGCCGCGGGGTTCGCGGTGGCGACGGTCGCCCGCCGGGTCGCGCCGGTGACGCTGCTCGCCTGGGGCTCGCTGGTGACCGGGGTGCTGTCCGCGCTGATCTGGAACCTGGCCTTCGCGACCACGGCGCTGGGCGTTTACGTCGGGCTGTTCATGGTCGTCGGCGCGCCCGCGGTGGTGACCGGCGCGGGGCTGCTCTCGCATTTGCAGGGCGTGGCCTCGCCGGAACGGGCCGGGCGGGTGCTGAGCACGGTGTTCGCGGTGATGGCGGCGGGCACGGCCGCCGGGGCGCTGCTCGCGGGCACACTCGTCGCCGTCACCGGGCCCGCGGTGCTGCTGGACGTCCAGTCCGGGATCTACGTGCTGGCCGGGCTGGTGCTGCTGGGGTGGGGTAAGGGGCGGTGGTGGCGGTCCGCCGGCCGGGAAGTGGTTACGGTGGAGGAGTGCCGTCTCTCTTCGCCACCAGTGACCTCCATGTGACCCACGAGGGCAACGCGCCGATCGTCGACCGGGTCGTGCCCGATTCGCCGGAAGACTGGCTGCTGGTCGTGGGCGACGTCGCCGAACGCGCGTCGGCGATCCGCGACACGCTCGCCACGCTGCGGGAGCGGTTCGCGAAAGTCGTCTGGGTGCCCGGGAACCACGAGCTGTGGACCACCCCGAAGGACGAGGTCCAGCTGCGCGGGCAGGCCCGCTACGAGCACCTCGTCGAGCTGTGCCGCTCGATCGACGTGCTCACCCCGGAGGACGAGTACCCGGTGTGGGAGCACGGCGCGCGGCCGCTGACCATCGCGCCGCTGTTCGTGCTCTACGACTACAGCTGGCGCACCCCCGCCGCCGAGGGGAAGTCGCGCGAGGTCGCGCTGGAGCAGGCGCGCGAGGCCGGCGTGGTCTGCACCGACGAGTACTTCCTGCACCCGGACCCGTACCCGAGCCGTCAGGCGTGGTGCGCCGAGCGGCTGAAGGTCAGCACCGACCGGCTCGACGCGATCCCGGCCGGCCACGGCACGATCCTGATGTCGCACTGGCCGCTGCACCGCCATCCCACGGCGCCGCTCTACTACCCGGAGTTCGCACTTTGGTGCGGTACCACGGAAACCGAGGACTGGCACCTGCGTTACCGAGCCGAGCTGGCCGTGTACGGCCACCTGCACATCCCGCGCACCACCTCGGCCGACGGCGTCCGGTTCGAGGAGGTCTCGCTCGGCTACCCGCGTGAGTGGAGCCGCCGGGCCCGCGGCGCGGTCCCGATCCGGAAGCTGCTCACGGCCTGACGGCTAGGCTGCCGGACGTGACTGGGGAACCCTTGGTGCGGACGGTGCTCGGCGACGTCGACCCGGCCGCGCTCGGGGTCACCGACGCGCACGACCACCTGTTCTTCGCCTCCCGGCAGCTGCCCGGCCAGGAGCTGGACGACCTCGCGGCGGCCGGGGCCGAGCTGCGGGCGTTCGCCGCGGCCGGCGGGCGGACGGTGGTCCAGTGGACGCCGTTCGGGCTGAACCGGCGAACGGCGGACCTGGTGGGGCTGTCGCGGGCCACCGGCGTCGCGCTGGTCGCGGCCACCGGGCTGCACCGGGCCGAGCACTACCCGGCCGAGCTGCTCGACCGGGTCGCGGACCGGCTGGCCGAGGTGTTCGTGGCCGACCTGACCGCGGGCACCCCGGCGGGCGACGACCCGGACGGCGAGCGGAGCGGCCCGAAGGCGGGCCTGATCAAGGTGGCCGGCGCGTTCCACGTCCTGGACCGGCACGCGCACTGGACGATGGTCGCCGCCGCGCAGGCCCACCACGAGACCGGCGCGCCGATCGCCGTGCACCTGGAGCTGGGCACCGCCGCGCGCGAGACGGCGGACCTGCTGTGTGGGGAGCTGGCCGTGCCGCCGTCCCGGGTCATCCTCGGCCACCTGAACCGCAATCCGGACCTGCGCGTGCTGCGCGAGGTCGCCGACACCGGCGTCTACCTCGGCTTCGACGGCCCTTCGCGCGCCAACCACGCGACCGACTGGCGGCTCGCCGACCTGCTGCTGGAGCTGTCGGCGGCCGGGCACACCGGGCAGCTGCTGCTCGGTGGCGACACGACCACCGCGGCGGCCCGGCTGTCCTCCGGCGGCGGTCCCGGCATCCCGTACCTGCTCACCACGCTGCGGCCCCGGCTCGCCCAGGCACTGGGCGAAGAGGTGACCGACGCGATGCTGGTGGCGAACCCGGCCCGCGCGTTCGCCGCCCGCTGGCGTCGCTGACGGCCCCTCAGCGCAGGCCGAAGCCGCCGCCCTCCTGCCCCGGACGGCGCCGTCGCAGGTACCGTTCGAACTCCGCGGCGATCTTGTCGCCGGAGACCTCCTCCATGGTGACGTCGGTTTCGGCGTCGCCACGCTCTTCGAGGCCGCGGACGTACTCGGCGATCTCCTCGTCCTCGTCGGCCATCTCGGTGACCGTGCGCTCCCACTCCTCGGACTGCTCCGGCAGCGCGCCCAGCGGGATCTCGACGTCCAGGACGTCCTCCAGCTTGTGCAGCAGCGCCAGCGTCGCCTTCGGGGACGGCGGGTGCGAGACGTAGTGCGGCACCGCGGCCCAGATGGACACCGCCGGGATGCCGGCCTGCACGCAGTAGTCCTGCAGCACGCCGACGATGCCGGTCGGGCCCTGGTAGTTGTTCAGCTCCATCCGGAACTGGCTCGCGGTGTCCTTGTCGTAGGCCGTCCCGGTGACCGGGACGGGCCGCGTGTGCGCGGTGTCCGCCAGCAGGGCACCGAGCGTGACGACGGTGGCCACGTCGAGCTGCATGATGTGCTCCAGCAGCTCCGCGCAGAACGCGCGCCAGCGCATGTTGGGCTCCGGGCCCTGCACGAGCACGACGTCGTGGTCGAGGCCCTCGGGGCGGCAGACCGACAACCGGGTGGTCGGCCAGTCCACCCGGCGGGTGACACCGTCCACCATGCGCACTGTGGGCCTGCTCACCTGGAAGTCGTAGTAGTCGTCCGGCTCCAGCTCGGCCAGCGGTGTGGCGTCCCAGTTGAGCTGCAGGTGCTCCACCGCGCGGCTGGCCGCGTCACCAGCGTCGTTCCAGCCTTCGAAGGCCACCACCATCAGCGGGCGGTTCGGTTCCGGGCGGGGGCGATCCGGATCTGGCGGTCGCTGGGTCTCGTCGACGGGCTCACTCACCTGACCAGCCTACGACCCTTCGCCCGTACCCTGTGCAGCATGTCCGACCACATGCCGTCACCGTCGGCCTACCCGTCGCCGGAGCGGGGGACGGCCGGACCGAAGACCACACTTTCCGGGCGGGTTCCGTCCGGCGTGGCGCCGTCGTGCTCGTCCGCGGCGCCCGAACCGACAAGGAGAAAACCGTGACTGCACCGTCCTCTTCGGACGGATTGGCTGCCGTGCTGTGGGATATGGACGGCACCCTCGTCGATTCCGAGAAGCTCTGGGACGTCGCGCTGTACGAGGCCGCGGAGATGCTCGGCGGGCGGCTGAGCGAAGAAACCCGGCTGACGCTGGTGGGGTCCAACATGGACGCCACCTCGACCGTGCTGCTCGAGGCGACCGGGCGTCCGGTCACCCCCGAGGCGGTGGCCGAGACCGGCGAATGGATCCGCCGGCGCACCGCGGGCCTGTTCGACGACGCGCTGCCGTGGCGGCCGGGCGCCCGCGAGGCACTGGCCGCGGTGAAGGCGGCGGGCGTGCCGTCCGCGCTGGTCACGTCCACCGAGCGGGCCCTGACCGAGCTGGCGCTGAACACGATCGGCCGCGAGTTCTTCACCGTCACCGTCTGTGGCGACGAGGTGGACGGGCTGAACAAGCCGCACCCGCGCCCGTACCTGAAGGCCGCCGAGCTGCTCGGCGTGCCGGCGGAGCGGTGCGTCGCGGTGGAGGACTCGCCGCCGGGCGCGGAGTCGGCCGAGTCGGCGGGCTGCACCGTGCTCGTCGTGCCCAACGACGTCGACGTGCCGGAGGGGGAGCGGCGGGTGTTCCGCGGCTCGCTCGTGGGCATCGACGCCGGCGCGCTCGCCGGGCTGCGGAGCCTGGTGTGACGCGGGCGTCAGCCGGGTCACCCGGAGCGGCGGACGCGAGCGCGGGGTGGAAGGATCTGCAGACCGTGAAGACCTTCGATGAGCTGTTCGCGGAGCTTGCCGAGCGCGCGCGTACCCGTCCCGACGGGTCCGGCACCGTCCTCGCCCTGGACGCCGGAGTGCATGCCCAGGGCAAGAAGGTGCTCGAAGAGGCGGGCGAGGTGTGGATCGCCGCCGAGCACGAGTCCGACGACCGCCTGGCCGAGGAGATCTCGCAACTGCTGTACCGGGTCCAGGTGCTGATGCTCGGCCGGGGAATCTCGGCCGAGGACGTCTACCGCTACCTGTGACGCGCTCGCGCACCGGAGATCGAGGAGAGAGCGAAATGCTGCGTGTTGCCGTGCCGAACAAGGGAGCCCTCGCCGCCACCGCGTCGGAGATGCTCGGCGAGGCGGGGTACCGCAGGCGGCATGAGCAGCGTGACCTGACGGTGCTCGACACCGTCAACGAGGTCGAGTTCTTCTTCTTGCGCCCCAAGGACATCGCCATCTACGTCGGGTCCGGCGACCTGGACCTCGGCATCACCGGCCGGGACCTCGCGCTCGACTCGGGCGCGCCGGTGACCGAGGTGCTCGGACTGGGCTTCGGCGGCTCGACCTTCCGCTACGCGGGCCCGGCCGGCCAGGACTGGAAGCCGGCCGACCTGCACGGCAAGCGCCTGGCGACGTCGTACCCGCGGCTGGTCCGCGAGGACCTCAAGCGCCACGGCGTCGAGGCCGAGGTGATCCGCCTCGACGGCGCGGTGGAGATCTCGATCCAGCTCGGCGTCGCCGACGCGATCGCGGACGTGGTCGAGTCCGGCCGCTCGCTGCGCCAGAACAACCTGGTGGCCTTCGGCGACCCGATCTGCGTGTCCGAAGCGGTCCTGCTGGAGCGCGAGGGCAGCGCCGCGTCGAAGGCGAAGTCGCAGGTGGCCGCCCGGCTGCGCGGGGTCGTGTTCGCGCAGCAGTACCTGATGCTGGACTACGACTGCCCGCGCGGGATCCTGGAGCAGGCCATCGCCATCACCCCGGGCCTCGAGTCGCCCACCGTCGCCCCGCTCGCGGACGACAACTGGGTCGCCGTCCGGGCGATGGTGGCGCGCAAGGCGGTCAACCAGGTGATGGACGAGCTCGCGGACGTCGGCGCGAAGGCCATCCTCGCCTCGGACATCCGGTCCTGCCGCCTTTGAGCTTGACCGGTCTCTGAGCTGACATCCGAAGGGCGTCTTCCCATGGGGGAGGCGCCCTTCGGCTATCCGAGCTGATCGCGGCGGCGGGTCAGGTGGGCCGTTTCGGCGGTGTTGCCCGCCAGCTCGATGGCTTTGTCGTACGCCGCGCGCGACTGCCGACTGTGGCCCAGCCGGCGCAGGAGGTCGGCGCGGGTCGCGTGGTAGGCGTGATACCCGGCCAGCTTGTCCTCGAGCCGGTCGACGGCCGCCAGCGCCACCTGCGGGCCGTCGATCTCGGCGACCGCGATGGCCCGGTTGAGGGCGACGATCGGTGAGGGATCGAGGCGGACGAGCTGGTCGTAGAGCGCGACGACCTGCGACCAGTCCGTGTCCCGCCCGTCGCGGGCGGAGGTGTGCACGGCGTTGATCGCGGCGAGGATCTGGTAGCGGCCCGGAGCCACCCCGGCGGCGGCAGCGGCCAGGCGCTCGCGCACCAGCCGGTGCCCCTCGGCGATCAGCGCCGCGTCCCAGGAACCGCGGTCCTGCTCGTCGAGGGTGACCAGTTCGCCGCTCGCCGAAAGCCGGGCGGTGCGGCGGGCCTCGATGAGCAGCATCAGCGCCAGCAGCCCCGTCACCTCACCGTCGTCCGGCAGGAGGGCGCGGATCAGGCGCGTGAGCCGGATCGCCTCGGCGGTCAGATCGTGGCGTACGGGGCCGGTGCCGGGGCCGGTCGCGAGGTAGCCCTCGTTGAAGACGAGGAAGAGGACGGTGAGCACGCCGGAGACCCGGGCCGGGAGGTCCGCCGCGGACGGCACCCGGTAAGGGATGCGCGCCGCCTTGATCTTGGCCTTCGCGCGGGTGATCCGTTGTCCCATGGTGCTTTCCGGCACCAGGAAGGCCCGCGCGATCTCGGGCATGGTCAGGCCGGCGACCATCCGCAGCGTCAGCGCCACCCGGGTCTGGGGCGCGAGCGCCGGGTGACAGCAGGTGAAGATCAGCCGGAGCCGGTTGTCGTCGATGGCGTCGGGAGGCTCGGGCGGGTCGTCGTCGTACACGAGCTGAGCCTCCTTCTGCTTCTCGTCGCGCTTGCTCTCGCGCCGGATCCGGTCGATGGCCTTGCGGGTGGCGGTGGTGGTCAGCCAGGCGCCGGGGTTGGGCGGCGTGCCGTCGGCCGGCCACCGGTCGACCGCGGTCGCGAACGCCTCGGCCGCTGCCTCTTCGGCGATGTCGAGGTCCCGGAAACGCTTGGTCAGCGCGGCGACCACCCGGGCCCATTCCTCACGGTGGGCCCGGATGATCGCTTCCCGGACGTCGGCGCCGCTCACAGGAACGGGCGGACCTCGATCTTGCGATTGCAGGCCTTCGACCCCTCGGTGGCGAGCTTGAGCGCGACGTCGAGGTCGGCGGCCTCGATCACCCAGAAGCCGGCGAGGTACTCCTTCGACTCCAGGAAGGGTCCGTCGGTGAACAACGCCTCCCCGCCCCGGTTGTCGATGACGGTGGCCGAGAGCGGCGCCCCGAGCCCACCGGCGAACACCCAGTGGCCCTCGGCCTGGAGCCGGTCGTTGAACACGTCGATCGCGGCGTCCTCCTCCGGAGTGGCGAGGCCGGCCTGGTCGTGGACCACGGAAAACAGATACTGCATCTGAAGCTCATCTCCTGTGCGGTGGCTGGGCAGAGGGTTCAGGCGGCGGCGTACCGCGGGCGCCCGGCCGGCCGGTAGACCTGGATCGTGACGCCCTTCGAGTCGGTCCGCGAGCCGGCCAGGTCGAGCGCGAGGTCCGGGCCGGTGCCGGGAAACAGCCGCTTGCCCTGGCCGAGGACCACCGGGATGACGAGCAGCGTCAGCTCGTCGACCAGGTCGTTTTCGAGCAGCCAGCGGACCAGGCCACCGCTGCCGTGCACCTGCAGCTCGCCCCCCGGCCGGGCCTTCAGCTCGCGGACGGCCGCTGCGAGGTCACCGTCGAGGACGGTCGTGCCGTCCCAGCGCGGTGCGGTGAGCGTGGTCGACGCGACGTACTTCGGGGCCGCGTCCAACGCCAGGCCGATGGGGTGGGCGCGCATCGCTTCGTTCGTGCCCCAGGAACCGGCGAAGAGCTCGTAGGTCCGCCGTCCGAACAGGAACGCGCCGGCCCGCTGGTAGGTCCGGGTGATGAATGCCCTGGTCTCGTCGTCGCCCGCGCCCTTCGCCCAGCCGCCGCGCTCGAATCCGTTCCGGCGGTCCTCGTCCGACGCGCCGCCGTTGCCCTGCACCACTCCGTCGACAGTGACCTGGGTGATGGTCGTCAGCTTCATGATCGCGGTTCCTGTCCCTCAGGGGCGCCCCTCTCGGGCGGCCTCTCACCCCTGCTACGAACCCGGCTTCCCCGATCCGACACCGCCCGCGGATTTTTTCCCCCCGGACTTTCCGGCGCGGCCGGATTCCCGAGTGGACGGTCCGGTCAGCGGGGCCGGCCGGGGCGCTTGGGCATCAGGTCGTAGAGCTTCTTGCGCGCGCCGTTGTCGTTGGCGTTGCGGGCCACCGCGACCTCGGAGATGAAGTCCTCGAAGACGAACTCGTCGTCGGCCGGGACCTCGGTGGGGCCGGGGTTCTGCGCGAGGTAGCCGTCGAGCGTGTCGGCGATCTCGCGGAACGACAGGGCTTGCAGCGTTTCCGGCGCGTACGTGGTGACCGGGACGCCGTGGGCCGCCGCCTCGTTCATCACCACGCCGAGCGGGACGTGCGAGAGCATCGGCACGCCGAAGCTGTACATCTCCTGCAGCGCCGCGGCCGCGTAGTGCGAGATGGGCCGGCGGTAGAGGCCGGGCACGATGCCGTACCACGCGATCGGCGAGCGGCCGGTGGTCTGCTCCACGTAGCGCACCTGGTCGGCCAGCAGCCGCATCGCGCGGATACTGGTCTTGTCCGGCTGCACCGGCACCAGGATCCCGTGCGACGCCGCGAGCGCGTTGTTGGTCAGCACGTCGAGCGCCGGCGGGCAGTCGATCACCACGTGGTCGTAGTTGGCGAACTGGACCACCCGGGCGAGTTGCCAGCCGGGCACGCGGAACTGGTCCAGCCGCCGGATCAGGTCGAACATCCCCGGCGAGGTCGGGATGACGTCGAACGCGCCGCCGCGGCCGATGTTGCTGCGCGGATGCGGGACGGCCAGATCCTCGATCGAGCCCTTCCACAGCTTGGTCAGCGCCTTCGCGAGGCTGGGCCGGTCCGAGGGGACCTCGTCCAGGCCGAGCATCTCCGTGGTGGCGTGCCCCTGCGGGTCGAGGTCGATCAGCAGCACCCGCCGGCCGCGCTCGGCCAGAGCCGCGGCGGTGCCGACGCTCAGCGAGGTCTTGCCGACCCCACCCTTCTGGTTGACCACCGAGGTGATCTGCATGCCGGAGCGCTCCCTTGTCGGTCGTTCCGCGAAGGCTATTGGATCCAGGGCGGGTCCGCGCGGTTATTCGCCTTCGGCCTGTCGCGGACGGACGAGCAGGGCCTGCGCCCCCGTGCCGACCGGACCGGAACCGTCGTGCAGGGTACTCGTGGCGGTGCCGATCCCGTATGGGCCGACCAGCGTAACCGCGTCGAGTCCCACCCATTCGCCCTCGGGCTCGCGCCGCAGGTGGACGGTCAGCTCGGAGTTGATGAACCACCAATCATGGGCCGACAGGAAGTGCGAAACGCCGCTGGCGGAGTCGGCGATCGCGAACAGCCGCTGCAGCCCGGTCGGCTCCTCGCCGTCGACGAGCGGGATCCGCTGCCGGCCCCAGACGGCGGCGGGCCCGGGCGCGGAGATCCCGCCGCGCACCGCGCGCCACTCGATGGCCTGCAGGTATCCGCCGCGCCAGTCGTCCGGGAACGCCGTCGCGGTGCCCGCCTCGGCTGAGGGCAGCAGCGGACCGGCGTCGGTGGCCACGGCCTCGGTGTCGGTGGTCGCGATCCGCCACGCGGACGCCCTGGCGACGACCCGGCCCGCAGCGGACAGCTCCGACTGCAGCAGCTCGACCGAACGGCCCGGCCGCTCGACCCAGGACCGCTGGTCCAGCTCCGCGATTGGCGCCGGGCCGAGGATCTCGACGGTCACCCGCGCGAGCAGCGACGGGTGCGGCGCCTCGATCCGCTCCAGCCCGCGCACGAGCAGCGCCGACGGCGGGCCGAAGTGCTGCGCGCCGGGGGCCCACGGGCCGCTGGTGTGCTCGGTGGCGGCGTACCGCTCTTCGCCGAGCGGGGCGTAGAAGGCGTCGGCCATCAGTCGGCCCGGTCCAATGCCGTCTCCTCGCCCGCGTCCGGCTCGGGCCAGCCCGGGTACTCCGGGGGTGTGCCGCCGAACTCCGGGCAGTGCGCCTGGTGGTCGCACCACGAGCACAGCTTGCCCGGGTTGGGCCGGAAGTCGCCGGTCTTGCCCGCCTTGAGGATGGCCTGCCAGATCGCCTCCAGCGTCCGCTCGAAGCGGACCAGCTCCGCCTCGTCCGGTGTGTACGCGAGGGATTGGCCGTCGGTCAGGTACATCAGCTTCAGCTGCCGCGGCACCACGCCGCGCAGCCGCCAGAGCACCACGGCGTAGAACTTCATCTGGAACATCGCCTTGGCCTCGCCGATTTCGCGCGGCGCGGCCCCGGTCTTGTAGTCCACCACCCGGATCTCGCCGGTGGGCGCGACGTCGACCCGGTCGATGTAGCCGCGCAGCAGCACCCCGGAGCCCAGCTCGATCTCCACGTGCAGCTCACAGGCCTCCGGTTCCAGCCGGCGCGGGTCCTCCAGCCCGAAGTACGAATCGAGCAGCTTTTCCGCGGACTGCAACCACTTGCCGGTCTCGTCCTGGTCTTCGCCCGCGAACAGGTCCGTCCACTCCGGACTGCCCGCGGACAGCTCCGTCCAGGTGGGCTCGATCAGCTCCTTGGCGCGCGGCGCGACGCGTTCGGCCGCGGGCAGCGCGAAGAGCCGCTCCAGCACGGCATGGACGAGCGTGCCGCGCAGCTGTGCCCGCGTGGGCACCTCCGGCAGCCGGTCGACGGCCCGGAAGCGGTACAGCAGCGGGCACTGCTTGAAGTCGCTCGCACGAGACGGCGACAGCGCGGGCCGCCTGCGGACGGGCGCGCCACCGGCCTCGGGAGGAGTGGTGACCGTAGCGGTGTCGGGCATGGCCAGAGCGTAACGCCGGGCACCGACAGTTCTGCTCACGCGACTCGCGGAGCGCGGCATGAGCACCGCCACCCCCGCACCTGGCGGCCTGGCGGGACCGCTCGCGCGGCGGCGGGAATCGGGCACGGCGACCGGCGTGGCGGGCAGCGGCGGACCGAGGCGGACCAGCCGGGACCGGTGGCCGGTGGGTGCGGCAGGCAGCGAGAACGAGCCGGAAACCCGTGGCAGGAGATCCGTGCAGCGAGCCGGAAACCCGAGCCAGAAGATCCGGGCCGCGAGCCGGAAACCGAGGCGGCAGACCCGTGCCGCAGGCCGGAAAGCCGAGGCAGTGGACTCGTGCAGCGGGCAGAAAACCCGAGCCAGCAGACCCGTGCAGCGAGCGGAAAACCCGAGCCAGCAGATCCGTGCAGCGAGCGGAAAACCGCTGCCCCGGCGGGCCGTGGACGGGCGACACCACTCGTCCGGGCAGGGCGGATCACCCCCTCCCCACACCTTGCCCTTTACTCTTGCCCGCATGGCCGCGACCAGTCAGCACGGTGCCGGGCCGTCCCGGCGGGCCGCCACCGGTGACGGCGGGCTGCTGCTGTTCCGTGTGGGCGGGGTGCCGGTGCTGCTCGCGCCGTCCTGGTGGATCGGCTCGGCGATCATCGTCGTGCTCTACGCGCCGCTGGTCGGCCGGTTGCTGCCGGATGCTTCGACGCCGACCTCGTGGCTGCTGGCGGCCGCGTTCGCGGTGCTGCTCGGGCTCTCGGTGCTTGCCCACGAGCTGGGGCACTGCCTGGTCGCGTTGCGGCTGGGGATCCCGGTGCGGCGGCTGCGGCTGTTCCTGCTCGGCGGACTGTCCGAAGTGGCGCGAACCCCGCGCAAGCCGGGGCAGGAGGGGCTGGTCGCCGCGGCCGGCCCGGCGGTGTCGCTGCTGCTCGGCGGGTTCTGCGCGCTGCTGCTGCTCGCGGTGCCGCCCGACGGCGCGGTGTGGCTGCTGGTCGCCGAGTGCGCCGTGGCGAACTTCGCGGTCGGCCTGTTCAACCTGCTCCCGGGACTGCCGCTGGACGGCGGCCGCCTGGTGCGCGCCGGGGTGTGGGCGGCGACCGGGACGCGCGCCAAGGGCACCCGCGCCGCGGTGGCCGGCGGCGCGCTGGTCGCCACCGCGCTGATCGTGTGGGCGCTGTGGGGCCTGGCGACCGCGAGCGAGGACCGCTGGCTCCGCCTCGGCGTCTGCGTCGTCACGGCGTGGTTCGTGATCCTGGGCGCCCGCGCCGAACTCGTCGCGGAAGCCCGGCGGAGCTGGCCCGTCGGGCTGGAGATCACCGAGCTGGTGCGGCCCGTGCTGCAGCTGCCCGCGGAGAGCCCGGTGTCCGACGCGCTCGCCGCGTCCGCCGGCCGCGGCGTCGTGCTCGTGCGGGCCGACGGCGTCGCCGCGGGGCTGCTCGACGAGCAGGCCGCCGAACAGCTCGCCGCGACCCATCCGCACGCGCCCGCGGAACTGGCGGCCGAGCCGATCCGTGCCGAGACCGTGCTCCTGGCCTCCGAACCGGGGGAGGAGATCGCCGAGCGCGTCCGCGAGACCCCGGCGTGGCAGTTCCTCGTGGTCGACGACGAAGGCCGCCCGGCCGGGGTGCTGCGCCGGGACGATCTCCGGGCCGCGCTCGTCCGCGACCGCCGCGGGTACTGACCCCAGCCGCGGCCCGCGCGGGCGACCTGGGAAGATCTGACGCCAGCGTTTCGCGTGAGGGTGGAGGACGAAGTTGTCGGTCAGCGGACCGTTCAGTGTGGGTGACCGGGTTCAGTTGACGGACTCGAAGGGCCGCCACTACACCCTGACTCTCGCCGACGGCGGGGAGTACCACACGCATCGCGGCGCCCTCGCCCACGACGACCTGATCGGGCTGCCCGAGGGCTCGGTGGTGACGTCCGCGGGCGGCAGCACCTACCTCGCGCTTCGCCCGCTGCTGCCGGACTACGTGCTGTCGATGCCGCGCGGCGCCCAGGTGATCTACCCGAAGGACGCCGCGCAGATCGTCATGTTCGGCGACATCTTCCCCGGCGCGCGCGTGCTGGAGGCCGGTGCCGGGTCCGGCGCGCTGACCTGCTCGCTGCTGCGCGCGGTCGGCCCGGCCGGGCGGCTGTCGTCGTACGAGATCCGCGACGACCACGCCGAGCACGCCGAGCGCAACGTGGTGAAGTTCTTCGGCGAGAAGCCGGACAACTGGACGCTCACCGTCGCCGACCTCGCCACGCACACGGGCGAGGTGGACCGCGTCGTGCTGGACATGCTGGCGCCGTGGGACCAGCTGCCGAACGTCGCCGCGCACCTGGTGCCGGGCGGCGTGCTGACCGTGTACGTGGCGACGGTCACCCAGCTGTCCCGGGTGACGGAGTCGTTGCGGGAGCAGCAGTGCTGGACCGAGCCGGAGTCGTGGGAGTCGCTGGTGCGCCCGTGGCACGTGGTCGGCCTCGCGGTGCGGCCGGACCACCGGATGGTCGCGCACACCGCGTTCCTGCTCACCGCGCGGCGGCTGGCGGACGGCACGGTGTCCCCGCGGGTCTCGCGGCGGCCCAGCAAGGGCAAGGGCTGAGACTCAGCCCGGCACGCACCAGCGGCCGTTCTCCCGGCGCATCGGGAACGGGGTCTGCTTGCGGCCGCCGGTGCCCTCGACGTGGATGTTCACACTGGCCGAATCGCCGTCGACGATCGGCGCCTCGGGCAGCGTGACGGCCATCGGCCCGGCCGCGTCCCAGCGCTTCTGCAGCGCCGACAGCGCGTCCGCGGTCTGCGGACTGCAGGTCAGGGTGCCGAACTCCCGGGCGTCCCGCCGTTCGATCGCGTCGGCGATGGCGTGCGAGAGGACGGTGACCGCGGCGATGTCGGCGTCCGGCGCGGGGGTCGCCGAGGACGGGCGCGCGGTGGTCGACGGCGGCGGGGCCGGGGGCACGGCAGCCTCGTCCGGGCCGGCGGGGGCGACCAGGAGCAGCCCGATCACCACGCCGGCCACCAGGGCGCCGAGCAGGGCGAGCCCGGCGGTGAGCCGTCCGCTCACCGCCGGGGTTTCACTTCTTGTCCGCTTGGGCGTCCACGAGGCACCAGACGCCGGACTCGCGCTTGGACGTCATGGTCCCGTTCGCGGTCTTCGTCCCCTGCGTGGCCTTGTACCGCACGGTGGAGTTGTCGCCGTTCTCCTGCGGGCTGCCCGTGAGCTCGACCTGGATGGTCTGGATGTCCACGGAGCCGCCGGAGTACAGGCTGCGGCAGGCGAGCGTCGAGAGGGCCTTGCCGTCACCGGCGCTGAAGTCCGCCGCGGCCGCCTGGAACAGCTCCTGCGAGGACGCCTTGCCGCCGGGGGCGGGACCGGATCCGGTGCCGCCGGTCGTCGGAGCGGACCCCGAAGTGGACGGCGCGCTCGGCGAGCTGCTCTTCGAGTGGCTCGGCGCGGGGGTGTTCGGCGCGCTGGAGGCCGGCGGAGCGGCGGTGTTGTTCTTGTCGTCGTTGCCGGACAGGCCGATGACGAGCGCCGTCGCCCCGCCGATGACGACCACGGCGCCGATCGCGATGCCGATGATCAGGCCGGTTTTCTCTTTTTTCGGCGGGGGCTGCTCACCGTAGCCGCCCTGCGGATAACCACCCGGTTGGCCGTACTGGTCGCCGAATCCGCCCTGCTGGTAGCCGTCCGGCTGCGGGAACTGCTGTGTCCCGCCCGGGTAGCCCGGCTGCTGCTGCGCCCCGGACTGGGGGTAGCCCGGCTGCTGCTGCCCGTAACCGCCGCCCTGCTGGGGATAACCGCCCTGGTACCCGCCGGGCTGCTGGCCGTACTGCGGGCCGGCCCCGGGGTAGCCGGGCTGCTGCTGCGGGCCCGACTGGGGGAAGCCGGGCTGCTGCGGCTGGCCGTAAGGCTCCGGCTGCTGCCCGTAACCGCCGCCCTGCTGGCCGTAGCCGCCGGGCTGCTGCGGCGGGTAGGTCATGTCTGTGCCCCCTAGCTCCTGCGCGTAAAGACCCCGCCACCAGGTGTGGTGAGGGTCGCGGCCGATGCTAGCCATCACCGGCCGGATCCGTGCGCCGAGGCCGGATCTGGGGCGAAAACAGGGTTCGACGGGCAGCGCGGGGGGTATCTCCGTGCTGCCTGCTTTCGCCTGGTGGAACACGGCGTGTCGCGGTTCGGTGCCCGGGCACCGAAATGGCCGCTTGCGCTGCGGTGGCCACCGTGCTGGGCAGGCGAAGAAGATGCGACGCGCCGATCTTGTAATGCGGAAAGGCCTTTTCTTGTCGGTGATCGCCGGTACCGTGGAATGAAAAGCACTCCGAGGAGGTGCCCGATGCATCATGACCTTCCCGGAGGTCGGCGCGAGGAGGCCGACCCTTCAGCAACGAGCGGAGCGGGGCAGCCATCGAACGAGGAAGCCCGGCAGATTCGTTTTCTCGAGGAGGAAGTGGCGCTGTTGCGCCGCAAACTGACCGATTCGCCGCGACAGAACCGGGTTCTCGAACAGCGCCTCGCCGAGGCGTCGGAACGGGTGAGCCAGCTCACTGAACGCAACACCAAGCTGGTCGAGACCCTGCGTGAAGCACGGGGACAGCTGCTCGCCCTCCGTGAGGAGGTCGACCGCCTGGCCCAGCCGCCCAGTGGCTACGGGGTGTTCGTGGCGGCGTACGAGGACAACACGGTGGACGTCTTCACCTCGGGCCGCAAGATGCGGGTCTCGGTGTCGCCGGCCGTGGAGGTCTCGTCGCTGCAACGTGGCCAGGCACTGCGCCTCAACGAGGCGCTCACCGTCGTCGAAGGCGGCGGCTTCGAGCGCACCGGTGAGGTGTGTTCCCTGCGTGAGGTGCTCGCGGCGGACGTGGAGGGCGAAAGCCTTCGCGCGCTCGTCGTCGGGCACGCGGACGAGGAGCGGGTCGTCCTGCTCTCCGATCTGCTGGCCGAGCAGCCCCTGAAGCCGGGGGACTCACTGCTCGTCGACTCCAAGGCCGGGTACGCGTACGAGCGCGTGCCGAAGGCGGAGGTGGAGGACCTCGTGCTGGAGGAGGTGCCGGACGTCCGCTACGAGGACATCGGCGGCCTCGGCAGGCAGATCGAGCAGATCCGCGACGCGGTGGAGCTGCCGTTCCTGCACGCCGACCTCTACCAGGAGTACCAGCTGCGGCCGCCGAAGGGCGTGCTGCTGTACGGCCCTCCGGGCTGCGGGAAGACGCTCATCGCCAAGGCGGTGGCGAACTCCCTGGCCAAGAAGGTGGCGCTGGCCCGGGGCGACAACGAGGACGGGAAGTCCTACTTCCTGAACATCAAGGGTCCCGAGCTGCTCAACAAGTTCGTCGGCGAGACCGAGCGGTCCATCCGCTTGATCTTCCAGCGGGCTCGCGAGAAGGCGTCCGAGGGCACCCCGGTCATCGTGTTCTTCGACGAGATGGATTCGATCTTCCGCACCCGTGGCTCGGGCGTGTCCTCCGATGTGGAGACCACGATCGTGCCGCAGCTGCTCTCGGAGATCGACGGTGTCGAAGGACTGGAGAACGTCATCGTCATCGGCGCCTCCAACCGCGAGGACATGATCGACCCGGCGATCCTGCGGCCGGGCCGGCTCGACGTCAAGATCAAGATCGAGCGTCCGGACGCCGAAGGCGCGAAGGACATCTTCTCCAAGTACCTGGCCGAGGGCCTGCCGATCCACGCCGATGACCTGGCGGAGTTCGGCGGTGACCACAAGGCGACGTTCGACGCGATGATCCAGCACACGGTCGAGCGGATGTACGAGGAGAGCGACGAGAACCGGTTCCTCGAGGTGACCTACGCCAACGGGGACAAGGAGGTCCTGTTCTTCCGTGACTTCAACTCGGGCGCGATGATCCAGAACATCGTGGACCGGGCGAAGAAGTCGGCGATCAAGTCCGTGCTGGAGACCAACCAGCCCGGCCTGCGCGTGCAGCACCTGCTGGACGCGATCGTCGACGAGTTCGCGGAGAACGAAGACCTGCCGAACACCACGAACCCGGATGACTGGGCCCGGATCTCCGGCAAGAAGGGGGAGCGGATCGTCTACATCCGCACCCTCGTCACCGGTAAGAACCAGGACTCGGGGCGGGCGATCGACACCGCCACCAACACGGGTCAGTACCTGTAGGACGCACGGAGCAGGTGGGGCCGCCGGTTCGCCGGCGGCCCCACCTGTCGTTACGCCCAGGTTGTGCCGTCAGGCCGGTTCGGCGGCGAGCGCGGCTTTCCGGCGCGGCCGGAGCCGGCCGTGCGAGGCCAGGATCCCGAGCACCACCAAGACCGCGCCGACGGGTTCGTTCCAGTGCACCGGCTCGTGCAGCACGACCACGCCGAGCACCACACCGACCACCGGTGTGAGGTAAGTCACGGCAGACGCGTTGGCGGCGCCCCAGGCGGCGACGATGGCGGTGTTCCACGCGTACGCGACCCCCGTTCCGAACACGCCGAGCGCGAGCATGCTGAAGACCACTGCGGGGCTGAGATGGACGGGCGCGGTGGCCGCCGCGGGCGCCAGCAGGCCCAGGATCACCGTGGCGAAGCCGACCTGTCCGAACGCGACGGTGACGGGGTCGGCGCCGCGCGGTGACACGAAACGGCGCAGGTAGACGAACGCCGCGCCGTAACACGTCGTGGCGCCCAGGCAGGCCAACTGTGCGGTCAGCTCGTGGGTGAGGTCGATGCCCTGCCACACCCCGACGAGGGTCAGCACACCCGCGAAACCGAGCAGCAGGCCCACTGACCGGGGCCGGGTGAGGCGCTCCGCGGGGAGGGTGGCGGCGGTGAAGAGCATCGTCAGCAGGGGCGTGGTCGCGTTGAAGATGCTGGCCAGCCCGGAGGAGATGTACTGCTCGGCCCACGAGAACAACAGGAACGGCCCCACGCACAGCAGCACCGAGACGACCGCGAGATGGCCCCACAGCGCCGGATCGCGGGGGAGCGGCCGCCGTCGCACCACCAGGATCACGGCCAGCCCGAGTGCGCCGAAGCCGGCTCGGGCCAGCGCGACCTGCGCGGGGGAGAGGCCTTCGAGCCCCACCTTGATGAACAGGAAACTGGCACCCCACACCGTCGCCAGCGCGACGAACCGCGCCGTGACCCCGAACTGCCCGAACAATGATCCTCCTGGTCGTCGTGAACTCCCGCCCAGTCAACGGGTTCGCCGCGCCGAGGGGCCAGCGGTTTTCGGACGTCGTGCCCGAGCTAGCTGTATAACGCCCTATACTTCCGGCCGTGAGCACAGACGACACGGGTCGGCCGCGCGCGCCGATCACCGAGGCCGACGTCATGGCCTGGCTGGAGACGACGGCGGCCGCCGTCCAGGCGGGGGAGGTGGGCGCCCCGGAGCTGATCGAGCTGCTGGGGGAGCTGCGCCGCGCGTCGGCGGCGTGCGCCGACGCGTCCGACTGGGCGCTGCTGGCCGCTCGTGAGGAGGGGGCGAGCCTCCGCCAGATCGCGCCGGTCTTCGGAAAGGGCTACGTCCGGGCGCCGGCGGCACGGCTCGAGAAGCTCCACCGCCAGGCCCAGAACTCCGGCCAATGGCTGGCCATCCTTCGACACAAACAAGATGTATAACGCCCTATACGGCCTGGCTTCGTAGAAAAACCAGCTCGGGTCAACCACCCGTAAAACCCAGCAACGACAAGGAAATCCATGGAGCGCATCGCGGTGGGTCTCGCCGCATTGGGCCGGCCCGCGTACATCAACCTGGGCCGGGACCTGCCGGCGTCGCGGGATGTCGCGGCGATGCGGGCCGCCACCCACGCCGTGCTGGACGACGCGTACCGCGCGGGCGTCCGGTGGGTCGACGTCGCGCGCTCGTACGGGCTGTCGGAGGAGTTCCTGGCCGGCTGGCTCGACGAACGCGGCCACACGGACGTGACGGTGTCGAGCAAGTGGGGCTATCGCTACGTCGGCGAGTGGCGGCTGGACGCCGAGGTCCACGAGGTCAAGGAGCACACGGCGGCGCGGTTCCACGAGCAGTGGGCGCGGACGCGGGCGCTGCTGGGCGACCGGGTGAATCTCTACCAGGTGCATTCGCTCACTGTGGACAGTCCACTGTTCTCGGACGAGCCGCTGATCGACGCGCTGGCGGGGCTTTCCGCGTCCGGGGTCGAGGTGGGGTTCTCGACGTCCGGGCCGGCGCAGGCGGACGCGGTGCGGCGCGCGTTCGGGCTGGAAGTGGCGGGGCGGCCGGTGTTCACGGCGGTGCAGTCCACTTGGAACGTGCTGGAGACCTCGGCCGGCGCCGCGCTCGAGGAGGCGCGGGCGGCGGGGAAACGCGTGCTGGTCAAGGAGACGCTGGCGAACGGGCGGCTGGCGGTCGAGGCCCCGCCGGTGGTGGCGCGGATCGCCGCGGCGCACGGAGTGGGGCCGGACGCGGTGGCGGTCGCGGCGGTGCTGGCGCAGGAGTGGGTGTCGGCGGCGGTGATCGGGCCGTCGAGCCCGGCTCAGCTGGCGGCGAACCTGGCCGCCGCGGAGGTCTCGCTGGGCGCGGACGATCTGGCCGGGCTGGCCGCGGTCGCGGAGGAGCCGGAGGCGTATTGGCGGCACCGGTCCCGGCTCGGGTGGGACTGAGGGGCTGCACTACCCTCGCTGCATCGCGTCCCGGCTGGGCGGGGCGCGGATCTTCCGGGGGGGCAGCAAGTGCGTCATCGGCAGGTGCTCGCCGTGGCCGCGGTCGCGTTCGTCGGGCTGGCCGGGTGCGGCAATCGGCCCAACAACCTCGAGACGTACTACGACGATCCGGCGCCGGTGAGCGATACGCCGTCGGCTGCCGCGGCGCCGGTGCCGCGTCCGCAGACCGCGCCGAGCGCGCCGGTGAAGCCGAGGCCGGATCCGCGGGCGGTGGCGGTGGCGGTCGCGGCGGTGGCGGGAGCGCTGCTGTCCGATGAGGACGTTGCCGAAGAGGGTGTGCACCCGGGTGCGGGCAAGGTCTTGGGCTGTCTGACGGGCCTGGCGGCGGGGGAGCGGCGGTCGGCGAGCTGGATGTATCCGAGTGGTTCGGTGCTGGACCATCAGGTGACGGCTTATCCGGACCGGTCCGGTGCGGACGTGGTGTCCGGGGCGGAGTGTGCGGGGACGGCGCTTTCGCTGCCGGCACAGGAGGGTGTGACCGGGCTGCGGGCGTGGTGCGAGGGCTCGACGTGCACGGTGCTGGTGGCGAAGGGGAACTTGGTGTCGGCGCTGAGTGTCGCGGCGAGTACGCCGACGCGGGCGGCGGACGCGGCGAAGCGGTTGTTGCCGAAGCTCGTGGCGAAGCTGGTCACTCAGCCGTAGCGGCGGAACCATTCGAGGACGCCGGCGCGGCCGTCGGGGATGAACGGCCGGGCGGGGTCTTCGACCCAGGCGCGCAGTTGCTCGATCGGTAGCCAGCGGCCTTCGGCGATCTCCTCGGGCTGGTGGCGGATGGGGCCGTCCCAGCGGACTTCGAAGGCGAAGTTGTGGCAGTGGAGGGTGCCCTGGTCGTAGACGATGGTGAACAGCGGTTCCGGTTCCACTCCGTGGACGCCGAGTTCTTCGGCGAGTTCACGGCGGGCGCATTCGGCGGGGGTCTCGCCCGCGGCGACGACGCCGCCGGCCCAGCAGTCCCAGGTGGACGGGAAGATGTCCTTGCCGGGGGTGCGGAGGTGGACGTAGACCATGCTTCCGTCGCCCGAACGGACCAGTACGACGCCCGCCGCGTGCCAGAGCCCTTCCGCGCGGACGCGGGAGCGGAGTCCTTCCCCGGTGACCCGGCCGGTCCGGTCATAGAGCGCAACGAGTTCGTCACTGCCTGGCATGGGGGCATCGTCGCACGGGTGTACCCCGTAGGGTGTGTGGCATGCGTCGGATCATGGGAACCGAAGTCGAGTACGGCATCGCCGTGCCCGGGGACGCCACGGCGAACCCGGTGCTCACCTCGACTCAGGTCGTGCTCGCTTACGCGGCGGCGGCGGACATTCCGCGGGCCCGGCGGGCTCGCTGGGACTACGAGGTGGAGTCCCCGCTGCGGGACGCGCGCGGGTTCGACCTGACAGGTCCGGGGGGTCCGGGGCACGATCCGGACGTGGAGGACCTGGGGGCGGCGAACGTCATCCTGACCAACGGGGCGCGGTTGTACGTGGACCACGCGCACCCGGAGTACTCGGCGCCCGAGGTCACGAACGCGCGGGACGCGGTGATCTGGGACAAGGCGGGCGAACGGGTGATGGAGGAGGCCGCGCTGAAGGCGGCGTCCGTGCCCGGGCAGCCGCCGTTGCAGCTGTACAAGAACAACGTGGACGGCAAGGGCGCGAGCTACGGCACGCACGAGAACTACCTGATGGCGCGGTCGACGCCGTTCACCGCGGTGATCGCGGGGCTGACGCCGTTCTTCGCGTCGCGGCAGGTGATCACGGGCTCGGGCCGGGTGGGGATCGGGCAGCAGAGCGAGGAGGCCGGGTTCCAGCTCTCGCAGCGCGCGGACTACATCGAGGTCGAGGTCGGCCTGGAGACGACGCTGAAGCGCGGGATCATCAACACCCGGGACGAGCCGCACGCGGACGCGGACAAGTACCGGCGGCTGCACGTGATCGTGGGTGACGCGAACCTGGCGGAGTACTCGACGTATCTGAAGGTCGGGACGACGGCGCTGGTGCTGGACCTGATCGAGTCGGGGATCCGGTTCGACGAGCTGAAGCTGGACGAGCCGGTGCGCGCGGTGCACCAGATCAGCCACGACCCGACGTTGAAGGTTCAGGTCGAGCTGGCGAACGGGAAGAAGTTCACCGGATTGGACCTGCAGTTCGCGTATCACGAGATCGCGGCGGCGAATCTGGAGCGGACGAGCGCGGACGAGGCCTCGAAGGAGGTGCTGCGGGTCTGGGGCGAGACGCTGGACGCGCTGGCGCGGGATCCGCAGGAGTGCGCGGACCGGCTGGACTGGCCGGCGAAGCTGCGGCTGCTGGAGGGGTACCGGGAGCGGGACCAGCTGGCGTGGGGCGCGCCGCGGCTGCGGCTGGTGGACCTGCAGTACTCGGACGTGCGGCTGGGCAAGGGCCTGTACAACCGGCTGGTCACGCGGGGTTCCATGAAGCGGCTGGTGACGGAGGAGGAGGTCCAGGCGGCGATCACGACGCCGCCTTCGGACACCCGGGCGTACTTCCGGGGCCGGGCGCTGGAGAAGTACGCGTCGTCGATCGCGGCGGCGTCGTGGGATTCGGTGATCTTCGACGTAGGCCGGGAATCGCTGGTGCGGATCCCGACGCTGGAGCCGTTGCGGGGGACGAAGGCGCACGTCGGGAAGCTGCTGGACGCTTCGGCGACGGCGGAGGAGCTGGTCGAGGCCATCACCGGTTCGGACTAGAACGACCGGGGGATCGCGATCGCGGCGTTGCCCCGAATGTCGGGGCCGCTGGGTAGGCTAGGAATCATCAGCCACACCGGGAGGCGAGATGGCGCAGGAGAAGGTCGAGAAGCACGGCGGCGGCGACTCCGACGAGGAGTTCGAGGCGGCCGGAGCGGCGGGCCAGGAACGGCGCGAGAAGCTCGGCGAGGACGTCGACACCATCCTCGACGAGATCGATGACGTGCTTGAGGAGAACGCCGAGGACTTCGTGCGCGCCTACGTGCAGAAGGGCGGCGAGTAGTCGTCTCCCGTGGTCGCCGTCCCCGGGATGTCACGGTGTCGCGGGGCGGTGGTCACGGGTGCGCGATGCGTTCGTCGGGACAACCACAGCACAGATGGGAACCAAGAGCACGTATGGACAACACCTCCCCTCGCGCGGGGCTTTCCGGTCCGGGTCTGCCCGCCGCGTACTTCTCGCCGGCGTCTTCCTCGTTCGCGGACTTCCTGCGGGACCAGGCGCCTGAGCTGTTGCCGGCGCGACGGGTGCCGTCCGGGTTGGGCGAGCTGGGTGTGCCGCACGGGACGACGATCGTGGCGCTGACCTTCGCCGGTGGCGTGCTGATCGCGGGTGACCGGCGGGCGACGTCGGGGAACCTGATCGCGAGCCGGGACATGGAGAAGGTGCACGTCACCGACGAGTACTCGGCGGTGGGCATCGCGGGCACGGCCGGGCTGGCCGTGGAGATGGTGCGGCTGTACGCGGTGGAGCTGGCGCACTACGAGAAGATCGAGGGCGTCACGCTGTCGCTGGACGGCAAGACGAACAAGCTGGCCGGGATGGTGAAGGCCAACCTGGACATGGCGATGGCGGGCCTGGCGGTGGTGCCGTTGTTCGTCGGGTACGACCTGGAGGCGGCGGACGCGAAGCACGCCGGCCGGATCGTGTCGTACGACGCCGCGGGCGGCCGGTATGAGGAGAACGCCGGGTACGCCGGGGTGGGTTCGGGTTCGCTGTTCGCGAAGTCGGCGCTGAAGAAGCTCTACGACCCTGATGCGGACGCCGAGGCGGCTGTGCGGTCGGCCGTGGAGGCGTTGTACGACGCGGCGGACGACGACACGGCGAGTGGTATGCCGGATATGGTGCGGCGGATCTTCCCGACCGTGGTGACGATCACCGCGGAGCACGGTGCGGTGCAGTTGCCGGCGGAGCAGACGGCTGCGGTGGCGGAGGCCGTGGTGGCCGGGCGCGCCGAGCGGACGCACCACCGGGCGAGCTGAGGCCTGTGATCGTGCTCAGCACTGGACCATCGAACGCCATTACAGCGAAGAACGTGGAGCCGACACCGTGACGATGCCGTTGTATGCCTCTCCCGAGCAGCTGATGCGGGAGCGTTCCGAGCTGGCGCGCAAGGGCATCGCGCGTGGCCGGAGCGTCGTGGTGATGAAGTACCGGGGCGGGATCCTGTTCGTGGCCGAGAACCCGTCGGCGACGTTGCACAAGGTCTCCGAGATCTACGACCGGATCGGGTTCGCCGCGGTCGGCCGGTACTCGGAGTTCGAGAACCTGCGGGTGGCCGGGATCCGGCACGCGGACCTGAAGGGCTACCAGTACGACCGGCGGGACGTGACCGCGCGGGCGTTGGCGAACGCGTACGCCGCGACGTTGGGCAGCATCTTCACCGAGCAGCTGAAGCCGTTCGAGGTGGAGGTCTGTGTGGCGGAGGTGGGGGCGAGCCAGGCCGACGACCAGCTGTTCCGGCTGACCTACGACGGTTCGATCTTCGACGAGTCGCCGTATGTGGTGATGGGCGGGCAGACCGAGCCGATCAGCACGAAGCTGAAGGACACGGTCGACCCGGACCACGACCTCGAGACCGCGCTGGGCACGGCGGTGGAGGCGTTGAAGGCGACGGTCGCGGCTTCGTCGAACGGCAACGGCGGGGTGCCGGACCAGATCAAGCTGGAGGTCGCGGTCCTGGACCGTGACCGTCCGCGGCGGGCTTTCCGCCGGCTGACCGGTGCGGCGCTGGACGCGTTGCTGCCGGCTCCGCCGGAGAAGAAGGACGACGCGAAGGAAGACGCGGACGAGAAGGACAAGGACGGCAAGGACAAGGGCTCTGACGCGAAGGGTGACTCCGCGAAGGAGTGACCTTGGGTTGTGCCCGGATGGGCCGCGCCGGGGGTTTCCCGGGCGCGGCCCATCTTGCGTTTCCGCGGGGTTCGCCGAAGGCGCGGAAAACCGCTTGCCCTCTCCCTAGCATTGAGTAGTACGAAATCCCGGGGGATCGAGGGGACCTCATGTCTGGACTGGAATTTGCGACGCTGCGTGAGCAGGTGGCCGCGTTGCAGGACAACAGCATCTCGGCCACCGAACTGCTCGAGCTGACCATCGCGCGGATCGAAGAGTTCGACGGCAAGGTCAACGCCGTGGTGGTGCGGGATTTCGACCGCGCCCGGGTCGCCGCGAAGCAGGCCGACGCGGCGCTGGCGCGTGGTGAGCGCGCGCCGCTGCTCGGCGTTCCGGTGGCGGTGAAGGAATCCTTCAACGTCGCCGGCCTGCCGACCACCTGGGGGATGCCCGAGGCCAAGGGCTGGGAGCCGGCCGAGGACGCGGCGCTGGTGACGCGGGTCAAGGACGCGGGCGGCGTCGTCATCGGCAAGACCAATGTGCCGCACTCCCTGCACGACTGGCAGTCCTACAACGACGTCTACGGCACCACCAGCAATCCGTGGGATCTGACGCGCTCGCCCGGTGGCTCCTCCGGTGGCTCGTCGGCCGCGCTCGCGGCGGGGTATGTCTCGCTCGCGCTCGGCTCCGACATCGCGGGGTCGCTGCGGGTGCCGGCGCATTTCTGCGGCGTCTTCGCGCACAAGCCGTCACTGCCGCTGTTGCCGGGTCGCGGAAACGTGCCGCCGCGGGTGCCCGCGCTGGCGGCTCCGCCGGACCTCGCCGTGGTCGGGCCGATGACCCGCAGTGCGGCCGACCTGACACTGGCGACCCTGCTGCTCGCCGGTCCCGACGAGGTGGACGCGGTCGCGTACAAGCTGGCGCTGCAACCGTCGCGCGGCGCCGGGCTCGGCGACTTCCGGGTGCTGGTCGTCGACAGCCATCCGCTGGTGCCGACGGCGGCGGTCATTCGCGAGGGGTTCGACCGGATTACGCGAGGGCTCGAAAAGGCCGGTGCCGCGGTCACCCGGCACAGCGAGCTGCTGCCCGACCTCGCGCTGACGGCGATGACCTACCTGACGCTGCTGGCGTCGCGCTTCGGCGCGGATATGCCGCCCGAGGCCTACCGGGCGCTCCAGTCCACTGTCGCCGAGATTCCGCCGGGCACCGACACGGCGGAGGCCATCATGCAACGGGGGTTCGTGGCCAGCCACGCCGACTGGGTCAAGGCGGACCGGGTCCGGATCGGCCTCGCCGACCAGTGGCGGCGCCTGTTCCGGGAATTCGACGTGGTGCTGTTCCCGGTCACGCCGACCCCGGCGTTCCCCCACGACCATGCGGAGCAGGGCGAGCGCAGACTCGAGATCGACGGCACGGCGTACCCCTACGGGAGCCACGTGCTCTGGCCGAGTGCCGCCACGTTGACCGGGCTGCCGGCGACCGCGGTGCCGATCGGGCGCACGCCGGAAGGGCTGCCGTACGGCATGCAGATCGTCGGCCCGTATCTCGAAGACCGCACCACGTTGCGGTTCGCGGAGCTGATCGAGCAGGAGTTCGGCGGGTTCACCCCGCCGCCCGGTTTCGCCTGAGCCCCCGGCCCGGCGGGATGTGGGCAGTATGGGCGGCATGCCTTCTGCTTCCGAGAGTCCCGCCGGGCCGGTCAACGATTACGACACCTTCGGCGAGGCGTACTCGAACGAAAACGAGACCAGCCTGATCAACGCCTACTACACGCGGCCGGCGATCCTGGACCTGGCCGGGGAGGTGACCGGCCGGCAGATCCTCGACGCCGGCTGCGGTTCCGGGCCGTTGTTCGCGCAGCTGCGCGACCGGGGCGCCACCGTGACCGGCTTCGACTTCAGCACCACGATGGTGAAGCTGGCCCGGCGGCGGCTCGGCGAGGACGCGGCCCTGCAGGTCGCCGACATCAGCCGCCCGCTGCCGTTTTCCGACGGCGCGTTCGACGACGTCGTCGCGGCCCTGGTCCTGCACTACCTGGAGGACTGGACCGCGCCGCTGGCCGAGCTGCGGCGTGTGCTGAAACCCGGCGGCCGGCTGATCATGGCCGTCAACCACCCCATCATCTACAAGATCCTCCATCCCGAAGGCCGCTATTTCGAGACCGTCCAGTGGTCCGACGAGTACACCTTCAGTGGTCAGAAAGCCGTGCTCACGTACTGGCACCGGCCGCTGCACGCGATGACCGACGCGTTCACCGCAGCCGGCTTCCGCACCGCCGTCATCAGTGAGCCGTATCCGGCACCGGGTGCCCGTGAGCGGTTCCCCGAGGAGTTCGGGGACAGGCACGCCTTCCTGTGCTTCCTGTTCTTCGTCCTGGAGGCCGTCTGACCTCGGTGCGGAAACGTTGGTGAAGACAAAGTTTTGTGCTAGCATAAATTCATGGTCAGGGAAGCAGGGCTGAGGGAGCGCAAGAAGGCGAAGACGCGCCGGCACATCGCCGACACCGCCGCGCGCCTGTTCGCCGCGCACGGCTATGACCAGGTCTCGATCGTCGACGTCGCGCGGGCGGCGGAGGTGTCCGACCAGACCGTTTACAACTACTTCCCGGCCAAGCAGGACCTCGCGTTCGACCGGGCCGAGGAGATCCGCGAGCGGTACGCGCGAACCGTCCTCGAGCGGCCGGGCGGGACGAGCCCGGCCGCTGCCCTGCGCACCTTGGCCCTCGAACACCTCGATCGGCACCGCGGCGCCGATCTCGACCTGGTGCGCGGTTCGCTCCCGGTGCTGTGCGTCGGCAGCCCGACGATCCGCCGGCTGACCCTCGAGGCGTACGACCAGCACGCCGAGGTCATCGCCGCCGCGATCACCGAGACCTGCCCCGCCGTCCATCCCGCCGTGGCCCGAGCGCACGCGGCCGCGCTGGTCTCGGTCTTCCAGCTGGTCTTCGAACGCATCGGCCGCGCCGTCGTGGACGGGACACCCCTCGACGCGGTGGCCGACGAACTGGCACCCGCGGTCGAGGCCGTGTTCGACGACCTCGACCGCCACTTCCAGAGCTTCCACAACGCGAGTACCGCGTAGTCCTCGATCACCACACCCGATTCGACGGCCACGAACTCGCCGGGTCCCGGGGGACCGGTGTGCTGCCCGGATTCGTCCTGCCCCCGTACCGAAGGAGTCACCATGCCTGCCCCTGTCACGATCATCGGCGCCGGACTGGGCGGCCTCACGCTGGCCCGTGTCCTGCACGTCCACGACATCCCGGTCACCGTCTACGAGGCCGAAGCCTCCCCGTCGGCGCGTTCGCAGGGCGGGATGCTCGACATCCACGACTACAACGGACAACTCGCCGTCCAGGCGGCGGGCCTGATGGACGAGTTCCGGAGCCTCATCCTGGAGGGCCGCCAAGCCATGCGGATCCTCGACCCGAACGGGACCGTCCTGTTCGGCCAGCCCGACGACGGCACCGGCGGACGCCCCGAGGTACAGCGCGCCGATCTGCGACAGATGCTGCTCGACTCGCTCCCGGCCGGCACTGTCCACTGGGGACACAAAGCCGGCAGCGTTCGTACCGTCGGTGAGAGCCGCCACGAGGTGACCTTTGCCGACGGAACCACCGTCGTCGCGAGCCTGCTAGTTGGCGCGGACGGCGCGTGGTCACGCGTCCGGCCGCTGCTTTCCAACGCCACGCCCGAATACGTCGGCACGTCGTTCGTCGAGACCTATCTGTTCGACGCCGACACTCGTCACCCCGCCGCCGCGAAAGCCGTCGGCGGCGGAATGCTGGTGGCGTCCGCGCCGGGCCGGGAGATCCATGCTCACCGGGAAAGCAGCGACACCCTGCACACCTACGTGGTGCTCCCCGAACCACAGGACTGGTTCGCCGGCATCGACTTCACCGATGCCGCCGCGGCCACCGCGCGAATCGCGCAGGAATTCGACGGCTGGGCCCCGGAACTCACCGCACTGATCACCGAAACCGACACTGCGCCGGTCCTGCGCCCGCACTACGCGCTGCCGATCGGCCACCAGTGGGACCGGCTGCCGGGCGTGACCCTGCTCGGCGACGCCGCCCATCTCGCGGCCCCCAACGGCGAAGGCGCCAACTGGGCCATGGAGGACGGCGCGGAACTCGGCCAGGCGATCGCCGCGCACCCCGACGACGTCGAAGCCGCCCTCACCGAATACGAGCAAGCGCTGTTCCCCCGCAGCGCCGCAGCATCGGCAGCGGCCGCCGCCGATGCTGCCAACATCCCCTCCATCGAGGACGCGATCACCTTCTTCACCCGGGACGCGCAGGCCTCATAAGGGGCTCTTCATTGCTTAGGCATCAGCTCTTTTGGTGGCGGCGGGACTCAGTCGTTGGTGGACGCCCCTGGTCCAGTCGCGGCGTACCGGGCGGCGGTGGTGCGGACGGCCTCGTCGACTACCTGAGCGACGCGTTCGGCGCTCACCTCCCAGCCCGGCACCAGGAGCGTCGGCCAGAAGACGTAGTTGGAGATCATGCCCAGGAACTGGGTGGCTGCGAGGTCCACGTCCTCGACCCGCACCGTTCCCGCCTCGTGCTCGGCCAGGAGGTAGCTGCGCACGGACTCGAAGTAGGGCATCTTCCCGTGCGAGAACTGCGCATGGGCCAGCTCGGGGAACCGCGGCAGCTCGGCGATGACGATCCTGAACAGGTCGGTCATCTGGGCACGGCCCAGCAGCTCGGCGTAACGGCGACCGATGACGCTGAGCCCGTCGACGACGTTGCCCGCCGGCGGAGGATCCTGCTCGTCAGCGGTCGACCATGACTCGGTCACGATGGCGTCGAACAGGGCAGCCTTGCTCGGAAACTGCTTGAACAAGGTAGCCCGCGAAACGCCCGAGCGCTCTGCGATCCGCGCCAGCGACGTCCGGTCGTAGCCCAACTCGAGAAACAGTGCGGTCGCGGCCGCCACGATCAGCGCGCGCTTCTCCTGGGCGACGCGCTGGTGATACGTCGTCACGACCCTGCTCATGGGCCGAGTATACGAGGTGAGTGGCTTGACTCACCACTGCCACCGGCCTAAGGTCAGAGCAGTGGTGAGTCGCTCGGCTCACCATCGGCCGCCGTTCATCACTGATGATCCCGGTCAGCTCCCCACATACCGAAGGAACATCTGATGTCCCGCTTCGACAACCAGACCGTGCTCGTGACCGGTGGAACCGGCGGCCAGGGCTCGAGCCACGTGCGCGCCTTTCACGCGGAAGGAGCGAACGTGGTGATCGGCGGCATCGACGCGGAACGCGGCGCCGCGCTCGCCGATGAGCTCGGGACCCGCGCTCGCTTCGCCCGCCTCGACGTTACCGACGAGAGCTCGTGGTCCGCCGCTGTGCTAGCCGCCGAGAGCGCCTTCGGCGCCCTGAATGTGCTCGTCAACAACGCGGGCGTGCAGAACCCGCCGGCAACAATCGAAAACACGGACCAGGCCACGTGGTCGCGCATCCTCGACGTCAACCTCACCGGGACCTTCCTCGGCATCAAGGTCGCAGCCCCCGCTCTGCGCCGCGCGGCAGGGGGAGCCATCGTCAACATCGCCTCGATCATGGGCCTGGGCGGCACGGCTCACTACGCGCCGTACGTCGCCAGTAAGTGGGCCGTGCGAGGCCTCACGCAAACGGCAGCACTCGAGCTCGGCCGCGACCACATCCGGGTGAACACCATCCACCCCGGCGTGATCGCGACCCCCTTCATCCACGAACCAGCAGCCGGCGCAGTCGCGGCAATCGCCGACTTCTACTCACCCGAGCCGTTCGCCATCCCCCGGCTCGGAGAACCGGCCGAGGTCACCCGGCTTCTCCTGTTCCTCACGTCATCGGACGCGTCGTTCATCACGGGGTCGGAGTACGTCATCGACGGTGGACTCCTCCTCGGCCCCGCCCTTCAGGCCGAGACCGCATGAGCACTCCGGACACGACCGGGCCGAACGACTCCGCACGGGACGCGTTTTTGTCCCACCTGCCCGACCACATCCGACGAGCCATCGAGATCACCCCCGCCGCGGGCACCGGAGAACGGATCATCGACATCACGACGCTGGGGCGCCGCACCGGCCGGGCACGCCGCATCGAGATCTTCTTCTACCGAGCCGCGGGCACCACCTACCTGTGCAGCGGCGCCGGCGGTGCCGCGACCGACTGGCATGCGAACCTTCTCGCCAATCCCGCCTTCACCTTCCACCTCAAGAACGGGATCCGTGCCGATCTGCCTGCACGGGCCACGCCTGTCACCGACCCAGCTGAACGTCAGGCCGTGCTGGCGGAGATCGTGGCGGATCTCAATCAGCCCCACGACCCCGGCACCATCCGGCCGACTCGGCTCGAAGACTGGGCTGACAGCCGGCTGATGCGCATCAGCTTCCGCCATCGGCCGTGACCGATGACCTGCCTCCAGGGACTGGGGTGTAGTCGCGGCTGGAAACGTGTTGGTCATCGGTGTAGATGAGCACGTACGGGCTCAGGACGCCGGGCCGGAACCGCGGAAGTTCTGGTCGGCGAAGGCGAGCAGGTAGGGCAGGGTCGCGCGGGCGGTGTGCCAGGTGTGGTTGAAGCCGTGTTCGGAGTGGACGACGGCTTCCTGGCCCCGCTCGTGGAACGCGGCGGCGATGCGGCGGGCGGTGGCGACGTCCGTGGGGGCGCCGGTGCCGACGGCGAGCATCACCGAGATCGGCGCGCTGAACGTCATGGTGGGCAGGTAGCGGCGCGGGGTGTTGGCGGCGATCGCGGCCTGGTTGCCGTTGAGGACGCCGACGGAGTCGTTCAGGTCGTCGTAGGGCAGCGCAATGATCAGGGTGGCGAACTCGTCGACGTGGTGGAGGCCGATGTTGAGCGCGCCGAAGCCGCCGCCGGACATGCCGCCGAGCGCGCGGTGGCGGCGGTCGGCCACGGTGCGGTAGCGGTGGTCGACGGCGGGGACGACGGTCTTCGCCAGATAGGTTTCGAGCTGCGGGCCGCCGGGGACGTCGAGGCACTCCCAGTCCTTGCTGGGCTGGCCCGCGGTCATGTCCACGCTGACCACGATCATCGGCTCGATCACCTTGGCCGATTCCAGGCTGCGGAGGGTGTCGGGCGCGGCGCCGGAGGTGAGCCAGTCGCGCGGGCCGCCGTACGGGTAGCCGTGGATCAGATAGACGACGGGGTAACGGTGCTGTGCGTTCGCCGGGTCGGAGTACCCGGGCGGGAGGATCACGTAATTGTCGCCGGAAGGGACGTTGTGGGCGGGGTCGGCGACGCTGAACACCTCGGTCGCCTGGCCGCTGCTCGACTGCTGGTGCGCGGGGGTGGCCTGGCTGGCCGGGGTGATGGCGTCCGACTCGCCGCCGCCGTCGGTGAGGAGCTGGCCCACCGCGCTGGCGGCGCCGGAGCCGCGTTCGAAGAGGCGGCCCAGGTCGTCGGGCGTGCGCACGTAGCCGACGTAACTGTTGACCGCGGTGACCGCGGCGACGAGGAAGAACGCCACCGCGCCCGAGGTTCCCCAGCGCCGGGCGCGCCGGTTGTGCGCCAGCGCGATGGTGACGGCGAGGATGGCGACCGCGGCGCCGGCGGCGGTGAGCCAGATCAGCGGTGACTCCAGCGGCCCCAGGTCACGGGCCTGCTCGGTGACGTCGGGGGGCAGCACCGGGTCTACGGCGGCCTGCGGGATGATCACCGGCGCACCGCCGGTCGGGCGCAGCACGAGCCGCCGCGGGAATGGAAACGCACCTGTGAATCCCTGCCATGAGCCGGTACGGGCAAGGGTCGCCCGCACTTCGAAAGATCATTTTAGGGACCGGTCGCTGTGGATTCGTTGAGAACGGGTAAAGAGTGCCTCAAATCCCCTGATCGTGGCTGCGGTAGATCGTGAGGGCGCTCGGCCTGGCGCGGAAGCGGAACTCGTTGCCGAGCGGGCCGACCTCGCCGTCGGTGGCGACGCGGCGGTTGCCGTCGAGCAGCCGCACGTGCAGTTCGGGCCGGTCGAGCTGCTGGTAGACGTGGCTGGCGTTGAGGCTGTTGGTGACCATCGCGAGCAGGAAGCGGGCCCGGGAGTACGGCAGGTCGGCGCGCAGGTACCGGACGTCGAGCAGGCCGGTGTCGAGCGCCGGGCGGCGGGACGGGGCGAACCCCTTCGGCGAATAGGTGCCGTTGCCGACGAAGATCAGCCAGACCTCGGCGGGCTCGCCGTCGAGCAGGATCCGCAACGGCTTGGCGCGGCGCAGCACCCGGGCGAGCGCGATTGCCGCCGAGGGCCATTTCGGGTGCCGCTGCTGCAGTTTTTCGCGCAACCGCACCATTTCCGGGTAACCGCCGAGGCTCGCGGTGTTGACGAACCAGCGGTGCCCGGGCTCGCCGGTCCCGGTGACCTCGACCTCGCCGAGGTCGATCCCGACGGCTTCGCCGGCCTCGGTCGCGGCGTCGGCGTCCGGCATCGAGCGGACCCCGACGTCGCGGGCGAAGTGGTTGAGGGTGCCCGCGGGGATCAGCGCCAGCGGCAGGTTCCGCTCGGCGGCGACCGAGGCGACGGCGGCCACCGTCCCGTCGCCGCCCGCGACGCCCAGGGCGCGGACGCCGCCGATCCGGGCGTCGATCTCGGCGTTGAGCTGGTCGCGCAGGTCCTGCGACGGGTCCGGGTAGAGGATCGTCGCCTTCGGCCAGGCGTAGCGGACGTCCTCGGTGGGGTCCTGCCCGTCGACGCCGGAGTGGGGGTTGACCAGGGCCAGCATGTCCTCGCCGTCGCGCATCTCGGGGGCTTCGGCGGAATGCGCGGTGCGGGCGGGAAGGTCGGCCCCCAGTGGCCACCAGTGCCGGGTCAGCGCGGCGACGCCGACGCCGATCGTGATGCCCGCGCCGACGTCGCTGGGCCAGTGCACCCCGGTGTGCACGCGCGAGTACGCGACCGCGCCGGCGAGCGGGACGAGGGCGAGGCCGGTGCGCGGCGACTCCATTGCCACCGCCGTGACGAACGCGGCGGCCGAGGCGGCGTGGCCGGAGGGGAACGACGAGGAGGTCGGGCGCTTGCGCAGGCGCCGGTGCTCGGGCACCTCTTCCTCGGCCGGGCGGCGGCGCGGGAACAGCGGCTTGCCGATCAGGTTCGCGGCCGCGCTGGCCCCGGCGATCGCGGCGACCCCGCGCAGCGCGCCCCGGCGGGCCGGGCCCTTGCGCGTCGCCAGCACCGCCGCGACGACCCACCACAGCCGCGACTGGTTAGCCGACTTCGACAGCGATCCCAGCACTTGGTCGGCGCGGGTCTTCGGCAGGGCCGCGCTGCGCCGGATCAGCGCGCGATCGGTGCGGCCGACCCGCCGGAACGTCCGGCTGAGCTGCGATAACACGCTGGGGGACCTCCGGTCCGTCGGGCAGGGCGCGGGGCCGGCGGGCGCCGGATTCGCGCGTTTTTTCACCGAACGCAACGTACCGACCGCGTGTCGCCGCCCGAACGGCGCACCGTCGGAGGGGGTCCAGCGCCTACTCTGGTGGCATGCAGCGGCGGATCTTTGGCATCGAGACCGAGTTCGGGGTCACGTGCACCTTCCACGGCCAGCGCAGGCTCTCGCCCGACGAGGTGGCGCGCTATCTCTTCCGGCGGGTCGTTTCCTGGGGACGCTCGTCGAACGTGTTCCTGTCCAACGGCTCCCGGCTCTACCTGGACGTGGGCTCGCACCCGGAATACGCGACGGCGGAGTGCGACGACCTGGTCCAGCTGGTCACCCATGACAAGGCGGGGGAGCGGATCCTGGAGGACCTGCTCGTCGACGCCGAGCGGCGGCTGGCGGACGAGGGCATCGGCGGCGACATCTTCCTGTTCAAGAACAACACCGACTCGGCGGGCAACTCCTACGGCTGCCACGAGAACTACCTGGTGACGCGCGCGGGGGAGTTCTCCCGGATCGCCGACGTGCTGCTGCCGTTCCTGGTCACGCGCCAGCTCATCTGCGGCGCGGGCAAGGTCCTGCAGACCCCGCGCGGCGCGGTGTACTGCCTGTCCCAGCGGGCGGAGCACATCTGGGAAGGCGTGTCGAGCGCGACCACGCGCTCGCGGCCCATCATCAACACCCGCGACGAGCCGCACGCCGACGCCGAGCGCTACCGGCGCCTGCACGTCATCGTCGGCGACTCGAACATGGCCGAGCCCACCACGATGCTCAAGATCGGGTCGGCGAACCTGGTGCTGGAGATGATCGAGGCCGGCGTCCAGTTCCGGGACTTCACGCTGGACAACCCGATCCGCGCGATCCGCGAGATCAGCCATGACCTGACCGGGCGCCGGCAGGTCCGGCTCGCGGGCGGGCGCGAGGCCTCGGCGCTGGACATCCAGCGCGAGTACCACGCCCGCGCCGTGCAGCACCTCAAGGAAAACGGCACCACCCCGGCGAACGAGCGCGTGATCGAGCTGTGGGGCCGCGCGCTGGAAGCGGTCGAGCAGCAGGACTTCAGCAAGATCGACACCGAGATCGACTGGGCCATCAAGCACCGCCTGGTCGAGCGGTACCGCGCGAAGCACGACCTGGACCTGTCCAGCCCGCGGGTGGCGCAGATCGACCTGGCCTACCACGACATCCGCCGCGGCCGGGGCATCTTCGACCTGCTGCAGCGCAAGGCCCTGGTCCGCCGGGTCACCGACGACGGCGAGATCGAGGTCGCCAAGGACACCCCGCCGCAGACGACCCGCGCGAAGCTGCGGGGCGACTTCATCGCCGCCGCGCAGGCCGCGGGCCGGGACTTCACCGTGGACTGGGTGCACCTGAAGCTCAACGACCAGGCGCAGCGGACCGTGCTGTGCAAGGACCCGTTCCGCTCGGTCGACGAGCGCGTGGAACGGCTGATCAGCTCGCTGTGAGCCCGTTTGCCGAAGGGGCCGTCCCGCTCGGGACGGCCCCTTCGGCGTTTCCTACGAAAGTCGCCGGCGCGGTGCGGCAGGATCTGGCGCATGCGTCTGGTGCGTGCGGTGCTCGTCCTGCTCGGTGTGGTCCTTCCGCTGCTGGCCCCGGTGACGGCGTCGGCGGCGTCGTCAGCGGGGCGGCTGCCGTCGTGGCAGCTCAAGGCGACCGGGGTGACCGCGCAGTTCCGCGGCCTGTCGGCGGTGAGCGACCGCGTCGCGTGGGCCAGCGGGACACAGGGGACCGTGCTCCGGACTGTCGACGGCGGGCGCAGCTGGTTGTCCGTCGGCCCGCCCGGGACCGGCACGCTGGAATTCCGCGACATCGAGGCGTTCGACGCCGACCACGCCGTGACCCTGTCGATCGGGCCCGGCTCGGACTCCCGCGTCTACCGGACCGACGACGGCGGACGGCACTGGCGCCAGACGTTCCAGAACCCCGACGCGAAAGCCTTCTACGACTGCCTGGCCTTTTTCGACCCGTGGCGCGGCCTCGCGATGAGCGACCCCGTCGACGGCCGATTCCGGATGCAGGCCACCTCCGACGGCGGCCGCAGCTGGCACCAGATCCCCGACGCCGCGTTCCCGCCCGCGCTGCCCGGCGAGGCCGGCTTCGCCGCCAGCGGCCAGTGCGTCACCACCTCCGGCCCGGCCGACGCCTGGCTCGCCACCGGCGGCGGCCCGCAGGCCCGGGTCCTGCACTCCGGCGACGGCGGACGGCACTGGACCGCCGCCACCACCCCGCTGCCCAGCAGCGCCTCCGCCGGCGTCTTCGCCCTCGCGTTCCGCACGCCGTGGCAGGGCGTCGCCATCGGCGGCGACTTCGCGAACCCCACCGCGCCCGGGCCGGCGGTGGCCTTGAGCGGCGACCGCGGCCGCACCTGGCGCACCCCGCCGCAGTACCCGGCCGGCTACCGCTCCGGGCTGGCCTGGCTCGGCGGCACGGTGCTCGCCGTCGGCCCCGGCGGCAGCGACCTCAGCCCCGACGGCGGACGGCACTGGACCTCCTTCGACACCGGCAGCTTCGACACGGTCGACTGCACCGCGTTCGGCAGCTGCTGGGCCAGCGGCGTCCAGGGCCGCGTCGCCCGGCTCGGCCGTTAGCGCCCTGCGCCGGAACGCCGTCAAGGACTCCTTGCCTACCTTGAGCATTCGTGATGCCCTGAAGGCCACCATGAGGGACATATACGCCCTCATGGTGGCCTTCAGGGCCTCCGGCGCGGCGCTAACGCTCCTGCCCGGTCGGGCGGACCATGATCTCGTTGACGTCCACCGTCGGCGGCTGGTCCAGCGCGTACAGCACGGCGCGGGCGACGTCGTCCGGCTCCAGCTTCGGCTTCTTGCGCAGCTCGCTGTCGAGGATGTCGGTGTCGGTGACGCCGGGCTGCACGAGCGTGACCCGCACGCCGGTGCCGACCGCCTCCTCGCGGATCGCCCCGGCCATCCCGGTCACCGCCCACTTCGTCGCCGAATACAGGCTTCCCTTGCGGATGTAGCGGCCGGCGACCGAGCCGGTGAGGACCAGGTGCCCGCCCGAACCGGCCAGCGCGGGGAGTGTGGCGCGGGCGGTCAGCGCGGCGCCGTAGACGTTGGTCAGCACCATGTCCCGCCACTGCTCGGGATCGGTGCCGCCGTCGCCGAAGAACGACACACCCATGCCGATGCCCGCGTTGGCGAACGCGGCGTCGAGCCGGCCGAACCGCCGCACCGTCTCCTCGACCGCGCCGGACACGGCCGCCCAGTCGGCGACGTCGGCGCCCAGCGCGAGCGCCCGGTCCTCGCCCAGCTCGGCGGCGAGCCCGGCGACGGACTCCTGCCTGCGGGCCACCAGCGCCACGCGGAAGCCCGCCCCGGCCGCCCGCCGCGCCGTCGCCTCGCCGATTCCCCGGGACGCCCCGGTCACCAGAAGCACACGTTCAGTCATGCACCCAGGCTAGGGACGGATCACCCGAAGATCGACCCGCCGGCGCCACGGCCACCTCGTCGCGCTCGGTGACGGCCCGTGGCGCCACAGTCACCTCTCGCGCCGCATCGCCGGCTGTCACGACGCGCGAACGCCGGACCTCACGATCGGGAACAACGGCGCGGGCTAGTGTTGTCGGGTGTCCACCGCACGCGCCGAACGGCTGGTCAACCTCGTGCTCGCCCTGCTCTCCACCCGGCAGTACCTCACTGCCGAGCGGATCCGCGGGATCGTGCCCGGGTACACCGACGCGGCCAGCGACGAGGCGTTCTTCCGCACCTTCGAACGCGACAAGACCGAGCTGCGCGAGCTCGGCATCCCGCTGGAGACCGGCCGCAACTCCGCCTTCGACGCCGTCGAGGGCTACCGCATCGCCCGCCGCGACTACGAGCTCGGCGAGATCGACCTGGCCCCCGACGAGGCCGCGGCCGTCGGCCTCGCCGTGCGGCTCTGGGACTCGCCCGAGCTGACCGGCCAGGCCCAGGGCGCGCTGGTCAAGCTGCGCGCGGCCGGCGTCGAGGTGGACGACCAGGCCCCCACCGTGATCGAGCCGCGGGTACGCGCCGAGCCGGCGTTCGGGCCGCTGCTCGCCGCCGTCCAGAACGGCCGCGCCGTCCGCTTCGAGTACCGGCGCGTCGGCTCGCCGGAGCGGATCATGCGCACCCTCGAACCGTGGGGCGTGGTGTCCTGGCGCGCCCGCTGGTACGTCGTCGGGCACGACCGCGACCGCGGCGCCACCCGCTGCTTCCGGCTCTCCCGCGTCACCGGCCAGGTCACCGCGGTCGGCCCGGCCGGCGCGGTCACCCGGCCCGAAGGCGTCAACCTGCTGCAGCTGGTGTCGGTCACCGGCAGCAGCGAAGAGGCCTCGCCCGTGACCACCGCCCGGCTCTGGGTCGCCGACGGCCGCGCGGCCGGGGTCCGCCGCCGCGGCGAGGTCGTCGGGCGCGAAACCGTCGGCGGGGAAGCGGGCGACCTGGTCGAGATCGGCCTGAACTTCCCCGAGTCCGCCGCCGACTGGATCGCCGCCCAGGGCCCCGACGTGCTGGTGCTGGAGCCCGACGTGCTCGCGAAGGCCGTGCAGCACCGGCTCGAGGACGTCCTCGCCCGCACCGCCGCGGGGAGCGGCCGATGAGCAGCTCCACCGAGCGCATGCCCCGGCTGCTCGCGCTCGTGCCCTACCTGCTGGCCCGGCCCGGCATCCGGGTCGACGAGGCCGCGCAGGACTTCGACGTCACGCCCAAGCAGCTGCGCAAGGACCTCGAGCTGCTCTGGATGTGCGGGCTGCCCGGCTACGGCCCCGGCGACCTGATCGACCTGTCCTTCGAAGGCGACACCATCGTCGTCACCCACGACGCCGGCATGAACCGGCCGCTGCGGCTGACCGGCAGCGAGGCCACCGCCCTGCTGGTCGCGCTCCGCGCGCTGGCGGAAACGCCCGGAGTGGTCGACGCCGACGCCGTGCGCCGCTCCATCGCCAAGATCGAGGTCGCCGCCGGCCAGGCCCAGCCCGCCGGCGTGGTCGTCGGCGGCGGGGTCCGCGAGGGCAAGCGCACCGCCGAGACCCGCGAGGCCGTCGCGGGCGCCCTGCAGGCCGGGCGCGCCCTGCGGATCCGCTACTACACCGCGTCCAAGGACCAGGTCACCGAGCGCACCGTGGACCCGATGCGGCTGCTCATCGTGCAGGCCGTCGGCTACCTCGAAGCCTGGTGCCGCCGCGTCGAGGGCGTCCGGCTCTTCCGCCTGGACCGGATCGACGAGCTGACCGTGCTCGACGAGCCCGCCGCGCCGCCCGCGCACGCCCAGCCCACCGACCTGTCCGACGGCCTGTTCTCCCCGCGCCCGGACCAGCAGGAGGCCGAGCTGGTCCTCGGCCCGGACGCCCGCTGGGTCGCCGAGTACTACCCGTGCCAGGAGCTGGCCGAGCTGGACGGCGGCCGGCTGCGGATCCGGATGCGCTACGCCGACGAGTCCTGGATGGTCCGGCTGGTCCTCAGCCTCGCCGGGGACGCGCTGGTGGAGAGCCCCGCCGCCCTCGGTGACGCGGTCCGTCGGCGCGCGGCCGACGCAGTGGCCCGAGCCCGTCACCTACCGTCAACCTACGACCGTTAAGGTAACTTCCGTGCCGTACCTGCCCACCGTCGTGCTCCTCGCGGCGGGTCTTCTTGTCCTGATTGTCCTGCTTGTGCGGACGCTCAGGGTCTTGCGCGGTTTCCGTCGCACCATGAGCATGGTGGCTACGAACACCCAGGACCGGACTGGACTGCTCCGCGCCCGCTCCGCCGCACTTCGCGTGGCTGTGGCGCAGCGCCGCGAGGCACCGGAAAACCAGTAACATCTCCCTGAGACGGAAAGAAGGAGGCCACCGACCATGAACGCGCTGCAGCCGTGGCACATCATCGTCCTGGTGCTACTCGTGGTTCTGCTGTTCGGTGCCAAGAGGCTTCCGGACACGGCCCGCGCCATCGGCAAGTCCATGAAGATCTTCAAGGCCGAGACCAAGGACCTGTCCGGCGAGAAGAACGCCGACGACGCCGAGCCGGTCGAGACCAAGCAGATCCCGCCTGCCACCGCCGCGAGCACCACGCCGGTCGCCGCCGCCGGCGTCACCTCGGCCCAGGACCAGCAGGTCGCCGACCTCCAGCGCCAGCTCGACGAGCTGAAGAAGCAGCAGGTCGCCGACCAGCCGCAGAAAAACGCCAGCTGAGCCCAGCCGGCCCCACCCGGTCCCCCTGCCGCGCAGCGCGCTGACCACCCGGCGCGCTGCCGCGGCCGACGACGAGAACGGAACGACCAGTGGCGGAAGCCGTCAACGGCAACGGCAGCCGGAGCAACCGTCGGCGCCGCAGCCGGCGGGTCAACCCCGACGGCACGATGACGCTCATCGAGCACATCTACGAGTTCCGCCGCAGGCTCGGCTTCGCCCTGCTGTTCGTCGTCATCGGCGGCATCTTCGGCTGGATCTGGTTCGAGCAGCACCTCGGCCCGATCCCGTCGCTCGGCAACATCATGACCCAGCCGTACTGCGCCATCCCGCCCTCGCAGCGGTTCGGCAGTGACCATGGCGGCTGCAAGCTGCTGCAGACCGTTCCGTTCGAGATCTTCATGGTCCGCCTGAAGGTCGGTGTCGCCGCGGGCGCCGTGCTGCTCTCGCCGTTCTGGCTGTACCAGTTCTGGGCGTTCATCGCCCCGGGCCTGTACTCCAAGGAGCGCAAGTACGCGCTGACCTTCGTCGCGTTCGCCTCTGTCCTGTTCGCCGCCGGCGCCGTGCTCGCCTACTACCTCGTGCCGCACGCGCTGGCCCTGCTCGCCGGCTTCGGCCAGGAGCAGTTCGTCACCGCGCTCACCGCGGACAAGTACATCTCGTTCATCCTGTCGCTGTTGTTGATCTTCGGCGTCAGCTTCGAGCTGCCCCTGCTCGTGGTGATGCTCAACCGCGTCGGCGTGGTCAAGTACCAGCAGCTGAAGAAATGGCGACGCGGGCTGGTGTTCGCGCTGTTCGTCTTCGCCGCGTTCGCCACCCCCGGCTCGGACCCGTTCTCCATGCTCGGCCTGGCCGGCGCGCTGACGGTGCTGTTCGAGATCTCCATCCAGATCGCGCGGTTCCACGACCGCAAGCGCGACAAGGTCCGTGCGGACGAGGGCTGGGACAAGCTGGCCGACGACGAGGCCGCGCCGTTCGACTACACCCCGAGCACCGCCGACGACGGACCCGTCGCCAGCGGTGGCGGCAACCGCACCGACGACATCACCTGAGCCCCGGATGGGCCTGCACGCGGCGCTGGCCGTGCACCCCGCCTCCGGGCACGGCGCCGCCGCCCGCATCGCGGGCACCGTCGCTGACCGGCTACGGCCCTGCGTCGACCGCCTCGACGTACTGGTGGCCAACACCGTCGAGGAGTCCCGCGCCCTGATGCGCGCCTCGCACGACGCGGGCCTCGACGTGCTGATCGTCCTCGGCGGCGACGGCGCCGCCCACCAGGGCGTGCAGTTCTGCGCCGAGAACGACGTCGCCCTCGGCCTCGTCCCCTCCGGCACCGGCAACGACTTCGCCCGCGCGCTCGGCAGCCCGCCGGACGCGGAATCCGCCGTCACCGCCCTCGTCGCGGCGCTGGAACAGGGCACCCGCCGCCGCATGGACCTCGGCCGCACCGGCGACGGCACCTGGTTCGCCACCGTGCTCTGCTCCGGCTTCGACGCCAGCGTCAACGCCCGCGCCAACCGGCTCCGCTGGCCGTCCGGCCCCCACCGCTACGACGTCGCGATCCTCGCCGAGCTGGCCGCGTTCCGCCCCAGCCCGCTCACCCTGACCGCCGACGGCACCGCCCTCGACCTCGACGCCACCCTGGTCGCGATCGGCAACACCCCGTTCTACGGCGGCGGCGTCCCCATCTGCCCCGCCGCCACCCCGGACGACGGCCTCTTCGACGTCACCGTCATCGGCGCCGCCACCCGCCTCCAGCTCCTGCGCCTGCTCCCCGGACTGCGCACCGGCGGCCACGTCGCCCACCCCGCCGTCCGCACCCTGCGCGCCCGCGAACTCACCCTCACCGGCCCCGACTGGCCCGCCTACGCCGACGGCGAATCCCAGGGCACAGCGCCGTTCACGGTCACCTGCGTGCCCGACGCGCTGACCGTCGTCGCCTGACCGCGGCGCGTCGATCGTCACGCGGCGTGCGGACTGTCGGTGTCGTGTGGAACCCTGACGTAGTGGCCAGTAGCCCTTCTCAGTCCCCGGCCGAGGCCTATGCGGTCTCGCGGCGCCGCGGGAAGCACCCCCAGCTGACGCGGTTCGCCGGCGAGGTGTCCTTCGAGTTCGACGATTTCCAGGTCCGCGGGTGCGAGGCGCTGGAAAACGGCCACGGCGTGCTGGTCTGCGCGCCCACCGGCGCCGGCAAGACCGTGGTCGGCGAGTTCGCCGTGCACCTGGCGCTGGCCGAGGGCCGCAAGTGCTTCTACACAACGCCCATCAAGGCGCTGTCGAACCAGAAGTACGCCGACCTCGTCGCCCGGTACGGCGCCGACGCGGTCGGCCTGCTCACCGGCGACACCTCCATCAACGGCAATGCCCAGGTGGTCGTCATGACCACCGAGGTGCTGCGCAACATGCTCTACGCCGGCAGCTCCGCCATTCCCGAGCTCGGCTACGTCGTGATGGACGAGGTGCACTACCTCGCCGACCGGTTCCGCGGCGCCGTCTGGGAAGAGGTGATCCTGCACCTGCCCGAGCACGTGCGCGTGGTCGGGCTCTCCGCCACGGTCAGCAACGCCGAGGAGTTCGGCGAATGGCTGGTGGAGGTCCGCGGCGACACCACCGTCGTCGTCGACGAGCACCGGCCCGTGCCGCTGTGGCAGCACATGCAGGTCGGCAACCAGCTGCTCGACCTGTTCGCCGGCCAGGACGAGGCCGACCCCGGCGCCGAGCTGCGGATCAACCCCAGCCTGCTGCGCCGCACCGAGGAAATGGGCCGGTTCGCCGGCCCCAGCGGCTTCCGCGGGCCTCGCGGCGGACGGCGGGGCGCTCCCCAGCGCGGGCCCCGGTTCCGGCCGCCCTCCCGCGTGGACGTCGTCGACCGGCTCGACCACGCGGGGCTGCTGCCCGCGATCGTGTTCATCTTCTCCCGCGCCGGCTGCGACGCCGCCGTCACCCAGTGCGTCCGCTCCGGCCTGCGCCTCAACGGCCCCGAGCAGGTCGACGAGGTCCGCCGCATCGTCGAGGAGCGCACGAAGGACCTGCCCGAAGGCGACCTCGGCGTGCTCGGCTACTGGGAGTGGCGCGAGGCGCTGGAACGCGGCATCGCCGGGCACCACGCCGGACTGCTGCCCGCCTTCAAGGAGACCGTCGAAGAGCTGTTCGTCCGCGGCCTGGTGAAGGTCGTGTTCGCCACCGAAACGCTCGCGCTCGGCATCAACATGCCCGCCCGCACCGTCGTGCTCGAACGGCTGGTCAAGTACAACGGCGAGGCGCACGTCGACCTCACCCCCGGCGAGTACACCCAGCTCACCGGCCGCGCCGGGCGCCGCGGCATCGACATCGAGGGCCATGCCGTCGTGTCCTGGCAGCCCGGCGTCGACCCCAAGCAGGTCGCCGGCCTCGCCTCCACCCGCACGTACCCGCTGCGCTCCTCGTTCCGCCCCGGCTACAACATGGCCGTGAACCTGGTCGCGCAGGTCGGCTCCGACGCCGCCCGCGACCTGCTGGAACAGTCGTTCGCCCAGTTCCAGGCCGATCGCTCGGTCGTCGGCACCGCGCGCCGCATCGAGCGCAACAAAGAGGCCCTCAAGGGCTACGCGACCGCCGTCACCGGCGACTTCGAGCAGACGCTGGAGTACGTCGAGCTGCGCGCCAAGATCTCCGCCCGCGAGAAGGTGCTGGCCCGGCAGAACACCGCGTCCCGGCGCGCGGGCACCGCGGAATCGCTGGAGAAGCTGCGCAAGGGCGACGTGATCGCGGTCCCGGCCGGCCGCCGCGCCGGGCTCGCCGTGGTCGTCGACCCCGGGCTCGACCCGATCCGCGAGCCGCGGCCCGTGGTCGTCACCGAAGACCGCTGGTCCGGCCCGCTGTCGGTGGCCGACTTCCCGGCGCCGGTCGAACCACTCGGCCATATCCGGCTGCCCAAGCACATCGAGCTGCGCTCGCCGCGGACCCGCCGCGACATCGCGTCGTCCCTGCGCAACGCCGGGATCGCGCTGCCCGGCCGTCAGCGCCGCCGCGGCGGGGCCGACGACGACGCCGAGCTGGCCACACTGCGCCGCGCCCTGCGTTCACACCCCTGCCACGGACTGGCCGAGCGGGAGGCGAACCTGCGCTGGGCCGAGCGCTACCAGCGGCTCACCGAGGAGACCGCGCAGCTGGAACGCAAGGTCGCCGCGACCACCCACTCGCTCGCGCGGGCGTTCGACCGGATCCTCGCGCTGCTCGGCGAGCGCGGTTACCTCGGCCCGGCGACGGCGGGCGACGGCGAGGACCGCGTCACCGAGCACGGGCAGCGGCTCACCCGGCTCTACAGCGAGTCCGACCTGCTGGCCGCCGAGTGCATCCGCCACGACGTGTGGGCCGGCCTCGGCCCGGCCGAGCTGGCCGCCGTGGTCTCGACGCTGGTGTTCGAAGCCCGCCGAGACACCGCGGGGGAGCCGCGGCTGCCCGGCGGCGGCGTGCCCGAGGCCTGGCAGGAGACCTCCCGGCTGTGGGTCGAGCTGACCGAGGACGAGCGCCGCCACCGCCTCGACCGCACCCGCGAGCCCGACGCCGGGTTCGCCTGGCCGGTCTACCGGTGGGCGCGCGGCGAATCGCTGGAGAAGGTGCTCACCGCCGCGGAGACCAACGGGCAGGAGCTGTCCGCAGGCGACTTCGTCCGCTGGTGCCGCCAGGTGATCGACCTGCTCGACCAGGTCCGTGACGTGCTGGGCAAGGCCGACCCGGTCGGCGCGACCGCGGCGGAGGCCGTCCGCGCGCTGCGCCGCGGCGTCGTCGCGGCCGGGGCCGCGTGAATCGGGGCAGTATGAATCAGGCCGGCGTGAATTCCGCGTTACCCGGGAGCGTTCGGGGGCATCTGTGGCGCACCCGGCGGACAGCGTGTGCGTGGGCGCGTGTGCTCGGCCCCGACCTGTGGTTGGATCGCGCTCGAGACCAGGCGAAGCGAGGCGGAGGCGAACGATGAGCACGCCGTATGGCGGCAACGACCCGCAGCAGCAGCCCCCTTACGGGCAGCAGCCGCAGTACGGGCAGCAGCCGGGCGGCGCTTACCCGCCGAGCGGGCCGCAGGAGCAGCCCTACAACCCGCAGCAGTACGGGCAGCAGCCACCCCAGCAGCAGCCCTACGACCCGTCGCAGCCCACCCAGTGGGTCCAGCCGTCACCCCAGCAGCCCCAGTACGGCCAGCAGCCCGGCGGCTACACCCCGCCGCAGCAGAACCAGTGGGGCCAGCAGCCGCCACCGCAGCAGTACGGGCAGCCCTACGACCCGAACCAGCCCCAGTACGGGCAGCAGCCCGGCGGCTACCCGCAGAGCGGGCCGCAGGAACAACCCCAGTACGGCCAGCCGCAGAGCGGTCCCCAGGCCCAGCCGCAGTACGGGCAGCAGCAGCCGCAGGGCCAGTACGACTACGGCCAGCCCGGAGCCGCGCCCGGGGCGGGGGAGAAGGAGCCGGGCGGCTCGAAGAAGGGCCTGTTCATCGGCATCGGCGCGCTGGTGGTCGTGGTCGCCGTGGTCGCGATCCTCGGCTTCGTCGCCCCCGGGTTCTTCCGGACCGAGGTCTTCAACAACACGCAGATGCAGACCGACGTGGCGAAGCTGCTCACCGACACGTACAAGATCGACGGCGTCACCGGGGTCACCTGCCCGGCCGAGCAGAAGGTGGCCGACGGCGCGAAGTTCGAGTGCACCGCCACCATCAGCGGCAAGCCGCAGCAGATCCCGATCACGGTCAAGGGCACCGACGGCAACTACGAGGTCTCACCGCCCACCTCGCAGTGACCACCGCCGGGCCGCCGGGAAAACCGGTGGCCCGGCCCGGTCCCGGCCCGCGATGATCGGGCCATGCGCGACTACCCGGTTCGGTTGCTGGACACCGAAGAGCACCGGGCCGCCTGGGACCTGTTCCGCGGCACGATGCACTCGCCGCCCGGCAAGGACGAGGACTGGGACCGCGTCCGCGGGGCCTACCTGGCCGGCCGCGTCTGGGGCGCGTCCGACCCCGAGCTGATCGGCGCCGCCCGCTCGTTCGACGCGGAAATGGCGCTGCCCGGCGGAAACCTCGTCCCGATGGCGGCCGTCACCGGGATCGGCGTCCGCGCCGGCCGCACCCGCCGTGGCGTCCTGACCGCGCTGCAGACCGCGCAGCTGCGGGAGCTCGCCGAGCGCGGAGTGGTGGCCGCGAGCCTGCACGCCACCGAAGGCGCCATTTACGGCCGGTTCGGCTACGGCGTCACGACCCTCTGCCGGGACCTCCACGTGGACCGCCACCGCGCCCGGCTGCGGCCCGAGACCCCGGCCGGCGGCGAGGTCACCGTGTACGGCCTCGAGGACTCCGTGCCCCGCTGGCCCGAGCTGTACCGCGCGACGGGCCTGCCCCGCCCAGCCATGATCACGCGCCCCGACGCCTGCTGGGCCGGCTACGAGAGCCTGGCGTACCGGATCTCGGAAGGCATGCAGACCGTTGTGCACCAAGGCCCCGACGGGCCGGACGGCTACGCGACGTACCACGTGGACCACGACTACGAGCGGCCGAGCCGGCTGGAGGTCTTCGCGTTCCACTACGCCAGCCCCGGCGCGTTCGCGGGACTGTGGCGATTCCTGTTGTCGGTGGACCTCGTCGACGAAATCCGAGCCCTCGAACGGCCGCTCGACGAACCGGTGGAGCTGCTGTTCGAGGACTACCGCGTCGTTTCGGTGCCGCGGACGGAGGACGAGAGCTGGCTCCGGCTCGTCGACGTGCCCACCGCGCTGACGGCCCGCGCCTACGGCCCCGGCTCGCCGGTAGTCCTCGAGGTGCGCGACCCGCTGCTGCCGGCCAACACCGGCCGCTACCGCGTCGGCCCCGAAGGCGCCGAGCGCACGGACGCCGAGCCCACGCTGCGCCTCGACGTCGCCACCCTCGCAATGCTGTACTTCGGCGCCTGGCCAGCCTCGGCCCTCGCGGCCGTCGGCCGGATCGAGGTGCTCGACGCGGCCGCCCCGGCGAGCGCGGACACCCTGTTCGGGACGCGCACCGCGGCGTGGTGCGGTAGTTTCTTCTGACCTTGACCAAAGGCCTCCGGGCGGGCTTCGGGGCGGAGGATCGTGGGCATGCGCGCGGTGCGGGTGCTGGGCTGGTGCGTCGTCGGGCTACTGGCCGCCGCGGGCTGCGATTCCGGTTCGAAGCCGGACCGGCCCGAGTGGACGATGACCTTCGGCCACCCGGCCACCGCTTCCTCGTCCGCACCGCCGGTCCGGGTGTTCGACGCCAAGGCCATGAGCGCCGGCGTCGCGAAGGTCCTCACCGAGAACTACGGGCTGCACGGCCTCGGCGAGGTCACCTGCCCCGACCGGCAGCCCGTCGCCGACGGCAACCAGTTCCAGTGCACAGTGGACGTCGCGGGGGAGCGGAAACACGTGCCCATCACCGTGACCGGCACCAGCGGCCAGTACCGGGTGGACGCGCCCCGGTAAATCGCGTGGCCCCGGACCGGCCGGCTTGGTTTGATCGGGGCATGACGGACTTCGCGGTACGGCCCATCACCGACGACGAGCGCCGGCCCACCTTCGCCCTCCTGATGCAGTCCCTGCACGCGCACGCACCGAGTGACGAGTCCTGGCGTGAGTACGCCCAATCCTGGGCCGCGGAGCGGAAGTTCGGCGCGTTCGCCGAAAACCGGCCGATCGGGATCACCGGCTCGTTCGACACCGAGACGATCGTGCCCGGCGGCGCGCGCCTGAGCACGGGCGCGGTCGACGGCGTCGGGGTCCGCGCGGACTGGACCCGCCGCGGCGTCGTCAGCGCGCTGATGCGTACCCAGCTCGAAGACTTCGTCGCCCGCGGCGTCACCCTCGCCGCGCTGTACGCCAGCGAAGCGGTCATCTACGGCCGCTTCGGCTACGGCGCCGCCACGCTCGGCCGCTCGATCCGGGTCGAGCACCCGGCCCGGTTCCGTGACAGCGCCCCGGTCACCGGCACTGTCCGGCTGTTGGACGAAGACGCGGCGGTGGTGCAGATCCCCACGCTGTACCAGCGGATCATCAGCCGCGCCCCCCGGCCGGGCCTGCTCGCGCGCCCCGCCTACTGGTGGCCGAACGAGCACAACCGCCAAGTCCGGCGCGGCGGCGGGTACCGCGTGGCCGTCCACACCGGACTGAACGGCGAGGACGACGGGTTCGCCGTCTTCCGCAGCGTGGACCGGACCAGCACCGACGACCCGGAGAAGCGCTCGCTGCTGGACGTGCGGGACCTCAACGGCGCGAACCCCGCGGCGATCGCCGGGCTGTGGCGGTTCCTGCTGTCGATCGACCTGGTCGGCACGGTCGTCGCCCGTGACCGGCCGGTGGACGAGCCTGTCGGCGTCCTGCTCACCGACCCGCGCCGCGCCCACACCGCGGAGCTGGGGGACCAGCTGTGGGTACGGCTGGTCGACGTGTCCGACGCGCTGGCCGCCCGAACCTACGGCGCCGCCGACCCGGTGGTCCTCGCCCTCACCGATCCGCAACTGCCCGCCAACACCGGCCACTACGCGGTCGGCCCCGACGGCGCCCACCGCACCGACGCGCCCGCTGATCTTCAGCTCGACTCCGAGACCCTCGCGATGCTCTACCTCGGCGAGTGGCGCGCGACGACGCTGCTGCAGGCCGGCCGTCTCACCGCGACCGACCCGTCCGCCGCCGCCCGCGCCGACACCCTGTTCACCACCGAGCGCAGCCCGTGGTGCGGCACGCACTTCTAGCGCCGCACTTCTAACTCACAATGGCCGGGGTGGTGTCGGGAAAGGACACCGCCACCGGTGTCTGTCCACTCTGGACGATCCACGCCTCGCCGGTGCCCTGGCCGTCGAGGACCGCCTCGACGGCGGCCGCGACCTGGTCCGGTTCGGCGATGGCGAGCCCCGCTTCGACCAGGCGCGGGCGGAAAGACGCGATCAGCGCGGTGTCGGTCAGCCCCGGGCACACCGCGTTGACCCGGATCCCGTCGGCGGCCAGCAGCATCGCGGCCGACCGGACGAGCCCGATCTGCGCGTGTTTGGCGGTCGAGTAGAAGATGTCGGGGGAGGGGGCGAGCCCGGCCATGCTGGAGGTGACGACGATCGAGCCCGCGGCCTGGGCGCGCATCGGCGCCAGGCTCGCCCGGATGCCGTGCACGACCCCGTCGAGGTTGACGCCCAGCACGGCGCGGTAGCGCTCGGCGCTGAAATCGTCGAAACCGCAGCGGCCCGGCACCCCGGCGTTCAGGACGACGACGTCGAGCCGGCCGGAAGCCTCGACCGCGGCCGCGACGGCCCGCTCGTTGTCGCGCGCCGAGCCGACGTCGGCGCGGACGAATACCCCGCCGATCGCGCGGGCGACCTCGCGGCCGCGTTCGGCGTCCACGTCGGCGACCACCACCTGATGCCCCCGGGCGGCCAGCCGCCGGGCGACCGCCGCGCCGATTCCGCTCGCCCCGCCGGTGATCAGCGCACTCATCGCACCTGCTCGTCCGCGGTGACGTGGACACCCCGCAGCCGCAGCCCGCGGCGGCGCAGGTACGGACGGCCGTACCAGCGCTGGAAAACCAGCAGTGCCACGAGCGTGACGACCAGGAGCACGTCGTCGAGGACCGGGACCACGTCGATCGGCAGCGTCATCGCGAGCAAGACCCGAAGCGCCGCGTCACCGAGGAACCCGGCTCCCCACACCGCGGTGCACACCGTCAGGACGTGCCGGAACGCCGGGTGCCGCTGCCAGTTGCCGTCCCAGGCCAGCCGCTGCGCGTCGTCGAACACCAGCCGGGCGCCGGTGAACAGGAACGGCTTCCGCGCGAACAGCGTGCCCAGGATCCACAGGCCCAGCGCCGCCGTCCCCCACGCGTTGCGGACGAGCAGCACCCGCGGCTCGCCCGTGATCGAGGACATCACCACGGTCAGCACCAGCGCGCCCAGCATGAACACGGCGATCCCGTCGAGCCGCCGCGCGGTGACGGCCCGGTAGGCCGTGCGCGCGGCGGGCAGGATCGCGGCGACCAGCAGCGCGACCACCTGGTCCGCGCCCAGCGCGCGCAGCCCGTAGAACACCACGAGCGGGGCAGCCACCTCGACGGACAGCGTGCGCAGCATGGCTTTCCGCGACGGACGCTCACGGGTTACGGGCACGGCGGGCTCCTTTCGGGGCGGGGCGGTCGGTGGCGAGGGTGAAGGAAGCGACGACCTCGCGGCTGTAGGCGTCGAAGTCGAAGCCCGGCTCGGCCCGCAGCCGCTGGGCCGCGGCGTCGACGGCACCGCGGATCATCACGGCCATGGACCGGATGTCGAAGTCCCGGAACTCCCCGGCCGCCTGCCCGCCGCGCAGCAGCACCTCCAAGCCCAGCACACTCGGCTCCTGGACCGAGACCGAGGTGGCGGGCGCGCCCGCGCCGGTGTCGAAGTGCGGGCCGATCTCGGTCAGCGCGGCCATCTCGCGCGGGTGGTCGCGCAGGAATTCGAGGTTCGACTCCAGGTAGGCCCGCAGCCGCCCGCCCGCGGACTCCTCGGCCTCGATCCGCTCCCGCATGAAGACCACCGCGGTCCCGAGCACGTCTTCGACGATCTGCCGCATCAGGTCGTCCTTGCCGGCGAAGTGGTACGAGATCATCCTCGGGCTGCTGAGCGCGGCCGCGGCGGTGATCCGCGCGAACGACGCTTTGGCGTAGCCCACTTCGGCGATCGTCTCGATCGCGGCCGCGACGATCTGCGCCCGGCGTGCAGTGTTCGTGACGGTGGCCGCGTCCGCCGGGCCCTCGTTTATTCGCATGAATAAACTCTACCATGGCTGGATAAAATCTCGCTCACACAAAATGCGAGCGGGCTCTACGCCGGGATTCAGTCCTTCGGCAACGCTGCGAGCAGCCGGTCCACCGACCGGCCCAGGTTCCACCGCTCGGCCAGCTCCGCGACCCGCTCGGGGTCGGCCGGGCGCGAGGGCACCGCGTCGGGGCCGGACACCTCGACCGGGGCGTCCACGGCGACCCGCACGACGGTGGGGGCGACCGCGAGGTAGCCGGCGGCGTCGGAAAGCCGCAGGCGCGTCTTGAGCGGCACCCGCGCGTCGTTCGCGGACGACGCCGCGATCAGCTCCTCCAGTGAGCCGAACTGCGTGATCAGCTTCGCCGCCGTCTTCTCGCCGATGCCGGCGACGCCGGGCAGGCCGTCGGACGGGTCGCCGCGCAGGGCGGACATGTCCGCGTAAGCCGGGCCCGCGTGCTCCACCGGCACGCCGTAACGCTCGGCGATCTCCTTGCGGCCCAACACTTCCGCCTTCGCCCAGCCCTTGCCGACGTACACCACGGACGTGGGTGTCGGCTCCTCGCGCACCAGCTGGAACAGGTCGCGGTCGCCGGTGATGACCTCCACCGCCGCGTCCCGTTCGCGGGTGGCGAGCGCGCCGATGACGTCGTCGGCCTCGTACCCCGCGGCCTCGGCGGTGGCGAAGCCGAACGCGGCCAGCACGTCGAGGATCACCGGCACCTGCGGGGTGAGCGTGTCCGGCACCTCCTCGACGTCCGCCGCGCTCTCGCCGTGGCCCGGCACCGCGACCCGGTGCGCCTTGTAACTGGGCAGCAGGTCGGTGCGGAACTTCGGCCGCCAGTCCGCGTCGAGGCACGCCACCAGCCGCGACGGGCGGCGGTCGGTGAGGATGCGCGCGATCGTGTCGGTGAAGCCGCGCACCGCGTTCACCGGCGTCCCGTCCGGCGCGGTCATCGAGTCGGGCAGCGCGTAGAACGAGCGGAAGTACAGGCTGGCGGAGTCGAGCAGGGCGAGTGGTCCGGTCACCCCGCACAGCCTGCCATGCCGGGTGCCGGACCGTCGCACGCTCCGCGTACCGGACGTCAGTGCCGCCCTGCGTTAGCCCATCGGGGTGAACGTGCGCGCCGCGGTCACCGACCACGCCCGGGTGACCCGCCCGTCGACGACGGTGAGCTGGTCGATGCCGCTGCGCCCCTCCGGCACGTCGTCGAAGGTCACCCGCCACCGCAGCACCACCTCGGGGCCGGCCTCCAGCGGGGGGATCTCCAGCTCGAACGCCAGCCCGGGGCGGGCGTCGTGAAAGTCCTTGAGGTACGCGGTGAAGTCCTCCGGCCCGCGCAGCCCGTCGGCGCCGGGGCCCGAGCCGAACCGGATGCGGAAGTCCGGGTCGATGATCTCCTGCGCGAGCTCCAGCTCGCCGTTCCACAGCGCGGTCCACTTGTCGCCGAGGTGCATGGTCGTTCCTTTCCGTGGGCTTCCGGGTCGGCGACCACTTTCCGGGCCTACCGCGACACCGCCGGCGTCTGTGTTCACGATCACGTCCAGGCCGATCAGCTCCGCCCCGGCCGCGCCCACCTCGTCGAGGTCCACGCGCCGGTCCGGCACCGGCTCGTCGAGCACCACGACGGAGGTGACGCGGTCCAGCCGGAAGCCGCGCACGCCGTCGCGCAGGCGGCACCACGCCACCAGGTACCAGTGGTCGCCGCCGAAGAACCCCAGCGGCTCCACCACCCGTTCGCTGGTCACGCCCGCCCGGTCGGCGTAGCCGAGCCGCAGCACCCGGCCGGTGCCCAGCGCCTCCCGCAGCCGACGGGACAGCGGCGGCGCGGCGGGCGCCAGCATCCGGATCCGCCCGGCTTCTCGCGCGGTCTCGGCGCGAGCCGCTTCAGGCAGCACGGCGAGCACCTTCTGCAACGCGCCCCGCGCGTCGTCGGCGAACGGCGTGCCGGCCAGCGCATGCAGCCCGACGGCGAGCGCGGTCGCCTCCGCCGGGGTGATGGCCAGCGGCGGCAGGGTCCGGTCGCGGTCGAGCACGTACCCGCCGCTGCGGCCGGGTTCGGCGTAGATCGGCACGCCGGATTGCTGCAACGCCGCGAGGTCGCGCTCGACCGTGCGGCTGCTCACCTCGAAGTGCCGCGCCAGCCACCGGGCGCTGCGCGGCAGGGGAGCGACGGCCCGCAGTTCCTCGACGAGCGCGTAGAGACGGTCGGTCCGGTTCACGGGTCCCGACGCTAGCCGGTTGTCGCGTCGCGGTTTCGGGTATTCGTGTGGGGGAGTGGGACGATCGACGACGGGGGAACAGCCGTGAAGGTGCTCGTGACCGGCGCGTCCGGCTTCGTCGGGAGCAGGCTCGCGCCCGCACTCGCCGAGGCCGGCCACGAAGTCCGCGCGATGACCCGAAAGCCCGAGCGCTACACGGGCGCGGGCACCGCCGTCCGTGGCGACGTGTCCGAACCGGACTCACTGCGCGCCGCGCTGGACGGAACGGACGCCGCCTACTACCTGATCCACTCCCTCGACACCGTCGACTTCGAACGCCAGGACGCCGCGCACGCCCGGGCCTTCGCCCTCGCCGCCAAGGACACGGGCGTGGGCCGGATCGTCTACCTCGGCGGTCTTGGCGACGACGCCGACGACCTGTCCGCCCACCTGCGCAGCCGACGGCTGGTGGAGCACCTGCTCGGTTCCACGGGCGTGCCCGTCACGGTGCTGCGGGCCGGCATCGTCGTCGGCCACGGCGGCATCTCCTGGGAGATCACCCGCCAGCTCGTCGAGCACCTGCCGGCCATGGTCACCCCGCGCTGGGCCGCCACCCGCACCCAGCCGATCGCGATCGCCGACGTGGTCCGCTACCTCCTCGGCGTCCTCGAACCCGCTGAGGCCGAGGGACGCACGTTCGACATCGGCGGCACCGAACAGCTCGCGTACGTGGACATGCTGCGCCGCCTCGCGCGGCTGGAGGGCCGCAGCCCGCTGATCGTGCCGGTGCCGCTGCTCAGCCCGCGGCTCTCGTCGTACTGGCTGTCGCTGATCACCGACGTCGACGTCACCACCGGCCGCACCCTGATCGACTCGATGGCGAACGAGGTCGTGGTCCGCGACGACAGCATCCGGAAGGTGGTCCCGTTCGAGCCGATGGACTACGACACCGCGGCGCTGGAAGCGCTCGGCGAGCGGGCCCGCGAACGGCGGGCGGCTTGACGGCGTCACGACGGCGGCGCGGCCTGCTCACCGCCGTCACGGCCGCGGGCACCGGACTGCTCGGCCTGTCGCTGTCCACCCGGCCCGGTTCCGGCCGCTTCTACGTCCTCACCAACGCCGTCGCCGCCACCTGGCTCGCGGGCGGGCTGGCCGCCGGGCCGCCACCGCGCGGCCGGTCCCGCCACCCCGTCGTGACCCCGGTGCTGATCGGAGTGGGCGCGTTCGGCGGGTTCTACGCCACGGCGCTGGTCGCCCGCCGGATCCCGGTGCTGTCCCGCGCGATCAGCGGCGTCCTCGCCTACGCCCACCGCGGCTCCGGGCCGGCGGTGTTCGCGACCACCCTCGCGACCGGCGCGGCCGAGGAGGTCTTCTTCCGCGGCGTCCTGCAGGAGCCCGGCACCTCGGTCGTGACCTCGACAGCCGTGTACGCGCTGTCCACGGTCGCCACCCGCAACCCCGCGCTGGTGCTCGCCTCGATCGTGATGGGCACGGTGTTCGGGCTCCAGCGGCGCGCGACCGGCGGCGTCCAGGCACCGCTGCTGACCCACGTCGTGTGGTCCGCGCTGATGCTCCGGTACCTCCCGCCGCTGTTCGAAACTCCGGTCCCGCCCGGGTGACGGACCACCGCGGGCGCCGGTACTAGGCTCCATCGCATGTCGAGCCGATCCCTCCACACGCCTGCCCCCGACACCGGCGCGCTCCGCGCCCGCCTCGACCGCGCCGCCGCCGCGGCCGCGAAGGCGGACACCGACGCCCTGCTCATCGCCCCCGGTTCCGACCTGCGGTACCTGCTCGGCCAGGCGGGCGGCTCGTTCGAGCGGCTGACGACCCTCGTGGTGCCCGCCGACGGCGCCCCGGCGCTGGTCGTGCCCAAGCTCGAAGCCCCCGGCTACGCCGACGTGCCCACCGCCGACCTCGGCATCGAGGTGCTCACCTGGGTCGACGGCGACGACCCGTACCGGCTGGTGGCCGACCGGCTCGGCAAGCCCGGCCGCGTCGCCGTCAGCGACTTCACCCCGGCCCTGCACGTGCTCGCCCTGCGAGCGGCCCTCGGCGACGCCGAGCAGACCCTCGCCGGCCCGGTCGTCCGCGAGCTGCGGATGCGCAAGGACGCCGCCGAGATCGCCGCCCTGCGCGCCGCCGGCGCCGCCATCGACCGCGTGCACGCGCGCGTCGGCGAGTGGCTCCGCGCGGGCCGCACCGAGGCCGAGGTGGGCGCGGACATCACCGCCGCCATCGTCGAGGAGGGCCACAGCCACGCCGACTTCGTCATCGTCGGCTCCGGCCCGAACGGCGCCAGCCCGCACCACGACGTCTCCGACCGCGTGATCCAGCGCGGCGACGTCGTGGTCGTCGACATCGGCGGCCCGCTGCCCGAGGGCTACAACTCCGACAGCACCCGCACCTACTCCGTCGGCGAGCCGCGCGACGCCGACGTCGCCGAGACCTACGCGGTGCTGCAGCGCGCGCAGCAGGCCGCGGTCGACGCGGTGCGCCCCGGCGTCACCGCCGAGCGGATCGACGCCGCCGCCCGCGAGGTGATCGACGCCGCCGGGTTCGGCGAGTTCTTCATCCACCGCACCGGCCACGGCATCGGCCTCGACGTGCACGAGGAGCCCTACATCATCGCCGGCAACCAGCTGCCGCTCGAGGCGGGCATGGCCTTCAGCGTCGAGCCCGGCATCTACCAGGCGGGCCGCTGGGGCGCCCGGATCGAGGACATCGTGGTCGTCACCGAGAACGGCGTCGAGTCCTTCAACACCCGGCCGCACGAGCTAGTCGTGCTGGACGCATGACCGTGCCCGGGCTGGAGCCGCTCGACCAGTCGATCGTGCAGGAGCTGGCCGCCGACGGGCGGCGCAGCTTCACCGACCTGGCCGAGCGGGTGGGGCTGTCGGTTTCGGCCGTGCACCAGCGCGTCCGGCGCCTCGAGCAGCGCGGGGTCATCCTCGGCTACACCGCGCGGCTCGACGGCGAGCAGATCGGCCTGCCGCTCACCGCGCTGATCTCGCTGACGCCCAACGACCCCGCCGCCCCCGACGACTACCCGCAGCGGATCCAGCACATCACCGAGATCGAGTCCTGCTACTCGGTCGCCGGCGACGAGTCCTACATCCTGCTCGTGCGGGTCGCGTCGCCGCTCGGCCTGGAGGACCTGCTGCGCCGCATCCGTGAGGCGGCGAAGGTCTCGACGCGGACCACGGTGGTGCTCTCGACGCCGTTCGAGGGCCGGTCGCCGACGCTCTGAAGACACTCGTGAGTGTTCATGACGGTTCTAACCGTCATGAACACTCACGAGTCTTGGTGCGGTCACTGGTACGATAAAAGGTATGGCAACACGTAAGGTGACACTTTCCCTCGACAGCGGGGCGCTCGAGTTCGCCGAGCGGGCCGCGAAGGCACACGGGATTTCGGTCTCCTCCTGGCTGTCCAAGGCAGCCAGGCGTGAGGCGGTACGCACGGGTTACACCCCGCAGCAGGCGCCCGTCGCGCCGGCCGCGGAGTCGGACGAGGCCGAGCGGAGCGCGGCGGAAAAGGACATGCGTGCGCAGGGGTGAAGTCTGGACGTACCACCCCCCGACCGATCCGGCCAGGGCCCGCACCGTGGTCCTGCTGTCCTCGGACGGGGTGAACGAATCCGAGCGGCCCTGGCTGCTCGGCACCGAACTGCTCGACCGCGACCCCCAGGACATCCTCGGCGTCGCCGTGGACGCCCGTTACTGGGTCTCGACGCTCAACCTCACGCGCCTGTACCGCCCCTGGTTCCACGAGCGCATCGCCGAGATCGACGGCGAAGTGCAGGAGAACATCGACGTCGCCCTCCGCGCGGCCCTCGACCTCTGACCGCCGCGCGTGCCGGCTCCGGTCAGCGGGCGGTGGTCTCCGGGACCGCGTGGAGCTTGCCGTCCTGGCCGCTCAGACAGGCGGCGTTGCCTTCGCGCACGGCGAGGAACTCGGTGAGGCAGTCGGCGATCGCGGCGTGGCCCGCGGCGTTGGGGTGGAAGGATTCCTGCAGCGCGTGCTGCGCGCGGTCGGTCTGCCCGAGGTCGCTCAGGTGCAGCGTCAGCCGGGTGAACCACTCCTTGGCCGGGTTCGCGCCGCCGCTGCACGCTTCGTGGTTCGCGCCCGCGCGCGCCAGGTCCAGGAACCGCGCGCCGCTCTGGACGGAGGCCTGCTTGAGGCCCGCCGAAAGCGTCGTGATGCCCGTGCTCGCGATCCAGCTCAGGTCGTCGGTGCGGAACGGGCAGCCGTCGAGGCTCTGCAGGCTCGCCGGGATGCCCGGGCCGACCGGGGTGGCGTACGACTGCAGCACCAGCTGGTAGTCCGCCGGCACGTAGCCCGCCTGCGCCAGCACCTTCTTCACGTCACCGACGGCGTTGACCACCTTCGGCACCATCGCGTCCACTTTGGACTTCCAGGTCTGCTGCAGCGCCACGTTGCACGACGGGCCGCCGAGGCTGAACCACGCCTTGAAGCAGTTGGTCACCTGCGCGGAGAACTGCGGGTCGTCGTTCGCGCCCACGGCGATCACCACGGCCGCCACCCGGTGGTCCTTCACGACGTTCGCCAGCTGCTGCGCCTGCGACGGCTCGCCCCACTGCCGCACGTCGCCCAGCGCGACCTGCCCGGCCGGCGCCCCGGAGCACGCGAGGTTCACCCGCGCGGTGACGCCGGGGATCCGCACCTTCTGCACAAACGCGTCCGCCGAGCGGTGGCACCAGTCGCCGCCCCGGCCGTCGGTGTCCGCGGTGTAGCTGCCCGCGCCCTCGCCGGACACCGTGCTGTCACCGAAAGCGACCACGGTCAGCGGGCCCGTGCCCGGCGGCCCCTGCCGCGGCAACGGCTGCCCGGACCGGCTCGCGGCACCGAAGAAAAGGAAGAACCCCGCCAGCACGGCCACGCAGACGAGGACCAGTGCCCCCCACCACCACCTGAATCGTCGCATCGCCGCCCGAGTCTAGCGAGCGGCGGCACCGGCTTCCGCGTCGACGGGTTGGCAAGGGAACGCCGTCAAGGACTCCTTGCCTACCTTGAGGGTAGGCAAGGAGTCCTTGACGGCCACTGAGAACCGTTCACGGCGGGGGAGTGAGCGCGTCCTCCAACGCCGCCCGCGCGCCGCGCAGGGCGAGGCGGAGCTGGTCCGGTGTACGGCGGATCTGGGCCAGCAGGAGCCCGCCCTGGATCGCGGCCATGGTGAGGTCGGCCAGTTCCGTCACGTCCACGTCCGGGAGCAGCTCGCCCGACTCCTGCATCCGCCGCAGACCCGCGATGACCGGGGCCTCCCAGCGCGCGAACGCGTCCACGAACGCCTCCCGGGTGAGGTCGTCCTGGCCGCTGAGCTGGGCGGCCAATGAGCCGATCGCGCAGCCGCCGACCGCGTCCTGCCGCGTCCCGTTCGCCACGATCGCGTCGAACCAGCGGTTGATGCCGGCCAGCGAATCGACGTCCAGGAGCAGCGGTTCCTGCGCGGCCAGCACCGTGTCCACGGTGGAATGAACGACGGAGCGGACGAGGTCGTCCCGGTCGTCGAAGTAGTGGTAGAGCTGGCTGCGGCCGACCCCGGCGGCGCGTTCGACATCGTCCAGCGTCACCGCCGCGACGCCGTGCCGCTGGATGAGGTCCGCGGCCGCATCGAGGATGCGCCCCCGGGTCGCGCGACCGCGCGCGGTGGTCGGTGTGTGTCCCATGGCGTCCTCCCTGTTCTGTACCCTACAGTACAGAGTTTCTGTACCGTGCGATACATTCTGTTGGCTGAGTCGAGGAGGAGTCATGAGCCGGTTCGCGGTTACGAATACCCGGGTCTTCACCGGGACGCACCTGGCCGATGCGTCGGTGGTCGTCGTCGAGGACGGGACGATCACCGCTGTCGGCCACGAGGTCCCCGCGGGGGTGGAGGAGGTCGACGGCGAGGGCGGGACCCTGCTGCCGGGCCTGATCGACGCCCACACCCACACCGACGAGGACGGTCTGCGCACGGCCCTGCGCTTCGGCGTGACCACCGAGCTGGACATGATGTCGGTGCCGGAGGTGATGGACCCGCTGCGGAAGAAGGTGCAGACCGAGTTCGACCTGGCCGACGTCCGCACCGCCTCATGGGGCCTCGCCCACCCCGACGGGCATCCCCACCAGCTGCGGCGCGGCCTGAACGACCCGGTGTGGCCCACCGCCACCGTCCCTGGCGAGGCGGCCGATTTCGTTGACGGGCGGCTGTCCGAGGGCGCGGACTACATCAAGATCATGGTCGAGGACGGCGGCGCGTTCGGCACGTCGCTGCCTCTCGTACCGCCCGAGGTCGTCGCCGCGGTGGTCGAGGCGGCGCACAAGCGCGGGGTGATGGCCCTGGTCCACGCGCTCAGCGCCAAGGCGACCCGGGCGGCGGTCGAAGCGGGCGCGGACGGCGTGACCCACCTGCACTACGACGAGGTCGTCAGCGACGACCTGATCGCCCGGATGCGCGAACAGGGCATGTTCGTCATCACCACCCTGGCCGTCACTGCCTCCGGCGCCTCCGACGGCGCCGGCCCACGCCTGGCCGCCGACCTGCGCGTGGCCTCCCGCCTGGACTCGGCGTGGCGCGACAACCTGGGGCACGAGTTCGGCTGGAATGCCAGCCTGTCCAATGCCCTGCGCTCGGTCGGGCTGCTCCACGCCGCCGGTGTCGAGATCCTGGCCGGTACCGACGCGGCTCACCTCGGCGCCCCGGGCCTCGCGCACGGCGCCAGCCTGCACGACGAGCTGCGCCTGCTCGAGGCCGGCGGGCTGAGCCCGATCGAAGCGCTCACCGCGGCAACACGGCGCACCGCTGACCGGTTCGGCCTCACCGACCGCGGGCGGATCGAGCCCGGCGCCACGGCGGACCTGGTGCTCGTGGACGGTGACCCGACCTCACAGCTCTCCGCGACGCTGAACACCCGCGCGGTGTGGCGCCGGGGGCACCGCCTGACCGCCGACACCACCGCCGTTTGACCCCTTCCCTTACCGCTGGCCCTTAAAGCACGGCACGCTTGCGTTCCAGCAGTTCCCGCTCGGCATCGTTCCCGCTGAGTTCGATCGCCTCGGCGTAGGCGGCCGCGGCCTCGGCGGGGTGTCCCAGCCGGGCGAGCAGGTCGGCGCGGATGGCGTGGAACAGGTGGTAGCCGCGGAGGTCGAGGGCGTCGACCAGGGCCAGCGCCGGGCCCGGGCCGTCGACCTCCGCGACGGCCACCGCCCGGTTGAGCGCGACCACCGGCGTCGGGGTGAGGGCGAGCAGGTGGTCGTAGAGCTGCACGATCTGGCCCCAGTCGGTGTCCGCGACGGCCGGGGCGTCGCTGTGCACGGCGTTGATCGCGGCCTGCAGCTGGTACGGGCCCGGCCGGTCGCGGCGCAGGCACCGGCGGACCAGGTCCTGCCCCTCGGCGATCAGCGCGGCGTCCCAGCGGGTGCGGTCCTGGGCGGCGAGCAGCACGACGGCGCCGTCCGGGCCCGTGCGCGCGGGGCGGCGGGACTCGGCCAGCAGCATCAGTGCGAGCAGGCCGAGCACCTCCGGCTCGTCCGGCATCAGCCCGGCCAGCAGCCGGCTGAGCCGGATCGCCTCCGCCGCCAGGTCCGGCCGGTCCAGCGCCGGGCCCGCGCCCGCGGTGTGGCCCTCGGTGAAGATCAGGTAGACGACGGCGAGCACGGCGGTCAGCCGGTCCGGCAGATCGGCGTCGCGGGGCACCCGGTACGGGATGCGCGCGTCGCGGATCTTCGCCTTGGCGCGCACCAGCCGTTGTGCCATCGTCGTTTCCGGCACGAGGAACGCGCGCGCGATCTCCCCGGTGGTGAGCCCGCCGAGCAGCCTCAAGGTCAGCGCGATGCGCGCCGCGGTGCCCAGCGCGGGGTGGCAGCAGGTGAAGATCAGGCGCAGCCGCTCGTCACGCACGGGTCCCTCCTCGACGGGTTCGTCGCGGGCGTGCAGCAGCGCGGCCTGCGCGTGCCGGTCGTCGCGGGAGGACTCGCGGCGCAGCCGGTCGAGCGCCCGGTTCCGCGCCGTGATCACCAGCCAGCCCGCCGGGCTCGGCGGGAGCCCGGCGGACGGCCAGCGGTCCGCGGCCACGGTGAACGCCTCCTGCACCGCCTCCTCGGCGAGGTCGAGATCGCCGAGTACCCGGGTCAGCACGGCGACCGTGCGGCCGTATTCGGCCCGGAACACCCGATCCAGCGTCTCGGCGTCCACAGTGGACACGCTCAGGCCTCGCCCTGGAACGGCCGGACCTCCACCGGCAGGGTGGTGATCGCGGCCATCCGGCCCGCCCAGCCGAGCGCGGCGTCGAGGTCCGGCGCCGCGACGATCGTGAACCCGCCCAGGTGTTCCTTGCCCTCGGCGAACGGGCCGTCGGTCATCAGCACGTCGCCGTCCTTCGCGCGGACGACGGTGGCCGAGCCGGGTGCGTGCAGGCCACCGGAGAACACCCAGGCGCCGGCGGCCTTCAGCTCCGCGTTGAGCGCGTCGAGCTGGCCGGCGATCCCGGCGAGGACTTCGGCGGCGGGCACGGGGCCGTCGGGCTGGTAGACGCTCAGCAGGTACTGCTTCATGGGAACTCCTTCTCCTCGGCGGTCACCCCTTACACGAACGGGACCCGGCCGTTTCGACAGCGCTCAGCCGGATCCGGTGAGATCGGTGGTGGCGGCCAGCGTGGTCACGACGTCGGCGAGGGCGTCCAGCGCGGACGACCGGCGGCCGGGCCGCCACACCATTTCGGCGCGGGCGGAGTCCCCGGCGAGCGGCACGAAAACCACACCGGTGCGGCGCAGGCTGTGGGCCGAGCGCGCCAGCCGTGTGACGCCCACCCCCGCGGCGACCAGCCCGAGCAGCCCCTGCACGGTGGCGGTGCGCTGCACGACCCGCGGGGTGAAGCCGGCGGCCGCGAAGTCGGCGTCGTACTTGCGGTGCCACGGCTCCCAGCTCGCGCGCGGCGTCAGCACCCACGGCTCGGCGGCGAGGTCCGACAGCGTGAGCCCGGCCCGGTCCGCGAGCGGGTGCCCGTCCGGCAGCACCGCGCACACCTGCTCGGTGATCAGCGTCCGTCCGGTCAGGTCTTCGACCAGTGGCGGACGGGTGAAGGCGGCGTCGAAGCGGCCGGCGCGCAGGCCGTCGACGAGCTCCGCGATCGGCACCTCCGCCGTGCTGAGCGTGAGCCCGGGGAGCCGTTCGCGCGCCGCCCGGACGACCGGTGGCAGCAGGTAGTTCGCCGTGGAGGCCAGGAAAGCCAGCCGCAGCGTGCCGATCTCGCCCCGTACGGCGCGCGCGAGCGTCGCGACCGCCTCGTCGGCCCGGTCCAGCACGGCGCGGGCCTCGGGCAGGAACACCTCCCCGGCGGCCGTGAGCCGCGCGCCCCGGCCGTCGCGGTCGAACAGCTTCGCGCCGAGGATCCGCTCCAGGACCGTGATCTGCTGCGAAAGCGACTGCTGCGCGATGTGCAGCCCGGCCGCGGCGCGCGTAAAGCTCGTTTCGTCGGCGACGGCGACGAAGTACCGCAACTGCCGAAGCTCCGGGGTCACAGGCTCAGACTGTAGCCCCGCCAGAAAACCGGTGTTGGCGACGGCGGCCGAGCGCCGCCATGATCGGCTACCGGAACCACATCTGGAGGGAAACCCATGACGGACACCGACGGCCGCGTCTGGCTGATCACCGGCTGCTCGACCGGCTTCGGCCGTGAGCTGGCGCTCGCCGCGCTGGCGGCGGGCGACCGGGTGCTCGCGACCGCGCGCCGCCCGGAGGCGTTGGACGAGCTGGTCGAACTCGGCGCGGGACGGCTGCGCGCGGCGGCGCTGGACGTCACCGACTCCGCACAGGTACAGGCCGCAGTGAAGACCGCTCTGGACGAGTTCGGCCGTATCGACGTGGTGGTGAACAACGCCGGCCACGGCTCGGTCGGCGCCGTCGAGGAGCTGAGCGTCGCCGATCTGCGGGCACTGATGGACGTGATGTTCTTCGGCGCCGTCGAGGTCACCAAGGCGGTGCTGCCGTACCTGCGCGAGCAGGGGAGCGGCGTGGTCGTGCAGATGAGTTCCATGGGCGGGCAGACCGCGCCGCCGGGCTTCGGCGCGTACTGCGCCGCGAAGTTCGCGGTGGAGGGCATCTCGGAGTCGCTGGCGGCGGAGGTCGCGCCGTTCGGGGTACGGGTGCTGATCGTCGAGCCGGGCGCCTTCCGCACGTCCTTCGGCGGCGGCGCGATGCACCGCTCCCGGGTGCTCGACGCCTACGCCGCGTCGACCGGCGACACCCGCGCCGCCATCAACACCATGGACGGCACCCAGCCCGGCGACCCGGCCAAGGCCGCCGCCGCGATCGTCCGCGCGGTCGGCGACCCGGCCGCACCACTACGGCTCGCCCTCGGCGCCGACGCGGTGGAGTCGATCCGCGCCCACCACGAGGCCGTCGCCGCGGACCTCGCCGCGTGGGAGGACGTCAGCCGCGCCACCGCGTTTTCGGGGGAATGAGGAACGCACCACCGCGCTGCTCAGCGCCGGGGGCGATCGGGCCGACGACCGTGAGCTGCGCGGGCTGAACAGCACGACGAACGCGCCGCTTACTTCCGCACCAGGTCCACGCTCACGGTCAGCGCCTCGTTCGCCTCGATCTCGCCGCGCAGCCGTTCCAGCCGGGCGCGGGCCCCGGCGAGCGCGTCGGAACCGAGGAGCAGACGCAGCGGTGGTACTTCGGCGTCCACGGTCGCGGCGATGGCCGCGGCGGCGCGGGCCGGGTCACCGGGCTGGCTGCCGGAGACGGCCAGCGTGGAGTCACGGCGCTTGCCGGCGGTCTGCTCGTAGTCGTCCAGCCGTACCGGCGACTGCTGCATGGATTCCCCCGCCCACTGGGTGCGCAGGCCACCCGGCTCGGCGATCGTCACGGCGATCCCCAGCGGCGCGAGCTCCGCGGCCAGTGACTCGGAAAGGCCCTCCAACGCGAACTTCGTGGCGTGGTAGTAACCGGTCGCGGCGAAGGCGGCCAGGCCGCCGAAGGAGGAGATGTTGACGACGCGCCCCGAGCGGCGCGCCCGCATACCGGGCAGCACGGCCTTGAGGACCGTCACCACGCCGTGCACATTGGTGTCGTACAGCGCGCGGACAGCGGTGTCCTCGCCCTCTTCGATCGCGGCGAGGTAGCCGTACCCGGCGTTGTTGACCAGGACGTCGATGCGTCCGAAGGCCCGCTCGCACTCCTGGACCGCCTCGGTCACCGACCCGGGGTCGGTGACATCCAGCGCCAGCGGCAGCGCGCGATCGCCGTACCCGGCGGCGAGCTCGGCCACGGCCGCGCGGTCCCGGGCCGTGACCGCCACCCGGTCACCTCGCTCCAGGGCGTGCAGCGCCAGTGCGCGGCCCAGGCCCTTGGAGCATCCGGTGATCAGCCATACCTGCGTTTTGTCGTTGTCGTTCGGCATGCCTCCATGACAGCGGCGGGCCGGCGAACGTGCCACGCCCCCTTGAGGGTGGCTCTCCCAGGGTCAGCTTCGCGGCGCGGCGGTAGCGTTGACCGGGATGGCCAGTGACGACAACCAGCTCGGTTCCTTCCTGCGCAGCCGCCGGGAGAAGGTCGACGCCGCCTCCGCCGGGGTCGTCGACAACACGCGACGGCGGGTGAAGGGGCTGCGCCGCGAGGAGCTGGCGCTGCTCGCCGGGCTCAGTCCCTCCTACTACACCCGGCTCGAACAGGGCCGCGACCGGCGTCCCTCCCGCGAGATCCTGCAGGCGCTGGCCGGGGTGCTGCGCCTCGACGACACCGAGCGGTCCTACCTGTGGTCCCTGGCGATCCCGTCGCTGGCACCGGCGGAAAACGACCGGGAGCCCGCCCGCACCGTGCGGCCCGGGGTGCTGCAGCTGCTGGAGCGGTGGGCCGACCTGCCCGCGTTCATCGTCGGCCCCAGCCGCGACGTCCTGGCCGGCACCGCGCTCGCGGCCCGGGTCAACCCCGCCTGGAGCCCGGGCCACAACCTGATCGAGTTCACCTTCCTCGATCCCCAGGCCCGCACGGTTTATCCCGAGTGGGAGGAGATCGCCCTCCAGGCGGTCGCCGGCCTGCGCGCCACCGCCGCCGCGCGCCGCGGGGAACTCGACGGCTTCGTGGCGGGCATGCGCGAGCGCAGCGAAACGTTCCGGGCGCTCTGGGACTCCCACGACGTGTACGAGCGCACGATGGGCGAGAAACAACTGCTCGTCGACGGCGTCGGCATCGTCGGTCTCAAGTTCGAGACCTTCGCGCTCACCGGACCCGAGGGCCACGTCCTGTACGTGTACTTCCCCCAGCCCGGCAGCCCCGCGGACGAAGCACTGCGCGATCTGGCCTGAGCAGGTGTCAGCCCGCGTCCTGCCACGGGTCGACGCTGCGCAGCAGCACCCGCACCTGGTCGGGATCGGTGATCTCGGCCTCGACGCCGTTCGGCAGTGCGATGATCAGGTGCGTGTCCCGCGCGACGCAGGCCGCGGCCGTCTCGGCCAGCACCGCGGAACCTTCGGCGTCGACCGCGGTCGTCCGGGTCAGGTCGACCACCACGCGGCGGGCCTCCTGCTCGAACGCTTCTTCGATGAGGCGGTGGTAGGCCGGGGCGGTGTCACCGTCGAGCACGCCGTCCACGGTCAGCAGGACTTCTCCGTCAAGAAAGACGCTCAGCAGGCTCATCCTGGCCTCCAACCGCGGCTTCACCGGGAAAGTCCAGCGTACGACAGGCATCCGGCCCGCTGCGCGCTCAGCGGGCACTGGAATAGTCACGCTTCGGCCACGGCAGATCACGCACCGCGTTCACACCGGCGCGCCCCGTTCCCGGCGGGCCGCCCGGTCAAACCCGGCGCCGCGCGACGTGCCCCCGCGTACCGGGAGGTCTTCCTGGCCGGGCAGTGTTCTTTGACCCCCGCCCGAACCGTCGCCGACAGTGGATCGGAATCGATTCCGATCCACTCCGATCCCGACCCCGGATCTCAACGACGAGAAGGCGGACTCATGCATCGACGCGGCTCGGCGCGCAGGACCACCAAGCGTCTCTCCATCCTCCTGACCACGTTGGCCTTCCCGCTCGCCACGGCGATGGCGGGCGCCCCGGCCCAGGCGGCCGAAACCTGGACGACGGTCTTCCAGGACAACTTCGACGGGTCGGCCGGGACCGGGCTGAACGCGCAGGACTGGCTCTACGACAAGGGGACGAGCTACCCCGGCGGCGCCGCGAACTGGGGCACCGGTGAGATCGAGACGGCCACCGACTCCACCGGCAACGTCTACCACGACGGCAGCGGCCACCTGGTCATCAAGCCGCTGCGCGACGGTGCGGGCAACTGGACGTCCGGCCGGATCGAGACCCAGCGCACCGACTTCGGCGCGCCCGCCGGCGGCCAGATGGAGATGAGCGCGACCCTGCAGCAGCCCAACCCGGCGAGCGGCCTCGGCTACTGGCCCGCGTTCTGGGCGATGGGCGCCGACGCGCGCCCGGTCGGCGCCACGAACTGGCCCAGCATCGGCGAGATCGACATCATGGAGGACGTCAACGCGCTGAGCAAGCACTCCACCACGTTCCACTGTGGACAGTGGGCGGGCGAGTGCCACGACCCGGACGGCATCACCAGCGACCTGCAGGACTGCGCCGGCTGCCAGACCGGCTACCACACCTACTCGGTGGTCGTCGACCGCCGCGACGCCGCCGCCGAGGAGCTGCGCTTCTCCCTCGACGGCGTGCAGACCTACTCGGTCAAGCAGAACCAGGTCTCCGACGCCACCTGGAAGGCCGCGGTCGACCACGGCTTCTTCGCCATCTTCGACGTCGCCATCGGCGGCTCGTACCCGAACAAGGTCTGCGGCTGCACCTCGCCCTCGGCCGACATCACCCCGGGCGCGGGGATGAGCATCGACTCGTTCACCGTCAAGACCAGCACCAGCTGAGCCGGGCCGGCTGACCAGGGCCGGAGACGGGGATGGCCTCCTTGCCGGGTCGGGGGACCGGCAAGGAGGCCATCTGCTTTCTACCCCATCACGGCGGCTACGGGTAGCTCACCACGTCGACCGGGACCGTCCCCGATGGGGTGGTCCCGCCCGCGTCGTTGATCACATGGGTGATCGTGCCCCGGTAGTTCAGCGACACCGTGAGCAGGCTGTGGAACCGCACGCCGGAGTTGTTCGGCACCTCGAACGCGTGGTAACTGGAGACCGCGGGGTTGGTGTCGAAGAAGCAGTAGCTCCCCAACCCCCAGGCCTCGTGCGAGGTCACGTTCGCGCCCACCTTGTACGCGGCGTACCCGGCGACGCCCGATGGCGCGTTCCACGACGCCTGGTCCGGCACGTCGTAGGGCATCTCGTTCTGGAAGAAGATCGTCTTCCCGCCCTGGCCGTTCCAGATCACCTGGTACTTCTGGTAGTGCTCGACGAACAGGCCCGTGGCGAGCACGTTGTTGCCGTTGACGAGCACGCCGGTGTCGGCGGTGTTGGTGGTCCAGCCGACGGTGCCGCCGTTGCCGTGGTCGGCGCGCCAGGCCCAGGTGTGGTCGATGATCGTGTTGTTGCTGTTCACGACGAGGCTGTTCGTGGCCTTGCCGGCGATCTGGCCGCCGATCCGGAAGAACACGTCCTGCAGGGTGGCCGGGTTCGCCGCGTGGTTGCCGGTGGACCCGGCCGCGCCCACGGTCAGCAGCGCCTGCGAGTTCGTGGTGCCGGCGTCGAACAGCAGGCCCTTGACCCGGACCCCGTCGACGTCGGCGACCTGCATGGCGTTGACGCCGTTGTCCGGCACCAGCGTCGGGTAACCGACCCCGAGCACCACCGTGTCGGCCCGGGTGACGTTGAGCGTCTGGTTCAGGTGGTAGATGCCCGGGGTGAAGAACAGGTTGCAGCCCGAAGCGAGCGCGCTGTTGATCGTCGAGGCGGTGTCGCCCGCCTTGACCACGTAGAACTGGCTCATCGGCAGCGACGAGCCCGGTGTGCTGCCGCCGGCCCAGCTCGGCCCGGATGCGTTGGTGCGCAGCGAAGGCAGGAAAACGCGGTAGTTGCCACCGCCGTCGACGTAGAGGTACGGCACGTCGCGCGAGACCGGCGTGGTCGCGAGCGTCGTCTCCGGCGGGTTGGGGAAGGTGTTCGCCGGGGCGCCTGTGGTGCCGGAGAAGACCATGTTCCAGACGCCGCCGTCCCAGCTGCCGAGCGCGGAGTCGCGGGTGTACCACTGCTGCTGCGAAATCGACGCGGTCTGGCCGGACACGCGGGTGTCGGCGATGTAGCCGCCGCTGGCGTAGCCGTAACTCGCCGGGTACAGCTGCAGCCCGCCGCGCACGTCCATCCGGCGGAACGGCGCGGCCTGCGCCACCGCCCACCGGTCGTTGCCGCTGCTGGGCGTGACCGCCATGTTCTCCGCGGAGCGCCAGAAGTTCTGCAGCGCGACGCCCTGGTCGGAGGCGTTGAACGCGTCCACGGTGATGTCACCGTTGATCTGCACGTCGTCCGGGTTCTGCCCGAGGCCGGCGACGGAGGTGTAGAAGCCGACGTTGTCGTGCACGTTGTAGGTGCCCGGCTTGAACAGGTGCGCGACCCGCCGGTCGGCGAACTGCGCGGTGAGCGTGTCCTTCTGGGCGTTGAAGTCGGCGTCGAGCTGCGACTGGATGGTCGCGGCGGACATGCCCGGGTCGAAGATCCGCACATTCGGCCCGAAGTCCGGCACGTTCGGCTGCGTGGTGCAGCCCGCCTGCGCGCCGATCGTGTAGGTCGCGCTGGTGACGGGGGAGTTCGCCGAGCCGGACTTGACCGCGATCGCGGAGATCGTGCGCGAGGTCGGCACGCTGATCGGGGCGCTGTACAAAGCCGACGACGCCGTGGGGGTCGAGCCGTCGGTGGTGTACCGGATGCTCGCGCCGGACGTCGCCGTCGTGAGGGTCACCGTCTGGGCGCCGGCGTAGTTGCCGCCCGCGGGGCTGAAGGCGGGTGCGGCGGCCGTTCCGGTCGCGCCGCCCTGGGTGTAGCTGAAGTGCGGGGTGTCGTACTGCGGCCCGCTCTTTTCGTAGGTGAACCAGTAGTCCAGCACGGTGCCGGTGCTCAGGCCGCTGACGGTGTAGCGCCAGGTGCCGGAGCCGTTGGTCATCCGGACGTTCTGCTGGCCGGCCCCGGGGACGCCGGAGTAGTGCACGTCGACGTAGAGCGACGCGGTGGCCGGGGTGAAGGAGATCTGCGCCTGGCTGCTGCTGAGCTGGGTCGCGCTCTGGGTGTAGTCGGCCGCGGCCGAGGCGGCGGGGGCGACGAGTCCCGCCCCGGCCAGCAGGCCCGCCGCGGCGAGCGCGACGGCGGCGAGGGGACCTCGCCGAGGTCTTCGAGACAACACAAAGGTCCGGTTCACGCCGTGACACCTCCGCCGTTGGGGATCCACGAACTGTTTTGTTGCGAGTCACAACAAAGTAGCTCCCGGCCTGCAAGGTCACCGTCACGAGTGGGTAACGCTTGTCTGGACCAATGATCGAGAACGAACGGAGCCGGTGTCACGGACCGCGAAGACCCTCCTTCGGAAGGGTGATCCGCGACTGGGTGACGTGCGACCATCTTCTGTCTCAGCGTGTTCGCGTTTCCGAGGAGGCAGCATGTCACCCTCTCGCGCCAAAACCCTGCTCCGTGCGCTCGCGGCGGCCGTGCTGGCCGCGGCCGCCGTCGTCCCGCTCTCCCTGGTCACCGCGACGAGCGCCGAGGCGGCCCCGCTCCTGCGCGGCGGCCTGGTGAACTTCGGCTGCGCGGCTTCCGGGCACCTGCACTGCCTCGGCAAGGCGGTCAAGTCGCCCGACGGCGCCGGCCCGCTGCTCACGTCGACGCCCGTCGGCTACGGACCGGCCGAGATCCAGGCCGCGTACAACCTCGGCGGGCTGCACGGGGACGGCCGCACCGTCGCGATCGTCGACGCGATGGACGCGCCGACCGCCGAGGCCGACCTCGCGCAGTTCCGGACCGCGCGCGGGCTTTCGCCGTGCACCACGGCGAACGGCTGCTTCAAGAAGGTGAACCAGGACGGCGCGGCGAGCCCGCTGCCCGCCGGGGACTACGGCTGGGCCGAGGAGATCAGCCTCGACCTCGACGCGGTGTCGTCGACCTGCCCGGACTGCCACATCCTGCTCGTCGAGGCGAATTCGGCGGACACCGACCCGCTGATGACGGCCGTCGACACCGCCGCCGCGACCCCGGGCGTCGTGGCCATCTCCAACAGCTACGGCGGCACCGAGGACCCGACCATCACCGCCGCCGACGCGCACCTGAACCACCCGGGCATCGCCGTCACCGCGTCGTCGGGCGACTCCGGCTACGGCGTCAGCTGGCCGGCGTCCTCGCCGTACGTCACCGCGGTCGGCGGCACCACGCTGAGCAAGGCGGCGGGCACCACCCGCGGCTGGTCGGAAACGACGTGGTCGGGCAGCGGCAGCGGCTGCTCCACGATCGAGCCGAAACCCGCGTGGCAGCACGACACCGGCTGCGCGAAGCGGACCGTCGCGGACGTCGCCGCGGTGGCCGACCCGAACACCGGGCTGGGCGTCTACGACACGTACAACAGTTGCGGCAGCTCGGCTTTGTGCGACCTGCTGCTCTCGCTCGGCCTCGCGCAGGGCGCGGACGGCTGGGTGCAGGTCGGCGGCACCAGCCTGTCGTCACCGGTGATCGCGAGCGTCTACGCGCTGGCCGGGAACTCCGTCACCGCGGGGTCCGCCCCGTACGCGCACCCCGACGGCCTGTACGACGTGACCTCCGGCAACAACGGCAGCTGCAGCGGCTCGTACCTGTGCACCGCGGGCGCCGGCTACGACGGGCCGACCGGGCTCGGCAGCCCGCACGGCACGGCAGCGTTCTGAGTCCGGTGATGCCGCCGTTGCCGGGTCAGCGGCCCAGCAACGGCGGCATCACCAGCTCGGCGAATTCCTGCAAGTCCCGCCGCCGGTCGGTTGAGCGGCCGGCGCTGGAGAAAATCCGCACCGACTGGTTCGAGTCGTCGCGGAGCTTGACTTCGATGCTGCGGTCGCTGTCGAGCCGGGCCGGGCGGCCGGCGACGGTGTCCGGCCAGCTCTTCTCCTGCTCCCGGAACGTGGGCGGGACGTAAGAGGCGGTCGCGAAGGCGGCTTGGGTGCTGACGTTGCCGCAGCTGCCGTCCATCTTGGGTTTCGTTTCGGCGATCGGCACGCTGAGCGCCTTGGCGAGCTGGGTGCACAGCTGCCAGGCGGCCATCGGGTAGGCGCTGTCGGCGATGCCGAACCCGGGAACACCACCGACCTCACGTGGGGGCAGCTCGTTGCCGGTCCCGGTGACCGGGGGGAGTGGCAGCCCGGGGGCCGTTACCGCCGGCACGACGGCGTCCCCGATGGCCTGGACGATGGCGGGCAGGTCGCGGCCGGAATCGGCACGGAAGTCCTCGGTCAGGTCGAAGTCCAGCATCGGGTACACCATCCCCGGGACCGGGCTGGTGCGGGCGACCGTGACGAACAGGTTCGCTATGGTCTTGCCCTCGTCGCCGGCCAGGGTGGCGTCGTGCCCGCCCACCCGCACCGGCTTGGTGGCGCCGGTGGTGAAGGGCTTGGCATCGTCGGGGTGCACCTCGAGGCTGAGGGTGGCGGTGACGACGTGGCAGTAGCCGAGCCCGTCGATCTCCCGCGCGATCGGACCGCCGAGCAGCTTCGACCAGCTCTGCTCCGGGACCGCGGTGCAGAGCACGTCGGCCGCCGTCCGGGCCGGCAGCGCCGCCACCATCTCGCCGGTCGGCATCGGCACCGTCCGCACGGCCGACCCGCCCGCCGACGGCCACGGCGAGGGCAGGCTCGTCGGCGCCTGCGGGCCGAATACCTTGTCCCACACCAAAAACAGGCCGTATCCGACCAGCGCCCAGAAAGCCATCACGGCGACGATGAGCAAGGAAACGGAGCGGTACGGGTGCGCCTTGAAGTTCACCGCGGTCACTTTAGCGCCGGTGCCGGAAACTGTCCGGCAGTTCCGTCAGTGCGGCGCGGTACCCGGCCGGCGCCATTCGTAATCGTCCAGCGGGAAGTGGCGGGCCCGCCACCACACCTTCGCGCTGGACTGGGGCCGCACGATCGACGGCTCGCCGTTGCGATCGAGGTAGTAGGTGTTCGAGTTCGCGCAGGAAGCACTGGTGAACAACGACTTCCGGTGGCCCCGCAGCATCGCCCGGTAAAACCGGTCGTGCGCGGGCCGGCGGATGCCCACGTACGTCGCGCCGCGATCGCGGGCTTGGGTGATGCAGCGCAACGCGTGCGCGGTCTGGTTTTCGGCCATCACCAGCCAGGACCAGCTGGTCGCGAAATGCGGGCCGGGAATGAGGAACAGATTCGGGAAACCGGGCACCGTGATGCCCTCGTACGCCTGGAAACGGTTCTCCAGCCACCAGTCACGCAGGTCGACACCGCCTTCGCCGCGCACTGCGTAGCCGGGGACGCTGTCGTACTCGAAGAACTTGAACCCGGTCGCCAGCACGAGTGTGTCGATTTCACGGACCGTGCCGTCCGCGGTTTCGATGGCGTGCGGGTGAACGCGTTTGATGCTGTCCGTCACCAGCTCGACGTTTCGCTTCCCGAACGAACTCCAGTAATGGTTGGACAGCGCCGGTCGTTTGCAGCCGAAATCGTAGTCGGGCTTCAGGCGTTCCCGGATGCCCGGATCGGAAACCTGCTGCCGCAGGTGCCGCAGCGACAGCTTCTCGATGCCCTTGGTCAGGAACGGCAGCCGCGCGTAGTTCGTGACGCCGAGCCACATCGCCAGCTCGATGCCGGTGCTGATCAGCCCCCGGCTCGCCCAGCGCGCCGGGGCGAACCGGTCCAGCACCTTCCGCACCCGCGGTGACAGCTTCACGTCGGTCCTCGGCATCACCCAGATGGGCGTGCGCTGGTAGACGTCCAGCCGTTCGACCTCCCTGGCGAGCTCCGGCACCAGCTGCACCGAGGAGGCGCCGGTGCCGATCACCGCGACCCGCTCGCCCTGGGGTGCGTAGTCCTGATCCCAGTGCAGCGTGTGGATGGTCCGGCCGGCGAACTGGCCGACGCCCTCGATGTCCGGGGTGTTGGCCTTGCCGAACACCCCGTGGGCGGACACCACGAACCGGGAAGTGAACGTGTCGCCGGCCGCCGTCCGGATCACCCAGCAGTGCCGGTCGGTGTCGAAGCCGGCGGAGACCACGTCCTGGCCGAGCCGGACGTGCGGGCGCAGGCCGTGCTCGGCGACCAGGCTGTCGGCGTACTCCTTCACTTCGGCGCCCTTGGCGAACACCCGTCGCCAGTTCCCGTTCTGGGCGAAGGAGAACTGATACGTCACGGACGGGATGTCCACTGCCACCCCGGGATACCGGTTGTCGCGCCAGGTGCCGCCGATGTCGTCGGCGCGTTCCAGGATCACGAAATCGCGGATGCCCGCCGTGCTGAGCCGGATGGCCATGCAGATCCCGGCGAACCCGGCGCCGATGACGAGGACCTCGTACTGCGGCGGGGCACCGTGGCTCGGAGGTGGGGTCATCGCGGTACTCCTTCGACAGGCGACGTCAAGCCAGCAGCCCGGAGTCGCGCCACAGCTTCTTGCTCGGACCTCCGATGAGGTCGGCTTCTTCGAGGAAACGCACGAGCCTGGAGGCACCCGCCGCGAGCGTTTCGCGGCGTTGGGGGTTGGCCCAGGCGAGGTCCGCGGCCTGCTTCGGGTCGGGCAACCCGGCTCGGGCGTACTGCCTGGGCCGGGCCAGGATCCGCGCCAGCATCAGGGCGCCGACCGCCACGACGTCCCGGGTGAATTCCCGGACGGGCCAAGGGGAATTCTCCAGCAGGCGCAGCAGGTCTTCGCGGGCGTAGCGGACGTGCCGGGCTTCCTCGGTGACGTGGATCCGCATCACCGCACGGACCAGCGGCTGCACGGTTTCGTCCTTCAGGTGCTCACGCTGGAGCGCGTCGAACACCTCCTCGCCGATCAGCGTCGCGACCCACATCGACGGGCCGCGCAGGATCAGCGGCAGGGCCTGGGCGGTGAGCTGCAACGGCCTCGGGTTGCGGTACGGCCGGCCGCCGACCTTCTCGATCAGCATGGAGAACATCGTCGAGTGGCGGCATTCGTCCGCGATCTCGGTCAGCGCGTACCGCACGTGGGCGGTGGTCGGGTCGGTGTTGTACGACATCCGCAGCAGCATCTGCATGAGGATGATCTCGAACCAGATCCCGACGCTGACGGAGTTGATCAGCTCCTGGCGCGAGAGCTCCACCCGCTGCTCGTGGCTCATCCGGTCCCACAGCGCGGTGCCGTACAGCGAAACGGTGCGCTCCGGGATGAAAAAACTGCCGTCGACCAGCGGGGCTTCCCAGTCGATGTCGACGTGGGGGTCGTAGGACAGGTTCGCACTGGCCTTCAGGAGCCTGTGCGCGGTGGTCTCCCGATCGGTTCGCACCATCTCCGACGCCCTCCTGCTGACAGTCCGGTCGCTGCGCCCGCTCTGGCGCTCACACAGGAGAACGCATGTAACAACTTTAGTCAAGCTGTAAAGGCGTTAGGCTTTCCCGCATGACGGTCGACGGGACGGGCGAGGACCTGCTGCGCCGCGCGCTGGCCAGCGAGCTGCCGGACGAAGGGTCCGAACGCATCCTCGGCGCCGCGCTGGAGCAGGCGGAGGACTTCGGCCTGCGCCGGTTCACCATCGACGACGTCGCCCGCCGGGTCGGGCTGTCCCGGGTGACGATCTACCGGTACTTTCCCAAAAAGGACCAGCTGCTCAACGCCCTGCTCACGCACGAGCTGCGCCGGTTCCTGACCAAGGTCGACGAGGTCGTGGCGAAACACCCGCGCCCCGAGGACAAGCTCATCGAGGGGCTGTTGTTCTGCCTCGAGTTCCTGCGCGGGCACCGGTTGCTCAACCGGCTGCTGCGCACGGAGCCGGAGCTGATCCTGCCGCACCTGACGACTCAGGGCGGTGGCCTGCTGGCCGCGGCCAGGACGTGGATCGCCGGCCTCGTCCGGGCCGAGATCGCCGCGGACCACCTCGACCTGCCCGACCGTGACGTCGACAGCGCCGCCGAACTCCTGGTCCGCGTCGTGCTGTCACTGGTGCTCACGCCCGACACCGTGCTGCCGCTCGATTCCCCCGCCGAACGCCAGCGTCTCGCCGAGCTCTACCTGACGCCGATCGTGCGGGCGCTGCGTCCCCGTTCGGACCACGCCGGCAGCTGATTCCGCGCGCCGGTTGCCCGGAAGTGCCTTCCGGTGTGGACGGACGGAGTAGTCACAGCGACAGGTTTCAGACAAAACGCGGGCCAACGCTGGACCGGTTCCGATCGGCTTCTCACACTCTGCGGGCAGTGGGTTTCTTTCCCCCGACCTTGGAGGAGTTCCGATGCGTCGAAGAATCACCCTACGGCTTGCCGGTGCGGTCGCGCTCACGGCGGGCCTCGCCGCCGTGGTGGCACCCGCCGCCGCGCAGGCGTCACCCGGATTGCTCGCGGCCATGCAGCGGGACCTGGGCTTGAGCGCCGGCCAGGCGCAGGCCCGGCTCGGGCAGGAGCTGGCGGCGTCGAAGCTGATGCCGGTCGCGCAGCAGGCGGCCGGCGCGGCGTACGGCGGCGCCTGGTTCGACCCGGCGCTGGGCAAACTGGTCGTCGGTGTGACGGACCCGGCCGCGGCCGACGCGGTCCACCGCACGGGCGCCGAGACCGCCCCCGCCCGGATCAGCGCGGCCGCGCTCGACGCGGCGAAAACGGCCGTCGACGCCTCGGCCAAGGCGAAGCCCGCCCCGGCCGCGGTCAGCGGCTGGGGCGCGGACCCGCGCACCGGCAGCGTGGTCGTCACCCTCCAGCCGGGCGCGCACGGCGCGGACGTCGACGCCTTCCTCGCCCAGGCCCGCGAAGCCGGCCCGGTGGCCGTGGTGACCGGACCCAAGCCGCAGACGTTCTCGGCCGGCACCGTCGGCGGGGATCCCTACTACATCAACGGGAACACGCGCTGCTCGATCGGGTTCTCGGTGAACGGCGGGTTCGTCAGCGCCGGCCACTGCGGCGGCGCGGGCAGCTCGGTGGTCGGCTGGGACGGCTCGGCGATGGGCACGTTCGGCGGCTCCTCGTTCCCCGGCAACGACTACTCGATCATCAACATCGGCAACGGCTGGTGGACCGCGCCGGTCGTGCTCGGCTGGGGCACGGTCAGCGACGTGATCGTCCGCGGCTCCTCGGTCGCCCCGGTCGGCTCTTCGATCTGCCGCTCCGGCTCGACCTCGCACTGGCACTGCGGCAGCGTGCTGACCCTGAACGACACGGTCAACTACTCCCAGGGCTCGGTCTACGAGGTCACCCGCACGAGCGTGTGCGCCGAGCCCGGCGACTCCGGCGGCTCGTTCATCACCGGTGACCAGGCCCAGGGCGTCACCTCGGGCGGCTACGGCGACTGCACCGCCGGCGGCAACACCTGGTTCCAGCCGGTGAACGAGATCCTGCAGACCTACGGCCGGTCCCTGGTCACGGGCTGACCCCGGGAGCGTCCACAATGGATCAACGGTCCGGCACTGCGCCGTTCGGCGCAGTGCCGGACCCTGTCAAGCGGCGGATGCGGTGGTTCCCCTGACCGTATCCGGACAGGTTCGGCCCCGTTCGTTGTTTTCCGCCCGGCCGCGGTTGTAGACAGATCCGGCCGGGGAAAGCAATGTCGCGACGGCGGGAGTCGGTTCATGCGTGGAGCAGCCCTGATCGCGGCCGTGCTGATCGCCGGCACCGCGGTCCCCGCCACAGCCGAGGCCGCCCCCGCGGCGCCGAGGTCCGCCGACTGCCCCTGGGTGGGCTCGACGGCGCCGATCGGCACCCGGGTCGCGCAGGTCCTCGGGCAGATGACGCTCGACGAGAAGATCACCATGGTGCACGGGACGGCGGCCGCGGGTTACACCGGCCGCGTCGCGGGCAACGACCGGCTGTGCGTGCCCTCGCTGAAGATGGAGGACGGCCCGCTCGGGGTGAACCTCGGCGGCACCACGCAGCTGCCCGCCGCGTCCGCCGTCGCCGCGTCGTTCGACTCCTCGCTGGCGAGGACCTACGGCTCGGTGATCGGCGCCGAGGACAAGGCCAAGGGGGTCGACGTCGACCTCGGCCCGACCGTCAACATCGTCCGGGACCCGCGCTGGGGCCGCGCGTTCGAGTCCTACAGCGAGGACCCGTACCTCGCCGGGCAGATGGGCGCCGCCGACATCGAAGGCGTCCAGTCCCAGGGCGTGATGGCGCAGGTGAAGCACTGGGCGGTCTACAACCAGGAGACCAACCGCAACACCACCGCCGACGACGCCGTGATCGACGACCGCACCGTGCACGAGATCTACGCCAGCGCGTTCGGCACGATCGTCGACCAGGCGAAGCCGTCCTCGGCCATGTGCTCCTACTCCTCGATCAACGGCACGTACGCGTGCGAGAACTCTTATCTCAACGCGATCCTGGAGCAGGACTTCGGCTTCGACGGCTTCATCACCTCGGACTGGGGCGGCACGCACAGCGCGGCCGGCTCGGCGAACGCCGGGATGGACATGGAGATGCCCGGCCAGGACTTCTTCGGCACCGCGCTGAAGACGGCCGTCCAGAATGGACAGGTGCCGCAGTCCCGGCTGGACGACATGGCCGGCCGGATCCTGCGTGAGGAGTTCCGGTTCGGGCTGTTCGAGCACCCGTCGCCGGACACCCCGGGCGCGCCCGCGACGACCCCGGCCCACCTCGCGGTGGCGAAGAAGGCCGCCGAGGACGGCACGGTCCTGCTGAAGAACGACGGCGGCCTGCTGCCACTGGACCCGGCGAAGGTGCACTCCGTCGCGGTGATCGGCGACGGCGCGGGCAAGAACACGCTCAGCTCCGGCGGCGGCAGCGCGCACATCGCCGGCACTGGCACCGTCACGCCGTTCGACGGGATCAAGGCGCGCGCCGGATCCGGCGTCACGGTGGACTACGCGCAGGGCAACCTCGGCCAAGGTAGCGCGCTGCCCGCGATCGAGAGCGACTACCTGACGCCGCCGTCCGGCACCGGCCACGGCCTGCAAGGCGACTACTACCCGAACACGGACTCCTCCGGCCCGCCCGCCGCGACGCGCACCGACCCGCAGGTCGCCTTCACCTGGACCGGGACGACGCCCGCGCCCGGCCTGCCCGCGACGAACTTCTCGGCCAAGTGGACCGGCACGCTCACCCCGCCCGCGACCGGCACGTACACCCTCGGGCTGACCAGCGACGACGGCAGCAGGCTGCGGGTCGACGGGCAACAGGTGATCGACAACTGGGGCGACCACGCGGCGGCCACGAAAACCGCGCAGGTCCCGCTCACCGCGGGCAAACCGGTGCAGGTCGAGGTCGACTACTACCAGGGCGGCGGCGACTCGACCGTCACGCTGGGCTGGCTGCCCCCGGGCCAGGACCTGCCGGGGCAGGCGGCCGCGCTGGCCGCGAAGTCCGACGTCGCGGTCGTCTACGCCAACGACTTCGAGTCCGAGGGCAGCGACCTCGCCGACATCGACCTGCCCGCCGACCAGAACAAGCTGATCGACGCCGTCGCCGCGGCCAACCCGAACACCGTCGTCGTGCTCAACACCGGCTCCGCCGTGACGATGCCGTGGCTGGCGAAGGTCAAGGGCGTCTTCGAGGCGTGGTATCCGGGCCAGGAGTCGGGCAACGCGATCGCCTCGCTGCTCTTCGGCGACACCACGCCGTCCGGCAAGCTGCCGGTCACCTTCCCCGCCTCGCTGGAGCAGGTGCCCGCCTCGACACCGCAGCAGTGGCCCGGCGTGGACGGCAAGGTCCAGTACTCGGAGGGGCTCGACGTCGGCTATCGCTGGTACGACAAGCAGAACCTCGCCCCGCTCTACCCGTTCGGCTATGGGCTTTCCTACACCAGCTTCCAGTTCTCGAACCTGAAGGTCGACGGCTCCACCCTGGGTGAGAACGGGCGGCTCCAGGTCAGCGCCGACGTCACCAATACCGGCGCGCGGCCGGGCTCGGAGGTGGCACAGCTGTACCTGAGCGACCCCGCGGCCACCGGCGAGCCGGCCAGCCAGCTCAAGGGCTTCCAGAAGGTCGACCTCCAGCCGCACCAGACGAAACGGGTGCAGCTCGACCTCACCGCGCAGGACGCGTCCTACTGGAGCAGCGACGCGCACGCGTGGGAACTCGGCGTCGGCCAGTACACCGTCCGCGTCGGCGACTCCTCGCGGAACCTGCCGCTGTCAGGCGGTTTCCGCGTCGACCGGACGTCCGGGCCGCGGTTCACGAAGGTGACCGCGCCCGCGATCGCGACCGGCGGCAAGACGCTCTCGGTGACCACCGCGTTCACCAACGGCGCCACCGAGCCGGTGCGTGACGCTGTCACCGGCCTGTCGCTCCCGAAGGGCTGGACCGCGACCCCGCGTACACCGGCGCTGTTCCGGACTGTCCGACCGGGACAGACGGTGTCGACGACCTGGTCGGTGACCGCCGCGCCCGCCGCCGCTCCCGGCCCGGCGAACCTCGCGGCCACCACGCGGTACGCGGGCGGATCGACCGGCGCCGGCTCGGCGACCGTGCAGGTGTCCTACCCGAGCCTGGCCGCCGCGTACACCGACGTCGGCGTGACCGACGACGCGAACCCGGCCCCGGGCAACCTCGACGGCGCGGGCTTCAGCTTTTCCGCGCAGGCGCTCGCTTCCGCCGGCGTGAACCCGGGCGGGCCGGTGAAATCCGGCCCGGCGACGTTCACCTGGCCGGACGTCCCGGCGGGCCAGGCCGACACCGTCACCGCCGCCGGCCAGAGCATCACCCTGCCCGGCTCGGGCTCGGCGCTGTCCTTCCTCGCGGCCGGCACCAACGGCACCCAGAGCGGCCCGGTCACCGTGACCTACACCGACGGCACCACGTCCACCTCGACGCTCACCGTCGCGGACTGGTACGCCAACCAGGCCGTCGACGGCTGCGTCCTGGTGGCCACCACGCCGTACTGGAACCGGCCGGCGGGCAGCACGTATCCGCACGACCAGAAGGTGAGCCTGTACGCGGCGTCGGTGCCGCTGACCGCCGGGAAACCGGTCGCCTTCGTGACCTTGCCGGTGGCCAAGCAGCTGCACGTGTTCGCGACGGCGTTCAGCGGGGCTTGAGCGTCGCGCCCGGCCCGCTGTCCGCTTCGTCCGCTTGCTGATCGCTTGGGGGCATCCGCGACCAATGGCCGTGGCAGCGCTGGGGTGGGAGAGTTTTAATCCGGTGGCACACCCCGAAAATCCCGCACCAGCGGGAGCCGCCGGAAGGAACAGAATGGCTGCTCAGCTCGGCAAGACCTCTCGCCCGCGCCGGACACTGGCGCTGACCGTGGGGGCTGCTGCCGCCCTGTCGTTGTGCGCCGCCGGGGCACCGGCGACCGCGGCGCCGGTGGCCAAGCATCACCAGTTCAGCTCGGCGGCTTCGCTGCTGGCCGGGGCGAAGTCCCCGCAGGAACGCGCGGCGCTGACCGACCGCGCGCTCGCGGCGACCGGCAACAGCCTCCAGACCGCGTACAACACAAAACCGTTGTACGACCAGGGAATCGACGGCACCGGCACCACGCTGGCGACGGTCGTCTCGTACGGGGACAAGGACATCCAGTCCTACATAGACAGTTACTCGAAGTCGCACGGCCTGCCCGCCGCGGACGTCCAGATCGTCGAGCCCGCGGGCAAGGTCCCGGCGTGCGGCGACCCCGGCACGCCGGCCGACTGCTCGAGCTGGGGTGGTGAGACCGACCTCGACGTCGCCATGTTCCACACGCTGGCGCCGAAGGCGAAGATCCTCGTCGTCGCCACGCCGACCTCGGAAACCCAGGGCATCGACGGGTTCCCGGACATGATGACGGCCATCGACTACCTGGCCGACCACCACTCCGCGAACGTCATCTCGATGAGCCTCGGCACGCCGGAGGACGACTTCGACAACTCCGCGCAGCTGCACGGCCTCGACGCGCACTTCAAGAAGGCGACCGACGCCGGCATCACGGTCACCGCGTCCACCGGAGACGACGGCTCGACCGGCACGAAGAAGGACAACACGCCCTGGGGCAAGAAGGTCGTGAGCTTCCCGGCCGCGAACTCCTACGTGACCGCCGTCGGCGGCACCGTGCTGCACCTGGACTCCAGCGGCACCCGGACCTCGCCCGACACGGTGTGGCCGGAGTCGGGCGGCGGCGTGTCGCACGAGTACCCCGCGCCGGACTGGCAGGCCGACGTGGACCAGACCACCAAGGCCACCGGCCGTTCGCTGCCGGACATCTCGCTGCTCGGCACGTCGGGCACCTCGCAGTCCTCGCCGCTGTTCGCGGCGGTCGTCGCGCTCGCGTCGCAGAAGGCGGGCAAGGGACTGGGCTTCATCAACCCGGCGCTGTACAAGATCGGCGCCGACGCGACGGCCAACGGCCTCGTGGACGTGACCTCGGGCAGCAACGCCACCGGCGGCGTGGACGGCTACGAAGCGGCCAAGGGCTTCGACATCGTGTCCGGCTGGGGCACCCTCGACGCGGCCAAGTTCGTCCCGGCGCTGGCGCAGCAGATCGGCTGAGCGTAAGGGTTTCTAAGGGGCCGCCGGGCCAGGCAATCACCTGGTCCGGCGGCCCGTCTCGTTCCGCCGGCCACGAACGAGTGACAGATGGCTCGCGGGGCCGGGACGGCGCAGGCACCATGATCACCGGACCTGCCAATGCCGAGATCGGAGCCGGAATGCGCGAAGTGCCGGGAAACGAGCGTGGCGGACGGTGGCGGACAGGGTTGCTGCTCGCTGTCGGCGCGACCCTGCCCTGGGGATTGATCACCGCGGGGCCAGCGGCCGCCGCCGACTATTCCCGTGCCGCGGACAACTACGCGGGCTCGCAGATCGAGGCGCACGAAGGGGTGCACGGCAGCCCGGGCACCTCGCGCGCGGACGCTGCCGACCAGACCCTGGGCCACGACGTCAGCGGCCACCAGGGCGCGGTCGACTGGGCGGCGGCCAGCGGATCGGGCGCGCGGTTCACCTACGTCAAGGCCACCGAGGGCACCGGGTTCGTCAACCCGCAGTTCGGCGGGCAGTACGACGGCGCGCACGGGGCCGGGATCATCCGCGGCGCCTACCACTTCGCCCGCCCGGACGTCTCCAGCGGCGCGCAGCAGGCCGAGTACTTCATCGCGAACGGCGGTGCCTGGAACGCGGACGGCAAAACGCTGCCCGGCGCGCTCGACATCGAGTACAACCCTTACGGCGACGCCTGTTACGGCAAGAGCCCGGCGGACATGACGAACTGGATCGCCGACTTCACCAGCACCTACCTGGCGAAAGAGAAACGCAGCGCGCTGATCTACACCAGCACCACGTGGTGGAAGCTCTGCACCGGCAACGCGAACCGCTTCGGGAACACCGACCCGCTGTGGCTCGCCCGCTACGCGACCGAGGTGGGGGAGCTGCCCGCGGGCTGGGACAAGCAGAGCATCTGGCAGTTCTCGCGCTCCGGCAGCCTGCCCGGCGACCAGAACTACTACAACGGCCCGATGGGCCGGGTCGAGTCGCTGGCCGCGGGCCCGTCCGCCGCTGCCTGACGAGCTGCCTGACGAGGCGTCGGGCACGGCGTCCGACCGGACGATTGACTCCGGCGCTGGGCTGGCTAAGTTCACTGCATGCCGCGTAGCACCCGCTGGATCCTGGTTGTGGTCCTGCTTGCCCAATTGGTGTGGTCGGCGCCGTTGTCGCTGGTGTTCGGCCGCGCGTACCTGATCACGCCGGAGCCGGGACTTCTCGTGCTGGCGGTCGTCTTCGGCGCCATCGCGGTAGGGATCGTGGCCGTGACGGCGACGTTGCTCGTGCGCTGGCAGGTCGTGGCCCGGACGCGCAGGCGGCTGCTGGACACCGGCTTGCGGGTGCCCGCCCTGCTGGTGGACGTGGCCTACACCGGGACCAGGGTGAACGGGCGCACGGTGCGGAAGCTGACCTTCGAGTCGAGGTCCACCGGCACGCCGATCCGCGCGGTCGAGCGCACCACGGCGGCGTTGCCCGAGGGCACCCCCGCCACGATCGCCTACGACCTGGCCGACCCGGCGAAGGCCGTGGTGGCCGACGACCTCATCGCGCTCGCCGCCGACCTGGCCGGGCGCGCGGACCGGAAGCGGCAGGCCCGGATCGACGAGATGTTCCGGCAGCAGGGGAAAAGCTCGTCGACGACGTTCCGCCAGGACGGCCCGTCGGTGTTCACCACCCGCACGGTCACGGTGTCCGGGTCCGACGGCGTGCCGAGCGACCTCGCGTCCCACATCCACGAGGCGAGCGCCCGCGGCCTGGGCACGGCGCTGGACCAGCTGCGCGGGATGGTCCGCGACGGCCGGCTCACCCAGCAGCAGTTCGACGAGGTCGAGCGGCAGTTCTCCGGGCTGTTCGGCAAGCCGGGCGCCTGAATCAGGCGCGGCGCCCCAGCGCGAGCACGTCGAGCACGTCCTTGGTGGTTCCGGTCTCGGCGATGCGCGGGAAGACCTCCGCGAAGCTGTGCTCGTGCCGGGCCGTCGTCCGGTCCGTCATCGCGTCGGCGGGCAGGGTGACGTGGAAGCCGTGCTCGTGCGCGTCGCGGGCGGTGGACTCGACGCCGCTGCTGGTGGCGATGCCGGCGATCACCACCTGGCTGACGTCGAGCGCGCGCAGGTGCTCCTCCAGGCGGGTGCCGGTGAAGGCGCTGCGGGTGTGCTTGGTGACGAGGATGTCGTCGGGCTGCTGGTCCAGCTCGGGGATCAGGTCGGTCCAGCCGTCTGGGAAAGTGGCGCGCACGGCGCCCGCGTCGGTCCGGCCCGCCGGGGTGCCGGCGACGTTGACCAGCACGACCGGCAGCCCGTGGGCGCGGAAGGCGCGCACGAGGGTGGTGGCGCGCTCGACCACGTCGGCGACCGAGTGCGCGAGGGGCAGCTCGACGATGCCGCGCTGGAGGTCCACCACGATCAGCGCGGTCTTCGGGTCGAGGGTGGTGACAGGCATGGGTTTCCTCGGGTCAGGGGGTGTTCGTCAGGCGCTCGGGGTCAGGGGGTGTTCGTCAGGCGCTTGAGCAGGCGGGTGGCCGCGGCGAGCTGGTCGACCTCGGCGGCGGTGAGCGTGGTGTCGATCGCGCCGGTCAGCCAGTCCTCCTTCGCCAGCCGCCCGGTGCGGAACTGCTCACGCGCGGCGTCGGTGAGGCTCAGGACCGTCTTGCGGCCGTCCTTCGGGTCGGGGGAGCCGCCGACGAGCCCGGCGTCCTGGAGGACGTCGACGATCTTGGCCATCGACTGCGGCCGGACGCCCTCGGCACGGGCGAGCGCCGTCGCGGTCGAAGGCCCGTCCCGCTCCAGCCGGACCAGCACCGCGGACTGCGACCGCGTGAGGTCGGCGCCCTCGGCCTGTTCCCGGAGCCGCCGGACCAGCTGCCCGAGCACGACCCGCAGCTCGCTCGCCACCGCGGGCGTCCGCGCCTTTCCACGCATGCCGAAACGCTATCAGGTGGCCAGCAGACTGTTCAGCTGGCTGTCTAATCCCCGTGTCTAATCCGACGGCAGTTCCAGGCCGGCCGACGCCAGGATCCGGCCGACGATCTCCCGGGCCTCGTCGCGCCGGTAGTCCGTGGTTTCCGGGCCGCCCAGCAGCTTTCCGGCCAGCTCGTCGACCGGCCAGGTGATCAGGGTGCCGTGGCGGGCGAGCAGCAGACCGGCGCGGCGGATGTCGTACAGGCCGCCGGTGTCGAGCCACGCGTACAGCAGGATCTGCCACAGCCAGCGCCCGACGCGGTCCGGATCGCGGACGGCGGCGACGGTCTTGACGTCCACCAGCGTGGTGCCGCGTTCGTCGACCCCGGTCTCCGGGTCGATGGCGCCGAGCAGGATGTCGCCGTCGGCCCAGCCGGGCACGATGGTCGGCCCGGCGATGCCGAGCTGACGGCCTTCGGGCGGGTTCCCGGCGAGTGAGCGCAGTTCCCACAGCGCGCCGCTCTCGTGCAGCCGCTGGGCGAGCTGCACCAGCTCGGTCACCTGGTGCTCGCCGGCCAGCCCTCGCAAGAGGTCCACGGTGGGCGCGCCGCCGTCGACCGCACGGGCGAGGCGGGGGTCGATTCCGCCAGAGCGGTACACGTCCTCGCACGCCGAGAGCACCCAGTTCGTGCGTGCCAGCCCGGCCTCGGCGCCCGGTTGCGCGAGCGTGCCGGGCGGCGCGTGCTCGGCGAGGTAGCCGCGCGAGCGTTCCAGCAGCTCGCTCCAGACCGCTTCCGCGTCGGGCACGGTGCCGGCGGCAGGGAACGGGTCGCCGAGGTCGAGCCACGTGGTCGCCGCGGGCCGGACGAACAGCGCCCGCGCGCGGTACTCCCCGGGCAGGTCGCGGTGGGTCGGGTAGGCGGCGGCCTGCCGGTGCGCCCACGCACCGGTCACCCACTGCGCGCCGACCAGGCCGAGGAGCGCGTAGTACGGCGGCGCGGGCTGTACGAGGTCGGCCACCCGCTGCCCGAACGCCCCGCCGATCTCCGCCCAGTGCCGCCGCGGGAGGTCGCGTCCGGCCGGTCGCACCGGTTTGACGTCCCGCACCGCCCGCGCGACCTCCGCGGCGACGGCCGGGGTACCGGTGAAAACGCGCGCACACCAGGAGGTGAGCGCGCTCGCGGGATCGGCCAGTTCCGAAGTCAGCGACACGACGGGCAGTAGACCACGCCGCTGTGTGGACCATGCGGCAGACCACGCGGCGGGCGGACCGGCCGAATCCGGTTTGGCGGCGCTTTTACTATTTCGTGAGGGATTCGCGGAACACTTTACGGGAGTCTATCGCGTCACAATGAGACCGGTTTTCGGTGCGTTTTTCCGCGTTTCACCGGCAGATTGTGGCCCCGGGTCCCCTCCGCGGGTGACCCCCGTAAGAGCGGTGACATTGCGCGAGCGCAAGGTAACGTTCGATCATCACTACCCGGGAGGAAGGGGAGTTGAAATGAATGTTCGCAGTGCGCCGGCATTTCGGAAGGTACTCCGCAACGCCGCCGACATCGTGGGTGTGGTTGTTGTCGTCTGCGTCGTCGCGTGGGTGATGCTCTGGGCGGCATTCACGTTGTAGCCGATTCCGCATGAGGGGTGAGCACGTGAACCTGGTCGTGAAAAGAGTCCTCCGCCCGCCGGAGGGCGCGCGCACCGTTCGCCGGGTGCAGGACGACGACACGCTGTTCGCGAGAGCCGCGACGGGAGACCTGGACTCGTTCGAAGTCCTGGTCTCCCGGTACAGCTCGGCGGTCCTGTGGATCGTGCGCTCGCGGGTCGGGGACGGCGCGCTGGCCGACGACGTGGTGATCGCCGTGTTCTGCCAGGTGTGGAACGTGGCCCAGCGGGGAGTCTCGGAGGAGGGGTTCGTCCGCGTCCTGAGCAAGGCTCTCGGCCGGTGCCTGTCCGGCCTCGATCGGCTCCGCCGCGGTTCGCGGTCCCCGGCCTGAACGCCGACGAGCTAGTGATGCCCTGAAGGCCACCTTGAGGGCATCACTGACTCTGATGGTGGCCTTCAGGGCATCCTCAGCGCCGGGGGACCGGCCGTGCCCGCGGCGGACGGGACACGGCCGGCCTCCCCTCCCGGGGGCGCGGGTCAGACGCCGCTGACCTGCGTGATCCAGTCGCGGCCCGCGGCCACGCTGCCGTAGGTGGTGACGCTGGAGCGGTCGCTGGTGGAGCACACGCCGACCTGCACGCCGCCGTCGACCATCGGGCCGCCGGAGTCGCCGCCGGCCACGGCGCCGTTGGGGGTGCGGGCGCTGATCGCGGGCCCGCCGGCGTTGTCGGTGGCGTTGGTGTCGGAGATGGTGACGGCGGCCTTCTTCAGCACGCTCGACTGGTGGTGGCCCTCGTCGTCGGCCTGGGTCGCGCCCCAGCCGTAGACCGTGGCGGCGTCGCCCACCTCCGCGTCCGACGCGCTGCTCGCGAGCCGGGCGAAGGTGCTGCCGCCGTCGGTGTCGAGCTTGATCAGCGCGAGGTCGCCGCTGCTCTCGAGGTAGGTCTGCGCGGCCTTGGCGTGCACACCGCCGGACGCGCTGTTGGAGCCGATGTAGAGGTCGATGTCGGTGAGGCGCTGCCCGTTGTTGTCGTACATGCAGTGCTTGGCGGTCAGCACCCAGCGCGTGCCGACGAGGGTGCTGGTGCAGAAGAACGTGTAGCCGTTGGCGTGGCCGTTGAACCGGGTGATGTAACCGGGGTTCTGGGCGGTGCTGCCGCCGATGATGGAGGGCGACGCGGCGGGCGCGGACGGCGTGGCGGGGACGCTCGCGGCGGCGGGGCTGACCGCGAGGGCGCCGAGGACGGCACAGGAACCGGTGAGCAGGGCGGCGGCCCGGACGAGCCGGCCGTGGGATTCACGCATCGGTACTCCTTGGCGATTCGGTGGGGACCGATCGAACGTAAGCGGCCGGGCCGGGCCCGGTAATCCGCTGGAAGACCTGAGCCGGTCAACGGAAAAAGTCGGATCGTTCGGCGGGTTGTGCTCTCCCGGCCGGCCAGGTTCCGACGTTCGTCGCGTGACAGGGCGTGTCCGCGGGTGTTAGACCGATGATCGCGCCGGGCCTCGATCGTCCGGTTCGGCACGGATCCGGGGACCAGGCGCGATCCGCCTTCCCCCTCCCGTAACAGCACAGCACGACCGGTCACTGTCGCCCGGAACGCACGTGAAGGACACGGATACCGTTGTTCGCGTTGAAACCGTCCCGGCCGGGGCCGCGGGAGCAGCTGGAGCTGGCTCTCGCGTGCGGCCCGTTCAGCCGGGCACTGTCGCTGGCGATCGACCTCAGCGGGCTCGGCCTGGTCCGGCTGAAGGGACGGCTCGACGCTGCGGGCGCGTCGGTCAGCACGACGACACTCAGCTATTGGCGGACCGGGCGCACCCGGCCGGAGCGGCCCGAGTCGCTGCGCGCGGTGGCGCTGCTGGAGCGGGAGCTCGGCCTGCCGGACCGGTCGCTGACCGAGCTGCTGGCCCGCCCGGAGGGCGACCGGCCGGTGAGCGTGGTGCGCTGGGAGCGGTTGTGGGGACAGGGAAACCGGATGCTGCCGGTGCTGAACTCGTTCGAGGCCTCGCACGACGCGTCGCTGGTGGTGCTCAGCCTGCACGAGTCACTGCACATCGGGGCGGACCGGATGCTGCGGCGGCTGTGTGTGCGGGAGGTGGTGCGGGCCGCGGAGGAGCAGGTGCAGACCAAGGTGGTCACGTTACGCGGCCTGATGCCGGACCGGCGCCCGCGGCTGATCTCGACGCGCTACTGCGCGCCCGGCCGAGTGGAGGCGGTGCCCGGCCAGCCGTTCACGATCTGCGAGCTGGTGCTGGGCCGCTCACTGGCCGAGGGCGAGACCGCGATCCTCGAGTACGAGTTCGAGTACACCGACGAGATCCCGGACACCAGCTACGACCGCCGCTTCCGCCACCCCGTCGCCGACCACCTGCTGGAGGTCCACTTCGACCCGGCCACGATGCCGGCGAGCTGCCACTCCTACCGGCAGGACGCCCCGGACGGCCCCGAGCGCGAGGTGGCCGAGGTGCCGTTGTCCCCGGCGGTGCCCGCGCACGTGATCACCACCGGCGCGGCCCCCGGGATCCACGGGATGCGCTGGCGCTGGCCGTGACGCGCCGTGGACCATCCCCGCGCCGACAGCCGTGATTGGCCGACGGCCTCGCTGACCGACAGCGCCTGCTCGGCGTGGTGCGCGCCCAGTGGCTGGGCGGGCCAGCGTGTCGTGCTGGCATCACGACCGGATGTTACTATTATATTAGTTCCTATCCAAGTGAGGTGGCCATGGCGAGCCGACGAGACTACGGGCAGTTCTGTGGGCTGGCGGCCGGGTTGAACGTCATCGGTGAGCGGTGGACGTTCCTCATTGTCCGGGAACTGCTCATCGGGCCGGTGCGCTTCAACGAACTCGTCGAAAACCTGCCGGGAGTCGGCCCGAACCTGCTCGCCGAGCGGCTGCGGACGCTGAATGAGCACGGGGTCATCGAACAACTGCCGGTCGAGGGTGACGGCCGGGGAAAGCAGTACCGGCTGTCGGAATTGGGCGAGCAGCTTCGCGCGCCCGTGCTGGAACTGTGCAAATGGGGCCTGGGATTCCTCGGGGAAACGGACCGCTCCGGGGTGGTCCGGGCCGAGTGGGGCTTTCTCGCCATGCAGGCGATGGTGATCGAGGACCGGATCCCCGACGTGGATGAGACGTACGAGTTTCGCGTGGGCGACCAGGTTTTCTGCGTTGAGGTGCGACAGGGCAAGGTGGGCTTCTCGCGGGGCGCCACGACCGCGCCCGAGCTGGTGATCACCAGCGACCCGGAGACATTCGTGTGCATCGGCGCGCAGATGCTCACCCCTTTCGAAGCGCTCGCCACGGGCAGTATCAAGATCGAAGGCCCGGTGGAAGCTATTCACCGGTGTAGCCGGATGCTCGGGCTGACCTGAAACACCCCGGGTCGGGAAGTATCGGTTTCTGCGGTTGAGCGTTTTCGCCGCGGCCTTGGAATAGGATCATCAGACTGCTATGCGATAGTGGGCCTGGTGGCTTGCGCTTCCGGAACCGGCACGACAATGACGCGTCAACACGGACGTTTTCTGTGCGGGAATTCCACCTGGGCGTGACAAATTCTCGTGGCGCTATAGGAATTGTTACCGGCGATGTCCAAGGTGTCGCGGCCGTTCAGCTGAGGTAGGAGTTGGCCGCGTACCAGTCGCCCCGGCCCGACGGCAGCAGGTCGGGCACCCTGCCGAACGGTTCATCCGACGCACCCGTCGACCGCGCCGGTGCAGTTGTCCGGTGCGTTGTCGCCGACGAAGGTGCCGTTGGTGACTCGCACCAGGCCGTTGGCGAGGTTGGCCAGGCCGCCGCCGTCCACTGTGGCGCTGTTGCCGGTGACCCGGCTGTGCTCCACCGTGATGACGCCCCCGCCGGTGTTGGCCACGGCCCCGCCCGAGTCGTCGGTGTGGTTGCGGGTGAGCACGCTGTCCTTGATGGTCACGAGCCCGCCGAGCCCGTTGATGACCCCGGCGCCGGGCCCGGGCGCGGAGTTGCCCGCGATCACCGTGTCGGTCACCTCCAGGCGGCCGCCACCCAGGTTGCCGATGCCCGAGTCGTTGTGGTCCAGCACCCGGCTGCGCACGATGGTCAAGATGCCGGCGTTGGTGAACCCGCCCCCGCACAGCGACGGGCCCGGGCAGTTCGACACCAGGTTGCGGGCGATCGTGCTGCCGATGACCGTCAACGAGCCCGAGCTGTTGACGATCCCGGCGGCGGCACCGTTGGAATGGTTGTCGGTGACCTCGCTCCCGACCACCACCGTGGTCGCGCCCGCGTTGGTCAGGCCGGCGCCGTAGAGCCCGTTGTTGCCGGTGATCCGCGAGTTGGTCACCAGCAGGTACCCGCTGACCCCGCTGTTGCCGACGCCGCCGCCCTGGCCCTGCGACTCGTTGCCGGTGATGGTGGTGTCGTCGACGGTCATCCGGCCGCCGCTGTTGACCAGGCCGCCGCCGAAGAACGCCTTGTTGCCACGGACGACGCTGTGGTTCACCGTCGCCGTGCCGCCGTAGTTGCTCACCACGGCGCCCGACGTGGCCCCGGTGAGCGTCAGGTGGTCGATCGTCAGCACGCCGCCGTTGCGTACGTCGAACACCGAGCCCCCGCCGCTCAGGGTGAGGTTGGCGCCGACGGCCGTGAGTGAGAACGTCCCCGTCAACGGCTCCAGGCCGGCCGTCCCGACGGCCACCGCGCAGCCCTGCCTGCCGGTGCTGATCCTCTCGGCCACGGCCGTGCCCGCGTTCGCCGCGCGGATCCAGTCGTTGAGCATGGGAGCGGTGACTCGCGCGCACGTGACCGCGCCTGGCGCGGCTTCGGCGCCGGAGGGCAACGCGGCCAGGCAGGAAACGACGACCAGCGCTGTGGTCAGGACACGTCGTCGCATGATCACTCCTCCAGGCAAGGTACCGAATAGTCAAGCGATGCTATCGGCTTGTCCGGTCGCCTGGACAGTCTTGGGGCATGTTGGTTAAGTTCCAGATAGCGTCCGAGGGGGAGTGGCCCATGACCGTGCTGAACCGGCGTGGCTTCCTCGCCGGGTCCCTCGCGGCCGGGACCTTGCTCGCCGGCTCGGAGTCCGCCGCGGCCGTCACCGACGACCCCGCGATCACCATCGCCGCAGGTGATCCCCGCTACGACGCGTTCCTGCGCGGCGATAACCACCGGTTCGTCGGGCGGCCGGAGTACGTGCGGATGGCGTCGGCCACCAGCCAGGTCGTCGACGCGGTGGCCGAAGCCGTCGCCGCGCGCAAGCGGATCGCGGTACGCAGCGGCGGTCACGGCTGGGAGGACTTCACGACCTCGCCGGACATCAAGGTCCTGCTGGACCTCTCGCCGATGAACCAGGTGACCTTCGACCGGTCCCGGCGGGCGTTCGCGATCGGGCCAGGCGCGACGCTCGGCGAGGCGTACCAGGCGCTCTACACCCGGTGGGGAGTGGCCTTTCCGGGTGGGGACTGCCCGGAAGTGGGCGTCGGCGGCCACATCGTCGGCGGCGGTCACGGTCCGCTGTCCCGCCGGTTCGGCGCCACTGTGGACTACCTGCACGCGGTGGAAGTGGTTGTGGCCGACCGAAATGGGCGGGCCCGCGCGGTGGTCGCGTCGCGGGATCCCGGCGACCCGAACCGGGACCTCTGGTGGGCGCACACCGGCGGGGGCGGCGGGAACTTCGGCGTGGTGACCCGGTACTGGCTGCGTGACCCCGCCGTACGGTCGGCGGACCCGGCGGCCCTGTTGCCGAAGCCGCCCGCGCGATGGTTGATCCGCGACCTCTCGTGGCGCTGGGAAGACCTCACACACGACGCTTTTCACGCGCTTGTCGGAGAATATGGCGCATGGTTCGAGCAGCACAGTTCTGGTGACAGCGAGAACCTGACGGGCTGGCTGGTGCTCGGCAACCTCGTCACGCTGACCGCGATGATCGACGACGCGCTGCCGGACGCCGAAGGGCTGCTGGCCGCGCACGTCGACGCGGTCACCGCGTGGATGGGTGTGCGACCGGTGACGGACCGGTCGCAGGTGGCGCCATGGCTCTACCGGATGACGTACCCCGGCGCCGGCAAGTGGGGCGACCGCGATACCCGGCGGTACAAGGCGAAGTCGGCGTTCCTGCGCAGGCGTTACTCCGATGCCCAGATCGCCACGCTCTACCGGTACCTCAACGGACCCGCGAATCCCGGCGGGCTGGTGATCATGCTCCCGGCCGGCGGCCGGCTCAACGCCGTGCCACCGGCCGAGACGGCGATGTCGCACCGCGGTTCCGTGCTCAAGATGATCTGCGGCGCGTGCTGGCGGACCCCGGCCGAGGACGCCGCCAACCTCGCCTGGGTGCGCGAGCTGTACCGCTCGCTTTACGTGTCCACCGGCGGTGTCCCGGTGCCGGGGGAGGACAGCGAGGGCGCGTACATCAACTACGCGGACACCGACCTGGCCGATCCGGCCTGGAACTCCTCCGGCGTGCCGTGGTCGACCTTGTACTACCAGGGGAATTACCGGCGTTTGCAGGAGGTCAAACGCCGGTGGGATCCCCTGAACGTGTTCCACCACGCCCTATCGGTGGCCTTGCCAAGCTAGGCCGAACAGAGTAGTTCTGTTAGCGGGTACTTATATAAAAACTAACTAACTTCTCTGATGTGGAGGAACCCATGAAGTCGCTCAGGATCGGACTGGCCGCCGCAGCCGCCCTCGCCGCGTCCATCGCGATCGCCCCAGTGGCAACGGCAGCGGCCGAAGGGCCCCGGGTGACGGTCGACCCAGCGGATCACTTGCACTCAGTGGCCACCGTGCACGTCACCGCGACCGGGTACACCCCGGGCGTGGGGGTTTTCGTGCAGCAGTGCGCGCAGGTGGCGGAGGGCGTGGTCGGTTGCGACTACAACGGCACCGAAACGCTGGACCTGAACAAGCACGGTGCCGGCACGGCCACGGTGCGTGTGCACCGCGTGTTCGAAGCGCACTCCGCCAACGGTGACCTGATGGGCAACATCGACTGCGCCGACGCCGAAGTCAACTGTTTCGTCGCCGTTGCCAACGCCCACGGCGGCACCGGCGCCCCGATCACCTTCGCCGGGTAGGCGCGACACGGAGGTCAGGTGCCACGTCGGAAACCGGGAAGGCCCACCGGCCGACGGCGGTTACCCCGCCGGTCCCCACCGGGCAACCACACATCCAACGCCCCGCCGCCACTTCGCGATGGCGCGCTGACGGCCCCGCCTGGCCCGGACGCACCCTCGCTTGGCCCAGTGGCACGCGGGTCCGATCCGGTGACACCCGGGCCTGACGCGGCAACGCCTCAGCCTGACCCGGTGGCACCCCCGCTTGGCCCAATGGCACACGGCCCCGAGACGGCACCTCGGCCCGACACGGCAACACCTCGGCACGGCCCGGCGATGGCGCCGCCTGACACGGTGGCACCCCCGCTTGGCCCAACGGCACACGGTTCCGATCCGGCGGCACCTCGGCCCGACACGGCAACACCTCGGCACAGCCCGGCGATGGCGCCGCCTGATACGGCAACGCCTCAGAGCGGTACCGCACCCCGGCCCGGTCCGGTGCCTCCTGCGCGTGACCCGGCGCCCCCACCGCCCGGCCCAGTGCCTCCTCCACGTAGTCCGGCGGCGCTGCGACCCGCCATGGTCATGGTGTTGTTGTGCGGCACGCAGCTATTGCTGCTGCTCGACTTTTCCATCGTCAACCTGGCCCTGCCGGACATGCGGCACGCGCTGGGCTTCAGCACCTCGGGTGTGCAGTGGGTGGCCAGTGCGTACGCGGTGACGTTCGGCGGCTTCCTTCTGCTGGGCGGCCGGATGGTCGATTTGCTGGGTGGGCGTCGGCTGCTGGTGGTCGGGCTCGTCGTCTTCGGGGCGGCTTCGCTGGCTGGGGGGTGCGCGCCGGTTCCGGTGGTGCTGGTGGCCATGCGCGCGGTTCAGGGGATCGGGGCGGCGTTGATCGCTCCCGCGGTGCTCGCGTTGCTCACCATGGCGTTTCCCGAGGGCTCGCAGCGCAATCGCATGATCGGGTGGTTCGTGGCCGCTTCGGCGAGCGGGTTCGGGCTCGGCGCGTTGCTCGGTGGCGTGCTCACCGAGGGCTTTGGCTGGCGCGCGGTGCTGTTGGTGAACGTGCCGCTGGTCGCCGTGGCTGTGATTGTCGCGCTTCGGGTGCTCGTCGCGCCCCAGCGCCGGGTGCGGCGCCCAGGTGCGGAGGTGCTCGGCGCGGTCCTTGGGATCGTCGGGCTGATCCTGGTCATCTACGGCTTCACTGTGCTCGAGTCTGGCGTGAAGGCGTTGTCCGCGGTGGGGCTCGTCGGGCTCGGCTGCGGCTGCGTTGGCGTTTTCCTCGCGGTGGACCGTCGCCTTCGCCGGCCGCTGCTTCCGTTACGGGTTCTGCGGCTGCGGAACGTCGCGGCCGCGAACGTGATCGGCCTGTTCGGCAACGGGGTGTTCGGCGCGACGACGTCGTTGCTGTCGTTGGAACTACAGGACTCCTCGGGACTCACGCCGCTGGTCGCGGGGCTGTGCTTCGTTCCCTTCGGCGTGGCCGTCGCGGTCTCGGCCACCACGACCCCGCGGCTTGTCGCACGCTACGGCGCGAAACGCGTCCTGGTGAGCGGTGCGATCGTCATGGCGGCGGGAACCGCGTTCCTCAGCCAGGCGAACGCCTGGGCGGCGCTGATGTCCGGCGTGGTTGTCGTCGCCGTCGGGGGCGGTGCGGTCTACACGTCGGTGACCATCACTGGCACCGAGGGCGTCCCCGACGAGCACCAGGGTTTCGTCTCCGGGCTGCTCAACATGACAACCCAGGTGGGTACGGCGCTGTGTGTCGCGGTGCTGGTGACCCTGGCCGGTCAGGACACCTCGGGGACCGCCTTCGGCGTGGCGACCGCCGTGCTGGCGGCCGTCGCCGCGCTGGCGGCGGTCGCGGTGCGTTCCCACCGGTGGAGCTAGCATCACTTTCATTTAACATAGTAGTCTGCGGGGCGGCCGGCGAGTTCACGAGCGAACCGTGGGAGTGCTCATGCAGGCGTTACGCGGGTGGATGGCGCTCACTGTCGCGGCCGTTGTCATCGTGGCAGCTCCACCGGCGTGGGCGGAGTCCACATCGGACGGAGCGGCGGTGTCTTGCACGACGGTGACCGAGACGGACCTGAACGGCTGGATCGAGCAGGCGAACGCCGGTGCCGTGGTGACCAAGCAGGTCGTGGCGAGCCCGGCCGGGTGCGTGGTGCCGATCGGGCCCGCCGGCCTGGAGCCGCTGACCGGCAAGTTCAGCCTGGCGGCCGCGGGAGTGGTGCTCAGCGGCGGTGACTCCATCTTCGACGTCCGCTACCGCGGCACGCTGACGCTGTCCGGGGTCACCCTGACCGGCAGCACGAAGAGCGCGATCCTCAACGCGTGGGGTGGATCGGTCGACGTGACCGACAGCCGGATCATCGGCAACAGCTCACGGTTCGGCGGCGGGGTGGACAACAGCGGCGGCGCCATGCGGCTGGTCCGCACCGAGCTCGCCGGGAACACGTCGACCGGCAACGGCGGCGGCATCAGCAGTTCCGGAGTCGACGCGACGCTCACCCTGATCGACTGCGTGGTCCGGGACAACACCTCGCTCTACGGCGGCGGGATCGGCAGCAGCAACGGGACGGTGCTGCTGAAGAACACGAAGCTCACCGGCAACCACGCCGACGGCGGCTCCGCCGTGGTCAACAGCGCGGGGGAGATGACGTTCGACGGCAGCGAGGTCAGCGGCAACGTGTCGCCGTTGTCGGCGGGCGCGATCACCAACACCGGCACCGTGCACATCATCGGCTCCACCGTCGCGGACAACGAGGGCGGCGCCGTGGTGGTGGTCGCGGGCGGTCCCGTCACGGTGTCCGACAGCCGGATCTCGGGCAACACGTCCGGCGGCTCGGGCGCGGCCGTGCTGAACGGCAGCGGCGCCACCGTGATCGTGGAACGCACCGAGGTCACCGGCAACAAGGCCGGGGGACCGGGTGGCGGGCTGGCGAACGGGGCCGGCGGCCTGTTCCGGGTCGTCGACAGCACCGTCCGGGGCAACACTGCCGGCGCTCCCGGCGGGGGGATCGTCAACGTGTCCGGTGGAACCATGACGGTCACCGGCGGCCAGATCACCGGCAACGCGCCGGACGACTGCGCGGGTTCGATCACCGGCTGCTGAGATTGGTTCAAGAAGACGTACCGAGCGGCCGGGCCGCGCTGATAACATCGAGATCACCCGACACTCTGCCTTCAGGAGGCTCGCGTGCCGCACATCGAGGTGGACCCCACCCTGCCGGGCATCATCGGACTCTTCGACTACCGGCCGGAGACCGCCAAGCCGCTGTCCGAGCTGGCCGACGTCCTGCTGCGCGGGCCGAGCACCCTGTCGAGGGGCGAGCGGGAGCTGATCGCGGCGGCGGTGTCCCGGGGCAACGAGTGCGTCTTCTGCGCCTCGGCCCACGAAGCGTTCGCGGCCGCCCAGATCGACGGCGGTATATCCCTTGTGGAGCAAGCTACCCGGGACCACGAGTCGGCACCGATCTCCGCCAAGCTCAAGGCGTTGCTGACGATCGCCCTCCTGACCCGCGAGGACGGCCGCAAGGTGGACGCGGCCAGCGTCAAGGCCGCGAAAGCCGCGGGCGCGACCGAAACCGAGATCCACGACACGGTCCTGATCGCGGCCACTTTCTGCCTGTTCAACCGCTACGTCGACGGCCTGGCCACCGAACTCCCCGGCTCGCCCGAGGCGTACACCGACCGTGCGCAGGCGATCGTCGAGCACGGTTACGTCTGAGCGAAGGGTGTCACGGGAGCCGGGCTCCGACACTGCACCGCTATACGCTTCGGCAGCGACCCGCCACAATCACTGTGTCCTTATATAGGCCTGTTGTGATACAGTCCGCTGCAGGCGCTGGCGGGACGAGGCCGGCGGGACCGGATGGAGAGACATGAGTGGCGGCGAGACCCCGCACCCGGTGGACCTGACCGAACGCGAGATCGGGCAGCGCAAGATCGGCGCCGGTGACGCCCATTCGGCGATCATGCGCCGCGTCTACCCGGCCCCGATCGACGAGGTCTGGTCCGCGATCACCGAACCCGACCGGATCAACCGGTTCTTCCTCCCGGTGAGCGGCGACCTGCGCGAAGGCGGCACGTTCGCGCTGGAGATGAACGCCGACGGCGAGATCCTCAAGTGCGAGGCGCCGCACCTGCTCCGGCTGACCTGGTCGTTCGAGGGCGCGGTGCCCGACGAGGTCGAGATCCGCCTGACGACGGTCGACGGCGGGACCCAGCTGGAGCTGGAGCACGCCTCGGTCCGGGACGTGCTCGTGTCCAGCGACCCCAAGACCGGTGACTGGGGCGTCGGCGCCGGCTGGGAGCCGCCGCTGAAGTACCTGGGCCGCTACCTCGCGGGCGAACTGCCGAACAAGCCGTCGATGGAGTGGTACGAGCCGAACGAGGAGGACGCGGCGCTCAGCCGGGACGCCGGAATGGCCTGGTCGCAGGTGATCGAGGCGGCCTACGTCCGGTTGCTCCAGCAGAAGTCCTGACCGGGCCCGGACCGTGGTGACGCCATGAGCGACACCCTTTCCCCGGACGCCGGCGCGGCGTTCGACCACGCGGCCGAGGACTGGCTCGCCTGGCAGCGATCCCCGTGGGCCCGCGTCTACTACGCACTGGTCCGGCACGTCCTGGACCAGCTGCCGGAAGCGTCGGCGACCTGGAACGTGCTCGACGTGGGCGGTGCGAACGGTGCCGATTCCTTGCCGTTGCTGGCATCCGGCCATCGGGTGACGATCCTCGACGGCTCCGCGGTGCTGCTGGCCGAGGCGGTCGCGGCGGCTGACCGCGACGGCCTGGACCGCGGGCGGTTACGGGTCGAGCGTGTGGACCTCGACGACCCGCGCCCCCTTCCCGTCCCCGACCACTCGACCGGCTGGGATCTGGTGCTGTGCCACAACGTCCTGCATTACCGCGACGATCCGGCGGAACTGGTCGCCCGGCTCGTCGCGGCGGCGCGACCCGGCGGAACGCTGTCGCTCATCGCCCCCAACCCCGCGATGGACGTCCTCGCCGCGGCGATCCGCGACCGGGACCCGGTGCGGGGACTGGAGATGCTCGACGCGCCGACGCGCCGGTCCGAGACGGTCGGCGTGCCGATGCGCCGGCTGGAACGCGCGGCCGTGACCACCGCCGTCCAGGCCGCCGGCGCGGCCGTGACCGCCTCGCTGGGCCTGCGCACGGTCATCGACCTGGTGTCCGACGACGAGGTGAAACACGATCCGGAGTGGCTCCGCCGGACGACACAACTGGAACTGGCCCTGTGCTCCCGTGCCCCGTACCGCGACATCGCGCGGTTCTGGCAGCTGATCTGCCGCACGCCGGCCTGAAGAAATCGCTAACGAATGGTGCAGCAGCGTTAGCGACCACCAACGACGACAGGTGCAGAGCATGAACGCAACCATCACGGCGTCGGGGCTCGTCAAGCGTTACGGCGATGTCGTCGCGCTCGACGGTCTCGACCTGGAGGTCCCGGACGGCACCGTGCTCGGGCTGCTGGGCCCCAACGGCGCCGGCAAGACCACCGCCGTCCGCATCCTGACCACCCTGCTCGAACCCGACGAGGGACAGGCGACGATCGCGGGCGTCGACGTGCGGGCCGACCCCAGCCGGGCCCGGGAGCACATCGGCCTGTCCGGGCAGAACGCGGCCGTTGACGAATACCTGACCGGTTACGAGAACCTCTACATCGTCGGCCGGCTCTACGGCCTCAAGTCGGCGACCGCCCGCGCGCGGGCCAAGACGCTGATCGACGACTTCGGCCTGACCGACGCGGGCAACCGGCGCGTCAAGACGTACTCCGGCGGGATGCGCAGGCGGCTGGACCTCGCGGCGGCGATCGTCGCCGAGCCGATGGTGCTGTTCCTCGACGAGCCGACCACCGGCCTGGACCCCTTCAGCCGCAACAAGTTGTGGGAGACCATCCGCGCGCTGGTGGACAACGGCTCCACCGTGCTGCTGACCACCCAGTACATGGAGGAGGCCGACCGGCTGTGCGACGACGTCGTGGTGGTCGCGCAGGGCAAGGAGATCGCGCACGGCACGCCCGACGAGCTGAAGCGGACGGTCGGCGGTGACCGGGTGGAGGTCGTGGTCGAGCACAACCGCGACCTCGAGGCCGCCGAGCGGGCGCTGCGCGGGGTCGGCCTGGACGACGTGCGGGTCGACCGCGACTCGGGCCGGCTGACCGCCCCCAACACCGGCGGGCCCGAGGAGCTGTCGCACCTGCTGCGGTCGCTGGGCGACGCCAAGGTGCCGCTGCTGGACTTCTCCCTGCGGCGGCCCACTCTCGACGACGTGTTCCTCTCCCTGACCGGGCACGCCGCCGAGTCGTCCGATCCGCCCGAGCCGACCGAACCGGGCGCGGACGCCGCCGCCCGTCCCAAGCAGGAGGTCAAGTCGTGACCACGGCGATCAAGGCCCTTTCCGACGGCGCGATCATCGCGCAGCGCAACCTGATCAAGGTCAAGCGCATGCCCGAGGTCATCGTGATGATGCTGATCTCGCCGTTCATGTTCATCCTGCTGTTCGCGTTCGTGTTCGGCAACGTCATCAACATCCCCGGCGGCGACTACCGCCAGTTCCTGCTCGGCGGGATCTTCGCCCAGACCATCCTGTTCGGTGCCACCTTCACCGGCCTGGGCGTCGCCGAGGACGTGCAGAAGGGCATCATCGACCGGTACCGGTCCCTGCCCGCGGCCCGCTCGGCGCTGCTGGTCGGCCGCACGACCAGCGACATCGTCTACAACCTGCTGTCGATCGGCGTGATGATGCTGGCCGGCCTCGTGGTCGGCTGGCGGATCGGGTCCTCGGTGGGCGAAGCGATCCTCGGGGTGCTGCTTCTGCTGCTGTTCGCGTACGCGTTCTCCTGGGTGATGGCGTACTTCGGGCTGCTCGTGCCGAGTGTGGAGGTGTTCAACAGCGCCACGGCCGTGGTCATCTTCCCGCTGACGTTCCTGGCGACCACGTTCGTGCCCGCCGAGCCGCTGCCGGTGGTGGTGCGGACCTTCGCCGAGTGGAACCCGGTGTCGGCCATCGCGCAGGCGTCCCGGGAGCTGTTCGGCAACATCAGCCCCGCGACCCCGGTGCCGCCGTCGTGGCCGCTGAGCCACCCGGTGACCTACAGCCTGCTGTGGATCGTGGGCATCCTGGTCGTTTTCGTGCCGCTGGCGATCCGCCAGTACGGCCGCACGACCAACCGCTGACGGTGGTAGCCAGTGCCGGAAACTAAGTATATATTACGGAAGTATGATCACGGCGCTGCTCCTCACCGGACCCCATGCCGGCAACGTGCATCCCACCTTGTCGCTGGTCGGCGAACTGACCCGCGGCGGGCACCGGGTCATCCACCTGACCACCCCCGAGTTCGCCGAGGCCACGGCCTCGTTCGGGGCGTCGGTGGTGACCTACGAGTCGGCGCTCGCGGGGCTGGATCCGGCCGAGGTGTTCGCGTCCGACGACCCGACGGTGCCGCATCTGTTGTACCTCAAGGAAAACGTGCGGATACTCGAGGCCGCGGCGGCGGCGTTCGACGACGCTCCGCCGGACGTGATCCTGTACGAGGACGCGCCGTTCATCGCCGGGAAACTGCTGACCCACCGCTGGCACAAGCCGGCGGTGCGGATCAGCGTCGGCTTCGCGACCAATGACAAGTACTCCTACTATCAGGAAATGGTGGACGCTTCGGGCATTCCCGCGCCGCTGACGTTCGAGCGGTTCCGCACGGAGCTGGCCGAAGTGCTGAGTTCCGGTGACGAACTGTCCGATCTGGAGGATTTCTGGTACGGGATCTCGGATTTCAACCTGGTTTTCATCCCCCAGGCGTTCCAGTTCGCCGGGGACACCTTCGACAACCGGTTCCTGTTTGTCGGACCGGCGCTCGAGGAACGTGGTGAGCGCTGGACGCCGCCGGACGACCGTCCGGTTCTGTTGATCTCCCTGGGCACCAGTTTCAACGACCATCCCGAGTGGTTCCGAACCTGCGTGGAGGCGTTCGCCGACACACGCTGGCATGTGGTCATGACCTTGGGTAGCCGGGTCGACTCCGATGAGCTGGGTCCGTTGCCGGACAACATCGAAGTCCACAACTGGCTGTCGCACTTCGCGGTACTGGAACACGCGAGTATCTGCGTGACCCACGGCGGAATGGGCACGGTGATGCAAGCCCTCCATTGGGGTACCCCGATAGTGACCGTTCCGCACTACGCGTTCGAGGTCGAGCCGATGGCCCGGCGGATCGTGGAGCTGGGGCTCGGCCGACGCGTGCTCGCCGACCAGTTCGACGCGAAAACCCTGCGCCAGACGGTAGATCAACTGGCTGTTGACAGTGAAACGCTCAACAGAATCCGGGAAATGCGGCAGCGGATCCAGGATTCCGGTGGCGCGGCCCGTGCCGCCGCGGCGATACTGGCCCGCGTCGACCACACCCCCGAGATGTCGATCGCTACGTGATATGTGAGTATTGATCTCGCAGAAGTTCACGTCGAACCGAATCGAAGGGGATGAATTTCTTTATGACCATCAATGGCTGGATCAAGGAGACCTCGCGTGAGGTGCGGTCCCGGAAGATTTCCGATGGTCCCGGGTACTCCGCGGTGATCGCGCGCACGTACGACTCGAGCCCCGAGGAGGTCTGGGACGCGCTCACCACCCCGGACCGGATCGCCCGGTTCTTCCTGCCGGTCACCGGTGACCTCAAGGAGGGCGGGAAGTTCCAGCTGGAGAACCACGCCGGCGGCGACATCATCGAGTGCGACAAGCCGCGCCGGATTCACCTGACCTGGGTGGCCGAGGGTCACCCGGCCCAGGAGCTCATCATGACCCTGACGGCCGACGGGAAGTCCCGCACCACGCTGGAGCTCGAGCACGTCGGACCCGGTGAGGGCGACGACGCGATCAGCCACGTGCTGGCCGTGGGTGTGGGCTGGGACCCCGCGCTGGTCGGGTTCGGCCAGTACCTGGCCGGCGAGGAGGTCGACAAGGCGTGGTGGATGGAGTCCGAGGAGGCCATCGAGTTCACCAAGCTGTCCGTGCGCGCCTGGGCCGACGTGCTGGAGAAGGCCAAGGTGGCGCCCGCGAAGGACGTGCACAAGGCCGCCGACGAAACGCTGAAGTTCTACACCCCCGAATAACCGGCGACCCCGTGTCTGTTCGGCCGCGCGGCGGTGACCCCGCCGCGCGGCGGCGTCGGTGGTCGCGTCGAGAACGGAGACCATCTCGATGCCAACTACGTCGTTCCGCCAACCGCACACCGGAACACCGGCCGCGAACCTCCCGCTGCGGCACCGGATTCGGCTGCACATCCTGGAACAGTCCCACCGCGCCCGGTTCGGGCACATCGGCTCCGCCCTGTCGATCGCGGACATCGTGGCGGTGCTGTACGGCGGGGTGCTGCGCGGCACGGGCGAGGACCGCGAGCGGTTCATCCTCTCCAAGGGCCACGCGGTGCTCGCGCTCTACGCCGCGTTGTACGAGTCCGGCCGGATCGACCGGGCGACGCTCAACACCTACTGCGCGGACGGGAGCGTGCTCGGCGCGCATCCCGAGCACGTGCTCGACCCGATCGACTTCTCCACCGGCTCCCTCGGGCACGGCCTGTCCTACGGGGCCGGCAGCGCGCTGGCGGCCCGCCTGCTCGGGCAGGACCGGCGCACGTTCGTGCTGATCAGCGACGCGGAGCTGAACGAGGGATCGGTGTGGGAGGCGACCATGTTCGCCGCGCACCACCAGCTCGGCTCACTCGTCGCGATCATCGACGCCAACGGCCAGCAGGCGTGCGGACCGACCCAGCGCATCCTGGACCTGGAGCCCCTCGCGGCCCGCTGGCAGGCGTTCGGGTGGTCCGTCCACGAGGTCGACGGCCACGACGTGGACACGCTGCGCGCCACGATCGACGCGATCGACCCCACGTCGCCCCAGCCGCACGTGCTGATCGCCCGCACCACGGCGGGCAGCGGTGTCTCCTTCATGGAGCACCAGGTCGCGTGGCGCTACTTCCCGCTGACAGACGAGCAGTACGCGGCCGCCGCCGCGGAGGTCACCGCCGCGGGGGAGCCCCGATGAGGGCCGCGTTCGTCGAGACGCTCACCGCGCTGGCCGAGCGGGACCCCCGGGTCGTCCTGATGACCGGCGACCTCGGGTTCAACATGCTGGAGCCGTTCGCCGAGCGGTTCCCGGACCGGTTCTTCAACGTCGGCGTCGCGGAACAGAACATGGTGGGGGTGGCGACCGGCCTGGCCGAGTCCGGCCTGATCCCGTACGTCTACTCGATCGCGACGTTCGCGACGATGCGGCCGTACGAGTTCATCCGCAACGGCCCGGTCCTGCACCAGCTGCCGGTGCGGATCGTCGGCATGGGCGGCGGGTTCGAGTACGGCAACAACGGCGCGACCCACTACAGCCTCGAGGACGTCGGAATCCTCCGCATGCAACGAGGGCTGACGGTCATCGTCCCCGCTGACGACGCCCACGCGCGCGACGCGTTCGAGCAGACCTACGCCCTGCCGCGGCCGATCTACTACCGCCTTTCCAAGGGCAGCCAGCAGATCCCCGGCGATTTCGAACTCGGCCGGCTGACGACACCGCGGTCCGGCGGCGACATCGCGCTCATCGCCTTGGGCCCGACCGCCTCCGACGCGCTCGCCGCGGCCGAACAGCTCAGCGCGCAGGGCGTCGAGGCGACCGTCGCGGTGGTCGAGAGCTTCAACCCGTCACCCGTCGCGGACCTCGCGGAGGTACTGGCCGGTGTCCCGTACGCGGTCAGCGTCGAGTCGCACCTGGTGGACGGCGGCCTGGGCACGCTCGTGTCCGAGGTGATCGCCGAACACGGCCTGCCGACCCGGTTGCGGCGATGCGGGCTTGCCGACCTGCCGCGTGGCACCACCGGGTCCCTGGCGTTCCTCAAGGAGGAGTTCGGGCTCTCGCCCAGCGCGATCGCGGGCACCGCCACGTCACTGGTGGCCTCCGCCCGCCGGTGACCCGCCAGTGACCCGGAGGGTGTTCGTCACCGGCGCGGGCGGTTTCGTCGGCGCGAACCTCTGCCGGTGGCTGCTGCGCGACGGCCATGAGGTCCACGCTGTCGTGCGGCCGGGCGGCGACCCGTGGCGGCTCGACGGGATCGGCCGGGACATCACGATCCACCGGATCGACCTGCGCGACACCCCAGCGGCGCGGGCCGCGCTCGACGGGGCGGACTGGGTGTTCCACCTCGCCGCGCACGGCGCGTACTCGTGGCAGACCGACCCGGCGTTGATCCGCACGACCAACACGCGGGCGACGGCCGGGCTCGTCGACCTGGCCGGCGCCGGCGCGTTCGAGGCGTTTGTCCAGGCGGGTTCCACGGCCGAGTACGGCGTCAAGGGCCACCCGGCGCGGGAACACGAGCCGGCCGAGCCGCACGGCTGCTACGCCACCAGCAAGGCGGCGGCGACGCAGTACGCGCGAACCGTGTCACGGGACCGCGACGCCCACCTGGTCACGCTGCGCCTCAGCACGGCGTACGGCCCCTGGGAGGACCCGTCTCGCCTGATGCCGGCCCTCGCGATGTCCGGCATGCGAGGTCGGTTGCCCACGCTCACCACGCCACGGACGGTCCGCGACTTCGTGTATGTCGCCGACGTCTGCGAGGCGTTCGTGCTGGCCGCGCAGGCGACTCACCTGGAGCGCGGCAGCGTGCTCAACGTGGGCAGCGGCACGCCGACGTCCCTGGCCGAACTGGTCGAGCTGGTACGGGGCGAGCTCGCGATCCGCGAACGGCCACGGTGGTCGACGATGGCGTCCCGGGAGTGGGACACCAGGCTGTGTGTGGCGGACTGCACCCTGAGCCGCCGCCAACTCGGCTGGCGCCCGGCTCGGGGCCTGGCCGAGGGGTTCCGTGCCCTGGTGGACTGGCTCGGCCACGACCCGGGGCGGCGCGCGAGATACGCGCGCGCCGTCGGGCTGTAGTGGTCACAACGAAGCGGGGGTGGCCCACGCCTTCTTGGCGGACTTCCACGTCGTGGAGTTGACCTCTTCCCACGCGCGTGCGCGCATCTCCTCCAGGACCGGCCCGGGGACCAGCGTGTTGGCCATCGTGGCGTTGTAGATGTTCATCTTGTCCGGGTCGAAGTCCGGGCTGATGTGGCCGCCCGCGATCGCCATGTCGAACAGCGGCGAGCCGGGCATCGGCACGACCAGGAAGAAGTTCGCCGCGTCCAGGCCGTAGGAGACGTGCTCACGGGCCAGGTCGATGGTCGTCTGGATCTCCTCCATCGTCTCGTCCGGGTAACCCATCATGTAGTTGCCGTACAGCTGGAACCCGTACTCCTTCATCGCGATGATCAGCCCGCGCAGGTCGGCCTTCTCCACGTTGAGCTTGTTGCTCGCGTACTTGCGCATGATGCGCAGGTTGCCCGTCTCGAACGGCATGTTGATCTGGGCGAAACCGGCCAGCGCCAGCGCTTCGAGCACCTCGTGGTCAGGTTTCCACCGCTTGAGCATGTGGATGATGTTGATGCCGTTGAGGTCGCACACGGTCACGCCGGCGCCGCGGATCTTCTCCAGCAGCCGCAGGCCGCGCTTCTTGTTGCCCAGCAGCGAATCGTCCTCGATGAACACGTCCGTCACGCCGAGGCCCTTGAGGGTCTCGATCTCGGCGAGCACCCGCTCGTCGGACTTCACCCGGAACGCCCCGATCGGGCCGGGGAGGCTGTCCTCCACCTCGCCGGCGATGTGGCAGTACGCGCAGTGGAACGGGCAGCCGAGCGAGGTCATCATCGTGCCGTAGCGCAGTTCGGCGCCGGGCTCGAACATCCCCGAGTGCGGCCGGGCCAGGGTCCAGTACCGCTGGTTGGGCAGCAGGTCCCAGGCCGGCATGGGCAGGGTGTCGAGGTCCTGCACGATGTCGCGCGAGCGGGCCGGGTTGACCCGGATGCGGTTGCCGTCGGGGAACGCGACGCCGTGGATGTCGGCGAAGCTCGGCCGCGCCGAACGCCGGACGGCCTCCACGATCTCGATGAGGGTGTGCTCGGCCTCCGACAGGCACACCACGTCGAACCCGGCGGCGAAGAACAGCGGCATCCGCGAGCGCGCGTTGACCCCGCCGGAAACCAGGATCTTCTCCGGGTAGGCCGCCTTGATCAGCCGGGCGCAGTGCAGGACCATCGACTCCTGGTCGGTGAAGATCGACGTGATGCCGACGATGTCGTGGTCGGCCACGACCTGGAGGATGCGCTCGTCGGTCACGCCGGTCCGCACCAGCCCGCTCGGGATCGCCACGGGGTTGGCGAAGATGGCGTCCAGGTCGTCCGGGCCGTCGCCCACACAGGCGTCGAAGATGGTCACGGGCACGCCGTGATGCCGCAGCGCCCCGCCCAGGTGTGGATAGGCGAGCGAGCCGTTCGGCTTGCACACGGTGCCGGGCAGGTTCTGGTTCGGCGGGTACAGCAGCAGCACGCTGACGTCGCGAAGCGTCATGGTGGAAAGCCCTCGTCTCCATCGGGTGAAAAGCGTCCGTGGCGCCTGATGTAGGTCTCGACCTCGTCGGCGGCGCCGGCCGCGCCGCCGGACGCCTGGACGTCCCGCTGCATGCGCAGGACCCGTTGCCGGACCACGGTGTCGGCGGCGAGGCGGTCCACGACGGCCCGGATGCCGGCCGGGTCGATCTGGTCGGCGGGCAGCTCGTAGCCCAGCCCCAGTTCGACGGTCCGGTGCGCGAACGGGGCCGCCTCGGTCGCGAAGTGGGGCATCAGGACCAGCGGCACGCCCAGGTCCATGGCCTCCATCGTGGCGCCGGTCGTGCCCTGGATCAGGCACACCGTGGCGTGCTCGAGGACGGCGTGGAACGGGATCCACGCGTGGGTCTCGACGTTGGGCGGCAACGGCCCCAGCGTCTCGGGGTCCAGGAACCGGCCGATCGCCATCACCACGTGCCACGGGCTGTCCGCGAACGCCTCCGCGCACGCCTTGAAGAACTCCGGGTGCTCGTTGAACGTGTTCCCCAGTGACACGAGCACAACCGGGACGCCGGGTCGCGGCGGCTGCCAGTGCGCGCCCTGCGACCGGCCGGTGAAGTTCGGCCCGGCGAAGAAGAACCGATGGTCGAACGTGTCCGGCGCGATCTGGTACGACCGGGGCAGGAAGATGATGTTGAGCTCCTCGATCTCCCGCCAGAACTCCTTCACCGGCGTGCTGATGCCGTACTCGGCGAGCAGGTCGACCAGTACCGTGTTCACCGCTTCGACCTCGGCCGGGTGACGGTGGCCGTGGCTGGCCCACAGCGCCTCGAACATCGAGTAGTGCTCGTTCTCGGCGAAGCCGCCGTTGAGGCGCACCGCGGGGCGGTCCCAGTGCTTGGCCAGCAGCCGTCCGGCCAGGAACGGCATGATGTCGTAGGCCACGAGGTCGGGCGGGTCGTCGCGCAGCGCCTCCTGGGCCGCGCGCAGGATCGCCACGTTCTCCCGGACGTACACCAGGTGCAGCTGCGTCTCGGCGTCGTCCTCGCCGACGACGTCGGGCACGTGGAAGTCGTCGAACTCCGACTTGTAGAGCACCGGCGTGGCACCCGCCGCGGTGACCTCCGGGGCGAAGGCCGGACCGGTCAGGTACGAGACGCGGTGCCCGCGCCGGGCGAGTTCCCCGACCAGGCCGAGTGACGGGTAGACGTGGCCGTGTCCCTGGACGTTGACGACGAGGATGTGCCGCGGGCTCATCGACATTCGGGCTGCGCTCCCTGGCTGTGGCGTTCGGCGTGGACTGTCTGCTGTGGACCGTCTGCTGTGGACTGAGTCCGCGGCTAGCCGCCGACGAGCGGTGGGATGACCTCCACGCGGCTGGTCGACGTGAGCCCGACGTCCTCGGCCGCGGTCATCCGGGGCACCTGTTCGTCGTCGAGGACGAACATGTGGTAGTTCAACAGCTTTCCGGCCGAGTCGTAGAGCCGGTAGCCGGCGTCGGGGTGCGAGTGCACGAACGCGTCCAGCAGTTCCCGCAGGGTGGTCGCCGGCAGCTCCAGGCGGGCCTTGCCCGAGGTCGCGTTGTGCCAGCTGCCGGGGACGATGAGCTGGGGCATGGGACATCCCTCCTCAGTAGTCTTGGACCTCAGTAGTCCTGGACGCAGCGGAACCCGGTGGCGAAGCAGGCCCACCCGGTGGGATCACCGTGCAGCCGTTCGCTGGTACGGGTCTGGAAGCGCAGGTTCATCCACGATCCGCCGCGGATGACCCGGAACCGGCCCATCACGCTCAGCAGGGTCGGGTCGCAGTCGGGGGACGGCGGGCCGTAGAGGCGGCTCGGCGACGCCGTCCACTCGTAGACGTTGCCCGCCATGTCGGCCACGCCGAACGGGCTGTCGCCGTGCGGGCTGAAGGTGCCGACCGGGGTGGTCAGCGGGATCGGGCCGCGGTCGTGGGTGCGGGCCTTCCACCACGTGCGCCAGTCCGGCAGGCCGTTGCCGGCGTTGCCCAGCCACAGTTCCGTGGTGTTGGCCCGCTCGCGCGACCACTGGTCGCCCCACGGCCACATCCGATACGCGCCGCCGCGGGCGGCCAGTTCCCACTCCGCCTCGGTCGGCAGCCGCTGGCCGGCCCAGGCGGCGTAGGCGTCGGCGTCCTCGACCGCGATGTGGACGACGGGGTGGTCCGGCGGCGGCGTGTAGCCGACGTCCTGGCCCGCGGGCCGCCGCCAGGACGCGCCGGGCGCCTGGTGCCAGTAGTCCGCGCCGTAGACGAGGCTCCAGCCGCGGCGCTCGGCGACCGTGCGGTAGCCGGTGGCCTCGGTGAAAGCGGTGTACCGGCCGACGGTGACGGGGTGGCGGTCCATCAGGAACGGGGCGACCTCCACGAGCGTCTGGGGGGTTTCGTCGCGGAACCACGGTGCGGGCAGCGACTGCTCCTGCTTCGCCAGCCAATCGATCACCCACTCCGGCGATCCGAGCCACAGCGCGGCGCCGCTGACCAGGACGGATCCGGCGGTCCCGACGTCGCTGAGCGTCGCCTCGTCATAGGTCGCCATCGCCGCCCCTATCCATAATAAGCATTAAGAACTGTATAGTGATTTGGCCGGAGATGGCAAGGTTGACCAGGACGGCCGTCGCTGCGACTATCGACTTATATAGTCTTTGATCGGGCGCTCAGGGCCCACGTTGGGAGCAAGCCGATGAAGGTCCTGTTCGTCTCGTCGCCCGGCCTCGGTCATCTGTTCCCGTTGGTCCCGCTGGCGTGGGCGTTCCGCGCGGACGGCCACGACGTGGTCATCGCCACGGCCGAGCACGCCGAACGCGCGGCCCGGTCCGGCCTCGAAGTGGTGGACATCGCGCCGCGCTTCAGCTCCGTCGCGGCCTTCGAACAGGTGGCCAAGGATCGTCCGGACTTCATCACGACCGTGGCCACCCGCCCGGCCGTCGACCTGGCCGACTGGGGAGTCCAGATCGCGGCGGTGAACCGGCCGCTGATCGACGGCCTGATCACCCTCACCGACGATTTCGGACCCGATCTGGTGGTCTACGAGCAGGGGGCGACGGCGGGCCTGTTCGCGGCCGCGCGGGCCGGAGTGCCTGCGGTGCAACGCAACCACGGCGCGTTCGCGACCGGCGGCATGCACGACGCCGTCGCCGCCTTCCTCGGCGACTTCTTCGACAAGTACGAGCTCGCCCGGCCGTTGCCGAAACCGGAGGTGATCATCGAGTCGTTCCCGCCGAGCATGATCCTCGACCGGGCGCCGGAGGGCTGGTTCATGCGGTGGGTCCCCTACGGCGGGGGAGAGGTGCACGGCGACCGCTGGCCCAGCCCGCGGCGTGGGGGCCGGCCCCGGGTCGCGGTGTCGATGGGCACCATCGAACTGCAGGCGTTCGGGCTCGGGGCCGTGGAGTCCATTGTGGCCGCGGCCGCCGACGTGGACGCCGAGTTCGTGCTGGCCCTCGGTGATCTCGACGTCGCCCCGCTGCGGCCGTTGCCGGCCAACGTGCGCGCGGTCGAGTGGACGGCGCTGCATCGGCTGCTGCGCCAGTGCACCGCGGTGGTGCACCACGGCAGCGGCGGGATGATCATGACCGCGACCGAGTCGTGTACGCCGCAACTGCTCGCGCCGGACGCCAGGGACATGTTCCAGCACTCCGGGCGCGACGCCGTCCGCAAGCTCGGCACCGGCCTGGTGAGCACGGCCGACGAGGTCAGCCCCCAGCTGCTGACCCGGCTGATCCAGGACGAGGGGCTGCGGCAGCGGATGTCCGTGGTGCGGGACGAGATCCAGGCACTGCCGTCCCCGGCGGAGACGGTGCGGCGGATCGTCGCCCAGCTCTAGGGACCCATGAGACCAGTCCGCGAAACGCGACCAAGGGGAAGGTTTTGATGATCCCGGTGTTCAAGGTGGCGATGGCGCCCGACGTCCCGGAACGCGTGGCCGAGGTCCTGCGCAGCGGCCGGCTGGAACACGGGCCCCGCGCGGACGCGTTCGAAGCCGAACTCGGGCGCCGGATCGGCAACCCTCGGGTCGCCACCGTCAACTGCGCGACCTCCGGTATGCACCTCGCCCTGCACCTGCTGGCGGGACGCGACCCGTACCGGCCCGACCCCGCCCCCGAACGCGACGAGGTGCTCACCACCCCGCTCACCTTCGAGGGGTCCAACTGGCCGATCCTGGGCAACGGCCTGCGGATCCGCTGGGTCGACACCGACCCGGCGACGCTGAACATCGACCTCGACGACCTGGAACGGCGGATCTCGCCCCGCACCCGCGCGATCGTCGTGGTGCACTGGCTCGGTTTTCCCCTTGACCTGCACCGGCTCGACCAGGTGCTCGACCGGGCCGAGCGCCGCCTCGGCTTCCGGCCGCCGGTCGTGGAGGACTGCGCCCAGGCGTGGGGGGCGACCTGCCACGGCCGTCCGCTGGGCAACCACGGCAACACCGCCGTCTACAGCTTCCAGACGATCAAGCTGCTGACCACCGGTGGTGGCGGCCTGATGGTCTTCCCGGACGACGAGTCGCACCGGCGGGCGCTGCGGACCCGCTGGTTCGGCATCGACCGCCACGACGACCGGACCGTGGGCGCGTACGACGTCGCCGAGTGGGGCTACCGGTTCCCGATGAACGAGGTCAACGCCGAGATCGGCCTGGCCAACCTGGACCTGGCCGGGGAGTTGCTGGTCCGCCAGCGCGCCAACGCCGACCGCTTCGACAAGGAACTCCAGGGCGTGCCCGGCCTGGAGCACACCGACCGCCCCGACGACCGGGAGCCCAGTTTCTGGGCGTACCCGGTGAAGGTCGACGACCGGCCGGGGTTCATGCGCCGGCTCGCCGAGGCCGGGATCATGACGACGATCGTCGCGCGGCGCAACGACGAGCACACCGCCGTCGCGGCCGCCCGCGAACCCTTGCCCGGTCTGGATTCCGTGGCCGAGCGCGTCTGCTACCTGCCCGTCGGCTGGTGGCTGACCGACGAGCAGCGCGGGCACATCGTCGACACCGTCCGCGCCGGATGGTGACCACGCACCGTCCATCCACGATCGGAGGACGACCCCATGCGCTTCCTTCCCGATGACCGCGACCCGTCCGTGCTTGTTGTCGGCGCGGGCTACGTCGGGCTGTGCCTGGCCGCGGTGTTCGCGCGGCGCGGCTTGAAAGTCGTGGCGTACGACGTCGATCGCGATCACGTCGAACGGCTGCGGGCCGGCCGGTGCACGATCGCCGAACCCGGGCTGGAGCAGCTGCTGCGCGAAGGGCTGGCGAGCGGGTGCCTGACCGTGTCGGCGGACCTGTCCGCGGCCGCGGCCGTCGACGTCGTCCTGCTCGCCCCGGGCACGCCGGTCGACGCCGACGGCCGCCTCGACTCGTCCCAGCTGGAGGCGGCCTGCCGCGACCTCGCCCCCCGGCTGCGCCCGGGCCAGCTCGTCGTGGTCAAGTCCACGGTGTCGCCCGGAACCACCCGTACCGTGGTCGCGCCCTTGCTGGCGGGCCACGGGTTGCGGCCTGGCATCGACCTCGGCCTCGCGCACTGCCCGGAGCGGCTCGCCGAGGGGCAGGCGCTCGAGCAGCTGCGGGAGCTCGCCGTCATCGTCGGCGGGATCGACGCGGAGTCCGCCGCCGCGGCGGCCGCGCTGTGGGAGCGTCACCTCGGGGTCCCGGTCCACCCGGTGGCCGATGCCGACGTGGCCGAGGCGGTCAAGCTCGCGAGCAACTGGTGGATCGACCACAACATCGCGATGGCCAACGAACTGGCGCTGTTCTGCGACGCGTTCGGCATCGACGTGCTGGACGTGGTGACCGCGGCCAACACGCTGCCCAAGGGCGCGGGCCGGCTGAACGTGCTGCTGCCCAGCGTCGGCGTGGGCGGCTCGTGCCTGACCAAGGACCCCGTGATGGCGGCGCGGGCGGCGGCCGACCGCGGGGTGGAGCTGCGCACGATCACGACCGGGCGGGCCGTCAACGACGCCATGCCCGGCCACGCGGCCCGCAGCCTGACCGACGAGCTGCGCAAGCTCGGCACGGACCCCGCCGGCGCGACGGTCGCCGTGCTGGGGCTGGCGTTCAAGAACGACGTCGGCGACCTGCGCGAGACCCCGGTCGTCCCGTTCGTGGAGGGACTGCGCCGGGCCGGCTGCACCGTCCGGCTGCACGACGGGCTGGCCGAGCCCGACCAGGTCCGCGCCCGGTTCGGGCAGGACCCGGAGCCGTCGATCGGCGCGGCGCTGGCCGGGGCCGACGCGGTCGCGGTCCTCGCCGCGCACCGGGAGTACCGCGAACTCACCCCTGGCGACCTGCGCGCCGCCACCCGGGCGGGCTGCCTCGTCTTCGACGGCCGCCGCTACTACACCCGCGACGAGATCACCGCACTGCACGACCATGACCTGCGCTACCGAGGGATCGGCCGGTGACATGACCCAGACACCCATTCCGCTCGGCCGACGCGGCCGCCACGTCCTGGTGACCGGCGGGCACGGCTTCATCGGCAGCCACCTGGTCGAAGCGCTCGCCGCGGCCGGGTGGCGGATCACCGTCCTGGACCCGGCCGACCCGCCCCCGGACCTCGCCGTCCCGGCCGGCGCCGTCCGCCATGTGCGCGCCGACGTGCGCGACGCCGGCCTCGTCCGCCGTGAGATCACCGCCGACACCAGCCTGATCGTGCACCTCTCGTCGCTGGTCGGGGTCGACCAGTACCTGTACGACCCGCTTGACGTCATCGACATCGCGGTCATGGGCACGCGCGCTGTCCTGGACGCCACGCGGGACGCGGGCGCGCGGCTGGTCCTGGCCAGCACGAGCGAGGTCTACGGCCGCAACCCGAACGTCCCGTGGGCCGAGGACTCCGACCGGGTCCTGGGCCCGACCACGGCCGACCGGTGGTCGTACTCCACCAGCAAGGCCACGGCCGAGCACATGACGTTCGCCCACGCCCGTCGCTACGGCACGCGCGTCACCGCGTTGCGTTACTTCAACGTCTACGGCCCGCGGCAACGGCCCGCCTACGTCGTGAGCAACACCGTGCACCGACTGCTTCGCGGTGACGCCCCGCTGCTCTACGACGGCGGTGAACAGACGCGTTGTTTCACCTACGTCCGCGACACCATCGCCGCCACTCTCGCCGTCGCGGCGTCACCGGAGACGGAGGGGATGGTCCTCAACGTCGGCAGTGAACGGGAAACCACCGTCGCGGAGATCGTCCGCGCGGTCGCGGCCGCCGTCGGGTCCACTGTGGAGCCTGTGCGGGTGAACACCGGCGCGGCGTTCGGGGCCGTGTACGAGGACATCCCGCGCCGGGTCCCGGACACGTCCCGGATCGCCGGGCTGCTCGGGTGGCGGGCGACCACGACGGTCGAGCAGGGCCTGGCGGAGACGGTCGCGTGGGCGCGTGCCAACGACTGGTGGACCGGCCAGAGCGCGGGTGAGCGGAACGAGCGCGGAGCCGCCCGATGATCGACGGGCTGGTTTTGCCCGACGCGGGTGTGCCCCGCCGGGGCGGGGTACTGCGGTACTTCGGGCCCGGCGGGATGGACCACATCGACCCGGCGTGCGCCAGTTACGCGTTCTCCCACCAGATCCTGAGACTGTTCACCCGGCAGCTGTTCACCTATCCGACCACCGCCGGCGACGACGCCCTCACGCCCGTGCCGGACCTGGCGGTGGCCGTGCCGGGACCGGGGCTGGTGCGCCGCGTCGAGCTGCGGCCCGGGGTGTACTGGGACACCGACCCGCCGCGTGAGGTCACCGCCGCCGACGTGGTCCGCGGCTTGAAGCGGCTGGCCTGCCCGGTGACGGGAACCGGCGCGCTGGGCTACTTCACCAGCACCGTGCGGGGGATGGCCGAGTTCGCCGACGGCTACCGGGCCGCGATCGAGCGGGATGGCGCCACCCCGTCGACCGCCGCCGCCTACCAGAACAGCCACGAGGTCAGCGGGCTGCGGGTGCTCGACGAGCGGCGGCTGGAGATCGAGCTGGTCCGGCCCGCGAACGACATCGTCAACATCCTCGCCACGCTCTACGCGTCACCCGCGCCCGTCGAGTACGACGCCGTTGTCCCCGGCGGGCCCGGGTTCGCCGACGTGGTCCGCTCCTGCGGCCCCTACCGGCTGACCGGGTACCGGCACGGCGAACACCTGGCGATGCGGCGCCATCCCGCGTGGAACCCGGCGGCCGACCCGCTGCGCGCGGCCTGGATCGACGGGATCGAGGTGCGGATGGCCCGGGTCGGTGACGACGTCGTGCGCGCCGAGGTGGAGAGCGGCCGGGCGGACCTGTCCTGGGGCGCGCCCGTGATCAGCCACGACCGCGTGTCCCCGGACATCGACCGGCACGTGGGGTACGCGCTCAACCCGTACCTCGTGTTCAACCTGCGCGGACCCCGGCCGGAGCTGCGGGACCCGGCGGTCCGGCGAGCCCTCGCCGTCGCCGTCGACCGGTCCGCGCTGGTCGGCGTGCTGGATCGGATGGACCTCGGCACGGTCACCGAGACCGCGTACGGCGTCATCCCGCCCGGCAACGTCGGCCACCGGCCCGCACGCGCCACGGCCGGCCAAGGTGACCCGGATCGGGCCCGGGCGCTGCTGAAAGCCTTGGGCCACAACGGGATACGGCTGCGGGTGCTCTACCGGATGGAAACACCGCACGACGACCTCGCGCACAGCTACGCCGGCGACCTCCGCGCGGCCGGTGCGGAGGTCGAGATGATCCGGATCGAGCACGCCGACGAGTACTACCGGATCCTCCAGGACCCGGCCCGGTCCCTCGCCGGCGACTGGGACGTCACGGCCCCGTCCTGGACCCCTGACTGGTTCGGCAACAACGGCCGCACGTGTGTGCAGCCGCTGTTCGAGTCCCCGTCCGGGGCCGGCAGCTGCAATTACGGCGGGTACAGCGATCCCGCCGTGGACAAGATGATCGCCGAGGCCCTCTCGGAGCCGGACCCGGCCCGGTCGGGCGAGCTGTGGCACGCCGTCGACCGGACCGTGTGCGACGCGGCCGTGGTGGTGCCGCTGCTGGTCTGCGAGCCCACGATCCTGCACGTCACGAGCCCACGCGTGCGCAACGCCATCCCGATGCCGCACGTCGACCGGTGGTACGACGCGGCCAACCTGTGGCTGGCCGGCTGAGCGGTCACCCAGTCACCCGGTCACACCGGGAGCGCCAGGTTCGCCGGGTCGGCGGCCAGGCCGAGCGAGTACAGGGGCGTGACCGGGCCCATCCCCGGCAGCGCCCGCGCGGCCGACGGCGGGCCGTGCAGCAGGGGGATCACCGCCGCCCGTTCCAGCGCCTCGCGCTCCACCGCCGCCCACGCGGCCCGGGTGGCGTTCGGATCGGAGTCGGCCCGCAGCGCCTGTTCGATCAGCACGTCGAAGACCGGCCTGTCGACGCTGCGGGTGAGCAGCGGTTGCAGGTAGGCGCGGTAGTTGTGGTGTCGCCACCGGGCGGCCCAGGACGTCAGCACGAGGTCGGGCTCGAGGTCGCTGCGGCCGTACAGCAGTTCGGCGTGCTGCGCCGCGGTCACCTCGCGAACCGTGACCTGGAAACCGGCACGCGAGAGACAGCCGGCCACCGCCTCCGCCACGACGGCGTCATTCAGGTGCACCAGGACGAGATCCCCGGCGGTCACGTCGGCCGGCCGGAAGCCCGGGCGGGCCGGGGCGGGACCGGCGCTGTTGCCAGGGGGGATCACCCGGGTCGCGGCGCGGGCACCGGGCAGGTGCGCGGCGACCACCTCGGGGTCGACGGCCGAGGCGACCAGGCGACGACGGGCCGGGTCGGCGAGAGGGCGGCCCGGGGCGGCGTTGGGCAGCAGACAGGCGCGCAGGACCTCGGGGACGTCCGCCTCGGGTCGCAGGTCCGGGGCCGGGGCGTCGGTTCGCAGGGTCACGGTGCCGAAAACGCGCTGGCGCAAGGGATCCGTGGCGGGATCCCAGACGGGGTTGGGCTCCAGGCGTATCCCGCCGTCCGGGGCCACCTCGGCGATCCGGTACGGACCGGTCGCGCGGGCGTGCCGCAGGAAGTCGGCGGTGCCGGGCACGAAGTCGTCGTACTCGACGGGCGCGGGCGCGACGCACGGCAGGGCGAGGACGTCGACGGCGTCCTGGGCCGGCTGTTCCAGCTCGACCACCAGGCTCTCCGCGTCGAGGGCGAACACACCCGGGATCGAGTCCGCCGCTTGGAAGGCCCAGTGCCATTCCACGTCGTGCTCATGGCCCGCGACGGCTTCGGCGTAGCGCTCCGCGTACGCCCGCATCCCCCGGACCAGCGACAACAGCGACTCGATCCCGGCGGGCCGCGCGGTCGGAGCGCACACGCGGGTGAAGCCGCGCACGACGTCGTGCGCGGTCACCGGCCGTGGAGGTGTGGTGTCCCAACGGACTCCCTGGCGCAGATGGACCACATAGGACCGCAGGCTCGCGCCGAGACCCGCGTTGTACGTGGACGGCACCATCGCGGCCAGATCCCCGACCGGCTCGACCGCCTGCCAGTCCCGCAGGCCGGGCCCGGCCCGGTAGCCGAACAACGTCCTGGTGGTCAGCCGGTGGACCAGCTCCGCCGCCGGCCGGGCCCGGGCCGGATCGAGGTCGCCGGGCGCGAGCGGCGCGGGCAGTCGCAGGTCCGCGGTCATGACATCTCCCGTCCCAGGTCGCGCATGATCGCCACGGCGCGGTCGATCTCGCCGTGGTCGTTGAACAGGTGCGTGCAGACCCGGGCCGCGTAGTGCTGGTGGGGCGAGGAGGGAACGTCGAACTCGGTCCACCGGACCCAGATCCGGTGCTCGTGCTCGAGCCGGTCGACGAACGCCATGAACTTCTTGACGTTCCAGGCGTCCTCCGGCCGTCGGAACGGGTGGAACGCGATCAGCGGCGACCGCAGCCGCTGGTCGGCGCCCGGGGAGTGGATGTTGTCGCGGCCGAAGGCTTCGACCAGCGCGGCCCGCGCGTGCTCGGCCAGGTCGAAGATCCGCCGCTCGATCCGGGCCCGGCCGATCTCGTCCCACAGCTCGGCCGCGGCGGCCAGCGCGGCGCCGCGGGCGATGCTGGCGCTGCCCGCGCTCTGCAGGTAGTCGGCGATGTTGCAGCTGGCGACGGACGTGGTGGTGCGGGGCGGCGGCTCGCCCGCCATCGGGTACCAGGTCGAGATGATCGGCCAGATCGTCGGCAGCGGCAGCGGGTTGTGCTCGGGGAAGATCTTGTTGCGGACGTACAGGATCCCGGTCCCGAGTGGACCGCACTGGAACTTCGACCCCGAGCAGGAGATGAAGTCGGCGCCGTACGCCCGGAAGTCGCAGTCGAGCATGCCGGGCAGCAGCGCGCCGTCGACCACCGTGGTCAGGCCGTGCCGTTGCGCCAGTTCGCACAACGCGCGGATCGGCATCAGCGTCCCGGTGAACAGGGTGATCCCGGAGAACGCGAGCACCTTGGTACGCGGGGTGATCGCCCGTTCGAACAGCTCGACGATCTCCTCGGCCCGCACGTCCCACCCGGACGGCGGCGTGATCGTCTTCAGGGTGATCCCGTGCCGGTTGCGGACGAGGTTGAAGTTGGACAGCACCGAGTAGCACTCGTGGCTGGTGGCGATCACCTCGTCGCCGGCCCGCAGGTCCAGCCCGTTGATCACCCGGGAGACACCCTCGGTGGCGTTGTGGCAGATGACGATCTCGTCCTGGTCGACGCCAAGGCCGCGGGCCAGGGTCTCGCGGTGGCCGGTGTACATCCCCGGCGGGTAGACGTTCATCAGCCCGCCGGTCCACTCCCGGGTCACCCGGTCGTTGACCTCCAGCACCTCGTGCGGCAGGGCGCCGACGGTGCCGGTGTTGAGGTGGGTCACCGCCCGGTCGAGGGCGAACAGCTCGCGGATGGTGTCCCACGAGGCGTCGTGCAGGCGGCGCTCGCCCCGCAGCGGTCGGGTCGCGGTGGAGGTCACTGGGCTCCTTCGGACGGTGAGTGGAGGACCGAGAGCAGGGTGAGCAGCAGGCTGCGGGCCTCGATGTTGACCTGGCAGCTGGTCACCATCAGCTCCGCCAGCTGGTGGGCGGTGATCCAGAGGTATCCGGGCGGGGGATCCAGGGGCGCCGCCGGGTCCTGCCCGACCACGAGGTGCCGGGTGGTGGCGTGGTGGAACCGGCCGCCCTCCTCGGACTGCCGGGACTCGTGCAGCACGCGCTCGGGCGGGGTGGCCAGCACCGCGTCCAGGAACTCCGGCCGGCCGGGTGTGCCGGGCGGGAAGTTCGACGGCGTGCACTGCACGGTCGGCCCGAGCTCCACCCCGTCCTGGTAGCCGAGGCGCACGTCCGCCTTCACCAGCAGGTGCAGGGTGTCGCCGATCCGGCGGGTCACCAACGCGACCAGCCCGACCCCGCACGGTTCCAGCAGTGGCTGGGACCACGCGGTCACCTCGCGGCTGTCCGCGTCGACGTCGACGCCGATGATCCGGAACCAGCGACCGCTCGGGTGTGCGATCCGCGCTTCGTCCTGGACCCAGCCGTCCGCGGCGGTGGCGGTGAGCGGGATGCGTTCCACGGACAGGGCTCGCTGCTCGCGCGATTCCCGGAGCCAGCGGTGGACCTCGGCGGTGTCGTGCCGTGGTTCCTGGCCGTGCATGCCGAGCGACCGGGCCGGCGTGGGCGCCGAGTCGTCCATGGGCAGTGGCAGGCAGGACAGCACGGTCCGGGTGTCCATGTTGACCACGTCGGGGTAGCGCAGCAGGTAGAGGATCTCGGCGAGGGTGAGCCAGCGGTAGTCCTCGTGCTCCTCGACCGGCTCGTCCACCTCGACCACGACGTTGCGGTTGCGCTTGCCGCGGAACCACGAGCCCTGCTCGGACTGCAGGATGTCGACCAGCGGCCGCCCGGGGTGGCCGCCGAGGAAGTACTCGACGTACCGGGAGGTGGTGCCCTGGTGCGCCCGGGAGTAGTTGCTCGGGGTGGACTGGACGGTGGGGGACAGCTGGACCAGGCCGATGTTGCCGGGCTCCATCTTGGCCTGCATGAGGAAGTGCAGCACGCCGTTGATCTCGAGGGCCAGGATGCCCAGCACGGCCACGTCGTCCTGGCGGATGATCGGCTGACGCCAGCGGCCCGTGCCGTCCGGGGTGGTGACCTGTGCTCCTTCGACGGTGAAGAACCGGCCGCTGCGGTGCACCAGGTCGCCGTCCCCGGGGCGGAACGACCACCCGTCGAGCCGCGAGAACGGCACGGGCGTCACCCGGAAGCTGCCCCGGCGCCGGCGCTCGCGCAGCCACGTCATCGCGGCGCGGGCCCCGCCGGTGGGGGCGGCGGCCGACACGGCGAGCCGGGCCGCCACGCCGGGCCGGTGCAGCTCGACGCTCATGCCACAGCCTCCACAATGGACATCACCGACGGGGTCGGGATCTCCCGGGTGACCCGCAGGCCCGCGGCTTCGAACAGCGGCCGCAGTTGAGTGGCGGTCCGTTCCTGCCCGGTGAACGCGCCGAGCATCATCAGGTCCATCAGGTGGCTCTGGTGCTCGCGGCCGTCCTCGGGGACGATCGCGTCGACCACCAGCACCCGGCCGCCCGGCTCCAGCGCCCGGCGGCAGTTGCCGAGGATGCGCGTGGAGTCCTCGTCGTCCCAGTTGTGCAGGATCCGCTTGAGCACCAGCACGTCACCGCGGGGGATCTCGGCGAAGAAGTCGCCGCCGACGGCCTTCCAGCGGCCGTCTTGGCCGGCGTCGTCCAGCCTGCGGGTGTCCAGCGCGTCCGGCCGGTCGAACAGCACACCCTCCAGGCCCGGCCGGGCCCGCAACGCGTCGAGCAGCAGGCTTCCGTTGCGGCCGCCCACATCCACGACCGTGCCGGTGGCCGGCAGGTCGGCGGCGGCGGCGATGAGGGCGTTCTCCGCGTCGGAGACGGTGGCCATCCCCTCGTAGAACAGCTCGTCGGTCTCGGGGTGGGCGGTGAAGTAGTCGCCGATCGGCTGGCCGAAGTACCGGGCGAAGGCCGGCTCGGGGTCGGTCAGGCTGGTCTCCAGCCGGTGGCAGGTGGTCCAGAAGAGCGGGTCGGTGAACATCAGGACCCCCGGGCGGGCCGGCGACCCGGAGTTCTCGCGCAGCGCCCGGCCCAGTGGCCCGAGGGTGTACTGGTCACCGTCGTGGCGGCGCACGACCCCACGGGTGGCGAGGAAGCGCAGGAGCCGGGCCAGACCGTCCGGGCGGGCCCCGGTCGCCTCGGCCAGTGCGGGGACGGACGCGGGGACGTTGTCATCGAGGTGGCTGGCCACGTCCAGCCGGGCGAACGCGCGCAGCGCCGCCGACTTGACGAAGGCCATGGCTTCGTCGAAGAGGGCGAGAGCGGACTCGTGGTCTGTCATGGCTCACCTCAAGTTCGAAAAAGTATCTGATAGTGACTTTAGGGGCTTGGTGGGTGGTACTCAAGGTGATCGCCACGATTGACCTGGAATCTAACTTTAGTAACACTTATCGATCCGAGCATGAAGGAGAGGTGTGGAACCGTGCCCATGCCCATGACCAACCCCGGTGTGTCCGTGATCCGGTCGCTGCCCGCGCCCGGCGCCTACCTCTGCGGTCTCACCTGGGACGGGCGGTCCCTGTGGCACTCCGACCAGCAGGCCGGCGAGGTGTACGAGCTGGACCCGGACACCGGCGCCGTGCTGCGCACAATTCCGTGCCCCGGCGCGCGGGCCGACCTGACTGTCCACGATGGACAGCTGTGGCAGATCGGGGAGCGGCCCAAACGGTTCCTCGTACTCGACCCCGGCACCGGGGAGACGGTGGAACGGCGGGCCGTCCGGCCGTCCAGCGGACGGATCTGCGGGGCCGAGGCCCGGCCCGAGGGGGTGTGGGTCTGCCTGCGGCAGCCGCCGGTGGTCCAGCTCCGGTCGACCGGGACCGTGGAGGTCCTCCGCGAGTTCCCGGTGGCGGGCAACCCGTCCGGGCTCACCGAGGCCGACGGGGTCGTGTACTACACGGACTTCGAGGACGTCGTGATCCGTGGCTACGACGTCGCGACCGAGGAGCAGGTGTTCGCCCAGCCCGCGACCGGCAGCCCCACCGGCCTCACCTACGACGGCCGGTACCTGTGGTACTGCGACTTCCCGGGCCGCGCGCTGCGGGCGATCGCCCCGCTGGATCGAGGAGGGCGGCGGTGAGGCCGCTGGTGCTGCTGGTCGGGATCGTGTTCGAGGGCTACCGGAGCTATCTGCTCGACAGCGTGGGCTCGGTCGCCGACGTGTGGCTGCTCGCCGAGGCCGAGCCGGCCCCCTCGGTGGCCGAGAAACTGGTGGGGCACACCGTGGTGAACGTCTTCGACGTCCCGGCGCTGGTCTCCGCCGCCAAGGAGGTCGCCGCGGGGCGACCGGTGTCCGGGGTGCTGTCGTGGGACGAGCTGAAGATGTCCGGCACCGCCCACATCGCCCAAGCGCTGGGGCTGCCGGGGGTGGGGCCGGACGTCGTGGACCGCTGCCGCGACAAGCACCGCACCCGCGCGCTCCTCGCCGTCTCGGGGGTGCCCCAGCCCGCGTCCGAAGTGGTCTCCACCGCCGAGGAGGCGGCCGCGGCGGCGGACCGGATCGGGTACCCGGTGGTGCTCAAGCCGCGGGACCTGGGCGCGAGCATGGGCGTCATCCGGGTCGACGCGCCCGGGGACCTCGCGGCCGGCTACGCCCACGCCCGGGCCGCCGAGGTCGGCCCGGTCCCGTACCGGCCGGACGGCGTCCTGGTCGAGGAGTACGTCGACGGCCCCGAGGTCAGCGTCGACTCCTGGGTACTGGCCGGCCGGACCCACCCGGTGATCACGGCCCGCAAGACAACCGGGTACCCGCCCTACTTCGAGGAGACCGGGCACGTGGTCGACGGCCGCGCGCGCCCGGACCCCGACCTGCACCGCGTGGTGGCCGCCGCGCACGAGGCACTGGGCTTCGACCACGGGATGACGCACGTCGAACTGCGCCTGGCCCGCGACGGGTGGCGGGTCATCGAGGTCAACTGCCGGCTCGGCGGGGACCTCATCCCCATGCTCGGCCGCGCCGCGACCGGGGTGGACGCCGGTGCCGTCGCGACCCAGCTGGCCTGTGGCCTCCCACCGGATCCGCGACCCGACCGCGCGCTGGCCGCGGCCGTCCGGTTCCTGTACCCGCCCGCCGTGTGCGAAGTGGACGGGGTCGAGATCACCACCGCCGCGCTGCCCGCCGAGGTCGGCTTCGCGGTCGGGCTCGTGCGACCCGGCACCACGATCTCGCCGCCCCCGGCGGGGCACGTGTGGGGCCGGTACGCCGCTTTGGTCGCCGTCGCGGGCACGCCCGAGGACTGCGCCGCCGCGCTGGACGCGGCCCAGCCCGCTGTCGTGCTGCGCGCCCGGCCGGGCGATCCGGCCTAGGCTCTTGTGGATTGCTATATAAAATCGTAGTCTTGTTCGGCAGGACACATCGGCACCCTCGGGGTTCGAAGGTTGTCCTATATCCCACCCGACTCCGCTGGAGGTCAGCACGTGAGCAGGGAAACCTACGAATCGTTGGGCTTGGCGCCCAAACCGATCCGTCCGCACATTCTCGCCGCCGCCACCGTCGTCTTCGGAGATGACTACTACAACGGCAAGCGAGAGACGATCAACCTGTCCGGCTTCGTTCAGATGAACAAGTGGCCGATGCCGGGCTTCGAGCACCATGTCGACGCGGACGGGCACGCCCACTTCGACACCGAGCTGATCAGCGCGCCCGAGGTCGGCATCAAGGGCTACAGCTACGAGCTGAACGACCGGATCCAGATCCTGTCCAACCCGAAGCTGCCGAACACCGGGCACGTCAAGCAGATCGCGCCGGGCCGGAACTTCCCGGCCGAGTTCCACATCCGCCGCTTCGGCATCCTGGAGACCAGCACCATGCGGCTGGTCCACCGCAACGTCATCCCCATCTACGGCATCGTGGACAACGTCCCGCCGTTCAAGAAGCCGTTGAGCAGCCCGTACCTGGGCTACCCGCGGGGTGACCACCACCAGGAGCTCGTGCAGGCGCCGAACGTGGTGCGCGGCACGACCCTGCCCGAGGCGTGGTACCCGTCCGACGACGAGAACAACGCGATCGGCATCACGCCGACGGTGTTCTTCGCCGCCGCGCCGGCCGCCTGCATGTCGATGCTGACCGACCCGTCGATGATCATGCAGATCTCGATGGAAGGCCAGCTGACCCTGGAGGTCGACGGTCGCACCGTGAAGGTCGACCTCGCCGGCGACCACTCCCTCGCCGGGGGTGCGGAGATCCTGCTGTTCGGCCCGGAGAAGCACGACGAGGGTGCGGGCGTGCTGGCTCAGCTGGCCCGCGTCGCGATGGTCGGCGAGTGCGCCGAACTCGGTGGCCGGGTCATGCTGCGCGCCAGCTGGGCCCGTCCGTCCGGCGGCTCGCTGGGCGAGGGCACCGAGGACAGCCTCAGCCGGGTGCGGTTCCCGAGTGACCTGCACCTGGACGCGCAGTTCGAGATCGTCACGCCGCACGGCACGCTGTACGCCGCCAACACGGTGCACGTGACCGGCCGGCTCAACGACCTCGACCCGCTGGGCACCGACCTGGCCCTGGAGGGCCCGGACGCCGCCCTGGTGACCGAGGACAACACGGTCAAGGCCCGGCTCACCGGGGCCAAGCTCGTGATGCGGGAGTCGATCGTCGGCGAGCACGCCGCGGTCAACGTCTGAGCGGTCAACGTCTCAGTCACCCCACCCGGGACACCTGCCACAGGCGGTGTCCCGGGTGGCTGCTCTTCCAGAGAGGGACGCCGTGAACCCACGAACCCTGCTGATGCACCAGATCATGCTGTCCGACCGCACCCGGCTCGACGCCTACGACCGGGCGCTCGCCGCCACCGTCCGGCCTGGTGACGTCGTGGCCGACGTGGGCGCGGGGACCCTGGTACTGGGGCTTATGGCGTTGCGGCACGGCGCCGGGCACGTGTTCGCGATCGAGGGCGACCCGGAGACCGCCGAGCTGGCGACCCGGATCGCGCGGGACAACCAGGTCTCGGACCGGGTGACGGTCATCCAGGGCGACGCCCGGGTGGCCAGGCTCGCCCGCAAGGCCGACGTGGTGGTGGCCGAGCTGATGGGCAACCTCGGCCCGGAGGAGGAGATGGCCGAGATCCTCGCCGCGTTCGTCCGGCACAACCTCGCCGACGGCGGCCGGGTGGTGCCCGAGCGGCTGCGCACCGTGCTCGCCCCGGTCGAGTTCGACGGCGAGGGCTGGGGAGTGTGGTCACAGGAGTTCCACGGCCTGAGCTTCGCGGCAGTGCTCGACCACGCCGAGCCCACCGCCCAGCTGCACTTCTTCCAGCGTTCGCCGGGGTTGCTCGGCGAGCCCGTGGTGGCCGCCGACAGCCTGCTCGGGCACCGCGCGCGGCCGATCAGCGGCGAACACCACGCACTGCCGATCACCACGGCCGGGACCTTGCACGCCGTCGTCGGCTCGTTCCAGGCCGTCCTGGCCCCCGGTGTCGAATTGGCGAACTTCCCCGGCTACCCCGGCTGCAACTGGGCCTGCTGGGTCTGGCCGGTCCGCCACAGCCAGGTCGAACCGGGCGACACGCTGAAGGTCGCGCTCGAACGCCCGCGGGACACCGCCCGGTTCGCCGAGACCTGGACGATGGCCGTGGGGCTGGCCCGGGGCGGGACGCGGCCGTGACCATCGCCGCGGGCATCGTCCACGACCTCCCCGTCCGCGCGCTGGACCTCTGCGGGGTCACGTGGAGCGGGGAGTACCTGTACTTCGCCGAGATCTTCTCCCAGCAGATCGGCGCCGTCGACCCGGCCAGCGGGGAAGTGGTGCGGCGCATCCCGTGCCCGGACGTCGCCGGCGACCTCACCACCCTGCGCGGCGCGCTGCTGCAGGTGGTCGGCGAGGACCGGCACCTGCGCCTGCTCGACCCGGCCACCGGCGGCGAGATGGACGAGTGGCCCAGCCCGCGGCCCGGGCACCTGATCTCCGGCCTGGAGGCGTGCCGCGACGGCGTGTGGATCGGCTACGCGGACCTGAGCATCGTCGAGCTGCGCGACCCGGACCGGTTCCGCCTTCTCGAGTGCGTCGAGGTGGGGCACCCGGTGACCGGCGTGACGGTGTCCGACGGGTTCCTCGTGCACAGCGACCGTGACGCGTCCCGGGTCCGCCTGACCGACCCGGCCACCGGCCAGCAGCGCCTCCCGGTGATGGTCTGGGGCCGGCCCACGGCGGTCACCTGGGACGGCCGCCTGTTCTGGTACTGCGACCACGCCACCCTGCAGCTGCGGGCGATCGAGCTGCCCGGCATCACGACCGCGTCGGAAAGAGGCCGGCATGACCGCGATCGGGCGTGACGCGCTCCGGGTGCTCCAGGTGTTCCTGGTCCTGCTCCGCGTGGCCGCGCCCGCGTGCGGCGTCGCGCTGTGGCGCCGGGTGACCGGGCGCCCGGCGGCGGTGGTGTTCCACCAGGCCGCGCCGGTGCTGCTCACCCGGCTGGGGCCCACGTTCGTCAAGGCAGGGCAGGTGCTCGCCACCCGGCGCGACATCCTGCCGGCGCGGCTGTGCGACGAGCTGGGGGTCCTGCACGACGACGTCCCCGCGACCGGTGCCGCCGGCACCGCCGGGGAGCTGCGCCGCGCCTACGGCGGCGACCTGAGCACGCTGTTCACCCACGTCGAGCTGGTCCCGGTCGCGGCCGGGAGCGTCGCCTGCGTGCACCGGGCGACCGACCTGGAGGGCCGCGTGGTGGCGCTCAAGATCCGCCGGCCGGGCATCAGCGGGCTGATGGCCCGTGACCTGAGGCTGATCCGCCGGGGCGCGGCGCTGGCCGCCCGCCTGCCCGCGTTCGCCGGGCTCCCGGTGAGCGAGATCGTCGGGCACATGGGCGACGCGGTGGCCGGCCAGGTGGACTTCCGCGCCGAGGCGGACGCGCTGCATCGCCTGCGGCGCAACCTGTCCGTGGTGGACCGGGTCTGGGTTCCGTTGGTGCGCCACGAACTGTGCCGGGACAACGTGATCGCGATGGAGTTCATCGAGGACCTCGACGGCGCCACCCGCTCGGTCGCGCCCGTGCTGCGCAAGAAGTTCGCCGAGTCGGCGCTGATCTCGATCTACCAGATGCTGTTCGTGGACGGGTTCGTGCACTGCGACCTGCACCCCGGCAACCTGAACTTCACGCCCCGCGGCCAGGTGGTCGTGCTGGACGCCGGCTTCAGCGTGCAGCTGACCGACCGGCTGCGCCGGCTGTTCGCGGAGTTCTTCCTGAACATGGCCGTGGGCCGCGGGCCGAGGTGCGCCGAGATCGTGGTGGAGAGCGCGGCCGGGGTCAGCCCCACCGCCGACGTCACCGGGTTCCTGGACCGGATGGCCGACCTGGTCCGGCGCAACCACGGGCTGCCCGCCCGCGAGTTCAGCCTGATGGGCTTCGCCACGGAGATGTTCGACCTGCAACGGGCGCACGGTGTGCACGCCGCCCCGGAACTGATCTTCCCGCTGCTGTCGTTGCTGGTGATCGAGGGCACGGTCCGCGAACTGCACCCGGGCATCGACTTCCAGGAGCTCGCCAAACCGGTGATCAACCGCGGCCTCTGGTCAGCCCCGCACAGCTGACCTTCCCGTCGCGCACCGGCTTCGCAGTTTGCTGTTCCGGCAAGGAAATTGGCGGCAGGCGACCGGCCTCGGCACCGTTGCTCGCATGAGCACTCACGACGTAGTCATCATCGGTGGTGGACCAGCGGGCCTGGCGGCGGCTGTGACGCTGGGCCGGGCCCGGCGTGACGTACTGGTCATCGACGCGGGCACGCCCCGCAACGCGCCGGCCACCCAGGTCCACAGCTACCTCGGACGCGAAGGTGTTGATCCGCGCGAACTGCTGGCCATCGGCCGATCGGAGGTCGAGCAGTACGGTGGCACCGTCCGCGACGGCACCGTGATCGGCGTGGAACGGGTCGGCGAGGATGCCCTGCGGGTCACCCTTGCCGACGAGAGCACTGTTGGCGCCAGGCGGGTACTGGTGGCCACTGGTGTCGTCGACGAGCTGCCCGACATTCCCGGCGTCGCCGGCCGCTGGGGCGTGGACGTGCTGCACTGCGCCTACTGCCACGGCTACGAGGTCCGAGACAAGGCGATCGGGCTGATCGCCGGCGGCGTCGCCTCCCTCCACCAGGCGCAGCTGTGGCGTCAGTGGAGCGAGAAGGTCACTCTGTTCACCAACGAGTCCGTGGAACTGACCGCGCCGCAACGCACCGAGCTCGCCGCGCGCCAGATCAGCGTGGTGCCCGGCCGGGTCACCGGCGTCGAGTTCACCGACGACGCACTCAGCGGCGTCCGGGTCGGTGACAGCGTGACCGAAGTCCAGGCCGTCGTCGTCTTCCCCGTGTCGGTGGCCAAAGTGGACACTCTGCTCGCCGGCCTGGGCCTGACGGCCGAGGCCAAGGACATGGACGGCCAGCTCATCGGCGAGACCCTGCCCGCCGACCCCCAGACGGGTGCGACCGCTGTGCCCGGGGTGTGGGCGGCCGGCAACGTGCGAGGCCACCGGGCGCAGGTCATCGACGCTGCCGCACAGGGTGGGCTGACCGGGGCGATGATGAACATCGACCTGGTCAACGAGGACGTGCACCGCGCCGTCGCGGCACATCCCGCCACGCTCTGAACTTCTCGTGAGCCCAGCGTGCAGAAGTTGGATGAGCGCCGACACGAGGTGAGTCGTGCGGCTCGAACATGGCGACAGTCTCCTCATCGCTGAGCGGCTGCATTCTCGTCACGGGGCAGGTGCGGCCCTCCCGGCCGACGGCGGCGCCGTCACGCGTCTGAACCGACCGGGTGTGCCGCGAACCGCGCGGCGAGCGCCGCGACGTGTTCGGCCGTCGCGCCGCAGCATCCGCCGACCGCGGCCAGCCCGACCTCGTCGTGCCAGCCGGCGAAGGCCTCGGCCAGTGCCTCCGGGCTCACGCCGACCGGGAACCCCTCGGCAGTGGGGGCGGCGGTGCGGTCCTCCACATTCGGCTGAGCGAACAACGGGCCGTCGTACGCCTCGCGCAGCGCCCGCAGCGCCGGGCCGGTGCGTTCGGGCGTTGTGCAGTTCACCCCGAGCGCCGTCGCGCCGAGACCGCTCACCGCTCGTGCGGCCTCCGCGACGGGCTCGCCGGACAGCAGCCGGCCGTCGTCGCCGCAGACGAACGACACCCACGGTTCGAGGCCGGTCGAGAGCACCGCCTCGGTCGCGATGACGGCCTCGCGCGCGGTGTTCATCGTCTCGACGAACACCAGGTCGAGACCGGACCGGGACAGCTCCACGGCGAGCCACCGGTGTTCCTCGCGCAGCTCGTCGTCGCTCGGGACGAGATCGGGCCGGTACGCGTCGGCCGCCGGGCCGACCGAGCCCGCCACCCGCGCCCGTGGCCCGGCCGCGCGCTGCGCGACCCCGACGGCCGCGTGCACCATCCAGGCGTAGCCGGAGCCGGGGTCCAGGTCGACCCCGCGCAGGGTGCGGAGGTTGCAGCGGAACGTGTTCGCCGTGATGATCGCCGCGCCCGCATCGACGTGTGCGGCATGCACCCGCCGGACGAGTTCCCGGCGCGGTCCCGCGAGCAGGCACTTCGCCGACCACCAGGGCGCGACGACCGGTTCACCCTCGTGCTCCAGTCCCGTGGCCAGGCCGCCGTCGACGACGGTCGGCGGGTGGTGGGGGCTTCGGCCGGACGTGGACATCACAATCCTCCCGGGGTCGGCGGGTGCACTGCTCGCAGGAAACTATCTGTTAAGTCAGCTCATCGGTCGCCTCGCGGTTCGGCCGCGCACCGAGGTTTCGGCCGTACCGCCCAGTTGTGCCTCGTGTCGGTGGTCAGCGTACGGTAAATTCGCTACGAAGTCGCGTACTCACTTGGGATGCGCGCGCGGCCAGAGAGGTTGTCATGCCCAGGATTCCGCCGGAGGTTCTGGTTCCCGCCCGCGCCGACGAGAAGTACCGCGCGGCTCGGCTCGACCTGCTGCGCCAGGAGCGGGCATTGAGTGAGCAGGCGGAGGAGGTGGCCGCCGCGCGGCGCGCGTTGCCGCCGGGGCCCGTGCTGGACGACTACGAGTTCACCGAGGAGACCGCCGACGGCACGCTCCGCCGATCCAGGCTGACGGAGCTGTTCGGCGAGCACCGGACGCTTGTCGTGTACCACCTGATGTTCAAGCGCGGCGCCGGCGAGGCGTGTCCAATGTGCTCGATGTGGGTGGATGGCCTGCAGGGCGTCCACCGGCACCTGGCGCGGCACACCGCGCTCGCGGTGATCGCGGGCGCCGAGCCCGCGGCCCTGCGGGCGTGGGGCCGGACCCGGGGATGGCACGACCTGCGCCTGCTTTCCTGCGGGGAGAACACGTTCAACCGCGACCTCGGGGCCGAGACCGACGCGGGCGACCCGCGGCCGGCGTTCTCGGTGCTGCGCCTGGACGGGTCGGACGTACGGTTCCACCACACCATGCACGCCAGCTTCCCGCCGGACGGCGCCGAGCGCGGCATCGACCTGCTCTCGCCGGTGTGGCAGGTGCTCGACCTGCTGCCGCAGGGCCGTGGCGACTGGTACGCGGGCAACGACTACGTGGTGGGCTGATCCGGATCGTGGCCGTTGGACTGTGGGCGGGGCCGGCGCAGCTCCTTCTCGAGAGCTGACAGCGGCTCCTCCCACAGCGCCCGGTAGCGGTTCAGCCAGCTGTCGATCTCCTGCAGGGGTCCGGGCGTGATCCGGTAGAGCCTGCGGGTCCCGTCCACCCGGACCGAGACGAAGCCGTTCTCCCGGAGCACCTTGAGGTGCTGGGAGACGCCCGGCTGGGACAACTGGAACTCCTCGGCGATGATCTTGCCGATCTCGCCCGCGGACGCCTCGCCCTCCGCTAGGAGCTCGATGATGCGACGGCGTACCGGGTCGCTGACAACTTGTAGCCCGTGCACGCGGCAATCATACATGCTTCGCTAATATAAGAGAATGTGTATAGAGGTGGTCGGTTAAGAATTTGATAGTGTCGGGCGGCGAGTTTGCCCGCTGAAGAGAGGGACGCCATGACCCTGTACAGCTCACCCGCAGACCCTTGGGCCGGGCGCGATCCCCAGGTCTTCCCGCACGACTCCACGGCCGAGTTGTCGATGAAGGCGCGGCTGGCCGAACTGCTCGAGCGGAGCCCGCTGCCCGCGTCGGACCTGGTCGACGCGCTCACGCTGTTCATGCGGCGCCAGCAGATGGCCGACCTGCTGTCCATGGACGAGCTGTACCGGATGGTGCTCGACGTGCCGGGGGTGATCATGGAGTTCGGCGTCCGGCACGGCCGGCACCTGGCCGCGTTCACCGCGATGCGCGGGTTTCGCGAGCCGCACAACCCGTTCCGGCGGATCGTCGGTTTCGACACCTTCACCGGGTTCCCGGACGTCGCCGAGATCGACCGCGTGAGCCCGTCGGCCGTCGAGGGCCGGTTCGCGCTGCCCGAGGGGTACCCCGACTATCTGCGGCAGGTGCTCGACGCGCACGCCGAGGGCGACGCCATCGCGCACATCACCGACCGCACACTGGTGGTGGCGGGCGACATCCGCGAGACCCTGCCGCGCTACCTCGCCGACAACCCGCACACGGTGATCGCGCTGGCCTACTTCGACTTGGACATCTACGAGCCCACCGTCGCCGCGTTGCGGGCCGTGCGGCCGTACCTCACCCAGGGCAGCGTGCTGGCGTTCGACGAGATCGACCATCCGAAGTGGCCTGGGGAAAACCTCGCGGTGCGCGAGGCGCTGGGCCTGGACCGGGTGGCCCTGCGGCTGCTGGCGGGCCGGCCGGCGCCGGCGTACCTGGTGTGGCCGGGCTGATCCCGGCAGGCTGGTCAATATTACTAAGTGAGTTTATAGTGTTCCGGGGCAGTGATCTTCGGTAACGGCCATTCTCCGGCAACCTGCGAAGGAACCCAGGGATGAGCATCCCCACCGAACCGGCGGCGTTCGGCGCCGACCACGTCGAGGTCTACGAACTCACCTACCGCCACCGCGGCAAGAGCTGGGAGGACGAGGCGCGGGACGTCACCGCGATCGTGCGCGGCCTGCGCGCGGACGCGACCGCGCTGCTCGACGTGGCCTGTGGCACCGGCGCGCATCTGGCGGAGTTCGCCCGCCACTTCGGCCACACCGAAGGCCTCGAGATCGCGCCGGCGATGCGCGAGCGGGCCCTGAGCCGTCTGCCGGCCACGACGGCGGTGCACGACGGCGACATGAGGACGTTCGAGCTCGGCCGCCGGTTCGACGCCGTCACCTGCCTGTTCACCGCCGCGGCCTTCCTGCCCACCCCCGCCGACCTGACCACCGCGATCCGCCGGATGGCCGCGCACCTGGTGCCGGGCGGCGTGCTGGTCGTGGAGCCGTGGTATTTCCCGGAGACCTTCCTCGACGGCTACCTCGGCGGTGACCTCGTCCGGCTGCCCGACCGGGTCGTGTCCCGGGTGTCGCGGTCGGTGCGCGTGGCCGACGCGACCCAGCTGCACGTGGAGTGGACCGTGGCCGACGCGACGGGGATCCGCCGCTTCACCGAGCTCGAAGTGATGAGCCTGTTCACCCGCGAGCAGTACCTCACCGCGTTCGACCTGGCCGGCTGCGACGCGCACTACCGCCCCGGCTGGCTGACCGGGCGGGGCCTGTTCGTCGCCGTCCGGCGGCCCGGCTGACTGGAGCGGACATGACCGACGTGACTGGCCTGGGCGACCCGAGGGGCGTGGCCGACATGATCGTGGTGCCCGGCGCCGAGTTCGTGCCCGGCGCCGAACCCGGCCAGCTCGACTGGCTGCAGGCCGAGGGCCAGGCGTTCCCTCGGGAGTGGTTCGCCGACGAGACCGCCGCCGGCGCCGTCACCGTGCCGCCGTTCCGGATTGACGCGGTCACGGTGACGGTGGCGCGGTTCCGCGAGTTCGTGCGCGCGACCGGGTACGTCACCGACGCGGAGCACAACGGCTACGGCCTGGTCTACACCGACAGCTACTGGTCGGAGCTCGACGGGGCCTGCTGGTCGGCGCCCGCGGGACCCGGTGTGGCCGTGGGGAACCGCGATGACCATCCCGTTGTGCACATCTCCTGGCCGGACGCGCACGCGTACGCGTCGTACGCGGGCAAGCGGCTGCCCACCGAGACCGAGTGGGAGCTGGCGGCCCGGGGGCTGACCGGCCGGCTCTGGCCGTGGGGCGACACGTGGGACCGGACCCGGGCCAACACCGCGGAGTTCCACGCCGGTGAGCTGACCTCGCTGGAGCAGTGGAAGCGGTGGTGGCGCGGGATTCACGCGCGGTCCGGGCCGGTACCGCTGACCACACCGGTCGGCTCGTTCCCCGGGGGCGTGAGCCCGGCGGGGTGCCACGACATGGCCGGCAACGTCTACGAGTGGACCGCGACGACCGCCAGCCTCTACCGGGGCGCGCAGGAGTGCGACGCGACCATCCGCTCGGTAATGGGCCGCTACCGCGCCATCCGCGGTGGCTCGTGGATGAACTTCCGTTACCAGGTCCGGTGTACCGAGCGGATGTACGGCGATCCGGACGGCTGGTCGAACTTCGCGCTCGGGTTCCGCTGCGCGACGGACGCCTGAATGCGTTTAAGGACAAGGGGAGTGGAATGGCGACGATTGTGCTGTCGACGGCCTGGACCCAGGGCTCGGGATCGACTTTCGTGTGCACCGGCGGCCCCCTCGGGGACGTGCTGAAGCGGTTCGCCGCGGCCGAACCCCGCTACCGGCACCGGATCATCGGCAAGGACGGCGAGCCGTTCCGCTACTACAACGTTTACCTTGACGGCCAGGCCGTCCCGCGCCGAGGCCGGGACGCCGTGCTGGTCGGCGAGGAAACCACCGTGCACATCGTGCCGCCGCTGGCCGGCGGCTGACTCTGACGATTGACAAACCTATAGCGAACTGGCTAGATGGAGCGACCCGTCATGGCAGGTGTGATTCATGGTGCGACGCAACCACATTCACCCATCGGCAACGGTTCATCGGCGTGACTTCCTGAGGCTCACCGGGCTGGCGTTCGGCGGCGCGGTCCTCGCCTCGTGCAGCGCGAAAGGCGACCCCGCGACCAGTTCGGTCCCGGCAACTCCCACTCAACCGCCCACGCCCACGGTCCGGGCGACCGTCGCGGAGCGGAACTACTCGTACGTGACCGTCCAGTACCCGAAGTCGGTCAAGACCACCCTGTACGGCATCAACAACAAGGGGAACACCGCGGGCTACTTCTCCGACGGCCGTGGGACGCACGGCTTCCTGCGCTCGGCCGACGGCGCCATCTCCGCGGCCCTCGACCATCCGGAAGCGGGGACCACAACGGCGTTGTTCGGCGTGAACGGCGCCGGGGACGCGGTCGGCTACTACCACGCCAAGTCGGACAAGGGCGGCTATCCCGGAACGACTTCGCTGCCCCCGACGGGTGTCTCCGCGTTCGTCTATTCCGCGGCGGCTCAGCGGTTCGAGCCGATAGCGCCACCCGAGGACGGCACCGGGACCGTGGTCGCGTTCGGCGTGAACGACTCGGGCCTGGTGTCCGGGTGGTACTTCGCGCGGGACCCGTCCGGCCAGTCCGAGGCCGTCGCCAAGGGATTCGTGTGGTCCGGAAAGGAGCGTCGGCACGTGGACACGTTCCGGCACCCGGACGACACCGGCGGCGGCACGTTCGCCACGGGTGTCAACGGTGCCGGACTGGTGGTCGGCCAGCTGATCGGGCCGGACAAGTCGACCCGCGTCTTCATCCGCGACAGCACACGCCGAACCTTCGTGGCGTCCTCCTTCGGCTACCCGAACCTGCGCGAGAACGAGGGTGGGACGGGCGCGATGGCGATCAGTGACTCGGGTGTGGTCGCCGGGTTCTACCTGGACACCAAGGGAACCCACGCCTACCTGCGGACCGATCAGAGCACTTTCGTCGCGCTGCGGTACCCGCCGGCCACTGCGGGGATGTCCGCGTGTGGCGTGAACGAGTCCGGGGTCGTGGTCGGCGACTTCAATGACAGCAGTGGCGCCAACCTTGGCTACCTCGCCACCCCCGCCTAGCCGCGCGCGACTGCCGTCGGGCGTGGCGGTGCTCGTCGGTGTGCTGGGGGTGGCCGCCGCGCTGGCCGCCGGCCACCTGGTGGCGGGTGTGCTCAACCCCAACGCGTCACCGTTCGTGGCGGTCGGCAACACCGCGATCGACCTGGCCCCGGCCCCGGTGAAAGAGTTCGCGATCCGCGCCTTCGGCCCCGCCGACAAGCTGGTGCTGATCGGCGGGATGGGTGTGGTGCTGCTGGGGTTCGCGGTGGTCGCCGGGCTGCTCTCGCGGCGCGGGCCGTGGCCGGGCACGGTGTTCGCGGTGGTGCTCGGCGGCCTGGGCGCCGGTGCCGTGCTGGCCCGGCCCGACCTCGGGCCGGTCGACCTGCTCGCCCCGGCGGCCAGCCTGGTCGTCGGGGCCGTGGCGTTCCGGTGGCTGCACGCGTCGGCCGTTCGCCGAGGGGCGGGAGGCGGACGTGCGGGAGGCGAGGGCACCAGCGCCGACCGGCGGCGGTTCCTGGTCATGTCGGCCGGGCTCGCGGCCGGGGCGGGTGTCGCCGGGGCCGGGGGCCAGCTGCTGGCGGGCCGGGAGGACTCCCGCGCCGTGCTGGGCCCGCTCACCCCGGTCACGCCGGCGCCGCCGATCGCGGCCGGAGCGGACTTCGCGTCACTCGGCACGCCCCGGTTCATCACGGCCAACCGGGACTTCTACCGGGTGGACACGGCGTTGTCGGTACCGCGGGTACGGGCCGAGGACTGGGCGTTGCGCGTCCACGGCGCCGTGGACGACGAGGTGGTGCTGCGTTACGCCGACGTGCGGCGGATGCCGTTGGTGGAGCGGACCGTGACGCTCACCTGTGTGTCCAATGAGGTCGGTGGCACGTACGTGTCCACCTCGAACTTCATCGGCGTCCCGCTGCGGGAGCTGCTGGGCCGGGCCGGAGTGAAGGCCGGCGCGGACCAGCTGTTCGCCACCAGTGTGGACGGCTGGACCAGCGGTACCCCGGTGGCCGACGTGCTCGACCGGGGCCTGCTGGCGATCGGGATGAACGGCCAGCCGCTGCCCAGCGAGCACGGGTTCCCGGCCCGGCTGGTCGTCCCCGGGATCTACGGGTACGCCTCGGCCGCCAAGTGGGTCGTCGACCTGGAACTCAACCGCTTCACGGACAAGCAGTCCTACTGGCTCACCCGGGGCTGGGCGAAGTTCGCGCCGATCAAGACCCAGTCCCGGATCGACGTGCCGGCCGCGTTCGCCACCGTCCCGGCCGGCGGGGTGAGCGTCGCCGGCATCGCGTACGCCCAGCATCGGGGCATCGCCAAGGTCGAGGTGCGCGTCGACGAGGGGCCGTGGCTGACCGCCGAACTGGCCACCGAGGTCAACCTGGACACTTGGCGGATGTGGCGCGCCGAGGTGGACCTCGCGCCCGGCCCGCACACTGTGGAATGCCGGGCCACCGACCGGACCGGCGCCACCCAGACCGCCGACCGGGTCCCGCCGATCCCGGACGGCGCCACCGGCTGGCACTCTGCCCAGTTCACCGTGCAGTGACCCCGTTCGACTCCAGGAGGTAAGCGGATGTCCGCACCGTACGTTCGTCTCGGGCGGTCCGGCCTGCGCGTGAGCCGTCTCGGGCTGGGCACCGTGAACTTCGGCGGCCGGGTCGAGGAGCCCGAGGCGCGGCTGCTGCTGGACCACGCGCTCGCCAGCGGGATCAACCTCGTCGACACCGCCGACATGTACGGGTGGCGCGTGCACCGCGGCTACACCGAGGAACTGCTCGGCCGCTGGCTGCCCGGCAAACGGGACCAGGTCGTGCTGGCGACGAAGGTCGGCAACCGGACCGGCGACGGGCCGAACGACGAGGGCCTGTCCGCCCACCACATCGTCGCCGGCTGCGAGGCGTCCCTGCGGCGCCTGCGAACCGACCGGATCGACCTGTTCCAGATGCACCACGTCGACCGCACGGTCGGGTGGGAGGAGATCTGGGAGGCGATGGAACTGCTGGTACGGCAGGGAAAGGTCCGTTACGTCGGCTCGTCCAACTTCGCCGGCTGGGACCTCGCCATGGCCCAGGAGGCCGCGAACCGCGGGTCCCGGCTGGGCATCGTGTCCGAACAGTGCCTCTACAACCTGCTGACCCGCCACGCCGAGCTGGAGGTGCTGCCGGCGGCCGAGGCGTACCGGATGGGGGTGCTCGTCTGGTCGCCCCTGCACGGCGGCCTGCTGGGTGGCGTGCTGCGCAAGCTCGCGGACGGGACCGCGGTCAAGTCGGCCCAGGGACGGGCCGCGCTCGCGCTGGAAACCCATCGTGAGGTGGTCGGCGAGTACGAACGGCTCTGCGCGGACATCGGGCGTGACCCGGCCGAGGTCGGCCTGGCCTGGGTGCTGGGCCGCGCGCCCGTCACCGCGGCGGTCATCGGGCCGCGGACACCCGCGCAGCTGGACGGGGCGATCAGGGCGGCGGAGCGGCCACTGTCCGATGAGGACGTTGACCGGCTGGAGAAGCTGTTCCCGCCGATCGGGCGAGGTGGGTCCGCGCCGGACGCCTGGGCGGTGTGATCGCGGCGGCGCGCATGACGTACTGGCCGTACGGGGAATTCGACTGGCGGGCGCCCAGCCGGTAGCACTGTGCGGCGGTGATGAACCCCATCCGCAGGGCGACCTCCTCGACGCACGCGATCCGCTGGCCGTGGCGCTGCTCGACGGCCCGCACGTACTGCCCGGCCCGGATGAGGGAATCCGGTGTACTGGCGTCCAGCCGGGCGAATCCGCGGATGAGCCGCGCTCGTCCCTGGCGCCGGTACACCTGGTTGACGTCGGTGATCTCCGGTTGGCCGTGGGCCGGGCGCCGCAGGTTCTTCACGATGTCGACCACGTCGCCGTCGTAGAGGTACAGGCCGGTGCTCGGCTCCCCGAACAGCACACAGCCGTCGACGTTCCTGGCCGCGTCGCGCAGGATGGCGGGGCCGGGGAGGAGGGTGTCCCCGAGGATCAGGGCGACCTGGTCGGTGCCGATGTGGTCCGCGCCGGTCAGCAACGCCTCGGCGACGCCGTCGCGTTCCGGCTGCTCGGCGTAGTCGACGCGCAGGCCGAGCTGGCTGCCGTCGCCGAGCAGGCGCTGGTACGCGTCCGACGGGCTCGCGATGACCAGGATGTCCCGGATGCCGGCGAGCATCAGCACGGACAGGGGGTAGTAGATCATCGGCTTGTCGCCCACGGGGAGCAGGTGCTGGGGGACCGCGAGCGTGATCGGGTGCAACCGGGGATCGGTGCCGGTGGCCAGGACGATCCCTTTCACGCTCACTCCACCCTTGAGTTACATATAGTTTCCCGGTGTAACCAGGCCAGTTTCAGACTGGCCCTGGCCGCGTTGCGGGTCGCGGGGTCGTGCGCGTACCGGTCCACTGTGGACGCGTCGAACGGCAGGCCGTGCCCGTGCGGGCCCGCGAGGATCGTGCCCTCTTTGCCGTGCCGGACGATCCCGGCGAACAGCGTGTCGAAGACGCTGTCATCGATCGCGCAGGCCAGCAGCAGTTCCGGCGTCCAGGTGAGCGGGTCCAGCCCGACACCCAGAACGTGCAGCCGGAGCCGGCCCGACCGGTAGGCGGCGGTGATCTCGCGGAACGGCGGGTCGTGGTCGTAGTCCGGTGGCGCGCCGCCGGCCGTGTACGCCTCGTCGACGTCGAGGAACTCCTCGGCGTACTCACGCAGGATGGCCTGCCACAGGTCGAACCCGGCGGCGCGGGCCGCGCTCCCGGGCCGGGCGGGCGCGAACTCGCCCGCCGGGACCACGTGCGTGACGTTGGGCGCGGATACCACCTGGTCGCCGTTTCGCTGGTGCAGGTAGAAGCCGGCCCGCCCGTCGGCGACCCGCAGGGTCAGCACCACCATGCCGAGGCAAGCCACCCGGTTGGACAGGTCGAACGGATCGCCGAGGGCGCGCCGGTACGGACCGTCGGCCAGGTCCTTGCCCGCCAGGTCCAGTGCCGCGGCCTCGTACGCCAGCACCTCGCTGTGGTCGAGGTGCCCGAAGTAGCTCCCCGTGGTGAACCCGAGCCGCAGCCCGTCCGCTGTCGCCTCGACGCGCACCGGGCGGTAAATGGTGCCGTCGTAGAGGTGTGACATGCCCGCGAGTTCGGTGAGGGCGCCGCTGTAGGTCGTCAGCTGGGGCATCAGCAGTCGTGCCTCCGGCTGGTCGCGGGGCGGCTCGTGGTCGTCGTGCCAGTCCAGCTGGACGGCGCGCAGCGGCAGCGGCCGGGGCGGGATCCAGCCCGGCCTGGTCAGCATCGGCACGTCGTGGCCGCGCCACCCGGCGGGGATGGCGGAATCGGCGAGCGAGAGCAGGCGCGGATGCTGGGCCTGGACGTGCCGATGCGTGCGGACGAACCCGGCGTGCCCCGCTTCGACCACGTCCACGAGTCGGATCCCTCCCGGTGAGCATGGCCGGTTTTTGCTATCTGTAAGTGTAGTTATTATTGCATGTACTTGCCACGGGTGCCGGTGGGTGATGTTGGAAGACCAAACACCCATGCCGCCGGTACTGCGGGGCTCTCCCCTGCAGCTTTGGCGGCGCGATCGTCTGGTGGCTCGCCGTCGCCGCGTTCGGCCCAGTAGACGAGCGCGTTGACGGTCGGGCAGATGGTCATGGAGGCCCTTGAATTGCGCCACCAGAAGACCGACCGGTGGTTCCTGGCCGCTCGATGCGGGACGGGCGCGGACCTTGGCGGAGGTACGCTTCGGCACCCGCCCGGGTTTATCACCATGAAGGACCGACCCGGCTACCGGATTCGTCTGCGGAAGGAACACCACGTGGAACCCGCGCGCGACAATCTGAGTGAACTGTCCATTCCGGACTTGCTGGGCGGGTACGCCGCGATCCTGCAGGAGTTACGCGACCGGAACGTCGTGCGGACCCGAAACGCGCCAGTGGGCGACTACGCGGAGTACCTCGCCGCGCGGGTCTACGGCGGGGAGCTGGTAGCGAACTCGGTCAAGTCCTACGACCTGCTCGCCGCGGACGGGCGCCGGATCCAGGTGAAGGCCAGAGCCGTGGGCTCGGACACCCGGTCGGGCGCGATCTTCTCGGTCTTCCGCTCCTTCGACTTCGACGTCGCCGTTCTGATCACCTTCGACAGCTCCAGCTACGCGCTGCGCTTGGCCCGCGAAGTCACGGCCGCCGACATCGAAGCGGCCGGCCGGCACTCCTCCCACGTCAACGGCCATCGGGTCACGATCACCGCCGGCGCCAGGCTCGGCATCGACGTCACGCCACGATTCCGCGCTGCCATCTCCGAATAGTCGAGGATCCGGGCAGCCTCCTCGGCCGCCGTCGCTATGCCAGCAACGCCTGGCCTGTAGGGGTGACGCGCCACGCTGTCACCTCCGCCGACCAGCTGGAGCAGGACGACCTGGTCCGTGATCTGTGCACCGCCCTCACCACCGTCCTGGCCGGCCCGGGTGCGCCGCCAGGTGGCGTCATGGGTGGCCCGCGACAGCACCGCCACGGCCCAGAGACGAGGTCGCTGTCGGCGGTAACGGCCGATGGACGTGGGCGTCGGTGCGCAGGATGCTCGCCGGCGTCATGGCGTCGATGTGGTCGGACTTCTTGCGCGCAACGGAGTGGCGCTCGCGGTAGCGGGCCACCGCCATCGGGTTGATCGCGTAGACCCGGCGACCGGTCTGGCGCAGTGCCGCCACGAGCAGCTCGCGGGGAGTCTCGATCGCGGCGGGGATCGGATCGGTCGCGCTGTCGCCAGCGAGCATGGTCAGCGGCTCGGTGAATCCTGTTGCGGAGTCGCCTTCTCCGCAACAGGGAACGTCGGGTTGGGTGTCCCACCGACGGTGCCCAACCCGACGTTCCCGGACCTCAGCGGCTCTTCCGCCGCGTTGATCGGCGTTCCGGCCGAGCGATCGCGTGCAGTGGCCTTGTCCGTTGCACCAACCAGGCGATCACTACTCGCAACAGGGTCAGCACGATCTGCCATGCCACTGTTTCGTCCACGGCGCCCACCTCAATTCTCCAGCCAGCCTCTGGGTTGGAAGTTTTCCAGCCCTCGAAATGGCCAACGGGGCCTCGTTGTGAGGCCCCGCTCTGAGATGGGCGGCGCGGCTTCGCTCGTCGCCGCGACTAACCTGAACAACGTCCGGTGGCCGAGGCGAGTTCCCGGCGCGGAGTCGGCCGCGGGCCACGCAGGCGCGACCTGGAACCCGGTGACCGGCTGCCGCGAGGTTTCCGAGGCTGCGACAACTGCTATGCCCGGATCTTCGCCGAGCGCTGGCGCGGGGTGCCGGGGCATCCGTTCGCGCAGGGCTTCGATGTTCGCGGTGGCCGGACCGGCTCGGGTTGCGGGTCGTTGTGAACAGCATGTCGGACCTGTGGCATGACGAGGTGCCGGACGGCTTCGTGGCCGCGGTGTGGGCGACGATGTTCGAGGGCGCGGCGCGCACTGGGCACCCCGCCATACCTACCAGTGGCCGACCAAGCGGCCAGGCCGGATGCCGCAGCTGGGTCCAGCGCCGGAGCGACCGCCAGCGGCCCTGAGGACGTCAAGGGCCGCGAGTGTCCTTGAGAGCGCTTGTCAGCTTGCGGATGGTCGGGTTCAGGTACAGCTGGCGCAAAGGCAGCGCGGGCAGGCCGTGTTGCTGCATCGCGGCGTCGAGGCGGACCGCGTAGAGCGAGTTGCCGCCCAGGCTGAAGAAGTTGTCGTCCGGGTCCACCGGTTTGCCCAGTACCTCCGCCCAGATCTTCAGCATCGTCGGGTCCACGCCGTCCACGCCGTCCACGCCGTCCACGGTTGCGGTGCCGTGGTCGAATTCCGGTTCGGGGACGGCCGCCACGTCGAACTTGCCGTTCGCCGTGAGCGGCAGCCGGGGCAGCACCGTGACCGTGGCCGGGAGCATGTGCTCCGGGAGGAGCTTCGCCGCCCACTGCCTGATCGCGGTCGTCGTGGTCCCGTCGACCACGACGTAGGCGTCGAGGCGCAGCGCCGCGGTGTCACCCGCACCGCGGCCGCCGACCACGACCGCGGCGTCCCGCACGCCGGGGCACTGCCGGAGCACGCCGCGGACCTCCCCGGGTTCGATGCGGAACCCGCGGATCTTGACCTGGTCGTCCAGCCGGCCGAGGTGCTCCAGCCGGCCGTCGGGCAGGAGGCGGCCCCGGTCGCCGCTGCGGTACATGCGGCCGCCGGTGACCGGGTCGGGCAGGAACCGCGCCGCCGTGAGACCCGGCCGGCCCAGGTAGCCCATGGCGACCCCGGCGCCACCCACGTGGATCTCGCCGGGCACGCCGGCCGGCAGGGGACGGCCGCGTTCGTCGAGCACGTACAGGTGCCAGCCCGGCAGCGCGGAGCCGACCGACCGGGAGCCGGAAAGCGCTTCGCGGCGGGTGATCGTCTGCGCCGTGACGTGCACGGTCGTTTCGGTGATGCCGAACATGTTCACCAGCCGGCACCGGGTCTCGGGGTAGCGGTCGAACCAGCCGCGCAGCGGGGCCGGATCCAGCGCTTCGCCGCCGAACACGATCAGGCGCAGCGGCAACGGCGTGAGCGGAGCCCGGTCTGCGGCCACCAGCTGGGCGAACGCCGATGGCGTCTGGCTGAGGACGGTGACACCCCGGGACGCGAGCAGTGCGCGAAACTCGGCCGGGGACCGGGAGACCCAGTACGGCACCACGACGAGGTGCCCGCCGGTGAGCAGCGCACCCCAGATCTCCCACACGGAGAAGTCGAACGCGCTCGAGTGGAACAGCGTCCAGACGTCGTCCGGGCCGAGCCCGAAGTCGCCGGTGGTGGCGGCCAGGAGCGCCGGCACGTTGCGGTGCGGCACCACCACGCCTTTCGGGCGGCCGGTGGAGCCGGACGTGTAGATCACGTACGCGGCGTCGTCGGCACTTCGTGAGGGAGCCGGAAGTGCCGACGTGCCAAGGGAAAGCGCCTTGGGCGTCACCTTGATGACGCTCGCCTCCGGCAGCTCCGCCTCCTCGGCCACCACAAGCCGCAGATCCGCGTCCGCGACGGTGTAGGCGAGGCGATCGCGAGGGTGGGCCGGATCCATCGGCACGTAGACCGCGTCCGCCTTGAGCACGGCGAGCAGCGTGACCACCAGGTCCAGTCCCCGGTCGAGGCAGACGCCGACTCGGTCGCCGGGGCGCACGCCGTGCTCGACGAGGCCCGCGGCGAGCCGGGTGGACCGGTCGTCGAGTTGTTGGTAGGTAAGGGTTTCGGCGTCGCAGGATACGGCGGTCGCGTCCGGCCGTTCAGCCGCCTGGCGGGCGAAGACCCGCTCGATGCGTTCCGGATGCCGACCGGGCTCGCGGGGCGAATGGCGGGGCGAACGGCCGAGTTCGGCGAGTGCGGCGGCCTCCGCGTCGTCGACGAGGTCGAGGTCCCGAGGATCGCGCTCCGGAGCACTCGCGAGCGCCTGGGCGTACACCCGCGCGAGGTGGGCGGCGAACCGCTCGGCCGAGGCGTCGTCGACGTCCGCGAGCCGGTGGTGGATGGTCACGGTCAGCTGGCCTGCGGTTATGTGGGGGACGAGCGTCAAGGGGCACACCGGGGCCTGGCAGGCGACGTAGTCTTCGGCGGTCTCCCCGTTCGCGAGGATCGCGACGGCCTGACCGGCGGGCCGGGCTGCCGGGGCGGCTCGGGTGACCTGGTCGGCCAGCCGGCCGAGGTTCGACTCGCCCGAGAAGTCCAGAGACGGCACCGACAGGCGGTCGAACGAGCCGAGAGCCGCGGCCGGCCGGTCCGGTTCCGGGGCGCACACCAGGATTTCCTGCGTCGTCCGCCCGGTGTACCGGCTGAGCACCAGGCCCGCCGCGACGACCAATGCCGGTACCGCGCCGGAGCCCGCCTCGCCGAGCGTGACGTCCACCAGGCCGTAGCGGTCACCCGCCCGCGGATCCGAGGTGGCCCAGCCGATCTCGGCGCTGTCGCTCCAGTCCGCTTCCGCGTCGGCGGAAGACGCCGGCGGCGGGATTGCCGCAGCCGCGAGGGTTCCCGTGACGACGTCGGCGATGAGACGCAAGGACGTCAGGTCCAGCGCCGACCGGCGGGCCACGAGCACCAGGTCGGCCGATCCGTCCGGGTAGACCAGGCACACGGCCCGGAGCACCGGGCCGCCCGGCTCGATCGGCCGGTGCAGTTCGGCGCGGAGCCGGCGTTCCGCCGTGGGAGAACCGGCGGCCGCGGGGACCGGGTCCAGCCACAGCCGGGGCGGGCGGGCCGGCCACCACGCGGTCACGGCGGCCCGGAACGCGGCCTCGGCCGGCGGGCGGGGGAGGCGAACCCGCAGGGCGTGGCCGGAAGCGCCCGCGCGGCGGGCCGGGTTCGACCGGGGTGCCGGACTGGACAAGGAAATCCTCCTGGGAATGCACGGCGTCGGACGCCGGGGTCATCGAGCGGTGAAGCCGCCGTCCACGGTCAGGACGCTGCCGGTCACCTGCCGGGACTCGTCGGAGGCCAGCCACACCGCGGCGGCTGCGACATCCTCCGGTTCGATCAGCGCGTTCATCGGCTGCGCCTGGAGGAAGGTCGCCTCGTGCTCGGTGACGGGGACCGCCAGCGAACGGGCGATCTCCGAGAGCATGCGGCCTTCGACGGCGTCGTCGTCGCGGATGGACCCCGGGCACAGCGCGTTGACCCGCACTTTCGCGGGGGCGTAGTCGAGTGCGGCGGCCTTGGTGAGCCCGATCAGCCCGTGCTTGGCCGCGACGTAGCCGGCGAAGTACCGGTACCCGACCAGTCCCGCCGTCGACGCGATGTTGACGATGCTGCCCGACCGCCGGCCGACCATCCCGCCGGCGACCGCGCGGATGGCCCGCCACGCGCCGGACAGGTCGACGTCGATCATCAGCTGCCACTCGTCCTCGGCGATTTCGTGCACCGCCTTGCCCGAGGGCGCGGCGATGCCGGCGTTGTTGACCAGCACGTCGATCCGGCCGAACCGCTCGACGGTGTCGGCCACCGCGGCCGCGATCCGGGGCGCGCTCCGGACGTCGACGTGGTGCGTCCGCACGGCGACGCCCTGTTCGCGGCACAGGTCGGCGGTGAGGGCCAGCTGGCTCGCCGAGCCGAGGGGGTACGGGACGCCGTCGAGGTCCCCGGCGATGTCCAGCAGCACCAGATCCGCGCCTTCGCGCGCGAAGGCGGTCGCACAAGCGCGTCCGACGCCCCGGGCGGCCCCGGTGACCACGATGACCTTGTCGCGCAGCCTCATGGCGCGCTTTCACCCGCCACGGCGAGTTCGCCGGCGAGCAGGCCGAGCACCTCTTCGGCCCGGTCCACCAGGTACATGTGGCCGCCGGCCAGCTCGACCGGGCGGAAGCCGGCGGTGCTCGCGCCCGCCCACTCGGCGATCCGGGCGGCACTCACCAGCTCGTCGTCGCGCCCGCGCAGCGCGGTCACCGGGATCGGCAGGGCCTGCCCGTCGGCCGGGCGGTAGTTCTCGTGCATTTCGACGTCGGCACGCAGCATCGGCAGCAGCATCGAACGCATCTCCGGGTGCTGCAGCGTCGGGTGGGCGTAGCCGGAGAACCGCTCGACCTGGGCGAGGAAGGCGTCGTCGGGCAGGCCGGTCGCGCGGCTTTCCCGGCCGCTCCACGGCCCGGGCGAGCCGCTCACGAAGAGCCGGGTGAGGGGCGCGCCGAGCCGGTCGAGGCGCCGGGCCAGCTCGAACGCGAGCACCGCGCCCAGGCTGTGCCCGAACAGCGCGATCCGCCCGGCGCCCTCGATCCGTTCGACGACGGCGGGCAGGACGTCGTCGAGCGCGCTGGCGACGTCGGTGTGCGGTTCGTCGACGAACCGCTCCTCGCGGCCGGCGAGCTGGACCGCGACCACGTCCAGCGACTCCGGCGCCAAGGGCTGCCAGGCCCGGAAGAACGACGCGCCCGCGCCCGCGAACGGCAGGCAGATCACCGCGGTTTCGTGCACTGGCTTCCCTTCTCCGCTGCCGTCCGGGACGGCGTCACCACACCGGTGTCCGCGTTCGGCCGAGTTCCGCCGCGGTGACCAGCTGCCGGCCGCTGCCGGTGTCGATCGCGAACGTGAGGCGCTCGAGCACTTGCGCCAGCCGGGCCAGCATCTCGTCGTGGTCCGCGGCGACCCCGCTGATCAGGTCGAGCGGCCTCGTCATCACCGAAGCCGGCAGCGCGGTGCCGGGTTCGAAGTACGGCCGGTACCCGGTGACGCCCGGGACACGCCGGACGTCGTCGACGCCGAGGGTCTCGAGCAGCGTGAAGGCGCCGACCGGGGCCGGGGTGTTGTACTGGAAGTAGACCTGCCCGGGCCGGGGCGGCCTTTCGGGCGGCTCGGCCCCCAGCGCCAGCCGCGCGGTCAGCTGGACCATGTCCAGGCCGTGGGCCCTGCGGGCGAGGTCGTTGATGTGCCCGCCCATCCGGCCGTTGACCTCGATGATCCGCGGGCCGGCCGCGGTCAGCTTGAGCTCGGTGTGGCTCACTCCGAAACGCACCCCGAGCGCGGTCAGCGCGCGCCCGGTCAGCTCCTCGGCCTCCTGCTCTTCCGCCGGCGTCAGCGGGGAAGGCCAGAACTGGCCCACTTCGCGAAAGGGCGGCAGGGTCGGGAACTTCCCGGTCACCGCGAGGTGCCGGACCCCGCGCGGGGTCGTCATGCTCTCGACCGAGACGTAGTCGCCGAACGGCTCGCTGGGCCGCCCGGCCAGGAATTCTTCGAGCACGAGGCCGGCCACCGGGTCGGGGCCCGCCAGCAGGTCCGCGCTCAGCCGGGCGCCCGTTTCGGCGTCGGTGATCAGGTGTGTGTCCCGGCTTCCCTGTCCCCGCAACGGTTTGAGCACCGCGGGCACGCCGACCGCGGCCACCGCGGCCGGCCAGTCGCCGGCGTGGCGGACCGGGTGCACCCGCACCTCGTCGACGCCGTGGGCGCGCAGTTCGTCGCGCTGACGCAGCTTGTCGGTGAGCAGCGCCACGGCCGGGGCCGGGTGGAACCGGAGACCGAGCCGGTCGGCGATCCGCGCGGCGACCGGCATCATGGTGTCGCTGAAGGTCACCACGGCGTCGATCCCGATCGCGGTCAGGCGGGTGAGCACGGGTTCGAGACCGTCGTCCAGGAAGAGGACCTCGCCCAGCTCGCGCAGCAACGGCACGAGCGGTCCCGCGGGCCCCGCTTCGTGGCCCACGAAGACCAGGTCGCCGAGCGCGCCGAGGCTGAGCGCGACCTCGGCCGCATTGACCGCGCCGCGGTCGTAGGCGACGGCGAACGTGGTCACGCCGGTTCTTCCGGTGGCGCGGCCGCCAGCAGGCGCTGCGCGGCCGTGATGAAGTCGGCCAGCACCGGGTGCTCGAAGATGAGCCTGACCGGCACCTCGGCGTCCCACCGGGCGCGCAGCCGGGTGATCATCCTCATGGCGGCGGTCGAATGGCCGCCGAAGTCGAAGAAGTTCGTTTCCGGGCCGGCGGGCGGACTGCCGAGCACCTCGGTCCAGGCCTGGATGACGGTGCTGCCGACCGAGTCCGCATTCGTATCCACCGGCAAATCGGTCTTGAGTGATTTTTCCATTCACGTGTCTCCGGTATGTGCTGATCTTGGAGATCTTCGTAGCGATTCAAGCTAGCAGTGATCAATTTGTGGCCTGTCGGTAATTTTACCGACTCGGATGCGGTGGGGAATCCCCTTCCTTCGTTGGGAAAATGCGAGCTATAGTCCGGAGGAACGTCGAGCCCGGCGAGCGTCAGTCCTCGCTGAACAGGGCGGAAATCAGTACGGGATGTGCTCGGTGTCCGGGTTGCCCGCAAAGGTGCGGGCAGGTGAGAGGTAGTTTCATGTCATTTCTGGCGGCCGTGGAATCGGCCCGTTCAGTAGCGGTCTTCGATTCGAATCGATCCGCCGTACGGGTGAATGGAACACGAATGCTGGCCGATCTCGATAAATTGGCTACTTACGGTGTCGATCCCGAGGGTGGTTTGTCCAGGCTCGGATTCACTTCCGCGGAAGATTCTGCGCGTGCGTTTTTGCGCGAGGCCGCCGGGCGCGCCGGCCTCGGCAGTACTGTGGATCAAGCGGGCAATCTCTTCCTGCACCCCGGGGAAACGCTTCCGGACGGCCCGGTCGTGCTGATGGGGTCCCACGTCGACACGGTGCGGCGAGGTGGCCGCTTCGACGGTACCTACGGCGTCGTCGCCGGGCTGGAAGTGCTGCGGACGCTGACCGAACACGACCTGCCGATGCGGCACACCCCGGTTGCCGTGGCGTTCTCCAATGAAGAAGGCGCCCTTTTCCCCTATCCTTTCTGGGGTTCGCTGGCGGTCACCGGGCAGCTGGAGGCGCCCGCGGCCGCCGTCGACCGGACGGGGCGCTCGATCCGGGAGCCGCTGGCCCGCGCCGGCGGCGACCTGGACGCGATCGGGGAGGCCGTCTGGCCGCCCGGCACGGTGGCGGCCTACCTCGAACTGCACATCGAGCAGGGGCCCGTGCTCGAATCCCGGGGGATCCCGATCGGCGTGGTGACCGGCATCGTCGGGCGCACCATCATGGAATTCGAGGTGCGGGGCAAGCAGAACCACGCGGGAACCACCCCGATGGACCAGCGCCGCGACGCCCTCGTGGCGGCGGCGAAGCTGGTGCTGCGAGTCGAAGCGCTCTCGGCCGACCGGAAGCTGTGCGCGGTCAGCACCGTGGGCGACCTCGCCGTCGAGCCGGGACAGGCGAACGTGGTACCGGGCCGGGCCCGGCTGACGGCCGAGATCAGGGACCTCGACCCGACCCGGCTCGAAGTCGTCGAAGCGTTGCTGCGCGAGGAAACCGCGCGCTCCGCACGCCAATCCGGGGTCGACGTCACGTGCGTGACGACCATGCGCTCGGCGCCGGTCCGGACCGCCGCGCCGCTGCAGGCGGCGATCGAAGCGGCCGCGGCGGACCTCGCGCTGCCCGCCGTGGCCCTGCACAGCGGCGCCGGCCACGACGCGCAGATGATCGCCGCCGTCGCGCCGGTCGGGATGATCTTCGTCCCCAGCCGCGACGGGATCAGCCACGCACCCGAAGAACACACCGCGCCGGGACAGCTCGTCGACGGCGCCAACGTCCTCCTCCACGCCACCCTTCGCGCCTGACGAACCGGCGCCATCGACCGAAACGGGGAACAACCATGCCGAATGACACCGTGGAAGACGAATTCGAGTACCAGGTCGTCGTGAACGAAGAGGAGCAGTACTCCATCTGGCGCGTGGGCAAGGACATCCCGCAGGGCTGGCGGCCCGACGGGACCCGCGGGTCCAAAAAGGACTGCCTGACGCACATCGAGCGCGTCTGGGCCGACATGCGCCCGCTGAGCCTGCGCACGTTCATGGACCGGCAGGCGGCCGGGAACTGACCAGATCACCCCGGCACGAGGCCATCCGAGGAAGCATGCCCGCACCGAGAACGCCGTTCGCCCGGCAGTGCCTGGCGGCGCGTGACCGCATCGGACCCCTGGTCCGGCGCACCCCGATCCTGACCGACCCGGACACCGGGATCCACCTCAAATGCGAGAACGAGCAGGTCACCGGCTCGTTCAAGGCGCGCGGCGCGCTCAACGCGCTCACCGCCCTCGCGCCGGACGCCGTCGTCGTGGGCTCGTCCGGAAACCACGGCATCGCCACCGCGTGGGCCGCCTCCCGGATGGGGGCCGGCGCCACGGTGGTGATGACCGACGCGGCGAGCGCGTACAAGCAGCACCGGATCCGGCGGCTGGGGGCGCGGGTGGTCACGTGCGCCGGCGGCAACAACGCCCGCGGGGACCGGGTGGCCGAGATCGCGGCCGCGACCGGCGCGGTCCCCGTGTCGTCCTACGACCACCCGCTGGTGGTGGCCGGGCAGGCCTCGGTGGGCTTCGAGATCCTCGAGCAGCTGGCCGGGGCCACGACGATCGTGGTCCCGGTCGGCGGCGGCGGGCTGCTCGCCGGGGTGGCCTCCGCGGTGGAGGTCTCCGGCAGGCGGGTCCGCGTGGTCGCCGCCGAGCCACGCTCGGCCAACGACACCGCGCTGTCGCTCGCGGCCGGCCGGCGGATCGTGATCGACCCGCCGGTTTCCCTCTGCGACGGCGTGCTCGCCCAGTCGCCGGGGGAGTTCACCTTCCCGCTCATCCGCCGGCTGGTCGACGAGGTCGTCGAGGTCGGTGAGGACGAAGTCCTCGCGGCGATGCGGGAACTCGCCCTGCTCGGCCTGACCGTCGAACCGACCGGTGCCCTCGCCTTCGCCGCGGCCCGCACGCTGCCGGCCGCGGCGGGCACGGTCGCCGTCGTCAGCGGCGGGAACGTCGAGCCGGCCGAGTTCCGCCGGCTCACCGGAGCCAGCCGGTACCCCGCCCGTCCCTGATCGTCACGTGTTTCGGAGGAAGCCGATGTCCGGCGCACCGCGGCCCATGCCGCTGTCCTTTTCGCAGCAACGGTTGTGGTTCCTGGATCAGCTCGAACCGGGGAGCGCCGAGTACGTCGTTCCGTTCGCCTGGCGGCTCACCGGCGAGCTCGTCGTCCCCGCCCTCGAGGACGCGATCACCAGGGTCGTGTCCCGCCACGAGGTGCTCCGCGCCCGCTTCGTCGCCGAAGACGGCGAGCCCGCGCAGGTCGTGACGGCAGCGGAACCGGCCCGGCTGCCGCTGCTCGACTCCGGGGCTGACCTCGGCCAGGTGGTCGCCGGGTTCGCCGCCGAGCCGTTCGACCTGGCCCGCGGTCCCTTGTGGCGCGCCGGGCTGGTCCGGGCGGGCGAGCGCGACCACGTGTTCGTCTTCGCCGCGCACCACATCGTGATGGACGCCTGGTCGGCGCGGAACCTCGTGGACGAACTGGGCGAGTGCTACCGGGCGGCACTGGCCGGGCGGCAGCCGGTGCTGCCGGAACTGACCATGCAGTACGCGGATTTCGCGCGCTGGCAACGGGACCGGCTCGACGGCGCGGTCGCGTCCAGGCTGCTGGCGCACTGGCGACGGCGGCTCGACGGGATCCGGCCGCTCGACCTGCCGACGGACCGCCCGCGCGGCGCGCTCGCCTCGGCCGAGGGCACCGCCGTCGAATTCACCGTGCCGCCGGAGGTGGCCGACGGGCTGGCGAAACTGGCCGGCGAGCACCGGGTGACCTTGTTCATGACCGTGCTCGCCGCGGTCCAGGTGGTGCTCGGCCGCTACTGCGGGCAGGACGACGTCGCCGTCGGCACCCCCATCGCCAGCCGCGGCCGGGAAGAGGCCGAGGCGCTCATCGGGTTCTTCGTCAACACCCTCGTGCTGAGAACGGACCTCTCCGGCGATCCGACGTTCGCCGAACTGCTGGCCAGGGTCCGCGAGGTCGCTCTCGACGCCTACGACCACGAGGAACTGCCGTTCGAGCGGCTGGTCGAGGAGCTGCACCCGGATCGGGACCGGACCAGCACCCCGCTGATCCAGGCGTTGCTGGTGCTGAACACCACCTTCGACCACCTGGAGCTGGACGGCCTGCGCGCCGAGGCGTTCCCGGTGGAGTTCCTGCACTCGAAGTTCGACCTGACGGTCGGTTTCGTCGACAGCCCGGACAGCCTGTCCGGCTGGGTGCGCTACCGGACCGAGCTGTTCGACGCCGCCCGGATGACCCGCATGTGCGGGCACCTGCTGCAGGTTCTCGCCGCCGTCGCCCGCGATCCCGAACTTCGGCTGTCCGGCCTGCCGCTGCTCACCGACGCCGAGCGCGCCGAACTCGTGCCCGGCGGCTCGTCGGCGTCCGAACAGACGGAGCCCGCGCACGCGTTGTTCGAGGAGCACGCGAAAACGTCCCCGGACGTCGTCGCGCTCAGCGAACCGGACGGCGGAAGCCTCACCTACGGCGAACTCAACGCCCGGGCCAACCGGCTCGCCCGGCACCTGATCGAGGCGGGCGCCGGGGGTCCGATCGGTATCTGCCTGCGCCGGTCGGCCGAAGCGATCGTGGGCATCGTCGCCGCGCTCAAGACGGGAACCGGGTACGTCGCCCTGGACCCCGGGTACCCGCCGGCCCGGCTCGAATACCTCCTGGCCGACAGCGGGATCGACCTGGTGCTCGCCGACCGCGACACCGCGGCCGCGCTCCCGCCGGGGTTCGCCGGCCGGACGGTGGATCCGCGGGACCCGGCGATCGACGGCCGTCCCGGGCACGATCTCGCCCTGCCGGTGCATCCGCTCTCCATCGCCTACGTCGCGTACACCTCCGGCTCGACCGGGCGGCCGAAGGGCGTCGTCGCGACCCACGAGGCGGTGTCGACGCGGATCCGGCACATCCGGGCCGACTACGAACTCGGCCCGGCCGATGTCGTCCTCGCGATCGCGGGGTTCGGGTTCGACGCGTCGGCGCGCGAAATCCTCGGGACGCTCACGTCGGGGGCCCGGCTGGTGCTGGCCGGACCGGACGCGGCCAAGGACCCGGCCGGGGTGGTCGGCCTGGTCGCCTCGGCACAGGTGACGGTGATCGCGAGCACCGTGCCGTCGGTGCTGTACGAACTCGCCGCCCAGCCGGTCACCGCCGGTTCGCCCACCGCGGTCCGGCTGGTGCTGTGCAGTGGTGAACGGCTGCACGCCGAACGGCTGGCCGGCTGCTCCTGGCTGGCCGGGAAGGTGCTGAACCAGTTCGGCCCGACCGAAACCACGATCACGGTCACCTGGACGCGCATGCCGGCGGGCGCCGGGCCGTCGTGGCGCTACGACGTGGGTCCCGCGGTCGGCGACACGACGCTGTACGTCCTCGACGACGCGCTGAACCCCTGCCCCGTCGGCGTGCCCGGCGAGCTGTACATCGGCGGCCCCGGCCTCGCCCGCGGCTACCTGGGCCAGCCCGGCCTGACCGCCGAGCGCTTCGTGCCCGACCCGTTCGGCGGCGGCCGGCTCTACCGCACCGGTGACCGCTGCCGCTGGTCGCCCGAGCACACGCTCGAGCACCTCGGACGGCTCGACAACCAGCTGAAGGTACGAGGACTGCGTGTCGAGCCCGCGGAGATCGAAGCCGCCCTGCGCGCGCTCGAGCCGGTCGGCGACGCGGTGGTGATCCTGCGCGAGGACATCCCGGGAGACCAGCGGCTGACCGCCTACTTCACGACGTCCGGCGCGCCGCCCGCCACTTCGTGGCTGCACGCCGAACTCGAGCGGGTCCTGCCCGCGTCGCTGGTGCCGTCGGTCTTCGTGGCCCTCCCGGCCCTGCCGCGGACGGTGAACGGGAAGACCGACCGCAACGCCCTGCCCGCACCCGGGACCGAACGACCGGAGCTGGGCGCGGAGCCCGTGCGGCCGCGGACACCGGCCGAGACCGCCGTGGCCGACGTCTGGCGAGAGGTGCTCGGGCTGGACGAGGTCGGGGTCCTCGACGACTTCTTCGCACTGGGCGGGCATTCCCTGCTCGCCACGCACGTCGTCGCCCGGCTGCGCAGCCGGCACGGTTTCGCCGTATCCCTGCGCGACCTCTTCGCGGCGCGGACCGTCGCGAAGCTCGCCGCCCTCGTCTCCGCCGTTGATCCCGCGGAGACGGGCGAGTCCGCGGCGGAGGCACCCATCGCGCGGTCCGGACGGCGCGGCCCGGCGCCGCTGTCCTTCGCCCAGCACCGGCTGTGGTTCCTCGACCAGCTCGAACCGGGCAGCACCGACTACGTCATCCCCCTGGGCTGGGAGCTGTCCGGGGTGGTCGACGCCGGGGCGTTGCGCGTGGCGCTGACCGAAGTGGCGAACCGGCACCACACGCTCCGGACCACGTTCACGACCGTCGACGGCGAGCCCGTCCAGGTCGTCTCCCCGCCGGGACCGGTGCCGTTCTCCGTGCTCGAAGCAGGGGACGAGGAACTCGACGGCCTGCTGACCGGCTTCGTGGCCGAGCCGTTCGACCTGAGCACCGGGCCGATCTGGCGCGCGCTGCTGGTCCGGACCGGCCCGCGCCGCTCGGTGTTCGCGCTGACGATCCACCACATCGTCGCGGACGCCTGGTCGGCCGCGGTCTTCGCCGAGGAGATCGGCCGCGCCTACCAGGCCGCGGTCGAAGGGCGCGGTTCCGCGCCGGCGGACCTGCCGATCCAGTACACCGACTTCGCCAGGTGGGAACGGGACCGGCTGAGCGGTCCCGCGCTCGACGAGCCGCTGGCGTACTGGCGCGACCGGCTCGCCGGGACCGAGGTCCTGGACCTGCCCGCCGACCGGTCCCGTCCGGCCGCGGCCGAGACGGCCGGTGCCTGGCTCGACTTCACCTTGCCTGCCGGGACCGCCGCCGGGCTGCGGGAACTCGCCCGCGCCGAGGGCGCGACCCTGTTCATGGTCGTCCTCGCCGGGCTGCAGGCCGTGCTCGCCCGGTACACCGGCCAGGACGACATCGCCGTCGGCACCCCGGTGGCGCGGCGCGCCCGGCCGGAGACCGAGCCGCTCATCGGGATGTTCGTCAACACCCTCGTGCTGCGGACCGACGTCGGCGGGGACCCCGCCTTCACCGGCCTGCTCGGCCGGGTGCGGGACACCACGCTCGGCGCCTACGAGCACCAGGACGTGCCGTTCGAGCGGCTCGTCGAGGAACTGCGCCCGGACCGGGACCTCACGCGGACGCCGCTGTTCCAGGTTTCGTTGTCGGTGAACAACACCCCGGCGCTGCGGCTGCGCCTGCCCGGCCTGGCCCTGGCCGACCACCCGCTGTCCACCGAGCGCGCCAAGTACGACCTCGCCCTCGCGTTCACGGACAACGCCGAGGAGTTCTCGGGCGTGATCTCCTACCGCACGGCGCTGTTCGACGAGCGCCGGATCGAGCGGCTGGGCGAGCACCTGCGGACGTTCTTCGCCGGTGTCGTCGCGAATCCCGGCGCTCGGCTGTCCGCGATCCCGATGCTGACCGAGGACGAACGCCGGACGGTCGTCGAGCAGTGGGGCGCCGGCCCCGCCGAACGCCCCGAGGCGGCCGAGCGGCCGGGATGGATCCACCGCGTGCTTTCGCGGCACGCACAGGAGCAGCCGGACGCGGTCGCGGTCCGGGCCGCCGACGGCGGCACCCTGGGCTTCCGCGAGCTGGTGGACCGCGCCGAACGCCTCGCGAGCCACCTGCTGGAGTGTGGTGCCGGGCCGGAGCGGGTCGTCGGGATCTGCCTGGCCCGCCGCCCGGAAACGATCGTGGCCCTGCTCGCCGTGCACCGCGCCGGAGCGGCCTACCTCCCGCTGGATCCGCAGCACCCGGCCGAGCGCCTGGCCGCCACCCTGGCGGACGCGCACGCGGAAATCCTGCTCACCGACACCGCGCACGCCACCGAACTCGGCTCCCGGGTCCACGCGCACGTCGTCGACGTCGACGATCCGGCCACCGCACTGGCCGTCGCCGGGCACGCCCCCGCCGGGGACCCCGGTGGCCACCCGGAGAGCCTCGCCTACGTCATCTACACCTCCGGCTCCACCGGCACGCCCAAGGGCGTGCAGATCACCCACCGGGGGCTGGCGAACTACCTCGCCTGGGCCGCCGGCGCGTACCCCTTCCCGCGGGCCGGCGGGGCGGTCCTGCACTCTTCGCCCGCCTTCGACATGACCGTCACGTCGATCTTCCTGCCGCTACTGGCCGGCCGTCCGGTGCAGCTGACAGAGGAAGGCGCCGACCCGGCCGGGCTGCTGCCCGCGCCCGGCGCCGCCCTGGTGAAGCTGACGCCCACCCACCTCCGGGTACTGGCGGGCACCTCGCCGGCCGGTGTCGTGTTCCCGCCCGCCGTCATCGTCGGCGGTGAGGACCTCCCGGCCGCGGCGGCCAGTGAGGTGCTCGCCGCGCTGCCTCCCGGCGGTTACCTGGTCAACGAGTACGGCCCCACCGAGACAGTCGTCGGGTGCTGCGTGCACACGCTGCCCGCGGGGGCCATCGCCGGGCCGGGCAGCGTCCCGATCGGCCGGCCGATCGCCGGCACCCGGGTCCACGTGCTCGACGCGGCGATGTCGCCGTGCCCGATCGGCGTGGCGGGTGAGCTGTACATCGGCGGTGCCGGCGTGGCCCGCGGGTACCGGGACCGGCCCGGGCTGACCGCGGAACGGTTCGTCCCCGACCCCTTCGGGCCCGGCCGGCTCTACCGGACCGGCGACTCCTGCCGCTGGTCGCCCGACGGGCACCTCGAATACCTGGGCCGCACCGACTTCCAGGTGAAGATCCGCGGCCACCGCGTCGAACCCGGCGAAATCGAGGCGAAGCTGCTGCAGCAGCCCGGCGTCGCCGAGGCGGTCGTGGTGGCCAGGGAGGACACCCCGGACGACCGCCGGCTCGTGGCCTACCTGGTGCCCGGCGCGGACCAGCTCGACCTGCCGGCGTTGCGCGCCCGCCTGACGTCGTCCCTGCCCGGTTACCTGATCCCGTCGGCCTTCGTGGTGCTGCCCGCCCTCCCGCTGTCCGGCAGCGGCAAGGTGGACCGGCGGGCGCTGCCCGCGCCGGACACCGCGCGGCCCGACCTCGGCAGCGGCCCGGTCCCGCCGCGCGGCCTGCTGGAGGAGCTGGTCGCCGACATCTGGAGCGACGTCCTCGGCGTCGACGTGGTCGGGGTCTTCGACGACTTCTTCGCGCTGGGCGGGCATTCCCTGCTGGCGACCCAGGTCGTGTCCCGCCTCGCGCGGACGAGCGGCCGCGAGGTGCCGCTCCGGCTGCTGTTCGAAGCACCCACGGTGGCCGGGATGGCCCAGCGGCTGTCCGGAGCGGGTGGCGGGACCGCGCTCAGCCCGATCCCGCACGCCGACCGCGCGGCCGGGCTCCCGCTTTCCTTTGCGCAGCAACGGTTGTGGTTCCTCGACCAGTTCGAGCCCGGCAGCACCGAGTACATCGCGCCGATGGCCTGGCGGCTGACCGGCGACCTCGACCCGGCCGCGCTGGAAGCGGCGCTGGCCGCGGTCGTGGCGCGGCACGAGGTCCTGCGGACGGCGTTCCCGACCGTGGAAGGCAAGCCGTCCCAGCACATTTCGGCCGCGGTGGCGGTGACCCTGCCGGTCCTGGAGGCCGGCGACCGCTCGGCCGAGCAGGTCGTCACCGACTTCGTGTACCGCCCGTTCGACCTGGGTACCGGACCGCTGTGGCGCGCCGCCGCCGTCCGGCTCGGCCCGCGGGAGCACGTGCTCGTCCTGGCCATGCACCACATCGTCGCCGACGCCTGGTCGTCCGGCGTGCTCGTGCGGGAACTCAGCCACCACTACCGGCAGGGCGCCCCCGCGCTTCCGCCGCTCGCGACGCAGTACGCGGACTTCTCGGCCTGGCAACGGAACTGGCTCACCGGGCCGGTGCTGGACGCCCAGCTCGGCCACTGGCGCGACCGGCTGGCCGGCCTCACGCCGCTCGAGCTGCCGGCCGACCGCCCCCGCGAAGCCGTCCGCTCGACCAACGGCGCCGCGATCGAATTCACCGTGCCCGCCGAGGCCGCCGCCGGACTGCGGCGCCTGGCGCGGGACCACCGGGCGACGCTCTTCATGGTGGTCCTCGCCGGGGTGCAGGCCGTGCTCGCGCGGCACTCCGGGCAGCACGACGTGGCGATCGGCACCCCGATCGCCGGGCGCAACCGGACCGAGGTCGAAGACCTGGTCGGGTTCTTCGTCAACACGCTCGTCCTGCGCGCGGACCTGTCCGGCGACCCGGCGTTCACCGAGCTGCTGGAGCGCGTCCGCACGGTCACCCTGGACGCCTACGAGCACCAGGACCTGCCCTTCGAACGGCTGGTGGACGAACTCCGGCCCGAGCGCGACCTGGCGCGCACCCCGCTCTTCCAGGTCATGCTCACCCTCGACAACACCCCGCCCGGGGAATGGGCGCTGCCCGGGGTCGCGGTCACGGAGTTCCCGCTCGGCGCGCGCCACGCCAAGTTCGACCTCACCTTCGCCTTCACCGATACCCCGGACGGGCTCGAGGGCGTCATCCGCTACAGCACGGCGTTGTTCGACGCCGGCCGGGTGATCCGGCTGGGCGAGCACGTCCAGCGTGTGCTGGGCGCGGTCGCTCGGGACGCGGGCCGGCGCCTGTCGGACCTGCCCCTGCTCACCGAGCGGGAACACGCCCAGGTGGTCGATGAGTGGAACCCCGCCGGTGGCCTGCCGACCGGATCCGCGTTGCTCCACGAGCTGGTCGAGCGGCACGCCGCCGAGCGCCCGGACGCCGTCGCGGTCACCGACACCGACGGCGCGGTCCTGACCTACGCCGAACTCAACCGCCGGGCGAACCGGCTGGCCCACCACCTGCGCCGGCGCGGAGCCGGCCCGGAACAGCTCGTCGGGTTGTGCCTGGAGCGCTCGGTCCGGACTGTCGTGAGCCTGCTCGCCGTGCTCAAGTCCGGTGCCGGGTACCTGCCCCTCGATCCCGCCTACCCGGCGGAACGCCTCGCGTTCATCATCGAGGACGCCCGGACCGCGCTCGTCGTCACCGACGCGTCCACCGCCACCCGGGACTGGACGGCCGAGGTCGTGAACCTCGACGACGAGGCGCTCACCGCGGTGCTCGACGGCCTGCCCGGCACGGATCCGCGGCCCGCCATGAGCCCGCAGAACCTGGCCTACGTCATCTACACCTCGGGCTCCACCGGCAAACCCAAGGGGGTGCAGGTCACCCACGCGAACGCCACCCGGCTGTTCGAGGCGACCCGGGAGACCTTCGGCTTCGACGAAGAACAGGTGTGGCTCTCGACGCACAGCTACGCGTTCGACTTCTCCGTCTGGGAGATCTGGGGCGCGCTGACCACCGGCGGGCGGACCGTGATCGCGTCGAACGCGGTGGCGCGTGACCCCGGGCGGCTGGCCGCGGTCGTCGCCGAACAGCGCGTCACCATGCTGAGCCAGACGCCGACGGCGTTCCGGACCCTGATGGCACCGCTGCTCGCCGGGGGACCGGGACACCTGCGGTTCGTCGTCTTCGGCGGCGAGGCACTCGACCTGACCACGCTGCGTCCCTGGTTCGACGACGACCGGACCCGGGACGTCGCGCTCGTCAACATGTACGGCATCACCGAGACGACGGTGCACACGACGTCGCTCGTGCTGTCGCCGTCGACCCGGGGCGACGCCGCGGCCGGCCCGATCGGCCGGGCCCTGAGTGACCTGCGCACCTACGTGCTGGACGCGGACCTGGCGCCCTGCCCGATCGGCGTGCCCGGCGAGCTGTACGTCGGCGGCGCCGGCGTGACCCGCGGCTATCTGGGCCGCCCCGGGCTGACCGCGGAGCGGTTCGTTCCGGACCCCTTCGGCACCGGCCGGCTCTACCGGACCGGCGACGTCGGCCGGTGGTCGGCGGACGGGGTCCTGGAGTACCTCGGCCGGACCGACCGCCAGGTGAAGATCCGCGGGTTCCGGATCGAGCTCGGCGAGATCGAGGCGAGGCTGCTGGAATCCGCCGACGTCGCCGCGGCCGTGGTCACCGCGCGGGAGGACAAGCCGGGCGAACGCCGTCTGGTCGGCTACGTCGTGCCCGCCGGGCGGACGCCGTCGGTCTCGGAGTTGCGGGCCTGGCTGGAGCGGACTCTGCCCGCCCACCAGGTGCCCGGCGCCTTCGTCTTCCTGCCGGCGCTGCCGCTGACGGCCACGGGCAAGGTCGACCGCCGTGCCCTGCCCGCTCCCGGTGCGGCACGGCCCGAACTCGCCTCCGGTTTCGCCGAACCACGCACCCCCGCGGAGGAACTGCTGGCCGGCGTCTGGGCCCAGGTCCTCGGGCTCGACCGGGCCGGGGTGTTCGACAACTTCTTCGACCTCGGCGGGGACTCCATCCTGAGCATCCAGATCGTCGCCAGGGCCGTGGCCGGCGGGATCCGGATCACGCCCCGGATGGTGTTCGAGCACCAGACCATCGCAGCGCTGGCCGCGGCCGCCGAGACGGCGCCGGTCGTACGGGCCGAGCAGGGCGCGGTGACGGGCGACGCCCCGCTCACGCCGATCCAGCACTGGTTCTTCGCCCGGGACCTGCCCCGGCTCGACCACTACAACCAGTCGATGATCGTCACCGTGCCGCCGGCGGCGACCGAACAGGACCTCCGGCTGGTCTTGGCGCGGCTCGCCGGGCAGCACGACATGCTGCGTGCGCGGTTCACCCCGGGACCGGACGGCTGGACGCAGTCCGGCACGGCCGAAGTCCCCGGCGATCTACTGTGGACAGTGCGGTGCGAGACCGAATCCGCGCTCACCGCCGAGGCGGACCGGTTGCAGGCGAGCCTGGACATCCGGGCCGGGCGGGTGTTCGGCGCACTGCTGGCCGATCTCGGCCCCCGCGGGCGGCGGCTACTGCTGGTGGCTCACCACCTCGTCGTCGACGGCGTCTCCTGGCGGGTGCTGCTCGAAGACCTGGAGACGGGCTACCGGCAGGTGCGGGCGGGCCTGCCGATCACGTTGCCCGCCAAGACGACGTCGTTCCTGCAGTGGGCGAGGATGCTGCCGGAGTACGCGGTTTCGCCCGCCGCCGCGGAGGAAAGCGGCTTCTGGCGGAAGAGAACGGGCCCCGGCGCCGTGATCGCGGTCGACCACCCCGGCGGCGACAACACCGTCGAGTCCGCGGCGCGGGTCTCGCGTGAGCTGAGCGCGGACCTGACCCGCGCGTTGCTCGTCGAGGTGCCTGCTGCGTACCGGACGCAGATCAACGACGTCCTGCTGACGGCGCTCGCCCTGGCGATCCGGCCGTACGCGACCGCCTCGGACGTCGTGATCGACTTGGAGGGGCACGGCCGCGAGGAGATCGTGGCGGGGGTGGACCTGTCCCGGACGGTCGGCTGGTTCACCTCGATCTACCCGGTGGCGCTGAACACCGGGGGCGGCACCGGCATCGCCGAGGTGCTCAAGGAAACCAAGCAGGCGTTGCGCGAGATCCCGCGCAACGGCGTCGGCCACGGGATCCTGCGGCACCTCACGCCCGACGGCGCCGGCCTCACGGACTCCGGCGGGCAGGTGCTGTTCAACTACCTCGGGCAGTTCGACAACGTGCTCGCGGCCGACCGGACGTTCGGCGGCGCCGAGGAAGCGCGGGGAAGCGGGCAGGCCCCGAGCGGACGTCGCTCGCACGTGCTGGAGCTCAACTCCGAGGTCAGCGGCGGCCGCTTCCGGATCACGGTCGGCTACTCCCGGAACCTGCACCGCGCGGAAACCGTGGACCGGCTCGCCGACGCCTTCGTCGCCGAACTCGCCGCGGTCATCGCCCACTGCACCGCCCCGGGCACCACCGGCGCGGTCCCCGCGGACTTCCCGCTCGCGGGTCTCGACCAGCAGACCCTCGACCTGATCATCGACGAATACCGAAGGGACGTCTGATGGAGGCCTCGCCGCTGGAAGACATCCTGCCGCTGTCACCGATGCAGGAGGGGATGCTGTTCCACAGCTTGCTGGACCCCGACGGCGGCGTGGACTTCGAGCAGCTGCTGTACCGGTTCGACGGGACGCTCGATACCGCCGCGCTCGAACGGGCGTGGCAGGCGGTGGTGGCCCGGCACACCGCGCTGCGCGCCCGGCTGCGCTGGCAGGGCGTCGACCGTCCGCTCCAGCTGATCGAGCGGTCGGTGACGGTGCCGTTCGCCGTGCTCGGCCGGTTGCCGTCCGGCGGCCTCGAAGAGTGGCTGGCGCAGGACCGGCGCGAAGGCATCTCGCTGGCCAAGGCGCCGCTGCTGCGGGTCACGCTGTTCCGGGAGGCGGACCGGGCGCACCTGATGGTGCTCAGCTTCCACCACGTGCTGCTGGACGGCTGGAGCGTGCGGCTGGTGCTGCGCGACCTCATGACGTTCTACCGCGCCGAAAGCGAAGGCCGGCACGTGGTGCTGGAGCCCGCGCCGCAGTACCGCTCGTTCCTGCGCTGGCTCGGCGCCCAGGACACCGCCGCCGCCGAGCGGTACTGGAAGGGGGAGCTGGCCGACTTCACCGCCCCGACGAAGATCACCGCGGACCGGCCGGGTACCGATTCCGGCTTCGACGTGGCCGAACTGGAGCTCGACGCCGGGGAGTCCGCCCGGGTGCGGGAGTTCGCCCGGACGCAGCGGATCACCGTCAACACCGTGCTGCAGGGCGCGTGGGCGCTGGTGTTGTCCCGCTACACCGGCGAACGTGACGTCGTCTTCGGCGCCACCATGAGCACCCGGCCGCCGGAAGCCGAACGGGTCGAGTCCATGGTCGGGCTGATGATCAACACGCTGCCGCTGCGGGTGCGCGTCGAGCCGGCGAAACCGGTCGGCGAGTGGCTGAGGTCGGTCCAGGACGCCCAGCTCCGCCTGCGCCAGTACGACTACACACCGCTCGTGCTCGCGCAGACCAGCAGCGGGGTACCGCAGGGCACGCCGCTGTTCGAAAGCCTGCTCGTGTTCGAGAACTACCCCGCCGCGACCACGGCCGACCAGTCGGCGGGCGGCCTGGAACTCGTGCCGGTCGGCGCGCGCGAACGCAACGGCTACCCGCTCAGCGTCGTCGCCGCGGTCCGCGACTTCCTGCGCGTGGAGATCACCTACGACCGGGCGCGGTTCGACAGCCATCGGGCCGCCCTGCTCGCCGGGCACCTGCGCACCCTGCTGCTCGGGCTGTCCGCGGATCCCGCCACCGCGGTCGGCGACCTCGGCATCCTCACCCCGGAGGAGCGGCGGCGGATCGTCACCGAGTGGAACGCCACCGACGCCGAGTACCCCGCCGACCGTTGCGTGCACGAGCTGTTCGCGGCGTGCGCGGCCCGTACTCCGGACGCGGTCGCCGTGGTGGACACCGACGGCACGCGGCTGACCTACGGCGAGCTGAACGCCAGGGCCAACCGGCTGGCTCACCACCTGCGCGGGCTCGGGGCCGGGCCGGAGCAGCGGATCGGGATCTGCGTCAGCCCGTCGGTGAACGCGCTGGTGGGGATCTTCGGCATCCTCAAGTCCGGCGCCGCCTACGTGCCGCTGGACCCGGGGCACCCGGCCGAACGGATGCGCTTCATGCTGGACGACACCGGCGCCGAGCGGGTCCTGGTGGAACCGCGGACGCGGCCGGACCTGCCGGCGGAGTACGCGGACCGGGCCATCGTGCTCGACGCGGACGTCTCCGTGGCGGCCGGGCTGCCGGAGACCGACCCGGGCGCGCCCGTCCGCGCGGACAACCTCGCCTACGTGATGTACACCTCCGGCTCCACCGGCCGGCCGAAGGGTGTCCTGGTGGCGCACCGGGGCCTGGTCAACTACCTGTGGTGGGCCATCGACGGCTACGGGCTGGGCGGTGCGTCCGGTGCCCCCATGCTCGGGTCGATCGCCTTCGACCTCTCGATGCCCAACTTCTTCCTGCCGCTCATCGGCGGCAAGGACGTCACCCTGCTCGCGCCCGATCGCGGGCACGACTCCCTGCGGGAGCTGCTGGCCGCCCCCGGTGACTTCAGCCTGCTCAAGATCACCCCCGGGCACCTCGACCTGCTGCGCGGCATGATCGGCGAGGACGAGCAGCTCGGGTCCGTCCGGACCTACGTGGTCGGCGCCGACGAGGTCAAGCCGGAGACCCTCGCGGCCTGGCAGCGGATCGCCCCCAAGTCCCGGGTGATCAACGAGTACGGCCCGACCGAGACCGTCGTCGGCTGCTCGATCTACGTCGCGGACGAACGGTTCGACCCCTCGGTGCCCGTGCCGATCGGGCGCCCGATCGCGAACACCCGGATGTACGTGCTCGACGAGGCGCTCAACCCGGTGCCGGTGGGCGTCGTGGGGGAACTCTGCATCGGCGGTGACGGCGTCGCCCGCGGGTACCTGGGGCGCCCGGGTATCACGGCCGAGCGGTTCGTGCCCGACCCCTTCGGTCCCGGGCGGCTCTACCGCACCGGTGACCTGGCCCGCTTCCGGCCCGACGGCGACCTGGAGTTCCTCGGCCGCACCGACCACCAGGTGAAGATCCGCGGGTACCGCGTCGAGCTCGGCGAGATCGAGGCGCGCCTGCTGTTGCTCGACGCGGTGTCCGAAGCGGTGGTCGTCGCGCGTGAGGACACCCCAGGGGACCGCCGGCTGGTCGCCTACCTCGTCGCGGACGGCGACCTCACCGAGCCCGACGTCCGCGAGTGGGTCGCGGCGGTGCTGCCCGCCTACATGCTGCCCGCCGCGTTCGTGTTCCTGCCGGCGTTGCCGTTGTCCGGCAACGGCAAGGTCGACCGGCGTGGCCTGCCCGCGCCCGGCGGTGCCCGGCCCGGCCTGGCGGCCGGTCCGGTCCGGCCCCGGACGCCGTCCGAGGAGCTCGTCGCCGGCGTCTGGTCCGACGTGCTCGGGATCGACGAGATCGGCGTGCTCGACGATTTCTTCGCGCTGGGCGGGCATTCCCTGCTGGCGACCCAGGTCGTGTCCCGGCTGAGCCGCCTCGGTGGCGCCGAGGTGCCGTTGCGGGCGTTGTTCGCGAACCCGACGGTGGCGGATCTGGCCCGGCTGCTCGACGAACGGCGGACCGGCCGGCGGATCCCGCCCATCGAGCGGGTGGCCGGGGACGGCGACCTCTTCCCGCTGTCGTTCGCCCAGCAACGGCTGTGGCTGCTCGACCAGCTCGAACCGGGCAGTACCGAATACATCGTCCCGCTGGCCTGGCGGCTGACCGGCGCCCTCGACGTCGCGGCCCTGGAAACCGCGCTCGGCGGGGTGATCGCCCGGCACGAGGTGCTGCGGACCACGTTCGCCGGCGGGGAAACCGAAGCGGGACAACGGATCCACCCCGCCGGCCCGGTCGGGATCCCGATCATCGACGTCGGCGGCGAAGCACTCGACGACGTCATCCGCGCGCTGGCCACGAAGCCGTTCGACCTGGTGGCGGGCCCGGTCTGGCGCACCGCGTTGTTCCGGGTCGCGGCGGACGACCACGTCCTGCTGTTCGCCACCCACCACATCGCGATGGACGCGTGGTCCGCGCGGAACCTCGTCCGGGAACTGGGGGAGGGGTACCGGGCCGCGCTGCACGGCGTCGAGCCCGAAACACCCGCTCCCGCGGTCCGGTACGCGGACTTCGCCGTCTGGCAACGGAACTGGCTGCGCGGCGACGTACTCGACGAGCAGCTCGGCTACTGGCGCGACCAGCTCACCGGCGTCCCGCCGCTGCAGCTGCCGACGGACCGGCCACGCGCCGCGGTCCGCTCGACCGAAGGCGCGTCACTGGAATTCAGCGTGCCCGCCGAACTCGCCGCGGGTCTGCGCGGACTCGCCCGGGAACACCGGACGACCCTGTTCATGGTCATCCTCGCCTGCGTCCAGCTCGTCCTCGGCCGTTATGCGGGCCAGAACGACGTCGCCGTCGGCACGCCGATCGCCGGGCGCAACCGGCGTGAGGTCGAGGGGATGATCGGCTTCTTCGTCAACACCCTGGTGCTGCGCACCGACCTCGGCGGTGATCCGCGGTTCGCCGAGCTGCTCGACCGGGTGCGCGAAGTGACGATGGGCGCCTACGAGCACCAGGACCTGCCCTTCGAACGGCTCGTCGAAGAACTCCAGCCCGAGCGGGACTTCGCCAGGACCCCGCTGTTCCAGGTGATGCTGTCGGTCAACAACGTGCCCTCCGGCGAGTGGGAGCTGCCGGGCGTGCACGCCGAAGAGCACGGCTTCACCACCAACCAGGCGAAGTTCGACCTCACGCTGGCCTTCGCCGACACCCCCGGCGGCCTGCTCGCCGGCATCCGGTACAGCACGGCCCTGTTCGACGCCGAGCGCGTGCACCGGCTGAGCGAGCACGTGCAGCGGATCTTCGCGGCCGTCGTCGCCGCTCCGAAAGCCCGGCTCTCGGAGCTGTCCCCGTTGTCCGAGGCGGAATACGAAAGCCTGGTGCACGGCCGCAACGCCGACCGGACCAGCCACGTGCCCGCCGGGGTGACCGGGCTGCACCGGCTCTTCGAGCAGCAGGCGGCCGCCCGCCCGGATGCCGTCGCGCTGGCGGGCGCAGCCGAGCTGACGTACGCGGAGGTCGACCGGCGGGCGAACGCCTTGGCCGCACGGCTGCGCGAGCGCGGTGCCGGCCCGGAGGTGTTCGTCGGGATCTGCCTGCCGCGCAGTGCGGAAGCCGTGATCTGCGCGCTCGCCGTGGCGAAGACCGGGGCGGCGTTCGTCCCGATCGACGGGCACCAGCCGCAGGACCGGGTGTCGTTCATCCTCGACGACACCGGCACCGAGCTGGTCCTCACCGACGCCGCCACCGCGGCCGGGGTGCTCACCGGGTTCCGGGGCGAAGTGCTCCTGATCGACCAGGACGACGCCGCGGCGGAGCCACGGCCGGTCCTGCCCGCCGCGATCGACCCCGGCAACGCCGCGTACGTCGTCTACACCTCCGGCTCGACCGGGCGTCCCAAGGGTGTCGTCGCCACCCACGGCAACGCGCTGGCCCGGATCGGCTACCTGCGGGACGAGTACGGCATCGGACCGGCCGACACCGGGATCACGCTGTCCGGCTGGGGTTTCGACGCCTCCGTGCGCGAGATCTTCGTCGCCCTGTCGGCGGGCGCGAAGCTGGTGGTGACCGACCCGGACGCCGCCAAGGACCCGGCCTCGGTCGTGGCCCTGCTCGCCGGGCACCGCGTGACCACGATCCTCAGCGTGGTGCCCACCCTGCTCTACGAGCTGGCCGCGCAGCCGGTGCCCGAGGCCGGCCTGGCCGCGGTCCGCCTCGTCCTGTGCAGCGGCGAGCACCTCTACGCCGAGCGGCTGGCGGATTGCGCCTGGCTCGCGGGCAAGGTGGTCAACCAGTTCGGCCCGACCGAAACCACGATGACCGCGACGCGGATCCGGGTCCCGGCCGGCGGCGGGTCGTCGTGGACCTACCCCGTCGGCGGCCCCATGGCCGGCACCGAGGTCTACGTCCTGGACGAGGCGATGTCGCCCTGCCCGGCGGGTGTCCCCGGCGAGCTCTACATCGGCGGTGCCGGGGTCAGCCGCGGCTACTGGCACCGGCCCGGGCTGACGGCCGAGCGCTTCCTGCCCAACCCCTTCGGCGGCGGCCGGCTGTACCGCACCGGGGACCTCTGCCGCTGGGGACCGCACCAGGTGCTCGAACACCTGGGCCGCACGGACCACCAGGTCAAGATCCGCGGGTTCCGGGTCGAGCTCGACGAGATCGGGACGCACCTGCGGGCGCTGGAGGCCGTGGCCGAAGCCGTCGTCGTGGCGAGGGAAGACGAGCCGGGAGACCAGCGGCTGGTCGCCTACGTCGTACCCACCGGCACCGGCACCGCGGTCTCGCAACTGCGCGCGTCGCTCGAAGAATCCTTGCCGGAGTACATGATCCCGTCCCGGTTCGTGCTCGTGCCCGCGTTGCCGAAGACGGCGAACGGGAAGATCGACCGGCTGGCGCTGCCGGATCCCGACTCGGCGCGCCCGGAACTCGGGTCGGGCTTCTCGGCCCCGCGCACCGAGCTGGAAACGGTCATCGCCGGGATCTGGCACGAGGTGCTCGGGGTCGACCGGGTCGGGGTGTTCGACGACTTCTTCGACCTCGGCGGGCATTCGCTGCTCGCCGCGCACGTCGTCGCCCGCCTGCGCGCCCGGCACGACGTCAAGGTGCCGCTGCGGGCGGTCTTCGAGGCGCGGACCGTCGCCCGGCTGGCCGAATTGGCCGGGCCGGCCGCGGCCGAGCGGCCGGCGGTGGCCGAGCCGGGCCTGGTACCGCTGAACACCGGCCCCCGGGACCGCACCCTGTTCTGCGTGCACGAGGGGACCGGCAGCGTCACCGGGTACTACGCGCTGGCGCGGGCGCTGGAGCCGGACTTCGCGCTCGTCGGGCTCGACTTCGACGAGTCCCTCGTGACGGCCTCCGCGCCCGACCAGGTGGTGGCGATGGCCGAGGTCTACGTCGAGCGGATCCGGCGGTGGCAGCCCGCGGGCCCGTACCGGCTGTGCGGCTGGTCGTTCGGCGGGATCGTCGCCTACGAAGCCGCGGCCCAGCTGATCCGCGGGGGCGCCGAGGTGAGCTGGGTCGGCTTGGTCGACTCCGTCGTCCAGGCACCGGAGACGCGCCAGCGGCATCTCCTCGACGGGCTGCTCGACGAGATGATCGCCGTGGCCGAGGACATCTCCGAAGCGGATTGGACCGGCCTCGCCCCGCGCCGGCTGACGGAACTGCTGCGGCAGGCCGGTTTCCGGGAGGAGCAGATCGGGCTCGGGAAGGACGCGCTGGAGAGCGTGCTGCGCCGCAACCGGTTCTTCCGCATGGCCAAGCGCAACTACCGGCCGCGGCCCGCCGACGTCCCGCTCACCGTGCTCAAGGCGACCGAAGGCAACTGGTCGTGGCCCTGGTTCGAAGCGTGGCGCGAGCACGCGCCGCGCACCGAGCTGCTGGAGGTGCCGGGCACGCACCTGTCGGTGCTCGAAGAACCCCAGCTCGCCCAGGTGGTTTCGGTGTTCCGGGCCGGGCTGGAGGCGGCGGAATGACCGCTCGCGAAGAACCCGCGGCGGCCGCGCCCGAGGCGGCCGGCCCGGCGGAGATCCCGGTGCCGCTGAGCCGCAACCGCGACTTCAGGCTGCTCTGGGTGAGCCAGCTGGCGTCCGTGCTGGGCAGCCGGATGTCCTACGTCGCCTACCCGCTGCTGGTGCTGTCGCTGACGGGGTCGCCCGTGCTCGCCGGCCTGGTCGCGACGGCGCGGGGCGTGCCGCAGTGGCTGCTCGGTCTCCCGGCCGGGTTCTTCGCGGACCGGTGGGACCGCCGGCGCCTCATGCTGACGTGCGACCTCGTCCGGTTCGTCGCTCTCACCAGCATCGTCGGCGGGCTCGCGACGGGCTGGCTGACGTACCCGCACATCATCATCGTGGCGCTCATCGAAGGCTCGGCCACCGTGCTGTTCTCACCGGCGGAGGTGGGGGCGTTGCGGCACGTCGTGCCCGCGTCCCAGCTGCGCGCTGCGACCGCGCGCAACGAAAGCCGTGAATACGGCGCGATGCTGGCCGGCCCGCCCATCGGCGGGACGCTCTTCTCGATCGCCTCGCTGCTGCCGTTCCTCGGTGACGCGCTGTCGTACCTGGTCTCCTACGTCACCGTGTCGATGATCAAGACCCGGTTCCGGTCGGCGCCGGTGTCGGACACGAAGGCGCTGTCGCTGATTTCGGGGGTGCGTGACGGGCTTCGCTGGCTTGTCCGCCAGCCCTTCCTGCGCGGCAGCGCCCTCATGGTCGCGGCCACGAACCTCGTCGGGAACGGCATGCCCACGCTGCTCGTCGTGATCGGCCACGAGTCCGGCACGCCGGCCGCGCTGGTCGGCACCGTGCTGACGGTGGCCGCGGTGGGCGGGCTGCTCGGGTCGTTCGCCGCGGCGTGGGCGGCCGACCGGATACCCGCGTCCTGGATCGTCATCGGGTTCCCGTGGGTGTGGGCGGCACTGCTGCCGATCCTGCTGGTCGCGGGCAACATCGTCGTGATGGGTGTCGTGTTCGGGCTCATGCTCGCGGCCGCGCCCCTGTGGAACTCGGTGCTCTCCACCTACCGCATCGTGCTCGTCCCCGACGAGCTGCTGGGCCGGGTCGACAGCGCCTGCCGGTTCATCAGCCAGTCGGCCACCCCGCTCAGCCCGCTGCTGGCCGGGCTGCTCCTGCAGTTCTACGGCAGCACGACGACCGTGCTGGTGATGCTCGGCTGGCTGGTGCTGGTCGCGCTGGTGGGCACCATCGTGCCCGCGCTGCGTCACCCGCCGGTGCTGCCCGGCGACGGCAAGCAGCCGTCCGACCCGGTCGCCGCCTGACCGGCCCCCGCCCACCACGAAGGGAAATCCCGATGCGCTTCGGCATCATGTTCTTCGCCGCTCCCGATGGTGCGGCCGCCTCCGAAACCTTCGACACCATGTTCGCCGCCGCGAAGCTGGCCGACCAGGGCGGCCTGAGCGCCGTCTGGACGCCGGAACGGCACTTCGACCAGTTCGGCGGGGTCTTCCCGAACCCAGCGCTGACGAGCGCGGCGCTCGCCATGAAGACGGACTCGCTGCAGTTGCGCGCCGGCAGCCTGATCTCGCCGCTGCACAACACGGTCCGGATGGCCGAAGAGTGGTCCGTTGTGGACAATCTCTCCGGCGGCCGGGCCGCGGTGTCCTTCGGCGCGGGCTGGAACGTCAACGACTTCGTGCTGAGCCCGGAGGCCTACGCCGATCGCCGGAACGTCATGCTGGCGCAGCTCGACGACCTGCGGCGGCTGTGGCGCGGCGAGGCGCTCGAACTGCCCAACGGGCTGGGGCGCCCGGTACCGGTGAGCCTGTTCCCCAGGCCGGTCCAGCCGGAGCTGCCGATCTGGCTGACCTCGTCGGGCAACCCGCAGACGTTCGTGGACGCCGGCGCCCGCGGCACGAACGTCCTGACGCACCTGATCGGGCAGGACGTCGATCAGCTCACGGAGAAGATCAAGCTGTACCGCGAGGCACGGGCCGGGACCGGGCTCGATCCCGCTACCGGTGTCGTCTCGTTGATGCTGCACACCCACCTGGCCGACGATGAAGCCGAAGCGAAAGCGACGACGAGAACACCGTTCCGCGAGTACCTCCGGTCTGCGGTTTCCTTGGAAACCAAGGCGGCGAAGGGCGGCGGCACCATCAGCGGCGGTCACCGCATGCCGGGGGAGGATCTGCCGGACGACGTCGTCGAAGACCTGCTCGACCTGACCTGCGACCGCTACCTGCGCGACGGATCGCTGATCGGCTCCCCGGAAAGCTGCCGCAACGTGGTCGAGCGCTTCGCGGCGGCGGGCGTGGATGAAATCGCGTGCCTGGTCGATTTCGGCTTGGGCGCGGAGCGGATCCTCGCCGGGCTCCCGCCGCTGATCACGCTCGCGCAGCACTTCTCCCGGGCGCGACCTTGACGAGCTCGCGCGTCCGGCCCGGACCGGCGGGCCCGGCGCGGTTCAAGGCCTACCGGTTCAGCCAGGCGAGCCGGCTCGAGCTGCTGGCGAAGCTGCCGGCGGAACTGCGCTTCGAAATGGAGGTCGTGTCGCACATCCTGCCCTTCCGGATCAACGACTTCGTCCTCAACGAACTGATCGACTGGGCGGACCCGTCCGCCGACCCCCTGTTCCGGCTGCTGTTCCCGCACCGGGACATGCTTTCCCCCGAGCACTACGACGCGATGTCCGGACTGGTGCGGCTGGGCGCGCCGCCCGCGGAGATCCAGGCGCTGGCGCGGAAGATCCGGGACGACCTCAACCCGCACCCCGCCGGGCAGCAGACCCTGAACGTGCCGTCGCTCGACGGCGACGCGCTGCCCGGGATGCAGCACAAGTACGCCGACACCGTGCTGTTCTTCCCCTCCGCGGGCCAGACGTGCCACTCGTACTGCGCCTTCTGCTTCCGCTGGCCGCAGTTCGTCGGCGCCGAAGACCGGTTTTCCGCGTCGGACAGCACCGCGTTGCGCGCCTACCTGCGCGCGCACCCCGAGGTGTCCGACGTCCTGGTGACCGGCGGCGACCCGATGGTCATGCGGACCCACCGGCTGGCCGGGTACCTGGACCCGCTCCTGTCGGACCCGGGGCTGGAGCACGTGCGGACCATCCGGATCGGCACCAAGGCGCTCACCTTCTGGCCGCACCGCTTCGTGCTGGACGACGACGCCGACGAGCTCCTGGCCCTGTTCCGGCGGATCGTCGACGGCGGCCGGCACCTCGCGGTGATGGCCCACCTCGACCACTGGCGGGAAATGGAGAACCCGCTGTTCACCGAAGCCGTCCGGCGGATCCGGGAGACCGGGGCCGTGATCCGCAGCCAGGCACCGGTTCTCGCGCACGTCAACGACGATCCGCGGGTGTGGTCCCGGATGTGGAAACGGCAGGTGGCACTGGGCATCGTGCCGTACTACATGTTCGTCGAGCGCGACACCGGAGCACGCAACCACTTCGAGGTCCCGTTGGTGCGCACGTGGCGGATCTACGCCGACGCCGTCAGCGCGGTGTCCGGCCTGGCTCGCACCGCGCGCGGCCCCAGCATGAGCTGCGGTCCGGGCAAGGTGGAGATCCAGGGAGTCGCCGAGGCCCACGGCGAACGGGTGTTCGTCCTGCGGTTCATCCAGGCCCGCAACCCCCGCTGGACACAACAGCCCTTCTTCGCGGCCTACGACCCCGACGCCACCTGGTTCGACGCCCTGCGGCCGGCCTTCGGCGAACGGGAGTTCTTCTTCAGCCGGGAGTACGCGGCGATGACGAAAACAGGCGGCTGAGGGGGTGCCCGCAGCCCCGATCAGGCCCCGGGCACCCCCTCTGTACGCCTCTCGAAGGCCGGCGCGTCGACGTCAGTCGGACTGGTTCGCCCACCAACGACGGCCGGCTTCGGGCAGCGTCTGGATCGGGTCGTAGTACGGGTACTTCCGCTGCAAGGCCTCCGGGTCGTCCAGCTCGATGCCCGTGCGGTAGTTCTTGGTCCAGTACGAGATGCCCTTCTCACGGTCGTACTCCGCGAGCTGGTGCACCCAGCGCTTCCCGACGTACGGCACGTCGCACACGATCCGCGGCGTCGCGTAGCCCGGCAGGTACCCCATGATCGAGTGCTGCAGCTCCTGCGCCTCGTGCACCGAAACCCGCCAGTGCTCGGCGTTCGGGATCATGTCGCACATGTAGAAGTAGTACGGCAGGATGTTCGCCTCGCCCTGGAGGGCGAAGCACAGGTCCAGCAGCGCGGCCGGGGTCGCGTTCACCCCGCGCATGAGGACGCCCTGGTTGCGCACGTCGCGGACGCCGACCTCCAGCGCGGTCCGCGCGGCCTCCGCGACCAGCGGGGTCACCGACTGGGCGTGGTTGACGTGCGTGTGGATGGCCAGGTTCACCCCGCGGCGCTGCGCGGTGACGGCGACGCGCTCGAGGCCCTCGACGACCTTCGGCTGGAGCCAGTGCTGGGGCAGCGCCGCGAGCGCCTTGGTGGCCAGCCGGACGTCGCGCACGGTCTCGATGTCCATCAGGCGCATCAGGAACGACTCCAGCTGCGGCCACGGCACGTTGGCCACGTCGCCGCCGGAGACCACGACGTCGCGGACGCCGGGGGTGCGCTTGAGGTAGTCGATCATCGCGTCCTGGCGGTCGACCGGCTTGAGGGCGAGCTTGTGCTTCTCCACCTGCTCGGTCGAGTTCCCGACCAGGTCCATCCGGGTGCAGTGCCCGCAGTACTGGGGGCAGGTCGAGATCATCTCGGCCAGCACCTTCGTCGGGTACCGGTGGGTGAGGCCCTCGACGACCCACATCTCCGCCTCGTGCAGCGAGTCGCGCTCGGAGTGCGGGTGGCTCGGCCACACCTCGTCACGGTCGCTGCGCACCGGCACCATGTAGCGGCGGATCGGGTCGGCGTAGAACGCCTCGGTGACCTTCGCCGGGTCGGTGCCGGCCGTCGGCGCCATGGTGTTGAGCATCTGCGGGGGCAGCAGCATCGACATCGTGGCCATCTCGCGCTGGTCGGCGAGCAGGTCTTCGTAGAAACGATCTTCCAGCAGGTCGCCCATCAGGGCCCGCAGCTGCTTGACGTTGCGGATGCAGTGCACTCGCTGCCACTGCGCGTCGCGCCACTCGGCGTCGGTGACGTCCTGCCAGCCGGGGAACCTGCGCCAGTCGGGTTCGACCAGCTCGGCGCGGGCGTAGTCATAGGGCTGATCCTGGGCGGCGGCAGGCGTCACAGGTTCCTGGATCGCAGTCACTTGTACTCCTAGTCGTCGGTATCGCGTTAAAATATCCTGTCATAACATTCTCACAGCGTAAATCTTCCTGCACAGTGACAGGGGGGCGATTACGGCGACCAGGCGGGATCCGGGTGCCCGCACCCCGGCAAAGCGGACTCGGAACGCCGGGGGAGACTCGTACACCGTGACGAACGACAGCACCACGCTCCTGCTCGGCGGCCGGATCTACACCCCTTCCTCGCCGGACGCGACCGCGATGGCGGTGTCCGGCGGCACGGTCGTCTGGGCCGGCCAGGACGCCCCCGCCCGCGCGCTGCACCCGGACGCCCGGGTCGTGGACCTCGGTGGCGCGTTCGTCGCCCCCGCCTTCGTCGACGCGCACGTCCACGCCACCGCGACCGGCCTGCACCTGACCGGGCTGGACCTCACCGGCGTCCGCAGCGCCGCCGCCCTGCTCGCCGCCGTGCGTGCGGCCGCGGTCCCCGGGCGCGTGCTGCTCGCGCACGGCTGGGACGAGTCGAGCTGGGCCGAGCCCCGCCTGCCCAGCCGCGCGGAGCTGGACGCGGCCGCCGGCGCGACGCCGGTGTACCTGAGCCGGGTCGACGTCCACTCGGCGCTCGTGTCGACCGCGCTGGTCGAGCTGGCACCCGCGGCCCGTGACGCCGTCGGCTGGTCCGCCGACGGCCCGCTCACCCGCGACGCCCACCACGAGGTCCGTTCGGCCGCCCAGGCGGCGATCACGCCGGAGCAGCGCACGGCCGCGCAGCGCGCCTTCCTCGCCACGGCCGCCGCCCGCGGGATCGTCTCCGTGCACGAGTGCGGCGGCCCGGACATCGCCGGCCGCGAAGACTTCGCCGGTCTCCTCGCGCTCGCGGCCGAGCCCGGGTCCCCGGAGGTCGTCGGCTACTGGGGCGAGCCCGGTCAGGCGGGCCTCGACGCCGCCCGCGCACTCGGCGCGCACGGCGTGGGCGGCGACCTGTTCGTCGACGGCGCCCTCGGCTCCCGCACCGCCGCGCTCACCGCGCCGTACACCGACGACCCCGGCACGTCCGGCTCGCTCTACCTCGACGCCACCGCCATCGCCGATCACCTTGCCGCCTGCACCGAAGCCGGGCTGCAGGCGGGTTTCCACGTGATCGGCGACGCGGCGACGGCCGCGGTCGTGGAGGGCTTCCGGCTCGCTGAGAAGGAGGTCGGCCAGCGCGCGCTCGCCGCGCGCCACCACCGGCTCGAGCACCTGGAGATGGTCACCGCCGACCAGGCCCGCGCGCTCGCCGGCTGGGGCGTCGTCGCGTCCGCGCAGCCGTTGTTCGACGCGGCCTGGGGCGGCGAAGCCGGGATGTACGCCGACCGCCTCGGCGCTGCCCGGGCCGCGGACCTCAACCCGTTCGCCACTCTCGCCGCGGAAGGCGTCGTGCTCGCGTTCGGCTCCGACTCACCGGTGACCGCGCTCGACCCGTGGGCCTCCGTGCGGGCCGCGGCGCACCATCACACCCAGGGCGCGCGGCTGTCCGCGCGGGCCGCGTTCACCGCGCACACCCGCGCCGGGCACCGCGCCGCCGGCGTGCACGACGGCGTCACCGGCAGCCTTGTCCCGGGCGCCCCGGCGCACTACGCGATCTGGGACGCGGCCGAGCTCGTCGTCGCCACTGCCGACGCCCGCGTGCAGCGCTGGTCCACCGACCCGCGCTCCGGCGTGCCCCCGCTGCCGCGCCTGGACGGGGAGACGCCGCTGCCGCGCTGCCTGCGCACGGTCCGCGACGGGGCGGTCATCCACGACGAGTTCACACCCGCCGCCTAGAGTTCGACGCGTGCCAGTGAAAGTCGCAGACCCCGAACCGGGCGTCCCGGATGAAGCGACCTCCGAGGGAAATACCGCGAAAAAACGCCGATTCACGCGGGCCGGGCTGCTGCGGCTCGCTGCCGCCGCGGTGGCGGGCTACGGCTACGAGCTGAGCTTCGCGCCGCGCCCGCTGTGGTGGCTCGCGCCGATCGCGTTCGCCGCCTTCGCGCTGGTCCTTCGTGGACGGACGTTCCGCGGCGGGTTCGGCTACGGCTTCGTGTTCGGGGTCGTCTTCTTCCTCACCCAGCTGCTGTGGCTGCAGGACTTCCTCGGCCGCGACTTCGGCCCGTGGCCGTGGCTGGGCCTGTCGGTCGTGCTGGCGCTCTACTTCGGACTCGCGGGCTGGTTGATCACGGTCGTCTCGCGGCTGCCGCTGGCGCCGCTGTGGGGCGCGCTGGTGTTCGTCGCGCTGGAGACGCCGCGGGCGTGGTTCCCGCTCGGCGGCTTCCCGTGGGGGCGGGTGGCGTTCAGCCAGCCCGAGGGGGCGTTCCTGCCGCTCGCGTCGATCGGCGGCGCCCCGCTGGTCGGGCTGGCCGTGGTGCTGACCGGTTTCGGCCTCGCCGCGCTGCTCGCCCGGCTGTGGTCCGCGCGGAAGGCGCGGGACGCCCGGCTCGTGTGGCCCGCCGTGTTCACCGTGGTGCCCGTCGTCGCCGGGCTGGCGCTGTGGCCGACGATCGGCACCGCCGCACAGGACGGCTCCCTGACCGTCGCCGCCGTGCAGGGCAACGCCCCCGACATCGGGATCGCGCTGCAGGACCAGCGTTACGTGCTGCGCGACAACCACCTCGCCGAGAGCGCCAAACTGCTTGGCCAGATCCAGTCCGGCCAGGTCCCGAAGCCCGACCTGCTGCTGTGGCCCGAGACCGCGACCTCCTACGACGGCGACGACCCCGGCATCGACCAGATGGTGTCCGCGTACGGCGTCCCCGCGATCATCGGCGCGCTGGTGCGCCTGCCCGACGGCAACGCGCAGAACTCGGCGGTCGTCTGGGACCCGCGCACCGGCCCCGGCCAGCGTTACGCCAAGCAGCAGCTGGTCCCGTTCGGCGAGTACGTGCCCGCCCGCGCCATCGCCCGGCTGGTCACCCCGTTCGTCGACGACACCCGCGACATGACCACCGGCGACGGCAGCAACACCGCGCTGTCGGTCGCGGGCACCAAGGTCGGCATCTTCATCTGCTACGAGACGGCGTTCGACTACCCGGCCCGCGAGGCCACCGACGCCGGCGGCGAGCTGCTCGTGGTGCCGACCAACAACGCGTGGTACGGGCGCAGCGAGATGAGCTACCAGCAGCTCGCGATGTCGCGGCTGCGGGCGGTCGAGCACGGCCGCGCCGTGGTGGTGACCGCCACGGCCGGGGTGAGCGCGATCGTGGCCCCCGACGGGACGATCACCAGCTCAACCGGCCTTTTCACGGCAGATGCCCTGGTCGGCCGCGTCCCGCTGCGGACGCAGACTACGCTGTCGGATCGACTCGGTGCATGGACGGAGTACGGACTGCTGACACTGGCGATCGCCGGTGTCGCCGGCGGGTTCGTGCTCCGTTTTCGCACCCGGCGCGCGAGCGCCGGCACGACAGCAGGGGAAGCGGCGGGCTGAATCCCGCGGATTCGGAGGAGAACGGATGGCGCAGGCGCCGCGGGGGGCCGAAGGAATCGAGCCGGTGCTGGTGGTGATCCCGACCTACAACGAGCGGGAAAACCTCGGCCCGGTTCTGGACCGCCTGCACAAGGTACTCCCGGACGTTCACGTGCTCGTCGTCGACGACGGCAGCCCGGACGGCACCGGTGAGTTGGCCGACGAGCGCGCGGACGGCGACGAGCGCGTCCACGTGCTGCACCGCAGTGAGAAGGCCGGCCTCGGCAAGGCCTACATCGCCGGGTTCCGCTGGGGCCTCGCGAAGGGCTACGCGACGTTCGTGGAGATGGACGCGGACGGCTCGCACGCCCCGGAGGACCTCCCGCGCCTGCTGGACGCCGTCGGTGACGCCGACCTGTCCATCGGCTCCCGGTACGTCCCCGGCGGCAGCACGGTGAACTGGCCGATGAGCCGCAAGGTCCTCTCCCGCGGCGCGAACCTGTACTCGCGGATCGCGATGGGCCTGAAGGTGGCGGACATGACGGCGGGCTTCCGCGCGTACCGCCGCCCGGTGCTGGAGAAGCTGGAGCTCGACGAGATCGCCTCGCACGGCTACTGCTTCCAGATCGACCTGACCCGCCGTACCGCCGACGCCGGCTTCGAGATCGTCGAGGTCCCGATCACCTTCACCGACCGCGAGATCGGCCAGTCGAAGATGAGCAGCGACATCATGCGCGAAGCGTTCTTCCGCGTGGCGGCCTGGGGCGCGAAGCGCCGGGTGGACCAGGTGAAGCGGCTGCTCGGGCGCGGCTGAGCGAGTCCGATAGAGCAAACCGTCGGCCCGGTCGTGTCCCGCACGACCGGGCCGACGGCTGTCCGGGCTCGCCCGGTGAATCGGACAGGGAGTGAAAAGTAGAACTTCGACGTCCCAAAGCGACACGAGTGTTACATTCCCGGTGAGGAGTGTCACTCGGGACTGCTGGGGGAGGAAGTTCTGTGGGCTTCGAGGTCAATGTCGAGAACATCGGCAAGGCGGCGACCAGGCTCGCTGCGGGGAAGCCGCCGGCGCTGGCCGCCGCGGGGGCGCCGAACGTCGGCGGCACGGATCGGGCCGGCGGTTACGCCGGCGACTACGACGTTTGGCTCCTGACCCGGCAGGAAGACCTGCAGGCCGCGCAGGAACAGGCCGCGAGCCTGGTGGAGGGCATCAGGCTCGCCGCGAAGGGCTACGACCGTTCCGATGACGACGCGCGCGATGTCTTCCTGAAAGCCCTGGACGGCGACTTCGAGCGGATCGATCGGTGACCGCGGTGTTCGACAAGATCTACCAGCTCGCCGACAAGGTCGAGAAGGGCAACCCGGCCGAGCTCGAGGACCGGGCCCGGGCCTGCCGGACCGCCAAGGAGGCGGTCAAGGACGCCAAGTCCCTGGTGGAGAGCGTCCGAACCGAGCTGGGCGAAGGCTGGCACGGCGGGGCCGGAGAGGCGGCGCTGTCTTCGCTGGAAGACTTCAAGAAGAACCGCGACGAACAGGCCGAGGACCTCGAAGAGTCGGCACGGTCGTTCGAGGTGGTTCGCGACGCGCTGGCGAAGGCCCAGCAGGAGGCCAGGAACAAGCGCGCGGACGCCAAGGCTTTGCAGGAGAAGCTCGACAACGTCTGGAAAGACCTCGGGAACGGCAAGGGCAACGTCGTGTTCGCCTGGGCGAAGGACAAGATCGCCAAGGCCGAGGGGCTGGCCCTGCTGGCCGACCTGGAGCTGGTGATCAAGACCTACGACGCGATTCTGCTCGCCGAGGGCCTGAAGATCCGCAGCAAAACGGGCCGGGTGTGGGAGCTGGCGGGCTCCGAAAAACGCAATATCGCCGAAATTGGCGCGATCATCCTCCGTGAAATCCCCGGTATCGCCGCGCTGGTCGCGAAGAACCCGAAACTCCGGCTCGCCCTGGCCACGGGCGATTGGGACAAGATCATGCAGGACCGCCAGGTCGCGCAGAAGATCTACGACTATTTCGGCTTCAAGTACGTCAAGGACGGCGACTTCTACACCACCGGCGAGCATTCAGTGCAGAGTTACCTCGGCTGGCACGACATCTACGACAAGCTGGAAAAGGTCATCGGCGCGGATCTCGACCGCACCAGCGCCCAGGGCGACAACATGGAGTTCACCGACCCGAAAACCGGGAAACAGTACCGGCTGGAACTGTGGAAGGGCAGTTACGGATTCGGCGGGGCGTTCGGTGGCGAGGTCGGTTTCTACACCAGCGACTCCAAGAACAATTCCGGTTACTTCTCCGCGGCCCAGGGCGACGACCAGATCAAGGTGACCCAGCAGATCTACGACAAGGAAAGCGGCAAGGTCTACTTCACCAACGACGGCCAGGGCGCCGACGGCACCGACAAGCGGCATTTCTGGAACCTGGGGATCCGCACCGAAGCCGGCGTGCACCCCGACCAGCTGGGCCAGCGGGCGACGATCGAGGTGCGGGACCCGGCCATGCGCGACCGGATGTACGACGAGATGACCCGCTACGCCGCCGCGCACCCCGAGGAGAACCTCAAGGTCACAAAAGGATCCGACCACCCGCCCGTGCTCAGCTACGACTGGCGGAAGTGACCCACGGGCCTTCCGGTCGCCGGAACGGATCCCCGGTCACACCGCGGGCAGCGATTTGAACTCCCACGGCCCATCGTCGTCCCGGCGCGCCTCGGCTTCGCGGTCCGCCAGCCCGGCGAACACCTCGTCGACGTCGGCCAGGCCGGCCACGTCGTCCGCGACGTGCTGGCCGTAGCGGTCCTCGATCTCCTCCAGCCCCTCGCGCAACGCCGAGGCCGCGGCACTCCTGGCCTTGGCCCGCAGCAGGCGGGCCAGTTCCTCCGGAGTCCGGTCGGGCCCGTCGGAGTTCCGGGAACCGCCACGTCTGGGCTCAGTCATCGCCCCACAATATGCGGATTCGCCGCGAATCGGTCGATATCTCCGGACCTGGCCGGTGACGCCAGATGGTGCTGAAGAAACCCGAGCTGACGCCGCAGCACGCCCACGGTGAACGGCGACCCCATCACCTGATGCCCGGCGCCGGGCAGGAACACCACCTCGTACGGACGCCCGGCAGCCAGTAGCGCGGCGGACAGGCGCACGGTGTTCGCCGGGTGCACGTTGTCGTCCGCGAGCCCGTGCATCAGCAGCAGCGGCCGGGTCAGCGACGGCGCGGCACTCACCAGCGACAGCGCGTCGTACCGATCGGGGAAGCCGGCGGGGTGGCCGAGGAACCGTTCACGCCAGCGGGCGTTGTACAGCCGCTGATCGGTGACGCCCGCGCCGGCGACCGCCGCGTGGAAGACGTCCGGCCGCCGCAGGACGGCGAACATCGCGAGCGAGCCGCCGAAGGACCAGCCGCGGATGCCGACGCGGTCCAGGTCGAGCTCGGGATACCGGCGCGCGGCCTCGTGCAGCGCGGTGACCTGGTCGTCCAGCACCGGGCCGAGCAGGTCACCGCGCACCTCGCGCTCCCAGGCGGGCCCGCGCCCGGGGGTGCCGGCGCCGTCGGCGACCAGGACGGCGAAACCCTGCTCCGCGAACCACTGGGCCACCAGCGAACGCCAATCCAGCTCAGTCGTGACGCGCTGCCGTGCCGCTCCGCCGTACGGGTCGAGCAGCACGGGCAAGCGGTCACCTGAGCGGTGCCACGACGGCAGGTACAGCGCCGCACGCAGCTCGCGCGGCCCGAGTACGAGCTGGGTCGCGTGGACGTCCAGCACCGGCCGCGCCACCAGCGACGCGAGCGGCACCGGCGGCTTCCCCTCACGCACGACCGTCACGCGGCCGCCGGGGGACTCCGGGCCGTGGGCGACCTGAACCAGCGTGCCGCTGCGCCGTACCCCGGAGTGGACGCCCGGCCCGGAGCTGAGCCGCCGGAGACCGTCCGCGGCCCGCCAGCGCCAGAGGTGGGTTTCGGTGGGCTCGTCGGACGCGGTGAACAGCACGTCGTCGCCGTCGACGTCCAGCACGGCCCGAAGCTGCAGCCCCGGCGGCGTGACGGCCACACCGTCCACCGTCAGCCGCCGCGTGCCGGGTTCATCGGCGTGCGCCACGACGGCACCGGCGCCCGTCCGCGCGGGCAGGCCGGGCACGACCTGCACCCAGCACGCGTCCCGTTGCTCGTGCCGGACGGTCGTCGCCCCGCTGACCGCGTCGATGCCGAGGAACCGGACGGTCTGCTGGTCTCGCGACTGCACGAGGGCGCTGGGCCCGTGGGTAGTCCAGGAAGCGTCGACCAGGTACTCGAACGCGCCCCGGTCCCACTGCACCTCGGCGCGCGTGCCGTCCAGTCCCGCGATCCACAGCGCGACGTCGGCGTTGGCCTGGCCGACCGCGGCGTAGCGGAACGCTCGCGCGGGCAGGTCCGGCCGTGTCGGGTCGGTGGTGTGCCAGAGCGCCACCTCGCCGGCGTCCACGCGGGTGACCAGTAGCCGCGACCCGTCCGGCGACCACCAGTAGCCGTCGTCCGTGTGCTCGCCGACGCCGAACGCGACGCCGGGGGAGCCGGGCACCAGGATCGCCCGGTCGCCGGTCCCGTCGGCCTCGACCACCCGCAGGGCGCCGTCACGGACGTACGCGACGCGCGTGCCGCTCGGGTCGGGCCGCGGGTCGGTGACCGGGCCTTCGACCGGAAGCCGTCGCACGGGCCCGCCGCCGACGTCGACCGTCCACAAGCTCCCGCCGTGGGCGAACGCCACCAGCGAGCCGCCCGTCGCGAAGGCGCCGATACCCACAGACGTCGGGCCGGACAGCTCGGCGGGATCCGCCAGCAGCCTCTCGGTCCCCGAATCAAGGTCCAGCGCCCACAGACAGTCCAGCGGGTCTTCACCGTCACGGCCGCGCACGAACAGCACCGCCGCCCCGCCCCGGGCCAGGGCGAACCGGTCCGGCGCGCCGAGGGTGAACCGCCGCGTGCGGGCCAGCTGTTCGGGCAGGGAGGTCATCACCCCACTTTCCCACCCCGGCGGCCGCTGCCGAACCGGGGTCATCGGGCCTGCTTCCGCCACCCCGGCGACCGGGCCAGGACAGCGAAAAGCCCCCGTGGGGGGAGGTCACGGGGGCTTTCCTGTGGTGGGAGCCAGCTACTGGCCGAGACTCACGCGGACCGGCTGGTCCGACGTCCCTTGAGCTCGGCGAGACGTTCGTTCAGCAGATCCTCGAGCTCAGGAATGGAGCGGCGCTCCAGCAACATGTCCCAGTGCGTCCTGGGGGGCTTGGTCTTCTTCTGCTCGGGCTGCCCGCCATCGACGATCTCGGACTCGCTGCCGTGCAGCCTGCACTCCCACACCGTCGGAATCTCGGCGTCGTCGGAGAACGGCACCTCGAACTCGTGGTTCTTGGGGCAGGCGTAGCGCACGGTGCGGCGCGGGGCGAGATCGTGGTTGCGGTCGGTCTCGTAGCTGACCGCTCCCAGCCGGCTTCCACGGAGAACACGGTCGGCCATGATGGAGTCCTTTCAGTCAGCTCCGGGTGGAGCCGGGGTGGTGCTTACCCTATGCAACGAACTTGGCGTCCGAGGGATTCCCGGGACATCATGTCGTTGCTCACGATGAGCTGTGTCACCCCTCGGCGTCAGCTTCCACTACTAGGAGACGTTTCGCGCTCTGGCATGACGCGGTCACCGCCTTCTTAGTGCGGATATCCCCCAGTTGGGCTACTGACCCTGTGTTCACGACAACCGTAACTGACCGTGGTGCTCGGTCGCGGGACCCAGGTCGCCCGAACGGAAGTGTCGGCGGCAGAGTACCTGATAACGGACCGTAGCCGATTCGGCATCAGATCGTACCGAAGCTGAAGTTTCAACTACGGATTGTTCGGTATCTGCTACTACAACAGTGTCGCCCTCGCGGAGGATTTTGTCATCTCTTACCCGGGCGTTGAAGCGGCCCGGCAGCCCACACCAGCACAGCACCTCCACCTGCACCGGCTGCAGGTCGTCGGCCACTTCGAACAGCCGCGCCGCCCCCGGGAACAGCCGGCTCCGGAAATCGGTAGCGATGCCGAAGCAGTACACGTCGATACGCACCTCGTCGGCCAGCTCCGCCAGCTGGTCCACCTGCGCGGGGGAGAGGAACTGCGCCTCGTCCACGATGATGTAGTCGACGTGCTGCCCCCGCGCCCACTGCGCGCGCACCAGCTCCCGCACATCCGTGTCCGTGCCGACCTCCGTCGCCCGCCGCGTGATCCCGATCCGGCTGGTGATCTGCGGCACCCCCGACCGGTCGTGGCGCACCAGCACCAGCCCGCGACGGCCCTGCCGCGCGTGGTTGTGGTCGATCTGCAGCGCGAGCGTCGACTTCCCGCAGTCCATCGGGCCGTAACAGAACTTCAGCCGGCCACCGGGGACAGCGCTCCGCCGCGCGCCCGCCGGGGGAACCGGGGACAGGGCGTCGGTGGGGTCTTCCGCGGGCGGGGGAGCGTCGAGCCCGCTGTCGTTGAGCGCAGTCACGACGTTCGACCCTATCGGGGCTCACAGCACCTCCGGCGGACGGTTCCCCGCGGCGACGATCGCGCGCCGCACCGGCACCAGCGCCACGAAGACCAGCCCGAGCACGAAGAACACCACCAGCGCCACGATCGCCAGCCGGAACGACCCCGTCGCCTGCCCCACACCCGCGAACACCAGCGGCCCCAGCCACGACGTGCCCTTCTCCCCGACGACGTAGAGCGAGTAGTACTGCGCGTCCTTCCCGGCCGGGATCAGCTGGCTGAACAACGACCGCGACAGCGCGTTCGTGCCGCCCAGCACCAGCCCGATCCCCACCGCCAGCGCGTAGAACTGCAACGGCTGCGCCGGCTGCACGAAATACGCGGCCACCAGCACCACCACCCACAGCACCAGGCTGCCCAGGATCGTCCGCTTCGCGCCGAGCCGCCGCGCCACCAGCCCGTGCAGCACCCCGCCCGCGTACGCGAGGAACTGGATCACCAGCACCGTCACGATCAGCACCTCGTCGGAGAACCGCAGCTCGTCCTTCCCGTACTGCGCCGACACGCTCACCACCGTGTTGATCCCGTCCGCGTACAGCAGGTAACTGCCCAGGAACGCCAGCGTCAGCGGGAACTTCCGGGCCTCACCCAGCGTCTGCCGCAGCTCCCGGAACCCCGCCCGCAGCACCGACACCCCGCGCTCGACCGCCACCGGCACGTGGACGCGGGGGAGCGCCCGCAACGTCGGCACCGTGAACACCGCCCACCACAGCCCCGACGTCAGGAAGCAGATCCGCACCGCCGTCTCCGTGCTGACCCCCAGCGAGTCCCGGCTCAGGTAGAAGACCAGCTGCAACGCCAGCGCCACCCCGCCACCCAGGTAACCGAACGCCCACCCCTTCGCCGACACGTCGTCCCGCTCGTCCGGCTCCGCGATGTCCACCAGGAACGAGTAGTAGACGACCAGCGAACCGCCGTACCCGATGTTCGCGACGATGAACAACACCGCGCCCAGCTGCCAGTCCGAGCCGGCCATGAAGAACATCAGCGCCGACGCCACCGCGCCCAGCAGCGCGAACCCGCCCAGGATCCGCCGCTTGTGCCGGCTCCGGTCCGCCACCGCGCCCGCGATCGGCAGCACCAGCACCTGCACCACCGTCGCCGCCGACAGCAGGTAACCCCACATCGAACCGGCGGGGAAATGGAGCCCGAACAGCGACACGTCGCAGTTCTGCAGCTTGTCGTCCGCACCCGTGGCGTCGACACAAGGCCTGTCCCCGTTAAGGGTGATGTTCTGCTTCGCGTCCGCGGCCGCGATCGTGCTCATGTAGAGCGCGCCGAACACCGTCGTGACCGATGAATAGAACGGGGAATTCGCCCAGTCGTAGAAGTACCAGCCCCACCGTTCCCGCTTCCTGTCACGGGTGTCGGCCAGCGTCATCCAGGCTCCTCGTCGGTCACGAACCTCCAGGTCAGGCGGCACACTACTGGGGTGGCGACCGGCGACACCGCCGAATGAGCGAAACCGTGTCCGGTTCGTCGCCGAAGATCATCGGCACTACTCCGAATGGTCGCCGGAATCGCGTTTCGCGCGTGTCGTTGACCCGGTTTTTCAATGGTTCATGTGAGACTGGTGTTCGTCGTGTGACTCTTGTGGACAGTGGGGCTCCTGCTTACTGTGCACCCATGACCAACCGCGTTCGCACTGCTCACCGGCTCGCGGCGAGATGCCTGATCCTCGCCCTGGCCGTACTGGGCTTGCAGCTCGCCGTCACCGGCGCCGCGTCCGCGGACCCCAGTTCCAGCTCCTGGGCCAAACTCCGCATGTGCGAGGCCAGCGGCCGCTACAACACCAACACCGGCAACGGCTACTTCGGCGCCTACCAGTTCAACCTCGACACCTGGCGCAGCGTCGGCGGACAGGGCCGCCCCGACCAGGCCAGCCCCCGCGAACAGGACTACCGCGCGCTCTACCTGTACCGCATGCGCGGCTGGCAGCCCTGGCAGTGCGCCGGCATGCTCAGCCTCGCCGCCGACGGCGACGCCCGCAGCAAACGCGTCCCCTCCTACGACGAATCCGCCTACATGGGCGGCGGCGGCCTCCCCGCCCCACCCGCGCCGAAACCCCAGCCCGCCCCGGCACCGCCCTCCGGCGCGATGCCCGACTGGCCCGGCCTCGTCTACGCCTACGGCGACTGCGCGCCCGCCCTCAAGACCTTCCAGCTCCGCATGAACGCCTTCGGCTACGGCTTCACCGGCACCGGCTGCTACTACGACAAGACCCGCGACGCCGTCCTCGCCCTCCAGCGCGCCAACGGCATCAACGACTCCGGCCGCCTCGGCCCCAAGACCTGGAAAGCCGCCTGGCAGGGCAAACCGCCCCGCTGACCCGCCTGCTGCCGGTCCGCGCGCAGAACCGCCGTTAAGGACTCCTTACCCGCGTGGGACGCCGGTAAGGAGTCCTTAACGGCGTGCGCGAGCCAGCCGCGGCGCGCTGGTCAGCCGTCAGCGCAGCCGGCGCTCACTCGGCCTGCTGCCACGCACCCCGCTCAACCAGCACGTCACGCAGCAGGTCCGGCCGATCCGTCACGATCCCGTGCACACCCAGGTCCAGCAGCTCCCGCATCTGCGCCGGATCGTCGATCGTCCACGTGTGCACCTCGGCCCCCGCGCGCTCCGCCGCTTTCACGAACGACCGGTCCACCACCGTCAACGGCCCCTGCCGCACCGGCACCTGCGCCAGCCAGCCACTCGCCAGCCGTCCGACCGGCAGCACCGGCACCCACCCCTGAGCCCACAACGCCAGCACCGACCGCGGACCCATCGCCGTCAGCAGCTCCGGCCCCGCCAGCCGCCGCAGCCGCGCCAGCCGCGCGTCCGAGAACGACGCCGCCGCCACCCGGCCGCGCGCCCCCGTCCGCTCCAGCACCCGCACGAACGGCTCCACCGCGTTGTTCGCCTTCACGTCGATGTTGAACCGCGCCTCGGGCAGCTCCTCCAGCACGTCCTCCAGCCGCGACAACGGCTCCCGCCCGCCGACCTTCACGTTCTTCAGCTGCGCCCACGTCTGCGACGCGATCTCCCCACCGCCGTCCGTGGTCCGGTCCAGCGTGCCGTCGTGGTGCACCACGACCACGCCGTCCGACGTCGCGTGCACATCCGTCTCCACGTACCGGTAACCCTCGGCCACCGCCTGCCGGAACGCCGGCAGCGAGTTCTCCATCCCGGCCAGCTCACCGAGGTGCCAGCCCCGGTGGGCGAACGCACGGGGGAGCGGGCCGGCCAGGTACGGAAACGGTGGGCGCATCCAACCAGTGTGCGCTTCCGGCATGGCCCCGGCATGAGCGAGCCATGGCCAGCTATGGTCTGCCGGGTGAGGGATCTGGCCGAACACGCCCCGCTGACCGGAGACGAGCTCGTCGTCCCGCGACGCCCCAGCGCGCCCAAGCACTGCGGCTGGTGCGGCCGCCGCCTCCCCGAAGGCGGCAACGTCGGCCGGCGCCGCCGCTACTGCGGGCAGTCCTGCCGCCAGCGCGCGTACGAACGCCGCACCGCCCTGCAGCGCAGCGGCCTCCCCGAAGACGCCGTCGTGCTGTCCGACACCGAGATCGCCGCGCTGCAGGACCGCCTCTTCCAGCTCCGCTGCGCCGCCGAGGACATCGTCACGGCCGCCGAGGACGGCGCCGCCGCGGGGGAACTGCGGAAGCTCGCCGAAGAGATCGCGCACGCGGCCAAGGACCTCGAGCAACTCCGCTGACCCGCTCGGGAGCCAGCTCTGGAACGGGCCCATGACAGCCTGCTCGCGACTCGGTCCTCAGAACGGCCCCACTGCAGCTTGCTCACCAAGCGGGTCATTCCGGCGCGCCCAGCCCGTCCAGCGCGCGGTAGGTCCGGTTGCTCGCCGCGGCCGCCCGCTGCTCGCGCCCGGTCGCCTCGATGTAGTTCTGGCTCGTCGCCAGGCTCGCGTGGCCCAGCAGGTTCATGATCTCCGACGCCGTCGCGCCGTCCTCCGCCAGCCGGGTCGCGAAGGTGTGCCGCAGAGCGTGCAGGTTCGCCCCCGTGGGCACCCGGTCGTGCAGACCGGCCCAGCGGTAACACGACTTCACCAGGTACTCCAGCGCCCCGCGCCCGATCGGCTCACCCGCGCGATCCCGCAGCAACGGCTCCGACGACGAGAACCGCTGCCGGGGAAACCTCCGCCGGCACGACTCGACGTACGCCTCGATCAGCTTCGCCAGCACCGGCTGCACCGGGATCGACCGGTCCCGGCTGCCCTTCCCGTGGACGTGCAGCCGCAGCTCACCCGCACGGCCCACGACCGATCGCGGTGCCAGCGCCCGCATCTCCGCCGCCCGCAGACCGGCGACCAGCCCGAGGGCGAGCACCAGCACGTCCCGCTCCGGCCACGGATCCCGCGCCCGCCGCGCACCGTCGGCCGCCGCGGCGAGCAGACGCTCCGGGGTTTCCTCACCCCGCAACGGTTTCGGCGTCAGAGGGGGAGTCTTGGGCCGGGCCACGGCGCCCATCGGGTTGCCGGCCAGCAGCCCGTCCGACACGCAGAAGGTGAGGAACTGGTTCCAGGTCGACCAGGCCCGCAGCACGGAGCTTTTCGCGTGCCCGTCGGCGAACGCGCCGAACGCCGCCCGCAGCACCGGGGCAGTCAGGTGCTCGACGTCCAGCTCGTCCTCGGACCGGCCAGCCTCGGCCAGCAGGAGAGTGGTGATCCCGGCGAGGTCGCGCCGATAAGCGGCAGTGGTGTGCGGCGAATCCTTGCGCGGCCGCCGCGCCGCGAAGAAGGCTTGCTGCGCCTCGGAAACCTGCATCTGGATCTTGTACCGTACGGCACCGACAATCCAGCCACCCGGATGACTATCCATACTCATGCATAATAGCAATTATGCATGAAACGGCGATATCGGGCGGCCCACGACTCCGGGGGACTCTCGATCCGGCTACCTCGTCGCGAACGGCTCGCTGAGGCCGTTCTGGTGACATCGAGACGCCGTGGGTGACATGCGTTCATCTGTTCGAGTCGGTCGCTGACGGCCTTCCGGGTGCCTGGAGTCTGGCCGAACTACGTTGATCGACTTCGCAACGTGTTCTGCCGGTGGTCTGCCTGTACGTCCAGCCACTCAGCTCCAATTCGTCACGGTGACGAAATGAATCGGGGTAATCGCACGTCGGAGGTGCCGAACTCGGGGATCTCTTCCCGGAAGATCTCTCGGCGCACAGCCTCAGGGCCGGCCGACGCGGGCGACAGCCAGCGGGCGCGCGGCTGCGATACGGGACCGGACTCAGGGCGGCGTGGGCGCCACCGTCGTAAGCCTTTGGTGGAGAAACCCGCTCAGATCGCTTCCTGGAGCCCCTCTCCAGTGCTCCCTTCAGGACGTTATCCAAGCGCCGATAATGTACATTATGTCAAGTTGAACGCTGGGGCCGTTCTGGAGAGACTCCTCCGATGAACAGCTCCCATGACTGGTCCCGGACGGTGGACGTCGAGCACCTCGAGTCGATCCGCCGGCGCCCGGACGTCTTCGCTCCTGGCGGTGCGCGGCACCTGTTGCTGGAAGTGCTCGCTTATCCGTCCGAAGAGGCCGAAGACCTCGGTTCGGGACGCGCGTTCGTCACCTTCCACCCGGACGGCTCCGTCTCGGTGACCGACGAAGGTCGTGGCACCGTCACCCAGGTCGACGAGGAAGGCCGGGCCGTCCGGAAACCTGTGATGGCAACCCGGGATCTCCGGTTCTTCGACTCCCCCGCGCCGCCGCTCCTTCCCGACGGTCATCCGCGCCGCGGCATGTCGGTGGTCGCCGCGCTGAGTGTGTGGCTGGAGCACACGAATCGCCGTGACGGAGGCGCGTGGACGCAGCGGTACGAACGGGGTGCGCCCGTCACGGGCCTCGCGTCAATCCCGGCTGTCGGCCCGACCGGGACGACCGTCCACTTCCTGCCCGACCCCGCCCTGCTGCCGGTGTGTGAGCTGGGCAAGGCCGATTTCGGGCCCCACCTCACGGTGCTGGTTGAGCCCAGTACGCCGGTTGACTGAAGATGTGAATCGATGGTTCACTTCTTGACATGCCCTACCGACGGACCCCGAAGGTGCAGGAACGGCTGGACGCGTTGCGCGACGCGATCGTCGTCGCCGCGATGGAGCAGCTGGCCGAGCACGGGTATGCGGGGTGTTCCGTCGCCGCTGTCGCGGAGCGGGCCGGGATCGCGGTGGGGACGGTGTACCGCCACTTCCCCACCAAGGCCGAGCTGGTCGTTCGGGTGTTCCGGCAGGTCGTGTCACGCGAGGTCGAGGCGGTGCGCGCGGCGTCGGAGCAGCCCGGGGACGCCACCGGCCGGGTCGTCGCGGTGTTCGAGACGTTCGCGGCGCGGGCGTTGAAGGCGCCGCGGCTGGCGTACGCACTGCTGGCCGAGCCGGTAGACGCGCTGATCGATGCGGAGCGTCTGGAGTTTCGGCGGGCGTTCCGGGATGTCGTGGCGGGGCACGTCGCCGATGGTGTGCGGGCCGGGGTGCTGCCCGCGCAGGACGCGAAGATCACCGCCGCCGCGCTGGTGGGTGCGGCGGCCGAGGTGCTGATCGGCCCGCTGACCAGTGGCGGGACTGCTGATGTCGTCGAGTTGCGCACGTTTGTCGTGCGGTCCTTGGGAGGTTCGGATGTCCGTCACGCATGAAGTCACCAACCAGGTGCCGCCGTTGGTTTACGACGTCGCGGACGATCCGGCGCTGCTGGCGGCGGTGGGCCGTGCGGACGCCGGCTGGGCCGTGGACGAGCTGCACGAGCTGGGCCGGCTGGCCGGTGGTGAGCAGGCGCAGGAGTGGGGCCGGATCGTCAACGAGAACGAGCCGGTGCTGCGCACGCACGACCGGTACGGGCACCGGATCGACGAGGTCGAGTTCCATCCGCACTGGCATGACCTGATGCGTGTGGCGGTGTCGCACGGTTTGCAGGCCGCGCCGTGGCGGGACAGCCGGGTGGGGGCGCATGCGGCGCGGGCGGCGAAGCTGTACGTGTGGGGTCAGGTGGAGGCCGGGCACACGTGTCCGATCTCGATGACTTACGCCGCGGTTCCGGCGCTGCGGGCGACGCCGGAGCTGGCGGAGCGGTACGAGCCGTTGCTGGCGTCGACGGAGTACGACTTCGGGTTGCGGGAGCCGAGCACGAAGCGCGGGCTGATCGCGGGCATGTCGATGACCGAGAAGCAGGGTGGCTCGGACGTCCGTGCGAACACCACGACGGCGAGGCCGGCGGGTGACGGCAGCTACCGGCTGGTGGGCCACAAGTGGTTCACGTCGGCGCCGATGTCGGATGTGTTCCTGACGCTGGCGCAGGCGCCGGGCGGGTTGTCGTGTTTCCTGCTCCCCCGCGTGCTGCCGGACGGCAGCCGGAACCCGATCCGGCTGCAGCGGCTGAAGGACAAGCTGGGCAACCGGTCGAACGCGTCGTCGGAGATCGAGTACGAGGACGCGGTGGGCTGGCTGGTCGGCGAGGAGGGCCGCGGGGTCCGCACGATCATCGAGATGGTGAACAACACGCGGCTGGACTGCGCGCTGGGCAGTGCTTCGGGGATGCGGCTGGGCGCGGTGCGGGCGGTGCACCACGCGTCGCACCGGCAGGCGTTCGGGAAGACGCTGGTGGACCAGCCGTTGATGGCGAACGTGCTGGCCGACCTGGTGGTGGAGTCGGACGCGGCGGCCACGGTGGCGATGCGGCTGGCGGCGGCGGGCGACCGGACGGGTGACGAGCAGGAGCAGGCGTTCCGGCGGCTCGGGCTGGCGGTGACGAAGTACTGGGTGTGCAAGCGGGCGCCGGCGCACGCGGCGGAGGCGCTGGAGTGCTTTGGCGGCAACGGGTACGTCGAGGAGTCGGGGATGCCGCGGCTGTACCGGGAGGCGCCGCTGATGTCGATCTGGGAGGGTTCGGGGAACGTGGCGGCGCTGGACGCGCTGCGGGCGATGGGGCGGCAGCCGGAGTCGGTGGCGGCGTACTTCGCGGAGGTCGAGCTGGCTTCGGGCGGGGACGCGCGGCTGGACGACGCGGTGGACCGGCTGAAGAAGGAACTGTCCGATGTGGATGGTCTGGAGTTCCGGGCGCGGCGGGTGGTGGAGTCGATGGCGCTGGTGCTGCAGGGTTCGCTGCTGGTGCGGGACGGGGACCAGGCGGTGGCGGACGCGTTCTGCGCGTCGCGGTTCGCCGGTGACTGGGGTATCGCGTTCGGCACGCTGCCGGTCGGCACGGACACGTCGGCGATCGTCGACCGGGCTCGGGTGTAGTTCCGGCGTTTCGCGGACACGTTGCGGGGCAAGGGTTTAGGGTCGTCGGTCATGACCTGCTCCCCCGATGCCCAGCCCAGTTTCGTGTCCGCGACGCGGACCGCCTACGACACCGTCGCCGCGAGTTATGCGGAGGTGCTGGACGGCTTGCTCGCGGAGAGCGTTTGGGATCGGGCGATGTTGAACGCGTTCGCCGAGCTGGTGGGCCCGGCCGGTCCGGTGGGTGACCTGGGGTGCGGGCCGGGGCGGATCGCGGGGTACCTCGCGTCGCTGGGGCTGGACGTGTTCGGGGTGGACCTCTCCCCCGGCATGGTGGAGGTCGCGCGGCGGGCGTACCCGGGGCTGAAGTTCGAGGTGGGTTCGCTGCTGGCGCTGGCGCTGGCGGACGAGTCGCTCGCGGGCGCGCTGGCGTGGTACTCGATCATCCACACGCCGCCGGCCCGGCTGCCGGAGGTGTTCGCGGAGCTGGCGCGGGTGCTGGTGCCGGGCGGCCGGCTGTTGCTGGCCTTCCAGGTGGGTGACGAGGTGCGGCACATCGAGCAGGGGTATGGCCACGACGGGCTTTCCCTCGACGCGTACCGCCTGCGGCCGGAGCTGGTCGGGCAGCTGCTGGTGGACGCCGGGTTCACGGTCGAGTCCCGCCTGGTCCGGGAGCCGGAGCCGCCGCACGAGAAGACGCCGCAGGCGTATTTGATGGCACGCAAGGGCTGAGCTCCTGGATCAAGCTGCGGTAGACGTCGAACGCGGGCTTGGGCCGGTAGTCGTCGGTGGTGAGGCCGAACTGGTGGAACAGGCCGGGTTTCGCGCTGTCGGCGTCGCGGAGGGCGAAGTGGGTGTAGCCGCTGAGCCGGAGTTGCTCGGCGTGGGCGGCGATGGCGCGGACGACGGTGTCGACGACTTCGGCCTGTCGCTGGGGTGTCCGGTCGGGGCCGGTGGGCCAGCCGTGTTCGGTGACGTGCAGGGGCAGGTGGCCGAGCCCGGCCGGTTCGAGGACGGCGGTGCGGTGGTGGCCCAGCAGCCCGGCGACGGCGTCGGCGAGGTCGTCCTGGCTGACGGGGCGGAAGACGTCGGGGAAGAAGTCGAGGCCGGCGTAGTCGAGGTCGTTGACGAACCGCGGGCCGCCGAGATCGGTGAGTGCGCGGACGAATCCGGTGGCGGGGCCGAAGAGCGGGGTGAAGTTGAAGCCGGTCTTCAGGTGGTCGTGGCCGAGCCGGCGGGCCTCGTCCTTGGCGGCGGACACCCCGGCGACGAGTGCTTCGGCCACGTGGGGGTAGTCGCCGTCGAGGGTGGCGTTGCCCGCGACGTTGGGTTCTTCGGTGATCTGGAGGGTTTCGGTGACGGCGCCGTACTGGGCGACGAGCTCGCGGACGAAGGTGGCGTAGCCGGCCACGTCGCCCGAGCGGGATTGGTACTGCGCCACGAGGTCGAGCCGCCGGGTGCCGGTGGTGTACCGCGCGGCGTCGGCCGGGGTGGCGGTCGGGTGGGGTCCGCCGAGGTGGGTGCCGTCGTCGAAGCCGAGGTAGGCGCGGACCAGGAACGGGCGGGCCGGGTCGCCCTGCAGACGGTCGAGTGCGGCGGTGATCTCGTCCGGGCGGTCGCCGGGTCCGGTGGCGAGGCCGCCGGTGTCGTCGCCGGTGGCACCGCCCGGATAGACGCCGAAGAGCAGGCGGTTCATCGTTGTCCCCCAGTGGTGGTGGGCCAGGGCAGGGTGCCCTGGCGGATTTCGCCGGTGATGGCGGTGACCCAGTCGAGTTCGGCGCGGACTTGTGAGAGCGCGTACTCGGCTTCGATCACGAACAGGCGCGGGACGCCGGATTCGCGGGCCTCCCCCAGCCGGTGTTCGTCGGTGGTGATGCGGTCGCGGAGGTGGCCGGCGCGTTCGGTCAGCGCGTCGGCGGCGCCGGTGGGCCCGAGGGCGCCGAGGTAGCCGATCGCGCCGAGGAACTGCGGGAGTTCCCGTTTCGGGGTGCGGATCTGGTGGTCGAGGCGGGTGACGAGTTCTTCGTGGCCGGCCGGGGTGAGCGCGTAGACGGTGCGTTCGGGCCGGTTCCCGCTGCGTTCGCGCTCCTGCGGGGCGATCCAGCCGGCGTCGGCGAGCTTCTCCACGACGTCGTAGAGCGAGCCGCGGTTGACCACGGCCGCCTGGTCCTCACTGCGGGCCCGCAGTTCGGCGTGCATCTGATACGGGTGCTTCGGCGCCTCCAGCAGGAGTCCGAGCACGGCGAGCACCAAGGGGTTGTCCAGGGTCCGACGAGGCATGGTCGAAATCTACCAGTCGAAATCGACTATTGCGAACGCCCTGGTCAGGACGGGTAAGACTTGGCCCGGGTGTTCCCCGATGGACCGGACCCCCCTCGCCGGCGCGGCATCGACATTCCGCGAATCGTCGGGACGGTCCTATACTCGGCCGTGATCAGCTATGACGACCTCAGCCGAACCCTCGCCGGACGAGCTGCTTGACGTGTTCAAGGCGCTCGCCAATCCCGTGCGCCTCCAGCTGCTCCAGTGGCTGCGCGAGCCCGAGCGCCACTTCCCCGCCGAGGACCGGATCGCGGACCCGTACGAGGTCGGCGTGTGCGTCAGCCACATCCAGGCCAAGACCGGGCTCGCGCAGTCCACGGTCTCCGCCTACATGGCGGTGCTGCAGCGGGCCGGCCTGGTCCGCTCCACCCGCGTCGGGAAGTGGACGCACTACCGGCGCGACGAGGAGCGGATCTCCTGGATCGTCGGCGCGCTCGGCCGTTCGCTCTGACCTGGGCGGTTGACTCATATCGAAGTTCTGCGATACTTCGATACGTTCGAGTCACCCATCCGGCTGGAGGACACATGGGCGCGATCGACGGAATGGACCTGGGGCGCTTCGGGATCTGGACGTTCGACTTCGAGGACCAGCCGGCGAGCCGGATGCGGGACTCGATCCAGGAGCTGGAGGGCCTCGGCTGGCCGGCGTTCTGGATCCCGGAGCGCGACGGGCGCGAGGCGATGACCCACGCCGGGTTCCTGCTGTCCGCCACCGAGCGGATCAGGATCGTCAACGGCATCGCGAAGATCTGGTCCCGCGAGCCGCGCTGGGCCCAGGGCGCCGCCGTGCTGCTCGCTGACGCCTACCCCGGCCGGCACCTGCTCGGCCTCGGCTTCGGCGGCGCGCGCCCCGGGGTCAAACCGCTGGAGGCGATGGCCGGGTACCTCGACGAGCTGGACGCCACGACCAGCGCCAACCCACGTCCGGAGACCCCGATGCGGCGGCTGCTCGCGGCGTACGGGCCGAAGATGCTGCGGCTGGCCGCAGACCGGGCCGACGGCGCGCACACGTACCACGTGACGGTCGGGCATACCGCCCAGGCCCGGGAAGTGCTGGGCGGCAAGGCTTTCCTCGGCGTCGAGCACGCCGTGCTGTTCGAAACCGACCCGGACCGGGCGCGCGCGATCGCGCGGGAGCACCTGCACGTGTACCTCACCCAGCGGTACAACGTCGCCAAGTTCCTGCGCCTGGGCTACACCGAGGCCGACCTCGACGGCGGCCGCGGCAGCGACCGGCTCGTCGACGACCTCGTCTTCTGGGGCGACCTCGACACGATCACCCGCAAGCTGAACGAGCACCTCGACGCCGGCGCCGACCACGTCGGCATCCAGGTGATCGGCATCGAGCCCGGCCAGTCCGCGATGCCGCACTGGCGCCGGCTCGCCGAGGCCCTGCTGCTGCAGGTGGCCGTCGTCTGAACCCGAGCAGGTTGAGGTCGGCGTCGTCCACGAAGCGGCTACGCGGAAAGACCCGTGGCAAAAGGCGGCATGGACGATCATCGGATCCTCTTGAAGACTGGTCGAGCCTGTCTTCCTGAGTGTGATCGCGACAGAAAGGCCGTCCTCGCCATGAGCAGTCCGAGCATCCTCATTTCCGGCGCCAGCATCGCGGGCCCGGCCCTCGCCTTCTGGCTCACCCGGGCCGGGTGGGAGGTCACCGTCGTGGAGCGCTTCGACCAGCTCCGCGACGAGGGCCAGAACATCGATGTCCGCGGCGTCGGGCGCGAAGTGCTGCGCCGGATGGGGCTCGAGCAGGCCGTCCTCGCCGCCCACACGCGGGAAACCGGGATGGATTTCGTCGATGAGCAGGGTCAGCTGGTCGTGTCGTACGCCGCCGGTACCGACGACAGCTCGGGTGGCACCGCCGAGGTGGAGATTCTGCGCGGGCAGCTGGGGCGCATCCTCTACGACATCTCCTCCCCCGGCGCCGGCTATGTGTTCGGGGACCAGATCGCCACGCTGCACGACGACGGGCACGGCGTGGACGTCGAGTTCCACAGCGGCCCGGCGCGCCGGTTCGACGCGGTGGTCATCGCCGAGGGACTGCGTTCCCGCACCCGGTCGCTCATCCTGGAGGACGCCCCGGTGCACGAGCTCGGCCTCTATCTGGCCTACCTGACGATTCCGCGCATCGATACCGACGACACCCGATGGCGATGGCTGATCTCCGATCGCGGACGGGCGGCGTGGCTGCGGCCGGACAATGTGGGCACCACACGGGCCTCGCTGAGCATGTACAGCCCGGTGCGCGGGCTCGACCGGCTCGACCGCGCCGACCTCGCTGTTGTCCTGCGCGAGACCTTCGCCGACGTGGGCTGGGAGACGCCCCGAATTCTCGCCGCCCTCGAGGACGCGCCCCTGTACTTCGAAGCGCTGGGCCAAGCACGACTCCCGCGCTGGAGCAGCGGCCGGGTCGCGCTGCTCGGAGACGCCGCCTACTGCGCGTCGCCGATCAGTGGCCTGGGCACGACCCTGGCCCTCACCGGAGCCTATGTGCTGGCAGGCGAGCTCCTCGGCCACGCCGATCCGCGCGCCGCGTTCGCCCGCTACGAGGAAGTCATGCGCCCGTTCGCCGAGCGGGCGCAGCAACTCGCGCCAGGGCGTCCGGGCCGGCTCTACCCCGACACCAAGGAACAGCGGGCGCAGCTGTGGGCCGAACTTCGGGGACAGACCCTCCCGCAGGAGGGCCAGGCCGCCGCCTGGTCCACCCCGCCGGCGGACGCGCTGACCTTGCCCGACTACCCGTTAAAGCCCCGGTAGCCCGCGCCGGCCACCGCGGAGCGAGCCGATCGGCGCGATCTCACTCAACCGGGCCCAGCACAACCGCGTCCCGGCCGGATTCCTCCAGCAGGGTCACCAGCGCCCGCGGACCTTCGTCAAGGTCCGCGGGCGCGTTCCGGCTGCGGCAGGGTCGACGCTCTCTGTACCTACTAGTATGTACGCGACGAACGGAGGGCCGCCGTGCACGCCATGCACTACGAGATCACCCTGCCCGCGGACTACGACATGGAGGTGATCCACCGCCGGGTGCGGACCCGGGGCCGCTGCTGGACGATCTGCCGGGCCTCGGGCTCAAGGCGTACGGGGTGCGTGAGCGCGGCGTCGACGGGTCGGAGCTGAACCAGTACTCCCCCTTCTACCTCTGGCACGACCCGGCGGGCATGCACTCCTTCCTGTGGGACGGCGGGTTCCGCGGCATCATCGACGACTTCGGCCGTCCGCCGGTGCAGCACTGGACTGTGCTGGCGTTCGAGCCCGGGCCCGCCTTCGGCAAAGCGCCGCGCGCGGCCGGGAAGCGCACGGACCTGATCCCCCACGAGACGCGGCCCGCCGACGTCGTCCGGCCGCAGCTTGAGGCGCTGCGGGACCACGCGCGGCGCGACGGCGTGCACTCCGCGGCCCTGGTCATCGACCCGCGGACGTGGGAGCTGGTGCGGTACACGCTGTGGCAGGACACCGCGCCGGCCGAGGACCCGGTGCGCTACCGCGTCGGGCACGTGTCGGCGCCGGAACTGGCCGCGTTGGGGCATGGTCAGCAGTGGTGAAGTCTCCTACGGTGATCAGAACGGCTGAAGGAGGACGATGACACGCTTGCGCGATCGCCGGATCCTGGTCACCGGCGCGGGTTCGGGCATCGGCCGGGCCACGACGCTGCGGCTGCTGTCGGAGGGCGCGCGCGTCGTCGCCACCGACATCAATGCCGACGGCCTCGCGGGCACCGCCGAGCTCGCCGACGCCGAGACGGACCTGACGACCTTGCCGATGGACGTCGGCGACGAGCAGTCCGTCGTCGCCGGCACCGCCGAGGCGATCGCGCGCCTCGGCGGGCTCGACGTGCTCGTCAACGCCGCCGGCATCCTGCGGGCCGCGCACACCCACGAGACGTCGCTGGAGTTCTGGAACCGGATCCTCGCCGTCAACCTGACCGGCACGTTCCTCGTCACGAGGGAGGCGCTGCCCGCGCTGATCGCCACCGGCAAGAGCGTGGTGGTGAACTTCAGCTCCACCTCGGCCACCTTCGCCCACCCCTACATGGCCGCCTACTCCGCCAGCAAGGGCGGCATCCAGGCGCTCACGCACTCACTGGCGCTGGAGTACGCCAAGCAGGGCGTGCGCGTGGTCAGCGTCGCGCCGGGCAGCGTCAAGAGCGGCATCACCGACAGCGCCGCCACCTGGATGCCCCAGGACGTCGACTGGACGCTGTTCGGCCGCCTGCTGCCGATCCTGCCCACCGACGTCACCGCCGAGATCGGCGCACCGATGGCCAGGCCGGAGGCGGTCGCGGGCGTCGTCGCGATGCTGGTGTCGGACGACGGCGAGTTCATCACCGGCACCGAAATCCGCATCGACGGCGGCACCCACACCTGAGCGGGGGCGGCGTCGTCGAGGTCCAGGTGCAGCCGCGGACTGTCCATTTCGGACACATCGGCAGCGTCGGCCTCGTCGCGGTGCATCGGTGAGCAGGGTCGGGCTGCCCGTGCCTGATCAGCGCCGCGGCACCGGGGTGAACTCCGCGAGATCCGGCAACGGCGGCAGCGGGCGAGCGTAGGCGTCCGCGGCGAGCACCCCCTCCGGTGGGCGCGACGTGCGCCGGCCCAGCTCGTCGAGCACCTCCCGCTCGGTGCGGCCGCGCATCAGCAGCAGCACGAACGGGTCGGCGTCGAGCAGCCACGACACCTGGAACGACAGCGCCGCGGCGTGCCGGCACGGCAGTTCCCAGCCGGGGCAGTCGCACTCCGGGTCGAGGTCGCCGATGCCGGGCAGCAGCCCGACGTCGTCGGCCAGTTCCGGCGGCAGGTCCCGGTCCAGCAGCGCGGCCAGGTGGGCCGCCCGGTCCGCGGCGCGGCCGAGCAGCAGCTCCCAGTCCGTTGTGGACAGTTCGGCCAGCCGCAGTGCGGTGCGGTACGGGCCGCCGTCGGTGTCGTCCACGGTCGCCGCGATCCGGCCGGGGCTCACCGCGATCGGGCCGACCAGGCCCGCCACCGCGTACCCCCGCCCGCGGCGCAGCTGCCGCTGGTCCAGCGCCGTGTCCTCCATCGCCTGCAGCCACGCGCGGCCCCACCAGGAGCGCGCGAACGGGCCCCGTCCGGCGCGCGCCGGAAACGCGGGGAAGCCCCGCACCCGCTCGGTCATCCGTGCCTCCTCAGCTGGACGAGCTCCGACAGCTCGGCGTCGGACAGCTCCGTGAACGCCGCCTCGCCCCCAGTGAGCACCGCGTCGGCCAGCGCCCGTTTCTCCCGCAGCATCAACGCGATCCGGTCCTCGACGGTGCCCTCCGCGACGAGCCGGTGCACCTGGACCGGCCGGGTCTGCCCGATCCGGTAGGCCCGGTCGGTCGCCTGGTCCTCGACCGCCGGGTTCCACCAGCGGTCGTAGTGCACGACGTGGTCGGCGCGGGTGAGCGTCAGCCCGGTCCCGGCCGCCTTGAGCGAGAGCAGGAACACCGGCACGGCCCCGTCCTGGAACCGGCGCACCAGCTCCTCCCGCCGCCGCACCGGCGTGCCGCCGTGCAGCAGTTGGGTGCCGATGCCGCGCGCGGCGAGGTGACGCTCCAGCAGGCGTGCCATCACCACGTACTGGGTGAACACCAGGACCGCGCCGTCCTCGGCGAGGATGGTGTCCAGCAGTTCGTCGAGCAGTTCCAGCTTTCCCGAGCGGCCGGACAGCGGCGCCTCGCCGTCTTCGCCGAGGTACTGCGCGGGGTGGTTGCAGATCTGCTTGAGCGCGGTGAGCAGCTTGACGATCCGGCCGCGCCGCGCCATCCCGTCGCTCGCGCCCACCTCGGCCATCAGCTCCCGCACCGCCGCTTCGTAGAGCGCGGCCTGCTCGGTGGTCAGCGACACCGGCCGGTCGGTCTCCGTCTTGGCGGGCAGCTCGGGCGCGATCCCCGGGTCGGACTTGCGCCGCCGCAGCAGGAACGGCCGCAGCAGCCGGGAAAGCCGTTCCGCCGCCGCCGGGTCCGCACCGGACTCGACGCGTTTCGCCCACCGGGCGCGGAATTCCGCGTGTGAGCCGAGCAGGCCCGGCGTCGTCCAGTCGAGGATCGCCCACAGCTCCGACAGCGTGTTCTCCACCGGGGTCCCGGTGAGCGCGACCCGGGCCGAGGACTTCAACTGCCGCAACGCTTTCGCTGTCTCGGACCGGTGGTTCTTCACGTGCTGGGCCTCGTCGGCCACGAGCAGGTCCCACTCGACCGCCGCGAGCGGCTCAGGGTCCGCGCGCAGGGTGCCGTAGGTGGTGAGGACGAACCCGTCGAGGTCGTCCAGCGACCGCTCGCCGCCGTGGAACCGGCGGACGCCGACACCGGGCGCGAACCGGTGGATCTCCGCCTCCCACGTGCCCAGCAGCGACGCCGGGCAGACCACCAGCGTCGGGCCGCCACCGCGGTGCAGATGGAGCGCGATGAGCGTGACGGTCTTGCCGAGCCCCATGTCGTCGGCGAGGCAGCCGCCCAGCCCGAGCGCGGTCACGGTGCTCAGCCAGCGCAGGCCGCGCAGCTGGTAGTCGCGCAGCGTCGCGGCCAGCCCTGGCGGCTGCTCCCCCGGCTCGGGGACCTGGGACAGCCGTTCCCGCAGCGTTTCCAGCCAGCCGCCGGTCACCACCTCCACCTGCTCGCCGTCGACCTCCGTGGTGCCGGCCAGCACCGCGCCGAGCGCGTCGACGGCGGTCAGCGGCTTCAGCGTCCGCTGCCGGGCCCGGTCGGCGGACGCCTGATCGAGCAGCACCCAGCGGTCCCGCAGCCGGACCACCGGGCGCCGTGCTTCAGCCAGTTCGTCCAGCTCCGCCGCGCTCAGCACCGCGCCGCCGAGCGCGAGCTGCCAGTCGAACTCCAGCACCCGGCCGCCGCCGAAGAACGACGGCACGTCGCCGGGCGCGTCCCCGGCGGCCACCACGGCGCGCGCGGTCAGGCTCGTCAGCTCCGCGGGCCAGTGCACGCTGATGCCCGCTTCGGCCAGCCGTCCCGCCCCGGCAGACAGCAGCTCGCCCACCTCCTCGTCGCCGAGCGGCAGGTCGGACGGCACCGCGGCCGACAGCAACGGCGCCAGCGGCGGCCACACCTCCGCGGCCCGGCGCAGCGCGAGCACCACCTCGTGGCGCGCCTCCTGATCGCCGGACTGCCACAACCGCGCGGCGTCCACCAGCGGCTCCGCCCCGCCGTGCACCTGCACGACCGCGCGGAAACGGCCGCCGGCCAGGTCGTCTGCCTCCACGCGCAGCGACACCCGGACCGCCAGGCCCGCGACTTCGCTGAGGAACCGCAGCAGCAGCGGGTACGGCTCGGGCAGGCGGGTGTCGTCACCCGCGACCGGGGCGGCGTGGGCGTGCGGCGGCATGGCCTCGGCCAGCCGGCGCAGCCAGCTCTCCTCGGCCGGCTCCAGCGGACCCGTCCACCCGGCCTCGCGCAGCCGCGTGCCGGCTTCCGCCGCCAGCGCCCAGAAGGCGGCCGACGGGTCGCCGTCCGGCGGCAGCCCCAGCAGTACCGGCACCGCCTCCTCGACGGCCATCCGGCGCGCGGGCACCTCACGGACCCCGTCCGCCAGCACCAGCCGCACCATCCCGGCGGCACCGGGCCCACCGGGGTCCCCACCGTCCGGGCCCCAGAAAACGACCTGGCCAGGCTCCACGATCACGGCCTTCAGCTGCCCACCCCCATGATTTCCGTACGTTGTACCATGAAGATACCAGAACTCTGTACGACGTACGAGGAAGTGACGGGCAGAATGTCCGGGATGAGCACGGAGTACACCGGCGCCGGCGAACCGAGGCGGACGATCGAGCTGCTCTGGGGCGTGCCCGGACCGCCGCGGCGCGGCCCGAAGCCCAAGCTCACGGTCGACGACGTCGTCACGGCCGCGATCCGGCTGGCCGACGCCGACGACCTGGAGGCGGTCACCATGCGCCGGGTCGCCGAAGACCTCGGCGTCGCCCCGATGTCGCTCTACACCTACGTGCCCAGCCACGCCGAGCTGGTCGACCTGATGCTCGACCGCGCCCACGGCGAGCTGGCCGACGAGCTGCCCGCCACCGGCTGGAGGGACGCGGCCACCGCCGTCGCCGAGGACCTCTGGCGGCTCTACCACCGGCACCCGTGGCTGCTGCACGTCACCACCGGCCGCCCGCCGCTCGGGCCGAACACCTTCGCCAAGTACGAACGCGAGCTGACCGCCCTCGACGGGCTCGGCCTCACCGACCTCGAACTCGACGCCGTGGTCAGCCTGCTCACCGGGTTCGTCCGCGGCACCGCGCGCGGTTCGGTCGACGCTGCGCGCGTGGTCCGCCGCAGCGGCCTCACCGACCTCCAGTGGTGGGAGCGCAGCGCCCCGGTCCTGGCCGGAATCCCCGCCGCCGCCCCCGCGAACTACCCGCGCGCGAGCCGCGTCGGCACCTCCGCCGGCCAGGCCCACGGCGCTGCGGACAACCCCGAGCACCACTTCCGGTTCGGCCTCGCCCGCATCCTCGACGGCGTCGAACAGCTCGTCGGCCGGAGCTGACGAGCCGGAAACTGTCGGTCCCCCGGGCTAAGTTCACTGTGGGTGTCGGTTTCCCGTCGTGCCGCTGGTCGAGCAGGCATGAGCCGGCACCGAGGGGAGCCGTGGTGGAAGCCGTGGTGGAAGCGGACAGACGCACGGCCGAGGCCGCCGTCGCACTGGCGTTCCGGGAGGAGCGGGCCCTGGTCGTGGCCACGCTCATCCGGGTCACCGGCGACTGGGACCTCGCCGAGGAGTGCGTCCAGGACACCTTTGCCCTCGCCGTGCGCACCTGGCCGCGCGACGGCGTCCCCGCCCGTCCCGGGGCGTGGCTCACCACCACCGCCCGTAACCGCGCCATCGACCGGATCCGGCGCGAAACAGTGGGCGCGGGCAAGCTCCGGGAGGCCGCGCGCATGATCGTCCCCGACGAGCCGGGACCTTCCGACGAGAGCACCGACGAGAGCGGCGTACCGGACGACCGGCTGCGGCTGATCTTCACCTGCTGCCACTCCGCGCTCGCCGTCGAGGCCCAGGTCGCGCTCGCGCTGCGGACCCTCGCCGGGCTCAGCACGGCGGAGATCGCCCGCGCGTTCCTCGTGCCCGAGTCCACCATGTCGCAGCGGCTGGTCCGGGTGAAACGCAAGATCCGCTCCGCGGGCATCCCCTACCGCGTCCCGCCCGCGCATCTGCTGCCCGAGCGGTTGGCCGCCGTCCTCGGCGTGCTCTACCTGCTGTTCAACGAGGGCTACTCGGCCAGCGCCGGCCCGGACCTGCAGCGCCCCGACCTCGCCGCCGAGGCCATCCGCCTCGCCCGGGTGCTCGCCACCCTCATGCCGGACGAGCCCGAAGCCGCCGGGCTGCTGGCGCTGATGTTGCTGCAACACGCCCGCCGCGACACCCGCGTCACCCCCGGCGGCGACCTGGTCCCGCTCGACGAACAGGACCGCGCCCGCTGGGACACCGCGGCGATCACCGAAGGCACCACCCGGCTCGAAGCCGCCCTGCGCCGCAGTGAACCCGGGCGCTACCAGATCCAGGCCGCCATCGCCGCCTGCCACGCCCCCGAGGGCACCGACTGGCCGCAGATCGCCGGGCTCTACGGCGAACTGCTGAAACACCTGCCGACGCCGGTGGTCGAACTCAACCGCGCCGTCGCCGTCGGCATGGCCATGGGCCCCGCGGCCGGGCTCGAGCTCGCCGACGAGCTGACCGCCCGCGGCGACCTGGCCGGCTACCACCTGCTGCCCGCCACCCGCGCCGACTTCCTGCGCCGCCTCGGCCGCACCGCCGAGGCGCGCGCCGCGTACACCGAAGCGCTGGCACTGGCCGGCACCGAAACCGAACGCGGCTACCTCAGTCGCAGGATCTCGGAAATCCGCGGCCCGGAAATCCCCGGCTCGGAAAGCCACAGGGCCGAGGTGTCGGTTCCGGCCCGCTCCGTTCGTCGGCTGGACGAACCGACCCGCACGACGGAAGGACAACCCATGATCAGCAAGACACTGCGTGTGCCCGGCACCGAACTTCACTACGACATCGAAGGGCCGGATACCGGCGGCGGCCCGGTCTTGCTCCTGGTACCCGGCGGCCCGGCCGACGCCACCGCGTTCACCGGCCTGCGCCCCCTGCTGACCGGCCGCTACACCGTGGTCACGTTCGACCCGCGCGGCATCTCCCGCAGCACCGTCACCGGCGAGCCGGGACCCGATCTGGTGGGCGACCACGCCGACGACGTGCACCGCCTGCTCACCGAGATCGGCGGCGAACCCGCGTACGTGTTCGCCAACAGCGGCGGCGCCATCACGATGCTCGAGCACCTCAAGCGTTACCCCGGTGAGGTCCGCACCCTGGTCGCCCACGAGCCTCCGGTCAGCCGCTACCTCGGCGAGATGCTCACCGACGGCCCGGATATCCCCGCGATCTACCGCGAGCACGGCACCGAAGCCGCGTTCGCCGCGTTCATGGCCGGCACCGGCTTCGAGGTCCCGCCCCCGCCTGCCGACCCCACCCCCGCGGAAATCGAGCAGGGCAAACGGATGCAGGCCAACCTCGGCTTCTTCTTCGGCCACCTGATGGAGGCGATCGGCCGCTGGGAGCCCGACCTCGACGCCCTGCGCGCCTCCGCCACCCGTCTGGTGATCGGAGTCGGTGCCGCCGCCGAAGGCACCCCTGCCCACGTCGCCGGCGTCGAGCTTGCCCGCGAGCTCGGGCAGAAGGCCGTCCCGTTCCCCGGCGACCACGGCGGCTTCGCCGGCGAGCCGGGTCCGTTCGCGGAGAAGCTCATCGCCGTCCTCGACCAGCACTAGGAGAACCCGTGCGCTACCTGCTGATGATCGCCGGTGAAGAGCCGACCGAAGAGCAGAAGACCGCCGGCTGCGGCGGCTGGACCGACGAGCTGCGCGACCGCGGCGCCGACCTCGTCGGTGGCGGGGGCCTGCACCCACCAGCCACCGCCACCACCGTCCGCGTCCGTGACGGCGGCGTCCAGCTCAGCGACGGCCCGTTCGCCGAGAGCAAGGAGCAGATCGGCGGCTACGCCGTGATCGACTGCACCGACCTCGACGAAGCCGTCTATCTCGCTTCCCGCCACCCCGCCGCCACCTACGGCAGCATCGAAGTCCGCCCCATGCTGGGCTGAGCACCAAGGAGAGACCAGCTATGCCGTCCTTTGTGGACCGTCCGGCCCAGCGCTACGCCGGGTTCCGCGACACCGTCACCGCCGAAGGCCTGCGCGAAGTCGCCCACCGCATCAGTGCCATCGTGGGCGCGCTCGCCGCCCGGGGCGTCACGCCCGCCGGCGCGCCGTTCTTCCGCTACCTCGTGATCGCGCCCGGCATGACGAGCCTGACCGTGGAGGCCTGCGTCCCGGTCGAGGAGCCCGTGGACCTCGGCGACGAGTACTTCACCGGCGTCGTGCCCGGCGGGAAGTACGCCATGAGCACCCACCACGGCGCACCGGACGGGCTCTACGCCGCGACCGCCGCCGTCCTGGAGTGGGGCGAACGCGAAGGCGTGCACTGGGACCGCGCCGAGACCACCGACGGCGAGCACTGGGCCGGCCGCCTCGAGGTCTACCGCACCGACCCACGCATCGAGCCCGACGCGACGAACTGGGAGACCGACCTGTACTTCCGCCTCGCCGGCTGACCCCGCCGGACCGGTCCGCTGGACCAGGGCCGAGCCCTGTCCGACAGGGTCAGTCGGCTGCCGGGCGCCCAAGAGAAACCCTCAGCGATCCGTGGAGTTCCCGGCCCACACCGTGGGGGTCCGGCCCGACCACGGGCAGGCCTGTTCGAGTTGTCCGGCGAGGCGGAAGAGACGGCCTTCGAGCCCGTAACCGGCAGCGAACTGCATACCGATCGGGAGCCCCGTCTCGACGTCGGCCGTCACCGGCACGGACATGGCGGGTGTGCCCGCGACGTTGAACGCCGTGGTGAACGGCGAGCGGTCGTTGAGGCGGTCGATCCAGCCAAGGCCGTCCAGCGCCTCCGCGCCCTCGGCGTAGGTGCCCAAGGGCAGGGGAAGCTCCGGCGAGGTCGGGGTGAGCAGGATGTCGTGAGCGTCGAAGTACCGGGCCAGGCTCCGGGCGGCCCGGTTCCGGATCGCGAGAGCGGCGACGAACTCGGCGCCACTGACCCGCTGCCCGTAGTGGTAGCTGGCCAGGGTCACCGGCTCGAGGGTCGCGGAGTCGATGGGCCGGCCGAACGCGGCAGCCAGCTCGTCGACCGAAGCCGTGAGATTCACCGTGAACAGGCGGGCGTTGGCCAGGACGAACTCCTCCCAGCCGGCCCCGAGGCCGACCTCGGCCTCCTCCACCCGATGGCCGAGGGATTCGAGCAGGCGCACGGTGCGAGAGAGCGCGTCGGCCACCGGTGCGGTGGTGCGGCGTCCGCCCCAGGACTGGGTGAGGACGCCGATCCGCAGCGAGCCCGGGTGGCGGGTGACTTCCTCCGCATACGGCCGGGACGGCTGCTGCGCGAAGTAGGGATCACCCGGTTCCGGGCCGCGGATCTGGTCGAGCAGCGCCGCACTGTCGCGCACCGTGCGGCTGACGTTGCCGTGCACGGCCAGGCCGCCGAAGACCTCGTCGACGCCGGGGCCCATGGAGACCCGGCCACGGGTGGGCTTCAACCCGAAGAGGCCGTTGTAGGCGGCGGGGATGCGGAGCGAACCGGCGGCGTCGGTGGCGTGCGCGATCGGGACCACCCCGGCCGCGACAGCGGCGCCCGCGCCCCCGCTGGATCCGCCCGCGCTCCGCTCCAGGTCCCACGGATTGCGGGCCGCGCCGTACAGCGCTGGTTCCGTCGTGATGCTGTAAGCCATCTCCGGTGTCGCGGTACGCCCGAACGTCACGAGGCCGGCGCGACGGAAGCGCCGCATCAGGGAGGAGTCAGCGCCGGCGACGTTGCCGGCCGCGAGCCGGCTGCCCAGCTCCATGCGCCTCCCGGCCATGGCGGCCCCGATGTCCTTGATCAGGAACGGGACCCCGGCCAGCGGTGTGCTGCCGGGACGGGGCTCGTCGTCGGCCGGCCAGGTCTCCACGATGGCGTTGACCTGAGGATTGACCGCCTGCGCAGCCTCGCGCGCGGCGGCTTCCAGTTCGGCCGGGGCCACCTCGCCTTTGGCCACCAGCTCCGCGAGCCCGACCGCGTCGAAGCTCACGTACTCGGTAACTCTCACTGCTCTGCTCCCTCAAGCGATACCGTTGAGTACCTAACGATACCGAACGGTATCGCATGGGACGGACTGGTACCGTAACCGGGGATGAGAGGTCCACCACCGACCGGAGGTCACGGAGCAGTCATGGCATCAACTGCCGGAAGGCCGAGCCGGGTGGCGAAACTGCCGCCACGTGAGCGCATCCTCGACGCGGCGGAGGAACTCTTCCAGAACGAGGGGATCCGGCAGGTGGGCGTCCAGGCGATCGCCGAGAAGGCCGAGACCACCAAGACGGCGATCTACCGGCACTTCGAAACCAAGGACGCACTGGTCGCGGAGTGGCTGCGGATCGTCGCCGCCGACTACCAGGCGGCGTTCGACCGGGTCGAAGCCGAATACCCGGGCCGGCCCAGGGAACAGATCCTGGGCGTGACCCGCTTCATCGCCGAGGGATTGCCGGCGATCTCCCACCGGGGCTGCCCGTTCATCAACTCCATCGCCGAGCTGCCCGACCGCTCCCATCCCGCACGGCAAGTGATCGAGAAGCACAAGGCCCGCCAGGCCCGCAGGCTGGCCGGCCTGTGCGCCGAGGCTGGTCTGCCCGATCCCGAGCAGACCGCGGCCGAGATCACCTTCGTACTGGAAGGCGCGCAAGTCAGCGCGCAGAACGGAAGCATCGATCAGACGGGGGACCGGCTGATGAGGATCGTCGCGGGGATTCTGGACCGGCACCGCTCCCCTGCCGGTGTCGTGCCGGTCCCGGATCAGGCCCGGTAACGCAGGCCGTCGACGACCAGGGTGATCATGCGTTTCGTGTAGGCGTCGTCCTCCGGGTCGACGACGCCGGCCATGGTGCGCAACAGGTCGTACGGCGTGATCGTGAGACGGATGTCCCCCGAGGCGACGGCGGCACCGGTCAGCTCCTCGATGACGGGCAGGAACTGCTCCTTGAAGTAGGCGGGCAGGCTTTCGTAGGCAGGATCGCCGGAGTGCAGGGCGGCTTTGAGCCCGCGCTTCGTGGCGACGAACTCCGCCAGGCGCTCAAGCCAGCGGACGAGGGCCTCGACGGGTTCGCAGGTGGCCGCCAGGGCCGGGGCGGCCGCGGTGCAGGCGTCCACCTCCCGGCGGAAGACCGCGACGATGAGGTCCGAACGCTCCGGGAAGTGCCGGTACAGCGTGCCGATGCCCACCCCCGCCTTGGCGGTGATCCGCCGCACGGGCGCGTCCACGCCGTCCGACACGAACACTTCGGCGGCGGCCGTAAGCAGTGCATCGAGATTGCGCTGCACATCCCGTCGCACGGGGCGGGCCGCTGTCCCGTGCGAATGAGTGGCCATGCGCACCTCCTTGGCAAAACGGATCGATGTTCCATACTATCGTCAGCTGAACGATGTTCCACTTTAGCCGCAGCCGTCCCGCGGCACCAAGGAGAGCCCCGCATGAACAACCTGATCAGCGACGCCGTGAACATCCCCGTCGCCGACCCGGACCCCAGTCTCGCCGTCACCACGGTCACCCTGCCGTCCCCGGACCGGGGCCTGCCGCTCGAACTGCGGGTCACTGCACCCGCAGGCGGCCAAAACCTGCCGGTCGTCCTGCTGTCCCACGGGGGCGGCGCCTCCCTCTACCTGGCGTCCAAGGACGGTTACGACCCGATCGTGCAGTTCTACGCGGCGCGCGGCTTCGCGGTGCTGCAGCCGACTCACCTCAGCTCGAAGATCGGGGGTTTCGGCCTCGACCCCGAGAAGCCGGGCCACCCGATGTTCTGGCGCGCCCGCGTCGCCGACATGAAGCTCATCCTCGACCGCCTCGCCGAGATCGAGCAGCAGGTTCCCGGCCTCACCGGGCGTCTCGACCACGGCACTGTCCTGGCTGTGGGCCACTCCGGCGGCGCGCAAACCATCGCCGTGCTGCTCGGCGCGCGGCTGAAGGACGCCGACGGGAACACCAGCGACGAGGACCTCACCGAGCCGCGCATCAAGGCCGGCCTGCTGCTGGCCCCGACCGGCAACGGCGACGGCCTCACCGACGCCGTCCGAGCGGCCTACCCGGAACTCGACCTCGACTTCTCCCCCATGACGACCCGGGCCCTGGTCGCGTACGGCGACGCCGACGTCAACCCGGCCCTGACCGTGCGCGGAGCCGAGTGGCACGCCGACCCCTACCACCAGAGCCCCGGCGCTGATTACCTGCTGACTTTGTTCGGTGCCAAGCACTTCCTCGGCGGGATCACGGGCTACGACCTGAAGGAGACGGACGACGAAAGCCCCGAACTGCTCGCGATCACCCAGCGCCTGACGTGGGCCTACCTGCGCTCGGCGGCCGACACCTCCGACCCAGCCTGGGCTGAGGCGCGCGCAGCGTTCGAGAAGCACACCGCCTCGTACGGCCGCATCGACGCCAAGGCCTGACCGGCCGCTTCACGAAGACGCTCAGCGACCCCGCGCCAGCCACCCGCCGAGCAGGCACCCGAAGCCGGCCGTCGACACCAGCGCGCGCAGCAGGTTCCAGCGCACCCAGCCGGTCTCGAACCGGGCCCGCAGCTCGGCCAGGCTCGCGGTGCCGTTCTCCAGCGCGTTGTTCATCGGGATGTTCACCGCCCCCGTGATCACGACCATGACCAGCAGCAGCACAAAACCCGCGATCAGCCACGGCAGCGCCGCACGCCGGTCCGCGGGCAGGTGCAACGCCGCGGCCGCGGCGGCCAGCAGGGGCGCGCCGAGGAAGGTGAGCAGGAACCAGCCGTTGACGATCGCGACGTTGATCTGCCGCATCGCGGTGACGAACGTGTGGTCGTCCGCCCGCGCCAGCCCGGGCATCACCGACACCGCGTACGCGTAGAACAGACCCGCGATCAGCCCCGCCGCGACGATCGCCGCCACCAGGACCACTCCGGACACCGAGAACATCGTGCGTTCCTTCCCCACAGCCAAAACCGTCATCGCGCCCAGGCCTCCGCCTCGGCCCGCGCGTAATCCGCGAAGTCCCGCGCCGGCCGCCCCAGCACTCGCGCGACGTCATCCGTGACGGACGAGTTCCGCCCGTCCAGCACCCGCGCGAACAGCCCGGCGAGCATCGCGGCCTCGTCCGCCGGCACCCCCGACGCCGTCACCAGCCGGACGAACTCCCCGGCAGAAACCGGACGGTAGCGGACATCCCGCCCCGTGACCGAGGAGATTTCGGCGGCGACGTCGGCGAAGGTCAGCAGCCGGCGACTGGTCAGCTCCACGGTCCGGCCCACCAGCGCGTCCGTCGTGAGCGCCGCGACGGCGACCTCGGCCACGTCGCCGGCATCCACGAACGGCTCAGTCACCGAGCCCGCCGGCAGCGCGATCTCGCCGTCGAGCACCGGGCCGAGCAGGAAGTCCTCACTGAAGTTCTGGAAGAACCAGCTCGCGCGCAGCACCGTCCACTCGGCACCCGACTCGCGCACCACCTGCTCGCTGACCGCCGCGGCCTCCTCACCGCGGCCGGACAGCAGCACGATCCGCCGCACCCCGCGAGCCACCGCCCGCGCGCAGAAGGCCCGGACCGTCGGCGCCGCCCACGGCACCACCAGATCGGGATAGAACGTCACGTACACCGCGCCGGCGCCATCGAGCACCGGCTCCCACGTCTTCTCGTCCGCCCAGTCGAACCGCGGCTCGCTGCCGCGCGAGACCGGCCGCACCTCGGCGCCGCGCTCGGCCAGCAGCCGCGTCACGCGCCGACCCGTTTTCCCCGTGCCGCCCAGGACCAGGGTTGTCGTCTCGGAAGTCATGACAGCGAGTCAAGCTCAGCCGAGTGAGACTCTCCATGGTTCATCGGCTCGATATCATGTTTCAGCGTCTACGATGGTGGACATGGACCCGCTCGCCGCCCTGCTCGACGGCCCCCGCGCGCACGGGGCGTTCCTGCTCCGCTCGGTGCTGCGCCCGCCGTGGTCGCTGCGCATCGAGGACCGCGCCCCGCTCACGCTCGTGGCCGTGGTGACCGGCGGCGCGTGGATCGTGCCCGACCACGGCGCCCCGGTCCGGCTGGTCGCGGGCGACATCGCGATCGCCCGCGGCCCGGAGCCGTACCTGTTCGCCGACGACCCGGCCACCCCGCCCCAGGCCGTGATCCTGCCCGGGCAGGAATGCCGGACTCCCGACGGTGAGCACCTCACCGACCTCGCCGACGCGGGCGTCCGGACCTGGGGCAGCGCGGGCGGCGGCGAGACCGTGCTGCTCACCGGCACCTACCCGACCGTCGGCGAGGTGTCCCGCCGGCTGCTCGCCGCGCTGCCCCAGATCCTGGTGGTGCGCGCGGACGACTGGGACAGCCCGCTCGTGCCCCTGCTCGCCGAGGAGATCGGCCGCGACGACCCCGGTCAGGAAGCCGTCCTCGACCGGCTGCTGGACCTGCTGCTCATCGCCGCGCTGCGCACCTGGTTCGCCCGCCCGGATTCCGCCGCGCCGGCCTGGTACCGGGCGCACGAGGACGCGGTCGTCGGCCAGGCGCTGCGGCTGCTGCAGGACCAGCCCGACCGGCCGTGGACCGTGGCCGGCCTCGCCGCCGGCACCGGCGTCTCCCGCGCCGCGCTGGCCCGCCGCTTCACCGGCACCGTCGGCGAGCCCCCGATGGCCTACCTCGCCGCGTGGCGACTGGCGCTGGCCGCGGACCTGCTGCGCCAGCAGCCCGACGCCACCATCGGCGCGATCGCCCGCCAGGTCGGCTACGGCAGCTCGTTCGCGCTCAGCACCGCCTTCAAACGCGAGTACGGCCGCAGCCCCCAGCAGTACCGCACCCGCGTCCCCGCCTGAGCCCCGATGCCGCAGCCGCGTACCCCACGCGTGGCTTCGGCACCGGGACCAAGCTCAGGCCGTCGCCGCCTGCTCGCCGGCGACCACGTGGTCCACGAAGCCGTACGCCAGCGCTTCTTCGGCGTCGAACCAGCGGTCACGGTCCGCGTCGGCGGTGATGCGCTCGACCGTCTGCCCGGTCTGGCGCGCGGTGATCTCGGCCATGCGCCGCTTCATCTTCCCGAACACCTCGGCCTGGATCGCGATGTCGCTGGCCGCGCCCGAGATCCCCGCCGACGGCTGGTGCATCACCAGCCGCGTGCTCGGCAGCAGGTGCCGCTTGCCGGGTGTGCCCGAGGACAGCAGGAACTGCCCCATCGACGCGACGAACCCCATCCCCCAGGTGGCCACGTCCGGCTTCACCAGCTGCATCGTGTCGTAGATCGCCATGCCCGCGGTGACCGAGCCGCCGGGTGAGTTGATGTAGAAAGTGATGTCCTTCTCGGCGTCGTCGGCCGCGAGCAGCAGCAGCTGCGCGGTGATCCGGTTCGCCACCTCGTCGGTGACCTCCGTGCCGAGGAACACGATCCGGTCGCGCAGCAACTGCTCGTACACCGACTCGTTCAGCGACTGTCCACCCTGGACCTGCATCGCGGGTACCGCGGCCAGCGTCATCGTTTTCTCCTGCCTGCGTTGGGATCCCTGTCGTGACCGAACGTAGGGCGTGCGAGACCGCCGGCGGGGCGCCGTTCGCTCACGGCGTGCGGGGTTCGCTCGTGGCGATCACCCGGCCGAGCAGCACCGCAGCCTGGAGTAGCTGCCCGAGGAAGCTACTCCAGGCCGACGGCGCTCAGCGGCTCATCAGCTCCGCCACGCCCTCGGCGCCACGCGGGGACAGGAACACCTCGAGGTTCGCGGCCGACTCCGCGGCGGCTTCGGCCGCACGGGCCTGCATTTTCGCCTCGAAGCCCGCGATCGGCGTGCCCGCCGCGATCGCCAGCGCCAGCTCCGCGCCGTCGATCATCGCCAGGTTCGCGCCCAGGCCGGCGAACGGCGACATCAGGTGCGCGGCGTCCCCGAGCAGCGTCACTCCCGGGACGTTCTCCCAGCTCAGCCCCACCGGCAGCGCGGCCACCCTGACCTGCGCGAGCGGGCCGGTCGTCGCGTCCACCAGCTCGACGAACTCCGGCGCCCAGCCCGTGTACAGCTGCTTGAGCTCCTCGCGGGCGGCGGCGGGGTCGTCGAACGGGATGCCCGAGGTGGTGAACCAGTCCTCGTCGCCGCGCACCGTCAGGTTGACCCGGACGCTGCCGTCGCCGCTGCGCTGGGTCGAGAGGGTGCGGTTCGTCCCGATCGCCATCAAGCTGCCGCGCCCGACCCGCTCCGCCAGCACGGGGTGGTCGCGGTCGATGTCGCGGATGAACAGCGAGACGGCGTTCGCGCCGGAGTGCACCGGCTCCTCGGGCGTGACCAGCGGGCGGATCCGGGACGACGCGCCGTCCGCGCCCACGAGCAGGTCGCATTCGGCGGTCGTGCCGTCGGACAGCCGCAGCCGGTGCCGGCCGCCGGGCAGCGGCACCGCCTCCACCACGGCCTGTCCCCAGTGGACGGTGCCGGCCGGCAGCGAGTCGAGCAGCAGCTTGCGCAGGACCGGCCGGTCGGCCTCGGGACGGTCGAACGGCGGGGCGTCGTCCGGGGTGTCCTTGCGCAGCATCAGGGCGCCGGTGTGGTCGTACACCATCAGGTCCTGGCCCTCCGGCCGGGCGATGGCGCGGAATTCGCCGGTCAGGCCGGCCTCGTGCAGGGCGCGCTGGCCGGCCTCGACGGTGAGGTCGAGGCTGCCGCCCTGGACCCGGGCGGTGGGCGAGGCGTCGCGTTCGTAGACCACGGACTCGATGCCGTGGACGTGCAGGACGCGGGCGAGCGTGAGGCCGCCGAGCCCGGCTCCGGCGATGGCGATGTGGGTCATGAAGCACTCCTTCGATACGATGTATCTCTACAATACACTGTATCGCACCGGGCGTTGTATCGTTACCCCCGTCGACCGAAGGAGAACGATGAGCGAGCTCGTGTGGGAGCGGCCCGAGCCGCCGGCCCGCCCCGCGCCCAGTCCGCTGAGCCGCGAGCGGATCGTCGCCGCGGCCTGCGAACTGGCCGACGCGGACGGCCTCGAGGCGGTGTCGCTGCGCAAGGTCGCGGCCGCCCTCGGCGCCGGCCCCATGCGGCTCTACGGCTACCTCGACACCAAGGAGGAGCTGCTCGACCTCATGGCCGACGCGATGTACGGCGAACTGGACCGGCCCGACCCGGACGACGACTGGCGGACCGCGTTGCGTGGCATCGCCCAGTCCCTCCGCCACCTCGCCCACCGGCACGAATGGTTCGCCGACCTGATCGGCGGCCGCCCCAATCTCGGCCCGAACGCGCTGGCCTACATGGAGGCGTCACTCGCCGCGCTGGGCGATTTCGGCCGCCTCGAGGCCGCGATGCAGGCCATGCACACGGTGAACTCCTACGTCATCGGCGCGGTCCGCGACGAGGTCACCGGCCGTCGCGTCGAACGCGCCTCCGGCCAGGACGAGGGCCAGTGGCTGCAGGCGTCCGGGCCCTACCTGGACCGGGTGTTCGCCACCGGCCGCTACCCCACCCTGGAACGCGTCGTCCGCGAGACCACCCACCCCGACCGGGACACCGAGTTCGAGACCGGCCTGGAACAGGTGCTCAACGGTGTCGCGCCGTGATGCGTCGTGATCACGGCGAGCCGGTTACCGCTTAAGCGGGGAGATTTGCCACCATGACCCGGTGGACGAACTGGGGCCGACAACGCGCGTGATGCACGCGATGGAGCAGCTCTGGGCCGAGATCCGGCGCCGGCACCCGGACGTGCCCGACGCCATCCTCGTGCTCGCCTCCGGGACGATGGGCACCACCACCGAGATCCACGGCCACTTCGCGCGGTCCCGCTGGCACGTCGGCGACGGGCACGAGCCGCGGGCGGAGTTCTTCCTCGGCGGTGAGGGGCTGCGCCGTCCCGCGGCCGAGATCCTCGGGACCACCCTGCACGAGGCGGCGCACGGCCTCGCCGCGACCCGCGACATCGTCGACGTCAGCGATGGCCGGTACCACAACAAGAAGTTCGCCGCCCTGGCCCACGAGCTGGGCGTCAAGGCCGAGCAGGCCGACCGGATCGGCTGGTCGGTCACCACCGCGCTGCCCGTGACCGTGGCGTCTTACCAGGCTCAGCTCGCCGTCCTCGAAAACGCGCTGAAAGTGTGGCGCCACACCGAAACCGAGGTCGCGCAGCGGGCCCAGAGCCGCGTCGCGCCGCCGCCTGACGAACTCGGCGACCCCGATCAGCCGGTCCTGCCGCCGGCCCCGCCGGTGAACGTCGCCCCGGTCGACGGCCGCGGCGCCCACCGTGGCGGCGCCAACTACTTCGCCGCTGTCTGCCGGTGCGAGAAACCCCGCCGGATCCGCGCGGCACTGTCCGTCTTCGACCTCGGCGACATCACCTGCGGAGTGTGCGGCGAGGCGTTCAGCGTGGTGGGGAGTCAGATCCTCCATCGGTACGGAGGGTGAGCAGCTCGGTCAGCAGCTCACCGCGGAGGTCACGCTCCTCGGCGGGTTCGGCGAGGACGAGCTGGTGCACCCGGGTCAGTTTGTCGCGCAGGGCGTCCTGCTCCTGCGTGTGCCGGGCGTGGCTCTCCACCAGCCGGTCGGACAGGACGGCGGCGCGGCGGCGCTCCTCGGCCAGCGTTTCCGCCGCGGTCGCGGATTCCGCGCGGTGCTCGCGTTCGGTGGTGTGACGGCGATTCTCCAGCTCCTCGGCCCGCGCGCGGGCCTCGGTCAGCTCCGCGGCCGACTGGGTGAGCTGCGCGGTCAGTGATTCGCGGGTCTCGTCGGCGCGGGTGCGCGCCTGGGCGAGGCTCGTCAGGGCCGCGTCGCGTTCGGCGGCGCGGACGGCGAGCTGCTCGGAACGCTCGGCCAGCTCCGCGGTCAGCCGGTCCGCACGGGCCCGTTCGGCGCGGGTCTCTTCCGCGGCCAGGTCGGCGCGCTCGACAGCCCCGGTGGCCACGGCTTCGGCGCGCGCCTGCGCCAGCTCGGCGGCCTTGCGCGCCTTGACGGCCTCGGCGACGCGGGCGTCCGCAGCCATGGCCAGCTCCTGCTGCTGGTGCGCGTAATCCTCGGCGGTGTTCACGGCTTGTTCCGCTTCCGCGGTACGCGCGTCCGCCGCTTGCCGTAACCCGTCGGCTTCGGTGGCGCGGGCCTCGGCCTGCTCGGCGCGGGTCAGCGCGGCCGTCACCTCGTCCTGCGCGCGGGCGGCGACGCTGTCCAGCGCGTTACGCAACGTCTGAAGCGGCTCCCCCAGCCCGGCGGCGGCGCGGGTGAACTCGGCGGCGGCGTCCTTGAGGCCCACGTGCGACACCGAGTCGCCCAGCGCGTCCCGCAACGCCTGGTCCGCGGCGGCGAGCTGTTTGCAGGTCCGGTCTCCGGGCCAGCGGCGGTCCGGGCAGAACTCGAACGGCCGCCCGCCCCGCGGCCCCGGCGGCGGCAACGGTGCTCGGCACTCACGGAACCCGCACAGCGCGGTGGTGGTCCGGTCCTCGATCACGGCTTCTTCAGGCACTTCTACAGCCTATCCGATCAGTTATCTAACCCTTAATCGAGGTTGTGGTTATCTAACTGAGAATTGAGGTTAGCTACAGAACAGAGCTTTTGTTGCTAAGATCAGCAGGGCGGGAATTGGTCGACGCAGAGTGATGGGGATGGCAGCGGTGAGTGAGATCGTGGGGCCGATCGGTGCGCCCTCGACGGGGCCGAAAACTGGGTACCCCCTGTCGGCGGACGTCGAGGCGTGGCCGGGGGTCGCTGATCCCGCCCGGCTCCTCGCCGCGATTGCCGACTGGCTCACCGGTTACGGGAACCAGGCCACCCGTCGCACTTACGCCGAAGGGCTCGGCCTGCCCATCTCGGCGACGGATCTCGCCGGCTGGGCTCGTCCCGGCCTCCGCACTCCGACAGGAGCAGGCCAGGAACCTCTTCCGGGAGCCGCAGGAGAGAACGCCCGGACTGTCCGCGAAGCCTGGGCCACCGCCGTCCTCGAGTATGCGGACGCCCTTCACCTCGATACGACCAACGCTGCAGACGCGCGAGCGACAACAGCCTCCGGCGGACCCAGTTACTCGACTCCGGCGCCAACCTCGGGCCAGACCCGCACCGCTCCCCCACCCGCCGCGCGCGGAAGACTGCGTGCGCACCACTGGTTCCGCTGGTGTGCGTCCCGGGGTGTCGACCCGGTGGCCGCCACCTCGGCCCACGTCAAGGGCTGGCTCGACGACCTCGCCACGGCCGGGGCGGCGCCCGCGACCCGGGATCGGATGCTCGCGACCGTCAAGGCGCTCTACGGCTACCTCGCCGACCTCGGGCTGGTGGCCGGGAACCCCGCGGCGCTGAACCGGCGGCGGCTCGGGCTCGCGGTGGCGGCGGCCAGCACGTCGGGCACCGTCACGCTCACCACGCGCCAAGTCCGCGCGCTCTACACCGCGGCCGGGGCGCGCCGTCGCGGGGCGAGTCTGCTCGACACCGCCCGCGCGGTCGCCGTGGTCGCGCTGTTCACGCTCGGGCTGCGGGTCAGCGAGCTGTGCGACCTCGACCGCGCCGACCTGCACGTCACGCGCGGCCGCCGGGCGCTGCGGGTGCTCGGCAAGGGTGGCAAGACCCGCGTCGTCTACCTCAGCGTGCCCGCCGAGAACGCGCTGACCGCCTATCTGTCCGCGCGCGACGAAGCGGCTGCGTCACGCGAAACAGCCGTCGCACACCGGATTCCGCGGCCCGCGCCGCAGTCCCCGCTGATCGAGACCAGGACGGGGCGCCGGTTCCAGCGGCAGGCGATCTGGCAGCTGCTGCGCCGTCTGACTGTCGCGGGCGGCCCGGAGCTGGCCACCATCGCCGGGGCCATGCACCCGCACGCGCTGCGGCACTTCTACGTCACCACGGCCGTCGAAGCGGGCGCGCAGCTGGTGCACGTCCAGGCCGACGTCGGCCACAGCAGCATCGACACCACCCAGCAGACCTACGACCACGCCGCCCGCGCCCCCGAACGCAGCGCCGTCGACCTCGTCGCGAGCAGCTGGTTTCCCGAGGACTCCTGACGTCACGAGGACCCGCGCCGGCCGATCAGTACGATTCGGGGAACCGTCCAGCAGCAGGAGTGACCCGTGCCCGAGACCGCCGCCCTGAAGGCGGACTGCGCGAGCTGCTTCGGGCTCTGTTGCGTCGCCCTCACCTTCACGCGCTCCGCCGACTTCGCGATCGACAAGGCCGCCGGGGACCCGTGCCACAACCTCGAGCCGGACTTCGGCTGCGGCATCCACGACAAGCTGCGGCAACGGGGGTTCCCCGGCTGCTCCGTCTACGACTGTTTCGGCGCCGGGCAGCGGATCTCGCAGATCACCTTCGGCGGGCGCAGCTGGCGCGACGAGCCCGGGACGGCCAAACAGATGTTCGCCGCGCTGCCGGTGATGCGGCAGCTGCACGAACTGCTCGCCTACCTCACCGAAGCCCGCGGCCTCGACGCCACCCGCGAGCTGCACGGCGACCTCGGGACCGCGCTCGAGGAGACCGAGCGGCTGGCCGCGAGCGACCCCGGCACCCTGCTCACGCTCGACGTCGGCGAGCAGCGCGGGCGCGTCAACGTGCTGCTCCTGCGCACGAGTGAGCTGGTGCGCGCAGCCGTTCCCGGCAAGAAGAAGGACCGGCGCGGGGCCGACCTGATGGGCGCGAAGCTCAAGGGCGCCGACCTCAGGGGCGCGAACCTGCGTGGCGCGTACCTCATCGCGGCGGACCTGCGCGACGCCGACCTGCGGCTGGCCGACCTGATCGGCGCGGACCTGCGGGACGCGGACGTCCGCGGGGCCGACCTCACCGGCAGCCTGTTCCTCACCCAGTCACAGGTCAACGCCGCCCGTGGAGACGCCGCGACGAAACTGCCGCCGGGCCTCTCTCGTCCCTCGCACTGGTGACTTCCGGGCTGGGCAACGTACGCCGTCAAGGCCTCCTTACCCGCGTCCCACGCGGGTAAGGAGGCCTTGACGGCCACTGGCTAACCGCTCAGGCAGTCATGGGCCGACGCGCGGAACGCGGCGACCAGGTCGCTGCCGTCCGCGGCCCGGGTGGCCACGACGACGTGGCTCGGCTCGACGCCGTGCAGCGGGATCGAGGCCAGATCGGGGCGGATGCCGACCGAGTGCAGGCCGGCCGGGACGACGGCCACGGCCTGCCCGGCGGCGATGCATTCGATCTTGTCCTCAACGGTCCCGACCACGGGGCCGTCGGGCGCGGGGTGGCCGCCCGGCCGCGGGTCGATGCGCCAGTACGCGTCGAACTCCGGGTCCGCGAAGCGCGGGATCGGCTCGTCCCCGATGTCGTCGAGCGTGACCGACTCCTTGCCCGCCAGCCGATGCCCGGCCGGGACGAGCAGGAGCTTCGGCTCGTCGTAGAGCGTCGTCACGCGCAGGCCGTCCGTGGACAGCGGCAGTCGCGTGATCACCGCGTCGACCCTGTGGCCGAGCAGGGCGTCGGCCGGCTCGTTCCAGTCCAGGTGCAGCGTGCGGACGTCGGCGTCGGGGTGCTTGTGCCGCAGGTTCCGCACCGCCGGGGTGACGACCAGGCCCACGGTGTAGCCGATGGTGATCCGGCTGGGCTGCGCCGCGGCCCGGGCGGCGGCCGTGGCCTCCTCGGACGAGCGCAACAGGTCGTGCGCGCGAGGAAGGAAGGCCGCTCCTGCCTCGGTGAGCCGGGTGCCTTGCCGCGTGCGGTCGAAAAGCCGGGCACCCACGAGGGCCTCGAGCTGGCTGATCTGCCGGCTCAGCGAGGGCTGCGCGATCCGCAGCTCGGCCGCGGCCCGGCCGTAGTGCAGGTGTGACGCGACGGTGGTGAAGTACCGCACCAGCCGAAGGTCGAGGTCGGTCATGCCTCGATCGTATTACGTGGTCCGGAACAGGTCTTTGATCGCCGAGGGCGCCCGCGCCTAACGTGAGATTCATGGCTAGTGACAACGAAATCGCGGTCCGCCGCTTCTATCAGGCCCTCACCACCGGTGACCCGGCGTTGGTCGACGAGGCCCTCGCCGCCGGCTGGGAGACCTTCCCGGCCCTGCGTACCGGGAGCGGCCCGGAGGGGTGGAAGGGCACCATCGCGCACCTCCGCGGCGCGTTCAGCGACCTGACCACGGAGATCGAGGACGTCGTGGAGAGCGGCGACCGGGTCGCGGTGCGGGCGGTCACCCGCGCGAAGCACACCGGGGAGCTGCTCGGCGTCGAGGGCGCCGGTGACGAGGTCGAGTTCCGGTCGGCCGACTTCCACCAGATGGTCGACGGCCGGATCGTGCGGACCTGGCACCTGGAGGACTACTTCGGGATCGCGCGCCAGATCGGCCTGGAATTCACCCGTGGCGCTTAAGGGAAAAACGGCGGTGGTGACCGGGGCGGCACGGGGCATCGGCTACGCGTACTGCCGGCGGCTCGCCGCGGACGGCGCGAACGTGGTCGCGGTCGACATCGACGACCCGTCCGACGCCGTGCAGGAGCTGGAAGGCGGCGACCATCTGGGCCTGGTGTGCGACATCAGCGATCCGGCTCAGGTCGACGCGGTGGCCGGCACGGTCCTCGACCGGTACGGGCGCTGCGACATCCTCGTCAACAACGCCGGAATCTTCCCGCTCGCCGACCTCGACCACCTGACGATCGAGCTGTGGCGCAAGGTGCAGGCGGTCAACGTCGAGGCGATCCTGCTCTTCGCCCGGGCGTTCGCGCCGGGCATGCGGGCCAACGGATGGGGCCGCGTCGTCAACACCGGCTCGGGCATCACGCTGACGCAGAACCGCGACCTCGCGTACCTGACCAGCAAGGGCACCGTGCACGCGCTGACCCGGGCTCTCGCCAACGAACTCGGCGAGAGCGGAATCACGGTCAACGCGATCGCGCCCGGGCTGGTGCCGACCGAGGGTTTTCTGGGCCGCACCAGGGAAAACGGCCCGACCGCCGACGAGGTGTTCGCCCGGGTGACCGCTCTGCAGACCATCAAGCGCCAGTCGGTCCCGGCGGACCTCGGCAACGCGCTGGCCTTCCTGGTCTCGGACGACGCCGACTTCATGACCGCCCAGATCCTGCACGTCGACGGCGGCATGACGCGTACGGGGGCCTGACCATGCTCGACACCATCGCCGACCGTTTCAGCACTTCGCCGCGTTCGCCGGTGCTGCGCTCCCCGGCCGAGCACGGGCTGGACTTCGAGGACGTCACGTTCCCCTCCGAGGACGGGACGCCGCTCGAAGGCTGGCTGGTCCCGGCGCCGGGCTCCGACCGCATCGTGATCGTCAACCATCCGCGGTTCTTCAGCCGCTCGGGCCTGCCGTCCCACCTGGAGCCCTGGCGGTCGGCCAACGCCGAAACCGGCAACGACATCGAGGTCGACCTGGTGCCGGACCTCGCGATCCTGCACGCCGCCGGCTACCACGTCCTCGCCTACGACCTGCGCAACTTCGGCCTCAGCGGCGCCGCCAACGGTGGCGTGACCTCCAGCGGCAGGTTCGAATCGCGCGACGTCGTGGGTTCCCTGCGGTACGCGCGATCGCGTGACGACCTGCGAGGGGCGAGGATCGCGCTGTTCAGCCGTTGCCTGGGCGCCAACGCCACGTTCTTCGCGATGCAGCGGGCCCCGCAGGAGTTCGCGGACGTCCGCTGCCTGGTCGCGTGCCAGCCGGCGTCGCCCCGCGCGCTCCTGGAGCCGAGGCTGGAACGGCTCGGCATCCCGGCCGGGAGGATGGACGAGCTGGACCGGCTGATCAGGCTCCGCACCGGCTTCGGCCTCGACGAGATGTCCCCGGTCGCCGCAGCGGGTTGCGTCCGGGTGCCGACGTTCCTCTACCAGGTCTACGACGACGTCATGACCAGGCCGTCGGACGTCCAGTCCGTGTTCGACGCCATCCCCGCGGACGTGCCGAAGGAGCTGTTCTGGATCCGCGGCACCACTCGCCGTTGGGACGGGTACTTGCACTTTCAGAGGGCGCCGGGCCGGATCCTGGAGTGGCTCTCCCGCCACCTGGGCCGGTGATTCGATGCGGCCGGGGCGCGTCGAGATGTACGAGCGGGACCGGGAGCCCAGTCGCGAATCCTGCGGGACGACCATGCACCCTCGAAGTGCTCACCATCCTGGAGCTGGACGGCCGGATATCCGAGCTCACCCACCACTATCCCGGACGGGCGAGGCCCATCCGCTGGCCGGGGACGAAGGCCTCGGACCTGACGCTCACCGACGGCACCCTGCTGCCCGCGCTGCGCCTGGATCGCTTCCGCTCCTCGACTTCACCGGTGATCTCCCCGGGATCGGCTCCGCGGGTCGACGTGGTCGCGGCCCAGCGTCCGGCCGCCTCGGACGGCGTGCGGGCCGCGCCGATCCGGCCGGACGGGGCACGTAGCCCATGCCACCGAAACGGGCGCCGTCCCCCGCGGCTTGTCACCGGCTGACGGGCCGGGTCGCGCCGACCACAACGCCGTTGACGCGGGCGAGCCAGCTGCCGCAGAGGCAGCGGACGTAGTCGGCGCGGCTGCCGGCTGAGCCGGGGACGGTCGCGGAGGCGGGCAGCTCGGCCAGGGGCCAGCCGCAGCGGGGGCAGCGGTTTTCTTCCATGCCCCGAGCATGATGTAATGATTCAGTGCACTTCAACCCTTACGGCGGGTCGGGCGCCCAGGTGGCCGCCGACCTGGCCACCCTGAGCCTGCGGGACGACGCCGGCGCCGCCGATGTGATGGCCATGGCGCGTACCCACGCGATGTCGTTGACCGAGGTCACCGGTGACGAGGCCGTGCTGATCCTGGCGTGGGGCCGCCGGCTGTGGCAGGTGTTCGGCGCCCCGCCCGCCGAGCGCGTCGACCTGGTGAACGACCTGCTCACCACCGCGGCGTGCCGCCCGTACATCTCGTGCCACGACGGCAAACCGCCGCACCTGCACTACTCCAGCAAGGACGCCGGCGGCGTCGAGCGCGTCTACGGCTACACCGCGGGCGGCCTGGCGCACCTGGTGTGCGAAGAACCGGACCGGCTCGGGCTGTGCGCCCGGGCGGGCTGCGGGGTCGCCTACGTCGACACCTCGCGCAACGGCCGCCGCCGCTACTGCTCCACCCGCTGCGGGACGCGGGTGGCCGTCGCCGAGCACCGCGCCCGTCAGGTCAGCGCATAGGCCTCAACCGGGGCTTGTCCGTCCACACGGGACGAGAAACAGCAAAGGCGAGGAGCCACTCGCGCTCCTCGCCTCTTCCAACTTATAGCGCACCCCGGGGCTTGCGGCAAGGCCCGGGTGATGCCGCAGAATCTCCGCTCGAAGCCAGTGCCTGCGGAAATCTACATCGGTAAACGGGGGTTTTCTTGTTCGACGTGATCATTGCCGGCGGCGGATCGACCGGCATGATGCTGGCCAGTGAGCTGCGGCTGCACGGCGTGGACGTGCTCGTGCTGGAGCGGGACGCGGAGCCGACCAAGATCGTCCGCGCGCAGGGCCTGCACACGCGCAGCATCGAGGTGCTGGACCAGCGCGGCTTGCTGGAGCCGTTCCTCGCGCTCGGCACGCAGCACCCGGTCGGTGGATTCTTCGCCGGCATCACCAAGCCGCAGCCGGACCGGCTGGACACCACGTACCCGTTTGTCCTCGGCATCCCGCAGACCACCACCGACCGCCTGCTGAACGAGCACGCCGTCGAGCTGGGCGCCGAGATCCGGTACAGCCGCGAAGTGGTCGGGCTGACCCAGGACGACGACGGGGTGACCGCCGAGCTGGCCGACGGCACGCAGCTGCGCTCGCGCTACCTCGTCGGCTGCGACGGCGGCCGCAGCACGGTGCGCAAGCGGCTCGGCGTCGGCTTTCCCGGCGAGCCCGCCAAGAACGAGTGGCTGCTGGGCGAGGTGCGGATCGCCGTGCCCGAGGACGAGATGATGCCCGTGGTGATGGAGATCTACAAGAAACGCGGGGGGTTCGGCGCCATCCCCCTCGGGGACGGGGTGTACCGCATGGTCGTGCCCGCCGCCGGGGTGGCCGAAGACCGCACGATCCCGCCGTCCCTGGACGACCTGAAGCAGCAGATGCAGGAGATCGCCGGCACCGACTTCGGCATCAACTCGCCGCGCTGGCTCTCGCGTTTCGGCGACTCCACCCGGCTCGCCGAGCACTACCGGGTCGGCCGGGTGCTGCTGGCCGGCGACGCGGCGCACATCCACCCGCCGATGGGCGGGCAGGGGCTCAACCTCGGCATCCAGGACGCGTTCAACCTGGGCTGGAAACTGGCCGCCGAGATCAACGGCTGGGCGCCCGACGGGCTGCTGGACAGCTACGAGGCCGAACGGCACCCGGTGGCCGCCGACGTCCTGGACAACACCCGGGCACAGGTCGAGCTGAGGTCCCTCGAGCCGGGCCCCCGGGCCCTGCGCCGGCTGGTGTCGGAGCTGATGGACTTCGACGAGGTGAACCGGTTCCTGATCGGGAAGATCACCGCGATCGGGATCCGGTACGACTTCGGCGAGGGCCACGAACTGCTCGGCCGCCGGCTGCGCGACGTGCCCCTGAAGCGCGGCCGGCTCTACGAGCAGATGCACGAAGGCCGCGGTCTGCTGCTCGACCAGACCGGCCGGCTCTCGGTCGCGGGCTGGGCGGACCGGGTCGACCACGTCGTCGACGTCAGCGAGGAACTCGACGCGCCCGCGCTACTGCTGCGGCCGGACGGGCACGTGGCTTGGGTCGGTGAAGATCAGCAGGATCTGCAGGAGCATCTGCCCCGGTGGTTCGGCGCGGCCGTCAGCTGACCGGCTCCGTGGGGGCTCGTTCGTCCGAAATGAGCCCCCACGGCTTCCGCGCCCGGATCGAAAGCTGGAGCGGGCTGTCCCCGCCGCCTTCGGTGAAGTGGTCCAGGACGAGACCGGCGTCGAGGAACATCGACAGCAGGTCCGGCAACGGCCAGTGCGCGGCGCCCACCTTGTCGCGTAGTCCCTGGTCGGTCCACGAGTCGGTGGTCCACCCGCTTTCGCGGTAACCACGGCGCACGACCAGCGCGGCCGGGTCCGACCGATCGGCGAAGCCGCCGCAGAAGCACGGGTGCACTCCAATGTGGACGAACACCCCGCCGGGCTCCAGCACCCGCGCGGCCTCGCGCACCACGGCCGGGTAGCCGGGCATGTCGGTGTGCACGAGGACCGCGACCGCCGCGGGCACCGAGCCGTCGCGCAGGGGCAGCCGCTCGGCGTCCGCGCGGGCGACGGGCAGCCGGGGCTTGGCGTAGCGCAGCATCTCCCCCGACAGGTCGACGCCCACCGGCGTGCGGCCGAGCGCGCGCACCGTGCCGGCGTGCACGCCCGTGCCGCAGCCGATTTCCAGGCACGGTCCGCTGCCGGGGCCGAGCAGCGTCGCCAGCGCGGACCCGACCTCCAACGGGTCGTCGTCGCCCTGCCCGGCGAGGAACTCCCGCTCGTACCAGTCGGCGATGTCGTCGTAGCGTGCCCGCATGCCCCAGGTCTACCGGCCGCTGAACGGACCCGCGAGCGCTTTTGCTGTCGGCGTAAGGCTTCTCAGCCGCGGGCCAGGGACGCGAGGACGATCTCCCGCGCCGCCCGGACCGTGGGCGCGAGGGCGCCCGGATCCCGGCCGAGGTGTTCGGCGCCCGCGCGCATGACACCGGACAACAGCTCCACCGCGAGGTGCACGTCGCCGACGTCGCGGAACTCTCCGCGTGCGATGCCGTCCCGCACGACGTTCTCCACCTCGGCCACGATCGCGTGGAACGGGCTGTCCGGCCCCTTCGGCTCCTCCGCGGCCGGCGGGACCAAGCCCGGCCGGAACATCAGCTGCACGACCTGGTCCGTGAACGCCTCCAGGACCGCCTCGATGATCTCCCGCAGCCGGTCCGCGGCCGGGTCCGCCGACCGCGCGGCGATCGCGGCCACCCGCTCGACCGTGGGCCGGCCCGCCCGTTCGGTCAGCGCCAAAACCAAGGCGCTCTTGTCTCGGGCGTAGTTGTACAGAGTGTTGCGCGCGAGCCCGGCCCGGGCCGCGAGGTGGCCCATGTTGATCGAGTCGTAGTCGCGCTCGACCAGCAGCTGTCGCATCGCCTCGGCGAGGTCGGCCCACACCATCTCGTGGTGCTCGCCGATGCTGGCTCCCCGGATCCTCGGCATCCGGTCATCCTCCCCCACTACGGCGGCCTTCCGGCCCCGGGTGCCGGAGGGTCATGCGGTGGCTCCCTTCGGGTAGTGGCGGCGCAGATTGGCGGCGATGACGCGGTCGAGCGTGCGGTCGGACAGCAACCGGGTCAGGCGGGTGATCAGGGCGGCGTCGCGGCCGATGGTGTAGCGGGTGCGCGGCCTGCGGGTCGTCACGGCCTTCGCGATGACCCGGGCGGCGGCGTCGGCGGTCAGGCCCGACTCGGTGCCGGAGGACATCAGCGAGTTGGTCGCCTGGACCAGGCTGCCGTAACGCGCGTCCTGCTCGGGTGTCATCTGGGTGGCCAGGTGGTTCGCCGTCGTGATCCCGCGGGCGGCCATCTCCGTGCGGACGCCGCCGGGCTCGACCACGACCACCGGCACGCCCAGCGGCGAGACCTCCCGGCGGAGCGAATCGCTGACCGCCTCCAGCGCGAATTTCGCGCCCGCGTACGCGCCGTAGGTGGGCATGGCGGCCTTGCCGCCGACCGAGCTGATGTTGATCACGCGGCCCTTACTGCGCAGCAGCGCGGGCAGAAGTGCCTGAGTGACGGCGATGTGGCCGAACAGGTTGACCTCGAACACCCACCGCCACTGCGCCATCGGCAGGGCTTCGACCGGGCCGTTCACCTGAATTCCGGCGTTGTTGACGAGCGCGTGCAGCGCGCGCGGGTCGGCGGCGACCCTCGCGCCGAGTGCCTTCACGTGTTCGGATTTGGTGATGTCGAGGATGACCGGCTCGATGCCGGTCGTCCGGATGGCGTCGGCGTCCTGGTCGCGGCGCACGCCGGCCAGCACGTGGAATCCCTGACGAGCCAGTTCACGGGCGGCCGACGCACCCATGCCCGTGGAGGCTCCGGTCACGACGATCAGCTTCTGGGTTCGTTCCGGCACGACTCCACACTCCTTTACGCGACAATCTGTCGTCAAGATTACGACAGATTGTCGCCAAAAGCACGCCGATCAGCCGCGGGCGCCGCCAGGCAGGAGCAAGAGCTTCCCGTGGGCGTGGCCGGTGAGGCTGATCTTGAGGGCGGTGCGCCACTCGTCGAGGGGGAAAGTCCCGGCGACCGGCACGGCGAACTTGCCTTCGGCGGCCAGCTGCGCGAACTCGGGCATGGCGCCGAAACGCTCGGCATCGGTCGCCGTTGCGGGGTCTTCGTGGAAGCTGTCGCGTACGCCGAGCGCTTGCGCCGCAATGATGTCGGAACAGGTCAGGACACGCTTGGGGTCGCCGCCGGCGATCTGGACGAGGTCGGGCAGCGCACCGCCGGCGGGTGCGGTGTCGAAGACGATGTCGGCCGGGTGGTCGCTGATGGCCTTGACCCGGTCGGCCAGGCCGTCGCCGTAGCCGACCACCGTGGCCCCGAGGTCGCGCAGCTGCTGGGCGTAGGTGTCCCCGGCGGTCGCGATCACCCGCGCTCCGCGGATGAGGGCGATCTGCACGGCCGCGTAGCCGATGGTGGTTCCGGCGCCGTTGATGAGCACCGTGTGGTTCGACGACAGGCCGAGCCGCGCGAGGTGCCAGTAGGCGGTGCTGAACGCCATCGGCAGCGCGGCGGCCTGGGTGAGGTCCAGTCCTTCGGGGACGGCGAACCAGCGATCCATGACGGCGCGGTCCGCGGTGCCGGCGCTGGACTGGCCGGCGAAGTCGGCGGTGCCGAACACGAGGTCGCCGACTTCGACGTCCGCGACGCCCTCGCCGACGGCCTCGACCGTGCCCGAGACATCGCACCCGATGCCCCGGGGCAGATCTCCGGCGAAAAGGCCGCGGCACAGAGCCCAGTCCGCTGGGGCCACCCCGCACGCGTGCACGGTGACGCGGATACGGCCGCGTCCAGGTTCGAGCACCGGCGCGGTCTCCAGGCGCAGGACGTCGGCGGGCTCGCCGTACTCGTGGAAGCGCAGCGTCCGCATGGTGCTGATCGCGGGAGCGTGTTCGGTCATGGGTGACCTCCTGGGCTTTGGTCAGTTACTGACGAGATCGAGTGTCAGTAACTGACATTACAATGAGTCAGTTACTGACGCAAAGTTGCGTCAGTAACTGACGATTGTTAGGCTCGCGGACGTGCCACGAAACTCCGACGAAGTGCGGCTGCGGCTCCAGGAGGCCGCGCTCGAGCTGTACCTGGAGCGCGGCTACGACAAGACCACGACCGCGGACATCGCCGCCCGCGCCGGGGTCACCGAGCGGACCTTCTTCCGCCATTTCGCCGACAAACGCGAGGTCTTCTTCGACGGCGAGGCGCAGCTGCGCGAGCTGCTGACCGACGCGGTCGCCGCGGTGCCGGCCGGCACCAAGCCGCTGCCTGCCCTGCGGGCCGCGTTCCACCAGGCCGTGCCGCTGATCGAGCAGAACCTCCCGGTCACCGAGCGGCGCCATCCGGTCATCGCCGCGACTCCGGCGTTGCAGGAACGGGCACTGGCCAAGAGCGCGGCCCTGGTCGGCGCGATGGCCGACGCCCTCCGCGCCCGCGGCGTCGCCGAGCAGCCCGCGGCGTTGTGCGCGCAGGTCGGCATGGACACGTATTCGATAGCGATCCGCCGCTGGGGAGCCGACCGCACGGACGATCTCCACACCCACCTCGACCGGGCCTTCACAGATCTGCGGCTCGCCGCGAACGCCCTGAAGTAACGGCCAGGCCGGCGGGGGCGAGCCCGTCAGCCTCCGGGCATCCCTGATCGAGACCGGCAGGCCACCTTGTGGACGACCCGGTCACCCACACCTTGACACGAACTAAGTTCCCCGAGTAGAACTTAGTTCGTCAACGTCGAACACTGTTCGTATCGGGTTCGGCAGGTCTGTTCTGGAGGTTGTGTGATGCGAGTTTCCGTGGCCGGAGCCGGTCTCGGCGGTCTGTGCCTGGCGCAGGGCCTGCGTGGTGCCGGGATCGACGCCGACGTGTACGAGCGGGACCCGGCGATCACCGCGCGGTTCCAGGGCTACCGGCTCGTGCTGAACCCGGTCGGGTTCGAAGCACTGCGCGGCTGCCTGCCGGCGCGATGGCACCCGCTGCTGGACGCGATCGTCGGTGACGCTTACGGCGAGCGGCTGATCCTGGACTCGCAGCTGAACCAGATCGGCGAGCTCGGCCCCGGCCGGACCGGGACCGTGGTCGACCGGCACGTGCTCCGGCACCTGCTGCTGACCGGGCTCACCGTGCACACCGGGGCCGGTCTGACCGGCTACGACGTGCTGGCCGACGGGAAGGTCGAAGCCCGGTTCGCCCACGGCGGCCCGGCCACCGCCGACCTGCTGGTCGGGGCGGACGGGGTCGGCTCCGCCGTCCGCTCGGTGCTGTCGCCGCGGACCACCCCGACCGACACCGGCGTCCGGTTCGTCATCGGCCGCACGCCGCTGACCGAGCGCTTTGCCGGACTGTCACGGGCCTTCGGCTCGAAGATCAGCGGTGACGGGGTGAGCCTGCTGCTCGGAGCGATGCGGTTCCGCACCCCGCCGAAGGAGGCGGCCGAGCAGCTGGCGCCCGAGGTGACCCTCCCCGATGTCCAGGACTACGTGCGCTGGGCCATGATCCTGCCGTCGAACGGCTCGCTCGGCGCTGCGACCCCACAGGAGGCCGCACTGTCCAGAATGGACGGCTGGCACCCGGACCTGCAGGCGCTCGTCGAGCAGTCCGACCCGGACAACAGCACCCTGCTGTCCATCCGCGTGGTCGAGCCTCGCGAGCGCTGGGCGTCCGGCCCGGTCACGCTGCTCGGCGACGCGATCCACGCGACCTCCCCGACCGGCGGCAACGGCGCGAACACCGCCCTGCGCGACGCCGACCTGCTGCGCCGCTGCCTGATCGAGGCCGCCGAGGGCCGTCAGGACCTCCTCGGCGCGGTCGGCGACTACGAGCGCCAGATGTTCGAGTACGGCGCCGAAGCCGTGGATTTCAGCCTCAGCGCGTTGCCCGCCTACGCCCCGAAAGCGGCCGCCGCGTCGCCGGTCTTGCGGCGGTAGACCTCGGCCGCGATCCGCACGAACGAACCGACCAGCGGGGACGGACGGGTGGCCGGCCAGGCGAGCACCAGCCGGCTCGGCGGCCGGTCGGTGACGGGCACGGTGACCAGTCCGGCGGGCGTCACCTGGTCGAGCGGGGCGAGTGCCGACATGCCGTTCCACAGCACGGCCTGCAGGCATTCCTGGATGGTGCGCATCGGCGCGTCCTCGTCGGTGGCGGCCGTCGCGACGGTCCAGTACTCGCGCCACACCCGGTCGGTGTCGGCCGGTAGCCGCACCCATCGCCGGTCGGGCAGGTCGGCCAGCCGCACCGAGGCCTGCCCGGCGAGCGGGTCGTCGTCGCGGACGACGAGTCCGACCGGTTCGGCGTGCAGGAGGTGGCTGCGCAGGCCGGTGTCCTCGAACGGCAGCCGGGTCAGTGCGACGTCGACCAGCCCGGCGCGCAGCCCGGCGCTGGGATCGCCCAGGTCCGCCTCGTGGAAACGCACGGACACCTGCGGGTGTTGCCGCCGGAACGCCGAGGCGATCCGCCCGCCCACGAGCTCGGCGGTGTCGGCCAGCGATCCGACCGTCAGCGTGGCGCGGCCAGCCGTGGAGCGTATGCGGGCTTCGAGACGATCGGCCTGCTCCAGCAGCGCGCGGGCGTCGTCGTAGAGGGTCTGGCCGACCTCGGTCAGCTCCACCCCTTGGGGGATCCGGTGGAACAGCGTCACGCCGAGGTCGGCCTCGAGCTGCTGCACGGTCCGGCTCAGCGGCGGCTGCGTCATCCGGAGCCGCGCGGCGGCCCGTCCGATGTGCCGTTCTTCGGCGACCGCGACGAAGTACCGCAGCTCCCGCAGGTCCATCGCGTCACCATACCCATCCGGTATCGAGTGAACCGCGATGGTGTTGGCCGCTCAAGCGCGTCGTCACGAGGATCGAATGTGTCCACCGAACGACGGAGGCGGCACATGAGTGATCCGGACCTGCGTATCGGGACCTTCCGGTACGACACCACCCAACCGCTGCTGGACGGCGAGACCAAGCCCCAGGGCTTCACCGCCGAATTCTCCAGCGCCGCGACCATCCCGGAGATCTTCGGGCGGATGCTGCGCGACCGCGAGTACGACGTCTCGGAACTCGGGTGGACGTTCTACCTGCGCACGCTGGAGCTCGACGAGCCGCCGTTCCTGGCCCTGCCGATCTTCCCGAACCATGTCTTCCGGCACTCGGCGATCTTCGTCAACGTCGACAGCGGGATCGACGAACCGGGTGACCTGGCCGGCAAGACGATCGGCGAGTTCGGGACGTACGGGCAGGATTCCGGGGTCTGGGCGAAGGGGCTGCTCTCGGACGAGTACGGCTACTCCCCCGGACAGAGCCGGTGGGTCATCGGCGGGCTCAACGCGCCGATGAAACCCTTTGACTTCACCGATCTGCTGCATCCCGCCGGCGTCGACGTGACGGAGGCGCAGGCGGACAAGTCCCTGAGCGAGCTGCTCGAGACCGGTGAGATCGACGCGCTGATCTCCGCGAACACCCCGCAGTGCTTCCTCGACGACTCACCGCGGGTCCGGCGGCTGTTCCCCGATTCCGAGCCGCTCGCGCGCGACTACTACCGCCGTACCGGCATCTTCCCGATGATGCACCTCGTCGTGATCCGGCGGGACGTGGTCGCGCGGAACCCGGAGCTCACCCGGGCTGTGTACGAGTGCTTCCTCGACGCCAAGAACGCCGCGATGGCGAAGTACGAGAACGCGCGGCGGACGTTTCAGGTCCAGACCATGCCGCCGTTCGTGTTCGAGCTCTTCGAGAAGAACCGGCGCCTGTTCGGCGACGACTGGTACCCGTACGGCGTGGCCAAGAACCGCAACGCGATCGAAGCCTTCCACCGTTACCACTACGAGCAAGGACTTTCGACCCGGCATCTGTCCATTGAGGACGTCTTCGCGCCGGATCTGCTCGACACCTGAACAGAAGGACTACGACATGACCGGCCTGAACCTCAAGGTAGGCGTCTACCGCTACGAGCACACCGAGCCGATGTTCGACGGGCGCGTCCCGATCGACGGCGTCGACGCCACCTTGGTCACCTCGCCCCTCATCTCCGACGTGTTCCGCCGAATGGCCAAGGGCGAGCTGGACATCGCCGAGTACGGCCTCACCTACTTCCTGCGCACGTTCGACCTCGACTCGCCGTTCCTGGCCCTGCCGATCTTCCCGAACCGCAACTTCCGCCACTCGTCCCTGTTCGTCAACGCCGACAGCGGAATCGAGAAGCCGGAAGACCTCGCCGGCCGGACCGTCGGCGAGTTCGCGCTCTGGGGCAGCGACCCCGGCGTGTGGATGAAGGGCGTGCTCGCCGAGGAGTACGGCGTCACTCCGGACCGGATCAGCTGGATCGTCGGCGGCACCGATCACCCGATCCCGGCGTTCGACTGGATCCCGCAGCCCGTCCCGGACGGCGTCGAGGTCCGTCACACCGAGGGCGACCAGACCCTCGGCGCCATGCTCGAAGACGGGGAGATCGACGCCCTTCTGTCGGTCGACGTCCCGCAGGCCCTGCTCAACGGCTCGTCGAAGATCCGGCGGCTGTTCCCCGACTACCGGTCGACCGAGCAGGACTACTACCGCCGCACCGGCATCTTCCCGATGATGCACGCGGTCGCGATCCGCCGGGAACTCGTCGGCGAACCCGGACTGGTCCAGGCGGTCTACCGCGCGTTCTCCGAGGCCAAGGAGATCGTGCAGCGGCAGTACCGGGCCGGCGCGTCGAAGCAGCACATGTCCGTGATCACGCCCTGGTTCAGCGGCTTGTTCTCGGACAACCGCGCGCTGCTGGGCGAGGACTGGTGGCCCTACGGCCTCGGCGCCAACCGGAAAGCCGTCGACACGTTCCTGCGGTACCACCACGAACAGGGGCTGTCGCAGCGCCTGCTCACGTCGGACGACATCTTCGTTCCGGCCCTGCTCGACACGTAGGCGACCGGCCCGCCGGCGCTCAGGAGCCGTCGATCTGCTTGTGGATCCAGCCGATCACGGCGTCGACGCGGGCGGTGGTCTCCAGGCCCGGCTGGGGGCAGTCCGGGCCGTTGTTCTCGACCGCCACGATCTGGCCGTTCTGGTCGCCGTCGGGGATGAAGTACGGCGAGCCGGAGTCGTCGGGGCACGGGCTGTTCTCGACGGTCCGCGGGTCGATCGAGTCGATCTCGAGCTCGTACTGGTGCACCTTCTTCACCGTGAACCGGCCGTGCTTGAGGTGGTCGGACTGGACGGTGTCGGTGGCCGAGAGCGCGCCCCAGCCGGCGAAGGACAGCGGGTCGTCGACCTTCGGCGCGCGGTCCGGCAGGGTCAGCGGCTTGATGTCGGTGATCGGGGTGCTCAGCCGGGCCAGTGCGAGGTCGTTGACCGGCGACTGGCGCACGTCCACGACCTGCACCACGTGCCCGCGCGGGTCGGCGTTGGTGACCTTCCCGATGGTCACGTTCATCGTGAAGTCCGGTTTCCCGCCGGTGCGGACCATGTTGACGTCGTGGAAGCAGTGCCCGGCGGTGATGATCCAGTCCGAGGCGATCAGCGAGCCGCTGCAGCCGCCGCTGCGCACCCCGCCGGTCGGCAGGGGGATGTTGTCGGAGTGCAGCTTCGCGTTGAACGGCACCACGCGAGGGGGCAGCGCCGGTCCAGGTGCGGGCCCGGCCCCGGACCCGGGCTGGGCGCTCTGCCCGGTTGCGCCCGAGGCCTCCGGGTGCGCGTCCGCCGCCTCCACCTTCTGAACACTGACGTAGGCGCCGGCCAGGCCCGCGCCGACAACGATGGCAAGAGCCATCGCGCCGTGACGGGCCGGCCGTCGGCCGGAACTGTTCTTCACAACTCCCTAGACGGACGGCACTGGTAAAAAGTTCACCCGATCGGCAGATCATCGCCCGAAAGGCCACGATCGCCGGGCCAGACGGACGGGATCTCCGCGGAGTCGGTGAGGCGCAGTTTGCGGCGGGCGCGCTGGAAGAACGTGGTCATGCCGAGCCGGACGACCCGCGCGGCGCTGGGCCGGGACCGCAGGTCGATGCTGTCACCAGGCTCGACGTACCCGGCGACCTGCCCGTCCACCTCGACGGCCAGCCGGCCGCTGGAGGGCAGCACCTCCAGCGCCACCGTGTCGTGCACGGACAGGACCACACCGCGGCTGTACGCCGAATGCGGCGCCGCGGGTGTGACGAGCAACGCCTCGACGGCCGGGCTGGTGATCGGGCCGCCGGCGGAGAAGCTGTACGCGGTCGAGCCCGTCGGGGTGGCCACGATCACCGCGTCGGCCGCGTAGCTGACGAACGGCTGGTCGTTGACCCGCACCGCGACCACGGCGCTGCCGTCCCCCGGCACCCGGACCACGGCCACGTCGTTGAACGCGGTCACGGTCTGGCCCCGCAGCGTCGCGTCGACGGCCAGGCGGGGCTCGACGGTGAAGTCCTGCCCGTCGATGGCCGACAGCGCGCCGGGCAGGTCGGGCACGTCGACCTCGGCCAGGAAGCCGAGCTTGCCCAGGTTGACACCGAGTACCGGGGCGCGCTGGCGGTCGGCCAGCCGCATCGCGCGCAGCATGGTCCCGTCGCCGCCGAGGCTGACCACCAGGTCGGACCGGCTGCCCAGCTCGGCGGCCGTGACCGGCACGGCGGCGCAGTCCAGCCGGTCGATCTCGTCCGCGATGCCGAGGATCTCGATGCCCCGGTTGGTCGCCCACCCGAGGACCGCGGCGACGGCCGCCGCCGAGTCCCGTCGCGGGTGCAGCACCAGGCCTGCGGAGTGCATGGTCAGCGGGCCCCTTCAGCAGGACGTTCCGGGATGGTCATGGCGCTCAGTCTCCCCGCAACGGCCCGGCTTGGCGAGATCCCCGGCGGGGGCCGGAACGCGCCGGACGCCGTTCTTGTCCCGGGGGTCCGGTTCGACGCCCGCGACGCCCGGTCGGCCCCGGCACCGCCGATCCCTTCCCTGGCCACGCTTCAGCCGACGCGGACCGCGTCGTGGCCTGCGTTAGGATCACGGCTGTGACCAACCGCTTAGTTTGTTTGGGTGACTCCTTCACCGAGGGCGTCGGCGACGAGGACCCCTCGGCGCCGAACGGCGTGCGGGGCTGGGCCGACCGCGTCGCCGAGGTGCTGGGCGCGCGGGACCCGGAGTTCCGTTACGCCAATCTCGCCATCCGCGGCAAGCTGCTGTCGCAGGTGCTGGCCGAGCAGGTGGAGCCGGCGCTCGCCATGGCGCCGGACCTGGTCACGTTGTACGCGGGCGGCAACGACCTGATGCGCCCGAAGGTGGACGTCGACGCGCTGACCGACGCCTACGAGGGCACCGTCGAGCGGCTGCGGGCCGGCGGCGCGCGGGTTGTGCTCTTCACCGGCGTCGACGGGGTCGAGGACGCGCTGTTCCGCACCATCCGCGGCCGCGTCGCGATCTACAACGAGCACGTCCGCGGTATCGCCGCCCGGCACGGCGCGCTGCTGGTGGACATGTGGGCCATGCGGCAGCTGCGCGACCGGCGGCTGTGGTCCGCGGACCGGCTGCACCTGAACGGGTTGGGCCACAACGAGATCGCGATCGACTTACTGGGCCGGCTCGGGGTGGAGCACGATCTCACTCCGGCCCGGCTCGGCCCGCGGCCGGAGCTCAGCGCGCGCGAACGGCGGGCGGAGAACCTGCGGTGGAGCCGTGAGCACGCGATGCCGTGGGTGCAGCGGCGGCTGCGCGGCGAGTCCTCCGGCGACACCCTCAGCCCGAAGCGGCCGACGCTGGAACCGGTCGGCTCGGCCTTCTCCCCACACAACTGACCGCGATAGACGGCCGCCGCCGCTCAGGCCCGGTGGTGTGCGACGGCCGGGCGAAGGCCGTCGAAGAGGACCGAGATGATGCGGTCGCGCAGGGCGCCGTCGGCGCCGACGTGCTCGGCCGCCTTGGCGGTGCCGATGATCACCGGGATCAGCTCGCCCACGACGAGGTCGGCCCGCACCGCGCCGGCTTCCTGCGCGCGGCTCAGCAGCACGCCGAGTGCCCCGGTCAGCCGGACGCCGATCTCGTGCCCGGCGAACTCCACGTCCACGCCCGCCGCGCTGAGCGCCTCGAAGTAGGCGGTCTTGGCGCTGGACATCTCGACCCAGCTGGTCAGGAACGAGAAGAACGCGGCGCCCGGGTCGGCCGAGTTCTGCGCGACGACCGCCTCCGCCTCGTCGACGAACCGATGCAGCCGCGCGTGGAGGACCGCCTCGAGCAGCGCCTCCTTGGTCGGGAAGTGCCGGAACACCGTGCCGACGCCGACGCCGGCCTCGCGCGCGACCTCCTCGGTCGGCGCGCTGGTGCCCTTGGCCGCGAACACCGTCTCGGCGGCTTCGAGCACTTTGACCCGGTTACGCCGGGCGTCGGCGCGCAGCGGTTTCGGATCCGTCACGGTGCCCGATGGTAGCCGGGCCCCGTCCGCCAGCACGCTGAGCACGTGTTACAGCGTGAAAACACCGAGGAGAGCCCCTTTTCCGGCACTAGGCTCCGGGTCATGGAGGAGCTGCGGGCCGAGCCGCTGACCGGTGTCCGGCTGAGCCTGGAACCCTTGCGAGCCGGGCATGCCGACGAGATGCACCCCGTACTGGCCGACCCGCGGCTGTACGCCTTCACGGGCGGCCAGCCACCGACGCTCGACGAGCTGCGCGCCCGGTATGCCCGGCAGGCCGTCGGGCGGTCCGAGGACGGGAGCCAGTGGTGGCTGAACTGGGTGGTGCGCCATACCGGGGACGGGCTGGCGGCCGGGTTCGTGCAGGCGACCGCCGGCCGGGACCGTGCGTCCGCGGAGGTCGCGTGGGTGATCGACGCGCGGCGGCAGGGCCAGGGGCTGGCCCGGGAAGCCGCGGCGCTGGTGGTCGGCTGGCTGGACGCGCAGGGCGTCACCGGCGTCTTCGCGCACATCCACCCGGGGCATGCCGCCTCGGCCGCCGTCGCGCGGCGCGTCGGGCTCACGCCGACCGGGATCGTCGAGGACGGTGAGGTCCGGTGGGAGCGGACAGTCACCTAGTCGTCAAACGCTCACGCATACCTCACACTATGGTGTGACGCCAGTCATGAGAGGTGTGCGAAACATGGTTCTAGGCGACAACGAAGTCACCCGGTCAGCCGACGCTTCCGCTAAAAACCGCCGGGTCCAAGTGCGGCGGGCGGCCTTCGCCGGGTCGATCGGCACGACCATCGAGTGGTACGACTTCTTCCTCTACAACACGGCCGCGGCACTCGTCTTCCCGCATCTGTTCTTCCCCTCGTCCACGGGTTACGCCGGGGTGATGCAGTCCTTCGCGACCTACGCGGTCGGGTTCGCGGCGCGGCCGGTGGGCGCGGCGATCTTCGGGCACTGGGGCGACCGGCTCGGGCGCAAGACCACGCTGATCGTCACGCTGCTGCTGATGGGCCTGTCCTCGGCCGTGGTCGGGGTGCTGCCGGGCACGGCGTCGATCGGGTTCGCCGCGCCGTTGATCCTGGTGCTGCTGCGGCTGGTGCAGGGCATCGCGATCGGCGGTGAGTGGAGCGGCTCGGTGCTGCTCGCGATGGAATGGGGTGACCAGCGCCGTCGCGGGCTGCTGGCGAGCTTCGCTCAGGTCGGCGTCCCGGTGGGGCTGGTGCTCGGCACGGGCGGCATGACGTTGCTGTCGGCGACGCTCTCCCGCGAGGACTTCGACGCGTGGGGCTGGCGGATCCCGTTCCTGCTGAGCCTGGTGCTCGTGGGCATCGGCCTGGTGATCCGGCTGCGGATCCTGGAGACGCCGATGTTCGCCGCGGTGGTGGCGGAGAAGAAGACCTCCCGCGCGCCGGTGAAGGACGCGGTGCGCCACCACTGGCGCGAGATCCTGCTCTCGGCCGGGCTGCGGTTCAGCGAGCAGTTGCCGTTCTACCTGTTCACCAGCTACGTGCTCGTGTACGTGGTGCAGCGACCGGACTTCAGCAACACGTTCGTGCTCAACGCGGTGCTCGTCGGCGCCGCCGCCGAGCTGGTGCTGATCCCGGTGTTCTCCCAGCTGTCCGACCGGATCGGGCGAAAACGGGTCTACCTCACCGGTTCCGTGCTGACGGCCGCGATCGCCTTCCCCTACTTCACGGTGCTGAGCCACGCCGGGCACGCGTTGATCTTCGTCGCGATCATCGTCTCGCTGGTCGCGCACGCGATGCAGTACGGGCCGCAGGCCGCGTTGATCGGCGAAAGCTTCCCGACGCATCTGCGGTACGGCGGCGCGGGGCTCGGTTACCAGCTGGCGTCGGTGTTCGCGGGTGGCCCGGCGCCGTTGCTGGCGACCTGGCTGCTGCACGAGACGGGCACGCCGTACTCGATCTCGATCTACATCGTGGCGTCAGCCGTGGTCACGGTCCTGTGTGTGATCGCGCTGCCGGACCGGTCGAAGTCCGACATCACCGACCCGAGCGTCTACGCCCGCTGAGGTCCGGAGCGCCCCAATGTGGCGTTCGGTGCGTTGGACGCACCGAACGCCACATTGGGTGCGTTCAACGCAACCAACGCCACATTGGGGCGTGTGTCAGCGCTGCTGCGGCGGAGGTCCGCCCTGCGGGCCGCCGAACGGGCCCTGCTGCGGGAACGGGCCGCTGCCCTGGCCCGGCTGGCCGCCGCCGAACTGGGCCGGCGGGCCCTGGTACGGGCCGCCCGGCGGGGTGGGCGGCTGCTGCGGCTGCGGGAGCGACGGCGGGGCCTGCTGCGGGCGCTGCTGGACCCCTGGCGGCGGGGTCGAGGGCTGCGGCGCGGGGGCCGGGATCTCGTCCTCTTCCTCTTCGACCGGCGCGGCCGGGACCACGGCACCGATGGCACGGCGGGGGTGCTCGGAGCCGAGCGGGCCCGGAACCTCCTTGCGGGCCACGGCTTCCGCGGCGGCGACGGCCTCGGCGACCTTCGGGTCGGTGGAGGTGTCGAACCAGCCGGCGACCTCTTCGTCTTCGAGTTCGGGCCGCTGGGGGCTGTCGTCCTTCGGCGGCTCGTAACGGAAGACGCCGTCGTCGCCGGGGGCGCCGAGCGCGCGGGCGAAGCCTTCGAGGGCCTTGCCGTAGTCGCTGGGGATCATCCAGACCTTGTTCGCGTCGCCCTGCGCCAGCTGCGGCAGGGTCTGCAGGTACTGGTACGCGAGCACCTCGGGCGTCGGGCGGCCGGCCTTGATGGCGGCGAACACCTTCTCGATCGCCTTCGCCTGGCCCTGCGCCTGCAGGTAGCGGGCGGCGCGTTCACCCTGCGCGCGCAGGATGCGGGACTGCCGCTCGGCCTCGGCCGCGAGGATCGCCGCCTGCTTCTGGCCTTCCGCGGAGAGGATCTGGCTCTGCTTCTGGCCTTCCGCGGTCTTGATGGAGGACTCCCGCTGGCCTTCCGCGGTGAGGATCATCGCGCGCTTCTCCCGGTCGGCGCGCATCTGCTTCTCCATCGAGTCCTGGATCGACGCGGGTGGCTCGATCGCCTTCAGCTCGACGCGGGCGACGCGGATGCCCCAGCGGCCGGTGGCCTCGTCGAGCACCCCGCGCAGCTGCGTGTTGATCGCGTCGCGGGAGGTCAGCGTCTCCTCCAGGCTCATGCCGCCGACCACGTTGCGGAGCGTGGTGGTGGTGAGCTGCTCGACGCCGATGATGTAGTTCGAGATCTCGTACACCGCGGCGCGCGAGTCGGTGACCTGGAAGTACACGACGGTGTCGATGTTCACCGTCAGGTTGTCCTCGGTGATCACCGGCTGCGGCGGGAACGAGACCACCTGCTCGCGCAGGTCGATGCGCGCGCGGACCTTGTCCAGGAACGGCACCAGGAACGTCAGGCCGGGCGAGGCGACCGTGCGGAACCGGCCGAGGCGCTCGATCACCGCCGACTGCGCCTGGGGCACCACCATGATCGCCTTGACCACCGTGATGATGACGAACAGGGCCAGCAGCGCGACCACGACGATCGCTATTGTCGACAAGAGATTTTCCCCTTACCTAGTACCGTTTTCCTGGACGTTTCGTGGTCACGAGAGGATGTCCACCACCGCGGTGGCACCGGAGATCTCGACGACGGTGACACTGGTGCCGGGCGCGATGGGCGGCTGCGCCTCGTGCACGGCGCGGGCGGACCAGACCTCGCCGCCGATCTTCACCTGGCCGGCATCGTAGTCCACTGTGGACACGACCACGGCGCGGGCGCCGACGAGCGCGTCGATGCCGGTGGCTATATGGGAGCCGGCGAGGAAGCGGCGCTTCAGCGCGGGGCGCGCGAGCACGATCAGCCCGACCGAGCTGACGGCGAACACGGCGACGTCGATGAACAGGTTCCCGGTGATCGCCTCGGAGCCGGCGCCGAGCAACGCGGCGACCCCCAGCATGATCAGGACGAAGTCGCCGGAGAGCACTTCCGCGATCATCAGGACGATGCCGATGATCAGCCAGATCAGAGCCGCTGCCATGGCCTCATGCTCTCAGATCGCGCCGGTTCGCACCGGGCAGGTGACCCGACGTGACCGACGCGTGACCTTGGACAAACAGGACATAATCGGCCTACTCCGCCGGTTCGGTGACGAAGTCGATGAGCCGTTCGACGGCGCCGATCAGCGGCGTTTCGAGGTCCCGGAAGCTGCTCACCGCGGCCAGCACCCGCTGCCAGCCTTCGTAGGTCTCGCCCCAGCCCAGTGCGTCGCAGATGCCGACTTTCCACTCGATCCCGCGCGGGATCTTCGGCCACTCCCGGATGCCGACGGCCGACGGCTTCACGGCCTGCCAGATGTCCACGTACGGATGGCCGGTGACGAGCACCTGCTCGTCGCGGACCTGCTCGACGAGGCGGGACTCCTTACTCCCCGCGACCAGGTGGTCGACGAGCACGCCGAGCCGCCGTCCGGGGCCGGTGCCGAACTCGGCGATGCGGTCGGACAGGACGTCGACGCCGTCCAGCGGCTCGACGACCACGCCTTCGACGCGCAGGTCGTGACCCCAGACGCGCTCGACCAGCTCGGCGTCGTGCTTGCCCTCGACCCAGATCCGGGAGTCACGGGCGACGCGGGCCTGCAGGCCCTGCACCTTCACCGAGCCGGACGCGGACACCCGCTTCACCGGCGCCGCGGCCTTCTTCGCCGGGACGAGGGTGACGGGCTTGCCTTCGAGCAGGAACGCCGCCGGGCCGAGCGGGAACACCCGGTGGCGGCCGCGCGCGTCTTCGAGGACGACGTTCCCGTACTCGATCTTCACCACCGCGCCGCAGTAGCCGCTGGCCGGGTCCTCGACCACCAGTCCGGGTTCCGCCGGGACCTCGGGCACCTTCCGCTTCCGCGGGCCCGACAGCACGTCGTCATACGAATGGGAGCGCACGGTTCCGAAAGTTAGTGGTGCCGGGTAACCCGCGTCCTGCCGCCACGCCGGTCAGCGCGCCATCTCCAGTAGGGCGTCGGTGAACGGCGTAGGCGCGCCCGCCCGCAGCGGGGCCATGGCGACGAGCGGGGCGAGCGCGGCGCACCAGGCACGGACGCGGTCGGCGTCGAGGTCCGGGAGCTTGGTGACACCGTCGTCGAGGGTGCCGCCGGCGGCCATCGGGAGCAGCGCCCAGTCGACGGCGTCGAAGGCCGGGTCGCCCAGGCACGGCCGCGGGTCGATCGCGACGATGCCGCGCGCGGGACCGGCGTCGAGGACGTTGCCGGGGTGCAGGTCGCCGTGCAGGAGCGCGGTGGGGCCGCCGGTGGCGAGGTCTTCGGCACGGACGCGGGCGTGGTGCAGCAGCTCCAGCGGCAGCCGGGGTTCGGCGGCCGAGCCGCGCAGGCGGCGTTCGGCCAGGTCGAACATCAGCCCGACGCGGGTGGCCAGCGAGGGGAACGGGCCTGCGGCCGGGACGCTCGGTAATTGGACGCTGTGCAATTGGGCGAGCAGGTCCGCCACCTCGGTCCACGGCACGTCCGCGCCGCGCCCGGTCAGCTGGGTGCCCGGTTCGAGGCCTTCCAGCAGCACGGCGCCTGCCTCGAAGTCGACCTCGAGGACCTGCACCACCCGGGAGAGGCCGGCCCAGGTCTGCAGGGCGGTGGCCTCTCCGGCGGAGACCTCCTGGTCCGGGCAGAGCTTGAGCACCCGGCTGTCACCTTGGGGGCCGCGGCACATCAGCGTGCGGCCGGTGTTGCCCGGCCGGGCGCCGACGACGGTCAGGCCCCATCGTTCGGCGAGCCGGGCGACGAGCACGGGCAGCGCGTCGCACCACGGGCCGACCTGCGGGCCGAAGCGGTCGATGAGGCGGGCGCGGGCCGCGTCGTCGAGGATCGCCGTCATCGGAACGGTGCCGTCATCAGGACCAGCGCCGTCAGAACAAGGGCCAGGGGATGGCGCGCCAGTCGTCGCCGGGCTCGGGGAAAACGCCTTCGGCGAGCAGGAAGTCGGCGCGCTGGCCGAGGGCGCGGATCTCGAAGGTGGTGAGGTGCTCGCCGAGGTCCGCGCCGAGCTTGCCGTCCAGCTCGGACCGCAGCTTGCGCAGCTTCTCGACGGCCTCGTCCGGGACGCGCTCGCCGATCCAGCCCCACAGCACGGTGCGCAGCTTCGGGTCGGTGTGCAGGCAGATGCCGTGGTCCACGCCGTAGACGCGGCCGTCGGTGCCGGCCAGCAGGTGGCCGCCCTTGCGGTCGGTGTTGTTGACCACGATGTCGAGCACGGCCAGCTCCCGCATGCCCGGGTGGTCGGCGTGCGCGAGCACGGCGGGGTCGCCGAGGCGGTCGTGGGCGTGCAGCACGGTGCGCCAGCCGTCCGGGACGTCTTCGGGCGCGCAGACGTCGACGACCTCGTTCTCCCCCGTCTCGACCCACAGCTGGACCATGCCGGGGCCGAACGGCCCGTCGCGGAGCACGGTCGGCGGGACGGCGCCGAGGCCGGAGACGTCGGAGATCATCGCGGTGGCGACCTCGCGGCCGGCGAGCGTGCCGTCCGGGAAGTCCCACAGCGGCCGCTCCCCCGAAACCGGCTTGTACACCACTTGGCCGGTGACGCCGTTGAGCTCGATCGCGCAGAACAGCGTCACGTTGGACGCGTCCACGAGCCGGCCTTCGACGTCGATGCGGCCGTGCGTGACGAATTCGCGGGCACCGGGGTCGGCGGGTCCGGGTGGGCTGCTCGCCACGGGCGGCCTCAGTCCTCGGCCACGTCGACGTCGCGGCGGTAGCCGTTCTGCCGGGGGCAGATGTGCCCGGCCGGGTCGAGCGGCTCGGCGCACAGCGGGCACGGCTTGCGGCCGGCGTTGACGACGCGGTCGGCCCGCTCGGCGAAGGCGCGCGCGGCCACCGGGGTGAGGAACACGCGGACGGCGTCGGGGCCTTCCTCGGTGTCGTCGAGGACGACGGTCTCGTCGACCTCGCCCTCGGTGATCGCGAGCAGCTCGACGACGACGGCGCCCGAGTCGGCGTCCCAGCCCAGGCCCATGGTGCCGACGCGGAACTCCTCTTCGACCGGCACGGTCAAGGGAGCCACGTCGACCTGGTCGTCGGGCACGTCGTCGGGGACGTCGGCGCCGAAGCGGCTGGCGACTTCCTCGAGCAACGCGCTCAGGCGCTCGGCGAGGACGACGACCTGCTGTTTTTCGATCGTGACGCTGATCGTCCGGACGTCCTCCGACGCCTGGAGGTAGAACGTGCGATCACCGGGCTCGCCGACGGTCCCGGCGACGAACCGGTCGGGCTTGCGGAAGACGTGGATTACGCGAGACATAGCACTTACGACCCTAAGCCACGCGGGCATGATCGGCATCCGCCGCCCCTGGTTGACCGGGATTTCAGCGCGCTGCGTGCGTGTGCGGCCACGCTGCGGATCGCCGTTAGGCTCTTCGGGTGCCAGAGATCTCTCCTTATGGAACTTGGACTTCACCCGTTTCGGCCGCGGACGCGGCGGCGGCCGGAGGCGGCCCCTCGTGGCTCGGCCGGGTCGGCGACGCGCTGTGGTGGACCGAGGCGCGGCCCGCGGAGGGCGGCCGCGTGGCGCTGGTGCGCCGGACGGCCGACGGCGGCGTGGAGGACGTGCTGCCCGCGCCGTGGAACGTCCGCAACCGGGTGCACGAGTACGGCGGGCGGCCGTGGCTGGTGACCGGTGACACCGTCGTTTTCACCCACTGGGCCGATCAGCGGGTGTACGCCCGTGACCTGGCCTCCGGGGAGACCACGGCGCTGACGCCGGAACCCGCTCAGCCGCAGGGAGTCCGTTACAGCGACCTGCAGCCGGGGCCGGGCGGTGAGGTGTGGGCGGTGCGGGAGCGCAGTACCGGACCCCGGCGCACCGACATCGAGCGTGAGCTGGTCGCGATCTCCGGACACGGTGCCGAGCGGGTGCTGGTCGGCGGGCACCGGTTCTTCACCGCGCCGCAGCTGTCGCCGGACGGCGCGCACGCGGCGTGGCTGGCGTGGGACCACCCGGCGATGCCGTGGGACGGCACGGAGCTGTTCGTCGCGCCGGTCGCCGCGGACGGCACGTTCGGCGAGGCCAGGGTGCTGGTCGGCGCCGCGGACGTCGCGGTGTGCCAGCTGGAGTGGGAGTCGCCGGACCGCCTGCTCGCGCTGCTGGACCCGGACGGCTGGTGGAACCTGCACCGGATCGGGCTCGACGGGTCCGTGGTGAACCTCGCCCCGGTGGCGGCGGAGCTGGGCAGCGCGTTGTGGCAGATCGGCGCGCGCTGGTTCGCGCCGCTCGGCGGCGGGCGGCACGCGGTGCTGAACGCCGGGCGGCTGGCCGTGCTCGACGAGCACGACGGCTCGGTGACCCCGGTCGCCTCGGTGGCCGGGGAGCTGACCAGCTGGTCGGCGGCCGGGCTGGTCGTGGACGGCGGCTCGGTGACCGGCATCGCGGCGGGCCCACGGCGTGAGCGCGCGGTGGTGAGCGTGGACCTGGCCGGCGGGACCTGGACCGAGCTGACGCCGCAGCCGGCGAGCCTGCCCGCGGCCGAGTACCTGCCGGTGGCCGAGGAGCGGGTGTTCACCGCGGCCGACGGCTCGGCGATCCCGGCGTTTGTGCTCCCGCCGTCGAACCCGGGCTTCACCGCGCCCGAGGGTGAGCTGCCGCCGTTCGTGGTCCACGTGCACGGCGGGCCGACCGGGCACATGGACGATTCGCTGTTCGTGGACTTCGCGTACCTGACCAGCCGCGGCATCGGCGTGGTCGTGGTGAACTACGGCGGCTCGACCGGCTACGGGCGGGTGTTCCGGGAGCGGCTGCGCGAGCAGTGGGGCGTGGTGGACGTCGGCGACTGCGTGGCGGTGGCCGAGGCGCTGGTGGCCGAAGGGATCGCCGACGGCGCGCGCCTGGCGATCCGCGGCGGCAGCGCGGGCGGGTTCACCTCGGCCGCTTCGATCACGATGACCACGACGTACGCGGCGGCGACGGTGAAGTTCCCGATCCTGGACCTGGCCACGTGGACGGGCGCGGGCGGCGAGACGCACGACTTCGAGTCGCAGTACCTGGAGGGCCTGGTCGGGCCGTACCCGGAGACGCTGGAGCGGTACCGGGAGCGCTCGCCGATCACCCACGCGGGCTCGCTGGCCGGGCCGGTGCTGTTCCTGCAGGGGCTGGAGGACGAGATCTGCCCGCCAGAGCAGGCGGACCGGTTCGTCGCGAGCCTGGCCGGCAGCGGCGTCGACCACGCGTACCTGCGGTTCGAGGGTGAGCAGCACGGGTTCCGCAAGGCGGAGACGATCATCGCGGCGCTGGAGGCGGAGCTGTCGTTCTACGGGCAGGTGTTCGGGTTCCCGACGCCGGGTGTGCCGAAGCTGGGGCTGTCGCGGTGAGACCGCCGCGGCTGAGAGCCGGGGACACGATCGCGCTGGTGGCGCCGTCCGGGCCGGTGCCGCCGGACCTGCTGGAGGCGGCGCTGCCGGTGCTGCGGGGCTGGGGTTTGAAGGTCCGGGCCGGCGCGTCCGTGCGGGCTTCCGCGCCGGGCTATCTGTCGGCGCCGGACGCGGCCCGCGCGGCGGAGTTCACCGAGGCGTGGCTGGACCCGGAGGTGAAGTGCGTGCTGGCCGCCCGGGGCGGTTACGGCGCGCAGCGGATGCTGGACCTGGTCGACTGGCCCGCGTTGCGCGCGGCCGGGCCGAAGGTGCTGGCGGGGTCGAGCGACGTGACGGCGCTGCACCGCGCCGTTTCGGTCCATTTAGGACTTGACACGCTGTTCTCGCCGATGCCGGCGAGTGTCCTGTTCGACGCGTTCGCCGCGGAGCACTTGCGGCGGACGCTGTTCGAGCCCGAGCGGCACCGGGCGCTGAGGGCGGCGGAGCCGGACGTGCTGGTGCCGGGCCGGGCGTCGGGGGTGCTCATCGGCGGGAACCTGTCGCTGCTGGCGTCGGGCATCGGGACGGCAGAGCAGGGCTCGGCGCGTGACGGCATCGTGCTGCTGGAAGACGTGACCGAGAGCGTCTACCGGCTGGACCGGATGCTGACGCAGCTGCTGCGCGCGGGCTGGTTCGACGGCGTGCGCGGGGTGGTGCTGGGTTCGTGGGCCGCGTGCGGGGACCCGGCGGAGGTCCGGTCGCTGCTGCTGGAGCGGCTGGCGCCGTTGGGCGTGCCGGTGCTGGGGAACTTCGGGTTCGGCCACGTGGCGTCCTCGCCGACGCTGCCGCTGGGCGCGCGGGCGTCGCTGGACGTGGAGCTGGGCACGCTGGCACTGGACTCCCCCGCGCTGGCCTGACGCTCGCCTGGCCTGACGCTACGGTTTCGGTATGCGACTGTCGGCTGAGGACACCCGTGCCCGGTTCGAGTCCGCGCGCGTCGCGCGGCTGGCGACCGCCGACGCGGACGGCGTGCCTCACCTGGTTCCGGTGACGTTCGCGGTGCACGGCGACACGGTCGTGTTCGCCGTGGACCACAAGCCGAAGACCACAACGGCGTTGCGGCGCCTGGCGAACATCGCCGAGAACCCGGCAGTGTGCTTCCTGGTCGACGAGTACGCCGAGGACTGGTCGCAGCTGTGGTGGGCCCGCGCGGACGGCGTCGCCCGGGTCCTGGATCAGCCGGACCGGGCGGAGCCGCTGCGGTGGCTGGCGGCGAAGTACGAGCAGTACGCCGCCCACCCGCCGGAGCACGCCGTGGTGTCGACGCTGGTGCACTCCTGGCGCGGGTGGGCGGGCTCGTAACGCCGTCCCGGCGTTACGTGATCGGCTCGACGACGCCGCTGCGGCTGGTGAACGCGTGCGGTGCGGCGCAGCCGTGGGACGCGGCGGCGAAGCGCGGTGAGCAGTCCCGGGCTTTCGGGCCGGGACACCAAGTCGAGCGGGCCGAAGACGCAAATGGCTTTGCTGGACAAGGTGAGCCCGGTTTACGGCGCCGCGTTCGCCAAGGACTAGGCGGTAGCAACGGCCGGCGGCTCGGTGCTCTGCGTGGCGGCCGGGCCATCAACGACGAGGCGCTTTCCCATGTTGATCGCCTCATAGGTCGTATAGCCGAGATGCCGGTAGAACTCGATCACGCTGGTGTTGTCCGGGCGGACCTGCAGCTGCACCTTCGGACATCCCAGCGCGTCCAACGCGGTTTCGGCGTGCTCGACGAGAGTGCGGCCCAGCCCTGTTCCCCGGTAGTCGTCCGAGACGGCGAGGTAATGGATCCAGCCGCGGTGCCCGTCGTAGCCCGCCATGACCACGCCGGCCACTCGCCCGTCGTCCTCGGCGACGAAGAACATCTCCGGCTGCATGGCCTGCTTGCGCCGCACGTCAGCCCCGGCGTCGTTCCACGGCCTGGTCAAACCCGCTTCGGTCCACAGCGCGACGACCGCTTCAGCGTCGGTTTCCGAGAACGACCGGATCTTCACGGGTTCACTCCTACAAGACTGATTCATGGGTTACTTCTGCCGCTCGGTCGAGCGCTGCCCGTGCCGCCGGACCCTTGGCGGTCACGGCCGCGGTGAGCAGGCTGTGCGTGATGACGAGCTGCGCCAGCCGTGATCCGGTGGCGATGCCGAGCGCGCCACCGTCGTCTCCCGCCACGGCAAGAGTGATCGGGGCGATTTCGCTGAGTGCGCTGTTGCTCTGCGACACCACGCCGACTACCGCGGCTCCCGCTCGACGCGCCTGAGCCGCGACGTCAAGAGTCACCTTTGTTGCCCCGGTGTGGCTGAACAGCAGGCAAGCGCAGTGGCGGGTCAGCTGCCGGGCGGCGACCCGCGCCGAGCTTTCGTCCGCCGGCGCGTCGACGAACCAGCCCGCCATCCGGAAGCGGTAGGCGGCGTCGGCCGCGATCGGTCCCGACATCGCGGCGCCGAAAACCAGCAGGCGGTCGGCAGCCGTCAAGGTCGCTACCGCGGCGTCGAAGTCCGCCTCCGGCACGGTCGCCGAAACGTGCCGCACCGACTCCGACGCCGCTCGCTCGACAGTTCGCAAAGCTTGGTAGCCCGCGAGACTGTCCGGCTCGGCGGGCTCGTCGTAGCGGCCTTCGCGCGCGGCGGCGATCCGGAACTCGTGGAAGCCGTGGAATCCCACGGCCTGGCAAGTGCGGATCACCGTTCCCGCGCCCGCTCCGGTGCCCCGCTGAACATCGACGACGCTCAAGCTCGGCACTTCGCCCAGATGGGCAATCAACCATTCGAGCACCCGTCGCTCGCTGGGCCGGAGTGAAGGCAGTGCGACGCGTGACCTGCTCAGCAAGGCCCCTTTGGAATAGGACTCCACGTCACTCGCCACGCCTGGAATTCTACTCCACGCGTGCGTCTGCCCGCAGGTGGTGCCGCGCCCAGGTTTCGAAGCTGGTGAGCGGGAGGCCGAGGTCCGTCGCGAACTGGGGACGGGCCGGCTGTCCGGCCACGTTCAGCCACTCGTGCGTGGCGCCCATGGCGGGCATTCCGGCGGCGAGGGCCTCCTCCTCGGTCAGGTCCGGTGCGGACAAGGACGCGCCCAGGGCGCGGGAGAGGGCTTCGGCGATCTCCGTCATCGAGCGGTAGTCGCCGGCCAGTTCCAGCTCGACGCCGTCGAATCGCTCCGGCGCGGCGATGGCCGCGGCGGCCGCCGTGCCGATGTCCTCCACCGCGACCAGTGACACCCGGGTGTCGGGCTTGATGACGCTCACGATGCCGCCCTCGACGCCGCGCGGGAACAGGAAACCCATGGACGGCAAGAAGTTCTCCATGAAGAAGGCCGGCTTGAGCAGCGTCCAGCGGGGGAAGCCGGCGGCGCGGACCCGGTCCTGGATCGCGGTCTTGGCGCCCAGCGTGCCTTCCATCGAAACCCAGCGGCCTTCGGCCCAGCCGGGAACCTCGGTCTGCCGGCCGGCGCCGCTGACGGAGGTGTGCACGAACTGCGGCACTCCGGCGGCCTTCGCGGCCTCGATGAGGTTGACGCCCTGGGCCACCTCGCCGTCGAAATCGAAGCCTTCCTCGGTGAAAGCGGGCATCTGCACGGAAAACACGGCGCGGGCGCCCTGTGCGGCGCGGGTCACGGAATCGCGGTCGCGCAGGTCGCCGGTGACGAGTTCGGCGCCGAGCGCCTCGACGGCCTTCGCCCCCGCGGTGGCCGGATCACGCACCAGCGCCCGGACGGGAACGCCGGCCGCGAGCAGGGCGCGGGCGGTGGCGCCGCCCTGACGGCCGGTGGCACCGGTGACGAGGGCGGGCGCGGACTCTGTGGACATGGTGCTCCTCGGTACTGGTCGAACGAAACAGGTGATCGAATTAAATGGCGGGCCCCGCCGTTTCTGTTCCGCTACGATACGGCGGGGCCCGCCACTTAGCAACCCTCGGAGAGCAGACCATGCCTGACCACCAGCGCGCCGACGCCCGGCGCAACTACACGCGCATCCTCGCCGTGGCCGAAGCGGAGGTCGCCGTCCACGGGGCCGGTGCGTCGCTGGAGCAGATCGCCCGCACGGCCGGGGTCGGCTCGGCGACGGTGCGACGGCACTTCCCCACTCGCCGTGCGTTGGTGGAGGCGGTTTCCCGGACGCGGATCGAGGCGCTGTGCGTGCGCGCTCAGGAGCTGACCGGTCGGGGCGACAGCCGGGAGGCGTTGCTGGAATGGCTGGGTGACGTCGTCGCGTACTGCGTCTCCGCGCGGGGGCTGGCGGCCGCGCTGGCCTACGACGGCGCCGGACCCGACTCGGTGCACGAGAGCTCGTGCTCGATGGCGCTGGAAGAGGCTGCGGGTCCGCTGTTGAGCCGCGCCCGGCAGGATGGCGCGGTGACGGCCGGGGTCACGGTCTCGGACCTGATCACGCTGGCCGTCGGCGTCGTGCTGGCCACGGAGCACCACTCCGATCCGGCCACGCGGGCGGACCGGCTGTTCGGGCTGGCCGTGGCGGGGCTGAGCCCGCAGCACTGATCTGGAGCCGTCAAGGACTCCTTGCCTACCTTGAGGGTAGGCAAGGAGTCCTTGACGGCGTTCCTAGTCGCGCGCCGGTACCGGGGTTTCCTTGGGCAGGAACTCCTCGTCGGGCTTGCGCCAGGCGGCGAACAGGCCGAGCGGGTCCGGGCGCAGCAGTGACGCGGCCGCGTACAGGCTGACCAGCACGACGATGGCGATGAACCACCAGTCGTAGAGGGCCTGCTCCCCCGTCGGGTAGTAGACGAGGGTGACGAAGACCGACACGGCGACCACGACCGACAGGTGCCGCCGCTGCCAGCCGAACGCCGAGAAGAGGACGAAGCCCCAGGTCAGGTACCACGGCAGGGTGGGCGGCATGAGGATGGCGACGGCCAGCATGGTGATCGCGGCGCGGAAGACGGCTTCCTTGCCGCCGCTGCGGGCGAGCCACCACTGGCGGATGCCGAAGGCGGCCAGGCCGACCATCGCGATGGCGCGGGTGACCGTGACGAACGGCGAGGGCTGCACGTTCGCGACCAGGTGCACGAGGTTGTAGATCGCCTCGCCGATGCCGGTCGGGAAGTTGAGCCAGTTCGCGATCAGCTGCGGGGCCTTGAGGCCGGACCACCAGCCGAGGTTGAGCGAGCCGAGGGAGATCCAGGTGCCGGCGGCGAACACCGGCAGGAACAGCGCGACGGACGCGGCGCCGGCCTTGAAGAAGTTCTTCACCTTGGACTCGCCGGACATGTGGGCCGCCCACATCCAGACGAGGAACGGCAGCGCCACGGCGGCGGTCGGCTTGATCAGCATGCCGACGGTGATCAGCAGGACGGCGACCACGTACTTGCGCTCGAGCGCGGCGACGATGCCGATGGTGAGGAAGCCGAGCATCATCAGGTCGTTGTGCGGGCCGCCGAAGAGGTGGATGACCATCATCGGGCTGGCGACCGCGAGCCACAGCGCCACCGGCAGCTTGCCGCCGAGGTGCTTGACCAGCCGGGGCAGCGCCCACAGCGTCATGCCGAGCCCGATCAGCAGCACGAGGCGGGTGAGGATCACGCCGGCGATCATGTTGTCCTGCGTGATCGCCACGATCCACTTGGAGATCAGCAGGAACAGCGGCCCGTACGGGGCGGGTGTGGTCTGCCAGAGCGGGTGGACGTTCTGCACCACGTTCGGCAGCACGTGCAGTTCGGCGGGGCCGTTGGCGTACGGGTCGAGGCCGTACAGCAGCTGGGCGCCCTGGCCCAGGTAGGAGAAGACGTCGCGGGTGAACAGCGGCGGCGACACGAGCAGCGGCGCCATCCAGCACAGCGCGGCGACCAGGATGGGGCGGCTGCCGATGCGGCCGGCGAGCACGTAGCGGCCGAGGCGCACCCAGGCCCACACGACGAGGCCGAAGCCGGTGTAGAGCAGCGCGTTCGCCAGGGCCCGGCCGTGGCCGTAGCGGATCCAGGACAGCGGCCCGTGCCCGAGGACGGGGTCGCGGATGAGGATGCCGCCGGCGCCGAGGGCCGCGAGCATGAGCAGCGTGGTGCCGATGGTGCCCATCGCGATGGTCCGGTACGGGAACCTTGTGGGCGCGAGAAGCCGCTCGTCCAGCGGGCTGGCCGCGGACGGTTGCGCAGAGTCGGTGGTGGTCGCCATTTCGATCCAGGAGATTACCGGGTGGAGTTTCTGGTCACCGCCCGGGCTCCCGCCGGGATCGGTCTTCGTTCAGGTGTTCGCCCATATCGGGGTGGCGGGGCGAAGCGGGCTTTCCGCTTTCTGTGGCGGAAAAGTCCGCTTCGCGCGCTCAGGCGGTGGCGCGCTGGGCGGTGCCGCCGGGCAGCGCGGCCAGCAGTGACCTGGTGTAGTCGTGCTGGGGGTCGAGCAGAACCTGTTCGACGGTACCGGTTTCGACGAGCTTCCCGCGGTACATCACGGCGACGCGGTCGGCGATGTTCCAGGCCAGCCCCAGGTCGTGGGTGATGACCAGGCCGGCCAGGCCGAGTTCGCGGCGCAGCCGCAGCAGCAGGCCGAGGATCTCCCCGCGCACGGAGGCGTCGAGCGAGGCGACCGGCTCGTCGGCGACCACGACCGACGGGTCGAGGGCGAGCGCGCCGGCGATGACGACGCGTTGCCGCTGGCCGCCGGACAGTTCGTGCGGGAGCCGGTCGAAGAACTTCTCCGCTGGACGCAGTTCCGCGGCCTCGAGCGCGCGGACCACGGTCGCGCGCTCGTCGGGGAGGCCGTGGATACGCGGTCCCTCGGCCACCGCCTCGTAGACGGTGTGCGCGGGGTTGAGCGCGCTGGTCGGGTCCTGCAGCACGAGCTGGACCTGGCGGCGGTAGGCGCGCAGGCCGTCGCCGCCCGCGGGAATGGGCTTGCCGTCGTAGCGGACGGCGCCGGAATCGGCCTTCTGGAGGCCGAGCAGGGTGCGGGCGAGGGTGGTCTTGCCGGAGCCGGACTGGCCGACGAGCGCGACGATCTCGTCGCGCCGCACGGCGAGGTCGACCCCGTCGACGGCGTTGATGCGCTTGCCGGTGCGGTCGCGGAAGGTGACGTGCAGGTCTTCGGCTTCCAGCAGTGGTGGCGCGTCCGGCCCGGCCCGGTTTTCGGGCTCGGGGGGCAGCGGGGTGCTGGTGGCCGGGGCGAAGCGGGACACCGGGTCGCCGACGGTGGGGAACGCGGCGGCGAGCGCGCGGCTGTGCTCGTGGCGGGGTGTGGACATCAGCTCGGCGCTGGGCCGCTCCTCGACCACCTGCCCGTCGTACATGACCGCGATTCGGCGGCAGGTGGCGGCGAGCACGGACAGGTCGTGGCTGATCATGATCAGCCCGATGTTGTGCTCGGCGACCAGGCGTGACATCAGGTCGAGGACCTGGGCCTGGACGATCACGTCGAGGGCGGTGGTGGGCTCGTCGGCGATCACCAGGCGGGGCGAGCAGGCCAGCGCCATCGCGATCATCACGCGCTGCTTCTGCCCGCCGGACAGCTCGTGCGGGTACGCGCCGGCGCGGGAGCGGGGCAGGTCGACCTGTTCGAGCAGTTCGGCGACGCGGGCCTGGACCTGGGCTTCGGTGGGGGCCTTGCCTTCGGGCGGGTGCAGCCGGATCGGCTCGGCGATCTGCTCGCCGACGCGGTGGACCGGGTTGAGCGCGTGCATGGCGCCCTGGAACACCACCGACGCCTCGGCCCAGCGGACCGTGCGCAGCCGTCCCCAGCGCATCTCGGTGATGTCCTCGCCGTCGAGCAGGATCTCGCCGGTGATCTTGGCGCTGCGCGGCAGCAGCCGCAGCACGCTCATGGCGACGGTGGACTTGCCGGAGCCGGACTCCCCCGCGACGCCGAGGGTGTCGCCGGGGTCGAGGCGCAGGTCGACGCCGCGGACGGCGGGCACGTCGCCGCCGCCGGTGGTGTAGGTGACGCCGAGGTTCTTGAGTTCGAGCAGGGCGGTCACGAGTGTTGTCCTTTGAGCCTCGGGTTCAGCACCGTCTCCAGCCCGCGGCCGACCAGGGTGAAGAACAGGACGACGAGCACGATCGCGATACCCGGCGGGAGCAGGTTCCACCAGGCGCCGCGGCTGACGGCGCCGTTGTTGAGCGCGGTCTCGAGCATGGCGCCCCAGGAGATGGAGCTGGGGTCGCCGACGCCGAGGAACGACAGGGTCGCGTCCGCGATGATCGAGTTGCCGACCACCAGGGTGGTGTTGGCGAGCACGAGCGGCATCACGCCGGGCAGCACGTGTTTGCCGACCACGTGCAGGTGGCCGCCGCCCAGCGCCCGGGAGCGCTCGATGTAGGGGCGGCTCTCGATGGTGAGGGTCTGGGCGCGCACCAGCCGGGCGGTGCTGGGCCAGGCGGTGAGGCCGATGGCCACGATGATCGTCCACACGCCCTGGGGCAGCACCGCGGACAGCGCGATGGCGAGCACCAGTGACGGGAGCACGAGGAAGAAGTCGGTGAAGCGCAGCAGGACCGTGGAGACCCAGCCGCCGAAGTGCGCGGCGGTGACGCCGATGACGGTGCCGATCAGCACGCTGAGCACGGTGGCGGAGAACCCGACGAGCAGCGAGATCCTGGTGCCCCACAAGGTCATCAGCAGCACGGAGCGGCCGTCGATGTCGGTGCCGAGCCAGAACTGCCCGTCCGGCGGGCTGAGCGGGTGGCCGGTCGCCTTGGTGACGTCGAGGCCGTCGGCGTTGCTGACCACCGGGAGCAGCACGGCGAGCAGGACGGTGAGCACGAGCAGGCACAGGCCGGTGAGCGCGGCCTTCTGCGTGGCGAACTCGTGCCAGGTGCGGGCGATGCCGGCCCGGCGGCGGCGCCACGCGATGGCGCGGGCGCTCTCGGGGAGTGCTGGCGCGGTCATGCGGTACGCACCCTCGGGTCGAGCACGCGGTAGAGCAGTTCCGCGAGCATGTTCATCAGGACGACGGCGCTGGCCAGCACCACGAACACGCCTTGCAGCACCGGCAGGTCCGGGCCGTGCAGGGCGTCGTAGGTCAGCTGCCCGAGGCCGGGCCAGCTGAACACGGCCTCCACCGTGACGGCGCCGGAGACGACCATGCCGAACTGCATGAACACCAGGGTCACGGTGGGCAGCAGCGCGTTCGGCACGGCGTGGTGGCGGCGGACCATGTCCTCGCGCAGGCCCTTGGCGCGGGCGGTGGTGAGGTAGTCGGCGTTCATCTCCCCCAGCAGCGAGGACCGCATCACCAGCATGTACTGGGCGTAGAACACCGCGAGCAGCGTGACGCACGGCAGGACCAGGTGGTGCAGGACGTCGAGGCCCTGGGCGAAGAACCCGGGCCCGGCGTCCGGGGAGTGCATGCCGCGGCTGGGGAACACCCCGTTGGTGACCACCAGCAGCAGCAGGCCGAGCCAGAACTGCGGGACCGACCAGAGGGTGAGCGCGATGCCGGTCTGGGCGCGGTCGAAGAAGCTGTCGCGCTTCCACGCGGCGCGGATGCCGAGCCACAGGCCGAGCGCGATGGCCAGCACGGTCGCGCTGCCGACGAGCAGCACGGTGGGCCAGAGCCGTTCGCCGATCATGTCGAGCACCGGGCGGCGCTCGATGTAGGAGGTGCCGAAGTCGCCGCGGAAGAGGCCGACGAAGTAGTTGCCGAACTGGGCGAGGACGGGCTTGTCGATGCCGAGCTGCTGGCGCAGTTCGGCGATCTGGGCGGGGTCGGTGGGCCGGTCGCGGGCCATGAACGCGACGGGGTCGCCGGGCAGCAGCCGGAACAGGAAGAAGCCGAGGACGATCACCAGCACGATGCTGGCGGCCGCTTCGGCGACCTTGGTGAGGACGAACCGGAGGGTGCCGGTCCCGCCTCGGCGCTCGTCGGGGTCGGCGAGCGCCGAGGCCTGGCCGGAGGTGAATGCCTGGGACAAGGGGTGCTACTCCCGGTCGTCCGCGGACTTGCCGCGGCGGCCGATCAGCACGCCGCCGCCGACGAGCACGATCACCACGACGACACCGATCACGATCCACAGCACGGTGTTCGAGCCGCCGCTGTCGGCGGCCACGGCCTCGGAACCGGCCGGCACGGCGCCGTAGACGCCCCAGTAGCCGGTCTGCTCGAGGATCGAGCCGTCGGGCTGCGGCTGCTTCTCGAAGCTGGAGAACTTGTCGGAGCGGTAGGCCTCGAGCGAGTTGTCGTAGTCGAGGACGACGTTCACGGCCTGGCTGTAGAGGCGCGCCTGGGCCTGCTTGACGTAGCCGGCGCGGGTGGCCGGGTCGGTTTCGGTCAGCTGCTTGGCGTAGAGGGCGTCGTACTGCGGGTCGCAGAAGAACGTGTCGGTGGTGGCGCCCTTGCCCTCGGCGTTCGGCCGGCCGGCGCAGGTGTGCAGCGCCAGCGCGTAGTCCGGGTCCGGGTTGGTGGCGTAGCCGGAGATCGCGAGGTCGTAGTTGCCCGCGTTGGTGCGGTCGTTCAGCTCCTCGTCGGAGACCAGCTCCTGCTTGACCGAGATGCCGATGTCGTGCAGCCAGCCGCTGACGTACTGGGCGGTGCGCTGGTCGAACGGCCGGTTCGCGTGGCCGGTCAGGCGCAGTTCGAGGCGCGCGCCGCCGGGGGCGACGCGGATGCCGTCCTGGCCCTTGGCGTAGCCGGCCTGGTCGAGCGCGGTGTTGGCGGCGGCGATGTCGAACTTCGTCGCCTCGGCTGCCGTCGGGTCCCAGTGGTAGGCGGTGTAGATCGGCGGGATGACGCCGCCGGGGAGCTGGCCGTAGCCGCCCATCACCTTGTCCACAATGGTCTTGGGGTCGATGGCCTGTGCGATCGCCTTGCGCAGCCGGAGGTCCTTCAGCACGGGGTTGCCGTTGCCGATCGGCTTGTTCTCGTTGTTCTCGACGCCGAAGTTGAGGTTGATCTCGTTGTAGCGGCGGCCGGGCGCCTTGTTGGTGGCGATGTTCGGCTGGCCCTGCAGCGCGTCGAACTGGGTCGGGGTGAGCCGGTTGATCACGTCGACCTCACCCTGTTTGAGGGCGTTCACCGCGGACTCGACGTCCTTGAAGATCAGCAGCTGCAGCTCGTCGACCTTGGGGGCGCCGCGCCAGTAGCCCTTGTTGGCCTTGAACTTGAGGTATTCGTTCTGCTTGTACTCGGTGAGCTGGTAGGGCCCGTCGCTGACGCCGACCACCGACAGGTCGTCGGTCTTCGGGTCGTTCAGGTCCTTGATCGGCGCCCACACGTGCTCGGGCACGATCGGCACGTCGAGCAGGTCCATGCTGGACTGCACGGCCTTGGTCTTGATCACCAGCGTGCTGTCGTCGGGCGCGCTGACGGTCTGGAAGTTGGCGACGTAGTTGCCGTTCGCGGTGCGCGCGGTCTCGTCGGTGAGCATCCGGTTGAACGTGAACGCCGCGTCCTTGGCGGTGACCGGCTGGCCGTCGGTCCACTTGGCGTTCTGGCGGATCTTGAACGTCCAGGTCAGCTTGTCCGGCGAGGTCGTCCACGATTCGGCCAGCGCGGGCGAGGCCTCGGCCTTGTCGGCGGACGGGATGGTGAGGAACTCGTAGATGAACCGGCCCACCTGGGTGGACGCCGCGAGCGACGCGGTGAACGGGTTCAGGTGGTCGATCCCGGTGGTCAGCGCCACCCGCAGCACCTTCGGCTGCGCGGGCTGCTGCTGGTGGACCTGTTGTTGCGCGGCGGCGGTGCCCGCCAGCGGCAGGATCGCCAGCGTTCCCGCCGTCAGGACCGCGACTACGCGGTTCACCCCATGTCGAACGTGCTTGATCCGCACTTGTAGACCACCCCATCGTCTAGCCCCGAGCCACCCCAAGGCCGAAAAGTAACCACATACCGGTGCAAGCGCGCAATATGTTGCGGCGACGGTGCGTGCTCGATCGTTATGCACCGTAGGCGGTGACCCTACGTGACGTTCGGAGTGTCGCGACGGGCAGGACGTAGGATGACTAGAGTGCCCCGCATGCGGATCATGATCTCGGCGGACATGGAAGGCGCCACGGGCGTCACCTGGACCGACGACGTGGTGCCGGGCACCGAGCAGTGGCAGCGGTTCCGCCGCCTGTTCACCGGCGACGTCAACGCGGTGCTGGCGGGGCTGTTCGAGGCCGGCGCGACCGACGTGCTCGTCAACGAGGCGCACTCCTCGCAGCGGAATCTGCTGCTGGAGGAGCTGGACCCGCGGGCGCGGATGCTCACCGGGCGGCACAAGCCGCTGTCGATGATGCAGGGCATCGATTCGGGCGTCGAGGGCGTCGTCTTCCTCGGTTACCACGCAGGCGCGGGGTTCGACGGCGTGCTGTCGCACACTTATCTGGAGAACCAGATCACCGGGGTGTGGCTGGACGACGTGCCGGCCAGCGAGGGCAGGCTGAACGCGGCGATGGCCGCGGAGTACGGCGTGCCGGTGCTGCTGGTCAGCGGGGACGACCGGACCTGTGAGGACGCGCGGGACTACTCCCCCGAGGCCGAGCTGGTGCAGGTGAAGGAGTGCGTGAGCCGGTACGCGGCGATCTGCCTGCCCCCGGCCCGCACCGCGGGCCTGCTGAAGGCGGGTGCCGCGGAGTCGATGGCCCTGGCGGGCCGGCTGGAGCGGGCGCCGGGGCGGCACCGGATCGAGGTGGAGTTCGACGCGAGCCACCTGGCGCAGGCGACGGCGGTGATCCCGACCGTGGAGCAGATCGGCACCCGCCGGGTCGGGTTCGACGCGCCGAGCATGACCGAGGCGATGAAGGCGTTCAAGGTGGTCACGGCCATCGCGGGCGGGGCGGTGCAGGGCATTTATGGCTGACTCCACAGTGGACTTTTCTGGGGACTCTTCGGGCGGCGTCGACGTGGTGGGGTTGTGCGCGGACCTGATCCGGTTCGACACGACCAACCGCGGCGGCGGCGACTCCGAGGGGGAACGGGACGCGGCGGAGTACGTCGCGGCGTTCCTGGAGCGCCACGGGGTGCCGGCGAAGATCGTGGAGTCGGCGCCGGGGCGGGCGAACGTGCTCGCGCGGATCGCGGGCACCGACCCGTCACTGCCGGGATTGCTGGTGCAGGGGCACTTGGACGTGGTGCCGGCCGACGCGGCGGACTGGTCGGTGCCGCCGTTCGCCGGCGAGGTGCGCGACGGGTTCCTGTGGGGCCGCGGCGCGGTGGACATGAAGGACTTCTGCGCGATGGTGCTGACGGCCGTCGCGTCGGGGCTGCGGCCGCGCCGGGACCTGGTGCTGGCGTTCGTGGCCGATGAGGAGGACAAGGGCGATTTCGGGGCGCACTGGCTGGTCGAGGCGCATCCGGAGTTCTTCGAGGGCTGTGTGGCGTCGATCAGCGAGTCGGGCGGCTACACCTATCACGTGCCCGCGGCCGACGGCCGGACCGTGCGGCTGTACCCGGTCGGGACGGCGGAGCGCGGCACGGCGCACCTGCGGCTGACCGCGCGCGGCCGGGCCGGGCACGGTTCGCGCCCCAACGACGAGAACGCCGTGACGATGCTGGTCGGCGCGTTGCAGCGGATCGCCGCGCACCGGTGGCCGGTGCGGCTGACGCCGACGGTGCGGGCGTTCCTGGAACGCACCGGCGAGGCGCTGGGCGTGCCGGTGGACCTGTCCTCGGGCGAGGCCGTGGACGCGACGGTGGCGCGACTGGGCCCGGCGGGCTCGCTGGTGGTGCCGACGGTCCGCAACAGCACCACGCCGACGATGCTGTCCGCCGGTTACAAGGTGAACGTGATCCCGTCGACGGCGACGGCGCAGGTGGACGTGCGGGTGCTGCCGGGCACGGAGGACGAGCTGTTCGCGGAGCTGGACGGGCTCCTCGGCCCGGGGGTGACGCGCGAGTTCGTCGCGCACCAGCCGCCGGTGCAGGCGCCGGTGGACTCGCCGTGGTTCGACGCGATGGCGGCCGCGCTGCGCGCCGAGGACCCGGCGGCGGTGGTGGTGCCGTACTGCATGGGCGGCGGGACGGACGCGAAGGCGTTCACGAAGCTGGGCATGGCGTGTTACGGCTTCGCTCCCCTGTGGCTGCCGCCGGGCTTCCCGTACCGCGCGATGGCACACGGCGTGGACGAGCGCGTGCCGGTGGAGGGTCTGCGGTTCGGGACGCGGGTGCTGAAGCGGTTCCTGGAGTCTTGCTGAGCATCCGACGAGAAGAAGGTAGCTCTGTGAAGGAAACTGTGCCGCTGTCGGTAACCGAGAGTTCCGAGGCGGAGGCGCTGTTTCACTTCGAGACCGGCGCGCCGGAGGCCGTACGCGCGGCGCTCGGCCTGAATGCCACCCGCATCGGGGACGTTGTGGCGGTGTCGATGCGGAACGACCCGACGCGGTACTGGAGCAAGGCCCTCGGCTTCGGCCGCACCGCCGCGGTCACCGGGGAGTTGATCGCCGAGGTGTGCGCGTTCTACCGGGCGGAAGGCACCCCGCTGGCTGTCCTCCAGCTCGTGGCCTCCGTGCTTCCGGAGGACTGGGCGGAAATCCGCGCGCGCGAGGGCATCACGGCCGGATCGTCGTGGGTGAAGCTCGTGGCCGAGGTGGACGAGGTGGTGGCCCGGGCCGGCGCCCCGGACCGGCGGCCGATGGACGGCCTGCGGGTCGCCCCGGTCGAGCCGGGTGACGCCGGCCGGTGGGCGTCGGTGATGATGCGGGCGTTCGGCATGCCGGAGGAGCATTACTCCGGGATGGCCGCCGCCACCGTGACGCAGCCGGATTGGTATCCCCAGGCTGCCTGGCTGGGCGAGGAACTCGTGGGCAGCGCGACCGTGTACCGCTTCGGCGAAACGGCTCAGCTGTTCGGCGCCGCGGTGCTCCCCGAGGCCCGTAACCGCGGCGGTCAGACCGGGCTCCTGGTCGCGAGGGCCCGGACCGCGGGAGAGCTGGGGTGCCGTCTGCTGGTTTCGGAGACCGGTGCGGAGACCGACGGCGGTCACAACTCTTCGCTGCACAACATGCTTCGCTTGGGTTTCCGGGTGGCCTACGAGCGGCAGAACTGGGTGTGGCAGCCGGCCGGCTGACGTCTAGGGGCGCCAGGCGCCGGGCAGGTTCTGCGGATGGGTGCGGATCAGCTCGGCTTCGAGCACGGCCTGGCGCTGTTCGGCGGTTTCGGCGTCGGGCAGGCCGAGGCGTTCGGCGATCCGCTCCCAGGACCAGCCCTGGCGACGGGCCTCGGCGATGAACGCCGGTTCCGACTGGTCCACGACGCGGCGGGCGAGCACGACCTCGTGTCCCCAGGCTTCGAGCACGTCGTCGGGGTAGGCGTGGCCCAGGTTGGTCGCCGCGAGCAGGGCGCTGAGCTGGTCCGCCTCCGGCAGCTGCGGGGCCTGTTCGGCGAGCCACCGGTCGATGATCGGATTGCCGGTCATGTCAGGCCTCCCGGGTGAACTCGGCCCACCAGCGTTTCCCGTCGCGGATGCGGTCGAGGGAGGTGAGGGTGACGCCGTCGCGGGCGAAGGACTCGACTTCGGCGCGGTTGAGCGGCCAGGGCGGCCCGGCCCAGGAAGCCAGGTCGATGCTCTCCTCCGCCACCGCGCCGACGAGCGCGAGGCCGCCGGTGGCGACGAAGCCCGAGACCGACCCGATGGCGGTGCCGCGGACGTCCTTGGGCAGGGCCTGCACGGTGAGGATCTCGACGACGAGGTCGAAGGCGTGGCGCCATTCGGCGGGCGGGTCGAGCAGGTCCGCGGTGCGGTAGGCGACGCGGGTGTCCGGGAAGCGGCTGAGCACGGCCTTGATCGCGCTGGGCGAGACGTCGAACGCCTCGGTGTCGTAGCCGCTTTCGGCGAGCAGCTCGGCGTCGTCGCCCATGCCGCAGCCGACCACGAGTGCGCGCTTGCCGTCGCCGGGGTTGTCGCGCGCCCACGCGGCCAGCTCGGTGCACGGCTCTCCGCGGAACCACGGCACGACGGCGTCCCCGGTCTCCGCCGCGGCGTACAGCGGTTCGAACCATCCGGTGGGATCCCCGGCGGCCAGCGCGGTCCCGGCTCGTCGGCGGGCGTCTTCGTCGGGGTCGATTCGATCTGCGGCCATTCTTCTCTTATACCGGGGACGGCCGGCGGGCGCCTGGAGTTTGATGGGGCGTGTGGAGCGTCTGCCCGACACCAAAGCCGGCCTGCTGATCCGCACGGACTTCGCCGACCAGGACGGGTGGGACGCCGTGTACCGGGACGCGACCGTCGAGCAGCTGACCGCGCGGGCGCCGGAGTGGGCGCTGCTGGTCGTGCGGGTGAGGCCGGAGGGCAACGGGCGGCTCCGGGTGATCCCGGCGGAGCTGTGGTCGGTGGAGAACAACATCTCGCTGGGCAACATGGACTGGCAGGATTTCACCTCCGCTGCCGGTGCGGACGGGGTCTTCCGCGGGTTCGGCGGCTGAGGCACCTCGGGATCGTCGGGGTAGCGGGCGGTTCCGGGCGAACGCCTCCGCGTCGAACGGGTCGTACCCGCAGCCGTTCCCCCAGCCGCGGTGCGAGTAAGGCGCCCGCCACCCGCTCCGTCCGTACGCCGTCCGCCCGGACGCACCAGCTGGGTTACGTCCGGCGTTGTCTGTTTCCGGCCAGGTTTGCCCGCCGGGACTTGACATCGATGTCACACCCGGGTTTCGCTTGCCGCGCGCCGCCGCCGGTCTCCCTTGTGCGCGGGCGCGTGAAGATCGTCCCGACAAGCCTGGAGCAATGATGCCCCGAAGCGCCAGACCCGTTCACGCCGTGCTGGTCGCGGTGGTGGCGGCCGCCGGACTGGCCGCCCTGCCGGTGACCGCGGCCACCGCCGAAGCCGCGGCACCACCGGACTTCTCGTCGTCGTTCGAGGCGAACGACCCGCAGCCGACGTGGCAGGACACCGTTGACACCGATGCGGCGGGCAAGCCGCGCGCGTCCGGGGTGAACGGGGCGAACGGCACCGCGATCCCGGGTGACATCCGCGGCAAGGTGACCGAGGTGACCGCGAGCAGCGAGAACACCGACGGCGGTGAGGTCGCGGCCAACCTGGTCGACGGCACGACGGACACCAAGTGGCTGTCGTGGGACCCCACGGCGTGGGCGCAGGTGACGCTGTCGGAGCCGACGTCGATCACGCACTACGCGATCAGCTCGGCCAACGACTTCCCCGGCCGCGACCCCCAGGACTGGACGCTGCAGGGCTCGGACGACGCGAAGGCGTGGCTCGACCTGGACAAGCAGACCGGGCAGACGTTCGAGAACCGCCTCCAGCAGAAGGACTACAAGCTGGCCGCGGCGAGCAAGGCGTTCAAGTACTACCGCCTCGACGTCACCCGTGACCACGGGGACACCGCACTGCAGCTCTCGGAGCTGCTGCTGGCCAACGACGACCCGGCCCCGCCGCCGTTGCCGAACATGCGCAGCTTCGTCGACTCCGGCCCCACCAGCGGTTACACGAACAAGAACCGGGTGGGCTTCACCGGCCAGAAGGCGTTCCGCTACTCCGGCAGCCAGACCGTCGCCGGGCACGGCTGGTCGTACAACAAGGTCTTCGACGTGAACATCCCGGTGGTGCCCTCCACCGAGCTGTCGTACAAGGTGCAGCCGCAGTTCGTCACCGGCGACCTGAAGTACCCGAGCACGAACGTCGCGATCGACCTGGCCTTCACCGACGGCACGTACCTCAGCTCGCTGGGCGCGACGGACCAGTACGGGTTCCCGCTGTCGCCGCAGGGCCAGGGCGCGAGCAAGGTGCTCTACGCCAACCAGTGGAACCTGGTGCGCTCGGCGATCGGCACGGTCGCGCCGGGCAAGACGATCGCCCGGATCCTGGTGGGCTACGACAACCCGAACGGCCCGGGCATCTTCCAGGGCTGGCTGGACGACGTGAAGGTCTCGGCCACGCCGACGCCGCCGGCGAGCACCCGCCCGAGCGACAACGTGCTCACCACGCGCGGGACGCTCGCGAACAGCACGTTCTCGCGGGGCAACAACTTCCCGGCGACCGCCGTGCCGCACGGTTTCAACTTCTGGACGCCGGTGACGGACGCCGGGTCGGCCAGCTGGCTGTACAACTACCACTCGCAGAACAACACGGACAACCTGCCCGCGTTGCAGGCGTTCAGCGTGAGCCACGAGCCGAGCCCGTGGATGGGTGACCGGCAGAGCTTCCAGGTGATGCCGTCGGCGGCGGCAGGGGTGCCGGACGCGAACCGGGACGCGCGGGCGCTGGCGTTCAAGCACGACGACGAGGTCGCGCGGGCGCACTACTACGGCGTCACGTTCCAGAACGGGATCAAGACCGAGATCGCGCCGACCGACCACGCGGCGGTCATGCGGTTCTCCTTCCCGGGCAACGACTCCAGCCTGATCTTCGACAACGTCAACAACTCCGGCGGGCTCACCCTCGACCCGGCCACGGGCACCCTGAGCGGGTACACGGACGCGAAGAGCGGGCTGTCGGCGGGCGCGGGGCGGATGTTCGTCTACGCCACCTTCGACAAGCCGGTGACGGCCGGGGCGAAGCTGACCGGGCAGGGCCGGGACAACGTCACGGGTTACCTGCGGTTCAACGCGGGCGCGGACAAGACCGTGACGATGCGGATCGCGACCTCGCTGCTGAGCGTGGACCAGGCGAAGAAGAACCTGGCGATGGAGGCTGGGCCGGGTGTGTCGTTCGACTCCGCGCGCGACGCCGCGCAGCAGGCGTGGGACAAGCAGCTCGGCGTGATCGAGGTGCAGGGCGCGTCGAAGGACCAGCTGGAGACGCTGTACTCGAACCTCTACCGGCTGTTCCTCTACCCGAACGAGGGTTTCGAGAACACCGGTACCACCGACAAGCCGGTGTACAAGTACGCCAGTCCCGTGTCGCCGAAGGCGGGCGCGGACACCGCGACGCAGACGGGCTCGAAGGTCGTCGATGGCCAGACCTACGTGAACAACGGGTTCTGGGACACCTATCGCACGACCTGGCCGGCGTACTCGCTGCTCTCGCCGGACATGGCCGGGAAGATGGTCGACGGTTTCGTGCAGCAGTACCGCGACGCCGGGTGGATCGCCCGCTGGTCCTCCCCCGGTTACGCGGACCTGATGACGGGCACGAGCTCCGACGTCGCGTTCGCCGACGCCTACCTCAAGGGCGTGACGAACTTCGACGTCAAGTCGGCCTATGACGCGGCGCTGAAGAACGCCACCGTGACGCCGCCGAACTCGGCGGTCGGGCGCAAGGGGCTGGACCAGTCGATCTTCCTCGGCTACACGCCGAACTCGACCGGTGAGGGCTTCTCGTGGGCGATGGAGGGCTACGTCAACGACTTCGGCATCGCGAACCTGTCGAAGAAGATGTACGACCAGGCCCCGGCGAGTGACCCGCGGAAGCCGGAGTACCTGGAGAACTACCAGTACTTCACCAGCCGCGCGCAGCAGTACGTGAACCTGTTCGACCCGAGTGTCGGGTTCTTCCAGGGCAAGGACGCGAGCGGGAAGTTCACCAAGTCCAAGGCCGACTACGACCCGCGCGTGTGGGGTGGCGACTACACCGAGACCGACGGCTGGAACATGGCCTTCACGGTGCCGCAGGACGGTCAGGGCCTGGCGGACCTCTACGGCGGCAAGGACAAGCTGGCTGACAAGCTGGACCAGTTCTTCGCCGACCAGGAGACCGCGGACTTCCCCGGCACCTACGGTGGCGCGATCCACGAGATGCGGGAGGCGCGGGACGTGCGGATGGGCCAGTACGGCCACTCCAACCAGCCCTCGCACCACCTGCTCTACATGTACGACTACGCGGGTCAGCCGTCGAAGACGCAGGCCAAGGTGCGTGAGGCGCTCTCGCGGCTCTACACCGGCAGCGAGCTGGGCCAGGGTTACGCGGGCGACGAGGACAACGGCGAGATGTCCGCGTGGTACGTGTTCGGCGCGCTGGGCTTCTACCCGTTGCAGATGGGCAGCCCGAACTACGCGATCGGGTCGCCGCTGTTCACCAAGGCGACCGTGCACCTGCCCGGTGGCGATCTGGTGATCAACGCGCCGAAGAACAACGCGAAGAACGTCTACGTGCAGGGCCTGAAGGTCAACGGCAAGGCCTACACCTCGACGACGGTGGCGCAGGACCTGCTGGCCCACGGCGGCACGCTGGACTTCGACATGGGCCCGAACCCGTCGCAGTGGGGCACCGGCCCGAACGACGCGCCGAAGTCGATCACCACGGGCAACGCTCCCCCGACGCCGCTGCACGACGAGACCGGGCCGGGCAGGGGCACGTTGTCCACTTCGGACGGTTCTGACGCCACGGCGTTGGTGGACAACACTTCGGGCACCGAGGCGAAGGTGACGGGTGCGGTGCAGTACCAGCTGAACTCGACGGACGAGGCGGTCACGCATTACACGCTGACCTCGCCGAAGGGCGCGGGTGACCCGAAGAGCTGGGTGCTGAAGGGCTCGTACGACGGGAAGACGTGGGCGGTCGCCGACCAGCAGACCGGCCAGGCGTTCCCGTGGCGGCAGCAGACCCGCGCGTTCGCGGTGAAGAACCCGGCGCACTACGCCTACTACCGGCTGGAGGTCACCGCGACCACCGGTCCGGCGGCGTCGCTGGCCGAGTTCGAGCTGCTGGGCCGGCCGGACGCGTCGTGCACGAAGACGCTGACGGGGGTGCAGAAGGGCCCGCTGACGGTGTCGAGCGGCACGGTGTGCCTCAACGGCGCGACGGTGTCCGGCCCGGTCACGGTGTCGGGCGGCGCTTCGCTGGTGGTCCGCGGCGGCTCGATCTCGGGCCCGCTGGCGGCGACCGGCGCGGCGCAGGTGGTGCTGAACCGCACGAAGGTGGCGGGCCCGGTGGCGATCACGGGCACGACGGGTTCGGTGTCGATCGAGCTGACCGACATCGGCGGCCCGGCGACGCTGGTGGGCAACCACGGCACGGTGCTGGCCAGCAGCACCGTGGGCGGCCCGCTGGCCTGCACGGGCAACACCCCGGCGCCGACGGACAACACCCTCGCGAACACGGTCCGCGGCCCGTCCGCGGGTCAGTGCGCGAAGCCGTAGCCGGCCTCGGCAGACAAGACGGTGGCCCCTTCCCGGTCCGGGAGGGGGCCACCGTCTTGTCCGGGCCTGCTTGTCCGGGCCGGGAAATCCGGTGGCTCGCGCCCGGGCGGGCGTGGCAGCGTCGGGCGGATGGGATCCGAGATCGACTACCGGTGGCGGGCCGAGCTGGCGGACGCCGAGCTGGCGGAGCTGACCGTCTCGCACGGGGGACGGCCCGAGGCCGGTTGGTGGGACCGGGTGCGCGGGCACAGCCTCGGCTGGACGAGCGCCCACCGTGACGGCCGGCTGGTGGGCTTCGCGAACGTCGCGTGGGACGGGGGTGACCACGCGTTCCTGCTCGACCCGAAGGTCCGGCCCGAATACCAGCGCCGCGGGATCGCGACCGAGCTGGTGCGCCGCGCCGCGGACGGGGCCCGCGCCGCCGGGTGCGAGTGGCTGCACGTGGACTTCGAACCGCACCTGCGCCCGTTCTACTTCGGCGCGTGCGGCTTCCGCCCGACCGACGCCGGGCTGCTCCGGCTGCCCTGAAGGCCACCATGAGGGACGTAGATGCCCTCATGGTGGCCTTCAGGGCAGCCGAGACTCGGCTACATCGCAGCGGCCGCAAACGCCACGCGGAAGACGATCACCGGGTGCCCGGGCACCCGAGCCACTACCGTGAGTGCGTGACGAGCACCGGGTTCTTCTCCTCCTTCGAAACCGGTGAACCACAGCCGGTCACCACGAGCCTGCGGGTGGGCCGCGGGCCGGACCGGTCGCCGACCGCGAAGACCGGTGTCGGGTTCACCGGGCTGCGCGCGCTGCGGTACGGCCGCGCCGGCCGCATCGTGCTGTTCGAAATGGACCTGCCGGTCACCGCCCACAGTGCACTGTCCTACGTGGTCTTCCCGGTCGGCGAGCGGCCGGTGCCGTCCTACCGGGCCACGTTCGTCGCGCTGGACGTCGAGTTCGACGACGGCACCACGGCCGGGATCTCGGCGGCCGGGCAGGGCCGGGGCAAGACGCTGCTGGTCGACCAGTGGAACCTGGTCCGCCACCCGCTCGGGCAGTTCGCCGGCCGCCGGGTCCGGCGGATCGTGCTGGTCACCGAGCCGCCCGGTGGCGAGGCCGTCGACGGCTGGCTCGACGATGTCCGGGTCGCCGAGCACCACACCCCCGCCAAGGACCCGGTCGACCACGTCCGCACCACCCGCGGCAGCCACTCCAGCAACGAGTTCTCCCGCGGCAACACCTTCCCGGCCACCGCCGTGCCGCACGGGTTCAACTTCTGGACCCCGGTCACCGACGCCCGCGCGCTGAACTGGATCTACTCCTACCACCGGCACAACGACGCGCGGAACTCGCCGCGGCTGCAGGCGTTCGCGCTCAGCCACCAGCCGAGCCCGTGGATGGGCGACCGGCACACCTTCCAGCTGATGCCCGGCACCGGCCCGGTCGAGCCGAACCCCGAGCGGCGCGCGCTGGCGTTCTCCCACGACGACGAGACCGACCGGCCGCACCACTACGGCGTCCGCTTCGCCGGCGGGGTCACGGCCGACCTCGCGCCCTCCGAGCACGCCGCGATCTTCCGGTTCACCTTCCCCGAGGGCCGTGGCTGGGTGCTGTTCGACAACGCCCGTAACCGCGGCGGCCTGCGCGTCCATCCGGATAGTGGCGTTGTCACCGGCCACACCTGGGTGCGCAGCCGGCTCTCCACCGGGGCGCGGCGGATGTTCGTCTACGCCCAGGCCGACACCCCGGCCGGCGGCGGCGGCCGCGTCCGCCGTCCACTGTGGCGGACCGTCACCGGGCAGCTGAGCTTCGACGCGCCCGAGGTGACCGTGCGGATCGCGACCTCACTGATCAGCCTCGCGCAGGCGAAACGCAACCTGGAGCTGGAGATCCCGGCCGGCACCACCTTCGAACAGGTCCGCGACCGTGCCCGCGAGCGCTGGCAGGAGCTGCTCGGCCGGGTCGAGCTGGACGGCGCCACCGAGGACCAGCTGACCACGTTCTACTCCAGCCTCTACCGGCTGTTCCTCTACCCGAACACCGCCCACGAGAACACCCCCGACGGCATCCGGCACGCCAGCCCGGTGCTGCGCGGCCGCCGCCCGAGCACCCGCCGCCGCACCGGCGCCCGGATCGTCGACGGCGAGCTGTACGTCAACAACGGCTTCTGGGACACCTATCGCACCACCTGGCCCGCGTACGCGCTGCTCGCGCCCGAGCGCTGCGGCCGCATGATCGACGGCTTCGTGCAGCAGTACCGCGAAGGCGGCTGGATCGCCCGCTGGTCATCCCCCGGTTACGCCGACCTGATGACCGGCACCAGCTCCGACGTCGCCTTCGCCGACGCCTATCTCAAGGGCGTCCGCACTTTCGACGTCGAATCCGCTTACGACGCGGCGTTGAAGAACGCCACCGTCGCCCCGCCCCGCGCCGGCGTCGGCCGCAAGGGACTCCACCGCTCACCGTTCCTCGGCTACACCCCGACCTCGGTGCGCGAAGGACTGTCCTGGGCGCTGGAGGGCTGTCTCAACGACTTCGGCCTCGCCAACCTGTCCGACGCCCTCGCCCGGGAAAGCGAAGGCGACCGCGCCCGCCGCTTCGCCGACAACGCCGCCTACCTGCGCCAACGGGCCCAGCACTACGTCAACCACTTCGACCCGCGCATCGGCTTCTTCCAGGGCCGCACCCTCGACGGCGGCCGCCACTTCCCGGCCGAGGGCTACGACCCGCAGGCCTGGGGCGGCGACTTCGTCGAGACCAACGCCTGGAACACCGCCTTCTCCGTGCCCCACGACGGTCCCGGCCTCGCCGCCCTCCACGGCGGGCCCGCCGGGCTCGAAGCGAAGCTCGACGAGTTCTTCCGCACCCCGGAGACGGGCCGCAAGCCCGGCTCGTACGGCGGCCTCATCCACGAGATGACCGAGGCCCGCGACGTCCGGATGGGCCAGTACGGCCACTCCAACCAGCCGTCGCACCACATCCCGTTCATCTACGGCTTCGCCGGCGCGCCCGCGAAACTGCAGCGCACCGTCCGCGAAGTCCTGCGCCGGCTCTACCTCGGCAGCGAGCTCGGCCAGGGTTATCCGGGGGACGAGGACAACGGCGAGATGTCCGCCTGGTATGTCTTCACCGCACTCGGCCTCTACCCGCTGGCCGTCGGCACCCCGCGGTACGCGCTCTGCACACCCCTGTTCCGGACCGCGACCCTGCACCTGGAGAACGGGAAGGACCTGGTCATCCGAGCACCAAGCGCCACCGCCACGACGGACACCCCGTACGTGCACGGCCTCACCATCGACGGCGCCCCGCACTCCTCGCCCACGGTCGCGCACGCCGTGCTCGCGGGCGGCGCCGTGCTCGAGTTCGACGTCCGCGCCGAGCCCGGCACCTGGGGCGCGGAACCCGTCACGGCGGTCCCGCCCGCCCCGTTGACCGATCTGCGCGGCACCGTCCACAGCCCGGACGGCCCCGCGACCGCGCTCATCGACGACACCAGCCGCACCGAGGACACCTTCGCCACCCGTACCCCGGTTGTCGAGTTCCTCGTGGACGGTCCGCCCCGCGAGGTCACGATGTACACGCTCACCTCCGGCGCCCGCGGCGGCGACCCGACCGGCTGGGTCCTCGAAGGCTCCGCCGACGGACGGCGCTGGACCGTGCTCGACGAACGCGCCGGCGAGCTGTTCCGCTGGCGCCGCCAGACCCGCCCGTTCACCCTCGCCACCCCCGCGGCCTTCGCGCGCTACCGCCTGCGCGTCACCGGTTCGACCCGCCGCCGCGTCACCCTCGCCCAGTGGGAGCTGCTCGCCCGATGATCGCCGACCTCCGCAACGCCGCCCTGGACCGGCTGGCGGCCGCCGACCCCGGCTTCATCCGGCTGCGGCTGGCCGGCTCCGCCGTGCTCGGCATCATCATCGCGATCCTCGCGCTGCAGCCCCTGCACTACCCGCTCACCACCAGCCTGGTCGCCGCCATCGCCGCGATGATGAGCGCCTTCACCGTCAACGACCCGACCAGCGGCGGCCAGGCCGTCACGCTCTGCCTCGCCGCCGTCGTCGGCGCCTGCTCCATCACCCTCGCCAGCCTCGGCGCCGCCTACCCGCCGCTCGACAGCATCATCTTCGTGCTGCTGATCTTCATCGCCGTCTACGTCCAGCGTTTCGGTCCCCGCGGCACCGCGCTGGGCTCGATGATGTTCTTCCTGTTCTTCTTCCCCATGTTCCTGCAGGCCCACTTCAAGCAGGTTCCGCAGCTGCTCATCGCGATGCTGATCGGCGTGGCCGCGAACGCGCTGGTCCGCTTCGTCCTGTTGCGCCGCAACGCCGAGAGCGAGTTCATCCGCATCCGCCGCGCGTTCCGCGCCCGCGTCGCCGCCGCCATCCGCGCCACCGAGGCCTACATCACCGCCGCCGGCGGCGACCGCGCCGACCGTCAGATCCGCACGGCGCTCGCCCGTCTGCACGAGTCGGTGCTGCTGATCGAGGACAACGCGCCCGACGTCGTCGACGAGCGCAAGGCCGACCAGCTCCGCCGCCGCGCCATCGAAGTCGAGCTCGCCGTCCAGTGGCTCACCATCACCGTGCAGCGCACCTGCTCCGAGAGCCTCCAGACCGGCGTCGCCGAGGATCTTCTCGGGCGCCTGGCGAAGTTCCGCTCGCTGATGGAACGCGACCCGCGTGAGCTGCCCCTGATCAGCGAGACCGGCGAATACAGCCGCATGCTGGTGGAAGGCAGCCGGATCGACCGGAACGCCAAGCCCGGGGACGGGGTCCGCCGCGCCATCGCCGAGCTCGCCGTGGCCGACGACCGCGCCCAGCGCGTCGCCGCCAACGGGCGGGGCGTGGACTTCTCCCTCGACGAAACCGAAGCCGACGAGCCCGAGCCCACCCGCGCGTTCGCCTACGACAACCAGACCCGCAGCGCGATCCAGGCCGTCGTCGGCGGCGGGCTCGCCGTCCTCGCCGGCCAGCTCATCTCCCACCAGCGCTGGTATTGGGCCGTGCTCACCGTTTTCGTCGTGTTCATCGGCACCTCCAGCGCCGGCGCGCGCTTCGTCAAAGGCGTCCGCCGCACCGGCGGCACCCTGATCGGCATCGTCGGCGGTGTGGTGCTCGCCCTGCTCGTCAGCGGCGACACCATCGCGATCCTCGCGCTGATCCTGGTCTGTGTGTTCGGCATGGTCTACATGTCCCGCGTCTCGCAGTTCCTGATGGCGTTTTTCGTCACCAGCATGCTCGGCCTGCTCTACAGCCTGCTCGGCACGTTCAGCATCGAGGTGCTCTGGATCCGGGTCGCCGAGACCGCCGTCGGCGCTGCCTCCGGCCTGCTGGCCGCCCTGGTGATCGTCCCCGTCCGCACCCGCTCGGTGATGCTCGACGACATCGCCATCGTGCTCGACGAACTGCACGAGTTCCTCGAGTCCGCCGAACGCCTGCTGTCGGGCCGGGACAACGTCAACATCATCGAGATGTCCCGCGACCTCGACCGCGCCGTCGAGCAGGTCCGCAAGACCATCGAGCCCCTCACCCACCCGATCAACCTCCGCAGCGCCCGCCGCGACTACGGCTGGCACGTGCTCACCACGCTCGAAGGCATCGCCTTCCGCGCCCGCCACGTCGCCGCCCGCGCCCAGCCCGGCCAGCTCGACGGGCCGGTCGCCGAACGCCTCGACCAGTTCACCGGCCGCATCCTCGCCAACGTCGACGTCATCGGCGAAGCCGTCCGCCACCCGAACACGACCCCGTCGAAGAAGCTCGTCCGCGACGACGGCACCCCGGTGGCCGACCGCATCGACGACGCCGAAACCCGCGCCGTGCTCTCCAGCCTCAGCCACCTCGACGAGGGCCTGATCGCCCTCGGCCGTGTCTTCGCCGTCGATGCGGTGCACCCGTCGCTGTCGTAGCGACGCCCGGTCAGCCGTACATCGCCACGCGGTAGAGAGCCGCCAGCGCGGCGTCGATGGGATGGGGCTGCGGCTGGCCGGAGGAGTCGAGCCGGTTCCACCGCTGCAGGTTCACCGCGACGGACAGCTGGCGCTTGCCGTCGGCCCGGGTCATGGCCAGTGCTCCGGCACCCCAGACCGTGCCGCCATGGCCCCAGAAGGTGCGCTGGCCGGGAGCCGCCATCGGGTGCAGGCCGAGGCCGTAGTCGATGATCTTTCCCTCTTGGGAGACGACCGGGACGGTGCGTTGCATTTGTGCCAGCGACGACGGGCTGACGATCTCGCCGGCCAGCAGCAGGCGGAAGAAGCGGTTGAGGTCCGCGACGGTCGAGATCAGCGAGGCCGCCGGCCCCACCCACGACATGTCGTAGACGCTGTAGTCGCGCGGCGGCTCGATCATGCCGAACCACGCCTCGTAGATCCGCGAGTGCGGCCCGTTGACGGATGGCCCGGTGGGCAGCTCGGTGTTCCGGAGCCCGGCGCGTTCGATGACGTTGCGGGTGATGCAGTGCTCGGCCGTAGTGCCGGTGACCTGTTCCAGGAGTTCGCCGAGGAGCAGGTAGTTGGTGTTGGAGTACAGCCCCGGAGTGCCGCCCGGGGCGCCGGCGGCCGGTGCGGTGACCCCCATTTCGATCAGTTCGGTGGGGTGAAACCGCGTGAACCGGTGGTCGTCCAGGCTCTGGGGCCCGGTGTCCGCGAGGGCGGGGAAAGCCTTGAGGGACGGGTAGGCGTAGGGGAGGTACTCGGCGAGGCCGCTGGTGTGGTTGATCAGCATCCGGACCGTGATCGCGTCGCCGCGTTCGCCGGGGACCAGCTTCGGCAGGTAGTGGCCGATCGGTGTGTCGAGCCCGATCTGACCGCTCTCGACCTGCTGCAGCACCGCGGCGGCGGTGAAGGTCTTGGTGATGCTGCCGACCCGGTGCCGCAGGCCGGCGGTGACAGGGCTGCCGGTGGCGACATCGGCGACTCCGGCGGCGCCGCGCCAGACCTGGTCGCCTTCACACACTTCGGCGAACAAGCCTGGCATCCCGGCACGGTGGACGTTTTCCAGGGCGGCGTTCAGGTCGGCGGGATCCAGCGGATTCTTCACGACAGGCGTCCTCTCGTATTCCCCAGTGGGTGCTCCACGCACCGGTGGCCCGCTTGCTGCCGGGCCCCTCGGATCCCATTATGCACGCGGTGCGTGCAACACCAAGTGCACAAGTTAGGATGGGTCCCGGCGAGAGGGGCGAGATGACAGGCCGAAAGCGCTGGTCGACCGAGGCGATCCTGGACGCGGCGGCGGAGTTGCTGCGCACGGGCGACACCGAGTCGTTCAGCGTGCGCAAGCTCGCCGCGGTGCTCGGGACCGATTCCTCCAGCCTCTACCGGCACTTCCGCAGCAAGACCGAACTGCTGCGCGCGGTCGCCGACCGGATCCTCCTGACCGCCATGGACGGCCACCACCCCGAGGGCGACTGGAAGCAGCGCATCACGGCCCTGGCCCTGCGTTTGAGAGAGGCCTTCGGCCAGCAGCCTCAGCTCGCCGCGGTCTGGGGACGCTACGCGTCGAGCGGCGCTGGTTCCCGGCTGGTCATGGAAGAGGCACTGCAGGCTCTGCGCGCGTCGGGGCTGCCCGACGAGGAGATCCCGGCGCGCTACCACCGGATCGCGGTCCTCATCGCCGCGTTGATCGCCTCCGAGGCCGGGGTCAGCACCGTCACGCCCGAAGAGCACGAACAGGGCATGGAGCTGTTCCGCGTCGCGGTCCTCGGCGCCGACCCTGAACGCTTCCCGGCCCTGGCCCACTTCGCCCGCGACGTCCGTCCTCTCGGGGTGGACCGCCGCGCCGCGTTCGAAGAGATCCTCGCCGCGCAGCTCGACCAGATCGAGGCCGCGGTCCGCCCGGGGTGATCACGTGGCGGGGAAAGGATTGGACGGAGCGATGGCCGGGCTTGTAGGTTGCGGTCGACCGTGACGCCGCCTGAGGAGGTGAGACCCATGAACGCTGGATCGATGTGGGTGCTCCCCGTCCCGTCACGGCCGGGCGATTGACGTAGGTGTCGCCGGGAGCGCCTCGACCACAAGGCACTCCCGAAAGGCAGCACCCATGGACTCTTCACCGCCCCTCATGTTCGACGTGATCATCGCCGGCTGCGGGCCGGCTGGTGCGATGCTGGCCGCCGAGCTGCGGCTGCACGATGTGCGGGTACTCGTTCTGGAGCAGGAAACCGAGCCCGTTTCGTTCGTCCGCATAGTCGGTCTGCATATTCGCAGTCTTGAGCTGATGGCGATGCGCGGACTGCTGGATCGCATTGTCCAGCAGGGAAGAAAGCGTCCGGCCGGCGGTTTCTTCGCCGCCATTCCCCAACCCGCGCCGAAGGACCTGGATTCCGCGCACGCCTATCTGCTGGGCATTCCGCAGCCGGTCATCGTTCGCCTCCTCGAAGACCATGCGATCGAACTGGGTGCGCAGGTCCGGCGTGGTTGCGCGGTCGCCGGTTTCGAGCAGGACGGCGAGGGGGTGACCGTCGAGCTGGCCGGCGGGGAACAGCTGCGTTCGCGCTACCTCGTCGGCTGTGACGGCGAGCGCAGCACGGTGCGGAAACTGCTCGGCGTCGGCTTCCCCGGCGAGCCCGCACGGACCGAGACCCTGATGGGCGAGATAGAAGTGGGCGTGCCGCCGGAAGAGATCGCCGCCAAGGTGACCGAAATCCGCGAGACCCATCAGCGATTCTGGCTCCGGCCCTTCGGCGAAAGGGTTTACAGCGTCGTCGTCCCCGCCACGGGAGTCAGCGACCGCGCGGAACCGCCCACCCTCGAGGATTTCAAACAACAGCTGCGCACCATCGCCGGAACCGATTTCGGCGTGCACTCCCCGCGCTGGCTGTCCCGCTTCGGGGACGCCACCCGGCTGGCCGAACGTTATCGGGCCGGACGGGTGCTGCTGGCCGGCGACGCGGCCCACATCCATCCGCCCACCGGCGGGCAGGGCCTCAACCTGGGCGTTCAGGACGCGTTCAACCTCGGCTGGAAACTGGCCGCGCAGGTCCGCGGCTGGGCGCCGGAAACACTGCTGGACACCTACCAGTCCGAACGTCATCCGGTCGCCGAGGCCGTGCTGGACAACACCCGCGCCCAGATGGAGCTGTCGTCCACCGAACCGGGCCCGCGGGCCGTGCGCAGGCTGCTCACGGAACTGATGGACTTCAACGAGGTGAACCGCTACCTGACCGAGAAGATCACCGCGATCGATATCCGCTACGACTTCGGCGCGGGCCCCGACCTGCTCGGCCGCCGCCTGCGCGACATCGACCTGAAACAGGGCCGCCTCTACGATCTGCTGCATCGCGGCCGCGGCCTGCTACTGGACCGCACCGAACGCCTGACCGCCGGCGGCTGGTCAGACCGGGTCGACCACCTCGCGGATCCCACTGCGGCACTGGATGTTCCGTGCGTCCTGCTCCGCCCCGACGGCCACGTCGCCTGGATCGGCGACGATCAGCCGGACCTCGACGACCACCTCGCCCGCTGGTTCGGCGAACCCGCTGACTGACGGCCGCCGAAGTACCGCAGTCCGTTCAGGCCAAGAAGAAGAGGTAACCGGAGAGAGTAAAACCGCACGGCAGAAAGGACGTCCGACGCGACGAGGTAGGGCACGATGCGGTCGAAGACCTCTCCCGGCGTGATGACGAGCAACGCCGCTCCCGCCAGCGACAACACCACGTACGCCGGAAGCCACACGCGGATCGTGCGGCCATGCCCCACGACGTCCGGGCCGGCGCGCAGCGGCAGCGAGGAAACCCTCCGAGAGAATGCCCAGCACATCCCTTCGTACCAAGTCGTACTGGCCACAGGGGTGTTCAGCGGCGGCCGTCCGCGGGGGCTTCCGGCCGGCGCCCGGCCGGGGTGGGGCGGGCGCGCAGGTGGGCGCGCTCACCTTGGTGGCCGAAGAGGGTCAGGACTTCGACGGGGTGTTCGTCGGCGTTGCCGAACCAGTGCGGGGTGCGGGTGTCGAATTCGGCGGCCTCGCCCGGTCCCATGGTGAAGTCGTTGTCGCCCAGGACCAGGCGCAGGCGCCCGTCGAGGACGTAGAGCCATTCGTAGCCCTCGTGGCTGGACTGTTCGGGCTGGGGCGGCCGGGTCCGCGGGGAGATGATCAGTTTGTAGGCCTGGAGGTTCCCGGCGCGCCTGGTCAGCGGCAGGAGCGTCATGCCGTTGCGGGTGACGGGTTTGAGGTGCAGCCGCGGGTCTCCGGTGTGGGGTGCGCCGATCAGCTCGTCGATGGCCACGTGCAGCTCCCGGGCGAGCGGCAGCAGCAGCTCGAGGGTGGGGCGACGCTGTCCTGATTCCAGGCGCGAGAGCGTGCTGAGGGAAATGCCGGTCGTCTCGGCGAGCTGGGTCAGCGTGATGGTGCGACGGGTGCGCAGGGCCCTCAATCGGGGACCGACTGCCGCCATGGTCGCTGCTGTGCCCTCGTCCATGCCTCGATCTTGCCACCGCGGCAAGGATGTTTGCCACATCGGCGCGCTGCCCTGATCTTGGTCGCAGGAGCCCCGCCGGAGGGGCCCTCCAGGACAGGAGAACAACGGATGACCAGAGGCAGCACGTCCACCGCACCCGTGGACGGACCCGGCGGACCAGCAGGTGAGCAGGCGGCCCGCCCGATGGTGGCCGTGCCGCGCGGCTCGGTGACGGTAGCGGTCGTGATCTTGGTGCTGACGCAGCTGATGCTGGTCGTCGACACCTCGATCGTGAACGTGGCGCTGCCCGGCATCGGCCGCGAGCTGGGCTTTTCCAGCGCGAGCCTGTCGTGGATCGTGACCGCGTACGCGCTGTCCTTCGGCGGGCTGATCCTGCTGAGCGGGAAGGTCGGCTCACTGATCGGCCCGCGGCGGGCGCTCCTGATCGGAGTGTCGGTCTTCATCGTCGCCTCGGTCGCGGGAGGGCTGGCCTCGACGGCGGCGGTCCTGGTGGCCGCGCGCGCCGTGCAGGGTGTCGGTGCGGCGCTGGCCGCGCCGAGCGTGATGGTGCTGCTGATCGGCGTCACCACACCCGGACCGCAGCGGAGCCGCGCCCTGTCGATGTTCGTGCTGGCGATCGGCAGCGGCGCGGCGGTCGGCCTGCTGGCCGGTGGCGTGCTGACCCAGACGCTGGGCTGGGAGTGGGTGATGTTCGTCAACGCGCCCATCGGCATCCTGGTCCTGGCCGGCGCGCTGCGCCGCCTGCCCGAGCTGCCACGCCGACGCACCTCGCTGGACATCACCGGTGCCGCGGCCTCGACCCTGGCGATGGCGGCCCTGGTCTTCGCCTTCACCTCCGCCGCCGAGCGCGGCTGGTCCAGTCCCGTCGTCCTCGGGGCGTTCGCCGTGGCCGCCCTGTCCGGGATCACCCTCGTCCTGGTCGAGCGCCGGCACCCGCACCCGGTGATGCCACTGGCGTTCTTCGCCTCGATGCGCAGCGCCGGACCGCTGCTGTCCATGCTGGTCATTCCGGCGGGCCAGGTCAGCTTCCTGTTCTTCACCACGCTGCTGACCCAGCAGGTGCTCGGCTTCACGCCCATCCAGACCGGACTGGCCCTGGTCCCCTTCACCCTCGGGCTGATCATCACCAACCAGCTCACCCCCCGGCTGCTGCCACGGCTGGGGGAACGGGTCATCGGCGTCGCCGGGCTGACCGGGCTCGTACTGGGCATCGCCTGGATGTCGCTCGTGGCCGCCGAAGCCGGCCCGGACACCTCGATCGTCACGGTGCTGCTGCCCTCGGTCCTGCTCGGCCTGGGCGCCGGCGCCACCTTCGCCCCGGTCACCGCGGTCATCATGCACCAGGCGCCCGCCGAACACCTCGGCGCGGCCGCGAGCCTCAACCAGGGCCTGCAACAGCTCGGCGGCGGTATGGGCCTGGCCATCCTGACCAGCGTGCTCACCGGCACCGGCAGCCTGGAGAACGGCCTGTCCACGACCTTCCTCGTCGCAGCCGCCTTCCCCCTGACCGCCCTGATCCTCTTCGGCACCTGGGCGCGCCGCATCCCCGCCTGATCACGAACCCCGTCTCCCGCTGAACAGAAAGAAGCACCACCATGAACAAGGACCTCGCCCACCAGACCGCACTGGTCACCGGAGCCACCGCCGGAATCGGCCGCGCCAGCGCACTGGCACTGGCCGAACGCGGCGCCCACGTCATCGTCCACGGCCGCGACCGTGGACGGGCCGCCGACACCGTCAGGCGCATCGAAGCGCTGCACGGCTCCGCCCGGTTCGAACTCGCCGACCTCTCCGACCCCGCCGAGGTGACCGCCCTGGCCGAACGCGCCGGAGACATCGACATCCTCGTCAACAACGCGGGCATCTTCCACTTCGCCCGCACCGCCGACACCGACCAGGCGACCTTCGACGCGCACATCGACATCAACCTGCGCGCCCCCTACCTCCTGGTCCAAGCCCTGGCACCCGCCATGGTCCACCGTGGACACGGCGCCATCATCAACATCAGCAGTGGCGCCGCCACCACACCGGGCCTGGGCACCGGCGTCTACGGCGCCACCAAAGCCGCCCTGGAATCCCTCACCCGGGTCTGGGCCGCGGAATTCGGCCCGGCCGGCGTCCGCGTCAACGCCGTCGCGGCCGGCCCCACCCGCACCGAAGGCACCGCCGCCTTCGGCGACGCCTTCGAATTCGCGGGAAAGGCCGTCGCACTCCAACGCCTCGCGGGCGCCGAGGAAATCGCCGGAGCCGTCACCTTCCTCGCCTCCCCGGCCGCCAGCTACGTCAACGGCACCACCCTCAGCGCCATAGGCGGAATGCCCGCCCTCGGTTAACGGCCGCCTTATCGGAAAGCAGATAAGGAAAAGATAAGAACCCCCGCTTACGTAATCCGAATTACCCCCTCACTAGCCTCCCCCGACGGATCATGATCTTCGAGGAGGCGCTTTGCACAAGCCGCGAATTCGGTGGATGATCGCCGCGTCCTGCGTGGCGGCACTCGCCATCGCCGGGACCGCGACGGCCGGTACCGCGCCCGGCCGGGTCGCCCTGGCCGGCACCAGCCGAACGTACGACTTCATCGACCACGGCGCGGTACCCGCCGGCACCCCGGTGTCCGAGAGCATCTACCTCGCCGTCAAAGACCCGGCCGCGCTGGCCGCCCAGGCGAAAGCGATGTCGGATCCACACAGCCCCGGCTACGGCCGGTTCCTCAGCCGGGACCGGATCCGCGAACTCCACCAGCTCGATCCCGCCCAGGTCGGCCACGTCCGCGACTGGCTGACCTCAGCGGGCCTGAACGTGTCGCGGCCCGACTGGCGGCAGCTGCGGGTGACCGGCACGTTCGCTCAGCTCAACGCCGCCTTCGCGGTGACCTTCCACGACTACACCTTCCCTCCCGAGACCCACATCCAAGGCCACTACCTCATCCCGAGCACCGAGCTGAGCGTGCCGGCCGGCCTCGGCCCCCTGGTCCTCGGCGTCGGGCAGGACACCATCCTCATCAGGGACGCCAAAGCCAAGACCGCGGCCACGCAACGCGCCGTGCGCACCCCGCACATCGACGCCGGCCAGGCCGCAACCTGTTCGAAGTATTGGGGCGAACTGCCCGCGAAGGGACTGCCACAAGCGAACGGCGCGACGCCACCGCTGGCCCCGTGCGGATACACACCCCAGCAACTGCGCCGCGCCTACGGACTCGACCGCCTCAACCTCACCGGCGCCGGCCAAACCGTCGCCGTGCTGTCCGGACCGATGAACACCCTCGAACAGGACATCAACACCTGGTCGAAACACGTCGGCACCCAACCGCTCCGCCCCGGGCAGCTCACCGCCGTACCGACGCCGGACGGCTCACCCGACGAAGACCCCCGCGACGGTGGCGCGATCGAGGCCACGATCGACGCCGAGGCCGTACACGGCCTCGCCCCCGACGCGAACATCGTCGCGATCGGGGAATCCACCGCGCAGGGCACCAACCTCCTCGACAGCCTGACCTACGTCCTCGACCGCACGAACGCCAGCATCGTTTCGGCGTCACTGGGCTTCGATCCCGTGCCAGGCATGCGAAAGGCCTACGACCAGGTGTTCCAGGAAGGCGCACTGCAAGGCGTCGGATTCTACTTCTGCTCCGGCGACGGCGGCTTCAAGATCACCGACGACGGCCGCGGCGACTGGCTGAACCCCGCCGCCAACAGCCCCTGGGAAACCTCGGTCGGCGGCACCTCGCTCGCGATCGGGCCGGACGGCAAGCGGTCCTGGGAAACCGGCTGGGGCGACGCGACCAGCGCGCTGTCCCCGGACGGCGCCTCCTGGCAAGCGATGCAGAGCGACGGGGGCACCGGCGGCGGCCGGGCCGGCGACCGGCCGGAGCCGTGGTACCAGCACGGCGTCGTCCCGGACCAGCTCGCCACCGGCCCGGACGGCAGCCACAACCGGGTCGGCCCCGACGTCGCCATGGACGCGGACCCCGTGACCGGCCTCCTGGTCGGCGGCACCGCGCTCGGCGGCTCACCGACCACCGACCCCGGCACCTGGTTGTACACCGAGCACAAATACGGCGGGACCAGCCTCTCCACCCCGTTGTTCGCCGGAGTGCAAGCGCTCGCCCAGCAAGCGAGGGGCGGCAAACCCTTCGGCTTCGCCAACCCGATCATGTACCAGCGAGCCAACTCCCCCGCGTTCCGCGACGTCACGACCTACCGGCGGCCGGACGGAAACGTCCCGACCACCGTCTCCTACCGGCCGGACGACAAGGGAAACAACACACCGACCCTCTACAGCATCCTCGCCAGCCAGCTGGCCGACGGAACACCCGACGGGATCGTCCCCCCGGAAGTCGGCCCCGGGTTCGACACCGAAACCGGCCTCGGCACCCCGACCACGGCCTACCTGCGGTCCTTCATCGGCAGCTGAGACCAGCGCCCCGCGCCGCCATCCGACCCGGCGACGCGGGGCGCGGCACCGCACACCACGTGCCCCACCGGAGAGTGACTGGACGCACCCGAACAGCCGCGGCCGGGGAGGCTAGCATCCAGGTACTAGCCAAAGTCGTCTCAAGCTGGAGAACCCGCTATGACCCAAGCCCCTGTCAACGTCACCGTCACCGGTGCAGCCGGCCAGATCGGCTACGCGCTGCTGTTCCGCATCGCGTCCGGTCAGCTCCTCGGCCCGGACACCCCGGTGAAGCTGCGGCTCCTCGAGATCCCGCAGGCGGTCAAGGCGGCTGAGGGCACCGCGATGGAGCTCGACGACGGCGCGTTCGGCCTCCTGGCCGGCATCGACATCTTCGACGACCCCAAGCAGGCCTTCTCCGGCGCCAACATCGCGCTGCTCGTCGGCGCCCGCCCCCGCAGCAAGGGCATGGAGCGCGGCGACCTCCTCGAGGCCAACGGCGGCATCTTCAAGCCACAGGGCGAAGCCATCAACGCCGGCGCGGCCGACGACATCCGCGTCCTCGTCGTGGGCAACCCGGCCAACACCAACGCCCTCATCGCCCAGGCCCACGCCCCCGACGTGCCGGCCGACCGCTTCACCGCGATGACCCGCCTCGACCACAACCGCGCCCTCGCGCAGCTGTCGAAGCGCCTCGGCGTGCCCGTCACCGACCTCAAGAAGGTCGCCATCTGGGGCAACCACTCCGCCACCCAGTACCCGTCGATCGCGCACGCCGAGGTCGCCGGCAAGAGCGCCGTCGAGGCCGTCAACGACCAGGCCTGGCTCGCCGACACCTTCATCCCCACCGTCGCCAAGCGCGGCGCGGCGATCATCGAGGCCCGCGGCCTGTCCTCGGCCGCGTCCGCCGCGTCGGCCGCCATCGACCACGTCCACACCTGGGTCACCGGCACCCCCGAGGGCGACTGGACCTCCGCGGGCGTCGTCTCCGACGGCTCCTACGGCGTCCCGGAAGGCCTCATCTCGTCCTTCCCGGTCACCGCCAAGGGCGGCAAGTACGAGATCGTCCAGGGCCTGGAGATCGACGAGTTCTCCCGCACCCGCATCGACGCCTCCGTCGCGGAGCTCGCCGAAGAGCGCGACGCGGTGAAGAAGCTCGGCCTGATCTGAGCCTGATCCCGACCCGGCGAAGGCCGCCCGGAACCATTCCGGGCGGCCTTCGCCGTCGCTAGGGTCGGCGGATGCCCCGACTGATCCACCTCAACGGCCCGTCCGGCATCGGGAAGTCCACTGTGGCCCGGCTCTACGCCGACCGGCACCCGGGCGCCCTCGACCTCGACACCGACCAGCTGCTCCCGCTGATCGGCGGCTGGCGCACCGGCTTCTGGGCCACGCTTCCCGTCGGCCGCCGCCTCGCCGTGGCCATGGCGGAGACCCACCTGCGCGCCGGCCACGACGTCGTCCTGCCCCAGCTGGCCACCGCGCTGGACGAGGTCGAAGGCTTCGAGGCCGCCGCCCGCGCCAGCGGCGCCGAGTACCGCGAAATCGTGCTCACCGCACCGAAACAGCACGCCTTCGACCGCTACTCCACCCGCGCGTCCACCGTGGACTCCAGCCCGCACCACCAGATCGACGACATCCTGGCCGAGAACGGCGGACTCCGGCTACTGGACCGGATCCACGACCACGTCGCCGGGTATCTCGCGCTCCGGCCCGAGTGCACAGTGCTGGACACCGAAGGACTTGATCCCGAGCAGACCTATGCCGCGGTGATCCTCGCTTTTTCTTAGCTGGTTTTGAAGGTGACTTCGCTGCTTACTGCGGCGATTTTCCCTCATCGGCCCGCCGTATAGGGCGTTATACACTTTATCAGCTCATGCGGCCGGAAGGTGCTCCTCGGCGAAGGCCATGGCATCCGTGACCGCCTTGTCCGCAGCAGGAAGGTGGCCGGCGAGGAGATGCCACACGTGGCCCATCAGGGGCGCGATGTCCAGCCGGGTGGGTACGGCGTCCTCCGCCAGCTTGGCCGCCAGTCTGACGGCGTCGCTGAGCATCACCTCGTGGCCGCCGACCTGGATCAGCACCGGGGGCAGTCCGCGGGTGTCGGCGAAGACCGGTGAGGCCAGCGGACTGTCCTGCGGGGCGCCGCCGAGGACGAGCTCCGCCGCGCGGCGGAGCCCCGCACGGTTGACGGACGGGTCGATGCCGTCGAGTGTGCGCATCGTGGCCCCGGTGTGTTCGAGGTTCGCCCAGGGGGAAATGGCGATCGAGGCGGCCGGCATCGGCAGTCCCTGGTCTCGGGCGGCAACCAGGGCGCTGACCGCCATCGCGCCACCGGCGGAGTCGCCGGCGACCACGACGTTCTCCGGCGCAGCGCCGTGATCCAGCAGCCAGCGGTAGGCCGTGACGGCGTCTTCGACAGCGGCGGGAAAGACCGCTTCGGGCGCCAGCCGGTAGTCCGGCACCAGAACGCGGGCGCGCAGGCGGCGGGCGAGAGTGCCGGCCAAACCGCGGTAGCCCTGCGGGTCGCCCACGAGGTAGGCACCACCGTGCAGGTAGACCAGGTGCCGTCCGGCGACGGCGTCCGCGGGGGTCGCCCACTCGACGGCCACCCCGCCTGCGTCCACCGGCTCGAAGGTCACCCCGTCCGGCGCTGGGAAGCGGTCCTGGAAGAACTTCCGGTAGGCCAGCCGGACGTCCTCCAGCGTGTCACTCCCCTCCCCCACGGCCGCGTCGAAGGCACCGCCGCTGCGGTTCGCCCATTCCTGGTAGAAAGCCGGGACATCGATCGAGACCACGAACGGGTCCTCCTCATCGCAGGTGCACAGCGGCCGCTTTCCGGCCGCACCGCGAGCCTCAGGCCTTCACATTCATGTGAAGGTCAAGCGCGTGTGTTCAGGGCTACACCGGGTCCTCGGCCAGCACCCGGACCAGATGCTTGCCCCGCACGCCGCCCGCTTCCAAGGCTCGATGGGCACCGACGATGTCGGAGAACGGGTGGACCGTGTCGACGACCGGGCGGATCGCGCCCTCCTCGACGTACCGGGTGAGGTCGTCGAACAAGGGACGGCGCGGATTGCCGCCGAAGAACCGCATCCGCTTCGAGCCGTACACAGTGGACGCCGCGATGACGGCCAGCGACCGCACCGGGTGGCCGGTGTCGAACGCGACCGTCACTATCAGGCCGCGCCCCGCACGAGCAGCCGCTCCCCCGCTTTCAGCCGGGCTTTGTCGCGCAACGCCGTGATCGCCGTGGTACCCACCGCCGGCAGCGCCGCCGCCTCGACCAGGTCGAATCCCTTCGGTGCCAACGAAAGCCGGTCCGGGTCGGCGGCGATGTACTCGGCCGCCACCCCGCCGGCGCGCATCAAGCCCCAGACCCGGTCGCCTGCGTTCAGGCCCGGCGCGGCGGACACCACCTCGCCGGTGAAGTCGGCGGGGCCGTGACGGTCGAACCGGGCCGCGCGCATCGTCTCGCCCACTTCACTCCCCTATGTGGAACGCACCTTCCATTTCCTTGCTAAGCTAACGCGTCAACTGGAAGCTGTCGTCCACTTCGGCGGAGGTGAGAACAATGCCCGCGCAGACCTCTCAGATGCTGCGTGCCGACGCCCGGGAGAACCGCAGCCGAGTGCTCGAAGCGGCCCGCGAAATGTTCGCGCGACGCGGCATCGACGTGCCGATGAGCACGATCGCCCGGCACGCGGGAGTCGGCGTCGCCACGCTGTACCGGCGGTTCCCGACCCGGGAGGCGCTGGTCACGGAGGTGTTCACGGACGAGCTGGCCGCCTGTTCCGGGGTGGTCGACGACGCGCTCGCGGACCCCGACCCGTGGCACGGTTTCAGCCGGATGATCGAGAAGGTCTGCACGGCGCAGGCCACCGACCGTGGCTTCACCGAAGCCTTTCTCACGGCCTTCCCGGACGCCATCGACTTCGAACGCGTGCGCCAGCGGGCCGAGCAGGGCTTCGCCGAAGTCGTGCGGCGCGCCAAAGCCTCGGGAGACTTGCGCGCGGACTTCCACCCCAGCGACCTGACCATGGTGCTGCTGGCCAACTGTGGCGTCACCACCAGCATCGACCCGGCCACCGCGTTGGCCACCTCACGCCGGCTCGTGGCGTACTTCCTGCGCGCGTTCCGGGCCGGCTCCCCCGACGAGGACGCTCCCCTGCCGCCACCGGCGCCGCTGGGACTGGACCAGCTGCCCCGTTAGCCCGGATCTCAGCCGATCCGTTGGGCCACAACACCTGGCAACGCGGGCAGATCCAGATGCCTGGCCAGGAACCTGGCCCGGTCGGCGACGGCCGTCACATCGTTCACCACGTGCCCGGTGTCGTACCAATGCTGCTCTTTGGGTTCGCTGGCCGCCGCGTAGAACTCCTCGGATTCGGCTGCTGTGACGCCGATGTCGAAGCGTGCGAACTGGAACAGCAAGGGCGCCGGAGCCGCGTCACCCACGAAACGCACCGCGACGAACGGCAGGCAGAGCGCACTCCCGCCCGCTCCCGCTTCGGCCAGCTGGATCGCCTCCGGCAGGAACGCCTCCCGTCCACCGGTCGTGTGCTGGTAGACCACGCCGGCCTGGTGCCGCGGCGGGTTCGCCGGGGTGACCAGGTACCCGGTGACCGGATCGCCTTCCACGTTGCCGAACCGGCATTCCGAGATGACCGCGCCGGGCCGTTCGGCGATCGGGTCGATGGTGAGGTCGAAGGGCACGTCCTGGCTGTAGTTCAGGTCAACCATGGTGCCGTTCTGGCAAACCTATACGGCCCGGGTCCACAAAGGACCCGGGCCGTATAGGCCGTTATACAGTCTACTCAGGCTTCGTCGAGCCCCCGCCGCTTGAGCAGCGGCTCGATCTCCGGCTCGCGGCCGCGGAACGCGCTGAACGCCGCCATCGGGTCCACGCTGCCGCCGCGGCCCAGGAGGGTGCCGCGGAAGTGGTCGCCGTTCTCGCGCTTGAGGCCGCCGTTCTCGGTGAACCACTGCACGGTGTCGGCGTCGAGCACCTCGCTCCAGATGTAGGAGTAGTACCCGGCGCTGTAGCCGCCGCCGAAGATGTGGTTGAAGTACGTGGTCCGGTACCGCGGCGGCACGCTTTCCAGCGCGACGCCCGCCTTCTCCAGCGCGTCCGCCTCGAAGCGCTGGACGTCGTCCACGCGGTCGTCCACGCCGAGACGGTGCCAGGCCAGGTCGAGCAGCGACGCGGCCAGGTACTCGGTGGTCTTGAAGCCCTCGCCGTACTGCGCGGCGGCCTCCAGCTTCGCGACCTGCTCGGCCGGGAGGGGCTCCCCCGTCTCGTGGTGCTTGGCGTAGTTGGCCAGCACCTCGGGCCACAGCATCCACATCTCGTTGACCTGCGAGGGGTACTCGACGAAGTCGCGCGGCACGTTGGTGCCGGAGAACGTCGGAAACTCCACGCCGGACAGCAGCGAGTGCAGCGCGTGCCCGAACTCGTGGAACGCGGTGGTGACCTCGTCGAAGGTCAGCAGGGTCGGCTCCCCCGCCGGCGGCCGGCTGACGTTGAGCACGTTCACCACGACCGTCTTGCCGCCCAGCAGCCCGGACTGGTCCACGAAGTTGTTCATCCACGCGCCGCCGCGCTTGGACTCACGGGTGTAGTAGTCCATCAGGAACAGTCCGAGGCCGCTGCCGTCGGTGTCGAAGACCTCGAAGATCCGCACCTCGGGGTGGTACTTCGGCAGGTCGTGGCGCTCGGTGAAGCTCAGCCCGTACAGCTGGCTCGCGGCGAAGAAGACACCGTCGTGCAGCACGCGGTTCAGCTCGAAGTACGGCCGCAGCGCGGCGGTGTCGACCTGGAAGCGCTCACGGCGGACCTTCTCGGCGTAAAACGCCCAGTCCCACGGCTGCAGGGTCGCGCCCGGGACGTCGGCCTCGAGGTGGCGCTGCAGCTCGGCCGCCTCGGTGCGCGCGTTCGCGACGGCGACCGGGGCCAGGCGCTCCAGCAGCCCGGCGGCGGCCTCGGCGGTCTTGGCCGTCTCGTCCGAGATCACGTACGCGGCGTGGTTCGGGTAGCCGAGCAGGGCCGCGCGCTCGGCGCGCAGCCGGACGATCTCGGCGACCACGGCGTTGTTGTCCTGCTCGTTGCCGCGGTTGCCACGGGAGACCGACGCGGTGAAGATGCGCTCGCGCACCGCGCGGTTCTCCAGCGACTCCAGGGCCGCCTGCGCGGTCGGCAGGGTCAGCGAGAGGACGTACTTACCCTCCTCGCCACGGTCCGAGGCGGTCTCGGCGGCGGTCGCGATCGTGCCCGCGTCCAGGCCGGCCAGCTCGGCGGCGTCGTCGATCACCACGGCCAGGTCGTTGGTGTCGCGCAGCAGGTTCTGCTGGAAACGGGTCTGCAGGGTGGACAGCTCGCCGTTCAGCTTGCGCAGCTTCTCCTGGTCCGCCTCGGGCAGGCCCGCGCCGGCGCGGCTGAAGTCGGTGTGGCGGCGCTCCAGCAGCCGCAGCGACTCCGCGTCGAGGCCCAGGCTTTCGCGGCGCTCGTACAGCGCGCTGATCCGGCCGAACAGCCGCGGGTTCAGGTGGATCGCGTCGGCGTGCGCGGCCAGCCGCGGGGCCAGCTCGGCCTGGATGTCCTGGATCTCGTCGGTGGCGTTGGAGCCCACGATGTTGAAGAACGTGCCGCCGGCCCGGTCGAGCAGGTCTCCTGCCCGCTCCAGCGCGACGACGGTGTTCTCGAACGTGGGGTCCTCGGTGTTGCCCGCGATCTCCTCGATCTCGGCGCTGTGCCGGCTCAGCCCCTCCTCGAACGCGGGGCGATAGTGCTCCACCACGATCCGGTCGAAGGGCGGCAGGGCGTACGGCAGCTCGCTCGGTGCGGCGAACGGGTTCTCCGGCGAAATCATCGGGTTGTGCTCCTGGTTCTTCACGTCGGTCCCGCCCACCCTACGGGTTCGCCGACCGACGAAAGGATCACTTCGCCCCAGGCCCCCGCCCCTCGACGCCGTGCGTCCGGACGGGCGCGCTCAGTGCCCGGTGCTGCCGCCCACCACGGCGTCGCTCTCGCCGGCCTTGGCCCGGCGGCCGCGCTTCGCCGGCTTGGCCTTGGGCGGCGGCGGGGCGATGCCGGCCAGGCTGCCGCCGTTGTCGTTGACCCGCAGCACGAACGGGCGGGTTTCGGTGTAGCGGATCACCGACACCGACGCCGGGTCCACCACGATCCGCTGGAACGCGTCGAGGTGCTGGCCGAGGGCGTCGGCCAGGATCGCCTTGATCACGTCGCCGTGGCTGCACGCGACCCACACCGCGTGGTCGCCGTGCTCGGCGGTGATGCGGGCGTCGTGCGCGCGGATCGCGGCCACGGCGCGGGCCTGCATCGCGGCCAGCCCCTCACCGCCGGGGAACACCGCGGCGGACGGGTGCCCCTGCACCACCCGCCACAACGGCTCCTTGACCAGCGTTTTCAGCTCCCGGCCGGTCCACTCGCCGTAGTCCACTTCGGACAGCCGGGGCTCGACGGTCTTGGCCAGCCCGCGCTCGGCCGCGAGCGGGGTGACGGTCTGCTTGCAGCGCAGCATCGGCGAGACCACCAGCTCGGCCACCGGCACGCCGGCCAGGCGCTCCACCAGCTTGTCCGCCTGGGCCCGGCCCGTGTCGTCGAGGCCCACCTTCGGCGTGCGCCCCGCCAGCACCCCCGAGCCGTTGGCGGTGGACTTCCCGTGCCGCAGCAAGATGACCGTACTCACGACGCCACCCTAACCGGTGATCTCCGCCGGTCAGCTCCCGACCGGGCCCGCGCCCGGGTCGAGCACCCCGCCGAAGACGAGCCCGAACAGCACCACGCCGAGCACGAGCCGGTACACGACAAACGGCACGAAGCTGCGCGTCTTGATATAGGACATCAGCCACGCGATCACGACGTACCCGACGCCGAACGCCACCAGGGTCGCCAGGATGGTCGGCCCCCACTGGGCGGTCTCGCCGTTCTTGCCGATGTCGGTGAGCTTGTACAGACCGGAGCCGAACACCGCGGGCAGGGCGAGCAGGAACGAGTACTCCGCCGCCTCCGCCCGGGTGTAGCCCATCAGCAGCCCGGCGCTGGTCGTGCCGCCGGAGCGGGAGACGCCGGGGATCAGCGCCAGCGCCTGCGCGAAGCCGAAGCCCAGGCCGTGCGGCACGGTCAGGTCGTCGAGCCCGCGCCGCTGCTTGCCCACCCGGTCGGCGAACAGCAGGATCAGGCCGAACACGATCAGCGTCGTCGCGGTGATCCGCAGATCGCGGAACGCGCTGTCGATCTGGTCCTGCAGCAGCAGGCCGAGCACGATGATCGGCAGCGAACCGACGATGATCAGCCAGCCGAGCCGGGCGTCCGGGTCGTGGCGCCAGTCCTTCCGGAAGATCGAGAAGAACCAGGCCCGCAGGATCCGGCCGATCTTCGGCGCGAAGTACAGCACCACAGCCAGCTCGGTGCCGATCTGGGTGACCGCGGTGAACGCGGCACCCGGGTCGTCCCAGCCGGCCAGTGCCGCGACGATCCGCAGGTGCGCGCTGGACGAGACCGGCAGGAACTCCGTCAGCCCCTGCACCAGGCCCAATACCAGCGCCTCGAACCACCCCATCAAGCCACTCCCGCCAGTTCGTATGCCTCGACGGCCGCCTTCAGCGCCGCCCCGTGCCCGCCGGCGTCCCCGAACGGGGTCACCGACAGGGTCGTCACGCCCGCGCCCGCGAACTCGGTCATCCGCCCGGCGATGCGGTCCACCGGCCCGAGCAGCGAGGTCGCGTCGAGGAAGTCCAGCGGCACAGCCGCTTTCGCTCCCTCGTAGTCCCGGGCGAGGTACTTCTCCTGCACCTCGGCCGCCGCGGCCTCGAAGCCCATCCGCGCGGCGAGCCGGTTGTAGAAGTTCTTCTCCCGGCTGCCCATGCCGCCGAGGTACAGCGCCGCGTGCGCCCGCACCGCGTCCGCGCAGGACCGCCAGTCCTCCCCCACGACCAGCGGCACGATCGGGGCCACGTCGAAGCCGTCCAGCGTCCGGCCCGCTTCGTCCGCGCCCGAGCGGATCCGCGCCAGCTGCTCACCCGCGTGCTCCGGTGCGAAGAACACCGGCAGCCAGCCGTCGGCGATCTCACCGGCCAGCGCCAGATTGCCCGGGCCGATCGCGGCGAGGTACACGGGGACCTGCTTGCGCTCCGGCCGGAACGACAGGCCCAGCACCGTGCCCGGGCCGTCCGGCAGCGGCAGCCGGAAGTGCTCGCCGTCGAACCGCACCCGCCGTCGCGACTGGACCGCGCGGACGATCTCCACGTACTCCCGGGTCCGGCCGAGCGGGTCGGCGAACCGCACGCCGTGCCAGCCCTCCGACACCTGCGGGCCGGAAACGCCCAGCCCGAGCCGGAACCGGCCGCCGGAGAGGGTGTCGAGCGTCGCGGCCGTCATGCCGGTCATCGCCGGGGTGCGCGCCGGGATCTGCAGCACGGCGCCGCCGACGTCGATCCGCTCGGTGCGCGCCGCGATCCAGCTGAGCACCGTGACGGCGTCGGAGCCGTAGGCCTCGGCGGCCCACACCACCGCGTAGCCGAGCTCGTCCGCCCGCCGTGCCAAGGCCAGGTTCGCGATGTGGTCCCCCGCGCCCCAGTAGCCCAGACTGAGTCCGATTTGCACGGACGGGACTCTAACGGGCGCCTCGGCCGCGACACGGCGTCACCTTGGTCAAGTCCTCGCGGGCGCGACCACTAGGCTCGGCCGTCGTGGAGAAGCGACAGCTCGGCCGTTCGGGTCTGCGGGTATCGCGGATGGCCCTCGGCACGATGACCTGGGGCAGCGACACCGACGCCGACGAGGCGGCCAGCCAGCTCGTCGCGTTCGTCGACGCGGGCGGCACGCTCGTGGACAGCGCCGACATCTACGCCGAGGGCGAGGGCGAGCGCCTGCTCGGCAGCCTGCTGGGCGACCTGGTGCCGCGCGACGACGTCGTGGTCGCCACCAAGGCCGTCGCCCGCCGCACCGAGGGCCCGTTCGGCGGCGGCGCGTCCCGCGGGGCGCTGCTGTCCGCGCTGGACGGCTCGCTGCGCCGGCTCGGCACCGACCACATCGATCTCTGGCAGCTGCACGCGTGGGACGCGTGCGTGCCGATCGACGAGACGCTCGCCGCCCTCGAGTACGCCGTGACCAGCGGGAAGGTCCGCTACGTCGGCGTCTCCAATTACGCGGGCTGGCAGCTCGCCACCGCCGCCGCCCAGGCCGCCGCCCTCGCGCCGATCGTGGCCGGCCAGTTCGAGTACTCGCTGCTGGAGCGCGGGATCGAGCGCGAGGTCGTGCCGGCCGCCGGGCACCACGGGATCGGGCTGCTGCCGTGGGCGCCGCTCGGCCGGGGCGTGCTCACCGGCAAGTACCGCACCGGCACGCCCGCCGACTCGCGCGGCGCGTCCAGCGTCTTCGCCGGGTACGTCGAGCACCACCGCACCGAGCGCGCGGCCCGGATCGTGCAGGCCGTCGCCACCGCCGCCGAAGGGCTGGGCACCTCGCCGCTGGTGGTGGCGCTGGCCTGGGTGCGCGACCGGCCGGGGGTGGTCGCGCCCGTGGTCGGCGCCCGCGACACCGGGCAGCTCACCGGCTCGCTGTCGGCGGAAAACCTGAAACTGCCGACGGCCATCCGGAGCGCGCTCGACGACGTCAGCGCCATCGAGGCCGGTTACCCGGAACGGGGGCCGCATTGAAGCGCAGGTGTCTGTTGAGTGACACGGACGTGACGCCACGGGAATCGTGGGGGATGCTGGTGAGGACACCTCGCCGAAGGAAAGCAGGAGGCTTCAAGGTGCGTCGGCTCACCGCCGCGTCGCGGATCGCGATCCCGCTGGCCGGTGCCCTGGCGCTGTCCGCGTGCTCGTCCACCGGTCAGGACAACACCGACTCGCTGCAGGTGGTGAACAACCCCGTCGCGGTGAAGGCGGCCGTCTCCCCCGCGGTGGGTGCGAAGCCCGCCGGCCAGGTCCTGCCGACGCCCGAGGTCTCCGCGGTGGCCACCGACGCGCAGAGCCACACGCTCGTCGTCGCGCTCGCGAAGCCGCCGTCAGTGCAGGTGTACGACCTCGGCTCATTGGGCGCGCCCAAGATCACCGTGCCGCTGCCCGGTCCCGCGGAGAGCCTGTCGGCCTCCGGCGGCCAGGCGCTCGCGAGCATCCCGACGAAGGGCGTGCTCGCCCGGATCACGCTGCCCGGCGGGCAGCTGCGCACCGAGCCGGTGGCCGGGCAGCCCTCGGCCGGCGTCACCGACGGCGCGGACACTATCGTCGCCGTCCGCGACCGCAAGGCCGTGGAGGTACTGGCGAACGGCGCCGTCACCAAGACCATCACCGGGCAGCTCTACAGCGCCGACGACGTGGTCGACACCGGCCAGAACGTGGTCGTGCTGGACCGGCTGCGCACGGCCGTGTTCAGCGTCGACGTGAACGCCGGGACGATGGGCGAGGGCCTGCGGGCCGGAGACGGCGCGGCGAACGCGGTCGCCGACTCCTACGGCCGCGTCCTGGTCACCGACGCCCGCGCCGGCGCGCTGCTGGCGTTCTCCACCGGCCCGCTGATCCTGCGGCAGCGCTACCCCGTGCCGGGCGGGATCTACGGCATCGCCTACGACAAGCAGCGCAGCCTCGCGTGGGTCACCCTCACCGGGACCAACGAGGTGGTCGGGTTCGACGTCCGCGGCGGCGAACCGACCGAGAAGTACCGTTTCCCGACCGTGCGCCAGCCGGATTCGGTCGGCGTCGACGAGCAGACCGGCCGGGTGATCGTGGGCTCGGCCGCCGGAGAAGGGACCCAGGTGATCCAGCCATGACAACGGTCGACGAGGCGGTGGTCGAAGGGGATTGGGAGTACCGCCGCCTGCGGCTGCCCCCAGGGGTTTCCCGCCGGGCGGCGATGGTGCAGCTGTCCATCCACGCCGAGTTCGCCGGGTGGGAGCTGCGCAACGTGCGCCTCTACGCGGACGGCACCCGCCGGATCTGGTTACGCCGCAAGCGAACCGCCACCGACCGGCTCCCCGGGCTCGCCACCTAGTCAACCTCGTGAGTGCCTATGACGGTTAGAACCGTCTTCAACACTCACGAGATCTTGAGGTCACCGAGCCACTGCTGCCAGCTTTCCTCCTCCGCCGCGGTGTCCAGCCCCGAGGCGAACACGTGGTGGCTCGCTACCAGCGGCCCGCGGAAGCCCTGCATGAAGCAGTACAGCGCGTCCGCCGTGCGGATCCCCACGGCCTGGTCGTTCACGGCGTAAACCACCCCGTCGACCGATCCGCCGTCACGCGAGATCTGCACGCGGTCGCCCTCGGCGGGCCGCGCGGACAGCCCCAGCGCCGAACCGAGCCCGGCCCACAGGCGGTCCCAGTCCACCACCGGCGGGCCGAACGCCGTGACCGGCACGGCGGACCGGCCGGTGAAGTGGCCGACGTACTCCACCAGGGTGCGGAAGAACAGCGCCCCGCCGGCCGTCATCGCCTCGAACTCGTCCTCCCAGTCGTCCCCGGGCAGGAAGCCGCTCGTGACGCAGCGGACCACGGAGCTGCCGCCCGCGCGGCCCTCGACCAGGAACTCGTACGCGATCTTGCGCCCGTCCGGTCCGGGCTCGTCGCCGTAGGCCAGGCGCGCGGGCGGGTCCCATTCGCGAATGGAGAACTCCGGCTCGTAACCGGCGAACGCGCCGCGCACGGTGCCGCCGAGGCCGGACTCGACCTCGTTGCGGCCCATGAACCACGAGTCGATGCCCGGCCCGGTCGCGATCGCGGCCCAGACCTCCTCCGGCGTCGCGTCGATCTCCGCCGACTCCCGGATCTCGAATTCCTTGCCCACGTCAGGACTTCCGGTCTTCCGGCGACGGCGCAGGCGCGTCCGGCACGCTCGGGTGCACCGCCACGACCACGCGGTGCGGACGGCCTTTCTCGGCCGTCTCGTCGTGGTACTTCCCCACCAGCGCGGTCACGGCCACCGCCAGTTCCTCGGCGAACGCCGCCCGGTCGGCCGCCGAGGCGAACCGGACCTCGCCGTCGAGCGCGAACGTCGCCACCCGCTGGCGGGCCTTGGCCCCGCCGCCGATCAGGATCCCGACGTCGCGCACCAGCCGGCCCGCGACGGCCAGCAGCCACCGCGCCGAGAGCCGGTCCGGCGACTGCGCGGGGTCCGGCTGCACGGCCGACAGCGCCGCCGGTGAGATGACGTACGACGCCGCCGTCGCCCGCATCATCCGCTCGGTGACGTTGCCCTTCCGCCGCTCCTCGACCAGCTCCACGAGCCCGTGCTTTTCCAGCGCGCGCAGGTGGTAGTTGACCTTCTGGCGCGGCAGGTCGACGCGCGCCGCGAGCATCGTCGCCGACGCGGGCTGCGCCAGCTCGGAGAGCAGCCGCGCCCGTACCGGGTCCAGCGAAACCTCGGCCGCCGCCGCGTCTTCGATCACCGCCACGGGAAACATGCGGTCATCGTGCTGCCGAAAAGGCAAGTTGTCAAGAATCGGAGTCTTGTCGGTAGGTCGCGTGCACCTGCGCGACGATCCGGGGCACGACCTGCGCCGCCGCCTCCAGCGGGACGACGTGGCCGACGCCCGGCAGCACCACCGCCGTGCCGTTCGTGAGGCCGCCGACCAGCTGTTCCACGTCGTCGGCCGCGACGATCCGGTCCCGCTCCCCCACGATCGCCGTCACCGGCAGCCCGCCGACGCGCGAGAGCGCCGCCTCCCGCGCGTACGCGTCGAGCGCCGGCCGGAACTGCGCGACGGTGTGCGGCCAGTTGCCGCGGATCATCTTCACGGTCAGCTCGACCAGCTCCGGGTCCGGGTCGTCGCCGAACAGCCACCAGCGCAGGCCCGCGCTCACCGCGCGGCTGGTGTGCTCGCGGACCAGGCCGTACAGCTTGCCGCCGAGCACCATTTCCAGGTCCTGCGCCAGCTTGCCCAGCGCGTTCGGCCACGCCGCCGACGCCTCCGTGGCCAGCCGCCCGGACGACGTCGCGAGCAGCACCAGCCCGGCCACGCGGCGGGCGAACAGCTCCGGGTGGCGCTGGGTGAGCGACATGATCGCGAGCCCGCCCATGTCGTGGCCGACGAGCAGCACCCGGCCGTCCGGCACGGCGTGCTCGATGACCTCCGCCAGGTCGTCGCCGAGCCGGGCCATCGTCGCGGTGCCCCGGTGGGCGCGGCCGGACCGGCCGTGCCCGCGGTGGTCGTAGCTGACCACCGCGAGCGGCTCGTCGACCGCGGCCGTGAGCACCGGCGCGATCCGGTCCCAGCTGCGCTGGTCGAGCGCGTACCCGTGCAGGAGCAGCACGGTCACGGCCGCCTCGGGGTCGCCCCGGCGCACGACGTGCAGGGGCGTCCCGTCGGCGAGCGTGAAGTCCGGCATCAGGAGGAGCGCAGGAACCGGTCCAGCACGCGGGTGCCGAACTTGAGCGCCTCGACCGGCACCCGCTCGTCGACGCCGTGGAAGAGCCCGGAGAAGTCCAGGTCGGCGGGCAGCTTCAGCGGCGCGAAGCCGAAGTTGCGGATGCCCAGCTGCTGGAACGACTTCGCGTCCGTGCCGCCGGAGAGCATGTACGGCAGGACCCGGGCGCCCGGGTCCTCGGCGATCACCGACGCCGTCATCGCGTCGACCAGCGCGCCGTCGAACGTGGTCTCGACCGGCGACAGCTCCATCCACTCCTTCTCGATGTCCGGGCCGAGCAGCTCGTCGAGCTCGCGGTCGAACGCGTCGATGCGGCCGGGCAGGATGCGGCAGTCCACCGCGGCCTCGGCGACCGACGGGATGACGTTCGACTTGTAGCCGGCGGTGAGCATGGTCGGGTTCGCGGTGTCGCGCAGGGTCGCGCCGATCATCCGGGAGATGTTGCCCAGCTTGGCGACCGAGCCCTCGATGTCGTCCTCGGGGAAGTCCCAGCCGGTGATCTCGGTGACGCCGGCCAGGAACTCGCGCACGGAATCGGTCAGCACCAACGGGAACTGGTGCTGGCCGAGCCTCGCGACCGCCTCGGCGAGCTTGGTGACGGCGTTGTCCCGGTGGATCATCGAGCCGTGGCCCGCGGTGCCGCGCACGCGCAGCTTCATCCAGCGGATGCCCTTCTCGGCCGTCTCGATCACGTACGCGCGGACGTTGTCCTTCAGCGTGATCGAGAAGCCGCCGACCTCGCTGATCGCCTCGGTGACGCCCTCGAACAGCTCCGGCCGGTTCTCCACCAGCCACTGCGCGCCGAACTTGCCGCCGGCCTCCTCGTCGGCGACGAAGGCGAACACCAGGTCGCGCGGCGGCACGATGCCGTTGATCTTGTAGTGCCGGGCCAGGGCCAGCGTCATGCCGACCATGTCCTTCATGTCCACGGCGCCGCGGCCCCAGACGTAGCCGTCCTGCACCGCCCCGGAGAACGGGTGCACGGACCACTCGGACGGGTCCGCCGGGACCACGTCGAGGTGGCCGTGGATCAGCAGCGCGCCGCGCGAGGGGTCGGCGCCGGGCAGCCGGACCACGACGTTGTGCCGGTTCTTCCCACCGGACTCGACGTAGGTGATCTCGTAGCCGGCGTCGGTCAGCTTCTCCGCGACGTACTCGGCCGCGGCGCGCTCGCCCACGAGGGTTTCGGGGTCGCCGGTGTTGGTGGTGTCGATGCGGATGAGCTCGCTGGTGAGCGTGACGGACTCGTCCGCGGCGGCGTCGATCAGGTTCGGTTCGGTCACCGGCCATTCCTATCATCCGGCCCGGCCGCACGCCGCCGTCCCGCACCGCGGGACCGGATTCCCCCCGGCTTCAGGCGCGCTCGAGCGCGGAGACCACCTCGGGCACCGGGCGCAGGTGCTCGTTCAGCAGGCGCCGCGCCGCGGCCTCCTCGTGCCCGTCGATCGCGGCGACCAGCTGCCGGTGTTCGGCGTCGATGATCGACAGCCGCTCCGGCCGGGCCTCCAGCGCGCGGACGGCGACGCGCTGCTGGCGTGAGCGCAGCGTGTCGTACAGCTCGGTGAGCACGGTGTTGCCCGCGGCGTTGACGATCGCGCGGTGGAACTGGCGGTCCAGGCCCGAGACGGCGAACCAGTCGCGGTCCTTCCCGGCCCGGTCCATCTCCTCGATCAGCCCGGCCATCTCGGCCGGCGCGCCCGTCCGGGCGGCGCAGACCTCGCCGAGCGCGTGGCCCTCGATCAGCCGGCGGCTCTGGTAGACCTCTTCCAGCTCGCGCGCGGTGACCGTGCGGACCTGCGCGCCCTTGCGCGGCAGCAGGCTGATGAACCGCTCGGCCTCCAGGCGGTGGAACGCCTCGCGCACCGGTGTCCTGGACACGCCGACCACCCCGGAGACCCACAGCTCGTCGAGGAAGCGGCCGCCTTCCAGCGCGCCGGAGATGATCCCGTCGCGCAGCCAGGCGTACACCCGATCCCGAGCCGGTCCGCCGCCCTCGACCGGGACCGTGCCCGGTGCGGTGGTGGTCATGCCTCTCCCCTCGTCCGGCGCCCGCGTCGGCGCGTGGCGAGCCTACACCCCTGGACCGGGCGATATCCGCCGTGTATACACGGTGCACACAGATATTGGCGGTCACTGAACGCCTGCCCGATCCGGAAAGGACACTCCCCCATGGTCCACGTGGCCGTCGCGCAGTTCACCCCGACCGACGACAAGCCCGCCAACCTCGCCGCGGTGGCCCGGCTGGTCGACGAGGCCGCGGGCCGCGGTGCCCGGCTGGTGCTGCTGCCCGAGTACACCATGTTCACCGTGCCCGCGATGGACGAGCGGTTCGTCGCCTCCGCCGAGGACCTCGACGGCGCCTTCGTCACCGGGCTGCGCGACCTCGCCAAGGACCGCGGCGTCGCCGTCGTCGCCGGGATGAACGAGGCTTTACCGGGCGGCTCGCGGATCTCGAACACACTCGTCGCGGCCGGTCCGGACGGCGCGATAACCGCGCTGTACCGCAAGATCCACCTCTACGACGCGTTCGGCTTCCGCGAGTCCGACGTGGTCAAGGCCGGGGACATCACCGCGCCGGAGACGTTCGAGGTCGACGGCCTCACCTTCGGCCTGCAGACCTGTTACGACCTGCGTTTCCCGGAGGTGACGCGGCGGCTCGCGGACGCGGGCGCGCAGGTGGTGCTGCTGCCCGCGGAGTGGGTGCCGGGGCCGCTGAAGGAGTACCACTGGAGCACGCTGGTGCGGGCGCGCGCGATCGAGAACACCGTCTACGTCGCCGCCGCGGGCCAGGCCGCGCCCACCGGGTCCGGCACCAGTTTGGTCGTCGACCCGATGGGCGTGGTGGTCGCCTCGCTGGGCGAGCAGACGGGGACCGCGGTCGCCGAGGTGACGGCGGCCCGGATCGCCGAGGTGCGGGCGAAGAACCCGGCGCTGGAGCTGCGGCGGTTCACGGTCGTCGAACGCTGAGCCGCGGGCCTCAGGAGCGCGGCTTGACCGGCTCCTGATAGGTCTCCCACGACTTGGCTTGGTGCGTGACCTCGTCATAGGGGTAGGGCATCCCGCCGACCACGATGAACTTCTCGCCGTTCTCCTCGATGACCTTTCCCTCCAGCTGGTCGACGTCGATCTTGAGGTCCCGTTTCAGCCGGTACCTGAAGTACTTGCGAGGGTCGATCACCATGGTGCCCACCGGGGTCTCCAGCGCCCCCTTGTGCACCATCATGATGACGTCGAGGACGGCCACGAACTCGAAGGCCTTCCCCGCGATCCCCTCCACGCCCTCCCGCAGGCCGCCGGCGGGCTCCGTCCCTTTGGCGGCCCCGGCCGTCTTGGGCAGCCGGACCACCTCGGGCACGGTGCCGCCGGACGGTGCGGCCGGTTCCGGGCGCACCGGGCCGACGGGCTCGGCGGCCGGCTTCGGCACGGTGGCCGGTGGCGTCCCGGCCACGGGTGGCGCGGAGCCGGCCGGACCCGGCCCGGGCGTGATCGTCTTGCCCCACAACAGTTCTGTGCGGACCGGTGGCCGCGGTGCACCGCCTTCCGGCGTGCCGATGGCCGCCGTCCGGGCCGCGGTCTTGGTCGAGACGTCACCAGGACCGGTCAGCGAAGCGCGGGCCGGGCCGTACGCCTCGATCGACTGCGCGCCCAGATGTTCGGCCAGCGCCCGAAGGCGGGCCTGACAGCTCGGGCACGGCACCTGGTCCACCGCCACCGTGATCCGTCCACCTGGGACAGAACCGGCGGGCAGCCGCGCCCGCAGCGCGACCGCCGCCTGGCCTTCGGCGTGGTCCGCGCCACCGCCCCGGTACTGGCCGAGTTCGGTCGCGACCTGGTTTCCCTGCTGGTCGGCGATGGTGACGACGCCGTTGGTCTGGTAGCCGGGCCCCAGCGGCTTGCCCACCCCGGCCGGGTCGATCTCCGGCACCTTGTTGGCTTCCGCGCCACGGCCGGGCGCGGCCGAGGAGAAACCCCGCTGGTTCAGCACCTGCCGGGACAGGTCCGCGGGCGTCGGTCGCTGCGCCACCGCCCCGCCCCGGACGTCGATCGCCGCACGCAGCCGCTGGGCGTAACCCGCGAGGCTGGCCGCCTCGGGGCCGGAGGCCTCCCCGACTGCCGAGCCTGGACAGCGCCGACAGGTACTCGTCCTGCAGCTGTGCGTTCGACAATCCCGCCAGGTCGCCCAGGTCCGGGGCACGGGCGATGACGGCGCCGCCCCGGTGCGCGACGGTGACCGGCGACCCGACGGCCACGCGGTCGCCCGCCACTGCCGCCTCCCGCTCCGCGTGGCCTTCCGGCGCGCCGAAAGCCGGGATCGCCCCAGGACGTGCTCCCTGTTGCTGCACGACGTGGGTGAGCTCGTGCGCGATCAGCCGTTGGCCGGCCATCGTGTCCGGCCGGTAGGCGCCGCCGGCGAACACCACATGGTCACCAAGGGTGTACGCGGACGCGGCGACGCGGTAGGCGGACTCCGCGGCCCGCCCGTCGCTGTGCACCCGGACCCGGCTGAAGTCGTGGCCGAACGCTCCTTCGGCACGGGTGCGAAGCCGGTCATCCAGCGGATGCCCCGGCGAAGCGACCACGTCCGTCACGATCTCCGGAGATTGCCTTCCGATGACCTCGGCCACGGCCCGCTGGTCGCGCTCGGCCGACGTGGTGACGCGCGCAGCCTTCGGCTGTTCGAACATCGGTAGAGCATCGCCGGGTGCCGTCACCGCGGCGTCACCTACTGAGTGGCGTCCTCGGGCTCCCCCGCGCCACGGCCGATCTCCTTGACCACCGCGGCCGCGCCGGGCGCCGCGGCGAGCTGGTGGGCGAGGTCCAGGGCCACCGAAAGTTCCGTGCCCGCGGGGACAACACGGTGGACGAGCCCCCAGCGCGCCGCGGCCGCCGCCGTCAGCCGGCCGTCGCCGCGGCGCAGCTCGCGGGCCAGCTCTTCCGGGAGTTCGCCCGGCACCCCCGCGGGCGGGTCCGGCAGCGCGAACTCGGCGTGGTCGGCCGCCACGATCAGGTCGGCCACCAGCGCCAGCTCGAAACCGCCGCCGCGGGCGAGGCCGTTGACGGCGGCGATCACCGGCTTGCCGACGCGGAACAGGTCGTGCACCCCGGCGAACCCGCCCGTGCCGGGGGTCAGGTCCCAGCCGTCGCAGAAGAATTCGCGGCCCGCGCCGGTGACCACCCCGGCGTGCAGCCCGGGATCCTGGCTCAACCGCATCAGCGCTTCGAAGAGCGCCCGGCTCACGTGCAGGTCCATGGCGTTGCCGCCCGGACGGTCGACGGTGGCGACGAGCACGCCGTCGAAGACTTCGGTGCGGACAAAGCTGGGGGACGCGGCGGTCATGGTGTTCCTGGTGGCGCGGCGGGAGGACCGGACAGCGGGGACGCTAGCCGTACCGCGGCCCGGTGGCAATTCGCCCCCGACTGACCCGACAGTCAAGAGGCGGTCGCAATTCCCTTTCGCAGCAGCGATCTGCTATCCCGAGCCGCGGCCGCCGGTGTGAGTATTGCGATTATCGCAACGCCGGGTTACCGTCTTCCGGCATGGACGAGACGGAGCAGCTGCGGGCGCGGGTCCGGGAGCTGATCCGGTCCATGCCGGGAGCCCAGCGGGAGTTCGCCGCCGCCATCGGGCTCGACGAGACGAAACTGTCCAAGGCGCTCACCGGCACCCGCCGGTTCTCGCCCCACGAGCTGGTCCGCGTCGCCGAGTACTGCGGCGTCACGGTCAACTGGCTGCTCAACGGCAGCGACGACGCGAAGACCGTCACCGCGGTCCCCGCGCCGGCCGCGCGCCCGGCCAGCGATCCCGGGCACCACCGGCAGTCCGAGCCGAGACGGCGGATCCTCGAGACCGCGTGGCGGCTGATCGCCGAGCGCGGCTACCACCGGGTGCGCATCGCGGACATCGCGAAGGCGTGCGGCACCAGCACCGCCACCATCCACTACCACTTCCCGAGCAAGACCGAAGTACTCAACGAAGCGTTGCGGCGCAACGTGAAGCTCGCGTTCGACCGGCAGGTCGCCGAGCTGCACGCCGTCGACGGCGCCCACGACCGGCTGCTGAAGCTGGTCGAGCTGCAACTCCCGGCCGACGGCGTGCTGCACGCCGAATGGTCGGTCTGGCTGCAGGTGTGGAACGAGGTCTCGCTGAACCCGGCGCTGCGGTCGCTGTACACCGATTCGTACGACCGCTGGCACCGGACCATCCTCATGACCATCCGCACCGGCCAGGAACAGGACGCGTTCCACGTGACCGACCCGGAGGCCGCCACCGAGCAGCTCACCGCGCTGATCGACGGGCTCGGCATCCAGGTGCTCACCCACAAGCCCGGCAGCACCGTGGCCACGATGCGCGCGCACCTGCACGACTTCATCGAAAGGTCGATCGTCAAGGGAGCCTGATGAACCACGAGGTCATCGTCACCTGCGCCCTCACCGGCGCCGGGGACACCGTCGGCCGGAGCCCGCACGTGCCGGTCACACCCGCCGAGATCGCCGCCAGCGCGATCGAGGCCGCCAACGCCGGCGCGGCGGTGGTGCACATCCACGTCCGCGAGCCCGGCACCGGGGCGCCCTCACGGGAGGTCGCGCTGTACCGGGAGGCGGTGCGGCTGGTCCGCGAGTCCGATGTGGACGTCGTGGTCAACCTGACCGCCGGCATGGGCGGCGACCTGGTGCTCGACCAGGAGGACCCGCTCAAGCCGGTCGACGGCACCGACCTGGTCAGCGCGCTGGACCGGCTCCCCCACGTCGAGGAGCTGCTGCCCGACATCTGCACGCTCGACTGCGGCTCGCTGAACTTCGGCGAGGGCAGCCAGCTCTACGTGTCCACTCCGGACATGCTGCGCATCGGCGCCCGGCGCGTCCAGGAACTCGGGGTGAAGCCCGAGCTGGAGATCTTCGACACCGGGCACCTGTGGTTCGCGTCCAAAATGGTCGAGGAGGGCCTGATCGACGCGCCGCCGCTGTTCCAGCTCTGCATGGGCATCCCGTACGGCGCGCCCGCCGACCCCGGGCTGCTGCAGGCCATGGTGAACATGCTGCCCGAGGGCGCGCAGTGGGCGTCGTTCGCGATCGGCCGGGACCAGATGCCGTGGGTCGCGCAGTCGGTGCTGCTCGGCGGGCACGTCCGGGTCGGCCTGGAGGACAACCTGTACCTGGCCCGCGGGGTCAAGGCGACCAACGGGCAGCTGGTCGAGCGCGCCGTCGGGATCGTCCGGGACCTCGGCGCCACCGTCGTCGGGCCGGACCGGGCCCGCGAGATCCTCGGCCTGAAGGAGCGGGTCCATGCCTGACGTATCCACAGTGGACACGGTGGACACCGTCGCCTGTGTCGGCGCCGGGGTGATCGGCGGCGGCTGGGTCGCGCACTTCCTCGCCCAGGGCTTCCGGGTCCAGGCGTGGGACCCCGCGCCGGACGCCGCCGCGAAGCTGACCCGGCTGGTCGACGCCGCGTGGCCCGCGCTCACCAGCCTCGGCCTGGCCGAGGGGGCGAGCCGGGACAACCTGATCGTCACAGCGACGCTCGCCGAGGCCGTCGAGGGCGCCGGGTTCGTGCAGGAGAGCGCGCCGGAAGACCTGGCGCTCAAGCAGAAGCTGCTGGCCGACATCGACGCGGTCACCGCGGCCGGGGTGGTCGTCGCGTCGTCGACCTCGGGTTACGGCATGACCGAGATGCAGGTCGCGGCGAAGACGCCGGAGCGGCTCGTGGTGGGCCACCCATTCAACCCGCCGTACCTGATCCCGCTGGTCGAGGTCGTCGGCGGGAAGCTGACGTCGCCGTGGGCGGTCGAGTGGGCGAGCGCGTTCTACCGGCGCGTGGGCAAGACCGTGATCACCATGGACGACGAGGTGCCCGGCTTCATCGCCAACCGGCTGCAGGAGGCGCTGTGGCGCGAGGCCCTGCACATGGTCGCGAACGGCGAGGCCACCGTCGAGCAGATCGACACCGCGATCACCGACGGGCCCGGCCTGCGCTGGCCCGCCCACGGCCCGATGCTCACCTTCCACCTGGCCGGCGGCGAGGGCGGCATGGCGCACATGCTCGACCACTTCGGGCCGTCGCTGAAATCGCCGTGGACCCGCCTCGACGCGCCCGAGCTGACCAAGAAGCTGCGCGACGCCGTAGTCGAGGGCTGTGAGGAGGAGGCGGGTGAACGCACCATTGCCGACCTCGTCGCCGAGCGCGACCGGGCGATCATCGCGATCCAGGAGGCCGTCGGGCGGGCTCGCCGTGGGTGAGCCGCTGGTCCACCGCGACCGGGTCCGTCCGGAGTGGATCGACTACAACGGCCACCTCTCCGAGCCCTACTACGTGCTCGTCTTCGGCGACGCCACCACCGCGCTGATGGACGCCACCGGCCTCGACCCGGCGTACCGCACGGCCACCGGCGCCTCGCTGTACACAGTGGAGGCCCACGTCCGGTACCTGCGTGAGGTCGGCGCGGACGCCGAGCTGGAGGTGGCCACGTCCGTGCTGTCGGTCGGGGCGAAGAAAACCCGGCTGTGCCACGAGATGCGCGTCGCCGACGAGCTGGTGGCCACCGAAGAACTGCTGTGCCTGCACGTCGCCGGCGGCAGAGCCTCGCCGTTCCCCGACGACATCGCGGAGCGGCTCCGCCAGTACGCCAGCCCGGTCCCGGACTACGCGGGGCGCGCGATCGCTTGAACCTCCCGAACACCGTCCCCACCGAAAAGACTCCTATGGAAGCACGATGTACTGATCCGACCGAAAGCAGGCGGACACGGTCCGCAGCCGATCTGCTCGAAGAAACCCTTTTCCGCCGTGGCTGCCGTCGGATTAGTACCGAACAGCACAGTAAGCCGAATTCCCTGTCCCGCCGCCGGTTCTTGACCGCGGCCGTCGGCGGTGCCGCGATTCTGGGCGCCGCTCCCCTGCTCACGGCGTGCGGCGGGAGCGGCGTCGCGGCCGCCGCGCCCACCGGTCCACCGCGGCGCGGCGGCACGCTGCGCGTCGGCGTCACCGGCGGCGGCGCGTCCGACACCCTCGACCCGCACATCCCGGCGACCAACCCGGACATCGCGCGGGTGATCAACCTCTACGAGCCGCTGCTGATCCGCGACCACGAGTACCGGCTGCAGCCGGTGGTGGCGCAGTCGCTGACCTCGTCGGCCGACGCCCGGACGTGGACCGCGGTGCTGCGCGAGGGCGTCAAGTTCCACGACGGCCGCCCGGTCACGCCCGCCGACGTGGTGGCCACGTTCAAGCGGATCACCGACCCGAAGGACCCGAAGAGCGGCGCCGCCGGGCTGACCATGCTCGGCGAGGTGGTGCCGTCCGGGAGCATGACGGTGGAGTTCCGGCTGACCGAGCCGAACGCCGGCTTCGACGATCTGCTCGGCCAGTACTCGCTCGGCATCGTGCCGGCCGACTTCGACGTGAAGCGGCCGATCGGCACCGGGCCGTTCCGGCTCGACCGGTTCACCGCCGGGCTGCAGAGCACGTTCGTGCGCAACGAGCACTACTGGCGGCCCGGCCAGCCCTACGCCGACCAGCTGGTGCTGATCAACTTCGCCGACGACGACGCCCGGATCAACGCGCTGCTGTCGTCGCAGGTGGACGCGATCGACCAGGTCCCGGTGGCGCTGGTCGACGTGCTGCGCAGCGATCCGCGCATGCGCGTGCTGACCTCCGGCACCGGCACCTGGCTGCCGTTCACGATGCGCGTGGACCGGCCGCCGTTCGACGACGTGCGGGTGCGCCAGGCGCTGCGGCTGGTGGTGGACCGCGAGCAGATGATCAACCAGGTGCTCAGCGGCCAGGGCCGGGTGGGCAACGACCTGTACGCGCCGTTCGACCCCGCGTACGCGAGAGAACTGCCGCAGCGGAAGCAGAACATCGACGAGGCGAAACAGCTGCTGGCCGCGGCCGGGAAGCCGGACCTCGACATCGAGCTGGTCACCGCGCCGATCCAGGCGGGCGCGGTCGAGGCGGCGCAGGTGTTCCAGCAGCAGGCGAAGGCGGCTGGGGTGAATGTCCGCATCCGCAAGCTCGACACCACCACGTTCTACGGGGAGAACTACCTGTCCTGGGACTTCGCGCAGGACTTCTGGTACACCCGCAACTACCTGCCGCAGGTCGCGAACGGCTCGCTGCCGAAGTCGCCGTACAACGAGACCCACTGGAGCGACCCGGAGTTCACCGACCTGGTCACCCGCGCCAGCTCCACTGTGGACACCCAGGCCCGGGACGCGTTGCTGCGCCAGGCCCAGCGGATCGAGTACGACCGGGGCGGGCTGATCGTCTGGGGCTTCGTCGACCAGGTGGACGCCCACCAGGCCTACGTCGCCGGGCTGGTGCCCGACCGGACCGGGGTCTCGCTGTCGGGCTACCAGTTCCGTGAGGCCTGGCTCGGCACAGCCGGAGGAGGTGCGGCATGACCCGCCTGATCGTCAAACGCCTGCTGGTCAGCCTCGCCGTGCTGTGGCTGGTGACGCTGCTGGTGTTCGTCGCGACGCTGCTGCTGCCGGGCGACCCCGCCCGCGCCATCCTCGGCCAGCAGGCGACGCCGGAGCGGATCGCCGCGCTGCAGCACCAGCTGCACCTCGACGAGCCGGTCTGGCAGCGCTACCTGGACTGGCTGGGCGGGCTGCTCACCGGCGACCTCGGCACGTCGACCTCCACCCAGGGCCCGGTGACGGCGCTGCTCGGCGACCGCGTCTCGGCGTCGTTGCTGCTGCTGGTGCTCGCCGCCGTGATCGCCGCCCCGCTCGGCCTCGCGCTCGGCACCTGGAGCTCGCTGCGCCGCGGCCGGGCGGCCGACCAGGCCGTGTCGGGGATCAGCCTGGTGATCGCGGCGCTGCCGGAGTTCGTCATCGGCGTGTCGCTGATCGTGCTGTTCGCGACCACGGTGTTCAAGGTGCTGCCGTCGGTCACGCTCACGCCGCCCGGCGAGGCGGTGTGGCGGCAGCCGGGCCAGCTCGTGCTGCCCGTGGTGACGCTGGTGCTGGTGGTGACGCCCTACATCAGCCGGATGATGCGCGGGACCATGAACGACGTCCTCGACTCCGGTTACGTCGAGATGGCCCGGCTCAAGGGCCTGCGCGAGCGAACCGTGCTGGTGCGCCACGCGCTGCCGCACGCCGTGGGGCCGGTCGCGCAGGTGGTCGCGGTGCAGCTGGCCTGGCTCGCCGGCGGGGCCGTGGTGGTCGAGTTCCTGTTCCGCTACCCCGGCATCGGCCAGGCGCTGATCGACGCGGTGGCCAAGCGTGACGTCGCCGTGGTCCAGGCGATCACGCTGATCATCGCCGCGGTGTACATCGTGGTGAACCTGCTCGCCGATGTCGTCGGCATCCTGGCGAATCCGAAGCTGCGGACGGAGGCGGCATGAGCACACAATCGCGGCAGCCTGCTCGTGCCGCCGACCGGGTGCGGGTGTCCCGCAAGACACTGGAGGCTGTCCGATGACCGCCGTGGAAACTGTGCCCGCCGTGTCCGAAGAAGTACCGGTGAAAGCCGCCGGGCTGTGGCGCACGGCCTGGGCGTTCCCGCAGACCAAGGTCGGCACGGTGCTCGCCGGGGTCGTGGTGCTGGTGGCGCTGCTCGGCCCGTGGCTCGGCCCGGTGCTGACCGGCTACAGCGCCACGGACTTCGCGGGCAAGCCGTTCAAGCCGGACGGGATCGCGGGCACCGACGGCCTCGGCCGCGACGTGCTCACCCGGTTCCTGGCCGGCGGCACCACCCTGCTGCTGTACGCGGTGCTCGCCACTGTGCTGGGCATGGTGCTGGGCACCCTGCTCGGCCTGGTCGCGGGCTACGGCGGCGGCTGGCTCGACAGCATCCTGATGCGTGGCAACGACGTCCTGCTGTCCTTCCCCCAGCTGGTCATCGCGCTGCTCGCGATCGCGGTGATCGGGCCGAAGGGCTGGCTGCTGGTGCTGGTGATCGGGCTGACGCACGCGCCCCGCACCGCGCGCGTCGCCCGCCAGGCCACGGTCGAGGTGCGGGACAACGACTACGTCCGCGCGGCCGAGATGTACGCGGTGCCGCGCGGGCAGATCCTGCTGCGCGAGATCCTGCCGAACATCACCGGCCCGATGATGGTGGAGCTGGGCCTGCGGCTGATCTGCTCCATCGGCTACATCGCGTCGCTGTCGTTCCTGGGCCTCGGCATCCAGCCGCCCACGGCCGACTGGGGCCTGATGATCAACGAGAACCGGATCGCGCTCGTCGTGCAGCCGTGGGGCGTGCTGCTGCCGGTGGTCGCGATCGCGCTGCTCGCCGTCGGCACCAACCTCGTGTTCGACTCGCTCGCCTCGGCCGCGGCCGGGCGCACCCGGGAGGCCCGCTCATGACCGAGCACTCGACCGGCCCCGCCGCGCTCGCCCTCGAGGTGACCGGGCTGGCGGTCCGGACGGCGGCGGGCCGCCGCGTGCTCGGCGGCGTCTCGTACGCGATCGCGCCCGGGGAGGTGCTCGCGCTGGTCGGCGAGTCCGGCTCCGGCAAGACCACGGCCGGGCTGGCCGCGCTCGGGCACTTCCGGCGCGGCCTGGTCTCCGCGGGCGGCGCGGTGACCGTGCGCCCCCGCGGCGGCGAGCCCGTCGACATCCTCGCCCTCGACGCCGCCGGGCGCCGGAAGCTGCGCGGCAACGTGATCGCCTACATCCCGCAGGACCCCGCGCTGTCGCTGAACCCGGCGTTGCGGATCGGCCTGCAGATCGCGGAAGTCCTGGAGACGCACGGCTATCCGGGCCCGGTCGAGGACCGCGTGGCCGAGGTGCTGGCCGAGGTCGGGCTGCCCGCGGACGAGGCCTACCGGCGCCGGTACCCGCACCAGCTCTCGGGCGGGCAGCAGCAGCGCGTGGGCATCGCGATGGCGTTCGCCTGCCGGCCGAGCGTGGTCGTGCTCGACGAGCCGACCACCGGGCTCGACGTGATGACCCAGGCGCTGGTGCTGGAGACCGTGCGCTCGTTGACGGCCGAGCACCGCGTCGCGGCGCTCTACATCACGCACGACCTGGCCGTGGTGGCGGAGCTGGCCGACCGGGTCGCGGTGATGTACCAGGGCGACGTGGTCGAGACCGGGCCCGCGGAGCAGGTCCTGCGACGGCCGGCGCACGCGTACACCCGGCGTCTGCTGTCGGTGGTGCCCGACCTCGACGCGGACGCGGGCGCCGCTCCCCCGCCGTCGGACGCGGTGCTGGCGGCGCGCGGGATCCACGTCTCCTTCGGCGACCTGCAGGTGCTGCGCGGCGTCGACGTCTCGGTGACACGCGGCGAATGCGTGCTGCTGCTGGGCGAATCCGGGTCCGGCAAGACCACGCTGTCGCAGTGCATCGCCGGGCTCGCGCGGGAGTACACCGGCACCGTCGCGCTGGAGGGCACGCCGCTCGCGGCCGCCACCCGGCAGCGCAGCAACGACGAGCGGCGGCGGATCCAGTACGTGTTCCAGAGCCCGTTCTCGTCGCTGAACCCGCGCAAGACCATCGCGCAGTCGATCGAGGTTCCGTTGGTACGGCTCACTTCGCTGTCGCGGACGCAGCGACGGGACCGCGTCGCCGAGATGCTGGACCGGGTCCGGCTCGGGCGCGAGCTGGCGAACCGGCTGCCCGACCAGCTCTCCGGCGGGGAACGGCAGCGGGCCGCGATCGCCCGCGCGCTCGTCACGACGCCGGACGTGCTGGTGTGCGACGAGGTGACGTCGGCACTCGACGTCTCGGTGCAGGCCACGATCGTCGAGCTGCTCGGCGAACTGCGACGGGAGCTGGGCATGGCGATGCTGTTCGTCACGCACAACATCGCGCTCGCGCCCGAAGTCGCCGACCGCGTCGCCGTTCTGCGCGGCGGGGAGATCGTGGAGGAGGGTACGGTCGATGACGTGCTGAGGGCCCCTTCGCATTCCTACACCCGCGAGCTGCTGGCGAATACGCCGCGGTTATGACGGTCCACGGCGAAGTACGGCCCGGGTTCGAGGCGGTGCGCTCGGCGTTCGCCGACATCGTCGCGGCTTCGTCGGGCGGCGTGGCGTTCAGCGTCGTACGCCGTGGGGAGCCGGTCGTGGAGCTGTGGGGCGGGTCGGCGGCGCCCGGCGTGCCGTGGGCGCGGGACACCCGGGTCGTGGTTTTCAGCGGTACCAAGGGAATCGTCGCGACCGTGGTCGCGATCCTCACCGCGCGCGGGCTGCTGGGCCCGGGCGAGCGCGTGGCGCGGTACTGGCCGGAGTTCGCCGCGGCCGGCAAGGCGGATGTGACGGTGTCGCAGGTGCTGGCGCACTCGGCGGGCCTGCCCTACGTCGAGCCGGACCTGCCGATGGCGGACAACGCGGCGAACGCCGCCGCCCTCGCCGCGCAACGTCCACTGTGGACGCCGGGCACGAAGGTGGCCTACCACGCGCTGACCTACGGCTACCTCGTCACCGAGCTGCTCCAGCGGGTCACCGGCGAACGCGTCGGCGAGCTGGTGCACGACCTGCTGGCCGCGCCACACGGCCTCGACCTGCGGCTGGGCACCCCGGAGCCGGTCCCGGTGGCGACGCTGCGGCGCGCGCCCGGCTACCGGATCAGCACGTTCCTGCAGGATCCCGAGCGGCGGCAGATCGTTTCCCGCATGTACCGCGGCCTGCTGGACTCGACCGACACGATGAACTCCCCCGCCTACCGCGGTGCCGAACTCGCGGCCGGCGGCGCCGTCGCCACGGCCCCTGCCATGGCGCGGCTGTACGACCTGCTGCTGACCGGCGCGCTGGCGCCCGCCGCCGTGCTGGCCCAGGCGACGCGCACCTGGTCCGAGGGCGTGGACGCGATCAACGACCGCCCCCTGCGCTTCGGCCTCGGCTACGAACTCGCCGACCCGATCGGCACCTACGGCCCTTCGACCGCGGACCCGGCCGCCTTCGGCCACTCCGGCGCCGGCGGCGGCCGCCACGGAGCGTGGCCGTCGCGCGGGGTGGGTTTTTCCTTCACGACCAACGAACTGCAGGCCGAGGACGTTGATGTGCGGGCGTCTTCCCTGCTGGCCGCGCTGGACGAGGCGCTCTGAGCCGGCGCGACCGTGTGCCGACGACACGAACCTGTAACGGACCGTAACAAACCGCCCAGGCCCGCGACTGACCACTCGACCCATTCGAGAGGATCACCGTGACCAGTCAGCAGCCCTACCCGCCCGCGGCCCCGTACCCCGCCGCCCTCCCCCGCAACGGCCTCGGCACCGCCGGGTTCGTGACCGGCCTTATCGGCCTGGTCTTCTCGCCCATCCCGTTCATCGGCGTGGTCGCGTGGCCGCTGGTGATCGTCGGGCTCATCCTGTCGATCCTCGGGTTCGCCCGGGCGAACAAGGGCGGGGCGACGAACAAGGGCCTCGCCCTCGCCGGGATCATCGTGTCGGCCCTCGGCCTGGTCATCTGCATCGTCTGGGTCGCCGCGTTCGGCAAGGCCGTCACGGACACCGCGAACTCACTGCCGGCCGCGCCGCCCGTGGCGTCGCTCGGCGCGCCCGCGGCCGGCGCCCCGAACGGAGCCGCCAAGCACACCGTCGTCTACAAGGTCACCGGGACCGGCAAGGCCGGCACGATCAGCTACACCAACGACGGCATGACCTCCAGCAGCACCGAATCGAACGTGAAGCTGCCGTGGCAGAAGAGCATCGAACTGCCCGACGGCCAGGCGTTCCAGCTGGTCAGCGTGATCGCCCAGGCCGGCGGCTCCGGCTCGATCCACGTGAGCATCGAGGTGGACGGCAAGGTGATCAAGGAGGCCGACGCGAGCGGCTACGGCGTCGCCACCGCCAACGGTGACATCGGGTCGTTCGGCCACTGAGTCCGTGCGGCTTTTGGTCCTGCCGGAACCGACGCTCCAGTCTCGACGCGAGCGCCAGGCCGTATAGGGCGTTATACAGAAGTCTCCCGTAGCCGGGTCTACGGTGGACGCATGCGGATCGTCTCGCTCCTTCCGGCCGCGACCGACCTGGTCGCGGAGCTGGGCCGGCTCGATGACCTGGTCGGCCGCACCCACGAGTGCGACTGGCCGCCGGGCGTCGAGGCGGTCCCCGTGGTCACCGCTGCCGATCTGGACGACGCGGTGCTCTCCAGCCGCGAGATCTCCGACGCCGTGGGCGGCTCGGCGCACCGCGGCTCGTCCCTCTACTCCGTGGACACCGCGCGGCTCGCCGGGCTCGCCCCCGACCTGGTCCTCACGCAAGACCTGTGCGAGGTCTGCGCCGTCTCCTACACCCGCGTCGCCGAGGCCGTGCGGATGCTCGACGCCGGGCCGCGGGTGCTGAGCCTCGAACCGCGGCGGCTGGCCGAAGTGCTCGGCTGCGTCACGACTCTCGGCGACGCACTGGGCGTTCCCGCGCTGGCCCGCGAACGGGTGCGGGCGCTGTCGGCGCGGCTGGACACCGTCCGCGCGAGCGTCGCCGGACGGCCGCACCCTCGGGTGGTGGCGCTCGAATGGCTCGACCCGCTGTGGCCCGCCGGGCATTGGGTGCCCGAGCAGATCACCGCGGCCGGCGGCACACCGCTGCTGGCCGAACCCGGCGAGCACACCCGGCCGATGCCGTGGGACGCCGTGGTCGCCGCCCGCCCGGACGTTCTGCTGGTACTGCCGTGCGGCTTCGCCCCGGACCGCACCGCTGCCGAACTGCCCCTGCTCACCGGGCTGCCCGGCTGGGACCAGCTGCCCGCCGTCCGCGCGGGCGAGGTCTGGCTGCTGGACGGCCCGTCCTACTTCAACCGCCCGGGCCCCCGCGTGGTGCGCGGCGCCGAGATCCTGGCGTCGGTCCTGCACGGGGTCGAGGCCACTCCCCCGGTGTCCACTGCGGAGGCCCGGCGAATCTGAACACGACGTTACCGCGCCGGCCGGAAAACGACTCCCACGATCCCGCTGGAGAACGTCGTCGTCTGGACGGCCGTGAGGTCGAACGCGGCCACCCCGGAGAAGAGCGCGAGCCCGGAGCCGAGCACGACCGGGTGAACGAGCAGCCGGTACTCGTCGATCAGGCCGAGCTCGACCAGGCTCCGGGCGAAGGAAGCGCCACCGTGGGCGAGCAGGTCCTTGCCCGGTTCCGCTTTGAGCGCCGCGATCTCCGCGGCGAGGTCGGCGCCGAGTACGCGGGTGTCGTCCCAGCCGTCGGCCGGCGGCACGACGGGCAGCCCGGCCTCGCGCTGCGCGTCAACCGCATTGCGCAACGCGGTTGTCGGCTCGGATTCCCGGGTGCCGGATCGCGAGAACGCGATCTTCGGGATGGCGTTCATCGGGGCGGCCAGCGGTTCGGTGGACGTCGGCCAGTAGCCGGCCATGTCGGCGTAGGTGCGCCGGCCGACCAGGTGGGCCCCCGCCTGCCACAGCGTCTGCTCGATCCAGGCCGTGGCCTCGGGATCGAGGGTGCGCATGATCCAGTCGATCTGACCGCCGGGCCCGGCGACATACCCGTCGAAGCTCATCGACATCTTCAATACCAGTCGCCTCATGAGACGGTTCCTTCCTCGGCAAGCACTGACAGCCGGTGCAGGCTGTCGGTCCAGCCGTCGCTCATTCCGGCGAGGTTTTCCCGCGCTTCGGGGGTGGCGTGCAGTACTTCTACCCGGACTGTCACCTCGGTTTCCGGGCCACGGGCGGCGAAATCGGCCGTGACGCGGTTTTCCAGCCGGCGGCTGCCGTCCGGATTCAGCAGGGCAACGGTGAAGACCATCTGCGCCGGCGGGTCGATCACCTGCAGGGTGCCGACGTTCAGGTACTCGTCGCCGTCCGGCGAGCGCATCAGGATGCGCAGGCGGCCACCGGGCCGCGGGTCGATCGCGCACTCCGGATTGGTGAAGCCGTGCGGCCCCCACCATTGCGCGAGATGACGCGATTCGGTCCACAGCCGCCACACCAGACTCCGTTCGGCCTTCACGGTGCGGGTGACGACGACCTCGCGCGGCGAGAGCAGCGCGTCCTCAATCCTCAGTGGGCGCGGCATCGGCGGATTCCCCCCGTTTCACGGTCTGCGCATAGGCGTCGAGCCGGTCCAGGCTCTGCTCCCAGAACCGGCGGTAGCCTTCGAGCCATTCCGACAGCTCGCCCATGGGCTCGGCGGCGAGGGCGCAGGGCCGCCACTGCGCGTCCCGGCTCCTGGTCACCAGCCCGGCCTTCTCCAGGGTGCGGATGTGCATCGACACCGCCGGGAGCGACAGGTCGAACGGTTCGGCCAGCTCGGTCACCGACTTCGGCCCCGCGGTCAGCCGGTCGAGAATCTCGCGGCGCACCGGATGCGCGAGCGCGCCGAGGGTGCGATCCAGGGTTTCCATCGTCGTGCTCGTCCCCTCCTCGGGCCCGTCCAGCAGTGCATTTAAGGAATACCTTAAATACGCCACAAGCACAAGCGCTCGCAGTCGACGTGCTGAAGCGGAGCAGCCCGCCCGGCTCCCCCACCGGGCCTCAGGCCGTGACGATCTCGGCGAAGTCGTGGATCAGCCGCGAGCGGCGGGAGGCCATCCAGGCCAGGCTCACCTGGTTCGGCGGGAGGTCGGCGACGGGCACGCACGCCACGTCCGCCCGGGTGTAGTACTCCGAAGTGGACAGTGGCACGATCGCGATCCCCAGCCCGGCCGCGACGTGCTCCAGCTTCTCTTCGATGCTGTGGAACCCGTGCGCCCGGGGCCGGCCGCCGACCCGCAGCTCCTCGGCGATGTCCCGCCACTCCGGCACGGCGTCGGGATCGTTGAGCAGGTGCTCCGCGGCGAGGTCGGTGATGTTCACGGACTCCTTGCCCGCCAAGCGATGCGTGGCCGGCAGCACCGCGACGCGGGGCTCTTCGAACATCGGCCGCACGGACAGGCCGCGCGGCTCGACCGGCAGCCGGACCACGCTGACGTCCGCCCGGCCGTCGTGCAGCACCTCGGTCTGGTCGTCCCAGGTGGTCCGGACCAGCTCGACCTCCAGCCCGGGGTGGCGGGCGGTCAGCGCCCGCACGGCTTCGGTGACCGTGATGCCGGGCATGAAGCCGATGGTGAAGCTCGCCGTGCCGCGCGCCGCCCGGGCCACGCGCCGTTTCAGCGCGTCCGCCGCCGCGAGCAGCGGCCGGCTGTCCTCCAGCAGCTGACGCCCGGCGGCGGTCAGCTCCGTGGAACGCCGGTCCCGGACGAACAGCTGCGCGCGCAGCTCGTCCTCCAGCGCGCGCACCTGCCGCGACAGCACGGGCTGCGCGATGTGCAGCCGCTCCGCCGCCCGGCCGAAGTGAAGTTCCTCGGCCACGGCAACGAAATACCGGACCTTCCGCAGGTCGACGTCCACCGGCGGGCCTCCCGTCCCTGTTCAGGCCCCCAGGGTAGGCCAGTTCCCGCGGCCGCGGCGGGCACCGGCCGCCGGGCGCGCCGAACGCGGGCCGGAGCGCGGCCAGGCGCGCCCGGCGAGCGGTGACCGGTGACCGGGACGCCGGTCCAGTTTGGTCACCCGGCGAAGCGGCCCACCGCCACGAAAGCGGCCAGCACCAGCAGCACCACGTTGACCGGCACCGCCTTCGGCTCCTTGCGCCGCGCGTGCACCACGATCGCGCCGGCCGCCACGATCACCAGGCCGACGGCCGCGATCGGCGTCAGCACCGGCGCGATGTCCAGCGCCCAGGGCAGGATCAGCCCGATCGCGCCGAGCACCTCGGCGAGCGCGATGAGCTTCACCGCTCCGGCCGAAAAGTCGTTGACCCAGCCCAGGTTCGGGTTCTCCAGCAGCTTCTCCCGCGGCGTCACCAGCTTCATGCCGCCCGCGCCCAGGTAAACCGCCGCGGTGACGCCCGCGAAAACCCACAACAGAATATTCATACTGCCTCCCGGACCAGCCCGCCCTCGAATAGTTGAACGCTATACCGTTCGAGAGCGGACCGTCGAGACGCGCGGGCTCAGTGCGGCGTGACCGTGACCGACTGGTGCGGACGGAGCTTGATCTTCCGGCTCCAGCTCCCCGCGCGCAGCTCTGTCTCGGTGCCGCCGACGCTGCGCACGGTCGCCCTCGTGACCTTGCCGTGGCGCCACTCCAGGTCCACTTCGAACCCGCCCCGCGCGCCGATCCCGGTCACGCGCCCGGAGTCCGCCCAAGCCGAGGGCAGCGCCGGCAGGAATTCGATCACGCCGGCGCGGGAGTACAGCAGCATCTCCAGCATCGCGGTCGGCGCGCCGAGGTTCGCGTCGATCTGGAAGATCGTGTAGCTGCCCTGGCTGTACATGTCGAAGAAGTTCGCCGCCGTGCCGTTGCCGTTGTCCACCGAGGGCCGCAGCACGGTGAGGAACAGCTGGTACGCGCGGTCGGCGTCCTTCAGCCGCGCCCAGCAGGACGACCGCCAGGCGCAGCCCCAGCCGAAGCTGTCCATGCCGCGCGCGACGAGCAGGTTCCGCACCCCGTCCAGCAGCTCGGCCGGAGCGGTGTCGGTGGTGATCCGGTCGCCGGGGAAGAACCCGATCAACGGCGAGAGGTGCCGGTGCGCCGTCTCGCCGAGGTTGTCCGGCGAGAGCCACTCCTGCAGCCAGCCGGTGACCGGGCTGACCGTCGGCAGGTGCAGCCGCGCCTGCAGGCCGGAGACCGTCTTCCCGTACGGGCGGTCGCGGCCGAGCAGCTCGGTCGCCTCCCGGTAGTGGCCGAACAGGTTGTGGACGATCTCCTGCGAGTAGGTGTTGCCCTTCGTGTCCTGCGGGCCGTGCTCGGGCGACCAGTCGGCGTCGTCGACGAGCACGACCTTGCCGTCCACGGTCATCTCGATCAGCCGGGACTCCCAGAACTCGCACGCGCCCTTCAGCAGCGGGTAGATCCGGGCGAGGTAGGCGCGGTCCTGGGTGAACGCGTAGTGGTCCCACAGGTTGTTGCACAGCCAGGCGTTGCCGCCCGGGTGCCACCACCAGCCGGAGCCGCCGTAGATGTTGGTGGAGAACGCCACCGCCCAGCCGGCGATCTTCCCGCTGGAGTTGCGGAACCGGTTGCGCGGGTCGTTGAACAGCCGCTGCGTGGTGTCGCTCCAGGACGGTAGCTGCGCCAGGCAGTAGTCGGCCAACGCGGCGAAGGACGAGGACAGCCCGGCGCGGTCGGGCAGCCAGTAGTTCATCTGGATGTTGATGTCGGTGTGGTAGTCGCTCATCCAGTCCGGCGTGTTGTTGTTCAGCCACAGCCCCTGCAGGCTGATCGGCAGGCTGTCGCGCGAGCCGGTGATCACGAGGTAACGGCCGAACTGCAGGTAGCTGGCTTCCAGCTCGGGGTCGGGCGTGGCGGGATCGGCGTGGCGCGCGGTCAGGCGCGACCACGAGTCGAGCGCGCGCTTGCTGTCCGGCGACCGTCCCAGGTCGACGGTCATCCGCTCGTACAGCCGCCGGTAGTCCTGGACGTGCGTGGCCAGCAGCGCGGTGCCGGACGCGGCGGCCGAGGCCTTCGCCTTGCCGGCGGCCACTGTGGACGGTTCCGCCGCCGCGTCCAGGTAGTCGCGCGCGGCGTCGGGCACGTAGTTGGTGCCGCCGCAGACCACGATCACCACCTCGGCGCAGCCGGTGAAGGTGACGTCGGTGCCGTTGACCGCGACCCGGCCGCCCCGGCTCGCGGCGGTGACGACGGAGGCGTACTTCAGCCCGTTGTCGAACTTGCCGCCGAGCGAGACGACCCCGTCGCCCGCCGTCGGCGTCTCGCCGCGGGTCCCCTCCAGCGTCACCGAGCCGGTGTAGGAGCCGCCGCCCTGCTGGCTCAGCCGGATCACCACGACGTCGTCGGGATGGCTCGCGTAGACCTCACGCCGGTACTTCGCGCCCCCGACGCCGTACGTCGCGGTGACCAGCCCGTTGCTCAGGTCCAGGGCGCGCCGGTAGCCGGACACCCCGGTGTGCCCGGGAATCTTGAGCCGCACCTTGGCGAGCAGGCCGAAGCTGCCGAACTGGACGCGCTCGTAGGGGAACTGGCCGTCGGAGTCCAGCTCGTCGTTGAGCGTGCCGGTCCAGAGCGACGCGTCGGTGAAGTAGAGGAAGTCCGCCGCGGGGTCTCCGCCGACCAGGCCACCGATCCGACCATTCCCGATCGGGAGGGCCTGCTCGATGACGTGCTCCTCCACCGCCGGCGCGGGGTACCAGAGCGTGGTCGCGGCGGGGTCGGCGACGAGGTCCGCGGTCGCCGGGCGGGCGGGCGCGGCTTGCGCGGTGAACGGGCGAAACCCGCTCAAAGCGAAGCCGGCGCCCACCGCTCCGCCGAGCTTGAGGAAGGTCCGCCGGGTGGGGGGCACAGGGAGGTTCGGCATGACGGGTCCGTTCGGCGTTGAAGGCGGAAACCGGTCGGGATGCGGTCGTGACTGTGGTCGTGCAGCCCGGCAAACATATGATGTCTGCCCGAACCCGGTCAAGAATCTTCCGAATTAACGTCCACGCCGAACGGCGGGAACCGCGGTTGTCCAGAACAGGGGACAGCGACCAGATCACACCCGTCAGGGGAAGCCGAGCACCCGATCCGGTGTTGCCATGGGGCAGGACCGGCACGCGAAGGGGCACGTCGCAGATGGCTTTCCACTCTCCCGAAGACCGCCCGGCCGAGTACGACCGCAGCCGGCTCGCCGTGGACCTGCCGGTCGCCGGGCTGGTGATCGCCGCGCTCGCGCACTGGATCCGGGGCGCGCCGGCCGACGCGCTGATCTTCTTCGCCGCCGCCGTCCTGCTGCTGTTCACCGAGCGCCACGGCGCCGCCGGGCTGGGCGACTCGGCGATGCTGGGCGCGCCCGCGCGGCTGCCCGGGCTCAGCCTGGTCGTGGCCGTCGCGCTGGTGGCGCTGGTGTTCGGCCGCGAGACCGTGCCGATGCTCCTGACCGTCTCCGCGATCGGCCTCGGCGCGCTGGTCCTCGAGTGGCGGGAGCCGTCCGTGCCCGCGACGGACCCGGCGCCCCGGCGTGGCTGGGTCTGGGTCGCGGTGGCCGTCGGCTGGTGTGTCTGGGAGCTGGTCTCGTTCGTCTACGAGCAGGCGGCCGGCGGCCTCTCGCTCACCCATCCGACGATGAGCGACCTGGTCGACCCGATGCTGGACAACCGCGTCGTGCAGGCGCTGGCGCTCGGCGTCTGGGCCGCCGCCGGCCTGGCCATGCTGCGCGCCGCCGCGGCGAGGAGGCGGGCGTGAACAGCAGGCTAGTCACCGAAATCGGGTTCGGCGTGATCGTGTTCGCCGCCGTGGCCCTGTGGGGCGCGAGCCACCTGTTCCCGAAGAAGATCCCGCCGCTCACCACCGTGCTGGCCGCGCTGATGCGCAAGCGCTCGACGCGGATCGCGCTCGTGCTCGCGTGGTGGTGGGTCGGCTGGCACTTCTTCGTGCAGAGCTGACGCGGGCGGTGCGTTCCGGCCCTCCCCCGGCCGTGACGCACCGCCCGCCGCGCTTCAGCAGTTGCTGGGCGCGGGCTTGCCGTTCAGCCGGTCGTGCAGGTAGGCCAGCGCGCCGGGCGCGCCCTGCACCGCGACCGTGACGTGGTCGCCGACCGGGATCCGGTTGTACTGCACCGGAACCCCCTGCGCGCAATAGGTGCTCACCAGCTTGTCCACCGGCGGCGTGAGCGCCAGCTCGTCGAAGATGCCCTGGTAGAAGTAGATCGGCGAGCCGGGCTTGAAGCGGCCCATGGTGTTCTCGGCGATCACCTGCTTCACCGCGGGCACGTCGAGCAGCTGCGGCACCGTCGTGTAGTCGCTCATCCGGCGGAACGCCTGGCTCACGCTGAACTGGTTGATGCACTGCTTCCCGGTGTCGGCCCAGGCCTGCTTGCCACGGGCGTTCAGCAGCTGGTCCGTGTTGATCTCCGGGTACGCGCGGCTGAGGCCGACGGCGGCCCCGATGTAGATCCCGGACAACGGCCCGCCGTCGATGCGCCGGGCGACGTAACCGAGGTCCGCGGGCACCCCGCCGGCCGCGACGCCGGCGAACTTCAGCTCCGGCGCGTAGGACGGCTGGATCTCGTTGGCCCATTCGCTCGCGAGCGCGCCGCCCGAGTAGCCGATCAGCCCGGTCGGCGTGGCCGGGCCCGCGAGCCCGGCCGGGCCGAACGACTGGGCCGCGCGGATGCCGTCGAGCACCCCGTGGGCGGTGTTGACCGAGGCGGTCCACTCCGAGTTCGGGCCCTCGTAGTCGGCCGTGACCACGGTGTACCCGGCAGCCGCCAGCGGAAGCATCAGCGCCAGCTCTTCGGCTGGGAGCGCGGTGCCGGTGGCCAGTGCGTACGACGGCGCGCAGTCGGTGCTGAGCCCGTCCTGCGCGGTCTGGTACGACACGAGCTTCCGGCCGCCGGACGGCGCGGGGCCGGACGGCTGCAGGACCGTCGCGACGTCCGCGATCGGGTTGCCGCGCGTGTCGTTGGAGCGGTACTTCACCTGCCACGCCTGGACGGGCACGGGCAGGGTGAGCGCGCGGATGGTGACCGGGCGCGAGTCGAGCACGGTGCCCGGCGCGGCGTCCGGGAACGGCGCGGGCTGGGCGTAGAACGGGTCGTCCGCGGGGTTCGGCGGCAGCGCGGCGGCGGCCCCGGGCGGCGCGGCCGCGGTCAGGGCCGTGGCGGTGAGCGCCACGGCGGCGAGCGTGCTGGCGAGTGCGGAGAGCTTTCGGCGGATGTCGACGCTGACAGTGGGCACGAGACCTCCTACTCGATACCGACCGGTATCGAGTGAGATGCCTACCAGATGACCTGGATCACAGTCAATGAAAAACCTCCAGGTGAGGGGGTTGTAGCGTGACGGCCATGGCTGCCTCTCCTGCCCCACGCCGCCGCCCGGCCCGGGCCGAAACCCGGCGTCGGATCATCGACGCCGCCACCGAGGTGTTCGCCCGCCAGGGCATCGCGGCGACGTCGCTGAACGAGATCGCGGCCGCGGCCGGGCTGACCAAGGGCGCGGTCTACTCGAACTTCTCCGGGCGCGACGACCTCGTGCTGACGATCATGGAGGAGCACATCGTCGACCGGATGCACTTGGCCACCACGGTGTTCAGCGACCTGGCCGACCTCGACGAGGCCACCGCGGAGGCCGGCGCGCGGCTGGCGAGCGGCATCGACACCGACGCGACGTGGCACCGGCTGCTGCTGGAGTACTGGGGCATCGCGATGCGGAACCCGACCGTCCACAGCGGACTCGCGCGGCGTCGCGCCCAGCTGCGCGAAGCCGTCACCACGGCGATAGCCAAAGCCGCGTCACAGCACGGCCTCGACTTGCCGCTGCCGCCGGAGCAGCTGGCGGTGGTGGTGCTCGCGCTGTCCAACGGGCTGGCCGTGGAGCGCGGTGTCGAGGCCGCCGCCGTGCCGGACACGCTGTTCAGCGACGTGCTGAAGCTCCTGGTGACCCCGCGGGAGGTCAGCGGTAACGCAACGCCGCCGGATCCGTCCGCTCCGCCAGGTACTGGTCGAACGTGATCACGCCGTCCGCATGGTCCGGCGCGAGGTTGCCGCCCGCGGCGTAGGCGCCGAAAAGCTTGCCCGGTAAGCGAACCGGCAGCACGCGGCGGCTGCGCCCGGACGCGGCGAGCACCGCCCGCGCCAGGTCCGCGGCCGGCCGCACCTCGGGCCCGCCGAAGTCGGGCACCCGGCCCGCGGGATCGCCGACGGCCAGCTCGGCCAGTCGCCCGGCGACGTCGCGGACGTCCACCGGCTGGAACCGCCAGTTCGGCGCCGGGACGACCGGCAGCCGGGCCGCGCCCGCCAGGATCGTCCGGACCAGCGCGTGGAACTGCGTCGCGCGCAGGATCGTGTACGGCAGCCCGGAGCCCGCGATCAGCTCCTCGGCCGCGAGCTTCGCGCGGTAGTACCCGAGCGGCACCCGGTCCACGCCGACGATCGAGACGTACACCAGGTGCGGCAACGTCCCCGCCCAGCGCGCGGCCTCCACGAGCGTCCGCACGGTCTCGACCTCGCGCCGGTAATCGGTGGCCCAGTAGTCGGTGGCACAGTGGACGACCACGTCGGCGCCGGCCAGCGCGGTGTTGACCCCGCGCCCGGTCCGCAGGTCGCCGACCACCCAGTCCACGCCGCCGCCGTTTCCCGGGCCATTCGCACCGCGACCGCCGCCCGAGCCGTCACGATCCTCGCCGCGATCGCCACCCGGGCAGCTCGCGCCGCCGCCGTCCCGCGCCGCCGCGTTCCCGGTGTGCCGCCGCCGGCTCAGCGCGCGCAGGCGCTCCCCCGCCAGCCGCTCCACGACCACACTGCCGAGCTGACCGGTCGCCCCGGTCACCAGGATCCGTTCCGGCACGCCGGCCACCTTCCCGCCTCCGCCGCCCGCCCCGGGCGGCTGCACCCGGCCATCCTGGCACGACAGCGGGCTGCCCGGCAGCGCTCATCACTCACGTCCTTGGTGCGGAGTCCGTCAAGGCCTCCTTACCCGCGTGGGACGCTGGTAAGGAGGCCTTGACGGACTTTGACTCGCGGTACTAGTTGCGGTTGATCGTGAAGGTGCTGGTCGTGTTCTTGATGTCCTGGTAGTTGCCGCTCATCGTCAGGTTGGTGAAGCTCACCGAGCCGACAGCCGGGCCCTGGCCCGCCTCCGGCAGCTCGTTGGCCCACAGCCCGAAGCCGGACTTCGCGTCGTACGCGTCCCCGCTGCGCTGGGCGCCCGTGATGCTGATGTTGGTCAGCTGGGTGTCCTGGAACGTGTTCTGCGCCTGCCCGCCGACGTAGTTCGTCTGGAACATGATGCCGCTGTAGGTCGGGCTGCTGATGTCCGCATCGGACACCCGGATGCCGCGGAACTCCTTCGACGCCGAGAACATCCAGATCCCGGGGAACGTCTGCGCGCCCCAGAAGTGGCCGCCGGCCCGCACGATCGACGCGTTCTGCACCGTCGTCGGTTGTGGCCCGAAGCCGAGGAACGGGTAGCCGAAGTCCAGCGACGAGATGGTGATGCCGGAGTACGCCAGCGTGTCGGCGATGTAGAGGTTGCGGAAGGTGTTGTTGTAACCCCCGTACACCGCCAGGCCCGCCGCGCGCCACGGGAGCAGCGCGGTGAGGTTCTCGAACACGTTGTCGAACTGGTTGCCCGGGTTGTTGTCGGTGGCGGCGAACAGCGCGAAGCTGTCGTCACCGGTGGACCGGGCCTCCACGTTGGTCACGTGGTTGCCGGTGCTGCCGTTGGTGAGGTTGATCCCGTCGGCGAAGGTGTCGCGGATCCGGGAGTTCTGGATCGTGGTGCCGTCCACATTGGTGCCCCACACCATGCACACCTGGTGTTCCACCCAGATGTTGTCGATGGTCAGGTTCGAGACGTTCGAGAGGTCGAACACCTTGCCGGGGCCGTCGATCCGCGACGTGTAGTTGCCGAACACCGCGAAGCCGGAGAACGTGGTGCCGTTCGCCGTCGCGTCCGCGCGGAACCCGATGTCGGTGTTCTCCTGGCCCGAGGGCGCGAGGAACCGGGTGAACCACGGGCCGGCGCCGACGACCTTGAGCGCCTTGCCGTACACCTGGACCTTGCCCGACATCTGGTAGTCGCCCGCCGGCAGGTAGACGCCGGTGAGCGTGCTGTCCTGCCGCGCCTTGTCGAGCGCGTTCTGCACGTCCTGCTGGGTGAAGCCGGCCGGCACCGCGTAGTGCGCCGGGTCCGGGTTGGCCTGCGCGGTCGCCTGCTCGAAGTTCACGAAGTCGATCGCGTAGTTCGTGCTGTTGGCCGCGTCCTTCTGCAGTTTGATCTTGCTGCCCGCCGGCACGGTGGTGCCGAGCAGCAGGCTCGCCTCGTCGTAGACGTGCCGCGGGCTGGCCGCGCCGGGCGAGTTGCCCGGGCCGGTTTCCGCGCCGTAGAGCCACGAATAGTGCGAGGTCAGGTCGATCGCCTTGAGGAAGGTGCCGTTGACGTAGACGTTCAGCGAGGAGGTGATCCCGCCGCCGCCCGCGGAGTCCGGGATGGAGAACCGCGTGACGAGGGTGTTCGTCGACGCCCGCGTGGTGAACTCGACCGAGCTGCCGGTCGAGTTCAGCGTGACGGCCTTGCGGCCGGAGGCCTCACCCGCGAGGTCGCCGATCGTCCGGTTCGGCCCGATCACCTGCGCGCCGCCCGCGACCACGCCGTCTTCCGCCTCGTACGAGTCGTACGGCATGTTCGCGCCGCGGCCCACGAACAGCGACTGGGTCACGGTGTTGTTGGCCTGCTTCACCGGCAGCTCGTTGGCGTCCACGGCCACGACCGTTTTCACGGTGTACTTGCCGTTGCCCGCCGTCCAGGTGCCGAGGTTGACCGCGCCGGTCGACGCGCCGGCCGCGATCGCGCCGGAGTACGAGCCGGTGAGCGTCTTGACCACCGCGCCACTGGTCGCGTCCGAGACGGTCACGGTGATCCCGTGCGCGCCGCTCGCCGAAGCGACCGAGCCGTTGTTCTTCAGCGACGTGGAGAAGGTGACGGTGTTGCCCGCGGACGGGTTGTTCGGCGTCCAGCCGGTGGCCGGCACCAGGTCGGAACTCTGCACGGGGGTGACGACCAGCGCGTTCGGCGCCGTGAAGCTGTTGTTGCCCTCGTTCTGCTCGATGACCTTGTTGTCCTCGTCCACCTTCGCGGTGAGCTGGTAGCTGCCCGCGTCACGCGTGCCGATGTTCGCCGACACGGTGCTGGACGCGCCCGCCGCGAGCGCGCCGACCTGCGCGGTGCCCACCTTCGTGGTGCCCAGGTACAGGTTCACGTCGGTGGCCCCGGAGGCCAGCGTCCCGGCGTTGCGCACCGTCGCGGAGACGGTCACCGGGTCGGACTCGACCGGCGCGGCCGGCGTCCAGCCGAGGGTGGTCACGGTCAGGTCCGGGTTCGGCGCGGGCACGCCGAAGACCTGGAACTCCGCGGCCTGTCCGCCGCCGGCGCCGGTGTTCGCGGTGAACCGCAGGCGGACATCGGCGACCCGGCCGCTGACCGGAATGGTCACCGTGTTGCCGCTGGCCGGGCTGAACGCGTAGCTCGCCGCGGCCACCAGCGTGGTGAACGCCGACGAGGCCTGCTCGCGGCCCTCGATCGCGAACGTCTGGCTGCGGTTGCCCCACGAGGCGTCCGGGTTGAGCTTCACCACGACCTGGTTCACGTCGGCGTTCGAGCCGAGCGCGACGCTGAGCAGGTTCGGGTAGGTCCCGCCGCCGCCCTCCCAGTAGGTGGTCAGGCTGTTGTCGTTCGCGTTCGCCGCGACGAAGGTGAACTCCGTGGACGACGCCGTGATCGCCTTGCCCAGCGCGAGGTTCGTGCCGGCCTGGCTGCCGGTGCGGGTCACGGTCGTGCTGTTGCCGGACTGGTTGCCCGCCGCGTCCTTGGCGCGCACGAAGTACGCCACCGTGGTGCCGTCGGGCTGGCTGTCCGTGTAGGTCAGCACGTTGCCCGCAACGCTGCTTCGCAAGGTGTTGTTGGCATAGATGTCGTAGCCGGTCACCCCGACGTTGTCGGTGGCGGCGGTCCACGTCAGACGGATCTGCCCGGTGGCCGGCTGGGTGAGGGCGGGGTTGCCGGGCGCGGACGGCGCCTGCGTGTCACCCGTCGCGGGCCCGTGCACCTCGAACTCCGAGAGCTGCGCGGCGGCCCAGCCGGTGTTGGCCGTGATGTTCAGCCGGACGTACCGCGTGGTCGTCGCGGAGAAGTCGACCGTCACGGTGTTGCCGGACGCGGGGTCGAAGCGGTAGCCCGCCGAGGCGACGAGCGTGCTGAACGACGAGCCGTCCGTGCTGCCCTGGACCGAGAGCGTCTCGGTGCGGGCCTCCCAGCCGGTCGGCAGTTTCAGGACCACCTGGCTGGTGCTGACCGCCGATCCGAGATCGGCCTGCACCCACTGCGGGAAGGCGTTGTTCGCGCTTTCCCAGTAGCTGGCCTGGTTTCCGTCGGTCGCGTTGGCCACCGGGTACGCGCCCAGCGAGCTGGACGCGGTGTACGTCGCGGCAGCGGCCGGGCCCACGGCGGACGGGTGAGCGTCCACTTCGGACAGTTGTCCGACGGGCGCGCCGCTGTTGCCGGTGACGTCGACCCGCACGTACCGCGTCATGGTCGGGGCGAAGTGGAGGTCGACGGTGTTCTTCGCGGCCGGGTCGAAGGTGTAGCCGGCCGAGCTCTCGATCGTGGAGAACTGCTCGCCGTCGAGGCTGCCGAGCAGGGTGAGGGTCTGCTTCCGGGCCGCCCAGCCCGCGGGCAGCTTCAGGGTGACGCCGTCGATGCTGCTCGCGTGGCCCAGGTCGAGCTGGGCCCACTGCGGCAGGGCGGCGCTCTGCCAGACGGTGTCCTGGTCACCGTCGTTCAGCGCCGCCGCCGACGACGCGGAGCTGCTCGCGGTGGCCGCGGGGGCGGCCGAGCCGGTGGCGGGGACGAGCACGGCGGTGCTCGCGAAGAGGAGGGACAGGGTGGCGAACGTCGCCGCGCGCGGCAACAGTCGCTTCGGTCTCATGAGCTTTCCTCAGGTCCGTGGGGAGGGGGAGACGGGGGGCCCGCGGCCGGGCGCGGGAGCGAGGAGAACACGAGGCGCGGGGATATGCGCGGGGGGTGCGCACGGGCGGCGCGCGCGCAGCGGGGACCGTCTTCACCGGGCACCTCTCCGTTGAGGGGGCGAGATCTTCCTCGGTGCTGCTGCTGATTCTCAGTGACCTGTCGTCTTCTTGCACTGATTCGTTCAAGAATTACAGTGCGGTCGAGCCCAAGTCAACGGTTCGCGGCGCACGAAAAGGACACGCCGCGCGACCGGTGGGCCGCGCGGCGTGTCCTGGTGATCGAGAAGAGGCGGTTACCGCACCGCGCCGAGGCGGACGGTGTGGGTCGAGCCCGCCTTGAGGGGCTCGCCGCAGTGGGCGCAGACCGTGGCCAGCTTCAGCTCTTCACCACAGTCGTGCTCGTACACGGTGGGCGGCGGGCCCTGGTGGACGTACTTGTCGCCCCACTGCATCAGGCCGAGCAGGATCGGCTGCAGCGCGCGGGCGGCCTCGGTCGGCCGGTACTCGAACCGCGGCGGATGGTCCTCGTACTGGCGCTTCTCCAGCACGCCGGCATCGACGAGCTTGCGCAGCCGGGCGGCGAGGATGTCCCGGCTGGCGCCGGTGTTCTCGGCGATCTGGTTGAACCGCCGCTCCCCCAGCATGACCTCGCGCAGGGCGAGCAGGCTCCACCGTTCGCCGACCACCTCGAGCGCCTCCGCGATCGAACACTCGCGTCCGCGCGCCGCCATCCGAGCCACCTCCGCACACCTGAGATTGAAAACCCAACCTAGCACGTCAACGCTGGACTGTGAGGTGTCCGACAACGTACGTCCAGCCAGTTGTCTTTTCCAACCGACTCGGCGTAGAACTGAGTTCTCGACGAGGAGGCAGGCTCATGACGGACGCAGTCATCATCGACGCGGTACGCACGCCGATCGGGAAGGGCAAGCCGAACGGGCGGCTGGCCGGGGTGCACCCGGTCGACCTGCACGCGCACGTCCTCCGGTCACTGGTGGAGCGGACCGGCATCGACCCGGCGCGGATCGACGACGTGATCAGCGGCGCGGTCGGCCAGATCGGCGAGCAGAGCATGAACACCGCCCGCTGGGCCGCGCTCGCCGCGGGCCTGCCGGAGTCGGTGCCGGCGGTGACCGTCGACCGTCAGTGCGGCAGCAGCCAGCAGGCGATCCACTTCGCCGCGCAGGGGGTGATCAGCGGCGCGTACGACGTGGTGGTCGCGTCGGGTGTCGAGTCCATGAGCCGGGTGCCGATGGGCAGCCAGGTGGCCGGCCAGGACCCGTTCGGCCAGGGGGTCGCCGCGCGTTATCCCGAGGGCCTGGTGCCGCAGGGCATCAGCGCCGAACTGATCGCCGAGCGCTGGAACCTGACCCGCGCGCAGCTCGACGCTTACTCGGCCGAAAGCCACCGCCGGGCCGCTTCGGCTTGGCACGACGGGAAGTTCGCCGGTGAGGTCGCCGCACTGAAGGCGCCGGGGCCGGACGGCACGCTGGTGGACGTGACCACGGACGAGTCCGTGCGCCCGGGCACCACCCCCGAGATCCTGGCGGGCCTCCGGCCGGCGTTCCGCGCGGATCACTGGGAGCAGCGCTTCCCGCAGCTCGGCTGGCACGTGACGGCGGGCAACGCCTCGCCGATCAACGACGGCTCCGCGGCCGTGCTGATCACCAGCAGCGACACCGCGAAGAAGCTGGGCCTCAAGCCCCGCGCCCGGCTGCACACCTTCGCCGTCGTCGGCGACGACCCGCTGTACATGCTCACCGGCGTCATCCCGGCCACCCGCAAGGTGCTCGACCGCGCCGGGCTGAAGCTGTCCGACATCAACGCCTTCGAGGTCAACGAGGCGTTCGCCAGCGTGGTACTGGCCTGGCAGGCCGAGATCGGCGCCGACCTGGCGAAAGTCAACGTCAACGGCGGCGCCATCGCCCTCGGCCACCCGCTCGGCGCGAGCGGCGCGCGGCTCATGACGAGCCTGCTGTCCGTGCTGGAGCAGACCGGCGGCCGCTACGGCCTGCAGACGATGTGCGAGGCGGGCGGCCTCGCCAACGCGACCATCATCGAACGGCTCTGAGCTGGTGGACGTGCCCTGAAGGCCACCATGAGGGCACGCCCGGCCCTGAAGGCCACCTTCAGGGCCGATACGACCCTCAAGGTGGCCTTCAGGGCCAACAACTCAGGACTCTTCGGCTTCCAGCCCGTCGCGGTCCGCCCACTCCAGCAGGGTGTCCAGGGAGTACGCCGTGTCGTCGATGCCCGCGTGCAGGTCGCCCAGCTCGGCGAACCGCGCGGGCACCGTCGCGATGGTGCACTCGCGCGGTTCGACGTCGTCGACCTCGTCCCAGCGGATCGGCGTCGAGACCGTCGCCTCGGGCACGCCGCGCACCGAGTACGCGCTGGCGATCGTGTGGTCGCGGGCGTTCTGGTTGTAGTCCACGAACAGCTTCTTCGGGTCACGGTCCTTGCGCCACCAGGTCGTGGTCACCTCGTCGGGCGCGCGCCGCTCCACCTCGCGCGCGAACGCCAGCGCGGCGCGGCGCACCTCGGCGAAGCCCCACCGCGGCTCGATCCGCACGTAGATGTGCAGCCCGCTGCCACCGGAGGTCTTGGGCCAGCCCACGGCGCCGAGCTCGTCGAGGACCTCGTGCGTCACGTGCGCGACCCGGCGGACCGTGTCGAACCCGCACTCCGGCATCGGGTCGAGGTCGATCCGCCACTCGTCCGGCTGCTCCGTGTCGGCCCGGCGCGAGTTCCACGGATGGAACTCCACAGTGGACATCTGCACCGCCCACACCACGTGGGCCAGCTCGGTCACGCACAGCTCGTCGGCGTGCCGGCCGTAGCGCGGGAAGTGCACGCGCACGGTCTCCAGCCACGGCGGCGCGCCGTTCGGCACCCGCTTCTGGTGCACCTTCTGCCCCGCGACGCCGGACGGGAACCGGTGCAGCATGCACGGCCGCTCCCGCAGCGCGCGGACGATCCCGTCCCCGACGGAGAGGTAGTACCGGACGAGGTCGAGCTTCGTCTCGCCGCGCGCCGGGAAGTACACCCGGTCCGGGCTCGAGACGCGCACCGTCCGGTCCCCGACCTCGAGCTCCACCGCCGAGTCTTTGGCCATGGTGGTGACGGTAGCCGCTGGTACGGCCGCCCGCGATCAGGCGCGGACCAGCCGCACCCAGCCGTCACCCGTGGCCGGCGAGTACAGCTGCCAGGTGTCCGGGCCGGAGATCGGCGTCCAGCTCCACTGCAGCCGGTAGTCCACCGGCCGCGGCCGCTGCGCGCGGTCGAGCCAGTGGTAGTCCAGCCGCAGCAGGAAGCCGCCCACCGCGCCGGACTCCGCGATGCGCGCGTCCACGAGCGGGACCACCCGGCCCTGGTCGGCGAAGGTGTCCACCATCGTGCACTCGCAGAAGTACGCCAGTGTCCCGATTTCCGGCGGCGCGGCCACCGTGCCGTCGCCGACCAGTGCGCCGACCGCCCGGCCGACCCGCGCGTAGTCGGCCGAGGTCGACCAGTTGCCGAAGATCGGCGGCGTCGTCCACGGCACGCCCCGGTGCACGTCGAGGTACCCGGCCGGCAGCACCGCCGCCGCGGCCGCCAGGCCCGCCACTGTCACGGCGGTCCCGCGCAGCCCGGCCCGTCCCCGCGCCAGCGTGGCGAGATACCCGGCACCCACCACGAAGACGGTCGTCAGCGCGACGATCGGCGCCACGTAATACCACTGGTACGGCGGCACCCCGAGGCCCGAGTACGCCGCGTAGTAGGCCAGCCCGCCGAGGCCGAGTACCCCGACCGGACCGAACCGCTCGGCCCCGCGACGCCTGACCCCGAGCCGGCCCAGCCAGGCGAGCAGCACCAGCAGCCCCGCCACCGCGGGCGCGAACGAGACCAGCGTGGCCTTCCAGCGTTTCGGGTCCAGGTAGTAGGCCGGGCCGTTGCCGTAGCTGTACTCGCCGAACGCGCCCTGGGTGGTTTTGATCAGGAACGTGTCCGGGATGGCCGAGCCGAGCGCGAACCAGCTGAACACGAACCACGGCAGGCAGACCGCGAGCGCGACCGCCACCAGCGGCAGCAGCCGGCGGCGCAGCGCGCCCACGCCCAGCGCCAGCAGCACCACGAAGATGACCAGGTCCAGCCGCACCAGCACGGCGAACCCGGCGACCACGCCGAAGCCGACCGCGCGGCCCTCCAGCGCGTATGCCGTGAGCAGCAGCAGGGCGGCCGAGATCAGCTGCACCTCCAGGCCCGTCGCCGACAGCACGAAGGGGTTCACCAGTACTGCCGCGGTGCCCGCGACGGCGGTGCCGAACGGCAGCCGCAACGCGCGGGCGATCCGCGCCCAGGACCAGCCGACGGCCGTCATCGCGGCGACGAACACGATGCCGGCTCCGGCCACCGGGTGCACCTGCCCGCCGGCGACCCTGGTCAGCGTGCCCCCGAGCGCGAGCAGGATGACGTTCAGCGGCGAGGTGGCCGAGTTGGCCGTCTCGGCGCCGACCAGGCCCCAGTGAAAGTGCTCCGCGAGGTTCCGGGCGTAGCCGAGCGTGATGTAGGAGTCGTCGATCAGGCTCCCGCGCACGCCCAGCCACACCACGGCGGAGACGACGGCGGCCGCGGCCGGCCACAGCAGGGACCGGCCGCGGCCGGGTCTCGGAACTTCCCCGGCTTCCGCCACGGGGGTCATCGTGTGCATCTCAGGCTCCGTCCGCTCGTACGAGGTACAGCTCCTGCGTGCCCGCCCAGGGGGACGCGATCCGCCAGTGCGCCAACGCGTTCGCCGGCGCCGGCTGCCCCAGCCGCGTCGGGGTGAGCGCGAATTCCGGCGTGATCGGCGGAACGCCGTAGTCGAAGTACTCGAAGTTCAGATCGATCAGCTTCTGGCCGAGCTCGCTCGTGGTGGCCTTGCGCTGCTCGATGGCCGGGCCGACGGCGCCGCGGTCGTCGAACAGGTCGACGATCGAGCAGCCGCAACTGTAGGCCAGCACGCCGATCTCCCCGCCGCTGCGGACCGTCCCGCGGCCGACGAGCTTGCCCAGCTCGGCGCCGATCTGCTCGTACTGCGCGGTGGTGGTGTGGTTCGACATGATCGGCGCGAACGCCCGCGGCAGGCCGGTCGAGACGTAGTTCCCCACCCCGGCGACCACGAGCGCGGCGGCGGCCAGCGCCGCCGGGATCCCCCCGGCCCGGCGTAACGGCACCGGCGCGCGCCCGGCCAGCGCCGCGACCGCCGCGGCCAGGAAGATCGTGGTGACGACGATGCTCGGCCCGTAATACCAGTGGTACGGCGGCACGTGCAGCCGCGAGTACGCCAGGTAGTGCAGGACCCCGGCCGGGACCAGCGCGCCGAACGGCAGCAGCGCGGCCGAGGCCGGGCCGCGGCGAGCGAGCGTCGCCAGCCAGCCGAGGAAGGCCAACGCGCCGAGCGCCGCCGGCAGGAACGAGAGCCAGGTCGCCCACGGGTACTCGCCCGCGTACAGCACCGGGCCGTTCGAGAAGTCGTAGGCGCCCCAGGACTTCTGCAGGGTCTTGATGATCAGCGTGTCCGGCACCGCCGAGCCGAGCACCACCCAGCTGAAGGCGAACCACGGGACCGTGACCACCAGCGCGGCCAGGACCGACTTGCCCATCCCGGCCCAGAACCGCTTACGCAGCAAGAAGATCGCCAGCGCGAGCAGCACCAGGTCCACGCGGATCAGCACCAGCACCCCGGCGGCCACGCCGAGCAGCACCGGCCGCCGTTCCACGGCGAAGACCAGCAGCGCCACCACCGCCGCCGCGCCGAACTCCACCTCGAGGCCGATCGAGGAGATCAGCAGCGGGTTCACCGTGAGCAGCAGGACGGCCAGCGGCGAGAACCACGACGGCAGGCCCGCCCGGTCCCCCACCCGCCGCAGCCCGGCGGCGATGACCACCTGGCACAGCACGTAGAGGATCCCGGCGGCGAGCACGGCGTTCCGCACCACGAAGGTGAGCGCGCCGAGCACCAGCACGCTCAGCGGCGAGGTCGCCGTGTTCGACGTGCCCAGCTCGATCAGGCCCCAGTGCCCGTGGAACGCGAGGTTCCGGGCGTAGGACAGCGTGATGAACGTGTCGTCGATCAGGTGCGGCCGGAAGAGGGCGAACGCGCCCGCCGAAAGCACCGCGACGACGACGGGCAGCAGCCACTGCCGCCCGTCGCGCGGGCTCTCAGTGGTGACGGCGGAGCCGGGGTCTGCGGGCACGGATTCGGTCAAGGGCACGGGTCGGGTTCCCTCGCGGGGTCGGGCCGATGCGCATTACGCGCGCACCAGCGTGAAGTGGCCGACACCCTTGGCCGCCGAGTACACCGTCCACGAGTCGGGACCGGAAGCCGGGCCCTTGTCGTAGAGGAGCCGGTAGTCTACCGGGCGCGGTTGCTGCGCCCGATCGAACCAGTGGTAATTGATGCGCAGGCCGAGCCGGGTCACCTCACCGCTGTCCGCGAGCCGCTTCCGGACGATGTCCGCGACCTGGCTGCGGTCGGAGAACACGTCGAGGATCTGGCAGTCGCAGTAGTACGCGAGCGTGCCGATTTCCCCCGGCCCGGCGACCGAAGCGCCGTTCAGCCGCTTGCCGAGCGCCTGGCCGACCCGGGCGTAGTCGGTCGAGCTGGCCCAGTTGCCGAAGATGACCGGCGACGGCCACGGCACGCCCTGCGCCAGGTCCAGCACGATCGTGCTCGCCACGACGACCCAGGCGAGGCCGAGCGCCAGCCGCGGCGGGCCGGGGCGAAGTTCCGGGCTCTCCTCGGCTTTCGAAAGCCACACCCCCGCCAGCAGCACGCCGAACATGCCCGTGGTGACCACCGGCGTCACGTAGTACCAGTGGTAGGGACCGACCCCGAGCGTCGAGTAGACGATGTAGTAGAGGACCCCGCCCGCGCCGAGCCCGACCACCGGGGCGAGCGCCGGGAAGTCCTCCCACCGCCGCGCGAACCGCACGCCCAGCCACGCGAGCAGCACGACCACGCCGACGAGCGCCGAGGCGAAGGTGAGCATCACCGTCACCGGCTGGTAGAGGAAGTACATCATCGGGCCGCTGAAGTAGCCCCAGGCGCCGAACAGGCCGTCCTGGTCCTGCTTGATCACCAGGGTGTCCGGGATGAACGAGCCGAGCGCGAACCAGCTGAACAGGAACCACGGCGCGGCCACCAGCACCGCGGTGCCGAACGCGCGCCAGAAGTGCTTGCGGATCCCCGCCGAGCAGAAGGTGATGACCAGGACGAACACGATCAGGTCCAGCCGGGTCAGCACGGTGAGCGCGGCGGCCACGCCGAACAGCACCGGCCTGCCCTCGACCGCGAACACGGTGAGCCAGATCAGGATCGCCGGCACCAGCAGGACCTCGAGCCCGGTCGCCGACAGCAGGAACGGGTTCACCACGACCACGACCACGCCGAGCAGCCCGACCCACGAGGCGAGCTTGAACGCGCGCGTCAGCCGCAGCCACGCCCAGCCGAGCGCGCCGCTCGACAGCACGGTCAGCGCGCCGAGCGCGAACACCGGGTGCGCCGCGCCGGTGATCCGGGTGACGAACGTGAGCAGGCCGAGCAGCAGCACGTCGAGCGGCGAGGTGGCCGAGTTCGCCGTGCTGCCCGGCACGAGGGCCCATTCGCCGTGCAGCGCGAGGTTCTTCGCGTAGGACAGCGTGATGTAACCGTCGTCGGTCAAACTCCCGCGCACGAGCAGGAACGTCAGCAGGCCCAGCAGGGCCGCGGCCCAGGGCAACCATCGAAAGCGCACGGAGCGTGACCGTACGGCACTGTGCGACCGGGGCTTGACGCGACTGCCCGCGTCCTCCGGCATCGTGACCACTGACTCATCCACCGACATGGTCTGGGGACTCTAGAGCACTCCCGTTACGGCGATGCTAAGGCGCTGTGAGAAACGTGCGACCCGGTCACACCAGCGCGTGACGCCCGCCGCGCTCGCTGTCGCGGCTCTGGTCGAGCATCCGGGCCGCGACCCGGCCGATCGCCGCGTCGAGCTCCTCCCGGCCGCCGGGGCCCCAGTCCGCGAGCCGCTCGGCGATCCAGTCCTTCCACGCGCGCACGAGCTTGCCGAACTCCCGCTCGCCGCTCTCGGTGAGCGCCCAGCCGCCGCCGGAGTAGCTCAGGTAGCCGGTCAGCTCCAGCCGCGCGAACGCCGGCTCGAGGACCTGCGCGGGCACGCTGTAGTGCTCGCCGATCGCCGTCAGCGTGGCCGGTTCGCCGCGGCGCTGGCGCAGGTGGACCTGCACGAGGCACCACAGCCCGCCGTGGTCCAGCTCCGCGCCGGAGCGCTCGGCGATGGCGGGCGCGACCTTCCGCCGCTCGCGGAAGAACAGCGTCGAGATCGCGCGTTCCAGCTCGCGGTCGTGGTCGCGCGCCTCGGGCATGCCGAAGCCGTCGCCGAGGTCCGGCGCGGCCGCGCGCGAGGTGTCCCGCAGCGGCATCTCCTTGAGGAAGAACGAGAGCACCAGCGCCACGAGCCCGACCGGCGCGGCGGAGAGGAACACGACGTGCAGCGACTGGCTGTACGCCCCGATCACCGGTTCCGCCACGCTCGCCGGCAACTGGTGCAGCGCCTGGGGCACCTGCACTGCCCGCGGGTCGACCCCGGGTGGCAGCGGGTGCGCGGCGAGCGCCTTCCCGACGTTCGGCGCGAGCTGGTTCGCGTACACCGTGCCGAAGATCGCGGCGCCGAACGAGCTGCCGATGGACCGCAGGAACGTCACCCCGGACGTGGCGACGCCGAGGTCGCGGTAGTCCACCGTGTTCTGCACGGCGATGGTCAGCACCTGCATGCCGAGCCCGATCCCCAGCCCCAGCACGGCCATGTACAGCGCCGACTCCCAGAAGCCGGTGTGCGGGCCGAGGCGCGAGAGCAGGTAGAGCCCGGCCGTCATGCCGATGGCGCCGAGCATCGGGAAGATCTTGTACCGCCCCGTTTTACTCACCAGGTTGCCGGACAGGATCGAGGCGAACAGCAGGGCGAGCACCATCGGCAGCAGCCGCACGCCGGACGAGGTGGCCGACACGCCCTGGACGTACTGCATGTAGGTGGGCAGATAGGACAGGGCGCCCAGCATGGCGAAGCCGACGACGAAGCTCATGATCCCGCCGACGGTGAACACCGGGTTCCGGAACAGCCGCATCGGCAGCATCGGTTCCTTCGCCCGTAGCTCCACGAGCACGAACAGGCCCAGCAGCACCAGCGAGCCGATGGCCATGCCGATGATCGTCACCGAGCCCCACGGGTACGTGGTGCCGCCCCAGCTGGTGACCAGCGTCAGCCCGGTCGCGGCCAGGCCGATCAGCAGGATGCCGAGGTAGTCGATCACCGGTTTGACCACGGCGCGCGCGTTCGGCATCACCGCCGTGGCGACCACCAGCACCACGACGACCAGCGGGATGTTGACGTAGAACGCCCACCGCCACGACAGGTGGTCGACGAAGAAGCCGCCCAGCATCGGCCCGGCGACGGTGACGACGCCGAAGACGGAGCCGAGCGCGCCCTGGTACTTGCCGCGCTCGCGCAGCGGCACGACGTCGGCGATCAGCGCGGTCGAGGTGACCATCAGCCCGCCGCCGCCGAGGCCCTGCACCGCCCGCCAGATGATCAGCCACGTCATGCTGTCGGCGAACCCGCAGAAGAACGACCCGACGCCGAAGATCAGCACGGACAGCTGGAACATCAGCTTGCGCCCGAACAGGTCGCCCAGCTTGCCGATGACCACCGTCATGATCGTCTCGGCCAGCAGGTACGCCGTGACCACCCAGGACAGGTGCCCGGCCCCGCCGAGGTCCCCGACGATGGTGGGCAGCGCGGTGCCCACGATGGTCTGGTCCAGCGCCGCGAGCAGCATGCCCAGCAAAACCGCGCCGAACACCGCGTTGATCTTCCGCCGTGACATCCCGGCGCCCGCCGGCACCGGCTCCTGTGTGACCTCAGCGGTCGCCGTCATGCAGCCCTCCTCGCGCTCGCGTCCACCGTATTGCCCGGTGTCCACTGTGGATAGCCACTCGTTCCGGTGACCGGGCGACTGATTCCGGGACGCGGCGTGACCGGCCGGATTGACATCCAGTCCAGATCTGAACAGAATGTCCAACCGTGGATTACGTCGACGCGCGCTCCGATCGCCGCTATCCCCTCGACCCGCTGCGCTGGCGCGGCGACGACGGCGCGCCGCTGAGCGTCGAGCCGATGCCCGGGATCACGCGGGCGGACGTGGACACCGCCACGAGGTCGCTGTGGCGGTACCGCGCGGCGCTGCCCGGCGGCATCCGGCGCCCGATCTCGCCCGGCGAGGGCTGCACTCCCCTGGTCGAGCTGCCGTGGCGCGGGCACGGCACCCGGTTCAAGCTCGAGTGGTTCAGCCCCACCGGGAGCTTCAAGGACCGCGGCAGCAGCGTGCTGCTGTCCGTCCTCGCGGAGGCCGGGGTGACCTCGGTGCTGGAGGACAGCTCCGGCAACGGCGGCTCGTCGGTCTCGGCCTACGCCGCCGCGGCCGGGATCGCGGCGACGATCCTCGCGCCGGAGTCGACGTCGCCCGCGAAGGTGCTGCAGAGCCGTGCGTACGGCGCGAAGGTCGAGCTGGTGCCGGGCACCCGCGACGACACCGCGGCCGAAGCGCTGCGCCGGTCCGGCGAGACCACGTACGCGAGCCACAACTGGCACCCGTTCTTCTTACAGGGCACCAAAACCCTCGCCTACGAGCTGTGGGAGGACCTCGGCTTCACCGCACCGGACAACGTCGTCACCGTCGCCGGCGCGGGCAGCATCGTGCTCGGCTGCGACCTCGGCTTCGGTGAGCTGCTCGCCGCCGGCGCCATCGCGAAACGGCCGCGCCTGCTCGTCGCCCAGCCGGCCAACTGCGGGCCGATCGACGCGGCCTTCCGCGGCGCCGCGCCCCGGCCGTTCGCGCCGACGATCGCCGAGGGCACCGCGATCCGCGAGCCCGTCCGGCTGCCCGAGGTGCTCGCCGCGATCCGGCGGTCGGGCGGCACCACCGTCGCGATCGGTGAGGACGAGATCGCCGGTGCCACGCGCGGGCTCGCCGCCATCGGCCTCTACGCGGAGCCGACCAGCGCCACGGCCGCCGCCGCGGTCGACGTCTTCCGCGCCCGCGGGGTGATCGCGCCCGGCGAGACGACCGTCGTCGTCCTCACCGGCTCCGGGCTCAAGGCCGCGACGACGATGGACCGGCTCGTCTGACCGGGGGCGGGCAATTGCTGCGGAAAGCAGCTACCTCGTTCGGCGTCTCCGCGGCGACGGTCAGCCACCACCTGCGCCGGGGCAGTTCAGCGGCTGTGGCTGCGCCGGTCGTAGGACACCGCGTAGATCGCGCTGCGGGCGGCCAGCACCGGGTCGTCGGACAGCTCGATGCCGGGCGTCAGCTGGGTGGGGTCGAAGACCTGCGCGGCCCAGTGCTCCGGATCGGTCACCTCGGCCGTGATCGCCAGGCGCCCGGCGGTGAGCTCGGCCCGCTCGGCCGGCCAGACCAGGGTCGAGTCGTGGGTCGGGTCGCCCGGCTCGCCCAGCTGGACCTTCAGCGTGAACTCCACCGGGCCCTGCCCCAGCCGCTCGGCCAGCTCCTCCGCGAGGTGGGCGGCGGACCAGTCCGTGCCCTCGCCCTCACCGAGCACGGCCTCCCCCGCCACCGGCTCCCAGCGGTAGCGCACGGGCCGGCCGACGCCGTCGGACCCGCGCCAGAGGAAGGCGTGCACGGCCCAGTAGGTCGTCGCGGGCGTAGCTCCGCGGCGTCGGCAGCTTCGCGGCGGCCGCGAGGGCCGGGCCGGCGCTCGGGTGCGCGGCGACGTGCGCCTGCACCTTGGCCAGGTCGGGCGTGCCGGTCTCCGGGTCCGGCCCGGCGGCCTTCAGCAGGTGCAGGAAGTCCTCCGGCGTCGAGGCGATGAACCGGTCGAGGTTGATCGTGACGAGGTCGGTGGTGCCGCCGCCGGGCAGGTGGAACTTGGTGGCGAAGCCGCGCACGGCCCGGTCGGCGTCGGGCAGGTGCGGGTTGGTGTCGGCGTGGGAGAACCGCACGGTCGCCCGGACCGGCTCGCCCCGCAGGTGCGCCGCCGTGGTCAGGTCGGCGACGACGCCGGACGGCACGAACTCGGTGTCGTAGCAGACGCCGCGAGCGTGGGCCCGGCGGTACTGCGCCGATTGTACTGATCCGGGAAGGTGCCCTTCAGCTGCTCGATCTCGTCCACAATGGACGCCGACAGCTGGGAGGCCGGCAGTTCGGAGGTCACCCCGCGAAGGTAACCGGCCCCGCCGCGCCGCGCCCGGCGTTCTGTCCGCGCGGCCACCGAAGTGTTCCCGAACGCACCAAGATCATCTCGGCCGGACCGGCCGCGGGTTTGTCAAATCGAAAACCCGATTTCGAGTAGTTCGACTAACGTGATCTCTCGCACACCTTAAGTCTTCCTTGGTGCGCTTGGTCACTAGCCTCTTGCCCGCTAGCGTCTCGCAACCATGGATTCCACAGTGGTCACCGAGAAGGGTGACAACTACACCAAGGCACTCGGCAAACGCCAAGTGCAGATGATCGCGATCGGCGGCGCGATCGGCGTCGGGCTGTTCCTCGGCGCGGGCGGCAAGCTCCACACGGTCGGCCCGTCGCTGGTCTTTTCGTACGCGATCTGCGGCATCGCCGCGTATTTCGTCATGCGGGCCCTGGGCGAGCTGGTCATGCACCGGCAGTCCTCCGGCAGCTTCGTCACCTACGCCCGCGAGTTCATCGGGCCGTGGGCCGGCTTCGTCTCCGGCTGGATGTACTGGCTGAACTGGGCGATGACCGGGATCGCGGAGATCACCGCGGTCGCGATCTACGTGCACAAGTGGCTGCCCGACCTGCCGCAGTGGATCACCGCGCTGGTCGCGCTGGGCGTGCTGATGGCGGTGAACCTGCTCAGCGTCAAGCTGTTCGGCGAGCTGGAGTTCTGGTTCTCCGTGGTCAAGGTGACCGCGATCGTGGTCTTCCTGGTCACCGCGCTCGGGCTGGTCTTCACTGGCGCGAACATCGGCGGCACCCCCGCCGGCGTGCACAACCTGACCGACCACGGCGGGTTCTTCCCGGCCGGCATCGGCATCGCGCTGATGACCCTGCAGGCCGTGATCTTCGCCTACTCCGCGATCGAGGTCGTCGGCATCGCCGCCGGCGAGACCAAGGACGCGGAGAAGGTGCTGCCGAAGGCCATCAACGGTGTGGTGTGGCGGATCGCCGTGTTCTACGTCGGCTCGGTGCTGATGCTCGCGATGCTGCTGCCCTGGCCGTTCTACAACGGCGACGAGAGCCCGTTCGTCACGGTCTTCTCGCGGCTGGGCATCGGCGGCATCGGCGACGTGATGAACGCCGTGGTGCTGACCGCCGCGCTGTCCTCGTGCAACTCCGGCCTCTACTCGACCGGCCGGATCCTGCGCGCGCTGGCCGAGAAGGGCGAGGCGCCCAAGTTCGTCGGCAAGATGAACAGCCGCCACGTGCCCTACGGCGGCATCCTGTTCACCTCGATCGCCTACGTGCTCGGCGTGGTGCTGAACTACATCGTCCCGTCGGAGGCGTTCGACATCGCGATCGCGGTCGCCTCGCTCGGCGTGGTCGCCACCTGGGCCACGCTGATCTACTCGCAGCTGCGGATGCGCCAGGCCGCGCTGCGCGGCGAGCTGGAGCGGCCGAGCTACCGGATGCCCGGCGCGCCCTACACGAACTGGGCCACGCTCGCGTTCCTCGTGCTGGTGGTCGTGCTGATGGGCTTCTCCGACGGCGCCGAGAAGATCGCGTTCTACTCGATCCCGGCGATCGTGGTCGTGCTCGTGCTCGGCTGGCGGTTCGTGTCGCGCCGCCGCCCGGCCGACGCCGAGGTCTGACCCGCACCACCGGCAGTGCCCCCGCACCGGGCACGCCGGGCCGGAGAGGCTTCCGGCCCGGCGTGCCCGGTGCGGGCATACTCGGACCCTCCGGTGCGCCCGCGCCGGCGACGGGAGGTTCACGGTGGTCTCGTCGGAGGCGTCCCGGAAGGTGACGATCCACGACGTCGCCCGCAGCGCCGGCGTCTCCCGCCAGACCGTTTCCCGCGCGCTCAACGACAAAGCCGAGATCGACGGCGCCACCAAGCAGCGCGTGCTCGACGCCGCCCGCGAGCTGGGCTACCGGCCGAGCCGCTTCGCCCGCGGCCTGGTGCGGCAGGACACCACCACGATCGGCCTGGTCATCCCCGACCTGCGGAACCCGTTTTTCACCGAGGTCGCCGCCGCCGCGCTCGAGGCCGCGCGGGGCCGGGGCTGGCACGTCGTCGTCTACGACACCGCGGACAGCGCCGCCGAGGAACTCGGCACCCTGCAGGTGATCGCGTCCCAGGTGGACGCCGTCGTCGGCTACTTCAGCCAGCCCGAGGACGAGCTGGACCGCTTCACCCGCGGCATCCCCGTCGTGCTGATCGGCCGCGAGCACCACACGCCACGGTTCAGCTCCATCCGTATCGACGGCTCCGAGGGCGTCGCCGAGGCGATCGCGCACCTCGTCGCCGCGGGCCACCGGCGGATCGGGATGCTCGACCACGCCGGGCGCGCCGAGCCCAGCATCCGCCGCGAGTGGTTCGCCACCGCGGCCGCCGCGCACGGCCTCGACGCCGGTGCCGTCGAAGGCGCCGCCCAGTCCGTCGACGGCGGCGCGGCGGCGCTCGAAACGCTGCTGCGGGCGCACCCGGACCTCACCGCGGTGTTCACCTTCAACGACATCATCGCCATCGGCGCCCTGCGCGCGGCCCGCCGGCTCGGCCGCGCCGTGCCCGCCGACCTCGCGGTGATCGGCTTCGACGGCCTCGAACTCGGCACCCTCGTGCACCCCGCGCTCAGCAGCGTCGCCCTCGACACCCGCGCCCTCGGCGCGCTGGCGATCGACCAGGCCGCCCGCCTGCTCACCGGCGCCACCCCGCTGACCGCGGCCGACCTGGTCGTCCGCGCCCGGCTGCTGCTGCGCGAATCCGCCTGAAACCCCGTCTCCCGCGAACCCGGGTTCTTGACACGCCGGGCCTGCTCAAGCATGCTTCCCGGCAATTCGTGAACGTTCACGGGAACGTTCACGGACCTGTCCGGAGGGTCCCCGATGACGTTGACTCGACGAAGGTTCCTGACCGGCGCGGCCGCCCTCGGCGCCGCGGCGTTCGGGGCCGCCGCCTGCACCAGTCCCACCACCGCGAACCCGGGGCGGATCACGCTCTGGTACACCTCGAACGGCCTGTCCGAGCAGGTGCTCGGCGAGGCCGTGCGGCGGTTCGCCGCCGACAAGCTGACGCCGTCGCAGGTCAGCGGCGAGCTGAAGCAGCGGCTGCTCGCCGCGCTGGCCGGCGAGGCCTACCTGCCGGACATCACCATGCTCGGCGACGACATCGCGACCTACTTCGCCGACACCGACCACTTCGTCGACCTCAACACCCTCGGCGCGGCGGAGTCGAAACCCGAGTACCTGCCGTGGAAGTGGCAGGCCGGCGCGAGCCCGGACGGGTTCCAGCTCGGCTTCCCCGTCGACGTCGGCCCGGCCGCGCTGTACTACCGGCACGACCTGTTCGCCCAGGCCGGCCTGCCGAGCGAGCCCGACGACGTCGCGGCCGCGGTGCCCACCTGGGACGACTACTTCGACTTCGGCGTGCAGGCGCAGAAGAAGCTGCCCGGCCGCTACCTGATCACCGACACCAAGACCGTGTTCACCTACTCGCTGGCCCAGGAGCCGCGGAAGTACTTCGACCGCGACAACCACTACCTCGACGACCAGTCGCAGGTGCGCCGGGCGTGGGACCGCGCGGTCAAGGCGTTCCGGCTGGGCCTCACCGCGGGCTACGCGGGCTCGCAGAGCCAGAACGGCGAGTCCATCGACCGGCACGCCGCCTGGAACAGCGGCAAGGAGCTGAGCTTCGTCAACGCTTCGTGGATTTCGGGCGAGCTGAAGCAGTCCGCGCCCGCGACCGCGGGCAAGTGGCGCGTCTGCCGCGCCCCCGGCGGGGCGGGCAACCAGGGCGGCTCGTTCCTGGCGATCACGAAGTACTGCCCCGACCCGCACGCGGCGTTCGAAATGGTGAAGTGGCTGCAGTCGCCCGCGAACCAGCCGCAGACGTACCTGGAGCTGGGCCTGTTTCCGCCCAGCCCGTCCGTCTACACCGACCCGCGGCTGCTCGCGCCGGAGCCGTTCTTCGGCGGCCAGGTGACCATGGACGTGTTCTCGAAGACCGCCCGTGAGGTGCAGCCCGTCTACTTCAGTCCCTGGGACATCACGATCAGCGACACCTACACCGACGCACTGACCACTGTGGAGAGTGCCGGCAAGGACCCGGAACAGGCGTGGAACGACGCGCGGTCCTCGGTCGAACGGCTGCTGCGCCGTCAGGGGGTGCTCTCGTGACCGCGATCCTGCCCGCCCCCGCCACCGCGCCGGCGCGCCACGCCCCCGTCAGCCGCCGGAAGCGCTGGCGCTACCTGCCGCAGTACCTCGCGATCGCGCCGTTCTTCCTGCTGTTCGCGGTCTTCGGCATCTACCCGGTGCTGTACTCGCTGTACCTCGCGCTGCAGCGCTGGGACGGCGTCGGGCCGATGAAGTTCGTCGGGCTGGAGAACTTCCGGTTCCTGCTCAGCGACGCCACGTTCTGGGAGTCGATCGGCAACACCCTGGTCATCTGGGTCATGTCGACGGTCCCGATGACGGTGCTCGCGCTGCTGATCGCGCTCGGGCTCAACTCGTCGGTGCGCTTCAAGGGCGTGCTGCGGGTGGCGTACTTCCTGCCGAACGTCACCTCGATCGTGGCCATGTCGCTGGTGTTCGGCTCGATCTTCTCCAGCGACTTCGGCATCCTCAACTGGGTGCTCGGCCTGGTCGGGATCGACCACGTCCAGTGGCTCACCGACCCGTGGGCGATCCGCGGCGCGATCTCGATCATGATCATCTGGCGGTGGACCGGCTACAACGCGATCATCTTCCTGGCCGGTCTGCAGGCGCTCCCGCCGGACGTGTTCGAGGCGGCCCGCATCGACGGCGCCGGGCCGGTGCAGACGTTCTTCCGCATCACCCTGCCGCTGCTGCGCCCGGTGCTGCTGTTCTCCGTGGTGATGTCGGCGATCAGCGGGATGCAGATCTTCACCGAGTCCCAGGTGCTGCTCGGCAACCGCGGCGGCCCGGACGGCGCCGGCCTGACGATGGTCCTCTACTTCTACAACACCGCGTTCGCGGACAACGACTTCGGCTACGGCGCCGCGATCGCCTGGGGCATCTTCGTCGTCGTCGTGCTGTTCTCGATCCTGAACTGGCGGCTCGTCCAGCGGCCGGCCCGCGGCCAGGTCAAGGAGACGGTCCGATGACCACCACTCGCGGACGCGTCGTGACGTACGTGGCGCTCATCGTCGGCGCGCTGCTCACCCTGTTCCCCTACTACTGGCTGGCCGTAATGGCGTCCAACACCACGGCCGACATCTACGCGGCCCCGCCGCGGCTGACCTTCGGCGGCCACCTGTTCGACAACATCGGCCAGGTGTTCGCGAAGATCGACTTCTTCGGCTCGCTGCTGAACACGCTGATCGTCGCGGTGGTGACGACGCTGCTGGTGCTGTTCTTCGACTCGCTGGCCGCGTTCACCTTCGCCAAGTACGACTTCCCCGGCAGCTCGGTGCTCTTCGGCATCCTGCTGGCCACGTTCGTCGTGCCGACGCAGCTGGCCGCGATCCCGCAGTTCGACCTGATGGCGCACTTCGGCTGGGTGGGCGACCTCAAGGCGCTGATCATCCCGGCCGCCGCCAACGCGTTCGGCATCTTCTGGATGCGCCAGTACGCGCGCGGCGCCATCCCGGACGAGCTGCTGGAGGCCGCGCGGATGGACGGGGCCGGGTTCTTCCGCACCTACCTGTCGGTCGGCCTGCCGGTGCTGCGCCCCGCGCTGGCGTTCCTCGGCATCTTCACCTTCGTCAACGCCTGGAACGACTATCTGTGGCCGCTGGTGGTGCTGATCGACTCGAACCACGTCACCCTGCAGGTCGCGCTCTCGCAGCTGAACGGGCTGTACGTCAAGGACTACAGCGTGGTCATGGCGGGCACGCTCGTCGCGATCGTCCCGCTGGTCATCGTGTTCCTCTTCGGTGCCCGGCACTTCATCCGCAACATCGCCGCCGGCGCCCTCAAGGGCTGAACCGCAAGGAGTGAAAAGGAAGCCATGTCGCCGTCGTACTTCGAAGACCCCGCACCCGGGCGCGGTTCGGCCGCGCCGCGCGCCGCGTTCACCTCGGACGCGCGTGCGGTGAGCTTGAACGGGACGTGGCGATTCCACCTGTCCCCCTCCCTCGCGGCCGCGCCGGAGGGCATGCACCGCGAGGACTTCGACGACCAGGCGTGGGACACGCTCCCGGTGCCCGCCCACTGGCAGCTGCACGGGCACGGGAAACCGGCTTACACCAACGTGCGCTACCCGTTCCCGGTGCACCCGCCCGAGGTCCCGTCGGACAACCCGACCGGCGACCACCGGCTGAGCTTCGACCTGCCCGCGGACTGGCCGGACGAGCCGGCCGTGCTGCGCTTCGACGGCGTCGACTCGTGCGGGCGCGTCTGGCTCAACGGCGAGGAACTGGGCGTCACGAAGGGCAGCCGCTTGCCGGCGGAGTTCGCCGTCGGGCACCTGCTGCGCCCGCGCGGCAACGTGCTGGCGGTGCGCGTGCACCAGTGGTCCGCGGGCAGTTACCTGGAGGACCAGGACATGTGGTGGCTGTCCGGGATCTTCCGGGACGTGACGCTGCTGTCCCGGCCGTCCGGCGGGATCGCCGACTACCAGCTGCACGCCGGCTACGACCACGTCACCGGCCGCGGCACGCTGTCGGTCACGGCCGCGGACGGCGTCCTGCTGAGCGTGCCCGAGCTGGGCGTCGACAGCCTCCCCGCAGGAGAGGTGACCGAGCTGCCGGTCGAGCCGTGGAGCGCCGAGTCGCCGCGGCTGTACGAGGGCGTGGTGCACACCGCCGCCGAGCGGGTGCCGGTGCGGATCGGGTTCCGCACCGTGGTGATCGAAGACGGCCAGGTCAAGGTCAACGGCTCGCCGGTGCTGTTCCGCGGCGTCAACCGGCACGAGCACCACCCGGAGTCCGGCCGGGCGCTGCCCCGCGAGTTCGCGCTGGCCGACATCGAGCTGATGAAGCGCCACAACGTCAACGCCGTGCGCACCAGCCACTACCCGCCGGACCCGTACTTCCTCGAACTGTGCGACCTCCATGGCCTGTGGGTGGTCGACGAGTGCGACCTGGAGACCCACGGCTTCGGCGACCTCGGCTGGGCGGGGAACCCGAGCGACGATCCCCAGTGGACGGACGCCTACCTCGACCGGATGCGCCGCACCGTGGAGCGGGACAAGAACCACCCGTCGATCGTGCTGTGGTCGCTCGGCAACGAGGCCCACACCGGCCGGAACCTCGCGGCGTCGGCCCAGTGGACGCGCGAGCGCGACCCTTCGCGGCCGGTGCACTACGAGGGCGACTTCGAGTGCGAGTACGTCGACGTGTACAGCCGGATGTACGCCGACCACGCGGAGGTCGACCGGATCGGCCGGCGGGACGACCCGAACGAACGCCGCCGCGCGCTGCCGTTCCTGCTGTGCGAGTTCGCGCACGCGATGGGCAACGGCCCGGGCGGGCTGCTGGAGTACCGCGAGCTGTTCGAGCGGTACCCGCGCTGCCAGGGCGGGTTCATCTGGGAGTGGATCGACCACGGCCTGGCCCGGCGTGACGCCGAGGGCCGCGCCTACTTCGCTTACGGCGGCGACTTCGGCGAGCAGATCCACGACGGCAACTTCGTGATCGACGGCGTCGTGCACGCCGACCGGACGCCGTCGCCCGCGCTGCTGGAGTTCGCGAAGGTGTTCGAGCCGGTGCGGATCACCGCGGCCGCCGGCGGGATCCGCGTGGCGAACCACTACGACTTCGTTTCCCTGGACCATCTTGCCTTCTCGTGGGTGTACGAGGAGGACGGTGTCACCGTGGCGTCCGGCGAGCTGGCCGTGCCGTCCGTCCACCCTGGACAGAGCGCCGACGTCCCGCTGCCGGCTTTGCCCGACGTCACGGGCGAGGGCTGGCTGACCGTCCGCGCTGTTCTCCCTGGCCCCACGGCGTGGGCACCCGCCGGGCACGTGGTCGCGTGGGGCCAGCTCTCGGTCGCCCCCGCGCCCATGCCGCCCCCTGCGGCCACCGGCGCGGCGCTGCACCATTCCGGCACTGAGCTACGCCTCGGCGCCGGGACCTTCGACGCGGCGACGGGCCTGCTCACCGCGCTCGGCGGCCAGCGCGTCCACGGGCCGCGGCTCGACCTCTGGCGTGCGCCGACCGACAACGACCGCGGCTCGGCACCGTCCGAGGAAAGCCAGTGGCGCGCGGCCGGGCTGCACCGGCTCCAGCACCGCGTCGCCGCCGTCGAGCTGCGGGACGCCGAGCTGGTGGTGTGCACCCGCGTCGCCCCGCCCGGCCTCGGTTTCGGCCTGCTCGCCGGCTACCACTGGACCGCGGACGCCGAACGGCTGCGGCTGCGCGTGGAGGTCGAGCCCGACGGCGAGTGGCCGTGCACCCTGCCCCGGCTCGGCCTGCGGATGGCGGTGCCGGGCTCGTTCGACGCCGTCGAGTGGTTCGGCGCCGGACCGGGCGAGGCGTACGCGGACAGCAGGCAGGCCGCCCGCGTCGGCCGCTTCGCGCGCGCTGTCGACGAGCTGCAGACGCCGTACACCTACCCCCAGGAGAACGGCAACCGCGCCGACACGCGCTGGCTGCAGCTTCGGTCATCGGGCGGCGCCGGCATCCGGATCGACGGGGAGCCGCTGTTCGACTTCACCGCCCGCCGGTGGACCAGCGAGGACCTGGACGCGGCCCGGCACACCGTCGACCTCGAGCCGGGCGAGCTGGTGCACCTGAACCTCGACCTCGCGCAGCACGGGCTCGGCACGGCGTCATGCGGGCCGGGGGTGCTGCCGCAGTATCGGCTCCAGGCCCAGAAGGCGAGTTTTACGCTCACCTTCACGGCTGCCGAAGCGTCCGTCTGACGGCTCGTGCTACTCGCGTTCCGGTGCTGATCCGAGCCGGGTCATGCCCCGTCGAAGCACAGGCAGAAGGGGTGGCCGGCGGGATCGAAGAGCACCCGGACGTTCTCCTGTGGCTGGTGCTCCGCCAGAACGGCTCCCAGGGCCACTGCCTCGGCGACCGCCGAGTCCAGATCGCCGACCTGGAAGTCGAAGTGCATCATCGGACGCTGGTCCCCGGCGGCCGGCGGCCAGACCGGAGCGCGATAACCGTCCGCCTGCTGGAACACGAAGAAAGGTCCTTGCGGAGAGGCGGCGACGACGGCCGTTCCGGGCTCATCGTGCCCGATGTGCCAGCCCAGGAGTTCGGCGTAGAACCTCGCCAAGCCACCGGGGTCCGGCGCCTCGATCGCCGTCCCCCACCACATGCCACCGGTTCGTGATTTCATCCACGCAGTCTGCCTCGTGAGCACGCCCTTGTCGCGGGCTTGACCGGCAGCTGGTCGCGGGCCTGGGGTGGAGTGTGACTCAGGTGCCGTAGCGGTCCTTCACCACCGAAGGCGTGTCCACGTTGTGCCCGGCGTCGATGCTCTGCGCCAGCCGCAGGTACTGCCCCTCCGCCCACATCAGCGGGGCGGCGCTGCCCGTCGGGCGGCCGAGGCCGAAGCAGGCGGCGGCGGCGCGGTCCCACACCTGCTCGGGCACGAAGTACCCGTCGTTCGCCGCGTCCGCCATGGACTTCAGGTAGACCGCCGCGGACCGGCCGTTGGCCAGCTCGTACTCGCCCCGCTCCCCCGACAGCACCGGCCACAGCCGCCCGAAGCGCTGCGGGCCGTTCGCCGGCCAGCCGGTGCACGCCGTGGTGCTCTCGCCGTAGTTGTCGTGCGGGTAGCGGTGGAAGTAGACGTCGCCGTCCGGCAGCGTGACCGGCATCGGCGCGTTGCTGTCCGAGGCCGCCGCGGTGGCCGTGACGGACGCCGCGATGGTCGGGTCGGCGGCCGGCCGGATGCCGAGCCGGACCAGGTCGAGGAAGCCGAAGTCGACGACGTCGTGCTCGTAGAAACAGCCTTCGTCGAAGCAGATCTGGCCGCCGTCGTCGGGGTCGGTGCCCTTCTCGATCCGTTCGTAGTACTTGTGCCCGCCCCAGTAGCCGGAGCTGGTGACCGTCCACGAGTCGAGCGAGCCGCGCCAGGAGTCCGCGGTGGACTCCCACGTCGCCGCGCTCGTGGTGTCGCCGTTGGCCCGCGCGATCGCTCCCGCCGCGACCAGCCCGGCGATCTCCGCCGCGATCGACGACGGCGAGCGGCCGGCCTGCTCCTCCCACCGTTCCGTGGTGGCCGGGCCGGTGGTCCGGATGTGCTCGGCGGTGAGCTTGACCTTCGTGTACGTCGCGGAGTCCGTGAGCCCGGTCAGCCAGGCCAGCACGATCGCGTCGGCGTCCTGGTCCAGCTGTTCGCAGCAGCCGAGCAGCTGCCCGCTCGCCCCGGCGACGCCGCTGACCGGGCTGTAGCGCGGGAACGCGCCCGCGGCGTACGTCGTGCCGTCGCCCGCGGTCGGCGAGCCGATCCACTGCGAGTTCCACAGGAACTCCGCCATCCGCCGGGGCTGCGCGGTGTCGCCGGCGGCGAACAGGCCGGTCGCCTGCTGGTACAGGTCACGGCCCCAGACGCGGTGGTAACCGTCGTTGAGGCTGTCGCCGTTCACGACGTCACCCCACGGCGTGGCCAGGCCCGCGACGCTCGCCCCCGGGTGCGTCTTGTCCTCGGCGGCGTGCAGCCCCATCGCGGCCACGTAGTACGCGCGGCGCCGCTGCGTGTCGCCGGAGACGCTGGCCGGGGCCGGTTTCAGGCCGCCGACGTAGGAGTTCCAGCCCGACCGGTAGCCGCTTTCGAGGCTCGCGAACCCGCTCGACAGCGAACCGCTCGCCGCCCCGCTCGCGGCCGCCGCGCTGGCGCCGTACCCGAGCGCGACCGTGAACGTGGTGTCCGCCGCGACCGGGATCTGTCCACACTGGACGACGTTGCCGGCGCCGGAGACGCCGTCGAACTGGTTGCTCAGCGTCTTGTCGGCGCGCAGGTCCGTGAGGCAGTCGCTGGCCGCGCCGGAATACCCGTTGTCGTGCGCGGAAAAGCCGAGCGAGGACTGCAGCGACGACACAACCGTCGTGCTGGTGCCGAACAGGTTCTCCGTCCCGCTCGCGACCAGCCCGGTGCCGTCCCACGACGCGGTGTCGTTCGCGGCGCCGCCCGCCATCGACGGGTTGGCCAGCAGGAACAGCCGGTAGCTGCCGCCGTCGAGCGACTGGAAGCGCGTGCGCGTCACGAGCGTCGCGCGGGCCGGGTCGGTCAGGTAGGTCGTGGTGATCCGGTACTTGCCGCTCTTCGCGGTGTTGGTGACGGTGTACTCGAGCGCCTTCTCATCGGGCATCGAGACGACGTGGTCCGTCGCGTCGCGCTCCAGGTCGACGAAGGAGGAGCCGTCGGTGACGACGTACTGCATGTCCTGCATGTTCGGGACATCGGCGCGCGGGTAGAAGACCTCCGACGTGACGCCGTTGGCGACGGTGTACCAGACCGGGCTCGCGGTGCCCGCCGCGGCCGTGCCGAGCGCGGACTTGTCCCCGGTCGTCCACGACGACGGGCCGCCGCAGCAGTCCGTCGCGGGCCCGGTCGCGGCCGTCGCCGGGGCCGCGACCACGGCCGACGCGGCCAGCACTGTCACCACGACCGCGCGGGTCTTCGTCCACGTCCTCATCCGGTTCCCTTCGGCTTCGGCGGCCTGGCCATGGTGCCGCCGCCCGGGGCCGCGGGACAACGGCCGAACGGCGGGAACCGGGACGGTTCAGGCGGGCGATCGCGGAAAGCGCCAGGTCACGCTCGTCCGCGGGGTGCTGATCCCCGCCCGTTCCGGCGCGGTGGCCGGCCGGACAGCCACCGAACCACCTGATGGGGTGACGTCCGGCGGCCCGAAATTGTCGTACCCGGATGGTCTCCTGTCTCCCGAGAGCGGCCGCCCGCCCCGAGGCGCCGCCGGGAACCCAGGAGAAGAGCCATGGCCGGAGACACCGTCATCACCGTCGTCGGGAACCTCACGTCCGATCCGGAGCTGCGTTTCACCGCCACCGGCGCCGCGGTCGCGAGCTTCACCGTCGCGTCGACCCCGCGCGCCCTCGACCGCCAGACCAACGAATGGAAAGACGGCGAGGCGCTGTTCCTCCGCTGCAGCCTGTGGCGCCAGGCCGCGGAAAACGCGGCGGAGTCGCTGACGCGCGGCACCCGCGTGATCGTGCAGGGCCGCCTGGTGCAGCGCTCCTTCGAAACGAAAGAGGGCGAGAAGCGCACGGTCGTCGAACTCCAGGTGGACGAGATCGGCCCGTCGCTGCGCTACGCCACCACCACGGTGAACCGCGTCGCCCGCTCCACCTCGGCGTCTCCGGAAGGCTCCGACGGCACTTGGTCCACCACTCCGGCCACCGCGAGCGCCGGGGCTGGCGATCCGCCGTTCTGACGCCCCGCGGTTGGGCTCGCACGGTCCGGCTCTCTGCTTCAGCTCGGACTGTCCACACACGACAGTCGACCTCAGGGCAGGCGTTGTGCTCGCAGGACGGCGTCGTGGGTGTGGTGTGTGCCGGCGGGAGCGGGGGTGACGCGGGGGCGGGTTTCGTTGGTCAGGATGTTCCAGGTGGAGTCGAGGAGATGGGCGATGGTGTCGGGTTGGTAGTAGTCGGCGGGGTCGAAGCCCTCCCCGTGGTCGTTGCGGTGGTCCTCCCCCTGACGAGGAGCCGGATCCGCGAGGGCGTGGGTGGCGAAGAGCAGGGTGCCGCCAGGGGCGACGGCGTTCAGCAGGCCGCGCAGCACCGCGTGGCCCGGCTCGCGCCGGAGCGGGAAGTACTGGATGGACACCAGGTCGAAGGAGGCAGCTGGGAGCGGCATAACGGTGAGGTCGGCTCGTGCCCACGCCAGCCGGCTCTTGATGTCCGTGGCAGCGGCGATCTCAGCGGCGGCGATGTCCGTGGCAGCGGCAGCAGCGGTGGCGGCAGCTGCGGTGGCGGCGGCGCCACGGCGCAGGGCGGTCTCGGACACGTCGACCGCGGTGACCTGCCAGCCGTGGCGGGCCAGCCAGAGTGCGTCGGCGCCTTCACCGCAGCCGACGTCGAGCGCCTGGCCCGGTGGCAGGCCGACGGTCTCGGCGACGAGGACTCCGTTGGGGTTACCGCTGAATATCCGGTCGCGGCTGCGGTACATCTCGTCCCAGCGTCGGGTGTCCATGGCGTTCGGCCTCTCGTTGGTTCCTGGGCGGTCCGCGCGGGGCGGCTGTTGCCAACCCCAAAGTCCGCCCACTTTGGCAATGAAGCAAAGTTCTTTGCGGAAAACGCAAAGCGCGGGGCAGAGTGAACGCATGAGCGAGGACGTCGACGCCGTGCTGGCCGCGGTCGGGCCCCGGTTGCGGGGGTTGCGCCGCCGCCGCGGCGCCACCCTGAGCGCCTTGTCGGAGACCACCGGAATTCCGATCAGCACCCTGTCGCGGCTGGAGTCCGGGCACCGCAAACCGGGCCTGGAACTCCTGCTGCCGTTGGCCAGGGCCTACCAGGTGCCGATCGACGAGCTGGTCGGCGCCCCGGCCGAGCTCGACCCCCGGGTGCATCCGCGGCCGCGGACCCGCAACGGCATGACCGTCCTCCCGTTGACGCACAATCCCGGCGGGCTGCAGGCGTTCAAGCACATCGTCCCCGCCGGTCTGACCGACGGCCGCGAGCCCGATCCGCGATCACACGAGGGTTACCACTGGCTGTACGTCCTCAATGGCCGCCTGCGCGTCATACTCGGCGACAAGGACTTCGTCCTCAGAGACGGCGAGGTCGCCGAATTCGACACGCACCTCCCGCACTGGTTCGGCAACGCCGACGAGCGCCCAGTGGAGTTCCTCAGCATCCTCGGCCCGCAGGGCGAACGCGTCCACATCAAGGCCCGATACCGCCCGGAGGACCGTCACGCAGCCCGGCGCATCCCCCGTATCGGGTGAGTCACGCAGTGTCCACGCGGGACCGCGGCCCGCGCGGCGATGACATCCGGGGTCTCGGTGCGCGGCGCGCGCCCACTATGGTGGACCGATGGGGTCAGTCAAGCAGTTCCAGGTCACCTTCGATTGCGCGGAACCTGAGCGGGTCGCTCGTTTCTGGTGCGAGGTGCTGGGGTACGTCGTACCGCCGCCGCCGGAGGGGTTCGCCTCTTGGGCCGAGTTCGATCGCTCGCTGCCGCCCGAGAGTCAGGGTTCGGCGTTTGCCTGCGTTGATCCCACGGGGGTGGGCCCGCGGCTGTTTTTCCAGCGCGTTCCCGAAGGCAAGGTCGTCAAGAACCGGGTGCACCTCGACGTGCGGGTCGGCACCGGGCTCGTGGGTGACGAGCGCCTCGCCACTCTTGAGGCCGAGTGCACCCGGCTGATCGCGCTCGGCGCGGTGCGCGAGCGGGTGCTGCTTGCCGATGGCATCAACGAGTCCTGCATCGTGATGCAGGACATCGAGGGCCACGAGTTCTGCCTCGACTGAGGCACGCCCCACGCACACGACAGGTGCCCGGCGGTCAATCCGCCGGGCACTGCCGCCGAAATTCGCCTACTCGATGACGTAATAGCTGATGATCTCCGCGGGAGCGAGCAGTCCACCACGACAGAGGGCGATCGACGGTGCGGCATACGCCACGGTCACCGTGCCATCCGACGACCAGAATTCTACGCCGTTGTTGCACTGGGCAATCACCTGGTAAGTGGCCGGCGCCTGGTTGCAGAAGACGTCGACCCCCTGGCCGAGTTCGATGTCGAAGTACACGGCAGAGCACGACGACGGTGGCAGTGGCACACCGGTCGGCGCGGCCGGTGCCGCGGTGGCCGAAGCTCCGCCGAACGCGCTCGCGGAAAGTAACATAGCCCCAAACGTCACCATCGTGGCAATTACGTTTCTCTTGCGCACATTTGCCCCTTAATTAAATTAGGAACAATCCCAGAGAGTTCCGATATCACGCTACACTGCGGCCAAAATTTCCGTCAATTCATCGAGCGAGTGACGCACTCTTGGGCCAGCGTGATGGCTGTTCGCGATCTTCACTCGATCGTGGCGCAGGTTGGTATATTTAGTTAGCTGCGCGAACGCAGCCGGACAGTGGGTCATCTTCACCTCAATAGCAAGATCCACATCGAGCCCCTCAGAAATCACGCGACAGTATCACCACATTTCATTATCGCGGACAAACTCTAATCGAACGAGGGCGCATTCATTCGATCGAGTCAACTCGTCGCAGCACGCCTGACAAATCATTAGTGCGTGCAGATATATTGCAACGACAGGGAAGGGAGCGCGTAGCCGCCGACGGAAAATTCGCTGCACCAACGTAAGCGTGAAAGGGTTCGAAATGCCCGACGAATTCCTGCGGCTACCGGCGACGCCGGCCCGCTGGATCCGCACCAGAATGCGCATACTCGCCATCGCGGCGGTCTCCGGACTGGTGATCTGCCTGATCGGGCCACCAGCCCCGGCGGCAGCGGCGACCGCACCGACAGACCTCGGCACACTCCCCGGCGGCCACGACAGCCGCGCCGCCGCCATCAGCAGCGCCAGTCCGGGCCTGATCGTCGGCGTGTCCGAGCTCACCGGCGGACAGACGCACGCGGTCGTCTGGAGGCCGGTCGCCGGCGGGGGCTACGGCACCCCGCTCGACCTGGGCGCGCTCGAGAACGACAGCGACGCGACCGCGATCAATGCGGCGGGCATCGTCGCCGGCCACTCGATCACCTCCGCTGACGACCTGCACGCCGTCGTCTGGACCCCGGCCGGCACCGGCTACAACCGCCCCCTCGATCTCGGCACCCTGCTCGGCGGCTCCACCAGCTCCGCCACCGGAGTCAACGCCGGCGGTGTCGTGTCCGGCAGTTCGGAAGCGCTCGGCGGCACGACCCACGCGACCGCGTGGAAGCCCGGCCTGCTCGGCGGCTACGCGGGCGCCGTGGATTTGGGCGTGCTGGCCGGCGGACACACCTCGATTGCCTCCTCCGTGGACGACGCCGGCAACGTCGCGGGTGTCGCGGACACCGGCGGCAAGACGCACGCGGTGGTGTGGAAGCCCACCAGTACCGGCTACAAACCGCCGATCGACCTGGGCACCCTTCCCAGCGGCAACCTGAGCGTCGCGTTGGAGATCGACACCAGCACGATCGCCGGCTACGCGGAGACCGGCACCGGCACGGTGCACGCCGTGGTGTGGAAATCCACCGCGACCGGCTACACCAGCGCCATCGACCTGGGCACGCTCCCGAACGGGGGCACCAGCGCGGCGAACGGGATCAACTCCGCCGGGGCCGTCGTCGGCACCGCTGAACTCGCCGATGGCGATCTGCACACGGTGATGTGGATGCGCGACGGTAGCGGGAACTACGGCACCCCGACCGACCTCAGGACCTTGGCCGGCGGCATGGGCAGCGCCGGCTCGTCCATCAACAGCGTGGGCAGGATCGCCGGCGGCTCCGAGACCAGCGCCCACACCACACACGCCGCGGTCTGGTCCGAATCCACCACCCCCCTGGCGGTCAACAGAATCGCCCTCATGAGCGCGGACGTGGACCGGCCGGCGTCGCCGATTGACGGAGGTGTCACTGTTCCGGTCAATGTGGGGAACAACGCCTACGGCACACCCTACGGGCAAAAGAATTTGCCTTCGGTAGACAGAACGATTTCGACGGATCAGGTAACAGGGGTCCTCCCCTCTTAGCCAAGAGGAGGTGCAACATCCCGGATGATCGGGTGGCAGGCTTTGTGCACGGTCAGGGTTTCCGCCTCGACGCTCCAGTGCAGATCGGCGCGGCCAGGCAGGTCGGCGTTGCCGGTCACGCAGACCAGCACGCCGGGGTAGCTGTCGAACAGCTCGTCGAGCAGGTCCTCGGCGAGCGCGGTCTCCGAGGCCGGCCAGTCCAGCAGCAGCACCCGAGGCGCGCCGCGCAACGCCCGCGCCAGGCTGACCTGGTACCGGCCCGCGCGGGACAGGCCGTGGCCACCCTCGCCGACGCGGGTGGCGAGACCGTGCGGTAGCGACTCGGCGAGCGCGGTCTCCAACCGGTGCTGGAAGGCCGCGAGCGCGTCCAGCCGGGTCGCAGTCGACTCGTCGAGGTCTCGCTGCGGCACGTTCCCGTGGCCGAGGTTGACCCGCACAGTGCCGCGTAGCAGCGGCAGGTCCGGGGTGACCAGCCGGATCGCCCTTCCCACCGATGCCGGATCGTGGGTGGCGAGATCCTGCCCGTCCAGCAGCACCGAGCCGCCGTCGGCCGAGTGCAGCCGGGCGATCACCGCGAGCAGCAGTGACTTGCCGGCGCCGGGCGGACCGTGCAGCGCGACCCGCTGTCCCGGTTCGACAACCGCGTCCGCGCCGGAGCGCACACCCGGCAACCGAAGATCGACCAGTTCCAGTCGCCCAGGCCCGTCGGCCAGTTTCGGTGCCTTCTCCGGCGGGCTGAGCAGGGCCGGGGTGCCGATCACCTCGGTGATGCGGAGGCGGGCGATCTTCGAGCGCTGCCAGGCCTCCTGCGCCTGGGTCAGCGAGACCAGCGGGCCGCCGAGAAACCCGGCGATGGATACCAGCGAGGTGATGACGTCCGCCCGCGCGCCGACCTCGACCGCGGCACCGATCACCGCGACCACGATCCCGATCCTGGCCGCCTCGGCCGTCGCGACGAGCCTGCCGACCGAGCCGGCCTGGCGGACCATCGCCTCGCTGAATCGCCTGCTGTGCCGGGACAATAGGCGACGCTCCCGGCGAATCCGGCCGAGCGACTGCATCACCGCCGCGTAGGTGACTCGCTCGTTGACGAAGGAGGCCAACCGGCCGGTCTGCCGACGCGCCTCCCTGACCCGGCTCCGCAACGCCCTGCCGAACAGCAGCGCGACCCCGAGGCAGATCACCAGCCAGCCGGCCGCGGCGGCGCCGGCCGCCGGGAGCATGACCGCGAGCACGCCCATCGTGCACACCACGAAAACGCCGTCGACCACCAGCGCGGCAACGCCTTCGCCCGCCCAGTTGCGCAGCGCTGCCGAGTCACCGGTGAACCGCAGCACGGTAACGCCGACCGCGCGCCGGTCCGCCGCCCAGTTCTGGCTGCCGGAAACATGATCGAACAGCCGGACCCGAACAGCATGCACGTAGCTTTGCGCGAGGCGCTCCCCCATCGGCGGGCTGAGCGCCTTGAGCAACACCGTCACTGCCGAGGTCACCGCGAGCGCGATGAGCAGCCAGCTCGTGGACCACCGCTCGATCGGCGCGTAGATGCCGACCTGCCGCACGACGGTCCGCGCCGGATGCTCGACGTGGTCGACCAGTACGCGCAGCAGGACGGCGAACGCGACCACGCATGTCGACTGCGCCACCCCGACCAGCACCAGCCAGAGCAGCATCCGTCGCCGGCCGGCCCCGATGGCACTCGGCATGTCGAACTGCCGGCCTGCCGGCGGTGGGGCCGAGTCGTCGGGGCTGGTCACGGCATGTCGGTCCGTCCGTCCACCACTCGTAGCAGTCCGATGGCGGTGTCCGGGTCGGACAGCAGGCCTGCGCCGCTCCTGCCGGATTCGAAGATCTCGGTGGACAGGTAGATCGGCAGGTTCACGGTGTCACGGGTTTCGGCCATCGCGAGTGGCGACGAGGTGAGTACGCCGCTGAGTCCGAGCACCGGCAGACCCCATTCCCGCAGCCTGCGCACGCCCTCGATCGCGCCGAGCGCGTCGCGGGTGGCGAACAGCACGCCGTCCAGCCAGCGCCGGCACTCGGCGTCGCGCAGCAGCGCGGCGGTTTCGGTTTGCAGCAGTCCGTCCGCGACCTCGATCACGATGACCTCGCTGCCGCCACGGGTGAGTTCGGCGATCAGCCCGCCGAACAGGCCACGCAGTTGGCCGATGCCCAACCCGACGGTGGTGGCGTATCCGCAGTCGGTGAAGTCGTGCGTGACGACCGCGCCCGCATCGTGCATGGCGAGGACGTCCTCGTAGGAAACGGTGCCGGTCACCTTGGCCGCACCGACCCGGTAGCCGGCCTGGCTCAGGCCGCGCACCAGGTGCACCGCTGCCGTTGTCTTGCCGGTGTTCATCGCATTGCCCCTGCCCGAAAGTCCCTGCCCTCACCAGCAGAAACGCCAGTCAGGGACGCCGGGGACCCACTCCGGCGACAACCCGGACAACGGCTCAGATGACGGGGTATCGCGGAGTGGGGGATGGTCCCTCTCTGATGATCCGGGCGGCACCTGATGACCGCCGCACCCGGGAACCCGGGTTCGGAGAAGGCACACGGCGAGCACGGCCCGGGTAGCTCGATCCGTGCCGCGGGCGACGCTCACACCCTGGCGAAGGCAGCACGCATTGTGAGAGCCGCGCCATGGCACGGCAACGCGTCAGAGACGCTACTGCAGGCACGGCCGTGGGAAGTGAGCAGCCACGTCCGCAGCGCCCGGCCAAAGATATCTGAGACTGCTTGAAACAGCAGCGAACCGGCGTTGGAGATCGGAGAGGTTACCGCGACCGCCATTTGATCTTGACCCGGGAGTCCGGATCGAACACCCGTGGTTCTCGATGAACAGCCGCACGAACTCCCGCTGTTCGTCCAACGTCATGTCCGGCCGCGCCTACCGCGCGCCCGCGATGTCCACATTGAACACCGGGGGTGGCAGCTCGGCCAGCTCGGTCCGCCGTGCGTCCAACCCATCCAGCGACTTGGCGATCCCGTCGCGGCACGCGGCGTGCGCGTCGGCCGCGATCGCGTTCAGAAACTCAGGCTTGTCCAGCTTGGCCCACAACTGGTCAAGCACGTACTTTTCTGTGCCCTCCAACATGATCCCGGTGCACCCTCGGCCGCCCGTGTTCGGATGGCAATTCAGGTACGGCAAATGCCGTTTGCCCATCTGCTTGAGCGAGCCGATCAGCTTGTGATCGCACACCCCGCACACGGCCAGGCCGCCGGTCAGCAGGTAGCGGCGTCCTTTGTTGCCCTTGTGCTGGATACCGATGGGGTAGGTGCCTTTGCCGTCGATCTGGCCCCGTTACACCCACTGCCCCGCGATCGTCGAAGCAACGATCATGCCCCGCACCGAACCTGCGGTGATCTCACCGCGTGCGCGCCGCGCAACCCGCGCTGCCGTAGTTCGGCCGCGATGTTGGACAGCGACCACCCCGAGAGCACCCACTCGGCCGCTTGCCGGATTGCGTCGGCCTCATCCGGTACCGCTGCGTAGGTCTTGGTGCCGTCCTCGGTCTTGGCGTGCTTGTAGCCGAACAGGCGGCTACCCGCAGGCTCGCCGAGTGCGGCCCTTTTCGCCAACGTGTCATTGATCCGCTGCTTGAGTCTGCGCACCTCACCGGCACCCAGCACGGCCTTGATCCCGGCTACGTCATCGCGTACCCGGACGATGCCGTCCCGGTTGGTGTGCAACTCGGCGATGCCTGCCGCGTCCATCATCGCGGCCAGCTGAAACCATGCGATCTCCCAGCGCTCAACCCGGTACTGCTCGACCGTCCACAGGTGCGCGACCTCGACCCGGACGATCGCCTCACGCAGTAGCTCTTACTGCGGCCGGTGAACGTCGTTCTCGGCCGCTGTGAGGTGGTTGTCCGCAAACACGCGCACCGGTATGCCCGGCCACATCTCCGCCGCGTACTTCCGTCCCCATCACTCTTGCGCCGCGACGCCCTCTTTGCGGCCCGCGCGATCCACCGAGATCCGGCAGTACAGTGCCACGTACCCGGTCAAACTCCGCTCGGTCATAGAGTGACCGTCCAGCTCCTACGTCTTCACAGCAAGTACCGGAAGGCAAGGTCGTCAAGAACCAGGTGCTGCTTGCCGATGGCGTCAACGAGTCCTGCATCGCGATGCAGGACATCGAAGGCCACGAGTTCTGCATCGGCTGAGGCGCCGACAAGCCTTGGCGGCGAGGACTCCGGCGGCGGGCTCGGGGCGTCAGACCGTGACGCCCGGCCCGTCGGCGGCCGGGACGCCGTCGAACGGAACGCCCTGATAGGCGCCTGGGCCAGTTCGTCCCGGGCACACGGGTCGCCGGTCGCTAGCCGGTCTCGCCCGGCCGGTCGACGTAGCCGAGTCGCAGGTGCTCGCTGTGGTAGACGGCTTCGTCGAGCAGCTGCGCGACGTGGCTGTCGTAAAGGCTGTAGACGATGCTGCGCCCGTTGCGCGTGCCGACGACGAGCCCGAGATTCCGCAGCAGCCGCAACTGGTGCGACACCGCGGACTGCTCCATGCCGACCGCCTCCACCAGGTCGCCGACCGCCAGGGGCTGCTGGCGCAGCGCGCTCAGGATCAGCAGCCGGCTGGGCGTGGCGAGCGCCTGCAACGTCGTCGCGACCGCCGCCGCGGAAGTCGCGTCCAGCGGCCCCGCCGGGCTGTGCCGGCCCTCGACCCCGTGTCCCATGAGCAAGGAGCCTAGAACACCACCCTAGACATGAACACGTCTTCATGCGTTCTGCTACCGTTCCGGCATGACCACCCACGGGCACGGACACGGGCACCCGCCGACGCGGTGGGCCAAGCTGCGCCACGCGCTGAAGCCGCACAGCCATGACTCCGGCGACCTCGTCGACAGCGCGCTCGAGGCGAGCCGTGCCGGGATGCGGGCGTTGTGGCTGTCGTTCGCGGTGCTGCTGGCCACCGCGGCGGCGCAGCTCGTCGTCGTGGCGTTCACCGGTTCCGTCGCGCTGCTCGGCGACACGCTGCACAACTTCGCCGACGCGCTGACGGCCGTGCCGCTGGCCGTCGCGTTCCTGCTGGCGCGCCGGAAAGAGACCCGCCGATTCACGCACGGCCTCGGCCGCGCGGAGGATCTCGCCGGCCTGGTGATCCTGCTCGTCATGGGCGGGTCCGCGGTGCTCGCGGGCTGGCAGGCCGTCGACCGGCTCGTGCACCCGCGCGCGATGACCGGCGCCGGCTGGGTGGCGCTCGCCGGCGTGATCGGCTTCGCGGGCAACGAGCTGGTCGCCCGGTACCGCATCCGGGTCGGGCGGCGGATCGGCTCGGCGGCGCTCGTCGCGGACGGGCTGCACGCGCGGACCGACGGCTTCGCGAGCCTCGCCGTCGTGCTGGCCGCGGGCGGGGCGCTCGTCGGCTGGACCTGGGCGGACCCGGTGGTCGGCCTGCTGATCACGGCCGCGATCGTCGTCGTGCTGCGCGACGCCGCGCGGGAGGTGTTCGGCCGGCTGCTCGACGCCGTGGACCCGCACCTGGTCGACGACGCGGAGCACGCACTGGCGGACACCCCCGGCGTCGTCGGCGTGGACGAGGTGCGGCTGCGCTGGATCGGGCACTCGCTCGCCGCCGAGGCCCAGGTCTGCGTCGATCCGTCACGATCGCTGGCGGAGGCGCACGGCATCGCGCACGCCGCCGAGCACCGCCTCTCGGCCGCGCTCCCCCGGCTCACCCGCGCGCTCATCCACGCCCACCCGGCGGCTGACGTCAACATCGCCGCCCCCGCTGTCAAGGAAGCGTGAGCACCGCGGGCGGCGGCCCGCACGCGTCGGCAGGCTGACTCTCGTCCCTCACGAGAGAAGGCTGTGAATGAGTGACTTCGGCTGGTCGTTGCTGCTGGTGGGCCTGTGTGTGCTGCTCGCGCTCGTGCTGCGGGTGCTCCAGTGGTGGCTCGTCCGCGCGGACAACGCCGGTTCCGGACGCGGAGAACAGAGCCGGGCGGACGGACCGCACTACCCCCAGAGCACCACCGCCCACGCTCCGGCCCCGCCTCGGTAACATCGCTGCGCCCGGCAACACCCCGCACCGCCGGCGGCGACACCGGCAACGCCAGGATCGCCGTGGTCGCATCGGCGCCACGCCGGCAGCACCCCGCCGGCGGTGACCGAACCGAGGAGACCAGCACCCATGTCGTCCACCGTGCCTTCCGTGTCCGGCAACCGGAGCAGGCGGCGGGTGTTCGCCCGGGTCGGGACCGAGGTGCTCGCGCCGTGGGTGTGGGCGCTCGGGCTGCCGCTGGTGGTCGCGTGGCAGGTGACCGGGCACCGGGCCGGGGCGGCGTTGCTGTGGAGGCTCGTGGTGGGCGTGACCGGGTCGCTGATCCCGATGGCCGTCATCGTGCGCGGGGCCCGGCGCGGGAAGTGGGACGGCCACCATGTCGCCAACCGGGCGGGGCGGCTGGTGCCGCTCGCGTTCTGCTTCGCCTCGCTGGCCGCCGGGTTCGTCATCCTGATCGCCGGCGGCGCGCCGCACGAGATGGTGGCGCTCACCGCCGCCGAGCTGGCCTGCCTGGTCGTGGCGCTGGGGATCACGTCGGCGCTGAAGTTCAAGATCTCGATCCACGCCGTGGTCGCGGCCGGGGCGACGGTGATGCTGATCTGGGTCTGCGGGCCGTGGCTGCTCCTGCTGGTCCCGTTCCTGGCGTGGGTGGGCTGGTCGCGCGTCGAGCTGGCCGCCCACACCGCCGCGCAGGTGGTGAGCGGGGCCCTGCTCGGCGCGGTGGTCGGCGGCGCCGTCTACTTCGGACTGCTGGCCGCCCTCTCGTAACCGGCCGGGCGTGGCGCAGCGAAGCCGCGCCACGCCCCAAAGCCAGGCTCAGGCGCTCTCGAACTCCTTGACCGAGTCCAGGGCCGCGCCCATTGCCGCGTTGTCCTCACGGCCGATCATGATCTCGACGAGCACCGGGCGGTGCGTGCGGTCGACCTCCTTGCGGGCCCACTCCAGCGACGAGCGGATCCCGTCCGGGTCCACCACGCGGGTGCCGGAACAGCCGTAGGCCTCCATGATCTTCACGTTGTCGGCGCCGAAGTCGTCGTAGTGGATGTCGACCTGGAAGTTCATGTCGTAGCCGGTCTCGGCCTGGCGGATCAGGCCCAGGTACTCGTTGTTGAGCATGACCAGCACGAAGCCGACGTCATACTGCGCGGCCACGGCCAGCTCCTCCACCAGGAACTGGAACGAGTAGTCGCCGACCACGCCGACGACCTCGGCGTCCGGGCGGGCCTTCTTGACGCCGATCGCGGCCGGGATCTCCCAGCCGAGCGGGCCGGCCTGGCCGCAGACCTGGTAGTGCCGCGGCAGGTGCGCGCGCTGGAACTGGCCGGACCAGATCTGGTACAGCCCGATCGCGGTGACGAAGTAGGTGTCCGGGCCGTAGTACTCGTTGATCTCCTTGAACACCCGCGGCGCCTTGATCGGCGTGCTGTCGAAGTCCTCGCGGCGCGGCAGCTCCTCCTTGAGGTCGCCGATGCGCGAAACCCAGGCGCGGTCCCGAACTCCGGCCGCCCGACCGTCCAAAGCGGACAGCAGGGCGTCGAGGAACGCGCCGGTGTCGGAGACGACGCCGAGGTCCGGGCCGAACACCTTGCCCAGCTGCGTCGGCTCGATGTCGACGTGGATGAACTTCCGCTCGCCGCGGTACACCGACAGCTCGCCGGTGTGCCGGTCGCCGAAGCGGGCGCCCAGCGCGAGCACCAGGTCGGCCTCCAGGAACGCCGCGTTGGCCCAGCGCTGCGACGTCTGGATGCCCGCCATACCCGCGAACAGCTCGTGGTCCTCGGGGAAACTGCCCTTGCCCATGAGCGTGACACCCACCGGGACGCCGAGCCGCTCGGCCACCGCGCGCAGCTGCGGGCTGGCCTCGCCCAGCACCACGCCGCCACCGGCGAGGATCAGCGGGCGCTCGGCGGCGAGCAGCATGTCCAGCGCCCGCTCGACGCGCGCGGGCGACGGCAGCACCGGGCTGACCGGCAGCGCCGAGTCGATGCTGGAGTCCCACTCGATCAGCTGCTTCTGCACGTCGATGGGCAGGTCGATCAGCACCGGCCCGGGCCGGCCGGACCGCGCGACGCGGAACGCCTCCCGGAAGATCCACGGCAGCTGCGCCGCCTCCTTCACCTGCACCGCCCACTTGGTGACCGGCTTGGCGATCTCGACGATGTCGACGGCCTGGAACGCCTCCTGGTGCAGCTTCGACGACGCCGCCTGCCCGGTGATGCACAGGATCGGGATCGAGTCGGCGTGCGCGGTGTAGAGGCCGGTGATCATGTTCGTGCCGGCCGGGCCCGAGGTGCCGATCGCGACGCCCACCTTGCCGGTGGTGCGCGACCAGCCGTCGGCCATGTGCGTCGCGCCCTCCTCGTGGCGCACCACGAGATGCTCGATGCCACGGCCCTGCATCGCCTGGTACAGCGGGAGGATCGCCGCGCCCGGGCAGCCGAAGGCGACGTCCACCCCCTCGTCGGCCAAGACGTCGACAACCGCTTCCATCGCGGGGATTCTGGTCATGATCAAACCTCCTGTGACGAGCGGCCGGACAGCTCTTCGACGACCTTCAGCAGCGCCGAGTGGTCCAGCGAGCCGAAGCCCATGGACCGCCCGGCGGCGACGAGCTGGGCGACCAGCCCGGTGAGCGGCAGCGCGACGCCGGCCTGCCGCGCGGCGGCGAGCGCGATGCCCATGTCCTTGTGGTGCAGGTCGATCCGGAAGCCGGGCTTGAACTCGCGCGCGACCATCGACTTCCGCTTCAGCTCCAGGATCCGGCTGCCGGCCAGCCCGCCCGCGAGCACGTCGAGCCCGGTGCCCGCGTCCACCCCGGACGCCTCCAGCAGCACGATCGCCTCGGCCACCAATCCGTAGATGCCGCCGACGACGAGCTGGTTGGCCGCCTTCACCACCTGGCCCGCGCCGTGCGGGCCGACGTGCACGATCGTCTTGCCGAGCACCTCGAACAACGGCCGGGCGACGGCGAAGTCGGCCGCCTCACCGCCGACCATGATGGACAGCGCGGCCTGCTCGGCCCCAGCCTGCCCGCCGGACACGGGCGCGTCCAGCACCCGGATCCCTTTCGCCGCACCGGCTTCGGCAACCGCGATCGACGTCTCCGGGCGGATGGTGCTCATGTCGGCCAGCAGCGTGCCCGGCGCGACCGCGTCCAGGACCCCGCCCGGCGCGAGCACGACCTGCTCGACCTGCGGGTGGTCCGGCAGCATGGTGATCACCACTTCGGCCCCGGCCACCGCGTCCGCCACGTCGGCGGCGGCGCGGCCGCCCGCGGCTTCCAGCTTGGCGCGCGCGTCGGCGTTGAGGTCGAAGCCGCTCACCTCGTGCCCGGCGGCGGCCAGGTGCGCGGCCATCGGCGTGCCCATCACGCCCAGGCCGATGAATCCCAGCTTGCCCATCAGTTTCCCCTTCGCTCAAGCGGCAGCCAGGCCAGCGACTCGGCGGTGGGGCCGTCCGGTTTGTACTCGATCCCCACGTGCCCGTCGTAACCCGCCGCCTGCAGCTTTTCCAGGTAGCCCTCGAGGTCCAGCTCCCCCGTGCCCGGCTGGTGCCGGCCCGGCGCGTCCGCGATCTGCACGTGCCCGGTGCGCGGGGTGTGCTCGGCGATCACGGCGTCGAGGTCGTCGCCGTTGACCGCCAGGTGGTAGAGGTCCACGAGCAGCCGGACGTTCTCCAGCCCCAGCTTGTCCAGCACCGCGACGGCGTCCGCGGCCGTCTTCAGCGGGTGGCTCGGCATCCCGGACAGCGGCTCCAGCACCAGCTGCGCGCCGATCCCGGCCGCGGCCCCGGCGGCGGTGCCCAGCTGGACCAGCGCCAGTTCGTCCTGTTCGGACGGTTCCACGCCTTCGATCCGGTTGCCGTACAGCGCGTTGAAGCTGCGGCAGCCCAGCCGCTCGGCGATGCCAATCGCGATGGTCAGGCTCACCGCGAACTCCGCCTCGCGCCCCACCCACGACACCAGCCCGCGCTCGCCGGCGGCCATGTCACCGGCGAAGAAGTTCAGCCCGGTCAGCCGGACGCCGGCCTGTTCGATCGAGCGGACGAACTTCTCCACCTCCACCGGCCGCGGGTCGGCGACGTCGAACGGCCACCAGAACTCCACGGCGGTGAAGCCCGCTGCCCGAGCGGCCTGCGCGCGCTCGAGCAGCGGGAGCTCGGTGAACAGGATCGACAGGTTGGCGGTGTAGGGCAGCGAATGCCGCCCGCCGTCAGGACCAGTCATCGATATACCTCACAGCCCTCGACCGCCGGTCCCGGAGAACCCTAGGGACCCGACAGCCGTTGATTTCGTATCGTGGAAGGTTCCTTCCGTATATCGAGAATAGCTGGCGGCGGCGGGTGCGGTCAACGGGCCGGGTCGAGTTCGCCGATCCGCGCCGGGGCGGCGAAGTCCGCGTTCATGCGCGCCGCGAGGCCAACGACGGTGTCCACGGTCGGCTCCAGCGCGCAGCTCGCCCGCGCGTCGCGGAAGCGGCGCTCGATGCCGCCGTCACCGCTGAACGCCGCGCTCTCGCAGAGCTTCATCGCCTGCTCGGTCACCGCGGTCACGGCTTCGGCGGCGGCGAGGCACAGGTGGAACAGCTTCGGCAACGCGTGCGCGGGGTCCCAGCTGCAGGTGGCGAACGCGTCGTCCTGCAGCACACGCAAGGCGTCGGCGCGCAGCCGCATCCGGGCCAGGTCCGTGCGGGGGTCGCCGGAGCCGCACCGGCCCGCTGCGAGCTGCGCCGCGGTCTCCGCGATCGCGCCCTCCACGAGGCCGAGCACGACCGCCGCGCCGAGCCCGAGGAACCACGGCAGCGCCAGGTCGAGCACCACGTCGGCGCCCCCGCCGTCCGCGCCGAGGATGGTGGTCTCGGGCACCTGCACGGGATCGGCCAGCACGGTGGTCGCCGCACTCGCGCGCAGCCCGATGCCGCCGTCGTGGTCGGGCACCAGCAGTCCCGGCGCGTGGCCGGGCACGAACCAGAGCGTCGCGGCACCACGCCCGGCCGCCGGTCGGCCGGCCCACACGTAGCTGTCCGCCTCCCCCGCGGCGACCACCCATGCCTTGCGCCCGTGCAGGTCGACCACCCCGCCGTGGCGGTGCGACGGGCCCTCGGGCGCGAGCAGCCGACGGCCGGGACCGGCGTCGAACAGCGCCAGCGTGCTCAGGTGCCGACCGGCGGCGACCTCCGCGCGGACCGCCGCGTCACCGTGCGCCTCCAGCACCGCGACAGCGGCGAAGTGCGCGCGCAGCACGGTGGCCGTGCCGCCGCAGACGCGCGCGACCTGCTCCACCACCCGGGCCGCTTCGGCCAGCCCGCGCCCGCCGCCGCCCAGTCGCCGCGACGCCGTCATGCCCAGAACTCCCTTGCGTCCCAAGGCATCGACGGCCGCACGGGGGAACCGCGCCAGCCGGTCACCGCCGGCCGCGGCCGGGGCGACTACTCCCGCCACCACTCGTGCGACCTCTTCGGCAGCAGGCATCGACGGACCTCCGATTTCCGTTCAGGGATCTGGCAGAGCATCGAGGCCGGCAGCACGACATCGGCCAGCAGCGCCGACGAGGTCAGGAAGTCCTGCACCACAAGGCGTTCCACGGACGGCCGGCCGGTCTTCAGGGTGTGCCGCAGCACCGCGGCGGCGCGGTCGAGCGCTTCGTCCCAAGTGGACGGCCGCAGCACGCCCGAGTCCCGCACCAGCGGCGAGGTGAGCCGGACGTGCTCCACGGCCCTCCTCAGCCGACCGGGACGGCGGTGGCCGTGTGGTTCAGCAGCCCGATGGCCGCGTGCACGTGGCGCAGCGCCGGCGCGGGCACGCCGGTGAGCGCGGCCAGTTCGACGACCGCGCCGATGATCGCGTCGATCTCCAGCGGCTTGCCCGCCTCCAGGTCCTGCAGCATCGACGTCTTGTGGTGGCCGACGCGCCACGCGCCGTCGATCCGCTTCGCCACGGAGACCTGGGGATCCGCGCCCGCCGCCCGCGCGATCGCGAGCGTCTCGGTCATCATCGTGGCGACGAGCGCGCGGGTGTTGTCGTGCTCGCACATCTGCGCCATGGTCGCCCTGGTCAGCGCGCTGAGCGGGTTGAAGGCGACGTTGCCCATCAGCTTGACCCAGATGTCGTCGCGCAGGTTCGGCTCCACCGGCGCCTTCAGCCCGCCCGCGACCATCGCCTCCGACAGCGCGAGGCAGCGGCCGGACCGGCCGCCGGCCGGCTCGCCGAGGGAGAACCGGGTGCCCTCCAGGTGCCGGATCACGCCCGGCTCCTCGATCACCGTCGAGCAGTAGACGACACAGCCGACGGCGCGCTCCACCGCGAGCACCGCGCTGGTCGCCCCGCCGGGGTCGACGGTCTCCACGCGGCGCCCCGCGAGCGGATGCCCGGCCAGGCCGTGGAAATACCACCACGGGATGCCGTTCTGCGCGGCGACCAGCGCGGTCGCCGGACCGAGCAGCGGCTCCAGCAGCGGCCCGCAGCCCGGGTAGGAATGGGCCTTCAGGCCGAGGAAGACGTAGTCGACCGGGCCCACCTCGGCCGGGTCGTTCGTGACGTGGGGGTGCGCGGTGAAGTCGCCGCGCGGGCTCAGCACCCGCACCCCGTGCTCGCGCATCGCCGCGAGGTGCGGACCCCTGGCGACGAGATGGACGTCGGCGCCACCGCGGTGCAGCGCCGCGCCCACGTACGCGCCGATCGCACCGGCACCCAGAACAGCCACCCGCATGATGTGCCTCCCGCTCGGTCGAACGCAGTGATTGTATACAGTATCCCGGGAGAGTTACCCGAGGCCAGAGGCTGGTCATGACGTTCGCCGATGACACCCGGGCAGCCCAGTGGATCCGGACTAAACGGGCACACAGCGTTATTTCCGGCGGGTCCGATTGATCCACTTCGGGTGAGATCCAAGCCACAGAGTGAAGCGTTGGGATTTTGCATACCAAAAGCTGTATTCTGACTGCAGACTTCCCGAACCAGCCGTTTCCGCCTGACCACCCGAGGTGCCTCGTGTCCCAGACCGTCTCCCCTTTGCCCGAGCGCGGGCCCACCGGTCGGCGCACGGCGAAGGGGTCGCTCTCCGGCAACTCCCCCAAGCGCGTGGAGCGGCCCGCGCCGCTGCGCCAGGTGGTGTACGACGCGCTGGCCGAGCTGATCATCAACCGCACGCTGGAACCCGGCCAGCACCTCGTGGAGGCCGACCTCGCCGAGTACCTCGGGGTCAGCCGGCAGCCCGTTCGCGAGGCGCTGCAACGACTTCAGACCGAGGGCTGGGTCGACCTGCGGCCCGCGCAGGGCGCCTTCGTGCACATGCCCACCGACGAGGAGGCCGACCAGCTGCTCGGCGTCCGCGCCGTGCTGGAGACCCACTCCGCCCGGCTCGCCGCCGCCGGCGCCACCGAGGAGCACGTGGCGCGGCTGTGGGAGCTGCAGAACGCCGGGGTGGAAGCACTCGCCGCGGACGACGCCGAAGGGCTCGTCACGGCGAACGCCGACCTGCACTCCTACGTCACCGAGCTGACCGGCAACGCGGTGCTCGCCGAGCTGATCGCGCTCGTCGACCGCCGGGTCCGCTGGTACTACACGCCCATCGCCCGGCCGCGGGGCCACGACGCCTGGCACGAGCACGCCGAGCTAATCGAGGCGATCGCCGCGAAGGACACCGGGAAAGCGGAGAAGATCATGGCCCAGCACACGGAACGCACCCGGCAGGCGTTCCACGAGCGGCCCTAGGCAACGGCCGGACGCGCCCCAATGTGGCGTTGGTTGCGTTGGACGCACCCAATGTGGCGTTCGGTGCGTTGGACGCACCGAACGCCACATTGGGGCGCATTCCCCGGTGCTCCGGCAAGCGTCAGCTGCCGGCGCTCCCGGTGGCCGGCGTGGCGCGGGCGGCCACGTCCGGCGAGGTGACCCGCTCCGTCGTGCCCGGGCCGGAACGGCGGCCGGGCTGCTTCAGGAACAGGGTCAGGAACGCGGACAGCAGCGCGATGCAGCCCGCGAGGATGTACGCGCCGGTGTAGCCCCAGGCGGTGATCACGCCCGCGGCCAGGCCACCGCCGCCGACCCCGCCGATCAGCTTGGCACTGTAGACGAGGCCGTAGTTCGTCGCGTTGTGGTTCTCGCCGAAGTAGTCCGGCACGAGCGCGGCGAACAGCGGGTAGAACGCGCCGCTGCCGAAGCCGGTCAGCACCGCGAACACCATGAACCAGAACAGGCTGTGCGCGTTGCCCGACCACATCACGCCGAACTGCGCCACGGCCGCGACCACCAGCACCCAGAACAGGGTGGCCTTGCGGCCGATCCGGTCCGAGGCCCAGCCGACCAGGCCGCGCCCCACGCCGTTCACCACCGCCAGGATGCCCGCCGACGAAGCGGCCACGAACGCGCCGAAGTTGCTCTCCTTGGCGAAGTCCACCTGGAAGTTGATGCCGAACAGCGAAACGCCGCCGATCACGATCAGGCACACCCACATCAGCGGGAGCATGCCGGTCCTGATCGCCTCCATCGGCGTGAACTGCTTGACCGCCGGCGGGTTCTTCGCCAGGCCCTTCGCGTTGCCGACGGCCTTGCCCTTGATCCACGCGATCGGGTCGACCTCGGCGGGCCACCAGTTCTTCGGCGGGTCCTTGAACAGGAACCCGCAGATCCCGACCACGAGCAGCATGTACAGCCCGATCGCGTCCAGCGTGATCGTCACGTTCTCGTGGCCGAGGAACGCGCTGAACAGGTAGATGAACGGCACCGCTCCGTATGCGAAACCGCCGTTCACGAAACCGGTGCGGGCACCGCGCTTCTCCGGGTACCACTTGCCGACCATGTTGATGCAGGTCGCGTAGACCAGTCCGGCGCCGGTCCCGCCGAACACGGAGTACCCGATGAACGCGATGGTCAGGTTTCCGCTGTGCGCGATGGTGAAGTAGCCGATCCCGCTCAGGACCGCGCCGGCGAGCATGGCGGTCTTGGCCGAGACGATGTTCTTTTCGCGCAGCCGCCCGGCGGGGAACGCGACCCCCGCCTGGAAGACGGCCCAGATGCTGGCCAGCCAGAACGCGTCCGAAAGGGACCAGCCGTATTTATCCTCGAGTGTTCCCTCGACGGCTCCCCAGCCGTACTCGAACACGCTGACCGCCATCATGGCGATCCAGGGCAACCAGACCATGAAACTGCGTGAGCGCCCCAGGATGTCGCGGGGACTCTCGCCGATCCGGTAGACCCGGCCGTTGTCGTCGATGATCTCCTGGTAAGTCGGTTGGGCTGCGGTCATGAGAGTTCTCTTTCGTCACCGTTGACTTCGGTTCCCTCTTCTAGCGCGGCGTGCGGTGGATCTTCGTCCTTTCGCTCGGGTAGGACCAGCCCCTGTGGAGGATTTCAGAGTCGTCCCGCGGACCTCGCCCAGCGGTACTTGGCGCCGAGCACCGTCACCGGCTTCTCGGTCGTGTACGGGTAGGCGACGATCCCGTTCGCATACAGGTGGTCGCTGGCCTCCTCGACCTCGACGTCGCCGGACAGCGAAGCGACCACGGGCTTGTGGATGCCCTTGCGGCGGTACTCCTCGACGACGTCGACCACCAGCTCGGCGAACACCATCGGCGGCGTGACGATGGTGTGCCAGTAGCCGAGGATCAGGGCGTGCACGCGCTCGTCGGAGAGCCCGAGCGCGATGGTGTTCCGGTAGGTCGACGGCGGCTCGCCCCCGGTGATGTCCACCGGGTTGCCGGCCGCGCCGAACGGCGGGATGAACTTCCGGAACGCCGTGTCGAGGTCGGCGGGGATCTCCATCAGCGACAGCCCGTTGTCCACACAGGCGTCCGACAGCAGCACGCCCGAACCGCCGGCACCGGTGATGATGACGACGTTCTCGCCCTTCGGCGTGGGCAGCAGCGGGATGCCGCGGGCGTACTCCAGCATGTCGTTCAGCCCGGGCGCCCGGACCACGCCGCTCTGGCGCAGGATGTCGTCGTAGACCTTGTCGTCGCCGGCCAGCGCGCCGGTGTGCGAGCTGGCCGCCTTCGCGCCCTGCGACGTACGGCCGGCCTTGAGCACCACCACCGGCTTCTTCAGCGAGACCCGCTTGGCCGTCTCCGCGAACGAGCGGCCGTCCTTCAGGTCCTCCAGGTGCATGGCGATCAGCTGGGTGTTGTCGTCGTGCTCGAAGAAGGTGAGCAGGTCGTCCTCGTCGATGTCCGCCTTGTTGCCCACGCCGACGATCGCGGACACGCCCATCTTCGCCGACCGGCTGAAGCCCAGGATCGCCATGCCGATGCCGCCGCTCTGCGAGGAGAGCGCGACGCCGCCCTTGACGTCGTAGGGCGTGCAGAAGGTCGCCGACAGGTTCTCCGGCGTGTAGTAGTAGCCGTAGATGTTCGGCCCGAGGACACGCACGCCGTGCTTGCGCGCGATCGCCACGACCTCGTCCTGCAGCTCGATGTTCCCGGTCTCGCCGAAGCCGGACGGGATCAGGATCGCCCCGGCGACGCCCTTCGCGCCCGCTTCCTCGAGCGCGGCGGGCACGAACTTCGCCGGGATGGCGAACACCGCCACGTCCACGTCGCCGGGCACGTCGGCGATGCTGGCGTAGGCCTTGCGGTCCAAGATCTCCGTGGCCTTGGGGTTGATCGGGTAGATCTCGCCCGCGTAGCCACCGTTGACCAGGTTCTTCATCACCGAGTTGCCGATCTTGCCCGCCTCGGCGGACGCGCCGATCACCGCGACGGCGGCCGGCTTCATGATCCGGGTCATCGACGCCAGGATCTCCTCCTGGCTGAACCGCAGCGGCTCCTTCGCCGCGTCCGGGTCGACCAGGATCCGGACGTCGACCGCGGTCGCGCCGGATGCCGTGGCCAGCACCGGGTTGAGGTCGACCTCGGCCAGCTGGGGGAAGTCGGTGACCAGGCGGCCGAGCCGGTGGATGATCGACGCGAGCGCGCCCTTGTCCACCGCCTCGGCGCCGCGGACGCCGTTGAGGATCTCCGCCGCCGCGATCCCGTCCACCATGGACAGTGCCTCTTCGGTGCTGGTCGGGGCCAGCCGGAAGGTGACGTCCTTGAGCACCTCCACGAGCACGCCGCCGAGGCCGAACGCGACGACCTTGCCGAAGGTCTGGTCGCTGACCGAGCCGATGATCACCTCCTGCCCGGAGGTCAGCATCTGCTGTACCTGGACACCGAGGATCTTCGCCTTCGCGTTGTACGCCTTGACATTCGCGAGAATGGTGGCGAAGCCCTCGGCCACGTCCTCGGCCGTGCGGAGGCCGACGAGCACGCCGCCGGCCTCGGTCTTGTGCAGGATGTCCGGCGACACGATCTTCAGCACCACCGGCAGGCCGATCTCCGTGGCCTGGGCCACCGCCTCGTCCGCCGTGGCGGCGAGCCGTTCCCGCGGGGTGGCGATTCCGTAGGCCTCGCAGACCGCCCGGCCCTCCGGCGCGGTCAGCGAGCTGCGTCCCTCGGCCGCGGCCTCGGCGAGGATCTTCTCGACCGCGGCGCGGTCGGTTCCCGTGGTCATTCGCTGCTCTCCTTCAGATCACGCCTGCGGTGCGGAGCCGGTCGAGGTCCTGCGGTCCGTAGCCCAGCTCGCCGAGCACCTCGTTGTTGTGCTCGCCCAGCAAGGGCGAGCGTTCGATCTCCACCGGCGAGTCGGACAGCTTCAGCGGGCAGCCGACGGTCTTGAACGCGCCGCGCTCGGGGTGCTGCACCTCGACCACGGTGCCCAGCTCGGCCAGCGTCTCGTCCTCGATCAGCTCGCGGGTGGAGAGGATGGGGCCGCACGGGATGTTGTGCGCGTTGAGCCGCTCCATCACCTCCCATTTCGTGTGTTGTTCCGTCCATTGCTCGACCAGCGCGAACACCTTGTCCAGTTTGGACAGCCGGGCCTCGGGGGTGGCCCACTCCGGGTCCACGGCGAGCTCGGGCTGCCCGATCAGCTCCGTGATCGGCGCCCAGCCGACCGGCTGGATGATCACGTAGATGTAGTCGTTCGGGCCGCCGGGCGCGCAGCGCACCGCCCAGCCCGGCTGGCCGCCGCCGGAGGCGTTGCCCGAGCGCGGCACCTCGTCGGTGAACACCTCGTTCGGGTACTCCCCCAGCGGGCCGTGCGCCAGGCGCTGCTGGTCGCGCAGCTTCACCCGGCACAGGTTCAGCACGGCGTCCTGCATGGCGACCTGAACCCGTTGCCCACGGCCGGTGTTCGTACGCTGGTACAGCGCGGCCAGGATCGCCGCCACCAGGTGGATGCCGGTGCCCGAGTCGCCGATCTGCGCGCCGGTCGCCGTCGGCGGGCCCTCCTCGAAACCGGTGGTGCTCATCGACCCGCCCATGGCCTGCGCGATCACCTCGTACGCCTTGAAGTCGGCGTACCGGCCGGGGCCGAAGCCCTTGATCGAGGCGTAGACCAGCTTTTCGTTGATGGCGTGCAGCTTCTCCCACGGGAAGCCGAACCGGTCGACGACGCCGGGGCCGAAGTTCTCCACCAGTACGTCCACAGAGGACACCAGCTCGGTGAAGACCTTCTTGCCCTCTTCGCTCTTCATGTTCAGCGTGATGCTGCGCTTGTTGGCGTTCAGCATGGTGAAGTACAGGCTGTCCACGCCGGGCAGGTCACGCAGCTGCCCGCGGGTGATGTCGCCGCGGCCCGGGGTCTCGAGCTTGATGACGTCCGCGCCGAGCCACGCGAGGATCTGGGTCGACGACGGTCCTGACTGGACGTGGGTCATGTCGAGGACGCGAACGCCCTCAAGTGCCTTTCCCATTTCGGCCTCCGACTACTTGTACATCGTCTGGTTCATGGTTCCGGGGGCGTAGGCGTCCGGGTCGACCCAGACGTTGATCAGCGACGGCTTGCCCGATTCGCGGGCCCGCTGCAGAGCCGGCGCGATGTCCGCGGGGTCGCGGACCTCCTCGCCGTAGCCGCCGAGCATCCGGGCGAACTCGTCGTACCGGACGTCGCCGAGGGTGTTGCCGATGCGCTCGCGGGCGAGGCCGTACTTCTGCGCCTGGCCGTAGCGGATCTGGTTCATCGAGGAGTTGTTGCCGACGATCCCGACGAACGGCAGGTTGAACCGCACCAGCGTCTCGAAGTCCCAGCCGGTGAGGGAGAACGCGCCGTCGCCGAACAGCGCGACGACCTCCTTGTCCGGGCGGGCGTGCTTGGCCGCCAGGACGAACGGGATGCCGACGCCGAGCGTGCCCAGCGGGCCCGGGTCCATCCAGTGGCCCGGCGACTTCGGCTGCACGACCTGACCGGAGAAGGTGACGATGTCGCCGCCGTCGCCGATGTAGATCGAGTCCTCGGTGAGGAACTCGTTGATCTCGTGCACCAGCCGGTACGGGTGGATCGGGTTGGCGTCGGAATGCTGCTGCGGCAGGCGCTTCTGCTTCGCCTTCTCCTCCACCGCGCGCAGCTCCTCCAGCCACGGCTTGCGCGCGACCGCGCCGGTGTCCACGCGGCCGGAGGCGGCCTGGGAGACGGCGGCCAGGATCTGCCCGGCGTCGCCGACGATGCCGAGGTCGATGTCGCGGTTCTTGCCGACGGTGCGGTAGTCGAGGTCGATCTGCACCACGGTGGCGTCCGGCGAGAGCCGTTTGCCGTAGCCCATCCGGAAGTCGAACGGCGTGCCGACGATGACGATCACGTCGGCGTTGTCGAAGGCGTACCGGCGCGAGAGCTGGAAGTGGTGCGGGTCGCCCGGCGGCAGGGTGCCGCGGCCGGCGCCGTTCATGTACGCGGGGATGTTCAGCGAGCGCACCAGCTCGGTGGCCGGCTCCGTCGCCCGCGTGGTCCAGACCTGGCTGCCCAGCAGGATCGCCGGCTTCTTCGCGTGTACCAAGAGGTCGGCGAGCTTCTCGATGTCAGCCGGGTCGCCCGCGTTGCGCGTGGACGCGCGGTACTGGCCCGCCTTCGGGATGCGCGCGTTCGCGAGCGGCACCCGCGCGTCGAGGACGTCGCGCGGGATTTCCAGGAACGACGGCCCGGGCGCGCCCGCGAACGCCTCCCGGAACGCCATCGACACCAGGTCCGCCGCCCGCGCGGTGGACGGCACGGTCGCCGCGAACTTGGTGATCGGCGTCATCATGTCCACGTGCGGGAGGTCCTGCAGGGACCCCATCTTGTGCTGCGCCAGCGCGCCCTGGCCGCCGATCAGCAGCATCGGGCTCTCGGCCCGCAGCGCGTTGGCCACGCCGGTGACCGCGTCGGTCGTGCCCGGCCCGGCGGTGACCACCGCGCAGCCGGGCTTGCCGGTGATCCGCGCGTAGCCGTCGGCGGCGTGCGCGGCGACCTGCTCGTGGCGTACGTCGATGACGTTGATGCCCTCGTCCACGCAGCCGTCGTAGATGTCGATGATGTGCCCGCCGCACAGCGTGAAGATCGTGTCGACGCCCTCGGCCTTGAGCGCCTTGGCGACCAGGTGCCCGCCGGAGATGGTGTCCGGGGCCGCCGGGGCGCCGTTCGCGCTCGGGACGGCCCGGCCCTGGTCGACGTTCTGGCCCGTCGTGGTTGGCGCCATGACTCAACTCCTCTGCTCTCGCGCCGGACCTCTCTGATCCGTGCGCTCGTTGCGGTGCGCTCGTCGCTGGGCTGTCCGCCAGGGGTGGCCATCCCTCCAGGTCAGCGGCACCTTCGCGACAAACTGTAGATTGCATACCGTATGAGGTAGGCATTAGGATTACTCTCAGAGTTGCCCGCTGTCCAGGCCCATCCGCAGGTTTTTCCCGGCCGCGGTGATCGGATTCACCAAGTGGCGGAGCCGATCGCGGCGCCGATGCCCTGAAGGCCACCATGAGGGCATCCATGTGCCCTGAAGGCCACCTTCAGGGCACAGAGGTCCCTGAAGGTGGCCTTCAGGGCAGCACCCCAGCCGAAAGCAGGAAGGACTCCGATGGATCTTTTCGAGCACGAGGCGCGCGAGCTCTTCGAGGCCCGCGGCGTACCGGTCCCCCGCGGCCGGGTCGCCACGAGCCCCGAGGAAGCCCGCGCCGCGGCCGTCGCGATCGGCGGCACCGTGGTGGTCAAGGCGCAGGTGAAGACCGGCGGCCGGGGCAAGGCGGGCGGCGTCAAGCTGGCCGCCCGGCCCGACGACGCCGAGCAGGCGGCCGAAGACATCCTTGGCATGGACATCAAGGGCCACACCGTGCACAAGGTCCTGGTCACCGAAGCCAGTGAGATCGCCGAGGAGTACTACGCGTCGTTCCTGCTGGACCGCGCGAACCGGACGTTCCTCGCGATGGCCTCGGTCGAAGGCGGCATGGAGATCGAGGAGGTGGCCGCCACCAAGCCGGACGCGCTGGCCAGGATCCCGGTCGACGCGCTCACCGGTGTCGACGCGGAGAAGGCGCGCGAGATCGTGACCGCCGCCCGATTCCCGGCCGAGGTCGCCGAGGGTGTCGCGGACGCACTCGTGCGACTGTGGGAGGTCTTCGTCGCCGAGGACGCCACGCTCGTCGAGGTAAACCCGTTGGTGCGCACGAAGAGCGGCGAGATCGTCGCGCTCGACGGCAAGGTCACCCTCGACGAGAACGCCGGCTTCCGCCATCCCGGGCACGCCGCGTTCACCGACGCCGCCGCCGGCGACCCGCTGGAGCGCCAGGCCCACGAGCAGGGCCTCAACTACGTCAAGCTCGACGGCGACATCGGCGTGATCGGCAACGGCGCGGGGCTGGTGATGTCCACATTGGACGTAGTCGCGGACGCGGCGGCCGAGGCCGGCGCCGTGGGCCCGGCGAACTTCCTCGACATCGGCGGCGGCGCCTCGGCCGAAATCATGTCGGCCGGGCTCGGGGTGATCCTCGGCGACCCGGACGTGCGCAGCGTGTTCGTGAACGTGTTCGGCGGCATCACCGCGTGCGACGCGGTGGCCGACGGCATCGTCAAGGCGCTCGCCCTGCTCGGCGACCGCGCCACCAAGCCGCTGGTCGTCCGGCTCGACGGCAACAACGTCGCCGAGGGCAGGCGGATCCTCGCCGAGGCGGCCCACCCGCTGGTCACCGTCGTGGCCACGATGGACGACGCCGCCCGCACGGCGGCCGAGCTGGCCACCGTCCCCGCCAACCCGGAGGCCTGAGCAATGGCGATTTTCCTCGACCGCAGCAGCCGTGTCGTCGTGTCGGGCATGACCGGCGCCGAGGGCACGAAACACACGAAGCGGATGCTCGACGCCGGCACGAACGTCGTCGGCGGCGTCAACCCGCGCAAGGCCGGGCAGTTCGCGGCCATCGGCGGGCACGACCTGCCGGTGTTCGGCACCGTCGCGGGCGCGATGGCCGCGACCGGCGCGAACGTGGTGGTGCTGTTCGTGCCGCCGCCGTTCGTCAAGGACGCGGTGATCGAGGCCGTCGACGCCGGCATCGAGCTGGCCGTGGTGATCACCGAGGGCGTGCCGGTGCACGACGCCGCGGTGTTCTGGGCGCACGCCGTGGCCCGCGGCGGCAAGACCCGGATCATCGGGCCCAACTGCCCCGGCCTGATCTCCCCCGGGCTGGCCGGCGCCGGGATCATCCCCGCCGACATCACCGGGCCCGGCCGGATCGGGCTGGTGTCGAAGTCCGGCACGCTGACCTACCAGCTCATGCACGAACTGCGCGACCTCGGCTTCTCCAGCTGCATCGGCATCGGCGGCGACCCGGTGATCGGGACGACGCACATCGACGCCGTCGAGGCCTTCGAGAAGGACCCGGAAACCGACGTGATCGTGCTGATCGGCGAGATCGGCGGCGACGCCGAAGAGCGCGCCGCCGCGTACGTGCGCGACAACGTCAGCAAGCCCGTGGTCGGCTACGTCGCCGGCTTCACCGCGCCCGAGGGCAAGACGATGGGCCACGCGGGCGCGATCGTCTCCGGTTCGGCGGGCACGGCGGCCGCGAAGCAGGCGGCGCTGGAGGCGGCGGGCATCCGTGTCGGGCGGACGCCGAGCGAGACCGCGCGGCTGGTCCGCGAAGTGCTGGCCCGTTAGCCGTGGGCGAAATCGACGCGCTGGTCGCCCACGCCCGCGGCTATCACCACCGGCTCGACCACACCCGGCTGACGCGGCGGCCGCGGCGGCGGGTCGCGGTCGTCGCCTGTATGGACGCGCGCATCAGCGTCTACCGGCTCCTCGGCCTTGAGGAGGGCGACGCGCACGTGATCCGCAACGCGGGCGGCGCCGTCACCGACGACGCAATCCGGTCGCTGGCGGTCAGCCAGCGGCTGCTCGGCACGCGTGAGGTGATCCTCGTCCACCACGAGGACTGCGGCATGCGAACCTTCACCGACACCGAGTTCGCGAGGCAGGTCGAGGCGGGCACCGGGATCCGGCCGCCCTGGTCGGCCGAGTCGTTCGGCGATCCGGCGCAGGACGTCCGGCAGTGCCTGCGGCGGGTGCGGTGCAGCCCGTTCCTGCCGCACACCGCGTCCGTGCGCGGGTTCGTCTACGACGAGCGGACCGGGGCCATGACGGAAGTCGACGGCGCTGTTTGACGGCGCTGTTTGAGGAGGACGGATGCACTGGGCCGACGCGCGCCAGGCCGCGCGGGACGCGGTGAAGCCGCTGGAAGCGGTCGAACTGCCGCTGGCCGACGCGCTCGGCATGGCACTGGCGAGCCCGGTCCGGGCGCTGGTGGCGCTGCCCGGGTACGACAACTCGGCGATGGACGGGTACGCCGTCGCCGGGACCGGGCCGTGGACCGTCGTGGGCGCGGTCCGGGCCGGCGGCGTCCCGCACCCGTCGCCGCTGCGGCCCGGCACGGCGGTCGAGATCGCCACCGGGGCGCCGGTGCCGCCGGGCACGCGGGCGGTGCTGCCGGTCGAGCACGCCGTCCACAAAGGACGGCGGGTGGCCGGGACCGTGCCCGACGGCAAACACGTCCGCCGTCGCGGCGAGGACTGCCCGGAAGGCCGAGAACTGCTCGCCACCGCCACCACGGTGACCGCGGCCGGGCTCGGCGCGGCGGCCCAGGCCGGCCACGACACGCTGCTGGTGCATCGCCGCCCGCGGGTGGCGGTGGTCGTCACCGGCGACGAGCTGGAGACGTCCGGACGCCCGCGGCCCGGACGCGTGCGTGACGCGATCGGCCCGATGCTGCCGGGCCTGCTGCGGGCCGCCGGCGCCGAGGAGCACGGGCTACTGTGCCGTTCGTTACCAATCCGACTACAGCCACGGCGGAAACGGGTCCCTACAAGCAGATCGGCTGCAGCCCGTATCCGCCTACTTCCGGTCGGATTAGTAACCTGGCTGGCCGACCGGCCGGACGGCCTCACCGCGGCACTCACCGAGGGCGACGCCGACGTGGTGGTCGTCTGCGGCGCGACGTCCGCCGGTCCCGCCGACCACCTGCGTGGAGTGCTGCAAGCCTTGCGGGCCGACGTGCGGGTGAACGGGGTCGCGTGCCGTCCCGGGCACCCGCAGCTGCTCGCGGTGCTGCTGGACGGCCGGTGCGTCGTGGGCCTGCCGGGCAACCCGTTCGCCGCGCTGGCGGCCGGGCTGACCCTGCTGGCGCCGCTGCTCGCCACGCTCGGCGGGCACCGGGTGCCGGCCCCGCTCACCGCGCGGCTGACCGGGCCGGTCACGCCGCACCATCAGGACACGAAGCTCGTCGCCGTCACGCGGTCGGGCTCCACGGCCACCCCCACCGGCCACGACCGGCCGGGCTCGCTGTGGGGCGCGGCGCTGGCCGACGCGCTCGCGGTGATCCCGCCGGAGTGGGACGGCGGCGAGGCCGAACTGCTCCCGCTCCCCTCCTGAGCGGGACCGAACCCCGGGAGGACGGATGGACCTGCGGCAGCTCGAGATCGCCGTGGCGGTCGCCGAGGAAGGCGGATTCACCGCCGCGGCGCTGCGCCTCCACACCGTGCAGTCAACGGTCTCGACGGTCATCCGCGCACTGGAGCGGGACCTCGGCACGGCGCTGTTCGAACGCACGACCCACCGGGTCGCGCTGACTCCCGCCGGCACGGCGTTCCTGCCCGCCGCCCGCGCCGCGCTGGAGGCGGCCGAACAGGCCAGGGCGACCGTCGACGGGGCGCGGTGGAAGGTCAGCGGCTGCGTGCGGGTCGGTGTGGTGCCCGGGTGCTGGGCCGAGCCGCACCGGGCATTGGCCAAGCTGCGGCGCGAGCATCCGGGGGTACGGGCGGAGGTGCGGATGGCGCATCCGGACGAGCTGCGGGCGGCGGTGCGGGAGTCCACTGTGGACGTGATGATGGGGGTTTCCGTTGCCGGGGATTCCACTGACGGGCTGGTAAGGCGGTCGTTGCGGCGGGAGGAGATGGTGCTGGTCACGGCGCCTTCGTCCGAGGGCGGGGCGGTGACGGTCGCCGAGGCGGCCGGGCTGGCGGTGGTGGATTTCGCGCCGGGGTGGGCGGTGCGGGCGGTCGCTGACCGGGCTTTTCGCGAGGCGGGCGTCGCGCGGGTGGTTTCGTGTGAGGTGAGTGAGGTGGAGGCCGCGGCGGAACTGGTCCGGCACGACTTCGGGGGCTGTCTGCTGCCGGAGTCGGTGGCGGGGCGGTTTCCGGAGTTGCGGGTGCGGCGGTTCGCCGGCGGCGGGCCCCGGTGGGACGTGGCCGCGTGGTGGGCGGGCGGAGAGATTTCCCCGGCCGTCGCCGCGGTGTTGCGAGTGCTGGAATGACGTTTCCGCGTTCCGCGGGTGCTGGGGTGACGCTTCCCGTTCCGCGGGTGGTGGGGCATGATCGGCGGAGTGTTGCTGCGTCAGCTGGAGTACCTCGTCGCGCTTGCGCGGGAGCGGCATTTCGCGCGGGCCGCTGACGCGTGCCACGTGTCGCAGCCGTCGTTGTCGGCGGGGATCCGGAAGCTGGAGCAGGAACTCGACACCGCGATCGTGCGGCGGGGGCGGCGGTTCGAGGGGCTGACGCCCGAAGGCGAGCGCGTGCTGCTCTGGGCCCACCGCATCCTGGCCGAGTGCGACGGGCTGCGCCACGACCTGTCGACCATGCGCCACAGCCTTTCCGGGGTGCTGCGCGTCGGGGCGATCCCCACCGCGCTGACCGCCGCGACGTTGCTGACCACACCGTTCTGCGAACGCCACCCCCACGCGCGCGTGACGCTCGAATCCCTGTCCTCACGGGAGATCACGCGGCGGCTCGGCGAGTTCGAGCTGGACATCGCACTGACCTATGTGGACGACGAGGAGCTGGGCGCCGTCCGGACTTTCCCGCTCTACGAGGAGCATTACCTCCTCCTGACGCCCCGGGACGGCGAGTTCGCCGCCCGCGACGTCGTCCGCTGGGGCGAGGTCGCCACCCTCCCGCTGTGCCTGCTGGGCCGGCAGATGCGCAACCGCCGGGTGCTCGACGGGCTGTTCGCCACCGCCGGCGCGACGGTGGTGCCGGCGATCGAGACCGACACCGTCTCCGCGCTCTACGCGCACGTCGCGTCGCGGCGGTGGTCCAGCGTGATCTCCCACGCCTGGCTGCACATGTTCGGTGTGCCGCCGGGCATGCGCGTGGTGCCGCTGGAGGAACCGGCGCACTCACCGCAGATCGGGCTGGTGCTGGCCGACCGGGACCCCGAGCCGATCCTCGCCCGCGCGTTGCTCGACGTGACCGCCGAAGCCGACGTCCGGGGGACGCTGGAGCGTGTCCTCGCGCGTTTCCTCGGGCCCGCTTGATAGCCGCGGCCTATGCCCGGATAGGCACGAACGCTTTGACCTCCCGCGCGCGAGAGAGGAGGGTCAAAGCCATTGAATGCCAACGAATTCTCTCGGGAGACACATCATGGCAAAGGTGCTTTGCGTGCTCTACGACGACCCGGCGGACGGGTACCCCACGAGCTACGCCCGTGACGGGCTCCCCCAGCTCGGCGGCTACCCCGGCGGCCAGACCCTGCCGACCCCGAAGGCGGTCGACTTCACGCCGGGACAGCTGCTCGGCAGCGTTTCCGGCGAGCTGGGGCTGCGGAAGTTCCTCGAGTCGCAGGGCCACCAGCTCGTCGTGACGTCCGACAAGGACGGGGACGGCTCGGTCTTCGACCGCGAGCTGCCGGACGCCGACATCGTGATCTCCCAGCCGTTCTGGCCCGCCTACCTGACCGCCGAGCGGTTCGAACGCGCCAAGAACCTCAAGCTGGTGGTCACCGCCGGCATCGGCTCCGACCACACCGACCTCGACGCGGCGATCGCACACGGCGTCACGGTCGCCGAAGTGACCTACTGCAACAGCATCAGCGTCGCCGAGCACGTGGTGATGATGATCCTGTCGCAGGTGCGCAACTACCTGCCGTCGTACCAGACCGTGCTCGACGGCGGCTGGAACATCGCCGACTGCGTGGCCCGCTCGTACGACGTGGAGGGCATGCACGTCGGCACGGTCGCGGCCGGGCGGATCGGGCTGGCGGTCCTGAAGCGGCTCAAGCCGTTCGACGTCCACCTGCACTACACCGACCGGCACCGGCTGCCCGCGGAGGTGGAGCGCGAGCTGAACCTGACCTTCCACGAGAACGCCGCCGCGATGGTGCCGCACTGCGACGTCGTCACCGTCAACGCCCCGCTGCACCCGGAGACCGAGGGCCTGTTCGGCGACAGCCTGATCTCCACCATGAAGCGCGGCGCGTACCTGATCAACACCGCCCGCGCCCGCATCGCCGACCGTGACGCGATCGTGCGCGCGCTGGAGAGCGGCCAGCTCGCCGGCTACGCGGGCGACGTCTGGTTCCCGCAGCCCGCCCCGGCCGACCACCCGTGGCGCACCATGCCGCACCACGGCATGACGCCGCACATCTCGGGCTCGTCGCTTTCGGCGCAGACGCGCTACGCCGCGGGCACCCGCGAGATCCTCGAGTCGTGGTTCGACGGCACCCCGATCCGCGACGAGTACCTGATCGTCGACGGCGGCAAGCTCGCCGGCACCGGCGCGCACTCGTACTCCACCAACCGCTGACCGCGCCCGGGCCCTTCCCGGCTATGGGGAAGGGCCCGGTCGCGACGGGTGGCTGGCCGGGTCGGACCGCAGGGGGCACGAAATCACGGGCAGGCACCGTGACCGTGTCGAGGCGCAGATCCGCGAAGTCGGCCCGGCCCAGCTCCGCCGGCACCTGGACCGCCGCGTCCACCAGATGAGTGAGCCGGCCGGCCGAGGAACCGCTTCGCAGCTCGCCCTCCTCAGCCGTCAGCTGGACGCCGGCGTCGCGGTAGTTCGGCACCATCCCGGCGAGGTTCCGTGCGGTCCGGTCAGCCACAGGTGTTCGCCACGATCGCCGCCTCGGAGTCCACTGTGGCCTATGCGGACCTCGACCAGCTCGGCTTCGTCCGGCCGGAACCGGCCGAGGATCCGGGCAACCACCGGACGAAAGCGCGGAACCTCGCGGCGATCTGGCCCACGTTCCGGGCCGAGGGGGCCGAGTACCTCGTCGGCGATGTCGGGGAATCCGTTGCCCTGGAACGGTATGTGCGGGCCGTTCCGGACGGAGACCTCACCCTCTGCCGTCTGCGGGCCGGACCGGGCGAGCTGACCGCCCGGATCCTGGCGCGCGGCCGCGGGGACGGCAAGACCGTCGAGGAGATCGCCGCGCCGCTGCTGGCGCGGCTCACCTCCGGATCGAAGCTCAGCAGCCCTTGAACCGGGCGTCGGCGGCCCAGCCGGTGTTGGCCCAGGACTCCGCCGACGGCGGGGTGATACCCGGGTTCACCTTCGCCAGCTCGCCGAGCAGCCAGCTGGTGAAGCGGGCCGCGCCCTGGGGGCACGGGTGGATCCCGTCGGAGCTGCGGTCGGCTTTGCCGTCGCGAGTCTGCTGGTAGGCGCTGCCCCAGACGGCACTCGCGTCGAGCACCGTGGCCCGCCCCGACGAGCCCGCCGCGACCGCTTGGGCGGCGGCCCTGGCGTGGCCGAGGTCGGCCATGCGCGGCTGGTAGAAGTCGTCGGGCCGGATCGGCGGCATGGTGACGAAGACCAGCTTCGCGCCGGCCCCGGTGGCCGTGGTCAGCAGCCGGTCGTAGGCGGCCTGCTGCTCCGGCTGGCTGCCCCAGTCGTAGGTGGTGATCTGGTAGACGACCACGGCCGGCTTGGCGGCGGCGATCTGGCCGGGCAGCTTCTCCCAGTTCTTGTCGGCGAACGGCCCGAGCACGTTCCCGCCGCCGTCCTCGGCGATCGACTCGAACGGGGTGCCGCCGGCCTGGAACGCGGCGGTCAGGGCGAGTGCCTCGTCGGCGGCGATGGAGTCGCCGGTGAAGAGCACTTTCGGCTGCCCGGCGCCGGTGCCGCCGGCGGCACCGGTGGGCGCGGCGGGCTGGCCGGAGCAGGCCCCGGCCAGCAGGAGCGACAGCCCGGCCAGGCCGAAGACGAGGTTTCGTGTCTTGGTCATGGCTTCGACGGTGCCGTCGCCGTGTCCCGGCGCCTCCGCGTTCGTGTCCCGGTTGTGTCGCAGGAGGCCTTCGCGGTCGGCGGGCGGTCGCGGCTTTGTCCATACTGGACGGGTGGCAGCGATCCTGTTGATCGAGGACGATCCCCTGGTCCGGCGCGGGCTCCAGCTCGCGCTGGGGCGGCACGGCCACGACGTCCGCACGGCCGACACCGGCGAGGACGGCCTGGACGAGCTGCGGGCGGCCCGGCCGGACCTGGTGGTGCTCGACGTGATGCTGCCCGGCATCGACGGATTCGAGGTGTGCCGCCGGATCCGGGCCGCCGGCGAGGTGCCGGTGATCATGCTGACCGCGCGCGGGGACGACTTCGACGTCGTCGGCGGCTTGGCGGCGGGCGCGGACGACTACGTGGTCAAGCCCGCGCAGCCCACCGTGCTCGACGCGCGGATCCGCGCGGTCCTGCGCCGCGGCCCCGGCACCCCCGACGGCCTGCGGGTGCACCGCGACCTGCGCCTCGACACCGCGTCGCTGACGGTTTCGATGCACGGCGAGCCCGTGCCGCTGACGCCGACCGAAATGCGCCTGCTGCTGACGTTGTCCGGCGCGCCCGGACGGGTGTTCAGCCGGCAGCAGCTGCTGGAAACGGTGTGGGAGCACGACTACCTCGGCGATTCCCGGCTGGTCGACAACTGCGTGCAGCGGCTGCGCGCGAAGATCGAGGCCGATCCGGCGAACCCGGAGTACGTGCAGACGGTGCGCGGGTTCGGCTACCGGTTCGGGCCGCTGTGAGCAGACGCCTGTGGCCACGCGGGCTGCGCGCCCGGCTGCTGGTCGCGTTTGTCCTGGTCACCGTGCTCGGCGCGGCCGCGGCGGCTTGGGCCAGCGCCAGGTCGGCGAGCACCGCGCTGGTCACCAGTACCCAGCAGCAGCTCACCTCGGCCTTCACCGGCCAGATCGCCGCGATCACGCCCCAGCTGACCTACCCGCCGAACCAGGGCACCCTGGACCAGCTGCGCGCGGCCGTCGGCCCGGACACGCTGGTCACTTACCAGAACCTGCGAGCCGCCGACGGCGCCGACACCGATCTGGTCACCGCAGGGCTGCGTGACGCGGTGCGCGGCCGGAATCGGCTGGTCACGGAGCGGATCGTCGCCCGCGACACGCCTTGGCTCCTGGTCGGCACGCCGATGGTGATCACCGCGCCGGACGGTGCGCGCACCCCGTCGGGCATCGAGGTGTACGCCGTGCGCGACCTCACCGGCGTCGAGCAGCAGATCGACAGCCTCACCCGGTCCGCGGGCATCACCGCGGCGGTGGCGGTGCCGTTGGCGGTCCTGCTGGCGCTGCTGGCGGCGGGCAGTGTGCTGCGCCCGGTGCGCGAGGTCCGCGACACCGCGCGGAAGCTGGCCGCCGGCGACCTGGACGCGCGGTCGCCGCCGAAGGGCGTCGACGAGCTGGCCGAACTGACCGTCACCATCAACGAAATGGCCGAGTCCGTCCAGACTTCCATGGTGGCGATGCAGCGGATGCAGGCCGACGCCAGGAGGTTCGCCGCGGACGTCTCCCACGAGCTGCGCACTCCCCTGAGCACGTTGACCGCGGTGGTGGAGGTGCTGGCTGACACGACCGAGGAAGCCGAACCAGACGCCCGCGAGTCCGCGCAGCTGGCGATCGCCGAAACACACCGGCTGGTCCGGCTCGTCGAAGACCTGATGGAGGTGTCCCGCTTCGACGCCGGCACCGCGCAGCTGCGGCTGGAGGAGGTCGACGTGGCCGGCGCGGTGCGCGACTGCCTGCGTGCCCGCGGCTGGCTGGACCGGGTGGAACTGGTGGCACCGAAGGAACTCCGGCTGCGGTCGGACCGGCGGAGGCTGGACGTCGTCGTGGCCAACCTGGTCGGCAACGCGGTGCGGCACGGCGAACCGCCGGTGCGCGTGCAGGTCTCGGCGACCCGCGAGGAAGTCCTGATCGAGGTCACCGACCGCGGACCGGGCCTGCCCGAATCGGTGCTGCCGCACGTGTTCGACCGCTTCTACAAGGCCGACGCCGCGCGCAGCCGCACCCCGGGCAGCGGGCTCGGGCTGGCGATCGCGCTGGAGAACGCCCGCCTGCACGGTGGCGACCTCACCGCGGGCGACGCCGAAGGAGGCGGGGCGCGGTTCGTGCTGCACCTGCCGAGGGATCTGGAGGACCGGTGAAGCGAACCTGGTGGGCGGCGGCGGTTTTCCTGCTCACGGGCGGTGGCCTGCTCGCGGGCTGCGGGGTCCAGCCGGCCGGGGTGACCGACGCGGGACAGGCGCCGACCGGCCTGGCGCCCGGAGTGACGTTGTACTTCGTCGACGCGCACGAGCGGCTCCAGCCGCAGTTCCGGCCGACGGGCAGCCTCGGCACGATTCCCGAGGCGATGGCGTTGCTGCTGGACGGACCGGGATCGGACGCCCCGCTGCACACGGAGATCGCGTCGGCGGGGACCACCAAGGCCGGGGCGGCCACCGCGTTCGACGTGATCCGGCTGACGGTCCCGCTCACCATCGAGGACGTGACGCCGCTGGGCATCGACCAGATCGTGTGCACCGCCTTGGGCCTTTCCCGGCAGAGCGGGGAATCGAAGGCCACCAAGGCGCAGGTGCGGTTCACGCGGCCCACCCCGGAATCGGACCAGGAGCGGACCTGTCCGCTGATTAGCCCAGCCGGGTGAGGTCGATGGTGACCGGCGCCGGAGCGGGCAGCGCCAGCCACAGCACGGCCAGCCCGATCATCAGCGCCACGAACGCCAGCAGCCCGGTTCGCCCCTTCGCCCACCCGGCCCGGAACCGGATCGGGTCTTCGATCAAGTACTTCGACACCGCGGCCACGCCGATCGACACGGCGAACACCACCGCGGTCCACGCCCACCCCGTCAGCCCGGTCCGCTGCGGGGACAGCAGCACTATCACGGGCCAGTGCCACAGATAGAGGCTGTAGGAGACCAGCCCCAGCCATCGTGCCGGCCGCCAGGCCAGGGCTTTGGCGACCGCCGAGTCCGGCGTCTGCACGCACAGCCCGATCAGCAGCGCGGCCGCCGCCGACAGCGCGAAGAGCCCTCCTTCGTAAAGCCACAACGAGCCGTCGCCGTCGACGAGTGCCCACGCCGTACCGATTCCCGCCACCAGCACGCCCGTCACCACGCCCGCCCACCGGCCGGTCACCCGGGCCAGCAGGGCGCGCACCGGTCGGGTGGCGACCATCGCGCCCAGCACCAGCGAGAACGCCCGGGTGTCGGTGCCGGTGTAGACGCGGGTCGGGTCCGCCGGGTCGACGAGCATGATCATCAGCAGCAACGACACCGCCGAGACCACGCCCGCGAGCATCAGGACCCGGGAGTCCAGCCTACGGCGTCCACATCGGACGATGATCAGCAGCAACAACGGCCACACCAGGTAGAACTGCTCCTCGACCGCGATGCTCCACAGGTGCTCGAAGACCCGCGGCGAGCCGAACCGGTCCCAGTAGCTCGCCGACTCCGCGAGCAGGTGCCAGTTGGCCAGGTTCGCTTGCACCCACGGGCCGTCGGAAAGCGTGGTGCGCACCAGGTCCGGCGGCCCGACTACCCAGACCAGCACGGTGACGCCGACGAGCATGGCCGCCAGCGCGGGCACCAGCCGGCGGACCCGTCTCCCCCAGAAGGCGACCAGTGACACGCCGCCGGTCGAGCGCACTTCCCGCAGCAGCAGGTCGGTGATGAGGTAACCGGACAGCGTGAAGAACAGGTCGACGCCGAGGAAACCGCCGGGCAGGTGTCCGGTGTGGAACAGCAGGACCCCCAGGATGGCCAGGCCCCGCAACCCGTCCAACGCGGAGAGGTGCGTCTTGCCACCGGCGGCCGGCCGGGCGGTCTGGACCGGCTGAACTGAAGTCATGCCCTCGACCCTGCTGCTCCGGTGTCGGGGCGCTGTCCCCGTCGGGTCGCAGTTCTGTCGTAACCGGCTCTCGCCGAGGGTCAGCGGGCGAGCTGGTCGAGCCAGTCGCGCAGCAGGGCGGTTTCGGCGGGGCGGAGGGGCGGCCGCTCGGTGGCGGCGAGGGCGGCGTCGAGTGCGAGGGCCCGGGACGCCAGGCCAGGATCCGTGACGGGAGCCGGGCCGGTGGTGAGGGAGTCGATCACGGTGTCGCGCAGCCTCCGGGAGATCTCCGGGTCGCGGTCTTCGGCGGGGGTGCCGAGCAGCCACGGCTCAGCTGTCCGCGCTACTTCACAACGGACGCCGCGGGCCGAACCCAGCTCGGTCACCGCAACGGCACTCGGAGGCTGTGACATCCGGACATAGTGGCACGCCGCGTTTCGGGCGACGTGCCACTCGGCTCAATCCACGGTATTGCCGGGACGCGGCTGGGTGGCCCGCGAAGCGGTGGACCGGCTCAGCGGCACGTCCAGGTAGCCGTCGACGATTTCGGCCCGCAGGCGGTTGGTCGTCTTCCAGCTGTCCAGGGCCTGGTCCGGCTCGGTGGCGGCGACGGAAAGCAGCAGCGCGTCCACGAGCAGGAGGTGCCCGATGTGCGCGCTGGGCAACAGGTTCTCCGTGGACGGGGTGACCAGGATGGTGTCCACCCGGTCGGCGAAATGGCTGGCCAGCACCTCGGTGATCAGCACGATCGGGCAGCCGATCCGGGCCGCCTCGCTGATCGCGACGTCGTGCTCGCGGACGTGGCGCAGCGGCGCGATGACGACCAACGCCGAGTCGGCGCGGAGCTGGCCGATCTCGTCGGCGAAGTTGTAGCCCGTCAGGCCGGTCGCGGCGGCGACCCGGCCGATGCGGCGGAGGCCGAGCGACAGCGAATCGGCCACCGGGCGGGCGGAACCGTAACCGACGACCAGCGTGTGCGCGGCGGCGGCGAGGATCCGGGCGGCGGTCTCGAGGGCCTCGGCCGGGACGGTGCGGGGCAGGGCGCGGGCGATCTGCGCGGCGTCGAGGCTGATCTTGGCCAGGAGCTGGCTGCTGTCGTCCGACTGGGTCAGGTGTTCGGCCAGGGTCTGTTCCGGGTCGCGGACCGGGTTGAGCACGGCGGCCGCCGCGCGGCGCAGTTCGCCGAGCCCGCCGTAGCCCAGCTGCTTGACGGTCCGGATCACCGTCGCGTCGCTGACGTCCGCCTGGCGGGCGATCTCCTGCGCGGAGAACACCGAGGCCTCGGCGGGGTGCAGGGCGAAGAAGTCGACCACCCGCAAACCACCCGCGCCCAGCTGGTCCCGGACCTGGGCGATCCGCTTCATCAACGAAGGCTCCATCTAGTCACCACTAGACTTTCGTGAGTTCATGAAGTACACACTACATCACGCAGACCCGGACGACGCCACTCGGCGGCGGAGGTGGTGGTGAAATGCGACGAACCCGGTGGGCCATCGTGTGGTCCCTGGTACTGACCCTGACGCTGACCGGCTGCGGGCTGAGCCTGTCCGGTACGGCCGACCCGGCGCTGACGACCCGTCCGCACGGCCGCTGCGATCCGGCCCTGGCCGCGACCGTGCCCGCACCGCTGCGCCAGCGCGGGGCGTTGCTGGTCGGAATGGTCCCGAGCACGCCGCCCATGGCGTACCACGCCGAGGACAACAAGACGATCGTCGGCCTCGACCGCGACATGAGCCAGGCGATCGCCGACGTGTTGTGCCTGGCCGCGGACCCCGTCCCGACCAGCCTCGACGCGATCGTCCCCGGCCTCGCCGCCGGGCGCTACGACATGGTGCTCGCGTCGCTGAGCCCCACCGACGAGCGGCGGAAGAACGCCGACTTCGTCACCTATTACCACGGCGGGCAGGGTTTTCTCACCAGGAGCAGCAGCACGTTCCCGGTGAAGTCCTATTCGGACCTCTGCGGGCGCACGGTCGGCGTGGTGATCGGGTCCGTCCAGCAGGGCCAGCTGGAACAGGCGGACGGCACCTGCGCCAAGGCCGGCCGCCCCGGCTGGCAGCTCAGCCTGTTCCCGGACGGGACCGCGGCGGTGCTGGCCCTGCGCAGCAGCCGGATCGACGTCCTGTACTTCTCGATCTCGCTGACCCAGTACGTGGCGAACAAGTCGCCGGCGCAGTTCCGCCTCGCCGGCCAGTACAAGCGGGCGCTCGTCGCGGTCGCCTTCGCGAAGGCCTCACCCCTGACCGCCCCCGTCCACGATGCCGTCCAGAAACTGATGGACGACGGCACTTACCGCAGGATCCTCGAGAAATGGGACCTCCAGGAAAATGATCTCGCTACCACGGAAATCCTGAAGGGAAGGTCGTGAAAACGATGCCGGATCCCGTGACCTCCCCGGAAACCGCCGATCCCCCGGCCCGGATCCTGTCCCGGAAACGCTACGGAACCTGGGCCGCGGGCGTGGTGGTCGTCCTGGTCGTCGCCCTGGTGCTCAGGTCGGCCTTCACCAACGAGAACTTCGCCTGGCCGGCTTTCGGCCACTACCTGTTCGACCCCGCGATCCTGGCCGGCCTCGGCCGGACCGTCGAGATAGCGGTGATCGCGATGGCGCTGTCGATCGTCGCGGGGATCATCCTCGCCGTCATGCGGCAGTCGCAGAACAAGGTGCTCAACGCGGTTTCGGCCGCTTACATCTGGCTGTTCCGCGCGACCCCGCTGCTCGTGCTGTTGCTGCTGCTCTACAACCTGGCCGCGTTGTACCCGGAGATCTCCCTCGGCATCCCGCTCGGCCCCAGCCTGTTCACCGTGGGCACCAACGCGGTCATCACGGTCGCCGGCGCCGCGATCATCGGGCTCACGTTGCACGAGGCGGCCTACTGCGCGGAGATCTTCCGGGCCGGGCTGGTCTCGGTGGAGCACGGCCAGCGGGAAGCGGCCGAAGCGCTGGGCATGTCCAGCGTCCTGATGATGCGGCGCATCATTCTCCCGCAGGCCATGCGGGCGATTGTGCCGCCGTTGACCAACCAGTTCGTCAACGTGGTGAAAACGACTTCGATCATCAGCGTTATTTCCATGCCGGAACTGCTCTACAGCGCGCAGATCATTTACGCCCGGACCTACGAAACCATCCCGTTGCTACTCGTGGTGACCTTCTGGTACCTCGTGCTGACCGCGCTCCTGACCGTCGGGCAGCACTATGTCGAGCAGTACTTCAATCGGGGAAGGGCGGGAATTCCCGCGGCGGCTTCCCGGAAACTGTCGCGGCTCACCTTGGAGGCGGGACGATGACCGAACTGCCCGCGGTCGAAATTCGCGGCGTACACAAACTGTACGGCTCCCTGCACGTGCTCCACGAGGTCGACCTGGTGGTGGCGCCCGGCGAGGTCGTCTGCCTGATCGGCCCGTCCGGATCGGGCAAGAGCACCCTGCTGCGGTGTATCAACAATCTGGAGAAGTTCCAGGCCGGGACCATTCACGTGCACGGCGGGCTGGTCGGCTACCGCCGGGTCGGCCGGGACCTGGTGGAGACCACGCCGCGGCAGACGCGCCGGGCGCGCCGGCACATCGGCATGGTGTTCCAGCAGTTCAACCTGTTCAGCCATCTCACGGTGCTGCAGAACCTGATCGAGGCGCCGATCCACGTTCAGGGCACCCCGCGTGACCAGGCGATCGAGCGGGCCAGGACGTTGCTCGGCCGGGTCGGCCTGGCGGACAAGCACGCGGACTACCCGGCCCAGCTGTCCGGTGGCCAGCAGCAGCGGGTCGCGATCGCGCGCGCCCTGTGCATGCAACCGCACCTGATGCTGTTCGACGAGCCGACCAGCGCGCTGGATCCCGAACTCGTCGGCGAAGTGCTCGACGTACTGCGCGACCTGGCCGACAACAAAATGACCATGATCGTGGTCACGCACGAAATCGGGTTCGCGCGCCAGGTCGCGGACACCGTGGTGTTCATGGACCAGGGAAGAATCGTCGAGCACGGCCCGGCCGGGCAGGTTCTCGATTCCCCGCACCACGAACGGACCCGCCGTTTTCTGGAAAGGGTCAGCTGACATGAAAGGATCGCTCGTGCATTCGGTCGAATACGTCGTCGTCGGCGGCGGCGTGGTAGGCGCCGCCACCGCTTGGAACCTCGCCGGCCGCGGCGCCGAGGTCACGCTGCTGGAAGCGAACGAACTCGCGTCCGGCGCCTCCGGTGGCCCCGGGCGCCGGGGGGTCCGCGTCGGCGGGCGTGATCTCCGGGAGCTGCCGCTCGCTCGTCGCGCCCAGGACCTGTGGCCCGAACTGGACGCGCTCCTCGGAGAGCCGACCGGCTACCACTGCAACGGCCGGCTCACCCTCTACGACGTCGAGATCGCCGGCGCTTCCGGGTGGCAGAGCCTGCCCGCCCGGGTCCAGGCCCAGCGGGCGGCGGGGGTGGCGTGCGAGATCGCCGACCGGGACCGGCTCGACGAGATGCAGCCGGGGATCGCCGACGACGTGCGGTTCGGGCTCTACACACCGCATGACGGCACCGCCGACCATCCCGCGACGACCAGGGCTTTCGCCGCGGCGGCAACGGGTCTGGGCGCCACCGTCCGCGAGCACACCGAGGTGGCCGGGATCGAACCGGACGAGGACGGCTCGGTCGTCCTGCGCCTGAAGACCGGCGACCGCCTGCGCGCCACTCGCGGCGTGATCCTCGCGGCGAACCGGGCGATCCCGCGCCTGCTGGGCGACGCGGTCGGCTTGACCTTGCCCTTGTGGGAGAAGGCAACCCAGATCACCTTCGTCAGCCCGCCGCCCGGGTTCGCGCTGAATCACCAGATCGGTCACGCCCGGCGGTCGCTGTCGGTGAAGATGACCGACGAGGGCTCGGTGATGCTCTCCGGCGGCCGGCCCGGCGGCTGGGACCCCGCCACCGGTGTCGGCACAACCGATCCCGCCGTCCTGCGCGGCACGCTGGCCGACCTGTCCGCCACTCTCCCGGCGCTGGACGGCGCGGAAGTCCTCGCCGTCGACAACAGCCGGGCCGACACCAGCACGATCGACCTGATCCCGGTGATCGACACGGTGCCCGGCCTGGATTCGGTTTTCGTCGGCACCGGCTGGAGCGGCCACGGCTTCGCCCTCGCTCCCGCCGTGGGCGAAGCGTTCGCCGACTGGGCGCTGAAGGGGGAACGGCCGGAAACCCTGCGCCCGTTCACCTTCGACCGCATCGGGGCCGGTCGCCCGAGCTAACGGGCGGTGGGCGGCCGGGGACCAACCCGGCCGCCCAGGACTGGTCATTCAGCCCCGGTAATCCGCGGGCAGCAAGGACTTCGGCCGGCCCGGCTGGGTGAGCCGTCCGGTGAGCAGGGCGCCGGCCAGGCTGAGCGCGGCCGCCACGGCGAACGCGCCGGAGTAGCCGTGTGCGGTCACCACGATCGCGGCCAGGCCGACGCCGAGGACCGCGCCGGCGGCCTTGGCGCTGTAGAGCACGCCGAAGTTCTGCATCATCGACTCCTCGCCGAAGTACTCGCGCACGAGCCCGACGAGCAGCGTGTAACAGCAGCCGTTGCCGAGGCCGGCGAGCGCGACGCCGAGCACCAGCCCGGCGGCGTGGTGGTGCTCGCCGGAGTAGGACAGCACCAGCTGCCCGATCCCGCCGGCCACCAGCGCGAGCCGCAGGACGCGGCGGCGGCCGAACCGGTCGGACAGCCAGCCGAGCAGCACCCGGCCGGTGCCGGTGACCCCGGCCAGCACCGCGAGCGCGACCGCGGCGAGGCCCGGCCCGCCGCCCTGCTCGGCGACGGACGTGGCCAGGTAGGCGAGGTCGAACAGCAGCACGGCGGCTGCCAGCACCACCGTCAGGTACAGCGAAAGCGTTGTGCCACAACGAAACAACTCGGCCGGCCGGTAGTGCCGCACCGCCGGGCGGTTGGCCGAGACGCTGCGGTTGCGCACCTTGTCCAGCGCCCACACACGCGGGTCCGGCTCGGCGGGCCACCAGTGACGTGGCGGGAAGCGCAGCAGCGCGCCGGCCCCGGCGATCACCACGAGCACCACCGCCGCCGTGACGTCGAGCAGCACCGCGCGGTTGCCGATCGAAAGCCCGAAGCCCGCGACGAGCACGAACGGGACACTGCCGTAGGCGAACGCGCCGCTCACCGCGCCGACGCGGGCGGCCGTCCGGTCGGGGAACCAGCTCATCACGGCGCCGACGCAGGTGGCGTACACAAGCCCGGTGCCGATGCCGCCGAGCACGGAGTAGCCGAGGAACACCGTGGTCAGGCTGGAGGCGTTCCCGAGCGTCACCAGCCCGGTCGCGCACAGCGCCCCGCCCACGGCGACCGCCACGGCGGGCGGGAGCTTGCCGTGGTCACGCAGCCACGCGACCGGGAACGCGACGCTCGCCTGGCACACCGCCCAGAGCGCCAGCGACACGACGACCTCGGCGAACGTCCAGCCGTGCGCGCCGGTCAGCACCGGCGCGATCACGCCGAACCCGTACTGCTGCACCCCGGCCGCGAACATCGCCGCCCCGCCGAGCCACACCATCCAGGTCCGCGACCGGCCGATCAGCTGCCGGTCGCTCTCCCCCACCCGGTACCGCCGCCCGTAGACGTCGCGGACTTCTCGCACCTCGGGCGTCTCTCGCGTTTCTCGCACCGGCAGGACGGTCTGGGGCTCGGACATCACGTCACCCACTCGACAGTATGTTGTATGCAGTATGGAGTAGTCCGGTTATAGCACCGGTGGTGGGTGGTGTCCACGGGTCTGCCCCGTCCGGCTCAAACGGGCGCCTTCTCGTGCCCGGACTGCACGGTGCCGACGGTGGTCAGCTGGGCTGGTCGATGCGGTCCAGCCAGCGGTCCAGCAGGGCGGTCTCCACCGGTTCCAGCCGGTCAGTTCCGGTGAGCAAGAGCTGGGAGCGCAGCTGGCGGGCGGCGGCGCGGACAGGGTCCGGTCCGCTCAGCGCCACGGGGTCGGTGAGGATGGTGGAAAAGACGGCGTCGCGGGCCCGGTGCGACAGTGCCGGATCGTCGAACAGCCCGGGCTGGGCGATGCGGCCGAGGGCGACGCCGATGTTGGCGGGCAGGATCAGCTGGGCGGCCAGCCGCGGCGTCGTCGTCAAGGCGCCGACGGCGGCGCAGCGCAGCAGGGTGGCCTCGAGCAGGTGCAGGATGCGCTGGTAGGTCGTCGCGGCCGACTGCGGGCGGGGCGTGAACATCAGCTGGTAGAGCGCGGGGTTGTCGGCGGCGAAGGCCATGTGATCGTCCCAGCCGGCGTACAGGTCGGCGACGGGGTCGTCAGTGGCCTCGAGTTCGGTCTTCCGCAGTGCGTAGCGCTCAAGACCAGTGTCGGCGACAGCGTCGAGCAGGCCCCGCTTGTCACCGAAGAGCCGGTAGAGCACCGGCTGGGTCACCCCCGCCTCCTCGGCGACCGCGCGGGTGGCGATGTCACCGTCCGCGGATGCGGCGAGCTGCCGCTCGGCGGCTCCGATCAGCGCCGCACGGACGGCGGGGTCGTCGGCCGGGCCGGTGGCACCGGGCCGGCGGCGGGAGGCATCGCTCATGAAATCAATGATACGTCACATCGCTAGCGACGATCGGAACCCTCTGCTACCTTGGCCATATCGGCGAAACGAAATCACGCTATCGCCACTATTGATCTTGGAGGTGAGACTCATGACCGACCGACGAGTCGCCGTCGTCACCGGCGCTTCACGGGGCATCGGCCGCGCCATCGCCACCACCCTGGCCGCCGCCGGACAGGCCGTCGTCGTCGGCTACGCCGGCCACGACGCGGCGGCGAAACAGGTCGTCGACGAGATAACCGCGGCCGGCGGGGAGGCCGTGGCTGCTCGGGCCGACATCGCCGACGAGGACGCGGTCGCCGGGTTGTTCGACACCGCGACGCAGTCCTTCGGCGGCGTCGACATCGTCGTCAACTCCGCCGGCCGCCTGTCGCTGTCCCCGATCGCCGACCTGGATCTCGCCGACCTCGACGCGTTGCACCGCACCAACATCCGCGGCACGTTCGTCGTGGCCCGCGAGGCCGCGCGCCGGATCCGCCCGGGCGGCGCGATCGTGATGCTGTCCACCTCGGTCGTCGGCCTGCAGTTCCCCGGTTACGGCGCCTACGCCGCCAGCAAGGGCGCCGTCGAGGCCATGACCCTCGTCCTGGCGCGGGAGATGCGCGGCCGCGACGTCACCGTCAACGCCGTCGCTCCCGGCCCCACCGCCACCGACCTGTTCCTCGACGGCAAAGACGAGGCGACCATCGAACGCCTGGCCAAGCAGCCGCCGCTGGAACGGCTCGGCACCCCGGCCGACATCGCCGAGGTCGTCGCGTTTCTGGCCGGACCGGGCGGGCGCTGGGTCAACGGCCAGGTCGTGCGGGCCAACGGCGGGATCATCTGACGGCCGTCGGCATCGAGGACCCGCTGTCCCCCAACGCCGCACAACGAAAATCCCATCACCCCGTACGAAAGGAACATCGGTCATGCCGTTCGCCAACCTGAAGGTCCCCGCCGACACCCTGACCCCGGAGTCGAAGAAGAAGCTCATCGACGCCGTCACCGACGCCTACGCCGACGTGTACGGCGAGCGCGCCCGCGCCACCACCCTCGTCCTGGTCGACGAGGTCACCGAAGGCGGCTGGGGCCTGGGCGGCAATATCCTGACCGCCGAAATGCTCGGCCGCAGCTGACCGGAAAACGGGCGTGCGGCGAGGATTCCCGACCCTCGCCGCACGCCCGCCGGTCAGCTCCTTGGCCCCGTGTCACCGTGAGCCGGCGGAATGGGCTCCGGTCATCAGGGCCGCGAGGTCGTCGGGTTCGAGGAACGACGGGGGTGGCGGCGGTCCCCAGGAGTAGAGCCCTTGCAGGCCGTGAAGTACTTCGGGGCTCCACAGTTCGTCCTCGGGGACGGTGTCCATGTCGGAGTAGTACTCGGAGAAGTTGCCGGCCGGGTCTTTGAGGTACCAGAAGAAGTTCGCGCCCGCGTAGTGCCGTCCGAGTCCCCAGATGTGGCGTTCCGGGTTGCCTTCGAGCATCGCGTGCGCGCCGCGGCCGACGTCGTCGACGTCGTCGACCTGCCAGCTGGTGTGGTGCAGGAAATTGACCGGCGCGGCCATCACCAGCACGTTGTGGTGCTCGACCGAGCAGCGCAGGAACGCGGCCTTGTCACCCATGTAGTCGCTGACCTTGAAGCCGATTCCCTCGGTGAAGAACCGCATCGTCGTCTCCAGGTCGGTGCTGCCGAGCACCGCGTGGCCGAGCTTGTGCGGCCGCACCGGCCCGGTCCGGGCGATGAACGGCGCCCGTCCCCACCGGTCGATCCGGCCCGGGCCGTTGTAGAGCGTCGCCGGTACCGGGGGTTGCACGACGATCCGGGGGCGCACCGCGACGCGGACCCTCGTCCCGGTGACCGGCTCGACGGTGCGCACGACCGTGTCCGTCTCTTCCACGAGCAGGTCGTGGGCGCGCAGCCGCCGTCCGATCGCCGCGATGTCGTCGGGGTCGTCGGCCGCGATGGACAGTTCCACCAGCCGGCGGGTCGGGGCGTGGACGATCCGGAGCTGGTCGCCCCCGTTGAGGGTCGCGAAGGCGCCGTCCCCTTGGTGCTGGAGCCCGAAGTCGGTGTAGTAGGCGATGGTCTCCGCGACGTTGGGCACGCCGATGACGACCTGGCCCAGCCCGTGCAGTGCCATGACGGTCTCCTTACTTCGCGGCCGGGGCGGAAACGAACGTCTGGTGCAGTTCGCCGATGCCCTCGATCCAGCTGTCCAGCCGCTCGCCGGACCGCAGGAACCGTTTCGGCTCGCGGCCCATCCCGACGCCGGCCGGGGTGCCGCTGAAGATCACGTCCCCCGGGTAGAGCGTGACGTTCTCCGACAGCGCGGCGATCAGCCGGGGAATGCCGAAGATCAGGTCCCGGGTCCGTCCTTTTTGGACCTCTTCGCCGTCGATCGCGCAGCCCAGTTCGAGGTCGCCGGGGTCGGCGAACTCGTCCGGGGTCACCAGCCAGGGGCCTTGCGGGGAGAATCCGTTGAACGACTTGCCGAGGCCGAACTGCGGCGCGGGGCCCCGCAGCTGCGTGATCCGCTCGGACAGGTCCTGGCCCGCGGTCAGCCCGGCGACGTACGACCAGGCATCGGCTTCGGCCACATCGCGTGCTTCCCGCCCCACGACGGCAACGAGTTCGATCTCCCAGTCGACGTCACCCTCGGGCGGCAGCGCGACCTCGGTGTCGGGCCCGGAGAAGCTCGACACGTACTTGGTGAACACCGGAGGCAGCTCGGTGGGCGCGGTGAACCCGGACTCGGCGGCGTGCGCGTGGTAGTTCAGCCCGACCGCGAAAACCTGCCGTGGCGCGGGCGAAGGCGCGCCGAGACGGGTGCGGTCGACCGGCGCCCACTGACCGGCCGGCACGTTCGGTCCGGCGGCCCAGGCGGTGACGTCGGCCCAGTTCTGGAAGACCTCCGGCAGGCCCGGGCCCCATCGGCCGTCCGATGCGTGGGCGATGTCGAGAAACTTCTCGGTACCGTCCTGCTCGATGACGAGGGCGGCCCGGTGGTCGATGTTGGCTAGACGCATGAGATCCGTTCTCCTGGAGTGGTCCGGGCACGGACGAGGTCGCCGTACCGGGTGATGAGTTCCTTGGTGTCGGCGAGGTCGGTGACGGCGCCGAAGACGTAGTGGTCGGGCCGGATGAGCACCGCCTGGATGTGGTGGGCTTCGAACCAGCGCGTCCACGCCCCGTCCGGGTCACCCAGGCCGGCGCCGATGGTGAAGGCGCGCCCGCCGAAGTTGTCGCTCACCTCGGCGCGGGTCAGCAGCACGGCGCCGTAGCCGGTCACGTCGTCGAGCAGCGCTCGATGACCGTCGCGCCCGACCGGGAACTGCGGAGCCAGAGTGCCGCGCAGCGTGCTGGTGGCGGGGCTGTCGGCGAGCACGCCGTCGCCGAGCACGGGCAGGGCAGAGACGGGAAGGACACGAGCCGGGTCGGCGTCTCCGGCGATCATGCGGGCGTCGCGGTCGGCGGCCTGCTGCTCGTCCAGGACGCAGATGACGCGTCCCAACTCGACGGACATCGCGATCGCGTGCTGCAGGTGGACGCTGCGTTCGGAGGTATAGGTGTCCAGCAAGGCGAAACCCGATTCGCCGCGCAACACCCGCTCGAGTTTCCAGCAGAGGTTGGCGACGTCGCGCAGACCCGAGCACATGCCCTGTCCCGCGAACGGCGGCATCTGGTGGGCCGCGTCGCCCGCGATCGCCAGGCGGCCACCGTTCCAGCGGTCGGCCCAGCGGGCGGCGAAAGTGTAGACGGCGTGCCGTTCCAGGCGTGAGTTCTCCGGCGTGCGCCCCCAGGGTTCAAGCAGTTCCCAGGCCTTGTCGGCGGTGTTGAGCTCGTCGCGGGTTTCGCCGGGCAGCCGCATGAACTCCCAGCGGCGCCGGCCGGGGCCGCCGGAGACGATCGTGGTCGGCCGGGCGGGGTCGCACAGCTGCCAGTTCTGCGGCGACCAGTCCCGCTCGTCGAGGGGGATGGTGTCGACGATCAGCCAGTCGTAGAAGAAACCCTGATCGTGCAAGGCCGCGCCCAGGCGCTCGCGGACGAAGCTGTTCGCGCCGTCGCAGCCGATCACGAACCGGGCCCGCGCGCTGCGGTGCTTGACGGCCGCGGTCGTGTACGTCACCAGGACGTCCTCGGCCTGTTCCTCGACGCCGACGACTTCGGCCCCGCGGCGCAGGGTCACGTTCGGCATCGCCTCGACGGCGTCCGCGAGCACCTTCTCCAGGTCGGGCTGAGAGAAGAAGCTCGCCGTCGGCCAGCCGCCGGGCCCGCGCCCGGACCAGTCGATCCGGACCAGGGACGCGCCGGCGGCGTTACGCCACTCGTAGTGGTCCGGCACGGCCTCGGAGATCGCCCGCACCGGCTCGGCGAGGCCCAGACTCTGGAACACCCGGCCGATTTCGTCGTCGAAGTGCACGGCCCTCGGCCGCGGGTACGGCTCCGGCCATCGCTCAAGCACCAGCACGGAAAACCCGCGCCCGCCCAGCATCCTGGCCGCGGCGAGCCCCACCGGGCCGGCGCCGACGACCACCACATCGTGAACTGTGTCCATACCGCCCGCTTCGTTCGAGGTACTTCCTGACTACGCGCCCACGTTCGAGATGTCAATGAACTTTCGAATCTGACATCGGTAGTTGAATCTTGGTAGGGTGGCCGGCATGACAGGCACCGGTTCGACCCGCGCGGACGGCGTGTACCAGCGCCTGCGCCAGGACATCCTCGGCGGCCGCGTGGTCCCCGGCGAGCGGCTGAAGTTCCCGGATCTGTGCCAGCGGTACGAAACCAGCGTCGGCGCGGCCCGGGAAGCGCTGACCCGCCTGGTCGCCGACGGCTTCGTGCGGACCCAGTCCAACCTCGGCTTCAGCGTCATGCCGCTGTCCCACGAGGACCTCGCGGAGCTGACCGACGCCCGGCTGGAGATCGAATCGCTGGTGCTGCGGCTGTCGGTGCGCGACGGCGACATGGCCTGGGAAGCGGCCGCGGTCGCCGCCCACCACCTCCTCAAGCGCACGCAGTTCCTGACCCAGGACGACGCGGGCCCCCCGGCGAACGCGTGGTCCGCCGCGCACGCCGCGTTCCACACCGCCTTGCTGGCCGGGTGCCGCAACCACCGGCTGCTGGCCACGGCCACCGGGCTACGCGAAGAGGCCGAGCTCTACCTCCAGTGGTCGGTCTCGTTCGGCCAGGAACCCGACCGCGACCTCACCGGGGAACATCAGGCACTGCTGGACGCCGCCGTGGCCCGCGACGCCGACCGCGCCGCGGCACTGCTGCGCGACCACATCGCCCACACGGCCCAGCTGCTCATCAGCGTCGCGACCGACGAGCCGAACCAGGCCGGCCAGGCCCGGCTGACACGCCCATAACGAGGAAACCCGGCAGGAGGTGCTCAACTCGCGACCGCGAGACGGGAGTGCGTGCCGAAGACCCGGCGCGCGTAGATCAACGGGGCGGTGGAGGTCGGCTCGGCCTCCTCGACCCGCACGACGAGCAGGACGTGGTCACCGCCGTCCACATGGCGTTCGACCCGTCCCGCTGTCCAGCCGGCGGACCCGGGCAGGTAGGGCAGTCCGGCGCGGAGGGCCCAGGTGACGCCGTCGAACTTCAGGCCCGGTCCCCGGTGCGGCCGGGCGAAGGCCGAGGCCAGCTCTTGCTGGTGCGCGGCAAGGATGTTGACCCCCACCCGGCCGCCCGGCCGGAGGTGGGCCAGCAGCCCCGAGGCGCGGTCCAGGGCGAAGCTCACCAGTGGAGGGTCGAGCGAGAGCGAGGCGAAGCTCGACACCGTGCTGCCGTGCGGTCGCCCGTCGGCGGTCGTCGCCGTCACCACGGTGACCGGGGCGCACACCCCGCTCATCAGCTCGACGAAGGTCTCCCGGTCGATCATCACGCGCCTCCCAAGTGTGTCCGAGTCCGCCGGTCCGGATGCGTGGATCACCGCGTCCGGCCATCACGAAGTCAACTCCGGCCCGCGGGGCGGCCGCTTGGTCCGCGAGCTCAGGATCCCGTTCGCCCGTTGGTCGGCGCGACCACAGACATAGTGAGGATGGTGAAGATCGTGGACGGCGAACGTGCGTGGCTGGCCTCGCTGGTCCCGTCGAAGGGGATCGGCTTGGCCCAGGCGGCCAGCTCGGCCGTGACCGTGGCCGGCGCGGTGGCACGCGTCGGCGAGCAGCCGGTGTGCTGGGCCATCGAGCAGGGCGGGATCGCCGCCGCTCGCATCTTGGCGGAGATTCCGCCGTTCACCGGTGGCAGCACCGCGGACGAGGTCCTGCGACGCGGCAGCGAGGCCGCGAGTCTGCAGGCGCTGCTGGTGCTCGCCGAGCCGTCCGCGAATCTCGCGCCGGTCAGCGACGCGTCGCTGGCCGGGATCCGGGACTTCGTGCGCCGGAACATCCCGCTGGACCGGGTCCTGCGGGCGATCCGGATCGGGCACGCCCAGCTGGCACAGGCGTATCTGCGGGCCTGTGAACAGCTGGTCGGGCCGGAACGGCTCAGCCAGGAGATGAAGCAGGTCAGCGATGAGCTGTTCCGTTTCGTCGACGGGCTCTCCGACGGCATGGCCCAGGAGTACCTCGCGGAATACGACCGCTGGGTCACCAGCGCGGCCGCCACCCGCGCGGCGACGGTCCGCGCGCTGCTGGCCGGTGAGGCCACCGATGCCGCGGCGGCGTCCCGCACACTCGGCTACAACCTGGCCGGCACCCACGTCGGGGCGATCGTGTGGGCCGAAGCCCCGACCGAGGACCCCCGGCTGCACTCGGCGGCCGAGGAGCTGCTGCGTGAGAGCGGCGCCGGCACCACCTTGGTGGTGCCGGTCGGAGCGGGCCGGGTCTGGGCCTGGGGAACGATTTCGGCAGGCTCAGCTTCGGCAGGCCCAGCTTCGACAAGCTCGGTACAGCACCGGCACCTCGATGTCGCGGAAGGGCTTCGAGCCGCGCTGGGCGCACCGGCCGCCGGGGTCGAGGGCTTCTGCCGGACGCACCGGGAAGCAGCCCGCACCGAGTGGCTGCGTGGTGTCAACGGCGCGGATCGCCCGCGGGTGACCGGCTACGACGATGTCGTCCTGCCGGTACTGCTCAGTGCCGACCTGGAGGCGGCCAGGGAGTTCACGCGCCGCGAGCTGGGCGCGCTGACCGGCCCCGGCGAGATGATGCAGGCGCTCCGCACCACGCTGCTGCACTACTTGTCCGCCGAGCGGAGCCTCGTCCGCGTCGCCCGGGAGCTGCACATCGCCCGCGGCACGGTGGCCTACCGCGTCAAGCGGGCGCAGGAGGTCATCGGCGGCGAGATCGCGGATCGCGGCTTCCGGCTCCAGGCCGCGCTGCTCCTGGCCGAAGAGATCGGGGAGGCGGTCCTCGGAGCCACGCCCGCGGAGCGCCATCAGCACCGGCCGCTGCCCGGCTCGCCGGTCACGTGACCCGGCTGCCGATCCAGAGGTGCTACGCCCGTGCGCGGAATCGGGCCAGGCCCCGGCGTCCAGCCCGGCCACCGGATGTTGGACCCGGGGACCAAGCGAATCCCCCGGCCCGGGAGTTGGGTGGGAACTCCGACCGCCTCGGCGTGCTCACGCCGGGACGGCGGTATGACCGCCCCAGCCGAAGGAAGTGCACCGATGCAGATCGCCCTGGACCGTCCCGGAGCCACCGCCGCCGACCGTGAGCTGCGTGCCGAGCTGGTGGATCGCGCCGCGAAGCTGCTCCCGCTGCTGGCCGGCAACGCCGGCCGCACGGACCGCGACCGGCTGGTGGTGGAGGAGAACATCGAGGCCATCGCCGGCGCCGGGCTGTTGTCGATCCTGCAGCCGGCCCGCTACGGCGGTCTGCAGACCGACCTGCGGACCTGTCTGGAGGTGTCCCGGGAGATCGCGCGAGCGTGCGGGTCGACGGCCTGGTCGACGACGCTGCTCAACGTGTGCTCGTGGTATGCCGGGCTTTTCCCGGGCCAGGCCCAGGACGACATCTGGGCCGGGGATCCGGGCACCCGGATCGCGGGTGTCCTCGCACCCACCGGTACCGCCCGCGAGGTCGACGGCGGCTTCGTCGTCAGCGGCCGCTGGAGCCCGGCGTCGGGCTCGGCCCATGCCCAGTGGGCGATTCTCGGTGTGCTCCGCGGGACAGGCGACGACCGCGAACCGGGGATGATCCTGGTCCCGCTGCCGGAGCTGGCCGTCGAGGACACCTGGTTCGTGACCGGCATGCGGGGCACCGCGTCCAACACCTTGGTCGCCGACGAGGTTTTCGTTCCCGGCCACCGTTACCTGGCCATGCCGGACGCCGTGGAGGGCCACTACGCGACGCCCCACACCGACGAGGCGGTCTATCGTTCGGCCTTCATCCCGGTGTCCGCGCTGGTGCTCGCCGGCCCGCAGCTCGGCCTGGCCCAGGCCGCTCTCGACCTGGTCGTGGAGAAGGCGCCCCGCCGGACCATGACCTACACCTTCTACGACAACCAGGCCGTCGCCCCCACCACGCAGCTCGCCGTGGCCCAGGCCGCGTCGCTGATCGACTCCGCGCACCTGCACGCCTACCGGGCCGCCGCCGAGATCGACGAGGCCGCCGCGCGCGGCACCTATCCCGATTACGACGCCCGCGCCCGCATGCGGATGGACACCGGGGTGGCCGCGGTCAACGCCCGCGAGGCCATCCGCATCCTGATGTCCGTCCACGGCGCGGGCAGCTTCGCCGAGGCCAACCCGTTGCAGCGCATCTGGCGTGACAGCGAGACCGGCAGCCGGCACGCGATCGTCAACCCCGAGGTCAGCGCGGAGGTGTACGGGAAGTCGCTGCTCGGCATCCGGGGCACCGTCACCGACCTCGTCTGAGATCCCGGTCTGCCCCGTCCCGCTCAAGCGCCGAGGACGGAAAGCTTCGCCGTGTCGCCGGAGACGGCTTCGACCGAGATCGAGCGACCGCCGAATTCGACCGAGGCCCGGGGGTCGAGCTGGAAGTAGTCGTCGGCCGCCGACTGCGACTGGGTGCACCCGGCCAGGCACATCGTCTGGACGGCGACGTCCCGGGAGACGGCGATGGTCACCCCGTCCGCGCCGACGCTCTGCACCCGGAACCCGGCGCCGGACGGCAGCGGGACCTGGTCTGCGGCGCGCACCACCACCTCGCACCGTCCGTTCGCGCACGCGTCGAGCCTGGTGCCGTCGGCGGCGGACAGCGCCGGCCCGGACGGCTGCGCGGGCCCGGACGGCGTGCTGCACCCGGCCAGCAGCAGCGCCAGCCAAGCCAGTGCTGCCGCGGGCGGCAACCGAGAGATCTCCGGCATCCCGCCATTCTTCCCCAGGAGTCCGGGAAACGTTCAGTCCGGCAGGACCCGCGGCGCGGGCAGGACCGCTTCCGCCGCCACCGGTTGCCAGGACGGCAGCCCGTCCGGCCCGGGGACGACGCGGCCGAACACCTGGTCCCCGAAGTGACAGGCGAAGCCGACCGTGTCCGGGAGCGCGAGTTCGGCGGCCAGCCGGCGGCGGGCGGCGAGCACGCCCGTGGCGTCGACGTCCGGGCGCGACGGCCACTCGGGGTGCGCGATCTGGCCCGGGAAATGGAAAACGTCGCCGAACGCGATCACCCGGAGCGGCCCGGCGTCGATCACGAACGAGGTGTGGCCCGGGCTGTGGCCGGGCGTCACGAGGGCCCGCACGCCCGGGAAGACCTCCTCGCCGTCGGCGATCTCGGTGCGCCGGCCCTCGAGCGGGCCGAGCACGGCCTCACGCGACGGCGCGCCCGGGATCGTCTCGCCGCGCCCGTGCGGCGCCCATTCCTCGGCCGCGACCAGGTAGCGGGCGGCCGGGAAAAACGGCTGACCGTCCTCGAAAGCCCAGCCGGCGTGGTCCACGTGCAGGTGCGTGAAAGCGACCGCCTCGACGTCCGACGGCGCGATTCCCAGCGCCGCCAACGTCTCCGGCAGTGCCCCGGAATCCGCGAAGCCGATCGAAGCGCCGCCGACACCCATTTCCCGGCTCACCACCCCGAGCCCGGCATCGATCAGCAGTGCCCGGCCGTCGCGCTCCACGAGCAGGCCGCCGGCCGACATCGCGACGCGGCCCGCGCTGTCGAGGGCCTCCGGGTGCTCGGTCCAGTACGACTCCGGCACCTCCGGGAAGAACCCGGCCGGGGTGAGTCCCATCGCGCCGTCCACCACGTAGGTGAGCCGGACCCCGCCTGAGACCAGCACCCGCACGGCCGACTGCTCGTTCAGCGCTCCTGCCATTCCGGCATCTCCCTCTCTCGGCGACCCGAGTCGATCATGCTCCGACGAGGGACCGCGTGCCCGGCGGAAGGTGACCAACCCCACCTTCGCCGTGCAGGAACCGGACAATGCCGTCCTGCAGCGCCCGGACCGCGCGCGGCTGCTCGACGTCACGGCGGTAGGCCAGCCGCACCACGCGGCTGAGCCCGGGCTCGGTGAACTGCGTCATCCGGAACCGGTCCCCCACCACGGTGCTCGGCACCACGGCGAGCCCGATGCCCGCCTGCACCAGCTCCAGCACGGCGTCCATCTCACCGCCCTCGATCGCGAAGACCGGGTCGAAACCCTCGGCGCGGCAAGCGTTCACGGTCGCCTCGCGCAGGTCGTACCCGCGCCGGAACATCACCAGCGGCCGGTCCCGCAGGTCGCCGATCGCCAGCCGGCCGCGCACCGGCGGCCGCGCGCTCTTCGGCGAGATCACCACCAGCTCCTCCACGAACAGCGGGGTGCTCGACAGCCGCGGGTCGTCGTGGACCCGGGAGTCGACGATCATCGCCAGGTCCAGCGCGCCCTCGGACAGCTCGGTCTGCAGGTCGCGCGAGCCGCTTTCGTGCAGCACCAGCTCGATGCCCGGGTACGCGCGGCGGAACGCGGCGAGCATCGCCGGCAGCAGGCCGGTGCACAGGCTCGGGGTCGCGCCGAGCCGGACGCGGCCCCGGCCCAGCTCGTCCAGCTCGCGGATCGCCCGGTACGCCGTCTCGGTCTCGGCGAGGATGCGGCGCGCGATCGGCAGCAGCGTCTCCCCCGCCTCCGTGAGCGTCACGTTGCCGCGGATGCGGTGGAAAAGCGTGGCGCCGACATCGCGCTCCAGTGCCCGAACTTGTTGCGACAGCGAGGGTTGCGCCACCCGCGCCTGCTCCGCCGCACGCGTGAAGTGGCGCGTCTCCGCGACCGCGACGAAGTAGGCCAGCTGCTGGAACTGCACACCACCATCATAGTCACAGACTCTCGTGACAAGAGAAATCATGTGTTTGCCCTCTGATCGAACCGGACCTACCGTCGAACGCGTGGCACGTGAACTCGCGACGGCGCGGCGCACCAAGCCGGCCCTGCGGCACTTCTGGGACTCGACGATCGGCAAGAAGGTCGTGATGGCGGCGACCGGCCTGCTGTTCGTCGTCTTCCTGCTGGCGCACATGGCCGGCAACCTCAAGATCTTCTTCGGCGCGGGCACGTTCGACCATTATTCGAGCTGGCTGCGCACGATCGGCGAGCCCGTGCTGCCGTACTCCTGGTTCCTCTGGATCCAGCGGGCGGTGCTCGTCGTCGCGCTGGTGCTGCACGTCATGGCGGCGGTGCAGCTGTCGCGGCGGGACCGCAAGGCCCGGCCGGTGCGGTACGTCCACGGGCAGCGGCCGCGCGCGACGTTCGCCACGCACACCATGCGGTGGGGCGGCGCGACGCTGGCGATCTAGATCGTCTGGCACATCCTCGACCTGACGGTCGGCGTGGCGAACCGGGACTTCGTGGCGGACCAGCCGTACCACAACGTCGTCGCGGACTTCGGAGTCTGGTGGGTCGACGTCATCTACCTCGTGGCGCTGCTCATGCTGGGCCTGCACATCAATCACGGGTTCTGGAGCGCGGCGCAGACCCTGGGCATCACGAGCGCCTCGCGGGACCGGACGCTCAAGACGGTCGGCAGCGTGCTCGCCGTGGTGATCACCGGCGGCTTCATGATCGTGCCGATCGCCGTCATGACGGGATGGGTGAGTTGAGATGCTCGAATACACCGTGGGCGAGCCGATCGCCGACGCCAAGGCGCCGGACGGCCCGATCGAGAGCCGCTGGGCCGCCCGCAAGTTCTCCGCGAAGCTGGTGAACCCGGCGAACCGGCGCAAGCACCGCGTGATCGTCGTGGGCACCGGGCTGGCCGGCGGCTCGGCGGGCGCCACGCTCGCCGAACAGGGGTACCACGTCATCCAGTTCTGCTTCCAGGACTCGCCCCGCCGGGCGCACTCCGTGGCCGCGCAGGGCGGCATCAACGCGGCGAAGAACTACCGCAACGACGGCGACTCGGTGTACCGGCTCTTCTACGACACCGTGAAGGGCGGCGACTTCCGCTCGCGGGAGTCCAATGTGTACCGGCTGGCGGAGGTCTCCGCGCAGATCATCGACCAGGCCGTCGCGCAGGGCGTGCCCTTCGCCCGGGAGTACGGCGGGCTGCTCGACACCCGCTCGTTCGGCGGCGTCCAGGTGCAGCGCACGTTCTACGCGCGCGGCCAGACCGGCCAGCAACTGCTGCTGGGCGCGTACCAGGCGCTGTCGCGGCAGATCGACGCCGGGAACGTCGAGCTGCACGCGCGCACGGAGATGCTCGACCTGGTCGTGGTCGACGGGCGGGCGCGCGGGATCGTCGCGCGCGACCTCGTCACCGGCGAGGTCACCACCCACCTGGCCGACGCCGTGGTGCTGGCCAGCGGCGGCTACGGCAACGTGTTCTACCTGTCCACCAACGCCAAGGGCTCCAACGCGACCGCCATCTGGCGCGCCCACAAGCGCGGCGCGTACCTGGCGAACCCGTGTTTCACCCAGATCCACCCGACGTGCATCCCTCGCTCGGGCGAGCACCAGTCGAAGCTGACGCTGATGAGCGAGTCGCTGCGCAACGACGGCCGCATCTGGGTGCCGAAACAGGCGGGCGACCCGCGTCCGCCCGGCGAGATCCCCGAGGACGAGCGCGACTACTACCTCGAGCGGATCTACCCGAGCTTCGGCAACCTCGTCCCGCGTGACATCGCCTCGCGCGCCGCGAAGAACATCTGCGACGCCGGTTTCGGTGTCGGCCCCGGCGGGCTCGGCGTGTACCTCGACTTCGCCGACGCCATCGCGCGGATGGGCCGCCCGGCCGTGGAAGCCAAGTACGGCAACCTGTTCGACATGTACCAGCGCATCACCGCGGAGGACCCGTACCGGGTCCCGATGCGCATCTACCCGGCCATCCACTACACGATGGGCGGCCTGTGGGTCGACTACGACCTGCAGGCCACGATCCCGGGCCTGTTCGTGATCGGCGAAGCCAACTTCTCCGACCACGGCGCCAACCGCCTCGGCGCGTCCGCGCTGATGCAGGGCCTCGCGGACGGCTACTTCGTCCTCCCGTCCACGCTGAACGACTACATCGCCCGCGGCGGGTTCGCCGAAGTCGGCCAGGCCGACCCGGCCGTCACCGAAGTGGAGACGCAGGTCCGCGCGCGGATCGACCGGCTGCTGTCGGTGGGCGGCACCCGCAGCGCCGACTCGTTCCACCGCGAGCTGGGCCACCTGATGTGGGAGTTCTGCGGCATGTCCCGCACCGAGGAGGGCCTGCGCAAGGCGCTCGAACGCGTGCCCGAGCTGCGCGCGGAGTTCTGGCGGGAGATCCGTGTTCCGGGTACCGGCGCGGAGCTGAACCAGGAGCTGGAGAAGGCGAACCGCGTCGCCGATTTCCTGGAGCTGGCCGAACTGCTGCTGCTCGACGCGCTCGTGCGCGAGGAGTCCTGCGGCGGGCACTTCCGCGAGGAGTACCAGACCCCCGACGGCGAGGCCCGGCGCGAAGACGAGCGTTTCAGCCACGTTTCGGCCTGGGAGTACGGGGAGAAACCCGTGCTGCACAAGGAAGAACTGACCTTCGAGCACGTCCACCCCACCCAGCGGAGCTACACATGATTCAGCGGAGCTACACATGAAACTCACCGTGCGCGTCTGGCGCCAGGCCGGACCGGACGCCGAGGGCCGCCTGGTCGACTACCCGATCTCCGACGCCAGCCCGGACATGTCGTTCCTGGAGCTGCTCGACGTGCTCAACGAGGACCTCGTCGAGGCGGGCGAGCAGCCGGTCGCGTTCGACCACGACTGCCGCGAGGGCATCTGCGGCTCCTGCGGCGTGGTGATCAACGGCCGGGCCCACGGGCCGGAGCGGACCACCACCTGCCAGCTGCACCTGCGCTCGTTCGCCGACGGCGACGTGATCGACGTGGAACCCTGGCGGGCCCAGGGTTTCCCGGTGATCAAGGACCTCGTCGTCGACCGGTCGGCCTTCGACCGGATCATCCAGTCCGGCGGTTACGTCACCGCGCCCACCGGCAGCGCCCCGGATGCCCACGCGACACCGGTGCCGAAGCCGGACGCGGACCTCGCCTTCGACAACGCCACCTGCATCGGCTGCGGGGCCTGCGTCGCCGCCTGCCCGAACGGCTCGGCCATGCTGTTCACCTCGGCCAAGGTCGCGCACCTCAACACCCTGCCGCAGGGGCAGCCCGAGCGGGCGCAGCGCGTGCTGGACATGGTGGACACGATGGACGCCGAGGGCTTCGGCGGCTGCACCAACACCGGTGAGTGCGTCGCGTCCTGTCCGAAGGGCATCCCGCTGACCAGCATCGCGAACCTCAACCGCGAGTTCCTCAAGGCCTCGCGCACGTCACGGCGGTAGCGCTCACTCCGCGAGCACGCGCCGCAGCCAGTTGACGCGGGACGCGCGGGCTTCGCGGGACATCGGCGCGTGCGGCACGACCTCGTCGAACCCGTGGCAGCCGCCCGGCCAGACGTGCAGTTCGGCCTGGCCGCCCGCCTGCCAGAGGCGCGACGCGTAGGCGACGGCCTCATCGCGGAACGTTTCCACGGCGCCCACCTCGACAAAGGCCGGCGGGAGTCCGGAGAGGTCGGCGGCGCGCGCGGGCGCGGCGTACGGGGAGACGCCTTCGCCGCCCGCCGCGTCGCCGAGCAGGGCCGACCAGCCGGTGGCGTTGGAGACGCTGTCCCACACGCCTTCGCCGACCAGCTCCGTGCTGGACGGCGTGATCGCGCGGTCGTCGAGCATCGGGCAGACGAGCAGCTGGCCGCGCAACGCCGGGCCGCCCCGGTCGCGCGCCAGCAACGCGGTGCCCGCCGCGAGCCCGCCGCCCGCGCTGCCCCCGGCGACGACCAGCCGTGCGGGGTCGATGCCGAGTTCCTTGAGGTGGTCGCCGACCCAGCACACCCCGGCGTAACAGTCCTCGACGGGAGTGGGGTGCGGGTGCTCGGGCGCGAGCCGGTAATCGGCGCTGACGGCGACCATCGGGATCTCCGCCATCCAGTCCAGCACCCAGTCGATCCCGGTGCGGTGGGTGCCGGCCATCATCCCGCCGCCGTGCAGGAAGTACAGGCCGGGCAACGGGATCGCCGGGTCTGTGTTCTTCGGCCGCAGCACGAGCAACGGCACGTCGCCTGCGCTCGTCTCCTCGACGTCCACCCGGTCGCGGATCTCGTCCAGCGACGGTGTGTGCCCGGCCGCCGTCAGCTCGCGCAGCTGCCCGACCAGGTCCGGCGTGATCGACGACGGCAGGGCCGCGTTGATCGCGACCAGCGCCGCCGCGATCTCGGGGTCGAACGGGGGATGTGGCATGGGGGTTCTCCTCGGTGGCTCTGGGGCAGGATCACGGTAGGAGTGCGCGGGGTGGCGGGGCAGCCGTCGGGTGGCGGCTTTTTCCCGCCTCGTGGCGGTTTGGCGTCCGATGGTGGTTCAGCGGTTGCGGCGCAGTAGCCGCAACGCCAGCGCGATCGTCAGCCGAGTCCGGCCGGCGGGCGTGGTCACCGCGTAGCCGAGCCGATGCTCCACCAGCTCGACCCGGCTCTGCAGGGTCGAGTGGTGCACATGCAGCACCCCGGCCGCGCTACGAAGACTGGCTTCGGCCGCGACGGAGGTGAGCGTCGCCAATGCCCAGGAGTACGCAGACGTCACCCGCTCCAGCAACGCCACCTCGGCCACGGCCGACGGGGAGTCACAGCCGTCTGCCAGCGCCAGCAAACCGCCCAGCGCCGCAGTGTCCACATGGGACGGACCGGGTTCGCCGGTGAGCCGCAAGCCGACCCGCGCCTGCTGATACGACAACGGCAACTCCCGCACCCCGACAACGGGCCCGGTCGCCGACCGCTGCCCCCGCGGCGGCCGGACCTGGCCCGCGGGCTCGATCGTCGCCTCGACGTCGCCGAGCCGTGCTGTCCACGGCCGCTGCCCCGCCACACCCACAGCCACCGTCACGACGAACTCACCGTCCACCGCGAGCCCCAGCCGCCGCGCCGCAGCCACCCGGGCCGCCTCGCCCGCGCCCGCGTCCAGCACCACCTCCACCGCACCCGGGTCCACTTCGGACACCCCAGTCCCCGTGCGGTCCAAGACAATCCCCGCCGTGGCAGCAAGCCGATCCAGCACGACCCGGTCGAACTCCGCGTCCCCGGGCGGCTCGCGTTCCAGCCACGTGACGGCGCCCTCGTGCCCCGGCACCGGGGTCACCACTCCCCCGGGCTCGCCGTCGGCGCGGCGGCCGTCCGGTTCCACCCGCAGGAGCAGCCGTCGCGCCGGGACCGCGAGGCCCGCTGGGCAGCCGGCGAGTACGGCGGCCGTCCGGACGGTCACCTCCAGACCCGCGCGCGCCTCCACCAGCGCGTCGAAATGGGCCACCACCTGCAACGCCGCCCCGGCGCCGGGGTCGACCGCCCGCATCCGGCCGGCCAGTTCACGCACGTCGTCCCCCTTCGAACGGCCGAAGCGCGTCCAGCAGGAGGCCGACCAGCCGCGCGGACTGCTCCCGGCTGCCGGCCTGGCCCGCGGACTGGGCGATGCCGCCCATGAACAGCAGCACGTCCTCCGAGGTGAGGTCCGTGCGCAGGCTCCCGTCAGCGGCACCGGCCGCCAGGAGGGTGCCGACGGCATCGGTCAGGAGCGCGCGGCTGTCGGCGTACGGGTCAGTGCCCGAGGCGATGACCGTGTTCAGCGCCTGGGCCATGCCGTACTTGGCCGTGGCGTAGGCGACGAAGTGCTCCATCCACTCGCGCATGGCCTCGGCGGCCGTCCGGCCCGGCAGGAGTTCCGCGGCCTTTTCACACACCATGGTCAGCTGACGCTGGTAGGCCGCGTCGATCAGCGCCTCCCGCGTCGGGAAGTGGCGGTACAGCGTGCCGACCCCGACGCCCGCGCGCTTGGCGATGGCCGCCGGCGCGGCGTCCAGCTCCTGCTCGGCGAAGACCTGCGCAGCGACCTCCAGCAGGCGTTCCCGGTTCTGCCGGGCGTCACTCCTGGTCCGGCGGGGTGCTGGGGGCATGCGGGGTCCTTCGAACGGCCGGGGCGCGGTTGCATTCCGGAACGCATTCCGCTTAAGCTGAAGCGGAACGCATTCCGAATCCACTCTAGCCGAGGACACCCATGCCCACGCTCGCGGACAAGGCCGTACGCCACTGGTTCATCACCGGAGCCTCCGGCGGACTGGGCCGTCAGCTCACCGAACACGCCCTCCGCCAAGGCGACCGCGTCACCGCGACCGTCCGCCGTCCCACCGCGCTCGACGACCTGCGCGACGAATACGGCGACCGCCTGACCGTGGAGATCCTCGACGTGACCCATCCGGCGGACATCGACGCGGTGATCGGCCGGGTGCTCGCGGCCGGGCCGGTCGACATCGTGGTCAACAACGCCGGTTACAGCGTCATGGGCGCCACCGAGGAGATGACCCACGAGCAGGTCGAGCACCAGCTCGAAACCCTGCTGCACGCGCCGATCCGGATCACCAGGGCGTTCCTGAAGCCGATGCGCGAACAGGGCGGCGGCCGGATCGTCCAGATCTCCAGCATGGGCGGCCAGATGGGCGCCCCCATCTCCAGCGCCTACCACGCGGGCAAGTGGGGGCTCGAGGGCTTCACCGAGGGTGTCAGCCGCGAAGTCGCCGGGTTCGGCGTCCACTTCACCCTCGTCGAGCCCGGCGGCACCGGCACCGGCTTCGTCTCGGCCCTGCAGTACACCACCGAAACGGACGCCTACCGCGACACCCCGGTCGGCGAGATGCGGCGCTGGCTGCAGAACGACGGCATCCTCACCGGTGACCCGGCCAAGGTCGCGGCCGCCGTCTACGACACCACCCGGCTCCCGGTCCCACCGCTGCGGCTCACCCTCGGCACCGACTCCTACGACGCCGTCCACGCCGCCCTGACCGAACGCCTCGCCGCGCTCGAAACCCAGAAGGACCTCGCCGCTTCGGTCGCCTTCACCGACTGAGCCTGCTCCGGTCCGCCCCAATGTGGCGTTCGGTGCGTCCAGCGCACCCAATGTGGCGTTCGGTGCGTCCAACGCAACCAACGCCACATTGGGGCGCATTCCCCGCCGGCCGGGGACGGCGGAAAAGGGCGCGCGCCCACCGCCCCCGGCTTGCTAACGTCCGCGCCATGGGTGTCTTCGCAATGATCCGGATCCGCTGCTCCTGAGCGGCGGACCCGACTCCTCGTTCGGCCTGCTCCGCCGCACTCCGGCCCCAGCCGGTGCGGCTCCTCGTGCTGCCCGGCTCCACTTTTGTCCCCCCGGACCTAGTTCCACTGTGGAGTGCACCCCCATGCCTGCCTCACCCGTCGGCGGACGGCACGAGCTCGGCCAGAACTTCCTGGTCGACCGCGCCACCATCACCACGATCTGCGCGGCCGTCCGCGCCACGACCGGCCCGATCGTCGAACTCGGTCCCGGCGACGGCGCGCTGACCGTCCCGCTGAGCCGCTCCGGCCGGGAGATCACCGCGGTCGAACTCGACCCGCGCCGCGCCCGGCGACTGGCCGCGCGAACCGGCGGCAACGTCACGGTCGTCACCGGAGACCTGCTCCGCCACCGCTTTCCCCGCGAACGGCACACGGTCGTGGGCAACATCCCGTTCCACCTCACCACCGCGGCGCTGCGCCGGCTGCTCGCCCAGTCCACTTGGGACACTGCCGCGCTGCTGGTGCAGTGGGAGGTCGCCCGCCGCCGCGCCGGGATCGGCGGCGCCACGCAGCTGACCGCCGCGTGGTGGCCGTGGTACGAGTTCGCGGTGCTGGCGCGGGTGCCGGCCCGCGCGTTCCACCCGGTGCCCGGGGTGGACGGCGGGGTGCTGACGATCAGCCGCCGGCCGGCGCCGCTGGTCGCGGAACCCGCGCCGTACCAAGAGTTCGTGCGCGAGGTCTTCACCGGGCGCGGCCACGGGCTGGCCGGGATCCTGCCCCGCACGGGCCGGCTGAGCCGCCGCGCCGCGAACGCGTGGCTGGCCGCGAACGGCCTGCGCCCCGCCACCCTGCCCCGTTCGCTGACCGCCACTCAGTGGGCGTCGCTCTGGGATCTGATGGACGGGGCGCGGTGAAACTCAGGGCCGCGGCGCGTTGCGGAGGTTGGTGCGGGCCAGCTCCACCATCTTGCCGACCCCGCCGTTGAGCACGGTCTTGCCCGCCCCGAGCGCGAACCCACGCACCATCTCGCCGGTGATCCGCGGCGGGATCGACAGCGCGTTCGGGTCGGTCACCAGCTCGACCACCGCCGGTCCGGGGTGGACAAACGCCTTCGCCAGCGCGTCCTTCACGTCCCGCGGGTCCTCGACGCGCGTGGCGTGGATGCCGCACGCCTGCGCGATCGCGGCGAAGTTCACCGGCGCGTGGTCGGTGCCGAAGTCCGGCAGCCCGTCGACGAGCATCTCCAGCTTGACCATGCCGAGGGTGGCGTTGTTGAACACCACCACCTTCACCGGCACGTCGTAGGCGGACAGCGTCAGCAGGTCGCCCATCAGCATCGCCAGCCCGCCGTCGCCCGACAGCGAAACGACCTGGCGGCCGGGCTGGGCGAACTGCGCGCCGATCGCGTGCGGCAGCGCGTTGGCCATGCTGCCGTGCCGGAACGACCCGATCACGCGCCGACGGCCGTTCGGCGTGAGGTAGCGCGCGGCCCACACGTTGCCCATGCCGGTGTCCACAGTGAACACGGCGTCGTCGTCGGCCAGCTCGTCCAGCACCGACGCGGCGAACTCCGGGTGGATCGGCCGGCGGTGCTCGATCTTCGTGGTGTACGCGTCGACGACCTTCTCCAGCTTCCGGACGTGCTCACGCAGCATCCGGTCCAGGAACGAGCGGTCGGCGCGCTCCTTCAGCAGCGGCAGCACGGCCTTGATCGTCTCCTTGACGTCGCCGTGCAGGGCCAGCTCCAGCGGGGTGCGGCGGCCGAGGTGCGCCGGGTCGCGGTCGACCTGGATCGTGCGGGCCTGCGGGAGGAAGTTGTCGTACGGGAAGTCGGTGCCCAGCAACACGATCCGGTCGGCCGAGCGCATCGCGTCGTAACAGGCGCCGTAGCCCAGCAGCCCGCTCATGCCGACGTCGAACGGGTTGTCGTACTGGATCCACTCCTTGCCGCCCAGCGAGTGCCCGACCGGGGCGGCGAGCCGCTCGGCCAGCGCCATCACCTCGTCGTGCGCGCCGCGGGTGCCCGCGCCGGCGAACAGCATCACCTTTTCGCCGGAGTTCAGCAGCCGCGCCAGCTCCTCGATCTGGTCGGCCGGCGGCACGGCGGGCGACGGCGGCACCAGCCGGACGTTCTCCACACCGGCCTGCGGCGCCTTGCGGTCCGCGACGTCGCCCGGGATGGTCAGCACGGACACCCCGCCCTTGCCGACCGCGGTCTGCATCGCGATCCGCAGCAGGCGCGGCATCTGCTCGGGCTGCGAGACCAGCTCGCTGAAGTGGCTGCACTCGGTGAACAGCTGCTCCGGGTGCGTTTCCTGGAAGAAGCCCGTGCCGATCTGCGCGGACGGGATGTGCGACGCGATCGCCAGCACCGGCGCGCCGCTGCGGTGGGCGTCGAACAGGCCGTTGATCAGGTGCAGGTTGCCCGGTCCGCAGCTGCCCGCGCACACGGCGAGCTTGCCGGTCACCTGGGCCTCGGCGGCGGCCGCGAAGGCCGCGGTCTCCTCGTGGCGCACGTGCACCCACTCGATGCCGTCCGTGCGCCGCACCGCGTCGACCACCGGGTTGAGGCTGTCGCCGACGATGCCGTAGATCCGCTCGACGCCCGCGTCCCGCAGCGTCCGCACGAGCTGTTCGGCCACAGTGGCCATGTCGTCCTCCTGATGTCCGCTATCCCTGCCTCCAGCGTCGCCGATCCGCTGCCATGCGTCCAATGCCTGATTTTCCTGGAAAACATGCCGTGGCAGTATGGATCGCATGGACCTGCACGTACTGCGGCTCTTCCAGGAGGTGGCGCGCGGCGCGACCGTGACGGACACGGCCGCGCGCGCCCGGCTCACCCAGCCCGCGCTTTCCCGGGCGCTGCACCGGATCGAGCGGGAGGCGGGCGCGCAGCTGCTGCAACGCTCGGGCCGCGCGCTGCGGCTGACGCCGGCGGGACACGCGTTCGCGGGGCACGTCGACGCGATCCTGGAGCGTTACGACGAGGGCCTGCGCGCCATCGCCGAAGCGGTCGACCCGGAGGCGGGCCTGATCCCGCTCGCGTTCCTGCACACCTTCGGCACGTGGCTGGTGCCGCCGGTGCTCGGCAGTTTCCGCGCCCAGCACCCGAGGGCGCGCTTCGAGCTGCGCCAGCACGGTGAGGAGGGGCTGGTCCGCGAGCTGCTCGACGGCACCGCCGACCTGGTGCTGACCAGCGGCGACCCGGGCCACCCGCTGATCCGGTGGGAACGGATCCTGGAGGAGCCGCTGCTGCTGGCCGTGCCGCCCCGGCACCGGCTCGCGCGGCGCAAGCAGGTGCGGCTCGCCGACGTCGCGGAGGAGACGTTCATCTTGCTACGCCCCGGATACGGCCTGCGCGACACCACCGAGCGGCTGTGCGCCGAGGCCGGGTTCAGCCCACGCGTCGGGTTCGAGGGCGAAGAAGTGGAAACGCTCCGCGGGCTCGTCACGGCGGGCCTCGGCGTCTCGCTGCTGCCGCTCCCCCACACCGCGACGTTCGCGCCTTCGCCCGCCGCGTACCCGGTGCCGCACCTGCGCCTCACCGACGTCCACGCGGCGCGCGACATCGGGCTGGCCTGGCCCGCCGGGCGCGACCTGCCCCCGGCGAGCGAAACGTTCCGGCGGCACGTGCTCGCCACCGCGCCACGCACGCTGTCCGGCTGATTCCCGTCAGTGGCTCCGGCGGGTGTTGAGCTGGGCGGCTTGGCGCGTCAGGTAATCCCGCTCGGCCAGGTTGGGCGCTTTCCCGGCCGCCTCGACGTACAGCCGGGCCGCCGTCGCGAGGTCGCCGTCGCGCTCGTGGAGGTACGCCGCCACCGCGGTGTGGCGGGGCAGCGAGTCGTGCAGCTCCGCGAGCGCCGCCAGCCCGGCGCGCGGCCCGTCCGCCTCGCCGACGGCCACCGCGCGGTTGAGCCGGACGACCGGGCTTTCGGTCAGGCACACGAGTTCGTCGTACCACTCGACGATCTGCACCCAGTCGGTCTCTTCGGCGGTGAGCGCGTCGGCGTGCAGGGCCGCGATCGCGGCCTGGGCCTGGAATTCGCCCAGCCGGTCGCGGGCCAGCGCCGCCTGCAGGATCTCGACGCCCTCGGCGATCAACGCGGTGTCCCACCGGCCGCGGTCCTGCTCGGCGAGCGCTATCAGGCTGCCGTCGGGCGCGGTCCGGCTGGCGCGCCGGGCGTGGTGGAGCAGCATCAGGGCGAGCAGCCCCGCCACCTCGGGACGGTCGATCGAGGCCGCGAGCTGGCGAGTGAGCCGGATGGCCTCGGCGGCGAGGTCGATCTCACCGGAGTAGCCCTCGTTGAAGACCAGGTACAGGACGCGCAGCACGGTGGCGACGTCGCCCGGCTGGGCGAACCGCACGCCGGAGACGGTCCGCTTGGCCCGGCTGATGCGCTGCGCCATCGTCGCCTCCGGCACCAGGTAGGCCTGGGCGATCTGACGGGTGGTCAGCCCGCCGACGGCGCGCAGCGTGAGCGCGACCGCGGACGACGGCGTCAACGAAGGGTGGGCGCACAGGAAGTAGAGCTGGAGCGTGTCGTCCACCCCGGACACGGGCGCATCCGAGCCGGCCTCGTCGACGACGTCCTCACGCCGCCGGCGGGCGGCATCGGCCCGGGTCGCGTCGAGGAACCGGCGCCAGGCCACAGTGACCAGCCAGCCCTTCGGGTCCCGCGGCGGGTCGTCGGGCCAGACGCGGACGGCTTCGATCAACGCGTCCTGCACGGCATCCTCGGCCGCCGCGAAATCGGCTCCGCGGCGGACGAGGATGCCCAGCACACTCGGAGTGAGGCTCCGGAGCAGGGCCTCGTCCATCAACTCTGTCACTCCGTGACGGTGGGCGGCTCGGTCAGGAACGGGCGCAGTTCAAGCCATTCGTGGATCGGCTTTCCGCCCGCCCCGGGTGCGGCCGACAGCTCCCCGGCCAGCTCGAGGGCGCGCTCGTAGCTGTCGACGTCGATCACCATCCAGCCGGCGATGACGTCCTTGGTCTCGGCGAAGGGGCCGTCGGTGACCGGCGGGCGCCCCTCGCCGTCGGACCGGACGAACGTCCCCCCGGGGGCCAGCGCCTGGCTGTCGACGAACTCGCCGGTCCCCTCGAGCCGGGTCGCGAAGTCGCGCATGTACTGCATGTGCGCCGAGATCTCGTCGGGGGTCCACTGGTCCATGGGCACGTTGTTGACCGAAGCCGGAGCGCCGCGGTAGTGCTTGAGCAACAGGTACTTGGCCATCGTGTTCTCCTCGGTGCTGGTGCGACCCATTCTGGTCACGTTCACAGCGGGGACGGAGCCGGGCACGGGTTCTCGACCTGACCGTCCGAACTTTTTTCCGGCCCCGGACACACCGGATCCCCCGGCAGCTCAGGGCCACCGGGGATCGAGGGAAAGGCTGGTTACAGCTTGCGGCCGACGACGCCGGCCACGCACCGGGCCGACTCGCTCAGCGCGGTCAGCCGCGGGCCGTCCGGCCACCATTCGTCGGCGACCGAGAGGCCGGGGCCCGACGTCGCGTTCGGGGGCAGCAGCTCCAGGCCCGGCATCATGGCCTCGATCTCCACCCTGGTGCGGAAGCGGCCGGCGCCCAGCGGGCCGGACACCAGGATCTCTTCGATCCGCTTGGCGACCGCGGTCAGCTCCTCGACCTCGGGGTCGTAGAAGTGCGCCAGCGCCACGAAGGAGCCCGGGGCGAGCGCGTCGATGTACTCGCGCATCACCTCGACGGCGCCGTCGCCCTCGTAGTGGTGCATGGTGCCGATGTGCAGCAGGCCGACCGGCTGCGAGAAGTCGATGTACTCCCGCACGGTCTCGTTCTCCAGCACCATCGACGGCCGGAAGATGTCGGCCTCGACCATGTGCGTGTAGTCGTTCTCGGCCAGCAGCGCGCGGCCGTGCGCGAGCACCACGGGGTCGTTGTCCACGTACACCACGTGCGCGTCGCGGTGCGAGCGCTGCACGATCTGGTGGGTGTTCTCGGCCGTCGGCAGGCCGGAGCCGCAGTCCAGGAACTGCCGGATGTCGGTCTGGTTGGCCAGCAGGCGCAGCGCGCGGTTGTGGAAGCCGCGGTTGCCGCGCGCGATGTGCACGGCCTCGGGCACGGCCGCGCTGATCTTGTCCATGACCGCGCGGTCGACCTCGTAGTAGTGGTTGCCACCGAGGAAGCCGTCGTAGATCCTCGCGACGCTCGGCCGGGAGGGATCCACTCCGACCGGGACCTGGCTGGGCGAGAGCGTGGACGGCGGAGCGGTGGACATGGCGACCTCGCAAGGCAGGCTCGGGGGGCAGCTTTGGCCCACCCAGAGTAGTACTCCGGCACCCGACGGTTACGCGAGGTCGCCCATTCAGCGGCGCCGCGTTACGGGAACCGGCCGCACCAGCGCTTTCGCCGCACCGGAGATCACTAGTGGCGGCGCGGCGGGCCCTGCTGGTCGCTCCACTGCTGGATGTAGGAGTTGACGGCCGAGCTGAAGTAGTCGGCCAGCGGATCGTCCGAAGTGGTCTTGGAGGCGGGCGCGCCACCGCCCGGGGCCTTGCTCGGGGCACGCCGCGCTTCGGTGGTCCGCACGGTCGTGTGCGAGACCTCGTCGGACGCGGCCGGCGGCTCCGGGCTGGCGCTCATCGTGGCGATCGCGGGCGGCGCGGTGGACGACGACGGCGCGGCGGGCACCTCGGCGGGCTTCCCCGCCGTCCCGTTCACCGGGGCGGGCCACAGGGCCCAGGTGCCGAGACCGGCCAGCGCCACCACCGCGGCACCGGCGATCACGAAACGCCGAGCCGGCCGCCTCCCGGTTTCCGGGGGTGCCGTCGCGGCCCGCCCGCCGGGCTCCGGCGCGCCCATCAGCGCGTCCAGCTCCGCGGGCAGTTGGCCGACGGCGGGCTGGGGCCGGGTCGACGGCTCGGCCGGTCCGCCCGTGGCGACGAGCGGCGGCTCTTCCCCGGAGATGCGCGGCATCGGGGCCGTCATCGACAGGCTCACCAGTTTCGCGACCGAATCCAGATCGCTGTTGTCACTGTTGTCGCCGGGCTCCGTGCGAGCCATGCAGACCTCCACCCTGCCGGGACCGCGGGCACCCGCGGCACGTCCGGCCGCCGGATCCTATGAACCCCGGCCGATCTTGTAAACCCGCCCCCCTCCCGCGACCCGGGCGCCGGGCTCGCGGCCGGGTGAGCGGCCGCGGCCGAACGGGCGGGAATCGGCCGTCCGGCGGCACGAAAACCACCCGTACAGGCCCATGAATCGACGCTTGAACCCCGCGGCGGCGGGTACTCCCCCGCCCATGACAGCTGACGTGGCCGTGGTCGGCCAGATCTCGCGCGATCTGGTGGTGCTCGTTTCCGGCCGGTCCGAGGGCGCGCCCGTGCGGGAGCGCCGGGAGCTGCTCGGCGGGAAGGGCGCCAACATCGCGGTCGGGCTCGCGCAGCTCGGCGCGTCGGTCGGGCTGCTCGGGGTCGTCGGCGACGACGAGCCGGCCGAGCGGCTGCTGCGGCAGGCCGGCACCGGCGGCGTCGACACCGGGTGGGTGATCCGGCGCCGGGGCACCACCACCGGGCTGATGGTCGACGCGCGCGGCGAAGACGGCCGGTGGCGCTACCTCGAAGACGTGCCGAGCGCCGTCCGGCTGACCCCGGACGACGTCACCGAGGCCCGCCCGCTGCTGGCCTCGGCCGGGACCGTGGTGATCCAGCCGCAACAGCCTGCCGACGCGACGCTCGCCGCTGCGGAGTGCGCGCAGGCCGCGGGACGGCGCGTGGTGCTCGACGGCCGCCCGGGCGAAGACCCGCTGATGCGTGCCCGGCTGCTGGCCGCGACCGACGTCCTGCGCCTCGACCGGCCCAGCGGCGCGCTCCTCGCGGGGTACCCGCTCGACACCGTGGAGGCCGCGCTGCGGGCGGCCGACGGCCTGCTGCGGCTCGGCCCCGCGCTGGTCGTGCTGGACCTGGCGGAGCTCGGCTGCCTGTTCGTCTGGGCGGACCAGCACCTGCTCCTGCCGCATCGGGGCGGCCCGCCGGCCGACGCCGCCGCCGACGCGTTCACCGCCGCCCTGGCATGGAGCCTCACGCGCGGCCAGGGCCCCCGCCGCGCGGCGCGGCTGGCCGTCGCCGCGTCCGGGGTCGCCCTCGCCCACCCCGGCGGCCGCCCGTCCCTCACCTCCGAGGCGCTGGCGCCCCGGCTCGCGGAGCTGGACCGGCATTTCGCACCGGCGCGCTGAACAGCCGTTGCGGTCCGGGACCCCTCCCGGACCGGCGCGCCTAACCTGACCCGCATTCGGCGAGGGAAGGGAACGGCATGCGGGTCAGGGGCCAGGCCGCCGCGGCGGTGGCACTGCTGGGATTCTCGGCGGCGGCGTGCACGACGGGCGGGCACGCGCTGCCCGCGCCGCTGCCTGCCGTGCCCGCCGCGACGCGGGCGCTGGTCGGCTGGTCGGTGGCCGTGTGCGCGGCCGTGACGGCGGCCGACGGCCTGCGCACCGGGATCGACGAGGTGAACCACACGGCCGCGGACCCGGACCAGGCGAACTTCCTCGACTCGAGCATCGACTCCTACCTCAGCCGCACCGGCTCCGGCGCCGAGCAGGTGCGCGGGCAGCTGAAGGACGTGCCGCCGTCCGGGGTCAAGGGCGCGGACGCGTACGTGGCCTCGCTCGACAAAGCCTTGGGGGAACTGCAAAAGAAGGTTCCGCCGACCACCACGAAGCAGCCGCTGGCCAAGGCCCGTGAGGTCGCCGAGGCGGCCACCGCGCTCAAGCCGACGGCCGCGGACCTGCAGAAGGCGGTGCGGGGGGACGCCAAGCTGAACGCGTCGTTCAACGTCGCGCCGGGCTGCGCGCCGGTGCGCCAGTTCGGCCCGGTCGACGCGGCCTCGCCCACGCCCGCGCTGGTCACCTGGTCCGATGCGATGTGCAGCGCCACCGCGTCCGTGACCTCGCTGCGCGCGCAGAAACTGGGCGACATCGCCAGCGACGACCCGCGGTTCGCGAGCTTCGGCGGGTTCGAGCTGGGCAACTTCATCGGCTCGGCCGGCAGCCAGGTCGAGCAGCTGACGGCCACCCTCACCCCGCTCGCGCCGACCGGCGTCAAGGAGGCCGACGCCTATCGGACCGGCCTGCTCGCGGCGTTGCAGGCGGTGGCGCCGAAGCTCCCCTCGACGCACGGCCAAGGCATGGCCGACCTGTCGTTCCAGTCGGTGGACCAGCTCAAACCGCAGGCCCAGCAGGTGATCGACGTACTCGCGACGATCACCGTGCCCACCCCGGACCTGCCGACCGCCGCCGGGCGCAGCAAGGTGCTGGCGAACTCCTACAACGTCGCGCCGAACTGCCGGCCGCTCGGCTCGCCGCCCCCGTCACTGCCCGCGGCCGCCAACGGCACCGACCTCGGCGCGTGCCAGGCGGGCAAGTGCCAGGTCCAGGTGTCCGGCGTCGCCGACGTGACGGTCAGCGGCATGCCCTTCACCGTCTCGGTTAGTCCGAATTCCGTGCGTCTGCGGCAGGACACCGGCGAAATCGTCCTGGGCGTCGGCGGCAGCGGCAAGTTCGGCACGGCCGGGCACACCGTCAGTGTCCGTGTGACGGCTCTGCTCGACGGCCAGGCGGTGCTGGACATCTCGACGGAATGAGCCGCGACCTAATAGTTGATATGAAGGTGCTTGTTCACTCGATTCGGTGAGGTTTTTGGTGGGTGGTGTCGGTAAAATTGTGGGGTGAGTTGTTATGGGGATTCTTCTTTACATGACGCCGTCGATGTTTTGTCCCGGATTCATGAACGGGCCATCCGAGTTGCACAGTTGGAGGCCGAACAGGCTGCTGATGTCGCGTTGTTCGCGGCGGCGGGTGGGTCTGCCCGGTCGGTGGTGGCCGAGCTGGCGTTGGAGTTGTCGGTGACAGAGCGGCGCGCTGGGGCTGATGTCGCGTTGGCGCAGGCGCTGACGACCCGGTTGCCGGAGACGTTCGCAGCATTTCGGCGTGGAGAGATCGACGGTTTCAAGGCGCGGATGGTTTTCGAGCCGACGATAGCTCTTTCTGATGAGATGGTCGGTCAGGTTGATGCGATTGTCGCGACGCGGTTGGCGGGGAAGAATCCGTCGTCGTTACGGGCCGCCGTGAATCGGGTGGTGCAGAAAGTGGATGCCGAAGGATATGAGCGAAGATCCCGCGCGCGGCGGCGCGACCGTAACATCTGCCTGGTCCATCAGGACGAGACGATGTCCACCTTGCTGTGTGATCTGCCCGTGGAACAAGCATCGGCGATCTACACCTCCCTCGACCACCAAGCACGGAAGCTCCGTCGCGGCGATGAGGTCCGGACGTTGGATCAGTTGCGTGCGGATGTCCTGGTCGATCGGCTGCTGAACCGGTCATCAGGTGACAGCGGTATCAAACCCGTGGTCTACCTGTATGTGGACCTGGTGACGCTGGCTGGACTGAACGAGGATCCCGCCGAACTTTCGGGTGGTGGCACGGTCCCGGCGTGGCTGGCACGGGAACTCGCGGCGGACTCGAACTCGGCGTGGGAGCCTGTCACGTTTTTTGTGTAAGCTAGAGGTGATTGCTTACATTTGTAGGTTATCAGAAGAGTATGCGTCCGGGGAAGATGTCGATCAGTGTGTTGAGTGCCACCTTCCAGCCGCGTGTTCCGGTTCCTGATTCACCACCGCGTTGACTGGATATGTTGCGGAGTCCGAGGTAGAGAAGTTTCATTGCGGCGTCTTTGTCGGGGAAGTGGCCGCGATTCTTGGTGATTTTGCGGAGTTGGAAGTTGATAGACTCGATGGCGTTGGTGGTGTAGACGATTTTGCGGAGTTCGGGTGGGTAGTCGAGGAATGGGATGAACTCGTCCCATGCGTTGTGCCACACGTCGACAGCGCCCGGGTATTGGGTACCGAATTGTTTGTCGAATTCGGCCAGGCCGAGCTCGGCTGCTTCGAGAGTGGGTGCGGTATAGATTTCTTTCATCGCTTTGACGATCTTCTTGCGGTCGCCGTAGGACACGAATCGCATCGCGTTGCGGATGACGTGCACAACACAAGTCTGCACGACAGTGTCCGGGAAGATCGCGTGAATCGCGTCGGGCAGGCCAGTCAGTCCGTCGCAGCAGGCGATGAGGATGTCCTTGACACCTCGGTTACGCAGGTCGGACAAGACTTTCTGCCAGAACTTCGCTCCTTCGGTGTCCTGGATCCAGCATCCCAGGGCGTGCTTGCGGCCGTCCACGTCGACCCCGATGGCCAGGTAAGCGACCTTGGTGGTGACGACCCCGTTGTCCTTGACCCGGATCCGGATTCCGTCGACATACAGGATCGGATAAACCTCGTCCAGCGGGCGCGATTGCCATGCTTTGATCTCGTCGACCACCACGTCGGTGATATTCGAGATCAATTCCCGAGACGCGTTCACGCCATACACTTCACGTAAATGCGCCTCGATATCACGTGTCGCCATACCGCGCGAATAGAGCGACAGGATCATGTCATCAATGTTGCCGATACGCCGTGCTCGTTTCGGCACGATAGCCGGTTCGAACGAGCCATTCCGGTCACGAGGTACCTCAATATCGACCGGGCCATTCGTGGTCGACACAGTTTTCCGGGACTTTCCGTTACGAGAATTACCGGACCCATGGCCTGCCGGGTCACCGGCATCGTAGCCCAAATGGTCGGTCAACTCGGCCTGCAAAGCGCGTTCCAGCACCGCTTTGGTCATCTGATTCAGCAGGCCGTCCACGCCGTCGATCGGCGTGCCGGCCGATTTCGCGTCCTTCAGCAACGCGTCAATCGTGGACGGCGAGAACGCGTCCGCGAGCCGCCGCGCCGCCGTCTCGTCACCCTCACGAGACGATGTGTCCTGAGTCACTCGGTGTCCTTTCCGACCGCCAAACCAGCGAGTCGATCTTGGTACACCTCTGACTTACACGGTTGTCATGACACGCCCCGGTGTGGCGGCGGATCATCACCGAGCCCGACACCGGGCAGGTCCTCAGCGTTGGCCGCACCCGCTACCGGCCACCAGCGGCTCTCGTCGATCTGGTTCAGGCGCGGGACCGAGTGTGCCGGTACCCCGGCTGTCACCAATACCACTAAGTTAAGGGTGTCTGCGCAGTGGAAATGATTGGGCAACACGCCTGGCAATTGCTTTCCTTGGGTATCGGGATTGAGTAGTATTGAGTGGTGAGTCGAACTGGGCATGTGAAATTGCTGGGAAACGGTGGAGCGGGCGTTCGGTTGACGGACCGGATTTCACTGGGGGTCTTGGCTGATGTGGTGCCGAGAGATTTCATTGAGGACGTGCTGAATAGAACTGGGCGTCGCGAGCAGCGATCTCGACTGTTGCCAGCCCATGTGATGGTTCGTTTTTGTATGGCGATGTGCTTGTTCTTCGATGATGACTACGAGGAAGTGATGCGTAAGCTCGTGGGATCTTTGAAGGATATGAGATCGTGGTCGGATTCGTGGCATGTTCCTTCGACCTCGGCGATCACTCAGGCTCGGCGGCGTTTGGGCGATGAGCCGTTGCGGGAGTTGTTCGAGGATATAGCGGTTCCCGTGGCGGGCCCGGGCACGAAAGGCGCATGGCTGAGATCGTGGCGGTTGATGTCGATTGACGGGTGCGCGTTGAATATTCCGGACACTGCGGCCAACGTCGCCGAGTTTGATCGGTCCAACAACGGTCCGAATGCGAGTGCCTACCCGATCGTGCGGGTCGTCGGGCTTGGCGAATGCGGCTCACATGTCCTCGTCGATGCCGCGCTTGGCGGTGCGCCTGTCGGAGAGACGACCCTGGCCAAGGAGCTGACCCGCTCGTTCGAGGCAGACATGCTCATCACCGCCGACCGCAGCTTCTACAGCTTCCCTGCCTGGCAGGAGACGCTCGAGACCGGCGCCGATGCCCTGTGGCGGGTGAAGTCGGATCTTCTGCTGCCGGTCGCGCGTGTCCTGCCGGACGGTTCCTACCTCTCGGCCGTGTTCCCGCCGAAATTACGCAACTACCACAAGAAGGAAATCCTCACACGGATCCGAGACGGTGCCATGCCGCACACGACTCAGGCCATGGTGGTGCGTGTCGTCGAATACGAGATTCCCGACCGTGAGCGAACCGAGGAACATGACACCATTCGCCTGATCACCTCAATACTCGACCCTGAAGACATACCTGCTATCGAGTTAGCTACTGCCTATAGTGAGCGTTGGGAGTACGAAAGCCTGCTTGATGAGGTCAAGACTCATCAACGCGGGCCAGGGCGAGTGCTGAGGTCTCAATCGCCGGAGATGGTCAGGCAAGAAATATGGGCGTTGCTGCTGACTCACTACAGCATACGGGCGCTCATGTGCCGGGCTGCCGACGAAGCCGATGTCGATCCCGACCGATTGTCGTTCATGCGCACTCTCCGCGTCATCCGCCGCCAGGTCACAAGCCAGGCGGCTTTTTCCCCCTCAAAAACTGAAAAAGGCACGCGCGGAGACGACGACTGAAATTCTTGAACGTCGCCACCGGCCGCGGCGACACCGAACAAACCCACGCGCCCTCAGGAGACTCAGATACAACCGCTACAGAGTCAAAAAACCCACCGACCACAGCATCCGACACGCCGGCCCGCCGACCATTACCCTACGGCCTCCAGCGGCTTAACTTAGTGGTATTGCGGCTGTCACCGCCCGTCGCAGTACAGCGACATCGACCACACCCACGACTTCGCGCTAGGCGGCCACACCGCCGAAGAGAACCTGGCCCCGTACTGCCGTCGGCACCACCGTCTCAAAGACGAACCCGGCTGGACCTACACCACAGCACCCGGCGGCGACGGCACGATCACCACACCGACGGGACGGGTGTACCCGACAACACCGCCACCACTACAAGAAAACCGGACGAAAGGCGCCGCCGGTGACACCAGGCACGAAGCAGCCGCCTGACCCCGGCACATAGTGAGCAACCCCCGAGGCCGGATAGCGTCGCGTGATACCGCTTTCTTCACCTGGCTGTGCCGCCCACAACGCCCCATGAGGTCTTCTCAGCAGAGGGCGGGAACTGGATGTTGCCGCCGAAGGTGCGCCAGCCCTACCGCGAAGCCCTCAATGTGACGGACAGGTCGCGGAATCCGTGCCGCCGGTAAAAGGCGATCGCGGAAGTGTTCGCCGAATAGGCGGTCACCGAGAAATGGCGGGCGCCGCGAGTTCTCGCCCACCATTCGAATCGCGCGACGAGCGCGGAGCCAACCCCCGCCCGCCGGACCTTCGGCGCGACCCGTACGCTCTCGAGGACCGCCGTGACGGCATCCGCGCGCAGCGGCGGACCTCCGCCGAGCCGGCCGACGAGGTGGCCCACCACGGCGTTCCCCTGCTGGGCCACCAGACAGAGCGCGTTATCGTCGGCGAGCAGCGCCGAGTAGTACCGCCGTCCGTCATGTTCCGGCCAGCCGAGGTCCATCCGGTCGTCGTGCCGTCCGCCGTCTTCGGCGAACAATTCGTGCACGGAATCCACCAAGCCGGACAGGTGCGCCGGATCGGCCACCGCGATCGCCGTATTCATGAAAGCGACGTTAACGTGCCGGATTAATCATGTAAATATCGAAATTCAGAAGCCCGGCCAGCCCCGCCGAAGGTGGTCGAACGCGGTCTTCAGCGCGTCGCGCGGGTCGGGTTCCAGGGCGGCCAGGTCGGGGACCTCCAGGACGTACCGGGCCAGCACCCGCACCGAGAGGTCGTCCGCCGGCCGCGACGCCTCTTCCGCGATCACGCCGGCCAGTACGGCCTCGTTCCCGGTCCACAGTGTCCTGGCGTAGGCGCGCAGCGCGGGCGTCCGCATGACGAGGTCCGTGCTGCGGCGGAACTCCGGGCTCCGGGCCGGGTCGAACGGCCCGCGCGTGGTCAGGAACGCCTGCAGCGCATCGAGAATCGAGACGCCCGGGCCGCGCTCGCGCACCGCGGCGGTCAACCTGGCCGCGCGCTCCGCGCCGTCGCCGAGGATCAGGGCCTCCTTGCCGCCCGGGAAGTGCGCGAACAGCGTGGTGACGGCGGTGTCCGCGGCCGCCGCGACCTGCGCCACGGTGACCTGGTCGAAGCCCCGCTCCAGGAACAGGCGCAACGCCGCCTCGGACAGCGCCTGGCGGGTAGCGGCCTTCTTGCGCTCGCGGCGCCCGGTCGTCTGCGGCATGCCACCCACCATACCCGAAGTGACTACGAACTCGTAGTCATTGCAATTTTTCTGTCACTGTGGTTTTCTCGGTCCCATGGGAACCAAGACCGTCCTGGTCACCGGCGGCAACGCCGGGATCGGGTACTTCATCGCCGAGCAACTGGCCGGCCGCGGCGCCACCGTCGTGATCGGCTGCCGCAGCGCAGCCAAGGCCGAAGGCGCGATCGGCTCGATTCGCACGCACGTGCCAGGCGCGCAGGTGCGCCACATCCCGCTGGACCTCGCCGACCTCACGTCGCTCAAGGCCTCCGTGGACGCACTGGAGCTGAGCCACCTCGACGCCGTCGTGCACAACGCCGGTGTGCTGCTCGAAGGGCAGGAGCGTCAGGAGACCGCGGCCGGGCACGAGCTGACGTTCGGCACCAACCACCTCGGCCACTTCGCCCTGACGCACTGGCTCGCACCGCTGCTGGCCGACGGCGGCCGGATCGTCACGACCGGCAGCTTCACCGCGAAGCGCGCCGAACTCGACTTCGACGACCTGCAGAGCCACAACGACTACGAGCCGAAGCGCACCTACTCCCGGTCCAAGCTCGCGCAGATGCTGTTCGGCTTCGAGCTGGACCGCCGCCTGCGCGCGGCCGGGAGCGGCGCGATCAGCGTCGTGACGCATCCGGGCGGCGCGCTGGACTCGCTCACGCCGTCCCGCCCACCGGTGCACGTCCGCAAGCCCGGCCTGTCACCCGCGGGGCTTCTGCTGCAGGGCAAGGACGCCGGGGCCTGGCCGTCCGTCCACGCGGTGCTCGACCCGGACGTCGCCGGCGGGCAGCTCTGGGGCCCGCGCATGCTGGGCCTGCGCGGGCAGCCCCACCAGGAAACGGTGCGCGGCGCGCTGGCCGGCACCGACGCCGCGGCCCGCGTGTGGGCGGCCAGCGTGGAGCTGACCGGCGTGGACCCGTTCGCCTGATTCCCCTTCGCCTGACTCCACAGTGGACAGCGGGATAAACCAGGTGACCCGGCCCGGGCCCGCCGGTAGCGTGGCCGGGCCGCCCACCTGACCGGAGGAACCGCCGTGCCCGCCTCGTTCCCGATGCCCGAACCCTATGACCACGGACTGCTCGACGTCGGCGACGGGAACCAGGTCTACTGGGAGACCAACGGTTATCCGGACGGCAAGCCCGCGCTGGTCGTGCACGGCGGCCCCGGCGGGGGCGGGAAACGCAGCAGCCAGACTGCGTTCGACCCCGCGAAGTTCCGGATCGTCCGGTTCGACCAGCGCGGCTGTGGCCGGAGCCTGCCCCACGCCGGTGACCCGTCGGTCAGCCTGGAGCACAACACCACCGAGCACCTCATCGCCGACATGGAGAAGCTGCGCGAGCACCTCGGCATCGGGAAATGGCTGCTGTTCGGCGGTTCCTGGGCCCCGGCGCTGATGCTCGCGTACGCCGAGCGATACCCGGAGCGGGTCTCGGAGATGGTCATGATCGCCACGTTCACCTCGGGGCCCGAGGAGGTCGACTGGCTCTACCGCGGCGTCGGCCGGCTGCTGCCCGCCGAGTGGGCGGCCTTCCGGGACGCGGTGCCCGAGGCTGATCGCGACGGTGACCTCCTCGCCGCGTACAGCCGGCTGCTGGAGAGCCCCGACGAAACGGTCCGGCTCCAGGCAGCGCGCGCCTGGTGCACGTGGGAGGACGCCGTGATCGCGCACGAATCGAAGGGTCACCCGGGCCAGTACAGCGCCCGGGACGGCGCCGACCTCATCGCGTTCGTCCGCATCTGCGCCCATTACTTCGGCCACGCCGGCTGGCTCGAACCAGGCGCGATCCTGCGCGACGTGCACCGGCTGCACGGCATCCCCGCCGTGTTCGTGCACGGCCGGCTGGACCTCAGCGTGCCGATGAAGCCGGCGTGGGACCTGGTCCAGGCGTGGCCCGGCGCCGAACTGGTGGTCATCGACGACTCCGGCCACACCGGCAGCCCCTCGATGGGCGACGCGATCAGGGCGGCGGTGGCGCGCTTCGCCGACCGCTGACCGGTCAAGCAGGTAGGGCGTCGAAAGTGACGTCGAGCCGGTGCGGGCTGTTCAGCGACAGGCCCACCTGCCGCGAGATCTCCGCGCCGTCCGCGAGGCGGAAGTTCGTGGTGCGCGCCAGGAGTTCCTCGAACGCGATCGCCAGCTGGACGCGGGCGAAGTGCAGGCCGAGGCAGCGGTGGATGCCGAAGCCGAACGCCAGGTGGGGCACGTTCGGGCGGTCGAACACCAGCTCGTCCGGGCGCTCGAACCACACCGGGTCGCGGTTGGCCGCCGCGAAGAGCACCGCGATCCGGTCGCCCTCCTTCACCGGCACGCCGCCGACCTCGGTGTCGCGGACGGCGGTGCGCGCCATGAACGCGACGGTCGTCTCGTAGCGCAGGAACTCCTCCAGCTCGCGCTGCCAGCCGTCCGGGCGGCGCAGGATCGGCTCGACGTCCGCGCGGGTCGCGAGGTGGTAGGCGATGTTCGCGATCACGCCGCGGGTCGTGTCGAGGCCGCCGAGGAACAGCGTGGTCACGATGCCCAGCCGCTCCTCCAGTGTGAGCGGGCGGCCGCCGACGGTCGCCGTCACCAGCGCGCGCAGCACGGTGTCCTCGCCGCCGGCGCCTTCGACTTCGGCCAGCGCCTCCATCGCCAAACCCGCCAGCGCCTGGAACGACTCGGGGCTGCTCGTCAGCGCCGCCTGCTTCGCCGCAGCGACCCCGCGGGCCACGAGATCCTGGTTCTCCGTGGCGAACACGATCTTCGCCAGCGAGCCGGCGCTGAACGGGATCGCGAAGTCCTGCACGACGTCGCACACTCCCTTGTCCACAAAGGACGCGACGGCGGCGCGGGCGATCTCCCGCATCTGTTCCTCGTAACGCAGCAGGAAGTTCCGCGAGAAGTACGGGTTGAGGATCTTGCGGTACTCCCGGTGCGCCGGCGGGTCGGTGTCGATCGGGATCACCCGCACCGGCACGCCGCGGATGCTCGGCTGCCCGGAGCTGAACCGCTCGGGGTCCGCGCAGACGGTGCGCACGTCCTCGTAGCGGGTGAGCACGTGGTAGCCACCGTCGGCGCCGGTGTGCGGGATCGGGCTCCGGGTGCGCGCGGCCGCGGCCGCCGCCAGCAGGTTCTCGCGCTGGTCTTCGGCGTAGAGGTCGACGTTCGCCAGGATCTCCTCGACCGACTTGGCCATGCGTCCTCCCGACTCGCAGGGACAACCACCGTAGGGCCGCCCCGGCGCGCCCGGCATCGGCCACGCGGGCGGAAACCCCGCGCGATCGAGTACACCGCGTGGTCGCCGCCGGTCAGCTCGCGAAGTCGACGGAGCGGCCGAGTTCCGCCCACCGGGCGTCCTCCGCCCTCAGCTTTTCCGTGCCGGCCTTGATCATCTCGACGGCGTCGCGGCCCAGCACCAGGTGCAGCGGCGGCTCGTCCAGCCCGGCGATTTCGAGGAACACCCGCGCGACCTTGGCCGGGTCGATCGGCTCCGCGCCGCGGGCGTCGGCCAGGTGCTTGAGCAGCGGGCCGATCGTGGGCTCGTACTCCGGCTGGTACGGCCGGACGGTCATGGACGGGCCGGACCAGTCGGTGCGCATCAGGCCCGGCTCGGCCATGGTGACCTTGACCCCGAGCCGCGAGACCTCGTCGTTCAGCACGCCGGAGAAGCCCTCCGTCGCGAATTTCGCGCTCTGGTAAGCGGAAACGCCCGGCGCGGTGCCGCGGCCGCCGATCGAGGTGACCTGGATGAAGTGGCCCGAATGCTGCGCGAGGAACACCGGCAGCGCCGCCTTGGTGACGTGCACGGTGCCGAAGAAGACCGCCTCCATCTGCGCGCGGAAGTCGTCCAGGTCGAGCTCCTCGACGGACGCCATGTTCGCGTAGCCCGCGTTGTTCACCACCACGTCCAGCTTCCCGAACCGCTCCACCGCCGCCGCGACGGCCGCCTCCGCCTGCGCGGGATCGGTGACGTCGAGCGGGAAGCGCAGCAGCGTGTCCGCGTGGCGTTCGTCGAGGTCCTTGAGCGAGTCGATGCTCCGCGCCGTGGCGACGACCTGGTGGCCGGCCGCCAGCGCCTCCTCCACCACCGCCCGGCCCAGCCCCCGTGAACCGCCCGTGACCAGCCAGACCTTGCCCATGTCCGTGTTCCCTCCGACGAAGCGATCCTCACCGCGGCGCGCGAACTGGCGACGCGCAACGGCGTGCGCTCGGTGGACCTCGGCGACATGGCAGGCGAGGTGGGCGTGCACAAATCCGCGCTGTTGCGGTATTTCGAGACGCGCGAGGAGATCTACCTGCACCTCAGCTGGACGGACGGACGCGACCCCCTCCGTCGTGGCCGCCGCGATCACGCGCTCGCTCACGGACCGGCCGCTGTTCTGCGAACTGCTCGCGCACGCGCCGCTCACACTGGAGCGGCACGTGTCGCTGGAGTCGGTACGGAGCTTCAAGCTGTCCGCCCTCGACGCCCTCGACGACCTGGTCGAGCTGCTCACCCGCGCCCTGCCCGGCCTCGGCGCGACCGGCGGGCGCAACGTCGTCGCCGCCGTGACGGCACTGGCCGCCTCGCTCTGGCAGACGTCGCACCCGCCGGACACGCTCGCGCAGCTCTACGCCGAGGACCCGCGGCTCGGCCACGCCGTGGTCGACTTCGCGCCCCGGCTGGAGCACCTGACCCGGGCTGTCCTCATCGGACTGGTGTCAGCCGACGACGCGTAACCAGAGGTTCGTCGCCCCGCCCGCCTCGCTCTGGTGCAGCCGTTCGAGCTGCACGGGCGTCCCGTCCGGCCGGTCGAACAGCCGGACCCCACCGCCGAGCAGCACCGGCACGACGCACACGAAGACCTCGTCGAGCAGCCCCGCTTCGAGGCATCCCCGCGCGACCGTGGCGCCGAGGACGTTGACGTACTTCTCCCCCGCCGCCGCCTTCGCCGCGGCCACCGCGCCGGCCAGGTCGGCCACGAACGTCACCCCGGGCACCGGCTCGGCCGGCGCGTGGTGGGTGAGCACGAACTGCGGTCCCTCCCAGCCGCCGCCGAACGCCTTGCCCTCACGCTCGGTGCCGCGGTGCGGGTCGTCCCCGCCGAACGTGCGCGCGCCGACGAGCAGCGCCCCGATGTCGCCGATCAGCTCGCCGACCACCGGGTTCGGCCCGAGGTACGCGCCGAACCACCCCATGTCCCCGCCCGGCCCGGCGATGAAGCCGTCGAGCGACATCGTGGCCGAGTACAGCAGCTTGCCCATGTCCTGCCTCCCTGTTTCCGAATCTGCCCCCGTACGGACGGGCGGCGGACCGGAAACTCATCGGCCCAGCACTGATCGGCCCAGCACCGGATCGACTCAGCGGGGCAGGGCGCGCCAGGCCTCCCGGCGCTCACGCTGCCGCGCCGGGTCCGCGACGGGCGCGGCCGCCACCAGGCGCCGTGTGTAGTCCTCGCGCGGCGAGCCCAGCACCGACGCCACCGAGCCCTCCTCCACGACCTTGCCGCGGTGCAGCACCACGACCCGGTCGGCGACCTGCTCGATCACCGCCAGGTCGTGGCTGATGAACAGGCAGGCGAAGGCCAGCTCCCGCTGCAGCTCGGCCAGCAGGGCCAGCACCGACGCCTGCACCGAGACGTCCAGGGCGCTGGTCGGCTCGTCCGCGATCAGCAGCCGGGGCCGCAGGGCCAGCGCGCGGGCGATGCCGACGCGCTGGCGCTGGCCGCCGGACAGCTCGTGCGGGTACCGTCCGGTCCACTGTGGATCGAGCCGGACGGCGGTCAGCAGCTCGGTCACCCTGGCCCGGTGGTCGCCGCCGAACCCGTGCACCACCAGCGGTTCCGCGATGGTCGCGCCGATCGTCGCCCGCGGGTTGAGCGCGGAGGCCGGGTTCTGGAACACGATCCCGATCTGCCGCCGCACCTCGCGCCACTGCCGCGCCGACGCCGTCGCCAGGTCGATCCCGGCCACGCTGACCGAGCCGGCCGACGGAGTCACCAGCCCGGTCAGCACCGACGAGATCGTGCTCTTGCCCGAACCGGACTCGCCCACCAGGCCGAGCACCTCGTCGGCCGCCACGCTCAGGCTGACGCCGTCGACCGCGCGCACCGGCGCCGCGCCACCGCGTCGGCGGTAGGTGACTTCCAGGTCCCGCACCGAAACCAGCGCCTCGGCCTCCGACGCGGGCTCCTCGTCGGCCCCGCTGCCGAGCGACAGCACGGCGTCCAGCAGTTCCCGCGTGTACGCCGCCTTCGGTGCGGCGAACAGCTCCGTGACGGAGTTCTGCTCGACCACCTGGCCCTCGCGCAGCACCACGACCCGGTCGGCGAGGTCGGCGACCACGCCCATGTCGTGGGTGACCAGCAGGATCGCCGTGCCCAGCCGGTCCCGCAGCGAGCGCAGCAGCTCCAGGATCCCGGCCTGCACCGTCACGTCCAGCGCGGTGGTCGGCTCGTCCGCGACGAGCAGGGCGGGCTCGTGCACCAGCGCCGCCGCGATCACCACGCGCTGCAGCTGGCCGCCGGACAGCTCGTGCGGGTACGACCGCAGCACCCGCCCCGCGTCCAGCTCGACCAGTTCCAGCAGCTCCCACGCCCGCTTCTTCGCTTCCGCCCGCGACACGTCGCGGTGCGCGCGCACGGCGTCGACGAGCTGCGTGCCGATGCGGAACACCGGGTTCAGCGCGCTCATCGGCTCCTGGAAGACCATGCCGATCTCACCGCCGCGGACCCCGCGCATCGCCGCGGTGTCCAAGGTGTACAGCTCGCGTCCGGAAAGGACGGCGGACCCGGTGACCGTCGCGGTCGGCGGCAGCAGGCCCAGCAGCGACATCGCGGTCACCGACTTGCCCGAGCCGGACTCCCCGACCAGGGCCAGGACCTCGCCGGGGGCCACCTCGAAGCCGATCCCGCGGACAGCTTCGACGTCCCCGAACCGGATCGAGACGTCGCGGAGGGCGAGCAGCTGTTCGGTCACGGCCCTACTTCGCCAGCCCGATCTGGAGGTAGTTGGGGTACGCCGGGAACTCGCCGATGGTGAAGTCGCCGACCTTCGAGCCGTGCAGGAACGAGTTGCGCGTGTAGATCAGCGGGACCACGGGCGAGTCCTGCAGGATCCGCCGGTCGGCCTGCGCCCACAGCTTGCCCGCGGCCGCCACGTCGACGGTGCCCTGCGCCTGCGCGATCAGCGCGTCCACCTCGGGCACCGAGTAGCGCGCCTCGTTGTAGCCGCCGTTGCCGATCTCCGAGGTGCCGAACAGCGGCTCGATGTTCGCGTTGGCGCTGGGGAAGTCCGGCTGCCACGAGCCGAGCGTCAGGTCGTACGAGCCGTCGTTGCCGGTGACCACAGCCGTCCAAGCGTCGTCGTCGAGCGGGCGCAGCTTCGTCCGGATGCCGGCCCGCTGCAGCGCGGCCTGCAGCGCCTGGGCCTTGTCGGCGTCGTTGTTCGCGGTGGACACCGGGAAGTCCAGGTTGTCGATCCCGTTCGGGAAGCCGGCCTCGGCGAGCAGCTGCTTCGCCTTGGCCACGTCGCCGTTCGGCGGTGCCGGGTAGAGGTCGAACACCTCGCGCCCGGCGATGCCCTCGGTGATCAGCGTGGTGGCGATCGGGCCGGCCAGGTCGGCGCTGCCCGCGCTGGCGATCTGGTACGCGGTCTTGTCCACCGCGTACTGGAACGCCTGGCGCACCTGGGGATTCGCCAGCGGGCCGCGCTTCGTGTTGAGCGCGAGGTAGGCCAGCGCGCCGGACTTCGAGGTGACGAGCTGGTTCTTCGCCGCCGGGTTGCTCCGGACCTGCGCGAGCTGCGCGGGGTTGACGAACGACGAGCCGAAAGCGGTCGCGTCGTTGCCGGAGCTGGCCAGCAGCCGCTGGGCGACCACGCCGGTTTCCTGGCCCAGCTGGATCACGACCGCGTCCGGCAGGCCGTTGCGCGCCAGGTCGGACTTGGCGTCCCAGTTCGGGTTGCGGGTGAGCCGGACCTCGACGCCCTTGGTGTAGGCGGCCACCTGGTACGGGCCCGAGCAGACCGGGGTGGAGTCGTAACTCGCGTCCGTGCCCTTGCCCTTCGGCACCGGCGAGAACGCGGGCATGCTGACGATCCACGGCCAGTCGCCGTACGGCCGGGTCAGGTGGAACACGATCGTCTTCGCGTCCGGCGTCTCGATCGAGGCGAGGTCGCCGCCCTTGAACGGGCCGGTGTAGGAGGAACCGCCCTCCAGCAGTGTCTTGTGGTAGCCGAGCCCGCCGGAGAACGCCGCGTCGAACGAGCGCTCGATGCCGTACTTGATCTCCGCGCTGGTGATCGGCGTGCCGTCGGCCATCTTCTGGCCGTCCTTGAGGGTGAACGTCCAGGTCTTGCCGTCGGCGCTCGCGCGGCCGGTGTCGGTGGCCAGGTCCGGCACCACGGTCGCCGGGCTGTCGGCGGAGGTCTTCCACGCGGTCAGCTTCCGGTGGATCAGGCCGGTGGTGGTGATCGCCAGGTTCTGGCTCTTCGCCGGGTCCAGGTGCTGCGAGGTCTGGTCGGTGAGGATGTACAGCGTGCCGCCGGCCGACACGGCGGCGGACTGGCCGCCGCTGCCGGACTGCTCGTTCGCGTTGCACGCGGCGAGGAACGCCGCGGCCCCCGACACGCCGGCCGTGAGGCCCACTGCCCTCAGGAAGTCTCTGCGGTCCATGGTGTTTCCCTTTCTTGCCTACGTGAGCCGGGCGCGGGGGTCGAGCACTCCGTAGAGCACGTCCACCACGAAGTTGGCGAGGATGACGAAGAAGGCGGCGAACAGCGTCACGCCCATCAGCACCGGCAGGTCCACCTGGTGCACGGCGTCGACCATCAGGCCGCCGAGGCCGGGCAGCGCGAACACCCGCTCGGTGATCACCGCGCCGCCGAGCAGCGCGCCGAGGTCCACGGCGAACACCGTGATCACCGGCAGCAGCACGTTGCGCAGCGCGTACTTGCCGATCACGGTCCGCTCGGGCAGCCCGACGGCGCGCGCGGTCCGGATGAAGTCCTCGCCGAGGATCTCCAGCATCTGCCCGCGGGAGAGCCGGGCGTACACCGCGGCGTTGATGAACGCCAGCACCAGCCACGGCAGCACCAGGTGCCAGGCCCAGTCGACCGGGCTCTGCGCGAGCGCGACGTACCCGCTGACCGGCACCACGTCGAGGGTGAAGCCGAACAGCAGGATCCCGAGCAGGCCCACCAGGTACGCCGGGGCCGAGACGCCGGCCAGGGTGATGGTCATCGCCACCCGGTCCGAGGCCTTTCCGCGGCGCAGCGCGGAGAACACCCCGGTGGCGACGCCGGCGATCAGCCAGATGATCGACGCGCCCACGGCGAGCGAGACCGTGACCGGCAGCCGGTCGCCGATCAGCGACAGCACCGGCTCGTTCTGCTGGAACGAATAGCCGAAGCACGGCGCATTACAGACGATCGTCGTCACGCCGGTGCCGAAGGTGCGGCCGCCGAAGATGCCGCCGAGGAAGTCGAAGTACTGCTGGATCCACGGCTTGTCGAAGCCCATGAACTCCCGCGCGATCGCCAGGTTCTCCGGGGTGCACGGCTTGCCGCAGGACATCAGCGCCGGGTCCGTGGGCAGCAGGTAGAACACGGCGAACGTGGCGAAGCTGACCACCAGCAGCACCACGAGCATGCCGCCGAGCCGGCCGCCGAGAAAACGGAGGGTGCGGTTCACCGGCGTACCGCCGTCTTCGGGTCGAGCGCGTCGCGCAGCCCGTCGCCGAGCATGTTGAACGCCAGCGTCGCGATGAACAGGGCGGCGCCGGGGAAGATCAGGAACATCGGGTCGGACTGCACCCAGTTGATCGCGTCGCTGATGGACCGGCCCCAGCTCGGCGTGGGCGGCGGGATGCCGACGCCGAGGAACGACAGCGCGGCCTCGAACCCGATGTTCGCCGGGATGGTCACGGTGCTCAGCACGATGATCGGCGCCCACAGGTTCGGCAGCAGCTCGCGGCGGAACACGTGCACCCCGCCCGCGCCGAGCGCCCGGGCCGCGCGGACGAAGTCGCGCCCGCGCAGGCTGAGCGTCTGCGCGCGGACCACCCGGGCGACGCGCGGCCAGCCGAACAGCCCGATCACGGTGATCAGCAGCAGCGGCCGCGGGATGGCGGCCGGGGCCACGGCGCCGAGCGAGATCATGAAGATCAGCTGCGGGAAGCCGAGCAGCACGTCGGTCACCCGGCTCACCACCGAGTCCCACCAGCCGCCGACGTAACCGGCGCTCGCGCCGAGCACGACCCCGAGGACCACCGAGACCGCGGTGGCCGCGACGCCGATGAGGAACGACGTGCGCGCGCCGTAGGTGACGATCGCGAACAGGTCGCGCCCGGTCAGCGGCTCCACACCGAACCAGTGGCTGCCGCTGATCCCGCCGAGCGCACCGGCCCCGGCGCCGTTCGAGGGATTCAGCAGTTCGGTGTGGTACGTGTACGGGTCTTGGCCCTCGATGAGCGCCAGCAGCGGCGCGGCGACGGCGGCCACGACGATCAGCACGATGATCACGGCGCTGGCCTGCGCCCAGCGATCGCGCCTCAGCGCGCGCCAGAGGGTGCGCGAAGCCGCGGCGGGCACGGGTGGACCACCCGGCGACAGGATGTCGGACAACGGTTCCCTAGCGACTCAATGGATCCGGACGACCGGACTCTAAAGAACACGAAGGGAATTCACCATGTTGGCGTAGTGGCTCCCACATGCTGGACAACGTACTGCCGCGCGTCCGACTTCGCACCAGGACGCCCGAAAAGGACAAAAGACCACCGCTGTTGACAGCCGATCAACCGGACCGCGAGAATTCGATTCCGAATATCCTATAGGATTTTGCGGACTCAGCGAGGGAGGACCGGTGGCTGCCGTCACGAAGGCCGAAGCGTTTCTCGTCGACCTGGAAGTGGAGCAGACCCGCACCGACGCGGTGCAGGCGTTCCTCAAGCAGGAGACGATCTTCGTCGAGCTGGCCACCGCCGACGGCGCCACCGGCCTCGGTTACTCCTATACGATCGGCACCGGTGGCACGGCCGTGCTCGCGCTGCTGCGGGACCACCTGCTCCCCCGGCTCGTCGGGCAGGACTCGCGGCGGGTCGAGGGCGTCTGGCGGGACTTGTTCGCCTCGACGCGGGCGACCACCGTCGGCGCGATCACCTCGCTCGCGCTGGCCGCCGTGGACACCGCGCTGTGGGACCTCAAATGCCGGCGCGCGGGTGAGCCGCTCTGGCGGGTCGCGGGCGGGTTCGGTCCCCGGATTCCGTTGTACGACACCGAAGGCGGCTGGCTGCACCTGACCACCGACGAGCTGGTGGCCGGGGCGGAGAAGTCCGCGGCCGCGGGCTGGGGCGGCGTCAAGGTCAAGGTCGGGAAGCCGACCGCCCACGAGGACCTGGAACGGCTCGCCGCCGTGCGCGAGGCCGTCGGCCCGCGGTTCGACCTGATGGTGGACGCCAACCAGTCGATGACCGCGGCCGAAGCGGTACGGCGGGCGCGGGCGTTCGAGCCGCTGGACCTGTTCTGGCTGGAGGAGCCGCTGCCCGCCGACGACGTCTCCGGGCACGCGCGGCTGGCCGCGACCACCTCGATCCCCATCGCCGTCGGCGAGTCGATGTACTCGCTCGCGCAGTTCCGCGACTACCTGCACCGCGGCGCGGCGTCGATCGTGCAGGTGGACGTCGCGCGCATCGGCGGGATCACGCCGTGGCTCAAGGTGGCGCACCTGGCCGAGGCGTACCAGGTCGAGGTCTGCCCGCACTTCCTGATGGAGCTGCACGTGAGCCTCACCGCCGCGATCCCGAACGGCCGGTACGTCGAGCACATCCCGCAGCTGCGCGCGATCACCACCGCGGAGATGACGATCGAGGACGGGCACGCGGTCGCGCCGGAGTCCCCGGGCCTGGGCATCGCCTGGGACCGCGACGCGATGGACAACCGCCGGGTCGCCTGAGCCCTGCCGCGGACGTCGGCGACGACCTCGTCAGCCGGCTACCTGTGCGCGCCGCTGCTCCCCGCCCGAGCCGGGACCCGCGCGGCGGCGTGACAGCCGAGGCACGCGGGCACCGGGCGCACGCCCGAGGGCGCTGGCATGGCGACGAACGCGCCGGGCGCCACGATCTCGTCGCAGACCTCGTGGTGGTGGCCGAGCACCGCGCACACGCACTGGCACAGCCGGACCGGATTCCGTGTTCCCGCAGGCATCGCCGCCTCCTCACCCGTGAGCCCCAGCACCACCAGGAAACCGCGACCGGCCGCCGGTGGCCGCGGTTTCGCCGGGAGGGAGGGCGTTCCGGGCAAGAGGTGTGCGCGGAGGTCAGCCTTCCCCGGCCCGCGGCAGCGCGGTGTTGGCCTCGGGCAGGCCCGCCCGCACCTGGCGGTAGAGCCGCGGCACGGTCGTGGTGGGCAGCGACGGGGCGGCCCGCAGGTCGACCGGGCCGGTCGCGGTGAGGTCGCGCAGCACGTGGTAAACGTGGCTCAACGCGCGCAGCACCGGGTCCTTCGCGCGCTCGCCCGGCGCGGCCGGGGTGTAGGCGAACAGCGCGACGTCGGCTTGGGCCAGCGGGCGCGCCGCCGCCGGCTGCGGGTCTCCCGGGAGCGCGGCGGCCAGCTCGCCGACGGCCGCGGCCAGCGCCGTGCACGCCGCGACCGGCCCGTCCGGGTGCGCGGCGCAGGTGCTCGAAGGCCAGCGCACCGCGACGGCCAGCGCCCGGCCGTGGGTCGCCAGCGCGGCGTAGAGCGAGAGCCGGTGCCGCAGCCGCGGTGAGGTCGTGCCGCCGAGGATCGGCCGTTTGAGCGGCCGCGCGACGAGCGCGAGCTGGTAGAAGCGGTGGTCGAGGGCGCGGGCGAGCGCGTCGAAGTCCGCGGTGGGCCCGCTCCGCTGTCGGTCCAGCCGCGCCGCGGCGGCGGTGAGCAGCTCCCCCAGCGCGGCCAGCAGGTTGTCCCGCGCGGTGCGCACGGTGTCGCGTGTGGACAGTGGCGTGACGAGCAGCGCGACCACCAGCCCGACCGCCGCGCCCGCCGCCGTCTCCTCCAGGCGGAGCACCAGCAGGCCCGCGGAGAACTCGTGCAGCACGGTGTAGAGCTGGCCGATCATGATGGTCATGAAGAAGATCATGTAGGCGTACGACAGGCGCAGCAGGTAGAAGCCGCAGAACATGGCGCCGCAGATGGTGATCAGCACGGCCGCGGTGTTGCCCGCCGTCAGCTCGGCGAAGCCGATCGACGCGAGCAGGCCGACCAGCGTGCCCAGCACCCGGTTGAAGCCCTTGAGGAACGTCTCGGTGCGCGTCGCCGTGCCGGTGAACATGATGAACGCGGCGAGCACCGCCCAGTAGTACCGCGCCGAAGACAGCTCCTTGCCGACCAGGATCGCCAGCCCGCCCGCGATGGCGCCCTGAATCGCCTGGCGGCTGACGAAGTCCAGGCGCGACAACGGGTTCCAGCCGCGGTGGCGGGCCGGCACGTCGCCAGCCATGGCCGCCGAGCCGGGCAGGTTGCCGAACGCGAGGCCGACCGCGGGCTCGAAGTCGTCCACCACCTCGGCGCCCTGGTCCTCCGGCCGGGGGGCGTCGTTCAGGACCGTGACGACCTCGAGCGCGGCGGCGGCGAAGTGCCGGGCCGGCCACCAGCCGCCCGCCGTGCCGCCCGCGCGCTCGGCCAGGCTCGCCAGCCGGTACGCGACCTCGCTCGCGCCGCGGTCGTCGCGGCGGGCCAGCCGGGCCGCGACCTCCGCCGCGAGCACGCTGAGGCCCGAGCCGCTGCGCACCAGCGCGTCGGCCGCCGTGGCCAGCTGGTCCAGCAGGTGGTGGGCGTCGACCATCGACCGCCGCAGCGCGCCGGGCGAGCGGCCCGCGGGCAGCGCGCCGGGCTGGGCCGACCAGCCCTCCACCATCAGCGCCGCCTCGGCGAGCCGGGCCTGCCGCGCCTGCAGCCGGCGGCGCAGGCGGCGCTCCCGCTTCGGGTCGGTGTTCGCCAGCAGGTCGGCGCACGTCCGGGTCAGCTCGCGGCCGCGGGCGTCGAAGGCGCGCACCACCCGGCGCAGCGTGCGGGTCGAGTTCGTGCGCAGGACGGTGACCGAGAGCAGCAGCACCCACGCCGTCCCGAGCACGATGGCGACCAGCAGCGCGGGCAGCATCGCGAGCGTCGCGTGCAGGAACGACGCGAAGAAGTACCCCATCCAGCCCATGAAGCCGTAGAAGAAGAACGCCGGGCCGAAGCGCCGGACGAACACCGCGACGAACATCACCGCGACGAACACCCCGAGCATCAGGTCGGCGTTCGTGCCCACCGCGACCCCGAGCAGCATTCCGAGGCCGAGCGCGACCGGGAAGAACACCGCCGTGCGGGCCTTCACCCACGCACTGCTGCCGTCGCCCAGCGCCATCGAGCCCATCATCGCGACGATGGCGCCGAGCAGCATCGAGATGATCGTGCCCATCGAATCGGCGCCACTGGCCTTGGCGAACGCGTACTCGACCCCGAGCGCGCTCCCCATCGCCACGGTCGCCGAACCGGCGGTGCGCAGCCGGCTCAGACCCGGGTCCGAAGCGACGATCCGGTCCCAGATCTCGGTCCCCCTGGGCAGCACAGAACCCACCTTTCCCGGCGAAATGAGTGATCCTCGGTATGATACCGGTAATTATCGGTGTCATACAGGTGTTTCGGAGGACTCGTCCATGGAGCGGACCTTCCACGCCGGCGAACTGGCCGATCGGCTCGCCGAGACCGGCGACGCGCTGGACGTCCTGGAGCTGGCCACGGCCGTGCTCGTGCGCAATTTCGAGCTGCTGCGGCGGCGCACCGGCGTCTACGCCGAGCTGGACCAGTCGGAGTACCTGCTGCTGCGGATGCTCGACGAGCTGGGCTCGGCGGACATCGGCACGCTGGCCGGGGCGCTGGGCCTGGACCCGTCCACCGCCGGCCGGCAGGCCTCGGCGATGCTGGGCAAGGGCCTGGTCGAGCGCGGCCCGGCCGCCTCGGACCGGCGCCGCACGATCATCACCCCGACCGAGGAAGGCCGCCGGCTGATGGACGCGACCCGCTGCCGCCGCCGGGACACCACGGCCGCGCTGCTCGGCGAGTGGACCCCCGACGACCTGCGCACGTTCGCGGACCTGCTGAACCGGCACAACAGCGCCGTGGCCCAGCGCTACCTGGTTTCGGCCCCGGACTGATCGGCCGTCAAGGCCTCCTTACCCGCGTGGGACGCGGGTAAGGAGGCCTTGACGGCACTAGTCTCGCCCGCATGCGACGCTTCGAGGACGAAGACCTCACCGGCGCGGAGTTCCGCGAGTGCGACCTGAGCCGGACCCGGCTGGTCGGCGTGGTCATGCAGGACGCCGAGATCGACGGGCTGGTCACCGGCCTGGTGGTCAACGGGGTCGAGGTGATGCCGTACGTCGAAGCCGAACTCGACCGCAGGCACCCGGTGCGGCTGCTGCTCCGCTCCGACGAGCCGGCCGACCTGAGGGAGGCCTGGCGGCAGCTGCGCGACGGCTGGGCCGCGACCGCCGAGCGGGTCCGGTCCCTGCCCGAGGGCAGCGAGCACCGCGGCGTGGACGGCGAGTGGTCGATGACCGAGACCCTGCGCCACCTCGTTTTCGTGCACGACTCGTGGTTCCGGCGCTGTGTGCTCGGGCTGACCGAACCCTTCACGGCCATGGGGCTGGGGCCGGAGTACGTGCCCGCCCAGGAGCTCGACCGGTCGGCCCGCCCGAGCCTCGACGAAGTGCTCGCCGTGCGCGCCAAGCATGCGGCGGAAATCGAGGCGTGGCTGGCCGAGGTGACGCCCGAGCAGCTCGCCCGGACCGCGCCGGTGCCCGACGATGAACGATGGCCGCCGTACGCCAAAGGGCGGCGGGTGCGGCAGTGCCTCGGCACCGTGCTCAACGAAGACTTCGAACACCACGGTTTCTGCGTGCGCGACCTCGACAAGCTGTCGGCCCGGGAAGCTTCGCCGGAACGCTGAGCCTGGCGTCAGTCGCGTCAGTCGCGTCAGTCGGTCGTCGTCTCGGCCAGGTCCGCGTGCCGGGTGCGCAGCTCGCGCTTCACGATCTTGCCGCTGGGGTTCTTCGGCAGCGACTCGGTGAACACGACGTACTTCGGGCACTTGTACCCGGCCAGCCGGGTGCGCGCGTGGGCGATCACCGCCTCGGGCGTCAGCGTCACGCCCGGGAGCGGGACGACGGCGGCCGTCACCGCCTCGATCCAGTGCGGGTGCGCGACGCCGAAGACGGCCACCTCGGCGACCCCTTCGAGCTGGTAAAGGACTTCCTCCACCTCACGGCTCGCCACGTTCTCGCCGCCGGTCTTGATCATGTCCTTCTTGCGGTCGACGACGGACAGGTAGCCGTCTTCGTCCAGCACGCCGAGGTCGCCGGAGTGGAACCAGCCGCCGTCGAACGCGGCGGCGGTCTTGTCCTCGTCCTCGTAGTAGCCGAGCGTCGCGTGCGGGCTGCGGTGCACGATCTCGCCGACCGCGCCCGGCGGCACCGGTCGGCCCTCCGCGTCGACGATGCGCGTCTCGACGTTCAGCGACGCGCGCCCGGCCGAGCCCGCCTTCGGCAGTTGCTCGTGCGGGCGCAGGATGGTGGCCAGCGGCGCCATCTCGGTCTGACCGTAGAAGTTCCAGAACTCGACGTCCGGCAGCCGCCGCGAAAGCTCTCGCAGCACCTCGACCGGCATCGGCGACGCGCCGTAGTAACCCTTCCGGAGGCTGGACAAATCCGTGGTGTCGAACGCCGGGTGCCGCAGCAGGGCGATCCACACCGTCGGCAGCGCGAACAGCTTCGTCGCGCGCTCGCGCTCCACCGCCGCCAGCAGCGCCGCCGGGTCCGGCCCCGGCAGGATCACGCTCGTCGCGCCGAGGTAGACGTCGACGGAGAAGAAGCAGTCCAGCTGCGCGCAGTGGTACAGCGGCAGGGAATGGACCTCGACGTCGTCGCCGCTCATCGATCCGTCGAGCGCACAGGAGACATACTGCGCGATCAGCGAGCGGCTCGACAGCATCACGCCCTTGGGCCGTGACTCCGTGCCGGAGGTGTACATCAGCCGCAGCGGGTCGTCGTCGGCGATGAGGACGTCCGGGGTGCTCTCGTCGCCGGGCTCGTCGATCCAGGCGTCCACATCGTCCCAGTCTTCGGCGGTGCCGCCGATCCGGCCGCGCACCACGTCGCCGAGCCCCGCGCGCTCCAGCGCCTCGCGCGCCACCGGGAGCAGCGCGTCCTCCGCGACGAGTCCCGACGCGCCCGCGTGCCCCAGGATGAACGCGATCTCGTCCGCGCCGAGCATGAAGTTCACCGGGACCAGCACGACGCCGAGCTTCGCCGTGGCGAACACCAGCACCGCGTACTGCCAGGAGTTGTGGCTCAGCAACGCCAGCCGGTCGCCCTTGGCGAGCCCGCGCGCGGCCAGCCGGTGGGCGCAGCGGTTCACCGCCGCGTCGAACTCCGCGTAGCCCACCCGCCGTTCGCCCGCCACCACGGCGAGCTTGTCCGGATGGCGCAACGCGGTCCGGCGGAGCAGGTCCCCCACGGAGTGCTGACGGGCGCGCTGGATCGCTGCACCGGTTTCGGCGCTGAACAGGCTCGGCATAGCGGGAGTCTCGGCCACGCGAACGGCCCGCGCAAGCCATCGGTGCGTCCGTTCGGCCCACTCGGTAGGCTCCTGGCTCACCTCGGGGGAGATCGTGGACGACAGCAGCAGCACCGACGTGCCGGAGTCGCCGGACCGGCCGGACATCACCGGCCGGCTGCCGCGGTTCCGGCTGGTCCGGCGGCTGTCGCAGACGAACATGAGCGAGGTCTTCCACGCGCTCGACCTCCGGCACGGCCGCCCGGTGGCGCTCAAGGTCGTCGGCCGGGAGTTCCTGGCCGCGCCCGGCGCGCGGGCCCGGTTCGAGCGGGAGACGCGCATCGCGCTGGGGCTCGACCACCAGAACATCGTGCCCGCCTACGACGCGGGCCACTCCGAGGACGGCGAGCTCAGCTACCTCGCCATGCGCTTCGTCGAGGGCACCGACCTCGGCAAGGTGCTCGACCACCGGCGGCTGCCGTTCGAGCGGACCGTGGAGATCGGCCGCGCGGTCGCCGCCGCGCTCGACGCGGCGCACGCCCAGGGCCTGGTGCACCGCGACGTCAAGCCGGGCAACATCCTGCTGGAGACCGACACCGACCGCGTCTACCTGTGCGACTTCGGCATCGCCCGCACCCTCGACCCCGCGCTGACCCGGGTCACGGCCACGGGCGGGTTCATCGGCACGAGGTACTACGCGGCGCCCGAACAGGAGGACGGCCGCGAAGTCGGACCGGCCGCCGACGTCTACGCGCTCGCCTGCGTGCTCTACCACTGCCTGGCCGGGCACCCGCCCGGCGCGCACTCGGACTTCACGCACCCTGGCCTGCCGGCCCTGCGGCGGGCGCTCGACCAGGATCCGGCCGCGCGGCCGGCGACCTGCCGGGAACTCGTCGACGACCTCGTCCGCACCACCCACGAGGCGGAGCGGGCCGCGCGGCGTAAACGACGCCTGCGCCTGGTGGGCCTGCCTGCCGCCGCGCTGCTGGTGGTCGCGTTGCTCGTGACCTGGTTCGCCACTCAGGGGCCGACCGACGCGGACAGCCCGGCTCTGGCCGGTGTCCCGGCAGCGCTGCGCGCGGACTGCGGAACGGCCGACCGTCCGATCGCCGGGGCCACGTCGTCGGTCACCTGCCGGGACCCGGCCGGCCAGACCGCGACGACGGGCACGTTCGCGGACTCGAAGCAGGCCGACAGCGCGTACGCGGCAGCGGTCGCCGACTCCGGCGTGGCCCCGCGCCAAGGCGACTGCACCGCCGCGACGGGTGGCGAACACCGTTACCCCGCAACGGGTCCAGCCCTCGGCCGTGCGCTCTGCTACACCCGCGGCGGAACGTCCACTGTGGTCTGGACCGACGACGCGGCCCACTCGGTCAGCCGCGCGGAGGCCCCCGACGACGCCGCCTTGCGGAAGGCGTGGACCGCCTGGACCGGGAACCCCGCCTTCCCGACCCGGGACGAGAGCGCGCTCACCGACGTCGCCGCGGGCACCGGCTGCGCCCGCGCGGCCGCCGCGGACCTCGACGCCTACCCCGGCGCCGTCGCCGGCATCACCTGCACCCCGGCGGGCACCGGCGCCCGGCGCGTCTCCTACTACCGCTTCGCCTCGCTGCCCACCCTGCGAACGGCCTTCACCGGACTGGTCACCGCGGCCAAGGCACCGAGCGGCAGCCCGTGCCCGGGCACGCCGTTCCTCGGCACGACGCGGTTCGACTGGCTCAGCGTCGACCTCGGCCAGGTGCTCTGCCACCCCGGCCCGGAGGGCACCGTCGCGATGGACTGGAGCCTGGAGGCGTTCTCGATGATCGGGCACGTCACGGCCACCTCGCCGGACGCCGCCGGCGGCTGGTGGACGCAGTGGCACCTCGCGCCGCTGAGCCGGATCGTCGACGCGGTCAACACGAGCGCCGCGCCCGCCTTCCCGGCCCCGGCCGAGCGGACGCTGCTCGGCCACGTGCCGGCGCAGTCACGGCTGAACTGCGTGCGCCCGTCGCCGGACCAGAAGTGGCAGGACCTGGGCGCGGTGACCGCCGTCGCGGCCGTCGCCTGTGGACGGACGAGCGGCGCCGGGCTGGTCGTCTACTACCAGCTGCCCGACGCCGCCACCCTGGGCCAGGTGTTCAACAGCACCGGCGATTCCCAGGACCCGTGCACCAGCCTGCCCAAGGACTTCTCGGGCGACCGGCCGTACTCCCGAGACGGCCGGACCGGCCGGCTCGCCTGCGGCACCTACGACAACGGCGGCGAGCGGTATCTCAAGTGGACGGACGACCAGTCCGGCATCGAGGCGGTCGCCCACCGCGGCAACGAGCCGTTTGTCATGATCGACTGGTGGACCCACGACGCGGGGCCGGTGTGAGCGGCTCAGCCGTCCACGGTGCCGCCGACCGACGCGTTGCCGCTCACGTGGGTGTTGCCCGACCCGGCGGACCCGGCGCCCGAGCGGCCGGCCTCCTTGCCGTCGAACACCGCGAACATGTCGATCCCGCCCGTGCGGACGCCGGAGTAGTCGATCTCCAGCGTCCACTGGTGCGGCTTGCCGTCGGCGGCCACGGTCAGCGACTCGCGCCACGGCAGGTCCACCGCGCCGGTCTGCTTCTCGACGCCGTCGAGGGAGTACTTGATCGTGGTGATGTCGCCGCTGCCGGTCGCGTTCAGCACCAGCGTGTGCGGCTCGCGGTCCGGCACCTTCGGCGACGTCGGCGGTGCGGACGAAGACGGCTTCGGCAGCGGGGCGGAGGAGCTCGGGGACGCGGGGGCCGGGGTGCTGCCGCAGGCGGCGAGCGCCCCCGGCAGCACGGCGAAGGCGGCGGAAACCGCGAGAACCCGCCTGGTACGAAGAAGCATGCGCGACACGGTATCGGCCCGGCACGGGACCGGTCCCCGATTCGAGAGGACCCGAGTTGACCATCTTCCGTGTGGAAGGCCCCACCCCCGCGAAGCCGCCGTGGACGAACCCCGGCGCCGTCGTCGTCCGCGGCCTCACCGGCACGGCCGGGCTGCTGCCCGAGGAGTTCGCCCGGCTGCCGTTCGGCCGGAGCCCCGGCCCGGACGGCGTGGTGGCGGGTGAGGACGACCAGCGGGTCAGCCGTGAGCACGGCGCGCTGGTCCACCGGCAGGGCTGGTGGTGGCTGAGCAACAGCGGGCACACGCCGATCGAGTTCTCCCCCACGCGCCAGCTGCACGCCGACGACGACCCGGTGCCGCTGCCGCCGGGCTACACGACGCTGCTGGTGGTCGGCTCGGGCGGGCGCAAGCACCCGCTCGAGGTGCACGTGAACACCCCCGAGCACCACCGGCCGCTGCCGGTGGCGGGCCCGACGCTGACCGGGCACGTCTGGGACCTCGACGCGGAAGAGCGGCTGGTGCTGGCCGTGCTGGGCCAGCAGTACCTGCGCCGGGAGGCGCACCCGCAGCCCATGGGACGCGCCCACGTCACGGAGCTGGTCGCCGAGCTGCGCAAGCTCGACGCGCTCGAGCCGTGGGACGTCAAGCAGGTCGACCGCGTGATCGCCCGGGTCCGGGACCGCCTGTCCGCCCGGGGCGTGCGGGGGCTCAAGCGCAGCGAGGTGCCCGAGCCGATCGGCAACTCGCTCAACAGCAACCTGCTGACCGAGCTGACCCGCACCACGAACACCCTGACCCGCGCCGACCTGGCCCCGCTCGACCGGCTGGACTGAGCCGGGCCGGGCTCAGCGGTCCTTGGCGAAGACGCGCACGGCCGCCGCCGTCGCGATGCCGACGACCGCCAGCACGATGCCGACCAGGAGCAGCCCGGCGGCGTTCAGCGCGATGGCCGCCATGGCGAACAGCGCGAACTCCAGCATGAAACGCGTCGGCTCGGGCGAGCGCCACTTCGCCCGCGGCGCGATGACCAGGGTCCAGATCACCGCCGCGAACGCCGGCCACAGCACCGCGCCCACGATGTCGAGCAGCACGCCGCCGCCGAGGCGCGCACCCGCCACGGCGAGCCCCGCGAGCAACGCCAGCTCCGTCAGGAACCGGACGGCGAGCACGAAGCCCGCGAAGCCGCGCACAACGGGAGTCGAGGTGGTCATGCCCCGCAGCGTAGCGGCCGGGCGGGGCCCGCGATGCAGGACCGTCGACCTTGCCGCCGGGCGGCCACCATCGGGCGCGCCACCCTGACCGGGCGCGGGCGACGCGACCGGCACCGTCCACAGTGGTCCCGCTTCGCGGTGGGGCGCGGGCCACTACGATGCAGGCGGAGCCGACAGGAGTGTGACCCGAATGCCCGACGACGCCAGCCCCGCCGAAGGCGGCTCGCTCACCGAGCGGATCACCGGGCGGCTCGCCCGGATGTCACGGGCCGAGCGGCTGGTCGCCGAGTACCTGCGCGGCCACTCCCGTGAGGCCATCTTCGCGACCGCGGAGCAGATCGGCGCGGCCACCGGCACCAGCGACGCGACCGTGGTCCGGACCGCGAAGACGCTCGGCTACGGCGGGCTCGCCGAGCTGCGCCAGCACCTGGCCCAGCAGGTGGTGACCGACTCCAGCCCGTCGATCCAGCTCCGCACCAGCGTGGCCGGCGAACAGGGCACGCCGCCCTCGGTGCTCGCCCGCGTGTTCACCGAGGCGACCGAGCGGCTGGCCGAGACCTGGCGGCAGGTGCCGGAGGCGGAGTTCGACCGCGCGGTCGACCTGCTCGACGGCGCGCGCGAGGTGCTCGGCTTCGGCATCGGCCCGTCGAGCTACCTGGCGAACTACCTGGCGCTGCGGCTCAACCGGATGGGCCGGCGCGCCCGGTCCAGCGGCGCGACCGGCTTCCGGCTCGCCGACGACCTGCTCGGCCTGGCCGAGGGTGACGTCGTGGTGCTCTACCTGCCGCGGCGGCTGCTCGGCGACATCGAGGTGCTGCTGGACCACGCCCGCGCGGTCGGCGCGCGCACCGTGCTGGTGTCCGACTCGCTGGGCCCGCTCTTCGGCGACCGGGTGGACGTGACCCTGACGGCCACCCACTCCCCCAGCAACTTCACCGGCGAGATGCTCAGCGCCGAGGTGCTGACCGACGCCCTCCTGCTGGGCCTCGCCTCCCGCGACGAGGACCGCGCCACGGGCGCCTCCGAGCTGCTCACCACGTTGCGCTCCCGGCTGATCCAGGGCGACAGCCGCGACTACGTGCCGCGCCGCAAGCCGGGCGGCGCCAAGCGGTCCTGACCGTCCACACCGGATCAGCACGGCGTCCGGCCCGGCCCCCCTTGTTCCGCCCCAATGTGGCGTTCGGTGCGCTCAGCGCACCCAATGTGGCGTTCGGTGCGTCCAACGCACCCAACGCCGCATTGGGGCGCATGGCCCGGCGCCGCCCGGGCCGCCAGTCCGAGGGTCCACCCGAGCCGTTCTGTGTCCGTTTTGTACGAGATAACAGAGCACCCGAGCCGTTTTGTACGGCGCGTGTACCGGCTCCGGCCAGGCTGTCCCCACACCCACTGGGGACGATGGAGGAACCGAAGATGAGAATCGCGAAACGCTCGCTGGGGATACTGGCCTTCGCCGCGGCGGTCGCGCTGAGCGGGATGGCGCCGGCCATGGCGGCCGCCTCGAACGGCACCGTGCACACCGACTCCGGCGCGCCGCTGACCGTGCGCTCCGCCCCGGGCACCGGCGCGAGCTCCGTCGGCACCATCGCCGACGGCACCGCCATCGTGATCGACTGCCAGACCACCGGCGACAGCGTGACCGGCAAGTACGGCACCAGCACCGTCTGGGACCACGTGCCGGCCAGCAACGGCTACATCACCGACACCTACGTCTACACCGGCTCCGACGGCCGCATCGCCCCGGACTGCACCAACGTGCCGACGCCGCCGGCGAACACCTGCTCCACCACCGGCCTCGGCGACGGGAAGACCTGCGCGCAGGCCGTCGCGTACGCCAAGACCCGCGTGCACACCAACAACATCGACTCCTACAACGGCTGGTGCGACCGCATCAACGCGCAGAACTACGGCTTCTCGGCGAGCGGCTCCACCACCGCGTACGTGCACTGGACGCAGATCCCGGCGCAGTACAAGCACGCGGGCGACCAGAACGTGCCGGCGGGCGGCCTGGCGTTCTTCTCCAACGGCGGCTCGGGCCACACGATGATCTCGATCGGCGGCGGCCAGTTCCTGTCGAACGACATCAACGGCGCGGGCAGCTACACCCAGACCACCATCGCGCAGATCAAGAGCAAGTGGGGCCAGACCTACCTCGGCTGGTCGCAGCCGTGGTTCAAGGTGAACCACTGATCCGAGTAACAGGCGTCCGAAGGCCCCGTCCGGGAGCAACACCGGGCGGGGCCTTCGCCGTCCCCCGGGCCTCTCGACCGTGCTGTCAACCCCTTGGGCCCAATCGTTTTCCGCGGTTTTCCCGGTCCCGGAGGCCGTGTCATGGTCGACAGCACGACTTCACCGGCGAAAGGGAACCCCGCGATGAATCTGGACACCGCCTCCTCGGCCCTGCTCGCGGACATCGTGCGCCGGAACCCGGCCGAGGACGAGTTCCACCAGGCCGTGTCCGAGGTGCTCGAAGCCATCCAGCCCGCGCTGCGCCGCGACCCCGGGCTGCGCGACGCCGCGCTGCTGGAGCGGCTCTGCGAGCCCGAGCGGCAGATCATGTTCCGGGTGGTCTGGACCGATGACGAAGGCCGGGCGCACGTCAACCGCGGCTTCCGCGTCGGCTTCAGCTCCGCGCTCGGCCCGTACAAGGGCGGCCTGCGGTTCCACCGCAGCGTCAGCCTCGGCACGGTCAAGTTCCTGGCCTTCGAGCAGGTGTTCAAGAACGCGCTCACCGGCCTCGGCATCGGCGCCGGCAAGGGCGGCTCGGACTTCGACCCGGCCGGGCGCTCCGACGCCGAGGTGATGCGGTTCTGCCAGGCGTTCATGACCGAGCTGCACCGCCACATCGGCCCGCAGACCGACGTGCCCGCGGGCGACATCGGCGTCGGCGGGCGTGAGGTCGGCTACCTGTTCGGCCAGTACAAACGCCTCACCAACCGGTTCGACGCGGGCACCATCACCGGCAAGGACCCGCTCGTCGGCGGCAGCCTCGCGCGGCCCGAGGCGACCGGCTACGGCACGGTCTACTTCCTCGACGCCGCCCTCACCACGCGCGGCGAGCGCCTGGACGGCCGGACCGCCGTGGTCTCCGGCTCGGGCAACGTCGCCTTCCACGCCATGGCGAAGCTGCGCGAACTCGGCGCCACCACCGTCGCCTGCTCCGACTCCGGCGGCTTCCTGCACGACCCCGCGGGCATCGACCTCGACGTGCTGCACGAGGTCAAGAACGTCCGGCGGGAACGGCTTCAGGCTTACCTCGGGCACGTGCCGTCCGCGCGCTTCTTCCCCGGCGAAACGCCGTGGGAGGTGCCTTGCGACGTCGCGGTGCCGTCGGCGACGCAGAACGAGCTGGACGAGCCGGCCGCGATCGCGCTGGTGAAGAACGGCTTGCTCGGCGTGGCCGAAGGCGCCAACATGCCGTGCACGCCCGCGGCCGTCCAGGTGTTCCGCGAGGCCGGCGTCGTGTTCGCGCCCGGCAAGGCGGCGAACGCGGGCGGCGTGGCCACCTCCGCGCTGGAAATGCAGCAGAACGCCGCGCGCGAGCGCTGGACGTTCGAGCAGACCGACCGGCGGCTCAAGGAGACCATGACCGCGATCCACACCCGCTGCCTCACCACCGCCGAAGAGCACGGCGCGCCGGGCGACTACGTGACCGGCGCGAACATCGCCGGGTTCCGTACCGTGGCGGGAGCGATGTCCACTCTCGGCCTGATCTGATTCCCGGGCGCCGCGGCGTCCTGCGGACCACTCCGTACCACTGGACCAGGCGCAGTCCGGCAAACCGGGCCGGTCCGGCCGGCGCCGCGGGTGCCGGCGAATCGTTCACCCAGTACACCCCTGCTGCGCGAGCTGGTGGCCAGCAGGGGTTTTTCGTGTCCGCTCAGGCTTTCGCGCGGTAAGCCGGTAACCACGCGTACACGCAGAGTCAAACCGCCCGCCGCGTTTACAACGTCTTGGCAACCGGCTTGACACCAGCTGTGGTCCGGACCACGCTGCTCGACATTGGTCTACACCATTTGTCACCCACCGGCCTGGGGGCCGGGCACCGAAAGGACGAGACAAGTGAAGCGCTGGCTCAAGCTGGTGGCGGGCGCCGCCGCCATCACCCTCGCGACAGCCGGTTGTGCCGGCTCTGGCGGCGGTGACAACGCCTCGGGCTCGGGGACCGGCACGCTGACGGTCTGGCTGATGACCGGCTCCGCGCCGGACAGCCTGTCGGGGGCACTGAACAAGGAATTCGAGGCCGCGCACGCCGGGGTCAAGGTCGACTACCAGATCCAGCAGTGGAACGGGATCCAGCAGAAGCTCACCACCGCGCTGGCCGGCGACAACCCGCCCGACGTGATCGAGGTCGGCAACACGCAGACGCCGGCGTTCGCCTCGCAGGGTGTGCTGGAGGACCTGACCTCCTCGGTCAACGACCTGAACGGCGCGCAGTGGCTCGCCGGCCTCAAGGCCTCGGGCGAGTACGACGGCAAGACCTACGGCGTGCCGTTCTACGCCGCCAACCGGGAGGTGCTCTACCGCAAGGACATGTTCGAGCAGGCCGGCATCACCGCCACGCCGGCCTCGAACGCGGAGTGGCTCGACGCCATCACCAAGCTCAAGGCGAAGTTCGGCAGCGACCCGCAGTTCCAGCCGCTCTACCTGCCGGGCCAGTACTGGTACTCGCTGCTGTCGTTCATCTGGGACAACGGCGGTGACATCGCGAAGGCCGACGGCAAGTCCTTCAAGTCCACGCTCGACAGCGCCGGCTCGAAGGCGGGCCTGGAGTTCTACAAGCAGCTCGTGGACGCCTCCGGCACCACCGCGCCGAAGGACAACGACGAGGCCACCCCGCAGCAGGCGGGCATCTACGGCGGCGGCAAGGTCGCGATGTTCATCGGCACCCCGGGCGAGGTGGCCACCGCCGCCAAGACCGACCCGACCATCACCGACAAGACCGGCGCGTTCGCGATCCCTGGCAAGACCGCGGGCCAGCCGGCCCCGGTGTTCCTCGGCGGCTCGAACCTCGTCGTCCCGGTCAACAGCAAGAACAAGGACCTGGCGAAGGAGTACCTGAAGCTGCTCTCGGGCGACAAGTACATGACCCAGATGGCCGCGGCCGGCTACGTGCCGGGCACGTCGTCGGACGTCAGCGCGCTGTCCAAGGACCCGCTGGGCGCAGTCATGGCCACGGCCTCGAAGAACGGCCGCGCGGTGCCCACCAGCCCCAAGTGGGGTGAGGTCGAGTCCGGCCAGAACCCGCTGAAGGACATGCTGACCGCGTACCTGACCGGCAAGAAGACCGTCGACCAGGCCACGGCCGACGCGAACGCCGCGCTCGACAAGATCATCGGCGGATGACGGCGACCAAGGAGATGCCGACGCCGGCGGGGGCCACCCCGCCGGCGTCGGCGCGCGTCAGTCCCCCGAAACCGCGGCGCCGGGGCGGGCTCGGTGAGCGGCTGACGCCCTACCTCCTGATCCTGCCCGCCCTCGTCGCCGTGCTGGTGCTGCTCGGCTGGCCCACGATCCAGATGCTCCTGATCAGCCTGCGCCGGCTCGACCTGCGCGAGCTGGTGACCGGGAAGATGGTCTGGATCGGGCTCGCGAACTACACGGACACCCTGTCGGACCCGGAGTTCTGGTCGGTCACGATCCGGACCGTCCTGTTCACCGCGGCGCTGGTCGCGGCGACGCTGCTGGTGGCGCTGCTCATCGCGGTGCTGATGCGCCACCTCAACCCGGTGGTCCGCATCTGCGTGCAGGTTTCGCTGGTGCTCGCCTGGGCGGTGCCGGTGATCGCCACGACGACGGTGTTCCAGTGGATCTTCGACCAGCAGTACGGAATCCTGAACAAGACGCTCGACAAGCTGGGCTTCCACTCGTTCATCGGCTACTCGTGGTTCTCCACCGGCGGCAGCACGCTGGCCGTGATCGGGCTGCTGGTGCTGTGGCAGGCCGTGCCGTTCGTGGCGTTCACGCTCTACGCGGGCCTGATCGGCGTGCCGCGCGAGCAGTACGAGGCGGCCGGCATCGACGGCGCCGGGCCGCTGCAGACGTTCCGCGCGGTCAGCTGGCCGGCGATCCGGCCGATCCTGACCATGGTGACGTTCCTGTCGGTGCTGTGGGACTTCAACATGTTCGGCCAGGTCTGGGCGATCCGCCAGGGCGGGCCGGACGGGCAGAGCACCACGCTCGCCATCCTGCAGTACCTCAAGGGCATCGCCGGCAGCCACTTCGGCAGTGCCGCGGCGATCGCGACCATCATGCTGGTGCTCCTGCTGGCGGTCACCGCCCGCTACGTCCAGCTGCTGGTCCGGACGAAGGACGGGGAGATCGCGTGAAGAAGTCCCTGACCCAGCGGGTCGCCCTCTCGGTCGTCGGTATCCTCGTCGCGCTGGTGTTCTTCTTCCCGACGTACTGGATGTTCACCACGTCGCTGAAGACGCCCGGTGACGTGCTTTCGCCGAAGTACGACCTGATCCCGACTTCGGCGACGCTGTCGAACTTCGCGTCGGCGCTGACCAAGCCGGGGTTCGTCACCTACCTGGGCAACAGCCTGATCGTCACCCTCGGCGCGGTGATCGCCGCGCTGGTGGTGGGCGTGCTCGCGGCGATCCCGCTGGCGCGGTTCCGCTTCCGCGGGCGCAAGGGCTTCCTGCTGCTGATCCTGATGGCGCAGCTGGCCCCGCTCTCGGCGCTGTTCATCCCGATGTACCTGCTGATGCGCGACATCGGGCTGCTCAACACCCTGCCCTCGCTGCTGCTGGTGTACTTCGCCACGTCGCTGCCGTTCACGGTCTGGATGCTCTACGGCTTCGTCAACGGCATCCCGTACGACCTCGAAGAAGCCGCGATGATCGACGGCTGCAGCCGGACCGGCGCGTTCCGCCGGGTCACGCTGCCGCTGCTGGGCCCCGGCCTGGTGACGACGTCGGTGTTCAGCTTCATCACCGCGTGGAACGAGTTCCTGTTCGCCCTGGTGTTCATGCGGGACCAGTCCAAGCAGACGCTGCCGGTGTGGCTCTCGTCGTTCCGCACCGCGTTCTCCGTGGACTGGGGCGGGGTGATGGCGGCTTCGGTGATCTACGCGATCCCGGCGCTGGTGTTCTTCCTGATCGTGCAACGCAAACTGGTCTCCGGCATGACCGCCGGCGCGGTGAAGGGATAGGTCTTGTCCGATCCTCGAACGCTGGATCCTCGGAGGCTGGCCGAAGCCGTCCTGCTGCCCGGTTTCGCGGGCACCACCGCGCCGGACTGGCTGCGGCGGCGCCTGGGCGAGGGTCTGGGCGGCGTGATCCTGTTCGGCCGCAACGTGGTCGACGACGAGCAGGTGGCGGCGCTGACCGCGGCCCTGCGCGCCGAGCGCGACGACGTCGTGGTCGGGATCGACGAGGAAGGCGGTGACGTCACGCGGCTCGACGTCGCCACCGGGTCGTTCGTGCCCGGGCCGCTCGCCCTCGGCGCGGCCGGCGACCCGGAGCTGACCACGGCCGTCGCCGCGGCGCTCGGCGAGCGGCTGGCCGCGTGCGGCGTCACGGTGAACCTGGCGCCGTGCGCGGACCTGACCCTGGCGGCGGAGGACCCGATCATCGGGGTCCGGGCGTTCGGGTCGGACCCGGCCAAGGCGTCGCCGCACGTGGCGGCTTACGTGACCGGGCTGCAGAAGTACGGCGTCGCGGCGTGCGCGAAGCACTTCCCGGGGCACGGCGCGGCGACGGAGGACTCGCACGTGGCGCTGCCCGTGCTCCCCCGGACCCCGGCGGAGCTGCGGGAGATCGAGCTGGTCCCGTTCGCCGCGGCGATCCGGGCCGGGGTGCGCGCGATCATGTCCGGCCACCTGGTGGTGCGGGCGTGGGGCGACGAGCCGGCGACGCTCAACCGCACCGCGCTGACCGACGTGCTGCGCGGCGAGCTGGGCTTCACCGGCGCGGTGATCACCGACGCGCTCGAGATGGGCGCGGTCTCCGGCGCGTACGGCCGGCACGACGGCCTGGGCCAGGCGGCTGTGCGGTCGCTCGCCGCGGGCGCCGACGCCCTGTGCATCGGCGGCGCGGCCTTCGACGCCGACACGCTCGACCGCATCACGGCGACCATCGTGGCCGCGGTCGAGGACGGCACGCTGTCCCTGGAACGGCTCGCCGACGCGGCCGCCCGGACCGCTTCACTGGGCACGTCGCCGTCCCCGGCGTCGATCCGCCCGGTGGACCACACCCTGGGCCTGGAGGCGGCGCGCGCCGCCCTGCGAATCCAGGGCGAGCCGCGGCTGTCCGGGGTGCCGCTGGTGGTCGACGTCCGCACGGACCCGACCATCGCGGCCGGGCCGATGCCGTGGGGGCTCGGCCCGCACCTGACCGAGCTGGCACCGGGAACGCGAGCGCTGACCGCGGGCCCGGACGACGCCGGGCTGGTGCGCTCGGCCGCCCGCGAAGCCGGAAGCGTGGTCGTGGTGACCCGCGAGGCGCACCGTCACCCGGCGGTGCTGGCACTGCTCGCGGAACTGTCCGATGTGGACTACATCCGCGTCGAGACCGGCGCCCCCGGCCCGGATTTCGGGACCGGTGACCGGATCGACACGTTCAGCGGCTCGTACGTCAGCCTGCGCGCGGCCGCGGAGTACCTCGTCTGACCCCCCGAAGTCCGTCAAGGCCTCCTTACCCGCGTCCTACGCGGGTAAGGAGGCCTTGACGGCTTTCAGCCCTGCCGCGGGTCGACCAGGATCTTGGGACCAGCCAGCGCGCCGGGCGGGCGTTCGCCCGCGAGTACCGCGGCCACCCCGTCCAAGCCGACCGTCGCTGCCACCAGCGGGCGCGGGTCGACGTCGCCGCGGGCGTACGCGTCGATCGCGTCGGGCAATCCCGGGGACGCGCTGAGGATCCCGATCGCCGTCACGTCCTTGAACACCAGTGACCGGGCGTCCATCAGGCTCGGGGTCCCGGCCAGCCCGATGCAGACCAGCCGCCCGGACGGCTCGACCAGTTCCAGTGCCCGCGCCGGGGACGCCGGGTCGTTGGTGGCGTCGACCACCGCGTCGAACGGCGGTTCCGGCAGCTCCGTCGTGGCCGGGAAACCCAGTGAGCGCGCGAACTCCAGCGACCACGGCGTGGTCCCGACCAGGTGGACCGCGGCACCGGCCGCGCGCGCGAACAGCGCCGTGAGCAGCCCGATCGTGCCCGGACCGAGGACCAGGACCCGCTCGCCGGCGGCGGCCCGCGCGGCACGGATCGCGTTGCCGCCCGGCTCGACCAGTGCGCCGAGCTGCGGGTCGACGGTGGGCGGCAGCTCGTGCAGCGAGGTCACCGGCACCGCGACGCGTTCGGCCAGCGCCCCGGCGCGGCCGCCGCGGATGCCGACCTCCTCGCGGTCCGCGCAGGTGTACTGGTGCCTGCCGCGGCAGCGACGGCACCGCCCGCAGCCGAGCATCGTGTCACCGACGGCGCGCCGGCCGAGCCAGCCCGGGTGCACCCCCTCGCCGGCGCGCACGACCGTGCCGCACCACTCGTGGCCGAGCCGCATCGGGTAGCGCGCGTGGCCCTCGGCGAGGTACTCCATCTCGCCGGTGAAGAACTCGACGTCCGTGCCGCACACCCCGGCCCGCTCGACCTCGACCACCACCTCGCCGACGCCGGGCTCCGGCTCGGCGACGTCGGCCACCTCGGCCTTCCCCGGCCCGTGCACGACAAACGCCTTCACTCCGACCGCCCTCGACACCGAGACATGCCCCGATGCTAGTGCTGTGACGCAAGGACTCGTGAGTGTTTATGACGGTTAGAACCGTCATAAACACTCACGAGTCCGGGAAGTCCGCGGCCCGGCTGACGTCCGCCCACTCCGCCGCCTCAGCGGCGCGCTCGGCCGAGGACTTCGCGGCCAGCTCGACCGCCGTGGCCCCCAGCAGGAGCCGCAGCGGCGGCTCGGGGTGGGCGACGACGTCGAGGATGATCTTCGCCGCCCGCGCCGGATCGCCGGGCCAGGTCGCGGCGCCCGCGCGGCCGCGGTTCATCGCGCCGACGGTCTCCTCGTAGTCCGGGCCGACGGGCGCGATTGTCATCGACGAGCCCGCCCAGTCCGTGCGGAACGGGCCCGGCTCGACGATCACCACCTTGACCCCAAACGGTTTCACCTCGTTGTTCAGCACCTCGGAGAAGCCTTCGACAGCGAACTTCGCGGTCTGGTACGCGCCCATCCCGGGCGAGCCGCCGACGCGTCCGCCGATCGAGGAGAACTGCACGATGTGGCCCGAGCGCTGCTGGCGCAGCACGGGCAGCGCTGCCTTGGTGACGTTGACGACGCCGTACAGGTTCGCGTCGATCTGCGCGCGGAAGTCCTCGTCGGACATCTCTTCGATGGGCGCGGAATTGGCGTAACCGGCGTTGTTCACCACGACGTCGAGCGAGCCGAACTCCGTCACCGCGGTACGGACGGCCGCCCGCGCCGCCTCCGCGTCGGTGACGTCGAGGGCGACCGCGCGCACGCTGCCGCCGTACTTGCGGACGAGGTCGCCGAGCTGCTCGGGCCGCCGCGCGGTGGCGACCAGGTGGTCGCCGCTTTCGAGGACCGCCTGCGCCAGCTCGCGGCCGAAGCCGCGGGAACTGCCGGTGATGAGCCACGTCTTGGGCATGGATGCCTTCCCTGGTGGAGGTTTCCTTCACCCTCCATCAGACACCCGGTGCACCCGATCGTCAACCAACTGGTTGGTTACTTAACCCACTCGTACGGCCTCGGTCGAACGCGCCGGCACGTTCGCAGCCCGGACGGCGGCAGTGACCCACGTGGCCCGCTCGGCGAGCCCGTCCACGCCTGCCACCACGGCCCGCAGCGCGACCGCCGCTTCACCGGGCACCGCACCGAGCCGGGTCTCGATCGCCACCCGCGCGGTCATCGCCGACGACCGCGCGATCTCCGCCACGGCCGCGACATCCGGCGACACCTCACCGGGCCGTACGGCACTCGACGGCACTGCGCTCGATGGCCCTGCGCTCGACGGCCCTGCGCTCGACGGCCCGGCACTGGACAGCCCGGTACTCGACGGCACTCCACCCGACAGCCCGGACCCCGGCAGCAGCCGCTCGGCCAGTGCCACCGCCTCGGCGGCCGCGGCGATCACGTCGGCGGCGGGCAGGCAAGCGGCGAGCGCCGCCGCACCCGCACCGCTCGCGGCCGGGGCACCGCCCGCAACCGCGGCCGAGGGATCCCCACCGGCTGCCCGGCCCCTGAGCGGGGCGGCAGCCTCACCGGCCGCGAGCGCCCCGGCAGCCCCACCCGTCACCGGGCCCGCGAACGGGGCGAACCGGCCGACGGCGTGGGCGTCCTTCTCCGCCAAGCGAAGGGCGTGCATCCGCAACAGTTCGGCCTCGGCACACAGCTCGCGGTCGGCACCGGCCACCCGGGCGAGCAAGGCCGCGGCCTGCGCCACGCCCACTGCCGCCACCGCACCGCCGCTCGGGGCGGGCCCCGGGACCGCCAGGTTCTTCAGGAAGTCGCTCATGATCAGGTCACGCACGCCCATCACTCCTCTCAGTACCGGGTCGAAAACCGGGTCAGCGCCGGATCCGCGCCATGCCGGGGTCGACGAGCGGCTCGGCCGCCACCGTCGCCGCGACCCGGCGGCCGAAGTACTCGATCTCGACCCCGTCACCGATGCCGACGGTGGCCGGGAGCCACGCGTAGGCGATCGGCCGCCCGATCGTGTAGCCGTACGCCGCGCTGGTCACGTATCCGGCCGGCACACCGCCGCAGAACACCGGCTCTTTGCCGAGCACCACGGTCCGGCCGTCGTCCACGGTCAGGCAGCGCAACCGCCGCGTCGCCGTTTCTTCACTGCGCCCGTCGATCGCTTCCCGGCCGGCAAAAGCACCCTTCGCGGGCCGGACCGCGAAACCGACCCCGGCCTCGTACGGGTCGTGTTCCGTGGTCATGTCCGTGCCCCACAGCCGGTAGCCCTTCTCCAGCCGGAGGCTGTTGAACGCCGCCCGCCCGGCCGCGATCACGCCCAGCCCGCGCCCGGCGGCCCACAGCGCGTCCCACAGCCGTTGCCCGTTGTCGGCCTCGGTGTAGATCTCCCAGCCGAGTTCGCCCACATAGGACAGTCGCATGGCGGTCACCGGGACGCCGGCGATCCGGGCCTTCCGCGCGCGGAAGTACTTCAGCCCGGTGTGCGAGAAGTCCTCTCGCGACAGTGGCTGCACCAGATCCCGCGCGAGCGGCCCCCAGACGCCGATGCAACAGGTCGCGCCCGTGATGTCCCGGACGCGGACGTCCGCGGGCAGCAGCGAGCGGAAGTACGCGACGTCGATGTTCCCGTTGATGCCCACCTGGAACACGTCCGGCTCCAGCCGCGCCACGGTGACGTCGCTGCGCACGCCGCCCGCCTCGTCGAGCATGAGGGTGTACGTGACCGAGCCGACGGACTTGTCGAGCTGGTTCGTCGTGAGCCGCTGCAGGAAATCCAGCGCCCCGGGCCCGCTGACCTCGACCCGTTTGAGCGGGGTCATGTCGTACAGCGCGACGCCGTTGCGCGTGTGCCACGCCTCGGCCGCCGCGATCGGCGAGTGGAACTGCGCGGCCCAGCTGTCCCGGGCGGGCGGCAGGTAGTCGTGCGGGAGCTGCTTCAACAGCGGCGCGTTGGCCTCGAACCAGTGCGGCCGCTCCCAGCCGGCGGCCTCCAGGAACACCGCGCCCAGCTCACGCTGCCGGGCGTGGAACGGGCTCACCCGAAGGTTCCGCGGCGAGAGCTTCGGCTGCAGCGGGTGCAGCACGTCGTAGATCTCCACGAAGTTCTGCTGCGAGGTCTCGCTCACGTACTCCGGCGCCAGCTGCACGTCCTCGAACCGGTGGAGGTCCAGCTCGTGCAGGTCGGTCTCGGACCGGCCGTGCACCAGCTGCTCGGCGACGGCCTTGGCGATGCCCGCCGAATGCGTCACCCAGATCGCCTCGGCGACCCAGAAGCCGCGGACCTCCGTGGACTCCCCCACCAGCGACTGGCCGTCCGGGGTGAAGGAGAAGATCCCGTTGAAGCCCTCCTCGACCTTCGCCTGCCGCAGGGCCGGCAGCAGCAGCCGGCCCTCCTCCCACGACGGCGCGAAGTCCTCTTCGGTGAACGGGAGCATCGACGGCATCGACGATTCGGTCACCTCGGCCGAGGCGGCGAGCGGCTCGACCGGCATCGGCCGGTGCGCGTACGAGCCGATGCCGATCCGGTCGACGTGCTCACGGAAGTACAGGTCCTGGTCCTGGTGGCGCAGGATCGGCAGGCTCGCCTCGCCCGCCTCGGTGTTGCGGCCGATCAGCTCCGCGATCTGCCCGGTCTTCGCGTACTGGTGCGCGAGCGGCAGCAGCGGCACGTCCAGCCCGACCATGGCGCCGATCTCCCGGCCCCAGAACCCGGCGCACGACACGACGACGTCCGCCGCGAACTCGCCCTGGTCCGTCTCGACCCCGGTGACGCGCCCGCCCGACTGCCGGACGCCGGTCACCCGCGTCGAGCCGACGAACCGCGCGCCCCGCGACTCCGCCCGCCGCGCCAGCGCGACCACCGCGCGTGACGCCTTGGCCAACCCGTCGGTCGGTACATACAGCGCGCCGAGGACCGATGAACCGTCGAGCAGCGGCCATCGCTCGACGCATTCGGCGGCGTCGATCAGCCGCGCCTCGACACCCCACGACGTCGCCCAGCCCTGTTTGCGCTTGAGGTCGTGCCACCGCGCCGGGGTGCTCGCCACCTCCATCCCGCCGACCTGGTTGAAGCACGGGAGCCCGTCCACTTCGAGCGAGCGGAGCTTCTCGACGGTGTAGCTCGCGAACTCCGTCATCGCCTTCGACGCGTTCGTCTGGAACACCAGGCCGGGCGCGTGGGAGGTCGAGCCGCCAGTGAGCGGGAGCGGCCCCTGGTCGAGCACGGTGACGTCGGTCCAGCCGCGGGCGGTCAGCTCGTCGGCGAGGTTGGCGCCCACGATGCCGGCGCCGATGATCACGACACGGGTCATGAGAACTCCTTGGTGGGTCAGCGGAAGACGACGGTGCTGTTGCCGTTGAGCAGGACGCGGCGCTCGCAGTGCCAGCGCACGGCGCGCGAAAGCGCGAGCGCCTCGGCGTCGCGGCCGACGGTGACCAGCGCGCGCGGCGAGTGCGTGTGGTCGACGCGCTGCACTTCCTGCTCGATGATCGGGCCCTCGTCCAGCGCCGGGGTGACGTAGTGGGCGGTGGCGCCGACGTACTTGACGCCGCGGTCGTAGGCCTGGTGGTAGGGCTTGGCGCCCTTGAAGCCGGGCAGGAACGAGTGGTGGATGTTGATCGCGCGGCCCTGCAGCTTCGCGCACAGCTCGTCGGAGAGGACCTGCATGTAGCGGGCCAGCACCACGAGGTCGATCGAGTGCTCGCCGACCAGGTCCAGCAGCCGTTGCTCCGCCTCGGCCTTCGTGGCGGGCGTGACCGGCACGTGCGCGAACGGCACGCCGGCCGCCTCCGCCATCGGGCGCAGGTCCTCGTGGTTCGACACCACCAGCGCGATCTCCGCGCCGAGGCTGCCCGCGCGCCAGCGGAACAGCAGGTCGTTGAGGCAGTGCCCGAACTTCGAGACCATCACCAGCACCCGGTCCGGCTCGGCGCCGGAGAACTGGAACTCCATGCCGAACTCGCCGGCCACCGGTGCGAAGGCGCGGGTCAGGTCGTCCACAGTGGACTCACTGCAGCTGAACGCGGTGCGCAGGAACAGCGAGCCGCGGACGTCGTCGTCGAACTGCTGGTGCTCCACGATGTCGCAGCCGCGGCCGACGAGGAACGTCGTGACGGCGTGCACGATGCCCGAGCGTTCCGGGCAGCGGAGGGTCAAGGTGAAGTGCTGGGTCATGTCTGCTCCCGGTATTCGAGTGCGGCGTCGGCCAGCCACGCGGCGAAGTAGGCCGCGAACGACTGCCGGACCAGGACCGTGTACTCGTCGTCCCCGCGGACCAGGAGGATGACGCCGGTCCGCGCGAGCAGGGTCTGCACGCAGGTGCCAGGCGGCGCCGCCTTCGGGTGCAGGTCGATCGAGCAGCCGTGGGCCAGCACGTCGCGCACCGCCGGACCGGAGAGAGCCACGGTGGTGCGCTGCGCCGAAACGTCGGTCACCGCGCCCACCCCGATCGCCGCCCGCACGGCGGGTTCCAGCCCGGCCACGCCGGGAGCGGCGAGCACGAGGTACTCGTCCGGGCCCAGCCACAGCACGTCGACGGCCCCGAAGTCCCCCGTTCCAGAGGCGAAAGTGCAGGGCGCCAACGGCAGCGGGACGCCGAGCACGGCGCCCACCGCCTCGTGGCCCTCACGCACTCGCAGCGTTAGCTGAGTCAGGAACGGTCGCTCCTCGGCGCCGAGTACCGCGGGAAGCGCCGCATCCCCGAGTGGCGCGCGGCGCAGGATTTCAGCCGTCACGGCGGGTTCCTTCCTGGTCGAAGAGCACGGAACCGGTCACCGTCACCGGCACGACCTGATCGCCGACGGGCACGTACAGCGTCTCGCCGACGCGCTCGTGCCCGGAGCGCACCAGGGCCAGCGCGAAGGTCCGATCCAGCGCCGCGCTGCGGTAGCTGGACGTCACGTGGCCGAGCATCCGCACCGGCGGATTGGGCACGTGAGGGGTCTCGATCAACTGCGCGCCCTCGGGCAGCCGCACCGCGGGGTCCACGGGCAGCAGGCCGACGAGCTGCTTGCGGTCGGGCCGGTTGTTCTCCGCCCGCGCGAACGAGCGCTTGCCGAGGAAGTCGGCCTTCTTCTTCGACACCGCCCAGGACATGCCGAGGTCCTGCGGGGTGACCGTGGCGTCGGTCTCCTGCCCGATGATCGGGTAGCCCTTCTCGGCGCGCAGCACGTGCATGGTCTCGGTGCCGTACGGCGTGATGCCGTACTCGGCGCCGGCGTCCATCAGCGACTCCCACAGCGCGGTTCCGTACCAGGACGGCACATTCACCTCGTAGGCCAGCTCGCCGGAGAAGCTGATCCGGCAGACCCGCGCGGGGATCCCGGCCACCTCGGCGTCGTGCCAGGTCATGAAGCCGAACGCCTCGTTGCTCACGTCGAGGCCGGGGGCGAGCGCGCCGAGCACGTCCCGCGAGCGCGGCCCGACGAGCGGGATCGTCGCCCAGTGCTCGGTCACCGACGTCGCGAACACCCGCAGGTGCGGCCACTCGGTCTGCAGCCACTCCTCCATCCACTCCAGCACCATCGCCGCGTTGCCGGTGGTCGTGGTGACCAGGAACCGGTCCTCGGCGACGCGGATGACGGTGCCGTCGTCGAGCACCATCCCGTCCAGCCCGCACATCACGCCGTAGCGGATCCGGCCGACCTTCAGCGTGCTCATCATGTTCGTGTAGAGCAGGTCCAGGAAGGCGGCGGCGTCCGGGCCCTGCACGTCGATCTTGCCGAGCGTGGAGCCGTCCATCATGGCCACGCCCGTGCGCGCCGCGCGGCATTCCCGCAGCACCGCGGCCGCCAGGTCCTCACCCGGGCGCGGGTAGTACCACGGGCGCTTCCACTGGCCGACATTCTCGAACTCGGCCCCGTGCGCGACGTGCCACGAGTGCAGCGCGGTGACGCGGACGGGGTCGTGCAGGTCACGGTGCCGCCCGGCCAGCGCTGCGAACGCCACCGACGTGTAAGGCGGCCGGTAGGTGGTCGGCCGCTGCTCGGCGAGGTCGAGCCCGAGCGCGTCCGCGGTGATGCCCGCGGCCAGCAGACCGGACGTCTTGCCCTGGTCGTGCGCCGTGCCGATAGTGGTGTAGCGCTTGATGTGCTCCAGCGACCGCAGCCCGGCGCCCGTGGCCCGCAGCACGTCGGACACCGTCGCGTCGCGCTGCAGGTCGACGAAGCGTGTGTCCACTTCGGACTCCGCACTCGGCACCAGCCACAACACGGTGGAGGGCAGCTCCGGCACCCGCGCGTCCGACGTCGGCAGCGGGGACTCCGCCGACGGCGCGAACCCGGCGGCCGTCAGCGCCGCGGCCCCGGCCGCACGGCCCTCCTGCACGCAGCCCGCGAAGTCCGGCGTGCCGGTGGCGGAGCCCGCGACCCGGGCGGACGGCAGCTCACCTTCCGGCACGTACGCGCCCAGCTCGGCGGCGTAACGCAGCTTCCCGCGCACCTGGCTGAACAGGTGCACCGCCGGGTTCCAGCCGCCGGAGACCAGCAGCACGTCACACGCGACCGCTTCGACCGCCGTCTCCCCGGCCCGCGCGACAAGGGCAGCGGAAACCCGGTCCGTCCCTTCGGTGCCGGTGACCACACTGCCGGTGTGGACCTCGATGCCCCGCTCGGCACAGGCGGCGGCCCAGCCCGCCGGGGCGTCCGGCCGGGCGTCCACGATGAGCGCGACCTCCACCCCGGCGTCGGCCAGGTCGACCGCGGCGGCGTACGCGCTGTCGCCGGTGGTAAACACGACCGCGCGACGGCCGGGCAGCACGCCATAGCGGTGCAGATACGTGCGAGCGGCGTCGGCGAGCAGGATGCCGGGCCGGTCGTTGTCCGCGAACACCACCGGTCGCTCGTGGGCGCCGGTCGCGAACACGGTCTGCTTCGCGCGGATCCGCCAGACCCGTTGCCGCGTCGCGTCTTCCGGCGCCGCCGCCCCGAGGTGATCGGTACGGCGCTGCAACGCGAGCACGAACCCGTCGTCGTAGGCCCCGAAGGCGGTCGTTCGCTCCAGCACCAGGACATCCGGCGTGTCACGCAGCTCGGCCGCGACCGTGCGCGCCCATTCGACGGCGGGCTTGAGGCCGATGTACTCGCCGGAGCCCAGCAGCGAGCCCCCCGGCTCCGGCTGGTCGTCCACGAGCACCACCCGCGCCCCGGCCCGCGCCGCCGTCTGCGCCGCGGTCAGACCGGCCGGTCCCGCGCCGACCACGAGAACGTCGCAGTGCACGTGCTTCGCGTCGTAACGGGCGGGGTCGGGCTCGGTGGCCAGACGGCCCTGGCCGGGCAGGCCGCGCGCGACGAGGCCGTCGAACAGCTCCACCACGGTCGCCGTCAGCATCGGCTCGGGGAACGGCTTTTCCAGCTGTACCACCGCGTTCGCGTCCTCGACACCCGCCGCCATGATGCCGCGCGGGCGGCCGTGGCGGATGCTCGTGGCGACCTGGTGGACGCCGTTCGCGAGCAGCGCCGAGGCGAGCGTGTCGCCGGGGTGGCCGGTGAGCTCCCGGCCGTCGAAGGTGAAGTGCAGGGTCGTGCCACGGTCGACGTGGCCGCCCGCGGGGAGTCGGAAGTCGTTCACGGGGTCACCGGCCGGGGCTCGTCGAGGCGGTAGACCGCCAGCAGATCGTGGGTGCGGGTGTCGCGGACGGCGTTGAACCAGCGGCGGCAGCCCGCGCTGTGGCTCCACCGCTCGGCCAGCGGCCCGCTCGGGTTGGCGCGGAAGAACACGAACTTCGCCCACTCGGCGTCCGACAGCGCCGACGGGTCGGCGGGGTAGGCGACGTGGGCCTGGCCGCCGTAGTGGAACTCGGCCTCTTCACGCGGCCCGCACCACGGGCAGGGGATGAGTTGCATCAAGGCTCCTAATGCGCGACGGCGGCGGCGCCGTGCTCGTCGACGAGGGCGCCGGTGGTGAACCGGTCGAGGGTGAACGGCTCGGCGTACGGGTGCGGCTTGCCCTTCGCGATGGTGTGCGCGAAGCAGTCGCCGACGCCGGGGGTGGCCTTGAAGCCGCCGGTGCCCCAGCCGCAGTTGAGGAACAGGTTCTCCACCGGCGTCAGCCCGACGATCGGCGACGCGTCCGGCGTGACGTCGACGATGCCGGCCCAGGTGCGCAGCAGGTGCGCCCGCGCGAACACCGGGAACAGCTCCAGCGCCGCCGACATCTGCTCCTCGATGATGTGGAACGAGCCGCGCTGGCCGTAACCGGAGTAGCTGTCGATCCCCGCGCCCATCACCAGCTCGCCCTTGTGCGCCTGGGAAACGTAGACGTGCACGGCGTTCGACATCACCACGGTCGGGTGCACGGGCTCCAGCAGCTCGGACACCAGCGCCTGCAACGGGTGCGACACCAGCGGCAGGTCGATCCCGGCCATCTTCCCCAGCACCGACGAGTGCCCGGCGGCGCACAGCGCGACCTTGCCCGCGGCGATCCGGCCGCGGCTGGTCTCCACCGCCGTCACCCGCCCGTCCCGCTGCTCGATCCCGGTGACCTCGCAGTTCTGGATCAGGTCGACGCCCATCGCGGCGGCCGCGCGGGCGAAACCCCACGCGACGTAGTCGTGCTTGGCGATGCCCGCCCGCGGCTGGAAGGTCGCGCCGAGCACCGGGTAGCGGACGTCGGGCGAGGTGTTCACGATCGGGCAGATCTCCTTGACCCGCGCGGTGTCCACCCACTCGGCGTCGATGCCGTTGAGCTTGTTGGCCTCGACGCGGCGCACGCTGTCGCGCACGTCCTGCAGGCTGTGCGCGAGGTTGAGCACCCCGCGCTGGCTGAACAGGATCGGGTAGCCAAGGTCTTCTTCGAGGCCCTCCCACAGCCTGAGCGAGTGCTCGTAGATGCCGGAGCTCTCGTCCAACAGGTAGTTGGAGCGGATGATCGTGGTGTTGCGGGCCATGTTGCCGCCCGCGAGCCAGCCCTTCTCCAGCACGGCGACGTTCGTGATGCCGTGCACCTTCGCCAGGTAGTACGCGGTCGCCAGGCCGTGCCCGCCACCGCCGACCACCACCACGTCGTAGGCGCGCTTCGGGTCCGGGTTGTCCCAGAGGAAGTCCGGGTGCTCCGGCAGGTCGGCGCCGGGGGTGCGGGTCATCGGGCGGCTCCCAGGTGCGGGTACAGCGGGAAACGGTCGGTCAGCGCGGCGACACGGCCCCGCAGCTTCTCGGCGACGGCTTGGTCGAAGCCCGGTAGCAACGCCGTGGCGATGATGTCGGCGACCTCGCGGAACTCGTCGTCGCCGAAGCCGCGGGTGGCCAGCGCCGGGGTGCCGATCCGGATGCCGGAGGTGACCATCGGCGGGCGCGGGTCGAACGGGACGGCGTTGCGGTTGACCGTGATGCCGACCTCGTGCAGCCGGTCCTCGCCCTGCTTGCCGTCCAGTTCGGACGCGCGCAGGTCGGCGAGCACGAGGTGGACGTCGGTGCCGCCGGTCAGCACGGAGACGCCCGCCGCGGTGGTGTCCTCGGCCAGCAGCCGCTCGGCCAGGATCTTCGCGCCGCGCAGCGTGCGCTGCTGGCGCTCGGCGAACGCGGGCTCGGCGGCCATCTTGAACGCCACCGCCTTGGCCGCGATCACGTGCTCCAGCGGGCCGCCCTGCTGGCCGGGGAACACCGCGGAGTTGACCTTCTTGGCCAGCGCCGGGTCGTTCGTCAGGATCACGCCGCCGCGCGGGCCGCCGAGGGTCTTGTGCGTGGTGGTCGTCGTGACGTGCGCGTGCGGCACCGGCGAGGGGTGCAGCCCGGCCGCGACCAGGCCGGCGAAGTGGGCCATGTCGACCAGCAGGTACGCGCCGACCTCGTCGGCGATCTCGCGGAACCGCGCGAAGTCCAGCTGACGGGGGTAGGCCGACCAGCCGGCGATGACCAGCTTCGGCCGGTGCTCCCGCGCGAGCCGCGCGACCTCGTCCATCTCCACCCGGAAGTCCTTTTCGGACACTTCGTAGGCGGCGACGTCGTAGAGCAGGCCGGAGAAGTTGATCCGCATGCCGTGCGTGAGGTGCCCGCCGTGGGCGAGCGAGAGGCCGAGGATCTTGTCGCCGGGCTTGATCAGCGCGGCCATGGCTGCGGCGTTGGCCTGCGCGCCCGAATGCGGCTGCACATTGGCGAACTGCGCGCCGAAGAGCGCCTTCACCCGATCCAGCGCCAGCGTCTCCAGCACGTCGACGTGCTCGCAGCCGCCGTAGTAACGACGGCCGGGATAGCCCTCGGCGTACTTGTTGGTGAGCACCGAGCCCTGGGCCTCGCACACCGCCGTGGGCGCGAAGTTCTCACTGGCGATCATCTCGAGTGTCGAGCGCTGGCGGTCCAGCTCGGCGCCGATCGCGGCGGCCACGGCCGGGTCGGAGTCCTGCAGGGAGCGCTCGAGCCCGGCGCCCGCTCCCTCGATCGTCGCGGTCATTCCTGCCTGCTTTCCTTGGCTTCCCCACGGCTGTGCTTCCCCAAAGAACTTCTGGTCGACTACTGATATATCAATCTTCACGGTAGGGTAGGCGGGGTGAGCACCCAGGTCAACACTCAGCCGCCCGTCCAGCCGATGCCGGTCACCGGGCCGTCGCTGGCCGAGCAGGCGTACCTGTTCGTCCGCGACCGCCTCGTCATGCTCGACATCAAGCCGGGCGACCCGATCAACGAGGAGTGGCTGGGCGGTGCGCTCGGCATGGGCCGCACGCCGATCCGCGAGGCGCTCAAACGCCTGGAGGCCGAGCGGCTGGTCGTCGCCTACCCGCGCCGGGGCACGTTCGCCACCGACGTCAACATCTCCGACCTCGCGCACATCTCCGAGGTCCGCCGCACGCTGGAGCCGGCCGCCACCGCGGCGGCGGCCGAGCGCGCGACCGAAGCGGACCGCGAACGGCTCACCGCGTTGCGCGAACGGCTCGACACCGGACAGCCCGCTGAGAACACCGACCTGTTGCGGATCGACCTCGAGCTGCACCGGGCCGTGTACGCCTGTGTGCACAACCCGTTCCTCGAGGACACGCTGATCCACTACGACAACCTCGCCACCCGCATCTGGTGCGTTTTCCTCCCGCGCCTGCGCGGGATGGCCGGCCACGTGAACGAGCACGCCCCGCTGCTCACCGCCATCATCGACGGCGACGCGAAGAAGGCCGCGAAGCTGACGCTCGACCACGTGACCGGCTTCGAGCAGGCGATCCGCGCGCTGATCTAGCCTTCGGTCCGCGCGCGGACCCAGTCGTGGAACAAGCCGATGTGGTGCTCGCTGGGCACCAGCACGCCGCCGCGGGCGTACGAGCGGGAGTCCATCGCGAGCTGGCAGCGTTCGCACGCCTCGAAGTCCTGCTGGTTCACGCGGTGGAACAGCTCGACCGACCGCGTCAGGTCCACTCCGGACTCCACCACCCCGGGCAGGTACAGCCAGTCGCAGCGGACGATCGTGCGGTCCGGGGCGAGCGGGAACATCCGGTGCAGGATCACGTGGTCCGGCACCAGGTTCACGAACACCTGCGGCCGGACGGTGATCGCGTAGTACTTGCGGTCCTGGTGCTCCCCCACTCCGGGCAGCCGCTCGACGCCCTCACTGCCGTCCACGGTGAACCCCGCGACCTCCTCGCCGAACTCCGCGCCGTGGCCCACGAAGTACTGCGCGGCGTAACCGTCGGCGAACTCCGGCAGCACCTCCGTCAGCTCCGGGTGGATCGTGGCGCAGTGGTAGCACTCCATGAAGTTCTCGATGATCTGTTTCCAGTTCGCCTTCACGTCGTACTCGATGCGCTTGCCCAGCGCCAGGTCCCCGATCCCGTAGGCGTCGAGCTCCTGCAGGCCCCCGAGCCGGTCGGCGACGTCGGCCATCACGGTGCCCTCGAAGGACGGCGGCTCTTCGGCCAGGCTGACCCAGGCGTAACCGAGCCACTCCCGCAGGTGCACCCTGGTCAGGCCGTACTCGGTGCGGTCGACGTCGGGCATGCCGGTGAGGTTCGGCGCGGCGATCAGCTTGCCGTCGAGCCCATAGGTCCAGGCGTGGTACATGCACTGGAACGCCCGCTTTACCTGGCCCGTCTCCTCGGTGCACAGCCGGGCGCCGCGGTGCCGGCAGACGTTGAGGAAGGCGCCCAGCTTCCCGTCCCGCGCCCGCGCGACGATCACGCTCTCGCGTCCGATTTGGACGGTCTCGAACGCGCCGGGCGCGGCCAGGTCGGCGCAACGCACGGCGCAGAACCAGTCGGTCTCGAAGATCTTTTCCTGCTCCCGCGCGAAGATCGCCGGGTCCGTGTAGTACCGGCCGGACAACGTGGGCAGCAGGCTCTGCGGCAGGTCGGTGGTGGTCACCGGCGGTGCTCCTTTCTGGGTGGGGTGGCATTCAGGGGAGCGTGACCACGGAACGCAGCACGCGGCCGCTGCGCATGGTGTCGAACGCGCGCTCCACGCCGTCCAGTTCGATGGTCTCGCTGACGAACTCGTCCAGCGGGAGACGGCCCCGGCGGTGCAGGTCGAGCAGCATCGGGAAGTCGCGCGCGGGCAGGCAGTCGCCGTACCACGAGGACTTCACCGCCCCGCCGCGCGAGAAGACGTCGATCAGCGGCAGTTCCAGCCGCATCTCCGGAGTCGGCACGCCGACCAGCACCACGGTGCCGGCCAGGTCACGCGCGTAGAAGGCCTGCTGGAATGTCTCGGGCCGGCCGACCGCGTCGATCACCACGTCCGCGCCGTGCCCGCCGGTCAGCTCGCGGATCGCCTCGACCGGGTCGGCCTCGCGGGCGTTGACGACCCGGGTGGCGCCGAGCCGGCGGGCCAGCGCGAGCTTCGTTTCGTCGACGTCCACCGCGATCACCTCGGTCGCGCCCGCCAGCGCCGCCCCGGCGATCGCCGCGCCGCCCACTCCCCCGCAGCCGAACACGGCCACCGAGTCGCCACGGCCGACGCCGCCGGTGTTGATCGCCGCGCCGATCCCCGCCATCACGCCGCAGCCGAGCAGCCCGGCCACCTCGGGCCGGACGCCGGGCGCGACTTTCGTGCACTGGCCGGCGGCGACCAGCGTCTTCTCCGCGAACGCGCCGATGCCGAGCGCGGGTGCGAGCGGCGTGCCGTCGGCGAGCGTCATCGGCTGGGCCGCGTTGTGCGTGTCGAAGCAGTACCAGGGCCGGCCGCGGCGGCAGGCCCGGCAGACGCCGCAGACCGCGCGCCAGTTCAGCACCACGAAATCGCCCGGCGCCACGTCGGTGACACCCGCGCCGACGGCCTCCACGATCCCGGCGGCCTCGTGGCCGAGCAGGAACGGGAACTCGTCGGTGATGCCGCCTTCCCGGTAGTGCAGGTCGGTGTGGCACACCCCGCACGCCTGGACCCGGACCACCGCCTCGCCCGGGCCGGGGTCCGGGACCACGATGTCCACGACTTCCACCGGTGCCCCGCGCTTCAGCGCGACCACACCGCGAACCTGCTGCGGCACAGACTCCACTCCTCTCCGCGAAGAATATGGGGGATCAAGAGCGAAGTAGTTGCGCATTACGCGACGGGTTGCTCTCTACGGAACAGAGTGCGGGCGCGCCGGGGCAGGTGTCAAGAACGGATTTACGCGTCACCCGATTACCGGCCGGTAGGGGAACCTGTTGCGCGATCACGGTTTCCGGCAGGTGAACGCGGTGCTACCGCCCGCGCCGTGACGACGCGGGCGAGCGGCGGGCCACTCGGACGGCGGAGCGGAGCAGGGCGCAGGGCCGACCGGCGGCGAGCCTGATCCGGCAGTGGCGCGGTCAGGCGGTCGGCCGGATCCGACAGTGGGCCCGATCCGGCAGCAGGGCCAATCGGGCAAAGTCGCCCGTCAGGCGGCGGGCCCCTCGATGGCCCGGCGGAAGAGCGCCTCGATCTCGGCGTGGTCCGGCTGGGGCTCGGCCAGCGCCGCCTGCATGAGCAGGCCGCAGAAGAGCCCGGCGAGCAGCCGTCCGGTGAGCGGGTCGGTGCGGGAGCGGAACAGCTCGATCAGGGCGTCGTCCCACGCCGCGCTCGCCGGGCGCAGCCGTGGCCGGTGCAGGGCCGCGACGTAAAGGTCGTACTCGACGACGGTGTGCGGGTACAGCTCGTGGATGTAGCCCATCACCAGCTCGGCCAGCGCCGTCGCGAAATCGGCGTCCGGCGCCAGCGCCTGCTCCCACTCCCGCAGCTCGCGCACGTTGTTCTCGGCCGCCTCGTGCAACGCGACCTCGAGCAGGTCGTCGAGCGTCGCGAAGTGGTAGGTGGTCGAGCCGAGCGGCACGTCGGCCGCGGCCGCGACGGCGCGGTGGGTCAGCCCGTCGATGCCCCGCTCCGCGACCACCTGGATGGCCGCCTTCGCGATCCGCGCGCGCCGCTCCGGGTCGTTCGGACCCCGCAGCCGGCGCCCGGCCGACTCCCTCGTCGCCATCGCCCCGCAGCTCCTTCGCTCACCGGCCGCACCGAGTTACGCCCAGGAAAACCCAGAGAACTCGTTGTGGACATGTGTACATGCTTCGCGTACAAATGTACGCACTCGAAGTGCCCCGCGTCACGTCCGCAATCGGGGCAACCGGCTCCGCGAGCACGGGAAGGCCTGATGAAGGACCTCCACATCGACGGGATCTGGACCGAAGCGTCCGAGGGGGCGCGTGCCGAAGTACTCAACCCTGCGACCGGCGAAGTGCTGCGAACCGTGGCCGTCGCCGGGCCGGCCGAGGTCGGCGCCGCGGTCACCGCCGCCCGCCGTGCCTTCGACAGCGGGCCCTGGCGGACGACCACGACGGGTGAACGGGCCGACCTGCTGACCCGCATCGCCGCCCTGCTGCAGCGAGACCGCGAAGACCTCGCCCGCACCGAAAGCCTCGACACCGGCAAGACGCTGGCCGAGGGGCGCATCGACGTGGACGACGTCACCGCCGTCTTCCGTTATTACGCGAGCCTCGCCGCCGCCGACGCCGGGCGTGTGGTGGACACCGGGAACCCGAAGGCGATCAGCCGGATCGTGCACGAGCCGGTGGGCGTCTGCGCGCTGATCGCGCCGTGGAACTACCCGCTGCTGCAGATGGCCTGGAAGGTCGCGCCGGCGCTGGCCGCGGGCAACACCGTGGTGCTCAAGCCCAGCGAGGTCACCCCGCTGACCACCGTCTCGCTGGTCGCGCTGACCGAGGAGGCCGGCGCGCCCGCGGGCGTGGTGAACCTGCTGCTCGGGCCCGGCCCGGTGGGCGCCGCGCTGGTCGAGCACCCGGGTGTGGACCTGGTGTCGTTCACCGGCGGGCTGGCCACCGGGGAGAAGATCATGGCCGCCGCCGCGCGCGGGGTCCGCCGGGTGGCGCTGGAGCTGGGCGGCAAGAACCCCAACGTGGTCTTCGACGACGCCGATTTCGACACCGCGCTCGACTACGCCCTCGCCGCCGCGTTCGTCCACTCCGGACAGGTCTGCTCGGCCGGCGCGCGGCTGATCGTCCAGGACGGCGTGCACGACCGGTTCGTCGACGAGCTGGCCGCGCGGGCCGACCGGATCCGGCTGGGCAACGGTCTCGACCCGGACACCGAGGCCGGCCCGCTCGTGTCGGCGGCGCACCGCGCGAAAGTCGAGGGTTACATCGCCGGCGCGATCAAGGCCGGCGCGACGCTGCGAGCGGGCGGCGCCCGGCCCGCCGACGAGCACCTCCGTCACGGATTCTTCTTGCGCCCCACCGTGTTCTCCGGCTGCACGCGGGACATGGCGGTGGTGCGGGAGGAGGTGTTCGGGCCGGTGGTCACGGTCGAGCGGTTCGCCACCGAAGCCGAAGCGGTCGAGCTGGCCAACGACACGGACTACGGCCTCGCGGGCGCCGTCTGGACCTCGGACGCCGGCCGCGCCCAGCGCGTCGCCGGGGCGCTGCGCCACGGCACCGTGTGGATCAACGACTACCACCCGTACCTGCCCCAGGCCGAGTGGGGAGGTTTCGGCAAGTCCGGCATCGGGCGTGAGCTCGGCCCTTCGGGGCTGGACGAGTACCGCGAGGCCAAGCACATCTACCACAACATCGAGCCCGCCCCGCAACGCTGGTTCGCCGGCTGATCCAGCTCCCCAACCCCCACCCCGGTTCTCCCCACACCCCACCCAAGGACAAACGATGACCACACGATCCAAGCCGACGGGCGGGGGGTCCGCCGGGAGCGACGGGTCCGACAGCTCCGAGCTCGCGAAGTTCGGCTACCGCCAGGAACTCGAACGCTCCCTCGGCTCCTTCTCCAGCTTCGCCGCCGGGTTCAGCTACATCTCGATCATGACCGGCGTGTTCCAGCTGTTCTTCTTCGGCTTCGGCTCCGGCGGCCCGGCCTTCATCTGGACCTGGCCGCTGGTGTTCGTCGGCCAGCTGGCCGTGGCGCTGTGCTTCGCCGAGCTGGCCGGGCAGTTCCCGCTCGCCGGCTCGGTCTACCAGTGGGCCAAGCAGATCGCGAAACCCGTGACGTCGTGGCTGGCCGGCTGGATCATGATCATCGGCGCGATCGTGACCGCCGCGGCCGTCGCGGTGGCGTACCAGATCATCCTGCCGCAGGTGTCCACGGCGTTCCAGATCGTCGGCAGCGACGCCGACGCCGGGCTCACCTCCACCCCCGGCGGCGCGCAGAACGCGATCATCCTCGCGCTCGTGCTGGTGGTGTTCGCGACCATCGTGAACATCATCGGCGTCAAGCTGATGGCGAAGATCAACAACTTCGGCGTGGCCGTGGAGCTGATCGCGAGCGTGCTGCTGATCATCGCGCTGGCCGTGCACATCAAGCGCGGGCCGGGGCTGGTCTTCGACACCCACGGCACCGGAGCCGGCCAGCCGCTCGGCTACCTCGGCGCGTTCCTGGTGGCGTCGCTGATGAGCGCGTACGTGTTCTACGGCTTCGACACGGCGGGCTCGCTCGCCGAGGAGACCACGCAGCCGCGCCGGCACGCGCCGCGCGCCATCCTCCGCGCGATCACCGCGGCGTTCCTGGTCGGCGGGCTGATGATGCTCGTCGGCATGATGGCGGTCGGCGACCTGAACGCCAGTGAGCTGAGCACCTCCGGCATGCCGTACCTGCTCAAGAGCACGCTGGGCACCGGGCTCGGCGACGCGTTCCTGATCTGCTCGGCGATCGCGATCACCGTGTGCTGCCTGGCCGTGCAGACCGCGGCGATCCGGATGACGTTCGCGATGGCCCGCGACGGCCGCCTGCCGTTCAGCAAGTCGCTCTCGAAGGTGTCCAAGCGGTCGAAGACGCCGGTGGTGCCGGCGCTGATCACCGGCGGGCTGACCGTGGTGGTGCTGCTGATCAACCTCGGCAACCAGCGCGCGTTCTTCGTGCTCACCTCGACCGCGATCATCCTGTTCTACATCCCTTACCTGATGGTGACCGCCCCGATGCTGCTGCGCCGGCTGCGGGGCCAGTGGCCACGGCCCGGGCACGGCCCGTACTTCAAGCTCGGCCGCTGGGGCACGCTCATCAATCTGGTCGCCGTGCTCTACGGGGCCGGCATGACCATCAACCTGCTCTGGCCGCGCGCCGAGGTCTACGGCAGCGACCACTGGTACTTCCAGTGGGGCGCGGTGCTGATCACCGCGCTGATCGTCGTGGTCGGCGGGGCGATGCTGCTCGTCCGGCGCCGGCGGTGGGCGGCTGGGCACACCAGCGCCGAGCACCAGCCGGACGCGCCCGACGCGGTGACCGGATAGAGAAGGAGGAGAGATGAGTTCCGAAAGCTACGACTTCGTCATCGTCGGCGGCGGCTCGGCGGGCTGCGCGCTCGCGAACCGCCTGTCGGCCGACCCGGCCACGAAGGTGCTGGTGCTGGAGGCCGGTCGCTCCGACGCCAAGTGGGACGTGTTCATCCACATGCCCGCGGCGCTGACCTTCCCGATCGGCAGCAGGTTCTACGACTGGGGCTACCGCAGCGAGCCCGAGCCGCACATGAACCGGCGGCGGATCTACCACGCGCGCGGCAAGGTGCTCGGCGGGTCCAGCAGCATCAACGGGATGATCTTCCAGCGCGGCAACCCGCTCGACTACGAGCGCTGGGCCGGCGACCCCGGAATGTCCACTTGGGACTACGCGCACTGCCTGCCCTACTTCCAGCGCATGGAGAACTGCATCGCCGACGCGCCGGACGGGCAGTGGCGCGGGCACAGCGGCCCGCTGGAGCTGGAGCGCGGGCCCGCGACCAACCCGTTGTTCCAAGCCTTCTTCGACGCCGCCGTGGAGGCGGGCTACCCGCGCACGGACGACGTCAACGGCTACCGGCAGGAGGGCTTCGCGGCCTTCGACCGCAACGTCCGCAAGGGCCGCCGCCTCTCGGCCGCCCGCGCGTACCTGCACCCGGTGATGCACCGGCCGAACCTGACGGTGAAGACGCACGCGTTCGTCTCGCAGATCCTCTTCGACGGCACGCGCGCGATCGGCGTCGAGTACTCGGAGGGCCGCGGCGCGCCGGGCGAGGTGTACGGCAAGGAGATCATCCTGTGCGGCGGCGCGGTCAACACGCCGCAGCTGCTGCAGCTGTCCGGCGTCGGCAACGCGGCCGAGCTGGAGCGGCTGGGCATCGACGTGGTCAAGGACCTGCCCGGCGTCGGCGAGAACCTGCAGGACCACCTCGAGGTGTACATCCAGTACTCCTGCAAGCAGCCGGTCTCCATGCAGCCCTCACTGGCCAAGTGGAAGCGGCCCTACATCGGCGCGCAGTGGCTGTTCCTGCGCTCCGGCCCGGCCGCGACCAACCACTTCGAGGGCGGCGGGTTCGTCCGCAGCAACGAAGAGGTGGCGTACCCGAACCTGATGTTCCACTTCCTGCCGGTGGCCATCCGCTACGACGGCTCGGTGCCGGCCGGCGGGCACGGCTACCAGGTGCACGTCGGCCCGATGTACGCCGACACCCGCGGCACGGTCAAGATCACCTCGACCGACCCGCGTCAGCACCCGGCGCTGAAGTTCAACTACCTGTCCACCGAGAACGACCGCCGCGAGTGGGTGGAGGCCGTGCGGGTGGCGCGCCGGATCCTCAACCAGTCCGCGCTCGACCCGTACAACGGCGGCGAGATCTCCCCCGGGCCCGAGGTGGAGACCGACGAGCAGATCCTCGACTGGGTCGCGAAGGACGCCGAGACCGCGCTGCACCCGTCGTGCACCGCCAAGATGGGCGTGGACGAGCTGTCCGTGGTCGACCCGGCCACCATGCGGGTCCACGGCACCGAGGGGCTGCGGGTGGTCGACGCGTCCGTGATGCCCTACATCCCCAACGGCAACATCTACGCGCCGGTGATGATGACCGCCGAGAAGTCCGCCGACCTGATCCTCGGCAACACCCCGCTCGCCCCGATCAAGCAGCCCTTCCACCGCCACCTCCCCGCCTGACCCCCGCTCCGTCAAGGACTCCTTACCCGCGTCCCACGCGGGTAAGGAGTCCTTGACGTACGCCGGAGGCCCTTGCGGGCAGGGAAAATCCCGCCGGATCTACTGGTTCGTAACCCTTGACGGCACCCGGTCACGGATTCAGACTTGTTGCGTATCGCGTCTCGCGTTCCTTAATACGCAACACTCCCTTCAATCTCCTCCCGGAGGCCCCGATGCAACGCGCGTGCACAGTGGACGAACTGCCCCCCGGCGAATCCGTCCGGATCGCGGGAGCCGAGCCGATCGCGGTCTTCAACGCCGACGGTGAGCTCTACGCGATCGACGACACCTGCAGCCACCAGGACGCGTCGCTGTCGGAGGGCTGGCTGGAGGGCTGCTTCGTCGAGTGCCCGCTGCACGCGGCGCTGTTCGACCTGCGGACCGGGATGCCTTCGTGCCTGCCCGCGAAGAAGCCCGTGCGCACGTACTCGGTGCTGGTGGACGAAGGCGTCGTCTATGTGCAGTCCGACGCGCGGGAGAACGCCGCGTGAAGAGTGTGGCGATCATCGGCGCCTCGCTCGCCGGGGCCCGCGCCGCGCAGGAGCTGCGGGCGCAGGGGTTCGACGGGCGGGTCGTGCTGGTCGGCGAGGAGCCGCACCAGCCGTACGACCGGCCGCCGCTGTCGAAGGCGTTCCTGGCCGGCACGGCGGAGCGCGAGTCGCTGGACCTGCTGGACGCCGACGACACGGCGTCGCTGGAACTGCGGCTGGGCACCCGCGCGGAGCGGCTCGACCCGGCCGCCGGGCGGGTGGTGCTCTCCGACGGCGAGCTGGCCGTCGACGGGGTAGTGCTCGCCACCGGCGGACGGGCCCGGACCCTGCCGGGGACCGAGGGCATCGCGGGCGTCCATGTACTGCGCACGCTCGAAGATTCCTTGGCACTACGGGAAGAACTCGTGCCCGGGGCGAGGATCGTGATCGTCGGCGCGGGCTTCATCGGCGCCGAGGTCGCGTCCACCGCCCGGTCGCTGGGCCTCGACGTCACGGTGCTGGAAGCGCTGGAGACACCGCTGGCCCGGGTGCTCGGCCCGCGGCTCGCGCAGGCCTGCGCGGCACTGCACGCCCGGCACGGCACGACGTTGCGCTGCGGCGCGGCCGTGGAAACCCTGCTGACCACCGGCGCGCGGGTGACCGGCGTCCGGCTGTCCGGCGGCGAGGAGCTGCCCGCGGACGTGGTGGTCGTCGGCATCGGCATGGTCCCGGCCACGGACTGGCTCGCCGGCTCCGGCCTCGACGTCGGCAACGGCGTGCACACCTCCAGCGGCCTGGTCACGGGGCTGCCGAACGTCGTCGCGGTCGGCGATGTCGCGGCGTACCGCCACGCGGAAACCGGCGCCCGGCACCGGCACGAGCACTGGACGAACGCGAGCGAGCAGGCGCCCGTGGCCGTCGCGAACCTGCTGGCCGGGCACGTCACGCGGCACTACGCCCCGAGCGGGTACGTCTGGTCCGACCAGTACTCGGGTACCCTGCAGCTCGCCGGGCACCCCGAGCCCGGCGACGAGGTGGTGTTCGTGGAGGGTACGGCCGAGGACGGCGCTTTCGTGGCGACGTATCAGCGTGACGGCGCCACCGTCGGGGTCTTCGCGCTCAACAGCGCCAAGCAGTTCACCCGGCTGCGCCGCCAGGCCCTGCGGCGGCCGGCCCCCGTGGTCTGACCCCGGCCGCCGGGGATGGAGCGCCGCCAGCTGGAGTACTTCCTCGCCGTGGTCGATCACGGCGGGTTCACCAACGCCGCGCGACGGCTGCACGTCGCCCAGCCCTCGTTGTCCCACGCAGTGCGCGCGCTGGAGAAACAGCTCGGCGGCCTGCTGTTCCACCGGCTCCCGCACGGCGCCGAGCTGACCGCCGCGGGCACCGCGCTGGTCGCCCCGGCCCGCCAGATCCTGCGTGACCTGCGGACCGCGGACGCGGCGGTGCGCGAGGTGCTCGGGCTCGGCGGCGGGACGCTGGACATCGCGTCGCAGACCACGCTGGCCGTCGACCCGCTGGCCGCGATGCTGGGCCGGTTCCGCACGCGGCACCCGAAGGTGCGAGTGCGCGTCCGCGCGCCGGAGACCGGGTCCGACGTGCTCAACCGCGTCCGCGACGGGCAGAGCGAGGTCGGGCTCGTCGAGTCCGGTTCGGACACCCCCGGGCTGACCGGGGTGGACCTGGCCGAGCAGGAGGTGTTCGCGGTGCTGCCCGCGGACTCCCCGCGCACCGAAGCCCTGCCCCAGTCCGAGCTGGCCGAACTGGACCTGGTCACGACGCCGCGCGGCACCGCCACGCGCTGGCTCGTCGACGACGCCCTGCGCGGCTCCGGCAGCGAGCCGCGGATCGTCGTCGAGACCGAGCACCGGGCGATGATGGTCCCGCTGGTCCTCGCGGGCGCCGGGGCGGCGCTGCTCCCCCGCGCCATGGCCGAGGACGCCCGCCGCCAGGGTGCGGTGATCGTGCCGCTGCTCCCGCGCCTGGTCCGGCGCGGCCGGCTGGTCTGGCGCGCCGGCCCGCTTTCCCCGGCGGCCGCGGAGTTCGTCGCCCTGGTCCCGAAAGACTCGTGAGTGTTGATGACGGTTAGTGCCTGTCTTGGAACTTGGTTAGGTGGTTCTGGCCCGCTTTGTTGGGCGGGTGAGGCGTCTGGTCATCATAGTGATCATGGCGTTGTTGACGAATGCGGCGGAGTGGTCGGGTAGTCGTTCGTAGTCGCGGGCGTTGCGGCGTGCTTGGGTGATCCAGGAGAAGGTGCGTTCGACGACCCAGCGCCGGGGCAGGATGATGAAGGTGGTCTGGCCGACGATTTTCTTCACGATGTCGAAGGTGAGATGCAGTGTGTCTTGTGCCCAGTCGACCAGTGCTTTGCTGGTGTAGCCGCCGTCGGCCCAGACCCAGGTGATGCCGCGGTAGGCGGTGTGCAGCGCCGAGAGCAGGTCGCGGGCTGCGGCGCGGTCCTGCACGCTGGCTGCGGTGATCAGGACCACCAGCAGCAGTCCTTGGGTGTCGGTGGCGATGTGGCGTTTGCGGCCGTCGATCTTCTTCCCGCCGTCATAGCCGCGCGACGGGCGGCCGACGGTCTCGGCGGCCTTGACCGACTGGGAGTCGATCACCGCTGCGGACGGCGCCGGATTCCGCCCCGCTCGCGACCGGATCTTCTCGCGCAACTGGTCGCGGATCTTGTCGAACACCCCGGCTTTGCTCCAGCGGGTGAAGAATCCGTGCACCGTCTGCCATGGCGGGAAGTCCGCTGGTAACGCCCGCCATTTGATGCCGTTGTCGGTCACGTAGCGCAGCGCGTCCACGACCGCGCGCCGGTGATGTTTCTCCGGCCGGCCACCCAGCTCGGTCGCACATGCAGGCCTGGGCAGCAACGGCTCCAGCAACGCCCACTCGGCATCGGTGGTGTCCGACGGGTAGCGACGGGAACGACAGCCCACTGACGTGGGCCGATCCACGGCAAGGTACAAAGGGAAACCGGGCCTCTGCTAGAGATCGAGATGTGGTGTCAAGATCACTAGCAGAGGCCCGACCCATACCCGAAACCGGGATCACAAACAGGCACTTAGAACCGTCATCAACACTCACGAGTCCTGATCAGCGGACGCGGTCGTAGACCAGCGCCAGCTCGCCCAGCTCGCCGGCCTCGTGGTGGGCGAGCTTCCACTTCGACGCCGGAAGGCCGTCGTCGAACAGCCGCGGGCCGCCGCCGGCGATCTCGGGGCAGATCATCAGGTACAGCCGGTCGACCAGGTCCGCCGCGAGCAGCGGCTTGATCACGCTCGCGCTGCTGTTGACCAGGATGTCGCCCTCGCCGGTGGCCTTGAGCCCGGTGACGACGTCCACGGCCGGGGCGTTCACCACGCGGGTACGCTCCCACGGCGCTGTGGTCAAAGTGCTGGAGAGGACCACCTTTTCGGCGTCCACGAGCCACTTCGCGTAACCGCGGTCGCGCGGGTCGGCACTCTCGTTGTCCAGGATCGTCGGCCAGAAGCCCAGGAAGCCCTCGGCGTTGAAGCGGCCGAGCACGGCCGTCGTCGCGGACTCGTGGATGCGGTCGAGGTGGTTGCGCGCGACCTCGGTGGCCGCGTACGAGACGATCGCGCCCATGTCGCCGGGCCCGCCCGGGCCGTGGTAGCGCCCGTCGAGGGTGAGGTTCAGGTTGGCGGTGACTCTGCGTCCGGTGCTGCTGGTCATGACTGGGGGTCCTTTCGCTTGACACGCTTGGCTTTGCCGAGGGTTTCGGCGAGGTTGCCGAGCACCTGGCCCCAGCCGGTTTCGATGCCGGCGATGAACGGGACGGCCTCGACGGTCGTCTTGGTGATGCCCAGGTCGAGCCGGAGCCGGGTACCGCCCGGCGCCGGGGTGAGCGCCAGGTCGTAGTGCCCGGTGAACGAGACGGCGCCCGCCGCGTCCAGCACCGACAGGTCGAACACGAGGTGCTGCGGTCGCTTCGCGGTGTGGACCCGCCCTTCGGAGCGGTACTGATTTCCTTCCGCGTCGCGGTATTCGAGGACGACGCGGCCCCCGGGCTTCGGCTCGAGAGCGCAGTCGGTCGCGACCATCGGCGCCGGAGCCCACCAGGAAGCCAGCAGCTCCGGGTCGGTCCAGTGCCGCCAGACGACCTCCGGCGACGCGGCCAGCTCGCGGTCGAACGAGAAGGTCCGCCCGTCCGCCCACTGGTCCCGGTCCGCGACCGCGGCGTCCGCCTCGATGGCGGCGCGGTAGCGCGCGATGACGTCCCGCTCGCCCCCGTGTGCCTCGGCGGCCTCGACCAGCTCCCGCAGCCGGTCTCCGAGCGCCGTCAGCGGACCGGTTTCGACCGCGTAGACGCGGCGCTGCCCCAGCGGGTAGACGGTGACGAGGCCGGCGCGGGCCAGGGTCTGCAAGTGCTTCGTCGTCTGCGGCTGACGCGAGCCGGTCAGCTCGGCCAGCTCCCCGACCGAGCGCGGCCACTGCGCGAGCAGCTCCACGATGCGCCACCTCGTGGCGTCCCCCAGTGCTGAAACGATCGCGTCCATGACCTGAAGTATTCTCCACGTCGAATAGTCGTGTCAAGGAATATCTTCGGCGAGGTATCGACCAGGCCCGATAGTGATCGTCTACCGGCCGGATCCACTTCCGGTCTCGGTCCACCCACCCGTGCGCCGCCACGCGGGGCCGACCCGTGTGAAGCTGCTGGGATCGCGGAATTCCCTGCCCGTCAAAGGGTTCCGTCCGTCCACTTCGGAAGGATCCACCACCATGCCCGCCTTCCCCGCCGGCCGGCACGTGCTGCCCCGCCCGGACGCCGCCGACCCCGTGGCGGCCGCGCTCGACGCGCGCGAGCAGCGGGAGGCGTTCACCCCGATCGGCCCGGTGCCGCCGCCGCGGGGTGCGCCGAACGTGGTGATCGTGCTGGTGGACGACCTCGGGTTCGGCACGTCCAGCGCGTTCGGCGGCCCGTGCGCCATGCCCGCGGCCGACCGGCTCGCCGCCGACGGCCTGCGCTACACGCGCTTCCACGTCACCGCGCTCTGCTCGCCGACCCGGCAGGCGCTGATGACCGGGCGCAACCACCACTCCGTCGGCATGGGCGGCACCACCGAGATGGCCACCGCCGCGCCCGGATACAACGGGTTCCGGCCGCGCAGCGCGGCCACGCTCGCCCAGATCCTCACACGCAACGGCTACAGCACCGCCGCGTTCGGCAAGTGGCACCAGACGCCGCCACGCGAGATCAGCGCCGTCGGCCCGTTCGACCGCTGGCCCACCGGCGAGGGCTTCGACACCTTCTACGGCTTCATGGGCGCCGAGATGAACCACTGGTACCCGCTGCTGTACCAGGGCACCACGCCGGTCGAGCCCACCCGCCGCCCGGAGGAGGGCTACCACCTCACCGAGGACCTGGTGGACCACGCCGTCGACTGGGTGCGCACGCAGCACACGCTGACCCCGGACCGCCCGTTCTTCACCTACCTCGCGCTCGGGGCCGCGCACGCGCCGCTGCACGTCGGACCGGAGTGGCGCGACCGTTACCGCGGCCGCTTCGACCACGGCTGGGACCATCAGCGGGAGCGGACTTTGGCGCGGCAGAAGGAACTCGGCGTCGTCCCGGCGGACACCGAGCTGGCCCCGTGGGCCGAAGGCGTGCCGCACTGGGACGAGCTGACCGACACCCAGCGCACCCTCGGCGCCCGCTTCATGGAGACCTTCGCCGGCTTCACCGAGCACGCCGACACCCAGGTCGGCCGGTTCGTCGACGCGCTCGACGAGCTGGGCGTCCTGGACGACACGCTGTTCCTGTACGTGCTGGGCGACAACGGCGCGTCCGGCGAGGGCGGCATCGAGGGCAGCACCGTCGAACACCGGCTGGGCCACGGCATCGTCGACGACCCCGAGGAGATGATCCGCCACCTCGACGAGATCGGCGGCCCGTCGACCTACCCGATCGCGCCCGCCGGCTGGGCGCTGGCGCTCAACACCCCGTACCAGTGGACGAAACAGGTCGCCTCACACCTCGGCGGCACCCGCGACGGGCTGATCGTGCGCTGGCCGGCCGGCGGCGCGTCCGGCGGCGGGCTGCGCCACCAGTTCGGGCACGTGATCGACGTGCTGCCGACCGTGCTCGACTGCGCCGGCATCCCCGCGCCGTTCAGCGTCGACGGCGTCACACAGCAGCCGATCGAGGGCACGAGCCTGCGCGCGACGCTGGCCGACGCCGCCGCGCCCGAGTGCCACCACACGCAGTACTTCGAGATGTGCGGCAACCGCGGCATCTACCACGAGGGCTGGATGGCGGTGACCCGCCACGGCGTCCCGTGGGAGATGGTGCCCACCGGGCGGCGGCCGTTCACCGCCGACGTCTGGGAGCTGTACGACCTGACCACCGACTGGAGCCAGGCGCACGACCTCGCCGCGGCGCACCCGGAGCGGCTGCGGGCGCTGCAGGACCTGTTCCTCGTCGAGGCCGCGAAACACCAGGTGTTCCCGCTCGACGACCGGGTGACCGAGCGGGAAAACCCCCGGCTGGCCGGCCGGATCGACCTGCTCGGCGACCGCACCTCGGTGACCTACCGCGGCGGGATGCGCCGCTTCACCGAGGAGACGACGCCGAACGTCAAGAACCGTTCGCACGCCGTCACCGCCGATCTCGAAGTGCCCGCCGAGCCCGTGACCGGCGTCGTGATAGCCCAGGGCGGACGGTTCGGCGGCTGGGCGCTCTACTTCACGGCCGGGCGCCCGGCGTACGTCTACAACTACTTCGGGCTCGAGCTGTTCACCGTCGCCGCCACCGCGGTGCTCCCGCCGGGACGGCACGAGGTGCGGCTGGACTTCGACTACGACGGCGGCGGGCTCGGCCGCGGCGGCACCGCCGTGCTCACCGTCGACGGCGAGAAACAGGCGACCGGCCGGGTCGAGCGGACCATCCCGTACTACTTCTCCTTCGACGAGACCCTGGACGTCGGCGTCGACCTCGGCACCCCGGTGACCGACGACTACCCGGCGCTGGACAACACCTTCACCGGCCTGATCCACACCGTCCGCGTCGACCTGGCCGCGGCCGCCGAACTGGACGGCGGGCTGCACCGGCGGGTGCTGCGCGCGCAATGACCGCCGGGCTCATCCGGCGCTCCTGGACCCGGAAACCGTTGAGGGTACGGGTGTTCTGACCGTTCCGGCCGGAGTGAACACGAGCACGGCGCGGCGGGCGGCCGGGCGGCCGAGGACGTGGACGCTGTGCCAGCCGGGCGGCCGGGAGCCGTCGGCCAGCGCCTCACGCATCCGCGCCGCGCGCGCCGCGTGCCGGGCGAACGACCGGGCGCGTACCAGCCGGCCCCGGCTGTGCTGGCCGGCCAGCGCCTCTTCGGCCGTGACGTCCAGCCACAGCAGCCGCGCCGGGCGCCCGGTGACCGCGGCGACGGCCGCGAGCCAGCGGCGGGTCGACGCGCGCGTGGCCGGCTCGTGCACCACCAGCGGCCCGCGGGTGCCTGCCGCCCGCGCGACGATCCGGGTGCGGTGGCACAGGTGCACCAGCGGCCGGTACCAGCGGTAGGGCACGGCGTCGGGCAGCAGGTCCGCCAGCCGCACGCGGACCTGGTCGGAGTCGAGGACCGGCAGCGCGCCGGCGGCCCGGCGGAGCATGGTCGTCTTGCCCGCCCCGGGCATCCCGGCCACCACGAGCAGGTCGCGGCGGCCCAGCTCGATCACAGTGGGCTCCATGGGGCGTCAACGAACCGCCGAAGGTAATGGTTCCTTTACTCGCTGATCCGTTGCACCACAAGGGGAAATCGGGGTTCCCCATGGCGCCAGGTAACGCCCGTTTTACTCAGGCCAGGTCCTCCGGAGTGACGCCCTCGGGCACCGCGACACCGTCGAACCAGCCGCACCGCGGCTCCCCCGGCGGCCGGTCGAACTTCGTCACGTACGGCTTGAGGTCCAGTATCGGCGTGCCGTCGAGCAGGTCGACGCCGGCGAAGCGCACCGTGCGGCCCGAGACCTCCAGCAGCCGCACCAGGCTCAGCCCGATCGGGTTCACCCGCCGCGGCCCGCGCGTGGCGAAGATGCCCATCCGGCGCCGCTCGCGGCGCAGCAAGTACGGCACCTGCGTCAGCTCGGCCGACGGCCGGTCCGGGCGGTCGAGCCAGCTGAGCAGCCACGCGTAGTCGAACCCGGCCAGCCCGGCCAGGCCCTCGGCGTACTCCTCCTCGATCTCCAGCACGCCCTCCTCGCCGCGGTTGGCGGCCGCCTGGACGGGCGTGCGCTCCAGCTCCGTCCGGGCGGTGCGGACGAAACCGATCGCGGGCAGCCGCCCGTCACGGGAGCCGGACACACCGCTCCTCCGCCAGCCGTCCCACGGAGTCCACAATGGACGTCCACGCGAGACCGCCGGGCACGGTGATGTCGAAGTGCCCGGCGCCCGGCACGGTCACCAGCTCGGCGCCGGTCGCCTCGGTATACAGACGCGACATGACGGGCGGCACGGCCGTGTCCCGGTCGCCGTGGATCACCACCACCGGCACCCCGATCGGGCCGAGCGTCAGGGGATCCGCCGCGGCGTACCGGCCGGGCACGTCCTCGGGGCCACCACCGAGCAGGCCGGTGACGGCGCCGAGCCCACCCGCGTAGCGCAAGGCTTCGGTCAGTGCGGAGACCGGTGCCACGGCGACGACTCCGGCGAGCGGCACCGGTCCGGGCCGCCGTCCCGGCGCGCCTTCGGGCAGCCGGTCGCGCGCCGCCGCCCAGAGCGCGAGCTGCCCGCCCGCGGAGTGACCGAGAAGCACCACTCGCTCGGTGTCGACGCGCCCGGGCCACTGCCGCGCGACGAGCGCCGGGAGGGTGTCGACCGCGAGCGCGACGTCGGTGAACGTCGTGGGCCAGCCGCCACCCGCGCCGACGCGCCGGTACTCCACATTCGCCACCGCGTAACCGTTCGCGGCCAGCGCCCGTGCCTCCGGCTCGAGGTAGCCCCGGTCGTTCTCGACCCGCCAGGATCCGCCGTGCAGCACCAGAACCAGCGCTGCGGGCGCGGCGTCGGGCGGGAAGAACACGTCGGCGACCTGGTCGGGCTCCGGTCCGTAGCGCACGGCGAGATCCATCCCGTCAGCCTAGCGGGCGGGATTCACGCGACGGCGGGGTTGAACCGGGACAGCTCCGGCTCGCCCCAGCGCAACGGGCTCGCCCCGATCGTCCGGCGCACCTGCTCCACGGTGAAGCGGGTCTCGCGCGCCGGCCCCGTCCAGTCGACGGCCGCGGTACCGGTGAGTTGCACCGTGGTCCCGCTCGACCAGCCGACGAACAACAGCCCCGCGCGCCGGTTCTGCTCCAGGTTGCCGAGTGTCATCATCATCGTGTTGCCCGGGTAGTCGGGCCAGCTCAGCGTGCGCTCGTCGTGGACCCGGACGAAGCCGGGCCCGCCGCCGCGGTGGGAGGCGTCACAGTCGCCGCTTCCGGAGGACGTGGCGAGGAAAAACGTGTCGGCACTGCCCACCAGAACCGAAGCCGCGCTGTCCAATGTGGACGACACGGTCACTTCGGCCTGCCGCTCCTCGCGCACCGCGAGCAGGTCACGGCGCTGGATGTACTTGGGGCAGTTGGAGTACACCTGGTCCGCGACGATGCGCACGCCGTGTGGGCCCGGCTCGGCGACGCCGTTGATCCGCATCCGCCGCCGCGTGCCGGGGTCCACCGCGATGGCGCCGACCCGGCCGCCCCGGTGCAGCACCCCGGCGAGCGGGTCGCCCGGCAGCGGTTCGGCGGCGATGTCGAGGACGTCCCGGCCGCTCTCGGCCCGCAGGAACCCCGGCGGCCCGGTGAGCAGCGAGGCCCACATCCGGCCGTCCTCGTCCGCCGCGCCGACGACGATCATGGGCCGCTCGGCGAGGAACGCGGCGGCCGCCGCCGGCACGGAGGTGCGGACGATCGCGCCGACCCGCGCCGCCTCCGCGCTCACCCCGGCTTTGGCCTGCGCGGCCAGCTCACCCGCGTGGTAGACGCCCACGGGGATCAGAAGAAACCGCAGGCCGGGGCCTCACCGGCGGCCGGGGCGCCGGCCAGCCCGCTCGGCGCGTACACCTCGAGGCGGATGCCGTCGGGGTCGGTGAAGAACACGCCGCCCGAGTCACTGCCCTCGGCGTGCGGGACCACGTCGTCGTAATGCAGCTCCACGCCAAGCGCGAGCAGCCCTTCCCGCACCGCCCGGACCTCGTCGAGCGAGCCGACCTGGAACGAGAGGTGGTGCAGGCCCGGCAGCGCGGTGGCGAAGCGGCCCTCGGACTGGCGCCACAGCGTGATCATCAGTTGCCCGTCGCGGCCGAGGAACGCCCACTCGCGGTCGCCGTCGCGGCCGCTCTGCAGGACCTGCAGGCCGAGGACCCGTTCGTAGAAGACCTGTGAGCGGGCCAGGTCGGTGACGTTCAAGCCGACATGCCCGGTTTTCACCGCGGTGGGCGTAACAGACGTGGTCACGGGGTCTCCTTCGGTCCAACTAACCAGCAGAACCACTATGACCAGTTATAGGACAACCTGTCAATGCTCCATCATGGGTTAGGATGAGCGGCATGGAACGGCCCCTCCTCGGCGAGCCCCTCGGCCTCGACCTCCTGAACACCACGTGGATCGGACGCGGCGGGCCCGCCGACCTGCTCACCGACACCGGCGGCATGCGGATCTGGCTGGAGCAGAACGACCTCGGCCTGCCCGCCACCGCCGCCGCGCGGTCGGCCCTGGTCACCGCCCGCGAGGCGATCCGCGCGCACACCAAGGCCTCCGCCGCGGAACTCGGCTCGGCGCGTGAAGGGACCCGGAAAGAGCTGAACGCCGCGCTGGACGGGCTGAACACCGTGCTGGCTTGGGGACGGCACCGCCCGGTTCTCGGCGCGTCCGGCCCGGAAGTGGTCGCCGAGGTGGCCGACCCGGACCAGCGCGCGGGCTGGCTCGCCGCGGTGAACTACCTGGAGCTGCTCACCGCCGACGCGTCCCGCGTTCGCAGCTGCGCGCACCCCGAGTGCGTCCTGTACTTCTACGACACCAGCCCGAAACGCAGCCGCCGCTGGTGCTCCATGGCCACCTGCGGCAACCGCGCCAAGGCCGCGCGGCACTACGCGCGCAGTAAGGATTGAGCTACGGCGAGGCCGGTCACTTCACGACCTGGACGACGTCGCCGGGGTGCAGCGCGTTGTAGAACGCCACGGCGTCGGCGTGCGAAAGGTGCACGCAGCCGTGGGACTGCACCTTCAGGCTGCCCTGGTGGAACGCGACGCCCGTGGTGGTGAAGAAGACCGAGTACGGCATCGGCCCGTTGAACTGCTTGCTGTAGTGGTCGATGTCCTTGTACTGCACGCGGAACGTGCCCGCGGGCGTCGGGAACGCGGCCTTGCCGACGGTGATCGGCACCCCGCCCCGCACCACGGCGCCGCCGTCCATCAGCCACGCCGTGTTGGTGTGCAGCTGCACGCAGGCCTTCGCCTGGGCGCCGCACGGCGGTCCCGCCGCCTCCGCGCTGCCGGTGAACCCGATGGTCGCCGCCACCGCGGCCGCACTGGCGATTACCGCTGTGATACTCCGTTTCATCGTGCGCCTCCCGAGTAGTCCCACTGGTAAGAGGATTCCCCGGTCGGTGGCTTTCCAACCGTTTCAAGATCCGAACGGGTTAACGGGTGCGCCAGGACAGCGGCGTGAGTTCCAGCGCCGCGGCGGCGAGGTCACGGGCGGTCCGGGTGTACAGACCCTGCTGGGCCGAAGCCAGCCATTCGTCCACTGAGGACGCTCCCAGGTCCCGGTATTCCAGCGCCTGCAGGAGCATCTCCAGCTTGTCCGCGTCCTTCGCGCAGCGGGACTCCGGCGACTCCCGGTCCTCGTACTCGTCGACCGCGTCCCGGACGACGGCCTGGGAGGCGCCGGGCAGCGCTTCGGTCTGGTCTTCGGTGATGGCGCGCGGGTCCGGCTTGGCCAGGTACGGCGCGGCGGTGTGCGGCAGGTCGCCGGTGCGGGTCTCCTGGGTGTCGTGCCAGAGGGCCAGGAACGACGCCCGCTCCGGCGACGCGCCCTCCTCCGCGGCGATCAGCGCGGCCAGCTGGGCGGCGCGCATCGTGTGCTCGGCCACCGACTCCGGGTCCCGCACGCCGACCTGCCACCAGCCCGTCCGGCGGACGCGCTTGAGCACCCCCAGCTCGAAACCGAAGGCGGCCAGTGCGGCGGAGGCGTCGGACACGGTGACTCCCGATGGACGGTGGTGATGGGCGTCCAGCCTAGGGCTCGTGAGTGTTTATGACGGTTCTAACCGTCATAAACACTCACGAGTCCTGCACCCGCACTAGGGTCACCCGCAGGCACTCCCGGACGAGCACTGGAGGACGCATGTCGTTGCTGGCCCAGCTGAGCGCGGCGATCACCGGCGGCGGGATCGAGGTCGTGGACCTCACCGCGCCGCTGACGCCGGACACCCCGATCCTGCAGCTGCCGGAGCCGTTCGCGAACACCATCCCGTTCCGGCTGGAGGAAATCAGCCGTTACGACGAGCGCGGGCCGCGCTGGTACTGGAACGACATCCACACCGGCGAGCACACCGGCACCCACTTCGACGCGCCCGTGCACTGGGTGTCCGGAAAGGACGGTGCCGACGTGTCGCAGGTGCCGCTCCGGACGCTCGTCGCGCCCGCCGTGGTGCTTGACGCGTCCCGGAAAGCCGCGGGCAACCCGGACTTCCTGCTGTCGGTCGACGACGTCCACGAGTGGGAGGCCGAGCACGGCGCGCTGCCCGACGGCGGCTGGCTGCTCTACCGCACCGGCTGGGACGCGCACGCGAGCGACCAGGAGCGATTCCTCAACGCCGACGAGGCCGGCTCGCACACCCCCGGCATCGGGCCCGACTGTGCGCGCTGGCTGGCCGAAGAGACGGCCATCGCGGGGCTCGGCGTGGAAACCGTCGGCACCGACGCGGGGCAGGCGCCCGGCCTCGAACCCGCCTTCCCGTGCCACGAACTACTGCTCGGCGCGGGCAAGTTCGGCCTCACCCAGCTGCAGAACCTCGCCACGTTGCCGGCCACCGGGACGCTGCTGGTGGTCAGCCCGCTGCCGATCGTCGGCGGGTCCGGCAGCCCGGCGCGGGTGCTCGCGCTCGTGGAGCGGGCCGCATGAAGGTCGCCGAGCTGGTCGGGCGGACACTCGCCGACCTCGGTGCCGGGCTCGTGTTCGGTGTGGTCGGCAGCGGCAACTTCGCGGTGACCAACGCGTTGCGGGCGGCGGGCGTCCGGTTCGTCGCCGCCCGCCACGAGGGCGGCGCCGCGAGCATGGCCGACGCGTACGCCCGGCTCAGCGGCGAGGTTTCCGTGCTCAGCCTGCACCAGGGCTGCGGCCTGACCAACGCCGTCACCGGCATCACGGAGGCAGCCAAGAGCCGCACGCCGATGATCGTCCTGGCCGCCGACACCGCCGGGTCCGCCGTGCTGTCGAACTTCGCCGTCGACCAGGACGCGCTCGCCGTCGCGGTGAGCGCGGTGCCCGAACGCGTCCACTCCGCGGCGAGCGCGCGGGCCGACACCGTCCGCGCGTACCGGACCGCTTCGCAGCAGAGCCGGACGGTCCTGCTCAACCTGCCACTGGACGTCCAGGAGCAGGAAGCGCCCGAGCCCGCGCCGCTGCCGGAGCTCACCGGCCCGGCCGCGGTCCGCCCGGAGGACGGCGCGGCCGGCGCGCTGGCCGGGCTGATCGCCGGGGCCGGGCGCCCGGTCTTCATCGCCGGTCGCGGCGCGCGCGGCCAGGCCACCGTGCTGCGCGCGCTGGCGGACGTGTCGGGCGCGCTGCTGGCGACGTCCGCGGTCGCGAACGGGCTCTTCCGCGACGACCCGTGGGCGCTCGGGATCAGCGGCGGGTTCTCGTCCCCGCTCGCCGCCGAGCTGATCACCGGCGCGGACCTCGTGGTCGGCTGGGGCTGCGCGCTGAACCAGTGGACCACCCGCCACGGCAAGCTGCTCGGGCCGCACGCGCGGCTGGCGCAGGTCGACCGGGCGCAATCCGCGCTCGGCGCGCACCGGCCGGTCGACCTGGGCGTGGCCGGCGACGTCGGGGCCACCGCCGTGGATGTCTTGGAGCTGCTGGAATCCCGGGGCCACCACGCGGCCGGCTATCGCTCCCCCGAGGTCGCCGCGCGCCTCGCCGGCGGCGTGCGGTGGAACGACGTCGCACACGAGGACCGCTCCGGCGGCGGCCGCATCGACCCGCGCACGCTCAGCGCGCGGCTCGACGAACTGCTGCCCGCGCAGCGGGTGGTGTCGATCGACTCGGGCAACTTCATGGGCTACCCCAGCGCGTACCTCTCGGTGCCGGACGAGAACGGGTTCTGCTTCACCCAGGCGTACCAGTGCGTCGGGCTCGGGCTCGGCACCGCGATCGGCGCCGCGCTCGCGCGCCCGGACCGGCTGCCGGTGCTCGGCGTGGGCGACGGCGGGTTCCACATGGCGATCTCGGAGCTGGAGACCGCCGTGCGGCTCGGGCTGCCACTGGTGGTGATCGTCTACCACGACGCCGCCTACGGCGCGGAAGTCCACCACTTCACCGGCGCCGACCTGGGCACGGTGCAGTTCCCGGACACCGACGTCGCCGCGATCGCCCGCGGCTTCGGCTGTGCCGGGATCACCGTGCGCGAGCCGTCGGACCTCACGGCGGTGACCGCCTGGCTCGACGGCCCGCGCGGCGCCCCGCTGGTGATCGACGCGAAGGTCGCCGACGACGGCGGCTCCTGGTGGCTCGCGGAGGCATTCGGGCACTGAATCAGACGCGCCCGGCCAGCCACCGCTCCACGATCGCGTCCGCCAGAGCCTCGTCCTCGCGCAGCACACTGGTGAGCGCGAGCCCGCGCAGCAGCACCAGCAGGGAGTCAAAGGCGACGCGACTGTCCTCTTCGGACGGCCAGACCTCGGCGAACGCGGCCCGCAGCTCCCGGCCCAGCTCGCGCTCCGCCGGGACCAGCGACGCGTGCAGCGCCGGGTCCGTGCGCGCGCCCATCCACAGCTCCAGTCCCGCGAGGTACAGCGGCCCGGACATCGACGCCCGCAAGGCGGCGACCAGCTCGCGCAGTGAATCCGCCCGGACTTCCTCGCGGACGCGGGCCAGCTGCCCCTCGGCGACGTGGTGGATCGCGGCGACGAACAGCTCCTGCTTCGAGCCGAAGTGGTGCAGCAGCGCCCCGCGTGACACCCCCGCCCGCTCCTGGACCCGCTGGGTGGTGGTGCCGGCGTAGCCGAACTCGACGAGGCAGCGCACGGTCGCGTCCAGCAGGTTCTGGTGCGTCCGCGCGTGCTGCGCCTGGCGGGTGGAGGTCACGGGCCGACCCTACCGGCTTCCTTGACAGTCCGGACGGACTGTGAAAATCTCGCCCGACGCCCGGGAAAGGGGCCTCATGACCGTGCTCGTCGACCACCGCGGACCGGTGACCACCATCGGCATCAACCGCCCCGAACGCCGCAACGCCGTCGACCGGGCCACGGCCGCGGCGCTGGCGGACGCGTTCCGCGCCTTCGACGAAGACCCGGCCAGCTCCGTCGCGGTGCTCTACGGCGCCGGCGGCACCTTCTGCGCGGGCGCGGACCTGAAGGCGATCAGCTCGGGCGCCGGCAACCGCGCCGAGCCCGGCGGCGACGGGCCGATGGGCCCGACCCGGCTGAAGCTGACGAAGCCGGTGATCGCCGCCGTCAGCGGCCACGCCGTCGCGGGCGGGCTGGAACTGGCGATCTGGGCGGACCTGCGGGTGGTCGAGGAGACCGCGGTGCTCGGCGTGTTCTGCCGCCGCTGGGGCGTCCCGCTGATCGACGGCGGCACGGTGCGGCTGCCCCGGCTGATCGGCCGCAGCCACGCCATGGACCTGATCCTCACCGGCCGCCCGGTCGGCGCGGCCGAGGCGCTGCGCATGGGCCTGGCCAACCGCGTCGTCCCGGCGGGCGGCGCGCTGGACGCCGCGGTGGAGCTGGGCCTCGAGCTGGCCGCGTTTCCGCAGACCTGCCTGCGCGAGGACCGCGCGTCGGTGCTGGAGCAGGACGGACTGGACGAAGAAGCCGCGCTGGCCAACGAGTTCCGCCACGGTCAGGTGTCGCTCGCGAGCGACACCCTCGCCGGCGCGAACCGCTTCGCCACGCGGCACGACCCGGCCGGCAGCTGAGCCAGGTCCGGACGCCACCGGCGGCGACACCCCGATCGTGATCGACGGCGCTGCGGCGGGCATCCGCCCGGCACCGGTAACCTGGCGCGGTGGCCGACCCCATTCCCCGTGAGCACGCCGGAAGTGACCCCGAACGTCCGGATCCGGACGACCCCGGCGAGTCCTCCGGCCCGGACGGGCGCGGCCGCAAGCCGCGCAAGAAACGCCCGTTCTGGCAGGAACTCCCGATCCTGATCGTGATCGCCCTCGTGCTCACGATCCTGATCCAGCAGTTCGTGGGCAAGGTCTTCATGATCCCGTCCGAGTCGATGGAGACCACGCTGCACGGCTGCACCGGCTGCTTCGGCGACCGCGTGCTGGTCGACCGCGTCACCTACGACTTCACCGATCCCGGACCCGGCGACGTCATCGTGTTCAGCGGCCCGCAGCCGTGGACCGAGAACGAGATCGCGCCGCAGGAGCCGAGCAACTTCTTCGCCAAGGCCGTGCGCGAAGTGGGCTCGCTGGTCGGCTTCGCGCCGCCGGACGAGCGTGACTTCGTCAAGCGGGTGATCGCCGTCGGCGGCCAGACCGTACAGTGCTGTGACCCGCAGGGCCGGGTGATGGTGGACGGCAAGGCGCTCACCGAGCCCTACGTCCACTGGCTCGACTCGAAGAACGCGGTGCAGGAGCCGTTCCCGCCGGTCAAGGTCCCCGCGGGCAGCCTCTGGGTGATGGGCGACAACCGCAACGACTCCTGCGACTCCCGCTGCCAGGGCGGCGGCGGGGTGAACGGCACGGTGCCGGTGGCCAACGTGATCGGCAAGGCCCGCTTCATCGTGCTGCCGCCTTCACGCTGGGGCGGGGTCAGCGACTACAACGCGCAGGAGAGCGCGACCGCGGTCGCCCTCGGCGCGCCCGCGTGGCAGCAGGGCCTCCCGCTCGGCGTCGGCGCGGCCCTGTCCGTGCCGACCCTGTTCCTCGGCCGCCGGGTGCGGGAAAGCCTAGGACAGCGGAAAAAGCGGCGCCAGTAGGCCTCGGGCGGCCCGGTCCCTCATCGGGCCGGGCGCACCGGCCGTCCGATCACGACTGTCCGATCAGGACAGTGCACTCACGGCTGGGCCCTGGGCTTCAGGTGGTGTTTCAGGTTTCCCGCCAGGTCGACGGACGGGCGCCGCTCGGTGAAGCGCCACTGCCCGTTGCGGCGGGCGAAGCGGTCGTCGTAGTGGCCGGAGGCGATCGGCTGCAGCGGGAGGTCCTCGACGGCCTGCAGCGCGGTCCAGTAGGTGTGCGCGGTCGCGGTGCCGGCGGCCTCGTCCACGTCGACGCGCAGGTTCGTGGTCAGGTGCCGGGTCCGGGGCGTGCCGTCGGCGTAGACGATCAGCGTGTCGCGGAAGTACCGCTCCACCGCCTCGCGGCCGGTCGCGGGCGTGCCGCCGCCTCGGAACGTTCCTTCGGCGAACAGCTCGCCGACGCCGGCGAAGTCCCCCGCGTCGACGCACGCCGCGTAGGTCAGGATCAGGTTCTCGATCGCCCGGGCGGACTCCGGCATCGGGCACTCCAGCGGTCGAGGGAGGGTGGCCTCCGACCGACTGTACGGAGAGCCGCGCCTCAGTCGTCAGCGGGCTCCTCCGAGCCGTCCGGCTCCGGCTTCGGGTCCGCCCGGCGGCCGATCTCCGAGACCACGGTGTCGAAGATCGGGGTGGCGGTGTCGCCGGCCGTCACGCGCCGGCCCCCACTTCGATGATGTTCTCGGCACGCACCCATTCCGGCTCGGTGTCCAGGGCCCGCCCGTCCACCCGGACCGGGACCCAGGTGATGTCGGTGTACTCGTCGAAGACCGCTCCCCCGGCGACCACGCCCCGCCGGCACACCAGCCGCGCCCCGGACCGGCACCCGCCCGGCCGGTAGGTCACCTGGCGGCCCGCCACGATCGGCCCGGAAAAATCGTCCTGCCCCATCGGCTCCCCTCCCTGTAGGGGCCACCATGCACCGGGACGCGCGGACACTGAAGCCCCGTCCCACGGGCGGGCGACCCCCGCCAGGGGTACCCCGGTGATCGCGGGGCCTGGGCGGGCTCAGGACGGCAGTCGGTGGCCGTCGCCGTCGTAGACGTACATCGGCAGGGCCGGCAGGGCGGCCAGCGCCCCGGCGTCCTTGCGGGGGAACCAGAAGACCGTCACGCCCGCCGGCTCGACCACCGACGTCGCCGCGGTGTAGATCAGCCCGCCCGCCTCGGCGATGATGCGCCGCGCGGGGCCGGCGTAGTAGCCGTAGAACGGGACGTCGCGGCCCGGGCGGCCGGCGGTCAGCGCGTGGAAGCCCTCCGTGACGCCGGGCGAGCCGGTCACCACGTCCGCCGTGACGTCCTTCCCGGCCCGATGGCCGAGCACCAGCTGGTACCGCCCCGCCTCCGGTCCGGGCTGGTACCGGTCCGGGTCGAGCGCGCGCAGGTACAGCACCACCTCGCCCTCCTTGTCCACGGCGCCGGTGTCGATGACCTCGCCTATCTGCACGCCGTCGGACGTCGTGGGCCACCCGGGTGTGGCCGCGGGCGGCGCCCCGACCGCCGGTGGTGAGGGCGCGCGCCACTGCTGCACGCCGACGACCGTGCCGGCCACCGCCGCCACCGCGGCCAGCGCCACCGTCCCCGTGGCCAGACGGCGGTAGCGGCGCCGGCGGCCGCCCAGCCGCATCACCCGCGCCAGGTCGACCTCCGCGAACGTCTCGGCAGGCGGTTCGGCGAGGGCGGCGCGCAGGCCGTCGAGGTCCGTCACGAGGCCCTCCCCGCCACGCACTCGACCAGCTCCGGTCCGGCCGCGACACGCATCTTCGCGAGCGCCCGGGAGTTCGTGCTCTTCACCGTCCCCAGCGAAACCTTCAGCTCCGCGGCGACGTCCGCCTCGGACAGGTCCCAGAAGTGCCGCAGCACCACGATCGCGCGTTCCCGCGCGCTCAGCTCCGCCAGCGCGCGCATCAGCCATTCCTGCGTGACGACGCCATCGGTGAAGTCCCGGATGACGGCCCGCTCGGGCAGCTCTTCGGTGGCGTCCTCGCGGATCGGGCGGCGCCAGCGGTCGATCACGTGGTTCGAAAGCACCCGGCGGGTGTAGGCGAACGGGTCCTGCCGCCGGATCTTCCCCCACGAGGTGTACGTGCGGACCAGTGCGGTCTGGACGTCGTCCTCGGCCTGGTGACGGTCGCCGGTGAGCAGGTACGCGGCGCGCAGCAGCCGCGCCGAGCTCGCCAGGACGAACTCGGCGAATTCGGCGTCACCTCGGGCCATCAGGGACCTTGCGCGCGCACATGCCGGGTTTGACGGGCGACGGCGGCAAAAGGTTGAGCCGCCGGCCGCCCGGCTTCTCGGAGGGGCGGGCCGGAGTCTTTCGTTCACAGTTTCGGGTCCCGCCGGGCACCGGCCCGCGGACCACTGGTCCAGACCTTCGCGGCGAAGCTCTGACCTGCGGCGTTCCCAGGGCGGTTTCACGGGCGTAACCGCCCGGACACCCACACCGCCCTCCCGCCGACCACCGGCGTGGCGGCGGTGGCATGATGCCCGCACGGTCCCGCTCGGCCGGGCCCGCAAGCCGACGAGGAAGGTGAGGCTTGAGCGCGCGCACCACCCAGGTGGACGATCTCCGACTGGTGGCGCAGCCCAGTGCAGTTCCGTGCACCGAGCTGTTCGTCCGCCTGCTCCTGACCGACTGGTCCCTGCTGCCGATGGTGGAGCAGGTGACCGCCACGACCGCCCGCCTCGTCGGCGACGTCGTGGACCAGAGCCGCCCCGCGGCGCCCGCGTTCGTCACCGTGCGGCTGCAGCTGCGCGGCGACGTGCTGCTGGTGGAGGTCGAGGACGACCTGCCCGACCCCAGACCGCCGAGGCCGGCGCCCGGCGAGCGGATGGGCGTCGAGCCCCGCGGCGCCGCCGGCCGCACCACCTGGTGCGAGCTGCCGCTGCCCGGCGGGCTCTCCGCGGGCCAGGTCCGGCTCCCCCGCCGCCAGGAGCGGCGCACCCTGGTGGACGAGCCGGTCTCCGGCGCCCCCGTCGCCGCCGACCCCGAGGTGCTGGAACGCCTGCTCAACCGCCTCAGCGGCTGGTCCGGCTGAGCTGGTCTACTGTGGACACCGAGCCGCGGCGTCCACAGTAGAGGCGCTCGGCGCGCGACCCGCTCAGGCCGCCCGCTGACCCCAGGCCTGCTCCAGCGCCCGCGTGAAAACCTCCACCGACTGCCCGCCGGCGACGCCGAACTTGCGGTCCAGCACGAAGAACGGCACGCCGGTGGCACCGAGCCGCGCGGCCTCCTGCTCCTCCTCGCGGACGGCCTCGGCGTAGGCCGCGGGATCGGCGAGCACCCGCTCCGCCGCCGCCCGGTCCAGCCCCGCCTCGGCCGCGACGTCGAGCAGGGTGCTGCCGGTGAACAGCGGGCGCGCCTCGGCGAAGTTGGCCGTGAACAGGGCGTTCACCATCTCGTTCTCCACGCCCTGCTCGCGCGCGAGGTGCAGCAGGCGGTGCGCGTCGAAGGTGTTGCCGACCTCGCGGTCGACGCGGTAGCCGAGCCCCTCGGCCGCCACGAGGCCCGCCAGGCGCTCCTCCATCTGCACGGCCTCGGGCCCGTACCGCCCGGCCAGCAGCTGCTGCACCGGCTCCACGGTGTCGCGCGACGGGTCCAGCTCGAACGCCCGGAACGTCACCTCCACCTCGTCCCGGTGCTCGAACGAGGCGAGCGCCGCCTCGAACCGGGCCTTGCCGAGGTAGCACCACGGGCAGACGATGTCGCTCCAGATTTCCACACGCATGCGCGCCAGCCTAAGGAAAGCGCACGTGATCTTGAAGTACGCACTTACGGGTAAGGGCAGCTCACCCGTGATAGGCGCGGAGGAAGGCATCAACGCCGTCCACGAGCAAGGCGTCGATGTCGGCGTCCTCTCCCGAAGCGGAGCGGGTCACGTCGAGGGCCAGCATGAACGTCAGAGCGACGAAGTGCTGCGCGGCCCGGCCGGGATTCGCCGTGCTGAGCACGCCTTCGCGGGTGAGCTCGGCGAAGCGCTCGGCCAGCAGGGCCTCGGGCTGGTCGTCGAACCCGGCCAGGGCGCGGCGGGTCCGCCGCTCGGTGTTCGCGAGTTGCCGCAGCAGCCGGTGTTCCGACGACGCCACCGTGTCGATGGCGATCCGGCGGGCGAACGCGAGCAGCGCTTCGCGGATGTCACGGCCGGCCGTGAGCTCCGCGTCGGCCGCCCCGCGCACGGCTTCGACGACCTCGGCGCCCACATCCACGATCACCGCGTCGAACAGCCCGTCCTTGTCCCCGAAGTAGTCATAGACGGTGCGCTTCGAGATCCCGGCCCGGGCGGCGACGGCGTCGACGCTGGTCCGCTCGTACCCGTCGCCGAGGAAGAGCGCACGGCCGGCGGTGAGGACCGCCGCTCGTTTGCGCAGGCTGCTCGGCCGGACGGTCGGCTCGTCTTCAGGCATCGGCACAGTCTACTGGCAGATTTCACACTGCACGGTGTAGTGTGAAATCTAGAGTCCACCGCGCTTCCAGGAGGCAGCAACCATGAGCCGTACCGCCGAAACCCCCTTGTTCGACACCGACGTGCTCGTCGTGGGCGCCGGCCCGACCGGGCTGACGCTCGCCTGCGAACTCGCCCGCCGCGGTGTGCGGCACCGGATCGTCGAACGGCTCGAGACGCCGAGCAGCACGTCACGAGGCAAGGGAGTGCATTCCCGGAGCCTCGAGGTGTTCGACGACCTCGGCATCGCGGCCGAGATTCTCACCACTGGCGACGTGCAGCTCCCGGTCCGCCTCTACGACGTCGACGGTGGCTGGACCGACCGCGAACCGCTCACCGGGCCGTCCGCCATCGCCACGCCGTACCCGGAAATGCTCTGGATCGCCGAGTTCGACGTCGAGCGGGCGCTGCGCGAGCGGCACGCGCAGTACGGCGGCGAGGTCCGGTTCGGCACGGCCGTCACCGGGCTCACCGAAGTCGAAGGCCTCAAGGAGATCGAAAGCGGAGTAGAGGTCGAGCTTCGCGGACCGGAGGGTCCCAGCCTCGTCCGCGCCCGCTGGGTCGTCGGCGCCGACGGCGGGCGCAGCACCGTGCGCAAGGCGCTCGCCATGCCGTTCGAAGGCGTCACCAGGCCCACTTCCAACTACCTCGGCGACGTGCACACGCTCGACCTGGACCGCGGGCGGATGCACATGTGGGCGTCCCCGACCGGCATGCTCGCGCTGACCCCGCTGACCGGCACCGACCTGTGGCAGTTCCAGTGCGCCGTGCCCGCCACCGAAGGCGGCTACGAGGAACCGTCGCTCGAGCTGTACCAGCGCATCGTCGACGAGCGCGCCGGCGCCGGGCGTGTCCGCTTCACCGGAGCGTCGTGGCTTTCGCTCTACGGCGCGAACGTCCGCCTCGCCGAGCACTACCGCTCGGGCCGGGTCCTGCTCGCCGGCGACGCCGCCCACACGCACACCCCGGCCGGGGGCCAGGGCATGAACACCGGCATCCAGGACGCCTACAACCTCGGCTGGAAGCTCGCGGCCGTGACCCGCGGCGCCGACCCGGCCCTGCTGGACACCTACGAGCCCGAGCGCCGGCCGGTCGCCGTGACCGTGCTCGACGCCAGCACCACCAAGTCGGACCGGATGCACGACAACGTCCACAGCGACGCCGCGCACCTGTCCACGGCCATGTCCCGGCTCGCCGACGACTTCACCCCCGGGCTCACCATTGCCTACCCGCGGAGCGCGCTGACCCACGACGGCCAGGGCCGCCGGGTCCCCTACGTCACCGGACTGCGCGGCCCGGGCTTCGCCGGCACCACTATGGACCTCCTGCGCGGCCCTCACTGGACGGCGCTCGCCTTCACCGATTCCGCCGACGTTGGGCTTGGAGCCCTCCGCCACGACGAAATCCACCTGCACCGCATCGGGAAGGGCGCGATCACCGGCCCGCGGGGCGACGTGCGGGCCGCGTTCGGCGTCGAGGACGACACGCTCGTCCTGATCCGCCCCGACGGCTACACCGCGCTGGTCGTTCCGCTGCAGCCCGCCCCGGTGCTGCCCGAAACCCTGGTGTCGTTCCTCCCCTTCGCCACGAACGGCACCTATTTCGGCTGAGGCGCCGGAACCTCGCGGCCGGCGTCCGTCTTCCGGTCCCGGACCGGGGCGACCGGTTCCCGCGCCCCGGTCCGTTCCGCGCCGATGCCCGCCGCCACCACGAACGCCACCCCCGCGACGGCGCCCGCGTCCGGGATCTGGTGCAGGACAACCAGTCCGATGACCAGGGCCAGCGCGGGCTCCACGCTCATCAGCGTGCCGAACGCGGACGTCGTCAGCCGGCGCAGGGCGAGCATCTCGAAGCAGAACGGGATCACCGGCACCAGCAGCGCCAGGCCCAGCCCGGCGAGCACGAGCTGCCAGGTCAGGTGCCCGAACACCGCGGGGCCGCCCACGATCGTCCCGACCAGGCCCGCCACCGGCATCGACACGGCCAGGCCGCGGACGCCCGCCACCTCGTCGCCGACCCGTTGCGTCAGCAGGATGTAGCTCCCCCAGCAGACCGCCGACGCCAGCGCGTAGCCGACGCCCACCAGGTCCACGCCGCCCCGCCACGGCTCGGTCAGCAGCAGCACGCCGACGGCCGCGAGCACCGGCCACAGCCGTTTCCCGCCACTCCCCCGCACCACCGCGACGGTCAGCGGGCCCAGGAACTCCAGCGCGCTCGCCGTGCCCATCGGCAGCCGCGCCACGGCCGCCATGAACATCATCGTCATGCCCGCGGTCACCACGCCGAGCGCCACGCACGCGAGCAGCGTCGACCGGCTGAACGACGAAAGCCGCGGCCGGACCAGCACGAGCAGCAGCACCCCGGCCCAGGCCAGGCGGAGGAACGCCGCGCCACCGGGGCCGACCTCGTCGAACAGGCTCACGGACACCGCGAGGCCGAGCTGGACGCAGAGCATCGCGCCGACGGCGAGCGAGGCACCGGCGCGGGGAGACGAAGGGAGCACGCGTCCAGATAAGCCCCCGGAGACCGTTCGTGTCCACGTGCCGATCATGGACGTACCGTTCGGTGATCATGGACAATGCCGGGATGGAGACTCGCAGGCTGCAGTTCCTGCTCGAACTGTCCCGGCTGGGCTCGATGCACGCGGTCGCCGATGTGCTCGGGACCACGACGTCGACCGTTTCGCAGCAGATCGCCGTGCTGGCCCGGGAAACCGGCGCGCCGCTGCTGGAGCCGCACGGGCGCCGGGTGCGGCTGACCCCGGCCGGGCGGCGGCTGGCCGAGCACGCCGTGTCGATCCTGGCCGCGGTCGAAGCCGCCCGCGCCGACCTCGATCCCGGCACCGAGCCCGACGGCACCGTGCGCGTCGCCGGGTTCGCCACGGCCATCCGGCGCTCGCTGCTGCCGGTCGCGGACCAGCTCGCCGAGCGGTACCCGCAGGTGCGGCTGGTGATCAACGAGTACGAGCCGGCCGAGGCCCTGGCGCAGCTGCTGGCCGACGACGTCGACCTCGCCCTGACCTACGACTACGACCTGGCACCGGCCACCGTCGACCGCACGATCGACGTCGCTCCCTTGTGGACAGCGCCGTGGGGGCTCGGCGTGCCCGCGCCGGCCGAGGATGTCGGGGACACGCTCACGGTGTTCCGCGCGTTCCGCGACCACGACTGGATCGGCAACTCCCGCAACCGCGCCGACGAGGACGTGGTGCGCACGCTCGCGTCGATGGCCGGGTTCACCCCGCGCGTGCGGCACCAGGCCGACAGCCTCGACCTCGTCGAGGACCTCATCGTCGCGGGCCCCGGCGTCGGGCTGCTGCCGCTGGACCGGCAGACCCGGCCGGAAGTCGCGCTGCTCCCGCTGACCGGCCCGGACGTGCGGCTGCGGTCGTTCGCCTGCACCCGCCGCGGCCGCGCGGCCTGGCCGCCGCTCGCGCTGGTACTGGGATTGCTCTGAGGCGTGGTTACGATGGCGTCATGACGACGAAGAAGGCGATTCTCGCGGGCGGCTGTTTCTGGGGCATGGAGGAGCTGTTCCGCCACCAGCCCGGAGTCGTCGCCACCCGCGTCGGCTACACCGGCGGCGAGATCCCCCACGCCACCTACCGCAACCACGGCAACCACGCCGAATCCATCGAGGTCCTCTACGACCCCGAGCGGACCGACTTCCGGAACCTGCTCGAATTCTTCTTCCAGGTCCACGACCCCACCACCAAGAACCGCCAGGGCAACGACCTCGGCGCCAGCTACCGCTCAGCGATCTACTACACCGACGACGACCAGAAAAAGGTCGCCGCCGACACCATCGCCGACGTCGAAGCCTCCGGCCTCTGGCCCGGCAAGGTCGTCACCGAAGTCACCCCCGCCGGAGACTTCTGGGAAGCCGAACCCGAACACCAGGACTACCTCCAGAAAATCCCCAACGGCTACACCTGCCACTTCCCCCGCCCCGGCTGGAAACTGCCCAAGCGGGCGACCGCCTGACCTATGCCCTGAAGGCCACCTTCAGGGCATAGCGCGCCCTCAAGGTGGCCTTCAGGGCGTCAACAACCGTCAAGGACTCCTTACCCGCGTCCCACGCGGGTAAGGAGTCCTTGACGGCCCCCGTTGCTCGCCGCGCGCGACAGCGGTCGGTCTCGTCCACGCCGTGGGCAACCGCCTGGAGTTCCTCGAAGACCTCAGCCCGGCCGGCTGAGCGAGCGCAGCCGTTTCATCGCGACGGCGCCGAGCAGCGGCCCGACCGCGAGGACCGGTACCGCCGCCCGCCAGCCGACTGCCCCGGCCAGCGGCGGCACCAGCTGGATCGTCACGCCGCTGAGCAGGAAGCCGAGCGCCGTCATCGTGCTCAGCGCGGTGCCGACGTACCGCGCGTCGGCCAGTTCGGCGAGCGCCGCGGAGAACTGGCCGGAGTCCGCGATCACCGCGACGCCCCACACGAGCACCAGCGGCACGAACGCCGCCGTCCCGAACAGCGGGTACGACGCCACCGCGCAGACGCCGCTCGTGACCAGCGCCGCCTGCGCCACGAGCGGGCGGCCGCAGCGGTCGGACAGCGTGCCGCCGAGCAGGCAGCCGACGGCACCACAGCCGCCGATCACGAGGAACGGCAACCAGTCCGCCGCGCCGGCGGCCGCGAGGTACGCCGGCAGCCACGCCCACAACGCGTACAGCTCCCACATGTGCCCGAAGTAGCCCAGGCACACCAGGCGCTGGCGCCGGTCGGCGAACATCCGCAGCAGGTACCGCGGCCGCCACGGCGGCGAGGGCAGCAGCCCGGGGCCGGTGCGGACCCAGCCGAGCGCCACCACCGCGCCGAGCACGGCGAGCGCCGCGGCCGACAGCAGGGTCGCCCGCCAGCTCAGCGGGCCCAGCACCGCCGGCAGGCTCGGCAGCGCGGAGCCGAGGGTCAGCGCGGCGAGCAGCACGCCGAGCGCGAGCCCGCGCCGCCGCGGGAACCACGACACCACGACCTTCATCCCGACCGGGTACACCAACGCCAGCGCCGCGCCGGTGCCGAACCGCAGCACCACCGCGAGCCACGGCACCGGACCGAGCCAGGGGAACACCGCCGTGGCGAGCGCCGCCGTCGCCGCGCCGCAGCCGATCAGCACCGGCGGCCGGACGCGGTCGGCCAGGTTCAGCGTGGCGGATCCCACGGCCCCCGCGGCGAACCCGGCCTGCACCGAAATGGTCAGCAGCACGGCCTGCTCCGCCGGCAGCGACCATTCGGCCCGCAGCGCCGGCCCCACCGCGGACGCCGAGAACCACACGCTCATCGCGGCCACCTGCACCACCGAAAGCACCGCGAGCTGCCGCCACCGGGCACCGGGCGGCGCGGACCGGGTCAAGGTCATGACCCATCAGCGGCACGGATCGGCCCGGGGTCAACGGCCGGCCCCGCTCGTTCACCCTGAAGACTGGCGCCGATCCCGCGGACTGGACAGGCTGGACGTACAAACCCGTTCCCTGCTCACGGTTCCCGCACCGGCACTGCACTCTTTCCCTTGCCTGTCAACGAGATGTTCGCCGGTGGCCGGAGTCTGGGAAGCCCGTCCACATCCTGGAAAGGGGTTCAGCTCGCCGCCGGGCCGGTGTGAGCTGGCGGCGGCGCGAAGACTGCGCCGTCCCCACCACAGGAGGATCTCCGTGCCCGGCCACCCCCCATCCCGTTTCCTGCGCGCCGCCGCGCCGGCACTGGCGCTTCCGCTCCTGCTGCTCACCGCCTGCGCGTCGGCGGGCGGGGCCGGCGCGGGCGACGCCGGGCCACCGCGTCCGGGCGGCACGCTGCGGCTCGGCATCTCGTCCAATCCGGACTGCCTCGACCCGCAGCAGGTGAGCACCAACGCCGCGCTGAACGTCGGGCGCCAGCTCGTGGACTCGCTCACCGACCAGGACCCGAAGACCGGCGCGATCACGCCGTGGCTCGCCGACAAGTGGACGGTGAACGCCGATTCCACCAGCTTCACCTTCCACCTCAAGCCCGGCGCGACGTTCTCCGACGGCACCCCGGTCGACGCGAGCGCCGTGAAGACCAGCTTCGACGGCATCAAGGCGCTCGGCGCGAAGGCCCTGCTCGGCGCCAGCTACCTCGCCACGTACCAGAGCTCCACGGTCGTCGACCCGGCCACCGTGCGGATCGACTTCTCCGCGCCCAGCGCGCAGTTCCTCCAAGCCAGCTCCACGATGTCGCTCGGCGTGCTGGCGCCCGCGACGTACAAGAAGACCGCCGAACAGCGCTGCCAGGGCGAAGGGCTGGTCGGCTCCGGCCCGTTCGTCTTCACCAGCTTCAAGCCCAACCAGGAGGTCGTGCTCTCCAAGCGCACCGGCTACCACTGGGGCTCCCCGCTGTGGTCGCACCAGGGCGAGGCCTACCTGGACAAGGTCGACTACAAGATCGTGCCCGAGCCCGGTGTGCGCACCGGCAGCCTCGCCTCCGGCCAGCTCGACGCGATCACCGACGTCCAGCCCGTCGACGAGCCGCAGTTCTCCGCCGGCGGCGGCTTCACCGAGCCGGTGCGGCCGAACCCGGGCATCGTGTTCAACCTGCACGCGAACGTCACGCGCGGGGTGCTCGCCGACACGAAGGTCCGCCAGGCGGTGTCGAAGGGGATCAACCGGCCCGAGGTCACGAACACCGTGCTGACCAAGAACTACAAGCCGGCCACCAGCATCCTGGGCTCGGCCACCCCGCTGTACACCGACCTGTCGAAGGACCTCGCCTACGACCAGGCCGGCGCCGAGGCGCTGCTGCAGGCCGACGGCTGGGTCCCGGGCCCCGACGGCATCCGCACGAAGAACGGGCAGCGGCTGAGCGCGGCGGTGATCTTCTCCGCGGTCTTCAACCAGAACCAGAGCGTGCTGGAGCTGATCCAGCAGCAGCTGCGCAAGATCGGCTTCGACCTGCAGATCCAGCTGCACACCAACGCCGAGGCCACGCAGCTGCAGCAGTCCGGGAACTATGACTTCCTCTGGTACAACGTGACCCGCGCCGACCCGGACATCCTGCGCCAGCAGTTCTCCACCAAGACGAGCAACCGCAGCAAGCTGCCCGCGGGCAACCCGCTCGACACCGTGCTCGACCAGCAGTCCGCGACCGTCGACGCGGCCGCCCGCAAGCCGGCCGCCGAGCAGGCGCAGCGGCTGATCGTCGAGCAGGCGTACGCCATCCCCGTGTTCGAGCTGACACAGGTGCTCGCGCTCGGCCCGAACGCGAGCGGCGTGGGCTTCGAGGCCTCGTCGCGGCTGCAGCTGTTCGACGCGTGGGTGTCGGCCTCGTGAGAGTGCACCCGGTGGTCCGCCGGCTCCTGCAGGCCGTGGTCGTGCTGTGGGCGGCGTTCACGCTCTCGTTCGTGATCCTCTACCTGCTGCCCGGCGACGCCGTGCTCACCAAGCTCGGCAACGCCGAAGGCGGCATCACCGCGACACCACAGCAGATCGCGGCGGCCCGCGCGCAGTACGGCCTCGACGAGCCGATCCTGGTGCAGTACGGGAAACGCCTGCTCGACGCGCTGCACGGCGACTTCGGCACGTCCGTCTCGACCGGCGACGACGCCACGCACATGGTCCTGACCGCCCTGCCGCCGACGTTCGCCGTCACCGGCCTGGCGCTGGTGCTCGCCGTCGTGCTCGGTGGCGGGGTCGCGATCCTCGGGACCTACACGCGGGTACGGGCGGTGAGCCAGTTCCTGCTGTCGCTGCCGCCGCTGGGCACCTCGCTGCCGACGTTCTGGGTGGGGCTGCTGCTGATCCAGCTGTTCTCCTTCCGGCTGCGGCTGTTCCCGGCGCTGGGCGCGAACGGGTTCGCGTCGCTGGTGCTGCCCGCGGTCACGCTCGCGCTGCCGACCGGCGCGATCATCGCCCAGGTGCTCGCGAAGAGCCTGCGCACGCAGCTCGCCGAGCCCTACATCGAGATCACCCGCGCGAAGGGCGCGAGCCGCCGCCGTGTCCACTTCGGACACGCGCTGCGCAACGCGGGGCTGCCCGCGCTGACCCTCGTCGGCGTGGTCGCGGGCAACCTGCTCGCCGGGTCCGTGGTGACCGAGACCGTGTTCTCCCGCGACGGCATCGGCCGGGTCACCACCTCGGCCGTCACCGCGCAGGACATCCCGGTGGTGCAGGCGGTGATCGTGCTGTCCGCGCTGTTCTTCGTGCTGCTCAACCTCGCCGTCGACCTGCTGTACCCGCTGCTCGACCCGCGAGTGGCCGTTGTCCGGGAGAGGGTGACTGCTGATGGCTGACCTCGCTCTGCGCCAGAACAGCCGGTTCCTGGTCCGCCGCCCGGGGCTGGTGCTCTCGGTGCTGGTCCTCGCCGCGGTGCTGCTGGCCGCTTTCGCCCCGGCGCTGTTCACGTCCTACGACCCGATCTCGGGCGTCCCGGCCGAACGGCTCCAGGGCCCGTCCGGCGCGCACCTGTTCGGCACCGACGAGACCGGCCGCGACGTCTTCGCGCGAGTGGTGCACGGCGCGTCGCTGTCCTTGCGCGCCACCGTGCTCGCCGTACTGGTGGCACTGGTCACGGGCGCGGCCGTGGGGCTGCTGGCCGGCTTCCGCGGCGGCTGGCTCGACGGGCTGGTGATGCGGGTGGTCGACGTGCTGCAGGCCGTCCCGGCGATCCTGCTCTCCCTCGCGCTGGTGACCGGGCTCGGGTTCGGCACCACGAACGTCGCGATCGCCGTGGGCGTGGCCAACCTGGCCGCGTTCGCGCGGTTGATGCGCGCAGAGGTGCTGCGCGTGCGCACGGGGGTGTTCGTGGAGGCCGCCCGCGCCGGCGGCGTGCGCTGGACCGGCGTGCTGGGCCGGCACGTGCTGCCCCACGCGCTCGGCCCGGTGCTGGTGCTCGCCACGATCACGTTCGGCACCGCGGTGCTGGAGGTGTCGGCGCTGAGCTTCCTCGGCTTCGGCGCGACGCCGCCGACCCCCGAGTGGGGCGCGCTGGTGGCGGGCGGGCGCAACTTCCTGGCCACCGCGTGGTGGATGACCACGTTCCCGGGGCTGACCGTCGCCGCGGTGGTACTGGCCACCAACCGGCTCTCCCGGGCCTTCGACGGTGAACGGAGCGAACGATGAGCCTGCTCGAGATCACGGACCTGGGCGTGGCCTACCACACCCGGTCCGGCGTGGTGCCCGCCGTGCACGGGGTGAGCCTGAGCGTCGAGGCCGGTGAGATCGTCGCCGTGGTCGGCGAATCCGGCTCTGGCAAGAGCACCACCGCGCACGCCGTGATCGGCCTGCTCCCCCGCGGCGGCCGGGTGACCGCCGGCCGGATCACCTTCGCCGGGCGCGACCTGACCGGTCTGTCCGAAAAGGACTGGCAGGCGGTCAGGGGCACGGAGATCGCGCTGGTGCCGCAGGACCCGACGGTGTCGCTCGACCCGGTCCGGCGGATCGGCGACCAGGTCGCCGAGGTGCTGCTGATCCACCGGCTCGCGCCGCGCCGGGCGGCCGCGGGCCAGGCCGTCGAGCTGCTGCGCCGCGCCGGCGTCGACCGGGCCGAGGTGCGGGCGCGGCAGTACCCGCACGAGCTGTCCGGCGGGCTGCGGCAGCGGGTGCTGATCGCGATCGCGCTGGCCGGGCGGCCGAAGCTGATCATCGCGGACGAGCCCACCAGCGCGCTGGACGTGACCGTGCAGCGGGAGATCCTCGACCACCTGGAGGCGCTCGCCGCCGAGTCCGGCACCGCCGTGCTGCTGATCACCCACGACCTCGGCGTGGCGTCCGACCGGGCCGCGCGGATCGCGGTGATGTCGCAGGGCGGCATCGTCGAGCAGGGCCCGGCGCGGGAGATCCTGGCCGCGCCCGCCGAGCCGTACACCCGGCGGCTGCTGGCCGCGGCGCCCAGCCTCACGCGCGAGCCGCTGCGCCCGCGCCGCGAGGAAGGCCCGGACGTGCTGCTGTCCGTCGACGGCCTGGTGAAGACCTTCGCCTTGCCACGCAACGGTTCCGCGCCGCGCTCGGTGCGCGCGGTCGACGGGGTGACCTTCGCGCTCACGCGCGGCCGCACGCTGGCGCTGGTCGGCGAGTCGGGCTCCGGCAAGACCACCACCGCGCGCATGGCCGTGGGCCTGGAAACGCCGAGCGCGGGCACCGTCACCTTCGACGGCCAGGACGTCGCCCGGCTGCCCGCCGCGGAACTGCGCCGGCTGCGGCGGCGGTTCCAGCTCGTCTACCAGAACCCGTACGCGTCGCTGAACCCGCGCTTCAGCATCGAGGAGGTGGTCGGGGAACCGTTGCGCGCCTTCGGCATCGGCTCCCGCACCGAGCAGCGGGCCCGGGTCGCGCAGCTGCTGGACCAGGTCGCGCTGCCGGCGGCCGCGCTACGCCGCCGTCCGGCCGAGCTGTCCGGCGGCCAGCGCCAGCGCGCGGCGATCGCCCGGGCCCTGTCGCTCAACCCGGACCTGGTGGTGCTGGACGAGCCGGTGTCGGCGCTGGACGTTTCGGTGCAGGCGCAGATCCTCCGGCTGCTGGTGGACCTGCAGGACGAGCTGGGCCTGACCTACCTGTTCATCACGCACGACCTCGCCGTGGTCCGCGAGATGGCCGACCAGGTCGGCGTCCTGCGCGCCGGCCGCCTGCTCGAACTCGGCCCCGCCGACGAGGTGCTGGGCAATCCCCGCGAGGACTACACGCGTGACCTGCTCGCCGCCATCCCGGGCGGTGCCCACGTCGACGCTTGAGAATCGGCCGGAATTTCTTCCGCGGTGCTTGTCGGACGGCGGCGGGCCCGTTCGTCGTCAAGGTGAGAGACCGGCGACGGGCCGGTCGCCACTCACCAGAGGAGCGTGCGCACCATGGCCGAAGAGAACCTCAGCGCGACCCTGACCGTCGCCGCGTCCGCCGCGAGGGTGTTCGCGGTGCTGGCGGACCCGGCGGCCCATGCCGCGATCGACGGCACCGGCTGGGTCCGGGAACCCGTCGAACGGGCGCCGCTGGCCGAGGTGGGACAGCTCTTCCGGATGACCATGTACCACACCCGCCATCCCGACGGCGACTACCAGGTCGTCAACAAGGTCCAGGTCTTCGACCCGGCGCGCGCCATCGGCTGGCTCACGGGGAGCGAGAAAGCCGACGGCCGGCTGGAGTTCGGCGGCTGGTTCTGGCGTTACGATCTCGCCCCCGTCGGTCCGTCCGAGACCGCGGTCACGCTGTCCTACGACTGGTCAGAGGTGCCGCCGGTCGTCCGGGAGCGGATCCAGTTCCCGCCGTTCGGTCCCGGGCACCTCGCCGACTCGCTGCACCACCTGGCCGGGCTCGTTTGCCAGGACTCGTGAGTGTTTAGGACGGTTAGAACCGTCATAAACACTCACGAGTCCGCGCCGGTCACCAGCCGACGGCGACCTCCAGCCATTGCGGGTCGCCGTGCGAGACGAACGAGGACTGGCCCGCCACGTCGTCGTACGGGAAGCCGTACGCGAGGCTGTTGATGCCGTGGTCGTGCCAGAACTTCGCGTAGTAGTTCGCCGGGGCGGCCTGGTAGAAGTTCGCCGGGTCCTGCTGCTGCGACTGCGGCAGCTGCGCGGTGTGCCGGTTCAGCGCCGCGCACAGGGCGGCGTTCTGGGCCAGCGAGCCGGCGCAGCCGGTGATGTTCGACGTGGACTCGTTCACCCCGACCGACTGGGCGTAGGCGGTGAAGTAGTTCGCGTACTGGCCGCCGTCGCGGAAGTCCGGCGAGCTGCCCGGCGCCGGGATCCGGTACGGCGCGTTCACCGTGGCCAGCCCCTTGAACTCGGTCGGCACCTCGGCCTGGAACTTCGCGAACGTGGCCGAGCGGTCCTCCTGGAAGGTCTGGTAGTCGTCGCCCACCTGCGTGTCGAAGCCGTCGTGCGCGTGCAGCCGCATGGCCAGCTTCAGGCCGAACGCGTCCACCCGGGTGGTGTTGCCGTTGAACACGTCCGGGCCGACGGTGAACTCGATGAAGTCGGCGTACTGGCTGTTCGGGGCGCCGAGGTAGAAGTACATCCGGCCGGCCGAGTTGGCGGTCATGTCGATGTAGGGCTGCTCGGCGATCGAGTGGGTCTGGCCGCCGAAGCTCCAGAACACCTGGCTGTCCGGGTACTTGCCGTTGGTCTGGTTGAGCACCTTGACCATGAGCACGTTCTGCGCCGCCGGGATGCTGCCGGTGTCACCCCAGAACGAGTCGGGCGGCGCGCCCCCGCTGGGGTCGGCCGGGCCGGTGCCGCCGCCGGTGCCGAAGACCTGGAACTCGAACAGCGAGACGCCGTAGGGCGTGGCCCGCGCGGTCGTGTACAGCCGCACGTACCGGCCGCTCCCGGTCACGTTCAACGTCTGCGTGCCGCCGGTCCCGGTGGTCGTCTGGTACACAGTGGACCAGTCGGATCCGTTGCCGGACACCTGGATCTGGAACGCGGTGGCGTACGCGGCCTCCCAGCGCAGCGCCACCTGGCTCAGCGTCGCCTGCCCGCCGAGGTCCACCCGGATCCACTGTGGATCGCTGAACTGCGAAGACCAGCGGGTGCCGGTGTTCCCGTCCACCGCCGCGCTCGCGGGGGTGCCGGAGTTCTCGACCGAGGACGCCGTGACGGGCCGGTTCTGGGAGATCAGGGCATCCGCGGCGTGCGCGGTGGAGACGGCGAAGCCGAGCGCGGCGACAGCGAGGGCCGCCGCCAGTGTCGCCAGGCGTTTGCCGGGGCCGCGGCTACGGCGCCGCGGCAGAGCGTGTGCGGGCATGGTTCCTCCCTGGCCGGGACAGAGGGGCGGACCCGCCGCCGGTCAGGGGACGGCGTCGTCCGGCTCGCCCCCTGACCGCCGGGCAGGAGCATCCGGGACCGGGCGGGGACGTTCGCTGAAAAGGTTCATACCACCGCCCCAGCCTGTCAAGCCTTGACAAGATCCCTGCTGCCGGGCGATATTCGAGAGCGCTTCGCCCACCCTCTGCGTGGCGCCGCCACCCGCCCAGGGGCCGACTCACCTGGAGTCAGCCATGCCCTGCGGCGCCCCTCGCCCCCGCCGTGCCCGGCTCGTGACCGCGTTGGTCACCGTCCTCCGGCGGCTCGGCGACCGGGTTTCACCCGTCCACAAAGGACACCGCGCCGAGCCGCAGCACCGCGGCCGCCGAGTCCGTGCCCGGTTCGGCGGTGTACAGCGTCAGGAACTGGTCCGCGTCGTCCAGCACGCCGAGCAGGTCGTAGGCCAGGGTGAACTCGCCCGCCACCGGATGGCGGAACGCCTTCGCGCCGAAGGTGTGCTGGTGCACGTCGTGCTCGCCCCACCAGGCGCGGAAGTCCGCGTCGGCCACCGAAAGGTCCGCGACCAGGTCCGCCAGCAGCGGGTCGCCGGGGTGACGGCCCTGGTAGAGACGCAAGTGGGCGACGGCTTCCGCGGCGCCGGCCGCCCAGTCCACCAGCACTTCCCGCGCGGCCGGGTCGGTGAACAGGAACCGCGGCATGTTCCGGGACGGGCCGGGCAGCGCCGCCCAGTCCGTGTACAGCGCGCGGGCCGGCCGGTTCGCGGCGAGCACGTCCATCCGGCGGCCGAGCACCATCGCCGGGAGCGGCTCGTGGGCCTCGAGGATCCGGTACACCGACGGCCGCACCCGTTGCGGCGGCACCGCGCGCCGCGCCGGGCGAGCGCTGCCCGGCCGCGCGAGCGCGAACAGGTGCGCCCGCTCGGTGGTGTTCAGCCGCAGCGCCCGCGCCACGGCGTCGAGCACCGAGTCCGACGGGTTACCCCGGCTGCCGCGCTCCAGGCGGACGTAGTAGTCGACGTTCACCCCGGCCAGCCGCGCGACCTCCTCGCGCCGCAGGCCGGGCACGCGGCGGACGCCGTCCCCCGGTCCCAGCCCGGCCTCGGCCGGCGTCACCCGGGCACGGCGCGAGCGCAGGAACTCGCCCAGCTCCGCTTCCCGTTCCATGGCCCCGACCCTAGAGCGCGGTGAGCACCAGCCGCCCGGTGACCTCCCGGGCGTCCATCCGCCGGTGGGCTTCCCGCGCCTCGGCGAACGGCAGCGTCGTCACCGGCAGCTTGATCTTCCCCTCGGTGTACAGCGGCAGCACCGCCTGCGCCGCGGGCACGGCCGGCGCGGTGCCGGCGGCCAGGTAACCACCGACGTTGAACCCGACCACGCCGATGTTGCCGCCCCACACCGCGTTCGAGTCGACTGCCGCGCCGGCCTCGCCCCCGGCGTTGCCGACCGCGAGCAGCCGGCCCATCGGGGCGAGCAGGCCGAGCGAGGCGAGCCGCAGGTCGCCGCCCACCGGGTCGACGATCACCGCGAACCGCTCGTCGCCCAGCGCCCCGGCGACGTCACCGGCGAGTACGACCCGGTCGAAGCCCAGCGCGAGCGCCGCGTCGACCTGCCCGGCCCGGCGCACGGTGCCGACCACCTCGGTCGCGCCGAGCAGCCGCGCGACCTCCGGGTACACCGACGACAGCCCGCCGAGCGCGCCGTGCACCAGGACCTTGCCCCCGGACGGCGGCCGCACCGCCTCGGTGAGGGAAAGGTAGGCCGTCACGGTGTTCGCGAACCCGGCCACGGCCTGTTCGCGGCTCACCCCGGTGCCCGCCAGCGGCACCACCAGGTCGGCCGGCGCGACGGTGACCTCGGCGTAGCCGCCCATGGCCGGCAGGGTCAGCGTCGCCACCTCGTCGCCGACGGCGAAGCGGTCCACACCGGGGCCGACGGCGCGCACTGTGCCCGCCACCTCGAGCCCGGGGACCAGCGGCGGCTTCGGCGCGTAGTCGTACTCGGCCAGTTCGCCACGGCGGATGATCGCGTCGACCAGCCCGACGGCCGAGTGCGACACGGTGATGCTCACCTCGCCGGGGCCCGGGGCCGGCTCGGGCAGCTCACGCTGCTCGAGGACCCCGGGCTCGCCGTACGCGGTGATGGAGATGGCCTTCATGGTGCGTTCCTCCTGGTGTGTCTTGGTGCTGCACGACCGAGGTTAACGACCCGGAAGGTCACCTCCGACACCCAAAGGGGACCCGTCAGGCCCTCTCTGGCCGGGAATTTCCGGTCACCGAGAAGTCACGCCGCCCTCCTCGGCCGGCCCCTGCGCCAGCGCCAGTTCGAGCGACTCGCGCTCCACGGCGGCCTTCACCTTGTCGCTGTCCATGGCGAGGCTGACGGCCCAGTAGAAGATCCCCAGGCTGAACGCGACCACCACGAGCAGGTCGAGCCACTCCGGCAGCACGTTGAGGTTGCCGGACTCGCCGTAGCGGCCGAGCCAGCCGACCACCGTGAGGCCCAGCAGCCACGGGGCCACCCACATGGCCGCCTTCCAGTCCACCGGCGCGCGGCCGAGCTTCGGCGTGGTGGCGCGGGCGATGAGGAAGAGCCCGAAACCGATCACGATGGCGATCATGATCTTCCACGTGACGTCGAAGCCGCTCCAGTAGACGATCAGGTTCGCCGCGCAGAACCCGGCCGGGGCCAGCACGTTCGGCATCGGCGCGCGGTACGGGCGCACGCGGTCCGGGTCGCGCTTGCGCAGCGCGATCATGGAGACCGGCGCGAACGCGTACATCAGCGCCGTGGCCGAGGTGATCACGCTGACCAGCGACTGCCAGCTCGGGAACGGCAGGAAGGCGATCTCGCCGACCACGAACGACAGCACGATCGACCACGCCGGCACGCCGCGCACGTTCAGCTTGGCCAGTCCCTTCGGCAGTGCCCGCTCGCGGCCCATCGCGTAGGAGATGCGGGCGGACGTGCCGAGGTACAGCATGCCGGTGCCCGCCGGCGAGACGAACGCGTCGGCGTAGAGCACGTAGGACAGCCAGCCCGCGCCGGCCAGCGTCGCGAGTGTCGCGTAAGGACCGAACGAACCCTGCGTGATCGGGTCGGCCCAGCCCTTCACCAGCGACGCCGGGTCGAGGGCGCCGATGAACGCGACTTCGAGCAGCAGGTAGACGATCGTGCCGATGACCATCGCGACGATGATGGCGCGCGACAGGTCCTTCTGCGGGTCCTTCGCCTCACCACCGACTTGGACCGCCTGTTCGAAGCCCTGCAACGCGAACACCACCCCCACGGGTAGCGCGGCGAAAATGCCGTGGGCGCCGTACGGGGCGAAGCCGCCGCCGGCGGTGAAGTTGCCCGGGTGGAACCGCAGCGACAGCAGCACCACCACGGTCAGCAGTGGCACCGCGACCTTCCAGACCACCGTCGCGCCGTTGCTCTCCGACAGCAGCTTCACGCCGACCAGGTTGATCATGGTGAAGATCGCCATCAGCAACGTCGCCCAGCCGAAGCCGCTCCCGGTGAGGGTGCCGGCGGGGCTCAGCAGGTTCAGGTGGTCCTTGACCCAGGCGATGTTGTCCAGGTACTCCAGACTGGCCTCGACCTCGACGGGCGCCAGCGCGACCGCCTGCAGCCAGGCCACCCAGCCGCCGAAGAACCCGCCGAGCACGCCGTAGGCCAGCGCGGGGTAGCGCGCCGTGCCCCCCGCGACCGGGTAAGCGGCGCCGAGCTCGGCGTGCACCAGGGCGAGGGTGGCCATGATCAGAGCCGTCAGCACCCACGAAACCAGCGACGCCGGGCCGGCCACCTTCGCGGCCTTCAAGGCGCCGAGCAGCCAGCCCGAGCCGATGATCGAGCCGAGTGAAACGAACATCAGGCCGTAGAAGCCCACGGATCTGCGCATCCGTGGCGAAGACGCGTCCGAAGTGGCCGACTGGACCGGTTTAACCATTAAACGCCTCGATCCCGAACTCGGAGAATTTTGTCCGATTGATTGGCGCAGCTACCCGTTCACCCGGCCACCGGGCAAGTACCTGAACGAGTTATTGGCGCAATCACAACGCGTCATCATGGGCCACCGGCCCGAGAATCGGAACCGCCCCGCTGTTACAGGTGAGTTTCATTCAGCGAAAACGGAATACCGGTGACAAACCGACATAATCGGCTTTTCGTCCACGCGTGGACAGACTCTCCGGCGGGGCTCAGCCGGCCGGGCTCCAGCCGAGCGCCGGGCCCAGCTTCACCGCGATGTCGGTGAGGATCTGCACGTAGTCCTCGTGCTCGAAGGTGAACGGCAGCGCGAAAGCGACCTCGTGGATCTCCCGGAACGCCACGTGCGCGTACAGCCGTTCGGCGATCTCCGCCGACGTGCCCACCAGGTCGGGCGCGAACAGCATCCGGGCCGGCCCCTGCGGCGTGCGGGTGCGCGGGGTCCGCTTACGCGCGTATTCCTCGTACTTGGCGCGCTGCCCGGGAGTCGCGCTGTCGGTCGGAATCACCACGAGTCCCTGCGAAACGCGCGCTTTCTCCCCTTCGGGATGATGGGCGCGGAAGGCGCGCACGAGCGAAAGCTGGATTTCCGCGAAGTCGACGGTGTTCCCGGGCTCTTCCGCGCGCACGACACTGCTGGTCAGGAAGTTCATCCCCTGCTCGCCGGCCCACTGCGCCGAGCGGAGGCTCGCGCCGCCGTACCACATCCGGCGGCCGAGGCCGGGCGAATGCGGCTGCACGCGGTCGGAGAACACCTCGAACCCCTCGACGCCGCTGAAGCCGGTGGCGGGCTTGCCCCGCACGTGGTCCAGCAGCCGCTGGACCCGCCCGTACCCGAAGTCCTCCGCGTCCGCGGTGTCCGGGTACAGCGCGTTCTTGAGCTGCTCGTAGTGCCGCGGCGGGCCGACGCTCAGGCCCGGGTTGAGCCGTCCGCCGGAGAGGATGTCGACCGTGGCGAGGTCTTCGGCCAGCCGCAGCGGGTTCTCCCAGCCCAGCGGGATCACCGCGGTGCCCAGCTCGATCCGGCGGGTCCGCTGGCTGGCCGCCGCGAGCACCGCGACGGGCGAGGAGATGCCGAACTGCAGGTGCCGGTGGCGCAGCCAGGCGCTGTCGAACCCGAGCCGCTCCCCCAGCTCGATGATCTCCAGCGTCGACTCGTGCCCGCGCCGCGGGTCGGCCTCGTCGAACAGCCCGATGGTCAGGAAGCCCAGCTTCCGCAACGGCTCCGAGCGCAACGGCACGGTGGTTCCTCCTCGTCCGCGGCAGTCCGGCCACCGGCGCCGGGCGGGCCGGGACACCGGTGCCGGCCGCGGGCGCGCGCGTCATCCGGACCGCTCCCGCCCGAATTTAGCCAGCGCGCAAGGGGAACCGCCACCGTTCCACCTGACGGGACTCGGACGGGTCAGGCTTTGCGGCCGACCCCGCCCGCGATGCACTCCTGGACCTGGTTCAGCGGGGTGTAGCGCGGGCCGTCGGGCCACCAGTCCTCGCACAGCACCAGGCCCGGGACGACGAGCTCGGTGCCGCCGAACATCGTCGCGATCTCGTCCCAGGTGCGGAAGACGCCGCTGCCCATCGGGCTGTGCGTGAACTTCTCCTCCATCCGCCGCGCGATCTCGCTGTGCGCGGCGGTCTGCGGGTCGAGGAAGTGCGCGACCACGACGAACGAGCCGGACGGCAGCGCGTCGGCGTAGGCCGCCATCAAGTCGGCGTAGTCGGCGCCGAGGTAGTGGTGCAGCGTGCCGTTCTGGATCAGCGCGATCGGCTGGTCCCAGTCCAGGAACTCCCGCACGGTGGTGTTTTCCAGGACCTGCTTCGCGTCGAAGATGTCCGCCTCGACGAACCGGGTCTGCGGGTTCTCTTCGAGCAGCGCGCGGCCGTGGGCGAGCACCACGGGGTCGTTGTCGACGTAGAGCACGCGGGCGTCGGGCTGCAGCCGCTGCACGACCTGGTGGGTGTTCTCCGCGGTCGGGAGGCCCGAGCCGCAGTCGAGGTACTGCGTGACCTTGCCCTGCGTGGCGAGGAACCGGCAGGCGCGGATGAGGAAGTTCCGGTTCGCCCAGGCCAGGTCGTTGACCTCGGGCGCGACGGTGGCGACCTGCCGCAGCACCTCGCGGTCGATCTCGTAGTTGTTCGTGCCGTTCAGCGCCGCGTCGTAGACCCGGGCGATGCTGGCCCTGGTCGTGTCGACCCCGACCGGCGTCGTACTCGGCGATTTCTGCTCGGCGTCGGGCATCTTCGGAACTCACCTCGGAGTGCGTCGTTACGTTCGGGACCACCCAGCGTAGTCGTCCCCCCGCGGACGGACACCACCAGCAGGGGGCAATCCGGACGCCACGGCGGCGGCGAAGACCGCCCCAAAGACTGAACGCAACCAGGTGTGAGCGCCGCCCGGCCGGGTAACCGGCCAGAACCTGAACGGTTCCAGAAGGGTGGCGGCGCATGGAGGACAGCGATGCGGCGGCCGCGTTGCGCGAGGCCGGGCTGCGGGTGACCAAGCCGCGTCAGGCGGTCTTCACCTGGCTCGACGGTCATCCGCACTCGACCGTGGACGCCATCGCGGGCGCCGCCCGGCGGCGCCTCGACTCCGTGTCCACGCAGGCGGTCTACGACGTCCTCGCGGCTTTCACCACGGCCGGGCTCGTCCGGCGGATCGAGCTGCCCGGCCAGGCGGCCCGCTTCGAGCGGCGGGCCGGCGACAACCACCACCACGTGGTCTGCCGCCGATGCGGCCGCGCCGAGGACGTCGACTGCGTGCGCGGCGCGGCGCCCTGCCTGACCCCGTCCGACAGCCACGGCTTCACCGTCGACGAGGCGGAGGTCGTGTTCTGGGGCGTCTGCCCGGACTGCGCCGGACCAGCGCGCGCCGCGCCGGACACGGAACCACACCACCACGAGGAGATGACGAAGTGACGGACACCCAGCCCCACCCGACCACGACGGACGCCGGCATCCCGGTGGAGAGCGACGAGCACTCGCTCACCGTCGGCCCGGACGGCCCCATCCTGCTGCAGGACCATTACCTGATCGAGCAGATGGCGCAGTTCAACCGCGAGCGCGTGCCGGAGCGGCAGCCGCACGCGAAGGGCAGCGGCGCGTTCGGCCGGTTCGAGGTGACCGGCGACGTCAGCGGCTTCACGAAGGCGGCGGTGTTCCAGCCGGGCACCGAGACGGACCTGGTGGCGCGGTTCTCCACCGTCGCCGGCGAGCGGGGCAGCCCCGACACCTGGCGCGACCCGCGCGGATTCGCGCTGAAGTTCTACACGACCGAGGGCGTCTACGACATGGTCGGGAACAACACCCCGGTGTTCTTCGTGAAGGACCCGATGAAGTTCCAGCACTTCATCCGCTCGCAGAAGCGCCGCGCCGACAACAACCTGCGCGACCACGACATGCAGTGGGACTTCTGGACGCTGTCGCCGGAGTCGGCGCACCAGGTGACCTGGCTGATGGGCGACCGCGGCATCCCGCGCACCTGGCGTCACATGAACGGCTACAGCTCGCACACCTACCTGTGGGTCAACGCCGCCGGCGAGCGGCACTGGGTCAAGTACCACTTCAAGACCGACCAGGGCCTGGAGTTCTTCACCCAGCACGAGGGCGACCAGATGGCCGCCGCCGACACCGACTACCACACCCGCGACCTGTTCGAGGCGATCGAACGCGGCGACCACCCGAGCTGGACGCTGCACGTCCAGGTGATGCCCTTCGACGACGCCAAGACCTACCGGTTCAACCCGTTCGACCTGACGAAGGTGTGGCCGCACCACGACTACCCGCTGATCGAGGTCGGCCGGATGACGCTGGACCGCAACCCGACCGACCACCACGCGGAGATCGAGCAGGCCGCGTTCGAGCCGAACAACCTGGTGCCCGGGATCGGCCCGAGCCCGGACCGCATGCTGCTGGGCCGCCTCTTCGCCTACGCCGACGCGCACCGCCATCGCATCGGCGCGAACTACAAGCAACTGCCGGTCAACGCGTCCACCTCGCCGGTGCACAGCTACAGCAAGGACGGCGCGATGCGCTTCGCCAAGGTCTCCGACCCGGTGTACGCGCCGAACTCCAAGGGCGGCCCGCGGGCCGACACCGAACGCTACGGCGCACCCGCGAGCTGGCACGCCGACGGCGACATCGTCCGCACCGCCTACGCCGACCACGCCGAGGACGACGACTGGGGCCAGGCGGGCACGCTGGTCCGCGACGTCCTCGACGACGCCGCCCGGGCACGGCTGGCCGACAACATCGTCGGCCACCTGCTCAACGGCGTGTCCGAGCCGGTGCTCCAGCGCGCCTTCGAGTACTGGCACCACGTGGACAAGGAACTGGGCGACCACATCGAGTCCGGCGTCCGTGCCAAGGCGGACGAGAAGGATCCGAAGGCGGGTGAGCAGGGCAACCCGGCCCGTTCGTCCATGCAGCGCAAGGCCTGACCGATCCGCCCGCCCGTCGTCCGCTGTGGACGGCGGGCGGGCAGGGTGCGTCACCGCCGCAGGACCAGCGCCTCCCACGGCCGCAACCGGGCCTGCTCCCCCAGCACCTCAGCACTGTCCGGGTAGTTCCCGAGCACCAGCCCGGCCCCGACCCAGCCGTCGACAGCGGGTACGTAAGAAACTGGGCGACCACATCAAGTCCGATGTCCGCGACAAGGATCCGAAGGCCGACGGACAGGGAAACCCGGCCCGCTCCACCATGCAGCGCAAGGCCTGACCACGCCGCCCGCCCGTCGTCCGCTGTGGACGGCGGGCGGGCAGGGTGTGTCACCGCCGCAGGACCAGCGCCTCCCACGGGCGCAACCGGACCTGCTCCCCCAGCACCTCGGCACTGTCCGGGTAATTCCCGAGCACCAGTCCGGCCCCGACCCAGCCGTCGACAGCGGGCACGTCCAGCGGCGAGCCGGAGAAGTTCGCCAGCACCAGCAGCCCACGCTCACCCTCGGTGCGGGTGAACGCGAACAGCCGCGGGTGCTCCGGCAGCAACAGCTCGTACCGCCCGTCGGTGATCAGCGGTTCGTTGTGGCGCAAGGAAATCAGCCGCCGGTAGTGCGCGAACACCGACGCCGGGTCGCCCACCTGAGCGGCGGCGTTGACCGAGGTGAAGTTCGGGTTCACGCGCAGCCACGGCGTGCCGGTGGTGAACCCCGCGTTCGGCGAAGCGTCCCACTGCATCGGCGTACGGGCGTTGTCCCGCGACCGGCTGCGTAGAGCCGCCAGCACGTCGGACGCCGGCTGCCCGCGCCGTTCAGTCGCCTCGAAGTAGTGGTTACGCGACTGGATGTCGGCGAAGTCGTCGATCGAGGCGAACGGCACGTTGGTCATGCCGAGTTCCTCGCCCTGGTAGACGTACGGCGTGCCGCGGTGCAGGTGCAGCACGGTGGCCAGCAGCTTTGCCGACAGCTCGCGGTACGCGCCGTCGTCGCCCCAGCGCGAGACGATCCGCGGCTGGTCGTGGTTGTTCCAGTACAGGCTGTTCCAGCCCGCCTCGGCCAGCCCGGTCTGCCAGCGGGCCAAGGTCCGCTTCAGCGCGACCAGGTCGAACGGCAGCTCGTCCCACTTGTCGCGGCCCTGGTCCAGCTCCACGTGGTCGAACTGGAACACCATGTCCAGCTCGCGCCGCGCCGGGTCGGTCAGCAGCCGCGCCTGCGCCACCGAGGTGCCGGGCGTCTCGCCGACGGTCAGCAGCCGGTCCTCGCGCCCCGCGAACACCTCGCGGTGCATCTCCTGCAGGAACTCGTGCAGCCGGGGACCGTTGGCGTACAAGGACTCCGCGTCGCCGTACAGGTCGCCCGGCGCCATCGGCGCGTCCGGCAGCGCCACCGGCTTGGCGATGAAGTTGACGACGTCCATCCGGAAGCCGTCGACGCCCCGGTCGAGCCACCACCGCATCATCCGGTGGACCTCCCGCCGCAGCTCCGGGTTCTCCCAGTTGAGGTCGGGCTGCTTGCGGGAGAACAGGTGCAGGTAGTACTCGCCCGAGTCCTCGTCGCGCTCCCAGGCCGGCCCGGAGAACCGCGAGCCCCAGTTGTTCGGCTCGGGCCGCCACCAGTACCAGTCGTGCTTCGGGCTCGCCGGGTCCCGCGACTCGACGAACCACGGGTGCTCGTCGGAGGTGTGGTTGACGACGAGGTCCATCACCACGCGCAGGCCGCGCGCGTGCGCCTCGGCGAGCAGCTCGTCGAAGTCGGCGAGCGTGCCGAAGAGCGGGTCGATGTCGTAGTAGTCGCTGATGTCGTAACCGTTGTCGTCCTGCGGCGACGGGTACACCGGCGAGAGCCACACGACGTCGATGCCGAGCGCGGCGAGATGGTCCAGCCGGCCGATCAGTCCGCGCAGGTCCCCGACGCCGTCGCCGTCGGAGTCGGCGAAGCTGCGAGGGTAGACCTGGTACACGGTGGCGGTCCGCCACCAGCCGCTTGTCGTCCCGGTCATTCCAGCCCCTTTCCAGTCAGGCGAACACGAGTTCGTCGGCCTCGGCCCGCGACAGGTCCAGCTCCATGCCGAGCCCCGGCTTGCCGTTCGGCCGGAACACCCCGTCGACCGGGTTCACCGGGTCGGCGAGGAACAGCTGGTGCACCTGGTTCCACTTCACCAGATCCTCCTGGTACGGCGTGTGCGCCGGCGACTGCGTCAGCGAAAAGTGCAGCGTCGCCGCCGCCGAATGGCCGTGCGGGATGACCATCAGATCGTGCGCGGTCGCATACGCGGCGATCTTCAGCGCCTCGGAAAACCCGCCGCACCAATACAGATCGGGCTGGACGACGTCGAGCGCGCCGGCGTCGACGAAGCGCCGGAAACCCCAGCGCGTGTACTCGTGCTCCGCCCCGGCCAGCGGGATGGACAGCCGTTGCCGCAACAGCCGGTAGCCGTCGACGCGGTCGGGCATCACGACCTCTTCGAGCCAGCGGGGCCGGTACGGCGCGATGCGCGCGGCCAGCTCGGTCACGTAGGTGACGTCCATGGCCTGCCAGCAGTCGAACATCAGGTCGTAGTCCTCGCCGACGGCCTCGCGCAGCGTCCGCACCAGCGCGACGTTCGCGTGCAGCCCCGCGTGGCCGCTGGCCGGGCCGTGCCGGAAGAACCACTTCTGCGCCACGTAGCCACGGTCGCGGTACTCGATCGCGCGCTCACGCACCCGGTCGAGATCCTGCACGGAGAAGCCGAGCATCGACGCGTACGCGGGCACTTCGTCGCGGGTCGGCCCGCCCAGCACGCGGTGCACCGGCTGCCCGAGCCACTTGCCGCGCAGGTCCCACAACGCGTTGTCCACGGCGCTGATCGCGAGCATCGGCAACCCGCCGCGGCCGTGCACCTGCGCGCGGTGCAACTGGTCCCACAGCTTCTCGCCGGCGATCGGGTCGCGGCCGAGCAGCAGCGGGCGCAGCTCGCGGGCGACCAGCCACGCGACCGTCTCCGGCACCGGCCCGGCGCGGCCGACCAGCCCGTCCTCCGTTTCGATTTCGACGAAGTACGTGGTGACGGCGAACCCGTCCGGGGTCTGCACCCCGCCCTCGTGGTCGTCACGCTCGCGGTACTCGGGGTAGACGTCGAGCGGCCGGACGAGCCGGTCCTCCCACAGGTCGCCGTCCGTCGGCAGTGTGCCCTTCAGGCGACGCAGCCGGACCTGGCCGATACGCACTCAGACCTCCTGTTTCGGTGCGGGCCGCAGCGCCTGGCGGGCGGGCCGCCAGACGAGCAGGATCACGGTGAGCGCGATGATCGCGACCACGGCCATCGCGGCGAGCCAGAGCAGGCCGCCGTCGAAGCTGCCGGTCTTCGCGTCGATCGCGCCGATCACCGCGGGGTTGACGACGCTGGAGAGGTTGCCCAGCGCGTTGATCAGGGCGATGCCACCCGCGGCCGCGGCACCGGTGAGGATCGCGGTGGGCAGGCCCCAGAACGTCGGCAGGACCCCGAAAACCCCGAACGCCGCCACGCACAGCGCGACCAGCTTCACGACCGGCGTGTCGATCGAAGCCGACGCGACGAGCCCCACGAGCGACACGCCCAGCGCGACGTACAGGCTGACCGCGCGCCGCCCGGGCCGGTCGGCGAACCGGCCGAGCACCAGCATCCCGGCCAGCCCGAACAGGTACGGGATCGCGGCGACGAACGTCGTCGCAGTGTTGCCCAGCCCGAACGGCTTGAGGATCTGCGGCAGGAACGTGCTGACCGCGCCGTTGAGGTTCGTCAGCCCGTAGTACGCGACGGCGAACATCAGCACTTTGGGGCTGAGCAAGGTCTTCAGCACCTTACGACGGCCGGTGTGCCCGTCCAGCGCCTCGCGTTCCGCCTTCTCCCGGGCCAAGGTGCCGGTGAGCCACTCGCGTTCCTCGGCGTCGAGGAACTTCGCCTTCTCCGGGCTGGTCGGCAGCAGGAACGGGATCAGCACACCCAGCAGCACCGCCGGCAGGCCCTCGATCAGGAACACCCACTGCCAGCCGTGCAGCCCGAGCCAGCCCTCCAGGTTGAGCATCAGGCCGGACAGCGGGGTGCCGATGACCAGCGCCACCGGGATGGCCGCGGTGAACGTGGCCATGATCCGCCCGCGGTAGGCGGCCGGGAACCACAGCGTCAGGTAGAAGATCACGCCCGGGAAGAAGCCGGCCTCGGCCGCGCCGAGCAGTGCGCGGGCGACGTAGAGGCTCGGGATGTTCCACACCAGCGCGTGCGCCGCCGAGATGATCCCCCAGGTGACCAGGATGCGCGCGATCCACCAGCGGGCGCCGAACTTCGCCAGCGCGAGGTTCGACGGCACCTCCAGCACCACGTACGGCACGAAGAACACACTCGCCGCGAAGCCGAACGCGGCGGCCCCGATCCCGAGGTCGGCGTTCATCGTCAACGCGGCGACGCCCAGGTTCGCCCGGTCGATCACCGCCAGGAAATAGCCGATGATCAGCACCGGAAGCAACCGGACCGTCAGCTTCCGCAGTACACGGGACTCGAGCATGGATCCTCCGCCGAGGGGACGCGCGTCGCGTCGGTGCGCCTTCGCCGGAAACGTTACCGGGAACGTTTCCGGAACGCCAGTGGGGTGGCCGGAACGCGCTAGTGTGAGCCGTGGCCGGTCCGTAGCCGGGCGCTCACCGGGTGGCCGGCAAGCGCGGGCGGCGCAGGGGAAAGATGGTCCCGGCAAGCAGCCGGCGGACAGGGTGCACACCAGTGCGCGAAGGAACGGGGGACGGCATGAGCCGGGTCGGGATCCGGGAGCTGGCGGCGGAGCTGGGGATGTCGATCAGCACCGTGTCACGGGCGATGAACTCGCGGGGCGAGGTCAGCGCGGCCACCCGGGAGCGCGTCCGGTCGGCCGCGGAGCGGCTCGGGTACCAGCCCAACCAGTCCGGGCGCACGCTGCGCCGGGGCGCGACCGGGACCGTCGCGCTGGTGATGCAGACCAACACCGCGCGCACCGAGATGGGCGAGACGTTCTACTTCGCCGTCTGCGACGGGCTCCAGCAGGTGCTGGCGACCCGCTCGATGGACCTGGTGCTGCTGCCCGTCGGCCCCGCGAAGGACCCGTACCGCTACCTGGTCAACGCCGTCGACCGGCACATCGCCGACGCGTACGTCATCTCCAACACCCACCGCGAGGACGCCCGGGTGGCGCTGCTGACCGAGCGCGGCGTCCCGTTCGTCGCGCTCGGGCGCGGCGGGCCGGCCGGGCACGCGTGGCTCGACCTGGACTTCGAGGGCGTGGCGGCCGGGTCCGTCGCGCGGCTGGCCGCGGCCGGCCACACCCGCATCGCGCTCGCCTGCGACGACGGCGACGTCAACAGCACCTGGGAGTACGCCCGCGGCTACCGGCGCGCGCTCGCCGAGCACGGCCTGACGCCCGCGGCCGAGATCCGGCTGCCCGACGCGCCCGGCAGCGGCGAGGTGCTGGCCGACCGGCTGCTCGCGATGTCCCCCGCGCCCACCGCCGTGGTGCTGGCGCAGGAGACGCTCGCCCTCGGCCTGTACCGGCGGCTCGGCGAGGTGGGCGTGCGGCCGGGCGCGGACCTCGCCGTGGTGGGCTTCCGGAAGAACCCGGTGTGCGACTACCTGGTCCCGTCGCTGACCAGCTTCGCGGTGTCGCTCGACGCGTACGGCCGGCGTCTCGGCGAGATCGTGCTCGACCGCGTCGCCGACGCCGACGCGCCGGTCCAGGAGGTCTGGCCGATGACGCTGGCCCCAGGCGAGAGCGACACCGCTCCGCCACGTGTTTCGGAACGGCTCAGCTGAAGGCTTTCGCGACGATCCGCGTCGCCTCGGCGATGGTCGCCGCGCCCGCCGTGGACTTCGGGTCCGTCGGCGCGGTGTAGACCGCGATCACCCACGGCGCGCGGCCCGGAGGCCAGACCACGGCGACGTCGTTGCTCTCCCCGTGCGAGCCGGAGCCGGTCTTGTCGGCGACCCGCCAGCCCGCCGGCACGCCCGCGCGCACCTGCTTGCCGCCGGTCGTGTTGGCGACCATCCAGCCGGTGAGCCGGTCGCGGCCCGCCGGGTCGAGGCCGTTGCCCAGCACCAGCGCGCGCAGGTCGGCGGCCATCCGGGCGGGGGTGGTGGTGTCGCGTTCGTCGCCGGGGGCGCCGACGTTGAGCTCCGGCTCCACCCGGTCCAGCCGGGTGTCGGGATCGCCCAGGGTGCGGACGAACGCGGTCACCGCGGCCGGGCCGCCGACCTGCCCGACGATCAGGTTGGCCGCCGTGTTGTCGCTGACGGTGATCGCCGCCTCGCAGATGGCCGCGCCCGTCATCCCGTCCGCCACGTGCAGGGACGTCACCGGCGAGTACGTCACCAGCTGCGACTTCTCGTAATGGATCACCTTGTCCATGGCTTCCGGGTGCCCGTGCAGCAGCGCCGAAACGGCCAGCACCTTGTGCGTCGAGCACAGCAGGAACCGCTCGTCCGCGCGGTATCCGGCCGTGGCGCCGGTGCCGGTGTCCACTGCGGACACGCCGATCCGGCCGCCGAACTTCTTCTCGAGCGCGGCCAGCTCCGGCTGCACCGACGGCCGTGCCGGTGCCGCCGACGAGGACGGCGGCGAGGAGACCGCCGTCTTCCCCGCGCATCCCGCGGCCACCAGGCCCAGGCCGGCCACCAGCGCGCCTCGCCGGGACAGCATTCCCCTGCTCACCATCACACCTCTTCGCGTTTTCGATCTTGCTCTCACCGACAACGACGTCCGGGCCGCGAAGGGGTTGCCCGGCTCAGTCGCCCCAGTACAGCCGTGTGGGATTGGCCACGGCAGCCGTTGCTGTGCCTCGGGTGCAGGCGCGACGCGCGGGACGAAGTCGACCAGCGCACCGTCGTCAGGCATGTGGCTCTTCAGGTTCGGGTGCGGCCAGTCGGTGCCCCACAGTGCGCGGTCGTCCGGCCCGTCCAGCGGAAGCTGTTCGACGGCACCGTTTTCCCGCGTTGACCCGGCGTTCCTCTGTTAGTCTCCGCAGGCAGACAGAGGGGAACGCGATGCCGGAACCCGATTTCACGTCCACAGTGGACATCGCCCGCCCGGACGGCGACGAGCGTACGGCCGAGCAGTGGGCCCGCGCCGTCTGGGAGGACGCGCCCGCCCCGGTCCGTGCCTTCCTGCGCGCGGGCTGGGCGTACCTCGGCCTCCGGGTGCGCCGCGCCCCCGGCCGGGTGTTCGGCTGGACCGTCGTCGAGTCGACGCCGGAGACGGTGGTCCTCGAAGCGCCGTCCAGCCTGATGGCGGCGCGGAACGTCGTCCACGTCGACGGCGCGCGCGTCCGCTGGACCACCACCGTGAGCTACCGCCGGCCCGTGGCGCGGCTGCTGTGGGCCGTCGCCACGCCGTTCCATGAGCGGCTCATCCCGTCGCGGCTGCGCCACGTCGCCGCGCCCGCCAGCCGTGACGACCGCAAGCACCGCGCCGTCACCGCGTTCCAGCGCCGGATCGGCAACCCGCTGCTGCGCCGCCTGCCGACGCAGACGTTGCTGGAGACCACCGGCCGCAGCTCCGGGCTCCCCCGCCGCACCCCGATCGGCGGCCGCCGCACCGGCCGGCAGTTCTGGCTGGTCTCGGAGTTCGGCGAGCGCTCGCACTACGTCCGCAACATCCAGGCGGACCCGCGCGTCCGCGTCCGCCTGCACGGCGTCTGGTACACGGGCACCGCCCGCCTCCTCCCCGACGACGACGCCCGCGCCCGGCTGAAGGCCTTGCCCCGCCTGAACAGCACCGCCGTCCAGGCCTTCGGCACGGACCTGCTCACCATCCGCGTCGACCTCGGCTGAGGCCCGCTCCCCTGGCCCGGTTGGACCCGCGCCGTTATTCCCGCTTCCGCGAGAAACCCGCCGCTTTCCCACCGGGTGGTAACCGCTGTCCGCGCCCCGGGAACCGGCGCAGACTGCGTGAACAGGCCCAGGGGAAAGGACACCACGCATGGCAGGGGTTAGCGGACCACGAATCGCCGTGGCCCTGGAGGGGGCAGGCTGGCATCCGGCGGCGTGGCGCGAGCCGGACGCCCGGCCGGCCGAACTGCTCACCGCCGGGTACTGGACGGACCTGGTCCGCGAGGCCGAAGCGGCCAAGCTGGACTTCGTCACGTTCGAGGACTTCCTCTCGCTGCGGGCGGACTCCCGCGCCGAGACCGTCGAAGACCGCGACGACGTCGTGCAGGGCCGCCTCGACGCGGTGCTGATCGCGTCGCGCGTCGCGCCGCTGACCTCGCGCATCGGCCTGGTCCCGACCGCCGTCGTCACCCACACGGAGCCGTTCCACCTGTCGAAGGCCATCGCCACGCTCGACTACGTGAGCAGCGGCCGCGCCGGCGTCCGCGTGCAGGTCTCCGGCCGCGAAGACGAGTACCGGCACTTCGGCCGCCGCGAGCCCGGCGAGTTCCACCTGCCCGACAGTGCCGACCCGGACCGGCCGAGCGCGCTCGCGGACCTGTTCGACGAGGCCGCGGACTACGTCGAGGTGCTGCGCCGGCTGTGGGACAGCTGGGAGGACGACGCGGAGATCCGCGACGTCGCCACCGGCCGTTTCGTGGACCGCGAGAAGCTGCACTACATCGACTTCACCGGGCGCTGGTTCTCCGTGAAGGGCCCGTCGATCACGCCGCGGCCGCCGCAGGGCCAGCCGCTGGTCACCGCGCTGGCGCACGCCGCGGTGCCGTACCGGCTGGCGGGCCGGTCGACCGACCTGGTCTACGTGACGCCGTTCGACCGCGCGGGAGCCGCCACGATCGTCGGCGACGTCCGAGCGGAGCAGGAGCGCGCGGGCCGAGCGGGCGAGACACTGCACGTTTTCGGCGACCTCGTGGTGTTCCTGGACGAGACCGCGCAGGCCGCCGCCGACCGCAAGGCGCGCCTGGACGAGCTGGCGGGCGCCGAGTACACCTCCGACGCGACGGTGTTCACCGGCACCCCCGCCGAGCTGGCCGACCTGCTGCTCGACTGGCACGCCGCCGGCCTGTCCGGCTTCCGGCTGCGCCCGGGCACGCTGCCGCACGACCTCACGGCCATCACCCGAGGCCTCGTCCCCGAACTGCGCGGGCGCGGCGCGTTCCGCAGTGAGTACGAGGCCGACACGCTCCGCGGGCTGCTCGGCCTGTCGAGGCCCGCCAACCGCTACGCCGCCTGAGGAGGACCCTGATGACCAAGCCCCTGAAGCAGATCCACCTCGCGGCGCACTTCCCCGGGGTCAACAACACCACCGTGTGGAGCGATCCCGCGGCCGGCAGCCACATCGAGTTCAGCTCGTTCGTCAAACTCGCGCAGACCGCCGAGCGCGCGAAGTTCGACTTCTTCTTCCTGGCCGAGGGCCTGCGGCTGCGGGAGCAGAACGGCGAGATCTACGACCTGGACGTGGTCGGCCGCCCGGACACGTTCACGGTGCTCAGCGCGCTCGCGGCCGTCACCGAGCGGCTGGGGCTGGCGGGCACGATCAACTCGACGTTCAACGAGCCGTTCGAGGTGGCGCGGCAGTTCGCGTCGCTGGACCACCTCTCGGCCGGGCGCGCGGCCTGGAACGTCGTGACGTCGTGGGACGCCTTCACCGGCGAAAACTTCCGCCGCGGCGGCTTCCTGCCGCAGGACCAGCGCTACTCGCGGGCCGAGACGTTCATGCGCACGGCGTGGGAGCTGTTCGACTCCTGGCGCGGCGACGAGGTGCTGGCCGACAAGGCGAGCGGCCGCTTCCTGGCCGACCCGCGGGCCGGCGCGTTCTCCCACCACGACCAGCACTTCGACATCGAGGGCCGGTTCCCGGTGCCGCGCAGCCCGCAGGGCCGCCCGGTGATCATCCAGGCCGGCGACTCCGACGACGGCCGCGAGTTCGCCGCCGCGACGGCCGACGCGATCTTCACCCGCCACGGCACGCTCGAAGCGGGCCAGGCGTTCTTCACCGACGTCAAGGGCCGCCTGGCGAAGTACGGCCGCACCCACGACCAGCTGGTCATCCTGCCCGCGGCGACGTTCGTCCTGGGCGACACGGACGCGGACGCCCAGGAAAAGGCCCACGAGGTGCGGCTGCAGCAGGTCAGCGAGGCGACGGCGATCAAGTTCCTCGAGCAGCTGTGGAACACCGACCTCAGCGACCACGACCCGAACGGCCCGCTGCCGTCTTCGGACCCCGTCGTGGGCGAAAACAAGATCGCCAAGGGCCGCGCGAGCGTCCGCATGTACCGCGACCCGGTCGCCACCGCGCACGAGTGGCGCCAGCTCGCGGAGGCGAAGAACCTGTCCACCCGCGAAGTCATCATCGAGGTCACGGGCCGCCAGAACTTCATCGGCTCCCCCACCACCGTAGCCACCACGATCAACGACCTGGTCCAGTCCGACGCGAGCGACGGTTTCATCCTGGTCCCCCACGTAACCCCCGGCGGCCTGGACGAATTCGCCGACACGGTGGTCCCCCTCCTGCAGGACCGGGGCGTCTTCCGCACCGAATACTCAGGCCCCACCCTCCGCGACCACCTGGGCCTGACCTGACCCCGGAGTGCGGGCCGCCCCCTCTTGGCCGGGGCCGCCCGCACTCCCGCCCCACCAACCCCTCCGGCCGATGATCAACCGAGCAAAATAGCCACCCAGCCCGGCCCCGGATGTCGGACCCCCCTGAAAACGGAGCCCGGAGCGTCGTATAGTCTCTTCATCAGCAGGTCCGAGTGGCGGAATGGCAGACGCGCTAGCTTGAGGTGCTAGTGCCCTTAATGGGCGTGGGGGTTCAAGTCCCCCCTCGGACACACACGTTAACCACACGTGGAGAGACCGTCACGAAGGCGGTCTCTTTTTCGTTGTCGTAGACCACTTGAAGGTCCAGGTCCCGGTAGACCTGCGTGATCCGCTCGGGTTTCCGTGAGTTCAGGTGCCGCGAGACGTCGCCGAGCGAGTCCAGCATCGCGTAGACCTCCGCCGCGTCGACCGTGGCCACCTCGGGCAGGTGGTCCAACTCCGCCCGCGCGGCCTGCCGCTCCGCCTGAGCAAGGTTCATCGCGTCGACCAGCGCCGCGGGATCCACCCCGGCCTCGATCGCCGCCTGGTGGCGCCGCAGCCGCCCCTCCGCGTTCTTCAGCCGCTTCTCAACCGCATCCCGACCCGTCCCCGGCTTGACCTGCTGCGCCCCGACCATGGCGGCCACGGTCTCGTCGCGGTTGGCCGGATCGAAGACCTGACACAGCCATGCATTGATCGGCGGAGTCACCACGTCCTCGCGAAGGTTCACCGTCTTGGGATGGCCAGCGAGGGCCGCCGAGCCCGGCGCCATTGTCCGTGCGATGCATCGGTAGTAGACGCCCTTCCGAATCGCTGCGCCCTGCATCTTCCGGGTGCAGATCTCGCAACGCACCAAACCTTTCAACAGATACGTGTGCTTCGTAGCGCTCCGGTCCCGGTCAAGCTTCGCGATGCCGCGCATGCCGCCGGCAGCACGCGACCGGCGCACCAGCTGCGCCTGCGTGAACGTCTCGACGGAGACAATCTCCGGGTGTGCGGGCTGCCTTGAACGAACGACACGTCCCGGCTCCGCCCGCCGGAACCGCACGATGTTCCCTGCCCCGACGTCATCCGGGTTCAACAGCGTCTCTTGCTTGGTCCAGCGACCGAAGATCGCATACCCGGTGTACCGCGGATTCTCCAGAATCGACCGGACCGTGCTGCCCTGCCAGCCATCGGCCAGTCGATGCCGGTTCTGCTCCGGCCGCCGCTCCGAGGGGCACGGCACCCCATCCTGATTCAGTCCCTTCGCGATCGCGCGGTCGCCCACACCCTCCAGATACTCAGCGAAGATCCGCTGCACGACGTCGGCCGTCCCGTCCTCGATAACGAGTACCCGCAGCCGGAATCCCTCAGCCGCCTTCCGCGGATTCGGGTGCGGCCCACTGTCAACGACGACGTATCCATACGGCGCCCGGCCACCCTGGTGCCGACCTTCGTTGATCACCTGCGCGTCCATCGCCGCGCGGACGCGGGCCTGGACGTGCTGGCGCTCCGACTCGCTCATCCCGCCCAACACGCTCATGAGCATCTTGTGCGACGGGTTCCGCGCGTCGAACTTCCCACCCAGCTCCGGCACCCACAGATCCACCCCGTACGCCGCGAACTTCGGCGCGATAAGCGAGAACTGGTTACCGAACCAACACCGCGTACCCTCGCCGACCACCACGGCGTTCCATTTGCGCCGCGGGTTCTTCAGCTCCGCCATCAACCGCGCGGCCTCAGTGCGCCGCTCCCACGGCACTGAACGCGACTGCCCGATATCGAAGTACTCCGCCACGATCCGGCCACCCAGCGGCTCGACGAACTTGCTCGCGTTCCCGACCTGCCAGCCGCGGGAGGTCTCCGGGTCCTGGTTGTCCTCGGTCGAGCACCGTCCGTAGACCGCCAACTCGCCGATCCCGTCGTCCACCGGAACAGCGACCTCCAGGCCCAGGATGTCGTCCAGCGTCGACCACGGGTCAGTGCTGATTTCAGCCGTCACGGTCCACCTCCTCCGCCGGTCCGTCCAGCACCGGCACTTCGGTAAGCTCGATCAGGATCAACCTCGTCGACCTGCTGATCGATCACCGGCGAGCGGTGAAGTCGAGCTTTGCGCCGGAACGTCGATAGGACCTTCCACCCGAGGGCATCAGCCAAAGCACGACCCCCAGGCGGCGGCTACGGTCCTGACCACCTCGAACCTTGCCCGGTCAACCAAGTAAGAGCGTTGTGGTTAGCGTGCAAGATCGTCCTCGGATTTGTAGGTGTAGAAGTCTCGCGGACACCAACCCGCTAGAATCAGGCAGCTGTTGGGCACCGAACCGGTGTTCACCGGCTGCTTCCACGTGGCCAAAGAGATCCTGGGCGGCTTCGGCTGGGAGCTGCTATTTACCCTGCTGTCTCCGCTGCTGCTGGCGATCGCCGTCGCGATCGAGCACAACGACCGCGGCCCGGTCATCTACCGCCCCAGCGCCGCGTCGGCCGCGAAGGCGCGACGTTCACCAAGCTCAAGTTCCACACCATGGTCACCAACGTCGGCGAAATCCGCGTCCCCGGGCACAGTTACCTCGCCAGCTCCGCCGCGGCCCGGGAAACGACCTCTTCACTGGTGAGCGGACTGCGGGGGTGGTAGCTGAGGCAGAGGGGCACGTGCAGCTTGCGTGGCTTCGCGCCCTCCGCGGCCAGGTAGAACTCGCCGCTGCTCAGGCGTGAGACATCCGGTACGTCGCCGCCCTTGCCTTTGGCCATTTCTCGCGCCGCCTCGACCTGGATCGGGCTGTTGAGCCGGCCGTAGAACTGCGTGGCGGCGTTGCCCGGGATGCGGTTGTGCAGGCCTTTGGGTGCCTGGGTGGCGAAGACCAGTCCCAGACCGTACTTCCGAGCTTGCGAGGCCAGGGCCAAGGTGCTCCGCGTGCACGCGGTGATCGCGCCGGACGGGGCGAACGTCTGCGCTTCGTCCATGACCAGCAGGCCGAGCAGCGGCCGCTCGCTGGCCGGGTGTCTCTTGATCCACGCGAACAGCGCCATCTGCAACTGGTTCACGAAGCTCTGGCGTGCCTCGTCGGACGGCAGCCCGACCATGCTGATGACGGAAACCCGGGCACGCTTGCCCGCCTTCGGGGTGAGCAGCAGGCCAGGGTCGACCGGAGTGCCGGTACCGCCGAACAACGGGTCGTTGACCATCGTGGCCGTCAGCGCCTGCGCCAATCCCGCACCGATCTTGCCGGCGTCGGCCAGGTCGATGATCCCGTCGGGCAGGTCGGCGAGGGTGTCGATGAGCCCTGGCAACCGGGTACCACCCCGCCGGCCGTAGTGCTCGACCGCGCGGCGCAGGACCGCCTGCCCCAAGTGCGCCTTCGCCGCCCGCCCGTGCAGCATCGCTCTAGGTGCGAGCGACGCGACGGCCGCCTCCACGGCTTCGGCGAACTCGTCGGGGTCGTCGAGCGTGGCGCCAAAGTCGGGCAGCGGTTGGAAACTCAGCGGGCGGCCGGCTTCCCTGCGCGGTGTCCACACCACGACGTCGGTGTGGTCCAGGTAGTCGGCTGCTTTCGCCGCATCGCCCTCGTCCCATTGCGCCGGCGGTTCCGGCCAAGCGTCGCCGAGCCGGGCCAGGTCGTTGTTGGGATCCAGTACGATGGCGGAGACGCCTTGCAGCGCGCACTCCTCGACGAGCCTGCGGATCAGCACCGTCTTGCCCGAACCGGACCCAGCGAAGATCGTCATGTGCTTGCGCAGAGCTTCGAGGTCGAGCCGGGCAGGTCGTTCCGTTGTGTGATCGCGCCCGACGATCAGGGTCGGTACGTCGGCGGGGGCATCCCCGTGCCGGGGATTCTCCGGCGCCACCACGACCTCGTCCCGAGACGTCACCGACGGGGCTGCCGTCGGTTGCGGGCCGGCCGGAAGCCATGAGCCGACGTCCGTCAGTGCCGTTCGCAACACCGAGAGGTGCTGGGCTGGGCGGCGTGAGACTAGCCACGGCTGGATCCCGGTGGGGTCGTCGTCGAGCAGCGTGCGGAGTGCTGTGAGCACCCGCAAGTCCTCGTGATCCAGTGGCAGCGTTTGCCCGCCCCGCTCCGCGATGGCGCGCAGTTCCTCTTGCGTCTTTGCACCCGACCAGGGCTCGTTCCGGAGCAGGAAGAGCTTCCGCTTCGCCACCGTGCTGTCCAGCGCGGCGGCTTCGTCGGCGTTGCGCAGGCGGTTGAGCGCCGCATTGCCGTGGTGCTTGTCGCTGACGGCGCGGAAGCACCAGTGCACCTGGTCTCCCGTGCTTTCGTCGAGGACCAGGCGCAGCCGGGCGTGCAGGCGGGGTTTCGCGCTGGGCAGCGGGTCCACCTCGAACGCCGAGCCCTGCTCGCCCTGCTCCAGCTTCCAGGCGGTCAGGCCGGCGCTGAGCAGGCTCGGTACCACCGTGTCCTCGGTTTCGGCCTCCAGCGGACTTGCGACGTCGGCCGTGTCCTTCAACGCTTCGAACCGGGCGTCGTACCCGGCCAGCGCCTGCGGGTCCGCAGGGGACTCGGGCATCGCAGTGGTCGACGTCGGCGGGCCGGTCGCGGGCTCACCCAGCTGCGTCAGTTCCGCGGCGGTATCGGCGAGCAGGCAGCCGCGGACGTGCCTGTCGATGGTGATGAGCAACTGCCGGGGCGTGAAGTCACCGCCGGAATCGAATGCCTCGGGCCGGACCGGCCACGTGGGGTACGGTGGCTCGATCCCGAGCCGGCCGAAGTACGTCCCGAAGCGCCGGGCAATGAGCTCGCGGGCGAGGTCCGCGCTCTTGATCGTGCCGAGCTGCGGAGCCTCCCGGAAGCGGTCGAGAACAGTGGCGGTGGCCCTTGTCTTGACCAGCGCCCAGGTGGCGGGCAGGCAAGCCACGACGGTCAACGTTCGGCGGGTGCGTTCGCGTAGCGACATAAGGCCGCCGGCGACTCCCTCGATGACCATCGCATCGTGCCAGGCCGCCGCTTCGACCTCGCCCTGGTGCGCCGGGTCGGCGCCCAGCGCCGACTGGGCAAGCAGCGTGTCGATCTGGTCGACGGCCATCACCGTCGGGCCGGTCAGCGCCAGGATCAGGGACAGCTCGTGGACGATCTCCTCCGCGGTACGCGCCGCCCGGCGCATTCCCCAGGCCGAGCGTTCACCAGGAACCGCCTCCTCGTCGCAGGCGAAGTAGTTGTCGGCGACTTCCCGATGGGCTACCTCGGCCGAAGCGCTCAGCGCCAGGGCACGCACGGTCTCCTGACTGGTGCGGACGACGTATTCGTCGACGGCCTCCAGGCCGGTCAGGAAATCGTCCAGCGCGTCCTTGGTCAACGCACTCTCGCCCGTGAACGCCCGGCGGACGGCGCGGGGAGCCCCCACCCGCGCCGACAACCGCCGCAGCAACAGGTGTGACTGGGATTCGCTGCCGGGAACCGGCCGGACCAGCCCGTCCAGCATCGACGCCAGCACGCTGACCCAGAACTGCCGCGCGCTGAGCAGGCTCACCAGGAAGAAGTAGCCGCCCCGGGTCTGTACCTGCTGTCGCAGCCACCCGAGCAAGTGGGTCTTGCCCGAGCCGCGCTGTCCTTCGAGCACCAGGCCGATCGGGCTGGCACCGTCGCTGGCGACCGCGTCGGCGAGCCCGTCGCGCACCACCTGGACGACAGCCGGGTGCAGCCCGTCCACGTGGAACGAGGGAGGCCGCCACACGTCGTCGGGAACCGCCGCCCAGTTGAACCTGAGGGCGGCGAGGGCGGCACGCTCCATGTCGTCCATCACACCCCGATCGCCAGCAGGTGCTTGTCCTGGCCGCCCAGGTGGACCGCCGCGGTGCGGTCGGCGTCGGTCAGTGACTTCTGGTTTTCCTCCGGGAACAGATTGACGTCCGGCGCCCGGTTCAGTCGACGCAGCGCCTCGTCCACATCGGACTTCGGCAGGTCCGCGAAGAACGGCCGCAACCGTGCCAGTGCCACCCCAGCCCGTGGTTCGGCGGCGAGGGCGGCGTAGGTGGCGCGGAGACGCGTTTCCAGGTTGGTAGCCAGCTCTCGCGGAGCGATGTCCGTGCGGGAGAACAGTTCGGTGAGGTTGTGGTACCCGGTGCGCGGCAGCACGCGATCCCTGAGGTTGGCGTGCAGCGCGGCCAGCGCCCCACCGATCGCGCGGGCTTTCGGGCTGCTGACGTCCAGCTCCTCGTGCACGCGCGTCCAACCCTTGTCGTCCAGCACGTGGGAGTAGGTCGGGTGCGACCGTTCACTGTGGACGAGCTGCAGCCGGTTGAGCCGTTCCCGGCGCTGCTTTTCGACGTTGATTCCGTACCGGGCGATGAGCTCGGTGTTGAGCATCGGCCGTGCCTCGGCCATCAGCACGACGAGGATCGCGCCGTCGGACGGGGTCAGGGTGTCGTTGGCCATGTGGTGCCTTTCCCGGATTCGCTTCGTCGGGCGTCGGTGAACTGCAGCCCGGCCGCTCCGGGCGAGCCGTCCGCGCGGAGACCGAACTGCCGGATCCGGCGGACGGTGCCGCGATCAGCGGTCGAATCGGCAGTAAGCAGCGCGAGGTACCGCTCGGCTGCCTCGGGAGTACCCGCATTGACCTCGGCCAGCAGCGCGTGCCGATCGCCAGCGTCGAACAACGTCGCGAGCAGCTCGGCCGAGACGTCTGGGTCGGCCGCCGAGGCCCGCAGCCGCCGAAGTTCCGCATCGTCCGGCTTCCGGTCCAGGTCCTGCGCGCAGAGCAAGCCGAGGTGACGTTCGGCCACCGGATCGCCGGTCTCGGCCAGCTGTCGCAGTTCTGCTTCGCGGCCGAGACTCCGCAACAGGTCGGCGAGCCGCTCGAGGACAACCGGGTGTCCCCCGTCCGCCAGTACGCGCAGCTCGTCCAGACAGCCCCGATAGGCCAGTAGCTCCGCCAGATCCTCGAGCGCGACAACGTCGCCTTTTGCTGCGTGCGCTCGCAGTGCGTCCGCTCGCCCGCCATCCGTGAGCAGTTCCACCAGCAGGTCTTCCGCGCGGGCATCGTCTACGGCCTGATGCCGGAGCTGCTCGGCTCGTGACTGGATCTCGACCAGCTCCGCACGCAGGATCCAGCGCTGCTTGTCGGCGGGCTCAGCCGCCAGCCAGGCCTCCACCGTGGCGATCGCTTCGCCGAGCCGGTCCTGCCGGCGCAGCAACGCGATCAAGTGCGCCAACGCGGTCCGGTCACCGGTCTGGTGGAGCCGGCGAAGTGCCTGCTCGGCGTAGCCGTAACGCATCCGGGCGAGGGCCGCGCCGGCCAGCCGTCGCAGGTCGTCCACGTCTCTCACGTGGGTGACCAGTGCTGTCCACAAGCTGTCCGGCGGGCATTCGGTGCGGCGAACCTTGCCGATGTGCTGGGCGAGGTAGTCGGCGACCACGTACCCCGCCACACTCCCGGCTGCCTCGCCGGCGACCGAGCTGAGTGCCGACACCGCGCCGTGCAGGCGGCCGGTGGCGTGCGTCAACGCACGGTCCAGCCACACGTCGACCGGCACTACCCGCTCGGCGGGCGTGAGGTAGTCCACCATCGCGGCGGCCAGCGCGATGGCCGGAAGCGGGCTCTGAACGCCGAGCCGACGGGCCTCTGCCGTGGCCGAGATGGCGGCTTTGCTGTACGGGTCGGGGGCCTGTTCCCATGAGGTAACGAGGTCGGGCGCGGCGGCCAAGACCTGAGTCAGCCCGGCGTCGAACACCGCCAGTGCGTTCTTGATTCGGCTGTCGACCGCGGCGATTTCGGTGGCACGGCTCCGTTCGATGTCGCTGAAAGCTTTCGGAACGCTGATCACCGTGGCGAAATCGATCAGGCGTGCCTCCGCGCGTACGTCGTCGCCCTCGGCCGGGAGACGTTTGAACCTGAGGTAGGAGTCGGGCCAGAGTGTGCCGACCACGATCATCCCGGTTGTCCGGACCAAGGTCACCAGGTGTTCCCGCAGCAGTGGCGGATCGGCGCCGAAATAGCGCTGGATTTCGTCCAGCCAAAGCACCGTCCGCTCGGTCGGCGCCGCGAGCAGGTCGTGGATCTCCTGGGTTTTCGCCGGCTGCACCAGCCACCAGTCGGGGACGACCACCCGGACCGCCTCGCCGAGTGAGCGGGTCTTGCCCCAAGACGACCCGCCGACCAGGAGGACGAAGCAGCCGCGATCGACACCGTGTGCGATCCGGTTGCGGAGCTCGTCGTCGAAGTCGCGCGGGACGTACGAAGGCAGATCGTCGTGGTCACCGTCGCTCGAAATCGCCGGGTGAACGCCCAGTTCGCGCAGGGACGCTTCATCGACGCGGCGTGCGTTGGCTGGCCCCTGGCCCATCGACGCGTTGAGCCGCTGCCACGCACCGACCACCTGCGCGTGTTCCGCTGCCGATACCTGCCACGCCTTGAGCAGGCTTTCCAGCAGGTCCTTCTTCACCGGACGCCTGCCACGCAGCGCGTCACTGACGGTGCTCCTCGGCAGGTCTCGCAGTCTCTCGCCGGTCTCCGGCAGCCTCTTGCCGATCTTCTCGAGGTCGCCGAGGGTTTTTCCGCTCCGTAGGTGCAATCCGCCGAGGTGCTGGGCGAAGTCGGCCCACGTGTGCACCGCCGAGGGGTCGGAAGGGCCGACGGAGGTCAGTGTCATCACCTTCCGGAGCAGGCGCCGGACGTTCCCGGACAGCCTACGGATGGGCGGGCGGCGAGCGCTACGGCTGCACTTCGCCCCTCACCCGTTCGCCCCATCCGACATCGTCCGCGTGCGTCCGGATCCATCGACCGGCCGTCCGGCCAGTTGCTGCGCTGAGTCCCGACCTCCCCGAACCACCGGCGGAAAGAGGACTCACGATGCGACACCGGCGAGGTACAGGCCACGCAGTGCGGCGGCCCAACATCCGGCAAGTGCGGGCATTACTCGGGCACTGCGGCTTGAGCGTGCGTGGCTATGACATCGAGTGCGTCGCCACGCTGCCCGGCGCCGATGGTCGGCCCGCCTACGGGGCCAGCCCGCACGACGGATCCGGTCGTCCGCTCGTCGGTGCCCGGGGCCGTCCGCTCATCGTGCTGTCGGGGTTGGCGCTCCTCGACGTGGAGACCGCGGTGGTGACCGTCTTCCACGAGGTCGCCCACCACCGGTCCTACCGGACGACCGGTCACGCCGGCACCGAAGCGGCGGCTGAAAGCTACGGGCAGCGGATGTACCGGGAGTTCGTCCGGCAGCGTGCCTAGCCGCGCCCGGCCGAGACGCCGGTGACGTACCACCGCCCATTATCGGCGACGGTCGACCTCACCCGGGAACCCCTGGTGTGACCGTCCAGGGGGTCATGCCGCAGATGGGTTACAGCGCATTCGGAATCGCGACGAAAGCGAACCGCACCGGCCACTACAGAGCCGACGACGTGTCGTTTATGATGACCGGCGTGTGGGAGATCCGGGTGCGGATCACCCAGCTAGGCGGAGGTTCTCGCGCAGGGTGCTGTCTAACAGGTGCGTTTCGGTTCCGCACCAGGCGATCTGGTCGCGCACAGAGTCGCCGTTGAAGGCGAGGGTGTTCGCGCCGTCGAGGCGGACGCGGCCCGAGGGTGGCGCCAGGTAGCGCATCAGCGCCACGATCACCGGCGCTTTTGCCGCGCCGGAGCGGCCGGTCAGCGCCAGCCGCCGACCGGGACCGATGGTCAGGTCGACGTCTTGGACGGCGTCGACGGGTGCGTCGGGCCAGCGGACGGCCAGACGTTTGGCGGCCAGTGAGCCGCGGCGGGCGCGGTGGGTTCGGTCTGCGCGACCGGGACGGCGTCCAGCTCGGTGAGCCGGCGCGCGGAGTGGCCGGCGTCGAGAGTCTCGCGGTGCACCGTCGTCCGCGGTCATGTAGCCCGGTTGCCCACTCATTGTTGGCGCAAAAGCCAGATTTCATCCTGCCAAGCTGATGCGTGTGGTTAGCGAGCAAGATCGTCCTCGGACACATAAAGTGGTGAACTTTCACCAAGCATCCACAGCGAGCCGACCACAGTCTTTGGTGGTCGGCATCTTGCTGTCCCCGCCCTCCATCCGTGCTCCAGGCGGTGGTCGGCGCGACCGTCCCACCCTTGATCCCCGGGACAAACTCCGCCGGCCTCCTCAGCCCGCACTCACCCACGAACGGGCCCTTGCCCCTTCCCGAACTGCCAGCCGACCGGACCCGTTCGGAGCTGCTGTACGCGATCGCGCGGATCAGCCCGGCCGGGCCAGGCCCGACTCGGCGACCCTCACCGCGACCGTGGTGAACACCTCCGTCGTGCTCCAGCCGGACCACCACGGCGCGTTCTCCCTCGGCAGACGGCGCATGGTGATCCTGCCCGTCGGGCTCCGCCGCCGCTGCGGACTGGCCTCCGGCGAAGACGTCCTCATGGTCGCCGACCCCATGCGCGGCGTCCTGGTCGCCCATCCCCTGCACGCCCTCGATGCCCTGATCCTCGGCTACCACGCCTCGCTCGCCGGGGGTGAGAACAGTGACCAGTAGCCAGGCCGAACGCGACGCCGCGCAACTGCTGCTGTCAAAGATGGACATTAACCCCGACGAGTTCCTCGCCGAACCCGAGGTCAAGCGCGTCCTGCCCACGTTCTCGCAGTACATTCCCGAAGTCGCGAAGGCACTCTCCCCCCTCCACCGCCCGGCCCTACTCGTCGTGATGGCGCCGGTTAGAAGAGCGTGGGGGTGATCGGCGGCTGGACGAACCCACACCGTCGGAAATCAAACAACTCGCCGAACGGAGCCGCGCGAATGCCCTCGTGCGCAGCAACTCCCGCAGCGGCATCGTTCGTCTGCTTGCCACCGACGATTCGGATCCGGTTCGCGACAACAGGAAACCCCGGATGGCGCGCCTGGGACGCGAAACGCCCGGTCCTGGTGTTCGACGCCCCGGTCTCCTGCCTCGCCGACGCGCCGAGGGACGCGGAACTCGCGTCCTGGCGGCGACGCACCGGGGAACGAAGCCGGGATTGACGCGGCGATACTCCACCTATGCGTGTGGGCGGGAGATCGAGCACGCCCCCGTCTTGCTGAACGAACCCGGATCGTGCCGGCCAGTGCCGAAGGGAAATCGAACATGGCGGTGGCGGCCGCGTTGAACCTCACCACGATAACGGTGGGCAAGTGGCGATCCCGGTTTGCCGTCGATCGGCTGGCCGGCTTGGACGATCAGCCACGGCCAGGTCGGCACAAACCGGACCTGGTGCTCGACGCTGCCGAGCGGGCGCGACTGACACGCTGGGCGAGGCGGTCCAGGACCGCGCAGTTGTTGGCCCTGCGCGCGAAAATCATCTGATGCCGGGCATACCCGAGCGCCGGGCCTATGGCTACCCCAATACCACTAAGTTAAGGGTGTCTGCGCAGTGGAAATGATTGGGCAACACGCCTGGCAATTGCTTTCCTTGGGTATCGGGATTGAGTAGTATTGAGTGGTGAGTCGAACTGGGCATGTGAAATTGCTGGGAAACGGTGGAGCGGACGTTCGGTTGACGGACCGGATTTCACTGGGGGTCTTGTCTGATGTGGTGCCGAGAGATTTCATTGAAGACGTGCTGAATAGAACTGGGCGTCGCGAGCAGCGATCTCGACTGCTGCCGGCCCATGTGATGGTTCGTTTTTGTATGGCGATGTGCTTGTTCTTCGATGATGACTACGAGGAAGTGATGCGTAAGCTCGTGGGATCTTTGAAGGATATGAGATCGTGGTCGGATTCGTGGCATGTTCCTTCGACCTCGGCGATCACTCAGGCTCGGCGGCGTTTGGGCGCCGAGCCGTTGCGGGAGTTGTTCGAGGATATAGCGGTTCCGGTGGCGGGTCCGGGCACGAAAGGCGCATGGCTGAGATCGTGGCGGTTGATGTCGATTGACGGGTGCACGTTGAATATTCCGGACACCGCGGCCAACGTCGCCGAGTTTAATCGGTCCAACAACGGTCCGAATGCGAGTGCCTACCCGATCGTGCGAGTCGTCGGGCTTGGCGAATGCGGCTCACATGTCCTCGTCGATGCCGCGCTTGGCGGTGCGCCTGCCGGAGAGACTACCCTGGCCAAGGAGCTGACCCGCTCATTCGAGGCAGACATGCTCATCACCGCCGACCGCAGCTTCTACAGCTTCCCTGCCTGGCAGGAGACGCTCGAGACCGGCGCCGATGCCCTGTGGCGGGTGAAGTCGAATCTTCTGCTGCCGGTCGCGCGTGTCCTGCCGGACGGTTCCTACCTCTCGGCCGTGTTCCCGCCGAAATTACGCAACTACCACAAGAAGGAAATCCTCACACGGATCCGAGACGGCGCCATGCCGCACACGACTCAGGCCATGGTGGTGCGTGTCGTCGAATACGAGATTCCCGACCGTGAGCGAACCGAGGAACATGACACCATTCGCCTGATCACCTCAATACTCGACCCTGAAGACATACCTGCTATCGAGTTAGCTACTGCCTATAGTGAGCGTTGGGAGTACGAAAGCCTGCTTGATGAGGTCAAGACTCATCAACGCGGGCCAGGGCGAGTGCTGAGGTCTCAATCGCCGGAGATGGTCAGGCAAGAAATATGGGCGTTGCTGCTGACTCACTACAGCATACGGGCGCTCATGTGCCGGGCTGCCGACGAAGCCGATGTCGATCCCGACCGATTGTCGTTCATGCGCACTCTCCGCGTCATCCGCCGCCAGGTCACAAGCCAGGCGGCTTTTTCCCCCTCAAAAACTGAAAAAGGCACGCGCGGAGACGACGACTGAAATTCTTGAACGTCGCCACCGGCCGCGGCGACACCGAACAAACCCACGCGCCCTCAGGAGACTCAGATACAACCGCTACAGAGTCAAAAAACCCGCCGACCACAGCATCCGACACGCCGGCCCGCCGACCATTACCCTACAGCCTCCAGCGGCTTAACTTAGTGGTATTGATGGCTACCCGCGGTACGGCATCACCAGCCTGTTCGCCGCGTTCACCATCGCCTGCGGCACCGTCATCGGCGAACTGCGCCATCGCCACAGCGCGGTGGAGTTCACTGGGCAGGATCTGCAGGACGCGCTCGGCGAAGGCCCGATCGATGGGAGGCTCATCGGGCCGGGCGTTTCCCTTCGACGCATTCTCTCCCGTCGCCGAGAAGGCTAGCAACGGAAAGACGCAGAACGTATCCCCCGGCCGGGCGATGCGGGAACAGTCCGCAGTCGGCACAAGACGTCCGCATGGCGCATGCGTTAACGGACATGACGCTTACGTTAGTGAGCATGACGCATACGTCAACGTTAAAATAGTGATCAACTAGTACTCCAGTCGGACTTCGTGATGTCGCTGGTGGGCTGCCTGAAGACAGGTGCGGCCACCAGTTGATCATGGTCGGTTGTGTGGACTAACCCTGATCGGCTGGTGGCCGCGGGTCCCAGCGTAAACCCTGACCGATGGGCGGTGATGTTCGAGGAGATGATCAGCCGGATCGCCGGCCGGTTCACCCGCGTCGAACCCCGCCGACGAGCACGGGCCCTGCTGCTCGGGCTGCTGTCGGACCTGCCGGACAGGAACTGCTGGACCATCTCCGAACACGCCGGCGACGACACCCCCGGCGGGATACAACACCTGCTGCGCAAAGCAGTCTGGGACGCCGACGAGGTCCGCGACGACCTGCGCGACTACGTCACCGAACACCTCGGCGACACCGGCGCCGTGCTGGTCGTCGACGAAACCGGCGACCTCAAGAAAGGCGTCCACACCGTCGGAGTGCAACGCCAATACACCGGCACCGCGGGCCGTATCGAGAACGCCCAGGTCGCGGTCTACCTCACCTACGCCACCGACACCGGCCACGCATTCATCGACCGGGCCCTCTACCTCCCGAAATCCTGGACCGCCGATCCCGGCCGCCGCACCGACGCCGGAATCCCCGACGACACCGCGTTCGCGACGAAACCCGCGCTGGCGACCACCATGATCGGGCGCGCCCTCGACGCCGGCGTCCGCGCACAGTGGGTCGCCGGGGACGAGGTTTACGGAGCCGACCCCAGCCTGCGCAAGAACCTGGAAAAGCGCGGTGTTGGCTACGTTCTCGCCATCGGCCGCGACCGCCGGGTCAGCACCCCCGCAGGCGTGCTGCGCGCTGACGGTGTCGCCGCCAGGCTGCCCAAGCACGTCTGGCAACGCCTCTCCGCCGGCACTGGAGCGAAAGGACACCGCTACTACGACTGGGCTTTCGCCGACATCGACACCGACGAGACCGACGGGCACCGGTGGCTGCTGATCCGCCGCCACCGCACCACCGGCGAGCTGGCGTTCTACCGATGCTACGCACCCGAACCCGTGCCGCTACAGGTTCTGGTTCACGTCGCGGGCCGCAGATGGACGATCGAGGAATCCTTCCAGACCAGCAAAGGCCTCACCGGACTCGACCAGCACCAGGTCCGACGCTGGACCTCCTGGCACCGCTGGACGGTCATGGCGATGCTCGCCTACGCCTTCCTCGCCGTTGTCGCATCCACCGAACGAACCCCCAAGCCCTCGACCGCCGGGTGGATCTCATTGACCTGCAACGAAATCCACCACCTGTTCACCACACTCATCAGCCGACCCGTTCTCGATGCCGCGCACCGGATCCGCCGCTCAACATGGCGCAGACGCCACCAATACCGCGCCCAACAAGCCCACTACCAGCGACAATCGACCCACGAACCATGACCATCACGAACTACGACTGGAGTACTAGGAGACGGTTTCGCGGATCACTGACAAAGTGGTCACGGAGATGCAGGACTGGTCCAGCCGGCCGCTCGACCCGATCTACGTCACGGTGTTCGTCGATGCGATCCACGTCAAGGCCCGCGACGGGCAGGTCGCCAACCGGCCCGTCCACGCCGCCATCGGCGTCACCGTGGACGGTCGCAAGGACGTGCTCGGCCTGTGGATGGGCAGCGGCGGCGAGGGCGCGAAGTTCTGGATGAGCGTGCTGATCGACCTGAAGAGCCGCGGCGTGTTCTTCCTTGTCTGCGACGGCCTCAAAGGCCTGCCCGAGGTCGTGGCGAACGTGCCAGCGGCCATTTCCCGACCGAGCAGGCCGCGATGAAACCGCCTGTACCTTGTGACCCGCAGCCTGGACCTGGCCGGGCACGGTGGACGACGCACGGGAAAGCCGTGATCAACGCATTCGCCATCACGTTCGGTGACCGCCGGCCGACCGCCGAAACCTACTGATCAACAACGCCGGAAACACCGATCACGGGACAGACCCGACCGTGGCGACCATCGGTCCGCCGATCACACTGACTGCCGTTGGAACGCAAATCGTCCACGAGATCACGCCCGTTCTCAACGCCATGTCCGCAAATCCGGCTTGTGCCGCACCGTCCGGGCGACCTCACGCGCCCGCGATCATCCAGCGTTGGGTTCCGCACCACGTGGAAGTCCCCGCCGCGCCGCCCGCTACCAGTGCATCACCTCGCACGCAAAGCAAGACCTCCGATTGAGCGGACTCGATTGGATGCTTTTACGCCACTATCAGGTGAATTTCATCCTGTTGATCACCCTAGCGTGGTTTCCTGAATCGCGGCAAACAGGAGACCTTGATCCCCAAGGAGGATTGTCGTGGAGCGCATTGTGCCTGATTCTCTGGCGGCCGATTCCGACTCCGATTCTGTCATCGCCACTCAGGACTCCGCCGTATACCTGCTGACCGAGGCGATGGGCTACACCTTTTCAGCAGCACTGCGGGCAGCTGCAATCCTTGGCGTGGCCGACCATCTCGTCGATGGCCCTCGTACTCCGGGCGAACTGGCGTCGCCCACGAACAGTAACGCGGACTTCCTTTATCGGATACTGCGGCTCCTGGCTACCCGTGACGTTTTCCGGGAAGACGGGAACGGTCGATTCCACCTGACGCCGCGCGCGGAAGCACTCCGCACGGATGTCCCCTCGTCCGCCAGGCGCGGAATCATCATGTCGACGATGCGGACCCACTGGCTCACGGCGTTTGAGTTGGCGACCGCCGTGCGGACGGGGCGGCAGGTGTGCGAGACGGTCTTCGGAGCACCGTTCTTCGACCACCTGGCCCAGGACCCGGACGGCGGTGCCGAATTCCACAATGGCATGGAGAGCTTCTCGGACGCTGCACGCCAGTTCGCCCTTCGCGCGTACGAGTTCCCGGAGTTCGGCACCGTGGTCGACGTCGGCGGCGGCCACGGCGGATTCCTGGCGGATGTGTTGCGGCGCAACCCCGGCTTGCGCGGCGTCCTGTTCGACCAGGAGCACGTGCTAGCCAACCACTGCCTGGGACAACTGACTGACGACCGCTGGGACCTCGCCGCCGGGGACTTCTTCGCCGCAGCACCCACGGGTGGTGACCTGTATACGCTCATGTACATCCTCCATGACTGGAGCGACGCGGAATGTGTGCGGATTCTCCGGAACTGCCGCCGCGCAATGGGGCCGGATGCGCGGATCGCCGTATTCGATTCCGTTGTTCCAGTGGGCAACGATCCAGACTACGCCAAGGTACTGGACATCATCATGCTGATGATGCTCACCGGGCGGGAGCGGACAGCCACTGAATTCGAGCAGCTGTTCGCTGAAGCTGGCCTGGAGCTGACCCGGATCGTGCCGACGCGAGGACCGTTGTCCGTGATCGAAGCCGTTGCTCGCAGAATATGAGCAGGACGCAGGTTGTCGGAATAATCCGGTTGGCCCGGATTCGCTTCCTGCTTTACAACGTCCTGCCGGTCGCCATCGGCGGCGCGGTGGCTGTGCTCTCCGGGCATCCTCTGCACATCGGCTGGTACATCCTCGTACAGGCGTTCAGCTGGTGCACACACCTGATGACGCACTACTGCAATGAGTACTTCGACCTCGAAGCCGATCGCGTCAACCAGTGTTACACACCGTGGACCGGTGGCAGTCGCGTGCTGGTCGATGGCTTGGTGCGCCCGGCCACGAGCTTGTCGACCAGTTTTGTGCTGCTGGCCTTGTCCATGATCCTTGCGGCGGCCATGCCCACGCCGGTGACGCGCATCCTCGCAGTGATGATCATTATCCTGGCGTGGTTTTACACGGCACCGCCGCTGCGATTCAACTATCGAGGGCTGGGTGAACTCACCGTCGGCAGCATCCTCAACGGATTAGTGCCGATCTTGTCCGTGGCGGTACAAACGGGCGAGGTGCCTGTACTGATTCTGCTGGTCCTGGCTCCGACCGCCCTCTTGCAGGCGGCGCGGATGATGGTGATGAACCTCGCCGACATACAGTCCGACATGCAGGTGGGTAAGCGCACCTTGCCTGTGCTGCTAGGCCGGGACCGGGTGATCTCGGTGATCACGGGCGCGGGTGGTGGCATATGCGAGCCTGATCGGATTCGCCGTCCTGGGGTGGATACCGTGGCTGGTGTGCGCGGCCATGCTGTGTACGGCACCGCTGGTCTGGCGGCTGGTTTCCTGGCTCAGCGCCGGCGCGTTATGGACCGGTGATCCTCGCCGAATGACCCCCGTAGTGTTCTTGGCCTCCAACCATGTCGCACTGATCGTGTTCATGGCCACCGTCGGCGTGATCGGAGAGACCGCGCGGCGCGGTATCGCGCCCGGCACGTCGGCATCATTCCTGATGCTGCTCACCATCCTGCTGACATTCGCTCTGCTCTTCGGGATACGGCTGATCAAGGCGGCCAGGGAGATCCACAACCTGCGTGGAACTGAGGCTCTCGGGAGGGACAACCGGTGGGCACCGAGATCACATTGACCAGCCAGGAGAAACACTCGGACCTGAATGTCGCGCAGCTTCGCCAGCCCGTGGGGTCGATCGGCTATGACAGCCAGCGCGATCCGTTTCCGGTAATCGGGCGGGACGCCTCATGCGGGTCGTCGGCAACGCGACACAGACGGAAAAATTCTACCAGGCCGCCTACGGAATGGAATCCTAGCACCCAGCGGACCTCATAACGCCCAACTGCCAGCCCTCATCGTCACGCTTGGTGGAGCCCGGTTCTCGATGTGGAACCCATACGCGCGAACTTCCCGCTGATTCGGATGACCCCAGCCGCGTCACGCGTTATCAACTGCGCACCTTGGAATACCATATCAGTGGGTCCGGTAACTGCTAGGAGGAGCCATGGACAGGGACGCCATCAACGAATCAGAACATCACGAAGACGCCGCCCTCGATGCCATCGAACACAACAAAAACTCCGAAGCTCAGGTGCATGCGACTCTGGCGGTATCCAAGGCGATCAACCAGCTGATCAACACGATCGACCCCGAACGCACAGAATCATGACTCCATCGACGATGGCGATCACACCTGACCGCCACGGCCACTGACGCGACGACTGATGGTCGACCGGTCGTCGCGTCCGCGTGTGACTGTAAAACGTTCGGTGTAACTCCCGATCATGGAAGTGCACCTGATGACCGACATGATGTCCGGCGTGGAGAACACCGAGAGCCCGAAGGCCGGTGGGCTGCAGCTCACCGGTGAAGGCGGCGTGCTGGTGCAGCTGACCAAGCGGCTGCTGGAGTCCGCGCTCGAGGGCGAGATCACCGACCACCTCGGCTATGACAAGCACGACCCGGACGGCCGCGTGACCGGCAACTCGCGCAACGGCACCCGCGCCAAGACCGTGCTCACCGATGTGGGTCCGGTCAAAATTGATGTGCCCCGCGACCGGAACACCAGCTTCGAGCCGAAGATCGTGGCCAAACGGCAGAAGCGCCTGGGCGGCGTGGACGAGATGGTGATCTCGCTGGCCGCGAAAGGTCTCACGACCGGGGAGATCTCCGCGCACCTGGGCGAAGTCTACGGAAGAAGATCTCCCGGCAACGGACGTCGAACAGGTCGTTCAGCCGGCCGATCGCCCCCGGCGGGTGGCCGGGCGGTCCGGCGGTGAGCCGGCCGGTGATGCCGAAGTGCATCCAGACCATCCGAGAATGGCGATCGCGCAGGACGCCGATGCCCAGCAGCCGCCCTGCCGGAAGGTGCCGGCGTCACGAGACCGCTGCCTCCGGTGGTCGAGCGGCGACAGCTTCCTGAAGCGGGTTGCCGGCCACACCCCAGATTCCCGGCCGTGCCTCCGGGTCGTGTCCTGGCTTCGCTGCGACGTCCCTTGGACAAATCCGGGACGGGACTGGGACATCGCGTCGCTACGTTCGCCGTCGTGAAACCCAGATACCGCTTGACCACGATGGGCATGATCAGCGTCTGCGCGGCGCTGGCGTCCGGTACGGGGATCGCCGCGGGCGAACCCGCGGCGGGCACCGGAGACTACGACGCGCTGGACTACACGGTGTCCCTGGAATACCGGTCGTCCACCAAGGACATGGATGGCACCACCACGCTGAAGGCCAGAGCCACCGAGCCGTTGTCCGGGTTCGCCCTGGATTTCGCCGGTGGGAAGGTGAACGACGTCACCGTGGACGGACGGCCAGCCAGATTCGAGACCAGGGAGGAAAAACTGTACGTCTTCCCGCACCGGCTGGCCCGGGGCGCGGAGTTCACCGTCACCGTGGGCTATCTGGTCACCAGGACCAACGGGCCCCAGGGGGACGGGCCGTGGCGGGAAATCGATGACGGCTTCGCCATCGCGCCCCAGACGCACGAGACCATGCACCGCGTCTTCCCGTGCAAGAACGACGTCACGGACAAGGCCACGTACACCGTCGACATCACCGCCCCGTCCCGCCTCACCGGCGTGGCCAACGGAGATCTGGTCGAGACCAGCCAGCTCCCTGGGGACCGCACGGCCCGCAAGTACCGGGTGGCCAGCCCGATGCCCGTCGACGACGGCCAGATCGCGGTGGGACCCTATTCGCGGATCACCCGAAGTGGCCCGGACGGGGTGACCATTCGCGACGTCGTGCCGACCGCGCAGGCCGGCCAGTTACGCGACACGCTGGCCCGCACCGACGATCACCTGCGGTGGCTGACCGCGAAACTGGGGCCCTACCCGTTCGGCACCTACGGGCTCTTCGCCCCGCCGGGCGCCGTGGGTCCGTACGAGAGCCAGACGATGAGCACCATCGACGCGGCCACACTCGCCGCGGGCAAGGCGGACTACGTGCGCGTCCACGAGCTGACCCACCAGTGGTTCGGTGCCTCGGTCACCCAGCAGACCCTCGACGACAACTGGATCGCCGAGGGGCACGCCCACTTCTACGGCGCCTGGTACGACGCCGAGCAATCCCCTCCCACATCCGCCGACGCCTTCGCCGACAGCATGCGGATGTTCTACGGCATGGATCAGAAGATCCGTGCCGTCGAAGGACCGCCCGCCACGCCGAAGCCGATCTCCGGCCAGACCCAGCGCGCTGGTGGCGCGCTGGCCCTCTACGCGCTCCGCCAGACCGTCGGCCCTCAGGTGTTCGAGAAGATCGAACGCGCGGTCGCAGCCCGGTTCAAGGACAGTGTGGCGTCCACGGCCGACTACGTCAGGACCGCGCGTGAGGTCTCCGGCCGCGACGTCACCGCGCTGCTCACCGACTGGCTGTACGGGAAGAAGACCCCGCCGATGCCCGGCCATCCCGACTGGAAGCCCGACCCGGCCTGACCGCTGCCGACGAAGGAGAAAACATGTTGTCAGTAGTGAAACGTGGCTCGCTGACCGGAGGAGCGCTGCTCGCCTGCACGGTGCTCGGCGCGTCCGTCGCCTCCGGCAGTGACGGCATCGGCGACCCGTACTGGCCCCAGGACGGCAATGGGGGGTACCGCGTCTCCCACTATGACGTGAAGGTGGGGTACGACCCGGCAAAACCGGACGAGCTCACCGGCGACACCACGGTGTCGGCCACCGCGGCCGAAGGGCTGGACCGGTTCGACCTGGACTTCACCAAGGCCTTCGCCATCTCCTCGGTGACTGTCGACGGTATCGCGGTCAAGGGTTTCTCCCGCACCGGTGAGCACGAACTGGTCGTCACCCCGGACCGGCCGATCCCCGCCGGGGCCAGGTTCGACGTGCGCGTGGTGTATTCGGGCACCAACGCCGGCGCCTGGTACAAGCCGGACACCGGCGGCATGCTCGTGATCGGCGAGCCACACTCGGCCACCAACTGGTACCCCGCCAACGACCACCCGTCGGACAAGGCCACCTTCCGGCTCACCGCGACCGTGCCGGCCGGCTGGACGGCGGTCGGCAACGGCAGGCAGGGACCCACCACCACCCGGGACGGCAAGACCACCTTCCGCTGGGACGACGACCGGCCGCAGGCCACGTGGACCGCGGTGCTGGCCATCGCGAAGTTCACCATGGTGCACGCGGCCCTCTCCGACGGAACTCCGGTGATCAGCGCCTACGCCCCGGGCGCGGACACCGCGGCGAGGAAGTACGGCGACCGCCTTCCGGAGATCATCGACTTCCTGTCGACGAAGTTCGGCAAGTACCCGTTCTCCGCGGCCGGCGGCATCTACTTCAACGAGAAGGTCGCGATGGGCCTGGAAACCCAGACCAGGCCGATCTTCCCGGGTACCGACTCCCCCGATGTCGTCACGCTCATCGTGCACGAGCAGGCCCACCAATGGTTCGGCGACAACGTCACCCTCAAGCAGTGGCGCGACATCTGTGTCGCCGAATGCTTCGCCAGCTACGCGCAATGGCTGTGGAGCGAGGCGAAAGAGGGGCAGAACCTCGACGCGAAGTACCGGGAGATCGTCGCGGCCAACCGGGACAACCCGAAGTTCTGGGAGACCCGGCTCTACGACCCCGGCGCGGAAAGGTACCTCGCCGCCGTGTACCGCACCGGCCCGCTGATGCTGCACGCCCTGCGCCGCACCATCGGCGACGCCGCCTTCGACTGCGCACTCACCCAATGGCAGCACCAGCACGGCGGTGGCAACGCCTCCTGGCCGGACTTCGAAGCGCTGGTGCAGCACATTTCCGGCAAAGACCTGAGCGGCTTCTTCCAGGCCTGGACCCGCAGTACCACGATTCCCCCCGGCGAGTACCTCTTTCCGGGCCCTCTGAAGCCCTGACCGGACGGTGATAGTCCATTGAGGACAAATTCTTGGCCGGCGCTTCGTGAGATGCGCCGGCCAAGGCTTTGATGGTTCACCGCCGGGATCAGGACGGTCAGCGGGAGGCCGGGACGATCGTCGTGAACACCAGGCGGACACAGACCCCAGCACCCAGGCCGAGTGCTTCACCCAGCGGCACCTCCGAAGCAGCCCTGGCCCACCACACCAAGGCGCACCAGGCAATCTTCGGCTCGCCGTGCCCCGGGATCTCGCCACCTGGCCGTGGGGCGACCTGGACTTCCTCGGCCGGCGGGACCCCGCCGTACCGGACCGCGCCTACCTGGTCACCGAGTCCGGCGACGAGCTCGTGGGCATCACGATGCGCCGAGCCACCCCGCCCGCCGGGACCCCACGCAGCAAAGCAGGCAAAGCGGGACAACAAGGCAACTCGGTCGGATCCTGCTTCTGCACCGACCTCGCCTGTTCCCGCTACCTACGCGGAAACTCGAGCACACCGCGCACGGCATGCTGCCGCACCGGCTGCCCGCAGCGTCGAGGAGGCGCTTCCCCGACGCGCATATCGCGATGATGGCAGCGCCGTCCACCAGCGTTGAAGCGGAGCCCCGGCCTCATGCGGCGCGGCAGCTGATCTCCATCCCGTCCTCCACAAGGAAGGCCATGCTGATGTACGAGTCCGCTTCTTGATCGCAACACACAGGTCGCAGCGATCCGGACCGCCTTACACCTTCAGGCGGGAAACTCGGCACCGAGATCATCTCGTCGCCGAACGCGCGGATTGCCCTAGGCTGCCGCTTCGTGCTCCTTCGCCTGGTGCGGCGTCAGACCGGCAGGCGCCGGTAGGTCGGCGAACAGCTCCCAACCCGACATCACCGCGGGCATAGTCCCCAGCAGATTCGGGCTGGGCGATGGACAGCCGTTCCGCGGCCCGGCCGAAGTGAAGTACCTCGACGAGGTACCGAAGCCTGCCCAGGTCGACGTCCACAGCTCTCCTCCCCCGCGCCAGACCGGGTCGGCCCCGGGCGAAAACGCCCAGCGGGTCGGTGTGGGCCGGCTTCCGGCCGCGATCGCCCGGCCGCGGCTCGGCGACCGGGCCCGTGTCGAGATGGCCGGCCTCCGGCAGCCGCTGGACCTGGCGCCGGCGGAACTGGGACGGGCGACCGATGACCGCCCAGCTCTACCGCCGGCCGGCTGCGCGAGGCCGGGTTCACCGTCGACGAGCCCCAGCGCCGGACCTGCCTCCCGAATCCCGGAGAAGCCCTCGGCACCCTGCCCCGCTGTAGTAATCTGCTGCTCGATGATCGTGTTCGCGTGGAACGAGGAGGGGTACTGATGGACGAGGTGATCCGGCAGATCAACGACGCCCGTGAAGACGTGGCGGCGGCCGGGCTGTTCGACCCGTGGTCGGAGATCGTCGTGCTCATGGGCGGCCGGGACGCGAACTGACGGTCGCGGCCTGGAACGGGTGAGCGATGCCGGTGCACGTTTTCCTCGGCCCCACGCTGGCGGCGCCGGAAGCACTGGAGGTGCTGCCGGACGCGGTACTCCACCCGCCGGCCGCGCACGGTGACCTGCTGCGCCCGGGCTTCGTTCCGGGCGACGTGGTGGTGCTCGTCGACGGCTTCTACCACCACAGCGCCTCGGTGCGGCACAAGGAGATCCTCGTCTTGCTGCAGGCCGGGGTCCAGGTGGTGGGCTGCGCCAGCATGGGCGCGATCCGCGCCGCCGAACTGCACCGCTACGGGATGGCCGGCCGCGGCGCGGTCTTCGGGATGTACCGGGACGGGGTGCTCGACGCCGACGACGAGGTCGCTGTCATGCACGGCCCCGCGCCCGAGTACCGCAAGCTCACCGTCGCGCTGGTTGTCATCCGGCACGCGGCCGAGGCGGCCCGGCGGGCCGGGGTGCTGACCGACGAGGCGGCGCGGTCGGTCGTCGACCGCGCGCGGAGCCTCCACTACACGGAACGCACCTGGGAAGCCCTGCACAACGCCGATATCGCCCGGCTGCGGGCCTTCCTGGACGAAAACCCCCGCGTGGCGGACGTCAAAGCTGCCGACGCCCTCGACGTGCTGGCCGAGCTCGCCCGCGGCGAGCTGCCCACGACCCCCGATCCCGGCGCCTGGGCGGCGAACGAAGACTGGCGCAACTGGTTCGTCACCGAATGGCAGACGGAGTTCTCCGTCGAGCCGGTCGAGGGCATCGAAGCATCGCTGGGCGCCACCATCCGCTACCAGCAGATCCACCTCGACGACTTCCCCGCGCGCTGGCAGCGGTACGTGCTGGGCCACGTGGCCGGCCCGGGCCCGGAGCACGACCTGCCCGCCCTCGCCGTGCGCGCCGCCGCCGCGCATGGGCTGACCCCCGAATCGCTCACCGCCGGGCAGACCGGGCACTGGCTCACTCCCGCGGAGGCGGCCGGCCTGGCGCCGGCCGAGGCCCTGGTACGGATCCTCGTCCGCTCCTACCGGCCGCGGTGCCCGACCAGCGACCTCGCCCGGGCCGAGCCCGGCATCGGCGCCGACCCCGCGGCCCGGCGGGCCGTGGCCGAGGCGGAGGTGGTCAACGCCGAGGTCGCGTCGTGGGCCAGTGACCAGCACGTCGGCCAGCTCAAGCCCGCCCTGCTCAGCCACCACCTCGCGACCGTGTGGCGGGTCGGCCCCGGCGACGGGCCGGCGCTGCTGGCGGCGGCCCGCGACCGCGGGTTCGCCACCCTGGCCGAAGCGGTCGAGGCCGTGCGGCCGTTTTTCCTGCGCAGCCGGTTCCTGGCCCCTCGGAGCGGACGATGACCGCCGGGGCCAAGGTCTTCTTCACCGGCACCCACCGGGTCCGGCGCCCGGAAGACACCTGGGCCGCGATCGAGCCGTTGCTGCCCCGCTACGGCATCACCCGGATCGCCGACGTCACCGGCCTCGACGTGCTGGGGATCCCGGTGATGATGGCGGTGCGCCCGCTCGCGCGCAGCCTCACCGTCTCGCAGGGCAAGGGCCACACCCCGCTGCTGGCCCGGATCTCCGCGGCGATGGAGTCGCTCGAGCTGTGGCACGCGGAGAACGTGCCGCTGTCCCCCGTCCACCGGGCCACGCCGGCCCGCGAACTCGGGCTGCCGTACGAGATCGCCGGCATCGTCACCGGCGCGGGTTCGCTGGTGACCGAACAGACCCCGCTCGACTGGGTGGAGGCGCTCGACACGCACAGCGGGCGGCCGGTCCCGGTGCCCTGGCCGGTGGTGAGCCTGCCGCATCAGGTGCGGCCGTGGGCCCCGCCCGGCTTCCTGTGGAGCAGCAACGGCCTGGCTTCCGGAAACAGCCGCGCCGAAGCGACCCTGCACGCGATCTACGAGGTCATCGAACGCGACGCGCTCAGCCGGATCCCCCGCGGCGCGCCGTGGCACTACCTCGAACCCGGCTCCCTCGCCGACGACGTGTGCGCCCCGCTGATCGACCGGATGCGGACGGCCGGCGCCACGGTCCGGATCACGACGGTGGACAGCCAGTTCGGCGTGCCGTGTTTCGCGGCCCGCGTGTGGAGCCAGGACTTCCCGGTCGCCTGCGGCGGGTGGGGCACCCACCTCGACCCGTACGTCGCCCTGTCCCGCGCGCTGACCGAGGCGGTGCAGAGCAGGCTGACCGGGATCGCGGGCAGCCGCGACGACCTGCCCGCGGTCTACCAGCGGGTGCGGGTGTCCACTGAGGACCTCACCCCGGAACGCGGCCCGACCCGGTCCTGGGCCGGGTTCGAGCCGCCGGGTCCGGGCGCCTTCGACGACGTCGACGCGGAGCTGGCCTGGCTGTCGAGGCGGATCCACGAGGTCACCGGCACCGGGCCGCTCGTGACGGACATCAGCACGACCGGCGAGTTCTCCGTGGTGAAGGTGACGATCCCGCGGACCCTGTTCGACGCGGAGTACCTCCACACGAGGCAGTGAGCGTCAGTCGCGGTCCAGCGGCGGGACCCTGGCCACGATGCCGGGCAGCACCGGCTCCGTCTCGGCGGTGACCGCGGCGGCGACCGCGGCGGCCCGCTCCTCCAGCTCCCCCGCCGTGGCGGAGTCACCCACCGCCCGATGGGCCGTGGCGGCAGCCTGCTGCGCGCGGACGCGGTCGATCCGGTAGTCGTAGTCCTCCGCGAGCGCGTCGGCGAGGCGGGCCTGCGTGATCGCGTCCCGCGGGTCGCCTTGCGCCAGCCGGACGGCGGACAGTTCGAGGTGCGCCCGGACACGATCGCGGGGCAGCGCTTCGGACAGGCCCTCGGCCGCCAGCCCGGCGGCCTCGTCCAGTTCCCCGGACCGGCGGTGGCCGGCGGCCAGGCCGCGGTTGATCGCGGCCACCCAGTAGCCCGCCCCGCCGCTCCGCGCCAGCGTCCGGGCCTGGGCGAAGTGCCGCATGGCCGGATCGATCCCGTTTTCGGCCAATGCCACGTGGCCGAGCAGCACGTGCGAACCGGTGGCCAGCCAGGTGGTGTTGGCCGCCAGCGCCCAGGTCAGGGTGCGGGTGCCGAGGTCACGGGCGAGGTCCAGGCGCCCGGCCTCCAGGCAGACCGTGCCGACGTTGCGCACGATCTCGGTGACGCCCGCGGAGAACTGCAGCTCCGTCCACCCGTCGAGCGCCTCGCCCAGGGTGAGCAGCGCGTCCCCCAACCGGCCCGCCCACAGGTCGCGGAAGCCGAACGCGCCGACGCAGCGGAGCTCCAGGTGTCTCAGGCCCTGCTGCCGGGCCAGCTCTCGCGCCTGGTCCAGGCTCGCCGACGCCTCGGCGACGCGGCCGAGGTGGATCTGCGTCATGCCGACGTTGAACAGGGTGATGCTGCGGCCCGCGGTGTCCCCGCCCAGCCGCAGCGCCTGTTCCATGTAGGCCATCGATTCGTCGAGCCGGCCCAGTTCGCCGTAGATCGAGCCGAGCCCGGTGTGCGCCCGGGCCTCACCCACCGGGTCGCCGGCCCCCCGGAACAGCCGGGCGGCCGCCTTCATGTGCGCTTCGGCTTCGGCGTAATCGGCGTGGTGGAACCACATGCGGCCGATCGCCCGATGGACGGCGGCCTGCCCGAGCCGGTCACCGGCGCGTTCGGCCGCGGCCAGCCCGCCGGTGAAGGCGGACTGCCAGAGCGAATCCTGCCGGCCCCGCTGAAGGTAGGACAGCAGGGCGTAGGCGAGTTCCCAGACCGGCGCCCCGGCCGGTTGCGCGCACACGAGCGCGACCAGGTTCTCCGCCTCGGTCTCCAGCCACTCCAGCGCGGTCGCGGAATCCGGCCACGGCGGGCCCTCCGGCTCCGCGGACCCGAGCAGGTGAGCGTCGGGATAGAGCAGCCGGCACGCGGCGTAGGTCCGCTGCCGGTACCAGGCGAACAGCCGGGTCAGTGCGGCCTCGCGGTCCCGGGCCGGGTCCTGTTCGCGGGCCCGCTCCGCAGCGAACTCCTTGATCAGGTCGTGGAAGTGGAACCGCCCGGGGCCGGCGGTGCCGATCAGGTTCGTGGTCGCGAGCCGGTCGAGCATGCGCTGGGCCTCGTCCGGGTCCTTCTCCGCCACCGCGGCCGCGGCCAGATGGTCGAAGTCCGGGCCGGGGATGCCGCCCACCATCCGGAAGAACTGGGACAGCGCGGGCTTCACCGTGCTGTAGGACAGGTCGAACGCGAGCCGCACGGCGGCCTGCTCGTCGCCCTCGATCTCCATCGCGTCGAGCTTGGCGCCCGGGCGCAGGCGTTCGACGTACTCCGCGATGGATCGGCTCGCCGAGTCCGCCAGGTTCGTCGAGGCGATCCGCAGCCCGAGCGGGAGGTAGCCGCAGGCCGCGCCGAGCGCGTCGGCCGCCACCGGTTCCGCCGCGACGCGCTCGGCGCCCACGATGTTGGCGACCATCGCCCGGCCCTCCGCCGCCGAGACGACCCCGACCGGCAGGCGCCGGGCGCCGTCGAGCGCGACGAGCCCCCGGAGTTCGTCCCGGCTGGTGATCAGCACCGCGCAGGACGGGTCCGAGGGCAGCAGGGGCCGGACGTGCTCCGGGCTCGCCGCGTTGTCCAGGACCATCAGCACGCGCCGGCCGCTCAGCAGGGAACGCAGCAGGGTGCTCTGCTCGTCGACCTCGTGCGGGATGCGGTCCGGGACGACGCCGAGCGCGCGGAGGAACCGGGCCAGCGCGTCGGTCGCGGCCAGCGGCGGGCTGGTGGCGTAACCCCGCAGGTTGACGTGCAGGACGCCGTCGGGGAACTCGGCCCGCAACCCGTGCCCGGCGTGCACCCCCAGCGCGGTCTTGCCGATGCCGGGCGGGCCCGCGAGCAGCACGATCGGCACCGCCAGCCGGTTCCCGGCCGGCCGGACGACCAGCTCACGGATCCGGTCCAGCAGGCCATCCCGGCCGACGAAGTCGGCGACGTCGGCCGGGAGCTGGAACGGCGCGGTCCAGGCGGCGGCCGGCGCGGGGGCGGCCGGGGCCCGGTCGCTGAGCAGGATCCGCTGGTGCAGCTGCCGCAGCGGCTCGCCGGGATCGATCCCCAGCTCGTCCCGCAGCAGCGCGGTGACCTTGCGGTACACGCCGAGTGCGTCGCCCGGCCGGCCCGACCGGTACAGGGCCAGCATCAGCTGGCCCCAGAAGCGTTCGCGCAGCGGGTTTTCCTCGGTGAGCGTGTAGAGCTCGCCGATCAGCTCGGTGTGCCGGCCCAGCTCCAGCTCGACGTCGACCAGTCGTTCCCAGGACTTCAGCCGTTCCTCGGCCAGCCGCGTGACCTCCTGGGCCTGGATCACCTCGGACGGCACGTCGGCCAGCGGGACGCCCCGCCAGAGCGCCAGCGCGGCTCGCAGCTCGCGGGCCTCCCCGGCGGGGTCGGCGGCGGCGCGGGCCCGCGCCGCCGCGGCTACCCGGGTGTGGAACCGGCCGAGGTCCAGCATCCCCGGCGTGGCCGCGAGGAGGTAACCGGCGGGCTGCGTGCGAATCAGGCCACCGGCCTCGCCCAGCACGTTGCGCAGCCGCATCACGTAGGCCTGCGCCGCGTTCCGGGCGCCCTTCGGGGGCTCGCCGTTCCACAGCCGGTCGATCAGCTCCTCGACCGAGACCACGTGGTTCGCCCTCAGCAGCAGGCTCGCGAGCGTGATGCGGGTCTTGGCCGAGCCGAGCTGGACAGGACGGCCCCCGGCGACCGCGGACAACGGCCCGAGGACGCCGAATTCGGGAGCCTGGCCTTCGGTCAAGTACCCACTCCCCCCTGGTCGGGCCGGTAGTGCCGGGTGATCAGCGCACCACCCGTCCACAGAGGATGATCCGCTTCGGGTCGGTCAGGACCTCCGGGGCCACGGTGGGGTCCTCCGCGTAGACCACGAGGTCGGCCGGGGCGCCGTCGGTGAGGCCCGGCTCGCCCAGCCACTCGCGCGCGGTCCAGGACGCGGCGCCGACCGCGGCCTCCGGCGGCAGCCCGGCCCGCAGCAGCCAGCCGATCTCCGTGGTGATGTTGCCGTAGGGCGCGCAGTCGGTCCCGGCGAGCACCGTGACGCCCGCTTCGTGGGCCGCCCGGACAACGGCCGGCATACCCTCCCAGCCCGCGAGCAGCCAGTCCCGCAGCGGGCTCGGCTCCCGTTCGCGGGCCCGGGCGGCGATGTCGGCGAAAGTGGTGAAGGTGGGGACCAGCGCAGTGCCCTGGGCCGCCATCCGGTCCAGCAGGGTCACGTCGAAGTGCATGCCGTGCTCGATGCTGTCGGCGCCGGCGAACACGGCGTTGCGGCCGCCCTCCGCGGTCTGGCAGTGCACCGCCACCCGGGCGCCGATGTCGTGCACCGCCGCCACGGCCGCGGTGAGCACCTCGAGCGGGACCGAGGGCTCGCCGGGCTCCCAGTCGCCGATGATCTTGCACCAGCCCCCGGCCGCCTTGGCCTCCTCGACCGCGGCGACGGCCAGCTCGTCCTCGCTGATCTCCCGCCCGTAACCCGGGTAGAAGCAGCCGGGCGGGGCCAGCCACCGCCCGGCCGAGTGGATCCGCGGCAGCGCGGGGTCCGCGCCGGCCCAGTCCGGGATCCGGACCGTGGAGCCCGGTATCCGCACCAGCAGCACACCCGCGTCCCGGTGCAGTTCGAGGTGGCGGCGCAGCTTCTCGTCCTCGAACGGGTCCGACGGCCCGTCCGAGCCCGGATGCGTGTGCATGTCCACGAGGCCGGGCAGGATCCAGCCGCCGTCAGAGAGCAGGTCCTCGCAGGGCCCCTCCCGCAACCGGTCGCCGTCGACCACGAAGGTCCGCACCTCGCGGTCCGGCAGGGTGGTCCCCCGGACTCCGAAAACCACAGCCGACCACCTCACGTCCGTGCACTTCCGCTTGGCCGGACCTTACCCGAAGGAGGCCGCGGTCCCGAGCCGCTTTCGCCCACCGGCAGGCAGCTGTCATCGAGCTGTCATCGGCTCCGGATAGACCTGTCTGTACCACTCGCGAGGTGCTCGGAATTCGCCTCAGCGGGTACGGCGCGTCTTGGGGGTCGTGCCGTACCCGCGACGGCCACGGTCAGGCGGTCCGCTCGCCCCGGTGGTGCGGCGCAGCGGCGGGCGACGACGCGGCGGGGAGCCTCCCGTCGTCACCCGCCGCCGTCCGGCCGCGCGCGAGCGCCCATCGGCCTCGAAAAGGCCGCCCGTGGTCGACGACAAGGGAACTGCGGCCTGGGTGCAGCGGGGTCTCGGCCTTCTTCGCGCGCCAGGAAGGGCTGCCGCCGATCACTGCGCTGGCTGATGATCTGCGAGCCGGCCGCGCAGCCCGCCGCGGACATCGCCGCCGGGATCGCGGCGAGCCAGGCCTTGCCGGCACCGGCAGAGGTCTCGCCATAGCCGTTCGCGACGACCGCTCCCCCGACGCCGACACGATCATCGCCCACGTCACCAACATGATCGACAAGGCGTTCGTCGGATCGGGACAGACCACCGTGCAGCGGCAGCTCCCTCCATTCACTGAGCTTGAACTATTCGCAACGGCGTCCGACGAACCCGCCGGCCGGAAGGTGAGCAGGTCGCCGAGCGGCGCCTGCGCCGCCCAGCGCCTCGTGAAGGTCATGAATCGCCAGAGTGAGCTCATTGACCACCCGGACGAGGGCGGGAACATCGGCGCGCAGCCGGGACGCGAGCTCGCTGGTTCCTCCGCCGTCTTCGCGGACTCTGGATCAAAGCGATGGGAGGGACCTCGGCCTCCAGCACGAGGCGACGATGGTCAACGCCCCGTTGGAACACTCCGAGACGTCGTTCAGGATACGGTTCCTCGCGGCACGGATGCGGTCGCGTTCGTCGGCAGAAGGGCCAGCCGGGTTCCTCCGCCAAGGGAATGCGGCTGTGGTCGTGCGTGTCGACGTGCGAACGAAGTCTGCCGACGTTGCCGCGCAGCCGGTCACCAAGCGGCTCCGTCGCCGTGGCAGAGCATGGCGTCCTCGTTGGCCGGCAGTCTGCGCGCGGCGGCTGCTGCGCGCACAACCTCTCGGGCAGCAGTAAGGCTGAGGTCCGGCCTGGGACACACAGACGGACCCGCGAGTGCCGGAAGGGCGGAGCACTCGCGGGTCCGGGTCGCGCGCTGTTACGGACAGGTCTTCCAGGCGAAGTGGTAAATGGTCTTGACGCTGCCGTCCGTCGAGTCCATCGTCACGAAACTCGTCGTGCTCGCCGGGTCGGAGGTACCGGCATACGCCCGCAATTCCGTGTTGACGTTGAGGTTGCGCTCCTCGCCACACGGCTTGTAGACGATCGCGCTGACGTCCGTCGAATCCGAGAACTGCCAGTCGTCATCGAAGAACCCGCTGATCGGATGACTCTCGTACTGGGTCGGCGAGTTTCCCTGGAAATAGTAGTTCGCTCGCTCCAGGCCGCTTGCGCCGGCTTCGACATGTGCGAAGCCGCGGTAGTCCGCAGCAGCGATTCCATAGGTGAAACCCTGTGGCACGTGCACGCGAAGGTCGATCTGGCAATTCTTGCGGAAGTCTGTCGGGTGTGCGCCCACGCCGACCTGCGCGGTGTATTGACTGTAGGTGATAGTAAAAGCAGTGTTGTCGGGGGACACTGCGACCGCGGCCGAGTTCGGCGGACAACCGGTCCCGTTCACGGTCGCGACGTCGATGATGATCTTGTCCGGCGGGGGATTAATCGGCCACGAATGCGGGGCGGCGACCGAGGAAAGCGCCAAGAGTGCTACGGTCATCGTGGTAAGCATGGGGTTCCTTCCCCTTACTACCGATACGAATCAGGGCCTCGACAGAATAGCGCAAGCGCTAGCTGCCGAAGCCCACTGAATGGAGCAACATCATTACTTAGACGATCACAACGATATTTTACGCAATCTTTAATGAAGAGATTTCGACAATTGATATTTCAACATAGATGATACAGAACACCGCGACTTCGAACCAATCCCCCGGGCTGGTCTGGACCATTCGGCAGAAATGCCCCTGGCAATCAGAGTAATCAGGGCGATCCGGCGGCGATCCACCGCGGCTCGAGCGCGGCAGCCCGGCGCAACGGTTCGGTCGGCGGGGGCTATTGCGCGGTCGAGTCGGGCGCCGCCGCGGCCGGACCGGGAGTGCAGTGGGCCGGGCGGTGACGTCGTCCGCGCTCGGCGGCGGCCACGACGTCGCCGAACCGTAGGTACTCGCTGTGCACTGAAGCCGGTCCGTTGACGGCGGAAACGATCGGCCTTTCGAGGTCGACCAGGCGCTGCAGCACGCGCCGGCTCTCGGCGTAGGCGCGGTCCCACTGGATCGGCTTGGTGATGTCGCCCAGGCCGGCGCCGTCGATGTCGGTCGCGAACCGCCGGTTCCGGTCAGGTCGCCGGATTCGGAACGCCGCATGGCGATGTTCCCGAACGCGGTGAAGTAGGCGGGGTTGCTCACGATGCCCGCTGGGAGGGAGTGGCTCATCGAGCGGAGCATGTTGCTCGGGTGCGGGAAGCCGCTGAGCGCCAGTCGGTCGGGCTCGTGTCGTCGGGCTCCGCCGGCCGACGACCGCAGGTCGGCTTCGCGGATCTTGCCGGAGCCGGTCAGGGGTAGCGCTTCGGCGAAAGTGAAGCGGGCCGGCATTTTGTATTTGGCCAACCGGGGCGGGGAAACTCGCGCAGCTCGTCGGCGACCACTACGTCGCCAGGTGACCGCACGACGAAAGCGTGTCCGACCTCGCCCCATTTCTTGTCCGGGACATCGATCGCCGCCCCTTCGACCACCCGGTGCGCGAAGAGCGCGTCCTCGACCTCGGCCGGGTAGCCGTTCTCTCCACCGGAAATGAACATGTCCTTGAACCGCCCAACGATGCGGAAATACCCGTCGGCCAGTAGCCCGGGGTGAAGGCGGGTCCTTGACGAAGGTCTCGCCCGCACCGGGGCGGTCGAGCGGTACGATCCGGACGTCGGTGAAGAACACCGGGGCGCCGGCCGAGCCGACGTGGCTGCTGCTTTCGGCCGCCTCGAGAAAGGTGCTCCCCGGTGCTGTCTCCGTCAAGCCGTAGCCCTGGAAGAAGACCAGACCGCGTCGCCGATACGTGTAAATCAGGTCCTGCGGAACTGGTGCACCGGCGCACATCAGACTGCGCAGGGAAGACAGGTCGGCGGATTCCCATCGTGGCGACGCGGCATACCTGGTCGTCAGGAACGTCGTACGGCGCGAGTCGATCGTCAGCTCGGCCGTGATCACCGTTCTCAAGCTCCACCGAGATCTGCCAGAGCAAGACGTTGACTGGGCCGAACACCAGGAAGTTCTTGTTCCCGAACTCGACGTACTGGGCCAGACCAGCAGCCTCCTCAAGCGCGGCGCTGGAATCGCCGCTGAGCACGGATTCCGTGTAGCCGGTCGTCAGGGTCAGCGCACCGCGCACGTCGATAGCGTCGGCCGGGACAATTTCGAGCGCTCGTTCCGCCAGTTTCCCGGCGCGGTTGTGGGCGCCGAGCCCGGACAGCGCTTGCGTGCGCGCGAACTCTGCCAGCGCGATCCATCCGGGTTCGCCGGGCCTGATCGCCGCGTCGTGCCCGCGGTCCGCCGCGATCCACGCCAGCTCGAACGCGCCGAGCCCCTTGGCCAGCAGCGCCGTCGTCTGGGTGGCCGTGACGAGCCTTGCCCGCGTCCCTCGATGCCAACGACGCAGCGCGTGCGGCCTGCCCGGCCGCGCGGGAGGAGACCGCCGCCGCGGCACGGGAAGACGCCACGGCTCGCTGGGTAGCTTGCGCGGCCCCGCCTGCCAGATCCGCGACACGGGCGGCGGCGTCGGCGAGCTTGACCGCGAGAGCGGAGGCGTCCCTGGCCGCCTGCGTTTGCTCGGCGGCCTGACGCCGCGCCCACTGGGCCTGCTGAGCCTGCTGGGCCTGCTGGGCCAACGCCCGCACCGAGAGCAGCTCCTCGTCCCGGGCGACGGCGAGCGCATGCCCGAAGTCCAGGAACTCCCGCTCCTCCTCCGGCGTCCCGTCCAACGCGACCTGGATCGCCTGATAGACCGCCGAGCCCTTCGGCGCCGCGTCGAGCAGCCGGGTGACGTGCATGTCCATCTCATCCTCTTCGTCGGAGGTGACTCCTGCCTACGCGGATACATTCGATATGTCAATTGAGATTCGAATCTGTCTCTGGCAGTCGAACCTTGTTAGAATGGCCTCCATGACTGGGACCGATGGCTCGACCCGCGCGGACGGTGTGTACCAACGGCTGCGACGCGACATCCTCGGCGGCCGGCTCGTTCCCGGGGAGCGGCTGAAGTTCCCGGAGCTCTCCCGGCGCTACGAGACGAGCGTCGGCGCGGCGCGGGAGGCGTTGACCCGACTGGTCGCCGATGGCTTCGTAAAGACCCAGTCCCACCAGGGTTTCAGCGTCACACCACTGTCCCATGAGGACCTCGCGGACCTCACCTACGCCCGTTTGGAGATCGAATCCCTGGTGCTGCGATTGTCGGTGCGTGATGGCGACATGGCCTGGGAAGCCGCAGCGGTGGCCGCCCACCACATCCTCGAACGCACCCCGTTCGTGGCGCCGGACGATACCGGCCATCCGACGGACGCGTGGTCCGTCGCGCACGCCGCGTTCCACGGTGCACTGCTGGGCGGGTGCCGTAACCGCCGGCTGCTGGCCTCGGCCGTCGGGCTGCGCGAGGAGGCCGAGCTCTACCTGCAGTGGTCGGTCTCGTTCGGCCGCGAACCTGACCGCGATCTCGCCGGTGAACACCGCGCGTTGTTGGACGCCGCCGTGGCCCGCGACGCAGACAGTGCGGCGCGACTGCTGCGCGATCACCTCGCCCACACGGCCCAACTGCTGATCAGCGTCGCCACCGACGAACCGAACAACGCCGTCCCGGCCTGGCTCCCCCGACCGTAAACGAGCACACCTCGAACAGGAGGCAGAATTGACCGTCAACAATCGGAGCCCCACAGAACAGGCGCACACCCACCGCTGACTCGACTACCTGACCACTGTGGACCGTCGCGTGAACGCCGGTCCCTTCTCCGCCCCCAGCGCATGACGAAGACGGACCACGACTTCGCCCTGCGCGGGCCTTTTCACCGAGCCCGGGATGCCGTTTCTTCGCGCTCCCGGTTGCCGCTCCAGCGGAATCAGCGACAGTAGCCGATTCGCTGATTCGATTTCACACTTGCCCCTAAGCCCCTTCCGTGCTCGATGAGGAGCGCAGATGACACTCCATCCCCGCCGAAATCCCTGGTCGGTCGTTGTCGGCTCGGGCCTCGCCCAGTCTGTCGGCCTCGGCCCCCTGATCCTGAGCACCTTCGGCCTGTTCGTCCTGCCGATCGCCGCCGAAACCGGCTGGAGCCGGGCGACCGTTACGGTCGCGTTCACCGTCACCGGGGTCGGCTTCGCCGCCGGAACCCCGCTGGCCGGCTGGCTTCTGGACCGGTACGCACTCAAGGTCGTGATGATCCCGTCCTGGTTCGTGTACTGCGCAGCGGTCGCCCTCATCGGCGTCACACCACGGGCCCTGCCAGTCTTCTACCTACCGTTCCTGCTTGCCGGGCTGGCCGGCGGAGGCACGTTCCTGCCGTTCTCCAAGGCCGTGCTCAGCTGGTTCGACAACCGGCGGGGGCTCGCGCTCGGTGTGATGGCCGCACTCGGCGCGCTCGGCGCCACCTTGAGCCCGCTGCTCGTGCGCACGCTGATCGCGAGCCTGGGGTGGCAGGCGTCCTACGGCTGGATGGCGTTGATCGCCGTCGTCGTGTCGGTGTCGATGGTCCTCGCCCTCGTCCGGGTCAGAGCTGAGCGAAGCGTGCGGGGGCGCCTGGTGACGACGGCGGTCAACGAGGAACGGGCGGTGCGGCTCGACCTGCCCGGCCTCACCGTCCGGCAGGCCTTGGCCGGACGGCACCTGTGGATGATCGGCGGCATCCTCTGTCTGGCCGGCATCGCGGTGATCGGGATCCAGGTCAACGTCGTGCCGATGATGACCGACGAAGGCCTTCCCGCCGCCCAGGCCGGGTTGCTGCTCACGGTCTACGGTGTCGCCTCGCTCGCCGGCCGGATCGTCGGCGGCGTGCTCCTCGACCGTGTACCGGCTCGGTTCGTCACCGCGGGGGTGCTGTTGTGCCCGGTGGCCGGGATCTTCTTGTTACGCCCCAGTTTCCCGTCCGCGGCCGCCGCCATCGCGCTGGTCGGTGTGGCCTTCGGCGTGGAGATCGATCTGCTGTCCTACTTGATCAGCCGATACCTCGGAATGCGTCGTTTCGGAACGCTGCTCGGTCTCATCCAGTGCGCCGTGTTGTTGTCGACCGCTTTCGGGCCGCTGCTCGTCAGCCTCGGCTACCAGGCGACCGGCGATTACCGGAGCACACTGCCCTATCTCGGCAGCGCGCTGGTGCTGTGCGCCCTGAGCGCACTGTTTCTCGGGCCATACCGCTATCCCGCGGTGAGCGGGTTCGACGCGGCCGCTGCCCAGGACGAACTGGCGGCTGCGGAGAAGCTCGCCGAACTCGCCGCCCAGGAGACCGGGGCGTCACCGCAGAGCACGCAGTCGGTGATCCGAGATCCACGGCACACGGCCTAGGTGTGATGTCCAGGGAGGTTGTACCGGGTTGAGGATGTGACGGCTTGTCGTGCAGACAGGTGAAGGCCTCTGGTTGTGACGTGGAGCTGTTGAGGAACCGCTTCACCAACCGGAGGCCTTCGTCTCCCACCCTAACGCCACGCTCACCCCACGGACCCGGCTACGGCTGGCCTGTTTGATCGTTGACCGTGGTTGGAGCTGCGCATCGGCAGCAGCAATGTTCATGGTGTCGCCGCGAACCGCCCGCACATGGGCCGGCCGATACCGCACCGAGGACAAGGCCGGGATGCTCGACCGGTCCTCGCGCCCGCACCACAGCCCGGCCAAGACCACAGCCGCGGTGATGCGGCAGATCGTGCGGTTGCGGTGGCGACTACGACTGGGCCCGGTCCAGATCGCTGGCCGGCTGGGTATACCCGCCTCCACAGTCCATGCGGTCCCGGCCCGGTGCCGGATCAACCGCCTGTCCCGCATCGACCGGGTGACCGGGGAACCGTTACGCCGCTACGAACACCCCCACCCCCGGACCGCTGATCCACGTCGATGTCACCAAGTTCGGCAACATCCCCGATGGCGGAGGACACCGGTTCGCTGGCCGCCGCAACGGCACCCAGAACCGCCGCGTCACCGCCCACCGGACAGCGCCGACGAGACCGCCACCACCGACCCCACACCAACGGCAAGATCGAGCGCTTCCACCGCACCCTGGCCGATGGCCGGGCCTACGCCCACCACTACCCATCAGAAACCGCTCGACGAGCCACACTCCCCGGCTGGCTGCACGCCTACAACCACCACCGAGCCCACAACGCCATCGGAGGCCAGCCACCCATCACCCGGCTGACCAACCTCCCCGGACATCACACCTAGGCCAGCCGTGGAAGAAGGACTTCGGCGTTGCGCCGATCGATCGCCGCGCGCAGCTCGTCGGCCATGGGAAAGGCGTCCAATCGCGCGGTGAAGTCGCGGGACTGATGAGGGCGGAACTCGTACGGCCAGTCCGAGCCGAACGTCAGCCGCTGCGGATCGGCGAAGGCAAGCAGAGAAGGGAGCGCGTAGGGCCCTCCGACCAGTGCGGTGTCGAGGTAGAACCGGCGTAGCCGGTCGAGGACCATGTCCTCGTCGCGCTCGCGCGAGAGCATCGCGGCGACGCGGGTGGCGGCGTAGGGCAGATAGCCGCCGCCGTGCGCGAGGATGAACCGGATCGACGGGTAACGGTCGAGGCAGTCGTGGGCGACGAGGGTGGCCGCGGCCCTGGTGGTGTCGGCCAGGAAGTCGACCACCGCGGGGGAAAGCCCCGAAGCCGGCGGGCCGGCCAGCGCGGTGGGGTGCACGAAGACCACAACATTGCGCTCATCGAGAAACTCGAGCAGCGGGTCCCAGCCCGGTGTGCCGAGGTAGACGCCGTCGACGTTCGCCGGTAGGACGACGCCGTCGGCCCCCAAGACGTCAAGGGCATATCGAGCTTCGGACAGCGCTCCGTCCAGGTCGGGCAGGACCAGGGTGGCGAAGAAGCCGAACCGCCGCGGGTGGTCGCGCACCACGTCGGCGCAGTAGTCGTTGACCCGCCTGGCGAGTGCCCGGGTAGTACTGATCGACTCGGCAAGGCCGAACCGCACGCCTGGACTGGAGATCGACAGAATGCCCGCTGCGACGCCCAGGCGATCGAAGCTGTCGAGGGCGGCATCCGGACTCCAGCCGACCCGGGGGCCGGCATACCCCGGCAGGGAGCCCAGCCAGTCCGCGTAGAACGGCGGCACCACGTGGGTGTGGGTGTCGATGCGGCCCGGTCCGAGCTCGGTCATCAGCGTCCCCCGGTCAGAAGATGGCGAGTGGGTTCACCGGCACACCGGTCGCCCCCAGCACCGGCATCGGGCCGAGGGCGAACAGGAACTCCGAGCGATCCTGCTCCGCACAAGCCCGCGCGAGACCTTCCACTTCCGCGACATCGATGATCGGCATGCCCAGCCGGGCCAGCGCGACCTCATGCATGGGCAGCGGCGAATCGTCGATCGGGGCGCGGTCGACAACGTCGGAGAGGTACAGGCTCACCTGCCGTTCGTCCAGCCACCCGACCACGTCGAGGCTCGGCCCTGGCAGTGGTTCCCGGAAGTCCCGGTGCAGGACCCAGCCGTAACGCACGACCAGCGCGTCGCCCGGTTCCACCCGCACGCCCGCACGGAGTTCGGCGGCGTCGAAGTCCCCGGCAGTCACCAGCCGTCCCGGTTCGACGCGGTCACCGGGCGCCAGGTCCAGGAAGACGCCCCTGGTGGTGATCCCGCCCGCGAACGCCGAGGTCGTGCCCCGGTGCGCACGACCGCCGGAGACCGCCTCCGCCACCGGGACGCCAGGGTAGATCTCGCCGTCCACCGGGATGTGCACGAACGCGTCGATATGGGTCATCGCGACGTGGTGGGTGTTCACGATCAGGATGTCGGTGTAGGCCGGGGGCGCCGGGTTGTAGTTCATCATCTGCTGGACCGGCGTGGGCATCATGACCGGCCCGGCGGGCACCGGCCCGCCCCCGGCCAGCAGCACCGGATCGACGGGCATGGCCAGGGAGACCGAATGTCCGGTGCGGACAGTGCGAGCGCCCCGGGCACACGCTTCGCCGGTGATGTGGTTGAGCGTGCCCCGCTCGTCATCGGGTCCCCAGCGGCCCCAGTTGCTGGGCAGCGACTCCACGTCCGCGTTCTTCTCCGGCATCGGCTTGAAGCACCTTTCCCCGCGGTTGTTCGTCATCACTCGCCGTCCGTGCGCCGCATCCACGCGAACGCCTCCCGGTACAGGGCTTCCACCTCGTGGGGACGGTCGTCGCCGAACAGGTCGTCCCGGACGACGCTGCCCGCGTCATACAGGTGGTACCCCAGATACCGGTAGGGCTGCCGGAAACGGGCCAGGATGGCGGGATCGATGTCGACCTGCTCCCCGTGGACCACTGGTACCAGGGTGTCCCGTTCGTAGATGCAGTCGAAGAAGGTGATCTTCCAGGCATCGCGTTGCAGCAGCCGGTAGAGGAGCCGCACGTACCCGACGACGTAGGCCCGCACGCCGGCGAAGTCGTGCAGCACGGTGATCTCGGCCGGTGCTTCGACGACCGCCCGGTCGCCGCCGACGTGCACGACCGGCGGGGACATCCGGTGGGTCGGCCGCACGCCCTCGGCGAAGAGGTCACGGGACCGGCGAACGAACTCGGCACCAGGCCCGTCGAACCAGCTGACGCGGACACGGGAATCTTCGTGGAAGCACCGCGCCTCCTGGTCGAACCAGCCCCGGTCACGCGCTTGGCGCTCCTTCAGGACGACCTGGCTGATCGCCGCGGTGTCGCTCATGCGCCGCCGCCACTGGCCGCAACGGCCCGCTGAAGCCGCGCCGCGACCTTCGGGAACAGCCCGGCCGCGTTGCGGTGGAGGATCTTCTCGACATCCCCGGCGGTGAACCCGGCCCAGCCGCGGATCGCCTCGAGCGCCGGGCGCATCGTGGGCGCGGGCATGAACGGGATGTCGAAGCCGACGAGCAACTGGGACGCGGGGACCATCTCGGTCAGCGCGGTCAGGTGCGCCGTGGACGTGGCCGCCGTGAGGTCGTAATAGAACGAGGCCGCACCCTCCTTGACCTCCTGCGCGCTGAGCGTCGCCCGGCCCGGGCCCGCGCCGGTCGCCGGTTCGAGGATCTGCAGGCGGCTCAGGAGATACGGCAGCGTGCCCCCGCCGTGGCTGGCGATGAACTTGATGTCCGGGAACCGCCGGACCGCGCCACTGAAGATCATGTTGGCGATCATGCGGGTGGTGTCGAACGGGAACTCCAGCAACGACTGGTTGAGCCCGAGGTTCAACGGCTCCGAGGCTTTGGCCTGGACGGGATGCACGAAAACCGTCGCGGCGCGCCGGTTCAGCTCGTCGAACAGCGGATCGAAGAACGGGTCGCCGAGGTAACGGTCGTGGACGCTGGTGGGCAGGCTGACCGCGTCCATGTCCAGGACGTCGAGCGCGTAGGCCAGTTCGTCGAGCGCGGCGTCGATCTTCGTCACGGGCAACGCCGCCATCGCGCCCCGGCGCGTCGGGTGCTGGGTGGCGAGCTCGGTCAGGTACTCGTTGATCCGGCGCGCCCGCACCGTGTTCTCGGCGTCGTCGAAGTGCACGCCCGCCTCCGGCATCGACAGCACGGACATGCCGATGCCGACGTCGTCCATCAGGTCCAGCCCGGCGTCGGGCGACCATGGCGGCACGAAGTCCAGCGAGATGTTCGTACCCGCGTCACGGCCGTCGCCGAGATCCAGGGTGGCGTGGGAATGAACGTCGATCACCGGGCCGGAAGGTGACGATTGGGGATTCATCGAAATTCTGTCCTTTCTACTCGAGCGCCTGCCCGCGGATTATCGCCCGGGCGCCTTCGCCACGACCTGGGCGGCCGCGCTCCGACGGCCGGATTCACCCGAAGGGGCGTCCCAGCCGTACCGTGACAAGACTTCGGCCAGCTCGTCGATGAGAGCGGGGAGTTCGCCGAACGTGGCAGCCGACCCGAAAACGTAATTGTCGGGACGGCACAAGAATGCCTTGCGGCCGGTCTCGCGGAACCACAGGTCGTAATCCCCATCCAAGTCGACGAAATGGTCGTCACCGGCGGCACGCGAGATATGCGCGAACTCGACTCCGACCGCGGTGAGCGCGGCTCGCTGTCTTTCGTCGAAGATGTCCAGCGGTACTCGGTGGCGTGAAACAAGCCGCCAGCCGGACAGGGGGAACTGGTCGTCGAACAGCGCGAGCCTCCCCTGCCACACCACCCGGCCCTGCCGAGCGGGGCGGCCGTCCACATCGGACGCGGCCGGTTGCTCGGCCCTGCGAACGAGACCTGGCCCCAGCCGGGGGAACAACGGCGGCAGCGGACCGCCTTCGGTGCGCAGCAGTTCGTCGCGCCGGGCGGCGGCTTCCGGGTCGGTCAGGAGCACCATGTCACCGACGGCCATGGACATCTCGATCATGGCTTTGACGTGGGGCATCCGCTCGGACTCGTAGGTGTCGAGCAGCGACTGGCCGGCGTCGCCGGAGAGGACGGCCGCCAGTTTCCAGGTGAGGTTCACCGCGTCGCGGACGCCGGAGCACATACCCTGCCCCAGAAACGGCGGCATGGTGTGGGCGGCGTCCCCGGCCAGGAGAACGCGGCCCGAGCGCCAGTGATCAGCGAGCAGGCTGTCGAACTCGTACACCGTGCGCCGGACGATCCGGCCGTCCTCAGGGGTGATGCCCCAGGCCCGCAGGAGCCCCCAGCACGCGGCCTCGTCTTCGAGGTCTTCGCGGGATTCGTGGGCGAGTGCGGCGAACTCCCAGCGGGACCACCGGCCGCCCGACCACCGGCCCGCCAGATGCGGCCGGCGGATGTCGAGAACCTGGCACACCTCTTGCAGCGCAGGCAGGTCACGGTCGGGATCGTGGTGCTCGAAATCGACGACGAGCTGCGGCCTGGCCGAAAACCCGAGGTCGTGGCGCCGCACACCGAGCGCGTCGGCCACGAAACTGCCGGCTCCGTCAGCACCGACAACGAACGAAGCCTCGACGGTGCGCAGGCCGGCGTCCGGAGTGTCCGTCGGGCGGACGCCGAGAAGCACTCGGTGTTCGTTCTGCTCCAGCGTGACCGCGGTGGTCCCCTGGAACACCCGAACGCCCAGGTGACGTGCCCTGGCATCGATGATGGCCTCGAACTCGGGCTGGTAGGAGAGGTAGTCGGCCTTCCAGCCCGAGCCGCTCTCGCCGAGCGCGATCGTGGTGAGCACGTCGTGGTCGCCACGGGTGAGCGCCCATTCGAGCATCGGGCGGGCGACGAGCTCGACGGCGTCGCCGATGCCGAGGCCCTGGAACGTGCGCATGGTCTCGCCGTCCAGGTGGCCGGCGCGCGGCAGCGCCCAGCGTTGTGCGTGCCGCTCGATCACCAGGACGTCGACACCGCGCTGGGCGAGCAGGGCGGCCAGCGTCATCCCGACCGGCCCGTACCCGACCACGGCGACATCGCACGTGGTCCGGGTGGAAGGAGACCCAGCATCATTGGTGGTCATCACGCTCTGTTCCCGTCATCGCTCGCGAGCCGGTAGGTACACCGCTCAGTGTGCGAGGTGGCCGACGCGGTCGACAACGGGCATTTCCGAAGCTTAAGATTCGGCTGAGCCGAACCTTGAGAGGCCTGTTGTGAACCTGACACAGCTGGAGAGCTTCCTAGCGGTCGCCCACGAGCTGCATTTCGCGAAGGCGGCGCAGCGGTTGCATCGCAGTCCGGCCAGCGTGAGCGAGGCCGTCTCGGCCCTCGAGCGCGCAGTCGGCGGGCCGCTGTTCGTCCGCAACAGCCGCCGGGTGGAGCTCACCCAGCACGGCCTCGCGTTCCTGGCCGACATCGAAGAGCCGTACCAGCAGCTCGAGCGCGCCCATCGGGTCGCGTGGGAACGCGGGCAGAAGCGGTACCTGGCGCACGTCGGACACACCGCCGAGCTCGGCCACCTCCTGCTGCCGGGGTTGTACGCGGCAACGCCCCGCCACGAGGAATTCGCGCTCAAACTGTGGAAGCCCGAGCTCATGGACACTCAGGAGCAGGAGCGGGCGGTCGAGTCCGGCGCACTCGACATCGGGTTGTGCTGGCCGGTGCGGACGAGACCAACCTTGCGATGCTTCGCCGCACGCGAAGTATCACTCGTCGCCGTACTGCCCGGCGAAGACCCGCTCGCGAGTCAGTCCACGGTGAGGCTGGAGCAGCTCGCCGGACGACCGGTCCTGATGACTCCCCGTCACGACAATCCCGATCTCGATCGCCAGGTCCGCACGGCGTTCGCCCGGACGTCCTCCGAACAGGTCGATATCCGCGAGGTCGCCCGCTACGACGAGCTCACCCTGCAGGTCGCGACGAGCCGCTTCGCCGGCCTCCACCCCGAGACCATCGCCGTCGGCAACCGAGTGCCGAACGTCTACTTCCGCGAAGTGGAGCCGGCCATCACCACGTCCATCTGCACGGTGGTGCGCGAGGACTACGACGACCCCATGTTCGACCCGTTGCTGGACACGCTTGCCACCCTGGCACGCGAACTGGACCTCGACGGCTGACCGCTGTCCAGCGCAAGCGGTAAGCCGCATTGCACATGACTTCGCCGTCTCCGCCACACCCATCTCGTCGAGTCCGGCCGGTTGAACCGCCCTGGATGGTGAAGACCGCGTTGAGACGGCCCGCTGAGGCCGCCGACGCGGCGAAACAGCGGGCAACGACGAATACGACATTCGGGTCGGGCTCGACCGGAGGGGCGGCATGCCGCTCACGATCCGGGCACCCGCCGGGAAATCTGTCCGCGCTTGGTCCGCTGGGCGCTACGCCGGGCTGGACGTCTGGTCGTCGCGCGCTACCGGTCACGGCCGGCCGAGCGACCCGCAGTCGTCGGTTTCCTGGCGAGTTCGCCCTCCAGCCGGGGTTGCAGCCAGGTCAGGAACAGCCCGGCCATCGCGTCGGTGCGCGGCCACTGGCGGATCTGGGCCGGGCTGGTCACGGACAGCGCGGATCCGGCCCGGCCGCTCGCCCCGTACAGGTCGTTGAACCGGTCGACCCGCTGCACGAGTTGCGGCCGTACCGAGCTGTCCCAGGTGATCGCGCTGCCGGAGCGCTGGTAGGTGATGCCCTCCGCCGCGCAGAACGCGGTGAACCGGGCCTCGACGCCTGGCGAGTCGGCGGGCGAGTCTGCGGGCGAGGGGTGGAGTAGTAGAAGGTCCGGATCGCCGAGGACAGCGTGCTGGGCCGTTGTTCCGCCCACTGCCCGCGCAGCCGGACCGCGTCGATATCGCCGAGCAGGTCCTCATCCGGCGCGGAGGACTGGAAGTACTCCGCCGGCGGACCGGCTTTGCCCTGATGCCGCAGCACCACCGGGTCATCCGGGTGCGGGTGGCCGGCCTCGGCCAGGGTCATCCACACCGAGGCGATGCCCACGTCCGCCACCCACCCGCTGACGTCCTTGTCCGGCACGCCGAAGGTGGTGTAGGGCGCCGCGGTGCGCGGGTGCAGCAGGGCGTCGAGTTCCAGCAGCAGGTGGCCGATGTCGACCCGCTGTCCGTTCGGCAGCGACGAATACGGCGACGGGTTGTCGCCGGCGCCCCGCACGTCGGCGTTCTCGTCGGCACGGGCGAGCAGGTGTTCGCGGGCGTCCCGCGAGATGTCACCGAGGCCCTTCGGGGCGATCACCGGCTCGCCGATCGGGGACGACGGCGGCGTCTCGTCGTAGCCGGGCGCGTCCGGGATCAGCTGGCCGAACTTCATCCAGTCCGCGAATCCCCCGCCGCCGTAGTACTGCACCCGCAGCCGCGACAGCGTGGCCCGCGCGTCGTCGCCGGGATTCGCCCGCTCCACCTCCTGCACGTAGCCGAGGAAGGTGCGCAGCGGGATGACCGCCGCGTCGCCGGTCAGCCTGCTGTGCTGGACCGGCTTGCCGAACATGGCGCGGTGCACCATGTTCGGGGCGGCCGCGATCCCGGTGGCGGGGGCGCCGCCGGCGATCCGTGCGGCGTGGTGTTCGGCGGCCTCGCCCGGCTCGCTGACCGCGAGCGCTCCGATCGGATCCCCGCGGCCCTGCTGCACGACGTGGGTGAGCAGTTGCCGGCCGGCCACCGTGCCGGGCGCGAAGGCGATGTGCCGGCCGACGGTGTAGGCCTGCGCGCCGAGTTCCACCGCGGACGCGGCCGCCGCCGCGTCGGTGTGCACCCGGACCTGGCTGAAGTCGGTGCCGAACCGGGCGTGCATGCCCGCCCGCACGTCTTCGGCCAGCGGTTCGCCCGGCGACCGCAGCACGTCGTGCACCTCCGGCGGCGCGGCCTTGCCTTGGGACACGGCGAATTCGGCCATGCCGCCAGGTTCCGGCACGGGCGTCACCGTGCCGTCACGGGTCGGTGAGCATCGAGCCGGGTTTGCGCGATCCGCCGCACCGACCGATCGCGGAGCACAAGCCGGCCAAGCTCGGCGAGGTCCCGGCACTGAGCGCGGAGACCGACATCCACCGTGCCGGGCTCCGGGGCGCGATCGACATCCGGCCGGCCCTCGTCTCATGCCTCTCCGCGCTCCTCCCCCTGTTCAAAGCTCGCCCGCAACTCCACTGCCTGCAGGAAACGCGGAGCGCGCTCGGCCGGAGGCCCATCGCCCCCATGGTGAGGTGCGTTCGTCCGAGACCCGCGCGCCCGTGGCTCGGCGAGCGAGAACCAGGATCCCACGGCGAGAAGCACAGCTCCCGTGCACGGCGCCCATCCCCCAACCTGCAATGGGACGCCAGGAAACGCCACCGCGGTCAAGCCCAAGAGGACGCCGGCCGTGAATACCCCGCTGATCACCACGTAGCCCGGCACCGACGGAACGCGGCCTCACTCCGCGGGCGGCCGAGCCATCCGGCACCGGCTCACGAGCGACGGAGACCGCCTAGCCGGAGAGGCGGACCGGATGATCGACGAGGTCATGCAACGCGAACTCGGCCATCTCTCCGACAACGGCCTCACAACCCTCCGGAGAGTATCTCGTGCAACGCGTCGATGGATTCAGCAACCGTCTGGTGATATGCCCAGGAAACGCGCAGGAAGTTCCCTAGCTACCGGAAGGCGTGGCCATCCCGGCACCCTCTAGAGCCGTGGCGGCAGCGGCACGCATGCGACGCAGCAACCGCGTCGTGACCGGCCGGACAAGCGGATGCTCGCCGCCGTGGGAGGCGGCCTCGTCCTGCCAACGCCGGAGCCTCGCCTCGAACGTCGCCGAGTCGGCCAATTCGGCGCAGTCGAGTGTGTCGTGGTCGAGGTCGACGGTGATCGTGTCCCCGTCCTCGATCAACGCGATCGGCCCGCCGAGAGCGGCCTCCGGCCCGACGTGCCCGATGACCAGGCCGACCGATCCGCCGGAGAAACGCGCGTCCGTCATCAGCGCGACAGAGATCCCCTTCTGCCTGCACAGAGCAGTGATGCGCGACGTCGGATCCAGCATCTCAGGCATTCCGGGCGCGCCGCGCGGCCCCTCGTAGCGAATGACGACCATGTCCTGATCCGCGAATACGTCCGGCGTGTCGATGAGGGCCCTCAGCAGGTCCCGCTCGCTGTCGAATACCCGTGCACGCCCGACGAACCGGTTGCCCACGATGCCCGTCTCGACACCGGCCAGCTTGATCACCGCACCGCCGTTCGGGGCGAGATTGCCGGAGAGCAGGCGGAGGCCACCGGTCGGTTTGAACGGCGCGGCCACGCTGAGGACGACCTCGCCATCCGGTGCCGGCGGGTCGAGGCGAGTGACCTGCTCGGCCAGGGTCTCGCCGGTGCACGTCAGGGTCGAGCCGTCGAGAACGCCGTGGTCGAGGAGTTCCTTGACGATCACCGGGAGACCGCCGACCGCATCGATGTCCACCATGCTGTACTTCCCGAACGGGCGGGCGTTGATCAGCACCGGCACGGTCCGGGAGAGCTGGTTGAAGTCGTGCTGGGACATGACCTCGGCCCAGAAGTCGATCCCGGCGGCTCGGGCGATCTCGGGTGCGTGCAGCAGCACGTTCGTCGATCCGCCCATCGCGATGGCCACGACCGTGGCATTGCGGAACGCGGCGGGCGTGGCGAGGTCGCGGGGAGTGATGGCCCGCTGGGTCATGATCTCCAGGCAGTCCACGAGCTGCTCGGGGAACACCTCGGTCCGGCGCGGGTCCTCGGACGCGGGCGACACCATGTGCAGCGGTTCGAGCCCCAGCAGCGCGATGAAGGTCTGCATGGTGTTGTAGGTGAACATCCCACCGCAGCTGCCGTGCCCGGGGCAGGCGTTGCGGGCCCAGCGCTCGCGCTTCGCCGTATCCGGGTCTCCCGCGACCTGGAAGCAGCTGACGAGGTCGATCGTCTCGCCGGTCAGCGGATCCGTGCCCGGGCGGATGGAGCCGTCCGAGAGCACCACGGCGGGAACGTTGCGTTCCATGATCGCCGCAGTGGTACCGACGGGCGGCTTGTCACAGGCGACGACAGCGACCACACCACGGATGTCGCTGCCCTCGAAGTGCAGTGACAGCCCGTCGTTGGTCGTCTCCCGGCCGATCAGGGAATAGCGCATCTGCGGTGTGCCGTTGCGCTGCCCGTCCGAGATCCCGCCCGAGTAGTTCGGCGCCAGCAACCGGACCGGCAGGTCCCGCTCCGCGATCCGGCGCCCCATGGCGGCGTGGATGGCGTCGACCTTGTCGTTCACCCCGACATAACAAATGCTGTCACCCAGGGTTCCGACGACACCCCACGGCGCTCCGTGGATCCGATCCACGTCCTGGCCCAACGCCAGCGCCGTGGCTACGGCCTGACAGTCCTGCCCGGGCCGCCAGAGGTCTCGACCGCTCGATTCGCTCATCCGCCCGATCTCCTCGTTTCGCGTAGTTGTCCGCGAACATACCCAGGTCCGCGCGGCGGCACCGCACGAGCTTGGCCTCTCGCCCGATCAGGCCCAGCTCGACGACAGCTCTCTCGCCATGGCGGACCACTCCTCACGAGCACCCCTGGACAGCAGCGGTTCCCATCGGGCGAACAGCCGCGACAACGCCGGGCCGTGGCCGGTCGCGATCGATCGGCTGTGCCGGACGACGTCGAGTTCGTTCGCCGCGGTCAATTCGGCGAACGCCCTGACCTGGTCCGGCGGGACGTGCCGGCCTTCGGAGGTGTGCCGGTCGACGATCTTCGGGCTGTCGGTGTGCAACGTCGGATAACTGCGGGCGCGATCGCATCGGCCGTAGAGGGCGACGAGCTGTTCGGCCTCGGCTCCCGCGGCGGCCAGGATCGCCGCGGAGGTGAGACCCGGTATGCCGGCCGGGAACCCGTCGGTGCCGTGGGCGGCGTGGAGCCGTCCGGCGTCCACCAGCCACGCGGGAGCACCCCACGCTTCCAGCGTGTCGGCGGTGCGGTCGAGGTGGGCGCGGAGAGTGCCTCCGGGATGCGGGATGTCGCTCACTTCGCCGGCCTCCAGCAGCCAGTCGATCCGGCGACGGCGTACCGGGGGCGAACTCAGGTGGTCCAGCAGCAATCGCGTCAGCTGCTCCGGCGCGTCGCGGGCCACCAGATGGCTCGTTCCGGGCACCGACGCGACGCCGGCGTGCGGCACCCGGTCGGTGAACCGCCGCCGGTCCTGTTCCGTGAGGACGGACCGTTCGGCGAGCACGAGCAACGTCGGCAGCCCGGCCAGCCGCTCGGCGCCTGCCACGAGGCGCGGGCCCTGGTTCAGCGCGTCCCGCACGAGGGGGTGGTCGCCGTAGCCGTCGCGGACCCCGTCGAGGAACGCGCGTACCCGGACTGGGGCCAGCTCGGCTACCACGTCGACCAGCACCACTCCGGACACCCGGCGAGCCAGGTCCGGGTTCCCCAGGGCGAGCAAGGTGGCCAGGCCGCCGAGGGACGCGCCGACCACGGTCGGCGGGATCGGCTCGGCGGCGATCATCGCGGCGACATCGCCGGCGTGCGCGGCCAGCTCGTCGGCGCCGTCCGCGCCGCTGTCGCCGTGGCCGCGCAGGTCGTAGGCCGTGCAGCGATAGCCGTTGCGGGCCAAGGTTTCCGCGATCGGCCGCCACACCTCTCGCCGCTCACCGCCGGCGTGCAGCAGCAGCACGCCGGGCCCGTCGCCGGCCCGGGTGCCGGCCAGCTCCACATCCGGACGGTGCAGGGTGATCGCCGTCATCGGGCACCTCGCTTCCGCGTTACCTTGATAGGTCAAGGTAACGAACCTGCCTTGCCGTGTCGAGGTAGAGTTCCGGACTCATGGCACCCCCTCGCATCCGCAGACCGGCTGAGCACGCGCGGCAGCTGATCCTCCAGGCCGCCGAAGAGCTGCTGATCGACGGCGGCCCGGCCGCGGTGGGAGTCAGGGCGGTGGCCGAGCGGGTCGGGATGACCGACGCGGGCGTCGCCCACCATTTCCGCAGCCGGCAGCAGCTTCTGGTGGCCCTCCTGCGTCACGGCGGCCGCAGGATCCGTGACGCGGTCGACGCGGTCGTCAGCGCTTGGGTCGACGACCGGGCTGACGTCGGCGCGCTGATCCGGGCCATCGCCGGTGTCTACGGTCAGGGCTACGCGGCGCTGGCCGTGTCGCTGCACGCGGCCGGCTGGCGAGATTCCGGGACCGGCATGCTGGAGCCGGTGGTCCAGGTCCTGCACACCATGCGATCGCGGCCCCGGCGGTTGGCCGATACCCGGCTGGCCGTGGCCGCACTGCACCAGGCGCTGGCCCTCGATTCCGTGTACGGCGCCGCTTTCCGCCGCAGCGCCGGGATCTCCGAGGCAACGGCGGACCGCCCCGGCCCGCAGCTGACATGGTGGACGAACACCTTCCGGGTCACGCTCGGCCTCGACGGTACTGAGTGACGTTTCGCCGCGACCGGCAAAGTTGCGACGCTGTCGGACCGGGCTATCGGATGGTGACCGGTGGCCGCGGAGGCGTTCTCGGTACAGTGCCGACCGCTGACCAGCTGTGGACTCTGATGCTCGCCGAAGTCGCGAGCAACGCCTCTCGGATGTGCCCGGTCCTCACCATCGGCGTGTCGGCTTGCCTGGCGCAGAGAAACTTCCAGCGTCGCAAGGTCTCGTTGGGCAGCCTGGCTGTACCGCTTCGCGGCAATGACAGATGGACGCCTTCGGCCATCACACCGGTCGAGCGCCACCGAACGGGGCGAGGATGGCATCGAGACCGAACTCGAAGACGTCCCACTGGGTGAAGGTCGGGAAGTCGGTGGTGGCGGCGTGCATCGCCGGGTACATCTCGGCCGGCAGGCGGGTCCACTGTTGCCGGACCCGCTCCCAGTGCTCCGGGTCTTCGTCCCATGCCCGGCGGGCCGGGTAGAGCGTGGCGCAGCCGAGTACGAACCGGATCAGCGTGGCCAGCAGCCCGATCGCAGTCCGGTGATCGACCTTCAATCGGGCCAGCCGGGCGTAGATCTGCTCGGACATGCGCGCCTCGACTTCGGCGACTTCGCTGGAGGGAACGTTGATCTGCAGGATGGCCGGGTACGTGGCGAACAGCCGGAAGTAGGCGTGCATCACCTGCCGGAGCCATTCGACGTCGTCGATGCCGGGGTCGGGCCACTCGAACCGGCTCAGCAGCTCCGCGGTGACCGCGAGCAGGATCGCGTCCTTGTCGCGGAAGTGCGTGTAGAGCGACATCGGGCGAACGCCCAGCTGGTCGGCGAGCCGGCGCGTGGTCACCGCGTCCAGTCCGTCGCGGTCGATCAGCTCGATCGCCGCGTGGACGATGACCTCGGGGCTGAGCGTGCCGCGAGGTGCGCGAGCGCGCGCTGTCTTGGGCCTGGGCGACGACATTCTGTTCCCGATTCGTTCGGAACTACATAACTGAAGCCGTACCGTACATCATACGGTTCCTAGGTCGAGACCGATTCCAGGAGGCCGGATGTCCGCGGACGCCCTACCCGCCAGTGCTTACGACCGAGCCGAGCGGCTGCTACTGCACAACCGGCCCAGGCTCGCCTTGCGGGCCAAGGCGAAACCCGTCTGGATCGGCGACGGCGAGACGTTCTGGTACCGGGTCGAGACCGAGCGGGGCGGCGAGTTCGTGCTGGTCGGCCCCGCCGCCGGAACGCGGGAGCCGGCGTTCGACCCCGAACGGCTCGCCGCCGCGCTGGCGTCCGCCGCCGGCCGGCCGGTCGAGCCGTACGCGCTGCCGTTCCGGGCGATCGAGTTCACGGACGGGACGGTCGCGTTCGACGCGTACGGCGCGCGCTGGACGTGCTGGCTGGCCGACTACCAGTGCGTGCGGGACGAGGGGTACGACAAGCCCTCGCCGCTCGAGGTCGCCTCGCCGGACAAGAAGTGGGTGGCGTTCCGCCGCGACCACGACCTGTGGGTGCGTTCGGCCGAGACGGGTGAGGAGTTCGCGCTCACCGCCGACGGCAGCGCGGAACGGAGCTACGCGGCCCAGCCCGACGAGGCAGTCCCCACGCACCTGCTCGGCAAGCTCGGCCTTCCGGACATGCCGCCGGCGCTGCTGTGGTCGCCCGATTCGGCACGCATCCTCACCCACCGCACCGACCAGGGCGATGTCCCCCTGATGCACCTGGTCGAAGCGGTGCCGCCGGACGGCGGGCGGCCACGCCTGCGTAGTTACCACTACCCGATTCCAGGCGAGCCGGTGGCCCGCGGCGAGTGGATCGTCTTCGACGTCGGGTCCCGGACCGCGACACCCGCCAAGACGGACCCGTTCCTGCTGCCCTACCTGTCACCTGTCTCGTTCAAGAAGGCGTGGTGGGCCAAGGACAGCACGGCCGTCTACTACCTGGATCAGCCGCGCGATCTCCGGACGTTGCGGCTGCACGCGCTCGACCCGGCGACCGGCGCGGTGCGCACGCTGATCGAGGAGCACGGCGAGACACGGGTAGAGGCGGCGCAGGAGATCACCCAGAAGCCGATCGTGCACGTGCTCGCCGGCGGCCGCGAGACGCTGTGGTACTCGCAGCGCGACGGCTGGGGGCACCTGCACCGCTACCAAGACGGGGCGCTGGTCGAACAGCTCACCGAAGGGTCGTTCGCGGTGCAGGAGATCGTGCACGTCGACGAGGAGGAACGGGCCGCGTACGTCGTCGTCTCAGGGCTGGTCGACGCCGACCCGTACCGGCGGTCGCTGGTCCGGGTCGGCCTCGACGGCGGCGAGACCACCAAGCTCACCGACGACGATCTGGACCACGTGATCACCGCGCCGGAACACGGCCGCTGGTTCGTCGACTCCGCGTCGGCGTTCGACACCCCACCGGTGATCGCCGTGCGCGACCGGGGCGGAGCCGTGCTGGTCGAGCTGGAACAGGCCGACATCACACCGCTGCTGGCCGCCGGCTGGACGCCGCCGGAACGCGTCCGGGCTCTGGCCGCCGACGGCGTCACCGAGATCCACGGTGTGCTCTACAAGCCCTACGGCTTCGACGACGCGCAGCGCTACCCGGTGATCGACCACCCCTACCCGGGCCCGCAGATCCACCGGGTGGCGGCCTCCTTCGACCCGGGCTCCTACGGCTACGACGCCGAGGCGGTGGCGGCGCTGGGCTTCGCGGTGCTGGCCATCGACGGCCGCGGAACGCCCGGCCGGGACAAGCGTTTCCACGACCACGCCTATCGCAACCTGGGCTGCGCGGGCGCGCTCGAAGACCACGTCACGGCGCTGAGCCAGCTCGCGGAGACCCGTCCGTGGCTGGACCTGGACCAGGTCGGCATCTTCGGGATCTCCGGCGGTGGATTCACCACGGCCCGCGCCCTGCTCACGTTTCCCGATTTCTACAAGGTCGGCGTGGCCGAGGCCGGAAACCACGACAACCGTTACTACCACGCGAAATGGGCTGAGACCTACGACGGGCCGTTCGACCCGGACGCCGGAGCCCGGCTGTCGAACACCGAGCTGGCCGGGAACCTGGCCGGCAAGCTGCTGCTCGTGCACGGCGACATGGACGGCAACGTGACGCCGCACCTGACCCTGCGTCTGGTCGACGCGCTGATCGAGGCGAACAAGGACTTCGACCTGCTGATCGTCCCCGGCGCTGAGCACAGCTTCCTCGGCCGCAACAACTACGTCACCCGCCGCCGCTGGGACTACCTGGTGCGCCACCTCATGCACCGCGAGCCGCCGGCCGGCTATCGGCTGGCGGACGTCCCGCTCTCCCCGGAACTGCTCGAAGCCCTCTTCGGCTGACCTGGAAAGGACATCGTCCATGACCCCCTTCTCTGCCCAAGCCCTCCAGGACCTCTGCGACCACAGCCGTGCGAAGCTCGGCATCACCGGCGCCCAGGTCGCCATCGCCGGCGGCGACGGGCTCCTGCAGGCGGTATCCGGAACCGCGAACGCCGAGCTCGGCGCGCCGGTCACCGACGACACCGTCTTCCAGATCGGCTCCACCACCAAGGTCTACACGGCCGCGCTGGTGATGCAGCTGGTCGACGCCGGCCTGGTCGATCTCGACGCGCCCGTCACGCGCTACCTGCCGGGCGTTCGGCTCGCCGCCGGCGAGCAGTGGCGCGAGATCACCCCTCGCCAGTTGATGGCGATGACGAGCGGCCTGGACAACGGGCCGTACGCCGACACCGGCCGCGACGACGACGCCGTCGCCCGCTACCTCGGCCTGCTGGCCGGCATTCCGCTCAGCTTTCCGCCGGGATCGTCCTACGGCTACAGCAACGCTTCGACGAACGTGTCGGGGGCGCTGGTCGAGACGCTCACCGGTCAGTGCTGGGACGAGGCACTGCGCGACCGGCTGCTCCGGCCGGCCGGGCTCGTCGAGTCGGTCAGCCTGTTCGAGGAGCTGCCCTACCATCGCGTGGCGGTGGGCCACGTCGACGGCTTGGTCCGGCCGTGGTGCTTCGCCCGCGGGTGCGGCCCGGCCGGCTCGTCACTGGCGGCCACTGCCCGCGACCTCGCCCGCTTCGGGCAGGTCTTCCTGCGCCGGGGCCTGGCCGCGGACGGCACCGTCATGCTGTCCGCCGACGCCGTCGCCACCATGCAGTCGCCGCAGGCAGACGTGCCGGCGCGGACCTTCGCCGACTCCTGGTGCGTCGGTCCGTACCGCAAGGTATGGGGTGGCGTGGAGGTGTTCGGGCACAGCGGCACCACCCCGAACGGATCGTCCTGCCTGCTCTGGGTGCCGGCCCATGACGTGGCGGTGGCGACGATCGTGAACACACCGCACAAGGGCTACCCGTTCGCCGACGCCATCTTCGACGTGGTGTTCCGGGACTGGCTCGGCGTCGCGAAGCCGCCGCGGCCCGTCCCCGATCCACGCCTGGAGTTCGAAGCATCGGCGTACACCGGAACCTACGACGCGCACGGCGTGCACTACGCGATAACCGCCGCCGGCGACACGCTGCTGCTCGACGCGCACGGCATCGGCGGCGAGCAGATCCGCACCGAGCTGCTGCCGATCGCCGACCACCGCTTCCTTCCCGCCGACGACGCCGTCACCGGCCACCACACCTGGGACATCGCCTTCACCATCAGAGCTGACGGGCAGGCCAGCCTGCTGCACAACGGCGCGTTCGCCGCGCGCCGCACCGCCTAGTGTCTCGTTTCCGCTCGGGATGTCCGGGCAGAAATGTGCCTTGAATTCATGCAAGGGTGGCGATCAGGGCGAAGCAGGTGTTGTGGAGTACGTACGAACCATCAGTGCACCGGAAAGGTGCGATCGACTCGGTGATGGTCTCCACCACCCGTTCCCGGCCCGAGTGGCTGATCGCGCACGCCGCCGGGCCGGTCGGCAGCAGCCCGCGTAGCGCGGTTTCCAGGCTGTCCCCGCCACTATCCGGGCGAGTTTCTCCCTCTACAACACCCACGACGAAATCGACTGCCTGGTCTCAACGCTGCGGAAACTCCAGTCCCGTGGACCCGCAGCCAGGCTGTGAAACACCGCACCGTAAACCCGATCCGGCCCGACATGGGAAGCCGTGTCGATAGTGGACAAGATCGTCCTCGGACACACACGATGGGCTGACCAGCAAAGGAATCACGAACCTCGCCCTGCCTGTCCCGAGTGCCTCCTGGTAGGGAAAACTCCACCTCGCACGGTGAGGCCGTCCCCCGGACCGGTTGGGGTGCCACCTTGATCGTGTGCGGCGCTGCAGTCAGACAGGCTTGTGCCGTGGCCCAGATGACTGACTTTCAACCCCGCCCCAGGGACAGTGGCATGCCAGTGCCTCGGTTGCGGCGCGTATCGGAGGGTTCCGGATGAACATCATCGGGATCGCGTTTGCCATGGCGGGCGCAGTGTTCGCCGCGCTGGCCGCGCATAAGCAGCACCGGGCGGTGCACACGACGCTACGGGACGCCGACGACGGGCCGACGCTGCGCCTTCGTTCGTTCAGCCGGTTGCTGTGCCAGCCAGGCTGGCTGCTCGGCCTGCTCGTGATGATCGTCGGCGGGATCCTGCACGCAGTGGCGCTCGGCCTCGCACCGGTCATCGTGGTGCAGCCGGTCGGCGTGCTCGCGGTCGGGGTGACCGCGCTGTTCGCCGCCAGGGCCGGCGGGCCGAAGCTCACCGGACGGGGCTGGCTGGCGATCGGCGCGATCGCGGCCGGTGTGGTCGGTTTCGTGGCGATCGCGGCGAACAACACCACACCGACCGAGGTGAGCGGTTCTGCCGGCCTCCGAGCCGGCGAACTCGTCGCCGCGGGCGTGGTCGGCATGTCCCTGCTCGCCATGATGACAAGGGGACGGGCACGCGGCCTCGCGTTCGCCACCGCCGCGGCCACGGCCTACGGGCTGGTATCGGTGCTGACCAGGGCGGTGCTGCAGCAGGCTCAGCACGGCGGTCCGCCCTCCACGCTGATCGTTTCCGCGATCGCCATCCTGCTCGCACTGCTCCTCGGCGCCTGGCTGGTGCAGCAGGCCTATGCCAGCGCACCACCACACACGGTAATGGCGTGTATCACCGTGGTGGACCCGATCGTCGCCGTGGCGATCGGGGCCGGGCTGCTCGGCGAAGCGAGCTCGATCAGCGGATGGGTCGCCGTGTCCGGGCTGCTCTGCGCGCTCCTCGCCATCGGTGGCGTACTGGCACTGGCCCGGTTCACCGATCATCACGGCGAGAACGTACCGCCGCACTCGGTCCCGGATTCGAACAAGCGACCAGCGCCGGAACTCGTTCGCGCAGGTTGACTTGGGCCAAGCGCCTTCAAGCCCGGCGTCGAGGAAGTGCCCGCGCGCACGATTCGCGAGCGGGCACTTCCTCGGCCTCTCCCGGTGTTCTGTCATCGGCAGGGCGAAGGGAAAGGCGCCCCGCGTCAGTCGCGGACCGAGCGGCTCAGCAAGGCGAAGGTTTTGTCATACCGGCCTTCGGCCTCGGCGCAGCGCAGGAACCGGGCTTCGTCGACGCAGATCTCCTCGGCGTCCGGGTGGGCCGCGATGAGCGAGAACAGGCTGGTGACGAACTCCTCCACCGGCACTGCCTCCTCGCTTTCGGCCTGCCCCATCATCCGCGTGCGCACGGCCGGCGGGATCAGCTCGATCACCTGGATGCCCAGCTTGCGCAGGTGCACCCGCAGGCTCTGGGTGTAGGAACGGAGCGCCGCCTTGGTCGCGCTGGCCGTCGGCGCGGCCGGGAGCGGCACGAAGGCCAGCGCCGCCGACACGTTGAGCACGACCGGGTCGTCCTGACCGGTCAGCAGCGGCACGAACGCCTCGCACATCCGGATCGGCCCGAGCAGGTTCGTGGTCACCGTCGCCTCGGCGATCGGCAGGTCGCCGGCGCCGCGCAGGCTCTCCGGCCGCATGATGCCCGCGTTGTTGACCAGGACGTTGAGCCGGGGGAACCGGTGGGCCACCGTCTCGGCGCAGGCGGCTATCGACGCCGGGTCGTCGACGTCGAGCACCAGCGTCTCGATCCCGTCGTGCTCGCCGGCGATCGCGTCCAGCCGGTCCTTGCGCCGGCCGGTGACGATCACCGTGTTGCCCGCCTCGTGCCATCGCGTGGCCAGGCCGAGCCCGATCCCGGAGGTCGCTCCGGTGATCAGGATGGTGTTACCCGTGAGCTGCATCGTCGGCTCCCTGTCGTGGTGGGGAAAACGAGGAAAACGCGGTGGCCTCCGACGTGACGAGCGAGCGGAGGGATTCCACGCAGCCGGGCGGCACGCCGGCCCAGTCGGCCCAGCCCTCCCAGCCGTCGTAGCGCAGGTGGACGTAGCGGATCAGCTTCTCCATCGCGGCCCGTGGCGCCCGATGCAGGTGGGCGGGCAGCTGCCCGGCCAGCGCGGCCGCGCTCGGGCTGTGCCGGTAGACCTCGAGGATGTCCGGGTGGGCGCGGTCGGACGCGGCGTAGTCCTCGATCACCGTGTCGTCGGCGGCGCCGAGCAGCCCGAGGAGCGCGGCGATGGCCACACCGGTCCGGTCCTTGCCCGCGACACAGTGGACCACCACGGCGCCGAGGTCCAGCGCGGCGGCGATCGAGCGCAGCGCCAGCACGAGCGCGGGCGCGCGTTCGACGACCATCACGAGGTAGCCGGCGGGCAGCAGGTCGTGGGGCGCGACCGAGCGCAGCGCGTCCAGCGACGGCTCGATCGGCACGGCGTAGCGGGTCTGTCCTGCACCGACGGGAGCGACACCGTCGAGCTCGACTTCCCGGAGGGACCTCAGGTCGACGAACCCGCGGATGCCGTGCTCCGTGTCCAGCGCGGTGACCGCGCCGCGATCGAGCAGGTGGATCCCGGCCCCCCGGTACACCCGGGACGGCGCGATCCACCCGCCGCGCACCGGCAGCCCGCCCAGGTCCCGGAAGTTGGCCGGCACGGTCACCGGGTACCGGCCACGAGATACTCCGGACCATCCAGATGCGACACCTCGGTCCCGGTGAATCCCGCTTCCCGCAGCCATTCGTGACACTCGGCAGCGGTGTAGCCCGAGCCGCCGTTGGACACGAGCGACACGTTGAGGCTGATCATCAGGCCGATCAGCCCGGCCCGCCGGTCGTCGTCGACCAGCGATTCGTAGACCAGCACCGTGCCACCCGGCGCCAGCGCCTCGTACGCCTTGCGCAGCAGCATCTTCCGGGTTTCCACCGGCCAGTCGTGGAGCACGTGGCCGAACACGATCACGTCCGCCTCCGGCAACGGGTCGTTGAAGAAGTCGCCGGGCTGGAAGGTGACACCGGCGGCGTCCTTCAGGTGCTCTTCGAATCCGGCCTTCACCTGGGGCAGGTCGAAGCCGACGCAGTTCAGGTGCGGCCACGCGGCGGCCAGGTGCCCCAGCAGCGAGCCCTCGGCACAGCCGACGTCCACCACGGTCCGCGCGGCCGCCCAGTCGAACGCGTGCACCAGGGCCCGGTTGGCCCCCATGCTGTAACCGGTCATAGCGCGCAGGAACCCGCGTACCTGGCCGGGTTCGGCGAACGCCTCACCGAACGTGTCGGCTTCGGGATCCGGCGCCACGAGCGTGCCGCGGCCGCCCGGGGCACCGGCGCCCTCCGAAGCCAGCGCCTCGGAGAAGTCCAGCCGATCGCCGCTGCGCAGGCCCTCGCTCAGCCGGGACCACCAGGGGAAACCGGCGTTCAGGAAGCTCAGGTAACCGCTGATGTCGGTCGCGGGCCGGCCGGGGTCGAGGTACTCCGCGGCCAGTGGGGTCAGCCGGTAGCCCGCTTCGTCGCGGTCGAGCAGGCCGGACGCGACCAGGATGTCGAAGAAGTCCCGGGCCCCGCGGCTGCGCAGGCCGAGTTCCCGGCTCAGCTGCCCGGCCGTCATCGGCCCGTCGGCCAGCGCGCCGAACACGCCGAGCTCGACCGCGCTGAGAAGCGCTTTCGACTGCCAGAAGGCCACCCCGATCTCGATGATCGGATGCGGCGACGGTGCTGACGAACGAGACATGGTGATTCCTCTTCCTCGTGGTCGGCGGCGAGGTATCCCGCCGTGTGCTGTGTGACCCGGTGATTCCGCCGGCCCGATCCGGCTCACCGGCTGGCTTCGCGAACCGGGGTCCTGGTGGTGATCCGCGCGGCCAGCGCTCGGGCCGTGCCGTGAACCGCGCCGCGCCGGCGCAACGTGCCGGCGTCCACCTCGAGGTGCACTTCGCCGTCGCGAAGGGTTTCGACCAGTGCCGCGATCATGCCCCGGGCCAGTGGCGCGCCCAGGCAGTAGTGCTCGCCCAGGCCGAACGTCAGTGAAGGCGTGTCGCGGCCGCCGGCCCGTAGCGCGCCAGGTTCGCCGTAGCGGGTCGCGTCCATGTTGGCGGCAGCCAGCACGAGCATCACCTTCGTGTCCCACTCCGCCGTCACGTCGCCGATCCGCATCGCCTCGGTGGCGCTGCGCGGGGCGAAGATGAACGGGCAGCTCAGTCGCAGCGACTCCGCCGTGAACCGGTCGGCATCCACTGTGGACGATTCCGGCGCGTCGAGCGCGGCCCAGTGCAGCACGGCGTCGGACAGCGCGGTGGTGGTGGGATCTATCGTCCCGGTGATGATCTGCGCCGCCGACGCGACGGCCGCGTCGAGGCCGAGTTCGCCGTCCACCTCGGTGAGCGCCCGGGCGAGGGGCGAGCGTGGCTTGCCCAGCAGCGACCGCCGGACGGCCTCGGTGAACGTGGTCAGTGAGCGGCGCGCCGCGTGGCCGACCTCCGCGTTCTCGCTGACCTTCGGCGTGGCCAGGTAGTCCATCAGCCGGTCCGCGGGTTCGACCAGCGCGGCCAGCTCAGCCGTCGTGACGCCCAGCAGCAGTTCGAGGGCGTGATGCACGTACGGGATGGCGAAGTCCGTGACGAAGTCGACGCCGGGCCTGGTGGCCAGCTCACGCAGCAGTTCACCGCAGCGGACACGAAGCTCCGCCAGTACGTCCTCGACCGCGGCCGCCCTCAGCGGTGGCATCAGCAGCCGGCGCAGCCGCGTGTGGTAATCGCCGTCGGAGAACACCGGCCACCGGCCGAAGAAGGCCCGGACCGGACCGTGCAGGGCGCGCTGTTCCTCCGTGGCGCCCGCCAGCGGATCACGCAGCCGCGCGTTCTGCAGCGAGGGACTCGTCAGCAGCGCGCGAACCTCGTCGTAGCCGTACACGAACACAGCCGAAAGGCCCGGGTCGTATTCGACCTTCCGCTCGGCCATTTCGCCGAGAAGCTGCGCCACGTCGCGCGATCCGGGGTCTGAGAACAAAGGGTGCACAGCGATTTCCTCCATTTTATGGGTACGCCAAAAGAGCAATCCTCAAAATCACTCCGGGTGCAGGATCTCGTTATGTTTCCTGGCGCTTGCCGTTATTCCCCGGCTAATGTGAGGACGAATCCGTTCACCGTCTCATGGAGACCACTCCCGGGAGCTGCCGATGGCCAGGAGCAAGACCGCACTCAGGGAAAGCCTGCTGTCCCCCACGATCGAGCAGGCCAGGGAAATCCCGTTCTACGCGTCGCTGTGGTCGTCGGCGGACGTCCCGGCCGACTCGCACGAGTGGGACGTCACGACCCTGGACCGCATTCCGGTGATCACGAAGGAGAGTCCCGGCGGCGGGGCGGGCGCGGTGCTGCATCCCGGCCGGAAAGCGACGATGGTCATCCGCAGCAGTGGTTCCACCGGGCGCCCGTTCGTGCGCTACCGAGGGCCGGAGGAGCTGCGCGCCTACGCCGACTTCGGCACGGCGATCCGCAAGGCCGCGGCCGAACGCGGCGCCGGCGCCGCGGCGCCGACCGTGCACGCCTCCCTGCTGACCACCCGGACGCACGCCAGCCTGCTGGGCACCGCCGGCGCGGACCGGACGCTCAGCCTCGCGCTGGTCGACGGGAACGACCTGGAACGCGCGCTCGACCTGCTCGCCGCGGACCCGCTGTTCCCGGGCCTGGACGGGGCGGTCGTCGACCTCACCGGCAACCCGGGCGACCTCATGCTGCTCGGCGCCGGCCTGGCCCGCCGCGGCCTGATCCGGGACGGCTTCATCACCCGGGTCGTGGTCGTCAGCGACTACCTGTCCCCGCTCATCCGCGACTACCTGCGGTCGGTGTTCGGGCCCGGGACCGACATCGTGGAGCGCTACAGCATGTCCGAGGTCGTCGGCGGCGCGACGGTCTGCCCGGCGTGCGACGCGATGCACTTCGACCCGGTCGTGGTGCCCCAGGTCGTGGCGCTGGACGGCGACTCGCCGGTGGCCGGGGGCATCGGCCGGATGGTGCTGACCGAGCTGTACCCCTTCTCCCAGGTGCAACCGCTGATCAGGTACGACAACGGCGACCTGGTCGAGCGGGTGGCGGGTGGCTGCGAACCGGACGAGGTCACCGTGTCGTTCGTCGGCCGCCGCGCCGAGACCCCCGTGGCCCGGGAAGGCGGCCGCACCCGGGTGGTGCTGCGGCCCAGGGCGTTGCGGGACGCGCTCGAGCGGTTCACCGAGATCGCCCGGCCGCCGCTGCACCAGCGGATCGCCTCGCCGCTGCACGGCGGAGCCCCGCTGGTGAGCACCGAATGGACCGCGGACGGCCCGGTCCGGATCGCCGTCCGGGCGGTCCCGGCGTTCGACCCGAACCTCTTCCCCGCCGCGGCCGGGCAGCTGCGGGACCGGTTGCACGCCGCGGTCCTCGGCTGCTGCCCCGAGATCGGCACGGCCGTGGCCGGCGGTGCGGGCGAAGTCAGCGTCGAACTCGAACCGGACCGGGCCCGGGTGGCCGGATTCACCGTGCGGCGCGGGTGAAGCGCTAGAACTGGTCATCGTCGCCGCCCGTTCCCGCCGCCCGCCGGGAGCGGGCCCGGATCGCCACGACGGCGAGCGCCAGCCAGGCCAGCGCGGTCACCGCCTCCGCGCGGAGCTCCGGGCCCGGCGCTGCCGAGCGAAGCGCGCCGATCCCATGCGTCATCGGCAGCACCGCGGCGATCTCGCGCAGCACCGGCAGATCGGGCAGCGGAGCCACCACGCCGCACACGACCAGCGTCAGGTACGTGGCCGCGTTCGCCGCGAGCACGCCGGTCTGGGCGCGCCCGGAAAAGGCCGCGGCCGAGGCGACGAACACGCCGAAGCACGCCGAGGCGAGCGCGAGCGCGAGCAGTTCGGGCAACCGTCCCAGCAACGGCCCCAGCAGTTCCGGCTCACCCAGCAGCGGCGGCGCGACCACCACGGCCAGCAGCCCGGCCAGCATCGCCTCGGGGGTGTACACCAGCCACCGGGCGAACACCACGGTCACCGGGCCCGTGCGGCCCAGCCGCAACGGTATGGACAACCCCTGTACGGCGTCCTCCAGCACCACGTCGGACGCGCGTCCCACCATGGTGGACACCACGACCTGCCCGATCGCGCCGGCCATCGCGTAACGCGCGCTGTCCGGACCGCCGGCGGCGCGCGCCAGCAACGTCCAGAAAGCGACCTGTGTCAGCACTCGCGGCGCCAGCGCCAGCAGGATGACACTCGGCGGGTACTGCCGGAGGTAGTCGCGCCAAGCGACGCGAGCCAGCGCCCGCGCCCGGCCCGGCGAGTCAGCCCAGCTCAAGAGTGCCCGCCCTTCGCGCCCGGTGCAGCACCGCGGCCACCGCGGCCGCGGCCAGTGCCGACCACCCCGCCGCGGTCACCGCGAACCACAGCCAGTCCGGCCCGGTGCGCCCGCCCAGCCGGGTCGCGGTGAAGAGGTCCGCGCTCCACCGGTAGGGGAACACCGAGGCCACCGGCCGCAGCCAGCCGGGCAGAACCCCGAGCGGCACGAACATCCCGCTGAGGATGAACACCGGGTACGCCAGGTTCTCGCTCAGCCGGGCCGCCGAGCGGGTCAGCAGGAACGAGGAGGCCAGCAGCACGCTCAACGGCACGGCGGCCACCACGGCCGAGACGGCGGCCACCACGAACTCCACCGGATGCGCGACGGGCAGTGGCACGCGCAGCACGACCAGCAGCAGCGCGCACGTCAGCGTGACCGGCACCGCGCCGCACACCGCCCCCACGGCGCTCTTGCCCAGCAGTACCCCGGCGAAGCCGGCGGGCCGGCTCAGGATGCCGGCCAGCGTGCCCTGCCAGACCTCGGTGCGCAGCGCGAAACTCGCCTGCCAGAGCACCGACGACCACAGCCCGAGCAACCCGGCGCCGAGCACCAGCGTGGCCGGGTCCGCCGATGTCCCCCGATCCGCCAGCAGGGCCACCACGGCGAACGCGAGCGGTTGCAGCACACCGGACACCACCACGTGCACGGCGGGGGTGTTGCGGAACTGGACCCGGGCGGACGCGCCCAGCGCCCGGACCGCCGGCGAGCTCATCGGGCGACCCGTTCGGCGCGCGCCGCGGTCAACTCCCGGAACACGTCCTCCAGCCGCGCGTGACTGACCTGGACGTCGGTGATCCGCCCGGCCGGCCACTGGTCGGCCAGCCCGTGCAACGCCGCCGGCGTCCACTCCGGCAGGTGCAGTTCGGTGGTCCAGCGGCGGTCCTGGTCGGTGCCGCTGATGGTGACCCTGGCGACCGCGCGGGCGCGGGCGATCAGCTCCGGCAGCGGCAGGTCGAGCAGCGTCCGCCCCTCGTCCAGGATGACCACGCGGTCGGCGAGCTGTTCGATGTCGGCGAGGTAATGGCTGGTCAGCACGATGCACGTGCCGTCACGGCGCATGGCCGCGACCGTGTCGCGGATGCTCTGCGCCTCGATGGGGTCCAGGCCGACGGTCGGCTCGTCGAGCAGCAGCAGCCGCGGCCGGGCGACCAGCCCGATCGCCAGGTGCAGCCGCTGGCGCATCCCGCGCGAGTAGGTCTGCACGGCGCGGTTCGCGACGTGCCCGAGGTGGACCGCCTCCAGCGCCTCCTCGCACCGGGCGGCCAGATCACGCCGGGACACCCCGCTGAGCGTGGCGAAGAACCGGATGTTCTCGCGGGCGTCGAGCCGCTGGTACAGCCCCCGGTCGCCGCCGAGCACGACCGACAGGGCCGCCCGGGCCCGGCGTGGCTGCGCGACGACGTCGAGCCCGTCCACGCGCACGGTTCCGGTGGTGGGCAGCAGCAGCGTGGCGATGACCTTGGCCAGGGTCGTCTTCCCGGCGCCGTTGAGGCCGAGCAGCCCGACCACCTCGCCGGCCGCCGCGCTCATCCGGACACCGCGCAGCGCGTGCACCGTCCGCCCGCGGCTGCCGCGGAACGTCCTCGTCACGTCGTCCACTTCGAGCACCGGAACCTCTTCCTCCAAGACGACGCGACGGGTGGGGTGCGCCGTCGCGACGCCGCACCCCACCCGCTCGGATCAGTTGGTCTCGCCGCGCAGCAGGACCTCGAGCCGGCCGGAGTCGTCGACCAGGTCGATCACCTCGCGGGCAAAATTGTCCATGTCAAACATATTTCACCTCCTCTACCGACGGTTAATGAAATGCGGACAGTCCAAATAATTCAACCTGGACCGCCTGGTGTCAAGACACGAAATCAGATTACCTCGATTGCCTCAATCATTGTTTTTGAATACGCCAAATAGCGCGTCCGGTGTGGTTTTCACCAGGCGCGCCAGCGTGTTCTACCGCGTCCTACCAGTCGACTATCAGCTTTTCCGGGCCGTATACGAACGCGTTTTCGTCGAACTCCACCCGCTGTCCGGGGTCCGCCATTCTGAGACCGGGAAATGCCCGGAACGCAGCCTCGAAAACGATCGCCAGCTCGGCTCTGGCGAGCGAGTGGCCGAGGCACAGGTGTATTCCGTGGCCGAAGGCGAGATGGCGCGGGCCGGAGCGTTGCGGGTCCAGCCGGCCGGGGTCGGGGTAAGCGTCCGGATCGAGGTTGCCGCCGGCCAGCAACGCGATGACGCCGTCGCCGGCCCTGATCCGCACGCCGCCGAGCACCAGGTCCGCGGTCGCCATCCGCGGCACCCCGAACTGGATGACCGTCAGCAGCCTCAGCAGTTCCTCGACCACCGGCCCGGCCCGCTCCGGATGCCGGGCCATCGCCGCCCAGACCCCCGGCTCCCGCACCAGGTTCAGCACTCCGAACGAGATCATGCTGGCGGTGGTCTCGTGCCCCGCGGTGAGCAGGACGACGGCCATCGTGGTCATCTCCTCGACGGTGAAGGCGGCCTCGTGCCGGATCAGCCGGCTGAGCACGTCGTCACCCGGCTCGCCGCGCTTGGCCTCGATCACCCCCGCGATCAGCTCGGCCAGTTCCCGGTTGGCGCGGCTCACCTCGCCGGTGGTCGCGGAGCGGCTGAGCACCACGCGGGAGCGCTGCTGGAAGTAGTCGACGTGGTCGAAGGGCACACCGAGCAACGCGCAGATGACCAGGGACGGCACCGGCAGCGCGAGGTGCTCGACCAGGTCGGCCGGCCCGCCGGCGGCCCGCATCCGCGCGATCCGCTCGTCCACGAGCGTGCGGATGGCCGGTCGCAGCGCCGCGATCCGCCGGGTGCCGAATTCGTTGATGAGCGCGGACCGGTAGCGGGTGTGCCGCGGTGGGTCGAGTGCCATGAACGCGGCCGGGGGCACCGCGGCCGGCGCGGCCGCCTGGACCGCCGGGAAACCCGGGCGCGAGATGTCCGAGCTGAACCGGGGGTCCCCGAGCACGGCGCGCACGTCCGCGTGCCGGGTCACCAGCCACGCCCGCTGGCCGCCGGCCAGCCGCACGGCCGTCACCGGGGCCGCCGCGCGCAACGCGGCCACCTCGGGCGGCGGCGAGAGCGGATCGGTGCGGGTAAACGGGAAGTCCGGCTCGCGGATCACCGGAGCGGCCATAATGCCTCCCTTGTGGACGATGGTGGTCGGGCCGGGTGTGGTCTCGGCACACCGGGCCGGTTCACGGCCCGCACGGCCGCGATCGCGAGCACGGCCGCCGCGATCGCGGCCACGACGACGGCGGATCCGGTCAGCGCGGTGCCCACGGCCCCGAGGACGGCCAGCACGAGGGCGGTCCGGGCGTACGTCACGAGCGACCCGGCCTCCGCCGCCCGTGCCCGCATCAGCGTGATCGCCCAGCCCAGCTTGCCCGGGTCGGAATCGAGGTCGATGACGTCGGCCACGGCTTTCGCGCCGGGAAGCCCGCTGTGCGGCGCGATGCCGAGCTGCGACGCGGCGAGCGCCGGCGCGTCGTTGTCACCGTCACCGACCATCGCGACCACCGCGGGCCGCGACCGCCATGCCGCGACGGCCGCCACCTTGGCCTCGGGGTCGGCCTCGGCGACCACGTCGCTTACACCGACGAGGCGGCCCATCTGCCGGGCCACGGCCGGGCTGTCCCCGGTGAGCAGCACGACGTCGACGCCGAGGCTCCGCACCTCGGCGATTCCGGCCGCCACACGGGCACGGACGGGCGCGCCGAACGCGACGGCACCGAGCAGCCCGGCCCGCGAGTCGCCGACGACCAGCGCGGTCATCGCGGCGGCCTCGTACTCGTCGAGCAGGTCGTCCAGTTCGGCCGGCCAGGCCAGTCCCCGCGCCGCCGACCACTCCCGCATGGCCGCCCTGGCCCCCTTGCGCAGCTGGGTCCCGTCGTCGAGGTCCACCCCGCTGATCCGGGTCTGCGGCGTGAACGGCACCGCCGACCACCCGCCGTCCGGCGGCGCCGCCGCATCGGCCCCGTGTTCGCGCGCCACCAGTTCGATCGAGGACACGCCTTCCGGTGTCTCATCGGCGAAGCCGGCGAGCACGACGGCGCGCGCGAGGTCGGTCGCGCCGACTCCGGGGACCGCCACCAGCGACTGGGCCCGGCGCTGCCCGTGGGTCAGCGTCCCGTTCTTGTCCATCAGCAGGACCTCCACGCCCGCGATGGCCGGCGCGACGTCCGCATTCCTGGCCAGCAACCCACCCTCAGCGAGGTCCGCGAGCCCGAGCACGAAGACGAGACGCCGCAACGGCCGCCAGGCCAGCAGCACACCGAGCACCGCCAGCACGGCGGCGAGCGGCGGCACCCCGGCCGCGGCGCCGGCGGCGAGCAGCAGCACCCCCGCGCACCCGACGACGGGCGAAACCGCCGCCGGAGCCGTCACGGCGGCGGCACAGGCGACGATCGATCCGGGCCCGGAACTCAGCAGCCGCACCCGCAGCCGCCCCTCGACGATCCGGGCCCCGCCGGTCACCGCCGACCGCTCGCCCCCGCGCTCCCGGACGAGGTCCGTGCCGGGGAACGGCAGGTCCCGCACCACCGCGCGCCCGTCCTCGACCTGGGCGTCACCCGGCACCAGGTCCCCCGCGGCCACGTCCACGACCTCGCCCGCGGCCTCGGGCCGGCCGCGCAGCTCCTCGGCCACCGCGCGCAGGGCCGAATTCCGCGAACCGAGCCGGCGCCGGGCCTTGCCGGACGCCGCCAGCACCGTGACGCCGGACAGCGCCAGCACCACGCCGGCGGCGGCGAGAAGCGGGCCCATCAAACCGTGACGTCCGTCGGCAGTGGGTCCAGCTGGTGGCCGGCCGTGCTGCGCAGCACCACCGCGATCGCGCCCCAGCCGAGGAGCACCAGCCCGCACACGATGGCCACGTACCAGCCGTCACGGCCGGAGGCCGCCAGCGCCAGGGCCGCGGAGGGAGCGAACCCGCCGAACACGGCGTCCGCGATGCCTTGTGACAGCCCGACTCCGAACCCGCGCCGCCGGGCGGGGAACACCGACGCCATGGCTTCCGGCAGCGTGACCCCCTGTGTGGTGGACAGCAGCATCCCGACGCCGGACGCCAGCAGCAGCCCGCCGAAGGTCGGCCGGATCGTCAGGTACAGGGCCGGAACGGCCACCACGAACCCGATGCTGGTGAACGCCAGCGTCCGGTGCAGGCCGAATCGCTGAGCCAGCAGCCCGATCGGCAGCACGAGCACCACCAGCGCCCCGGTGACCACGGTGTTGGCACCGAGAACGACCGTGGGCGACGCGCCCAGCCGATCCTGGGCGATGGCCGGCACCGTGACGGAGAACGTGGTTGTCGTGACCGAGGCCGCCGCGGCCAGCGCCGCCACCGCGAGCGCCGGCCGGATGCTCCCCGGGCGCCGCTCGGCCGGCTCCACCGGCCCGGCGCCGAGGTAGGCCGGTGTCTCGGCCAGGCCCCGCCGTAGCACGCACAGCACCAGCGACGTGACCCCGGCGACCGCGAACGGCACCCGCCAGCCCCAGTCCTGCAGCGCGGCCGGCCCCAGCGTCGCCGACATCAGCGTGCCCAGTGCCGAGGCCGCGAACCCGCCCGCAGTGCACGTCAGCACGAAGTAGCTGCCCTGCACCAGCCGGGTGCCCCGCCGGGCCGATTCCATCAGGTAGGTCACCGCGGTGGGCCATTCACCGCCGAACGCGAGCGCCGCGAGCGCCCGCGCCAGCACGAGCAGCACCGGTGCGGCCACCCCGATCGTCGACCGGCCCGGCAGCACCGCGATCGCCAGCGACGCCACCCCCGCCGCGCCGACCCCGATCATCAGCGCCCGCCGCCGGCCGTGCCGGTCGGCGAACCGGCCGACCAGCGCGCCGCCCAGCGGGCGCAGCAGCAGGCTGCCGCCGTAGACCAGGAACGCCTGGAAGGCCGCGCTCAGCCGGTCGCCGCCGAAGAACTGGGTCGCGAACACCGGCGCCAGCAGCGAGTACAGGATCCAGTCGAAGAACTGGAGGAAGTTGCCACCCGCGACGATCAGCCGGGACCCACGGACCGAGCCCGCGGACGGTACGACGGTCATGCCGGAAAATCCTTTCTGCGTGGCGGATTCAGCGCGGCCGGGGCGGGAGGCCGCCTCGGCCGCAGCGGCCTTGGCGGCCCGAAGGCCGGGACTTCGGCGGAAGCCACTGTGGAGGGTGCGGAGGGCCGGACCTCGGGGGAAGCCGCTTCGGTGGGTGTCGGGGGCCGGATCGCCGCCGCACGAGCCCGGCCGCCGGCCGCCTTCGTTCCCGCGGCCCCGCCCGGTGGCGGTCCGCCCGGTACCCGCGGCGCGCGGCGTTGAGCGCTCATCCTCGGGCCAGCCCGAGGTCGGCGTAGATCGCGTCGCAGATTCCGAGCACCCGCCGCTGGTGCTCGTCCTGCATCGTCTTGCCGTTGAGGTGCAGCGCCACGACGAGGTCGTGGTCCGGATCGGCGAACACGACCGTCGTCCACAGGCCGTAGTGCCCGAAGGTGCGCAGCGACGCCGACCGGCCGAAGGCGCAGCACCGCTCGCCCAGGTGCCGGGACTCGAGCCGGAAGCCGAGCGACCAGTCCGCGTTGCCGAGCTGGTCGGGTTCGAGGCCGACCCGGTGCCGTCCGGTGAGCGCGGCCACGGTCACCGGGCGCAGCACCCGGCCGGACCGGCCCTGCCCGCGTCGCACCAGCATTTCGAACAGCCGGCCCAGGTCCCGCATCGGCCCGCGGATGTTCAGCCCGGGAATCACGGTGGTGGCCGCGCCCTCGGTGCTGAACCACCACGTCGGCTGGGGCGGCAGGGCGCCGCCGGCCACGTAGATCAGGGGCAGCGTCGCGCCGGCCGCGTCGTACCCGGCGCCGTCGAACACCACCTTGCTGCGATCCATGCCGCACGGCCCGAGCACCTCGGTCTCCAGGTATTCGACGTAGGTCCGGCCGGTCAGCGCCTCGATCATCTCGGCGATCACGAACCAGCCCCACCAGGCGGCGTAGTTGATCCGCTCGCCGTTCGGGCCGTCCGGCACCGGCATCCGGGCCACCGCGCCGCGCCGCAGGTCCCACGGCGCGGACATGCAGCCGTGCAACGGATCGGCCCCCATCGGCACGGGCGAGGTGTGGGTGAGGATGTCGACGAGCCGCACCCGCTCCCGCCCGCCGCCGGAGTACCACGGCAGCACGTCCGCGACCGGCGCGTAGGGATCGAGCAGCTCCCGCTCCCAGAGCCGGCCCACCGCGACCGCGGAGACGGTCTTGGCGCAGCAGTACCAGATCGGGAGGGCGTCCGCCCGCATCGGCACGGCCGGCCGGGCACTGCCCAGCCCGGCGTCGATCACCGGCGTCCCACGATGCGACACGTACAACTGCACCCCTGGACTGGTCCGCAGGGTCTCGGCCCGCAGCAGCTCGACTGTCCGTGGCAGGCCCGCCGATGGCTCCGGCTCGCCGGCCGGTGGCAGCGGCACGTGCACCGGCAGCCCGGCGGACGGCTCGGCGACCACCCCGGCCGCCGCCCGCAGCCGGGCCACCGTCCCCGACGGGTCCTGGAGCAGCAAGCGGTCCAGGAAGAAGACGAACAGGAACACGCCGTGCATGCGCACCCGGCCGGTTTCGAACAACCGCACCCGGGCGCGGCCGTCGCCGAGCAGCAACGTCACCGCGTCGTCCCGGGTGAGCACCACGGTCAGGGCCGCCCGGTCCTGCCGGCCGGCGCGCGTGAAGCCGAGGCGGCCGGTGTCCAGATCCATCGCCATCAGCACCCGGCCGGGCGCTCCGGGCGCCGGATCCGTGATCTCCAGCAGCACCTTGACCGGGTCGGCGGCACCGCTGCCGAGGCAGCGGAACCCCTCGGTGGCCGCGGCCAGCCACGCGTCTTCGAGAACGGTGGCCCGGGTGGCCGGATCGGTGACGGTCATGGTCACCAGTCCGCCGACCGGGTCGCGGTGGTGACCCGCATGGTGCCCGTCGTGCGCAGCGAGCCGTCGCGCTCGGCCAGCTTGGCCAGTTCGGCGTTCACCGCGGCCTCGGCCGCGGGCAGCTCGGCGGACGGGATCGTCTCCCAGAACAGCCGCCCGGCGGTCGACCACAGCCACGTCCACCACTGGTCGGGGCCGGTGAACACGGTGGTCTGGTCGACCTCCGTGGTGGCCACGCCGGTGAAACCGGTGGCGGTGAGCAGCTCGTGCAACGCGTCGACCGACCCGAACGGGCTGCCGGCGGCCAGCTCGTGCGCCGACCGGCTGCGGCCGTAACCGCTGCTCGCCGAGAACACCGGCGCCCAGCGTGGATCGCTGCCGGCCCACCAGGACACGGCGAGCCGCCCCTCGGCCCGCAGCAGTTCGGCGAACCGGGCCACCGCGGCGGCGGGATCCGGCATCAGGAACAGCGCCATCCCGGACACCACGGCGTCGAACGTCCCGTCGAGCAGGAACGGGACGTTGAGCACCACGGTCTCCGCGTCGGCGACCGCGCAGCGGACCTGACGCAGGCCGTGCCGCCGCGCGGCCCGCTCGGCGCGCTCCACCATGCCCGCGGAGATGTCGATGCCCAGCACGTACCCGGTCGGCCCGACCGCCTGCGCCGCCGGGACCAGGCACGCACCGGCGCCGCACCCGGCGTCCAGCACGCTGTCCCCGGCGGACAGGCCGGCCAGGTCGACGAGCCGCTGGCCCATCGGCGTGAAATGGTCCACGCCGACGTCGTCGTAAGTGGCCGCGCACCGGTCGAAGACCTCCGCGAGCGGCGGCGCGGCCGGGGCCGGCGGGGCGCCCGGCCCGAGGGTGACCGTCCGGCCGCCGGCCGCCGACTCGTAGACCGCGAGCACAGCGGCCAGCGCGGACCGCCCGCCCGCCCCGCCGACCGGTGCCGGGCCCCCCGACTCGACCGCCGCGCAGAACTCCAGCAGCTGATCGCGAAACGGCTGGTAGGGCACGAAACTCCGGTCGCGCTCCAGATCCTCGGCGCTGACCTCGCCGACCCGGTCGGCCGCCTGGTTACCGGCCCCGTAGGCGCCGTACGGGTCGATCTCGGCTCCGGGCCGCGCCGCGTGGAAGTAGACCAGCTGGTCGTCGTCGATCACCAAGCTGCCCCGGTCGCCGTGCACGGCCAGCCGGGTGGTGCGACCGGGATAGGCCGCCGTCGTGGCCAGCAGCGTGCCCGGAACACCGTCGCCGAGCAGCACCCGCGCCGACACCACGTCCTCCACCTCGATGGTGTGGGCACGCGTCGCCGTGTGGGCGTTGACCTCGACGACCGGGCCGAGCAGCCACTGGGCCAGGTCGACCAGGTGGACTCCCTGGTTGATCAGGGCGCCGCCACCGTCCAGTTCGCGGGTGCCGCGCCAGCCGCCAGGCTGGTAGTAACGCTCCCCCCGCCACAACGGGATCTCCATCGACACGGACGTGATCCGGCCCAGTTCACCCGCGGCCAGCGCCTGCTTGGCCACCGTCGCCGCGCGGTCGAAACGGTGCTGGGACACCACATCCAGCACCGTGCCGCTACGTCCGGCCGCCGCGATGAGCCGATCGGCAGCGGCGAGCGTCACGTCGATCGGCTTCTCCACCAGCAGGTGCTTCCCCCGCGCCAGCACCCGCTCGCCCAGCTCGGCGTGCGTCCCGCTCGGCGTGCACAGGCACACCGCGTCCACATCGGACCGATCGAGCAGCTCGTCGACGGTGTTCGCCTCGCAGCCGGCCTGCCCGGCCAGTTCCTTGGCGCGCAACGGGTCCCGTGAGGCGACCGTGATCAGCTCGGCCTTGCCGCGCAGCGCCGGCTGCCCGGTCAGCAGGCGGGCGTGAAACCCGCCGACCGAGCCACACCCGATGATCCCGAACCCGAGCATGTCCCACCCCTCACTTGGCCGCGGTCAGCGCGTTGCCCAGGAAGTTGGGCAACGCGCGCAATGCCTTCTCCTGCGCGTCCAGATCGGCCGGATAGCGCGAGCGGTAGGTGCTGGTCACGGCCTCGACCTCCGGCCACGTGGTCGGCAGCCTGCCGCCGCCGTACTCGGCGGCGAGCTGGTCGTACAGCTTGGTTCCCGGCCGCAGGAACAGCTGGTTGAGCCCGAACCAGGCGGGCAGCTGCGCCGCCCAGTCGACGATGCGCCCGGAGATCGACGCCTCGTCGTCGGGCAGGCCCATGAGCAGGAACGCGAACGGCACGATCCCGGCGTCGCGGAGCTTGGCCACCGCGCCCTCGATCTGCTCCGCGCTGACCCGCTTGTGCACGCCGGTGCCGGCCACGCTGGGCGACTCGGCACCCAGCCACATGCCCCGGCACCCGGCCGCCGCCCACGCCCCGACATCGGAGCGCAGCACCACCTCGGCCCGGGTCTGCCCCAGCCAGGTCAGCCCCCGCCCGGTCAGGCGGGTGCACAGTTCCCCGTAGAACGACGGGTTGATGCCGAAGACGTAGTCGAGGAAGAACAGCGCGTCCAGGCCGGCGGACTGCTGCGCGTCGATCTCGGCCATCACCCGGTCGGTCGGGCGCATCCGCATCCGGGTGCCGAACGGCAGGTGGCAGAAGGTGCAGCCGTAGGTGCAGCCACGCGCGGCCAGGACCATCCCGCACGGGCCCGGCATCGGCAGGCCCTGGTCGATCACCTCGGAGGTGTACTGCGACATCGGGAAGAGGTCGAACGCCGGATGGGCCATCGTCTCCAGCGGAATCACCGGGTACGACGGCAGATCCGCCGCCGGCGCGAGCAGGTCGGCCGACCGGCCGCTCGGCAGCACCCGGCCGGAGACGGCCAGGTCACGCGCGGCGAACACGGCGGCCGAATCGGCCTCGCCCCGGGCCACCGTGTCCACCCCGAGCTCGTCCAGCGTCGCCCACGGCAGGTGGTTGACGTGCGGCCCCACCGCGACGAACCGCGCGCCGGGGTACCTGGTCCTGGCCTGCGTCACCGCGTCCCGGACCGGCCCGAGCTCCAGCGGGTAGCACTGGGCCCGGTCCGCGATCGCGGTGAACACGACCACGAGGTCCTGCGCGTCCGCCGGCGGCACCGTGGCGAACCGCGTGTCCCACACCGTCACTTCGTGCCCTTCGGCACGCAACTGGCCCGCCGCGTAGACGACGTCGAGCGGGACCTGGACGAAATACCGGTCGAAGTCGTTGGTGGGCACGAGAAGGCAAATCCGGCTCATCGTTGCTCCCTGGGAACGGCCATGCCAGGCATCAGGCAGGCTCCTGGACGGGGTGTGCGGCGGCGGCCGCCGCTACGGCTCGTTCGGCGAGTGCCTGCAGCCGGCGCATCGGTCGGGCGTCGAAGTCGTTGCGGCAGGCCGATAAGGTCACCAGCGCGCTCGCCAGCGCCGTGCCCATCGGGGAGTCGTTGACGATCCACCGGGACTGGTGGCCTCCGCGCCGCACCGACAACCGGTGCACGTTGCGGCCCAGCGACTGTCCCGCGGAGCCGGCCACCGGGTCGAACTCGACGGTGAACAGGGTGCCGGCCGCCTCGACCTGCAGCAGCCGCTGGCGGCCACCCGGGCCCACTCCGTGGTCCGACACCCACGCCGGCGGCGTCAGCCCGCCCGGCGCGGCCCCCACCACGGTGGAGAACATGTCGATCTCGCATCCGTCGCCCAGCCGCGTCGTCTCCCTGGCCGCGTTCGGGATCAGGTCTTCCTCCGCCCCGACACGCAGGTCGCAGCGGGCGACCGGGGTCGCGAGGTACTCGGCGAACTGCCCGGGCGCCAGCACGCCACGCAAGCACGCGATCATGTGCAGCCACTCGTAGCCGAACACGCCGAAAGCGCGGTCCACGAAGCGGCCCGTGGCGGCGTCGGCGCGCCGATCCTTCGCGAAGGACACCCGGACCGCGGACACCGGGGCCTCACCGGCGCTCTCCGCCCGTAGCCGCGACAGCACCTTCGGCGCGACGGCGTAGCGGTAGTGGTCCACCAGCACGAGCCGAGCCGAGGGATGAGCGGCCAGCAGCGCGGCGAACTCGTCCAGCTCACCCGGCCGGCACAGCGGTTTCTCCACGATCAGCCGGGCATCGGGGCACCGGCCCAAGATCATCCGGACCGTCGGCAGGTGGGTGTCGGTCGGGGTGCACACCGACCAGACGTCCACCTGGTGCGGCCGGGGCACCTGGTCCAGGGAAGGCCACAGCCGCGCCGGCGGATCCGCGACCGGCCCCGCTTCGACCACGCTGACCCGCGCGCCCCAGTCCCGCATCAGCGACTCGTGGAGGTGGCCGGCCACGCCGTAGCCGACCACGCAGACTTCGAGCCCGGCGGGCACCAGCGGCACGTCAGCCATCGATCGGCTCCCCGGTGGCCAGGTAGCGGGCGTAGTAGCGCTCGTACAACCCGGAGCGCCCGACGAGCTCGTCGACGATCGTCGTGTGCACGCCCGGCTCCAGCTCCTCGCAGCGCCGGCACATCTCTTCGGCCGCAAGGAGCGTCCCGGCGCGATAGAGGTCGTAACCGCGGTTGGGGATGCCTTCGTACTCGAACAGGTTGAGCGAGCGGCCGTCGCCCAGCAGCGTGACCTCCCGGTCGCCCGGCAGCCGGTAGCGGACGCCGATGCCGGGCAAGGCGACCTGCGGCAGGCCGTGCGGCTGGTCGGTGAACAGGCTGAAGTCCTTGGTCGCGAAACCGGCGAGGAACACGCCATCGGGCAGCAGCGGCAGCGTGTCCGCCGAGACCACGCAGTCACCGGTGCTGCTGGCGATGAGGAACGGGCGGTCCCGCTCCAGCGCCGCGGCCACGCTGCGGCAGGTCGCGAAGCCCTCCTCGGCCGCCCGGATCAGGGTGATGATGTCCGTGTCGACCACCGTCACCGAGCACCCCAGCGCCCTCAGCCCCAGCGCGAGCCTGCGGCCGAGGGTGCCGAAGCCGACACAGAGCACGGACCGGCCGATGACCTTCTGCCCGGCCAGCAGCACCCGGACGCGGCGCAGGCAGGAGTCCGCGATCTCGTTGTAGCCGATGGTCGCCTTCAACGCCGAACGCGCCATGTTGAACACCGGGATCGTCACCCCGCCGGGCAGGCCTTCGATGCGTTTCAACCCGCTGACGGTCAGCTCCAGCGCGGCGTCCACCGCTTCTCTCACCAGGTGGTTGCTGCCAAGGCCCTGGGCCAGCAGGCCGCCGTCGTCGACGACCAGAACCCGTCGTCCGGCCTGGTGGGCGCGGTGGATGAAGCGGTCCACGGCGGCGCCGCTGGAGCGCGCCTCGTCCATCTCCTCGACCGTGGCGGTCCGGTTGATGACGGAATTGTCCAGGACGCCGCTCGAGTAGCCGCGGCGCAGGAACGTCGCGTGCACCCGGTCCCGGTGCACCGTCTTGTCCCCCTTGGCCAGCGCGAAAATCCACTCCGGCGGCATTCCGCACCGTTCGACGGCTCGCAGGAACCCGACGCTGTTCTCCACGAAGTGGTCACGAAAGATCAATGCCCACCCGGCCAGCGGCGAGGCGTCCCGGATCACGCTTTCCAGCATCGGCATCGCGGCGGTGATGGAGTCCAGCTCGGCCTCGGTGTAGGCCGCCGCGCAGTGCCGCAGCCGCTCGGCGAAATCACGGGCCGTCACCGCGGCCGGCCCGCTGGACAGCAGCACGGCCCGGTTCCGGGTGACCGAGGGGAACACCGGGTCGAGCGTCGCCGACGGGTCCACCGGCGAAGCCGCGACATGCACCTCGAGGACCGTGCCGCGGCTGGCGATCACCAGCGATCCGTCGGTCGACAGCCGGTCGGTGAAAGAGCCGCCCGACATCTCGGTCACCGCGGTCGCGCATTCGACGACCGCCGCGTGGTCGAACGGGCCGGTGATGACGTCGTGGAAATACAGCGACGGTCTGACCGGGGCGGCGGAGTCAAAAGTGTTCGCTTCGGCAATCGGTAGGTCCAGCGTCATTGAGACTGCCTTTCTGGCGACACCTGTCAAATCCCGGGAATACACATAATCCCGTCAATACGAGAGTGATGCTAACCAGCGCGGAAGCCCGCCCGGTAGTCACGGCGGTTCGGGACTTGACAAGGTGCGAGAGTCCACGTTATTCGAGCTGACAGGCGTCGGACGTAAAGGAGTGGCGAAGTGGTTGAGGACGCCGGGACGCGACTGGTAGCGTGCAGGAAGGTAGCAGATAATTCGTCGGCAATAGACCAATCAGGTGACCTTATTGCGGTCTCTGTCACACATTTACCGTGACCTAATCCGGCATCCACACAATTGGGACTTCTGCGCGAATCGGGAATGGGGCCTGCTGTGCTCACTCGCTCTGTGGCGGTGATCGGGACCGGTTATGTCGGCCTGACCACCGGCGCCTGCCTTGCTTCCCTCGGCCACCAGGTGACCTGCGCGGATCGAGATCAGGCCAAGGTGGATCAGCTGCGCCGCGGCGAGGTGCCGATCCGCGAGCCGCGGCTACCCGAGCTGGTGACCGACGGCCTGGCTGCCGGCCGGCTGCGGTTCGTGGTCGACGCGGTGGACGCGGTGCGCGAGGCCGAGGTGGTCTACCTGTGCCTGCCGACACCGATGGGCGTGGGCGGGGTCGCGGACCTGTCCGAGGTGGAGGATGTGCTCGCCCGGATCAGGGACGCGCTGCCGGCGGGGTGCGTGGTCGTGAACAAGTCGACCGTGCCGGTGGGCACCGCGACGCGGACCAGGCAGCTGCTGGGCCGGGACGACCTCGCGGTGGTCAGCAATCCGGAGTTCCTGCGCGAGGGCAGCGCTGTACAGGACTTCATGAACCCGGACCGGATCGTGGTGGGCAGCGACCGGCCGGACTCGGCCGATCGGGTGGTCGCGCTGTACGCGGGACTGGGCGCGCCCGCGGTGCTGACCGACGTGGCCAGCGCGGAGCTGATGAAATACGCGGCGAACTGCTTCCTGGCGATGAAAGTGTCCTACGTCAACGCGATCGCGGAGCTGTGCGAGCGACTGGACGCGAACGTCCGGGACGTGACCGAGGGAATGGGTTACGACCCCCGGATCGGCCGGTCGTTCCTGTCGCCGGGACCGGGCTGGGGCGGGTCCTGCCTGCCCAAGGACGTGCACGCGCTGCTTCAGGCGTCGGACGAGGCGGACTTCGAGTTCCGCCTGCTTCGCGCCACCATCGACACGAACGAACGCCAGTTCCAGCGGATCGTGGGCAAGATCCGGCTGGCGGCGACCGGCAGCCGGCAGGGCTCACTGCGCAAGCTCCGCATCGGCCTGCTCGGCCTGACGTTCAAGGCCGGCACGGACGACCTGCGCGACTCCCCCGCACTGGTCGTGGCGGCACTGCTGCGCCAGGCCGGCGCGGACCTGCAGGGCTACGACCCGGCCGTCACCGCACCGGACCACCCCGGCCTGGCCGGCATCGCGCTGGCCGATGATCCGCTGCTCGCGGCGAAGGACGCGGACGTGCTGGTGGTGCTGACGGAGTGGCCGGAGTTCCGCGACCTGGACTGGGCGCGCCTGGCCGAGGTGGTGGCGAACCGGGTCGTGGTGGACGCCCGCAATCTGCTCGACCCCGGCACACTCAGCCGCGCGGGTTTCTCCTACCACAGCCTCGGGTCCGCCCCACGCCGGCCCGAGGCCGGCCCCCGGCGCCACCAGGGCCTTGACCTCGATGACCGCCGGTCGGGTTCGAGGCCCCTCGGCTGAAGCGCGAGGACCGATGTCCCGATGGGCGGAAACCGGACTCGCGCGTATTCGGAATGGGTTATACCAGTGGCGCTCTACTCCATTCCGGTATTCCGGCTGCCGATGACTATTGCCGATCCTTGCCACCGCTCAGCGTTAAGTAACCGCCTGTAGCATCGACCAGCAGGCCGACCCAGTCCCCGAACGGGTGACTTCATAGCTTCCCGCCGCAGCGTGGCCGGAATTTTCGGGCCGTACGAACCACATGTCTGATTCACATCCATGACATTCGAGGTGCGCGCCGAGATGGCGCCCCAGTTCCTCGAAGACCCGGTTATTGCCCGAACTTCTCTTTTATGCCATCAACCCGGCACGCCCGACGTAACCCGTGCAATAATGATCGAATGCGTCATGCTTAGGAGGTTCCGGAGTTGAGCGATTGTGACCAGTCTCAAACTGTGAAATACAGCCCTCGTGAAATGGAAGTACTCAGTCACCTCGCCGACGGTCTCACCTACGCGTCGATAGCGCGCAGAATGCGGATAAGCCTGCATACGGTAGATGAATATATTCGCCGGATCAAAAAGAAGTCCGGCTCATTGGACTATTATCGCCTGCGACTGCTCGCCATGCATATCGCAAAACCGAAACACACGTGACACACGCGTTGAAAAGCTGGCCGACAAGACCACGATCGCCGACGAGAAGGCGATCCGCCGAAACCGAGGTGCTGATGCTCGAGCGTGGTGCGTTCGACGGCGTGGACGCCGCCATGATGGTGCACCCGGCGGCCGTGGAAACGGCGGCGATGCCGAGCTGGCCGCGTTGAAGGAACGGGTAAGGCGGTGCTTCGAGGCCGGGGCTTTGGCCACCGGGTGCGAGCTGTCGATCACTTCGGCGGCGCCGGACTACGCGGACCTGCGGCCCGATCCCGCGCTGCTGACGCCCTACCGCGCGAACGCCGAGGCTCCCGGCCGGGTCTTCCCGGACCTCCCGCGCGGCCTCGACTGCGCTCCCGCGGTCAATCACCAGCCGGAGTTCACCGCGGCCTGCGTCACCGCGGCCGCCGACCGGGCGGCGGTGACAGCATGAAGGGCAGTGGGACCTCCGCAACTGCTCGCAGGTGGCCTGCCGGTGTCACGGCCGCACGGCCACCTGTGGCAGTCGGACCCGAAGATCGGCCAACGCTTCCAGACCGGTGGGGCAGTTCACGACCGACAGCTTCTTCAAGGAAGCCTGCCACCGCTCGACACCGGCGAACGAAAGCAGCTTGCCGCCGTCGATCCTTACTTCCTCGACCGATTCCACGAAATCGAGGGAGGTGAGGTCGGTCAGCTGCATGTCAAGAACGCTGAGGCTGTCCAGACGGAACGTCGTGCCGATCGTCCCCAACTTGTACTCCGGCCATTCCCTGAGCCTCAAGTCCGGCACCGGCGGCAGGAAACAGTAGCGGCTCGTGAGCGAATCGTCGTGACGGAAGTAGCGGAGCTCGAGCTGCTTCAGCGAGGTCATGTACCGAGCGGCAACCAGCTCGGGCTCGCCGTCCACGTACAGACTCGTCCAGGTCGACTTCGCCAGGACTGCCTCACCGTAGGCCTGCTCGTCGAACCGTGAGATGCAGTTGAGGAGCTCATCGAACACGCGAGGGCGCGGGTCGGAGGCAAATTTCGCGATCACCGGCAGCGCCTCCTCGAGACGCGTCCCGGCCAGTGCGTGGATGGTCGCAACGATCTCCTCGATCTTCTGCGGCTGGCACGCGGCAAGCAGATCGAGGACGAACTCGCCCGCCGACGCCACTTCCTCCGCCTGGTACATCGAAGCCGGTGGAAGCAGCCGTGCCGTCTTCACCTGGATTTCCCGGCGCAGGTCGCCGCTCAGCTCGGGCGCGGTTTCCAATGAGGCCAGCACGAGCAGGTGCAGATCGCCCCGTGCCAGCAGGCGGGTCAGCAGTTCCTCACGTTGCTTCTGAGACGCGTGCCCGACCGCCATGACCACGACCTCGTGCCACTGATCGAGGTGTGCCTGCTGCACGACCGTGCCCACGTCGTCGGTGTTCATCGCGTCCTGGGCCGCCAGGTACTCCTGGAACGTCCGGTGGACGAAGTCCACCCTGCCCTGCACCGGCTCGCGGAGCAGGCCCGAGCGTTCCAGCAGGTGCCGGAAGACGTCCTGGTTGCCCGCTTTGACCTGTGGCATGTGGTTGAGCCGCTGGGATACGCGGTAGAGCGCCCGCGGCGCTTCGACGTCGGTGTAGCCGTTGCGGATGAGCCAGTACGCGAGGTCCGCCAGTAACAAACTCTTCTCGGTGCGCCCCAGACCTTCGATCGGCACGATCTGGCGTTCGACGTCGCGCCGCTCCAGCAGCATCTGGAGCGCTACGTCGTAGAGCTCCATGCGGTTGCTCGGCAGGGTCGCGCGGCGATCCTGGTGCAGCGCGCACAGCAGGGCGCACAACAGCGGGTATCCCGCCAGCTTGCGCAGGTGTCCCCGGCTTTCCACCAGCTCGAGCAGCCGCGCCTCGTAATCGTCGAGCGCTTGGCGTGACTCGTCGTCGGCCCGCGTCGACCGCATGGCGTTGTGCCACCGGGCGACGAAGAGGCGGACGTCGTCGCGATTCATCGGCTGCAGGTCCAGTACGGCGAACCCGGTGTCCGCCAGCCACCGCGGGTGCGCGCCTGCTGGTCGGGACGTGACGATCACCCTGACCCGGGGGAACGCGCTGACGAGGTCGCGCAGCCACGTGCGGGCCTCGTCCCGGCGGCCCGCGACAAGCTCGTCCACCCCGTCGACCAGCAGTACCGCGCTGCCGTCCCGCAGTTTCTCCAGGACGTAGCCGGGCGGCATCGAGTCCGCGATGTACTTGCCGCCCTCGTCGAGGAACTGCGCCGGCCCGGGAAGGTCCCGGCCCGCGTACCGGCGCAGCGGGATGAAGAACGGCACCGTCCCCTTCCAGCTCGCCAACTGCTCCGGGAAGTCGCCCAGCGCGCTGCGCACGGCGACCCATTGCAACAGGGTCGTCTTGCCCAGACCGGCCTCGCCGCGGATGAACACCCGCTGCGCGCCCGCCAGCAGTTCCTCGACCCGTCGCACCGGACCATGTTCGCCGGTGGAGGCAGTGAGGCCGATGTAGGCGACCGAAAGCGGATAACGGCGGCTCGCGTCGGCCAGGGTCACGCCGAACATCTCGACGTGGTCAAGCTTGCGGGCCACCAGCTGGCGGTAGTCGTAGTCGAAGCCGGCGTCACGGTCACGCTGCGGCAGGCGGGCCAGCACTTCGCGGATGCCGTCGAGCATTTCGCGGTCTCGCTGCAACAGTTCGGTCAAGGCGTTCGCCGAGAACGCGGGCAGCCCGCGGGAGATCTCGATGACGTAGCCACAGCACTCGCGCAGGAGCAGGTCGTACAGCGCAGTCCCGTCCGCAGCCAGCAACGTGGTCCGGGACGGGACCCGGCGCCGGATCGAGCGATCGAGGTGACCGGCATCGAGGTCGGCCGCGAACAGGTCGGCATCGTCAAGGGAGGCCAAGTCGAACGTGTCGCGCACAGCCTCGACCGCAGCGAGCTTCTCGTGCTCCGGGAGTGACCGGAATTCCACGTCGAGGATGGGCTCGATCCGGTCGACCACCGCCTCCGCGAAGTCGTCCATGAGCCGCTTGAACCGGCGGCGGTCCCGCTCCTTCGTCAGCTGTCCGGACAGCTGATCGACCGCGGCGCCCCCGACCTCCGCGACGATCTTGTGCTCGCCGAGCCACAGTTTGGTCGCCGTCCGCACGGCGACGGCACCGAGCGCGATCAACGCGGTTTCGACGGGCATTGGCCCATCCAAGTCCATCAGTGCGGAACCGGACGCGCAACGAGCGCCGGATTGACCTGAACGTACCAAGACCAGCCGTTGCCCAGACTGCGATCTTGCCGGCGGGACCAATCGGTGGTCAGGGTCCCGGAGAGGCTCGAAGAAGGCTCAGCCACCAAGGCGCGAGCCGCGGGAACGCCCAGGCCGGGCGCTGGGCGTTAATCCCCCGCCGGCGAATGGATGACCAGCAAGTTCAACGACCGCTGCTGCAACTTCGAGGTCGGGAATGAACTGTGTCGCAGCCGCATCCGCGGCCCGCGCGTGTCGGCCGCCGGTACGGAACGTGGCAGAGGGGCAAAAATGGACAGCGCAAACGCCAGGACGAGGCCGAGGAAGCGCGGCAGCGGCCGGCGCGCCGGCTCCCCAGGACGGCGAGGTCCGGTACTCCAGGCTCGCGATCCTGCTGGAGCAGCTGACACAGCGAAACCCGATTTGACCCGCTCCGTACCTGCGCAGTGCCTTTGGCCGAAGGAGAGTAAGTGCGATTCGCGCTCATGACGCACGGCACCCGGGGCGATGTGCAGCCGCTGGTGGCGCTTGGTGCGGAACTCGCACGCCGCGGCAACACCGTCGAGCTCGCGGTACCGGCCGGCTCGGCGGCGCTCGCCGAACGCGCCGGTTTGCGGGCCATCGGGCTGCCGGGTGACTGGCAGCAGTTCCTGGAATCGCCGGCAACGGACAAGCAGTGGCTGTTCTCCGGCGACAATGCGGTACTGCTCGGCACCCTGCGGGAGATCATGGCCGAGCACGCGGCCGAGATCGCGAAGACACTGTGCGGCTTCAGCCAGGGCGCCGACGTCATCGTGTCCGGCGGGCTCACCGAGGACATCGCGACGGTGATCGCCGAGGCGCTTCGGGTGCCGCTCGCGCTGGTGCACACGTACCCGCTGCGGCCGACCGGGGCGGTGGCCAATCCGCTGGTCACACCGCGCTCGTCGCAGTTCTCCGAGGAGAACCTGCAGACACATGCCCGGTACGAACAAGAGAACTGGAAGGCCCGGCGCGACGGCATAAACCGGCTGCGCGCCACGCTCGGTCTCGCCGCGACGGATCTGCCCACCCCCGAGCGCGCTCGCGCGCTGGGGGCAGTGGAGGTGCAGTCCTACAGCGCCCATGTGATCCCCGGGCTGGGCTGGCCGCGCCGGCGGCCGGTCGTCGGGTGGATCGAGCCGAGCCAGTCCGACCGGGCGGCGTTCGGCGAGTCCGGAGTGGACAGTCCGTTGGCCAGCTGGCTCGACGAGGGCGAGGCGCCCGCGTATTTCGGGTTCGGCAGCATGCCGGTGCCCGATCCGGCCGCGATTGCCGGCCTGGTGGAACGGGTCTCACGTGACCTCGGGCTGCGGGCCGTGCTCAGCGCCGGCTGGGCCGGTCTGTCGGCGGCTGCTGTCGAAGACGGTGCCCGGGTCCGTGTTGTCGGCGCCGTCGACCACACCGCTCTGCTGCCACGGTGCCGTCTCGCCGTCCACCACGGCGGAGCGGGCACCACCGGGGCGGCCGTACGGGCCGGGCTGCCCACGATGATCTGCTCGATCATGATGGACCAGGCGATGTGGGGAGAACAGCTGCAACGCCTGGGTTCCGGCGTGCACGTGCCGTTCGCCGAGCTCGACGAGGACACCCTCCGGGCCGGTGTGGCGCGGCTGCTGGAGCCGAGCGTGGTGACACGGGCCAGGCAGCTGGGCGAGAACGTCCGCGCGGAGCCGGACGCGACCATCCGAGCGGCCGACGCCGTCACCGCATTGGCCGCCGCATCGGTGAGCTGAACCGAGCAGCTCCGACCTGGGTGGGCAGTCAGCGACTTTTTCCTGTGGTCGCCCAAGAAATGCCAGTCCGGGTGCGAATACAGAAAGGGAAACATGGCAGAGCGCGACCACCATCGTGAGGTCGTCATGCCCTGGCTGCTGGACGGCGTCGACGGCGAGGAGCTGCGGGCGCGGGCGGCGGCCTTGCTGGGACATGTGGCTGCTGACACCGAGCTCACCGGAGTGGATGTCGCCGCGGCTCTGATCCGCTGTGCACCGCGCGGCGAGCACAGGGCAGCCGTGCTGGCCTCGACGCGTGCGGAGTTCTTGGACGGGTTGCGCGCCCTCGCGGCCGGCACACGCGGCACCACGGGAACACCGAAGCTGACCTACGTGCGCCCCACCACATGGCGCTCGCCAACATCCCGTCCGGCCTTGCCGACTTCGCCGAAAGCGTCCTCCTGCGCAGAGCGGGCGACTGGAAGGAACCGTCGGGAAGCACATCGTGAGCAGGATCCGCGGGAACCCCTGGGCCACTTTGGTCGTGCTGTCCATGGGCTTCTTCCTGACCTTGCTGGACCTGACGATCGTCAACATCGCCATTCCCAGCATCACCGAGACGCTGCACAGCACCCTGCCGCAAGCGCTGTGGACGATGAACAGTTACATCATCGCGCTGACGGCCCTGCTGATCACCGCGGGCCGGCTCGGGGACATGCGCGGCCCACGCCGGATGTTCATCGCCGGCGTCGCGGTCTTCACCGTCGCGAGCCTGCTGTGCGGCATCGCGCCCACCAACGGCGTGCTGGTGGCGGCGCGCACGCTGCAAGGCGCAGGCGCGGCGCTGCTGATACCGCAGACCATGGCCTTGATCGTCGTGTCCTTTCCCTCCGCACGGCGGGGTACCGCACTCGGCGTCTGGGGCGCCATCGCCGGCATCGCCTCGGTGATCGGCCCGACCATCGGCGGCGTGCTGATCAGCACGCTCGGCTGGCGGTGGATCTTCTTCATGAACCTGCCGATCGGCGCGGTCGTCATCGTGGCCGCCTTCGCGATCATCCCGGACCTGCGCTCAGGAAGTGCACCGCGGCTCGACCTGCCGGGAGTGCTCATCTCGTCCGCGGCTCTGGTCTGCCTCGCCTTCGCCCTCACCAACGGGCAGGACTTCCACTGGAACCCACTGGTCTGGGCGGCGCTCGCGGCAGCCGTAGCACTCGGCGGCGTCTTTTTTCTCCACCAGCGCCGTCTTCAGGGCCGCGACCCGCTGATGCCGTTCGCGTTGTTCCGAAGCCGGAACTACACCCTCGTCAACGGAGTGGGCGCCGCGGAGACCGGCGGGATTTTCGTTCTTGTCCTGCTGATTTCGCTGTACTGCCAGTCCGTGCTCGGCGTCAGCGCGCTGAGCGCGGGCCTGATCCTGGTCCCCGCCTCGGTGATGGCCGTACTGCTCGCCCCGTTCTCCGGCCGGATGGCCGACCGCTTCGAGGCGAAGTACATCCTGCTGACCGGCATGCTCGTGCAGACGGCCGGCATCACGTGGATCGCGCTGCTCATGTCCGGCCGGCCCTCCTGGCTGGAGTTCCTCGCGCCGATGATGGTCGTCGGCATCGGCAACGGCTGCGTGGTCGCTCCCCTGGCGACTGTCGCGATGCTGGACGTCGACCCTGCCCTGGTGGGAGCCGCTTCCGGCGTTTTCGGCACCATCGGCAAGCTCGGCGGGCTGATCTGCACCGCGGCCGCCGGCGGGCTGGTGCAGAGCACGCAGGAGGCGACGGGCAGCGCGAGCACGGCTGTGCGGACCACCATGGTCCTGCCGATCGCGGTGATGGCCACCGGAGCGCTCATCTGCCTGCTGCTGCAACGCGACGTCATCGTGCCGAGAACGCAGCCGGTATCGGCGAATTAGAAGTCGAAAGTCACTGCGGCACCGGAAGTCGTCCGGCGCGGCCACGGTGGAGCCTTCCAGGTTTGGGCCGATCGTGTGGTGCTCGGCGTTTCCGCAGCGGATACCCACCACGCCGGAGCAGAGTGCGACCAGCGGATGCTCGTGCGAACTGGTGACCGGGGCCCTGTCCTGGCCGTAGCAGGAGGAGATCCTGATGAGAAAGCTCGTGGCTGTCGCGGTCGGGGTGCTGGCCATCGCCATGACTCCAGCGACGGCGCTGGCCGCACCGGGCCCGAAAGCACCGCCGGAATTCGTCGCGCTGAGTGACGTCGATCCGACGATCGTCCAGGAGATGCGGTACTTCACCCCGCACGACTTCGTCGGCGAGCGGATCGACGGCTACCGCCGGCCGATGTGCATCCTGACCCGGGACTCCGCCGAAGCACTGCACAAGGCCCAGATGTCCTTCCTGCGCAAGGGACTGACCCTCAAGGTGTACGACTGCTACCGGCCACAACGCGCCGTCGACCACTTCGTGCGATGGGCCGAGGATCTCTCCGACCAACGGATGAAAGCCGAGTTCTACCCACAGGTGGACAAGAACCGGCTCTTCGACGACGGCTACATCTCGGCAAAATCCGGGCACAGCCGAGGCAGCACCCTGGACGTGACCCTCACCCGGCTCCCCGCCATCCCGACCCGGCCCTACCACCCCGGTGAACCACTGAAACCGTGCTACGGCCCCCAGTCCGCACGGTTCCCGGACAACTCGATCGACATGGGCACCGGGTACGACTGCTTCGACACCCTCGCCCACACCCTCGACCCCAGAATCCACGGCCGGCAACTGAAGAACCGGCTACTGCTCAAAAACGGACTGGAACAGGCCGGGTTCACCAACCTCCCCGAAGAGTGGTGGCACTACACCCTCCAATCCGAAACCTTCCCCACCACCTACTTCGACTTCCCCATCACCCGAAAATCACTGACCGGCCGCTGCTGACCGGAACAGCCACACTCCCGCCTCCGCGACAAGTCGCGCTGGTCGCACTGCTGGTCGACGCATGCTGATCATCGCGCCGTGAGATGAGGCCGTAGCGTTCCAGTCGGCGACCCACACCGGCAACAGACCGGCAGTGGCCCCGGTGGCGATCGCCGATTCGCGGCTGATCGCTCCTGCGCCCCGTCCTGGCAAGAGATCCGAGGTAGTGGACCGAGCGCCCTGCTGAATACCGAGGCCGACGCCTGCCGCGCTCACGCCCGGCTGAGTGAGCGGCCTTCCGAGATCAGCTGCCCGGCGAGCGAGTCGATGGCCGAGGCGAACTGCCGCTGGTCGGTCTCGTTCCAGTCTTCGAGCTTCTCGAGCAGCCAGCCGCGCCAGGCGGTGATCAGCGTGGCGAACACCTCGGCGCCGGCCTCGGTGAACCGGTAGTGGCCGCCCTGCTCGGTGACGTAGCCCAGGTCGGCCAGCCGGCGCGCGGTCGGTTCGAAGATGCCGGCCGGGATCTTGTGCTCCTGACCGAGCTCGTCCATGGTCGCGTCGCCGTCTTCCCTGGCGTGGCGGTAGATCTGGCCGATCAGCCAGCCCTGCGCCATCGTGATGGTCAAGCCCGTCTTGGCGAAGATCTCGGGGGTCGGGTCGCCCTTCACGTCGTGGACGATGCGGGCGATCAGCGTTTCCAGCGTGCGTTCGGAGTCCCCGGACGCGGGCGGGGCGAAGCCCTCGCCGACCGCGTTGCCGCCGGCCACCGCGGCGCGTGACGTGTCGCGCAGCGGCACCTCGGGCATCAGCAGCGCGACGACCAGCGCGATCAGCCCGATCGGGGCCGCGATCAGGAACACCGACCGCACGGTGTCGCTGTAGGCGCCGATGACCGCGGCGCTGATCTCGGGCGGCAGGGTGTGCAGCAGCGCCGGCTCCTGCACCGCCCGTGGGTCCGTGCCGGGCGGCAGCGGATGCGCGGCCAGCGCGGCGGCGATGTTGCCGGGCAGCTTCGACGCGTACACCGTGCCGAACATGGCGACGCCGAACGAGCTGCCCATCGAGCGCAGGAAGCTCACGCCCGAGGTGGCCACGCCCAGGTCGGCGTAGTCCGAGGTGCTCTGCACGACGATGGTCGGGACCTGCATGATCAGCCCGATGCCGGCGCCGAGCACCAGCATGTAGACGCACACGACGAAGAAATTCGTGTCCACGCCCAGCCGGGAGAGCAGGAACAGGCCGACGGTCATGAGCACCGAGCCGATGATCGGGAACACCCGGTAGCGGCCGGTCTTGCCGATCGCGTTGCCGGACACCAGCGCGGTCCCCATCAGCCCGAAGACCAGCGGGAGCATCCACAGCCCGGACTCGGTCGCGGACACGCCCCGGACGTACTGCAGATAGGTGGGCAGGTAGGTGATCCCGCCCAGCATCGCGAAGCCGACCACGAAACTGAGCACACCGGAGACCGTGAACACCCGGCTGGAGAACAGTCTCATCGGCAGCATGGGCTCTTCGGCCCGCCGTTCCACGAACACGAACGCCACCAGCAGCACCACCGAGCCCACCGCCATGCCGATGATCACCGGCGAGCCCCAGGGGTACTGGCTGCCGCCCCAGCTCGTGACCAGCGTCAGGCCGGTCGCGGCCAGCGCGATCAGCGCGATGCCCGCGTAGTCGATCTTCGGCCGTCCCGAGACCGCGATCTTCGGCAACGCCACCGCGGCGACGATCAGGACCAGGATGCCGAGCGGGATGTTCACGTAGAACGTCCAGCGCCAGCCGAAATGGTCGACGAACAGCCCGCCGAGCAGCGGACCGGCCACTGTGGACACGCCGAAGACGGCGCCGACGATGCCCTGGAACTTGCCCCGCTCGCGCAGCGGGACGACGTCGGCGATCAGCGCGGTCGCGGTCACCATCAGGCCACCGCCGCCGAGCCCCTGCAGGGCGCGGAACGCGATGAGCATCTCGATCGAGTTCGACCAGCCCGCGAAGAACGAGCCGGCGAGGAACAGCACCACGCTGATCATGAAGGTGATCTTGCGGCCGAACAGGTCGCCGAACTTGCCGACCAGCACGGTCATGATGGTCTCGGCGAGCAGGTACGCGGTCACCACCCAGGACAGGTGGGTGCCGCCGCCGAGATCGCTGACGATCGTCGGCAGCGCGGTGGAGACGATCGTCTGGTCCAATGCGGACAGCAGCATCGCCAGCAGGATCGCGGCGAGGACCAGGGTGCGGCGGCCCGAGGTGAGGGTGGCCGGAGCGTTCATCGAGGTGTCCTCAGTGGATTTCGGGCTTCGGCGAGCCGAACGGCGTGACGAGCGGTTCGAGTATCTTCACCCAGGCTCGGTAACCGCGCCCGTTGAGATGCAGCCGGTCGCGGGTGAACCTCCGGTCGAGCGTGCTTTCCGGGGTCGCGAGCGCGGGCCAGAGGTCGACGTAGCGGATGTGCTCGGGCCGCTCGTCGACCAGCTGGACGTAACGGCGGTTGAGCGCTTGTACCTCTTCCCGGTAGGACTTGGCGCGCGGCATGACGCTCTGTACGAAAACGGGCGTGCCGGGTGCCCGCTCTTCGATGCCGTCGAGGATCGCCGCCACATTCCGCGCGATCTCTTCGTGCGGAATGAGGCCCATCAGGTCGTTCGTGCCGATGAGCAGGAACACCGCGGCGGGCTCGTCGATCGCCGTGTCGAGGCGGCTCAGCACGCCGGCCGTCCGCTCGCCGCCGATGCCGCGGTTGAGCACGGCGACGTCCGGGAACCACTCGTCCCACAGGCCGCCCTCGGTGATGCTGTCGCCGAGGAAGACGACCCGGCCGGGCGCGGCCTCGACCTCGGCGAACTGGGTCGCCCGGTGCTGCTGGGCGGGCGCGAGCATGCGGTTGACGATGGCGAGCAACGGCGGGATGAAGATGCGCCGTCGCCACGAGGGGACGGGCTGATCAGGGCGAGCAGAGGGCGTCATCGTCGATCCGTCTTTTCGTCGAAGAGGTCAGGAATCCGAGGTGTTTCGCGAACGGCCGGCCTCGCGAATGGCGTCGATGATGCGCAGGGTCGCGACGGTGTCGTCCGGGCTCATGATGTCACTTTCGGTCTCGCCTTGCGCGATTCGCTCCGCGATGTGGATGGCCTGATAGGCGAGCGGGCCGATTTCCGGTTCGGCGTCGACCAGTTCGACCGAAAAAGGATGGGCCGCGTCGCCGTCCAGGGTGTGGATTTCGAAACGGCGGGCCGCGTGGAAGAACGCCGGCACGTGGATGATCCCGGAAGTGCCGCTGAGCGAGGCCGAGCCGGGCAACATCTGCGTCATGGACGACTGCACGGTCGCGATTCTGTCACCGAAGGCCAGGCCGGCCGCGACGTCGAGGTCGGCGCCCTGCGCGGATTCCCGGATCACGGCTTCGGTCCGGGTCGGCGTGCCCAGGTAGTCCTGAAGCAGCTGGATTGGGTAAACGCCGATCTCCAGCAGGCTTCCGCCGCCCTTCACCGGGTCGAGCAGGAACTCGTCCCGCGCTCCCCCGAGCAACGAGAAGCCGAAGCTGGCCGACACGGCGCGGATCTCGCCGATCCGCCCTCCGTCGACCAGCGCCCGGATCTGTTTCCAGGCCGGCAGGAACCGGGTCCACATCGCTTCCATGATGAAGACGTTGTGCCGTTTCGCGGTCGCGAACATCGCCTCGGCCCCGGCTGCGTCGATCGCGAACGGCTTCTCGACGAGAATCGCCTTTCCCGCGGCGGCAATGACCTCGACCGCCGCGGCGTGCGCATGAACCGGCGAGCAGACGTACACGCCATCGATGTCCGGTGAGGCGGCGAGTTCCTCCAGCGAGCCGAAAGCAGTGCCGATGCCGTGTTCGCCGGCGAAAGCCTTGGCCCGGCCGAGATCACGCGAGGCGACCGCGACGATCTCCGCCGAGGGAGAAGACCTGATCGACCGGGCGAACTCCACGGCGATCGAAGCGGGACTGGAGATCCCCCAGCGGAATTTACGGTCGCTCATAACCGGGCCCTCTCGTGCGGATTCACGGGGAATCCCTCAGGTGGATTCGCGGACGACGAGCGTGACCACGTCGTTCACGTCAGGCAAGGGCTCGGCCTCGATGCCGAGCGTGGCGAGCACAGCGGGGGCGAACAGCTTGCCGAGCCGTTCGAAATCGACCTTCACCGTGGTCAGCGGCGGAAAGGCGACGCTGCCCGGGAACGTGTCGTCGGCGCCGATCACGGCGAGGTCCTCAGGACACCGCAGGCCGGCGTCGGCCGCGGCGCGGATCGTGGCCAAGGCGGTGTCGTCGTTGAAGGCGCAGACGGCGGTGATTCCGGCATCCGGCATCCGACGCACCTGGCTGACCGCACTCGGCCCGTCGTGGAAAGCGGCGACCCTCGGCTCCGGAAGGCCGAGCTCGGCCGCTGCCGTCACCACCGCCCGCCGGCGAGCCTCGACGACCGACATCTCCCCCTGCCCTTCGCGCTCGGCGATCGCGATCCGGCTGTGCCCGCGCTGACGAAGGTGCTCCAGGCGGATCCGCGCGGCCAGGTCCTCCACGGCGGTCAACTCCGTCTCCGAAACCTCGGCGACCAGGATGCCCGCGTTGTCGAACTCCGCCCGTTCCTCCGGGCTCAGCGGCCGCTTCGGCAGGACCAGCCGGGGCCGGATACGCAGTGCCGTCGAGAGCAGGGACTGCGGGACGGGCGCGTCGAGATGGACCGCCGTCACGAGCCCGTGCTCGGCCAGGACCCGGGTCAGCTCCGCCAGGACGTGCATGGCCTGCCCGTTCCACGACGAAGAACTCAGATCGAACAGGACGACCCGGCTCGACCCTTCCACCAGGGCCTTGGCCGAGAGGTTCGGCCGGTAGTTCAGCAGCCGGGCCGCGCGCAGGACGTTCTCCCGGGTCTTCGGGGCGATCGACTGCGGCGCGTTGTTCAGGACGAAGCTGACCGTGGCCCGGGAGACTCCGGCCAGGTGGGCGACGTCGGCACTGGTCGCCGCCTTCGACGCCCGGCCTTCGGCGCTCTCTCCCATGTTCCGACCCCCACTCGCACTGTCCCGCCGGGACGCTACCCCGCGCTACTAACACGCGTCAACTGAACGGACTAGGACGACACCATCGAGTACCGCACTGATCCGGAAGCCCGGCATTTTTGGCTGTCTTGCTGGGCTCTTTGACGGTTTCGCCATAGTTGCGCACAATGGAAGAGGATACTAACGCGTGTTAGCTCGGAGAGGCATCATGATCCCTGCGTCCTTCAACCACGGCTGGGCGGTGCGCCCGCTCGGCTCGACCTTCTTCGCGCTGGGAGGCGACCCCCATACATCGGTGACGCTGCCGCACGACGCCCTGATCTCGAGCCCTCGCGACGCCAACGCGGCCGGCGGGGCGAACACGGGCTTCTTCCCGTCGGCCGACATCGAGTACGAAAAGACGTTCGAGGTCGCGGAAAGCGGGGCCGGCCAGCGGCACGTGCTCGAGTTCGAAGGCGTGTACCGAGATGCCCGCGTCTACCTGAACGGGGCGCTCGCGGCCCACCGCCCGTACGGCTACTCGCGCTTCTTCGTGCCCATCGACCGTTTCCTCCGCTACGGCGAGGCCAACACGATCCGCGTCGAGGCGACGTCCGATCAGGACTCGCGGTGGTACCCCGGCGCCGGCCTGATCCGGCCCGTCACCCTGCATCGGAGCGGGCTGCTGCACCTCGCGCCCGAGGGTCCCCGGTTCTCCGCTCCCCAGGTCGCCGACGATCTGGCGGTAGTGCGGGTGGAAGCGCGCATCGACAACGAATCGCCGGTCCGGAGCACGGTACGCGTGCGGATCGAGATCGTCGAGGAGGCCACCGGGCGGACGGTCGCGACCGCGTCGGCCCCGGTCACGGTCTTCCCCGGCGAGTCCGCCGAGGTGAGCCTCCGGGTGTTCGTCCGCGACCCCGGGCTGTGGGGCCCGGACTCGCCGACGCTGTACCGAGGCCACGTGACCGTCGTCGAGGACAGCGACGGCGGTGCCGAACTCGACCAGGCGAGCGACACCTTCGGCATCCGGAAGATCGAGCTCGATCCGGTGCACGGCCTGCGGATCAACGGGACCACGGTCAAGCTGCGCGGCGCGTGTGTGCACCACGACAACGGCCCGATCGGGGCGGCGGCCATCGGCGCGGCCGAGGAGCGGCGCGTCCGGCTCCTGCGTGAGGCGGGCTTCAACGCGATCCGGAGCGCGCACAATCCCGCCAGCACCGCGTTGCTGCGCGCCTGCGACAAATACGGGGTGCTCGTGATGGACGAGGCCTTCGACGCCTGGACCTCGCGCAAGGTCCGCTCCGATTACTCGCACGATTTCGCGGACTGGTGGGAGCGTGACGTCGAGTCGATGGTCCGGAAGGACTTCAACCGCCCCAGCGTGATCCTGTATTCGATCGGCAACGAAATCGCCCAGGCCGGGAACCCGCTCGACGCGAAGACCGGCCGCGACCTCGCCGCCACGCTCAAGCGGCTCGACCCGGCGCGGTTCACGCTCTTCGCCGGGCAGGTCCTCATGGCCGCGGGCGAGGAGGCCGCCGCGATCATGACGGAGCAGAACATCGGGGTCAACGACGTCCTGACCTCGATGGAGGACGTCCTGGCGAAGTTCTGGCAGTCCCCGGCCGCCGCGCGGCTGATGGAGGAGGCGTACGCGCAGGTCGACCTCGCCGGCTACAACTACGGCGCCGCCCGTTACGCCCTCGACCCCGGCGAGTTCCCCGATCGGATCAGCGTCGGCAGTGAGACCCACCGGCAGTCGATCGCCGGGAACTGGGCCACCATCCTCGGCTCCCCGCAGGTGATCGGGGACTTCTGCTGGACCGGCTGGGACTACCTGGGCGAGGTCGGCGTCGGCCGCGTCCGGCCGGCGGCCCAGGCGGGGCTCACCGGATTCCTCGGGCCGTTCCCCTATCTCACGGCGATGGTGGGAGACCTCGACATCACCGGCGTCCGGCGTCCCTCGTCCTACTTCCGCGAGACCGTCTTCGGCCTCCGCGACACGCCGTACATCGCGGTGCAGGAGCCCTCGCTCTTCGGCGTCGAGCTCGCCGTCAACGCGTTCGGGTGGCGTGGCCTGGAGGGGCGGTGGACCTGGCCCGGCAGCGAGGGCCACCCGGTCCGCATCGAGGTGTACTCGTCGGCCGACGAGGTCGAGCTGCTCGTGAACGGCCGCTCGGCCGGCCGGATCGCGGCGGGGGCGAAAACCGGGTACATCGCCGAGTTCACCGGGACCTACGAGCCGGGCACGCTCACGGCCGTCGCCTACCAGGACGGCGTCGAGTCCGGGCGCGGCGAACTGAGCACGGCCGGACCGGTGACAGCGCTGAGCCTTGTCCCCGAACAGGATCACCTCGACCGCACCGACGAGTCGCTGGCGTTCGTGCGCGTCTCGCTCGTCGACGCGGACGGCCGGGTGAATCCCGCGCGGGCCGAGACCGTCACGGTCACTGTGGACGGTCCGGCCGTCCTGCAGGGACTGGGTTCGGGCGATCCGCGGCCCGCCGAACCGATCACGGGACCGACGCGGACGACTCACGCCGGTGAACTCCTGGCCGTCGTCCGCCCCACCGGCACCGGAAGCATCGTCATCAAGGCCGCTGCCGCCGGTCTTCCCGAAGCCTCCGTCGTGGTCAACGTCGACTGATACCACCCGAAGTCCGTAGCACGAGCGAGAATCCGAGGTTCGCCATGAACCGCACCCGACCACGCAGCGCACTCGCCCGCCAAGTCACGGGCGTGCTCAACCGCCGAGTACTGGGGCCGATGCTGGCCTACCTGCAAAACGCGCGTCGCGATCAGTTCGAGGCCACCGGAGTGCCGCCCCGGCAGATCGTGCTGATCGGTGATCGCCTCACCGAGGCCGGCAACTGGGACGAATGGTTTCCGGGCCGGCCGGTGCTCAACCGGGGCAACGGCGGAGACCACACGGCGGAGGTGCTGGCCCGGCTGGACTCCGCCGTCCACGATCCGCTCGGAGTGCTGCTCCTGATCGGGACCAACGACATCTCGGCCGCGGTGGCACCCGGCGAGACGCTGGCCAATCTGCGGGCGATCCTGCGCGAAATCGAGCGTCTCGCTCCCGATGCCCCGGTGGTCGTGCAGAGTGTCCTGCCGCGTAGCCGGTCCTATGCGCGAGAAGTCCGCGAACTCAACCGCGGCTACCAGGAGGTGGTCGCCGAGGCGGCCAAGCGGGTGACCTATCTCGACCTCTGGCCGGCGCTCGGGGCGGACGACGGGTCACTGCGAAAAGAGCTCACGCCCGACCAGGTTCACCTCAACGGTCAGGGATACCGCGAATGGGTCACGCTCATTCGGCCGATCATCGATGAATGGAGCCGGTCGCGCTGACCAGCGCCGCCGGCCGGAAGAACAGGAGAAAGCACGTGCCTCGAATGAATGTGATCACCGGCGCCGCGTCCGGCATCGGCCTGGCCACGAAACAACTGCTGGAGGACCGGGGTGAATCGGTCATCGGCGTGGACATCCGCGACGCTGACGTGGTCGTCGACCTGACCTCGCCCCGCGATCGTGAGCGAATGGCCGACGAGGTCAAGATCAGGTCCGGCGGCACGATCGACACCATCGTCGCGGTCGCCGGGCTGGCCGCGCCGATTCCGGCCACCGCGGCCGTCAACTACTTCGGCATGGTGGCCACTTTGGACGGTCTGCGCCCGCTCCTGGCCGGCTCCGATTCGCCCCGCGCGGTCGGGGTCGGCTCCTTCGCCGGCACCGGACCCGGCGACGAGGCCCTCCTCGCCGCCTTCCGCGCCGACGACGAGCCCGCCGCGCTGGCCCGCGCGGCGACGCTGGCCGGTGCGGCGGACCCGGCGGCCGGCGGAGGGTTGATCTACTCCTCCAGCAAAGCCGCCTTCGCTCAGTGGGTCCGGCGGGCCTCGACCACGGACCGGTGGGCCGGGGCCGGTATCCCGCTGAACGCGATCGCCCCCGGCGTGGTTTCGACGCCGATGATGAGCGAAGCCCTCTCGTCACCGCTGGGCCGGGAGGTGATCGCGGCCTCGGTGCCGATGCCGCTCAACGGGTTCGCCGACGCGCAGGTGCCGGCCCGCCTGCTGGCCTGGCTGGTCAGCCAGGAGAACAGTCACCTGTGCGGTCAAGTGATCTTTGTGGACGGTGGCGGCGAAGCCGTCGTACGGGGCGACTCCGTCTGGTGACCCGGGGCCCGGTGGCCCGGCTCGGCACGGTGACCGGCTCGGCCGCCGGGGGTTCTTCCTCAGCCGGACAGTTCCTCCACGCGGGCCCGCAGGGCCGCGCCGTATCGGGCGTACTCGGCCCGGAGGCGGCCGGCTTCCGGCCGGATTCCGGCCGCGCCGGCGCCGAAGAACTCCTCGGAGTCGGTGAACTCCGTGGTCCCGTCCGGCTCAGCGGTGAGCACGAACGAGTGCCGGCCGAGGACCGTGTCGAGCGAGCCGCCCTCCCAGACCAGCCGGGCGGGCGCCGCCACCTCGACGATCCGCATCGTGACGGATTGCTCCGCGGTGCCGTCCGAGACACGGGCCGGGAGTTCCGCCCCGGCCACGGCCTGGCCGGGCTTCGCGTCCAGGGCCAGCACCGGGTGCCACTGCGTGTACTGGTCGAACGCCACGAGCACGCGCCACACGTCCCGCACCGGGGCGGGGATCCGGGTCACCGCGGTGACGACCGCGGCCGGTTTCCCGGCGTTCACGGGACGAGCACGATCCGCCCGCGCTGCCCGCCCTCGGCCATCCGCGCGTGGGCTTCCGCGGCCTGCGCCAGCGGATAGACCTGGGCGACCCGCGGCGTCAGCAGGCCGACCTCGGCGAGTGCCGCGAGATACGCGAGCCGGGTCCCCTCGGCGCCGGCCATGGTGAGCCGCACCGTCACACCGCGCCGGCGCTCCGGCACCACGTCGCTGCGCACGCTCACGAAGATGCCGCCGTCCCGGACCGCCGCCAGCGCGGGGGCGCCCAGCGCGGCCGCGTCGAAGACCCCGTCCACGCCCTCCGGCAGGAACCGCCGCACCGCCGCGCCGAGGTCCTCCTCGCGCGACACGAACCAGCTGATGCCGAGGGCGCGCAGGAACTCCTCGTCCTCCGGCCGCCCCTGCGCGACGATCCGAACCCCGCGCGTCCGGGCCAGCTCGACCGCGTAGCCGCCGACGGCCCCGGCCGCGCCCGTGACGAGCAAGGTCTCCCGGGGGCGCAGCGGGAAATTCTCCAGGGCCAGCGAGGCGGTCGACGCGTTGAGCGGGATCGTCGACGCGAGCGTCAGGTCCATCCCCGCCGGGGCGAGGGCGAGCGAATTGAGGTCGGTCACCAGGTATTCGGCCTGGGCCTTCGTCGGGCGCAGCACGGGGTCGTCGAACACGATCACCGGGGTGCCGACCGCCAGCGAGACCCCCGTGCCGACCGCGTCGACCGTGCCGGCCGCGTCCAGGCCGATACCGGTGTATTCGACGTCCGGCGAAGGCTTGAACAATCCGCTCCACACCCCGGCGTCCGCGGGGTTGAGCGCGGCGGCCGCGACCTTGACCCGCACCTCCAGCGGGCCCGGCTCCGGGATCGGGACGTCCAGGACCTCGACCGAATCGGGTCCACCGGCTTTTCTCACGACCGCTGCGCGCATGATTCCGTGCTTTCCTTTACCTATTCGAACGCTGTGCCCACCGCGAACTCTAGGCAAGCAAGGATCGATCCGTAAGGAGGCACTTAAAAGTGCGTTGCCGCTACCGGCCGGTCTTCCGGGCGTCGTACTCGGCCCGCGCCTCGCCGACCTCGCCGACTTTCTCCACCGCCCAGTCCCGCACCTGGGAAAGCAGGCCGTACAGCCCTTGCCCGAGCTTGGTCAGCTCGTAGTCGACCCGCGCCGGCACCGTCGGCGTGGCTGTGCGTTTCACCATGCCTTCGCGTTCGAGCAGGCGCAGGGTCTGGGTGAGCATCTTCTGGCTGACGCCCGGGATCTCCCGGCTGAGGTGGTTGTAGCGCATCGGCTCGCCGAACTGCCCGAGGGTGCACATCGCCAGGCTGACCCAGCGGTTGCTGATCGTCGAGAGCAACGCCACCGCGGGGCAGTCGTGCATATACGCCTCGTACGTGCCGGGCTCGATCTGGCGCGCCTGCTTCGCCGTAGTCGTCATCCTTCCATTCTGCCAGGCGCCGATCGGTTCACCGGCCGTGAAAGACCGCGGGCCGCTTTTCGGCAAAGGCCCGGGGCCCCTCCTTCGCGTCGTCCGAGGCGAAGATCCTGGCGACGTCCGGCTGTTCGAAGGCGAAAGCGTCCTCTTCGGACATCGCCGCGGTGTGGCGCAGGGTGCGCACGATCGCCTCGACCGCGAGCGGGCCGTTCGCCGCGACCGAGGCGGCGATCCCCCGCGCGGTCTCCAGCGCCATCCCGTCCGGGACCAGATGGCCGATCAGGCCCAGCTGCCTGGCCTCGGCCGCGCCGATGTGCCGGCCGGTGAGCATGAGGTCGGCCGCGACCGGGTACGGGATCTGGCGGGAGAGCCGGACCACGCCGCCGCCCGCCGGGTAGAGCGCCCAGCGTGCCTCGGACAGCCCGAACCGGGCGCCTTCGCCCGCGACCCGGATGTCCGTGCCGAGCAGCAGTTCCAGGCCGCCGGCGATCGCGTGGCCCTCGACGGCGGCGATGACCGGCTTGGTCGGCCGGTCGGTCTTGAGCAGGCCGCGGTAGGCGAACCCCGGGTCGGTCTTCGCCCGGTCGGCCGCCGCGGCGCCGTCCTCGTCGCCGGTGTCCCCGGCCAGGCCGCGCAGGTCCATTCCGGTGCAGAACGAGCCCTCCGCCCCGGTCAGGACGACCGCCCGGACGCTGGTGTCGAGCGCGGCCTCCTGCCAGACGTCGGCCAGCCGGGACAGGCCGGACGTGGTCAGCGAGTTGCGCCGGGCGGGGCGGTTGAGGGTGACGGTGAGGACGTGCCCGTCCTGTTCGGTCAGTACCTGGGGCATGAGCGGCCTCCGTGGTCCGGGGTGGTCATTTCGGCTGCAGGCGGGCGCCGCCGTCGATGCGGATGACCTCGCCGTTGAGGTAGCTGTTGCCGAGCAGTTCGAGGGCCAGCGTGGCGAACTCGTCGGCGGTGCCCAGGCGGTGCGGGAACAGGACGTCGCGCTTGAGCTTTTAGCCGCCGCCCTGATGTACCAGCACGGGGTCGCGGGCACGAGCATCGAAGAGGTGCAGGCCGCCGCCACCGTGAGCGCTTCGCAGATCTACTACTACTTCGGCGACAAGGACGGCCTCGTCCGGGCGGTCATCGACTACCAGTGCGAAAACGTGCTCGGAGTGCAGAAGCCGCTGCTCGCCAACCTCGACAGCATCGAGGCGCTGGAGGCGTGGCGCGACGTCATCGTGAGCATCCACCGGGACGGGCGCAACCAGCAGGGTTGCCCGATGGGCAGCCTGACCAGCGAGCTGGCCCGGTCCACCCCGGAGACGCGAGCCGACCTGCTGGCCGGCTTCACCCGATGGGAGCAGGCCCTGCGCGACGGCCTGCGCGCGATGCGGGACCGCGGCGAGCTGCCCACCCGGGTCGATCCCGAACGCTTCGCCCTCGCCCTGCTCGCGGCCGTCCAGGGCGGCCTTGTGCTCACCCAGGCCCGCCGTGACACCGTCGCGCTCGAAGCATCCCTCGACACCGTGATCGACTGCCTGCGCGGCCACACCGACTGACGCCGGCGTGCGGGCTCAGCCCGAACTGTCAGCGCTGGTCGAATTCCGGGCCGGCATCCCGGTCATCCCGGCGGGGGCCTCGCGAAGTAGCGTCCCCGTGAGGAAGGGCATCGGCAGGTTCAAGAATCCCGAAGCACAGCGGCATTACTTCGACGTCTACGAGTGCGCGATGCGGGACATCCGCCGCCGGACGAGGCGTACGACGTCCGGAAACGCGCTCAGCGTTCGATCCCGGCCGGTTCCTCCCCCCGGCCCCCACGGCGAAACCGAGGCTGCCACGCGACCACGGGCACCTCGCCGCGCCGGACGGCTCCGACGGGTACCTGCGGCAGTTCACCCCCGCAGGTCCTGGCCGCGATCCGGTTCGCCGGCGGCACCGGGGCGGCCGACCTGGTCGGGTCGGCGTGCTCGGCTTTTCCTCACGGTGACGGCGGTGGCCAACCGGCGCGGCGCCGGTTGGCCACGGGCTGCACCGGAAGCCTCGGGCCGACGTCAGCAACTCGTCGAGCATCCCGGCCTCCATCCAGCCACCGTGGAACGCACCCACGTCCGCAACCAGCCCGAACCTGCCCCGGCCGGCAAAACCGTTACAGCGCAGCAGGAACCGGGTTCAGGCACAGGCGCTCAGCTTGGCGTTCAAGTAGTCCGGCGTGGTTGGTGCCTTTTGCGGTGGGCTGGTCGGGTGTATGCCTGCCCGGTGGCGAGGATGCGTCCGACGTCAAACCGTTGCCGTGGCTCGTCTCGTGCTCCGGGCGGTCGTGGTGGCGGTCAGTGTGCGCCGTCGTCCCAGCGTTCGGCGAGGCGAGGGAGGAGGCGGAGCGCGTTGGTTCCCGCGACCTGAGAAATGTGGTTGGGGCCGAGCAGGCGGGTCAGGTCGTGTTCACCCGTGCGCTTCGGATCGAACAGTCCGTCGGCGTAGGGCCAGTCGGTGCCGAAGAGCATCCGGTCCGTGCCGATGGCGTCGACCATGGTGTTGACCTGGACGGAAGAGTCGGCGACCGCCACGTCGTAATAGACCGAGCGCAGGTACTCCGAAATCGGCCGCCGCACCAGTTCGCGGTATGCCGCGACGACCCGGGGCGCCGCGGCGATCCGGTGGCCTAGGTAGGGAACCGCGCCACCGCCGTGCGAAAGGATCCAGGTGATGTTCGGGTAGCGGTCCAGCACTCCGTTGAACACGAGGGTCATGAAGACCCGCGTGGTGTCGAACACGTATTCCCCGATCCAGTGCTGCCAGGGCAGATCCGGGTTCTCCTTCGGTTCCACTGGGTGCAGCAGGACGGTGGCTCCCCGCTTGTCGAGTGCGGCGTACACCGGCTCCCACGCCGGATCCCCCACGTAGGTGCCGTCCACCTGGGACACCAAGTACACCCCGTCCAGGCCGAGGTCGTCGTAGACGTGGTCGATTTCGGCCAGGGCGGCGTCCACGCCCGGTAAGGGGAGCGCGCCGAAGACGCCGAACCGCTGTGGGTGCCGCCGGACCACGTCAGCGCCGATGTCGTTGACATTCCTCGCCAGCTCGCCGGCTTCCCGCTGGTCACCGAAGTAGACCCCGCCTTCGGCCAGGCAGGAGAGCACCCCTACGTCGATCCCCCAGTCGTCCATGAACCGCAGATGGCCGTCCGGGGTCCAGGCGGTCATGTCGACTCCGCCGGTCCAGTTGACGCCGTGCCTGATCAGTGCCTGAACATACGGCTCGGGCAGGAAGTGAGTGTGGACATCGATCGTGGGCACCGGACGCTCCTCCACAAGTTTTTGGGTCGATCTCTCCAAAAAAGTTACCTCGGATATTCTGGAGAGGCAACACCAGAATCTGGGTAAGGTGCAGCGGTGGAAGAACGGAGGCTGTCCGTGGCAGAGGGATGGACGGCGAAGGGAGCCGCGACCCGGTCCCGCATCATCGACGCGGCCGCGGGGCTGCTCTATCAGCGAGGGCTGGCGTCAGTCGGGATCAACGACGTCCGGAAGGCGAGTTCGAGCAGCCACGGGCAGATTTTCCACTACTTCCCCGGCGGCCGGGCCGAGGTGCTGCACGCCGTGGTGGAACGGCAGGCGAAGCAAGCACTGGACGACCAGCGTCCCGAACTCGACGCAATGGACTCCTGGGAGTCCTGGCGGCAATGGCGCGACCGCCTGCTCGAGGTGCACTCCGCTCGGGGCGCGGCCGGCGGGTGCCCGCTAGGCTCGCTCACCGCTCAAATGACGGAGAGCGACCCGGTCGCCGCCCAGCTGATCCAGGCCGGATTCGACGCCTGGGCCGGCGCCTTCGAACGCGGGCTCGAAACCATGCGCCGCAACGGCACCCTGGCGCCGGCCACCGATGTATCGGCGCTCGCGATCGACATTCTGTCTGTCGTGCAAGGAGGTTTCGTCCTCATGCAGGCAGCCCGATCAGTCGAGAAACTAGCCCGAGCACTGGACACCGCGCTGCGTTTACTGCGCTCCCATGCGACCGAACCCTGACCCTGTCGTGCGAGTAGCCGGGCGGATGGTTTGTTCGAGCCGGCGGACGCGGTGCTGCGCACCGACGGTCCGGTCCGGTCGTTGGTCGGCTTGTCCCTGGCACCGGAGCATCGCCGTGGCCACGGCGGTCTGGACGACGCGATCAACAACGGCCGGATCGAATTCGATCGGCTGCGGACCGCGCTGTCCGGGCTTCCGCTGCCCCGAGCCGCCGACGGGCGGCTGGTGCCGGCGGTGGACGTCTCCCCGTGACTGCGGCCCGGCGCTGATGTCGCCGCAGTGACCACCGGGCAGATTCGTGACGTCGTCGAGCGGCTCATTGCCGCGGGCCAGTGGCGAGAAGATGACCCGGAGATCCTGGTGGTCCTCGACGCGGGCCACGACGCGCCGGGCCCCGCCCCGAGTGCCCGGCACCAACGGTCGGCCACCCGAGCACGGCGGCGAGTTCGTGTTCGGTGACCCCGCAACCTGGGGTGCCGAACACGCGGTGACCAGCACCGACACGCGCCTCTACGCCGGCAGCGACCGCGCAGGCGTGGAATCGGTTGCACCCCAGGCTGACCAGCCGAGCCGCCGCCCACCCGCCCGGACACCGGCCCGCGCCGCCTGCGGCACATCACGCCGACCGACTCATAAATGCTCGTGAGTGTTTATGACGGTTCTAACCGTCATAAACACTCACGAGCGGGTCACTGGGCGAGCAGTGTGCCGAGTGCCAGCAAGTGCTCGGTCGCGCCGCCGCCGGTGAACTCCAGCCGCTTCGCCGCGGCGAAGTAGCGGTGCACGGGGTCCACACCGGCCGGGAAACGGCCTCCGGTCCGAGCAGCTCGGTCAACGGCGCACCTGATAACGCAGGTGAAGCACCCGGTTGCCCTGAATCACCACGTCAGGATCCTCCAGCAGGTGCTGCGCGTCGACCGGCCCGAAGTAGCGCTTGCCGGACCCGAACACGACGGGTACGACGTCCATGCGCACCTCGTCGACCAGGCCCGCGGCAAGCACCTGGCCACCGACGTCGCCGGCGGCGACCTCGACCAGGCGGTCACCCGCAAGCTCCTGCGCCTTGGCCACGGCTGCCTCGACGCCGTCGACGAAGTGAAACGGCGCCCCGGGGTCCCAGCCCTCGGGCTCCGGCCGGTGCGTCACGACGACCACGTGGTCGATCCCGCCCGGAGGCTTCCCGTCCCAGCCGTCCGTCAGGTCGAAGACGTGGCGGCCGACGATGGTCGCCCCGATCTGGTCCCAGTACGGCCGGGTGTAGTCGTAGGACGTCTGCGACACCTTTACCTCGCCGCTCTCGTCCAACGGGACGTCACCGCTGGACAACCAGTCGAACAGTGGTCCGGGCTGGTCATTCTCGTCCGCGACGAAGCCGTCCACGGACACCGAGCTGTACATGACCACCTTGCCCACGGGGCTCTCCTTTGCTTGGGGGTGCCCCAAGTTAGCGTGCCGTGAGCTGTCGCTCTTGTAAGAAATCAATCGGCCGGCAGCGGCCAGCTGTCCAGTGTGTGGCCGGGATGTTCGCGCAGGAACCGCCGCCGGACTTCGACGTACTCGGTCGGCGTGAGCCCGGTGAACGCCCGGAACTCGTGGCCGAAGTGGGCCTGGTCGAAGTAGCCCGCGCCACCGGCGAGGGCACCCCAGTCGATCGGTCCGGCGGGGTTGATCGCGAACACGGTGGCGGCGAAGCGGTGGGTGCGGGCCAGCCGCTTCGGCGTAACGCCGATGAGCTCCTTGAACCGCTGTGCCAGATGAGTGGTGCTGACACCGGCTGCCACGCTCAGGTCGCCGATCGCCACCGCCCCGCTGGTCGCAGCGATGACGCTGCTCGTGTGGCGGACCAGCCCCAGGCCGGCGGTCTCGCACAGCCGCCGCATCAGCTCCTCCTCGAGCAGCGTCAGCATCTCGTGCGGTCCGTCCGCCGTGCCCAGCCGGTCTCGCAGCTCGGTTATGGCGGGCCGGCCCCAAACCTGCTCTACCGTCACCGGCCGGTCACACAGCTCGGCCGCGGGCATCGGCAGGAACGGCGCCGGCCCCCACGGCTTGAAGTGCACGCCGACGGACCGGGTCCGGAGCGGGTAGCCGAACTCCAGCGCGCGGGTGGGCGTGGTGACCACGCAGCCGTCGGCGTACTCGGCCGTCTCGATGTCGGTGCCGGCGCGGATGCGGAACGGCGCCCCGAGGTTGACGATGAGCAACGCCGCGGGCATCGGCGGCAGCGTCAGCCGGGCGTACGGCGGCGCACCCTCCAGGTAGTAGAGGTCGTCGATCAGCCCGTCCAGCGGCGGTCGCGGCACTCTGGACACGTACTCCACACGCACAGCATCGCCGACGCCCCGCCAGGCATCGCGCGCGGGGATGCGGCGCCGACACCGCGTGAACAGCTTCGTGGCATCGGCAACAAGATGGGCGCGGCCGGGGTGTCCAGGGGCGGCGCTACCGCGCCACGTGCTCTTCACGCGAGCGCAGCCACTCACGGTGGGCCGGGCTGCTTTCGGTGTCGAACCGGTACGCGGCGTCGGCCGCCTCGATCAGAGCGGCGGGTTCGCCGCCGAAGACGCCACCGAGCCGCCACGCGATGAGGTAACGCATCCACAGTGGATCGCCGGCGAGCGGCCGGATCGCGATCTCCGGCGTCGCGGGGAAGGTGACCTGGCAGGGCGAGAGCGCTTGGCCGGCCGCGATCAGGCGTTGCAGGGCACGCAGTTCGGTGCTCCGGTGGGCGACCTGCGGCCGGAATCCGGCTCGCGCGCAGGCTTCTTCGAAGCATTCCGGCCAGCCGGCGCCGTCCGAAGGGCCGAGCACCCACCGCTCGCCGCCGAGCCGCGCCAGGTCGATCTCCGCGGCTGCGGCCGCCGGGTGGCCGGCGGCGAGCGCGACGAATACCGGCTGCACGCCCAGTGGCCGCAGGCGCACTCCCGGCGCCGGGCGCAGCTCGTGGCCGGGGTAGTCGGCCACCACCGCGGCGTCGAGCTGCCCGGCCGCCAGCCGGTCGAGCAGCCGCCGGGGCGAGAACTCCGTGGTCACCGAGACCGCCGGGCCCCGCACGGGGTGCCCGATCCGGTCGGCCAGCTCGATCACCAGCGAGGAGCCGATCCCGCCGAGCGCGACCGGCCGTTCGGCCCCGTCCACCAGCCACCGTGACGCGTCCCGGTGCATCGTGTCCGCCGCGGACAGCACCGCCCGCGCCCGGGACAGCACGCATTCGCCGAATTCGGTGGGGACCACCCCGCTGAAACTGCGGACGAACAGCCTTCCCCCGAAGACGCGCTCGATCCGCTGCACCGAGGCGGTCAAGGCCGGCTGACTGCTGCCGATGCTCACCGCCGCCCGGGAAATGCTGCCTGCTTCGGCTACCGCGCAAAGGATCCGCAGGTGCCGTAGCTCGACCTCCATAACCCCGAGGTTATGGCCACTTGGGATGTCCCGGAAGCCGCCGAAAGTCGGGATCGTGGGAGGGCTCCCCCACCTCCCCGCAAGGAGTACCCATGCGACGAGCCTGCCTCGTGGCCGCGCTGAGCGGCGCGCTCGCACTCGCTTCCGCCCCTGCCGCGCCCGCGATCCCGGCGGCCGGCTTCACCACGTCGATGGAGGTCTTCGAACCCGGCGGCAGCATTCACCGGGTGATGGTGACCCGGCCCGCCTCGGACCGCGCCGCCGCCCGGATCGCCCGCCCGGCCGACGTGATCCCCATCGAAACGAACGGCCCCAGCGACACCACGTTCGACCTCGTCGTGGTCGGCGACGGCTACACCGCCGACGAGATGCCCGCCTATTCACAGCACGTCCGGTCCAGCATCGACGCGCTGTTCTCGATCGAGCCGTACAAGAGCTACCGCAAGCAGTTCAACATCTGGCAGGTCGACGTCGTGTCCGCGGAATCGGGCGTGAGCAACGATCCGGACCAAGGGATCCAGCGCGACACCGCGATGGGCTCGTACTTCTGGTGCGGCGGCACCGAACGGCTCCTCTGCGTCGACGAGACCAAGGCGAAGCAGTACGCCGCGGCCGCACCGGACGCGGACCAGGTCCTCGTGCTGGCGAACAGCACCAAGTACGGCGGCTCCGGCGGCGAGGTCGCGACCTCCTCGGGCGGCAACTCCGCCTCGAGCGGGATCGTCCAGCACGAGCTCGGCCATTCCATCGGCGGGCTGGCGGACGAATACGACTACGGCGACTGCGATCCGAGCGAGCCCAGCGAGGCGAACGCGACCGCCCTGACCGAAGACCAGATGCGCGACCAGCAGGCCAAGTGGTACCAGTACCTCGGCCGGCCGTCACCGGATGGCGGCACCGTCGGCGCTTACGAGGGCTCCCGCTACTGCCAGACCGGGATGTACCGGCCCAGCGAGAACTCGATCATGCGCACCCTCGGACAGCCGTTCAACCCGCCCGGCACGGACGCGATGATCGCCGGGTTCTACCGCGAGGCCCCCGGCCGCGCGCCGCACCGGCGGGCCGGCTGAGACCCCGCGGCGATTTGCCGTTAACTCACGGCGCGTCTGCGACCTCGGTACTGCTGCTAGCCCCCGGTCGTGTTGAAGTTCTTCAGCCTTGCCGCGCGGCCGCGGCCCGTTCAAGGTCGCGCAGCCATACCGCGATGGACGCGTCGAGCATCGACTGGGCGCGAGCGGGGTCGGCCGCGATCGGCTCACCGCTCCAGCTCTCCTCGGTGACGATCCGGACGCCGTCGTCGACGACCGAAAAGCTCCAGACGTGAATGCCGACGATGCCGCCCGCGGGTCCGCCCCACACCGTCCGCCGGCCGGGGTCGACCGCCTGGATGGCCGAGGCGATCTCAAGGCCGCCGGTCGCCCAGTGGAATACCGCACCCGGCGCGAACGGACCGGGCAGGCGGGCCGAGCCGACGTCCGACCGCCAGCTCGTCCACCGGTTCACGTCGGTGTGCAGGCGCCACAACAACTCGATCGACGCATCGACGGTCACCTCCTGCCGCACGATCACCGGCGCCGTGCGGTCGATGTCCAAAATGGTCATGGCTACTCCGTTCCGAATGGACTCGCCGCAGCATCACGCCCGAGGGGGTGAGCCGTCAGTCACCTCATGTGTGTGATCCCAGCGCCGACGGCGGGCGGAATCACCCCGACTGTGCGATGGCATGGTCACCCCGGCCGTCCGCAGACTGGGCCCTCCGATCGGCTGACGAATCCGCAGGAGCGTGATGCAGTCCTACAACGACAGCGGCAAGGCCGTGCGGCGCGTGCGCGGACCGAGAATCACCGGGAGCCCGACGTGGACGGCTCCTGAGGGAACCGGGCCGGCATGAGCCGTCATCAGGGAGCTCTGTCACCGGAACAGACCTTGGGTGATCTCCCGGACGAGGTCGACGTCGTGGTGGTCGGTGCGGGCGCGGCCGGATGTGTGCTGGCCGCGCGCCTCAGCGAGGAGGCCGGCTGCCGGGTGCTGCTGCTGGAAGCGGGCAGTACGACCGGGCTGGAGCCGGAAGCCCGCACCCCGGGCGCGGCCATGCGGCTGTGGACCGGCCCGACCTCGTGGGGTGACACGTCCGTCCCCCAGCCGGCGCTGGGTGGCCGCCGCGTGACGCTTCCGCAAGGACGTGGCCTCGGCGGTGGCAGCAGCATCAACGGGATGGCCTGGTTCCACGGCTATCCCGCGGACTACGACGCCTGGCAGGCGGGCGGAGCTCACGGGTGGGCCTGGAAGGACGTGCGACCGGTCTTCCGGGCGATCGAGCACAACGACCTGGGCGACGCCGAATGGCACGGTTTCGATGGACCCATGCGGGTCTCGCGCGTCAGGGACGCGAGCGCGCTTGCGCTGAGCTTCGTCGCCGCCGGGGCCGAAATCGGGCTTCCGGTCGTGGAGGACTTCAACGGCGCCGATCGTGAGGGCATCGGCCTGCTCCAAGCCAACATCAACGACGGTACGCGGCACAGCGTCGTGGACGGATACCTGCTGCCGGCGGCCGGGCGCCCGAACCTCACCATCCGCGCCAAGGCTCTGGTGACGTCGATCGTGGTGGAAAGCGGCCGGGCCACCGCCGTGCAGTGCGTCGACGCACAAGGAGTCAGGCGCCGAGTCGTCGCCCGGCGGTCCATCGTAGTGGCCGCCGGCGCCATACGGACCCCGCAGCTGCTGATGCTGTCCGGCATCGGGATGCCCAGTCACCTGCGGAAGCTCGGCATAGACGTCGTCCACGACCTGCCGGCGGTGGGCGCCGATCTCCAGGACCACCCACTGGCCACGACCGTGTGGCCGGTGGTCGACGGCAGTCCACTGTGGAGCACGACAAGCGACGCGGACGCCCGCGCCTACCAGCTCCTGCGCCGCGGGCCGCTCGCCTCTTTCACGCAGGCAACCGCGAAACTCCGGACCCGGGAGGACCTTCCGGGTCCGAACATCCAGCTCACCCTCGCCCTGACCGCGCTGGACAGCAATCGGCGGGCGTACCCCGAGCCGGCCCTGACGTGTTCGGTGAGCCTGCTGACTCCCACGAGCCGGGGTGAGGTGCGGCTCGCGTCGGCGGATCCCACGGATGCGCCGCTGGTCGACCCTGGATACCTGCGCGCCCGGGCCGACCGCGAGGATCTGCTCGAAGGGCTCCGGCTGGCGCGGCGGCTGTTCCAGGGCCCCGCCCTCAAAGCCGCGACCGGTGGCCAGGCCCTCGACCCGCCGGCCTGGGACGAGGAATCGCTCGGCACCTTCATCCGCGACCGTGGCGGCAGCGAGTGGCACCCGGTCGGCACCTGCCGGATGGGAACCGACTCCGCCGCGGTCGTCGACTCCACCACCATGGAGGTCAACGGTGTCCTCGGCCTGCACATCGCCGACGCCTCGGTGATGCCGGCCATCCCGCGGGCCAACACGCACGCCCCCACCATCATGATCGCCGAACGAGCCGCGCAGCTGATACGCGAAGCCGGTGCCCGGTAAGACCGGTCGCCCACCCCAGCGGTCGTTCTGCCGGGCTACCTGAATCATCCGGATCGGGTGATGGTCCGCTCATCCGCGGGACTGTCAGGATTCTGGCCCGGACCGGGCCCCGTGGTCACCAGGGTGCCCGGCCGTATGGGACAGACAAGGAGCCAGCTACATGGCAGCGAACAACATGGCAGAGCCGGCGGAGCGGGCCGGCGCGACGGACGCCCCCGATCCGCTCGGGCCGGGCGCCGACGGTGAGTTCGACGTGATCGTCTGCGGTGCGGGTTCGGCCGGGTCGACGCTCACCGGCCTGCTCGCGGCGGACGAAGGCCTGCGGGTGCTGCTGCTGGAGGCCGGCCCCGACGACGCCGATGACCGGGTGTCCGACCCGGACCTGTGGTTCCAGAACCTCGGCAGCGAACGCGACTGGGGATATCTCACGGAGCCGAGCGCCCAGGTCTCCGATCGGCGCCTGCTGTACTCGATGGGGAAAGGACTCGGCGGCGGCTCGAGTGTCAATGTCGGCGTCTGGTCGCGCGGCCATCGGCGCGACTGGGACGACTTCGCCAGTGACTGCGCCGATCCGCGATGGGGCTACGACTCGGTCCTGGACGTGTATCGCGAGCTGGAAACCTGGCGGGGCGAGCCGGATCCGAAGCGGCGAGGCACGAGCGGCCCCCTGCACATCCGGCCGGCCCAGCCGCTGCACCCGTTCTTCGCGGCGATGCTGGCGGGAGCGGAGTCGGCCGGACTCGACCGGTTTGACAGCCCGAACGGCGAACTCGCCGAAAGGGGCAGCGGTTGCGCGGTCCGAGACGAGATCATCGAGGACGGCGTCCGGCTTTCGCCCTATCGCGCGCTGGTCGCGCCACGGCGAGGGCAGCGCAACCTGACCGTGCTCACGAACACACTGGTCACCAAGGTCGTGTTCGACGGTAACCGGGCAGTGGGCGTCGAGGCTGTTCGCGACGGCCGCCTCGTCCGGTTTCACGCCACCCGAGAGGTCGTGCTCAGCCTCGGCGCGGTACAGACGCCGAAAATCCTCATGCAGTCCGGCATCGGTCCCGCCCGGCACCTGGAGTCGGTGGGCATCGACGTGCGTACGGATCTGCCCGGGGTGGGCGCCAATCTCGATGATCATCTGCTGGTCGGGTGCGTGTGGGAGGCCGGTGCGGCGGAGTTGCCACCGCCGCCGCGCGCGCAGGCAGTGTGTTTCTGGGGCACGGACGGGCGCGTCGATTCGCCCAAGTTCGTCATGTACTCCGGTGGGAGTGCGTTCATGAGCCCGGAGGCGGCGGCGCGGTACGGCGTACCGGAGTCGGCGTTCACGTTCCTGCTGGGCATGCGCCTGCGGTCGCGCGGATCGGTGCGCCTGGCCAGTGCCGACCCGGCGAGTGCTCCGGTGATCGAGACCGGCTATTTCGACGATCCTGACGACCTTCGCGATGCGGTGGAGGCCTACCGGTTCGCCGAACAGATCGCCGGCACGGAGGCGATGCGCCCGTACCGGGGCTCGCGCGCGGTTTCCGGGGCCGTGTCCGACGTCGAGATCGCGACGTACATCCGCGCGGCGGCCTCGACGTTCTGGCACCAGTGCGGAACGGCCCGGATGGGCGTCGACGCCGGGTCTGTCGTCGATCCGGAGCTGCGGGTCAGGGGCGTCGAGGGCCTGCGCGTCGCCGACGCGTCGGTGCTGCCCCGCGTCACCTCCGGAAACACGATGGCCCCCTGTGTGGTCATCGGGCACCGGGCGGCGGGCCTCATCCACGGGTGAGCCGCGGCGAAGGGACACAGCTGTTCGACGAAAGGATCGGTTACGGGGAAAGGCACAGCGGCCATCGGTTGTCCACTTCTTCGTCCACGGAGGGCTGGACATTGCTGACCGTTCTGGAAGTAGCCGGCATTCTGGCGTTCGCCTTCGCCGGCGCCTCGGAGGCCGTCCAATCAGGACTGGACTTTTTCGGCGTGGTCACGGCCGCCACCATCACCGCGATCGGCGGCGGCGTCCTGCGTGACCTGTTGCTCGGTGTCCACTTGCCGGCCGGCCTGCTCACCTGGTGGTACTACGTCGCCTGCGCGGCTACCGCGATCATGGTCTTCTCCTGCCGGCGGTGGTCGGCAAGGCTGACCGGCATCGTCCAGATCGCCGACGCGATCGGGCTGGCGATGTTCGCCGACACCGGCGCGTCCGCCGCGACCGCGCACGGAGCCCCCTTTTACGCGGCCGCGCTCATCGGCATGACCAACGGAATCGGCGGCGGCATGATCGTCGACGTGCTGCTGCGCCGAACGCCGGTGGTGCTGCGTCAGGGCGTCTACGCGCTGCCCGCGTTGGGCGCCGGGCTCATCGTGGCGCTGGGCACGAAGGCGGACCTGCCCCGAACCCCGTTGACCCTGACCGTTGTGGTTCTGGTGCTCGGCGTACGGCTGCTGGCCATCAAACTGAACTGGAACCTCGCCGCGGGCCGGCCACACCGCGTCCTCCGGCAACCCCGGGACCCGGCCTTCGACGACACGGAAATCCGGTCGGGCGAACGCACGCAGGAACTCCCCCGCGTGCCGGTCAGCGGTGCGCGGCCGGCTCCGGCGCCCGTACCTCGGGTGACAACACCCAGCCCCAGCGTGAACCCGCCTTGGCCCGCCCGCTCTCCGACGGCCGGCCGTCACAGTGTCCAGAGGAGACCGTGAACAGACGAGGGCGTCAGGGATGGAGATGGAGTCCGCGTCGAGACTTCGACGTCCGGTCACGTAGCGGAAGCGTGCGATCACACCAACTGGATGACGACCAGTCACGCGGTTGCCGGCGAAACTGACCGGACATCGGTGCGAGGAGAGGGACGGCAATGACGGAGAGCATGGTCGGCTATGAGATCAGTGTCGGTGGCCATATGGGCGCCACGATCCGCAGCGCGTTCCCGGACTTGCAGACCCGGGTGCGCGGGCACCACACCGTGCTGTCGGGTGTGTTCGCCGACCAGGCGGCCTTGTACGGGGCGCTCGCACAGGTCGAGGCGCTGGGGCTGGAGCTGATCGAGGTCCGCCGGCTGCCGCGGCCCTGACAGAACACCACCCGACCAGGCCTGCGGGCGCCGCGAGCGGGGAACGGGCGCGGCGTGCGCAGCTCGTGAGTCGTGGAATGATCGTCGGTATGGGCGCGGACACTGGCGGGGACTCGGTTGCCGAGCGGGCAGCTCCTCGTCGTGGCGGCGGAGTGGTGGCCCGCACGGCGTTGATGGCGCGCATCGGCGGGGCCGCCCGGGTGACGGTGGTGTCGGCTTCGGCGGGTAGCGGGAAGTCGGTGCTGTTGCGGTCGTGGGCCGGCCAGGCGGGTGTGGCGGGTCGTACGGCGTGGGTGTCGGTGCGGCGTGATGAGCGGGTGCCGCAGCGGTTCTGGTTGTCGGTGCTGGACGCGTTGCGTCGTACGGGTCCTGGTTCGGTGCTGGTGGGGCAGCTGAGCGCGGCACCGGAGCTGGACGGGTGGGCGGTGGTGGAGCGGTTGCTCGCGGACCTGGCGCCGTTGGACGGCCCGTTGTGGCTGGTGGTCGACGACGTCCACGAGCTGGGCCTGGATGCGTTGCGGCAGTTGGAGTTGCTGATGCTGCGGGCGCCGGCGGGGCTGCGGTTCGTGGTGGCTTCCCGACATGATGTGCGGCTGGGCCTGCATCGGTTGCGGCTGGAGGGTGAGCTGGCGGAGCTGCGCACGGCCGATCTGCGGTTCAGCGTGGCCGAGGCGCGGGAGCTGCTGGTCGCGGCGGGTGTGGACCTGCCGGAGGAGACGGTGGTGCTGTTGCACCAGCGGACCGAGGGGTGGGCCGCGGGTCTGCGCTTGGCGGCGTTGTCGTTGGCCGGCCATGCCGATCCGGCGCGGTTCGTGGCGGAGTTCTCCGGCAGCGAGCGGACGGTGGCGGAGTACCTGCTGGCCGAGGTGCTGGATCGGCAGAGCGACCAGGTTCGGCGATTGCTGTTGTGCACGAGCGTGGTGGAGCGGGTCAACGGGGAGCTGGCGGATCTGCTGACCGGTGACGCCGGTGGGGAGCGGGTGTTACAGGATCTGGCGGACGCCAACGCGTTCGTGGTGGCGCTGGACGGGACCCGGTCGTGGTTTCGTTGTCATCAGCTGTTCGCCGAGCTGCTGGCGCTGGAGCTGCGCCGTACCGCGCCGGATCAGATCACCGGGCTGCATCGGGCCGCGAGTGCCTGGTTCGCCGGCCACGGTTACCCGGTCGAGGCGATCCGGCACGCCCAGGCCGCCCGGGACTGGACGCGGGCGGCCCGGCTGCTCGCCGATCACTGGCCCACGCTGTACTTGGATGGCCACCACACGGTCGTGCGAGATCTGCTCACCGGTTTCCCGCCCGCGGTACGCACGGCCGACGCCGAACTCGCCGCCGTCGCCGCGGCCGACGAACTGGTCCGGGGATCGGCCGAGATCGCGGATCAGTACCTGGCCATCGCCGGGCGACGGCTCCCCCTGGTGCCGGACTGCCGGCGCGACCACGCGAGGCTCGTACTGGGAATCGCCGGCCTGGTGCTCGCTCGCCAGCATGGCGACCTGCCGCGCATGTCCGAACAGGCGCACCGGTTGCGGGCGACAGTCGCCGCGCACGATGCCCTCGGGCCCGGCCTCGGCCCGGACCTGCGCACCCTGGTGCAGATCTGCGTCGACAGCACCGACTACTGGTCGGCCCACCTTCTTCACCTCTCCGGGCCGGGGACCGGGCAGCCCGTCGACCAGGCGCAGCCGCTGGCCCAGCGAGTCGGGCGTCCCTACCTGGAGTTCGGCAGCCTGGCCTACCAGGCCGCGAGCGAACTCTGGACCTCGTTCGACCAGGCGGCCGAGCACGGCGCGCAGGCAGTCGGGCTGGCCGAGCTGCACGGCTGGGCCGACGAGCAGGCCGCCGGTGTGGCCTATGTGGTCCTCGGCTGCGTACGAGCGCTGCAGGGGCGCTTGGGCGAGGCGGAGTCCTGGATCCAGCGCGCCGAACGCACCGTCGTCGCCGAGGCCCAGCCCATCGTCGCGACAGCGCTCTCGTTCGGTCGCGCGCTGCTCGAGCTGGGACGCGGTCGAAACCAGGCCGCGTTGACGGCCCTTCACGCCGCGGAGCGGCCGGCCGGCTCGCTCGCCACGCCGAGCCTGATCGCGCCGATCACCCGTGCGTTCCGGCTACAGGCCTGCTTACGGCTGGGCGATACCGCGCAGGCAGAGAAAGTGCTACTCGAATGCGATGACCGCGATCGCGGGGAGCCGCGTATCGCCACCGCGGCACTGCGGCTCGCCCAAGGCGACCCGGACGCCGCCGCGGCCGAGCTCGCCCCGGTCCTGCACGGCGCCACCCGGCTGATCGCTCCGGGCCTGCTTACCCAGGCATATCTGCTGGAAGCCATGACCCGGCACAGCCTCAACGAGGGTGCCGCCGCCGACCGTGCCCTGGAGCACGCGTTGAACCGCGCCGAGCGCGACGGCGCGCTGTTCTGGTTCATGCTGAACCCGGTCCCGGACCTCCTGAACCGCCATTCGCGGCACTGTCCGTCCCATTACGCGCTGATCACCGAAATCCGGGCTCGGCTGACCGCGCGGGAACTCACCGCGCCGGTCAGCGGCCCGGAACCGCTGAGCGCGAGCGAAATGCGGATCCTGCGCTACCTGCCGACCAACCTGACCGCGCCGGAAATCGCCGACCAACTGTCCATCTCGCGCAACACCGTGAAAACCCACATGCGCAACCTGTACGCCAAGCTCGGCACGCACCGCCGGGCCGAGGCCGTCACCCAGGCCCGCGCGTTCGGCCTGCTCGCACCTCCGGGACGCCGGCACTGACCGCGTGCGCACAAGGGAAGCCGCCGGCTGAGAACAGCGGCGTCAGGCAGTGGCCGGCGGAGCAAGCAGCTCCCGGTAGACGCTGGCCTGCGGGAGGCCCGCCGCATACGCCTCCAGGTCGGGGCCGATTTCGCCGTACAGCTCGATTTCCGTGATGTCGACGGTGTCCGACAGGCGGGCGAGGAGGCCGGCGGCCCGTTGGTTGTGCGCGAGCGCGGCCGCGGCGTCCGCGTACTCCTCCAGGACGGCGTAGGTCCCGGATCCTTCGGAGAACCAGCGATAGGTACGGGTGCCGCTCTCGCCGGCCGCGAGGGCCTGCAACGCGAACGCCAGTGCCCTGAACTCCAGTTCGTTTTCAACCTGGACTTTGCCGCGCGCTCGCAGGAAAATCGTCATGCCTTCGTCCTCTCGGGTGGAGAATGCCCAGGCTTCGTCACCGAGTCCACGGCACGGCGGACGGCCTCGCGGTCAGACTGGCGATGGCCGGGGTGAGCGGACATCGCGTGGTTCGTGTGAATTTCTGGGCGGCCCGGGCTTCCAGCGCGACGCGGCGGCGTCCCTCGACAATGGTGACGTAGCGGAACAACTCCTCGGCGGTCGCCGCGACGAAGGTCGGATCGTCGCTCTCGCGCAGGGCCTCGAGCCGGTCGAGGTGGGACAGAAGGCCGTCATCGGGTACGGCGAGCTTCTCGTCGATCAGCTGGTCGAGGTAGCTGAGAAACTCGGCCTGGGTCTCCCGGTGGGTCTCGTCGGCGGTGTCGCCGTTGGCCAGCGTTCGGCTGCAGCGCTGGAAGAAGTCCTGGTCGGCGACGGGAACGCCCAGGAGCCGGCAGAGCCAGGGCTTCGACCAGGTCAGCCGGCTTCAGGCGGGCGATCAGGTCTTCGATCGCGTCGTCGACGATCTGCTGGATCGCCGGCCGCATCGCCTCGACGCGGCGGGACGTGAAAGGCGCGTTCACCATGCGGCGCTGTCGGGAGTGCTCGGGATCGTCCATGTTCAGGAAGGTGTGGACCCGGCTCGCGCGTTTGCGCACGGCCGGGGTGCCGTGCGGGGCCTGCAGCGCGGCGAACCCTGGAAGCGGAGCCAGCGGGCAGCCGGCCGCCCGTGGCAGAGGATATTCGGGTGGGTCGTGGCGGGCCCGATCGGAGCCGGGGAACAGCGGTGGCCGCGCGGGCACGGAAGTGTTCTCCTCCCCCATATCCATGAGGCGATTCCTTTCCAGGGTGTTCACCTGAGGAGGGGCAGCTGATCGAGCCAGGTCCGGTGTCGTCCGGCGCCTGCCACGCACCTTCGCCATCGCCTGGACCTCACCCGAACTGGGCGATGGCCTGATCACCCCGGCGATCGCCACGCTTCGAGCCAGCCGGCCCGCCGCGCGGTGTTGCGGCCGGCGGCCGGCTTGGGATCGCACGCACCGGTGGTCACGATGGTGTCTGCTCGCGATATGCGGAAGGAACGAGGCTTGGGCTTGGTACGGATCAATCCGCTCGTCCGGCTCGGCGAACTCACGTTCAGCGCCGACGATGACACGCTTGCCCGCGAGGTCCACGCCCTCCTGGATCCGGCGGCGACGGTGCGGCTCAACGGCAGCGAGCTGGACGGGCCGGGCTACCTCCGGCATGTTTTCGAGCTGCGTTCGACCATGAGCGGCGGCACGATCGCGGTCGTCGACGAGATCCAGGACGATCGCGGCCCGGCCGGCGCGTTCGCGGCACGGGTCGTGGTGCGGATGAAGATGAAGGACGGATCCCTGCTGACCGGCGAATCGCATCTGGTCGGGCGGGCCGGCGACGACGGGCGCGTTACGCGGATGGTGGAGATCGGCCGCTTGCTCGAAGACAGTGACAGCCCGGCCGAGGCCGGCCCGATGACCGCGGGAAGCCGGATCTTGTTTCCCCAGGAGTGATTTCGCATGCCGATGAACGATGTGCAGGACAACGGGCGGGTCGTCATCGTCGGCGCCGGCCCGGTGGGGTTGTGGCTGGCGTGCGAGCTGCGGCTGGCCGGAACCCCGGCAGTAGTGCTGGAGGGCAACCGGACGCCGACCCGGCATTCCAAGGCGCTGGGCCTCCATCCGCGCACCGTCGAGGTGCTGGCCATGCGTGGCGCGGAAGAACCGTTCCTCGCCGAGGGCATGCGCGTACCCGCGTGGCATTTCGGCATGCTGCCCCACCGGTTGGACTTCCGGGCTCTGGACACCGCGTTTCCGTTCATGCTGGCCATTCCGCAGACGCGCACCGAGGCGCTGCTCAGTCAGCGGGCGGCCGGCCTCGGTGTCGAGATCCACCGCGGGCACACCGTGACGGCGCTGTCCCAGAACAGCGAGGCGGTGACGCTGGAGGTCCACGGACCGGATGGCACGTACCTCGACACCGCGTCCTACGTGGTCGGCTGCGACGGCGCGGGAAGCACCGTGCGCAAGGCTTCGGGCATCGACTTTCCCGGCTCCGACGCCCATTATCACGGCTTCCTCGGCGATGTGACCCTCGACCGGCCACCGGCCCAGCCCGGAACCACGTACCACACCGAGCAGGGCGCCCTGGTCGTCGCGCCGATACCGGGCGGGCGGTTCCGGGTCACCGGATTCGACCCGGCTCATCAGGAGCCCGATGCCGAGCTGACGATGGCGGAGCTGCGCGCGGTCACCGAGCGCGTCACCGGCACCGATTTCGGTATGCGGGACCCGGTGTGGCTGTCCCGTTTCGGCAACGCCACGCGGGTCGCTTCGACGTATCGCGCCGGCCGTGTCCTGGTGGCCGGCGACGCGGCGCACATGCATTTCCCCGCCGGCGGCGTGGGACTGAACGTCGGCATCCAGGACGCGATGAACCTGGGCTGGAAGCTCGCGGCCTGCCTCCAGGGCCGCGCCGGGGATGACCTGTTGGACAGCTACCACCTCGAGCGGCATCCGGTCGGGACGGCGCTGTCGGAACTCACCCTCGCCCAGACCGAGCTGATCACCACCACCTCGGCCGAGGGCATGGCCCTGCGGGCCTGGCTGTCGGACACGATCGCGCGGCAACCCGCGTTCTCCCGTGCCCTGGCCGTCAGGCTGACCGCGCTGGACGTCGCCTACCCGCCCGCCTCGCCCGGCGCGCATCCACTGACCGGAGCCCGGTTTCCGGATATGGCCGAGTACCTCTACGACGGCCGCGCGGCGTTGCTGAACTTCGGCGACCGGCCGCTGGCCGAGACCGCGCGGCGAGCTGCCGCATCCGGTGTCCGTCTCCAGCACGCCGCACCGCCGGCAGCCGATGGGTGGAGCGAGGTCGGCGCGATCATGCTGCGCCCCGACGGCCATGTCTGGTGGGCCGGTGACCGCGGCGCCGGCCTCGACGCGAAAGCCGCCGCCGCGATCGCGGACGCACGGGTCAGGTTCTGATGGGGGTCCATGATGTCCGCCGCCGGACCTGACCCGGCCGTGCCGCCGGTTCTCCGGCGCGCGCGGGAGCTGGCGCCGCTGCTCGCGACCTGCGCCGCGGACACCGAACGCGCCGGAGACCTCGATCCGCGCAGCCTCGCCGCACTGGTCGACGCGGGCATGTTCAGCCTGTTCGCACCCGGCGGGCTGACGGGCGCGGACCGGGGGCTGGCTACCTCGGTCGCGGTGTTCGCCGCGCTGGGCCGCGGCTGCGGTGCGAGCGCCTGGGTGGCGATGATCCTGTCCGTCGGCGGGGCGATCGCGTCGCTGCTGGGCGACGAAGTCCGAGCGCAGATCTGGGACAGTGATCCGAAGGCGGCGGTCGCGAGCGTCATCAGCGCGAACGGCACCAGCCGGCGGGTCCGGGGCGGTTGGCGCGTGTCCGGGCGCTGGCAGCCCGCGTCGGGCATTCGGCACGCGAAGTGGGTTCTGCTCGGTGTGCCGCTCGAAGCGGATCGGGCCCTCGCCTTGATCCCGGTCCGTGACGTACGGATCGTTCCGACGTGGTCCGTGAGTGGGTTGCGGGGAACCGGAAGTGAGACCGTCGAGGTCGACGACGTGTTCGTCGCCGAGGACAGGATCGTGTCGATGGCCAAGGCCGCCGTGGGCGGATACACCGCCCAGCGCCCGGATGAGCCGTTCGCGGCCATACCGGTCGAGGCGTTGTGCGCCACGACAGTGTTCGCTCCCCTCTTGGGAATGGCCGAGGCCGCGGTGGCGCAGGCCGTGGACACCGTCCGAGAACGTGGCGCCATCGCGGGAACCGGTGACCCGCGGGCGGCAGGCTCGCCGGCGACGCGGATGAAGATCGCGACGGCCGCAAGCCTCGTCGACAGCGCCTGGTTGCACGCCGACCGCGCCGTAGGAGATGTGACCGCGGCGATGCGCGCCCGCAGAATCCCGGACTCCGCCGCCCTGTCGAGAATCGCGATGGACGCCGGGGTGATATCGACCAGCGTACGCACAGCTGTCGGACTGGCCTTGGACGTCAGCGGTATGCGCGCATTCGCCACGGGCAACCCGCTGCAACGCATCTGGCGGGACGTCGAAATCACGTGCACACATCAACTCCTGACACCCGACACCAGCCGTGAGCGATACGGGCGCGTGCTGCTCGACCTCGACAGCTGAATCGGCCGGCCAGGCCACGATCTCCATCAGGCACCCGCGAAGATCGCTCGGCCGTTCCTTCGCCGGACCGCGAGCGCCGAGTTCCGCCGGCTCTGGGCGGAGCACGACGTCGCGGTCCGCCGCGCCGACCGCGAAACCCTGCGGCACCCGAGGGTGGGCCGTCTGTTCAGCGTCCGGGTGCGAGGAGGCCCAGACCGCGGGCCTGAGCCACCGCCTCGGACCTGCGATGGGCACCCAGCTTGACGTAGAGGTTGCGCATGTGGGTTTTGACGGTGTTGTGCGAGACCGACAGTTCGCCGGCAATCGCCGGTGCGGTCAGATTGGTTGCCAGGTAGCGAAGCACGCGCCGTTCGCTGTCACTCAGCGGTTCGAGCAGCGGCCTCGGGCCGGCCGAAGCCGGTACGGACTCGCGTCCGGAGAGCAGGCTCTGGATCTCCGCGATCAGGGCCGCATGCGCGGTACGGTGCGGGACGTGGCGCTCGAGCAGGTCCGAGACCGGGTGCAGCAGGAACGGCAACAACACGAAGTCGGGCTCGGCCAGGTCCAGCGCATGTTCCAGCGCCTGTTCGGCGGCATTCCCGGCACCGAGCGCATCCCGGGCCAGCGCCTCCAGCAGGAACGCTTGAATCAACCAGTGCGGCCAGGTCAGCGGCGCGGATCCGTCCAGGACCGGAGGAAGGACCGCGATCGCCCCGTTCGGGTCCGCCTGCGCGAGCCGCAGCATCGCGGTGGTGATGCGAATTTCCCCGCTGTCGCGTTCTTCGTCGCTGAACTCGGCGATCGCCAGCTCGGCGCGCCCGATCTCGCCGAGGCGCACGAGTGCGTCCGGCACCAGCGCCCGGCGCCGGGTCGTGAGCAGGTGTGGTCCGGCCAGGCGCCCGGCCGGTTGCTCGGCGGCCCGGAAGGCGGCCAGTGCCTCGCGCGTCCGGCCGCGCCCCAGCTCGAGAAGCCCCCGGACATGCTGGACCACCAGCCCGGTCACGGGATCGGTCGCGGACCGGATGGTCCGTTCGGCGCGCTGGATCCACGGTTCTGCCTCATCGAGGCGGCCCTGGTAGGTCAGCGCCACGCCGAGGATCAGGGAGGCGGTGCCGGCCGACGGCTCGTCGCTCCAGCCGTGTCCTTCGGCCAGCTCGATCGCCTGCTTGCCGCGGTCGATCGCCAACGCGAGCGACTGGAAGGACTCGGCCGCCGCCTGGGAGGCCAAGCCGCTGAACTCCAGGAACGGCCGCTGGATCCGGCGCGCCAGTGCGACGCCCTGCTCCAGATGCCGCACCGCCTCACGGTGCCGGCCGGCCCAGACCTCGGTGCCGCCGAGTCTGATCAGCGCCAGCGATCGCAGCACCTGCCCGAACCTCGGTTCGGCGGGATCACCGCCCGCGGCCGCCGCCTCCAGCCGCTGGACCTGCTCAGCCACGGCCGGCAGGTCTCCGCGCTGATGGGCTGCCTGCAGCCGCACGACGCCGAGCAGCAACTCGTTCCGCCCGGCCTGGTCGACCGGCACCGATATCGATTCCCGGTCGGCGAGGCCCAGGTATCGTTCCGCTGTCTCCAGCGAGCCCTGCGCCAGCTCGTCCGCTGCGTTCAGCACCGAGAGCCGGGCGTCGACAGCGCTGACCTCGCTGGGAAACCCCGCCAGCAGTTCGTGGATGACACTGTCCTGCCCGTCCAGGTGCAGGGTGGGCCAGTGATCGGCGAGCAACCTGACCGCGAGGTCCCAGTCCCCGGCCGCCTGGGCGTGCCGGATCGCTTCCACCGTATGGCCGTGCCGGGCGAACCAGGCGCTGGCGGCCCGGTGCAGGCCGGCGACTTCGCCGGGCGCCGTACGCCGCAGCTCCAGCGCCAGCAGCCCGGCGAACATCTGGTGGTAGCGAAACCACGACCGGGTCGCGTCCATCGACACCACGAAGGCGTTGGCCTCCTCCAGGTCCTGCAGCACCCGCTCGCCGGCCCCGTCCCCGGTCAGCAGATCCGCCAGCGCCCCGTTCACCCGCTGCAACACGCTGGTGCGCAGCAGCATCCGGCGCACCTTCTCGTCCTGCCGGTCCAGCACCTCGGCCAGCAGGTACTCGGCGACCGTCCGCTCGCTCCCGGAGAACTCCGCCGCGAACCGCTCCGGATCCGGGTGCCCGACCACCGACAAAGCCGCCAGCCGCAACCCCGCCGCCCAGCCCTCGGTCCGCTGGTAGAGCAGCTCCAGGGCCGGCTCCGCCAGCTTCACCCCGGCCGCGTCGAACAACTCACGGGCCTCGGCCGGGCTGAACCGCAGATCGGCCGGGCGGACCTCGGCCAGCTCGCCCTCCAACCGCAGCCGATGCAGACCCAGCCGCAGGTCGTGCCGAGTGGCCAGCACGAACCGCAACTCCCGCGGCGCGCGCATCAACAGGAGCTCCAGCTGCGGCAAGGCCTCGGAACCCAGCTCATGCACGTCGTCAAGCACCAGCCAGACCGGCTCCCGCAGCGCTGCCAGATCCGTCAGCAACCGCTCCACGATCGCCCCGTCGTCCAGGTCCGGGGCCGCCGTCACCGGCTGCAGGAGGGCCGCACCCGGGACCGTCCGCCGCAGCGCGCCCACGACGGCGAGCCAGAACTGCCGCGGATCCCGCTCGTCGGGCCCGACCGTCACACACCCGGCGCGCTCGGCCAGGCCGGCTTCGTCGATCCAGGACCGCAGCAGCACCGTCTTGCCGCTGCCGGCCGGCGCGGAAATCACCACCACCTGCGCCGGGCCGCCCAGCCGGGCGAACAGCCCCGGACGGACGACGACACCGCTCGCGCCGGGCCCGGAGGCGGCCCGTCTCACGCCGCCGCCCGCACTTTCACCAAGATCCACAGTCCGGAATACTTCCACAAGCCGCGACACAGCAGTGAGCTGGAACAACCGGGGTGAGCACCCCGTGCAGACTTCCGGCCCTTGAGTTCACACCTTCGCGGGTTCGCATCCTGTCATCCCGGTCGGACAGCGGATTTCCGCGGACGAAATGCGGCGAATTCCCGACCGCCCGGCAGCTCCTGGAGTTGTGTGATCACACCAATCGTGTGATCACGAGCCACCCCGGCGCCGGTGACAATCGAGCCGCATCGCACCCAGCCGGCCACGGTGACCTGCTCACCCGCCCGCCCTTCAGCTCACGGCCAAAGGATTCAAGATGACCACAGAAAGCCCGACGCCGACGTTCCAGCAGGAAACGACGGTGTTCATGTCGACGGCAGGAATGCCGGGCCGGTTCCGGTCGAACTTCGACTTCCAGCTGGCCTTGGCCCTGGGATCGGCGGACAACGGCGGTTCGGCCGTAGGCGAGTGCTTCAGCACGATCTCGAAGATCGAAGACGGTGACCTCCAGGGGTGGTACAACGCGTGGGCGGAAACCGCTCGGCGGGTGGAGGGAATCGCCACGGAGTGCCTCGCCGGCGGGCACCGGGTCAGCGCGAGCGAGGCATTCCTGCGCGCTTCGACGTACTGGCGCTCGGCCGGCTTCTTCCTGGAACGAGCCGACGAGACCCGGATACCGGCGTGGCACAGGAACCGTCACTGTTTCCGGAGCGGGATGGAGCTGTCCGGGATCCTGTGCGAGACCGTCGAAGTTCCCTACGAGAACCACAAGTCCCTCCCGGGTTATTTCCTCAGGCCGAGCACCGCGGTGGAGCCGCGAGCCACGGCGATCATCATCGGCGGCGGCGATATGACCGCCGAAGAGCTGTACTTCTTCACCGGCGCCGCGGCTGTCCAACGCGGCTACAACGCGTTGCTCGTCGAGCTCCCAGGGCAACGCGGGGCGTACTACTCCGACCCTGACCTGACGTTCCGGCCCGACACCCACGTTCAGTTGCGCTACGTCGTCGACTATGTCCTGAACCGGGCCGATGTCGACCCGGAACGCCTTTCCCTGACCGGATACAGCATGGGTGGGCTGTTCGTCCCCCGAGCCGTTGCCTTCGAGAAGCGGATCAAGGCGGCGGTGACCAGCTCGCTCACACCGTCGTTCCTGCCGTCGATTCTCAGCCTGATCGGGCTCGACGGCGATGAGCCGTACAGCGAGATCGCGGATCTCGAGTCACGGGTCAACGCGTCCTCGCCCATGGCCCGGCTGCTCCTGGGCGATGTGCGAGAGCGATTCGGCATGCTCGACCGCCCGATCAAGGACTACCTCGACTATCTGGGCGAATTCGATCTCTGGGGCTTGGAGGACGAGATCACCTGTCCGCTGCTGAACATCGGCGGCGCCGGAGAGGGCGACCTGTCCGGCGACGGCCACCGGTTCTACGAGCGCCTGCGCGGCCGGAAGGCCGAACGGTTCATCCAGGAGTCCGAAGGCGGCGAGGCGCACTGTGCGGTGAACAACCGCAGCCTGGCCAACCAGATCGAATTCGACTTCCTCGACGAGGTGTTCGCCGAGAACGAGTGATCTCACGGGCACCTGCCCGCCATGGAGACCTCACTGGATGACCTGGTGGAGCCCTCCCCTGCGGCGCCCGGCCCGACGGCGTCGCGGGCGATGTGAGCTCGGTGTGGTCGGACTCGCCATAAAGGGTGCGGCCGTCGAGGTACTGGAGGTTCGGATCCGTGGCGGCCCGGCGGGAGACGGTGTGGGACAACGCCTTTCGGATCACGGTCAGTTTGCCGGACACCACGTCGGCGGGATCGCCGGTCGCTCGCTCCGCGCAGCAGCCAGGGCTCGATGGCGGTGGTGATCCAGTCGGCCACGGAAACGCCTTGTGCGAACGGAAAATCGGCCGCGGCGTCGGCCGCCCTCGAAGATGCGGTTGCGTTCGAGGGCGGCCGGCCAGCGCGCACGCCTGCCGGGCTCGCGGAGTTCCGCGGTTACAGGACGCCGTCCAGCCAGTCGTAGACGACCTGGTTGCGGATGTGCGGTGCCATTGGCGCGCAGTGCTGATCCGCTCCTTCCGCGGCGGTGAACGTGTGTGTCTGCTTGGCGCACCGCAACTGCTGGTAGGCCAGTTGACCCTGCAGCGCGGGCGGCTTCACCAGATCATCGTTGTCGTAGATGGTCACCAGCGTCGGTGAGGTGATCTTGTCGACGACCTTCGCGACGGTGAACTCCATCAGGGTGGTGCCCAGGTCGTAGAGGTCGGTCAGGACCTGCCCGGCCCGGGCGGCCTTCAGGAACTGCGTGCCGTAGGGCTCGGTGCGCTTGGCGAGGTTGTAGCGGGTGACGTCGTCCAGATGCGGGACGATCTGCTGCCACGCCGCGTTGACCTGGTCCTTGCTCGCGCCATTGGCGAACAGCGAGGTGATCGGCTGCTCGCCTGCCTGCCAGCAGCCCCACAGGCTGTAGATCGCCGGGTCGGCGACGACCGCTGCCAGCCGGTGCTCGAACGCGGCCGCGCGCAGGACCAGTCCCCCGCCGAGGCTCGACCCGTTCAGCACGATGCGCCGGGGGTCCACGTCCCGCCGGGACCGCAGGTAGTCCACGACCGGTGTGATCACGTTCTCCCAGTCGGACCGGAACGGGATCTGCCGTTCGAACAGCAGCGAACCCTGCCCCGGCCCTTCGAAGATCAACGCGTTGTAGCCGCGCGCGATCGCGTCCGCGCCGCCCATGGCATAGAGGGAGACGCTTTGGGCGTCCTGGCCGTTGTTGAGGATGATCGTGGGCCGCCGTACCGGCCGGTCGTCCGGTTTGAGCAGGTAGCCCGGCAGCCAACTGCTGCCGTAGGGGATGCGGACCCGCTCGAACGGCGTGCCGAAAAGCTGGGCGGCCCGGTCCCAGCAGCGCTGCACGGCCGCGTAGGAATCGGCTTCCCGAGCGCGGGCGGTGGTGCCGAGGATGAAGTAGAGGCACATGTCGTAGTACGTCGAGGCCCGCAGGTAGGCGCTGCGCGCGCCGGCGGTGTGCCCGGCCGCCAGCTCGTGGCCGGCCAGCGCCTCGATGCGTTGGGCCAGCACGAGAAAGGCGTCGTAGTAGGTCTGGTACGACGCGCCCGCGGCGTTGACCTGGTTGACCACCGTCACCAGCTCGCCGAACTCGGCGCACCCGTATCCGGCGCTGCCGAACGCGAACAGCGTCTCGAAGTCGAGGTCGGGCTCGGTGAACAGGTTCTGCATCAGGGCAGGCGTGGCCGAAGAAGTGGCGGCGGCCGAACCCGGGCCGACAACGCCGGACGCGGCCAGCACCGCCGCGGCGCTCCCTCCGACCATCCCGGCACGCAACAACGAGCGCCGGGAGTAGCGGGAAACCCCGGCCGCGTGGTTCTCTGCCGGTGATCCCGCACCCACGCGGCCCTGATGGTCGGGTCGTGGTTGACGAACGTCTGACATGGACATTCCTTCGGTCGGTCGATCCGGCGGCCAGGTGGATTCCAGCCTCCGCCCGGCGAGGGTGACCGCGCATCGCTCAGTCGGGGTGATTCGTCCTCCGGGCATCAGCGCCGGCCGGCCGTACGGAATAGCGGTAAAGCCACAGCATCACACCAACAGGGTGATTGACCGATCAGCCCGGCCGTCGGAAAGGTGGCCCGCAGCCGTGATCGGCCCCGACAGGCAGGAAGTGATGGAATGACCTCGAACGCCGATTTCGGGACATTCGGGCGTTTCACCGAAACGCCGACGACCGAGATGCCCGAGGACATGAAGCAGGCCTTCGACTTCACCGTGAAGGTGCGCGGACTGGTGCCAGGGCCGCACAAGATCTGGCTGGCCAACCCCCGGCTGTCGCGCACGATCGTGCCCACCGGCGCCTATTACCAGACCGATTCGACCCTGACCAAGGCCGAGATCGAGATCGCCACGAACGTCATCAACGGCCACTGGCGCGCGGCGTACGCGAACTACGAACACGAGAAGATCGGCGTCGAACAGGGTCATCTGGCGCCGGAGCAGGCCGCGGCGCTGATCGCCGGCCTGCCCACCGCCTTCGACGACCCTCGCCGGCAGGTGGTGTACGAACTCGCGTGCACCCTGGCCGAGGCACGCCACGTACCGCTCGGGCTGTACCACCGTGCTCGTGACCTGCTCGGCGACGCGGGCATCGTCGACGTGACCACGCTGATGGGCTGGTTCACCGCCGTGTCCCTGACGCTCATGGCCTACGACGTCCCCTCCGACGCCACCGGTCTCGACCAGTGAATCGCACCTGGCCCGGATCGGCTTCGACGGCTGGACGCCGGGCAAGCCCGCGACAGCGGCACCGACGGCATCGGCTCCACCGCCGGCGCGAACGATCGCTGGACGGACGTGCTGGCCTCCCGGCTGAACGCTTCGACCGTGACGTGCTCGGCCAATCCGGAGTGCGCTGGGTGATCTTCTCCGACGACCCGATCAACGATCTCGGCTCGACCAGCCCCCAGCCCACCGCCGGCCAGTTGATCACCGGCATCAAGCAGTTGATCACGAAGGCGCACGACCACGGAATCACCTTCATTCGCGGCTCCGGCAGCGGATGTGATGGCGTGGTCGATCAGGACGCCGCCACCCACGACCCGGCGAACCCCACGTGGTACTCGCCGTCCTGACCCGCCGGCCGAGGTGACTACGCGACGGGCGCGGGGGCGGTTCCGCGGGGAGCCAGTGCCATGGCCAAGAGGCCGAGGACCGCGGCGAGGGCGAAGAAGTAGAAGCCCCAGGGATAAGCGACGCCCGCGGTGACCAGGACGCCGGTGATCAGCGGGCCGGTGATGGCCCCGAGGCGGCCCACGCCGGAGGTGACGCCGAGTGCGGCGCCGCGGATCCGGTCCGGATAGGACTGTGCGACGTAGGCGTACACCAGCACCTGGGCCGAGAACACGAATACACCGGTGAGGAAGATGACCAGGTTCAGCACCACGCTGACCTGGATGCGGATGCTCAGCGCCGCCAGCAGGACCGCGCCCACCCCGAACCAGGCCAGCGCGGTCCGGCGGATGCCGCGGGCGTCGCCGACGTAGCCGGCCAGCAGCATTCCCGCGATGCCACCGGCGTTGAGGACGAACAGCAGCGTGATCGACGTCGACACGCCGTAGCCCGCGGTTTTCATCAGGCTCGGCAGCCAGGTGTTGAGGCCGTACACCAGGAGCAGGCCCATGAACGTGCTCACCCAGACGGCCAGGGTGGTGCGCAGGAACCGGGGCCGCACCAGGTCCACCACGGTGACCCGCTCGGTTTCGGCGTCCCGGCGGGCGGGCGCGGTCTCGGGCAGCTTCCACCACATGACCGCGGCGAGCACCAGCCCGGCCGCCCCGCCGGCGTAGAACAGGATCTGCCAGGTGTTCCCGGCCGCCAGCGCGAGCAGGGACGCCAGCACGGCGCCGCAGTGGTAGCCGGTCATGGTGGTGGTGCTGGCCCGGGCCCGCCGCCGCGCCGGCCGGTGCTCCGACATCATCGCCAGCGCGGTGGGCATGCAGGAACCGAGCCCGAGCCCGGCCAGCAGGCGCAGTGCCGCGAACATCACGAAGCCGGACGAGAGCGGCAGCACGAGGGTGAACGCGGAAAAGGACGCGACCGAGGCGATCAGGATGGTGCGGCGCCCGACCAGATCGGCCAGCGGCGTGACCAGCGCCGCGCCGAGGGCCACCCCGACCAGTGACACCGTGGCGACCGTGGTCAGCCTGGACGGGGTGAACTCCAGGCCCCCGGCGTGCTGCAGCGCGAGGCTGGTCGCGCCGAGGGCCACCAGGTCGAAGCCCTCGATCAGCACGGTGAGCCAGCACAGCACGGCGGCCCAGGAAAAGCGGTTCCCGGCGAACTGCATGTCTCTCTCCACAGTGAGTGAGGTGACGGGGAGCGAAGGGACGGGGTCAGAACGGATAGGCGGCGATCTCGGAGCGGACGGTCAGCCATTGCGTCTCGGTGAAGGCCTCGATATTGGCACGGGCGCCGCCGAATCGGGAGCCGTTGCCGGAATCGCCGACCCCGCCGAAGGGCACGTTCGGCTCGTCGGCGACGGTCTGCTCGTTGATGTGGACCTTGCCGCTGTCGAGTTCGTCGGCCAGCCGCATCGCGGTGCCGACGTCGCCGAGGATGCCGGCCGACAGGCCGTAGGGCGAGTCGTTGACGAGGCGGGCCGCCTCGTCGATGCCACCGAAGGTCAGCACCGGGGCGACCGGGCCGAAGACCTCCTGCTGCCAGACGGGTGATCCGGCGTCGCCACACGCGAGCACGGTGGGCGGGTAATAGGGAGCGGCGGGCTCACCACCGGCGAGCACCCGGTCCCCCGCCGCGACCCCGGCCCGCACCAGCCGGTCGACGTGGTCGAGCTGCTTGCCGTCGATGATCGGGCCGAGCGCGACCGGCCGGGTGGCGGGGTCGCCGACCGGCAGCTTGCGGGCGATGGCGGCCAGCGCGTCGAGGTACGGGCCGGCGACCGACTCGTGCACGAGGTGACGGCCGGTGGCCATGCAGATCTGCCCCTGGTGGCCGAACGAGCCGAACGCGCCGGCGCTCGCGGCCCGCTCGACGTCCGCGCCCGGCAGCACCACCAATGCGTTGTTGCCGCCCAGTTCCAGGTGCACGCGCTTGAGCAGCCGGGAGGCCCGCTCACCGATCCGGCGGCCGACCGCGGTGGAGCCGGTGAACGAGATGACCCGCACTTCGGGCGCGTCGATGGCCGCCTGCCCGACGTCCGCGCCGCCCGGCAGCAGGTGCAGCAGGCCCTCGGGCAGCCCGGCTTCCTCGAAGATCCGCGCCAGCGCGACGCCGCCGCAGACCCCGGTCCGCGGGTCGGGCTTGAGCAGCACGGCGTTGCCGAGCGCGAGCGCCGGAGCGACCGACCGGATGGAGAGGATCAGCGGGAAGTTGAAGGGCGCGATCACCGACACCACCCCGGCCGGGCGGGATCGCGCGAACGACCAGCGTGGTTCGTCGGAGGCCAGCACCTCGCCCTGCGGGTGGGTGGGCAGCGCGGCCGCCTCGTGGCAGATCCCGGCCGCCATACCGGTCTCGAGGGCGGCCTTGGCCGGGACCGAGCCGGACTCCCGGACGATCCAGTCCTCGATCTCCGCCCGGTGCGCGGCCCACAGGCCGCCCGCGCGGCGGAGCACGGCGGCCCGCTCGGACGGCGGCGTTCGCGCCCATCCGCGTTGCGCGGCGGCCGCGGTGGCGGCGGCCCGGCGCACGTCGTCCGGGTCGGCCAGGCCGAGCCGGCCGAGGGTGGCGCCGGTCGCGGGTTCGACGACGTCCCGGGCCCCGCCACCGCCCGCCCGCCACCCGCCGGAGTAGATCCGGGCGGCCCAGGTTTCCGGTTCCAGCAGCATGTTCGGCTCCGATCAGGCGGGGGTGGTCACGGCGGTGTCGACCTGGATGAGCCTCGGCCCATCGGCCGGTTCGGCCAGCAGCGCGCGCAGCTGGGCCAGATCCTCGGCGTGTGTGGCGTGGACGCCGTATCCGCGGGCGGTGGCGGTGAAGTCCAGTCCGGGGATGGCCGTGCCCGGCACGTCCGGTGTGCCCAGCAGCCCGGCGAACCACTCCAGCGCACCGTAGGTTCCGTTGCGCAGCAGCACATACGTGATCGGCAACCGCCACTGGGCGGCGGTCCACAGGCCGGTGATGCCGTAGTTGGCGGACCCGTCGCCGATCACGCCCACCACCGGCCGGTCCGGCCGCGCCAGCGCGACGCCGACCGCGGCTGGGATCCCGAAGCCCAGGCCGCCCGCCGCCGGGAAGTAGTACGAGCCCGGCCGGCGCAGGTCCATCTGCCGCCACCAGGAACCGTTGGTGGAGGTGGATTCCACCACGTAGCTGGTGTCCGGCGGCTGCGTTTCGCGCAGGGCGGCGAAGACCTGCTCGGGATGCAGCAACGCGCCGGTCCCGCCGGCCGGAGCCGCCGGAACCGTGTGCTCCCAATGCTTCTGCGGGCGTTCCGGCAGGAGGTCGAGCAGGGCGTGGATCACCGCCCCCGGGTCGGTGACGAGGGCTTCGCCGACCGGGGCGCGGGCCGCGGCCGAGGCGTCGTCGGTGACCTGCACCAGCCGGACCCCGGGGCGCAGGTGATCGCCCGGCAGGTATTCGTGGTAGCGGAACACCGGCGCGCCCAGCACCAGCACGAGGTCGTGGCCGGCGAGCGCGTCGGCGACCGGCGCGATCCCGGCGGGCAGCACGCCCCGGAACAGCGGGTGCCGGTTCGGGAACGGCAGCCGGAACAGCGACGGCGCCGCCCAGACCGGTGCGGCCAGCCGTTCCGCGAGCGCGGTCGCCGCGTCGAAGTGGCCGTCGCTGTCGAGGTCGCCGCCCAGCACCAGGGCCGGCCGGCGGGCGGCGCGCAGGTCGGCGGCCAGTGCCTCGACCTCGGCGGGGCCCGGGCACGCGGACCGCCGGACGGTGCGGGCGAGGACCGCTTCCGCACCCGGGTCCGCCTCGGCCGCCCAGTCGTCGTACGGGACGGAAAGGTAGGTGGGACAGCGCCGCAACCGGGCCTCGAAGATCGCCTGGGTCAGCGAACGCGGGACGTCGCCCGCGCAGCTCGGCTCGGCGGCCCAGCCGACCAGCGGCTTGGCCAGCGCAGTGGCGTCCACATTGGACAGCATGGCCTCGGCGCCGATCGCCGGGCGCACCTGCTGGCCGGCGACGACCACCAGCGGGGACCGGCTGTACACGGCGTTGGTCAGCGCGCCCATCGCGTTGCCCGAGCCGGAGGCGGCGTGCAGGTTCACCAGCACCGGGCGGCCGGTCGCCTGGGCGTAGCCGTCGGCCATCCCGACCACGGCTCCCTCGTGCAAGCCGAGCACGTAGCGGAACGAGGCGGGCAGCCCGGTGAGGAACGGCAGTTCGTTCGAGCCGGGGTTCCCGAAGACGGTGTCGAGCCCCTGCCGTCGCATCACCTCGTGCGCCAGCTCGCGGATCAGCACGGCACCCTCCTTGGTCCGTCGCGGTGTGCTTCACCGTAGAGACGGGTGTAGTACTTATCCAATAGATGTTTTGCCGCTGCCGCATAGATGAGATGAATATGACCGACTTCGACCTCAACCTGGTCCGGGTCTTCGTCCTGCTCTACGAGACCCGCAGCGTCACCGGCACCGCGGCGGCCCTGCACGTCAGCCAGCCGACGGTGAGCTACGGGCTGGGCAAGCTGCGCCGCCGGTTCGACGACGTGCTGTTCCACCGCAGCCGCCACGGCCTGGTGCCGACAGCGCTCGCGGACCGGCTCTACGATCCGCTGCAGCACTCGCTCGCCGGGATCGAGCAGGCCGTCGACCCGGCGTCCTCGTTCGACCCCGGCACGGCGCGGGCCCGGTTCACCATCGGCCTGTCCGACCTGGGCGAGGCGTCTTTACTGCCCCTGCTGGTCGGGCCGCTGCGCGCCCTCGCGCCCGGAGTGTCCTTGGCGATCCGTCCGCTGGACCTCGCCGACTCGCCGCGGCAGCTCGACCGCGGCGAGATCGACGCGTTCGTCGCGACCCCGGTCGTGTCCGCGCCGCAGATCCGCCGGCTCGCGCTGTTCGCCGAGGGCTACCTCGCCATGGTCGCCGACGGCCACCCGCGCGTCCACGGTCCGGCGATCAGCAGAGCGGAACTGCGCGCCGAAGGGCACGTGCTGGTCGAGGGCCCGTCCGGCCACATCGGCCCCAAACTCGCGCTGGCGACCCTCGACCTGCTCGACCGCGTCGTCCTGGAGGTCGCCAAGTTCTCCGTGGTGCCCTACCTCGTCGAGCACTCCGAACTCGTCGCCATCGTCCCGGAGCTCGCCGGCCGCGCCTACGCCGCCAGCCACCCCGTGCGCCTCCTGGAGCTGCCGATCGCACTGGAGCCACTGGAGATCGCGCTCTACGCCCGCCCCGAACGATCCCGCTCCCCCGCCGAACGCTGGCTGGTCGAGTTCCTGCACCAGAAACTCAGCGCGCCTCCAGGAAGCCGGCCCGCCGACAACCACCAACGCGCGGCCCGGCATCCGTTCTGACCGCATTCCCAAGGTCCCTGAAGGCCACCTTCAGGGACGTAAATGCCCTCAAGGTGGCCTTCAGGGACCAACCGGTCGTCCGGGCCAGCTCCAGCGGAGCCCGAAGCAGCCCGGGCGGGCGTTGCGCGTGGAAGCCGTTGCCCTGGCCCGGGAAAGGTGCGGGCCAGGGTGCGGGCCGGGCGCCACCACGGTGACCTCGGCCGGGGTCGCGGGTGTTTCGAACACCACGGTGACCCGCAACTCGCCCGGGGTGCGGTACGGGCGGTGGAACCAATGGTCGCTGCGGACGTCGTCGTCGAACAGCACTTCGTACCAGATCCGCCGGGTGTCCGCTGTGGACAGTGACCGGCCGAGGTCCAGTTCCAGCAGTGCGATCCCCTGATCGGCGACGACGTGCGCCCGGCGCAGCGAGCAGCCGCGGGTGCGGCCGAGCGTGGGGATCCGGTCCGTCGCGGTGCCGCGGACGAGCGCGACCACGGTCCGGGCGGGCCCGGTCGCGCGCAGCGTCACCGACGTGACCAGCCGCCGGTTCGCGCCATTGTGGTCGAGGAACAGCGTCTCGTGCCGGGCGACCGTGCGCAGCGGCGGGACGGTGAGCCGGCCGAGCGCGTCGCGGAGCGAGTCCGGGCCTCCCCAGACGTTCGCGAGCCGATGCACCTCCTGCGCGGCGGGGGTTCCGCGGCCACGAGGCCGGCGCTCGCCGACCAGCCCGGCCAGCTCTCCGGCGGGTACGCCGAGGACGTCTTCCAGCGCGGCCATCGCGGCCGGCGCACCTCGTTCGGGCTGGCTCCGGCCACTGCACCAGTAGCTCAAGGTAGCCACGCTCACCGTCGTGCCCCGACGCGCCAGCGCGTACTGGAGCTGCCGCAGGCTGAGGCCGGCTTCCCCGGCGGCGGCCGTGAGCGCGCGGGCGAACGTCGTCTCGGGCACCGCCCCATGATTCACGCCGCGGCGGCGCCACGCCAGCTGCCCGACTCTGTTAACGACTTTCGCCGGGTTCACCCAGCACACGGCGTCCGTAGCATCCCCTCCGGCAGCACAGTTGCCGTCACCGACGAAGGAGAACCGCTATGCGGAACCATCTGATCGGCCGCGTCGCGACGGTCGCGCTGGCCTGCGCCGCTGTCGCCACCGGGGCGGCCGCGCCGGCCTCGGCGAGCGGAGTGCCGAGCTTCGACACCTGGCTCTCGGACGTCGACCAGGCCATGGACGGCGGGATCGGCTACCTCGACGACCGGGTCGGCGAAGGCGGCACGAAGCTCGCCATCGTCACCGATATCGACAACACCGCCCTCGAAACCCATTACCAGCCCGGGCACGCCACCGCGGACGTCCTCCACTTCGCGCAGCACGCCAAGGAACTCGGCGTCAGCGTGCTCGTCGCCAGCTACCGCAGCGACGCCGCAGAGGCAAGGAGCGCACTCACCGACGTCGGGTACAGCGTCGACCAGGTCTGCGTGCGCGAGCACGGCGAGGAGCACGCGACCGACACGAAACAGCGCTGCCGCAAGGAATACGCGGCCGCGGGCTACACGATCATCGCGAACGTCGGCAACCGCCCCGGCGACTTCACCGGCGGCAACTACGAAAAGGGCTTCAAACTGCCGGACTACGACGGGCAGCTGTCCTGAGCCGCGGGTGAGCCGGACGGGTCAGCAGCTTGTCATGCGCACTTCCGCATACTCCCCGAAGTGGTGACAACCAGAGCTAAATATTGACAGGTGACAACTTACGAACCTACGTTCGCACGCATGACGAGTTACCTGTCCCGGCGTGGCTTCCTGGCGACCGGACTCGGCCTGGCCGCGGGCGTGGCGATCCAGACTCCGGGCCACGCTCTTGCCGCGCTGCCCCCGCCGCCACCGGAGGGCGGCCTCACTTTTCCTTCGCCGGCACTGACTCCCTACGTCGACGAGATGCCCGTCCCGCCGGTCCTCACGGGCGACCGGACGCTGGCCGTCGCCGCGTCGAGCCACCGGTTCCACCGCGACCTCGGGACCGCGCCGACCTGGTCCTACGGCGGCCAGGAGTACCTCGGCCCGACGCTCGAGGCGCACACCGGCCAGCCGATCGCGCTGACCTTCGACAACTCCCTCGGCACCCACCTGTTCGCCGCGGACGTCGACCCGAGCCTGGACGGGGCGTCCGAGGAGGACCGGACGAAACCGCGGCTTTCGGTGCACCTGCACGGCGCGGTCACCAGCCCGGAAATGGACGGGCATCCCGAGGACACCTTCCGGCCCGGCAGCTCGATGGCCTACCGGCACGAGAACCCCCAGCAGGCGGCGAACCTGTGGTACCACGACCACGCGATGGGCATCACCAGGCTCAACGTCGTCGCCGGTCTGGCCGGGATGTACTTCCTGCGAGACGAGTTCGACACGGGCACCGCGGACAACCCGCTCGGCCTGCCCAGCGGCGAGTTCGAGATCCCGCTGATCCTGGCCGACCGGCGGTTCCACGACGACGGGTCGCTGAACTTCCGCACCGTCCGCTACGTCCCCCAAGGGCATTGGGAGGGCGGCATGATCGGCGACCGGATGACGGTGAACGGCATGGTGTCGCCCTATTTCCGGGTGGCCCGGGGCCGCTATCGGTTCAGGGTGCTCAACGCGTCCAATGTCCGCGGATACCACCTGTTCTTCACCAACCGGATGCCGTTCTGGGTGATCGGCAATGACGGCGGCCTGCTCGACTCGGCGGTGCGCACCACGAAGGTGCGCGTGACGCCGGGGGAACGCATCGACCTCGTGGTGGACTTCTCCGGCCTCAGTTCCGGGGAGACCGTCGAGCTGACCAACGATCAGGAAGAAGCCGTCTCCGTCCGGGCCGCGACCGGGGCGGAGGCGCTGCGTGACCTTGTGCGCTTTGTCGGCACCGGATCGAGTGGGGACACCGGAAGCCTGCCCGACCGCCTGCGCGGAGGCGCCCGTCAGCCGACGGCGCTCCCCGCGGTGCAGGCGCCCACGCGCACCCGGGTCGTCTCGCTCACCCAGGCCCTCGCGCAGACCTGGCCGCCGGTGAGCATGGGGCTGAACAACCTCTGCTACGGCCAGGACCCCATGGTGACACCCCGGCAGGGCACCACGGAACTGTGGGAGGTCGTCAACGCGTCACTGGAGGACCACCCGATCCACCTGCACCTGGTGAACATGCGGATTCTCAACCGCCAGGCGTTCGACCTCGCGGGCTACCTGCGCGCCTACCCGCGCCCGGAGCAGGGCACCTTCTGGGCGCCGTCGGCGAACCGTTTCCTGACCGGCCGGCCGCAGCCCCCGGCCGCCTGGGAGGCCGGGCCCAAGGACACGATCCGCTGCCCGCAGAACATGGTCACCCGCTTCGTGGTCCGCTTCCCGACCGCCGACGAGCTCGGGTTCGATCCCGACGCGGTGTTCCGCGCACCGTCCGGTATGGACTTGCAGGGCTACGTCTGGCACTGCCACATCATCGACCACGAAGACCAGTGCATGATGGCCCGCTATCGCCTGGTCAGCGCCTAGATCGGAGCGACCCGTGAGTATCGGACAGACACCGCAAGCACCGGCCTGGCCCACGCAGCGCAGCCGGCGATCGACCGTGGCCGCCCAATTCGGCACGGACCGGGCAGACCCGATGGCCTGGGCACTGACCACAGCCGACCCGCTCGCCGACGCCGTCGTCGACGAAATCCACGAGCACGGCCGAACCGTGCGAATCGCGCTCGCGCAAGGAATCGCGGACGGCCTCGCCTCGCTCACGGATCCGCCACCGGCCGTCGCCGCGCTACTCACCCAAGCCGAATCGGTACCGGACTACGTCGACGACGCGCTCCTCGACGACGGACCGCTGCCGCAGTACAGCATGCCCAATCCGGTACACGCCATCTCCCTATCGGCCGGCGCGCTGGTCCGCGTGTACCAATCACCCTCGATCTCCACGGTCCTCGCGACCACCGGACGCCTGATCGACGGCGCCCGCAGGCGGATCGACGAAACCGGCAAGTGGGTCCGCATCGCCACTCTGCCCGGCGCCATGCGCCGCGGCGCACCCGGCTACATCGGCACGCTCCAGGTGCGGATGCTGCACGCACACATGCGGCGTCTCGCGCGGACCCGCGGGTACGACGAGGCCGCCCTCGGCGCCCCCATCAACCAGGTCGACCTCGCCCGGACCTGGATGGACTTCACCGTGACCTCCTACCGGGCCGAGGCGCTCATGGGCTTCGACCTCACCAGCACCGAACAACACTCGCTCTACCGCTACTGGTGGTACGTCGGGCACGTCCTGGGCATCGACCCGCGGCTGATCGAGGGCATCGCCGGCCACGACGAAGCCAAGCGCGTGGACGACCTCCTCGAAACCGTCACAGGCCCCCTCATCCCCGAATCCGGCGTGCTCGCGAAAGCCACCATCGAGGCAGTCGTAGACGTACTCCACGAAGTGCTCTCGATCCCGCCGCACCTGGGCCTGCACACGATGTACGCGTTGACCCGCCGGTTCCACGGCAACACCCTGTGCGACGAACTCGGCCTGCCCGCCGCCGGTCCGGCCGAAGGCGTGCTCTCCGCGGCCATCCGCGTCGTCCAAGCCCGACGCGCGAAACTCCGACAGGATCCCGAAGCCTGGCAACGCAACCAGGCCAAACAGATCGCGGACGCTCGTGCCGCCGACGCCGACCCGGGCGAGCTGACGGGCTACGAGCACGAAGCCGCCGTCAAAGCCTGACCGGAAAGGACAGTTCATGCGGATCGTGCAGACCAGCGCGGAGACCACCATCGGACGAAACCCCGGCCAGGTCTACGAATTCGTCACCACACCGGCCAACTGGGTCGGCACCCACCCGGTGACCGCGGCGGTCGAAGGCGCCACGCAGGCACCCGCCGCAGCCGGTGCCCGGTGGATCGAAGTCATCCGCCCGCCCGACGACCCGACGGGATTCCGCACGGAGTGGCTCGCCACCCTCGCCGCGCCGGGCCACACCTGGGTGATCGAAACCGACCGCCTCCTCACCGCGGGCGTCCGCTGCCAGATCGCGTACACCTTCACCGACCATCCACAAGGGACATACTTCCGCCGCGACATGTCGGTACTGGTCGACGACACCGCGGACGTCGAAGAGTCCATGCTCGCGAATCTGTCGGACGGATCGGCGCACGAGGGGTACCTGGAGGCGGTGAAAGCAGTCCTTGAGCGGTGAACCGGGACCGCCGGGCCGCCGGTAGGATCGCGGACATGACCGAGGTGGGGCCGAGACGGCGCGGCAGGCCGAAGAACGGAGCCGCGCCGGCGACGGAAGACCGCATGCTCGCCGAGGCGCTGCACGCCTTCGCCGTCCACGGCTACCAGGGCGTCTCGGTCAGGGATCTCAACCGCTCGCTGGGGGTGAGCCACAACCTGCTGCACCAACGGTTCGGGTCGAAGGACGGCGTCTGGCACGCGGCGGTCGACTGGGGCTTCGGCGGTCTGGTGGCCGAGCTTGCCCAGGCCGACGACGCCACCGCCGATCCCGAGGTCCGCCTGCGGACCATGGTCCGTACGTTCGTGAGCTTCTCGGCGCGCAACCCGGACCTCCAGCGGGTGATCACCAGCGAAGCCGGACAGCAGAGCGAACGGCTCGACCACCTCCTCGAGACCTTTGTCCTCCCGGTGCTGACTGCCTTCGCCCCGCTGTACGGCGAACTGGTCGAGTCGGGCCGGCTCCGCGACGTGCCCGCCAACACCCTGTACTACCTGATCACCTCGGGCGGCGGGGCGATGTTCAGCCAAGAAGGCATGACCCGGCGGCTGTTCGGCGACTCGCCTTTCGAACCCGCCGCGATCGAACGGCACGCCGAAGCCGTCGCCGACCTGATCATCGAAGGACTCCGGAAACCGGCATCCGCCGAGGAACCGTGATCCGAGACGCACGCCACGGAAGATTCCGGTCCTCGCGGCGGTCAGGCGATCGGCCCCAGAACCGGTTGTGAGTCACGGATGACGTCGTCGCTGGGGGTGGTGCCGGCCAGGGCCCGGTCGCGCTGGCGGCGGCGCAGTTCGAGGTGCGCCTCGGCGGGTTTGTCGTAGCCGTAACGTTCGCGGGCCTCGGCCGGGGTGAGTACCGCGGGGTTGACGGCGGGCACCCCGGCCAGGGCCGGCGCCGCCACCGGGAACGTGCCGGGCGAGAGGAAACGCAGCAGCCGCAGCTCCACCCGGCGGTTGACGTGCAGGAGCCGGAAGACGGTGCGGGCGCCCGGCGTGATCAGGGCGTCGACCAGGCGTGACTGGTGGATGCCCACTGCCTCGCGCATCCAGCGGGGCATCGTCGCCAGGGTGGCGGCGCGCAGCGCACGCGAGACCAGCTTCGCCAGCGGGCGGGCGAAAGCGGGCACCGGCGGCAGCGCGGCTTCGCCATTGAGCAGGTGGTTCATCGCGTTGCGCGCGTATTCGGAGGCCGACAGCTGGGGACGCATCCGCTCGAAGTAGGCGCGCACCCCTTCGCTGTCCCGCGGCACGTCGGCCGGGTCGCAGGTCTGCAGCTCCGCTGCCACCGCGCACTCGGCCCAGTACCGCGCGTCCTCTTCCGGGGTGAGCTTGCCCGGCCCGTACTTCTCGTAGGAGTGCAGGACGGAATGCCAGCCGGTGAGCAGGATCCACAGCTGCGACCGCGGGTCGTTGGCGTCGTAGACCGCGCCGCTGTACGGCTCGATCCCGACCGCCCGCGAGTGCACCTTCACCAGCACGTCCGCCACCTTCGAGGTGGACCGGCTGTCCCCGAAGGCCACCATGGCGAAGTACCGCACCGTGCGGTCGTAGCGGGTGCGCGGGCGGTCGTAGATGCCGTGCGTCTCCGTCACGGCCGCGACCAGCGCGGGATCCATCTCCTCCACGACGACCGCGCGCTGCAGGCCGACCGTGAGCGAGGTCGGGTAACCCCACACCTTCCAGGTGATCGAGCCCGGCCCGAAGAACCCGTAGTCCTCGGCAGGCGTGACGTCCTTGCTGCGGCTCATCCCAAGCTCCTTCACGCAATCCAATTACTACGCTCGCGTAGCATTATCCTACGGTACCGTAGTTTTCCTGTCCACCAACCCGAGGAGGAACGCGGTGCCCACCAGCTCAGCCGAAGGCCGCAAACGCCGGGCCTACGCGCCCCGCGTGCCGGCGGAACAGCGGCGCGCCCAGCTGCTGGACGCCGCGCTGCACCTCGTCGCGGCCCGCGGCCACACCGCCGTGACCATGGAGGCGGTCGCCGAGCAGGCCGGGGTGACCAAGCCCGTCGTCTACGGGATCTACGCCAACCGCGCCGAACTGCTGGACGACCTGCTCCAGCGCGAGGCCGGGCAGGCGATGGAGCAGGTGATGGCGGCGCTGGACCTGGAACCGGCCGCCGGCCCGCCGGACGTCGGCGACGCGCTGGCCCGGACCCTGGACGGCTTCCTGTCCGCCGTGCGCGCGACCCCCGACCGCTGGCTCTGCGTCGTCATGCCCGCGCCCGGGATGCCGCCGGAGTTCCACGCGGCCCGCGACCGCGCGCGCACCCTCGTGCTCGGCCGAGCCGAAGGACTGGCCCGGGGATTCCTCGGCGCGCTGTCCGCCCCGCCCGAGCTGGACCCCGAGATCGTCGCGCACACCCTGGTCGCGCTGTTCGAGTCGGCGGCCCGCCTGGTGCTCACCGACCCCGACCGGTTCCACCCCGAACGGATCACCGCCTCGCTGCGGGCCGCCGTCGGGCTGGCCCTGCGCCGGACGTCGGACGCCTGAGCCCGGCCGCTCAGACCAGCTGCACGTCGTCGAGGCGCCATTTGCCGTCCTGCTTGAGCAGGGTGAGCTGCATGCGGTTGCGCTCGACCCGGGGCTGCGGGCTGTTGGTGTTGGTGATGGTCTGGTCCACCGCCAGCAGGACCACCGCGCGGTCGCCGGTCGCCGACACCATCCCGGCCTGCACCAGCTTGCTCTTCGACACCGCCTTGTACTGGGCCAGCACCCCGGTCAGGTTGTTCGTGACCGCCTGGTACTGCTGGGTGAAGTTCGGCGTGGAGTTCGCCGCGACGGTCTTGAAGTTCTCGGCGATCTTCCCGTAGTCGTAATCGGTCAGGTCCGCGGCGTAGAGCTTCGCCGCGTCCGCCGCCTCGCTGCGGTCGGATTCGAGCTGACGCTGCTGGTACCACTGCCATCCCGCGAATCCGGCGGCACCGAGCAGCACGAGCGCGACGAGACCGGCGACGATCACGCGGGGCCGCGGCCACCGGCGTTTCGCCGGCGCGGCCGGAGGTTCCCCGGCCTCGTCCGCCGCCACCGGTTCCACAGTGGACACCGGCTCCGCGGTGGGCATGGAGTCCACGGTGGACACCGGCTCCTCGACCGGCTCGGCCAGGACCTCCGGCCGCGGCCGGGGACTGGGACTGGGCTGGGGACTGAGCCGCGGGCTGGGCGAAGGCACGACCGGAGCCGCCGGTTTCCGGCCGGCCACCGCCCTCGTCCGGGTTTTCACCACACCGGTGGCTGCCTTCTTCATCATCGCGCTCCTTGGGAATAGAGGGTTGGCCACGAGCCGGTGCCCGCGGCGGGCGGGGGTCCGGCCGGCCCGGGGTCCGGGCGGGGTGCGTTCGCGGCGCCCCGGACGCCGAAGCCGCCGGTCTGGCCGCCGGTGCACCCGTAGTCCAGCCCGGGATCACGCGGGGCGGTGTCGGTCGGCGTGCGCCGCTGCGCCGGGTAGTAACAGAGCCCGCCCTGGGCCAGTACCAGGGTGAGCACCGCGTGGTCGCCCCGTCCCGCCTTCGCCAGGTCCGAGAGCCCCTGGGGCACGGCCGTGAGCAGCTCGCCGAGCGCGTCGGTCCGGCTCGCCACCAGTTGCAGAGGCGACACGAGGTTCGCGAGCAGCACGCTCACGCCCTGCTGGTTGTCCCGCAGCAGCGGGACGAGCTGGTCGAGCAGGGCCGGGGCCTTTTCCAGCAGCGGCGTCGCTTTCGGTTCGAGGCCGCGGAGTTCCGCCGTCAGGTGGCCGAGCGAGCTCACCAGCGCGGGCAGGCGGTCGCCCGTGCCCTGGCCCAGGAAGGAGCCGGCCCCGGTCAGCAGCGTGGTGACGGTCGGCCGCATCCGGCCCAGCTCGGTGGTGATCTGCTCGCCCCGGTCGATCAGGGACTCCGCTTGCGGCGCGGTGCCGGCGAGGCCGGCCGACAGTTCGTCGGCGATCGTGGTGAGGTCTCCGGGGTCCACGCTGCCGGTCACCTTGACCAGGTTGGCCAGCAAGGTTTCCAGCGGCAGCGCCCGGACGACCTGCCCGGCCCGGATCACCCCGCCGTCGGCGAGGTAGGGGCCGCGGTCGTCGGCCGGGCGCAGGTCGAGATGCTTGAGCGCGACGGCGGTGTCCTGCGTGACGGCGACGGTGGCGCTGGCCGGGACCCGCAGCTTCCCGTCGATGCTGATCCGCACGTCCGCGCCGAGGCCGTCTTCGCGCAGCCGCACCGCGTCGACGGATCCCGCGCGCACCCCGTGGTAGGTCACCGGCGCGCCCGGCGAGAGACCGCCGGCGTCGGGCATCTCCACGGTCACCGAGGTGGCGGCCCGGAACTGCGCGGGCCCCACCGCGGTGACCGCGAGGTAGGCGGAGCAGAACCCGCCGATCACGACGAAGACCGCCAGCTGCACCCAGGGCAGCCGCCGGTTCACCGGGTGCCGCCCAGGAACAGCCCGCTGAGGTCGCCGGTGACCCCGGAGCCCAGCGCCGACACCGTCGCCGGGCTGAACAGCGAGACCAGCGAACCGGGCACGTCGAGGGTGAGCCGCATGTCGAGGTAGTCCCCCGGGACCGCGTTTTCGAGCAGCCCGGTCACCGTTTTGAGCTTCCCGAGCGTGTCGCCGAGGTGGCCGCTGAACCCGTTCAGCGCGTCCAGCACCGGGCCGAGGTCGCGGGTCATCCCGGCGACCGTGTCCTCGGCCCGGCCGAGGGTGTCGTTCGCGCTCTTGGCCAGCGGGGTCAGCCCCGCCAGCAGCGCGTCGAGCGAGCCCTGCTCGCCGCGCAGCATCTCGATCGCCGGGGTGATCTGCCCGAAAGCCTGGTCCAGCACGGCTTTGTTGTCCGCGGCGAGCTTGCTCAGCCGGTCGATCGAGCCGAGGGCGCGGGTGAAGTCGGCCGACCGGTCCTCGAGCGTGCCGAGGATGCCGTCGGCCCGCGAGAGCAGGTCCCGGACCTTCCCCTCGCGGCCGGACAGCACGGTGTTCAGCTCGGTCACGATCGTCCTGGCATGCTCGAAACCACTGTTGTCGAGCACCGTGCCGAGCGTGGCCAGCGTGGTTTCTACGTCCGGCCCGCGCGTGGTGTCGGCGACCGGGATGGTTCCGCCCGGGGCCAGGAACCCCGCCCCCGCCTCGGCCGGCGGCTGCAGGTCGACGTACTGGTCGCCCAGCGCCGTGCTCAGCTTCAGCTCGGCGCGGGTGCCGTCGGCCAGCCGCACGTCCTGGCGCAGCCGCAGCGTCACGTGCGCCGTGAAGTCCTCCGACCGCATCGCGACGACCCGGCCCACCTCCGCCGGGCCCAGCTTGACCTGCCCGCCGACCGGCAGCCCGGAGGCGTCCGTGAACACCGCGCTCAGCTCGTAGGAGGGCCCGTCGACATCCCGGCCCAGGTCGAGGTTCTGCAGGCTCACCCCGCAGCCGCCGACCGTGGTGGCCACCAGCGTCACCGCCGCGCAGTAGGCGATCTTCCTCATTTCGCGCCCTTCGAGACCGGCAGGCCGAGCGGATCGCCCGCGTCCGGCGGGAAGGCGATCGGGTTGACCAGCCCGGCGCCCGAGCACAGCGGGATCGGGAACTTTTCGCACAGCGCCCGCCCGGCCTCGAACTGGCTGAGGTTGGTGGAGAAGTCCAGCCGGACGCGGAGCCGTCCGTCGGGTGAGATCGCGTTGCCGAGGTTCTGCCCGGCCAGGGGGAAGGTGTCGAGGATCTCCGCGAGCTGCTGCTGCCGCCGCGCCAGGTCGCCGGCGAGCGTGCCGGCCAGCGTGACGTCCTCGGTCAGGGTCGCCCCGTGGTCCTTCAGCAGTTTCGCGAGATCGTCCATCGCCACGGAGAGGTCGCCGATCGCCGACGCGACGGCGTCCTGCTGCCGCCCGAACTCGTCCGCCGCCAGGTTCACCGACGCGGTCACCGAGTCCACAGCGGACTTGTTCTTGTCCAGTGTGGACACCAGCCCGCCGAGGGTGTCCAGCAGGCCCGCCACGTCCGGCAGCTGCCCGGCGGCGAACCCGCTGCTCTGGTCGATCCGGGTGACCGCGTCCTTGAACTCCTGCCCGTGCCCGGCCAGCAGCCGCGCGGTCGAGTGCAGCAGCTCGCCCAGCGGCGCGCCCTGGTCCGCGGTGCCGGGGGCGAACGTGGTGAGCAGGGTGTTCAGCGAGCTCATCAGCTGGTCCCAGTTCACCGGCGAATGCGTCCGCCCGGCCGGGATCACGCCGCCGTCCGGCATCCGCGCGCCGTGGGTGTAGGCCGGGGTCAGCTCGACGTACCGGTCGCTGATCACCGCCGGCGACATGACCCAGGCCTGCGCGTCCGCGGGCACGCCGGTGCCCGCCGGCAGGGACAGGGTGACCCGGACCCCGGCGCCGTCCGGCTCGACCGCGCCGACGCTGCCCACCGGCACCCCGAGCACACTGACCTTGCTGCCCGGGTAGATGCCCTCGGCCTGCGTGAACTCGGCGACGACCGTCGTCTGCGGCGCCGGCCGGAGCAGCAGGAAGCCGCCGGCCACCAGCAGGCCGCACACGCAGAAGAGGCTCACCACTTTCGCCGCCGCGCTCATTTGCACCCCTTCACCAGGCCGGCCAGGCACAGCACGTTGTCGGGCACCGGGCCGGCGGGGCCGAGGGTGTCGAGCCACGGGCCGTTGCCCGTGGCGTTCGCCAGGTACCGGCCGGTCGGCGCGAGTTCTTCGACGGTCCGGTCCAGCTGCGCGCGGTTGTCGGCGAGGACGCGCAGTGCGCGGTCGAGCCGGTCCAGGAGCGGGTCGAGCAGCGGCCGGTTGGTGTCCAGGAAGGACCGGATGCTGCCGCTCGTGGCCGAAACCTGGCTGATGAGCGTGTTCAGCGTGTTCTTGCGCCGGACCAGCGCGCTGGTGATCAGGTCGGTGTCGCCGAGCAGCCGGACCAGGCTGTCCTGCTGGCCCGCCAGGGTGCCGGTGACCGCCTTGGCGCCGGCCAGGAGGTCCTGGAGCTGCCGGCTGTACTTGTCGAACACCGCGGTGGCCGCGCCGACGCCCTGCAGCGCCTCCCCTGCGAGCCGGGCGTCGGGCGCGTTGGCCTGCAGGGTGGTGATCATCGTGCGCAGGCCGCCGAGGTCCAGCCCCTGGGTGGTCGCGGCGGCGGACCGGCCGAGGTCGTCGAGCAAGTACGGCACCGAGGTCCGGGCGAGCGGGATGGTGCCGCCCGGCGCCAGCGGCGGCCCGCCGGCCGGGTGGACGTCGAGGTACCGCTTGCCGAGCACGGTCTGGATCTTCACCGCCGCCGTCGTGGCCGTGCCGAGCGGCTGGTCCCGGTCGAGCCGGAAGCCGATCCGCACCCGGTCGCCCGCCAGGGTGATCGCGGCGACCCGGCCCGCGGGCACCCCGGCGATCAGCACCTGGTCGTCGGCGCGGAGCCCGGCGGCGTTGGCCAGCTCGGCGGAGTACTCGGCCGTGCGCCCGTAGAAGACGAGCTGCGGCAGGCCGATGGTGACCGCCAGCGTGACCAGCAGCAGCGCGATCCCGCCCCCGGCCAGGCGGGCCGGGTCCCGGTGCCGGAACGGCGTCCTCATCGGCACACCGCCGAATGCGGGCCGGCGCCGAGGTCGATGGTGGCCGGGCCGAGGTTGATGCCCAGGCCGCAGAAGTAGACGTTGGCCCAGGCCCCGTACCCGAGCACGGTGTCGAGCTTGCCCAGCGCTTTCGGCAGGTCGCCCAGCGCCTCGGCGATCGGGCGCTGGTTCGTCACCAGCGCGCCGGAGAACTCGTTGAGGGCGGCGATGTCCCGCTGCGCGGCCGGCTGGGCCGCGCGGACGAGGTCCGAGACGGTCGCGGACAGCTCGGCGCCGCTGTCCAGCGCGTCGGTGATCTCCTGGCGGTTGCCGGCCAGTCCGTGCACCAGCGCACCGAGCCCGCTGACCAGGTCCTTGAAGTCCTGCTCGTGCCCGATCATCGTGTCGAGCACCGGCTGCAGGTTGGCCAGCACCCGGCCGATCACCTGGTCCTGCCCGGCGAAGGTCCGGGTCAGCGAGACCGTTTTGGACAGCAGTGCGTTGATGGTGGGCCCCTCGCCCTGGAAGACCGCGACGATCTCCTTCGCCAGCTGGTTCACCTCCGCCGGCTGCAGCAGCTGGAAGACGGGCTTGAACCCGTTGAACAGCGCCGTGAGGTCGAGTGCCGGTTTCGTGCGCTCCAACGGCACGGTCGCGCCCGGCGGCAGCGCACCGGCGTGCCCGCCACCCGCGGACAGCGCGATGTACCGCTCCCCCAGCAGATCGGCGTACCGGACCGCCGCGGTGACGTCGGCGGGCACGGGCTGGTCGTCGGTCACCTCGAAGGACACCACCGCGACGCCGTCGCGGGCCTTCACCGCGTCCACCTGGCCCACCCGCACGCCGGCGATCCGGATGTCGCTGCCCGGCCGCACCCCGGCCGCGTCGGTGAACAGCGCGGTGAACCCGGTGGCCGCCTGGCCGAGCGGCCGGGTCAGCGTGTTCGTCACCAATACCGCGCAGAAGACGCAGACCACGGCGAACGCGCCGAGTTTGACCAGCGTCCGGATCAGTTCGCCCCGCCTCATGGCACCAGCACCTCCGCACCGCGCAGCAGCGGGCCCGCGAGCAGGCCGAGCAGCCCGTCCCGCGAGGCGGAAGCCGGGGCCGCGTCCGGCAGCCGCGCCGCGAACGCCCTCAGCGCGGCCGCCTCCTGCTCGCTGCCGACCGGGCCGGACGTGCCGCCCGGCGCGGTACTATCCTTTGTGGACGCACCGTTCGGCGGCGGCTCCTTTTCGGGAACATCCTTTTGGGACACTGTGCAGTTCGGCCCGGTCAGCTCGCCGTACCGCGGGCAGTCGGCTCCCGTGTACGGCCGGTTCCCCTCGAAGGTCACGTCCGATTCGGTCGACAGCCACGGCCCCTGGCTCAACGGCCCCGGCAGGGCGGTCAGCAGCCGGTCGAGCCCGTCGTGGAGGTCGCCGAGCCCGGAGGCGTGCTGTGCGGTGGTGCCGAGGACTTTCCCGCCGCTGTCGACCATCTTGATGATCCGGTCCTGGTTGCCGTCCAGCAGTTGCCGGGCCTGATCGCTCAGCGCAAGCCCGCCGCTGAGCAGTGCTTCGATGTCTTCGCGGTGCCCGGTCAGGTGTTCCGAGAGCACCGTCGCGTCCTTGAGCGCCTGGATGCCCTGCGGCGCCACGTCGCTGAGCCGGCTGCTCAGATCGGATACGAAGCCCAACGTGTCGCCGAAGGTCTTCAGCAGGGCGGGGGCCTCGTCGGTCAGGTCGTGGGCCTGGTCGATCAGGCGGCCGAGCCGCGCTCCCCGGCCGTCCAGCGCCTCGCTCACCGTCGCCAGGGCGGCGGTGATCCTGGCCGGCTGCAGTGCTTGCAGCACACCGTAAAGCCGCGTGTAGGCGGTGTACAGCGCGACGGTGCCGGCCGAGTCGTCCGGCGGGATCGGCGCCCCGAGGTCCAGGTGCCCCGACGGGACCTCGGGCGGCACCAGGTCGACGTACTGGTCGCCGAACAGGGTGCGGGGCAGGACCCGGGTGCGCACCCCGGCCGGGATCCGCCCCGCCTGCCCGGGCGAGAGCCGCAGGACCAGCCGGGTGCGGTGCGCGTCGCCGCTCGCCGATTCGACCGTGCCGACTACCACGCCGCGGTATTCCACAGTGGACCGTTCGGCGATCCCGGCGCTCTGCGGCGGCAGGTCCGAAACCACGCGCGGATCGGTGTTCAACGCCCCCGCGCCGTACGCGATCACGAACCCGATCAGCGCCGCCGCGGCGATCAGGCCCAGAATTCCGCGCAACGCCATCATTGGCCCGCCCCGAGGCCGGGAAGCGTCGGGAAGACGCCCCAGAAGGCGAAGGTGGCCAGGATGTCGGCGACCATGATCAGCACGATGCTCGTGCGCAGGGCCCGTCCGGCCGCCCGGCCGACGCCTTCCGGGCCGCCGGAGGCGTGATAGCCGTAGTAGCAGTGCACCATCGTCACGATCATCGCCAGCAGCAGGGCCTTGCCGAGGGAGAGCGCGATGTCCTGAGGGGGCAGCACGAGGTGGAAGTAGTAGTCGTAGGTGCCGCCGGACTGCCCGTTCACTTCGACCACGACGAAGCGGGTCGCGACATAGGAGGCGAACAGGCCGACCAGGTACAGCGGGATCACCGCGACGAAGGCGGCGACCATCCGCGTGGTCACCAGGAACCGCAGCGAGCGCACGGACATCACCTCGAGCGCGTCGATCTCCTCGGCGATCCGCATCGCGCCCAGCTGTGCGGTGAACCCGGTGCCGACCTTGGCGGCCAGCGCGATCCCGGCCACCACCGGCGCCAGCTCGCGCGTGTTCACCAGCCCGGACATCGCGCCGGACACCGGGGAGAGCCCGACCAGGTCCAGTCCGCGGAAGCCCTCCAGCCCGATCTGGGAGCCCGTGACGAAGCTCATCGCGAACACGACGCCGACGGCGCCGCCCCCGGCCAGCAGCGTCGCCGAGCCGAAGCTGATCTCGGCGATCAGCCGCACGATGTGCCGCCAGTGCCGGGTGACGGCGACCGGCACGTCCGCGATCGCCTTGGCGTAGAACGTGAACTGGGCTCCGCACTCGGCGAGCGCCCGGTGGACCCGGTGCGCCGGCCGGCTGAGCCTGCGGGTCAGCGGGAAGACCATCAGGCCCCACCGTCCGGCGGCGCGATCAGCGCGTACAGCTCGCCGATGCCGATATTGGCGATGAACACCAGCAGGAACGCGAGCACCACGGCTTCGTTCACCGCGTTGCCGACGCCCGCCGGCCCGCCCTTCGCGGTGAGCCCCTTGAAACACGCGACACCGGAGGCGAGCAGCGCGAAGACCGCCGATTTGACCAGTGAGACAACGAAATCCGACAGGTGCGCGAAGTCCGTCATCGTGCCGAGGAAGCTGCCCGCGGCCACGCCTTGGCCGCTGACCTGGAACACGAAGCTCACCGTGATCCCGAGGGCCATGACCAGGGCGTCCAGCAGCATCGTGACCACCACCGCCGCGAGGACCCGCGGCAGCACCAGCCGTTCGAGCACCGGCAGCCCCATCACCTCGAGGGCGTCGGTCTCCTCGCGGATCGTCCGGGCGCCGAGGTCCGCGCACATCGCGGACCCGCCGACCCCGGCGATCATCAGCGCGCAGACCAGCGGCGCGGCCTGGCCGACGACCAGCAGCCCGACCACCGCGCCGCTGTAGGCCTGCGCGCCGATCTGCGCGGTGAGCGAGCCGACCTGCGCGGCGACCGCCACCCCGAACGGGATCATCACCAGCACCGAGGGCAGCGCGGTCACCCCGGCGAGGAACCACATCTGCCCCACGGCCTCGCGCCAGGCGAACCGGCCGAGCCGCACCGCCCGCCAGGCCGCGACGACGGCGTCGGCGCCGAAGCCGAAGAGCACGCCGACCTCGGTCACCGTGCGTCCACGCGGCGGTGCGGTCATGCGTCCTCCCTCGCCGGCGTCACTGCCTACTCGAAAGTAAGAACGAGTGTTACGTGACGCAGGTTACGCAACGTTTGTTATGCCCGCTAGGATCCATTCGTGGCACGTCGCACGCGGGACCCCGGCAGCCGCCATCGCCTGATCGCGGCGGCGTGGCGCCTCGTCGCGGTCCAGGGCGTGCCGGCCACGACCGTGCGCGCGGTCGCCGCCGAAGCCGGGGTGACCACCGGCTCGGTGACGCACTACTTCGAGGACAAGGCCGAGCTGATGGCCTCGGTCCTGCGCTACAACAACAAGGTCGCGGCCGAGCGGATCGTCCACGCGGTCCACGGCAGCACCGGCCTCGACGCGATCAGCCGCGGCGCCCAGGCGCTGCTGCCCCTGGACGAAGACCGCCTCCACACCTGGACCGTCTGGCTCGCCTTCTGGGGCGACCGCGGCGCGCACCGCCTCGTGGCCCGCGAAGGCCGCGAATCCGGTTACGGCGCCCTGACCGCCTGGCTGAAGCACGCGTTCACCGAGTCCATCGCGCGCGGGGAGCTGCCCGCGACCCTGGATCCGGCGCACGAAACCGACCGGCTGCTGGTGCTGATCGGTGGGCTGGGCGTGGTGACCGGCGGGGCGCCGCAGCTGCTCGGCCCGGCTGGCCAGCGGTCTTCGCGGATGCTGGCGGAGCACCTCGGGCAGCTGTCGAAGGCCGACTGAGCGGGTCACGAGCACGGATCGGTGGCGATCATCGTCACGAACTGAGGATCAGGTCCAGCCCGAAGTCGAAACGCTCGTCGAAGCCGTCCGCGCCGAGGTAACCCGAGACTCCAGCGACGGGTTACCCCCACACCCCGCTCAAGCTGACCGGCCAGCCCCTTACTGACCCGCGCCTTCTCCGCGCTGTGCCGCGCGCGCCAGCACCGGCGGCGGGGCGTTCTCCTCGGGGATGTCCAGCAGGCCCAGCCGGTGCAGCCGGCCGCCCGGGCCGCGAGAAGAGGTCAGCGCCACCAGCGGGACGGCCAGCACCATGCCCACCACCTGCGGCGACATCCACACCGCCAGCGCCGGGGACACCGCCCACGCCAGAGCACCCATGAAAGCACCCAGCACACTCAGCCAGCCGTAGCTCTTCAGCAACGCCCACCAGCGCAGCCTGCCCTCGTCGCGTTGCTGCGCGTCCCAGCCGGAGTCCTTGCCGAGCAGTACTTCGGCCACCCCGCGCGACTGCGCGTACATCACCACCGGTGCCAGCAGAGCGGACAGCACGGTTTCCACCACCATGGAGAGGAACGCGCGGGCGGCGCCGCCACAGCCGCGGCGGCCGGCCGGGTCGAACAGCAAAGCCAGGTAGCCCAGCACCTTCGGCGCCAGCAGCACGGCCATCGTGACGCCGAACAGGCCCACCACCTGTTCCTCGCCCTGCGCGACGCCTCCCTGGGAGAGCGGCACGGCGATGCCGGCCACCATCAGCAGGGCCCACATCGGCGCGGTGAGGTAGTCGCCGATGCCGATCATCATGTGCGCGCGGCTGATCCAGTGCAGGCCACGGCTGCCCACCACCTTGCCGTGCTGCAGATTTCCCTGGCACCAGCGGCGGTCGCGCACCAGCAGGGCCGCCAGGGTGGGCGGGCCTTCCTCGTAACTGCCTTTCAGGTACGGCAGCATGTGCGCGGCCCACCCGCCGCGGCGCATCAGCGCGGCCTCGACGAAATCGTGGCTGAGCACGTGGCCGCCGAACGGCCTGCGTCCGGGCAGCGCCGGCAGGCCGGCCTGTTCGGCGAAGGCGCGCGTCCGGATGATCGCGTTGTGGCCCCAGTAGTTGCTTTCCGCGCCATGTCACCAGGCCACGCCGCGGGCGATCACCGGGCCGTAGACCCGGCCGCCGAACTGCTGCGTCCGGGCGAACAGGGTGTGCCCGCCGATCACCGCCGGCCGGGTCTGGATCAGGCCTACGCCGGCGTTGTTCTCCATCCCGGCGACCAGGCGCACGATGGTGTCGCCGGACATCAGGCTGTCCGCGTCCAGGATCAGCATCTGCGGGTAGGCGCCACCGAACCGGCGCACCCAGTCGGCGATGTTTCCGGCCTTGCGGCCGCCGTTGTCGCCACGGCGGCGGTAGAACAGCCGCTCGTGGCCATCCCGCGCGGTGTCGCGCAGCTCGGCGAAAACCTGTTCCTCGGAGCGCGCGATGTCCTCGCGGCGCGTGTCGCTGAGCACGAAGAAGTCGAACCGGTCCAGCGAGCCGGTTTCGGCCACCGATTCATAGATCGCGCGCAGTCCGGCCAGCGCCCGGCCCGGATCTTCGTTGTAGAGGGGCATCAGCAGCGCGGTCCGGCTGTGCACAGCCGGCAATGGCGCGTCCGGGTCGATGCCCAGCCGGTGACCACGGTTGAACACAGCGGTGAGGAAGCCGGCCACGGCGCTGGTGAAGGAAAGCGCGGTCCACGCGAACAAGCCCGTGAACAGCGACAATAAACAAAGCTCCAGCACGGTGACGCCGTCGGCCGAGAGCGCGCTCCACATCATGAAGGAGGCCGCGGCCGTCATCGCCGCGGTGCCGGCCAGGATGTACAGGCGGCGCAGGCCGATCAGGCGCGGCGAGGTGCGGTGGCGGCGCACACGCAGGCTGCCTTCACGCAGGGACTGCTCTGGCATGGCCAGCGGGGATTCGGCCGGCAGCCGGGCTTCCCCCGCGTCAAGCCCGGCGGTTCCGGTCTGAACATCCATCGCCGCTCAGTCCGCGCGTTCCGCCGCGGACAGACTGACCGGCTGTGGAGCACGACACAGTGGTCGTCTGTCACTATCGGGACCCACACGATCTCCAACGGGCTGAAACGAAATGGCGAGCTCCGAACAAAACCGAGGATGTGTCCGGATTCTGCACCACGTCAACCGATGGCTATTCGGTCTGCCCTAATGGATAAAAACTACTTCAGGTCACCTTGATGACGACCTTGCCCGAAGTGCGGCCGAGCTGGTCGAGCGTGTCCACCGCGGTCGTCCCGGCCACCGGCAGCGTTGCCGCCAACCAGGCCATCGCGCCCTGGGAAGTGGACCTGAAGATCATCGCCGGGGACGCCGAGGCGCCGGTCGCGCCGAGTACTCCGGCGGCCGCGGTGAGCGCTGCGACCATCAGTACCGCTCGTGCCGTCTTCATCAGAAGGAGGCCAGGACCGCTTGCGGCGGTCCGGACGGCGACGGGAAAGCGATGTGAAGTTTGGGTGAAGAGGCGACTTTCGTGGGTGGTGTCCGACTCCGATGCTGGGGATAGTTTTCCCTGCTTCCCTTTGTGCGCGCACCGCAGCTCTTTTCGTCTTCCCAAACCCCGCTCGGAGGATGTTGATGACCGCACGGAAGAAATTCGCCTTTACCGCTTTCGCCGCAGGCGCTCTCGCTTGTGCGCTCTGCACCGCGCCCGCCGGTGCCGCGCCGCTGTCGGGCGAAGCCGCGTTCGCGCTCGCCCAGAACACGGCCATCGCGCAGGCCGATCAGGTGGTCGCCTCGCTGGGGGACGCGTCCGGGGATTACTACCTCGACAACGGCAAGGCCGTCGTCAACGTCCTTGATGACGCAGGCGCGCAGAAGGTCCGGGCCGCCGGGCTCACCGCGAAGAAGGTCAGGCACAGCTCCGCGGCGCTGACCGGCGTCAAGGAAAAGCTGGACTCGGTCCGTGACGTCCCGCAGACCGCCTGGGGCATCGACACCTCGACCAACCAGGTCGTGGTGACCGTCTACTCGGCGGCGACCCCGGCCACCGCGGAGAAGGTCACCACCGCGACGAAGCAGTACGGCGACAGCGTCCGGATCGAGCACCGGACCGGCAAGCTGGAGCTCTACATCGCCGACGGCGACGCCATCCAGAACAGCCAGGGCCGCTGCTCCCTCGGCTTCAACGTCAAGCGCGGCAGCACCCCCTACCTGCTGACCGCCGGCCACTGCACCAACCTCGGCGGCACCTGGAGCGGCGGCGACGTCAGCGGTGCGCGGGTCGTCGAAAGCGACTGCCCCGGAGCGGACTCCGGCCTGCTGACCCGCCCCAACGGCACCGGGCCCGGCCGGATCAACACCGGCCAGGCCATCACCAGCGCCGCGGCCCCGAAGGTGGGCGAGCGCATCTCCAAGCAGGGTTCGACCACCGGTGGCGGCACCGGCCAGGTGACCTCGGTCGACCAGTCGGTGAACTTCGACGTCGGCGTGCTCAACCACGAGTTCGGCACCACCGCCCACACCGACCACGGTGACTCCGGCGGCCCGGCGTACGACGGTTCGAAGGGCCTCGGCACGCTTTCCGGCGGCAGCCCGTCGGTGAGCTACTTCTACCCGCTGACCCGTGAGCTTTCGGCTTACGGCCTCACCCTGGCGTGAGCTCCGCCAAAAGCGGCTGAATGACCCCAGGCCGCCTCCGGGAAATCTTCCGGAGGCGGCCTTCGGGATTCCCGGATATGTCACGGAATGACGGAACCGCGCCGAGAATAAACCAAAAATTACCGCCCCCTCGAATTCGGTTTCGCCGTCAGCGGGCCGAGGATCGGGGCGCTCGGCTAATCTGCGGGGATGACTGAGGCATCCGACGACCGGACCCGCCCCGGGGGGCGCACCGCGCGCACCCGGAACGCGGTGCATACGGCCGTCCGCGCGCTCTTCGGCGAGGGGCGCGACACGATCTCCGTGCGCGAGGTGTCCGAACGGTCGGGCATCCACGAGGTCACCATCTACCGGCGCTGGAAGACCATCGAGGCCCTCGTCCTCGACGTGGCCGTGACCCACCTCAACGAGGAGTCGCCGTTCCCGGACACCGGCGACCTGCGCGCGGACCTGCTCGCCTGGGCCCGCTCGGTGGCCGGGCAGGTCAGCACCCACGAAGGCTTCGCCCTCTACCGGGCACTGGCCGCCGCCGGCTCGGCGCTTGACAACCCGGGCGTGTCGCCCCGGCGTGAAGAGGCCGCGACCTACCTGCGCAAGCGGACCGACCAGATCCAGCGCGCGATCGACCACAACGCCGCCGGCCTTTCGCGCCCACCGACCGTCGCCGAGGTCTTCGACATCGTGCTCGCGCCCATCTACCTGCGCGCGATCTTCGGCTACCAGCACCCCGACGAGGCCCTCGACGTGCTGGTCGACCGCCTCCTGGGTGATCACTGACCCTGTTTTGCAAGAAATCTTGCATTAGTGGCCCACCCCTGCGCATACTCGCTTAACGCAAGTTTTCTAACGTGAACGCGGGGTGCGCACAGTGCCGGGTACGGGCAGGACACTCGAGGGCAAGGTCGCGGTCGTCACCGGGGCGAGCGCCGGCATCGGCGCCCAGATCGCCCGCGAGCTGGGCGACGCCGGCGCGCAGGTGGTCCTCGTCGGCCGGGACCGCACACGGCTCGGCGAAGTCCACGCACAGCTCGAGAGCGCCGGGGCCGGCGCGGCGGCCGTCCGCGCAGACGTCACCACCGACGGCGGGCCGGCCGAGGTCGTCGGCCGCGCCCTCGACCGGTTCGGCGCCATCGACGTGCTGGCCCACGCCGCGGGTGTGTTCCTGCCGACGCCGTTCGGCGACACCATCGACGAGCTGCTCGCCGGCCCCGGCTACCTCCACGGGTCGAGCCTGCTGATCGACGGCGGCTGGGTCGCTACCTTCGTGCGGCGCGGCCCGGCGGGCGCCGCACTCGTCAAGGTGAGCGGCGCGCAGGACGCCGCGGACCGAAGGCCGGCCGAGAACGTCTTCGATACCTACGTCGGAAGCCTCAGCTGCTCAACATCGGCGGCTTCGCCGGCATCGGTGTGCTCGGTGTCGGCATCTTCGCGTTCGCGGCCCCGCTTCCGGTGCAGACCGCCTTGTCCCTAGCCCACTGTTCTCCCGCTCGCCGGGATCGCCGCGATGGCGGCGCTGAAACCCACCAGCCCCAACAAAAGGGAACCCTCATGACCGAGCACTACCCGCCCAAGAGCGAACTGCGTGACGGCATGCGCGTCGACTGGGACGTCCGCATCACGATGAGCGACGGGGTGACCCTCGCCGCCGACATCTTCCGCCCCGACGACGACGCGCCCCACCCCGTGCTGCTCGCGGCGAGCCCGTACGGCAAGGGACTTTCGTTCCAGGAGGGCTTCCCCTCGCAGTTCCGCTCGCTCCTGACCGAGCACCCCGAGGTCGCCGCGCACTCCACCAACGCCTACCAGGTGTGGGAGTACCCCGACCCCGAGCGCTGGGTGCCGCGCGGTTACGTCTGCGTGCGGATCGACACCCGCGGCGCCGGCGGCAGCGAGGGCGCGATCGACTTCTTCTCCCCCCGCGAAACGCAGGACCTCTACGAGAGCATCGAATGGGCCGGCACCCGGCCGTGGAGCAACGGCAAGGTGGGCCTGCTCGGCATCTCCTACCTGGCCAGCAACCAGTGGCAGGTGGCCGAGCTCGCGCCGCCGCACCTGGCCGCGATCTGCCCGTGGGAAGGCGCCTCGGACTACTACCGCGAGTACACCCACCACGGCGGCATCCCGACCGAGTTCCTGCCGAGCTGGATGCCGTACCAGGTCACCCGCGTCCAGCACGGGCGCGGTGAGGCGCCGCTGAACCCGCACACCGGCCGCCGGGTGTCCGGGAAACCGGTGCGAACGCCCGAAGAGCTGGCGGCCAACGCCATCGCGATCGGCGACGTGCTGCGCGCGAACCCGTACGAGAACGACTATTACCGGCGCCGGTCCGCAGTGCTGGAGAAGATCACCGTGCCCGTGCTGTCGGCTTCCAACTGGGGTGGCATGGGCCTGCATTCGCGGGGCAACTTCGAGGCGTACTCCCGGATCGCTTCGAGCCGGAAGTGGCTGGAAGTCCACGGTCTCGAGCACTGGACCGAGTTCTACACCGACTACGGGGTCGAGCTGCAGCGCGAGTTCTTCGACCACTTCCTCAAGGGCGAGGACAACGGCTGGGACCGGCGGCCACCGGTCCAGTTCAAGGTCAGGACGCCGGACAGCTTCTTCGTCCGCACGGAGCAGGAGTGGCCGCTCGCCCGCACCGACTGGACCCGCTATCACCTCGACCTCGGCGCGGGTTCGCTCGTCGGGGAGGAACCGGCCGGGGAGCACGAGACCGCGTTCGAGGCCCGGTCCGAGGGAGTGCTCTTCACCCTGCCCCCGCTGGACCGGGAGGTGGAGATCACCGGCCCCGCCGCGGTGAACCTGTTCGTCGCCTCGACCACCGAGGACGCGGACCTCTTCGTGACGATGCACCTGTTCTCCCCCGGCGGCGAGGAGGTGCTCTTCCCCACCGCGTTCGAACCCCACGGCCCGCTCGGCCAGGGCTGGCTGCGCCTTTCGCAGCGAGCGCTCGACCCGGACCGTTCCCTGCCGTACCGGCCGTGGCACGCCCACACCGGGCCGGCGCCGGTGACCCCCGGGGAAACCTACGAGGCGAACGTGGAGATCTGGCCGTTCTCGATCGTCGCCCCGGCCGGGTACCGGATCGGCGTTTCGGTCCGAGGCCAGGACTACACCCACCAGCTGCCCGGCCCGCACGAGCTCACCTACGGCCGGGAGCTCCGCGGCAGCGGCGCCTACTGGCACGAGCTGCCGGGTGATCGTGACCGTCCGGCTTACCGCGGCGTGACCACGCTGGCCAGCCGAGCCGGGCAGCGTCCGGTTTTGCTGCTGCCGGTCATTCCGTCGCGGTAGGTCATCCACCCTGGGCCGGCAGAGCTGCGGTAACCGTGCCGGAAGACGCGTGCCTTGGCCCAGTCCGCGGAGACCGACCGGCGCTCACACCTCGTTGTCCGCCGTTCTCGGAGGCCGCACGGCGAGCACGGCCTCCGGGGTGAAGGAACTGCCGAAGGAGACGGCGCGGGCCCCCGCGCCGAGGAACGCCGCCGCGTTGCCGGCGTCGACCCCGCCGGTCGCGACGAACCGCACGCCGGGGAACGGCGCCCGCAGCGCGGTGATCCAGGCGGGCGTCAGCACGCTCGCGGGAAAGGCCTTCTGCCAACGGAAACCGGCGGCGAGCGCGGCACCCACCTCGGTTCCGGTGGCGACGCCGGGCAGGTGCGGCAGGCCGTGCCCGACGCTCGCCTGGGCCACGCGCGCGTCGAAGCCCGGCGCGACGGTGAACCCGGCGCCCAGCCCCCGGACGACGTCGAGGGCGTCGAGCGTGGTGACGGTTCCCGCGCCGACGCACGCGCCCGGCTCTTCGCGCGCCCACTCGACGGCGGCCGCCAGTGACGGCGCGGATTCCTCACCGTGCCAAGGAACTTCGATCAGCTCGACGCCCAGCGCCCGGGCGTCGCGGCAGAGCCGCACGGTGGTGGCGGGATCGTGGCCGCGCAGGATCACCATGACCGGCAGCGCGGTGAAGCGCCGGGCGAAGAGGTCGTCAGCCGGCATGGCGGCGCACCCCCGAAGTGCCGTCCCAGCCGAGGTCCTGCGAGATCTCCGACGCCAGTTCCCAGAGCAGCGGCAGGTGCCGGCGGAGGCGTTCGAGCGGTTCGATCGCGCACAGCGCCGTGATCGACACTCCCGCGTGGACGGCGCCGGCGTGGTCGCGCACCGGAACCGCGATGCAGGCCAGGAAGCTCTCGTACTCACCGTCGTCGACGGCGTAGCCCTGCTGGCGTACCCGGGTCAGTTCGGCGGCGAAGTCGCCGGGGCCGGTGATCGTCGACGCGGTGAACTTCTCGAACGTCGTGGTCGCGAGGATCGCGTCACGCCGGTCGGGCGCCAGGCCGGCCAGGATGGCCTTCGCGACGCCGGCGGTGTGCACCGGGGCCGGCGCGCCGATCCGCGAAGCCATCCGGACCGCACCGTGGCCTTCGACCTTGTCGACATAGACGATGTCGGTGCCGGCGAGCTCGGCCAGGTGGATCGTGTGGCCGACTTCGCGGGCGAGCCGCTCCAGCCGGGGCCGGGCGGCAGTGCGCAGGTCCATCCCGTCGAGGCACTCCAGCGCCATCCCGATCAGGCCGAACCCGATGGCCCAGGTGAGGTCGTCGAGCCGCCGCACCAGCCGGTGCCGTTCCATCGTCTGCAGCAGCCGCAGCACGGTGGACCGGTGCACGTCGAGTTCCTGCGCGAGGTCGGAGAGCCGGCGTGGCCCGCGGGCGCAGGCGTCGAGGATGACGGCGGCCCGGTCGACGGACTGGGACATGTCAGCTCCCTGGGGTCGGCGCGACGGCGGCCCGGACGAGTTCGGCGGGCGGCCGTGGGAGGGGGAAGTGGTCGGACAGCGACGTCAGCGCGGCGCCGGCCAGCAGGTGCCCGAGCCGCAGCCGGGCCGGGTGCGCCAGGCCGGTCAGCATCCCGTGCAGCCAGCCGGCGGCGAAGGCGTCGCCCGCGCCCACCGGCTCGACGACGTCGACGGGCAGCGCGGGCACGATGACCACGCCGTCCGGGCCGAAGCTCGTCGCGTCGGTCCCGCCGTTCTTGACCACGACGACGGCCGGCTCGGGCAGCAGCTCGCGCACGTCGCCGGCGGTCTTGGCGCCCCAGAGCGCCCCCGCTTCGTCGAGCCCGGTGAACACGACGTCCGCGCGGCGAGCCAGTCCACTGAGGACGGTCGCGGCTTCGCCGGCGTCCGGCCAGAGCGCGGGACGGTGGTTGACGTCGAAGCTGGTCGCGATGTCGCAGCCGAGTGCGTAGCCGACCGCGTCGCGACACGATGCCGACAGAGCAGGCGTGACTCCGGACAGGTGCAGGTGCCGGGGCCGCGCGGCCAGCGCCCGGTCGACGTCGGCGCGGCCGAGCCGGGTGGCCGCCGAGCCATCGCGGTAGTACGTGACCGTGGAGCCGCCCGGGTGCGGGTCCTTGACGAAGAACCCGGTCCGTCCGGGCCGGCGCCGGGTCAGCGAGACATCGACTCCGGCCGCGGCGACGTCGTCGAGCAGCCTGGTGCCCAGTGCGTCCTCGCCGACCAGGCTCACCCAGGACGCCGTGCTGCCGAGCTGGACGAGCGCCCGGGCCACATTGGACTCCGCGCCCGCGGTGGTGAGGGCGAACCGCGTCGCGTGGCGCAGCGGCTCGCCGTCGGCGGGCACCAGCTGGGCCATGCTCTCGCCGAGGCACACGACGTCCGGCCGCGTCACGGGATCTCCACGAAACCGCCGCCGCGCTCCAGCGACTCCGCGGCGGCGAGCACCACGGCGAGGTCGGCGAGGCCTTCCCGGCCGGGCACAACCGGTTCGGCGCCGGTGCGGATCGCGCCGAGCCAGTCCTCGACCATCCGGCGGTGGCTGTCGTAGTAGTTCTCCTTGCCCGTGTGCTCGCTCCTCGCCGGCGTCCAGACGTGGCAGCCGCCCTCGTCGGCGTCGTAGTCGACGACGACGCCGAGCCGGCCGCCGGTGCCGAGCACGGTGGCCTCGGCCTGGGCGGCCGGGCCCGGCGCGGACCAGGTGAGCACGGACTGGGCGGTGACCCCGCTCGCCATCCGCAGCGTGAGCGCGACGGTGTCGGCGTCACCGGCGGCCGCGACCGCCGCGACCGGCCCGCCGAGACAGCGCAGCAGGCTCACCTGGTGGGTGCCCTGGTCGAGCAGGATGCCGCCGGACGGCCCGCCGCCATGGCGCCAGCCGTCGCGCACCCACACCCCGCCGACCTGGTACGCGCGGGTGGAGCGCAGCGCGACGACGTCGCCGATCCGGCCCGCGGCCAAGGCGGCCCGGGCGTCGCGCACCGCGCGCAGGTGCGGGTAGTTCTCGGCGACGGCCAGGACCAGCCCGGCATCGTCGGCCGCCGCGACCATGGCGTGGGCGTCGGACAGCGTGGTGGCGAACGGCTTCTCGACGAGGACGTGGCACCCGGACCGGAGGGCCTCCAGGACCACAGCCGCGTGCAGGTGGTGGGGCACGCGGACGTCGACCGCTTCGATCCCGGCTTCCCGCCGGGCTTCGGCCAGCGAGGTGAACGGCCGCGCGCCGGTCAGCTCGGCGACCGCGCCGGCGCGCGCCGGGTCGGGGTCGATCGCGGCGGTGAGGCCGCCGAGGGCCGGGTAGACGGTGCGGGCGACGATCTCGCCCATCGCCCCGCAGCCGGCCAGTGCCACCCTGGTCACGAGGCGGTCCTTTCGTCGGGCCGGTACCGGTCGGCCGGCAGCCCGGCGATCCCGGTGTCCACGGCGAAGAGCTTGCCCGCGTGGGGTTCCGCGGCGGCCTGCTCCGGGGTGAAGCCTTCCTGGGACGTCGTGACGAACAGCGTCGCCAGGTCCGGGCCGCCGAAGCAGCAGCTGCTCACCTGGCCGGCCGCGACGTCGACCCGGGCGAGCACCTCGCCGCGCGGGCTGAACCGGACGACGGCCGAGCCGCCCCACAGCGCCACCCAGAGCGCGCCTTCGGCGTCGATGGCCATCCCGTCCGGCGCGCCCAGGGCCGGGTCGACGGCGAACGCCGGTTCACGCCGGCCGTCCGCGGTCACCAGGTCGACGCGCTGGGTGGGCGTGTCGATGTAGTAGAACTCGTCGGGGTTCCGCCAGGCGAGGCCGTTCGAGATCGTCGAGCCCGCCAGCACGCGCACGGCTTCGGTGCCGTCGAGGCGGTACAGGGAACCCGCGCCCGCCTTGCGGTCGCGGGCCATGCTGCCCGCCCAGAACCGGCCGCGGGGGTCGGCCGCGCCGTCGTTCATCCGCGAGTGGCGGCCACGTTCGGGCTCGGCGAGCTTTCGCAGCGAGCCGTCGGTGCCCAGCCGGGCGAAGCCGAACTCGCTCGCCACGACCCAGCCGTCGGCCGGGTCGGCGCACGGCACGACCGCGCCGACCGCTTCGCCGAGCGAGTACGTCTCCACGACGGAAAGCCGGGGAGGGTCCCAAATCGCGCGGCGGACGAGCCCCGCGTCGAGGTCGACCCACAGCAGCTCGCCGCGGACGTCGTCCCAGAGCGGGCCCTCCGCGTGGTCGGCGCGCTCGTCGAGGCACGCCTGGGCCTGGTAGGTGCGCATGGCCCGCCTAACCGAGTCGCAGGGACGTGTAGGAGTGGGCCGGGAAAACCCGGGTCACCGATCCGGTCGAAAGGTCCACAGTGGACTCCTCCGGGACGACGTTGCGCGGATTCCCGGCGGTGTTCACGCCGTTCGGCCGCCCTTCCAGGACGCTCACCGCGGCCCGGCCGCGGAGCCCGTCGAGGCGGAGGGTGTAGGTCAGCGGCGTGTCCGAGGCGTTGACCACGTCGATCGTCAGCTTCTTCCGGTCGGGGCTCGCCAGTGCGGTGACGTCGAACAGCTCGTCGCCGCCGGTGACGTCGGTGCGCAGGACGTCCGGCTGCCACGAGGCCGCCTTCATCCGGTGGACGTAGTACGGCGGCTGGGCCCAGACCTGGTTCTGGTTCAGGAACACCAGGCCCTGGTCCCAGCCGTTGTCGTTCTGGCCGTCCACCTGCAGCGCGTTGGCCGAGGAGACGACGTCGACCTTCGGCCGGCGTTGCAGGGCGTTGATCGCGTAGGCGTTGCCGATCGCCCGGGCGAGGTCGTGGCTGTCGGCGTTCAGCTCGAAGACGACGACCTTGTACTTCGCGCCCGGGGCGATCCGGCCCAGCTGGTCGGCGTAGCTGTCGAGCGCCCGGATCTGGGACGGCACGCCACCGGCGTCCTGGGTCCACAGGTGGATGTCGAAGTCGGCTTCGGCGCCGTACTGCTTCGCGAGGTTGAGGATCTTCTGGTGCGCGGCAAGGGTGTTCACCTTGCCGCCGCCGGTGAAGTGGAACGGGTCGGTGATCACGTCGCTGTAGGTGAAGTCGCCGACGACCAGCTTGATCGCCGGGTCGTAGGACCAGATGACGTCGGCCAGTGCCTTGAACTTCGTCCAGTACGTCTCGTCGACGGCGTTCTCGTTGCCGAGTTCGAGGCGGTGCACGGCGTACGGCGCGGGGTGGCCGTCGGCGACGCGCTTCGCGCCCCACGTCGTGTCCTTCGCGCCGTAGAGGTACTGCATCAGGTCGGCGATGTCCTGCGGGGTCTCGTCGATGTTCAGCGAAGGCACGGCTTCGATGCCCATCGCCTCGCCGAGGCGGAGGAAGTCGAAGATGCCCCAGCCGTTGGACTCGTACGGGTACCAGAAGCCCTGGGTGACCGGCCGGGTCACCGGGTCGCCGATCATGGTCTTCCACTTGTAGTCCGAGACGTCGCCGCAGCCGCTGTTGGCGCAGCCGCCGAACCGGATCGCGCGCAGGCCCTGCTGGACCATCGCGTCGGCGACGTCCTTGCGGACGGGCAGGCCGTGGAAACGGCCCCAGTCACCGGGTTGCAGGAAGGCGTACCCGACGTCGGCGGTGCCGGGCGCGGTGAGTTCGACGGTGAACCGCGCGTGGGCATCGGTGGCCGATGAGGTGAGCGAAAAGCTGTAGGTGCGCCAGCCGGAGCCCTGCGGGCGAATCGACGTCCGGGCGTAGGTCCGGCTGCCGTCCGCGTTCTGCAGGGCGAGGCTCACGGGTCGCGTCGTCCGCAGGGTGATCTTGCCTTCGTACGGTTTGCCGCTCACGAAGCCGATGCCCTGGCGGTTGAGGCCGCGGTTCTCGACGCCGACGCTGCCACGCCCGGAGACGAAGGTGATCCGCTGGTCCTGCTTGCCCTTGAACGGCGCGGTCGCGTCGAGCGCGTAGGCGCCCCGCGCTCCCCCGGTCGTGACCGGCCGCCACATGCCGCTGACGCCGGCGTCGTGCTCGGGTTCCTGGAACGCCTCGCCGAACAGCAGCTGGCTGTAGATGCCGCCGTAGATCTCGTGGTTGACGTCCTCGAGCCCGGTGGCGACGTCGGTCCGCGGGGCCTGGCCCACGGCGTCGTCGTGCACGGTGACGCCGCGCTCGAAGGTGGTCGGGACGAGTTTCCACGTCTGCCCGGCGCGGCCTGCGACGGGGCTCCACAACTGGGCCTCGGTGCCGGCCGCCGTCTGTCCGTCCTTGGTGGACAGCAGACGGTTGCCGGTGCCCTGGTTGGCGATGGCGACCGTGCCGCCGCCCGCGTCGGCGACGCGCCAGTGCTGGTCGGGGAAGGTGCCCAGGTAGTCCCACAGGTGCACGACGGCGCCGTCGTCGGCGTGGCCGTCTACTGTGGACAGTGCCTTTCCGGTCCCGTCGTTGACGATCTCGTTCCAGCCGTCGCCGAGGTCGGCCAGCCGCCACAGCTGGTCGCGGTTCCCGGCGTACGGGTCGACGGTGACGACCGGGTCGGTCCCGGTGCGCGTCAGGCCCAAGGCGTTGCCGCTCTGCGCCTCGACGATGGTGTATGTGGTCTCCGCGGCCTCGGCGCGGACGGGGGTGGGCACGGTCGCGGCCAGCGCGAGGGCCAGCACGGCGAAGAGAGTGCGTCTCATGGTGGTTCCTCAGCTCTGGTGGCGTTCGGACCGGCGGGCGCGCAGCCGGTCGGTGACGACGGCGACGGCGAGCACCGCGCCGAGCACGATCTGCTGGTAGTAGGGCGAAACGTGCAGGATGACCAGGCCGCTGTTGATGCAGACGAGCAGGACCGCGCCGAACGCCACCCCGATCACCCGGCCGACGCCGCCGCTCAGGCTGATCCCGCCGATGACCGCGGCCGCGATCGCGTTGAGCTCCCAGCCCGTGGCGACGCTGGGCTGGCCGACGGTGAGCCGCGCGGTCACCAGCACGCCGACCGCCGAGGCGAGCACACTGCTGACGACGTAGGCCAGCACCACGCGCCGCCGCGTCCGGATCCCGGCGAGGCGGGACGCTTCCGCGTTGCCGCCGACCGCGTAGAGCTGGCGGCCGACATGGGTGCGTTCGAGGAAGAACCACGCCAGCACGCACGCGCCGGCGAACAGCAGTGTGGGCACCGGGATCGCGGCGATCCGGTACTGCGCGACGCTGGTGAAGGTCGCCCCGACGCCGTCGATCGGGAAGCCCTGGGTGAGCGCCAGCGCCGCGCCCCGGGCGGCGACGAGCGTGACCAGGGTCGTGACGAACGGCGGTACGCCGAGGATGGTCACCGAAAAGCCGTGCATCAGCCCGATCGCCGCGCCGGTCACCAGCGTGACGGCGATGGCGGCGAGGTCGGGCAGTCCCGCGTGGACGTTCAGCCACGCCGACCACACGCCCGACAGCGCGACCACCGAGCCGACCGACAGGTCGATGCCGCCGGTGATGATGACGAAGCTGACGCCGAGCGCGAGCAGGCCGTACTGGGCCAGGTCGACGCCCATGGTCTGCAGGTTCGACAGGCCGGCGAAGTTGGCGTTGCCGAGCGCGAACACGGCGAACACCACCACGACGGCGCCGACGACGCCGATCTCCTTGCCGCGCAGGAACGAGGGGCCGCCCCGCTCGGGCACGGTGTCCGGCGCGGCCGGTCCGGTCTCCGTGGCGGTCACGGTGCCACTCCTTCCGGGACGCCGTTGGCGGCGGTCATCAGGGCCTGTTTGCTGTACGCCGAGCGTGGGACGGTCGCGGCGAGCCGGCCACCGGCGAGGACGACGGTCCGGTGCGTCAGCCGCATCAGCTCCTCCAGTTCGGAGGAGGCGATCACCACGGCCATGCCCTGCGCGGCGAAGGACTCGACCAGGTGGTAGATCTCGGCCTTCGCGCCGACGTCGACCCCGCGGGTGGGCTCGTCGAGCAGCAGCAGCTTCGGGCGGGTGGCGAACCAGCGGCCGAAGATCGCGCGCTGCTGGTTGCCGCCCGAAAGCGTGCCGATCGGCTGTTCCTGGGTGGCGCAGCGGACCCGCACCGAGCGCCGCACCTCGTCGGTGAACGCCTTTTCGGCGCGCGGGCCGAGGTAGAAGCCGTGGCGGGCGAGGCGGGGCAGCGACGCGAGCGAGATGTTCCAGCGGACCGGGGCGTCGAGCAGCAGCCCCTGGTGCTTCCGGTCTTCGGGGACCAGGCCGACGCCCGCGCGGACGGCGTCGGCGGGGTGCTTCGGCGCGTACGGGCGGCCGTCGAGGCGCATCGAACCCGCGGTGACCGGTGTGGCGCCCATCAGCGCGTGCACCAGCCGGCTGCGCCCGGAGCCCATCAGGCCGGCGACGCCGAGGATCTCACCGCGGCGCACCTCGAAGCCGACGGGCCCGATGCCGGCGGCCTCGAGCGCCCGCACGGTCAGCACCGGTTCGTCGCCCGGTGGCGGCGGATCGCCTTCGACCAGCACCTCGGCTTCGTCGCCGGCCATCGCGCGGATCATCGCCTCGTGCGTCGCCTGCTCCGGGGTCAGGTCCGCGACGAGCCGCCCGTTGCGCAGCACGATGACGCGGTCGGCGATCTCGCGCACCTCGTCGAGCCGGTGGCCGATGAAGAGCACGACCTTGCCCTGGGCGGCCAGGTCCCGCGCGCACTTCAGCACGCGGCGCGCCTCGACCGGGCCGAGCGCCGAGGTCGGCTCGTCGAGCACCAGCACCGACGGCTCCCGGCCCAGTGCCTTCGCGATCTCCACGAGCTGGCGCTGGGCGACCGACAGCCGCGCGACCGGGCGTCGGACGGGGATGTCGGCGCCGATGCGGGCGAGCATCGCGCGGGCGGCGCGTTCGGTCCCGCGGCGGTCGAACACGACCCGCCCGGTGCCGGCGCGCCGGCCCAGCATGAGGTTCTCCGCCGCGGACAGCTCGGGCACGAGCGGGAACTCCTGCGACACGGTCGCCACCCCGAGTTCCTGGGCGTGCGCCGGGTCGCCGTTGCGCAACGCCGTGCCGCCGATGGCGACCCGGCCCTCGTCGGCGGCGGTGGCGCCGGTCAGCACGCGGATCAGGGTCGACTTGCCGGCGCCGTTCTCACCGAGCACGGCGACGACCTCGCCGCCGCGCAACGCCAGCCGGTCGACGTTGAGCACCTCGACGGTGCCGTACCGCTTGCGCAGCCCGGCCGCCTCGACGTGGGCGGCGGTCACTGCGTGACCCCCAGCTTCTTGAGGTCGTCCAGATAGGTCTGCAGGTTGTCGCCGGTGACCAGGCCGATGCCCGAGCTCAGCGTGCTGACGCCGTCCTTCTCGGCCAGGTACGGCCGCAGGAGCTGATTCGTCGCGTCCTTGCCGAGCACCTTCAGCGCGGTCAGCAGGTACACGCCGAGGTAACCCTGCTGGTACGGCCGCTGCAGCACCATCGCCTGGACGACGCCGTCGCGCACGAACTCCACGGTCTTCGGCTCGGCGTCGTCGGCGACGACCTTCACCGCGCCGGCCTTGCCCGCCGCCTTGACCGCCTGCCCGGCCGCGGGGCCGTCGTAGGACCACACGGTGTAGATCCCGGAGAGGTCCGGATTCGCCTGCAGCACGGTCTGCGCGTTCGACAGCGCTTTCGACGGATCGGAATCATCGTTGAGCGTGTCGACGACCTGGATGCCGGTTCCTTCGATCGATTTCTTGAATCCGGCGATGCGCTGGGTCGCGTTCGCGGCGGTCAGCGAACCGGTGAGGATGGCGACCTTTCCGGAACCGCCGAGGAGCGTTTTCATCGATTCCCCGGCCTTTTGCCCGGCGTCGGTGTTCGGGGTACCGAGGTAGGTGACCGGATCCGGCGTCCCGGAAAGCGGGGAGTCGATCGCGACCACGCCGATCCCGGCCTTCTGGGCGGCGCCGACCGACCCGATGACGGCCTGGGGGTCGACGGCCGAGACGGTGTACCCGTCCACCTTGTCCGCACGCAGGGTGTCCAGGATGGACAGCTGGGCACTGAGGTCACCGCCCGCCGGTGCTTGGAAGTTCGCTTGCGCCCCAAGCTCTTTGGCCGCGTTCTCCATGCCCGTGCGGCCCTCGGTCCAGTACGCCGACGGACTGTTGATCACCATCGCGACACGGACGGCACCGGCGCCCTTGCCCTGCACGGCCTGCTTGATCTTCCCGGCGAGCTCGCCCAGCTTCGCGTCGTTGAACTCGGTCGAGCCGGTCAGTTTCGCGGCGGCCTGGCCGGATTGCTGTTTCGCGTCGTCGGTCGCCGACGTGCAGCCGGAAAGGGTGAGCGCCGTCGCGGCGACGAGTGCGGTCGTGGTGATGAGGACGCGGGTGACGGTCATGGCGAACTCCTTTGTTGCGCGATTTGCACACCCGTGTGCGCAGTGAGCACGTCTAGCGCGGAAGACTGCGCCGGGCCTCCTTTCCTGTCAAGATTTCCCGGGCGAAGCAGTGCCGTTGTTGCGCCCTCTGCACATCACCATTCCGCGAATGAGCCGTCGGGGTGCGTCCACACCGGTGTGCGCCAGCGCATCCCGCGCTCGTGGGCCCGCCGGACGGCGCCCTCGTCGATCTCCACGCCGAGGCCCGGACCGGCCGGGCGCGCGACGTGGCCGTCGGTGAACGTGAAGACCTCCGGTTCGGCCACGTAGTCGAGCAGCTCGGCGGTGCGGTTGTAGTGGATGCCCAGCGACTGTTCCTGGATCAGGAAGTTGGGGGTGGCGAAGTCGACCTGCAGGCACGCGGCCAGCGCGAGCGGCCCGAGCGGGCAGTGCGGCGCGAGGACCGCGCCGAACGTCTCGGCGAGCGCGGCGATCCGGCGTACCTCGGAGATCCCGCCGGCGTGGGCGAGGTCGGGCTGCACCACCCGGACACCGGCCTCCAGCACCGGAAGGAAGTCGCCGCGGGAGAAGAGCCGCTCGCCGGTGGCGATCGGGCGGCTGGTGCTCTCGACGAGCCGCCGCAGGTTCGTGTGGTTGTGTTCCGGCACCACGGGTTCCTCGATGAACAACGGGTCGAACGGTTCCAGCGCCTCGATCAGGCGCGGCGCGGCGGCCGCGCTCACCCGGCCGTGGAAGTCGACGGCGAAGTCGCGGTCCGGGCCGAGCGCCGCCCGCACCTGCCCGGCCCGGTCGCTCGCGGCCGCGACGTCGCTCGCGCTCGGGATCGGCGGGAACTGCGCGGTGGCGTTCATCTTCACGGCCGTCATCCCGGCCTCGCGCTGTGCGGTGGCCGCGGCGGCGACGTCGTGCGGGGAGTCGCCGCCGATCCAGCCGTACACGCGGACGCGGTCGCGCACGGGACCACCGAGCAGCTCGTACACCGGCACGCCCAGCCGTCGCCCGGCGATGTCCCACAGGGCCTGGTCGAGTGCCGCGATCGCCGACGACCGTTCCGGGCCGCCGCGGTAGAACCCGCCCTTGGTGAGCCGTTGCCAGAGGTCCTCGATGCGGCGGGGGTCTTCGCCGACGACCTGCTCGGCCAAGGCCGCGACCGCCGCCGCGGTGACGTCGGCCGCCCCTTCGAGCCCGCCTTCGCCCCAGCCGTGGACCCCGGCGTCCGTGGAGACCTTGACGAACATCCACCGCGGCGCGACGAGGAAGGTCTCGACGTCGGTCACCCGCATACCCACTCCTTCGTTAGAGTATGATTTATCATACTCAAATGGGAGGCAAAGTGAACCCGCTGAGCGGACCGGGCGGCCTGCACGCACGGGTGGTCGACGCGATCGGCAGCCGGATCGCCACGGGCGAGCTCGCCCCCGGCTCCGTGCTGTCCACGGAACGGATCGAGCAGGACCACGGGGTGTCCCGCTCGGTCGTGCGCGAGGTCCTGCGCACGCTCACCGGGCTCGGCATGGTCCAGCCGCGGCACCGCGTCGGGACCACCGTGCTGCCCGTCGCGGCGTGGAACCTGCTCGACCCGCGCGTGATCACCTGGCGCGCGGCCGGGCCCGACTCCCGGCGTCAGCTGGGCGAGCTGCTCACCCTGCGCGAGGCCCTCGAACCGATGGCCGCGCGCAGCGCCGCGGCCGGCCGGGACGAGGAGACCACGCGGACCCTGCGCGAAGCGCTGGCCGGGATGACAACCGCGTTCGAGGACGGGAAACCGCACGACTTCGCCACCGCGGACACCGCGTTCCACGAAGCCCTGCTGCGCGGGGCGCACAACGACGTGCTCAGCCAGCTCGTGCAGACCGTGCTGGCCACCCTGCGCGCCCGGTACGCGGGCCACCGTTCGTTCAGCGACGAGACCGCGGTGTCGCTCGACCGGCATCGCGAGCTCGTCGACGCGGTGGCCGCCGGCGACCAGGCCGCGGCCGAAGCCGCGTCCCGAGCACTCGTGCGCGAAGCCCGGGCCGAAGTTCTCGGCGCGGCCGAAGGAGATCTGACGTGACGCCCTTCGACCTGACCGGCCGGCTCGCGCTGGTGACCGGCTCGCGGCGCGGCATCGGCCGTGCCATCGCGGAGGCCTACCTCGCCGCCGGCGCGCGGGTGGTGCTCAACAGCCCCGACGCCGCGCAGCTCGAAGCCGCGGCCGCCGAGTTGGGCGACGGCGTCCTCACCTGTGCTTTCGACGTCTCCGACAGCGACGCGGCGGAGGCGGCGCTCGAGCGGCTCGTGGCCGAGCACGGCTGCCCGGACATCCTGGTGAACAACGCCGGGATCCAGGTCCGCGGCCCGCTCACCGACCTGCCGGTCGAGGACTGGCGCCGCGTCGTCGACGTCGACCTCACGAGCGCGTTCGTCGTCGGCCGCACGCTGGCGCGCGGCATGATCGCGCGCGGCAGCGGGAAGATCGTCAACATCTGCTCGGTGCAGACCCACCTGGTCCGGCCGACGACCGCGCCGTACGCCGCGGCGAAGACCGGGCTCGCCGGCCTCACCCGGTCGATGTGCGCGGAATGGGCGGGCCACGGGATCCAGGTCAACGGCCTGGCGCCGGGCTACCTCGACACCGAGCTCAACGCGTCCCTGGTGGCGGACCCGGAGTTCTCGGCGTGGATCACCCGGCGCACCCCCGCCGGCCGGTGGGGACGCCCGGAGGACGTCACCGGCCCGGCGGTGTGGCTCGCGTCGCCGGCGTCAGACTTCGTGAACGGACAGGTCGTGTACGTCGACGGCGGACTGACGGCGGTGATCTGAGTGACCGTGATCCCGATGGGCCGGGCCGTGACGGTGCTCGGCGCCGGCCGGCTGGCGGTCCGGGAGTGGCCGGAGGTCTCCCCCGGACCGGGCGACGCGGTGGTCGACGTGGCCTACGGCGGGGTGTGCGGCTCCGACGTCCACTACTGGCAGCGCGGCGAAGTCGGCGAATCCGTGCTGGCCGACCCGATGGTGCTGGGCCACGAGGTCGTCGGCACCGTCCGCACCGCGGCCGCCGACGGCTCGGGGCCGCGGGCCGGCACCCCCGTCGCCGTCCACCCGGCGCAGACGTGCGGGGAGTGCCCGCGCTGCCGCGAAGGCCGGGACAACCTGTGCCCGTCCCTGAGGTACCTGGGCAGCGCCGCCCGCCGCCCGCACACCCACGGCGGCTTCGCGGACCGGCTGCTGGTGCCCGGCCACCGCCTGGTCCCCGTGCCGTGCGAACTCCCGCTGCGCACGGCAGCGCTCGCCGAACCGGCGTCCGTGGCCCGGCACGCGCTGACCCGCATGGCCGCGCTGGCCGGCGGCGTGCGTGACCGTCGTGTCCTGGTCACCGGCGCCGGCCCGATCGGGCTGCTGGTGGTGGCCCTGGCGCACCTCGACGGCGCAGCCGAGGTGACCGTCACCGACCTCCACGCCCGCCCGCTGGAAGTGGCCCGGCAGGCCGGCGCGACCCGGACGCTGAGCGCCGGCGAACCCTTGCCGCCGGTGGACGTCGCGTTCGAATCGTCGGGCGCGCCCGCGGCGGTCGCGACGGCGTTGGCAGCGCTGCCCCCGGGCGGGACGCTGGTGCAGGTGGGCCAGCTCCCCGGCCACAGCGTCGCCGCCCCGTGGCACCTGACGGTCCCCCGCGAGCTGACGTTCACCGGCTCGAGCCGGTTCGCGGGCGGGATGGCCGAGACCCTGGCGACGATCGCCGGGAACCCGGATCTGTTCGCGCCCATCGTGTCCACGGAGTACACAGTGGACGAAGCGGAGGAAGCCCTGGCCGTGGCGAGCCGGCCGGAGCGGTCGAGCAAGGTCCTGCTGCGGTTCGGGGCGCCCTGACCGGTGCTAGCGCGAACGCAGCGAAAGCGCAGCCGCTCCAAGGGAAAGCGAGATCGCCGGCGTGAAGACCGCGGCGTAACCGAGGAAGATCCGGGGACACTCGCACCGGTACCGCGCCAAGCGCCCCCTTGCCGCCGCCGGTCTGCCTTTCGCCGTGCCGGAGCCGCCGGCTGCGGTGGCCACGTTCGGGAAACTCGCCTACCTCCGAAGTGATCAGCGCGCGTCAACGATCTCCACGCCGGTCAGCTCGGCGCAATAGGCCAGGAACCCGTCCTGCACCGCGGGGTCGTGCGCCTCACGGGGGACGGACCGCTGCTGTCCGTGGTAGAAGTGCCGCCCGGTGACGGTCGCGGCCTCTTCGTCGCCGACCGCCAGCCACGCCTGGGTCACCGGCGCCAGGTCCAGGTCGTCGGGCGCGCCGCGGCCGCCCATCTTGGTCGGCACCCAGCCGGGCTCGACCGAGTTCGACAGCACTCGTGGCCACCTCCGCGCGACTCCGAAGGCCAGCAGGATGTCGAACAGCTTGCTGTCGCTGTACGCCTGCGAACCGTTCCACCGCCGGTTCGTCCACTGTGGATCGGACAGGCCCGCGTCGCCACCGTGGGCCATGCCCGAACTCAGGTACACCAGCCGGTGCGGCGGGGCGACGAGCGCGGTCAGCAGGTACGGCGCGAGCACGTTCACCGTGAACAGGTGGGACAGGCCGTCGACGGTCTCGATGCGCCGGGGCTCCCGGTACCCGATGCCGGCGTTGTGGATCACGGCGTCGAAGGGGCCGGCGGCGTTCGCTTGCCCGGCGAGCGAACGGATCCCGTCGAGGGACAGCAGGTCGGCCACGAGCACGTCGTCGGCATCGGGCAAGGCCGCACGGGTGTCGTCGGCCCGCCGGGTGTCGCGGGCGTGCAACGTAACCGAGTGGCCCTGGCCGACGAGCAGCCGGCCGGCCATCAGGCCCAGACCGTCCGAGGACCCGGTGATCAGTACCCGCGCCACGACAGAACCTCCATCCTGCGGGGACGGACTCCCGCTCCTGTTCCACTGTGCGTCTTCCACTGTGCGTCGCGAGCCCGCCCTCGTCCAAGACCTCTTCCGGCTCCTGTGATACCCGCAGGGCATCAGCGGGGCCTGTGGCGGCCTCCGGCCGACTTTTTTCAGGACTTGACGAAACAGGGGGAACAGCTGTCTCATGGATCACGCCGCCGCCACGGGCTCTGTCCTGTTTCACGATCGCGTGGAGGGTCCTCCCCGCGGCAAGGAGCGTCATGCCCTCGACCCCAGGCAGTCCCGGCCGGCGGGAATCCCGGCCCGGCGCCGTACCACGGACCCGCTCGCACCTGCGGACAGCCGCCCTGACGGCCGCCGCGGTGACCGTCACCCTCGGGACGTACCTGGCCGTCCCGGTGTCACCCGCCTTCGCGGCGACGACCGCCAGTGTATGGCTCACCACCCCAGACCGAGCCAACCTGCTGAGCCGGCAGGGCGACGTCTCGTTCGGCAGCGGCGGCAGCGGCCCCGTCATCACCGTGGACCCGGGCACGACTTACCAGTCGATGGTCGGATTCGGCGCTTCCCTGACCGACGCCGCCGCGTGGAACATCACCAGCTCCTCGCGCCGCGACGAGATCATGAACGCGCTGTTCAACCCCAGCAGCGGCGTCGGCCTGAGCTTTCTCCGCCAGCCGATCGGCGCCAGCGACTTCTCACGCGGCTTCTACACCTACGACGACGGCGCCGCCGACCCCAGCCTCTCGCGATTCTCCGTCGCACACGACAACGCCTACATCCTGCCGCTGGTGAAGCAGGCCAAGTCGCTCAACCCGAAGCTGTCCGTCATGGCCACTCCGTGGAGCGCGCCGGCGTGGATGAAGACCAGCAACAACCTCATCGGCGGCTCTCTCAACGACAGCCGCGTCGGGGTTTACGCCGACTACCTGACCAAGTTCACGCAGGCGTACCAGGCAGCGGGCGTGCCGATCGACTACCTGAGCGTGCAGAACGAGCCGAAGTTCTCGCCGCCCGGCTACCCGGGCATGCTGATGACGGCGGGCCAGCAGACCACCGTCATCAACAATCTGGCCCCCAAGCTCCGCGCGGCCGGCCAGAACACGAAGATCCTGGGGTACGACCACAACTGGGACGACACCAGCTACGCCCAGACCGTGAACAACGGTGCGGGCGCCAACGTCGCCGGGTCCGCGTGGCACTGCTACGGCGGTAGCCCGAGTGGACAGTCCACAGTGCACAACGCCCAGCCTGGCAAGGACATCTTCTTCACCGAGTGCTCGGGCACCCAGTCGGCCACCGCGTCGAACACGTTCGCGGACAGCCTGCGCTGGCAGGGCATCAACCTGGCGATCGGCGCCACCCGCAACTGGGCCCGCACCGTCACGACGTGGAACATGGCCCTGGACAACAACCACGGGCCGGTGATCGGCAGCTGCACCAACTGCATGGGCGTCGCCACCGTGAACGGCGGCAGCGTCACCTACAACGCGGAGTACTACGTGCTCGGTCACCTGAGCAAGTTCGTGCGGCCCGGGGCCGTGCGGATCTCCTCGACCGCCTACGGCGACGGCGGCATCCAGAACGTCGCCTTCCGCAACCCGGACGGCAAGATCGTGCTCGTCGCGCTCAACAGCGGGGGCACTCAGAACTTCAAGGTGTCCTTCGGCGGCAAGTCCTTCGGCTACTCCCTGCCCGGCGGCTCGATGGCCACGTTCACCTGGCCGGGCACCGGCGCGATCACCGGCCCCGGCGGCAACCAGCCGCAGTCGCGGACCGAGGCGCCGGGAACACCTGGCCCCGCCGGCACGGTCAGCGCGGCAGCCGCGCCCGCCGGCCCGAGGCCCCACCAGCAGTGGGCGGTCCCGGCACAGTCGAGCTCGCCGACGGACGACGGCATTTGCCCAGGCGGGCCGTTCCCCGATCCCCTGCCCTCACCGACGCTGAGCGCGGCCAAGATCAAAGACGGGTTCAACTTCCTCGAAGGCCCCACCTGGGACGCGGCGACTCAGACGCTGCTGCTGACGAACATGCACGACGGCACCGGACCGCAGCACGTCCAGCCCTCGGACATCCTGCGCTACACACCGGCGGACGGGGCGTTCACCACCTTCCTCGCCGGCTCGGGCAGCAACGGCCTGGCCATCGGCCGGGACGGCAAGTCCGTCGTGGCGGCGACGCACGACCAGCGCAGCGTGTCGTCCTACGACCTGGCGACGAAGCAGCGAACGACGCTCGCGGCGAACTACCAAGGTCACCTGTTCAACTCGCCGAACGACGTCACCCTGGGCGCGGACGGCACGGTGTACTTCACCGACCCCGACTTCCAGCGCGCCGGCCGGCCGGACCAGATGTCCGGCCGGACCGGGGTCTACCGGATCACCGGGGGCGCCGTCTCGCTGATCGACGACACCATCCGCGAGCCCAACGGGATCGAGCTGTCGCCGGACGGCAAAACCCTGTACGTGGGAGGAAACGCCACCGGGAAGATCTACCGGTACCCGGTCAACCCCGACGGCAGCACCGGCGCCCGCGCGGACTTCACCTCATTGGCCGGGACCGACGGCGGCACGATCGACTGCGTCGGAAACATCTACCAGATCACCTACAGCGACGGAACGGTGCACGTCTTCTCCCCCGCCGGCCAGGCTCTGGGAACGATCTCGGCCGGGCCGAACGCGACGAATGTCGCCTTCGGCGGGCCGGATCGCAGGACGCTCTACATCACCTCCGGCGTCCCATCCGGCGGCGGTGACAGCGGCAACTTCGGGCTCTACAGTGTCCGGTTGAATGTGCCAGGCTGGCCGTATTGAGCCAAGCCCGCGTCAATGGGCAGCCGATTGGTGAAATTCGTCGCTCATTGCGCCAATCTTTCGAAGTCCTCCGTCACGCCGAAGCTAAGTGCCATGCTCTCCGGCGAGTGCCCGATACACCGGCCGAAGCAGCTCGGCGACGTCGTCGCCGCCCACCGTGATCGCGAACGGCGGGGCCTGGTCCAGTAGCGCGTCGCACGGCGTTCGGGGCCCGTGCAACGGCGCCGCGCCGCCCAGGCCCGGGGCCGGACCGCAGTCGAAGAAGGTGTCCATGACTTCGGTCAGGGCCGGAGACCGGTCGTCAGGATCGAGCGGCTCGGCGGAGATGAGCCGGTTCTTCAGTTCCTCCAACAGAGTTTCGCGGTTCCGGCCGCGCAAAGCGAGGAGGGTGAACGGATCGTCGCCGACCCGCGCCACCAGCGCGGAGAACACGGCGTTCAGGTGGCCGCACGGCACCTCGGCGTCCGGGCAGGTGCAGTCCAGCGACACTTCCCGCGCCGACGACGGGAACAGGGGCAGCCGGACCGCTTTGAAGATCTGTTCGACGTCGTGGGGCAGCTCGCCGCTGAGCAGCAGGACCGTGGACGACGCCTTCGCGGCGAGGGCATGGGTGATCGCCGCCCAGTCCGACTTCCCGAACGCCGTCAGTCCGATTCGCACCTGGTAAGGGCGTCCGTCCTGGACCTCGGCGTCGACGCGCCCGGCGCCGGCCTCCAAGGACACGACGCGCCCCTGCCCGCGCGCGGGCAGGAGGATGCCGATCGCCGTCAGCGCCCTGATGAACCGGGTCGGCCACCAAGGGAGCGGCTCAGTCATCGATCGCTTCCTCCCCCAGGGTGAGCACCCCGCGCAGCGCGTCCGCGGACAGTTCGGTGAGCCAGCTTTCGCCCTCGCCGACGACCATTCCCGCCAGCGCGCGTTTCTTGGTGATCACGGTGTCGATGCGTTCCTCGATGGTGCCCGGGCAGACGAACTTCCGGACCTGGACGTTCCGTCCCTGCCCGATCCGGAACGCCCGGTCGGTGGCCTGGTTCTCCACGGCCGGGTTCCACCAGCGGTCCAGGTGCAGGACCTGGCTGGCGGCGGTCAGCGTGAGCCCGGAGCCGCCGGCCTTGAGCGAGAGCAAGAGGATCCGCGGCCCGCCGGCGGCTTGGAAGCGGTCCACGATCGCGTCTCGCGACCCTTTTGCCAGGCCACCGTGCAAAAACGCGACTTCGGTGCCGAGCCGGTCCGACAGGTGCGGCACGAGCATATGGCCGAATTCGGTGTACTGCGTGAAGCACAGCACCCGATCGCCCGACGCCAGGATTTCCGCCAGGATCTCTTCGAGGCGGATGACCTTGCCGGAGCGGTGCCCGATCGGGGAGCCGTCGTGCAGCAGGTGCGCGGGGTGGTTGCAGACCTGCTTGAGTTTCGTGATCGCGGCGAGGATGTTGCCGCGGCGCTTGATGCCGTGGCTGTTCGCGATCTTCTTCATCATCTCGTCGACGATCGCGCGGTACAGCGTGCCCTGTTCACGGGTGAGCCGGTACTCCTGCCTGATTTCGATCTTTTCCGGGAGCTCGGGGACGATTGCGGGGTCGGTCTTCACCCGGCGCAGCAGGTACGGCTGCGTGAGCCGGCGCAGGGCGGCGGCCGTGGCGGTGTCGCCGCCGCGCTCGATCGGGGCCGCGAACCGCTGCCGGAACTCGAACCGGCTGCCGAGCAGCCCGGGGTTGAGCAGGTCCAGCACCGACCACAGGTCCGCCAGCCGGTTTTCCACCGGAGTGCCGGTCAGCGCGAGCCGGTGCCCGGCGGTGAACCGCCGCACCGCCTTGGCTGTCGCGGTGTCGGCGTTCTTGATGGCGTGCGCCTCGTCGAGCACCAGGCGTCGCCACGTGAACGTCTCGAGTTCGTCGGCGTCACGGGCGGCGGTGGCGTAGGTCGTGACGACGAGGTCGGCCGCGGCGACCTGCTCGGCGAGCGCGTCCCCGTGTGCGCGGGCGCTGCCGTGGTGGGCGTGGACACGAAGGCCTGGGGCGAAGTTCGCCGCCTCCCGCTGCCACATGCCGACCAGCGACATCGGGCACAGCACCAGCGTCGGCGGGCGATCGTCGTCTGCCCGCTCGACGGCCTCGAGCGCCAGCGTCTGGACGGTTTTGCCGAGGCCCATGTCGTCGGCCAGGCACGCACCGAGCCCCAGCGCCGACATGAAAGCCAGCCAGGCGACCCCTCGCTGCTGGTAGGGGCGCAGCGTGGCCCGGAACGACGGCGGCAACTCGACCGGCTGCAGGGCCTGGTGGACCCGCTCGGCCAGGACGTCCCCGACCCAGCCGTCGGCGCTGACGTCGGTGACCGGGAGCGGCGTTTCCTGAGCGAGGTGGACCAGCTCCAGCAGCTCGGCCGCGGTGGGGCGCTGGGTGGGCCGGTGCGGGTCGCGGCGCAGGAACTCGAGACCGGCGCGGAGCCGGTCGGCATCGACGCTGATCCACCGGCCCCGCAGCCGCACCAGCGGTGTCTTCGCCGCGACGAGCCTGAGCAGCTCGTCTTCGCCGATTTCGTCGTCGCCCACCGCGATCGACCAGCGGAACCCGGCCAGCTCGTCGCGGCCCACCCGGCTGCGGGCGACGACCTGCTCGGAAGGCGTGCTGCGGACCGACAGCCGTAGCCCGAGCCGGCGCCTGCCGTCCCAGGTCGCCGGTAGCTGCACTTCGAACCCGGCCTCGATGAGCCGGGTCGCGCCCGAGGTGAGGAACTGTTCGGCTTCCTCGACGGTCAGGTCGTACTCGGACGGCTGAGTCCTGCGCAGTGCCGGCGCCAGCATCGGTTCCACCAGCGCGGCCCGGCCCAGTTCGGCGACGAACAGCCCCTTCGGTTCCCTGACCAGCCCGTGCGCCTGGCCCGACCAGATCTGCTCCGCCGACAGCAGCAAACTCGGATCGGCCGTCGCCCGCAGGAGGAACTGCAGCTGCCACTTGGTGCCGTCGCCGGTCTGGTCGTCGGGATCGTCCGCGGCCGGTGGGCGCAGTGTGCCGACTTCGGCCAGCCGGAAACACGCCCGGCCATCGACGACGTCGGTATCGGCGACCTCGTCCCACTTCGCGACGGCGTCGGCCACGACACCGAGCTCACCCAGTGGCAGCTCGACGCGGGAAACGCCGCCCTGCAAAGCGGCCAGCCACACCCCGGCCGCGCCCCGGCCCCCGCGCAGGTCGACGGGAGGATCCGCCCGCGCCAGGCGGTCCCGGACCGCCGCGTCGGCCAGGGCGTGGAGCGCATCGGTGACGAGCGCGCGCGGCGAGGCCCCGATGAGTGGCGCGATCTGCTCGGCCCGCCCGACCGGCGGCATGGCCGCGACCAGTGCGTCGAAGGCGACGAAATCCACGCCCTGCAGCACCGGGCGCCACCGGGCCTCCGCCGTATCGCCCCGGCGGACCAGCGTCGGCAGGACCCGTCCGCGCCGCACCAGATCCGCGGCCAGGCGGGCCACCGCCCGCAGGTAGGTGACCGAGGCGCCGTACGAGGCCGAATCGTCGAGATCGTCCAGCTCGGTCGCGTCCACGATCAACGCCGGCACCGACCACGGCCGCAACGACGGCGCCGGGCCACGCCGCTTACCGCCCGCCGCGGCCTCGGAGGAGGCGAGCGGCCGGTTCGCCCGCGACGGCAGCAGCAACGTCACCGACGTGGGCTTGCCGGGATGCAGCGCGGTCAGCTTCGCGCTGGAGACCGCGAACGGATGCGGCAGCGCGATCTGCGCCGAACGACTCGACGTGCCGACCGGTCCTCGGTCGTGCTCCGCCCAGAGCAGCAGACCCCGGCCCGGAGACCACACCGCGTGCACCAAGGGCAAGGTCTGGGGCTCCTTCGTCCGATCCGGTTCCCGCGCCGGCGGGCCAGGCAGCAGGCGTCCACCTGAGGATTCTCGCGACCGAAACGGGGGTGGGCCGGACGCACTCCGTCCCGGCCGATGCCACCCGGGGCGGTTCGGCCGGGTGTTCCTTCGTCGGCCGGGTTCACCGTGGAGGGTACTGGTGGCTCTACCGCCGCGCCTAGCCCGCACTCCGCCGGCGACGCGAGGTCCGGCCTGTTTGCCGTCACGTCGCCACAGGCCCAGCGCCCCCGCCGCGTCGCCACATCGCCGGATGGCCCACAGACCTTGACAAACCCTCCCATCCCATGTGCTTATTACTGCACATTACAACGCGCCAACGAGCATCATCTTGCATTTCGGGAGGCTCAAGTGCATCGACGACTGGCGTACGCGGCAGCCGGGCTGGTCCTCGCCGGCACCGTCGCGGCTCCCGCCGCCGCAGATTCGCTCTCGTCCGTCTCGGTGCCGCGCGGCCCCGATTCCCCCGGCTACCAGCTGCGCATCGACACCGCCCGGCTGGGCATCAGCGTGTCGCGCGGCGGTGAGCAGGTGCTGCGCACCGCGGCTGACGCGTTCACCTTCGACGGCGGCGTGGCGACCCGCGTCCGGTCCGTCTCGCGGGACGGCGCGACCGTCGTCGCCGAGGCCGACAGCACCGCCGGCCGCACGGTGACCCTGCGGATCACCCCGCGCCCGGACCGATTCGACCTGAGCTGGTCGGTCGGCGGGCTCGCCGCCGGCCGGCGGGCGACCCACTTCGACCTGGCGACGTCCGGCCACTGGTACGGCGGCGGCGAAACCAGCGAGGGGAAGGCCCAGCCGTACCCGCTTTCCGCCGGCGTGGTCGACGAGCCGGAGTTCTCCCCCGCCAGCTACATGATGCAGGAGCCGTACTTCTTCACCTCGAAGTCGGTCGGCCTGTTCGTCCGCACCGCGCAGCCGATGAAGGTCGCGCTGGCCGGCGGGCGCGCCGACCTGACCGTCACGAACTCCGCGGAGTACACGAGCACGGTCTTCGTCGAGTCGAGCCGCCGCGCGGTGTACGACGACTACATCGGCGAGGTGGGCAAGCCCGCCAAGAGCGACGCGACCGACGCCGAGTTCACGAGTCCACTGTGGAATTCCTGGGCGCAGTACTACCGGGACATCGACCAGGACAAGGTGCTCTCGTGGGCGCGGGACCTGCAGAAGGCGGGCGTCAGCGGTCACACCGTGCAGCTCGATGACAAATGGGAGTCGAACTACGGCAACCTGACCTTCGACGCCAAGACGTTCCCGGACCCGAAGAAGCTGGCCGGCGACATCCACGCGATGGGCCAGAAGTTCGGCCTGTGGACGACGTTCTGGGTCAATCTGGACTCGGCGAACTACGCCTACGCCCGGGACCACGGCTACCTGGTGCACGCCAAGGGGAGCACGTCCGAACCGTGCACGGTGACCTGGTGGAACGGCACCGCGGGCATCATCGACCTCGGCAACCCGCAGGCCCGCGACTGGTACGCCGGCAACCTGCGGAAGCTGATGGCGGACTACGGCGTCGACGGCTTCAAGTTCGACACCCGCTTCTTCGACGACCGGTGCGCCACCACCGGGAACCTGACCCCGCAGGACTACCAGAAGCTCGGCGCGGACATGACGGACGCGTTCGACCAGCAGGGCGCGGGCATCCGCACGCACTGGGGCAACCAGCACTACGGGTTCGTGATCCGGGCGGTCGACGCGGACACCACCTGGGACGGCCTGCGCACCTCCCTGCGCCGTGCGTCGGCGATCTCGACCGATGGCTACCCGTTCGTCGAGACGGACATGATCGGCGGGTCGAACAGCATGCCGCCGCCCACCCGCGAGGTGCTGGTCCGCTGGGCCCAGGCCGCGTCGCTGATGCCGCTGATGTACGCGTCGACGTCCCCGGTGACGACGGTCGACACGACGACGGGCAAGACGGTCGTCTACCCGGCCGACACGGCGAAGCTGTACGCCGACGCTGTCAGCACCCACGCGAAGCTGGCGGGCTATCTGAAGACACAGGTGCAGCAGGCGGTCGCCGACGGCACCCCGATCATGCGTCCGGTGTACTTCGACTTCCCGGCGGACCACCGCTTCGACACGATCGACGACGAGTGGATGCTCGGCCCCGCCGTGCTGGCGGCGCCGATGATCACCGCCGGCACCGCCCGCGACATCACGCTGCCCGCCGGACTGTGGTTCGACCCCCACACCAAGCGAATCGAACCGGGCGGCCGCACGCTGCACAACTACCCGGCGCCGTTGGACACCGCGCCCATGTTCGTCCGGATCGGCGCTCCGGGCTGGGCGGACCTCATCGGGGCACTGACCCGCTGACCCTCGTCCTGGCCAACAGCCTGGCGGAACTTCCGGCCGTCTCGGACGATGATGTCCAGCAGCTTCGGAAGTACGACCGCGAGGGCCTGTTCCTCGGGAAGGGAAAGGCATGAGCCGCTACGCACGTTTCGAACACCTGCGGGTCGACGGCCCGGACGAAGACGGCGTGCTCGAACTCGTCCTCGACGCGCCCAACCTCAACGCGGTCAGCGAGGCCGCGCACGCCGACCTCGCCGACATCTGGCGCGAGTTCGACCGCGACCCGGCCGTCAAAGCGATCCTGCTACGCGGCGAGGGCAAGGGCTTCTCCGCGGGCGGCTCGTTCGACCTGGTCGAGAAACTGGCCACCGACTACGAGGCCCGCACCCGCACCATGCGCGAGGCCCGAGACCTCGTCTACAACGTCATCGACTGCTCGAAGCCGATCATCTCCGCCATCCACGGCCCCGCCGTCGGCGCCGGGCTGGTCGCCGGTGTGCTGGCCGACGTCTCGGTCGTCACCGCGGACGCGAAGATCATCGACGGCCACACCCGCCTCGGCGTCGCGGCCGGCGACCACGCGGCGATCTGCTGGCCGCTGCTGTGCGGGATGGCCAAAGCCAAGTACTACCTGATGACGTGCCGCCCGCTGACCGGCGCGGAAGCCGAGCGGATCGGCCTGGTCTCCCTGTGCGTCGACACCGCGGACGAGCTACTGCCGACCGCGCGCGAGATCGCGCACGAGCTGGCCACCGGCGCCCCGAACGCGATCCGCTTCACCAAACAATCGCTGAACATGTGGTACCGACAGGTCGCAGGCGCGCTGTTCGACTCCTCACTGGCACTCGAGTTCTACGGCTTCGGCGGCCCCGAGGTACACGAAGGCCTGGCGTCGCACCGCGAACACCGCAAGCCCGACCCCAAGCGGTGGCAGGGATGACCGCTCGGCGGCCCGGCTGACCCCCCGCCGACTCCGGCAACAGTCTGTACAGGTCCGGTCTCAACAAGGGAAGCGCGCGATCTCGGTCGACCTTGAGTCTGCTGTGGACAGACAACGCGTGGCCTGTTCGCGACGATCGAGCAACCACGGGTGGGCTCGCACCTGGCCCCGGCGCCCCCATCCAGATCGGCGGTGAAAGGCCAGTGCCATGAATCTGGACGGTGCCCGGGGTTGGCGGATAGTGTCGCCGGACTCCGCTCCGGCGGAGCCGTACCCGAAGTGGCGGAAAGCGCAGGGGGTCTGGGGGTTACTGGGTTCGACTGCGGAATCCGCACGCTTTCAAGGCATCGAGGGAGGAATCTCATGCTTACCAGAAGAACCATTCTCAAATCAGCGGGCGGGCTGGCGCTGGCCGCTACCGCGACCGCGTTCGGATCGGGCGCGCTCGCCGCGGGCACGCCGGGGACCGGCGAGTGGGAGCGGCTGCGGGCCGCGCTCACCGGAGACCTGATCCGCCCCGGCGACGCCACCTACGATTACGCGAAAACCGTCTACCTCGGCGAATACAGCGCGGTGAACCCGCAGGCGGTCGCCTACTGCAAGACGGTCAAGGACGTGCAGACCTGCCTGCGGTTCGCGCAGGCCAACCAGGTGGACCTGCGCACCCGCAGCGGCGGCCACAACCTCGCGGGCTGGTCGACCGGTGAAGGTCTGGTGATCGACCTGTCGAGCTTCAACCGGGCCGAGGTCACCGGCGACACGGTGCACGTCGGCCCGGGCGCGATGTCGATCGACGTGCTGACCGCGCTGGCCCCGGCCGGCCGCCAGGTCGTCTCCGGCACGTGCCCCACCGTCTGCCCTGGCGGGTTCCTCACCGGCGGCGGTGTCGGCTTGCAGACCCGCAAGTACGGCACCGGTTCGGACCGGCTGGTCTCGGCCACGGTCGTGCTCGCGGACGGCCGGGTCGTCCAGACTTCGGCGACCTGCGAGCCGGACCTGTTCTGGGCACTGCGCGGCGGTGGCGGCGGGAACTTCGGCGTGGTGCTGGACTTCGAGGTATCCCCGATCGACCAGCCGCGGGGGGTCTACTTCACCACCGCCTGGGACTGGACCAAGGCGGCCGAGGTCGCCGAAGCCTGGCAGAAGTGGAGTGTTTCGGGTTCCCACGACCTCGGATCGAGCTTCGTCGTCGTGCTGCCGGACGCCGCACCCGGTGCCACCCCGCTGGTCATGCTGTCCGGCGCGTACTGGGGTTCGCAGCAGGAGCTCGAAAACGGGCTCGACGCGCTCGCTGCCGAGGCCGGCACGCAGCCGACAAACCGGCAGGTCCATGAGCTGTCCTACGAGGACGTCATGCGCCAGGAGTACGGCTGCGGGCAGATCACTTCCCAGGAGTGCCATCTCGTCGGCCAGACCCCGGACGCGAGGCTGCCGCGCAACGGGCTGCTGCGCGAGCGCACGCGGATCTTCGACCGCCCGGTCGTCGGTCCGCCGCTCACCGACGCGCTCGCGATGTTCGACACGGACCGCCGGGCCGGGGAGACCCGCACCTTGAGTTTCTCGGCCACCGGCGGGCGAGCCAACGAAATCTCCCGGGACGCGACCGCGTACTGGCACCGCAGCGCCCAGTTCATGACCGGGTTCGGCGCGCTGACCCAGCGCCCCTCCGTGCCCGCGGAGGAAGAAGCGGCCATGGTGGCCTGGGTCGACCGGGGCTTCAACCTGCTCGACCCGGTGTCGGCGGGCGAGTCCTACATCAACTTCCCGGACACGCGGCTGACGAACTGGCAGCAGGCGTACTACGGCGGCAACTACCCGCGGTTGCTGCGGACCAAGCGGCAGTACGACCCCGGGAACCTCTTCCACCACGCCCAGAGCGTGGGCAGCTGACCCCGGGGCGAACGGCGGGCTGACCGGTTTCGTACCCGGTCAGTCCGCCTCCTGCCGTTCCGATGGCGGACTTCGCACCGCGGTCGGGCGAAGTCCGCGCGCCGGCCGCGGAATCCACGTCCACAACGCTCCGGCCGCGGCGAAGCCGACCAGTCCGCTGACGACGATCCCCAGCCCGAGCCCGGCGAGTGCGGTCACGCCGGCGAGCAGCAGCGGGCCCAGGCCGGAACCGACGTCGGCCAGTTCGTTCCAGACGCCGAGGTGCGTCGGGCGGCCCACGGCCGGGGAGACGTCGGCGCCGAGCGTCATCACGATGCCCGAGCCGATGCCGTTGCCGAACCCCATCACCATGGCCACGAGGGCGAGCAGCACCGCGCCGTGCGTGAGCGGCATGAGGACGAAGGAAGCGCCGAGCACGAACGCGGACGGCACCGCGACCCACCGGCGGCCGTGCCGGTCCATCACCTTGCCCGCCGGGTAGAACACGAGCGCGTCGATCGCGCCGGCGAAGCCGTAGATCAGCGAACTGGCCGTGGGCGAAAGGCCGAGGTGCGCCGCCCACAGCGGGACCACGGTCTGGCGCGTCTGCCGGATCCCGGAGAGCAGCAGGATCCCGATGCCCAAGGTGGCGTACACGTGCCAGTTCCGCTTGACCATCCCCCACGTCGTGATCGCCGCCGCGGCCGCGCGGTGTTCCGCGGTCGTCTCCAGGTCCGGCACCCGGTACACGACGGCACCGGCGGCGAGCACCGCCGCGAGGCTCAGGTAGTACGCGCCGGCCTGGCCCCAGAACTGCATGACCGCCGCCCCGGCGAACGGCCCGACGAACAGCCCGACGCGCATCGTCCCGCCGAGCGTCGACAACGCCCGCGCCCGCATGTGCAGCGGCACGGATTCCGTCAGGTACGACTGCCGCGCGAGGCTGTAGACCGCGCTCGCGGCACCGATCAGCAGTACCCCGGCGCCGTAGAGCACCAGCGCGCCCGGCCCCGTGCCGATGTTCACGAGGCACAGCACCAGTCCCACGGCCGACACCGCCGCGGCGAGCAACATCGACTTCCGCTCGCCGGCCCGCGTCGCGAGGATGCCCGCCGGGATGTTCGTGACCAGCGCCCCGATCCCGAGCACCGCCCCGATCAGCGCCGCGACCGGCGTCGTGGCGCCGCGGTCGATCGCGCTCAGTGCCACGACCGGCAGCATCGCCCCCTCGGCGAGCCCGAACAACGCGGCCGGCCCGTACACCGCGACGGCCACCGAGCGCAGCCGGAACTCCTCAGCCACGCGCGGCCACCGCCCCGCTGCCGTCCGCGCGGCGAACCCACGCGGGCGAGCCTGGTATTTCGGCGCTGAGAAGTTCCGTGCTCACGACTCGATCTTCGCAAGCCCCGCCCGCTCGCCGGCCCGCTCGTGTCCGGCGCCACACCGCAACGCCGGTGGACTTCAGCGCGTCTGTCCGGAAAGCGCCCTTCGCCCCAGGTAAGGGAGTCCGAGCTACGCGGGACAGCTGTGGCTGAAGGTCGCCGCTGTGGAGCCGATCGTGGTCGCGATGACGCCGTCGTCGGTGATCACCGGACCGCCGAAGCCGCCGGAGTCCGGGCTGGTGACGAGGGTGTCGGTGAGGGCCTCGCTTTCCCAGACCCCGAGCGCGTAGCCACCGCCGGCGGTCCGGTAGGTGCCGGTCGTGCGGGTGCCGGAGTCGACGGCGGGCTCGGTTGCCCAGGCATCCAGCCGGCGGACGACCGTGCCGGTCAGGTCCCATTCGGCGGTCACGAATCGGTCGTCCTCGTACTTCTCGCCCGCGATGCGGCCGTTCCGGAACGCGCTGACGTAGTCGGTGCCCAGCGCGAGCTTGGTCATCGTCCCGTCCGGGTACCGCACGAAGTAGTCGGCCTGCGAGCTCTCCGCGCGGATCAGGATGCGGCCCTGCTCGTCGATCTCGACCGGGCTGACATAACCGTAGACGGTGGGGTCGGGGTTGATCGTCAGCACCGTGCCGGGCGCGGCGGCCGGCCAGATCGTCAGGTCGAAGTTGTCGCCGATGCCGAGTGCGGTCCCGACGATGTCACCGGCGTCGTTGACCGCGAGGGCTCGTGCCGTCCGGTGGCCCGGCGGTATCGGAAGGGCGGTGAACCGGCCGTCCCGGTAGACGACCGCGTCGTCTTCGAAGCTGTTGGCGTAGGTCACCCCGACCGCGGTGCCCGCGGAGTTGATGTCGTTCAGATCGGTCTGCTCGCCGAACGCCCGGCCGAGGTCTTCGGCCACACCGTTGTGCCAGCGGATCGCGCTGGAGGACCCGCTGCCGGCGACCCAGCCGCCGTTCGCGGCGGCGGAGACGTATCCCCGGCTCTGCCCGGCGGGCAGGGGCAGCGCCGCCTGTATCCACGTGCATTCGCCGGCGCCGCGCGCGGCCGCGGTGCCCGACGTGACCGTCACCATCGGGACCAGAGCCAGTGCGGCGGCCAGGATTGCCTTCAGCGTGCGTTTCACGGTTCCCCCTCGTTCAGTGCGACATCGTGAAGCCGCCCCCGCCGCGGCCCCGCTCGTAGCACGCTCCCCGAGGCCGTCCGGTTGCCTGCCGCTCGCCCGCAAGCGGGACCCGTCCCGACTTCGGGAGTCCCGGGTCCAGGCGGTGTCGGAATCGGGAGACATGAACCTATGGTGTCCTAGGCGAAACAGCTGATGACCTCCGCTGCGCGAGTTCTTGACCACTGGCGGTGGCCCGCGACGATCCCAGCCACAGCTCGTCGGGATCGTCGCGGGCGCGGACACAGACCGGATCGACGACCACTGGGCCTGATAGGCCGTGCGGGTCGCCCAAGGCCGGCGTGATCCGCCTCGTGAATTTTGCACCAGACCTCTCGGCGGAACCACCACCGACCACGCGGACGGAGACGGTCAGGCGCATAAGCGCGGTACGAATCGCTTCGAGGGCCATCCCCGATCGTTGGCAAGCGCGGTCCTTCGACGTCCGGTGGTGAGACGCCGGCGGACCCAGTGCGGAGACCCCACCGGCATCCGCCTGCTCCGCGTCGGCACCCAGTCGAGCCCCGTCCGCCGCTGCTGCTGCACGTGCACGCCGGTTCGGCGCAGCAGGCCGCGGCACGCGCTGGCGACGGCGGGGATCTCGGCGGAGTGGAAGTACTCCTCGGCATTCTTCAGCCACGTCACCGGGTCGCCCCAGACGTCGGCGGCCGCGGTTTCCGCGACGAACCGCAGGCCGAGGCGACGGGCCATCAGGTAGGGGCGGTGGCTTCCAGTGCCTCGGCGACGGCTTCGTTCGCTTTCCCCTCAAAGCCTTCGCGGCCGAGGACGACGGCGTCGACCAGCTGGTTGAACTGCCGGTTCCAGCGCATGCGGCACGCGGCGTGGGTGCCGTCGGTGGAGCCGGGCTCGCCGGCGAGGGCGTCAAGCAGCAGCCGCAACCCGTGGCAGCCGGGCTTCTTCTCCTCCATCGCGTCGACCTGGGCCAGCTCGCGCTGCGCAAGCGCGTGGAAACGGTGATCGACAGGTTCGCCGACTACCTGCGAGCCACCGCCGACCGCACCCGCGACGACCGGCTCTTCCCGTGCGACCTGCTGGTGTTCGAGACGAACCCGCTCTCGCTGGCGAACGGTGTGTACGGCACGTTCCAGCGCTGAACGAGGTGCGAAGCGAGGTGCCCGACGAGTTCCTCGAGTGGGCGCTGCGCCACTCGACCGCACACGACACGATGCTGCTGGGCCTGCACTCCGGTTCGGCGGGCGTCGCGTGGGGCTCTCGTCGCTCGGCCGGCTCGAGCTCGCCGCCCGCGTGCTGCGTAATGCCGCCGGGCATCCGTTGCTGTTCAAGGAAACCGGCGCGCTCACTGGTGCGGCCGGTCACGGCACGGCGTGCCTGCGGAGTACCGCGCCCGCGAGATCGGCACCCGGCTCGCCGAGACCGCCGTACAGGCCAACGGCAAGGCGTCCTGGCCCCGCGAGTCCGGCGAGGTTTCGGTGGGCTACGGCGAAGGCGGCTCGGGCGTCGCGATGTTCCTGCGTGTCCGGCACGCCGGCAAGGTGAATCTTCGTGCTCAGCCCGCCGCAGGACCATCCGAGTCCTTCCCCGTCGGCGACGATGACTTCGAACGCAGACTCAAGCGCCGGCACGAGCACCGGACTCGAAACCGGCGCCGCGGAAACCGATTCGTGATAGCAACATCTTCGCAGGTCAACCAGTCTTTGTGGTCGTCACGGCGAGCGAGATATGCGTGACGGCCTGTAAGATGGGCTGTGACGGCTAGGCTCGAGGAACATCTACGCGGCAGCCTGAGGTATGTCCGCCGTAGGTTGGGGCTGCGTAGCGCGAGACATCTACAAGAGCGACATACCTACGGCGAGGTCATCGCACATCGTCGACTCCAGACGATACACTTCGCGGATGAATGATCTGGAAGACTTCGATGACGAGTCCGGCGAAGACGAGCTGGACCTCGCACCCTGGGATGAGGACGAAGCAGCGACAACGACCGTGGATTGGACGGTCGAGACAGTCGTAAGTCAGATGCGCAAAGGTCGCATTGACTTGAACCCGAATTTCCAGCGGCGAGACGCCTGGACTCGAGTCGCAAAATCCAGGTACATAGAATCTCTTGTGCAACGCTACCCCGTACCCCAGATCGTCTTGGCTGAAGACCATAACTCGCCCGGTCGCTACATGGTGATTGACGGCAAGCAGCGACTTTTGGCAATTCGACAGTTTTGCGCGGACCCGAATGACCCGCGCGACGCTGAGTGGATCTCAGATAAATTGAAGTTGACAGGTCTTACTGAAACGAAAAGGCTAAATGGAGCAAACTATGAGAAGATGCAAGACGAGTTTGCGAATGAGGCCATCAGATTCGAGAATGCGACGATTCGAGCGGTACTCCTTCGCAAGTGGCACAGTCAAGATTTTCTCTACACAGTATTCTATCGACTCAATTCCGGAAGCTTGCGTCTATCAGCGCAAGAGTTAAGGCAAGCACTTTTTCCTGGTAGCTTTATGGACTTCGTAGACGAGCGCTCAGGTTCGAGTACGGAAATTCGGGCACTCCTGAAGAAGGCGAAGCCAGATCGACGAATGGTTGACGCCGAGCTACTCTTGCGGTTCTTGTCATTTTATTGCAGCGTGCAGCCGTATGAAGGCAACCTGAAGAACTTCCTGGACGGGACTGCGAAGCACCTCACTGCGGAGTGGAAATTTGATAATGGGGAAAAAGTTAGGCAGGCTACCGACGTTCTCGAAAAAGCGATATCAGCCGCTAGGGTTGTATGGGATGAGAATGTCTGCCGCAAATTCACAAAGGGGCGTTACGAACGTTCCTTAAACCGTGCGATTTTCGACGTCCAGATTCATTACCTAACCGATGACCGCCTGCGCGAATGGCAGTTATCGAACACCGAATCTACCAAGAATGAGTTTGAGCGACTCTGCGAGGAAGATCGCGACTTCATTGACTCGGTCTCCAGCACGACCAAGACTCCGCTAGCCGTTCGGACGCGATACGCAGCCTGGGGTAATGCGCTTCAAACAATGTCAGGAATCCCGACAAGCCCTCCCGGCAGCGTCTCTGCGTTATCTGAAGCAGAGTAGCAATGACGAGCTGGCCGCAGCATGACGTGCTTAACGATACAATTGAGTCAATTGCGTACGAGCTTAGCATATTGACTTCCGAAGGAGTCGTTCCTGCGGATCCCGAAGAGCTAACGGATCCATATCTGGAGGAGGTGCGAATTAGAGTTCGAGCTTTTCTGGTTCTCTGCAGTTCGGAAATCGAAGAATTTGTGGAGTCCCACTGTCTTGACTACGTTGCTTACTGGGCTCAGGCGAAAAACGGGAGAATGCAGCACCATTGCTTCCACGCCCTTACGATCTACTTCAGGAACAATATAAGCAACTTGCTTGAAAAGCAAGACAGTTTCGTGGATTTCTACGCAACTCCCGAGCAGGTGCGGCGAATGAAAGCAAATGACAAGAAGAGTTCCTCTGGCGAAAACGAGAGCCCGGCCCTTAATAAGGTAACGCTAATCAGTAAGGTGAGCGTGTGGTATCGGGACAATGTGGTCCGCGCCAGTCATGGCGTCTCAGACTCCGACCTTTGTCGATTACTAGAACCTCTTGGATTCAGTAAGGGTTTGGTGCGCGAAGAGTGTCCTACACTCGTGGCGGCGCTTAGCAGCCTTGCTGCGGGCAGAGGAGAGGCTGCGCATCGGTCAACGCGTGCAGGGAAATACCCGTTTGAGAGCTTACCTTCGCCCGTTCACCAACAGATGTCAATCGGTGACGCTTGGGCGAGGTGGCTGAGTGTACGTGACTCCTTGTATGAACTGCAAGACCTCCTTGATCGCGGCTCTCAGTCGGCGCTTGTTTACCAAGGAGTCAGAGTGGCCGAATCCGGGGCACAACTTTGATTCACCCGCATCGGGGCATGGGGGAGTTTATCCAACAGCTTGGACTGGATCTTCGGGACCCGTCGCTTCGTCCGATAGAGGTCGGCCTCCGGATCGCCGGTGTTCACCGGCGGACTCCTGACGTTCCATGTCGTCGGCTGTCGGCTCGCCGGTACCCTTCACCCTGTACACGCCTTTCGCCCGCTCGGACTGCTACAGGACCTCCGCCCGGTTCCGAGATCATCAGCCGTCGACGATCCTGCCATCGCAACGACCAGATGTCGCTGCGGGTCGGCGATCGGGAACGGTTCCCACGATCGATCGACGTGGGAGGCGTCCAACTGCTGCCCGACAGCATCGGCACGGCTACGCCGCGGACCTTCGCCGTGGCCTCCCCACCGACAGATACTCTCAGCTTCGGGGTTGCTGCGGCACCTGCTTGTGTCCCAGCACGCGCTGCACACCGGCCCAGATCTGCCCGGTTGAGCCGGCACGTCGCTTACGGGGTTTTATCGCTGGTTCCTGCAAGTGCACCTTCTAGTCTCGATTGCCGCGCACACACCGTCTGGCGGCGCCGATGTGCCCCGGCGTTGATGCTCCTATAGATGTCAAGCGGGATTTGCTTCCGATTTTACCTTGTGTGGCGCGACGAGTATTTGGTAGATTTCGCGTATCAACGATCGTTTGAGGCAGCGCATGATCTCGCGTTTGGTCTTTCCTTCTGTTGTTCGGCGTGTGACGTAGTTGATGGTGGGTTCGTGGAACCGCATCCGCACGATGATGATTCTGTGCAGCGCGGCGTTGGCTTGGCGATGACCGCCTCGGTTGAGTCGATGGCGGGTGGTGTTTCCGGAGGACGCGGGGACGGGGCAGGCTCCGCAGAGTTTCGCGAGGGCGGCCTCGGAGTGGATGCGGCCGGGGTTGTCTCCGACCACGACGAGCAGCTCGGCGGCGGAGTCGGCTCCGATGCCGAACAGGCCGGTCAGTGCGGGTGCGGCCCGGCGGGTGAGGGTCGCGAGGACCAGGTCGTGCAGGCGCAGTTCGCGGTCGAGTTCGCGGTAACGTTCGGCCAGCGAGTGGAGGGTGTAGCGCGCCGCGTCGACCGGCGTCATCATTCCGTCATTGCTGACGTCGGCGCAGCGCTCGATAAGTTTCTTGTCGGTGAGATGCTCCAGTTCTTCCCGCAGTTCGGGTGGCGCGTTCACGATCACGGTTTTCAGCGTGATGATGGCCTGGCTGCGGGATTTGACGGCCGTGTCTTTCGCGATTTTGATCTGCCGGATCATTTCGGCAGATCCGTCCGCGGATTTCGGTGTCGCGGTGGCGACGCCGGACAGGACAGCGCGGGCCGCGGACTCGGCGTCGATCGGATCGTCCTTGCCGTGCAGGTGGCGGATGCGCCGGTCAGGACGGTTGACCTCCACAACCCGGTGGCCCCGGCGGCGCAGGAACGACGCCAGCCCGGCCCCGTAAGATCCGGTGCCCTCGACACCGAAGGTGATCAGTTGCCCCAGCTGGCGCGCCCACCGCTCGAACTCGGCGTAGCCGGCACGGTTGACGGTGATGACGGTGTCGCCCAGCCGGGCACCGAGGGAGTCCAATGCGACGGCGACGTGCGCATACTTGTGGGTGTCGACGCCGACGACGATGCGCCGGCGAGCGGAATCGGGGATGCTGGTCACTGGCTGCGAGTCCTTCCCGGGCTGCGTGGTCATGACGCGGCCGGGCGGGCGGACAGGACTGTGATGGGACCTGCTGCGATCAGGCTCCTATGAGGTCACTGCCCGTCCGGACGTGTCATCCGGACACGTCGCCCGAGGCAGCCGACAGATCAACGCCAGGGCACTCATCGGGCCAGTCGTAGCACGGGTCAGACCACCTCGAGCGACGAAAGACAGTCTCACAGTCAGAGCTGCTCTCCACCCCCTCCGGAGTCCCCCGGAGCAGAGCACTCTCAGCTTCACCCGAACTGCTGCGACAGCCCAGGGGTGGGGTCTTTCGCCTCCGCTCGATCAGAAGCGCCTCTTGGCGCGCACGGACCCCTCGACGTAAGCCAGGTCGTACGTGGCCACATGCCGGGTGGCGTGGGCGAAACGCCTTCCGGGCGAGCCGCGAGACCAACTGACCGGCAGCGGCGCGGGCCGGAACCAGCGGCCATGACTGAGGACCAAGGCGTAGACACTGTTGTGGCACCAGCCGGGCTGCGACGGGAACATCGCCACAACGTCGACGAGCTGTGCAACGAGATGGTTCTGCAGCCGCAGCAGAGGGCCGAGTGCTCGCCGACGGTCATGCCCACCATCATGCCCGCCCCAGCTAGCCCGCAGCGACGCCGTGCACCGCGGCCTCGCGACGTGCCCGGCCGGGCTGGTCTCAACGCGACCAGCCCGGCACAGTCACAACCGGTCGCGGCAGCCGACAACGCAGCACTCCCGTGTCGTCCGGACCACGCCGATCCGGGATCGGCGCGCGACGTCACGATCGCAACGCAGGTTCCAGCGGGGCGGATTCGCCGGGTGTGCAAGGAACAGGTGCCGGCGCGGATCGGCTGAATCTGCCGGACCGCGGTCAGTATCGGGATCCTCGGGTTCCGAATCGTAGTGGCGGCGGGGCAACTGTCACCATGGCTGGTGGGGTCTCCTCTTGATCGACAACGCACCGTCGAAAGTGAATTAAGACCGGCTATTCAACGCGTGCAGCCCCGTTCACGAAGTGTTCGCCCCGCGCGAGCGGGGTGCTGAACGTGACGACCGACGACCAGCAGTTCTCCCGCGCAAGCGAGGTGGCCGATCATTCAATGAGATTCGCCAGGGTCCCAAAGGTCTTCCCTGCGCAAGCGGGGTGTTCGCCAATCACGTTCACACGGCAGGAACCAGACGCACTCGCCTGGCGCCGCCCGCCGATCCGGCGAGCACGTTCTTCGCGGCGTCCGCGATCGGGTTCAGCACCGTTCCGGGACCGTAGACGGCCGCGGCATCCGGCCGCCGGGACAGCTGCCCCTCAATGCCGAACAGCCTGGGCAGCGGGCCGTTGTCGATCAGCAGTTGATGCGGTGGCCGGCTTCCAGCAGCACGACGAGCGGATCACCACCGAACTCGGCGGCCTTGCCGTCGATCGCCTGCTCGCGGGGTCTCAGTGAGGCAACAGCGACGACACACCGAGGTATCGAGCCGCAGCCGCAGCAGGCTACCCACGACCGCGCCGAGGCAGCCGAGGATCCGGACCACGGCGATCAGCTGCTGCCGATCGGGCCGCCGCAGCGACCGCGGCACCAGCCGCTTGAGTAACCGGGCCACCGCGAACCTGCGTGCCGGAATGCGTTACGTACCATCGTCAACTCACCCCGGATCCTTCATCAGCCGGGGTACGGCCCGGAGAACGGCGCCTGCACCGCCCTCTGGCCGAGTGCCGGGTACGGGTTCGAGCCGACGAGCACGCCACCGCCGAGGTTCACCGGATTCCAGCGGACGCTCTGGTCGTTCGCCACGGCGAAGAGCGCGAGGACGTTCTTGCCGTCGGTGGTCTTTTGCGCGAACGACGCCCGGAAGTTCGCCAGAAACGCGCCGATGTCCCGTCCGTACAGCGAAAGGTACGCAGTCCAACGGAATCCGGCGATACCGCGGCCCTGCGCGTCTACGGGAAATCGCCCAGCTCCGACTTGCGCATGCCCGGATTGTGGCACTGCCGGGCCGGCTGTGGGTAGGTTGTGCGAGTACCCGGTAGGGTCCGTCCTGGATGACACGCGCCCAGCGGATGACCATGGGGGCCATGACCGAGATCGACACAGACACGGCGATTCGCGCTTTGGGCAGGTCCGATCTTCAGCACGACCCCGAGGCACTCAAGACGTTCAACGGCGACGTCGTCGAGGAGTTCCGCGCCAACAGCGGAAAGGTCGATGGCACCTTCGCGGTGCGGATATCTTGCTGTTGACCATGGCGGGCGCCAAATCCGGCCAAGCGCGGTTGACCCCGTTGGAGTACTTCACGATCGAGGGCCGCACCGTCATCATCGGCACTTACGACGGAGCGCCGGAGAATCCGACCTGGGCGCACAACCTTCGTGCCAACCCCATGGCCCACATCGAAATCTGCGCGGAATCCTACGACGTCGCCGCCCGTGAACTGCCGGCCGACGAGCGTGACGCGCTGTTCTCCAGCCTCGTCGAGCGGGCCGGTCGGATGGGCGGCTACCGGACCAGAACCACTCGGATGTTTCCCATCTTCGAGCTACGGAGGATCTAACGCTGAGTCGCCGCTGGGCGTCTGCGGTGCGTTGCGGGTTGACGTTGATGTCACCGGCCACCCCCAGCAACGGCACGTGAGACGATCCCTGTTCTGATCAGGCCCGGTGCGCCGGAAGACACAGAACATCTCGCGGTTGGGTCCGTGAACGCGATCACCACCATGCTCGCCGGCGGCGGCATCGCGGTGATCGCGTTCAGCTTGGATTCGTTGCCGCGGCTAGAGGCCCATACTTGCGCCGAGGCTGTCCAGCGCCTTGGTGACCAAGGCCTGGGTATTGGCGTTCAGGTTGGAGTTGGTGCCGTTCACGACCCAGTCCGAGCCGGAGAAGATCACCACGGTCACGCCGTTGTCGACGCCGCCTTCGGTGCCGCTGCTGTTGATGCCGAGCAGCGAGGCCGCCTTCACGGACGCCTCGCCCAGTTCGCGGGAGTCGTTGTCCGAGGTGGTCTGGTCGTTCCCGGTCTGCGTGTCGCCGAAGATCGCGCCGATGACCTTGCTCTTGTAGAACATCAGCGCGAACTGCCGGCCCTTGATGCCGTGTTCCTTGTAGAAGAAGTGCGGGCAGGGGCTCGTGCGCTCGTAACAGTCGTCGCCCAGCACGTAGAACGGCACGTGGTGCGCGCCCAGCGCTTTCCCGTTGCTGTCATTGAAAGTCGTCGAGCCCTGGTGATCGGGATCGGGGTCGGGGTCGCTGCCGTCGGTGTCCACGGCCAAGCTGGAACTGTAGGCGTAGACGCCCTTCGCCACCTGGTACGCGTTCACGTTCTTGGCCCGCGTCATGGTGTTGATGTGGGGTTTGGAGTTGACCTGGTTCGCGCTCGTACTGTTCTTCTTGACGCCGGCCAGCACCTGGGCGGCCGTGTACGACGGGGCAGCCGCGGCCGACGTGACCGCCGTGGCGGCGTCGGCGGACTTGACAGCGAGCGGCGCGGCGAGCGCTAGAGCAGCGCCTATCACCGCGAAGCGCCTACAGGGGGATGACATGACCGGGCGACCTCCAGCATTCATTAGGAAACCTTCCTAACATAGTGAACCACTGTGACCCCGGACACGTAATAGATTTTACGAAGATTTTAACCAGGTGTCCCGGTCTCCGGAGCACGCGGGACGGACGTCAGCGTCCGGCATGCCCGCGCGGCTCCCGTCCGGCGAGGACGAGCAGGGCGACAGGCAGGGCGATCGCGAGGCCGAGTGCGACCATGAGCAGGGTGCCGGTCGTGGGCGTGAGATGGTCGAGCATGGTCAGGAGTATGAAGAAGTGCGGGATCACCCAGGTCAGGTACATGATGAGCGCGGTCCGGGTCAGCCACTGTCCCCTGTGGACGGTCGCGGCGCCGAGCACCACGGCGCTGGCGAGGGTCATGGCGCCGTAGTCGAGCATCAGGTGCTTGTTGTAGGCCATGCCCATGCCGACCACCTCGAGCGCGAAGAACCGCGCGGGCAGCAGCAGCGCCCACAAGCCGACGACGGCCTGGGTGGCGGTGAGAAATCCGAGACCGGCGCGAAGCCACCGACGCATCACCGGCTCCGTCCGTGCGCACGGTCGCCGGCGAGGAAGTCGTCGAAAGTGATCCGGCCGGTCGCCCGGTCCGGGGCGAGGTGATGGCCCGCGCGATAGTCCCGGATCACCTTGCCCGGCAAGGGAACCGCCCACACCGGCCGGCGACGGCCGATCGCCAGGAGGTAGCCGCGGGCCAGTTCGGCGGCCTCCCGTGCCTCCGGGCCGCCGAGGTCCGGCGCCCGGTTCGCGGCCGGTCCCGCCGCGAGCGTGACCAGCCGGCCGGCCACCTCGGTGACGTCGACCGGCTGGAAACGCAGCCCCGACGGCATCAGCGTCACCGGCAGCAGGCGCTGGACATCGCAGATGGTGGCGATCAGGTCGTGGAACTGGGTCGCGCGCAGGATCGTCCACGGGAGCCCGGAGCGCTCGACCAGCCGTTCACAGGCCAGCTTCGCCCGGTAGTAGCCGAGCGCGATGCGGTCGATCCCGACGATCGACACGTACACCAGGTGCGGGGCGCCCGCCGCAGTCGCGGCCTCGATCAGCCTGCCGGTCGCGGCCACATCACCCCGGCCGGTGGTGGTCGCCAGGTGGATGATCACGTCCGCTCCGGCGGCCGCACCGGCCAGCCCGCTACCGGTGCGCAGATCACCCACCACCCAGCGGTGCGCGGCCGGCTCGTGCTTCCCGCGGGTCAGCACCCGCACGTCGTGGCCCGTGTCGAGCAGCCGCGGCACCAGCGCGCGCCCGAGGCGCCCGGTGCCGCCGGTGACCAGAATCTGTTTCGCCATGTCTCGCTCCGTGGTGGCCGGAATCTCGCCTTGCCCCACTAGGAACCGGATGGCTCCCCGGAACGTGACAACCGGGCCAGTTGCGCGCCGATGAACCGGAGCTTGCCCGGGTTGGCGACGATCCGGATGCCGGTGATCCGGCCGTCCGCGATCTCCGGCACGAACACGCCGAGCAGCGTGGACGCGGACCAGCCGAACACCGCCGGAGTCCCGTTCACCTCGTGCACGGACACCGTGAGGCTTTCGGCATACCGGCTGGTGACGGTCGCCAGGTACCGCGCGACCTTCGCCGCGCCGCGCACCGGCAACCGGGCGACACCGGGCGCGCCACCGCCATCGGCGACCGAGGTGACGTCCTCGGCGAGCATCCGCTCCAGGCCGGCGAGGTCACCGCCACGCGCGGCGTCGAGGAACCGCTCGACCAGCACCCGATTCCCGGCGACGTCGCCCGCAGACCGCGGGAGCCGGGCGGCGGACAGCCGTTTCCGCGCCCGGCTGTGCAGCTGCCGGCAGTTCGACTCCGAAAGCTCCACCAGCTCGGCCACCTCGCGATGGCTGTAGCCGAACGCCTCCCGCAGCACGAAAACCGCCCGCTCCCCCGGGGCGAGCCGTTCGGCCAGCACCAAGAAGGCCAGCGACACCGTCTCCCGCTGCTCGGCCGTCTCCATCGGCCCCAGCGCGCTGTCGGGCGTCAGCACCGGCTCCGGCAACCACGACCCGACATAACGCTCCCGGCGAACCGGGGCCGACCCGAGCCGGTTGAGACACAGGTTCGTGGTGACTTTGACCAGCCACGCGGCCGGGACCTCGACCGAGCCGGGCTCGGTACCGTGCCACCGCAAGAACACGTCCTGAACGACATCCTCCGCGTCCACGGCCGAACCCAGCATCCGATACGCCAGCCCGAACAACCGCGGCCGCTGCCGTTCGAACTCCGCGACCGGCGCGGATCCGGGCTCCACTGGACGGTTCACAATCGCGATTCTCGCACGGCGTCGCCGATGGCCGCGGTCATCCGTCCTGGGCACGGCGCCCGCCTCCGGCGAGGTGCGTTTCCGATTGTCCTTATTGGGTTTCCCGGCGGAGGAACTGGATGTGCCGGGCACGTCCGTGGTGGACGTCGTGGATCACGATGATGCAGTCGGCCGTGTGCGTCCGCAGCAGCATCCCCGTCGACATGGCCGAGCAGAGGTTGCCGTGCATCAGCTTGATCGGTTTCTCACGCGTGCGGCTGATCTCGGCGAGGAATCCCGCCATGGTCGACGGATGGACTGAGGGCCGAACGAGAGCCCTCGAAGAATCACCATCGTTCCCGAGCTCCTGGTGATCGCCGGGGTCAGCATCACGATCCTCAAGCTGAAGGACCACACCCCGTCCCTGGACACCCGCTCAGGCCCGCCCGGCAGCTGCCGCGATCGCGCCCGGGCTCAAGATGTTGCCGACGTTGGCAGAGCCACTGTTCGCGGTCGCCGAACGGGCCGGCGGCCTCCTCCGCCTGCCGCCACGACAGCGGGATCAGCCTCTGCACGACGCCGTCACCGCGCTGCGCGAAAGCCAACGTGCAACCACGACTCCCAGACCGCCGCAGGCCCACCACACCGTTCCTGCACGGACTGCGCACAGCGCTCGAGTCCGAGTGAACGGAGCCGGTGCTGTCGCGGCCGCCGGAACATTCGAGAGCGTCGATGCCCGGGTGCAACGCCTCGGGACCCACACCGTCGCGCTCTGGGACCTCACCGGCGCCGCGCAGCTTCGCTCGTCATAGAGCCGGCCGAAGATCGAAGCTGTCTGCCCAGGCAGCCACCACGTCTACCGGAACCAACTCCTGGGCAATGCGGCCACCCTCGGCACGCACGGGTGCCAGCCGTTCCCACAGTTCGGTGCCAAGCCAGTCCTGCCCGACCGCGCCGGACCAGTCGATCGTGCCGGCTTCCTGCACCGCGAGCCCTGCCATCGCCGTCCACAACCCCATCGCGGGCCGGACGTCGACGTCTGGTGCCGATCGCGCCGCTGCCACCGCGGTCGCGGTGCCGGCCGGATCGAAGTCTCCCCAGTACCAGGCGACCCCTCGCAGCGGTCCCTGGCCGGCCACGTCGACCGCGAGCGAAGGGACTTGCGCCGGGAAGGTCTTCCCGGCGCCCCAGACGACCGCACCGATGCGGTGGCCCGGGCAGTCCCGAAGTGCCTCGACAGCCACCCAGTAAGTGTCGCTGTTCTCGACGACCAGGACGTCCGGACCGGGACCCACGACCGCGGCCGGGGCGGGTGGCGCCAGTCGCATGCAGGCGAGCATCGGCAGAGTCAGCCGGCCCGGACCGAACATCTTCGTCCGCTCCAGGTGTTCGAGCCGCTTCTCCCGGGCAAAGATCTCCGCGGATCGATACCGGACGGGCACGATCGGAAGATTCGCCGGGTCGACCCGGCCGAGCCAATCATTGATCGTCGTCAAATCATCGAACAGGGCCGCAGACAGCACCGGTAACGACGACGCCCAGCCCAGCTCGAGGCGCCACGGAAACGTCGCCCACGGCCGTCCGGTCTCAGCACGCCGAGCAGCTGGCACCAGTACGTGCCGGGGCAAGGCAGGGACGGTGGATGCGTCCCAGGCCTGCTTTGGCAGCTCGAGCACGGCGGTGCTCGCCAACTGCTGCAACGCCTCGTGCAAGGCCGCGGCCTGACCGGGGTCGCCGACGAACCTCGGCGCGGCGCGGTTCCAGAGTCGCCACAGCGCGTCGAGCTCGATTTTGACGGATCCGGTGGCCAAGATCGTGCCCCGCAGGGTGGCGATCTCGGAAGGCCGGAGAGTCACGTGTCCACCTCGTAGCGGGTCGCGTCGACCCAGTTGCGGGCCGAGGTCCGGTCCCGGCCCTGAGTGATCGAGTCGATGACGTCCACCCCGTCCACGACCGCGGCCCGCAATTGCAGGTAAGCCAGATTGCGACGCAGGTCCCCGTCGTTGCGCAGTTTCACAATCACCGAACCGTGGCCGGTGAAGGCCGCGTCGACAGCAGGGTCGTGCAAGCCGGTCGCGCACACCAGCTGGACACCCGAGTGCGCCGCGAGCCGGTGCTGCATCTGGATCAGTGCTTCCGCCGACGCGGCGCCGAACGGGTTGTCCAGCAACAGTGTCCCAGCGGGGCGTGGGCCGCCCAGTCGGTGAGCGGACCGAACGCGGGACAAGGCGCAGTAGACAAGAACGGCCAGGGTGAGCACCTGGCCACCGGAGAACTCGATGGGAATCCGGTCCGGTGGGCAATACCGCACCCGACCGTCGATCGACGGCTTGAGGATCTCGATCGACCACGCACCGGCCCGGGTCCGGTCGAGCACGGTGTCGCGGACCGCGTCCGCGAGCCAGCGCGCGCGGATCTCGGCGGATCTCGCCCGTTTCGGGTTGCCGCTCAGCTCCACAGACCAGGCATCGATCCGGGTGGCGAGCCGCGCCGCCGCTTCGTCGTCCGGTGCTTCCTCGAACCGGATCTTGAGCGCAGGCTGGTGGGAGAGATCCCCGAGGCCGTCGGGCAATTTCGAGTAGCGTGACACCTCACGGAGCAGCCGACGCTGATCACGGCACAGCGTGAGCAGGCTGTCCCGCAAGATGCCCCGGTGTTTGTCCAGTTCCCGCAAGTCGGCCGCGGCGGACTCAGCCACGGCCCGGATCCGCCTGGCCAGCACTTCCGCCTCGGCAACCAGGTCGGGCTCGGGCAGTGACCGGACCCGGATGGCCGCGGCCGCGTCGAGGGTCGACCACCGTGTGTTCATCGCACTGTTGCGTGCCCCGGCCACCGCGTCGTGGAGCTGTCCCTTGGCCTTGCGCTCGATCTCGTCCGTATCCGCGTGCTGCTGGACGTAGCCCCGCATCTGTTCACGAGCGAGCCCTTTCGTCCCTTCGAAGATTCGCGGGGTCGGTATCCGGTCGGCGGTCCAGAGTGCCGCGATGTCATTGAGCGACTCGACGTCTTCGGAGACCACCCGCACGAAGTCGACAGCCTCCCGCTCAGCCGTTTCGGCATCATCCCGCAGCCGGCGGAGTTCCACATTTCGGACCTCCAGCCGTTCAAGCAGACCGGGGATGTCCTCCGGCGCGGCCGGCAGCCACTCCGTCGTGGCGAGATCGATGAAGTTCTGGTGATCCGCGGCCGCCGGTTGTGCCTCGGCCAACGCCTGGTTCGCTTGCTTACGCTCGGCGATCGCGATCGTCAGCGCAGTCCGCTTGACATCGGAGGCCCGTCGAGCGCGCTCCTGAGCACCGGCTCGGCTTGCCGGTGACGACGCTTCGCTGGTCCGGGCCAGCTGTTCCGCGTCGGAGAGCACCGGCGACTCGAACCGCTGAGTGCGGAGCCGAGCCTGGCCGACCCGGGCTTCCGCCCGGTCCAAGAGGCCAGCCTCCACCATTCCCTGCTCGGCGCTGCTCAGCTCGCGGTGCAGGGCCCGCCAGGCTTCTCTGAGCACTTCCAGGTTGCCACCGGGGTCGGGGGCAGCCGCATCGACGCCCATCTCGCCCCGCTCCCGTCGGTGGGCGTCACGATCACTTCGCGCGTTCGCCGCCTTTTGGGTTTGTTCTGCGAAAGCCTCCTCGGCTGTTTCGATTGTCGCTTCCGCCACGCGGCGATTCTCGATAAGCCGGTCGCGTTTGGTGTTAAGCCCTGGCACGAGGGCAGCCGCAGCGTCGGCTTTCCGAACGACTGCGTCGAGCGCCGACGCCTGGGCCACATACCCATCGGCCTGCTGCGCAAGCAGCCGCTGCCCACTGCCTTCCCGGCGTGCCGTTTTTGCCTTCTGCTGTTCCTGATCCCTTTCTTCCGCCAAGATGCCGCGACGTTCCTCGGCTTGGGCAACCGCCTCCGCCGCGGCGGAGAATGCCGCCTCGAGTTCCTTCCGGGTGGTCTGGTCCCACCGGCGCGCGAAGTCTGCGCACAGTGCGACGGCAGTGCGGTATCGCGCGGCAGCCGCGGCGGCATCCCGAGCAGCTCTGCCTTCTTGCTGGGCGGTCTTCTCCAGCTCGTTCCGTACTTCCGCGGCCCAGGCCCGATCCCACGCAGCACGATGTGGAATCACGACGTAGCGTAATTCGCTCACCGCCGTGCCGTCCTCGGACCCGACGGTGGACGACGGAGCGGTCTGGACAGTGACCGGTGTCTTGGTGTGCACGGGTTGTGCCGTCAGGACACCGATCCCATCATCGAACCGCTGGGGGTCGGTGATGACCACGCCTCCGGCGAGCTCGGGATGGTCTTTGATAAACACGGCACGCCGGTCCGGATCAACGACGTTTCGTTCGATCCAGCTCAAGCCGGTCGACACCCCGATGCGCGCCTCGCTCAGCGTTTTGAGCACAGCCAGTGAGTCCGGCCCCGCAGGCGCGATTCCGGCCTCGTCGATCAGTCCCAGTTCCTTCGTGGCCGCTCGGGCGAGAGCTGCGTGCTCCGACGCTCTCGTATCGGCGTTGTGAGCCGACTCTTCCGCCAACGCCGCGACCCGGGCCAGGGCAGCACCATCGGACGGCCGGCCACCGGCCAGCTGGACCACGGTCTCGTCGTCGCCGATGCCGGACAGCTCGCGGTCGAACCCGGCCAGCTTTTCCTTGCTGTCGTGAGCGGCCGAGCGGAGCCCCAGAAGCTCACCATCCAGCCTGTCGATGTCAGTGCCGAGTCGTTTGTCGGCCTGCTCCGCGACCTCCGCGACCGTATCGGCTTGGTCTGCGGCCTGGGACGCGTCGCCGCGGGTGTCCTGCCAGCGGTGCGTACAGGCATCCGGGCGCTCGCCCTCGACCAGCCAGCCGGCCGCGATCGCTGCCGCCGTCTGCCCCTCCGCCTCGTCACACTCGACCTTGATCTGCGCCAGTTGCCCCTTGATACGTTCCAGCTCGCGGGCTACCTCGACGAGTTGTGCATTGGCCCGTTCAGCCTGCTGCCTCGCATCTCCAGCTGCCACATCCGCCAAGGCGGCGGACTCAGCCGATGCCAACGCCAGCGCGTCAAGCCGTCCGGCGGTGCGCTCCGCAGCGGCGCCGACCGCGGCCCGGAGCGAATCCAGACCAGCGTCGGCCGCCTCGTAGGCGAGTTTCGCGGCGGCGCTCTCCTGCCTCGCGGTACCGAGATCGATCACCGCGTCGACGGCCTGCCACGCCTGCTCGCGCTGCCCCGCCTCGGCGGCCTCGCGCTCTGCCCGGTCAACCGCCCGGACAGCCGACTCGGCTCGCGCCCGCGTTTCCTCAAGCAGCAATTGCTGCCGGATGTCACTGACCCGGCCGTAGGCCTGTCGCGCCCGGTTGGCCTCATCTTTGGCGGCTTCCAGTGCAGCACCGAGTTCGATCAGCGACTCTTCATCCCGCTTGACCCGGTTGTCGAGAGCCGCGGCGTGCTCGCCGCCGCGGACACGCGCCTGACGTGCCGCCGAGCCAGCCGCCTCCGCGTCCGCGGTCCTGGCGGCGACCAGCTCGATCAGCGGGGCGATCTCCGCGCCGAACGCGGCAATCGCCTCCAAATCGGCACGTTGAGCGGCCAGCACGGCGTACTCCTCGAGGCTTCCGGTGAAGGTCTCGAGCTCACGCTGGTCGTTGAGCGCGGCCACGAAGAACCGGACCACGTTGTCCGGCGAATCGAACGAAGCCAGCAGTTTCTCGGCACCGGCCTCGGAATCGTTCATCCGCATCTGGTAACCGAACAGCGTGGGATCGACACTCGTCCGTTCTTCGAGCGACTTCTTCCACATCGGCTGCTTGTCGGTCAGCACGCCCCGTGCACCGGCGTGCACGGCGATCAAGTCGTCCACGGCGTTACAGAAAGAACGGTAGGGCAGCCTGCGGCCATCGACGACAAACGGCAGATCGTCGATTCCGGGAAGGTCCGGCCCAGTGGTGAACAAGTACCACGAGCGAAACATATTGCTCGTCGAACGGGACGCGTGCGGCGGCTGCCGCCTGCCGTCCTTCCACTCCAGCACCGCGCCCGTCACCGTACGCCGGCCAGTCGTGGTGTCCTCCCACTCGCACACGACGTGCGAGGTGTCACCGGTAAGTACGTAATCGCCGAGCACCTTGCCGCCGACCTGCGCCCTCGCCGCGGGCACGACGAGACTGCACACCAACGTGATCAGCGTCGACTTGCCGCCGGTGTTGGTCAGGGAAAGCAGGACACGGGACGCTGCGCCGTCCCGCGTCGCGAAGTCGAGGTCCAGCGGGTCGAACCGGGCGCCCTCGGGACCGACCCCGTACAGCTTGATCCGCCGCAACCGCAGCGGAGGCACCGGCAGTGCCGGCGGCGCCTCCGCTGCCTTCTCGAACAACGAATCGGTCATGGGTCCACCGGGTCGAGCTCGACCGGCTCGGGCAAGTCGTTGACGAGCGAGTAGAGCTCGGATTCCTCGGTGAGAGCGGCCACGGCGTAGCGAAACCGCGGCCGCGCGATCCAGGTGCCACCATCGGTGTCGCCCCGGAGATTGAGGTATCCGGCTTCGGCCAGCAGCTTGCAGATCCGGTTCACCGCGCCCGCGCGATCGCCCGCCGACCGGCGCTGAGCCTGGGGCCTGGCCGGAGGCAGGTCCAGCCAGCGGCGCCACCCTTCCACGAGATCCTCGTCGAAGTCACTGTCTTCACGGGACACGTCGGCAAGCCGCTGCGCCGCCCGGTCCAAGGTGTCCACAACGGATTGGGTGGTGAACACCGCGACCCGGTCCGGGTCGTCGACCAACTCGGATTCTGGGTAGGCCGTGCGGGCGACGGCCAGCAGCACTGCTCCGATCACGCTGCGCTGAGAGGGCTGCGCGCGCTTGACAACGTCACCGGCCTGCAACCGCAGCAACGAGTGGTGCCGGGCCATGACGATGATCCCGTCCCGGCCGTCGACCCGGACGTCGAGTCCAGCGCCGGAGAAGACCCGGTCCACGGCCGCGGCGAAGTCGGGCTCACCGAGATACCGACTGACGATGCGGTGCAGGTCTTCGCTGCGTCCCGGCGTTTCCCGCGGGCGTCCGGCCCAGGCCAGGAACTTCCCGATGTCGACATCGTCAGTCGAAGACCTCACCCGGACACCTCCTCGTCGGAGTAGTCGGCGGCGGCTCCAGGAAGAGGCGGCACCAGCGTCAGTTCGTTGATGTCGGTCAGCACCTCACCGGGCACCAGCACCAGATCGTCAGCACGGATGCCGCCGGCGTCGAGTTCGGTTCCGGTGGTCGCCGCCACGACGACCCGGTCACCTGCCGAGCGACCCGCCAGCCTTGCCGCCCAGGCCTGATGCGCGGCATGGACGATTGCCGCGGCCAGGACGTTTTCGTCCAGCGGTGGCTCATCCGGATTCGCCCCGGCCTCAGCGACGAGCTGACCGGCCCGCGCGAGCAGCTGGGAAAGCCGGATCGGCTGGTCGATACCGCCCAGCACGGCCTCCACGGTGTCCTCGTAGGGCTCCCACCACTCACCTTGGACATCAGGGTCGAATTCGGGGGGCTGGTATTCCTCACCGGGACGAGGTGGCTGCGCCGGGGTGCAGAGTTCGTCGGTCAGCGTGGTCAGCGACGGCCACCAGCGCACTGGGAGCCCGCCGAACAAGGCCACCATGCGGTCGGCCGCCACGGCAGCGGTGGCGGTGCCGCGGCCGAGGTAGGGGGCGAGAAGATCTGTGCCGATGTCGAACCGCCGCGCTGTCCGCGGTGCGCGCCGGAAGCGGTCTTCCAGAGCTTCCCGCAAGCGGCTCCGCGCGCCGATGAGGTGGCGATGCAGATCATCGTGGCGCCGCCGGCATTCACGGAGGATTTCGATCAGCTGGTTGGCCGCGTCGAGTTTGGTCTGCTCGTCCAGTTCGGTCCGGCGATCCGCAACCGCGTCGAGCAGGGCCGATTCGGCGTCAAGACGCTCCTTGACGTGTGCCAAGGCATCTCGGAGGAGTGAAGGAACTTCGCCGATCCAGTCGTGCACGTCCGGATCGATCAGTGTGTCGGCGATGATCCGGCGGATCCGCTCCTGGTACTGGATCGACCGGTAGCGGGCGAGCTTGGCGATCTGCACGGCCGACTCCACTGCACCGCGGGCGATCAGCGCGTTGAGCTGTGCCTCATTCGCGATCTGGGCGGCCTCGATGTCCAGATCAAGCGCCTCGACGAAGATGTTGATCGCCTGCTCCGAAGCGCGGAGGTGCTCGATGCCCTCACTGCCGGTCGGATGCAGGTAGAGCAGTCGGAAACGCTGGTTCCGCCACGCGGGGCCGGCCGCGGTGTGCACCAGATGCTTGACGATCTCCACATCCGTCGTCACCAATGAAACGAGTACTCGCTCCGCTACCGAAAACCATTCGGGTTCCTTCGCTTCCGGGACCTGCCGAGCGGCCTGCCCCGCCGCGTAATCGAGCGCTTCCTCCCACGTCCGACCCGCCGAAATCCCCATCGCCAATGCCACTTGGTCGATCACGGCCAAGGCGATCGTGAACAGGTCGTAGTGCTCCCAGTACGCGCCGTCCAGGCTCCCCTTTGTCCGCTCGATCTCGGTCAGTACCTGGATCGGCGCCAACGCACGACGGCGCCTGGTGATCGACTCGTCGTCGGTCGGGATCACCACGTCCCGTCCCGGTGCCTCGAGCAACGGCTCCCAAGGCTCGGTCACGGACCATCCACACATCGGTCGTCCGCCAGCATCGGATCCCTCCCTCTCGACCGGCTTTTCAGTCTGCACCCGACAGACTCCAGACGAAGCTGATCCTTTCGAGTGATTCGCCAGAGGAGACCGGGTAAGTGAGCCCCGGTTGGACCGCCATTGGCATCCGTGCCTGGCGATCATGCACCAGGTCGAGGAAGTCACCGGGAACGTGGGCACGACCTGCCCGACCTCACGATCAGCAAGTCCGTGATGTGGTTGAGTCGGTCTGGAGCGCGGTCATGCTTGATTGCCGTCGTCCAAGGGGTTGGGGATCCTGGCGCCGCGGTGCCAGTAACGAGCTATCGGTACCGCAGCGCTGGTATGCAGGTCATCGCCACCTGCGTGATGGCCGCGATCGCTGTCGAACCAAGAACTGTTCACCGGCGACAGATCTACTCCGGTGTCGTGCCATCGAACGCTCTGAGGTGGTGCTGGGCATCCACGTGGACGGGGAAGGCGCCCGTCGGGCGTCAGGTCGGTGAGGGTGTTGTGGTCGCCGACAGCTGCTGTAGGAACAGGGAGTATCGCCTGCCGCGAGTCGGCACGAGGTCGACGCCACGACGACCACATAGTCGGCGTTCGTGGCCAGCTGAGTGGATGCCTTGCGTGACCTGCCTCCGGCAGTCTCCCGGACCGGGCAGCGCAGAACTGCCAACGACCGACGGTGACGTTAGTGCTACCGGCTGCTCTACGTGAGCCTAACCCGCTGTTGCTACTACCGGTCCGGCTGTTCGTCGCATGCGTGCTTGCAGGGCTCGATCCTCTCGACTACCGCGGACGCGATTGGCGTCGCCGTTGGGAAGCGCCGACTGCCACACCCCGGTGAGGACGATACCCGGCGATGTGTGGCACACCCGGCTAGATGTTCTTGGCCGTCAGGTTGATGGCAGTCGGTTCACGGGTGATGGGCCGCCGAGTGCGCTGTAGCGGCGTTGAGTGTTGTAGTGCTCGACATCCTCACGGTGGCCAGGAGCCCCTCGCTTCCGGGGTACGGCATAATCCTCCGCCATGTCCGCGAGAAACAAACGACGTAGCAAGAACCGCAGACGAGTCGTTCGCCGTTCCGGCGCTCGGGCGACAAGCAACGCCTCGGGGTCCGGGAAAAAGGGGCCGGCGGGGAAGCCTCGGAACTGGAGCCACCTGCTCAGCTTCCTGTCAGTGATCGTGACGACCGGAGCTGTTGCCGTGAGTTGCCTCTCCGCCGAGGCAAGTAAGCAATCCGCTCAAGCGAGTCAGCACCAAGCTGAGATCACCGAGCGCGGCCAGTTCGACGATCGATTCAATCATGCTGTCCAACAGCTGGGCAATCGAGACAGCATCGACATCCGACAGGGGGGAATCCTTGCCCTGGAGAGCCTGCTACAGGACTCACCGGGCCATCATCCCACAATCCTCAAGCTGCTGGCATCCTTCGTCCGCGAGCACGCGCCCATCTCCGAATGCGCGTCAGGAAAAGCGGTCCCCAACGACATCCAGGCCGCGCTAGGGGTGATCGGCCATCACAATATCCACCCGGACACGAAGGCCAGCGAATACTCGGTTAACTTGCGATACACCTGCCTCTCCGGGGTTGACCTCGAAGGAATGGACTTCGTCCGGGCGTATCTCGCTGGCGCCGACCTGAGCGGGTCAGATCTGACCGGCGCCGACCTTACCGGCGCTTATCTTCTCAGCTCCAATCTCACTCGGGTCAATGCCATCCAGGCGAACTTTACCTGCGCGACGCTCCCCAACGCGGACCTCGGGGAGTCCTTTTTGGCGGCCACGCGGTTTGTCGGGGCCGATCTCATCTATGCGAAGCTGGCTGGTGCCCAACTCGGGGGCGCGGATCTAACGGATGCGGTCCTCGATAATGCTGTCATCGACCCGAAGCAGCTGGACAACCCCCGCATCATCGAGACTCCGCCGCGACCGTATTGCCTGTCCGAAGGGCAGTATCCAGGGCTCACAAGAGGGTAGATCAGTTATCCGAACAGGTGGAAACGTTCGGTTAGAGTGCAAGATCGTCCTCGGACACATAACGTGGTGAACTTTCACCAAGCATCCCCCAGCGAGCCGATCGTCATTTTGGTGGACGAAGTCTTGCTGTCCCTGCCCTCCGTCTGTGTTCCAGGCGGTCGTCGGCGTGACCGACCCCTTGGTCTCCGGAGCCAACACCGCTGGTCTGCTCAGCCCGCAGCCGCCCGCACCGCCGAAGAGATCTGTTCGACGTGACAAGGAGGATCGCCACACTTCGCAGCCCTCCTTGCTGCCGTACGCACTGCCGGTCCCCGCCGTCGACCCACCCCGCGACACCCACGGCAATAGCGCCTCCCACTACGCCGCCACCTACTACGGAGCCTGCGACGAGACCGCCTACGGCGTCCCAGAAACCTGGCGTCTCCATCTTGCCCTCCCCCTGCGGTCCGGTAGCTGCGATGCCCTCCGCTGCACGCCCATCCGTAGCGGCTGGTAGCCGTCACGGCTTCACCATGGACCGCTGCGCAGCCGTGACGGCGGCTCGCACCCGGCTGGTAAACCGCAGGCGGGCGCCGCCCAGGTGCTACCGGCCAGCGCCCCGTAACCCCGCGGCGCCCATGGCAACCCCCCACCCGACAAAACTTGTCTGGACCAATCTCCGGGGAACCGTTGACATCACCCTGATCCGGGCTCAACCTGGTTACCGCCCCACCACCGACCCCGGCACCCCCGAAAAGACAATGACGTCCGGACACCGGAAGAACGTCGAACAGCCGGCTCCCCATGCCCCCATCACGGGACTCAGGAACAAGATTCCGAATTCCGCACAGCACCGGAATACGATCTTCACTCGGGACTTTCGCCGGCGTGACCAGACGGCCCCCAAGGAGAGAACCATGGTCAGAAGACGCATTCAGGCCGGCGCGGTGATACTGGCCGCGCTCGCCTCGGCCCTCTCGGCGTTCACCATCGTGCCCGCGGCCGACGCCGCCGTGCCCGCGACGATCCCGCTCACGGTGACGAACAACTCCGGCCGCTCCGATCCGGTCTACCTCTACGACCTCGGCACCCTGCTCAGCACCGGGCAGCAGGGCTGGGCCGACTCCGGCGGGAGCTTCCACGCGTGGCCGGGCGGCAGCGTGCCGCCGGTCCCGGCCCCCGACGCCTCGATCCCCGGCCCGGCCAACGGCCAGTCGGTGACCATCCGGATCCCGAAGTTCTCCGGGCGGCTCTACTTCTCCTACGGCCAGAAGCTCAACTTCTACCTGGCCACCGGCGGCCTGGTCCAGCCCGCCGTGCAGAACCCGTCCGACCCGAACCACAACATCCTGTTCAACTGGTCGGAGTACACCCTCAACGATTCGGGCCTGTGGCTCAACAGCACCCAGGTGGACATGTTCACCGCGCCTGATTCGGTTTCCATCACCCCCTCCGGCGGCGGGGTGAAGACCACCGGCGCGCTGAAACCGAACGGGTTCACCAGCTTCATGAACGCGCTGCGCGGCCAGCCCGGCGGCTGGGCGAACCTGATCCAGACCGACGGCAGCGGCAACGTGCTGCGCGCCCTTTCGGCCGGGCACGGGATCGAGTCCGGCGCGCTGCCGGCCACGGTCATGGACGACTACATCAACCGGGTGTGGAGCAAGTACAGCTCCGCCACGCTGACCGTCACGCCGTTCGCGGACCAGCCGTCCACTCAGTACTTCGGCCGGGTTTCGGGCAACGTCATGAACTTCACCAACTCCGCCGGCGCCACGGTCACGTCCTTCCAGAAGCCGGACGCGGACAGCATCTTCGGCTGTTACAAGCTGCTCGACGCGCCGAACGACCTGGTCCGCGGCCCGATCTCGCGCACCCTGTGCGCCGGGTTCAACCGCTCCACCCTGCTCACCTCGGCCAGCCAGCCCGACAACAACGCCGCGGACTTCTACGTGGACACCGTCACCAACCAGTACGCCCGCAAGGTTCACGCGCAGATGGCCGACGGCAAGGCCTACGCCTTCGCCTTCGACGACGTGGGCAACTTCGAGTCACTGGTGAACGACGGCAACCCGCAGAGCGCGTCGATGACGCTGGGCTCGCTTTCCTGATCCGGCTCAGTGAAGGACTCGTGAGTGTTTATGACGGTTCTAACCGTCATAAACACTCACGAGCTCTTACTGGCCCCGGCGGCCGCCGCCCCGTTGCAGATCTACCCGGTGCCATCGGCGCGACCTCGATCACGCCGGTCTCGCCGTTCCAGAACGCCCTCAACGACGCCGCCGCCTGGGGCTCCGCGAACGGCAGGCAAGGCACCGTCTACGTCCCGTCCGGGGTGTGGACGGTCGGCACGCTGTACCTGCACAGCCACCTCGCGCTCTACCTCGCGCCGGGCGCGGTCCTGCGCTACACCGGCGAGGACGGGCACTACGACCACCACTGGCACAAGGATTCCCAGAAGCGCGACATCAGCTGGTTCCTCTCGACCCGGTACAGCTCGACCGGCATCACCGTCTACGGCCGGGGCACGATCGACGGCAACGGCAAGGCTTCGCTGCTGCCCTCGAACCTCGGGGTGAACCTGCTGACCCCGATCTACACCCCGCACTTCCGGCTCGACGGGATCACCTTCCGCGAGTCCAGCTCGTGGGCGATCATGCCGGCCCGCTCGTCGGACCTGCAGTTCACCAACATGTGCGTGTCCGTCGGCAACGCCGTGGGGATCGGCCTCGACGGCCCGTTCAGCACCAAGACCTGGGACGCCGCCACGGACCTCTTCCGCAACGTTCCCGGCGACCCGAAGCCGCTGGACGACGTGACGTTCGACGGGCTGCTGTCGTGGACCTACTGCTATGGGCTGAAAGTCGGGCAGGGCGTCCTGCAGCCGCAGAGCAACGTCACCTTCAAGAACTCGACGGTCTACCAGGCGGCCGTCGGCCTCGGCGTGCACCACAAATGGGGGACGGCGTCGGGCATCACCTTCAGCAACATCGATATCGAGCAGCTGCCCTACACCAACGACAGCAACCGGACCTGGATGGCGCTCTGGCTCCTCGCCCCGGCGGGCGGCCTGCCGATCAACGGGGTCACCCTGGACAACATCCGCGTCCGGGACGCCGGCACCACACCGGCGCGGATCAACGGCTCACCGACCGGCGACACCTACCACAGTCCGGTGACCATCACGCCCTGAACCTGACAAGACCGGACACAAATAAACAAAACTCTTGACGAACAAAACAGGCACAGCGTTATTTGGACGCTGTGAAGCCGAGACAGCTGGGTACGATCGCCCTCGCGTTCGCGTTGCTCGGAGGCGTCGTCGCCGCCCCCTCCGCCGCAGCCGCGCCTTCGAAAGCCGACACCTGGACCGTCCGGAGTCCGGGCAGCACGGGCGTGACCGCGACGTTGGGTCTGGACGGCGCCGGCGAACTGCGCCTCGCTGTGGCCAGTGGCGGGTCTCAGGTCTTGGCGCCGGGGAAGCTCGGAATCACCACCAGCGCCCGCGAATTCGGCTCGGGGCTGTCCTTCGCCGGTCGCCGGGACAAGCTCGTGCGCGAGTCCTACGACATGGTGACCGGCAAGCAGCTCGACCGTTCGACGACCATGAACGAGTCGACGTTCACCTTCACGACCGCCGACCACGTATCCTTCGACGTCGTGGTCCGCGCGGCGCACGACGGGGTGGCGTACCGGTACGTCGTCGGCGGTTCCGGGCCGGTGACCGTGCAAAGGGAAGCCTCCACCTTCGAACTTCCCGCCGACGCGGCGGCGTGGGTGCAGCCGTACCAGAGCGCCTACGAGACCGAGCGGACGCAGACCACCGCGGCCACGGCGAACACCGCCGAGCCCAAGGCCTGCAACGGAACCACCTGCTCGTTCGGCTACCCGACGCTGTTCAAGGTGGGCGGCGGCTACACACTGCTCACCGAGTCCGATGTGGACGGACGATACTCGGGCACGCACCTCGACCACGCCGACGGCAGCACCGCCTACACCGTCGCCCTGGCCGACGACAAGCCCGTCACCGCGCCCGGCCCGCTCGCCACGCCTTGGCGCACGGCGATCGTCGGCAGCCTGGACACGGTGGTGCGCTCCACCCTGGTCGACGACCTCGCACCGCCCTCGAAAGTGCCGGACACGTCGTGGATCAAGCCGGGGGTCGCGGACTGGTCCTGGCTGACCGGCGGAGTGGACGCCAGCGCCAGCGCCGCCACCCAGCGCTCCTTCATCGACTACGCCGCCGCGCACGGCCTGTCCTACACACTGGTCGACTACGGCTGGCAGGAGAGCGAAATCCCGGACCTGGTCCGCTACGCCCGGGCCCGCGGGGTGAACGTGGTGCTGTGGTTCGCCTGGACCGACCTGGAAACCCAGCAGCAGCGCGACAACTGGCTCCCGAAGATCAAGTCCTGGGGTGTCGCCGGGGTCAAGGTCGACTACATGGACTCCGACGCCCAAGCGCAGTTCCAGTGGTACGGCGCGATCCTCGCCGACACCGCGCGGCTGCACCTGATGATCGACTTCCACGGCGCGACCATTCCCCGCGGCCTGCAGCGGACGTGGCCGCAGGTGATGAGCGTCGAAGGCGTGCGCGGCGAGGAGAACGGGCAGAACGCCGACCGCGACATCTTCCTGGCCTTCACCCGCAACATCGTCGGGTCGATGGACTACACGCCGACCTGGTTCTCCCGGCCCGGCCGGCAGGACTCCGCCGGCCACGAACTCGCCCAGGCGGTCGTGTTCGAGTCCGGCTGGACCCATCTCGGCGACGATCCGGCGGGGTTCGCCACGCAACCGGCCGCCGAGCGCTACTTCGAGCAACTGCCGACGACCTGGGACGAGACCCGGCTCGCCGCCGGCTCCCCCGAGCAGGACGCGGCCGGCAACCGCCAGGTCGTGCTGGCCCGACGCAACGGCGACCGCTGGTTCGTCGGCGGTCTCCTGGCCGGTCCGGGCGGCGCGATGACCACGCCCCTGGGCTTCCTCGGCCGCGGCCGGTGGCTGGTCGAGACCACCAGCGACAGCAACGGCACCCTGACGCGGACCACCAGCACGCACACGGCCGCGGACACGCTCTCGGTCACGTCGCCGGCCAACGGCGGCTTCGCGGCCATCGCCTGCCCGGCGACGTACGGGCGCGCCTCCTGCGACAAGCCGGTCGTGCCCGCCCCGGCGACGTCGCTGACCCTCACCCCGCCTACCGCGGTGGCCGCGCCTGGTTCGGCCCTGCCGGTCGGCGCGAGTTTCACGCTGCCCCAAGGCAATCCCCTGCACGACGTCCGGCTGGGGGTGGACGCCGCCCGGCTGCCCGCGGGCTGGAAGTCGACGGGCCGTCCGGTCTCGGCCGGCACCCTGCGGGCCGGAACTCCCCTGACCGGGCAGTGGACGGTCACCGTGCCCGCCGGCCAGCAGGGCGCGGTGGTGGAGGTCCCGGTCGTGGCGACGTACGCCAACCCGGCGGGCCGGGGCGCCGAACCGATCCACGTCGAACAGGTCGTCTCGGTCAAGGTGCCACCGCACGGGACCGTCGCGGCGAGCACGCTGCCCTTCGAGTCCGCGACCAACGGCTGGGGCCCGGTGGAACGCGACCAGTCCAACGGCGAGACCGGCTCCGGCGACGGCAAGCCGATCACCCTGCACGGCACGGTCTACCCGCGGGGAATCGGCGCGAACGCGGCCAGCGACGTCAAGATCTTCCTCGGCGGGAGGTGCTCGACCTTCACCGCGACCGTCGGCGTCGATGACGAGGTCGCGTCGTCACCCCAGGGCTCGGTGACGTTCAGCGTCCTCGGGGACGGCAAGGCCCTCAGCACCACACCGGTGCTCACCTCCGCCGGCGGCCCGGCGCAGGTGACCGCGGACGTGACCGGCGCCCAGGAACTCGACCTGGTGCTCGGCGACGGCGGCAACGGCACCGCCTTCGACCACGGTGACTGGGCCAGGCCCGAACTGACCTGCCAGGGGTGATCCGACAGCGGCTTGTCCAACGCCGAGGTGCTGAGGTTCTCAGCTAGTGGTCATCCCGGTTCCGGCGAACCACATCCAGCCGTCCTGGAGCCGAATCCGTGGGGCAGGGATGCTCGCCGGAACCCCCGCCGTCGGCCGGACTACGTCGCCCTGAGGAGATCATCGATCCTGTTCTGGAATTCGTCAGCCTTCGAGTGCGCGGCGAGGCGATACAGATCTCGTACTATCGTCCAGCATCGGATCGCCTCCGCCGTGAATGCACTCACCTGAGCGGCATCGTTACACACAGCCGCACTCTTCGCTTGAGCCGAGGCGAGATCGCCGCGCACCTCTGTGAGCTCGCGCTCGTACCGCGCTCGGGAACCCGACTTCTCCACGAGTCCCTGCGCTGTGTCCAGCGACGATGACGCCTCGTTGAACCGGCCAAGCAAGATGTAGGCCTTGCCGTAGACCAGGCAGACCCTCGACTGGTTGCGACCGTCGGAAGAAAGAGTGTTCGCGTCCGCCAGTTCCAGCGCTTCGAGCGCCACCTGAGATTTGCCCTGCTCTACCAGACAATCGGCCTTCATACGTGCGTGAATACCGCGCGAGCGACGGCATTTTGGTCCTTCGATGCGGTCATCGAACTCAATGGCCTTGTCCAGGAAGCCAACAGCTCGATCAAGACGCCCGACCGCTCGTTGATAACGCGACTCATATTCACAAACCGACGCCATCAGTTCGTCGTTGCCCACAGCTTCAGCCAGAGACATCGCTTCGTCAAGACAAGCACGCGCTGCCGAAATTTTCCCCCGCTCCAGCAGAATCCAAGCTTGTTGACACAGCATTCGGCTTATCGTCACACGATCCTCAGCGCCGCGAGCCACCCGGACCCCGACAGCCAGGACCTCCAGAAAGAAGTCGTGATGGCCCTGAGTGATCAGTAGCGACTCGAGCGCTCCGATGATGCGCGCAACCATCTGGCTGTCCTCGCACTTAGCTGCATCCTCGATAACAGCTCGTTGAGCCGGGAGCGAGGCGGCTATTGCGCCAAGGACGAGCTCAGTCCTCCAGCCGATGAATGGACTGTCCTCGGGTAACACTGACAGCTGCCACAGCCTCATGCGGTATTCATTGAGCGTCAGGTCGGCGTACTGCGCGCGGTCGCAGTAGTACATTGGCCACCACAACTCGTCAACGATGAAATGTGACGCGAACTCACGACGCATACAGTCCCTGACCACGCTTGTCGTCCGGTAGCGGGCCGGCGCGACGATCTCAAGAAGATTGTGCCGGTGCAGCTGGGCGATCAACGACACGACGTCATCGGCGGCCCTGGTGTTTTGCCAGGCGTACTTGACGTCATCCAGCGCGACACTCGAATCGGGGTGCGCGGCCAAGAGCGCGAGCAGGACCCGGGCGTCGTCCGATATCTCGCGTATCCCCGCCGCCGTCCCAGCCCTGTTGATCTCCAACGCGGCTGTGACGCCCTTCGTCCGGATCTCGGCAACGAGGCTCGATACAGCGCCGGCGCCGACGAGCGCCACGCGCTCATTGACCAGATTGGCGGCACGACGGAGCGTGCGCGGAACACCATCACAGCACCGGATCAGCTCAGCAGCCGCCTCCGGCTCCGCAGACAGTGCGCTCTTCCCGCAGATGGCCGCCATTATGCGCGTGGCATGTTTCGGTTCCACCCCAGTCAGCCGGATGATTCTCGTGGACATCGTCGCGAAAGCTTCCAGTGGCCTCGTCGCAGCGACGATCAAAATACTGCCGTGGGTCGGCACGAGCAGCTTGGCAAGCGCTGGAGAGTCCCGCGCGTTGTCGACCTCTATCTGCACCCGCTGGCGGCTGAGAACCTCGCGCCACTGGCGCCGCCGGGCCGACAGCCCGCTTTCGACCAACGTGCCGGGAACACCCGCCGCGCCGAGCAGATACGCCAGCAAGTCCTCCTCGCGCACCTTCCCGATCGGACTCACCCAGTCGAGCCAATCGATGCTGATCCGGCCGTTGCGGTACCGGCTTTGGTTCCGCTCACCGTTCCAGCTCTGCAAGGACGACTTGCCAATGCCGTCGGGGCCACAGAGTTGGACCACCTGTCCGGCGACCTGCTGGCTTCGGCTCGACGCCTCGTCCAGCTCCCTGCGCTCCAGCTTCCGGTCGATCATGCCGTCAGGCGCGGATACCCCGGAAGAGATATGCCTGTCCATGCGGCCGGCGCTACGGCGACGCACGACCCGCCCTCTTACCGCCGAACCCAGGCGCACGACTCCGGTCCGCGCCCCGGCCGCTACGGCCGCCCACGCTGCTTTCAGCATCTCCGACAACGCCACGTCCTGCCAGGCAGCCATGAAACTCCCCGAGTCCACCCCAGATACACGATCAGCCCGACATTAGCACCTAGTGCAGCTGCGGTTACCCTAAGTTAGAAACCATCGCCGAGAACGCGATGCGGGCGTACCGGCAGCTGCACGAGCAGGCCGAATGATCCCCGGACTCTCAATACCGGCGAACCCCAGGTGGAAGCCTTTCGGGCAGTTCGAGCGGCGGGCACCGACGGCGCCTCCCTAGGGTGAAGGTATGCGTGTTCTCTTCACCGGCCTGCCCGTTTACGGGCACCTGCTGCCGATGCTGCCGCTCGCGGTGGCGGCGCGCGCCGCCGGTGACGAGGTCGCCGTCGCCACCGCGGATTCCATGGCGGGCACCGTCGGAGATCTGGATTTCTTCCCGGCCGGCGCGGCCAGCGCGGAACTGCGCGCTGAACACGAACGGCGGTCAGGCGTGCCGGGCCGGAGCTCCCTGTCCGACGTCGCCTGGCTGGTCGAATTGCTCGGCAACACGCGCGTCGATCTCTCCTACGACGCGGTTCTCGCCGTAGCGAAGAAGTTCCGGCCGGACCTCATCATCGCGGACTTCGCCGATGTCGTTGCCCCGCTGGTCGCCGCGACGGCAGGCGTGCCATGGGCCACGCACAACGTCACGACGCCGATGCCCCCGCAATTCACCCAGGCCTGGCTGGACGAGCTGGCTGCCCGGGCCGAAGCCTTGGGGCTGACGCTGACTCCCCCGGTCGCCTGCCTGGAACCGTTCCCGCCGGCGCTACGGGCGGATGACCACGTGGTGGCCGAGGACGAGATCGCGGTGCGCCCGCAGCCCTACCGGCCACCGGGCACCGAGCCACGCGCCGCCCGAGACGACAGCCGGACCCGGGTGCTGCTCACCCTCGGCACCGAGGCGGATCCGGCCGTTCACCTGAGCCACCTGCTCGCCGGACTGTCCGAAGCCGACGCCGAAATCCTGGTCACCACCGAACCCGTCGCGGCCGCCCCCGCGCACATCCGGTTCGTCGGCTTCACCCCGCTGGCCGACCTGCTCGAAGAAGTCGACGCGGTCGTCACCGCGGGCGGCGCGGGCACCGTCACCGGGGCCCTCAGCCGCGGCCTGCCGATGGTCATCCTGCCCATGGTCTACGACCAGTCACTCGTCGCCGAGCGCGCCGCCGCGACCGGCGCGGCCATCGTCGTACCACCGCAGGACGCGGAAGGGCAGCTCGGCAACGCCCTCGCCGCCGTGCTCGACGACCCGGCATACCGGGCCGCCGCACGCGAGCTCGCGGCACAGATCGCCGAACTGCCCTCGCCGCAAGCCGCGTGGACGGAACTACGCCGCCGGGTCACCGGCTGAACTGGATCAGCTCGCTGGTGCTGCGGCCAAGCCCTGCCGACGGCCGCGGCGTCGGCGCAGGTCACGCGGATGGCTTGGGTACGTTCGAGGGCGACGTCAGTGGTCGGGACCGCACGGCCTGGGAGCTGTGATGGCCGTCACAGGAGTCGAGGTCGAGAACGTGCCGTCGGTTCCGTCCCAGGGACACGAGCGGCCACGAGGGGCCGCGCGACACGGGAGGCAGTCATGACGATCCACCGGATGGACCACGTCGGCGTTGTGGTCGAGGACCTCGCGGCGGCTATCGCGTTCTTCGTCGAACTGGGCCTGGAGCTGGAGGGCGAGGCCGCGGTCGAGGGCAAGTGGGTGGACCAGCTCCTCGCGCTGGACGGCGTCCGCGCGGACATCGCCACGATGCGGACCCCGGACGGGCACGGCCGGGTCGAGCTGTCCACGTTCCGCTCGCCGGTGAACGCCAACCCGGCGCCGAGGGAACCGGTGAACACCCCGGGCATCCCCCGCCTCACGTTTGTCGTCGACGCCGTCGACGACGTCCTCGGCCGGCTGCGCGCCCACGGCGCCGAACTCGTGGGGGAAGTGGCGCGGTACGAGGACTACTGCCGGTACGGCTACGTCCGCGGGCCAGCGGGCATCATCATCGGGCTGGTCGAGGAACTCGCCTGAAGCACCCCCGCCCGGTACTGGACCAACCCCGAAAGGACCGCCGCCATGGCCGTCGCCGCCGATCTCGACCGCGCCACCGACTCGCAGTGGGACTGGGTCGCCGAGCAGACCCGCACGTATCTGGCCTCGGGCGGAACCGAGGGACACGAATCGGACGGCCTGTACACCCTCGTGCTCGCCACGACCGGGCGCAGGACCGGCCGGCCCCGCCGCACCTGCCTGATCTACGGCACCTCGGGTGACGACTTCGTCGTCGTCGCCTCGAAAGCCGGCGCCGACGAGGACCCGGAGTGGTTCAAGAACCTCCAGGCGGAGCCGAGCGTCGGCGTGCAGGCCGGCACCCGCCGGTTCACCGCCCGCGCCCGCACCGCTTCCCCGGCCGAGCGCGCGGTCCTCTGGCACCGGATGGCGCGCATCTTCCCGCTGTACGACGAGTACGCCCGGAAGACCGACCGCGTGATCCCGATCGTCCTGCTCACCCCGCAGGACTGAGCCCACGCGATCCGGACGGCAGCCGCGGCGAAGCCCGGAGGGCGGGTGGCCTCTCCGCTCGGCGGGCCGCCGTCCTTGGAGCGCGACGTCACCGCCCGCCGCACCGGCACCACCACGCCCGCGGAACGGCTCGGCAGGGCCGGCGGCACCGCCCTCGACCAGTGCTCTGCGCGTCGAAATCGTTGCGGAGTATGGCTTTTCCGAGGCGCGACCATTGTGGAGCGTGCGGTTGGGGGAAGGTGTCGACCTCAGCGAAATCACCATCCTGCCGACGGCCCGGGCCGTCTGACCGGCCCGGGCGGCCCTTCGGCGGGATCAGACGGTGAGGACGAGCTTGCCCTGAAGGTGGCCGCCGTCGAGTCGCCGGTGCGCGTCGGCGACGCGTTCGAACGGGAACGTCTCCTGCACGTGGACCCGGAGCTTGCCCTGTTCCACAAGGTCGACGAGACCACGCAGGGCGACCGGATCGGGGTCGACCGCGATGCCGCTGAAGCGCAGGCCGGCCGCCTCGAACTTGGCGGCGAGCCCGGAATCCTCCTCGGCGACCGCCGTCACCAGGTGACCGCCTGGGCGGAGCACTCCGAGCGACCGCTCGACGGTGTCGCCGCCGAGCGTGTCGAGCACGACGTCGATGTCGCGGACCGTCTCGGCGAAGTCGACCGTCGTGTAGTCGATCACTTCGTCGGCGCCGAACCCCTCGACGAACTCCCGTTTGCTCCCGCTGGCGGTGGTGATCACGTGCGCGCCGAGCGCTTTCGCGATCTGGATCGCGACGTGGCCGACCCCGCCGCCACCGCCGTGGACCAGGACGCGGTCGCCCTCGGTCACGCCGCCGAGGTCGACGAGGCCCTGCCACGCCGTCAGCCCGACAACCGGCAACGCCGACGCCTCGACGTGTGAGAGCGACGCCGGTTTGCGCGCCAGGTGCAACGCCGGCGCCGACACGAACTCGGCGTACGCGTTCGCCGCCCGCGGGAAGAGCGGCATCCCGAACACCTCGTCGCCGGGCCGGAACCGCCACGTCTGCGGCGCCTCCTCGACGACGCCGCTGATGTCCCAGCCGAGGACGAACGGCGGCCGGCCCAGCATCGGGAATTCGCCGGCGCGCAGTCGCGCCTCCAGCGGGTTCAGCCCGATCGCCTTGACCCGGACGAGAACCTCGGTCGGCAGGGACCGGGGCGTGGGCGCGTCCACGATGGTGAGCACCTCGGGACCGCCCAGCTTCTGCTGGGTGATGATTCGCATGACTCTCCTGGGTTCGGAGGGGAAGAGAATCCCAGGCTATGTTTCCGATAGGAACCAGCAGGTACCTTTGGCGCCATGAGCGGTTTCGGTCCTCCTGATTCCTTTCTCGCCGACTGCCCGGGACGCCTGGCGGTCGAGCTGATCGCCGACAAGTGGACGGTGGTCGTGCTCTCCGGCCTCAGCCAGGGCCCGGTGCGCCACGGCGAGCTGGTCGAGCTGATCGGCGGCATCTCCCGCAAGGTGCTCACCCAGACGCTCCGGCGGCTCGAGGCGCACGGGCTCGTCCGCCGCCACGCCTACGCCGAGGTGCCGCCCCGCGTCGAGTACGAGCTCACCCCGCTCGGAGCGACACTGATCGATCCGATCCACACGCTGACCGAGTGGGCGAGGGCGAACGGCGACGCGGTGCTCGACGCGCTGGAGGCCGATTCCGGGGCGGTCGCGCGTAACGGCTGAGTCGACCACGGCGTGATCGTCAGGAGCGGGTCAGGCTGATCAGGGTCTTGCCGGTGTGGGGGCCGCGCATCATCGCCAGGAATCCCTCAACCGCGTTCCCGATGCCGGTGACGATGGTCTGTTCGGTGCGCAGCGAGCCAGCCGACGGCGAGCTGCCGGTAATCCGCGAACGAGGTGCTCGTGGTCGTTGACGTTCATGCCGCGCAGCGAGCCGCTTTCCGATGGCGAGGACGAGATTGCCCGGTCCGGGCGCGGCCTCCAGATGGTCACCACCGACGTCGACGGCCGCACCGTCGGCATCGCGGCAAGCTCGTTCACCTCCGTGTCGATGGTCCCGCCGCTCGTGTCGTTCTCCATCGCCACGACGTCGCGCACGTGGCCGGACCTGCGCGCGCCGCCTCGCGGGCCCCGCGGACACCCGCTTCGCCGGCCTCGACCTCACAGTGACGGCCGACGGCGCCGTCACCCTCGCCGACGGCGTCGCGTGGTTCGACACCACGATCGAACGCGCGGTGGAGGCGGGCGACCACACCATCGTCCTGCTGCGCCTGCACGCGGTGGCGCACGCGGACGAGCCGCTGCCGCTTGTGTTCCATCGCAGCGGGTTCGGGTTGCGACAGGCTGGTTGACCGCGGGTTTACCCGCGGTCGGCTGGATACCCGGCACGACTGTACACTGTGGACGCCACGGGGCCTTCATCGCGCAACCATCCACTTTGTAATGCCCGACACCCACGCGGCGACTGGCCGATCGGGTCAGGGGTGAACCACACAGGATCGCCGAATCGCCTTCGGCGGGCTGCCACACCAATATCCGGACACGGGCCCAGGTTGGCGGCGTTGCCATGCGATCCGGTGTGGGCGACGACCTGGATGGACGACGCGAACGACTGCATCGCGCCACGACTCGGCCTGCCGCGCCCGGCCGTGGTGGTCTGGCCGGAGCCATCCGACGCCGACCACCCCAGGCTCACCGACTGGCTGCGGCTGATGTCCAGTCGTCCCGCACCGGGCGGAGGATGGGGTTGATCCCGGCCAGCACCGCGCACACCCGCACGGCGGCGTCCCGATCATCCGCCAGAGCAACGACACGACCGACCTGCACACCTAGCCAAGATTCCATTCGCGACCGTGGGTGACGGCGCATCAGTGAGCAGGACCCCGATCACGGCAAGATCATTTGAGTCGGCACCATCGGGAGCGCACCCCAGCCCACCGGATTCCGGAAGCTGCCCGCAGGTTTCGACCGCGCGCTGGCCGTCTGCTCGACCAACGGCCCCGTGGCCTGCCTCGAAGCCGACTACTTCGGCGAGTTCGACGCCATCGGACTCGGCCGGCATCACGACACCAACGACTGGCTGATCACGCCACCGGCAAGATCCACGCGAGACGCAGTCCCAGCGCCGTAGCCCCTGCCCCACACTCCTCTTTCACCCGATTGTCTTTCACCAACCCTTGCGAGGAAGTCAGCGCCCTTGCCAAAATCAAGTGTTTGCCGTTCCGCCACTGGTCCGATCAAGGAGGAACACCTTGAAGTACGTCAAGCTTGGCTCGACCGGTCTGGACGTGTCGCCGATTTGCCTGGGGGCGCTGAGTTTCGGCGCGCCCGGACACGGCGTCCACAGCTGGACCCTTGACCTCGACCAAGCACGGCCGATGATGGTGCACGCCCTGGAGTCCGGCGTGAACTTCGTGGACACCGCCAACGTCTACTCCGCCGGGACCAGCGAGCAGATCGTCGGGCAGATACTCCGCGAATACGGTCACCGCGAAGAGATCGTGCTGGCGACCAAGGTGCACGGGCGAACGCGGCCCGGGCCCAACGGCGTGGGGCTGTCCCGCAAGGCGATCATGGCCGAGATCGACAACAGCCTGCGCCGGCTCGGCACCGACTACGTCGACCTTTACCAGATTCACCGGTGGGACCCGGCGACGCCGATCGAGACCACCATGCAGGCGCTGCACGACGTGGTGACGGCGGGCAAGGCACTGCACATCGGCGCGTCGTCGATGTGGGCCTGGGAGTTCGCCAAAGCCCAGCACGTCGCCGAGCGGAACGGCTGGACCCGGTTCACCACCATGCAGAACCACTACAACCTGATCTACCGCGAAGAAGAGCGGGAAATGCTGCCCCTGTGCGCCGACCAGGGCATCGGCGTCATCCCCTGGAGCCCCCTGGCCAGGGGACGGCTCGCCCGGGAATGGGACAGCGTCAGCGCCCGCAGCGAAACCGACGAGTTCGGCAAAATGCTCTACCGCGACACCGATCGCGAAATCGTCGACCGGCTCGGGCAACTGGCCGCCAAACGAGAGCTGCCGATGGCGCAGCTCGCGCTGGCGTGGCTGCTCTCCAAGCCGACCGTCACGTCCCCCATCGTCGGTGCCACCAAAATGCGCCATCTCCAAGACGCGATCGACGCGCTGGACGTGGAACTCGACGACGAAGAGATCGCCTACCTCGAAGAGCCGTACCAGCCGCACAACGTCTCCGGGCACCCCATCACCTCGTTGCCGGGCCAGCATTGAGAGCCGGCTCAGCCAGGCCGCAGGACCGGCTCGTCCAGGGCCTTCGGGAACCGGGCCAGCAGGCCGGCCAGCTCGTCGGCCAGTTCCCGGGCGTGGCCGGCGCCGAGCTGGTCTCCGCGATAGGCCACCAGCCCGATCAACTCGCCGTCCCGGTGCGCCACGGTCACCGTCAGGCCGAACTTGGCGTTGTTGCTGCGCAGCGAATCGTCCAGCACCGGCGTCAGCCGCGTCACACCCAGCACCGCGGCGTGGGGGTCCAGCAGGTTCATGTTCAGCGTGACGTTCGTATAGGGGGTGTGCCCGAACCGCCGGGGCGGCTTCAGCCGGGTGATCACGTCGTCGAACTGGACGGTCTGGTGCTCCAGCGCGCCCAGCGCCGCGCCGCGCATCCGCAGCAGTGCGTCCAGCACTGTGCTGTCCGCGGTGACCCGGGAGCGCAGCACCGCGGTGTTCAGGCAGGGGCCGAGCAGTTCGGCGAACCGGGGCTGATCCCGGTTCGCCGTCGGGGATCCGAACGTGACATCGTCGAGGCCGGTCCACCGGTGCAGGGTCACCGCCAGCGCGGTGGCGGCCACCATGAACCAGCTGACGCCGTGCTCGGACTGCACCGCGTTCAGCGAATCCAGTAGTCCCACGGGCAGCGGGATCCGGAACGCCCCGTTCGGCTCCGGCCGCCCCGGCGCGGGCAGCGGCGTATCCGCGGACGCTCCCTCCAATGTGGACGCCCAGTACTCCAGATCGGCGTCCCGGGCGTCGCTGTCCCGCTGCCCTTGTTCGTAGGCGGCGAATTCCCGGTACTGGACGACCGGTCGCGGCCCGCCCGGGGCGGTGTAGTGCCGGTCCAGCTCCGCGAGCAGGACGGAAATCGACTCCCCGTCGATCACCAGGTGGTGCAGGCACAACAGCAGCACCTGCCGGCCGTCGCCAAGATCACCGAGAGCGGCCCGCAGCAGCTGTCCGGACTCGAGATCGAACGGCAGGCGCAGGGAGGCGTCCAGCCAGTCGTTCATGCCGCCGGGGGCGTTCCGCAGGTCGAGCAATTCCACTGGCGGCACCCAAGGTTCCCGCAGCCGCACGACCAACGTGTCGTCGTCATCGACGAACCGGGTGCGCAGGATCTCGTGCTCGGCCACCAGCCGGCCCAGCGCCACGCGCAGCCGGCCGGGGTCCAACCGGCCCGCTACCTCCCAGGCGAGCGGCACGTGATTGCGCACGTCCGGATCGATCAGCTCGGCCAGCCAGATCCGCCGCTGGAAAGCGGTCATCGCCAAGGGAACATCCGTGGAAACGGCTTCCGGGCGCGGTGCCGTCGCCGCCGCCAGCCCCAGCACGTGCTCGGTGAATTCGCCCAGCCGGGAGTGCTCGAACAGCGCCCGGATCGGGATCCGCACCCCGAACCGCTCCCCGGCCGCACTCACCACGGCACCGGCCATCAGGGACTGCCCGCCCAGGGTGAAAAACGAGTCATCCGGCTTGATCCCACCCTTCTTCAGCACCTCTTCCCACACGGCGGCCATCCGGCGTAGCTGCTCCGCCTCCACCATGCGTGTGGCGCCTCCATTCCCCATCCTTCAGTTATGCCACAGTCCGGGCACGGGCGGAACATCGTTCTGAGCACTACGCCGCTGCCGGTCGACCGCCCCTGACGTTCGACAGGATGACTCGGCCGCCGAACTGTGGTCGGATCGAACTTTGGTGTGAGCGATCCACCCGCGGGGGGAAAAGGATGTCGGACAACGGCTTGGTGCACGCCTGGGTTCTCGATGAGCCGCAGGCGGCCACGGCCTGGCTTGACCGTTCCGGACGGCCGCTGACCTATCAAGAGTTGATCGAGCGGTCGGGACGGCTCGCGAGGCGGCTCGCCGACGCGGGAGCCGGCCCCGGCGAGCGGGTCGCGCTGTTCCTGGAGCGCGGGGCCGACATGGCGATCGCCATGCTCGGTGTGCTGCGGGCGGGGGCGGCGTTCGTGCCGCTCGGCCTGGAGGAACCTGCCTCTCGGCTGGCCCTGATCCTCGCGGACTGCGCACCGGCCGTAGTACTGGTGCACGACGCGACGGCGGCGCAGTTCCGGCACGACCGTGTCCCCACACTCAACGTTGACGGCAACGGGGAGGGCGAACCCGCCGCCGCCGGCACCCCGGACGATCCCGCGTACGTCATCTACACCTCCGGATCGTCCGGCACACCCAAGGGCGTGGTCGTCGAGCACCGCAACCTCAAGCCACACCTGGACTGGCTCGCCGAGCGGCTGCCGCTCGGGCCGGACGACCGGCTGTTGCAAGTGGCGCCTTACACGTTCGACGCCTCGCTGACCGACTTCTTCTGGCCACTCCGTGCGGGCGCCACGGTGGTCTCACTCGCCGAGGGCGATCATCTGGACCCGCTCGCCATCGCCACCGCGCTCGTCGAGCACGAGATCACCGCGGTCCGGCTCCCCCCGGCGATCCTGCGGTTGCTGCTCGACGAGCCGGAATTCCGGCACGCCACGGGCCTGCGGTACCTGATCAGCGGCGGGGACCGGCTGCCGACGTCGGTGGCCCGCCGCATCACCGAACTCCTGCCCGGCGTACGGCTGTTCAACCGGTACGGGCCGACCGAAACGGCCGTGGCGGTCACCTACCACGAGTTCGACGCCGGCACGGACACCGGGCCGGAGGTACCGATCGGCCTCGGCGTCACCGGGGCCGAGTTGCATATCTCGCCGGACGAGGAGCTGCTGATCGGCGGTGCCTGCGTCGCGCGTGGCTACCTCGGCGACGCCGCGCGCACGGCGGAACGTTTCGTCCGGCTGCCGGACCGGGGCCGGGTATTCCGGTCCGGCGACCGGGTCCGGACGAACGCCGCGGGCGTGCTGGAGTTCCTCGGCCGGGATGACGATCAGGTTCAGCTCAACGGACACCGGGTGGAGATCGGGGAGGTGCAGTCCGCGCTGCGCACGCACCCGGACGTCGAGGACTGTGTGGTCCTGCCCCAGGATCAGGCACTCGCCGGGTACGTGGTGGCCACCGGGAACCGACGGCCGGCCGAGGAGATCCTCGGCCATCTGCGGGACCGGCTGCCGGGCCACATGGTGCCCAACGTGCTCACGTTCGTGGACCGGTTGCCGATGACCGACCGGGGCAAAGTGGATCTCGCGGCCTTGCGCGCCACGCACGCGACAAGCACGGTGCGCACCACGGACAGCCCGGCACCCGCCGGAAGCCCGGTGCCGGAGGTGGTGCGACGGGTGTGGTCCCAGCTTCTCGGCGGCATCGAACTGCGGGAGCACGACGACTTCTTCAACCGCGGCGGGCATTCGCTGCTCGCGGTGCACGCGGTCGGCCGGATCCGCGCGGAGCTGGGCCACCGCGTGCCGGTGCGGGTCATGTTCGAAAAGACGACCCTGGGCGAGTTCACCGAGGCGGTCACGAAGATCGTCACCTCCGCCGAGGCGGCGTCGCCGGCACCTGCGGCGTACGGTGGTTCTGGGCGCGAGTGAGCCCGCCGGGATCCGGAACCGGTCCGGGAATGAGACCGAGATGCTCGGGGCGCACCAAGTCGAACTTCAACGCCAGCGTCACCAGCGTGACCCGCTTCCACGCCCGGGTCATCCCGCGCGGGGCCACGATCCCGAGTTTCGTGGCCAGGTAGTCGATGTGGTAGTTGACCGCCGAGCGGCCGAGCGGCCGGTCCGAGGCGGACAACCGGGCCGAGACCTGCGCCGGGGTCGGCACCGCCGCCACACCGAAGTCCCGCAGTCTCGGCTCGCACAGGCCGACCAGCACCTGGAAGTACCGGCTTTCCTCGTCCAGCAAAGGAATCCCGGCGTCACCCGGCCCGGCGGTGGATCGGCGTTCCGGGGCATAGACGGTGAAGCTGTTACCCCCGGCGCCCACGGTCAGCGTCACTCGGCTCAGCTCGAAGGGAATCGGCACCCCGATCCGGCCCGCCCGCACCTTCACGTACTCCCCGGCCCCCTCCAGGTTCTCCACGCAGTAGGTGCCCCTCGCGCCGCAGTTCGACATCAGCCAGTAGTCGCCGAACGCCCGGATCCGGCCCGCGGTCAGCGCCTGGTCGGTGCCGACGGTGATCTCCCCGCCCTGCCAGCCGAACGACACGCTGTCGCCGTTGGGCAGCTCCACGACCGGCGACTGCCCGTCGAGGCAGATCAACAGCGACTGGGCGGCGAGTTCAGCCCGCGACACGGCCGGCGTCCACAAAGGATTCACGGAGCCCGTCGGCGATTCCGGTCGCGGCGGCACCGGGCACGATCGTGGGATCGTGATCGACGCGCAGCGACACCTCCCCCCGGTCGTGGACGGCCGTGACGATCACCGGATCCTCGATCCGGTTGCCCGGCGGGTACCTGAACCGGCCGGGCACGCCGTCCAGCACCGGCACCGGGCGGTGCGTGCGATCGATGAAGGTCAGCACGAGATCGAGGTGGCCGGTCCACGACGCCTGACCCGCCCTGGCGGCCCGGACGACTTCGTCGAACGGGGTGTCCACGAATTCCAAGTCCTCCCACCAGCTCTCGCGAACGCCTTCGCCCTGCGGGTTGGCCAGCACCGTGTTGATGAAGCAGCCGACCACACCCGCCTCGTCGTGGCCGCCCCAGGTGTAGGCGACCGGCGCGGTTCCCGGTGTCCGGGCCAGCGCCGTATGGCAGGCGGCCAGCAACGCCGGGAACGGCCGGTCCGTGGCCGATCCCGGCAGCGCGAGGCGTAACCAGGCCGAGTCCTGCCCGCCCGGTTCGCCCGCGTCCCGGTCCCGGCCCCAGCGGCCGGGCCCCGCGTCACGCACCCGGGATGTCCAGTGTGCCAGCGCCTCCGGCCCGCTCGCCTCGTGTTCCCTGGCCAGCCGCCGCTCCACCACCTCCCGGTAGCGGCGCAGTTCGGCGGCGGCCACGGAATCCGGCACCCGCGCCCCGGTCTGATAACTGGACACCAGCTCGTCCAGTACCAGGCCGGTGGACTCGCCGTCACAGACCAGGTGGTCGAACCCGAGGGCCAGCAGATCCCGCCGGTCGTCCCTGGCCAGGAGCACCCGGAACGAACCCCGCCCGGCGGGCCAGTCCTCCAAGGCGGCCCATACGGCGCCGTCGGTGTCCGAGGCCACGATTTCCTGCACGAGCGGACCCTCGGGAACCGGGCCGATCCGCAGTACCGGCACTCCGCCGGCCGTGTCCGCCACCCCGCGCAGCACCGGATGCCGCAGCAGGACCGCCCGCGTCGCCTGCTCCAGCCGGTGAGCCGACAGCAGGCCGGGCGGGAATTCCAGGAAGACCGGCAGGATCCTGACCCGGTCGCGTGGATCGGCGGACCTCGTATGGTGGAACCGCCGCTGCGCGCCGGTCAGCGGCATCAGCTCATCGGCTCCCTTGTGGACGCTCGCGTAATGCTTGAGATAGGTCCCGGTGATACTCCGATGCACGGCTGACTCCGCTGTTTCATTCCCCGCTGTTTCATTCCCCAGTGTCTTATTCGCCGGTGTTTCATTGCCGGCGTTTCATCTGGCCACGCCTCGCTCGGCCCGGATGAGATCGGTGCGTACCGTGTCGCTGAGCAGCCGGCCCAGGCCATCGAGGTCGTCCCGGGTGTGAAAGTGACCTCCTGGCCGTGTGCGCGACTCGAAAGCTCCCTCGGTGTGTTCCCGCCATCCCGCCATCCACGCCCCGCCCGCCGGCTCCCCGGCCCCGGCGATGGCGGTGATGGGGCAGCTCAGCCGGGAGCCGGGCGCGTGCTCATAGGTCTCCAGCACCTGGAGATCCGCGCGATAGCAGGCCAGCGCGGCGGCGAGCAGTTCCTCGTCGGAGCTGGTCGCCGCCGGAAGCGGGCCCCAGAGCCGTTCGATCTCGGCCTGCAGCCCGGAATCGTCCAGCCGGTGCAGCGGCTCGGCCCGCCCGCGCAGGGGCGGAGGCTGGCACGACGAGACGAAAAGCCGTACTGGCGCCGGTCCGAGGGCTTTGGCCACCTCGAACGCGACGAGCGCGCCAAGGCTGTGGCCGAACAGGGCGAACGGTGGGGTGAACCGCACCCCCGCGACGATCTCGCGTACCAGCTCCGGCATCGCGGTGAACGCCCGCTCCCCGAGATTGTGCGCCCGGCCCGGTGGCTGGACGGCCACCGTGCGCAAGCCAGGCAGGTACTCCGACCACCGCGCGTACTCCCCCGCCGCACCACCCGCGTGCGGAAAGCAGTACAGGGTGGCCATAGCGGTGGCCGGCGCCGGGCGCTCGATCACCCGTATTTCAGCCACGCGGCACCGCCGGGTCGGGCATCCGCTTCTCGATCAACGCGGCGAGCTCCCGCACCGATGGCGCGACATACATCGATCGCACCTCCAGCTCCACCGGGAGCAACTGCTCGATCCTGGCCACCAGCAGGGTCGCGACCAGCGAATCCCCGCCGAGATCGAAGAAGTTGTCCTCCGGGCCGACATCGGGCAGGCCGAGCATTTCGGTGAACAGCATGGACACCGTCTGCTCCGTGTCCATGCCGGCGTCCGGAGTGGACGATGGCGGCGGCGGTGCGGCGGTCCCCGCCTCCACCAGGTAACGCTCCCTCTGGAACGGGTAGCCGGGCAGAGACACCCTTCTCACCGGTCCTGGGTGGGCTGCGGCCCAGTCGATCGGCAGCCCGGCGAGCCACAGCTCACCGAGTGCCGTCAGCGGATCGGTGACCGTGATGGCGATGTGCTCCCGCGTCCACTGTGGATGCTCCCGCAGCCGTGCGGACAACCGTGCGCCGCCGAGCTCCAGGAACACCCGGCCCGGAGTGTCCAAAGCGGACCGGATTTCGGCGTCGCTGCAGTCCGGATTCAAGGTGAGGTCCGGCTTCAGGCCGAGGGCCTCCCAACGCCGCGCTGCCTCCACGTCGGCCGGCTCCGGCACCAGCAAGGCCACGGCCCGCCCGTCTCTGGCGTGGTCGCCGCCGACCAGCCGCTCGGGCGCATCCCCGCTGAGCACCCGTAATGCGTCCCGCCGATCACGCACCACCGCGTACCGGCGGTACCCGTGCTGCCGCCTGCCGACCTGCAGCGTCCACGCCACATCCCGCAGTTCGAGCTCGGGATGCTCGGTCAGCTGCCCGGCGAGCCGCGCCGTCAGCTCGTCAAGGGCGGCCGCGGTGTGCGCGGACAACACCAGCACCTGCTCGTCCACGGTCTCCGCCCTCGGCAGCGGTGACGGCGGCTGCTCCAGCACGACGTGCGCGTTGCCACCGCCGAGCCCCCGCGCGGTCACACCGGCCAGGCGCGATACCCCGGCGGGCGCCCACGGCGTGGGCTCGGTCGGCACGGCGAACGGGCCCGCCGCGAAGTCGATGTCCGGGTTCGGCTCGGAGTAGTGCAGGCTCGGCGGGATGATCCCGCGTTCCACGGCGAGCACCGTCTTGATGAAGCCGGCGATGCCGGCGGCGGCGTCGGTGTGCCCGATGTTGCCCTTCACCGAGCCGAGCAGGCACGGCTGCTCGCGGGGCTTCCCGTCGGCGAACGCCTGGTTCAGCCCGGCGACCTCGATCGGATCGCCCACCCGGGTGCCGGTGCCGTGTGCCTCGACGTAGGTGACCGACGAGGGCGTGACGCCCGCGGCGCGCTGGGCAGCCCGGACCACCTCGACCTGCCCTCGGACTCCCGGCGCGGTGAACCCCGCCCGGTCCCGGCCGTCATTGTTCACCGCGGAACCGCGCAGCACGGCATGGATGTGGTCGCCGTCGGCGATGGCCTCGGACAGCCGCTTCAGCACGGTGATCCCGCAGCCCTGACCACCGATCACCCCGTCCGCGGCCGCGTCGAACGGCCGGCACGTGCCGGTGGGCGAGGTGATTCCGCCGACCCGGTAGTTGTCCAGTCCGGCGGGCACCCGTACCGAACTGCCACCGGCCAGCGCGAGGTCGCATTCCCCGGTGAGCAGGGCCCGCGCGGCGAAATGCACGGCGTACAGCGAGGTCGCGCACGCCGCCTGCACGTTGGCGGTCGGTCCCCGCAGGCCCAGCTTGTAGGCGACGCGGCTGGCCAGATAGTCGCTGGTGGTGCCGGTCAGGATGTCCCAGCTGGTGATCGAGGCGTCTTCCTGCTGCCGGGCCCGCAGGGCGTCGGTGTAGGTGGACAGGCTGCACCCGGCGTAGATGCCGATCAGGCCGGGGAACCGGTCCGGGTCGTAGCCGGCCCCCTCGATCGCGTCGACCGCGCACTCCAGCAGGACCCGGTGCTGGGGATCGATGAGCAGGGCCTCACGCGGCGTATAGTCGAAATAGCCCGCGTCGAACCATTCCGGTTCCCGAAGCAATCCACCCGCGGGCACATACTCCCGCGTACTGCCGCCGGGACCGGCGATGCTTTTAGGTAAGAACCGGCTGACGCTGTCCACGCCGGATATGAGATTGCCCCAGAACTGGTCGGCATCCGCCGCGTCCGGGAAACGGCAAGCCAGTCCGATGACGGCGATGTCCGTATCACGCCGGCCGGACCCTGGATCAACGGAATCCGCACTTTCCGCCCGCCCCGGCGAAGTTATAAGCGGTTCCTCCTCTTGTGCCGATCCGTCAAGAAAAGCGGCGCATGACCGGATCGTGGAGTGGATGAACAGCTGGGGCAAGGTCGGCCGGATACCGATACGCTGCGCGATCCGCTCTCGCACCAGCTGCATGAGCATCGAGTACCCGCCGACCTCGAAGAAGTTGTCAAGGACGCCGACCTCGTCGATTTCGACTACGTCACACCAAATTTCGGCGAGGATCTGCTCCGTTCGGGTGACCGGGGGCTGGCGGGCGCTCACCGCACCACATCCCGGCGTCGCCCGTTCCCGTGATCAGCGAATACCGCCCAGCATGAAGAAGCCATCACACCCCCCAGTCCGATAAACCCCAGCAGCCATCCCGATGGACATGACCGTGACCCACCATATCGGCGAGTATAACCACGCCGACTCCCGAAGCAACAGCTTCATCGACGCGCCCGCCCCCCATCACCTACTGATCACGGCCTTTACAACCACCCATTCACCAGGTAGAGTGCGAAGTAGCACTGGGGTTAGTCGGGACTCGTCGTGAATGACGAGGAAAGATGGGGGTCCATGGGTGCGCAGCAGCTCTTTCTCGCCTGTCTGCCTTTCGCGGGCAGTGGTGCCGGTTTCTTCCGGGAATGGGAAAAGCTGGAAATAGCGGAAGTCACTGTGCTTCCGGTCCAGCTGCCGGGGCGCGAGGAGCGATTCCCGGACGACCCGTTCACCGAGGTCGCCGACGCGGTCGCCGAACTGACACCTACGATCCTGGCCGACTTCGGGAAACGAGCCGACGCCGGCGAAGGCGCGACCATCGCGTTGTTCGGGCACAGCCTCGGCGCGGTGCTCGCCTACGAGATCGCCAGGGAACTCGAGCGGATCGGTCACCCGGGGCTGTGTCACCTGTTCGTCAGCGGATCACCGGGGCCGCACAACGGACGGGCCGAACGAGCGACCGGCCTGCCCGACCAGGAGTTCCTGGCCGGGGTACAGCGGTTCGCCGGTTACCGGCACGCGGCCTTCGACGATCCCGAGCTGGTCGAGGTCCTGCTCCCGGTGCTCCGCGCCGACGTGGAGATGCACGAGAACTACCAGCCGGCCGGCACCGAGCCGCTCTCGGTGCCGATCACCGCCCTGCGCGGCGAACAGGACGAGCTCGTCTCCCGCGAGCAGGCCGAACAATGGGCCGGGGTGACGCGGGGCCCGTTCGCCTACCGGGAACTTCCCGGCGGCCATATGTATCTGGTCGATGAGCCGGAAGGGGTGCTGCGCGTGATCGCCGGGAGCCCGGAGTGAGGCTGACCGGCAAGACCGTGATCATCACCGGCGCGGCCCGCGGCCTCGGCCGCGCCTGCGCGCTCAAGTTCGCCGGCGAGGGCGCCGACCTGCTGCTGCTGGACATCACACGGGATCTCCCCGACGTGCCCTATCCGCTCGGATCATCGGGCCAGCTGGAACACACCGCGGCCCTGTGCGAACGCGCGGGCGCCGCGACCGTGATCGCCGCCGCCGACGTGCGGGACACCCAGCAGTGCGCGCTGGCGGTCGACCAGGCGCTGGACCGGTTCGGCACGGTGGACGCGCTGGTCAACAACGCCGGCATCGCCTCGCCGTCGGGGAAGATCGCCCACGACATCACCGAGCGGGAGTGGTCGCTCATGCTCGACATCGACCTCTCCGGCGCCTGGCGGATGATGAAGGCGGTCGCGCCGGTGATGGTCCAGCGCCGATCCGGCAGCATCATCAACGTTTCCTCGACCGCGGGCACGGTCGGCTACCGGCATTTCGCGAGTTACGTCGCGGCCAAGCACGGCTTGATCGGACTGACCAAGGCCGCGGCCCTGGACTATGCCCCGATGCGGGTGCGGGTGAACGCGCTGTGCCCCGGGTCGGTCCGGGACGATCCGGTGCTGGAGGGCCGGATGCTCGCCGAGATCGCCCGCTCGCTGGAGGTCCCGGTCGCCGAGCACGAGCGGATCTTCGTCCGGGACCAGCCGATGAACGCGCTGATCGAGCCGTCCGACATCGCGAATGCCGCGCTGTGGCTCGCGGCCGACGAGTCCCGCCAGGTCACCGGCAGCGTGCTGACCGTGGACGGCGGCTTCACCTCCCGATGAGCGAGAGGTCAACCGTGACGACATCAATGATCGACGACCCCGCCGCCGGCTGCCACAGCCTCGTGCTGCGGCTCCCCGGCCCGGCGGATCCGGAGCGCCTGCTGTCCGCGGCGATGCCCGATCCGGTCCGGGTCTGGGCGACCTCGGTGCCGGCCGGCGCGGACGAGCCGGCGGCCGAGGACCGGAGGCGCGCCGAGGCCCTGCGGCCGATTCACCGGGACGGCCCCCCGTTACGAGCCGTGGCCCTGCGGTACGCCGACGGGACCGCGGACCTGGTGCTGGTGGCCGTCCGCGCGGTGATCCCACCGGCCGCGCTGCGGCGAATCGCGCGACTGCTGCTGGACGGGTCCGGCGATGACGTGCCACCCTGGCCCGCCGCCGCCCGGCCGGGCCTCGCGTATCGCGGCGGCCTCGAGTGGGGCCTGGGCGCCCCGGAGCTGAGCGGGGTCGTCGGCAGTGCACGAATCGATCTCACCGGCCTTGGAGGGAAAGCCGAACGGCTCTTCCTTCCCGCGATCGCCTTGGCCGTGAGCCGATACGGCGCTGGGAATCAAGCGGAGCTGGGTGTGCTGGACCTGGACGACGGCGCGGGCGAACATATCCGCGTTCACCCGGTGGACGAGCATCCGGAGTGCTCGATCGAGGACTTCCTCCGCCGGTTCGACCAGGCGCCGGTCACGCCGCAGGAGCCGCCGCCGGTCGGGGTCGTCCTGAGCCCGGCCTTCGAGGAAGGCAGCTATACGGCCTGTCTGACGCCGATCTTCCCGCTCACCATCCAGCTGGACCGGGGCTCGTCACGAGCGATCTGCCGGTTCGACCGGGGCATCGTGGACGCTTCCGTCGCGCAGCGGTTCTGTGCGCACGTGGCGCATCTGGCCGGGCAGCTGGCGGATGACGCAGCGGATCGGCCGGTGTCCGGGCTGGAACTGTTGCCACGCACCGAATGGGCGGCGCTTCTCCGGGCGGGCGGAGCGGGTGACACCCCGCCCGTGCGGGGGCGGATCGATCGCGCCTTCGAGGAGATGGCCGCCAAGCAGCCGGACGCCGTGGCGTTGCTGGCCGGCGACGAGCGGCTGACCTACCGGCAGCTGGACGATCGGGCGGACGCGGTGGCGGCCGGCCTGGGTGCGCTGGACATCGCGCCGGGCAGCCGGATCGGGGTCTGCCTGGAACGGGACGCCGATCTGGTGGTCACCCTGCTCGGCGTGCTCAAGGCGGGCTGTGCGTACGTGCCGATGGATCCGCGCTATCCGGCGCAGCGCCTGAGCTTCACCGCGCAGAACGCGGGGATGCCCGTCATCATCACGTCCGCGCCGGAGTTCCCCCCGGTGCCCGGGATCCGGCTGCTGGCCCCCGCCGCGCTGACGGAACTCGGAGCCGGTCAGGCGATGGCCGAACCCCGGCCGTCCGCCGGGGATGACGAGCCCGCCTACGTGATCTACACCTCCGGTTCCACCGGCACGCCCAAGGGCGTGGTCGTGCCGCATCGCAACGTGCTCGCGTTGCTGCAGGCCACCGCCGGGGACTTCGCCCTCGGCCCGGACGACACCTGGACGCTGTTCCATTCCAGCGCCTTCGATTTCTCCGTCTGGGAGATCTGGGGCTGCCTGCTCACCGGCGGCCGCCTCGTCGTCGTGCCCTATTGGACCACCCGCGATACCGAGGAGTTCTACGCCCTGCTGGCCGAGCGGCGCGTCACGGTGCTGAACCAGACGCCGTCGGCGTTCGCGCAGCTCGTCCACAACGATCAGCGCGTCCGCGGGGACCTGGCGCTTCGATTGGTCATCTTCGGCGGCGAACCACTCGACGTGCGCATGCTGGCGCCCTGGTTCGCCCGGCACCCGGCCACCGATTGCCGCGTGGTCAACATGTTCGGCATCACCGAGACCACCGTGCACGTGACCGCCCAGACGGTGACCCCGCAGGAGGTCGTGGCGGGCTCACGCTCGGTCGGCCGCCCGCTGCCGGGGTGGTCGGTGTCCATCCGGGACGACCGGGGGCGGGTCCTCCCGCCCGGTCCCGCGGGTGAGATCTACGTGGGCGGCGCGGGCGTGGCCAGCCATTACCTCGGCCGGCCCGAGCTGACCGGGCAGCGGTTCGTCCTCGACGAGCTGACCGGTGAACGGATCTATCGCAGCGGAGACAAGGGGCGGCTGCGCCCCGACGGCCGCCTTGATCACCTCGGCCGGCTGGACAACCAGGTCAAGGTGCGCGGGCACCGCATCGAACTGGACGAGATCCGCACGGTGCTGCTGGGGGCGCCCCAGGTGACCGCCGCGGCCGTCGTGGTCAACCGGGACCAGCCGGATGACCCGGCGAGCAGCCGGATCGACGCCTACGTCGTCCTCGAGGCGGCCGCGGCTTCCACGGCCTCCGCGCAGGTGCTCGCGCAGGCCAAGACGATGCTCCCCGACTACATGATGCCCGCGACGATCACCGAGGTCGCCGAGATTCCGCTGACGATCAACGGGAAGCCGGACACGTCCAGGCTGCCCGATCCCCGTACCGGGCCGGCCGGCGCACCCGACGCCGGGGAGCCTGCCTCCGGCGGGATCGCCGACGACATCCTGAGCATCTGGAGCAAGCTGCTGAACACCCCGGTGAGCCTGCAGGACAATTTCTTCACCCTGGGCGGGAACTCGCTGCTGGTCGTCCGGGTTCTCGCCGAGATGCGGGAGCGCAACCTGCCGAAGGTGTCACCGAAGAAGTTCTACGGTCATTCGACCGCGGCGCAGTTCGTCGAGCTCGTCCAGCAGCTCAGCGAAGCCGACCGGTGACGTCGGGCGCCGGTCGGTCCGCCGCGAGCCGTCAGCCGATCCGGGCGACGCGGGCCGCGGCCACGGCCACCAGCAGGCCCAGGCCGACGCAGGCCGCGCAGACGAGGAACATCACCTGATACCCGGTGGCCTGGGCCACCAGCCCGAGGGAGCCACTGCCGGCGGCGAGGCCCGCGGTGAAGCAGGCCCCGAAGGTCGACAGTGCCGTGGCGCGCTGGCGTTCGCTGACCGAGCGCACCACGAACAGGCCCAGCACCGGGTAGATCTGCCACATGCCCACCCCGATCAGCACACCGCCGATCACCCCCACCCCGAGGCCGTCCGACACCCCGACGAGCGCCACCCCCAGAGCCTCGACGAGGAACAGGCCGGCGAGCACCACTGGCCGCGTGGCCTCCCAACGGATCCAGGTGCCCGCTATGCGCAGCAGCACCACGGTCAGGGAATACGCGGTGACCACGGCCGCTCCCCCGGCGATACCGAGGGAGTTGAACTTCGCGACCGCGAAGCTGGTGACAGCGGCGAAACCGAACGCGGTGAAGATCAGCGCGACGCTGGGCAGCGCGGTGCCGAGCAGTGCCCGGCCCCGCTCGATGCCGGCCTGCGCCGTCTTCGTCTCCGGGGAGAAGCGCACCTCGGGCACGCACAGGGCGAGGGGGATGACGAGCAGGGCGATCAGCCCGGCGATCACGAACGTGGTCGCCGTGCCCACCAGGTGCTCGATCAAGCTGCCCAGCGGAGCGCCCACGCCGATGGCCACGTAGTTGACGGTGCCGCCCAGTCCCAGCGCCCAGCTCTGCCGGTCCTTGGCGACCAGCTGCACCGGCCAGACCCCGGTCGCGGCCAGCATCACGCCCATGCCGACGCCCACCAGCAGGCGCAGGCCGATGAGCTCGGTGATCGATCCGGCGAGCGGATAGCCGACGGTGGCGAGCGTGGTCAGCACCGCTCCGCCGATGGTCAGGGCCCGGGTGCCGAGGCGGTTCATCAGCGCGCCCGACACCGGGCGGGAGAGCAGCGCGGTCAGCGCGTAACCGCCGATGACCGCGCCGACCTCCGCCGGGCCGCCGTGCAGCCGGCCGGTGACGTAGCCGGGCAGGATCGGGATGGTCAAAGCGAACGGCAGATAGCCGATCCCATTCGCCAGCGCGATCACCAGCGCGTGCCGTACAGCTCGCTTGTCGGTGGTCTCGACCTCAGGTTCCAGCCCGGTCCGCACAGATCCGCTCCCCATGTCCGGGACTGAGCCCCGGCGGGAAACGCGCTCAGGGTTGTCCCTACAACCACGGTATACCAGCAAATACGGGTCCGCCAGGGCGCGGATCGGGGGCATCCGGCAGCGTGATCACCCGGTTCGGCGACCGCCCTGATGCCGCGTCGAAGCGAGGCGTTCGCCGTTGGCGGTGATGGTGTCGCAGGACTTCGGTTTCGCGGCCAGCCGCGCGACTGCCGGGCCGTCGGGGCCGGTGCCCGGGCGTTCGGGAGCGTAGAGCCACGCCTGGAACAGACCGCTGAGGTCGAGGCCGGAGACGCGCTCGGCTAGCTCGACGAACGCCGCCGTGGTCGGCGCCGTGTCGGGCTTCTGCTCCGCCGCCCAGTCGCTCATGATCCGGAAGAACACCGGGTCACCGACCTTGCTGCGCAACGCTTGGAGGGCGAGGGCACCTCGGGTGTAGACCGGGAAGGCCGCATTGCTGGCCGGGTCCGGGTTGGTCGGGGGCTGCCGCCAGACCGGGTCGTCCGCCGGGTGCTGGTCGTAGTAGTACTGGGCGAGTTCGGCCGCCGTGCCCAGTCCTTCCCGTTCGGACCACAGGAATTCGGCGTAGGTGGCGAATCCTTCGGCCAGCCAGGTGGTCGTCAGGTCGATCGGGTGCACGGCGTTCCCGTACCACTGGTGCGCGTTCTCGTGCGCGACCATCGACGCGTTCGCGCCGCCCTGGAAGTAGCTGCCCGCGTAAATCGGGCGGGTCGCCGTGGCGACGACGTTGAAGAACTTCGAGTCGACCAGGCCGCCCTCGGCGCGGTACGGGTAGGGGCCGAACCACTCCGACAGGGCTTGGACGATCTCCGGCGTCCGTTCGACCGAGGCACGAGCCGGGGCGTCGAGGGCGCCGAGATCCGTGCTGTAGGCGGTGACGACCGGCTGGCCGTCCGGCGCGGTGCCGGTCTTGACGTCGTACTGGCCGATGGCGAGCAACGCGGACGCGCTCGGTTGCGGGCGTTCGCCGCGCCAGGACCACTGGTCGCCGCGCGGTGCCGGGACGGGTCCGCCGTACTGCAGGGCCCCGTTGGAGATCACCTCCACCCCCGTCGGCACGACGGCCGTCAGGTCGAGGGTCGCCTGGTCGGCCTCGTCGACGGCGCTCGGGTACCACCAGGCCGCGCTCTCCACCGCGACGGCGCCGGTCGGGGTGCGCAGCCAGCCCCAGCCTTGCCCGTCCCCGCCCGGGTGCTTGCCGGGATTGTCGTGGTAGCGCACCACGACGATCAGGTCCCCGCCGCTCGCGACCGGCTTCTTCGGGGTGACGGTGAGCTTGCCGTCCTTCGTGGTGAACGCGGCGGGCTCGTTGTTCACCGAGATCGAGGAGACGTCGAGCAGGAAGCGCAGCTCGAACCGCGACAGCGCCTGGGTGGCGGTGCCCAGGATCGTGGTGACCCCGGCCAGCGTGTCCGAATCGGGGCGGTAGTCGAGGTTCACGGAGTAGTGGCTGACGTCGAGGCCGTCGTCGGCCCGTGGGACGGCTTCCGCGGCGGTCGCGCTCGTCGTCGAAGCGACCAGCACCACCGCGACGATCGTCGCGAGCGTCCGGCTCATTTTCCGGCTCCCGCAACGGTGCCGGCGATCCAGCCGAGGTAACGGCTGACGTCGGTGTAGCTGCTCGTCATCGTGTCCGGCGGGCGGAGGCCGCCGCTGCTGGTGACCCCCGCCAGCCGGGGCCCGGACTTCGTGCGCACCACGGCGGGGCCGCCCGAGTCACCGGGGCCGACGCCCCGGCCGTCCTCGTCGGTGAGGCGCAACCGGTCGTCGGCGGTCTCGGTCACCGGCAGGGTGACCTCGCGCAGTTCCTCGGGAAAGGCGGGCCCGTCGGTTTTCGTGTTGCCCCAGCCGAGCAGCCGCAGCGGCGTACCCACGCCGGGAGTCCGCGCGCTGGGCAGCAAGGGAAGGTTCCGCACGGGGTGGTCCAGTTCGAGCAGCGCCAGGTCGGTTCCGACGAACGCGTGCGCGTCCGGATCGAACCGCGCGGTCGGATGCGGGCGGGCCTCGATCGCCTTGACCAGTGTGCCGCCGTCGTGCGCCTGCAGGCTGCCCAGCCGGATCCGGTCGGGCACGGCGGGTTTCCCCGTCGAAGGCTGGATCACGCAGTGCGCGGCGGTGAGCACCCACTGCGGCGCGATCAACGTGCCACCGCAGAAGTGCTGCCCGCTCGCGTCCTGGAGCGACGCGGCCCAGCTGACCGGTTTCCTGGTGGCACTGCCACCGACGATCGCCTCCGCGGGCGCCGCGGCCGCCACCGGCACGATCGCGAAAGCGGCGATGGCCGCCACCATGGTCTTCCGCATGTTCCCCTCCACCGAATCGTCAACGAAGACCGCACGGTAGGAGGCGGCTTATATGCGCGAGATAAGCGGAGGCCGGGGTTTCCCTTCCAGCGGCACACGATCGGCGCACTCGGTGACGACGACTACGGCCGGCTGATCAGGGACGGCCTGGCGAAAGTGGCCGAAGGGCTGCGCTGACCCGGCGTTGCTCCGAATGGCGGCATAACCCGGGCGCCCGGGAAAACCCGATGCCCGCCCTGGCCTGCGCCGATGCCGAAGACCCGCCGAAAGTCGGTGCCAGGTAAGGGAAATCCCGCCCTACCATCCAGTTTCCCGCGGACGGGCGCCACTCTCCCCTTTCCCCGCCGTCCGCGCGTTCCCTTCGCCCCCGACGAGGAGCTGCAGCGATGCGGAAACTCTTTGCCCTGCTCACTTCCCTCCTGATAGCCGTGGCCGTGACGGCCGCCGCCGGCAGCTCGCCGGCTTCCGCGACGCCGGTCAAGGGCGTCGTGCCCGGGCTGACCGGCACCGCCGCGAAGGCCGCCGCCGGGCCCGCGGCGGACCGGTTCCTCCAGATGCGCCGTGCGCAGGCGGGCCGGGCCACCGCCGCCACACCGCGGCTCGACGCGCAGAAGCACACCTTCTGGGGGCCCGAACCCCAGCTGTCGACCGGCGCGGACGGCCTTGTCGTGACCCACAGCGTGGTCCCGGACCTTCAGCTCTCGAACAGCTCGGACGTCGTCTACGCGCCGACGGTCAAGCCCACCGGGCATTCCTGCATCGAGGTCGTCACCGCGTACGGGCTCGGCGAGGCCGGGCAGGTCTGGGCGTGGGACTGGTGCCAGTCGGTGTCGCCCGCGAAGGTCGTGCCGATCGACAGCTCGTTCCTTTCCAGCTACACCAGCACGGTGGACGGGCACCCGGCCTACACCGTGCAGGAGGTCAAGACCGATTCGGGCAGCAACAGCTGGACCGCCTCGCTCTACAACGTGAGGACCGGCGCGTGGGACGAGTTGTTCACCCAGAGCGGGAGCGACCAGAGCGCCCTCGACGAAGGCTGGGACATCTTCGAGCTGTACTCGACGGTCGACCCCTCGACCGATGAGGCGTACTACTGCGCGGACGCGCGGGGCAAGGTGTTCGAGTCCAGTTCGCTGAAGCTGCGCGTCGGCGGGCAGTGGGTGGCGGCGACGCCGTCGAACTCACCGCTGCAGCCCACCGCGAACCCGAGCCCCGGCGACTACGACTGCTCGTCGCTGCAATTCGAGGTGCCGACGCCGAACAGCAACTGGCGGGTCAGCGTCTGAGCCCGGCCTACCCGGCCGGCAGGAGTTCGCGGCCGCGTTCGCGCCACCACAGGTCGAACGCGGCGCTGCACCCCTGCCGGCCGGCGTAGTCGCGCGCCACCGCCTGCCGGATCTCGCCGATCCGGTCCGCCACGACCGTGCCCGGCCGGTAGCAGAGGCGCAGTTCCTGCCACAGCGGCGCGTCCTCGATCGCGCGCACCACGATGCCGGTCTGCCCGTCCTCGCGGGTCGCCAGCGCCGGCGCGAGCGCCATGCCCGCGCGCACCAGGTCGAGCAGGGTGGCCAGGCACTGCGGCCGGTGCGGCTGATCGAGCGCCACGCCGTGGCGGCGGCACACGTCCTGCAGGTACACCGACCAGCGGGTCGTCCACGGCGGGTCGTCCGCCCAGGGGTGCTCGGCGATGGCGGAGAGCGGGATCGCGTCCAGCCGGGCCAGTGGGTGGTCCCGGGCCAGGATCACGAAAACCGGTTCCCGCGAGTGCACCACGACGCTCTCGACACCGTCCGGGAGAACCCGGTCCGGCAGCGGCGCGAGGTAGACCAGCGCGAGGTCGAGCGCACCGGCGGAGACCCCGGCCAGCGTGCGGGTTTCGTCCTGGTCCTCGTGCACACTGGCCGTGTCGCACCACGGCTGGTCCCGCAGCCACCGCGACAACGCCAGATGCAGGAACCCGCAGTACCCGCCGACGCGCAACGCCCCGGCCGGTTCCCGCCGGGCCCCGATCCGGCCGGTGAGCGCGGACATCCCGGCCAGCACCACCCGCGCGTCCGCGATGACGTCCGCCCCGAGCGCGGTCGGCACGCACCCGGTGGGCGACCGGGAGAACAGGAGCCCGCCGACCGACGCTTCGACGCGCCGCAGCAGCCCGGACAACGCCGGCTGGGAAACGTGCAGCACCTTCGCCGCCCGGATGAGACTGTGCGCATCGGCGATGGCCACGAGCGCCCGCAGATGGCGCAGTTCCAGCTCCACGACTCCTCCGTAACCCCAGCCGGCGGTCTTCGGACACGAGCCCGTTCACTGTAGTGCCGATGATCGCTTCGGATGGGTGGCGTTCCGGTGCCGCGGCTAGGGCTGCCCGAGAGCTGACACCGCAGCCAATTCGTCTCACCCTCACCGAGCAGCGCCGTCACGGCGACCACCGCACGGCCCGTCTCCGGAACCAGCGTGAACCGGCCCACTAATCGACGTCGTCAAAAAACTGCTTAACATCGTCATTTGCGATGAGCCGAGCCAGCCCGACAGGAGTCTGCCCCGCGCCATTTACGTTGCGTGGATCAGCCCCGCGCCGACGAAGCAATTGAATGACATCGCCTCGTCCCCGCGAAGTGAACACTGCCACGAATAGCGGCGTGTTCCCATACTGGTTAACCGCGTCGACCGCAGCTCCGGCTTCAAGCAGCGCCTCGGCGACCTCGACGTTGCCCTGCTGGGCCGGTCAACCATGTCGATCTCTCCCAGTGTTGCTCATAGGGGTGGCTCATAATTACTACACGGACCCTCGATCCAGTAGCACGTCTGTGCCCATAGTGGAACAGGCCGTCTTTCGGGATGATCGGGGAGTTTTTTGGATATTATCCTCGGCCGTCATCCCCTTCGGCTGCGCAGCCTTGGGCGGCTCATCACACCACGGTAATAGCGAACAATGGCGCGGCCTGGCCACGCGCCACGACAAGCTCGCCATCGTCTGCCGCTCCGCAGTACTCCTCACCACCGTGATCACTTGGACCACAGCATTACCAGACACGCCCTAGCCCAGCCTCCCCGAAGCGATGATGCGGGACAGGAACTGCCGCGTGCGCTCGTGCTCCGGTTCGGTGAAGATCCGCTCCGGCGGGCCGGATTCGATCAGGACGCCGGCGTCGAGGAAGCAGACCCGGTCGGCGATCTGGCGGGCGAAGCCCATTTCGTGGGTGGCCATCAGGATGGTGCGGCCCTGGCCGGCCAGTTCGCGGACGAGCGTCAGCACCTCGCCGACGAGTTCCGGGTCCAGGGCGCTGGTGATCTCGTCCAGGAGCAGCAGCCGCGGTTCGTAGGCCAGCGCGCGGACGATCGCCACCCGCTGCTGCTGGCCGCCGGAAAGCCGGTCCGGGTACGCCTTCGCCTTTTCTTCCAGCCCCACCCGCCGTAGCAGCGCAAGCGCCGCGCTTTCCGCTTCCTCGCGCGGGCGGCCGTGCACCACGCGCGGCGCCAGCGTCACGTTGTCCAGCACGGACAGGTGCGGGAACAGGTTGAACGCCTGGAACACCACGCCCATCCGGCGCCGCGCCACGTCCGGGTCGGTCCGCGGGTCGGACACGTCCTGCCCGTCGAGCAGGATCTGCCCGTCGTCGAGGTCCTCCTGCAGGTTCACGCAGCGCAGCAGCGTCGACTTTCCCGAGCCTGAGGCGCCGATCAACACCACCACCTCGTGCTCGGCGACCGCGAGGTCGACGCCGTCCAGCACGGTGTGGCCGCCGTAGCGCTTCACCAGGCCCGACACCCGGAGCACCGGTTCCGTCATCGTGCCCCCTCCCGCGTCGCGAGCCGCCGGCCCGCGGCGTCGGCCAGCCGCGCGCACGGCACGGCGAGCACCACGAACAGCAGGCCCGCCACCACGTACGGGGTGAAGTCGTAGAACCGCGCCACCCCAATCTGCGCCGCCCGCACCGCGTCCACCGCGCCGAGCACGGAGATCAGCCCGCAGTCCTTCTGCAACGCCACGAAGTCGTTCAGCAGCGGCGGCAGCACTCGGCGCACCGCCTGCGGCAGCACCACGATCCGCATGGCCTGGCTGTGGGTCAGGCCGATCGACCGCGCCGCCGCGACCTGCGACGGGCTCACCGAGTCGATGCCCGCCCGCAGCACTTCGGCGACGTAGGCGGCGTACACCAGCACAAGCGCGATGCCGCCGAGCAGCACCGGGTCGTTCGGGATCCCGGCGAGCCGCAGCCCGGGCAGGCCGAACCCGACCAGGTACAGGCAGATGATCAGCGGCAGCCCGCGGAACAGGTCCACGTACCCGGTGGCCAGCGCGCGCAGCGGGAACCACACCGGCCCGCGCAGCGTGCGCAGCGCCGCGATGCCCAGCCCGAGCACCAGGATGGCGGCCTCGCACACCACCAGCACCCGGACGTTGAGCCACAGTCCTTTCAGGACGGACGGCAGCGACGCCAGCGCCGAGTGCACGTCGAAGAAGGAGTCCCGCACCCGGGGCCACCCCGGCGCCGAGGTGATGGTGAACCAGGCCACCAACGCGAAGACCAGCGTCGAGCACAGTGCGACCATTGTGGAGCGCCGGGCGCGAGAACGCTTGTACGCCAAGCGTTCCCGTTGGAGGCTGCTCGTCATTTCAGCTCACGCGCGCTTCCCGCGCGGGTCAGCCACTGGTCGGTCAGCTTCGCCAGCGTGCCGTCGGCTCGCAGGGCCGCCACCGCCGCCGAGACGCACCCGGTGAGCGGGCTGCCCTTGTCCAGCACGGCGCCGAACTGCTCCGCCGCGCCCGCCGGCGGGACCTGGCCGACGATCACCGAGTCCGGCACCTCACCGGCCCCGGTGATCTCGAACGCGGTCGGTAGGTCCACGACCAGGCCTTGGATCTGCCCGGTGGCCAGCGCCTGCTTCGCGTCGTCGTTGTTGTTGTACACGGAAATCTGCGCAGTCGGGGCGATCACCTTCTCCGCGGCGTCGTAGCTGGTGGTGCCGACCTGCGCGCCCAGTTTGGCCCCGCGCAGCGCGGCCAGCGTGGTGGCTCCGGCGACCGGCGAGGTCTTGGTGGTGACCACGGCCTGGGTCACGTCGTAGTAGGGGGCGGAGAAGTCGACAGCCTTGCGCCGCTCGTCGGTGATCGAGAACTCGTTGAGGTCGGCATCGTAGGTCTTCGCCCCGGGCTGGATCGCGGCGCTGAACGGCACCCGCACCCAGGCGACCTGGTCCTGGCGGTAGCCCAGCTTGCCGGCCGCCGCGTAGGCCACGGCCGACTCGAACCCCTTGCCGTTGGCCGGGTCGTCGCCGGAGAACCACGGCGCGTACGCCGGCTGGTCGGTGCCGAAGGTGAACGACCCCGGCTTCAGCGTTTTCAGCTGCGCCGGAACGCAGCCGCCCTGCCCGGGGGTGAGCGACCCGGCCGGCGGGGAACCGGCCTCACCACCCTGGTCGACGGGCGCGCACGCGACAGCCCACAACGGGCAGCTCACAGCCGCGGCCACCACGAGCGCGGCCCGGCGGAATCGAAGCGACATGCGGGCATCATGCCGGGCCGGGGACCGCGGCCGACAGCCGCCAGGCGGATGCCCATGATGCGGGACGCGCCGCCGTCAGCGGGACAGCCCGCGCACCCCGAGCGCAAGCAGCCGGGCCGCCTGCCCCGGCGAGCTCTGCTCCTGCGTCCACGCCGCCGCGTTCACGATCGCGGTCACGTCGTCCGCCGTCGTCCCGGGCGCGATCACCCCGGCCGCACGGGCGCTCGTGGTCAGCCGCTCGGTGATGCCGGCCATGCGGGCGCAGTCGGCGTGCAGGTCCGAGGTCTCGTCACCGGCGCCGCGGCTGAGGAACGTCGCCAGGCCCCGGTAGGACACCGCGTGCGCCGCCACGAGCCGCATCCACTCCGCCAGCGCGTCGCGCTCCGCCCGCTCCCCCGGCAGCGCGTCCCCCAGCGCGAACAATGCGTCGTGGCGGTCGCGCAGCAACGCCGCGGCCAGCGCGGCGCGCGTGGGGAAATGGCCGTAGAGCGTGCCGATGGCGACCCCGGCCCGGCGGGCGACCCGCTCCAGTGAGGCGTCTACTCCCTCCGCCTGGAACGTCTCGTCCGCGACGCCGAGCAACCGCTCTCGGTTGCGGCGCGCGTCGGCGCGCAACGGCCGCGAAGCATCACCCGTTGCCAAGTCGAGGCCCCCTCACTATCGTAACCCGAGCCACCCTCGATTTCCTTGGGAAGTGTCTCATGATCCTCGTCAGCGGTGCCACCGGAACCATCGGCCGCCCGCTCGTCCGGCTGCTGTCGGCGGCGGGCGTGCCGTTCACCGCGCTCGTGCGCCGCGCGGAGCAGGGCCGCGAGCTCGGCTGCCCCCACGTGATCGGCGACTTCGACCGCCCGGCATCACTTCCGGCCGCTTTCGCCGGCGCGGACCGGCTGTTCCTCACCGGCGCGGGCGCCGTCCCGGCCGACGGCGAGCAGCCGATGGTCCGGCAGCAGCTCGCGGCCATCACCGCGGCGCGGGACGCCGGCGTTGAAGCCGTGGTGAAGGTTTCGGTCTGGCGCGCCCGCGAAGGCGCCCGCCTGGCCGAGGGCGCGCACGCCACGATCGAGCGGGCACTCGACAAGTCCGGCCTCGCCTGGGCCTGTCTGCAACCGAGCGGTTTCATGCAGAACTTCCGTACTGGCGCGGGCTCCTTCACCGAGGAGGGCGACCTCATCGGCGCGTACGGCACCGGCCGTGTGTCTTATGTGGACACACGCGACATCGCGGCCTGCGCTGCCGCACTTCTGACCGCGCCCGAGCCGCCGGCCGGAAAGCACGTCGTCACCGGACCGGAAGCACTCGACCACGCCGAGATCGCGGCGAAGCTCACCGCGTGGTCCGGCAAGCCGGTGCGCTACGTCGACCTCCCGCCGGACGCCTTCGCCGCGAAACTCGCCGGGCAGGGCCTGCCCGCGGCTTTCGCCACCGACGTCGCCGCGCTCTACGCGGAGGTCGCCGCGGGAGCGCTCGAAGAAACCACCGACACCGTCGAACGCCTCACCGGCCGCCGCCCGCGCACGTTCGACGAATTCCTCTCCGACGAGCGGGTCAGAAGCTGATCCACTGCGAGGTCAGCAGGACCAGGCCGAGCGAGCACGCCGCGACCACGACCAGGCCGAGTGCGGCGACGACCAGCGGACGCAGCCCGCTGCGGGCCATCTGCCGGAGGTCGAAGTTCAGTCCGACACCGGCGAAGCACAGCAGGAACGCCCACTTGGACAGGTTGCCGAGGCTGGTGACGTCGGCCTTGCCGAAGACGTGCGCGGTGGCCAGCGCGGAGACCGCGATGAAGCCCAGCACGAACTTGGGGAACGTGCGCCACACGAAGCCGGCGCGCCCCTTCAGCCCGCCGGCCACGGCCTTGCCGCCCCGGGTGGACCAGTAGGCCGCGTAACCGAGCACGACGAGCCCGATCAACGCGTTCCGGGTGCTCTTGACCGCGACCGCGACGTCCTGCGCGTGCGGGGAGTACGCCGCGCCGGTCGCCGTCGTCTCGGCGGTGTTGTCCACGGCCAGGCCCGCCCACAGGCCGAATTCGGTGTCGGACAGCTGCAGCGCGTGCCCGATCATCGGGAACGTGAACAGCGCGACCGCGCCCAGGGCCAGGATCGCGGCGATGGCGTAGCCGGAGTCCTCGTCGTCGGCGTCGATGGAGCCCTTGCCGGCGATGATCGCCGAGACGCCGCAGATCGAGGTGCCGATGGCCAGCAGCGACGACAACTTGCCGCCCAGCCCGAAAGCCTTGCCCACCAAGAGGATCACGGTGGTCGCCACCGCCATGTCGACCAGGATCAGGCCGAGGCTGAACCCGCCGAGCTTGGCCAGGTCGCCCAGCACGAACCGGGCGCCCAGGAGCACGATGCCGGTCTTGAGCCAGAACTCGTAGGTGCCCACGCCCGGCCGGAACAGCGCCGGGATGCCGACCGTGTTGCGGATGACCAGCCCGAGGAGGATCGCCCACAGCACGTATTCGAGGTCGGGCAACGCGGTCCCGGTGGCGTGGCCCAGGCTGCGCACCCCGTTCTGCGCCACCGTCCCGATCACGCCCACCGCGGCGAGCAGCAGCAGTCCCGGGAGGTAGCGCACGACCGGGATCGCGTCCACCCCGCGCCGGCCGGCGATCGCGTCCGTGGTCATTTGACCAGAAAGGGAATCGACGGCAGCAAGCCGAACGCGGCCAACGCCACCAGCACGGCCGCGACCAAGACCGCGGCCCAGTCGGCGCTGATCCGCGCCGGGCCCTTCGGGTTCGAATCGGAACTCATGACCGCAGGACTGTAGGCGGGCCGGGGCTGCCGGGACAGCAACGGTGCGGAATGCCCAATACGTGGGACATTGCCGGATTCTTCTTGACCGTCCGGACTGCCGGAACAACACCTCCCCGGCTGCCCACATCCTGAACACCGATGCGGAGCACCGCCGGCAGCGACTACCCCTGGCAGAAACGAATCGAGGGTGCCTGCATGACTTCATCCCTGCCCCGCAGGACTTTGCACGTCGCGGTCGAGCTCGACGGTGACGGGGCGCATCCGGAGGCCGCGCGGTTCCCCGGCCGGTCGCCGGCCGCGCGGGTGGACCCGCAGATCCTGGTGGACGTCGTCACCGGCGCCGAGCGGGCGGGCTTCACGTTCGTCACCTTCGACGACGCACCGGTGCCGCTCACCGGCGGCTTCCGGATCGACGCCACGGTGCGCGCGGCCTACGCGGCCACCCGGACCGCGCGCATCGGATTGGCGCCGACCTCGCACGTGCTGACCGCCGAGCCGTTCCATCTGGCGGCCCAGCTGGCGAGCCTCGACCACGCCACGCACGGACGCGCGGCGTGGGTCGTGGGCGCCTCCGACACCCCCGAGGCACTCGCGACGGTCGGCCGCCCGCGACCGGAGGACCGCCGGCGGGAAGTGGCCGACATCGTCGAGGTGATCCGGCGGCTGTGGGACTCCTGGGAAGACGACGCGGTCATCAAGGACGTCGCGACCGGCCGTTACCTGGACCCGGACAAGGTCCACCACGTGGACTTCACCGGGGAGACGTTTTCGGTCAAGGGCCCGTTGATCACGCCCCGGCCGCCGCAGGGCCGCTTGGTCGTGCTCGCCGCGGAAGACCTGGCCGACGTCGTGCGGCCGGACCTCGTGCTCGTCGGCGGCACCGATGCCGAAGACCTCCGGCGGCGGGCTCGCCGCGCCCGCGAAGCCGGTGCTCCGCTGGTGTTCGGCGAACTGGAGGTCCTGCTCGAACCCGGCGAACCCGCAGGCTCGGACGGCTGGCCGCCGGCCGGACGCGCGCGTTACACGGGATCCGCCGCCGGTCTCGCCGCGTTGCTGGAACAGCTCTCAGCCGACCTCGACGGCGTGCGCCTGCACCCCGCGGTCCTCGCGACGGACCTGCCGCTCCTCGGTCGCGAGGTGCTGCCGGAGCTGCGCCGGCTCGGTCTGCTCGCGCCGCCGGAACCGGGCGCCACGCTCCGCGCCACGTTGGGGCTGGCCCGCCCCGAGAACCGGTTCGCCTTAGCGTCGAAGGGAAACGCATGACCGCGCAGCTGCACCTCGGGGTCTTCTACACCGGCGTCGGGCCGCAGTTCCTGTGGGACGACCCGTCCAACGCGCCGCACACCGAGATCGAGACGTACGTCGCCGTCGCCCGCACGCTCGAACGCGGGCTCTTCGACGCGTTTTTCCTCGGCGAAGGCCTGCGGGTGCGCGAAAACCGCGGCCGTGTGCACTCCCTCGACGTGGCCGGCCGCCCGGACGCGATCACGCAGCTGAGCGCGCTGGCCGGTGCCACCACGAAGATCGGGCTGGTCGCGACCCAGAACACCACGTACAACTACCCCGCCGACCTGGCGCGCCGGCTGGCCTCGCTCGATTTCCTCTCCGGCGGACGGGCCGGCTGGAACATCGTCACCACGGACAACGCCTGGACCGGCGCCAACTTCCGCCACGGCGGCTGGCTGGCGAACGAGCGCCGCTACGAACGCGCGACGCAGTTCGTCGAAGCGGCGAAGGCGTTGTGGGCCGGGAACGGGCCGGTCGAGGCGGACACCGATCTGGTGCGGCTGCGCGCCGAGCCCACCGTCCCGCCTAGCCCGCAAGGCCGTCCGGTGCTGTTCCAGGCCGGCGACTCGCCCGGCGGCCGGGAGCTGGCCGCGCGCCACGCCGACGTGGTCTTCTCCGCGAACACCGCCTACGACAAAGCGGCGGCGTACGCGGCCGACCTACGGGAACGGCTGGCGCGCCACGGCCGTTCCCCCGACGCGGTGCGCGTCCTGCCCGGCACGACGGTCGTCCTCGGCGACACTCCCGCCGAGGCCGCCGAACGCGCCGAGGAGATCCGGCGCCGCCAGATCAGCCCGCAGCGCGCGATCGCGTTCCTCGAACAGTATTGGGGCCAGGACCTTTCGGCCTACGACCCGCACGGCCCGCTGCCGGACATCGAACCCGTCGAGGGTGAGCTGGACCCGTCCCGCGGCACGATCTCGATCGAGGACCGCACCGGCAAGCTCGACCGCGTCCGGCAGTGGCGGGACCTGGCCGAGGCGAAGGGCCTGTCGATCCACGAACTGGTGCTGGAGGTCGAACCGCGGCGCCACTCGTTCATCGGCACTCCCGGGCAGGTCGCCGACGAATGGGCCCGCTACGCCCGGGACCGCGTCGTCGACGGGTTCAACCTCAGCCCGCACCTCGTGCCGGGCTCGATCGACGACGTCGTCGACCGGCTCGTCCCGGAGCTGCAGGACCGCGGCGTCTACCGCACCGCCTACTCGGGGACCACCCTGCGCGAGCACCTGGGGCTGGCGTGAGGTTCCTGCTGATCACCCTCATCACGCACACCCCCGACCCGCACACCGGGGAACTCGCCGCCACCGCCGCCCGGCTGCACGAGGTCGTCGAGAACGCCGAACTCGCCGAGGAGCTGGGATTCGACGGCTACGGCGTCGGGGAACGGCACGAACGGCCGTTCCTGTCCTCGTCCCCGCCGGTGGTGCTCAGCCACATCGCCGCCCGGACCCGCCGCATCCGGCTGTTCACCGCGGTCACCACGCTCAGCCTGCTGGACCCGGTGCGCGCGTTCGAGGACTACTCGACGCTGGACAACCTCTCCGGCGGCCGGCTCGAGCTCATCATCGGCAAGGGCAACGGCTCCGCCCAGCGCGAGCTGTTCGACGTCACGCCCGAGGACCAGTGGGACCGCAACGCCGAGGGCTACGAACTGTTCCGCAAGCTCTGGCGCGCCGACCGGGTCACCTGGTCCGGCCGGTTCCGGCCGCCGCTGACCGACGCGGAGACCTGGCCGCGCCCGCTGCAGCAGCCGATCCGGATCTGGCACGGCAGCGCCACCAGCCGCGAATCCGTCGAACTGGCCGCGAAACACGGGGATCCGCTGTTCTCCGCGAACGTGACCAACCCGATCGAACCGTACGCCGAGCTGATCCGGCACTACCGCGAACGCTGGGCCTTCCACGGCCACGACCCCGCCGACGCGGTGGTCGGCGCCGGCACGGCCGGGTTCCACGTCGCGCACCGGTCCCAGGACGCCCTCGCCGCGTACCGGCCGATCTTCCAGGCCCGGCTGGAACTCCAGCGGAAGCTCGGGCAGGAACCGGTTTTCCCGACCCTGGAGGACTTCGCCGAGCGCAGCTCCGCGTTGATCGGCAGCCCGGCACAGATCACCGAGAAGGTATTGCGCTACCACAAGCAGTTCGGCCACGGCGTCATCCACCTGTCCGCCGACCGCGACGGCCGGACGCCCGACGAGCACCGCGCCGCACTGGAACTCTTCCAGGCCGATGTGGCCCCCGTGCTGCGGCGCGCGATCACCGGGCCGTCCTGGCCTTCGGGCGACTGAAAGGACCTCAGCGGTACGCCCTGGCGGCGCCTTGGTTCACTTGTTACAGTCATGGCTGTAATAGCTGACTGGAGGTGTGCCGTGGTCGACGGCCGGGAAGCACGTGCCTGGGTGGAGCAGGTCTCGGCCTTCTTCGCGCACCAGGAGGGGCTGCCGCCGATTACCGGCCGCATCCTGGGCTGGTTGATGATCTGCGAGCCCGCCGAACAGTCCGCGGCCGACATCGCCGCCGGGATCAGGGCGAGCCGGGCGTCGATGACCACGAACATCCGCTCTCTGACGACGACCGGGCTGGTGCGCCGCTACACGCGGGCAGGTGAGCGCACCGCGTACTACCGGCTCGACGACCAGGCCTGGGAAACCGCGATACGCCGGCGCATCGAAGGGATGAGCGCCTTCGAAGACGTGCTCGAACAGGGCTTGGCCCTGATGGGCTCCGACACCGGCCGCGCCTCCCGGCTACTCGCCGCGCAGGAGGTCTACCGATGGGTCGGATCGCTGCTCCGCGACCCGGAACCCGGCCGGCGCGAGAGCGGAGGCCTCCGATGACCGAACCGGTCCACCTGAGCCAGGAGAAGGAAACCCTTCTGATGGCGCTGTACCTGCGCGCACTGGACAACCGGCGCGAGACCCCGATCCTGGGCGACCGGTACGCGCAGGACGTCATCGACCGGATCGACTACGACTTCGCCAAGCTGGACAGTCTCAAGGGAAACACGCCCCTCATCGCGGCCCGGGCCCGCCAGTTCGACACCTGGACCGAAGAGTTCCTCGCCGCCCACCCCGACGGACTGGTGCTGCATCTGGCCTGTGGACTGGACAGCCGTCCCCTGCGCGTCGCGCGGCCGGCCCCGGCCCAGTGGATCGACGTGGACTATCCCGACGTCATCACCTTGCGCGAACGCCTGTACGGACCGATCGAGGGCGTGCGCACCCTGGGTTCCTCGGTCACCGAATCCGCGTGGTGGGACCAGGTGCCCGCCGACCGGCCCGCGCTGGTCCTCGCCGAAGGACTGTTGATGTACCTCACGGCGGAGGACGTCGGCCGGTTGGTCGATCGTGCGCTGGAGCATTTCACGACCGGCCAGCTCGTCTTCGACGGCGTCGCCCCGTGGGTGAAGGCCATCGCGCGACTGCAACCGTCGATCCGCCGCGCCGACACCGGCTTCCGCTCCGCAACGCCAGCCCCCGCCGCCTTCACCCTGGCCCATCCCCCGCTGCGGCTGACGGACCAACGGTCGGCTGTCGAACTGATCGGCCGGCACCAAACCGGCACCGTGGCCCAGTTGTTGACCCGAGCGGTTGCCCACGTGCCTCCACTACGCGACGCCATGCGATTCGCGCGGTACAGCTTTAGCCGAGGTTGATTGTGCACGGTGACCCAGCAGACGCTCGCCGTCGTCCGTTCGCTGGAACAGGCACTAGTCGTGGGCACGACGCCGGCCGGGTCACCTTCCGAGGAAGCCTCGCGCTACTCCGGCAGCCGAGCAGCCACTCATTGGCCAGCCACGCCGACCTCACCCGGCGGAGAACTGACCCTCTGCGGTGACATCACCGTTGGCCAGAAGCGCGCCGACGGAGTTCCGCCTGCGTGAGCGCGGGCGGAACGTAAGCCACGTCGACGGGTCCGACGTCCGTCCCCGGCGGCACGATTTCGTCGACCCGGTCGAGGACGTCGTCGTCGAGGACCGTGTCTGCTCCCGCGAGCAGGTCGTCGAGCTGCTCGGGTGTGCGTGGGCCGATGATCGCCGAGGTGACCGCGGGATGGGCGGTCACGAACGCCAAGGCGAGGTGTGGCAACGACATTCCGGCCTGTTCGGCGACCGGGACGAGGGCTTCGACGGCGTCGAGTTTGCGTTCGTCGGTCATGTGCTGCCGTGCCCAGTGCAGGCGGCCGGCCGACGCCGTTTCCGCGCTGCCCTTGCGAAGACGGCCGGCGAGCAGGCCCATCGCCAGCGGGCTCCACACCAGGACGCCCAGCCCGTAGCGTTCGCAGACCGGCAGGATCTCGCGTTCGATCCCGCGGTTGAGGATCGAGTAGTGCGGCTGTTCGGAGCGGAAGCGGGCCAGCCCGCGCCGTTCGGCCGCCCACTGGGCTTCGACGATCTCCGACGCGGGCAGGTTCGAGTGGCCGATCGCGCGGACCTTGCCCGCGCGCAGCAAGTCGGTCAGCGCGCCGAGGGTTTCCTCGACGTCGGTGCCGGGTTCGGGGTGGTGGGCCTGGTAGAGGTCGATGTAGTCGACGCCCAAACGGCGCAACGACCCTTCGACGGCGGACACGATCCACCGTCGGGAACTGCCGCGCTGGTTGGGGCCGGAGCCCATGGGGCCGTTGAACTTCGTGGCCAGGACGACGTCGTCTCGGCGGCCACGCAAGGCTTTCCCGACGATCTTCTCCGATTCACCGTCGCCGTAGACGTCGGCGGTGTCGATGACGTTGATGCCGCCGTCGAGGGCACGGTGGACGATGCGCACGCAGTCGTCCGGGTCGGGATTGCCGTACGGCCCGAACATCATCGTGCCCAGGGTGTACGCACTGACCTGGATGCCGGTGCGGCCGAGCGGGCGGGTTCGCAAGGGGTTTCTCCTGTGGGGGGTGGAGGGGTGCGGCCGGGGAGCGGCCGCACCCCTCGCCGGGATTGGTCAGGCCTGGGTGTACGCGGCCGGCACGTTGACGATCCAGGTGACGCCGAACCGGTCGGCCAGCATCCCGAAGGCGGGCGCCCACTGGGCGGGGCCGAACGGTTCGATCACGGTCGCGCCCTCGGCCAGGCCCTCCCACACCGGGGTGACCTCCTCGACGTTCTCGCCGCTGACGGACAGAAAGAACCGCTCCTCGGTGATCGTGGTGCCGTTTTCGCGACGCGTGCTGGGCACGCCCGGGGCCGCCGGCGTGTGCTCGCCGGGCACGTCGTAGGCCATGACCCGGAAGCCGTTCTCGGCGACGACCTGGCCGAACACGACGTTCGTGGCGCCGGGCAGTTCGGCGGGCATCCCGAAGTCGGCGTAGGTGGCGACAGTGGGCTGCCCGCCGAACACCGACTGGTAGAACTCCAGGGCTTCGCGGGCCTGGCCGTGGAAGTTCAGGTGCGCGACAGCGTTGAGCGACATGGTGTTCCGGTCCTTCACGAGTGGTTCCTGATGCCGGAGGCTTCCGGCGACAAGGACGACGATGTCAGCAGTACCGGTCAGAGAACGTCCGCTACTTGTGGCATGGTGAAAACATGCCGATCGCCTCCTCCACGACGACCTCCAGCCGGCTGCTGTCACTGCTGTCCATGCTGCAGGCCCGCCGTGACTGGCCGGGCGGCCTGCTCGCCGAGCGGCTGGGCGTCAGCGAGCGGACGGTGCGCCGCGACGTCGACCGGTTGCGCGAGCTGGGTTACCCGGTCCAGGCGGTCAAGGGCCCCGACGGCGGCTACCGGCTCGAAGCGGGCAGTCAGATGCCGCCGTTGCTGTTCGACGAGGAGCAGGCGGTCGCGCTCGCGGTGGCGCTGCGGATCGCCGTCGGGACGGGCGCGGGCATCGAGGAGGCGGCCGCGCGGGCACTGGCCACGGTGCGGCAGGTGTTGCCGTCACGGTTGCGGCAGCGCGTCGACGCGCTGGAGATCAGCGCGGCCGAGCACGGCGCCGGTCCCCAAGTCGACACCGGCGTCCTGCTCACACTGAGCGCCGCCGTCCGCGCCGCGGAGGAACTGCGGTTCGACTACCGCTCGCCGGGACGTGGTGAGGACGCCGAGCCGCGCCCGCCCCGCCGGGTGCAGCCCCACCACCTCGTGGTGCGGGCCGGGCGCTGGTACCTCGTCGGCTGGGACCCCGACCGCGACGACTGGCGGACCTACCGTGCCGACCGGATGACCCCGCGCGTCCCGGCCGGACCACGGTTCGTTCCCCGTGAGGTGCCGGGTGGCGACGTGGCCGCCTTCCTGTCGGCCCGGTTCAAGGGCTCCGAAAGCGCGGACGCCTGGCCCTGCCGCGGCGAGGTGATCCTCGACCTGCCCGTGACGGAGGTGGCGCCGTTCGCCGGTGACGGTGTCGTCGAGGAACTCGGCACTGCCCGGACCAAGCTGACGTCGGGGTCCTGGTCCTGGGCCGCCCTCGCCGCGGCACTGGCCCGCTTCGACACCGAGATCGAGGTGGTCGACCCGCCGGAGCTGCGTGCGGCGTTCGCCGAGCTGTCCCGTCGCGCCGGCCGCGCCGCGGGGACCAGATAGCGCGGGCCGGGGCCGGCAAGGCGGCCGTGTACCGCCGCTGGCCGTCCAAACCGGCCATGCTTGATCGTCGCGCAGATCGGCGATCCGCCGGCCAGGTGGACGACACCTACCTCACCCGATTGACCAAGGTGCTCGTGACCAGCCTCAGCACGTGAACCCACACGGGTGCGAAACCCCGATGCCTGATGCCGGCGGAACACACGCGTCCATTCGGGAGTTGAGCGTGGCATGAGTCAACTCGTGGACCGCACGATCACCGTCCTCCGCTCCGAGCACGCCGCGCTCGCCGACCTCGTCCGCACCCTCACCGACGACCAGCTGGCCACCACCAGCGGCGCCGCGGACTGGACCGTCGCCCAGGCCCTTTCCCACCTCGGCAGCGGCGCGGAGATCGGCCGCGCGCCCATCGCGCGGGCCGCCGGAGAGACCGTGGCGGCCGAAGACAACCAGACGATCTGGGCCCGCTGGGACGCGTCCGCACCGCGCGCGCAGGCCGAGAACTTCCTGGAGTACAACGGCCGCTGGCTCGAAACGGTCGAGGCCCTCACGCCCGAGCAGCGCTCGTCGCTGACCGTCGACCTCGGCTTCCTGCCGGAGCCGGTCCCGCTCGTGACCGCCCTGGGCATGCGGCTCAGCGAGGTGGCCAACCACTCGTGGGACGTGCGCGTGGCCCTCGACCCGAACGCCGGGGTGAACGCCGACTCGGCCGCGGTGCTCGTCGACCTCCTGACCGGTCCCGTGGGCTTCATGCTGAGCTTCCTGGCGAAGCCGGCCGAGCTCGCGAACCCGGTGTCCGTCGCGGTCCCCGGCGCCGGCCTGGTGATCGACGACGCGGTCACCGTGGTGAGCGACCTCGAGTCGCCTTCCGCGACGTTCAACGGCCCGGCGGAAGCCTTCGTCCGGCTGGTCAGCGGCCGGCTCAAGGCACCGTACGACAACGGCGTCACCGTCGAAGGCAACGTCACCCTCGACGACTTGCGCCGGGTGTTCCCCGGCTTCTGACGGAATCGGCGGGCCCGGCGACGTACCGACTTCGTCGACGGGTTCCGCCGATCTGGTCCCCGATTCCCGGTCAGCGTCGGTCGAGGCTGTCGCGCACCTCGCGCAGAATCCGTTCGGAAATCTCGTCTCCGGCCGCGGCCCGCGCCAGCACCATCGCGCCGACCAGGGTCGAGAGCTCGACCAGAGCCTCCCCTTCGTCGCCTGTGCCGACCTTGCCGATCGCGGACGCCATCCGGTGCAGGCCGTCGGTGTAGGCGGTGCGGATTTCGCTGTCCTCAGGCAAGCGCGCGACCTCCGTTGCCAGACCGGCGTTGGGGCAGCCGTCCCCCGCGCTGTCGCGATGCGCCACGCTGAGGTAGTCGTCCAGGAAGATCCGGCGCGCGGCCGCGGGGTCGTCCTCGTGGTCGGCGGCGACCTGCTCGATCTGTGCGCTCCGGCCGTCGAAGGCCGCCGTGACGGCGGTGGCCGCCAGCGCGTCCTTCGACTCGAAATGCCGGTAGAAGCCGCCGTGCGTCAGCCCGGCCGCGGCCATCAGCTCGGGCACGCTCACCGCGGCGATGCCCCGTTCCCGGAACAGGTGCGACGCCGCCTCGACCACCTCGTCGCGATGCTTGGCCGCGTCCGCTCGCGATGCTCGTCCCACGACAGCTCCTCTCGATCCCCTCAAGTATAGATGAAGGTCGACATCTATCGCTTGCCATATCCGGCCAGGGCGACATAGAGTATGGCCATCATCTATCAGAGGAGTTCATCGTGACCACGAGCCAGCTCACCGCGCCCAACCTCTCCGTCGACGCGGCCGACGGCATCCGCTACGCCTACCGCCGCTTCGGCAACGCCACCACGGACGCCGTGCCCCTGCTGTTCCTTCAGCATTTCCGGGGCAACCTCGACAACTGGGACCCCAGCCTGGTCGACGCGATCGCCGAACAGCGGGAAGTGATCCTGGTCGACTACGCGGGTGTCGGCGGATCGAACGGCCGTCCGCGCGCCGACGTCACCGCCAGCGCACAGGACATCCTCGCGTTCACCGACGCGTTGGGCTTGCGCCGCATCGATCTGCTCGGCTTCTCGCTGGGCGGGTTCGTCGCCCAAGAGGTCACGCTGATCCGGCCCCAGCTCGTGCGGCGGCTCGTCCTGGCCGGCACCGGCCCCCAGGGCGGCGAGGACATGCACGGATTCACCCCGCCGGTCTCCGCCGCGGCCACGGTCGACGAGCCCAGCGGCGACGACCTGGTGTCGCTCTTCTTCCCGCCCATCGAGGCCAGTACGGCGAAAGGCTGGGAATTCATCCAGCGGATCTTCACCCGCCAAGAGGACCGCGACGCACCGGTGGACCTTCGCGCTCGCGACGCGGAGCTGGACGCCATCACCAAGTGGGGTGTGCCGGATCCCACGCGCTTGAACCGGCTGGCCGCCATCAAGCAGCCAGTCCTGGTCGCCAACGGCGACGACGATGTCATGGTGCCGACCAAAAACACGGAACTGCTCGGCAAGCACCTCCCCCACGCCACGGTGAAGATCTACCCGGACTCCGGACACGGTTTCCTGTTCCAGTATCCGGCCGAGTTCGCCACCGAGGTCAACACTTTTCTCGGCTGATCCCCGGCGGCGGGGCAAGCCCTGCCCTTCAAGCCAAGCCAGATATCCGTGGAAGATGGCGACATTTCAACCGGACGCGGCCCGTTTTCCAGATAATCGCGCTCGCCATATAATCTACATTTTCGCAGATTATATGGCGGGCTATCTATTTCCCCAAAACCGGCGTAACATTCAACGTGGTTGTATCTCGGCCGCCGGTGCCCGCTCCTGCGGGGACGTTTGAGCTTCTTGCTCCTCCACCATCGGCCTCAGTTCCAGGAAAGTTCTCATGCGGCACAACCGCACCATGCTCACCCTCGGCGGCGCGGCCGTTCTGGCCGCCGGCGCCGGTGTCCTGCTTCCCGTGGCGGCGCAGGCCCAGCCCGCGTCCGTTGCCTGCAGCGAAACGGCACTCGTCACCGCGGTCACCGCGGCCAATGCCGCCGGCGGTGGGACAGTGACGCTGACCCCGGGTTGCGTCTACACCCTCACCACCAGCCATGGCAACGACGGCGTGCACGGCCCGTCCGGCCTGCCGATCGTCACCACACCGATCACCTTTGAAGGCAACGCGAACACCATCACCCGCGCCGCGACGGCGGCCGCGTTCCGCATCGCCCAGACCGCCCCCGCCGGCGGCATCACCCTCAAAGCCGTCACCCTCAGCGGCGGCCACGCGGCCACCACGGGCCAGAACAACGGCGGCGGCATCCTCAACTTCGGCGCGGTGACCCTCACCGGCAGCACACTCACCGGCAACGCCGCAGACGGCATCGGCGGCGGCATCTACAGCACCGGCACACCGGCCGCGGCGACCTTCACCAGCAGCACGGTCAAGGCCAACACCGCAGGCCAGGCCGCCGGTATCGCCAGCGTCAACGGGACGCTCACCCTCACCAGCAGCGTGGTCAACACCAACACGGCCACCGTGAATCCGGGCGGGATCTACTACGTCGCAGGCTCGGCGACGATGAACACCTCCACGGTCACGGCCAACGTCGCGACCAACTGCACCGGCAGCCCCTCCCCCGTCCCCGGCTGCATCGGCTAGACACCTGACCCAGAACGCCCGGTTACGGCCGCACCATTCCGGCCGTGCCGAGTTCGGTGACCATCTCGGGTATCGGGCCGATCCCGATACCCGAGGTACTCCGCACCGCGACGGATCAATCCGGATCAATGCGGATCGAGCCCGAATTACGCCGTCAGCTCCACGGCTGGCTGAAAAACAGGTACCCGGCCTCCCGACGCGGGTCGGTCTTGTCCCGCCCGGCCTGGCCAAGACCGTTGCCCCCGGCGATCGGCTGCCCCCTGCGGCCGACGTCCTTCGAGCCCACGATCAGCCCCACCACGAGCAGGACGATGACGATTCCACCGAGAATGACAAATGCCTCCAGCATGATTCCCCCTCACGCTTGACCATTCCACCCTGCGAACTCGTTTCTCCACAGTACGGCGGCACGGGGACGATGGCGGGAAACTTAAGGATAAATTAGGCTCATTCGAGCCAGCATTCTGGTAGTGCTGCCGGCCCTGATGGCGCCTTTCGCACGGAGTTCGACCGCAGGTCAGGGCAGGGCGGCCCAGTTCGAGCCACCGCACCACATCCCGGTGAGTGTCGGCGCCGGTGAGCGCATCCGTGTCAGCCTCGTCGCACAACCGCTGCAGGTCGAGCAACGGCGGCCCGAACCGCACCCATTCCAGGTCCAGCACCGTGACCGTTCCCGGGTCCGACCACCACAGGTTGCGCAACTGCAGGTCGCCGTGGACCAGACCGTGCGCGGCCGGATCGTCCACCAGTCCCGCCACCGGCGCCAGCTCGCCGAGCAGGTCGGCCGCGGCGCTCGAGCGGGGCGTACAAGCGTTCGAGCACCTCCGGGTACCGGACCGTCACCGGCATCGACCCCGCCACCGCGACCTCGCGGCCGAGCCTGGCGACGTCGCCGCGCCACGACACCCGCAGCACCACCGCGCCCAGCCGCGGATCGTCGATGGACCACACGTCGTTCGAATGGCTCACGATCCGCCGCGCCGGCGACCCGGGATCGATCCCGGCGGCCGCGCACCCGTGCCGGTACCGGACGGAGGGCGGCGGCACGGTGGTCATCGCGCCATCCTGGCAGTCCCGCCCGTTGAGCAGCACCGCGAACCGGCGGGGCGGAAGCCACCAGCGGATCGGTCAAGGCACCAGGGTCGCCGTGAAGACCCCGCTCGGCGTGCACGGATCCCGGGTGTTGGTGCACGAGACGGCCAGGGTGACGCGCTCGCCCGGCGCGACCACCGGCGGAGGCTGCGGCCGGAAGGTCAGCTGGCCCCGGGCGTCCTGGTTCACCTGCGCCAGGCTGAACGTCCCCACGACCGTGTCGTCGTGCCGGATCTGGACCTGCCCGGTGTCCGCAGCCGGGTTGCGCAGCACCACCGAGGTGATCGCATAACTCGGGCCGGGTGGCACGACGTAGGAGAAGAGCTGCGGGCCGCCGCCGACGTTGGGGTAGGCCTCGGCGCCGACGGTGAACGTGGCCGACGTCGAGGTGCCGGATCCGGATCCGGCGGGCTGGTCGTTGGCACCGGCGGCGGAGGTCGGCGGGGCCGACGCCGAGCTGCTCGGCGTGGAAGGCGGGCTCGACGTACTGGCGGGCGAAGACGATGCGGACGTGGCGGAAGTCGCGGACGCGGCCGACGGTGAAGGGCCCGCGACCGAGACGGGCCGTTGCCGCAGCAACGTCGTCGCTATCAGCACCAGAAGCAGCAACAGCGCGAACAACAGCGGGAAGAGCCAGAAGAACCGGCGCGGGATCAGCGGGCCCTGCTCGAAGGCAGCGGCGATCTCGATCGGGTCCGCATCCGGCGAGTGCAGCCGGACGGTGAACGGAAGCCGCCGGTTCTTCCCCTTCCAGAAGTACTTCCTCGGCCGGGCGACGATGCGCACGAAATTGGCGGTGCCGGGCTCCAGCACCGGGTTGGCGGGACGCAGCCGGAAAGTCAGCTTCGCGTCCGGGTCGGCGGCGCTGATCTCGACCGGGTGCGGCTGGTTCCCCAGATTGTCCACGGCCACGGTGTGCCGGCCCGCCCGACGGCCGGTCGAGGTCACCGGCACGATTTCGGCATCGTGCTCGGTGAACGGCGAGACGGTGACCGTGCCCTCTTGCACGACGGAACCGGCCGGGTCCTCCCGGGAGGAGACCATCAGGGCGAACGGGTGCTCACCGGCGAGCACGTCCGGGGAACGCGGCGGCACGAAGGTCAGCTCGACACTGACTTCCTGCTGTGGCATGAGGTTGGCGTGCTCGGGCTTGATCCGGGTCCAGTCCCCCACGTCCCCGCGCACGTCGAACCCGAACTGGTCCACCACCGCCGAGTTGTTGCGCACCAGCACATGACACCGGGCGGCCGCACCGGGAGCGACCTCGACTTCGGTCGTACGCAGAGTCGCGCTCACTGCCATGGGTTCAGCGTGCCCGGCCGGGGCGGCGCGGTCAGCGCGGGCCCAGCCAGTTTCCCGGTCCAGGATTGACGGGCCTCAGGGGCAGAACTTGTGCCCTCGCGGTTGCCCCGGCGGTCAAGTGCGGCGGCAGCTACCCCGAATGGAACCCTTATTACCGCGAGGCGGACGGCATCGTGGAACTCGGACGCAAGGTCATCCTCAAAGCGAGCCTGCCTTCAGCGGATTGCCCGTACCTCTCCGGTCAGGTTGTCGAGCGCTCGTTCGTACCCGGCGGAGATGGATCCGCTATTCCTCGATCCTTTTCTCATTTGAGGGCGAAGAACTCCAGCTCGCTTATCGCGACCGTCTGCGGGTCGGTCCCGTTGTAGACGTCGATGACCTCCACCGTGACCGAGGTGACCAGGGTGCTGTTCTTCAGGTCGATCGTCTGCGCCGTGGGGCTGTCTTCCGGGAGCACGTTCTCGCTCTTGCCGGTGTTGTAGGTGAACCGCAGGATCGAAGGGCGCCCGTCCTTGGCGAACGCGTCACTCGCGCCCGAGTGGAGAATGATGCTGCGCAACAGGTAGCTGTCGTTGAACCGGATGGTGAGCTTCGGTTTCTTCCCGGCCAGCGAAGCCGCCCAGTACGTGTCCTTGTAGGTGTCCACGAGCAGGTTGGGGCCGTGGCCGGGCATCATCGCGTCCGCCTGGACGACCGCCGGGCGGACCGGGTCGAGGGTGGGCACCACCTTGCGGTACAGCGCCACGGAATTGTCGATCACCGTGGCCCGGAACGGCGGGTAGAAAGCGTAAAGCAGCCCGATCAGCACCCCGAGGAGCAGGACGGCCGCCCGCACCCGGCGCAGGGAGTGCTTCCACTGCCACGTCCGGTGCTCCCTGGTGCCCTTCTGCCCCGGCCGGGTCCCAGCCGGGTGCCGCTTCGGACGGCGGCGGAAGATCCGCCGCCACCACACCAGCCGGACCGTTCCCGCGTCGGCCAGCGACTCGCCGCAGCGGCTGCAGAAGTTGCGGGTGGGCGGGTTGCCCTCGCCGCAGACGGCGCAGACCAGGTCACCCGGCTCCAGCCTGCGGCTGGGCTTCGTCCGCACGATCGCCCTGGTCTTCTTGATCGCCGGAGCCGGCGCCAGCTCCGGCGGCTGCTCCGGCCGCGCCTCGGCGAAACCGGTCACGGGCTGCGCCAGCGACGCGACCAGTTCCGGGTCCACGGCGCGTTGGCCGGTCGGCGCCGTTCCGGGCAGCAGAGCGGTTCCGGACGGCGTCGCGCCCTTCGGCCCGGCACCGGCGGCGGGGCCGCTCGTCCCGGGACGCGGCGGAGGTGCTTTGCCCGTCCCGGAAGGCGGAGGTGGCGGAGCCGCCTTACGCGCGCCCTGCGGAGACGGGGCCGCGCCCGGAGCGGACGGGGGCGCGGGCGGTGCGGACGGCGGCGCGCCCGGCGCGGACGGGGGCGCGGGCGGTGGAGGCGCAGCCTTACCCAATGCAGGTGGAGACGGAGGCGATGCCGTGCCCGGAGCCGGAGGAGCACCCGGAGACGGCGGCGCCTTGCCAGCAGCTGGCGGAACCGGAGCTTTCCCCGGCGGCACGGCCATACCAGCCGCTGGTGGCGGCGCGGCCTTTCCGGGCGGCACTGGCGGCACAGCTTTGCCTGCCCCCGTTGGAGGCGCGGCCTTTCCCGGCGGCGCCGGAGGCACGGCCTTACCAGCGCCCGGCGGCACAGCTTTGCCCGGCGGCACCGGCGGCACTGCCTTCCCGCCACCCACCGGAGGCACAGCCTTACCCGGCGGCACCGGCGGCACAGCCTTCCCCACACCCACCGGAGGCACACCCTTCCCGCCTGTCCCACCAGTCTCCGCATCCGGTACCGGCACGTCGCCGACCGACCAGGCGGCCACCGCCGTCGCCGCGTGGACCGGCTCGGGCGTCTCCACGTACGTTCGCGCGGGCAGCCAAGACCGGACTCGCCGGCTCACCCGCTGCCACCAGGTCAGCCGTTCCTCCACCGCAACCGGCGGCTCCTCCACGACGACGATGACCTCGGGAGGCGGCGCGACCCGCTCGCCGTTCCATTCCAGGAACTTCCCGCAGTCTCCGCAGAACGCGGAGCTGTCGTCGTTCTGGTTGCCGCACATCGTGCAGACGATCATCGGATCACCTCCAGGAAGTGGCTGACGTGCACCGGCTTGGCCGCGCGGATCACCGCGGCCACCGCCGCGTCGGACAGCGCCTCCGGGCAGCGCGGCCGGACGACCACCCGGACCCAGTGCTCGACGTCGGTCGGCGGCTCCGGCCGGGGCCGCAGAGACCAGGAGGTCCCGCCGCTTTCGGATATCTCGACCTCGCCGTCGACCACCACGGCCAGGTGACGGCGCAGGCCGGCCATGGTGCCGCGCATCCGGAACAGCTCCACCGCTTCGGCGACCACGGCGCGCTGGGCGGGCATCGGCCAGCTTTCGTCGAGCAGCACCCCGAACCAGGTGGACAGCCAGCGGACGAACTCCTCCGGCGCGAGCAGCGGGTCGATGTAGGCGTGCACGCAGTCGATGGTGCTGATGAGCGACGCGAGGACGTCGTCGAACGCCTCGGTCCAGCGCACCGCGACCTCGCTTTCCCCGTACACCGCGGGCAAGTAGCCGATCAGCGGGTACGGCGAGGGCAGCGGCGGCGTCCACCGCTCGACGGCGGTCATGACCGCTCCACCCGGACCTGGTGGTCGTAGGAGAAGACCAGCCCGCCGGGGCCGACCGGGAGCCGGGTCACCTCTCCCCCGCGTTCGCCGGTGACCGGGTTGGCGCCGTAGAGCCGGACGTCTTCGACCACGTCGACGCCTTGGACCGACTGCAGCAGCGCGAAGATCTCCCCGTGGGACACGCGCCGGCCGAACTCCCAGCCCGTGCCGCCTTCCCCGCCGGTGAGCGGGTTCAGATAGCCGTAGAGCGCGTCCAGGGCCCGCGCCCGGATCTCGTCCGGGTCGAGCCGGGTGCGCGCGATCAGCCGGGCCACCACGGTGATCCCCCGGTAGCGCGGCGGCTCGACCTGGACCCGGGTGCCGACCAGCCGGACGTCCTCCAGCCGTTCCGCGATCCGCTCGAGCGTGCCCTCCGACGGCACCAGGTCGGCGAAGAGCAGCTGCCCGTTCTTGTGGGCCGCGGCCGGCACCGCGAGCACCTTCACCGCGCCGCTGGGCACGTCGTCCTCGCCGGCGGTGAAGCAGTGGATGCGGGCGACCTCGGGCGCGGCCTCCATGGCCATCGCCTCGTAGTCTTCCGCGGTGACCGCGCGGCTGCGCGTGCGCAGCATGATCGGTCCCCGGGATTTGGCTTCCTCCAACGTCTCGCCGTCGACGCCGCCCACGGAAGGGTGCAGGTTGACGACTCCCGAGACGAACGGGATCGAGCCCTTCAAGGTGTCCACGGCCAGCCGGGCCACGTTGCCGCGGAGTCCGCCACCGCAGTAGTAACGCCGCATTCGCACCAGTGCCCCGCGGGGCGGCGCCGCGCCGTATTGCCGCAGGCTCCGGTCCGGCAGCCGTACCGCGGGCCCGAACTCGACCTCGCCGCCCACCGGGTCGAGCACGAAGTGCCGGTCCTCGGGGCTGCTGCCGGCGAAGTTCTCGACCCGGGACCACTCCTGCCAGCCGTCGTCCACGGCGACCTCGAGCACGGCGGGATGCTCACCGCCGAGCACGGGCGCGCGGCTCAACCGGAAGCGCTGCCCGGGCACGCCTTCGGATTCGCCCAGCTCCTCGAACTCGACGATTTCCCCGTGCAGCGCCTTGGCCGTGGCGCCGACCGTGGCCGCGGCGAGCGAGCGCACCACGGGCGACGAGCTGTAGCCGGGCTGCCCTGGCAGCGGCTCGACGACCCGGACCCGCACCCAGGCGGCCCGCTGGTCCTCGATCATGCTGGTCTCGTGGCCGCCGGGCACGTGGATCACGATCCGGCCGGAGCGGTTCAGCCCGCCCGTCTCGTCCGTGGTCACCGCGCACCCGGTCCACCTGTCCCCGGTCCACGCCTCCCAGACCAGCGGCGGGTGCAGCGGGTTGACGCCGACGCCCGCGCTGTCGCCCAGGAAGTCGATCCGCACCGCGCAGCTCGGCGCCGGCTCGGTCAGCCCGATCAGCAGCGCGTCGTCCAGGTGCGGCGGCTCGTCGAAGGCGGCGAACTCCTCCCCTGCCTCGAAAGCCGGTGTCTGGTCGGCACTGGCGACGTCGCGGCCGGTCGTCCGGCGGACCGCGCCGATGGCGGTCGGCCCGATCGGCAGGTCCGCCAGGGTCGAGAAGACGATGGACTCCTCGCTCTCGGTCCGGGTGGTCGACACCTTCGTGCCCGCCCGGATGACCAGCGGCGCGCGCGCCGGGGTGGACAGCCAGAACGTGATCGGCGCCTGGGCGGGCGTGGGCGGCAGCAGGCGCAGGCCGAGCAGTTCGAGGAACTTCACGTAGAGCCGGTCGGGCACCCGGTTCAGCCGGTAGCACAGCTGCTCGGTCATGAACGCGAACGTCTCGATCAGCGTCACGCCGGGGTCGGACACGTTGTGGTCCGTCCACTCCGGACACCGCTGCTTCAGGTAGCGCTTGGCCTCGTCGACGAACTGCTGGAACCGGCGGTCGTCCAGCCGGGGGGCGGGAAGCGCCATCACTCCCCCTCGTCCGGGATGGTGTAGAAGGGATGCACCAGGTTGCGCTGGTCGTTCTCGCCCTTGACCCGGTAGCTGATGTCGATCAGCAGCACGTTCTCCTGGTCGCTGTGCGGGTAGACGACGACGTCGCTGATCAGCACGCGCGGCTCCCAGACGGTCAGCGACCGGCGCACCTCGCCCTCGATCCCGGAGAACACGGTGTGCGTCGCGGAATCGAAGACGAAGTCGCGCAGCCGGGAGCCGAACTCGGGGCGGAACGGCCGCTCGCCCGGATACGTGGACAGGACCAGGGCCATCGCCTGCTCCAGCTTGCGCGGCCCGCCGATGGTGGCGATGGTGCCGTTCGCGGTGACGCCCAGTGGGAAGGCCCAGCCGCGGCCGATGAAATCGTCGTCGTTCACCCTTGTGCCTCTCAGAGCGGGATCGGGACGCCGTTGACCAGCGGCAGCCCGAGCAGGTTGATCATCGGTGCGTCGAGCGTGATGGCCCCGGTGGCCTTGATGATCAGGTTGATGCCGCCGTCGATCAGCATCGTCCCCTCGGCGCCGGCGCCGATGTTCACGAAGCCGTTCTCGGCGATGATGTTGATGTTCGGGATCGGGATGGTGGTCACCCCGGGCACCGGGCTCGCGGTGAGGTTGACGCCGCCGCTGACCTGGTCGACGGTGAGCCCGATCTCGCCGCTCTGCGAGCCCACGCGGACCGCCGAGCCCATCGCGCCGACCCCCGGTGGCACGGCCTGCAGGCCCGCCGACCCGGTGCCGCCCCCGGCGTCGACCGATTCACCGGTCACCGAGCCGGCGTCGGCCGCCGAAGGCAGGGGCGGGATCATCGGCACGTCGTAGAACAGCAGCGCGTTTCCCGTGCTGGAGACGAACCCGCGGTGGTGGACCTCGCTGACCATGCCGGGCACGATCGTCGTCCCGGACACCGACTGGACCGCCTCGTTGCCGATGTCCTTGCCGGCCTGGCTGCCGATCGCACCACCGATCATCCCGCCGAGCGGCCCCGCCATCGGGAGCAGCGCGGAGCCCAGCGCGCTCCCGGCGGCCTGCGCGGCCAGGCCGACGCCGTCGGTGGCGAGCCCGCCCAGCCCGCCGGCGAAGATCGGCCCGGACTGCGCGATGCTCCACGCGGTGAAGTCGTTCATCATCGCGCCGAGGACGTAGGCGCGCCGCGCGTCACCGAACTCGAAGGCCACCAGTACTTCGTCGCCGATCTCCGGCATGAAGATCGCGCCGCTGCGCGGGCCGGAGCAGAACTGGATGTTCGGCGCCCAATCGGTTTCGAAAGTGGGGGAAAGCCAGGGCAGCGTGACCTTCATGCGGCCCTTGCCGAGCGGGTCCGCGCAGTCGCTGACCACGCCGCAGACAACGCCTTCCAGCACCGGGTTCCGTGTCGAGCTGCGCCCGGCCTTCGACGTGAGGCCCAGCACGGTGCGGTCCTGCCGGCCGTGGGCGGAGAAGATCACGCGGTAGCCGTACTCCGAGTCGTCGAAGACGTGCCGGGCCCGCGACACCTGCCAGGTGCCGGCGAAGATCGACTGCACGCCCTGCACGTCGATCGTCGCGTTCGGCTGGATGTCGGCGTTGCCCTTGACCTCGCCCTCGCACTCGGCGTACGTGCTGCCGAAGTCCGTGGCCACCGCGTTCGCGACCATCGGGCCGGTGGTGGCCATCGTGGTGGTGTCGGCGACCGGCTGGTCGACCACGACGTGCGCGGTGAGGCTCGGCGGCGGCCCGAGGAAGCCGACCGGCGAGCCCACCAGGCCGCCGGTCACCTGGGACATGGTGTCCGTGACCGCGCTCTGGGCCGCGTTGACCCCGGCGTCGAAACCCGTGGCACTGAACGAATCCACCGAGCCGGTCATGGCGTCGGCCGCGCCGCGCAGCTGCGCCATCGGCCCGCCGGCGGTGAACTGCCCGCCCATCGACAGCGCCGACGGTCCGGTGTCGATCGGCGTGTCCGCGTTCTGCGCCAGCGCGGTCCGGGTCATCGGGTCCCAGACGCGGACCTCGACGTCCGGGGTGACGTTGGCCCCCGACACCCGGGGCCGGAAGCTGAACAGGTCGTCCGGGAAGGCGACCGTGATCGCTTCGGACTCGTCGACCACCTCGGCGACGGCGCTGCGGACCATGCCGGCCGTGTGGCCCCCGGCCGCGAGCAGGCTGTGGGTGCCGGGGCGGAAGTAGAACAGCCCGTCGGCCACTCCCATCTCGAACCCGATCTCCCGGGCCCGCCCGTCCAGGAACTCCCAGTCGGTCTGGTTCACCTGCGCCAGGTACGAGTGGGTGGTGCTGGTCGCCTCCACCAGCCCGATCGCCAGGCCGGCCTCGCCGGCGACCTGCCGCGCCACGTCGGCGTCGGTGACGTTGACGAAGCTGCGGCTGCGCCGGGCCCGCTGCAGCCGGTGCGCGCCGGTGTACCCGCGCACCACCGTGCGGATGGTGACCCCCTGGATCTGCCCTTCGATCGCGGTGGCCTCGCCGACGATCAGCGTCCTCGGCTCCCCGTCCTGCCCCGCGCCGACGACGGTGATCGCCGAGCCGATCACGATGCCGGCCTCCGCGGTGGTCTGGCCGGTCATGTCGATGAAGGTCAGCTCGAACATGCCGGGCAGGTGCAGGTCGTTGTCCACCACGACCCGCAGCAGCCGCGAGGCGAGCGCGTCCGGCAACGGCATCCCGTCCACGACGATGCCGGGCTTGCCGGTGGGCTCGGTGTTGGCGATGTGCTCCCCGGGGTCGGTCACGACGTCACCTCCGCCATCGCCTCGTCCACGGGCGGCAGCGCCAGCGTCCGGCCGGGCTTGATCCGCAGCGGGTCGTCGATGCCGTTGGCCTCCGCGACCAGCCGCCACGCGTTCGGCGAGCCGTAGGCCCGGTTGGCGATCTGCATGACGTTCTCGCCCTGGGTCACCACGTGCTTGGTGCGGCCCGGCCGGCCGCCGGAGGTCGGGTTGGTGAACGGCGGGTCGTCGCTGTACTCGACCAGGTCGAGTTTGAGCTTCGCCCAGACCGGGGTGCCGGTGAAGTCGAACCGCTGGTAGTCGACGGTGACACCCTCGAGGTTGACCAGGCAGTTGTGCAGCGGGGCGCCGAAGCCCCACATGAAACGCAGGATCGGCAGCCGGTAGTAGACCAGCTTGCTCTGCCGGGCCAGCGGGCTGGCCTGATGGGTGGAGGACCGGGCCGGCACGCTGTTGCTCCCGCCGGAGCCGAGGCTGTCCTTGAGGGCGTTCGCGCCACTGGTCTTCACCAGTTCGCTCAGCGCGTTCGCGTTGCCGAGCCACGCCGCGCTGGCCGCCGAGATCGGCTGCTTGAACGGTGTCGCCCAGTCGACCAGTGCCGAGATCACCACACTCGTGATGCCGGCGCCCGTCATGTACACCTCGCCGAGCGTGAGCCGGCGGTTGCTGGTCGCCTTGAGCGCGTCCTGAAAGGACGTCGCGATCACCCCGCGGTCGCTCTCGGTCTTGTTCTTCTTGGTGAAGGAGACCGATTTCGGGTTGAGCGAGAACGAAATCGGGAGCCCGCCGTTGAAGCTGTCGGCGGAGGTGACGACCGGGGAGAGCGAGGCCGGCACGTCCCCCATGCCCAGCCCGATGAGCTGGCGGCCGACCTGCAGCGCGTTGGTCAGGCTGGACTCGGTGGCGATGTTCTGTTTCGCGGGCAGCTTGGTCACGGCAGCGGTATCCCTTCCAGGTCGAGGAACCCTTCGTGGTCGATTTCGAGCCGCTCGATGGCCACCTTGCTGTCGGTCGCCGAAAGGGAGGGGCCGTACCAGCCGGCCGGGTAGGCGTTGCGCAGCGTCCAGGACGAGACCTGCCGCCACTGCGCGTCGAGCAGCCGGATGGTCATCGACGTGCCGAAGTCGATCATGCCGCCGAGCGGGTTGGTGCCCGGCTGGGCCCAGGGCCGCCACCAGGTCTCCAGCCACTGGCGCACGGCGGCGCTCGCGGACTGCTCCATCGCCCGTTCGAGCTTCACCGTCGAATAGCTGATGTCGGCGAACAGGATCCGCTCATAGGAGTAATTGCCGGGGTTGTAGGCCTTGTGGACCTTGGCCTTGGCCTCGAGGCCCTTGCACGAGGACCAGAGCCCGAGGTCCAGGTCGCCCGCGTCGACCTGGAACCGCATGGCCATCCCGAGGGCGAGCGGCGCGTCCGGAGGGGGCATGGGAATCTCCTTTGGCTGAAGGGTCTTCAGGACGGCTGGGCCCGGTTGGCCGCGCTCAGGAGGCCGGAGTGCACGACGGTGAGCGTTTCGATGTAGACCTTGGCCCCGCTCGCGTCGAAGCCCGAGATCTTCCAGTTGATCGGGAACATCTCGCGGATCGTCCACTCGAGCACCACGGCGCCGGTGTCGCCGACGACCTGCAGCGCGCCGTCCTCGGGCATTCCGCCGGTCGACTGCACCTGGTTGAGCCAGTCCTGCACCGACTTCGTGCCGACCGGGTCGGCGGCCCTGGTGAATTTGATGGGCTCGTACTTCGCCACTCCGGCGTATTTGAAGTACCGGTCGGAATCGCCGACCCAGTGCTCGGCCTTGTCCCACTTGATCTCCAGGTCCGACGCACTGGCCCAGGCGCCCAGTTCCCGCGAACCGGTGGTGACGACGAACTGGTTGGCCGTGCCCTGGGCCAACGCCACGGAATTGGTGGCCGTGTAACGCATCGCGCCTCCTCAGCGGAAATCCATCAGCGTGCCGGATCGCTCGCGTTCCACGAGCACGTCGAACCGGAGCCGGGGCAGCAGGCAGTTGTAGACCCGGTTGGAGATCTCCTCGAAGTGATCCGGGTCGTCCAGGTCCATCCAGCGGCGGGGCGGGTTTTCGGCGATTTTTTCGACGACCTCGGCCAGGCTCAGCGCTGGGGATTCCTCGCCTGCGCTGGGCCCTTGCCCTTGCCCTGGCCCTGGCCCGTCCCCTGGTGGCTCGCGTACGCCGCCTCGCCGTTGGCTGGGTGGCGGCTCTTGCACGTCTCGCCGCATCCGTTCCGCCATGTCGCGTATGCCTTGTGGTGACACGTCCGGAACTTCGTGCCACCCCTCCGGTTCGCCGGCGGTCGACCCGCGACGGTTGAGAATGCCGCTCAGCGACAGGTCGGGGATTTCGTCCCAGCCCACCTGGAACCCGGACCCGCCGCCCCGGTCCCGATCGACCTGCCGCTGGAGGCGTTTGACGCGGCGGGCTTTGTCGAGGTCGCTCTCGTTGATGTCCTCGTCGAAGTCGTCGTCAGGCTCGTCGTCGAGATCGTCGTAGTCCTCGCGCGCGAGCTGCACCGGCGCGGAGTGGCCGCGGACGACCGGCGGCTCGCCGACCATTCCCTCGGCCACCCACTGCTGCACCGTCACCGCCTCGGCCTCCAGCCGCCGTCCGGCCGCTGTTTCGGGTCCGGGAAGCGCGGCCCCGAAGTGCCGCTGCTGCGCGGCGTGCGTCAGCTCGTGCGCGAGCAGCGGCGCGGCATCGCCTCCCTCCACGGGCCCGGCGCTGTCGGGCAGATGCACCACCTCGTCGGCAGTGAAGGCGCGAGCGCCGAGGTACCGAGCGGCGAGCGACACCTCCTCACCGCGGCGGACCCGCACGTCGGAGATGTCGATCCCCAGCGCCCGTTTCATGGGCGCGATCAACGGAGCCGGCACCACAGTGTCGACGACCGCCTCGGCCGCCCGGCGCAGCGAGCCGGTGACCCCGGCGGCGAGCTGCGGTTGGGCGGAGGGCGCGAGGAGAGAGGGAGGGCGTGGCCGGTCGGGCTTGGTCTGGGTGGTCGGACGGGGTGAGGGGTGGTCCGGGGACCGTGCTCGGTCGGCTGAATTGGCACGGTCGGCCGGGCTGGGGCGGTCGGCCGGGCTGGGGCGGTTCCTTCGAGCAGCCGAGACGGTGGGGAGGTTGCGGCCGGCGGGTGGAGTCGGCCGACCGGGTAGGGCCTGCGGGTCCGACAACCCAGGCGTGGCAGGCAATGTCGGCCAGCCGGGCGCGGCCGGTGGGGCCGACAAGCCGGGAGCGATCGGCTGCACCGGTCCGGCCGTGGCGGAATCCGGGAAACCCGACGCGGCAGGCTGCGCCGGTCCTGTCATGGGGGAATCCGGGAAACCGGGCCCGTCGATGGACTGATCGCGAATCGGGTCGCCCGATTCCGGTCGGTCTGACGACGCTGGAGGTGTTCGGGGCGGCGTGGGTGGTGTCGTCGAGGAGGAACCGGCCTCCGTGACCGGCTCGGTCGGGCGGGCGATCGTCCGGAGCGGCTCTGGTTGCCGAGTAGCCGAATCGGATCCCTCGGCCGGAGCCCGAGTCGAGGCCGGTGGAGGTGGCGGTGGCGGGGAATCCGGCCTCGCTGTCCCCGGCCGATCGGACTCGATCATCGGCCGATCGAGCGGCAACACCGGGCCAGGCGATTCCGAGTCAGGCAACGCCGGGCCGGAGGACGCCGGCTCGATCAGCCGAGCCGGTCCGGCGACCGGCTCGGTCGCCCGTTCCGGCCCGTCCGCCACGGCAGACGCCGCAGCCAGAACCTCCGGCCCGGACTGGAGCGACTCTGCCTGCCGGGCGACCAAATCAGACCGGCCGGCCGAGACTGGGGCAGCAGGGGACGCCGCCTCGATCGGCTCGACCGGAGCAACGACGGGCTCCCCCGGCCCCGAGCGCCGGATGGTCTCCTCCGGTCCGGCGACCGGAGCCTCCGGCCCGACCCTGGACAACGGGCCGGAATGGCCGGGAACGGTCGATTCCGTTACCGCCACAGTTTCCGCGGCACTCGCAGCCGAACTGCGAAGCAGGAGTGGCGGCCGGATCGCCGGGCGGGCCGGCTCTTCGACCGGACCTCCCGGTGCCGGTACACGATGGGACAAGGGCGGGTCCGCCGGAGGCAACGACCCTGCCACAGGCAAAACCGGCACTCCATCAAGCGCGGAAGATCGCTGACCGGCCGGGGGCGACGACACCACAGGCAAACCCAGCTCTCCGCTCGGCGCCGAGGATTGCTCTCCAGCCAGCACACCGGCCGAACGCGGCGACGCTGCTACCGGCAAACCCAGATCTCCGTCCAGTGCCGGCGATTGCTCCCCCACTGGCGCGCCACCCGAGGCCGGCGCCGCTGCTACCGGCAAACCCGGCTCTCCGCTCGGCGCGGAAGATCGCTCCCCAGCCGGCACGCCCCCCGGAGGCGGTGACGCTGCTACCGGGAAAACCAGATCTGCACCCGGTGCCGAGGATTGCCGGCCGGTCGGCATACCGGCCAGCGGAAGAACATCGGCATCGTCGGCTCTTCGCGTGGGCCGGGCTACGGCAGTGGGAACGGGGGCACGGGCGGGATCGGCGGACCTGGGCCCCACCGGCCCGACCAGCTCCGGCCCGACCAGTTCCGGCCGGGACAGGGCGGCGGACCGCGCCGTCGGGTGAGTTGGCCCCGCCGGTGAGTCGCCGGCGGGGACAGGTTCGGCGGAGCTGCGGACGGGATCACCGGGCGCGTCCTCTGCCGGCGGCTTACGGGTGGTCGCCCGGTGCTCCCCCGCTGCGGACGCCGCTCCCGGCTCGGTGTCGGAGGGACGCGGCGATGTGGTCTCCTTCGCCGTTGTATTCCCGGGTGTGCCACGGTGCGCCGGCGAGGGCGAAAGAGGTGTCCGTGTCATCGGAACGGTGCGCCCTAAGGGTTCGTCGCCGAGTGCTGGGGCCCGAAGCGTTGGCGGGTCCATCGCCGGGAGGACGGGATCGGCCGGCTGTGCTGGTACGTCCAGAGCGGACGTGGCCACGTCCGGATCGCTGATCTCTGCAGCGTCAGACTGGCCGTCCGGCTCGCCCGCTGATTCCGGACCCGCCGCATCGACGTCGGCGGGGGCAGCGAATTCGGTGGTGGGCGGAGGATCGGCGGGCTCGCCGTCGGGCTGTGGGCGGGCCTTTGCGATGCCGAGGCCCAGTCGTCTGCTCTCGACAAGCGAAGCGCGTCGTGACCGCGGGGGCGGCTCCGTCGGGCGCAGCTCCGGCTCGCGGTACACCGGCTCGATTCGGGCGGCCGGTTCCGGGAGCGACTGCGGGCGGGGCGGCAGCGGTGTGGGTCCGCGCGCCGGGGCGGGACGCGGCTCGTGGTTGAGCTCGGCGTATCGGGCCGCGAGCTGACGGTCCTTCTCCCGGTATCCCAGGTGGACGAGATCGGACGGCCGCCAGGGCACCTCGGGCGCCTGGGGTTCCGTCACTTCGGCGACGGTCAGCGGCGGCGACTCCGGCCGGGGCGGAACGGCCCGCCACACCGGCAACTCCGCCAGGATCAGAGAAGGCGCGGGAGGCGCGCTGTCGGCAACAGAGATCTCGGGACCGAGGCCATTGGCGAGCCAGGCATTCGGCGGCGCGGGCATTTCGGCGGCCGGATTGCTTCCGGCCGACGCGGATACGGGGGCCGCGGGCCGGCCGGAGACCGGGTCCTTGAGTGTCCGCTGCCCCGGCGGCTGGCGGAGCGGCAAGTCGACCAGATCGTGCTGAACGGGCACCGCGGTGACAATTCCGCTGATCCGCCCCGCGGGGCCGGTGATTCCTGCCGCCGCCGAATCCGCCGAAGGCAGCATCGGCCGGTGCAGCACGCCGATCGACGCACCGGCGGCGGTCAACGGGGCCTGAGCCGCCAGTGTGGACCGCAAGGGCGTCATCGACCGCCAGGCCGGACGGTAACGAGCACGGTCCACTCCGGACTCAGACCCGAAGCCGGAGCTGGACCCGGGCTCGGGTCCGGCCCCGGCCCCGGCCCGCCCAACGGCCCCGCCGTCTCCACCATCCACAGTAGACTGATCAGCCACGCCCCCGGACGGACCAGCGGCCCCCGGGCGGCTACGGCGCCACGACCAGCCGAACATCGCACCCTCCCTCAGCCCTCCGGGAACTCAGTCCTCCGGAACCGCCCCGTCCAGGCGGGCGTTGATGACGCCGATTTCGGTGATCACCCTGGCCCTCGTCGCATGGTCGAGGTCCAGGATCGAGTCGAGCGACCAGTGCAGGTGGTAGGCGATGTAGACGATCTCCTCCCACAGCCGGTCCGTGAACCGGTCCGCAAGCCGGTCCACACGCCGGCCCGCGAACCGCTCCGTCGCCTCGGTCACGACGGCGCCGCACCCGCGACGTCGACCAGGAACTGGTGCCCGCACTCCGGGCAAGCCACCTCGGCCTCGGTGTGGCCCTGCTGGTTGACCCGGCGGTAGAGGTCCTGCAGGAAAGCCAGGTCCGACGCGAAAAGATGCTCGACGACGAACCGGTCCACCCCCGGCAGCGCGCCCAGCCTGGTCACCGTCTGCATGATCAGGTAGACCGACAGGTACGCGGGGTTCTGCCGGACCAGCGGCTCGGCCTGGGCGACGAGCTCGTCCTTGGCGGTGGCCAGCCGCAGCAGCCCGTCCCGGTGGAGCTTGCCCTGCTCGTCCACGTAGCCGCGCGGCAGTGCGAACGGGTACTCGGTGCGCAGCACGGGGTGCTCGGCGACGGCGGCCATCAATTACCGCCCGGTCCGCTGGGCCCGGACCCGTTCTCCAGGTCGATCTGCTCGCAGACGAGCGTGACCGTCGCGACCGCCGCGTCGCTGCCGCCGGCCTTGAAGTTGCCGACGTCCAGTTTGGACGGCCACGCGTTGAGCAGATGGTACGTCTGCTTCACCGCACCGGTCGAGTCGAGCAGGAGCAGCGAACAGCTCTTGCGGCCCGTCGGGTCGCCGCGGAGCACCTGCTGGTGCCAGCCCCACAGCGTCTGGTCCTGGTCCACCCCGCGCTTGAGCGTGACGGTCGCGGGCTTGGTCCGGCCGTACACCTTCGACAGCGACACCCCCAGCGAGTTGCTGGACATGTACTCCGTCACCTCGACCTCGGAGGTGATGCCCGACAGCTCGGAGAAGGAGATCCCGTTGCTGGTGGTGTTCCCGTCGAACTGAATGACGAACCGCGCGGCGCTGACCAGGGTGTTCGTGGTGTCGAGATCGGCCGTCTGGGAGCGAAGTCCTGTTCGTGGCATGGCTCATCCCTTGTAAGGTTCAGGAAAACTGGTGGTTACTCTTCGAGCGCCGCGCCCTGCGGCATCTGGGAGATCTGGAACACGACGAACTCGGCCGGCTTGACCGGGGCGATGCCGATCTCGATGAACAGGTGCCCGGCGTCCCGGGACTCCGGCGGGTTGTTCTCGTCGTCGCACTTGACGTAGTACGCCTCGGCCGCCGACCGCCCGGCCAGTGCGCCGCTGCGCCAGATCCGCTGCAGGAACGAGCCGACGACGCGCCGCACCGCGGTCCACAGGTACTCGTCGTTGGGCTCGAAGACCACCCAGTTGGTGCCCTGGAGGATGGACTCCTCCACGTAGTTGAACAGCCGGCGCACGTTGATGTAGCGCCACTCCGGGTCGCTGGACAGCGTCCGCGCGCCCCAGACCCGGATGCCCTGGCCGGGGAACGCCCTGATGCAGTTGACGCCCAGCGGGTTGAGCAGTTCCTGCTCGGCCCGGCTGATCGAGGTCTGGAGCCCGACCACGCCGCGGACGACCTCGTTCGCGGGCGCCTTGTGCACCCCGCGGGTCTCGTCGCTGCGGCCCCAGATCCCGGCCATCTGCCCGCTGGGCGGAACGGTGATGATGTTGCCCGTCGCCGGGTCGAGGGTCTGCACCCAGGGCCAGTAGAGCGCGGCGTACTTCGAGTCGTAGCCCGCGACGTCGGAGCGCCAGTCCCGCATCTGCTGGGAGTTCAGCCCGGGCGGCGGGTCGAGGATGGCGACCCGGTCGGACATCAGCTCGCAGTGCGCGATCATCGCCAGCTGGACGGCCTTGACGCCGTCCCCGTCGATCTGCCCGCGCTGGTGCGCTGACATGAGGTCCGGTGCCAGCACCATGGTGATCTCGTCGATGGCCTCGAAGCCGCCGATGCCGGTGCGCTCGATCGGGTCGCCGACATAGGCCGACGCGAGGACCGGGCCGGGCGCGGGCTCGCGGATCGCGAGCGCCGTCGTGGTGTCCTTGCGCGGCGCGCTCAGGGTTTCGCCCCTGGTGTGCTCGAGGGTGATCAGCTTCGACTGCTTGGCCACCACGGCGGCCACGTTGTTCGGGCCGCGCTTCACGGTGACGTTGTCGAAGGATTCTTCGACTTTTCCGTTGCGCAGCACGTCGAGGCGGAAGTTGCCGTCCGCCGCTTCACCGGCGTCGGCGACCGACACGGTCAGCTCGTCACCGGCGCCCGGCGCGAGGGCCCGGACCGCGAACGCCGGCCGCCCGTCGCCGCCGGCCGCGGCCGGGATGGCCGCCTCGCCGAGCGGGGGCGCCGTGTTCTCGCCGGTGCCGCCCGCCAGCCGCAGGATGTAGGCGGAGCCGCCGCCGTTGAGGAAGAAGGCGTACACCGAATGCGCGAGGTAAACGCCTTCGATGAATCCGCCGAACGTGCGGGTGAATTGGGTCCAGTTGGTGATCAGCGTCGGCTGTGAGAGCGGCCCTTTTTCCGCGAACCCCACGAATCCGGCGACCGCGGTGCCGACACCCTCGATGGGCCTCGACCCCGACGACACCTCCTCGACATACACCCCTGGTGCCAGATAATTAGCCATCGAGTCTCCCAGTCCGAGCGATTCCGAGATGAACAGCTGCGTTTCAGGCTGGCAGCCGCGGCCGCCGTTGCCACGGGGCTGACGCGCACAGTCGTGGTCAAGCCCCGGTTGCCCTTCGAGGCAATCCGGAGTGGCCGTGCGGCGGGCCGCGGCCACGCTGTCCGCGCCCCGTGCCGTGGGCGAAGCTCGGGACGTGCTGGCTGACCTGGCTTCCTCCCTTCGCGAATGGCTGACCGCCGAGCTGTCGCCCGGCACGGTGATCGGGTTCGACCCGCCCCACGTGCTCGCGGGCATGGCGCGGCGGCCGCAGCGGGCCGGGATCGTGAACGTCTTCCTCTACGGCATCACCGAGGACCTCGACGGCATCCCGGCGGCCCGGGTGCGCGTGCTCAACGACGAGGGCCGGCTCACCGGCACCGTCGCCCCGGCCCGCAACTACCACCTGACCTACCTGGTCACCGCGTGGGCGGCGGACACCGAAGAGGAAGCCGAGCTGCTCGGCGCGGTGATCGGCGCCCACGCCGAAAAGGACACGCTCGGCGCCGAGCACCTGCGAGGCTGCCTGCGCGAACTCGACACGGCGCTCCCGGTCCGGCTGGGCTGGACCCCGGGCGGGCGCGGCCACGACCTGTGGCCGGCCCTGGGCGTGCCGATGCGCACCGCAGTGGACCTGACGGTCACCGCCCCCGTCCAGCCGTCCCGGCTGCGCCCGCCCGCCCCTCCGGTCAAGACCGCCGAGCTCGAGGTCCACGACACCGTGCGGGGGCTTCCGCCCGAGCCCCGGCCCCGGTGGCGCCGGACCTCCATCACCGAGCGCTGACAGCAGAGGGGCACGCCCATGTTCCGGTACTCGCTCGTCGTGGTCCTCCTGCTCCTCGCCGCGGCCCCGCTGGTGTTCGCGCCCGGCGCGCCCGGCGACCCCGGGGATCCGAGCGCCGTCGAACGCGTGGCCCAGGACGGCTCGGACCCCATGAGCCCGACCGTGCAGCCGACCTACCGGGACTCGGTGTACGGGGACGTGGTCATGGCCGGCAACAGCTCGCTGCGCTGCCCGACCGGCGACGAGGTCGCGGGCGACAATCCGCCGGCCACCTGCCAAGCCGCCACCGAAAGCACGCAGCCCGCCCCGCGGGACAACAGCGCCGACAACAACGGCTACTACCTGCACCAGGCGAGGGACGACGGCCGCACCGACTCGTTCAACTCCAGCAGCGCCGAAGTCACCGTCCCGAGCGGCGCCACGGTGCGGTACGCGCAGCTGAACTGGGGCGGGCACACCGGGAAGGTCTCGGGGTTCTCGGGCGTCAACTGTCTCCCTCCCCTTATGCAGCAAGGCGAGGCGCCGCCCCAACCGGCCGCGGCGGCCCCGGCCCAGCAGCGCCCCCGGATCGCGGTCGCCGGTGGCGAACCGCAGGCGGCCGTCCTCGACCCGGCGCACTTCACCACCACGGACGGGCTGGCCGAGGCCGGCCAGATCTACACCGACTGGGCCGACGTCACCGGCACGTTCGCCGGCGCGCCGACCGGCGGCGCGGTCAAGCTCTCGGTGAGCAACGTGTGGGCGCCGTCCGGGCCGGGGTGCGCGGGGGGCTGGTCGATCGTGGTGGTGTTCGACTACGGCCAGCCGCACGCGCCCTACCTCGTGCCCCGGGTGATCGACCTCTACTCCCAGGACATGCCACAGAGCGCGGCTCTGTCCGGGCTGCTCGACCCGCTGCTGCCCGGCGGCCTGCCCGCGCCGCTCGGGCCGGTGGTGGACGGGGTGGCCGGCCTGCTGCCCGGCCTCACGCCGTCGTTGACCGGCACCAGTGTCGTGCTGCCCGGCGTGTCGCCGAAACGCTCCACCGCGGACATCACGGTCGGCCTGACCGGGTACGACGGCGACCGGGGCCTGGGCCAGGAGACCTTCTCGGTCGACGGCACCCCCATGGCCGAGCCGTGTTCCGGCGAAAACACCACAGTGGACTTCTTCCGCTCGTGTGCCGTCGGCGCGATCGACCCGCTCGACCCGGTCAAGCGGACCACGAACAATCTCAGCGTGGACGCCAAAACGGTCAAGCCCACGCTGGCCGACAACACCGACGGGTCCATCAAGATCGGGATCGACAGCGTCGACGACTTCGTGGTCCTGCAGAACATCGTGCTGGCCGAAACCGTCGCGCCCGCGGTGTCGCTGACCATGACCGGCCCGGCCACGCCCATCGGCCAAGGCGACCTCGCCACGTTCAACCTGCGGATCCGCAACGACGGGGCGCTGCGGCTGAGCGACCTGGACGTCGGCCTCAAGACGCGCGAGGACACCAGCGCGGATCCGGGCATCCGCTGCACGCCGCTCGCCCTGCCGTCCCTCGGCCCCGGCGAATCCGCCGACGTGCGCTGCGTCCAGCCCGCCCGCACCGCGCCCGCGTTCACCACCGACGCCACGGTCACCGGGACCTACCTGATCGGCACGACCGGCCGCCGGAACACCGTGCAGGCCTCCGCGAGCGCGACGGTCCAGGTGACGCCCGCGGACTACACCGTCGAACGGGTGCCGGACCGGCTCGTGGTCCGCGAGGGCGCCAAGCTGAACTTCGCGGTGCGGCTGGGCAACAACACCACCACGGACGTGACCGGCGTGGGCTACGCCGACTCGGCGGCCCCGGAGTGCGCAGCACCGGCCGCCACCCTGTCCCCGGGAACGCCGATGGAGTTCTCCTGTACGGCCACCGCTCCCGCGCAGACCTTCACCAGTTCGGGCACGATGACCGGAACCATTCCACAAGGGACGGTGACGGTGCGCGGACAGCCCATCACGACCACCGTGATCGACCCGGCGGTCAGTATCACCACCTCGGTGGACAAGACCAGCCTGTATCCCGGTGACACGGTCCGGCTGACCTTCGGTCTGCACAACGACGGTGACCAACCCGAGGAGACGCTCACGAACCTTGTGGCGTCAGCGCCGAAAATCTGCAGCGCGCCACCGGTTCCCGTGCTCGGACCCGGCGCGTCGGCCGAAGTCAGCTGTGACGCGCAGCCCACGGAGATCGGGCCGCTCACGCTGGAAGCCGCTGTGACGGCCGAGGATGTGAACGGCGACGCGGTGAACGCGGCCGCGGCCCCCGTCACCATCACCGTGCTGGCGCCGCTGATCACCTTGAGCCAGCAGGTCGACCAGCCCCTCGTCCGGCACGGCGACCAGGTCAAGGTGACGTTCACCGTCCAGAACACCGGCACCGCCCAGGACGGCCCGGTGACCAACATCGCGGTGGCCAGCCCGACCCTGCCCGACTGCCGGCCGCAGCCGATCGCGCAGCTCGCCCCGGGGCAGAGCGCGACGGCCGAGTGCACGGCCAAACCCGACCGGAGCTTCGACAACCAGGCCACCGCCTCGGCCGTCGACCAGGCGAACCGGGAGATGCGGGTCGGTTCGCCGCCGCTGCGGGTGACGGTGATCAACCCGGCCCTCGCCATCAGCACCACGGCCGATCCGCAGGAGGCGAAGCACGGCCAGAAAGTCACGTTCTCCGTGACCATCCGCAATACCGGGGATGTGCCGCTGACCGTCGACGTGCGCAACGACAGCGCTCACGACTGCGACTTCACGCTGAACGGCGACGGCCTGCAAGTCGGCGCCGCCAACGGCGTCACGTGCACCGCCGCCGCCCCCGCGGACGAAAGCAGCACCGACCTCACGAACACCTCGTCCTATTCGGCCACTCCCCGGGTGAACGGCGCCGACATCGGCCAGCCGCTGACCGGGACCGACTCGGCGACGGTCACCGTCACTGCCGGGCAGGCTCCACCGGACAGCAAGGCCGCCAGTCCGGGCACCGGCCAGTCCGGTGGTCTGGGGCCGAATACCAGCGGAGGCACCGGCAGTACGAGTGCTGCCGTGAACGCCGGTGGCACCGTCGGGAAGGCGACCGGCGGGACCGGCCCCGGCACCTCGAACCCGGGAAAGCTGGCCTACACCGGCGTGCCGCTGGCCGCGGGAATCGTCATCGGCGGCGGCCTCCTTCTCCTCGGCGTCGCCACCGTCGCCGCCACCGCGTACCGCCGGCGAACCGGAGACTCGCCGTTGCGGCGCTGGTGGCCCGGGGACTGAACGAATAACCCCACGACCTGTCGGCCACCTCGAGATCGGAGTCCCATGAGCCAGCCCCACGACTTCGCCGCGCAGCTCACCGCGTATCTGGTGGCCGCCACGGAGAACCGCGAAAAGAACCGGACCGTGCCCGATGAACCGGCCGACGACCAAGGACCGGCCAAGCGCCGGAAGAAGAACAAGGAAGTCCAGTGGAACGACGCAGTCAAGGACAATGAAACACTCCCCGTGGGGCAAAAGGGGAAATACGACCGGCCGCGGCCCGCCAATCCGGCCACCCCCGTCCTCACCGGCGAAGGAACCCAGCACCAGAAGAACCCGGCCCGGGGCGACGCCCACCCGCTCAAGGCCTTCTCGGCCACCCCCTGGGAAGACGACCACCTCGCGGACCACGCGCTCGACAGCACCTCCCACGCGCTCGCCGACCAGGTCAAGGACCGCAGCAACAACACCAGGCCCGGGATGGCGGGCGCGCTGGTCGCGGGAGCCCGCATCTCCGATCACACCAGCATGAAACAGGGCGACCCCCACGTCCATCCGCTGGTCAGCAGCATACTTTCCGATATCGGCGAAAAAGAAGACAACGTCAACAAGCCCAACCGCGACCAGAACAACAACGAATACCCGATGGGGAACGGACACGGCCGGTGCGCCGAAGTCGGGGTCATCTCGGACTACCTGTGGGAGGTGGACCCCGACAACAGCTGGAGTCTCAGCGACGCCCGCAACCACTTCGAGCACCTCGGCGCCGCGACCGCCGCGAACCTGACCGCGCCCAAGGTGGCCACCCCGGCCAAGCCGGTCGCGCTTCCCCCCATTCCCCCTTGCGACAGCTGTAGTTACCTCACCTACAAGCTGTGCATCCCCACCCTGTCGCCGCAGACCGAAAGCACCGGCGCCGACACACCGCCGGCGCTCAAGAACTACTCCTGGGACAAACGGCATTGAGCACCGGTGAGGAGCGCCCGTGACCACCATCGTCTCCGGCCATGGCGAGGATCCCGACGGCGGAACGACTTTCGTGCCGCGAGGCCAGACCGTGCGGATGTACACCGAGCACACCGTGAACCTGCGCAACGACGTCGCGCTGACGGCGATCCTGGACGGCGCCCGCCAGCCGGCACCGAAGCCCGAACTCCACCTCAACACGGCGTACGACTTCGACGTCGCCCATGGTGGCTTTGCACGGTCCCGTCGAGGCACTGGTGCTCACCCCGCTCAGCTCAGAGGCGAGTCTCCCCAGCGAAGCCCCGCCTCCGCGGACCCGCCCGACCCCGGCGCCTCCCCCTTTGCCTACGTGGGAAGGCGGATCACCGGGAATCCCCCGGACCAGCAAGCCGTCGCGGAGGCCGAGGCCTACCTCGATCGTCTGCCGGAATCGACCATGGGCCTGTTGCACAGCTACCCTGGTACGGCGACGCGCTCGACCGGGCGATGGACCAGAACGCCTTCTGGCAGGAAACCGGAAAGCTGGATCCGGCCGTCCAGACGAAGATCATGGCCATCCTCAGCGAATACTCGACCCGGAAGGGCGCCCCGGCCCCGCCGGCGGACCCGAACGCGGCGGGCCCCGCCGAGAGCCGACCGGATCGCCCGGGCGGCGCGGTCCACGGTCCGGCCGTACCCCGGGTTGGTCACCAGCCACTCAAGCGCGCCGACGACCAGGGCCGGGCCCGCCTCCAACGCGGACCGTGGTCGCGGACCTGCCGGAGCCGACCCGGGGCGTCCTCCGTGACCGCAGTTCGTGGCTCGGCGCCTGGTTCCTCCGGGTCGAGCTCAAAGAGTGGCTCCGCCGGCGCGTCCAGGTTTCCTGGTCTTCCGGCTGAACCGCCGGTCAGGCTGACGCCGCGATCTGCAACGAGGCATCCCTGATGACCGTGGCGATCTCGGCCGGATCCATGAACGCCGCCTCGGGAAACTCCTTGAACATCTCCGAGACGATCTCCGGCGGGATGACCTGTTGTTCCGGCGGAAGCCCCTGGATCGCCTGCTCGGCCGCTTCGATCGCCGCCGAGACTTCCGCTTCGGAGGGCTGGGCGCCGACGTCGCCCGCCGGAGCCGCACCGCTCGCTTCGGCGAAGGCCTCCTCGCTGACGGAGAATCCGAGCGTGTCACGCAAATACGCCAACCGGCCGGGCAGGTCGAGTCCGTCCATCCAGGACAGATGCGGATCCAGATCCGCACCCACCCCGGCACCCGCAGCCCCCTCGGCAAACGCTGCCCGCCAAGTGTCCCAATCCGCGCCGTCCCAGCCCTGCCAGAAATCCCGGTTCTCGGCGCAGAACGCCTCCCAGCCACCGGAACCGGCGCCGGCCAGTGCCTCCTCGTTGACGGAGAACCCCAGCGTGTCACGCAAATACGCCAACCGACCCGGTAGGTCGAGTCCGTCCATCCAGGACAGATGCGGATCCAGGTCCGCACCCACCCCGGCACCCACAGCCCCCTCCGCGAACGCGGCCCGCCACCCCGCCCAATCCGCGCCATCCCAGCCCAGCCAGAACGCCCGGTTCTCGGCGCAGAACGCCTCCCAGCCGCCGGAATCGGCGACCGGGGCGTCGGCCTCGTCCGCCGGTTCTTCCTCGAACTCCGCCTCTTCCTCAAGCTGTTCCCGGAGCTGGTCCAGCCGCGCCCCCGTGCCTGCCTCGTTCACGAAGGCGCGCGTGATATCGGGCCAGTACCGATCGAGGCCCTCGGCCTTCAAGTTCTCCTCGAAGGTCTCGACGGCAGTGCTGAACGACGGTTCCCGCTCACGCACCTGAGTCAAGAACTCGTCCAGCTCCGGACCCTCCCCGCCCGGGTAGGCGTCGATGACCAGGTCGAAGAATTTCTCGCTGTCCGCGCCGAGCAAGTCGACGGGAACCGCCAGAATGGCCGCAACGGCTGTGTCGTCCATCTGTCGTCGTACCTTTCCAGTCCTTCTGGGACACGGGGTCGTTCTGGGCGGAGCTGTCGGCGGGCTACGGCGTTACCTCGCCCGTGGGCCCGACCTCGACGACGGCCGGCGCGCCGTGAAAGGCGGTCCGTGTCGGGTCCAGGCGGAAATACGCCAGGAATTCGTCGCAGGATCCCCCGTCTCCCGGCGCCCAGTAAGAGGGCTGCTGGTAGACGTGGTAGACGTCGGCCGCCGCCGCGAGCTGCCGGAACTGGCCGACCCTTCCCCACTCCGGCGCCGAAGCGGCCCGGGCGGCCGGAATGTGGCCGGAATAGATGTGGGCCAGGGTGCGGGTGTTCCCGGGACCGAGGAGGACCACGCCGATGCATCCCCCGAACCCGTCGGTGTACAGCGTGGTCACGTCGTCGTCCACCGTGCCGATTCCTTCCATGTCCACGTGCACCCGAACCGGCGCCGGCTCCGCGTCGCCTTCTTCGACGGCCAGGCACTGCCCGAGCCGGCGCAGCACATCCCGGTTCGCGCGCAGGAAGGCCCTGAGGTTACGTGTGATGACACCGTGGTTTTCGACGCCGGCGCCACCCGCTGGGGCAGTCATTTCGCTCACTCCTCCGCTTCTTGCAGGGCCTCGGCCACGACCGCGGCGATCTCCTCATCGGACAGTTGCTCGAATCCGGGGACCTGCGCGGCGATCTCACCGGCGAGGTCGGCCGGGATCTGCGTTTCCTCGCTGGGCTCTTCCCCCGAAGCTGTGCCGCTCGCTTCGGCGAATGCGTCCTCGTTGATCGCGAATCCGAGCGTGTCGCGCAGGTAGGCCATCCGGCCCGCCGCGTCGAGACTGTCCATCCAGGACAGATGCGGGTCCAGATCCGCACCGACCCCGGCACCCACAGCCCCCTCCGCGAACGCCGCCCGCCACCCGGCCCAATCCGCGCCGTCCCACCCCTGCCAGAAGTCCCGGTTCTCGGCGCAGAAGGCATTCCAGTCACCGGAAGCGGCAGCGGCCGAAACGGCGGCCAGCGCGTCCTCGTTGATCGCGAACCCGAGCGTGTCGCGCAGATAGGCCATCCGGCCCGCCGCCTCCAGGCTGTCCATCCAGACCAGGTGCGCCGCCAGATCCCCGTCAACCCGGCCCTGGGCCGCGCCCTCGGCGAACGCCGCCCGCCACCCGTCCCAATCCGTCCCGTCCCAGCCCAGCCAGAACTCCCGGTTCTCGGCGCAGAAAGCCGCCCAGTCACCGGGCTCTTCGACGGTCTCGGCCGCGACATCATCGTCCGCCGGTTCGTCGTCGGCTTCCGGCTCTTCACTGAACTGCTCGTGCAGATCCGACAGCCGCGCGCCGGATCCGGCATCATTCACGAAGGTTCGGGCGATCTCGGCCCAGTGGCCGTCGACGCCCTCCGCCCGCAAGTTCTCCCTGAATTCTTCGGCGGCACCGGCGAACGACGGCTCCCGCTCGCCCACCAGGGTGACGAAGTCGTCCAGCGAATTCGGGCCCTCACCACCCGGATAAGCGTCGATGATCACATCCAAGAACTTTTCGGTGTCCGTCCCGAGCAGATCAGCCGGAACCGCCAGAATGGCCGTAACCGCCATATCGTCCATCTGTCGAACCTTTCTGCTGTTTCGGTTGACGGTAACGACGCGGCGTCGCGGTGCGCGAGGACCACCGAGGTGGCACCACGGACACTCGCCGTTGCCCTCGGAGGCAGCCACGGCGGCGCCCGCCGGCCCGGCGATCTCTTCCCGGCCGGTCATGTTGAGCGGGTGTTGAGCGGCCACCGAAGACTGGCCTCGACGGACTTCACCACGGCCCTTGACAGCGCAGGAGGCCAGACCATGCAGCGAATCCCGGTCCACGTACGCGGGTTGGATCCGATCTCCGAGACGGGGGTGATCACGCAGCTGCGGTCCAGACCGGAGCTGACCATGGTGCCGGCGATGAGCGACGGGCCGGACGTCGTCGTCGCGGTCGTCGACGTGATCAACCCACCGGCCATCGACTTGATCCGCGCGCTGCGCGGCGAAGGCGCACCACGGATCATCACGGTGCTTTCCGCTCCCGACGACGCGGCGCTGCTGGCCGCGGTGGAAGCCGGCGTCTGCGGTGTGGTGTCGCGAGCCGAAGCGACCCCGGAGCGGCTCACCACCGCGATCACACACGCCGCCGCGATGGAGGGCGTCCTGTCCCCCAAGCTGCTCGGCCGGCTGCTCGAACAGGTTTCCCGGCTGCAGAACCAGGTACTGGCGCCCCGCGGCCTGCACTTCTCGGGCATCTCCGAACGGGAGGCGACCGTGCTGCGGTTAATCGCCCAGGGAAACGAGATCAAGGAGATCGCCGAAGAGCTTTGTTATTCGGAGCGCACCATCAAGAACACGCTGCACGACGTGGTCAGCCGCTTCCACCTTCGCAATCGGACCCACGCCGTCGCCTTCGCTCTGCAAGAAGGATTGATCTGAGCGGCGTCTCCGCGGGCAACCCGGCCAGGCGGTATCGGTTTCCCGCACAGACAATTCACCGCGCGCGGCCCGTGATCCGGCCCCGGCCGGTGCTCTACTGAATTCCCGGCGGTCGCCCGTTCTCGCCATGGATACGAGCTGAGAGGATGAGCCGGTTTGACCAAGTCGTCTGGTAACCAGGATCAGGTTCGGCGCGGCCGCCGGAGCGCGGGCCGGACCGCCGCCCCCGCGGGCCGTATCCGGCGCCCCTCGTCGGCGGGCGTTCTCGGGCTGTCCGCCGCGCTCCTCATCGGACTGGCCACGGGCGCGGCACCCGGCGCGGCCGGGCCGGCCGGTCGGGCTACACCGCTCGCCCCGCCCGCCGGTGGGCCGGCGCCTTATCCACAGGGGGCCGACGGCAACGTCCCGCCGACCGCGCCACTGCCGTCCGGCGACCTGCCCACGTTCTCCGGCGATCAGCCGATCCCGCCGCTTCCGGATGACGGGCCGAGGGTCCGGATCACGCTCACCAACGGGATCCCGTCGACCGTGCTCGACGCCTACCGATCGGCGCAGCTGCGTTCGGACGCCCTTCAACCGGCCTGCCACCTGCCGGTGGCTTTGCTGGCCGCGATCGGCAAAGTGGAGTCCGGGCACGCCCGTGGCGGCCAGGTCGACGCGGCGGGCACCACGCTCCAGCCGATCCTCGGCCCGGTCCTCGACGGCGGCGCGTTCGCGGCGGTCCCCGACACCGACGGCGGCCGGTGGGACGGTGACGCGGTGTGGGACCGGGCGGTGGGGCCCATGCAGTTCATCCCGGGGACCTGGGCCCGCTGGGCGTCCGACGGCAACGGCGACGCGATCAGCAGTCCCCACAACGTGTACGACGCCAGCCTGGCCAGTGCCAGGTACCTCTGCGCCGGCCGCGACCTCGCCACGGCCGACGGGCTCACCGCCGCCATCCTCAGCTACAACCACTCCGCCACCTACCTCAACCTGGTGCGGGCTTGGATGAACACCTACAGCACCGGCATGACAGCCTTGCCGGACAACGAATACGCCATGGCCGCCCAAGTGGAGAAGGTGCCGTCCGCCGCCCCGGCCGCCGGGCCTGCCCCGGTGCCGTCCCCGCCGTCCGCTCAGACTCAGCCAGGCCCGGAACCCCAGCCGCCATCACCCGGTCCGAGTCCCACGCCCACGCCACCGGCCCCGCCTTCCCCGACTCCGGCCGTCCCGCCGGCGCCCCCGGTGCCCGGCCCGCAGCCGAACGCGCTGTGCGGGGTCACCGACACGCTGGGCACGCTCCTGGGCACCCTGCTCGGCGGGCTGACGGGTGCTCCCCCGGCGACGTCGGCGCCTTGCGCGGCCCCGCCGTCGACCGGCTCGGCTCCGCAGGCGCACTGATGCCCCAGCCTTCAGCCACCGTCGGCCAGGAGCGCCTGATACGCCCCTTCGGCCCGCGCGGCGGCGGCCCTGTTGCCGGCGCGGACGTTGGCCGCGGCCAGCAACGACCAGAGCCGGTTGTCGAGTTCGTCGATGGTCACGCCGCGCTCGCAGACTTCGATCGCTTCGGCGGCGTCCCCCCGGTTGAGGGCCGTGCCCGCCAAGACGGCCGCCGCTCCGGCCGCCTCCCCGCGTACGGCCTCGCGCCGGGCGAGGACCCACTCGGCCGGCCCTTCCTCGACGAGCAGTTCGCCACGATACAAATCAAGGACGCGGTATCCGAGTGCCATCGCCGAAGCGGTGTCTCCCGCTTGCCGGGCAGTGCGCCACCGTCGGACGGTTTCGGCGAACTCGACCACGTCCACCAGGCTTCCCGGCGGCAGCCGCAGCAGGTAACTGTTGCCATGGCGGAGGATTCCGTATTCGGCCGGGAGATGAGCGCGTAACAGCGCGCGCAGGCTGGAAACGGCCACCTGCAGGCGATGCTTCGTCCGGTTCGCCGGGCAGTCCGGCCACATGGCGGTCATCAGCCGCTCCTCGTGCAGCGGGTGCCCGTACTGCACCGACAGCATCCTCAGCACCTGACGGGCCTGGGCCCGCAGGCCGCCCAGCCCGACCTCGGTCCCGGCCACGGTCAGCGTGTACCGGCCCAAGCAGCGCACCACGGCCGGCACCGCGAGCTCAGCGGGGGGCTCGGCGGCGGGCTCGCCGACGGCGACCAGCGCGCGTCGCGGGACCGGGGTCCGGATGGCGGCGACCAGCCGTTTCCCCTGGGCAGCAACACGATCGATCACCGTGTCGGCGGCCAACCGGCGCAGTTCGGCCTGCCCGTCGTGGGCGCGCGGGTCGCCGCGGCGGTCCCACTCGTCGGCCAGCACCAGCCGGAGCCAGGTCTCCGGCACGCGGGCGCCGAGGGCTCGCGCGCGCGACGCCGCCGTCTCCAGTACTTCGGCCGCGTCCAGTCCGGCCCGCAGCCGTCCGACGGCCAGGAGACAGCCTGCCAGCACCGTGCCCCACTCGTCCCCGACGCCGCAGCACTCGTCCAGCACGGCCGCGGCGTCCGCGCAGCCTTCCTCGTCGACGACCGCGGTGGCGGCCCGGGCGAGGCGGGCCAGCCATAACCAGCCGGCCTCTTCGCACTCGGCAGCAAGGTCGGCGAACCGGGTGTCGCCGCGGCGCGGCCGGCCGACACTTTCCACCACCGCCACGAGGATCCGGCTCGCCAGCGCCACGAAGGCCACCGGTCCGTTCGCCAGCGGCCCTGCGATCTCGACGGCACGGTCCGGCCGGCCGTCGAGCAGCGCGGCCACCGCCCGGCCCAGCGTCCACCCCGGGCTCTGCGCGGGCACCGCCCGGTTCAGCAGCTTGGCCGGGTGTCTTCGGAGCGCGTCGGCGAGGTGCCGGTTGATGTCGTCCACGAGGGGGTCGCCCGGGCGGCCGAGCCAGCCGGCCACCCCGGACCGTTCCGTGGTGCACTGCCAGCGCAGCGCGGGGTCGGGCAGCAACGCCTCGGCGTCCGCGTAACGGCGGTGAGCCGCGTCCAGCCTGCCCTCGCCCCGCAGCCGGCGCGCGTCGGCCAAGGCCACCCACGGGTCGTCACCGAGCAACGGCGCCGGCAGCGCCGCGTCCGCGTGGATCCCGCCGGGCCGGGCACCGAACCGGTGGAGCACGGCCGCGGCGGCCACCCAGTCACCGGCGTGGGCGTGACAGCGGTACGCCTCCGCCCACCGGCCGGCGCCGGCCAGGTACTTGGCCGCCGAACGGTAGGCCTGCCGGCTCCGCTGCGCGCCCGCGCGCTCGGCCAGGCACCGTTCGAGATATTGCTGGAGCAGAACGTGGAAGCGGTGCGCGCCACCACCGTCCGAGACGCGGAACGTCAGTGCCTGCCGCGCGGCCAGCTCGGTGATGGCCGCGCGGCTGCCGGTCCGGTCGAGCAGGACATCGCACAACGGCCCGTCGAGCACACCCAGCGGGGCCGCCGCGACCATGAACTCGCGCAGCGGCGCGGGCAGCGGGTCGAACACCTCGCGGGTGAGGAACTCCACCAGCCGAGGCGACCGCGTCAACGGCGCCGCGAAGGTTTCCGCCCGGTCCCGTTCCGAGAGCAGCACCGTGTCCAGGTGCAGCAGCCGCACCGCCCCGGCCAGGCCCTCGACCCGCGCGCACAGCCGGGCCGCCTCGGCCGGGGAGAGCGGCACTTCGTAGACCCCGGTGAACAGCTCGGCCACCTCCGAAGGCCTCAGCCGCAGGTCGTCGTAGCCGACGCGCGGAGCCGTGCCACCGATCCCGGCCACCCGGTCGTCGCGCCCGGCCACCACGAACCGCAGCCCGGACGGCGCCTCCGCCAGGAGCCGGGCCAGCGCCCGATCTCCGGGCGTGCCCACGAGATGATGCGCGTCGTCGAGGTGGACGACGAGACGCGAGGTGTCCCTTCGCGCCAGCTCGTCGAGCAAACCGTCCAGCCCCGCCGGAGCGGTGACGCCGATGACCCGTGCGAGCCGGGCGATCAGCGCCGCTTCGGTGGTCACTCCCGAGTCCAGCCCGCACGTCAGGACCAGGTGCCCGGACGGGGCCCGCGCGGCGAGCTGGCGGAGCAGCACGGACTTTCCCGAGCCCGCCGGGCCGACCACCAGGCCGACCGGCGCCGAGGCCACGAACTCCGCTTTGGCCATCAGGTCCGGCCGGACCAGCAGCCCGGCCAGCCGGGACCGCGCCGGACCGTCCTTGATGCCGCGACCACAATCCGGCGCAGCACGAGGGCGAGGCGGCTCTCCTCCCCCGCCGGGACGCGTTCCACCGAGGCGATTGTCCTCTTTGCCGGTTTCTTCCTCGTGGATACAAGACATGAGGTGCGGCATCTCCTCGAGTTCACCGGCTGCCGGGACAAGCACGCCTGCCGCGGAGTCAACGTCACCGGCCGGTCGGCCACGACCAGGAAAGTACGGAGAGGCCTACGCACTTCCCGGCCATCGTCTAAGGGTGGCCACTTCGTATTGGGGTGACGTTGGGGTGTGCCGGAATGACGAACCGGCGGGGCTCGTTTTGCCGGGCAACGATCCGTCCGAAGGAATGAACGCGGGAACAGTAGACAAGAATAGCCTAACAACGCCTGTTCGGCCTCTTGACAAGCCGTGAGAGTCGGCTAAAGACCCGGGGATTCGGTGACGTTGCGTGGCACCGGCGCGGGCTGAAACTGGTGGCTGGCAGACCGCCGGAGGGGCGGTACCCTCCTTGCATGCCTGAGCCGCCATTGCTGGAAAGAAGCGCACAATTGGCGGTGCTGACGTCGGCGCTCGACACGGCGGCCCACGGCTCGGGCACCCTCACCGCGATCGTCGGCGCCGCCGGCCTCGGCAAATCGCGGCTGCTGGCCGCGGCCGGAGCCGCCGCGTCCCAGCAGGGTTTCGACGTTTTTTCGGCGCGCTGCTCGGAACTCGAGGGAGACATCGCCTTCGGGCTGGTCCGGCAGATCTTCGAGCCGCACCTCATCCGGATGACCCGGGCCGACCGCGAGCGTTTACTCGACGGGGCCGCCGGCAAAGCCGCCGCGGCGGTGCTTTCGGACACCGTTTACTCCGGATCGACCTCAGGCGACTTCGCCATTCTCCACGGGCTCTTCTGGTTGACGGCGAATCTGTGCGAGCGCGGCCCGGTCGCTTTGATCATGGACGACCTCCACTGGGCGGATACCGCCTCACTGCGTTTCCTGGCCTATTTGCTGCCCCGGCTCAACGCGCTGCCGATCACCATGCTGGTCGCCCATCGGCCGGCCGAGCCGGGCGCGCCGCACCACCTGCTCGGCCAGATCGTCACCGACGCGGAGAGCACGGTGCTGCGCCCGGCGCCCCTGACCGAGACGGCGAGCGGGCAGCTGGTGCAGAGCGTGCTGGACGGCAGCGCCGAAGCGGCCTTCTTGCGCGCCTGCCACGCGGCCACCCAGGGAAATCCGCTGCTGCTGCACGATCTTGCCGCGACCTTCAAGGCCGAAGGCCTGGTTCCGAGCGCTGACAACGTTGCCATGGTCGACGTGCTCGGGCCACGGGCGGTCGCCCAGCGCATCTCGCTGTGGCTGCACCGCTTGCCCGCCGAATGCGCGACCCTCGCCGAGGCGGTGTCGATCCTCGGCGACGGCACCGCCCTCCAGACCGCCGCGGCGCTGGCGCGGATGTCCACTGAAGCGGCACTGCGCGCCGCCGAGAGCCTCGAGCGGGCCGAGCTCTTCCACCCGGGCCCGGCGACCGCGCTCCCGGACGGGGTCCAGCGGGTCCAGTTCAGCCACCCCCTGGTCCGGACCACTGTGTACGAAGGGATCGACCCGGCGGCACGGGTTGACGCGCACCGCCGCGCGGCCGGGCTCCTCACCGCGTCACGGCACCGGGCCGAGCGGGTGGCGACGCATGTCCTCCGGCTGCCTCCCGCGCAGGACGAACGGGTCGTGACCGTGCTTCGCCAGGCGGCGGCGGAGGCGTTCGCGCACGGGTCTCCGGACAGCGCCGCCACCTACCTGCGCCGGTGCCTCGCGGAACCGCCCCCCGCGGAAGTCCACGCGGAAGTGCAGTGGGAACTGGGCCGGATCATGACCCTGGTGGACACCCGGCGGGCCGCCGACGACCTGCGCACGGCGCTCGCGCTCGCCACCTCGGCCCAGCGGCGCGCCCAGATCGCGGTTCTCCTGAGCACCGCGTTGATCTACCTCCTCGGTTTCGAAGAAGCCGAAAGCGTCTGCCTCGGTGCGCTGGCGGACCTTCCCGCCGAGGAAGCCGGCCTCCGCGGTCAGCTGGAAGCGAACCTGCTGCTGATCCCGATCCTGCAGCCGGGCCGGCCGGATCTCGCCGACCGAAGACACACCGCCGGCTCGATCAGCGGCCACGGAGGCGGGGCGTTGGACTGCCTGCTCGCCGCGCACCGCGCGCTGCATGGTGATCCGGAAGCCGTCACCCTCGCCCTCGACGGTCTGCGCGGCGCCGGTGTGGTCGAGCAGGTCTATCCCGAAACCATCGCCGCGCAGGTCGGCTGGATCGTCCTGATCCATGCCGACCGCGACGAGGCGATCTCGAGCATCGACGCCGCGATCGCGCGGGCCCATCAGCACGGGAGCGTCAACGGCCTCGCGACCGCGCACGTCCTTCGCGGGCTCGCCTGGCTGCAGCGAGGCCAGCTGGCCGAGGCCGAAGCCGACATCCTGGCCGGCCTCCGCAGTGCCGACTCGGCCCGGATGGAGCTCGCGGCGTTGCTGGGCCACTGTTTCCTGGCCGACGTCTTCATCGAGCAAGGCCGCCTGGACGACGCCGAGGCCACGCTCGACGCGCTGAACGTCCCCGATCCCGTGCCGTTCTTCGGCCCCCTGTTCTGGTACCTCGATTCCCGGGCCAAACTACTGCGCCGGCGGGGAAAGCTGGAGGAGGCGCGGCAAACCGCGCTGGCGAGCGGCCAGCGGCTCGCCATGCACAACGCGCACGAGGTCGCTTCGCTGAGCCCTTGGCGTGTCGAAGCCGCGACTTGTGCCCACCTGCTCGGCCAGGAGGACCAGGTGAAGCTGGCCGACGAGGAGCTGCGGATCGCCAGGCAGTGGGGCGCGCCCCGGGCGCTCGGGTGCGCGCTGCGGGTGCAGGGCTTGGTGCTGGGCCCGCGAGAAGGGATCCAGTACGCCCGCGAAGCGGTCGAAGTGCTCGAGCGTTCGCCGGCCCGCCTGGAGTACGCGCGGGCCCTGGTCGACTACGGGTCGGCCTTGCGCCGCACCGGACGTCGTGCCGACGCGCGGGAGCCGCTCCTGCGCGCACTCGACATCGCGACCGCCGCCGGCGCCGTGCCGTTGCGGGAACAGGTCCGCGGCGAGCTCCAAGCAGCGGGAGTGCGGCCGCGACGGACCCGCGCCACCGGGCCTGCCGCGTTGACCCCGAGCGAGCGCCGGGTCGCCGAGCTGGCCATCGCGGGCGGCACCAACCGGCGGATAGCCGAGGAGCTGTTCATCACCGTGAAGACGGTGGAAGTCCACCTCACCAGCGCGTACCGGAAGCTCGGCATACGCACTCGCGACAAGCTGGCGTCCGTGCTGCTGTCCGCGCAGCCATAGCCCATGGCCCGACGGGACGGCAACCTGCCGATGACGACGACCAGCTTCGTCGGACGCGGCCGAGAGCTTCGGGAAGCGCGACGGGTCCTGCGCGACGAGCGGCTCGTCACCCTGGTCGGCACCGGCGGTGTCGGCAAGACCCGCCTGGCGACGGAACTGGGCGCCACGGTGGCACGCGATTTCCCTGGCGGCGTGTGGCTGGTCGATCTGGCGGCGCGCTCCCCCGGCGCCGACATCGCGGACGCGGTATCGGCCGTTCTCCCATTCCGGCCGGGCGGCGGGATACGCGCGCTCGCCGAGTACCTCGATCGCCCGAGCACCTTGCTGATCCTCGACAACTGCGAGCACCGGCTCGACGAGTGCGGCCCGTTCGCGACCGGATTGCTGCGCCGCACTTCCGGCACCCGGATCCTGACCACCAGCCGCGAGTCCCTGGGGGTGCTCGGTGAGAACGTGTTGGAGGTGCCGGATCTCAAGGGCTACGACGCGATGGAGTTGTTCGCCGGTCGCGCGCGGTCGATCCTCCCCGGCTTTTCCGTCGCTCCCGGGTCGGCGCCCGCCGTGGCGAAGATCTGCTCCCGGCTCGACGGCGTCCCGCTGGCGATCGAGCTGGCCGCGACCCGGTTGCGCACCCAGTCCTTGGCCGAGCTGTCGACGGCGTTGGAAGACCGGCGCCGGCTGCTGGGCCTCGGCAGCCGGACCGCCCCGTTCCGGCACCGTTCGCTGGGCCACCTCAGCGCGTCGAGCTACGAACTCTGCACGCGCCGAGAGCGCGAACTCTGGGCCCGCCTTTCGGTTTTCGACGGCACTTTCGACCTCGCCGGGGCCGAGGCGGTGTGCGACGGCGACGGCATAGCCCGCGAAGACGTCCTCCGCCTCATCGCCGGACTGGTCCGCAAATCCGTGGTCACCCGGGTCGAAGACGAAGGCGAGACGGGTTACCGCTTGATCAACACTGTTCGCCAGTACGGTGTAGATCGTCTGCTGGAGAAGGGTTGTTGCGAGTTCTACCGGGAGCGTCACGCACGGCACTTCAGCGCCGCGGGCCGGCGCTGGGAATCCACACTTGATTCCCTCGCGTTCCGCACGCAGGCCGATCCGGAACTGACGCGCCGTGAGCAAGAAGTCGCGAAGCTGGTCCGGGCCGGGCTCACCAACCAGGCCATCGGCGAAACGCTGGGCATCTCGAAGCGGACCGCGGAGTCACACATAGCGCGGATCATGTCGAAGCTGGGATTCGGCCGCCGGACCCAGATCTCGGCCTGGGTCGCCAAGGAATACCCGGGCTCACGCCGGTGAGAGCTCATCGCACCGGACGCTCCGCAACCCATGCGGCGATCTGCGCACGGGCGGTGAAGCCGAGCTTCGTGAGAATGTGCCCGACGTGCGTTTCGGCCGTCCGGCGGGCGATGACCAGCGAGCCGGCGATCTCCTGGTTGCTCAGGCCCCGGGCGACCAGGTCGGCGATCTCCCGCTCCCGCGACGTCAGCTGCGGACGGGCGGCCGGTCGTCCGCGTTCTTTCAGCGCGCCCGGCTTGCGCGGCGCGGCCGCATAGGAGACGGCCTCGTTCTCCCTCATCCGGGCGCCGGACCGGTAGGCGGCATCGAACTTCTCGTCACCGAGGGCCGACCTGGCCGTTTGCTCGCAGCGATCGTGATGCGCGCCCAGGTGCGCGAGGCCGGACAGCCGGCTTCCGATCGTGTCGCGCGCCGCCTCCGCCGCGCCGAACACATGCGCCGCGTGGACGTGCTCGCCGGCGTCGACCGCGGTCCACGCGAGCGTCTCGAGGGCCAGCGCGACCAGCCAGCGGTCCTCGATCTCCGCGCCGATCAGTAGCGCGCGCGTGGCCGGTGCGGCGGCGTCACCGCGGTCGCGCCGGACGAACCGCTCGATCGCGTCGTACCAGGACAAGTAGCCGTACGCGGCCGACTCCCGGTCCGGCCGCAGGAACGTCTTGGCCTGTTTGACGGACGCCGCCGCCACCGGGTCCCCGGCAAAACACCGGGACATGACCTGCTGGAACCTCGACACCCGCACGCCGTCGAGGTCGCCGGCTTCGCCGTGCCGCCGGATCGCTTCGCCGAACCGGGTGACGGCGACGCCGGCGTCACCGTCGAACAGATCGGCCAGCGCGGAGAACTGGGCTTCATGGGCCATGACCGAAGCGTCCTGGGTGCGCTCGGCGATCTCCCGGCACTCGCTCAGCAGGACCCGCGCGGCCGGGCCGTCACCCTGCATCAGGGCGAGCCAGGCGTTGGTCCACAACGCTTTCGCGCGCACCGGTTCCGGTCCGGGCGCCTGGTCGAGCGCTCGGTCCAGCCATCGGCGCCCTTCACTCAGCGAGTCCAGCGCCCGGCGGTGAGCGCACAGGGACGTCGCGAGTTTCAGGGCGGCCGGGCCGCCGTCCGCCTTCGCCAGGCAGAAGTCCAGTGCCTGCCGCAGGTTCGCGCTTTCCGCCCGGACCCGCTTGTACCAGGCGAGCTGGTCCGGCCCCAGCCACTCCGCCTCCGCCCGCTCCACCAGCCGCACGAACCAGTCACGGTGGCGCGCTGCCGTCCGCTCCTGCTCCCCGGCCTCGGCCAGCCGATCCCGGCCGTACTGGCGGACCACCTCCGCCATCCGATACCGGGTCCGGCCATCCGTCTCGGCGCGCTCCACGACCGACTTCTCGACCAGCCCGGCCAGCGCCTCGTCGAGGACGGCCCCGCCGAGTCCCGCCCCGGCCACCGCCTCCGCCGCCGCCAAGTCGAATCCGCCCGCGAAGACCGAGAGCCGCGACCACACCGCGCGTTCGGCCGGCGTGCACAGCTGGTGGCTCCAGTCGATCGACGCCCGCAAGGTTTGCTGCCGTTTCGGCGCGGACCGGTTGCCATCGGTGAGCAGCGCGCAGGAGTCGGTCAGCGCCTCGCGGACCTGGGTGAGCGACAAGGTCCGCAAGCGGGCGGCGGCGAGTTCGATGGCGAGCGGGACGCCGTCCAGCATCCGGCACAATTCCGCGACTTCGCCACAATTACGATCGGTGACGGCGAAATCCCGGTTGACCGCGTTCGCCCGCCGGAGGAACAGGGTGACGCCGTCGTAGTGGCCCAGCATTCTCGATTCCAGCGGGCCGGCCGCCTCGGGCACGGCCAGCGGGTCCACGTGGAGGATCCGTTCTCCCGCCGTGCCCAGCGGCTGCCTGCTCGCCGCGAGGATACGCAGGCCCGCACACGCCGACAGCAGCTCGTCGGCGAGCGCGGCACACGAATCGAGCAGGTGCTCGCAGGTGTCGAGCACCAGCATCAGGCGCCGGCCCGACAGGAAGCCGACGAGGTCCCGCTCGTCGCCCAATCCCAGCACCGACGCGACTTCCGCGGCCAAGCGGCCCGGGCTCCGCAGCTCACCGAGTTCGACCAGCCAGACCCCGTCGGGAAACGCGCGGCGCAGTTCGGCAGCCGCGCGCAGGGCCAGCCGGGTCTTGCCCACGCCACCCATGCCGGTCAGCGTCAGCAGCCTCCCGCCACTGAGCGACCGGCGCACCGCGGCGAGGTCCCGCCTCCGGCCGACGAAGCTCGTCAATTCGGCGGGCAGTCCCTCCGCCGGCCGGCTCGGCGCTGGAACCACTACCCGGGATTCGTCAACCGGAATGGTTGTCACGACGACTTGATCGCGCTGTCGCAGATGGTCGTCGAGGCGCGCTGCGACATCACCATACTGAACACCTTCATCGACGATCCGGTGGGCGTTTCCCCACGTTCGAGCGGTAATCAGGTCCCGGCGACCTGAGCCCATGAACTCTACGACGATCCGGGCAATCGCTGGGTATCATTGCCGCATCTATCGAGGGCCCGGACGGCCGCGACCAGGGTTCGTGGCTACCGGCGGCGAACACCGTGCAGCGCCTCTTGTCGGCACAGCAGGTCCGCACGGCGGACTCCGGGGCGGATGCCGCGCGGGTCGGCGCCCAGGCCGGGCGATGCCGTCGTCCTGCTCAAGCGAAAAGCTCAGCGGTTCGCGCCCAGCCTGTCCAATTCCTGATTCAGCTCATCCATCTTCTGCCTGAATCCATTCAATTCAGCCGAACCGTCCTCGTATTTCTTGGCAAACTCCTTGATGCGGGCGAGTATTGCCAGCCGCACACTGTAGTACTTGTTCAAGGCCGCGCCCAACGACCCCAACCCGAGAACAATCGTTGCCAAAGGCGCGAACATCGCACTGAGACGACTCTGACTGGCCGAGTCGCCCAGCTCGTCGTTCATCAGCTGCGTATCGTGTGAAGAGTTGGCGCCGGGCGCGTCACCAGCCAAGATCCGATGTTCTGCCGCATCCTCGCTCGACCTCGCGGCAATGAATGCCTCAACTTGCTGCGCCAGCAGGTACGCCGACGAAATAACACCCAGCCCCGCCGCCAACGCAGTGGTACGCAGCGCCTCCCCTTCCTCCTTGGTGCAGTATTGCCAGATATACACAACCCAGGGATCAGCACCCGGATCTTGCGCCTCGACATCCCCTCCACCCGGCGGCCGCGGTATCTTTCCTTTTTCGTCAAGACCCATTTCTTCGAGTTTCGCTTTCGCCTCCCTTAACTCCTTCTCCTTCTCCCCCGCCCGGTGCTCGTTGTCGTCCAGCCGACGCTTGGCCGTGCCGATGTCGCTCTGCCTTTGATTTTCACGGATAATTCGATCCCCAGCCGACAGGGGTGCAACTTCGACTGCCTCATCCGACCCTTCGACCACCTCGTCGGCGGATCCCTGATCAGCCAGCGGGCCCCTTGACCCTTCGGATACCTCGCCGCCATCGCCGTCGGCCAGCGCCGAAACATCTACCGAGCCTGTCATACCCGCACCCCTTCATCCCTGGAATCCGAAGGCTCTCCACCCTTTTCCGGCGGAAGACCGCTCCGCAGCTCTTCGATCTCCTTCTTGATCTCTTCGAGGTCGGGCCCGAGCACCTCCAAGACGAACTGGCGCACGCCTTCTTCGCTCTGGCACAGGGTGACGACTTTCCACATCATCGGACTTTCGGCTTGGAGCCACGCCAGTCCGCCCGACGGCGCCGACCGTTGCTTCCCGGCGGAAGGCTCAGCATTCTCCGATTCGGCCTTGATCGACGAGCCGGATTTCAGCTGTTCGACCAAATAGGCGATCACCTGGCTCTTGAGTTCCTTCGACGAAGCTGCCATACGGACTCCAAGTAGTACGTGACTGCGTCTGCCGATGCCGATTCCTGCCACTCCCCTCAGCCGGCCGGACGGCACTGAATCACCACGCTAGCGACCTCGCCGGCCGGGCAGTTGCCCTCGAAGGCAGCCCCGTGGACACTCGAGGCAGGCACAAAACGACCGGCACCGGGCGCGCTGACATCCCCGTCAAGGCCAGCGGTCGCAACGATTTGCTAACGATAAACGTCTCAGCTTTCCCGTCTGGCTGAACCTTGACCGAGAGCGAACTTTTCTCGCGACGATTTGATCTCGGAGTGAAACATCTCGTGCGCCTCAGCGATACCCAGTAGCACTGGGATCGTTGAGGTCGGAGGAACATCGATGGGTCGTCGCCGGGGGTTTTTCGCCGAGATGCAGTATCAGGCGGCCAAGACCCAGCAGGAGAGGGCGCGACAAGCCGCGGCCGCCGAACGGGAACGGGTACGGCTCGAAAAGGAGATGCATCGCGCTCAAGCCGCCGCTGCAGTCGCGCGCGAGCGCATGGCGCGTGCGGACGCGCAGGCGGTGGTACAAGCGGAGCGTGAGGCCAAGCGCCTCCACATCGAAGCTCAGCAGTCAAAGGTCGAGTCGCTGAACGCGAACCTGCAGGAAGAGCTTGTGGCCATCGACAGCGTGCTCGAGTCGACGCTGGCTATCGACGACTACGTCGACCTCGAAAAGCTTCGCCGCATTCCCCAGCATCCACCGTTTCAGTCGGCGTACCTGATGGCGTCACCTCCGCCTGCGCCGATCGCCGCGCCTCCGGAGCCCTACTTCCAGCCCCCGGCGCCTCCGACCGGCATCTCGGCAGTCTTCGCCAAGAAGAAGCACGCCGCGGCGACCACTGCCAGCCAAGCCCAGTTCGAACAAGCACATGCGGCCTGGAGAGCGGTGATCGCACAAATTCCGTACCAGCAACTGGCCGCCGCAGAACAGCATCAGGCCACGGAGAACGAGCGGCTACGACGGCTTGCCAGTGATCGAAGGCAGTACGACGCCGAGTGCGACGAACGCCGGCAGGTCGTCGACGCGGAGAACGAACGCCTCGATGATCTGATCAACCGGCTGGCGGACAACAAGCCCGAAGCGGTCGAAGAGTACATCGCCATCGTGTTCGGCAACTCGATCTACCCGGACGTGATCGCCGCCCACAGTGATGTCGACTTCTCGTACAGTCCGGACCTGCGCGAACTGTCCATTACATTGGTGTTGCCGCCGCCTGACGTGATCCCATCGACCAAGTCTTTCCGGTACGCCCGCGCCACCGACGAGGTCCTGGAGACCAAGCTGGCCCAGAAGGACCTCACGACGAGGTACGCCGGCTTGATCAACAACATGACGTTGCGAACCGTTCACGAGGTGTGGGAGTCGGACCGCGAGGGCAAGATCGACAGCATCTCGCTGGTCGGCGGAGCCAACCACGTCGATCCCGCCGTGGGCAAGGATGTGTTCGTCCGGCTCGTCGCGCTGGCGGTGAGCCGTGAGGACTTCCTGGACATCGACCTGTCCCGGATCACTCCGTCCGAAACATTGAAGCACCTTCGTGCCGTCGTATCGAAGTCTCCGCACCGGCTGACCCCGATCGACGACAAGAAGGGTGTTCGTGGATGACCTCCTTCGCCGGCGGGGCAGCGCGGTGAGCGGGCTTCGCTTCGTCGCGCCGCCGGGGTGGCCGCCTCCGGAGCCCGGCTGGGTGCCGCCGGCGGGGTGGCAACCGCATCCGTCCTGGCCGCCCGCGCCCCAGGACTGGCAGTTCTGGGTCGCCGACGCGCCGGGCGAGCGGGGGCAGCACGACGCCGTGGACCCGCCGGCGGAAGGTCTTCCGACCCCAACACCACCCGCGCCCGGCCGCGACGATGCGCCGCGAGACGTCGACCAGCAGCTGGAACATAGCGCTTCGGCCCAACGGGACCTGCAGGCCGTCCGCGAACAGATCAGACAGGCAAGACTCGAGCTCGTCGAACTCGACGACGCGGTCCTGCTTCAGCAGGTCGGGATCTACGAGTACCACCACCCGCTGGAGACCGCCGAGCAGTACAAGGAAGCATTGGTCGAGATCCGCCAGGGAGTGAAGGACTTCGTCAAGAACGGCACCGCGATCCTCGCAGCCGAACGGTTCGCCTACAACAACTCACTGGCGCAGGGCCGGAAGATGACCGGCGACTTCTCGAAGTTGATGCTGCGGGCGTATAACGCGGAGGCCGACAACTGCGTCCGATCGGTTCGCGCCGGTACGGTGGCCTCGGCGAAGCAACGTCTCGACCGATCGGCCGAGTCGATCGCAAAGCTCGGCAAGATGATGGAAATGCGCGTCGCACCCGATTATCACCTCCTCCGACTCAGCGAGATCGAGCTGACCGGCGACTACCAGATCAAGGTGCAGGAGGAACGCGAAGCGGCCAGGGCCGAACGCGAGCGGCTGCGTGAAGAGAAACGTGCCGAGGTGGAACTGCAGGCCGAACGTGAGCGGCTGCAGAAGGAACGCGGTCACTACGCCAACGCACTGGCGAAACTCGTGGAGCAAGGAAAGCAGGACGAGTCCGGTGAGCTGCGTAAACGCCTTTCTGCCATCGAGGAAGCGATAGAGCAGAACGACTACCGCATCGCCAACATCCGAGCGGGGTACGTGTACGTCATCAGCAACATCGGCGCCTTCGGAGAGAACGTCGTGAAGATCGGGATGACCCGGCGCCTCGAACCTCGGGACCGGATTCTGGAGCTCGGTGACGCCTCGGTTCCGTTCCCCTTCGACACTCACCTTTTGCATTTTTCAGAAGACGCGGTCGCGCTCGAGAACGAGTTGCACAAGATGTTCGCCGACCGTCGGCTGAACTGGGTCAACCTCCGCCGGGAGTTCTTCTTCATCACGCCGTGGGAGATCCGCGCCGTCCTGGCGGAGAAGCTCGGTAATATCCTCGAGTTCAACGATACACCGGAGGCGTCGCAGTATTTCCAGAGCCGCTCGGCGTGGCCTGATTCGAACCAGAGCCGATGAATCAGATCGGCCGGGACCCCCGTAATTGTCCACATAGGACAGGTCAGGCCCGTCGCGGCGACTGAGCACCACCAGCACACCGGGTTCATCAAGAGCGGCACGCGTGTCGATCCCGGTGATGCCGTCTTCGGCGGCCGGCGGCGCGGTTCCCCCGTCCGGTCACCGGTCGCGTCCTGATGACAATTTCCCGGCAGGCTCGGCGGACGATGGTGACAACTACAGCCGAGCCGGGGATTCAAGCTTGCCGCGATGTAACGCCGGGCCTTACCGTCGGCGGACGGCGCTCTTCGCCAGTCGCGAACTTTCTCGAGCATCGGTGCCAGGTCAGCGTTTCTACTCACTGTGGAGCCAGTCATGCGCTTGTTCTCCCGCTCGTATTGCCGCCGTGGTCTCGCCGGCGCGATGACAGTCACCCTGTCCGCGGCGGCCACGGTGGTCGCTCTGGGCTTGGCCACTCCCGCCGCGGCCTCTGACGACTTCTACACGCCGCCGTCCCCGTTGCCGGCCGGCGGCAACGGGGACATCGTCAAGTCGCAGCCCTCGAAGTACAGCAACGCCACCTCGACCCGGATCATGTACCTCAGCCGGGACCAGCGGAACCAGGCGACCCCGATCACCGGCACTGTGGTGGTGCCCGCCAAGGCCTGGACCGGACCGGGACCACGCCCGATCGTGGCCTACGCCCCGTTCACCGCCGGGATGGGCGACCAGTGCGCGACGTCGAAGACCATGGCGGGCGAAGGGAGTGACCTCGTCTCGGGCTTCCAGAACTCGTTCATCGACGCCCTGCTCGGTCAGGGTTTCGCGGTAGCGGAAACCGACTACCAAGGACTGGGCACGCCGGGTGATCACCCGTACGTCATGCGCGCTCCCGAGGCGCACGCCGTGCTCGACGTGCTCCGCGCCGCGCAGCGGCTGCCCGGCACCGGCCTGGCACCGGACGGGCCGCTGGGTATCGCCGGGTATTCCGAGGGCGGCGGCGCGTCCGCGTCGGCCGCGGAGCTCGCGGCGACGTACGCGCCCGAGCTGCACATCAAGGGCGCGTATGCCGGCGCCGCCCCGGCGGACAAGGCGGTACTGGCCAAAACCCTCGACGGCAGTACCTATGCCGGATTCCTTGCCTTCGCCCTCATCGGCATCCAGACCGCGTACCCCGATTCCGGCATCCTCGACCTGGCCAACCCGACCGGGGCACAGCTGTTCCTCGAAGCCCGCCAGACCTGCACCCTGGACGCGGTCCTCAAGTTCGCGGGCAAGAACACCAGCGCCCTGACCAAGGACGGCCGCCCGGTCGCCGCCTACCTCGACCAGGAACCGTTCCGCAGCATCGTCGCGGCGAACAAGCTCGGCACCGTCAAGCCCTCGTTCCCGGTCATCGTCGAACACTCGACCGCCGATGACGTGATCCCGTACGCCACCGGCAAGCAGCTGGCCAAGGACTGGTGCGCCGAGGGCGCGGACGTCCAGTTCAAGGACATCGTGTCGATCCTGCCGTTCTTCTCCCACCTCCTCGGCATGAGCACCGCCTCCGGCACCGCCGCGAGCTGGCTCGCCGACCGGTTCGCCGGAAAGCCCACCGCGAGCAACTGCGGCAGCCTCTGACCCGCTGCCGTTCATCCGGTTTACGCGGTGTTGCGTCGGTGGGTGAAGGACGTGCGGTAGGCGCTGGGGGTGAGCCCGGTTCGGCGGATGACGTGCTGGCGTAATGATTCGATGCTGCCGATGCCGCTGAGGTGGGCTACTTGCGCCAACGGCAGGTCTGTCGCCTCCAGTAGTTCGCGGGCCCGCTCGATCCGTTGGTGCAGTAGCCATTGCAGTGGGCTTTCGCCGGTTTCGGTGCGGAAGCGGCGGGTGAGGGTCCGGACGCTCACTCGCGCGTGCGTGGCGAGGTCGGCCAGGGTCAGCGGTTCGGCCAGCCGGCGCAGCACCCAGGCCCGGGTGTCGGCCAGTGTCGTCCCGTTCTCCGCGGGCAGCGGGGCGCTGATGAACTGGGCCTGGCCGCCGGGGCGCACCGGGGCCACGACCGCGAGGCGCGCCACGGTGTTGGCGGCCACGGCACCGTGGTCGGCGCGGACCAGGTGCAGGCACAGGTCGATTCCCGCGGCCAGCCCCGCGGAGGTCACGATGCCGCCGTCCTGGACGAACAACACGTCCGGTTGCGGGGTGATGGACGGGAAGCGCTCACCGAGCTCGGTGGCGTAGCGCCAGTGGGTGGTGGCCCGGCGGCCGTCGAGCAGGCCGGCGTGGGCGAGCACGAAGGCGCCCGTGCAGATGGACGCGATCCGCGCTCCCCGCGCCGCCGCCCGGCGCAGGGCCGCCACCGTGGCGGGGTCCGCGTGGTCGCGGGCGCCAGTGCCGGTGACGATGACCGTGTCGGCCGTGTCGGCGCGCTCCAGCCCGTGCGGCACGAACACGTCCAGCCCGCCGGTACTGGTGACCCGGCCCGGCTCGCCCGTGCAGGTGGACACCTCGTAGGCGGGGCGACCGGCCACCTCCACACCGCTGAAGATCAGGTCGGGGATGGCCAGCTCGAAAGTGCCCACCGGAGGCACCGCCACGACGGCGATCTGATGCATGGCCGGATCCTACGCCTATCTGGCATTCAGGCCACTGTGCCGCCGGGCCGATCTGGCCCAGAGTGAACCTCCTCGAACCGCGAAACTGGAGGAATACATGCCTTTGTCCGTCGTGATCGGCGCCGGGGGAACCGGCATCGCGACCGCCACGCTGCTGGCCGAGTCCGGCCACGAGGTCCGCCTGGTCACCCGCAGCGGCAGCGGGCCGGAGCATCCGCGGATCGAGCGGGTCACGGCCGACGCCGCCGACGCCGGCCGGCTGATCGAGCTGACCAGCGGCGCGGACACGCTGTTCAACTGTGCCGCGCCGCCCTACCACCGCTGGCGGAAAGAGTTCCCGCCGCTGGCGAAGTCCCTGCTGACAACCGCGGAAGCGACCGGGGCCGGGTACGTGATGCTCGGCAACATCTACGCGTACGGGCCGGTGGACCGGCCGATGACCGAGGACATGCCCCTGGCGCCCTCCAGCGCGAAGGGCAGAATCCGGGCCGAGATGTGGGAAGACGCGCTCGACGCGCACCGCGCGGGCCGGGTGCGGGTCACCGAAGTGCGGGCCAGCGACTTCATCGGCAACGGCGCCCAGTCGGTGTTCACGCTGACAGCCGCACCGAAAGTGCTGGCAGGCAAACAGGCGATGGTGCCCGCGGCCCTCGACCTGCCACACAGCTGGACCGCGACCGGCGACGCCGCCCGCGCGCTCGTCGCGGTGAGCCGGGACGAACGGGCCTGGGGCCAGGTCTGGCATGTGCCGACGAACCAGGCGGTTTCCGTGCGGGAACTGGCAACCCGGCTCGCGAGCCTGGCCGCGGCACCCGTCCCGAAGCTGCGTTCCCTGCCCGCCTGGCTGCTGAAGACAGCCGGCCTCACCTCACCGATGATCCGGGAACTGCCCGAAATGCAGTACCAGTTCCGGCGGCCGTTCATCCTCGACTCCTCCCTGACCGAACACACCTTCGACCTCAAACCGACCCCACTGGACGAGATCCTCCTGGAAAACACCCAGCCAACCAGATAGTCCTTTATAGACAACGGCGCCCTGTAGTCATTTCCGGCCCGGCGGATCGGGAACCCGCACGCCGCGAACGACGAGGGACAGCAACCGGTCCGCGTGGTCCGCACCGCCGGGTTCCTGTTCGGTCGCCAGGGAGATGGCGTTCACGACGCGCAGCAGGTCGGCGATCGCGACCTCGGGCCAGACCTCGTGTTCACGCTGGGCGCGGGCCAGCAATCTCGCGCCCGCGTCGAGAATCCTCGCGTGACACGAGGAACCCAGCTCGGCACTACGCGCCCCCATCAGCAGTGAGGCACCCAGGCCGCGGTTCGCGGCCGCGTGCGCGACCACCGCACGCAGCCAGGTGACCAGCGCGTCGCCCGGCGCGGGGTCGTCCAGCAGGCCGTCCGCCCGCGCGCAGAGGGTTTCCACCCGCTCCCGGAACACCGCCTCCAGCAACGCGTACCGGCCGGGAAAATGCCGGTGCAGTGTCGCGGAGCCGACACCCGCCCGTCGCGCGATCTCCTCCAGTGACGCCTCCGCACCCTGTTCGGCGACGACGGCACCCGCGACGGCCACCAGCCGGTCGTAGTTGCGGCGCGCGTCGGCGCGCATCGGCTTCACCACCGGAACCTCCTCACCACGGGAACTTGCCAAGTGGGGTACCCCTCCGTATCGTAGCGCACGGAATCGGGGTGCCACCCCACTTAGATGGCCGGCACCACCGCCTCCCCGCGAATGGCGCGCACTCGCGGACCTCGACTGGAAAAGGAAACCGCATGGACATCGCCATCGCCGTGGGTGACGTACGAGGGCCCGCCAGTGCCGCGGAGATCACCAGCCAGATCCGCACCGCGGCCGACGCCGGGTTCAGCTCGGCGTGGGCCAGCCAGGCCTTCGGCTGGGACCCGCTCGTCCTGCTCACCGCGGCCGGCGCGATCCCGGGCATCGGGCTCGGCACGGCGGTGCTCCCCGTCCCGCAACGGCACCCGCTCGTACTGGCCGGCCAGGCACTGAGCGTTCAAGCCGCCACCGGAAACCGGCTCACCCTGGGCATCGGCGCCGGCATCGCCACCATGGTCGAAACGGCGTTCGGCCTGCCCGGCGACCGGCCGGTGCACCGGATGCGCGAATACCTCACGGTGCTGAAACCCCTGCTGCGCGGGGAAACCGTGGACCACCACGGGGACACGATCACCGCCGTCGGCGCGGCTCACGTACCCGGGGCCACGCCACCGCCGGTGCTCCTCGCCGCCCTCGGCCCGGCAATGCTGCGCCTCGCCGGAGAACTCGCCGAGGGCACCGTCACCTGGATGACCGGCCCGAAAACGCTGGCCGGCCACATCGTTCCCTCGATCACCAACGCGGCCGCGGCCGCAGGCCGGCCCGCTCCCCGGGTCGTCGCCGGCCTGCTGATCTGCGTGACCGACGACGAAGCCGCCGTCCGCGCCCGCGTCGCCGGCCAGTTCGCCCTCGCCGGGCAGGTACCCGAATACCGGGCGATGCTCGATCGCGAAGGCATGACCGGCCCCGGCGACCTCGTCATCGCGGGCGACGAAGACAAAGTCGCGCGCCGGCTCGACCGGCTTCGCGACGCCGGGGTGACGGAGTTCATGGCCGCCCCGTACGGCACGGCCGAGGAACAAGACCGCACCACGACCGTCCTCGCGGGCATGACCTCCCGCCGGCCAAACCCGTGAACCGCGACTGCCGGATCCGCGCCACCGGCGGCAGCGGCCTGGTGCCCGGCGCCGGAACACGGCGTCCTTTAAGGTTTCAGGCGTGGCGAGCGGTCCAGCCGAGCGCGCGCGGCTGCTGGTGCGGGCGCGCGACTACGTCCTCACGCGCGGCGTGGTGGACCTGTCCCTGAGCGAGCTCGCCCGCGGCGTCGGGTCGAACAACCGCATGCTGCTCTACCACTTCGGCTCACTGGACGGCATCCTCGGCGCCGTGGTCGACGAGATCCTCGACGGCACCGCGCTGACCACCCGGCTCGGCCAGCTGCTGCGCTCCGGCGGCAGCCCGGCCGAGCGCGTCGGCGCCGCCTGGCGGCACATCTCCGATCCGGGCCGGCTCACGCACCTGCGGCTGTTCTTCACCCGCTTCGGCCTGGCGGCGGACGACCCGGACCGGTACCGCGACTTCCTCGACCGGACCCGGGACGAGTGGACGGACACCGTCGCGGCGGCGCTGGACGGGGCCGTCGACGAGCCGCGCGGCACCGCGATCGCGGTCGTCGCGCTGTGGCGCGGGCTGCAGATGCTGCTGATCGGCGGCGAGCCGCGGGCGGCCGTCGACGCGGCGCACGACCGGGCCGTCGCGGCTCTGCTCGGACGGGAGTAGTCTCCGCAGAAGTGAATCGATCAGTTCACTTCTAGGGAGATTTGATGACCGCGTCCTTCGCCGACGGCCTGCCCAAGGCCGAGCTGCACGTCCACCTCGAAGGCACGCTCGAGCCCGGCGACCTGATCCGCTTCGCCCGCCGCAACGCCATCCCGATCCCCTGGCGCGACGAGCACGAGCTACGGGCCGCCTACTCGTTCACCGGGCTCGAGAACTTCCTCGCGGTGTACTTCGAGGGCTGCAAGGTGCTTCGCCGCCGCGAGGACTTTCACGAACTCACCACGGCCTACCTGGGCCGCGCCGCTGCGCAGGGCGTCCGACGCGCGGAGATGTTCTTCGGGCCCCAGAACTTCCTCGACGCCGGAGTCCCGCTCGACGACCAGCTCGGCGGCATCTTCGACGCCATCGCCGAGGCCCGCGAAGCCTGGGGCATCGACGGCGCCCTCCTGATCAGCGCCCACCGCCACCGCAGCGAGGCCGACGCGCTCGAACTGCTCGACCTGGTCCGGCCTTGGCGCGAACAGATCCTGGGCGCCGGCCTGGGCAGCGCCGAGCGCGGCAACCCGCCGTCGAAGTTCGCCCGCTACTTCACCGCCGCCCGCGCGCAGGGCTACCGCACCACCTGCCACGCGGGCGAGGAAGGCCCCGCCGCCTACCTCCGGGAGGCCCTCGACGTCTGCCGGGTCGAGCGCATCGACCACGGCTTCACCGTCACCGACGACTCCGATCTGGTCGCCCGGCTGGCCGACGAGCAGGTCCCGCTGACGATGTGCCCGCTGTCGAACCTCCGCCTCGGCGTGGCTCCCGATCTGGCCGCCTACCCCCTCGCCCGTCTGCTGGACGCCGGCGTCCTGGTCACCGTCAACTCCGACGACCCGGCCTACTTCGACGGTTACGTCAACGAGAACTACGCCGCGCTCGGTCTCGGCGAGGACCGGCTGATCCGCTTGGCCCGCAACAGTTTCACCGGTTCTTTCGCGCCGGAAAGCGACGTCGCCGCCGCGCTCCGGACCCTCGGGGGCTGAGGCCTGCTCAGAGCCAGCCGTAAACCCCGGCCACCATGGTGGGCACCGCGACGATCGCCGCCCACGAGTTGATCTTGCGGACGTCGTGGTTCTGCTGGAGGGAGATCTTGGCCGTGGTCGCACCCAGCAGCGAGCTGAGGATCTCGTCGAAGCCGACGATGCGTTCGGCCACCTCCTCGAGGTGGCCCTCGACGTCGCGGAAGTAGGACCGGACCCGCGACGGGATCAGGTGGCTGTCCTCGCGGACGAGGACACGCAGTGGGGCCGCGAGCGGGGTGACCGAGCGGCGCAGCTCCACGATCTCGCGTTTCATCAGGTACATCAGCTCGGAGCCGACCTGGCTTCGTGGCGTGAACACCAGCGCCTCGACCTCGTCGATGTCGCGCTCGAACGCTTCCGTCGCGTCCAGGTAGTCGTCGACGACGTGGTCGGCCACGGCGTGCAGCACCGCGGCCGGCCCCAGCGCCAGCCGATCGGGAGCGGCCTCGAGCGCGGCGCGCAGCGAGCCGAGCTTGGAGTGGTCGCGATGGCGGACCGTGATGATGAAGCCGGTACCGAGGAACGCCATGATCTCACCGGTCTCGACGATCTCGTTGGCCGTGGTCGGAGACTCGTGCGCCACGTGGCTGACGGTCTTGAAGACCATGAACATCGTGTCGGCGTGCCGCTCCAGCCTGGGCCGCTGATAGGCCTGCGCCGCGTCGTCGGCGGCCAGCTCGTGCAGGCCGTATGTGCGAGCGATCCCCTCCAGCACGATCGCGTCGGGCTCGAACAAGCCGATCCAGACGAACCCGCGCCGGCGCGCGGCCTCCACTTTGGCCTCTTCCGGCGTCCACGAGCCCGCCACCCGCCGGCCCTCGACGTACACGGCACCCGCCAAAACACCTTGAGCAATCACTACGAGTTCCCTACGCCCACGGCACGTTTCTTGACGGCTTTTCCACGGACGCCGCACCGGTCCGCTGCCCGGCCGGAGCTGCTGGAGAAACACTTACCCGGCAAGGCAGACTGACGTGGTGAGCTACCAGCGCCGACGCGGCGAACTGCGGATCTACCTCGGTGCCGCGCCGGGTGTGGGCAAGACTTTCGCGATGCTCGGCGAGGCGCACCGCCGGGCCGAACGGGGCACCGAGGTGCTCGTCGGCCTCGTGGAGACCCACAGCCGGGCCAAGACCGAGCGGCTGCTCGACGGGCTGGAAGTCTTGCCCCGCAAGGAACTGGAGCATCGCGGGGGTCAGTTCACCGAGATGGACGTCGACGCCATCCTCGCGCGCAAGCCCGAGGTCGTCGTGGTCGACGAACTCGCGCACACCAACGTGCCGGGCTCGCGCAACGCGAAACGCTGGCAGGACGTGGAAGAACTGCTCGCTGCCGGAATCGACGTGCTCTCGACGGTGAACGTGCAGCACCTGGAGAGCCTCAACGACGTCGTCGAGCGGATCACCGGCGTGCGCCAGCAGGAAACCGTGCCCGACGAGGTGGTGCGCCGGGCCGAGCAGACCGAACTCGTCGACATCACCCCGGAAGCGCTGCGCCGGCGTCTCGCCCACGGCAACATCTACGCCGCGCACAAGATCACCGCCGCACTGGGCAACTACTTCCGGCCCGGCAACCTGACCGCGCTGCGGGAACTGGCACTGCTGTGGGTGGCCGACCAGGTCGACGTCGCGCTGCAGCGCTACCGCGCGGAGAAGGAGATCACCGACACCTGGGAAGCCCGGGAACGGGTGGTCGTCGCGATCACCGGCGGGCAGGAGAGCGAGACCCTGATCCGCCGCGCCACCAGGATCGCCGCCCGCGCCGGCGCGGAACTGCTGGTGCTGCACATCCTGCGCGGCGACGGCCTGGCCGGAGTGGGCCCGCAGGAAGTCCCCCGGCTGCGCAAACTCGCCGCCGACGTCGGGGCCACCTTCCACACCGTGGTCGGCGACGACGTACCGACCGCGCTGCTCGACTTCGCCCGGGGTGCCAACGCGACCCAGCTGGTGCTGGGCACGTCGCGGCGCTCCCGATTCGCCCGGCTGCTCGACGAGGGCATCGGGTCGAGCGTGGTCCAGCAGTCGGGGCCGATCGACGTGCACATGGTCACCCACGACGAATCCGGCGGCCGGCTGGGCGCGAAACTCTCCCCCAGCCCGCTCAAACCCAGCCGGCAGATCGTCGGCTGGGCGCTCGCGGTCCTGTTGCCCGCGCTGGCCACGCTGGCCGGCGTGTTCTGGACCGACCAGCTGACCTTCACCACCGACGTGCTGGACCACTTCCTGATGCTGGTGGTCGTCGCCCTGGTCGGCGGATTGCGCCCCGCCCTGCTCTCCTCGCTGCTGAGCGTGCTGCTGCTGGACTTCTTCTTCGTGCCGCCGCTGCACTCGCTCGTGATCGGCGAGCCGGACAACCTGCTCGCCCTGATCACCATGGTGGTGCTCGCGGTCATCGTCGCGGTGGTAGTGGACCGCGCCGCCCGGCGATCCACCCAAGCCGCGCAAGCGCGAACCGAAGCGGCCCTGCTCGCCTCCTACGCGCGCACGGTCCTGACCGGCCCCGCCCCGTTGCACCGGCTGCTGGAGAAGATGGCCGAGAACTTCGGGCTGACCTCGATCGCGTTGCTGGAGAAAGACGAGGACGGGTGGCAGCGGGTGGACTGCGTCGGCGAGAGCCCGTGTGACGAGCCCGACGACGCCGACGTGGACGTCCCCGTGACCGCGGACGTGCACCTGGCCCTGCGCGGCCGCGCGCTGCCCGCCGCCGACCGCTTGGTGCTGGAAGCCGCCGCCGGGCAGGCATTGCTGGCTCTGCGGCAGCAGCGGATGGCGGCCAAGGCCGCGGCGTCGGAACGGCATGCCGAGCGGACCGAGCTGCGGGGCACCCTGCTCTCCGCCGCCGGGCACGGCCTGCGGGCGCCGGTGGCCGTGGTCAGCGGCGCGCTGGACCACCTCGCCGAACCCGCGGTCCGGCTGTCCGAAGAGGACACGGACCGGCAGCTGGCACTGGCACGGGACGGCGTCGAGCGGCTCACCCAGGTGGTGCACAACCTGCTGGACTCCGCGCAGCTCACCAACGGCGACGTCGAGCCGCGGCTCGAACCCGTCCACGTCCACGAGGTCGTCACCCGAGCGCTGTCCCATGTGGACACCACGGAACGGGTGACGACCTCGATGGACGACGATCTGCCCCTGGTGAGCGCGGACGCGGGCATGCTGGAACGGGTCGTGCTCAACGTCGCCGACAACGCCGTCCGGCACGGCCGGCTTTACCCGCGCCGGACCGTCGACGTCGACGGGGACGGCCGGGTCGGCCCGGACGAGCCGATCATGGCGCTCCGGGCGAGCGCCTACGCCGGGCAGGTCGAGCTGCGCGTCGTGGACCACGGGCCCGGCCTGCCCAAGGGCGCCACCGAGTCGATCTTCAAACCCTTCCACCGGCTCGGCGGCGCACCCGGCGTCGGCCTCGGGCTGTCCGTGGCGAAGGGCTTCACCGAGGCGATGGGCGGCACCATCCACGCGGAGGACACCCCGGGCGGCGGGCTCACCGTGGTGATCTCCCTACCGGCCCGCGGAACCGGAACCTGACGGGCCGGCCGTCAGAGCTTGCGGACGCGGGTGGTACGGAACCGGAAACTGTCCTGCTGGGCCTGCTCGTAGTCGAACTCGACCCGGTCCCCGGCCGCCAGCGCGCGGAATCCGTCCGCCTCGATCGAGCTGTAGTGCACCCAGGCGTCACAGCCGTCGGGCAGATCCGGGGAGGAGATCGCGCCCCAGCCCTTTTCGGGCTTGAAGAACTTCACCGTGCCATTCGCCATTTCACCAGGATGGGGCGCGGACCTGACCACGGCAACCGAGTTCCCCGTCCGGGATCGGGCCCCGCCGGCCGTCACCGCTTCGGAGTGATGCCCCGGCGGATGTCGCCTGGCGCGGGCCGGACCCGCTGCAGGTCCCGGTGGTACGTGGACCGCAGCTGCCAGGGGACGCTGACGACCATGATGCCGGGCTCGAACAGCAGCCGGCCCTTGAGCCGCAGGGAACTCTGGTTGTGCAGCAGGTTTTCCCACCAGCGGCCGACGACGTACTCGGGGATGTAGACGCAGACGACGTCGCGGGGGCTGGCCCGGCGAAGGTTCTTGACGTAGGCCACGACCGGCCGGGTGATTTCCCGGTACGGCGATTCGACCACCTTCAGCGGGACCTTCATGTCGCGTCGCTCCCACTGCAGCTGCAGGGAGCGGGTGTCGTCATCGTCGACGTTGACGGTGATCGCGGTCAACGTGTCGGGCCGGGAGGCGCGGGCGAACGCGATGGCGCGCTGGCTGGGCTTGTGCAGGGTCGAGATCAGCACCACGGCGTGGACCCGGCTGGGCAGCAGCTCGCTCTCGTCGTCGGCCAGCAGCTCCTCGCGGACGTGGCTGTAGTGCCGGTGGATGCCCCGCATCAGGCCGTACAACGCGGGAATGGCGATGACGACCAGGTACGCGCCGTGGGTGAACTTGGTGATCAGGACGACGACCAGCACGACCGCGGTGAGCACGGCGCCGAGCGCGTTGATCAGCCGGGAACGCTGGATGCCGAGGCGCTGCGCGGCGCTGGTCGCGGTGGCGAGTTCGCGGTTCCAGTGCCGGACCATCCCGGCCTGGCACAACGTGAACGAGGTGAACACCCCCAGGATGTAGAGCTGGATGAGCCGGGTGGTGGACCCGTCGAACGCGAAGATCAGCACCGCGGCCGCGACCGAGAGCGCGACGATGCCGTTGGAGAACGCGAGCCGGTCGCCGCGGGTGCGCAGCTGCCGGGGCAGGAACCGGTCCTGGGCCAGAATCGAGGCCAGCAAAGGGAAACCGTTGAACGCGGTGTTCGCGGCCAGGATCAGGATCAGCGCGGTCATGGCCTGCAGGAAGTAGAACATCACCGCGTGGTCCCCGCCGAACACCGCGGCGGCGATCTGGCTGATCACGGTGCGCTGCGGATCAGTCGTGCAGTCGCCGGCGAAACCGATCAGGTCGCACGTGTTCTCCGCGATCCGCACGTGCGTGATCAGCGCCAGCACGGTGATCCCGACGAACATGACGATGGCGAGGGTGCCCATCGCCGTCATCGTGCGAGCGGCGTTGAGGCTCTTGGGCTTGCGGAACGCCGGGACGCCGTTGGAGATGGCCTCCACCCCGGTCAGCGCCGTGCAGCCGGAGGAAAACGACCGCAGCAGCAGGAACACCAGCGCGACGCCGGTCAGGCCGGCCTGCTCGGGGCGGATGCCGTAGCCGGCGCTTTCGGCGACCGGTGCGTCGCCGGCCACGGCCCGGCCGATGCCGAGCGCGATCATGATCATCACCCCGGTGATGAACAGGTAGGTCGGGATGGCGAAGGTCCGGCCGGATTCGCGGATGCCGCGCAGGTTCATCGCCATCAGCACGACGATGAACCCGATGTCGATGGCGACGCGGTAGCCGTTGAGCGTGGGCACCGCGGAGATGATGTTGTCCACTCCGGCCGCGACCGACACCGCGACGGTCATGATGTAGTCGACCATCAGCGCGCCGGCCACGACCAGCCCGGCGCCGCTGCCGAGATTGCGTGACGCGACCTCGTAGGACCCGCCGCCGCTGGGATAGGCGCGCACCACTTGCCGGTACGACAGCACCACCACGGTCAGCAGCACCACCACCGCCAGCCCGATCCACGGGGCCAGGTGCAGGAACGCCAGTCCGCCGAGGCTGAGGATCAGCAGGATCTCCTGCGTCGCGTACGCCACGGACGAGAGCGGGTCACTGGCGAAAATGGGCAGCGCGAGACGCTTCGGGAGCAGGGTCTCGCCGAGGGTGTCGCTGCGGAAGGGCCGGCCGAGGACCAGCCGCTTGATCCAGGAGGTGGGTGCCGGCACGCCCCGGAGCGTGCCCGGCGGCCGGGTGGGCCCGCGTAGGCATTTCGTCAGGATCCGCCCATGACTGTATGGATTTCGTCAACAGCCTCGGGGATGTCCGAAGGATGCCGAATTACGGCTCGTCGAGCCCGGCGAACTCGAGGTCGAGCGTGCGCTGGATGCGCCGCCGGGTGGCGTCGGTGATCTCGCCCGATTCGTAGAGCCGCGTCAGCTCCGCTCCCTCGACCAGCAGCAGGTCCCGCCGCAGACGGCGGTAGGCCGCCGACACCGAGTCGCTGGACGGCTCGTCTTCTTCGATCCGGTCGATCCGGCCCTGCCAGCGGTCACGCAGCTGGGCGAGCACGACCTGCTGGACGGCTTCGCTCTCGCTGAGCACGTCCAGGTGCGCGAGCGCCGCCCGGGCCAGCGCCAGCCGCGCGGACTCGTGCTCCCGGCGGACGTGGTCCGGGGTGAGCGCGATCCCCGTGCGGCGGACCAGCGGCGCGAGGGTGAAGCCCTGCACGACCAGGGTCAGCACGATGACCGCCGCGGTCAGCAGCACCACGAGGTCACGCCGCTCTAGCGGCACACCCGCGCTGGTGACCAGCGGAATCGACAGGGCCGCCGCCAGCGGGACCACTCCCCGCGCGCCTGCCCAGGACACCACCGCGGGCACCTGCCACGACGGGCGCCGGACCCCGCTGCGGCGCTGCACGATCGCCGAGAGCGGGAACACCCACAGCAGCCGGACCACGACGGCGGTCGCGGCCAGCGCCGCCGCCTGCCACAGCCACTGGCCGCCCTCGCCGTCGAGCCCGCGGACCAAGGTGGGCAGCTGCAGCCCGATCAGGCCGAACACCACGCTCTCGAGCAGGAACACCACCGTCGCGTACACCGCGCCCAGCTGCAGCCGGATCCGCGCGGTGGTGACCCGGTCCGACAGCGTGCCGAGGATGACGCTCGCCACGACCACCGCGGTCACCCCGGACGCCTGCACGGACTCCGCGAGCACATAAGCGGCATACGGCGTCACCAGCGCGACCACGGTCTCCAGCACCGGGTCCTCGGTGCGCCGCCGGACCAGGAACGCGCCCGCCGCCACGAGCGCGCCCGCGGCCAGGCCGCCCCCGGCGAGCAGCGCGAACTGGGACAACGTGTGCCCCCAGGACAACGCGCCGGCGCTGACCGCGACGGTGAGCGCGACCTTGAACAGCAGCAGGCTGGTGGCGTCGTTGAACAGGCTTTCGGCCTGCACCAAGGCCTGCACTCGCGGCGGCAACGCGAGCCGGCGCCCCAGCGCGGTGACGGCCACCGGGTCGGTGCTCGCCAGCACCGCGCCGAGCACGAACGCCATCTCCCACGGCAACGGCGTGATCGCGACGACCACCGCCGCGACCGCGCCAGCCGACGCCAGCACCAGCCCCACCGACAGCACCGTGACCGGCCGCCACACCGCCTTCAGGTCCCGCAGCGGCAGCTCCTCGCCCGCGGCGAACAACAACGGCGGCAGCACGACCAGGCTGATGATCTCGGGTGAGACCTCCACCGCCGGCACGCCGGGCAGCAGCCCGACCCCGACCCCGACGACGACCAGCAGCGACGGGGCGGGAATGCGCAGGCGCCGCGCGAAGGTGGCCACCACTGTCGCGATGACCACGAGGAACAACACTGTCTCGACACTGCGCATACCGGCGATCCTCCACAGTCGAGCCGTTTGCCGACCAGACTTCCCGGCGCGCCGTCCACACCGTACTCGACGGAGTGAACGAGGCCGCGCGGCACCAGCGCGTCAGAATCTCGTCAAAGCTCTCCCCGGAAGTGCTTCCCCCGCACGGTTTCCGCCTAGCGTCACCCGGCGGAGGACGAAGCCGAGGAGGCGATCCGTGCCACGCGAAACCGAACTGGTGACGCGGTTGCTGCGCGTGGTGACGCACCGCCACGCCGTCGAGGTGATCGACGCACTCACCGTCGCATCCCGGTCGTTCACCGAACTGCGCGGCGACGTGCACCTGTCCCGGCGGCGGCTCAGCCGGATCCTGCGCGTGCTGGCCGCGGAAGGAGCGGTCCGCCAAAACCGGCCCGGGAGCTGGGACCACCGCCCCCGCGAGGACACCCGATACGCGCTCACCGGCGGCGGGCGGCGGGTCGCCGATCTGCTGTCCGATATCGAGGTGTGGACCACGCTCTACGAGATCTGCCTCTACGGCCGCCCGCTCGCCTGAGGCAGTCCGGCGCCCCTAGCCGACCCGCGTGTCCGCCGGCACCCGGGTCTGCCCCGGCACCGTCTCCGCCCGATCCGGCCTGCCGGTGACGACAAACGTCGTCTGGCGGGCGAGCGACACTGCGTGGTCGGCGAAGCGTTCGTAGTACCGGCTCAGCAGGGCGACGTCGACCGCGGTGGCCGGGCCGTACGCCCAATCCTGGTAGTCGATCACCGTGAACAACGTCCGGTGCAGATCGTCCATGTCGTCGTCGACGCTCACCAGCGTCCGGGCCAGCGTCACGTCCCGGGTTTCGATCGCCTTCCCGGCCATCACCGCCAGCCACACCGCGATCCGGCCCATCTCGACGAAGCGCGGGATCAGCACCGCGGGCACCACCGGCTCGGGATACCGCCGCCGGACGGCCTCGGCCACGTGCACAGCCAAGCGCCCCATCCGGTCCAGCTCCCCCACCGCCTGGGTCGCGGCCAGCACGACCCGCAGATCCGTGGCCACCGGCGACTGCAACGCCAAGATCGCGTACGCGTGCTCCTCCGCCTCCTGGCGGGCGCGACTCAGCCGGGCACCACCGGCGATCACCTCGGCGGCCAGTTCGGCGTCGGTTTCCGACAGCGCGAAGCCGGCTTGGTCCATGGCCTCGCCGACCAGCCGGGTCATCCCCAGCAGCCGACCACCGAGCAGGTCGAGCTGGTCGTGGTAAGCGTCTCGCATACCGATCACTCTGCCGAACGCCCAGCGCGAATCCCGATTCCACGGCCCGTCTTCACGCGATCACAACGCCCGGGGCCCATTCCTTCACGGACCGGGGCGGTCCGTTGTGGACAAAGGCTACGACCCGGGGCGGTCCGGCCCGCGGCCGATGCGGGCGGCGACCAGTGCACCGGCGATCAGCAGCACCACGGCCGCGGCGATCCACACCCACACGGGCACCTCGCCGCCGGTCGCCGACGGTGCCGCCATCTGCGCCGCCGCCACGGGAGTGCCCGGCGGGGCCGAGGCCGGGACCGCGGGAACCGCGGAGCCCGGGCCGGGCTGGGTCAGGGTGAAGGCGAGTGAGCCGGACACCGGGTGGCCGTCCGCGGAGACGACGCGGTACTGAACTGTGTACTTCCCGGCCGGCCCGAGCCGCGCGAGGGGTGCGGACAGGTCCGGGCCGGTGATCGAGGGCTTGCCGCCTTCCCAGTGCGAGCTGCCGTCCGGGCCGAGCACGGCCAGTTCGGTGAACCCGGTGTCGAGGGGTTCGTTGAACTCCAGCACGATTTCCGCCGGGGCGTTCGCGATCGACGAATCGTTCACCGGCGTACTCGACACCAGGAAGCTGTGCGCATTAGCCGGAGTAGCCAGCACGAGAATTCCGAAAACCACAGCTACCACTATCTGCGAAATCCGGAAAAGGCCGACAAGGAGCCTATTTCGCGGCACGGCGGAAACACGGTTGCCCAATCGCATGAACCCTGCCTCTGGGACGGGATGAAGGTCGGGGGCCGATGGTGCCGGTGGCCGATCGCCGGGTGCACGTCCGCGGCGAAACGAAGAGGTTAACTTGTTCTCACCACGGCAGCGGGCACTGGGGATCTCACCACTGGGCCGCGCGCCGGGACGATCGACTTTACCTGCGCGTCACGAACAGATCATCACCGGAAACGCGGGGACTGGTTTCCTGCTCACTCATCGCGATCCACAGCTTTCAACGAAAGACGCCGGAAGAAGGTTCCCGCCGGCGCCCCGGTCCCCGCTCCCCCATCCCTTCTCATTCCGGGTGCCCGAGCGCGGCCACGTCTGGAAGGAATTGCTTGTGTCGGCTTCTCGAGGGCGCGCTTTCCAGCGTGATCACGTGGTCGCGGCCTGCCTGGCCGGTGCGGTCGTCGTGGTGGTGGGTTATGCCTCCGGCCTCGGCCTGAAGACCACGCCGGCCGGTGCGGGCACCTCGGTGACGGCCGGCGGCCCGCCGCAGACCCCGGCCGCACCACAGGAACCGGCGCGGCAACCCCTGCCGGCAGGCCAGTTGCCCCCGGCGAATGACGTCCAGCCGATGCCCGCCATGCCGGACGTCGGCGCGCCACCGGCCGACGGGTTCCCGGCCACCGGCCCGGTCGCCGACACGCCGTCGGCCGAGCCGGCCCCGCCGACCACCGGCTCCGTGCCGCCCGGCACGGAAGCACCTCCGCCGGACCCGGGCACGGGAACGCCTACGCCACCAGGAAACCCGGTCCCGGACTGTCAACCCGGGCTGGCGCAGCCGGTGCTCGACACGGCGAGCGGCCTGCCCCTCGTCGGCGACCTTACCGCGGGTGCCGGGCTGACCGGTCCGGACGGGATCCTCGCCGCGATCCTGGGCTCGTGCCGGCCGCAGCCCGAAACCCCGGGGCAGCCCGCGACGGCCCCCGCGGTGCTTCCCGGCATCCAGCCCACCCCGGCGACCCCGGCCAGCGGGGGCTGAGCCCGTGGACCTCACTTCCGCCAAGGCGTTGTACGTCCTCGCGCGCTGCGTCGACTACGCCGGCATGGCCCTGTTCATCGGCGGGCTGTTCTTCCTCGCCTTGCTGTGGCCGGGCGGCGGTGAGCAGCGCCGGGCGCGTGGCGTGCTCGTGACGGGCTGGATCCTCGGCCTGGCAGGGACAATCGCCGGACTGGGCCTGCAGGGCGTCTGGGTGACGCAGCGCTCGCCCGCGGACCTGTTCGACCCCGATCTGCTCGGGCAGGTTCTGACCAGCCAGTTCGGCCGGATCTGGTTCTCGAAGGCGCTGCTCTGGGTGCTCGGCGGGGTGGTCCTCGCCGATCTGCTGCAGCGGGGCCGGCGAGCCGCGACGTCGACGGCGTGGCGGGTCGGCGCGGGAGCCGTCTCGATCGGGCTGCTGCGCACCACGGGGCTGACCGGGCACTCGGCCGAGAGCGCGCACCCGCTGCTGAGCCAGCTGGCGGATTTCGGGCACCTGGCCGGGATCTGCGCCTGGATCGGCGGGCTCGCGATGCTGCTGTTCGGGGTGCTGCCGCGGCGCGAACCCGGTGAGCTGGCCGCCGTCGTGCCCCGTTACTCGAAACTCGCGATGGCCTCCGTGCTCCTGGTCATCGTCGCCGGAAGTGTGCTGGCGCTGCAGACGCTCGGCGACGTCGGCCGGCTGTTCACCACCGGCTACGGCCGGGTGCTGCTGGTCAAGCTCGCGGTGCTCGCCGTGGTGCTGCTGATCGCGCAGGGCAGCAAAAGCTGGGTCGCCCGGCGGCTCGACTTCGCCGTGGTGCTGCGCGGCGACGCCGCCACGGTGCGCCCGTTCGTCTACTCCGTCGCCGCGGAAACCACGCTCGTCGTGGTGGTGCTGTTCGCGGCGAGCCTCCTCGTCACCGCCAGCCCCGGTCGGTGAACGTTCCACTCCGGAAGGGAAACCCTTGATGGACAACCCCGAATCCCCCTCTGCCGCCACCGGATCGCGGCCCGACGCCCCGCCCGCGGTGGCCCGTCGGCGTCGGTGGCCGATCGCGGTCGCGGTCGTCGCACTGGCGCTGGCCATGGTGAGCCTCACGACCATGCGCACGGGGCAGCCGGCACCGGCGGCCGGGCCGGCCACCACCGCCGTCGACCTGGCGGCGCTCTCCGCGCAGAGCCCGCTGGCCGTGCCGCTTTACCAAGGCCTCAGCCAGGAACAGGCCGACGCGGCGGCGGCTCCTGCTGCGGCGTCAGCGAAGTCGGTCGAGATGATGGGCTACAAATTCTCCCCGGCCACCCTGACCGTCGACGTCGGCGACACGGTGACGTGGACCAACCACGACACCGCGCCGCACAACGTCGTCGTCACCGACGGCCCGGAGAAGTTCACCTCCCCGACGCTGCAGACGGGCGGCACCTACTCGCACACCTTCACCAAGGCCGGCACCTACTCCTACTACTGCGCGATCCACCCGGACATGAAGGCCACCGTGACCGTCGAAGGCGGCTCGACGACGCCGCCGTCGAGCCCCACGGCCCCGCCGACCTCGGCCCCGGCCAGCTCCTCGATGCCGATGCCGTCGGACACCCCGCCGGCCGCCGGCGACTGCGTGCCCAAGGCCGTGCTGCAGCCGATCATCGACCACATCAAGGCCGCGCACCTGGAGACCTCGCCCGGCCAGCAGGTGCAGGACATCCTCGACCTCGACCAGTACATCAAGACCCACGCCGTCTGGCTCGAGACCGTGCTCGCACCGGTGCTGGACGGGTCGGCCGACAAGGTCGTCACCGACACCCTCGCGCCGATCATCGCGCACATCAAGAGCGCGCACCTCGAAGAGTCCCTCGGCCAGCAGGTGACGGACCTGCTCAACCTCGACCAGTACATCAAGACCCACACCGTCTGGCTCGAAAGCGTCCTGACCCCGCTGCTCGACCAGGCCAGTTGCTGACCACCGCCTGACGACCCGGTCCGGGGCGGGCCACCCCGACGACCCGCCCCGGACCGCCCACCACTCCCCCGGAGGACTTTGTGCCCGCCGAAACCCGGTTCCTGCCCGCGGCAGGCGATCTCGCGCTCGCCGATCCGTCCTCTATGGACATCGACGGCCGCTACACCGTCCGGCCCGGCCGGTGCGTGACCGAGCTGACGACGCGGCTGTTCGGGATCCGGTGGCCCCACGCCCGGCTGACCGTGGACCACGCGGTGTTCACCGTGAGCGCCGAGGGCGCCACCCTGGCCGTCGAGCTCGCCACCGCGTCACTCCGGACACCCTTTCCCTTACCGGCCAAGGTGGTGACGGGCCAAGGTGGCCTGTGCGCCGGGGAATCGCCCAGCCTCGGTTTCACCAGCGACGAGGTCCGGATCCAGGACGGCGTGCACATCACCGGCCGCGTGGCCATCGGCGACTCGGCCCGCGACCTCGTCCTCGACGGCGAGCTGCGGCACCCCGAGCGCGGCCACGTCATCCTTTGGCTGCGCGGGACCCTGCCACCACCGCGCCGTCCACTCAGGACGGGAAACCCGATCGTCCGGCTCCTCGCCCGCCGGCCGATCCGCGTCGAGTTCGCCGCGGAGTTCGTCCGATGAACCGTCTCCTCGCCCTGCTCGCCGCTGCCGTCCTCCTCGTCCTCGCCGGCCCCGTCGCGCCGCCCGCGACCGCGGCGACCCAGACCGTGATGATGCAGGACTACGCCTTCACCCCGGCGTCATTGACCGTGCAGGCCGGCGACACCGTCACCTGGATCCAGCACGACACCGCCCCGCACGACGTCGTCACGACCAGCGCGCCCGTCGCGTTCCGCAGCCCGCTGCTGTCACAGGGGCAAAGCTGGAGCTACACCTTCCGGACGGCCGGCACCTACGCCTACTACTGCTCGGTGCACCCCGACATGCGCGCCCAGGCCGTCGTCCAGCCCGCCCCCACGCCCGCCCGGCCGGCTCCGGCCCGGACCACGGCCGCCGCACCCACTTCGAAGCGCACAGCCGCGGCGCCCACCCGCACGGGCGCGGCCGCACCACCGGCGAACGCCGTCTCGACGCCGCCCAGCACCGCCGCTCCGGCCGAGCCTCAGTCCACGGACCAGCCCCAGCCGGCGGTCGCCCAGCAGGCCGCCGCCGCGCCGTCCACCACCCTGAACCCGATGCTGCTCGTCGCCGGCCTCGTCACGGCCGTCGCCATCGGCTGCCTGCTGGCGCTGACCTCCCGCAAAGCCTGACTGTCAGGCGAGGGAGGCGCCGTACGCGGTGAGCACGGGCGGCAGCGGCTGGAAGAAGCTGACCTGGCTGTTCCCGCCGGACAGCACTCCGTAGCCGATGCTGCCGGAGAACAACGGGCCGCCGCTGTCGCCGCTCGCGACGGGTATGTCGGTGGCGATCGTCCCGACTACCTGCTTGCCGCCGCCGTAGTCCACGGTCTGGTTGAGGCCGAGGACCTTCCCGCACGTCATCTTCTTCTTGGTCATGCCGCTGTTGCACACTCGCTGCCCCACCCGCGGGGTGCCCGCGCGCAGGATCCGCTGGGTGCTGCCGTTGTAGAGGTCGACGCGGCCGGGCCCGGAGCCGGAGACGTCCCGGACGCGGCCGTAATCGGTCACCGGGAAGTGGGTGTCCACAGTGGAGCCGATGTCCTTCCAGTCGAGCCCGTGCCCGGTGCAGTGCCCGGCCGTGAGGAGGTACCGGACCCCCTTGACGACGATCGCGAACCCCGCCGAGCAGTAGTACGGCTCGCGGCCTGGTCCCGGTGAGACGGTGTACATCGCGTCACCGCCGTTGACGGCGGATTGCTGCGCCGTCCCGGCCGCGGACGCGACCGGGCAGGCCAGCAAGGTGACCGTGGCCAGGGAAAGCAGCACCCCGACCAGGCTGCGACGTGAGTGGCCAAACATGGACATGTCCTTCCGTTCCGCGTGAGACCGGCCCGACCAGTCCAGCGGCCGCCGGCGGGCGGCACAATGGACATCAGTCTGACGAGTGACCCGGTCACCCCCGGATGGAACTGGCCCCCTGGGGCTGCCGGCGCGACTACTATCGTCAACGACCTCGACCTGTTCGAACGCATCACCCAGCCGCTGAGGAGTACCCGATGTTGCCGGTGATCTACTCGATGAGCGTGTCGCTGGACGGGTTCATCGCGGGCCCGGACGGCGACATCGGCTGGGGCGGCCCGGACGCCGAGCAGTTCGGCTTCCACGTCGAGCAGACCCGTCACCTTGCCGCATACCTGTGCGGGCGCGGCCTGTACCAGGACATGCTGGTCTGGGAGAACGCCGAGCAGACCATGCCCGGCGAGGCGCAGCTGGAGTTCGCCCGGATCTGGCGGCCGATCCCGAAGGTGGTGTTCTCCCGGACGCTGACTTCGGTGGCGGGCAACGCGCGCCTGGCCACCGGCGACCTCGCCACGGAGGCCGGCCGGCTGCGCGACAAGCCGGGCGAGGGCGTGGTGTCCGTCGGCGGAGCGGGCCTGGCCGCGGAGGCCATCACCGAGGACCTGATCGACGAGTACCGCCAGTTCGTCTACCCGGTCGTCCTCGGCGGCGGCACCCCGTACTTCCCGCCGCTGGCCACGCCCCTCGAGCTGCGGCTGATCGAGTCCCGGACCTTCAGCTCCCGGGTCGTTTACCTTCGGTACCAGCGCATCCGCTGAGTTGGCCGGAGGCGGGGCCATCGAGACGATGGTTGCCGCTCAGCTCGGAGAAATGCCGGGGGTCGTCGCTTGGCGACACCGCCGCCATGTCCGTCGCCCATGTCGTTACTTCTTCGGGCGGTCAACGGCCCCAGCCACGTCGATGATGCCGCGCACGATCCGGGCGATACGGCCCGCGGCCTGATCCGGATCCGGCTGTCCCGCGTCGAGCCAGGCGATCACCGCCTCGATGGTGACCGCCGGAACCAGCTGGACCGCCCAGTCCAGCCACGGGCCGGGCGGGATCGTGGCGCCGAGCTCTTTGCGGGTGACCTCGGCGGAGGCGGCTCGGATGCCGTCCACCACGTCGCGGAACTCAGGCTCTCGCACCGCGTGGCGGAACAGCAGCCGGAAACCGTCCGGATCGGCCGCGGCGCTGCGCGTCAGCGCGGGCAGGCTGCCCTCGTCGTAGTCCCCGGATCCCATCGCGGTGCCGAGCCGGGCGCCGGCCCGGTCGAGCACGGCCCGGTACATGTCGTTCTTCGAGTCGAAGTGCCGGTACAGCAGCACACGCGTGATCCCCGCCTCGGCTGCCACGTCGTCCAGGCCGGTGGCGGCGTACCCGCTGCGCGCGAACGCCCGGGTCGCCGCGTCCAGGATCTGCTCGCGCCGTTCGGCGCGGGGCAAACGCCGGACGGCCTCCGGTTCAGTCGCCATCCCACCTCCACTTGTCAACACCAGAGTATACAAGTACCGTTGTTTACATCAGAATATACAACTGCGAGTTCACCAAGGGGTTCATCGTGAGCGCTGCCGCCCAGCTGCCTTTCGAGCAACCGGACCTGCTGGCCGTCGCGCCCCGGCTGCGCGCCTTGCAGGCCCAGGGGCCGATCCACCGGGTCCGCACCGCCGTCGGCGACGAGGCCTGGCTGGTCACCGGCCACGAGCAGGTGCGACGCCTGCTCACCGACGACCGGCTGGGCCGGTCCCACCGCGATCCCGAGAGCGCGGCGCGGGCCGGCGAGTCGGCGTTGTCCGGCGGCCCGCAAGGAGACTTCGACACCGAGCACACCGACCACGCCCGGCTGCGCGCCCTGCTGCAACCGCACTTCTCCGCCAGGCACATGCGGGCGCTCAGGCCACGCATCGACGCACTCACGACGCAGCTACTCGACGACCTGAGCGCCGGCCCGCAGCCCGCCGACCTGCATGCCGCGCTGGCCCTGCCGCTGCCGATCCTGGTGATCTGCGACCTGCTCGGTGTCCCGTACGAGGACCGCGACCAGTTCCGTGCCTGGTCCGAAGCGGCCGCCAACACCCGCGACCGGGCAAGATCCGAACAAGGACTGGGCGAACTGTTCGGCTACGGCCTGCGCCTCGTAGCCGGCAAGCGCACATCCCCGGGCGACGACGTCATCTCCCGGTTGTGCGCGACCGACGGGGTCTCCGACGAGGAGACCGCCATGCTGTCGATGGCGCTGCTGTTCGCCGGCCACGAAACCACCGCGGCCCAGATCGGCATGAGCGCGCTGCTCCTGCTCACGAACTCCGGCCAATGGAACGCGCTGCGCGACAATCCCGAGCTCGTCCCGAACGCGATCGAAGAACTCCTACGAGCGCCGGGGAAAAGCAGCGGCGGAATCCCTCGTTACGCGCGAACGGATCTCGAGGTCGACGGCGTCACGGTCCAAGCGGGCGAGCTCGTGCTGCTCAGCAACGGCGCCGCCAATCAAGATCCCGCCGTCTTCGCCGAACCCGGCCGCCTCGACCTCACCCGCACTGCCTCGGCCCACCTGACCTTCGGGCACGGTGCCCGCTACTGCATCGGCGCGCCGCTGGCCCGGATGGAACTGCAGTCCGTGTTCACCCACCTGATTCCCCGGTTCCCGGCTCTGCGCCTCGCCGTGCCCGTCGAAGACCTGACGATCCGGCGGGACCTCCTCAACGGCGGCCTGACCGCACTCCCCGTGACCTGGTGACCGCCTCGTCGAAGCTCAGAACAGGGTCGCGGGCTCAACCGGCTCCGGCTCGGGCAGTGCGTCGAGACCGGGCACCAGCGCTCGCACGTCGTCGTGGAACCGGCGGGCGAGCGCCGGCGCGTCGTCGTTGTCGGGGGTGTGCAGGAAAACCGTCGGCGACCGGCCCTCCCGCAGCCAGCCGGCGACCACCGCGGTCCACGGCCGCCACCCCTCAACCGTCTCCTCGACCGAGTCCCGGCCCAGATAGCGGACGATCGGACGGTCGGTCAGCGCCCGCGTCCGCCGCGGCAGCCGCGGTTTCTTGGCCCAGGCATCCTGCTCGGCCTCGCTGGCCGGTGGGCTCCGGAAGAAGACTGTGGTGTCGAACGGCACCCACTCGGCCTCCGCGCCGGCGAGCACCCCCTCCAGCAGCGACGTCGAGCCGGCGTCGGTGAAGAACCCGGGGTGACGCACCTCCACGGCGCGCCGGCGGCCGGCCGGGAGCCGGCGCAGGAAGCGGCCGAGGGCCTCGACGTCCGAAGGGCCGAACGAGCCGGGCAACTGGCTCCACAGCACCGCCCGTTCGCCGAGGGGTTCGATCGCGTCCAGGAACGCCCGCATCTCCGTCTCGACACCCACGAACCGGCGCTCGTGCGTGACGACCTTGGGCAGCTTGACCACGAACCGGAAACCGGAGTCCGTCTGTTCCGCCCACGTGGCGACGGTGTCCCGGGCGGGAGTCGCGTAGAAGGTGGTGTTGCCCTCGACCGCGTTGCACCAGCCGGCGTAGGCCCGCAGGCGCTCCTTGGCCGGCAGCGACGGCGGCAGGAACCTCCCGGCCCACGCCTTGTGCGTCCACATCGCGCAGCCGACATGAAGACGTGCCACTCCGTCCGCTCCCCTCGATCCTGAGTGAAATTACTACCCCGGCCACTGTTTCCGCTCATGGCCCCGGGAGCGGCCGCCCTGCTGCGGGCCGAATCGTCCGCACGGTGATGACGATCTTGCCGCGCGCGTGGCCCGTGGCGCTGATGTCGTGCGCTGCGGCGGCCTCCTGCCTTGCCCCACTGGCTCCGCACGGTGTCGAAAGTCGCCGGGCTGGGCAGGACTGCCACTGGCGGCCGGCCTCGCCGGCCAGGGCCGCCTCACCATCCCGCTGCACGCCGTGTTTGTGGTCCGCGCTGGTCAGGTGGGTGTAGGCGGTCCCGATCTGCTCGTCGGTGAACCGTCTCCGCAGGTAGGCCGCTTTCGCTTTGAACATCCCGGATTCGTCGGCCTGGCTCAGTGCCCCGGCTTTCACCGCCGCCAGCCACGGCAGCCGGTGGGGCGGATCGACCGTGGCCGTGCCCGGGACGCCGTCGGTGACCTCCGCGAGGTAGTCGCGCAGCAGCCCGTCGGAATCGGGGCGGGCTCCGTCCACTGTGGCCACCATGGCGAACCCGCCGGGGTCGTCGCCCGGTTTGCGCCCGGTGAGCAGCAGCGGGCTGAAGAGGCTGGCGTAGCGGGAATCGGGCGCGCTGTTGCGCTCGTGCCACTCGCCGTAGTTGCGCAGCAGCCGGTGGAACGACTCCTCGGTGACGTCCTGCCCACGTCCTGGGACGCGCCCTCGCCCGCTTCCAGCTCTCCACGGGCTTCGGCCTCGCCGTCTCCCCGGCGGTCATCACCGCGCTCGCCTCCCACGGCCCGGCCGCCCTCTGGGGCAGCCTCGCCGGCGCGACGCTCCTCTCCGCCTCCGCCGTTGCCACCGAGAAGGACCGCCGGCCCTGATCGCTCGATGTCCTTTGCCTGCCCGGTTGTGGCGTGGCGATCGGGGTCAGGAAGTCCAGCGCCAGTGATCGAGGCCGGGCCAGGTGGTGGTCAGGATGGTGGCGAGGTGGCCTCCGAAGGCGACGGTTCCTTCGAAGGATGCGTAGGCGATCCAGGTGAGCGTGTCGTCGCTCCATACGCCTTCGGCACCGGTGTACCGAGGCGCGACGAGGTCCACGTCGATGAGGTAGTCCTCGCCGTACTCGCGCAACTCGGTCACGCGGCCAGCGCCCGCCGTGCGCAGCGCGGCGCGCACGTGGTCGACGGCCTGGCCGTCCCACATGGACTCCTCCGCCAGCACCAGCACGTCCGGCGGGGTTGGTCCGGCGATCATCGGATGCCACTGTCGGCCGACCAGCCCCCATCGTTGGTTTAGCTGCCGCTGCCGGGCAGCCGATTCGGCCGAGGTGAGCACGCGCCGGTACGGCAGTGGCCGTACCGGCAGATCGTCGCGGGCGGCCCACCCCCGCACGGTCGAGGCGAAGAGACGGCGTTCCTCGGCCATCACCGCCGCGGCCACCTCGTTGGACGCCGGCTCGGTGAACAGCGACTGGGCGGTGGCCGCAGCCTCGACAAGCTGGTCGAGCAGGTCCGGTGGCTCGGGAAGCCGGTCCGGATCGAGCCGCTCGACCCCCGCCAGAATCGCCGCGACCACGTTGTAGCGCGGGAAGATCCGCCACGCCTCGGGACGGTAGTTGTACCCGTCTTCGGCGCGTCCCTGGTTGGGCAGCGCGGCGTAGCGGCCGACCAGCTCGTCGTAGCGCTCCATCAGATGCCGGCGAGCCGCCACATGCAGTGTCACCGAGTCCACATCGGACTCCCGGGTGGTGGCCCGCCACCGGTCACGAGACATCGGATACCGGTCTCAGGCACTGGCGAGCACGATCGTCTCGGTGGCGGGCGACTGGCTGCTGCGGCGGAGCTCGAGCAGGCTGACCCCCGCCGCGACCCGGCGGAACGCGGCGGCGGAACCGCTGTCCGCCAACGTTTCCGCTTCGGCCGCCAGGCACAGCGCGGCGATGCGGATCGCCTTCGCGGTGCCCACGGTGAGTTCGCGTTCGCGGCCGAAGACGGGCACCGCGAGTTCCTCCAGCCGGACCGTGACCTCGCCGAGCCTGCCCGCGGCCGGACCGGCCCCGGCCCGGACAGCTTCGCAGGCGCGCTGGATCTCCGCCGCGAGCGAGCCGGGCGGAACGACGTAGCCGGTGGTGCCGATGTCCGCGGCGGCCACGAAAGCACGCGCGAACGCATCCTGGAACCGGTGCCAGTCCCCGGTTTTCAGGTCCTGGGACTCGTGCAACGCCTGCGCGAGGGCACGAGCCAGTGCCGGTCCGGTGAGCCGGGTGAAATGCCGTTCGAACTCGGCGGACGGTGCCGGGCCGCGCTCGGCGTCGCGGGCCAGGTCGAGGCCGAGCACGATGTCCAGGTCCAGTTCGAGTTCCGGTTCGAGGGCCCGGTCGAGGTCTTTGCCCAGTGCACCGGCCAACCGGCGGGCATACTCGAAATCGCGGGACAGGGACCGGTCGAGGTCGTGCACCAGGTCGCTTTCCTTGTCCGGTCCGCGTTTGCGGGCCGTGTCGAACGGGCGCCCCAGGGAGAGGTCCAGCGCCAGCGTGTTGTTCAGCGTGTGCAGACGGCCGAGATCACGCAGGCGGGCCAGGTCGAGGGCTTCGGCGCGGTCGACCTCCCGGCCGACCGCGCGCGCCAGATCGGAAGCGCGCGCCGTCGCCGAATCGAGCAGCCGGACCAAGGCCGGCTCGCCGGCGTGGGCCAGCTCCGCCGCGCCGGCCAGGCCGCGGACCAGTTCGCCGGTCAGGTCGTGGGCACGGGCATTCGCCACGCCATGATCGAGATTGAACGAGACGGACCGCAGCAGCACGAGCGACCGGATCACCAGCAACCTGGCCAGTGTCGTGGCCGAGCCCTCGAGATCCTGGGTGACGTGCCGGATCAGGTCCCCGGAGGTGATCGTGTGGGGGTGCGGCCCGTCCTCCGCCGTCCACAGCTCCAGCGCCCCCGGCGCGTCCGGCCGCAGCCACACGCTGAGGCTGCCCGACGGCCCGGCGGGCTGACCGAGCGCGTGCCGCACCGCGGGGTCCTTGATCTCGGCGCGGCTGGGCAGCCGGTAGACCTGCCCGCCGCCGGCGATTTCGTTGACCCACTGGATGAATCCGAGCACGTCGGCCGGTCGCACCCCGACCACCGGACCGCCGGCCCCCGGGACGAACGGCCGCGGATCGTCGGGAGGCGCGGTGCCGGTGTCGGCGAGGAAGAGCCAGTAGATGTCACCGGTGATCGGCTGGACGCAGATGCGCGCGGTCCCGGCGGCGGGGGTGAGATTACGCAGATGCCGGTTCACCATCACCCGCGCCATCAGCCTGCGGCGGCGCGGATCGGTGTCGGCGGCGTAACTCGAGTGCAACAGCCCGTCCAGCTGGTCCCGCAGCGCGGGGTCGATCTCGCGGGCGTGCTGCGCGCAGTCGAACGCCAGCGCGAGCGCGATGACGCTGCCGGACTCGAGGCAGGCCCGGATGATCGGGTCGGTGTCCGCGCGGGCGGAGTAGAGCAGCGTGCATTCCCGCCACCACTCGTCGTCGACATTCCCCGGGAGCAGGCCGGACGGTCCCTTGTCCTGGATGTGCACGGCGGCGAGATGTTCCTGGAAAGTGTGGTGGGTGAAGGAATACAGGCCGTTCTCACGTTCGACCAGCAGCCCGCTGGCACCGACGTCGGCCAGGAACGCCTCCGCCGTGAGGTCCTTGGAGACCCGGCGCAGCATCGGTTTGAGCGCGGCGAGCACCCCGGAGCGCGGGAGGTCCCGTATCCGGCGCTCCATCATGGTGAAAGCGAGCTGGCGCAGCAGCAGTTCCTTCTGGTCCCCGCCGAGTTCGATCGGCAGCCGCTTGGCACTGTGCCGCCGCCACAGCATCACTTCGCAGATCTCGCTGTAGAGCTCGGCCCGGCTCCCGGGCAGCGCGCTGCGGTAGTGATGCACGTTGGCGATCATGGTCAGCAGCAACGGGTTCACGGTGAGTTCGCGCAGCGCGGCCGAATTCCTCAGCCGATCGAGCAGATCGTCGGCGGCGGAGACGGCGCGCGACTCCAGCTCGTCGGCGTCCACGCCGGTGGTCTGCTGCTCGATCGACCGGTACCACCCGCGCACGAAGCGCGCGACCTGTTCGTCGGTGAACCGCCGCACCTGGAACACCGTGGCGCCGGTGATCGCGGCGGCCCGGTAGCCGTGCGGGCGGGAGGTGATCACGTAGTCGTTCCCCGGGTACTGGCCGATCTGCCGCTCCACCCAGTCCGAGACCGAGCGGCGGTCGCCGGGGGCCGGCACTTCGTCGAGCCCGTCGAGCAGGACCACGCACGAACCGTCGCGCAGTTTCTGTTCGAACCAGCCGTGCGGCTCGTCCTCCCGATATCGCCCGAGCGTGCCGCGCTGGAGATCCGCCAGCGTCACGGCCGGGGTGGCCAGGATTTCGGCCGCGTGATCGCGCAGGAACAAGAAGATCGGCACCGTGCGCCGCCGCTTCCCCCTGGTGTGGCAGATCCGGCGGGCCGCGTGGCGCAGCAGGGTCGTCTTGCCGCTGCCCGCCGCGCCGACGACCGCCAGCACGTTCGGGGAAGGCCGGTCGAGCCGTTCCCACAGCGACGAGCGCTCGGTCAGTTCGGCCGGCACGTCGGCCAGCGGGTCCGACATCACCTGGTGCGGGCTTCGCGGCACCAGCCAGGGTTCCACGAAGACCTCGTCGAGCTGGGGCGTGTAGGGCCCGATGGTCGCCAGGCCCTTGAGATCGACGAACCGCAGGGTCGCGAGGACGAACTCCCGGTACCGGCGGTCGAAGCGCACCAGTTTGCGCCCGAGGCTCTGGTCGATCCAGTCGATGAATCGCGCCCGCCAGCGTTTGACGAGTTCCGAGGCGACTTCCCGGACGAACGACAGGAGCGCCAGCACACCTTCGTAGACGATCAACAGGATCACGGCGAGGACGAAATGCGCGTGGACCCAGCCGGACCAGAGCCCGGCCGCGGCACCCGGCGGTGCCAGAATCGCCGCCAGCCAGCCAAGCTGCCCGCTCGCCTTGCCCGTCGACATGCCGCGGCCCCTCCCGTGCCCGATATTCCAGGATACCCGCTGCCCCGCCGCCGCAGTGGGGGAATCGGACCGTGGGGAACAATGAGAGCGAGTTGTCACCCGAACTGAGGTATCAGCGCAGGTCAGGCTCTAAACTTTTGAATTTCCCGCGAAATGTACAGCTGCCCGGTCACCTATCCGGCGCAAGATCTGCACGGGCTTCCCGGCTCGCCGAATACAGCAGTTCGTGCGTAATCGAATATCCACTTCTGCCGCATACAGCGCGCGTAAGTGCGCCGAAACGCCACGGCTCAGGCGTCGGGATACGTCGCTGCCCATCCGCGTTCGAGCAAAGCGAAGATCGTGTCGACCGCCTGGGGCGGGTCAGGATGTTGATGGGCCAGGCTGACGGCCTCGAGTGCGAACCGGGCCAGTGCGGCGCAGCCGATGTCGTCCGCGGAGGCGCCGGCCTCGTCGGCGATGGCCTGGGCCAGGGCGGTCTCGTGGCGCAGCCACATGCGGCGGGCGTAGTCGCGCAGGGCCGGGGTGTCTTCGATCATGCGGGTGAAGGCGGCGGTGTGCGGATAGGCGGCGACCGTGGTCGCCCGGTGCCGGATGTGCTCGCGCAGGGCCGGCAGCAGAGGCCGGCCCGGGGCACGGTCGCGCACGGCGGCCACGAGCGCCGCCTCGACGTCCTCGTCGATGTCGAAGACCAGCGACTCCTTGGTCGGGAAGTACTTGAACAGGGTCGTCGCCGACACGTCGGCCGCGTCAGCCACTTCCCTGACCCCCACCTGGTCGTAGCCGCGGTCGAGGAACAGCTCGAGCGCGGCGTCGGCCAGGGCCTGGCGGGTCTGGGCCTTCTTGCGCTCGCGCCGGCCGGTCTGCTCACTCACCCCGCCACCGTACGGACCAAAGGTGAAACAGTCAAAACATTGAACGTTGCATGTTTGTAGTCGTTGTGATTTCCTGCTGGCATGAACTCCCTTCGCAGTCCTCACATCGCGGTCGTCGGCGCCGGTATCGGTGGCCTCGCCTGCGCCCGGACCCTCCAACGGCACGGCCATCGGGTCACCGTGTTCGAGCGCGAGAGCTCTCGTCATGCCCGTTCCCAGGGCGGCATGCTGGACCTGCACGTCGACACCGGCCAAGCCGCGCTGCGCACCGCCGGCCTGTTCGAAGAGTTCCGCGCCTTGGCCCGCCCCGAAGGCCAGGAAATGCGCGGACTCGACCCCATCACCGGCGCGCTGGTCCACCACGAGCAGCCCACCGACGGTGCCACCAACGCGCCCGAGATCGACCGCGGCCAGCTGCGCGACCTGTTCCTGGACTCCCTCACCCCCGGTACCGTCCATTGGGGACACTCGGTGGACGCGGTCACCCCGGGCGAGGGCACCGCCCGCCTGCACTTCGGTGCCGGCACGACCCAGGACTTCGATCTCGTCGTCGGCGCCGACGGAGCCTGGTCGCGGACCCGCCCCGCGCTCTCCGACGCGACCCCCGCCTACACGGGCGACACCATCGTCGAAACCTGGCTCGACGACGCCGACACCCGCCACCCGGCCCTGGCGCGCCTGGTCGGAAACGGCACCCTGGCGGCGAAGTCCGGCCGCGCCATGCTGTCCGCGCAACGCAACAGCGGCGGGCACATCCGCGTGTACGCCGGACTCGACGTCCCCCTCGGCTGGCACGTCACCGCCGGCCTGGACCTCGACGACGCCGCAGCCGTGCGCGGCCACCTCCTCGCGGTGTTCGACGGCTGGCACGACCGCCTGCTCGACCTGATCCGCGAGTCCGACGGCGGCTTCGTCAACCGGCCCCTGCACGTCCTGCCCATCGGACACACCTGGGAGCACGTCCCCGGCATCACCCTCCTCGGCGACGCGGCCCACCTCATGCCCCCGTACGGCATCGGCGCCAACCTCGCGATGCTCGACGGCGCCGACCTCGCCACCGCGATCGCCACCCACCCCGGCCTCGACCACGCCGTCCGCGCCTACGAAGACCTCATGCTGCCCCGCGCCGGAGCGGCCGCCGAAGCCTGCGCCGACCTGGCCGGCATCATCAAGGTGGACTCCGTCATCAACGTGGAAGACGCGCGGAGACACCTCAACGAACGCCTGCTGCGTCCCCAGAACACCCGCTGATCCGCCGCCCCGCGAGGAACGGCGGCGAGCTATTCCCCGATCTCTCGGAAGAAGCCTTGCACATACGGGTCGGCGAGGCCGCGGATCTCGGTCGCGGGGCCGGCAATGGTGATCCGGCCGTCGCGCATGAACACCATGCGGTCGGCGACGCCGGTGGCGGTCAGCAAGGGCACTTCCTGCGTGATGGCGAGTACGGCGGCACCGGTGTCCGCGTACTCGCGCAGGGCGCCCCACACCTCGTGCGCGAGGCCCGCGTCCAAGGAGGCGGTGGGCTCGTCGGCGATGAGCAGATCGGGTGCGGGCAAAAGCGCGGCGGCGAGTGCGGCCCGCTGGATCTGCCCGCCGGAGTGCTGGCCCGGGTACAGATCGAACGCCTCGACCGGATAGCGGGCCGCGGCGCAGGCACGGTCGAGGGTCCATCGCCGGTGACGACGTTCCAGCTCACGCAACTGCGTGCCGACGGTCTCCCCCGCGGTGAAGGCGACGGCTCCCGATTGGGGCGCCAAGCCGACGGTCCGGCCCCGGAGCTGCCGCCAGCTTCGCTCGTCCTGCACGTCCGTGCCGTTGATCCACACGTGCCCGGTGGTCTTCGCCGACGTGGGCAGCCGGCCGCTCAGCGCGGCGGCGGTCATGGACTTGCCACATCCGGATTCGCCTAGGAGAGCGGTAATCCGGCCTTCAGGCACGGCGAGGTTCACCGCGTCGAGGACGGTCTCGCTCCACCGGCCCGTGTCGATATGGACGGTCAGCCCACGCAGTTCAGCAGTCACCATGCCGCCTCCCGAGTTCCCCGTTCAGTCTGCCCGAACGGCCGGGGCCGATCACCGAGCGTGCCCGAGGAGTGCGCGTTTGGCCGTCTCGGCCGGCGGCCTTCCGCTGCGATGCTCGATCAGAGGTGATGACGATGGTCGAGAACGGGTTCGCCGGCCTGGTATCCGGGGCGGAAGGCACCGACTGGCAGCTGACGGTGGAATCGCGGGCCCGCCGGGTGCGCGCCGATCTCGCGGCGTGCGAGGGGATTCCCGGCACGGAGGTCGCCAGGACCGCGGCCCTGTCGTCGCTGGAGGTGGTGGACGCGGCGCTGTACGGTGCGCCGCGGCGGTGGTGGTCGCTGGTGTCGTGGTGGTCGGGCTGGCACATCGAGCGCGCCTGGCGGGCCCTGCACGAGGCCGAGATCGCCGCGATCTCGGCCGACCCGCAGCTGCCCGGCCGGATGCCGGGCCTGCGGGCGCGCATCGACCTCTACCTCCCGGCCGAGGATCCGCGCTGGCAGGCGCTGCACCAGCTGGACCTGTCCGGCACGGTCACGGCCACCGACCGCGCCGTCGTGGTCGACGCGCTCCGGGCGGCGTTCGACGCGTCCGACGACGCGCACGCCGCGGCGCGTTCACTGCGCAACAAGCTCGTGATCGCGACCGCGGCGTTGTTCGTCCTCAACACCGTGCTCGGCGTCCTCGGCATCGTCCGGCCCGGCCTGATTCCGCTGTGCATCCCGGCCGACCACTTCGGACCGTCCACAACGGTCTGCCCGAGCGGCGCGAACGCCCCGAGCGGCTGGGACGTCTGGCTCGCGCAGACCTTCGGCGTGATCGGCGCGGCGCTGTCGGTCGTGGTGCTGATGATCCGGCGGCGCCCCGAGGTGAGCCCGTACGTGCTGACCGGGTACCAGGGGCTGATCAAGGTGCTCTTCGGTGCGACACTGGCCATCGTCGGCCTGCTCGGCTTCAGCGCCGGGCTCGCGCACGGCTTCGTCAACGTCGATTCGCAGGCCGCGCTGCTGCTGTGGTCGGTGCTGCTCGGCTACGCGCAGCAGGTCGGCACCCGCATGCTCGACAAGTACGCCGACCGGATCATGGACGACGTCCGCCCCGTCGCCGAGCAGCCCACCGAACGGCGGCAACCCGGCAGCGCCTGACGCACGCGGTACCCGGTGCCATCGGTGGCCCTGCTCCCTCCGGTGCCCGCAGTCAGTCCAGGTCGATGCCGAACAGCGTGCTCGCGTTGCCGTACGCGATCTTGCGCCGGTCGAGTTCGCTGATCGGCGTGCGCTCGATCCACTCGGCCGCCTCGGCGTTCTCCGAATACGGGTAGTCCACGGAGAACAGGATGTGGTCGGCGCCCACCGTCAGGATCGCGTTGGCCAAGGCCTGGTCGGAAAACGTCCCGCTCGTGGTGATCCAGATGTTGTCCGCCACGTACTCCGGCAACGTCTTGCCCAGCCGCTTGCCGAACGGGTTGTCCTCGAACCGGTGCTGCGTGCGCCACAGCAACGCCGGCAGCCCCTCCCCCAGATGCCCCACCACGAGCTTCGCCGTGGGGAACCGGTCGAAGTGCCCGCCGAGCAGCAACCGCACCACATGCGACGCGGTTTCCGTCCCGAATCCCCAGGTGGCGCCCTTCATCTCCGGGTGCCCCGCGTACATCTCGAGCACCGGCGGCAGTGACGGCCGGGGATGCAGGTACAACGGCACGTCAAGCTCCCCCAGCGCCTCCCAGAACGGGTGGTACCGCGGTTCGTCGAGATAGCTCCCGTGCGCCCCGTCGCCGACGTTGGTGTAGCCGTTGACAAGCACCCCGCGGAACCCCAGGTCGAGCACCGCGCGCCGCAACTCGGCCGCGGCCGCCTCCGGATCCTGCAACGCGACCGCCGCGAAACCCGAGTACCGGTCCGGCCGCCGAGCGACCTGCTCGGCGAGGAAATCGTTCTGGCGGCGGGCTTCGGCCACCGCCTCGGCCGGATCGAGGATGCTCTGGATCCCCGGCGCGGTCAGCGAAAGCACACTGTGCCGCACACCGGCGGCGTCCATGCTGCCCAGCCGGGTCTCACCGAACTCCGGCAGCTTCTCCATCACCGGCCGGTAGAACTCCGGCGTGACGCCGCCCTTGTCGGAGACGTCGGCCAGCAGATCCTCATCGGACAGGACGCGCGCCACCTTGTCCGGGTGTTCGTAGGCCTCTTCGAGCGCGATCTTCGGAAGCCGTGCTGCAGTCACGGGTGCGAGGCTACTGGTTCGGTGACGATCTTGGGAGAACTCCGGTGAGATGGCCTCCGGACCTGAGCGTGCCAGGGGTTTCGCAGTGCCTGAATGGACCAGGCGTCAGAGCTTCGGCGTGTGTGCGGGAGCGGTGGCCCATTGCCGGGCGGTGCCCTGGTGGAGGGCGGCGTAGATGCGGCCGCGCATGGCGTTCGCGTCCTGATCCGACAGGGTCTTGCGGAGATGGCGCAGGACGATCCTGACGAGGACGTTCTTCTGGTCCGTGCGGGCGCCAAGGCGGGTGACAGCGTGGGCAGGGAGCGCGGCGCAGGGCGTTTCTCCGAGGATCTCCACCGATTCCACGCAGGCCGCGTCGTCGCCGAGTGCGGTGCGGACGCGGTCACCGAGGTCCTCGGCGAGGTCGTCGGAGTCCACGGCGATGGAGATGTCGCGGCGGATCGGTGGCATGGCCGACACGGGGTGGTAGGGATCCAGATTCGTCATCTGGGCCGTGACCGCCGGGTCGGTGGAGCGGAGCAGCCTGATGTCCGGGATGGTTTTGAGCAGCATGAGCATTCGGTCGAGTCCCAGGCCCAGCGCCAGCCCGCTCCAGGAGCTGTCCAGCCCCGCCTTGGCCAGTACGCGGGGGTGGGCCAGGCCGCACTCGGCGACCTCGATCCAGTCGCCGTCACGGGCCACGTCCACTTGGCGGCCGCCGAGAGTGTACGGGTGGACCCGGGCTTCCCGGCGGTCCACGGCTCCGGGGAGCGTCGCGCCGAGGAGCGCGGCGATCATCTCGTCCAGGTCGGTGCCGGCCATCGGCGGCGTGCGGCGGGTGAGGCGCCACAGGTCGAGCTGGTGCGGTGTCCCGGTATGCAGCCGGTCGATGGCGTCGCGGCGGTAGACGATTCCGGGACATACCAGCAGCACGTTCCCGGCCGGATCGTCGGCGAGCGCGCGCAGGGCTGCCGGGATCATCGCGGTGGAGTGACTGCGCAGCATCCGGTGGTGATCGAGGTAGCGGGTGTAGCGCGCGTCGCGGGTGACATCCTCGGGCGCGTAACCCAGATTGTCGTAGTTGTCGTCGATGGTGACGATCCGGTCGCCACGCCACCATCGGACCTCGCACCTCCACAGATCCGCGAGCGCACCGACCATGCGGTGAATGACGAGCTGGACGGCGTGGGGGCCTGCGGCGGGATCGGTGAGGTCGCGGATGGCCAGGTCACCGGCGAGTTGGTCGGTGGTGAGCCGAGCGGGCATGACAGCCTCCTGAAACGAGCGGACGGGCGGGACACGACAGTCCCCCTGGCCCGTGAGCTCGCTCGGCGAGGCCGGTCAGCGCAGCCGAAGTGGCCGGACTCGACCCCCGCGGCGCCCGATGGGGGCCAGGGGGCCGGTAAATCGGCGGGAATCCGCGATGGTGGCCACGAAAGCACCTTAGCGGTCCGGCTGGGGGCCGGCACCCGAATTCGGTGGCAGCACCGGCGCCGTGTCCGGTCGCCGCGCAGACCTTGATCAGTACCAACGGTTCCGCTCGTCAGCGCGGCGGCTGGCGGCGGCCGCGTAGGCGGTCCAGCGGCCGGAGGCGGCTTGCTCCGTAGCGAGGGTGAACAGCGCGGTCGGAGCGAGCTCCTCGCCGAGCGGTTCCGCGGTGCTGAACCGGCCAACGGCGGCACCACGTGGGGCAGACGGCGGCGGCATACCGGTCGGAGTCCGGCCTCTGGGCCAGGACCACCGCGAAGCTGAACGTCGGCTGCGCTCGGCAATCCCGGGTCAGCGGCGGCCGGCGGCCAGGATGACGAGGAACTGCCCGCCGCCCGCCTCGATGCTGGCGGTCACCGGCAGCCCTGGCACGAGCCGGGAGAACCGGTCCACCAGCCAGTCCGCCGCCTCCTGGGCATCGTTCTCGGTCGGGCAACGGGCCACCATCTCACGGCCCCCCTTGCGCTCCAGCCGCCCGGCGACCGTGATCAACGGCGCGGGCTCGACCACGTACAGACGCTCCGGCCAGGCGATCACCACCTTGACCGCGCCCCGGCGGGTGTTGCACCCGCGGTGCGCCAGCCGCTCGGCGACCTTGGCCTTCCGGTCGGCGGTCCGGCTGTCGACGCTGGGCCCCCGCGGGTCGTTCACCGACATGGCGGGGTCGACCGGCTCGTCGCACACCCAGCACCGCCAGCCGTCACGCTCGGCCACATCATCGAGGAGGCTCACCCGGGAAAACTAGCCTGCCCCGGGCCCGCTGATCAGGCCGGGCACCGCGAACGCCGCGATGGTCGCTCCGGTGGCCCCCGGAGTGGACCACTGTCAGCCCAATCCGGCCACGAAACCTACTGGTGAGGACCGTTTCCGGGGCATCATCGGCAGACGCATTGGTCCACGGGAAAACAACCCGGGCCTTGGCCACGACGCGCCCATGGCGTGTGCTGGATCCGGTGGCCCGCGGTGGCGAGGAGGGCACTATGACCGCTCCCGGAAAGATCGGCGAGGTACGGGCACGCCTGCTCGACCTCGTCGACCTCCTGCCCGAGGGGGCCGCGCTGCCCCCGGAGCGCGAGCTCGCGGGGCGCTGGCAAGTGGCCCGGATGACGCTCCGCCGCGCGATGGACGACCTCGTGCTGGAGGACCTGCTGGTGCGCCGGCAGGGCACCGGCACCTTCACCTCCCGGCCGAAGGTCAGCCGCCGGCTGGCCATGACGTCGTTCTCCGAGGAGATGCGCCGGCGCGGCATGCGGCCGGCCAGCCGCACGCTGGAGCTGCGCCGCCGCCGGGGTGGCCGCGCCCGGTGCCGGCTGCTGCGGATCCCGGCCGGCGACGTCGTGGTCGAGTTCGTCCGGCTCCGGCTGGCCGACGACGCCCCGATGGCGCTGGAGCGCACCTTCGTCGCCGACCGGTACGTGCCGGGCCTGTCCGTCGAAGACCTCGACAGCTCCTGGTACGAGCTGCTCGCGACCCGGTACGGCACCGACATCGTCACCGGGACCTGCCGGCTGGACCCGGTGCTGCCCGACCCGAAGACCGCCGAGCACCTGGGCATCCCGGTCAGCCAGCCGTGCCTGCGCATCCGCGGGATCAGCCTCGACGCGCGCGGCCGGGTGATGGAGAGCTGCGAGGCGACCTACCGCGGCGACCGCTACGCCATCACCGCCGACCTCCGGCGGCCGAACCGGACCCGCCTGCCCGGGCCCCGCCCGCCCAGCTGACCACCCACCCAGCCCACTTGCCCAGTCACCCCCCCACCCCCCACCTGCCCAGCCACCCACCCCACCCTGGAGGCATCATGGCCAAGCGCGGACTCCGTTCCCTGCGGCACATCCGGCGGGCGGGCGCCGGGATCCTCGCGGCGATCATGGCCGCCGCCACGCTTTCCGCGTGCGGCGGCGGCTCGGGCGACGGAAAGGTGACGCTGACCTTCTGGACGCACACCCATCCGCCGATGATCAAGCTCAACCAGACGCTCATCACCGAGTACGAGCGGCTGCACCCGAACGTCAAGATCGAGTACCAGCAGATCCCGAACGACGAGTTCGACACGAAGATGCTCACCGCGATGAGCAACGGCAGCGGGCCGGACCTGCTGAACCTCGACGACACCACGCTGCGCGGCGAGTACCTGCCCAAACGGCTGCTCGCCCCGATCGACTACGGCGCGCTGGGGGTGGCGTCCGAGGACGCGTTGAAGGCGCGGTACCTGCCGGGAACGCTCGACGGCGCGTCGGCGGACAACGAGCTCTACGGCCTTCCGAGCGAGTTCAACGCGACCGCGTTCGCCATCAACACCAAGCATTTCGCCGACGCCGGGCTCGACCCGAACGCGCCGCCGAAGACCTGGCAGGACGTCGCTTCGGCGTCGCGGAAGCTCGCGGCCGCCGGGCACACCCAGGCGTTCAGCTTCCTTTACCTGAGTGCCGGCTGGTACACCCAGCAGTTGCAGACGCTGCTCAACGAAACCGGCGGCACGATCACCGACGCGAACCACGAGAAGGCGACCGTCACCGCGCCACCGGCCGAGGCGGCGCTGAAGATCTGGACCGACCTCGCCACCGGCGCCGGCCGCACCGCGGATCCGAACAAGACCTCGCGCGAGGCGACCTCGCCGTTCAGCGACCTCGCCACCGGGCGCCAGTCGATGGCCATGGTCTACCCGTGGGCGATGGAGCAGATCCGGGAAAGCAATCCGGACACCTTCGCCCAGCTGAAGCTCGTCCCGCTGCCGCAGGTGAACCCGGCGAAACCGGTGAACCGCTGGTACGGCTACTACTGGGGGGTCAGCCGGGCGAGCAAGAACCAGCAGCAGGCCTGGCAGTTCATCGCCTACCTGGCGAGCCAGTCGCAGCGCTGGCTTTCGGACGTGAAGTTCATCCAGCCGGTCAAGGGCTGGGACACCAGCGCCGCGGGCAAGCAGGTGCCCGGGCTGGACGTGTGGTCGGCCGCGTACCAGCAGGGGAAGTTCGACGAGGTGGCCCCGCACTTCGCCGAGATCAAGGACGCGATGATGACGATGGTGAACGACGCCGTCTTCGACCACGTCGCGCTCCCGGAGGCCAGCCGCAAGGCCTCCGACCAGATCGACCGCAGCCTGGGGAGCTGAGGCGGATGACCGTGCTCTCGATCCGGCCCCAGGCGCCGGACTCCCCGGCGCCCCGGCGGGCCAAGCCGGCGCGACGGCGGCGCAACGCGGTCGCCATGATGCTCGCGGTGCCCGCGATGGGATTGTTCCTCGTCTTCGCGATCTACCCGATGCTGCGAGTGTTCTACCTGTCGTTGTTCGACTACAGCCTGACCGCGCCACCGGAGTTCATCGGGTTCCGCAATTTCACTTACCTGGCCACCGATCCCCAGTTCGGCGCGGCGTTGTGGCAGACCGTGGTGTACGCGGTGGGCACCTACGTGCCGGCCCTCACGCTGGCGCTGGTGCTGGCGCACGCGCTCAACACCCGCGCCCCCGGCAGCGGCCTGCTGCGGCTGCTGTACTTCCTGCCGGTGGCGATCAGCTGGGTCGCGGTGTCGGTGATCTGGCGCGTGGTGCTCAACCCGGACGGGCTGCTCAACCAGGCGCTCGGCCTGCACCTCAACTGGCTCACCAGCTCCAGCAGCGCGATGTGGGGCCTGGTCGTGATGGGCGTGTGGAAGGAGACCGGGTTCTTCCTGATCCTGTTCCTGGCCGGCCTCCAGTCCATCCCCCCGGAACTCCACGAAGCGTCCCGTTTGGACGGTGCGGGGGCGTTCGCGCGCTTCCGGTACATCACCTGGCCGATGCTGCTCCCGGTGACCGCGGTGTGCTCGGTGATGGCGGTGATCCGCGGGTTCCAGGCGTTCAGCCCGCAGCTGGTGCTCACCGACGGCGGATTCGGCACGCAGGTGGTCAACCTGTTCGTGTACAAGACCGCGTTCGAGAACGCCCGGATGGGCCGCGCGTCCGCGGTCGCGGTCCTCATGTTCCTGCTGCTGTTCGGGCTGACCCTGCTGCAGCTCAAGGTCTTCGCGCGGAGGGACCGATGAGCGGGCCACGCGGCACCGCCGCCCGGGTGGGGCGCGTGACGACGCTGGTCGTCGCCGGGCTCGGCGGCCTGGTGTTCGTGTCCGTGCTCGTCTACGCGGTGCTGACCGCGCTCAAGCCGGCGTCGGAAGTCCTCGCCGTTCCGCTGCGCTGGCTCCCGACGACGTTCGAGTGGTCCAATCTCACGCTGCCGTTCACCGAAACCCCCTTCGCGCGGTACTTCCTCAACAGCACGGTGGTCGGGGTCAGCGTCACCCTGCTGAACGTCGTGACCTGCACCGCGGCCGGGTTCAGCTTCGCGAAGTTCCAGTACCGCGGGCGCAACGCCGCCTTCATGATCGTGCTGGCGACGCTGATGATCCCGGTCGAGATCATCTACGTCCCGTTGTACAGCCTGGTGTACTCGCTGGGCTGGGTGAACAGCTTCGCCGGGCTGATCGTCCCCGCCGGGACCAGCGCGTTCGGGATCTTCCTCATGCGCCAGGCCATCGGCAACGTCCCGGACGAGCTGCTCGAGGCGGCCCGGCTGGACGGCGCGGGCGACCTGCGCACACTGGTGTCCATTGTGGTCCCGGTAGTGAAGGGCCCGATGGCGGCGCTGGCGTTGTTCATCTTCATGTTGAACTGGGACTCCCACCTGTGGCCGCTGCTGATCGCCTCGGACGACGAGCACCGCACGCTCCCGGTCGGGCTCGCGGCCATGCAGGCGGACAACCTGGGCAGCGCCGCGGTGCCGATGATGCTCGTCGCCGCGCTGCTCGCCGCGCTGCCGACGATCCTGCTGTTCGTGACGCTGCAACGGAAGTTCGTGGAAGGCGTGACCATGTCGGCCGGCATCCGATGACCGCCCCGTGGGTCGCGGTCGACAGCGGCCAGAGCGCGCTGCGGCTGGTGTCCGGCCCCGAATCGCGCGTCGGCAAGGGCCCGGGGTTCGACTACCGCCAAGGCGATTCGGCCGTCACGATCACCGACGCGGTGCGGATCGCGGCGCTGGACGCCGGGCTGTCCGGACCGGTCGGCGTCGTCTGCCTCGGCCTGACCGGCTACCCGGCCGAGCCCGCGGACCGGGACCGGCTCGCCGCCGGGGTCGCCGTGGTACTGCGGGCCGCCGAGGTGCGGCTGTGCGAGGACATGGTGACCGCGCACGCCGGGGCACTGCGGCACGGCCACGGCGTCGTCCTGGCGGCGGGGACCGGGACGGTCGGCCTCGCGGTAGGCGAGGACGGCGAATACCGCAAGGTCGACGGCGGCGGGTACCTCCTCGGTGACGCCGGAAGCGGGTTCGCGATCGGCCGGGCCGGGCTCGGCGCGGTCCTCGCCGCCGCGGACGGCCGGGGTGCGGCGACGATCCTCACTGCCGCCGCCCAGCGGCGCTTCGGCCTCGGACCCGATCTGGCCCAGCGGATCCACCAGACCCCGGCGCCGGTCGCCGTCATCGCGGCCTTCGCGCCCGAGGTCTTCGCCGCGGCCGCTGACCGTGACCCGGTCGCGGCCGCGATCGTGACCGGCGCGGCCGAAGACCTGGCGCACACCATCGCCGCCGCGGTGCACGTGCTCGACCGCGGCGTCGCCGTTCCGGTGGCCTGCACCGGCCGGGTCTTCGAGGCGGGTGAACTGCTGCTGGACCCGCTCCGGAAGCGGCTGGCCGACCTCTCCCCCACGGCTCGGCTCGCCCCCGCGGCCGGTGACCCGCTGGACGGCGCCGTCCGGCTCGCCACGTCCGAGCCCGGTCCGTATGCCCGTCTCTTGTCCGTACACCGTATTACGAACGCCTTTCCCGTCGTCAAGGAGGACACAGTGGACAGTCCGCTGCCGTTCCCGTCCGGTGCCCTGCTGGTGTCGTGCCAGGCACCGCCGGGCGACCCCCTGCACGGACCGGCGTCGATGGCGAGAATGGCCGCCGCCGCGGCCGCGGGCGGGGCGCGGGCCATCCGGGCGAACGGGGCGGCCGACGTGGCCGCCATCCGGTCCGAAGTGGACATTCCGGTGCTCGGCATCAACAAGGTCGCCGCTCCGGGCGGGGTGTTCATCACGCCGTCGTTCGAGGACGCCGCCGCGGTGGTACGGGCCGGCGCGGTGATGGTGGCCGTCGACGGCACCCCGCGGCCGCGCCCCGGCGGTGGCACGCTCCGGGAGCAGGTCCGGCGGATCCACGAAGAGCTGGGCGTGCCGGTGATGGCCGACGTGGACGACGTCGCCTCGGGCCTCGCGGCCAGGGCGGCGGGCGCCGACGTGATCGCCACGACGCTGGCCGGGTACACCGGCGGCCCGGTGCCGGAGCGGCCGGACGTCGGCCTGGTCGCCGCGCTGGTGGCCCGGCTCGACTGCCCGGTGGTCGCCGAAGGCCGCTACCGCAGTGCCGACGACGTGCGGGCGGCGGTCGACGCGGGTGCGTATGCCGTTGTCGTCGGTGCGGCCATCACGAACCCGACGGCCATCACCTCCCGGCTCGCGCAGGCGCTGTCTTGACCACGGGGATCGGCCACGGCCGGGCGGGCCTCGCGGTGCCCGCCGGCACCCCGCTCGGCGGTTATGCCGCCCGGACCGGGACGAGCACCGGCACGCTCGACCCCCTGGAGGTGCACGCCGTGACGATCAGCGCGGGCGGGCGCCGGTTCGCCTGGGTCGTGGCCGATCTGCCGGCCGTGAACACCGACCTCGCCGGGCCGCTGGCGGACGGGCTGGCCGAGGCGTTGCGGACCCGGCCGGAACTGGTGTGGCTGTCGGCGACGCACACGCATTCCGGGCCGGACGTCGGCTGCCAGCCGGGCGGCGGCCGGACTCCGCCCGAATGGCGCAGCCGAGTGGTCCAAGCCGCCGAACACGCGGCGGCGAACGCGCTGGCCGCCGAAACACCGGCCGACCTCACCGTCCACAACGGACTTATCGAAGGCGTCGGCGGGCAACGCAGCGGGCCGCACCCGAGGAAGGACGTGCCGGTGACCGTGCTGGCCGTCCGCGGCCGGGAGCGGGTGCTCGGGGCCGTCGTCGTGCTCCCGGTGCACCCGACCGTGCTCGGCGCGGACAACCTTCTGGTCAGCGCGGACCTCGCCGGGGCGGTGCGCCGGGCGCTGGCCGCGCGGCTCGGCGGCTGGGCGATGGTCGCCACCGGGGCCGCGGGCGACGTCAGCACCCGCCCGCACCGCCGGGAGCAGCGGCCGGACGAGCTGGCCCGGCTCGGCGCGCTGGCCGCCGAGCAGGTGCTCGCGCTGATCGAAACGCCGGGCCGGCCGATCGACCTGAGCCGCGCGTCGATCGCCGGTGCGCGAACCCTGTCCCTCGGCTTGCCGGGCCGGGCGGACGAACCCATGCCGGACACCGGCGCCCTCCGGCGGCACCTCGGCGCAGCCCGCCGGACCGCGGACGCCGTGGCCGTGCGTACCGCGGAAACCGCGCTGCAGGGGGCCGAACTGGCCGCGTCCGCGCGGATCCGGGACCCGCGGCTGGTGGTGAGCGCGGTCCGGCTCGGCGACCTGAGGCTGGTCGGCTTCGGCGGCGAACCCTATCTCGAACTGGCGGACGCACTGTCGTCCGAAGTACCCGGCCCGCTCGCGGTGGCCGGTTACACCGGTGGATACCTCGGCTACCTGCCCGGCGCCGCCGCCTACCGCACCGACGTTTACGAGGTCAACATCTCCCCGGTGGGCGAGGGTGGTGCCGAACTCGCGGTGTGGGAGGCCGTCCGGCTGCTGCGGACTTGCTGACCCCGGACCGGTTCAGCCGCGCAGGTGGGCGCCGAGGAGGTCGCGGGAATCGCGGTCCCAGTTGCGGGCGACGAGGCTGGTGTGCCGGTCGAGCCGCCGCACCGCCGGGTTCCGGGAGCGGCGGATCCGCTCGGCGACCGCGGGCAGCGCGTCGAGCTTGCCCTGAATGGCCCGGAGGTCGGCGAAGCCGAGCAGCCCGCGCTCCAGCCGGTCCCGCATCGCCCGCGGATCGGCCTGCACCGCGAGCGAGAACAGCGATTTGTCGTGCCCGTAACAGAAATCGTGCAGGAACAGCAGGTCCGTGACGTTCTGCTCGGTCGCGGTGTCGCCGAACACCGCCGCGCCCAGCCGGGCGTGGAAGTCCGCGTCCGGCAGGTCCGGGTTCTTCGCGTACTCGCGCAACGCGACCCGGTTGACGCTGACCACCGGGTCGGCGTACGGGTTCTCGTCCAGGCCGAGGAAATCGAAGCCGAAGGGGCGCAGCTGCTGCCCGATGAGATTGGTCTCGCCGATTTCGGCGTGCTGCGCGACGAAGGTGAAGAATTCCTGCGAGGGGAAGTACGAGGCGAACCCGTGGTCGCGCACCCAGCGGACGCTCGACGCGACGTTCTCCGGCGGCTGGCTGATGACGTCCAGGTCGAAGTAGTAGGCGCGGGAGACCTTCTTCGCGAAGTCGAGGTTGACCGTCCACGGGCTGAAGATCACCGTCCACCGTGGATCGTACGGCAGTTCCGCGCCGTTGCTGCCGCCGACGAAGTAGTTGGGGTGCACGATGATGTCCGCGTCCGGGTTGTGCGCCCACACCTCGTCGGACAGCTGGCGGACGAATTCGAACTCGATCTCGTAGTAGTGCCGCGGCCCGCCGCAGTCGCCGCCGGTGCAGATGTCGATGTCGGAGGATTCGATGAGCAGGCCGTCGGCGTTCGGGTAGAAGTCGAAGTACAGCTCGCGCGCGTATTCGAGCATGAACCGCTTCGCGTCCGCCTTCGTCGGGTCGAGGTTGTAGCCCCACGAGTGGATGCCCTGCATCCGCGCCAGCTGCCCGCCGGCCTGCTGGGCCTTGAGGTCCGGGCGCTCGAAGGCGTATTGGTTGGTGCCGTCATAGGTGTAGGGGGTGAAACCCAGCAGCACGCGGATGCCCAAGGTGTGCGCGTACTCGATGAGGTCACCGGCGAAGTCCTCCCGCACGTTGCGGTGCGACCGGTTGTACTGCCAGGTGATCGGGTACTTCCGGGACCGGAACGCGCCACCGAGCCACAACACGACGCGGTCGACGCCGTCCTCGGCGAAGCTGTCCATAATGGACTTCCAGGTGGCCAGACCGGCGGTCGGGATGCGGCAGAAGGTCAGGTAGCACCCGTGCTCGACGGGCACCGGCGTCACCGGCGTCACCGGGCCCGCCGGGAGCGGTGCCGGGAGCGGTGCCGGCGCCGCGTGCGCCGAGCCGCCCGCCACGGCCGACTCGATCATCGTGCCCGCGAGGGCGGCGGTTCCGATCCGTAGTACGTCACGTCTGCTGACCATCGGGGCCCCCACGGTGTCCGGGTAATCCCTCGACGTTAGGCCGGGAATCCCGGGAGGAGAAGCAGTTCCGCCCCGTTGGAGTAGACCACTCACCACCGCCTGGACGCCGTCAAGGACTCCTTGCCTACCCTCAAGGTAGGTAAGGAGTCCTTGACGGCAAGCTAGACGTCGTCCGGGTCGAGCAGCTCGCGGACGCGCCGGTGCAGGGCTTCGCGGACGCTGTCGGGCGAGAGGATCCGCAGTGGGGACGCGAGGCTGAGCAGGTAGCCGGCGAGCTGGTCGGGATCCGTGCCGCCGATGGTGACAAGGGTGACGGCAGGCCCGTCGGGCTGATGACTGCCGCGGTGGGGCGGGACGAGCCCGCGCGCGTCGTCCAGGCCCAGCGGCACCCGGATGGTCGTGTAGAGGGGGTAGTCGCGCAGCAGCATGTGGGCGACGAGCGCCGCGGCGTCGGGCGGGTCGTCGAGCTCGGTCCGGGTGCCGGTCGGGTGCGAGTCGGTGACGCGGTCGGCGCGGAAGGTCCGCCAGTTCCCCCGCGCGACGTCGAGGGCGACGAGGTACCACCGGTGCCGGGTGCGCACGAGCCGGTGCGGGTCGACGTCGCGGACCGAGTCACGGCCGCGCATGTCGCGATAGGACAGCCGGAGGCGTTCGCCCTTGCGGCACGCGGAAGCCAGCTCCAGCAGAACGCCCGGTGACACCTGGCCGGCGTCGGTCCGCGAGGTGTGCACAAACGCGTCGTCCAGTTCGCCGAGCCGGGCGGCGACGCGCTGGGGCAGCAGGTTGCGCAGTTTCAGCAGCGCCGACAACGCGGCCTGGTCGCCGCCGAGCACACCGCTGAGCGCCGCTTCGCGCAGTGCGACGGCCACCGCGAGCGCCTCTTCGTCGTCCAGGCTCAGCGGCGGCACCTTGGCCCCGCCCACGAGCCGGTAGCCGCCCCACGGACCGGGGCCGGACTCGATGCCGTAACCGAGTTCCCGCAGTTTGGCGATGTCCCGCCGGATGGTGCGGTCGGTGACCTCCATCCGCTCCCCCAGCTCGCGGTTCGTCCACGACGGGCGCGCCGACAGCAGCGACACGAGCCGGAGCAGGCGGGCCGAGGTGCTGATCACCCACTCGATTCTAGGTCCTGACCAGGACCGAAGCTGTCCTGGTCAGGCCCTAGCGTTCGCAGAGCCGGCATCGGCGGACGAACGAAAAGGATCGAGTGACATGACAACCGTGGACATGAGCGGGTACGCAGCGATGACGCCGTACTTCGAGGTCATCACAAAAGGCCTCGAAGGGCTGGTGGACGGTGAGGACTTCTTCGACATCCACGCCGAGGACGTGGTCGTCGAGTATGTGATCACCGTGCCGGGCTACCCCAGGAAGATCGTCGGCCGGGACGCGCTCGCCGAGCTGTACCGCGGTTACGGGGACACGATCGTCCAGGACGGCAGCAGCGACGTGTTCTCCTGCTACGACCGGGAGAAGTCGGTCGCCGTCCTGGAGTACACGATCCACGGGACGACCGTCCACAACGGCAAGCGCTACCTGAACCGCTTCGTCTCGGTGATCACCATCCAGGACCGCAAGATCGTGCACTGGCGCGACTATCTCGACCCGCTGCTCGTCATGGACGCGCTCGGCGGCAGCACACCGGGAACGTCTCCGGCCTGAGCCCTGCGCGCCGGACTTCGGGGTATCGCTCAGCCCCAGCGCTTCACGAACTCGACCGCCGCGGAGCCGACCTCCGCGGGGTTCGAGGCGCTCAGGAAGTGCTGCCCGCCCTCGACGACTTCCAGGCGCGCCTCGGGCGAGCGGGTGAACAGCCGGATCTCCTCCTCGGCGTTCGCCACGGAGTACACTGGTCCGCGGTGCCGTGCAGCCAGAGGACGGGGCAGCGGACGTCGTCCAGCCGGCCGTGGAGCCCGTCGCGGTCCCGCAGGTTCACCGTGCTGACGCGCAGGCGGTGGCGTCCGGCGTCACCGGCGTAGTTCGCGCGGTAGGTGGCGAGCCAGAATTCTCGCTCCTCGCCCGAGACGCCGCCCAGAGCTGCCTCGAACACCCCGTCCACGAACAGGTCCGGCACGACCCAGTCCTCGCCGACCGGCTCGGCGAGGGCGTCGACGATCGGCGTGTTGGCCGCGGTCCCGTCCCAGCACCCCAGCTCGCGGCTGCGCGGGCTCTCGAAGTCCATCGACGTGCCGAGCGTGAGAAGGCCCTTCACGACGTCCGGGGCGAGCAGTGCCATGCGGACCGCCACCCAGCCGCCCTGCGAGGTGCCCAGCACGAACGCCTCGCGGATGCCGAGGGCGGCGAGGGCCTGCAGGTTCGCGACCGCGCTGTCCCAGTAGGTGAAGTGCTGGTACGACGCCCTTGTGCGACCGTGGCCGTAGGGCTCCAGGGCGAGCAGGTTGACCGCGGAGCCGAGCGCCGGGTCGGCGAACTGCGGCCGGTACAGCTCGGCCGAGGTGGTGTACGAGTTGATCAGGACCAGCGTCGGGAGCGCGGGGTCGTACGGCCGGCCGAAGGTGTACCCGACAGTCGACCCGCCGAGGTGGGGAATCTCGACGGTCTGCTCGATCTTGCTCATGGACTGCTCCTTGATCCGTACGCGGGGAAGCCGAGTCTAGGTACAGACTCGGCCTCGGCGACATCGGTCAACTGACGTATCCGGCCAGGCCGACGCGGCGGTAGGTCAGAACGAGTCCGGCTGAATCAGCCGCAGGCCTTCGCGTGTGGCCAGCGCGGCTGCTTCGGCCCGGGACGCCACTCCGAGCTTCGCCAGGATGTGCTCGACATGGGTCGAGACCGTGCGCCGGCTGACGACGAGGGCGTCAGCGATCCTCGGGTTACTGGCGCCGGCCGCGAGGAGCGTGACGACCTGCAGTTCCCGTGCGGTGAGGGCATAGGGCGCCGGCAGTTCACGCTCGGCCACGAGCACCGTCGCGCCGGGTCAGCTCGATCCGGTGGAACGTCCCGCCGATCAACGCGACGTGCGCGTCGCCGTGCACCTCGTCCGCGAGAACGCGGTGAGGGTGCAAGAGATTGCTGGCCTCGGCGAGAACCACAAACAGGCCGTGATGCCTTCGCGGAATCCGGCGGGGAGATCGCCTGAGCGCGGCGTCCGAGTACCCGTCGGCAGCGAGCAACTTGTGTTGCGGGCTCAGCGCGAACGGGTTCGAAGCCGTCAGCGCCACCGCGTCACATTTGACGAGATCGCGAATTAGCGGGACAAGCCGCCCGGCACGTTCGAGGACGCTCGCGGAGGCGACGGGTGCGGTGAGGCCAGTGGTGTTCTCCAGCATGGGAGTTCAGAGTGCTTCGAGGCCGTCGAGCAGGGCGGCGACCCGGTCCGGGTCGAGGCGGCCGAGGCGCTCGGCCACGCCCGGCCGGACGCGCGCGGCGATCAAGGCGTTGGTCCGCGTGCCCTTTTCGGTGAGTTCGACGCGGGAGCGCCGGGAGTCATCGGGATCGAGCCGCCGTTCGACGAGGCCCTCCTTGACGAGCTTGGTCAGCGAGCGGCTCACGACGGCCGGGTTGAGACCGAGATCGGCGGCCAGCGCGCCGGGCGAGTCGGCGCCGAACTGGATGCTGCGCAGCACGAGGAAGTCCCCCAGGTCGAGATCGGCCGCCGCCGTGACGTGGGTCCGCGCGTCGGCCAGCACCGACTTGCTGAGCCGGAACAGGGCGTCCAGGAGCCGCAGCTCCGGCGTGGACGGCAGGTCACTCATCCCGTCACCCTATCAGAAGCAAACTATTGACAGATGTCAACTAAGTGCTTCACTGGGGACATGACCACCAGCACCCCCGGCCCGGGACGGGTCGACTTCCACCACCACCTGTTCCCCGGCGGCGAGCGCGCCGAACTCCTGCAGCGCAGCCTCCTCGACACCGGCTGGAAATTCCCCGAAGGCGCCCCGCGCTGGAGCCCCGCGACGAGCGTGGCGTTCATGGACGGCCTCGGCATCGACACGGCGATCCTGTCCCTGCCCAACGATCTCGAGCACGTCCTGCCCGTCGCCGAACGCCGGGAGTACGCCCGCGAGGTCAACCTGACCGCCCGCCAGGCGGTCGAGGACCACCCCGGCCGGTTCGGCTTCTTCGCGCACCTCCCGGCACCCACCGATGTCGACGGCGCGCTCGACGAGATGGCGTACGCCCTCGACGAGCTGGGGGCCGACGGCGTGACGCTGACGAACGTCTACGGAACCGGCGCCGACGCCCGCTCGCTGGGCGATGACGTCTTCGAACCGCTCTGGGCGGAGCTGGACCGCCGCGGCACGCTCGTCTTCCTGCACGGCGAGCAGACCCCGGGGCGCAACCGGATGCCGAACGAATACCTGCCCACGCCGGTCAGCGAGGTGCCGAACGAGACCTACAAGGCCGCCGCCGACCTCGTCACCCGCGGCCGGAAACGGCAGTACCCGAACGCGCGGATCATCCTTTCGCACTCCGGCGGAAGCACGCCGTTCCTCGCCGCACGAGTCGCCGGGCTGGCCCCGCACCTGGGCTGCGAACTCAGCCCGGAGGAGATCATCGCCGACTTCCGCACGTTCTACTTCGAGACGGCGCTGTCCGGGTTCGAGACGAACCTCGTCACCCTGGAGAACTTCGTGCCACCGGAGCAGATCCTGTTCGGCACCGACTTCCCCGCCGTGACTCCGGGCATGGCCGGCTGGTACACCAAGAACGTCGACGCCTACTTCGCGGACCGGCCCGAACTGCTCGCGCAGGTGATGCACGGCAACGCGCGCACGCTGCTGCCCCGGCTGTCGGCGACCGCCGCGGGCTGAGCCGCACCACGGGATTTCGGCTACGCGCCGGGGTTTTCCAGGGACGGCGGGGCGAGGCCGGAGTCGAGCCGCGCGGCCTGGCGGAGCAGTTCGGCCAGTGCCGCGGTCAGCAGCTCGACCAGTTCCCCGGCGGGAAACGGATATTCGTCCTGCAGCCAGGTGATCGTCGCTTCGAGGACCGCGCCGAACCATGAGCGCAGCGCCAGCCGCACCGCGGGCCGGCGCGGGTCGAGATCGAGGATCTCGCCGATCGCCTCGACGGCGAGCTGCCTGGCGGAATCGACGATCACCCGGCTGTCGGGATCGGTGCCGAGCACCAGTCCGAGGTAGGCGGCCGGGTTCTGCCGGATGGCCGCGCAATGGTCGCCGAGGAGGTGCCGGACGCGCGCGCCGGCGGGGCCGGGCGGCGGCGGGCCTTGTGCGAAACGGCGGGCGAGCTGCCGCATGGCCTCCTGATGGATGCCCCGCTTGTTGCCGAAATGGTGGGCGACCAGGCCGTAAGCGACCCCGGCGGTATCGGCGAGGTCGTGGACCGACACCTCGTCGTAGGGCTTGTCCAGAAACAGCCGGGTCGCCGCGTCGAGGAGCTTGCCCCGGGTCTCGGCCGCCCGTTCCGCTCGGCTGGTGCTCATGGCGCGCAGCCTAGTCGATCCAGTATCATTGATTTGAAATCAACGAAGGAGGCGCCGTGCCGGACATCGCGATCATCGGAGGCGGTCCGGGCGGGCTGACGGCGGCCATCGCGCTGGCCCGGCGCGGCATCCCCAGCACGGTCTTCGAGCGCGACGCCCACCCCGAACGCATCCCGCGCTTCAACCCCGACCGGTCCTACCCGATCGACATCACCGGCCACGGCCTCAAGGCGTTGCGGCACATCGACGCACTCGCGCACTTCGACGCGCACCTCACCCCGTTCCGCGGGATCAAGTACGGGCGCCGGGTGCTCGACCACTGGCGCGAACCCGGCTGGATCGGCTCACGCGGGGACATCACGCGGGCGCTGATGTCGCTGGCCGAGCAGCGGCACGGCGGCCTGATCGACTTCGTCTTCCACAGTGACATCGGCACGGTCGACGTGCACGCGGGCGAGGTGGTGGGCCGGCGGTTCGACCTCGTCGTCGGCGCGGACGGCGCGGGTTCGGCCGTGCGGTCGGCGATGCGGGAGCAGGCCGAGGGTTTCACCGTGGCGACCTCCGCCGTCCCCAACTTTGGGCTCCTGCTGGAACTCGACCAGGTCGGCGGCGCGCTGGACAAGCACTACCTGAACGGCCTGGCGGTCAACCCGCTGGCCCTCGCCGCCGTGATCGCCGACGAGGACAAGCCGGACGGCGTGCGCTGGCTGTGCGTGATCGGGGTGAACAAGCCGATCACGTTCGCCTCTCCCGCAGAGGCCGCCTCGTGGCTGCGCCGGCACGTCCCGCGGGCCCTGGAGCTGACTGGCGAGCAGGCGGTCGCCGAGTTCGCCCGTCGCGCGCCCGTCAATCTGGGGCAGCGGCTGTCCTGTTCCCGCCTGCACGCCGGCCGCGCGGTCCTGCTCGGCGACGCCGCCGCCGCGTTCCCGCCCGTCGGGCAGGGCGGCAACGCGGCCCTCGAATCGGCGATGGTGCTCGACCAGTGCCTCGCCTCGGGCCTCCTGGCCACCGCCGGCGCCCGCTACGACGCGGCCTGGCGCCCCGAAGCGGACGCGATTTCCTGGATCGGCGGGCAGATCCGCTACCAGAACCCCGTCACGCTCCTCCGCTCACTCGTCGCGGCTCCCTTCGGCGTCAACATCACCAGCCAGGCCAAGAGCTCGACCCGCTCCTACGCCGACGTACGACGCGCCGCCCGCCGGCTGGGCCCGATCTGGGCCTAGGCCGCACCGGCGGCGGGTAGTTGAGCGGAGGCCACGCCGGTTCCAGCGAACAGCAGCGTGCCGAGCCGAGGCCGAGCGTCAGCACGGTCATTTCACGATTCTCCTCGACTGCAGCGCCTGCTGAGCGAGCCTCCCATGGGGTGATCAGGGGAAAGAGCCGCTCCAGCAGCACATGCGGATCAACTCAGCACAGGCTCAACGCAGGTCGTACTGGATGTCGACCCCCGCGCCGGCGCCACCGTTGCTGTTGATCGTCAGCCACCCGTGGTCGTAGACGTCGGCCAGGTGGTACTCGAAGCCGAAATCGTACTTCTTGTCCCGGCCGAGCGTCCCCGGCTTCTCCCCCAACTGCATCGCGCTGCCCGGCGACTTGCTCTCACCACTGTCCGGATCCGTCAGGTAGACGACCGGGTCCAAGGCTGCGCCCAGCTCGCTGTTGAGTTCAGTGTCCGCGCCGGTCTCCACATGGAACATCACCGCCATGACCTGTCCGGAGTCGTACTTCGACCGCTGTTTCGCGATCTTGGTGACAGTGAAGGACGGATCGGTAGCCGCGCCGGCCGACGTCCGCGAGTAACGCACGACGTCACCCACCTTCTTGACGGGATTGCCACGCGGACCGGTCGAGACCGGATCCGACGCCACCTCGGACGTCGTCGGTGCAGAAGGCGACGGCTCCGCAGTGACGGTCACGGTCACCGTCGTCTGCGCACTCGTCGCAGTGACACCACCGTCCCCAGAGCAGCCAGCCGAGAAGACCGCTGCAGACGTGCCGGCACAGAACAGAAGGAGCAAACGCGAACGCATCATGGAACTCCCGTTCTCATCACCGCGACAACGCGATCACGCCGACGACGCCCTTCGAGAGCATGGGGAAGCAGCGACATCTGACCGCTCCACTTCTTGATCGCAACACACAGGTCGCAGCGATCCAGACGGCTGTTACACCCTCGATCCGGAAGCTCGACATCGAGATCATCTTGTCGCCGAGCGCGCGGATCGCCTCGGCCTCCGGATCGGAGGCAACCCTGCTTCGCCCACCACGCCCAGGACCGCGGCGTCCCGCTCACCGGGGCACGCACCCCGCGCCGACCGGCGGCGGCGCCATTCGACCCATAGCGGAACTTGCGCCCCGCGACTCAAGTTTCCGATAGCCGCCGAAGTTTGATCTTTCAATCACATCAATCCAGGCCGGCCCGAAACAGCGAATTCACAAATCGATTCCCCATTCCGTTTCGGCCGGAGAGGCTTTCCGCGAACGGGGACCACGTCCTTCTTCGAAGCCCGGCCGCCAGGCAGGCTGGACACGCCGCGCCGACAGGCGGTATACGTCGAGCACAGCCGCAGGAAGTCACCACAGTGGATCGAGGCCGGCGCCGCCGCCCCTCGGTCGCACAAGCTTGGCCCCGCGGGCGCGAGTGCCCACAGAGGACCGCAAGAGCCCTTCAGCCAGGCTGACTCGAAAGTCCCTGGAGGACAGCTGGACCGACCGGGCACCGGCGCGGCCCGAGGGTGCGGCGGCTTGAAGATCACTCGAAACCACCGGAGCGACAGCCTGGGCCCACCAGCCGCAATCCCTCCACGCCCGCCGTTATGTCCGTTTTGTAGTCATTCGTTATTATTTAACGAGCATTGCACGCATCCGGAAACTCGCGTAGCGTCGCCCGAAGCGACGTCGCTCAAACTGGGATGAACATCGAGGCCGCGAAGCGGTCTCACAGACTTGAAGATATGACGATTTATTCATGGCGTGCCCCATTCGACGAGAACTGGGGCTCGGTGCGGCACGCCTTTTATTTCGGCTTATTGCGACATATTCTGGGGACAGTATGCATATCAACGTCTTGGGTCCATTCGAGGTATTACGGGACGGAACGGATGTCACGCCGTCGGCACCGAAGCTCCGGCAGGTGCTGGCCCTGCTCGCCATGCACGTCAACAAGGTCGTGGCGGTCGAGCGGTTCATCGAAGAGCTGTGGCACGACAACCCGCCGCGCAGTGCCACGACCACCCTGCAGACCTACATCTACCAGCTTCGCAAGCTGTACCGGCTCGACGTGAGCACCGGCCGGCGGGCGCCGGACAACGCCGGCGGCCCCGGCTCCCCCACGCTGCACACCACTTACAACGGCTACATGCTGAGCCTTCCGGCCGAGGCCGTCGACCTGCAGCGTTTCCTCCAGCTCGCGCGCAAGGGCCACCGGCACGTCGAGGCCGGCGAGCTGGAGGCCACCGCCGAGACGATGGTCGAGGCGCTCGGGCTCTGGCGCGGCAACGCGCTCACCGGGGTCGAAGTGGGCAGCACGCTGGAAGCCTCGGTGGTGTCGGCCGAAGAGCTCCGCAAGACCGTGCACGAGCAGCAGATCGACGCCGAGCTGATGCTGGGGCGCCACCACCAGCTGATCGGGGAGCTCACCGAGGCGGTCGCCAAGGACCGCACGCACGAGGCGTTCCAGGCGAAGCTGATGCTGGCGCTCTACCGCTGCGGGCGGCGGACGGACGCGCTGCGCGTGTTCCGCCAGGCACGCCAGGCGGTGAACGAGGAGCTCGGCCTGGAGCCCTCGGCGGACCTGCAGCGCCTGCACCGCAACATCCTCGACGGCTCACCCTCGCTCGACCTCGGGCCGGTCCAGCCGGACTCGCCGTTCGGCGGCCCGCGCGAGGTCCCGCCGACCCCGCTGCAGCTGCCGCCCGACGTACCCGGGTTCGTCGGGCACGCGGAGCAGGTGCAGGCCGCGCAGGCGGCGCTCGGCACCCCGCGCTGCTCGGCGCCGGTCGTCGTGGTCGACGGCGCGCCCGGCGTCGGCAAGACCACCTTCTGCACGCATGTCGGCCACCGGATCCGCGCCGATTACCCGGACGGCCAGCTGTACGCGTCCTTCGACTCCGCAGCCGACCCGGCCGCCGCCGCGTCCGAGGTGATCACCGAACTGCTGCGGGCGATCGGGACGCATCCCTCTGCGCTGCTCGGCTCGGTCAAGGAGCGGGTCGCGCTGTTCCGCGACTGGACGGTCAACCGGCGGGTACTGGTCGTGCTCGACGATCTGGTCAGCAGCGACCAGCTGATCCCGTTCCTGCCGATCGGGCCGGGCTGCGCGGTGCTCGCCACGAGCCGGCGGCGGCTGTTCGACCCGCACATCTCGGCGAACGTCAGCCTCACGCCGTTCGACCGGGAGACCGGCGCGCGCATGCTCGCCGAGGCGCTCGGCGGGCAGTGCACCGGCTTCGACCGGCAGGCGGCGGCCAAGCTGGCCGACCTGTGCGGCGGGATGCCCGCGGCCCTGCAGGGGGCGGCGGTCCAGCTGGCCACCCAGCCGCACTACACCATGGAACGGCTGGTGCACGCGATGTCCACAGTGGACCACGCGTACTGGCGGCACAACCAGTGCAACCTCCTGCGGAGCCTGCGGCGGACCTTCGAAGCGCTGCCGCCCACCACCCAGGAGGCCCTGCTGTTCCTCGGCGAGTGGCAGGACCCGGTGTCGGCCGAGCTCACCGCGAAACTGCTGGAGATCACCGAACCCGAAGCCGTGAACCTGCTCGAAGAGCTGGTCACCTTCCGGCTCGCGGTGGTCGAGGGCACCACCGACGGGACCGAAGACGGCGCGTTCGTCTACCGGCTGCCGGCCCCCTTCGCGGAGCTGACGCGCGACCTCGGCAGTGCCCCGCAGGAGCGCATCCACGCCTCGTGAGCCCGAGCCCCGGCCGGGCCGCCGTCCCGAAGGACAGCGGCCCGGCCGTTCGTCACGACCGCGGCTTCTGCGCGATGAACACGGAATCCTTGCCGACGGTGTGCAGCGAAACCGTCCGCAGGTAGGCGAATCCGGCTTCCTCGGCCCAGCCGCGCAGCTCGCTCGCGGTGAATTCCGAGCCGCCGTCGCGGACCAGCCGGACGTTGATGCTCTGCAGGATCCGGGAGACGTCGAGCCGCTCGTCGTCGATCATCTGGTCGTAGACCACCACGAGGCCGCCCGGGTTGACCGCGTCGAACGCGATCTTCAGCAGCTTGGCGCGGATCTCCGGCGCCCAGTCGTGCAGCACGTGGCCGAAGATCGCCACGTCGGTGCCCGGCAGGCCGCCGGCGAAGAAGTCGCCGCCGTGGAACCGGACCCGGTCGGTGCCGAGCGCGCGCATGTGCTCGGCGAAGTACGGCTCGATGTCCGGCAGGTCGAACACACCGCCCCGCAGGTGCGGGCGCCGCCGGACGAGCTCGGCGGCGACGTTCCCGCGGGCCCCGCCGAGGTCCAGGAACGAGTCGTAGTCCTGCCACGGCACCGATTCGGCCAGCCCGGCCGCCACGAAGCTGTTGTTCGCGTCCATGTGCGCGAGGAACCGGCGCGCCTGCTCCGGGTTCTGGTAGGTCTGGCGGAAGGCGTCCGGCCCGGCGACCCCGGCCGATTTCGCCTTCCCGTCCCGCAGCGCTTCGGTCAGCCGGCCCCACATCGCGTAGTTGTGCGTGGCCGCGCGGGCGACCGTCCCGCCGACGTAGTTCTGTTCGCCCGCGACCAGGTAGGCCTGCGCCAGCGGGCTGTTCCCGAACCCCTGCCCCTCCCGGCGCAGGAACCCCATCGCCGTCAGCGCGTCGAGGAAATCGCCGGTGAGCCGTGCGTGCAGAGCCAGCTCCGCCCTGATCTCCGGCTCGGTCCTGGCGCCGCCGGCGAGGAGTTCGAACAGCCCGATCTCGACCGCGCTCTGCAGGACCTTGGCCCTGGTGTACGCGGTGTTCACCTCGATGACCGACCGGGCGTCGAGCACCGGGTCGGCAGTCGTGTTCACCATTCGTCACTCCTCGCAAACCTGGTAACCGTTATCCGGGCCCATGCTCGGCCGCCCGCCTGGGAGGTCGCTGGAAGCCGCCTGGGGGGTCACTGGAAAACAGGGTCACTGGAAGCAGAGTGGAGCCAGTGCGAGCGGCGGGTTCGAGCGAGGTTCCAGCGGACGCTGCGACCTTCGGGGCCGATCTCGCTGGAGGAAGACGGTGACATGCGTGTCCTGATCACGACCTGCCCGCTGTACGGGCACTTCTACCCGATGGTCCCGCTGGCCTGGGCCCTGCGCGCGCAGGGGGACGACGTGCTGGTGGCGTCTTCGGCCGGCTTCGAAGCCGCGGCGAACACCGGGCTGCCGCCCGCGGTGGTGGCGCCCGAGGCGGACCTCGGCCGGATGATGGGCTTCACCAGGGACGGCGTCCCGGTGCCGCGGCCGGCCGATCCGGACGCGGCGCTGAGCCGCAGCGGCCGCGGCTTCGGCCGGCTGGCCGCCCGGCAGCTGCCCGGCACCCGGGAACTCGTCCGGCGCTACCGGCCGGACCTGGTGATCTCCGAGCCGATGGAGTTCGCCGGTCCGATCGCCGCCGTGGCGGCCGGGATCCCGTGGGTGGACCACCACTGGGGCCCCGCGTTGTCCCGGCCCACCGTGCTGCGGGACGCGGGCCGCGACGAGCTGGCACCGGAACTCGCCGCGCTCGGGCTCGACGCGTTCCCGGACCCCGCGCTGCTGCTCGATCCCAGCCCGCCGAGCCTGCGCTTCCCGGACGCGCTGCCGGCACGGGCGGTGCGGCCGGTGCCCTCCAACGGCGGCGGGGCGGTGCCCCGGTGGCTGAACGGCCGCCCGGACCGGCCGCGGGTCTGCGTCACGCTGGGCACGGTCGGCCCCGCGGTGCTCGGCGGAATGGAGCTGGCCGACCTGATCGGCGCGCTGGCCGGGCTCGAGGCCGAGGTGGTGGTCGCCGGAACCAGCGCGCACGTCGCCGCGCTCGCCGGGCGGACCGCGGACTCGGTCCGCCTCGCCGCCTGGCTGCCGATGAGCGAGGTCGTGCCCACCTGCGCGGCGATCGTGCACCACGGTGGCGCCGGCACGATGCTCACCGCGCTGGCCCACCGCGTCCCGCAGGTGCTGCTCCCCGGGGTCCAGGCCGACCAGCGCGCCAACGCCGAACGCCTGCACGCGACCGGCGGCGGAATCCTGGTCCCCCGCGAGGAAGCCACGCCCGGCACCGTCCGCGACGCCTGCGCCGCGGTGCTGGACCGGCACTCGTACCGCGCGGCCGCGCGGGCGCTGGGCGACGAGATCGCCGCCCAGCCACCCGTCGCGAGCCTGGTCCCCCGCCTGCGGGCGCTCACCGCGGCGTGATCAGGCGTTCTCCTTGTTGAACGTCCAGCTGCCCAGCACGACCGAGAAGATCGCCAGGCCGACCGTCACCGCGACCCCCTCGCCGACGGCGGCGGTCAGGTACTGGCCGTCGAACAGGTCCCGCATCGCGTTCACCGCGAACCGGAACGGGATGATGTGCGAGACGATGTCCAGCCACTTGGGCCCGAAGGACATCGGCAGCAGGATGCCGGACAGCAGCATCAGCGGCAGCAGGATCGTGTTGGCCACCGGGGCGAACAGGTGCTCGGCGGCCTTCGGCAGGGCCAGCACCAGGCTGTAGGACAGCGCGGACAGGCTCACCGCGAGCAGCACGACGATCACGATGGCCACCACGAGCCCGCCGATCGGCGCGCGCAGGCCCAGGAGGAAAGCCATCGCGGTGAGCACGATCGCCTGCACGCCGAGCAGCACGACGTCGCGCGCGACCCGGCCGAACAGCAGGGCGAACCGGCTGATCGGCGTCACCCGCAGCCGTTCGATCACCCCGGCGTTGAGGTCCGGGATCAACGCGAAGCCGACGTAGCCGGCCCCGAACAGCGCGAGCTGCACCAGCAGGCCCGGCACGTAGACCTTCCACGGGTCGGCGCCGGTGGAGCTGACCACGCCCTTGAGCATCGGCCCGAACAGCACGAGGTAGAGCACCGGCTGGATCAGCGCGGCGGTCATGGAGAGCTTGCTGCGCACCAAAGTGGACATCTGGCGGCGGAAGATGATCCCGCAGTCGGCGAGAAAACGCATAGTGGTCCTTATCGGTGAGGGGACTCAGGCGGTGGCCGCGGCCTGTTCGGCGGAGCGGCCGGTGACGTTCAGGAAGACGTCGTTGAGGCTCGGGCGGGAGACCTGGACCGAAAGCGGCACCACGTCCGCCTCGTCGAGCATCCGCAGCAGCTCCATCATCCGGCGGTTGCCGTGCTCGACGGACAGCAGCAGCGTGGTGCCCTCGACGGCGACGTTCTGCGCGCCGAGCCGGTTCTCCAGCGCCGCCCGCGCACGGTCCATTTCGGACTCGACCTCGACGCTGATGGTGTCGTGCCCCATGTGCTGCTTGAGCTCTTCGGGGCTGTCCTCGGCGACGACCCGGCCCTTGTCGATGATCAGCACGCGGTCGCACAGCGCGTCCGCCTCGTCGAGGTAGTGCGTGCTGAGGAACACGGTGGCGCCGTGGTCCTTGCGCAGCCGCCGGATGTGGTCCCACAGGTTGTTGCGGCTCTGCGGGTCGAGGCCGGTGCTCGGCTCGTCGAGGAAGACCAGCTGCGGCCGGTGGATCAGCCCGAGCGCGATGTCCAGCCGGCGGCGCTGGCCGCCGGACAGCAGCATCGTCATGGTGCCGGCCTGCTCGGTGAGGTCGAGGTCGCGCAGCAGCTCGTCGGCGCGCGCCGCGGCCTCCGTGCGGGACATCCGGTAACACTCCCCCTGCATGACCAGCTCCTCGCGGACCGAGGCCATCGGGCTGGTGCCGCTGGACTGCCCGACGTAGCCGATCGCTGTGCGCACGCCCTGCGGGTCGGCCGCGAGGTCGTAGCCCGCGACGACGGCGCTGCCCGCGGTCGGCTTCAGCAAGGTGGTCAGCATCTTCAGGGTGGTGGTCTTGCCCGCGCCGTTCGGGCCGAGGAAGCCGACGATCTCCCCGGTGCGCACGGAGAAGTCGACCCCCTTGACCGCGTGGACGGTCTCGCCCTTCTTGTTCTGGAACGACCGCGCCAGACCGCGTGCGGTGATCATCTCCATACTCAGCTCCTGCTCTTCTCATCGTCAGTGGACGAGACCGCCCTCAGGAGGTCCTGCTCGCATTCGTCGAGCCAGGCCACCTCGGCCTCTATTTGCAGCTGCCGGCGCCGGAACATCGACTTCGCGCCGAAGTTGCCGAGCGCGCCGGCCAGATTCGAGAGCCGGGTCCACTCGGCGACCACCCCGTCCCGGTCGGCCACGAGCTTCGCCCGGCGCTGGCGCAGCAGCCCGGCCAGCACCTCCGCGTCGCTGATCATGCCGAACAGCAGCGCCACTCCGAGCCGGTCCGGCCCCAGGTGCGGCTCACTGATCGCCGCGGTGCGCAGCGCGTGCAGTTCTTCCCGGCCCTTTTCGGTGATCCGGTAGATCGTGCGGGGCGGGCGGCCGTTCACCGACTCGGTGAGCACCGCCTCGATCATGCCCACGCCGTCCATGGTCTTGAGCTCGCGGTGCAGCGCGCCCACGCTCACCCCGCCCCACGCGCTGACGTTGCTTCGTTCGGCGTGGAGCCGGATCTCGTGTCCGTGCTGCGGGCCGCCGCTCGCCAGCAGCCCGAGGGTCATCAGTCGCGTTAGATTCACGTCATTAGCTTCCTGTCACTAACTTCAGGTTGTTAGTATCACGTCATTAGATTCATGTTGTCAAGTTGGTTCCGGCGCCGCCGGTGCCCGGAGGCTGCCCGCGGCCTCGCGAGCCTTCCTGGACTCTCGTTCGAGCCGCCGGGGCCAGCCTTCGGCCAAGCCAATCCGACAGCCGCAGGAGGACGGGGCCGATGCGCATCCTGTTCGTGACGTTTCCGTTGGCATCACACCATTTCCAGATGGTTCCGCTGGAGTGGGCGTGCCGGGTCGCCGGGCACGAGGTGCGGGTCGCGAGCACCCCTTCGCTCGTGGACGCGATCGTGGGCTCCGGCCTGCCCGCCGTTCCGGTCGGCAAGGACATCGACCTGGCCGGCATCTCCACCGCCGGCCGGCTGAAGTCCTGGCACGAGCAGGAACGCTGGCCGGACGACTGGCCGGTGCGCCCCGACCGGCTCGACGAGGGCCACCATGCGCTGCTGGAGAACATCGCCGGCCTGCAGTTCACCATGGCCGAGGCGATGATCGACGACCTCGTCGGCTACGCCCGGGAATGGCGGCCCGACCTGGTCGTGCACGACGCGGTCAGCTTCGCCGGCCCGGTCGTCGCGGCGGCGCTGGGCGTGCCGAACGTCAGTCACCTGTGGGGCAGCCCCGGTCCCCAGCGCATCCACCTGCGCGGGCTCGGCACCGAACCGCTGCCCGGCTACCAGGCGCTGTTCGAGCGGGTCGGCGCCCAGGTCCGGGCGGAGCCCTCGGCCTGGGTCGACCCGTGCCCGCCGGGCATGCGGTACCCGATCGACGGCGCGCCCTGCTTCGGCCAGCGCTACATCTCCTACAACGGCCAGGGCACCATCCCGGACTGGCTGTTCGACCCGCCCCGGCGGCGGCGCGTGTGCGTGACCTGGGGCGCGTCCACCTCGATGATGCTGGGGGCCCAGATGGTCGCGCTGTTCCGGCAGGTGATCGACGCGGTGACGGGCCTCGACGCCGAGGTGGTGGTGGCGATGAACGCCACCCTGCGGGATCTCGCGGGCGAACTGCCCGGAGGCACCCGGACGCTGATCTCCGTTCCGCTCAACGCGGTCCTGCCGAGCTGCGACGCGGTGGTCCACCACGGCGGGGCGGGCACCACGCTGACCGCGGTGGCGGCCGGGGTGCCCCAGCTCGGGATCACCCGGCGGCCCGAGCCGTCGATCAACGGCATCCGGCTCGCGGCCACCGGCGCGGGCCGGCATCTGCACAACTTCGAGATCCCCGAAGGCGACGCCGGGGTCGCGCTGCTGCGGGACGAGGTCGCCGCGCTGCTCGGCGATCCGTCCTATCAGGACGGTGCGGAGCGGCTGCGGGACGCGATGGCCGGGCAGCCGACCCCGATGGACACCGTGCGCGCACTGGAAAACCTCGTCCGCCCGGCGGAGCACACCGAAGGAGAACGATGACCACCGAGGACACCGAGTCCCGTCCGCGGCTGACGGACCTCTACTGGGCCCGGCCGGAGCCGGAGGACCTCGACCCGCCGCTGAGCCGGGCGGAGATCGCCGAGGTCGCGGTCGGGATCGCGGACCGCGAGGGCCTGGACGCGGTGACGATCGAGCGGGCGGGCGCGGTGCTGGGCTCCCGGGCCCCCTCCCTGCCGCACCACATCTGGCTCGACTGCGACCTGGTCGACGTGGCGCTCGACACCGCGTTCGGCGAGGCGCTGCCGCCGGCCGGGAATTCCGGGGACTACCGGGCGGATCTGCGGGAGATCGCGCTGGCGTTGCGCGCGGCGCAGCGGCGGCACCGGTGGTTCGCCGCCGCGCTGCACACCCGCCCGCTGTTCGGGCCGAACTCGATGCGGTTCCTGGATGTCGCGGTGGCCACGCTGGAAGACGTGGTCCCGGACATCACCGAGGCGATGGGGTACGTCAGCCTGATCTCGGGCTACGTCGGCGGCGCGTCACTCACCGACGCCGAGGAGGAGCTGTCCAGCCCCGGCGAGGCCGACACCTGGGACCACGAGCAGGTGCACCGGATCGTCGGGCAGTTCCTCGGCGGCGTGATCGCCAGTGGCGACTACCCGTCCTATGCACGGTTCCTGCAGGCGGGCGCCAAGCACGCCGAGACCGAAGCCGGCTTCCGGCTCGGCCTCGACTGCCTGCTCGACGGCATCGCCGCGCGGATCACCGGCCGCCGGCCACAGTGAGCGTCTCGCCGGTGATGTGACCGTTCGCCGCCGACCCGAGGAACACGATCGCGTTCGCGATCTCCCCGGGGGTGCTCAGCCTGCCGGTCGGGGTCCGCTGCCGTTCGCGGTCGAGCACCCCGGCCGGCAGGTTCGCGAGGACCCCGTCGGTCGTGGTGAGCCCGGGGCACACCGAGTTGACCAGGATCCCGTCCGCGCTCACGTCCCAGGCGAGGCTGCGGCTGTACCCGTGCAGTGCCGCTTTGGCCGCCGCGTAGAACTCCTGCCCCCGCGCGCCGTCGTGCGCCACGTGCGAGGACACCAGCACGATCCGGCCCCAGCCCGCGTCCCGCATGTGCGGCAGCACCAGCTGGACCGTCCGCAGCGTGTCGGCGAGGTTGTCTTCGAGCGCCTCGCGCCACGCCGCCGGGTCGACGTCCTCGTGGCGCGTGCCGGGTGCCCGCCGGCCGGTCCGCCGGACCGCGTTGGCGACGAGCACGTCCGGCCCGCCCCAGCGCCGTCGCACCGTTTCCACCGCCTCCGCCGGCGAATCCGGCTCGCCGAGCCGGTAGCGGACGGCCAAGGCCCGGTCCCCGGCCGCGCCGAGCTCCTCGGCGATCCGCGCCGCCCCGTCGGCATCGGACGCGTAGGTGAGCGCGATTTTGGCCCCCTCGGCGGAAAACGCCCGCGCCGCCGCCAGCCCGATCCCCGAACTCGCGCCGGTCACCAGCACGACCTTGCCGTCCAGTCCACTGTCCATTTCGGCCTGTCCTTTCCCTCGCCGTCGCGGCGAAGGTAACGGCGGCCGGTGGAAACCGGCTCGAACCCGCAGCGGTGCACGGAACGTCGACCGGGCTTCGAGCCGGCCGGACCAGAGTCGGCCGCACCATCACCGGAGCAGCTGGAGGAAGCGACATGGCCGACACGTCCCCAAGCACCGTGCGGGGCCTGATCGCCGCCGCGGACACGGACGACGACGCGATCACGTCCACCGTGCGCGGTATCGGCGCCGAGCACGCCGCCGACCTGCTGATCGACGAACTCGTCAGCCGCGCCGACTTCGGCGAGCTGCTCGACTACCCGCCGATCACCGCCCGCTTCGACCTCCGGTTCGACGGCGGTCTCGTGCGGCACGAGCTGACCATCGCCAAAGGTGATGTGCTGCACCGGATCGACGGCGACGCCGAACCGCAGGCGGTCGTGACGCAGGACCTGACCGACCTCGTGCGCGCGGTCTTCGGCCCGAGTGTGCGGCGAAACAGCCCGACCAGGGTGATCACCTGGAACCACCTCGAGGAACCGGGTTCGCTGTTCCAGCAGCCGTGGGTGTTCACCACGGTGCGGCGCCTGCTGCGCGGCGCCGAGGACATCACGCACGACCTGCCGGAGCTGTCGCTGCGGTTCGGCTCCGACAAATGGGGCCTGCACTACTACCTGCCGCGCTACGACGAGCACTTCTCCCGGTTCCGCGAAATCCCGGCGACCGTCGTGGAAATCGGCGTCGGCGGCTACGACGACCCGCAGTCCGGCGGCGGTTCGCTGCGCACCTGGAAACGCTACTTCCACCGCGGCATGATCTACGGCGTCGACATCGTCGAGAAGGAATCGCTGGCCCAGCAGCGGATCAAGGTGCTCAAGGGCGACCAGAGCGATCCGGCCTTCCTGGCCGAGCTGGTCGCCGAGACCGGGCCGCTGGACATCGTGATCGACGACGGCAGCCACTGCTCGTCCGACATCATCACCTCGTTCAAGCACCTGTTCCCGCACGTGCGGATGGGCGGGCTCTACGTCATCGAGGACATGCAGACCTCGTACTGGCCGTCGTTCGGCGGAACCAGCGACGCGCTGACCGACCCCGGCACGAGTGTCGGCTTCACCAAGGAGCTGATCGACGGCCTCAACCACGAGGAGCTGATCCCGCCGGAGGCCCGGGCCGCCCAGGACACCGACCGCTCGATCTTCGCGCTGCACTTCTACCACAACCTGCTGGTGATCGAGAAGAAGATGAACGCCGAGGGCACGCTGCCGAGCTGGATCCCGCGCAAGCGCCCGAACTGAGCCCGGTGCCGCGCGATCACGCTCTCTCTGCCTGGCCGCCGTGCTCCACCTCCGGCTTGGCCGGGAGCGCCCCAATGTGGCATTGGGTGCGTTGAACGCACCGAACGCCACATTGGGTGCGTTGGACGCACCGAACGCCACATTGGGGCGCAAAAAACGCCGGAGTCACAAGACATGAGGAGCGTCGTGAAGGTTCTCTTCGCCACGTCGGCGCGCCCGACGCACTACTTCCCGATGGTTCCGCTCGCCTGGGCGTTCCGGGCGGCCGGGCACGAGGTGCGCGCGGCCGGGCAGCCCGCGATCACCGGCGTCATCGCGCGGTCCGGCATCCAGCCGGTGGCCGTTGGACCGGACCGGGACCTGCTCGCCATCCGCCGCAAGCTGCTCGCGCTGCCCGCCGCGGACGAGGCCGCGCCGTCGGGCTACACCGACGACGCGGCGGGTGCCGGCGCGCTCGCCGAAATGGCCGAGGCGGTGGACGCGATGACCGACGACCTCGTCGCGTTCGGCCGCTCGTGGCGGCCCGACCTGGTCATCGGCGATCCGATGTCGCCCGGGGCGCTGGTCACGGCCGGGGTGCTCGGCGTGCCCTCGGCCCGGCACCTGTGGGGCCCGGACACCCTGGGCTCCGCCGAGGGCGCCGCGGAACTCCCCGGTATGCCGGGATTCCTGGGCATGTTCGAACGGCACGGCGTCGCCGTCGACGGGGACCCCGCGACCTGGACGCTCGATCCCGCGCCGGCCGCGATGCAGCCGCCGCCCGCGGGCTCGACCCTGCCGATCCGCTACATCCCGTACAACGGGCCGGGCGCCGCCCCGCCGTGGACCGAGACCCCGCCCGAACGGCCGCGCGTCTGCGTGACCTGGGGGCTGACGTCGAACGACCTCGGCGGGCTGACCCTGTTCCTGGTCCCGCAGGTGCTCGAAGCGCTGGCCGGGCTCGACGTCGAGGTCGTGGTGGCCGCCACGCCCGCGCAGCGCGAGCTGCTCGGGCCGGTTCCGCCGTCCGTCCGCGTCGTGGACAACCTGCCGGTGCACGCGGTCCTGCCGCGGTGCGCGGCCGTGGTCCACCACGGCGGCGCGCTCACCACCCTGACCGCCGCCTGCTACGGCGTCCCGCAGGTGGCTCTCACGCAGATCCCCGAGCTGGACCTCAACGGCGAGCGGCTGGCGCCGACCGGGGCGGGCCTGCACCTCACCGGGACTTCGATCGACGTGCCGTCGATCCGCGCCGCCGTCCGGTCCGTCCTCACCGGACAGTCCTTTTCGGACAACGCGGCCCGGCTGCGCGCGCAGATGCTGGCCCAGCCGACGCCGGCCGAGGTGGTCGCCCGGCTGGCGGGCTGAAACGCCGTAAACGACGAACCGGGTGCCTGTTCGAGCAGGCACCCGGTTCGTCGTTTCGCGTTCAGGAAGCGTCGAGCTCGGCCAGCTGGGCGTCGTCGAGGTCGAGGTCCGCGGCGGCGACGTTCTCCGCCAGGTGTTCGAGCGAGGCGGTGCCGGGGATGGGGACCACCACCGGAGCCCGGTGCAGCAGCCAGGCCAGCGCGACCTGCGCCGGCGTCGCGCCGCAGCGCCGCGCGAGCGCCCGCACTCGTTCGTCGGCCGGCTCGGCCAGCTCGCCACGGGCGATCGGGCGCCACGGGATGAACGCGATCCCCTCGGCGGCGCAGTACGCGAGCTCGTCCTCGTACTTGCGGTCGGCCAGGTTGTACAGGTTCTGCACCGCGGCGACGTCCACCTGCCGCCGGGCGGCCTCGATCTCCTCGACGGTGACCTCGGACAGGCCGACCTGGTCGATCTTGCCCTCCTCGCGCATCCGGGCGAGCGCGCCGAACTGCTCGTCGGCGGGCACCAGCGGGTCGATCCGGTGCAGCTGGAACAGGTCGATCCGCTCCACCTTCAGCCGCCGCAGGCTCAGCTCCACCTGCTGGCGCAGGTACTCCGGGCGGCCGAGCGGGCGCCATTCCGCCTGGCTCGGCCGGCTCTGGCCGGCCTTGGTGGCGATCACCAGGCCGTCCGGGTACGGGTGCAGCGCGTCGGCGATCAGCTCCTCGTTCGACCCGGGACCGTAGGAGTCCGCGGTGTCGATGAAGTTCACCCCCAGCTCCACGGCCCGGCGCAGCACCGCGGCGGCCGCCGCCGGGTCGGCGGGCGGGCCCCACGCGCGGGGCCCGCACAAATGGATCGCCCCATAGCCGATCCGGGTGATGTCCTTGGTTCCCAGCCGGAATTCCCTCTTCGGCACGGTTTGCCTCCCTGGCAGTGGCTGAAGGCGCCGTGCGCGGCCGGAAACCGCGCACGGCGCCGGTTTCAGAGCTTGTCCGCGACGAAGAACTTGTACCGGGTCTTCGTCAGCGGCTCCAGCTGGGGCTCGCCGAAACCGGTGGCCGCCAGCATTTCCCGGTAGCTGCGCAGCGAGTGCGCCTCCCCGCCCTCGGTCATGGTGAGCATGATCAACGAGAAGATGTGCTGCACCGGGTTGTCGGCCGGGGCCACGTCGTCGACGTAGACGTGGCCGAACACCGCGACCCGGCCGCCGGGCTTGAGCACCTCCGAGACCCGACCCAGCAGCTGCGTGCACTGCTCCGCGGAGAAGTGGTGCAGGGTGTTCGCGATCAGGACCAGGTCGTACGGCCCGCCGAGCGGGTCGGCGAAGGCGTCCGCCGCGAGGAACGTGGCCCGGTCGGCCAGGCCGAGTTCCTCCGCGTGCTTGCGCGCCAGCTCGACGACACCCTCGGACCGGTCGAGTTCCACCAGCTGGGCCCGCGGTTCCCGCTTGGCCAGGGCGAACCCGTAGTAGCCGGAGCCGCAGCCGATGTCCAGAACGTCCACTGTGGACCGTTCTGCCACCCAGGGTGCCAGTGACGCAGCCAGCGCGTCCGCCCCGTCGATGTTGAACGAGGAGTCCTTGCTGTGCTCGGCCCACAGGGTGAAGTAGGAGAACTCGCTGTCCTCGGCGTTGTGCTCCAGCACCGGGCCGCCCTTGCGGACGGTGTCGGCCAGCCGCTTGTGCGCGTCCCACTCCCAGTCCGTGGCGCCGAGCCGGACCGCGTTGCCGAAGTAGCCGGAGCCGGTGCTCACCAGCAGTTCCGCGCCGCCGGGCGGCAGCAGGTAGCGTTCGCCCTCGACGCGCAGCAGGCCGATCGCGGCCAGCGCGTTGAGCAGCACCCGGGTGCCGCGCGGATGGGTGCCGAGGCGGCCGGTGAGCTCCTCCGCCGAGCGCGGGCCGTCCGCGAGGGCGTCGAACACGCCCAGCTCGACCCCGGTCCGCAACAGGCTGGTGTTCATGAAGCCCCGGGTCATCCCGTGCAGCTGCGCCACGGTCACCCCGGTGTCGGTCGAACTCGTCATCGGCTCACGCCTTCCTTTTCCGGGACCCGGCGGCCCGCCGCGATGTCCTCCAGTGTGGAAACCAGCTCCACCGGGGTCGGCAGAGCCAGCATTTCGTCACGCACCGCTTCCGCGGCCGTGCGGTACGCCGGGTCCTCCAGCAGGGCCCGCACGGCGCCGGAGACCTCCCCCGGGCCGAGGGTGTCCGGGTTGAGCAGCAGACCGGCACCGGCCTCGACCATGTGCCCGGTGTTGAACGTCCGCTCGAAGTTCGCGCTGATCGCCAGCGCGGGCACGCCTTCGAGCATCGAGCCGAGCATGGTGTTGCCGCCGCCGTGGAACACGACCGCCGAGCAGGTCGCCAGCACCGCGTGCAGCGGGAGGCCGGACACCACCCGGACCGTGTCGGGCACCGCGCCGACCAAGTGTCGTTCGCTCTCCTTGATGGCGACGACCTGTTCGATGTCCAATTCGGACAGTTCCGCCACGATGTCCGGCACCAGGTTCTTCTCCGGCAGTCCCTCGGAGAAGGTGCCCCAGGTGACGCACACCCGCGGCTTGGCCGGCGTTTCGAAGGCCCACAACGGGACCGTGCCGGGGATGTCCGCGGGGACGTACCGGACGGGCAGGTGCTCCCCCGCGCCCGGTTCGGCCGGTCGCAGCCGCGGCGGGGTGGGGTCGATCAGCCATTCGCTCCACGGGCCGGGGCCGGCCCCCAGCCGCTCGGCGACCGGCAGCAGCCGCTCCCGCACCTGGCCGGCGAGCCATTTGCCCTGGATGGTGCCGAAGATGTCTGGGCCCCAGAGGTGGCGCAGCGCCGGGATGCCGTTCGCGGCCGCGACGATCTCGGCCGCGAAGGTCAGCGGGTCCTGCACGATCAGGTCCGGCTGCCAGACCTCGGCCAGCGCGGCGAGGTCGTCGACGATGTCCTCGGAGACCGCCGCGAACTGGTCCACCAGGGTGTTGCGCTCCCGGTAGTACGGCCGTCCCGGCGTTCCGTCGACGCTGTCCCGGTGCCGCTGGGCGAACCCGGTGTCCGCGCCGAGCGGCACCGCGGGCAGCCCGACCGACCGGACGGCCGCGACCTGGTCGGGCTGGCAGGCCACCCGGACCTGGTGCCCGCCCGCCCGCAACGCCCAGGCCAGCGGGATCATCGCGGTCAGGTGGGACGGCACGGTCGAGGTGACGATCAACGCACGCATGGGGCTCCCTTCCTCTCGAAACGGTCGTGTCCGGCGGCGGTCATCCGGACGCCTGCTCGTCGACCAGCGCCACCGCGCGGGCCCAGCCCGCCCCGGCGCCGGCGATCTTCACCGGGAAGCAGGACACCGTGAACCCGGTGGGCCCGGGCAGCCGGTCGAGGTTCGCCAGCCGTTCGATCTGGCAGTACTCGCGCCGCCGTCCGGCGAAGTGCGCCGGCCACAGGACTTCCCGCGCGCCGGTGCGCCGGTACTCGGCGATCATGTGGCCGAACGGGGCGTCGAGGCTGAACGCGTCCGTGCCGATCACCCGCACGCCCAGGTCGAGCAGCAGCTCGGTGGCGGAGCCGTCCAGCCCGACGAACTCGCTGAAGTACTTGGGCGTGCCGGACAGCACGTCCGCCCCGGTGCGCAGCAGCACGATGTCCAGCGGCTCCGGCGCCCGGCCGATCCGGTCGAACTCCCGGCGCAGGAAGGCCGCGTCCACCGTGCCGGTCGGCCGGCCGGTCAGGTCGAGCAGCAGACCGGGCCGCAGGAACCACTCCAGCGGCATCTCGTCGATGTGCTTCGGCGTCCCGTACGCGGCCTTGCTGCCGTAGTGCGAAGGCGCGTCGACGTGGGTCCCGGTGTGCGTGGTCAGGGTCAGCGTGTCCAGGGACAGCAGCTCCCCGTCCGGGAGCACCGCGGGGTCGAACTCGACGTTCTCGTGCGCGAGCATCTCCTCCGCCATGTGCACCGCGCCCTCGGCCGGGGTGAGCACCTCGTGGACCACCGGATTCGGTTCCCACTGCTTCGCGTCCACCGGGGTGGACAGGTCGATCAGCCGCACGGCGGGCCTCCTTTTCGTTTCACGTGCCTCCGGTTCACGGCCACAGCCCGAGGCCGCCGTCGAGGGTGACCACCTGCCCGTGCAGGTGGCCCGCTTCGGGGCGGCACAACAGCTCCACGACGTCGGCCACGTCCGTTTCGGTGGTCAGCCGGCCGGCGGGCGTCCTGGCCCGCACCCGGTCGGCCTCCGGGCCGGTACTGCCCTCGAGCTTGCCGGGCGCGATCGCGTTGACCGTGACGCCGCGGCCCGCCAGCTCCATCGCGAGGTAGCGGACGTAGCTCTCCAGCGCCGCTTTCGCGGTGCCGAGGCTCACGTAACCGGGAATCACCCCGCGGGCGCCGACGCTGGAGATCGCGATCACCCGGCCGGTGCGGTCCGGCAGCAGCGCGGCCAGCCGCGCGGCCCCGTGCTCGAACGGGCCGAGCACCACCGCCCGGTCGGCCGCGATCCCCGCCGCGTCCGGTGCGACCGGCGACATCCGGTGCAGGCTCACCGCGTTGTGCACGAACACGTCCAGCCCGCCCCAGGTCTCGGCGACCTCGTCGAACATCCGGTGCACGTCCGCGGCCACGCCGAGGTCGGCCCGGATCGCCACCACCTTGGTGCCGTGCTCGCCGAGCGAACGCACCGCCGTTTCCGCGGACCCGGCGTCGTGCGCGAAGTTCACCGCGACGTCGTAGCCGGTCGAACACAACCTGTGCGCCAGGGCCAGCCCGACGCCGCGTGTCGCGCCGGTGACCAGCGCGACCTTCCTGTCAGACACCGGCTCGCTCCTCGTCTCGGGGTCTCGGGACCTCAGCCACGCTCGCGGCGGGCGAACGAGAACGGGTCCAAGGCCGCTGAAACCCGGCCGGGACGCCCCGCTGAGATCACGGTGCGATTCGTCTTCGAGCGCCGCTGTCGACGGTGGAACCCGGCACCGGAGGAGTGCGAGTGGCGCGAAACGAGGAGTGACCCGGATGGAGATCGTAGGGCGGGGTTTCCTGGCGCGGAACCTCCGCGTGCTCGAAGAACGTCATCCCGACGCCACGGTGTTCGCGGCCGGCGTGTCCAGCACCGCGAACACCAGCCTCGAGGACTACGCCCGCGAAGCCGGACTGCTCTACGACGTGATCCGCCGCTGCCAGGCGGACCGGCGGCGGCTGGTCTACCTGTCCACCGCCTCGGCGAGCATGTACGGCGACGGACCGTCCGAAGAGGACGGACCGGTGTTCCCGGGCTCTCCGTTCGGCCGGCACAAGCTCGCGCTGGAGGCGGTGCTCGCCGCGTCCGGAGTGGAGTTCCTGGTGCTGCGGCTCGCGCACGCCGTCGGCGCCCACCAGCGGCCGCACCAGCTGCTGCCCTCGTTCATCCGGCAGATCCGCGAGGGTTCGCTGACCGTGCACCGGGGCGCCGGCCGCGACCTGATCGACGCCGCCGACGTGGTCACCATCGTCGACGGGCTGCTGCGCCGCGGCATCGGCCGCGAGGTCTTCAACGTGGCGTCCGGGTTCCCGGTCGCCGCGGAGGACATCGTCGCGCTGCTCGAAGACCGCCTGGGCGCCACCGCGGAGAAGACCTTCGTCGAACGGCCGCAGCGGCACGACATCTCGACCACGAAGCTGCTGTCCGCCCTGCCCGAAGCGGCCGGGCTCGGCTTCGGTCCCGGCTACCACCGGGAGGTCGTCGACCGCTACCTCCGCTCGACCGGCGTCCTGCCCCACCCCGACCGCACCGCTCGACAGCTCACCAATTAGGAGGCCTCGGTGCCCACCGCAGTCCAGCTGTACCTCGACCTCGTCAAGAGGGCCGTGCTCAACCAGATCTACCAGGACCGCGATGTCTTCCGCATCGCGCCGGACACCGGGACCGGCTACCGCGGCACCGAGGTCTTCGACCACGACGCCGAAGCCCGCGCGCTCGGGAACGGCTGGCCGATGCAGGCGCACAGCATGATCGGGGTGAAGCGGCTCGACAACATCCAGGAGTGCGTCACCACGATCCTCGCCGACGGCGTCCCCGGCGACCTGATCGAGACCGGCGTGTGGCGCGGCGGCGCGTGCATCTTCATGCGGGCGCTGCTGGCCGCGCACGACGTCACCGACCGGAAGGTCTGGGTGGCCGACTCGTTCGAGGGCATGCCGGCACCGGACGGCGACTCCTACCCCGCCGACGAGGGCTGGGACCTGACCCGGGCGAACACCGTGCTCGGCGTCCCGGAGGAGCACGTGCGCGACCACTTCGAGCGTTACGGCCTGCTCGACGGCCAGGTCGAGTTCCTCAAGGGCTGGTTCCGGGACACCCTGCCCGCCGCGCCGATCGACCGGCTGGCCTACCTCCGCCTCGACGGCGACCTCTACGAATCCACAATGGACGCTCTGGTGCACCTGTACCCGAAGCTGTCCCCCGGCGGCTTCGTCACCATCGACGACTACGCGCTCGAGCCGTGCAAGCTCGCGGTGGAGGACTACCGCACGAAGTTCGGCATCGACGAGGAGATCGTGGAGATCGACTGGTCCGGCGTCTACTGGCGGAAGAGCGCCTGATGACCCTCGGCACCCCGCTGCGCCGGCTGCGGTCCGAGGACCTCCGCACGGCGGCGGAGCTACGCCGGTCGGCCACCAGCCAGGGGGTCACCCCGGACGACCGCTTCGACCAGTGGTGGGCGCAACGGTCGGCGGCGGGCTCCTTCGCCGTCGACCGGGTCGCCTTCCACGAGCTGCGCGGCTGGCACGAGCACCCGGCCACCGGCGACCTCCGGCACGACAGCGGGAAGTTCTTCCAGATCGGCGGGCTGGCCGTGGAGACCGACCACGGCCCGGTCGGGCGGTGGGCCCAGCCCATCATCACCCAGCCGGAGATCGGCGTGCTGGGCATCCTGGCCAAGAAGATCGGCGGCGTGCTGCACTGCCTGATGCAGGCGAAGATGGAGCCGGGCAACGTCAACCTCGTCCAGCTCTCGCCGACGGTCCAGGCGACCCGCAGCAACTACACCCGGGTGCACCGCGGTTCGCCGATCCGCTACCTCGAGCACTTCACCGGCGCCCGCCGCGGCCGGGTGCTGGTCGACAGCATCCAGTCCGAGCAGGGCTCCTGGTTCTACCGCAAGCGCAACCGCAACATCGTGGTGGAGACCGAAGAGGACGTCCCGGCGCACGAGGACTTCCTGTGGCTGACCGTCGGCCAGGTCGTGGAGCTGCTCCGGCGCGACGACCTGGTCAACATGGACGCCAGGACGGTGCTGTCCTGCATGCCGATCGCGGCGACCGGCGAGGGGGCCCTGCACACCACCGGCGAGGTGCTGAGCTGGCTGACCGAGATCCGCTCGCGGTACACCATGACGGCCACCGCGATCCCGCTGCGGGAGGTGCCGGTCTGGCGCCGCGGCGCGGACGAGATCTACCGCGAGGACCGCAAGTACTTCAGCATCCAGGCGGTCTCGGTCCGGGCGGACACCCGCGAGGTGCCCGGCTGGACCCAGCCGCTGCTGGTGCCGCACCACCAGGGTGTGGCGGCGTTCCTGGCCCGGCGGATCGAAGGCCGTCCGCACGTGCTGGTGCAGGCCAGGATGGAACCGGGCTACGTCAACGGCGCCGAGCTGGCGCCGACCGTGCAGTGCATGCCCGCCAACTACGCGGATTCCCGGTACCGGCCGCGGTACCTGGACGAGGTGCTCGCGGCCGGGCCGGACCGGGTCCTGTTCGACACGGTGCTGTCCGAGGAGGGCGGCCGCTTCTTCCACGCCCGCAACCGGTACCTGGTGGTCGAGGTGCCCGACGACTTCCCGCTGGCCGAGCCGGAGGACTACCGCTGGCTGACCGTCGACCAGCTGACCGAGCTGGTGCGGCACAGCCATTACGTGAACGTGCAGGCCCGCACGCTGCTGGCGTGCCTGCACTCCCTGTGGTGACGATTCTTGGTGACCACGGCAGAGAATGCCGCGGAGGACGGGAGAATGATGGTGAGAGGTGACGACCGCCGAGTCGTGATCACCGGGATCGGCGTGGTGGCTCCCGGTGGGCTCGGCACGAAGCAGTACTGGGATCTGCTGACCAGTGGCCGCACGGCCACCCGCGCGATCTCCAGCTTCGACGCGACGCCGTTCCGGTCCCGGGTGGCCGCCGAATGCGACTTCGACCCGCTGGCCGCCGGGCTGAGCCGGCGGCAGGCCCGGGCTTGGGACCGCACCACGCAGTTCGCGGTGGTCGCGGCGGGCGAGGCGGTGTCCGACAGCGAGGTGCTCGACGGGCTCGACCCGGTCCGCACCGGGGTCATGCTCGGCACCGCGTGCGGCATGACCATCAGCCTCGACAACGAGTACGCGGTGGTCAGCGACGAGGGCGCGGCCTGGCTCGTCGACGAGCGGCACGGCAGCCCGTACCTCTACGACTACTTCCTCCCGTCCTCGATGGCGAAAGAGGTGGCGTGGAAGGTCGAGGCGGAGGGCCCGGTCGGGGTCGTGTCCACCGGGTGCACCTCGGGCATCGACGCGGTCGCGCACGCGGCCGACCTCATCGCCGACGGCTCGGCGGACGTGATGATCGCCGGCGCCTCGGACGCGGCGATCTCGCCGATCACCGTCGCCTGCTTCGACGCGATCAAGGCGACCACCCCGCGAGACGACGATCCGGCGACCGCGTGCCGGCCGTTCGACCGCAGCCGCAACGGGTTCGCGCTCGGCGAGGGGGCCGCGGTGTTCGTCCTGGAGGAACTCGAGCACGCCCGCCGCCGTGGCGCCCGGGTGTACGCGGAGATCTCCGGGCACGCCTCCCGCTGCAACGCCTTCCACATGACCGGCCTGCGCGAGGACGGCAAGGAGCTCGCGGAAGCCATCGGGGCCGCGCTGGGCACCGCCCGGCTCACGCCCGCGGACATCGACTACGTCAACGCGCACGGCTCGGGCACCAAGCAGAACGACCGGCACGAGACCGCCGCGTTCAAGCGCAGCCTCGGCGAACACGCCTACCGCACGCCGATCAGCTCGATCAAGTCGATGATCGGGCATTCCCTCGGCGCGGTCGGTTCGCTGGAGATCGCCGCCTGCGCGCTGACCATCGAGCACGGGGTGATCCCGCCGACGGCGAACCTGCACGAGCCCGACCCCGACTGCGACCTCGACTACGTGCCGCTCGAGGCGCGGGAGGCGCGGGTGGACACCGTGCTGTCCGTCGGCAGTGGGTTCGGCGGCTTCCAGAGCGCGATCGTGCTGGAGAAACCCCGGTTGGGAGAACGATGACCACCGCAGTCGCCACCATCCGCCCGCTCGTCACCGGGCTCGGCGTGGCCGCGCCGAACGGGCTCGGCGCCGAGGAGTACTGGGCCGCGACCCTGCGCGGGGTCAGCGGCGTCGGCCGGATCAGCCGGTTCGACCCGGCCGGCTACTCCACCCAGCTCGCCGGCCAGGTCGACACCGACTTCACCGGCCGGCTGCCGAACCGGCTGCTGCCGCAGACCGACCACATGACCCGGCACGCCCTGCTGGTGGCCGACGAGGCGTTCGGCGACGCCGGGGCCGATCCGGCGCAGCTGCCCGAATTCGCCGCCGGCACCGTGACCGCGGCGTCGGGCGGCGGCTTCGAATTCGGCCAGCGCGAGCTGCAGGCGTTGTGGCACAAGGGAAACGCGCACGTCAGCGCCTACCAGTCGTTTGCCTGGTTCTATCCGGTCAACACCGGGCAGATCTCCATCCGGCACGGCCTGCGCGGGCCGGGCAGCGCGGTGAGCGCCGAGCAGTCCGGCGGGCTCGACGCGGTGGCCAAGGCGCGGCGCAACGTGCGCACCGGCACCCCGCTGATGCTGGCGGGCGGGGTGGACGGCTCGCTGTGCCCGTGGTCGCTGGTGTGCATGATCCGCTCGCGCCGGCTCAGCACCGGCACGGACCCCCGCACCGCCTACCGGCCGTTCGACTCGGCGGCGGCGGGATACGTCCCCGGCGAGGGCGGCGCGCTGCTCGTGCTGGAGGATCCCGCAGCGGCCCGGCTCCGCGGCATCGACCGTCCCTACGGCGAGATCGCCGGGTACGCGGCGACGTTCGACCCCCCGCCCGGCTCGCCGCGCCCGCCGGGCCTGCGCCGGGCGATCGACCTCGCGCTCGCCGACGCCGAACTCGGCCCCGACGGCATCGACGTCGTTTTCGCCGACGCCAGCGGGGTGCCCGAGCTCGACCGGGCGGAGGCCGAAGCGCTGGCCGCCGTGTTCGGCCCGCGCGCGGTGCCCGTCTCGGTCCCCAAGACGATGACCGGGCGGCTGCTCGCCGGCGGCGGCGGGCTGGACCTCGCCACCGCCTGCCTGGCCCTGCGCGACCAGGTCGTGCCCGGCGCCGTGCACTTGGCGAACGACCGCTTTCCCGAGCTGCTCGACCTGGTGCTCGGCGAACCACGCCCGGCGAAGCTCCGCGCGGCGCTGGTCCTCGCGCGCGGATACGACGGATCCAACGCCGCGGTGGTCGTCCGCGCGGTGTAACCCCGACGAGAGAGAAAGGGACGAGGTTCCATGACCGAATTCACCCTGAAAGACCTGGTGGAAGTGCTCGTGGAGTGCGCGGGCGCGGACGAGGGCGTCGACCTCGGCGGCGACATCGCCGGCGTCGCGTTCGACGAACTGGGCTACGACTCGCTCGCGTTGTTCAACACGGTCGGCCGGATCGAGCAGCGCATTGGCAAAGCCCTCCCGGACGACGTCGTCGGCGAGGTGGCCACCCCCGGCGACCTGCTCCGGGCGATCGACGAGGCGATGCGGCAGAAAGTCTGAGCTGGGTTGGGGAAAACGCTCGGCCGGGATTGTTCTGGCCGAGCGTTTTTGTCGTGGCGGTCGCTATATGGAGATGTTTTGTTCACTCGATTTGGTGACGTTTTTGGTGGGTGGCGTCGGTAACATTATGGGGTGAGCTGTTATGGGGATTCTTCTTCCGATTTGTTGTCTCGGATTCATGAACGGGCTATCCGGGTGGCGCAGCTGGAGGCCGAGCAGGCTGCTGATGTCGCATTGTTCGCGGCGACGGGCGGGTCTGCCCGGTCGGTGACGGCGGAGCTGGCGTTAGAGCTGTCGGTGACAGAGCGACGCGCTGGGGCCGATGTCGCGTTGGCGCAAGCATTGACAACCCGGTTACCGGAGACGTTCGCGGCATTCCAGCGCGGGGAGATCGACGCATTTAAAGCGCGAATGGTATTCGAGCCGACGATCGCCCTGTCCGACGAAATGGCCCGTCAAGTCGACACGATTATCGCGACCCGGCTGGCGGGGAAGAATCCATCATCGTTACGGGCCGCGGTGAATCGGGTAGTGCAGAAAGTGGATGCCGAAGGATACGAGCGAAGATCCCGGGCGCGACGGCGCGACCGTAACATCTGCCTGATTCACCAGGACGAGACCATGTCCACCCTGCTGTGCGATCTGCCCGTCGAACAAGCATCGGCGATCTACACCACCCTCGACCACCAAGCACGGAAGCTCCGCCGCGGCGGTGAGGTCCGGACTTTGGATCAACTGCGTGCGGATGTCCTGGTCGATCGGCTGCTGAACCGGGCGCCGGGTGACAGTGGCGTCAAGCCCGTTGTCTACCTGTATGTGGACCTTTTGACGCTGGCCGGGTTGAACGAGGATCCCGCCGAGTTGTCGGGTTGTGGCACGGTTCCGGCGTGGCTGGCGCGGACACTCGCCGCAGACTCGAACTCGGTGTGGCGGCGGATCATCACCGAACCCGACACCGGACAGGTCCTCAGCGTCGGCCGCACCCGCTACCGGCCACCAGCCGCCCTCGCCGACCTCGTGCAAGCACGGGACCGGGTGTGCCAGCACCCCGGCTGTCATCGTCCCTCGCAGTACAGCGACATCGACCACACCCGCGACTTCGCGCAAGGCGGCCACACCGCCGAAGACAACCTCGGCCCACGCTGCCGACGACACCACCGCCTCAAAGACGAACCAGACTGGACCTACACCACAGCACCCGGCGGCGAGGGCACCATCACCACACCGACCGGGCGGGTGTACACGACAACACCACCACCACTGCACGAAAGCCGGGCGAGAGACGCCGCGGGCGAGGCCGGGCACGAAGCAGCCGCCTGACCCCGACATGTAGCGAGCAGGCCCGGGGTTTGGCGGCGAGGCCATGGACGGGGGTGGCGTCGCGGAACCACCGCAGCACCAGCACTGCCTGCCGATACGAGTGCCCCGATGCCGACGTTCGACACGCCGCGTCCCGGCGACGAACAAGGCTCACTCGCGCGCCACATCAAACGTGGCACCACAGGAAACCACGTAGGGCCCCTGGACTCCAAGACTCGGTCTTCACAAACCCAGCCCTACCAGCGGCCCCACACCTCACCCCACGACAACACACACCCCACCCAGCCCACTGAGAAGAACTCCATGTGGCGCAAACCAGCCAGAGCCACCAGCCACCGGGCCGGGCCGGAGCGGGTCCGGGTCCAGTTCAGGCCGGCACCTCCGCCAACTCCACCGCGGCGAACGGCGCGGGATCGGCCGTGGTCAGCTGCCGCAGCTCACCGATCCGTTCGGCGAATCCGGGCGAGGACACGGCGGTCCGGTGCGCGTCCGGGTCGTCCCAGTGCGCGATCTCCACGTAGATCTGGGGATCCTTCTTCGACCGGTACAGCTGGTGCGAACCGTAACCCGGCTGGGCCTTCATGAATCCGTGCAGGCGGGCGAGCACCTGCTCGAACTCGACGGGGTCGCCGGACACCGTGAAACGGTTGATGAAGGTGAACATGTTCTCTCTCCCTAGTGGACGGTATCAAGTACGGATGACTTGCTGGGTCAAGGTTTCTCCGCGGAGGCGTACTGCTCGCGCAGTTCGCCCCGCCGGACCTTGCCGGTCGGCGACCGGGGGATCGCGGGGACGAATTCCAGGTGCTCGATCCGTTCGTGCCCGGCCACCCGGGCGTTGACGAACGCGGCCAGCTCGGCTTCGACGGCCGGGCCGCGGGCGACCACCAGCGCGTGCGCCACCGCGCCGCTGAGCGGGTGCGGATGGTCGAAGACCACGCAGTCGGCCACCGCCGGATGCCCGCGCAGCACCGCTTCGACCAGCGCCGGGGACACGATCTCGTTGTCCCGCTTGAACAAGTCCTTGATCCGGTCGACGATGAACAGGTCACCGGAGGCGGCGAACCGGGCGACGTCCCCGGTCGGCAGCCAGCCGTCCGCGGTCAGGTCCTCGCCGGGTTCCCGGCCGAGGTACCCCTTCATCAGCTGCGGCCCGCGCAGCTGGAGCTCCCCGGTCTCCCCCATCGGCACGACCACGCCGGTTTCCAGGTCGACGATCCGCGCCTGCGCACCGGGCACCGGGACGCCCGCCGAACCGCGGGGCACGACGGCGCCTTCGCGCAGGTCGGCGAGATGGGTGATCGGCGAGGTCTCGGCCATCCCGAACCCCTGCGCCACCGGCACGCCGAACTGTCCGGAAAGGACTTCGGCGGCCGACGGCGACAGCGCCGAACCCCCGGAGAGCATCGCCCGCAGCGACGGGATCCGCAGCGAGGACAGCGCCGGGTCGCCGGCCAGCTTGGCGAACCTCGCGGGAAGACTGTAGAAGTGCGTCGCACCCGCGCGCGCCGCGGCCCGCACCGCCTCGGCCACGTCGGGCTCGGCGCACAGCACGTGCGTCGCGGCCACCGCGGTGCCGATCGTCAGGTGCATGATGTGGAACGCCGGCAAGTGGTTGAACAGCACCGAAGTGGCGTCGAGCCGGTGGCCGTAGGCGGTCTGCGCGGCATTGACCAGCAGGTTCCGGTGGGTGAGGCGGACCGCCTTCGCCGGGCCGGTGGTCCCGCTGGTGAACTGCAGGCACGCCACCGCTTCGATGTCCATAGTGGACTCGGGAAGCGGCCGTCCCCGGCCCTCGCGCACCAGCTCCGCCAAGCTGGGCAGCCCGGCCTCCTCCTGGGTGGTCACGATGAGGCGCAGCGCCGGGAGCGTGCCGAGCAGTGGCTCGATCCGGCGGTACGCGGCCGCGGGCAGGATCGCGGCCTCCGCGCCGGACAGCCGCAGCACGTGCGCCAGCCGGTCCGGCGGCAGCAGCGGGTTGACCAGCGCCGCGGTGTTACCCGACCTGGTGATCCCGAAGAACCCGAGCGCGTACGCCGGCGACAGCTCCATCGCCATCGCCACCGTCACGCCGGATCGGCCCAGCCGCTGCCGCAGGGCGGCCGCGAGGGCGTCGGTGTCCGCGTCGAGTTCGGCATAGCTGATCGCCGATTCCGGAGTGCGCAACGCCTCCCGTTCCCCGGCCGCGGCGGCCGCGCGGGTGAGCAGGTGGTCGATGCGCGGGCCGTGCAGCAGGTCGCCGAGCACCTCCAGCGGCGGACCGGAAAGCGCGCTGACCGCGGTGCCGGTGTCGGACGTCATGATCGGCTGCCTCCTGTGCTGAGCGACTCCGGTGAGGCTCGGGGACCGGGCTCGGCGGCGGATCCAGGTCCGGTCGAAACCCGCCGCCCCGCCGGGCGCGCCCTCCACCCGGCTTCGGCCGCCCATCGAGTCGGCACCGGCACGCTCGAGCGACCCGCTCGCACCGCGCCTGGAGGAGACCGATGAGTGGCACGAGAAACGACCCGACCGACGTCCTCGTGGTCGGCGGGGGGCCGGCCGGGCTCACCGCGGCCCACGAGCTCGCCCGGCGCGGCCTGCGCGTCCGCGTCGTCGACCAGGCCGCCGCGCCCGCGGTCACCAGCCGCGCCACGGCCACCCACGCGCGCACCCTGGAGACCTACCACCAGATGGGCGTGCTGGACGAGATCCTCGCCCGGGGCCACCGGGTCGCGAACTTCTCCATGCACCTGCGCGGACGGCGGCTGATCCGGTTCGGCACCGACTACTCCGAGCTGCCCACCCGGTTCCCGTTCACCCTGCAGATCGACCAGGTGCTGACCGAGCAGGTGCTGCGGGACAAGCTCGCCACCCACGGCGTGGCCGTCGAATGGTCGGTGACGCTGGCGGGGTTCGAGGACACCGGCGCCGAGGTGGTGGCGAAGCTCCGGCACGCGGACGGCCGGGAGGAGACCTGCCGGGTGCCGTGGCTGGTCGGCGCGGACGGGGCGCACAGCACCGTCCGCAAGCGGCTCGGCCTGCGCCTGCTCGGCGACTCCACGGAGAAGTGGCTGATCGCCGACGCGCACCTCGACGTGGACCTGCCCCGGGACAGCCTGCACTGGATGCACACCGGCCGGGGCACCATCCTGCTCGTCCCGTTCCCGGAGCCGGGGAAGTGGCGGCTGCTGGACACCGCGGACGCCACGACCTCCGACGAGCCGGAGGTCGTGCGGGCCCGGCTACAGCAGAAGATCTCCTTCGCGCTGCGGCGGAAGGTGCAGGTCGCGGAACCGACCTGGATCTCGGTGTTCACCATCCAGCAGCGGATGATCGAGCAGATGCGGGTCGGCCGGTGCTTCGTGGTCGGCGACGCGGCCCACGTGCACAGCCCGGCCTCCGGCCAGGGGATGAACACCTGCGTGCAGGACGCGGTCAACCTCGGCTGGAAGCTCGCGGACGTGCTGCGCGGGAACGCCGCCGAGGAACTGCTGGACAGCTACGAAGCCGAGCGCGTCCCGGTCGGGCAGCTCCTGCTCGGTTCGACGAAGACGGCGACCGCGCTCATCGCGCTGCGCAACGTGCTCGCCCCGGTGCTGCTGCCGATCGGCCTCGGCGTGCTCAACCGGCTGACCCCGGCGAAGAAACGCGCTGAGCGCAAGATCCTGCGCGGCATGTCCGGCCTCGCCCAGAACTACGCGGCGAGCCCGCTGACCGCGCCGGGACCGGCCCCGTCCGCCGGCGGGTTCGCGCCCGGCGACCGGGTCGGCTGCTCCGCGGAGACCGCACAGGCGTCCGCGGGCTGGACCGCGCTCTGCGAGGGCCTGACCGATCCACGATGGACACTGCTCGCCTTCGGCGCGGCCGACGAGGACGAGCTGATCCGCGTCGAGAAGCACTACGGCGGCGCGGTCGCGGTCCGCCGGGCCGGCGGGGCGGACCTGCCCGATCCCGGCGACGCGCTCGCCCGGTCGTTCGGGCTGGCCGGCGGCGGGTTCGCGCTGATCCGGCCGGACGGATACCTGGCGGCCAGCACCACATCCACGGCATCGCCGGAGGATCTGCTGACCGGCGCCCACCTGCTCGCGCGGGCGTGACCCCGCGGCGGCGCCGGACCGGCCGGCGCCGCCGCGAGCCCGGCGTCAGAGATCGTCGCGGGTCACCTTGCGCGCCGACACCAGCAACCGGCCGTCGACGCGCACCAGGACGTCCGTGCACACGCACACCCGGTGCAGCCGCGGTTCCTGTCCCTTGAACGTGCTGAAGACCAGCGCGTAGCACCGGACGTCAAGGGCCCCGTCGTCCCGGGTCTGGACATCGACCATGCCGTGCCAGTGCCGCTGGGTCTCCCCCGCGGCCGCCCGTTCCTCCACCGCCTTCGCCACTCCCGCGGCGAGGGCCGCCCGCCCGCGGATCGGCTCCGGCATGGTCGGCGCGTCGAACGTGCCGTCCTCGGCGAAGGTCTGCGCCCACTCCCGCGCCTGGCCGGAGTCCAGCAGCTGCATGTGCCGGGCGTAGAACTGCTGCACCTCCACGTAGAGGCTGCCGGACGCGGTTTCCCCCGGCTGGGTCAGCTGTGCGGTCACGATGCTCTCCGTTTCCCTGATCTCACGAGGATTCTCGGCGCCCAGCGTGCCCGGACCGAGTCGAAGGGCACTGGAACGGCTGTGGAACGGCGTCGTCAACCCGGGTTGGAGCCACCTTCAAGCGCGGGTGGACACAGTGGGTCCGAGGCAGCCATGCGTTGGCACAGAAAGGACGACCGGTGTCGACATCGACCAAGCACACCACGGAGGAGAAGCTCCTCATCCACGCCCCGATCGACGTCGTGCGCGAACTCGTGCTCGACGTCGAGAGCTGGCCCCAGCTGCACCCGGCCGCGATCCACGCCGAATACCTCGAGCGCACCGCCGAGAGCGAGCTGATCCAGCACTGGTCGCTGGTGGACGACCACACCGTCCGGACGTGGCGGGCCCGCCGCTGGAGCGAGGACGACGGCGCCCGGATCGTGTTCCGCCACGAGCCGGTCGCGGCGCCGTTCGCCATGATGGGCGGCGGATTCACGTTCGAGCCCCGGGAAGACGACAGCACGCTCGTCCACATGCACCACGAGTTCGCGCTCCTGAAGGAGGACGACGCGCTGGCTGCGGGCCGGCTGGAGGCCATGAGCCGCGGCAGCGGGGTCTATCTCGAAACGTTGCGGTACGCCGCGGAGAACCGCGAGGAACTGTCCCAGAGCATCATCTCGTTCGTGGATCCGCTCTTCATCGCGGGGGCGATCGAGGACGCCTACCAGTACCTCTACGAGGCCGACAAGTGGCCGGAGCGGATCCCGCACGTCAAGGCGCTGACGCTCGAGGAGCCGGCGCCCGGCATCCAGTTCTTCGACATGGACACCGTCTCCGGGGACGGGGCCGCGCACACCACGCGTTCGGTCCGGATCTGCCTGCCGCACCACAAGATCGTGTACAAGCAGATCAAGACCCCGCCGATGCTGGCGGCGCACACCGGGCACTGGGAGTTCGTGCGGACGCCCGAGGGCGTGGAGTCGCGCGCGCGGCACACCGCCACGATCATCCCGGACCGGACGCACCTGCTCGGCGAGGGCACCACCGTCCAGGGGGCGCGGAACTACCTGCGCCGGGTGCTGGGCACGAACAGCCTCGGCAATCTCCGGCTGGCCAAGGAGTACGCGGAGACTCGCGCCGGTTTCTGATGCTCTGAAAGGAAGATCGGGGCGGGTGCCGCGGCACCCGCCCCGATTTCTGTTGTCTGCAAACCGCGTTCAGCCCGCCGCCGGCAGCTCGTCGGTGCCCGACGCGGCCGCGGAACGGAGCACCTCGTCCCGGGTCATCCCCATGAAGTGCACGATCACCTCGTGGTTGGTCGAAGCGGCCACCGCGTCCGCGCCGGTGCGGTAATAGAGGTCGAGGGTGACCGGCCGGGGTTCCAGCGGAGGCTCCTCCCCGGCCCGCAGCGCCGCGTGGATCGCCGGGACGTCGTAGTCCAGCCGCACGTCGCGGCGGAGGAAGTACTCCTCCCCGCGCACCCGCACGACCGGCAGGTCCTCGGCCGGCCCTTCGGCGTCGTCCGGGTGATAGATCGGCTGGGTCAGCAGGTCGTAGCCGAAGAACGCGTCCAGCACGCCCGCCGCCTCCGGCTTCGCCCGCGGCAGGATGTTCTCGTCCCACCATTTCCGGAGCAGCCGTTTCGCCTGCGGGTAGCCGTAGAGGTAGCCGATCGCCTCGCCCAGCACGTCACTGCCGCCGATGGAGCGGATCGCGATCTCCTTCAGCACCACGGCCGCCTCGTCGTCGCAGCCCGAGACCCAGCGGTCGAGGTCGCGCAGCACCTGCGACTGGGTGACGTCGGCGAACTCGCGCAGGCCGATCCAGATGTAGCGCAGGACGGCGTTCTCCGCGACCACCCGGGCCCAGAACATGAACCGCGCCATCTCCTGGTTCTCGGCGAAGGTCATCGTGTCGTGCGCGAGCACGTATTCGAAGTCGTCGTTGTCGCCGCGGACCGAGATGATCCCGTACCCGTCCTTCTTGTCCGCGTACTCGGTGTTGGGCAGCAACAGCAACGGGTACACCGCGATCCGCGACACGTGCCGGGCGAGCTTGTCGTATCCCGTCATGAAGGATTCGACGGTCTCCCCCGGCGCGCCCCAGATCAGTTCGGCGTAGCAGTCCAGGCCCTCCTGCTCGAGCCACTCCGCCAGGTCCTCCCAGGCGTTCACCTTCATGTTCTTGCGGTTCATCGTCGCCAGCGCGTCGCCGGAAAGCGTCTGCAGCGCGAGGGTGAACGAACTGCGCATGCCGGCCTGTTTCATCTTGCGCACGATGGAGAAGAACGTCTTCGACTTGTTCTTCGCCCACGACGTCTCGAGCGCCCGCGGGTAGCCGTACTGCTCGCGGATCTCGATCAGGTCGTCGACGAACTCCTCGTCGATCGGCAGCAGGCCGAAGTTCGAGTCGCACGCGACGATGGTGTGCACCTTGTGCTTGGCGTACACCTCGAGTTCCTGGCGAAGCCGCGCCCGGGAGAACGCGCGCATCCGCTGCCCGGTCGCGCCGCCCCAGTAGCAGAACGAGCACTTGTACGGGCAGCCGCGGTTGGTTTCGATCAGCGCGACGTCGTAACGGAACCGGCCTTCGTCGTCGGTCAAGTCGATCGCGCCGGTCAGCACGGGCGACGGGATGACGTCCAGGTCGTCGATCCGCTCGCGGTCCGCGGTGGTGCGCACTTCCCCGGTCGCGGTCTGGAAGGAGATCCCGGTGATCCGGTCGAGTTCCCCCTTCGGCACCCCGGCCCGGCGAGCGCGCAGCAGGTCGCGGAAGATCAGCTCGCCCTCCCCGTTGACCACGACGTCGACCTCCGGGTACAACCGGAACACCCGCTCGGCCTGGTTGGCCACGTGCGTGCCGCCGAAGATCACCCAGCCGTCCGGGTACAACTGCTTGTAGGTCTGGGCCAGCGCGCCGAAGGTCTCGAAGTTCCAGCCCAGCACGGAAAACGCCAGCACGTCCGGCAGCGGGCGGCCGTAGAGCTCGTTGGCCATCTGGGTCCGGGTGAGCCCGCCGCGGTAGTTGACGATCTCGATGTCGAACGCCGCCCGCAGCTCGTCGTCGGCCAGCGCGACCGATTTGAGGTACCCCGCGGCCAGCGGCATCGACTCCAGCGACATGTTCCAGACCCCCTGCTGGACCAGGTAGACCGGCCGGCGCGCGTCGCCCGGCCCCGGGCTGGCAGGAGCGCGCCGGACGCGCGGCACGGGCTCCTCGTGCTTCTCGTGCTTCTCGTGGCGGGCGGGCACCGGCGTTATCGGCAGTTCAATGGCCATGCTGACGAGCACTCCTTCGCGTCGGCGAGCGCGGCCGGTTCCACCTGGCCGGGACCTGGGTCACGCTCGCACCGCGCCGACGAAGACCACTCAGAAGCCACTTGAGGACAGCGCCTGGGGACTTGAGCGAGCACCCCGCCGGGCGACTGTCTCGCTCGAGGAACGGTCCGTCGGATGTGTTGCGCTGTGGACACCATGCGGACGCTGACTCCCCGCGGGCCGCCGGTCAGGGCGGGATCGCCCGGTTCAAGATCCCCCGCGCGGTGCGGTTCGTCGAGCCGGGGCGGTGGCCGATGTCCGCCACGAAGATCAGCAAACGGGCGCTCCGGGCGCAGCTGCCGGAAGCGCCCCGGCCGGCCTCGACCCGTCCGCCGCCGCGCTGATCACCCTCGCCGTCAACGCCGCGGTGTCGGCCCTCGACTGGGACGGCATCGACCGGGCAATCCGCGGCGCCCTCGACGCCGGCGTGGCGTGCACACCCTCATGGAAGGTTCCCGTCGCGTCGCCGGCATCCTGCGCGAACGCGGCGAGACGGCGCTCGACCAGCCGCTCGACGCGGATCGCGCGGCGCTACGCTCACGCATGCAAGGCGACGACCCTTACTGGAACGACTTCGAGCGCGAAGTCCCCGGATTCCTCGACGCGTTGCTGCGCCTGTCCCCCGAAGCCTACGAAGCGTTCTTCGCCTACACCGCCGTGCCCTGGCGCACCGGCGCGGTGCGGGGCCGGGTCAAGGAACTGATGTCCATGGCCGCCGACGCCACCCCGGCCCACCGCTACCTGCCCGGCGTACGGCTGCACCTCGCCAACGCGGTCCGGCTCGGCGCGGGCCGCAGCGCGGTCCTTCACGCCCTCGACATCGCGGCCGCGGCACCTCCGCATCCGGGAGTCCCCGCCGCACACACGTGCCCCTGAGCGGAAACCCGGCCGGGCGCTCTCAGTTCCTGTTTCCGTAGGACTGCTCGCAGGGATAGCCGTCCCGGTCCGCGTCCCAGCTCAGCGGGTAGCCCGCTTTCGCCCATGCGCTGTAGGCGTCGCTGTACGAGTAGCCGTCGGCCAGCAGCCGTTGGCACGGGGTCGAAGCCGGGGCGGCCGGCGGCGGCCGGATCACGGTCGTCTGCGGCTGGACCACCACGACCGGCGGAGGCGGCGCGGTCACCGTCACCGGGGCGGGCGCCGTCACGGTCGTCGGCGCGATCTCCTGCCCGGCCGCCGGTTGCGACGCAGGCGCCGCGAGCCCGGGCACGGCGGTGCCGCACCCGGCGAGTCCTGCCGCCGCGAGCACCAGTGCCGGTACCGCCCAGCTCATCCTGTTCATGTCGTCGCCTCCGTGTAGCCGGTGTTCCCGTACCCCCCAGTCGGCGGACCCGCCCGGGATGCAACAGGAAACGGCGGCCGCGGCCCGATGGGTCCCGATCCGTTACCCGGCGTTCCGGCCCGGCGGAATCGTTTGCCAGTAACGAAAAAGCCACTCATCCCGGTGCGGCACCGCCCGTGCGGCACCGCGCGCTGTTCGTGCCGGCGGCGATCGCGGGCACCGGCCGGTCACCGCTGCGTGGTCGCGGCGGTCGCAGCCAGTCGTAGCCGGCTGTGCTGCAATCAGCGCGGCAAGGCAGGCTGATCACACCGCCGGGCACGGGACCGGCGTTACCGGGGGAGAGCTGATGCAGGTCGTGTTCGGCGTGATCACCACGGTGCTGACGGTGGTGTTCGTCTTCCTGCTCGCCGGACTGGCCCGCCGGATCCTCGGCGCACCCGTCGGCTGGTTCCGCGCCATCGTGTTCGGCATCGCCTCGATCGGCATCGACTCGTCGCTGCTGGGCTACGTGGCCGTCCGGGCCGGCCTGATCGTCGACGGCCGGCTGGCCGTCGATCCGCTCGTCGGCATGCTGATCGCCACGCTGTCGGTGGCCTGGATGTTCGTGCTCGGCCTCGCCGCGCTGGTGATCGTGGAAATGATCCTGCCGACCGGCAGCGTCCCCCATCCGATCGAGCTGCTCGGCCGGTGGCGGCGGCAGCGCCGGCGGGCCCGTCGCTACACCGTCATCGTCGGTATCGCCGCCCGGCACGGCCTCGGCCGGTTCGTGCGGGCCGGCGCGCGGTTCGGCCGGTCCAACGGCCAGGCGGGGCCGGCGACGGCAGTGGCGCTGCGCAAGGCGCTGGAGGGGGCCGGAGTCGCGTTCGTCAAGCTCGGCCAGATGCTGTCCACCCGGCGTGACCTGCTGTCCGCCGCGTTCATCGACGAGCTCTCGAAACTCCAGGCGCAGGCGCAGCCGGCCCCGTGGTCGGACATCGAGCCCGCGATCGCCGCCGCGCTGGGCCGGCCGATCGACGAGGTGTTCACCAGCGTCGAGCCCGAGCCGCTGGCGGCGGCCTCGGTCGGCCAGGTGCACCTGGCGCGGCTGCACGACGGCCGGGAGGTGGTGCTCAAGGTGCAGCGGCCGGCCGCGCGCCGCCAGATCACCGCGGACCTGGACATCATCCTGCAGCTGTCCCGGCGGCTGGACCGCGTGACGCAGTGGGGCCGGTCCATCGGGATCCTCGGCCTCGCCGAAGGATTCGCCGGCTCACTGCGCGAGGAACTCGACTACACCGTCGAGCTGGACAACACCCGCGCGGTCGCGGCCGCCCTCACCGGGAACGAGCGCATCACCGTCCCGCAGACCTTCGCGGACCTGTCCGCGCCGACCCTGCTCGTCATGGAGCGGCTGGACGGCACCCCGCTGACGGCGGCGGCCGGCCTGCTGGCCGGGTTCACCGCCGAGCAGCGGCACGAGCTGGCCACCCTGGTCCTCGGCTCGGTCCTGCACCAGATCGTGGTGACCGGGATCTTCCACGCCGACCTGCATCCGGGCAACCTGCTGATCCGTCCTGACCGGACCGTCGGCCTGCTCGACTTCGGCTCGGTCGGCCGGCTCGACCGGCCGGCGCGGACCGCGCTCGGCTTGCTGCTGTTCGCCATCGACCACGACGACCCGCTGGCCGCGACCGGAGCGCTGGTCGAACTGCTCGGCCGGCCGGACGACATCGACCAGCGGGCGCTGGAGCGGTCCATCGGCGAGCTGATGGTCCGCTTCCGCGGTGGCCTCGGCACCCAGGGCACCATGGGGGTGTTCAACGCGCTGTTCAAACTCATTCTCGCGCACCGCTTCGCCGTGCCGGCGCAGGTCGCCGCCGCGTTCCGCGCGATGGCCGCGGTCGAGGGGACCGTCACGCTGCTGTCCCCCGGTTCCGACCTGCTCGGCATGGCCCGCGAGCAGGCCGGCGAGCTGATGAAGGCGGTGACCGCGCCGGCCGAGATCCGCCAGACGCTGGAGAGCCAGCTCGCCAACCTGCTGCCGATCATGCAGCGGCTTCCGCACCGCATCAACAAGATCACCGAGGACCTGGAGCAGGGCCGGTTCACCATCCAGGTGCGCGCGCTCGCCGACCGCCGCGACCGCGCGTTCATCACCGGCCTCGTGCAGCAGGTGATGCTGACCATCCTGGCCGCCGCCGCGAGCGTCAGCGCGATCATGCTGCTGACCAGTGACGCCGGTCCGGCGCTCACGTCGACGGTGCGGCTGTACCCGCTCCTGGGCTACACGTTCCTGTTCATCGGTTTCGTGCTCGGCCTGCGGGTCCTGGTCCGGGTCTTCTTCCGGGGACCGACGGAGTAGCGCGGTGGCCGGTCAGTGCGGCCGGGAGAGATCACCGGGCTTGAAGGCCCGCACCGTGTCGGTGACGAGCTTGTCCAGGTCCGTCTTCCGGGCGGCCGGGTAGACCCAGCGCAGCCCGGCCGCCGAACCGGCTCCGACGGACTCGTGCTCGTAGTAGATCTTGCCGTCGCCCTGGTAGCCGGAAACCGTGTAGCCGTCACTGTCGGCGGACTTGAAGGTCACCCGGCCGCCGTTCCCTTCCAGCGAGGTGACCAGCTGGGCCAGCTTGTCCGCCGGCCGGCCGGCCGAGTTGGTTCCCCACACGTAGAGCATCGCGCCGATACCGTCATCGCTGTACGTCATCCCCGCGCCGTTCTCCGGGGTCCACGCCGACGCGGTGTAGCCCGGCGGCACCTGCGTGGTGAACCCGAAGCGGGAGTTCGTGTACGTGGCCCCGTCACCGGACTGTCCCGGCGTCGATGGTGCTGTCGAAGAAGCGGACGGCGCCGTCTTGCCCAGCATCGTCAGGAACTTCGGCAGCAGCAGGTCTTCGAGTCCGGCGTACGGCAGCACCACGCTCTCGCTCCCGGCCGCACTGGCGCAGCCGAGCACGTACCAGAGGATCTCGAACTCCGCCCCGGTCTCGGTGAACCCGAACGTCGAGGCCGGCACGTGGTCACCGCCCCCGGGCAGCTCCGCGGCGTCCATGCTGACCTGCCGCGTCGGATACCCCTCGACCGTGGGCACGGTGCAGAAATCGCCCGTGTAAGGCGTCAGGCGCTGGGTCAGCGTCCGCATGCCGGCGGCCGTCAGGATCTCGGGCCGGAACATGTCCTGGGGGCCCAGCACCTTTCCCGTGGTGAGGTCGACGGAGAACGCTTCGGGGAACCGCCACGTGGTGTGGCCCAGCACGTCCGAGTCGAGATCATGGTTGTACCGCACGGAAAGCACGCTCGGCGTCCGCAGCAGGATCCGCGCGGACGAGTGCAGCGCGGCCGTTCCGTCCTCCTGCCGGATCCGCTCGACGATGTCCGGGTCGGCGATCCCGTCCCGCACCGCCTTCAGCCGCTTGTCGATCGGCGCGCGCAACGCGTCGTTGATCCGTTGCCGGAGCGCGGCGTCCGGGCCGCCGGACACCTGCGGGTACTGGAGCTCGTAGCTGATCGGCAGCGCCTGGTCCCGGCCGGACAGGGTCTGCATGGCCACCGACAGCGGCGGGGGCGGCGGGGCGGGCGGGTCGTCCCCGCGCTGGAAGACCACCAGCCCGCCGGCGACCAGCCCGCCGACGATCGCGACCGCGATGGCGATCTTGCCCGCCACCGTCGCGGTCACCCCGGCCCCGGTGCTCGTGGCGACCCCCGCCCCGGTGCCCGCCGCCACGCCTGGCGCGGTGCCCGCCGCCACGCCGGTCCCGGCGCCGGCCGCCGCGACCGGTGCGGCGGCCGTGCCGGCGGCCGTCAGGAGCGCCAACGGGGTCAGCGCCGTCAGCGCCGCGGCCGAGGCGGCCAGCCGCTTCCAGCCGCGCTTCTCCCAGTTCTTCCCGTAAGCCTTGCGGGCCACGGCTTCCAGCTCGGTCACGAAGGCGTCCGCCGTCGCCGGCCGCCACGCCGGGTCCTTCGCCATGCCCCGCGCGATCAGCGGGCGCAGCGCCTCGGGCACCGCTTCCAGCGGCACCGGCGCTCCCCCGTGCATGGCGCGCAGCTGCTCGCTCGTGTCCGCCTCGAACGGCCGGTGCCCGGTGACGCACTGGTAGAACACGCACGTGGCCGCGTACACGTCGGTCGCGGGCAGGCCGGGCCGGCCCGCCCACTGCTCCGGCGCCATGTAGGACGGGGAACCGGCGGTCAGTCCGTTGTGGCCGTCCAAAGTGGCCAGTCCGAAGTCGACCAGCTTCGACGCGCCCTCCCGCGACACCAGCACGTTCCCCGGCTTGTAGTCCCGGTGGACCACGCCGACCGCGTGCGCGTCGGCGAGGCCGAGCAGCGAGCCTTTCAGGATCGTCAGCGCCGCCTCGGGCGCCAGGACGTTCTCCGCCGCCAGCAGCGCGCGCAGCGACACGCCGGGCACCGCCTCCATGACCAGCGCGGCCCCCTGCGGCGTCTCGACGAAGTCGAAGAGCCGGACCACGTGCGGGCTCCGCACGCCGGACAGCAGCCACGCCTCCTGCCGGAGCCCGTCCGCGATCCGCGCGTCGGCGAGGAACTCCGCGCGCAGGTACTTGATCGCGGCCATCTTCCCCGAGGCCTCGTGCTTGGCCAGCACGACCTGCCCGAAACCGCCGGTGCCGAGCACGTCCACCTCGGTGTACCCGGGCACACGCCAGGTGTCGCTCATCCCCGCCGCTTCCCCTCGCTGTGCCCTCGCCTCGCGGAGGGCAGCCGACCCGGATCCACCGGCTCCGCCGCCCGGATGTGGCATCCTATCCACAATTGTCACACTTGCGCCGGGGCTTCGGAAGAAAAGCCGCGCCGAGCCCGGCCGGCCGAGCCGCGGCAAGCGACCTGCGCCGCCGTCACAGGCAGTATCCGGCAGGGCACGGCCGGGCGATAGCGGGCCGTCGACCCCCGCGTGGCAATTCAGGCGAAAGTGTCACTCTTGACTGGTGGGGGCGTTACCCTCGGCGCCGCGTCTGGTCCGGTTCCACCGCGCTACGCAGCCGCTGTCCCTTATGCTCCGGCCGTTCTCGCCGACTTGAGAGGTGCTCCATGTCCGCTCGCGCACTCCCCCTGCTCGCCACGGGCCTCGCCCTGCCGGTCGCCCTGTTGATCGCCGGCTGCTCGGGCGGGAGCGGCACCTCGGGGGCCACTTCGAACAACGCCTCGCCACCGGCCGGGTCCTCCGCCTCCGACACCGCGGCGACCTCAGCGACCTCGGAGGCCAAGCCCCCGACGAAAAAGGAGGGCGACGACGCGGTCGGGCGGTACGCGACCTATCTGCACGCGATGGGCAACGAAGACGTCACCACGGCCTGTGAGATCGGCAGGGACGCCGCCAAGAAGTCGGAGGACGACGGCTTCGGCCCGTGCGAACAATCGCTGCTGCTCACCTTCCAGATGTACTCCGCTTCGGAGAAGGCGGCCTTGCAGGGCGCCACGGTGGACCGGTCCCTCGTCACCGAGTCGATCACGCAGGTCCATATCCCCGCCGAAGCGGTCAAAGCCGATGCCGAGCTCACCGACACCGAACTGCCCGAGGCCACCATGGAACTGCGCGAAGGAAAGTGGTACCTCATCAAGTGGTGAGTGCCCCGCCGTCTCGTGCGGGCCTTATTCACCACACCCCTCACACGGACCGGAATACCCGGCCACGACCATTCCCGTGGCCCGTGACCGCGCCTTGACCTGCGCTTATGACGGAGTTAGCCGCGTCACAGTCGCCGGGTGAAACAAGCCGGCGAGGCAGGAACAGCGGCGGGGAACGTATATCGTCGCGGGCGAGCTGCGGCGGGCAATGGACGGCGCGCGGGCCGAATACCCGACCAAGGTCGGTGGTCGCCGGGATGGGGACATGATAATCGTGCGGACGCAATGGGCCTCGTTGTCTTCGTGGTGCCGGGCGGCGGCGGCGCACTCCGTCCTGCTCGCCTGCACCGGCGCCGCGGCGCTGGCCTCCCTGGTGGTCTCGGTGCCGACGGTGTGGTCGCTGGTCGAGGAGCAGAGCTACGCCGAGGCGCTGCAGGCCGGGATCCTGATGACCATCGCGACGGTCCTGCTGTGCGTCGGCGTGGTCCGCCGGACCCGGGCCGGGCTGCGCACCCGCACCGAGCTCGCCGTCCTGCTGGGCGCGCAGGCGCTGGTGACGCTGACGCCGTTCTTCTGGCTCGGGCCGCACTGGCAGGGCGCCGACATGCTGCTGGGCTGGCTGATCCTGATCGTGGTCCGGCCGCCGTGGTCCTGGCTGTTCTTCCTCGCCATCGTCGCCCGCTCGGCGCTCATGTGGATCACCGAGAACTGGACGTTGAACGCCTACGCCGCGGTCGTCATGCTGCTGTCCGGCTTCCTGCTCCAGAGCCTGCTCAGGATCGGCGACCTCGCCGGCAAGCTCAGCAAGGCCAGGAACTACATCGCCACGCTCGCCGTCGCGGACGCCCGCGCGGAAATGTCGCGCGACCTGCACGACGGGCTCGGGCACAGCCTGGTGTCGATCAGCCTGCGCGCCGAGCTCGCGGAGCGGCTGGCCGAGGAGGACCCGCCGGCCACCCGGCGGGAGCTGCGCGAGGTACGCGGGATCGCCGACGAGGCGCTCCGGGACATGCGCGCGGTTGTCCAGGGCACCCGCAAGGCCGGCTTCGACCGCGAGCTGGCCGGCGCCACCGGGCTGCTCGAAGCCATCGGCACGCGGTGCGAAGTCCAGGTCGCCGGTCCGCCGGACGCCGACGCGGAGGAGACGCTGGGCTGGGTGCTGCGGGAAGCCGTCACGAACATCGTGCGCCACAGCGAGGCGAGCTTCTGCACCATCGTCCTGGGGCTCCACGACGACCACTTCTGCCTGAAGATCACCAACGACGGCGCCCACGGTGAGTCGATCTCCCACGGCGGGCAGGGCCTGGAGGACCTGTCCGCGCGAGTGCGTGAGCGCGGCGGCTCCCTGACCGTCGAGCTGCTCGACGACCGGTTCACCCTGCAGGCCGCGGTCCCCTGCGCCTCGCGGACCGCCCCCGCCCCGGAGCTCGAAGGAGCGAGCCGGTGATCCGCGTGCTGGTGGCCGAGGACATGCGCGTGGTGCGGGAAGCGCTGGTCGCGACGTTGGACTCCGACGAGGACATCGACGTCGTGGCCCAGGCCGAACGCGGCGACGAAGTGGTCCCGCTGGCCAAGCTGGCGGAACCCGACGTGGCCGTGCTGGACCTCGGCCTGCCCGGCGAGACGGGACTGCAGGTCTCTGCCGCGCTGCGCCGCGAACTGCCCGCCTGCCGGGTGCTCGTGCTCACCGCGCTCGAAGGCCCGGGGACGGTGCGGGAAGCGCTGTCCGTCGGGGTGCGCGGCTTCCTTCGCAAGGGCGCTTCGCTCGCCGAGCTGGTCGACGGGATCAAGAACGTCCACGCCGGCCAGCGCGTGATCAGCTCGGACCTGATGGCCGCGGCCATCGAAGTCGGGGACAACCCGCTGACGCCCCGTGAGCGGAGCGTGCTGCGGCTGGCCGCGCGCGGGCTGAGCGCCGACCAGATCGCCCTGCGGCTCAACCTCGCCGAAGGCACCGTGCGCAACAACCTCACCCGGGTCATCGCCAAGCTCCAGGCCCAGAACTGGGTCGACGCCGTCCGCGTCGCCGAACGCGTCGGCTGGCTCTGACCCCCGCGGCGTGCGCTCAGAGAAACGGCAGGCCGGAGGCGGATTCGCCGAGCAGGGCGCGGACGGCGAGCAGCACGCCGGCCGAGCCGGTGCCGAGGTCGGTCGAAAGGCGTAGCGCCTGGTCGCCCAGCGTCAGCAGGTTTCCCTCGTGCGACACCGCGTGCCAGCCGAACCCGGTGAGGTGCTGCCGCAACGCCCGGTCCACCTCGGGGGTGCCGTCGGCCAGGTGCCGCAGGGCCAGTGCCGTCCCGGCGCGTCCGTGGAACAGCCCCGAGTTGTTCAGGAACGGCAGGCACGCGGCGGTCCGGATGTCGTCGCGAGCCGCGCACAGCTCCGGGTCGGGCACGTGGGCGACGAAATCGTGCAGCACCATGCCCAGCCCGCCACTGCCGGTCCCGAGCAGGGGAACCTTGCGCCAAGGCGCCTCGGGTGACGAAGGCACGCCGGGATGCCAGCCGAGGTCGGCCAGTTCGCCGCGCAACGCCGTTTCGATCGGGCCGAGGAGCGTGCGGTCGGCGGTCTGCTCGTACAGCCGCAGCAGGAACAGCGCCGGGCCGGTCGCCCCGCGCAGCAAGCCGGGACGAGGTTTGCCGGGCTTCGAGCCGAGCAGCTTGAGGACGTGTTCGCGGATCCGGCCGGCCTGGTCGAGCCGCGCGAACCGCAGGTAGGTGAGCCCGAGGCCGGAAAGGCCGTCGAACAGCGTCGCGTTCGCCGGGTCCAGCGGTGCGCTCGCGCAGCGTTCCAGCAGCTCCTGGGCTTCGGCGGGGCGGCCGAGCCGGTCCAGCGCGTAGGCGATCCCGGCCAGCCCGTCGTAGAAGCCCGGCCGCGGGTCCGGCAACCGGCCGACGGCGGCGGTCAGCCAGTCGACGTGGTCGTCGGGAACGGGGACGCCCGCTTCCGCCAGCGCCCAGAGCACACCCGCGGCTCCGTGCGCGAAGTTCACCCCGCCACCCGGCGCGAACTGTTCGACGTCACCGGGGAAAAGCCGGTCGGCCCGGTCCGGGGTCGCGGTGTTCAGGATGCCGTCACCGAGCGCGGCGCCCAGCGTGCCGTCGCCCGGCCAGAGTGGTTCGGCGCGGGCGGAGCGGGTCCCCGGCGGATGGGGCGCGGGCCCGAGATCGGCCCAGACCCGGTCGGCGAAGCCCGCCGGCAGCGGGAACCGGCCGGTGACGAGTTCGATGAGCTGGTCGACTTTCCTTGCTTCCCAAGGGATCACGATGGTCAGCGGGACGAAGATCCCCAGCCGGAGACACCCCAGCGCGTAACGGTCGACGGCCGCCCCGGCGTAGTTCGCGGGCGCGCGGTACCCCGGTGCGCCGATGCTCTGCCCGGCCTCCGCTTCGATCTCGCTGGCCGCCTCCAGGTCGATGAAGCCGATCCCGCCGTCGGGACGGAGCAGGATGTTGTGCGGGTGGAGGTCCCCGAAGACGACGCCACGCCCGTGCATCGCCTCGACGCCACGCTCGACCTCGTCCAGGATCCCCAGCGCCCACTCGGCGTACTCGGCGAACCGCGCCGGTGTGCCCTCGCCGGTGAGGAACGGGTTGCGGCGCAGGATCTCCCAGGTGAGGGCCTGGCCGTCGAAGAACTCACGCGCCAGGAAATGGTGCTCCCGGCCCACCCGGTACTCGACCAGCTCCGGCATACAGGACAGGCCGCTGAGCCGTTCCAGCGCCCAGTGCTCGCGACGCAAGCGGGTGATCGCGTCGGCGCCGTCGCCGTCGAGGCCGGCCAGCGGCCGGGCCTCCTTGAGCAGGACGGTGTCGCCGGACCGGGTGTCCGTGGCGCGGTAGACGCCGCCACCGTTCGAGAAGTGCAGCGCCTTCGTCACCCGGTACGGGAAGTCTTCGAGGGTGCCCGCGTTGCGCGCGGCCAGCGGCTCCGCGAGACAGTCCGGCAGCCGCACCCACTCCGGCGGCCGGAAGCCGGGACCGCGGACGTCGGGCACCAGCTCACCGTCCGGATTCCTGATACAGGGCACCAGATCGCCGGTTTCGGACGGGCCCATTTCCGCGACGAAGCCGCCGTAGCGGACGTACAGCGGGCCGGACCGCCAGCGCAGGTCGCTGAGGATGTACGGCCCTTCCTGGCCGTCCAGCAGGTCGCCCAGCTCGGTCAGTATCCGCTCGAAATGCGCTTCGTCGAGCGGGTACAGGGTGACGAACTTGCCGCTGGCGCTGCGGTCGCCGTACTTGCTGTTGCGGATCTTGAGGGTCTCGGCGCCGCGGACGTACTTGAAGAAGATCCCGCCCTCGACGCAGTACTTCCAGACGATGTCGAGGATCGTCTCGGCGTTGTCCAGGCACGCGGAGACGTGGATCTTCCAGCCCTGCCCCGGCAGCGTGACCGCCGGCGGCAGCACCCCGGCCCAGTCGCCGGTGGACCGGGTGCGCCAGCCGTCCGGGAGCGGGCGGCCGGCCGCCGCCCAGGTCTCGGTGTCCGCGGGCGCGGCTCCCGGCAGGTCGTAGAACGCGCGGTCCGCGACACAGAACCGCTGATACCGAAAGTCCATGGCTCCCTTACCCCACTTCTTCCCGCGCACCGAGCGCGGCCAGGATCTCGTGCAGATCGCGCAGTGCGGCCGTCTCCCCCTCGGTGGCGAACACACCACAGGCGTTGAGGACCACTTCGTCCACGCCCGCGTCGTAGTACTTCCGGACCTCGGCGGCGATCTCCTCGGGAGTGCCGGTGGCGAAGATGTTCGCTTCGATGAGCGCTTCGACGCCCTTGACCGGGGCCGCCGGGTCCGCCGCGATCCCGGCGCGGCGCAGCATGTCGGTGTAGTGGTCCGAGCCCAGGTGCGCGCCGGCGGCGACGCGGCCGGCGCGGCGCAGGTTCCGTTTCGGCCGGTCGACCGCGACGTGCACGACGGACACGACCCGCGGCGGTTTCCGGCCGCTGTCCGCGGCGCCGTCGGCGAGCGTGGGCATGATGTCCCCGCTGAGGTACCAGTGCGGCGTCAGCCAGGTGATCGCGACGTCGGCCACCCGTCCCGCGGTCCTCGCCATCCCGGACCGCAGGACACCCAGCCCGATCTCCACCTCGGGCGACCGGATCGGCTCCAGTCCACCGTGGACGGAGTAGAACTCGCCGTCGTGGTCCACGACCTTGCCGTCCAGCAGCCCGCGCATGACGGTCGCGTACTCGCGCACCGCCCGCAGCGGCCGGTCGTAGGGCGCGGGCAGCACCGACCCCTGGAACGACGGCTGGCCCGGCCCGAACCCCGCCACGTAGGGCGCGCCCGAGAGCGCCGCGAGGGTCCTCGCGTCCACGGCCGCGGTGAACGGATGCCGCAGCGGCGTCAACGCGACCCCGGTGCCGAGGGCGAGCCCCGGCACCCGTGCGGCCAGCGCCGCGAGCACCAGATGCGACTCCAGCCGCAGCGACTGGCCCATCCACAGCCGCCGCGCCCCGTGCTCCTGGGCGAACTCGCCGAACCGCACCATCGACCCGGGGTCGGACGGCTGAAGGGGATAGAAAACCGAGGTCTGCACCGTCAAAACCCTTTCCTGGTAAGCACTGTCCGCGCCGAAGCGGCGATCAACCGCTCGGCCAGCGAGAACTGCGCGGTGTGGACGTCCCTGGTCAGCCGTTCCACCCGGCGGGCGTGGCCGGCGGTGCCGCACCACAGCGCCAGCGCGAGGACGTACCGGCCGCGCTGGGGCACCAGCACGAGGTCGGGCCAGGTGGCGCTCTCGCTCACCGCGTCCGACACCGCGCCGATCTCGGCGTCCAGATCCCCGTCCCAGCCGTGCGGCCTGATCAGCTCCCCCGACCGGATAAGCCTGGCGTACCAGGATTCCAGGTCTTCCTGCGTCGCGGCGCGGAACGCGTCGGCGTTCTCCGGCGCGCGCAGGGCGAGGGACGCGTCGCGGGCCTGGTGGACGTCGTCGAAGGACGACAGGACCAGCAGGTGTTTCCGCGGCGTGCGGTTGATCCGGGTGCTGCCGTCGTCGAAGAGCAACGCGGTGGGCGCCATCAGTGTCGTGAAGCGGAGCCCGGCGTCGGCCAGCCGGACCCACAGGTCCCAATCCTCCAGGCCGACGCCCTCGCGCCAGCCGCCCACGCGTTCCGCCAATCCCGCTCGATGCGCCACGCGGGACGGCTCGAACAGCGGCGCGACGAGCTGGGTTTCGGGGTGCCAGTGCATGGTCAGCGGAATCGTCGTGGCGACGGTCCGGTCCTGGAGGTCCCGGCGTTCGAAGCCGGTGGCGACGACGTTCGCGCCGTCGTCGAACGCCTCCAGCAGCCTCGCCAGATGGTCGGGGCGCCAGCGGTCGTCGTGGTCCAGGTACGCGACGAACTCGCCGCGAGCGGCCGCCAGCCCGGCGTTGCGCGGTTCGCTCGGGTGCCCGTGCGGTCCGGTGCGGTGCAGGGTGACGCGCGGATCCGCGGCCACGAGGTCCCGGACGTGGTCTTCGGTGTCGTCGGTGCACCCGTCGGAGACGACGATCAGCTCCCAGTCCACTTCGGACTGATCGCGGACCGAGGCGACGGTGTCGCGGATCGCCGAGGACCGGTTGAAGGCCGGGCAGATCACCGAGAAGCGCGGCTTCACCATCGCCCCGCCGGGGCGAGGTACTTGGCGTACAGCCAGTTCCAGAGCGGCAGCCGCCCGGCGTCCAGTTCCGCCGCCCCGGTCGGCTCGAGGGAACCGCGGGGCGCGGTGAGCTCGTAACCGAGACACGGCAGGCTGATGACGTCGGTCCGCATCGGCGCGAACGCGGAGAACGGCGCCGAACACTCCTTCGCCCGTGGCCCCGCGACGGTCGCCGCGGCGACCTGCTCCCGGTTCACCACCCCGGCGCGATACAGCCGGACAGCGCTGCCGGGCCGGCCGGCGTCCTGGTCCGCCGTGGCGGGCAGGACCAGCTCGACCCGGCCGTGCTGCGCGACGTAACCCCCGGTCACGGTGTACGGCACCGTGACGAACAGCAGCGGTGCGGCGAGGGCCACGGCCACCGCCGACGTCCCGGCGATGATCCGCCAGATCCGCGCACCGGCCTTGTGCGCCAGGCCGATCAAGCCGCTGAAGGCCTTCCAGAACCGGTAGACGAGGTAGCAGGCGCCGAAGCCGAGCACCGACGCGCCGAGCATCCCCAGCCCCTGGAACAGCGGGGCCCAGAGCACCATCGCGCTGCCCACCAGGTAGAGCGGGAAAGCCATACAGGCCAAGCCGAAGCCGACCGACCACCGCTGCGGCAGCTCCCGCGCGTAGCGTCCGCCGAAGAGGACCCGCGCGAGGAACCGGCGAGCGTCGGTCATGGTCCGCGCCCGCAGGTGCGGGAGGTCCAGATGGCTCATCAGGGCGAGGTAGCCGTCGAGCTTCACGAACGGCACGAGGTTCAGCGCACCGGTCGTGTAGGCGAGCACGGCGAAGAGCAGGACGCCGTCACGGCCCGGCGACGGGTCGAGGAACAGCGCGGTGACGGCCGCCGCCCCGGCGATCACCGACTGCGTCACGATCCCGGCCAGCGCGACCCGGACCCGCTGGTCCGTGCGCGGCAGCCGCCAGCCGTCCGAGACGTCGCAGAAGAACGCGGGCGCCAGGTAGAACAGCATCACGCCCATCCGGCTCGGCCGTCCGCCGTAGTAGGTGAGCACCGCGCCGTGCCCGAGTTCGTGCAGCGCGGTGGTCACCAGCAGGCCGCCGATCAGGCCGAGGTAGACGCCGGGCGCCAGCGGGTGCCCCAGCGCGGCCTTCACCTCGGGCATGAGCAGCGCCAGCGCGACCAGACCGCCGAAGCCCGGGATCGCCGCCAGCACCGCCCCCGCCCGGTTCGCGGGCAGCCGCAGGAGCGGCGCGAGGCGCGTCAGCCAGCCCGGTTTGAGCAGGGTGAACTGGACCGTGAGCGGAGGCACGAAGACGACGCGGCGGGTACGGGTCTTCCGCACCGTCCCGTCCGCGAGCAGGCCGCCCGCGGACAGCTTGGCCACCGCGCCGCTGACGTCCTCGGCCGCCCACGGCTGCCCCAGCGCGGCGGCGAGTTCGGCGTGGTCCCTGGCGCCGTCCATGACCCGCATCAGCCGGGCGAGGTCGCTCTCGACCCGGAAGTACTTCGGGCCGGAGCGCTGCACCACCCACGGCGCGCCCTCTCCGGACGGCTCGTGCACCTGGACGTCGCCGGCCAGGCGCGGCCGCGCGAACAACGCCGGGTCCGGCGCGCGGTCGACGGTCTTGGGGCTCATGTGAGGTCCCGGGAGCGCACCAGTCTCCGGGCCAGGTAACCGGCCGCGGCCAGCCAGGCCGCGATGACCAGGCAGGCGAACGGGATCGGGAGCAGGTCCGGCTGGGTGTCGCGGTACACCGAGCTCATCGCGACGGTGAGGAAGTACTTGCCGACTTCGGGCACGAAGCGGTGCAGCGCCGGTTCGACCCCCAGCACCAGCAGGACCAGCGCGGCGACCGCGACCATGTCCTTGCGGAGGATCCAGCCCAGGAACACGCCCCACGCGGCGCCGAGCACGTTCACCGCGAACACGCCGAGCGCGATCAGCCAGGTCTCGCCGGTCCAGAGCGGCGCGTGCCCGTGCCCGGCCAGCAACGCCCAGGCGGAGCCGATGCCCAGCACCAGGGCGAACAGGCCGAACAACGCGCCGGCGGCGAGGCTCACGAGCAGCTTCGCCGCCCACTGCCGGTCCCGGCCGCCGCTGAGCAGCGCGGACCGGCCGATGGTGCCGCCGGTGTACTCCCTGGTCACGAAGACCGCCCCGAACAGCGCCGCGGGCAGCAGCATCGCCATGCTGTTGCGGACCGGCACGTCGGTGAGCTCGGCGAGCGTGGTCGTGCCCGCGTCGAGCTGTTCGACGCCCTGGCTGAGCAGGCCGAGGTTCGACACCAGGACCAGGAAGCCGCCGACCAGCGCGAGCAGCCACCACAGCCGCCCGGTGCGGGCCTTCAGCCACTCGGCCGCCAGCAGGTCCGGGAATCCGGTGGCCATCAGTACCCCCCGGCCCGGTCGCCGACCAGTGCGAAGAAACGGTCTTCCAGCCGCTCGGCGCCGGCCGAGGTGAGTTCGGCGAGCGAGCCGGCGAACCGCACCGTGCGGTCCAGGATCACGACGTCGTCCACGGTCTGCTCGACCTCGGCGAGCAGGTGGCTGGAGACCAGGACGGTGCGGCCTTCGTCCGCCAGCCCGCGCAGCAACCGGCGCAGCCAGCGGATGCCGTCCGGGTCGAGGCCGTTGGCCGGTTCGTCGAGCACCAGCAGTTCCGGGTCGGCCAGCAGCGCGGTCCCCAGCGCGAGGCGCTGCCGCATGCCGGTGGAGTACCCCTTGACCGGCCGGTCCGCCGCCCCGCCGATCCCGACGAGGTCGAGCACCTCGTCGGCCCGCGTGCGCGGCAGCCCCAGCGTCCGGGCCCAGATCCGCAGGTCACGACGGCCGGTCGCGCCCGGCAGCGGGCCGATGCCGTCCATGCTGACGCCGATCCGGTGCGCGGCGCCGGGGAGTCCGGCGTACGGCCGCCCCCACAGCGTCACGGAGCCCGAACTCGGCCGGACCAGGCCGAGGGCCATACGCAGCGACGTCGTTTTCCCGGCACCGTTGCGGCCGAGCAGACCGGTGACCCGGCCGGGCGCGACCGCGAAGGAGACGTCCTCGACGGCGGTCACCGGCCCGTAGCGCTTGGTCAAGCCGTGGAAAACGGCGACGCCGCCGCTCATCGTCCTTGCCGCCGCTTGGCCTGCGCGCCGATGACCGCGACACAGCCCACGAGGGCGACACCGAGGACGACGAAGGCGATCACCATCGCGGTCCCCTTCAGCCACAGCAAGGAGATCGCCATGGCCAGCGCGATGATCACGGGCGCGAAGGTGACCACCGGCGACAGCTTGCGGCGGGATTCGTTCATCGAACTCATGAGTCCTTCCGGGATTCGGTATGCTGACAAGTCCTGTGGTGGTGCCGTGTACGCACCACCACAGGACCTTCATCTCACCAGGTGGATCAGGTGATCACGACGGTGGCGCTGGCGATCCCCATGCCGCTGATCGTCAGGCCGGCCGTGAAACCACCCCAGAAGTCGGGGGCCTCCATGGCCTCCAGCTCCTGCATGCCCAGCTCGAGTTCCGGCTGGACCACGGTGTTCTCCTGCATCTGTTACCTCCCTCCCCATTCCGCACGAGCGGAGGACAGCGATCCGGTGCGGATCAGGTGGCGACGGTCGCGACGCTCACCGCGTAGCTCACGTAGCTGGCCGCGCTGGCCACCGAGACGCCGGTGAAGATGCCTCCGACGGTGTCCCAGAAACCGGGCGCCTCCATGGCTTCCAGCTCCTGCATGCCGAGCTCGAGAGCCGGGCGCGCGAGAGTGTTGTTGTCCTGCATTGGTTTTTCCTCCTCCCCCTCCAGTCGTCTTTCAAGTCCCGCACCGCCGATCACGGCACGGAAGTCTTGGCGGCCGCCGCCGCGTCGGTCACCATGGCCAGGACTTCGGCGGCGGAGAGCCCGCCGAGCATGGGCAGGCCCGCGCCCCAGGACCGGACGACCCGGCGCGCGACCTCGGCGAGCTGCTCCGGCGTCGCCTCCAGCCGGTGGTGCACGCCCCACGAGCCGATCAGCGCCCGCGCGCCCGCGACCGGGTCCGCCGGCAGCGTGAGGTCGGTGACGCGCAGCCGCTCCCACAGCCGGGCCAGCCGCGGCGCCGACCCCAGCCGGGTGTCCCCGTCGGCGACGGCCTGCCACAGCACGGGCAGGAACGCGGCGACCGCGGTCATCTTGCGGACGCCCAGCACCGAGGACAGCTCGTTGGTGACGAGCCAGCCCTTCACCGAGTACGGGCTGCGGCCCTGGTGGACCCAGCCGCTGTGGCTCAGCCCGCTGAGCTTGGCGATCTCGGCCCGCACGGGGTCAGGCACCGCGTCTGGCACGGCGCCGGTCACCGCGGCCCCGACGCGGTGCCCCAGCGTCATCAGCCGCCCCGCGATCGCCTCGACCAGCGCGTCCTCGGTCACCTGGTCGTCGTGGCCGCCGACGTACGGGTTGATCAGGCGGCACAACGCCTCCAGCACCCCTTCGGCGACGAGCTCACCGGGCAGCGTGGCGGTCGCGGCCGGGTCGAGCACCGCCACGTCCGGCAGCAGCGCCTCCCCCATGATCAGCCGCTTGCCCTGCGGGTAGTCGAGGCAGGCCGAGGTGCTGAGCTCCGAGCCCGTCCCCAGCGTCGTCGGCACCAGCACCAGCGGGACGGCGCGCACGATGTGGGGCGGCAGCGCCAGCAGGCCGGTGCGCTGCGGCACGGTGAGATGCCGCCGCGCCGCCGGGTTGTCCCGCAGCGTCGTGGCCAGCTTCGCCTGGTCGAGCAGCGAACCGCCGCCGACGCCGACGACCAGCTCGGTGCCCGCCAGCCGGTCGGCCAGCCCGAGGACGCTCTCGAGCGTGCCGGCACCGGTCAGCACGACGACGTCGGCCTGCAGCCGCGCGTGCGTCAGCTGCCGTCGGATCGTCGCCGCGATGACGCTGTCGGCGACCCCCGAGTCGAGCAGCAGCGTGACCCGCCGCTCCGGCCGCCCGGCGAGCCGGCTCGGCAGCCCGTCACAGCCGAACAGCACCCTGGTCGGGCTGTACAGCACGCCCACCGGGTTCACCGCGACGCGCCCGAGTGGGCAGCGAGACCCGCCCGGACACAGGCCAGCAGTTCCGCGAGGTCCTCTTCGGAGTAGGTCAGCGCCGGGATGAGCTGGAAACCGTTGACCCCCGGGTGCACGAGCGCGCCCGCCCGCCGGATCGCCGTGACGACCTCGGGCACCTCCGCCTGGGGCAGCGGGCTCCCGTCCGGCCGCCGGAGCCGCACCGCGCGGAAGCAGCCCAGGCCGGTGACCGACTCGACGTGCGGGTCCTCGGCCACCAGCGCCGCGAGTTCGGTGTCGAGCCGGGCGGACAGGCGCCGGCCCGCGGCCACCGCGTCGAGGCGGCGCATTTCGTCGATCGTGGCGAGGATCGCGGCGCAGGTGACGGGCGTGCCCGCCTGGGTTTCCCCGTGGCTCAGCATCGCGTCGGCCGCGGTGAAGACCTCCGCGACCCGGCGCGACACGACGACGGCCGAGGCAGCGCTCGTCCCGTTGGTCAGGCCTTTCGAAGTGACCAGCAGGTCGGGCCGGCTCGCCCAGCGCTGGGACGCGAAGAAGCTGCCAGTGCGGCCGAATCCGGTGGCCACCTCGTCGGCGACCAGGAGGAAGCCGTACCGCTCCCGCAGCCGGATCAGCTCGGCCAGGAACTCCTCGCTCAACGGCACCGCGCCGCTGCCGAGCACCGGCTCCACGACGACGGCCGCGATCCGGCTGCCCTGGCGTTCCATCAGCGTGGCCAGCTCGGCCGGGTCGTTCGGCGTGACGTGGCGGACCAGCCGCTGGTCGACGCCGTACAGCCGCTGCCCGAGGTCCTCGCCGGTGAGGGCGAAGCTGCCGAAGGTCAGGCCGTGATAGCTGCCCCGGAGACCGCACACCAGCGTGCGGGCCGTGTCCCCGCGCAGCGCGTGGTAGTGCCGGGCGAGCTTCATGACCAGGTCGTTGGCCGCGCCGCCGGAGGTCGAGAACAGCACCTTGCCGTAGTGCTCGCCGCCGCAGACCTCGACGAGTGCCTCGGCGGCCGCCCGCGCATAGGAGTTCTCGTAGCGGAAGACGGTCAGGTAGGACGCCTTGAGCAACGCGTCGGCCGACGCCTGCGCGATCACCGGGTTGCCGTAGCCGAGGTTGGTGTTCCAGAGCCCGCTGGTCCCGCAGAGCAGTTCGCGCCCGTCGGCGAAGCGGACCCGGACCCCTTCCGCCGAAACGGCGCACAGCTCGTCGTCCCCGTGCTGCGAAGGCGGCAGCAGCGAGGGCCAGAGCGTCATCGGGACACCTCGGCTTCCAGCAGCACCGCGCGATGGCGGTCGCTCGGCGCGGGCAGCGGATGTGTTGTGCGGACAGCGATCCCGGCGTCGGCGAGCTCCGCGACGAGCAGCTCGGCGGGCAGCATCCTGATCGTCGTGGTGTAGACGTCGACCGGACCGGGGCCCGGTTCGGCGGGCAGGATCGTGACCGTGCGGGAGCCGGCTCCGATGTACTCGTACAGCACGTGGCCGCGATCGGTCCGCGGGTCGAGGAACGCCTGCTCGAACTCGACCTGCTCGGCCGCTTCGGGCGTCACCTCCACTGTGGACAGCAGGAAGACCCCACCGGGCGCCAGGTGTTCGCGCACCGCGGCGTAGAGCCCGGCGCGTCCGCGTTCGTCGAGCAAGGAGACGGACGTCGTGCCGAGCACGATCACCCCGAACCGCCGGCCCAGCGAGAACGCGGTCATGTCACCGTGGACGACCGTGCAGCGGTCACGCAGCGCCGGCACGTCACGCAAGCGCGCGGACAGCAGCTCCAGCATGCCTTCGGACAGGTCGAGCGCGGTGACCTCCCGGCCGAGCGCAAGCAGCGGCAGGGTGTGCCGCCCGGACCCCGCGCCCAGTTCGAGCACCGGGCCCGGATGCGGCCGGACCGCGCGGACCAGCTCCCGGATCTCGTGCGTGTCACCGCCCGCCAGGCTGTGGTAGACGGCCGAGCCGTGCTCGTCGTACAGGTCACGCAGGACGACGCCGTCGCCCAGCTCCGCGAGCCGCCGCCCGGCGGTGCCCGGCGGGGCCGGGGGTCTCATCGGGCACCGGCCGGTTCCGCGGTCAGGCGAGCACCGTTCACCAGGTGCAGGGCCTCGCGAGCCGCGGCCTCGGTCAGGCCGAGCGACGACGTCACGTGCCCGGCGGCCGCGTCGACCGAACCGGTGACGAGCAGCGCCTCGGCCAGCTTCCCGGCGTCGAGATCGAGCTTGAAGGTGCGTTCACCGGTCACGTACGCGGCGTCGCGCGTCCACAACAGCAGCGGCAGCTCGCTGGACGTCGCGTCCGCAGGCGAGGGCACTTCGGCGAGCGCGGGCAGCAGGCGGTCACCGAACCCGGAGACCCGCACGTCGAAGGAGCCACGGGCGCGCAGATCGCGGATCCCCGCGACCGCGGCCAGGTACCGGCCCAGCCAAGGACGCTCGGCGAGCGCGCGGGCCCGCTCGGCTTCGTCGACCACCGCGCCAAGGCAAACGGCGCAAGGCTGGTCGCTCTCGGCGTTGATCGCGGCCCATGCCGCCTCGAGCCGGTCGAGCCCGTCACCGATTTCACCGATCCGGCGTCCGCCGGGGGCCGTGCTGACACCGCCGTCCGCGGCCACGTAGAGCCGCGTCCGGGGACCGTCCTGCCGCGGACCGGCACCCAGCGCGGAAAGGTCCGCGAGCTGGATGGCGGGATGGGTGAGGAAATCCGCGAAAACGCCCTCGGCGCGCGCTCGGTCGGCGTCGGCCAGATAAGCGGGGAAATCGCCGGGTTCGGCTATCCGGACCACGGTCGGGCCGAGCACGGAAATGTATTCGCTGACCCCGTACGCCTGGGTCTGCAGATAGAACTCGTCGTTCAGCGACAGTTCCGCGCCGGGTTCCCCCAGCGATCCGCCGTACCCCACGACCACCGGTCCCCCGGCGGGCGCCGCGTCCGCACCGGGGACGAACAGCGTCGTCCCCGGACCGGCCACGTCCGTCGCCAGGACCGCGGCGAGGTGTTCGCCGTTCTCCAGTACCACCGCGCGGCAGAACCGCTGTTCCGCGAAAGCGTCACGCACCGGGTCCCGGCCCAGCGCCCAGCGCATCAAGTCGTGCGAAATCCCGCTCACGAGCCCCAGCTCCCGTTCCCCCATCGAGCACAGGCCTACCCCACCTGCAATGCGGCAATCCTGACAGCCGGCCCCCGGCCGGACCAGTACCTGCGCTCACCCCCGGATGATGAATTATTCACGATCAAAGTTCTCCGGTAGCGCCGGGAAAACCGCCGTGACACGATCTCCGTCGGCGGGTCCCGGGCGAGGGAAGAGAAACCGGAGAAGGTGGAATGACCAATTCGAAACTGGCCATCGGTGCAGTGGTCGTGGTGGGCGCGCTGATCGCCGCCGCGGGGCCCGCGCTGGCGGACGCGTCCGGGCAACCGGCTGTCCCGCAACGGTTTCTGCAGCAGAAGATCGACTGGAAGCCCGGGTTCAAGCCGGGCCAGACCCCGGCCGGCTACCAGGGCAAGCCGGGCGTCGACCGTTACGAGGTCGGGACCATGACCGTCCCGCAGGACTGGCACCATCCCGATGACGGCAAGACGATCACGGTCGCGGTCAGCCGGATCCGCAACGACAACGGCGCCCCGCACGGCAGCCTGGTGATCAACCCGGGCGGCCCCGGTGAGCCCGGCCTGACGATGCCACTGCTGTTCAGCAAGAACGCGCGCACCCGGATGCTCGACAACTTCGAACTCGTCAGCTTCGACCCGCGCGGCGTCGGCAAGAGCACCCACGTCAGCTGCGGCGGCGCGCTGGCCAACGGCGCCGACCTGGACCCGCGTAACCGCAGCTGGGCCAACCTCACCGCCATCCAGGACGCCAGCGAACAGAACCAGCGCGACTGCCAGCGGGCCGAGGGCGACCTCGGCCCCACGATCACCACCGAGCAGACCGACGACGACGTCGACCTGCTGCGCGCCCTGCTGGGCCGGGAGAAGATCAGCTGGCTCGGCTGGTCGGCAGGCACCTGGATGGGCGCGCACTACGCGACCCAGTTCCCGTCGCGAGTGGACAAGTTCGTGCTCGACTCGAACACGGACTTCACCACCGACCTGGACACGTCGTGGAGCACTCAGCCGATGGGGTTCCAGCGCCGGTTCGACCAGGATTTCCGGCCGTGGGCGGCGAAGTACGACAACGTCTTCCACTTGGGAAGGACGTCCGCGGACATCACCGCGTCGTACGAGTGGATGCGGGCCGCGCTGGCCGACCAGCCGATCGACGACCCCGAGCTGGGAAAGATGGGGCCGAACGACCTGGACAGCCTGATCACGCTCAACCTGTACTCGGCGGACAAGCAGTTCGTGAAGCTGGGCAATTCACTCAGCGCGCTGCGGAAGGTCCTCGACCAGCGCGACGGCGGTGACGAACTCGTCCGCGCCAAGCAGCAACTGCAGGCCGGCCTCAGCGAACTGGGCCTGCTCGGCCCGCGTGGCAAGCTCCGGAAGGCGGGCGCCGCCGGGAGTGACCCCCAGGAGCAGGAAGCCGAAAGCACGGTGTTCAACACCATCCTCTGCAACGACACCCCTTGGCACGGCACCCGCGCCTCGCGCATCGTGCAGTCGGCCCGGCTCGGCCTGCGGTACCCGCTGATCGGCTGGAGCTGGGCCGGCCAGATCTGTGACACCTGGCAGCCGCCCGCCGGCCTGGCCCTGCCGACCCCGACCGGCGACGGCCTGCCGCCGGTCCTGATGGTGCAGGACCGGCTCGACCCGGCCACCCCGTACGAAGGCGCGGTCAAGGCCCACGCGGCGTTCGCGAACTCCCGCATGGTGCACATCGACGGCGTCGGCGACCACTGCGTCTACCTCGACGGCGTCCCGGAAATCGACAACCTGGTGGAGAGCTTCTACCTCGACGGCGCCACCCCGCCGCGGGACAGCGATCTCCACGTGCGCAAACCACTCCCGGTCCCGGCCGCCGACGGCAAGACCGACACCGCCAAGGAAAAGGCCGCGAGCAACCCGTTGGTCGACAGCCGGCAGCTCACCGCCGAACTCGCCGGGAAGCTGAACCTCTGACCACCGGCCACAAGAACAGTGGCGAGACAACCTTAGGCTTGGTCCATGGAAGATCTCCACCACGGGGAAGAGTTCGAGCCGGTGCCTGGGCTCTCCCGCCGTGTGCGCCGCATCGCGGACAGCTGCTCACTGCTGATGGTGTCGTTCACCGTCTTCTTCATCGTGATCAACACTGTGCACCACGAGAAGGCCCATCTCTGGGTCTTCACGGTGATCACCGGCTTCTTCGCGGGCGGCTGCGTGGTGCTGAGCTTCGTCGTCCGATGCCTGCACCGGCATCTGCTGGAGGCCGCCCCGTACCTCGCCGTCGCCGTCGCCTGTGACGAGTCGCGGTCGTCGCGGCCGCTTGAGTGAAAGTCGCGGCTTCTTGCACATTCCTCTCGCGGCCGGGCATCTTCGTGCGTCTCGTGCTGCACTGGTGCCATGCCCCTCGACGAGCTTCGCGACCTGCTGCAGCGGCACGCGCGACCCGACGGGACCACCGCCGTCGACGGTGTCCGGATCTGCCGGATCGACCACGCCGGCGACCCGGAATCCTCGATGTCCGGCACGGTGCTGGCGGTCGTCGCCCACGGCAGGAAGCGGCTGGCGCTGGGCGAGCGCGTCTACGAGTACGGCGCCGGCCAGTACCTCGTCGCCTCGGTCGACCTCCCGGTGACCGGGCACGTCATCGACCCCGATCCGGGCCGGCCCACGCTCGGGTTCGGGATGACCCTGGAGCCCGCCCACATCGCCGAGTTGCTGCTGCGGGCCGGACCGGGGGATCTCCCGCGCTCCCCCGGATCCGCGGGCCCGGGAATCGCGGTCAGCGACGCCCCGGACGAGCTGATCGACGCGATTGTTCGGCTGCTGCGCCTGCTCGACCGGCCACGGGACCGCAAGGCGCTGGTCCCGCTGGTCGAGCGCGAGATCCTCTGGCGGCTGATGACCGGGGACCAGGGCGAGGCCGTCCGCCAGCTCGGGCTGGCCGACAGCAGCCTGACGCACATCAGCGGTGCGGTGCGGTGGATCCGGGAGAACTACGCCAAGCCGTTCCGGGTCGAAGAAGTCGCCCGGCTTTCGGGGATGAGCGTCTCGGCTTTCCACCGGAACTTCCAAGCGGTGACGGCGATGACGCCGATCCAGTTCCAGAAGCAGATCCGGCTGCAGGCGGCGAGACTGCTGCTGGCGAACCGCCCGAACGACGTGTCCGGCGTCGGTCATCGCGTCGGCTACGACAATCCGTCCCAGTTCAGCCGGGAGTACCGGCGCCAGTTCGGTACTCCGCCCAGCGTCGATGCCGTGCGCATGCGCGGGGGAACCGCTCCCGCGCTGCCATGAATCCGGCTGGACCGTCACCACGAAACAGGAGCTGAACCATGACCGTGGACGCCGCCGTCCTCCGCGCCCTCGACATCGGACCGGATTCCGCCGCGGCCGAGCGCACCATCGACATCACGACAGTAGGCGCCCGCAGCGGTGTCCCGCGGCGCATCGAGGTCTGGTTCCATCAGGTCCACGGCCGCTGGTACCTGACCGGCCTGCCCGGACCCCGGAACTGGTACGCGAACCTGCGCGCCCAGCCACGATTCGTCGTGCACCTCAAGCACGGGGTGACCGCCGACCTGCCCGCGACGGCGGCACCGGTCGACGACGCGACCCGGCGGCAGGTGATCACCGCCGTCCTGGACCTGCAGAACCGGCCCGAAATCGCGGCCAGGGTCAGCACCCGCCAGGACTTCGACGACTGGTACGCGCACAGCCCGCTGGTCGAGATCGTGTTCGACGACGAGCAGCTGCGGGCCGCCAGCCGCGGCCGCGCACCCGACACCGTCAAGGGAAGAAGCATGAAGTACCGCACGCTGGGCCGGACCGGGATCAAGGTCAGCCCGTACTGCCTCGGCGCGATGATGTTCGGCGCCATGGGCAACCCCGACCACGACGAGTCGATCCGGATCGTCCACAAAGCACTGGACGCGGGGATCAACTTCGTCGACACCGCCGACGTGTACTCCGGCGGCGAATCCGAGGAGATCGTCGGCAAAGCGCTCAAAGGCCGCCGCGACGACGTCGTGCTCGCCAGCAAGGTGCACTACCCGATGGGCGACGACCCGAACCACCAGGGCAATTCACGGCGCTGGATCACCACCGCCGTCGAGAACTCCTTGCGCCGCCTGCAAACCGACCACCTCGACCTCTACCAGGTCCACCGGCCCGACCCGGCGGTCGACGTCGAGGAGACGCTCTCGGCCCTGTCCGGCCTGATCCGCAGCGGCAAGGTGCGCGCGATCGGCGCGTCGTCCTTCCCGGCTTCGGAGATCGTCGAGGCCCAGTGGGTGGCCGAGCGCCGCGGCCTGGAGCGCTTCCGGACCGAGCAACCGCCGTACTCGATCATCAACCGGGGCATCGAACGCGAGGTGCTGCCGGTCTGCCGGCGCTACGGGATGGGCACGCTGGTCTGGAGCCCGCTGGGCCAGGGCCTGCTGACCGGCCGATTCCGCAAGGGACAGCCGCTCGACACCCACCGGTCCGGCGGTATGCCGCAGCACTTCGGCGACGAGCGCAAACTCGACGTGGTCGAACAGCTCATCCCGCTCGCCGAGAAGGCCGGCCTGCCGATGACCCACCTCGCGATGGCGTTCGCGATCGCCCACCCGGGCGTCACGTCGGCGATCATCGGGCCGCGCACCATGGCACAGCTCGACGACCTGCTCGCCGGCGCCATGGTCACGCTGGAGGACGAGGTCCTCGACCGGATCGACGAGATCGCGCCGCCCGGCACCGACGCCGGGCCCAACGACGTGGCCTACACACCGGCAGCCGTCTCGGACGTGAACCTGCGCCGCCGGGACGCCGCCGATCGCTCCGCCGCCTGAGCAACCGTCGTTCGAGCGTTCACGCCCCAAGCGCCGGACTGTCCGATGTGGTCAGTCACTTCGGACAGTCCGGCATAGCTCCGGGTCAGGCAGTCCCGCGGCGAAGGCGATGGAGAGCCGTAGCCGGCGGTCGGTGGGGCCGGCGGAGAGCAGGTCGGTGAGACGCAGTTTCTGCGGGTCGGTCGGCTGGAAGTACATCGGCAGCACGGGTTGCCGCCCCAGGGCGGCCAGCCGCGGGTCGGGGTCGTGGAGGAGTTCGAGATCGGCGATGACCGCTTCCCAGCCGCCGCGGTGCCGGTGGATCCACCAGGCCCGGCGACGAAGTTCCGGGGCGGCCGCGGCCTTGAGCGGGGCCAGGTCGGCCAGGGACCACAGCTGGGGGCTGCCGGCCAGGACCTCGCTCGCCAGCCTGGCCACTCGCGAGTGGGCGTCCGCCACCGACCGGAACAGCGACGGGACGTCCTCGGCGACGGCGCGGCCCCGGAGCAAGGACAAGCCGGCTTTCCGCAGCGGAAGCTCCGCGCTGTGGACGAGGTCCACGATCTCGGGGCGGTCGATCGTGGTTCCGGTCTCGACGAGCCCGGTGTAGGCGCGAGCGCGCACGCTCGCCTCGGCGGTGGAACGCGCGACCGCGGCGTAGACGGTGGCCGGGTCGTGGCCCATTTCCTGCCACCGTTGGCGCGCCCACAACCGCACCACCACCGAGCGGTCGACGAGCAGCCGCCGCACGTCGGCCGGGTCCAGCTGCGCGGCGGTCAGCTTCACCAAGCCCAGTGCGCGGCTCTCGGCCGAACGGCCGCGGAGCAGCACCCCGGCGATGACTTCGGGCGCCGCCGCGTCGGTGATGACGCCGATGAGCAGCCGGCGGACGATCTGGTCCCGCTCCCGGGGGAACGACCTGACCGCGTCCGTCAATCCGAGCAGCCCGGAGTCGAAGCTGCGCCGGAAGGCGACGCGCCGGAGTTCGTGGTCCGCGGAATTCCGCAAGCGGGCCCACACCTCGGCCTCGCCGTATTCGGCGGCCAGCGCCCGCAGATACTGCGCCAGGACCTCCGAGCCCCGCTCCCACCGCTCGATCCGGCGCAACAGCGGCACGATGTGCTCGGCGTGCTCCACCGTCGACCGCCGCAGCACCTCACGCACGGCCAGCTCGCTGATCACCCCGACGTGGTCGCTGACCCGGATCGCCAGCACACGATCGCTCACCGGGTCAGCAGAGGTGATCAACGACCGCACGGCGCGCTCGCGCACGTATCCGTCCGGGTGCAGGGCGGCCAGCGCGGCGACAACAGGCTGGGGGCTCGCCAGAACTTTCCGCTTCCATAACCGCGACTCCCCCAGCGCCGGCCCTTCATAGCGGTCCCGGCGGGCGTGGTCGTCGATCCGCAGCAGCTCCCGTGCCGTGACCGCGGTGAGCCAGGCCGTGGTCTCGGCCAAGGCGACCCGGTCGCCCCGCATGGCCGCCACGGCAGCGTTACTCAGCCGTTGACGGATCTGTGATGGGGTGAGCATGCCGTCGATTCTGGTGGTTCCGTGGCCGGCGGTCATCCGAAATAGCCTCGAGGTCACCCGTGACGGCCACCACGGCGGGCTGCCGCGGTGGCCATCTCGGGGTGGTGGGTCAGACCGCCTTCGGGCTGCGGCTGGCCGAGGCGGCGGGGACCCAGTAACTGGTGTACGACGTGTCCGTGCGCTGCCCGGCCGCGTTGGCGCTCCAGGCCCGGACGGAAATCACGTACTGCGCCTGGTCCGCCGGCACCGTGAACTCGAACGTCCCCGTGCCGTCGGCGCCCGGCTGGACGGTCACGTCCGGACCGGGCCCGCTCGCCGTCCCCACGACGTAGCCGTAGGACGCCAGGCCCGGCTGGACCGGGGTGACCGTGCAGCTGATCACCTGGCCGGGCCGGACGTCCCCGCTCGCGTCGCAGGTGAGCGGCGGGGCCGCCGAGCGGGGCGAGAACGAGTAATACCCGGCTTCCGAGACCGTGCCGTCGGCGAACGTGGTGGTCGCGTTCAGGTACTCCGAATCGGTGGTGAGCGGCGTCAGCACGATGCTCGCCGTCCCGTCCGGGCCGGCGGGCACGGTGACCGGGTCCCCGCCGCGGTAGCGGTAGGTGTAGCTCACCGCACCCGGGATCGGCGACGTGAAGGTGAACGTGCCCGGCGTGGTGACGTAGGCCCCGACCGCCCACTTCGGGAACTCCACGCTCGCTATCGTCGGCCCGTTCGTTTCGGCCACGACGTTGACCTCGTTCGTCGCCGACACCAGCCCGGCCGCGGTCGTCGTGCGGACGTGCAGCCAGTGCTGGCCCACCTGCGCCGGGACGATGGTGACCTGGGCCGTGCCGTCCGGTCCCGCCGGGATCGTCACCGGGTCCCCGTAGTCCCAGTCGTAGGTGAAGGACACCGAACCCGGCAGCGTGGCGTGCAGGGTGAAAACGGCGGGGTGGGCGGTCATGACGCCGTCGGGCACGTCGACCGCGGGCAGGCCCCGGTCGATCGCGATCTGCTCGCTGCTCCGGCCGGACAGGTTCCCGTTGGTCATCCGCGCCCGCACGCTGACGTCGTAGCGCTTCTCGGCGTCCGTCGGCGTGACCGTGATCGTGGCGGTGCCGTCCGGGCCCGCGGGCAGGGTGACCTCGGGCTCGTCGTCGATCTTGTAGAGGTACTCGGTGGCGCCGTCCTGGCCGTGCGGGCTGAACCGGCACTGCCGGGTCTCACCGAGGTAGGCCCCGGACGGCGCGCAGGCCATCGAAGGACTGTCGTCGCCCACGAAGAACCGGTAGTCGCCCGACGGCCCGCTGTTCCCGGCGACGTCCACTCCGTACGCGGACATGCTCATCGGCCCGTCGGCGCGCGGGGTGAACCGGACCGTGGCCTTGCCGCCGGGCCGGTCGACCGCGATGTAGCCGCTGTCCGTGTAACCGGCCTGCCACTGGAACCCGGCGATGTCGGTGTTCCCGCCGGCGTCGAGGGTGAAGTCACCCGGGATGCCGATGCCGCCCTTGCCGGGGCCCTCGTAGGTGTAGTCGGTCGAGGTGACCACCGGTGCCGTCACCGGCGCCGTGAAGTCGGTGGTGAACCGGCAGGTCTCGCTCCACGCGCTCGAGACCAGCGAGTCCGTCGCGCGGACCTGCCACGCGTAGGTGACGCCGTCCGCGAGTCGCGCGTCGGGGTCGTAGTGCGCGGTGGTGCCGCCGTAGACGCCGAACTTGCCGGTGGCCCGCTGGTCGGGATGGTCCACCGGCCACCAGGCGAACTCGGTGATGAAGTTCGGGTCGTCCGGGTCGCCGACGGTCGCCGACAGGTTGGCGTCACCGTGGCGGACGAGCGGGGCGTCCGCGCAGGCGTGCGTCCCGGTCTTCAACACGGTGGGCGTCGCCGGTGGCTGGTTCTTCTGCATGCTGACGTACAGCAGCGGCCGGTAGGCGCGGCCGAAACGCGGGTTGTACTGCTGGCCGTCCGGCAGGCGCAGGACCATCGTCAACGAGGTGCGGCCGGCGTCGATCGCCTGCTGCAGGGCCGGTGCGGCGTCCCAGTCGAGGTAGTCCGACGGGCAGACGTCGAGGCTGCCGGGGCCGGGCAGCTTGCTCAGCTCCTTGGGCTGGTCGTCCCACGTCGGCGCCTTCTTCGCCGGTGCCGTCACCCACAGCTCGGTGCCGCGCGGCGCCGAGCAGTCGGCGACCGCGGTCTCTTTTCCGGACAGTTCCGCGGAAATCACTTTCGCGCCGCGCAGTCCGGAAAGGTCGAAGGTGAAGTAGGACTTCGAAACGTGCTTCTGGTGGTCAGCCGTGACCTTCGCGCCGATCGGCGCGTCCCCGGCCGGGTTGACGAAGCTCTTCCTCGGCTGGGCCGAGTCCGTGTAGGACCACGACGTCGACTGGATCGACGTGACGATGGTCGCGTCCGCCGGTGCCGCGAGCACCGCGGCCCCGGTCGTGAGCAGCGCCGCGGCGACGGCGAGGACACCCGCTCTCGCGGGCAGGGTCGATCTTCCAGAGCCCAAGAGGCTCACCCCCAGTGTACGGCGGCCGCCGATGCGGCCGATCCGCTACCGACACGCGCGAAGGAGGCGGACGGTTGCCCCGAAACGGGCTCGGGGCGGACGAATCTCTTCGACCGCCCCGAGTTCCGGTTGGTTACTTACCGCTCGGGCGCCAAGCCCACGTCCGCATCGGACAGTGCCCGGTCGTAGACGTGGGGCCTACCGCCGTCGGGGAAGCCGACCGCGCGGCGTTCAGGCGCGGACGTCGGCCCGCGGGATGGCGTCGAGCAGGCGAGCCCACTCGGGGTACTTCGCCAGTTTCGCCTGGTGCAGCCCGGCAATCTTCGCACCGACCGCGGGGTCGCCGTCGTCGGTGAACCGCACCGCGGACAACCGGGCCAGGCGCGGCAGGATCTCGTGGTCGCCGGCCAGGTGCACCGGGTCGTGCAGGTACCGCTCCAGGGCTTCGAGGCCTTCGACGCCGACGCAGTACGCGTGGGTGTAGCCCTCGGCCGGGTCGCCGAGGTCCCGGCCGACCGTGCCGAAGGCGGCCGACTCCACGCCGGCCGTGCGCCGCATGGCGGCCAGCACGGCCTCGCGGCCGGCCTCCCCGACGTCTTCGCGGAAGCTGAACCGCAACAGGTTGACGATCATGTAATCCTCCAGAGTGAACGCGTGAGTTCAATTTAGCGAACCGACGGGTCCGTTGTAAACTGCGCGGGTGACCAACGCGACCGGGTCCCGCGGCCGGATCGACAAACGCGAGGCGATCCTCACCGCCGCCTTCGCCGTCTTCGCCCGGCTCGGCTACGACCCGGCCGGCGTGCAGGAGATCGCCGCCGAGGCCGGCGTCGCGAAACCCACCGTCTACAACCACTTCCAGGACAAAGAGACGCTCTTCCGGGCCGCGCTGGCGGCCGCCGCGGAGCAGGTGGCGGCGGCCAACCTCGCCGTCGTCGAAGGGATCACGCCGGACGGCGACCCGCGGCGGACCCTCGGCCGGGCGGCCCGCGCGCTGGCCCGACGGTGCTGCGACGAGCAGTCCCGCGCGCTGCGCGGCCTGACCCACGTCCAGCTGGGCCGGTTCCCGGAGCTGCTCACCGACGTCCACGCGGTCACGGCGGGACGGCTGGGCGACGCGCTGGCCGACCGCCTGGCCCGGCTCGTCGTCGCCGGGCACCTTCGCCACTGCGATCCGGCGCAGGCCGCCGAGCAGTTCCTCGCGTTGCTCACCGGCCCCCTCGAACGGCGCTCGCGGCTGGGCACGCGGCCACTGCCGGCGGCCGAGGTCGACGAAGTCGCGGACCAGGCGGCCGACACGTTCTTCCGGGCCTTCGCGGCCTGAGCCACCCTTCGCGGTTCCGTCACGAGCTCCGGGCGAGAAGGCACGATAAGCCGCCCGCCCCGCCGGAAGCCAGGGGCGTCCAGCAATTGGACACCTGGAGATGCCCAATTGACAGCGCGGGCGCTCGTGCCGTTCCCTACCGCCAGAGTTTGTCTTGCGGCGAAAGGAAAGAAGATGCCCGTCGAGTTCGTCGGCATGATCGGCACCCGGGACGCGAGCGAGACCCGGCCGGCCAGGGGACCGGTGATCGACCCGGGTTACGTCCGGCGGTTCGCCCGCGCCCACGAGGACGGCGGCTTCGACCGCGTGCTGATCGGCTACGGCGCGGGCTGGCCGGAGGGCCAGCAGGTGGCGGCCTTCGCCGCCGCCCACACCGAGCGCCTCGGCCTGCTGATCGCCCACCGCCCGGGGTTCGTCGCGCCGACGCTGGCGGCGCGCGCGTTCGCCACCCTCGACCACTTCAGCGGCGGCCGCGTCGCGGTGCACACCATCACCGGCGGCAGCGACGTCGAGCAGGCCCGCGACGGCGACTACCTCGGCAAGGACGAGCGCTACGAACGCACCGACGAGTACCTGGAGATCCTCAAGCGCTCCTGGACGTCCGCCGACGCGTTCTCCCACCACGGCAAGCACTACCGGCTCGACGGCTACACCCCGCAGGTGCGGCCGCTGCAGAACCCCCGGATCCCGGTGTACTTCGGCGGTTCCTCGGAAGCGGCCTACCGGGTCGGCGGCAAGCACGCCGACGTGTTCGCGCTCTGGGGCGAGCCGCTGGCCGAGACGGCCGAGCAGATCGCCGCGGTCCGGGCCGCGGCCAAGGCCGCCGGACGGCTCACGCTCCCGGGGATCAGCGTGTCGTTCCGCCCGATCCTCGGCCCCACCGAAGACCTCGCCTGGGAACGCGCGCAGCGGATCCTCGACACCATCACCGCGTCCGGCGCGGCGAAGGCGGCCCGCGAGTGGCGCGACGGCGGGAAGCCGACCAACGCCGGCAGCGTCCGGCTGCTCGCCGCGGCCGCGAAGGCCGAACGCCACGACCGTGCACTGTGGACTCCCACCGCCACGGCCACCGGCGCCGCCGGCAACTCCACCGCGCTGGTCGGCACCCCCGAGACGGTGGCCAAGGCGTTGCTGGACTACGTCGACATCGGCGTCACCACGCTGCTGATCCGCGGCTACGACCCGCTCGACGACGCGATCGACTACGGCAGGCACCTGCTGCCGCTGGTCCGCTCGGAGCTCGCCCGCCGCGAGCGGCAGCCGGCCGCGGCGGCCGCCGTATGACGCTCGCCCCGCCGGCCACGGGCCCGGTCGTCCAGTACCCGGAACGGCCACGGGCCGGAACGGGCACACCGGCGCCGGTCCGGGGATGATGGCGGGCATGCGCATCTCGGCCAGGGCGGACTACGCGATCCGGGTCCTGCTGGAGCTGGCCGCGGACACCTCGCGGCCGATCACCTGCGAGGCCGTCGCGTCCACCCAGGACATTCCGGCACGGTTCATCAAGGCCGTCCTGCGCGACCTGCGCCAGGCCGGGCTGGTCCGCAGCCAGCGCGGCTGCGAAGGCGGCTACTGGCTGGCCGGGGACGCGGCGGAGATCACCGTGCGCGACGCCGTCGTGGCGGTCGACGGCGAGTTCCTCTCCGTCCGCGGCGAACCGCGGCCGGCACTGGCCTACCACGGCACCGCCGCCGGCCTCACGCCGTTCTGGTCCGGCGTCGAGTCCGGCCTGGCCGCGATCCTGCGCGCGACGACGATCGCCGACCTGCTCACCGGCGCGGCCACCGGCCGCGTCGCCACCTGAACCGCCCCCTGACGGAAGGACCCCGAATGACCGACCTCTGGCACCAGCCCCTGCGGCACATCCGCGGCGCGGACCTCACCGGCGACACCAACCAGACGACCGGGATGAAGCGCCTGGAGGCGATCTCCGGCAAGACCGTCGGATCGCGGAAGGTCTGGATGGGCGAGACGCACGTCGCGCCGGTCACCAACTCCGGCGACCACCACCACGGCGAGGCCGAGACGGCGATCTACGTCAAGTCCGGCCACCCCGTGTTCGTCTTCGCCGACGGCGACGAGGAGATCCGCATCGAGGCCGGGCCCGGCGACTACATCTTCGTGCCGCCGTACGTGCCGCACCGCGAGGAGAACCCGGCCGACGAAGAGGCGGTCGTGGTCATCGCGCGCAGCAGTCAGGAAGGCATCGTGGTCAACTTGCCGAGCCTCTGGTCCCCGGTCGACGTCCCCGCGGACTGACCGTGGCGCTCGAAGTCGTCGAGTACACCGACCCGGCCTGCCCGTGGGCGTGGGGTTCGGAGCCGAAGTTCCGGTGGCTGCGCGCCAAGCTCGAGGCGCGGCCCGGGCTCGACCTCCGCTGGCGCCGGGTGTACGGCATCCTCTTCGACGACAACGAGGACCCCGCGCCGGACCCCGCCGCCGAAGCCGCCTGGTACGACCAGTTCGTCGCCGGGGTCGCCGGGCACACCGCCGCGCCGCACGCGCCCCGGCTGGCCTGGGTGACGCGCACGAGCTGGCCCGCGTCGGCGGCGGCGAAGGCGGCCGAAGCCCAGGGTTCGCGGCTCGCCGAACGCGTCCTGCGGCGGCTGCGCGAAACGACGTTTGTGCTCGGCACCCCGGCCGACGACACCCCGGGCGTGCTCGCCGCCGTCGGCGACCTGCCCGGCCTGGACGTCGGGCTGCTGCTGGCGGCCATGGACAGCGAGCCCGTGCGGCAGGCGGTCCGCGACGACTGGCGCGAAACCCGCCGCCCGTGCGCCGAAGTCCTCGACATCAGCGCGCCGGGACCACACAGCGGCCGCGCGAAGCACCTCGAACACCACGTGCGCTACGCGTTGCCGACGCTGGCGTTCACCGGACCTCGCGGCCGGTTCGTGGTCCCCGGCTGGCGGCCGCTGGACGAATACGCCGGCGCGGTCCGGGCGGCGACGGACGTCGTCCTCGACGCCGCTCCCCCGCTGACCCCGGCCGAAGCCCTCGACCGCTTCGGCAGTCTCACCGAGCCCGAGCTCGTCCTGCTGACCGGGCGGCCGGAGGCGCCACGGGAGGCGGTGGCAGTTGGTCCACTGTGGACCGATCGGCACAACGCGGCCCACTACGTCCCGGCCCGTGGGAACTCGGCCGCGCGCATTGACTCTCCCTGACCGCTGGGCACAATGGACACCTGACGGTGACCATTTCATGGGGGAGTTCCCGCATGTCTCCGAAACCCCGGCTCGCCCTGCTCGTGGCCGCCCTGGTCGGCCTCGCCACGCTCACCGCGTGCGGATCATCCACTTCGGACGCTTCGGGCGAGGTGGTGCTGCGCGTCGGCGACCAGACCGGCGCCACGCAGTCCCGGCTGAAGGCCGCCGGGCTGCTCGACCACTTGCCGTACAAGATCGAGTGGACGCAGTTCGCCGCGGCCGTCAACCTGAACGAGGCCCTGCGCGCCGACGCGATCGACATCGGCGGCGCCAACGACTCCCCCACTGTCACCGCGATCGCCGGCGGCTCGAAGATCAAGGTCGCGGCGGCCTGGAGCAACGGCGGCAAGGGCACGTACATCCTGGTGCCGAAGGACAGCCCGATCCACACGCTCGCCGACCTCAGGGGCAAGCGGGTGTCCCCGACCACCCGCGGCAGCGTCGCGCACTACCTGGTGATCGGCGCGCTGAAGCAGGCCGGGCTCTCGGACAAGGACGTCACGCTGAACTTCCTCGCCCCGTCCGAGGCGAACTCCGCGTTCGCGACCGGCAGCATCGACGCCTGGGCCACCTGGAGCGTCTACGCGGCCCGCGCCCGCGGCGAGCTCGGCGCGCGGGTGCTCAGCGACGGCGCGGGCATCAACAGCGGGCTGAACGTCCTGTCCGCCACCGACACCGCGCTGGCCGACCCGCGCAAGCGAACCGCCATCCAGGACTTCGCGAGCCGCGTCGACAAGGGCTACACCTGGTCGAAGGACAACCCCGCGGCGTTCGACCAGTGGTACGCCGGCTTCGCGCATCAGCCGATCGCGGTGGCCACCCAGGTCCGCCCGGACGAGACGACCTACCAGCGCATCCCGGTCGACGCCGCGCTCGCCGGCCAGCTGCAGAAGACCTACGACACCTGGGTCCGGCAAGGGCTTTTCCCCGGCGGCAAGGACCTGAGCAAGTACCTCGACTCCGGCATCGATCCGCGATGAGGCACCCGCCTCACGCCGGCACGACGGGCAGGATGAGGCGGGACGGCCGTAGCTCGTCGTGGAACACGGACTGTCCGGCGACCCGGGTACGCGTCGCCTGGTCGATCGGGTCGCCCGTGTTGGTATTGCGGTCCCATCGCGGGAAGTTGCTCGACGTGACCTGCAGCCGAATCCGATGTCCGGCGGCGACGACGTGGCTGACATTGCCCAGCGGCACGCGCAGTTCGTAGGCCACGTCCGGCCGCATCGGCTGCGGATCGTCGAACGAGTCACGGAACCGCCCGCGCACGATCCCCTCCGCCAGGTTCTGCACGAAACCGTCCGGGTGAACATCACACAGGACCGCGACGAAATCCGTGTCGACGCCATCGGTCGCGGCGTGCAGAGACAAATCGATCGGGCCGGTGATCTCAATGGGCGAATCCCGCGGCGGGGCGGTGTAGACCAGGACATCGGGCCGAGCCTGGTTCTTGGCCTGGTCGTGGACGCCGCCGCCCACGTATCGCCCACCGGCGGTCGGGACGGGATTATCCGGGTCATAGTGGTAGCGGTCGGGATCTTCCGGGCCCGGCGCCACCGTGGTCAGCGTCCCGTCCCCGGCCGCGGTGTTGGCCGATCCTCCACTGTGGAGGTAGAGCGCGGTGAACGTGGTCCGCTCCAGCGGCCACTGCGCCTCGTCACGCCAGCGGTTCTCACCCATGACGAAGACGCGGACGGGCGCCCGGGGAAGATCCCGTCCGTCGCCCTTGAGGTAGTGGTCGAACCACGCGAGTTGCACGGCCACCAAGGACGTCGCGGCCTCCGGCCCGAAGTCGATGTCGCCGGTGCCCTTCGAGGTCGGCTGGCTGTACGGCAGCAGATGCGCCCACGGGCCCATGATCATCGCCTGGTTCTCCCGCGCGCGTGCGGACATCGCGTGCTCGCGCAGACCGTTGAAGTACTGCGGCGTGTCCCAGTTCGCGATGTCGTACCACGAGCCGAGATGGAGCATGGGAACGTCGATGTTGCGGAGCTGGCGGCGCAGGTCGACCGCCCACCAGTACGCGCCGTCGGCCGAGTGGTGCAGCACGTCCTTCAGGAACGGCGCGGTGTCGCCGAAGGCGTCGATCCAGTCAGTCAGCGGCAGGTGCCGCAGCGCCTCGTCCCGCAGCGGCGAGAATCGCATCGAGGGATCGGCTTTGAGCTTCTCGAGCCGAGCCACCCGATCGGCATCCTCGCTTCCGGTCAAGGCGCCGAGCGCCATGTTCAGGAAGTAGCTCAACGTCCAGTTCAGTTCGAGGGCGCCGCGCTGGTACCAATAGTTCTCGAACGCGGCAAGCGGAGCCGACACGGGAACGCACGTGATGAGGTGCTCCGGACGCTGGGCGGCCGCCAGGTACTGCACCAACGCCCCGTAGGACTGGCCGAAGGTCCCGATCCGGCCGTTCGAGCCGGGAAGACGAGCGGCCCACTCGATCGCGTCGTACCCGTCATTCGCCTCGTAGACGAACGGGTACCAGAGACCTTCCGAACCGAAGCGGCCACGCGTGTTCTGCACGACCGTGAGGTAGCCGTGTGATGCGTAGAAGTCAGCTTCGGTGAACTTGTCGGCCAGGTCGTTTTTCCGGCTGCCATACGGGGTGCGCCGCACGAGCACCGGAGCGGCTTCGACGCCCTCGGGCCGATAGATGTCCGAGAGAAGCCGTTTACCGTCGCGCGTCACCATGATCACGTCGCGTTCGCGCGATACCGCGAAGGGGCCACGTTGGTCGCTCAGGCTCATGACATCCTCCTCACAAACCGGGAGAGCGCGTCCACGACCTGCGCCGGCTGCTCGACGTGGGGCCAATGGCCGCTGGACGTGATCGTCACCAGGCTTGCCCCGGGGAAACGAGCCAGGATCAGGTCGTCGAGAAGCTCACCGCGGATGACCGGATCGCTGTCGCCCACGATGATCTCGACCGGGGCACCGGCCCGGGTCGGCCCGGCGCCCTCCGGATGCCCGCCGCTCCAGGCGTTGAAGGTCGCGGCCACCCAGTCCGGCGTGAGCCGCAGACCCGAATCGAGCAGCCGTGACATCTTGTCCTCCGGCAGGTTCGCCGAGAGCTGCGTCCGGATCCCGCGTTGCTGCTCCTGCTGTCCCCCGCAAGTGCGGAGCGCGCCCGCCATCTCGGCGGGCAGGCTGATTCCCCCGAGCGGCACCGGGGCCAGGAGGACGAGGCCCACGACGCGCTCCGGGCGGCGCACGCTCACGAGCTCGGCCACCTGGCTGCCCATGCTCTGGCCGACCAGGACGACGTCGCCGGTCACCTCGTTGTCCAGGAAGGCAGTGACGTATTCGCCGAAGGCGTCCAGGGTGGGAGACGGGACTTCGCCGAGTTCCACCTGCGCGCTCGCCCAGGGAAGTCCGGCGGCCACCTCGTCCCACGTGTGCCCGTCGTCGAGGAAGCCGTGCACGAAGACGACGGTCGGTTGTTTGACGTGACCGGTCGACGCTGACTGGTTCATGAATTCTCCCGGTGGATCAAGACCGCCGCTGGGCGACGTCGAAAAAGCGCTCGAGCTCGCCGGCGATGTCCGGCCCGGTAGGTTGATAGATGATCTCGGTGACGCCCTGGCCGGCGTAACGGGCGAGCTGCTCGGCGATGTGGGCCGGCGACCCGGTCACCGTCGTCGCGGGCACCGCGCTCCAGCCACCGGCCGCCCACGCGGCTTCGTCCGCCTGGTTGAGCCCGATCAGATGCCGGTCGTGGATGGCCAGGTGGCGTTCACGCCCGGGCTCGGCGGTGATGACCTTCAGCCACTGGTCACCGCCGGGAAGCCGGGTGACGTCGCCGCCGAATTCGTGCGCCGCGTGGTAAGCCAGCGCGTGCCCGGCCCCGGCCGCGGCCTTCACACGGGGCGAGTCCAGCGGTTCCCCGTCCTCGAGCACAGTGCCGTGGATGCCGAGGGCGGCCCAGGTGAACTCGTCCGCGTGATCGGTCTCGTTGTTCACGGTGAAGAGGCCGTCGGCGAGCTCATGGGCGACGGCCAGCCCCTTCGGGCCGAGCGCCGAGATCAGCACCGGAATCTCGACGGGCCGGGCCGGCGCGTAGCCGGCGGGGTGCAGCATCCTCATCGGACTGCCGTCCCACTCCACGGTCTCGCCGCGCAGCAGCCCGCGGAAGGCCTGGACGTACCGCGTCAGGTACGACCAGGTCACCGGACGCGCGCCAAGAGCGCGGGCGCCGTTGAATCCCGTCCCGAACGCGACCGCGACCCGGTCCGGTGCCAGCGCCGCCAGCATCGCCGCGCCCGACGCGTTGACCATCGGGTGGCGCAGGCTGGGGACGAGAACACCGGGGCCGAGCCCGATCCGCCCGGTCTCCCGGGCGGCGAGCGCGAGCATCGCCCAGACGTCCGGGCTCTGCGCGGGAGTGTCGAACAGCCACGCCCGGCGGTAACCCAGCGCCTCCGCCACCGCGATGTGCTCGGGCGACTGCAGCGAGGTCGCGAACTGGCAGGAGATATCCATCGCGCTTCAGCGCCCTTCGAATTCGATCAGCGGACGCGGCTTGCCCGCGCGGTACGCGGCGATTCCGTTCTTGAGGCCCTTTTTCCAGTCGTCGGACTTCAACAGGGGCAGGTACACATCCGCCACGACATTGTCGGCCGCCGCGACGCCGCCGATCGCCCAGGTCCGCACCAGTACCTTGTGCGCCCCGTGGGCCAGCGTCGGACCGTTGGCGAGCTTCTCCGCGAACTGCGTGGCTTCCGTGAGCAGGTCGGCATCCTCGACCACCCGATTCACGCCGCCGTGCCGATGCATTACTTCGGCGGGAATTTCTTCGGACGTGAGTGACCATTCGTAGGCCAGCAGCGGCCCCACTCGCTCAGCCGAGCGGTAGACCCCGCCCAGCGCCGTGACGAGGCCCAGCGTCTGCTCCGAATGACTGAATCGCGCGGATTTCGCCGCGAAGATGATGTCGGCGCGGAGGACGAGTTCGAACGCGCCACCATTGCACAGGCCCTGGACGGCGGCGATGACCGGGATGGGCAGGTGCTCGAGCCGGTTGAACACGTAGGCGAAGTGCTCCAGCTGGGCCGCCCACTCCCCCGGCTCCAGCGCCTCCCAGGGAACGATGTCCCCGCCGTGGCAGAAGTCCGGCCCGTCACCGGCCAGCACCAGCGCGCGGGCCTTCTGGCTGACGACCTCGTCGAGGGCGCGGTCGAATTCGTCGACCATGGGCTTGTGGAACCGGTTGTCGGGCGGCCTCCGCAGGGTGACCGTGGCGACGCCCGACTTGATTTCGAGTCCGATGTTTTCCATCATTCTTCCTTCCGGATCGTGGTTAGATCTGTGCCCGGCCGCCATCGACGAACAGTTCGATACCCGTGACGAAGCTTGAGTCGTCGGAAGCCAGGAAAAGCGCCGCCTTGGCCACTTCGCCGGACTCGCCCAGGCGGCCCATCGGAATGGTCGACGCGATCGTCGCGATGGTGTCCGGCGGTTGCGAATCCGTCAGCGGCGTCGCGATCGGCCCGGGACTCAGGACGTTGGACCGGATGCGACGGTCCTTCAGTTCGACGGTCCATCCCCGGACGAAATTCCGGACGGCCGCCTTGCTCGCGCCGTAGACGGTGAAACCCGAGGTCCCCTTGGCGCCGGCCACGGAACCGGTGAGGATGATGGATCCGCCGTCGTTCAGCAGCGGGAGCGCCTTCTGCACCGTGAAGAGGGCGCCCTTCACATTGATGTTGAAGATCTTTTCGAAGTGCTCTTCCGTGATGTCTTCGAGCGGAACGAACTCGCCCAGGCCCGCGTTGGCGAAGACGATGTCGATCCGCCCATTCGCCTCGACGGTCCGGTAGAGGCGGTCGAGGTCGGCCAGGTCGGCGACGTCGCCCTGAACACCGGTGACGTTGTCACCGATCTCCTTCACGGCTTCGTAGAGTTCCTTCTCCCGGCGTCCCGTGATGAACACATAGGCGCCTTCGGCGACGAAAAGCTTCGCCACCGCGAGCCCGATCCCGGCCGTGCCGCCGGTGACGACCGCTACTTTCCCCTGCAACTTGCCCATGGCCATTACTCCCGATAGTGGTGATGGGACCGCCATCACAATGTCGCTCGACATTGTTCTACTCCCGCCGGTGCGCCCACGTCAAGGTCGACCGACATTGAGATCTTGGTCCGCTCCCGCTACGCTCGGGCCGAGGCACAGGTTTTGGAGGCTTGATGGGCATCACGAAGCAGCAGACAGCAGCGAACAAGGACGCGATCGTCGCCGCCGCGGACGGTCTGTTCCGCGAGCGCGGCGTCGACGCGGTCGGCCTCAACGAGCTGATGGGCGCGGCCGGCCTGACCCGTGGCGGCTTCTACAACCACTTCGCTTCCAAGGACGCGCTCGTGGATTCCGTGCTGGCCAAGGCGATGGCGGACGGAGCCGGCAACCTCGAGCGCGCCATCGCGGCCGCCCAGGCCCGTGGCAGCGATCCACTGGCCGAGCGCGTCGACTGGTATCTCTCACCCGAGCACCGGGCCGACATCGAGTCGGGCTGTCCCAACGCGAGCTTCGCCGGCGACGCCCGCCGGCTGGACCCGGCCGCGCGCGGCCATTACGCCAAGGGCCTCGCGGAAAATATCGACCGTCTCACCCAGACTGTCGACGCCACCGGGCTCAGCGAGGGCGAGCGGCGAACGCGGGCCATCGCGCTGTTCAGCGAAATGGCCGGCTCGCTGCTCCTGTCCCGCGCGGTCGCCGACGCCGACCCGGCCCTCTCCGACGAGATCCTCGACAGCGCCCGCACCGACCTGCACCACCGCATCGGCACGGCCAAGGCGTGAGCATGACGGAAGAGAATGATCGTGCGGCCCAGTCCATCCTGCCGGTCTGGCGCGAGGCGCTGGGTGACAAGTCCGGGGCGATGTTCGGCATGGTGGTGACGCCGCGGGTGCGGCTGGAAGGGGCGATGTTCTCGAGGGGAACTCGGTCGGGCCGGATGTGTTCTACCGGGCCGATACCCTGAAGTGAGCTACTGGATCCGGCGCTCCACGCCCGCCCAGGCCTTGTCCCGCAGCACGTGTTTCTGGATCTTGCCGGTGGAAGTCCTCGGCAGGTCACCGAATGTCACGGTCTTGGGCGCCTTGAACCGAGCCAGCCGTGCCCGGACGAAGTCGATGATCTCCGCCTCCGTCACCGACTCCCCGTCCCGCAGAGTCACATAAGCGGCCGGGACCTCACCCCACCGCTGGTCCGGCACCGCGATCACCGCGACCTCCGACACCGCGGGATGCTCCATGATCGCCTGTTCGACCTCGACCGACGCGATGTTCTCCCCACCCGAGATGATCACGTCCTTGGCGCGGTCGCGCAGCTCCACGTAGCCGTCCGGATGGATCACCCCGAGGTCGCCGGTCCGGAACCAGCCGTCGGGAGCCGCGGCCGCGGTCGCGTCCGGGTCCTTCAGGTAGCCGAGCATGACATTGTTGCCGCGCAACGCGATCTGCCCGGTGGTGGTGCCGTCGGCCGGCACGTCCGAACCGTCCTCGGTGATCACCCGCGGCGTGAACGCGATCATGTTCCCGACCCCCTGACGCGCCTTCAAGCGGGCCCGCGCGTGGGCGTCCAGCCGGTCCCATTCCGGGCGCCAGTCGCACAGCATCACCGGCCCGTAGGTCTCGGTGAGCCCGTACAGGTGCGTCACCTCGAAGCCCAGCTCGCTCATCCGGCGGAGGATCGCCGGTGACGGCGGAGCTCCGCCCGTCGCAATCCGCACCAGCCGCCCGCCCGGTATCCCTTCGCCCGCCTCCTCCGCGTACGCGATCATCGACAGCACCGCCGGCGCCCCGTTGAGATGGGTGACGCCGTCCCGGCGGATCAGCCGCCACACCTCGGCGGGATCCACCTTCGGCAGGCACACGTGCGTCGCCGCGGCGGCGGTGACCGCCCAGGGGAAGCACCAGCCGTTGCAGTGGAACATCGGCAGCGTCCACAGGTGCACCGCGCCCGGGGTCAGCCCGGTGTGCCCGGCCATCGCCAGTGCTTGCAGGTACGCGCCGCGGTGGTGGTACATCACGCCCTTGGGGCGCCCCGTCGTGCCCGACGTGTAGTTGATCGACAGCAACGACCGTTCGTCCGATGGCGTGCGGTGCACCGGATCCGCGGCCGCCAGCCTGGAGTCGTACTCCATGCCGTCACCGTCCCCGGCCCGGATCCGCCGGGGTGGCACGGCCATCCGCGCGACGGCGGCGTCCACCAGTTCGTCGAACGCCGGATCGTGCACCAGCACCGCGGCCTCGGAGTGCTCCAGGAGGTAGGCCACCTCGGCGGCCGCGAGCCGTGTGTTGATCGCGACCAGCGGGACACCGGACCAGGGAACGCCGTAGTGTGCTTCCAGCAATACGTGGGTGTTGGGCGCGAGCACCGCGACCGGGCGGCCCTGCGCCAGCGGTTCCAGCGCCCCGGCCAGCCGGGTGCATCGCTCGTGCAGTTCGGCGTAAGTCCACCGCTGCTCTCCATCGACAACGGCGACCCGTTCACCGTGGGCGGCCGCGGCCCGGTCGAGATAGGCAGTCGGGGTCAGGGGCTCGAACGACAGCTCGGCCAGACGATCGGACAACGTTGCCTCCTTGGCCGGAAGGGCCGACACCGAGGTATCAGCCGCCCGGCACGTCCGCCACACTCGATGTCCTCATAGGACAGTCCCCCGGCCAGGCTCAGCCGGCCACCAGGTCGAACTCGTTGCCGTCGGGGTCGAGGAAGGTGGTCCACCGCCGACCGTTCTTTTCCACCTGATGGGCCGTGGTAGCGCCCAGCGCAAGCAGGCGCGCGGTCTCGGCCTCGAAATCCGGCGTGATCAGGTCCAGATGCAACCGGTTCTTGACCGATTTCGACTCGGGCACCTGATGGAACGACAGCCGCGGACCGGTCGCCGTGGCGCTTGCTTCGACCGCTGCGGACTCGGCGGTGGGGTTGTCAGCGATTGGGCGGCCCAGTACCTGAGCCCAGAACTGTGCGAGCTCGATCGCGTCGGAGCAGTCGATACTCAATCCGATGACGGACAGAGCCATGATGCGATTTCCTTTCACCGATTCTTGACCGATATCGAGACTTGAACACCGTCACCTCGCGGCCCGGGTCAGGAGCCGACCGCCGGCTCAGTCGCCCACCTTGACCAGTACCTTGCCGAAGTTCTGGCCGCGCAACATCCGGAGGAAAGCCTCGGGGGCCCGTTCCAGTCCCACGGTGACGTCTTCCCGGTACTTGATCCGCCCGTCCACGACGCCGCCGGACACCACGCGCAGGAACTCCGCGTAGTGGTCCTCGGCGAACTCGGTGTTGAAGAACCCGCGCAGCGTCATGTTCTTGGTCAGCACCACGCGCATGGTCTCCGCCAGGTCACCGTCCGCGAGCCGGTCACCGGCCTCGTTGTACTGCGCGATCAAGCCGCACAAGGGCACCCGGGCGAACTTGTTGAACAGCGGCAGCACCGCCTGCCACACCGGCCCGCCGACGTTCTCGAAGTACACGTCGACACCGTCCGGGCAGGCGGCGGCCAGTTGTTCGGCGAAGTCCGGCGCGCGGTGGTCCACCACCGCGTCAAAGCCGAGCTCCTCGCGTGCGTACCGGCATTTGTCCGGGCCACCGGCGATACCCACCGCCCGGCACCCGGCGATCTTCGCCAGCTGGCCGACCACCGAACCGACCGGTCCGCTCGCGGAGGCCACGACCACGGTTTCCCCGGGCTTCGGCACGCCGATCACCATCAGCCCGCTGTACGCCGTGAATCCGGGCATACCGAGTACGCCGAGGCTTGTCGTCACCGGCGCCGGTGACGGGTCCAGCTTGCGCAGCCCCGTGCCGTCGGAGACGGCGTGACTGGCCCAGCCGGTCGGGGCGAGCACCGTGTCCCCCTCGGCGTAGCCCGGATGCTCGGACCGCAGAACCTCGGCCACCGCCTGGCCGTGCATCGGCTCACCGAGGCCGACCGAGCCGGCGTAGGCGCTGTGCTCGTCCATCCGCATGCGCATGTACGGGTCCAGCGAGAGATAGCGCGTCCGCAGCACCAGGCCACCCGCCGGGACCGGCGGCAGCGTGAACCGCTCCAGCCGGAAGTCGTCCAGCGTCGGCCAGCCGGACGGACGCCCCGCCAACACGACCCGACGAGCACTGATCCCGCTCATGCGCACAACCCTCACATCCCCGGTCCGGAGAACCGGACCGCTCACAATGTCGACCGACATCATCCTTGCCCTCCTGGCATCGGAATGTCAATGTCGGACAACATTGCCACCGGAAAGCGGTTGCCCACCAACGAAAACCGGCCGGCGGGAAGTCGATCCCACCGGCCGGGCCGTTTTCCGCTACCAGGAAACCGGCAGCTCGTGGATGCCGTAGACCGCGCCGTCCACCTTGAACGAGATGTCCTCGACCGGGGTGGCCAGCTTCAGGTCGGGGATCCGGCGGAACAGCGTCCCGAAGACGATCTCCAGCTCCTGCCGGGCGAGGTTCTGGCCGAGGCACTGGTGCGGCCCGTAGCCGAAGGCGACGTGCGAACGGGTGCCCCGCCCGACGTCGAGCTCGGCGGGGTCGGGGAACGCGCCGGGATCGAAGTTGGCGGCGTAGCCGGAGGCGATGACACCCTCCCCCGCCTTGATGGTCACCCCGCCGATCTCGACGTCCTCGGTGGCCACCCGCGGAATGGGGTCCGCGATCGAGAAGTACCGCAGGGACTCCTCGACGGCCATCGGGATCTTGGCCGGGTCGGCCCGGATCGCGGCCAGCTGCTCCGGGTTGTTCAGCAGGCCGACGACGCTCAGGGAGATCATGTTCGCGGTCGTCTCGTGGCCGGCGATCAGCAGCAGGATGGCGATGCCGATCATGTACTCGTGGTCGACCTCGCCTTCCGCCCGCTGCTTCTCGATCTGCCGGCTGAGCAGGTCGTCGCCGGGCTCGGCCTCCTTGGCGGTCACCAGCCCGTCGAGGTAGCCGCGCAGTTCGTCGACGGCCACCTGCCGCTCGGCGGCCGAAATGGTCCGGCTGAGCACCTTCGCGCTGCGCTCCTGGAAGAAGTCGTGGTCGGCGTAGGGCACGCCGAGCACCTCGCAGATCACCAGTGACGGCACCGGCAGCGACAGGGCCTGCACCAGGTCGGCCGACCGCTCTTCGGTGGCCAGCATCGCGTCGACGAAGCCGTCCACGATCTCCTGGACCCTCGGCCGCAGCCCGGCCAGCCGCTTCACGGTGAACTCGCCGAGCACCGCCCGCCGGGCCTCCGCGTGCTCGGCGCCGTCCATGCTGATCATCATCGGCGGCTGGTTCCGGTTCTGCCGGCGGACTTCCGGATCGCGCAGCATCAACGGGAATCCCGGGTTACTCCGGTCGGAGCTGAACCGGCGATCGGCCAGGATCGCCTTGACGTCGGCGCGGTCGGTCGCCCACCACGTCTCCCCGCCGTCGACGGTGGGCACCTTGCTGATGATCCCCTGCTCCCGCAGGCGCTCGTACTCCGCCTGCCCGCCGAACCGGTACCGCTTCGGCGGAAACGTCACTTGCGTCGTGCTGTCGACGAGTTCGCTTTCCGGCATGTTGTCCTCCCTTTGCGACGGTTTCAGGACTGGGCGGAACGAGACGTGGCTTCCCACTCCGACCACGTCTGCACCCGCTGCTGGTAAACACCGTGGGCGATGTCGTAGGCCCCGCCGGAAAGCAGCAGGCGCAGCGGCGGGTTTTCGGCGTCCACGACGGCCAGCACGGCCGCGGTGGTGGCCTCCGGCCCGGGCGACTGGTTTCCCTGCCGGCGCGCGTCCATGGCGTCGCGGGTGGCCTGGTAGGCCGGGTTGGGCTCGGACCGGACCGACGAGGAGCCGGACCAGTCGGTGGCGTAGCCGCCCGGTTCGATCAGGGTGACCTTGACGCCGAAGGGCGCGACTTCGTACGACAGCGCTTCGGAAAAGCCTTCGAGCGCCCACTTCGAGGCGTGGTAGAGGCCCAGGCCGGGGAACGCGGCCACGCCGCCGATGCTGGAGATCTGCACGATGTGGCCGGAGCCCTGCTCCCGCATCAGCGGGATCGCCGCCTGGGTGACCCAGAGGGCGCCGAAGACGTTCGTTTCGAGCTGGGCGCGGGCCTCGGCCTCGGTGACCTCTTCCAGGAACCCGAAGTGCCCGTAACCGGCGTTGTTCACCACGACGTCGAGCCCGCCGAAGTGGGCATGCGCCTGGCCGACCGCGGCGGTCGCCGCGGCGTGATCGGTCACGTCGAGCGCGATGGGCAGGATCGCGTCGCCGTAGGAGTCGGCCAGGTCTTTCAGGGTGTCGATGTCACGGGCGGTCGCGGCGACCTTGTCGCCACGCTGCAGCGCCGCCTCGGTCCAGTTGCGGCCGAAGCCGCGCGAAGCACCGGTGATGAACCAGGTCTTGCTCATGGACGTGTTCCTTCCGCGCCGCGGCACGCGCGGCGCTGATCAGGGAATGGGGTTTCGGGGCCGGCCCGGGATCAGTCCCCGGCCGGCCCCAGTCCGTGGCTCGTCTGCGCGAAGTTGTCCCGGGCGAGTTCGAGCAGGCGATCGAAGCCGTCGTCGGGCGACCACATCGTGTAGGCCGTGGCCATCACCGCCGAGGCGACGTTGACCAGCAGGGTGCTCCGTGCCTCCTCACCGGGCGGCGTGCGGGACGCGACCCACTCGCGCAGGTCGGCGACAAAGCGTTCGCTGTGGTCGCGGGCGGATCCGGCCAAGGCCGGTGACGCCGCCTTGAGCCGCTTCTGCACCGCCACCCGATCGGAGAACGTGGACAGGTACCGGAGAAAGATTTCCCGCAACGACGACCACAGCGGCTCGTCAGCCGGGCGGTCGCGCATCAGGGATCTCCAGATCTGAAGCTGCTGCGGGTCCGGGTCGAAGACGATGGCTTCCTTGGACGCGAAGTAGTTGAACAACGTGCTGCGCGAGACGTTCGCGGCCGCGGCGATCTCGTCAACGCTCACGGCTTCGTAGCCGCGCTCCTCGATCAGGCGCAGCCCGGCGGCCCGGATGGACCGCCAGCTTTCGAGCTTCTTGCGCTCCCGCAAGCCGAGGACTTCGTCGTGCTCCACTCCATCACTGTACGAAAACTCTGGACGGCGTGCAACATTGGATGGAGTTCACTCTTCGCGGCGGTGGGACATGCGCAGGATCAAGGCGACCGCGTCCTCCGAGTGGGCACCTGGAGTCAGAACTTCCCGCAAGAGCAGGCCACGCATCGCGGCAACGGCGACGGTCGCCATGGTCAGGGCTTCCTTGGCGTCGAGCCCTTCGCGTTCCGCGAGCGAGGCCAGCATCTTGGTCAGGTCGTCGAGCGAGTCGATGAACTCACGAAAGTCCTCTGGGCTGTACGCGGCCAGTCCTACGACGTGAAAGAAGCCACGGATACGCGACAGCTGTTCCGGACGGGTGTAGGCCCGCCAGATTGCCACGACGAGGTCGTCGAAGGTGCCGTGGCGGGCGGCCGCGAAAAGCGTCTCGTTGTCACGGGATCGCTGCGCCTCGAGCATGGCCACCAAGACGCCCGAGAGTGACCCGAAGTGGTATCGCAGGAGGGCGTGGCTGGTCTCGGCCCGGGCGGCGACCTCACGGAGCGACACCTCCGGCGAGGGAAGGGCCTCATCGAAGGCGTCGAGAAGCCGGGCCAGGAGACGCTCGCGTGCGTCGCCCTTGCGTTCCGAGCTTGACAGGATCACTCCCACAGTTTATCCATTGGAAAAGAGCGACTGGCGGCGCCGTGGCGCGTCACCCATGGTCGCAGTCAGCTCGCACCGGCGGAGGGAACGACTCGTGGGAAGTTTTCAGGTGGTCGGCGCGGCGGTCGCCGACGGGTCGGGCCGCGACCCCGCCGACGTCACCGTCACCGTCGAAGACGGGCGTATCGCCCGGCTCGGTGCCTCCAGCGCACCCGGCGAGCGCCTCGATGCCGGGGGGCTGACGATGACGCCCGGCCTGATCGACGCTCACGTCCACTTGGGCTTGTCGAGCCCGATCCAGCCGCAGTTCTCGTTTCAGGTCAGCGCCGCCGAGATCGCGGCCGACATCTTCGCCACGGCCGGCGCGGCGCTTGATGCCGGCTTCACGACCGTCCGGGACACCGGCGGGATCGACGGCGGCGTCGTCACCACGATCGCGAAGGGCAAGGTCCGGGGCCCGCGCGTGCTGTCGTGCGGACCGGTTCAGTGCCAGACCGGCGGGCACGGCTACTACGGGGCCGACTGGGAACCCACCGAGCTGTGGAGCAGCCATCACGTTCCGGGCCTGTGCGCGCTGTCCATGATGTCGGGCAACGCGGACGAGCTGCGAGGCAACGTGCGCGAAGCCTTCCGCCGCGGAGCCTCCTTCCTGAAGCTCTGTGTGACCGGCGGAGTGGTCGGCGCGCACGACCGGCTGACCGACACCCAGTTCACCGTGGAAGAAATCGCCGTCGCTGTTCAAGAAGCTGCGGCACGGCACACTTATGTGACGGTTCACGCCCACAACAACGAAGGCATCCGGAACGCGGTCGAGGCCGGGGTGCGCTGTGTCGAGCACGGCACCGACCTCGATGAGTCCACGGCCATCCTGATGGCCACTCGCGGGGTCGACCTGGTGGCCACGTTCGCGGTCGTCGAGCAACTGCTGCACGACACCGCCGGAGCCGGCCTCGGCGAGTCGACCCGCGATCGTGTGCTGGGTGTTCGTGAGCGGATGACCGAGGCGCTCGCCGTCGCCAAGGAGGCCGGAGTGCGGATCGGGCTGGGTTCCGATCTCATCGGCCCGGCGCAGAACCGTCGAGGCGAAGAGCTCACGTTACGCGCAGAGCTCGAGACGCCGATGGAAGCTCTCGTGGCGGCCACGAAGACCAACGCCGAGATCCTCGGCCTTTCCGGCCAGGTGGGGGTCATCGCTCCCGGGCTGCAGGCAGACTTCGTGCTCTGGAAAGGCAATCCGCTCGAAGATCCGAAGCTCTTCTCCGACCCCGTCAACGCCGTACTCGTCGTCCAAGCCGGACGTGTTGTGAAGGACCTCCGATGAACACTATGTGGCAGGGCTGCCTCGCCGACACCGACTACTTCGAGCTGCGTTCCAGCGGTGGGCACGACTACGGCGTCTGGGTCACCACGCCACCGCGCTACGACCCCGCCACGTCACAAGCGCCCGTCGTGTATGTGCTCGACGGCAACTGGGCCGTGGGCATGACGGCTCCGCTCGTCGTCACCCAGCTGGACCCCATGCAGAAGATCCAGCCCTACATCCAGGTCAGCGTCGGCTACGCGGGCGAGGAAGCACAGCACTGGGCACGGCTGCGCAACAGGGACCTCGTGCCGCCCGGCGAGCCCATCGCCAAGGAGTTCATCGATGCCGTGGAGCTGGGACTTCAAACGGGCGCGACGACCCGCGAGGAAGCCGACGCCTACCTCGCCGAATTACGCGACACCCGCGCCGACGCGTTCCTGGGCTTCCTCACCGCGGAACTGCACCCGCGGATCGAACGCGACTACGGCACGGCCGCGAGCGGTCACGGCCTCTTCGGCTACTCCTACGGCGGACTCTTCAGTCTCTACGCCTGGCTCACCGGCAACACGCTCTTCGAGAGCATCGGAGCGGGCAGCCCCGGCGTTGTCGGCGAAGACAGTCAAGTCTTCGCTCAGCTCCGAGAGCTTGGTGAAGGCCTGCCTGCCGCCAAGCTTCACGTGACCTTCAACGACCAAGAGCTGCTCGGAGACCTGGCCATCTACCAAAACCTCGCGAAGAACACGGCCACCCTCCTGCACCGCCTCACCTCACGCGGCGGAGCCGTCACCAGCGCGGTCCTGCGCGAAACGCACGTGACCGGTCTGCAGGCCTCGTTCCTCAGCTACCTCAGGACTTGCTGGGCCCGGTAAGGCCGGTTTCCTCCTGGCCAACCCGCCGGGTGACGAGGTCCGGCCGGTCCGGATCGGGAAGTCCGGGATCATCGCCGTCTGCCACCCGCGGCACCGGCTGGCCGGACGCGCCCGGCTCCGGTTCGGCGACCTCGCGGACAGCTCGGTGCTGGTCTACCGGTGGGGCGCCGTCCAGCTTGCCACCGAGAACGGCGACGTCGCCGTCGTACCCCGCTTCGCGGACGCCCAGGAGCTCCACAAAGGACACTTACAAGTGTTGCCCCTTCCCCTCAAGGACTGGAAAGTGGAGATCCGCTTCGCCCTCGCCATTCGCCGGTTTTCTCAGTAGGGCTGGGCGGGGCGCGTGTTGTCGTGGAGTGAGGTGCGGGAGGGACCCTACGTGGTTTCCTCTGGTGCCACGTTTGATGTGGCGCGCGAGGTGGCCCTGTTCGTCGCCGGGGTCAGGCGGCTGCTTCGTGCCCGGTCCCGGTGTCACCGGTGGCGTCCCTGACTCGGCTTTCGTGCAGTGGCGGCGGTTTTGTCGCATACACCCGCCCCGTCGGGGTGGTGATGGTGCCTTGACCGCCGGGTGCTGAAGTGAAGGACCAGTCTGGTTCGTCTTTGAGGCGGTGGTGTCGTCGGCAGCGCGGGCCCAGGTTGTCTTCGGCGGTGTGGCCGCCTCTCGCGAAGTCGCGGGTATGGTCGATATCGCTGTCCTGCGACGGGCGATGACATCCCCAATACCACTAAGTTAAGGGTGTCTGCGCAGTGGAAATGATTGGGCAACACGCCTGGCAATTGCTTTCCTTGGGTATCGGGATTGAGTAGTATTGAGTGGTGAGTCGAACTGGGCATGTGAAATTGCTGGGAAACGGTGGAGCGGGCGTTCGGTTGACGGACCGGATTTCACTGGGGGTCTTGGCTGATGTGGTGCCGAGAGATTTCATTGAGGACGTGCTGAATAGAACTGGGCGTCGCGAGCAGCGATCTCGACTGTTGCCAGCCCATGTGATGGTTCGTTTTTGTATGGCGATGTGCTTGTTCTTCGATGATGACTACGAGGAAGTGATGCGTAAGCTCGTGGGATCTTTGAAGGATATGAGATCGTGGTCGGATTCGTGGCATGTTCCTTCGACCTCGGCGATCACTCAGGCTCGGCGGCGTTTGGGCGATGAGCCGTTGCGGGAGTTGTTCGAGGATATAGCGGTTCCCGTGGCGGGCCCGGGCACGAAAGGCGCATGGCTGAGATCGTGGCGGTTGATGTCGATTGACGGGTGCGCGTTGAATATTCCGGACACTGCGGCCAACGTCGCCGAGTTTGATCGGTCCAACAACGGTCCGAATGCGAGTGCCTACCCGATCGTGCGGGTCGTCGGGCTTGGCGAATGCGGCTCACATGTCCTCGTCGATGCCGCGCTTGGCGGTGCGCCTGTCGGAGAGACTACCCTGGCCAAGGAGCTGACCCGCTCGTTCGAGGCAGACATGCTCATCACCGCCGACCGCAGCTTCTACAGCTTCCCTGCCTGGCAGGAGACGCTCGAGACCGGCGCCGATGCCCTGTGGCGGGTGAAGTCGGATCTTCTGCTGCCGGTCGCGCGTGTCCTGCCGGACGGTTCCTACCTCTCGGCCGTGTTCCCGCCGAAATTACGCAACTACCACAAGAAGGAAATCCTCACACGGATCCGAGACGGTGCCATGCCGCACACGACTCAGGCCATGGTGGTGCGTGTCGTCGAATACGAGATTCCCGACCGTGAGCGAACCGAGGAACATGACACCATTCGCCTGATCACCTCAATACTCGACCCTGAAGACATACCTGCTATCGAGTTAGCTACTGCCTATAGTGAGCGTTGGGAGTACGAAAGCCTGCTTGATGAGGTCAAGACTCATCAACGCGGGCCAGGGCGAGTGCTGAGGTCTCAATCGCCGGAGATGGTCAGGCAAGAAATATGGGCGTTGCTGCTGACTCACTACAGCATACGGGCGCTCATGTGCCGGGCTGCCGACGAAGCCGATGTCGATCCCGACCGATTGTCGTTCATGCGCACTCTCCGCGTCATCCGCCGCCAGGTCACAAGCCAGGCGGCTTTTTCCCCCTCAAAAACTGAAAAAGGCACGCGCGGAGACGACGACTGAAATTCTTGAACGTCGCCACCGGCCGCGGCGACACCGAACAAACCCACGCGCCCTCAGGAGACTCAGATACAACCGCTACAGAGTCAAAAAACCCACCGACCACAGCATCCGACACGCCGGCCCGCCGACCATTACCCTACAGCCTCCAGCGGCTTAACTTAGTGGTATTGATGACATCCCGGGTGCTGGCACACCCGGTCCCGCACCCGCACCAGGTCAGCGAGCGCCGCCGGTGGCCGGTAACGGGTCCGGCCGACACTGAGGACCTGCCCGGTGTCAGGTTCGGTGACGATCCGCCGCCACACCGCATTCGAATCCGCCGCAAGCTCCCGCGCCAGCCACGCCGGAACAGTGCCACAACCCGACAACTCGGCGGGCTCCTCGTTCAACCCGGCCAGCGTCACAAGGTCCACGTAGAGGTAGATCACGGGCTTGATGCCACTGTCACCCGGTGACCGGTTCAGCAGCCGATCGACCAGGACATCCGCGCGCAACTGGTCCAGTGCCCGGTCTTCGTCGCCGCGACGGAGCCTCCGGGCTTCCTGGTCGAGGGAGGTGTAGATCGCCGATGCCTGTTCGACGGGCAGGTCGCACAGCAAGGTGGACATCGTCTCGTCCTGATGAATCAAGCAGACGTTACGGTCGCGCCGTCGCGCGCGGGATCTTCGCTCATACCCCTCGGCATCCACCTTCTGCACCACCCGATTCACCGCAGCCCGCAACGACGACGGATTCTTCCCCGCCAACCGCGACGCGACAATCGCATCAACCTGACCGGCCATCTCATCGGACAGGGCAATGGTCGGCTCGAATACCATCCGCGCCTTGAAAGCGTCGATCTCTCCACGTCGGAATGCTGCGAACGTCGCCGGTAACCGGGTTGTCAATGCTTGTGCCAACGCGACATCGGCCCCGGCGCGCCGCTCTGTCACCGACAACTCCAACGCCAGCTCGGCCGCCACGGACCGGGCAGACCCGCCTGTCGCCGCGAACAATGCGACATCAGCGGCCTGCTCGGCCTCCAGCTGCGCCACCCGGACGGCCCGTTCATGAATCCGAGACAAAACATCGGAAGAAGCATCCTCATAACAACTCACCTCACAATTTTACCGACACCATCCACCAAAAACCTCACCAAATCGAGTGAACAAAACATCTCCCATATCAGCGGGCCGCCGCACGCCGTTTGGTCCAGATGTCGTAGGCGACCGCAGCCAGCAAAACGGCGCCCTTGACCAACATGACACGCTCGCTCGGTGAGCCGATCAGGGACATGCCGTTGTTGATCACGGCCATGATCAGCCCGCCGGTGATCGCGCCGACGACCTTGCCGACGCCGCCCTGCACCGCGGCGCCGCCGATGAACGCGGCGGCGATCGCGTCGAGTTCGAAGTTCACGCCCGCGGTCGGGCCGGCCTGGTTGAGGCGCCCGGCGAAGATGATCCCGGCGAGCGCGGCGAGCACCCCCATGTTCACGAAGATCCAGAACGTCACCGACTTGACCCGGACCCCGGAAAGCATCGCCGCCTGCCGGTTGCCGCCGATGGCGTAGACGTGCCGCCCGAACACCGACTTCCCGGCGACCAGCGAGTAGCCGAGCACGAGCACGGCGAGCAGGATCAGCACCCACGGCAGGTTCTTGAACCGCGCCAGCTGCACCACGACCGCCAGCACGATCACCGCGGCGCCGGCGATCTTCAGGACGAACACGGGCAGCGGGTCGACCACCTGGCCGTAGCCGAGGAGCGCCTGGCGCTTGCGCCACCGGGTCACCACGATCCCGGCGACCGCGGCCACCCCGATCAGCAGGCTCACCAGGTCCGCGCCGCCGAGCGGGCCGAGGCCGACGTTGCCCAGCCAGCCGCCGGTGAAGCCGTTGGACAGGGTCCGGATCGCGTCCGGGAACGGCCCGATCCCCTGGTTCCCCAGCACGGTCAGGGTCAGCGCGCGGAAGCCGAGCATCCCGGCCAGGGTCACGATGAACGCCGGGATGCCGAAGTACGCCACCCAGTAGCCCTGGAACGCGCCGATCGCCGCGCCGACCGCCAGCGTCACCACCACGGCGACGCCCCACGGCAGGTGCCAGTTCACCATCAGCACCGCCGACACGGCACCCGTCATCGCGACCACCGACCCGGCCGAGAGGTCAATGTGCCCGGAGATGATCACCAGGATCATCCCGACCGCGAGGATCAGCACGTAGGAGTTCTGGACGATGATGTTCGAGATGTTCTGCGGTTCCAGCAGCGCGCCGCCGGTGAGCACTTCGAACAGCACGAGGATGAGCGCGAACGCGACGTAGATGCCGCCCTGGCGCGGGTTGAAGCGCAGCCGCCGCCGAGGCTTCCGCGCGGGCGGCACAACCACCGGCGCGCCGGTTTCGGTCGTGGTCATGGGGTCCTGCTCCCGTTCTGGGTCATCAGCTGCATCAGCCGTTCCTGGGTCGCCGCCGCGGCCGGCACCTCGCCGGTGATCCGGCCGGCGGACAGGGCGTAGATCCGGTCGCACAGGCCGAGCAGCTCCGGCAGCTCGGAGGAGATGACCAGGACGGCCTTCCCCCGCGCGGCCAGCTCGTTGATGATCGTGTAGATCTCGTACTTGGCGCCGACGTCGATGCCGCGGGTGGGCTCGTCCAGCATCAGCACGTCCGGATCGGCGAAGATCCACTTGGCCAGCACGACTTTCTGCTGGTTGCCGCCGGAGAGCTGCCCCGTGGGCGTGGCCACGCCGGGCGCCTTGATGTTCATGTCACGGCGGAATCCCTCGGCGACCCGGTGCTCCTCGTGCTCGTTCACCCAGCCACGGGCGGCGAGCTTGCCCAGCGCCGCCCCGGAGACGTTGCGCCGGATGTCCTCGACGAGGTTGAGCCCGTAGTACTTGCGGTCTTCGGTCGCGTACGCGAGGCCCGCCCCGATCGCCTCCCGGACGGACCGGAGCCGGACCGGGACACCGTTCTTGTAGACCGTGCCCGAGATGTCCCGGCCGTAGGACCGGCCGAACACGCTCATCGCGAGCTCGGTCCGGCCCGCGCCCATCAGCCCGGCCAGCCCCACGATCTCCCCGCGCCGCAAGGTGAGATTGGCGTGGTCGACCACGACCCGGCCGGCGACCACCGGGCTGTGCACGGTCCAGTCCTCGATCCGCAGCACCTCCTCGCCGATCTCCGGCTGCCGCGGCGGGAACCGGTGCTCGAGGTCGCGCCCGACCATGCCGGTGATGATGCGCTCCTCGGTCGCTTCGGCCGCGGGGAAGGTTTCGACGGTCCGGCCGTCACGCAGGATCGTGATGGTGTCCGCGATGTCGATCACCTCGCCCAGCTTGTGCGAGATGATCACCGACGTCACCCCCTCGTCCCGCAGGCCGCGGATCAGGCCCAGCAGGTGCGCCGAGTCCTCGTCGTTCAGCGCCGCGGTGGGCTCGTCGAGAATCAGCAGGCCGACCTCTTTGGACAGTGCCTTGGCGATTTCCACGAGCTGCTGCTTGCCGACGCCGAGGTCCACCACCGGGGTCACCGGGCTCTCCCGGAGGCCGACCCGTTTCAGCAGCGCGGCGGCCTCGTGGTTGGTCCGGTTCCAGTCGAGCCAGCCTCGCTTCGCCCTTTCGTTGCCCAGGAAGATGTTCTCCGCGATCGAGAGCTGCGGGCAGAGCGCGAGCTCCTGGTGGATGATCACGATCCCCTGCCGCTCACTGTCACGGACCGAGCCGAACGCGCACGGCCGCCCGGCGAAGGCGATCTCGCCGTCGTATGTCCCCTGTGGATGGACGCCGGAAAGCACCTTCATCAGGGTCGACTTGCCCGCGCCGTTCTCCCCGCAGATCGCGTGCACCTCGCCCTTGCGCACCGACAGGGTGACATCGGCGAGCGCGCGGACGCCGGGGAAGGTCTTGGTGATGCCGCGCATGGCGAGCAGCTCGGTCATTTCAGCTCGTCCGCGGTGTAGTAGCCGGAGTCGACGAGCTGCCGCTGGTAGTCGTCCTTGGTCACCACCACCGGCTGCAGCAGCTGCGCGGGGACGACCTTCTTGCCGTTGTTGTAGTCGGCGGTGTTGTTGACCTGCGCCTTGCCGCCCTTGAGCACGGTGTCGGCCATCTTCACCGTGACGTCCGCGAGCTTGCGGGTGTCCTTGAAGACCGTCGAGTACTGCTCCCCCGCGATGATCGACTTGACCGAGGCGACCTCGGCGTCCTGCCCGGTCACCACCGGATAGGGCTGGCCCGCGGTGCCGTAGCCGTTGCCCTTGAGCGCGGACAGGATGCCGATCGAAAGCCCGTCATACGGCGAAAGCACGCCCTGCACCTTCGCGCCGCCGGTGTAGGTCTTGGTGAGCAGGTCTTCCATCCGCCGCTGCGCGGTGGCCGGGTCCCAGCGCAGGATCGCCATCACGCTGAACGTGGTCTGCCCGCTCTTCACCACCAGCGTGCCCTTGTCCAGGTACGGCTTGAGCACCGACATCGCCCCGTTGTAGAAGTACGACGAGTTGTTGTCGTCCGGCGAGCCGCCGAACAGCTCGATGTTGAACGGCCCCTTGGCCTCGCCGTCACTGCCGTCGGCCTTCTTCAGGCCGAGCCCGGTCAGCAGGGACGTCGCCTGCTCGACCCCGACCTTGAAGTTGTCGAAGGTGGCGTAGTAGTCGACATTCGGGCTGTTGAGGAGCAGCCGGTCGTAGGAGATGACCGGGATCTTCTTGTCCCCGGCCTCCTGCAGCTGCGTGCTGAGCGCGGTGCCGTCGATCGGGGCGATCACCAGCAGCCGGGCGCCCTTGGTGATCTGGTTCTCGATCTGGTTCACCTGGGTCGGGATGTCGTTCTCGGCGTACTGCAGGTCCACTTTGTAGCCCAGCTTCTCCAGCGCGGACTTGACGTTGTCGCCGTCGTGGATCCAGCGCTCGGACGACTTGGTCGGCATGGTCACCCCGACCAGCGCGCCCGCGGCACTCCCGGAGGCCTGTTCGTCGGTGGTCTTGACGCTCGAACCGCACGCGGACAGCGCGAGCGCGGCCGCGACGCCGGTGGTCGCGGCGATCCCTCGGATGAACTTCATTGTTCGTGCTCCTTCCCTAGAAGCCCTGAGCGAGCCGGTAATAGGCCTGGTTCCAGCGAATCCGGTCGGCGAACGCGGCGGTGGTGGTCGCGGAGTCGATGGCGAGCAGTTCCACCCCGAGCAGGTGGGCGAAGTCGTGCAAGGTCGCGCTGCCCACCGCCTGGGTCAGCACGGTGTGGTGCGGGCCGCCCGCGGTGATCCACGACTCGGCCGACGTCGACAGCGACGGCGACGGCCGCCACACCGCCCGCGCGACCGGCAGGTTCGGCAGCGGCGCGTCCGGCGGGACGACCTCGATCTCGTTGACCACCAGCCGGAACCGGTCCCCGAGGTCGGTCAGTCCGGCCACCACGCCGGGCCCGGGCGCGGCGTCGAAGACCAGCCGCACCGGGTCTTCCCGGCCGCCGATGCCCAGCGGGTGGATCTCGCACGACGGCCGCGCCGCCGCGATGCTCGGGCACACCTCGAGCATGTGCGCGCCGAGGATCCTCGGCTCACCCGGGCCGAAGTGGTAGGTGTAGTCCTCCATGAACGAGGTGCCGCGATCGCTGCCGCGGCCCATCGCCTTGACCGCGGCCAGCAACGCGGAGGTCTTCCAATCCCCTTCGCCGCCGAACCCGTAGCCCTCGGCCATCAGCCGCTGCACCGCCAGCCCCGGCAGTTGCCGCAGCGGGCCGAGATCCTCGAAGTTCGTGGTGAACGCGCCGAACCCGCCCTCGGTGAGGAACGAGCGCAAGCCCAGCTCGATCCGCGCGGCGTAACGCAGGGCCTCGTACCGCTCCCCACCGGACGCGAGTTCCGGCGCCAGGACGTACTCGTCGGCGTACCGCGCCACCAGCTCATCGACGTCCACAGTGGACGATGCGTCGACGCGCTCGGCCAGCTCGGCCACCCCGTAGGCGTTGACCGACACCCCGAACCGCAGCTCGGCCTCGACCTTGTCCCCCTCGGTCACCGCGACGTCGCGCATGTTGTCACCGAACCGGGCCAGCTTCAGCGAACGCAGATGCGCCGCGCCGGTGGCCGCCCTCGCCCACTCGTCGATCCGCCGCACCACCGCCGGGTCGGCCGCGTGCCCGGCGACGGTCTTGCGGGCCAGCCCAAGCCGGGTCTGGATGAAGCCGAACTCGCGGTCGCCGTGCGCGGCCTGGTTCAGGTTCATGAAGTCCATGTCGATGGACTGCCACGGCAACGCCGCGTTGAGCTGGGTGTGCAGGTGCAGCAACGGTTTCCGCAGCCCGGCCAGCCCGGTGATCCACATCTTCGCCGGCGAGAACGTGTGCATCCAGGTGATGACGCCCACGCACGAGGGATCGGCGTTCGCCTCCAGCAGCACCCGGCGGATCGCGGCCGCCTCGGTCAGCACCGGCTTGCCGGCCAGCTCGCAGGAAAGCCCGCCGGACGAAGCCAGCATCCGCTGGATCTCCAGGGACTGCCCGGCGACCTGGTCCAGCGTTTCCTCGCCGTACAGCGCCTGACTGCCGGTGAGGAACCAGAGCTGGGGTTTCATCGTTCTCCTCGCTGCCCGTAGACGTTCTGGTAACGCGCGTAGAGCCGGTCCACGTCCGCCGGCGCCAGCGGGGCCGGGGTGCCCAGCTCGAATGCCTTGTGGACGGTGCGGGCGACGTCCTCCACCAGCACCGCCGCCTTCACCGCGTCACGCGCGGTGCGGCCCACGGTGAACGGCCCGTGGTTGCGCATCAGCACCGCCGGCGAGCGCCCCGCCCGCAGGGTTTCGACGATGCCGCGGCCGATCGAGTCGTCACCGATCAGCGCGAACGGGCCGACCGGGACCGCCCCGCCGAACTCGTCGGCGATCATGGTGAGCACACACGGGATCGGCTCACCGCGCGCCGCCCACGCCGTGGCATAGGTGGAATGCGTGTGCACGACCCCGCCGACCTCCGGCATCTCCCGGTAGACATAGGCGTGCGCGGCGGTGTCCGAAGACGGCGCGAGGTCGCCGTGCACCAGCCTCCCGTGCAGATCGGTGACCACCATCGTGTCCGCGGAGAGTTCGTCGTAGGCCACCCCGGACGGCTTGATCACCATCAGCTCGCGCCCCGGCACCCGCGCCGAGATGTTCCCCGCGGTCCAGATCACCAAAGCGTTACGCGTCAGTTCCCCGTGCAGGTCGGAAACGGTCTGGCGCAGTTCGGCGACGGTGTCGAGGACCTCGTCGGTCAGGGACATCAGGACCGTCCTTTCGCGACGGCGCGACGGCGCGCGGCGAGCCGGTGCAGGACGTCGTTGCCGCCCCGTCCGAAGTAGTCGTGCAACGCCGTGTACTCGGCATAAAGCTCGTTGTAGGCAGCCACGTTCGCCGGATCCGGCCGATAGGCCACCGGGCGGGCAGAGCCCATCGCGGCGGCCGCGGACCGGACCTCCGGATACGCTCCCGCGGCCACCGCGGCGTGGATCGCGGACCCGAGCGCGGGCGCCTGCTCCGAACCGACCAGCGACAGCGGCAGGTTCAGCACATCGGCGTAGATCCGCATCAGTAGCGGGTTCCGCTTCAGGCCACCGGCGACGATCAGCTCGGTGACCGGAACGCCCGCGGCGATGAACGTTTCGACGATCTTCCGGGTGCCGAACGCGGTGGCCTCCAAGAGGGCGCGGTAGACGTCCTCGGCGCGCGTCGCCAGGGTCTGGCCCAGCACCATCCCGGACAGCTCGTGGTCGACCAGCACCGAACGGTTGCCGCTGTGCCAATCGAGCGCGAGCAGCCCGTGCTCACCGATCTCCTGCCGCGCGGCCCGCCGGGTGAGCAGCTCGTGGACCGACTCCCCCGCGGCCCGGGCTTCCTCCACATAGGACTTCGGCACACCATGCTCGGCGAACCAGCCGAAGATGTCGCCCACGCCGCTCTGCCCGGCCTCGTAACCCCAGAGCCCGGCCACGATCCCGCCGTCGACCACCCCGCACATGCCGGGCACCTCACGCAGTTCGGCCCCGTTGAGCACGTGACAGGTCGAGGTGCCCATGATCGCGACCAGCTGGCCCGGCTCGACCGCCCGCGCGGCCGGCGCGGTGACGTGCGCGTCGACATTGCCGACCGCGACCGCGATCCCCGCCGGCAGGCCGGTCCACTCCGCGGCCTCGGCGGTGAGGCCGCCCGCGCGGTCGCCCAGCCGGCCCAGCGGCTGCTCGAGCTTCTCCGCGACGAACCCTTCGAAACCCGGCGCCAGCTCACCCAGGAAATCCCGGCTCGGGTACTCGCCGTCCTGCAGGATCCCCTTGTACCCGGCGGTGCACGCGTTGCGGACGTAACTGCCGGTGAGCCGCCAGACGATCCAGTCGGCCAGCTCGACCCAGCACGCCATCGCGGCGTAGACCTCCGGCGCCTCCTCGAACACCTGCAACGCCTTGGCGAACTCCCACTCCGACGAGATCAGCCCGCCGTAGCGCGGCAGCCACTTCTCCCCGCGTGCCCGGGCCAGTGCGGTGATCCGGTCCGCCTGCGGCTGCGCGGCGTGATGGCGCCAGAGCTTCACATAGGCGTGCGGGTTGTCTGCGAACTCGGCCAGTTCACACAGCGGCGTACCGTCCACAGTGGCCGGAACGACCGTGCAGGCGGTGAAGTCGGTGCCGATGCCGATCACGTCGGCCGGGTCGGCGCCCGCCGCGGCCAGCGCCGCCGGCACCGCGATGCGCAGCACGTCCAGATAGTCCGCGGGCACCTGCAACGCCCATTCCGGCGGCAACTCCCGCCCGGTCGACGGCAGCACCTCGTCGATCACGCCGTGCCGGTACTCCGTCACCGCGCTGCCCAGCTCGGCGCCGTCGGCCACCCGGACCACCACCGCCCGCCCGGACAGCGTGCCGAAGTCCACCCCGACCACGAGCGGGCCGGCCGGTGGCACCGGTGCCTCGTCCGCCATCCCGACTCCTGACTGTTAGCGCTAACATTCACGACCTGCGAAACTCGGCCGAAGCCGGTCGTCAAAGCTGTTACCTGGGCCCGGTGCTGTCACGCACGATCAGTTCGGGCACGACGAGCTGCCGCACCCCGGGATCACCACCGCCGTCGATCCGCTGGGAGAGCAGATCGAACGTCCGGCGGCCGAGCTCGATGAAGTCCTGGCGGACCGTGGTCAGCGGGGGCGAGTAGTACGCGGCCTCGGGCACGTCGTCGAACCCGGCGACATGCACGTGCTGCGGCGCGAAGACCCCCGCCTCGGCAAACGCGCGCAGCAACCCCAGCGCCATCTGGTCATTGGCCGCGAAGACCGCGTCGACGCCCTTTTCCCCGGCCAGGGCCCGGCCCGCCTCGTAACCCGAGCGCGCGCTCCAATCACCGCGGAACACCCGCGGCACGGGCGCGTCGTGCCGTGCCAGCGTTTCCCGCCAGCCGCGTTCCCGGTCCAGTGCCTCCAGCCAGTCCTCGGGCCCGGCGACGTGCCAGACCGTGCGGTGCCCCAGTGCGAGCAAGTGCTCGGTGACCCGGCGCGCCCCGTCGTACTGGTCCACCGAGATGACCGGCACCGGCGCCGCCTCACCGCCGCCGACCGCCACCACCGGAAGGTCGGACGGCGCCGCGGCCAGCGCCGCCCCGGCCGTCACGTGCGGGGCGATCACCACGATCCCCTCGACCGCCTGGCGCCGCAGGCTCTCCACAGCGTCCGCGATCGACGACCGCCGAGGGCGGCTGACGCTCGAGATGGTGATCGAGTACCCGGACTGACGGGCCGCGTGCTCGATGCCGTACAGCGTGCTGGCCGGTCCGTACAAATTGGACTCCAGCGCGACCACGCCCAGCACCCCGGTCCGGCCGGTGGCCAGCGCCCGCGCGGCGGAATTGGGCCGGTAACCGAGTTTCTCCACCGCGGACTGCACCCGCGCGCGGGTGTCCGGACCCACCGGACCCGTGCCGTTGACGACCCGGGACACCGTCATGTGCGACACCCCGGCCGCGGCCGCGACGTCGGCCAAGCTCGGCGGCCGGGCCACGGCCGGCTTGGCCGGAGGAACCTGATTCGCCATCGCACCCCTCCACCACGCCGTCCCCGGGCTTGAGGACCGAAAGCAGTGTTAGCGATAACACCGGGAGAGTCAACCGGCCTCCAGTCACGGTCCTGTCACGGCTGGGCCGGCTCCGCGTCAGTCAATTCAGGAGTGGGTGTTCCGTTGCCGGGCGCGGTAGTTCGCCGCGTTGACCCGGCTTCCGCACAGGCGAGGCATGCAGAAGCGGCGTCGCCCGGCCCGGCTGGTGTCGATGAACAACCCCAGGCAACCGGCTTCGCACCGCCGGAAGCGCTCGGGCCCGAGATGGAGCAGGGCGCCGAGAACGCCGGCGCCGGCGACCGTGCTCAGCAACGCGCGTGGCGGGGTGCCGTCGGGGACCGTGAGCGACCAGCTCCGCTCAGGCGCGCTGATGGTGAGGGTCCCGGCAGCCGCGGCGAGATCGGTGGCGCGGGCCGGTTCGGGGTGCTCCAGCACGGCGCGAAGCCGATCGCGTAGACGATGGACCGCGACTAGCTCACGATCGGCGGCCGCACCGTCGGCACCGAGCGGAGGCAAGCCGTGGTCGGCCAGAAATTCCCGGAGCGCGGCCGTATCGGGGAGGCGGTCGTGACCGTCGCTCCAGACCAGCGCGGCGGTGTTCACCAGGTCGGTCGCCACCCCCGCGGACCACACGTAGTCGTCCAGGATCACTTGCACGTCAGCACACTTCCGCTAGGGTCAGGTTTGAAACTCCAGTTTAACCATGACGAGACGTGAGGCCGATGACAACACACCCGGGGCCGCCGGCCCTGCAAGCCGCGCTCAACGGCGACAGCACCCATCCCGCGATGCCGAAGACTCCCGACGAAATCGCCGCCGACGCGGCGGCTTCGGTCGCCGCCGGCGCGACGATGCTCCACGCGCACGCGTTCGACGACAACGGTGAGGAGACGCTCGCGGCGGGGCCGGTGTCCCGCACGTTGCGCGCGATCCGGCGGGCCTGCCCGGACATCCCGATCTCCATGACGACCTTCGCCGCGATCGAGCCGGACCCGGACGCCCGCTACGCGACGGTCGCGGCGTGGACCGACCTGCCCGACCTGATCCCCGCCAATCAGGGAGAAGACGGCATCACCGAGCTGAGCGAGCTGCTGATCCGGCGCGGCGTCGGTGTCGAAGCCTGCGTTCTGTCCATCAGCGACGCGGAAACATTCGTCGCGCGAGGCGCGTATTCGCGGTACGAGCGGGTCGCGGTCGAGGCGCTGGTCCTCGATCCCGAGGAAGCCCTGGCGACCGCGGCGGCGATGGAGTCCATCCTGGCCAAGGCCGGGGTTTCGCTGGAGCAGCTCCACCACGGCATCGGCGCCGCCTCGTGGGCGGTGAGCCGGCGCGCGGCGGCGCGGGGCCACGGCATCCGCACCGGCATCGAAGACACCCACACCTTGCCCGACGGCCGCGTCACCACCGGAAACGCCGAACTCGTCGCGGCCGCGGCCGCCATCCTCGCCCGGCAGGACTGAGCTGCCGAAGAAGGTCAGAAAGCGAGAAGCACCTTGCCGGACACCGAGGCGTCAGCGGCCGTCGCGAAGGCCGTCAAAGCCTCCTCGACCGGGAAGACGTGGGTGACGACCGGGTCAATCTTCAGTGAGCCGTCGGCGAGCGCCGTGATCACCTCGTCGATCTCGTCGTTGAAGCGCAACGAACCGACGAGCCGCAGCTCCCGCGTGATCGCCGACGCCACCGGTACCGGCTGGTCGCCTCGCGGCAGCATCCCGACCAGGACAACCGTGCCGCCGCGGGTGGCGCCGGCGATGGCGGAGGCCAGGCCGCGGTGGTGGCCGGAGGACTCGATCACGACGTCGGCATCAACCGCGGCGATGGCCTCGGCGTCGGTGGCTTTGAGCACTCGCGTGGCTCCGACGGCGGCCGCGATCTCGAGCGGCTTGTCGTGCACGTCGACCGCCACGATCCCGGCCGCGCCGGCTCGGTGGGCGACGGCCACGGCCAGTGCGCCGATGGGGCCGCTCCCGACCACGAGTACGCGTTTGCCTCGCAGGTCTCCGGCCTGCGAAACGGCGTGCCAGGCGACGCTGGCCGGTTCGGCGAGCGCCGCGGCACGGAGGTCGAGGCCGGCGGGCAGGGCACGCAGCATCGTCGCCGGAAGCACGACCTCGCGGGCGAAGGCGCCCTCGGTGTGGGGAAACCGTGCGGCCGAACCGAGATAACGCACCCCGGGCGAAAGATTGGGGCTGTTCTCCGGAAACCGGACGCCGGTCGGCTCACGTGTGGCCGGGTGGACGGTGACCGGGGTGCCGGCGGCCGGTCCGGTCCCGTCGGCCGCGGCGCTCGTGACGGTCCCGGCCACTTCGTGCCCCAGCACCATCGGCGCGCGCAGGACGGATTCGCCGACGGCGCCGTGACGCCAGTAGTGGAGGTCCGACCCGCAGATGCCGCCGTAGGCGATGGCGACCACGGCGTCGGCCGGCCCCGGCGCGCGGACGGCGATCGGCTCGACGCGCAGGTCGTCGGCGGCGTGGGCGACCACGGCGGTGGTGGTTGTCATGTGCTGCTCCGTTCTCAGACGACGACGGTCATGCCGCCGTCGACGAAGATGACCTGTCCGTTGACGTAGTCCGACGCGTGGGAGGACAGCCACACCGCGGGACCGACCAGGTCGGCCACCGTCCCCCAGCGGCGAGCCGGGGTGCGGCCGAGGATCCAGCTGTTGAACTCCTCGTCGTCCACCAGGTTCTGCGTCATCTCGGTGTGGATGTACCCGGGTGCGATCGCGTTGACCTGCAGCCCGTCGCCGGCCCATTCCGCGGTCATCGCCCGCGTGAGGTTGCGCAGCGCGCCCTTCGCCGCGGTGTACGGGCCGATGGTCGGCCGGGCCAGGTCGGTCTGCACCGAGCAGATGTTGACGATCTTCCCGGCCCGGCGCGGCAGCATCCGCGCGGCGACCGTGCGGCCCACCAGGAAGGCGCCGGTGAGGTCGATGTCCACCACACGCCGCCAGTCCGCGAGGCTCACTTCGAGCAGGGGTTCGCGGTGCTGGATCCCGGCGTTGTTGACGAGCACGTCGATCGCGCCCACGTCGGTCTCGATCGACTCGACGGCCGCGGCCACCGCGGCTTCCTCGACGATGTCGAACGCCCGGGCCGCGATCCGGTCGTCGCCGAACCGCTGGGCCAGCCTCGCGCGCGTGTCTTCCAGCCGGGCCGGGTCGAGGCCGTTGAGCACGATCGTGGCCCCGGCGTCGGCGAGCCCCTCGGCGATGGCGAGCCCGATCCCGCGGCTCGAACCGGTGACCAGGGCGACGCGGCCGGTGAGGTCGAAGACTGAAGGCATGTTTTCTTTCCTGGTCAGTAGAACTCGAGGGTGTTCACGCGGTTCAGCAGGCTACCGCCGTCGAGCAGGCGCGTGGCGTTGGCGGCGAACAGTTCCGCGATGCGGCGGTCCTCCGCGACGTCGAGCGCGGCGGTGTGCGGGCTCACCAGCACGTTCCCATGGGTCCAGAGTGGACTGTCGACGGGCAGTGGCTCTGTTTCGAAGACGTCGAGGGCAGCGAACCCGATCTGTCCGGACTCGAGTGCGTCGATCAAGGCGGCTTCGTCGACGACGCTGCCGCGGCCGACGTTCACCAGGGTGGCGCCGGGCCGGAGGGCATCGAACACCCGGCGGCCGAGCAGGTGCCCGGTCGCCGCGGTGCCGGGCAGGGTGTTCACCACGGCGTCGACGTCCGGGGCCACCTCGGTCAGCCGGTCGGGATGGACGACCCGGGCCACCCCCTCGACGGCGACCTGGCGCCGGCTCACCCCGACCACCGTCACGCCGAGCGCGTGGAGCTTCCGCGCGACGACCCGGCCGATCCCGCCGAGGCCGAGCACGAGCACCGTCTGGTCAACGAGTTGCTTCATCGTCCACCGGCCGCTCCACTCGCGGTCACGCTGCTGGCGGTTCAGCCGCGGCAGGCTCTTGGCCCCGGCGAGCACGCCGAAGACGGCGAATTCGGCGAGCGGTCCCCCGTGCACCCCCGCGGAGGTGGTGAAGACAACGCGTTCGAGCTCGCCGGCGGTGAGCCCGGCCGCCTGGACCTGGCCGCCACCACCGGCGGCCATCGTGTGCACCCAGCGCAGCCGGTCGTTCGAGCGGACCGCTCGCGCCAGGGCCGCGGGATCGACGTCGGGAATGCCGTAGAGGGCGTCGGCCGAGTCGATGGCCGCCTCGTAAGCGCGCTGCTGCCCGGGCGTCCGCCGCCAGGACGGGTCGCCGGCGAAGTCGGCGGGCCAGCGCATCGGCGGCAGGAGGTCGTGGTCGAGCGCCAAGTCGACACGGGGTTCCAGTTCGCGGATGCGGGCGCGGTTCGCCTCGGACAACGGCGCGGCGACCGCGACCCGGAGCCGGTTCGGTGTGTGGGCCTCGGTTCCCATCAGGCCGGCCGGCTCCGCAGCTCGGCCACCTCGGCGTCCAGCCGCGCCTCGCGGGCGACGATCTCCTTGACCGCCGTGAGGGCCTCTTCGACGCGGTGCTGCGGGATGACGATCACGCCGTCGTCGTCGGCCGCGACGATGTCCCCGGGGTGCACGACCACGCCCCCGATGGCGACCGGTTCGCCGATCGTGCCCGGCCCGTTCTTGAACGGGCCGGCCGGGGTGAGCCCGCGGGCGAAGACGGGGACGCCGAGGTCCTTGATGATCGCGCCGTCCCGGACGTAGCCGTCGATCACCGCACCGGCGGCTCCGAACGCGGCGAACCGCTGGGCCAGGTTGTCGCCGACGATCGCGCGGCCTTCGTAGCCGAAGGCGTTGATGACGAGGATGTCCCCGGGCCGGATGTGGTCGAGCGCGGCGATCACGGCCTTGTTGTCGCCGGCGACGGTGAGCACCGGCAGCGCCGAGCCGACCGCCTTCGCCCCGCTCCAGGTCGGCACGATGCCGCCGTCGACGATGTTGAGGCGGTCGAGGGCGTCGCCGAGATTGGCCACGGAGTGCTCACGGAACCGCTCCAGCACGCTCTCCTCGACGCGCTCCCACTCCCTGCCCACGCGCACGTTGTCCTGGGTCACTGAGTCCATCCCGTCCGGTCTCGAAATGCGAATACGTTCTCGTTTCGTCGTGGCGATTGTGCCTTCGTCATCGCCCGGAAACAAGACCCTAACCAAAGTTGACCTGGTCATTAACGCAGAGGGTTGACCGCCTCAAAATGAGAATCTAGTCTCATCTGCGATGCGGGTCGCACTCCGTCACATGGAGTGGCTACCGGCACCGACCGCGGTCAGCGCACGATGGCAGGACACCGTTCCCCGGGGTCCGCGACACCGAAGGTGAACTCATGACCACGTCAGATCAGCTCGGCCCTCCAGCGGTCGACATCGTTGCGCCCTCCGGGCAGGTCGTCCGGAAAGCCACCATCGCGGGCGCGATCGGCTCCTTCGTCGAGTGGTACGACTACGGGATCTACGGACTGCTGGGGACGTACCTGGCAATCAACATCATGGGCGAAGCCGGCGCCGGCGGGCTGCTGCTCACCAACGTCGGCTTCCTCGTCAGCTTCATCGCGCGCCCGTTCGGCAGCATCATCTGCGGGTACCTCGGCGACCGGCTGGGCCGGAAGTCGCTGCTGGCCGCCTTGCTGGTGCTCATCTCCGCCTCGACCGCCGCGATCGGCCTCATCCCCTCGCACGCGATGATCGGCGTCGCCGCCCCCGTCCTGCTGGTCGCGCTCAGGGTGCTCCAGGGCTTCTCGGCCGGCGGGGAGGTGGCCGGCGCGATGTCCTTCGTCGGCGAGTACGCGCCGACCCCGCGGCGCAACTTCGCGATGAGCTTCATCGCCGTCGGCTCGTTCGTCGCGCTGATGTTCGGCAGCGTCTTCTCCGCCATCCTCATCACCGCGCTCGGCGACAGCACCATGACGTCCTGGGCGTGGCGCCTCCCGTTCCTGCTGGCGGTCCCCCTCGGCTACGTGGGCTTCTACATCCGCCGCCGGCTGGAGGAAACCCCGCACTTCCAGGCGTTGCGCGAGCGCAACAGCGTCCCGCGCAACCCGTTGAAGACGACGTTCACCTCGCGGCGCCACCTGAAGGCGATCGCGCTCACGATCTTCCTGCCCGCGCTGAACGGCCCGGGGTACTACCTGCTGTTCGTGTACATGCCGACCTACCTGAAGACGTCGCTCGGCGAAGGGCACAACTTCTCCATGCTGCCGGCGCTCGCCGTCACCGCGTTCAGCCTGATCGCCATCGTCATCTGCATCCCGCTGATGGCCCGCCTGTCCGACCGGGTCGGCCGCAAGCCCGTGCTCACCGTCTCGGCGGTCGCGATGGCCGTCGTGTCCTACCCGATGTTCCTGCTCATCACCACCGGCACGTTCGCGCTCGCGGCGATCGCCACCGTCGTGCTCGCGATCGCCTTCTCCGGGCACGCCGCGGTGGTCCACACCGTGCTCGCCGAAATGTTCCCCACCACCGTGCGGTATTCGGCCTACAGCATCGGCTTCAACATCTCGACCGTCATCTTCGGCGGCAGCGCCCCGCTGGTGATGACCGCGCTCATCAAGTCCACCGGGTCCAGCCTGGTCCCGGCCTTCGCCTCGATCCTGACCGCCCTGATCACCCTGGTCTCCATCGCGTTCCTGCGCGAGACCAAGGGCCAGCCGCTGGCAGCCGGCTGAACCGCACAACCCCGGGAGACACCACCATGGGAACCACTTCAGTGGCCGTCGTCGCCGATCTCGGTGAGAGCTTCGGCAACTACACGATCGGCGACGACAACGCCCTGCTCGGGCTCGTCACCGCGTCGAACATCGCGTGCGGCTTCCACGCGGGCGACCCCCGCGTCATGGACCGGACGGTCGCCGACTGCGTCGCCCGCGGCATCGAGCTCGGCGCGCATCCCGGGTACCCGGACCTCGTCGGGTTCGGCCGCCGGCTGATCGAGGCGTCCGAAGACGAGATCCGCACGGACGTCCTCTACCAGCTCGGGGCGCTCGACGCCTTCGCGAAGGTGCACGGCGCGGCGATCAGCCACGTGGCGCCCCACGGCCGCATGGGCTCGATCGCCCAGACCGACGCCAAGCACGCCCGCGCCATCACCGACGCGGTCGCCGCCTACAACCCGGACTACGTCGTGATCTGCCAGCGCGGGCTGCTCGCGCAGGAGGCCGGCAAGCGCGGCCTCGATGTCGGTTACGTCTTCCTCGCCGACCGCGGGTACGGCGACGACGGCATGCCCGTCGCCCGCTCGCACCCCGGCGGCCTGATCCACGATCCGGCGCTCATCGGCGAGCGCGCCGTCCAGGTCGTGCGGGAGGGCACGGTGCGCTCGGTCGACGGGAACGTCGTGCCGCTCGGCCACGACGCCGATGTCCTGCTCCTGCACGGCGATCACCCCGCCGTGCTCGAAAACGGCACGTCGTTGCGCACCGCGCTCGACGCGGCGGGGGTCCGGGTCACCGGCCTGCGGGACGTCCTGACCGAGAAGGCGAAAGCCGCGGCCGCCCGCTGAGGCCGCGCACGGACGCCGAGATGACCACCGCACAGCCCACCACCATCACCGTCGAGCCGTTCGGCGACTCGGCGGTGATGGTGACGGTTCCGCACGCCGATCAGGCGGTCCGCCGGGCCGCGATCGTCGCGTTCCGCGAACGGTTCCTCGCGCGCCGGCCGCCGGGGGTGCTCGACGTCGTCTCCGGCCTCGAATCCCTGCTCATCGAGTTCGACCCGCTGGAAACCTCGCCCCGGCACGTCGAATACGCGGCGCGCCTGCTGGCCGAGTCCCCCGCAACCGATGACGCCGGGCAGCGCCGCTTGGTCCACGAGTTCGCCATCCCGGTCGTCTTCGACGACGAGACGGGCCCCGACCTCGTCTCCGTCGCCGACGAAGCAGGCCTGGCTCCCGGCGAGGTGGTCGAGGCGATCGCGGAGTCCGTCTTCACGGTTTCCTTGCTGGGGGCGGCAATGGCGCCGATGATGGACGGCCTGCGGATGCCCCGGCCGGTGCGCCGCCGCGCCGAGCCGCGCACGGACGTCGCCCCGGGGGCGGTCATGATCGCCGGCACCCACGCGATCATCCAGCCGTTCCCCGGCCCGACCGGCTGGCGGGTGGTCGGCCGCACGCCGCACACCATCGTCGACATCACGCGCCCGGAACCCGTGTCGTTCGGCACCGGCGACCTCGTGCGGTTCGTGCCCGTCAGCCCGGCCGAAGCGACGGCCCTGCAGGGCAGCTTCCTGCTCCCGAAGGCGGTGCCCACATGACGGACGTGGCGCTCGAGATCACGAAAACCGGGTGGCTCACGACGTTCCAGGACCTCGGGCGGCGCGACACCGAACGGCTCGGCGTCCCCACCGGCGGTGCGGCCGACCAGCACTCCGCGGTCGTCGCGAACCTCCTCGCCGGCAACCACCGCGGCGCGACACTGCTGGAAAACCTCGGCGGCGAGCTGGCTTTCGTGCCCGACCACGACGTCCTGGTCGCCGTCACCGGGGCACCGTCCCGGGTCACCGTCGGCGGCGCGCCCGCCGGCGGCTGGGCCCCGGTGGTGGTGCCCGCCGGGCAGGAGCTGCGGGTCCACGACGTGCGGCACGGCACCCGGACCTATCTGGCCGTTCACGGCGCGATCGCCGCGGAAACGTTCCTCGGCAGCGCGGCCCCCGATGCCCGCATGGGTTTCGGCCAGGTTCTCCGCCCGGGGACGCGAGTGATGGTCGAGTCCGGGTTCGGCGGCTTCCGGTCGTTCGACCAGCCGGTGTTCCGGCTGCCCGTCCCCACGCTGCCACTCGACCAGGGGCCCTGGCTCGTCGACGTCGTGGAAAGCCATGGCAGCACGGCGATTCCCGGCATCCGCGAGCTGATCGCGGAGTCGTCCTATGTGGTCACCGACCGCTCCAACCACGTCGGCCTCCGGCTCGGCGGCCCGGTCCGCCACCCGGAGGGCGAGACCGAGATCGCGTCGCACGGCGTGCCCGTCGGAGCGCTGGAAATCCCGCACGCGGACGAGCTCATCGTCCTCGGCCGGTACCGGAGCCTGACCGCGGGCTACCCGATCATCGGCGTCGCCGCGCGCACTTCACTCCCCCTGCTCGGCCAAGCCGGCCCGGGCCGGGAACTGCGGTTCCGCTGGATCGACCGCGAGACCTCCGTCCGCCGGTCCGCCCAGCGGGAAGCCGAGGTGCGCACGCTCGAACGGGCCGCGGCCGACGTGTTCGGCGCCTGGGGGCTCCGCCGCGCACTTGCCCCCGACTAACTGAGAACGTAGTCTCAAATGAGAACAGACAGTCACTTCGTTCGGAGAGGAAGAGCGTGACGAAACTGGTCGGCACGACCGCTCTCATCACCGGCGCCGGCAGTGGCATGGGCCGGGAGACCGCCCGGCTGCTCGCCGCCGAGGGCGCCGCCGTCGTGCTGCTCGGCCGGCGGCAGGACGCGCTCGACGAGGTCGCGGCGCAGATCCGCGCCGACGGCGGAACCGCGCTCCCGATCGCCGCGGACATCACCAGCGCGGACGACGTGTCCCGCGCGCTCGCCCGGGTGCACGCGGACCTCGGCCCCGTTGACGTCCTCGTCAACAACGCGGGGAGCGCGTCGGCGGTGCTCAACCCCCAGTGGCTGCCGCACGACGAATGGCGGCAGGTCCTGGAGGTGAACCTCACCGCGGTCTTCCAGCTGACCCAGGCCGTGCTGCCCGGCATGCTGGACCGCGGCGCCGGGACGATCGTCACCGTCTCGTCGCTCGCCGCGGTCAATCCCAACCTGCTCGGCGGCGCCGCTTACGGTGCGGCCAAGGCCGGCGTCCGCAACTTCATGACGTTCCTGCACAACACTTTCCGCGGCCAGGGCCTGCGAGCCATCACCGTGCTGCCGGGCGAGGCGGACACCCCGATCCTCGATCACCGCGCCCGGCCGCCGGCGGCCGAGGAACGTGCCCACATGGTGCAACCGGTCGACGTGGCGGAGGCGATCCGCCTCGCGGTCACCTTGCCCCAGCGGGTGGTCCTCCAGGAGATCGTCGTCGCCCCGACCCGGCAGCGCGACACCTCGGCCGACCTTGAGATCAGCCGCTGGACGGGCGCTCCGGCCCCGTCCGCGCCCCGCAACTGAACCAGCCCAGGAGAACCGCGTGACCCTCACCCTGCTGCCCGAGTTCGCCCCCGCCGAAGCCGTGACCCGGATCGTCGCGGCCTCCCGCCGCAAGCAGCAACCGCAGTCGTCCGGCGACCTCGTGTCGCTCGCCATGGGCGAACCCAACTTCGACACCCCGGAGCAGGTGACCGAGGCCGCCGCCGCCTCGCTGCGCGCGGGGCGCACCCACTATTCGCCGCTGCTCGGGGAGGTCGCACTCCGGGAAGCGCTCGCCGACAAGCTTTCCAAGATCGCCGAGGCTCCGGTTTCGGCCGCCGACATCCTGGTCACGCAGGGCGGCACCGCCGGCCTCGCCGCGTCGATCCTCGGCATCGTCGACCCCGGTGACCGGGTCGTGATCCCCGATCCCACCTACTCGCTCTACGCCGACCTGGTCAGCATGGCCGGCGGAGTGGTCGTTCCCGTGCCGCTCGCGGACGACCTGCACTGGGACCTCGACCGGCTCGGCGACGCCCTCGCCGGCGCGAAGCTCTTCGTATTCTGCAACCCGGGCAACCCGACCGGAATCGTGCACAGCCGCGCCGAGCTGGAAGCGCTCGCCGGGCTGCTCGACGGCACGCCCACCCTCGTGATCTCCGACGAGGCCTACGCCGACCTCGACTACACCGGCCGCCCCTTCACCTCGGCGATCTCGATCGACGGCCTGCGCGACCGGACGCTCTACTGCCAGACCTTCTCCAAGAGCTACGCGATGACCGGCTGGCGCGTCGGCTACCTGTGGGGCCCGTCGCCGCTCATCCGGGCGACGGCGCGGATCCACAACACCTTCAACGGTTCGGTGAACACGTTCGTCCAGGACGCCGCGCTCGCCGCGGTGCGGACCGGCGACGCCGACATCGCCCGGATGCGGGCCGCGTACGAGCGGCGCCGCCAGATCATGAGCGAGCGGCTCGCCGCGATCCCGGGCCTCACGCTGAGCGCGCCCGAAGGCGCGTTCTACCAATTCCCGCGGTACGACCTGGACCTCCCGTCCACGGACCTCGTCGCCAAGCTCACGGAGTTCGGCGTGGCGGTCCGGCCGGGCGCCGAGTTCGGCGCGCACGGCGAGTACCACTTGCGTCTCTCCTACGCGGCGAGCGAAGAAGCCATCAAAACCGGGGTCGCCCGACTGGGCGAGGGACTCGCCGCCCTGCGCGGCTCGTAAGATCGTCCCCATTCCGAAGTGAGGAGCGGACCGGGTCGTGCGCAGTGACACGGAACGAAACCGGCGGCGGCTGGTCAAGGCGGCGGCCTTCCTGGCCGGCCGGCACGGCACCGCCGTGAAGATGGCCGACGTCGCCGAACGCGCCGAAGTCGCGGCCGCCACCGCGTACCGGCACTTCGGCTCGGTCGAGGAAATCCTCGCGGAGTACCGGTTCGACGTCGGCCTGCGGTTGCTCACGTTCAGCCAGCGGGCCGAAAGCCACGGCATCACCCTGCTCGACGAGGTGAGCCGCGAGTGGGTGCGCCTGGTCGTCAAGCACGGCCGGGCGATGGTCCACACCCGTTCCGGCGAAGGCTATCTGGCCCGGCTCCGGTCCGGCGCGCACTACCTCACGGTCCAGGCCGACGCGCTCGCCCGTCCCATCGCCGAGGCCGCCGAAGAACTCGGCCTCCCGGCCCCCGGCGACGAAGGCCATTTCCTCTGGAACATCCTGTTCGACCCCCGCGAGATCTTCGACCTCAAGGACACCGTCGGCCTCTCGGAAGCCCAGCTCAGCCGTCGCCTCGTCGCGGCGTACTGCGGCAGCCTCCGCGGTTGGACGCTCGACGGCGCGCCGGAAGACGCCGACCGGTAGTCCGGCTGATGTGAGAGCATCGGTTCCCATGAGGAATCCGCTGGGGGACGACACTCTCTGCCTGGTCCGGGCCAGATGACGGGACATCAACCCGCGCGGTGGATCGACGCCGACCGCCTGCCCGAGGACGTTCTGGCGCTCGTCCGCACGCTCGGCCCGGACGAGGACCTGCGCATCGTCAGCGATGGCACCACGATCGCCACGATTTCCGGCGCACCCAGCACGTTCCACTCCGGAATCAGTGACCCGGGCAGCCGAAACGGCGGGACCGCCGGACGCTCGTCATTCGCCGAAGAGAACGTGACACTCGTGGCCACCGCGATGAAGCTGTCGGAGTCGGCCCGGACAACGCTGTCCGCTCAGCTCGGCCCCGACTACGTGGTGGTGGATCTGCACTCGGCCCCCGAAAGCGTGGACGTGCTGCTGATCCCGCCCGTCACCGTGACTCACCTGAACCAGATCACCAGCGCTACTGCCAAGACTCGTGAGTGTTTAGAACGGTTCTAACCGTCATAAACACTCACGAGCTTTCAGCCAAGGGAAACGGTGGCCGTGAGCGTCGCGCCGGCCGGTAGCGTGACCGGGGTGGCGAGACCGATGGTGATCAGGTCGCCGGTCACGGTGACCTCCGGCGCCGGCAGTTCCCGGCGGTCGAGCTGCAGCCGAACCCGCGGACTGCTCGCGGGCGCGGCCGGCAGCTGCAACTGGAGCTCGGCCAGCCGGACCTCGCCGTAGCGCACCTCGACCGAGGAAACCTGGTGCCGGGCCGTGCGTCGCTGCCGGAGCAGGCCCCAGCCGCCGGCCGCGGTGAACGCGGCGGCGAAGTCCTCCGGGCCGATCCTCGGGGCGAAGGTGAGCTTGCCCTGCGGCCCGTGACAGGAAAACCCGCAGGCGGCGAGGAAAACGCTGTACCCGGCCATCGCCCGCGAGTAGTGCCCGCTGCATTCGATCTCGTTGTACGGGTTGCGTTTCGCCGGCGAATACCGGTTGTGCACCGCGCGGGTGACGATCAGGCCCTCGTCCACCATACCCTCGTAGATCATCTGCGCGGCGAGCTGGTACTCCTGGCCGGTCCAGGATTCGTTGAAGTACATGGCGACCCCGGCCGGCGGGTTGCCGTTGGCCTCTCCGGCACCGCCGTGCGGGAAGGTGGTCATGATCATCGCGGGCTCGCCGGCCATGGCGTACCAGCGGCCGCCGGGGATCGCGGTGTTCGCTTCCCGGTACGCGGCCGGGTCGAGCACGAAGTTGTACCGGTAGATACTGGCCAGCGCCGTGCTCGCCTGCGCCGGGTCGAAGATCCTCGGCAGGCCGAGCTGCCAGGCGGCGTTCTGGCCGAGCATCTGGTCGATGTGGCAGCCGGCATTGGAATTGGGCGCGTCCGGCGCGGCCGGGTCGATCAGCTGGATGAAGTACTCGCCGTTCCACAGCTCGGTGGCGATCGAGGAGATCCCGGACCGCGCCAGCCCGGTGCAGGTCTGCGCGAACGCGGTGTCGCCCATCTCGGCCGCCATCGCGGCACCGGCATACAGGGCGGCGTCGTACATCCCGGTCAGCCAGGCGATCTCGCCGTACCAGATCGCGTCCAGTGTATTGGGCTGCGCGCCGGCCAGCGTCCCGTTGTGCTTGGTGTCCTTGCTGATCACCCAGGTGATCGCCTGCTTGATCCTCGGCCAGTTGGCCTGCAGGAAACCGTTGTCCGGGGCCAGCTGGTGCTCCCGGTAGATCCGCAGGATCGTGCCGCACTGGCCGTCGGTGGCCCAGGCCCGGTCGGCCTCGGCGCGGTTGCCGATCTCCCCGGTGTCCGGGTGGAAGCCGATGCCGAGGTCGACCCGCTGCCGGGTGTCGCGTTCCAGCGTGGGGAACAGCCGGGCGATGCTGTGCGCGTAACTCCAGACGTGTTCGCAGGTGCCCGGCGCGCAGTTGACGCCCTCCCAGGCGTAGAACCGGCCGTCGGACAGGCGCAGCGCGACGTTGGTGGCCAGCGTCGCCGCGGTGTGCAGGGTCCGTTCCAGCAGCCAGTGCGGCAGCGTGGCGTCGTCGTACCAGGTGCGCACCCACAGCCGGGTCGCCGTCTCCAGCCGGACCAGGTTGGCGGCCAGATAGGCGGTCACGCTCTGCGCCGAGGCGAAGGAACTCGCGTAATGCCGTTGCAGGGTGCCGATATCGGTGAGGAAGGACAGGGCGTTCCGGTCCGGTACCGGGAAATACCAGGCGAGCACGAACCGGACGCTGCGGCTCTCGCCGGGCGCCAGGGCGAACCGCGCGGTGACCGCGCCGGTGATCGTGCCGAGCGCGCCGTCGATGCTCGCCGGTCCGGGTCCCGAGGTGGCGATCGCGGTGGGGCTGCTCCAGTCCGCGATCGAGGGTCTGACGGTGATGTCGCCGAGTGCCGCCGACGCGGCGCCGGGCAGACCGTCGCCGAGCACCGCCGAGATGCTCTGCGTGCCGCCGTCGGGCAGGGTGCCGATCGGCGGGACGCTCGCCGGCACGTCGGTGAAGCTGATGTTGCTGACGTTGACGTGCCCCCAGCCGCCGGTGGCCGAGTCGACGATGCTGATCTGCGCGGACTTGCCCTGGTAGCGAAGGAGATCGAGGTACCGCAGGTGCATCGGCTCGGTGTCGTCCCCGGCGAGCGCGCCGACCACCTGGCCGTCCACCACGACCTTCAACGCGGTCGCGGCGGGGTCGTTGCCGCCGCCGACCCAGGCCGCGACGTAGCGGCGGGACACCGTGAACGTGGCGCTGGTCAGCGTGCCGACGTAACTGTCGGCCAGGGTCGCGTCGCCGGCCGCGGTGATGAAGTCGTGCGAGGTGACGAACTGCGGGCCCTGCGCGTTGAGGTTGCCGAAGCGCAGCATGTAGTCGGGTACGGCGCTGACCTGGACCGGCCCCGAGCCGAACGCGGTGCCGGTGACCGTCCAGCCGGGGTAGCCGGGGTTTTCCCAGCTCTCGAAGAGAATGTCCGGCCGGGTGCTGGTCACCGGCTCGTTCGCGGCGGTGAACTGCACGCCGCGATAACCGGCACCGTCGATCTCGTTGCTGGACAACGTGATCGGCGTTCCGGTCCGGGCCCGCAACGCCACCGGGTTCTCCGCCCAGCCGGTCAGCTCGGCGACGACCCGGGAATCGGAGGTATTGGTCAGGGTGTAGGCGGCCACGGTGGCCGGGAGCGTGGAATCGTCCGCCTCGCCCGGGATGAACGGGGCGAAGGCATCCAGGTGCATCGAGACCGGGCAACCGCGATCGCGATAGTCCACCTGGCCGAGTGGGTATTGCCCGGTGAAGGTCACCTCGGCGAATCCGGTCGCGTCGACGGCCCGCGCCGTGCTGGCGCCGTGCGCGGTGGTACGCAACACGAAACCGTTGCCGAACGGGGAGAACTGCAGGTTCGGGTCGGCATAGGCCGGCCCGCCGCAGTTGTCCCACGGCGAGGCCGGCGCGTTCGAAACATCCCAGTACCAGAGCTTGCCGTCGCCGCCGAGGTACACCTGGCCGCAGGCACCGCCGCCGATCGGCATCCCGATGTAGCGCAATTCCGTGCCGGTACAGGAGGTCGGGGCGCCACGCTGGTAGAGCGCGGCGATGTCGGCTGTGCTGATCCGCTTGTCAGCCGGGGCGAGAAACTGTCGACCACTCAGTTGGCCGGGGCCGTGCGCTGCCATTGCGCCTCCTGAGAAATCCATTTCTCATGCGACTTCTTCCGAAGCTTGAGTCGCCGGACTCAGGTTGTCAACGACTGACCCGGTAGGCCTGAAGCCGGTGGGGAAATGCCACCCGATCAGCCGACAGCGCCCGATCCCCCTTGGATTACCGGGTTTGACAACGTTCCCACCCCGCTGATCTCGACGCCGACCTCGTCTCCCGGGTTCAGGGGGCCGACGCCGGACGGGCTGCCGGTGAGGAGCACGTCGCCCGGGCGCAGCGTGAACCACTGGGTGACGTAGGCGACGAGGGCGCCGACGCCGAAGATCATCTCGCTCGTCGAGGCGTCCTGGACTGTCACGCCGTTGACCTGAGTACGCAACCGGAGCGCCCCGGGGTCGGGGATCTCGGTTTCGATCCACGGGCCGAGCGGGCAGAAGGTGTCCGCGCTCTTGGCCCGCGCCCATTGCCCGTCAGCACGCCACTCGGCCGCGGTCACATCGTTGACACAGGTGTAGCCCAGCACGTAATCGCCATAGGACGGCTCGGGGACGTTACGCGCCGTGCGGCCGATGACGACCGCGAGCTCGCCCTCGTACTCCAGCCGCGTCACCTCCGCCGGGCGCACGATCGCCGCCCTTGGGCCGACCACGGCGTTCGGCGCCTTGAGGAACAGGGCCGGCCGGCTCGGCCAGGGCCGGTCCTTCTCCCGGACCTGACTGCCGTAGTTGCTGCCCGCGCAGACGATCGTCCGCGGCTCACACGGCGCGAGCAGGCTCACCTCGTCGAGCGGCGCGATCCGCCGCCCCGGCCGACGGTCCGGCCCGGCGGCCAGTTCGTGGACGTACTCACCGACCACCGCGCCGGCCGCCGTGTGCTGTCCCCACTGGTACCTGACGATGCGCACGACTCCCCCGCCGTCGCTACTGCCGCGGTTCCGGCCGGGCCATCGCCTCCCGGATCAGCTGCACGGGATGCCACGCGTCACGCTCGGCGCCGTGGAAGATCTGCTGCCGGCACGAGACACCGGACGCGACGACGACGGTCGAATCGGGTTCCGCGGCGACGGCGGGGAAGAGCCGGTCGCTGCCCACGGTCATGGACACCTCGTAGTGCTCGGACTCGAAACCGAACGAGCCCGCCATTCCGCAGCAGCCGGCGTCGACTTCCTCCACCTCGACGCCGGGGATGAGCTTGAGCAGGCCCACGGTCGCGGCGGTGCCGACTTCGGCCTTCTGGTGGCAATGCCCGTGGTACAGCAGCCTGCGGCCCGCCAGCCACGAGTCCTCGCGCAGCGGCAACCGTCCCTCTTTGATCGCTGTGGCCAGTAGCTCTTCGACCTGACGCACCCGTCCGGAAATGTCGGTCACCTTCGGATCATCCGGGAGCAGCGCCCGGTGTTCGTCGCGCAACGTCATCAGGCAGGACGGTTCACAGCCGACGATCGGCGAATCCGGCTCCGTGGTGGCGGTGAGGGCGTGCGCCAGCTCGCGGGCACTCGACTTCGCCTTGTCCACCAAGCCTTTGGACAGGGCGGACCGGCCGCAACAGCCGTCCCCGCTCAGGCGGACCTGCCAGCCCGCCTGTTCGAGCAGTTCGATCGCGGCCTGGCCGATGCCCGGCTCGGTGTAGGTCGTGAAGCAGTCCGCGAGGAAGGTCAGCTGTCCCAAGGGAGTCGACGCCGGCGCGGCGGCGCGGCGGCGGAACCATCGGCGGAGGTTACGTCGTTCGAACTGCGGCAACGGCCGGGCCGGCGCGATGCCCAGCAGGCGGTCCGCCAAGCGGCGCAACGGTTTCAGCCGTCCTGGCAGGTTGGACAGCGGCGCCGTCGCCGAGCCCAGTTTGTTGAGGAACCCGATGGAGCCGAAGATCCTGGATCGCAGCGGCACCCCGTGGGCGTCGTTGTAGTGCGAGAGCGTTTCGCTCTTGAGGGTGGCGATGTCCACGCCCAGCGGGCATTCGCTCTTGCACGCCTTGCACATCAGGCACAGGTCCAGCACCTCGTGCAACCGCTCGTCACCGAGCGCCGCCCCGGGGTCCGGTTCCGACAGCGCCTTGACCAGGGCGTTGGCGCGCCCGCGGGTCGAATCCTCCTCCTGCCGTGTCGCCATGTAGGACGGGCACATGGCCCCGGTGTCGGTCTTGCGGCAGACCCCGATGTTCATGCACCGGTCCGCGGCGCCGCGCATGCCGCCGACGACCTCGAAGTCCAGCCGCGTGCGAAACGGCGGGGCGGGCGGCAGCGCCGCGTCCCTCAGGTTTTCGGTCATCGGCCGGGCGTCCACGATCTTGCCGGGGTTCAGCCGGTTGCCGGGGTCGAAGAGGTGCTTGACCTGCCGCATGGCCTCGTACAGCCCGTCTCCGAACAGTTCCCGGTTGAACTCGCTGCGGGCCAGCCCGTCGCCGTGCTCGCTGGAGTTGGCCCCGCCGTACTCCCGGACCAGGTCCTTGATCTCCTCGGCCACCACCCGCATCGTCGTGACCTGCGCCGGGTCGCCGAGGTCCACAAACGGCCGGATGTGCAGGCAGCCGACCGAGCAGTGGCCGTAGAAGCCGGCGGTGAGTCCGTGGCGGTCCAGCACTTCCTGGAAACGCCGCGTGTATTCGGGCAGGTGCACGGGATCCACGGCGGTGTCCTCGACGAACGCCAGCGGGCGCCGGGTGCCCTCGCTCGCGGCCATCAGCAGGCCCAAGCTCGATTTGCGCACCTTCATCAGCGCGCCTTGCTGGTCCGGGGTGACGGCCCGGAGCGTGTGGTAGCCGTGGCCGTGGTCCGCCCACAACGTCGTGAGCTGGTCCAGCTGGGCGAGCAGCGCCGCCTCGTCGTCGCCGGAGAAGGTCACGAACAACAGGGCTCCCGGGTCCCCGGAGAGAATCCGGCCGAGCGAGGCGTACTCGATCTTCTGGCGGGAGAGGTCCAGGATGGTCCGGTCCATCAGCTCGACCGCCGCCGGGTCACACGCCATCGCGTCCCCGGTGGCCGCGATCGCGGTGGCGGTCGAGGTGAAATGCCCGACGGCGATCACCGTCCGGCGGGGTTTGGGGACGAGGTCGACCAGCGCGCGGGTGGCCACCACGAGGGTGCCTTCGGAGCCGACGACGAACTTGGCCAGGTTGGGCCGTTCCTGCCCGGCGACGCGGTCCAGCCGATAGCCGCCGGCCCGGCGCCAGAACCGCGGGAACCCCTCGGCGATGGCGGCGGAGTTCGCGCGGACGAGGTCCGGGAGCCCCCGGTAGATCTCGCCTTCCAAGGTGGGCAGGGCCGCGCGACGCGCCCATTCGGCCTCGTCCCACGGCGCCAGGCGGGCCTGCCCGCCGTCGGCCAGCACCACGTCGAGCTCCCGGACGTGATCGATCGTCATGCCGTAACGGATCGATCCGCTGCCCGCCGAATTGTTCCCGATCATCCCGCCGATCGTGGCGCGGTTGCTCGTCGAGGTGTCGGGGCCGAACATCAGGCTCGACGGTGCCGCGGCCCGGTTCAGCTGATCCTGGACGACGCCGGCTTCGACCAGCGCCGTCCGCCCGTCGGAATCGATGTCGACGATGCGGTTCAGGTGCCGCGACAGATCCATGACCAGCCCCGGTCCCACCGTCTGCCCGGCGAGGCTCGTCGCCGCGCCGCGCGGGACCAGCGACACCCCGTGCTCGGCGGCGGCCTGCACCGCGGCAGCCACGTCTTCGGCGTGCCGGGGGAAGACCACCCCGACGGGAGTGATGGAGTACATGCTGGCATCACGGGAAAACAGGTGCCGCGAGTAGTCGTCGAAAGCGACTTCACCCTCGAGGTCACGCCGCAGGCGGCGCTCCAGATCCGGGTGCGCGAGGCCCTCTCCGGGCTGGTGCTGGGTATCCACGCTCATTGTCGGTTCTCCTTACCGCGAGCGGAAGGCGTGCAGGAATGGACGGTGCGGATCACGCGGGCCGCAGCACGTCCAATGCGGCGTTGAGCCCGGCCGGGTTCACGGGCACGCCGGCCAGTTCGAGCCCCATCTGCACGCCCGCCAGGGTTCCGGCCAGCGCCAGGTCGTTGAAGTGGCCGAGGTGCCCGATCCGGAAGATCCGGCCGGCGAGCTTTCCCAGCCCGGCACCCAAGGACATGTCGAACCGGTCCAGGATGATCGCGCGGACCCGGTCGGCATCGTGCCCCTCCGGCATCAGCACCGCCGTGAGCGAGCCGGAGTGCTCCCGTTCGTCGGCGCACAGCACTTCCAGGCCCCAGGCCCGCACGGCGGCCCGGGTCGCCCGCGCGTGGCGGGCATGACGGGCGAATACCTGTGGGAGGCCTTCTTCCTGCAGCATGTCCAACGCCTCGGCGAGCCCGTAGAGCAGGTTCGTGGCCGGGGTGTACGGGAAGAACCCGCGCTGGTTGGCCTCGATCATCGGTCCCCAAGCCCAGAACGACTTGGCGTGGGACGTCGCCCGTGACGCCTCGAGTGCCTTCGCGCTGACGGCGTTGAAGCTCAGTCCCGGCGGCAGCATCAGCCCTTTCTGGGATCCGGCCACCGTCACGTCGACTCCCCACTCGTCATGGCGGTAGTCGATGGAGCCGAGCGAGGAGATCGTGTCGACCAGCAGGAGTGCCGGGTGACCGGCCGCGTCGATCGCCCGCCGGATCTCGGCGATGCGGCTGGTGACGCCCGTCGATGTCTCGTTGTGGACGACGCAGACGGCCTTGATCGAATGGGCGGTATCGGCGGCCAGCTGCTCCTCGACCGCCGTGGGATCAACCCCGTGCCGCCAGTCGCCGGGCACGAAGTCGACGGTGAAGCCGAGTCCACGGGCCATTTCCTGCCACAGGGTGGCGAAATGGCCGGTCTCGAAGCACAGCACTCGATCGCCCGGGCCCAGGGTGTTCACCAGGGCCGCTTCCCACGCGCCGGTGCCGGACGCGGGGTAGATCACGACCGGCCCGGTTGTCCCGAACACGGGCCGCACCGCATCGAGGACGTGGCGCGCGAGGGCCGAGAACTCGGGCCCGCGGTGGTCGATCGTCGGCGCCGACATCGCGCGCAGCACTCGGTCGGGGACGTTGGTCGGTCCGGGGATCTGCAGGAAGTGACGACCGGCGTGAGTGGTCATGGGGTTCGAATTCCTCCAGTTGTGCCGTATCATGGCACGTGTACCGTGTGACGACACAGCGGACCATAACCCCCGGCCGGAGAGGGAGTCAACGGATGCAGAGCGTCCTGAATGCGCTGCGCGTGCTTGAGGAGGTCGCAGCCCGTCAGCCGATCGGCGTCGCGCATCTGGCGCGGGCACTGGACATTCCCAAGAGTTCGGCCCAGCGCGCGCTGATCACCCTGCAGACCGCCGGCTGGATCCGGCAGGTCGGCGGCGGGTCCACGAACTGGGTCGTCACGACCAAAGCCCTGCACGTGGGCCGGCACGCCAGCGGCGAGCTGAGCCTGCGCGACGTCGCCGTGCCGGCCATGGAAGAACTCCGCCGCCGCACCGACGAGACGATTCACCTGACGGTGCCCGAAAACCTCGACCACATGGTCTTGATCGAGCGGCTCGAAACGTCCAAACCGGTCCGGATCTTCATGCAGCTCGGGATGAATCTGCCGCTTCACGCTTCGGCCAACGGCAAAGCCGTGCTCGCCGCCAGCCCCGAATCCGCGATCGAGGAGTACATCGCCACAGGCCTGCCGCGGTTCACCGGCACGACCATCGACGACCCGGACCGGCTGCGCGCCGAATTGGACACCACCAGGACCCGTGGTTACGCGGCCAACAGTGGCGAGTGGCGGTCCGACGTCTCCGCCGTCGCGGCGGCCGTGATCGGCGACGCCGGACTGCCCGTCGCGAGCATCAGCGTCAACATGCCGACGAGCCGGATGACCGACGAACTCGCCGCCGAGTACGGCGTTCTGGTGCGCGCCACCGCGGCACAGGTCAGCGCCACCCTGATTGCCTCTTGACGACAGGCCCGAAACGCGCCCATATTTGACCGGTCAGTGGAAATACTCTTCCACATCACGGAATTCCATATCACGGAAATCTGGAGCCGCTCATCCTCTCGAGGATCGAGCGTTCTTGCCCACGGTCATCGTCGACCGAGAAAGCGAGACTCATCCGTGTACCGTCAAATACCGGACCCACTGGGAAATCCCGCGCTCACCGCGCTCGTCGCCGCGCTCCCCCTCATTGTCCTGCTCGTCCTTCTCGGTGTCCTGCGGGTGAAATCGCATTGGGCGGCGCTCATCGGCCTCGCCGCCGCGCTCCTCATCGCGGTCACCGTCTACCACATGCCGGCGGGACAGGCCGCGGACAGTGCCTTGGAGGGCGCGGCTTTCGGGCTGTTCCCCATCGTCTGGATCGTGCTCAACGCGGTGTGGATCAACAAACTCCAGCGCGCCAGCGGGCATTTCGACATCATCGGGCGCACTTTCACGTCGCTGTCCGGGGACAAACGGATCCAGGCCATCCTCATCGCCTACTGTTTCGGCGCGATGCTCGAATCGCTGTCCGGATTCGGCACCCCCATCGCGATCACCTCGCTCATCCTGCTCACCCTGGGATTGAAACCGCTCAAGGCGGCGGTGGTCGCCACATTCGCCAACACCGCGCCCGCGGCCTTCGGCTCGGTGGGCAACCCCATCCAGGCACTCGCCAAGGCGACGTCATTGCCCGAACACGAACTCGGCATGATGGTCGGCCGCCAGTCCGCCATCATCGCCGCCCTGGTCCCGCTAGTCCTGCTGCTGATCCTCGACGGGCGCCGCGGCCTGCGCGAGGTCTGGCCCGCCGCGCTGGCCGCCGGGCTGGGTTTCGGTGTGGGCCAGTACCTCTGCTCCAACTTCTTCGCCTACCAGCTCACCGATCTCGTCGGGGCGGTGGTGTCGACCGCCGCCGTGGTGGTACTGCTGCGATTCTGGTCCCCGGCCGTCTCCGAACGGACGTCACCGGCGATGGCCTACGACGGGGGAACCGCCACGACCGGAAGCAGCACCAGCGAACCCGAGGCGGCGCCTCCCCCGGATTCCCGGCGTGACGTCCTCAAGGCGTTCTCCCCCTACGCGCTGCTCACCGTCCTTTTCGGACTGGTCTCCGTCCACGGCCCGGTCCAGCGTTTCGTCCAGGGACAGGCGGTCTCCTTCCCCTGGCCCGGTCTGCACGTCGGCACCGCGTCCGGGCAGCCGGTGAGCGCGGCGACCTACGACCTGGGGTGGCTGGGCGCCGCGGGCACCATGCTCCTGCTGACCGGGATGCTCACCGCGCTCATTCTGCGCGTGCCCCTGCCCCGGGCCGTGCGCTGCTTCGGCCAGGCGTTCCACCAGATCCGGTGGGCCGTCCTCACCATCGCCTGCGTGCTGGCGCTGTCCTACGTCATGAGCCTCTCCGGCATGGCCGTCTCCCTGGGCACCTGGCTGGCCGGGATCGGCAGCGCCTTCGCCCTGCTGTCCGGCTTCCTCGGCTGGTTCGGCGTCGCCCTCACCGGCTCCGACACGTCGTCCAACGCCCTGTTCGGCGCCATGCAGACGGCGGCCGCGCACCGGATCGGCATCTCGCCGCTGCTCATGGCCGCCAGCAACAGCACCGGTGGCGTCCAGGGGAAGGCGGACGCCATGCAGAACCTGGCGATCGCCGCCGGCGCCGTCGGGCTGTCCGGAAAGGAGGGTGACATCCTGCGCAAGGTGATCGGCTGGAGCCTCGGCCTGCTCGTGCTGTTCTGCCTCCTCGCCTGGCTCCAGACCTCGGTCCTGTCCTGGATGGTGGTCTGACCCCGGCTACGGGCGGGTCCCGTTCGTGTGGTGCAGTCCCAGGCGCGCCGAACCGCGCGCGTCGCCGTTCCGCCGCGGCGGCAACACGCAGATTCGCGACGGCGGCGCCGGCGCGGCTCCGGCGATGCCCCAGGCCCCGCAGAACCCGCGCAGCAGCTCCCGCGCGCCGGAGGAGTTCGCCCCGAGATAGCGGCGGACCCGGGCGAGGTTCTCGAACGCGCCGAGGCCCCGTTCCAGCCCGGCGGCCATCCGGTCCTCGATCAGCCGCCCGTCGAAGATGTCCTGGACCACGGCGAGGTACTCCACCATCGCGACGACGTCGAGCCGCACCCCGGCGAGCACCTCGGGGTCCGCCCGGTCGGGCCCGGCGTCGGCCACCTTCGCGGCGTAGGCCCGCAGGATCCGGCTGGTCAGCTCACCGACCGGGCGCTCGTCGAGCAACGGGATGAGGGCGGCGCCGGCGCGGCGGTCGGGCGACCGGCTGACCCGGTCCATCGCGGCGCGGGTGGTGCGATCGAGCTGGCGCTGCACGAGGTGCCGGGTGACGGCGGCCAGCTGCTGCTCGGACTCGCAGTCGCCCGCGATCGTCTCCGCCGTCCGGGCCAGCTCCCGGGCGAGCCCGCCGGAGAAGACGTACGCCAGCGCGGCGAACTGCTCGGGCAGGTCCCGGATCCGCCGGTTGAGCAGCGATCTGGCCTGCTCGAAGGAAAAGTAGTCGACCCGCACGATCGTGTCGAAGGCGCTGTCGAGCACCGTCCGCATCCCCATCGCCGCGAGTTCGAACTCCGCGAGCGCGTCCTCCGAAACCGACACCAGGAAATAGCAGTTGGGCACGTTGAAGACCGCCTTCAGCTCGTTCAGGAAGCGTTGCGCCCCTTCGCCGTCGCTGATCCGGTCCAGCTCGTCGATGCCGATCAGCACCTTGGAGCCGAGTTCCGCGACCAGCTGCGCGGTCTGGCCGAGGAAGTCGCGGAACCGGTCGACCAGCTCGGGGTGGTTGAGCGGCACATCGTCCCGGCGCACGGTGCCCTTGGCCTTGTACCCGATACTCGCGCCCGTCATCGGGGCGAGCCCCAGCGAGAACTCCCCTTCCTTGGTGTGGCTCTGCAGAAAGCGGATCTTCTCCCGCTCTTCCTTCGCCCGGGAAACCAGGGCGGCGGGCCGGACGCCGCCGTCGCGGCGGCCCGGGCTCGTCAGCCGGGACAGCCGCGGCGAGGCCGGCTCGATCGGCAGGTTCTCCGCTCGTTCCAAGGTGGGTACGTACTTCTCGACTTCGTCGCACAGCTTGCCGAACAAGTGGATCAGGAATTCCTTCGACTGGTAGCCGACCGGGGCGTCCACCTTGATGGTGAGGTCTCGGCGCACCTGTGACGCCGGTCCCGTGTCCCGCAGGAACTGCCCGGCGCACCACCGCTCGAGCAGCGTCGACTTGCCCACCCCGCGGGGCCCCGCCAGCGCGAAACTCCCTTTGCTGCGTTGCTTGAGCAGCCGCCGCAACTCACCCGAGGCCGGTGTGTCGATCTCCACCGGCACGTCGGAGTACGTCCCGTCCAGTACCGGCAGGCAGGTCCGGTAGACGCGCTTGAGGCTGGCCCGCGCCCCGATCGCCAAGGGCAGCAACCCGTTGCCGTAGATACTGTCCAGCCATCGGTCGAACGCGCCCTGCGGAGCGCGCACACTCGGTTTCGCGAACCGGTTGCGGAGCCGGTAGCCACCCAGAACCGTCCCGATGACGGCGAGCGTCACGCCGACGCCGGCCAAGCTGCCGAAAACGGCGCCGAGCCGCAGGATGCCCAGCCATACCGAAGCGGCCAGCACCGCGGCACCACCGAGGCCCGCGAGAGCGAGGTCGAGGTCGACGGGCAGCTTGCCTCTCCGGTTCGGCACGGCGATCGCGAGGAACACCGCCGGGAGACCGGCCGTCAAACCCAGCCGCCAGCCCGAAAACGGGTCGGCCCGCCCGCCGGCCAGCCACACGAGCAGAGCGATCGCGAGCGCCGCGAACACCAGCGCCGACTCGAACAGCACCGCGCCGAGGAGACGCCACACGACCCCCTTGCGGGCGCGTACCGTCCTGGCCTCGAACCGGTCCCGGGCGTGCAAGTACTCCTGTTCCTCTTCGAACGCGCGCTGCAGCAGCGCCTTGCCGTCCTCCGCGACGCGCTCACGCAGCCGGCTCGCGACCGGCCGCGCCAGCCCGAGTTTCACGCACACCTCGTTGGTGAGCAGGTCCAGCACCTGTTCCGGATCGTCCTTCCGGTTCTCCCACGGCCGGTCGATGTTCATTTCGATCGTGCGCGATTCGGGCAGCTGCCACGGTTCCTGGAGCCACGACGCGGCCGCGTCGACCCGGCGATTGCCGGGCAGCTCCCGGCGCAGGACGGCGACGATTCCCTCCGCCTCTTCGATCCGCCGCAGACTGAGCAAGGCGCGCACCTGGGCGATCCGGGCGCTGAGGTCGCGCGGATCCCGGTCCAGCACCAGGCGGTAGGTATCGAGCCGCGTCCGGGGCGGTTCGCCCGCCGCGGCCAGGATCTCCGCGCGGCTCAGGTACAGCTGCGGACTGGTCGGCTCACGGGCGATCGCCGCGTCGACGACTTCCAGTGCCTTCTCGAACCGGCTGCGGCCCAAGTGGATCAGGGTCCGCCCGTTGACCGCCCCCGGCAGGACGGGCCCGGCCTCCTCCGAGCGGGCGAACACCTCGACGGCCCGCTCACGCAACTCGCGGTCGTTGGTCGCCTCCGCCCGGTCGAGCAGCGCCCAGCCGTGGAGTTCGAGGACGACGGCGGTCGGGCCGGGCCGCCGGTTCACCAGCGCTTCGGTCAGGGCGACCAGCGTTTCGGTGTTGTCGTCGGCCTGCCGCGCCACTTCGATCCGGAGCACTTCCGCCTGCAGGCACCCGGGATCGTCCTCGATGGCCAGCTCGATGTCGGCCTCCGCGCCCGGCAGGTCGTCCCGTTCCAGCTTGCCCATCGCGCTTTCCACCAGCACCGGCGCCGAGGAACGCAGACTTGGCCGCGCGTCACGCAGGACTTCCTCGGCCTTCCCGAGCTGCCCCGACATCCGGTAGGCCGCGGCGAGGCCGGCCAGCGCCTCCCCCGAAGATTCGTCCAGCCCGACTGCGCTCCTGAACGCCTCGATGGCCGCTTCGTCGTCCCGCTCGGCGGATCCGCAGTCGACCGAGAGGTACGACGGGTCGTCCGGCTGCCCGAGCGCGACCAGACCACGCACGAGTGCCACCTGGATGTCATCCCGCTCATCGAGCAGCGCGAGCTGGGCGCGGGCCTCGTCCCAGCGCCGGAGCATCCACAACGCGCGCACACGTCCGGCCGACGCACGCACGTCCTTCGCGTTGTCCCGGAGCGCTTCATCGAAATTCGACAACGCGGCGGCACCGTCGAAGCGGCGCAGATCGGTTTCGGCATCCTCAAGCCGGGTGCTCATCGCGCACCTCCCCACTCACCTCATGAGTAGGGCGGCGCGGCCGCGCTGTTACGCCGTGGCCCGCCTCGGTGACCCGGTCGTGTCCCAATCGTGCCGCTAGCGCCCCGCGGCCGGAGCCGGATGCGCGGCGACACCCGCCCGGCCCGGGCCGCTTCGAGGGCCGGACCAGGCGGGTTCCAGGTCAGCTGGGCCGGCCGTTGGGCCGGTTCAGCAGGGCCAGCTCGTTGTCCGCGTTGTTGCCAGTGTCCCGGTAGTCGTTGCTCTTCGTCCCCCAGTCATGGGCCAGGTCGTCACGGTAAGTGCCGACCTTGGCCTCGTTGCCGGCCTTCAGGTCGTCGATCACGGACTTGGCGTAGTGGTTGGACCGGCCGCCCTCCGCGATGGTCGCGGCGAGGGTCTTCAGCGAGCCCATCTGGCCCTTGCTCTTCTCCATCATGTTGGTCACCGCCCCGCTCACCCCGCGGGGCCCGATGTCCATGTTGGGCATGTCCTTGTAGGTCAGGGTTTCGCTGGGGTGGAAGGGCTTCGAGATCGCGCCGGGGGCGACCTTGCTCGGGTCCACCTCGGCGACGTGGTGGATCTCGTCGGGCGCGCCGTCGGCGCCCTTCTTGATGTAGCCCACCAGGTAGCCGTTGGCCTTGTCCACGACGATCTTGAGGTCGTCCTTCTCGCCGTAGGCCAGCTTGCCGACGCCGACGGTCGTCCAGTCCTCGTTCAGCTTCCCGCCCAGCTGGTGCGGGCTGTTCTCCTTGGTCCAGCCCAGTGCCGTCCGGTAGTCCTTGACCGCTTCGGCGTAGTTCTTGGCATCACACGGGGTCAGGCCGAGCGGGTCGGTCCAGCCGGTCGGGTTACGCACGTAGTTGCGCGAGTTCGGGCCCGGCGAAAGGCCCAGCCGGTCGTGCGTGCAGTAGCGGCCGGTGGCCGGGTCGTAGTACCGGTGGAAGTTCTGGTGCAGCCCGGTCTCCGGATCGTGGTACTGCCCGGGGAAACGCAGCGGCGTCGCCGCCGGGCCCGGACCCGCCACCGCGGTGCCCCAGAGCGTGGCGCGAGCGGGGTGCCCGACGATGCCCTGGGCGTCCAGGAGTTCGGCCGGCGAGCCGACCAGGTCGGTCACGATCGCGAAGAACCGCCGGTCCAGCCACTGGTCCGAGCCCGGCTCCGCGGTCCGCTCGGTCTGCCCGAGCACGCGCATCCCGTCCGGGGACCAGTCCCACACGAGCGCGTGCCGGCCGTCGTTGACCTGCTCGACGAGATCGGTCCCGTCCCAGCAGAACCACACCTCCTCGGCGACGCGGCCGTCCGCGCCGAGCCGCTGCTTGGCCACCCGGCGGCCCAGGCCGTCGTGCAGGTACCGCCACGCCGTGCCGTCCGGGGTGACCACGCCGACGAGCCGGTCCTCGGCGTCCCAGGTGTAGGACCACGAGTCCACGACGCCCGGTGCCCGTTCCACCTGCCGCTGCACGATCCGGCCCTCGCCGTCGTGCCGGTAGTGCACGTTCCCGGCGCGCTCCAGCAGCGTTCCGGCGTACTGACGGGCGCCCTGGGCCTGGTGCGCCGCCCAGGTTTCCGCGTTCGTCGCGGGCGCGCTGGGCCAGGCCGCCTGCACGAGGTCCCCGGTCGGCGCGTAGGCGTACCGCTCGGACCAGCCGGGCCCGGTCACCCCGGTGACCCGCCCGGTCACGTCCAGGTCGAACCGCCGCGGCCCGCTCAGCCGGTCGTGGACCTCGGTGAGGTGCCCGTCCGCGCGGTACTCGTAGCTGCGCTGCTGCAGCACCCGGCCCGGACCGGCCTCGATGGTCTGCCCGCGCATCTGGTGCGTCTCGTCCCAGGTCTGGGTCAGCCGCACCGACTGGCCGAGCTGGCGCTGGACCTCACGCCCGGCGGCGTCGTAGCCGAACCGCAGCAGCCCGCTGCCGGTGCGCAGCGACACCGGCCGCCCGCGCTGGTCGTACTGCCAGGTGCTCTCCGCCCCGGACGGGGTCCGCCGCCAGACCCGGTTGCCCGCCGCGTCGTAGCGCGAAGCCAGCACCCGGCCGTTCAGCGATTCGGACAGCACCCGCCCGGACGGGTCGTACTGCAGCACCAGGTCGGTGTGCGGGGTGACGGCGCGGACGACGCGGCCCGCGGCGTCGTAGGAGTAGCGGGTGAGCACGCCGTCGCTGTGGCGCTCCACGATGTTGCCCAGCACGTCCCGGACCAGCCGCACGGTCTGGCCCGCGCCGTTCGTGTAGCCGGCCAGGTCGCCGGCGGCGTCGTAGGCGAACGTGGTGGTCCGGCCGTCGTAGTCGGTCTCCTCGGCCAGCCGTCCCGCGGGGTCGAAGGTGTAGCGCCAGACGAGCCCCTGCTCGTTGGTGACCGAGGTCAGCCGCAGCTCGGTGTCGTAGCCGAAGGACAGCCGGCTGCCGTCCGGCCCGGTGCGGGACACCGGCAGGTCGAAGTGCGCGATGTCGGTGCGGGTCCCCGTTTCCGGCTCGCCGGTCCGCCTGAGGTTGCCTTCGCCGTCGTAGGCCCGCAGCTGCCGGCTGCCGTCGGGGAGGACCTGCTCGGCCAGCGTGCCCTCGACGCTCCAGGCCAGCCGGGTGGTGCCGCCCAGCGGATCGGTGATCTCCGCCGACCGGCCGAGCGGGTCGTACCGGTAGCGGGTGACGGCGCCGAGCGGATCGGTGACCGCGACCGGCAGCCCGGCGGCGTCGTGCTCGAACCGGGTGGTGCGGCCGAGTGCGTCGGTGACCGAAGTGGTCCGGTCGTCACGCGCGTAGCCGGTGCGGGCCCCGGACGGGTCGATCTCCGCGGTGAGCACGCCGTCCGGCGAGTACTCCCGCCGCCACACCCCGCCGTCGAAGTCCACCAGGGTGACCGGCCGGCCGAAGGCGTTGAACTCGGAGCGGGCCTGGCTTCCGTCCGGCCTCGTCGTCTCGACGAGGCGGCCGGCGTCGTCGTAGGAGTAGCGGGTGGTCCGCCCGAGCGGGTCGGTCCGGGACAGCAGGAGGCCCGTCTCGTCCCAAGTGGACTGTGTCGCGTGACCGAGCGGGTCGGTCTCCCGGATCACCCGGAAGTCCTCGCCCAGCTCGAAAGTGCTGACGTGGCCGAGAGAATCCGTGACCCGCGTGACGAGGTGCTCGCGGTCGTAGTCGAACCGGTAGCTGAGGTACCCGTCCGCGCCCTCGGTCTCGACGCAGCGGCCTTCGGCGTCGTAGCGGTAGCGGTAGGACATGCCGTTGCGGTCTTCCCAGCCGACCAGGTGACCGCCGGCGTCGTAACGGAACCGCTGCGGCAAGCCGGAGGAGTTCACCACCTCGGTGAGCCGGCGCTGCTCGTCGTAGCCGAAGACCACGAGCGACGCGTCACCTTCGCCGGTCAGCAGGCGGAACTGCCGGATCAAGCCGTCCTCGGTGTCCACGGCGACGCGGTACCCCGCCGAATGCACGATGCCCACCGGCGTGCCGTCGTCGTCGCGCTGGAAGTCGAACTGGTTCCCGTCGCCGTCGGTCACGCCGCTGATCGGCAGCCGGCCCGAGTTGTCGTCGACAAAGTGCAGCAGGCTCTCGGAATCCGTGCGCCGGATCGCGAAACCCCGGTCGGTGCGCAGCAGCGGCCACCTCGGCCCGGAGACCGGCAGCACCCCGGCGCCCGCTTCCGGCATCGCCGGGTACCGCAGCAGCATGCCGTCCTCGGCGGCGAAGTGCACCATCTCGTCCGGCGCCACCTCGATCCGCTGGTCCACAGTGGACGCCCAGCCGGTGCCGAAGGAGCGCCCGAGCCGGTAGGTCGAAATGTGCGTGCGGGAGAGCACGAGCGGGAGCAGCCCGGCCAGCTCGACGTCCACCTGGCTCAGGATCATCTGCCCGGTGGCGATGTCGATCGGGTCGCCGCAGTCGTCCCGGTCCTTGGCCTGCTTGTCGTCGGCCCGCGGACGGTCGTTCTCGTTGTCGATCGACCGGTCCTTCTCCGGTGGCGGCTTCTTCTCGCCACCGCCGGCGCCACCCTCGGGCCGGTCCTGGGGCGGCGGCGCGTCGGAGTCGTTCTTCGGCTCCTTGGGGTCGCCGGACTTGCCGCCGGGATCGTCCTTCGGCGAGGAGTGGTCACCGGACGGATTCGTCGAGTCGTCCTTCGGCGGGGAATGATCGCCGGACGGATTCGTCGAATCGTCCTTCGGCGGTTTGTGGTCACCGGACGGGGTGGTCGAGTCCCCGCCCTTACCGCCGCCCTTGCCCGGCTCCCCCTTGGGCGTGGTGATGTCCTTGGGCTTGCCGGCCGGCTTGACCTTGCCGCCCTTGAGGTTCTTCAACGCCTTCCCGGCGTCCTCGAACAGCGTCCCGGCCTTCTTCAACAGCGGCACCAGCGCCTTCAGCGCCTTCACCAGCTTCGTGGTGACCTGCGTGATCTTCGACGCCGTCTTCGCCACCGCGGCGATAACCTGCGGCACCACCCACGTCATCCCGATCCCCAGCGTGAACACCACCTGCAACGCCCACGAAATCAGGTGCCCCACCAACTCGGCGATCGTGTCACGCACCAACGTGCGAACCGCCCCGACCACCTCACCCGCAGTCTTGACCCCACTGCCCGCGCCCTCACAACCCTTCTGCGCACTAGCGATCAGCGCCGAAGTGTCCTCCGCCTTCTTCCGATACGCGTCCGCCGCATCGCCCTTCCAGCTCTCCAAGTCCTTCTTGACCAGATCCGTCAACTCCGCCGAAACACTCTCAAGCTCCTTGGCGACGTTCGCCCACGTCTCCGACTGCGCCGCGATCTGATCCGCATCCCCGGTCAGCGCGTTCAGCGCTTCCTTCAACGGACCCACATGCTCGATCAGCCAACCCACCCCAGCCGCGAAGATCGCGCCGAACGGGTCCATCACCGCCGTCAACGCGTCCAGCGCAGTCCCCACCGCGCCCATCGCGACCCCGGCCCAGTCCTTGCTCTCGATCGCCGACTTCAGCCCGGTCGCATCCTCCAGCAACGGCACACCCGACACCGACGTCGTCGAATCCTTCACCGGCGCAACCAACGGATTACTCACGACTTGAAACTCCACCCAGCAAACCGGTACCACCGGTGATCATCGGCCTCCCGGAAACTAGCATCAGTCACTGCGCGTGACACCGCGGCGCGGCCCCGGGTGCACCCCGGGGCAACGAGCCTGCCCGGCTGGCCCGGGGACGGCCAGCACGCATCTCGCGGCGGGCGGCGGGGCCGCGGTCAGCGTGGCTCGCGCCGGTCCTGGCCCAGCCGGTTGCCGAGCCACCGGCCGAGTTCGATCAGGACGACACCCGCCGCGGCGCAGGCGAGCGCGGTCAGCGTGTACCCGCCGTTGCCCGGGTCCAGCAGGAACAGGCGCCGGCTCAGCGGCACGACGAACATCAGCCCGGAGATCAGGACCATCGCCGCGACCAGCCCGGCTTTCCACCACGTGTACGGCCGGGCGATGACGCCCAGCACCCACAGCGCGAGCGCCATCACGGTGATGAGCGCCGTCGTGCTCGCCTGCACCTGCTCGGTCCCACCGGAATCACCGCCGGAATGGACCAGCACATACGCGGTGAAGGAGGCGGCCGCGATCACGATCCCGGCCGGCACCGCCGTCCGCAGCACCCGGCCCACGAAACCACCGCGGGCCCGGTCGTTGTTGGGCGCCAGGGACAGCACGAACGCGGGCAGGCCGATGGTGAACCAGCCGACGATCGTGACGTGCCGGGGCAGGAACGGGTAGGGCACCGCGTCATAGCCGATCAGGCCGGGGACACCCACGATCAGGGCCAGCAGCACCGAATAGACCGTCTTGGTCAGGAACAGGCTGGCGACCCGCTCGATGTTGCCGATCACCCGCCGCCCCTCCCCCACGACGTACGGCAACGTCGCGAAGGCGTTGTCCAGAAGGACGATCTGTGCCACCGAACGGGTCGCCGGGCTCCCCGCGCCCATCGCCACGCCGACGTCCGCGTCCTTGAGCGCGAGGACGTCGTTGACGCCGTCCCCGGTCATCGCGACCGTGTGCCCCCGCGACTGCAGGGCCGCGACCATGGCCCGTTTCTGGGCCGGCGTGACCCGCCCGAACACGGAGGCGCCCTCCAGTTCCCCGGCCAGCTGTTCGGGATCTTCGGGCAGGGTCCGGGCGTCCACCGGCGCGTCGGCGCCCGGCAACGCCAGCGTACGAGCGACAGCGCCGACGGAAACAGCGTTGTCACCGGAGATCACCTTGACCGCGACGCCCTGCTCGGCGAAGTAGTCCAACGTCTCGCGCGCGTCGTCGCGGATCTTCTGTTCCAGCACGACCAGTGCCACCGGGGTCACCTCGCCCGGCGCCCCCGGCGCATCGACCGCCTGCCCGGCCCGGCCGAGCAACAGCACCCGCAGCCCCTGCGCGCCGATCCGCTCCGCCTCCGCGCGCTCCGCCGATCCCGCGTTCAGCAGCACGTCGGGCGCGCCGAGCACCCAGTCGCCGTGTTCGCCGAAACTCGCGCCGCTCCACTTACGCGCCGAGGAGAACGGTGTCACGGACTCGGCGACCCAGCCGGGCGCGGGCGGGCCCGGCTCCGCGATCGCCAGCAGGCTGGCGTTCGGGCGAGGATCCGCGGCGGCCAGCGCGGCCAGCACGATCTCGGGCGCGGCACCCGGCTCGCCGAGCGGCCGTACCTCCGCCAGCCGCATCGCGTTCTCCGTGAGCGTGCCGGTCTTGTCGGCGCACACGACATCCACCCGCGCCAGTCCCTCGATCGCGGGCAGCTCGTTGACCAGGCACTGGCGCCGGCCCAGCCGCACGACGCCGACGGCGAACGCGACGGAGGTCAGCAGGATCAGGCCCTCCGGCACCATCGGGACCAGCGCGGCGACCATGCCGCGCAGCGCGTCGGGCAAGGCCTGCGAGCCGGAAAGCTGGTTGTAGATCGACAGGGCGCCGGCCGGCACCAGCACATAGGTGACGACCCTCAGGATCTTGTCGATCCCGCCGCGCAGCTCGGAATCCACGAGAGTGAACCGCCCGGCTTCCTCGGCCAGCCGGACCGCGTAGGAATCCCGGCCGACCTTCGTCGCCTGGTACGCCCCGCTGCCCGCCACCACGAAGCTGCCCGACCTGACCTCCTCGCCCGGCTGCTTCAGCACCGGGTCCGACTCGCCCGTGAGCAGCGACTCGTCCACTTCGAGGGCTTCCGCCGCCAGCACCGCACCGTCCACCACGATCTGGTCCCCCGCGCCGACCTCGACCACGTCATCGACGACCACTTCCCCGGGCGGCAGCTCCCGGCTCACCCCGTCCCGCCGCACCGTCGGCCGCACCTGCCCGACGATCACCAGCCGGTCCAGCGTCCGCTTCGCCCGCAGCTCCTGCACGATCCCGACCACGCTGTTGGCCACGATCAGCCCGGCGAACAGCCCGTCGATCACGTACCCGGTCGAGAAGATGATCACCGCCAGCACCCCGAAGATCGCGTTGATCCGGGTGAACACGTTCGCCCGCACGATCTCCCAGGTGCCGCGGCTGACCCGCGAGGGCACCTCGTTGGTCCGCCCCTCCGCGACCCGCTCCGCCACTTCGGCGGCGGTCAGCCCCTGCGTGACACCCTCGGTGAGCAGGCGTTCGTCCCCTGGCATGGGCACGACTCTACGCACGGTCCCGGCGAGCCCGCCTGTTCAGAATCCCCATGGGGAAGCCGCGGCTCCCCGCCGAGTGGGTCCTGAATGGACACAGTGCGACACTGATCTCGTGGTCCGTGGTGGCCACCGCGGCCGGCTTCGTGCTCTCGGCGGGGGGATCCGGGCCATCGGGGCGGGGCGGCCCGCACCACGGGGCGACGGCTGCGCGCCGCCGATCTGCTCGAGGGCGCACCAGTTGGACAGCTCGGGCACGCACGGGTGAGTGTCGGTCAAGGCGCGAACAGTATCGCTTCGTCCTGCTCAGGCATGGTGACCGAGTCTCCCTGAGCTCGGTGTGCCCTTACGGGAGCCCGCCGCCGGACCGTCGCCGGGTGACCTCGGCGATGCTCGCCCAGTCGAGGTCCGCGCCGATCTGCTCGACCGCGGTGGCGAACACGTCGTGCAGGACCGGTCCGGTGGGCAGTTCGACGCCGAGCTTGGTGGCAGCGCCCAGCGCGAGATTCAGGTCCTTCAACCCCAGCGTGGTGGTGAATCCCGGCGGAGTGTAGGAGCCTGTGGCGATGGCGTCGCCGTAGCCTCGGTAAACCGGGCCGGGAAAGACGGAATCGTTGATCATCTCGACGAACCGCCCGGCGTCCAGACCGGCGTGCTGCAGCAGGGTGATCGACTCGGACAGTGCTTGCAACGCGTGGATGATCAGGTAGTTGACCGAGATCTTCGCCGTCGGCGCGGCGTCCACAGCGTCGCCGAAGTCCCAGACCCGCCGGCCGATCGCGGCGAGCATCGGTGCCGTCGCGGCGCGGACGTCCGCGCCGCCGGAGACCAGCACGGCCAGCTTCCCGGCCACTACGGCTTCCGGGCGGCCGACCACCGGGGCACTGAGGTAGCCCCCGCCGTTCGCGGCGAATTCGCGGGCCGCCTCGGGGCTGATTGTCGCGTGGTTGACGTGGACGAAGCCCTCCGGCGCGGCGCGGATCCGCTCGGCGGTGAAGACCTGCCGCACCGCCTCTTCGTTGCTCAGCATGGAAAAGACGGTTCCGGTGGCGATCGCGTCCTCGGGCGCGTCGCCCAGGGTCGCGCCCCGCGCCACCAGGTCGTCCGCTTTGCCCGGGCTGCGGCTCCACACGGTGACGTCATAACCGGCGTCGAGCAGGCGCCCGGCGATGGCACTGCCCATCTTCCCGAGCCCGATGAAGCCCACCCGGCGCGATGTTGCGGACATGATTGTTTCTCCATTTCTCGTAACAGGGTGCGATTATTGGCTGTCGGAGAGCGCTTCGGCCATCTCTTCGTCGATCTTGCGCAGCTGCGCGCGATTCGGGCGCAGCGTGCTGTCGAGGTCGCGCAGCTGCCAGTCGTCGTCGACGTCTTGGTCGGTGATGACGGCTTCGACGTGTGTGTCGAGCACTCGCATGTGCAGTCCGTGCAGGATGCTGATGAACTGTTCAGCGGCCTTGCCGCCGCCGCGGGTGCCGTAGGTGAGCAGGCTCGCGGGGTGGTCGTGCCATTCCCGGTAGAGGTAGTCCAGTGCGTTCTTGAGTACCCCCGGGTAGCCCCAGTTGTATTGCGGGAACACGAACAGGAATCCGTGATAGCTCTGTACGAGCTTGCTCCAGGCCCGGGTGTGCTCATGCTCGTACTGCTGCAACGCGGCCTTGACGGGTTCGTCCAGAAACGGCAACGCGATCTCGGCGAGATCGATCAGGTCGTAGTCGAGGTCGCTGTCCTTTTGCAGGCTGTCGCGTGCCCAGGCGGCGATACCGCCGCAGATGCGGGTGGGGCGGGTGCTGCCGATGACGACAGCGATGCGTTTCTTGCCTGTCACGGAGTACTTCTTCTCTGTCTCGAGGACGGCGATGAGCAGTCCGCATGCAGGTTGGTTGCACGTACTGTTGGTGTCACGAACTAACATAGTTGGTGTCACGAACTCAGTCAAGATAACCTGGTCGCTGTGACCGCTTCCGCACCTGAAGGCGCCCAGGCGCCGGACCTGAACCTGATCGACGGACTTATCCAGCTGTCGTTCATCGTGCAGGCGATCCTGGGGCGCCTCGCCGGAGAACAAGGACTGTCGGTCACCCAGCTGCGGATGCTCGCCGTGCTCGACGACCGCGAGATCGGCATGCGACAGCTGGCCGGCATCCTGGAGCTGGAGAAGTCCAGCGTCACCGGCCTGGTCGACCGCGCCGAGCGGCGTGGACTGGTGCAACGGATCGCGGTCCCCGCCAACCGGCGCGCCGTCCACGTCACCGTCACCGACGCCGGCCGAGCCGTCGTGCACCTGGTGCGCGAGGCGATCCGAACCGAGATCGGCCAGCTGGCGGGCACTCTGAGCGACAGCCGGCAGGATTCCTTTCGCCGCTCGATCGAAGCGTTGATCCGGCACTACGTCACCCAGCACGCCATTCCACTGTGAGCTAGGCACCGGCAACAGCCAGTTGCTGTCATCAATGCGCTTCTCGACATCGAGGGCGTGCCCGGCGCGGGTGCCGCCTTTGCGACGTCCTTGCGCGGCCGACGCGTGCGGATCCCGGCGAAGTCCGTCTGCACGTCCTTCGCCGCGGCCGGGAAGGTCAGCTCGCGTCGATGTCCAGCACGATCCGGCCGCGGGCGCGGCCTTCCTCCTGGAGGGCCCGCCAGGCATCGGCCGCCTGCTCCAGCGGGAAAGAGCGGTTCACGGTAATGGACAGCTTCCCGGACTCGGCGAGATCGACCAGCTCGGTCAGATCGCCGGCGTTGGGGCGAGCCCATACCAAGTGGCCGCCCTGGTCGGTGACGGTGAGATCGGCCACGGATACGACCCGCGCCGGGTCCTTCAAGACCTTCTGTGAGACTGCCACCGCGTCGCCGCCGTAGCAGTCGAGCGCCGCGTTGATGCCCTCGGGTGCCAGCTGGCGCACCCGCTCGGCCAGACCCTCGCCGTAGGTGACTGGTGTGGCGCCGAGTTCGCGCAGGAAGCCGTGGTTGCGCTCACCGGCGGTGCCGATGACCCTGGCGCCGCGAGCGACGGCGATCTGCGCACCGAGCGAGCCGACCCCGCCGGCGGCTCCGTGGACCAGGACAGTGTCGCCCTTTCCGACGTTGATCCGTTTGATGGCTTGGTACGCCGTCAGCCCAGGCAGCGGCAGGCAAGCCGCACGCGCCCAGTCCCAGGACTCCGGCTTACGGGCCAGGGTCCGAGCCGGCGCCGAGACCAGTTCGGCATAGCCGCCGTTCTGCGCCCAGTCCTTGCTGATGTAGCCGACGACCTCGTCGCCGACCTCGAACTCGGTGGCATCGAAGCCCCGGGCTTCGACGACACCGGCGACCTCCCAGCCCGGGATGAGCGGGAACCGAGCCTCCATGACGCCGTCGAGACTGCCGCCGCCGACCTTCCAGTCGGCCGGGTTCACGCCCGCGGCCTTGACCCGGACCAGGAACTCACCAGGAGCGACCGCCGGCGTCGGCCGCTCCATCAGCTCCAGGTCGTCCGGACCGCCGTAGCGCTGTAGCGCCATTGCCTTCATGATCGGCATCAACATTCAGGCCCCGGTTGATGTTCCCCAGTCAGGATGCGCCTGCAGTCGCAGGTCCGGCGGGATTCCGGTCGCAGGGGCCACGGCAGCTGCGGGTGGCCGGGGATGGCGAGCCTGCCGGGCAGCGGAGGTTCGCGGCAGGGGCACCAGGGTGGGCGCCGCTGATGTCGCAAGCCCGGTCGTGGCCGGAATTTTCCCAGTGGACGCGCCAGGAAGCGGCGCTGCCGCCGCGCTGGCCGTAATCCGGCTTCCCGCCGTAGCCACCCGTCGCGTGATCTGGCCCCGCGGTTCGCGTGGCCGGCGCCGGGCGGACGCTGTTCGGCTTCTTTCACGCGGTCGGCGAATCCGCCGAGGACATCCGCCCCGACCTCTCCATCGGAGTCCACCGTCACGATCGCTTGGCAGTCCGCCGCTCCGCGGCACGGGCTGACCGGTCCGAGCCGAGCTGCTGGCCGGAGGTGGATCACAACGAATCCAGGCACGTGCCACAACCGGTCGTTGTGGGAGTAGGTTCCCCGGTGTGGATCTCGAAGCGGTTCGCACCTTCGTCGCCATCACCGACACCGGCCAGTTTCAGACGGCGGCCGACGATCTGGGCATCACTCAGCAGGGCGCGTCCAGACGAGTGGCCGGCCTGGAGCGAGAACTCGGTGTCAAGCTCTTCACGCGGCTCGCCAGAGGTGTCCGGCTCACCGTCGACGGGCACGCCCTGCTACCCCACGCACGTGAGCTGCTCCGGGCCGCCGAGCGCGTCACGACGGCGGTGACGCCTGGACGCCGGGCGCTGCGGATCGATGTCGTCAACCGCAGGATCGCACCGTCCGGCCTCCTCCATGCCTTCTACCAGCAGCAACCCGGCATCGAGCTCGATGTCGTGGCCCTGTCCCATGGTGACGCGGCATCGGCGCTGGCCGAAATCAGCGCCGGCACTCTCGATGCCACATTTCGCTCCTTGCGAGCGTCAGCCCGCACGGTCCCGCGCGGCCTCCGGTCGTCGCGCGTCATCGACGACCGGCACGAGGTGCTGGTCGGCCCGCGGCACCCGTTGGCGAACGCCAAGACGGTGACCTTGGCCGAGCTCACCGGGCACCCCATCTGGATGCCCGGCATGGCCGACGCCGAGCCGATCGGTTACTACGACGATCTGGCCCAAGCGTTCGGGCTCACCATCGACACGATCGGCCCGAGCTTCGGCGTCGAAGCGCTCCTCGCCGAAATCGCCGACTCGACCCGCCTCGCGACCTTCGTCGGCGAAGGTTCGCGATATCTCTGGCCGGAAACCTATGACCTCCGCCGGATTCCCGTCGTCGACCCGACTCCGGTCTACCCGCAGTCCGTGATCTGGCGAGCGGACAATACCCACCCCGTCCTCGCGAGTTTCCTCAAATACCTCTTCACCAGGTACAAGGAAACATCCCGCGACGACGTGTGGGTCCCGGACTGGGCCCGCTGAGAACCGGGCAAGCTGCGCACCAGAACGGCGATTGTCGATCTCCCGAAGGCGCCGTGGTTTAGGGTCGGCACGTCGACCATTACGGGGCAGGGGGCTTGGTGAGGTTTTCCGGGAGGGTCGCCGCGGGAATCTGCATGGCGGCGTCGGTGACAATGGCGATCACGGGGTGCACTACGGCTATCGACGGCAACGCACGGGCCGCCGGTACCCCGCAAGCGAATCGGGCCGAGAGCGGGCTCCGGCTGGTCAGCACGATCACCGCCCCCGCCCACGCCAAGACGTACGCCGGGCACCCGGTCTACGACGCCTGCGCGATCGTGAACCCGGACCTTTTGCCCCAGGCCGGGTTCGAGATCAATCCGGCGCGAGAGCTGATGCAGGAGAAATTCACCGCTGACGACGGGCCGCCGGCGCCCGGCGCCGTCACCTACGAATCCACCGGTCCGAGCATCTCCCCGGAACCGGCGTCCACCTGCGAAACCTGGGGCAAGCAGGACAGCGACGAGATTGCGCTCAGCATCAGCCAGAAGCAGTTCGAGAGCGATGACATGAGCAGCGACAGGGAGAGCGCCTGGCGCAACGCCACCAATAAGGAGACCCAGGACCAGGTGCATTCCCACGCCGTCCGGCAGGAGACCCGGGGCGATCTGCAGATCTACGTGACCATGGGGACGCTCGTCTTTCCGGACGAGTACCAGGTGTACTACTTCTGGGGCGGTGACCAGTACTGGGCCACTTTGACCGTTCGCACCGGTGGTGACCGGCACGAGGGCATCACCAGGAATCCCGACGACATCATCGGTTTCCTGACCGGCCATGTGGCGGACAAGCTGGCCTCCGGCCCGGACCAGGTAGGGTTGTCCGACTTCAGGTTCGGGTCGCCTTGGAACATGCCGTTGGCGTGTGCGGTCTACAAACCGGAGGACTGGTCGCTGTCGTTCACCAACGACACCGCGTCCGCCCGGGTCAAGGAGAGTTCGAGCGTGGGCGCCATGCCGCTAACCGCCGACGCCCAGGACTCCGGCAAGCCGGACATGGGGCCGTGGAGCTATGTCTCGAGCAGTTGCTACCGCATGAACCACGCCTACACGGGCGACCTCAGCAAGCAGGACGGCATCTCGGTCACGATCGACACGTACAACACCGTCCGGGGCGCGGCTTACGACAACCATGCCCAGTGCTCGCCGGACTACCCGCATCCCGGAGCCGCGCCGAAGGCCGAGACCGCCCAGCTCGGCGATGGCGACGTGTGCTGGGTCTCGACCCCCAACGGCCCTTCCGACCTCGTCTTCAAGGCCGGGCGGCACGTCGTCCGCATGAACGCGTTCAACAGCGCCGACTACGCCCAGCTGAGCACCGTGCAGGCAGTTCTCGGAAAGATCTCCTCCACGATCGCGGAGCGGCTGGCACAGATTCCGTGAACACCGCTGTTCCGGAGCCCTGCGCGCAGGCGGACGTCAGCCGGTGTGCTCGGCGGCGTACGTCTCGCGGGCGGCGAGGACTTCCGGCAGGTGCTGCACCGACCACTCCGTGAGCGCCTTCAGCGGCGCCCGGAGTGTCACGCCCAGTGGAGTCAGCTCGTACTCCACGCGCACCGGCACCGCCGGGTAGACGGTTCGCCGGACCAGGCCGTCGCGTTCGAGGGCGCGCAGCGTCTGGGTGAGCATCTTCTCGCTCACCCCCGACAGCCGGTTGCGCAGCTGGGTGAACCGGCACGCCCCCTCCTTGCCGAGCTCGCCCAGCACGAGGATCGACCACTTGTCGCCAATCCGGTCGAGCAGGTCGCGTGACGGGCAGCCGCGCGTGTACGGGTCCCACGACGGTGTCGCCTCGGCCACAGCCTTGCTGGTTGACACTGCACTCACCTCATTGCTTTCCGACAGGTGGCTACCTTACCGAGAAGTGGCTACTTCCCGATAGTAAGTCATGAGGCCATCGTGGTCCCCGTGACGCCGCGGAAGGCCGCGGCGGGAATGAGGATCGTCGATGTCGATTGTTGTCACTGGAGGACCGCGGTGTCGTGGTGCGCCGGGCCGACTACGCCGCGGCCGTGCTGACGCGCTGCGCTGACCCAGGTCGCCGCACGCGCCGTGGTCGAGGAATCCGAACCGACGACCCCCGCCCTACCAGCACCAGAGAGCACTTCCCTCCGAATCAACCGGAAAGGTCCATCAACGATGTCCACCCGCACCACCGCACACGCCACCTGGGGACGCGCGCTCTTCATCCTCACCGCGGCGTCCACCGCCCTGGCCGCCCTCACGATTCCCGCCGCCGCCGCGCCGTCCCATGGCCGGGAGGACTGCGCCCGCACGATCACGATCAACGGCGGCAACGCCTTCCCCGAAAGCGTCGCGGCCGACAACCACTACGTCTACACCGCCAGCATCGCCGACGGCACCGTCTACCGCGGGCGCCCCGGGGCGAAGACGCTCGACCCCTTCCTGCCGGGCGGCCAGGACGGCCGTACCCAGGCCACCGGGATCAAGATCACCGGCAACCGGCTGCTGGTCGCCGGCGCGTTCACCGGTCGATTCTTCATCTACACCAACGCCGGAAAGCTCGTTTCCACCTACACCGTCCCCGGCACGGGCGCCCCGACCCTCGTCAACGACGCCGCCGTCACACCCAACGGGGACGTCTACCTCACCGACTCCTTCCGCGCCGTGGTCTACCGGATCCCGGCCGCCGCGGTGAACGCCCCCGCCACCGGCGCCCAGCACACCCTGCAGGAGGCCTACCGCCTGCCGGACTACGTGGCCGGCCAGTCCAACGGCAACGGCATCGTCGCCACCCCCGACGGCAGGTCCCTGATCATCGGCTACTGGTACAGCGGCGCGCTCTACCGGCTCACGCTCGCCACCGGCGAAATCCGCAAGATCGCCGCCCCCGCCCTCACCAGCGCCGACGGCATCGCGTTGCGAGGCAACACCTTGTACGTCGCCCGTTCCGTGAACAACGAGATCGACACAGTGCGGCTCTCCGGTGACAACACCCGGGCCACCGTCGTCTCCGAACGCTCCTACCCGGGGGCCGATACGACCACCGGTGTCGCCGTGAGCGGGGACCGGCTGCTGGTGACCAACTCCCAGATGGACACCTACCTGTACGGCACTCCGCTGACCAGCCCGGTGTTCACCGTCGAAAGCCTTCCGCTGCACTGATTCCCGGCTACTCCTTCTCGCGGATGACACGCAAAGCGTTGAGCGCCGTGACGATCTCGGCCAGGTCCCGCGGGCTGCGCAGCGAACGGCCGGTGAGGTCTTCGATCCGCCGCAGCCGGTAGCGGATCGTGTTGGCGTGGCAGTGCAGTGCTTCGGCGGCGCGGCCCGGCGAACCGTCGCTCGCGCACCAGGCCCGGAGGGTGCGGGTCAGGACGGCGCTCTCGTGCGGTTTGAGCGCGAGCAGGGCGCCGAACACCTCCCGGGCGACCCGTTCCGCCTCCGCCGGGGCCGCGCTGACCAGCATCGCCAGGGGCGTCGTGTCGTACTGGACGACCCGGCGCCCCTGGTGGCTGAGGGTCGTCAACGCGACCCGGGCGCCGTGGACCGCGTCCGGCGCCTCGCGCAGGTGCCCGAAGAGGCCGCTGACACCGATGTCGCCGGACGCCACGGCTTCCAGGTCCGCGACGACGGCGGCTTCCGCGACCGAGGCGCCGAGCACCAGCAGGCCGGTCAGGGCGTCCGGCTGCCACCTCCACGTGGCACGGACACCGCGGCGGCGCAGGCGTGCGTCGAGGTTCGCCGGGACCGGCTCGGTCGTATCCGCCGGGGCGGTGGCCAGGACCAGGAACCGGTCCGTCAGCGGCACTTCGAGCGCTTCCGCGGCCTCCCACAGCGTGGTCTTGTCGGTGAGCGTGCCGAGGAACAGGGCGTCCAGCAGGGCCGAGCGCCGGTGTTCGAGCCGGACCGCGAGCTCCATCGAGGCCGTGCGGTAGGCCGCCGCGATGGCGTCGGTGCATTCGCCGGTCAAGCGCCAGACCGACGTCGCGGCGTCCACCAGGCTCGCGTCGCTGGCGGTCCCGGTCTCCCGCGCGGTTTCCACGAGGTCCTGCCACAGGTGCTCGAAACCGATCCGGAAGGCGCGCAGCACCTCCGGCAGCGGGGCGTCCTGCTCGGCCCGCTCCTTGCCGGTGGCGCGGGCGGGCCCGAGGTCCAGCGGGACCGGGGCGCTCAGGCTGCGCAGGATGGGCACGAGGTTGTCACGCACCGAGCGGCGCAGGGCGGCGGGCGGCACGGTGCCCGCGCGGTAGGAGGGGAGCTCGTCGTAGACGCGGCGGCACATGACCTCGACGACCTCGTCGAGCCGGTCGAGGACGCCGTGCACCAGCGCCGGCAGCTCCTGCATCCCCGCAGATTAGGCCGCACGTCTTGGCACCGCCAACAACGATCCCGGACTCCTCACCCGCCTGGCCACCCGGACGTGCGCGAGATCGTGGTCCGGCCCGACTCGCGGGCGCACGACGCGTGGCCGATCCCGGCCAGCTCAAACCCCCTGAATTGGCACCGGTGACAAGAACCGGGCCGTAACTCGCTCACGGGGCACATTGCCCGCCCGCGCGCCGTGGCCGACGCTGCGCAGGACGACGTCGTCCCCGAGGAGGCACCTGGTGATCAGCAAGGACCACACCGGAAAACTGGCCGGCCGGGTCGCCGTGGTGACCGGTGGCAGCCGCGGGATCGGCCGGGCATTGGTGCTCGCGCTCGCCGCCGCCGGGGCGGACGTCGTGGTGGCCGGCAAGAGCGAGACCGAGGACCCCCGGCTGCCCGGCACCATCCACGAGGTCGCGGCGGAGGCGCGGGCCTTCGGCGTGCGGGCGCTGGCGATCCGGACCGACGTCCGGGCCGAGACCGACGTGCGGCACCTGGTCGACCGGACCGTCGGCGAGCTGGGCCGGGTGGACATCGCGGTCAGCAACGCCGGCGCGCTCTGGTGGGAGCGGCTGGTCGACACCCCGCCCCGGCGGTACGACCTGATGTGGCAGGTCAACGTCCGGGGGACCTACCTGCTGGCCTACTACGCGCTGCCACACCTGGTCCGGCAGCGGTGGGGCCACATCCTGACCAACAGCCCGGCGATCAGCGACGCGCCCACGCCCGGCATGGCCGCGTACATGACCACCAAGATGGGCATGACCCGGCTGGCACTGGGCATCGCCGAGGAGCACCGCGCCGACAACATCGCCGCGAACGCCCTGTGGCCGGCGGCGCCGATCGACACCGCGGCCACCCGGAACTGGGGCCGCGGCAAGATGGGCGACCCCGGGCAGTGGCGGCGGCCGCAGATCTACGTCGACGCCGCCATGGAGATCCTGACCGGCGAGCCCGGCGAGTGCACCGGCCGGATGCTCACCGACGAGGAGGTCCTGGCCGAACGCGGCTGGACCGAGCGCGACCTCGACGCATACTGGGTCACCGGCGAACGGCCCCGGGACCCGTTGTGGATCGACGGCCGCGCCACCACACCGCAGGAGGCTTCCTGATGCTCACGCCGGACCGGGCCTATTGGTCCACATCGGACAGTGACCTCGTGCGCGACACCACGGTCGGGTCCCTCCTCCGGGAGGCCGCCGAGCTGGCGCCGGCCACGGTGGCGCTCGTCGAAGGCGTCCCCGAGCCGGCCGACCGGCGGCGGTGGCGGTACGCCGAACTCCGCGAGGAGGCCGAGCAGGTGGCCCGGGCGTTGCTCGGCCGGTTCCGCCCCGGCGAGCGGATCGCCGTCTGGGCCAGCAACATTCCCGAGTGGGTGATCCTCGAACTGGCCGCCGCGCTCGCCGGCCTGACCCTCGTCACCGTCAACCCGGCGTTACGGCGGGAAGAGGTCCGGCACGTACTGCGGCAGTCCCGGGCCGCCGGCGTCTTCCTGCTGCGCCACTACCGCACCAACCCCCTGCTGGAAACGCTCACCGGCATCCGGGACGAGCTGCCGGAACTGCGCGAGGTCCTGCTGTTCGAGGACTGGGCGGCCATCCGCGGCTCCGGCTCCGCCACCGAGCCGCTCCCGGCCGTGCTCCCCGGCGACCCGGCGCAGATCCAGTACACGTCCGGCACGACCGGGCGGCCCAAGGGCGCGGTGCTGACCCACCGTGGGATCACCAACAACGCCCGCCTCTCCTACGTCCGCACGTTCGCCATGCAGCCGGGCGAGGTGCTCGTCAACCCCATGCCGCTGTTCCACACCGCGGGGTGCGTCCAGGGGACGCTGGCGCCGATCGCGAGCCTCGGCACCCAGGTGCTCGTGCCCGCCTTCGAACCCGGCCTGGTGCTGAACCTGCTGGAGTCCGAACGCAGCGCCCAGCTCTGCGGCGTGCCGACCATGCTCCTCGGTGTGCTCGCCGACCCGGCGTTCCCCACGACTGACCTGTCTTCCGTCCGCTACGCGGTTTCGGGTGGCGCTCCGGTCGCGCCGGATCTGGTCCGGCGCGTCGAGTCGGCGCTCGGCGTGCCGCTCGCGATCGTCTACGCGCAGACCGAAGCTTCGCCGTGCATCACCATGACGCGCCTCGACGACTCGGCCGAGGACCGGGCGGGCACGCTGGGCCGGCCGCTGCCGGGCATCGAGGTCAAGATCGTCCGGCCGGGCGGCGGCCTCGCCGCCCCCGGGGAGGTCGGCGAGCTGTGCACCCGCGGCTACCACGTGATGACGGGGTACTTCGACGATCCCGCGCAGACCGCGGCCGCCGTCGACGAGGACGGCTGGCTGCACACCGGCGACCTCGCCGAGATGGACGACCGCGGCTACTGCCGGATCGCGGGCCGGCTGAAGGACCTGATCATCAGGGGCGGCGAGAACATCTACCCGCCCGAGGTCGAGCACGCGCTCATCGGCCACCCCGCCGTCGCCGACGTCGCCGTGCTCGGGATTCCGGACCCGGTCTGGGGCGAGCAGGTCGCGGCGTTTGTCATCCCGGCGCCGGGCGCCACGCCGGATCCGGACGAGCTGTCCGACTACGCGCGCCTGCACCTCGCGTCGCACAAGGCCCCGCGCGTCTGGCGTTTCGTCGATGCCTTCCCGGTGACGGCGTCGGGAAAGGTCCGGAAGTTCGCGCTCCGGGACCACTTTCCGGAGGGCTGACGGGGCTCGTCCGTCACAGGTCGCCGCGCGGCGAGAACTCGTACACGACCGACTCGGTCGCGAAGCCCAGCCCGCCGTTGAGCCCGTGCGAAACGACCAGCTGGCGGCCACCGCCGACCAGGGCGACGTCCGTGCCGCCCGACGTGTCGTACTCGTCGACGATCCGGAAGGTTCCGTCTTCGACCCGGTAGAGCGGCGACTTCAGCAGCGGGTGCGGATCTCGCGGGCCGCCGGTGATGAAGTTGACCCGCACCAGGAACAGCCCGTCCGGGGTGTCGACGGCCAGCAGCTCCCGTCCCCCGGCGCCGCCGTCGAGGACGGCGTGGTCGACGAACCGGTCGCCGTCCCACCGCAGGACAACCGAGTCGGACTCGATGTTCGCCATCGCCAGGTAACGCTCGCCGCCCGAGGAGAACGTGGCGAACGCGCGGCCGCCGGCGGGCATCAGGCTCTGGTGCGGGACGAACTTGCCCGCTTCCCACCGGTAGAGGTGGCTGGGCAGCAGGTGATCGGCGTGCGCGAGGTAGGTGGTCCCGTCGATCGCGAACGCGTGGAAGTTGTAGCCGATGCGCGACGGAATGTCTTGCCAGTGCTCGAATTCGCCGCCGGTCCACCGGTACACGGCCGAGGACGCCTCCCGCTCCCCCGGCCGGCCCTGCGCGAGCGCGAGGTGGTGTTCGCCGTCGATGACGAAGTGCCGCCATTGCTTCGCCGCGTGGCCCAGCACCGTCTGGAACGGCTGCCAGGACTCCCCGTCCCAGCGGTAGATCGGCTGGCCGACGGAGTGGTTGTACGGGCCGCTGCCCATGCGGACGCAGGCACCGGCGAGGAACGGCGTTCCGCCGATCTCGAAGTATTCGACGTCCTCCGCGCCGACGCCGGGCAGTCGGCCGTCGGGGACGAACTCCCCGCCGACGCGTTTCAGCAGCAGGATGTCGGTGTTGGAGTTGCCCCCGTTCATGCCGGACGGCGAATCCGGCGCGTCGTAGGCCAGCTGCGGGATCGCCAGCTGCTCGACACCCCCGAGGCTGAAGGCGGCGACACCGCGGGCGCCCGACGTCGCGAACCGCTGGACCTCACGCAGATACTTGCCGGTCACACTGACCTCCCACTGTCAACCCATCAACTTCGGTACTCGCCACCGTCAGGTCGCCAAGCCGAGAACCAGCAGCAGCGCGGAGACCGCCAGGAACACCGCCGCCGGAAGCCAGGCCGCGAACTTCCTCAAGCCCGCGCGGAGCAAGAAACCCAGCGCGCCGACGAAGTACACCACCAGGCCGATCGCGACCGCCGTGCCCAGCGGGCGCCAGACGAGCCCCGCCAGCAGGCCGGCGACCGCCGCCAGCTCGGCCACGGCCAGCCAGCCGATCCGCTCGACCGGGAAGCCCACGGCCCGCATACCGGCCAGCTGCTTCTCCTGCCGGGTGAGCTTCCCGTACGCCGAGTGCGCGAGAAGACCGCTGAACAGGACGGAAACCAGACCAATGAGGACAAACACGGGATCAGTCCGCGTAGAAGAGTCGCCGCGGCGCTTCGACCAGGATCTCGTGCCGGTCCGCCTCCTCGGGAGCCCAGTCCGCCAGCAGGTTGAGCAGTTCGCCGGTGTCCCGCTGCCCGTTGGGGAGATGGGGCCAGTCCGAGCCCCAGATCAGCCGGTCCGGCCGCGCCTCGACCAGCGCGCGGCCGAGGTGCTCGACCGTCGACAGCGGCTCGTCCTGGGCGATCCGGTACGGACCGGACAGCTTCACGTAGCAACTGCCGCCGCGCAGGACGTCGAGCAGCCCGGCGAAGTCCGCGTCGGTAAGGCCGTCCGAAGCCTTCATGTAGCCCATGTGGTCGATGACAAAAGGGTCTTCGAGCGACGCCAGGAACGGCAGCAGGGCCCGGACAACGGTGCCGGGGCTGTAGAACTGGAGGTGCCAGCCGCGCGGGCGGGTGCGCTCCGCCATCGCGCGGACGTAGGCGGCCAGGTCCTCGACCGGCCAGTCGGCGCGCGCGAAGAGGTCCAGCCGCAGCGCGCGGACGCCCGCTTCGTGGAACCGGTCCAGCTCGTCGTCGGTGGTGTCGTCGCCGATCCGGGCGACTCCCCGGCAGCGGGGGCCGATCTTGCGCAGCGCGTCGAGGAGCAGGGTGTTGTCCGTGCCGTAGTACGTCGGCTGCACCAGGACCATCCGGTCGAGGCCCAGCCGGTCGGCGACCTGGAGGAACGCCTCGATGGTGGCGTCCGGGAACGTGTAGAGCGGGTCCGGCACCGCGGGATAACCGGGCTCGAACACGTGGAAGTGCGTGTCGCAGGCACCGGCGGGGATCCGGTGGCTCGGCCGCGTGATCGTGCCGGCCGGGCGCATGGGCAGGGTGTGCGCGAACTTCGGTCGCATGACGTCGTCCTGATCCGGTCTAGGGGCGGTGGGTGGCGAGGGCTTCGGTGAGCTGGGCGGCGCGGCGCGAGGCGGCTTCGTGGAGCAGGCCGTGGTCGTTGCCGGTCATCACGAGCGGGCAGGCGCCGAGCGCCATCAGCTCCCGCTGGAGGCCGGGATCGCCGATCCCGCCGACCATCAGCAGCTTGCCGTGGCGGCGGCACGCCTCGGCGAGCGTGGCCACCGCGTCCGGGACCCGCGGGTCCCGGTACTGCCCGGGGACGCCCAGCTCCGCGGTGAAGTCGTTGGCGCCGAACGCGATCAGGTCGACGCCCTCGACCGCCGCGATCTCCGCCGCGTGGGCGACGCCGGCCGGGGTCTCGACGAGGATCTGCACGACCACCCGGGCGTCGAGGTCCCGGTTCAGCTCACGGGCGGGCACCGGCCGCATCCCGGACTGCGGCGTCATCGCGGTCTGGGACCGCTGGCCGCGCGGCGGGAAGCGGCACGCCCGCGCGACGTCGCGCGCCTGCTCGGCCGTCTCGATCCTCGGGGCGATGATGCCGTTGGCGCCGCCGTCGAGGAGCCGGCCGATCATGCCGTACTCCCGCTCGGGCACCCGGACGAAGTCCATCAGCCCGGCCAGGGCCGCCGTGCGGCACAGCTCCGCCGCGGTGTCCACGGACATCGTCGAGTGCTCGAGGTCGACCATGACGCAGTGGTGCCCGGTCGAGGCGGCGACGAGCACGGTTTCGCCCGTGCGCGCGCCGCGCAGCGCCAGCATCAGGGTCAGCTCGCCGGCCGTGAGACGGTCGAGGAAGCCGTCGCCGTGCAGTGGTTCCATGGTCCGCTTCACCTCAGAGTCCGGTGGGATAGGTGACGCCGGTGAGCCCCGGGACCTCGACGCGCCGCGGGTCCCAGCCCGCCGCGGCCAGTGCCTCGACGGCGACGTCGATGACGGCGCCGGAGAGCAGCTGCCGGGGGTCCTCCATGACGATCCGCAGCCGGGTGACCAGCGCCCGCATGTCGGCCGCGGACCGGACGACCGGCATCTCGCCGATCTCGGTCACCGCCGGGTCGGCGATGTCGGGGAAGACGACGCCGGCCGGGCTGTAGCGCGGGTAGCCGTCGAACATCAGGCCGCCGAGCTCGACGGTCGCCCTGGTGGCGCACCACATGCTCCGCAGCGGCTCTTCGAGGGCGGCCACTTCGGACAGGTCACCGCCGGTCGGCGTCCCGAACGTGGGCGCGTGCGGCGCGAGGTACATCCGTTCCAGGGGCAGCCGGTGCTCCGACGCGCCGAGGATCATCGTCGCGACGCTGCTGGTGGTCCACGTGACGCCGGCGGTCGCGCGCCCCTGCCGGCCGGCGATGATCACCATCGCCTCGGCCCAGTCGATCCGCTGCGCCCGCAGCCAGCGGGAGATGCGGAAGCTGATGTCCAGGCCGGCCAGGAAGAACGTCGCGACCATCATGTGGTTGACCGGCACCGGCAGCTCGACGTCCCCGCCGCCTTCGAGGTAGTCCGTCCGCAGGGTCTCCCACGTCAGGTAGTCCTCGTCGCCGAGGGCGGTGGCGAGGTACCGGGCGGTCACCGCGCAGGAGTAGTCGACCAGGTCGGCGATCTCCTGCTCGCGGCCCTGGTAGGCCTCGACCGCGATGTGGTCGCGCCACAGCCCGGCGGTGTTGGCGGCGCGGGTGTTCTTCGTTTCGGCGAGCAGCCGCTCGGCTTCCGGCCGCCAGGCCGGGTCGCCCAGGACCGTGCGCAGGTAGACCAGGCTGGCCACCGCCGGGCCCAGGTGCGAAACGGCCGTCAGCTCCTTGAAACCGCGCGGCGACCACCGATAGCCCTCCACCACGGGCGGCTTGCCCCCGCCCGGGTAGAGCGCGAAGTCGGCCCCGGTCGCGACGACCAGCGGGGTGTCCCGGGTGCGCTCGGCGAACGACCGGGAGAGCCGGCGGCCGATGCCTTCCGGATGGGAAGTGTAGGTGGTGAACAGCCTGATCAGCTCAGGACTCTGGTGCGCGGTCATCCGGCCGCCGCACCGCTGACGGTTGTCACATCAACCTCCCGGAAACTGGATCTTTCTGCCTGACCATTAGAAGTCCCTTTTCCGGGAAGGCGCAAGTAAGCCGCCGTTACCATTCCCCGTCGCCACCGTTAGCGGTGCTGACACCTCGCCGCGGCGAGGGCAGCGGCAGGTAACGTGGCTCCATGGCCGCTCCCGCTGGACTCACCGCCGACGAGACCCACGTCTGGCGCTCGCTGCTCGGACTTTCGGACCTGCTCAGGTTCCGGGTTTCGGCCGACATGCGCGAAGTCTCATACCTTTCACCGGCCGACCACAGCGTCCTCCTGCACCTGGCCGAGGTCGGCGACGGCCGCATGCTGCAGCAGGAGCTCGCGTCGGCCATGTTCTGGTCGAAGAGCCGCCTGTCGCACCAGCTGGCCCGGATGGCGGACCGCGGGCTGGTGGCCCGCGCCCCCGACCCCGAGTCACGGCAGGTGGCCGTTTCCATCACCGAGGAAGGGCGCGCCGTGATCGAGGCCGTGGCGCCGGTGCACGCCGCGGCCGTCCGGCGCCACCTCCTGGACCGCGCGACGGCGGAGGAGCTGACCGTGCTGGTCCGGCTGGCGAAGCGCATCGAGGACGACGTGGACGCGGGCGTCCCGTACTGAGTCCGTTCAGGACACTGGAGTACTAGGACACTGGAGTACTAGGAAACAAGCGCCTGCAGCGCAACCCGGCTGACCGCACTCCGCACCGCGGCCAGCACCGCAGCGATCGACGGCGACTCCTCGTCGCCGTCCCGCATCAGCAGCACGCTGTGCCGCATCGCGTCCACGTCCCGGAGCGCGATCCGCCGGAGCCCGTCGCTGGACGGGGTCAGCTCGGGGGCGATCGTGATCCCCCAGTCCGCTTCGACGAGGCCCAGCGCGGCGGCGACGTCGTGCACCGTCGCCGCGACCACCGGCTGGAAGCCGGCGCTCGAGCAGAGGCCGAGGGTGAGCCGCCCCAGCGGGGACATCGGGCTGATCACCCACGATTCGGCGCCGAGGTCGGCCACCCGGCAGTACGGCTCGGCCGCCAGCCGGTGCCGCCGGGACACGCACAGCCGGAGCGGGTCGCGGCTGAGCACGCACTGCCGCAGGCCCGGCTCGGCCGGCCCGGGCGCGGGCCCGAACCGGGAGACCATCACCAGGTCCAGCGTCCCCCGCCGGACCTCCTCGGCCCCCGTGCTGTCGGTGGTCGCGGCCAGCGTCAGCTGCAGCTTCGGGTGCTGCTGCCGGACGTCGGTGAGCGCGCTGCTCATCAGCGGCGGCCCCTCGCGGAACGGCACCCCGACCCGCAGTTCGCCGGCGATCTCGCCGTCACTGCGCTGCAACGCCGCCTCGGCCGCCCGCAATTCGACGAGGATCCGCTCGGTGTGCTCCAGCAGGGACCGTCCGACCGGCGTGACGGTGACGCTGTTTCCGCTGCGCAGCAACAGGGACGTGCCCGCCGCCCGCTCCAGCGCCGAAAGCTGCTGAGACACCGCTGACCGGGTGTAGCCCAGCTCGCGGGCCGCAGCCGCGATGGTCCCGTGCGCGGCCACCGCACGTAATGCGAGGAGCTTCTCGACGTCGAGCATGCGTCACATCCATTTACGGCGGTTGACCGAAAGCGTCACTCAAGTTTACTTGTCAACCAACTTAATGTCGAGTTGAGTTCCCGCCATGGCCGATGTCGCTCAGGAGGAGTCCGTGATGGCAGGAAAAGTTCCCCGGCGCCTCGGGTTCCTTCGATGGTCCGGCGTGGCCGCGGCCGCCACCGTTCTGCTCACGTCCGCGTGCGGCCTTTCCGGTCAAGCCCCGTCCACCGGCCCGCTCGTCATCGGCATGTCCCTGCCGCTGACCGGGCCGGTCGCCGACCGGTCCAAGCCCGGCCGGCAGGGTTACCAGTACTGGGCCGACGAGGTCAACGCCGCGGGCGGGCTGCTCGGCCGGCAGGTCCAGCTGAAGGTCCTCGACGACAACTTCGACCAGCAGACCGCCATCTCCGACTACAACCGGCTCATCTCCCAGGACAAGGTCGACCTGCTGCTGGGCACCTTCTCGTCCGACCTCAACCTCGCGGTCGCCCCGGTCGCCGAACGGTTCCGGTACCTCTACGTCCAGCCCTCCGGGGGCGCCGACGAGATCTTCGAACGGAACTTCACCCACCTGTTCTTCGCGCAGCCCGCCACGACGCAGCGGCTGCCGAACCAGTTCGTCAGCCTGATCGAAAAGATGCCGGCGGCCGAGCGGCCGAAGACCCTCGCGCTGGTCCAGGTCGACGACCCCAACACCACCCAGGCCGCCGGGATCTTCAAGACCCGGCTGGCCGCGCTCGGCGTCCGGACCGTCTACGACCAGACGTACTCGCCGGACACGAACTCCTTCGACACGATCGCCAACTCGATCAAGCAGGCCGCGCCGGACCTGGTGATCAGCGGGGCCGTGGCGGGCGACGGCTCCGCCCTCGTGCGCGCGTTCCAGAAGATCGGGTTCTCCCCGAAGATGCTCTACCAGGAGAACTCACCCACCGAGCCGTCGTACCCGCAGACCGTCGGCCCGGCCAACACCGAGGGCATCCTCACCCCGATCGCCTACAGCACCGAAGCCGGCTTCCCCGGGAACAAGGCGTTCGTGGACGGCTACACCCGCAAGTACGGGTCGCCGCCGAGCGAGGACGCCGCGAACTCCTACACCGCAGGCCAGGTGCTCGCCGCTGCGGTCAAGGCCGTGGGTCACCTCGACCAGGACGCGATGGCGACCTGGCTGCACGGCAACGCCGTGCCGACGATCTCGGGCGAGCTGCGCTGGGACGGGACCGGCCGCCCGCAGGGCGAGCTGCTGCTGGGCCAGTTCCAGGGCGGGGCCATCAGGATCGTCGCGCCCGCGGCGGCCGCGACCGCGCAACCCGTCCTCAGCAAGCCCGGCTGGCGCTGACCGAAAGGCTTCCCGTGATCCTCCTCGTCCAAACGGTCGTCCTCGGCCTGCTGGCCGGCGGCGTCTACGCGCTGATGTCCTCGGGGTTCACCCTGGTCTTCGGGGTGATGAAGGTGCTCAACCTCGCCCACACCTCGACGATCGTGCTGGCCGCGTTCCTCACCTGGTGGGTGTGGCAGCGCACCGGCCTCGACCCGCTGCTCGCCGGTGTACTGGTCGGCCCGGTGATGTACGGCTTCGGGTGGCTGCTCTACCGCGGCGTCGTCGCCAGGGTCCAGCGGATCGACCACGAGCTGACCCTGGTCGCCTCGTTCGGCGTGGCGACCGCCCTCGGCGGGGTCATGGCGCTGGTCTGGGGCACCGACGCGAAAGCGGCGACACCGTCCTATTTCAACAGTTCCTTCCACCTCGGCGAACTGGTGGTGCCGACCGCCCAGCTGTACGCCTGTGGTGGCGCGGTCGTGCTCCTCCTCGGCCTGTACGGCCTCCTGCGCGGGACGTTCGTCGGCCGGGCGATCCGCGCGTGCTCAGCGGACCGCGACAGCGCCGCGCTCGTGGGCATCGACGTCGAACGCACGATGGCGCGGATGTTCGCCATCGGCGTCGCGACGACCGGGTTCGCCGGCGCCGCGCTCTCGGTGCTCTACCAGTTCGTCCCGGACTCGCACTACGTCTGGATCGGCCGCGTGCTGTGCGTCGTGATCCTCGGCGGCCTCGGCAGTTTCGCGGGCGCGGCCCTCGGCGCGGCGATCCTCGGGGTGAGCGAGGCACTGACTTCGTCCTATGTGGACACCCGATGGGCGACAACGGTCCCCTACCTGCTGATCGTCGCGCTGCTCCTGGTCCGGCCGCAGGGCCTGCTGGGCGGGCGCGGGCGCGCGGACGGAGCACTGGCATGACCCACCGGACGGAACGGATCCGCAAGCTGCTGCTCGCGGCCGCGATCCTGCTCACCGCGCTCGTCCCGCTGCTGACGCCGGACACCTACGTGCAGAACGTCCTCATCCTGACCTTCCTGGTCGCCGTCGTCGCGTCCGGCTGGAACATCATGGCCGGGCTGACCGGGTACATCAGCCTCGGCCACGGGATGTTCGTCGGGGTGGGCGCCTACACCGGCGGCATCCTCGCCACCCGATGGGACGTCTCGCCGTTCGCCGTGGCGCCGCTCGGCGGTGTGGCCGCGGCGCTGGTGGCCGTGGTCCTCGGCCTGGTCACCCGCCGCACCCGCGGGCCGGCGTTCGTGATCGTCAGCTTCGCGGTGCTGGAGCTGCTCGGCCTGCTCACCCGGAACTGGTCGTCGGTCACCGGCGGCAGCCAGGGCCTCCCGATGCCGCTGCCCACGTGGGACATCCGGTTCTACAACTGGCCGTTCTACTACGCGCTGTTCGCGCTCGTCCTGCTCAGCGTGGGGCTGACCGTCGCCATCCGGCGGTCGAAGCTCGGCCTCGGCCTGCTGGCCATCAAGGACGACGAGGACAAGGCGGCCGGCATCGGCGTCGTCACCTCGGTCTACAAAGGACTCGCCTTCGTCGCGAGCGCGGCGCTGGTCGGCGTCGCCGGCGCGGTGTACGGCTACTACGTCAGCTCCCTTTCGGTGAACACGATGTTCGACGTCGTGCTCAGCATGCAGGTCGTGCTGGCCGCGCTCCTCGGCGGGCGCGGCACGGTCTGGGGCCCGGTGCTGGGTGCCTTCCTCGTGGTGCCGCTGACCGAGGTGACCAACACGACCTTGGGCGGCGCCGACGCCGGGGCGATCCGGCTCGTCCTGTTCGGCGGGCTCGTCCTCGCGGTGACCCTGCTGCTCCCCCGCGGCATCCTGCCGACCGTGCGAGACCGGCTCGCCCGCCGCCGCGGGGAAACCGGCCGTACCGGCGCCCGCCTCGAAGACACGCCGATCCCTGAAGCCCCACCGCGGCGGCGCCCGGCGACGAGCACGGCCGAGGCCCTCCGGGTCTCCGGCGTGACCGTGCGCTTCGGCGGCTTGACCGCGTTGGACCGAGTCACGCTGGCCGTCCCGCGGGACTCCACGACCGCGTTGATCGGCCCCAACGGGTCGGGGAAGACCACGCTGTTCAACGTGATCGACGGGACGTACGCGGCCACCTCGGGCACCGTCGAACTGGGCGGCACGCCGATCACGCGGGCAAGCCGGCCGCAGCGCGCGTTCCGCGGCCTGGGCCGTACTTACCAGCTGCCGCGCCTGTTCGGCGGGCTGACGGTGCTGGAGAACGTGGCCGCCGCCTGCGACGAGTTCAAGCTCCGGCGCCTCGCCCGCAGCGCGATCTCGGGCCCGGAGGCGGCGCGGGCGCTGGAGCTGCTCGAGTTCGTCGGCCTGCGCGACTACGCCGGCGCGAAGGCCACCGACCTGTCCTACGGGCAGCGCAAGCTCGTCGAGCTGGCCCAGGTGCTGATGCTCGACCCCGACGTCATCCTGCTGGACGAACCGGCGGCGGGCATCAACCCGACGCTCCTGCGCCGCCTGTCCGGCCTGATCCGCGCGCTGAACGCTTCGGGGAGGACGTTCGTGATCGTCGAACACGACATGCAGTTCGTGCTTTCGCTCGCCGACCAGGCCGTGGTGCTGGCGCGCGGCCGGGTCATCGCCGCCGGCCCGCCCGCCGAGGTCAGCGCGGACCACGCGGTGCTGGAGGCCTACCTGGGCGACGATTTCGTCCTGGCGGCGGACACGACGGGATCCGGACGATGATCCGGCTGGAATCGGTGTACGCGGGATACGGCGGCGGCGACGTCCTCCGCGGCGTCGACCTCGAGGTCCGGCCGGGCAGCATCACCTGCGTCGTCGGCCCGAACGGCGCGGGCAAGTCGACGGTCCTGCGCACGGTCAGCGGGCTGCTTCCCCCGCGCGAAGGCCGCGTCCGCCTGGGCGACCGGGTGCTGAGCGGGCTTTCCCCCGCGGCCGTCATCGAGGCCGGGGTCGTCCAGGTGCCCCAGCAGGGCGGGCTGTTCGGCCGGTTGTCGGTGCGGGACAACATGCTCCTCGGCGGTTACCCGATCCGGCGCGACAAAACGCGTCTCCGCCGTCGCCTCGCCGAACTCGGCGAAGCCTTCCCCATCCTCGGGGAACGGGCGCGGGACAAGGCATCCGAGCTGTCCGGCGGCCAGCGGCGGATCGTCGAGTTCGCGCGGGCGCTGGTGACCGAGCCCCGCGTCGTCCTCCTCGACGAGCCGACGCTCGGCCTCGACCCGAAGACGTGCGAGACCGTCTTCGACACCACCTTGCTACTGCGGGAGCTCGGGGTCACGGTGCTGATGGTCGAGCAGAACGTCCGCTTCGGACTGCGGCTGGCCTCGGACGGGGTCGTGATGGAGAGCGGACGGGTGCTGCTCGCCGAGCCCGCCGCGAATCTCCTGGCCCGGCCGGACATCTCCGAGCTGTTCTTCGGCTCGGGCCCGCGCGCGGCGAGCGAACGCGGATGACCGGCCAGAAGACGAAGCGCGGCAAGGTCTTCTTCGGTGTCTCTAAGGCTGCCAGAGGTAACGGGTCACCCGGCACTCCGTCCGGAAGCCCAGCCGCTCGTAGATCCTCTGCCCGTCCGGCGAAGACGTGAGCACCGCCCGGGTGCAGCCGCGCCCAAGGGCGACGTCCATCGCCGCGCGGGTGATCGCGGTGCCGTAACCGCGGCCCCGCCACGCTTCCGCGGTCACCACGCGCTCCACCAGCGCGGCCCGCGTGCCAGGGAAGACCGCGGCGCAGCAGACCGGCCGGCCGTCGGCGAACCCGAGCAGGTGCGTGGTCGGCTGCTCCTCCGCCGCGGCACGGGCCAGGCGCAGCCGCGTGAGGCGCTGGACTTGCCCGGTGCCCTCTTCCCCGCAGTACACCTCGGCCCAGGTGCGCAGGGCGTCTTCGGTGGCGGGCAGCGGGACGATCGCCAGTCCGTCCACTGTGGAGCTTTCGAAGTCCGGGATCGGATCGGCGAGCAAACCCGGCTCGGTCTCGTAGTAACGCAGTCCGCGGGCCCGGAGCGCCGACGGCAGCCACGGCCGGGTCCGGGCGAGGTCGAGGTGCCAGGCCATCGGCCGCCCGGCCGCCTCGAACGGCGCCATCACCCGGTCCAGCACCGCGCCGCGGTCCGCTTCGGCGGAGGGCAGCACCGGGTCGTAAACGCCGTTGAAGTCGGCATCGTCGAGGTCGGTGAGCACCCAGCGCGGCTGCCCGCCGGCATTGCCCCGGGTGCGCCCGTCGGCGAGCTGGGCCCGCGCGGCCTCCCAGATCGTCTCCGTCACCAGCAGGCACCGCGGCCACGGGCCGGTCATCGCCGCCCCCGCGCCGGGCCGCCGGTTTCGCCCGCCGGCCCGACCGGCCTCCTGGTGCCGGCCGGCTGTCCCCCGACTGTCCCCGGCCGGCACCAGGTATCGCACTCCGTCCCGCGCCCACCCGGGACCCTCAACCCGGGCGCACGCGGAGGGCTCCCCCGCTCCGTGGTTCGCTTCGCCCGGCCGGACCACGTCCCCACCCCGCGGACGACGGGGCCGGCCGGACCCCCAGTGCAGCCGAATGTAGGGCACGGGCGCGCCGCGCGGTGCCGGTCGTTCCACCCACAACCGCCGGTCAGAGGTCGTCGACCTGCACGAGGCCGTCCTGGATCGCCCGCGCGACCAGCGCCGCCTTGGTCCGCGCGCGGCGGCCGACGTTGGCGTACTTGATCCGCACCCGGTCCAGGTAGGTGTTGACGGTGCGCGGGGTGATGCCCAGCTTCGCCGCGACAAGCTCCTTCGACTCGCACTGGAACCATTCGATCAGCACGCTCTCCTCGCGGTCGGAGAGCCGGGGCCGGTCCGAACGCCGGTTCGCGCCGAACGCGCCGGCCAGCGCGGGCGGGGTGTAGGGCAGGTCGTGGGCGGCCGCGACCGTGGCCGCGACGAGGTGGTCCTTGCCCTCGGCCTTGGTGAGGAAGGTGAAGGCGCCGACGTCGAGACAGGTCAGCGCGGTGTTCTCGTCCTCGCGCATGGTGTAGACGATCACCTGGCGCCCGGCGTCCACCAGCCGCCGCAGCTCCCCGTAGGCGGGCGCTTCCCGGCCGGGCAGCTGCAGGTCGAGCACGACCACCTGCGCGGCGTCGCCCGGCGGCGTCCAGGCCGCCGCGGCGGTGGCGCCCGAGGCGAGCACCCGGATCGGCGGATCGGCGGTGGCGTACCAGTACTCCACCCCGGCCCGGATGGCCGGGTGATCGTCCACGACGGCGGCCGTGATCAGTTCGCCGGCTGCCACACTGCCTCCACCCACGTTCCCGATGCGGTGGCCAGTCTATAAACCCGCACCTGCATCGGTTCAGGGACCTCCGGCATCGCGGGCACGTCGCCGAGCGCGCTGACCCGGACCCGTTCGGGAGTGCGCACGACGGTCACCCGCACCGCGGAGCCGGACGAGGCGAGCACCGCCGCGACCGGGTCGATCAGCTCCCGGCGCACCTCTTTCGGCAGCTCGGCCGACGCGCCGGGCTCGCCCCGGACGGCCAGCTGGACCGAAACCCCGTTGCGCTCGGCCGCGTCGATGACCGCGGCCAGCTCGTGGATCAACCGGTCCGGCACGTCGTCGCCCTCGGCGAACAGCCGGCGCATGCGCGCGGCCTCCGTCGCGCACCGGCGGGTCACGTCCTCGTCCGCGGGGTCGAGCGAACCGTCGGCGAGACCGCGCAGCAACGGCACGGTGGTGCCGAGCAGCGCGTCGTACCGCTCCCGGTGGTCCTGGTGGATCCGCTCGGCGATGGTCTCCGCGGTGCTCGCCCGCTCCCGCGCCTCGGCCGCTTCCCCGGCCCGCGCCGCGATCCGCCGGATCAGCCCGGCCGCGAGGCCGACCGCGAGCTGGAAGCCGAGCGTCGAGATCGCGGTGATCGCCATGGGCGCCAGCCGGCCCGCGGCCACGCCCCCGGCCAGGACCAGCGTCGACGCGGTCAGCACGACGTGCACGCCGAGGAAACCGCCCAGCACCCGGGGCGGGCGGTCGAACAGCAGCGCCAGCGCGTACCAGCCGATCAGCCCGAAGGTCCAGTGCTCCGGGCTCAGGTAGTCCGCGGGGGCCACCGGCAGAGTGGCCAGCACGGACGCGCCGAAGGTGAGCACCACGCCGGCCCGGGACGCCCACCGGGGCACCGCCCGGCCGCGGGCCAGGAAGTAGCCGCATCCCGCGGCGACCAGGAGGAGCCCGCCGTACGCGGCCGGCTCCGGCCACCACGGGTGGTAACGCGCCCGGTTGCCGAGCAGCTGCAGCGTGCAGAGGCAGACCTGCACGGTCACCGCGATCAGCAGGACGGTGGCCCTGGCCCCGCCCAGCAGCCGTTCCGCGGACGCTCGCTCAGCCATCCGGCCACACCCAGCGCACGGTCGTGCCCGCGGCGGGCCGGGACTCGACGACCGCGCGGCCGCCGGACTCGGCCATCCGGCCCACGATCGACCCGGACACGCCGCGGCGGTGCGGTCCGGCGCCGCCGGGCGGGAAACCCCGGCCGCGGTCGCGGACCTCGACCACGATCCGGTCGTTTCCGTCCCGCCGGGCGGCCAGTTCCGCCTCGTCGACCCCGGCGTGCCGCTGCACGTTGGTCAGCGCCTCGCGGACACCGTGCACGATGGCGCGCGCGGGCACCGCGGGCAGGACCAGCGGGCCGCGGACGTCCGCGGTGACGGTGACCGCGGCCTGGTCGGCCACCGGTCCGAGCAGCACGGCCAGATCGGTCTCGCCGGGCAGCGGCTCCGGCGCCGCGGCGAGTCCCGCCAGGTCCCGGGCCGCGCGCTCCGGCAGCCAGGACGGACTGTGCTCACCCGCCGCGGCCATCATCAGCGTCGCCGACGCCGTGTCGTGCAACGTCGCCAGGTACTCGCGTTCCGCGGAGCGTCGGGCCTCGGCGACCGAGACCGCCTGCCGGGTGGCTGCCGCGCGTTCGCTCGCCCGGTCCACCACCCGCGCCGCCCGCCGCAGGAACAGGTAGCCGAGCCGGGCGAGCACGGCTTCGACCACCAGCCGCAGGACCAGGCCCCAGTCCACCCCGGTGGCCGCGGTCCCGGCGACGTAGCCGCCGATCGTCGTCGCGGACAGGGCCGCGGCCGCGACCGGCCGGGCACACCATTCGAACTGCGTGGTGCCGGAGGTCGCCGCCGCCAGCGCGAACAGCCAGCTCTCCACCGGCTGCGCCCCGGTCCACCACTGGCTCAGCCCGAGGCCCAGCACGACCACCGCGTGCACGATCGCCACCGGTACCGGGCCCGGCGGCGGTTTCCGCAGCCAGAACAGCTGGAGGACACACCAGCCGACGGCGATCGCGGCCAGCCCGCCGGTACGCCAGTCCGGGGTCATCACGACGCCGAGCCCGGCGCACGGCACGATCACCGCCGACCGGACCCGCACCGCGTACCCGGCCAGCACCCGGTTGAGTTCCCGCTCGCTGGGCCCGATGATCACCCGTGGCTCTCGCCCGCGGGGAGGCCGGGGATCCGGTGCCCGCCCTGCCCCGCTCCACACCGGGCCGACCCTAGCGGGCACCCCGCCGCCGACCGTTCGGACCGGCGTGGATCACCCGCTCGGGGCAACCTCGCCGGACATCGCCTAGCTGAGCGACGGGGGCTTGCGAACCAGCAGCTGGCCCTGCTGGAACTGCCGCTCGTTTTCGTGCGGCTCGCGCAGCAACCGGGCGACCTCGACGAAACCGGCCTGGCGCAACAGTTCCACGAGGCTGTCCGGCGACCACCGATAGGCGAGCGTGACCTTGTGGTCGAACTCCTGCGGCAGCGGATCGTCACCGGCGAAGAAGCCGAGCATCAGGTGGCCGCCCGGCGCCAGCACGCGGTGGAACTCGGCGAACACGACCGGAAGCAGGTGCGGTGGTGTGTGGATGAAGGAGTAGAACGCGAGAATGCCGCCGAGGCCTCCGTCGGCGAGGTCCAGGGCGGTCATCGACCCCTCGTCGAACCGCAGGTCCGGATGGGCCTGGCGGGCCAGGGCGACCATCTCCGACGACAGGTCGATGCCGAACGCGGTCAGCCCGAGCGCGTGCAGGTGCGCGGTCACGTGTCCGGGGCCGCATCCGAGGTCGGCGACCGGCCCGGCGCCGTGGGCCTGCACGAGTTCGGCGAACGCGGCCAGCATCGCCCGTTCCATCGGCAGGGTTTCGAGGATATTGCTGAAAAGCTCGGCGTAGCGGGTCGCGACGGAGTCGTAGGCGGCCTTGGTGTCGTGCAGGACGGAGGGTTCGGTCACGCGGGAACCCTAGTCTTGTGGATCAGGCCGTCCGTTGAGCCGGTCCAGGAGCGGGCGGAAGTGGTCGAAGCCGGGGATCTTCATGGTGGGGTCCTTGGCTTCGTCGTCCCAGCGACGGAGAGCGACGGCGGCGGCGAAATGGGGTTCCGCTTCGAATTCGCGTACTTGCGCAGGGGTCATCGGTCCACCTTGGACACTGAGCGTGTAGACCGAGGCGGGTGAGAGCTGGGCGTGGTACGCGGGTTCGACGGCGCAGAGATAACGTTTCGCGGCGACGTGCAGCCGGATGGGTTCGGTGACGGCGGGGCCGAACCATTGGCCGAGCCAGGTGGCGCCGCTGTCGCTGTGGCGGTTGTCGGTGCCGGCCATCAGGTCGTGACCGGTCACGGTGCCGTGGAAGTGGCCGACGTCGTGCAGCAGAGCCGCGGCGACGAGGGTGTCGGGCGCTCCGGCGGCTTCGGCCAGTGCGCCGGCTTGGAGCATGTGCTCGGCTTGGGTGACGGCCTCGCCGAGGTAGTCCTCGGTGCCGGGGCCGGCGAAGAGGTCGGCGATCAGGTCGACGGGGTTCGTCGTGGTGGTCACGCGGTCTCCTCCAGGGTGCGCAGGGCGCTGGTGAGGGCGTCGAGGTCGGCGTAGCAGCCTTGCAGGTGCCGGGAGCCGGTTTCGGCGAACGCGGTGCGCGCGTGCAACAGCCGGGTGTTGTCGAAGATGACGCAGTCGCCGGGGTCGAGGCGGAAGGTCAGCAGCAGTTCGGGCCGGGCGATGATCTCGGCGAAGCGCCGGTAGGCGGCATAGAACGCGGTGGTGGCGGCCGGGGCCAGGCGCAGGGCCTGCATGGACCGGTTGTTGAAGCGGACCTCGCGGATGTGGCCGCCGGGGTCGACGTCGATCAGGGGGCGGTCGGCCCGGAGGCTGGTGCTCGCGTCGGACCAGGCGAACGGCACGAGGGTGGTGGTGAGGACCCGGAAGGCCTCGGCGTCCTCGGCCCGCAGCAGGGAAGCGGCGGTGAAGCCGTCGAGCAGGCCGGAGTCGCCGCCCTCGGCCGCGTTGGTCAGGCAGTGCAGCAGCTGCAGTGTCGGCACCGGGTCGCGGTAGGGGTTGTCGGTGTGGGGCGCGATGCGCATCCCGGTGAAGGCGAGGTTGCTGGGGTTCGGTTCGACGCGGACGTCGAAGAGCGTGCCGTAGTTGGTCTCGCGCGGAAACCCGAACGTCCTGGCGATGGCCAGCACGGTCTCTTCCCCGGTCGGGGTGCCGTGCAGCAGGGCGAATCCGAGGTCGCGCACGGCCCGAAGGACCCGCGCCCGCTCGGCGGGATCGTCGCGATAGGCGGCCCAATCCGCGGCCGGCAGGCGGCCGTCGAGGTCGCGGGCCGACCACAGCTGTTTGGCGGCCTCGGTGCGCCCATCGCCGTTCGAGGGGGAGGCCTGCGCTTCGAGCCAGGCGCGGGAGAAGGCACCGCGGTGCCCGTCGGGGCCGAAGGTGACGGTGACGGCATCGGCCGACACGGTGGTGTCGCGAACGGTGAGGTCGGCCGGGAGGTCGCCGATGCCGAACAGTTTCTGGCCGTTGCGGGGGTCGCGGCACCGCTCGCACGGGCAGTTGTCCCGGAGCCAGATCGGCGGGAACGCCCGTGCGGTGGCCCCGCCGGCTTGCGCACCAGTGGTCGTCATGACTTGTCCTTTCATGTACAAACTTGGCTGTACATGTTCAGACTATCGCAGACCGCACCCGTTGTCGTCCCCTCGTGTGACGAGGCCGACTCAGGCGGACCCGGGCGCGGAGTGCCACCGTGACAACGTGTTGCGGTCCGCCGAGTTGCGCACGGTGAACGCGACCTGGTCGCCGAGGTAACGGTCCTCGGACCACTCCAGCGGGACGCCGGACGGATCGGTGGTGCGGCGGCGTTCGCGCAGCAGCGGGATGCCCGGCCGGGCGCCGAGCAGGCGGGCGTCGTCGGCCGTGGCGCGCACGGCGTCGATCGTGTGCTCCGCGTCGGCGAAGGTCGTGCCGAGCTCCGCGAGCCGTTCGGTGATGGACTCGCGGTCGGGGTCCATCCCGGCGACCAGCGCGCCGATCCGGTCGGGGTAGGCGGTGCGTTCGACCATCACCGGCCGGTCGTCGAGCAGGCGGACGCGGGTGAGGTGGTAGATGTAAGCCCCGTCGGGCAGGTTGAGGTGGTCGCGCTCGCCCTCGGTGGCTCCGCGGCGATCCAGGCTGACGACGCGACCGCTCGGCTCTTCGCCGATCGCCCGGCCCCAGCGGGAAAAGCTGAGCAGCGCGGCGAAATCCTGCAGCCGCGGTCCACCCTGGACCACCCGCCGCGCGCCGCGCCGTGAGGAGATGATCCCGTCGGTCCGCAACGCGGCGAACGCCTGCCGGATCGTGCCGCGCGACGCGTCGTAGCGCTGCGCGAGCTCGCTCTCCGACGGCAGCGCGTCCCCGGCCGAGTAGGTGCCCGCGCTGATCTCCGCCTTGAGATCGTCGGCGATCCGCCGGTACAGCGACGGCCGCCCCTGTTCGTCCTTGATGGCCATACGCCCAGGCTAGTGCCCGGCGGCGCGTCCCGGGCATCGACTTGTCCAGCGCGGTCAATCATGCCTGTACAAGTTAGAGTCGAGGTAGCCACCATTCGCCCTGTCCGGCCTACTGTTCCCGCTGGAGTGACCGATGAACTACATCGCCGAGTTGCGCACCCTGGTCGGCACCCGGCCGCTCATCCTGCCCGGCACCTCGGTGCTGATCGTCGACGAGCGGGGCCGGCTGTTGTTGCTGGCGCGGGTGGACACCGGCGACTGGGGGCTGCCCGGCGGCTTCCTGGACCCGGGTGAGTCCTTTGAGGACGCCGGACGGCGCGAGGTGCGGGAGGAGACCGGGCTCGTGGTGGACGAGCTCCAGCTCTTCGGCGTCTACTCGGGACCGGAGTACTACTACCGCTATCCGAACGGGGACGAGGTGCACAACGTCACCGCCGCGTTCACCGCGTCCGTCGCCGGCACCGCGGTGCGGGTGGACGGGACGGAGATCTCCGGCCACCGCTTCTTCGAGCTGGACCAGCTGCCCGGGGACATCATCAGCCCGGAGCGGCCGATCGTCGACGACTACGTGAAGCGGTTCGGCGGCTGACCGGCCACCCCGCCGCTACTCCGGCTCGGACAGCACCAGACGGAGCTGGTCCACCAGCGTCTCGGTCGGCAAGGAGTTGGTCCTGAGCACGGTCTGGGAGATGAAAGTCCCCAGCCCCAACGCGATCAGCGCCCACGCGCTGTCGGAGCTGACCTGCCCGCCGGGCTGAAGCCGGCCGAGCAGGGTCAGCAGCGCGTCGTGCAGCTCGATCACGTCGTGCCGCTGGGAGTCCCGGATCTGCGGGACCCGGATCGACTCGGCCCAGAACTGGACGATCAGCGACGTCGCCTCGTCGGTGTCGAGCACCGTGATCATCTCGCGGTGGATCACGTCGATGATCTCGGGCACCCGCAGCGGCGGCTCGGCGTCCGCCGCGTCGCGCAGGGCAGCCAGCACCGGGCGCATCGCCGACTCCAGCAGCGCTTCGATGATCGCCTGCTTGCTGGGGAAGTACCCGTAGACGGCGCCGGAGGACAGCCCCACCTCGGCGAAGATGTCGGGCATCGACGTGGCGTGGAAACCCTTGCGGGCAAAGCAAAGGGTGGCGGCGTCGAGGATCTGCCGCCGACGGTTGTCGCGGTGCTCCTGGCTCACACGGGGCATACCGCACTGTAACCCGGCGGCGATCTTGACGGCCGGGACAGGCCGGGCTAGCCTAAAAGAATGATCATTCGTTTTTACGGCGGCGAGGTAGCGCACTGATGGAGTTCAAGACGATCAACCCCCAGGTGATCGAGCAGTTCCGCAGCGGTCGCGAGATCGAGGGCGTGCCGGGGGTGACCCGGGAGAACCACATCCTCCTGACCACCCTCGGCCGCACGAGCGGGCGCAGGCAGACGATCCCCCTGCGGGTGTTCCACGCCCACGGCGACCGGCTGGTCGTGGTGGCCGGGAACGGCGGCCGGGCCCCGAATCCGGGCTGGTACCTCAACCTGGTGGCCGAGCCGCGGGTCACGATCGAGGACGGCGAGGAGACTTACGACGCCGTCGCGACCGAGATCACCGGTGCCGAACGGGACGAGCTCTGGCAGCTGTTCAAGGAGCAGAATCCCGGCCTGACCGAGTATCTGGCCGGTGCGGCCGGGCGGGTCATCCCCGTCGTCGCCCTCACCCGGATCCCGGGCGAGGCGACCCCGTGACCGCCCGGGTCGCGCTGATCACCGGCGGCGGGACCGGTATCGGCCGGGCCGCCGCGGAGCAGTTCGCCGAGCGGGGGTGGCAGGTGATGATCAGCGGACGGCGTGAATCCCCGCTCGCGGAAGTCGCCGGCCTGAACCCGGACATCCGCTATCACGTGGCCGACGTGTCCGCCGCGGGCGAGGCGGAAACGCTGGTGGCGCACACCATCGACGTCCACGGGCGGCTCGACGCGCTGGTGAACAACGCGGGAGTGTTCCTCGCCGCAACCCTGGACACCGCCGACGACGAGCAGATCGCCCGGCTGTTCCGGATCAACGTGTTCGCCCCCGCGCAGCTGCTGCGGGCCGCGCTCCCCCAGCTCAAGATCACCGGCGGCTCCGTCGTCAACGTCACCAGCGCTGTCGCCCAGCGGCCCCAGGCCTTCGGCGCGGCCTACTACGGCGCTTCCAAGGCCGCCCTGGACCACCTCACCCGCTCGTGGGCGGCGGAGCTGGCCGGCGCCGGGGTCCGGGTCAACGCCGTGGCCCCGGGTCCGACCGACACGCCCGTCCAGGAGGTGGGCGGGTCGCCGGAGGAAACCGCCCGGCAGAAGAAGGCACAGGCCGGCAACCTCCCGCTGCGGCGGATGGGCGAGCCCGGCGAGGTCGCCCGCTGGATCCACCTGCTCGCCGACCCCGCCTCGGACTGGGTGACCGGACAGGTCCTCGCGGTCGACGGCGGCATGACCATCGCCTGATCTTCAAGCACCAGCAACGATCCTCGACACCTTGGGGTGGACATGAGCACACGTATTCTCATCGTCGGGGCCGGCCTGACCGGGCTGGCCCTGGCTTCCGGGCTACGCCACCGCGGCGTCGACCCGGTCGTGGTGGAGCAGGCGCCGATCATCACCGAGGCGGGCTGGGCGATCGGGCTCGGCCCACGGCACCTCGCCGCGCTGGACCGGCTCGGCCGCACCGACCGCGGCCACTGGCCCGGCTACCAGGCCGAAAAGTACCTGATGTTCGACGCCCGGACCGGGCTGATCGACAAGATCGTGAACGACGTCCCGCTCATGTTCAACCGGTCCGACCTCCAGTCGGCCTTGCTGGACGGCGTTGGCGACCTGGTGCGGACCGGGGTCCGGCCGAGCGCGATGACCGACACCGGTGACGTCGTCGAGGTCGAGTTCGACAACGGCGAGCGCGGCACCTTCGACGCCGTGATCGGCGCCGACGGCATCAACTCCTGGACCCGCCGCCACGTCCTCGGCGGGCCGGACGCCACCTACACCGGGACCTCGGTGGTCCGGTTCCAGGCCCCCACCCCGGACCCGGCCTTGACCGTGACCGGCCTCGCCGCGGGCGGGCGGGACGCGACGTTGGCGTACTTCCTCATGGACGGGGGCAAGAAGATCCACGGAGTCGTGTTCCTGCACGGCACACCGGGCAACCGGCGGGACCTCAGCCCGACCCAGCTGGCGGACCTCTTCCCGGGCATCAGCGGCCCGTTGACCGTCCTGACCGAGGTGATGCGCACCGACCCGGTCAGCTACTTCACCGACATCAACCAGGCCGTGGTGGAGACCTGGGTCCGCAACCGGGTGGCGGTCGCGGGCGACGCCGCCCACGCCATGTCCCCGGTCCTCGGCCAGGGCGCCGGCGCCGGGTTCGAAGACGCCGCGATGCTGGCCGAACTGCTCACCACGCCCCGGCTGCCCGTCCCGCTCGCGCTGGCCAGCTACGAAAAGCTCCGCAAGCCCGAAGCCCAGTCCCTCCAACGGCTTTCCCACGCGACCAGCCAGGCGCTGGGCACGTCCACGCTGCCGGGCGAGATCTTCGGCCAGGTCGCCGACCGTCCCGGCGGTGTCCGCGCATGAGCGTGCGCAACCGGATCCTCATCGTGGGCGGCGGCCTCACCGGGCTGGCGCTGGCGGCCGGGCTCCGCCACCGGGGCGTCGACCCGGTGGTGGCCGAGCAGGCACCGGTCATCACCGAGGCCGGCTGGGGCATCGGGCTCAGCGACCCCCACATCGCCGCGCTGGACCGGCTCGGCATCACCGATCGCGACAACTGGACGAGGTTCCGGCCGGACCGGCACCTCATGTTCGACGGCGACACCGGGCTGCTCGAAGCCATCCGCCACGAGACCGCGATGCTGTTCTCCCGCACGGATCTGCAGCAGTCGTTGTACGAACCCGTCGCCGACCTCGTCCGCACCGGGACCCGGCCCCGCGCCCTGACCGACCTCGGTGACGCGGTCGAGGTCGAATTCGACAACGGCGCCCACGAAACCTTCGACGCCGTCATCGGCGCCGACGGCATCAACTCCTGGACCCGCCGCCACGTCCTCGGCGGACCGGACGCCACCTACACCGGAGTCGCCATCGCGCGGTTCCACCTGCCCAACACCGACCCCACGCTCAGGACCACCGCGCTTTCCCTCGACTCCACCGGGGTTCTCGGGTACTTCCTGATGGACGGCGGGCGGAAGTTCCACGGCATCGTGATGCTGCCCGGCGAAGAGGACAACCGCCGGGAGCTGAGCGTCGCCGAGCTGGCGGCGCTGTTCCCCCGGGTGACGGGCCCGCTCACCGCCTTCAAGAACCTCATGGGCACCAACCCGAAGAGCTACTACGCCAACATCTACCAGGCCGAGGTCGGCGAATGGACGCGAAACCGGGTCGCGCTCATGGGCGACGCCGCACACGCGATGAGCCCGATCCTCGCGCAGGGCACCGGCGTCGGCCTGCAGGACGCCGCGGTGCTGGCCGAGCTGCTCACGACGCCGGACCTCCCGGTGCCCCTCGCACTGGCCAGCTACGAGAAGCTCCGCAAGCCCCCGGCCCAGGCCATGCAGCGCGCGTCCTATGAAGCCGGTCTCAAAATCGGCCGCAAGTCCGCGCCGACCGAGCTCTTCCCCGAGTTCATCACCCAGGACCGTCCCGCCGTCAGGTGAGGCTCAGACCTCGTTGTTCCACATGCGGAACACACTGCAGGCCCCGTCGTCGAAGGTCACGGTCCACAGGTTCGCGAACGTGCCGAGCTTGCGGTAGGTCCCGGTCCCGCCGACCGCGGCGGTGTCCCCGCTGATCCCGAGCACGGCCCACTCGAAGTCCCAGCCGCCTTCCTGCCACTCCCGCCGGTCGAGCCAGCCGCGCACGATCTCCGCCCGGCCGATCCAGGCCGTCTCGTACGGCCACTCGTGGTACTCGGCGTCCTCGGTGAAGAGCGCGGCGATGTCGTCCTCGGCCTGGGTCTTCCACGCGTGCACGTAGCGCTCGACCCACGCCCGGACCTCCGGCTCGGTGACGGCGTTCATCGTTTCCTCTCGACGGCGGGACTCCGGCAACGATCATGCGCGACGCGGCCGGAGTCCCGGAACGGCCTGGCTTCCTGGGTGCGCGGCTCCTAGGAAGCACGCTGTTACCGTGAGGTGGTGAGCGGCTCCGAACTGGGCGAATTCCTTCGCGCGCAGCGTGCCCGGCTGACCCCGGGCGACGTCGGCATGGCCAGCCACGGCCCCCGTCGCGTCGCGGGCCTGCGCCGGGAAGAAGTGGCCGTGCTGGCCGGCGTCAGCGCGGACTATTACGCGCGCCTCGAACAGGGCCGCGAGCGCAATCCGTCGAGCCCGGTCCTCGACGCGATCGGCCGCGCGCTGCGGCTGGACCCGGACGCGCTCGGGCACGCCTACCGGCTCGCGGGCCTCACCCCCGGCACGCGGCTGTGCACCCCGGACGACGTCGACCCGGCCCTGCTGCGGCTGATGGGCACCTTCCCCGCCGCGGTCGCCTACGTCACCAACCGCCGGCTCGACCTGCTCGCCACCAACGCCCTCGCCGACGCCCTGCTCGCGCCGATGGGCAAACCGGCCAACATGGTGCACGCGCTGTTCACCGATCCGGCCGCCCGGACGCTCTTCGCCGACTGGGACACCATCGCCGCGAGCGCGGTCGACGCGCTGCGGCTGGCCAGCGGCTACGACCGGGCCGACGTCGCGGAGATCGTCGCCGAACTGCGCGGCGCCAGCCCGGCGTTCGCGGCCATGTGGCACGACAACCGGGCCCAGGGCCTCGCCGGGACCACCAAACGGTTCGATCACCCCGAGGTCGGCCGTATCGAGCTGACCTATCAGACCTTCGACGTCCGCGGCGCGTCCGGCCAGTACCTCCTGGTCGGCACGGCCGAGCCGGGCAGCCCCAGCGCCGACGCGCTCGCCCTGCTCGGCTCCCTCCACGCCACCGCCTGAACCAGGGTGCGCCACACCCAGGTAAACGCGCCCTTCTTCCGCCCCGGGCGGCGCGGCAAGCTCGATCGTGAAACTGTCACCCGATCGAGGGGAACACCCGCATGACCACCGGGAGCAAGATCGTCCTGATCACCGGGGCGAGCAGCGGCATCGGTGAAGCGACCGCCCGGCGGCTGGCCGCCGACGGCCACCACGTCGTCCTCGGCGCCCGCCGCACCGACCGGCTTTCCGCACTGGCACAGGAAATCCGGGCCGACGGCGGCCACGCCGACCATCACGAACTCGACGTCACCGACCTCGGCAGCATGCGCGCCTTCGCCGACGCCGCCCACGACCGGCACGGCCGGGTGGACGTGCTCGTCAACAACGCCGGCGTGATGCCACTGTCCAGTTTGGACCAGCTGCGGATCGACGACTGGAACCGGATGATCGACGTCAACCTGCGCGGCACCCTGCACGGCATCGCCGCCGTCCTCCCGCTTATGCGCGCCCGCGGGACCGGCCACGTCGTGAACGTCGCGTCGACCTCGGCCTACCGGGTCGACCCGACCGCGGCCGTCTACTGCGCCACCAAGTACGCCGTCCGGGCCCTGTCCGAAGGCCTGCGCCAGGAGAACACCGAGCTGCGCGTCACCGTCGTCAGCCCCGGTTACACCCGCTCCGAGCTCACCGACTCCGGCGGCGATCCCAACGTTCGCGCAGCCGTGCGCGCCGCGGCCGAGCAGCTCGCCATTCCGGCGTCTGCCGTCGCGGGCGCCATCGGCTACGCGATCGCCCAGCCCGCCGAGGTCGACGTGAACGAGCTGGTCGTCCGGCCCACCGCGCAGTCCTGAATCAGGCGAGCAGCCGCTCGAGCGCGTCGGCGGCGGCGGGCGCGCCACCGGCTTCGCGGAGCACCTTGGCCATGTCGGCGAGGTTCGCCCGGATCGAGGGGTCGTCCGCGACGGCGTCGACCGCCTCGCGCAGTTCGTCCGCGGTCGGCTCCTCGGGCAGCCGGCGGCCGAGCCCGAGTTCTTCCACCCGGCGGCCGTTCGCCGCCTGTTCGCCCATCTGCGGCGCACTCACCATCGGCACCTCGGCGACGAGTGATTCCATCGTCGAATTCATCCCCGAGTGGGTGAGGAACGCGGTGGCGCGGCCGAGCACCGCCGGTTGCGGGAAGTAGGGCCGCACCTCGAAGTTGGCCGGGATCGGCCCGAGTTCGGCGCGATCCACCTGGTCGCCGATCGCCATCACGACCTGCCAGCCGGTCCCGCCGAACGCCTCGAGGCACAGCCGGAAGAACTCCGGCCGGTTGTTCATGGCGGTGCCCAGTGAAATGAACAGCAGCCGGGTACCGGGGGCGGGCGGCTGCCAGTCGGCGGCGCCTTCGCGGCCGTCGACGGACGGGCCGACGAAGACGAACCGCTCGTCGAAGCTGTCCCCCGCGTACTGGAACCGGCGCGGCAGGAACACGAGGTTCAGGTCTTCGGCCACGGGGGCGAAAAGCGCGCCCACCGGCCGGGAAACGCCGCTCTCCTCGGCGAACCGGCGGATCCGCTCCAGCGCGCCGGCCAGCTCGGGGACGTCGGCGCCGAGCCCGGGGAACAGCTCCTCCCGCAGCGAGTAGTGCTCGTTGGAGGCAAAGCTGGTGAACAGCTGCACCGCGGGAACGTCCAGCAGCGCGGCGAGCATCGGCCCGGCGGGCAGCATCCCGTCGTAACACACCGCGTCGGGACGGTCGTGCTCGAACCGGGCGAGCAGTTCCGGCAGGGTCCGCTCGGTCTGCGCGATGATCATGTCCGCCATCATGCCCATGAGCTGCGGGGTGATCTCGATCTTGCCCGGCCGCCTCGGGCGCTCCCAGGCCGGCAGCTCGGCGAAGTCCGCACCGGCGCCGGTGACGGCGTCCCGGAACGGCTCCGGGACGGGGTAAGTCACCCGATGGCCACGGCGGACGAGCTCCCGCACGAGCGGCAGCGTCGGGTTGACGTGGCCGGGTGCGGGCATGCTGACGACGGCGAAGTGCTGGGTCATGGTTCCCTCTGGGGTTGGTCAAGCTTGCGCCAACGGCGCCGACCGGCTTGTATCGCACCAGCCGATCGAAGATAGAGGACAAGTAGGCCTCTATCTTAGGCGTGATCCAGAGAGGTGTGCAAGATCGTCCATGCCGTCCCCCGAACCGTCCGTCGATCACCGCACCCTCAGCCGGCGCCGCGGCAAGGAACTCGACGACGCCATCCTCGACGCGGCCCTGGCCGAGCTGACCGAGTACGGGTACGCGGCCTTCAGCCTCGACCGGGTCGCCGAACGGGCCCGCACCGGCAAGACGTCGGTCTACAAACGCTGGCCCGGACGCCCGGAGATCGTGATCGCCCTGCTGAGCCGGCTGCCCGAGCGCATCGAACTGCCCGACACCGGCGACCTGCGCGAAGACCTGCTCGCCCTGCTGCGCACCCTCGCGAACCGGCTCGCCGGACCGCTCGGCCAGGTGATGCCGGGCCTGCTCGCCGAGTCGATCAAGGATCCCGAACTCCGCGACGCCTTCCGCGCGCACATCTTCGCCGCCCGCCCCCTGCCCACCCAGCAGATCCTGCAACGGGCCATCGAACGAGGGCAGGCCACCGACTCGGCAGCGGGCCTGCAGGTCGCGATGATCGGCCCGGCGCTCATCCGCGAGCACTTCCTGCTCCACGGCGCACCCATCCCCGAATCGGTGATCGCCGACATCGTCGACAACACCGTGCTGCCCCTCGTGACGCCGTGAGCGGTGCTTACGGCAGGAGCGGCCCCGGATTCGCGCGACGCTCGACCTCGACCACGCCGGAGAGGCGGCCGGCGCTCACGCAGGGTCTTCTTCGAGACCATGCCGTATTCCGTTCAGCAGTTGCCTATCGCTCCGATGAATCGGACGCCAAGCTGTCGGCGATTGGTCGATGCCGAGTTGAAGCGAATGCCGGCGGCTATGCGCCGGGGTCAGGCGGCTGCCTCATGCCCGGCCCCGCCTGCGGTGTCTTTGACTCGGCTTTCGTGCAATGGTGGTGGGGCAGATCACACAGCAAGGTGGACATCGTCTCGTCCTGATGAACCAAACACACACTGCGATCGCGCCGACGCGCCCGGGATCTTCGCTCATACCCCTCGGCATCCACCTTCTGCACCACCCGATTCACCGCAGCCCGTAACGACGACGGATTCTTCCCCACCAACCGCGACGCGACAATCGCATCAACCTGACCGGCCATCTCATCGGACAGGGCGATCGTCGGCTCGAAAACCATCCGCGCTTTGAAAGCATCGATTTCTCCGCGCCGGAATGCTGCGAACGTCTTCGGGAGCCGGGTTGTCAGCGCCTGCGCCAACGCGACATCAGCCCCAGCGCGCCGCTCTGTCACCGACAACTCCAACGCCAGCTCCGCCGTCACCGACCGGACAGAACCGCCCGCTGCCGCGAACAACGCGACATCAGCGGCCTGCTCGGCCTCCAGCCGCGCCACCCGGACAGCCCGTTCATGAATCCGAGACAAAACATCGGAAGAAGCATCCCCATAACAACTCACCCCACAATTTTACCGACACCACCCACCAAAAACCTCACCAAAACGAGTGAACAAAACATCTCCCATATCAACCATTAAGTCCGCCCAGAATTCGGTTGACAAGCAGCCTCACTGTGACTTGCCAGACCTCAGCCGTACCGCAACGCCGCCACAATGAACGAGCGCAAGATATCCTGCTTCTGATCGATGCGAGGCTTATCGGTCAGATTGCTCACCCGCACCTCGTAAGAGGACTTCGTCAGCGCGCCCACAGAAAACAGATAAGCCCAATGGTGGAACCCATCCGGCTTACCAGGCAGCGCCTCACGTAGAGCCTTGATGAACTCGCGCGCCATCGGGTCGAACAACTCCGCAATCACCGGACGCTGCTGGCTCGACGGGTCGGACGCCTCGCGCATCACCAGCCGGGCGAACCAGATGTCGTCCGGATCGTCGTGCAGGGCCAGTACCGGGTCGGCGAAGGCGTGCACGATCTGCTCCACCGCGTCATCGGCCCGCAGGTCCGGAATGGCCGCGAGGCGGGCCAGCCGTTGCTCGTTGACGTACTGGCGGCCCTCGAAGATCGCCACGTAGAGCCCGAGTTTCGAGGTGAAGTGGTAGACCACCAGCGAGAGCTTGGCGTCCGCCTCCGCGGCGATCTGCCGCATCGTCGCCCCGTCGTAGCCTTCTCGCGCGAACACCTTTTCGGCCGCGCGCAGGATCGCCGCACGGCGCCCGCCGTCACTCGTCACCGGGGCCACCCTTTCCGGTCGGATCGATCACCGAAACTCGCTCTTGCCCCACTCTACTGTACGTACGTACAGTCAGTCGCCAACGGGGACGAAGAAGTTCACCGAAGGGACTGGTCCGCATGAGGGCTTCCGTCAGATGGGTCGTGCTCGCCGGCGCGTTCATGGCCTACATGTTCGACTCGCTCGAGATCCTGCTGCTGTCCTACGCGCTGCCCGACATCCGCACGACGTTCGGGCTGACCGCGACCCAGGGCGGCCTGCTCGCGACCGCGACGCTGCTCGGCATCGGGGTCAGCAGCGTGACCGTCGGCTGGCTCGCCGACAACTACGGCCGCAAACGGGCGCTCTTGCTCTCGCTCGCGGTGTTCGGCGTCTTCACCGCGGCGCTCCCGCTGGTGCCGAACTTCGCGGTGTTCCTGCTGCTGCGCTTCGTCGCCGGGCTGGGCCTCGGCGGGGTCTGGGGCGCCGTTTCGACTTACGTGGTCGAGACCTGGCCTGCCGCCCAGCGCGGCCGCGCGGTCGCCTTCGTGCTCAGTTCGTTCCCCGTGGGCGGGGCGGTCGCCGCGCTGCTGGCCGGCGCGCTGCTGCCGGACTGGCGCCTGCTGTTCTTCCTGGCCGGGGCGGGCGTTGTGGTGCCGATGCTGATCGTCGCCCTGTTCTTCACCGAATCAGCCGAATGGGCCCGGCAGAAGAGCACCCCGGTGAAAATCGCCGAGATCTTCTCCCCCGCACTGCGGCGGAACACCCTCCTCGGCACCGCGGTGGCCGCGCTCGCCCTGTTCGGCTGGTGGGGCGGCTCCACCTGGCTGCCGACCTTCCTGCACACCGACCGCGGCATCCCCACGGCCACCGTCGCCCTGTTCATGACCGTGCTGAACCTCGGCATGTTCGTCGGCTACAACGTCTTCGGCCTGATCGCCGACCGGATCGGCCGCAAGTACGCGCTGCTCCTGTCACTGGCCGGCGTCGGGCTCACCCTGCCGCTCTACGTCGTCGCCGCCGACCGGACGGCGCTGCTCTGGCTGGGCCCGCTGTTCGCCTTCTTCGCCGCCTTCACCGGGATCTTCGGCTCCTACCTGGGCGAGCTGTTCCCGACCCGGGTGCGGGCGACCGGCGCCGGGTTCTGCTTCAACGTCGGACGCGGCGTGTCCGCCTTGGCCCCGCTGGCACTGGGCGCGCTGGCGACCGGCGCCGGGCTCGGCACCGGCCTGCTCGTGTGCGCCGGGATCATCCTCTGCGCGGCGTTCGCCATGACCTTCCTGCCCAACCTGCACAGCGCGGCCCCGGTGCCCGCGCCGGCCACCTGAGACCGAAGGAACCCCATGCCCACGTTCGTCGACATCTCCGTCGCGCTGCGGTCCGGCATCGCGTCCGACCCGCCGGGGTCGACCCCGGAGATCGAGTACCTCGGTCACCGCGACACCGTGGACGGCATGCTCGCCCACTTCCCCGGCGCGGGCCCCGAAGTCCTGCCCGACGGCGAGGGCTGGGCGATCGAGCGGATCCGGCTGTCCACCCACTGCGGCACCCACCTGGACGCGCCGTACCACTACGCGTCCACAATGGACAACGGGCAGCGGGCGATCACGGTCGACGAGGTGCCACTGGAATGGTGCTTCCAGCCCGGCGTGAAGCTCGACTTCCGGGACCTGCCCGACGGCTACGTCGTGACACCCGACGACATCGACCTCGAACTCAAACGCATCGGGCACACGCTGAGCCCGCTCGAGATCGTCGTCGTCAACACAAGTGCCGGGACCCGCTACGGCGAGGACGACTACCTCGCCCGCGGCTGCGGCATGGGCCGGGACGCCACGCTGCACCTGCTCCGCCAAGGCGTCCGGGTCACCGGGACCGACGCGTGGAGCTGGGACGCGCCGTTCGTCCACACCGCCCGCCGGTTCGCCGAAACCGGGGACGGCTCGATCATCTGGGAAGGCCACAAGGCCGGCCGGGAGATCGGCTACTGCCATCTCGAAAAGCTGCACAACCTGGAAGCGTTGCCCGCGACCGGATTCCGGGTCTCCTGCTTCCCCCATAAGATCCACGCGGCCTCCGCGGGCTGGACCCGGGCCGTGGCCATCATCGACGACACCGAGGAGAACGCATGAAATTCGCCGCCCTGCTCATCGACGGCCGGTACCGGCAAGCGCTCGTGCGCGACGACCGGCTGCACCCGCTCCCGGACGGCACCGACCTGTTCGAGCTGCTGGCCGCCGGCCCCGGCGAAGACGAAGTGCTGAGCCGGTGCTCGTCGCCCGTCGCGCTCGCCGGCCAGCGGCTCCTGCCGCCCGTCCAGGCCGGGTCCATCCGGGACTTCATCACCTTCGAACAGCACGTCGAAGGCTCGTTCAAGGGCAGCCGCGACCCCGCGGTCGTCCCGGAGTGGTACGAGATCCCGACGTTCTACTTCACCAACCCGTACGCGCTGATCGGCCCCACCGACCCGGTCCCGATGCCGCCCGGCTGCACCGTTTTCGACTTCGAGCTCGAAGTCGCCGCCGTCATCGGCACCGGCGGCCGCAACCTGCGCGTCGACGAGGCCGAAGGGCACATCGCCGGCTACAGCATCTTCAACGACTGGTCGGCGCGCGACCTGCAGATGCACGAAATGCGCGTCGGCCTCGGCCCGGCCAAGGGCAAGGACACCGCCTCCACGCTCGGGCCCTACCTGGTGACCCCGGACGAGCTCGAGCCCTACCGCCAGGGCGACCGCTTCGACCTCACCATGTCGGTGTCGGTCAACGGGACCGCCATCGGCAAGGACTCGCTGGCCAACTCGGCGTGGTCGTTCCCGGAGATGGTCGCCTATGCCAGCCGCGGCACCGAAGTGCGGGCCTCGGACATCCTCGGCTCCGGTACCTGCGGCGGCGGCTGCCTGGTCGAGCTGTGGGGCCGCAACGGCGGCGAACGCGTGCCCCCGCCGCTGGCGATCGGCGACACCGTGACCATGGAGGTGACCGGGCTCGGCAGCATCGAGAACTCCGTCATCGCCGGCGATCCGGTGCACCCCGTGCCCCCGGCCCGCTTGCGGTGATCACCACGAGGTACGCGGTTTGGCCTCCCATTCCGGCGGAAGGCCGACCACACGCAGGACCCGGGCCGGCGAAGACCCGGGCGGACGCTCGGCGGTCAGCGCCGCCAGAGCCGGCAGGTCGTCGTTGACGTCGAGAAAGGCGCCGGACAACACGTCGTAGCGGCCCTCCGCCAGGTCGGCGATCATCCGGGCGGCGGTGTCCGGCGGATCGGGGAACCGTTCAGGGGCGACCCGTCCCTGCTCGATCGCCTCGGCGACGAAGGGATTCACGACCCCGCCGGGGTGCAGGCTGAACGCGAGCACGCCCTGCTCCTGCGTCTCGGCGGCGATGCTCTCGCTCAGCCGGATCGCCGCCGCCTTGGCCACCGCGTAGTCGCCGGCCCCGGGCATGGCCGCGGTGCCCGCCCGGCTGGCCACCGTGATGATCCGCCCCGCTTTCCGTTCCAGCATGGACGGCAGCACGGCGCGGGCGAACAGATAGGGCCCGTAGACATTGGCGAGCAGCGTTTCCTGCCACACTCGCGGATCGCTGTCCGCGATGGTCGCGTGGACCGAGGTGGTCCCGCCGGCGTTGTTCACCAAGGCCGTCACCGGGCCGAACGCGTCCTTCGCCCGCGCCACCGCGGCTTCGGCATGACCGGGATCCGAGACGTCGCCGGACACCGTTTCGACCTGAACACCTCGATCGCGCAGCTCACCGGCCACCTCGGCCAGGACGTCCTGACGACGCCCGGTGAGCACGAGCGCGGCACCACGCGCTCCGAGTTCGGTCGCGATGGCCCGGCCGATCGTGCCGGTCGCGCCCGTCACCAGAACTACTTGACCAGTGAGCACATTTTCCTCTTTCTTCGTGAACGTGGGGGTCAGGCCGAAGCGTCGGAGAGCGCCGTCAGCTCCGCGGGGGTCAGTTCCAGGGAGACCGCCGCGAGGAGGTCCGGCAATTGGCCGACGGTGCGAGCGCTGGCAATGGGGGCGGCGACGGTGGGTTGCGCGCCCAGCCAGGCAAGGGAAACCGAAGCGACCGACGCATTGTGTGCCCCCGCGACCTCGTCGAGCACGGCCAGGATCCGCTCGCCACGGGCGTCGAGGTAGGCCAGCGCACCCGCGGCCCGCGGGCTCTTGCTCGCGTCGTCCGTGGAGCGGTACTTGCCGGTCAGGAAGCCCCCGGCGAGTCCGAAGTAGGGCAGCGTCGAGAGGCCTTCGCGGGCCACCAGCGGCGCCAGCTCGTCCTCGTAGTCACGCTTGACCAGGTTGTAGTGCGGCTGCAGCGCGACGTACCGCGCGAAACCTTCGCGGTCGGAGACAGCCAGGGCCTCGGCCAGCCGGGGCGCGGTGTAGTTCGAGGCCGCGATGTAGCGGACCTTGCCGGCGCGCACCAGTTCGTCGAACGCCTGCAGGGTCTCCTCGAACGCGGTATCGGCGTCGTCGCTGTGCGCGTAATACAGGTCGATGTAGTCGGTCTGGAGGCGGCTGAGGGAGTCTTCGACCGCGGCGGCGATGTTCTTCGCCGACAGGCCGGGTCGCGTTCCGAGGTTGCCGACCTTCGTCGCGATCACCACGTCGTCGCGACGGCCGCGCCGGGCCAGCCACTTGCCGATGATCGTCTCGGATTCGCCGCCGACGTGGCCCGGCACGAACGCGGAGTACGAGTCGGCGGTGTCGATGAAGTTCCCGCCCGCCGCCGTGTAGGCGTCGAGGACTTCGAACGACTCCTGCTCGTCCGCGGTGAAGCCGAACACGTTGCCGCCGAGGTTCAGCCCGAAGACGTCGAGGTCGGAATTTCCGATTTTAGTCATGTTCCACTGTGCTTTCTGTTCCACTGTGCTTTCTGTTCCACTGTGCTTTCTGTTCCACTGTGCTTTCTGTTCCACTGTGCTTTCTGTTCCACTGTGCTTTCTGTTCCACTGTGCTTTCTGTTCCACTGTGCTTTCTGTTCCACTGTGCTTTCTGTTCCACTGTGCTTTCTGTTCCACTGCACTTTCGGGATAGTTCGGATACACGTTCACAGGTGCGGGCTTTCCCCGCCGTCGACCATCAAGCGGGTCCCGGTGATCCAGGAAGCCCGGTCCGAAACCAGGAACCCGATCGCCTCGGCGATGTCGGCCGGCTGGCCGACGCGACCGAGCGGCACGGCCACGTCGAACGCCGACTCCTCCAGGCCGAGGTGCTCGGTCATTTCGCGCCGCACCACGTCGGAGCCGGGGCTGGCCACATTGCCCGGCGCCACCGTGACCACGCGGATGCCGCGCGGCGCCAGGTCGTTCGCCAGTCCCTTGCCGTAGGTCTCCAGCGCGGACTTGGCCGCGGCGTAGTGCAGCAACGGGCCCATGGGCGCGTTGGTGATCATCGAGGACAGGTTCACGATCACGCCCGCCCCCTGCGCCACCATCGACGGGACCAGCGCGGCGTTGAGCCGGACCGCCGCCAGGAAGTTGATGTCCAGCGAGGCCTGCCAGGCGTCGTCGCCGATCTCCAGCACGGACGGGAACGGGCGGCCGTCCCCGGCGTTGTTGACGAGGATGTCCACGCCGCCAAGGGTTTCCAGCGCGGCGTCGGCCAGGGCGCGCACGCCGTCACGCGTGCTGACGTCGGCCCGCACGAACTTGGCCGCGGACGGCGTGTGCTCGGTCGGTGTGCGGGCCGAGGTGACCACGGTCGCGCCGGCGTCGAGGAAGCGCTGGACGATCGCCGCCCCGATCCCCCGGCTGCCGCCGGTGACGACGGCCCGCTTGCCTTCCAGCTCGGCCGAAAGTGCTGGGATTGTCATGAGTTGTCCTCTCGTTTCACAACAGCGCGGGACCGGACGGAGCCGGTGTAAGGGGCTCGCCGTCGAGCAGCTCGGCCCAGCGCGTGTAGAAGTAGCGGGCGCCGATGTCGTTGGTCATGTGGCCGGTTTTCCCGTCGAACGGCGGGATCCGGTCGTCGTCCCGGTCCAGGCCGAAGCCCATCTGGTAATTCAGCGGCAGCCGGCGGGCGATGTGACCACGGGACGCCGCCTGGATCTCCGACCAGTTCTCACTGTCGTCGACCTCGACGATGCCGGTGGCCGAGAAACTCAGGGACACCTTGTTGAGCAGCGCGCGCCGGGTCTCGTCGTCGGCGCCGGCGGGGACCATCACCCACGACCAGATCTCCATCTCCCCTGTGCCCCGGGGCTGCCAGACCCGGAAGAGCCCGCTGCCCAGCGCGGAGAAGTTCGGGAAGACATTCATGTGCGCCACCCGCAGCTCCGGCAGAGCGGCGCCGGTTTCGCCCTGTCGCATCGTCAGCGGGAGATGAGCCGGGGTGACCAGGGCACCGGCGTGACCGAGCGCGGTACCCAGCTGCAGGCTGTTCTCGTCCTTGCCCATGGCGGTCAGGTCGGTACCCAGGGCCGACGCTGCGGAGGCGTGAGTGGTCCCCCCGTGGTAGCCGTCGCTGGCGAACTGCTCGGCGGCGAGTTTCCAGTTGCCGACCAGCCGCCATTTCATCGGGCCGACGAATTCGACGTCTTCGTACCGGGTGAGCATCGGGTCGAGCAGCGGTGCCGCGCCGGCGAGATAGTCGGCCAGCGGCGGCACTTCCTCGTCCCAGCAACCGAAAACGAGACCGTGGTAGGTCTCGATCCGCGGGACCTGGAGCAGTGACCAGCCGGGTTTGTCCAGCCGGTTGTGGTAGCTGTGGTCCTCCATCGGGACGTCGACGAGCGTTCCGGCGCTGTTGTAGGACCAGCCGTGGTAGGAGCAGGTGAAACGCTGGGTGTTGCCCAGATCCTGCCGGCACACGCGCATGCCGCGGTGCCGGCAGACGTTGAGGAACGCCTTCAGCCCGCCGTCGCGCTGGCGGGTCACGAGGACCGGGTCCTCGCCCATCAGGGCGGTCACGAAGTCCCCGGGCTTGGGCAGCTGGGATTCGTGGGTCAGGAACAGCCAGCTGCGCGCGAAAACGGTGGCGAGCTCGCGGCGGTAGATCTCCTCGGAATGCAGGACCTCCGGGTTCAGCGAGCCGACCTTGTCGAAGTCCATCAAGTCCTGGTAGGGCATTATCTCTCCGGTTTCAGGGTCTCTCCGGTTTCAGAAGAACAGGCCGATGTTCTTGGCCAGCACCACCGACTGGGCCAGGTGGATCGTGCGAGCCAGGAGGCGGAAATCCGGTTCACCGCCGGGGACCCCGCCGTCGGCCAGGAGGTCGTCGCGGTGCCCGGCGAAGGTGTCGGCGTCGTCCTGCAGGCGGTTGCGGTAGAGCTGGAACACCGACCGCACCTCGTAGGTGCCCGGCCGCTCGCCCTTCCGCGCCTGGACGCCGGTGATGAGCCGGGTGGTGCGGGGCGGCGGGTTGTCCGACCAGGCGGTCGGCTGCTGGATGCGGCGGATGCGGATCGCCAGGCTCTCGTGGGTGTCGTCGTAGTGCGCGAGTTCGCGGCCGCCGGTGCTTTCGAGCGGGAGGTCGCGGTGCAACCGGTTGCGGCGCAACGGCATCCGGTAGCGGATGTCCTCGTGCAGCAGGTCGTACCAGTCGTTGTAGCGGGCTTCGTCCAGCAGCTGGGCTTCGAAGAACAGGAACTGCTCGATGGCGTACTGGGTCGCCGGCTCGACGTACGCCGGTCTGCTCACGGCGGGGGCGCCGGCCGGTCGTGGGCGGTAGGCCTGGGTGGAGATCTGCATCAGTCGCTCCCCGGGGTCGTCGGGCCGCCGAGGTAGATCAGGCCGCCTTCGACCTGTGTCTGCCACGTGGCCACCGGCTCGACGGCCGGGTACACGAGCGCCTCGCCGGTGCGGAGGCAGAACGCGCCGAAATGTGCCGGGCATTCGACCGTTTCGCCGTCGAGGTAGCCCTCCCAGAGCTCGGCGTCGCCGTGGGTGCAGCGGTTCGCGATCGCCCGGACCCCGGTCCCGGTGTGGAAGACGGCCACCTCGCCGTCGGGTGTTTCGGCCCGGACCGCTTCTCCCACCGGGAGGTCGGCGAGGGCGCCGACAAGGTGCCAGGTGGTGTTCGTCGTCATGCCACGACGCTAGGAGCAGGTTCGGAAGAAAGTAAACGACTGAATACATCAGGCCGTGTCTTACCTGGTAGAGACAGCAGAGACCCGAGTACGGTGTTTACATGGCAGAGACCAGGAAGCGGGACGCCGCGAAAACCAGGGCGGCGATCCTGCAGGCGGCCGCGATCCTGTTCGCCGAACAGGGCTATCAGCGGACGACCGTGCGCGCGATCGCGGCGAAGGCCGCTTGCAACCCGGCCCTGATCAGCCGCTACTTCGGCGGCAAGTCATCGCTGTACGCGATGGTCGTCAGCGAGAACATGCCGGGCCATCGGACGATGACCAGCGACGTGCGGACGGGAGCGCGGGCGCGGGAACTCGTCCAGCGGCAGCTGGAGATGGCCCAGCTGACGACCTACGAGGAGCATCGGGAGCGGGTGAGCATCCTGCTGCGCTCGGTCGGGCCCGGCGCGTCCGGCGACGCGATCCGCCAGCTGCTCGACCAGCTCCTCGCGGCCCCGTTCGGCCAGCACGTCGACGGCCCGGACGCGGGCCTGCGGACGAGCCTGCTGTTCGTCCAGCTGTTCGGCCTGAGCCTGCTGCGCGACATGGTCGGGCTGCCCCAGCTCGCCGAAGCCTCCGACGCGGAGATCCTGTGGTACCTCGCCCCCGCCATCCACCAGATCCTGGTTCCCGCCCGGCCTTACCCGGCTTCACGCGGGCCCGCCGGCGCCCACCGGTGATTCCACCCGGGTTCGCCGGAAACCTTTCGGAAACCCCCGGCCCGATACGCTCGCCGCCATGCGGATCTTGGCCGCCGAGGACGAAGTGGCGCTGGCCGGGCTGGTGGCATCCGGGTTGCGTCGCGAAGCGATGGCGGTGGACGTTGTCCACAATGGGCTGGACGCGCAGGAACGGCTGACCCTGCACGATTACGACGTGCTGGTGCTCGATCGGGACCTGCCCGGCAAACACGGGGACGACGTGTGCGCCGAGCTGGCCGCGGCCGGCACCCGGACCAAGGTGCTCATGCTCACCGCGGCCGGGTCGCTGGACGACAAGGTGGACGGGCTCGGGCTCGGCGCCGACGACTACCTCACCAAACCCTTCGAGTACCCGGAGTTGCTGGCGCGCGTGCACGCCCTCGGGCGGCGCAGCCAGCCCGCGCTGCCGCCGGTACTCGTGCACGGCGACCTCCGGCTCGACACGACCAACCACGAAGTCAGCCGCGGCGGGCGGGAAATCGCGTTGTCCCCCAAGGAATTCGCGGTGCTGGCCGTGCTGATGCGCGCGCAGGGCGCGGTGCTCAGCTCCGAGCGGCTGCTCGAACTGGCCTGGGACGAGCACACCGACCCGTTCACCAACGCGGTGCGAGTGGCCGTTTCCAAGCTGCGCACGAAGCTCGGCGAGCCCCCGGTGATCGAAACGGTGCCCGGTGCCGGCTACCGGATCTGACCGCCGCCGGCCGCGGCTCACCGTCCAGGTCAAGCTCACCGCGTTGTACGGCGCGCTCTTCCTTGCCGGCGGCGCGGTCCTGCTGGCCATCATCTACTTGCTGATGCGCAGCCGGTATCCGTTCCTGGTGAAGGACGCCACGCTGCAGGCACAGCAGGTGGGTAACCCGCCGCAGGTGCAGCTTTCCCTGTCCGACGCCCCGCCGGGCGGAATCCCGCCGGCTCAGAGCACCGGGCGGTTCGCCGACAGCCTGGGGGCGATGACCCTGGACACGCTGCTGATCGTCTCAGCGTTGTCGCTGATCGCGGTGACCGTGGTCGCGGTGGCGGTGGCGGTGGCGGTGGCGGCAGGCTGGTGGCTGTCCGGCCGGGCGCTCCGGCCGCTGAACACGATCACCGCGACCGCGCGCCGGCTGTCCTCGTCCAATCTGCACGAACGGCTCGCGCTGCACGGCCCGCGAGACGAACTCACCGAACTGGCCGAAACCTTCGACGACATGCTCGACCGCCTTGAATCGGCGTTCGACAGCCAGCGCCGGTTCGTGGCGAACGCGTCCCACGAACTGCGCACCCCGCTGGCGATCCAGCGCGCCGCGGTGCAGATCGAGCTCGCCCGCAACCCCGGCCCGGCCAAGGCGGCCGAGGTCCGGGAGCAGCTGCTGACCGCGAACCGCGGCACCGCCGACGATCACGACATCGGCATCCCAGTGCACGGCGGTAACCTCTCCTCAGCTGCGGGCGGTGGCGGGCCGGCCACGATTTCGTGGCCGGCGACCCCGTTGATCATCCCCGGGATCAGGGCGCGGCCGGTGCGTCCCGCGCGAACTCGGCGCGAATTGCCCTCGTGTGCTGGCCCACAGCGGGAACCGCGCCCATCAGCGGTTCCTGCCCCGCGACCTCCACCGGGGGCAGCATCGCGGACATGGTGCCGCCAGGGGTGTCAACGCTGCGGAACCGGTGGCGGGCGGTCAACTGCGGGTGGCGGGTCAGGTCTTCCGGGGTGCGCAGCCGGGCGTTCGCGATGCCGGCCGCGTCAAGGAGAGTGGTGACCTGCTCGGCGTCGCGCGCGGAGAACACGCTCTCGATGATGCGTGTCAGTTCCTCGTTGTGGTCAACGCGATCCGGGTTGGTCGCGAAACGGCCGTCCGCGACCAGGTCCGGACGGTCCAGGAGGTCCCGGCACAGCACTGTCCATTCGCGATCGTTCTGGACCGCGAGGAACACCTGCCCGTCGCTCGTCCGGTAAGGGCCGTACGGGGCGATCGACGGGTGCCGGGCGCCGGTCCGGCGGGGTGGTTCGTGGCCGTAGCGGGAAAAGTAGGCCGGCTGGCTCATCCACTCCCCCAGCGCGTCGATCATCGCGACGTGGAGGCTCGCGCCGGTGCCGGTGCGCTCGCGGTCGTACAGCGCGGACAGGATCCCGCTGTAGGCGTACATCCCGGTGGCGATGTCGGCGATGGACATGCCCGCCTTCGCCGGCGCGTCCGGCGTCCCGGTCGCCAGCACGAGCCCGGTTTCGCACTGCACCAGCAGGTCGTAGGCTTTTTTGGCCCGGTACGGCCCGTCCGCCCCGTACCCGGAGATCGAGCAGTGGATCAGCCCGGGTTTCGCCGCGCGCAGCGTCGCCGCGTCCAGGCCGAGCCGGTCGGCCGCACCGGGAACCAGGTTCTGGACGAAGACGTCCGCGTGCGCCACCAGCTTGTCCAGCAGCCGCCGGTCCTCGGTGTCCTTGACGTCGAGCTCGACGCTTTCCTTGCCACGGTTCAACCACACGAAGTAGCTCGACTGACCGTGCACGGTGCGGTCGTACCCGCGCGCGAAGTCGCCGGCACCGGGTCGTTCGATCTTGATCACCCGGGCGCCGAGGTCGGCGAGCTGGCGCGTGGCGAACGGCGCGGCGACCGCCTGTTCGAGCGCGACGACCACGATCCCGTCCAGTGGCTGGGGCATGACCACCTCCTCAGTGCGCGTTCCGGTGGCGCTGCACCAGCTGCTTCGCGATCACGTTGCGCTGGATCTCGTTGGTGCCCTCACCGACGATCATCAACGGCGCGTCGCGGAAGTACCGTTCGACGTCGAACTCGGTCGAGTAGCCGTAACCGCCGTGGATACGCATCGCATTGAGCGCGATCTCCATCGCCGTCTCCGAAGCGAAGAGCTTCGCCATCCCGCATTCCAGGTCGGCGCGCACGCCGGAGTCGTAGCGCCGCGCGGCGTGCAGGGTGAGCTGCCGGGCCGCTTCGAGCTTGGTGGCCATGTCGGCGAGGTAGTTGCCGATAGATTGGTGCTGCCAGATGGGTTTGCCGAAGGTCTCGCGTTCCTGGGCGTAGCGCAGCGAATCTTCCAGCGCCGCCCGGCCGACGCCGAGCGCCCGCGACGCGACCTGGATCCGCCCGATCTCCAGCCCGCGCATCATCTGCGCGAACCCCTCCCCGGCCACGCCGCCCAGCACCGCAGACGCGGGCACGCGCAGGTCGGCGAACGACAGCTCGCAGCTCTCGACGCCCTTGTAGCCCAGCTTCGGCAGGTCGCGCGACACCTCGAAACCGGGGCCCTTCTCCACCAGGAGCACGCTGAACCCCCGGTGCGCCGGCTCGGCCGCCGGGTCGGTCTTGGCCAGCACCGCGATCAGATCCGAGCGGCGGGCGTTGGAAATCCAGGTCTTCGAGCCGTTGACCACGTACTCGTCGCCTTCGAGCCGGGCCTTCGTGCGCAGCGCCTGCAGATCCGAGCCGCCGCCCGGCTCGGTCAGCGCCATGGTCGCCCGCAGTTCGCCGGTCGCCATCTTCGGCAGGTACCTGTCCCGCTGCTCCGGCGTGCCGAAGGTGACGAGCAGCTTGGCGACCACGGTGTGCCCGCCCATCGCGCCGGCCAGGCTCATCCAGCCGCGCGCCAGCTCCTCGGTGACCGCGGCGTAGCACTGCGCCGACACCGCGGCCTCGCCCCAGGGCTCGGGGATGGCCAGGCCGTAGATGCCCAGCTGCTTCATCTGCTCGATGAGCGTCTCCGGGTAGGTGTTCGCGTGTTCGAGCTCCCGCACCACCGGCCGGACCTCGCGGTCGACCCACTCCCGCACGAGCCCGACGATCGCGGCTTCTTCCTCGCTGAGCCAGTCCATCCCGTTCCTCTCGACGCCGGTTCCCTCTATCATGTGCTTTGATGGATGGTGAAGTGAAATAGCATTCATTGATATCGCCATGCCGGACCGGGATGACACGATGGACTTCAGGCAGCTGAAAGCTCTGGTGACCGTGGTGGAGGTCGGCAGCGTGACCAGGGCGGCCGAACTGCTGCACCTCGTCCAGCCGGCGGTGACCCGCCAGATCAAGACACTCGAACAGGAACTCGGCGTGCCCCTGTTCGAACGGACCCGCCAGGGCATGCAGCCCACCGAAGCCGGTCTGACCCTCGCCGGACGCGCCCGGCGCGCCCTGGCCGAACTCGAACGGGCGCGAGCCGAGCTGGCCCCGGAGCCGGGTGTCGTCACCGGCATCGTGAGTATCGGGCTCCTCGAAAGCACCGCCGGCCTGCTCGCCGAACCGCTGGTCGCGTGCCTGCTCCCCGACCATCCGGGGATCGAGTTACGCCTCCAGACCGCCTACTCGGGACACCTGCAGCGCTGGCTCGACGACGGCGACCTCGATCTGAGCCTGCTCTACAACCTCACCGGCTCGCCGTCGCTCAACGTCACTCCGCTGGTGCGGGAACGGCTCTGGGCCGTCGCGCCGCCGGACGACCGCCTGAGCGCCGACCACCCGGTGCCGATCGGCGACCTCGCCGGGCACCGGTTCGTCATGCCCGCGCCCGGACACGGCTTGCGCGCCTTGATCGAAACGGCCGCCCGCCGCGCCGGGGCCGACCTCTCGGGCGGGGTGCAGACGAATTCCATGGCCCTGCAGAAGCAGCTGGTGGCCGCGGGACACGGCTGGACGATCCTGCCCGCGGTCGGCGTCGCGGACGACGTCGCCGCCGGGACCCTGAGCGCCGCGCCGGTCGGCGATCCGGAGATCTGGCGGTCCATCGTCCTCGCGATGCCGAGGACCGGGCGGATCTCCCCCGCCGTCGAGGTCGTCGCGCGCGAAGTGGTGCGCCTCGTGCGGTCTTTCGTCCGAAAAGGACGGTGGCCTTCGGCGGAACTCACGGCCGAGGGATGAACCGCGGACCGGCTCATCCCCGGCGGGCATGGCGGCATCATCGATCGGCATTTCCGTTCCGGGCCGATGACGTCTCATGATGGGAGTCGACGGAGCGGCGCCAGCACGAGGAGGTACGGAGTGACCGAGACAGTCGAGCGCACCGAGGTGCTGGTGCCCGAGCCGGCGCACGCGCTGGGAGCCCTGCTCGGCGTCGAGGTGCCGGACCTCGAACGCGACGGCCTGCCGTTGCTGTGGCACTGGATCTACCTGCTCGACCGCCCCGCCCAGACCGATCTCGGACCGGACGGGCACCCGGTTCGCCACACCGTGCCCGCGCCGCCCGAGCCGGGACGCCGCCGCATGTGGGCCGGCGGCCGGGTGCGCGCGCCCGGCACGCTGCGGTGCGGCATCCCGGCCACCCGGCGCACCGCGGTCCAGTCGATCCAGCACAAGACCGGGCGAACCGGGCCGTTGACGTTCGTGGTGGTCGAGCACCAGATCGTGCAGCGCGGCGAGGTCGTGGTCGACGAGCGGCAGGACCTCGTCTACCGCGAAGCGACCACCGGCAACGCCGACGCCCCACTGGCAGCCGATGCTGTCCCGGCCGGACCGGACGAGTGGCCCATCGATGTCACCCCCACCCTGCTCTTCCGCTATTCGGCACTGACCTACAACGCCCATCGCATCCACTACGACCGGGACTACGCGCGCGACGTCGAGGGTTACCCGGGGCTGGTCACCCACGGCCCGCTCCAAGCACTCGCCATGGCCGAAGCAGCCCGCAGCCGCGGCTACGGCGCGGAGCCCGAGTTCGCCTACCGGCTCGTCTCGCCGCTGTTCGACCATCAGGGAATGGTGGTTCAGGCCAGCACCGCGGCGGAGGGCATCACCACGGCGGTGCGTGACCACTCCGGCCGGCAGACCGCGTCCGGCCTGATGCGGAGCACCCGGCCGTGACCGAGCTCGTGACCGGCGCCCGCACGTTCCTGTTCGTCCCGGGGCACCGCCCCGATCGGTTCGCCAAGGCGGCCGCGAGCGGGGCCGACCTGGTGATCCTGGATCTCGAGGACGCCGTCGCCCCCGACCGGAAAGACGACGCACGAGAGCACGTCCGCGCCTGGCTCGCCGAGGGGCACCCGGCCGTAGTGCGCGTCAACCCCGGGGACACGCCGTGGCACGACGAGGATGTCGCGGCGATCCGGAACCTCGCGTCCGCGGTCATGCTCCCGAAAGCGGAAGCGCCGCAGCAGATCGAAGCGCTCGCCGCCGGACTCCCCGGAACCCCGATCCTGCCGCTGATCGAGACCGCGCTCGGGGTGGTCCAGGCCGTCGCGGTCTGCGCGGCCGAAGCGGTGGTACGACCGGCGTTCGGCAACGTCGACCTCGCCGCGCAGATCGGCGTCGACCACACCTCGCACGAAGCCCTCCGCCATGCGCGTTCCGCGGTTGTCCTCGCCGCCGCCGCGGCCGGCCGCGCCGCACCGGTCGACGGCGTCACCACGGCGCTCGAGGACGTCGTGATCCTGGACGCCGACCTGGAACACGCGAAATCCCTCGGCTTCACCGCCAAGCTCTGCCTCCACCCGCGGCAGGTCCCCCTCGCGAACCGCGCGCTGAGCCCGACCGACGACGAGATCGCCTGGGCGCACCGGATGCTGAGCCAGCGCGCCTGCGGCTCCGTCACGGTGGTGGACGGCCAGATGGTCGACCGGCCCGTGCTTCTGCGCGCCCAGGCCATTCTGGCGCGCGCCGGCCAACGGCCGCCGCAGTAGCCGTTCTCGACACCTCATCGTTCCGCCCAACGCAAGGAGAGCACCTGGTGACTTCCGCAACCACCGACGACGTCGTCGATTACGACCCAGCCGCCTTCGAAGGGCTGCGCTTCCACACCGCGGTCCGGGCCTTCCACGACGGCACCGACTCCCCCCGCGAGTATCTGGAACGGTGCCTCGCGACGATCTCCGAACGCGAGCCCGTCGTGCGGGCCTGGGTCGTGCTCAACGTGCCGACGGCCCGCGAGCAGGCCGACGCCAGCACCCGCCGCTGGCGCCGCGGCGAACCGCTTTCGCCCGTCGACGGCATGCCGATCGGCATCAAGGACCTGCTGGAGACCCGGGACATGCCCACCCAGATGGGCTGCGCCGCGTTCAGCGGCAACTTCCCGAAGCGGGACAACGCGGCGGTCTGGGCACTCCGGCAGGCGGGCGCGGTCGTGCTCGGCAAGACGGTGACCACCGAACTGGGCGGTCCGGAACCCAGCCTGACGACAAACCCGTTCAACCCCCGGCACACTCCCGGCGGTTCCTCGTCGGGCTCGGGAGCCGCTGTCGGGGCCCGGATGGTTCCCGCCACCATCGCCACGCAGACCGGCGGCTCGCTCATGCGGCCGGCGAGCTTCAACGGGAACTGGGGCCTGAAACCGTCCCAGGGCGCGATCAACCGCGGCGAACGGCAGACCGCGAGCATGACCTCGCACGGGGTTCTCGCCGCCTGCCCCGAGGACATGTGGCTGGTCGCGATGGCGATCGCGTCGCGCGCGGGCGGCGACCCCGGCCAGCCGGCCCTGTCCGGGCCCGCCACTCCCCCGGCCGCGCGACGGCCGGGCACGCTGGCAGTGATGGAAACCGACGGCTGGGAACGCCTCGACGACGTCAGCCGTGGCGCGTTCGAACAGGTCCTCGCGCAACTCGAATCGAACGGCGTGACCGTGCTGCGCCGAAGCCAGGACGCCGTCGTGGAACGGTTCGAGCGAGCGCTGCGGGGTGTGTCCGACCTCGGCAGCGGAATCCTGGCGTGGGAACACTATTGGGCGTTCCGCGACGTCGTCGCCGACAACCCCGACGGCGTCAGCGCCCGCGGCAAGCGGTTCTTCATCGAGGCCGCGGAAAAGCTGGGCGCGGCGGGCTACGAGGAGGCGCTCCGCGACCGCGCCGCCGTGAAATCCGCTCACGCACTGCTCGGCCCGCGAGTGGACGCGGTGATCGCGCCGACGTCGAGCGGCTCCGCCCCGGTTTGGCTCGGCGACGCGCCGGGCCGCCCGCCCGCGAGGTGGCCGACCGGGGACCCGGCGTTCAACTTCCCGAGTTCGCTGCTGGGCGCGCCGGCCGTGAACGTCCCGCTGATGGCGGCCGACGGCCTGCCGTTCGGCCTCCAGATCATGGGGCAGCCGGGTACCGACGCCAAGGTGACCGCCATCGCGCGGTGGCTCGGTGAGGCGCTGACCCCGGTCAGCGTGTGACGCGGGTGCTCCGCCCACCAACGCTTTCACTGCCGGAACCCGCAGTCGCGCGGCCGCGGGTTTCCGGCAGCGCGACGAGCACGATGACGAGCACGATCGCCGCCACCACGGTGAGATAACCGCCGGGCGCCAGCCTGCCGAACTTCTCGGTGAGCAACGCGCCGAGAAGCGGCGCAGTGCCGCCGAAAACCGCGTACGCGATGTTGTAGGCGAGTGCCGTGCTGGTCGCCCGGACCCGGGGCGGGACGAGTTCCACCGCCACGACCGTGGCCGCCATCCCGACCAGTGCGGCCGGGACCGCCAGCAGGATCTCGGCGCCCACTGTGGACATCAGCGTTCCGCCGCGTGCGAGGACATACGCCGGGATCGAGCCGCCGACCGCGACGGCCAACCCGGCGACCAGCAGCGGCTTCCGGCCGAACCGGTCCGCGGCAACACCGGTGAGGACGGAAAAACAGGTGCACAGCAAGAGGGCGATACCCCCGGACACGAGCACCGTGGTGCCCGGGATACCGCCGGTGGTCATGAGATAGGTGGGCAGGTAACCGAGCAGGTTGTGGACGACCACGGCGAGCAGCGCGAAAACGGAGAACAGCAGCAAGAAGACGCGCCAGTTACGGAAAGATTCCCGGACCGGACGCGTCGAGGTCGCCCCCTGGGCCTCGAGTTCCCGGAAGGTGCCGGTCTCTTCGAGGCGCAAGCGCAGGTAGAGACCGACCAGCGCCATGAGGCCGCCGAACAGGAAAGCGAGCCGCCAGGTCCAGGCCGCGTAGGCCGCCGGCGAGGCCAGCTGGAGCGCGAGCAGCGCGAAGGTGGCGACCGCCGAACCGATGTAGGTGGCACTCCCGACCGTGCTGATCCACAGTCCGCGCTTGCCTGGGGGCGCTTGTTCCATCACATACGACGCGGCGCTGGTGTACTCGGCGCCCATCGAAATCCCCTGGGCGAGCCGGCAGCACAGCAACAGCAACGGGGACAGGATCCCCGCCTGCGCGTAACCGGGCAGCATGGCGATCGCGATCGTCGAAACCGCCATGATCAAGACCACTGTGGACAGTGCGGTGCGCCGGCCGCGACGGTCGCCGATGCTGCCGAAGACGGCGGCACCGAGCGGGCGCACCACGAAGGCGATGCCGTAAACGGCCAGCGTCGACAGAATGGCCATGGCCGGGCTTCCGCCGGGGAAGAAGTGGCGGGCGATGATCGTCGCCGACGACCCGTAGATGACGAAGTCGTAGGACTCTACGGCGTGCCCGAACATCGCGGCGCCGAGGATTTTCTTCTGCATCACAGCTCCGGGGGGAAGAGGAACGTGCAGGTCACCAGATCTTTTCGAGCACACGCAGGACGTTCCCGCCGATCACCGCGGCGATGTCGTCGTCCGGGTAGTCGTGCTTGACCAGCCAGCGGGTGATGTTGCGGAAGTTTTCGCCCGGGTTCTCCAGCCCGGCCACGGCTTCGACGGTCTCGAACTCCGGGCCGCCCCGGATGGTGTCGGCGACTCCCCACTTCCCGCTCATCACGTGGTGCAGGTCGAGGTGGTCGCCGAAGAACGTGTCCGGGCCGAACCCGACGTGCTCGATCCCGACCAGCTCGACGCAGTAGCGGAAGTGGTCCATCACGGATTCGATGGTGTGGCGGCGGTGCCGCGGGCTGACGGTGGTGTACGGCGCCGCCTCGATCCCGATCATCCCGCCGCTTTCGGCACAGGCCCGGATGACCTCGTCGGGCTTCATCCGCGGGGTGTCCCACAGCCCCCGCGCCCCGGCGTGTGTGATCAGCACGGGACTGTCGCTGGCCTCGATCACGTCGAGCGCGGTCCGGTCCCCGGAGTGGGAGACGTCGATGGCGATCCCGAGCTGGTTCATCCGGCGGACCGCGCGCCGCCCGAGCGCGGTCAGGCCCCCGTCCCTGGTTTCGCGCAGGCCGCTGCCGAGGGCGTTCGCGTCGCTGTAGGCGAGGCCGATCTGCCGGACCCCCAGCCCGTACAGGACGTCCAGCCGGTCGATCTCGTTCTCGATCAGCGCCGCCCCTTCGAGCCCGGCGACCACGGCCAGCCGCCCGTCGGCGTGCGCGCGCCGGAGTTCGGCGACCGATTCCGCGCGGACGACGTAGTCCTGGTGGGCGAAGTCGCAGAAGCGCATCCCGAGATCGGTGATGACGTCGTCCCACTTCCCGCCGTTGCGGGACTCGCAGGCGCCCCAGCCGAGGTTGTCGAACACCGCGTCCAAACCGGACCGGCTCAGCCCTTCGTAGCCGTAGGCGAGGCGCGCCCCGCGATTCCACTCGAGCAGCTCCGTCCGTGTGTCCCGCGGGAGGCGCACCGGGTGGTCGTGCAGCGAAACCACGATGTTGTCGGCCAGCAGCCGTTCGGCGCGCGCCAGCTGGCCGGCGCTCACGCCGAGGTCGTGTCCGGGCAGCCGGTCCACCTCGGCGGACGGGGTGAACTCGGGGTAGTCCGTGCCGGCTTCCAGGTACGAGAACGACCGGTATCCGGTGTAGCGCTGGGTTTTCATGGCGGCTTTGCCTCCCTGACCACGGCGATGTACTGTATTGCGGTACGGCGTGCTGCAGGACGGTACGCCAATGCCCGGCTCGGCGAAAGGATTTCCCGGAAGATGTCCAGCACTCCCCAGGACACAGCCACGGCCTGGACCCCGATCCGGCTCCGGGAGCTGGTGCTCCCGAACCGGGTGTGGGTCTCCCCGATGTGCCAGTACTCCGCGGACGAGTCCGGCGCCCCGACGGACTGGCACCTCGCCCACTACGGAGCGAGGGCGGCCGGGGGCGCCGGAATGGTCGTGGTCGAATGCACCGGCGTCGCCCCCGATCTGCGCACCACGGCGCGGGATCTGGGGCTGTACACCGAAAACCAGGTGGCCGGGCACCGGCGGCTCGCGTCGGCCATCCGGTCTGTCGGCTCGATTCCCGCGGTCCAGCTGGGGGTCGCGGGCCGCAAGAGCTCACACGGCGTGCCGTGGGACAACGCCGGCACCCGGAGCCCGGTGCCCCCGAGCGAAGGCGGGTGGCAGCCGATCGCGCCCTCCCCCCTCGCGTTCGCCGGCCTGGGCACCCCCACCGAGATGTCCACAAAGGACGGCACGAGGGTGCTGGAGGACCTCGGGCGAGCCGCGCGCGGCGCCCACCAGGCGGGGTACGAGGCCATCGAACTGCATGGGGCGAACGGATACCTGCTCCACGAGTTCCTCTCGCCGCTCGCCAACCACCGCGCCGACGCATGGGGCGGCGACCTGGAGCGGCGCTTGCGGTTCCCGCTGCAGATGATCGACGCCCTCCGCGCGGCCTGGCCGGAGGACAAGCCGGTCTTCGTCCGGCTGCCCGCCGAAGACCTGCTCGACGGCGGCCTGACGGTGGACGAGATGGTTACCGTCGCGTCGCGGATGGCCGCGGCGGGCGTCGACCTGATCGACCTCTCGTCCGGTGCCCTGATCCCGCAGGCCCGCCGGCTGACCGAGCCGCTGCACAACGCCCGGTACGGCCCGCGTTTCCGCGCGGCCGGGGTGCCGGTGGCGGCGTCCGGCGCCATTTCCGAGGCACACCACCTCGACGAGGCCGTCCCGGAACTGGTGGACGCGGTCCTGGTCGGCCGCGCGATGCTGCGCGACCCTTACTGGGCGCTGCGCGCTCTCGACGCGGAGCCGCTGCAGTCCTGGCCGAAGCAGTACCACCGCGCTTTCTGACGCGGCCGGGGATCAGCCGGCTGCTGAAGCGGCGTCGGAACCGGCCAACGCGCCGAATGCGTGTCCCATGCGGTCGCGTTTGGTCTGGAGGTAGCGGTGGTTCTGCGGGGTCTCGACGGGGTGAAGCGCGACCCGGCCCACGATTTCGAGTGGGTATTCCTTGAGGCCGTCGTATTTCGCCGGATTGTTGGTGATGAGGCGCAGCCGGCGGATGCCGAGGTCCCCGAGGATCTGGGCGCCGGCACCATAGGAGCGGGAGTCCACGGGCAGGCCCAACGCGACGTTGGCGTCGACGGTGTCGAGGCCGGTCTCCTGCAGGGCGTAGGCGCGGATCTTCTGCGCCAGCCCGATTCCGCGCCCCTCGTGGCCACGCAGGTAGACGATGGCCCCGCAGCCCTCCCCGGCCACCGCGCGCATCGCCTGCTCGAGCTGGGTGCCGCAGTCGCAGCGCAACGAGCCCAGGATGTCGCCGGTGAGGCATTCGCTGTGCACCCGCACCAGGACGCCTCGCTCGGAACGGCCCGCGGCGGCGACGTCGCCCATGACCAGCGCGAGGTGTTCGGTGCCGTCCAGCTGCGCTCGGTGCGCCCGACGGTAATGGTGTGGCCACCGCGATTCTACGAAAAGATCGCCGGTGAACTGATCGCACAGACGGAGTCCTGGCCGCGGCTGCGTCGCCACGTCTACGACGCCGCGATGCGGGCCGGCCGGAAGGTGGCCGAAAACCGCTGGTCCCGCCGCCGTTCCCCGATGCTTCTCCGGATCGCTTACGCGGTGGCCCTTCGCCGGGTCTTCTTGCCACTGCGGGCGGGCGCCGGGATGGACCGCATCCGCGTCGCCTACACCGCGTCCGCCGCGATGCCCGAGAGCGTTGATGGAGCGCACGCCCCGCGGCGACATCCGGCTCATCGGCCGGAAGAAGGACGTGATCATCACCCGGGGCGGCAAAACGATCAATCCCCAGCCCATCGAAACCCGGCTGAGGGAGAGCTTGCTGATCAACGAAGCGATCGTCGTCGGCGACGCGCGCAAGTACCTGACCGTCCTGCTCGAGCCGAGCACAGCCGCGGACGCCCGGTCGGTCGAACAGCTGACCGAACACCTGCGGGTGGAGGTCGCCCGGGTCAACGTGGACCTCGCGCGCGCAGAGCAGCTGAAGGACTTTCGCATCCTGCCGCGGTCCTTGGCGGTCGAGCGCGGCGAGCGGACCGCGAACGGCAAGATCAAGCGCAACGCCGTCGTCAGCGCGTTCGCGGCCCTGAACGACGACGCAGCGATCGCGAAGCACGTCCGCCGGGGCTGAACCGGGGAAAGGCCAGGCCGGCCGCAGCGGTGTCCCCTCCCCCGCTGCGGCCCGGCCATACCTGGTCAGTCTTTCTTGAAGACGCCCTTGACCTTGTCCGCCACGTCGCCCACCGCGTCCTTGACGTCTTCGACGGCGTCCTTGAGACCGGCCTTGGCCTGGTCGCCCTTGCCTTCGGCCTGCAGCTGCTCGTCGCCGGTCACCTGACCGGTGGCCTCCTTGGCCTTGCCGCCGAGGTCCTCGGCCTTGTTGCTGATCTTGTCGCCCAACGACATCGCGGATCTCCCTGCTCGTGCGGCGCACCGGGGTGGGCGCCGTTCACCAGGTATGACCCCGGCGGCGGAAGATCGTCACGGTCACGACGGAAGTAGGCCCGTGACAGCGGTCACCGCGTCGCAGCGCGGGCGAAATCGTCCACAGTAGACGGTCACAGCAGAGACGGTCACAGCGGAGCCGCACCGGCGGATTCCGGACAGCTTCCTGCCACAAAGCTGACAAACTGCCACTCGGCAGCGGGCCCTGGCTACTCTGTACGCACCACATCGCTCGTCCATTCGGCCGTATCGGTTTCTCCCGGGATCACGCTCGTCCGGGATTCACCTCTGCACGAAGGATCTCCATGTCTGTCCCCACGCTGACCAGAGCGGTCATCGCGCTCCTGGCCTCGGGCGTCCTGCTCGCCAGTGCCGGTTGCAGCGACCAGCCCCCGTCCCCCGGGACCCCGCCCAGCCCGAACTTCACGGTGTCCTACGCGGGCGCGGGCGACCGGCTGTCCGGGCTCAGCCCGACTGACCGGCAGGAACAAGTCACCGACTGGACGCGCACCGCGCTGGCCGCCCACCTGGAGCTGGACTCCGCGCAGCTGCGCGACACCAGCTTCGACACCACCCCGGTGCGCGAAGACGGTTTCAGCGACCTGACCCGTCAACCCACCGGCCCAGGACGCTCGCTGCTCGACGGCGACACGCTGCACGTGCTGGTGCCCGTCGGCGACCCCGCCCCGGCCCGCACCATCGGGCTGCAGCTGGACCAGTACCGCACCGATTCCGGGGCCGACGCGCCGAACGTGCAGGTGCACCACTATCGGGTGCACACCGACACCGACCTCGTCGACATCGCCGCCGACCGGCAGCTGCCCACCGGCCAGGAGCGCTCGGCGCTGGGGTACGTCTCGGCGCGGCTGGGCAGCGTCGACGAGCTGAAGCAGTTCCTGGACAAGACCAGCCACCTGTCCCGCCTGGAACTGCGGGACTCCGAGGTCTGGGCGGACGGCTGGAACTGGCCGGCGCCCGCGGGCGCCAAGGTCCAGGCCCAGGACGTCTCGGTGCTGCAACGTGGCTACGCGTCGCATTTCGGCGCGCGGCCGGGCTTCTCGCTGGACCCGCAGGACGCCGAGACGACGCAGGACCTGCTCGCCGTGGTGCCCGGCCTCAGCCCCGACCTGGCCGCCCGGATCATCGGCAAGGACTGGGCCGGATCGGACTTCCGCTCGGCCGACGAGGTCGGCACCTGGGCCGACGCCATCCTGTTCGGCGAGCCGACCCCGGAGGACCCGCGGTCGGTCGGCCTGCCCACCGACCGGACCCAGCTCTGGGCGCTCAAAGGCGTGCTGGAGGGCCAGCACGCCTATTCCCAGGCCCGGTACGACGGTGGCCTGGCGGGCACCCAGGTCGGCATGACTCTCTTCTACACCGACTACGTCGCCAAGAACTGGACGGCCGGGGTGGGCACCGGGGTGCCGGCCAAGGCGGTGGCCGGGTTCGTGCCCGACAGCGATCTGGTGGTCCCGTGGAGCCAGTGCGGTTCCGCCGGCAGCGACAGCGAGAGCGGCCGGCTCTGGTTCGGCCAGGCGGACACCGCGTTCGGCTACGGCGCCGACTCGGTCGACCTCGGCGCGCAGGCCACCCGGCTGTTCGCCCGGTCCAACGCCGACGGCGGCAAGGAGGTGGAGACCAGTTACGGCTTCGGGCGAGGGCTGCGCTGGTGGGATGAGAACTACGCCGCCGTCGCCGCTTACGAGCCGCAGTACCAGCGGCTGGACCAGCTCATGCGCTGGAGCGGCGCGCTGGATTGGCTCAGTGCCAAGGATTCCGCCACCCTGCCGACGCTGCCCGACGCGCAGGTCGAGTCCACGCTGACGTTCGCGAACTGGTTCGCGCAGCACCCCGAGCTGAAGGAACGGGCGCCGGTCGACTTCGTCAAGCCGTCCTCGGCCACTGAAGAGGCGCTCGCGCACACGCCTTCACCCGCGTACCAGCAGTGCGGCGGCCAGTGGATCGAAGGCGGTGTGTCGCTGTCGAACAGCACCGACCGCACCAACGGCCAGGACTACCACCCGGACCTGCCCAGCCAGGTCAAGCGGGCCGGGCTGTTCGAGCCGGACGCCGGCTTCGACGACGGCGACGGCACCGGGCACCTCACCCAGGTGTCGGTCGACGACTCGCACACCGCCTCCGAGCACGTCCGGCGTGATTTCAGCCCCCGGCCCGACGGCGCCAACGAGGTCGAGACCACCGGGGACGGCCGTAACGTCGCGCCGCTGGGCGCGGTGAAGGCGTGGCTTTCGCAGAACACGCCCCGCAAGCTGAGCCTGCTGCTGTCGGCGGGCCACGGGCTGGTCTCCGAGACGCTCGGCTTCCAGGGCAAGCAACTCGGCAAGCTGACCGCCCAGCAGCACGGCGACCTGGTGACCGTGCAGTGGTCGCGCGGCCCGCTGGACCGGGTCCGGCAGGCGATGGAGTCGGTGCAGAACAAGCTCGTCGCCAGCCCCAGTCCCGGATCGCCGCCCCCGGCCGACGGTGTGCTGTACGGCTTCACCGACGCCGATGGCCGGCAACTGCTCCGGGTGGGCGGCAAGGACGACCCGTGGCTGTCGATCTCCGATCAGATCCCGCCCGCCGACGACAACCTCGCTTTCCGCATCGGTGAGCCGAATCCGGGGCAGCGGAACGACCCGGTGCGGTACTACCTCGGCACGCTGGTGCCCGCCCCGGATGTGCTGGGCGGCAAGCACTGGCTCACGGCCACGCCGGACCCCCACGGCGGGCAGGCGAGTGTGGTCGCCTCCGATCCGCCCGCCGACACCGGCTCACCGGTGCGCGTGAGCACACCGGACGGCCGCGAATCAGTCCTGTACCCGCATGACGGCCGCCTGGTCCTCGACGCGAACGACCCCCTGCTCGGGCTGAACGGGACCACGGAGGGCGCCGCCCTGCTGCGGGGCTTCACCGCCGTCGACGCGGCGATGCACAATGCCGCCGAGGCCAAGGACGGCTTCCTGCGCGGTGTCGAGCTCGGCGGTGACGGCGTGGCGCTGGTCGGCGACGGCCAGGTCATCCTGGTGCCCGCCGACCACCCCTGGGCGGCCCGGGCGCTGGGCGCGAAGAGCGCCGACCCCGCGCACCGGATGCCCCTGCTGCTGGTCGAGGGCAACCAGGTCCTGATCGTCGACGAGAGCCCGCTCACCGCGACCGGGCCGCCGCAGAGGATGGGACTGGGCGACGCGAAGACGCTGGCAGCCGCCGGCGTGACGATCTACGTGCACGAGCACTTCCGGTCCACGCTGACCTTCGAGGACGGGCCGGTGATCACCTCGTCGCTGCCCAGCGACACCAAGGTGACCGTCCGCCAGGTGAAGACCCAGCAGCACCAAGCCGTGCAGCCCGAGGTCCGGGTGTACGGCGGCGGTGGCGGCGGCAGCAACGGAAAGTGGCTGCGGGTCGACCTGTTCCCGTCCGGGCCGACCATCTCGACCGCCACGCCGACGACCACGCCGACGACCGCCACCAGCTCGCCCGCCGGCGCCGACGGCACCCCCGCCACCGGCACGACCGTCGCGCTGATCTGCCCGGACACCAACGAAAAGCTGGCCGGCTGCGGGAGCACCGACTGATGCCCTCCGAGCTGGAGCCCGGCAGCCCGCTCGCGCGGGTGGTCCTCCGGGCCGGCCGGGCCTTCGCCGAGTCGGACGTGGCCGCGGTGGACAGCGCCTATCAGGAAGCCGTGGCCATGGCCGCCGGCCACGACGTCCGGGCCGAGCTCGCGGTGGACCACGTCGCGCGGCTGCTCGACCTGGCCGAGCCGAGCCTGGCGATCCGGCGCTGCGATCACCACCTGGCCACCGACCTGGCCGGGCCCGGGCTGCTGCTGGTGCGAGCCCAGGCGCACAGCAGCGTCGGCTCGCACCGGCTCGCCGCCGCCGACGCCGAGGCGGCGCTGGCCGACCGCACCTGGTCGCCCGGCGCCAACCAGCGGGCGAGGCTGCGGCGGGTGCTCGGGCTGGCCGCCTTCGACCGGGGTGACGTCGACGAGGCGGAAAAACAGCTCACCCAGGCCCGCCGGCTGTTCCAGGAGGACGGCGACCACACCGGTGCCGCCCTGGTCGACCGGGACCGGCTGGTGCTCGCCGCCGGTCTCGGCGAGCAGGACGCGGTGTCCGCCCTGCTGGCCGCCCGCCCGGCCCGGTCGGCGGCCGGGCACCTGCAGCTGGCCATGGCGCTCAAGCGGGAAATGCGCTACGAGTCCGCGATCCGGGTGCTGCGCGCGATACCGGACCACGTGGACCCGGCGTTGCGGCTGTCCGTGCTGAGCCAGCTGACGGTGCTGCTGCGGATGACCTACCAGGACGCCGCCGCGCGGGAGCTGCAACCGCGGCTGCGCGACGCCGTGGCCGAAGCACCGGATCAGGTAACGGCACGGCAACTGCTGGCCCGGATCAGCCCGGGTGCCGGACCGGCCGGTCCGGTGCCCGAGCCGGTGTGGGCGGCCGTGCAGCACGCCCGGCTGCTGATCGAGGCGGATCGGCTGGCCGAAGCGGAAACCGTGCTCGTGGACCTGCGGGACCGGGTGCGCGGGCACCGGGACGGCGCGAGCTGGCACCTGGCCGCCGGGGAGCTGGAACTGGCCCGGCACGGCCATCTCCGGGAGCCGGAAGTCTTGCACCAGGCTGTGAAGCACCTGACGCGGGCGGCCGTCCGAGCGTCGTCGACCGCGCTGGTCGAGGTCCGGTTCCGGGCGTTGCGGCTGCTCGGCCGGGCGCGGGCCGATCTGGGCGAGCACGATCTCGCGAGCCGGTGCTGGGCCCAGGCGCACTGGCTCGAGGAACATCGGGCGGCCCGGCAGGACAGCGACGGGGTGCGGGTCCGGATGCTGGAGCAGGCCGCCGACGAGCACGACGAGCGGATCCGCGCCGCCACGCGGGCCTGCGAGGACAATCCGGAGGCCGTGGCCTCGGTGGTGGTGGCGATGGAGGCGGCGCGCGGCGCGGCGATACTGGCCGGGATGCTGCCCGGCGGCGGGCGGACCAGGGACCTGCCCCCGCCGGGCGACCTGGACGGGGCCTGGCGCTGGGTGCGCACGGTGACCAGGGACCTGCCCCGGTCGCAGGTGGTGTGGCTGATGTACGTCACCGAGGACCGCCTGCATCACGTGATCCTGGGCCGGAAGCTGCTGCGCCACCTGCATGTGGAGGCCGATCGGGGCCTGCTCACGGACAGTATCGAGAATTTCCTGGCCTGCCTGCAGGAATCACTGCTGGAGGCGAGCGTCGAGGGCGGCGAATTCGACGAGTACCTGGCCGGGATCGCCGACCAGCTGGCCGTGTCGCAGGTGGTGGACCTGGTGCCCGCCGAGGCCGACCGGATCGCGGTGGTCGCGGCCGGGGCGCTCTCGGAGGTGCCGCTCGCGGCGATCCGGCTGCCCGGCGACCCCGACCGGCGGTTGGTGCACCGCTTCGCGTTGTCCGACCTGCCCTGCCTGTCGGCCCGCGCGCCGTTGCGGCTCCGGGCCGCCCACCGTCGCGGTGACCGCGCGCTGCTGGTCCGATCGCCCGGCCGCGACCTCACCGCGGCGGCCGGGCCGAGGAATCCCCCGGCGCTGGAGACCCCGGGCGAGGTGCGGGCGCGGGCCGCCCTGCGGCTGGACGCCATGATCCGCATCGACTGCCACGGCAGCCACGACCTCTCGGACGTCGAGCATTCGTGGTTGCAGCTGGCGCCCGCGGGCCCGGCGGGGCAGCTGCGGCCGGAAGCCGTGCGGGACCTGGATCTTCACGGCTGTGGCACGCTCGTGCTCGGCGCCTGCGAGTCCGGCATGGCCCAGCGCGCCGGCCGGGACGAACGGCTGGGTTTCGTGCGGGCGGCGCTGCACGCCGGGACCGCCTCGGCGGTGGCCGCCCGCTGGATCGCCGCCGACGTGGTGGCCGCCGCCGTGCTCGACGCGTTCGAGGACCACGTGCGCTGGCTGCCCAGGGACCGGGCGCTGCGGCTGGCGCAGCTCGAAGGGTGCCGGAAGGCCCAGGGGTTGCTGCCGGATCCCGCTCATCCGGCCCGCTGGGCCTGCTGGACCCTTTACGGTGACCCCGGCTGGCAGACCTCGGCCGGACCGTTACGCCGTCTGCTCCGCAGGCGCATGGCCCCCAGGAGGCTTCGTGCCCCAGTCCGCTGAGCACCGCGCCACCGGCCGGCCCCGGGTGTTCCTGTCGTTCGCCGGCCCCGACCGGCCCGCCGCCAAGCAGCTGCGGGAGGACCTGCGGCTGCTGGGCATCGACGCGTTCGTCGACGACACCAGCATCGAGCCCGGCCGGGACTTCGTGCTCGCCCTCAACACCGCGCTGGCCGAGTCCGACTACTACGTCCTGCTGTGGTCGCGGCACACCGTGGACCGGCCGTGGGTCGACCTGGAGTGGTCGGCGGCGTTCGTTCAGGATCTCAGCGCCGCGCGGCGGTCGTTCCTGTTCATCGTCCGGCTGGACGACGCCGAGCTGCCGCCGCTGCTGGCGCCCCGCAAGTACCTGGACGCCTATCCGGACTGGGCCGCGATGGTCAGCCGGCTCGTCACCGCGTGGCGGCAGGACCTGGCGGTGGGCACGCCGGTGCTGCCCGCGCCCGGTCCCCGCTGCGCGGCCGGCCCGCAGATCCGGCTGTACGTGCGCAATCAGGCCCTCTCGGTGGCCCACCAGGTCCCGGTGCCCGTCGGCGCGACCGGCGCCCAGCTGATGGCGGAGGTCCGCTCGGCGCTGGAGCTCGAGGACGCCGAGACCCGGTTCGGCGGCAAGGTGGGCCTGCGGTTCGAGTACGAACTCCATCACCGTGGGCTGCCGGTGTCCGATCGGCCCTTGAGCGAGCTGGGCATCACCGAGGACAGCGTGCTCGACCTGACGGTCACGATGGAACCGTTCGGCCCGGACGGAACGGGGTCCCCCATCGTCTACCGGGCGGCCCGGCCGAGCTCGGCGGTGCTGGCCCCGGCGATGCTGGGGGCGCTGCTGAAATCGGCGTTCGGCCATCTGGAGCCGCGCGGCCGTTGAGCTCTGGACCCGCAGACGCTTCACGCGCTGTCGCTCGGGAAGGCGGCGCAAGTTCTCGTTGCAGCACGCCCCGTCCGGCCCCCGGCACCGCCGACCGAGTGCCGGGCCGCCACCGGCCGAAGCACCCGAGAGTGATCACCGCGGGCCGTTCGATCCGCCATCGGAAGGAATCTCCCCTGGCCCGGCCGAAAACCGGGGCCGAAGGCTGGCGAACGGTGACCGTGTCCTTTTAGGGTGACCGGGTTCGACCGGGGAATCGAATGCCCCGCTGAATGGGGCATCACCGAAAAAGTTAGCGAGGTTTCCTCATGCCCGAGCCCGTCGAGATGTGGACTGCGCCCGACTTCGTCGAGTACGAAACCCCGATGGAGGTCACCGCCTACGCGGCCCGCATGGAGTGACCCGCCGGGACGGGGCCCGGCGCGCCGCGACCCCGTCCCACCGGAAACCCCATCGCTCCACGCGAATTACCGGAGGCCGTGAATGTCCACCGTGCACCCGATGAGCCCGGCGGAGTTCACCGGCGCGTTACGCGGTCTGTCGCATCGCTACTGGGGGACCCATCCGTTCCACCAGCGGATGCACGCGGGTGAGCTGTCCGAGCACGAGGTGAAACTGTGGGCGGCCAACCGCTGGTACTACCAGCGCGTGCTGCCGCAGAAAGACGCGGCGATCATCAGCAACTGCCCGGTGCCGGAAATCCGGCGCCAGTGGCTCGACCGGATCGTCTATCACGACGGTGCCGCCGAAGGGGAAGGCGGCATCGAACGCTGGTTGCGGTTGTGCGCCGCGGTCGGCCTCACCCGCGAAGAGGTCGTCGGCGAACGGCACGTCGCCCCGGGCGTCCGGTTCGCCGTCGACGCCTACGTCACCTTCGCCCGCACCAAACCGTGGGTCGAGGCCATCGCCTCCGGGCTGACCGAGATGTTCGCCGGGCACCTGATGCAGCAGCGGGTGGCTGACGTGCTGGCCGGGTACTCCTGGATCGCCCGGGACGACCTGGCCTACTTCACCCACCGGATCGACCAGGTCTCCGGCGAGGGCAAGGACACACTGGACATCGTCGTGCGCCACTGCGTGACCCGGGAGCAGCAGGAGAAGGCGATTTCCGCGCTGTCGTTCAAATGCGACGTCCTGTGGTCCATGCTGGACGCCATCGAACGCGCCGCGGCCAAGGAGTGAGCCGATGGACACCATCACCGCCGCGTCCGTGCCGCGGCTGCGCATCGGCGTGCGACTGACGTTCGACGAAGTACGCGGGGTGCACGTGCTGTTGTTCCCCGAGGGTGTGCTGGTGCCGAACGCGACCGCGACCGCGGTGCTGCAACTGTGCGACGGCACGAACCCGGTGGCGGAGATCGTGACGAAGCTGGGGAAGCGATTCCTCGGCGTGCGCGAGGGGGATGTCGTGGACGTGCTGGGCCGATTCGGGCAGCGGCGGGTAGTGGAATGGACCTGACCAAGGACGCGGCGCCCCCCTTGGGGTTGCTGGCCGAACTGACCCATCGGTGCCCGCTGCATTGCGCGTACTGCTCGAATCCGCTGGAGCTGGTCACCCGGGCCGCGGAAATGTCCACAAAGGAATGGATGGACGCGCTGTCCCAGGCGCGGGCGCTGGGCGTGCTGCAGGTCCACCTCTCCGGCGGGGAACCGCTGGCCCGCCCCGACCTGCCGCAGCTGGTCGGGCACGCGAGCGGGCTCGGCTGCTACGTCAACCTGGTCACCTCCGGGCTCGGGCTGACCGGGCCGCGGCTCGACGAGCTGGCCGGGCAAGGGCTGGCGCACGTGCAGCTGTCGGCCCAGGCCGCGACCCGCGACCGGGCGAACCGGCTGGCCGGGGCGAAAGCGTTCGACCTGAAGCTGGCCGCGGCCGGGCTGGTGAAGGCGGCCGGGCTGCCGCTGACCGTGAACGTGGTGCTGCACCGGCAGAACCACGACCAGCTCGCCGGGATCATCGAGCTGGCCGAAGACCTCGGCGCGGACCGGCTCGAACTGGCCAACACCCAGTACTACGGCTGGGCGCTGCGCAACCGCGACGCGCTGATGCCCACGCGTGAACAGCTCGACGCGGCCGAACCGGTGGTGCGCCAGGCGATCGAACGGCTCCGCGGCACGATGGAGGTCATCTACGTCGTCGCCGACTACTACGAGCCGTTCCCGAAGCCCTGTATGCACGGCTGGGGCGCGCGCCAGCTCACCATCGCCCCCGACGGCACCGTGCTGCCGTGCCCCGCGGCCACCGCCATCACCACGCTCTCCTTCGACAACGTCCGCGAAACCCCGCTGGCCGACATCTGGTACCGCTCCCCCTCGTTCACCGCCTACCGCGGCGAGGACTGGATGAGCGAGCCCTGCCGTACCTGCGACCGGCGCGGCATCGACTACGGCGGCTGCCGGTGCCAGGCGTTCCAGCTCACCGGCGACGCCGCCAACACCGACCCGGTCTGTTCCCGCTCGCCCGACCGCGGCCTCGTCGACCTCATCCTCGACGCCCCCGCGGCGCCCGCTCCGGAGCTGGTCATGCGAGGCCCCGCCCGATGAAGGTGATCCTGCTCGGCACCGCGGCCGGCGGCGGCTTCCCGCAGTGGAACTGCGCCTGCCGCCACTGCGGTTCCACGGCCCCGGCCCGCACCCAGGACAGCGTCGCCTTCAGCGCGGACGGGCGCGCCTGGCACCTGCTCAACGCCTCACCCGACATCCGCGCGCAGATCCTGGCCACGCCGGCCCTGCGCGCCGGGCCCGGGCCTCGTGACACGCCGCTGCGCAGCGTCCTGCTCACCGACGCCGAACTCGACCACACCCTCGGCCTGCTCATGCTCCGCGAAGCGGACGGCCTCACCGTGCACGCGCCCGAAGCCGCGCTGCACGCCCTGACCGAGCATTTCCCCGCCCGCACCATCATCGAGGACTACCACAGCTGGAACTGGTGTCCGGCAACGGAAACCACGCTCGACGGGCTGCAGGTCAGCACCCTCCCGGTCAGCGGCAAACAACCCAAGTACGCCCGGAAGTCCACCCATCCCGGCCCCTGGGTCATCGCCTACCGCATCCACGACCCGGCAACGGGCGGCACCCTCGTCTACGCGCCCTGCCTCCGCGCCTGGCCACCCGGCTTCGACGCCTTCACCCAGGACGCCACCCTCGTGCTGCTCGACGGCACCTTCCACAGCCCCACCGAATTCACCCACGCCACCGAGCATCCGGACCAAGCCGCGCAACACGCGATGGGGCACCTCCCGATGACCGCCACGCTCCCGGCCATCACGAAGCAGCGTGGCCCCACGCGCTGGGCCTACACCCACCTCAACAACACCAACCCCGCCGTCGACCCGGCCGGTCCGGAACACACCGCGATCCTCGACGCCGGCGCCGAATTGCCGGGCGACGGAACCGAATTCCTCCTCTGACCCGCGCTCTGCCCGTCAAAGCAAGCCGGTCAGCGCTCGTAAAGGGCGACGGTGATGTTGTCCGCCGGATAAACCCTGGCCAGGTGCAGGCCGCGACCGGCCAGGGGGCCGGGCAATCTCTTGCCGCCCGTCTCGATCAGCCACACCCGGCTGACGCCGTCGAGCCGCCGGGCCAGCGTCGCCGGGTCGGTCCTGGTGCCGCGCAACGTGCCCGACGCACTGGGCGACTCGGCCAGGGCGAGGTCGTCGAGCGGGTCGAAAGCAGCCGGGTAGGCGAACGCGAACTCCCTGGGCATGTCCGGGTAGTGGCAGTTCAGGCAGTCGTAGAGCACGCCGTCACCGGGGCGTTCGTACTGGGCGAGCACGGCCGCGGCGGCGCGGATGTCGTCGCCGTGCCCGTCGGCCTGGCGTTGCGCGAGCTGGGTCGGCAGGAGTTGTGTGTGAGTTTCGGGTGGACGGGCCGCGCTTACCGTTCGGCCGGCTGCGGGAGTCCCGCGTTGATCTTGTCGAGCAGGGCTTCGAGGCCGGACCGTTCGGCCTCGTTCAGCGGAGCGAAAACCGCCTTGTCGACCTCGGCCATCGCGGCGTCGAGCCCGGCGATGAGCGTGATGCCCGCCGGGGTGGCGTAGACCCGTTTGGTGCGTTCATCGCCGCTTTCGGTGCGGCGCTCGACGAGCCCGCGGCGTTCGAGACCCTTGAGCAGGAGCGAGACGTTCGCCGCGGTCGTGCGGCTCATCCCCGCGATGTCGCGCTGGATGGCGCCCGGCCGCCGCTCCAGGTACCCGATCACCATGGCCTGCTCGAAGCTGAGGTCGCGGGCGCGGACCCACTCCTCGACGGCCCGGCGCCGCGCCCCCATGATCGAGCTGAACAGCTCGAAGCTGCGGTTGCCCGTGACGTCCGGTTCGCCCTCGATCGAGTTATTGGTTAAGTCCTTGATTATCGAGTCCCGCACCAGGGGCAGGAAGAGCTCGTCGACGATCGACCGGATGCGGGCGGGCTTCAGCGGCTCGAGGTCCATCAGCAGGTCGTGCCGCGCCAGGTCGAACGGCATCGCGAGCACGGCCGGGGGAATGCGCCGGAGGTCGATCTCGCCCCGGTCGTGGGCGCGCTGGTAGATGGTCCGGAGCCGCGGGAGCGCCTGGGCGTCCATGACCTTGTCGCGAACCTTCGCGGGGGTGAGGCCGGTTCCGGCCAGCAGCCCCGAAAAGGCGACGGCCGTGGCGACGGCGAAGAACCCGGCAAGGGCTTCGCTCATGGCCGTCAGCTGGGCGAGCAGGTCGCCGCGCAGCGCGCCGGTGTCGGGAGTGGCGACCGGGTTGGCGATGCGGTGGTGCTCGATCGCGGCGAGCACGAGCTCGTCCTTGTTGGCCCAGCGGCGATACAGCACCGCACTCCCGGTACGGGCGCGGGCGGCGACCGATTCCATCGTCAGGCGGGCGTACCCGGCTTCCACCAGCTCGTCCCATCCGGCGGCGAGCAGCGCGGACTCGAGCTGCTCGCCGTGCCGTCGACGGCGGACGGGTTCGGACGCCTCGGTGACCATCAAGGCACGATAGAAGGACTTGCCTTCCTTAACAAGGCTCCGTACCGTGCTTAGAAGGAGATTCATTTCTTGAACGGGGGGATGAGCCGATGGAACCGAAGCTGCCGCCACGAGTGTCGAACGCGCCGACGGGGCCGATCGCGTCAACGGTGCGGAACGTGCCGAACGCGCCAACCGGGCGGAACGCGCCGACGGTGCTGATCGCCGGCGCCGGTCCGACCGGGCTGACGCTGGCCTGCGAGCTCGCCCGCACCGGTGTTTCCTTCCGCCTGATCGAGGCCGCCCCCGACCCGCAGCCCGGCTCGCGTGGCAAGGGCATCCAGCCGCGCACCCTCGAGGTGTTCGACGATCTCGGCATCGTCGACCGCGTGCTCGCGCACGGCCGCACGGCCATGCCGATCCGTTCGACCGATGCCGACGGCCAGGTGACGCTGACCGGCGTCGAGACGGTGAGCGTTCCTCCCGACATCCCTTATCCGGACAGCCTGGTCACGCCGGAATGGCGGATCGAAGAAGCCCTGCGGCTGCGGCTCGCGGAACTCGGCGGCTCGCCTGAGTTCGACACCGTGCTCGACAGTTTCAAGCAGTCGGACGAGGGCGTGTCGGCGGTGGTCATCAAGAACGGCGAGGCCGAGACGGTCACCGCGCGCTGGCTGGTCGGCTGCGACGGCGGCCACAGCGTCGTCCGCAAGCAGGCCGGGATCGCGTTCGAGGGCGAGACCCGCGAGGAGGTGCGGATGATCGTCGCCGACGTCGAGGTCGACGGCCTCGATCGCAGCGCCTGGCACATGTGGCGGCACGACGACGGCCTCCTCAACCTCTGCCCGCTGCCCTCGACCGGCGTCTTCCAGTACCAGGCCGCCATCGCGCCGGGCCAGGATCCCGGGCTCGGCCTCGCGAACCTGCAGGCGATCCTCGAACGGCGGACCGGCCGCACCGACATCCGCCTCCACGAACCGGCGTGGTCGTCGTTGTGGCGCGCCAACATCCGCCTCGCCGACCGTTATCGCAAGGGCCACGTCTTCCTCGCCGGCGACGCTGCGCACATCCACTCCCCCGCCGGTGGCCAGGGGATGAACACCGGCATCCAGGACTCGCACAACCTCGGCTGGAAGCTCGCGGCCGTCGTGAACGGCGCCTCGCCGGCGCTGCTCGACAGCTACGAGGCCGAGCGGCGACCGGTCGCGGCCGGCGTGCTCGTGCTCTCGAACGCGCGCCTCAAGGAGACGCTGGAGCAGAAGGGCATCCCCACCCAACGCGATGCGCGCACGTCTCAGCTCGGCATCGGCTACCGCGACTCGGCCTTGGCCCGCGACGACCGTGACGACCGTGACGAAACCGCCGTACTCCGCGCCGGCGACCGCGCTCCCGACGCGACCAAGCTGACGACGGTGGAAGGCGACTGCCGGTTGTTCGACCTGACCCGCGGCGGGCACTTCACGTTGCTGTGCTTCGGAAACACACCCGCGGTCGACGCCGCTCCGTCCGGCCTCAGCACCCTCCGCGTCGTCGGACGGCCGACCGGGCCCGGCGACCTCGCCGACACCGAAGGCCACCTGGCCGACGCCTATGGCGCGGCCGAACACACCCTGGTGCTGATCCGTCCCGACGGTTACGTCGCGCTGATCTCCGACGCCGGTGACGTCTCGGCGGTCTCGGACCATCTCGCCGCGATCAGCTGAGCGGTCCCGGCCAGAATCAGCCCCACGCCGTCAAGGACTCCTTGCCTACCCTCAAGGTAGGCAAGGAGTCCTTGACGGCCACTCAGGACACCTTCGGCGTCGCCCGCACGCCGTAGTGCACGTACGGCTCACCAGTCGGCAGGGTGTAGAAGACGACCGGCGTCCAGTTCTCCGCGCCCGGCTCCCGGAAGACGAAAAGTGTGTCGGTGACCGGCACGAGGTCGAACTCCCGCGTCTTCTCCGGCAGCAGGTCCGCCAACGGCCCGGTGACCGTGTTCCGCAGGCGCAACCCGCCGTCCTCGCGCAGCACCTCGGTCAGCGAGCCGGCCCGTTCGTAGACGCCGAGGTGGCGGGTCGCGTCGACGGTGACCGGGACCGGCGGCGGTTCGAGCGGCTGCGGCATGGCCACACCGGCCAGTTCGGCGAAGATCTCCCGGTACAGCTCGACATACAGGTCGTGCGCGTTGCCGCCGTTGGTGAGCAGGGTGACCGCGAGCCCCTGGTCCGGCAGCAGCCGCAGGAACGCCGACTGGCCGATGGTGTTGCCGTCGTGGCCGACGATCCTCGTGCCGTTCCAGTCGTCCCGGATCCAGCCGAGGCCCCACGAGTCGCCGATGGTGTGCTGGTCGGGCACGTCGGCCTGCTTCTCGACCATCGCGGCGGCGGACTCCGCCGTGAGGATCCGCTCCCCGGCCGCGGTGAGCCCGCCGGTCAGGTGCAGCCGGGCGAACGCGAGCACGTCCGCGGCCCGCGCGGAGATCAGCCCGGCCGGGCCCATCGACCGGGGCAGCTGCCAGGTGGGCACCGGCTCCGGATCGGCGTCGCCCACCGCGGCGTGGCCGACGGCGGCGCGGAACAGCAGGGCCTCTTCCGGGAGCGTGACCGTGTGCGTCAGCCCTAGCGGGGTGAACAGCTTCTCCCGCATCGCGGCGTCCCAGGTCAGCCCGGTCAGCTTCTCGACCGCCCGGCCCATCAGCACGAAACCCGCGTTGCAGTAAGAGAAAGTCGCGCCGAGCGGGTGGTTCTGCGCGGTCTCGTCGAGCTGCTCGACGTAACGCTCGATGCAGTCGTCGCCACGGCCGGTGTCGGTGAAGACGTCGCCGTCGATCCCGCTGGTGTGGGTCAGCAGGTGGCGCATGGTCACCTGCTTGGCCACGTCGGGATCGGCCAGCCGCAGTTCCGGCAGCACGTCGGCGATCGGCGCGTCCAGGTCGAGCCGCCCTTCGTCGACCAGCCGCAGCACCACGGTCGAGGTCCACACCTTGGAGATCGAGCCGATCTGGAACAGCGAGTCGTCGGTGACCTCGACCCCGGTGGCCTTGTTCAGCACCCCGTGGCTCGCGTGCACCTCCTCGCCGGTGCCGACCCGCAGAATGCCCAGTGCCGCACCGGGAACGCGGTACTTGCGCGCCAGTTCCGCCAGACGGCGGCGCCAGTGCGCGGCCTCGATCGGCACCCGCACCACCCCGTCGGCCGGGGGCGCGTACTGCTCCACCCAGTCGACGACGCGCCGGTTGAAGTCGGCGCGGTGCGAGGGCGGGCCGTCGAGGATGAACAGGTGCGCGCCGCCGGGGTAGAGCACCAGGCGGGACGGCACGCCGCGCTCGCGCAGGGCGGTGAACCACTGCTCGGCCTGCCCGACCGGGCAGCGCTCGTCGGCCGCGCCCTGCACGACCAGCGTCGGCGTCCGCACCTTCGCGACCTCGGCCAGCGGCGAGAACGGGGCGTACTCGTTCTCCCACGAGTGCGTGCCGAGTTCGCTGACGCCGAGGTAGTGCCCGGCGTCGGAGGTGCCCGCCATGCTGGTCAGGTCACTGACCACGCCCCCGGTGACGGCGGCGGCGAAGCGGTCGTCACGGCTGGTCAGGTAGCAGGTCATGAACCCGCCGTAGCTGTATCCCGTGACGGCGAGCCGGTCCGGGTCGGCGAGGCCCTCGGCCACGAGCTGGTCGAGTGGTTCGAGGAAGTCGGAAGCATCGGCCACGCCCCAGCCGCCGACCGCGGCGGTGTAGAACGCCTCGCCGTAGCCGTCGCTGCCCCTCGGGTTGAGCATCAGCACCGCCCAGCCGCGCGCCGCCAGCACCTGGTGGTAGAGGTGGGCCGAGTCGGCCGCGCCGTTCCAGGCGTTGTGCGGGCCGCCGTGGATGTCGAGCAGCAGGGGCAGCGAGCCGGTCCGCGCGGGATCGCGCACCAGCCAGCCTTGCACCACGGTGCCGTCGCCGATGGTGAACTCCCGCTCCTCGCGGACGAACAGGTCCACTTCGGACAGCGCCGCGCCGTGGCTGGTGCGCACGTCGGCCGGTCCCCCGGCCAGGTCGAGCACCGCGATCTCGCCGAACGACGTGTCCGTGGCCAGCACGACGGCCACCGTGCCGCCCGCGATGTCCATTCCGGACACCACGCGGCCGGCACCCGCCAGTACCGCGCTCGGACCGCCACCGGCGACGTCCACTTTGTACAGATGAGTGCAGCCACGGTCCCGGACGCCGAACACCACGGTGTCGCCGTCCGCGGTCAGCTGCGGGAGCGCGCCCGGGTAGCCGGAGCCGCCGGACATCACGTTGCGGTCGAGGGAGGCGGCCAGGTCGACGGTGCCCCCGCCGTCCAGCGGCACGCGCAGCAACCCGAGGTGGCCGACGGCGGTGTCGGCCCGGCCGACGACCAGCAGCGCCTTGCCGTCAGCCGTCCAGCCGACCGGGCCGGCCATGCCCTCGCCGGACCCGATCAGCCGCGGCTCGGCGATCCGCGCGGTCACGTCGAGAACGTAGGCCCCGGAACGGAAAGTGAGGTCGGCGTCGCCGTCGCGGGCCGCGGAGAACGCCAGCTGCGCGCCGTCGGGCGACCAGGTGGGCTCGCCCGCGTGCCAGTCGCCGAAGGTGACCTGCCGGACCTCGCCGGTGCCGGCGTCCAGGACGTGCAGGTGCTTGCGGACGGTCTTGACCAGCCCGGCCCCGTCCGCCTTGAAGTCCAGCCGGTCCGCCACGACCGGGACGTTCGGCGCGGGCGCGCCGTCTTCCGCGGTCAGGTCGACCGCCGCCGAGAACGCGATCTTGCTCCCGTCCGGGCTCCAGACCGGCGCGCCCGCGCCGAGCGGGAGCTTCGTGACCGGCTCGGCCTCGCCACCAGCCGCCGGCAGGAGCCACACCTGCGGCGGCGCCTCCTCGGCACGCAGGAAGGCGATCCGGGTGCCGTCCGGTGCCCATTTCGGTGCCCCGTCGGAGGTTCCGCGCGTGAGCTGCCGGGCCTCCCCCGTGCTGGAGCCGACTTCCCACAGCGTGTCCACGTTGCGGTCCGCCTCACGGTCGACGGTCCGCAGGACGTAGACGATCCGGCTGCCGTCGGGCGACAAAGCGGGCTGGCTGGGCACGGCGATGTCGTACAGGTCTTCGATGCCTAAGCGTCGGGTCATGCGCTGGCTCCTCGGGAGATCGCGGGCTGGGTGTCCTCGCTGAAGTGGCAGGCGGCCGAGTGACGGCGGTGTGCCGCGTCCTCGGCCGGATCCGCCCGGAGGCAAAGTTCACGGCCGGACCGCACGAGCGGGCCGACCGGGCATCGGGTGTGGTAGCGGCAGCCGCCCGGCGGGTGGTGCGGGTCGGCGGGTTCCGCGTCGGCGGTCTCGCCCGGCTCGTCGGTGCCGATGTCGAACAGGGACTTGTGCGCCGAGGGGGCCGCGGCGAGCAGATCGCGGGTGTAGGGGTGCTGGGGATCGGTGAGCACCTGGTGCGCGGGACCGGCCTCGACGATGCGGCCCAGGTACATCACCGCGACGATGTCGCTGACATACCGCACCACGGCGAGGTTGTGCGAGATGAACAGCATCGACAGGCCGAGCTGCCGTTGCACGGACCGCACGAGGTTGAGCACCGCGCCCTGCACCGAGACGTCGAGCGCGGAGGTGATCTCGTCCGCGATCAGCACCTCCGGCCGTCCCGCCAGCGCGCGGGCCAGTGCCACGCGCTGGCGCTGCCCGCCGGAGAGCTGGCCCGGCCGCTGCCCGGCCCGGTCCGGGTCGAGGTTGACCAGTTCCAGCAGCCGCGCGACCTCACCCGCCCGCGCCGCCCGGCCGGACAGCGCGCCACGCGGGATCGCCTCGGTGATCGACTCGCCGATGCTCATCCGCGGGTCCAAAGAGGAATACGGATCCTGGAACACCATCTGCAGCGGACGCCGCCGGGGCAGCTGCCGCACGTCCACCCCGCCGAGCCGGACCGCGCCCGCGCTGACCGGGGCGAGCCCGACCGCCGCGCGGGCGAGCGTCGACTTCCCCGAGCCCGATTCGCCGACCAGCCCGACGACCTGTCCCGAAGGGACGGTCAGGCCGACCCGGTCGACCGCGGTGAGACCACGCCGCCCGCCGTACCGCACGCTCACCGCGTCGAAGACGAGATCGCTCATTCCGCACCTCCGGCGGTCACGGTCTCCCGCTCGGGCACGGAAACCGGCGTGTCGTCCGGATGCCAGCAGGCGACCCGGTGCACCGGCGTCACCCGCTCCAGCGCCGGGTCGTCGGTGCGGCACCGGTCGGTCGCCGCCGGGCAGCGGGCGGCGAACGCGCAGCCGGCCGGCATCCGGCCCGGTTCCGGCGGGCGGCCGGGGATCACCGCGAGCGCCGCGGTGCGATCGGTCTCGAGATCCAGCGTCGTGGCCAGCAGCGCCCGCGTGTACGGATGGCGCGGGGTCACGCCGGGGTCGGACGGCAGGTCCTCCACGACCCGCCCGCCATACATGACCAAGATCCGTTCGCAGGTCTGGGAAACGACCGCGATGTCGTGGCTGATCAGCACGATCGCGGTGTCCCGTTCGGCCCGCGTCCGCGCCAGCAGGCGCAGCAGCTGCCGCTGCACCGTGACGTCCAGCGCCGTGGTCGGCTCGTCGGCGATGATCAGCCGCGGGTCGCCCATCAGGCCCATGCCGATCATCGCGCGCTGCCGCATCCCGCCGGAGAACTCGTGCGGGTACTGCCGGGCCCGCCGCTGCGCCGCCGGGATCCGCACCGCGCGCAACCGGTCGACGGCCCGCGTGAACGCCTGGGCCCGCGAAAGTCCGTGGTGCTGCTCGGACACCTCCGCGAGCTGCCTGCCGATCCGCCGGGCCGGGTTGAACGACGTCATCGGGTCCTGGAACACCATCGCCAGCGACGTGCCGAGCAGCCCGCGCAACTCGCGCTCCGGCGTCGTCAGCACGGGTGTGCCCGCGAACTCCAGCCGGTCCGCGGTGACGACGCCGGGGGCCTCGATCAGCCGCGACACCGCCAGCCCGGTCAGGCTCTTGCCCGAACCGGACTCGCCGACGACGCCGATCGCCTCGCCCGCCCGGACGGTGAAGCTCACGCCCCGGACGGGCACCGTCCACCCGCCCGGACGCGGGAACGCGACTCGGAGGTTCTCGACCACCAGCACGGCGTCGTCGTGCTCCGGCGACGCCTCCGCGCGGGCGTCGGTGACCGGCGGCGGTCCGGGCCGCGGAGCGCGGGTCCGCAGGCCGATCACGCCGGCGACCGTCTCGCCCGTCAGGTTGAAGGCGAGGCCGGCCAGCACCACCGCGACGCCGGGCGCCAGCGCCGCCACGGGGTTGAGGTAGATCCCGTTGAGCCCCTCCCCGAGCAGCCGTCCCCAGTCGTAGTCGGGCGCCTGCACGCCGATCCCGAGGAACGACAGGCCCGAGAAGGCGAGCAGCGCGCCGCCGGCGCCGATGGTGGCGTTGACCACCAGCGGTTCCCCGATGTTGGGCAGCACGTGCCGGACCAGCAGCCGGATCCGGCCCACCCCGGCGACCCGGGCGGCCGCCACGAAATCCTTGCCGGTGACCGAAGCGGCCATCGTCTGCGCCAGCCGCGCGACCGACGGCGCCAGCGCGAAACCGACCGCCAGCACCGCGCCCTGCGTGCCCACCCCGAAGATGACCGAGAAGAACAACACCAGCAACAGGCCGGGGAACGCGACCGCGACGTTCACCCCGGCGATCAGCAGCCGCCCGAGCGGGCGCGGCAGCACCGAGGGCAGCGTGCCGAGGACGAGCCCGGTCACCACGCCGAGCACCGTGGCGAGCAGGGCCAGCACGATCGACAGCCGGGCCGCCACGAGGACGCGGTAGAAGATGTCGCGGCCGAGTTCGTCGGTGCCCGCCCAGTGCGCCGCCGACGGGCCCTGGGCGATCGCGTTCGTGTCGATCGCGAAAGCCTGGTCGTGCCACAGGACCGGGCCCAGCACCGCGAGCGCGATCACCAGTACCAGCAGGACGGCCGAGAACGCGCCCAACGGGGTGCGCAGGGCCGCGAGCCATTTACTCATCCGACCGAAAGTAGGCGGATGCGGTCTGCAGCCGACCTGCTCGTCGCAACCCGTTTCCGCCGTGGCTGCCGTCGGATTAGTAACGACTGGCACAGTTGCGCGCCGGTTCATGTCAGCCCTCCCGGATCGTCGAGCGCGGGTCGAGCACGGCCAGCAGCACGTCGACCGCCAGGTTCACCAGCAGCACCCCGACGCCGTAGACGAGCACGATTCCCTGCACCAGCGGGTAGTCCTTCTGCAGGATCGACTGCGCGATCGTCGAGCCGAGGCCCGGCCAGGCGAAGACGTTCTCCACCAGCACGGTGCCCGCGACCAGCCCGGTCAGCATCATCCCGCCGAGGGTCAGCGTCGCGGTGAGCGCGTTCGGCAGCGCGTGCCGGGCGTAGACCAGCCTCGCGGGCAGCCGTTTCGCCCGCGCGGTGCGAATGAAGTCGTTGCCCAGCACGGAAAGCGTCTCCACCCGCACGATGCGGGAGAGCACCGACGCCGGGCCGAGCGCGAGGGCGATGACCGGGAGCACCAGCGATCCCGATCCCTCGTGCCCGGCCACCGGGAACCAGCCGAGCTGGACCGCGAAGAACGCCACCAGCGCCACCGCGACCAGGAACTCGGGGATGGCGGCGAGCAGGACGGTCGTCGAGGTGAACGCCAGCTCGCCGCCCCGGCGCCGGCCGCCGCGGGTCAGCACGGCGAACAGGAGGCCGAGCGGGACCGCCACGACGATGACCGCCGCGAAGGCGGGCAGCGCCAGCTCCAGCGTCGCGGGCAGCCGGTCGCCGATGACCTGCGAAACCGGCACCCCGCTCAGCATCGACGTGCCGAAGTCGCCCCGGACCAGCCCGCCGAGGTAGTCGAAGTACTGCAACCACAGCGGATGGTCGAGGCCGAGCGCCGCCCGCCGGGCGTTCACCAGCTCGGCCGGGGCGGTCAGGCCGAGCGCCGCGCGGACGGGGTCGCCCGGGATCAGCTGGATCATCAGGAACGCCATCGTGACCAGCAGCCACAACGAGACGGCGAACCGGCCGAGGCGGCGCAGCCCGAACGACAGCCAGGGCCCGGCCCGCGGACCGGGCACCGCGGCGGTGGCGGTCGCGGCGGTCAGGTCCGTCATCAGGAGTACATCCGGATCGACGACGGCTTGATGGCGCCCTGGCTGATCTCGAACCGCGCGTTGTCGCCGAAGGTCGGCACGACCGTGTTCGCGAACGGCACCACGTCCAGCCGCTCGAGCAGGGCCGATTCCGCGGCCGTCCAGCTCGGGCAGCCCGCGTCCGCGGCCATCGACGCCGCCTTGCCGGTGAGGGCGTCGTACTGGGCGTTCTGGATGTGCGCGAAGTTGGTGCCCTGCGGCGGCAGCGGCCCGGACACGAACGGCACCAGCTGGCTGGGCAGCGTGAGCCCCAGCGGGACCATCGAGATGTCCCAGTCCCCGGTGTCGAACAGCACCCGGCTCACCCCGGGGCCGTCGACGCCCTTGAGCGTGAGGTCGGCGCCGATGCCCTTCAGGGACTGCTGGACCAGTTCGGCGGCCGGGGCCGCGGTCGGGCCGAGCTGCGTGCCGTAGACGGCGGTGAGCGCGAGCCGCTTGCCGTCCTTGACGCGCACGCCGTCGGCCCCCGGCTTCCAGCCCGCCGCGTCGAGCGCGGCCTTGGCGGCGCCGGCGTCGAAGCCGGGCAGCTTCCCGTCGACCGATTGGCCGGTGCACGCCAGCGGCTCCCCGGTGACCAGGCCCGTGACCGGCACGCCGATGCCGCTGGTGAGCACCTTGCCGACCTGGGCGAGGTCGAGCGCCTGCACCAGTGCCCGGCGCACGGCCGGGTCGCCGCTGGGCCGTCCGGGCGCCTGGTTGAAGAACAGCTCGCCGACCGAGAGGGTGTAGTCGGCGTGGAACAGCTTCTGCGCGCTCAGCCGCCGCGTGTCCTGGCCGGTGATCGCGCCGGCGTTGACTTCCCCGGACAGCAGCAGGTTCGACGTCGTCGTCATGTTCTGGATGACCCGGACGACCACCTGGTCCGGCAGGCCGGGCTGCTCCCGCTGCCACGCGCCGGGGCCCCAGGTGTAGTCCTTGCGCCGGGTGAGCGTGTAGTGGTCGTTCGGCACGATCTCGGTCATGGTGAACATGCCGGTGCCCTGCTGCCCCTTGGCGAGCGGCGCGCGGTCGGCCAATCCCTTGGCACAGACGATCGGCACGCCGCCCACGTTGCGGAGCAGGAACGCGTCCGGCGCCCCGCTGGTGATCGTGACGGTCCCGGCGCCGTCGTCGCCGACCGCCTTCGTCCCCGGCTTGACCGTGACCCCCGCGATCGGCGACTTGTTCGCCGGATCCCCGACGAAGTTGATGTTCGCGGCCACGTCGCGCGCGGTCAGCGGGGCGCCGTCGGCACAGGTGACGCCCTTGCGCAGGGTGAAGGTCGCGGTGGTCGTCGTGGCCGTCCACTTGTCCGCCAGGCTCGCGACCGGCTTGCCCGTGGCGTCCAGGGTCACCAGGCCGTCGTAGAGGAACGCGTCGATCTGCCGGGTGGTCCCCAGGACAGTCATGGCCGGGTCGAGTGATCCCGGGTCGGTCGGGACCGCGAGGGTGAAAGTCTTGCCGTCGGCCAGTTTCTGGTTCGCGGTCCGGTCCGGCCCGGACGCGGTCGCCCCGCAGGCACTCACGGTCAGAACCACCACGCCCGCCACAACGGCGGTGAGCTGAGCTGTCTTCACGGGGTTCTCCTACGGGTTCACGGGCAGCGCGCGAAGGTGGTCGACGGCGAGGCGGGCGGCCTTGCCGATGGAGGCGTCGACCCGGGGCAGGCGGTCTTCGAGCGATCCGGCGCGGGTGAACACGGCGACGGCGAACTGACGGCCGTCCTCGTGGGTCACCACCCCGGCTTCGTTGCGGATCGCCGGCAGCGTCCCGGTTTTCGCCGCGATCGACACACCGGCCGGGAAGCCGGACGAGATCCGGTGCGGCCAGATCTGCTGCGCCATGATCGCGCGCACCTTCTCGCACGCGGCCGGTTCGCCCGCCCGGTCGGTCCAGACGGCGTCCAGCAGCGTGGTGATCTCGCGCGGGGTCGACGACGTGGTGCGCTCCGGGTCGAGCACCGAAAGCTGCCACAGCTGTTCCGGCGTGGCCGCGGCGAGGAGTTCTTCGATGTCGCCGGAAGCGGCCCCGAGGTCGGCGGCCAGCGTGGCGAACAGGTCCTCACAACAGCCGATCAGCCGCGTCCGGGACAGCCCGAGGTCCGTGAGGACGCGGTCCACCGCCGCCTGCCCGACGCGGTGGTACACGACGTCGGTCGCGGCGTTGTCGCTCATGGTCAGCATGAAGCGCGCCAAGTCCCGCCAGGTCATTTCGACGTCGTCGGCACAGCCCGCGGTGCCGATGCCGCCGATCCGGTACCGCGCGGTGACCCGGGTGCGCTCGGTCTCGTCGAGCCGGCCCGCCACCACCTCCCGGGCGTAGGCGACCGCGACCGGGATCTTGAACACCGAGGCGAGCACCACCGGGTCGTCCGCGCCGACCCCGACCTCGGGGCCGCCGGTCACGCCGACCTCTCGCGCGTGCACGAACCCCCGCGCCCCCGCGTCCGCGAAGACCGCTTCGATCTCGTCGCCGATCGCGCTCATCAGCCCACCCGCCGGTCGGCCCGGCCGGTGTGGAGGTACAGCGCCCGCCCGTCGCCGTCGTCACCGACGAACGCGTGCGACATGTACGCACCCGGGAGCTGCGGATGGGTGGCGACCAGCGTGTCGCCCCTCCAGCCCAGCAGCTCGGCCTTGTCCGTGGCCCCGCTGCCGCTGGCTTCGGCCATCACCCCCTTCGCCGTGTGCTCGATCCACAGCCTGCCGTCCTCGTCCTGGCTGACCACGGTGTCCGCCACCCGCGACGAGTACTCGCCGACGTAGCGGGCCGCGTCGGCCGGGGCCTCGGCGGCGTTCGGCTCCGGCAGCGCCGGGACTTCGACGCCGGCCAGGTCGCCCAGCACCTTCCGGAAGATCTCCAGGTACACCCGCAACGGCTGCCCGCCGTTGGTCAGCAGGGCCACCGCGACGTCGTGGCCGGGGACCACCCGCAGGAACGACGACTGGCCGATGGTGCCGCCGTCGTGGCCGATCACCGGACCGCCGGCCCAGTCGAAGAGCATCCAGCCGAGCCCCCAGGCCCCGCCTATCAGGCCGAGGTCGGGCAGTTCCACCTGCCGCTCCCGCATCGCGCGGACCGACTCCGGGGCGAGCACCTGGGTGCCGTCGTCGGCCCGGCCGCCGTTGAGGTGCATCCGGACGAAGGTCAGCAGGTCCCGCGGGCGCATCGCGAGCGTCGAGCCGGCCGGGGCGTTCGACCGGGCCAGTGCCCAGACCGGCGCGGGCCGCGGCGCGTCCTCCGGCGACGGCTGCAGGTGGCCGATCGCGGCGCGGTAGCGGATCGCGTCGTACGGCCCGGCGGCCGCGTGGGTCAGCCCCAGCGGCGCGAAGAGGTGGTCGCGCACGCATTCGTCGTAGGACTTGCCGCGCAGCACCTCGATGACCCGGCCGAGCACGCAGTAGCCGGCGTTGTTGTAGGAGAACATCTCCCCCGGGGCGAACAGCTGGGGCACTTCGGACAGCGTCGCGACCAGCTTGGCCACGCAGTCGTCACCCTGGCCGGTGTCGGTGAAGATGTCACCCTCGAACCCGGAGGTGTGACTCGTCAGCTGCCGGACGGTGATGCGCGCCGCGGCGTCTTCGTCGGCGAGGGCGAACTCCGGCAGGTAGGCCCGCACCGGCCGGTCGAGGTCGAGCCGCCCCTCGTCGACGAGCTGCATCGCCAGCGTGGTCGTCCACACCTTCGTGATCGAGCCGATCTGGAACACGGAATCCACTGTGGACTCCACGCCGGTGTCCGTGTTCAGCACGCCCGCCGCGTGGTCGATCACCTCGCCGCCGGCGAAGACCGCGACCGCCGCGCCGGGCACTTGGTGTTCGGCCAGGAGTACGGGCAGGTTTTCCTGGAGCCAGGCATCGATTTCGGCGAGTTTCGACATGTGCACCTCATTTTCGAGGGAAGGGAGTCCGGGAAGGGGTGGTCCGGCGTCCCCGGAATGCTAGGTCGGTGACGGAGGTCACTTGTTCGTCGGAACCGAGGACAGCGCCGGGAAAATTCGTCCGGGCCGACGAATCACGCGGCCGTCCGCAGCCACCCGAGGGCCTCGGCCGCGGCGAAGCCGATGAACGCGTCCCGCTCCGGCACCCGCGATCGCGTGTCCCCGGCCTGCGTGAAAACCCCCACGGCGTAACGGCTCCCGTCCGGGTACTCGACCACGCCGACCTCGTTGCGCACCGACGGCAGGGTCCCGGTCTTGCCGCTGACGCGGATCCCGTCGTCCGGGAACCCGGACCGCAGCCGGTGCGGCCACACCTGCAGTTCCAGCCAGCGCCGGACGTCGGCGCACGCGGCGGGCGCCGCCGCCTCGTCGCGCCAGATCAACCCGAGCAGCCGGGTGGCCTCGGCGGCCGTCGTCCGGCAGGTGTGCTCCGGGCGCAGCGCGCGCAACGCGGACACTTGCTCGTACGGCAGCTCGGCCAGCAGCCGTTCGTCGTCCTCATAGGACAGCCCGAGGTCCTCGCCGATGCTGTCCAGCACCTCCCGGCAGTCCTGCGGGACGGTGGTGTGCTCGAAGCCGAGGCGCCGCAACGACGCGTTGACGGCGTCCTTACCCACCTCGGCGAGGATCAGGTCGGTGGCGACGTTGTCGCTGATGCCGATCATCAGGATCGCCAGATCGTGCCAGGACAGCACCACCTCGTGCCGGAAGGTCGCCAGGCCGTACGGGCTGGGCGTGGGGTGTCCCGGCGCGACGGTGACCCGGCCGGCCAGGTCGAACGCGCCCTCGGCGGCCTGCCGGGCCAGTTCCAGGGCGACCGGGACCTTGAACACCGACGCCGTGACAACCGGTTCGTCCTCGCCGATGCCGATCCCGCGCGTACCACCGATTTCGGCCGCGTGCAGCCAAACCCGGACTCCCACCTCCTTCGCGCGGCGGTTGATCGTGGCGACCGTCTCGGCTGCGGTGGTCATGACGCTCCTGTCTGCTCAGGACTGGCGAAGGCGAACTGCGCGGGGTTCTGCGGGACCCAGAACGCCAGCACCACGGTGAGCAGCGTGCTGCCGATCAGGAACCCGAACGCGGCGGTGTAGGAGAAGGTCTCGGCCAGCCAGCCCATCGCGAGCGGGGCGACCGCGCCGGCCACCTGGCCGCCGAAGTTCATCACCCCCATGCCGATCCCGGTCAGCGCCGTGGGGAGCACCCGCAGCGGCAGGCCGAAGACGCCCATCGTGGCCAGGCCGAAGACGCCGAGGGCCAGCGTCTCGTAGACGGTGAACTCCACCGTGCTGCCCGCGTTCACCATGAGGACCAGCAGGACCACGGTCACCAGCGCGACCGAGCCGAGGTACCAGCGGCCGTGGTCGTGGAAGTACCGGTCGAACAGCCAGCCGCCGAGGATGGTCGTGCCGATGCTGACCAGCATCGGGATGGCGGCGGCCACGCCGGTCTGGGTCAGCGTCAGGCCACGGGCCTCCAGCAGGTAGCTGGGCACCCAGGTGATCAGGCCGTAGCTCAGCATGTTGGTGGTGCAGAACAGCAGCGTGAACTTCCAGATCACCGGCGACTTCAGCAGCTGCTTGCGCGAGACCTCCGGGGTTTTCGCCTCGGTGCGCGGAAGGCTGCTGAGCGCTTCCGGCAGCGCCTTGGGCAGGAACGCCCAGACCACGACGCCGATGACCGCGCCGACCCCCGCCATCCAGAAGAACGTGTGCCGCCAGCCGACGGCCATCAGCAGCGGGCCGACGATCAGCGGGGCCACCCCCGAGCCGATCCCGCTCGCGGACAGCATCACGCCGGCGCTGGTCGCCCGGTTGGCCGGGGTCGTCCGCTCCGCGACCGCCTTGAACGAGGCCGCCGGGAAAAGCCCTTGGCACACGCCGAAAAGCCCGCGCACGACCAGCAGCATCCCGAACGTGCCCGCCATCCCGGTCAGCGCGGTGAACACCGACCAGAGCACCAGCGTGACCAGCATCGGCCCGCGCGCGCCGAACCGGTCGGCGAGGAACCCGGCCGGGATCTGGCAGACCATGTAGACCAGGGCGAAAACGGTGACCAGCCAGCCCTGCTCGGTCTTGCCGATGCCGAACTCGCGCCCGATCAGGGGCAGCGCCATCCCGATCGAGAACCGGTCGATGTAGTCGATCGACCAGGCGAACACCATCACCGTCATGGTGATCAGCGCCGTCCGGTTGATCCGCCGCGCTGTCCAGGTGTCTTCGTTGACCACTGCCGTCATGGCGCCTCCGCGGGAACGTGGGAGAAGATCCCTCATTCTGATCAGCGCGTTCCGCCCGGAGTTCGTGCGTTCACACGAACATCCGGCGGTCTTTCGGGCCGGGGCGACGAACCCCGGCGCGGGCGTCAGCTCGCTTCGGCCTGCGACGCGCCGGTCGCCGCGCGCCGGGGCAGCAGCCGCAGCTGCAGCATGGCGGCGAACCGGTCCCCGGGGTCGCCGAGGTCGATCTCGCCGACTTCGGCGAGCCGCCGCAGCCGGTACCGGAACGTGCTCGGGTGGACGTAGGCGGCGGCGGACGCGGCGGTGATGTCCCCGAAGGCGTCCAGCCAGCACCGCAGGGTGTGCACGAGCTGGGACTGGTGCCGGGCGTCGTAGTCCAGCAGCCGCGCGACCGGGCCGGTCGCGCCGTCCCCCCGGGCCGCGGCGAGGTCGGCCAGCTCCAGCATCAGCGCGTCGACGTGGGCGTCCTCGGCCGTGGTCACCCGCTTGGCGCCGCCGCCGGTGAGCAGCACGCGCAACGCCCGGTCCGCGCCGTCGCGCGAGGCGCGCAGGCCCGAGCCGTCGAGCGCGAGCCCGCCGATGCCGATCGCCGCCGCCGCCCGGCGTCCGGTGCGCTCCAGGAACGTCGACGCGACCCGCACCGCCCGCCCCAGGCAGTCGGCGTGGCTGCCCGGCATGGGGACGATGCCGTAGGCGACGTCGCCGACGAGGGCGACGGCCGAGCGCGGCTGGACCGCGCTCAGGTGCATGGCCAGTGCGTCGGCGACCCGCTGGCGTTCCGCGACCAGGCGAAGGTCGTCGTCGGGCTCGGACGCGCCGAGCAGCCCCATGGCGAGCACGACCGAGGGCTGGCCCAGCAGGCCGAGCCGGGCGATGGCCTCCGGCGCCCCGGTGCCGCCTTCGAGCGCCGTGCTCACCAGGTCGGCGCGCAGCCGCCGTTCGACGTCCGCGCCCGCCCGCAGCCGGAGCAGGTGCAGCGCGACGAGCTTGGCCGCGTCGACCAGCGCCTGGGTCCGCTCCTCGCTCAACGGCTCGCGCACCGCCGCCCAGATCGACCCCAGCACCTCGTCGCCCGCCCGTACGGCGAGGGCCACGCGGGGCAGGCTGATCCCCTCGTGCTCGTAGCGGAGCGGGTCGACGTACACCGGGGCATGGTCGCGGTACAGCCGCTCGAAGACGCCGTCGTGTTCGAGGTCGCGGGTGAACCGCTCGGGCACCTGACGGCCCAGGATGGTCTCGACGCGGGACGAGTCGGCCTCGTCCTGGCGGCCGGAGAACGCGAGGACCCGCGAGTTGCGGTCCTCGATGGTCACCGGCGCGTCCAGGAGTGCGGCCACCGCGTTGGCGAGCGCGAACAGGTCGCCCGAGGGCAGACCGCCCAGCGTCTGCGGCGAGACGTCGCCGATGTCGCCTTCGGCCAGCAGCGTCCGCAGCATGGCGGCGAGCTGGGTCCAGGACGCGCCGGCCGCGAGCCCCAGCAGGGCGACGCCGGACGAGTCCGCGGCGCGCCGGAACTCCGGCGACGGGGTGACCGGGGACCGGACGACCAGCGCCACCGCCCCGCGCCGGCCGGCCTCGTGCAGCAGGCGGACGACCTCGTCCGGCTCCCGCACCCCGACGCCCAGCACCACGGCGTGGCGCGGGAACTCGGCGTCGTCGTGCGGATCGTGGATGACCACCCCGCCGAGCTGCTTCCGGGTGAACCGGGCGACCGCGACCGGCTCCAGGAGCACCTCCCCGAGATCGTCGAGGACACGCCCCAGAGTTGTGGGCGATAGAGTCGTGGGCGATGGGCCGGACGCCGGTGTCACCATCCCCCGAAGCTAGCCCCGGCCACGCCGGGCCCGCTGGTCCGGCGCGACCAAATCCACCCCCGGAATTCGTGCGCGGCTACGAAGCGATCCAGGCCTTCGCCGTGGTGACCTCCTCGAGCAGCCCGGGGATCGGGGTGACCCCGAGCCCTGGGCCGGACGGCACCGGCAGGTGCCCGGCCTCCAGCACGAACGGCTCAGTGATGTCGGTGCGGTAGAACCGGTCCGACGCCGAGGTGTCGCCGGGGAGGGTGAACCCGGGCAGCGAGGCGAGCGCGACGTTGGCCGCCCGGCCCAGCCCGGTCTCGATCATCCCGCCGCACCACACCGGCACCCCGTGCGCCGCGCAGACGTCGTGCACCCGGCGGGCTTCGAGGTAACCGCCGACGCGGCCCGGCTTGATGTTCACGATCTGGCAGGCGCCGAGTTTGATGGCGTCGGCGGCGGCCCTGGCCGACACGATCGTCTCGTCGAGGCAGATCGGCGTCCGGATGCGCCGGGCCAGCTCGGCGTGGCCGAGCACGTCCTCCTCTTCCAGCGGCTGCTCGATCAGGAGCAGCTCGAACGGGTCGAGCCGGGCCAGCAGCGGCGCGTCCCCCAGTGTGTACGCGGTGTTCGCGTCGACCTGCAGCAGCACGTCGTCACCGAAGCGCTCGCGCACCGCGCGCACCGGCTCGACGTCCCAGCCGGGTTCGATCTTCAGCTTGATGCGCACGTAGCCTTCGTCGAGGTAACCGGCGACGACGTCGAGCAGCTGCGGGACGGAATCCATGATCCCGACCGAAACCCCGCAGGGCACCCGGTCGCGGGTGGACCCGAGCTCGGCGGCGAAGGACCGGTCGTGCGCCCGGAGCTCGGCGTCGAGGACCGCCATCTCCAGCGCCCCCTTCGCCATCCGGTGCCCCTTGAACTTCGCCAGGTGCGTCGCCACCTTGTTCGCGGTGACGTCGCCGGCGTGCAGCAGCGCCGGGATCAGGTGGTTCACGAGCACGTGCTCGGCGCCGTCGTTGTACTCCGAGGAGTAGAGCGGGCCGGCCATCGTGACGCATTCGCCCCAGCCCTCGCCGTTCGGGGTCACCGCGCGGACGAGCAGGAGCTCCCGTTCGGACTGGGTCCCGAACGAGGTCCGGAACGGGGCGACGAGCGGCATCCGTACCCGGCGCAGTTCCACACCGCTGAGTTTCACGACTGCTCCTTAGAGATCACGTACCAGCCGGCACGATCGAATCCGGTGACCCTCGCGTTGTCCGCCATCAGCCCGCCGAGCACCTCGCGCAGCGCCGTGCGCCACGCCGCGGCGCGGCCGGGATCGTTGCGGCGCAACAGTTCTATGTCGGGCGGGACGGCAACGAGCACGGTCGGCGAGTCGGCCGGCCCGGTCACCGGCCCGCCGCCGGGACCGGCCGAGAGCGCCGTCGCGGCCCCCTGAGCCCGCAAAGCGCCCGCGTCGGCCAGCACCGGTTCGCCGAACGACGCGGACCGTACGGCCGGGCTCGTCAGGTCCCAGCCGACCATCAGGCGGTCGGTGTCGCCCGAGCCGTTGATGCGGTCCAGCATCGGCCCGTAGAAGTCGGGCAGGTACCGCAGCGGGAGCGCGCCGAGCTTGCCGAGGTTGAAATAGGCGTTGCGCCGCACCAGCGGGTCGAAGGTCCAGGTGATCAGCGAAAGGTCCTGGGCCAGCGCCCAGCCGCGCTGGTGCAGCTTGAGCGCCTGGCCGATCCCCCGGCCCGCGCCGGACGGCGCCACCCCGGCGATGTGGCTGTGCAGGCCGCCTTTGCCGGGGTGGCCGAAGAAACCGAAACAGGCCCCCAGGAGTTCGCCCTCCGCGAAGGCGCCGGCGACGTAGTTCCCGGCGCTGGACATCGCCCGCAGCAGTTCCGTGGTCAGCGGCCGGGCGCCGGGCGCGGACCGCCAGATCGACTCGAACAGGTCGCCGACCGCGGACAGCTCGGCGACCTCGGTCAGCTCACGGATTTCGACGCCCGCGGCCCCGGCCGCGGCCCGCGCGGCGGCCACCGCCTCGTCGTTGGCCGCCCGGGTGAGCGGGCTTTCCGCATTCGTCGTCAGGTTCGTCACGGGATACTCCTTTCCCGACTCCCCCGGAGAGTCAGCACGTTTTCGACGAGCGCGGTGAGCAACGCCGTGCGGCGCGGCAGTTCCGCGACGACGACGTGTTCGTGGTCGGCGTGCGCGCCGCCGCCGACGGCGCCGAGGCCGTCGAGCGTCGGAACTCCCAGCCCCGCGGTGTAATTGCCGTCCGAGGCACCGCCGACCGAAGCCTCGGCCAGCTCACCGAACCCGAGATCCGCCGACAGCTCCTGAGCGAGCCGGAACAACCCGGCCGACGCCTCCAGCGGCGGGCGGTTGATGCCACCGTGGATCCGCACCTGGGCGTTTTCCAGTACCGGGCGCAGTTCCCGCATCGCCCGGTCGACGCGGAGCTGCTCGGCGTCGTCCCACACGCGCACGTCGACCGCCACGCTGGCCGCCGCGGGAACGGTGTTGACGGTGGTGCCCGCCGAGATGACCGTGGGCACCACGCTCGTGCCCCGTTCCGGATCCGCGAGCGCCGCCGCGGCGAGGACCTGGTGCGAGACCTCGATCCCGGCGTTGACCCCGTTCTCCGGTTCGAGCCCGGCGTGCGCGGCCCGGCCGGTGACCTCGATCCGGTAGTGGGAAACGCCTTTGCGACGGGTTTTCAGCGCACCGCCGTCGGCCGAAGCTTCGAGCACGAACGCCGCTTCGCAGCCACGCGCCTCTTCCTCGATCAGCCCGCGCGACGACGGCGAGCCGAGTTCCTCGTCCCCGGTGACCAAAATGGACAGTCCGGTGCGATCGGGCAGCGCCGCGGCGGCGTGCAGCGCCATCACGACCCCGGCCTTCATGTCGAAGCAGCCGGGCCCGCGCAGGATTCCATCGGTCACCGAGAACGGGTGGGACTCCAGCGATCCCGCCGGCCACACCGTGTCGTGGTGGCCCAGCAGCAGCACCCGCCGCGGGCCGTCGCCGAACCGCCAGCGCAGGTGGGTGCACCCGTCGAGGACGATCCGCTCGGGTTCCACGCCCAGCAGCGCCCGGCCCACCCCCGCCAGCACTTCGGCGCTGCGGGCCACGGCCGCGTGATCGGACGACGGGGACTCGCAGCACACCAGGGTCTCGATGTCCGAGAGGAGAGCGCGCACGTCGGGTTCGGTCATCGCGGTTCGCCTCGCAGCGGCCGGCCGGGGAAGGCGTCGGTGCGCAATTCCCCGTCACTGACCACGGGAACCCCCGAAACGAACAGGTGCCGGATGCCGACCGAGGGCCGGGTCGAGTCGAAGTAGGTCGCCGCGTCCGTGATCGAGGCGGGGTCGAGGACCACGATGTCGGCGTCCGCCCCCACGTCGAGCCGGCCTTTCGCCCGCGCGGCGGGAGCGACCTCGTCGAGCACCCGCGCCGGCAGGTAGGAACAGCGCCGGAACGCCTCCAGCCAGGTCCAGGCCGCGCTCTCGCGCACCATCAGGCGCAGCGTCTTGGCGTACGTCCCGGCCGTTCGCGGATGCGTCGTGCCACCCGGCGGCAGTGGCCATTCGGTGGACTCGTTGCCACCGTCCTTCCAGTACACGGGCATCGCGTCACTGGCGACGATCGCGTCGGGGAACGCGAGCGCCTGGTGCAGCAGCGCACGGTCGCTCGGGTCCTTCTCGTCGAGGAACTCCAGGATGCACGGCGCCCCCGGGTCCTCGGCGCGCACCTGGAGCAGGCGGGCCTCGTCGGAGAACCGCTCCCCCGTCTCCAGCATCAGCACGTTCGACGGGCTCAGGCCCTTCATCTTCAGCCGCTCCGGCGAGAGGAAGGCCGCGCCGATCCCGGTGCTGCCCGCGCCGTACGGGTACGCCTCGACCGTCACCCGCGACCCGGCGGAACGCCCGGCCTCCAGCGCGGCGAGGACCCGGTCGACGTGCCGTCCGGAGGTGCTGTTGACGTGGCAGTGGTGCATCGCGGCGCCGGTCTCGGCCGCGACGATGGCGATCTCCTCGGATCCGTCGGCGGGCGTGGCCGGATCGACCTCCACCAGCTCGCGCACGTGCGTGTACGTGGGCACACCGGCTTCCTTGGCGAGCCTGGCCAGGGCCAGGAACTCGGCCGGATCGGTGGCGGGCGCGTAGCCGAGCAGCACGCCGACCCCGAGCGCGCCCGCGGCCAGCTCACCCTCCACAAGGGACAACCAGGCGGCGAGCTCGCTCGGCGACGAAGACCGTTGCCAGACCGGGTTCCCGAGCACGGTGAGCCCGCTGCCGATGTTCGCGTCGGGCTCGATCCCGGCGAGCACCTTGGCCCGGGCGCCGCCCCACGAGGCGGAGAAGCCGTAGTGCAGCGGGCGTCCCGCCGCGGCGGCCTCGGCGTAGGCCCGCTCGATGGGCATCAGCCCGGCCTCCAGGTCGAGCGCCGTGGTCACCCCGTCCATCGCCTGCAGCCGATGGCCGGCGATGGTGTGCACGTGGCTGTGCAGGTCGATGAACCCGGGCCCGACGACGAGCCCGGAGACGTCGATCTCGGTGTCTCCGGGAGCGGCTTGCAGGCCCGCCCCGACGGCGGTGACCACCCCGTCGGCCACCAGTACGTCGGCGGTGCCGTCGAAACCCGTCGCCGGGTCGATGACGCGGCCGCCGCGCAAGAGTGTCCGCATGCTTCGTCTCCTCGCCTCGTGTCGCCTCGCTATGGGCGACCCTAGGAGCTTTCGCGCACCGTCCGTTCGTAGCGCGTGACGAATCCCGGGCCGGAGATCCATCCAGCCGAACGAACTCGTGCTTCGAGACGGAACCCGGTCAGCGGCGGATCAGGCCCAGGTCGGTCGCGGCGGCCACGGCGGCGGTGCGCGAGTCGACGCCGAGCTTGGTGTAGACGCGGGCCAGGTGGGATTTGACGGTGCCCTCGGTGAGGTGGAGCCGGCTGGCGAGGGCCTGGTTGGACAGGCCGCCGGCGACCAGCGTGAGGACTTCGATCTCACGTCGGGTCAGTGCGGTGCCGGGAGTGCGCAACCGGCTCATCAGGCGGTCGGCGACAGTGGGGGCGAGGGTGGTGCGCCCGGCCGCGGCGGTGCGCACGGCGGCGGCCAGGTCCTCGGGAAGGGCGTCCTTGAGGAGGTAACCGGTGGCACCGGCCTCGATGGCGGGCAGGGTGTCGGCGTCGGTGTCGTAGGTGGTGACGACCAGGACGCGGGGGCCACCGGGCCGGGCGGTGATCGCGGCGGTCGCCTCGGCGCCGTTCATGCCCGCGCCGAACTGCAGGTCCATCAGCACCACGTCGATGTCGCCCTCGGCCGCGCGGGCGACCGCCGCCTCCGCGGTCGCGGCTTCGGCCACCACGACGAGGCCGGGTTCGGTCTCCAGCACGGCCCGGAGCCCGGCCCGCACGACGGGGTGGTCGTCGGCCAGGAGCAGGCGGATGGGGGTGTCGGTCATGGGCGGGCCCCGGGCTTGCTCTCAGCGGGCGGGAGACTCTCGGTGGGCGGGAGAAGAGGGAGCTGCACAGCCAAAGCCGTGCCGCGACCGGCGCCGGATTCGATAGTGACAGTGCCGCCGAGCGCGTGTGTGCGGGTCCGGATGGCCGCCAGTCCGAAGCCGCCGCTCGCGGGGTCCGGGGCGAGCAGCCGGCCGGGGTCGAAGCCGGTGCCGTCGTCGACGACGTCCAGCGCGACGTGGTCGCCGAGGTAGCTGAGGGTGACCTCGACGGTGGTCGCCTGGGAGTGGCGGACCGTGTTCGCGAGTGCGGCCTGGGCGATGCGCAGCAGGGCGACCTCGTGCGCGGTCGGCAGTGGCACGGCATCGCCGGTGAGGTGGAAGCGCGCCGTGATCCGGTCGCGGGCACTGGTCTCGTGGGCACTGGTCTCGCGGGCACTGATCTCGCGGGCACTGATCGTGGCGCACAGGCGGGTCAGCGCGCCGGCCAGCGTGGTGTCGTCCAGCGCGGGCGGGGTGAGGGCGGCGACGAACCGGCGGGCTTCGGCGAGGTTGTCCGCCGCGGCCTGGCGGGCCTGCTCCACGTAACGGGCGGCGTTGACCGAGGTGTCGGGCAGGTCGCGCCCGGCAGCTCGCAACAGCAACTGGATGCTCGACAGCCCCTGGGCCAGGGTGTCGTGGATCTCGCGGGCCAGCCGTTCCCGTTCGGCCAGCACCCCGGCTTCGTGCTGGGCCTCGGCCAGGTCGGCGCGGGTGGCGGTGAGTTCCTCGATCAGGCGCCGGCGGTGCTCGCTCTCCCGGTACAGGGCCTGATACCCCCACACCACCGCGACCGCGACCGCCGCGCCCAGCGCCGGGCCGATCGCGATGGCCGGGCTGAGGGATCCCCGGTGGGCGGCGAAGGCGCCGATCGCCGCGAGCGCGGTCACGGCCACCGCGGCCAGCCCGGCCCGGCGCGAAAGCAGGTGCAGCTGAAGGAAGTACAACGGGAACGCGACCCACACCCCGTCGGGCGTCAAAGCCAGCAGGGCCAGCCACACGACGCCCACCAAGGCCAGCCACCCGGCGGCCGCCCGCCGCGACGTGCGGACGCGCGGCAGCAGCGGCCCGGCCGCGTACACCAGCCCGCACGCCACCGCCACAGCGACGACCGCCGCGGCCTGCGGCAGGCGGTCGGCCACCGCCCGGCCGCCTGCCAGCCCGAGCAGGCCGACGACCAGCAGGTGCAGGCACCAGGACAGCGTCCGGCTGGTCGGGGTCAGTACGGGAGCGTTCACAGTGTGTTCAGGTTGCACAGTATGTCCAGGTTACGGAGGCCGATCGCCGGACGCCTCCATCAAAAGGTAGAACCGGCGCGCCTCCTTCCGGCGCGCGAAGTGCTGTCCCTGGCCGGATGCCTCCACAAGGGACTGGCGGGGACCGTAGGGGGCACACCGATCCCCGCCGTCTGAAAGAGAAATCGTGTACGTCGCCTGGAGAGACCTGAAGTTCGCCAAAGGGCGCTTCGCCCTGATGGGCACCGTTGTTGTGCTGATCACCCTGCTGGTCGGCCTGCTGTCCGGACTGACCGCCGGGCTGGGCCGGCAGAACATCTCCGCGATCACCGGCCTGCCCGCCGGCCAGATCGCCTTCACCGCGCCCAGCGGCGGCCAGGCCCTGTCGTACTCCGGCTCCACCGTCACCGAAAAGCAGTGGCGGCAATGGGCCGGGGCTCCCGGTGTCCTCAGCGCCGAACCGCTCGGCATCACCACCACCAAGGCCGCCGCCGGTGATCGCAGCACCGCCGTCTCCGCGTTCGGCGTCCGGCCCGGCTCCGCCCTCGCCCCGGACAGCGGCAAACTCGCCGGACAGTCGGTGGTGCTGTCCACCACGGCCGCCGACGATCTCGGCGTCACCACCGGCGCCGCGGTGACCGTGGCCGGGCAGCGGATGACCGTGGCCGCGGTGGCGGGCGACGCCTCGTTCAGCCACACCCCGGTGATCTGGACCAGCCTCGACGCCTGGCGGAGCACCGTCCCGCCCTCCGGCACCGGCGACCGCCCGGCCGCGACCGTGATCGCCCTGAACACCGCCGCTGGCGCCGACCTGGCGGCCACCGACCGGGCCGCGGGCACCAGAACGGTCACCAAGGACGACTCACTGTCCGCGATCGGCTCCTACACGTCCGAAAACGGCTCCCTGCAACTGATGCGCGGCTTCCTGTTCGCCATCTCCGCCTTGGTGATCGGCGCCTTCTTCACCGTCTGGACCATCCAGCGCAGTGGCGACATCGCCGTCCTCAAAGCACTGGGCGCCACCACCGCCGGGCTGCTGAAGGACGCCCTCGGCCAGGCCGTTGTCCTGCTCACCGGCGGCACGCTCGCCGGCACCGGCCTCGCCGCCGGACTGGGCGCCGTCCTCTCCGGCTCGGCCGTGCCCTTCGTCCTGACCCCGGCCACCGTCCTCGTCCCGGCCGCCGTGATGATCCTGCTCGGTGTGCTCGGGGCCGCCCTGTCCGTCCGCCGCATCACCGCGGTCGACCCGCTGACCGCACTGGGGAGCGCCCGATGAGCCTGAACCTGACCGACGTCACCCTCACCTACCCCGACGGCGACTCCCGCCTCACCGCCCTCGACCAGGTCACCCTGGACGTGCCGCGGGGCAGCCTGACCGTCGTGGCCGGCCCGTCCGGCTCCGGGAAGTCCAGCCTGCTGGCCGTCGCCGCCACCCTCATCACCCCCGACGCCGGCACCGTCACCGTCGACGGCACCACCACCGCCGGGCTGACCCGCGGTGAGCTCACCGACCTGCGCCGCCACAAGATCGGCATCGTCTTCCAGCAGCCCAACCTGCTGCCCTCCCTGACCGCCGCCGAACAGCTCCAGGTGATGGCCCAGCTCGACGGCCGCTCCCCCGCCAAGGCTCGCGGCCGCGCCATGGACCTGCTCGACGCCGTCGGCCTCGCCGCCCAGGCCGGCCGCCGCCCCCATCAGCTCTCCGGCGGCCAGCGCCAGCGCGTCAGCATCGCCCGCGCCCTGATGAACGTGCCCACCGTGCTGCTGGTCGACGAGCCCACCAGCGCCCTCGACCACCAGCGCGGCGCCGCCGTCATCGACCTCATCACCCGCCTCACCCACCAGCAGGCCACCGCCACCGTCCTGGTCACCCACGACCGCACCCACCTGACCGCCGCCGACCAGATCGCCGAAGTCCACGACGGGCGCCTCAGCCTCCCGGCCCCGGCCCCGGCCCGCTGAGTCACCACGCGCTGCGGTCGTCCGCTCACCACCGGTTCCCGGGGCCGGGCGGCGATTCCGCGGGAGTCCGGCCGCGCCGGGGCCGGAAGCTACGCTGGCTCGTGTGATCGAAGCTCTCCCGCAGGCGTCGGAACGGTGCCGTGCGTTCCTCGATGACCGCAGCCCCCCGACGCCGTGCCTCGTGGTTGATCTCGACGCGGTGCGGGAAGGCTATACGCGGCTTCGGGAAGCGCTGCCCGAGGCGCGGATGTACTACGCGGTGAAGGCGAACCCGGCGCCGGAGGTCGTCCGGCTGCTCGTTCGCGCGGGGGCCGGCTTCGACGTGGCCGGGCGCGAGGAGATCGAGCTGTGCCTCGCCCAGGGCGCCCGCCCCGAGCTGATCTCCTACGGCAACACCGTGAAGAAGGCGCGGGACATCGCGTTCGCCTACCGGGCCGGCGTTCGGCGGTTCACCTTCGACAGCCTCCCGGACCTCACGAACATCGCCGAGCACGCGCCCGGATCGACGGTGTCGTGCCGGATTCTCGTGGACAGTCCCGGCTCGCAGACCCCGTTCGGGCAGAAGTTCGGCTGTGCCCCGGAAATGGCGGTGGACCTGCTCACGCGCGCCGCGGCCCTCGGGCTGGACCCGGAAGGCGTCGCGTTTCACGTCGGCTCCCAGCACCTCGACCCACGGGCGTGGGACGCCGGCATCGCCACCGCCGCCATGGTCACCCGCGCGGTGGCCGCGCGGGGCGTTTCGTTGCGCGGCTTGAACATCGGCGGCGGGCTGCCGAGCCGGTACGCGACCGCTCCGCCGCCACTGGCCGATTACACGGCAGCCATCCGCGCGTCGGTCAAGCGTCACTTCCCCGTCGCGCCGGACCTGGCGTTCGAGCCGGGCCGGGCGGTGGTGGCCGACGCCGGGATGATCCGCAGCGAGGTCGTGCTGGTGTCCCGCAAGTCCTCGACGGACGAGAAACGCTGGGTGTACCTGGATATCGGGCGGTACGGCGGGATGGCCGAGACGGAGAACGAAGCCATCGCCTACCGCCTGGAGACCGCGCACGACGGCACTCCGGACGGCCCGGTCGTGATCGCCGGGCCCACTTGCGACGGTGACGACGTGCTCTACCAGCACACCCCGTACCGCCTGCCGCTGGCGTTGCAGGCCGGTGACCACGTCGACATCCTGAACACGGGCGCGTACACCCAGAGCTACTCGTCGGTGTCGTTCAACGGCTTCCCGCCGTTGCGGACGTACTTCGTCGGCGGCGAACCGGGCGAGGTCGGCGAGTTCGCCGGCCGGCACGTGCTCACGGAGTTTTCAGGAGTGTCGCCCGAGGTTCTCGACGACGCCGGTTTCCTGTGCGAGAGCTTGCGACGCGCGTTGGAGCAGGCCGGGGCGACGGTGTGCGAACTGACGTTCAAGCGGTTCGAGCCGCAGGGCATCACCGTGCTCGCGTTGCTGTCCGAGTCGCACGCGTCGATCCACTCCTACCCCGAAAGCGGGTCGGTGTTCGTCGACGTGTTCACCTGCGGCCGCCGCGCGGACCCGGAGCTGGCCGTGCACCTGCTGCAGGACAAACTCGGTGCGGGCGTGTCCAGGACCACCACCATCCACAGAGGACAGGAAGACCGTTGAACATCGAGGAACCGGTCGGCGCCGGCCTGACCAGGGTCTGGCACGTTTCGGACGTGCTCGCCGACACCCGCACCGGCTACCAGCACCTGGTGATCGGCAAGACCGCCCAGGGCATCTCGTTGTTCTGCGACGACGAGCGGCAGAGCACCGAGCTCAGCCAGCTCGTCTACCACGAGGCCCTGCTCGTGCCCGCGCTGCTCCTGGCCGCCCGCGTGGACCGGGTGCTGGTGGTCGGTTCGAGCGAAGGCGTGGTGTGCCGGATCGCGGTGGCGGCGGGCGCGTCGGTCGTCGACCACGTAGACATCGACGCCCAGGCGGTCCGGCTCTGCGCCGAACACCTGCCCTACGGCTATTCGCCTGCCGAACTGGCCGACGCCGAGCGCGGCGACGGCCCGATCCGCGTGCACTACGCCGACGGCTGGGAGTTCATCCGCGGCTGCACCGAAAAGTACGACATCGTCCTGGTCGACCTGCCGGACGAGCAGGACGGCACCGACGCACAGCACAACCGCCTGTACGGCAAGGAGTTCCTGAGCCTGTGCCGGGAGCTGCTCACCGCCGGCGGAGTGGTGGCGTACCAGGGCGGCTGCCCGACGCTGTGGCGCAACTCGACCCTCCTCCAGTGCTGGCGCCGGTTCACGGACACGTTCAGCTCACCGGTCTACTTCGCCTCGGACGAGCACGAGTGGGCGTTCTTCTTCGGCACCGAAGTGGACAGTCCGGAAGAAACGATGGTGAAACGCCTGGCGACGCTGCCGTACCGCCCGGAGACGATCGACGAGTTGACCCTGCGGGGATCGTCGGTGCCGCCCATCAGCCTCCGTCGGTGATCGGTCCTCCTTACGTTGCCTTGGCCGCCGGGGTCTTAGAGGTTGTCTGATGTGGTGTGCGTAGCGGGCGACAGGCCTGTGATGGGTTGTCTGATGGTCCGGCTTGTTTGCGGGTTTCGGACGGGATTTGGTGTCTTTGTGGGTGACGTGGGATTTGGCGGCGTGGTCGCGGGCTGGTTTGGCGGGGCAGGCTGGTTGGTTGCTTGACTAGCTGACTGGTTGCTTGGCTGGTTGGTTGGTTGGTTGGTTGGTTGGCCAGCGTTGCCTGCCTGGCATCGGTATCCGGCGTTGTCATCCAGTCTTGCTGGCGCGCGGTTCGCGGAGTTCGCGGTGGCTCGGATGAGCATCGGGCGTGTCATGACAACCGTGTAAGTCAGAGGTGTACCAAGATCGACTCGCTGGTTTGGCGGTCGGAAAGGACACCGAGTGACTCAGGACACATCGTCTCGTGAGGGTGACGAGACGGCGGCGCGGCGGCTCGCGGACGCGTTCTCGCCGTCTGCGATTGACGCGTTGCTGAAGGACGCGAAATCGGCCGGCACGCCGATCGACGGCGTGGACGGCCTGCTGAATCAGATGACCAAAGCGGTGCTGGAACGCGCTTTGCAGGCCGAGTTGACCGACCATTTGGGCTACGATGCCGGTGACCCGGCAGGTCATGGGTCCGGTAATTCTCGTAACGGAAAGTCCCGGAAAACTGTGTCGACCACGAATGGCCCGGTCGATATTGAGGTACCTCGTGACCGGAATGGCTCGTTCGAACCGGCTATCGTGCCGAAACGAGCACGGCGTATCGGCAACATTGATGACATGATCCCGTCGCTCTATTCGCACGGTATGACGACACGTGATATCGAGGCGCATTTACGTGAAGTGTATGGCGTGAACGCGTCTCGGGAATTGATCTCGAATATCACCGACGTGGTGGTCGACGAGATCAAAGCATGGCAATCGCGCCCGCTGGACGAGGTTTATCCGATCCTGTATGTCGACGGAATCCGGATCCGGGTCAAGGACAACGGGGTCGTCACCACCAAGGTCGCTTACCTGGCCATCGGGGTCGACGTGGACGGCCGCAAGCACGCCCTGGGATGCTGGATCCAGGACACCGAGGGAGCGAAGTTCTGGCAGAAGGTCTTGTCCGACCTGCGTAACCGAGGTGTCAAGGACATCCTCATCGCCTGCTGCGACGGACTGACTGGCCTGCCCGACGCGATTCACGCGATCTTCCCGGACACTGTCGTGCAGACTTGTGTTGTGCACGTCATCCGCAACGCGATGCGATTCGTGTCCTACGGCGACCGCAAGAAGATCGTCAAAGCGATGAAAGAAATCTATACCGCGCCCACTCTCGAAGCAGCCGAGCTCGGCCTGGCCGAATTCGACAAACAATTCGGTACCCAATACCCGGGCGCTGTCGACGTGTGGCGCAACGCATGGGACGAGTTCATCCCATTCCTCGACTACCCACCCGAACTCCGCAAAATCGTCTACACCACCAACGCCATCGAGTCTATCAACTTCCAACTCCGCAAAATCACCAAGAATCGCGGCCACTTCCCCGACAAAGACGCCGCAATGAAACTTCTCTACCTCGGACTCCGCAACATATCCAGTCAACGCGGTGGTGAATCAGGAACCGGAACACGCGGCTGGAAGGTGGCACTCAACACACTGATCGACATCTTCCCCGGACGCATACTCTTCTGATAACCTACAAATGTAAGCAATCACCTCTAGCTTACACAAAAAACGTGACAGGCTCTGAGCATCTGCCCAGATACATCGTCCCGCCAGTCGTGGCCTTCCGCAGCCTTCCCCGGCCAACGAGCCCTGTCACCATCCTTGCGACACATCGGGAACGACGACATCGCCCACCGACTTCCGAGACAACACCACCAAACCCATTCACAACGACACGCGACCCGGCACTGTCGGTCACACGGTCCACATGACACACCATCCGTCCGAGGCACCTGCTTACGCGGCCCGCCTGGTCAGGCGGCACGCACGCCGGGTGGGTCGTGGGCGGTGTTGCGGCGGGGTCTTCGTTGCGGGTCCAGCCATGCAGGCGGGATCCACTCGACCACTCCGTTGCGGAGCCGGATGTCCCAGCCGCCATGGTGGGCGAGGAGGTGGTCGCGGTCGCACATCAACGCCATGTTCCCGATATCGGTTGGGCCGCCGGGGCCACCGTGAGGATTGGTCCAGTACTCGATGTGGTGTGGCGTGGTCCATTTCGCGCCTCTCGTGCACCAAGGGGCAGTGCATCCCTTGTCCCGCACAGCCAAAGCCCGTCGTTGAGCGGGGGTGGCGGTTCGGACAGCACGGCCCAAGTCCAACACTTCACCGGAGCCGCCGAGGACAGCCGGGAGGACTTTCGCGTCGCAGCACAAGCGGCGTAGCTGGGAGACGGTCATGGGGTCGTGTCCGTCGAGCATGACCGTTCCGGCGCGGCGTTGCAGGTCGTCCAAGCTGACGGTGATGGTGGCGACGGCTCGTTCACCGGCTTTGACGGGCAGGTCGGGGGCGCGGGCAGCGAGGTCGAGCACGGCGGCGATGGCGTCACCCTGGCGTTGTGATCGGGTTCGCGGGTCCGGGTTGCCGAAAGAGTCGGCAGGATCCGGTTTCGCGAGCACGGTGAAGAGCTGCTCGGCGAGGGTCGCGGTATCGGGGTCGAACTCGCCGGTGTATTTCATTCGGCCGTCACGGGTGCGGGTGTAGCGGAATTCCCGGAGGGGGCGGGCCAGGTCCTGTTCTCGTTTGTCGGGGTCCACGCCGTCGAAGTCCCAGTAGGCCTGAATCCGCTGGCCTACCTTCCGCAGAGTCGCGGGTGGGGCTTCATGGGCCAGCTCGACCAGAGTGGTCTCGTTGGCCGCCAGCTCCTCCGGAGTCACGGAATCCGGGGCGTGGGTCAAGACCTGGGCGATCTCGTGGGCGTGTTCACGGTTGATATCACCGGCTGCCAACGCGTTCCGCATCACCGGCAGCACCGCGGTCGCCTGGGCGACCCGCGCGTTCGCTTCCTTCTGCGAGATCCGCAACGACCGCACCAGCATCACCTGAGTGCTACGGAAACCCTTACCCACAGCCACACCGCGCTGGTCTATCTCGCCCACCATGGACAGCATCCACGCATACGCACGGCATAGTTGCCGCTCGGCGGCGAGAAGCCCGGCAGTCAGTTCTTCCTCGGAAAGGCGCCACTCCGGCGCCTGGTCTGGTGTCCCCATATGGACGACAATACCTCGAACGTCTGTTCGATACATCACTCAATGGGGTACACATGAAACCTCACAACAGGGCACGGAAACCCTGTAGCATCAAAGTAATCACCAGATACGACCATCGCCGAACCCGATCATAGTGTCCACTGTGTACATAGAGAGGCTGAGCCCGAGCTGGTTATCCGCACTGTCCCAGCCCGGCCTGCGGTTCTGGGTCCGCGACCGCGGCATCAAGGTCCGCATCGCCCCGCAAAGACAGCAAATCCAACCAGGGGAATCGGCAAACATCACTGGGCCATCGAACGAATCATGACCTGGTTCACCGGATAACGATGCTCGACGCTGCGCTACGAACGCAAAGTCGAGCACTTCGCCACCGTCCTCATCCTCGGAGCCAGCTCTACCTGCTACAAGAAGCTCAGCAAACTCACCACATGAGACATGCTCTAAGCGCCGGAGTAACTCGGCGGACGGTTGGAGCCGATCAGCAGCCGGGTCAGCCACGGCGGCATCGTCGGCTCGAGCCGCCGCAGCAGCGCGTACACGACGGCCAGCACGACCGGGACGATCAACTGATTGCCCAGCCCGCCCAGCCAGTCGGTCATCGAGGCCGGCAGGCCGAGGGACACGAGCCAGGCCACCAGGGTCGCCCAGAGTCCGGGCACCACGGTGCGCAGCCAGGAGGTCAGCTGGTTGCCGAGCACGCCGGTCTGCCCTCCGGTGACCGGCGGGGCGGTGGTCGGTGTGGTGGTGGTCGGTGCGGCGGTGGTCGGGCCGGCGGCAGTCGGGCCGGCGGCAGTCGGGGCAGCGGCAGTCGGGGCAGCGGCAGTCGGGGCAGCGGCAGTCGGGGCAGCGGTGGTCGGCGGGGCTGTGGTCGGGGCGGTGGTCGCAGGGGCTGTGGTCGGCAGGGTGGCGGTCGGCTCTCCTGCGGTCGAAGGGGCGGCGGTCGGCGTGGCGCCGGCCGGGGCGGTGGTGGTCGGGGCGGTGGAATCGGCCGTGGGTGTGGTCGGCTGGGATGGCATCGGGTCCTCCTGCCCGGGAACGGGACTGGGTGCGGCCGGTTGGGCGGCTGACGGGCCGTCTTGCCGCGGGACGGGGCTGGGTGACACCGGCCGCGGTGCTGCCGGGCCGTCCGGGCCGGCAGCGGGGAAGGAAAGCTGCGGCGCTGCGGGATCGTCCGGCCCTTGAGCGGTAACGGACGGCTGCGGGGCCGATTGCCCCAGCGGCACAAGGGGCCTCGAAAACGCCATCTGCGGCACCGGCGGGCCTTCCGCCACCACGGTCACACTTCGCGCGGCCCGCCCGCTGGCCGCCGGGGACCCGGTGAACGCCGCCGCGGACGTGGCCGACCCGCGGGCTGTCGGCAATCCCCTGAACGCCGCCGCGGGTGCCGCTGATCCAGCTGCCGCCGGGGACCCGGTGAAGGCGCCCACGGACATCGCCGATCCAGTCGCCGCTGGGGACCCGCTGAACGCGCCCGTGGACCCGGCCGGTCCAGCCGCCGGCGACCCGCCGAACCCGCCCGCGGACGCCGCCGATCCAGCCGCTGCCGGGGACCCGGCGAACGCACCCACGGCCCGACCGCCGGCCTCCGCGGACCCGGCGAAGGCGCCCACGGACATCGCCGATCCAGTCGCCGCTGGGGACCCGCTGAACGCGCCCGTGAACCCGGCCGGTCCAGCCGCCGGAGACCCGGCGAACCCCTCCACCGGCGCACCCGACCCACCGCCAACCGCGGCGGATCCAGTCGCCCCCTCCCCCGACGCGGCCGACCCACCTGCCTCCGGCGAACCCGGCGGACCCGGCGTTCCCGGCGTTCCCGGCGAACCCGCACCAACCGTCGCCGCCGGGTCCGGGAACAGTGGTTCGAAGGAGATCGGCTGTTCGGTCACCTGGCCGTCCGCACCGACGATGCCGAGCACGGCGTAGTGGTAGCCGACGCCGTGCGGGACCACCGCGCTCGGGCCTCCCCCGTCCTGGGGCCATTCCACGTCGCCGGTGATCGTGCGGGCCGGGATCTGCCAGTAGTCGCCGCGGCGGTAGCTGCCGCCCGGGCCGGGCTCGGCCAAGGTCGGTCTGGGCGGGGCTTCGAACAGCACCTGGACGCCGTCCTCCAGGTCGATCCAGGTGTCCTCGACCAGCGGCAGCGCGCCGTCGGCGGCGGCGGTTCGGGTCCCGGTCTCGTAGTGGGCCGACGAGCGGTGGTCCCAGCGGCGCAGCAGCGGGTGCAGCTCCGGGTCGGTGCCCGGGCCACAGCGATCGTCCACTTCGGAGTCCAGGGTGACCAGCCGGTCGGCCGGGTCGATCGCGACGACGGTCAGCAGCTTCGGCGCCGGGCGCGGCCACTGCAGCGCCGGCACGTCGTCGGCGGTGCGGCTGGCCGTGGCGTCGTCGGCGAGTTCGACGTGGTCACCGATGTCGAGGTCCAGCTTGCCGTCGCGGCCCAGCGTCGCGAGTGTCACCGTCGCCCCCGAGACGGACACGACCGGGAAGACCACCGACGCGTTCTCCCGCGACCACTTGAACGTGGCCCCGGCCAGCTCGACGGTGGGCCCCGCGCGACGCGCCCGGCTGGTCACCACCTCCCCGGAGCCCGGCCAGGCCAGGCCGCCGGTGTGCACCTCGACCCGGTACAACTGGTTCTCCGGGCCACGGAACCGCGCCTCCGGCGGCAGGTGGCAGATGTCCGCGTCCGCGTCGTCGGGCCGTTTCGCCCGCGCGGCGAGCCGGCCGCGCTCCGGGTTCAGCGACTGCCTGAACTCCGAGAAGTCGCCGACGCTTTCGCCGGCGCACCAAGCCACCTGCCAGACGGTCTTCGCCCGGGCCGCGGTGTCCGGCCCGGGGTCGCCGAGCGCGACCTCGCGGATCGCCGGGTCCTGCAGCGCCGTGATCAGCCGCTCCCACACCCGCAGGTACACCACGAACGGCCCGGTCTCCGGCAGCGTGTCCGCGTCCGGGTCCAGGTATCCGTCGGGCTGGTTCCAGTAGGTGACCGCGTCGGCCAGACGGTGGTTCTCGACCAGCCGCCCGTCGACGTAGAACCGGCCCGGCGCGATCGTCAGGTCCAGCACCTTGTTCGTCCGGCTGTCCAGGACGGGCTCGATGGTGAACCCCGCGGTCGGCCCGGCCACCGCGGCGGCCGGGCCGACCAGGTCGGCCACCACGGTGCGCAGCTGGTGCAGCAGGATCGCGGCCTGCTCGTTGGCGTCCGCGTCGAGCTGGACCCGGCCCTGCTGGGCCAGCACCGCGGAGAAGTGCTTGAGCGGGTCGAACGTGCCCCGCGAGAAGTCGGCTTGCATGAGGGTCTCCCCATCAGTGGGTTCAGGTGGCGAACAGGATTCCGGCGTCACTGCCCGCCGGGGTGTACTCATCGAGGCGCAGCCGGAGGTTGTCCTCGCGTTGCGGCTGGAACAGGTCGTGGAACGCGCCCATCTCGGAGCTGTCCTCGGCGCCGCGGCGGATCTCGTCGGGGCAATTCAGCGAGAGCTGCGCGTAACCCGGGGTGCCGTACCGGGTCGAGGTGAACCGCGGCACCACCCGGGCCGGATCGCCGGAATGCTCGGGCTCGCAGTGGAACCGTGGCGGGGTACGCGAGCCCGGCGGCAGCCAGCAGAACCGCACGCATCCCTCCTGCCGGCGGGCGATCCGCACCGGTCCATCCACAATGGAGTTCTCGATCAGTCCGGCGGCGTGCGCGAGCACCGCGCCGAACACGGTCGCGCGCCGGGCGTTGAACTCCGCGTAGGCCGGCGCCTCGCCCGGCCCGCATACCGCGGCGAGGCCGGCCCCGGCGGCGTCGAGAATGCTGTCCGACAGCCAGATCCGGTTGGGCTCACGGCGCACTTCGTCGGCGTTGACCAGGATCGTGCCGAGGATGCTGTGCTCCACCTGCAGGCACACCGGGGTGTCCACCAGCTCCACGCTGGCCTCCTCCTCGTGCCGGGGGCAGCAGTCCTCGTCGAGGTCCCAGCCCGGCACCAGGGTGCAGTGCCGCACCACGAACTGGCCGACCGGCCCGTCCACCCGGACGCTGCGCCCGGTGATCAGCAGCCCGTCGAACACCACCCGCGGCAACGGGTCGGCCGCCGCGCCCTGACCGGTTCCGACCAGCCGCAGCGCGTCCGGGCGGTTGCTCGACCAGTCCAGCAGCCGCAGCACCGGCCGCGTGCCCTTCGCCGCGCGCAGGGTCAGCCGGTCGCCGCGGTCCAGGGGTATTTCGAGCTGTTCCTGATACGCCCCGCTGTCGGTGAACTCGATCACCCCTTCCCGTAGAGCGGGGTCGGTTTCCTTGTCCCGCCGCCATTCCCCGACCGCGTCGGTGATCAGCGAGTGGTGGCCGGGCCCGACGTAGTAGACCTTCGGCGGGGCCGCCGGATCCACTGGACGGGGGTACTCCCCGCCGCCGATGTCCGCGGAAAACCCGTAGTGGTAGGAAACCCACACCCCATCGTCCGGCGCTTCCCTGGCGGCGAAGGCGATCCGGCCGAGCACCGGGTCGACGGCCACCTGGCCGCGGCCCGGCCGGTAGCGCCAGCCGGACAGGTCCGCGGGCACGATGTTCCCCAGTGGCACCGGTTTCCCGTCCCCGAGCTGGACACACAGGCTCTTGCCGGGGCCGTAGTAGGCGGCCGTCTGCTCGGCGAACGCGTGCCGCCGGATGAACGCCGGCACGTTCGTCTCGTCCGCGATGTGCGCCGGCGAGGGCTCCCGCTCCGGCGCGGTGATCAGCGGGGTGTCGTTGCCGAGGATGCTGAACGTGAAGTGGGTGCGGGCCCGGTCCTCGCAGTAGGCGGGCGCGGCAGTGATCGAATACGGCTTGAGCCGCCACACGTGCAGCCCGATCTCCGGGATGTTGTACCGGCCGGCCCCGTGCGGCGAGGTGATCCGCCGGACGTCGGCCGTGTGGGCCAGCTCGTCGAACGGCCCGTCGAGCCGGTCGAGCGCGCCGGCGCGGCGCAGGTCGGTGAGCCGGCCCCGCGACAGCCGCCGCCGGTCCGCCCGCGGGTCGCGGCCGTGCAGGCGGACCGCCTGCGTGACCCCGAGCAGCTGCCGGTATTCGACGGCGCGGGCCGGCCAGTCCGCGACGTCCGCCGCGAGCTGTTCCAGCAGGGCCAGCGTGCCCTTCCGGCGCCGGTTGCCGACGGTGTGCGCGACGTCGCGCCGCGACGCGAGCGCGGCGAGCAGCCGCTGGGCCGCCTCGGAGCCGGTGGCCAGCGCCTCGTCCGCGCCGGGCAGGATCCGGTACCCGACCAGGTCGCCGAGGTACGGCGCGACCCAGTCCTCGCAGGTCTCGACGAACCAGTCCTCGTACCGCGCGTCGAGGTCGGCGCCGATCAGGTCGGCCTGCTCGGTGATCACCCCGAGCAGGGCCTTGAGCGGGCCCTCGTTCTCCTCGTCGCGCCGGCGGTAGACCGACGGCAGCAGGTCGTAGAGCCGGTCCGCGTTGCGGGTCATGGGATCCTCACCAGGGTCAGTGCCTCCGGCACCCCGTCCGGGAGCACGGCGAGCTGGGCGGGACGGATGCCGCGGAACACCGTGAGCCGTTCGTGCGGCCGGAGCTCGGCCGAGGCCAGGCGCGGGTTCAGCCGGACCAGCTCGCCGAGGGTCAGGCCGTGCCGCAGCGCGATCGTGGACAGCGTGTCCCAGCCGTAGCCGTCGACGAAGCCGACCTCGTCGACGGCCTCGACGAACCGGGCGCCGGAGGCGGGCACACACGCCTTCGCCTCGGTGAGCCCGTCCACGATGGTGGCCAGGTCGATCGGCGTGACGTCGCCGGGGATCCCGTCGAACACGTCGATGTCGGCGTAGTCCACCCCCGGCACGGCCTGGATCGCCGCGAACACCTCGCTGAGGTACGCCGGTTCGCCGAGATCACGGCCGGCGAAGGAGAACCGGTCCAGCAGCGCCGCGCGGACGGCCGGCTCCACGAGGTCCCACGAGTAGTCGGGTTGCACCTTGACCCCGGCCCGCAGCACGAGCAGCACCTGGTCCCGGACCGCGACCCGGATGCCGGCGGCGGGGTCGCCGAAGGCCGCCAGCGCGGATTCCAGCGTGGTGAACAGCCCGGACGACGGATCGATCCGCGCGTCCCCGGTGGCCGCGATGGTGACGTGCACGACCCGCTGCCCGCCGGCGGACAGCTTCACCGCCGAGGCCTTGCCGATCCCGGCCCGGGCGCGGGTGAAGTCCTCGTAGTCGCGGACCGACAGCAGCCGGTCGAGGGCGAGCATCCGCAACGGGATGGTGCCCCGGGCGTCCGCCGGGCCGTCTCCGTCGGCTCCCCCGCCGGAGGCGAGCGGGTTGGTCACCGACCGCACGCCGGGCGCCCGGCCGGTCAGCTGGTTGATCTGCCCGGCGTCGACGTTGCCGCTGTGGCCCGCGCCGACCCGGTAGGCCGCGGTCACGTTCTCCACCCCGGCCGGCACGCGGGCGCCGTGCACGCCGTCGCCGAACCGGACCGAACGGGCCCCGTCCGTGGCGACGACCTCCTCGTAGTCGTGCCCGGCCGGGCCGGACCAGACCAGCCCGTCCGTCTCGTGCCAGCGCACGCCGGACACGCGGGTGGTGAGCGTGCTGTCCGCGCCGAGCGCGTTGGCGGACGGCAGGAACGTCAGCGGGTTGTCCGCGGTGATCTGCCGCAGCGGGAACGTCTGGCCGGCCGCGCCCGGATCGCCGCTGCCGAGCACCTCGGTGCGGGTCTCCCCCTGGTCGGCGGCCACGACGTTGCCGTAGAGCGTCACCGCGGTGCGGCGGTACTGGTACGACAGCGTGGTGGCCAGTGCCAGGTAGGTGCGCACCTGCGCGCCCGGCCGGTCCGGGTCCACCCGCTGCCGGATGCCGGCGACCATGGTCAGCTCGCTCGCCAGGATCCCGCTGGTGTGCGGGACGTCGGTGCGCTCGCCGGAAACCACCAGCCACCGGCCCGGCCGCAGCCCTTCGTAGAGCCGGCCCAGCTCGATCTCGTCCCCGCCGACGTCGAGGGTGATCGGGTCGCCGAGCGCGGTGAGCGATTCGCCCTGGGCCCACACGACGGTGCCCGCCGGCAGCGCGTTATTCAACGTCACGCGCACGGTCAGCACGGTGACCTGCTTGGTGCCCACCGGCTTCGGCGTGCCGGAGGCATCCTTCACCGTGATGTCGACCGACGCCTGGGCGGCCGACACGACCTGCACCGGGGACGACTCCAGAATGGGGGCTTCGGGGTCCGTGCCCGGGTCGAGCACGACCCAGCTGTCCCTGGCGATCCCGTCGTAGACGTTGTCCAGGTAGAGCACGGTGGTGCCGTCCGGGGCCGAGGTCCCCGCCGGAGTCTCGATCGTCACCGCCTTCAGCCGCAGCACCTGCAGGCCGGACAGCTGCGGCGGCGGCGCGATCCGCTGGTTCGCCCACGCCTTGTGCAGACTCGGCCCGAGCCGGGGGTCGGCCGCGATGAGCAGCTTCGGGTGCACGTCGGAGTCGGGCCGGAAGAGATCGTCCACTGTGGACTTGAGCTCGATCGCCCGGCGCGGCGGCCGCGACGGGTCCCGGCGCAGCCACGGCAGCACCGGCGTGAGCGCGATGAGCGCGGTAGCCCGGTCGCAGCAGCCCGGGCAGGGCTCGCCGCCGCACGGGATGTCCGCCATCGGCGCCCGGCCGTCCGCGCGGGCCAGGAACTCCTGCGGCGGGCAGAACAGATCGTGCGCGAGCTGCTTGAGGTACGCGGTCTCGTAGTCGGTTCCCCGCGTGGTCTCGAGGATCAGCTTCAGCAGGTCCGTAGCGGATACGACGACCTGCCGCACGGGGCCGTCGTACCAGTCCTGGACCGAGCAGCCGGCGTGCGCCCCGGCGATCGCCGCGTCCTCGGGCAGGTCCGTGCTCAGCTGCTGGGCGGTGCGCACCAGCTGGTACGGCACCACGGTCACGTCCGGCCGGGGATCGAGTTCCGCCAGATACGCCTGGGCGGTCGTCAGCAGTTCGGCCGAGTCGGCCGTCCACGGCGACGTGTGCTTCGCGTCCAAAGCCGTGCCGATCGCCTTGGCGAGGTCGACGATCGCCTGGTTCAGCTCGTTGAGGTCACCGTCCGGCACGGTCAGCGTGACCGTGGTCCGGCCGGCCGTGAAGTCCACAGTGGCCAGCTCGACGGTGCGGACCACCGGGTTGTGCGAGCCGAACAGGAACAGCAGCCGGTCCCCGGTCTTCAGGTTGGCCGAGGTGCCCTCGACGCCGATCTGCCGGATCCCCTGGGCGGAGTTCCCGTCCAGGTCCACCGGTTCGTTCTGCGCGACCTGCAGGGTGTTCCACTCCTCGCGGGCCGTCAGGTCGTCGATGGTCTCGAAGCTCTGCGGCAGCTGGTTCTGCCCGGGCACGCTCTTCGCGCCCGAGCCGGCCGGGATCACCGATTTCGTGCCGGGATCGAGCGTGAACGCGAGATGGGTGGTCGCGGAAAGCGCGGGCCGCGGCGTGTAGCCGACCAGCTTGCCGAGGTGTATCAAGGATTCCGGCTCGGCCGCGGTGCGCAGGTAGCCCTCGTTCGCGAGCCGCTCCTGGTAGAAGGTCAGCACGTCGCCGACCATCGCCCAGCAGTCCAGCAGCGCGATCGCCGGGTCGTCCGGCTCCCGCGTGGTCAGCCGCGCCAGGGCCGGCCGGCTCGCGATCCGGGCCAGCATCGTCTCCCGGAACTGGCTGTGCGTGCCGATCCGGGCCGACAGCGCGGGCAGCCCCGGCCGGTTGTATGTCGAAGCGGGGGTCATCGCGGCGGCCGGGGTGCCGCAGCCACACGAACAGCTCATCGCCCACCTGCCAGGTCGAGGGTGAGCAGCCCGTTCTCGGGCCGGCTCGGATCGTCGTCCAGTTGCGCCACTTCGAGTGGCCCGATCGGCAGCACGCCGGTGTCGAGCGCGGTGCCCGGCGGGCCGAACTGCCGCTGCAGCCGGGTCACCTCGGCGTGCCGGACGCCCGGTACCGCGGCCACCACGGCGACCACCTGGCTGACCCGGACCGGGGTGCCGAAGGTCAGGTTGTCCGGCGCGAAGAAGCCCGCCAGCGCCCGCCGCAGCGCCGCCCGCACGTGCCCGGCGAGGTAGTCGGACAGGACCTCGACGTGCAGCGCGAGGTCGAGCGGCACCAGCGTCGCACTCGACACGGCGAGGTCGTGGCCGATCCGGCGGTACGGGTAGAGCCCCACGCGGACCTCGTCGAGCAGCCAGTCCGGGGCGACCTCCGTGCCGAGCGGGTCCAGCCCGACCTGCGCCTCGTACCAGCTGCCGGTCCACCGCAAGTCGGCCGCGGCCCGTTGCACACCCGGGTCTTGCCCGGCGAGCGTCGCGTAGTCGTCCGCCGTGATCGCCCGCAGCAGCCGGTGCCGGGCCTCCTGCGGCGCCCGCGACCGGACCTCGGACACCGGTTCCGGATCGGCGCCTCCGGTGGCGGGCAACGGGTTGCGCACCACGCGGATGCCCGACAGGGAGGTCCGGCAGAGCACGACCCGGTTGATCGCCTCCCGGCCGACGTTGCCGGCCAGGCCGGTGCCGGCCCGCAACGACGCGGTCAGCGTGCCACCCAGCGGGTACTCGGCGCCGTTACGGCCGTCGCCGAACCGCAGCACCACCGCACCGGTGTCGGTGAGCTCGCCGACGAAGACGCGGTCGGCCGGGCCGCTGTCGAGCAGATCTCGTTGAGGCAGCCAGACTTCCCCGTCGCGATCGGTCACCGTGACGGCGGGGAGCGCGACCCGGGGATCCGGCTGCGTCGCCAGGCCGGCCGCACCACGGAAAGCCGCGCTGTGCTCGTCGAGCGCTTCGCCTTCTTCGACGCCCCAGCTCTGGCCGATCTCCCAGCCCTCGTTCGCCTCGGTGAGCACGTAGCCGGCGCGGGCCCGGCGGATCAGCCGATGCACCCGGGCCAGCTTGGCCTCCAGCAGGTCGTCGAATCGGGCGAGCAGGTACCGCAGCGCCCGCCGGGGGTGCCTGCGGAGTTCGAGCTTCGCCATCAGCTTGGCGCCGAACAGAGTCGTGACGAAGGCGATGTCCACATCGGACAGCGGCTCGCCGGCCCGCCACAGTCCGGTCAGCCGGGCGCGGACGCGATCGGGCAGCGCGACCAGCCACCGGGCCTGCGCGGCCGCGACATCGGCGGGCAGCGGGAACGGCGCGCTCTGCGTGACCGGCTGATGCTTCAGCGCCGGCCGGAACCGCACCGGCAACGGCGGATAACCCGGCCGCTGGGCCGGGCGGGCCTCGTCGGGACAGCCGAAGCCGACCGGGTCCGGGCAGCCCGGCTCGGTCCCCTCGGGCGGCGGCACGTCGTGCTGCTCGGGCGCACCGCCGCACCAGTCGATCCGGGCGCCGTGCTCGACCAGCACCACGTTGGCGCGCGCGACGCCGACCTCGTAGTCGGTGCAGTCCGCGCCGCCGCGCGCGTTGACGCACAACGGGAACGTCAGCGCGTCCTCGCGGGCCCAGGTGATTTCGAGCAACGGCTGGCAGTACAGCTCGTCGGTGGTCTCGGTGACCGACGTCAGCCGGACCGCCTGCCGGTGCGTGTGGTCGGCGTCCGCGGCCACCCCGCTCTTCACGCCGACCAGTTCCTCGAAGACCAGCACGTCCCCGGCGGTCAAGCACAGCCCACGATCGGTGTCGGCGAGAGTCGCCGAAGTAGCGCCCTTGGGCAGGAAGCAATCGTGGTCGCCCCAGGTCCACAGGGAAATCCGGTTGTGCGCGGGGCGCAGCAGCACGGGTTCTGCGTGCACCGGCTCGAACACCTCGTACTCCGGCAGGCCGGGCCGGTCGAGATCGCTCTGCTGCAGCACCGGGCCCTCGTCCGCGAGTACCCCGGCGGGCAGGGCGGCGAACCGGAACGCGCCTTGCGGCAGCGGCACCTCCTCGTCCGCTTCGAGGCACACCCAGGCCCGCGCGGAACACCCGTCGTGCACGAAGTAGTCCACGAGGCGGGCGTGCCGGCGGACGGACACTCGCAGGCGCGCGGTGTCCAGGTACGCCTCGGTCGCCACCGCGTCCTGCTGGTAGCTGAGCCGGTCGCCCTCGTAGGCGAGCAGTTCCACGAGCGCGATCCCGACGTCCGGCACGTGCCGTTCGGTCCAGGACGGCATGGTCAGGCTCAGCCGGTCCAGCATCAACTGGCGGAAGCTCGCGTAATCCTTGCTCAGGTAGTCGATTTCCGGGCCGGGCACAGCCGGTTGTGGACAGTCCTCGGCCGGCGCGCAGTCGAGGTCGCCGCAGGCGGTGAAGGTGAAGTCCGCGCAGGCGTACCGCGGGTCGAAGCCCGGGTACGGCCTGGTGCCCGGTTTGCCGTCCGGACCGGTTTCCACCACACACAGCCGATAAGTGGACAGGTCCCCGGCGCGGTCCACGGTCAGCCGCACGCCGTCCGCGAAATCCGGGTCGGCGCCCGTGCAGACCTCGGCCGAGACGACCTCGATCCCGGTGATCCGGCGGCCGCCGTCGATCCGGAAGTTCGCCGGGGCCAGTTCTTCCGGCGCCTGGCCGAAGAAGAGCACGGTGAGGGTGCGGCGGTCGTCGCTCACACTCACCGCGTCGATCCCGTTGCGCTCGCGCGCCCGTACTTCGGCGCGGCGGCGTTCGTCGGTGCAGTCGATCACGCTGCCGTCCCTTCGAGCACGTCTTGTCTGCGCTCACCGGTCGCGAGGAGCACGTACGCGATCTCGATCCGCAACGTGCTCTCCTCCGCGGTGACCACCAGCGAGTCCACTTTGATCAGGTCCCCGAGCCAGGTCAGCAGCGCGCCCTCCGCGGAGACCTGCAGCGCGGCGGCCAGCTCCGGGCTGTTCGGCTCGAAGACCAGGTCCAGCAGCCCCACGCCGAAGTCCGGGCGCATCACGCGCTCCCCCGGCGTGGTGAACAGCAGCTGCTCGATCAGGTCGAGCACGTGGTCGGCGTAGCCGGTGTCCGCGACCCGGCCGCGCGGTCCGATGTGGAACGGGAAATCGATGTCCACGGCGTTCACCTCCCGAAAACGTAGGGCTGCATCGCGATCACGACCGGCGGGCCGGGACTCTGCGAGCCGACGCACGTCCCGTCGCCCTGCCCGCCCGGCTTCGACTGCACCAGCACCGGCGTGCCGTACCCCAGCTCGGTGGAGTTGTTGTTCCACTGCACGCTGACACACGGCGGGACGGCGGTGCAGCCGACGATGGTCAGCTGGTCCTTCGTGGTCAGCACCGGCATCCCCGCCACCAGCGCCGGCGGCGGGCCGGCCGGCACCGGCGTCACCGCGCCCTGGTGCGGGCAGGTCATCGTCATCCCACTGTGCAGCACGAAGCCCGGCATCGGATCCCCCCTCTACTTCGGAATGATGAACGTGCCGTTGTTGATGACGACCGAGGTGCCGGTCAGCCGGATCGAGGCCAGCCCGGGGCCGCAGGACAGCTCGATCCCGGTCTCGTTCATCTTGATGTACGGGCCGGCCGGCCCCTGGATCTGCAGCTGGATCCCGCCGGTCGGCCCGGGCTGCTCGGTGATCAGCAGGTAGTTCTGCGGCAGCGCGCCCACCGCCGGCTGCGGCGTGCCGAGCACGATCTGCGGCACGCCGGGCAGGATGGTGTTCGCGGCCGGCGACCCTTCCTGGCGCACGTCCCGGCGGAAGCCGGTCCACACCGCCCGGCCGAGGTCGCCGTCCTGGAACTCGACCCACACACCCGAGTTGATCAGCGGCACCACGTTCATGCTCGGCGCCGCGGTGCTGCCGCTGGCCCAGACCGGCTCGTCGCCGAGCACGTCCCCGATCCGGACCAGCAGCCGGCCGAGGCCGAGCGGGTCCACATTGGACACGACCACGCCCTGATAGGTGCCGTCGAACCGGCCGTCCTCGCGGGTCATAGGTCCACCTTCTGGGGCGGGAAGGGGACGAAGGCGTCCCGGGTCAGGCTGAAGCTCTGGGTGTACTCACCGCGCTTGATCTCGTGCGTCACGCGCGTCACGTAGTACTTGCCGTCGTAGTTGAGCCCCGCTCCGCGCACGCCGACCAGGCCGCGGGCCTTGAGCACGTGGCCGTACCGCAGCACGTCGAGCTTGCCCTGCCCGGTGACCGCGTCCGCGGCCGCCGCGGTCCGGCTCAGCCCTTTCAGGAGCACCTCCATCGCGGTGAGGCCGGCCAGGTTCGGCAGCGGCTCCTCCTTCAGCGCCATCGCGGGCCGCGACGCCAGCGGCGGGTGCAGCATCGAGACGTTCGGCACCCCGATGGAGATGCCGATCTTCGTGGTCGGCTCCTCCTCCCGGATGGTGAACTGGGTCCGGGCCATCCCGTCGAAGCCGAACGACAGCGATTCCACGTTCGTCGCCGGGCCGGAGTCCACGGTGAGCGCCGGCTGCGGCAGCCCGGCCCGCACCTCCGGGCCCCAGTAGGCGACGCTCATCCCGGGCAGCGGCCCCGGTTCGAGGTAGAACACGTAGCCGGCGTCCCGCGCGAGTGCCCTGAGGTAGGCCAGATCGGTGCTCGACTGCGCCCGGTACTTGTCCTGCGGCAGGTACGGCTCGACGAACTTCGGCAGGACCGGCGCCGGGATGATGCCGTACATCGCGTACGCCGCCAGAACCCTCAGCACCTGGATCTGGAGCCCCTGGGCCGGGTAGGTCCGCTGCTCGTGGCGCAGGTCCATCAGCGCGGTCAGGTCTTCGCCGGTCACCGTCAGTGTGCCGGAGCCCGGCGCGTCGCCCGGGCTCAGCTCGTGCCGGGTGATCACCCCGTCCATCAGCACCTCGGGCGAGCCGCCGATGATCGCGACGACGACCACCCGGGCCGGCGGGTCGAGCAGCCCGAACGGCAGCAGCGTCTGCGTGATCACGGAGTTCTTGCTCACCGCGAAGGTCAGCTGGAAGCCGCTGGGCCCGCCGGCCGCGGAGGTGACCTGCACCGACTGCAGCGCGTCCACCAGTGTCTGCGGCACCGGCGCGGCCACCACCCGGCCGATCATCAGCAGCAGCTGGAAACTCTTAGCCACGGTTCGTCCCTCCCGAAGGGACACCGGGCGGCAGGGTGACGCGCAGCCGGCGGCCCGGCTCCGCGGTCAGCTCGTCCGGGTCCATCGCGCGGTTCGCGTCGGCGATCCGCCAGGACTGCTCCGCGTCGCCGAACACCTGGCCCGCGATCTGGTCCAGCCGCTGCCCAGGCGCCACGACGTGCTCGCCGATCTGCGCCAGGTCTTCGGGCTGCGGCAGCAGGCGGCGGCTCACATAACGGACCTCGCGCCCGTCCGGCAGCTCGTGGACCTCGGTGGGCAGGCCGTAGTAGCGGCTGGTGGTGGAAAACATCCCGTTGGCTCCTTAGATGCCCGGCACGCCGACGTCGGTCACCGGATGGTCGACAGCGGCGGCGAACCGCTCCTTCTGCTGCAGGTGGGCCAGGTAGAGCCGGCCGCCCTTGTGCTGGTACCCGAGGTCGTCCACGGTGAGCACCCGCACCCCGACCGAGACCTTGGCGCGGATCGGGTTGAGCGAAGCGTCGAACGCTTCTTCGGTGACGCTGAAATCGGTGATCCGCACCGGCACGACCCGCCGCGGCCCGAGGACCAGCACGGTCAGCGGCGATTCGGCCGGCGCGATCTCGAGCCGCCCGTTGCCCGCGTCGTCGTTTTCGCTCCACAGCTGGTCGTACGTCGGCGAAATGCTCGCCTCCAACGCATACAGGAGCGGAAACAGGCCGTCGGGATACTTGCCGGGCTCCTCGGCGGCGTCGAATTCCGCGTCGAACTTGTACGACTCGTGCGGCGGCCCCTTGAGCCGCAACGCTTCCAGCCGGTCCCCCGGCTCGCTGCCGATGCCCTGCACCTGCAGCGTGCGGGTCAGCGTGTCCGGGTTGTACTGGAACGGGATCGTCTTCTTCGGCTTCCCGTTGTCCGGGTTGACCAGCACGAAACCGCCGCGGACGGGGTTGAGGCTCTGCGGGAAGGTGCTCACCGCGGTACCTCCTCTTCGCGATTGTTTCCGGGCTTGGTTGTCTTCGGCGCGCACTCAATAGCCACGGTCGACCTCTCCCCTCGACCCACGGTCCAGTCCACTGTCGTCTTCGGCGCGCACTCAATAGCCACGGTCGACCTCTCCCCTCGACCCACGGCCCAGTCCATTGTGGATCGCGCGGGCGATGTCCTGTCCGAGCGCGACGGCCGTGCCGTCCTCGGGCAACCGCAGGGCGGCCCGCCGCACCCGCGCGGACTCCGGCCAGGCGTCCGGCCGGGAAGCCGTGAACAGCCTGGCCAGTTCCGCTTCCAGGGCCGCCCCGAGCACGCGGGCCTGTCCCGGCGGCAGGTCGAGGCCGTCCAGCACCACCCGGTCGATGCGCACCTCGACGGTCGTCACGCGGTCGCCTCCGCCCAGGTGAAATCCCGTTCCTTGACCGGCAGTTCGAGCTTCCGGAACTCGCTGCGGGCGGCGTCCAGCACGGTCCCCATGGTGATCGGCGAGCCGGCCGCCGCGGCCAGGAACGCCGCGTTGAGCGCGATGTTGCGGGTCATGCCGCCGCTCACCGGGAGCTGCGCCAGCCGGTCGAAGTCCAGCCCGGTGTGCGGGGCCTTCGCCGGGAACGCCCGGCGCCACATGGACTCCCGCTCCGCCGGGCCGGGGAAGGTGAACTCCACGACGAACCGCAGCCGGCGCAGGAACGCGGTGTCCAGCGCGGTCCGCATGTTCGTGGTCAGTATCGCCAGCCCCGGGTGGGACTCCATGCGCTGCAGGAGGTAGTTGATCTCGATGTTGGCGTACCGGTCGTGCGCGTCACGCACCTCGCTGCGCTTGCCGAACACCGCGTCGGCCTCGTCGAAGAGCAGGATCGCGCCCTCGGCGGCGTCGAACAGCCGCCGGAGGTTCTTCTCGGTCTCGCCGATGTACTTGCTCACCACCGCGGACAGGTCGACCCGGTAGAGGTCCAGCGCGAGCTGCTTCGCCAGCACCTCGGCCGCCATCGTCTTCCCGGTGCCGCTCGGCCCGGCGAACAGCGCGCTCAGGCCGAGGCCACGGGTGATCCGCTCGCCGAAGCCCCAGGCGTGGAACACCGTGCTCCGCTGCCGCACCTGGCCGGCGATCTCGCCCAGCTGGCGCCGGGCCCGTTCCGGCAGCACGAGGTCGTCCCAGCCGACCTTCGGCTCCAGCCGCTCGGCGAGCGACTCCAGCCGGGGCCGGGTCCGCGCGCGGCACACCCGCCACGCCTCGGCCGGGTCGCCGCCGGCCTCCACGGCCACTTCCACGATCGCCGGGACCTCCAGCGCGAACTGCGCGGCGAGCGCGTCGACGTCGGCCTCGGACCCGAGGACGGCGTGCCAGGCCGCCGCCCGTTCGGCCAGGGTCGGCGGGCCGGCGTCCAGCACCAGCGACGGGCGCGACAGGTCGGCCCGGATCTCCCGGGTGGCGACCACGACCGGGCCGGTGACCCGGTCGAGGAACCGGGAGACCGGCGGCGCGGACGCACCGTTTTCGTCCGCGTCCCCGACTTCGAGGTACAGCGCCAGCGGCAGCAGCAGGGCCTCCCGCTGCCACAGCCGGGCCACCTGGTCGAGCTCGGCGGGCCGCGCCGGCAGCAGCGACGCGGGGAGCCGGTACCCGAGCAGCCCACAGGACTCGGCCGCGTGCGCGGTGACGAGCTGCTTCGCCGCGTCGCCGGAGCCGGCCAGCTGCACCACCGGGCCGGCGCCGTCCGCCGCCTGCCAGTGCCGGGCGACCTGATCGGCGGCTTCCCGCTGGGACGGCGGCAGCGCGGCCCCCGCCGCGGCGAAGATCCGCGTCACCAGCGGAGCCAGCCGGTGATCAAGATGGCCGAGGCCCTTCAGGTAGTCGACCACGCGCTCGTCCGCGCGCAGCGGGGCGGACACCACGCCGTGACCGGGGCCGGGCAGATCCTCGATGAGCCGCCAGAACCGCAGTCCCCCTTGCGGCGAAACGGCTTCCCACGCCGGGCCGGGCAGCGCGGCGAGCGCCAGGGCGAACGTCGGGTACGCCAGCCGCTCGTCACCGTGAGCCCGCGCGCACAGCGCCGCGATCGACGGGTCCAGCTCGATCGCCGCGCACAGCAGCAGGGTGTCCCGCTCGAACCGGGACAGCCCCAGCCGCCCGGCCAGCACCACCAGCGCGGGTGGCGGAGTCATCGCCTCCGCGTGCTCCACCTCCCGCGCGGCCGAAGCCACCCTCTCCCCGAGACCGTCCACAGTGGATTCATGCGCCTCGATGTGCCGGCACAGCACCAGGCGCAGCCAGGCCAGCGAGGCGGCCAGGAACTCTCCGTTGCCCGCCTCCCACCCGTCGCGGGCGTCCGTGGTCATGATCCGGTCACCGTGATCGTCTGCGTGGCGTCGAACTCCGGCTTCACGCCGGTGCGGTCGATCAGCAGGCTGTCCACCCCGCCGACGCGGAGCCGGGCGAGGTGGGTGCCCAGCGGCGCGTCCGGCACGTCGAAGGTCAGGTCCGTGCCCCGCACCGGATCCTCCGGCAGCGCCGCCACCGCCCGCCGCTCCAGGACCGAGCGGGACCCGATCAGCAGGAGCACCGGCTGCCCGGCCCGCACCGGCGGGCTGCAGCGGAGGTGGACGACCGCGGTGGTGCCGGTGCGCCGCACGGTCGCCGGCATCGGGCTCGTGATGGACGGCGCGATGGCCAGCGGGACCTCGTTGGTCGTCGTCGTGACCTGCTCCCCCGCCACGGTCACGGTGCTCACCAGCGCCACCGACCACAGGCCGGCCAGGTAGGCCCGCGCCGGTCCGGACAGGTCGAAGCGCACCTCGGTGCCGCTGACCGGCCCGGGACCGATGCTGACCGGATCGGGCAGCAGCGGATGCGTGAGCACGATTTCCGTGGTGCCGCCCAGGTTCGCGCCCCGGACGACCACCCGGCCGCCGGCCGGCGCCGCGGACTGCTCGTGCTCGCGGCCGTCGGCGCCGACCACGACGGGCACCGCCGCGGCCAGCTCCGGGAACGGCGACTCCGCGCTCGCCGCGGCGCTGGGGCCGAGGTCCCCCGGGCCCCGCTTGAGCACCGGCACCGGGGTTCGCGGCGGCCGCCTGCTGTCGATCAGCACCGGGCCGACCTCGAACGCCACGGACAGCCGGTACCCGGTCTGGAACGCCGACCAGAGCGAGTAGATGTCCTTCTCGCCCAGCGGCTGCCAGGTGATCCGGATCAGCTCCGGCTGCTCGGAGACGTCGCTGTGCGAGGGCACCTGCCGCAGCCGGTCGCGGCTGAGCACCGGGTGCTCGTGCAGGATCCGCATCGCGCCGCCCAGCATCCGGTGCGCGGTCACGTCGTGCCCGCCCGGGACGAACGCGGTCAGCAGGTAGTGCAGGACGAGCGGCAGCGACGGGTCGCCGTGCTCGCCGGGCCGCAGCCCGGGCGGGTCCTCGTTGCGCAGCGCCGAGTCGGTGTCGATCTCGTAGAGGAACAGGGTCAGCCGCGGGTCACCGCCCGCGCCCGAGCTCGCGTGCGGTGGTTTCGCCTCGACCTGGGCCCCGCTTTCGACCTCGCGCGTGCCCTCCAGCACCAGCTGCACGAGCGCTTCGGTGACCGCCTCGACGGCGTTCGCGTCGCTCATCCCCGGTCACCTCCCGCTCTTTCCTTCAGGTATTCGTCCAGGCCGAGCACCGGCCGCCGGTGCCGCTCGGGGCGCGGCGCCGGAGCCGGCCCCGGCACGGCCTTGATCTCGACCCGGCCGATGCTGATGTGCACGTCCGGTCCGGCCGGCTCCGCCGCTCGCCGCGCCATCGGCGGCCGGGGTGGGCCGGCCGGCGCCGGTCCCGGCCGGGCCCGCGTGACCGGATGCGCCCGCACCGGTTCGGACGCCGTCGTGGAAGCCACTGCCGCCGGTGTCACTGCCATCGGTGCCGCTGCCGGGAGTTCCGCCGCCCGGGGTGCCACGGCCGCCGGGGCCATGGCCACCGGTACCGCGACGACCGGCGCGGCCGTGCCGATCGTCACCGGCAGCGCGACCGGGTCGTCACGCTCTTGCGGCACCTCGCGGACCGTTTCCCGGACCAGGCGGCCCGGCGGCCGTTGTGGTGCCGCCGGTTCGACCCTGGTCTCGTGCGTCTCCCGGCTTTCGCGGACGAACGTCGCCGGCTCGGCCGCCGGCACCACGATCGGGACCGGCGAGGGCCCGTCCGGCGGCGCCACCGGCTCGCCCGGCGGCCCGGACTCGCTGAACGTGCCCATCGGCAGCGCCGGCGGAGTCCGCAGCGGCGCGGCGGGCTCGAACAGCATCGGCACGACCGGCCGGATCGGCGCCGCGCCAGGCCGGCCGAGCAGCCGGTCCACGAAATCGTTCACCCCACGCTCCCCGCGAGTTCCAGGTAGTACCGCCGCCGGACCGGGCTCACGGCGAGCACTTCGCTCTCCGACCAGCCGTAGCCGAGCGCGAGCGCGTGCACCTCGTGCAGCAGCCGCCGGGCGTAGACGTCCAGCTCCGTCCACAGGTAGGCGCCGATGTCGAACGGTGCCGCCCAGTGGTGGCCGCAGGCCGCGCAGTCCAGGCCCAGCCGGACGTCCGCCTGCGGATCCTCAGTGGACAGTGCGTCCGGGAGGGCGGCCAGCACGGCGTCCGGCAGCTCCGGCGCGGGCACCTCCCGGCCCTCGGACCGGGCGGCGACCACACACCGTTCCAGCAGCCGCCGCCGCGCGTCCGGGGCCTCACGCCGGATCGCCAGCAGGTCCCGGCTGGTGACCGGCCGGAACTCCACCTCGTACCCGCCGGCGGCCACCATCGCGGAGGCCCCGGCCGGCGGGACCGCCCGGACGTCCTCATCGGACAGTTCCAGCTCGAGTTCCTCGGCGCAGGCCGGGCAGGTCACCAGGCCGGACCACCCCGGCCCGAACCAGTTTTCCCGCAGGGCCAGCAGGAAACCGTCCCGGTGGCCGACGGCGAGGTCGGCCACCGTGGCCGGCTCCGCCCCGCCCGCGACCGCCAGCGTCAGCGCCCGCCGCACCGCGCCGAGCCCCAGCGCCGCCTCCCAGGTGCCCAGCAGCGCGGCTTCGGTGAGCGCGGCCACCGCGTCACGCCGGGTCTTCGAAGGAGACGTCCTCGGGCTCGGGCAGGTCTTCGGCCACCCAGCCCTCGTTCTCCACCTTGATGTGCTGCACGGCCACGGCGTTGGCGTTCGAGTCCAGATCGGACACCGGCTGCCACTCCGAGACCCAGCAGTTGTAGACCTGGTAGGACAGTACTTTCTGGCCACCCTCGTTGAACACGTCGACGATGAGGTCGCGGCGGAAGTCCTTCAGCGAGGTCTCCAGGCCGCCGCCGGAGTTCGTGAAGCTCCACACCCGGTTCGCCCACTGCTCGAACGCCTTGTCCACGGTCACGCCGCGTTCGAGCGTGATCGGGTCGTACTCGGTGCGGCCGGGCAGCTTGAAGCTCGTCGCCGGGTCGCCGCCGGAGCGGTGCTTGATCACCTCGGTGGACCGCTTGAACCCGGTGACCTTGCTGACCCCGAGCATGTACTCCTCACCGCTGAACTTCACCCGGAACCGGAAGTTCTTGTACGGATCACGCCGTTTCGTCTTGCTGTCGGACATGGCTGGCTGTCTCCTAGACCTGAATCGCGCCGGCGAGCTGCTGGATGTGGATGAGCACGAACTCCGCGGGCTTCAACGGGGCGAACCCGACGAGGATGTTCACGATCCCCCGGTCGATGTCGTTCTGCGGGTTGTTCGTGGCGTCGCACTTGACGACGTAGGCCTCTTTCGGTGTGCGGCCCTGGAACGCGCCCTGCCGGAACAGGGTGTTCATGAACGCGCCGACGTTCAGCCGGATCGAGGACCACAGCGGCTCGTCGTTCGGTTCGAACACCACCCACTGCGTGCCGCGGTAGAGGCTCTCTTCGAGGTACAGGGCCAGGCGCCGCACCGGCAGGTACTTCCACTGGTTCGCCAGCACGTCCGCGCCGCGCTGGGTCCGCGCGCCCCAGACCACGTTGCCCACCACGGGAAGGCCGCGCAGGCAGTTGACCCCGAGCGGGTTGAGCACGCCGTTCTGCTTGTCGGTCAACGGAACCGTGAGGTCGGTGACGCCGCTGAGCGTGGCCTCGGTGCCGGCCGGGGCCTTCCACACCCCGCGCTGCACGTCGGTGCGGGCCCAGATCCCGGCGAGCACCCCGCACGGCGGGAACTTGCGCGGCGCGTTCTCCTGGTTCACGTCCGGCAGCACGATCTGCGGGAAGTAGAGCGCGGCGTTCTTGGCGTTGTCGTCGTTCAGGACGAAGACCGGGCCCGTGTGCCGCACCGCGGCGGTGACGTGGGCGACCGTCTTCCAGTCCGGGTCGGGATCGACGATCAGCATCGCCCGGCGTTCGACGCAGAACGCCATCGCCTCGGTCAGGATGTTCGCGCCGCTGATCAGGCCCGGCTCGCCCGGCAGGCAGAGCATGTTGAAGATGTCCGCGTTCAGCAGCGCGTACAGCCCGGTCTTGGCTTCCTGGTCGCCGAGGTAGTCCTTGTGGCTCGGCGCCGAGCCGTCGAGCCCGCCGCTCGCGGCCGTGTACAGGTTCTGGCCCTTTTGGTCGTCCGGGAACGGGTCGGAGCCGTCGGTGACGTCGGCGTGCGCGGCGGGCCGCTGGTCGTCACCCTCCGCCGAGCCGATCAGGCTCGAGGACGCGAGCACGTTCTTCAGCGCCCGCGAAGCCGCGCGGTCCTTGCTGACATTCAGGTACTGCTCGGTGACGCCGGTCTTCGCGTCCCGGATGGTGAGGTTGTAGAGCTTGTTGTCCGGGTCCAGTGCGGTGTCGTAGTCCACCCGGGCCCGCAGGGTGTTGTCGTTGGCCCAGATTCCGGGACTGGCCGCGAACAGCTTCACGCCGCCGGCCAGCGTGATCGACGCCGCGACGGCGAGCACGGCGGCAGTCTCCGGCGCCGGGGCGGCATCCGGCGCCGCACCCGCGACGGCCGCCGCGTCGACCACGGCCGGCAGCGGGGTGCCGTCCTTCCGCACCACCCGGACGATCTCGGCCTCACTGCCGCCGTTGGCATAGAACTGGTAGACCGCGTACGCCAGGTCGGTGCCGGCGTCGAGCCCGCCGAACTCCTGCTCGTAGTCCTCCCAGCTGGTGATGTGCACCGGCTTGTCGACTGCCCCGCGCGGCGCGGTGCCGAGGAACGCCGCCGTCGAGGTGGGCACCCCGACAATGGTGCGAACCGCACTCGGCAGCTCGTCGATGTAGACACCCGGGTAAGTGGGCGTGATAGGCATGGCCGTCTCCCTCCGCGGCTTTCCGGCCGTGATCGTCAGCTTTCCGTGGTCGCGTCACCGCGGCGTCACATCGGGCGCACCGCCGCCGGAGATCGCCCGCAGCCAGGCTTCCGCCGAGGCCAGGACCTGTTCTCTGGAGGTCACGAGCGCCGCGGTCACCTCTTCGGCGTTCACGTCCGTCGTGCTCATGACCCGGATCCACAGCAGACCGTCGGGCGTGCGCCACGCCCGCATGAGGTGCAGAGCGACCTGCTCCGTGGCATCACCCGACATGTCGAGCAGTACAGCGGTCCGCCGTCACCGCGGCGTCACTGTTCCCGCAACGGTTACCGGGCCCGCTGGATCTGGCCCAGCAGTGCCCGCGCGCCCGGGCTGGGCGCGACGCCGAGTTCAGTCCGCAGAAGCTCGACCAGCGCCCGGTAGACCCGCACCGCTTCACCGTGGTTGCCCTCGAGCAGGTGGACCCGGATCAGGCTGCGGTGCGCGCTCTCGCGAAGAGGCTCGCCCTCCACCGCGGTCAGTGCGGCGTCCACCGCCTCCACGAAACGTCCTTTCGCGGCAAGGCGTTCGGCGAGGCGTTCGAGCGTGTGGAGCCGCAGCTGGCGCCAGCGCTCCCGGAAGACGAACAGCCAGTCGTCGCACCAATCCGGCAGCAGGTCGGTGGACAGCAGCGCGGTGACCGGCGCGCAGTCCGCCGGCAGCTCGCCCGTCGTCGTCAGCGACCGCGCCAGGTCGAACGCCGCCCGCACGTCGACCGCGACCGGGCCGGCCAGCGAAAGCCACTCCGGCGTCACCCCGACCAGACCGCGGTGGACCTGCCCGACGCGCCACAGCGTCGTCCGCAGGCTCCCGGCGCTCTGTTCCCCCGAGACTTCCCCCCACAGCACATGCGCGGCCTCGGCCCGCCGCACCGGGCGATCGCGCAACGCGAGGAACACCACCAGCCGTTGCGCGGCCCTGGACAACGGAAGATCGTTTTCCGCTTCACGGACCGCGAACGCGGGCAGCATCCGCAGCACGAGGGCGTCATCCGGCCCGGTGCTCTGTTCTGCTATCCCCTGTTGTCGCGGCGTCGGTCTCGCCACGAGCCCCTGTGCACCCACGTCTCCCCCTCAACCCCTCAACCCCTCCGATAACGCGTATCGGATGATCTCGGTCGCACCCCGCGCGGCGCCATCCGTGCTACCACGTAACTTTCGCCGGCCCGCGGGGGCGCGGGGCGACCGACAGCAGGCGCTGGTCCCGCGCGAAGGAGAGGAACTGGAGGTAGGTGCGGACGGTGAACGCGTCGGCGGGCCAGATCTGCTCGCCGGGCGCCAGTGCCGCGCCGGTCATCCGGCGGTACCGGGCGTTGACTGCCTCGGTGACCCGGAACAGCACGCCGACGTCGCCGATGCCCGCGATCCGCTCGGACACCGAAACGCCCCGCGCCTCGTCCGCGAGGAACCGCTCCAGGCCGGTGGCGAGGACAACCCGTTTCAGGGAGCCGCCGAGTTCCCGCCAGGCCCGCTGCTCGACCGGGGTGTACCCGGCGAGGTTCCAGCTGTCCGGATCGAGGATGGTGACGACGCCGCCCAAAGCCCGCCCCGCCGCGTCACCGACGCCGTGGCCGATCTCGCCGGCGGCGCGGGCACCGGCCGCGAGCTTCGCGGTGAACCCGCCGGCCCAGTCCAGGACCGCCGGCGTGACGGTGTCGGAGGCACTGACCCCGTAGGTGCCGGAGAACTTCATCCCGGCCTCCGCGCCGAAGCTGAACGCGGCCGCCACCCAGCCCTCTTCCCCGGACAGGAGACCGGTGCTGACCGAGAAGCCCGCCCCCGCGAGCAGCTGCACCGAGCCGCCCACGCTGCCGCCCGCGTACGCGCCGGAAACGTTGCCCGCCTTGCCCATCGGACCGAGCCGGAACGCGACGACCACCCCGCCGGCGGCCCCGGCGACCGCCCCGACGCCCAGCTCGCCGTAGCCGAAGACGTCTCCGGTCAGCTCGCCGGACTCGACGTTGACGAAGAACATCGTGTCCTGCCCGCCGCCGACGCCGGGCCCCGCGCCGACGGTGCCGGACAGCCGGAACCCGATCGCGACGCCGGTCACCTCCCAGCCGATCAGCCGCAGTACCGGCACCGGCCCCTGGACCACCCGCCGCGCGACGGCGGTGGCCCACGGCGGGAGCTGCCCGAGCACCGCCCGGGTGTTCGCGCCCGGATCGGCCTGCCGGGCGACGCCGCGGGCGCTGGCCCCGGAAACCGGCACCGGTCCGGCGCCGGTTCCGACAACCGCGTCCGCCGCCGTGTCGGCCGCCCGGTCGAGCCCGTGCCCGGCGGCGAAGCCCGGTGCCGGCGGACCGCCGCGGCGCTGCTGCACGACGTGGGCGAGTTCGTGGGCGAGCGAACGGCGGCCGTCGCCGGTCCCCGGGCGGTACTCGCCCGCGCCGAACACCACGCCCTCGCCCACCGTGTAGGCCTTCGCGCCCAGCGCGGCCGCCGACTCGGCCGCGGGCCGGTCCGTATGCACCCGCACCCGGCTGAAGTCCTGCCCGAACCGTCCCTCCATGAACTGCCGGACCTCCGGCTCGAGTGGCCGTCCGCCGCCCGGCACCTCGTCCCGGACCGGCCGCGCCGGCTCCCGGGCCGCACGCACGTGTTCCATCGAGAGCCCTCCCGGTCGCCGGCCCGCCGCCCAGCAGTGTGGCCGGGGGCCGTCACCGCCGCGTCACCGCCGGCGCCGGGTCACCGCGCCCACTGGGCCAGGCTGACCCGCGACTTGAGGCCGAGCTTGCGATAAACGTTGCGCAGGTGGGTTTCCACGGTCCGCTCGCTGAGGAACAGCCGGCCGGCGATCTCCGCGTTCGACAGTCCCTGCCCGAGCAACGCGGTGATCTCGGATTCCCGCCGGGTCAGCACCCCGGCCCGTGGGGCGGGCCGCGTTCCCCGCGCCGGGAACGGGCTGCTGCCCACCGCGTCGAACACCGCCCTCGCCGAGGAGGCCGGCTCCGCGGATTCGGACCGGGGCACCAGCCCGGCCAGTGCGAGCTCCGCGTGTGCGGCCAGCAGCTTCATCCCCATGGCGCGCAACGCGGTCACCGCGCCCCGCACCAGCTCCGCGGCCTCGGCCCGGGCGCCCCGCGCGCTCGCGGTGAGCCCCTGCTGCAGGTCCGCCAGCGCGTCCGGCACCGGAGCGTTACGCCCGGCCGCGCGGAGCAGGCCGGTGACGCGGTCGGCTTCGGCCAGGTCACCCGCGTGGACCGCGGCATACCCGGCGAAGGCCGTGCGGAGGCAGTTGAGCTGGACGTCCCCGAACGGCAGCGTGCCGGTGAGCGGCGGGGCCTCGGCCGGCACCCCGCGCCGGAGCGCCAGCGCCGTCGCGGCCAGCTCGACCGCGTCCTTCAGATCGACCTGCTCCGGGTCGTAGTGCCGGCGGGCGCCGGTCAGGTCCGCGTCCGCCCCGTCGAGGTCGCCCCGCTCGGCCCGCAGGAACGACCGCATGGCCAGGGTCCGGCTCTCCAGCCGGTCGCCGCCGACCCGGCGGGCCTCGGCGACCGCGTGGTCCAAATGGGACAGTGCCAGAACCACGTCACCGGCGAGGTAGCGGGTGGTCGCGAGCATCGTTTCCAGGTAGCACGTGGCGGCCGGGAGCCACAGCCGGACCGGCGCCGTGCTGTCGACGTCCGCCACCCGGATCGCGGTGGCGAGGTCGCCGCGGACGGCGGCCAGCCCGTTCAGCATCATCCGGATCGGGAAGGCGACGTGCGGCGCGTCGCCGCCGCAGCGCGACGCCAGTTCCAGCGCGCCGGCCAGCTCGGCGGACGCGGTCGCGAGATCGCCGGAAAGCGCGGCGAGCACCCCGGCGCCGAGGCCGGCCACCGCCCGGCCCACCGGAGTGTCGTGTGTGGACGGAAGTTCGGCGAGTTCCTTGGACACCAACGCCAATTCCGGGATGTCGACGTCGCGCAGCGCGATGATCCAGTGGATCATCAGCCGCATCGGCGGGTCCGTGTCCGGCCGCCGCCCGCTGGCCCTGGCGAGCCCGACCGCCGTCTGCACGTTCCCGCGCTCGGCCTCCAGCAGCGCCTGCAGGTGCCGCCAGGCCCGCAGTCGCTCGGCGTCCTGCCCCCGGCGCTCGCCGAGGGTGACCGCGGCGTCCAGCAACGCGGCGGCCTCGCCGAGCCGGCCTCGCCCCTGCTCCACCCGGGCGAGGTCGACGAGCAGCGCGGGCACCGCCTCGGGCCGCGCGCCGCGGGCCCGGCGCAGGGCGGCCGTGAGGTAGTCGCCGGCCTCGTCGAGATCGCCCACGGTCAGCGCCCGCCGCCCGGCGTCGCTGAACACTTCGACCGCGCGGGCCGCAGGAACACTGTCGCCACCCGCGGCGTAGTGCGGCGCGGACGCCACCGTGCTCCCCTCGCCGGTGGCATCCAATGCGACCCCGACGGCGGCGTGCAGCGCGCGCCGTTCGGCGACACCGAGTTCGCCGTAGACCGCCTCGGCGTACAGCGGGTGCGCGATTTGGTAGTGCGGCTCGGCCCCGGACCGGTGCTCGACGACCAGCCTCGTGCCGACCAGGCGGCGCAGCGCGGCATGCAGCACCGGGGAATCCAGCCCGGCGACCGTGCCCAGTACCGGCGCCCGGCCGTGCACCCCGGCCACCGCGACCACTTCGAGCAGCCGGCGCTCGGTGTCGCCGAGCAGGTCGACCTGCTCCAGCACCACGTCCCGGATCACCTCGGGCAGCGGGCCGGACATCCGGCCGGTGGCCAGGTGCCGGGTCAGCGCGACCGCGAACAGCGCGATCCCGGACGCCCGGGAGGTCACCGCCCGCAGCAGGGCGAGTGAGGGCGGCGCACCCAGCAGGTGCCCGACCAGTTCACTCACCGCCCGGTCGGTCAGCGGGGCGAGCTCCAGCAGCCGGCCGGAGGGATCGCGGCGGGTCGCCGCCGCCATCGCGGTGATCGCCTCGTTGGCCACGCCCGAGCGGAAGCAGGCGAGCACGACCACCGGCAGGTCCCCCGAGTTCCGGCCGATGTAGTACAGCAGCTCGACCGTCCCCCGATCGGCGCAGTGCACGTCGTCGAGGAACAGCAGGACCGGGTTCCGGGCGGCGAGCCGCCGGGTCACCGCGAGCACGGACTCGTACATCCGGGTGCGCTGCAAGGCCGGATCCCCGGTGGACGGCGGCTCGGGCCGGAGGCCGGGGAACAGCACGCCGAGCTCCGGCGACTCGGCGCCCAGCCCGGCCGGCGCGCTCAGGTGATCGCGGAAGGCCTGCACGATCGGCGCGTACGCCAGCCCCGACAGCAACGGGTCGGCCCGCCCTTCGACGACGGTGAACCCCTTGGCCCGCGCCAGCCCGACGGCCTCCGCGGCCAGCCGCGACTTGCCGATCCCCGGCTGTCCGCACACCAGCACGCCGCCGCCGCGCCCCGCCGCCGCGGCGTTGATCGCGTCGGCCAGCACGGCGAATTCGGCGTCGCGGCCGACCAGGGGTGTGACCGCGCCGGGCCCGCGGGGCACGTCGGTCGCCGCGCGGAGCCGGCTTTCCTGAGGCGGGTTCACCCGCCCGGCCGCTACCGTCTCCATGTCCCAGCCTCCCGGGGAGCAGACGAACGGATCATACTGTCCGCTCTCAGACAGCCGGAGGGATTTTCCCCTCGGATAAGAGAGGCCGGAACGGGCCGGCTGATACATCCGCGTGACAGCCGGGCGGGGTTTCCGCCTTTTGCCGGAACGCCCTGTCACACACCGTGCGAAAAGAGCCGGGTCAGTAGCGCCGGTACGCCAAAACGAGCAAGACGGCCGCGGCATGGTTCACCCGCATGGCCGAGCGGGTCGCGTCCGTCCGCGCGGGCTACTCATCCGTACGGCCTGAGGGTGCGACCGGACGGACGCGCCCCCTCCGGCAGCTGCCGCGCCGGACGTCCAGCGGCCCGTTGGCGAAAGTACGGGGATTCTTTCGGAATACGCCGGCGCCGGCTTTCGTCGATCGCCGCGCGATTACTCAGCTAAATAGTTCCGGCCGTCCGCGCTTAGCCGCGCCGGGCCGGCTTCGGCGGCGGCCGGCTTTCCGTCCGGTTTCCAGCCCGATCGTGAAGCGTTCGAGCGGGCCGCCGTCCGGTGGTTCGGCAGTCCGGCCAGTTGAAGGGGAAGGTCAGTCTCAGCCGGGCCACCGGCTCCGGATCGTCCGGAGCGCGTGGCTCCACAGGCGGTGGCAGGCGAGTTCGAGGTCATGGTCGGTGCCCAGCAGGCGATTGACCTGCAGGTGCGCGATGCCGTCCACGACGGTGTGCTCCGCCGTGGTCAAGGTGCCCTCGCCGGCGGCGGCCCTGGCCAGGGCGCCGGCTTCCGCGAGCGGAGCGGCTTGGGTGCCGAAGACCGCGGCCAGGTCCGCCCGCATCTTCGCGATCGGTGAGCCGGGCGGCACCTCGGGGGCGAGGAGGTCGGCGAGCAGGCGGCGGTCGGGCCGGGCCGGGTCGTTCTCCTCGCTCGGCCGGGGCAGGCTCGACGCTCGGGCCAGGCGCTGGTCGAGGTCGAAGCCCCAGTCCCGGTACACGCACTCGACCGCGTAGGCCGCCACGACCAGCCGGGGCAGGTCGTCCGGCCCGGGCTCGGCGAGGAATCGCGCGGTGGCCGCGCTGCTCGCGCAGAACACCCGCTCGACCGCCGCCATGGTGTCCGGGCCGCCGTACCGGATCAGCTCCGGCGAGTAGGTGTTGAGCACGAGGTCCGCGGCCAGCCCTTCGCCGACGAGCCCGCGAGCCCACTCCGTCCAGCCGGCGAACAGCGCGCCCATGTCACCCAGCCCGGTGCGCACCCGGATGCGCAGGTGCGGCGCGGGGTCGGCGTACCGCAGGTAGAACCACTCCTCGTCCGGACAGACCGCTGGTTTGGACCACATCCGGCTGACGATCCCCTCCATCGCCGTCTCGGTCGTGTACAGCTTCATGGACAGCCAGGTCCCGCCCGGCAGGTGCCGCCGCGGGCGCCGGCCCACGCTCAGCGCGGCCCGGGGAACCTCGGGCGCCGGCGGCCGGGGCGCCGACCGGGCGGTCAGCGGGATCACCACCTCGCTGACGTGCCTTCGGCCGTCGGCCCCGGAAACCCACAGATCGTCGAAACCCGGGTACATCTCCTGCAACGGCAACCAGGTGCGGCCACGCTCCGCCGTACGGCCCAGCTCGGCCCGCAATTCCGTTGTGGACAGTGGGTGGTCGAGGTCGAGCAGCAGCCGGCGGTCCTGGTCGGCCAGGTACACCCACCGCGGGACCTGCCAGGTGGAACGCCACGCGCGCACGGCTTCGGCCAGCGCCTCGTCGCTGTCGAGCGCCGCCCGCCCGAACGTGCCGGGCACGCGGATGTTCCACTGCGCCAGCCGAAGCACGATCCGGCCGCGCCGGACGCGCGGCAGGAACGGCGCCGTCTCCGCGGTCCCCCAGTCGAAGCGGGCCGGGGCCGCGTCCCCGTCCTGCGCGCTTTCCAGGAGGAACCGGCACACGTCCGGGGCGCTCTGCGGGTTGAGCATGTGCCCCTGATGGATCCGGATCCGCCGGCCCAGCCGCTCGGAGTACGCCGCGAACCGGTCGCCGTCGAGGCCGATCACGATGTCCCGCAACGGGATGACCCGATCCGCGGCGACCGAGGGCGTGACGTTCACCGGGATCTCGTGGCTGCGCATGATCGGGTGCACCGTGACGTTCGCCGCCCGGCCCTGCACCGGGAGATAGCTCAGCTCCGCGTGCACCACATCGGGATCGGCGGCGGTGTCCTGGGCCAGGAGATGGTCGCGCACCTGGCCTTCGGCCGAGCGGGGCAGCAGGTGGACGAACCGGCCCACGGTGCGCCCGGCGGGGGCGAAGGATCCCGGCGGGAGCACCGCGTTCCACTCGCCACGGGGGATCGCGTCCGCGGAGGCGGCCGCGATCTGCACCGTGACGTCCAGCCCAGGGGCCGGCGGACGGCGGTCTCGCCCGTCGTCGGGCTTCTCGGGAATCAGCTCGGCGAGCCGCGGGTCCGCGAGGTCGACCTCCAGCTGCCCGGTGCGCAGGGCCTCGGCGAGCAGCGGCAGCGCGTACGGCCGCTCGAGATCGGGCGCGGCCCGGTTCGGGACCGCGAACATCTGTGCCCCACCGGGATTGAGGTAACCCGACGGGCTGCCGAGGCCGTGCTCGGGGCTGAGCAGATCCGTCAGCGGGACCAGCCCTTCCCGGCCGTACCGCTCGGTGAAGGCCGCCCGGTAGTCCGTCAGGTGCGGGAACCGCGGTGCCGGCCCCATTACCCGGCCGAGCCAGGTCACCGCCTCGGCGACCTCGACGCCCACTTCCGCGGGCACGGTGCAGCCGGGGATGCTCAGCGCCGCGTCGACCTGGCAGGTGCGGCCGGACCCGTCCGGGAGCAGTTCCCGTTGCGCCGAAAGCAGTTCCCGCATCGGCGCGGACGGGGACAACAGGTCCTCATCGCACCGGGCCATCAGCGTGCTCACCCGCAGCAGCGCCTCGTACGCCGCGCGGGCCGGGGGCACGTGGGCGAGCACGTCGATGACGTGCCGTTCCGGGCGGGGCTGGTTCAGCGGCGGGCGCAGGTCCGTGATGAGGAACCGCAGCTCGTGCAGCCGTCCGACCAAGGCCTCGACGCGGTCCCCCGGCACACCGGGAAATTCGGCGACGACCCGTTCGACCAGTTCCCCATACGGGACCGGCGTGACCGCCTCGTCGAGCAAATGGCGTACGACTTCGGTGGCACGAAGGGAAACGCCGCGCAGATCGTCCTTCCCGTAGACGTCCGCGGGCCGCAGCACGAGCCGCTCCCCCACCAGGTAGGCGAGCGGGTTCGCGGTCAGGCGCAGAAAGGGCAGGACGGCCGCGTCCGATTCGACGGCCTCGATGACGTCCAGCAGCCAGCCGAGATCCGCGCGGGTGTGCCGCTTGAGCCCGCCGTCGATCACGGCGGTGCAGTGATCACCGAACTCGCCCCAGGAGACGGCCGCGAAGAGGCCGAACGGCGTAGCCCGGGTGGACATCCGGATCAGGTAGCGCAGCAGCCCGGACCGAAGCCGGCGCCGGCGGGTCGCGGCGACCTGGCCCTGTGCGTTCCGGTCGAGCGCGTCCACGAGGTCGGCGGAGGCCACGGTGAGCGCGGCCCGGACCAGCGGATCGCCGACCTGGTCCCACAATCGCGCCTCATCGCCGGAGCCCGGGTCCGAGAACAGCCGGCGGGCGGTCTCCGCGGGCAATGTCGGTGCGCGAAGCAGGAAAAACCCCGCCGGCCGATACGAGACCGGCCCGCGGGGAAGCGGTCCGTCAGCGGTCGTCATGTGCTCCGCCGCCGACGGATCCACTGTTGTCACGCCTCAGCAGCGCGGGCGGTCGACCCCGTCGGCGTGCCCCGTCGCAATCGTCGGTGTCAGGTCGATGGTCATGTCGGTCGTGATCGAACCGAAGGCGAGGCTCGGCCGCCGCGTCGGCTCGTCGATTCTCACGTCCAGATCGAACCAGCTGTCTACTTCATGCATGGTTTCTCCCCTGAATCTGCCGCTTGCCGCGGGCGAGCCTAGCAGGCAATCGGCACCGGTTCACGCAGTTTCGAAACGGTTACGGCACCCGGTCCGCCGACGACGGTAAAGTCGGTCTCGGAATGCGCGAGTAGCGGGGAAGGAGCTCGGCTTGGAGTTCGGGCTACTCGGTTCTCTGCAGGTGCGCGGCACGCTCGGGGGAATCTCCCCACGACCGTCCCGGCAATCGGTACTGCTGGTCACCCTGCTGTCCCGCGCCAACTCACCGGTTTCCATCGGGGAACTGGTCGAGGCCGCGTGGGGCGAGCACCCGCCGGCGGCGGAAAACGCCGCCGTGCACACCACGATCAGCCGGCTGCGGCAGATGCTGTCCGTTTCCGTCGATCCGGCGGGCTACGACCGGATCGTCACCGACACCATGGGTTATTCGATCCGGGTGCTCGACGGGGAACTCGACGCGTCGGTCTTCCGCGGGCTGGTCGCCGAAGGCCGGGCCGCGCTGGACGGCGGCCGCGGCGCCGAGGCCGTCGTCACGCTGGAACGCGCGCTGGACCTGTGGCGGGGCAGCACCGCGGCCAGCGGGATGTCGGGCTGGTTCGTCGAATCCCTGCGGGGGCCGCTCGACGACCTGCGGCTGTCCGCCACCGAGGACCTGGCCAGGGCCAGGCTGATGATCGGCCAGGCGGACGCCGTCGCCGAGGAGCTGCGGGGACTGGTCACCCGGCACCCGTTCCGGGAACGGCTGTGGGAGCACCTGATGCTGGCGCTCTACCGGACCGGCAGGCAGTCCGACGCGCTGGACACCTTCCGCGAAGCCCGCCGCACGCTGATCGATCAGCTCGGCATCGAGCCCGGGCCGGAGCTGTGCGGGCTCTACCGGCGCATCCTCGACAACGACCCGGCGCTGCTGGACGTGGCGACCACCGATCCCGGGGCGGTCGTGGTCACCCGCGCCGAGCCGCGCCAGCTGCCGGCCGACGTGGTGAACTTCGTCGGCCGGGAGCAGGAGCTGCAGCGGCTCGACGCCTTGACCGCGGGCCGGGACGCCGCGGACGGCGGCGGGCCCATGGTGTTCGTGGTCGACGGCGGGGCGGGCATCGGCAAGACCGCCCTCGCGGTCCGCTGGGCGCACCGGGCGCGCGGCCGCTTCGACGGCGGTGACCTCTACGTCAACCTGCACGGGTTCGACGCGACCGGTTCGCCGACGGACCCCTTCGAAGCGCTCGACCAGCTGCTGCGCGCCCTGCACATCACCCCGTCGGAGATCCCCCGCGGCCTGGAGGAACGGGCGGCCCTGTACCGGACGGTGCTGTCGGACCGTCGCCTGATCGTCGTGCTGGACAACGCGGCCGATGCCGAGCAGGTTCGCCCGTTGCTGCCCGGGTCCTCCTCATGCGCGGTCATCGTGACGAGCCGCAAGCGCCTGTCCGGGCTCGTGGCGCGCGAAGGCGCGGTCCGGCTCACCGTCGGCTCGCTGGGCTCGGACGACGCGGCCGCACTGATCCGCCGGATCAGCGGGCCGGGCCGCTCGGATGTGTCCGGCGAGGCGCTGGACACGCTGATCGGGCTGTGCTGCCGGATCCCCCTCGCGCTGCGCGTCGCCGCGGAACGGCTGACCCTGCGCCAGCACGGCACCCTCGCCGATCTGGTCGACGAGATAGGGAGCAGACAGAGCGCCCTGTCCACGCTCACGCTGCCGGAGGACGCGACGAGTTCCGTCCGCACCGTCTTCTCGTGGTCCTACTCGATGCTGGGCCCGGCCTCCCGCCGGATGTTCCGGCTGCTGGGCCTGTTCCCCGGCGAGCACACCAGCGTCCCGGCCGCGGCGGCGCTGGCCGGGGTGAGCGTGGCCGATGCCCTGGACCTGCTGGAATCGCTGGTCAGCATGCACCTGCTGGAAGAGGTCGCGGATCGCCGGTACCGGCTGCACGACCTGCTGCGCGACTACGCGCGGGAGCGGGCCGAGCTGGAGGCCGAGGACACCGGCCCGGACCGGGCGCTCACCCGCCTGGCCGGCTGGTACCTCTGCACCGCGCGGAACGCCACCGTGGTCATCCTGCCGCCGTCCCGGCCGCGGCGGGCGGTGCCGGTCCAGCAGGAGCCCGGGATCGAACCGGTGACCTTCGGCAGCTACCGGCAGGCCCTGGACTGGTTCGAGGCGGAGCGGGTCACGCTGATCGCCGTCGCCGATTACTGCGTCCGGCACGAGGTGCACGACCTGGCGTCCCAGCTGCCGGCCGCGCTGTGGGGGTTCTTCCAGGTCCGCGGCTACACCGGCGACTGGATCACGACCCATGAGCGGGCCCTTGCCTCGGCCCGGGCGATGGGCCTGGCGGTGGAGGCACCGGCCCTGTGCAACCTGGGCACGGCTTATCTGGAGGCCTACCAGTTCGACCGGGCCGTCGAGTACCACCAGCGCGCGCTCGTCCTCGGCAACGAACTGGGAGACGCCTGGGTGGTGGGCGTGTCCACCGCGAACCTCGGTGAGGGATACCGGCGGGCCGGTCGCTACGAACTCGCCAGGACCCACTTCGAGCAGGCCGTGTCGCTGGGCGAAGCGAACGGGAACAACTGGCTGTACGCGTTTTCGCTGGGCAGTCTCGCCACCGTGCTCAGTGCGCTCGGCGAGCACGACGAGGCGACCGGGATGTACGACCGGGCCTTGGTGATCCACCGGGAGCACGGGGACCACTACCAGGAGGCGCGGTGCCTCCAGGGGCTCGGCGACGCCTACCGCAGTTCGGCGAAGCACCGCGATGCCAAGGACAGCTACCTGCGCGCGCTCGCGCTGTGCCGGGAGATGGGCAACGGGCTGGACACCGCCCGGATCACGTACAGCCTGGGCGAAATCGAACTCGAGCTGGGGCAGCACGCCGAGGCCGAAGCGCACTTCAAGGCCGCGGACGAGATCGCCGGCCAGCTGGAGGACTCGCACCGGGCGTTGCTGCGGGCCCAGTTCCAGGAGCACCGGGACCAGCGGGACTCGCAGGGCTGAGCGCCCGCGCGCCGCACTGTCAGACAACTGTAAGCGGCCGCCGATAGCGTTGCCTGCGTCAAGCCGGCGAGCCGGGGGACGGCTGAGCCCCTCCGGCCGCACGCGCTTGATCCCACCGCTTACCTGCGGATCGCCGGCGGTTCCGTCGGGCGGGTGCCCGGTTACTGGGGGTGGCACCCGCTCGACGGACTCCACCGGCTTCGACGGTTTCGCCGGCGATCCGGACGGGCGAAAGGACGGCTCCGGCTCAGAGCCCGCCGGCGCGCTGGTAGAGATCGTGCACGGCGTCGCTCAGGGCCGCGCCGGAGAGGTTCTCGGTGACGCCGTTCTCGTTCACCGCTCCCCGGCTGGTGGTGGCGAAGATGGTCCCCTTGCCGGTCGCGGCGTCGAAGTCCCGCAGCCACGGGCCCCCGCTCGCGCCGCCCGCGAGGTCGCAGTCGGTCTTCCAGTCGGTGTAGACCGAGTTGGCGTCCAGGGTGGCGGGCCGGGTGCAGGACACCAGCGCCTCGCCGTGGGCCAGCTGGGACACCGGGTAGCCGAGCATGGTCGTGTCCACCGGCCCGGTCACCGGGTCGAACGAGATGTCCTGGGTCCCCGCCGCGTCGGCGACGTGCCGGCCGCCGACCGGGTCCAGGACGACCGCCCCGTCGTCGTCGAGCGCGCTGGACGGCCCCTGGTAGGTGTCCGACCAGGCGAACGCCCGCGCCGGGAACATCCCGTGCGGCTGCTTGCCGTGGTCGTAGCCGGGCACGAACACCATGTTCGTCATCTTGATCGGCTGGTCGTTCCGGTCGGTGCCGCCGTCGAGGCAGTGCCCGGCGGTGAACACCACGTCCTTGGTCGGGCTGGGCACCACGGTCGCCGTGCAGGACTCGTCGCCCCCGGGCACCGCCGTGAAGAACAGCCGCCCGACACCCGCGGGAACGGGCCCCGGCCACAGCTTGCCGATCGTCTCGGCCGGCGGCAGCCCGTCGAACTCGCCCTGCTGCTTGATCCGCTCCGGCGTCCAGTAGGCCAGGGCCGCCGCCCGATCCCCCGCGGCGACCGTGGTCACCACCTGCCCACTGGCCGCTCTCGCCGCGACGGCCGGGACAGTGATGGCCGCCAGCGCGACACCGAGGACCGTCAACACCGCACGCGGACGGGTCAGCGCCCGTGACTTCTCGCTCATACAAAGTGGACGCGGCGGGCCTGGTGAGGTTGTTCATCCGGTCCGGTGGCTGACACTCTCTGGACGCTCGGCTCGGCGAACTCGGCGCAAGGGGGCAGCGAAAATGACCGAAAGCGTTTTCTCCGGGCTGAACCTCGACGGCACCCTCCACACCGGTCTCGCCGCGGCGAGCTCGTCATCGACCTCAGCGGCCACCGAATCGGCGGACCTCTTCCACACCGCGCTCGCCGGGTTCGGCCGGTGCGGGGTGATCGTGCGGGCCACGCTCCCTCTCGCATCAAGGTTTACTACCCGACCGCCGGCGAACTGCTTACGCAGCAACGCAAACTACTCGCCTTGCTCCGCTTCGCCGGCGCTTCCGGGCTCGCCGGCGAGATGGTCGAGAGCAATCGGCGCTGGTACGACACCGCCGTCGACCTCGGCGGCACCAGGTATCCCGTCGGCGCCCTCCCGTTCACCGAGACACCCGGCTACGGCTTCGGTGCCGAAGACTGCGCCACCGACAGCCGGGGAATCGTGTCGAGCAGCTCTCGTGTGTAGGCGTGCGCCGGGTCGGCGAACACGGACGCGGTCGGGCCGGCTTCGACCACCTCGCCGGCTCGCATGATCATCACCCGTTCGCAGACGTCGGCGACGACGCCGAGGTCGTGGGTGATGAACAGCAGGGCCACGCCGGTCTGCGCGCGCAGCCGGGCGAGCAGTTCGAGCACTTGCGCCTGGACCGAGACATCCAGTGCTGACACCGGCTCGTCGCAGACGAGGATCCGCGGGTCGGTGGCCAGTGCGCGGGCGATTGCCACGCGCTGCCGCTGACCGCCGGAGAGCTGGTGCGCGCGCCGGGCCGCCAGTTCGGGACGCAGCCCGACCTGGTCGAGCAGTTCGCCGACACGCAAGCGGCGAGCGGATCGCGGGCCGCCCACCGCCTCGCCGACGATCCGGCCGACTGTCCACCGTGGATCGAACGCCGCCGTCGGGTTCTGCTGGACGAACTGGATTTCGCGCCGCCGCGCCCGCCGCCGCCGCTCCGGCTCGGCCGACCAGGGCCGTTCGTCGAGCAGCACCGCGCCGGAGTCGGGCCGGATCAGCCCGAGCACCACTCGCGCCAGCGTGCTCTTGCCGGAGCCGGATTCGCCCACCACGCCCAGCGCCTCACCCGCGCCGAGGCGCAACGACACGTCGTGCAGCGCCACCCGGCCCCCGCGGTAGGTCTTCCCCAGCCCGGTCGCGGTCAGCACCGGAGCCGCCGGCTCAGGCGCGGGGCGGGGCCGTCCCTTCGGGATCGCCTCGATCAGCTGCCGGGTGTACGGGTGCTCCGGCCGGCCCAGCACCCGGTCGGCCGGCCCGGACTCCACGACCCGGCCGTCGCGCATCACCAGCACCCGGTCGGCCAGCCGGGAAACCACCGCGAGGTCGTGGCTGATCAGCAGCACGCCCCAGCCCTGATCGCGGTAGTGGCCGAGCAGGTCGAGGATCCGCTCCTGCACGACGACGTCGAGTGCGGTGGTGGGCTCGTCGGCGATCAGCAGCCGCGGGCCGGCGGCGAGGGCCGAAGCGATCAGCGCGCGCTGCCGCAGCCCGCCGGAAAGCTCGTGCGGGTACTGCGCGGCCCGGGTGCCCGGATCGTCGATCCCCGCCTGCCCCAACAGGTCCAGCACGGTCCGGGACCGCGCCGCGGCGGTCTGCTTCGGCTGGTGCACCACCAGCGGTTCGGCGATCTCGGCCCGCACCCGGCGCAACGGGTCGAGGCTGCTCAGCGCGTCCTGCGAGACCATGCCGACCCGCGAGCCGCGGACCTTCCGCCAGTCCGCCTCGTCGAAGGCGAGCGCGTCACGGCCTTCCACCACCAGCCGTTCGGCCCGGACGTGCGCGTTCTTCCCGGCGAGGCCGAGCAGGGTGCGGGCGGTGACGCTCTTGCCCGAACCGGACTCGCCGACCAGCGCGACGCACTCCCCCGCCGCCACCGCGAGGTCCACACCGTCGACTGCGGGCTCGCGGTGGCCCTCGAACCGGACGGTCAGGCCCGCCACCTCGACGAGGTGGCCGTCCTTCTCAGCGATGGTCATCGTTGTGCCCGCGCCCTCAGTTTCCGGCCCAGTACCGTGAAAGTGACCACCACGAGCACCACGCTCAGCCCGGGGAACACGGTCAGCCACCACGCGATGCCGAGGAAGTCCTTGCCGTCGGCGATCATCAGGCCCCACTCCGGGGCGGGCGGCGCCGGGCCGAGGCCGAGCAGGCTCAGGCCCGCCGCGGAGATGATCGTCGTCCCGGTGCCCATGGTGGCCAGCACCACGAGCGGGCCGGCAATGTTGGGCACCACGTGCCGGACCAGCGCGGCCGAGCGGCGCGCGCCCACGACCCGCGCTGCCTCCACGTACTCGGCGAGCACGACCAGGCGGGCCTGGGAGTACACCAGCCGCGCGTAGTTCGGCACCGCGGCCATGCCGATCGCGATCGCGACCCCGCCCGCGTCGCCGCCGATCACTGCGACGACCAGCAGCGCCAGCACGATCTCCGGGAACGCCAGCAGGACGTCGACCAGCCGCATCAGCGGACCCGCGGCGAATCGCCCGCCCGCCACCGCGAGCGCCCCGATCACCAGCCCGCCCAGCACGCCGATCACCGTCGCGGCCATCGCGATCGTCAGCGACGCGCCCGCGCCGTAGACCACCCGCGCGTAGACGTCGCGGCCGAGCTGGTCGGTGCCGAAGACGTGCGAAAAGCTCGGGCCTTCGAAGGTGTGCAGGAAGTCCGTCGCCGAGGGCGACTGGGCGGTGAACATCCCCGGGAACACCACGACCAGCGCCAGCACGCCGAGAATCGCCAGGCAGGCCACCACGGGGAGGTTCCTGGGCCGCCCGCGTACCGCGACAGCGACGGCGGTCACCGGTCCACCTCCGCTCGCAGGCGTGGATCCACGAAGGGCAGCACCAGGTCGACGACCAGGTTGATCACCACGAACGCGGTAGCCGACAGCAGCACGACCGCCGTCACCACCGGCAGGTCGCGCCCGGCCGCCGCGGCGACCAGCACCCGGCCGAGCCCGGGCCGGGCGAACACGTTCTCGATCAGCACCGCTCCGCCGATCAGCATCCCGAGGATCCACCCGGTCAGCGTCAGCGCGGGCAGCAGGGAATGCCGCAGGGTGTGGTTCAGCCGCAGCCGACGGTCGGTCGCCCCCCGCGCGCGCACGGTCAGCGCGAACGGCATCGACTCCGCCGTGCGCACTTCCTGGGCCATCACCTGGGTCAGCGCTCCGGCGATCGGGAACGCCAGGGTGAGCGAGGGCAGCACCAGGCCGGCCGGGCCGGTGTCGCCGATCGCCGGGAACAGCGGGATCGCGAACGAGAACAGCCCGAGCATCAGCGCGCCCACCCAGAACGTCGGCACCGAGACCGACAGCACGCTGAGCCCGGTGAGCACGGTGTCGGCCGCCCGGCCCCGGCCGGTCAGGAACGCGGTCACCAGCACGGCGATGCCGGCACCCAGCACGGCCGCGGTGACCGCGAGCTGCAGCGTGGGACCGACCTGGGACGACAGCAGGTGCGTCACCGGTTCCTCGCGCTGGTAGGACCAGCCGAGGTCACCGGAGAGCAGTGAGCGGAGCCAGCGCAGATATCGTGTCCACAGTGGATCGTCCAGTCCGTACTCGGCCACGATGCGGGCCCGCAGCTCGGGTGTGGGCGGCGGGCCGGCGCCCACGATCGCGGACACCGTGTCGCCGCGCAGGGACAGCACCAGGAAGCACAGCGTCGCCGCGCCCCAGAGCACGAACACCCCGGAGGCCAGCCTGCTCACGACGTGGCGAGCGAAGCCCCGGCTCATGAGTCGGCCAGCCACAGGTCGGCGAGCGCGGGGGTGCCCGAAACCTCGTACCGCACCCCGCGGACCCGCTCCGCCAGCGCCAGTGACCGGGGCGAGGTGTAGGCCGGGACGACGTACGCCTGCTCGATCACCCGGTGCTGGACCTTGCTGTACAACGCGTTCCGCTCCTGCGGGTCGAGGGTCGCGCGGGCGGCGTCCAGCCACGCGTCGAGCTGCGGATCCCGGACCCGGCCCTGGTTGCTCCCGCCCTTGGCCAGGAACCGCTGGGAGTGGAACAGTTCCCGCAGCACCGCCGGGTCGGCCGACGCCCAGGCGACCGACTTCACGTCGTACTCCCCCGCGATCACCCGGCTGGCGAACTCCGCGCTGTCGACCGCGCTCAGCACCACCTCGATGCCGGCCTTGCGCAAGGAGTCCTGCAGGGCCACGTCGAACGTGCGCCGGTCCGCCGTGCTGTAGTCGGCCGCGAACGGGAATTCCGCCCGCAGCCGCACCCCGCCGCGGACGCGGTAGCCGTCACCGTCCCGGCCGGAGTACCCGGCCTCGTCCAGCAGCCGCGCGGCCGTTTCCGGGGAATAGCCCCAGGTGCCGGCCAGATCGGCCGCGTACCCCTGGGTTTTCGGGGTCAGCACCGACCAGGCGCGCTGGTACTCACCGCGGAAGACGCCCTTCACGATCGCGTCCAGGTCGATCGAAGCCTGCACCGCGCGCCGCACGGCCGGATCGTCGAACGGCGGCCGGGACACGTTCAGGTAATAGCTGTACGGCGAACCCGGGACCGGGTTCTGCTCGATCCGCAGGCCGGCCTGCTTGCGCAAAGTGGACAGCCGGGCGGACGGCATCTCGTCCGCCACGTCGACCTGGCCCGAGCCGACCGCGCCGACCCGGGTCTGGTCCTCCGGGAGGAAGGAAACCCGGTACCCGTCCAGGTAGGCCTCGCCCCGGTTGAGGGTCCCCTGCGACGGCCAGCGGTAGCCCGGGCGGCGCCGGAACACGGCTTCCTGGTTGGGCACCACCGATTCCAGCGTGAACGGCCCGGTGCCGGCGAGGAACTTGCCCGACGCCAGCTCCTTCCGGTGCTCGCGCAGGGCCCGCGGGGAGTGGAAGCCCAGGTAGGTCGTGCTCAGCGCGTACAACAGCGACGAGTACGGCTCGCTCATCCGGAGCACCACGGTGTGTTCGCCGGTGACGTCGACCTTCGCGAGCGGGCCGAGCAACGACAGGGGAAACCCGGATTTCGTGGCCGGGTCGACGATGTGCGCCAGGTTGTCCCGCACCGCGGCGGCGTTGAACGGCTCGCCGTCGGAGAAGGTCACGTCCTCGCGGAGCCGGAAGGTGTAGGCCAGCCCGTCCGGCGTCACCGTCCACCCGGTGGCCAGCCACGGCCGGAACGTGCCGTCGGCGCCGTACGCGACCAGGGAGTCGAAGACCGGGCGGAGCAGCACCGCGGTGATGTCGGTGGCCGCGGCGTGCGGGTCCCAGGAGTCGGCCTGGGTGGCGACCGCGAACCGGAGCGTGCCGCCTTTCCGGGGCGGGCCCGCGGTGTTCAGCCGCTGCACCCCGGCGCAGCCGGCCAGCCCCAGGAGGGCGCCGCCGGACAACACGAGGAAGCTCCGGCGGGAGTGAGGGGAAGCGGGCAGCGGCGAAGTACCTCGTGATGTCTCGGACAGCAGTGTTCGGGATGACGCTGTGTCGGATGACGCTGGCTCGGGGCGTGCGGGACCGGCCGGGCTCATCGGCCGCGCAGGGCGGAGATGACCGGGGTGAAGCCGGCGACCAGGTTCTGGTGCATGGACAGGTATCCGAACCCGAGGTCCCGGGCGTCGGCCCGGATCTGCCCGGCGATTTCCGCGGCCGAGCCGAAAAGCGCGTGCGGCAGGTCCAGCAGTTCCTTCTCGGTGAGCGCCGGTGCGGCCTGCGGGCGCAGGGTGGCCGCGGCCCCGGCCCGGTCGTCGGTGAGCACCAGGTGCTTGACGCCGAGGTTGACCTCGACCGGCCGGCCCGCCAGCTCCCGCACCCGGCCGATCTGGCCGGCGATCCGGGCCCGGCTGTGCAGGTGCAGTCCGCCCCCGGCCACGATGTCCGCGCCGACGATGGAGACGATGTCGGCGCGTTCCGCGGCGAGCGGGATGTCGTCGTCGGTGAACACCGCGAGCAGCACCCGTGGCCGGCGGCCGGGTTCGATGCGCGCCTCGACGGCGTCCAGCGCGGCGGCCACCGCCGCGGGACCGGCTTGCGGACCGGACGGCTGCGGGACGCCCAGCCCAAGTTCGAACCGGCCGCCGCTGAGGGTGATCGCGGTGTCGACCTCGCGGGCCAGCAGCCCGGGCGGCCACTGCGACGGGTCGATCAGGTACGTCCCGGTGGCGGCGCCCGCGCCGGCGGCGACCGCCAGTGTCTGGAAGGGCGATCCCATCCCGGGGTGGTCGCTGGTCACGACGGTGTCGTAGCCCGCGTCGAGCGCGGTCCTGGTCGCGGACGCCCACTCGGCCGGCGGGGTGAGCAAGAGACTCGCGGCGAACCGGAGGTCCTCGGTGGGCACCTGGCGTCCTCCACAACGGGCAGATCGGGGTTTCGCGGGGTCGGGCTCCATTCTCCGAAGCGGCGCCAAAGATCCGCTAAAGCCGCGCCAAGGACCGATTCCGCGCTCCGGCATCCGTTCTTAGAGTGCGCAACCATGACCAGTCTGAACCCGGCACTGCCGCAGGAAACCGGATTCCCCGAGTTCCCGATGCAGCGCACGTGCCCATTCCAGCCCCCGCCGGGGTACGCGGAACTGCGGGCGGGCGGCCCGCTCACCCGGGTCGCGCTGCTCGGCGGGCGCACCGCGTGGGTGGTGACCGCGCACGCGGTGGCCCGGACGCTGCTCACCGACCCGCGGATCAGCTCGGACTGGACCGACCCGGCCTTCCCGGTGCTCAGCCCGGTGCGCGGGGTGATCCAGAAGCAGACCGTGATGATCGGGATGGACGCGCCGGACCACACCCGGTACCGGCGGATGGTGATCCCGGCGTTCACCGCGCGGCGGATCAACGGCCTGCGCGAGACGCTCGACCGGATCGTCGACGAGCGGCTGACCGAGCTGCTCGCCGGGCCAGCGCCGGCGGACCTGGTGGACTTCGCGGTGTCCGTGCCGTCCATCGCGATCTGCGGCCTGCTCGGCATTCCCTACGACGACCACGAGTTCTTCGAGACCGAGACGCGCAAGCTCGTGCTGCGCACCTCGGCCGAGGAGGCGGGGGCCGCGCTGGGCAGCCTGCAGCGCTTCCTGGACGAGCTGATCGGCCGCAAGCTGGCCGATCCCGGCGAAGGCCTGATCGACGACCTGATCGGCGGCCCGTTCGCCGACGGCCGGATCGACCGGCCGACCATGGTGCAGATGTGCACGCTGATGCTGATGGCCGGGCACGAGACCACCGCCAACGTCATCCTGCTCGGCCTGCTGACGCTGCTGGAGAACCCGGCCGAGTTCGCCGCCCTCCGGGCCGACCCCGAGCTGGTGCCGGGCGCGGTCGAGGAACTGCTGCGCTACCTGTCGGTCGCCGAGACCATTCCCCGGGTGGCCACCGGCGACGTCGAGGTCGAAGGCGTGCTGATCCGGGCGGGCGAGCCGGTGCTGCTGGCCAACTCCGCGATCAACCGCGACGGCGACGCGTTCCCCGGGCCGGACCGGTTCGACGTGCGGCGCGCCCCGCGGACGCACACCGGCTTCGGTTTCGGCGCCCACCAGTGTGTGGGCGGCAACCTCGCGCGGGCCGAGCTGGACATCGTGTTCCGCGCGCTGGCGGCGCGGCTGCCGGAGACCGTCCGGCTCGCGGTGCCCGCCGGAGAGATCCGGCCGAAGGGGCCCGCCGGCCCGCAGGGGATCTTCAGCCTGCCGATCACCTGGTGACAAAAAACCGTCCGTACCCGATACTGGGCGCGGACGGTTTCCCCGCGCCCGGGACGAACGGCATTCGACTCCCCGTGCGCGGCCTGGTGGTCCCGGCGGTGTGCACCGGAAAAACCCCGTAGTCCGAATCAGATTGGGAAACCACTGTCATGTCCGCTTCTCCTGTCCTGAGCGTGCTGGACACGCATCCGGTCTTCGAGGGAGTCCCCGCGCAGACCTCCATCCGCAACGGCCTCGAGCTGGCCCTCGCGGCCGAACGGCTGGGCTACCACCGGTACTGGGTCGCCGAGCACCACAACACCCCTGGCCTCGCCTCGTCCGCGCCGACGGTGCTGATCGGCCGGGTGGCCGCGGCCACCGAGCGGATCCGGGTCGGCTCGGGCGGGGTGATGCTGCCCAACCACCCGCCGCTGGTCGTGGCCGAGCAGTTCGCCACGCTGGAGGTCTTCCACCCGGGCCGGATCGACCTGGGCGTCGGCCGCGCGCCGGGCACCGACCCGCTCACCGCCGGCGCGCTGCGCCGTTCCTCGGACCCGTTGTCCGCGCAGGACTTCCCCGAGCAGGTCAAGGAACTCGAGTACTACCTGGACGGCGGGAAGACCCCGCGCGGGCCGGGCCTGGAGATCCGCGCCGTCCCGGAGATCCCGGCCCGGCCGCCGGTGTGGATGCTCGGGTCCAGCCCGTCCAGCGGGCTGCTCGCCGCCGGGCGCGGCATGCCCTACGCCTACGCCAACCACCTGCGGCCGGACGCCGCCGCGGCGGCCACCCGCGCGTACCGGGAGAACTTCCAGCCGAGCGAGGCCTTCCCCGAGCCGTACGTGATCGTCACCGCGTTCCTGATCGCCGCCGACACCGACGAAGAGGCCGCGTACCAGTCGGGCTCGCTGGCGCACGCGCTGGTTTCCGGGCGCAGCAACCCGTTCTCGCTGTTCCCGCAGCCCGAGGACGCGGCGCGGCGGCCGCTTTCCGCGGCGGAACTGCAGCTCGTGCAGGCGTCGTTCGCCGGGCAGCTGATCGGCTCGGCGGACACCGTCAAGGCCCAGCTGGCCGACCTGGTGGACCGCACCGGCGCCGACGAGGTGATGGCGGTCGCCCCGATCGCCGACCACGCCGCGCGGGTGCACGCGTACGAGATCCTCGCCCGGTAAGCAGTTCCCGCCGCGCCCCAATGTGGCGTTGGTTGCGCTCAACGCACCCAATGTGGCGTTCGGTGCGTTCAACGCACCGAACGCCACATTGGGGCGCACCGGGCGCAGGCCCGGGCTCAGTTGACGGCGAGGGTGTGGTCCGCCCAGCCGTTGCCGATCGGCGTGGCCTGGCCGAACGTCCCGCTGCCCGTGCCGAGCCATTGCCACAGCGTGTTGTCGGACGTCTTGATGGCGACCAGGTCGGCTTTGTTGTCACCGTTGACGTCCATCGACACCACCTGCCGGAACGCGTTCCACCCGGTTCCGACCTGCACCGCGGTGGCGAAGCCGCTACTGCTGCGTTCCCAGAAATACAGCTCGCCGGCGGCGTTGGTCGCCCAGATGTCACCGTCGCCGTCGGCATCCGCGTCCGCCGCCGTGTGCCGCGCCAACGACGCCCAGCCCGCACCGACGAGGCTGCGCTCCGCGAAGGAACCGCCGCCCTTGCCGATGTAGAGGTACATGTTGCCGCCGTCACGGGCGAGGATGTCCGCCTTGCCGTCACCATTGACATCCGCGAACGAAATCCACTCCATCGACGACCACCCGGGGCCGACGGTCACCGCGGGGCTGAAGGTTCCGTCACCGCGGTTGTTCCAGTAGTAGAGCGTCCCGGCCTTGACCGCGAACAGGTCCGCCCAGCCGTCGGCATTCGAGTCGGCGATGCCGATCCGGCTGAACCCGCTCCAGCCCGGCCCGAGCTTGGTCGCCGCCCCGAATCCGCCGCCGGACGTGCCCGGGTACACCCAGGCGACGCCGTCACCGTCGATGCCGACCGCGTCGTCGTACTGGTCCCCGTTGATGCTCTTCGCCGCGCCGTGTGCGCCTCCGCCGCAGTTCTTCGACGTCACATCCCCGGCGGGATAAGGGAATCTGGTGCCGCCGAAAACGGCGGGCTGGATGTTGTCCGGGTACGGGCTCCCGTGCCGCACCTCGTAGTGCAGGTGCGGCTGGATGTCGTTGCCCGGCTTGCTCGTGTTCCCGACGTGCCCGATCAGCTGCCCCTGGGCGACGGTGTCCCCCGCGCTGACCGCCATGTCCCGCAGGTGCGCGTAGTAGGTGAAATAGCCGCTGCTGCCGTGGCCGATCTTCACCAGGTTCCCGTACCCGTTGGCGCTGCCCTGGTTCGCGGCGGTCTCGACCGTTCCGGCGGCCGCCGCGAGCACCGGGCTGCCGAGGTCGTCACCGCGGTTGAAGTCGATCTCCCACGGCGTCACGTGCGCGCTGCTGTCCGGGTTGTTGCCGTGCCAGGTCTGCCCGCAGGGAAACGGCAGCTGGAAGAGCGGTTCGGCCGCCTGCGCGGGCACGGCGACGCCGAGGGACGCGGCGGCGGTCGCGAGACCGGCCACCGCGTACTTCACCCATGTCTTCATCAGGACTCTGTCCTCCCCATAGCTGGGATATCCAAGGGGCAGAGCCTGGCCAGACGCGCTATGCGTTCGCTAACCGCGCCGCGCGCCGAGACCCGGCAATTCCCCCGGATGGCCGCATACGACCTGTCTCGAATGTGACACTCTGAGCGCAAGTGTCAACCAGGGGGACAGGCATGGGAGCTGGGGAGCTTTCGTATCGCGTACTGGGCGAGCCGGTGGCCGAACGCGGAGGCCTGGAGCTGCCACTCGGACCGCCTCAGGCGCGCCGGGTCTTCGCCCTGCTGCTGCTCGAGGCACCGCGCCCGGTCTCGTGCTACCGGATCATCGACGAGCTGTGGGGCGACAATCCGCCGCCGTCGGCGAAGGTGCAGGTCCAGGGACTGATCTCGGGCTTGCGTCGCGCACTGCGCACTCCGGGCGGAGAGCAGCCGATCGTGACCAGGGGCGCTTCGTACGTCCTCGACGCGCGGCCGGAGCAGACGGACACCGGGCAGTTCACGGCACTCACCGCGGACGGCCGCGGGCTGCTGGCCGCACACCGGTTCACCGAGGCCGCCGAACGGTTCCGGGAAGCGCTGGCCCTGTGGCGCGGGCCGGTGCTGGCCGGTTTCCCGGCCGCGCCGGAGGTCACCGCCTACTGGGAAGACCTGCGGCTCACGGCCGTCGAGGACCGGATCGAAGCCGACCTCGGGGCCGGTGAGCACGACCGGCTGGTGCCGGAGCTGCGTGACCTCCTCGGCGCGGCCCCGTATCGCGAACGGACCTGCGGTCAGCTGATGACGGCGCTCGCCAGGGCCGGCCGGCTCGCGGAGGCACTGGACGTCTACCGAAGATGGCGCAACCGGCTGGTCGGCGAGCTCGGCATCGACCCGTCGCCCGCGATCCGGGCGTTGCACGAGGAGATCCTCCGCGACGGGCCCGGAATGGCGGCGCGGGACTACGCGGTGCGCCGGGAGACCCCGGTGCCGAGCCAGCTGCCGCCGGGCATCCCCGATTTCGTCGGCCGCGAGGAGCTGGTCGCCGAGCTGCTCGCCGAACTCGCTCCGGACCCCGGCCGCGGCACCCCGCCGGTGCTGGTGCTGGCGGGCGCCGGCGGCATCGGCAAGACCGCGCTGGCCGTCCGGCTCGCCCATCAGGTCGCGGACGGCTATCCGGACGGCGCGCTCTTCGCGTTCCTGCGCGGCACCACGAACGAACCGCGCTCGGCCGACGCCGTCCTCGGCGGCTTCCTGCGCGCGTTCGGCGTGGCCTCGGACGCGGTTCCGGCCGACCTCGACGAGAGCGCGTGCCTGTTCCGCAGCCTGGTGCACGGGCGCCGGGTGCTGATCGTCCTGGACGACGCCGCCGACGAGGCCCAGCTGCGGCCACTGCTGCCCGCGGGCGCCGGGTGCGCGGTCATCGTGACCAGCCGGTTCTCCCTCACCGGACTGGAACAGGGCCGCACCGCGGCGGTCGACGTCCTGTCCGACGCCGACGCGGCCGCGCTGCTCGCCCCGCACGGCGACGTCACTTCGGTTGCCGCGCAACAGGTCCTCGACCATTGCGGCGGCCTTCCGCTGGCGTTGCGGATCGTCGGCAGCCGGCTCGGCGAGAAGTCCGGCTGGGCGCTGGCCGACGTCGCCGCCGAGCTGTCCGTCGAACGGAAACGGCTGGACTGGCTGCGGGCCGGGGATCTCGCGGTCCGCAGCAGCGTGGCCCTCGGCTACCACCAGCTCGCGCCGGAGGGCCGCCGGCTGTTCCGGCGGCTCGGGCTGCTGCCCGCCGCGGACTTCCCCGCTTGGGCGGCCGCGGCCGTAACCGGCGGCGCGGCCGGCCCCACCGAGGCAGCGCTGGAGGACCTGCGGAACCGGCACATGGTCCAGCCCGCCGGACGCGCCGGGCGGATGCCGCGTTACCGGATGCACGACCTTCTGCGGTCCTTCGCGATCGAAGAAGCCGCGGCGGAGCCGGAACACGAACGGGCCGCCGCGGTCGAAAGCGCTCTCGGCGGCTGGCTCCGGCTGGCCGAAAAGGTCGCGAACCGCCTGCCCCGCAGCGTGCTAAGACCCGAGCCGGGCCGCGCGACACGAAGCCCGTTCGGCGAGGCGGACCCGCTGACAGCCGAGCCGATGTCGTGGTTCCAGACCGAACTTCCCGCGCTCGAAGCCGCCGTCTCCCACGCGGCGGACGCGGGTTTGGGCGAGCTGGCCTGGGAAATCGCCGTCATCACGTCTTCGTACTTCGACCACAACGGCTTGTATTCCGAATGGTGGCGATGCCACCAGCGGGCGCTGGGCGCGGCGAAGGCGTCCGGCTGCGAACGCGGAGAAGCGGCGCTGCTGCGGGGAATCGGCCAGATCCACCTCTACTGGGACGACTACCCCGAGGCGACGAAGGCGCTTGAGGAGTCCTACCGGATCAGCGAGCGGATCGGCGACCCCGGCGGCCGGGCGCGGGCGCTGACCGGCTTCTGCGTCGTCGCCCGCTCGACCGGTCGCCCGGACGAATCGCGGGCGCTGGCCACGCGGGCGCTCGAGATCTTCACCGGCATCGGCGACATCCTCGGCATGGCGCACCTCCAGACCTCCCAGGCCGTCGCGAGTATCCACTTGGGACGGCTCGACGAGGCGGAAGCCGCGCTGGACAAGGCCTGGCGGCTGTGCGTCGAACTCGACGATCCGCACCGGATGGCGCTGGTCCTGCGCCGGCAGGGCCAGCTCCAGCTGCGCCGCCACGATCCCGGCGGCGCGATGTCCTGCCTGCGGCGCGCGCTGGAACTGCTGGAATCGATGTCCGACGAACTCTGCGCCGCCCAGGTCCGCCTCGACATCGGCCGCACCTACACCACACTGGGCGAGCGGCAGGCCGCGACCAGGGCGCTGATCGACGCGTCGTCGCACTTCACCAGCGCGGGAAACCGGAGCAGCGCCGCGGCCTGCGCGCGGCTGCTGGACGCGTTGACCGCTTAGCGGATCCATAGCACCCGGCGGCACGCTCCCGGACGTGAAGTTCCCGCACAGGAAGGCACGTCCATGAGACTGAAGAAATCGAGCTTCGGCGCCGGAGCCGTACTGGCCGTCGTGGCCCTGCTGTCCAGCACGGCGACGGCGAACGCCACGGTCGAATCCAAGTCACAGCGCTTCGCGAACTGGACGTACCAGCAGTGCGTCCAGGGCGACGCCTCGAACGCCAACCTCTATCCCCGGACCTGCAGCACCTCCGTGCGCCTGCAGTACTGGACCTGGTCCGGCGTCTTCAACGGCAACACCAAGCTGGTGAACCTCGCCTCCGGCCACTGCCTCGACAGCAACGACGCGGGCGACGTCTACGTCCTCAAGTGCGATGCCGGCAGCCACTACCAGGTGTGGCAGGTCCACCTTCCTTCGGGCGGCACGCCCTGGATCGTCAACACGCAGACCCACCGCAACCTCGAGCAGGAGGCCAACGGCACTTACAAAACGATGCCCCCCAACCAAAGCGAGCTCCGCCAGCGGTTCACGATCGGCTGAGGACTTCCCGCTCGGGGCGGAAGTCAGCGCGGTGCCGGGTTCCCCAGGCCCGGCACCGCGCCGCCGCCTTTGCCGGGCCGCCCCCTACGCCCCGGCCCCGGCCAGCGGCAGCAGCACGTCGTCCACTATGGACTCCAGCTCGGCGGCCGTGAGCATCGGACGGCCCAGGGTGCAGTCGTACATCACCATCGCCGGGGCCACCGACGCGATCCGCGCGTTACGCGGGCCGGCGTCGACGCCGCAGCGTTTCATCAGTTCCAGCAAGCGGTCCTGGCACGGGTCGAGCACGCGTTCGCGGAACAGCTCGCGCAGCATCGAGGTGTCCTCACCGCTGTGCGCGGCGACCGCCTGGAACGCCGCCCGCTTCGAATCGAACAGCGCGGCGTTGAGGTAGGACACCAGCTCGATCATGCCGGCGCGCAGGGTGGTGCTCTCGGACACCTCCGGCGGCGCCGGCAGCATGTCGCCCAGTGTGTCCCGGACCAGCTCGTCCAGCGTGCTCCACCGCCGGTACAGCGCCGCCTTGCCGGTGCCCGCCGCCGCGGCGATGCCCTCCATGCTCAGCCGGGCGTAGCCCACCGAGCAGAGCTGCTCCACGGTCGCGGTGTAGACGGCGTGCACGAGGTCTTCGCCCCGGCGCCGGGTCTTCCGCGGCGCGGCCGCCTCCGTCATGGTCTCTCCTCCGTGTTCCACCGGCTACGTCGACGGGGGTCACCATTGCCCACGCAGCGCCCGGCTTGTATAGTGCACGTTGCCGTTCACTATACCGCTTCGACCACACCGTCCGACGGGCCGCACACCTGTCGAAACCGTTCACCGCGCTGCCTTTCCGGCCGCGCTTGGCCCCACCGTACCCGAGGAGAATCCATGTCGAGTTCGCCGCAGCCGCCCGCCGGGCAGGGAGCGGGGGTGAGTCCCGCCCGCGTCACCGCGCTCACCCTGGCGATCATCGTCTCCTGCGAGCTCATGCTGATGCTCGACAGCACCATCATGAATGTCGCGCTGCCGATGATCGGCCAGGGCCTCGGCTTCAGCCCGAGCGGGCTGTCCTGGGTGACCAACTCGTTCCTGCTCGCCTTCGGCGGCCTGCTCCTGCTGGGCGGACGGGCCGGGGACATCCTCGGCCGCCGGCGGGCGTTCCTGATCGGCGTCGCGGTGTTCACCGCGGCGTCGCTGCTGGCCGGGGTCGCGCAGAACCCGGCCTGGCTGATCGCCGCCCGGGCGCTGCAGGGGGCCGGCGCGGCGCTGGCCGGGCCGAGCACGCTGGCGTTGCTCACCACCAACTTCAGCGGCGACCGGCAGGCCAAGGCGCTGAGCGTGTACTCCTCGGTGACCGCCTCGGCGATGACACTCGGCCTGATCCTCGGCGGGATCATCACCACACTGGCGAACTGGCGCTGGGTGCTGCTGATCAACGTGCCGATCGGCCTGCTCGTGCTGCTGCTCGCGCCCAAGCACGTGGCCGAGTCGCCGCGGCACAGCGGCCGGTTCGACCTCTCCGGCGCGCTGACGTCCGCGATCGGTGTGCTGGCCGTGGTTTTCGCCCTGGTGCGGACCGCCGACCACGGCTGGGGCGACCCGGTCACGCTGGTGATCCTGGCCGTCGGCGTGGTGCTGCTGGCGGTCTTCGTGGCCATCGAGCGCCGGGCCGGGCAGCCGATCATGCCGCTGGGCCTGTTCGCCAACCGGGCCCGCGCGGCCGGGTTCACGAACATGCTGCTGGTGCCGATGGTGACCATGAGCTTCCAGTTCCTGATCATCCAGTTCCTGCAGCTGGTGCTGGGCTTCTCCCCGCTGCAGGCCGGGCTGGCGTTCCTGCCGATGGCGGTCGGCCTGCTGATCACCTCGCGCACCGCGATCAAGGTGCTCGGCCGCTACGGCGGCAAGCCGACCGCGGCGGGCGGGCTGGTCCTGCTGGCCGGCGGGGCCGGCTGGCTCATCTCGATCAGCGCGTCGACCACGTACTTCGGCGGCGTCTTCGGGCCGATGCTGCTGGTCGGCCTCGCGCTCGGGCTGATCATCGTGCCGATCAACATGGCCATCATGTCCACTGTGGACCCGGCCGACGCGGGCGCCGCGTCCGGCGTGCTCCAGACGACCATGATGACCGGGTCCGCGCTGGGCATCGCCATCCTGTCCGCGATCTACGCGAGCACGGTGGACTCCCAGTCCGCGGTGGGGATCAGCCACGAGTCCATCGCGCTGGGCATGCGGCACGGGTTCATCGCCAGCACCGTCTTCGCCGTGCTGGCGCTGCTGATCACGCTCGTGATCCTCAAGACCCCGGCTCCGGCTCCGACCGCTGCCACCGCCGTCGAAGAAGAGGCGCCGGCGCAGGCCGAGCCTTCCAGCTCCGCTTCCTGACCCGCACAAAAGACTCGTGAGTGGCTATGACGGTTCTAAGTGCCTGTTTGTGATCCCGGTTTCGGGTATGGGTCGGGCCTCTGCTAGTGATCTTGACACCACATCTCGATCTCTAGCAGAGGCCCGGTTTCCCTTTGTACCTTGCCGTGGATCGGCCCACGTCAGTGGGCTGTCGTTCCCGTCGCTACCCGTCGGACACCACCGATGCCGAGTGGGCGTTGCTGGAGCCGTTGCTGCCCAGGCCTGCATGTGCGACCGAGCTGGGTGGCCGGCCGGAGAAACATCACCGGCGCGCGGTCGTGGACGCGCTGCGCTACGTGACCGACAACGGCATCAAATGGCGGGCGTTACCAGCGGACTTCCCGCCATGGCAGACGGTGCACGGATTCTTCACCCGCTGGAGCAAAGCCGGGGTGTTCGACAAGATCCGCGACCAGTTGCGCGAGAAGATCCGGTCGCGAGCGGGGCGGAATCCGGCGCCGTCCGCAGCGGTGATCGACTCCCAGTCGGTCAAGGCCGCCGAGACCGTCGGCCGCCCGTCGCGCGGCTATGACGGCGGGAAGAAGATCGACGGCCGCAAACGCCACATCGCCACCGACACCCAAGGACTGCTGCTGGTGGTCCTGATCACCGCAGCCAGCGTGCAGGACCGCGCCGCAGCCCGCGACCTGCTCTCGGCGCTGCACACCGCCTACCGCGGCATCACCTGGGTCTGGGCCGACGGCGGCTACACCAGCAAAGCACTGGTCGACTGGGCACAAGACACACTGCATCTCACCTTCGACATCGTGAAGAAAATCGTCGGCCAGACCACCTTCATCATCCTGCCCCGGCGCTGGGTCGTCGAACGCACCTTCTCCTGGATCACCCAAGCACGCCGCAACGCCCGCGACTACGAACGACTACCCGACCACTCCGCCGCATTCGTCAACAACGCCATGATCACTATGATGACCAGACGCCTCACCCGCCCAACAAAGCGGGCCAGAACCACCTAACCAAGTTCCAAGACAGGCACTAACCGTCATAGCCACTCACGAGTCTTTACCCATTGGCTACCGGCAGCTGTGGCCGAAACACGAGCGCAGCGCGTCGCCGACCCGGTACGGCTCGGTGCCGTCCGGGTCGACCGCGGCGACGCGCCCGTCCGGGCGGATGAGCAGCCGGGTCCCCGGCGAGTCCAGATCGGACACCTGGACCAGCGCCAGCCCGCACACCGAGTCCGTGGCGCCCACGGCGTCGAGCCACTCCGGCTCGGTGTAGGTCAGCGCGCCGCGGCCCCGGCGCAACGCTTCCGCTACCTCGCCGCCGCCGAGCGTCTTCAGCCGCGCCGGGCTGAGCAGGGTCCCGACGACGCTGTCCGGGTCGGTCCCGTCCGGCTCCGGGTAACGGGCGTCCAGACCGGTGACCATGTCCACCAGGTAGTCGTTGACCTGTGGCAGGCCGACCAGCGCGGCGAACAGCTCCCGCAGCTGCGCCACTCCCGGCGCGGGCGCGCCGAGGGCCAGCTGCGCCGCGGTGCTGTCGGCCGCGGCCACCGCGACCGGCTGCCGCTCCCGCTGGTAAGTGTCCAAAAGGGTCTCCGGCACCGTCCCGCGCAGCACCGAGGACAGCTTCCAGCCCAGGTTCACCGCGTCCTCGACGCCGGTGTTGATCCGGGCTCCGCCGAGCGCGGGGAACACGTGCGCCGCGTCGCCCGCGAGGAACACCCGGCCCTCTCGGTACCGCTCGGCCAGCCGTGTGCGCTGCCGGTATCGCTGTGCCCACACCACTTCGGCGGCCGACGGCAGGTCGGCCCCGGTGACCCGGCGCAGGCCGGCGGCCAGCTCGTCCGCCCCCAGCGGGCCGGTCCCGGCGTCCTCGCGGGCGCCGAATTCGGCCGTCATGAACCGCAGCAGGCCGTTCCCCGCGGGCGCGCCGGTGTAGAAGCCGCCGTTGCCGGGATGCCGGCGGACGCCGAACAGCTCCGGCGGCAACGTGGCGAAGTCCGCGCGCAGGTCGCCGACGAGCCCGTACGACGGGATTTCCGTTTCGCTCGCGCCGATCCCGGCCAGTGGGCCGACCGGGCCGTCCGGACCGTCCGCGCCGACCAGGTAGGGCACCCGGAGCTCGTACGCGCCGTCCGGGCCGCGCAGCCGCGCGGTCACCCCGCCGGCGTCCTGGGTGAGGTCGACCAGCTCCGTGCCGCGGCGCAGGTCCGCGCCCAGCGAGACGGCGCGCTCCGCCAGCACCCGTTCGACCGCGCTCTGCGGCACCAGGTAGGCGTTCTCCCGTTCGGCCGCCCGCACCGTCGGGTCGAGGCCGACCAGCGCGAAGTGCGCCGCGGGCAGCACCGTGCCCACCGCCCGGATCGGGTCCAGCCAGTCGCGCTGGGCCAGCAGCTCGGCCGTGCCGATGTTGATCGCGATGCCCGGCGCGTCCGGCCGCGGCCCGGGACTCCGGTCGACCAGGACCGTCGGTATCCCGACCAGCCCGAGCTCGCAGGCCAACATCAAGCCGGTCGGCCCACCGCCGACGATCAGGACACTCGGGTCCGGAAGGGCCTCTACCACTACTCTCACCTCATCGTAAATGGCTGAAAAAGATCAGCACTGCGGACGTCGTTGTTCGCTTCAGCCGGGCGCGTGGCCCTTGGTCAGTTCGGCGTGCAGGTATCGGACCAGGTCGTGCGGGGTCGGGTTTTCGAACACGACGACCGGGGGCAGCAGCAGCCCGGTCGACGCGCAGAGCCGGTTGCGCAGCTCCAGCGCGGTGAACGAGGTGAAACCCGCGTCGGTGAACGGAGTGCGCGCGTCGACCGCGTCCATCGAGCTGTGCCCGAGCACCTCGGCCGCCTGGCTGCGCGCCAGGTCCAGCAGCAGTTGGAGCTGTCCTTCGGGGTCGGCGGCGGCCAGCAGCCGGAGCAGCTCGTCGGACTCCTCGCTCACTTCGGCGACGGCCACCGGCTCGGGCTCGGGGGCGCGCCAGGTGGCCAGCGCGGGCAGGACCACGGTGAGCGCGTCCCGCTGCTCCGGCGTCAGGGTCAGCCGGGCCGCGAGGGCGTCGACGTCCGCATCGTCCACAGCGGACCAGAACGCCGCGTCGCCGCGTCCGCCGGCGGCCGGCCCGGTGAGCCAGTAGTCGTTGTGCTGGAAGGGATACTTCGGCAGTTCGACGTGGCCGGCCGGAGTGGAGCCGAACAGCCGGGACCACTCGACGTCGATGCCGCGCACGGAGGCCTGGGCCAAGGCCGACATCAGCGACACCTCCGCGTGGCGCTTGCGCCGCAGCAGGGGCACCGCCGTCACGTCCTGGTCGGCCAGCGTCGTCTGGGCCAGCGCGCTGAGCACGCCGTCCGGCCCGGCTTCGAGCATCAGCCTCGCGCCGCCCGCGTGCATGGCCCGCACCGCGTCGGCGAAGCGGACCGGCGAACGCACCTGGCGCACCCAGTAACCCGGGTCCCGCAGCTCGTCGCCGGCCAGTGCCCCGGTCAGCGTGGAGTACACCGGGATCCGTGCGGCCCGGAAGGTCAGTCCACTCAGGACCCGGGCGAACTCGTCGAGCATCGGCTCCATCAGCGCGGAGTGGAACGCGTGGCTCACCCGCAGCCGCACGCATTTGACACCGCGGCCGCGCAGCACCGATTCCATCGCGGCCACACCTTCTTCGGTGCCTGACAGCGTCAGTGCCCTGGGCGCGTTCACCGCGGCGACGCCGACCGTCCCGGTCAGCGCGGGATCGATTTCGCCGAGCGCGGCCAGCACGTCGGCCTCCGTGGTGGCGGCCGAGGTCATCGCGCCGCCGGACGGCAGCGCGCCCATCAGCGTGGCCCTGGCGGCCACCAGCCGGGCCCCGTCCTCCAGGTCCAGCACGCCCGCGGTGACCGCGGCCGCGATCTCCCCCACCGAATGACCGCAGACGTGCGCGGGCACGACCCCCAGCGAACGGCAGACTTCGGCCAGCGACGCCTGCAGGGCGAACAACGAGGTCTGGGCGTAGACGGTGTGGTCGATCAGGTCGCCCTGGCCGCCGTAGACCACGTCGGCGAGCGGCTTCGGCAGCGACGGGTCGACCACCGCGGTGACCCGGGCGAAGGTATCGGCGTAGACACTGCCGAAGACCCCGCCGGGAGCGTGCAGCTCGGCACCCATCGCGTCGCGCTGGCTGCCCTGGCCGGTGAACAGGAAGCCCAGCGCGCCACCGGTTTCGGCCGATCCGGTCGCGGTTCCGCGGGCCGTCCGGCCGGCCGCGATCGCGGTGAGGCCGTGCCGCAGGTCGTTCCGGCCGGTGCCGGTCACCACGGCGCGCAGCGGGTGGCCGGCGCGGGCGGTGACCAGCGCGCGGCCGGCCGCCCACGGGTCCACCTCCGGGTCCGCGGCGAGCTCGGCCAGCCGGGCGGCCTGCTCCCGCAGCGCCCCCGCGGACCGGGCGGAGAACACCCACGGCACAGGACCGTCGGCAGAGGGGGTCACCGGGACGGCCGGTTCCGCCGCCGGAGCCGACTCCAGGATCAGGTGCGCGTTGGTGCCGCTGATGCCGAACGAGGAGACCGCGGCCCGGCGGACAGGTCCGCGTTCCGGCCACGGCACCGCTTCGGTGGCGAGCCGCACGCCACCGCCTTCCCAGTCGACGCGCGACGACGGGGTGCCGGCGTGCTGGGTGGCCGGCACGACCTGGTGCCGGAGCGCCTCGACCATCTTGATCACCCCGCCGACCCCGGCGGCGGCCTGGGTGTGGCCGACGTTGGACTTGAGCGAGCCCAGCAGCACCTCGTCTCCCCCGGCGCGGCCCTGGCCGTAAACGGCCTGCAGTGCGGTGATCTCGATCGGGTCGCCCAGCGTGGTGCCCGTCCCGTGGCCCTCGACCACGTCGACGGACTCCGGGCCGAGGCCCGCGTCGTCGAGCGCGGCGCGGATGACCCGCTGCTGGGCCAGGCCGTTGGGCGCGGTGAGGCCGTTGGACTGCCCGTCCTGGTTGACCGCGGACCCGGTGAGCACGGCCAGCACGCGGTCGCCGTCGCGCCGCGCGTCGGAAAGCCGTTTGAGCACCACGATGCCCACGCCCTCACCGAACCCGGTGCCGTCGGCGTCGTCGGCGTACGAGCGGCACCGGCCGTCCGGGGACAGCCCTCGCTGACGGCTGAACTCGATGAACGGCCCCGGGTTCGACATGACCGTCGCCCCGCCGGCCAGCGCCAGGGAGCACTCCCCCGCGCGCAGCGACCTCATCGCCAAGTGCAGCGACACCAGCGAAGACGAGCACGCCGTGTCGACGGTGATCGCGGGCCCGTGGAAGCCGAAGGTGTACGCGACCCGGCCGGACGCCACGCTGGGCGAGCTGCCCTGGCCGAGGAACGCCTCCAGCTCCGGCGGCGCGGCCCCGAGCCGGGTGCCGTAGTCGCTGTACATCAGGCCGACGAACACCCCGGTGTCGCTGCCCCGCAAGGCGCCCGCATCGAGCCCGGCGTCTTCGATGCCCTCCCAGCCGACCTCCAGCAGCAGCCGCTGCTGCGGGTCCATCGCCAGCGCCTCCCGCGGCGCGATCCCGAAGAACCCGGCGTCGAACCCCGCCGCCTCGGGCAGGAACCCGCCGGACCCGGTCACCGAGTGCCCGGTGCTGGCCGGGTCGGGGTCGACCAGGGTGTCCAGCGCCCAGCCCCGGTCGCCCGGGAAGCCGGAGATCGCGTCCACCCCCTCGGTGACCAGGTTCCACAGCGCGGCCGCCGAATCGGCGCCGCCGGGATAACGGCAGGCGGTGCCGATCACCGCGATCGGCTCCCGGCCCGCCGCTTCGGCCGCGCGCAGCCTGCGCTTGGTCGCCTGCAGGTCGATCGTGACCTTCCGCAGGTACTCCACCAGCTCCTGCTCGCTGGGCATGAGGTTTCTCCTCGAGGATGACGGGACGGGGGGTCGGCTCAGCCGTCGACGGTGCTGTCGATGAACCGCAGCAAGGCCTCGGCATCACCGCCGAGCAGGTCGGGTTCGGGCTCCTCGGTGCTGCCGTCCGGCCGGTGCGCGGCCGGGGCCAGTTCACCGATCAGCCGGTGCAGCCGCCCGGCCAGCCGTTCCCGGGTCGCGCTGTCCACTGTGGACGCATGAAGGACGCGTTCCAGCCGCTCCACTGCGGCTATCGGGTCGGCCATCGGGTCGGCCACCGGCCCGGCCGATTCGACCGGTGCCACGGACAAAAGCTCCAGCAGGTGCGCGGAGAGCGCGGACACCGTCGGATAGTCGAACACGACCGTGGTCGCCAGCCGGACGTCCGCGGCGCGGGTGATCCGGTTGCGCAGTTCCACCGCGCTCAGCGAGGTGAACCCGAGTTCGGTGAACGGCTGGTCGAGCGGGATCGCGGACGCTTCGCCGTGCCCGAGCACCGCGGCGACGTGCCCACGCGCGAACGCCGTGACGATCGCCGCCCGCTCCTCCGGTTCGGCGGACGCGAGCCGCACCGCGAGACCGGCGGGGCGGGTGGCCGCCGGCCCGGCGGGCCCGGTGAGGCCGGCCAGCAGCGGGTGCGGGCTGCCGCCGCGCGCCCGCAGGCCCGCGAGGTCCAGCCGGATCGGCACGGTGACCGGCTCGCCGGCGGCCAGCGCCGCGTCGAACAGGTCACGGCCGAGCGCGTCGGTGATCGGCTGGATGCCCGCGGCGGCCAGCCGGGCGAGGTCGTCCGTGGCCAGCGCGCCGGTCATGCCGCTCGCGGTCGCCCACAGGCCCCAGGCCAGCGCGGCCCCCGGCCGGCCGAGCGCACGACGGTGGCGGGCGAGGGCGTCGAGGTAGGCGTTCGCCGCCGCGTAGCTCGCCTGCCCGGCGCTGCCGAACGTCCCGGCGGCGGCGGAGAACAGCACCAGCCGCGCGTCCGGCACCAGCTCGTGCAGGTGCCAGGCGCCCAGCACCTTCGGCCGCAGCACCGCGGCCAGCCGCTCCGGGGTGAGCGTCTCGACCAGGCCGTCGTCCAGGACGCCCGCGGTGTGCAGCACCAGGCTGACCGGACGACCGGCCAGCGCCGCGGCCAGCGCGTCCCGGTCCCCGACTTCACAGGCCACCGTCTCGGCGTTCGCGCCCAGCCCGGCCAGTTCCGCGGCGAACTCCTCGGCCCCGGGTGCGGCGGCGCCCTGACGGCTGAGCAACAGCAGTTCGCGGACGCCACGACTTGCCACCAGGTGCCGGGCGATCGTCCGGGCGAGCGTGCCCGAACCGCCGGTGACGACCACGGTGCCTTCGCCCGCGCTCCAGCTCCGGTCGGCCGGCGCGCTCAACGGCACCAGCCTCGGCACGAGGATCTCCTCCGGGGTCACCGAAAGCTGCGGATGGCCGCTGCGCAGTGCGGTCAGCACCATCGACCCGTCCTGCGCGGCGGTCGCGTCCGCGAGGTCGAGCAGCACGATCCGGTCCGGGTGCTCGCTTTGCACCGTGCGCAGCAGTCCCCACGCGGTGGCCGCCGCCGGGTCGGGCACGGCGGCGGTCGCACCGGCGGTGACCACGACGAGCCGGGTTTCCGGGGCGTCTTCCCGCCAGCGGTGCACCAGGGTCAGGGCGGCGTGCGCCGCGGCTTCCGCTGCTGCGGCGTCGATGCCGGACGACGGCAGGACCGCGAGCACCGTATCCCCGGTCACCGCCAGGAAATCCGGCACGACGCAGACGCCGCCGCCCGCCGCGATCAGCTCGGCGGCCAGGCGTTCGGCCGGACCGGCGAGCACGGCCATCTCGTCCGGCCAGCCGACCGGCGCCGCTGTGGCTGATACCGCAGCGGCCGCGGGCACCCAACGGGGCACGAACAACGCGTCGTCGACCACCGCCGCGGCGGCGAGGACGTCCGAGGGCACCGGGCGCAGCGACAGCGAGTCGATGCTCAGCAGTACCCGGCCGGTGCTGTCGGCCAGCACCACCGCCAGTTCGTCGTCGCCCCGCGGCTCGATCCGGGCCCGCAGGGCTCCCGTCGCAGGATCACCCGCGCCGTACCGGCGGACACCGGACCAGGCGAACGGCAACCGGATGTGCCCGGCGGGCAGGTCGGTGACCGGGAGCAGGCCGATCGCGTGCAGGGCAGCGTCCACAGTGGCCGGATGGACGTGATACCCGGCCGCTGCCAAGGGTTCCACCTCGACGTACCGGGTCTCCCCCGATTGCCACGCGGCTCGCAGCCCACGCAACGCGGGACCGTACTGGTAGCCCTGCGCCGCCAGGTCCGCGTAAAGCCCGTCCACCGCGATCGGCTCCGCGCCGGCCGGTGGCCAGTCCTCGAGGGTCTCGGTCACCGGCGGCACCTCGGGAACGAGCGCGGCGGTGGCGTTCTGCGTCCACTCCGGCGTGCTGGTCCGGGAGTGCACCCGCACCGCGCGGCGGCCGTCCGCGTCCGGCGCCTCTACCGTGACACGCAGTTCGGCTCCCCCGTCACGAGGCAGCACGAGCGGGGCGACGACGGCGAGCTCGGCCAGGCCGGACTCGGTCCGCAGCACCTGCGCCACGTGCAGGGCCAGGTCGGCGAGCGCGGTGGCGGGCACCAGCGTGCTGCCGAACACCGCGTGATCGGTGACCCACGGGTCGGCCGCGACCGAGATCCGCCCGGTGAACACCGTGCTGCCGTCGGGCAGCTCCATCCCGGCGCCGAGCACCGGGTGCCCGGCGGAAACCAGCCCCAGCGCGGTGGGATCCGCGGTGCCGCGCGCCGGCTCGGGCCAGAAGTACTGACCCTGGAACGGATACGTCGGCAGCTGCGCCATCGGCCCGGACGGCAGCGCGGGCGTCCAGTCCACCGGCACTCCGGCCGTGGCCAGCTCGGCCACGGCCGCCAGCCAGCGCCGCCGGCCGCCCCGGTCACGGACCAGCGTGCCGGCGACCACGGAGCCCGCGCCGCCCGTCGCCGCTTCCACCGTCTCCTCGACGGCCAGCCGCAACGTCGGGTGCGGGCTCGGCTCGAGGAACACCCGGTAGCCCTGCGCGGCCAGCCCGCTCACCGCGTCCTGCAGGCGAACGGTCCGGCGCAGGTTGGTGTACCAGTACTCGGCGTCCATTGTGGAGGGATCGATGGCGGTGCCGGTCACGGTGGACTGCACGAGCACCGTCGTCGGCCGCGGCCGGATGCCGGCGAGGTCGCGGGCCAGCCGCTCCCGCAGCCGTTCGACCTGCCGGGTGTGCGAGGCGTAGTCCACCGGGATGCGGCGGGCGGTCACCCCGGCCCCGGCGCATTCGGCCATCAGCTCGTCGAGCGCCCCGGGTTCGCCCGCGACCACGGTCGCGGTCGGCCCGTTGACCGCGGCGATGTCGATCCGGCCGTCCCAGCGTTCGATCCGGGCGGCCGCCTCGGCGGTGGTCGCGACCATCGAGACCATGCCGCCCTGCCCGGCCAGCTCGCCGATGGCGATGCTGCGCCGGGCCACGACCAGCGCGGCGTCCGGCAGCGTGAGGCCGCCGGCCACGCAAGCGGCCGCGATCTCCCCCTGCGAGTGCCCGATCACCGCGTCCGGGTACACCCCGTACGACTGCCACAGCCGCGCCAGCGAGACCATCACCGCGAACAGCATCGGCTGCACGACGTCGACCCGGTCGAGCCCCGGCGCGTCCGGTTCGGCCCGCAGCACCGCGAGCGGCGACCAGTCGACGTGCTCGGCCAGCGCCTCGGCGCATTCGGTGAACGCGTCGGCGAACGTGTCGCTGCTGTCGAACAGCTCCGCCGCCATCCCGGCCCACTGCGAGCCCTGGCCCGGGAAGACGAACGCGATCGGCCCGTCCGCGCCGCGCACGACCCGGCCGCTGACCACGGTGTCGGCGGGCGGCTCGCCCGTCTCCCGCAGCCCCGCGCGCAGGCCTTCCGCGTCCTCGGCGAGGACGACGGTCCGGTGTTCGAAGACGTCCCGGTGCTGAGCCAGAGTCCGCGCCACCGCGGCGACGTCGGTGCCCTCGGTGGTGAGCTGGGCGCCGAGGCGGGTGGTGAGGTCGCGCAGCGCGTCCTCGGATCGTGCGGAGAGCACGAACGGGAGGACCTGCCGAGACTCGTCCACTGTGGACGGCGCTGGGTCCTCGACCTGCTCCAGGATCACGTGTGCGTTCGTGCCGCTGATGCCGAACGAGGACACCGCCGCGCGGCGCGGGCGGTCCACCTCGGGCCAGGGCGCGGTTTCGGTCACCAGCGCGACGCCGCCGCCGGTCCAGTCGACCTTGCCGCTGGGCGCGTCGACGTGCAGCGTCGCGGGCAGTTTCCCGTGCCGCAGCGCCTGCACCGCCTTGATCACCCCGGCGACGCCCGCGGCGGCCTGGGTGTGGCCGATGTTGGACTTCACCGAGCCGAGCCACAGTGGACGGTCGGCGGGCCGGCCCTGGCCGTAGGTCGCCAGCAGCGCACTGGCTTCGATCGGGTCGCCCAGGCGGGTGCCGGTTCCGTGCGCCTCCAGCAGGTCGACGTCCGCGGTGGTCAGCCCGGCCCCGGCCAGCGTGTCCCGGATGAGCCGTTCCTGCGCGGCGCCGTTCGGCGCGGACAGGCCGTTGCTGGCGCCGTCCTGGTTGAGCCCGTGTCCACGGAGGACGGCCAGCACGGGGTGGCCGTTGCGGCGCGCGTCGGACAGGCGTTCCAGCAGCACGAGCCCGGCGCCTTCTCCCCAGCCGGTGCCGTCCGCGGCGTCGGCGAACGCCTTGCAGCGCCCGTCGGAGGCGAGCGCCCGCTGCCGGCTGAACTCGACGAAGAGGCTCGGCTTGGACAGCACCGTGACCCCGCCGGCGAGCGCCAGCGTGCATTCGCCCGCACGCAGAGCCTTGGCGGCCAGGTGCATCGCCACCAGCGAGGACGAGCACGCGGTGTCCACGCTGACCGCCGGGCCCTGCAGGCCGAAGGTGTACGCGAGCCGCCCGGACAGGACGCTGCTCGCGGTGCCGGTGACCACAAAGCCTTCGGTGGCGGCGGAACCGGCGTCCGCCATCAGCAGTGAGGAGTACTCCTGGCCGTTGGTCCCGACGAACGTCCCGGTGGCGGTGCCGCGCACGTCACTGGCCCGCAGCCCGGCGCGTTCGAAGAGCTCCCAGGCGATCTGGAGCAGAACGCGCTGCTGCGGGTCCATCGACAGCGCTTCCCGCGGCGAGATGCCGAAGAACGCCGCGTCGAAGTTCGTCGCGTCGTGCAGGAACCCGCCGGTGCGCACGGTGGACTTGCCCGCCGCGTCCGGATCCGGGTCGTAGAGCGCTTCCGGGTCCCAGCCGCGGTCGGCCGGGAACTCGCCGACCGCGTCGGTGCCCTCGGCGACCAGCCGCCACAGGTCTTCCGGGGTCTGGACGCCGCCGGGGAACCGGCAGCTCATCGCGACCACGGCGATCGGGTCGTCCCCGGTTTCGGTGCCGGCGCGTGGGCCGTCTTCGGCGGTGTCGTCGCCGAGCAGGCCGAGCAGGTGGGTGGCCAGCGAGTCCGGGGTCGGCTGGTCGAACACCACCGTGGTGGGGAGCGCCAGCCCGGTGGCCGCGACGATCCGGTCGCGGAACTCCACCGCGGTCAGCGAGTCGATGCCGAGTTCGGTGAACGGGCGGGCCGGGTCCAGCGCGGCCGGGTCGCGGTGCCCGAGCACCGCGGCGACCTGGTCGCGGACCAGGTCGCGGAGCGCGCGTTCGCGGTGCCGCGCCGGGATTCCCGCCAGTCCGGCCAGCTCGGGTGCCGCCGCCGGGCCCGCGGCCGGTGCCGCCGCCGTCAGCCCGTCGAAGAACCGCGTCGGCCGGCTCGACGTGATCGCCTTGACGAACAGCGGCCAGTCGACGTCCGCGATCACCGCGGTGGTGGTGTCGCCGGCCAGCACGTCGGCGAGTGCGGCGACGGCCCGTTCCGGGTCGAGCCCGCGCAGGCCGCGCTTGCGCAGGTACTCGGCGGCCTCCGCGTCGACCATGCCTTCGCCGGCCCACCGGCCCCACGCCACGGACACGGCCTGCTGCTTCCGGCTCCGGCGGGTGGCGGCGACCGCGTCCAGCGCGGCGTTCGCGGCGGCGTACAGGGCTTGGCCGCCCGCGCCCCAGGTCCCGGAAACCGAGGAGTACAGCACAAAAGCGTCGAGATCGGTGTCGGCGAAGATCACGTCGAGCGCCTTGGCGCCCTCGACCTTGGCACCGAGCACGTCCGCGACCTCGGCCGGCGTGATCGAGTCCGTTTCCCCGAGCCACAACGCCCCCGCGGTGTGCACGACGGTGCGATACGGCGCCTCCGGGTCCTTGGCGGACGAGACGACCGAGGCCAGCTCCCCGGCATCGGTGACGTCGCAGGCCAGGATCTCCACCTCGGCCCCGAGCCCGGTCAGCTCGGCGCGCAGCGCTTCGGCGCCCTCCGCGGCCGGGCCACGCCGGCTGAGCAGGACGAGCCGGGTCGCGCCCCGTTCGACGAGCAGCCGGGCGACGTGCCCGCCCAGCGCGCCGGTGCCCCCGGTGATCAACGCGGTGCCGCTGGTGCGCCACGGCCCGCCGCGGTCCTCGGCCCGGGTCAGGCGCGGCACGAACGCGCCGGCCGCCCGGACGGCGAACTGGTCCTCGGCCCCGGGATCGCCGAGCACGGCGCGCAGCCGCGCGGACGTCCGCCGGTCGAGGGTGCCGGGCAGGTCCACCAGGCCGCCGCGGCGTCCCGGGCGCTCCAGCGCGATCGTGCGCAGCAGCCCCCACACCGCGGCCTGTCCCGGCCGCGTGACCCGGCGGCTGTCGCTCGGCACCGCGGCGATCGCGTCCCGGGTGAGGACCCAGACCGGGGCGTCGATCCCGGCCGCCGCGGTGAGCGCGGCGAGTGTGGTCGTGATCGCTTCGCCGTCCGCGACGGCGATCACCACGCCCGCGATGTCGTCACTTTGTTCCGTGGTAAGGGTTTCCGCCGTGACGGCGCGTACCTCGGCCCCGCCTTCGCCGAGCGCGGCGACCAGGGCGGCCGGTCCGTCGACGACCAGCCAGGTGCCGCCGGCCACCACGTCCCCGGTCGGCACGGCGGACCAGCGGACGTGCAGCCGAAGTTCGGCCGCGGCGGCTCGCTCGGCCTGCCCGCGCCGCCACGTCGCCAGCGCCGGGACGAGTTCGCCCAGCGCGGCCCGGCCGGATTCGGGCAGTTCCAGCGTGTCGCCCAGCGCGGTGACGTCGTCGGCTTCCACCGCCGCCCAGAAGTCCGCACTCGCGCCCGTCTCCCCGGCCGTCGACGCGGCCGGGGTGAGCCACAGGTCGGTCCGCTGGAACGGGTACGTCGGCAGGCCGGTGCGCGCGGCCCCGGTCCAGTCGAACACCGAAACGCGGTCCGGGGACGGGGTCCGCAGCTGTGCGGTCACCACCGCGCCCAGCAAGGTGTCCGCCGCGTCCCGCTTCTCCTTCGCCGCGGGGGCGAACACGATCTCGTCCGAGTTCTCCCGGGCCAGCGCGCTCAACGCGCCGTCCGGCCCGATCTCCACGGCCGTGCGGATCCCGAGCCCGGCGAGCGTGCGCACGCCGTCGGCGAACCGGACCGCCTGGCGGATGTGCCGCGCCCAGTACTCCGGGGACCGGGCCTCATCGGCGGTCAGCAGCCGTCCGGTCACATTGGACACCACCGGGATCGACGGCTCGTGGAACGTCAGCCCGGCCGCGACCGCGGTGAACTCGGCCAGCGCCCCCGCCATGTGCGGGGAGTGGAAGGCGTGGCTGACCCGCAGCCGGGTCACCTTGCGCCCGGCCTCGGCCCACCGCGCGGCCAGCTCCGCCACCGCGTCCCGGTCGCCGGACACCACCGTCGCTTGTGGACCGTTGACCGCGGCGATCTCGACCGTGGCACGGTAGTCCGCCAGCGTCTCCCGGACCTCGTCCTCCCCCGCCCGGATCGCCGCCATCGCCCCGCCGGCCGGAGCGGCCGCCATCAGCCGGCCGCGGGCGCCGACCAGCACCCCCGCGTCCGCCAGTGACAGCACCCCCGCGGCGTGCGCGGCGGCCAGCTCGCCGATGGAGTGGCCGAGCAGCGCGTCCGGGCTCAGGCCCCAGGCGTGCAGCTGCCGGTAGAGCGCGACCTCCATGGCGAACAGCGCGGGCTGGGTGAACTCGGTCTGGTTGAGCCGGTCCGCGTCCGGGGTGCCCGGCTCGGCCCACATCACCGGCCGCAGCGGGGCGGGCAGCAGCGCGTCGAAGCTCTCGGTGATCTCGTCGAAAACCTCGGCGAACACCGGGAACGCCGCGTGCAGGTCCCGCCCCATGCCCGGCCGCTGGCTGCCCTGCCCGGCGAACAGGAAGGCCAGGCCGCCGGTGACGGTGGTCGGCGCCACCCGCCCGTCGGCGATGTCGGCCAGCGCGGCGAGCAGGCCGTCGCGGTCGGCGGCGACCACCCCCGCGCGGTGCTCGAACAGCGACCGGCCCGCGGCCACCGAATAGGCCACGTCCAGCGGACGCGGCGCCGATTCCGCGCGCAGCACGGAGTCCAGGCGCCGGGCCTGGTCCCGCAGCGCGTCCGCGGACCGGGCGGACAGCACCAGCGGCACCGCGGGCAGCGTCACCGGGGTGCCGGCGGGCTCGAACGCCTCGTCGGCCTGCTCGACGATCACGTGCGCGTTGGTCCCGCTGATCCCGAACGACGACACCGCCGCGCGGCGCGGGCGGTCGGCTTCCGGCCACGGCGCCGCGTCGGTGAGCAGCCGCACCGCGCCCTCGGCCCAGTCGACCTCGGCGCTGGGCTCCCCCACGTGCAAGGTCGGCGGCAGCACCCCGGCCCGCATCGCCATGATCATCTTGATCAGCCCGGCGGCCCCGGCGGCCGCCTGCGCGTGCCCGATGTTCGACTTGATCGAACCGAGCCACAGTGGACGGTCGGCGGGCCGCGACCGGCCGTAGACCTCCAGCAGCGCCCGCGCCTCGATCGGGTCGCCGAGCACGGTGCCCGTGCCGTGCGCTTCGACGGTGTCCACGTCCTCGGCGCGGAGCCCGGCGGCGGCCAGCGCCGAGGAGATGACCCGCGCCTGCGCCGGGCCGCTCGGGGCGGTGAGCCCGTTGCTCGCGCCGTCCTGGTTGACCGCGCTGCCCCGGATCACCGCGAGCACCGGGTGGCCGTTGGCGCGGGCTTCGGAAAGCCGTTCGAGCAGCAGCAGCCCGGCGCCCTCGCCGAGGCCGGTCCCGTTGGCGTCCCCGGAGAACGACCGGCACCGCCCGTCCGGCGACAGCCCGCCCTGCCGGGCGAACTCGACGAACACCTCGGGGGTGGCGATGACGGTGGCGCCACCGGCCAGCGCCAGCGAGCACTCCCCCTGCCGCAGCGACTGCACCGCGAGGTGCGTCGCCACGAGCGAGGACGAGCAAGCGGTGTCGAGCGTGATGGCCGGGCCGCGGAAGCCGAACTGGTAGGCCAGCCGCCCGGACGCGACGCTGTTCTGCGTGCCGGTCATCCGGTAGCCCTCGACGCCGGGATCCTCGTTGCCCGCGCTGTAATCCTGGCCGATCACCCCGGCGAACACCCCGGTGTCGCTGCCCCGCAGCGTGGCCGCGTCGATCCCGGCGCGTTCGATGGCCTCCCAGGCGGTTTCCAGCAGCAGCCGCTGCTGCGGATCGGCGGCGATCGCCTCCCGGGGGCTCATCTCGAAGAACGCCGGGTCGAATCCGCCCGCACCGGTCAGGAACCCGCCGCTGCGCGCCTCGGCGCCGCCCAGTCCGCCGTCGGCCGGCAGCCCGGCCAGGTCCCAGCCGCGGTCGCCGGGGAACGGGGTGATCGCGTCGGTCCCGGTCCGCACCAGCTCCCACAGGTCCTCGGGCGCGCTCACCCCGCCGGGGAAGCGGCAGCCGATGCCGATCACCGCGATCGGCTCGGTCGCCCGGGCCTCGTGCTCGCGCAGGCGGTGCCGCGCGGACTTCAGGTCGGCGGTGGCCCGGCGCAGGTAGTCGCGGAGCCGGTCCTCGGTCGAGCCGCCGTTACCCTGGCGGTCGGTCACGGTCATCACACCTTCGTTTTGGGTGGAGCGCAGTTTGGGTGGGGCGCAGTTTCGGTGGGCGTAGTTTGGTGGGATCGGCGGTCAGGCGCCCAGTTCCGCGTCCAGGGCGGCGAACAGCTCATCGTCTCCGGCTTCGGCGTAGGCGGCGGTCTCCACCGTGCTCAGCAGTTCGCGCAGGAGCCGGCCGACCGCCTCGCGCTCGGCCTCGGAGACCCCGGTCACGGCGGCGCGCAGCCGTTCCAGCTCGGGCAGCACGTCCGGGGCGGCCGGGGCGCTCGGCGCCGGGTCGATCCGGGTGCCCAGGTACGCGGCCAGCTCGGCCGGCGTCGGGTGGTCGAACACCAGGGTCGCGCCCAGCGGCAGGCCGGTGGCGGCCTTGAGCCGGTTGCGGAACTCGACCGCGGACAGCGAGTCGAAGCCCAGCTGCTTGAACGACTTGGTGTGCTCGACCGGGTCGGCGCCGCTGTGCCCGAGCACCGCCGCCGCGGTCGTCCGGACGAGGTCCAGCAGGTGCCTCTCCCGTTCCACTGTGGACAGACTGGCGATCCGGCCGGTGAACGACTCCGGCGTCTGCGCCCCGGCCGCGGCGGCGAGCCGGACCGGGCGCGGGCCGGTCGGCCGCAGCAGCGGATGCACGGAGCGGGACAGCGCGGCCCGGTCGACCGGCACCGCCACGATCACCGCGGGTCCCGCGGTCAGCGCCTTGTCCAGCAGGCGCGGCCCGAGTTCGTCGGACACCGCGCCGAATCCGGCGCGGGCCAGCCGTTCCCGGTCGGCGTCCGCCAGGTGCCCGGTCATCGCGCTGGCGCGGGACCACAGTCCCCACGCGATGGACACGGCGGGCAGGCCCAGCGCCTGCCGGTGTTCGGCCAGCGCGTCGAGGTAGGCGTTCGCGGCGGCGTAGGCCGCCTGGCCCGGGTTGCCCATCACCGCGGCCGCGGACGAGAACAGCACGAAGGCGGCCGGCTCGTGGTCGCGGGTCAGCTCGTGCAGGTGCCACGCGGCGTCGATCTTCGGGCGCAGCACGGCGTCGAGCCGTTCGGGCGTCAACGACGACACGGTCCCGTCGTCGAGCACGCCGGCCGCGTGCACAACCGCGGTCAGCGGATGCGCCAGGCCGTCCACGACCTTGGCGAGGTCCGCGCGATCCGCCGCGTCGCACGCGAGGACCGAGACCTCCGCGCCGAGCCCGGTCAGCCGGGCGGCCAGGTCCGCGGCCCCGGCGGAATCCGGGCCGCGGCGGCTGGTCAGGACCAGCCGGCGGGCGCCGTGCTCGCGCACCAGGTGCTCGGCGGTCAGCGCGCCGAGCGCCCCGGTGCCGCCGGTGATCAGCACGGTGCCGTCCGGGTCCAGCGGCGCGGGCAGGGTGAGCACCATCTTGCCCACGTGCCGGGCCTGGCTCAGGTGCCGCAACGCCTCCGGCGTGCGCGGGGCCGTCCACGCCGTCACCGGCAGCGGGCCGAGGGTGCCGTCGCGGAACAGCGGCAGCAGCTCGGCCAGCAGCTGCCGGGTCCGGTCGTGGCTGGGATCCCGGACGTCGTAAGCGATGTAGGTGACGTCGTCGTGGTCGGCGGCGACCTGCTCCGGGTCGCGGATGTCCTGCTTGCCCATCTCCAGGAACCGGCCGCCGGGCGCGGTCAGCCGCAGTGAGGCATCGACGAACTCCTCGGTCAGCGAGTTCAGCACGAGGTCGACCCCGCGCCCGCCGGTCGCGGCGCGGAACTTGTCCTCGAATCCGAGGTCCCGGGAGCCGGCGATCCGCTCCTCGGGCACGCCCCGCTCCCGCAGCAGCGGCCATTTGGCCGGGCTGGCGGTGGCGTACACGGTGAGCCCCCAGTGCTCGGCGAGCTGCAACGTGGCCAGCCCGACGCCGCCGGTGGCCGCGTGCAGCAGCAACGACTCGCCCGCCCGCGCGCCGGCCAGCTCGGCCAGGCCGTAGTACGCGGTCAGGTACGCCACGCACACCGTCGCCGCGTCCGGGAAGGACCAGTCGTCCGGGAAGGTGGTGAGCAGCCGGTGGTCGGTGACCGCGAACGGGCCGGTGGCCCCGAGTTCGAACAGGCCGAGCACCCGGTCGCCGACACGCAGGCCCGGCACGTCCGGCCCGGTCGCGACGACCACACCGGCCGCCTCCGCGCCGACCGCCGCGTCGCCCGGGTACATACCGAGGCTGATGATCACGTCCCGGAAGTTCAGGCCGACCGCGCGGACGGCGACCTTCACCTGGCCCGCCGCCAGTTCCTCGTCCACATGCGGCGCGGGCGCCAGGGTGAGCTGGTCGAGGGAACCGTGCCCGGTCAGCCCCAGCAACCACGGGCCGTCCGGCGGGGTGAGCAGGCCGGGGTCCGTGGCGACCGGAGTCAGGGCGGGCCGCAACACGACGCCCTCCCGGATCGCCAGCCTCGGCGCGTCGTCGACCGCGAGCGCGGCCGGCAGCGCGGCGAGCGAACGCGGGTCGCCGTCCAGGTCGATCAGCCGGAACCGGTCCGGGTGCTCGGCTTGGGCCGAGCGCAGGAAACCGTCCGCGGCCGCCGCCGCGAGGGCGGGGGTCTCACCGGGCCGCGCGGCCACCGCGGCCGAGGTGACGATGGTGAGGTTCGCCTCGTCGGCGGCGATGAGCCACTCCTGCACCAGGTCCAGCGCGCGATGCGTGGCCTCGGTCGCGGCCGGCGCGGACGAGCCGACGGCCTCGAAGCGGACGATCGCGTTCCCGGCGGTCCCGATGGGCTGGACGCCTTCCCCGGTCAGGGCCACCGGCGCGTCGCCCGGGTCGGCGGTCTCGACCGGGTGCCACCGCAGCAGGTGCAACGCGTCGGTGCTCTCGTCGGCCCCGTTCATCAAGTCGCGCAACGACATCGGCCGGGTCGCCAGCGCTTCCAGCTCGGCCACCGGCGCGCCCTGCGAGTCGTACAGCCGCACCGTGTGCCCGCCGTCGGCCGGCTCGATCACCACGCGGACCGCGGTCGCGCCCTCGGCGAAGACCTCGACCGCGCCGACGGCGAACGGCAGCGCCACGGTGGTCCGGGCGGTTTCCGCGGTGGCGATCGCCAGCGGGTGCAGCGCGGCGTCGAGCAGGGCCGGGTGCAGGGTGAAGCCGTCCTCGGCCAGCTCGACCTCGGCGTAATGGGTGTCGCCGGACCGCCAAGCCCGGCGCAGGCCACGGAAAACGCCGGTGTAGTGGTATCCCGCCTCGGCCAGCTGGTCGTAGCGGGCGTCCAGTTCGATCTCCTCACCCGCGGGCGGCCACGCGGCCGGCGGCGCGGGCGACGGCCCGGGTTCGGCGAGCGCCGCGGTGACGTGCCGGGCCCACGGGCTCCAGTCGTCGCCGTCCGGAGCGCTGGAGTGGACCTCCAGGGTGCGGGCGGCACTGTCCACAGTCACCTGCAGCCGGACCGCGACCTCGCTCAGCACCAACGGCCGGTGAAAGGTGACGTCGGACAGCCGCGGGAACCCGGTCGCCGCGGCGGCGTGCCACGCGAGTTCGAGGAACGCCGTGGCCGGCAGCAGAACACGCGAGCCGACCTGGTGCCCGGCCAGCCACGGCTGGTCCTCGGTGGAGATCCGGCCGGTGAACACGGTCTGGTCGCCGCCGGCGACGGTGGTGACCGCGCCGAGCAAGGGATGCCCGGCGCTGTCCAGCCCCAGTCCGGACGGTGCGCCGGTGCGGCGGGCGGAATCGAGGAGCCAGTAGTCGGAGTGGTCGAAAGCGTAGGTGGGCAACGGGATCGCGTTCGCGGACGGGTGCGCGGTGAGCGCGGCCCAGTCCACCGGCGCGCCCCGGGTATACGCGGCGCCGAACGAGGTCAGCAGCCGGGCCCAGCCGCCGTTGTCCCGGCGCAGGGTTCCGACGAACGCGGCCGGGGCGCCGGCCTGTTCGATGACGTCGCCGATCCCGGCCGCCAGCACCGGGTGCGGGCTGCACTCGATGAACAGCGTGTGCCCGTCCCGCAGTGCCGCGGTGGCCGACTGTTCGAAAAGGACAGTCTGGCGGAGGTTTCGGTACCAGTACGCGGGTGTCATCTCGGTCGTGTCGAGGACGCCGCCGGTGACCGTCGAGTAGACCGGCACCTCGGACGCGCGCGGGGTGATCCCGGCCAGGTCGGCCGGCACCCGCTGTTCGATCCGGGTGACGTGGGCGGAGTGCGACGCGTAGTCCACCGGCACCCGGCGTGCGTCGAACCACTTCTGGTCCTCGGCCGCCGCGAGCAGCTCGTCGAGTGCGCCGGCGTCGCCGGAGACGACGGTCGACGCGGGGCCGTTGACCGCAGCGATGCCGATCCGGCCGTCCCACGCGGAAATCCGCGTCTCGACGTCCGCACGCGCCGCCGCGATCGACACCATCCCGCCGAGGCCGCTGATCTCCGTGATGGCGGCACTGCGCAACGCCACGACCTTGGCCCCGTCGGCCAGCGACAGCGCGCCGGCGACCACCGCCGCGGCGATCTCGCCCTGCGAGTGCCCGATGACCGCGCTGGGCTCCACCCCGTGGGCCCGCCACAGCCCCGCCAGCGACACCATCACCGCGAACAACGCGGGCTGCAGGACGTCGACCCGGTCCAGTGAGGGCGCGCCCGGTTTCCCGGCGAGTGCTTCGAGCAGGTCCCAGCCGGTGTGCGGAGCCAGCGCCTGCGCGCATTCGGCCATCCGCCCGGCGAAAACCGGGGCCGTCGCGAGCAGCTCATCGGCCATGCCCAGCCACTGCGAACCCTGCCCGGGGAAGACGAACACCGTGGCGGGCGCCGGGGCGGCCGGGTCGATCTCGACCGGCTCCGCGGCGAAGTCCCCCTCGGCGACCGCGGTAAGCCCGGCCGCCAGTTCCTCCCGTGTCGCGCCGACGACGACCGTCCGCAGCGGGTGGCTGCTGCGCGTGGCCAGCACGGAATGGGCCAGGTCCACCGGCCGCGCGTTGATCTCCGCCAGCCGGGCGGCCTGGGCCCGCAGCGCGTTGCCACTGCGGGCGGACAGCACCAGCGGGACCGGCCCGGACGGCGTTGCGTCCTCTATAAGCGCGTCATTGGTGACCGGCTCCACGGCCGGTGGCGCCTCCACGATCACGTGCGCGTTGGTCCCGCTGATCCCGAAGGCGGACACGGCGGCCCGGCGCGTGCCGGACCGCTCCGGCCACTCCCGTTCCGCGGTAAGGACTTCGACACCGCCGCCGTCCCAATCGACCTTGGTGGACAACTCGCCGGCGTGCAGGCTGCGCGGCAACCGGCCGTGGCGGAGCGCCTCGACCATCTTGATCACCCCGCCGACGCCCGCCGCGGCCTGGGTGTGCCCGATGTTGGCCTTGAGCGAGCCCACGAACAGCGGGTCGTCCCCGGCCCGGTCACGGCCGTACACCGCTTGCAGCGCGGAGATTTCGATCGGGTCGCCCAGCGGGGTGCCGGTGCCGTGCCCCTCGACGACGTCGACCGCGTCCGGGCCGACGCCCGCGTCCAGGAGCGCGGCCCGGATGACCCGCTGCTGCGCGACGCCGTTGGGCGCGGTGAGCCGGCTGCTGGCGCCGTCGGAGTTGACCGCGCTGCCGGAAATGACGGCCAGCACCGGGTTTCCGTCGCGTACCGCGTCGGAAAGCTTGCGCAGCGCCAGAACGCCGACGCCCTCACCCCAGCCGGTGCCGTCCGCGCCTTCGGCGTAGGCCTTGCACCGGCCGTCCGGCGACAGCCCGCGCTGACGGCTGAACTCGATGAAGGTCTGCGGCGACGACATCACCGTGGCACCACCGGCGAGCGCGACGGAGCACTCCCCCGCCCGCAGCGCCCGCGCCGCCAGGTGGATCGCCACCAGAGACGACGAGCACGCGGTGTCCAAAGTGAGCGTCGGCCCTTGGAAGCCGAAGGTGTAGGACACCCGGCCGGAGGCGATGCTGCCCAGGCTGCCGTTGGCCAGGTGGCCTTCGAAGCCGTCCGGGACGGTGGCGAACCGGGAGGCGTAGTCGTGGTACATCACCCCGACGAACACCCCGGTGTCGCTGCCCCGCAGGGAAACCGGGTCGATCCGGGCGGACTCCAGGCTCTCCCAGGTGACCTCCAGCAGCAGCCGCTGCTGCGGGTCCATCGCCAGCGCCTCCCGCGGCGCGATCCCGAAGAACCCGGCGTCGAACCCGGCCGCGTCGTACAGGAACCCGCCGGAGCGGGTGACCGAGTGCCCGGCCCGGTCCGGGTCCGGGTCGTAGAGCTCGCCGGCGTTCCAGCCGCGGTCCGCCGGGAACCCGGAGATCGCGTCCTTGCCGTCGGCGACCAGGTCCCACAGCCCGTCCGGGCCGGTCACCCCACCCGGGTAGCGGCAGGCCGCGCCGACCACGGCGATCGGCTCGCGGGCCGCGGACTCGGCGTCGCGCAGCCGGCGCCGCGTGGTCTGCAGATCGGCGGTGACCTTGCGCAAGTACTCGCGGAGCTTGTCTTCCGTGCTCATCGGCCCCGTACTGCTCGGCCCTGAACTGGTCATCCGGATGGGTCCCCTCTCCGCCGGGCGACGGCGACGGCGCGAATGTGCATTCCTACCTTCCCCGGCCCCGCCAAGGACTGACTTCGATCGCGCTAAAGCCCCGCCAGAGCCGTCTCCAGCTGCGCCACCACGGGGTCGTAGCCGCCGAGCAGGCGCAGCACCGAAAGCACGCACCAGGTCCGCGACGCGGCCACGTGCGCGGGCGAGCCGTGCACGTCGTCGTGCGTCAGCAGTTCGAGGTCTTTCACTTGTGCGCGCAGCACTTCGGCTTCCGCGGGCGGCACGATCTCGTCCCGGGAGCTGACGATGTAGCGGACCGGGATCGCCGGGGCGGACAGCTCGTCGTCGGTCAGTTCCCAGCCGCGGGTGCGCTCGGCCAGCTCACCGGGAGCACAGCCGAGGAGATGGCCGAGCGTGTCCCGTGTGACGCGCGGAATGGCCGCACCGCCGTCTTCCCGCAGTGCCTGGAAGAATTCCCGGACCGGCGCGCCCGCGGTGACCACGCCCCGGATCCGGTCGTCGTGCGCGGCGGCCCGCAACGCCAGGTGGCCGCTGAAGCTCAGCGCGACCACGTGCGTCCGGTCCACCCGAGCCCGGTCGGCGAGCGCGTCCAGCACGGCCGGGAAGAGCTGCCAGCTGCCCTCGTCGTAGTGCCAGGTGTTCTCGCCGACGCCGGGCAGTTCCGCGACCACCCCGGCGAGCCCCAGCTGATCGAGCTGCAGCAGCACCGGCGCGTACTGCTCCTTGGGCGCGACGATCCCGCCGAGCAGCACCACGAGCGGCCGTGGCTCCGAAGTGGACAGACCGGCCGTCCACAGCCGGAGCGCGCCCTGCCCGGACTCGACCCGCAAGTCCCGCAACGGAGTCGGCGCGGCCCACTGGGTGAACGCGTCGATCCCCACCCGGGCGGCGGTCGCCCGGGCCGGGCCGTCGACGAACGGGAACCGGGCCAGAGCGGCCATCGCCCCGGCGGCGGGAAGGTCCCCGCGCGCGCCGGCTTCCTGCGCTTCGCGAGTCCACTGCACGGCCCAGGAAGCCGGGTCGCCCTCGAGGTCGTTGCCGATCCCGGCGAGCACCCGGTCGAGCAAGGCCGGCTCGATGTTCTGGTTGGCCGCGTGCACGCCGATGAACTGGCGCAGCTCGGCGATGTCGTTGGTGCCGCGGCTCTCGGCTGGGGTCGGTGTCGTCGTCGGTGTCGTCATCGGGCTGCGGTCTCCTCGGTCACGCGCCCGATCGCGGGCACGGGCTGGTCATTGCCGTAATGGGCAAGGCCTTCGACGAGATCGGCGAGCACGTCGGCGGCCTCGGCTCCATCGATCACCCGGTGGTCGAACGCCAGGCTGAGCCGGAACGTCGGCACCACGGCGATTTCCCCGTCGACCACCACCGCGCGCTCGGCGATGCGCCCCACGCCGAGGGTGATGGTGGTGCCGCCGACCGAGTGGAACCCGTCGACCGGGCGGTGGCCCAGCGACGTCACCGAGAACGTGCCGAGGACGCGGGCCCGCCCGGCCAGCGGCCGGACCACCTTCCGGTACGCCACCCGTCCGATCAGCGCGGGCAGGCTGTGCAGCTTCCGCGCCCCGGCGAACTCCGGCATGGTGTCCGGATCGCCGTCGCGGTAGTGGTCCACCTGGTCCTGGATGGTGTCCAGGGTCGCGTTCTCGAGCCCGGGCAGCACGGCGGCCAGCACCACGCGCTTCCCGCCGACCCGCCGGTCGAGCGCCAGTTTCCCGGCCACCGAAGGGAATCGGGCCACCTTGGGCCAGAGGCCGCCGGTCATCGCCGCGTTGGCCTCCGGGTGCGCGGCCAGCACGCGCCCGCCGACCTGCAGCAGGTAGCTCGCGATCGAATACCGGCGTCCGGCCCCGGCCGCCGACGCCCGGTGCGCCAGCAGCGCCCGCGCGTCGACCTCGGTGTCCAGGAACACCGGGGAGATGGACCGGAACTCGCGCAGGAAGAACAGCGTGTGCCGGCGCTGCGCGGCGACCGGGGTGATCTCGGGGTTGTTCACACCGCCTCCAAAGCCAGGCCGCCCTTGAGCCACTTGCTGGATTCGACCGCCACGGCGAGCGCGCGGTCGCCGGGCGCGATCCGGTCCCGCAGCCGGTCCAGCTGCAGCAAGGGCAGCGCGTTGCCGCAGTTGCCGACCTCGTCGACGCAGGACACCTCCTCCGCCCCGGGCAGGCCGAGGCCGGCGACGATGCGCTCGGTCATCCGGCCGGACAACTGCGGCGGCAGCAGGAAGTCGACCTCGCCGGCCGCCCAGTCCACGTCGTCGAGCAGCTCGGTCACGATCTCCACCGCCAGCGCGGGCACCGACTCCTCGACCGCCTTGAAGTCCTCGGCCACGGCCGGCCGCGAGTCGGCCCGGTCGGCCGGGCCGAACCAGTCCAGCTCGTGACCCGGCGCACGGCCGCCGCCGACCAGCCGGGTGAGGATCCGGCGGATCGCGATCGAGTCCGGCTCGGGCTCGCCGGACAGCACCACCGCGCCCGCGCCGTCACCGAACAGCACGCAGTTGATCAGCTGGGTCGGCGGCAGCGCGCGGAAGTCCATTTCCAGGTCGAAGTGCTTGGTGCAGCTGTCCCCGGCCAGCACGAGCACCCGCCGGGTGTCCGGGTCGGCGGCCAGCTTGGCTCCGAGCGAAAGGGCCTGGACGGCGCCGGTGCAGCCGGACTGCAGCTGGTAGGTCGGCACGCCGTCGATGCCCAGCCGGTCCGCGACGATGTTCACGGTGGCGGGCATCAGCATGTCCGGCGTGGCGGTGCCGAGCACCACCGCGTCGATCTCGCCCGGGGCGATGCCGCCGGATTCGAGCGCGGCCCGCCCGGCCTGCTCGCCCAGATCGGCCAGGGTGCCCAGCGGCTTCCCGGTGTCGAGGTCGAACGACAGGTGCCGGCCCAGGGTGCCGACGAACGTGGCGACCCACTGCTCCCACAGCCGGTCCATGCCGAGCCGTTCGCCCAGCGTCGCGTTGTCGATGGGGTCGCCGGGCAGGGCCGACCCGGTGGAGACGATGTGGGCCAGCGGCGGGCTTTCGGTGGCGGCCATGGGATTCCCTCCAGAGGACGTGCGGGCACCGCCCGGCGGCGGCAGCCGGCCGGGCGGTGAAGACGAAAAGGTGGTGCGGCCCCTCAGACCGCGATGGGCCGGGCGCGCAGATCGATGTCCGCGCCCAGGATCTCCTGGTGCAGCAGCTGGAGCGGACGGCCGGGCTCGAGCCCGAGGTCGTCGGTGATCCGGGCGCGGGCCTTGCGGTAGACGGTCAGCGCCTCGGCCCGCCGGTCACAGCGGTACAGCGCGGTCATCAGCTGCCGGTAGTAGACCTCGTGCAGCGGGTTCTCCGCGATCATCGCGTACAGCGAGCTGACCAGCTCTCGTTCGCAGCCCATCGCCAGCCCGGCCTCGATCAGCATCTCCTGGCCCTCTTGGCGCAGTTCCTCCAGCCACACGGTGAAACCGGTGAGGATCGGGCCGGTGCCCGCCTCGGCGAGCGCCGGGCCGCGCCACAGCGCGCGGGCCTGGCTCAACGCGGCGGAGGCCTCGCCGTACCGGCCCGCCTGCAGGTGCGTGCGGCCGGCCCGGGTCAGCGTGCGGAACTCGTCGATGTCGCAGTCGCCGGGACCGACGGCGAGGCAGTAGCTGCGCCCCTGGGTGGTGATCGGATTGAGCCCGCCGACCGCCAGGTACCGACGCAGCTGGGACACGTAGACGTGCAGTGTGGCCATCGCGCGCCGGGGCGGGTGTTCCCCCCACAGCTCCGCGATCAGCTGGTCCGCGGAGACCACCTGGTTGGCGCGCACGAGCAGCACCGCGAGCAGATTCGCGACCTTCCTCGGCAGCACGGTCAATGCAGTGGGAACGCCGTTGTTCACCTCGACCACCCGAAGAGGACCCAGGAGCTCGAATCGCATCAGATTTCTGACCTCCTACCCCATACCCCAGAAAGTCCGCGGGGTGTCCCCCTGCGGACCCGAACAGGGACGAGTCTTTCAGAGGCGCTTTGGCGGCCACATCTGCAAAATTACGTAATCAAGGAGTACGTAACCGGATACGCGGTCGTACCGAACATGATGCAACGACATTCCCGAAATGTAAACAATGCCACTGAGTTCGCGAAACATCGGCCATCGCGGCGCTTTCGCTGGTAGTCTCCCCGAACGGTGAATGAACCGGGTGTGAACGCGCACGCCAAAGGCCGGCCGGAGCCGATGTGCGAGAGAGGTCCGCGACACTGCGGAAAGGCCCGCCCGGGGTCAGGACGCTTCGGCCACGATCCGGGCGAGCTCGGCCCTGGATTCGATGTTGAGCTTGCGGTAGATGCGCCCGAGGTGGACGTCGACCGTGCGCGGGCTCAGCGACAGCTGCGCGGCGATCTCCTTGGTGCGCTTGCCCTGCCCGGCGATCCCGGCGATCTCCCGCTCCCGGTCGGTGAGCGCGCCCAGCGTGGTCTCCCCGCCGGTCTCCTGGCCGGGCGACGGCGCGTCGAGGTCCCGCAGCTGCGCGTCCAGCCGCAGGTACACCTTGCCCGCCCCGCACTGGCGGGCCATCGCCTTGGCCAGCACCAGCAGCGAACGCGCGTAGTCGACCTGGCCCGCCTCGCGGGCGCACTCGGCGGCGTGGCTGAACGCCCGGGCCTGCGCGCCGATCATCGCCGCGGACCCGAACAGGCCACCGGCCCGGCGGTAGAGCTCCGCCGCGGCACCGGGGTCGCCCTGCGCCCGGGTCAGGTGGGCGCGGGCGAGCAGCGCGTACGCCCGCTGGCACGCCAGGTCGAGCGCCGCGGCGGCCTCGTGGGCGCGGTCGGCCCAGTCCTCGGCGACCGCGTGCGGCTCGTTGTGCATGAGCGCTTCCAGGGTCAGCACCTCATAGCAGCGCGGCCGCAGGATCGCGGGCAGGTCCGGCAGGTCCCGGCCGCCGCCGTTGTGGATGATCAGGGCGACCGAGCGGCGCAGGTCGCTGTCCAGTTCCCCGGCCGAGGCCAGGAAAGTCGCCGCGTTGACGCCCAGCCAGCCGCGGCCCATCGGCAGCGTGGAGATCCCCCCGACGGCGGTGCCGCCGTCCTGGTGGGCGTCGGACTGCAGCTCCAGCGCCTTGGCGATCTCCGCCAGCGGCGCGGCGTCCAGCTCCAGCGCGATCCGGTGCGCGGTCGCCGCCGCCTCGCCGCCTTCGGCGTACATGCCGCGGCGCTGCAACAACACGCTGAGGCAGATGTTCACCAGCGGCGCCAGCGGCCGCGGACCGCGGCTGTCGACCACCGAGGCCGCCCGCCGCAGGTGCCGTTCGGCCGGCCCCGGCCGGCTGACCAGCAGCTCGGACCAGCCGAGCAGGACCAGTGCGCCGGGGTCGGCGTCGGCCGAACGGTCGAGCGCGGCCGCGGGCGGGTCGTACAGCGTGTGGTCGGCGACGCCCTCGGCGCCGGAGCCGGTGCATTCGACCGCGCCCCGATACGCCCGCAGCACCAGCGCCACGGCGAGCGACGGGCCGCTGCCGTGCCGGCGGGCGAGCCGGAACGCGGTGTCCACGTCGGCGGCCCCGACGCTGTGGCCGAAGGTCAGCGCGATCAGGCCGCGGGCGAGCAGCAGCTCGGCGACCGCGGCCGGCGGGTCGTCGGGCAGCTCGGCGAGTTCGGACGCGATCATCCCGTCCGCCTCGGTGGCCCGGCCGGACAGCGCGTCGAGCGTGGCGCACAACGCGACCGCCTGGGCCCGGACGGCGGCCGTGGTCCCGGCGCGGTCGCCGAGCAACGGCACCAGGACGTCCCGCGCTTCGGCCGGCCGCGTACCGGCGAGTGCCTTGGCCAGCAACAGAATCAGCTCGGCACGCCGGGCGGGCTGGTTCCGCCCGCGCAGCGCGGCTTCCAGGAACCGCGCGGCCGCGTCCGGGTCGCCCGCCATGAGCTCGCGCGCGGCGGCGACCAGGACCACCACGTCCTCCGGACGGCGGCGGTGCGCCAGCCGCTCCAGGTGGACCGCCCGCTGCACCACCCCGGCGCCTTGCTCCTCAAGCACTTCGAGCGCGGCGCTGTGCACCTGCGCCCGCGCGTCGACGTCGAGGTCCACGTACACGACCTGACGCAGCAGCTGGTGCCGGAAGGCGAAGACGGTCTGTCGTTCGGTCTCGCGCAGCACATCGCGGCGGACCAGCTCGGTGACCGAAGCCAGCGCCTCGTCGTGGGCCAGCCCGGCCACGTCGGTGGCGGCTTCGAGCTCGAACCGGTCGCCCAGCACCGCGCCCGCGCGCAGCAGCGTGGCCTCGGCGGGGCCGAGCGTCGCCAGCTCGCCGGAGATCAGCGCGGCCACCTGCCGCGGGATCTGCGCCCCGAACGGATCGGGCTCGGTGGTGGACCGGGCCAGGTAGGTGTAGGCCAGCGCGAGCAGGTAGAGCGGGACCCCCGCGCTCTCCCGGTGCAGCCGGTCCAGCCAGTCGTCGTCGCTGCTCAGCCCGACCAGGTCGGCGGCCTGGGCCAGGCTGAACGGCGGCAGCTCGATCCGTTCGACCTTCTCGTTTTCGACCCCGAGGGCGAGCAGCGTGCGCAGCTGGCGCGGGCTCTGCCGGGGCCGGTGGGTGAGCACGACGAGCACGTCGCCGTCGCGCGGGTCGGCCTGCTCGTCGACCATTCCCTCGAGCAGGTCCAGGGTGTGCTGGTCGGCGTAGTGCGCGTCGTCGATGAGCAGCACCCGCTTGTCCCCGGACGAAGACGGGCTGTCGGCGGGGTCTTCTTCAGGCACTGCGGTTTCTGGCACTGCGGTGCCGGGCGCTGCAGTTTCTGGCACTGCGGCGCAGCCGGTCGCCGCGGCCCACAACTGATTCGCCGAATCGGCCCGGGAATACGCGCCGGGGACCAGGAAAGCCTGTTTGGCGGGGTTGAAGCGCAGGCACCGCACCTGCAGCCCCATCTCCCGGGCGGCGCGGTCGACATCAACGATGATCCGCGATTTCCCCATTCCGGGCTCGGCCGCGATCTCGACGAACCCGCCGCCGAGCCGGTAAAGTGCCGCGAAGACCCGGCTTCGCTCGAATGTGTCGACCAGCCGCGGATGACGCCCCCGATCCACGGACCCCCCAATGGTCACGTGCCGGCCACCACCCCAGCGCCGGCGAATCGCTACTTCGGGTGAGTCTAGGACTACAGGTCCTCAATTGCCAACAAACCACCGCCTGGGAAAGCCGGTGCCGCCGGCCGTCAGCGGCGATCCCGTTGCCGGACAAGGGACTTCCCCCATCGCGAACGCGCGGCGGCGGCCAGCCGGGAGTGACGCAGGCCACGCCGGCAGGCTCGGGCACCCCGCGCGCGAGCCGCCGTCCGGGCATCACCGCCGGCCGCGCGCGCTGACGGAACGGGTGTCAAGCTCATTTACCGCAGCGCGGCCGGGGACCATGCAATCGTTTCCAGCACAGCCATCGCGCGCGGGGCCGGGCACCGCGACGGGCCGCCGGCGGGCCGGTGTTAAGCGGGTCCTAAGCGTGAATTCAGCGGACCCCGTCAGCATCGGCACCATGGATTCGACGAGGGATTCGACGAGCGCGCCCGGATCGGCGGTGGACTGGCTGCGCCGGCGGCTGGCCGACGGCGACCTGCCCGGCCGTTACCCGGAGCTGGCCCCCCGGCTCGGCACCGCCACCCCCGCCGAGCTCCGGCAGGCCGGAACGCTGCTCCAGCGGCTCGGGCCCGAGCGCGTGCTCGCCGCGCACCCGGGCACGCCGGTGGTGCGGGTCGCGGTGACCGGGCACTCGACGCTGGACGCGATCCGTGCCCCGCTCACCGGGGAACTGGCCCGGCACGGCCTGCTGCTGGACGCCACCATGACCGACTTCGACAGTTACCTCTTCGCCCTGTCGGACCCCGGGAGTGAGCTCTACCAAGCCGAACCCGACCTCGCGCTGTGCGTGCTCGACCCGTGGACGGTGTTCGACGAGGTGCCCGTGCCGTGGCGGGTCGAGGACGTCGAAGCCGCGTTCAAAGCCAAGCTGGCCCAGCTGGACGGGCTCGCCCGCACCTTCTCCGCGGCCGGTCGCGGAGTGCTGGTGTACAACACCATCCCGCTGCCGGCCCGGTTCGGCGACCAGCTGGTCGACCTGCGCTCGCGGGCCCGGCTGGGCGCGGTGTGGCGGGAGGCGAACGCGGCGCTGCTGCGCCTGACCGAGGACCACCCGGCCGTCGTGGTGCTCGACCTGGACCCCGTGCTGGCGGACGGCGTGCCGCTGTCCGACGCGCGGATGAGCGTGTATGCCAAGGCGCATCTCTCGGCGGAGCTGCTGGCCCGGTACGCCCACCGGGTGGCGCACCTGGCGCGGGTGCTCACCGGCCGCACCAAGAAGGTGCTCGCGCTGGACCTGGACAACACGCTCTGGGGAGGAATCCTCGGTGACGACGGCATCGAGGGTATCGAGATCGGTGACGGGCATCGTGGCGAGGCGTTCGCCGCGTTTCAGCGGGTCGCCAAGCAGCTCGGCGAACAGGGGGTTCTGCTGGCCGCGGTGAGCAAGAACGACCTCGAACCGGTCGGCCGGGTACTGCGCGAACACCCGGGGATGGTGTTGCGCGAGGAGGATTTCGTGCGGGTCTCGGCCGACTGGCAGCCCAAGCACCTCCGCCTGGCCGAGCTCGCCACCGATCTCGGTCTGGGCGTCGACAGTGTGGTGTTCGTCGACGACAGCGCGTACGAATGCGGCCTGGTGCGCGAAAAACTGCCCGAGGTGGCGGTGGTCGGAGTGGACGCCGAGCCGGCCCGGCACGTCGCCGCGCTGCTGGCCGACGGCTGGTTCGACAGCCGGGAGCTGACCGCCGACGACCGGCACCGGCCGGCGCGGTACCGCGAAGAGCTGGTGCGCAAGGACTTCCTCGAATCGTTCGACTCGGTCCGCGACTACCTCGCCGAGCTCGGGGTGCGGATCCGGCTCGCCCCGCCGACCGCCGCCGAACTGGCCCGGGTCTCCCAGATCACCTTGCGCACCAACCAGTTCAACCTGACCACCGAACGGCTGCAGCCGGACCGGGTGCACGAGCTGGCCGCCGACCCCGGCGCGCTGCTGCTCGCCGTGCACGCCTCGGACCGGTTCGGCGACAACGGACTGGTCGGCGCGGTGCTCGGGCACCGCGCCGGCGGCGTTCTGGAGATCGACAACTTCCTGCTCAGCTGCCGGGTCTTCTCCCGCGGGATCGAGCAGGCGACGTTGAGCACCGTGCTGGAGCACGCCAGGGCGACCGGCGCGAAGGAGGTCCGCGCGTCCTACCGGCGGACGGCCAAGAACGCCAAGGTCGCGAAGTTCTACCCCCGGAACGGGTTCACCGTCGTCGCCGAGGACGACACCAGCGCCACCTTCCGGCACGACCTGGCCGACATCGCCGCCGTGCCGGCGCACATCGAGCTGACCGCCGACTTCAGGGAGCCGAAGCAGTGACCACGATCGAGGACTTCATCGGCCTGCTCAACACCGAGCTGGGCATGGCGTGGACGCCCGCCGACCTCGACGTCCACCTCGACCAGCTGCCGGAGTGGAACTCCCTGCACCTGCTGAGCGTGCTGACCCGGCTGGAGCAGTACACCGGGCACGAGGTGTCGCTGCCCGACGCGCTGGTGGCGAGCTCGTTGCGCGATCTCTACGGCGTGGCCACGACCCGATGACCGGAGCAGACCCGACCGGCACCGCGCGCTCGCTCGCCGTCGACCCGCCGCCCGCGCCGGGCCGCGGGCCCCGGGTGTTCTGCTTCCACCACGCCGGCGGCACCGCGTCGGTGTTCGCCGGCTGGCAGCGCGAGGTGGGCAGCGGGGTCTCCGTGCACCCGGTGCAGCTGCCCGGCCGGGAACGGCGGCTGCACGACGAATACCCCGAAGACATGGCGGCGCTGGTCGCCGGGCTGGACGCCGAGCTCGCGCCCTGGCTCGAGGCGCCCCACGTGTTCTACGGGCACAGCATGGGCGCGCTCGTCGCGTTCGCATTGACCCGCCGCCGCCATTCCCGGGGCGCGCCGCTGCCGGAGGCGCTGGTGACCGGCGCGTTCGGGGACCCCGCGGCGCCGCCGCCGCTGGAGGTCGTGCCGTCGATGTCCGACGACGACCTGCTCGATCTGCTGATCGGCCTGGGCGGGATGTCGGACGTGGTCCGCCGGTACCCGCAGTGGGCCGGTCCCGCGCTCGCGCTGATCCGCGCGGATCTGGCGCTGTGCACCAGCTTCCAGGCCGGGCCGGCCGTCCCGATGCCGGTCGCGCTGCACGCTTTCGCGGGCGCCGACGACCCCCTGCTGGACTCCTCCTCGGTCCGGGCCTGGGGCGCGCACACCGCCGCGCGATTCACCGCGGACGTGGTGCCCGGCGGGCACTTCTTCCTCGCCGACCCGGTGGCGCGCGCCCGCGTCCTCGCCGCCGTGACCGCGCCGCTCACCGCGGCGGCCGGGGCTCGCGCGCGCTGACTTTAGCCGGTGTGAAGTGGACCTTTACCCGGCGCGAACACGATGGCACCACGGTTTCTTTTTCTTGGGGTTTCCCTTTTCCGGACGGCCTTCGGCGCGCCCTCGACCGGGCGGGCCGGCGGCGTGACTACAGGTGGTGAAGCACGGCGATGGTGGCAAACGACACCGACCGGGTTCCAGGCAGCGACGAGCCGGTCGCCTGGCCGATGTCGGCCGATTCGGGCGAAGCCCTGGCCGGGCTGGCCGAGGCGGTACGCGCGCACGTGCTCGCGTACCCCGCGCTTTCCGCGGCGTCGATCGCGGCGTCACTCGGCGCGCGGGCGCACGCCGGGCACCGGGCGGTCGTCGTGGGCCGCGACCGGGCCGAGCTGGTGGCCGGCCTCGACGCGGTGGTGGCCGGCGAGGCCTCCCCCGCGGTCGTGCGCGCGACCGCCCTGCCGGTGGGGCCGCCCGTGCTGGTGTTCCCGGGGCAGGGTTCGCAGTGGGCCGGGATGGGCGTGGAACTGCTGGATTCGACGCCGGCCTTCGCGGCGGCGATGGAGTCCTGCGACGCCGCGCTGGCCGGGCACACCGGCTGGTCGGTGATCGACGTGCTGCGGGGAGCCGGCGGCGCGCCCGCGCTGGACGGCGTCGCCGTGGTGCAGCCGGTCCTGTTCGCGGTGATGGTCTCGCTGGCCCGCTTCTGGGAGTCGGCCGGGCTGCGTCCCGCCGCGGTCATCGGCGCCTCGCAGGGCGAGATCGCCGCGGCGCACATCGCCGGAGCCCTGTCGCTCGACGACGCCGCCCGCGTGGTGGCCCTGCGTGCGCAGGCGCTGGCCACGATCGCCGGCGACACCGGAATGCTGTCCGTGCCCCTGCCCCCGGAAACTGTGGAGCAGGACCTGACCGGGCATCCCGGTATCACCGTCGCCGCGTACAACGGCCCGTCGGCGACCGTGGTGGCCGGGCCGTCAGCCCAGCTCGCCGAGTTGCAGGAGAGCTACGCCGCCCGCAGTGTGCGGGCCCGCACCGTCAACATCGACTACGCCTCGCACAGCGCGCAGGTCGAGCCGATCCACGAGCGGCTGCTCGCCGACCTCGCGGACATCGCGCCGCACGACACCGAGGTGCCCTTCTTCTCCACCGTCACCGGAACTTCGCTGACCGGCGGCGGCCTCGACGCCGGGTACTGGTTCCGCAACGAACGCTCCCCGATCCGGTTCGAGGCCGCGTTCACCGCCGCACTCGCCGCCGGGCACCGGCTGTTCATCGAGGTCAGCCCGCACCCGGTGCTGACCATTGGCGCTCAGCAAATCCTCGCGGAACGCGAAGACGCCGCGGTGATCCCCACGTTGCGCCGCGATCAGGGAACCACGCGGCTGCTCACCTCCGTCGCCGCCGCCCACGCGCACGGTGCCGCGGTCGACTGGCCCGCCGTGATGACGCCGGCTCCGGTGGTGGACCTGCCCACCGGAACCGCCGCCCGGGTGACCGGCCGCGACCCGCTGGCCGTCGTGCTGTCCGCGGTGGCCACGGTGCTGGGCCAGCCGGCCGCCGACCCGGCCCTGACCTTCCGCGAGCTGGGCTTCGACTCGCTGGCCGGCGTCGAGTTCGGCGAACAGCTGGCGGCCGTGACCGGACGGCGGATCCCGGCCACGCTGGTCTTCGACCACCCCACCCCGGCCGCCGTCGCGGCCTGGCTGGCCGGCGGCTCGCGCCCGGCGGCCGCGCCCCTCTCCCGGCGCGACGACAGGGACAACACCGACGAGATCGTCATCGTCGGCATGGGCTGCCGCTATCCGGGCGACGTGCGCGGCCCGGAGAGCCTGTGGCAGCTGGTGGCCGACGGGACCGACGCGATCTCCGAGTTCCCCACCGGCCGCGGCTGGGACCTCGACGCGCTGTACGACCCCGATCCCGACCACGCCGGCACCTCCTACACCCGGCACGGTGGCTTCCTGCACGACGCCGGCACGTTCGACGCCGACTTCTTCGGCATGAGCCCGCGCGAGGCGCTGGCCACCGACCCGCAGCAGCGGCTGATGCTCACCACCGCGTGGGAGACCTTCGAGCACGCCGGGATCGACCCGCGCGGTCTGGGCCAGACGCGGACCGGCGTGTTCACCGGCGTGATGTACCACGACTACGGCGCCCGGCTCGACCCCGCGCCCGCCGGTTTCGAAGGATTCCTGTTGGCGGGCAACACCGCCGGGGTGGTGTCCGGGCGGATCGCCTACACCCTCGGGCTGGAAGGCCCGGCGATCACCGTCGACACCGCTTGCTCGTCTTCGCTGGTGGCGCTGCACCTCGCGGCGCGGTCGCTGCGGGACGGCGAGAGCGACCTCGCGCTCGCCGGTGGCGTGACCGTGCTGGCGACTTCGCACATCTTCCGCGAGTTCAGCCGGCAGCGCGGGCTCTCCCCGGACGGCCGTTGCAAGTCGTTCTCGGACGCGGCCGACGGGACCGGCTGGGCCGAGGGCGCCGGACTGGTGCTGCTCGAACGGCGGTCCGACGCGATCCGCCACGGCCACCGAATTTTGGCTGTGCTCAAGGGATCTGCGGTCAACTCCGATGGCGCGAGCAACGGCCTGACCGCGCCGAACGGGCCCTCGCAGGCCCGGGTGATCACCGACGCGCTGGCCGCCGCGGGCCTGACCGGGTCCGAAGTGGACGTTGTCGAGGCGCACGGCACGGGCACCACTCTGGGCGACCCGATCGAGGCACAGGCCCTGCTCGCCACGTACGGCCAGGACCGGGACGAGCCGCTGCTGCTCGGCTCGCTGAAGTCCAACATCGGCCACACCCAGGCCGCCGCGGGCGTCGGCGGGGTGATCAAGATGGTGCAGGCCATGCGTTACGGCGTGGTGCCCAGGACCCTGCACGCCGAGACGCCGAGCACCAAGGTCGACTGGTCGGCCGGCTCGATCGAGCTGCCGGCCGAGGCGCGGCCGTGGCCGACGGCCGACCGGGCCCGGCGCGCAGCGGTGTCGTCGTTCGGCATCAGCGGCACCAACGCCCACGTGATCCTGGAAGCCCCGTCGCCGCGGGAAACCGAGCCGCCCCAACCGGTTCCGGGCCTCGTGCCGTGGGTGCTGTCCGCGCGCACTCCGGAGGCACTCGCCGAGCAGGCCGCGCGCCTGCAAGCGGCGGCGGCGCTCGATCCCGTCGCCGTCGGGAGGACGCTGGCGACCGGCCGGACCCGGTTCGACCACCGCGCGGTCGTATTCGGCACGACGGCCGCGGAGTTCACCGCCGGGCTGACCGCGCTGGCCGAAGGACGGACCTCGCCGGACGTCGTCACCGGGACGGCGGCCGGGGGCAAGGTCGCGTTCCTGTTCAGCGGGCAGGGCAGCCAGCGCGCGGGCATGGGACGGGACCTCGCCGAGCGGGAGCCGGTGTTCGCCGAGGCACTGGCCCAGGTCTGCGCCGCGGTCGACGAGCACCTGGGCCGTCCGCTGCTGCCGATCATCCTCGCCGAAGACAGCACTCAGCTGGACCGCACCGAATTCACGCAACCCGCGCTGTTCGCCGTCGAGGTGGCGCTGTACCGCCTGGCGTGCTCGCGGGGCCTGGTCCCCGACCTGCTGCTCGGCCACTCCATCGGTGAGCTGGCGGCCGCGCACGTCGCCGGAGTGCTGAGCCTGGCCGACGCGGCGAAGCTCGCCGTGGCCCGCGGCCGGCTGATGCAGGCCGCCCCCGAGGGCGGCGCGATGATCGCGGTCGAGGCGACCGAGGCGGAGGTGGCCGCGGCCATCGCCGAACTCGGTGGCGGCGTGGACATCGCGGCGCTCAACAGCCCCGCGTCGGCAGTGCTCGCGGGCGATCCGGACCGGGCCGAGGCGGTGGCACAGCTGCTCGCCGGGCGAGGCCGACGGACCAAGCGGCTGCGGGTCAGCCACGCGTTCCACTCCGCGCACATGGACGGGGTGCTCGCCGAGTTCGAGCGGATCGCGGCCGAAGCGGACTGGCGGGAACCGGAGATCCCGGTGATCTCCTCGGTGACCGGCGCCCCGGCGGGCGAACTCACCTCCCCGGCGTACTGGGCGCGCCAGATCCGCTCGACCGTGCGGTTCGCGGACGGCGTCCGAGAGCTGGCCGAGGCCGGGGCCACGGTGTTCGTCGAGATCGGCCCTTCGGCGGCGGTGACGCCGGCGGTGGCCGAAACCCTCGACACAACTGCGATCGCCTTCGTCCGCAGCCCGGAAACCGAGGCCACGGACTGGATCCGGGCGTTGGGCACGGCCCACGCGGCCGGCGCCGAGGTCGGCTTCTCCACCGTGTTCCCCGCCGCGCCGCCGGTCGCGCTGCCGACCTACCCGTTCGAGGAGACGACGTACTGGCTGGCTCCGGTGACGTCCGCCGGAACGGCCGCGCTCGGGCTCGACCCGGCCGCGCATCCGTTGCTGGGCGCGGACGTCCGGCTGGCCGCCGCGGGTGGCGCGGTCTTCACCGGCCTGCTGTCGCGGGAGAGCGCGCCGTTCCTGGTGGACCACACCGTGGCCGGGGCCGTGCTGGTGCCCGGCATGGCCTGGGTGGAGCTCGCCGCCTTCGCCGGAGAACGGCTGGGCACGCCGGTGGTCGAGGAACTCACGCTGCGGGCACCGCTGGTGCTCACCGAAACCGGGGCGTACCGGCTGCAGGTGTTGATCTCCGGTGAGCGGGACGGCCGCCGCGAGATCGAGGTGCACTCCCGGCCCGCGGCCGAGCCGGACGCCGAATGGACCCTGCACGCGAGCGGTTCGCTGAACGCCGAGGCCACGACCGCCGCTCCCCCGTTCCCGTGGCCGCCCTCCGGGGCGACCCGGCTGTCCGACGGGTTCTATTCGACGCTGGCCGAACTCGGCTACGACTACGGCCCGGCGTTCCAGTGTGTGGTCGACGCGTGGCGCGACGGAGAGGACCTGTACGCCGAGGCGCGGTTGCCGGAAGGCGTCGACTCGGGGGCCTTCACCATCCACCCCGCGCTGCTGGACGCCGCACTGCACGTGGTCGTCCTCGGCTCACCGGACCCGGCGAAACCGTTGGTGCCCTTCGCCTTCAGCGACGTTCACCTGTCCGGCGGAGCGACCGCGATCCGCGTCCGGGCCCGGCCGACCGGTGAGCCGGACCAGGTCTCGCTCACGGTGACCGACCAGAACGGCGCCGAGGTCGCGCAGATCCGGGCGATGACGCTGCGCCCGACCGCCGCCGCGGCGTTGCGTGCGCCGGCTGACTCGCTCCTCGAAGTGCGCTGGCAGCCGATCACCGCACCGTCAGCGGAGCCCGCCGGATCGGTCGCGGTGCTCGGCGAGGTGCCGCCGGGCTGGCCGGCGTACCCCGAACTGGCCACAGTGGACGGTGCCACGCCGGACATCATCGTGGCGCGGCTGTCCGTGCCGCACGCCAAGAAGGCCATCGCCGCGGCGCTGGCCCTCGTGCAGGACTGGCTGGCCGACGACCGCTTCGCCGGGTCCCGGCTGGTCGTCGTCACGCCGGAGACCACCGACCTCGCCACGGCCGCGGCCTGGGGCCTGCTGCGTTCCGCGCAGACCGAGAACCCGGACCGGATCACGCTGATCGCCCGCGCCGAAGACGCGTCAGCCGACGCCCTGCAGCGGGCGATCGCGTCCGGCGAACCACAGGCCGCCGTGCACGGCGACGTGGTCACCGTGCCGAGGCTGGCCGACGCCGCCCCGGAACCGCGGCCGTCCGCCCCGGACTGGAGCGACGGCACCGTGCTGGTCACCGGCGGCACCGGCGCACTCGGCCGCCTCGTCGCCCGCCACCTGGTCGAACGCCACGGAGCGCGGAACCTGGTGCTCACCAACCGATCCGGGCGCGGCGACGACGTGCTCGCCGAACTCACCGAGCTGGGCGCGGACGTCCGGGTCGAGGCCTGCGACGCGGCCGACCGCACCGCGCTGGACGAGCTGCTCGCGAGCATCCCCGCCGACCGGCCGCTGACCGCGGTCGTGCACACCGCGGGGATCCTCGACGACGGTGCGTTCTCCGCCCTCACCCGGGAACGCAACGAGGCCGTCTTCCGGCCCAAGGCCGTCGGCGCCTGGCATCTGCACGAGGCCACCGCGGACCTCGGCCTCGGCGCGTTTGTGCTGTTCTCCTCGATCGCCGGCACGGTCGGCACCGCCGGCCAGGCCGGATACGCCGCGGCGAACGCCTTCCTGGACGCCCTCGCCCACCACCGGCACGCCGCCGGGCTCCCCGCGACCGCATTGGCGTGGGGCCTATGGGACACCGACAGCGGCACAGGCGGCATGGGCGGAACGCTCGACGACGCCGACCGCGCCCGGCTCGCGCGCACCGGCGTGGCCGCGATCTCCGCCGAAGAAGGCCTGGCCATGTTCGACGCCGCGCTGGCGCACTCCGCGCCGGCGCTGGTCACCGCCCGGGTCGACCGGGCCAAGCTGACCGACGGGCCGGAGCTGCCCGCGGTGCTGCGGTCGATGGCCAAGCCGCGCCGGCGGGCTCAGGCCGCGCCCGGTGCACAGTTCGCCGCCCGGCTGCGCGGTCTTCCCGCCGAACAACGCGCGGCGGCGGTGCTGGACCTGGTCCGCGGGCAGGCCGCCGAAGTCCTCGGCCACACGGGCTCCGGCCCGGTCGAGGAGGACCGGGCCTTCCGGGAACTCGGCTTCGATTCGCTGACCTCGGTGGACCTGCGCAACCGGCTCGGCACGGCCACCGGGACCCGGCTGCCGGCCACGGTCACCTTCAATCACCCGACGGTGCGCTCGCTCGCCAAGTTCGTCCTGGACGAGGTCCTCGGCGCGAGCGACGACGTGGTCGCCTCGGCCGCGAAGCCCGCTTCGGACACCGATGACGACGTGATCGCGATCGTCGGGATGGGCCTGCGCTACCCCGGCGTCTCGTCGCCGGAGGACCTGTGGCGGCTCGTCACCGAAGAAGTCGACGCCACCTCCGAGCTGCCGGTCGACCGCGGCTGGCCGCAGGACCTGTACCAGCCGGAGTCGGACGTGCCGGGCACGTCGATCGCCAACCGGGGCGGATTCCTGCACCAGGCGGGCGAATTCGACCCGGCGTTCTTCGGCATGAGCCCGCGCGAAGCCCTCACCACGGACCCGCAGCAGCGCCTGCTGCTGGAGACCGCGTGGGAGGCCGTCGAGCACGCCGCGATCGACCCGGAGAAGATGCGCGGCTCGCGCACCGGCGTCTTCGCGGGCGTGATGTACGACGACTACGGCGGCCGGCTGCAGGGCCGTGGCGCGGCACCGAACTACGAGGGGTACCTGGTTTCGGGCAGCACCGGCAGCGTCGCGTCCGGCCGCGTCTCGTACACCATGGGTCTGGAGGGGCCCGCAGTCACGGTCGACACGGCCTGCTCGTCTTCGCTGGTCGCGCTTCACCTTGCGGCGCAAGCACTGCGCAACCGCGAATGCGACCTGGCACTGGCCGGCGGGGTGACCGTGATGGCGACTCCGGCGACGCTGCTGGAGTTCAGCCGGCAGCGCGCGATGTCGCCGGACGGCCGGTGCAAGGCGTTCGCCGACTCCGCCGACGGCACCGGCTGGGGCGAGGGCGCGGGCATGCTGCTCGTCGAACGGCTCTCGGACGCCCGTCGTAACGGCCACCGGGTGCTGGCGCTGGTCCGCGGCTCGGCGATCAACCAGGACGGCGCGTCCAACGGCCTCACCGCGCCCAACGGCCTCGCCCAGGAACGCGTGGTCCGCCAGGCGCTGGCGAGCGCCCGCCTGAGCGGCGCCGACGTCGACGCGGTCGAGGCCCACGGCACCGGGACCCGGCTGGGCGACCCGATCGAGGCGCAGGCGCTGGTGGCCACCTACGGCCGGGACCACACCGCGGACCGGCCGCTGCTGCTGGGCTCGGTGAAGTCCAACATCGGCCACACCCAGGCCGCCGCGGGCGTCGCCGGCGTGGCCAAGATGGTGCTGGCGATGCGGCACGGCGTGCTGCCGCGTTCGCTGCACCTGGGCGAGCCGAGCCGGCACGTCGACTGGTCGGCGGGCTCGATCCGGCTGCTGGCCGGCGCGGAAGCGTGGCCGGACGTGGACCGGCCGCGCCGCGCCGCCGTTTCGTCGTACGGTATCAGCGGCACCAACGCCCACGTCATCCTGGAGCAGCCCGAGCCGGCCGAGGACCCGGCCGTCGCCTCGCCGCCGCCGGCGGTGCCCTGGATCGTTTCGGGCCGTACCCCGGAAGCGTTGCGGGCTCAGGCCGCACGCCTGCACACGCATCTGACCACAATGGACACCGATCCCGTCGCGGTGGCCGCCACGCTCGCGGCCGGCCGGTCCCGCTTCGAGCACCGCGCCGCGGTCGTCGGCACCGACGCGCGAGAGCTGCTGGCCGACCTCGCCGAAATCGCCGACGGGAGCACGCCGGGAGTCACCGCGCTGGCCGGACGGACCGCGTTCCTGTTCACCGGGCAGGGCAGCCAGCGTCCCGGCATGGGGCTGGAGCTGGCCGCGGCGAGCCCGGAGTACGCCGCCGCGTTCGACGAGGTCTGCGCGGCCGTCGACCCGCTGCTGGGACGGTCGCTGCGGGCGCTCGTCGCCGACCCCGACGGCGCGGAGACCTTGTCCCGTACGGAGTTCGCGCAGCCGGCACTGTTCGCCGTCGAAGTGGCGCTGTTCCGCCTGCTCGAACACGCCGGCCTCCGCCCGGACTTCCTGGCGGGCCACTCCATCGGCGAGATCGCCGCGGCCCACGTGTCGGGGGTGCTGTCGCTGGCGGACGCCGCGACGCTCGTCTGCGCCCGGGGCCGGCTGATGCAGGCGCTGCCGGAAGGCGGAGCGATGGTGTCCGTCGCGGCCACCGAGGACGAGGTGCTGGAGCTGCTGGCCGGGCACGAAGACGCCGCGGGCATCGGCGCGCTGAACGGTCCTGACTCGACTGTCCTTTCCGGAGCCGAGGACGTGGTCACGGCCCTCGCCGGGCAGCTCGCCGAGCGGGGCCGCAAGACCAAGCGGCTGCGCGTGAGCCACGCGTTCCACTCGCCGCTGATGGAGCCGATGCTCGCCGAGTTCGAGGCGGTGGTGTCCGGCCTGACCTTCCACCCGGCCCGGATCCCCATCGTCTCCACGCTGACCGGGGCCGCGGCCTCGGACGCCGAACTGGCCGACCCGGCGCACTGGGTGCGCCACGTCCGCCGTCCGGTGCGGCTGCTCGACGCCATCCGGGCGCTGCACGACCAGGACGTCACCCGGTTCCTGGAGCTGGGGCCGGACGCGGTGCTGACCGGCGCGGTCGCCGGCTGCCTGCCGGACGACGCCGTGGTGCACGCCGCCGCGCTGCTGCGGCGGGACCGGCCGGAACCGGTCACCGCGACGACGGCCGTCGTGTCGGCGCACCTGCGCGGCGCGGCGGTCGGCTGGGCCGGGTTCCTCGGCCGCGGGGCCGGCTCGGAGCTGCCGACCTACGCGTTCCAGCGGGAGCGCTTCTGGATCGACAGCCAGGTGGTGCCGGCCGACGCGACCGGACTGGGCCTGGGCACGGTGGACCACCCGCTCCTGGGGGCGGCGCTCGAACTGCCGGACGACGGTGGCACGGTCTTCACCGGGGAGCTGTCGCTCGCGAAGTACCCGTGGCTCGCGGACCACGCCATCGGCGGATCGGTGCTGGTGCCGGGCGCGGCGCTGGCCGACCTCGCGGCGTGGGCCGCGGCCCGGCTGGGCTTGGCGTCGGTGACCGAGCTGATCCTCCAGACCCCGTTGCTGCTGCCGGAAACCGGCGGCGTCCCGGTGCGGCTGACGGTGGCGGGCCCCGACGAGCACGGCTCCCGGGCCGTCACCGTCCATTCCGGACAGACCGACCCGGTGAGCGGCGAGACCGAATGGACCCAGCACCTGACCGGTGCTCTCGGCGACGACGATCTCACGGCGGAGCCCCTCACCGAGTGGCCGCCGCCGACCGCGACCGCTGTCGGCATCGAGGGCCTGTACGCCGAACTCGCCGATCACGGTTACGGCTACGGCCCGGCGTTCCAAGGGCTGACCGCGTTGTGGACCGATGGCGACGACCTGCTCGCCGAGGTCACGGTCCCCGAGGAGGCACCGGCCGCGGCCGACGGGTTCGTCCTGCACCCCGCGCTGCTGGACTCGGCGCTGCACCCGCTGGCCCGCGCGGCGACCGCGGCCGGGGTCGTCCGGCTTCCGTTCTCCTGGTCGGGAATCCGGGTCTTCGCCGAGGGCGCCACCACGCTGCGCGTGCGCCTGCGGCCGACCGGGGCGGACACGTACCAGCTGCTCCTGGCCGGCCCTGGCGGCTCACCGGTCGCGGTGGTCGACGCGCTGACCGTGCGGGAGCCGGACGCTTCCGCGATGAACGCCTCGGTCACGGGCTTGCTCGGCCTGGACTGGGTGTCCCAGCCGCTGCCCGAGTCACCGTCCGAATCACTGGCCGCACCGCTCGTCGCCGTCGGCCCCGGCGCGGCGGGTTTCGCCGCGGCGGCCGCCACCGTGGGCTGGGAAGTGCCCACCCACGTGGACGTCACCGAGGCGCTGGCCACCGATCCGAGCCGTTCCGGCGATCTGCTCTACGTCGCCGCACCGCCGGAATCCGAGGTCGCCGGCTCGACCAGGGCCGGGACGCACGCGCTGCTGGCCGCGGCGCAGACCTGGCTCGCGGCCGGCCCCGGCACCGGGCGGCTGGTCGTGCTGACCGGCGGCGACCTGGCCGGCTCGGCGCTGTGGGGCCTGATCCGCAGTGCGGAGACGGAGAACCCGGGCAACTTCGGCCTGGTGGACCTCGACGGCACGACCGAGTCGCTGCGCGCGTTGCCCGGACTGCTCGCCACGCAGGTCTTCCAGGCGACCCTGCGCGCGGGCACGGCCACCACACCGAGGCTGACCCGGCTGCGCGTGCCCCACGGCGAAGCGCTCGACCTGTCCGAGGGCACCGTGCTGATCACCGGCGCGGGCGGCGCGCTCGGCCGGCTGACCGCCCGGCACCTGGTCACCACGCACGGCGCCCGCCACCTGCTGCTCACCGGACGGCGCGGCCCGGACTCCCCCGCGGCCGTCGAGCTGGTGCGGGAGCTGACCGAGCTGGGGGCCGAAGCGACGTGGAAGGCCTGTGACGCGGCCGATCGGGACGCCGTGCGCGCGCTGCTCGCCGGCGTGCCCGCGGCTCGTCCGCTGGTCGGTGTCCTGCACGTCGCGGGGGTGCTCGACGACGGCACGATCGGCGCGCTCACCCCGGGCCGGTTCGACACCGTGACCCGCGCGAAGGTCGACGCCGCCTGGCATCTGCACGAACTCACCCGGGAGCTGGACCTGCGGGTGTTCGCGCTGTTCTCTTCGGTGGCGGGGGTGCTGGGAACCGGCGGCCAGGCCAATTACGCGGCCGCCAACACCTTCCTCGACGCACTGGCCCGGCACCGTGCCGGCCACGGCCTGCCCGCGGTTTCGCTGGCGTGGGGCCTGTGGGGCGGCGACGGGATGGGCGACGCGCTCTCGACGGCCGACCTCGCGCGGCTGGCCGCACTGGGCTTGACCGCCATCGAGCCCGGCCACGGCCTGAAGCTGCTCGACGCCGCGCTCACCGGCGGGCACCCCGTGGTGGTGCCCGCGCCGGTGGATACCGCGCTGTTGCGGGAAAAGGCCGGTTCCGGGACGCTGCCGCCGATGTTCGCCGGGCTGGTCAGGGCCCCGGCGAAACGGGCCAAGGCGGCGGACGGCCCGTCGTTCGCCGAGGCCGTCGCCGCGGCCGCCGAGCCCGACCGGCTGCCGCTGGTGCTCGACAAGGTGCGCGCGGTGGTGGCGAAGGTGCTCGGCCACCAGGACGCCACCCGGATCGGCGCCGAGACGGGCCTGCTGGACTTGGGCCTGGACTCGCTGACCGCGGTGGAACTGCGCAACGAACTGGGTGCCGCGACCGGCCTGCGGCTGCCGACGACCGTCGCGTTCGACTACCCGACCCCGGCCGCGCTGGCCGGGTCACTGGCCGCGGCGCTCAAGCCCGAGACCGCGGAACCGCTGTCGCTGGAAACACTGCTGGCGTCTCTCGACGAAGCACTCGGCACGGCCGACGAAGCCGGACGCGCCGAACTCCGGTCGAGGCTCCAGCGCGTGATGTCCACATTGGACGAAGCGGACACCACGGCGCTGGACACGACCACCGCGTCCGACGACGAGATGTTCGCGTTCATCGACAACGAGCTGTCCCACTGATGAGTCCGGGGCGGCCGGCACCTGCCGGCCGGCCGCCCCGGGCCACGGTCAGTCCACGTCCATCGGGCTGCCCGGCCGGTTCGGCGAGACCTGCGGCGGGTCGAAGTCACCGCGCTCCAGCTTCGCCCAGTCCTCCGGCGTCGGGTCCTTGTACATCCACTGGAACGCCTCGTCGCCCGGCCACTTCCCGGTGCGCGCCGCGTCCCGTGCCGCGTGCATCTCGGCCGCGTCCCACTGGTCGACCGGCCTGGTGGTCACGTGCGAGCTGCCGTCGACCTTGCTGCCGCCGGGCGGGGTGGGGATGGGATTGCCGTCGTCGTCGAACGGCCTCGGGTTGTACCGCATGCCCTTGCCGCCCTGGTGCATGTCATCGACCATTTTGTGGTACGAGTCGTCGGCGACCTGCATCCGCTTCTTCTCGTCGAGCGCCGACCGGCCCGGGAGGTTCGACTCGCTGTCGATCGCGTCCCGCCGGTCCTGCTCGGCCTTCGCCGCGTCCGCCTTGCCCTTGTCGTAGAGCGGGTGGTCCGGGTTGTGCGTGTGGTTGGGATCGTCCCCGTGGTAGATCTTGTCGGAGAAGCTGTGCGGGTCCGCGTGCTGCTTCAGCGTTTCCGGGGTCTGGAAGCCCTGCTGGTGCGCGTAGCCGAGCTGGTTGAGCTGGACCGCGGTGCTCGGGTCGTTGGACTCGAGGGCCTTGCGCTGGGCGTACCGGTAGGAGCCGAGGCGGTCGTTGTAGCCGAGGCTGTCTTCGGGCTTGGTGCCGGGCTTGTCTTCCTTGGTGTTGGGCGCGTCCCGCACGTCTCCCTTGGTGAACCCGGATTCGTGGTTGCCGCCGCCCTTGCCCGTGCCCGGGTGGTACCGGTGGTTGGCCCAGTCCTCGTAGTAGGCCGACGAGTTGTTCTCCAGGGGCTTGTTGTCCTTGTCCGTGCGCGCCCCCTTCGCGCCGCCGTTGTCGTTCGTGATGTCGAAGCCGCCGACGTGCTCGGACTGGTGGGTGCTGTCGCCGTCGATCTTGTAGTCGAATTTGTTGTCGAGGCGCTTGCGCTCGGCGTTGCGGTCGCCATAGGTGCTTTCCGGGTATTTGCGTTGTTTCCCCGGCTTCGGGGTGGACTGCCCTCGGCTGTAGGGGTGGAAACGGTTCGACCCGGCTCCCCCGTCCGCATTCGCGGCAGCGGCCTTGGCCGCGCAGGGCGTCGTCCGCTGCGGGCCCAGGCCGAGCGGGTCGATCATGGCGGTCGGATTGTCGACGTAGGCCATGGAGTCCGGTGCCGGGATCAGGCCCAGCGGGTCGTGGGAGAGGTAACGCCCGGTCTCGGGGTCGTAGTAGCGGTGCCGGTTGTAGTGCAGCCCGGTCTCGGCGTCGTGGTACTGGCCCGGGAACCGCAGCGGGGTGCCCGCCGTTCCCCCGGCCGAGACGACCGGGCCCCACAGCGCGGTGTGCAGGTGCCCGGCCACCGCGCCGGTCTCGTCGACCAGTTCCGCGGGGGCGCCGACCAGGTCGGCGACGATCGCGTGGAACCGCTCCGGCCCGGTGGCGCCGAGGACGCGCTCGGTCTGGGTGAGCGGAAGCTCGACGCCGGGCGCGTACTCCCACACCGTGGCGACCGGCGGCCGTCCCGGTCCACTGTGGACCTGCTCGGCGGGCCGCTGCCCGTCCCAGGCGAACTCGACCTGTTCGGCGACGCCGCCTGCCTGGTCGAGGCGCTGCTTGGCGACGCGCCGGCCGAACGGGTCGTAACGGTAGCGCCACACGGCGCCTTCCGGCGTGCGGACGCCGACCAGCCGGTTCTCCGCGCTCCACTCGTAGGTCCAGCGTTTCCCGCCGCGCTCCCGGGCGATGACGCGTCCGTCGCCGTCGTGCGCGTAGGTGGTGGCGCCGGCGGAGGTGAGCAGCGTGCCGGTGTAGGCGCGGGAGCCGCCCGCCTCCGACGCGCCGGACCAGCCGGCCCCGGTGACGGCGCCGGTCAGGTCGTAGTCGTAGTTCTCCTGCCAGCGCGGGCCGCGCACGGCGCGGACCCGCCCGTCGGGGTCGACGTCGAGGCTGCGCGGCCCGGAGATCAGGTCGTCGACCTCGGCGAGGTAACCGTCGGGCAGGTACCCGTATTCGCGCCGCTGCACGATGTCCGCGCCGCGGAGCACCGTCTGCCCCGACAGCTGCCCGGTGGGCGTCCAGTCCTGGCGCAGTTCCGCCACCGGCCCGGTGTCGCCCACCAGCCTGCGCACCGTCTCCCGGCCCGCCGCGTCGTAGCCGAACCGCAGCGTGCGGCCGGCGGTGGCCAGTGCGGTCGGGCGGTCGACGGTGTCGTAGCCGAACACCGACTCCGCGCCCGAGGGCGTCCGGCGGCTCACGCGGCGGCCGAGGGAGTCGTAACGGGAGTGCACGACCCGGCCGTTGATCGACTCGGACAGCACCCGGCCGCGCGCGTCGTAGGCGAACCGGACGTCAGCGTCCACAGTGGACGCCGACAGCAGGCGGCCGGCCGCGTCGTAGGTGTACTCGACGACCTCGTCGGCGCTGCTGCGCCGCACGACCCGGCCCACGCTGTCACGCTCGATGGTGATGGTCTGCCCGGCGCCGTTGGTCCGGCGCACGAGCCGCCCCGCCGCGTCGTAGCCGTAGCGCAGGACGCGCCCGTTGTAGTCGGTCTCCCCCACCATCCGGCCCGCGGCGTCGAACTCGTACCGCCACACCAGGCCCCGTTCGTTGGTCACCGAGGTGAGCCGCAGCTGGGTGTCGTAGCCGTACTTCAGCAGGCCGCCGCCGGCGCGCCGCTCGCTGACGGGCAGGTCGAACTGGGCGTACTCGATGCGGCTGACGCCACCGCGCGCGTCCGTCAGCTCCTCGGAGTTGCCCCGCGCCGTCGAGGCGAACCGCTGGATCGCGCCGTCGGCGTCACGCGCCTGCACGAGGTTGCCGGCGGCGTCGCTGACCATGGTGGTGGTGTGGCCCAGCGGATCGGTCTCGCTGGTGGTGTTGCCGAGCGCGTCGTAGCCGTAGCGCCACACGGCGCCGTCCGGCGCGGTGATGACCACCGGCAGGCCGGCGGCGTTCGACTGGATCCGGGTCACGTAACCGAGGGCGTCGGTCGCCGAGTCCATGGTGCCGGTGTGCGGGTCGTAGGTGTAGGAGGTCGCGGCGCCGGCCGGGTCGACGGTGCGGGCGAGGCTGCCGCGCCGGTCGTATTCGTAACGCCACAGGCCGCCGTCCGGTCCGGTGATCGTGCTGGGCCGGCGCCCCTCGTTGTACTCGATCACGATGCGGCTGCCGTCGGGACGCGTCACCGCGATGAGGTTGCCGATCCCGTCGTAGTCCCAGCGGGTGACGTTGCCGAGCTCGTCGGTCTCGGCGAGCACCCGGCCGAAGCGGTCGCGCTCGGCGCTGGTGGTGTGGCCGAGCGGGTCGGTCTGCCCGATCACCCGCAGCTGTTCGTCGAGGTGGTAACGGGTGACCGCGCCGAGCGAGTCGGTGACCGTGGTGACCCGGTTTTCGGTGTCGTAGGCCAATTCGGTGTCGAGGTAGCCGCCGGTGCCCTGGGCGCGCACGCAGCGGCCCCGGCCGTCGTAGCCGTAGCGGTACCAGCGGCCGTTGACGTCGTCCCAGCGCACCAGCCGGCCGTCGGCGTCGTAGGTGAACTTCTGCGGGGTGCCGACCGCGTCGGTGACCTCGACCAGGCGGCGCGCGGAGTCGTAGCGGTACTCGGCCAGCGGGACCGGGGAGCCCGGGGCGCGCAGGGCCGTGACGAGGCCGTCGGCGATGTCGATCTCGACGCGGTAGCCGCCGGAATGCTCGACCGCCACCGGCACGCCCTCGCGGTACCGCAGCACGATCCGGTTCCCCGCACCGTCCACGAGCGCGCGCAGCGGCAGGACGGCCTGGCCGCGGCGGCCCGCGAAGTAGCGCATGCGGTCCGACCGCGGGTCGCCGACGATGAAGCCGTGCCGGACCCGGCGCAGCGCCAGGTACGGGCCGCTCTCGGGGAGCACTGCCTCCATCCCCCTCGGCACCGGGTAGCGCAGCAGCGTGCCGTCGGCCAGCGCCAGGTGCAGCCCGTCCGGCTCCACCTCGATCCGCTCGTCCAGCGTCGAGGTCCAGGTGGGGCCGAAGAGCCGGCCCACCCGGTAGGACGAGCGGTGCGTGCGTCCGACGACGAGCGGCAGCGCGCCGGGCAGCGACACATCCTCCTGCTGCAGCAGGACGGCGCCGGTCGCGACGTCGATCGGGTCACCGCAGTCCGTGACCTCGTCGGCCGGCGTCTTGTGCTCCGCGGGGTTGGGGTCGTCCTTGATCTTCGACCCGTCGCCGGGCGGGTCCTTCGGCGCCGACGACGTCGTCGTCCCGTCGCCGTGGGGTTGCTCGGAAGGGGCCTTGTCGCCGGGCGGAGGGCTCTTGGGCGTGTCGCCGGGCGGGTCCGAATGACCCGCGCCACCGTTGTCGCCGCCCTTCGGCGACGAGTGATCGCCCGACGTCGTGGTCGGGTCCCCGCCCTTCGGCGACGAATGGTCGCCGGACGTCGTCGTGGAGTCCCCGCCCTTCGGCGTGCCGCCGCCGTCCCCGCCCTTGGGCGTCGGCGCCTTCGGCGTGCTGTCGATCTTCGACGTCTTCGGCGGCGCGGAGACCTTCCCGCCCTTGAGGCTTTTCAGCCCCTTCGCCGCGTCCTCGAACAGCGTGCCGGCCTTCTTCAGCAGCGGGATCAAAGCCTTCAGCGCCTTGACCAACCGGGTCGTCACGTCCGCGATCTTCGACGCCGTTTTCGCTACCGCCGCGACCACCTGCGGCACCACCCAGGTCAGCCCGATGCCGAGCGTGAACACCACCTGCAGCGCCCAGCTGATCATGTGCCCGATCAGCTCCGCGATGATGTCGCGCACCAGGCTGCGGACCGCGCCCACCACCTCGCCCGCGGTCTTCACCCCGCTGGAAGCGCCTTCACAGCCCTTCTGCGCGGAACCCAGCAGCGCCACCGAATCCTGCGAACGCTGCCGGTACGCGTCCGCCGCCGGACCGGTCCACGACTCCAGGTCCGCCTTGACCATGTCGCCGAGGTCGCCGCCGACGCTCTCCAGCTCCTTCGCGACGTTGGCCCAGGTCTGGGACTGCGCCGCGATCTCGTCCGCGTTGCCGGTCAGCCCGTTCAGCGCCTCCTTGAGCGGCCCCACGTGCTCCATCAGCCACGCCACCCCCGCGGCCAGGATCGCGCCGAACGGGTCCATCGCCATCGACAGCGCGTCCAGCGCCGTGCCGACCGCCCCCATCGCCACCGACGCCCAGTCCCCGGATTCGATCGCCGACTTCAGGTCGGCCGCCGACTCCAGCAGCGAGATCCCGGAGTACGCCTTGGTCGAATCCTGCGTCGGCGCCACCAGTGGATTGCTCATGCTAAATATTACAACGGAAGCCGTTGACCACCCGCGACAACCGCTGCCGGCCGGGCCCTATTCTCAACGAGCGCTGATGCCGTCCACGATGACGGCCACCACCGTCTGCGCGCGCGGGTCCCACTCCGATTCGGGGATACGCGACAACGCGCCCAAGAGCAGAATGACGTCGGTGGCGTCGATGTCTTCGCGCACTTCGCCCGCGTCCTTTCCCCGATCGAGCAGCTTCCCGAGCGCTTCGTCGAGCCGGTGGTGGTGGCCGGAGTAGAGGTCCTGCCACGCCGACGCCTCGATCGCCGCCATGACCCCGCGTTTGACCCGCGCGTACTCGACCGTCCGCTGCAGCCAGCCGGTCAGCGCCCGCAGCGGCGGATGCTCGGCCAGCAGCGGTTCCACGGCGTCGACCAGCTGGGTCAGCTCGTCCCGGTACACCTCCGCCAGCAGGTGCTCGCGGGTCGGGAAGTGCCGGTAGAGGGTGCCCTGCCCCACCCCCGCCGCCTTGGCGACCCGGTGCAGCTTCAGGTCGGCGGCGGCCCCGTTGGACTCGCTCAGCTCGGCCCGCGCGGCCTCGACGATGCGGTCCCGGTTGGCGACCGCGTCCGACCTGCGCTCACGGCTCGTCACGACGCCGCCTCCCCTCCCGCGTAGCCATGTGGACAAGTGTCCGGTACGGTGGAGTGACAACCGGACACTTGTCAGTTTAGAACAGGAGACGTAACGATGAGCACGCTGGACAGCAAAGTCGTCGCCATCACCGGAGCCAGCAGCGGGATCGGCGCGGCCACCGCCCTGGACCTGGCGAGCCGCGGCGCGGCCGTCGTGCTGGGCGCCCGGCGCACCGACCGGCTCGACTCGCTCGTGGCGCGGATCCGGGCCGGAGGCGGCCGCGCGGAGAGGCTGGAAGTCGACGTCACCCGGCGCGCCGACCTCAAGCAGCTGGTGGCGCTGGCCGTGGACCGGTTCGGCCGCCTCGACGTCCTGGTGGGCAACGCCGGGCTCGCCCGGATCGCCCCCGTCGCCGCGCTCGACGTCGACGACTGGGACACGATGATCGACGTGAACCTGCGCGGCGTCCTGCACGGCATCGCCGCGGCACTGCCCGTGTTCCGCGAACAGGGCCACGGGCACTTCGTCACCACGGTGTCGACCGCGGGCCTCAAGATCGTCCCGACCCAGGCCGTCTACGCGGGTACCAAGAACGCCGTGCGCACCCTGATGGAGGCCCTGCGCCAGGAGTCCACCGACGGCGTTCTCCGCACGACCTCCATCTCGCCCGGGTACGTCCACACCGAACTCGTCGACTACCTCGACGACCCCGAGCAGCGGGCGCAGGCCCAGAAAGCCATGGCAGCACTCGGAATCAGCCCCGACGCCGTGGCGCGCGCCATCGCGTTCGCCATCGAACAGCCCGAGGACGTCGAAATCGGCGACATCACCCTCCGGCCGGCCCGGCAGGGCTGAGCCGGGCCGACGGGACCGCTGTCACCAGGTGACGGGAAGTTCGTTGACGCCCTGGATCGTCGTCCCCGGCCGCAACGTCAGCTCCTCCACCGGAACGGCGAGGCGCAGGGTGGGGATCCGGTCGAACAGCGCGGTGATGATCACTTCGAGCTCCAGGCGGGCCAGGTTCTGGCCGAGACACTGGTGCACGCCGTACCCGAACGCGATGTGGTGGCGGGCCGAGCGGCGCACGTCGAACTTGTCCGGGTCCTCGAAGACCGAGCCGTCGCGGTTGGCGATCGAGTTGGGCACGATGACCCCCTCGCCGGCCCGGATGACCTCTCCCCCGATCTCGATGTCGGCCGTCGCGATGCGGCTGCCCGCGAGGTCGGCGATGGCGAGGTAACGCAGCAGCTCTTCGACCGCGCCCGGGACGAGGCCGGGGTCGGCGCGCAGGGCCGCCAGCTGGTCCGGGTGCTCCAGCAGGGTGATCACGCCCAGCGAGGTCATCGACGCCGTCGTCTCGTGCCCGGCGACGAGCAGCAGGATCGCGGACGCGACCAGCTCCTCGCGGTCGATCTCCCCGTTCGCCAGCTGCCCGGCCACCAGGCTGCCGAGCAGGCCCGGCCCCGGCTCGGCCTGCAGCCGGGTGATCAGCCCGTCCAGGTAGCCGCTGAGGTCCTCGCGGGCGGCGATGAGCCCCTCGGCGTCGGTCGACTGCACGAGCCGGCGGCTGGCATCCTGGAAGAATTCGTGGTCGGCGTAGGGCACGCCGAGCATCTGGCAGATCACCATGGAGGGCACCGCCAGCGCGAACTGGCTGACCAGGTCGGCGGCCGGGCCGGCCGCGAGCAGGTCGTCGATGAAGCCGTGGACGATCCGCTCGATGTCCCCGCGCATCCCCTTGATGTGCTTGACGGTGAAGTCGCCGATCACCATCCGCCGCCTCGGCCCGTGCTCCGGCGGGTCCATGCTGATGAACGCCTTCGGCCCCCCGCGGAACCCCTTGAACCGCGGTGAAGCCGCCGGGAAGTCCTGGTGGCTGCGGTCCGACGACAGACGGGGGTCGCCCAGCAGTTTGCGCGCGACCCCGTGCTTGGTCACCACCCACGCCTCGCGGCCGTCGAAGAGCTTCATCTTGCGCAGCGAGCCTTCCTCGTCGCGCAGCCGGAAATACCCCTCGGGCAGCTGGTACGGGCAGGTGCGGTCGTCCGGAAAAACCGGGGCGTCCTCGGTCCGCGGTGTCACGACAGTCTCGGTCATCGATCCCCTCGAGTCTCCAGCCAGCGAAGCGCTGGGCGATTAAAGAACTACTAGTACTCTAACTCGGAGCTAAGGTATCCTTCCAGGGAACGCGTCGAACTCTCAGTAAACTCTCAGGAGTCACCCTGTCACAGAACGTCGCACAGACTCTCGACTCTCCCGTCGACCACCGCAAAGGACCACGGCGGCGTGGCGAGGAGCTGGAGCACGCCATTTTCACGGCGGCGCTCGAAGAACTCGCCGAAACGGGCTACGGCGCGCTGACCATGGACCGGGTCGCCGCCCGGGCCCGCACCAGCAAGGCCGCGCTCTACCGCCGGTGGTCCGGCCGGGCCGAGCTGGTCATGGACGCGTGCCGCCGGCAAGGCGTCGCCGAGGTGGAAGTGCCCGACACCGGCGAGCTGCGGGCGGACGTGCTCGCGCTGCTGCGGCAGCTCTCGGCGAAGATGGCCAGCCCGCTCGGCGGCATCCTGCGCGGCCTGCTCGCCGAGATGACCCGCGACGAGGAGTTCGCCCGGCTGGTCCGGGAACAGATCCAGGCCACCGGCCCCACCGCGATCGGCGTCATCCTGGCCAGGGCCGTCGAACGCGGCGAGACCGAGCCCGGGATCCTCGGCTCCCGGCGCGCCCTGGTCGCCACCGACCTGCTGCGCAACCAGTTCCTGCTGTTCGGCGTGCCCGTCGACGACAAAGTCATCATCGAGATCGTCGACGAGGTGTACCTGCCACTGGTCCGGATCGGCGGCTAGGCCGGGCCCCGAAAGCGTGGCCGCTCGTGAGTGTTGATGACGGTTCTAACCGTCCTCAACACTCACGAGTCCTTACCCGACCACGTCGACCACGGCGAGCCCGGCCGCGGAGAAGTACCGGGCGGCGGGAATCTGCCGGGCGCTTCCGCCGAACTCCTCCTTCTTCGTGCGCTGCTTGCCGGCGAGGAGCCCGCCGACCACCGCGAGGTAAGGCCGGACCTTGCGGTACGCGCCGATCTTGCGGTGCTTGCCGGTGAGGAATCCGCTGGCCAGCGCGAGGTACGGCACGGAGGCGATGTCCGCGTCGGCGAGGACGGGAGCGATCTCGCGCTCGTACGGCTGCCGCATCACGAGGTTGTAGTGCGGCTGGACGACGGCCGGCGGCTCGAACCCTTCGCGGCGGGAGATGTCCAGCCACTCGGTGATCCGGGCGCCGGTGTAGTTCGACAGGGCCACCGCGCGGATCTTGCCGGCTTTGTGCAGCGAGTTGAACGCGGCCACGGTTTCGGCGAGCGGCGTCTTGGGGTCGTCGATGTGGGCGTAGTACACGTCGACGTAGTCGGTTCCCAGCCGCGTCAGCGAGGCGTCCAGGGCCGCCGCGACGTTGGCCGCCGCCAGTCCCTTGAACTTCGGGTGGGTGCTCACCTTGGTGCCGATCACCACGGCGTCGCGGTTCTTGCGGCCGGCCACGAGCCGATGATCGTCTCCGAATCGCCGCCGGGATTGCCCGGCACGAACGCCGAGTAGCCGTCTGCGGTGTCGATGAAGTTGCCCCCGCCCGCGACGAAGGCGTCCAGCACCTGGTGCGAAGTCGCCTCGTCACTGGTCCAGCCGAACGTGTTCCCGCCGAGCACAAGGGGAAACACGTCGATGCCGGTGCGGCCGAGCTGGATCATCGAGTGTCCTTTCACCGGTACCGGGAGAATCCGGCACCGCCATTGGCGGCCATGGATATCACAAGCCAAGGCGGGCAACGCATCGACGGCGCTATTCGCCGGCGCGGTCCTGGGTGTCCAGCACGACCAGGACCCCGCCGACTCGCAGCCGGGCCTGCTCGAAGTGACTGCTGGGCACCGGTTCGACCGGAAAATCCGGGTCCCGCACCGTCAGCAGCGCCGTCGCGACCGCGTCGACCGAGGGGGCGCCGAGCCAGCTCAGCCACACCTGCCCGTCCGCGCGAACCCGCGGCCGCGCCGCCACGCCGTCCAGCAGCCCGCCGCTGCCCTGCAGCCGGACCGCGAGCCAGCCGATCACGGGCCGGCCGGGCCCGGCCGGGTCGCGTGTGTCCATACCGGTCACCCTAGCGGCGACAGCGCGTCCGGAGCTGCGACCAGGCACGAAGGGACAGCGCCGAGCGTGCGCGGGCGGGCTCCCTTGGTCATCGGGCACTTGAAATATTCCGGGCCCCGGTGCATGCTACTCGCCAGTAGGTGACGATGACGTCTCCCGGGAGGCCCCGATGTCGTAGCGACAGCACCTCCACGGCCGCGCCCCCTCGACGCCGGGGTGCTCCCACGGCACTCGCCACCCCACCGTTTTGCACCCGGCTCGGAGATCGCTTTCCCGCGCCGTTTTCGCCTGCCGAAATCGAGAGGGCTCCACGACATGAAGGTCAAACCGCGCAGCGCCATCGCTGCCGTGATCACGCTGCTCCTGGCCTCGCTGGCCGGGAATCCGGCAGCGAGCGCGGCGACGGCCGGAAGCGATTCGTTCTACACCTATTCCGGCAGCGCCCCGCTGTCCTCGTACGCGCCGGGCGCGGTGCTGAAGACGCGCACCATTCCGTACCACGTCCTCGGGCTCCCGCTGCCGCTGCAGGTCGTGCAGCTGCTCTACCGCTCCACCGGCTCACTCGGGCAGCCGACCGCCAATGTCACCTCGGTCGTGAAGCCGCCCGTCACCCCAGCCACGCCCAAAGCCGTGAGCTACCAGTCGTTCTACGACTCGCTGAACCCGGAAGACGGGCCGTCGCGCGCCATCGCCGGTGACGTCCGGATCCCCGGGCTGATCGCCAACTTCGAGAGCGTCTTCCTGGTGCCGTGGCTGTCCCAGGGCTACACCGTCCTGTTCCCCGACACCGAAGGCCAGGCGGCGGACTTCGCCGCCGGTCCCGAGTACGGGATGAACACCCTGGACTCGATCCGGGCCGCGAGCGCCTCGCCGGCCACGGGGCTCACCAGCGACACGAAGGTCGGCGCGATCGGCTACTCCGGCGGCGCGATCGCCACCGGCTGGGCCGCCCAGCTCGCCCCGGCCTACGCCCCCGACGTCAACCGCAACCTGGTCGGCGCGGCCGAGGGCGGGGTGCTGGCCAACCCGCGCAAGAACCTCGACTACGTCAGCGGGAGCCCGGTCTGGGCCGGGGTCATCGCGATGGCCCTGATCGGCGCCGGCCGCGCCTTCGACATCGACCTCACGCCGTACCTCAACAGCCAGGGATTGGCGCTGTACAACAAGCTCCAGCACTCCTCGATCATCGACGCGCTGCCCCAGGCCTCCGGGCTGACCTGGCAGAAACTCGTCAAGCCCGAGTACGCCTCCAGCCCGGACACCATCCCGGTCTTCGTCGACACGGTCAAGAAGATCACCATGCTCGGCGCCGCCTCCCCCACCGTGCCGATGCTCATCGGCCAGGGCGCCAACGGCATCCTCGAAGGCACCCTCGGCAACAAGCCCGGCATCGGCGCGGGCGACGGGGTCATGGTCGCCGCCGACGTGCGGGCGCTCGCCCGGCAGTTCTGCGCCAGCGGGACCGCGGTGCAGTACAACCAGTACGACCTGCTGTCGCACGTGGGCACCGCCGTCGCCTGGTTCCCGCTGGCCCTGAGCTGGCTGGACGGCCGGTTCTCCGGGAAGACCGCGCCGGGCAACTGCGCCCAGATCCCGCGCTGACCGATCGCCACGCGCCGAAGCGCCCCTCGCCCGAACCCGGGTGAGGGGCGCTTCGGCGTCGCGGTCCGGCAACCGTGAAAGCGCTTCCGCTGACCCTGAAGGCCACCATGAGGGCACTGAGGTCCCTCATGGTGGCCTTCAGGGCAACCGCTTCCGCTGACAGGGAAGGCCGATTGACAGCCGCCCGTGGCCGGTGCTGTAATCCGGCGCAAAAGTTAGGAGCGTTTCCTAACCTGGGTCGCCGCCCCACATCCCCGCCCGAAACCCGAGCCGATTGGGAGGAAGCAGTGACCCACTTCAAACGATGGCGCGCCGCCTATACCGGCGCGACGGCACTGGCCGTCGCGATGGCGCTGATCGCGCCGCCGTCGGTGGCCGAGCCGCTCGCCGACACGACGCTGTCCCACGGAAAACCCGCCACCGCCTCGTCCACCGAGAGTTCCGCCGGCACGATTCCCGGCGAGGTCACGCAGATCACCACCGACTCCGACATCCCGTGGGGACTGGCGTTCCTGCCCGACGGTTCGGCGCTGGTCTCCGAGCGGGACACCTTCCGGCTGGTCCGGGTCACCCCGGCGGGCGAGCAGACCGTGGTCGGCACGGTCCCCGGCGTCGACACGACCGGCGGCGAGGGCGGCCTGCTCGGCTTGGCGGTGTCGAAGGACTTCGCCACCGACCACTGGCTGTATGTGTTCCACACCAGCCCTTCGGACAACCGGATCGTGCGATTCCAGTACGTCGACGACCGGATCAGCGGCGAGCAGGTCCTGCTCTCCGGGATCGCCCGCAACCGCTACCACAACGGCGGCCGGCTGGCGTTCGGCCCCGACGGCAAGCTCTACGCCACCACCGGCGACGCGCAGAACGGCGACAACGCGCAGAACGTCAACTCCCTCAACGGAAAGATCCTCCGGCTCAACCCGGACGGCAGTGTTCCCGGTGACAATCCCCAGCCCGGCAAGTACTTCTGGAGCTACGGGCACCGCAACGTCCAGGGACTGGCGTGGGACTCGCAGGGCCGGCTGTGGGAATCCGAGCTGGGCGACTCGAAGCAGGACGAGGTCAACCTGATCGTCAAGGGCGGCAACTACGGCTGGCCCACCTGCGAGGGCACCTCCGGCAGCTGCGACAACCCCGATTTCATCGCGCCCAAGCGGACGTTCTCGCCGACCGGCAAGCACTCCCCCAGCGGCCTGGCCATCGTCGGCGACGTGCTGTTCATGTCCGAGCTGACCGGCCTGGAGGTCCAGCGCATGCCCATCTCGGGCGACTCGCTGCCCACCCAGAAGGCGTACTTCACCGGCACTTACGGCCGCTTGCGCACGATCGTCGCGGCGCCGGACGGCAGCCTCTGGCTGACCACCACCAACGGCGACAAGAGCGGCAGCCCCGGCAAGCTGGACAACAAGATCCTCCGGATCGCGCTGACCGGGGACAGCGGAGCACGCGGGCACAGCTAAAACGAAGCGGCGGATGACGGTTGCCCCATCCCGGACGGGGTGGGGCAACCGTCATCCGGCCGCAGCGGTCAGCCCAGCGGCACGACGTGCAGGAGCCGGGAGGCGTGGGGAGCCAGCGGTGCGCTGAACTCGCCGCGCTCGACCCCGAGATTGCGGTGGCTCCACAGATCCCGGACCACGGCCGGGCCGCGGAACCCCAGGTCACCGAAGTCCGCGGTGACCGTCGCGGTGGCCGCGCCGAGGTTGAACAGCGCGACGGTGTAACCGCCGTGACCGTCCTTGCTCACCCAGACCTGCTGCGGGGTCGCCTGCGACAGCGGGCGCGCGGGCCGCCCCGCCTGGTCCACCGCCAGGACCTCCCGGTTGGTCAGCAGCGCGAGGTCCGCCGGGTCGAGCTTGGTCAGGTCGGTGCCCAGCAGCAGGGGCGCGGCCTCGGCCGCCCACAGCGTGACCACGGTCTGCCGCTCGTCCGGGGTCAGGCCGTCGGCGTCGCCGTTGCCGACCTCCACCGAGTCGAGGTCGTTCCAGTGCCCGGGCCCGGCGAAGGGAATCCACTTCGGCACGTCGGTGAAGCGCTGTTTCACCCGCACGTCCCAGTTGGTGAGGCCGACGCAGTGGCTGTAGCACTCGATGTCGCCCTCGATGCGCCAGCCGTTGCTGTAGTGCTGCCAGGTGGCCGCGTCGGGGAAGCTCAGTGAATTGGACAGCTCCAGGTGGATCGGGCGGCCGGTCGCGCGCAGCGCCGCCTGCCAGTGCTGGATGTCCGCGCGGTTGTCGGCCGGGACGCGGCCGCCGCCGGGGCCGACGAAGTCCATCTTCACGTAGTCGACGCCCCACGACGCGAGCAGCTCGGCCTGCGACCGCACGTAGGCGTCCGCGCCGGGTTTGCCGAAGTCGATGCGGGCGGAGCCGTCGTCCGCGGTGTTGCCCGGTGTGCCCGGCAGGATGATGTCGCTGACGTGGTAAGGAGTTCCCTTGATCGGCGAGTCGGCGGCGACGGCCGCCGCCGGGATGCCCGGCACGAGGTAGATGCCGAACTTGAGGCCGAGGCCGTGCACGTACCGGGTCACCGCCGCGATGCCGTGCGGGAACTTGGTGGCGTCCTCCGCGTTGCGGCCGTATTCGTCGACGTGGTCCGTCCAGCCCGCGTCGATGTTGATGTAGCGGTAGCCGTACCGGGCCAGGGAATCGTGCATCACCTTCGCCTGCGCCTCGATCACCGGCTCGCTGATGTTCCGGCGCAACGAACTCCAGCTGCTCCAGCCCATCGGCGGCGTGGCGGCGACCGCGGGCCGGCCATGGCCCTGCGGCACTGCGGTCTCTGTGGCCACTGCTGCCGGTGCCGCTGCCTCGGCCTCGGCCGCCGTCGCCGGAGCCGCGGCGGTCAGCGCCGCCAGCGCCGTGAGCGCGGCTCCCAGGTGTCTCGCCCTACGTGCTCTGGCCATACCGGACCACCTCTCGCGGACCCGGGCGGCCCCACTGCCGCACCGGTGGAAAACCGTCGCATTTGTACCCCCGCGGCTCATCGGCAGTCAACGAGTCATCGGATGACTAAGCCATGGAAACAACGGGACTTCGCAGACCGCGCCGCTACTTAACCGATGCGACCACCGTCTTCCCGGTTGTCGGGACGAGCAATACTCCGCCGTCCAGCCAGGCGGATAAGTAAAGAACCTTGCCTTGGACTCGACACAGCGCGTCAGAGATCCTATGTTTGGCGTGCCCGGCTCGCGGAGCCGACCGGCGATCACTGGGGATCACGGAGGGTCGGTATGACCACAACACCAAGACGGACCGGACGCCGGCGGGCCTTCGCGCTCGTGGGCGCGATATGCCTGGCGACGGGGCTGCTGGGGGCCGGCAGCGCGATCGCGGACCAGTGGGGCGGATCCCGCCAGGACGTCTACGTGACGCCGTACGGCTCCGACCACGCGCCGGGCACGCAGTTCCGCCCGGTCCGCACCGTCGAACGGGCCCAGGAGCTGGTCCGCCAGCGCGCTCCCCGGCTCACGGCCGACCTCACGGTGCACCTGGCCCCCGGTGTGTTCCGGCTCGAAAAGCCCCTTGTGCTCGACTCGCGTGACTCGGGCGCGAACGGGCACCGGATCATCTGGCAGGGTTCGGGCCAGACCGTGCTCAGCGGCGGCCGCCAGGTCGCGGGGTGGCGCCCGGTCCCGGGCCGGGCCGGCCTCTACTCGGCACCCGAGCCGGCCGGCATGGACAACACCCGGCAGCTCTACGTCAACGGCGTGCGGGAGCAGCGAGCCCAGGGCCCGCTGCCGGTCTCGCTCAAGGCCACCGCGACGGGGTACACGGCGTCCGCCGACACGCTCGCCCACTGGCGGAACCCGAGTGACATCGAGATGGTGTACACCGCCGGTGAGGCGCTGTGGAACGTGGAGCGGGCCGGGCTGGGCCAGTGGACCGAGCCGCGCTGCCCGATCGGCTCAGTCTCCGGGACCACCGTGACGATGGCGCAGCCGTGCTGGGACAACTCCACCCGGCGGGTCGTCTTCCCGGACATCCCCGGGCGCACGGTCAACATGGTCGGCCCGGGCGACCTCACCAACGGCCGTCAGCCGTCCTATGTGGACAACGCGTACGAGCTCCTCGACACCCCGGGCGAGTGGTACCTCGACCGCGCCGCCCGCACGATCTACTACCTGCCGCGCGCGCATGAGGACCTTCGCCACGCCGACGTCGAGGTGCCCGCGCTGGAGAAGCTCGTCGACGGCCGGGGCACCGCCGCCGCGCCGGTCCACGACGTGGCCTTCCGCGGTCTCCAGTTCTCCTACGCCACCTGGCTCACGCCGTCGTCGCCGGAGGGGTTCTCCGAGATCCAGGCCGGCTACACGATCACCGGCCCGACCGGCTACGCCACCCAGGGCCTGTGCCAGTTCGTGGCCGGCGGCACCTGCCCGTACGCCGACTGGACGAAGGAGCCGGGCAACGTGTCCGTCTCCCATGCCCAGCGGGTCGAGTTCAGCGACGACGTGTTCACCCACCTCGGGGCCGCCGGTCTCGAACTCGGTGACGGCGCGAAGGACACCACCGTGGCGGGCAGCGTGTTCACCGACATCTCCGGCAACGGCGTCGAGGTCGGCGGGGTCGACCAGCCGCAGGCGGGCGGGGGCGACGTGACCAGCGGCGTGCGGGTCGTCGACAACCACCTCTACGGGCTGCCGCGCGAGTTCCACGGCGGCGTGCCGATCGTGAACGGCTACAGCCAGCACGACACGATCGCCCACAACCAGATCGACCACGTGGCCTACTCTGGGATCTCGGTCGGCTGGGGCGGCTGGCCGGACAAGATCGGGAAGCCGGCGACGCCGAACGTCTCCCACGACAACGTGGTCTCGGACAACCTGATCCACGACTACATGCTCTCGCTGGACGACGGCGGCGGCATCTACACCCAGGGCATCACCGGCACTTCGCTCGCCGACGGCGAGAAGGTCACCGGCAACGTGATCCACGACCAGTGGGGCCTGGGCAAATCCGTGTACACCGACAACGGGAACACCTACGAAACGGTGTCCGGCAACGTGCTGTACAACGCCGCCTACGCCAACGTCGGCAGCACGCACAAGGACTACCGCGACGGTCTCGGCAACAACGACCCCACGCTGATCCAGGGCAACTACTGGGAGCAGGGCGATCGCGACGGCGACAACAAGGGTGTGGTGACCACCGGCAACCACCTGCTGAGCAGCCCGTCCGCGGCCCCCGCGGCCGTCGTCGCGAACGCCGGCGTCGAACCGGCCTACCGGTGGGTGCTGTACCGCCCGGTCGACGGCCGTTCGGCCCCCGACGCGCCGTCGCGGGTGGGCACCTTCGCCGTGGCCGGAAAGCTTTACGCCACTTGGAATCCCACAGTCGCGGAGAACGGCTCCCCGCTGACGGAGTACGTGATCACCGCGACCGGCGGCGCGCACCCGGTCACGACCACGATCCCCGCCGCGCAGTTCCAGCGGACCGGTTACGCGGAGGTGCCCGGGCTCGCCGATGGCACGGCGTACACCGTCACGGTGGCCGCTCGCAGCGCACTGGGCACCGGCCTCCCGTCGCTGCCTTCCGCGGCCGTGACCGCGGGTTCGCCGGGCACCCGCACCGCCGACGCACCGACTGGCGCGAAGGCACTCCCGGGCGCCGATGCCGTGAGCCTGCACTGGACCCCGCCCGCCGTCACCGGCGACACCCCGGTGCTCGGCTACCGGATCACGGTCTCCGACGGCCGCACGATCCCCGTGACCGGGCGCGACGCGCTGGTCAGCCAGCCGACCGCGAAGGGCATGACCCGCGTGGTCGCCGGGCTCAAACCCGGCACCCGCTACACGTTCACCATCGCGGCGGTGACCGGTGTCGGCACCGGGGCGCCGGTGTCGGTCACCGTGGTGGCCTAAGTCCGTCAAGGCCTCCTTACCCGCGTCCAACGCGGGTAAGGAGGCCTTGACGGCGTTGGTCCTCGCGGGAAAGCAACTGGCCGGAGATCCCGTCGCCCAGCGAGGGGCCTGGCCACGCCAACGTCCTGGGTTCGAGGGCGGACCGGGCGCGGTCCAGGTGCGCGGCCGCGAGTTTCACGGTAGCGGGACGGCCGCCGCGCGGTCCTCGGCCGGCCCGTCCAGGCTGACCAGCACATCGTGACAGTCCGCGGATACCGGTGCCGCAGCTCGGCGATCTCGCCGAACCGCGAGTGCGTCAGCGGTTCACCGCCCCACAGGAAGAGCTTCGACCGTGACGTCTCGGTGGCCCGTAACAGATCTTCGACGATTCCGGTGTCGAGTTCGGCCCGTTGCTTGGCTGCGCTGTGGCTGCACCGCGCATTGCAGCGAACAGCCCGGATGACAAACCGAAGCTAAGCCACGACCGCCTCCGCAAAAGCCTGACGCGAACGTCAGCCCCGATCCGCTGCGCCCCTAGTACTTTCGGCCGATGCCCGCACGGCGAGAACCCTCCGAAAGACGTGAGCCATCCCGGGGTAATCGTCCCGGCGCCGGTTCCGGACCCGATCACCGCCCTAATGTGGCGGTGCTTCGTGATCTTGAACCGGAATGAAGAGGGGAACCACCTTGCACAACCGGACCAGATTCCTCGGCAGAACGCTCGCCGCGGCGGGCACCGTGGCGGCGCTCGGGCTCGCGCTGGCCGTGCCGGCGTCCGCCGACACGCCGTCGACTGTCGAGCAGGACATCGCGCAGCTGAACCAGGACGTCAACGACCTGTACACCGGGCTGCCCGCGAGCGCGCTGAAGAACGTCGACCCGCTCATCGAGTCGCCGATCCCGCAGGTCGGCCGCCAGAGCCGCGCCGCGCAGGGGCCGATCCCGGGCTGCACCGAGGGCGCGCTGCTGACGTACGCGAACAATCTCGCGTCGAAGCTCACCCCGCTCGAGAACGAGGCCATGGGCGTGCTTTCCGGGCTCAGCTCGCTGTACACCCAGGGCGTCGCGAGCGACAAGACGCCGCAGGTCTTCGGCACCGACGGCCAGTACACCCCCCGCGCCACCTCGACGATCAACAAGCTGCGCGGCTTCTGGGACATCGAGAGCTGGAACGTGCAGCTGGTCGCCTGGAAGGGCACCGACCTGGGCAGCCAGGCGAAGATGGAGCAGACCTTCAGCCTCGGCCTCGCGCCGGCGCGGGTGAAGGCCGCCGCCGCGCTCGCCACCAAGGTGCTCTACGAAGTCCCGGCGCTGCAGGGCGGCCGCAACCCACTGCTTACCCTCAACGCGTTCTCAGCCCCGGCCGAAAGCCTCGGCGGCAAGCGGGTGGCGCTCGGTGACGGCCTGCTCGACGTCGTCAACACCCTCGGCTTCGACGACGTCTCGGTCGAGGCCGTGGTCGGCCACGAGTACGGCCACCAGGTCGACTTCGCGCACGACAACTACCCGAACAACGAGTCGTCCGAGATGGGCCCTGACGCTTACGGCGGTTACTTCGTCGCGCACGCCAAGGGCGACGCCTGGGACGCCCGCGCCCAGCAGGAGGCCACCTACCTCGACGCCTCCATCGGTGACTGCTTCCACAGCCACGGCACCCCCGACCAGCGCAAGGCCGCCGGCGCGTGGGGCGAGAAGCAGGCGACGAGCCAGGGCAACCCGAACCGGATCGTCCCGTCCGTCACGATGATCGCGAACTTCCAGAAGGAGTACCCGAAGCTGATGCCGCCGGCCGACGGCCAGGCCGCAGTGGCTGCGGTGGCCGCGGCTCGCGGCTGAGCCCCGTTTCCCATCGGGTGGGCCGTCTCCGCGTCGGCGGCGGCCCACCCGCCTGGTTTGTCCACAGTAGACAGACTGCTTGACAAAGGGATCGGCCGCTGCGGATCATAGATCCCACAGGCAGGCTGACAACGATGTCATCGGGAGCGACGTGACCCAGTTGAACCGCAGGCGTTTCCTGTCCAGCGGGATCGCCATCGCCGGCGGCGGCGCTCTCGGCGTCCTCGGGCTGTCCGGCACCGCCGGCGCGGAACCGGGCAGCGCCCCAGGCACCGCGGGTACCCCGGCCCTCAGCACCGGCGGCCGCGAGATCACCAGCGGCTGGACCTTCACCGCCGCCGACGGGACCACGTCGCCCGGGAGCCGGCTATCCAGCGCGCAGGGCATCGCCGGCCTGAAACCCGCCGTCGTGCCGGGCACGCCGCTCACGAGCATGATCGCCAACGGCGAGTACCCCGATCCGCTGTACGGCCACATCGTCACCGACACCGTCCCGGACACCCTGAAGGACACCGGCTACTGGTACCGGGTCGCGTTCGCCGTGCCGCGGCTGATCCCGGGCCAGCGGTTCTGGCTGGAGTTCGGCGGCATCAACTACCTGGCGACCATCTGGCTCAACGGCACCGAAGTGGGCACCATCGAGGGCGCGTTCAAGCGCGGCGTCTTCGATATCACCGACATCGTCGCGAAGGCGGGCGGCCAGGCGTATCTCGCGGTGCTGATCGGCAAGCTGGACTACGCCGAAGGCCCGCTGAAACCGAGCTACACCAGCGGTGTGACGCGCGGCGGGCGTAACGGCGGCCCGACCGGGATCACCCTGGAGAACGGGCCGACGTTCTTCTGCACGGCCGGCTGGGACTGGCTGCCCACCATCCCCGACCGGGACCTGGGCATCTGGCAGCCGGTCACCTGGTCCACCACCGGCCCGGTCCGGCTGTCCGACGTGCGCGTCGATCCGACGCTCTCCGCGGATCTGCGCACGGCCGACGTCACCGTCGGCCTCACCCTCGACAGCGCGTTCAGCTCGTCCAGATCCGTGGTGGTCAAAGGCTCCCTCGACGGCCGCGAGTTCCGGCGGACCGTGACCGTGGCCGCCGGGTCCTCCACGGTCACGCTAACGCCGAAAGACATCCCCGGCCTACGGCTGGACCGCCCGAAGCTGTGGTGGCCCAACGGGTACGGCGACCCGTACCGCTACCGGCTCACGATCGGCGTCGAGTCCGGCGGGCAGGTGTGCGACGAGCGGACGGTGGACTTCGGCGTCCGGCGGATCGAGTACACCCAGCCGTTCCCGTCCCCGTCCGGCGCGACGGTCGACGTCCTGGCGATCACCGTCAACAACCAGCCGATCCTGGTGATGGGCGGCAACTGGGGCCTGGACGAGGCGCTCAAGCGCATCCCGCGGGAACGGCTCTTCGAGCAGGTGCGGATGCACCGCGACGCCAACCTCAACCTGATCCGGAACTGGAACGGCCAGAGCAGCACCGAGGACTTCTTCGAGGCCTGCGACCAGAACGGCATCCTCGTCTGGCAGGACTTCTTCTCCTCGACCGAGGGCCCCGGCCCGGCGAACACCGCCCGCGACCTGGACAACATCCGCGACTGCATCGTGCGGTTCCGCAACCACCCGTCGATCCTGCTCTGGTGCGGCGGCAACGAGGGCCCGCCGCCGCAGCCGATCATCGACGGCCTGGACGCGCTGGTCGCCGAGCTGGACCCGCAGCGGGCCGTGCTGACCAGTTCGGCCGGCGACACCGGCGAGAACCCCATCGGCGGGTACACCTCGGGCGGGCCGTACCACTGGGTCACCCCCGCCACCCACTTCACGACCAACGACGGCACGCACTGGCCGCCGTTCCACAACGAGGTCGGCTCGTACTCGATCCCGACGCTGGAGTTCATCCGGAAGATGCTCCCCGAGCCGTCGTGGGAGCACCCGGACGACTTCTGGGCCGACCGGGACGTCAACGGCAACGGGGGCAACGGAGGCGGCGCGGGCTACCTCGCGCTCACTGCGCAGCGATACGGCGAAGTGCGGAACCTCGCGGACTTCGCCCGCAAGTCCCAGCTGATGAACTACGAGTGCGTCAAGTCGATCTTCGAGTCGCACGCCGCGAGCATGACCGGCGCCGCGCCGGGCAAGCCCTACCCGCGCACCGGCGTCATCATGTGGATGACCAATCCCGCGCAGCCCAGCTTCGTCTGGCAGATGTACAGCCACGACCTCGAAGCGCATTCGGCGTTCTATGCGGTTCAGCACGCGTGCCGACGGGTCAACGTGATCCTCGATAGCAAAACGTTCGACGTGGTGGTGGCCAACCACACCCGGGCGGTGGTGCCGGGCACTGTCGCCGTCACGCTCTACGGCCTCGACGGGACGGCGTTCGCCAGCACTTCCTTGCGTGTCAACGGAGCCACGGCGTCCGGCCACACCGTGGTCGGCAACGTCGCCGCGCAGCTGAAGACCGCGCCGGGCGACGTCGCCTTCGTCCGGCTCTCGCTCACGGACCCGCACGGGGCGGAGCTGGTCCGCAACTTCTCCTGGGTCGAGAACCTGGCCCGGGCCAAGGGATTCGCGAGCCTGGACGACCTGGCTCCGGCCGCCGTCGCCGTCACGGCCACCGCGCAGCACGGGCGGGACGGCCTCGAACTGGCGGTGGAGGTCGAGAACATCGGCCAGGCCATGGCGCTGATGCTGCACCTGCAGGTGTACAACACCCGCACCGGCGAACGCGTCCTGCCGGCGACGTTCAGCGACAACTACCTGAACCTGGCCCACCGCGAGTCGGGCACCGCCCGGGTCGGGCTGAGCGGCTCACCGCGGGCCGGCGACATCGGGGTGCGGGTCGACGGCTGGAAGATCGACCAGCGCGCGTCCCGGCTGCGGGGACGCGGCGTGGCCGTCACCTTCAACCAGCCGGCCTTGTCCACCCAGCCGCCGACGAAGACGTTCAACACCTAGCCGCCGAGCCCCGCGCTAGGCGTACTGATCGCCGTCCGCGCGGAGCTTCCGGCGCAGTACCTTGCTGTTTCCGTTGCGGGGCAACGCGTCCAGCCAGGCCACGTCCTGCGGGACCTTATACCAGGACAAGCTGGCCTGGGCCAGCTCGATCAGTTCGGCCCCCAGCGCTTCGCGGTCGCCGGCTCCCGGGACGGCGACCGCGTAGGCGCGCAGGCTGGTTTCCCCGGTCGGGCGCCGCACGGCGCTGACCGCCGCTTCGAGCACGCGCGGGTGGCTTTCGAGCAGCCGCTCGACCTCGGCCGGGACCACGTTCTGCCCGCCGATCACCTCGACGTCGTCGAGCCGGCCGTAGACGTGCACGACCTGGTTCTCGTCGATCGAGGCCAGGTCTCCGGTCGGCCACCAGGTGTCGGTCAGCTGGTCCGGTCCGAGACTGCCCTTGGCCACCCCGCGCGTGGCGAATGGAACACGGATCTGCAGCTCGCCGCGCTCGCCCGTGGGCAGCGGCTGTCCCCCGGCGTCGAGGATCCGCACCGGCCGCCCGTCCCAGGCCGGCCCGACCGCCGACGGCGTGTCGTACGCCGCGGGCCGGCCGACGGCGATCCCGCCGATTTCGGTGGCGCCGTAGCCGTTGACCAGCCGGTCCCCGAGGATCGGCACGAGTTGTTCGCGCAGCCGCGCGGAAAGCACCTCTCCGGCGCACGACACCTGCGTCAACGCTCCGAGTACTTCGGCGTGGCCGGGCTCGAGCAGCAGCCGGGCCAGGAAGCTGGGCTGGGCGAACAACGTCGTGACCCGGTGGCGGCGCATGAGCTCCAGCGCGGCCGCCGGCGTCGCCCGCGGCCGCGAGAGCACGGAGGTCCGCCCGCCTTCGAGCGCACCGAACAGGGACACCATCAAACCGCCCAGAAAGTACATCCGGGACACCGAAAGCCCGACGACCCCGGGGCCGTCGGCGTTGAGCTTGCTCCTTCCGCCGGCCAGATCGCGGTGGCGGAAGAAGCGCAGCTTCGGCGCGCCCGTGGTGCCGGAGGTGAACATGGCCAGCGCCGGCGCGTCCCCGCCCGCGTCGAACCGGGAATCCGGTGCGGCCACGGCCAGTTTGTCCGCATTGGTGGTCGGCACCGATCCGGCGTCGTCGAGCCAGCCCGCGGTCTCCGGGTCGACCACGGCCAGCGCCGGCTCCGCGGTCGCCACGTCCCGGACCAGGTCCGGCTCGCTCATCTGGACGTTCACCGGGATCGCGGCCAGCCCGGCCTGCCAGGCCCCGAGCAGGCACCAGACCAGTTCGACGCTGTCGGGCAGCGCGAGCAGGACCCGGTCCCCCGGCCGCAGCCCCGCGGCCTGGTACCCGGCCGAAACCCGGGCCGCGCCGGCGAAGACCTCGGAGAACGTCCAAGCCCGATCGTCGGCCAGGAAGGCGACGTGCTCGTTCCACCCCTGTTCACGGGCGTGCTCGGCCAGCCGCTGCGTCAGATTTTCAGGCATACCCGCAAAAATCCCTTCCCGATCCACGATGATCATGCACCCCCGACGATTCCAGACCGGCCGCCTGCCAGCCCTCGGCGACCACCGGGACTGCCCGAAAGTCCTAGGTTCTTTCACGGTCGCCCCGATGCCTGACCGAGATCGTCTCGTCGCAGCCAGGCGTTCGAGGTTCGGAATCTGTTGTCCCGCAGTCAAATCAGGCCTGGTGCGCGATCGGCTCCGTCACCGGGATCGCCAGCAGTCGCCCACGCAGCTCCTTGGCCGCGTTCTCGCCCTCCGCGGGGCCGAAGCGGTCGGCACCCCAGATCAGCGCCGGGGCAGCACCTTCGCCCCGGGACCTGGCGGCCCAGGAGCCGATGAGCACCCGGACGTTCACCCGCCGCTTCCGCGAGGAGATCGGCGCCTCACCGGGCCAGTGGCTCACCCGGCAACGCGGGGAACGGGCCTTCTCGCGACCACGCAACTAAGCGCTCGCCCGGCGAAGGCGTTCAACCGCTTGCGCCCGGAGCGCATCACCGCACACCGGGGCGTCGCCGTGCAGTGCCTCCCATCGCGCGTTGTGCGCCGCCGGCCACAAGCTGGCCGCCCACGCGATTTCCTGTTCCACGGCCGTGAACCGGCGACCCCGAATGTCCTGATAGGACTCCAGGAACACCTCCGAGCTTTCGACCGGCGCCAGTGTGGGCGGCCCGGCGCTCGCGAACGTCCCACTCGCCGCGCCCGCCAGCGCTGCCTCCGGCTGCCACGCCAGGCTGTCCCAGTCGTGCACCGCCCACACCTCCCGGCCGTGCCACCGGAGGTTCTGGGCCTCGAAGTCCGCGTGGCCCAGCACACACGGCAGACTCGTGGCCAACATCCGCTCGCGAGCCCGGGCGGCCGTGTCCACGACGTACGCGGGTACCGCAGCCTGGTCCCGACTATCGAGGAAACCGATGGCCGGCCACACCCCGGGATCCGGGTGGTCCCAACGCATCCAGCGCGGATTCGGCAACGGCGGCGCGATGGCCGCGCCGGACAGCCCGGCCATCAGCCTGGCGAACACCTCCGCGTAACGCACCGCCACGTCCGGCGAGTCCCCGCGCAGCACCTCGCCACCGCGCCGGAACTCCTCGGCGTGCACGGCCAGCGAACCGACAGCGACCACCGGCGTCAACGGCCGGGCACACGGAAACCCCCGCTCGGCCAACCAGGTCTGGGCCGCCACGCACGACCCGGCCCGGCCGTCATCGGCGCGCGCCTTGACCACAACGTCCCCGCCCCCGGCCAACCGGAGGCCGAACACCGTCGACATCCGGTGCAGCCGGAACAGCACACCGCCGGGCGCGCTGCCCAAATGATCCCGGCACCAAGCGGGCAACCAGTCCGGCAGATCGTCCAGCGACACAACGCGGACTGTGCCAGGCAACACCCGAAACGGCCGACCCTCGGTGCTGGGCTGTTCGAGTGAAATCCGGCATTCGGCGCCGAATGAGCCGTACCGGGTGCTTTTCTGGCTCCGTCATTCCCACCGCCCCTGGCTTTCGGTGCTCCTCCGCCTCAAGACCCACTGGTCGATCTGAGCCGCGGCACCCCCACCTGACAACGAATCGCGGCCGCGAAGGCGAAAGCCGAGCGCTACCAAGCCATGCAGGCCGCCACCCCCGGATGGCATGATTTCGGTCACCGTGGATTCCGCCGGGAATGTCACGGACTTGCGCATTACCGACGGGGTACGCGAATCGACCGGGGCGAAAGTGGCCGCGGCGGTGCTGAGCACCCTGCGTCGCGCCCAGGCCCGCCTGCCGGAACGGCTCGGCGACGTGATGGCCGAAACGATCGGCGACGACCAGCAGACGATGGGCACCATCGTCGGCCGCTACCGCGAGAAGTTCCCCGAACCGGAGCCGGAACCCGAGCAGCCGCCCGAACCACAGCACGTGCGCGACCTCGGCGGAATCGCCGACACACCACCGCCCCGGCACCGGCCGGACGCCCGAACACCTCGACGCGGCCGGGACACGGGAATTCCTGCGGTCATTCCTGTGGGGACCGAATATCGGCGCCGGCACCTCGGAACTGCCGGAATAACCGGCCTCGGTAACGACCGGCCGAATCGAAGACGTTGTACCTCCGTCGGTTTCCGGGGACCCCTCCCGGAAACCGACGGTAACCTGCGACGCCATGAACAGGTCTCTCGTGCGTGCGGCGACGGCGGTGCTTCTGCTGGGCGCGGCCGCGGCATGTTCCCCGGCGCCCGCTCCCCCGTCGCCGAACCCGACCGCACCCACTCCGGCCAGCAGCTCCGCGACTCCCCCGCCGAGCCCCAAGCCCACCGACGACGGCCGGGACTTCGCTTCGTGCCTGGACGGCCACTGCCAGGTGCACGTCACGTCCGGGGACAAGATCCAGCTCGACGGCGTGCTCGGCGTCCAGACGATCACGTTCGTGGCCATCACCCAGGACGGCGGCGGCGCGATCACCCACCCCAACCCGACGCAGGAAGGCATGTTCGACGAGGGGAACCGCAGCCGGCTGACCTTCCCCGAGGTCACCTACAACAACGCGGTCGTCCGGATCGACGCCTGACGCGCGTCCCCGGTGGGCGGGGTGAAGAAGTTGACCAGGTTCCCGTCGGGGTCGCGGAACAGCAGCGAACGGTTTCCCCACGGCATGGTGGTCGGCTCCTGCACGATCTCGGGGACAACAGCCAGGCGCATCAGCCGCTCGTACTCCCGGTCGACGTCCTCGACGAGGAACTCCAGGATCGTGGTGCGCTCCGCCCCGGCATCCAGCAGCGGCATCGTCTGGACACCGCCGATCGCCAGTTTTCCCGACGGGCCCGCGAACTCGGCGAACTGCTCGGCCGGCCGCCGCCCCTCGAGGCCGGTCGCCTGCTCGTAGAAATCGGCCAGGCGGGCGACATCGCCGCTGATGACACGGACGGAAACGAACTGCACGGTGGATCCTTTCGGCGCTGGAGGACGGCTGGCACGTCCTCCGAGGGACACCGGAGACGTTAGAGGCATTACCGGACAGGATCCGCCCGGTATCGAAAGAAATCCCGGCCGGCGACCGCGCCGGGACGGGCCCTCGTCCGCGGCGCTGTACCAGCCCTGCAGCTTCGGACCCCAGGGTCCCGACGGCCTGTACAACGCCGATCCCGGCCACGGGATGAAACCGGGCACGGACCACTACCGCGCGCTTCTGTCCACTTAGGATTCTTGTTTCCGGTCTGATGCGGGGCAGGGACCAGTCCGGTCAGTTTCGGCCCACGGCTGGGGCTTCGTACCGCTCTCGCGCGTCGAGCAGCTCGTCCCAGTGCTCCGCCGCCCAGGCGTATGCGGCCTCCAGCGGCTCCAGCATGCTGCGGCCGAGCGGCGTCAGTGCGTAGTGCACCCCCAGTTTCGGGTCGGCGTGCGCCGTGCGGGACACGAGCCCGGCGCGTTCCAGGCCGCGTAGCGACTGCGTGAGCACTTTCGGGGTGACCCGGCGCAGTGGCACGCGCAGCTCGGAGAATCGGCGCGGACCGTCTTCCAGGCAGCGAATGACCAGGGCCGCCCACTTGTCACCGACGCGGAACGGCACCAGCGAGGACGGGCACAGCTCGTCGAACAGGTCGGCTGGCAGCGGCTGCCGATGCGTCATGGTGATCTCCTGCCTCGCGCCCGGTGCGCGGTCTCGGTATCCCGGAGGTAACCGCACCTCCGGATACCTTTCCGAGCATCGACTCACCAGGAGGTATTCCCCAGATGAGCAGGATCGTCATTTTCGGGGCGGGTGGCCGGGCCGGCAGGCAGGCCGTCGCTGAAGCGCGTCGCCGTGGGCACGAGGTCACCGCGGTGGTGCGCGACCCCTCGCGCTACGGCGGTTTGGCGGATGGCGGCGTACGGATTGCCGCCGGCGACGTCACCAACGCGGCGGACGTCGCCACCCTCTCGGCCGGGCACCACGCCGGGATCAACGCGGCCGCCGTGTACGGCGCGGGCACCGACCCGGGCGCGTTCTTCACCACCGCCGCGCACGCTCTCGTCAACGGCTTGCGGCAGGCCGGAGTGGACAGACTGATCGCCGTCGGGCTGTCGGTGCTGTTGCCCGGCCCCGACGGGACCCGGCAGCTGGACGCGCTTCCCGCCGAGGTCCAGCCGTTCTACCTGGCCCACGCCGCCGGTCTCGAGGTGCTCCGCGCCGAAGGCGGCACGCTGGACTGGGTCTACGTCAGCCCGGCCGGCGACTTCGACCACGAGGGCGAGCGCACCGGTCACTACGACGTCCGCGAGCACGGGGATGCCGGGGCCCGCATCTCCTACGCCGATTTCGCCCTCGCCCTGCTGGACGAGGCCGAGACCCCGCGGCACCATCACCATCATCTGGCCGTGTCCTGACCGGGTCCTCGAAGCCGAGCGAGCGAAAACTGTCGTACCCCCCCCGGCTAAATTGCGGGCCATGGACACACCACACCTGGCCGAGGTCACGGACGACAACCTGGGCGACGCTTGCCGCCTGACCGTCGCCCCGCACCAGCGCGACTACGTGGCACCGGTCGCCGAATCCCTCGCCCAAGCCTACGTCCAGCCCGGCGTCGCCTGGCCGCGACTGGTCTACGCCGGCGACCAACTCGTCGGCTTCGTGATGGGCGCCTTCGACCCCACCTGCCCGATCGACTACTTCCAGCACGGAATCTGGCGGCTGAACATCGCCGCCGAGCACCAGGGCAAGGGCTACGGCCGGTTCGCCGTGGAGTCGGTACTGGCCGAAGCCCGCCGCCGCGGCGCCCAAGCCGCTACCGTGCTCTGGAAGCCCGGTGAGCACAGCCCCGAGCCGTTCTACCTCAAGCTCGGCTTTCACCCCACCGGCCAGGTCCACGAGGGAGAAGTAGTCGGACGGAGGCAGCTTTGGACCTGAGAACGGGGAAGCTCCGGGGGGGGGTTCGCCGAGCTGCTATCGGGGAGAGTGACGCCTTCAAGGGTGTGCCTGGCTTCCCGGGGGTGAAGGTCGCCGGGTACGAATGGGCCAAGAACCCGTTCGTACGCACCACTTTCCCCGTGATGGAACCCGGATTCCGAGGCGGCCTACGAGCCGGGCGGCGGCACTGTGAGCCGCACCGGTCCGTCCACTGGGGACAGTCGTGGCCTGGCCGAGGTCACGGACGGGGCGAGCCCCTGCGCGGCCCAGCCTGCGAGGGTCCAGTCTGCGAGAGTCCGGCCAACGCGGATCCGGCCTTTGCGGCCGACCTGAGCAAGTCCAGCCAACGCGGATCCGGCCTGCGCGGGCCCGGCCTACGCGGGCTGGCCTGAGCGAGTCCAGCCAACGCGAGTCCAGCCTGCGCGAGTCCAGCCTGCGCGAGTCCAGCCGTGCAGCCAGCCTGCGCGAGTCCGGTCTGTGCGAGTCCGGTCTGTGCGAGTCCGGCCTGCGCGAGTCCGGTCTGTGCGAGTCCGGTCTGTGCGAGTCCGGCCTGCGCGAGTCCGGCCTGCGCGAGTCCGGCCTGTGCGGCCAGGTCTGCGCGAGTCCGGCCTGCGCGGGTCAGGCCCGAGTCACTCGTAGTCGTAGAAGCCGCGGCCGGTTTTGAGGCCGAGGTGGCCGGCGTCGACGTATTCGTGCAGCACCGCACGCGGGCCCTCGGGCAGGTGCGGGTTCTCGGCGGCGTAGTGGTTCTCGATGTCGAGGACGACGTCGAGGCCGACCTGGTCCATCATCCGGAAGACGCCGGCCTTGGCCCCGGTGTTGATCGTGAACATCTCGTCGAACTCCGCGGGCGTCGTCACGCCCTCGGCCACGACGGCGAGCGCTTCGCGTTTGACCGCGGCCCAGACCCGGTTGAAGATGAACCCGGTGCTCTCCCGGCGAGCCTCGAACGGGAACACCCCGTAACCCGGCAGCTTCGCCTTCAGCAGCTCCATGATCGCGGGATCGGTGTGGCCGCTGCTCATCAGGTCGACGGCGTTCTGCGCCGGCGGCATGTAGAAGTGCATGTTCAGCACCCGGTCCTTGCCCGCCACGTCATCGGTGAACATGCGGGTCGGGTAGGACGACGAGTTGCTGGCGATGATCGCGTCGGCGGGAGCGAGCCGGTCCAGGTCGGGGAACAGCGAGCGCTTGAGGTCCAGCCGTTCGGGCACGGCTTCGACCACGAGCCAGACGTCCTCCAGCGCCGCCGGCAAGTCGCCCACGGCCTCGACCCGGCCGGCGCTGGCGCCCGGACGCGCGGCCACGAGATCGGGCAGCTTCTTTTCCACGTACTCGACGGCGGCCGTGCGGACGTCGGCGGACAGGTCGTAAACGCGGACCAGGCCACCCTGCGAAGCGAACATCAGCGCGATGCGCCGTCCGAGGGTGCCGCCGCCGATCACCGCGACAGGGCGAGAGTTGAGATCTTCCGGTACTGAGCGGGCCATGACGGGCCTCCCGAGGTCGATTGCGGACTGGTCGGTTGCGGACTGGTCGGATGCGGGCTGAGCGGGTGTCGGCCGAGCCGTTGCAGGCCGGGCGGTTGCGGGCTCGGCAGGTGCCGGCCGAGCCGTTGCGGGCTGGGCGGTCGCCGCGCCCATCTTCGGTCGAGCCCGACGGCATCAGCACCTTCAATACGAAGTGTATCTGATACGATTCGTACTGGATTCATTCTGCATCGAAAGCGAGATAGAGTTCACAGGCCGGCATAAACCGAAGGAAGGAACGGCGTGGTGACAGCATCAGACGACGGCGCGCGGCCGACCAAGCGCAAGCGCGTCGCGACCCGCGCGCAGCTGATCGAGGCAGCGGCGCAGCTGTTCGCCGAGGCAGGCACGACCGCCGTCAGCGTCGAAGCGATCTGCCGGCGCGCCGGATTCACCCGCGGCGCGTTCTACTCCAACTTCACCACGGTCGACGACGTCTTCTTCGCCCTCCACCAGCGGCAGACCGCCCAGATCGAGCACCGCCTCAAGGTTCTGATGACCGAGCGCGGGTCCGCCCCGGACTCGCTCGAAGCCGGCATCGCCCACGTGCTCAGCGCGCTCCCCGACGACGGGCAGTGGTTCGCCCTCCGCGCCGGCGTCACCGGGCAGGCCCTGCACAAGCCCGAACTGGCGGTCGCGCTGCGGGAGCACGCCGATCATCTGCAGCTGCACCTGCAACCGTTGCTGATCACCAGCGTCGTGGGCGCCGGTCGCCGCCTGCTCACCGACCCCGCGACGTTCACCCGGGCCGTCATCGCCGCCCACGTCGGCGCGGTCATCCAAAGCCTGCCCTACGAGAGCCCGGCCGACGACGCCGAAACCGGCAGCGCCGAAACCGACGGCGCCGAAACCGACGGCGCCGATTCACCCGGCATCGATTCACTGCGAGAGGCCGCGGTCCGCGGCGTCATGTTCGGCCTGACTGCAGAACTCTGAACACCGCAACGCCCTGAACACCCTGACACCCCGAACACCGCAACGCCCTGAACACCATGATGACCGGAACCATGACCTTGCCCGGCGACGAAACTTCGGATCCGTTGGCCGAAAAGTCCGGTTTTCGACGATGGACGGTTGCCGCCGGCAGGTGAACTACTCATGCTGTTCTTCTGCTCGGCAGGAGTAAGGGAAGCCACATGCACCAGCACTACGCCAATGACGGCGCGGTCCGGCGGTCACCGGGGGCGCTGCCGTCCGCGGTGCGGTTCGGGCCGTTCCACCGGGCGCTCTCCGAGGCAGTCGATCATCGCGGGCTTTCCTTGTCCCGCTTGCGCGCGCATCTGGCCACGCGCGGGGTGTCGGTGGCCGAGTCGACGTTGAGTTACTGGCAGCGCGGGCTCCGGCATCCCTCGGCCACCCGCTCGCTCAACGTCGTGCGCGCGCTGGAATCGGTACTGGGCCTGCCTTCCGACAGCCTCGTCGTGCTGATCGGCCCCCATCGGTCGCCGGGCGAAGGCGACCGCAGGCCGTCGTTGCCGGAACTGCAGCAGAGCTGGACCGAAACCTGCACCCTGCTGGAAGAACTGAGCGGCCTGCCCCGCGCCGAGGAGAACGCGGACCTGGACGTGGTGACGGTCGTCGACGTGCTGACCCTGACCGCGGAGGGCCAGACCGAGGAGATCACCTCGACCATGGTGGTCCGGGCCCGGCGGTCCGGCGCGGACAGCTTCCTGGTCACCCACCAGGACGAAGACGGCACCGACGTGACGGCGACCTCGGTCATCGCGGTCGACGGCTGCCGGATGGGCCGGTTGCGGCGGAGCGTCCCGTCGGCGGGGATGGTGTTCGAGCTGCTCTTCGACCGCGGCCTGGCCGAGGGCGAGACGCACACGTTCGCCTTCACCCTGCGGCTGGACGCGTCGGTCCGGTCGAGCAGCTTCCACCGGATCGTCCGCGCCCCCATGTCGGCCTACCTGCTCCGGCTGCGCTTCGACGCGGCCAAGCTGCCCGCCCGGTGCCTGAAGACGATCCGCCCCCGTGAAGACCTCGATCCACTGGTCAGCGAACCGTTGTTCTGCGGGCCGGGCGCCACCGTGAGCGCTTACTTCGAGGACCTCGGCGTCGGCATCGCGGGAGTCGACCTCATCTGGGACTAGGACTCCCGTGCTGCGCGGCGCTTACCGCGCAGCACGACCACGACGACGACCAGCGCGGCGGCCGCCAGCACGACCAGCCCGGCCACGATCGGCACCGACGAACCGGTGTCGGAACCAACGGGCGCCTGCGCGAAGCCGACTCCGCCCCGGCGCTGGTAATCCGATCCCGGCAGCTTGTCCGCGTACCGGTCGTGCACCGTGCGCTGGTAGTCCCCCAGCGGGACGAACTGTCCCACCGGGGACTGCGGCAGGCTCGCCTGCAGCAGCACGACGCCGGCCGGGCTCAGGTCGTACCACCCGTTGATCTGGGGCTCGTTGAGGAGAACCGAGCCGGGACGGAGTTTGCCGCTCAGGGCCTCCTCGTCGTTGCCGGACAACACATTCCCCACGACCCAGCCGCCCGGCGCCGAGCTGTCCCGGCTCGCCCGGAGAGTGGCCTTCGCGCCGGAGTCCGTGGTGGCCGTCACGGCGATGGACCCCAGCACCCCGGCCGGGGCGCCGGCCGTGCCCGCGACGAACCCGGGATTGAGGGTATAGACCGGAATCCCCCGCCCGGCGAGCGTGATCCGCCCGGGCTCGGCGTGGTCGACCTGCCGGAAGTTCGATCTTGCGAAGCTGACCGCGCGCGGCTGGTCGGCGGCCTTGACGGCGGCCGCCAGGTCCTCCGCCGAGGGTGGGGTGACCCACTCGCCGGCCGACGCCGTCGACACGGCCGGGACCAGCGCCGCCACGGCGACCGCAAGACTGAAGAAGAACTTCCGGCAGATCTCACTCATGACCGCGGATCAGCCCTTCTGGATGTTGACGACGGTGTCGTTCCAGGTGAACTGGGCGTTGCGCTGGTACTGGCTGTAGTCCCAGGTCTGGTAGCGCTGGTAGGACGGCCACGGGTCGCCGAGCATGATGGACTGGTTCGAGCTGTCGTACCCGTAGATCACCTCGGCGTGGCCGCCACCGGAGGTCCAGTAGATGCCGGTCAGGTTCAGGATGCCGGAGTCGACCTGCTGCTCGATCGAGTTGTAGCTGATCGGCCCGCCCGCGTCCTGCGCGGAGAAGCCGGTGCCCTGGAACCCTTGCACGATCTCCGAAATCTGCGCCGCGTCGTTCGGACAGGAGCCGACCTGGGCCCCCTTGCCCGCGGCGCAGAACTCCTCCTGGGAGGCGCTGCCGCCCTGCGACTGCTCGATGCTGGAGCCGTCCGCGGCCCAGCACCACTCGTCGTTCTGCTGCACCTGCTGGCTGTAGTCCAGTTGTTTCGACGCCGGTGCCGCGTGGGAGGTGCTCGCTGCCCTGGCGCCGGGCGGCGTGACCTGCCGGACCTGCGTGTGGGTGCTGGTCTTCTCCAGTCCGTTGGGCCGGTTCGTGTCGCCGCCGGACTGCGCGAACGCGGAAGCGGGCAGCATGGCCAACGCGAGGGCGGTCGCCCCGGTCGCCACGACGGCCCGGACTGCCCGTCGATTGGATCGGTAATCCATCGAATCTCCTAGTAACAGGGATGTGGGGAAACGGAGTTCGTGCTGGAGACCGGGACGAGTCGCCCGGCCGGAGATCACTGTGTGCTCGGCGCCGCGGCCGGGCAACAGTGCGGCCGGGCCGCGGCGCGACGGTGTGAGCGTTCACAACGGCCCGCAGCCGGGGAAGAACTGCGACTGTCGAGTTCACCACCGGTGCGGCCGCGCCGGATTCGCAATATTCACTTCGCGTTCACACCTGATGAATCCGGCCGGGCGCGGTGTCCTCAGCCGGTGGCCAGGGTCCGGTCGAGCAGGGGAAGCAGGCGGTCCCAGTGCCGCTGTAGTCCGGAGGCGTTGAAGGAATCGGTGTCGGACATGGTGAAGCCGTGGACGGTGCCCGGGTAGATCTCGGAGGTGTAGCGGACACCCGCGGCGTCCAGGGCCTGGTTGAGCTCGCCGAGGGCCTCGGGCGTCAGGTCGCCTTCGGCGTGACCGAGGTGGACTTCGGCGGTGATCCGGGCGAGGAGGCCGTCCGGCCCGTCGGCGCCGACGGGGCCGTGGAATCCGGCGACGGCGGCCACCTGGCCGGGGTGGGCCGCGGCGGTGCGCAACGCCAGGAGGCCGCCGATGCAGTAGCCGGTCACCGCGACCGGCCCGGCGCTGACCTCGGGCTGGGCGGTGAGGAACCTGAGGTAGGCGTCGGCGTCGCGCAGGATCCGTTCGGTGGTGTGCGCCTCGATCAAGGGCATCAGCCGGGCGAAGACCGCGGGACGGGCCGCTTCTCCGATGTGCTCGGGAAGTTCGATCACCGGTGCCGGGCCGTGCCGGTAGAAGAAGTTGGGCACGAGCACGTAGTACCCGTGCCCGGCCAGTTCGCGGGCCATCTCCAGCAGCACGGGCCGGAGGCCGAAGCCGTCCGCGTACATCAGCACCCCTGGGTGCCGCCCGCCTTCAGGGAAAGCGGCGAAAGCGTCGGCCTGGCCGTCGGGAGTGGGAATCAGCAAAGTCGTGGTGGGCATGAATTCTCCAGTCGTGGTTGATGGTGGGAGCTGGTGATCAACACGACGGAGGCGGAGCCCGTGCGGCAGTGCCGGATTTTCGCTCGAACAGCGGGCCCGCAGCGGCCCGCACGGCGCTCAGAAGAGCACCGGGTAACCAATCCGTGCGTGGCTCGAGGCCGTCCCGGTAGTCATGCCGCAGAGCCTAGCCCACCGGATCGAGCCGGCACCACGATTCGACCCGGATTCGGGCTGTGCCAGCAGATCCGCGCTGGCGTCGCGTCCGGGCGGTGGCGTTGACCGACGCGCCGTCGGCCGGCTGCCGGGCGGCGGCGCGAATACGGACGTGGGTGCGCCACTGGGCGGTCGAAGACCAGCGCTTCGGCGTGCCGCCGGCCCGGTTCCTCCGCCCAGCCCCGGTCCGGTTCAGGTGCAGGATGAGATCGCGCAGCAGCGGGGTCATCCCGACACCGGCGGGCTCGGACCAGGTGACCGGGCAGCGGCCGGGCACGAACAGCACGATGCTCAATTCGCCGGCCTGCAACGTGGCCACGGCGTGCTCGGCCCCGCCGGGAATCCAGATCCCGTCGGCGGGCGGCACCAGCCAATCCCGCGACGCGGTCGTCACGGTCACGGTCGCCGTCGAGGCCCACAACAGCATGGGCTCACGGTGGACGTGGGGCGGGAAATGCGGATGAGGATCGACCCCGGCCCGGCCGATACCGAAGATGCGGCTGCCACCCCGCTCGCCGGCCGCTGCTCGAAGAGCACACCGACGGCCCGGCTTTTAATGACGAGAGCATCAAGCAACTGCTCGGGGAAGAGGCAACAGGCTACAAAAATGTATACAAATCCTTCGCGGGGAACTTCCTGAACATTTCTGCGGAGGTCGGCCAGTTCCTCTACATCTGCGCGCGGGCCCGCCAGGCGAAGCGCATCGTGGAGTTCGGCACGTCGTTCGGCATCTCCACCATCTATTTGGCCACCGCGCTCAAAGACGGCGGCGGCCGGCTCAGGACCGAACTGGAAGCCACGAAGACCCAGTGCGCAAGGGATAACCACGAGACCGCCAGCCTGGCCGACCTCGTGGAAATCCGGGTCGGCGACGCGCTGGAAGCACTCCGCGACGGTGTCGGCGGGCCGGTGGACCTGGTGCTGCTCGACGGCGCGTTCGGCCTCTGCCGGCCCGCGCTCGAACTGCGCGAGCCGCACCTGCGGCCCGGCGCGCCGGTGATCGCCGAAAACGCGGTCGAGCAGTCGACCGGATACCTCGGCCACGTCCGCGACCCGCGCAACGGGACCGCACCCTGACCCCACCCTTCGAAGCGGGCTGCGGGAACCAGTTGCTCCGTCTTCGCCCGATAACATCGCCCTCGGCCGGGGCCGGTGGCCGCCCCGCCCCGTTCGGGATCAAAGCGGGACGGCGCCGGGTTGACGTTTCCTCGGAGGCGGCCGCAAAAGGTGTGATCTCCGCCGGGAGAGAAATTTTCACCGGGGGCGAGTGCGGGTCCGGTAGGCTTTGATTCGCCGGGCCGACTTACCGATCCACTGTGGATCACTGTATAGTGTGAGTGAGAATCTGCGTGGATCCACACAGGTAATGCCTTCCGAGGAGGAATCACCCCCCATGGCACAAAAAGTTCTAGTCCAGATGGTCGATGACATCGATGGTGGCGAGGCCAGCCAGACGGTCCCGTTCGGCATCGACGGCATCCAGTACGAAATCGACTTGTCCGATGACAACGCGACCGGTCTGCGTGAGGAGTTCGCGCGCTACATCGCCGCGTCGCGCCGGACCGGGGGCCGCAAGATCCGGTCGGTCGCCGGGGTCGCGACCACCACTTCCGCCGACCGGGAGCGTTCGCGGGAGATTCGCGCGTGGGCGCTGGCGAACGGCTGGGACGTCTCCGAGCGCGGACGCATCCCGGCGACCGTCATCGCCGCCTATGAAGAGCGTGACCAGGCTCCGGCGAAGGCCACGCGCAAGCGTAACAGCGCGAAGAAGGCGTAAGCGAAATATCGCATCGGGGCCTATTACCCGCCGCGCGCCCGGGGTGAGTTCTCCCCCGGCGCCGCGGGGGCTTCCCGTGGCGCGCCCGTTTCTCCTCCCGTTCGGGGTACTTCGCGCACGGCCGCGGCCGGATCCGGAACTCCTTGAGTAGGGTTTCACCATGGAGAAGCGGCAGCTGGGCAAGACCGGAATCGAGATCTCCGAGTTCGTCTACGGCGCGGGATCGATCGGCGGCATCGGCGGCGCGCCGGCGACTCGGGGCTTGGGCATCGATGCCGAGCAGGGGTTCAACCGGCTGAGTGAAGCCCACGCGCTGGGCATTCGCGTGGTCGACACCGCGGACAGTTACGGCGGCGGTGAAAGCGAGCTCACCGTCGGTCGCTGGCTGGCGGAGCAGCTGCCCGAGGACGTCCTGGTCGAGACCAAGGTGGGCGGCACCGCGCAGGGCATCAACCTGTCCGGTCCGCACGTCGAACGGCAGCTCGCGCAGAGCATCGAGCGCCTGGGCCGGGTCGACCTCTACCTGACGCACGCGCCCGACCCGACCACCCCGCTCGAAGAAACCCTCACCGCGTTCGCGGCCGCGCAGGAAGCCGGGCTGATCAGGGCGTTCGGGGTCTGCAATGTCGACGCCGGGCTGCTCGAATCCCTCCTGTCCACGGCGGCGAACGCCGGGCTGCCGCGTCCCGAGTGGATTCAGAACGGCTTCAACCTGCTTGACCGCAAGGACGAGAAGGATCTGCTGCCCTTGGTCGACGCGGAGGGCCTCGGCTACATGGCCTTTTCCCCGCTCGCCGGCGGCGTATTGTCCGATCGCTACCTCGACGGCGCCCAACCGGCCGCGGGCAGCCGCATCGCGGTGGCCGGCGATCACTATTACGCCGGCATGTACTCCCCGGACAACCTCGCCCGCGTCGCCCGGCTCCGGGACATCGCACGGGACAAGGGAATCAGCGTGGCGGGGCTGGCGCTGGCCTGGATGCGGGCGCATCCGGCGATCACCGCGCCGGTCATCTCGCCCAGCACCGCCGCCCAGTGGCAGGCCGTTCACGAAGCGCTCGAGGCCGAACTCGACGAGGACGCCTTCGCCACCATTTCGACGATCTTCAGCTAGCCCTGGCGAGATGAAGACGACCGTTTGGACGGATGAGCCGCGCCTTCTTGAGCTCGCCCGGGTACTAAGCCGCCGAAGCCGCGTTGCCCTGCATTTTCGGTGACTTTCCGCCGGTTCATGAGTTGAACGCGTTGATGGACAAGCACGGCCGCGGCTATGCGCCGGAACACCTGAATGACAACCCGAAGCAACAGGCGATTGTCGTGGCGTCGCTCTGGCGACGCAAGTGCTTGTCCCCCATGCGAATCAGGTCCCCAGTGCTCGTCGCTCCGATGACGATCCTGCTCGCACCACCACACTTCGTCCTCGCGAAAAAGGAGCGTCACTCGTCGCTTGCGCCGCGCAGTTCCCAGGTGCCGCGCCGACGCAGGACGAGCAGGTAATAAGCGACTGCGACGGAGGCGATGCCGATCGTGACGTACAGGCTCGGCCGGCCGACCTTCGAGTCCAGCGCGTTCTCGTAGACCACGTACCCGAGGGCGATCAGCGCGAGGATCGGGGCGACCGGGAACAGTGGCATGCGGTAGCGGGCGTGCGCGGTCGAGCCGTTGCGCCTGCCGTTCACCGCGGCCAGGCACAGCAGGATGTAGACGGCCACGATCGTCGTCGCCGTGGTGACGACCAGGAACTGCTCGTCGGCGAAACACAGCGCCGCGCCGACGGCCCCGACGGCGATCGTCGCTACCCACGGGGTGGCGAAGCGGGGGTGGACGGTGGCCAGCGCCCGGCTGACCGTGCCCGGCCAGGCCGCGTCCCGGCCGGTGCTGAACACCATCCGGGCGGTGATCAGGATGATCGCCAGCACCGCGTTGAGGATCGCCAGCGCCACGGCGAGGCTGATCGCCGTGTTCAGCCCGGACCCGCCGACGGCGGTGATGAAGTAGGCCATCATGTTCGGCGCCGCGAACAGCTCGTTCAGCGACGGCGCCCCCAGCAGCACGGCGGTCACCGGGGCCAGTTCGGCGATCACGGTGATGACCAGCGCCCACAGCACGGCGCGGGCGATGCCGCGGTGGGCGTCCTTCGTCTCCTCGCCGAAGTACACGGCCGAGCCGTATCCGTTGTAGGAGAAGATCGCGACCGCCGTCGCCGCGCCGATGAGCCCGATGCCGGCCGGCATCAGCGATCCGCCGGAGCCGGCCGCCACCGGGTGCAGCAGCAGGTCGGTGAACGGCCGGCTGGGATGGGCGACGCCGAGCACGGTCAGGACCACCAGCGCGGCCATCTCGATGGCCAGGAAGACCCCGGTCACCCACGCGTTCAGCTTGATGTCGAAGACGGCCAGCACGGTCGCCACGACCGTGGTCACGGCGGCGACGACCGGGCCGTTCAGGCTCGGGAACACCACCGACAGGTAGGTCCCGACCCCGAGCGCGATCACCGCGATGATCAGCACCTGGGTGATCACCAGCAGGCCGAGGGTGACGAAACCGGGCAGTTTGCCCAGTGTGCGGCCGACGATCGCGTACTCGCCGCCGCTGAGCGGGTACGCGGAGGCGAGTTCGGCGTAGACGAACGCCATGAAGATCCCGACCACGCCGGCCAGCAGGAAGCTCCAGAAGGCGCCGCTGCCGGCCTGCGCCATCACGCCGGGGGAAATGATGAAGACCGAGGACGCGGGGGTGGTCGCGGACAGGGTGATGAGCAGCGTGCCCAGCACACGAAGGCCGCGGCGCAGCACCGGCCGGGACGGCTGCTGCTGAGGCGTGGACGGTGCGGCCGGGCCGCCGGTCGGGTCTGATGCCATGTCGCCGTCTCCTCTTCGGAGCAGTTCTTTGAAGAGGCATCAAAGAACCCCGACGGGCATATGTCAATGGCTTGTCTGGTAATGCTTGTGTTCTCTGACCATCCTGTGAAGAATCGACGCCATGCCACGACCGAGCAGGGCCGCCGAGCGGCGGGCCGAACTCCTCGTCGCCGCCCGGGAGGCGATCGCCGAGCACGGGGTGATCGGCCTCCGTCTGCGGGACATCGCGGACCGGGCGGACATCTCGACCGGTTCGCTGCTCTACTACTTCCCGAACCTCACCGAGCTGCTGTACGAGGTGCAGCGGGCCGCGGTCGAGCGGTTCTGCGCCGACCGGGAGGCCGCGGCCGCGCGGGAGCCCGATCCCCGGCGCCGGCTCGCCGGCCTCATCCGGGCCGGGCTGCCGTCCGGGCGCGAGGACGACCTGTGCTTCCTGATCTACGAGCTCGGTGCCTACGCCCGCACCGATCCCGCCTACGCCGCCCAGCACATCCAGCTCTACGAACGCCAGGTCGCGCTGTACTCCGCCGTGCTGGCGGCCGGCGCGGCGGGCGGCGTGTTCACCCTGACCCGGGACACCACCACGATCGCCCGCAACCTGGTGGCGCTGGAGGACGGCCTCGGCCTGCACCTCACCCACGCCGTGCCCACCTTCACCGCGCCAGTGGCGGAACAGCTGTTACTGGCCTATGCCACCGATTCCACCGGGTGCGCCCTCGACGCGCTCCCCCAGCCGGAAGGAGCCTGAAATGCGCGCGCGTGCGCTTGGCCTGCCGCTGGCCGGCCGGACCGGCCCGCTCAACACGATCACCGACGTGCCGGGAGTCGCCGTCGGCTACACCACACTGATCGAGGGCACCGACGTCCGCACCGGCGTCACCGCGATCCTCCCCCGGCCGCACGACGAGGTCGACGTGCCGTGCGCGGCGGGCTGGTATTCGCTCAACGGCAACGGCGAGATGACCGGCACGAGCTGGCTGACCGAGACCGGGGCGCTGCGGCTGCCGGTGATGATCACCAACACGCACGCGATCGGGCCCGTGCACCGCGGGGTCGTGGACTGGGCGCTGCGGGAGCGGCCGCGCCTCGCGGACCAGTGGCTGCTGCCGGTGGTCGCGGAGACCTGGGACGGCTACCTCAATGACATCAACGGCCCGCACGTGCGGGCGGAGCACGCGATCGCCGCCATCGACGCGGCGCGGCCCGGCCCGGTCGAGGAGGGCTCGGTCGGCGGCGGGACGGGGATGAACTGCTACGCCTTCAAGGGCGGCAGCGGCACGGCGTCCCGGGTGGTCGCCCACGGCGGCGACACTTACACGGTCGGGGTGTTCGTGCAGGCGAACTTCGGGTCCCGGCGGGAGCTGACCGTCTGCGGGGTGCCGGTCGGGGACCGGCTGGGCGCCGACAACCCGATGGAGCACACCGAGTGGCGGACGCCGCCCGGCGCCGGTTCGGTGATCGTCGTCGTCGCCACCGACGCCCCGCTGCTGCCCGGGCAGTGCACCGCGCTGGCCCGCCGCGTGCCACTCGGCCTCGCCCGCACCGGGACCACCGGCTCGCACTTCTCCGGTGACATCTTCCTCGCCTTCTCCACCGCCAACGCCGGCGCGCTGACGATCGGCCCGCCCGAGGGCGACCCCGGCTACGAGCAGCTCCGGTTCGTGCCGTGGAACCGGATGGACGCCTTCTACGCGGCCGTTGCCCCTGCCGTCGAGGAGGCTGTGCTCAACGCCCTTGTCGCCGGCCGCACCATGGTCGGCCGCCGCGGTCACCGGTCCCCTGGGCTGCCGGTTCCCGAGCTGCTCGACGTGCTGAGCTGAGCTCGCGCCCGGTCACGTGCTCGTCGGTGTCGCCGCGGAACGCCGTTCGGCGAGGTCGTCCCGCCCCCTGGGTAAGGTGCCAGGTCACAGGGTTTCGTCGCGGCAGCGGTACGCGGGAGGGTTCGATGGCACGCCAGCGGGACGAGCGGATCGATGACGCCGTGCTGGCCGCGGTGACCGCGCTCGTGCGGGAGGTCGGGTACCCGGCGTTGACCATGGAGGCCATCGCGAAGCGGGCGGGCACCACCAAGCCGGCCATCCGCCGCCGTTGGAAGAGCCAGAAACACCTGGTCGTCGCGGCTATGGCGGACGAGAAGAGCGGTGTCGTGGAGATCGACACGGGGTGCACGCACTGCGACATCGTGGGGCACCTCGAAGCGTTGCGGATCGCGATGGACGACCCCGCGCTGGGCCAAGTGCTCCCGGCGCTGGTGGCCGACCTCGCGGATGACCCGGAGCTGCGGGCGACCTTCCTCACCGCCGTCTGGGGACCCCGGCGGGAAGCCTGCGTCGTCTCCCTGGACCGGGCGAGGGCCCGCGGCGACCTCCGTCCCGGCCTCGACATCGACCTCGTGGTCGACCTGTTCGCCGCCCCCGTCGTCTTCCGGGCGCTCTTCGGCCATCTCGAACTCGGGCCGGAGTTCTCGGAGGACGTCGCGCGCGCCGTGCTGTCCGGGGTGGGCACCGGCGAAGGACCGCTCCACCAGGAACACGGCCGTACGACCTGACCGGCTACCCAGGATCATCCGGCGTCACCGTGCCGGCGCTGCCGTCGACGGTGATCCGCTGGCCGGTGCGGATGCGGCGGGTGGCGTCGCCGACGCCGACCACGGCCGGGATCCCGTGCTCCCGCGCGACGGTGGTGCCGTGCGAGACCATGCCACCGGTCTCGGTGACCAGGGCGGCCGCGGTCAGGAAGAGCGGGGTCCAGCCGGGGTCCGTGGTCGCGGCGACCAGGATCTCGCCGGGCTCGACCCGCGCGCCGTCCGGATCGTGGACGACGCGGGCCGGGCCGGTCGCGACCCCGGCCGCGGCCGCCAGCCCGGTGAGCGCAGCCTCGGCGGAGGCGCGGTCCGGCTGGGGAACGGTGCCATCGGAAAGGATGACGGCGGGCACCCTCGGCCGCCGGCACTCCCGCTCGTAAACGGCCCTGCGCTCGGTGACCAGATCCCGGAAGTCCTCCCCCGCCAACGCTTTCCGCACCTCCGGCAGATCGAGGAACAGGACATCGCCCGCCTTCGCCAGCCGCCCCGCGCCGGCGATCTCCGCGCCGACGAGCAGCAATTGCCGACGCAGCAAGGCGAACCCGCGCATCAGGCAGAGCTTCGGGAATTCCCGCAGCCCGCACAGCTGACGGGTCCGGCGCAGCAGGAACCGCGCGAGCCACGCCCTCGGCGCGCGGGAACGCGGGAGCCGTCCGGTCAGTTCGCCGATCTTCGCTTCCGCGGCGACCGCGGCCGCGGCGAACCGCTTCCCGGCGTCCTGGTCGTCGCCGGTCGCCCGCAGGAAGTTCGCCAGCATCACGAAAACCGGCGCCGGATCGTCGCTCCACCGCGGCACCCCGAAGTCGATTTCCGCAGTGGTGCGGCAGCCGTAGGCTGCGAGGAACTCCCGGATCCCGTCCTGCACGACCGAGGGCAGCTCGCCGGACAGCTGACGGCGCGCCAGCTGTCCGGCGTCGGTTTCGAGCAGCTGCGCGCACAGCGCCGGATCACGCCGCACGGCGACGGCGAGCTGCCACAGCACGAGGTCCATCTCCGTGGTGGGGTTGTGCGGGATTCCCCGGTAGACGGCGGCGATCTCCGCCGGATCGGCATACCCGGCCAGCAGCCTGGCGACGTAGCCGGACACCACGGTCCGCGCGCTGTTGGCGCCGCGCGGCAGGTTCGCCTCGATCTGGCAGACGTCGCGGTGCACGTCCTCCACGAAGCTCAGCCGCTCCTGCGCGGTTGCCTCCACCGGGCCGGCGAACCCGCGCAGCTTCCCCTCCGCCGCCCGGACCACCCGCGCCCGCGCCGCGGACGGCCACAGCAGGGCCGGAACGACGCGCTCCCACCGGTGACGGCCCGGGCCCGGCACCGCTTCGGCCGACGATCCCGGCACCTCAGGAAACCGCGGGTCACTCCCGAGCTGCTCGACCACCTGCCCCGCCGGCGCCGTGAGGTTGTTCATGAACGAGACGACCTTCGGCCGTTTCGCGGCGTGCCGGACGCTGTCGGTGATGTCCCAGTACAGCCACCCGTCCACGTCGGTGACCTCCGCCGAGAAACCCACCGCCACCAGGTACTGCCGCATCCCCTCCTGGCGCTTGCGGACCAGGTACGAGCCCATCGGGGTGAACGGCCGGTCCAGACCCTGGTAAATGTTCACCGATGAGTACGCGCGGACGTCGTGGCCGGCGTGGACCGGGATCGGGAACAGTGTGGTGATCGGCCGCGACTGGGTCAGCCGCAGCCGGCCGTCGTGGCCGATCGCCCACTCGACGTCCTGGGGTGCGCCGAAGTACCGCTCCAGCGACCGGCCGAGCCGCTGCAGCTCACCGAGCCGGGCGGCGGACAGGCAGCCGGTGCCCGCGCCGTCGGCTACGTCGCCGTCGGCTACGTCGCCGTCGGCCGTCAGGCGGTAGTGGTCCGGGGTGACCGTCCCGGAAACCACCGCCTCGCCGAGCCCGGGCGCGGCTTCGACCACCGTCTCGGCGCGGTTCCCGGTCACCGGGTTCGCGGTGTGGAGCACGCCCGCGCACTCCGCGTCGACCATGTGCTGCACGACCACGGCGATCGCGGGACCGCGGCGCCCGACGTCGTGCGCCGCCCGGTACCGCGTCGCCCGCTCGGACCACAGCGACGCCCAGCACTGGCGCACCGCGACGAGGACGGCGTCGGCACCACACACGTCGAGGAAGGTGTCGTACTGTCCGGCGAAGCTGGCGTCCGGCCGGTCTTCGGCGGTGGACGAAGACCGGACCGCGACCGGACCACCCGCGGAAAGCCGTTGGCACGCAAGGCGGACGGCACTCTCCACAGAGGACGGAACCGGCGCCGCGAGAACCAGGCGGCGGACCTTCGCTGACAACTCCGCCAGCCGCGTGACGTCGTCCGCCGGGCAGGATTCCAGCTCGCCGAACGCGGGGTCGTCGGGCCGGAACTCCCGGTAAGCCGTCGTGGTCACACAGAACCCGCCGGGGACGTCGAACCCCGCCGCCAGCATTTCCCCGAGGTTCGCCGCCTTTCCGCCGACCAGGTCCGCCATCGTGGCGCCGACAGCGGTGAGCGGGAGCACCACCGCCGAATCCTCGAACGTCATGGCATCCCCCTATTAGTTTGGTTAGCCTAAGCTTGCAAACTCAACCCGGGTTGAGGTCAAATGGCGGACATGGATCTCCTCCCGATCAGCGAGGTGGCCGCCGGTTTCGGGCTGCGCATCTCGACGCTGCACTACTGGGAGCGCTGCGGGCTGGTCACTCCGCACCGCCGGTCCGGCCGGCGGTGTTACGACCGCGACCAGCTCTACCGGATCGCGCTGCTGCGGGTGTGGCGGGAGACGGGTCAGCTGAGCCTCGACGACATCGCCGCCGCGTTGGGTCTGCGAGCCGCGAGCCGGGGCTGGCGGGACACGGTGTCCGCGCGCATCGAGGCGATCGACGCGGAGGCCGCGCGGCTCGAAACCGCCCGGTCGTACCTGACCCATCTGCTCGACTGCCGGCACGAGGGCGCGCCCGACGAGTGCCCGCAGTTCCGCGAGGAGGTGCAGGTGCCCGTGGTCAGCGGTTCGATGCCTTGACCTCAACCGGAGTTGAGCTGACAGCCTCGCCTGGGTGACCGCGCGAGGCCTGATCAACACCACCGAGATGTACCTCAAGGCGGCTTACGAACTGGCCGAGGACGGGGTGGTCCCGCTGCGCGCGCGGATCGCGGACCGGCTCGCCCAGAGCGCGCCGACGGTGAGCCAGACGGTGGCCCGCCTGGAGCGCGACGGGCTCCTCGAGGTGAGCGAGGACCGGCACCTCGTGCTGTCCGCCGAGGGCCGTCGCCGGGCGACGCGGGTGATGGGCAAGCACCGGCTCGCCGAGGTGCTGCTGTACCGCGTGGTCGGGCTGGACTGGGAGCAGGTGCACGCCGAGGCCTGCCGCTGGGAGCACGTCATGTCGGCTTCCGCGGCGAGGCGCATCTTCGACGTGTGCGGCGGCCCGCGATACGACCCGTACGGAACGCCGATCCCGGGGCTGGCCGACCTCGGCATCGCCGTCGCGCCGCTGCGCGTCCCCGGCGGGATGCGGCCACTGTCCGAAGCCCTGCACCGAGGGCAACGGCCGGTGCGGCTGCACCGGATCAGCGAACGGATCCAGGACGACGTCGGGTTCCTCAGCGCCCTGCGCGGGGCCGGGATCCTGCCCGGGACCACAGTGGAACTGGCCGCGGGGCCGGACCGCCGGGTGCTCGTCCGCACCGCGACCGGGGCCCTGACGCTCGATCCGCGCCAGGCGCGTTTGCTAGTGGTGTGTGACGCCGCCGGGGTTCCGGCGGGGACTCTGCGGGCTCGGCTCGCCACTATCCACTGAGGACAGCGCGGCCGTTCACCGTTGTTTCTGGCGGAGCCCGGCCAGACGGCTCAGTCCCGCTTTCGCTTCCGGCCGGTCGGCCCCGATCGAACGGTCGTGACCGTCGGACAGGTACCCGGCGAGCCCGGCGACCGTCGGGTGCTGGTAGAGGACGACCAGCGGAACCGGTGCGTCCAGTCGCAAGTGGAGGGTGGCGAGGGTGAGGGAATTGCCGCCGAGGTCGAAGAAGTTGTCGTGCACCCCGATTTCCGCGGTCCCCAGCAGGTCGCGCAGGAGGGCGACGAGCTTCCGCTCCCACGGGGTGCGCGGCGGCGGGCCGGCCGACGCCGGGCCGCGTACGGGCGCTGGAAGGGCGCCGCGATCGACTTTCCCGCTGGCCGTGAGCGGCAGGGCGGGAAGCGCGGTCAGGGACGCCGGGATGAGGTGGTACGGCAGGCGGTGGGCCAGCTGCGCGCGGAGGTCGTCCGGGACGCGGGGGACGACGTAGCCGCAGAGCCTCGGAGTACCGTCCTGCCCCTTGTGGACGGTAACCGCGGCCTGCTCCACTTCGGGGTGAGCCGCGAGCGCGGCTTCGACCTGGTGGGGCTCGACCCGGTAACCGTCCACTTTGAACTGTCCGTCCGCGCGGCCGAGCACCTCGACGGCCCCGTCCGCGCGCCGCCGGGCGCGGTCGCCCGTGCGGTGCAGGCGGGCGCCGTGGGCGTACGGATCAGGGATGAACCGGGTCGCGGTGAGGGCCGGGTCCCCGAGGTAGCCGTCGGCGAGGGCCACGCCGCCGACGTACAGCTCGCCCTCGACGCCCGGCGGTACCGGGCGCAGCTCGGGGTCGAGCACCCGGGCGACGACTCCCGCCAGCGGCGTGCCGACGGGCACGATGTCGCCCGCGAAGTCCGGCTCGACGCGATGGGTCAGCGCCGTGATCGTGGTTTCGGTGAGGCCGTAGGCGTTGAGGACCGGGACCGCCGAGGTACGGCACCAGGCGGCGAGCGCGCCCGGGTCGACCTGCTCGCTGCCCACGACCAGCAGGCGCAGCGCCGGGACCACGGGCGCGGTGGCCGCCCAGCGCTGCCAGTAGCCGGACGGCAGGTTGGCGACGGTGATGTCCAGGCGCCGCACCACTTCGGTGAATTCCGCGGGCGCGGGCGGGTCGGGGCAGACGACCACACACGCGCCGGCCAGCAGGGTCGGGAAGACCTCCTCCGCGGCCACGTCGAACGCGATTCCGGCGAACTGCAGCACCCGGTCGCCCGCCACCAGCGCGAGCCGGTCCCGCATCGCCTGGGCGTGGTTGACCAGCGCGGCGTGACCGACCGCGACACCCTTGGGCGCGCCGGTCGAGCCCGAGGTGAAGATGATGTAGGCCGGGCCGTGTCCCGTGTTCGACGGGTCGCTGGTGCTGGGCAGCATCGGCTGTGCGGTCGGGAGGAGCTGGGTCCCGACGCGCGACGAATCACCAGCGCCAGGCGCCACCGACTGCACCGTCGACAGGAGCAGGGCCCCGACGCCCGACGAGTCACCGGCAACGGGCGCCACCGACTCCGCAGTCAAGACCAGCCGAGCCCCAACGCGTGCGATCAGCTCGGCCGCGTGGGCGTCGGAGTGGCGCGGGTCGAGCGGCAGGTAGGCGGCGCCCGCCATGAGCACCCCCAGCAGCGCGGCCGGCACCTCCCGGCCCCGCGGCAGGGACACCGCGACGACGTCGCCCGGCCGGACGCCGTTCTGGTGGAGTTCGCGGGCGATGGCCCGCGCGCGTTCGACCAGCTCGCGGTAGGTGGTGGTGCCGGTCCGGTCGGCCACAGCCGGGGCGTCCGGCGTCGCCAGTGCCTGCCGGGCGACCAGTTCGTGCACCGGGACGGCCGTCGGCCGGGCGGGCTCGGCGACGTCGGCCGGCGGGTCCTCGATCAGGTCGGCCAGGCGGAGCCGCGGATCGCGGGCGCGGCTGAGCACCCCGGCGAAACGCGAGGCCAGGTCGCGGACTTCCGGTGCGCCGAACAGGTCGGTGGCGTAGCCGAACTCGGCGTCCAGATCACCGCTGCCGTCCGCCGCGAGGGACACCACGGCGTCCAGGTCGAACTTCGCGGGCAGCGGCGGGGCGGGCAACGCGGTGGCGGTGAGGCCGGCGAAGCGCGGGCAGGCCGGCGAGCCGGGTTCGAAGCCGAAAGTGGCTTGCACCAAGGGAAGCCCGGCCGGGTCGCGCGGCAGACGGAGGCCGTCGACCAGTGCGTCGAACGGGATCTGGTGGTCGAGCGCGGCCAGTAGCGCGCCGCGCACGCGGCTGACCAGGCCGTCGAAAGTGGGGTTGCCCGACAGGTCGACTCTGACCGGGACCGTGGTGACGAACAAGCCGACGACCTGCTCCAGCTCCGGCGTCGAACGGGTGGAGGCCGGGACCCCGACCACCACGTCGTAACGGCCGGTCGCCCGGCCCAGCACCAGCGCGTACGCCGCGAGCAGGACGACAAACGGGGTCGTCCGCGGCGGGGTCCGGATCAGGTCATGGGCGAGCGTGAAGCGATGCGACGCGCTGTCGATCGAGCGCGGGCCGCTCCCCCGCGCGCCGGGCGGGAACCCGAGTGCGGCCGGGGCTTCGTCGAGGGTGTCTCGCCACCACTGGACCGACGAGCCGGCCACGGGGCCGTCCGGGCCGGGGATTTCCAGCGGCGGACGTGGTTCCGCGCCCGAATAGGCCTCGCCCAGCTCGTCGAACAGCAGGCGCACGGACCAGCCGTCGCAGATGATGTGGTGCAGCTGCAGGGCCAGCACGTGGTCCTCGGGGCCGAGGCGGATCACCCGGGCCCGCCACAACGGCCCTTCGGCCAGATCGAACGGCTCCAGCGCCCACCCGTCGAGGAGCGCGGCGAAAGCGTCACCGCTGCTTTCGGTCACCGTCAGGGAAACTGACGCCGGAGCCGCGACGTGCCGGTACGGCGCTCCCTCGTGCACGGGGAAAGTCGTCCGAAGGGCCTCGTGTCGTGCGGCCAGCGAGGTCAGCGAACGCTCCAAAGCCAGCCGGTCGAGCGGGCCGGAGAGCCGCACGGCGAGCGGGACGTTATAGACGGCGCTGCCCGGATACAGCCGGTCCAGATACCACAGTGAATGCTGAGCGGCGGTCAACGGCGGGTACCCGCTGGATGGGACGGCCGCACGGGAATGCCTCATCCGACCGATCTCAGACATAACGACGATGACTCCTCAGACTGAATAAAATTCGCACGGATTAATCGCGCTTCGCGTTATTATCCTCCGAAAGAAAGATGGCATCATGCTCCGGTCGGGTGTAACCTCGCTCACATCACAAGTGGGTGACGGCGTTCACTCGAATGCTGGCACAAACTCCGACCCGCAGTGTCTATAGTCGAAGCGTGTCAATCAAAAAATCAGTCGCATGAGCGCGGAATTCACCGGCGGAGAGACACGGGAAACCCTCGCGATACCCGCCATTCAGACCGTGGTCACCCGGATCTGGGAAGAAGTACTGCGGATAGACGGTGTCACAGCCACCGATGACTTCTTCGAGCTGGGAGGCCATTCACTCGCTGCTTCGCAGGTCATTTCCCGGATGACGAGAGATTTGCACGTCCGCCTCACACTGGCGGAATTCTTCGAAAGGCCGACTGTGCGCGAACTGTCCGAATTCGCGCACGCCGCCGCGCCGGAACGGTCTTGAGCAGCGCGGTCAGCCGCTTGTCCCCAGCCCAGGAACAATTGTGGTTCCTGTGGCGGCTGCGGCCGGAAAGCGACGAGTACAACGTGGTCAAGGCCGTGCGGCTGCGCGGCCGGCTCGAGGTACCGGCTCTGGAACGCGCACTGGCTTCACTGGCCGAACGGCACGAGCTGCTGCGGGCCACTTTCCCGGAGTCCGACGGCCGGCCCGTCCTGCGGATCAGCCCGCCGGGCCCGGTGCCGCTAAAGGTATCGCGGGTGGCAGGCGAAGCGGCGCTCGACGAAGCCGTCGCGGCGCTCGTCCACGAGCCCTTCGATCTGGTCGAGGGCCCAGTACTTCGGGCACACCTGCTGCAGGTCGCCGAAGACGACCACGCGCTCGTGCTGGTCCTGCACCACATCGTCGCCGACGGCTGGTCGGTCGGGCTGATCGACGAGGACCTGGCCGCCTTCTACGGCGCGACCGGCCCGTTGCCACAGCCGGGCCGCAGTTACCGGGAGTGGGCCGAGCGGGAGCCGGAACAAGAGGAAGCGCTCGCCTACTGGCGGCAATCGCTGACGGGCGCGCCCCCGCGGTCCGGCCTGCCCGGTTCTCGGCCCCCCGAACCCGTTTCCGGTGGTGCCAGCTGTCCGGTGGCACTGTCCGGGGACCTCCTCACGCTCGCCGACGCGGTCGCGGCCCGGCACCGGGTCACGAGAACCGCCACGCTGCTGGCCGCGTACGCCGTGCTGCTGGCCAGGATGTCCTCGGCCGACGACGTCGTGATCGGCGTGCCGTCGAGCGGCCGGACCGACCTCGCGGTCGAGCGGGTGGTGGGCCTGTTCGTCACCATGCTGCCCGTCCGGGTCCGGCTCACCCCGGGCCTGACGTTCGCGCAGCTGCTCGGCCAGGTCCGCGACACCCTGCTCGACGGCCAGGAAAACCAGGAAGTGCGTTTCGACGACCTGGTCGAGCAGTTACGACCGGACCGGTCCGCCGGGACACACCCGTTCTTCCAGACGGCGATGAGCTACTCGGAGCCGCCGGATGACGAGCCGGGGCTGCCGGGGCTGGCCGCCTCCGCAGTGCCGCTTCCCGCCCGTACCCCGGCTTTCGACCTCATCCTGCGCGTGACCTGGCCGCAAGCGTCGTTCGATTACCGGACGGACGTCTACGACGCCGCCACCGTCGAATCGGCCGCCGCCCGCTATGTCCGCGTGCTCGCCGCGGCACTGGACGCGCCGGACACCCCGGTCTCGCGGCTCCCGCTGCTGTCCGCCGCGGAGCACCGGACGCTGACCCACGAACGCCAGCCCGGCGAGGCCGCGACACCGGTGGAAACGCTGATCGCCGCGCAGGTCCGTGCGGCTCCGCACGCGGTCGCGGTGCGAACCGCCGACGGGGAACTGACTTACGGCGACCTCGACCGCCGGGCCGGTGAAGTCGCCGGAAGGCTGCGCGAGGCCGGAGCGCGGCCGGGCACGCTGGTCGCGACCCTGCTGCCCCGTGGCGCCGAGCTGGTGATCGCCCACCTGGCGATCCTGAAGTCCGGCGCCACCTGCGTCCCGCTCGACCCCGCCCAGCCGCCGGCCCGGCTGGCCTCGATCCTGGACGAGGCGGGCCCGCTGGTGACGCTGGCCGACCTCGACAACGTGCGCGCGACCCGGCTACCGGGCAACGGGCCCGGTGATGCCGCCTACGTGGTGCACACCTCCGGCTCGACCGGCCGGCCGAAAGGCGTGGTGGTCGAACGCGCCGGGCTGGCGAACCTCGTTGCGTGGCACCACCGGGAGTTCGGCCTCGGCCCGGGCGACCGGGCGACGATGATCGCCGCGCCCGGCTTCGACGCGTCCCTGTGGGAGATCTTCGCCGCGCTGACCGCCGGGGCGACGCTGGAGGTGCCGCCCGCCGAACTGCTGCACAGTCCGGACGAACTGCGCGAGTGGCTGTCGGAGCGGCGGATCACCACCACGTTCCTGCCCACTCCCCTGCTCGAGAACATCCTGCCGTGGACCGCGGGCCACGCGCCCCGGTCCGTGCTGACCGGCGGGGACCGGCTGCACGCGGTCCCCGGGCCCCTGCCGTTCCGGCTGGTCAACAACTACGGGCCGACCGAGTGCACCGTGGTGGCCACCTCCGGCACCGTCGGCCCAGACGGCGGCCTGCCCACGATCGGGCATTCCCTGCCGGGCATCGACGCCTTCGTGCTGGACGCCGAGCTGCAGCTCGTCCCGGACGGCGTCACCGGCGAGCTGTACCTGGGCGGCACGGGTCTGGCCCGGGGCTATCTCGGACGGCCGTCACTCACCGCGGACCGGTTCGTGCCGCACCCGTTCGCCGAGCGGCCGGGACAGCGTCTCTACCGCACCGGTGACCTGGTCCGCCGCCGTCCCGGCGGCGCGCTGGAGTTCCTGGGCCGCAACGACGCGCAGGTGCAGGTGCGCGGGTTCCGCGTCGAGGCGGGCGAGATCGAGAACGTGCTGCGCACTCACCCCCGCGTGCGCGACGCCGTGGTCGTGCCGGACGGGAACGGGCTCACCGCGTACCTGGTCGGCGCCGACGGCCTGGCGCCCTCCGAGCTGCACGAGCACACCGGCCGGGCGCTGCCGCAATACATGCGCCCGCACCGTTACTTCGTGCTGCCCGGTTTTCCGCTCAACTCCAACGGAAAGGTCGACCGGACGGCGCTGGACGCCGGCGCGGCCGAACTCCGCCCGGACCGGCCGGGGTTCACCACCGGCGCCGAGGAGCTGGTCGCCCGCGTGTGGTCCGCGGTACTGGGCCACGACGCGTTCGGCCGGGACGACAACTTCTTCGACGTCGGCGGGCATTCGCTGCTGCTGACCACGGTCAGCGCCCGGCTGCGCCGGGAACTCGGCCACGCCGTGCCCGTCACCGACCTCTACGCCCACCCCACCGTCGCGGGATTCGCCCGGCACCTGGACAGCCCGGCCGCCGGCCGGCCGCGAGTGGACCGGGGTAACCACCGCCCGGCACGACTGCACCCCGTGCGCAGCCGCGCCCGCGCCGAAAGGACCGATCAGTTGACCGACACCGACACGCACCTGGCTGTGATCGGCATGGCCTGCCGGTTCCCCGGCGCCGCCACCCCCGAGCAGTTCTGGCTCAACCTGGCCGGCGGGGTCGACTCCGTCCGCGACTTCTCCGCCGAAGAGCTGGCGGAATGGGGCGAGGACCCCGCGCTGCGGTCGGACCCCCGGTACGTCACCGCGCACGGCATCGTCGAAGGGATCGGTGATTTCGACGCCGACTTCTTCGGCATCACCACCCGGGACGCCGCGATCCTGAACCCGCAGCACCGGGTTTTCCTGGAGCTGGCCTGGGAAGTACTGGAGCGGGCCGGGTACGACCCGGCGGACGTGCCCGGCGTGGTGGGGCTCTACGCCGGGGCCGGGCGTAACGGCTACGCCCGGCTGGTCGAGTCGCAGGCCGACCGTTTCCCCGGCCTGGACGAGCTTTCGCTGAGCCTGTCCAACGAACCCGAGCACCTGGTGACCCGGGTCAGTTACGCACTCGGGCTGACCGGGCCGAGCGTCGCGGTGCAGACAGCGTGCTCGACGTCGCTGGTCGCCGTGCACGAGGCCGGCCGGGCCCTGCTGGCCGGGGACTGCGACTTCGCGCTGGCGGGCGGGGTCACGCTGCGGGTGCCGCGCAGCGGCTACTGGTTCAAGGAGGGCGGCACGATGTCGCCCGACGGCCGCTGCCGCACCTTCTCCGAGGACGCGCGGGGAATCGTGGCGGGCGACGGCGCCGGGATCGTGGTGCTGCGCCGGCTGAACGACGCCCTCGACGACGGTGACCACGTCCACGCGGTCATCCGCGGCACGGCCGTGAACAACGACGGCCGCCAGCGGGCGGGCTACACCGCGCCGGGAGTGCACGGGCAGGTCGAGGTGGTCCGCATCGCGCACTCGATCGCCGAGGTGGCGCCGGACTCCATCGGCTACGTCGAGGCGCACGGCACCGGCACGCCAGTGGGCGACCCGATCGAGGTGACCGCGCTGGCCGAAGCGTTCGGCGAGGTGCCGGCGGGCAGCGTCGCGCTCGGCTCGGTCAAGACGAACGTCGGGCACACCGACACCGCGGCGGGCGTCGCGGGGCTGATGAAGGCCGCGCTGGCGCTGGAACACCGGACGCTGCCGGCGACCCTGCACCACACCGCGCCCAATCCCCGCATCGACTTCACGTCGAGCCCGTTCGAGGTGACGGCCGAGAACCGGGCGTGGCCCGGCTCCGGGCTTCCGCGCCGCGCCGGCGTCAGCTCGTTCGGCATCGGCGGCACCAACGCGCACGCCGTGCTGGAGGAAGCACCGCCCGGCCCGGTACCGGCCCCGGCCTCGGAAGCCGTGCTGCTGGTGCTTTCCGCCCGCACGCCCGCGGCACTGTCCACAATGGCCACCGAGCTGGCGGCGCACCTGCGCGCGCATCCGGGGCTGCCGCTCGACGACGTCGCCGCCACCCTCCAGCGCGGGCGGCACACGTTCGCGCACCGGTGGCAGCTGGCCTGCGGCGATGTCGAACAGGCCGTCGGCGCGCTGGCCTCGGTCACCGGCCGCGAGTCCGGGGCCCGGCCGCCGGTGGCCTTCCGGTTCCCGCCGATCTCCGGCGACGAGGGCTGGAGCAAGGTGCTCGACCGTTTCCCCGTGTTCCGGGCCGCGGTCGAGGAATGCCGGTCGATCAGCCTGGACGCCGAAGCGTTCGCGATGCGGTACGCGCTGGGCAAGCTGCTCGTCGACTGGGGCGTGGAGCCGGACACGATCAGCGGCGACGGCACCGGTGAATCGGTCGCGGCCTGCGTCACCGGCGCGCTGCCGTTGGCCGAAGGGATCGCGCGGACCACCCACCGGGAAACGGGCACCACCAGCGTGCTCGACCTGGAATTCGACGGCCGGCGCGTGTCGCTCACCGACGAAGGCGAGCCGCTGCGCGCCCTGTTGGACGCCGTCGGCCAGCTGTGGCAGGCGGGCGTGCGCATCGACTGGGCGCGCGTGCACGCCGGGACGCCCCGGCAGCGGGTGGTGCTGCCGACCTACCCGTTCGAACGCCGTGAGCACCTGGTTCGCCCGGAGGCACCGGCAGTGACCACGGCTCCGGCCACCAGCGTTTCCGGCCCGGTCGAACCCGCCCTGCTCCGGCTGTTCCAGCAGGTGCTCGGGGTGGAGGAGGACGTCGAAAACCCGGACTTCTTCGAGCAGGGCGGCGATTCGCTCGCGGCCGTGCAGCTGATGGCGCTGGTCGACGAGCAGTTCGAGGTGGCGCTGACGCTGGAGGACGTGTTCGAGGAGCCGACGGTCCACGGGCTCGCCCAGGTCGTCGACCGGTACCGGGCCGAGGCCGAGGCATGACCGCCACCACCGCCACCCGGCTGCTGCCGACGTCGTTCGCGCAGCGCCGGCTCTGGATGCTCGACCAGATCGGCGAAACCGGCTCGGCCTACCACCTGGTGACCGCGTTGCGCCTGCACGGCCCGGTCGGCGTCACCGCGTTACGCCAGGCGCTGGCGGCGGTGGCCGACCGCCACGAGGCGCTGCGCACCACCTTCACCGTGGTCGACGGCGAGCCCTTCCAGCAGGTGGCCACGGAGCTGTCGCCGGAGCTGGCCGTTCGCGAAGTCGGCGGCGAAGCGGCGGCCCGCGAGGCGGTCGAGCAGGAGATCGCGCGCCCGTTCGCGCTGACGACCGGGCCTCTGGTCCGCGTCGCTTTGCTGCGGCTGGGCGAAAACGACCACGTGCTGACCGTGGTCTGCCACCACATCGTCTGCGACGGCTGGTCGATGGCCCTCGTCGTCGACGAGCTGGCGGCGCTGTACGCGGGCGCCGAGCTGGAGCCGGCGACGCAGTTCGGCGAGTTCGCCGTGCGGCAGCGGGAAAAGCTCGCCGGTGACCGGTTGCGCACCGAGCTGGACCATTGGCGGGACCGGCTCACGGGCGCTCCCGAGCTGCTGGCCCTGCCGACCACCCACCCCCGGGCCGCGACGCAGGGGTTCGCCGGCGCCACGCACCGCACCCCGCTCGACGCCGAGCTGTGGGCCGAAGTGCGCGCCGCGGCGGTACGCACACGGGTGACGCCGTACATCCTGCTGCTGTCGGCGTACGCGGTGCTGCTGTCCCGGTTGACCGGGTCGCGCGACGTGGTGATCGGCAGCCCGAGCGCGGGCCGCTCCGGGGCGTCGCTCGGACCGGTGGTCGGCATGTTCGTCAACACGATGCCGATCCGCGTGGAGCTGGCCGCGGACCCCACGTTCGCCGAGGTGCTCAAGCACGTGCGGCACGCGGTCCTCGACGCCGTCGCCCACCAGGACGTGCCGCTGGACCGGATCGTCGCCGACCTGGTGCGGCACCGGGCCGGCGGCCACGACCCGTTGTTCCAGACCATGTTCGCCGTCCAGCAGCCGGCGCCGGCGCCGGAGTTCGCGGGGCTGGCCGCGGAGATCTTCCCGGTGCCGACGGCGAGTGTGTTCACCGACCTGTGGCTGGAGATCCGGCCGGACGCCGACGGGGCCGACTGCGCGCTGCACTACCGGACGGAGCTGTTCGACGCCGCCGACATCGAGCGCACGGCACGGCGGTTCCTGACCGTGCTGCGCACCGCGCTGGCCGAGCCGGGCACCCCGTTGTCCCGCTTCGAGCTGTCCGACGAGGGGGAACGCGCGCGCATCCTGAACGAGTGGAGCCGCGGCGGCGACGCCCACCCGTGGACCGAGCCCGTGCACGAACTCATCCAGCGCCAGGCCCTGGCCACGCCGGACGCGACCGCGGTCGTCTTCAAGGACGAGCAGCTGTCGTACAACGGACTGGTGCGTCGTGCCGGGACGCTCGCGCGGCGGCTGGCTTCGCACGGCGCGGGCCGGGACACCGTGGTCGCGCTGTGCCTGGACCGCGGCCTCGAGCTGGTGACCTCCGTCGTCGGCGTGATGGCCGCGGGAAGCGCTTACTTGCCGCTGTCGCCGGAGGATCCGCCGGCCCGCATTGACGCGGTGCTCCGCGCGACGGGGGCGTCCCTGGTACTGGCCACAAAGGACACTGCGCCGGACACGACCGGCGTGCCGGTGCTACTGGTGGACGAGCTGGGCGACGACGGCGTCGAGGCGCCCATGGCCCAGCGCGCGGTGGACCCGGCCGACCTGGCGTACGTGATCAGCACCTCCGGCTCGACCGGGCCGCCGAAGCCGGTGGCGGTGCCGCACCGGGGCCTGGCCAACCGGATCGCCAACCAGCGCCGGGCCCATCCGCTGGCCGCGGACGACCGGGTGCTGCACAAGACGCCCACGACGTTCGACGTGTCCGTGTGGGAGCTGCTGTGGCCGCTGACCACGGGCGCGGCGCTGGTCGTCGCGGAGCCGGGCGGGCACCGCGACCCGGCGTACCTGGTGGACCTCATCGAGCGCGAGGCGGTGACCACCGTGCACTTCGTGCCGCCGATGCTGGAGGCGTTCCTCGGCGAGCCCGACCTGCACCGCTGCGGATCGCTCCGCCGGGTGCTGTGCAGCGGGCAGGCGCTGCCCGCCGCGTTGCGCGACCGCTGTCTTTTGTTGCTGCCAGTGCGATTGATCAACCTCTACGGCCCGACCGAGGCCTCGATCGAGGTCACCGGCTGGGAGTGCCGGGCCGCCGACGGCCCCCGGGTGCCCATCGGCCGGCCGCTGGCGGGGGTGGAGACCTACGTGCTCGACGCCGAACTGCGCCCGGTGCCGCCGGGGGTGACCGGGGAGCTGTTCCTCGGCGGCGTCGCGCTGGCCCGCGGTTACCTCGGGCTCGCGGCGGCCACCGCGGAGCGGTTCGTGCCGCACCCGTTCGCCAGGCGGCCGGGACAGCGCCTGTACCGCACCGGCGACCTGGTGCGGTGGCGGCCGGACGGCGCGCTCGACTACCTGGGCCGCAACGACCAGCAGGTCAAGGTGCGCGGCGTGCGGGTCGAACTCGGCGAGATCGAGAACGCGCTGCGCGAGCACCCGGAGGTCCGCGACGCCGCGGTGACCGCCACCGAGCGCGGCCTCACCGCGTACCTGGTGCCCCGCGGCGACGGCGATCCGGCCGGGCCGGTGCGCGAGCGGCTGCGGGCGCGGCTGCCGGGATACCTGATGCCGTCCCGGTTCGTGGTGCTGCCCCGGCTTCCGCTGGGCCGCAGCGGCAAAGTGGACCGCGCGGCGCTTCCCGAGCCGGCGTTGGCCGAGGCCGCGCGCGCGGAGCCTCGCGACGAGCTGGAGCGGACGCTGGTGGGCATCTGGCTGCGGGTGCTGGACCGCGCTTCGGTCGGGCCGGACGAGGACTTCTTCGCCATCGGCGGCGACTCGCTCAAGGGCATCCAGGTCGTGCACCGGGCCCGCGAGGCCGGGCTGCGGCTGAGCGTCGGCGACATCTTCCGGAACCCGACCGTCGAGGATCTGGCGGCTCACCTGCGGAGCGCGCGATGACCCGCTGGCTGCTGCGGTTCCCGCCGCGCCCGGCCGCGGCGCTGAGGCTGGTGTGCGTGCCGGGCGCGGGCTGCTCGGCGTCGATGTTCCACGGCTGGGCGCGGCTGCTGCCCGACGAGGTCGAGGTCTGCGCCGTGCAGCCGCCCGGCCGCGGCGCGCGGTTGCGGGAGGAGCCGCTCACCCGGATGGCGCCGTTCGCGGACGGGCTGGCCGAGGCGGTGGCCGACGACCCGAGCCGGCCGGTGGTGGTGCTGGGGCACAGCCTCGGCGCGCTGATCGCGTTCGAGGCGGCCGCCCGGCTCGTCCGGTCCCCGGCGACGGTGGCCGCACTGGTCGTGGCGGCGCACCGGGCGCCCGCGCGGGGCAACGCCGGGTTCGCCGGGCACCTCCTGACCGAGGACGAGATGCTGGCGGTGGCCACCGGGCTCGGCGGGACGACCGAGGGCGCCCTGGCCGACCCGGGCGTCCGGCGCACCGCGGTCCGCGCGCTGCGGGCCGACTTCGAGCTGGACTACCACTACCGCCACCACGACCCGGTGCCGCTCCCCCTGCCGATCACCGTGTACGGCGGGGACGCGGACCCCGTTGTGTCCACTGAGGACCTCGAAGGCTGGCGGGCGCACACCAGCGGCGCGTTCCGCACGCGGGTCTTCGCCGGCGGCCACTTCTTCCAGGACGGACCGGGCCGCGCCGAAATGTTCGGCGACCTGTCCGCCCTCTTGCTCGACCATGTCCGACAACTTCAATCGACCCGGTGAGGGGGAGCCTGCCTGTGTTCGAGGACGACGACCAGCGCGGCTACGTCGTGGTGCGCAACGACGAGGAGCAGTATTCGATCTGGCCCGAAGACCGCGGTCTCCCGGCCGGCTGGGCCGCGGTGGGCGAGCCACGGCCGAAATCCGCGTGCCTGGCGGAGATCGACGTGTTGTGGACCGACCTGCGGCCGAGGAGTGCGCGCTCGTGACCGAAGACCTGTGCCTGCACGAAGTGTTCAGCCGGCAGGCGGACGAAACCCCGGACGCGGTCGCTGTGGTGGACGAGCGCGAGTCGCTGACCTACCGCGAGCTCGACGAGCGGTCCACCCGCCTCGCGACCGTGCTGGGGCGGTACCGGCAGGAGCCGGGCAGCCGGATCGGGTTGTACCTGCGACGCGGCGCCGGCCAGGTGGTCGCGATCCTCGCGGTGCTGAAGGCGGGCTGCGCCTACGTGCCGTTCGACCCGGACTACCCGCGCGACCGGATCCGCTACATGGCCGCCGACGCGGCGGTGGACCTGGTGGTGGCCGACCAGGACACCGGCTCGGTGCTGCCCGAGGCCCAGGTGGTGGGTGTCGACGAAGAGGTCTGGCCCGGTGAGGAACCCGGCTCGACGCTCTCAGACACCGCACCGTCCACTCCGGACACTCCCGCGTACGTCATCTACACCTCCGGATCCTCGGGCTCCCCCAAGGGAGTCGTGGTGACGCACCGCAACGTGACCGCGCTGCTCGGCGCCTGCGACCAGGTTTTCGACCTGCGCGGCGACGACGTGTGGGCGCTGTTCCACTCCTACTGCTTCGACTTCTCGGTGTGGGAGCTGTGGGGCGCGCTGAGCCACGGCGCGAGCGTCGCGGTGCCGTCCGCGGACGTGGCCCGCTCCCCCGAGGCGACGCTGGACTTCCTGGTGGAGCACGAGGTCACGGTGCTCAACCAGGTGCCGTCGGTGTTCCGGTACCTCAGCCGGGCGGCGGAGCCCGGGACCACCGTGCCCGCGCTGCGGTACGTCATCTTCGGCGGCGAGCCGGTGGATGCGGGCTCGGTGCACGACTGGCGGCGCAACCACGGCGGGGACACCGAGTTCGTCGCCATGTACGGCATCACCGAGACCACCGTCTTCGCCATGTACCGGCGCCTGCCCGCGGGCTCGGCCGAACGGGACCTGGGCATCGGCGTTCCCTTGCCGGGCAACGAGATCGTCGTGCTGGACGAGCACGACCGCCCGGTCGGGCCGGGTGTGATCGGCGAGCTGCACCAGGCCGGCCCGCAGCTGGCCGACGGGTATCTGAAGCGGCCGGAGCTGACCGCGGCCCGGTACCCGGTGCTCGACTTCGACGGGCGGCCGCGCCGTTTCTACCGCAGCGGCGACCTCGCCTCGGTGCGGCCGGACGGCACGCTGGACTACGCGGGCCGGGTCGACGACCAGGTGAAGATCAACGGGTTCCGGATCGAGATCGGCGAGATCGAGCACGTGCTGAGCGGGACCGACGGGGTGCTCGACCTGGTCGTGGTGCCCACGACGAGCCGCATCGGCGAGCAGACCCTGGTCGCGTTCTACTCACCGCGCCCCGGGGTGGCCACCGACGGCCTGCCCGGCCGCATCGCCGCGCACGGCCGGACGGTGCTGCCCGCGTTCATGATCCCCAGCCGGTTCGTGCCGATGGACTTCCTGCCGCTGACCCCGTCGGGCAAGGCCGACAAGCGCACCCTCGCCGAGCAGGTGCGATGACCGCCCCCGAACCCTTGGCCCAGAAGGAACTGCCGCTGTCCGCGCTGCAGGAGGCCATGTGGGTTTCCTGGCAGGTGGAGCCGGAACGCTGGGTGCACCTCGTCCCGCTCACCCTCGCCGTCCGCGGTGAACTGGACCTCGACCGCCTCCGCGAGGCGGTGGCCGTCCTCTGCGCGCGGTACCCGATGTTCACCGGCCGGGTCGTCGTGACGCCGGAGGGCACCCGCCTCACCTGGGCCGACGCGCCGGCCATCCCGTTCGTGGTGACCGACGGGGACGAACAGGCCGTGCACGACGCGCGGCGGCGCCCGATCGACCTGGCGCAGGGGCCGCTCGCACGAGTCGAGGTCGTCCGCGGTCGTGAAGGCGTCACCGTGGTGTTCACGGTGCACCACCTCGTCCTGGACGGCGCCTCCATTCCGCCGGTTCTCGACGACCTGAGCCGCGCCTACCGCGGTGAGCGGCTCGGCGAACCGGACGACGTGGCGCCGTTCGCCGACTACGCGCGGCGGTCGTGGGAGCTGGCGGTCGGCGCCGAGGGGGCGCCGATGCGGGCGTTCTGGCGGAGCACGCTCTCCGGGGCCGCACCGGCTCGCCCGCTTCCCGCGCACCAGGGCAGCCAGGGAGCGCCGCCGGTGGTCGTGCCCGTCCCGGCCGGGCTCGTGGCCGAGGTCAAACGGACCGCCCGGGAGCTGGGCGTCACCTACTTCACCATGATGTACGGCGCGCTGTTCGCCGCGGTGCACCACCACTCGGGCGCGGACGACCTGATCGTCTCGACGGCCCACCACGGCCGGCGGGGCAACGCGCTGTCGGAGCAGGTCGGCTCGTTCGCCGGCCTGCTGCCGATCCGGCAGCGGATGCGCGACAGCGACACGTATCGGGAGCTGGCGCAACGGCTGAGCCGGGACCTCCGGGCCGCGACCGCGCACGGCGGCCTGCCGCTGGCCGCCATCCTCCGCGCGGCCGACCTGGTCGGGCCGGAAGCGCGAGACCGGGTGAGCGACGTCGTGCTGACCTACTGGAACACCGCCGCCGGTCCGCACGACGTGCGGCACCTCGACTTCGGCCCGGCCGAGCTGGACCTGGTGGACGCGACCAACGCGTCGGACCAGCGGCTGACGGTGCTGCTGCAGGAGGACGGCAGCGGCTCGTCTCTGATCTGGCAGGACCACCACGGCACTCTCGGCGCCGGCCTGCTCAGCGCGCTGGCCGACGACCACCTGACGATGGTGGCCGAGATGACCGCCGATCCCGGGCGGACGCTCGCCCAGGGCCGGGCCGGGCTCCATCCGAGCCGGGCGGCCGGTCCGGCCGCGGCGCCGGTTCCGGCAGCCGGTGCGGCACCGCGCAAGGCGCCGGACACGCACCAGGAGGTCATGGCCGCGCTCGCCCAGGTGTGGTGCGAGACGCTGGGCGTGGCCTCGGTGGACCCGCTGGACTCGTTTTTCCTCCTCGGCGGCCATTCCCTGCTGGCGAGCGCGGTGGTGCACCGCATCAACGAACGGCTGGGGGTGACCGTGTCCGTGCGGGACCTGTTCGCCCATTCGGTCCTCGGCGACCTGGCCGAAGTCGTGGCGCGCGCGCCGAAGACGGCGGAAGCCGGGACCGCGCAGGCCCGCGCCGGGACGGTGTTCCGCGCGTCGCGGTTCCAGGAGGGCATCTGGCTCGCCGAGCGGCTGGACCCGGAGCACGCGCGTTACCACATTCCGTTGTCCTGGACGGTGTCCGGGCACCTGGAGCCCGAAACCCTGCGCTCCGCCCTCACCCTGCTGACCACCCGCCACCAGATCCTGCGGGCCCGGTTCGTCGACGAAGACGGCCTGCTGTACCAGGAGACGCTGCCGGCCCACCAGGCCGAGCTCGACACCGCCGACCTGTCCGGACTGTCCGCTGTGGACAGAGCGGAGCGGCTGGCGGAATGGCCGGAGCAGGCGGGCCGGTCGCTGGATCCCACGCGGGGCCGGCTGCTGCGGGCGGGGCTGTTCGACGTGGCCGAAGGCGGCCAGGTGCTCGCGCTGTGCGCGCACCACCTCGTGCTGGACGGTGAGTCGGTGCCGCTGCTGCTGCGCGAACTCGAGCTGTGCCATCGTCTCGCCACGGGGCGCGCCCGGACGGCACCGCCGCCCGCGCAGTACCACGACCGGGCCGAGGCCGAGGTGAGCGCCGAGGACCTCGCCCACTGGCGGAAACGGCTCGACGGCGCGCCCGGCTCGCTGGCACTGACCGGGCCGGCGGAGCCGGAACCCCACGGCGCTGTCACGATTCCGCTGGCCGAGGGCACCACGGCCGCGCTGCTCCCGGTGCGGCTGGAGCGGAAGGTGTCCGGCTTCATGATCGCGGCCGCGTCGGTCGCCGCGGTCCTGCACCGCTGGAGCGGGCAGGACGACCTGACGTTCGGGATCCCGGTCGCCACCCGCGGCGGGCCCGGCGCGGGCGAGGTCATCGGGCCCCGGCTGAACACGCTGGTGCTGCGCTCCCGGGCCGAGCCCGCGACCACGCTGGCGGACCTGCTGGACGCCGTGCGCGAGAGCGTGATCGACGCCTTCGAATACCAGGACGTGCCGCTCGAATCGGTGGTGCGGGAGCTTCGGCCGTCGCGGCTGCCGGGCCGCACGCCGTACGTCGACGTGATGGTCAACAATGTCGGTGTGTCGCGCTGGTCGGCCCGGCTCGGCCCAGCGCGGCTGACGCCCGTCAACTTCGTGTCCCGGGCCGAAGAAGTCAGCAAGTTCCCGATCACCGTCACGTTCACCGAAACCTCCGAGGCGCTACTGGGGACGCTGTCCTACCGCGGCGACCAGGTCAGCGCGGCCGAAGCCCAGCGCGTGGCCCACGACATCGGGTCCGTGCTCAGCGGGTTCGCCGAACACCTGTCGACGCCGGTGTCCAAACTGGACTTCGCGGGAGTGCGGTCGTGAAGCCGTTCCGGTTCGGGGTGAACCTCACCTCCCTCGACGAGCGCGACGACTGGCTCGCCAAGTGCCGCACGGCGGAGCGGCTGGGCTACGACGTGCTCACCGTGTCCGACCACCTGGGCGGGCAGTCGCCGTTCCCGGCGCTGGCGGCCGCGGGCGCGGTGACCGAACGGGTGCGGCTGGGCACGTTCGTGCTCAACAGCGCGTTCTGGAATCCGGTGCTGCTGGCCCGGGAGGTGCTGACCGCCGGGCGGCTCACCGGCGGGCGGCTGGAGCTGGGCATCGGCACCGGCTACGTCCGTTCGGAGTTCGACAAGGCCGGGCTGGAGTGGGGCACGGCCGGCGAGCGGGTCAGCCGGCTCGAAGACACCGTCGCCGAGCTGGTGCGCCTGCTGGACCACCCGCGTGAACTCGGCGTGGCCACCGCGCCGGCCCGGCCGCCCCTGATGATCGGGGGCAACGGCGACCGCGTGCTGCGCCTGGCCGCGCGCCACGCCGACGTGGTGTCGTTCTCCGCCGCGGTGCTCAAACCGGGAGCCACCAGGGGAAGTCTCGACCTCCTTGGCGCCGAAGCGGTGCAGGAGCGGACGGAGTACTTCGGCGCGGTCGCCGGCGACCGCGCCGAAGTGGTGGAACGCAACCTGCTCGCGCAGACCGTGGTGGTGACCGACGACCAGGAGGCCGCGCTGGCCGCCCTGCGCCGCCGCATGCCGCGCCTGACCACCGATCAGATCGCGGACATCCCGACCGTCCTGGTCGGCTCCCCGGCCGCGATCGCCGCCCGGCTGCGCGACCGGCGCGAGCGTTACGGATTCTCTTACGTCAGCGTGCCGGAATCCGCGCTGCACGACTTCGCGCCGGTGGTGGAACTACTGTCCGGCAGCTGAACCGGCCCCGGTCGGCGAGATCGCCGCCCGCGCCCGGGACAGGATGGTCACGACCGGGCGTTGGATCAGCTCGGCGAGCCGCTTCCGGTCCTTCGCGGCCAGTGCGTCGAGGATCAAGCGGAACTGGGCTTTCGACTCCCCCGGTGCGGCCAGGACGTCGTAGTTGAGCGCGCGGTACGAGGCCGTGCGCGCCCAGAGCCGTTCGATTTCGGCGATGATGAGCGTGCGGTGGCAGAGGCGGTAGATGGACAGGTAGAAGTCCGCCATCGCCACCCGCGCGAGGTCCGGGCGGCCGACCAGCGCGTCGGACTCGATCCGGTCGATGTGCGCGGACAGCTCGGCCAGCACCTCCGGGCCGGGCCACTCGAGCGTGCGGATCGCCTCGGTCTCCAGCAGATCACGCATGGTGTAGAGCTGCTCCACCTCGTCGTTGCCGAACTTCGCGACGAAGTAGCCCTGGTTCAGGCCGTGGGTGAGCAGTCCCTCGTTGCTGAGGATCTCGAGGGCTTCCCGGACCGGTGGACGGCTGACGCCGCATCGCTCCGCCCAGATCTGCTGGCGAAGCTGCTCTCCCGGGGAGAGTTCGCCGTTGAGGATGGCGCCGCGGACGGCGTCCAGGACCTTCGCCGTGGTACGGCTCGCGGGACGGGCAAATGTGGCCACCCGGCGGACGGTACCAGCCCGCCCAGCACCACGTTTGACAGCGGCCCAATCTGCCTTCATGATTGAAGACATTATTGAAGGCAGTGACGCCGGGGAGTCCCGCGCCCCCGTCAGCCGCCGCACTACCGAGGAGTCGCTTGATGCTCTCGAACAACCGTCCACGTCCGACCGTCCTCCGTGGCGGGGCGGTCCTCACCATGGATTCCGGCCGCACTGTGCTGGAAGGGCACGACGTGCTGGTGGTCGACGGCCGGATCGCCGCCATCGGTGTTGGCCTCGTCGTTCCTGACGGCACCGACGAGATCGACGCCCGCGGTGGCGTGGTGATGCCCGGGATGGTCGACACCCACCGGCACATGTGGCAGACCACGACCCGCGGCTACGGTGCGGACTGGACCCTCACCCAGTACTTCGTGTGGTACTACCTGAACTGGGGCACGAAGTTCCGGCCCGAGGACATCCACGCCGGCAACGTCCTCGGCGCGCTGGAGGCGCTCGACGCCGGGGTCACCACCAGCGTGGACTGGTCGCACGGGCTGCAGACCATCGACCACGCCGACGCCGCGGTCGACGCGCTCGCCTCGGTACCGGGGAAGTTCGTGCTGGCCTACGGCAACATCCAGGACGCACCCGCGAACTGGACCGGCACACCCGAGTTCCGCACGTTCTTCGACCGCCGGTCCGGCGACCTCGAAGGCTTCCAGATCGCCTTCGACGTCACCGGCGACCCGAGCTTCCCCGAACAGCCCGCGTTCGAGGTCGCCCGAGACCTCGACCTGGCGGTGACCACCCACGCCGGAATCCGGGGCGCATCAGGCGACGACGCCCTGCGACTGATCCACGAGCACGGCTACAGCGAGGCCAGGACCGTGTACGTGCACGCCTCCACGTTCTCCGCGGACTCCTACGCCCGCATCGCGGCGACCGGCGGATCGGTATCAGTGGCCACCGAAAGCGAGCAGAACGCCGGACAAGGCTATCCCGCGACCGCCGCACTGCGCGCCCACGGCATCCCGATCTCGCTGTCACAAGACAGCTGCGTACTCGGCAGCAGCGACCTGTTCTCCGCCATGCGCTCGACACTCGGCGCCGACCGCGCCTACGAGCACCTGCAAGCACACGCCCGCGACGAAACCGTCACCCACGTCTCCCTGCACGCCGACCAGGTCGTCGAGTGGGCCACCCGAGGAGGAGCACGAGCACTCGGACGGGACAGCGAGATCGGCAGCGTCGAGGTCGGCAAGAAAGCGGACCTCGTACTCGTCCGCAACGACAACTCGCCGGCGATGACACCGATACTGCACCCGCACGGACACATCGTCATGCAGGCTCAGCGCGCCGACGTCGACACAGTCCTGGTCGACGGCCGGATCGTGAAGCGCGACCACCGCCTGGTCGGCGTCGACCTGGCCAGCGCCCGCCGCGCAGTCAACGCCACCGTCGACCACCTGCGCGCCGAACTCGGCGAGCAAGCCTGGCGCGACGGCATGAACCCCGAAATCCCCGACACCAAAGTCCTCGACAACCCCTACACCTACACCGACTACCGGCCAGCAGCCACCCACGGGTAACCCCGCCGAAGCGATAACGCGTCGTTAGCAATTGATTGAAGGCAGTGGGGAACCCCGCGCCTGACCCGAAAAGGAGAGATCATGTCAGTAGACTTGTACGTGCCCCAGATCCCGGACAACCTGAACATCCGGTTCGTCGAAAACCGCATCGTCATCAACCGCCCGGCGCAGGACGTGTACGACTGGGTGACCACCTGGTCGAACCTGCCGAAATGGCTGCCGATGGCCATCGGCACCGAGGTGCGACGCGGCAAGGAGGATGTCCCCGCCGAACTGGGCGACGTACTACTCGAAACCATCCAACCGGAACTGAACGAAAAGCCGAAGCTCTACACCGTGGTCGCACGCGTCCCCGGCAAACTGTGGACGGTAGTCGGCCGGGACGTGCTCGACGACGGCACCCTGGCCCCGGCGATGCACGCCATCGCCACCTTCACCACCTTCGACCTCGGCGACGGGACAACCCTGTTCTGCCGCCTGTTCGAACGACTGATCCCGGACACCGAACCCGCCGGCCCGCACCCGGTCGAAGACCCGGCACGCATCCAGCCCGGCCTGGAACTGATCAAGGCACACCTCGAAGGCACAGCCGGCTGACTCGGTCTGTGTTCGTCCACAAGGGACACCGTCTGGCAGGACCTACTCGTCGCGGGTGGCCCGCAAGCGCTTGCGGGCCCGCAGCACCCAGGTGTCCAACGGCAGCGCGATAGCCGAGGTCAGCTCGAAACCGGCGTCCGACAGCAAAGCACGGTAATGCGATTCGGCACGCTCCCGGCCGCCGACATTGCAGAGCATGTGGACGTCCCAAGCGACCGCGAGGGAGTCGCTGCCGGTGTCCGCCGGGAGGAGCCGCTCGATCACCAGAAGCTCGGCGTGGCCGGGCATCGCGGCCTCGATCGTGGCGAGGATGGCCCGGCACTGCGCGTCGTCCCAGTCGTGCAGGACGCGGGACAGCAGGTACACGTCGCCGGTTTCGGGCACGGCCTCGGTGAAGTCGCCGGGGACGAGGGTGCAGCGCTCGGCCACCGGCGCCAGGGTCGCCTCGGCCGCGGCCAGCGCGTGCGGGCGTTCCAGCAGGACGCCGTGCGCGGCCGGGTTCGCCGCGAGCACCCGGGAGAGCAGTTCCCCGCTGCCGCCGGCGATGTCGACGACGGTGTGCGCGCCGGAGAGGTCGACGACCCTGACGAGGTCGGCGAACGCGGCGTTGCTGGCCGCCATCGACTGGTGGAACAGCTCCGCCAGCCCGGGGTCGGTCGCCATGTGGGCGAAGTGATGGGCGCCGAAGACCTTCGCGTAGGACTCCTCGCCGGTGCGGACGGCGTCGGTGAGCGCGGCGAACGACTGGTAGAACGGGCCGCCGTACATCAGGGCGAGCGGCCGGAGCGAGCCGTCGACGTCCGACCGCAGCAGCGAGCCCTGGTCCGTGAGCCGGTAACCGGCCTCCGTCTCACGGACCAGGCCGAGCGAGGTCAGGTAGCGCAGCAACCGGCCGAGGCTGTCCGGGTCGGCGCCGGTGGCCGCGGCCAGGCCCGGTACGTCGGAGATCGTCACGAGGTGGTCGGGCAGGCGCAGCTCGGCCGCGGCGGCGATGGCCTGCGTCGCCCAGGCCCCGGTCATCAGCCGCAGCAGGCCGGTGCCGGCGGCGGACTCCCGCTGGTGGTCGGCCAGCAGCCGCGGGAACTGCCCCGCGCACACCAGTTCCAGGCGGCGGAAGGCCGGGAGCCGGTGATCGGCGTCGCGGAAGTAGAGGACGGTGTTGTCCTCGTGGCCGTTGTACCCGCCCCCGTCCGGCCGCATCTGCGCGGCGACCGCCGCCCGCAGTCCACTCAGGACGATCGGGTCGGCCGACGGCACGACCAGCGCGAAGTGGTTCTCCCGCCCGTTCCGGCGTTCGTCGGCGGCGATGTGGGCCAGCTCCGGCGGCGTCGCCATGGCGAAGATCTCCACCTCGCACGGATCGCCCGCGCGGTCGGGCACCGCGGCGTGCAGGATGCCGACGGCCAGCTCGTCCGCCGGCACGCCGTACCGGCTGCTCAGCCGGTTGCGCACCACCACGCTGGGGATCATCGGCGCGGTCTCGATCCCGTGGCCGGCCAGCTCTTCCCGCAAACGGTCGAACGTGCTGGGGAAGACCAGCACCGCGGCGTGGGTGAACCGGGTGTGCCGGGCCAGCGCCGCGCGTTCGGCCGCGTCCAGTGACGGCAGGGCCGTGGCGAGCACGGACCCGGTGTCGTTGGCGCTGATGAGCGCCGTCACCGAGCTGAGGCGGGTGAGGTCTTCCGGGGCGAGCGCGGGCGCGATCGTCGCGGTCATGGTCCACTCCAACGGGTCAGATGCCGACGTAGTTCTCGGCGAAGAAGTCCTGGTGGGCCCGGGAGTCCCGGAGGCTGTGCAGCCGGGCGCGGCGCACGGCGCGCTCGAAGTCCCGGTCCGGATCGCCGGCGTCCGGCCCGTGCAGCAGGGTGATCATCCAGTGGGAGAACTCCTGCGCCCGCCAGATCCGGGGCAGGCAGGTGCGCGAATAGGCGTGCAGCGCGCGCTCGTCGTCGCGGGTGAGGGCGTCGGTCAGCGCCAGGCCCAGCACCTCGGCCTGCATGAGCGCCAGGTTGGCGCCCTTGGCCGCGGACGGGCTGATCAGGCTGGCCGCGTCGCCCGCGAGGAACATCCGGCCGTGCTGCATCGGGTCGACGACGTTCGAGCGGAGGCGCACGACCCGGCGGTCGATGACCGGCCCCTCGCGCAGCGGGCCGAACGCCTCGGTCCGCATCCGGACGCCCAGCTCGGCCCAGATCCGCTCGTCGGGCCAGGCCTCCGGGTCTTCGTCCGGCGGCACCTGGAGGTAGTACCGGGTCACCTCCGCGCTGCGGGCCATGTGGCCGGCGAACCCGTTGTCGTGGATGGCGTAAGTGACCGCCGGCATGCTCGGCGGCGCCTCCGCGAGCAAGGCCAGCCAGGCGACGCCGTGGTCCCGCGCATACCGCGTGACCAGCGCGGCGGGCATGGCCGTGCGGGTCGCGCCGTTGCTGCCGTCGCAGCCCACGAGGAACTGCCCCTGCGCCGTGCCGGTTCCGCCCTGGTGCCGGAATCCGACGGTCCCGGTTCCGGGGTCGACGTCGGTGACGGTCACGTCGAACCGCAGCCGGCCGCCCCGGTCGAGGTACTCGGCGATGAGGTCGGTGACGAGATTCTGCTGCGGGTAGACGGTGTGCGCCTCGCCGCGGCCCAGCGCGCTGTACTTCAGCTCGAACTGGCCGTCCTCGCTCCGGAACGCGCACGTGTCGTGGAACTGGCCGTCGCGGGCCAGGCCGGCGCCGAGCCCGTGCTCGGTCAGCACCCTGGCGCTGTTCGCGCCGAGGAATCCCGCCCTGGCCCTCGCCTGCACCTGCGCCCGGCTGCCGCGTTCCAGGATCAGGGTGTCGATTCCCTTGTCCCGTAACAGATTGCCCAGCACCAGGCCCGCGGGCCCGGCGCCCACGATGAGCACGGTCGCCCGATCGGTCATGCTCGCGCTCGCCCCCAACGACCCCGGAAATGGTTGTGGTCACAACTATCTGGCCGATCGGCGCTGATCCGCTGGGCGAAACTAGCAGTAGTGGCATCGACCAGTCCAGGCCGATGCACCCCATGGTGTAGCGCGATGTTTTCCACCCCGCGCCGCCCTTGACAATGCCGTGGCAGCAAGGGAACGCGCGCGAGAGGGGCGATTCGCCCGGCTTGCCCGGTCCGGAATCCTGCGCGAAAGTCCCCGACGGCTCCCCGGTCCCGGCTTCCGTTTGTCCGTCAAGGCCTCCTTACCCGCGTCCCACGCGGGTAAGGAGGCCTTGACGGCTTCCAACCCGGGGTCAGCGGAGATCGCGGATCAGCGCGCCGATGATGGAGTCGACCGCGTCCGAGTCGTACTTGTCCGTGTCGATCAGCAGGGTCACGGCGCGGCGGCCGTCGTCGGTGACGGCGTTGCGGAACTCGTGCCCGCTGGACATGCCGCCGCTGTGGCCCCAGGTGAACAGGCCCGGGGTGAGCTGGTACTGCTGGAGTCCCAGGCCGTAGCCCTCGCCGTAGTCGTCCGGGACGGTCCGCTTCATCTCCGCGAGCTGGGCCGGCGCCAGCACCTTCCCGGTCAGCAGCGCGGTCCAGAACGCGGTCGCGTCGGCGCCGGTGGAGATCAGCTCGCCCGACGCGTCGGCCTCGGAGGTGTTCCACTCGGTCTTGTCGGCCAGCGTCCCGTCCTCCTGTTCCGGGTAGCCCCGCAGCTCCGGCTGGTCGATCGTGGTCTCGTCACCGGGCCAGTAGGTCTCGCACAGCCCGAGGGGCTTGATGATCCGCTGGGTGAGCTCGGTGCCGACGGGCCGGCCGGTGACCTTCGTGACGATCATCCCGGCCAGGTTGTAGTTGGTGTTGGCGTAGGCGAAGCCGGACGGGGCCTGCTCGGGCGGGTCCAGCGCGAGCGCCTGCCGGACCGTCAGCGACGGGTCGATGTGCTCCCAGCGGTGCGCTTCCTCGTCATTCCAGAAGGGCGCGTCCAGGTAGTCGGGCAGGCCGCTGGTCTGCTGCAGCAGCTGCCGGACCGTGATCTTGCGCCCGTCGTAGACCGGGGTGCGGACGACGCCGGGCAGGTAGTGGTCGACGGTCTCGTCCAGGTCGATCTTGCCCTCGCCGACGAGCTGGAGCACCACGGCGGCGGTCCAGGTCTTGGTGTCGCTGGCGATCCGGCTGTGCTCGTCACCGACGACGTTGCGTCCCGTCCTGCGGTCGGCGAGACCGACGCCGCCGTTCCAGACGCCGCAGTTCGGGCTCTTCACCGTCACCGCGACACCGGGTGCGCCGATGTTCTTCAGTGCCGCCAGCGCCGTCTGGATGGGCTTGGTGTCACAGGCCGATGGTGCGGCCGACGCGACCGGCACCACCCCGACGGAAGCCGTGACCGCCAAGGCCACGACCGCGCTCGTCCAACCTCGCATGATGTCTCCTTCCAGGTTACCGCTTCTGGTAAAGCTTCCGCGTCGCAACGGAATGCCGGCGGAGCGCCGCGGGGAGCACGGTCACGCCGCTGCCCGGACCGTCCGGAACGGACAGACAACCGTCCGCCAGCTCGAACGCCTCGGTGAGGTCTTCGGCGTAGTACCGGCTGGAGGCCGAGATGTCGTTCGGCAGGACAAAACCGGGAAGCGCGGCGAGCGCGAGGTTCTGCGCCCGGCCGATGCCGGTCTCGAGCATCCCGCCGCACCAGACGGGAATCCCGTGCGCGACACAGACGTCGTGGATCCGGCGGGCCTCAAGGTATCCCCCGACCCGGCTGGGCTTGATGTTGACGATGCGGCAGGCGCCCAGCCGAATCGCGGCGGCGGCGTCACGCGCGGAGCGGATCGACTCGTCGAGGCAAATCGGTGTGCGCAACAGTTTCGCCAGCTCGACGTGACCAGCCACGTCGTCCTCGGCGAGCGGCTGCTCGATCTGGACGAGCCCGAACTCGTCGAGCCGCCGCAGGTGTTCGGCGTCGGTGAGCGAGTACGCGGTGTTCGCGTCGACCTGCAACGCCAGCCCGTCGCCGAACTCACGGCGGGCCGCGCCCACCGGTTCGAGGTCCCAGCCCGGCTCGATCTTGAGCTTGATCCGGACGTAGCCCTCCGCCAGGTAACCCGAGATCGTGTCGAGCAGCTCCGGGATGGTGTCCGTGATCCCCACCGAAACTCCGGCGGCGACGCGGTCACGCACCGCGCCGAGGTAGGTCCCCAGCGGCATCGCGTGCGCGCGGCACTCGGCGTCGAGGATCGCCGTTTCGAGCAGCGCCTTGGCCATCGGGTTGCCCTTGACCGGGGCCATCGCGGCGGCGATCCGAGCGGCGCCCGGCCGGGGCAGCGCAGTGACCCTCGGCACGAGGTGGTCGAGCAGGACGCGTTCGGCGCCCGCCGCGAACTCCGGGCTGTACAACGGTTCCGGGTCGCCGCCGAACTCGGCCCAGCCTTCGGCCGCGTCTGTCACCACGTGCAGCAGGAAGGTATGCCGCTCGGTGTCGGCCGAGCACGAGGTCCGGAACGGGCGGACGAGCGGCAGGCGGACCTCGACGAGTTCGATGAGTTCGATGTTCACGGCCGCTCCCTGGTCAGGTGGTACCAGCCGGACCGGCTGAACCCGGTCGCGGTGAAGCCCGCTTCGAAGGCCGGGAGCAGGGCCTCGCGCACGGCGGCCCGCCATTCGGCCGCGAGCCGCTGGTCCTGGTGGCGCGTCGCGAGAATGTCCGGCGGCACCCGGCACCAGAGCCCGGTTTCGTCCCGGGCGCGGAACGGCCGGCCGTCCGGGGCGAGCCGCCGGTCGAGTTCCGCGGGCTCGAACTCGGGCTCGGCGAGGGGGACGGGACGGGGATCGGCCAGCGGCCAGACGGCGGTGAGCCGGTCGGTCTCGTCGGGCCCGTTGACGCCGTCGGCGATCCGGCCGAAGAAGTCCACTGTGTACTCGGTGGCGGTCGCGCCGAGCTTGGCGAGGTTGAACCGGGCGTTGCGGCTCACCAGCGGGTCGAAGGTCCAGATCATGGCGGTCGCGCCGCGTTCGAGCGCCCAGGCCCGTTGCGCCTGCTTGAGCGCGAACCCGACGCCGCGGTCGCTGGTGCGGGCGGCGGCGATCATCGAGTAGACGGAATGGGAGGCCGGCGAGCCGAAGACCAGTACGGACGCGGCGGCGACGCCTTCCTGGTCGGCGGCGTAGTGCACGGCGCCACCAGCGTGCGCGAAAGCCCGCAGCGCATCGGGTCCGAGCGGCGGCTGGGATTCGGGGGTCTGCCAGACCCCGGCGAGGAATCGCGACACCGCCTCGACCGTGGCGACGTCCTCGGCCAGCCGGATCCGGACGCCGGCCCGGGCCGCGGCGGTCGTGGCGGTCACGGTGACGCCGCCCTGGGCCGAGGCGGGTACGGTCGCTGGTGCTGCCCTCGTCGCACCTGCTGGAATGTGCATGCTGACAGCGTCGCGTCTGTACCGGCCGGGGACCTACCGGTGCCCGGCCAGAGATTCCGCGAATGTTTTGTGCGGCCGGACAAAGAGGTGAAGATGCTCGACCCGGAGGTACCCGAGCTCGGCCAGGTCCTCGACGCGCTGGGCGCTTCGCTGCTGCGGCCGTTGACCGTGCTGCCGGGCCGGCCGGTGCCGGTTTCGGGCGTGCTGATCTTCGAGCCGCGAACGCCGCTCCCCCCGATCAGGGACGCGATCCTGCTCGCCGTCGGCGTGGGCCCGGCCGAAGCGCAGGCGAAAGAGCTGGTCGGCTCGGCGGCCGAAGCCGGGTACGCCGCCGTGGTGCTGAAGAGTTTCGGCGAGCCGGTCACCGCGCTGGCGGAAGCCGCGCAGGGCATCGTTTTGCTGGCCGCCGACGAAGCCGTGGCCTGGCACCACCTGGATGCCATGATCTCCTCGGCACTGGCCTCCACGGCGCGGGCCGCAGGCGCCCCGGCGGTCGGCGACCTGTTCGCGCTGGCCAACGCGATCGCGGGGATGGTCGGCGGGGCCACCGTGATCGAGGATCCGCACCGGCGCATCCTGGCGTACTCGACCCTGCCCGGTCAGGCCATCGACGACGGCCGCCGCCAGGGCATCCTCGGCCTCCAGGTGCCGGTCGCCCCGGACTACTACGACGAGCAGTACCGCGCGCTCCCCCTGGCGCGGCGCACCTGCCGGTTCCCCGGCATCCCCGGCGGCCTCCCCCGCCTCGCCGTAGCGGTCCGCGCGGGCAGCGAGGTGCTGGGCTCGATCTGGGTCGTCGACGCCGAAGACTGCCTTGACGCCACGGCCGACCAGGCGCTCTTCGACGCCGCGGACCTCGCCGCCCTGCACCTGCTCGCGGCCCGCACGGCGGACGACGTCGTCCGGCGCCGGCGCGCGGATCTGTTACGGCGGGTGCTCGCCGATCCGAGCAGCGTCACCGCCGTGGCCCCGCAACTCGGCCTGGACCCGGACGCCGCGGTGGCGGTGGCCGCGTTCGCCGTCGTCTCCGATGACGCGGAGGAAGTCCTCGCGGCCCACGCGGCCGGCCGGCTCGCCGACCTGGTGAGCCTGCACTGCGAGGCCCACTACGGCCGGCACGGCTGCGCGTTGATCGACGGCACGGTGTACGCGCTGCTGCCGAGCGGGCCTTCGCCGAACGGGCACCGCGAACTCGTCGCCGACATCGCCCGGCGGGCCTACGGCGCCCTGCGAGTGCGGGTCCACGCGGGACTCGGCTCGCCGGTCAAGGGCCTGCGCTCGATCGCAGCCTCACGCGCCGACGCGGATCTCGTCCTGCGCGCGCTGACCGAGCGCCCGGGCGCCCCGGAACCGTGCCAGGTGGCCACGATCGACGAGGTGTGGGCCGCCGCGGCGCTGTCCGAGCTGGCCCGCATCCTCGCCACGCACGAGGCCCTCCCCCGCCGCCTCGGCCCGGCGATCCGCGCCCACGACCTTGAGCACAGCACCACCTACGCGGCCACCTTGCTCGCCTACCTGGACGCCAACGGCGACACCGCCACTGCGTCCACCCGGCTCTCTGTGCACCCGAATACGATCCGGTACCGGCTTTCCCGCGCGGAGGAGATCTTCGGGTTCGACCTCGCCGACCCGGACGAACGGCTGGTGCTGTGGCTGCGGTTGCGGCTCGGTGACCAACTCGGCTGGTGAACCCTACCCACGGCTGCGACGCAACGCCTGCCCCGCAAGGATTCCGGTCCGCTCGCCATCCCGGAACGCCAGGCCACCTACGCAGCCACCCTGCTCGCCAACCGGACGCCAACGGCGACACCGCGACCGCGACCCCGACGAGCGGCTGGTGCTATGGCTACGACTCCGGCTCGGCGACCAACTCGGCTGGTGAACCCTACCCGCGGCGGCGGCGCAACGCCTGACCCGCAAGGATCCCAGTCGGCTCGCCGTCCCGGAACGCGGGGCGGCCGTTGACCAGCACGTGGCGCATGCCGTCGGCGTATCGGTGCGGGTCGAGGTACGTCGCGTTGTCCCGCACGGCCTCGGGGACGAAGACGGCCAAGTCCGCGAAAGCGCCAGGCCGGACCACTCCGCGGTCGACGAGCCGGAGGTTCTCCGCGGGCAGGCTTGTCATACGCCGCACGGCTTCTTCGAGTGTCAGCACGCCCTCGCGGACGTAGAGTCCGAGCACGCGGGCGAAGGCGCCGTAGGTGCGGGGATGGATCGAGCTGTCGGTGAACGGCGGCTCCGCGGCGAGCGCCTCCGAGTCCGTGCACACCGACACCCACGGGTGCCCGAGCGCGTGCCGCACGTCCGCCTCGGACGCGGTGAACTCGGCTACCATGAGCTTGGGCTGAGCCGCGACAAGATCCAGCAGGGTGTCGAGCGGATCATCGTCGCCCCGGGCCCGGCTGACCTCGGTGAGGGTCCGGCCCTTGAGCCCGGCGGCCTCGTCGCCGAGCAGCAGGATCCCGTCCGCGCCACCGGACCCGAGGTACAGGTTTTCCCAGTCCTGCCGGGGATCGCTGATGGCCGCCTTGATCTCGGCCCTGGTCCCGGCGTCGGCGATCCGGGCCGCCAGCCCGCCGTGCCCGCCCGCGTGGAACCGCGGCGGGATGAACGCGGACAGGAACGTGGAGCCCGCCTCGTACGGGTAGACGTCCGCCGTGACCTCGATCCCGGCCGCCCGGGCCTGCTCCACGCGCCCGAGCACACTGCCCATCAACGGCCAGTTCGGCCGGCCGGACGCCTTCAGATGGTAGATCTCCGCGCGGGCCGAGGACTCCCGCGCGATCCGGATGAGCTCGTCGACCGCCTCCACGAGCCGGTCGGACTCGCCCCGGATGTGGGAGATGTAGAGCGCGTCGTGCCGGGCGAGAACCCGCGCGTAGGCGATCAATTCCTCAGTGGAGGCATAGCTTCCCGGCGAGTAGATCAGCGCGGAGCCCACGCCCAGCGCCCCGTCCGCGAGTTCCTCGTCGAGCAGGGCGCAGGCGGCGCTCAGCTCGTCCTCGGTCAACGGCCGGTCGTCGGCTCCGGCGAACGGCATCCGGAGGTTCTCCGCGCCGACGAAGCTGCCGATGTTGAGGCCGACCCCGGCCTTTTCGAGGCCGTCGAGGAAATCGCCGAGCCGGGGCCAGCTCGTCCGCCCGCCGAACTGCGGCGGTTCGGCGGCCACCAGCTCGGTCATCCGGCCGGTGACCGGCCCCATCGAGCGTCCCTCGCCGAAGATCTCCGTGGTCACCCCCTGGTACAGGTCGGACAGCCCACGCGGGTCCAGCTGCAGGGTTTCGTAGGCGTGGCTGAGGACGTTGATGAATCCCGGCGCCACCACACAACCCTCGGCGTCCAGCTCCGGGCCGCCAGTGCTCGAAAGCTCGCCAACGGCCTCGATGCGATCCCCCGAGACCGCCACGTCCGCGCGACGGGCCGGGGCTCCCGTCCCGTCGACGACCAGGCCTCCTCGGATGACGAGATCAGCAGACATCAAGATCCTTTCCTAACCTCAACAGGGGGAATCAGGCGTGCAGGCAGGCGACCTCGTGTCCGGAGTCCATATCGGACGGTCCCACGCGCAGAACCGGATCGGTCAGCTCGCAGTCGGTTTCGCCGACCGGGCAGCGGGACCGGAACCGGCAGCCGGGCGGGATGTCCACCGGGTCCGGGGTTTCGCCGGTCAGCAGCTGCGGCTTGGCCTGGTCCCGGGGATCGCGCTGGGGCACGGCGGACAGCAGCGCCTGCGTGTAGGGGTGCCGGGGATGGTGGACCACCTCGTGGGCGGGCCCCTGCTCGACGACCCGGCCGAGGTACATCACCACGATCCGGTCGGCGAAGTGCGCGGCCGTGGACAGGTCGTGGGTGATCATCAGGATCGCCGTGTCCTGGTCTCGGCGCAGCGTGTCCAGCAAGGACAGCACCCCGGCGCGGACGGAGACGTCCAACATGGACACCGGTTCGTCGGCGAGCAGCACCTCCGGGCCGAGGACCAGGGCGGCGGCGATGGCAACGCGTTGCCGCTGGCCGCCGGAAAGCTCGTGGGGGTAACGGTCGAGGAAGGCCCGGCCCGGGGCGAGCCCGCTGCGTTCGAGGGCCTCCTCGGCCAGGGTGGCCCGCTCGGCCCGAGAGCCGCCGAGGCCGTGGATCAGCATCGGCTCCGCCAGGATGTCGCGGACCCGGCACAGCGGGTCCAGCGATTCGTACGGGTCCTGGTAGATCATCTGGACGCGGCGGCGGACCGGCCGCAGCCGGCGCTCGGGCAGCCCGGTGATCTCGCGGCCGTCCAGCCGGACCGAGCCGCCGGTGGGGCTGACCAGCCCGCAGATCGCCTTGGCCGTAGTGGATTTCCCGCACCCGGACTCCCCGACCACGGCGACCATCTCGCCGCGGGCGAGGCGGAGGCTGACGCCGTCCACCGCGTGCACGACGCTCCGGGGACGCCGGCCCAGCGCCTGGAACAGGCCGCGGCGCACCGGGTAGTGGATCGAAAGGTCCTCGATTTCGAGCAGGGCCTGGGTCATCGCGACTCCACTCGTGCGTCGGTGTGGCCAGCATCGGTGTGAACGGCGTCGTTGCGGAAGCAGGCGGCGCGATGTCCGGGCCCGGTGGCGAGCAGCGGCGGGTGCTCCCCCGCGCAGCGGTCCATCGGCACGTCGCACCGGGGCCGGAACGGGCAGCCGGTGATCTCGTCGTCCAGCCGCGGCGGCGCACCGGGGATGGAGGTGACCGGCTCCTGGCCGTACAGGTCGGGGGTAGCCCCGAACAACAGCCGGGTGTACGGGTGCCGCGAGGCCAGGCTGAGCTGGTCGGCCGGCCCGTCCTCCACCATCTTCCCGGCGTACATCACCGCGGCCCGATGGCAGGACTGGGACACCACCGGCAGGTCGTGGGTGACCAGGACGAGCGCCATGCCGAGCTCGTCGGTCAGCCGGGTCAGCAGTTCGAGGATCTGCGCCTGGACCATCACGTCCAGCGCGGTGGTCGGCTCGTCGGCGAGCAAGATCTTCGGTTCGCAGGCCAGCGCCATCGCGATGGACAGGCGCTGGCGCATGCCGCCGGAGAACTCGTGCGGATAGCGGTCCGCGGACGCCGCGGGGATGCCGACCAGTTCGAGCAGCTCGCGGACCCGTTCACGGGCTTTCGCCCGCCGCGCGAGGCCGTGGTACACCATCGGTTCGGCGATCTGCCAGCCCACCGTCTTGACCGGGTTGAGCGCGTTCATCGCGCCCTGGAACACCATCGCGAGGTCGCGCCAGCGGTGGCCGCGGACCGAGTCCTCGCCGCCCGCCAGGATGTCGGTGCCGTTGACCCGCACGCTCCCGGCGACCGAAGCGGTGGCCGGGAGCAGCCCCATCAACGCCAGGATCGTGGTGGACTTCCCGCACCCGGACTCGCCGACCAGGCCGAACCGCTCACCGGGCGCCAGCGCGAAACTCACGCCGTTCACCGGGTGGACCCGCCCGCCGCGGGGCAGGTCGAACCACACGTGCAGATCGGTGCACTCCAACAGGCTCATCGGGCGTCCGCCGTCCTTCCGGCCAGGGTGCGCAAGCGCCATCGGCGCCCCGAAACGTGCGAGATCTTCAGCCGCGGGTTCAGCGCGTCCTCGATCGCCCGGCCGAGCAGGAAACACCCGATGCTCACCGCGGCGATGACAAACCCGTCGGGCACGATCGCCCACCAGGCCCCGGAACTGATCGCGGTCCGCGCGAACGCGTGCTCCAGGATCGTCCCCCAGGTCGTGACGCTGGGGTCCTCCAGCCCGAGGAAGGCCAGCGCGGTCTCCAGGTAGATCGCCACCGAGACGGTCAGGACGGTGTTGGCGATCAGCAGCGGGCCGGCCTGCGGCAGGATGTGCCGGGCGATCACGCGGGTGTGGCTCGCGCCGAGTCCCCTGGCGCGCTTGACATACGCGCGCTCACGCAGGGACATCACCTCCGCGCGGACGATCCGGGCGGTGGAAGTCCACTCCAGCAGGCCGATCACCAGGATCACGTGGAACAGGCTCGGCCCCCACACCGCGGCGATCACCATGGCCAGCACCAGGTCGGGCAGCACGAGCAGGAAGTCGGTGACCCGCATCAGGACCACGTCGATCCAGCCGCCGAAATAACCGGACACGATGCCGACCGTGCCGCCGATCAGCATGGAGACCAGGGTCGCGGTGAACCCGACGACGAGCGACGTCTGCCCGCCGCGCATCAGCAGCGACAGCATGTCGACGCCGCCGTCGTCGCAGCCGAGCCAGTGGCTCCCCGAAGGCGGCTCGAAGACCGCGCAGCTGCTTTCGGCCGTGCTGTACGGCGAAATGTAGGGCGCGATGGCCGAAATGACCACAAAGGACACCAGGATGGCCAGCCCGGCCGCCGCGGACTTGTGTTCACGCAGCACCGTGCGGAACACCCCGGTGCGGCGCCGCGCCGCGGGCTCGGTGGCACTGATGCGGACACTCATGCGCTCACCCTCCGGTCGAGGCGGAAGTAGACCAGGTCGGCCAGGAAGTTCAGCAGGATCACCGAAACGGTCAGGATCAGGAAGCCGCCCTGGACCATCGGGTAGTCCCGCTGGCCGAGCGCGGTGTAGGTGGCCATGCCGAGGCCCGGCCAGCTGAAGATCACCTCGACCAGCACCGCGCCGCCCACCACGTAACCGAGGTCGAGCGCGACCATGGTGACGATCGGCAGCATGGCGTTGCGGACCGCGTGCCGCCACACGATGCGGCGGCTCGAAAGGCCTTTGGCCCGCGCGGTGAGCACGTAGTCCTCGCCGAGCGTCTCCAGCATCGAGGACCGGACGACCAGCGTGTAGCCGCCGTACGCGGTCAGGATCAGGGTCGCCGTCGGCAGCACCATGTGGCTGCCCACGTCCGCCAGGTGCGGCCAGAACGGCGGGCTGTCGAACACGAACAGGTCCGACATGCCGCCCGCCGGGAGCACCCCGGCGAAGATGATCAGCAGCACCAGGCCGAGCCACTGCGCGGGGAACGAGTAGACCAGGGTGGCCAGGCCGGTGTTCAGGTGGTCCAGCGGGGAGGAGCGCCGCCAGGCCGCGACCACGCCGGAGAGGACGCCGAGCACGATCGCGCCGAGCGTGCCGGCGCCGGCCAGCAGCACCGTGTTCTCCAGGTCGGTGAGCAGCAGGTGGCTCACCGGTTCCTGATAGGTGAAGGAAACCCCGAGGTCACCGTGCAGCAGGTTCTTCAGGTAGAGCAGGTACTGGTCCCAAGTGGACCTGTCCAGGCCGAAGCGCACCATCAGCGCGTGCTGCAGCTCCGGGCCGGCGTGCGGCACCTTGGCCAGGTTGCTCACCGCGTCGCCGGGCAGCAGCCGGAACAGGAAGAAGTTGCCGGTGACCGCGAGGAAGATCGTCACCAGGGAGAAGATCCCCCGGCGGAGCACGTAGTCGAAATTGCGCACGGCTCAGCCCGCCTTTCGCACGGAAAGGAGCGGGATCTTCGACTCCGACGAGAACGAGTCGCCGCCCACCTGCGGCAGATCGGCCCACGACCGGGAGTGCGCCTCGATCGAGTCGGGGTAGTCGAGCACCAGCAGCACCCGGTCCTGGGCGGCCAGCCGCTGCATCTCGTCGACGATCCGGTGCCGGTCGGCCGGGTCCATCGCGACGCTCTGCCGGTCGTACAGCCGGTCCCAGTCCTCGCCGCAGTACCCGGTGTCGTTCAGGATGCCCCAGCTCCGGCAGGTCAGGTAGTTGAGCGTGTCGTCGGGGTCGCTCGCCGCCCCGCTCCAGCCCCACATCGTCATCGCGAAGTCCTGGGAGTCGTCGGCCATGTTCGCGTCGTTCGCCGCCGCGTTGTCCAGCAGCCGTGGGGTGAGCCGCACGCCGATCCGCGCGAAGCCGGCCCGGACGATCTGGAACGAGCGCAGGCCCGCGCCGCTGTAGGTGTCCTCGGGCAGGATGATCGGGTAGTCCATCGGGTGGCCGTTCGCGATCCGCACCCCGTCCGGCCCCTTCCGGTAGCCGGCTTCGTCGAGCAGCCGGTTCGCGGCGTCCAGGTCGAACGGCGTCGGCGCGATCGAGCGGTCGTACCAGCCCGCGGTGCCCGGCGGGATGATCGAGGACCCCGGGTGGCCGTGTCCGAGCAGCGAGGTCTTGACCACGCCCACGCGATCGATCGCGTGGTCGAAAGCCTGGCGTACCAACGGGTTCGTCAGCTCCCGGTGCTCGGCCCGCTGCTTCGGGTTCGCGTTGACGGTGATGCTGTCGAACCTCAGCCCCGGTGAGGAGACGACCTCGAACCCGGCCGACTTCAGGTTGGCCACCGAGGTGGCCGGCACGCTCTGCGCGGCGTCGAGCTGATGGCTTTTCAGCGCCGTGATCATCGCGTCGGCGCTGCTGAAGAACTGGATGCCGAAGCCCGCGATGTGCGGCGGGGGGCCGTAGTAGGCCGGATTGCGCTTGAACAGCGCGATCTGCTTCGGCTGGTGGCGGACCAGGGTGAACGGGCCGCCGGAGACGATCGGCGCGGTGTTGGGGAACGTGGTCAGCGCTCCCCCGTCGCCCTGCGCGTACTCCCGCCAGACGTGCTCGGGCAGGATCGGCACGCTCTTGAGCTGGTTGAGCACGTTCGCGACCGGGCGGGAGTACTGGAGGACCAGGGTGTCGGGGTCCGGGGTGGTGGCGCTGTCCAGCGCGGTCACGTAGTTGGCCAGTCCCGCCGTCGGCCCGTCCTGGAACTTGGCGATCGTGGTCAGCGTCCAGGCGGCGTCGGCGGCGGTGAGCGCCATGCCGTCGGACCACTTCGCGCCGGGGTGGGTGTGGAAGGTCCACATCCGGCCGTCCGGTGAGGTGGACCAGCTGCCGGCGAAGTCGGGCACGTACTGCTCGTGCGGGTCCAGCTGGACCAGGGTCGGGTAGATCTGCTCGAACACCGCGAACGACATGGTCACCACGGAGACGAACGGGTTCAGCGAGTCGATGGGCTGATCGGCGCCGAGCCGGAACACCTCGCCGCCGGCGGACTCGTTTTCGGTGCCACCGCAGGAAACGAGACCGCAGCCGGCCACGATCACGGCGACGAGCGCGGCGGCCGTGCGACGGAGACTTCGTCTGGTCATCCGAGCCCCCTACGGCGTGAACGTGCGGTAGAGGGGGCAGCCGGAATAGTCGGCACGCGTCGCGGTCCCGTCGATGAGGACGTCGAACCGCAGCCGCTCCGGCGACCGCTCGTCCGCCCCGACCCGGAACGCGCCGCCGGGCAGGGGGACGAGCTGGTCCGGCTCACCGCCCCCGACCGAGACCCACAGCTTGTGCCCGGCGGCGTAGACGTGGAGATTCGACAGCCAGGGGTTGTGACAGCGGTAGTGGCCGACTACGGCGGCCCAGTGCGCTGGTGGTTCTTCTTCGGGCTTTTCCTTGGGCGTCGGCTCTTTCTGCTCGGGCATCCCGGGCACCGGGGCACCGTCGCGTAAGGCCCGTGTCGCAGCCACCAGCTGCATAGCCGTTTCCCGCCACGGGCCGCGGCCGTTGGCCAGGACGACGGCGCCGACCCCCGCCTCGAGATCGCAGGCGATCGCCGCGTAGTAGCCGATCATGCCGCCGGTGTGCCAGGCGTGCGGGCGCCCGTCGATGTCGCCGAGCTGGAGGCCGAGCCCGTAGGCGCCGGGCGGGTGTTCGTCCTCGATCGGAATCGCGGGGGTGAGCAGCTCGCTGAGACTTTCCTCCGACAGCACCGTTTCCGACGGATTCGGGCCGAGGCGCATCAGCATCCGCAGCCAGGCCGTCATGTCCGGTGCCGTCGCCGCGACGCAGCCGTCCGCGGTGGCGCTCTCGATCCACGTCGCGGGGACGAGGCCGTCTTCCCGGACCGGCGCACGGTCGTCGTACCGCGGCTCGTGCCCCACCGCCGAGCGCGACCGGATGGCGTGGGTGATGGCCGGCTCGGCCGTCCGCATCCCGAGCTCGCCGAGCAGCTGGCCGAGCAGCTCGTGGTACGGGCGCCGGTAAACGGCCTCCAGCACGAGGCCCAGCGCCTTGTACCCGACGTTCGAATAGGAGAACCAGGTTCCCGGCGGGACGGTGGCGTCGGTGTCCCGCAGCGCCCACACCTCGAACGCGGCGTCGCCGGAGACGTCCGAGCCCTCGATGATCCCGGCCGTGTGGGTCATCAGGTGCCGGAGCCTGATCGGCTGATGCTGCGACCGCACGGAAACCCACGGCAGGTACGCGGTGACGGGACTGTCCAGGTCGATCAGACCGGCGTCACGCGCACGCAGCAGCAGGGCGCACGTGAGGCCTTTGGTGATCGACCCGATCTGGAACAGCGTGTCCTCTGTGACCGGTCGGCCGGCGGTTCCGTCGGTGTGGCCGAACACGCCGGAAGTGAGGACTTCCTCGCGGTCGGTGACCGCTATGGACAGTCCGGTGGCGAAGGACCTGTGGTGCAGTGCCTCCCGGCAGACTCCGTCCAGCACCAAGGATGTGGCTGCGCTCATGATGATCTGAAACCTCCGGGACGTCGGTGTCCCGACCGCGGCGGGTCGATGGGCGCCAGTATGTGTCCCGGCCGGAACGGGCTTCGTTGGACGAGCCGCCAGAGATTCGCCCGCGGGCTTGTCGGGGTGGCCAAAGGCGCAGCTGGGCGCCTCAGCCCGCTACGCACTGTGGCGCGCCAGGCCAACGGCCGATCGTCCAGCGGGTCTCTCATAAGGCGGCGGTGATCGCCAGTCGCAGCCCCTGGGTCCATCTTCCTTCTGTCGCAAGAGGAATGATCAACGTGTGCGACGGGGCCATCAGGTATTCCCGCATCCGCCCGCAGCAACGCCGCGTTGCCCTGGTCCAGGACGGTCTGCAGCACCGCGTCCCTGTTCTCGAAATACTGGCCAGAGCTACCCGTGAACCGCCGCGAACCGCAGTCCTTCGCCGTCGGCGACGACGTGACCGGCCGTCGGCGCCGGGAAATGCGTGCCCAGCACCAAGGTTCCGGTTCCGGCCAGCGAGGCGAGCAACCCGCGGCGGGTGCGTTCGGCCAGTCCGGGGTCGATGTCGACGCAGCTGCCGATGTCCGGCGACGACACCTGGATCGGGTGGTGGACGCTGTCGCCGGTGATCAGCGCCGTGCGGCCGCCGCTGTCCAGCCGCACCGCGACGTGGCCGGGCGTGTGGCCCGGGGTGGGTTCCAGGCGCACGCCGGGCGCGACCTCGACGCCGCCGGCCGGGACGTCGACGAGGTCGAGTTGTCCCGCGGCCTCGACCGGCAGCACCGAGTCGCGGAACATCTGGCGCCGCGGCCCGTCCATGGCGTACCCGGCCCAGAACTCCCGCTCCACCCGCGAAGTCAGGTAACGCGCGTGCGGGAACGTGGGCACCCACTCGCCGTCGACCGACCTCGTGTTCCAGCCCACGTGGTCGGCGTGCAGGTGGGTGAGCACCACCAGGTCGACCGACTCCGGGGCGAACCCGGCCGCCGCGAGCCGGTCCAGGTAATCGGTCCGCAGGTCGTGCCAGGCCGGGTTCGCCCGCTGTTTGCCGTTGCCGACACCGGTGTCCACGAGGATGCGCAAGCCGCCGGCGGTGACGGCGAAACTGTGGGTGGCCAGGCGCAGGACACCGTCGCCCCCGGCGAAGTCGGGCTGGAGCCAGCCATGCCGGGCAACGACTTCCGGGCTCGCGGCGGGCAGCAGCCAGCGGCCGGTGGCGGGCGGCAGCAGCGCCTCGTCCACCCGGTGCACGGTGAGCTCGCCGATGGTCCAGGACGGGACAGCCATGACTTCTCCTCATCTAAAAGCAACATGTTTGCTTTAAGTCACGGTAGGCCCTAGCCTCGCCTGAGGCAAACACTTAGCTTTTGGAGACCCGATGACCGACCTCGCCCCACTCGAAGCCGCCCGCTGGGCCGCGCGTGCCGGACTGGTGCTTCCCGATGACCGCCACGCCGTCGTGGCCGCCACCGCCGACCACCTCCATTCCGTCGTGTCCCTCCTGCGCGAGCTCGACCTCGGCGACACGGCGCCCGGCCGGACAGGGGAACCCGATGCAGCCGTATGAGCTGACCCTCGCCGCCGCCTCGGCGGCCGTGCGCTCGCGCGAGCTGTCCCCCGTCGAACTCCTCGAGTCGGTGCTCACTCGCCTGGACGAGGTCGAACCCCGGCTGAACGCCTACGTGACCGTGGACGCGGACCGCGCGCGGCAAGCGGCCGGCCGGGCCGAGCGCGAGATCGCCCAGCGCGGCGTACGCGGTCCGTTGCACGGAATTCCCTTGGGGCTCAAGGACTTGATCGACGTCGCCGGGCTGCCCACCACCGCGAGCTCGCGGGTCCGGGCGGGCCACCGGGCGGAGACCGACAGCGTCGTCGCGGCCCGTCTGGCGGCCGCGGGAGCGGTACTGGTCGGCAAGACCCACACCCACGAGTTCGCCTTCGGCCTGATCACCCCGCAGACCGCGAACGCGAGGGACCCGAGCCGGATCGCCGGCGGCTCCAGCGGAGGGTCGGCCGTTGCCGTGGCGGCGGGCACGGCGACGTTCGCACTCGGCACCGACACCGGCGGCTCCATCCGGGTGCCCGCCGCGCTGAACGGCGTCGTCGGCCTGAAGCCGACCTACGACCTGGTGCCCCGCGACGGCGTGGTGCCGCTGTCCTGGTCGCTGGACCACGTCGGCCCGATCACCCGCACCGTGACGGACGCGGCGCTCGTCCTGCCCGCGCTGACCGGCCGGCGACTGTCCACTCCGGACGAAAACCTCGCCGGCCTGCGGGTCGGAGTGCCCCGCAACCACTACTTCGAACGGGTCGACCCCGAGGTGGAAACCGTGGTGCGCCAAGCGATCGGACGGCTGGAGTCCCTCGGCGCCCGGGTCGTCGACGTCGAGGTCCCGATGACACGCTACCTCCAGGCGATCCAATGGGGCCTGATGGTCCCGGAGGCCACCGCGTACCACGAGCGCACCCTGCGCACCGTTCCCGAGCTGTACACGCCCGACGTCCGGGTACTGCTCGAAGCCGGGGAACTGCTGCCCGCCGGCGACTATCTGCGAGCCCGGCGCGCACGCACGCTCCTGCGGCAAAGCTGGCTGCGCCTGCTGGACGACGTCGACGTGCTCGCCGCCCCGGCCGTCCCGCTGACCGCCGTGCCCGCCGGGCAGGAAACCGTGACCTGGCCCGACGGCACGACCGAGACCGTCTCCGACGCCTGCGTCCGGCTGTCGGCACCCGCCAACATCACCGGGGTGCCGGCCCTGACCGTGCCCGTCGGCGCCGACGCCGCCGGATTGCCGATCGGCCTGCAACTGCTGGGACGGCCGCACTCGGAGCCGCTGCTCCTGCGCGTGGGACAGGCCAGTGAACGCTCGCTCGCGGTCGCGGGAAGCTGACTCCCCTCTCGGGTACATCCGGCCGCCACGACTTGACACGAACAGTATTCGAATATAGAACGGTGTTCGTATCCATCGCGGAGAACGCGTCCGCGGCCCGATCCGCCGAGCCAGAACGGAACAACGCATGAAGGCAGCCCAGTTCAGCCGCTTCGGGGGCCCGGAGGTCCTCGAGATCGTGGACCTCCCGGACCCGCACCCGGGCCCCGGCCAGGTCCGGATCGCCGTGCGGGCCGCCGGCGTCAACGCGAGCGACTGGAAGAAGCGTCAAGGCCTGATGGACCCGGAGCTCCCGCAGACCATGGGGTACGAAGCGGCGGGCATCGTCGACGAGCTCGGTGAGGGCGTCACGGACGTCGCCGTCGGTGACCGCGTGTTCGGGTTCAGCGCCGACGCCGGCTCGCAGGCCGAGCTGGCGGTGCTGCCCCACTACGCGCCCATCCCGCCATCGCTCGGCTTCGCGGAGGCCGCCGCGCTGCCGGTCGCGGTCGAGACGGCCGCGCGGGCGCTCGACCAGCTCGGCGTCCAGAGCGGCGTCCAGGGCGGCATCCGGAGCGGCGAGACGCTGCTCGTCAACGGGGCCTCCGGAACCATCGGCCGGGCCGCCGTCCAGCTCGCGGTGGCGCGCGGCGCCCGCGTGATCGGCACCTGCGGCCCCGGCTCCCACGAGGTGGTCCGCTCGCTCGGCGCCGAACCCGTCACCTACGGAGACGGCATGGCGCAGCGGGTCAACGAGCTCTCCCCCGGCGGCGTCGACCGGGCGCTCGACATCGCCGGGAGCGGCGTCCTGCCCGACCTCATCGAGCTGGCGGGCGGCCCGGAGCACGTCATCACGGTCGCCGACTTCGACGGCGCGCAGCAGTACGGCGTGCGGTTCAGCCGGGGCGACGCGGGCCGCGCCCTCTACACCCTCGGCCAGATCGGCGAGCTGATCGAGTCCGGCCGGTTCTCGATCCCGGTCGGGCGGACGTTCCCGCTGGCCGACGTCGCGGAGGCCCACCGCGTCGGCGAAGCCGGCCAGGTCCGCGGAAAGCTCGTGCTGCTGGTCGGCTGACCGCGGCTTCCCACCACACCAAGGAATCCGGCATGACCTACCACTTCTCCCGGCCCGACGGCCGGGTCACGATCCTCGGCGCGCTGGACCTGGAACGCACCCCGGCCGGCGTCCGCCCGCGACGGCTCCCGGCCTGGACCCGGCCGCGCCTGAACGACGGCTGGATGGACCTGGTCGTCTCCCACACGGCCGGGGTCCGGCTGCGCCTGCGCACGGCGGCGCGGTCGCTGGCGCTCGGCGTGCACGTCACCGTGCCGGTGATGCCCGAAGGCCGGCTGCCCGCGTCGTTCGACCTCGTCGTCGACGGCACGGTGCTCGCCCGCGTACCGGCCACCGCCGGAGACGTGCTGACCCTCGCGGCCGACCTCGCCGACGCCCGGCTGGCCCCCGGTCCCGCCGAGACCGTGCGGTTCGACGAGCTGCCGGCCGGCGAGAAGGACGTCGAGATCTGGTTGCCGCACGGCGCGACCGTCGAGCTGCGCACGCTCGACTCCGATGCGCCGCTGCTCGCGCCGACCCCGCCGCCGGGCGTCGCCTGGGTGCACTACGGCTCTTCGATCAGCCACGGCCTGGAGGCCCCCGCCCCGACCTTGACCTGGCCGGCCGTCGCCGCCCTGACGGCCGGAGCGGCGCTGACCAACCTCGGGTTCGCCGGCAACGCCGTGCTCGACCCGGAGGTCGCCCGCGCCATCCGCGACACCCCGGCCGGCCTGGTCACGCTCAAGGCCGGGATCAACATCGTCGGTGAGGCGTCGATGCGCGAGCGCACCTTCGTCCCGGCTGTGCACGGATTCCTGGACACGATCCGCGAGGGCCATCCGGACACGCCGGTCGTGCTCGTCTCGCCGACTTCCTTTGCCGAGCTGGAAACCACGTCCGGCCCCGTCACGCCCGACCCGGAAACCGGCCGCAAGCGCGCCCTGGGTTCCGCGGGTACCGGAGCACTGACGCTGACCGGCGTCCGCACGCTGCTCGCCAAAATCGTCGACGTCCGTGAGGACCCGGCGCTGCACTACCTCGACGGGCGCAAGCTGCTCGGGCCGGACGAGGCCGGGTCCCTGCCCGACGGCCTGCACCCCGACCCGGCCGCGCACCTGCGGATGGGCGACCGGGCCGCCCGCCTGCTCCTGGGTCCGCATCTGTGACCGGCCCTCGCCGCTGTGCCGCTTGACGCAAGATGTTTGCTTTAAGGTGGACATCATGAGCCGTAAGCCGATGACGCGCCCGGGGGGACGCAGCGCGCGCGTCCAGGAGTCGGTGCACACCGCGGTCCGCGAACTCGAGGCCGAGTCCGGCCGCGCCTCGCTGACCGTCCCCCTGATCGCCGCACGGGCCGGCGTCACGCCCTCGACGATCTACCGCCGTTGGGGCGACCTGCACGAGCTGCTCTCCGACGTCGCGGTCCAGCGGCTGCGGCCCGAGGCCCCGCCCGAGGACCGGGGCAACTTCAAGGCCGACCTGACGACCTGGGCCGAGCAGTTCCTCGACGAGATGTCCTCGCCCCCCGGCCGCGCCTACATCCGCGACGCGTTGCTCGGCGACCAGAACGGGGACAACGCCGGGCAGTGCTCGGCGTTCGCCGCCGAGCAGGTGGAGGTGATCCTCGCGCGGGCCGCCGGACGCGGGGAGCCCGCGCCGGACGTGGAAACGGTCCTCGACCGCGTGGTGGCGCCGATGATGTACCGCATCCTGTTCCGCCCCGGCCCGCTCGGCCACGCCTACGCCCGGCGGCTGCTGGCCGAGTTGCTCGGCTGAGCTGCTGGCCGAGCAACTCGGCCGGACTGGGCAGCTGGGCTGCCCGGCCACTCTGCTCGGCTGGACCGCTCGGCTGGACCGCTCCTCCGGTCTGCCCGGCTGGGCACGGGTCACGGACGCGCGGCCGGCCACCCGCGTTCGAGCAGGTCGAAAATCGGCCCGATCATCTCGGCCGCGTTGGGATCCGGAACGCTTCAACCTCCGGGTGCGCGGGGCGGACGGCCATCCGCTGCCCGAGGTGCTCGCGCAAGGCCTGCGGGACGGACTGGCCGGCGGCGCGGTCGCGCACCGCGGCCACCAGCGCCGTCTCGACGTCCCCGTCGAGGTCGAAGACCAGGGCCTCCTTGCTGGGAAAATAGTTGAACAGCGTGGTCACTGACACGTCCGCCGCGTCGGCCACCTCTTTGACGCTCACCTGGTCGTAGCCTCGGGCGAGGAACAGCTCCAGCGCTTTTCTGGTGCGAACCCCGAACCGGAAGGACCCACCCCATGTCCTCTCCCCGCGTCGCGGTCATCGGAGCCGGCCTCGGCGGCTTGACCTGCGCCCGCGGCCTCCAGGCCTACGGCTATCCGGTGACCGTGTTCGAGCGCGAGGCCTCCGCGGCCGCCCGGCCGCAGGGCGGCATGCTCGACCTGCACGCCCCCACCGGCCAGACCGCGCTGCGCGTCGTCAACCTGTTCGACCGGTTCCGCGAGCTGGCCCGCCCCGAAGCGCAGGAGCTGCGAATGCTGGACCCGGGCACCGCCGCGCTGGTGCACCAGGAAAAGCCCGTCGAGGGCGAGTACTACGCCCCCGAGATCGACCGGGGCCAGCTGCGCGGACTGCTGCTGGACTCCCTGCCCCCCGGGACTGTCCACTGGGGACACTCGCTGGACACGGTCACCGCACGGGACGACGGCACCGCCAGCGTGTCTTTCACTGATGGCACAACGGAAGTCTTCGACCTCGTGATCGGGGCCGACGGCGCCTGGTCGCGCACCCGCCCGGCCGTCTCCCCCGCCACGCCCGCCTACACGGGCAACACCCTGGTGGAAACGTTCTTCGACGACGTCGACACCCGGCACCCCGCGCTCGCGGACCTGATCGGCCCCGGCAGCCTGGTCGCCGGAGCGGGCCGCACGATGCTGGGCGCCCAGCGCAACAGCGGCGGGCACGTCCGCGTGACCGCCGACTTCGACGGCATCCCCCTCGGCTGGCTCGAGACCGCCGGCATCGACCCCGCCGACACCGAAGCCGTGCGCGCGCACCTCTTGGCCCGGTTCGACGGCTGGCACGGCCGCCTGCTCGACCTCATCCGCCGCAGTGACGGCGGGTTCGTCATCCGCCCCATCCACGTGCTGCCGTCCGGCCACACCTGGGACCACGTCCCCGGCGTCACCCTGCTCGGCGACGCCGCGCATCTCCTACCGCCGCACGGGATCGGCGCGAACCTCGCCCTGATCGACGGCAGCGACCTGGCCACGATCATCGTCACCCACGCCGAGCTCGACGAAGCCGCCCGCGCCTACGAGAACATCATGCTCCCGCGCGCGGCCGCCGCCGCCGAGGCCGACGCCGAGGTCGCCGTCCTCATGGACGAGGACCCGGCCGGAAACGCCGGCACCGCAAGGGAACTGCTCAACGAACGCCTGCTCAACCCGGGCACGGCCTGACCGCATCCGAAGGACGGCTCACCACCGGCCAAACCGTCACAGCAGATCCAGCTCACGCGCCCGTGCCACCGCTTCGGTGCGGTTACGGGCCTGCAACCGCCCGAAGATCTGGTTGAGGTGCCACTTCGTGGTGCCCACCGTGATGAAGAGTTTGTCCGCCACCTGCTGGTTCGACATCCCGGTGGCGATCAGCCCGAGGATCCGCCGCTGGGTTTCGGTGAGCGTCTCGACCACACCGACGCCCTCGACGGTCCGCAGCCCGGATCCGCGGGCGGACGGCGCCGGTGTCCCGCGCGAGCGCGAAAGCAGATCGGCGACGAAGGCGGGCGCGGTCGCCCGGACGTCCTTCAGCAGCGGCACGAGCGGGGCGCCCTCGTCGAGGAAGGTCCGGCGGTAGCCGTCCGGCGCGGCGAGTTCCACGGCGCGCGCGACCAGGTCCCGCGCGGGCAGGCCCAGCGCGTGCCGCGCCAGCGCGGTGACGGCGAGGATGGCCACGAGACTGCCGTCCCGGCCTTCCTCACGGGCCCGGTCCTCGATCGGGCCGAGGACGTCCAGGGCGCGGTCCGGGGTGCCGCGGGCGATCAGCAACCGGGCGCGGGTCAGCTGTTCGTAGTCCGAAGAGGACGGTTGGTCGCCGGTGATCTCTTCAAGCGCCTGCCCGGCCGCGGCCGGGTGGCCGGACCGCAGGTGCAGCTCCGCGATCGTCGCCACCACGAGCCGGGCGCGGCGGTAGTCCTCGGCGGCGTCCGCCTGGCGGCGCGCGGCCAGCAGGGCCTCGAACCCCTCGTCGGGCCGGCCGGACGCGTGGTGCAGCCGGGCCAGCGTCCGGAGGCCGAGCAGGGTGTACGACGTGGTGCCGAGCTGTTCGCACCGGGCGATCCCGTCGACCAGGTGGGTGCGGGCCTCGTCCAGCTCGTCGCGTTCGTAGAGCAGCGTGCCGAGCGGCACCTCGGCGAGGCCCGCCATCGGCGCGTCCGCGTGCCCGCGCAAGGCGTCCCGGCAGAGCACCACGGCCTCGCGCAGCCGGCCCTGCACGTACAGCAGCGGCGCGAGGTACCCGGTGGCTTCCAGTGCGCTCAATGGGTTTCCGCTGCGCTCCCCCAGCCGCACGGCCTCGCGCAGCACCTCGATCCCGCCGCGCCGGTCGCCGGTCAGCCGGCGCGCTTGGCCGAGCACGCCCATCGCGGCGGCGCGGAAGAACGACGTGCTGTCGCCGAGCAGGTCCAGCGCGGCGGTCGCGAGCCCGGCCGCGTCGGCCGGACGGCCGTGGGTCAGCGCGAGGTAGGCCTGGAACGTCCGCAGCATCGCCCGGTCCACGGCCGGGGCGTCCGGGCCCATGCCCGCGTCCGCGATCGCCGCATACGCCTCGGCCTCGTCGGCGCGCCCGGCGAGGTAGAGCAGCCAGCCCTTGAACCCGGCCAGGTCGGCGTGCGCCCGCACCTGCTCCTCGGGCAGCCGGTTCAGCCAGGACAGCAGGGTGGCCAGCTCGCCGCGGCGGACCTGGACCTCGGCGTGCTCGCGCACGGTCACGACGGCGAGGTCGAGTTCGCCCCCGGGCACGGCGTGCCGGATCGTCTCGGCGGGCATTCCGTGCGCGGCGAACCACCGGGCGGCCCGGCCGTGGCACTCCCGCGCCACCGCCGGATCCAGTTCGCCACGCAGGTAGTCGGCGAACAGGCCGTGGTAGCGGTGCCACTCCCCCGCCTCGTCGAGCGGGGTGAGGAACAGGTTGGCGCGTTCGAGGTCGCGGATCACGCGGTCGCTGTCGGACCGCCCGGTGACCGCGTCACACAAGGACGGCGTCAGCGTCTCGAGGACGCTCGTGCGAAGCAGGAAGTCGCGGACGTCCGCAGGCTGGCCGGCCAGCACCTCCTCGGCGAGGTAGTCGAGGACGTACCGGTTGCCCGGCCGGAACCGCACCGACGGCGCCGCGGCGGCCCCGTCACGCAGGCCGATGCCGAGCATCTGCAACGCCGCGGCCCAGCCCTCGGCCCGCCGGTTCAGCTCGTCGGCCGTGCCCGCGTCGACCGCGCGCCCGGTGACCGCGGCGAGCAGTCCCGCCGCCTCCTCCGGGGAGAACCGCAGCTGCGCCGCGCCGATCTCGGCCAGCAGGCCGCGGCCGCGCCACCGCGCCACCGGGAGGTCGGGCTCGGTGCGGCCGAGTAGCACCAGGTGCAGCCGCGGCGGGCAGTGCTCGACGAGGAACGTCAGCGCGTCCAGGATCTCCTGCTCGGCGAGCAGGTGGACGTCGTCGAGCACGAGCACACACTCCTCGTCGACCAGCTCGTTGACCAGCTCGGTCATCACCGCCGGCGTCGACGCGGTGCCGGAGTCGAGCAGCGTCCGTCCGGTGCCCAGCGCGGTGACGAGGTAGTCGAGGAAGCGGCCGGGGACGTCGTCGTCCTCGTCGAGGGTGAGCCACGAGGTCCGCGCCGGAACCTCCCGCAGCCAGGTGCTGACGAGCGTGGTCTTGCCGAACCCGGCGGGCGCGACGACCAGCATGACCGGGTGCGCCGCGGCGGCGTCGAGCAGGCGCAGCAGCCGGGCCCGCGGCACCGCGGCCGGCCGGGCCGGGGGGATCAGCAGCTTCGTCGCCACCACCTGCATAACCTCGAACCCTAACCTTGGATAGGGCCGCCGACCAGCGCGTGAACCTACCGTCATCCACATGGACACCACGGACTTCTACGCACTGGCCGACGACCTGCCGGAGCCGGACCTCGAACTGCTGGCGCGGCTGCGCGAGTTCCTCGACGCCGAGGTCGCGCCGGTCGCGAACTGGCACTGGGCCCGGGAGCGCTTCCCCCACCACCTGCTCGGACCGCTGGGCAAGCTCGACGTCGGCGGGCTGTCCTACACCGGCTACGGCCTGCCCGGCCGGACCAGCCTGCTGGACGGCTTCGTCACCTTGGAGCTGGCTCGCACCGACCCGTCGTTCGCGACGTTCTTCGGCGTGCACACCGGCCTCGCCATGGGGTCGATCTACCTGTGCGGCTCCGAGGAGCAGAAGCAGCGGTGGCTGCCGCCGATGCACCGCTTCGAGAAGATCGGCGCGTTCGGGCTGACCGAGCCGGACGTCGGTTCCGCCGCCTCTCGCGGCCTCAAGACCACGGCCCGCCGCGAGCGCGACGAATGGGTCCTCAACGGCGAAAAGAAGTGGATCGGCAACGCGACCTTCGCCGACGTCGTGGTGATCTGGGCCAAGGACGTCGAGGACGGCCAGGTCAAGGGCTTCCTCGTAGAGAAGGGCACGCCTGGTTTCACCCCGACCAAGATCGAGGGCAAGATCGCGCTGCGGACCGTGCAGAACGCCCACATCCGGCTCGACGACTGCCGGGTCCCCGAAGCGAGCCGCCTCCAGCACGCCAACACGTTCGCCGACACCGCCGCCGTGCTGCGGATGACCCGGACGTCGGTGGCGTGGCAGGCCGTCGGCTGCTCCATCGGCGCCTACCAGCGCGCGCTGGCCTACGCGAAGCAGCGGGAGCAGTTCGGCCGTCCGATCGGCGGATTCCAGCTCGTGCAGGACCTGCTGGTGAAGATGCTCGGCAACATCACCGCCTCGCTCTGCCTGGTCGCGCAGCTGTCCCGGCTGCAGGACGCCGAGAAGATGACCGAGGAACAGGCATCGCTGGCGAAAGCCTTCTGCACCACCAAGATGCGCGAGACCGTCGGCATGGCCCGTGAGCTCATGGGCGGCAACGGGATCCTGCTGGAGTACGACGTCGGCCGGTTCGTCGCCGACGCCGAAGCCATCCACTCCTACGAGGGCACGCGCGAGATGAACACCCTCATCGTCGGCCGGGCGATCACCGGCCTGTCCGCCTTCGTGTGAACCGTCTACCGGCAAGGAGAAGCCATGTCCACCCCTGAGATCGCCGCCGACGCCATCGGCGGGCCCAACCCGATCGTCGGGTTCCGCCGCAAGGACCTGCTCGACTCGCTGCGCACGGTGGCCGGCGAGGCGGTCAAGAACCCCCGGAACACCGCGGCGAGCCTGCGCCACCTGGCCAGGACCGCGGTCGCCGCCGCCCGCGGTCGCGGCGAGCTGGTGCCCGGCGCCCGTGACCGCCGCTTCACCGACTCCGCCTGGACGCAGAACTTCCTCTACCGCCGGCTGCTCGGCGTCTACCTCGCCGCGGACGCCGAACTCGACGCCTGGCTCGGCGGCTCCGAACTGTCCGATGTGGACCGCGAGCGGGCGAGGTTCGTGCTGTCGCTGGCGCTCGACGCGCTCGCGCCGAGCAACCTGCCGCTGAACCCGGCCGCGGTGAAGCAGTTCATCACCACCGGCGGTGAGAGCGCCGTCGAGGGCGCGCGTCACTTCGCCGGCGACGTCCGCCACAACGGCGGCTTCCCGAGCCAGGTCGACACCGAGAAGTTCACCGTCGGCGGGAACCTCGCCACCACCGAGGGTTCCGTGGTGTTCCGCAACGAGGTGCTGGAGCTCATCCAGTACGCCCCGCGCACCGAGCAGGTGCACGAGCGGCCGCTGCTGATCGCGCCGCCGCAGATCAACAAGTTCTACGTCTTCGACCTGTCGCCGGAGAAGAGCCTGGTGCGCTACGCCCTCGACCACGGCTTCGGAGTGTTCATGGTCAGCTGGCGCAACCCGACCGCCGAACAGCGCGACTGGGAGCTGGCCACCTACCTCACCGCGGTGGAGGAGGCCATCGACGCGGTGTGCGCGATCACCGGCAGCCCGGACGTCAACCTGGCCGGCGCCTGCTCCGGCGGCATCACGTCGGTTTCGCTGGCCGCTTACTTCGCCGCGCGGGGCAAGCCGGTGATCAACGCGCTGACGCTGTTCGTGAGCGTGTTCGACATGGCCGAGGACAAGACCCTGCTGGGCGTCTTCGCCAGCGAGGAGACCCTCGCCGCGGCCAAGCGGCACTCGCACGTGCAAGGCGTGCTGGACGGCCGTGAGCTGGCCCGGGTGTTCAACCTGTTGCGCCCCAACGACCTCATCTGGACCTACTGGGTGAACAACTACCTGCTCGGCCGGCGCCCGCCCGCGTTCGACATCCTGTACTGGAACAACGACACCACCCGGCTGCCCGCCGCGTTCCACGGCCAGCTGATCGACATCTACCGCGACAACGCGCTGGCCCACCCGGGCTCGGTCGTCGTCGACGGGACCCCGCTGGACCTCGGGAAGGTCACCGCGGACGCGTTCGTGATGGCTGGCACCACCGACCACATCACGCCGTGGGAGGCCTGCCACCGCTCGTCGCGGCGGCTCGGCGGGAACGTCGAGTTCGTGCTCAGCGGCTCCGGCCACATCCAGAGCATCCTCAACCCGCCCGGCAACCCGAAGGCGGGCTACTACCGCAACCCTTCGAGCGTGGACTCCGCGCAGGAATGGAAGGCCGGGGCGGAGAAGGTGGCCGGGAGCTGGTGGCCGCGCTGGATGGAGTGGCTGGGCGAGCGCTCCGGCGGGCAGGTCGCCGCACCGTCCACTGTGGGCAGTGCGGAGCACCCGGCGCTCGAAGCGGCGCCCGGCAGTTACGTCCGCGCATGACTACCGCGATCCGGGCGAACGGGATCAGCCTCCATATCGACCACCGTCCCGGCGAGGGCACGCCGTTGCTGCTGTGCAACGGCATCGGCGCCAACCTCGAACTGCTCCAGCCGCTGGTCGACCGGCTGAGTGACCAGCCGGGCCGTCGGGTCCCGGTGATCCGGTTCGACATGCCGGGCACCGGCGGCTCCCCCGTCACCCGGCTGCCCCGGCGGATGCCGCAGCTGGCCCGGATGCTCGCCGACCTGGTCACCGAGCTGGGCTACGACGAGGTCGACGTGCTCGGCATCTCCTGGGGCGGCGCGCTGGCGCAGGAGTTCGCCCACCGCTACCCGCGCCGGTGCCGCCGGGTCGTGCTCTGCGCGACCAGCATGGGCATGGTGATGGTCCCGGCCAAGCCGTCGGTGCTGCTCACGCTGGCCAGCCCGCTGCGGTACTTCGGCCCTGGCCGCATGCGCGAGACCGCCGCCCGGCTCTACGGCGGCGGGTTCGGCGACGACCCCGGGCTCGCCGCGCACTTCGCCGCGTCCACCCGGGCGCCGGACCCGCTGGGCTACTACTGGCAGATCCTCGCCGGGGCCGGCTGGACCAGCGCCTGGTACCTGCACTGGCTGCGCCAGCCCGTGCTGCTGGTGGCCGGGGACGACGACCCGATCGTCCCCGCCGCCAACGCGCGGCTGATGGCCCGTCTGCTGCGCCACGGCACCGTCCACATCGTCCCCGGCGGCGGCCACCTGGCGCTGCTCACCCACGCGTCCGAACTCGTCCCGCTCATCCACCGCTTCCTGTCCTGAAGGAGACACTCCGATGCTGAACCTCGCCATGATGCTCGAAGAGAGCGCCGCCACCCGGCCGGGCCGCGACGCGCTGGTCGCCGGGGACACCCGGCTCACCTACCAGGAGGTCGACGCGGCGGCCAACCAGGTCGCGAACCTGCTGCGCGCCAACGGGATCGGCCACGGTGACAAGGTCGCGCTCGCGTCGGTCAACATCCCGGCGTTCCCGATCGTCTACTACGGCATCCTCAAGGCCGGCGCCGCGGTCGTGCCGTTCAACGTGCTGCTCAAGGCCCGCGAGATCGCCTACCACCTCGGCGATTCCGGCGCGAAGGCGTTCTTCTGCTTCGCCGGCGGCCCCGGCCTCCCGCTCGGCGAGGAGGGCCGCGCCGGGTTCGACGCGACGCCGGCGTGCGAACACTTCTTCCTGATCAACGAGTCCTTTATGGACACCCTGGCCGGGCAGCCGCCGACGTTCGAGACGGTCGTGACCGAGCCGTCGGACACCGCCGTCGTCCTCTACACCAGCGGCACGACCGGCACCCCGAAGGGCGCCGAGCTGACCCACGCCAACATGGTGCTCAACGCGCTGACCTGCCAGCGGGTCTTCGGCACGGTCGAGCACGACGTGCACCTGGTGACGCTGCCGCTGTTCCACTCCTTCGGCCAGAGCGTGCAGCTCAACGCCGGGTTCGGGTCCGGCGCGACGATGGTCCTGCTGCCGCGGTTCGAGCCGAAGGCCGCGCTGGAGCTGATGCAGCGCGAGCACGTGACGTTCTTCGCCGGGGTCCCGACGATGTACTGGGGCCTGGCCGGCGCGGACCCGGCGGCGTTCGACCTCGAGGCCATCGCGGGCTCGCTCCGGATCGCCGTCTCCGGCGGCGCCGCCCTGCCGGTGGAGATCCTCGAACAGGTGCGCAAGATCTACGGCGTGCCGATCCGCGAGGGCTACGGCCTCTCCGAGACCAGCCCGGTCGCCACCTTCAACCACCCCGGCCGGGTGGCCAAGCCGGGCTCGATCGGCCAGCCGGTCTGGGGCGTCAGCCTCCGCCTCGTCGGCAAGGACGGCGAAGAGGTCCCCGACGGCGAAGCCGGCGAAATCGCGATCCGCGGCCACAACGTGATGAAGGGCTACCTCGGCCGCCCCGCCGCCACCGCCGAGGCAATCCGCGACGGCTGGTTCCACGCCGGCGACATCGCCACCCGCGACACCGACGGCTACTACTTCATCGTCGACCGCGCGAAGGACATGATCGTCCGCGGCGGCTTCAACGTCTACCCGCGTGAACTGGAGGAAGTGATCATGACCCACCCGGCGGTCAGCCTGGTCGCCGTGCTCGGCGTCCCGCACCCGAGCCACGGCGAGGAAGTCAAGGCGTTTGTCATCCGTCATCCTGGGGCCGAACTGGCCGAGGCGGAGCTGGTCGCGTGGTGCAAGGAGAACATGGCCGGGTACAAGTACCCGCGCCTGGTGGAGTTCCGCGAGGAGTTCCCGATGACGTCGACTGGCAAGGTGCTCAAGCGGGATCTGCGCTGATTGTTCGGATCTTGTTGTTCTGCGCCCGGCGATCGATACAGAACAACCTCGATGCGCTACACAGGGTCCCAGCGCACTACGCAACGTCATCGCCTCACCACGTCGGCGGAGGCGTCAACCGAAAGAGGGGGACGGACCTGTGGTGAAGTACGGCGGGAAGAAGAAGTCGCTCGCACTGGCACTCGCCACCATGGGCGCATTGAGCGTCGTCACGTTGGCCACGGCACCGACCGCGAACGCCGAGGGTTGCTACTACGGGGGCATACCGTACACAGGCCTGGTGCACCCGACCGTGGCGAATATGGGGGTCCGCTCCGGACCTCGGCTCAGCGGCGTCAAAATCTGCGACCACATGAGTCACAAATACAGCTACCGGCTCTACTGCGTGACGTCCGGCGAGGGCGGAGATTGGTACGTGGTCCTGGGAGACAACGAAGTAGGGGGATATGTTCCCAAAAACAATCTGACCATCGTCCAGGACGGGCCACCGGTGCCCTGCTGAAACACGACTCACTCGGTGCGTCGACGGCGAACACGTGACGCCGGCAATTGCCTGAGCCTGCTCAGGCTCACGGCGCGACGTTCATCAGCTCGGCCAGCGTTTCAGCGTCCAAGATCACCGAAGAGGTGTGGTCCCACGCGATGCGCCAGCCCGCGGCCGAGTGTCGCCAGGTCAGTGAGCTGGTGGCGCGCAAGCCTGTCTCCGTGCCGTCGGTGGACACGAGCCGTGCGACGAAGACCAGTCGCGTGACGGCGAGGTCACCGGAGACCAGCGCGTGCGGACCGTCGGCGAGCCGGTGCTCGGCGGTCACCAGGCCACCGAAGACCGGCTCCCACAGCGACCGGTATTCCTCGGCGCTGTGCGCCACGCGGTGCTCCGGGTCGGCGTCGTCGTACAGCCGGAGGTCTTCGGCTTCCCAGTTGCAGAACTCGCCCTGGACCGCCCGGAAGTCGAACGGCGGATCACCCGGCTCGCGGTCCCAGCCACACAACCAGCGCAGGTGCGCCGCCACCACGGTTTCCGTCATCAGTTGCTCTGCTCGTTTCACCCTGGTGATGATCGGCGAAGGACGGCCGCGCAACCAGGCCGCGCTCTTCCTGGTTGTGACGCACCCACCCTGACCAAAGTGAACCGGGCCGATGCCCATCGGAAGATGTGCCGGGCGCGCCCCACGATCCAGGCTGTCAGCCATGAGCCGAACGAACTCGCAACCGCTCCTCCGGCGGTGGCGGGCCCCCGCGCCGGTCAACCGGAACGCCTGGTTCCCGGGCCGGTTCGTCGGGGGCGGCGCGCTCGTGGCCGGTCCCCTGGTGTGGTGGACGGGGCTGCTGTTGCGGTACCTGGGGCTGCATTCGGGGGCCTTCTCCGCCGAGCAGCTGGCGGCGTTCTCCCGGCAACCGTTCGCCGCACCGTCGCAGCTGGCGGCGTACCTGGCGAACCCCGCGCTGGTCACGGCGGGGTACGCGTGCTTCGCGGCAGGGGCGCTGTTGTTGTGCCCGGCCTTCGTCACCCTCGCCCGTTTCGTCGCGGCGCGGGCGCCGATACTCGCCTGCTGGGGTGGCACGCTCGTCATCCTGGGCCTGTTCGCGCGGCTCTACGACGCCGGCGTCGATCAGGCCGCTTTCCAGCTGGCCGCGTCGCAGGGACTCGGCCGGGCCACCGACTTCGTGCTGGGCGACTACGCGAGCATTTCCTACGGCCCGTGGCGCGTCGGCGTCGTGGCGTCGGCCTGCCAATATCCCGGGATGCTGCTGCTGGCGATCGGCGCGTTCCGGTCGGGCACGTTCGGCACCGGCCGCTGCCTGATCCTGCTGTGGGCGGGCACGCTGTGGGGCGGCGTCCTCAAGGCGGCCAACCTCCCGGACCTCTTCGAGTACGGCGCCCTGTGCCTGGTCCTCGTGCCGTGGGGTGTCCAGGTGTTACGGGACCGCGTCGCCGAGCCCGGCCTGGACAGCAACGTCAGAGCTTTGCGGATCCTGAGCTGGTGAAACGCCGAGGTCCAGGCTCGGGGAATGGCGTCAAGATCACGCGGTCCGCCCGGGATCGGGTGCGGCTGCGGCGGTCCGGGATCGTGCTGGCCTCGGTGCGGGGCCGGTCCGCGGGCGATGTTCGCGGCGATGTTCGCGGCGATGTTCGCGGCGATGTTCGCGGCGATGTTCGCGGCGATGTTCGCGGCGACCGAAGGCTACGTGTGGGAGGTGATCCACGCGTTCAACACCTCTGGGTTCGCGGCGTTGTCCCCAAAATGGAGGGGCGGCCGACCGGCTAAATTCGGGCCGGCCGCCCGTGATCAGATCTGCCGCATCGCGGCCTGCAAACCCGCCGATCTAGGGTTGCCGTTCACGACCTGGAGCCTGGCCAAACTGGTCGGCTACCTCGCCGAGCACGCATGGATCAAGGCGAGTGCCGAGACCGTCTGGCAGGTCCTGCGTAAGGAGGGCGTGTCCTGGCAGGCGACGAAGACCTGGAAAGCCAGCAAGGACCCGGACTTCGTGGCCAAGAAGACCCGCATCCTCGATCTCTACGACCATCCGCCCGTCGACGGAAGAGTGATCTGTGTCGACGAGTTCGGGCCGCTGAACCTGCAACCCCGCCCTGGCCGCGGCTGGCTCCCCCGCGGCCGACCGGCCCGGCCGCGCGCAACCTACACCCGCGCTAACGGGGTGCGGCACATGTTCGCCGCGCTCGACCTCGCCACCGGGCAGATGTTCTACCGGTTCCGTGACCGCAAGCGCTGGCCGCAGTTTCTCGACTTCTCCCAAGCAATTCCGCCGTCGCTTCCCGGCTGGGAAGCTCTACCCGATCTGTGATAACTAGGGACCACACGGCAAAGCCGAGGTCAGGACTTGGTGCGTGGCCAACGGCATCGAGCTGGTTTACACACCCACCACTTCGTCGTGGTTGAGCTGGATCGAGTGCGAGTTCACCGCAGCCCGCTACTGCACCCTCGACGGCAGCGACTACCCCAGCCACACTGCCCAGGAAGCTGCCATCGCCGGCTACCCCTCGCTGGCGCAACCGCTACTGCCACCCGAAACGCCACTTCGCAGTCAGCTCCAAGATCCGCCGCCCGGATTACCTACCCAACGTTGCTTGATGCGGCACTAGAATTCCGGCACAGCTGGTTGAATTGCGGACACCCCAGCCGGACCACCTGTCGCAGCAAATGCAGCTTCGCCCACTTTACCGGGGTGGTGCATGTATTCGCCGGTGCGAAAATCGAGTCCAGGCGTTGGGTGCAGTGAACGGCGAAGCTGGCATGAGTCCGCGGTAGCCACTCGGAGACCGCGTCAAGAGCAGGAACGGAAACAGCGGGCCGGCGTAGGGCTGGTCTTTGACCTCGCAGCAACTGCCGTTGCAGCCGATGCTGGGGCAAGTCACGACTGAACTACAGAGCAGCACACCGTTCCAGGGATTCGCGACCCACATAATGCGGCTGAGCTCGCAGTCGTCCTAGTCCCGCGACACGCACGAGATTCCCGGGGAGAGTATGTGCTCAAAGCTCGCCCGCATGCCGAATGGTCACACAGCTGTCCTGAGCCGCTCGCCGTGGCGGTCAGGACGATGGACAACCTCGGGGCGACGCGACCAAGTGCCGATGCAAAGCTTCTCACATTGCGTGGTTGATGCTCACCCACCGTAATCATCCCGAACTTCGGCCTGGCACGCGCAAGCCAGGGCGGATCGGTGCACTGCAGGAGCCAGGCTGGGCGAGCTTGGGTTTTGGTGCTGTACGTCGTGACCTCGGGCGTTGACATGGTGCGCCTGGATGGTCACGCTGGGAACGTGAGCTGTGGGGAGGAAGCTCAGTGGCGGTGACCGAGAACAAGCAGCTTCGAGCTGCCCGGGAACGCTCGGAATCGTTGCTGCACCTCGGCGAGTGTCTGTCGCGGCGGGAGCTGGCGGACCTGGTCAACGCGCATCTCTGGAAGCGCGGTGGGCAACATGCCGCGCTGGATGACAACTACATCGCGAAGCTTGAACGCGGCACGATCCGCTGGCCGAATGCCCGATATCGCGAAGCGTTCCGTGCCGTGCTGGACGTCAATACCGACTCGGAATTGGGCTTCATCAACTCTCGCCGGCAGGCTGTCCCTCTCAACAGCAGCGATCCGGCCCATGACGAACATGCTTCCTCAGGTGATCGGCAAGGCGCGGACCAGGCGTCGTTGAGACCGGACGTGATGGTGCCGCGGCAGCTTCCGCCGCCGCCGCTGCAGTTCACGGCCCGCGCAGACGAGATGCGAGCCCTCTCTGCCGCGTGTGACGACGCCCAGGTGCTAAGAGACTCCGTGATGGTCATCTCGGCAGTCGCAGGCGCCGGTGGTGTGGGAAAAACCTCGCTTGCGTTACACTGGGCCCACCGTTGGCTGGACCGCTTTCCGGATGGCCAACTTTATGTCGATCTCCGCGGATTCGACCCCGTCAATCCTCCGTTGCCCACTGCCGCCGCGATCCGCGGATTCCTGGACGCGTTGGGTGTGGCACCGTCAGCCACTCCGGTAAGCCTGCCTGCACAGATCTCGTTGTACCGCACCCTGGTCAGCGGAAAACGCATGCTGATCATCCTCGACAACGCCAGGGACACTGCCGCAGTCGAGCCCCTGCTTCCCGGAAGCACGGTCAACACGGTGATCGTCACCAGCCGAAACTACCTGCCAGGGATCGTCGCCCGCGGCGCGCACACGATACGGCTGCCCACGTTCACCCCTGCTGAAGCACATGAGTTGCTCGCCAAGCATCTCGGCACCGACCGAATCCATGCCGAGCCCGAAGCGAGCAGTGTATTGATCCGAACTTGTGCTGGGCTGCCCCTTGCTATCAGCATCATCGCCGCCCGGGCCAGATTGAACCCGACTTTCCCGCTGGCGTTGCTAGCGGACGAACTCACGGACGAAACCAGCAGACTCGACGGGCTCGATGCCGGTGAGGTGCCTGTTCGCCTGTCCTCGGTGTTCTCCGCCTCGTATTACGCGCTCGATGACGACGCTGCGGCCCTGTTCCGGCATCTTGGTCTGGTTCCGGGCACAGACATCGGAACCGCAGCCGTCGCCAGCCTGGTCGGCCTGCCCGCTCACCTAATCCGTAGGCAGCTCCGCACGGTCGAGAGCGCGCACCTAGTTGAGCAGCACCGTCCAGGCCGGTTCCGGATGCATGACCTCGTGAGCCTCTACGCCCGCGATCGCGCACGCACCGATCTGCCGGCGGAGTCGCAAGACCAGGCGATCCGCAGGCTTGCAGACTTCTACCTGCACACGGCGTTCAAGGCGGAGCATCTCCTCGACGCCCGCCGACCCTCGATCGATCTCCCGCCTGCGAACCCCGGATGCCACACCACTGCGCCCCGGAACCGCGCCGCGGCCGAACGATGGTTCACCGAGGAACACGCCAACCTCCTCGCCGCCCAGCAACTCGCGATCCGACACAGCTGGCACGACAAGGTCTGGCGGATCGCGTGGACGTTGAACACGTACCACATGCGCCACGATCGCCGAGACGACAACCTCCGCATCTGGCAGGCCGCGATCGACGCCGTCGCACACATCCCCGAGGTCTCCGACCAGGCGGATGTGCACCGTCTCTACGGCTGGGCGCACATTATGGTCGGAGACCACGACCAAGGGATGAAACACCTCGACCGCGCCCTCAGATTGTTCCAGGACGCCGATGATGTGGCCGGCCAAGCCCGCGCCCACGAGGCACTCGCAGCTGCCTGGGAGCAACAAGGTGACCACCAGCGCGCCTTACCGCCGGCACTACATGCGCTGAACCTGTACCAGAACCTCGACCAGCCGGCCCGGACCGCGAACGCTCTCAACACGGTGGGGTGGCATTACGCCCGTCTCGGCGAACTCGACCAGGCCACCACCTACTGCACCGCTGCGCTCGACCTCTACCGCTGTCACAGCTATCTCGACGCCGAGGCCTACGCCCTGCATACTCTCGGCTACATCGACCACCATTCCGGACGACACCACAGCGCGGTTCGCCACTACCGACGCGCCGTGAACCTGTTACGTGGAGAGCGCGACCCCAAGCAGGAGGCTGTCGTGCTCGCCGACCTCGCCGAGGTCTACGCATCTGGCGGAAAACATCGCCGAGCCCGGCAACTCTGGCTCGAGGCCCTCGTGCTCTGCCGACAACAGCATCGAAAATCCGACATCGAACGGATCGAACGCCGCCTCGACGAGCTCAACTGACTCGTACGGACCATCTGTCAATGGGCGAGATGATGGTGATCGGTCTGCCACTGAGCCAGATGTGCCGCAGGATCCCACAGTTCCTCCCTCGTAACCTCCCTCCCCGAAGCCGCAGCTGGATGCGAGATTTGAGCTGTCCGGACTAGTCGGACAGCGCCCCACCGGCGCTGCAGGTCGGGGAAGCTGGTGGTGGCACGAGGACCGTGCCGCTACCAGCCGTTGTTGTTCAGTGTTCAGTCCCCGGCCTCAAACAACGAAGGTCCCCTGCACCTGGGGTAGGCGACCGCGGCAACGCCTAGCAGTGGCCGCCGACAGGAAGTTCCAAGAGATAAGGACACGGCATAATGCACGAAATCACTCAGTACGAAGCTCCGAACATGGTCGAGGTCGGCGAGTTCACGAAGCTGACCCGGGCGACCTCTCAGGGTTACTGGATCGACTTCTTGGGTGGGTGGTGGTACTGACCATGGTCACGGAAATCGACCAGGACGCTCCGAAATACGACTCACCGGAACTCGTCGAAATCGGCAGCTTTGCTGATGTTACCTGCGGTGGGGGATCGGGGTATTTCGACCGATTTTTTCACGTGGTGGCTCTGAACTTTCGGTAGCGCTCGGACCGGTTGCGTCTACCTGCGTTGGAACAGTGCTCGCTCAGACTGGCGACTTCACTGGCGTCGCGTGTGATGACGCTGGCCCTCGGTTTGAGTCCGTCTGGTTCTGATGCTGATCAGTATGTCCGTCTTGTGTCATCGCCTCATCTGGTGATGGCACAAGACGGACCTTCGATTTGGAGCGCACTGTGGAATTTCTCGTTTTGCCGGATTGCCCGGACGCAGCACACGTCGTCGTGTGTTCCGGTGGTATGCGCAGGCTCGACCATCCCGGTTCCGGGCGTCCGTGGGTCATGGGTCGGTGGGCGGACTCGGATCTCACGATCGAGACTGTCGGCGATGTCAGTGTCGTGCTCCTGGGCTGCGCCTCCGTTGGTGCGGAGCGGTTGCGGTGCCTGATTGGACGGGTGCGCTCAGTCGAAGACCTCGACCGGCTCTCCGGCTCGCTGGCCGGAGCGTTCCATCTGATCGGTTCCATCCGGGGGAACACACGGGTCCAAGGCACCGTGTCCACCTCCCACCAGGTGTTCCACACGCAGATCGATGGTGTGACCGTGGCCGCGGACCGGCCGCACACGCTGGCCCGACTTGTGGGGGCGGGGATTGACGAGGATGTCCTGGCGCTCCACCTCCTCTCCTTGCGTGCGCCGGGGAATCTGGCCGGTCGCCCTCTGTGGCGCGGGGTCGAGTCGCTCGATGTCGGCGAATACCTGCGCGTCGACCCGGACGGAACGGGCCGCGTAGTGCGCTGGTGGGCCCCGCCGGCGCCGGAGGTCTCACGCGATACAGGCGTGAAGATGGTCCGGGAAGCGTTGATCCACGCGGTGGAAGCACGAACTTCGCAGGCGAACCGGGTTTCGGCAGACTTGTCCGGCGGCTTGGATTCGACGAGTCTGTGCTTCCTGACCACGCAGCGGACCCGCGATCTGCTGACCACCCACTACACGCCGATGGACGCCACGAACGACGACGCGACGTGGGCGGAACGCGCACGCACAGCGTTACCGCACGCTCGGCACGTCGTGTTCAAACCCGACGAGTCACCTGAGTGGTACGGCGACTACACCCTCGGCGAGGGCGACCTCGAAGGTCCCTATCCCGTGCTCCGCACCAGAAGCACCGTAGAACATCTCGCCCGCCAGGTGAGCGCGCTCGGGGCGAGCCGTCATTTACAGGGAAGCGGCGGCGACGAACTGTTCCACCCCGGCCCGGTCTGGCTGCACAGCCTGCTCCGGACGCGCCCGCTCGCCGCGCTCCGGCTGGCGCACGGTGCCAGGTCGCTGTGGCGCTGGACGCTACCGAACACTGTCCGGAACCTGGCCGATCAGACGACCTACCCTCACTGGTTGAACCGTTGCGCCACGCGGCTGACGGACTCTACCTGGTCCCCCGCTGCAGGCTGGGAGAATGTGCCTCACATGCCAGCCTGGGCGACGGGGGACGCGGTCTCGGCAGCCCGACGACTCCTGGTCGACGCCGCGACGACGCAACCGTGGTCGCGACTGCGGATTCACCATGAACTGCTGTCGATGATGCGTCTCAACGGACACATCAACCGCCGGACATCGCAGGTGACGTCTCGGTTCGGCGTGTCGTATGAAGCACCCTACATCGACGATCGCGTGATCGAGGCCGTCATGGCCATCCGGCTGGAAGACCGCACCTCGCTGACCGAGTACAAGCCCGTACTCAAACAGGCCATGCGCGGCATCGTGCCGGACGAGATCCTGGCCCGCCGCAGCAAGGGCGACTACAGCCCCCACCTGTACTCGGGCATCCGGCGACACCAACAACGCATCCTCGGCGAACTCGGACCCGATTCGCACCTGGCCCGCCTCGGGCTGATCGACCCGGACGCGGTGCGGAGAACGCTCCCGTCAATGCATCCCGACGCTCGCACGCTCGCGCCCGCCGACCCCACACTCGCCTGCGAAACGTGGCTGCGGACCGTCACCGCACTTACCGACAGGAGACCAGCATGATGCTCGCCGAAGACGTGACCCTCACCGTGACCGAGCACGGCGCCGTCCTGCTCGACCAACGCAGCGGACGATACTGGCAACTCAACCGAACAGGTTGCCTGATCGTCGAAGAGCTCGACCGAACCGGCACCATCCAGCCCGCGCTCGACGAACTACAGCAACGCTTTCCGACCAGCGCGAGCCAAGTGACTGCTGATGCCGAACGACTTGTCGAGTCGTTGGTCAACGCGAAACTGGTGACGCCATGACGGGGCAGGTGACACTCGAAACCGCCACGGAGACCTCGCTGCGCTGGAGAATCACCGCGCGCTGCGCCGTTCTCCTCGCTCGAGGACTCGCCGAACTCCGACCACGTCCCCTCCGGAAAACGCTCGAAGTCATGCGGCGTGGCGCGAAACCCGCTGATCTGGCAACAGCCGCCCGAGCCCGCAACTCGGTGGTCGCGGTCAGCCCACGCTGCGGAGGCCCCTGGTGCCTTCAACGATCGATCGCGGCTGCCCTGGTGTGCCGAAGCCGAGGAACCTGGCCAGATTGGTGCGCTGGTGTCCGCACCGAACCGTTCGCTGCGCACGCCTGGATCGTCGCGGCCGGAACGCCGGTAGGCGAGGATTCCGACGAGATCGAGAGATTCCATATCACTCTGAGTGTCCCTGGCGCTCGTGGGTGAAATGACAAGACCCTCTCGGATTGTTGATCGAAACTCAAGGATTTCCGACGATGCTGCCCGAGTGTCGTTGTCGAATAATGGAGGGAAGAAATGTCGACTTCAAAAACAGTGTTCCGGGCCGCGTTGGTGGCCATCGCAGGTTCTTTGCTGGTTGCGGGAGCACCTGCGGCCGAGGCAACCGTCACCGAGTACGGCTGCCCGTCGAACTATGTTTGCTGGTACAGCGAAAAGAACTTCGGAGGCGTTCGAGCGCAGGCGCATTACAGCTCACTGGAAGGACAGTGTGGTTGGCCGGATGGCTTTCAGGCACACTCACTGATCAATATGTCGACGCAACGCTTCTACTGGTGGGAGTACACTATCTGCTCTGGGACGGCGGGAGGATTGCTCCAGCCCTACGGTCAACCGGGATACAAGTACAGTAATTACATCTTCACGGGCGTGACACATACCTGACCTGCCTGTCCGCCGGCGCGGTTGCGACGCGATTTGGGCGACTCGGCTGCTTGTAGCCGAGTCGCCACCGCATACCTGACGCTGGCGCCTAGGATGTCGAATCGGCCGCGCTCGGTTCGGCAGCGGAGGCCAGGCCACTGCGGAGTTCTGCGTTCTCTGAACACACTCGGCACGAGGCCTCAATCATCTCAAGGGGACACACAGCACAGTGGATCAACATGCTGCGAGCATCGGTCAGCCGCCGAAATGGTCGCGGTAAGCGCTCGCGATCGCCCGGAGTTTCAGGCCGAGGTGGAGCATCAGGCGGTCGTCGCCGGTGTCGAAGTCGCAGCCGGTGATCTGTTCGATGCGCTTGAGCCGCTGGTACAGCGTGGCGCGGTGGATGCGCAGCGAGTCCGCGGTGCGCTGGATGTTGCCGCCGTGGTCGAAGAAGTCGGTGAGCGTGCCGATCAGCACGCGGTGGCTGTCCTCCTGCTCCAGCGCCACCAGCGCCGGCACCGGGGACGTGCCGAGCAGGTCGTCCAGCGGCAGTTTCAACAGCAGTTCGTACGGGCCCAGCTCACCCCACCGGGCCAGCTCGCCGATGCTGGGCAACAGCAGCGCGGCGCGGGCGGCCAGCAGCGCCTGCTGGTAGGACGTGACGACGGCGTCGAGCTTCGTGACCGTGCCGCCGAGGCCGAACACCGGGCGCGCGCTGTCATCGGTGAGGCGGCGGAAGCGGGCGGTGATCCGCTCGGCCACGGACCCGACGAGCGCCTTCGACGGCGGCAGGCGCTGAATGAGCAGGATCCAGGCGCGTGAACGGTTCGCCACCATCAGCGCGACGTCGTCGGTGACGGCGCGGACACCGTCCTCGATCGCGGCCTCGAACGCGACCTGCTGCGGAGCGGCGATCGTCTGGCCCTGCACGGCGAGCACGGTGAAGTCCGCGCAGTCGTCGCCGAAGAGCTGCTCGGCGCGCAGGTCCTCGATCGCCTGGGCCCGCACGGCGGCATCGGGCGAGACCAGCTCGCGCAGGATGCCCTCCTGCCTCGCCTTCGACCGCTCGTGGAGCAACAGCCTGCGGTACAGCAGGGTGCCGGCCGCGGCCGCCGCCTCCCCGGCCGCGGTCAGCTCGGGCTCGGTGAACACGCCGTCCTCGTCGATCAGCCACAGGTAACCCAGCAGCATGCCGTTGCACCGGATCGGGGCGCACAACCGCGGCCGCGCCCCGTCGACGTCGACGATGCCGGGCGCGGTCCAGCGGGCGATGCCCAGTGCGAAGATCGGGTCGGTCACCGTGGCGTCGACCGCGCGGTTGAGCACCGAGCTGACCCGCAGCGCGTCCTCGTCACCGAAGTGGCGGCTGGCCGCGAGCAGGCGGATCGACGGGTCGTCGATCGCGACCGAGCGCCGCAGCCGCTCCGCGAGTTCGTCCACAAGGGACTGAAGATCGCCCTCGGGCATGGAACCCCTTCCGCTCGGCTACCCGCTGCTGTCCAAGGTAGACCGCCGCCCGGGCCGGACGCTCAGCCCATCACCGTGCCGGAGCTGCCGGCATTGCGCTCACGCTTGCGGGAGAAGCTGCCGAGGTCGATGGCCAGCCCGGTGTGCACGCCCCGGTAGGACACGGGTTCGGCGTCGTGGTCGGCGCCCGCCTCGACCCGGTCGATCAGGGTCGCCATCAGCCGTCCGACGACGGGGGCGTTCTTGAACTGGTTGCCGCTGGTGCCGATCGCGACGTAGAACCCGGGCAGCTCGGTGCGATCGTAGATCGGGGTCCAGTCGTCGGCGACGTCGTAGACGCCGACAACACCCCGGGCCCGGTTCGGCACCCGCAGCCCGGGCAGCCGCCGCGCCGCCCGGGTCACCTGCGCTTCGAACACCGCCATGGTCGGGTTGAGGTTCACGTCGTCGGGGTCGTCGAGCCACTGGAGCGGGTCGCAGTCCGGCTCGGTGCCGCCGACCAGCAGCCCGCCGCCGACCTCACCGCGGAAGTACGTGCCCAGGTCGGCGTCGGCGATCGCGGGCCCGGCTCCACCGGCCGGGTGATAACCCTCGGGCGCCAGGGCGTGGGCGACCTCCTGCCGCAGCGGCCGCACGCCGACGGTGAAGTCCGAGCCGACGCCGGCCAGCTCGTTCAGCCGGCCCGACCACGGGCCCGCCGCGTTCACCACGACGGGCGCGGAGATCTTCGTGCCGTCGGCGAGCACCACCGCGCCGACGCGGCCGTGGGCGGATTCGACGGCCGTCACCGTGGCGCGGAACCGGAACTCCGCGCCTTCCGCGGTCGCGGCGGCGGCCAGGTTCTGCGCCGCCAGCTGCGGATCGGTGACGTAACCGGCGTCGGGGGTGTAGACCCCGCCGAGTGTGCCGGGCGCGTCCGACCAGAACCGGTCGTCGTTGATGCGCCGCGGCGGCCAGTAGCGGCCCACGTCGATGCCGGGCACCCGCTCGGCGAGCGTCGCGCTGTCCCATTCTTCATACGGGACACCGACTTCGTCGAACAGCGGCAGCCAGCCGGACCGTGGGGCGGCGTCCACGTCGAGCATGACCAGGCCGCTGCGCTCGAACCGGGCCAGGTCGCCGACGTCGTGGCCGAGGTGCTCGGCCCAAGACGACCAGCAGGCGCGCGCCTCCCACGCGGCGGTCACCCCCGCGAGGGTGGAGAAGTTGTACCGCACCACGGCACTCGACGCGCTCGTCGAGCCCAGCCCGGCCCCGCCCGCGCGGTCCACGACGACCACCCGGCGGCCCGCCCTGGCCAGCTCCAGCGCGATCGCGGACCCGATCACCCCCGCGCCGACCACCACGGCATCCGCGCCGACTTCCGCGCTCATGGTCCCCGTCCTCCCTGCGTTTCCCGTGCTCTCACGGACCGGTCCAGTTTCTCCGGCCGGGCTCGCCCGGTCTGTCGACAGGTGTCGCGCCGTGGCAGCGCAGTGGTCAACGAATGTCCATGTCCCCCGGTCGCGGCCGGGTCCAGAGTGGCACTGATCCACCGTGCTCTGAAGGCCACCTTCAGGGTCGTATGTGCCCTCAAGGTGGCCTTCAGGGACAGGCCCGCACCCAGCCAGTGATCACTCCGAGGAGGACCATGAGCACCACTACGACGTCCGGACCCGGCCGCGTTGGCCCGAAGAAAACCGTCACCGGCCAGCGGGCGGTCGCTTCGAGCCAGCACGAGGTCGTCACCACCACCTTGCTCGACACCCTGCGCGCGGGCGGGAACGCGGTCGACGCGGCGATCGCCGCCACCCTCGTGCAGGCGGTGGTCCAGCCGGACATGACCAACCACACCGGCACCGTCACCGCGCTCGTCCACGACGCGAAGACCGGCGAGGTCGCCGAGCTGAACAGCATGGGCCGGATCGTGCCCGGCCTCCCGGCGTTCGCCCCGATCCCGGCGGGCAAGGGGCTGTACGCGCAGATTCCCGGCACGCCGAGCGCGGTCGTCCCCGGTTTCATGCCCGGGATGAAGGCGCTGTACGAGCGGTTCGCCACCCTGCCGTGGGCGCGGCTGTGCGAGCCCGCGGTCCACTGGGCCGAAGAAGGCCACGAAGTCACGTCGTTCGAGCACCTGGTCATGGCCCAGACCGTGGATTTCTTCCTGCACACCGGATCCGGGCGCAGGCACTTCACCCCCGGCGGGCACCTGCCGCAGGTCGGCGACCGCTGGGCGGTGCCGGAACTCGCCGAGACCATGCGGAACCTCGCCGCGGAGGGACCGGACTACTTCCTCACCGGCAAGTGGGCGCAGGACTTCGTCGCCCGCGGCAACAGCCTCGGCTGGGCGGTCAAACTGGAGCACCTGACCGCGATGCCGCCGCTGTGGATGTCCGGCCACCGGTGGGAGCACAAGGGGAACACCGTGGTGCAGCAGTCGGCGCCGGAACGCCAGGGCGTCTTCTGCCAGATCGTGCTGGGCATCCTGGACGAGCTCGACATCACCTCGGTCGGGCACTGGTCGGAGAACGCGGAGGCGCTGTACTACCTCGCCCACGCGCTGCGCCGCGCCACGCTGGAGACCGGGCTGCTCAACGACCCGGCCCTGTTCGGCGACACCACCGGCCCGCTCACCTCGCCCGCGCTGATCAGGGGCTTCGCGGACATCCTGCGTAACGCCAAGGCGCACGTCGACCTCACCGAGCACGTGAAGCTGTCCCGGGGCCTGCCGGCGATGGCCGCGTCAGGGGCGTCCAAACAGCCCGCCGGCAGCTGCGAGCTGACCGTCGTCGACGAGCAGGGCAACTGGGTGCAGATGATGAACACGCTGCAGAGCGGCGGCATCCCCGGCGAGGTCGTCGGCGGCGTCCCGATGGTCGGCAGCCACAACCTCAACGGCCTGAACTCGCCGATCGAGGGCTGGCTGACCGGCGGCGGGCGGATGCGCTCCATCCTGTCCAACACGATGGTCCTGCGCGACGGCAGGCCGTGGCTGTCGCTGGGCTCACCCGGCAACGTGCACTGCACCGTCCCGCAGGTACTGTCCAACATCCTCGACTTCGGCATGGACCCGTACGAGGCCGACAACGCCCCGCGCTGCCTGCCGTACGAGGACAATCACACGATCTCCGTCGAATCCCGGCTCTCCCCCGAGGTGCCCGCGGGGCTGGCCCGGCTGGGCGTGCTCACCAACCCGCTGCCCGAGTACGACTACCACATGGGCACCTACCAGATGGCCTGGCGGGAGCCGGACGGCCGGCTCGGCACGTGCACCGGCCCGCGCCGGGAAGGCGTCGCCGCCGGGTTCTGAATCACAGCGAAGGCGTTACCCTGCCGTTCACCCCTCATTTACGGTCAAAGACCATTGTGGACAGTCCAATCCCTCCTGTGTAAGGGACGAACGGGCAGAGTCGGCCGCGCGCACCGGCGAACGCTGGACCGGCTCGTCCCGGGCTGGCTACGCTCGCGGCGCATCGGCCGAACCGCGCGGGTTTGCGGATCCGACGAGGCCCAGTCCCTCGGCGTCACCTCCCGCCCCGGCCGAACCCCGCGACCGAGGAGGTAATCATCAGCACTGCCGGCACCACGACGTGGCCCCGCCCGGACCGGCGAGCCGACACCGTCGAGGATCTCGCCGCGGCGCTGCGCGGATTCGGGCCCGGCATCGACGATCCCGCCGACTACGACCCGCAGACCACCACCACACCGGTGCCACAGCCGGGCGTGCTCGCCTTCCGGGATCTCGTGCTCGGGGCGTTCCCGAGCACCGGGAGCCTCGGCATCGTCCGGCCGGCGGACGCGCCCGGGCGCAGTGAGCACAAGGAGGGCCGGGCCTGGGACTGGAAGGTCTGCCGCGGCACCCAGGGCGAGCTGGCGGACGAGCTGCTGTCGTGGCTGCTGGCCGCCGACCGGCACGGCAACCCGTTCGCGGCGGCCCGCCGGTTCGGGATCATGTACCTGATCTGGGACTCCCGCATCTGGGCCGCCTACGCCGCGGACCAGGGCTGGCGGCCGTACGCCGGGCCGCACCCGCACACCGATCACGTCCACTTCTCGTTCAGCCGTCCCGGCGCGCGAGGGGAAACCTCGTGGTGGTCGCGGTTCGGCGCGGACGAGGCCTGCCTGCCCGGATGAACGGCACCACCGTCCGCACGCTGCGCACCGACGAGCACCGAGCGGCCAGTTCGCTCTTCCGCGGCGCGCTCCACCTGCCGCCGAACACCGACGCCGAGTGGGCGGGCGCCGCGCTCGCCTACCAGCCCGGTGGCGCGATCGGGGCGTTCGACCCGGACCTCATCGGCACTTCCCGCTCCTTCGACGCGGAGCTCACCGTTCCCGGCGGCGCCCGGCTCCCGGCGGCCGGCATCAGCGGGGTCGGCGTCCGCCCCGACCGCACCCGCCGCGGGGTCCTGCGCGCGATGATGACCGCCCAGCTGGAGGACTTCGCCGCCCGAGGCGTCGCCTTCGCCTGCCTCGGCGCTTCCGAAGCCGGTATCTACGGCCGGTTCGGCTTCGGCCTGGCGGGCCGCCGGCGCACCTACGAGGTCGACCGGCACCGTGCCCGGCTGACCCCCGGCGTTCCGGCGGGCGGCCGGGTCGAGCTGCTGGACGCCGGCGACGCGACCGGTGTCCTGCCCGCCGTCTACGACCGGATCGCGCACCGGCCCGGCATGATGACCCGCCCGGACGTGGTGTGGCGGCTGTACGAGGACCTCGCCCGGCGGGAGCCGGCGCCGGTGAAAACCGTGGTGCACCACGGCCCGGACGGGCCGGACGGGTACGCCTGCTACACCGTCACGACCGAGCAGGAGCGCCCGAAGACCAGGACGTTGAAGCTGACCGACCTGGTCACGGGCACCCCGGACGCGTTCGCGGGGCTGTGGCGCTTCCTGCTCGGCGCCGACCTGGTCGACCGGATCGTCGCCGGGTCCCGGCCGCTCGACGAGCCGATCGAGCTGATCCTCGCCGACCACCGCGTCAGCCAGGTCACGCTGATCGAGGACGACCACTGGGTCCGGCTCGTCGACGTGCCGGAGGCACTGGCCGCCCGCGAGTACGGCGCGGCCCGGCCCGTGGTCGTGGCGGTCGACGACCCGCTGCTGCCGGCCAACACCGGCCCCTACCGGATCACGTCCGACGGAGCTGTCCGCACGGACGAACCCGCCGCTCTCCGCTGCGACGCGGCCACGCTGGCCATGGCCTACCTCGGCGGCTGGCGGCTCTCCGCGCTGGCCGGCGCGGGCCGGGTCGAGGTCCGCGACCCCGCCGCCCTGCCCGACGCCGACGCGCTGTTCGCCACCCGAAGGCCGTCCTGGGCCGGGAGTTACTTCTGACGAGCCCACGAGAACGAAGGAGAGTGCCACGGATGAGCCGGTCCACCACGACCGCCGACGAACTCAGGTGGCTGGACGCCACGGCTCAGGCCGGCCTCGTCCGCCAGGGTTCGGTGACGCCGCTGGAACTGGTCGACGCCGCGATCGCCCGGATCGAACAGCACAACGGCGACCTCAACGCCGTGATCAGCACACGTTTCGAGCTGGCGCGGCGTGAAGCGGCTTCGATCACCGAGGGACCGTTTCAGGGGGTTCCGTTGCTGCTGAAGGACTTCCTCGCCCACTGGGCGGGTGATCCGGTGCACGGCGGGATGCGCGCGCTGCGCGACCGCGACTGGCGGGCGACGGAGGACTCGCATCTGGCCACACGCCTGCGCGCGGCGGGTTTCGTGTTCTGCGGCCGGACGAACACCCCCGAACTGGCGACGAGCTTCACCACCGAGCCCCTCTCCTATGGCGCGACCCACAATCCCTGGGACCTGACGCGCTCGCCCGGCGGTTCCAGCGGCGGCTCGGCCGCCGCGGTGGCCGCGGGGCTGGTCCCGGTGGCCCACGGCAACGACATGGCGGGCTCGATCCGCGTCCCGGCGAGCGCGTGCGGGGTGGTCGGGCTCAAGCCCAGCCGCGGGCGGAACAGCCTCGGGCCGCAGTACGGCGACTACTGGGGTTTCCTTACCCACGAACACGTCCTGACCCGGTCGGTCCGGGACACCGCGGCGGTGCTCGACGCCACCGCCGGGGCAGCGGCCGGCGATCCTTACAGCGCACCGCCGCCGGCCCGTCCCTACCGGGTCGAGGCCGGCACGGATCCCGAGCCCCTGCGCATCGGTTTCCGGACCGCAGCGCCCGGCACCGGCGAACCGGCGCACCCCGACTGCGTCACCGCGGTCGAGGACACCGCCCGCCTGCTCGAATCGCTCGGCCACCACGTCGCTCCGGCCGCGGCCCCCGCGCTGGACGCCCCCGGCCTGTTCGACACGATGCCGCCGGTGCTCGCCGCCGCAGTCGCGTGGGAACTCGAGAGCTGGTCGGAACGCCTGGGCGAGCAGCTGTCCCCGTCGGTGCTGGAGCCGATGAACGCGGCGCTCGTCGAAGCGGGCCGGCAGGTCACCGCGGTCCAGTGGCTGAGCGCGATCAGCGCGTCCCAGCGCTGGGCTCGTGGTGTGGCCGCCCTGTGGGAGGACGAGCTGGACGTCCTGCTGACCCCGACTTCGGCGGTACCGCCCCGAAAACTCGGCGAACTGGCGCCTGAGGCCAAGCCGGAGCACCTGGCCGCCGGCTCCGCCGAACTCGCCGCCTTCACCCTTCCGTTCAACATCACCGGTCAGCCCGCGATCTCCTTGCCGCTGCACTGGAACGCCGACGGCCTGCCCATCGGCCTCCAGTTCGTCGCCGCGCAGAACCGGGAGGACGTGCTGATCCGGCTCGCCGGCCAGCTCGAACGCGCCGCCGCCTGGTCCGATCGCCGTCCACCGGCGACGGCGGTGTGACCGGGCTTGACCTCAAGCAAGGTGGAGGTGCTTTCCTGGTCGCCATGAAACCACGCAGTGTTCGGAGCAGGAAGAAGTCAGCCGCCCGGTTCCTGGTCGGACTGGTCGGCGCGACGACCACCGTCGGCGCGCTGACGGCGGACTTCCTGGTGCCGCGGACCGCTCGCCAGCACCTGCGCAACCCCCGGTGGCCGGGCCACGCCAAGTTCCACGACGCCCAGTACATCGTCATGAGCCAGCTGCTGGGCGCCGGCGGGCTGGCGCTGCTCGCGGCCAAGAAGGGCGACCCGGACCGCAACCTGCTGACCGCGGCGGCGATCATGTCCACCCCTTGGCTGGGCATGTACGGCGCCACGCTCTTCCCGGGCACCACCTTGGTGGACGAGGAGTTCAAGGACCAGACGCCGAAGGTGCTCGGCCTCGACCCCAACCTCTTCATCGCGACCGCCTGCCTGGCGGCGCTGGCCGCGGCCACCGGACTGGCCGGACGCCCGGGCCGCGCGCAGTAAGCCTCGTGAGTGTTTATGACGGTTCTAACCGTCATAAACACTCACGAGACCTGAATCACCGAGCATCCCGGAACTCCACCACGGCCCCGCCGTGCACGTGGGCCCACTCGGTCAGCACGCCGATCGGCTCCACCAGCGTCCGGCCGAGGCCGGTCAGCGCGTACTCGACCTTCCCGCCCGCGGCGTGGCGGTCGACCAGGCCGTAGCCCTGCAGCCGCCGGAGGGTCTGGGTCAGCACCTTCCGCGAGATCCCGCCGATCAGGCCGACCAGTTCGCCGTGCCGGCAGGGCGCCCGGCTCAACGCGAAAAGGACGACCACGGCCCACTTGTCGGCGATGATCTCGATCGCCAGCCGGGCCGGGCAGTCGGCGAGGAAGACGCTGCCGGAGTACGCACGCACCCCCCGACGGTAGCCCGCCGCCAGGAACCTGGAGGTTCCTGCCTCCTCTCTAACGTCTCCGGCAGGAGCCACCGGAGAGGGGAAAGCGCATGACAGCAGGGATCGGCTGGCCGGGCGGGCGGAAGGTCGCCGTGCTGGTCACGGTCGCGGTGGAGCTGTGGTCGCCCGGGCACTGGCCCGCCTACGCGCCGATGGCCGCGGCGTGGCCGTTGCCGGGCGTCGACGACACCCACAGCACGTCCTGGGTGGACTACGGCGTCACCACCGGCGTCCCGCGGCTGCTCGACGTCCTCGGCGACCTGCCCGCCACCTTCGGCGTCAACGGCCTCGTCGCCGAGCGGCACCCCGGCACCGTCGCGGCCGTGCACGAAGCGGGGCACGAAATCGCCGCGCACTCCTGGGCCCAGGAGATCGTGCCGGCGATGCTCGGCCTCGACGCCGAGCGGGACAACATCCGCCGCTGCACCGAAATCCTCAGCCGGGTCACCGGCGTTCGCCCGACCGGCTGGATGAGCCCGCGTGCCACCGGGTCGAGGCACACCTCCGGCCTGCTCACCGAGGCCGGCTACCGCTGGACCGGCGACCACAGCGACCACGACCTCCCCCAGGTCCTGCCCACCGCCCACGGCCCGCTGGTCTCGCTCATGCACAGCGACCACTCCGACGTCCGCGACGGCGCGACGAGCCCGCACGCCTACCGCGACCTGCACCGGGAGCTGCTGGATCAGCTGCTCGCCGCCCCCGGCCCCGGCGTTTTCCGGCTCACCGTCCACGCCCATGTCGGCGGCCGGCCGCTCCTCGCGGGTTTGGTCGCCCAGATCCTCGACCACGTCCGCGCTTCCGGCGACGTCTGGGTCGCCACCCACGCGCAGGCCGCCGAGCACGTGCTCACCCACCAAGGAAGGAAGTCATGAACCGCATCCTCGTCGTCGGCGGCACCGGGGCGATGGGCCGCCGCGTGGTCCACCGCCTGCTCACCACCAGCGGCAACGACACCGCCACCGTCATCGTCCCCACCCGCGATCCCGAGTCGGCCCACGCCACCGAACTCGCCGCCACTGCGCCCGGCCGCATCGAGCTGCTCCGCTCCGACCTGGCGGACATCGACGCCTTGGTCGAAAAGACCGACACCGTGTTCGCCAACACCGACTTCTTCGCGACGGGCAGCGCCGTGGGCGAATACCGGCAAGGCCTGGCCCTGCTGGCCGCCGCGCACCGAGCGGGCGTGGAGCGGTTCATCTGGTCGTCGCTGGACAGCGCGGTGACGCTGACCGGCCACCCCGTCCCGCACTTCGACAGCAAGGCCGCGGTCGCCGCGCACATCGGCCTGATGCGGTCGGAGGAGATGCTCCGCCAGGAGCCCGACGGCTGGTACACGAACCACGTTTCGGTGCTGACCACGGCGCCGTACTTCGAAAACCTGCGCGACCGGCTCGCTCCCCGGCCGGACGGCCGGGGCGGCCTGACCTTCGAGCTCCCCCTCGGCGCCGCCCGTTACCCGCTCGTCGCCCTCGACGACATCGCCTGGTTCGCCGTCCACATGTTCGGCCACTGGCAGTCCTGGGGCGCCCGCGACCTCGCGGTGATCGGCGACAGCCTGACCGGCGACCAGATCGCCGCCGCCTTCGAGCGGGTCACGGGCCGACCTTGCGCCTACACCCCGATGTCGCACGACGACCTGCGCGCCGCGATCCCCGATTCCGGCCACGACTACGCGGCGATGTTCCGGTTCTTCGGCGACCGGGACGTCTTCAGCCGTGACCGGGACATCACCCTCCTGCGCCGCCTGCACCCCGGCTTGCTGACCTTCGAGGACTGGCTGCGCCGCACCGGGTGGACCGGGGCCTGATCGGCCGGCCCGGCGCCACCGGGCGTAGCCGGACCGGTACCGCGGGAGCATTGTCGGCGAGGATCGTATCGCTTATCGTATACGACACTCCCGACGCTGTGAGGTGCCCCGTGACCGCCCCCACGACCCTGATCGCCCGGGACTTCACCGAGTTCCGCACCGTGGTTTCGCAGTCCTTCGTGCCGTTGCACGTGACCGCGGGCGCCGCCGGAGCCGGGGACGGGTTCCGCGGCCGGATCCGGTCGTCGAACGCCGACGAGGTGCAGGTCTCCGAGATCACCGCGTCCGCGCACGTCGTCGAGCGCACGCCCGAGCTGATCGCGCGCGGAGAGCGCCGCTACTACAAGCTCAGCCTGATCCTGGCCGGCACCGGCCTGCTGGTACAGGACGACCGGCAGGCCGTGCTGCGGCCCGGCGACGTCGCGCTGTATGACACCCACCGGCCGTACTCGCTGGTGTTCGAAGAGGACTTCCGCACCCTCGTGGTGATGTTCCCGCAGCGGCTGATCGACCTGCCCGCCGACCTCGTCGGGCGGCTCACCGCGGTGCGCATGTCGGGCAAGGAGGGCGTCGGCAACGTCGTCGTGCCCTACCTCGCCCAGCTCGGCAGCAACCTCGACCAGCTCGGCGGCCCGGCGGGCGCGCGGCTGGCGCAGAGCGCCGTCGACCTGCTCGCCACCATGCTCGCCACCGAACTCGACCTCGCGCACACCCACGCCGACCCGCACCACGAGCTGATGCGCCGGATCCGCGCGCACATCGACGCGAACCTGCACTCCCCCGAGCTGAACCCGGCGCGGATCGCCGCCGAGCACTTCATCTCGACCCGGCACCTGCACGGGCTGTTCCAGGAGCAGGGCACCACCGTGGCCGGCTGGATCCGGACCCGGCGGCTCGAGCACTGCCGCCGCGACCTGCTCGACCCGGTGCACGCCGGGCGCCCGGTCGCGGCCATCGCCGCGCGGTGGGGATTTGTCGACGCCGCGCATTTCAGCCGGGTGTTCAAAACGGCGTTCGGCCGCGCGCCGAGCGAACTGCGCCGGGAGTTGACCGTCAGCGACCGGCTCTTGCCGCCCAGCGCGTGACCGCTCGCCGGGCGGGCCCCGCGGCCCGACGATGAGGCCATGCCCGAAGCCCCTTCCGACGGCTGGCGCACCTACGACGAGTTCGCCGCCGGCATCGCCACCTACCGCCTGCCCGACGCCGACCTCACCGGCCGCTCGGTCACCGTCACCCTCGACGACGGCGCCGAACTGGCGCTGGTCTTCGAAGACGCGGAGCACGCCACCTGCAACGGGGTCAAGGATCCCTACGACGCCGTCGCCGTCCGCGAGGACGTGTACTTCGTCAATCTGCCGCTCACCAGCGTCGAAGGTGAAGCGCTGACGGTCGTTTATTCGACCTCGACCCATCGCGCGCTCGCCGTCCGCTCGGTGATCGGTGCCGAGGAGGTCGACGGTGTTCCCCGGGTGTCCCAAAGCTTTCAGGCCGGGACGATCGACGGGGGCCCGCCGTCCGGCACCGCGCCCGGGCCGTCGCGGGACCTGATCGGCAAGCGCAACCTCTACCGCTACAGCCCCGATCACCTGTACGAGCACGTCTACGTCTCGTCCGGGCGTTATGCCTGGCAGTGCCTCGAAGGCGTGCAGCGCGGCCACGGCGACATGGACCTGTCCACGGTGTGGAAGTTCTCCGACGGCCTTTACCTGTTCTGCTTCCGCGAGTTCCGGATCGCGGTGGCCAGCGTGTGGCTGCACGACCTCGGTTACGCGCTGCGCACCACCGGCGTTTTCCTCGGCCTCACCGGCGACGGCCGGTCCGAGCACTCCCGCGCCGGCGGCCACGTCTACCCCCTCGGCTCGGTCGCCTACCCCGACGCCCAGCCCGTCTGAAGGAGCCTCCCCCGTGTCCAATATGGACGTCATCAGCGCGCACTACGCGGCCAGCGACCGCGGCGACCTGGTCGGCATGCTCGCCCCGATCGGCACCGGTACGAAGTGGACGGAGGCCGCCGGGTTTCCTTACGCCGGAACCTATACCGGCCCCGACGAAGTCCGTGAGCACGTCTTCGAAGCGATCGGACGGGACTGGGAGGGCTACCGCTTCACCCTCGCCGACCAGCTCGACGCGGGCGACACCGTGGTCGGCCTCGGCACCTACACCGGCACCCACCGCGGCACCGGCAAGTCCTTCACCGCCCGCGTCGCCCACGTCTGGCGGTTCGCCGCGGGCGTGGTCGTGAGCTTCGAGCAGATCGTCGACTCCGCGCCCGTCGTGGCCGCCTTGGAGCAGTCATGAGAAAGACCTTCACCAGGAAGACGCTGCCCGCGCTGACACTCGCCGTGGTGCTGGCCACCGCCGGGTGCGCCGGGACCGGAGCCGGCACCGACGGGCCGATCGTGGTCGGCTCGGTCAACGCGCTCAGCGGCGCAGCCACCTTCCCGGAGGCGTCGCAGGCCGCGAAAGCCGTGTTCGACGCGGCCAACGCCGCCGGCGGTGTCAACGGCCGGAAGATCGAGTACCACGCGATCGACGACAAGGGCGACCCGGCGGCCGCCGCGGCAGCGGCGCGTGAACTGGTCGGCGGCGACGAGGCCGTGGCGCTCGTCGGCTCGTCGAGCCTGATCGAGTGCGAGATCAACACGAAGTACTACGAGCAGCAGAAGATCCTTTCGGTGCCGGGCATCGGCGTCGACCCGGCGTGCTTCTCCAGCCCGAACATCGCGCCGGCCAACGTCGGGCCGTTCCACGATATGACGCTGAGCCTGCTCTACGGCTCGGAAGTGCTGAAGCTGAACGACATCTGCGCGTTGCTGGAGATCGCGGGCAACACGCTCCCGGCGTACCAGGCGGCCATCGGCGAGTGGACCAGGATCACCGGCAAGAAGCTGAAGTACCTCGACTCGACCCTGCCCTACGGCGGCTCGGACTACACCTCCTCGATCGTCAAGGCCCGCGCCGCGGGCTGCAAGGCGATCACGGTCAACCCGGTGGAGCCCGACTCGATCGGCCAGCTCAAGGCCGCGCAGGCCCAGGGCTGGAACGACGTCACGTGGCTGCTGCTGACCAGCGTGTACAGCGAGAACTACGCCAAAGCGGTCTCGGACGCGGGCGCCGGGGTCTACGTGCCCGCCGAGTTCTACCCGTACACCGACGCCGGCAGCCCACAGACGAAAGACTGGCGCGAGCTGATGACGAAGAACCGGATCCCGCTGACCGCGTTCTCCCAGGGTGGTTATCTGGCGGCGAAGTACTTCCTTCAGGTCATCAAGGGAATCAAGGGCGACGTCACCCGCGAGTCGGTGACCAAGGCGCTGCACGAGATGAAACCCGTCAGTGACCCGATGGCGGGCACGCCGTACCTGTTCGGCCCGGCCGCCGCCCACCACGACAACACCGCGGGCTGGCCGATCGAGCTGGCCACCGGCAGCAACCAGTGGAAGCTGGCCGCGCGGGACTGGCTGCGGATCCCCCAATCCTGATCCCCAGTCCCGCTCTGCCCGTGATGCCCTGAAGGCCACCTTCAGGGTCGTATATGCCCTCAAGGTGGCCTTCAGGGCACGTCAGAACAGGAGGACGTCGATGCTGCAGGGTGCTCTGGCCGGCCTGGCCGCCGGCGGGCTCTACGCGGTGCTCGCGGTGTGCCTGACCCTGATGTCGCGGCTGGTGCGGGTGGTCAACTTCGCGCAGTCCGCCACCGGGATGTTCGGCTGCTACGTCGCCGTGTTCCTCTCGATCCACTTAGGACTCCCCGAGTGGCTGGCCACCGTGGCCGGGATCGTGCTCGGGGGCGCGCTGAGCGCGGTGCTCGGCTGGATCGTGTCGACCTGGCTCGCCGAGGCGGACACCGGGACGCGGTCGGCGGTCACCGTCGCCGTGCTCCTGCTGCTCATCTCGCTGGCGTTCATCCTGTTCGGCACCAAGCCGCAGCCGTTCCACCCGCTGCTGGCCGGGCCGGCGTTCACCGTCGGCGGTGTAGTGGTCAGCCAGGTCACCGTGGTCACCGTCGTATTGGCCGTGCTGGTGGCGCTGGGCTGCCGGGCGGTGCTGGCGCGCACCACGCTCGGCGTCCGGCTGCGGGCGCTGTCGGAGCGGCCGACGACGGCGGAGCTGCTGGGCATCCCGGCCCGGCCGCTGTCGGTCGGCGTCTGGACAGTCACCGGGGTGATCGCGACGCTCGCCGTGTCGATCGTCGCGCCGTCGCAGTCGAACGACCCGACGTCGCTGGCCATGCTGGTGGTCCCGGCGGCCGCGGCCGCGCTGCTCGGCGGGTTCCGGCGGCTCGACCTCGCCGTCGCGGGCGGGCTGGTGCTGGGCATGGCCCAGGGCGCGGTCGCCCAGTCCGACCGGCTGTCGGTGCTGCGGTACTTCCTCCCGTTCCTGGTCATCGTGGCGCTGCTGCTGTGGACACAGCGCAAGGAGGTGTGGGATGCGGCTCGCTGAAAGCCCGCTCGGCCGGTTCGGGCTGCCGTTGGCCGTCGCCGCGGCCGCCGTCACGATCGGCTACGCGCTGAGCGTGGGGCTGGCCGGGTACTTCGTCTATCTCGGCCTGAGCGCCGTGGTCGCGGCGATCGCCCTGCTCGGCCTCGGCGTGGTGACCGGCACGGCGGGGATGATCTCGCTGTGCCAGCTGACTTTCGGCGCGGTCGGCGCGTTTGTCGTGTCGGCGTGCAACGTCGCGGGCGTGCCCGGCGGGTTCGTCGTCTGGCTGCTGCTGGGCGGGCTGGCCGCGGCGGCCGCCGGAGTGCTCGTCGGGCTGCCCGCGTTACGGCTGCGCGGCATCACCCTGGCCGTGGTCACCCTCGGGCTCGCCGCGGCCGCCGACCTGACGCTGGTGCAGATCCAGTTCCCCGGCGCGACCGCGGGCTTGGCGGTCGAGCGGCCGGACGCGTTCTCCGACGACCGCTCGTACTTCCTGTTCGCGGTGCTGGTGCTGGTCGCCTGCGGGCTGGTGGTGCACTTCCTGCGCCGCGGCCGCTGGGGCAGCAGCTGGCAGCTGGTGGCCTTCTCCGAGCGGGGCACCGCCGCGGTCGGCGCCGGGGTGCGGACGTCCAAGCTGACGGCGTTCGCGGTCAGCGCCGCGCTCGGCGGGATCAGCGGCGGGCTGCTCACCGGGCAGGTCGGGCTGGCGTTCCCGGCGAGCTTCACCGCGATCCAGTCGCTCGCGCTGTACGTGCTGGCGATCATGTCCGGCGCGCACCTGATCGACATGGCGGTGTTCGGCGCGCTGCTCTGGGTGGCGGTGCCGGAGCTGCTGAAGCGCTGGGGCGTGCCACAGGACTGGGGGTTCGTGGTGTTCGGCGTGCTGGGCGTGCAGGCGCTGGCCGGGCGCGGCAACCTCGGCACAGCCTGGCGGAACCTCTGGTACCGCCGCCGCTCCCGCGTCCCGGCCGGCCCCGGCCTCACCCCGGACCTCGCCGACGTCGAGCCGCTGCCGCCCGGCGACCCGGTACTGGAGGTGCGCGGGCTGAGCGTGAGCTTCGGTCACGTCCACGCACTGTCCGATGTGGACATCTGCGTGCCGGAACACGGGATACTGGGCGTGATCGGGCCGAACGGGGCCGGCAAGTCCACATTGGTCGACGTGATCAGCGGGTTCCTGCCCCGGGCCACGGGCACGGTCACCCTCGGCGGGCGTCCGCTGACCGGCTCCCCCACCCGGCGGTCCCGAGCCGGGCTGCGGCGGACGTTCCAGCAGGACCGCGTCCCGCCCGGCCTGACGGTCGGCGCGTACGTCCGGTTCGTCGCCCGGCGCCGGCTCACCGGGTCTGAAGTGGCCGAAGCACTCGAGTACTTCGGCTGCCCACCGGCCCGGACGCCACTGTCGCGAGTGGACGCCGGGGCGCGGCGGCTCGTCGAGGTCGTGGGCCACCTGCTGGCCCGGCCGCGGGTGCTGCTGCTCGACGAGCCGGCGGCCGGCCTGCCGCACGAGGAGCACGTCGCGTTCGGGCGGCGGCTGCGGCAGGTGCCGGCGCGGTTCGGGGTGTCGGTGCTGCTCATCGAGCACGACCTCGACCTCGTGCGCTCGGTGTGCGACCGCCTGACCGTGCTCGATTTCGGGGCGGTGCTGGCCAGCGGTCCGCAGGCCGAGGTGCTGGCCGACCCGGCCGTGCTGAAGGCGTACATGGGCGAAACGGAGCTGCTGTGAACGCGCTGCGGGTGACCGGCCTGACCGTGCGGCGCGGGGCAGGCCCGGTGATCCGGGACGTCGACCTCGTCCTCGAACCGGGCCGCATCACGGCGCTGGTCGGGCCGAACGGGGCCGGGAAGACCAGCCTGCTGGAAGCCGTGTCGGGAGTGGTCGCGCCGTCCGCGGGCAGCGTGCACCTCGGCGGGGTGAACGTCACGCGGCACTCGCGGGTGGCGCGGGCGCGGCTCGGGCTGGCGCACATCGAGCAGGGCCGGGCGGTGTTCCCCGGGCTGACGGTGCTGGAGAACCTCCGCCTGACCGCCCGCACCCCGGCCCGCCTCGACGAGGTGCTGGAGCTGTTCCCCGAACTGGCCAAACGGCGCGACTCCCCCGCCGCCCTGCTGTCCGGCGGCGAGCAGCAGATGGTGGTGCTGGCCCGCGCGTTCGCCGCGCGCCCCGCGTTCCTGCTCATCGACGAGATGTCGCTGGGCCTCGCGCCGGTCGTCTTCACCCGCCTGCTGCCGGTGGTCAGCCGGTTCGCGGCCGAGGGGGCGGCGATCCTGCTGGTGGAGCAGTTCACGCACCTCGCGCTCGGCGTCGCCCAGGAGGCACTGGTGGTCTCTTCCGGCCGCGTCACGTATGCGGGCGACGCGCAGACGCTGCTGGACTTGGCTGGCACGCTGCATGCCGCTTATTTGGGGACATGACTCGACTTTGCCGGCGTCTACGGGAATTGGCTTAGCCGCTTGTCAAGAAGTCCCGCCGCTGAGATCGACCTGAATGAAGATGTCATCGTTCTGGAGTTGCAGCTCGCATCCGGGCCCGTTACCGAATCCGTTGCTCCTGCTTTACGGAGTGCCAGACGAGGAGGCCGATCACGACCGTGAGGTTGTGGCGCAGTAGCCAGGGCCAGCGCCTGGTGGGCGGTCGGACGTCGTTCCGGGTCTATCTCCAGCAGCCGGGTGACCAGCGGGGTGAGTTCCGCGGCGCCCGGAACTCGTCGTAGGCGATGATTGAAGACGTCTACCCGTCGTCGGCGGAGAGCATGATGTTGCCCGGCTTGACGTCACGGTGCACCAGGCCCGCGTCGTGCGCCTCGATGAGCGCGCGCAGCATCGCCAGCGCGATCTTCCGGACCAGGTCGGCAGGCAACGGCTCCAGCCTGCCTTTACGAGCTTCCCTGGCTGTGCGCTCCAGCCGTTCACCTTGCTGCGAACCGGCGGCCGCGCCGGCCTACGAACTGCCCAACCGGTCGATGTTGACGTCGACGAACCATCTGCCGCTCTCGTATTCAACCCAGAGAGGATCACCTCCACTCTCGGAACCCACCATGAAGTACACCTCGGCACTGTCAGAATTCGGACTGATCTCGACTTTTCCGATACTGATTTTTTTCACCAGCTCGAGCCGATCGGCGGAAATGGTGGCGAATACGTGACTTGCCAGGTATTCGGCGCACCCGTCGACGTAGCTCACATCCCTCTTGCTTTGTCTCACGAAAGCGCAGGTGCGTGGGCCGTCCTTGGCGGAAAATGCTTCCATATAAGCTGTCACAGCCGCCCGGACGCCATCTTCATTGCGCTCGGTCCCAATCTTCGCGGGATCCGTCGGACCGCTCGCTGCGACCACGACTCCCGTCGTGCCGGCTCCGATCGCGAGCAAACCGGCCACGATCCAGCCACCCGTGCTGATACGAGTGCGTCGGGACTTGTCGATGTTCCCGGCGGCGATATCGCTGCGCGACATCGCCAGATTTCCCCCGGCGCTGACGTTCGCCTGCTGGCCGGTCGCAGCTTGCCCTGCGGGTCCGCGGGCGCCGAACACGGCGTGCACTGCCCAGTACAGCTCGGCCCGAAAGGCCTCGTCGGAGGCCGCCGACTCCGCCAGAGCCGACGCGGCCATGCCGCGCCTTCCCGGGTCACGCGGCTGCTCCTCCAAGCCTGTGAGGACAGCGGCACCCAAGCCGGTCTGACGGAGGCGCTGCGTCACCACCCGGCGTAGGCCGGCAACCGCCTCGTCGTCCGGCCCGCTCGCCGCTCCGGCAGCGGCACCCGCCATCTGGTCCGCGGCCACCTCGATCGCCTGGCCCGCCAGTATCACCACGTCCATTACTTCCCCTCCCCGAAAAATGCGATGAACGATCACTTTCACTCCGGCGAACGCGAGATCGTTTCAGATCTGTGGTGGCCCGGCACTCAGGTGCCGTGCTTGCCGTGGTGCGGGCACACCATTCCTTTGCCGGCGCACGCGGAGCAGGTGGTGATCACGCCGCCGCTTCCCTTACACGCGCGACAGGTCAGCAGCGGCCGGTTGCATCCGATCCTGCGGCATTTCATGTCGCAACCTCCTTGACCTCGCGTTTCGTTGATGCGGCCAGCCTGTCGGCCGGCCGTGCGCAGCTCAATGCCGTGAACCGGCAACGTCCCCGGCCATAGGTTGCCGGTGCTGCCGATAAGGTCCACGCGGGGAGCGGGACACCAACAGGAGGGCGCGATCGTGGCGAGCACGTTCCAGGAGGTGTTGCGCGAGCTTCGGGGCCGCGCCGCGATGACCCAGGAAGACCTGGCCGGCCGCTCGGGGGTCAGTGTGCGCACGATTCGTGGTTTCGAACGCGGTGAACGCACAAATCCGCAGACGGCCACCGTGAAACTGCTCGCGGACGCGCTGGCATTGTCGGCGAACGAGCAGAAGGAGTTCTTCGCCCTTGCCGCCGGTCCGGAAAAAGAGGACTCCAGCGGCGAGGTCGCAGCCAGTCCGGCGGAACCGATCGTGCCCCGGCGACCGCGGCAATCGGATCACCTGGCGCTGGCTGCCGAGGAACTCGCGATGGGTGTCGGGATCCGTTTGCGGCGCGCGTATGAACATCAGCAGATGCACGACCCGTTCCCGCTGCCGGTCCGCTGGACGCACGTCTCCGGGGTGCTCAGCGATCACGCCGGCAACATCCACGCCCAGCCGGACGGCGAACCCGCCGCCGACGTCGACCTCGTCGGCGGGTTCGGCCAGATCGCCGAGATCTACCGGCGGGTGCCGTCCGGCCGGCTGGTGGTGCTCGGCGACGGCGGTTCCGGGAAGACGATGCTGGCCACGCGGTTGACGCTGGACCTGCTCAGGGAACGCGAGCAGGCGCAACCGGTTCCGGTGACCGTCAGCGTCGCTTCGTGGGATCCCACCCGAAGCCGGTTTCGCGACTGGCTCAGCGGGCTGCTGATCCGCGACCACCCCGGCCTCGCCAGGACCACGTCCGGCGGGCTGACCCTGTCCGCCGCGCTCGTCGAGACCGACATGATCCTGCCCGTTCTCGACGGATTCGACGAGATCGCCAAGGGCCTGCGGGGACCGGCGCTGCAGGCGCTCAACCGGGCCGCGCTCCCTGTGGTGTTGACGAGCCGTCCCGCGGAATACGAGGACGCCGTCACCGTCACCGATGTGCTGACCGCCGCCGCTGTGGTCCGGCTCGGCACCCTGACCCCAGCCGATCTGGCCCACTACCTGCCGCGTGCGACGCGCGGCAACCCCGGCACGGCCCCCGGCGCCGTTGCCGAGACCCGGTGGCATCCGGTGGTCGCCGAATTGACAGCCGACACCCCAGGGCCTGGTGCCCGGAACGTCAACTCCGCGCTGAGCACCCCGCTGATGGTCTCCCTGGCCCGATCGATCTACAGCGACACCCCGGGGCGAGATCCGGCCGATCTCCTTGACACCGATCGGTTCCCCACCGCCGCCGCCGTCGAGGATCATCTGCTCGGCAGCTACGTGCCGGCCCTGTACGGGGACCGGTCATCGGCGGAGGCGAACGGGCGCGACCAGGACTGGCATCTGGACCAGGTCCTGCGGTGGCTCAACTACCTCGCGCGGCACGGGATCACCCGGCAGGAGTCCGGCATCGCGTGGTGGGGGCTCGGCACCGCACTGCCCATCTGGTCGCGCGCCATCGTCGTCGGGCTCGTCTCCCTGTTCACCATCACGCTGGTTTACGTCGTCATCGGCGCTCCCCTGTCCATGGTCATCTACGGCGGGGCATTCGCGGACACGCTGCGGCTCCAGTTCGTCAACGGGTTCCTCAACGCGTCGGTGGCCGGGCCAGTGCTCGGGCTGGCTTACGGCCTCGTGCACCACTTCCGGGTGATCACGCCGGTCCCGTCGCGCATCCGCGTCCGGATCGGACGGGGCCTGCCCCCGGGCGCGATCCCGCTGGCGCAGGTGCGCACCAGGGTCGTCACCGCGTTCATCGGCGGTCTCGTGTTCGGCGGGGCCGTGGGCGCTCTGGGCGCCGTGACCCTGCACAGCACGATGGTCAGCACCTTGTCGGCCGCGGCCGAACTCGGCGCCATGTTCGGCGGCATGTTCAGTATCGCGGCGGCCGCGGCCATCGGACTGGTGTCCTGGTTCGAGTCACCCGCCGACGCCGACTCGGCGGCGAGCCCGGTCGACTCGGTCAAGACCAACCGCGACGCGGTACTCACCCAGATGCTGCTGGGCGGGCTCATCTTCGGGCTCGTCGTGGGGCTGGGCACCTACGCGACGGGAGACGTCTTCTACACCGTGATCCACGACGTCGCCCCCCGGCTGACCGACGGAATATCCTTCACCCGCCCGGCAAACGCCCTCGGCGCCGGCATCTTGAACTGGTTCTTCGGCGCGCTCGCCTACGCCGTCACCCTCACCGCCTGGGGCCAATGGGCGATCCTGGCCCGCCTGTGGCTCCCCCTCACCGGACGACTGCCCTGGCGGCTGCTCGTTTTCCTCGAAGACGCGTACCAGCGCGGAGTGCTACGCCAATCCGGCCCCGTCTGGGAATTCCGGCACGATCGGCTCCAGCGGCACCTCGCCGAGACCGGCCCGCGGACCATCCAGCCGAGGCCGGACCAGAGGTGAAGAGCAGCTGTGCAAAGCATGAGGGGAAACCACTGGCCGTGCAGTGGATTCCAGAGCGGCGAAGGTGGTCAGCGGCTGAAGGGCCGCGCTGGGGGACACAAGCCGGTCTCTGCCGGTAACAGCGGGCCGCCGGCGGCCGACTGCGAGGTGACGTCCTGCCCCAAGGAGGAACCACGCTATGGCAACGCCCTCACCTGACGGTCGGAAGTACGTACGGCTCACCGTCGACATCTGGTACGACGCCGGCACCAAGCGGGTCCACCTGAACAGCAGTGACCCCGACTTGCCGAAGACCGGTCTGGCCACGGACTTCAAGCCTGGCACCCAAGCCGATCGCAACGCCCGCGCGCTCCTGGCGAGGTTCGGCAAGCTGCCGGACGGCGTGTGAGATTCGATGTGCGGTGTTCACGCCGGTGGCGGCCCAAGCCGCGACCTGAAGGTCCGGACCAGGTCAGCAGTCCACAGTTCCGGGATCTCCCACGGGATGAAGTGGCCGCCCCTGGGATGGGCCGCGATGTTGACGTGGTTGTACCAAGCCGCACGGTCGCCGGCCAGGAACGATTCGACGCGCGCTTCGGAACCGGTGACGCCCGGCGGGTTCTCGTAATCGACGAACGTGATGCCGGTCGGGGCCTCGATGATCGGCGTCCGGTCGTGGGAGGGGGCCCAAGGGTATCGGTTGTTGTTGGCGTAGGTGCGGATCGAGCTGGCGATGGCGTTGCCGGTCCAGTAGATCGTCGCGTGGGTGAGGAGGTCGTCGCGGGTGAACACGCTGTAGATGTCTCCGCCGTTGTCCGACCACTTCATCCATCGTTCGAGAATCCAGGCCAGCATGCCGGCCGGGGAGTCGGCCAGTCCGTACCCGAGTGTGCTCGGCGCGAGCAGGTGCGCGGCGAGGTGCACCGCGAACCGCCGGTCGAGTTCGACCAGTCGCTCCCGCTGGTCATCGGGTAGCCCAGGCGGAATCGGCCTGCCGCCGGAGAAATCCCAGGCCCGGTCGCCGGTGAACAGGTCGAGTTTCAGGGCCGAGCCGATGTGGATGCCGTACAGCTCGTCGGCGTACTTGTGCCCGAGCTGTCCCGTGATGAGGGCACCGACGTCACAACCCGCCGCGGCGTACCGGGCATGGCCGAGCGTCCGGGTCATCAGTTCGTGCCAGACGTCCGCGATCTTCCAGAAGTTCATGTCCGGCCGGGTGGGCGTCGAGTACCCGAAGCCCGGCAATGACGGGACGATCACCTCGAAAGCGTCCGCCGGGTCACCGCCGAACGCGGCCGGGTCGGCGAGCCGGTCGATCACCTTCGACCAGTGCCAGAACGTCCACGGCCAGCCATGGCTGAGGATCAACGGCGTCGGATCGGGCCCGACGCCCGGCTTGCGCATGAAGTGGACGCGCGTGCCGGACACATCGACGAAATAGTGCTCGTAGGCATTCATCGCCCGCTCGGCGGCTCGCCAGTCGTACTCCTCGGCCCAGTACCGCACCAAGTCCTGGAGCAAGGCACTGGGAACGCCGTACCGCCCGTCCTCGTTCCCGGCGTCTTCCGGCCAGTTCGTGGCCCGCAGCCGCGACCGCAGATCCTCGAGAACCCGCTCCTCGACGGCGATCGGCTGGGGAGACAATGCGCTCACTTCCCGCTCCTCTCCTCGGATTCCTGCGCGAGCTGGACGATCTGGTCGAGTACCCCCGCGACGCTCAGCAGCCGGCAGCCGATCGATGAGACCGCGCAGCTGCTCCACCCGATCGGCATGACGCCGGGGCACGATCCGCGACAGGGTGTGCAGCACCGACAGCCATGCCGAAACCATATCGATCTTCGATCTAACTCGACGATCGAGGGCCTGGCCCCTCGTTGGCGCCCCCTGGTGCTCGTAACGCTTGGATCAGCCGACGGTTGGCCTGCTGCGCGGTCATCCCCCAGTCCCATTCGCTTTTGTGGAGCCGCAGGGAAACGACGCCGTGCCAGGCCGACCACAGCAGGAGCGCGGCGGCGAAGGGCGCGGCCGGGTCGACGAGCCGGGCGAGTTCCACGATGCGCGCCTGGAGCCTGGGGCCGTGCGTGGCCCTGGTCTCCGGCAGCGCGTCGGCGCTCTCGAACAAGAGCTGGTACGCACCCGGGTGGGCCGCGCCCCAGGCGATGTAGGCGTCACCGGCGACGACCAGCTGGTCGTCGGCTTCGCCCGCGGCGTCGAGGGCCGACTCCACCGCGTCGACCAGCGAGCCGTATTCGGCGTCGAGCACCGCCGAGCGCAGGTCCGCCTCGGAGGGAAAATGCCAGTACACGGCCGAAGGGGCCACCCCGCAGGTCCGGGCGATCGAGCGCAGCGACGGAACGGCCACCGCCTGGGGTTCCGCCAGCATGGCGATCGCGGCGGCCACCAGCTCGGCGCGCAGGTCCCGGTTGTCCACTTTGGTCACCGAGCCATTGAACACCTGTTCATGATAGCGTGCAATGAACAGGTGTTCAGGAAGGCGTGTTCAGGAAGGCGGTAGCGGCATGCTGCGACTGATGACGGTGATCCGGAAGCGCCCCGAGGTCTCCACCGAGGACTTCCGCCGTTTCATGGAACGGGAGTACGGGCCGACCTATGTGGCCCTCCCCCAGGTCAAGGAGTACGTGCAGTACTACCTGACGGACCTCGTGACCGACGGGCAGGAGGAGCCGATCGACGCCATCGTGCGGATCGGCTTCGAGTCGGAGGAGAAGATGCGCGAAGCCCTCGCGACCGAGGAGTACCGGAAGGCGCACGAACTGCGGACGGCCTACCTGCGGGAAACGTCCGTCGGCATCCATTCGGCCGTCCTGGACCGCCGGGTGCAGCTGGTCTAGCCAGGGGAAGTACGTCACGCCCCCGGAGCGTCACAGGCCGGCGCGTTCGAACGCCAGCGTCGGCAGGTCCACCGCGTGGGCGCCGCCGTCGGCGACCAGGACCGCGCCGGTGATGTACGAGGACTCGGCCGAGCCCAGGAACCGGACGATCGACGCGATCTCCGCGGGCTCGGCCGGGCGGCGCAGCGGGACCTCGGCCGTCACGCGGCGGTAGCCCTCGTCGTGGCCGCCGGTGAAGCCCGCCGCCGCGGCGAACTGGTCCATTTCCGCGTCGGCCATCGGGGTGCGGACCCAGCCGGGGCAGACCGCGTTCGCGCGCACGCCGCGTGGGCCGTAGTCGCGGGCGATCGAGCGGGTCAGGCCGATCAGCGCGTGCTTGGCCACGGTGTAGCCGGCCACGTTCGGCCCGGCGAACAGCCCGGCCAGCGACGACACCACCACGACCTGCCCGCCCGTCTCGACCAGCGACGGCAGCGCGGTCCGGCAGAACACGAACGCGCTCGACAGGTTCGACCGCAGCGCGAGTTCCCATTCCTCGTCACCGGTGTCGGTCACCGACGAAAGCCCGTGGCCGCCCGCGTTGGCGACGACGACGTCGAGCCGGCCGAACCGGGTGATGATCTCGGCGACGGCGTTCTCCGCGTCCTCGCGGGAACTCGCGTCGGCGGTGATGACGTGCGCGCCGGTCTCCGCGGCCACCTTCTCCAGTGGCTCGCGCCGCCGCCCCAGCACGACCACCTGGGCGCCGTCGCTCGCGTAGCGGCGGGCGACGGCGGCGCCGATTCCGGTGCCACCGCCGGTGATCGCGACGACCGGGCTGGTTGTGTCCACTGTGGATCCTCTCCTGGAAAAACTAAGCGGGAAACGCCGAACGGCCGGACATCCCGAAGTCGGCGAGCAGGGCCTGGCCGTTGACCGGCCGCGAAGCCGGGGACGCGAGGAACAGCACCTGCCGGGCGACGTCGTCGGCCGACTGCACCGGGAACGCGGGCGAATCGAGCACCGCGCCGAGGTCCGCGCGCGCCATCGGCGTGTCCACCACCGACGGGCACACGCAGTTGACCCGCACCCCCGGCAGCTCGACCGCCAGCGCCCGGGTCAGCGCCACCACCGCGCCCTTGGACGCACAGTACGGCGCCATGCCCGGGGCGGCCGTGAACGCCGAGTCACTGCCCAGCAGCACCACCGCGCCGCCCTCGGCCAGCCACGGCAGCGCGTGCTTGACCAGCAGGAACTGCCCGGTGACGTTGACCGCGAGCACCGCGGCCACCTCGGCGGCCGTGGTCCCGGCCAGCGGCTTGCCGACCGGGCCGGAGACCCCGGCGCAGCCGACCACGACGTCGAGCCCGCCGAACTGCCGGGCCACGGCGTCGACCGCGGCGGCCAGCCCGGGCTCGTCGGTCACGTCCGCGCGGACCGCGACGACGTCGCCTTCGAGCACCGGCGGGGGCTCCCGGTCGACCAGCCCGACGCGCGCGCCCTCGGTGAGGAACGCCCGCGCGCACGCCAGCCCGATGCCCGACGCCGCCCCGGTGACCAGCACGGCCCGGCCGGCGAGATCCGTTCGCATGCGCCCATCCTGACCGCGGGCGCCCGCCGCGCGGTTGGCCGCGAGCGCACCGTTGTTGACCGCGACCGCACGGGCGGTTCCACGGGCCGCGGCGGGCAAGCGAGACTGCCCAGGGTGAGCGAACCGCACCCCCTCGACCCGCTGACCGCCGCCGAACTGTCCGCCGGGCGCGCGGTCCTCGCCGAAGCCGGCCTGGCCGGCGGCCCGATCCGGTTCCCGCAGGTGCTGCCGGTCGAACCGGCGAAAGCGGACGTCCGCACTGGCACGCCCGACCGGCGCATCCGCTACACGCTGCTGGACACCGCCACCGGGCGCGCCGGTGAGGCCGTCGTCTCGGTGACCGGCCACGAGCTGGTGTCGTGGGACGACTGGGCGGAGGCCGAAGGGCAGCCGTCGTACCTGTTCGAGGAGTACGAGCTCGCCGAGAAGCTCACCAAGGAGTCCACGCGGTGGCAGGCCGCGATGGAACGGCGCGGCCTCGCCGACCGCGTCGAGCACGCCTTCTGCGCGCCGCTGGCGCCCGGTCACTTCGGGCGCCCCGACGAGACCGGCCGCGTGATCCGCACCCTGACCTTCCTGCGCGAGGACAACGGCGACAGCCCGTGGGCGCACCCGGTCGAGGGCCTCGTCGTGCACCTCGACCTGACCACGCGGCAGGTGCTGCGCGTCGAGGACGAGGGTGACGTCCCGGTCCCGCCCGAGCACGGCCGTTACACCGGCGAGCCCGCGCGGACTTCGCTGAAGCCGATCGAGATCACCCAGCCCGAGGGGCCGAGCTTCACCGTCGACGGCGCCGAGGTCGGCTGGGAGGGCTGGCGGCTGCGCGTCGGCTTCAACACCCGGGAAGGCTTGACCCTGCACCAGGTGAGCTTCCAGGACCGGCCGGTCCTGTACCGGGCGTCGGTCCCCGAGATGGTCGTCCCGTACGGCGACGTCGCGCCCGGCCGGTTCTGGATCAGCTACTTCGACGCGGGCGAGTATCAGTTCGGCAAGAACGGCAACAACCTCCGGCTGGGCTGCGACTGCCTGGGCGTCATCCACTACTTCCCGGCCTGGGTCGCCGACGACCACGGCGAGCCGGTGGAGATCCCGCGGGCGGTCTGCCTGCACGAGGAGGACGACGGGATCCTCTGGAAGCACACCGGTCTCGACGGGAACCCCGAGGTGCGCCGCTCGCGGCGGCTGGTCGTCTCGTCGCTGTCCACCATCGGCAACTACGACTACGGCCATTACTGGTACTTCTACCTGGACGGCACGATCGAGTTCGAGGCGAAGGCCACCGGCATCGTCTTCTGCGGCGCCGGGACGCCCGGACGGGAACAGCCGCACGCCAGCGAAATCGCGCCCGGGCTCTTCGCGCCGGTGCACCAGCACCTGTTCTGCGCCCGGCTCGACGTCGAGGTCGACGGCGAGCGCACCAGCCTGCACGAGGTCGACGTCGCCGGTGTGCCGACCGGCCCGGATAACCCGTACGGCAACGCGTTCACCTGGCGCAGCACGCCGTTGCGGACCGAGCACGACGCCAGGCGCCGGGCCGACCCCGCCCGCGCCCGCGTCTGGGAGATCCGCAGTTCCGAACGCACCAACCGGCTCGGCAAGCCGACGGCGTACCAGCTCGTGCCGCGCCCGTCGGCGACGCTGATGGCCCAGCCCGAAGCGTCCGTACACGCTCGGGCCACCTTCGCGACGCAGCACCTGTGGGCGACGCCCTACCGCGAAGACGAGCGGTTCCCCGCGGGCGAGCGGCCCGGCGCCCATCCCGGTGGCGCGGGCCTGCCCGCCTGGACCGCCGCGAACCGCGACCTGACCGACACCGACCTCGTGCTGTGGCACGTGTTCGGCCCGACCCACGTGCCGCGGCCCGAGGACTGGCCGGTGATGCCGGTCGACAAGTCCGGATTCCTGTTGCGGCCGTACGGATTCTGCGACCGCAACCCCGCCCTCGACCTGCCGTCCGGCGCCGGACCCACCTGCGAACCCACCTGCGAACACTGAGGAAGCGATGACCCTCTCCGACACCTCCACCTGGCTCCCGCTCGACGGGCTGGCCCCGGGGTTCGACGCGAACAAGGCCCCCGTGGTCGGCGATCTGCACGGCGGCGTTTTCGTGCTGCACGACGACGGGAACGGGCCGGACCACACGGCCCGGTTCACCGGCACCCGCGTCGAGTGGGACGGCACCGAAGACCCATGCGAAACGTTCCTCGTCGACGACGGTCTCTACTACGTCCAGTTCCACCCGGCGGCGAACCCGCGCGAAGCCGTCTCGCTGGTCCTCGACGTGCGCGACGGCCGCGCGCTGGTCGTCACCACGCGGATCGGTGACGACGGCACGCCGCGCGTCACCCAGGAGTTCCGGCCCGCGACCCTCGACGGCGTCGAGGCCCGTGGTGAGCCGATGGCGCCGAGCACCGCGCTGATCGGGCGCCGGGTCGTGTGGGTGTACAGCGCAGAGCACGCTTACGAGCACGTTTACCTGAGCCCGCACTGGTACACCTGGCAGTGCCTGGCCGGGCCCGAGCGCGGGCTGGCCGACACCGACGAGAACACCGTCTACCTGGTCCGGCCCGGCATCCACGTCTTCACCTGGCGGGAGAAGGTGATCCCGTGCGCATCGGTGACGATCGCCGACCACCGCGACGCGCGCCACCTGCGCTCCCACGGTGTCCTCTTCGGACTCGACGCCACCGGGGAGCAGCCGACGCACTTCACCTTCGGCGCGCACGGGCGGCTGCTGAGCACCACCGTGCACCCCGACGGCCTGGACCCGGCGCAGTCGTGAGCGCCGACCTGGTCATCACCAACGCCGTGGTGTACACAGTGGACAACGCGCGGCCGTGGGCGTCCTCGATCGCCGTCGCCGACGGGAAGATCCTCGCCCTCGAAGACGTCGAGCGCGGGCCGAAGACCGAGGTGCTCGACCTGGACGGGGCGTTTGTCCTGCCCGGGCTGGTGGACGTGCACAACCACCATGCCATGGCCGGGCGCGCGGAGCTGTTCGAACTCTCCTTGGGCGCGGACGCGGGCTTCGACGGCATCCTCGCCGCCGTCCGCGCACGGGCCGGCGAGCTCGGCCCGGACGAGTGGCTGACCGGCGGTGCCTGGCCGTCCACCCTCGTGGCGAAGCTGTCGACCGCTTCGGCGCGCCGCGCACTCGACAAAGCCGCGGGCGGGCGCCCGGTCGCGCTGACCGACGACAGCCATCACAACCGTTGGGTGAGCAGCCGGGCTTTGGAGCTGGCCGGGATCACCGCGGCGACGCCGGATCCGCCGGGTGGGGTGATCGTCCGGGACGGCGGCGAGCCCAGCGGCCTGCTGCTCGAAGCCGCGGGCGTGCTCGTCGAGCGGGTGACCGGCGGGCTCACCGAGGACCAGCATCGCCGGGCCTCGCGGCGGGCGATCGAGATCCTGCACGCCCACGGCGTCACCGCGTTCCAGGACGCGGGGGTCTCCACCGACATCCTCGGCGCGCTGAAATCCCTGGACGACGCGGGCGAACTCGACGCCTGGGCGGTGTCGTCGCTGCTGGTGAACGACCCGATCTTCGGGTTCGACCCGGTCGGCGCGCCGCTGCTGGAGCTGGCCGGGCGCTATCGCACCGAGCACCACCGGCCCGACTTCGTGAAGATCTTCCTCGACGGGGTCCCGCCGACGCGCACGGCCGCGTTCCTCGAGCCGTACCGGCCCGACGCGGTCCACGGCCACGATTTCCACGGCGCCACAACGATGTCCGGTGAGGAGCTGACGGACTGGCTGCGCACGGCGGCGACGGCCGGGTTCTCGGCCAAGGTCCACTGCACCGGCGACGCGTCGGTCCGGTTGCTGCTCGACGCCGTCGAGAAGCTGCGCGCCGAGGGGCACACGGCGGCACGATTCCAGGTGGCGCACGGCCAGTTCGTGCACCCGGACGACCTGGCGCGCTTCGCCGCGCTCGACGTCGCCGCGGACATCTCGCCGTTCCTGTGGGTGCCCGGCGTCATCCCGGAGGCCATCGCCGGGGTGCTGCCGCCGGAGCGGGCCGCGCGGATGCAGCCGAACCGCGCGCTGCTGGACAGCGGCGCGCTGCTCGCCGGCGGTTCGGACTGGCCGGTCAGCGAGTCGCCGAACGCCTGGGAGGGCATCGCGGGCCTGGTCACGCGCCAGGACCCGTACGGCCGGCGGCCGGGTGCGCTATGGCCGGAACAGGCGATCACCCTGGCCGAGGCGATCGAGGCGTTCACCCTCGGCGGGGCCCGCGCGTGCGGCCTCGACGACGTCACCGGGACACTGGCCCCAGGCCGTTCGGCCGACTTCGCGGTGCTCGACCGGGACCCGTTCCGGACCGCCGACGTGGCCGGCACACAGGTCACGGAGACCTGGTTCGCGGGGCGGCGCGTGTTCCGGCACTGACCGTGCCCTCAAGCTGTACTTCCCCAGCAAGGAAGCCATCGAGGCCACCTACGAGCGCGCGCTGAACATGATGCGCGAGCTGTGCGTGTCCTCGATGCCGATAGACGCCGAGCGCATCACGGCCGGCCGGGTGCTGCTGGTCTTCTGGCAGATGTCGCTTTCGGACCAGCGGATGCGGGACAGGTACCTGGCCGAGGGCCGCGAGGACGGCGACGTCGTCACCGGGACCCCGGGCGGTTGTCCAGGCGGGCCGACGGGCTGGACCGGATGACCTGCGTCATCCTCCTGGCGCTCAGGGCCGGATACGGTGCGGTGATCGGCTGGCCGGTGAGGCCGGCCACGACGAAGTCCAGGTGACGGCGCCAGGCGTTGACGGGCAGGCCGCGGGTGACGTCGAGGATGCCGTGGATCGCCCACAGCGCGACAGCCAGGTCCTCACCGGCCAGGTCCGCGCGGGCCACGCCGTGGCGTTGGGCCTCGTCGACGAGTTGCTGCTGGACCCGGCGCGAGCGTGCGACCAGCTCCTTGCTGGACGGGTCGCTCCACAACCGCGCGACGGCGCCGCGGCTGGTGGCCAGCAGGCCGGAAACCTCGACCAGGTAGTTGACCATGCCGGTGCCGTCCGGGTCGGACAGATGACGCTCGCCCACGGCGACGACGTCGGCGAGCAGCCGGTTGACCAGGTCCGCGATCAGCGCGTCCTTGTTCGCGAAACGGCGGTAGATCGTGCCGAGGCCGACACCGGCACGCTGGGCGACGAGTTCGATGCTGGCTTCGATGCCGTGCTCGGAGAACACGTCCTCGGCCGCGCGCAGGACACGGTCGAGATTGGCCTCGGCGTCGGCGCGCAGCCGCCGGGACCCTCGGGTCACGCCGGTCGGCTCGGCGGTCACTGGCCGGCCCCCGGGTTCGCTCGTTCGATGCTCAGTGTCAGTTCCCTTCGCACCGGTGACGTCGACGACATCAACCGGAAACTTCTTTCCGCCTGCCAGTATAGTGCAACCGGAAACAGATTTCCGGATCGGAGTACCGATGAACCAGCCGAATGCCGCGCACGACGTGCTCAACATCGTCCACGCCTACTTCTCCTCGGCCGACGCCCGAGACTGGGACACCTACCGGCGCCTGCACGCCGACCGCGTCGAGGTCGATTTCGGCGGAGTCAACGACGACAGCGCCGGCAGCGTCGCCGCCGACGACATGCTTCGCTCCGCCCGCGAGTTACTCGGCCCCGTGCACCTCACCCAGCACATGATCAGCAATGAAGTGATCACCGTTGACGGCGACGAGGCCGTCGTCGCCTTCTACGAGCAGGCGTTGCACCACCACCCGGCTCTCGGCGATGACCCCGGCGTCAACACTTGGGTGCTCTACGGACGGGGTGAGCACCGCCTGCGCCGCACCGACGACGGCTGGCGGCTTGTCGCCGCGAAGCTGACCCCGGTCCATCAGACCGGCAACGCCAACCTGCTCGCCGACGTCGCGAGGGGGCCCAGTCAGGCGAAGATCCCCCGCGAGTAGGCAGCCACCTCCTCATGCGACCGCGGTGACGACCGGGCAGATCGGCACCTGCGCCGCGATCGGCGGCCCACCACGATCCCGCGCCATCATCGAGACCACAGTGGACAGATTGCCGCCGGCACTCTCGCCGCCCACCGCGATCCGCCGCGGCGCACACCACCCGTGAAGCGACCTCGTTCTCGTCGATCGAGCCGATCGTCCAGCCACCGCCGTGGATCCAGGTGAACACCGGCACCGGGCCCGGCGCGTCCGGTAAGCACAGCCGGGCCCGGAGGTCACCACCCGGACCGGGCACCCGGTGTTCGGTCACGGACGCGACCGGTGCCACCGCACCAGGTTGTGGCCGCGACGTGGCGAAGGCGGACGCAACTCCACCGCCGTCAACGGCCGGGCCGGCGCTTCGGGGCTGCGGGCGAGCAGTTCCCGGACCGCGGGGTCGAACATCATGCTCACACCGCTTCCGCGACCAGGACCCGCGGCGAACCGGGCAGGGTCAGCCGGTCCACCGGCCGCCAGCCCGCGTCGGCGAGCCAGCCCCGCACGTCCGCCTCGGGGCGCAGAGCGTCACCCGCCGAGGATGAACCGCGCGGCCTGCTCGCCCACCAGCACCGCCGGGGCGTTCGTATTGCCCGTGGTCACCCGCGGCAGCACCGAGGCGTCCGCGATCCGCAGCCCGTCCAGGCCGTGCACCGCCAGGTCCGGGCCCACCACCGACAGCTCGTCACGGCCCATCCGGCAGGTGCCGACCTGGTGGTGGTAGGTGATCGCCGCGCGCCGGACGTACTCGCGGACGTCGTCACCAAGCGACGGGTACAGCGGCCGCGCGCCCCACTCCCCCGCCAGCGCCGGGGCGCGGCCGATCTCGCGGCACTGCTCGACCGACGCCACCAGGCTTTCGAAGTCCGCGGGCTCGGCCAGCGCGGCCAGGTCGATCAGCAGCTCGTCGTCCGGCGACGGCCCGGACAGGCGCACGCTGCCGCGGCTCTCCGGCGAAACCATGCCCGCCATCAGGGAGAACCCGGTCGGCGGCCCGGTCATCCACGGCTCGTACATCGGCACGCTGAAACAGATCGGCTGCGTGTCAGGCACGGCCAGGCCCTCGCGGCTGCGCCAGAACAGGTGCGTCTGCGTCACCGACTGGCCCGGTCCGGGCCGGGTCACCTCGCGGCGGTCCGTCGCGAACAGCACCGGCGCGAGGAGGTGATCGTGCAGGTTCCGGCCCACCCCGGGCAGGTCGGCGGCGACCGCGATGCCGTGCGCCGCCAGCTCGTCCGCCGGGCCGATGCCGCTGCGCAGCAGGATGGCGGGCGACGCCAGCGCGCCTGCCGCGAGCACCACCAGGTCGGCGGGCAACGAGCGCAGCGAGCCGCCGATCTCGGCCACCACGCCGGTGACGCGGGTGCCCTCGCAGCGCAGCCGGTGCACCGTCGCTCCCGTGTGGACAGTCATCCGGCCGGCCACCGGGAGCGCGTACGCCGACCAAGTGGTGGACCGGCGGCCGTCGCGGGCGGTGATCTGCTGGACCGAGACGCCGCCGAGGGCCGAGCCGTTGTAGTCCGGGTTGAACGGCAGCCCCACCTGCCTCGCCGCGTCCACAATAGACTGCTGGACCGGGTGCAGCGGCTCGTTCGGGACCACCGGCAGGAGGTCCTTCTCGATCCGCTCGAACACCGGGCGGACGTCGTCCCAGGCCCAGCCGGGCTGGCCCCAGCCGTCGTAGTCGGCGGGCGCGCCGCGGACCCAGACCATCGCGTTCAGCGCGTGTGAGCCGCCGAGGACCTTGCCCCGCGGCAGGTGCAGCCGCCGGTTCGCCGCGTGCTTCTGCGGAACGGTGTAGTAGTCCCAGTCCTCGGGGCCGTGCCACAGCTCCCCGGCCCGCGACGGGTCGTGGATCGCGGGGTTGACGTCCTCGCCGCCCGCTTCGAGCAGCGTCACCGCCGCGCCCGCGTCCACCAGCCGCCGGGCGAGCACCGAACCGGCCGAACCGGCCCCGACCACGATCACGTCCATGCGCCCAGCCTGGCCCGCGCCCCGGCCGGCGCGGCGTTTTCCTTCGCCGTCAGTCAACCGGCATGCGGGAGCGGACAAGACCCGCGACCCTCCGGCGCCCGATACTCGGTGCACCAGAAGGCTTTCACCAGACAGTCTTCACCAGACCGCGCAGGAGGAACCCGGGATGGCGACACGCCTGTGCATCGACGGACAGTGGACCGAGGCCGGCGGCGGCGCCCTCCCGACGCGCGACCCGGCCACCGGCCGCGTGCTGGACGAGGTCGGCACCGCGTCGCAGGCCGACGTCGACGCGGCGGTCGCGGCCGCCCGGCGCGCGCTGACCGCGCCGGAGTGGGCCGGGCTGACGCCGGTCCGCCGCGCCGCGCTGCTGTTCCGCCTGGCCGGCCTCATCGACGAGCACCACGAGGAGCTGGCCCGGCTGGAGACCCTCGACCAGGGCCAGCCGATCGGCGTGTCCCGGCAGGTGAGCGTGACCGGCACGGCCGAGCACCTGCGTTACTTCGCGGGCTGGGTGACGAAGCTGCAGGGCACCACGAACCCGGTGTCGTTCCCCGACACCCTGCACTACACCCGCCGCGAGCCGGTCGGGGTGAACGCGCTGATCACGCCGTGGAACTTCCCGCTGATGATCCTCGCCTGGAAGCTCGCGCCCGCGCTGGCCACCGGCAACACCGTGGTGATCAAGCCGAGCGAGGTCACCCCGCTGACCAGCATCCGCCTGGTCGAGCTGGCCCACGAGGCCGGGATCCCGCCGGGGGTGGTCAACCTGGTCACCGGCGACGGCGCGGTCGGCGCGATGCTCAGCGAGCACCCGGGCGTCGACCACCTGTCCTACACCGGCTCGACGGCGGTCGGGCGGCTGATCACGGCGGCGAGCGCGACGTCCAACCTCAAGCGGCTCACCCTGGAACTCGGCGGCAAGGCGCCCAGCATCATCGCGGCCGACGCCGACATCGACGCCGCCGTGGCGGGCAACCTCGCCGGGGCGACACTCAACACCGGCCAGGTCTGCGCGGCCTACACCCGTTTCTACGTCGACCGCAAGCGCGAGCAGGAGTTCGTCGACAAGCTCGCCCGCGGCCTCGAAGGGCTGCGGCTCGGCCCCGGCACCGACGAGAGCACCCAGCTCGGGCCGCTGGTGTCGGCCAAGCACCGCGACCACGTCGACTTCCTGGTCTCCACCGGACGCGAGCAAGGCGCCGACCTGGTGACCGGCGGCAACCCGGTCGACGGGGACGGCTACTTCTACCGGCCGACGCTGTTCGCCGGCGTCACCGACGGGATGGCGATCATGCGTGAGGAGATCTTCGGGCCGGTGCTGGCCGTCACCGCCTACGACGACGGCGACGAGCTGCTCGGCCGCGCCAACGACACCGAATACGGCCTGGCCGCGACGATCTGGACCCGCGACATCCGCACCGCCCAGCGCTACGCCGACGGGATCCGGGCCGGCGCGGTGTTCGTCAACATGCCGCCGATCCCGGACATGGCCGCTCCTTGGGGCGGTTACAAGGCGTCCGGCTGGGGCCGCGAGATGGGCCCGTGGGCGCTCGACGCCTACACCGAGACCAAGTCCGTGTGGCTGCACTACGGCTACTGAACGGGGTCCCGCCACACCCCAGATCGTATATTATTTGGGATATTTTGAGCCCCCGGCAGGCAGGAACCACGGATGACCAGCCCTCCGCAGCGCCCCGGCAAGATCATCGCGCTGCACCTCAACTACCGCTCCCGCGCCGCGCAACGCGGCCGGGTCCCGGACCAGCCGTCGTACTTCCTCAAGCCGCCGACGTCGGTCGCGGCGAGCGGCGACGTGCTCGAACGCCCGGCGGGCACCGAGCTGCTCGGCTTCGAAGGCGAGATCGCGCTGGTCATCGGCCGGGCCGCGCGCCGCGTCCGCCCGGAAGACGGCTGGTCGCACGTCTCCGGCGTCACGGCCGCCAACGACTTCGGCGTATACGACCTGCGTTACGCCGACAAGGGCAGCAACCTGCGCTCGAAGGGCGGCGACGGCTTCACCCCGCTCGGCCCGGCGGTCCTGCCCGCCGCGGGCCTCGACCCGGCCGCGCTGCGCCTGCGGACCTGGCTCAACGGCGAGCTGGTCCAGGACGACACCACCGCGGACCTGCTGTTCGGCTTCGGCCGGCTGGTCGCCGACCTCTCCCAGCTGATCACCCTCGAACCCGGCGACGTCGTGCTCACCGGAACCCCGGCCGGCGCCTCGGTGGCCGGCCCCGGTGACGTCGTGGAGGTCGAGGTCAGCACCACCCAGCAGACCGCCGGACTGAAAACCGGCCGCCTGGTCACGCCGATCGCCGGCGGGACTGTCCCGTTTGGACCGTACGGCGCGCTCCCCCGCGTCGACGAGCAGCAGCGGGCGGACGCCCACGGGACGTCCGAGCCCGGGTTCGTACTCACCGGCGATCTGCGGGAACGGATCGAATCCGTCGGCACCGCAACGCTTTCCTCCCAGCTGCGCAAGCGCGGGTACAACGCCGTCTCGATCGACGGGCTGACCAGCACCAAGCCCGGCACCCGGCTGACCGGCCGCGCGCGGACCCTGCGGTACCTGCCGTACCGCGAGGACCTGTTCCGCACCCACGGTGGCGGGTACAACGCGCAGAAGCGCGCGGTCGACGCCCTCGGCCCCGGTGACGTCCTCGTCATGGAGGCACGCGGGGAACGCGGCACCGGCACCGTCGGCGACATCCTCGCGTTGCGCGCGCAGGTGCGCGGCGCGGCCGGGATCGTCACCGACGGCGGCGTCCGCGACGTCACGGCAGTGTCCGCTTTGGACATTCCCGCCTACCACGCCGGCCCGCACCCGGCGGTGCTCGGACGGCGGCACGTGCCGTGGGAGGCCGACGTCGCAATCGCCTGCGGTGGCGCGGCCGTCTGCCCCGGCGACGTCATCGTGGGCGACGCCGACGGCGTGCTGGTCATCCCGCCTCAGCTGGTCGAAGAGGTCGTCGACGCGGCGGTCGAGCAGGAGCGGCAGGAAACGTTCATCGCCGAGCAGGTCGCCGCGGGCGAGCGCGTCGAGGGGCTGTACCCGATGAACGAGCACTGGAGCGGGAGGTACGCCGAATGGCAGCGGTGAACGGCGCCGCGATGAGCAAGTCGCGGATCGCCTACGAGTGGATCAAGGCCCGCATCGCCGACGGCACCTTCTCCCCCGGCTACCGGCTCGTGCTCGGCCAGCTCGCCCAGGAACTCGGCGTCAGCGTCGTGCCGGTGCGCGAGGCGGTCCGGCTGCTCGAAGCCGAAGGGCTGGTGACGTTCGAGCGCAATGTCGGCGCGCATGTCGCGATGGTCGACGAAAGCGAGTACCAGCACACCATGCAGACCCTCGCGCTGGTCGAGGGCTACGCGGCCGCGCTGGCCGCGCCGCTGCTGCCGCCGGGAGCGCTCGACGAGGCCCGTGCGCTGAACGCGCGGCTGGCGGACTGCCTCGGGCACTTCGAGCCGGCGCGCTTCACCGCGCTCAACCGGGACTTCCACACCGTGCTCTTCGGCCCGTGCCCCAACCCGCAGGTGCTCGACCTGGTCCAGCGCGGCTGGAACCGGCTGAGCGCGCTGCGGACCTCGACGTTCAGCTTCGTGCCCGGCCGCGCCCACGAGTCGGTGGCCGAGCACGACCGGATCCTCGCCCTGCTCGGCGATGGCGCCCCCGCCGCCGAGATCGAGCGGGCCGTGCGCGAGCACCGGCTGGCGACGCTGGAGGCGTTCCTCGCCTACCAGGCCGGCCGCCATTCCTGACCCAGAAAGACCCTGCTCCTGAAAGACCCTGCCCCCGAAAGGATAGGCATGCGTTTCCGCTCCGACCCCCAGTCGATCCGCGGGTCGATCGCGCCGCTGATGACGCCGTTCACCGCCGAGGGCGCGGTGGACCACGACGGCCTGGCGAACCTCGTGCGCTGGCAGCTGGCGTCCGGCAGCCACGGCATCTCGATCGGCGGCTCCACCGGTGAACCCAGCTCGCAGACGATCGCCGAGCGGGCCGAGGCGATCCGCACCGTGGCCGCGGCCGTCGGCGACCGGGTGCCGATCGCCGCGGGCACCGGCTCGACCAAGCTCGACGAGACCCTGGAACTGACCTCCGCGGCCCGCGACGCCGGGGTCGACGCGGCGCTGGTGATCACCCCGTACTACGCGCGCCCGACCCAGGAAGCGCTCTACGTCTGGTATCGCACGGTCGCCGCGGAGTTCCCCGACCTGCCGATCGTCGCCTACAACGTGCCGAGCCGCACCGCCGTCGACCTCGCGCCGGAGACGGTCGCGCGGCTGTTCCGCTCGTGCGACAACTTCGTCGGGATCAAAGAGACCACAAAGGACTTCGAGCACTTCTCCCGCGTGCTGCACCAGTGCGGGCGGGAACTGCTGGTGTGGTCCGGGATCGAGCTGCTGTGCCTGCCGTTGCTGGCGCTCGGCGGCGCGGGATTCGTCAGCGCGACGGCGAACATCGCCCCGGCCGCGTGCGCCGAGATGTACGAAGCCTGGCAGTCCGGGGACCTCGAACGGGCGCGGGAAATCCACTACGGCCTGCACCCGCTGGTCGACCTGCTGTTCGTCGAGACCAACCCGGCGCCGGGCAAGTGGGTGCTGGAGCAGCGCGGCCTGATCTCCTCCGGGCACGTGCGGCCGCCGCTGATCCCGCCGACCGGACCCGGCGTCGCCCGGATCTCCGAGCTGATGGCCGAAGGCGCGAAGTACCTCAGCCCCGTCGAGGGCTTCACGATGAAAGGGCGGGCATGACGACGCACCACGTCCCGGAGGGCCTGCCGGGCGAGCTGAAGCACTACATCGGCGGTGAACTCGTCGACAGCGTGTCGGGCAAGACCTTCGACGTGCTCGACCCGGTGTCGAACCGCCCGTACACCACCGCGGCGGCGGGGCAGGCCGAGGACGTCGACCGGGCGGTCGCGGCGGCGCGCGCGGCGTTCACCGACGGGCCGTGGCCGGGCCTGGCGCCGCGCGCCCGGGCCCGCGTGCTGAACCGGATCGCCGACGCCGTCGAGGCCCAGGACGCCCGGCTGGCCGAGCTGGAGACGTTCGACACCGGGCTGCCGATCACCCAGGCTCTCGGCCAGGCTCAGCGCGCCGCCGAGAACTTCCGGTTCTTCGCCGACCTCGTCGTGGCGCAGGCCGACGACACCTACCAGGTGCCAGGGCGGCAGGTGAACTACGTGCACCGCAAGCCGGCCGGCGTGGCCGGGCTGATCACGCCGTGGAACACCCCGTTCATGCTGGAAAGCTGGAAACTCGCGCCCGCCTTGGCTTCCGGCTGCACGGTGGTGCTGAAGCCGGCCGAGTTCACGCCGCTATCGGCGAGCCTGTGGGCCGGGATCTTCGCGGGCGCCGGGCTGCCCGACGGGGTGTTCAACCTGGTCAACGGCTTCGGCGAGGAGGCCGGTGACGCGCTGGTCAAACACCCGGACGTGCCACTGATCTCGTTCACCGGCGAATCCACGACCGGGCAGACGATCTTCCGCAACTGCGCCACCGGGCTCAAGGGCATGTCGATGGAGCTGGGCGGCAAGTCCCCGGCGATCGTCTTCGCCGACGCGGACCTCGACGCCGCGCTCGACTCGACGTTGTTCGGCGTCTTCTCCCTCAACGGCGAACGCTGCACCGCGGGCAGCCGGATCCTGGTCGAACGCAGTGTCTACGACGAGTTCTGCGCCCGCTACGCCGAACGCGCCCGCGCCATCGTCGTCGGCGACCCACACGACCCGGCCACGGAGGTCGGCGCGCTGGTGCACCCGGAGCACTTCGAGAAGGTGCTGCGCTACATCGAACTCGGGAAGTCCGAGGGACGGCTGCTCGCCGGCGGCGGCCGCCCGCCCGGCCTGGACACCGGCAACTACGTCGCGCCGACGGTGTTCGCCGACGTCGCCCCGGGCGCCCGGATCTTCCAGGAGGAGATCTTCGGCCCGGTCGTCGCGCTCACCCCGTTCGACACCGAGGCCGAGGCCCTCGCGCTGGCCAACGACGTCAAGTACGGGCTGGCCGCCTACCTGTGGACCTCGGACCTGGAGCGCGCGCACACGTTCGCGCAGTCGGTCGAGGCCGGCATGGTCTGGCTGAACTCGCACAACGTCCGCGACCTGCGCACGCCGTTCGGCGGAGTCAAGGCCTCGGGCCTCGGCCAGGAGGGCGGCTACCGCTCGCTCGACTTCTACAGCCTGCAGCAGGCGATCCACGTCTCGCTCGGGCCGGTGCACACGGCCCGCTTCGGCGTCCAGAAGGGACAGTCATGACCGCCACCCCGCCGGACGTCCTCCGCTGCGCGTACGCCGAGCTGGTCGTCACCGACCTGGCTGCCTCGCGTGAGTTCTACGTCGGAGTCCTCGGGCTCGTTGTCACCCACGAAGACGACGACGCGCTGTACCTGCGGGCGTTCGAGGAGTACCTGCACCATTCCCTGGTGCTGCGTAAGGGAATGGCGCCCGCGCTCGCCGTGCTCGGCTACCGCGTCCGGAGCGCGGCCGACCTCGACCTCGCCGAGGCGTACTACCGTGAGCTGGGCGTGCGGGTGGAACGCCGTCCGGCGGGCGCGACGCGCGGGATCGGCGAGGCGGTGCGCGTGCTCGACCCGCTCGGGTTCCCGGTGGAGTTCTTCTGCGAGGCCGAGCACGTCGAGCGGTTCACGCAGCGCTACGACGTGCACGGGGCCGGCGCGCTGTCGCGGCTGGACCACTTCAACCTCAGCACGCCGGACGTCCCGGCGGCCCGGAAGTACTACGAGGGCCTGGGTTTCCGCGTGTCCGAGGACATCCAGGACGACGAGGGCACGGTCTACGCGGCCTGGATGTTCCGCAAGCCGACGGTGCACGACGTCGCGCTCACCGGCGGCGACGGGCCGCGCCTGCACCACATCGCGTTCGCCGGCCAGGAGCGGCACCAGATCCTGCACCTGTGCGACCACCTGGGCGCGCTGCGCAAGCCGGAGATGATCGAGCGCGGGCCCGGCCGGCACGGGGTGTCGAACGCGTTCTACCTCTACCTGCGCGACCCCGACGGGCACCGCATCGAGATCTACACCCACGACTACTACACCGGCGACCCGGACAACCCGGTGATCACCTGGGACGTGCACGACAACCAGCGCCGCGACTGGTGGGGCAGCCCGGTGGTGCCGAGCTGGTACTCCGACGCCTCGGCCGTGCTGGACCTCGACGGCAAGCCGCAGCCGCTGACCGCCCGTTCGGAGGCCCGCGAGGCCGACGTCACCATCGGCGCGGACGGGTTCTCCTACACGTCGCGGGACACGGAATTCAAGCTGGGCGAACAGGTTTGAGCTACCGGGGGACCACACACGGTGGCGCCGCAAGACAACCATCGGACATCCGGCGTCCTGGTAAAGCAGCCGACCCGTGCCGGTCATCTTCCGTTGGCCTGCTGGTGGCCGGTCGTGCTTAGCGTCGGGGCGACTCAAGATCCTCCCCGGCAGACCTGGACGGAACCATCATGCGCTTGACCCGAGGCAGCGGCGACCCCTCCCCGACCCCGGAGGGGCCGAACCGCCGGTCCTTCCTCCGCAACGCGGGGCTGGCCGGGGTGGGGGCCACGGCACTGGGCGCGCTCGGCGCGACACCCGCGTCCGCCGACACCGCTGCTGCCCCCAACGCCGACAACGCCGCCGACGCCGCGGGCAGATGGCCCGGCGGCGCCGGCCGGTGGAGCCCGGACTCCGAGAGCCTCCAGTTCACGCTCGCCGTCATGCCGGACACGCAGTACCTGTACTGGGGCAGCCAGAACAGCATCGCCCCGGAGCCGCAGGAGGCGTCGTTCCGCTACGTCATCAACCAGAGCGGGAACCCGGACCGCAACATCGTCTTCATGGCGCACCTCGGTGACCTGACGCAGGACGCCGACCCGACGTCGTTCCAGGCGGTCGGCAAGGCGTTCGAGGTGCTGGACTCGCACAACGTCGCCTACAGCGTGCTCGCCGGCAACCACGACGTGTCCGGCGACGACACCCGCGGCAGCACGCCGTACCTGCGGACGATGGGGCCGCAGCGGTTCCGGCGGTCGAAGTCGTTCCTCGGCGCCGACGCGAGCGGGTACAACACCGCGCACGTCTTCCGCGCCGCGGGCCGGGAGTGGCTGCTGCTCGCGATGGACTGGCGCACCTCGGAGGCCGGCTTCGCATGGGCCGACCAGGTGATCAAGGCCCACCCGAAGCTGCCGGTGATCCTCACCGCGCACGAGATCGTCGGCTCGACCTACGACGACAACGTCTACCCGTACGAGTCCGGCGACCCCGAGGACAACGCCGCGATCACCGAGTACGGGCAGCAGGTCTGGGACCGGCTGATCAAGGACAACGACCAGGTCTTCCTCACGCTCAACGGGCACTACTGGCCGTCCGGGCGCGTCACCAGGAAGAACTCGGCGGGCCACGACGTCCACCTGCACATCACGAACTACCAGAACCGCTACTTCGGCGGCGGCGGCATGCTGCGGCTCTACCACTTCGACCTGGAGCGCAACACGATCGACGTCGAGACGGTCTCGCCGTGGATCCTGGCCCAGCCCCCGGCCGAGCGGAACCGCATGGCCGTCCTCGAATCACGGCTCACCACCCCGGTGGACTACTTCTCCATGCCGTTCGACTTCGGCCAGCGGTTCGCCGGCTTCCTGCCCGTGCCGGTCCGCCCCGCGCGGCCGGCGAACCGGATGCTGGTGCCGGGCACGCTCGCGTACTGGCGATTCGACGACGGCGGCGGCACCGGCAGCCCGGTCACCGCGAGCCGGCCGGTCCGCGACCTTTCCGGGCACGGCAACGACCTCACCCTGCTCAGCGTGCCCGGCACCGCCGCCGACGCGCTCACCTGGTCCGACGAGCACCACCCCGACCAGCCGGGCCACGCCAGCCTGCGGTTCACCGGCGGCCGGAACCCGCTGCACGGCGCGTACCTGACCACCGGTTCGCCGGCGCCGCTGAACACCGAGACGTTCCGGCGCGGCTACACGATCGAAGCGTTCGTGAAGATCCCGCTGGACTGGGACTCGAACAACAACGGCTTCATGTCCGTGTTCAGCCGCTGGGGCGAGGCCGGGAAAGCCGGCAAGCACGGCCGCAACACCGACCCGAAGGAGCCGGTGGCCCAGCTCAGCATCTCCAACAACGGCCGTGAGCCGCAGTTCAACTGCTACCCGCTGAACCAGGCCTCCCCCACGACCAACTGGGGCCACGGCCTGCCCGAGGACACCTGGTGGCACCTGGCCGTGGTCAACGACGGCCACCGCACCCGGATGTACGTGGAAAGCTCCCCGGTCGCCGACAACCCGTCCACCGACTCGGCCGGGATCACCTCGCTCGGCCTCGCCTGGATGCTCGGCGGCCACTCCTACGACGGCGCCGTCGACCAGGTCTTCCACGGCTGGATCGGCGACGTCCGCATCGTCGGCCGTCCGCTGCGCCTCGAGGAATTCATGACCGGCAAGTAGACCGTGGGCCCCGGGGAGGCGGTCGCTTCCCCGGGGTGGTGCCGGTCCCAGCCTCTCAGCAGCCGATGACCTTCCGGATCCAGGCCAGCTGCTGGGAAACGTCTCCCGCGCCCGCCATGCTCTCGCGGTCGGAGGTGTCGAAGACGCCGACCAGCGTCTCCGCCGCGGCCCCGGTGCCCATGATCGGGCCACCGGAGTCGCCACCGGCCGGGACCCCGGAAACGCTGGTGAGGCAGAAGTCCGTGCCGCCGCCGAAGCCGTCGCACCGCGGGTCGTCGGACTTGACCACCCGCAAGTCCGACTGCTTCAGCACGTCCGACTGGCAGGAGTTCTCATCACCCTGGCAGGTGGCGCCCCAGCCGTACTGCCGGACGGTCTGGCCGGGCCGCACCGGCTCGGCGCCGGGGAGCTTCGCGGGCTTGACGGTCATCGGCGGCACCTTGATCAGCATCATGTCGGCGACCGGGCTGCCCTGCCGGCTGTCCTTCACCGGGTGGACCACGGTGCCCGTGCGCTGGTCCAGGCTGCCCACCCGGAACTCGATGCGGGCGTCCGCGATGTCCTGGGCCTGCTCGAAGAAGCAGTGCGACGCGCTGATGATCCATTCCCGGCTGATCGCGGTCCCGGTGCACTCCCCCTTGCCGTCGACCAGCATCCGCACCGCCCACGGCCCGTACGCGCTGACCGAGCCCCCGATCACGGCGGACGCGGCGGGAGCCGGGGCGAGCGTGGCCAGCGCCACCAGGGGCAGCAGGAGAGTCAGGCGGGGCAGCTTCACGGGCAAGTCCTTAGCTCGGCGACGGCGGTCACCCTGGCGATGATGATCTTCGCCACTCGTCCGCGCAACTCCGGCCGGCCGGTCTGCACGAATGGCCCGTCATTGCCCGGAGCGGAACTATTCCGTGCCGATCTTTGCATGGCGGCCACCGCCGCCCGCGTCAAGGCTGGAGGAGTCCGCGACACCGAGAAACGCTGGGAGAAGTTCGTGCCGAACAGGAGTGTACTGATTTCCGGGGCCAGTGTGACCGGGCTGGCGCTGGTTTATTGGTTGCAGCGCAGGGGTTTCCAGCCAACCGTGGTGGAGCGCTCCCCCGGCCCGCGCGGGGGCGGGCAGGCCATCGACGTCCGCGGCGCCGCGCTCCAGGTCGTGGAGCGGATGGGGCTGCTCGAGCCGATCCGGGCCGCGAAGACCGATCTGCGGGGAATGTCGTTTGTGGACAGCCGGGGCGAGGAGCTGTCCCGCTCCACCGAGGCCACGCTGACCGGCGGGCTGATCGACAACGACGACGTCGAGATCATGCGCGACGACCTGACCACCCTGTTGTCCGACGCCGGCGGCGGCGCCGAGTACCTGTTCGGCGATGTCATCACCGCCATGACGCAGGACGGCGACGGCGTCGAGGTCACCTTCCGGCACAGCAGTCCGCGCCGGTTCGACCTGGTGATCGGCGCGGACGGCCTGCACTCCGGCGTGCGCCGGCTGGCCTTCGGCCCGGAGGCGGAGTTCGTCCGCTTCCTCGGCAGCTACATCACGATCTTCACGGTGGAGAACTTCCTCGGCCTCGACCACTGGCAGATGTACCACACCACCGACAACGGGCTGGTCGGCGTCTACAGCGCGCGGCACAACACCGAGGCACGGGCGATGCTGCGGTTCGCGTCCCCGGAACTCGACTTCGACTACCACGATGTCAAGCAGCAGAAGGAAATCCTCGCCGAGCACTTCGCCGGCGTCGGCTGGGAAACGCCCCGGCTGCTGGAGCGCATGTGGGAAGCGCCGGACTTCTTCTTCGACTCCACCAGCCAGGCCTGTCTCGAGCACTGGTCGAACGGGCGGGTCGCGCTGGTCGGCGACGCGGCGTACTGCGCTTCGCCCCGAGCCGGCCAGGGCACCAGCATGGCCCTCGTCGGCGCCTACGTGCTCGCCGGCGAACTCGCGAAGAGCCCCGGCGACCACGAGGCCGCCTTCACCCGGTACCAGCGGGTTATGCAGGGCTACGTCGGCAAGAACCAGCAGATCGCGCGCGACGCCGCCGCCGGCCGGACGGTCACCCAGGCCGACCGCGCCGACGCCGCCAACGGCATCACCCTCGAGGACTATCCCGGCTGACGCCGCGCGGCCGTGGGACTTACGCCGGCGGACCGGGACGCAGGCGCACCACCACAGTCCCCTTGGCCAGCGCACGGCGCAGCTCGTCCCGGTTGACATTGCCGTCACGGTCGAGGGTGACCCCGGAATGGCGGCTGTGGCTGGGGTTGCCCTTGATGATGACCTGATACGGCTCGAGGATCCGCACCGGCTCGCCCGTGCGCAGGTTGCGGCGCCACCCGGCGGCGGTGCCGATCAGCATCTTCTTGCTGACCATGCCGTGCAGCGGCGAACGCAGCACCCGCGGGATGGGGGCGGGGCAGACCTCGCCCCGCCCCCGCTCCACGGCCCTGTACGGGAGAGCCGCTGCTTCACCAGGACGTCACCGGATCCGGACTTCGCGGTCAAGAAGGATCTTGGTTCGCCACGCTCTCGCGCACCAGCGCGCGGGGTGCGAGCTGCCCGTGAGTACAAGCAGGACTAGACGATTGGCCCTGCCCGGCCCGCCTCCGCGCCCCTCGTGGTCGTCCATAGTGGACAGCTTCAGTTCGCGCCGGGCGGAGTGAACGGGCCCGCGGGCAATCCCACCTGGCGCAGGACGTCGGCGAGGTTGTAGTAGTCCTCGGCGGACACGATGCGATCGTGGCGCAGGGTGAAGACCGAGGTCGCGGGCACCGAGAAGGACTTCCCGGCCGGGTCGTGCGGCGGGGTGAACGGCGTCCGGTCGCCGAAAGTGCCGGCGAACGTCCAGGTCACGGCGATGTTGTCGCCGAGGCGGAACGCGTTCTCGACGGTCGCCCGGAAGGCGCGGAAGCGCTGCATGGTGGTCGTGACCCACTGCTCGACCCCGGCCGGGCCGGTGAACGCGGCCTGGAAGGCGTGGTCGGTGTAGGTGCCGTCGGGGGCGAACAGCGCGCTCATCGCCAGTGCGTCACCGGTGTTCCAGGCGCTCGCCCACTGCTCGACGACGCGGGGCGGCCGGTGGTCCGGACGGGGACCGCTGCCGGGTTTGGCGGTCGTGGTCCCGCCGGGCTGCGTTGCCGGCACCACGACCGGCGCCGGCAACGCCGCCGACGCGGGCAGGGCGGCGAGCGTGACGCCGGTGATGATCATGATCGGTTCCCCTTCCGGGCCGAAGGCCGGGCGCCGCCGGTCGGCAGCGCCTTACCCGACCGACAATGCCGTGGCGGGGGCGGTGAGCGCGTCGGCAACGATTGCCTAGATCGCGAGCTACGTAATCGGGCAGTCAGGGCGCCGGCTGCTCCGATAGAGTGACCGGCGGGGTCACTGGCGGTCACTCGACGCAACCAGATCGAGGAAGGATGTCGAGGTCGTGCCTTTTGTCGCCCGTCAGGAGCAGCTGGGTGCGCTCAAGGACCTGACCCGCGCGGCCTCGGCCGGGCGCGGGGGCGCCCTGATGGTGGTCGGCGAAGCGGGCATCGGCAAGTCCGCGCTGATCGACGCCACGGTCAGCGGCCTCGACGAGTGGCTGGTCCTGCGCGCGGTCGGGACCGAGTTCGAGCGCGACCTCCCGTACGCCGCCCTGCACCAGCTCTGCACGTCGGTGCTCGAACACCGCACCCGGTTGCCCGCGGTGCAGCGGACCGCCCTCGAATCGGTGTTCGGGCTCGGCGGCGAGACGATGCCGAACCCGCTGACGATCGGCCTGGCCGTACTGGGGCTGCTGCACGAGCTCAGCCGGCTCCGGCCCGTGTGCTGCGTGGTGGACGACGTCCAGTGGATCGACACGGGGACGCGGGGGGTGCTGGGCTTCGTCTCGCGGCGGATCGCCGCCGAGCGGATCGCGGTGGTGCTCGCCGGGCGGACCCCGTCCCCGGACCTCGGGTTCACCGATCTGCCGCACCTGCGGCTGCCGGGCCTCGGCGACGCGGACGCGCGGTCCCTGCTGCGTTCGGCCGCGCACGGTTCGATCGGGCTGGGTTCGATCGGGCACGGTTCGACGGCGCGGGGTTCGACGGCGCACGCGGAGCCGGACGGAGAGGTGCTCGAACGGATACTGGCCGAGGCCGGCGGCAACCCGCTGGCGTTGCTGGAGTTCGGCTACCAGACCGGGCCGCTGGGCCTGCCCGCCCCGGGTGACCGGCCGCGGGCCACCGTGGTGGACGTGCTGGAGGACCAGTTCGCCCGGCGGGCGCGGCTGTTGCCCGGCCCGGCGCGGTCGCTGGTGGTGCTCGCCGCCGCGGAGCCGGTCGGCGACCTCGGCCTGGTGCGCCGCGCCGCGCAGCGGCTGGAACTGGACCCGGCCGGGCTGTCGGCCGCGGAGGACGAGGGGCTGATCAGCCTCGGTTCCCGGCTGCGCTTCCGCCATCCGCTCGTCCGCTCCGGTGCCTACCACTCGGCCACCCCCGAAACCCGCAGGCGCGTCCACGCCGCGCTCGCCGAGGCCACCGACCCGGAGACCGATCCCGACCGCCGGGCCTGGCACCGTGCCCACTCCGTCGTCGACACCGACGAGGAAGTCGCCGCGGAGCTGGCCCGTTCGGCGGGGCGGGCGCAACGGCGGGGCGGTCTCGCCGCGGCCTCGGCGTTCCTCGAACGCTCGGCGGAGCTGACCCCCGACCCCACCCGGCAAGCCGGGCGGATGCTCGCCGCGGCCCGGGCGCGGCTGCATTCGGGCGCGCCCGCGGCGGCCCGTGAGCTGCTGACGCAGGCCGAGCGCCGCCCGATGGAGCCGGCCGACCGCGCCGACGCCCGCCTGCAGCGCGCCCTGATCGACTTCCACCTCACCCGCAGCGCGGACGCCACCGCCACGCTGGTCGACGCGGCCGCCGGCCTCCCGCCCGACCAGGCCAGGGAGACCTACCTCGAAGCCTTCGCCTCGGCCATGTTCGTCGACCGCCTGCCGGGGCGCCTGCGCCGGCTCGGCGCGCGCATCCGCGAGCAGGCACCGCGACGGCAGCAGCCGCGCCCGGTCGACCTGCTGCTGGACGCGTTGCTCGACCAGGTCCTTGTGCCGGCTGGGGAAGCGGTGCCCACGATGCAGCGCGCGGTGGCAGCGTTCCGCACCGCGGAGGACCCGTGGTGGATGGAACTCGCCTGCCTGATGGCGATCGACCTGGCCGACGAGGAGTCCGCGGCGGTGATCTCGGCCCGGCAGGTCGAGCTGGCCCGCGCGCGGGGCGCCTTCACCGTGCTGTCCCAGGCCCTGCAGATCCACGCGGTCGCCAGGACCGTTCTCGGCCAGTTCGAGGAAGCGGCCGGGAGCCTCGAAGAAGCCCACGCGGTGGACGAGGCGGTGGGCACCGTCAACTTCGCCGGCTCCGAGCTCATCCTGGCCGGCTGGCGCGGCGACGCCGGCCGGTTCGGCGAGCTGCGGGACCGGATGCACCGCCGGGTCGGCCGCGACGAGGTGCTCGCCGAGCTCTACGCGACCACGGTGCTGCGCAACGGGCTCAGCGAGTACCCGGCCGCGCTCGACGCCGGGCTCGCCGCCCAGGAACAGGAACTGCGCGGCTCCTACGTGATCTGGCACCTCGACGAAGAGCTGGTGGAGGCGGCCGCGCGGACCGGCCGTCCGGAGGCCGCCGCCGCGTCGCTGGCCCGGCTCGAAGCCCGGGCGCGCGTCGGCCCCACCGGGTGGTCCGTCGCCACGCACCTGCTCGCGCAGGCACTGCTCGATCCGGCGTCGGAACGCACGGACAGCCGCTACCGGGAGGCGATCGACCTGCTCGCCCGGACCGAGGCGCGAATGCACTACGGCCGCGCGCGCCTGACGTACGGGGAGTGGCTACGCCGCGAAGGCCGCCGCGCCGAGGCCCGCGCCGAACTGCAGGCCGCGCACGAAACGCTGACCGCGCGCGGCGCGACCGCGTTCGCCGCCCGGGCGGCCCGCGAACTGATCGCCACCGGGCAGCGCCCGCGCCAGGACGGCACGGACCCGCGTGAGCGGCTCACCGCCCAGGAACGGCTGATCGTCGGGAAGGTCGCCGCCGGCGCCACCTCCAAGGAAGTCGCCGCGTCCCTGTTCCTCAGCCCGCGCACGATCGACACCCACCTGCGCAACATCTACCGCAAGCTGGGCATCACCTCCCGCCGTCAGCTGCGCGAACTCGCACTCTGACCGAGCCCCCGCCCATCTGTCACACATCGGGCCACTGTCTTGTCTTAGCCGGCGGAAGCACCTCGAACCGACCACAAAGGACAGTGAATCCCATGAGCACCGCCCATTCGCACCACCTCGAGAACCCCGGTTCGACCACACCGCCGCCCCGGATCGACCTGGTGGCCACCGTTCCCGGCGCGCCGCCGATGCCGGCCGGGGCCGAGGCGATGACGATCCTGGTCACCCTGCCGCCCGGCAGCGAGGGCGCGCCGCCGCACCGTCACTCCGGTCCGGCCTTCGGCTACGTCGTCAAGGGCGAGATCATCTTCGAGCTCGAAGGCGAGCCGCAGCGCGTGGTCAAGGCCGGCGAGGCCTTCTGGGAGCCGGGTTACGACGTCATCCACTACCAGGACGGCAACAATCTCGCCGACGCCGAGTCCGCCTTCGTGGTGACCATGTTCTGCGCGCCCGGCCAGCCGATGCTCGTCCCGGTCAGCGCGGAGGAGCTGGAGCAGCGGCGGGACCGTCGCGCGCCTCGCCCCTGACCGCCCGTGGGGAGGCCGGCCGCGAGACCGGCCTCCCCAGCATCACTTCACCGGCGGGTTAACCGGGAGCCAGTCCGCGAAACGGGTCTCGGACAGCTGGGCGCCCGGGCCGGGCAGCAGACCGTCTTTGCCTGGCTTCGCACCGAAGTAGCGGGCTTCGGCGTCGGTCACGACCTCGCGCGCGTCGTGGCGGAAGGCCAGGCCCGTGCGGACCCATTCGTCCATTCCGAACACTTCCGGGCCGGCGATCTCGACCGTGCCGCCGAGCGGCTCGCCGGCCGCGGTCCGCGCCACCACCGCGGCCACGTCCGCGGCCGCGATCGGCTGCACGCCCGCGCCCGGGAGCCGGACCGTGGTGCCCTCGGCGGACGAGTCGGCGATGCCGCCGACGAACTCGAAGAACTGCGTGGCGCGCACGAGCGAGAACGGGATGCCCGACTGCTTGATCAGGTCTTCCTGCACCACCTTCGCCCGCAGGTAACCGGCTTCGGGCAGCCGGTCGCTCCCGACCACCGACAGCGCGACGTAGTGCCCCACGCCCGCCGCCCCGGCCGCCTCGACCAGGTTTCCGGTGGCAGTCCGGAAGAACGCCATCACGTCGTCGTCGGCGAACGACGGCGAGTTCGACACGTCGACCACCACCCGGGCACCCTGCAGCACCTCCTTGAGGCCTTCCCCGGTGATCGTGTCCACGCCCGACGCGGGCGACGCCGCCACTGCCTCGTGGCCGTGCTCGGTCAGCCTGCGGACGACCTGCGAGCCGATCAGGCCGGTACCGCCGACGACGACGATCTTCATGCTGAACCCCTTCGGTGAATGTCCCCCGCTGATCCGGGGACTTCGGACAACCACCAGCTAGGACCAGACCGGACCGGAATCTGTGACAGCCGCCGTGGGACTCGTCCGGCAGCCCGGGCGCGAAACGGGCTCAGGACCGGGTGATCGCGCCGAGCTTGCCGGGGTTCATCATCCAGAGCACCTGCTCGATCCCCTCGGCCGAAGCCGTGACGGTGACCACGGCGAAGGCCTCGCCGTCCCGCCGGAGCAACGCACCGGGCCCGCCGTTCGCCTCCACCCACGAGACGTCGACGCCGGCCCAGAACCGGTCCGCGAACGCCCGCAGGTACTTCGCCACCGTCGTCGCGCCGTGGACCGGAATCCGCGAAGCGCGCACCGCGCCACCACTGTCGGAGTAGCTCACCACGTCCGCCGCGAACAGGTCCTCCAGCGCCGAGAGGTCACCGGCCCGGGCGGCGGCCACGAACGCGGTCAGCAGCCGCCGCTGCTCGGGCGCGCTCGCCGGCGTCCGGCGCTCGGCGGCCAGCCGTTTGCGCCCGCGGCTGACGAGCTGGCGTGCGGCGACCTCCGTGGTCCGCACGATCTCGGCGATCTGGTGGTACGGGTAGTCGAACGCCTCCCTCAGCACGTACGCCGCCCGCTCGGTGGGCGAGAGCTTCTCCAGCAGGAGCAGGACCGCGAACTCCAGCGCCGCGCCCCGTTCCGCGCCCAGCTGCGGGTCCGCGGAGGTGTCGACGGGCTCGGGCAGCCACGGCCCGACGTAGGCCTCGTGCCGCGCGCGGGCGGTCTGCCCGGCGTTGATCGCCAGCCGCGTGATCGCCGTCGCGAGGTAGGCCCCCGGCTCGGCCACCGCGGACCGGTCGCAGTTCTGCCAGCGCAGCCACGTCTCCTGCACCAGATCCTCGGCGTCGACCGCGCTGCCCGTCATCCGGTAGGCGATGCCGAACAGCCTCGGCCGGATCCCGGCGAACACCGCGGCCGCGCCATCGAGGTCCCCGCCGACGGTCTCCTGCATGGGCCCAGTGTGCACTGCCTCCTCAGGACGGCCGGTTGACGTCCGGGATCACGATGTCGACCGGCTTTCCCTCGGACAGGTAGAACATCATCAGCTGACGGATGGCCTCGTCGAGGGTCCAGGCGATCGGCGGGATCAACGGCAGCGGGATGAGCTTCTCGCGCAGCGCCACGAACTGCGGGAAACCCATGCTGATCAACGGATCCCAGACCGGCTCACGTGGCACGGCCACCCAGTCGGCGACCTGGTCGCCGGCCACGTACCGGGTCAGCGCGTTGAGCAGGGACCGGCCGATGGGCGCGGCGGGACCGGCGGCCTGGCTGGCCATCGTGAGCAGCGTTTCGGCCAGGTCGCCGCCCTCCGGCGTCGGCCCCATCGCCGGGTCCAGGATCTGCTTCGACTGCGCTTCGGCCGCCGCCCAGGACGCGGGGATGTACTCGTCCAGGACGCCGAGCAGGTGCGCGTTCACCTGCCACAGGTGCAGGAACGCGTCGGACTCCGCGGCGCTCAGCGGGACCTGCCACTCGGTCAGCTTGCGCCTGACGAACGTGGGCAGGCTGTGCCAGGTGATCAGGATTTCGTTCTGGCTGATCGGGATCCGGCCGCCGCCGGTCCGGGACCAGCCCGGGGACTGCGGCAGCAGGTGCCGGACCGCGGCGTGCACCAGCCGGGTCTTGACCGCGGTGACCATGATGTGGCCGTCGGGCTGGAAGGCGTTCAGCTCGTGCAGGTCGATGCCGAGCTTGGTGGTCTTGGCGACGCGGTCCTTCATGGCCGCGCCGCCCTTGGAGTAGTAGACGGCCCGGGCCTCGCCGGGGATGGCGGTGCTCATCATCCCGCTGCCCAGCCCGTAGCCGAGGATGAGGTACGTGCCCTTGGCCTTGGTGAAGTCGGCCACCCGGGCCAGTTTCGCGGGGTCGGCCCACGACGGCAGCCGGCGCGCCTGCTCGATGAACGCGTGCAGGTCGCCGGGCAGCCCGGCCGGCAACGGCTGGTCGTTCCGCGTCCAGGTCCGCAGCAGCTCGTTGACCCGCGGCACCTCACCCCGTTCGAGGAGCGAGGCCACCAGCGGATCCGCTTCGGCGTCCCACACCCCGCGAGGGTCGGCGCCCGCGCCCGAACCGGCCACCGAACCGCTCGGTCCCCAGGTCCAGGCGGCCAATGCCCGGGCCGGTGCGGCCGCGCCCAGCGAGGCGAGCGCCCCCAGCGCCCCGCCGCCCACCATCAACATCTTGCGCCGGCTGAGTCCGTCCATGCCTGACTCCTCTTTGAGTCTTGGATCTTCGAAGCTGAGATAGCGACTGATACGATGGTACGCATCATGTAATCCCGTATCAAGGGGAGGCGGCAGGTGGAAGCGGTACGATCCGGCGAGATGACGCCAGGCCGGGAATCACTGCTGGAACGCGCGCTCGCCGAGGCCGTCGGGCCGGCCGTCGCCGACGACGACGAGGTGACCGCGCGCGTGCTCGACGGCGCCTACGAACAGTTCTGCCGGATGGGGATCCGCCGGTCCACCATGGAGGACGTGGCCAAGCGGGCCGGGGTCTCCCGGATCACCGTCTACCGCCGGTTCGCCACCAAGGACGCCTTGGTCGAACACGTGGTGCGGCGCGAGTTCCGCCGCTACTTCGACCAGTTCCTCCTCGACATCGAACCGGCCACCACCGCCGCCGACCGGGTGGTGCTGGGCTTCGCCAGCGCGTTGCGGGCCATCCGGCACAACCGGCTCATCGGCGGGCTGATGGCCGTCGAGCCGGACGTGCTCGTGCCGTCGATGATCAGCGACGGCGGGCAGACCCACGCCGCGGTGCAGCGGTTCGTCGCGGGCCAGCTCCACCGCGAGCAGGCGGCGGGCACGGTCTCGGCCGAGGTGGACGTGGAACTCGTGGCCGAGCTGATGACCCGCGTCTCCGCCTCGTTCCTCGTCACCCCGAGCCAGGTCGTGGACCTCGACGACGACGAGCAGGTGCGCGCGCTGGCCCGGAAGTTCTTCGTGCCCATGTTGCAAAGCGTTGCGGGGCCGGGAAACCCCTCCACATTCGTGTAGTAACTCAATGACACTTTCAAGAAGTACACTCGGGACGTGCGCACCCACGAAACACACGCGCGGCTGATCGAGCAGCTGATCAGCCTGGGCGGAGTCGTCACCAGCATGACCAAGGCCATCGTCGAGGCGGACGACCTCACCGAGTCACAGGCCAATCTGCTCTGGCTGGTGGACCCGGACGCGGAGCCGGTTTCCCTCAAGCAGCTCGCCGGCCGTCTTCAGTGCGATCCGTCGAACGTGACGTTGCTCAGCGCGAAGCTCGAAGAGAAGGGCCTCGCGCTGCGGGCACCGCATCCCGCCGACGGACGGGTGCGCACGCTGCTGCTGACCGACGCCGGCGCGAAGGTCCGCAAGCGGCTGCTCGCGCGGGCGTACGCACGCTCCCCCTTCGCCACGCTGGAAGGCAAGGAACAGCAACAGCTGCACCGGTTGCTGGACAAGGTGCTGACCGCCCAAGCCGAGCGCTGAACCCGGCGAGAGGCTCGTGAGTGTTTATGACGGTTAGAACCGTCCTAAACACTCACGAGCCTTACAGCTCTTAGTGCCTGTTTGTGATCCCGGTTTCGGGTATGGGTCGGGCCTCTGCTAGTGATCTTGACACCACATCTCGATCTCTAGCAGAGGCCCGGTTTCCCTTTGTACCTTGCCGTGGATCGGCCCACGTCAGTGGGCTGTCGTTCCCGTCGCTACCCGTCGGACACCACCGATGCCGAGTGGGCGTTGCTGGAGCCGTTGCTGCCCAGGCCTGCATGTGCGACCGAGCTGGGTGGCCGGCCGGAGAAACATCACCGGCGCGCGGTCGTGGACGCGCTGCGCTACGTGACCGACAACGGCATCAAATGGCGGGCGTTACCAGCGGACTTCCCGCCATGGCAGACGGTGCACGGATTCTTCACCCGCTGGAGCAAAGCCGGGGTGTTCGACAAGATCCGCGACCAGTTGCGCGAGAAGATCCGGTCGCGAGCGGGGCGGAATCCGGCGCCGTCCGCAGCGGTGATCGACTCCCAGTCGGTCAAGGCCGCCGAGACCGTCGGCCGCCCGTCGCGCGGCTATGACGGCGGGAAGAAGATCGACGGCCGCAAACGCCACATCGCCACCGACACCCAAGGACTGCTGCTGGTGGTCCTGATCACCGCAGCCAGCGTGCAGGACCGCGCCGCAGCCCGCGACCTGCTCTCGGCGCTGCACACCGCCTACCGCGGCATCACCTGGGTCTGGGCCGACGGCGGCTACACCAGCAAAGCACTGGTCGACTGGGCACAAGACACACTGCATCTCACCTTCGACATCGTGAAGAAAATCGTCGGCCAGACCACCTTCATCATCCTGCCCCGGCGCTGGGTCGTCGAACGCACCTTCTCCTGGATCACCCAAGCACGCCGCAACGCCCGCGACTACGAACGACTACCCGACCACTCCGCCGCATTCGTCAACAACGCCATGATCACTATGATGACCAGACGCCTCACCCGCCCAACAAAGCGGGCCAGAACCACCTAACCAAGTTCCAAGACAGGCACTTACAGTGCGCAGTAGGCGTTCAGCGCGGCGGTGCCGACGTCGGCCTGGCCGGGCGTGCCCTCGATCATGTGGAACTCGTTGACCGCGAACACCATCTGCTTGCTGCCGTCGTCACTGGTGATCCACTGGCTCAGGTAGCCGAGCACGGCGCCGGTGTGGGTCCACACCGGACCGCACGGGTCTGCGCGTGGCCGATCCCCAGTCCGTAGCCGTTGCCGGAGGTGGCGTCCATCGGCACCGTGGTCTTCAGCTCCTGTTCCTGGGCCGGCTGCAGCAGCTTGCCGGTCATCAGCGCGCGTTCGAAGGTCGCCAGGTCGTCCAGGGTGGACACGATGGCGCCGGCCGAGCCGAACGCCTGCACCTGCGACGCCGTGACGTCCCGGTAGATGCCGAGCGCGATGAAGTAGCCGTTCAGCGAATTCGCCGGCATGGCCGGGTCCGAGGCCGGGAACGTCGTGTCGCGCAGGCCGAGCGGCTCGATGATCCGGTGCTGGATCTCGACCGCGGGGTCGTTTCCGGTGACCGCCTTGATCACCATGCCGGCCAGCACGTAGTTGGTGTTGGAGTACGAGTACTTCGCGCCGGGCGCGCCGACGGGCTTGCTCGACGTGCCGAGGTTGACCAAGGTCTGCGGCGCCCACTGCAGGCTGGGGTTGAGATTGCCGGCGTAGGTCAGGCCGAACTGGGTGTTGGCCGCGTAGTCCGGGATCCCCGAGGTGTGGGTGAGCAGCTGCCGGAGGGTGATCTTGGTGCCGTCGTTGCCATTCGCGTTCACCGCGCCGGGCAGCCAGTGGTCCACCGTGTCGTCGAGCGAAAGCTTGTGCTCGGCCTCCAGCTGCAACAGGACGGTGGCGGTGAACGCCTTGGTGTTGCTGCCGATCCGGAACTTCATCTTCGGGTCGGCCGGCGTCCCCTTGACGCGGTCGGCGTTGCCGGCGTGGATGTACTGGGTGTCGTCGCCGTTGCGGACCATCCCGATCACGGCGGGATAGCCGTCCTTCAGCCCGGCCTGGGCACCCGCCTGCAGGATCTCGGCCGGCGTCGGTGTCAGTGCCGGCGCCGGCGCCGGCGCCGCGCTCGCCGCACCGGCGAGGCCGGCCATCAGCGGCACCGCCGCCGCGACGGCCAGGATCCTCTTTGCTGTCAAGAACATCCGTCCCCCTGTTCGATCTGGTGATAGCGCGGGGGACGCTAGCGACGCGTGATTAAACTCCGATGAAATCGGCGACGGGCTCGCGTTCTCAGAGGAAAACGCGAGCGTTGTCCAGCCACTTCTCCGCGTCCTCACCGACCGCCGTGAGATCGGTCTCGGCCCGGGACCGGCGATGGGTGACCCGAAGGCAGAAATCGAGGGCACTGCCCTGAACCCGTTGCGCGGCGTCTTCCGGGCCCCAGAACCAGGTCTGGCCGCCGGGACCGGTCAGCTCGACCCGGAACGGCTCGGCCGGACCGGGTAACTGGGCGGCATAAAACGACAGCTCCCGGCCGATCACTCCGAGCGAGGCCACGTGCTGGAGCCGCCCCGTCGCACGATGCGGGACACCCAGCGCGTCGAAAACGTCCTGCCCGTGCGCCCAGGTTTCCATCAGCCGGAGCGGCACCATCAACGCCGCGGTCAGCTGCGAGCCGTACCACGGAAACGCGTGGTCCAGCGGAATGTCACGGAGCGCCTCCGCCACCTCGGCTCGGCCGGCACGCCATTGTTCCAGCAGTACGGATCGCGGTTTGGCCGCGCCGGCGGCGGCTTCGAGATCGGCGTGCTGGCTGCCTTCGGCTTCGGCCTCCTTCAGCACGGTGCCGAACGCCTCCGGGGTCCGGATGGCGATGAGCACGTTCGCGTCGGCGGCCGCGAGATGAGCGATCTGGTGGGCGATCGTCCACCCCGCCGCGGGCGTGGGCACGGACCAGTCGGCCTGCGCCGCCACCAGGGCGTCGAGCTCGGCGCCTTCAGCCACCAGGTCGGGCAGAGCAAGATCGCGCTCTACACCGGACAGGTCGAAACCGTAGTCCAGCATCGAATTCACCTTTACACGCAGGGATGGCAACGGGGTCGTCCCGCCGGGAGGAACAAAGCTGATGTGGCCAGGCTACCGGAAAACGGCTTCGGGCAGCGGCCGCGCTCGGGCGGGAGCGACGGCCACGGTCCCGCCATGTCATCAGGATGTCATCGCCCCCGGCTAGCGTCCGCTTCCGCTGGCACAGGTGGATTCGGAAGGCGTTTCATGGCCCGGTTGTTCATTGTCCTCACGGCACTCGCCGTGGTGTTCTCGGTACTCGCCTTCCAGAGCGGCAACGTGCCGATCGGGATCTTGTTCGCGCTGGTGGCGGCCGCTCCCCTGGTGTTCCTGATCTCCGTCGCGGTCCGCGGCCGGCGCGGGGTGCCCGTGCGAACGGCGCTGGCGGGCGAATCCGCGCCGGGGCAGGCGTCGAACAAGAACCGCAAGCTGGCGGTGCGGCTGATCGCCGTGGCCGTGGTGGCGGCGGTCGGCTACGGCGGGTACTGGGTCCTGTTCGCACCGAAGGCCAGCAACGCGGCGGTCTCCCGGGTGTCGGACCTCGAGGACGGCTGCGCGGGCGTCCGCAAGTACTTCCCGGACAACGACGCGTACACCGGCCCCAGCCCGCACCCGGTCGGCGTGTTCGTCACCAGCGACTCCGACTCCCTCAACATCGCCTCGATGGGCGCCGACGTGCCGCCGGAGTGGGACGACACCCAGCTGAACCCACGCCAGGTCCAGGTCATCGCCTGCCTCGACTCGCCCGACGACGGCCAGTACCTCACCGACTGCAAGTTCACCTCGGACACGCTCAAGCTCTACCAGGGCAAGTACGACGTCACCCTCTACGAAGCCAAGACCGGCACGAAGATCGGCTCCACACAGCTGCTCGGCAGCTCGCAGCCCAGCTGCCCGTCGCTGACCCTCACCAAGAGCGACGCCACCAGCATCCACACCGAGCCGGACTTCACCGATTACCGCGCCGCGCTGGGCCAGTTCGTCGACAACTGAGGACGAGCGGCGGCCGCGCCGTGTCACCCGGAAACGCCGGACGGTAACCGTCCGGTGGCCGTCCGCGGCGGCGCGACCGGGGGCCGTGAGCACCCCGGGTACGATCACTGCCGATGATCATGGACGCTCCCCGCCCCGTGCCGGCCCCGGCGCGGGTGGACAGCCGGCCCGGCCGGACGGTGCGGTTGCGCGACATCCGCCCCGGAGATCGTCGCGCCCTGATCGGGTTCGACCGGGACCCGGCCGGCGGCCCTGCCGCCGGGGGGTACCGGCACTGGGCGACCCACCGGGCGGACGTGGCCGGCTCCGGCGACGACCGCCACCTCGCGATCGAGACGCTGCACGGCCGGACGCTGGTCGGCTCGATCTGGCTCCAGGCCGACCCCGCGTCCGGCCGGTTCAGCTACGGCATCGGGATCGGCGCGCAGCACCGGCGTTGCGGCTACGCGGGCGACGCCGTCACCACGCTGCTCGCGTTCATGTTCGAGCAGCGCGGCTACCACGAGTGCGAGGTCAGCGTGCACGGCCGTAACTTCGCCTCGCTGGCGCTGCACGCGAGGCTCGGCTTCCACGAAGAGGGCCGGCCGCGCGACACCGAGCTGCTGCGCGGGCAGATCAGGTACCCGGTGCTGATGGCCATCACCGCCGGCCACTTCGCCGCGCACCACCCGGGCTTCGCCGCCGCGCACGGTCCGGCCCGCCCCTGGCGGGGGCGGCACTGGCGAACGCCGCGGCGAGGGCGTCACTGGCGCGCCGAACACCACTCCTGACGCCAGCTACGTCCGACAGCGGCCAGGACGTGCGGTCAAGCCAATCCCACCGCGGTCTCGGTGACGCGCCCGCCATCGACCACGAGGAACCGGTCCACGCGGCCGGCCAGCGCGTGCGGGTCGTGGCTGATCGAGAGGACCGCGGCGCCGGTCCGCTGCTGGTAGGCGTCGAGGTGATCGAGGACGCGGGTGGTCAGCGAGTGGTCGAGCCCGGTGGTGACCTCGTCGCAGATCAGCACGCGCGGGTGCGCCAGCAGGGCCCGCGCGAGGGCGGCGCGCCGCAGCTGGCCGCCCGACAGCCCCGGCGGGTACCGGCCAGCCTGCGCCTCGGTGAGCCCGAGCTGGTCCAGCACCGCCACGGCCTCGTGGTGGGCTTCCGCCGGGCGCAGCCCGCGCAGCCGGACGCCGGTCGCGGCGACCTGGTCGGCCACGGTGCGCCGCGGGTCGAACGACGCGGCCGCCTCCTGCCAGACGTACTGCACCGACGCGACCTGCGACGTGGTGCGTTTCCGCAACGGTGGCAGGGGCTCGCCTCCAGCCAGCACCGTGCCACGGCTCGGCCGGACCAGACCGGCGACGCAACGGGCGAGGCTGGTCTTCCCCGCACCGGAAGCTCCGGTGATCCCCACCGTTTCACCGCCGTAGAACGAAAAATCGACCTCGCGCAGCACCGCCGTCGATCCATAGTGGACAGACACGTCCCGGAGCTCCACCACCGGCGCACCCCGTGGTGCGGCCCGCTCCCGCACCGCCACCACTGGCCGTGGGGACGGAGGCGGCGCGGGTTCGACGGTGCCCTCACGCACGCTCAGCACCCGCCCGCCGAGCCCCGCCACGACGTCCGGATCGTGCGTGACGACCAGCATCGCGACCCCGCTCTCGGCCAGCGCCCGGAGCTGCGCGACGAGATCCGCCTTGCGCCCGGCGTCGAGGCCGGTGGTCGGCTCGTCCAGGACCAGCGCTGTAGGCAGGGTCGCGAGCACCTGCGCCAGTGCGAGCCGGGTCCGCTGGCCACCGGAGAACTCGAACGGGTACCGCCGCAGGACCCGGTCCCCGTCCTCGAACGCGACCGCGCGCAGGACCTCGGCGACCCGCTCCCGCCGCCGCGCCCGGCTCATCCGCGGTTCCCGCAGGCCGGCCAGCTCACCGAGGGCCCGGCCGATCCGGCGGGCCGGGTTCAGCGTCTCGGCCGCCTGCTGCGGCAGGTAACCGATCCTCGGCGGCGCCTCGATTTCGCCGTGCACCGTCAGTCCGGGCCGGGTGAGCCCGGCGACCGCCATCGCGACCGTCGTCTTCCCCGCGCCGGAAGGGCCGAACAGCGTCACCACTTCGCCCGCGCCGACGGAGAACGACACGTCGCGCAGGATCGGCACCTCCCCCGCCTGCGCGGTGAGCCCGCGGACCGTGATCACCGGCGCGCCGCCCGGAGCGCGTCCCGCACCGCGAGCGCGCGCGGGTCGGCCAGCAGGTCGTCCCACAGCAGGTTGAGGCCGACCACCAGCGCCGCGATCAGTCCGCCGGGCAGGAAAACCGACCAGGGCGCCTCGGCGAGGCCGTCCCGGTTGGCCGCCACGGTCACCGCCCAGTCCGCGGAGGCCGGGTCGAAGCCGAGGCCCAGGAAGTTCGCCGAAGACAGGAAGTAGATCGCCGCGGCGACGCGGACCCCGAAGTCGGCGGCGACCGGCCGGGCGAGTTCGCGCGCCGCGTACCGGCCGTAGCGGTGCCACCGGCTCTCCCCCTGCATCCGGAGCGCGTCCATCACCGGGTCCTGGACGACCGCGCGCGCCGCCATCCGCACGAACCGGGCGATCGGGGCCACCAGCGCGAGCCCGACCGCCGCCGCGACCGCGACCGTGGAGCCGGAGGTGCGCACCGCCGCCACGATGATGATCAGCAACGACGGCAGGCACAGCAGCACGTCCAGCGGGCGCATCAGGAGGTCTTCCAGCCACGGTTTCGGCGCCGCCGCCGCGAGCAGGCCCACGGTGAAGCCGATCGCGTAGGCGCACAGCACGGTGACCGCGGTGACCACCAGCAGGGTGCGCCCGCCTTGCAGCGCTGCCGCGAGCACGTCGCGGCCGAGCCGGTCGGTCCCGAACGGCGACCAGGCCGACGGGCCGAACGGGGCTTGGCGGCCGGGCGGGGCCAGGTCCGCGAGCCACGGGCCGGCCAGCGCGAACAGCACCGGGACCGCCACCAGCACCGAGAACAGCGCGCGCTTGGCCGTCACGAAAGGCTCCGCCGGGGCACGAGACGCTGGCCTGCCAGGTCGATCAGGGCGTTCACCAGGATCGCCACCACCCCGGTGATCAGCACGATGGCGAGGATCACCGGCTGGTCCCGGTCGCCGATCGCGCCGATCAGCGCGGACGCGACGCCCGGCAGCACGAACACCGCCTCCACGATGAACACTCCGGACAGCAGGCCGTCGCCGGTGCGTCCCAGCTCCTGCATCGCCGGCCCGAGCGCGTTGGGGGCGATGTGGCGCAGCAGCAACGAAACCCGGCCGACCCCGAGCCGCCGCGCCTGCTCGATGTAGGGCTGGGCGGCCACGTCGATCACCCCGGCGCGCACGAGCCGGACGAGCGGCGCCGCGACCCTCGCCACCATCACCGTGAGCGGCAGGACCAGGTACCCGGGCTCGGCGAGCATGGTGGGCAGGTCGGCGCCGAGGAAGGTCGCCGGGAACAGGCCGAGGCCGACGGCCAGGTAGGCGACCAGCAGCACCGCGAGCACGAAGTCCGGGATCGAGTCGAAGAACACGCTGACCGCGGTGATCACCCGGTCCCGGGCCGAGCCCGGCCGCAGCCCCGCGGCGAACCCGGCCCAGCCGGCCACCGGCAGCAGGAGCAGCGTGGTCAGCCCGGCCATCACCGCGGTGACCGCGAACGGCTCGGCGATCACCCGCGACACCGGCTCGCCGCTCGCGTAGGACGTCCCGAAATCGCCGGTGGCCGCGTGCCCGAGCCAGTCGAGGAACCGGGTCACCGGCGCGACGTCCAGGCCGAGCAGGTGCCGGGCCTCGGCCCGCTGCCGGTCCCCGAACAGGTCGCCGCCCCGCACGTCCGCCGCGTCGCCGGGCAGCAGCAGCGACAGCCCGAACACCAGCACGAGCAGGATCAGCACCTGCCCGGCGCCGAGGGCGAGCCGGCGCAGGGCGAAGCGGGCCGTCACCGCCCGCGTCAGCGGATACCGGTCACGATGCGGTCGTCGCCGACCTGCCACACCGTGCCGGCTTCGGCGAACCCGCCCTCGCGCAGGAAGCCCAGGTAGTCGTGCACCGACGGGCGGGCGGTGACCTCGTGGGCGAACCCGCCGGCCCGCGCGGCCACCAGCTCCGCCAGTTCGGGCGCCGCCGCGACGGCTTCCCACCACGCCGCCCAGTCCTCGTCCCGCCGCACCCCGGCCCGGACCGTCCGGCGCTTGGTCAACGAGCGCGTGAGCGTGTCCAGCCGCGGGCCGGCCTCGCCCTCGTAGAGGTGGTCGCCGTCGATGAACACCCCGCCCGGTTCGAGCGCCTTTCCGCACTGGGCGAACAGCTCGCGCAGCGGCAGCCGGTCCAGCCAGTGCAGCGCCGTCGTGCTGACGAACGCGTCCGGCGCGCGGTCGAGGCCGAGCGCCTCGTACCAGCTGTAGTGGCGCAAGTCCGCGAAAACGGTGCGGAACCGGTCGCCGCCGTACGCGAGTTCGGCCAGCCCGAGCAGCAGCGGATCGGCGTCGACGCCGACGACCTTCGCGCCGGGGAACCGGTCCAGCAGCCGCCGGGCGAGCGAGCCGGGGCCGACGCCGAGGTCGACGATCAGGGGGTCCGCCCGGGGAACCAGCTCCGCGAGCACGTCGCCGATCACCGCGAACCGCTCCTCGCGGTCGGGCATGTAGAACTCCTGCTGGCGGTCCCAGCGCTCGAGCCAGTACAGCGCGCGGTCCTGGGTCAGGGAGGCAGTCATCGGGTCACCTTGTCGAATCGGGCCCAGTCCAGCGAATTGGGCACTCCGGCGGGAATTCCATGGAACGTCGAGGAAGCGGCGCTGGTCCAGAAGGCGTTGCCCCAGAACACAAACCCGCCGCGGTCGTGGAGGATCTCGTGCAGCCGGTGGTAGAGCGCGGCCCGCTCCGGTTCGGACGCGGTGGCCACCGCCCGGCCGTACAGCGCGTCGAACTCCGGGTCGCTCCAGTTGGTGCGGTTCTGCGGGGAGCCGGTCAGCAGCCGGGACGCGAAGTGGTTGGGGATCGGCAGCGGCCCGGACTGCCCCATGGTCAGCTGCCCGCTCTTGAGCGCTTCGGAGTAGTAGGTGTCGCCGGACCCGACCCGCACGCGCACCGTGACCCCGCTCCGCCTGGCCTGCTCGGCGAACAGGGTGGCCGCCTCCACGAACCCGGCCGCGGCGGGCGCGGTGAACAGCTCGAACGACAGGTCCGGCACACCCGCCTTGCGTAACAGGGCTTTCGCCTCGTCCGGGTCGTAGGTGTGCGCGGGCAGGTCGCCGGCGTAGTACTCGAAGCCCTGGCCGAACACGTCGTTGGCCACCTCGCCCTGGCCCTGCAGGGCGACCTTGACGAGTTCCTCGCGGTCCACCATCCGCATCAGCGCGCGGCGCACGTCCACGTTGTCGAACGGGGGCCGGTCGGTTTTCATCGCGAAGTAGTAGATCCCGCTGTGCGGCGCCGACTGCACGCTGACCCCGTCCACGCCGCGCAGCGTCTTCGCCGCGGCCGGGGTCAGGTTGTCGGCGAAGTCGGCCTGACCACTGCGTAACGCGGCCTGGCGGGCGTCCGCTTCCGCGCTCAGGACCCGCAGCCGCTGGATCTTCGGCGCACCGCCCCAGTAACCGTCGTAGGCCGTGGCCACCAGCTCCTTGCCCGGCCGGAACGACGTGAACCGGAACGGCCCGGTCCCCACCGGACGGGAGAAGTCCGTTGTGCCGTCCCGGATGACCCGGGTGCCGTAGGCGGACAGCGCGGTGAGGAACTCGAACGACGGCCGCTTCAGCACGATCTCGGCCGTCCGCTCGTCGACCTCGCGTGACTGGGCCAGGTCGACGAGGTCCAGCGTCGCGGCGGCGATGAACGGCTTCGGCCCGGGCGGGCCGAGCACTCGCGACAGCGTGTACAGCACGTCCGCGGAGGTGACCTTCGTGCCGTCGTGCCAGCGCGCGTCCCGCAGGACGATGCGCCACCGCGTCCCGTCCGCGTTGGGCTCGCCGGAGCTGGCGAGCCGCGGCACCGGCCGCATCGTGTTGTCGACCTCGAACAGCCCGTCGTACAACGCCTTCAGCCGCGCCTCGTCGATGAACAGGTGGCTGGTCCCCGGGTCGAGGCTCTCGTCCGCCCCGGAGCCTTCGAGCACCGCGGAAAACGTGGTGATGCCCGCTCCCCCGCCGGTGCCCGGCCCGCTTCCGCAGCCGCTCACCAGCGCTCCCGCGGCCAGACCGGTGCCGAGCAGGAACCCTCGCCGGCTCAGTGGCCGGTCGCTCGCTGGCACCATCGCCGGACTCCCTCGCGCCGGGCCAGCAAACGAGGCAAGCGCACCGCGGAAGGGCCGCCCGCCCGGCGGCTCTTCCGGCCCGCGACCAACCCGCGTGGTACTGACCGTTCGGTGGATCGCGTGGCGGTATCTGGCTCCGGCCCGGACGCGCCGGGCCTCACAGTTGCGGGGCAGCCCCGGAATTCCACCGGTCTTCCCGCCACGTGATCCACATGCTAGGTGTTCACGCGCGATGGAGCGGCGCGGGTGCCGAAACTCACCCGCGCACCGCCCCCGGGTGGTCAGGCCGAGAGGTACTCCCGGGTCCGCACGATCTCCTCCCGCTCCGAGAAGGAGGCGAGTTCGTCGCCGAGCGAAGAACTGTCCCCGTGCCGCTTGATCGCGCCGAGCACGCGCCGGCAGCTCGCGATGACCGCCCGCTGCAGGTCCGACGGGATGATGACCAGCCGGCAGCCCAGTTCACCGAGCCGCTCGACGGGCACCAGCGGGGCGATCGCGTCCGTCCGGGCGATCACGACGAAGTCCGGGTTGGTGCGCGCCGCGGCCGCCGCCGGAGTGTCCGTCGCCGACACCGCGCTGGCCGCCGTCACCGAAGAGTTCCGGACGTGGTTCAGCCACTTCCTGCCCGGCCTCGCGAACGCCCAGCCCGCCACACTGTTCACCCCGGCCACCGTATCGGACGACAGCGACGGCCAGCTCGCCCACCTGCGCGGCCTGAACCTCAGCCGGGCCTGGTGCTGGCTGCGCCTGGCCGACCACCTCCCGGCCGACGACCCGAGGGCGCCCCTGATGCGCGAGGCCGCCGAGAAGCACGCCGAGCCGGAGCTGGACCACGTCACTGGCGGGGACTACATGGTCGAGCACTGGCTCGCTTGTTACGCCGTGTTGTACCTGACCGCTTGAGATCGGGGCTATGTTCGCACGGGTGACCAGCGCGGGGTGATTCCATCCTTTGTACACAGTGGACACTCAGATCGGTTTCGTGGTGGGTGTTCCTGGTGATTGCATTGATGCTACAGGCTTTCCGCGCCTTATTGCGAGGTCGCAGGCTTACCCGTTCGAGTGATGTTTCGAACATGCGTTCGAGATATTGTCGTCCGCATGGGGACACCAAACCAGGTGCCGGAGTGGCACCTTTCCGAGGACGAACTGACCACCGAACTTCTCACTGCTGAGCGGAAGTTGTGCCGTGCGTATGCGCGGATGCTGGCGTTGGTCGACGAGGTCGACCAGCGTGGTGTGGCTGTGGGCAAGGGTTTCCGCAGCACCCAGACGATGCTGGTGCGATCGTTACGGATCTCGCGGAAGGAAGCGAACGCGCGAGTCACACAAGCGACCGCGGTTCTCCCGATGATGCGGAGCGCCCTGGCCGCCGGTGAACTCAACCGCGAACACGCCCACGAGATCGCTCACGTCCTCACCCACGCCCCTGACTCCGTCGCCCCGGAGGAGCTGGCAGCCAACGAAACCACCCTGGTCGAGCTGGCCCACCAAGCCCCACCCGCGACTCTGCGGAAGGTAGGCCAGCGAATCCAGGCCTACTGGGACTTCACCAACACCGACCCCGACAAACGAGAACAGGACTTGGCCCGCCCCCGACGGGAGTTCCGCTATACCCGGACCCGCGACGGCCGAATGAGATACACCGGCGAATTCGACCCCGACACCGCAACCCTCGCCGAACAACTCTTCACTGTGCTCGCGAAACCCGACCCCGCCGATTCCTTCGGCAACCCCGACCCGCGAACCCGATCACAACGCCAAGGCGACGCCATCGCCGCCGTGTTCGACCTCGCCGCCCGCGCCCCCGACCTGCCCGTCAAAGCCGGCGAACGAGCCATCGCCACCATCACCATCAGCCTGGACGACCTCCAATGCCGCGCCGGAACCGTCATGCCCGACGGACACGACCCCATGACCGTCTCCCAGCTACGCCGCCTGTGTTGCGACGCGAAAGTCCTCCCCGCCGTCCTCAACGGCGCCGGTGAAGTCTTGGACTTAGGCCGCGCCGTCCGCACCGCAACCCCCGCCCAACGACGAGCCCTCGCCTTACGCGACAAAGGATGCACCGCCCCTTGGTGCACGAGAGGCCCGAAATGGACCACGCCGCACCACATCGAGTACTGGACCAACCCTCACGGCGGCCCCGGCGGACCGACGGACATCGGGAACATGGCGTCCATGTGCGACCGCGATCATCTCCTGGCCCACCACGGTGGCTGGGAAATCCGACTCCGCAACGGAATCGTCGAATGGATCCCACCCGCCTGGCTCGACCCGCAACGAAGACCCATGCACAACACCGCCCACGACCCACCCCACACCCGCGCCGCCTGACCAGGCGCGCCAAGTAAGCATGAGTCTCGTGTGGATCGTTGGAGGTGTGGATCGTGGTGCAAGGTCACGTGCCGTCACGGACGAGGCCGATGCCGCTGTCCCGGCCAGCCGCGACCAGCCACCTGCAACCGGTCACCAGCGACCGGTCGCCCGCGACCGGCTACTGGCGACCGACGACTGGCCACTGGCGGCAGGCGGCCTGCCACTGGCGGCCAGTACTGATACTTGATGCGCTGCAGCCGACGGCCAGGAAGCCAATCTCCTCGCCACAGACCGTCCAGGGAGGACTACTCGGGTGCGCCCTTCGTCTGCTCCGGCGCCGGTTCCGGGTCGGGTTCCGGCACGGGCTCCGGCGCGGGTTGCGGATCGGCCGGAGTTCCCCGGCGGAAGTCCTGGACCGCGGCCCACACGGCCAGGACCAGGCCGGCCAGCATCGCCGTGGACAGGATCCAGAAGTCGACCAGCACGGTGCCCGTGGTCATTCCGCCGTTGCCGCCACCGGGCGGGCGGAACTGCTGCCCGGACTGCGCGCCACCGGCGTTGCGCTGGACGAGGTGACCCGGATCGTTCACGCCGGGCGGTTCCGTGGTGCCGCCCGTGCCGGTACCGCCAGGCCGGGCGTCACCCGCACCGGTGCCGCCGGGCCGGGACCCGCCGGGGAAGCCGCCGCGCCGGCCACCGGTACCACCGGTGCCGCCAGGGAAGCCGGGGAAACCGGAACCGCGTCGGCCGCCGGGTCCACCGGGGCTGCCGGGGCTGCCGGGGAAGCCGGGGAAGCCGGGGAAGCCGCCCGGGCCGCCCTGGCGCGAGTTCAACAGGTATGGCGCATAAGCGAAACCGGAGGCGAACTGCTCCAAAATCGGGAACGCCCACAGCCGTTTGGGCAGGTAGAACGCGGCGATCACGCTCAGCGCGTCGGCCGGGTAGAAGTAGCGTTCGTGCATCGCGGGCAGGAAGTACGGGACCAGCGTCACCGAGATCGCGCTGACCAGGACGATGCGGGCCGGCGTCAGCTCGGACTTGCGCACCACTACCGGGATCATGAGCGCAAGCAGGATCAGCCCTGTCACCACGATCCCGCCGATCTTCAGCGCCGACGAGCTGCTGACCGAGCTGAGGTACTGGTAGACGTTCGGCGCGTTCAAGGTCAGCTGGTCATAGGTGTCGGACTGGCTCAGGTAGATCTTCAGCAGGTCACCGAAGTTCGCGCCCGCCAGCAGCGCGGGCACGTCCAGCACCAGGTAGACCGCCGGGATCAGCAGCAGCGCCGGCCACGGCACCCGCTTCCGCAGCACGAAAAGCAGCAACGCCGGGAAGAAGAACACCGCCTGCAGCTTGAAGGCGAACGCGAGGCCGAAGAACACACACGCCAGCCACGGCCGCTTGCGGAGCACGAAATACACCCCGCCGACACCGAACGCCGAGTAGGCCGAGTCCACCTGCGCCCAGGCGGCGCTGTTCAGCACCACCGTCGGCAGGTACAGCACGATCGCCCCGGCCAGCAGCGGCCACCACGTGCCCGGGTACCGCAGCGCGACGATCCGGTAGGTGAAGAACGCCAGCACCAGGTCGAACAGGATGGAGATCGCCTTGACGCCGTACAGCGTGGGCACCGGGATGTGCGTCAGGATCGCCAGCAGGTACAGGTACGGCGTGTTGTAGTTGGCGAAGTTGTACTTGAGGGCGCTGAAACCGCCGTTCTGCTTGATGAACTCGTACCACTGGCTGACGAACGCCCGGTAGTCGTCGGAGGTGTAGGAGAAGAACGCCGTGCGCACGGCGAGCCCGCCCAGCACGACGACAGCGGCCACGGCGATCAGGAGGGCGCGCCGGGTTTTCGGCCGCGCCGCCACGTCGGTGTCGGTCAAGGGACTCCTTGTCGGTGTTCTCAAGCAGGGCGGGGATTTTCAGGGAGAAGAACGCTGTCGAGCAGGTTTTCGGGCAGGTTTTCGGGCAGGTCGTCAAGCAGAGCCGAGCAGGACGCGGAAAGTCGCGCCACCGCCCGGAGTCGTCAGCAGCAGGATGGATCCGCCGTGGGCGTCGAGGATGGCCGCCACGATGGCGAGGCCGAGCCCGGCGCCGCCGGCCTTGGCCCGCGCATGGCCGGCGCGGTAGAAGCGGTCGAAGATGCGGGAAGCGTTGTCTGGAGCCACTCCCGGGCCGTTGTCGCGTACTTCGAGCACGGCACAGTCCCGTCCGGCGGGCGGCGGGTCACCCGTGCCGACGACGACCGGCCACGCGCCGGTGTCCGCCGCTTCGAGCCACACCGAGACGGTGATCTCGGCGTCGGGCGGGGTGTGCACCAGCGCGTTGGTGACGAGGTTCGCCGCGACCTGGCGCAGCCGGTGGATGTCGCCGAGCACGCGGACCGGTTCGGCCGGGGCCGCGAAGCCGATCGCTCGCGCCGGTTCGCGGGCCCGCGCGTCGTGCACGACGTCCGCAGCGAGGGCGGACAAGTCGACTTCGGTGAGGTCCAGCACGCGCTCCTGGTCGAGCCGGGCCAGCAGCAGCAGGTCGTCCACCAGCAGTCCCATCTGGATCGCGCCGTTCTCGATCCGGCTCATCATCCGCTTTACGTCCACTTCGGACGATCCACCGCTCTTCCGGTACAGCTCGGCGAAACCGCGGATCGACGTCAGCGGGGTGCGCAGCTCGTGCGAGGCGTCGGCGACGAAGCGGCGCAACCGGTCCTCCGACTGTTCACGCTTCTTCAGCGCCGACGCGACCTGCCCGAGCATCACGTTGAACGCCGACCCCAGCCGCCCGGCCTCGGTCCGCGGGTCCAGGTCGGGCACCCGGCGGTCGAAGTCGCCGCCGGTGATCGCCTGGGCCGTGTGCTCGATCCGGGTCAGCGGCCGCAGGCCGAGCCGGATCAGCCAGGTCGCGATCACCCCCAGCAGCACCACCAGCACAAAACCGAAAACGACCTCGATCGTCTTCAGCCGGTTCGCGGTGGCGATGCCGGTGTCCAGCGACTCCGCGACCGCCACCGTCCCGCTGACCGGCTGCGCGGGCGTCGGCGCCTGGACCGCGGTCCGGACCCGCCAGGTCGTGTCGCCGTTCTCGTCGCCCACGGTGACCGCCGTGTCGCCGCGGCGGCGCACCGAAGCGACGTCCATCGGCGGCACCACCGGCATGAGGGTCTCCCCCTTCGCCTGGCCGACCCGCTCGGTGAGCCGCCCCGTGCTGTCGTAGAACAGGACCCGGTAGTCGGTCGGCAACCGGTCGCGGACGTTGATCTGCTGCGGCGGGCGCGGCGGCGGCCGGTCGGGGTCGGACATCATGGTCACGACCCCGTTCAGCTGATCGTCGACGCTGTCGACCAGCGAGCTCTGCAACGCCGTCACGCTGATGAAGCCGAACGCGGTCAGCCCGGTCGCCAGGAGCACCAGCAACGCCAACGTCAGCCGCGCCCGCAGCGTCCAGGGGCGGCGGCGTTTCCCGGCGCCGACAGCGCTGGCAGAACCGATAGCGCCGCCAGAACCGCCGGTGCCAACAGAACCGACAGCGCCAACAGTGCCGACAGAACCGTCGGTGCCAACAGCGCCGCCAGCGCCACCGGTCCCAGCAGCGCCGCCGTTTCCACCACTGCCACCAGCCGGGCCGCTCAAGGGCCCGACCGCAGCTCGTCGGTGGACTTGGGCAGGCGGAGGCTGTAGCCGACGCCGCGGATCGTGTGGATCAGCGGCGGCCCGGCCGAGTCGATTTTCCGCCGCAGGTAACTGATGTAGGACTCGATCACCCGCGTTTCGCCGACGAAGTCCGAGTTCCACACCCGGTCGAAGATCTGCGACTTGCTCACCACGCTCCCCGAGTTCACCAGCAGGTAACGCAGCAGCTTGAACTCGGTCGGGGACAACGGGATCGTCCTTCCCCCGCGCCGGGCTTCGTGGGCGGCCTCGTCCAGTTCGAGGTCGGCGTACCGCAGCAGCTCGCCGTCGCCGGGCGAGGCGGTCCGGCGCAGGATGGCCCGAATCCGCATCACCACCTCGTCGAAGCTGAACGGCTTGCTGACGTAGTCGTCCCCGCCGGCGCCGAGCCCCGCGAGCCGGTCCTCCAGCGCGTCCCGCGCGGACAGGAACAGCACCGGCACCTGGTTGCCCTCCGCCCGCAGCAGCTGGGCGACGGTGAACCCGTCGTAGTCCGGCAGCATCACGTCCAGCACCAGGATGTCCGGCACCAGCCGCGCCGTCATCTCCAGCGCCGCGGCCCCGGTGCCCGCGGAGAACACGGTGAACCCGCTCAGTTCCAGCGCCGCCGTCAGCAGTTCCAGGATGTCGACCTCGTCGTCGACGACCAGGACCGTGGCCGGCCGCGAAGCAGGGAAACCATTCATCGTGACAGCTTGAACCCCGTTCCTGTGTGCCGGTCCGCCGCGATCATGCGCTCACGCAGTCGTAAAGGCTCTGCGTTCCGGTCCCGCCGTAGGCGCTCGCCGGGACCGCGTGGCAATTCTGCTCGACCCACGTCGTCCGCGCCGAAGACGCGCCGCCCCGGCCGAAACCGCCGCCGCCACCGCCGCGCCGTTCCTGGGATTCCAGGACGAAGCCCAGCTTTCCGGCGGCCTTCCAGCTGCTCAGCAGAGCAACGCTGGGGGCGTTGTCGGTGCCGGAAAAACCACCCATTCCGATGACGGTGGTGTCGCTGTTGATGATGTAGCCCGACGACGCCATCGAGCCGCCCTCGACCGCCATCACGATCTGCGCCCCGTGCGCGTTCTTCACGGCGTAGTCCAGGATCTTCCGCTGTTCGGCGGTGAGGGAGCCGTCCTCGTTCCCGCCACGGCCGCGCATCATCTCCATCATTTCCATCATCTCGGCCGTCCCGGCATCACCGGTCGTACCAGGAGCACCGGTCGCGCCAGGAGCATCACGGCCACCGGCGCCAGGACGCCCGCCGCCGGGGAACCCGCCGAAGCCGGAGCTGCTGGGGCCGGCCATCGGAATCGTCGCGCCCATCCCGCCGCCGCCACCGGCGAACGCCGTGGCGCCCGACCAGACGAGCGGGGTCAGCAGCACCGCGACCAGCCCGATCACCCCGACCACACGCACGCCGGCAGCGGGCAGGGCGCCGGAGAACCGGACGAGCACCAGGCCGCCGATGGCGAGCAGGGCGGCGACGACCACGGCGTACCGCAGCCAGCCGTTCCACGAGGTGTCCCGGGAGATCACCACCCACGCCCACACCGCGGTGAGCGCGATGCCCAGCGGCAGGAGCGTCCAGGCGAACCCGGAGTGGCGGTAGCGCCACAGCAGCGCGAGCCCGCCCGCGGCCAGCGCGGCGACCGCGGGGGCGAGCTGAGTCGTGTAGTACGGGTGGAAGATGCCGTCCTGGAAGCTGAACACCAGCGCGATGATCACCAGCCACGAGCCCCAGAGCATCCAGCCCGCGCGGACGACGTGCTGCGCCGGCCCCTTCGCCCGCCAGGTGCGGAACCCGGTCACGGCGACCACAACGAGCACGAGCAGGCAAAGCGGGAGCAGCCAGCTGATCTGGCCGCCCGCGGACTCACCGAACATCCGGAACAACCCGGACTGACCGCCGAAAGACGCCCCGCCGGGACCACCGCCACCGGGGCCGCCACCCGGGCCGCCCGCGCCGGGGAACCCGCCGCCAGGAACACCACCACCGGGAACACCGCCGCTGGGAACACCGCCTCCAGGAACACCGCCGCTAGGAACACCGCCGCCGGGGAAGCCACCTCCAGCGCCGCGGCCACCGGGTCCGGAGCCGCCTTCGCCGAAGACGCGCCCCAGCCCGTTGTAACCGACGATCAGGTCCCACGCGGAGCCGTCCGTGCTGCCGCCGATGTAGGGCTTCTGCCCCGGCCACCACGCCGTGAGCGCGACCCACCACAGCGAGGAAACCAGCAGGACCACGGCGGCGCCGAGCAGGTCGAGCAGCCGTCGCCCCCAGGAGGCGTTGCGTCCGACGAGGTAGGCGAGCACCAGCGCCGGGATGATCATCCAGCCGGCCAGCATCTTGGTGACGAACCCGCAGCCGACCCAGAAAGCGGCCTGCAGCAGCCATTTCGTCGCGCTGCGCGAAGTGATCCCCGGCTCCACCGAGCGGGTCACCGCGTAGGCGGCCGCGACGCACAGCAGCGTCAGCATCGCGTCGGGGTTGACGCTGCGGTCGATCGCGACGGTGACCGGCGTGATCGCGAGGATCAGGGCCGCCAGCAGCGCGACGTTCTCCCCCGCCCACCGGCGGACCGTGCGGTGCAGCAGGAAGACCGCCGCGGCGCCTTCGATGATCTCCGGCAGCAGCAGCGCCCAGCCGTGGTAGCCGAAGATCCAGCTCGAGACCACCTGCGGCCAGAACGCCATCGGCGGCTTGTCGACGGTGACCACGCCGGCCGGGTCGAACGAGCCGAACAGGAAGTTCGTCGCGTTCTCCGACATCGACTTGACCGCGGCCGAGTAGAACGTGTTCGACCAGCCTTCGGCGGCGATGCCCCAGCTGTAGAGCACGATCGACAGCAGCACGATCGCGCCGAGGGCGAGGGGCTGCCAGCCGATGCGAGGCGTGGACAGAGCGCGGGGTCGGACGGCCGTTGCCGTCATGCGGCCACCTTTTCTTCGACGGACTGCTCGCCGGCCAGGGAGGCCGGTGGTTTGGTGTGGCGGAACACCCAGATGCGCAGCAGGACGAACCGGCCGGCCGTGCCGACCAGGGAGGACGCCAGCAGCACCACGAGTTCGAGCGGGGCGGTGTGCCGCGGTTTCAGCGCGTCCAGGAGGAACAACGCGCCGGACGTGAACGCGTAGTAGAGCGCGAACACCACCAGCCCCTGCAGGTGCACGCGTCCGCCCGGCCGTTTTCGCCCGATGAACGTCAGCCTGCGGTTGGCTTCGGTGTTGAGCAGGGTGGTGATCGTCAGTGCGACGAAGTTCGCCACCCAGTACGGCCACCAGGTGCGGAATCCCGCGTAGAGCAGCAGGGTCGCGACCGTGGAGGCGGCGCCGATCAGGCCGAAGCAGAGCACCTGCCACAGCAGCCCGGTCTCCCGGCGCTGCGCCACCACCGCGTCCGGGTGGATCGGCGCGGGCTCGGGCCGGCGCGGCAGGTCGTCGACCTTGGCCGATCCGCTGGCCTTGTTGCGGGCCACCCGGACCAGCCCGCGGATGTCGTCCAGCGCCGTCGACGTCACGTTCACGCGGGTGTCGGTGTCCTCGACCCAGTCGACCGGGACCTCGTGCACCCGCAGGCCGTTGTGCTCGGCCAGCAGCAGCAGTTCGGTGTCGAAGAACCAGGAGTCGTCCTCGATGCGCTGCAGCAGCGGGCGGATCACCTCGGCGCGCGCCGCCTTGAACCCGCACTGCGCGTCGGAGAACCGGGCGCCGTGGGAAAGCCGGATCAACGCGTTGTAACAGCGGGAAATCACCTCGCGCTTGGGCCCGCGGACCGTGCGCGCGCCGGGCGCCAGCCGGGACCCGATGGCGATGTCGGAGTGCCCGTTGCTCAGCGGCGCCACGAGCGGCAGCAGCGCGTCGAGCCCGGTGGAGAGGTCGACGTCCATGTAGACCACGATGTCGGCGTCGCTGAACCCCCACGCCGTGCGCAGGGCCAGCCCGCGGCCCTTGCGCTCCAGGCGCAGCACGCGGACGTTGTCCGTGGTCTCGGCGAGCTGGTTGGCGACGCGCTCGGTGCCGTCGGTGCTCGCGTTGTCGACCACGGTGATGGTCCACTCGAACGGGAAACCGTTGCTGAGGTAGTCGTGCAGCACCCGGATGCACCCGGGCAGCGATCTCTCCTCGTTGTACACCGGGATCACGACGTCGACGGTCGGATGACGCTGCTGGTCACCGCGCTCGGCTTCGTCGCGGGGTTCAGGGACGTGCTCACTTTGTCGGGCAGAGATCACTCCGGGCAATTCGACCACCTACGGGGAGAACGGACCTCGGGATCCGGGGCGGAGCCACTCCGATAGGTATGGCGGTCGAGTGTGTGAGAAACGTTGGCACAAGTTGTACGTAAGCTGTGAATGGCCACCGATGGGTGATCAAGATCCAGATTCCCGGGCACTATCTGCCCAAATGTCCGAATCTGGCGGCCGGGAACTCGCGTGTGAGCTGCGCTACACGGAGCGTGCCCGTGTCCTGCTCGCGCGGCTCGCCGAGGGCCTTGCCGAGGACTGTGACACCGGCGATCCGGCCGTCACCGGGGCAAGTCCAGTTCCACGGTCCAGCCGCCGTCGGGGGCCGGGCCCACCCGCAGGGTGGCGCCGAGCTGGGCGGCGCGCTCGCGCATGCCGACGAGGCCGACGCCGGAGCCACCCGCCGCGCCAGCCTTCGTTCCAGCCTTCGTTACAGCACTGTGAGCCTCGGCGGCAGGTCCGTTGTGGACAGTCAGGATGACCCGGTCACCGGTGCACGTGAGACTCATCGTGCGCGTCGCGCCCGGCGCGTGCTTGGCCGCGTTGGTCAGCGCTTCCTGCGCCACGCGGAACACGGTGTGCGTCGCCTCGGCGCCGGCCGTCACGGCTTCGCCGGTGATCGTGAAGTCGATCGCGTTGCGCTCGGCCAGCCGGCTCAGCAGGTCCGGCAGCGGCAGGGTGTCCTCCCGCAGTGCCTGCACGGCGCGCCGGGTCTCGCCGATGCTGTCCACCGCGAGCGCGCGGGCCCGGCGGACGGCGGCGATCGACTCCTCCTCACGGCCGCTGCCGCGCAGCGCGTCGGCCAGGTCCAGCTGCAGCGCGATCCCGGACAGCGAATGGCCGAGCACGTCGTGGACCTCACGGCCGATGCGGGCGCGTTCGAGCAGCGCGGCCTCGCGGGCCTCGGACTCGGCGGCGCGCTCGGCCGCCTCGGTCGCGCGGCGCGCGCTGATCAGCACGTCCTGCCGGTCCCGGAAGGAGATGCCCATGTAGACGGGCAGGGCGACGGTCAGCGGCGCCCACCACGGCCACTGCGGCGCGGCCGGCACCAGCTGCCCGACGACCCTGCTCGCCACGGTGGCGAGCAGGGCACCGCCGACGGCGATCCCGACGGCCGCCTTCCGGGAGGCGAGCTTCCCGCCCGCCGCGGACGCCGCGATGAACGGGAAGATGGCGACGGCCTGCGTCTCGTGCGCCAGCGGGAGCAGCAACGCGCCGAGCCCCATATACGCGCTCATCGCGGCGATCTGCGTCCGCGGGCCCAGCCGCGCCCACGGGAACAGCGTGCCGATCCCGGCCAGCGCGGTGAGCACGAACAGCGCGAGCGCCACCGGCGGGAACACGACGTCGCGGGCGGACCACTGGACCGCGCCGACGGCGGTCGCGCCGAGGACGAGGACCGGCTGGATCAGCCCGTCCCGGAAGTCGGTGGTCCGGGGTCCGATCGTGGTCATGGCGTTCCGATCCTCGGGCGTGTCCATCAGCTGCGAGTCTTCCATCCCGGTCATCGGGCGCCGCCGGGTGGAGACGGCTCTCCACCCGGAATACGACTCCAGCCTCACGACGCCCCGCTGCGGCGACCGTAACGTCGGCGCCGAGCGAGGGTTTCACCGAACCCGTTGCCCCGCGGGGAGAAGGAGTTGTCATCATGCGAGTGGTCGTCGACCTGAACCGCTGCCAGAGCTACGGGCAGTGTGTGTTCGCGGCGCCGGAGGTGTTCCGGTTCCAGGGCGCCGAGTCGCTGGAGTACGACCATGTGCCGGACGCGGGGTCCGACCAGGCCGTGGAACGGGCCGCGCTGGCCTGTCCGGCGCAGGCGATTCTGCTCGGCCGGTCGGCCGAAGCCGGTGTTGTTTCCCAAGCTGTTGCTGCGGAGATGCGATGACGCCCCGGCGGATCGTCATCGTCGGCGCGTCGCTCGCGGGACTGCGCACGGCGGATTCCTTGCGGGCCAACGGGTTCACCGGGGAACTGGTGCTGATCGGCGACGAGCCGCACGAGCCCTACGACCGACCGCCGCTGTCCAAGGCGGTCCTGGCCGGGCGGACCGGCACCGACCGGCTTTTCCTGCCGAGCGCCCAGGACCTCAACGCACGCCGGCTGCTCGGCGTCGCCGCGACCGGCCTGGACCTCGCCGCCGGTGAGGTGCGGCTGGCCGACGATCGCCGCATCGGGTTCGACAGGCTGGTCATCGCGACCGGGTCGCGGTCCCGTCCGTGGCCGGTCCCCGGCGAGGCCGCGCTGCGGGGCGTGCACCTGTTGCGCGGACGCGAGGACGCCGACCGGATTCGCGCCGATCTCACCGCGGGGCCGCGCCGGGTGCTGGTCATCGGCGGTGGTTTCACCGGTTCCGAGGTCGCTTCGAGCTGCCACGATCTGGACATCCCGGTCACCGTCGCGCTTCGCGGCGCCGCGCCGATGGCGAGCGCCCTCGGCGAAGCCGTCGGGACGGCGATCGGCGCGCGGCAGCGGGCGCACGGGATCGACCTGCGGGTCCGCACGACCGTCACCGCCCTGCACGGCGACGCCGAAGGCCGGCTGCGGCGAGTGTGGCTTTCCGACGGGGACGAGCTCGAGGTGGACGTCGCGGTGGTCGCGCTGGGCTCGGTCGCCAACACCGAATGGCTGGCCGGGTGCGGGCTCGCCGCCGACCCACGCGGAGTCGAGTGCGACGCGGCCGGACGCGCCATGGGCCTCGACTGCGCCGTCGTGCCGGACGTGTACGTCGCGGGCGACGTGGCCCGCTGGCGCCACCCGCACTTCGACGCGGAACCCCAGGCGCTGCAGCACTGGGGCAACGCCGTCGACCAGGCCGAGGTCGCCGCGCACAACCTCACCCACCGGCACCAGCGGCCGGCCACCGCGCTGCCCGCGTTCTGGTCCGACCAGTTCGGCCTGAACGTCAAGTCGGTCGGCCTGCCGCACCTGGCCGACCAGGTCGTACTCACGCAGGGCTCGTTCGAGCGGGGCCCGTTCGTCGCCGCCTACGGCCGGGGCGGGATCACGGTCGGCGCGGTCGCGGTCAATTCGCCGCGGGTGCTGGACGGTTACGCCGCCCTCATCACCGAACGGGCGCCGTTCCCGCCCGCCATCAACGCGACCGACTCGCCCGCCGACGCCACTGTCCTCAGCGCGGGATCAAACAGTGCCGAATCAAGCGGCCCGGCCCTCACCACCGTCCACGGAGGACAGTCATGACCAGCACCCAGCCCTACCCCGCCGCCGCCGCGTACGGCCGGCTGCTCGACCAGGCCAACCGGCACGACCCGTACCCGTACTTCGCCGAGCTGGCCGGCGAGCCGATCCAGCGGCTCGCCGAGCACCGCTGGGTGGTCTCCCGGCACGCCGACATCACCGCGCTGCTGCGCGACCCCCGCCTGTCCGCGCAGGACGACGTCGACCCGGAGGGGCCGGCAGGCTCGGACGGGAAGCCGTTCCGCGGCCCGTTCCTCATGCTGGACCCGCCGCACCACAACACGTTGCGAGACCAGACGATGCACCAGTTCATGCCGCGCATCATGGGCATGGGCCCGCGGATCGAGGCCATGGTCGCGCGGCTGCTCGACCGGCAGGCCGGCACCGGGCCGGGCGAGTTCGACGTGGTCACGGCGCTGGCCTATCCCCTGCCGGTCGGCGTCATCTGCGAGCTCCTCGGCGTCCCGGCGGAAGAGGAACCCGTGTTCCACTCGTTCGCGTCGCGGCTCACCCGCGCGCTCGACCCGGTCGAGAGCCTGACCGAGCAGGAGATCGCGGAGCTGCAGGTGACCCGCGCGGACTGGCGGGACTACCTGATGCCGATGATCGCGCGGCGCCGCGACCGGCCGGGCCCCGACCTGGTCTCCGGGCTGCTCACCGACGGCGACCCGGAGACCCGGATGAACACCGTCGAACTCGCCACCACGCTCGGCCTGCTGCTCATCGCCGGCCACGAGACGACCGTCAACCTCATCACCAACGGCACGCTCGCCCTGCTGCGCAACCCCGACGTGCTCGACCGGCTGCGCGCCGACCCGGGCCTGGCCCCCGCCGTCGTCGAGGAGGCGCTGCGCTACGACCCGCCGGTGCAGCAGACCAGCCGCCGGGCCACCGCCGACGTCCGCATCGCGGACCAGGTCGTGCCCGCCGGCGACCAGGTGGTCATCCTGCTCGGCGCGGGCAACCGCGACCCGCGGCGGTTCGCCGAGCCGGACCGGTTCTGGCCGGAGCGCCCTGGCAACGCGCACCTCGCCTTCGGCGGCGGGGTGCACTACTGCTTCGGCGCCGCGCTGGCCCGGATGGAGGGACAGGCCGCGCTGAGCGCGATCGCCACCCGGCTGACCCGCCCACGCCTGGTCGCCGACCCGCCGCCGTACCGGGCGAACATGCTGCTGCGCGGCCCGGAAGAACTGCGGGTCGGCTTCGACGCCGTGACGGGCTGATCCAGGTCCGCGCGCGGGCCCGGGGCCTGAGGCATGGGGCCCGGGCCCGGAAAGGTCCCGCGCTGGAGGAACTCCAGGTTTACGATCGCCAGCATGCGATTCGCCATCAAGACTTCGCCCCAGGACACCGTCTGGGCCGACATGCTCGCCGTCTGGCAGGCCGCCGACGAGATCGAGCTGTTCGAATCCGGCTGGACGTTCGACCACTTCTATCCCATCTTCTCCGATCCGACCGGGCCGTGCATGGAAGGCTGGGTCACCCTCACCGCGCTGGCGCAGGCCACGAAGCGGCTCCGGCTGGGCACGCTGGTGAGCGGGATCCACTACCGCCACCCCGCGCTGCTCGCGAACATGGCCGCCACGCTGGACATCGTCTCCGGCGGGCGGCTGGAGATCGGCATCGGCGCCGGCTGGAACGAAGAGGAGTCCGGCGCCTACGGCATGGAGCTCGGCTCGATCAAGGACCGCAGCGACCGGTTCGAGGAGGGCTGCGAAGTCCTCCTCGGCCTGCTGACCCAGGAGACCACTACGTTCCAGGGCCAGCACTACCAGCTCACCGACGCCCGCTGCGAGCCGAAGGGCGTGCAGAAGCCGCACCCGCCGTTCTGCATCGGCGGCAGCGGCGAGAAGCGCACCCTGCGCACGGCCGCGAAGTACGCCCAGCACTGGAACTTCGTCGGCGGCACGCCCGAGGAGTTCGCCCACAAGCGCGAGGTGCTGCACCGCCACTGCGCGGACATCGGCCGCGACCCGGCCGAGATCACGCTGTCCTCGCACGTCCGCCTCAGCCCGGACGGCGACTACGCCAAGGTCGCCGCCGAAGTGGAAGCGCTCGGCGAGGCAGGCCTCGACCTCGCGATCGTGTACCTGCCCCCGCCCCACACGCCGTCCGTGCTGGAGCCGCTGGCCAAGGCACTCGAACCGCTGCGCTGACGACTCAGGGCCGAGCTGACGGCCGGGGCCGCCGACCGTCCACTCCGGATCGTCGGCGGCCACGCCGACACCGCGCCGACGTGTGGCTGTTCAACGACACGTTCTCCGCAATCCGGCGAAGCTGTCCCGCGTCGGGGCCGAAATCCCGCTCACCCGGCGGTGATCACCGCGATCGGCCGGTGGCGAGCAGCCAGGCCAGGTAGGCGCCGCCCAGCGCGCCGGTGACCAGGCCGACCGGGATCTGGAACGGCGTGAGCAACCGCTGCGCCCCCAGGTCGGCCGCGGCGAGCAGGGCCGCGCCCGTGACGGCGGACGTCAACGGCGCGGCATCGGAGGAACGAAGCAGTGCCCGCGCCAGCTGAGGGGCGGCGAGGGCGAGGAACCCGACCGGCCCCGCGACCGCGACCGCCGCGCCCGTCAGCAGGACACCGACGAGCAGCGCCTGCCACCGCACCCGGGCGGCCCGGACGCCCAGCGCCGTCGCGAAATCGTCGCCCATTTCCAGCAGCCGCAAGGGACGGCCGAGCGGGACCGCGGCCGGCAGCAGCACCGCGAGGGCGACCGCGGCCGGGACGACCTGCGGCCAGGAGATGGCGTTGAGGCTGCCGAACAGCCAGGACTTCGCGGTCTCGGCGGCGTCGAGGTCGGCCCGGGTGAGCAGGTAGTCGTTCACCGACGCGAGCATCGCGCCGACCGCGATCCCGACCAGTACCAGCTGCTGCCGCCCGCCGGCCCCGCGGACGGCACTGATCGCGTACACCGCCCCCGCCGTGACCAGGCCTCCGATCAGCGCGCCCGCACCGACGCCGGCCCCCGAGCCCGTCCCCGGCGCCGGACCGAGGACGAGCAGCGACACCAGCGCGCCGGTCGCCGAGCCGGTCGTGAAGCCGATGACGTCCGGGCTGCCGAGCGGATTACGCGACACGCTCTGGAACAGCGAGCCCGCACAGCCGAGCCCGGCGCCGACCAGCAGCGCCGCCACCGCACGGGGCAAACGCTGCTGCAGCACGAAAAACCGATCGGTCGCCGCGCCCCCGCCGACGAAGGTGCCCAGTGCGTCGCCGACGGAGAGGTGGTAGTTGCCGGTGAGCACGGCGTATCCGGACACCGCGATGGCGACCAGCGCCACTGCCCCGATGACGGCGGCCGCGCGGGGGCGCACCCGCAGCACGATGCCGCCCGGCAACGTCACGGCGCGCGTCGTCACGCCGACCGTCCGGCACGCCGGGTGACCAGCCAGAGCAACACCGGAGCACCCGCGAACGCCGTCACGATCCCCACTTCCAGCTCACCGGGCGGCGCGACCACCCGGCCCACGATGTCCGCCGCCAGCAAGAGGATCGGGCCGGCCACCACGGAGTAAGCCAGCAGCCAGCGCACGTCGTGGCCGAGCACCAGCCGCAGCGCGTGCGGCACGAGCAGCCCGACGAACGAGACCGGGCCCGCCGCCGCGGTCGCGGCCCCGCCGAGCAGCGTGATCGCCACCAGCCCGCCGAGCCGGACCGGCCCCGGCCGCACGCCCAGGCTGATCCCGACGTCCTCGCCCAGCGCGAGCGCGTTGAGCCGCGGCCCGAGCGCCAGCGCCACGAGCGCGCCGGCGACGATGAACGGGAGCACGTGGCCGAGCACCGCGGTGTCCCGGTTCGCCAGCGAGCCGACCACCCAGAACCGGTAGGAGTCGAAGGTGTTCGCGTTGAACATAGTGACGGTCCCGGTGACCGCGCCGAAGCAGGCGGTCAGCGCGGCGCCGGCCAGCACGAGCCGGACGCGGCCCTGCGCCCCCGCCCCCGCCCCCGGCCCGGACCCGGCCACCCGGCCGCCGATCCCGTAGACCAGCGCGGTGGCCAGTACCGCGCCGGCGAGGGCGAACCACACGTAGTCCCCCGCGTCCGCGACGCCCAGCACCGAGATCGCCAGCACGACCGACAGCGCCGCACCCGCGTTGACGCCGAGGATCCCCGGCTCGGCCAGCGGATTGCGCGAAACCGCCTGCATCACCACCCCGGCGATCGCCAGCGCGGCCCCGACGACGATCCCCAGCAGCGTCCGCGGCATCCGCAGCTGCCACACGATGATCGACTCGCGGGTGCCGTCGCCCGGGTTCAGCAGCGCGGTCCAGACCGAGCCGAGCGGGATGCCCCGGGTGCCCACGGCCAGGCTCAGCGACAGCAGCAGCGCGAGCACCAGCACGCCCACACCCAGGCCGCCGACGCGCAAGGCCGTCCGACGGCCGAGCCGGTGCCGCAGTGCGGCGTCCGGGTCGAGGGTGCTCACGAGTGTGACCTGATCGAGCGGGGCAACCGTCCAGGTTTCACGTTAGGTAAGGCTACCCTCTAGCCCATGCGTGTGAACCATGGCCCTTCGCTCGGGCGCGCCCTCAAGACCGTGCCGGCGGTGCTGGTGGCCGCCGTCCTGCTGCTCGCGGGCTGCTCCGGCGGCAGCCCGGACGCGCCGCAGGCGGCCGGGTCCGGACGGGCGTGGACCGCCCCGCGGACGATGCCGGCCGGCATGGGCAGCGGCGCCGCGGACGGCGTCTTTCCCCGCACGGTCAAGCACTTCTCCGGGACCACCGCCCTGCCGGCGGCGCCGAAGCGGGTGGTCGTCATCTCCACCGGCCAGGCCGACGCCCTGCTCACCCTCGGCGTGGTGCCGGTCGGCTCGACCCGCGGCGACGGCGCGGAACTGGTCCCCCGCTACCTGCTCGCCGCCTTCCCCGAGGCCGCGAAGGTCGCGGACGTGGGCAGCCGCGTCGCCCCGGACCTCGAGACCATCGGCAACCTCAAGCCGGACCTGGTCGTGATGAACACCGCGGGCAAGGACGCCGCCGCGCTGTACACCTCGCTGAGCGCCATCGCGCCGACCGTCGCGACGCAGGGCACGGGCCTGTACTGGAAGCAGGACTTCCTGCTGCTGGCCGACGCGCTCGGCAAAACCCAGCAGGCCCAGCACCTGCTCGACGCCTACCACGCGGACGCCGCGGCCCTCGGCGCGTCCCTGCACCCCGCCCCGGCCGTCTCGTTCCTGCGGAAGAACGCGGACCGGCTGCGGATCTTCGGCGTCCCGTCGTTCACCGGCTCGATCGCCGAGGACGCCGGCCTCGCCCGGCCGCGCGACCAGCAGTTCGGCCAGACCTCACAGGACATCAGCAACGAAGAGCTGGACCGCGCGGACGGCGACTGGATCTTCTACGGCGTGCAGGGCGGCCCGGCGAAGGCGGCCACTCTGACCTCGGCGCCGCTCTGGCCGACGCTGACCGCCGTCGCCGCCAAGACCGCGATCCCGGTCGACGACGACGTCTTCTACCTCAACACCGGCCCGACCGCCGCCCGCGAAGTCCTCGAAGCGCTGCAACACGCGCTTCGCCGCTGACCGGCCGTAATTCGCTTGATCCGTCGGCGGGTCAACGCTGCACTGTGGCAGGGCGCCAGGAGCCGTGGCGCCGATATCCCGGGGAGACAGCGGCAGTTACTAATACGACCGAAAGTAGGCGGACACGGGCTGCAGCCGATGTGCTCGTAGAAACCCTGTCCGCCGTGGCTGCCGTCGGATTAGTAACGAAGGGCACAGTATGAAGATCCGTGCCACGACCGATCAGGACCTCGACGTCTTCGTCGACACCGTCCATACCGCGTTCGGGCGCTTCCCGGAAACCCCGGTCGACGGCGGCGGGCTCTGGTGGTCGGCGATCGAGCTGGACCGTTGCCTGCTCGCCACGACGGACGACGGGCGGCCCGTCGGCACCGCCGCCGCGCACTCCTTCGAGCTGACCCTGCCCGGGGAAGTCCTCGTCCCGGCCGCCGGAGTGACCGCCGTCGGCGTCCTGCCCACGCACCGGCGCCAGGGCGTGTTGAACGAGATGATGCGGCATCAGTTCACCGAACTGCGCGCCCGAGGCGAGATCCTCGCTGTGCTGCTGGCTACCGAAGCCCCGATCTACGGCCGGTTCGGCTACGGGCCGGCGACCTACACTCAGCGGCTGACGGTGCCGCGTCACCAGGCCACCTTCGCCGTCCCCCGGGCGCACGGCCCTTCGGACACCGGCTCGATCGAGCTGCTGCGGCGGGCCGAGTGCGGCGAAATCCTGGAACAGGTCTACGACCGGTATCGCCGCGCCCAGCCCGGCGCGCTGTCCCGGCCGCACCGCTGGTGGGCATTGGGCGCGGGACAGGCCCCGATCACCCCGGCGCCGCGCTACATCGCCGTCCACCGTGACGCTGACGGGATCCCGGACGGGTACGCCAGCTACTCGCTCAACGAGTCCGGGACCTTGACGGTCGACGAAACCATCACCACCGAAGACGCCGTTTTCACCGCACTGGCCCGGTTCCTGCTCGCACACGACCTGGTCACCCGGATCGTGTTCAAGCACCTCCCGCCGGAGAACCCGCTGCCCTGGCAGCTCGCCGACTTCCGCGCCGGCGAGCTGGGCGACGACGGCGACTGGCTCTGGGTGCGGCTGCTGGACGTCCCGCGGGCCCTGACCACGCGTGGCTGGTTCACCGACGGCGAACTCGTCCTCGACGTCGATGACCCGTTCCTCGGCGAGCACAACCGCTACCTCCTGACCGTCCGGGACGGCAAGGCCGGCTGCGTCCCGACGGGCCGGGAGCCCGACCTGTCCCTGGACGTGCGCGACCTGGGCTCGGTCTACCTCGGCGGCACCGCGCCGAGCACTCTCGTGCGCGCCGGGCACATCCAGGCCCATCACCCGGACGCGGGTGGTCGCGCCGACGCCCTCTTCCGCACCGAGCGCACCCCGCACTGCCTGCACTGGTTCTGATCGCGCCACTGGCCGCCGCGTCAGGCGAAGGACATCACGGCCCGGGCCAGGTCGGCCGGGATCTCCGTCGGCACCACGTGATCGCCTTCCCGGGCGACACAGGCGACGGTCTGCCGTCCTCGCGCGGCGAGCGTGCCCCGGCGGTGGTAGTCGAAGTCCATCTCGATCCGGTTGCCCGAGGCCGCGCGCAGGGTCATCGCGACCTCGACCTCGTCGAGGGCGAAGCATTCGGCGTAGAAGTCGACGCCGCAGGACACCGTCACCATGGCGAACCGCCCCGCCTTGAGCGACGCCAGCACGCCGGGCGCGTGCTCGGCGAGGAACAGCTCCCGGCAGTGCCCCTGCCAGTGCAGGTAGTGGGCGAAGTACACGTTCCCGACGAGGTTCGTCTCGTCGAGCGTGACCACGTGGTGGTAGCGGAATGCCTTGACGCTCCTCATGTCGCCGCCCTCATGTCGCCGCCGGGACGGCCAGCGCGACCGGGTGCCCGGCCCCTTCGACGGCGACGTCGGCGGTGACCACCCGCCGCGAGCCGTAGCGCGCGAGCACGATGCCGTCTTCGGTCGTGCACTCGACCTCTCTCGGCTCGGCCGGCGAACCCAGCACGCGGGCCTCGGCCTCGGCCCGCCAGTCCCCGGCGCTGAGGTCCGCAGGCTGGTCGCCACCGGTCCTCAGCTCGGGCGCGTCCGCCACGCCCGACTCGATCAGCCGGCGCGTCAGCCACGGCCCGACCAGCCTCGTGGGCAGGCCGCCGGGCCACGGGCGCGCCCCGCCCGCGTGCAGCCGCAGGCCGTCCCAGCGGGCCACCGGGGCGCCGCCGGCGCTCACCAGGTCGACGTCGAACTCGAAGTCGTCGGCCGTGTGCGCGCGTTCGCGGGCCAGCACCCGCAACGGTCCCCGCGGGTGCCGCCACACGGTCAGCCGGTCCGCGCCACCCGGCAGGGCCCACCGGTGCGGCATGCACGCGAGCAGCGCGTGCAGCGTGGCGTCGTGCGCGGCCGGGTCGCCCAGCTCCAGGTTTCCGCTGTGGAACTGGGAAAACCACGACTCCGCCGCCCCTTCGGACAGCCAGGCTTCGACGGTGAACGCGGTCAGCTCGTCGTAGCAGGTCACCCGGCGGAACCGTCCACTGTGGAAGAACAGCCGGCCGTACCACGGATACGGCTCGCGGACCGCCGGCGCCTCGGCCGGCTCGAACGTCCCGTCGGGCTCGGCCGCGGCCGAGATCCGCGCGGAGAACCGGTCGTCGACGGCACCGGACTCCCGCAGCACGGCGTCGACCCCGTCGGCCCCGGCCAGTGCCACGAGCCGGATGCCGCGGCCGTCCGGCTCCTCGACCGTGACCGGGGCGCGGAACCGCACCTCGGAAAGGTCGAGCGGCAGCGAAGGGGCGCCCGCCAGCCGCGCCGCCTGCACCATCGCCTCCAGGCCGAGCACCCCCGGCAGCACCTCCACGCCGTCGATGACGTGGTCGCCGAGCCACGGGTCGGTGCCCGCCGAAAGACTCGCGTCGACCACCGCCTCCACCCCGGGCAGGTGCACCAGGACGCGCTCGGTGAACCGTCCCCACGGGCCGCCCGCGCCGTCCAGCCGCAGGGTCGGCGTCGCGGGGAAACGCGAAGACACCAGCGCGGTGACCGGCGCCGTGGGATCGCCGAGCAGGTCCAGCAGCGCCGCGGTGCCCAGCTCCGGGTCCACCGGCTCCACCCCGAGGCCGCGCAGCCGGTCGAGCACCCCCATGCGCTCGCCCATCCCCGCGCCGGACCAGACCGACCACTCCAGGACGTGAGCCCGGCACAACGGATGCGCCGCCGCCCACTGTTCCAGGTCGACGCGCAGCCAGTCGTTCGCGACGCAGTACTCGGCCTGCCCGGCCAGGCCCTGCCGGCCGATGATCGAGCCGAACCCGAGCACGAGCCGGAGGTCTTCACCCGCCGCCACGAGCACGTTCGCCAGGCCGGTCACCTTGGGCGCCAGGGTCGCGGCCAGCGAGCTGCCGGTGATCTCGGCGATCCGCCGTGGCTGGTTCACCCCGGCACCGTGCAGCAGCCCGCGGATCGGGCCCCGCGTCTCGACCAGCTTCCGCACGGCCTCGGCGTCGGTGACGTCGCACCGCGCGTAGCCGACCTCGCTGATCCGGCCGCGCAGCTCCTCCAGCCGGGCGGCGAGCGCCGGATCGTCCGGCGGCGTCCGTCCGGCGAACAGCAGCCGGCACCCGGTGCGCTCGGCCAGCGCGACCGCCGTGTGGGCGGTGATCCCGTGCACGCCACCGGTGACGAGGCAGAGGTCGCCGTGACGAAGGGCGTCCGGGACTCCCCCCTCGCCGGGCACACGAAGCCGCACCGAGACTTGCTCATAACCGCCGGCTGTCGCCCGCAGCTCGCGGTAACCCGCCTCCGGCAACAAGGCCGACAGGTCGTCGGGCTCCGCCGCCGCATCGGCCAGGTCCACCACGGCGCAACGCTCCGTGCCGAGCTCGGTGACCACGCTCCGCGCGATCCCGGCGGCGGCCGGATGCCGGTGGTGCAGCAGCACAAGCCGTTCCGGCCGGTTCGCGTCGAGCCCGGTCAGCAGGGCGGCCAGCTCCTCCGGCCCGTCCGTCCCGGCCAGCCGGACGACCTCGGCCTTCTCGTCCACTGTGGATGATTCCGGGAAGAACGGCACCCAGCACGGGACGAACGACCGCACCCACGGCGCCACTCCCGGCACCTCGGCGAGATCGGTGTCCCCGGCCACCGGGAGCTGCCCGATCAGCTCGGCCGCCGCCGACACGGTGGCCTGCGCGATGGGCACCGGGCTGTCCGGCGGCCGGCGGCCAAGCGCCCGGGCCGCCGAGAACACCGTCTCGGTCACCTGGAGCGAATTCAGGTGCAGGTCGCCGAGCAGGGAACTGTCGGGCCGGATCGATTCCGGGGCGAGTTCGAGCTTCTCGGCCAGGTGCGCGATCAGCAGCTCGAGCGGCGTCCCCGCCTGGACGTCGAGCACGGGCTCCGGCACGGCAGCCGAAGCGGCCGGCGGCCTCCTCGCCGGGACCACTGTGGACGGATCCGCCTGGCTCTCGCAGGGATTCGGCACGAAACCGGGCACGGCGTCGGCGGGCAGCGTCCGGAACCCGCGGCCGCTGAACCACGGCGTCAGGTCCGCGGCGCCGACGGCGGCCAGCGCGGCGGTCGCGAACGCGTGCCGGGCCGGGTCACCGCCCGCGTCCAGCGTCACCGTGGGCAGCGGGGAACCGTTGGCCTGGACCAGCCCGCTGAGAATGGCCCCCGGCCCGGCCTCGACCAGCAGGTCGCAGCGTCGGCCCAGCTCCGCCAGCGCGTCGGCGAACAACACCGGCGCGGTCAGCTGGTCGACCAGCAGCGCCCGCAACTCGTCCGGGCCGCCGGAAAACTCCTTGCCGGTCACGGTGGACAGCACGGTACGCCGCGGCGAGGTCAGCGGAAGGCGGGCGACCAACGCGCGGAACGGCTCGATCGCCGGGCGCATCGCCTCGCTGTGGAACCCGTGCGAGACGGCGAGCAGGCTCGCCGGTATCCCGGCTTCCCGGGCCCGCTCGACCACGGCGCGCAACTGCGCGCGCTCACCGGCGACGACGGTGGAATCCGGCGCGTTGTGCCCGGCGATCTCCACTGTGTTATCGACAAGAGTGTTATCGACAAGAGTGTTTCCGACAAGAGTGCTGCCAGCAACAGTGTCGCCGGCAAGCGTGGCCTCGGCGAGCAGCTCGCGCGTCTGTTCGGCGCCGCAGCCCAGACCGGCCATGCCGGTGTCCGACTTACCCAGGCGGGCCATGATCTCGCCGCGGCCGACGGCCAGCGCGAGTACTTCGTCCGGCGCGAGGGCGCCGGCCCAGCCGAGCGCGGTCAGCTCGCCCAGGCTGTGCCCGCACGCCGCCGCCGCGACCGTGCCGAGTTCGTCGAGCCAGGCCAGCGCGGCCAGCGACTGCCGGACGATGGCCGGCTGCGCGATCGCCGTGTCCACGACGTCCTCCCCTGCGGGCAGGACGTTCGGCCCTGCCCCCAGGTTCGACACTGCCGCTGGGACCGACCCTGTCTCCGGGACCGGCCCTACCTCCGGCACGCCCAATTCCCTGGCCCACCAAGGAAGTTCCCGTCGCACCGGCGCGGCCTGCCCCGGCAGGAGCAGGCCGATCCGCGGTGCCGGCCCGGAGCCCAGTGCGAACCCGCCGGCCTCGTCGAGCACCGTCCCGGTCATCCGGCCGGCCGCCGCCGCGGCGCGGCCCGCCGCCGCGGCCAGACCGTCCGGAGTGGACACCACCAGCGCGGCCCGGAAACACCGGTCCCCGGCACCGTCGCGCCACGCCGTGCCGGCCAGGTCGCCGACCTCGGCGACGCTCAGCGCGCGGGCACTGCGTTCGAGGTCACGCAGCCGGCCGGTGAGCGCATCCGCGCTGTCGGCCCCCACCAGCACGATCTCGTCCGACGGGCCGCGCCGGGCCCAGCGCCGCACGCTCGCGCCCAGCCGGGACCGCGCCGGTCCCGGAACGCCTTCGAGCACCACGTGCGCGTTGATCCCGCCGAAGCCCATCGACGACACCGACGCCCGCGGCACCTGGGCGGTCCAGGGCTCCGCCTCGGCGAGGATCCGCAACGGCGCGTCCTTGCGGCGCAGCAACGCGTGCGGCCGCTCGCAGCCGGTCGTCGGCGGCAGCACCCGGTGGTGGACGGCCAGCACCGCCTTGATCAGCCCCGCCACCCCCGCCGCGGCCTTGGTGTGCCCGATGTTCGCCTTGACCGAACCCAGCGCCGCCGACGGGGCGCCCGCGCGCAGCTCGCCCTGCGCCGCCAGCTCGACCTCGTCCCCCACCGCGGTCCCGGTGCCGTGTCCTTCGACCAGCTCCACCGTTTCCGGGCCCACGCCCGCCTGGGCGTAGGCCCGGCGCATGGCCAGTATCTGCCCGCGCTGCTCGGGGCGGGTCAGCCCGCCCGCTCCGTCCGAAGAGGACGCCCAGCCGATCAGGCTCGCGTAGCCGCGCCGTCCCGCTCGCTCGGCGTCCTCGGCCCGCATCAGCGCGACGACCCCGCAGCCCTCACCCGGCAGGAACCCGGTGGGCCGCTCGTCGTAGACCCGCATCTCATCGGCGGCGAGCGCGCCCAGCCGGGAGAACCCGACCAGCTCGAACGGGTCGAGGGACATGTCGACCCCACCGGCGAGCACGAGGTCCAGCTCGCCCGCGGCCAGCGCCCGGCAGCCGGTCATCACCGCGAGCAGGCTGGACGAGCAGGCACCGTCCACTGTGTACCCGGTGCCGTGCAGGTCGAAGTGGTTGCAGATCCGCCCGGCGATGGTGTTCGCGAGCGAGCCGGCCAGCGTCTCGTCGCCCGGCACCGGGAACGGCTCCTTGACCAGGGCCTCCATCCGGCCCAGCACCTCACCGGCCAGCTCTTCGCCGATCCCGGCGCCGGACAGCGCGTTCGCCGCGGCGCCGGCGATGAAGGGCCAGCGCGTCCGCAGCGTGGCCGCGCGGGTGAACTCCCCGGCGAGCGAGTTGCCCATGACCACCCCGACCGCGTCCCGGTCCAGCCCCTCGGCCTCCGGGTACCCGGCGTCGGCCAGCGCGTCCGCGGCCGTCTCCAGGGCGAGCCAGTGGGTGTGGTCGGCCGCCCGGTGCAGCGGGCCGGGAATGCCGAACCGGGCCCGGTCGAACGTCCAGTCCCGCAGCACCGCGGCGTGGGTGGCCACGACCGAGTCCGGGTCCGCCGCGCCGCCCTGGTACCGCGCGGACAGGCGGGCGCCGGGGATCCGGCGGAACGCCTTCCGCCGGGCCAGCACGTTCTGCCACAGCTGGGTCGCCGACGTCGCGTCCGGGTACCGGCAGGCCAGCCCGACCACGGCGATCCGGCCGCTGTTCACGCTGCCTCCGCCGCAGAGCGCACCCGCGTCCGGCGTTCCGCCACGACCAGCACGAACCACCGCAGCACGCAGGTGATGACCAGGGCGAAGAACAGGCCGAACACGACCCCGCAGACCACGAGCACGCCGTAGACCAGCGCGGTGGTCAGGCCGAACACGACCTGCTGGCGCGGTTTCACCGGCGTGGTGCCGGGGTCGGTGATCATGTAGTTCGTGTAGAGCACGAACGCGACGCCGGTCATCGGCACCAGCGCGGCGATCAGCGCCTCGTCGAGGATCAGCCACCGCAGCACGGCCTGGAGCACGAACCCGCCGGCCCAGCCCAGGATCAGCGGCACCTTGCGGGTGAGGCCCGCGTTGAGCATCGTGCCGAGCATCAGGATGCCGAGCGGCACCAGCCAGTCGATCGCCCCGGTCGGGTTGTTCGTGAAGTGGTACGGCGGCGCGATCCCCACCCACGGGAACAGCAGCAGGGTGACCACGATGCCGGTGTTCGACGGGTTGAGCACGTGCCGCAGCCGGCCGCGGACGCGCACCCGCACGAGGTACTTCGCCGCGTGGGCGACGAGCACCGCGAACAGGTACGGCCACACCGACGAGTTCCCGTAGAGCAGCATCGCGCACGCCAGCGCGGTGATGTGGGCGGGCAGCAGGAACGTCATCATCGCGCGGGGGCCGCCGGCGTACTCCGGCGTCCGGTCCCGGGCCCAGCTGTCGAGCCACTCCAGCGCGATCGCCACCACGTAACTGGTCAGCACGGCCGCGACCGGGGTGATCGGCGCCTGCTCGAACCCGAGCACCAGGTGCCCGGCGATGGTGAAGACGGTGATCGACATCGCGAAGCGCTGCAGGGCCTTGACCCGGAGGTCGACCGGCGGCTTCACCGCCGGGGGCGAAGCCGGGCCGTCCGGCGGCGCCAGTGGCGCGCGGCGTTCCGTCGTGGTCATCTCGCTACCACCGTTCCGTCCGGGTTGAGGAGCAGGGTGTGGTGTCCGGGCGTGACCTGGACGTCGGCGCTGACCAGGCGGCCCTCGGCCAGCCAGGTCACGGTCGCGGTCGCCGCCGCGCCGGGCAGCGCCAGGTGCACCTCGGCGGCGGACACTCCCGCGTGCCCGTTGGCCGGGTACAGCTGGGTCTTCTGCGGCCGGTCCGTGTGCAGCACGACCTGCGCGCCGATCGCGGCCCGCTCGCCGCCGGCCGCGCCGGGCTCGACCAGGCGCAGGTCGACGCCGGGGGCGGCGACCGGGGAGGTGTTGCGGAGCAGGTACGAGTCGTTCCACTGGTTGGCGACCAGCGCGTCGAGCCGCCCGTCCCCGTCGACGTCGCCGAACGCCAGCCCCCGCGAGGTCCACACGTCGGCGATGTTCAGCTCGGGCGCGAGGTCCGCGTACCGGCCGGTCGCGGAATCCTTGACGTAGAAGGGATTGTGCTGCTGCCCGGACAGGTCGTCGCCGAGCTGGAACTTCGGCCACGCCTGGGGGTAGCGCAGCAGCTGGTCGTTGCCCATCGCCAGCTCCTGCAGCTCCGGCCACCGGTCCCTGGTCCCCTTCAGGAACCCGACCGCCTGCATCAGCTGGTCGTTGCCGGAGTTGTCGAAGTCGCCGGCCTTGATGTCCCAGGCCCAGCCCGACCGGGCCAGCCCGAGGTCCTCGCTGCGCTCGGTGTAGGGCAGCTTCCCGGAGCCGATCTCCTGCGCGGCCCCCGTGGGGACGAACGCGAAATTGCTTTCCTGCAAGGCGAAGGGCGTCGTGATGTTGCTGACCGCGATCATCGGCAGCCCGGCGCCGCTCGGATAGGTGAACGTCACCCCCATGCCCTTGAACGAGTCGTGCCCGAGTACTTCCGACCGCGGGGTCGTCGCGTCACGCGTGCCGACGATCTCGTCCAGGCGCACCCGGCCGGGCGTGGAGTGGTTCAGCAGCAGCTGATCGGGGCCGAAGTCGTTGGCCACGTAGATGTCCGGCCGGCCCGACCCGGTCAGGTCCTGCATCCCCAGCGCGAGGGTCCACGACTGCGCGGAGTCTTCGGGGATGGCCGAGCTGACGTCGGTGAGATTCGGCGGGGCGCCACGGACCCCGGTCGGCGCGGTCAGGTAGAGCCGGTTGGTCCCGCCGTTGCGCGCCTTGCCCATGGAGTCCTGCATCTGCATCCGGCCGTCCGCGGTCGCCGCCGGGTCGAGCACCTGCGCGCCGTCGGGGAAGTAGTTGCCCACCATGATGTCCACGTGGCCATCGCCGTCGATGTCGGCGACGTTGACGACACTGCTGTTCCAGACCTGCATCGGCTGGACCAGCTCCGCCGGGCGGAACGCGGCCGCGGCCGGCGGGCCGCCCTGGTTCAGGAACAGCACCGGCGAACGGCCCCAGTAGTAGACGATGAAGTCCTGCAGCCCGTCTTCGTTGAGGTCCGCGGGGACGCAGCCCATCGGCGCCATCGTCCGGTCGTAGCGCAACCCGTTCGGGAACAACGGGAAACGCGGGTACTGCGGGCCGCCGGCGCCGGGCACCGGCAGCACGGTCACCGAGTCGTCGCGCGGGTCCACCAGGCAGGCGTCGGCCGAGCGGCCCAGCCCGCGCACGTCGGCGAGCGCCACGGCCGCCCCCACCGCCGAGATCCACGCTTGGAGGTTCTTCAGCGCCGGCTCCACTTCACGCTCGCGCCGCGCCTCCGGTGGTGCCGAATTGAGCGCGATCTTGTGGAAGGAAAACCCCCGCGCGAGCGTCGCGGAATCGGCCGCGCTCAACCCCGGGCGGACAGTGAACACCCCCGCCACGACGCACAAGGCCAGCGCGACAACGATCGGCACGGCTCGCCGAAGAGGAATACGCATAAGTACAACCCTTACCGTCAGCGATTGCGGGCTCCGGGCCGGGCGGCGCGGTCTATCAGAGGCGCCCGGCCCGCGCCCGCAACCTGGACTTCCATTCCAGATAAGCACTCACGTCAATAGCTCCGGTGAGGCCTTCGGCCGCGGTTTCGGTCCAAGACGCCACGGTATCCGGGTCCGCGGTGAACAAATACCGACAAGCGACCTCGGTAAACCGCGGAACTACACCCGAACGGGTGCGGGCAGCGATGGCGAACATCGCCCCCTGCGCGAAATACGCACTGTGCGCGCCGCTCGCCGTAATGAGCGCGTCAAATGCACGGTCATCCGCACAGCCGGCGTAGCAGGACGCCAGTCCGACCCCGGCCCACAGGTGCGGCCGGGCCGGCGCCGCGGCCGACCCGATCACCCCCGCCACCCCGGCCGGGTCCGCCGACTCGGCGAACCACAGGGCCCGGCCACAACCGGCCAAGGTGGACTCCCGGACCGGATTCATCCGCCGGGCCGCCATCTTCCGCAAGGTCGGGAGCCCGCCGAAGAAGGCCCGGGAAAACCCCGCGCCGTCCAGCGCGAGCCAGCGCAGCAACGGGGTTCGCGGCAGCCGGACCGGCAGGGGCGCCCCGAACAGGGCCGACCCCCAGCCGTAGCCGACATGGACCAGATGGACGTATCCCGCCCCCGGCCCGTCGAGCAGGATGTCCAGCGCGCCACCACTTCGCCGGCGTCCGAAATCCCTTATCGCCGCGAACATTCCCGCCGCTTCGTAGGCGAAACCCCTTTCTTCGGCGGAAACCGCAGCCAGCGCGGGATGTGGATCGCGCCAATTACGGACAGCCAGGTTGAAACCGCCGAGAAACGTGCGCGCATGCAGTTCCAGCACTTTCCGCGCGTCCGGGCGATCAAGCCGGAAACCTCGCCGGCCGAAGTCGGCCATCGACATCGGCAGCCTGAACAGAGAACTCGGCTCCGCGATCCCGGACGGGGCCGCGGAGCCCGGCACTTCGTGAGTCATGCGAACGCTCCCATGGCCGACCGGTGCATGGACCATCCGACAGGCCAATGGCCGGGGCGGGCACGAAGTGCCGGCGGCCCGGCCACCTAGGCCAGAAGTTCACAACTTGAAATTCAAGCAATCCCGCTGAGTAAAGAGAAAATTACCACTGCCCGGCGAGAGTGAAAACCCCCCTCACCCGTCTGCGAGTTGCGATCACCCGAAGCGACGGATCGTGAGGAAAGGCCTACGTGCCAAGGTTCAGGAGCCGAGCCCGAGCAGATCACCGCACCGCGCGACGGCCTCCGGGTCACCGATCATCTTCAGCCGTTCGCTCAGCACGGCGCGGAACGGACTGATCGCGCCGGAACCGATTTCGACGAACGTGCGCGCGTCCGTGACGAGGTGCAGGACCGGTTCCACGGCCGGGCCGCGGCCGACCCGCGCCCGCCCGGCTTCGATCGCGATGTGGAAGACCTGATCGTCCACATGGAACTCGTAGTTCTCGTCGACCGTGAGCACCGCGTCCGGCCGCATCAGCGCCTGTACGGCCAGAACTGCCCAATCGGCCCTGGTCTCGCCGCCAGCGTTGGGCTCGGCGTACGCGAGCCCCCAGCGGGCCAGCTCCAGCACCGGCTCCCGCAGCGACTCGCCGGCGGGGGTCAGCTCGTAGGCCTTCCCGCGCCGGTCGCCCTCGACCACCGAGCGGGCGATGACTCCATTTTTCGTCAGTGCGCGCAGCCGGTCGGTCAGCAGGTTCGGGCCGAGGCCGGGCAGGTTCTCCGCCAGCTCGGAGAACCGCCGGGGGCCGAGCAGCAGCTCGCGCACGATGAGCAGCGTCCACCGCTCGCCGAGCAGATCGAGCGCGGTGGCGAAACCGCAGAACTGACCGTAATTGCGGCGTTCTGCCATGCTCACTGCCTCCTCGAACCGCTAGGGACCTCCCTGACCCAGAGTAACACGACACCACTGAACGGATGATGTCTTTCACCGGCTCCGCTGACGGTTCACCACGCCCTGCCACCGCCGGCGAGCGCGTCGGCAACCGACCGTATTGCTTAAATGACGTATAGTTCACTAATGACCGAGACGCTCTCCGGGGTCGATCCCGCGTTCACCGCGCTCCCCCTCGACCGGTTGGCCGCCGCGGCCCTCGACCGGGCCCGGCGGCGGGGCGTCCGGTCCGCGTCCTGCCGGGTCGTCCGGGTGCGCACCGCCGCCTCGATCACCCACGACGGCGCTCTCCAAGGCAGCACGGACACCACCGACACCGGTTTGGCGGTCCGGCTGGAATCAGCCGGCGTCCACGGTTTCGCCGCGACGGCCGTGCTGACCCCCGAGGCAGCGGCGTCCACTGTGGACAACGCGATCGCGGTGGCCGCGGCCGCCGCCTCGCTCCGCCCGGCGCCCGCGCCGCCGCCGGCCGGGGAACCGGTGCATCGCGGGCAGTGGAGCAGCCCGTACCGGATCGACCCGTTCTCGGTGCCGGCGGCCGACCGCGCGGCGAAGCTGACGGAGTGGAGCGCCCGGCTCGCCCAGGCACCGCAGGTCAGCCTGGTGCTCGCCAAGGTGGTCTTCACGCGGGAGAACCGGTTCTACGCCGACCTGGCCGGCACCACCACGCTCCAGCAGCGCGTCCGCATTCACCCGCTGGTCGTCGCGGCCGGCGACGGGGTCAGCCTCCGCACCCAGGGGCCGCCGACCGCGCGCGGCTGGGAGTACCTGGAGGGCGAGGGCTGGGACTGGGAGGCGGAACTCGACGCGATGCCGGCGCTGCTCACCGGGAAACGGCTGGCGAAGCCGGTCGAACCCGGGCACTACACCCTGGTGGTCGATCCCTCGCAGCTGTGGCTGACCATCCACGAGTCGGTCGGCCACGCGACCGAGCTGGACCGGGCGCTCGGGCACGAAACGGCGTACGCGGGCACCACTTTCGTCACCCCGGACCAGCTCGGTTCACTGCGCTACGGCTCGGCGCTGATGAACGTCGACGCCGACCGCACCGCGCCGCACGGCCTGGCCACCATCGGTTTCGACGACGAAGGCGTCGCCGCGCAGCAGTGGCCGCTGATCGAGCGGGGCGTGCTGACCGGCTTCCAGACCGACCGGGCCGGCGCGGCGTTCCTCGGCGCCCGCCGTTCCACCGGCTGCTCCCACGCGGAGTCCGCCCTGCACGTCCCGATCCAGCGGTTGCCCAACGTGTCACTGCGGGCCGCCCCGGACGGCCCCGGCACGACCCGGCTGATCGAAGAGGCGGGCGAGGGCATCTACTTGACCGGCTCGGACAGCTTCTCCATCGACGCGCGGCGCGAGGACTTCCAGTTCTCGGCCCAGCGCGCCTACCGGATCCATCGCGGAAAGCTGGCCGGGCAGCTCTCCGGCGTCGCCTACCAGGGCCGGACCCGGCAGTTCTGGGGTGCGCTCGCCGCGCTCGGCGGGCCGGACACCTACCGGACGTTCGGCGCCGACCTGTGCGGCAAGGGCCAGCCGGTGCAGGCCGCCGCGACCAGTCACGGCAGCCCGGCCGCGACGTTCGACGGCATCCGCGTGACGAACACGGCGGCGCGATGACCACCACCATGGACAACGCGGCCTGGGCGGCGGAGCGCGCGGTCGAGCTGTGCCCGGCGGACGGCGGCTGCGTCGCGGTGGCCGACGAGTCCTCGGCCGTCCACCTCCGGTGGGCCGCGAACGCCCCGACCACCAGCGGCGCCACCACCGGCCGCCGGCTCACCGTCGCGGCGATGACGGACGGGGCCACCGGCGTCGCCGCCTGGCACGGGGACTGGGACGAGGATTCCGTGGCCGCGCTGGTCACGGCGGCCACCGAGACCGCGCGCCGGGCCGAACCGTCGCCGGACGCCTCGCCGCTGGTACCGCCGTGGGACCCGGCGTCGGACAGCGAGGAACGCGGTGTGGCCCCGTCCGCCGGTCTCGATGCCCTGCTTCCCGGGCTGGCGACGGCGTTCGAGCGAGCCCGCCGCGGCGGCCGCCTGCTGTACGGCTACGCCGAGCACCAGGTCCGCACCAGCTGCGTCGCGTCATCGACGGGCCTGCGGCTGCGCCACGTCCAGCCGAGCGGCGTGCTCGACCTGACCGCCAGGCGCGCCGGCCACCCGGCCTCGGCGTGGGCGGGTTCCGGCGCACCGGAGCCGGGCGACCCGGTGGCGATGGCCGGACGGCTCGACGAACGGCTCGACCGGCCCGTCCGCTCCGCGCAACTCCCACCGGGCCGGTACGAAGTGCTCCTCCCGCCGTCGGGCACGGCCGATTTGATGCTGCACCTGTACGAGGCGCTCGCCGCCTGGGCCGCCCACCGCGGCCAGTCGGTGTTCAGCGGGCCGGACGGCCGCACCCGCCTCGGCGAGCGGCTGAGCGAAGTCGCGCTGACGCTGTACAGCGACCCGGCCGAACCCGGCCTCGAGTGCACGCCCTTCACCATCGCCCGCGCTTCGACCGCCGCCACCTCGGTTTTCGACAACGGCCTCCCGCTCACGCGGACGGACTGGATCACCGGCGGGGTGCTCACCGCGCTGACCCGGACCCGCGCCTCGGCCGCGGCCCACGGGCTCCCGTGCACTCCCGAAATCGGCAACCTCGTCCTGCGCGGCGAGGACCGCGGCCGCACCCTGGCGGAGATGGTCGCGGGCACCGAGCGCGGGCTGCTGCTGACCTCGCTGTGGTATCTGCGCGACGTGGACCCCCGCGCCCTGCTGCTCACCGGCGTCACCCGGGACGGCGTCTACCTGGTCGAGCACGGGGAGGTGACCGCCGCGGTGCCGGACTTCCGGTTCAACGAGAGCCCGGTCGCGCTGCTGGGCCGGGTGACCGAGGCCGGCCGCACCGAGCCCGCGCTGCCGCGGGAGTGGGGCGAGTGGCCCGTCCGGACGGCCATGCCGGCCCTGCGGATCAGCGACTTCGGCGTCGCGGACCCCGCCTCGTGACCGGCGGCTGGACGGCCCGGCTGCCCAAAGTGGACCTTCACGTTCACCTGCTCGGATCGGCCACGCCCGCGACGGTGGCGGAGCTCGCCCGCCGCCGTCCCGGGCACGGCGTCCCCGCCGACCCGGCGGAGGTCGCGAAGTTCTACCGGTTCACCGATTTCCCCCATTTCCTCACCGTCTACACCGCGGTCAACCGGCTCGTCCGCTCCGGTGAGGACGTCGTCACCCTCGTGACCGGGCTCGCGCACGACCTCGCCCTCGACACCGTCCGGTACGCCGAGGTGACCGTCACCCCGTTGTCCCACCTGAAACAGGGGCTCGCCCCCGGTGAACTCGCCGAAGCCCTCACCGCGGGCCGGGCCGCCGCCCGCGCGGCGGGGGTGGAGCTGGGCTGGGTGTTCGACATCTCCGGCGACGACGGGACGGCGGGCGGTGAGTCCACTGTGGACTGGATACTCCGGTGGCAGCCCGAGGGCACGGTCGGGCTGGGCCTCGGCGGCCCGGAGCACGGCGTCCCCCGGCGGCTCTTCCGCGACGCCTTCGCGCGGGCGCGGGCCGCCGGGCTGCACAGCCTGCCGCACGCGGGCGAGACCACCGGGCCCGCCGAGGTCTGGTCGGCGCTGAACGATCTGGGCGCGGAGCGGATCGGCCACGGGCTCGGTGCGAGCGCCGATCCGCGGCTGCTCGCGCACCTCGCCGAGCGGGGCATCACGGTGGAGGTCTGCCCGACCTCGAACCTCCGCACCGGGGTGGTGGGCTCGCTCGCCGTCCATCCGCTGCCCGGGCTGCTCTCGGCCGGGGTGCCGGTGACCCTCGGCTCCGACGACCCCGGGATGTTCGCCACCACCTGCGGCGGTGAGTACCGGTTGTGCCGGGACCGGCTCGGTCTGTCCACTGAGGACTTGCTGACGATCGCGCGCACCGGGATCGCTGCCGCGTTCTGCTCCGGCGACATCCGGGCGCGGCTGGCCGCGGAGCTGGCGAGGTTCAGCGACACACCGGGATGACCGCGCCGCCGGCTTCGGCAGTGCGGGGTCGTCAGCGCACGACGGAGCGCTCGATCATCTGCAGGGCGGCGGTCTTGGCGAGGCGCAGCTCGTCCTCGCCGATCCCTGCCTTGTGCAGGAATTCGATTCCCTGCATGACGGCGATCAGCGCCCGGGCGGTCTGCTCCGGATCGACGTCGGCGTCGATCTCACCGCTTTCCTGGGCCTGGGCGATCTGTTGGGCGAACAGCGCGAGGGTCTTGGCGTAGACCTGGCTCGCGAGGGTCCGGACCTGCTCGTCCTGGACACTCAGGGCCGCCGCACTGTTGGCCATCAAGCAGCCCTGGGGTGGCAGGTCGAGGCGGCCGCCGTCCTCGAACGTGACGGCCGACGTGACCCCGTGCCACGGGCTCGGGTCGGCGGTGACGGCGGCCTCGAGCCCGGCGGACTGGTGGGCGCAATAGTCGTCCAGGATCCGGATGAACAGGTCGTGCTTGCTGGAGAACGCGCCGTACAGGCTCTGCGTCCCCAGGCCGGTCGCGTCGGTGAGGCCCTGGACCGAAGTGGCCGCGTAGCCGTCGCGCCAGAACACGGCTCTCGCGGCGGTGAGCACGGCCTGCTCGTCGAACTTCCTCGGCCTGGGCATGCGCCCACCCTACCCGTTATGGAGTGATCGCTCAAATTTGACAACACCACCGTCGCTGTGAATTATTGAGGGATCAATCAATAACCACTCAAAGGACGGCAGCACATGACCGCAAGGCCGCTCGAAGGCAAGACCGCGCTGGTGACGGGTGGTTCCAGGGGCGTCGGCGCCGGCATCGTCGCCCGGCTCGCGGCCGACGGCGCGAAGGTGGCATTCACCTACGCGAGTTCCAAAGATCGCGCGGAAGCAGTGGCCGCCGCGGCCGGGGGCGACGCGCACGCGATCCACGCCGACAGCCGGCACGAGCAGGACGTCGTGTCCGCGGTCGCGCAGGCCGCCGACCGTTTCGGCGGCCTGGACATCCTGGTCAACAACGCCGGCGTGGGCAGCTTCGCCACGATCACCGACCTGACGATGGACGAGATCGACGCGATGCTGACGATCAACGTGCGGTCCGCGATCGTCGCCATCCGGGAGTCGCTGGCGCACCTGGGCGAGGGCGGGCGGATCATCAACATCGGCAGCATCAACGCCGACCGCATGCCGTTCCCCGGCGGGTCGATCTACGCCATGACCAAGGGCGCGCTGGCGAGCCTGACCCGCGGGCTCGCCCGTGAACTGGCCCCGCGCGGGATCACCATCACCAACATCCAGCCGGGCCCGGTCGACACCGACGCCAACCCGGCCGACGGGCCCGCCGCGTCGAACATGCTCGCAGCCATGGCGACGGACCGATTCGGGACCGCGGCCGAGGTCGGCGCTTTCGTGTCCTACCTGGCCGGCCCCGACGCCGCCTTCATCACCGGCTCCAGCCTCGACATCGACGGTGGCTTCGGCGTCTGAGCACCGCGCTAGTGCCTTACCGCAGCCCGCGGTCAGCTCTCGTGGCCCGCGCGCAACGCGGACCGCAGGTCTTCGGTCAGGTCGCCGGGATCCTCGATACCGACCGACAACCGGATCAGCTCGTCGGTGATGCCGAGCGCGCGCCGTCGCTCGGCGGGCACGGGCCGGTGCGTCATCGCGGCCGGGCACTCGATCAGCGACCGGACGCCGCCGAGGCTCACCGCGCAGGCGAAGACCCGGACCAGCTCCAGCAGTTTCCCCGGGTCGCCCCGGTAGTCGAACGAGATCATCGACCCGGGCGCGGTCATCTGCCGCCGGGCGAGGGCGTACCCCGGGTCGTCCGGCAGCCCCGGGTACCGCACCCGGCCGACGGACGGCTCGGCGACCAGCACTTCGGCCAGCGCCGCCGCGGTGCGCACCTGCCGTTCGACGCGCAACGACAGGGTTTTCAGCCCGCGGTGGACGAGGTAGCAGTCGAGCGGGCCGGGCACGTTGCCCGCGATGGTGCGATAGGACCGGAACCGCTCGTGCAGCTCCTCGTCGGAGTAGACGAGCGCGCCGCCCAGCACGTCCAGGTGCCCGGCGATGCCCTTGGTGGTGCTGTACAGGCTGATGTCCGCGTGGCGCAACGGCTGCTGCAGCACGGGCCCGGCCAGGGTGTTGTCCACGAGCACCCGGGCGCCGCGTTCGCGGGCGCGCCGGGCGAGGCGTTCGAGGTCGGTGATCTTGAGCAGCGGGTTCGTCGGCGTCTCGACCCACACCAGCGAAACGCCTTGGGGGATCTCGGTTTCCGGGTCGGACAGGTCGGCCTGCACGACGTCGATACCCCGGCGCGCCGTCTCGGCCAACAGGCCGTAGGTGCCGCCGTAGACGTCGTCCGAGCACAGCAGCCGATCGCCCGGACCGAGCAGGGAGAGCGCCGTCATCCCGGCGGCTTGCCCGGACGAGTACACGTCGGCGAAGCGCGCGTCCTCGAGTGAGGCCAGGCAGGTCTCAAGGTTCTCCCGGGTCGGGTTCTCCCCCCGGGCGTAGAAGTAACGCGGCGGGTCCTGCACGCCGCGTTCGTAGGTCGTGGCGAGGTGGAGCGGGGGCACGAGGTCACCGGTGCCCGGCTCCGCGTCCTGCCCGGCGAGGACCAGCTTCGTGTCGAACTTCATCGCGCACCGGCCACGGCGCGCAGGCACAGCGTCTCGGACGGCACGACCACGCCGTCCCCGGTCGCGAAGGGCGCGGCGGCCTCGGTGAACGCCGTCCAGACAGCCGGCGCCGCGACCGTGCCGTACCGGTCCCGCAGCAGCTGTTTCATCCGTGGTGGCAGCACATCCCGGGCGAAACCGGCGAACTCGTCCAGCGAGCCGAGCCGGAACTCGGCGCCGAGGGTGGTGACGGCCAGCTCGCCGAACCCCGCCTCGGCCAGTTCGGCGCGCGCCAGGTCCGCGTCGGCGAGGGCGAACGGGCCGGGCAGCCCGGGCGGAGCCGGCGGGAGCTCCAGCAGCCGCGCCACAACGGCGAAGGCGAGGCTGATCATCGGCACCCGGGGCGGCGTCCCCCATACCGCGGCGGCCAGCACTCCCCCGGGTTTCAGCAGCCGGTGCAGCGTGCGCAGCGTGCCCACCCGGTCCGGCAGGAACGGCAGCGCCCAGCGGCTCAGCACGACGTCGAACCCGCCCGCGGGCAGGCCGAGGTCGTCCAGATCGCCGGCCACGAACTCCACCGGCCCGGCCGCGCGCGCCCGGGCCAGCTCGATCATCCGCGGCGAGAGGTCGACCCCGAGCACGAGCCCGTCCGGCGCCACCGCCAGCGCGGCGGAGACCGCGGGCTCGCCGAGCCCGGTGCCGAAGTCCAGCACCCGCTGGCCCGGGGCGACGCCGCCGAGCCGCAGCAGCTCTGCGGTCACCGCGCCCGCGCCGCGCTCGAACGCCGGCTGCCAGCGCGCCCAGCCCTCGCTGACGTCGTCCCAGATCCGCCGCTGCTCCTCGTGCGCGGCGGCCACGTCGATCGAAGTCATGGCCTCACTCCTCACAGGAACCGGGTGTCCGGGTGCGACGCCGTCCACTCCCCCGGCTCGACCTCGGCCAGCGCGCGGCGGACCGCGTCGAGCTCGGCTTCGGTGGTGTAGACCGCGAACGACAGCCGGACGGTGCCGAGCAGGCCCAGGTCGTCGAGCAGAGTGCTGGCGCAGTGCACGCCGCAGCGGACCGCGATGCCACGCCGGTCCAGGTGCCCGCCGACGTCGTAGGGATGGATGCCGTCCACGGCGAGCGAGACGATCCCGCTGGGCTCCGCGCCCGGGTCGCCGACGATCCGGACCCCGGGAATCGCCGCCAGCTCCGCCACGGCCTGGCCGACCAGCGCCTCGTCGTGCGCGCGCACGGAGTCCCAGCCGAGCCCGGCGACGAACTCCAGCGCCGCGGCCAGCCCAGCCGCGCCGGCCACGTTCGGCGTGCCTGCCTCCAGCCGGGCCGGCACGGGCACGTACTGCACCGGGCTGTCGTGCCGGACGCCCTTCACCGTGCCCCCGCCGACCTGGTATGGGCCGAGCTGCTCCAGCAGTTCCCGGCGGCCGTAGAGCACACCGGTCCCCATCGGGCCGTACACCTTGTGCGCCGAGAACGTGTAGAAGTCGGCGCCCAGTTCACGGACGTCGACCGGGCGGTGCGCCACGGCCTGGGCCCCGTCGACCACGACGCGGGCACCGTGGCGGTGGGCCAGCGCGGCCAGCTCCCGCACCGGGTTGACCGTGCCGAGCACGTTCGACACGTGCCCGATCGCGACGATCCGGACCCGCGGCCCGAGCACCGCGGCGAACGCGGACGGCTCCACCCGGCCGTCCGCGCCGACGGGCGCGACCACCAGCTCCGCACCGGTGTCGTCGCACAAACGCCGCCAGGGCAGCAGGTTCGAGTTGTGTTCGAGCCCGGTCACCACGACCTGGTCGCCCGGCCCGACCGTCGCGCGGCCGAGGGTGTCGGCGAGCAGATTCGTGGCCGCCGTCGTGCTCGCCGTGAACACGATCTCGTCGGCTTCCTCGGCACCGAGGAAGCGGCGGACGACTTCACGGGCTTGTTCGTACTGCTCGGTCGAGGCCATCGCGAGCCCGTAGTAGCCCCGCCCGACGTTGCTGTTGACCGTCTCGTAGTAACCGACCAGCGAGTCGAGCACCTCGCGCGGTTTCTGGGTGGTCGCGGCGTTGTCGAGGTAAACGGGAAACCCGCGGCGGCCGAGGATCGGGAACCGCTCGCGGACGGCGTCGCCGATCAGGCCGCTCGAGGTGGCCGTGCTGGTCATACTGCCTCCAGTCGGTGGAACAGGCCCTCGAACCGATCCAGATGAGACTGGCTCAGCTCGAACACCTTCTGCTCGGGATAGGGGCGCCGCGGCGGCGGGACGTACGCCGGATCGCCGCGCCGCCGGGGCTGCCCGTCGCGGCCCAGCAGGTGCGGCCCGTAGTAGAACCAGCAGATCTGGCCGATCTGCTCGGTCAGCAGCACCCGGTGCACCTCACGCCGGTACATGCCGAGGTGCGCGAAGGTCGCCCGGAACTCGCCGCGGGGCCCGAAGTGGTTGCCGGACATGACATGCCCGAACACGTCGTGCACCGCGCGGAACAGGTCGTTGCAGCACAGGGCGACCCCGTGCGCGGAGATCCCGGACGGTGCCAGCATCGGGTGGAAGCCCGTGGCCGGGCCGGGGCCGTGCCGGACGCTGGTCAGGTGGACCAGCAGCACACCGGTGCCGAGGACCCGTTCGATCAGCTCGGCCGAACTCCGGTAGGGCTGCCCCGCGCCATCCCACGGCCGGACGTCGATCCCGGCTTCGCCGATCAGCCGGAACTGCGCCAGGTTCTCCGCCTTCAGCAGCTCGTACGCCCGCAGCGCCGATCCGGCGAGCCTCGGTGCACGCTCGTAGCACGCGGCGACCTCCCGGCAGTAGTCCTCGTCCAGATCCAGCCGGAACCCGGCAGCGATCCCGGGCGCTCCCGGATGCCGGTCCGCGTACGCCCCGGCCACGACCGTCAGGTCCACCGCCACCAACCCCGCCCTCGCCGGTCGTCCGCTCCCCGCCAACGTCGGAATTCCCAGAATAGCACTGGCTATCTCATTTTAAAGCTACAACGAAAGTCCATCGAGGTCGACTGGTACAGCGACTACGATCATGGCCGACCGGTGGAAGTTCACTAAATTTTCGCATAGCCAGCAGAGGGGCGGTCGGCTACAGTCGGCTCCGAAGCGGCCCGTACTTCCCCCCGGAAGGAGACCGAACCCGAGCCCGGCGCGCTGCCGCGATTCCAGGACACGCACGAGATCGCCGGCCTGCGGGCCACCGACGGCGGACCTGCCGATCCCGCCTTTCGCCGCCGTGACGTCGCAGTACTACGGCAGCCGGATCCGCCACGCGGTCAGTGCTACGGCAGCTGAGTCCGCCATGCGGTCGGTGCCCGCCCCGCCGATCGAGTTCTTCGACCTGACCGGCATCCGGCTCGACCCACTCGACTGACTCGGCTGGTGCCGGCCCCGGAACCCGGGGCCGGGCGGGCGATCCCCCACCCCGTCCGGCCCCGGTCCCAGCGCTGAAGCCGCCCGTGACCCCGGGCGGCTTCGGCGTTTCCGGCACACTCGCACCGGTCCGCTACAACCGCAGCCCAGCGGCGTCGGCCAGGCCTGCCGCCGCGCTCACACGCTACCTGTTCCGGAAGCTCTCACCGGCCGGCGGCGTAGTCCCCGGCGTCAAGGCCGAGCAGGTCGCAGCAGCGCAGCACGGCTTCGACCTCGCCGTCGAGGGTCAGCCGCCCGGTGAGCATCGCGGTCAGCGGGGTGAGCCGCTTCGCGCCGATCTGGACGAACGTCGCGGAGTCCACTTTGGCCACGGTGGCCGGCTCGGATGCCGGGCCACGGGCCGTTTTCGCCTGCCCGCCGGACACTTCGATGCGGAAGACCTCGTCATCGACGCGGAACTCGTACTGCTCCTCGTGGTCCGTGACGGCCTCCTGCCGGAGCATCGACTCGACCGCGAGGAAGCCCCAGTGCGGGCGCACCGTGTCGTCGGGATGGATTTCACCGACGAAATCGAGGCCCCAGCGCGCCAGCCCGAGCACGAACGGGCGCAGCCGCGCGCCCCGCTCGGTCAGCTCGTAGGCCAGCCGGGAGCCGGTGCCCTTGACGTCGACGCGCCGCACGACATCCTGCTCGGTCAGGAACTTCAGCCGGTCGGCCAGCAGGTTGGTGCCCATGCCGGGCAGGTCGGCGAGCAGCTCGCCGTAGTGCCGGGGCCCCATCATCAGCTCGCGGACGACGAGCAGGGTCCACCGCTCGCCGATCACATCCAACCCGGACGCCAGGCCGCAGTACTGGTGGTAGTTCCGCTTCGTCGTCGTCATGTTCGTGCCTCCATCACCAATACTAGGTGATTATGTACGAACCTCGGCGCCAGCGCGCACTGAGTGGCCCAGGCCTCCATCACGGTGCGCCCAGGCGGGACTGCTCCGGGTACGCCTTCCGCACCGGCATACCGCGGAATTCACCAAAGCAAACCAATCGAGCGTCCGAAAAGGACAGTGCCTGCCTTCGGACACTGTCCTTTCAGACCAGGCGCCGCCGGATCAGACGACAACCGCCCGGAGCCGTCCACTGAAGGTGAAGCAGGCCTCCTCTTCAAGTCCGTCGGAGTCGTCACGGTCGTCGGAGTCTTCGGGGTTGCCGCTCCAGCCGTCGACGTCGACCAGGATGATCTGGCCGGCTTCGATCTCGCCGAAGAGGATCTTCTCCGAGAGCTGGTCCTCGATCTCCCGCTGGATGGTGCGACGCAGCGGCCGGGCACCCAAAACGGGGTCGAACCCGCGCTTGGCCAGCAGGGCCTTCGCCTTGCCGGTCAGCTCGATGTCCATGTCCTTGGCCTTGAGCTGCTTCTCCACCCGCCCGATCATCAAATCGACCATCTGGATGATCTGATCCTGGGTCAGCTGGTGGAACACGATGATGTCATCGATCCGGTTCAGGAACTCCGGCCGGAAATGCTTCTTCATCTCCTCGTTGACCTTCTGCTTCATCTTCTCGTAGCGGTTCGACACATCCGCTCCGGAAGAGAAACCGAGGCTGACGGACTTCGAGATGTCCGACGTGCCCAGGTTCGACGTGAAGATCAGCACCGTGTTCTTGAAGTCCACCGTCCGGCCCTGACCATCCGTCAACCGGCCGTCCTCCAGCACCTGCAGGAGCGTGTTGTAGATCTCCTGGTGCGCCTTCTCGATCTCATCGAACAACACCACCGAGAACGGCTTCCGCCGCACCTTCTCGGTCAGCTGCCCACCCTCCTCATACCCGACATAACCGGGAGGGGCACCGAACAACCGCGACGCCGTGTACCGGTCATGGAACTCGCCCATGTCGATCTGGATCAGCGCGTCGTCCTCACCGAACAAGAACGCCGCCAACGCCTTCGACAACTCCGTCTTCCCCACACCCGACGGGCCGGCGAAGATGAACGACCCCGACGGGCGCTTCGGGTCCTTCAACCCCGCCCGCGTCCGGCGAATCGCCTGCGACACGGCCTTGACCGCGTCCTCCTGCCCGATGATCCGCTTGTGGAGCTCTTCCTCCATCCGCAGCAGGCGGGTCGTCTCCTCCTCGGTCAGCTTGAACACCGGGATACCGGTCCAGTTGGCCAGCACCTCCGCGATCTGCTCATCATCGACCTCGGCGACAACATCCAGGTCGCCGTCCTTCCACTGCTTCTCCCGCTCACCCTTCTGCCCGAGAAGAGTCTTCTCCTCGTCCCGCAGCCGGGCCGCGCGCTCGAAGTCCTGCGCGTCTATCGCCGACTCCTTGTCCCGACGCACATCGGCGATCTTCTCGTCGAACTCCCGCAAGTCCGGCGGCGCCGTCATCCGCCGGATCCGCATCCGCGCGCCGGCCTCGTCGATCAAGTCGATCGCCTTGTCCGGCAGGAACCGGTCATTGATATACCGATCCGCCAACGTCGCCGCCGCGACCAGGGCCGAGTCGGTGATCGAGACACGGTGGTGCGCCTCATACCGGTCCCGCAGACCCTTCAAAATCTCGATCGTGTGCTCCAGCGACGGCTCACCCACCTGGATCGGCTGGAACCGCCGCTCCAACGCCGCGTCCTTCTCGATGTACTTGCGGTACTCCTCCAGCGTGGTCGCACCGATCGTCTGCAACTCACCCCGCGCCAGCATCGGCTTCAAAATCGAGGCCGCGTCAATCGCGCCCTCCGCCGCACCCGCACCCACCAGAGTGTGGAGCTCGTCGATGAACAAGATGATGTCGCCGCGGGTCTTGATCTCCTTCAGCACCTTCTTCAGGCGCTCCTCGAAATCACCCCGATACCGCGAACCCGCCACCAGGGAACCCAGGTCCAAGGTGTAGAGCTGCTTGTCCTTCAGCGTCTCCGGCACCTCGCCCTTGACAATGCTCTGCGCCAGGCCCTCGACGACAGCGGTCTTGCCGACACCAGGCTCGCCGATCAGCACCGGGTTGTTCTTCGTCCGGCGGGACAGGACCTGCATGACCCGCTCGATCTCCTTGCCGCGCCCGATGACCGGGTCCAGCTTGCCCTCCCGGGCCAGCACCGTCATATTGCGGCCGAACTGGTCCAGCACCAGCGACGACGACGGCGTGCCCTCACCACGGCCGGAACCCGACTCGGTCGACTTCTCCCCCGTCTGATACCCCGACAGGAGCTGCAACACCTGCTGACGCACCCGGTTCAGGTCCGCACCCAGCTTGACCAGCACCTGCGCGGCGACACCCTCACCCTCGCGGATCAAGCCCAGCAGAATGTGCTCGGTGCCGATGTAGTTGTGGCCCAGCTGCAACGCCTCACGCAGCGACAGCTCCAACACTTTCTTCGCCCGCGGCGTGAACGGGATATGCCCGGACGGCGCCTGCTGACCCTGGCCGATGATCTCCTCGACCTGCTGGCGCACACCCTCGAGGGCAATGCCCAGCGACTCCAGCGCCTTCGCGGCGACACCCTCACCCTCATGGATCAGACCCAGAAGGATGTGCTCGGTGCCGATGTAGTTGTGGTTGAGCATCCTGGCCTCTTCCTGGGCCAGAACGACCACCCGCCTCGCGCGGTCGGTGAACCTCTCAAACATGCGCACTCCCTCGACTGCTGCGTCGGCGGGCGGGATCCACGAGGGGCCGCCGGCACACCGCGAACCACTGCCATGAGTTTCACTATTGTTTCATATATCAAACGAGCCGCCAAGGCCGACCTGGCCCCACTCTCTTCCCTATGACTAGTTCTCGCGATAGCTTCATACGATGACCGCGACGCTGGACGCACCGGGCTGGCAAGCGCTCCACGACGCGGTGGAGCAGGCCACCGGACGCTGCGCCGGGCTGCTCGACCAGCTGACGACGCCCGCCGCGCCCGCCACCGAGCGATGGTCCGCCGTGGAGGTGGGCGCGCATCTGGTCACCGTCGCGGCGCTGGCCCGCGCCGCGCTGCCCGGCCGGCCCGGCGCCCACCCGTTCCCGGAGCTGGCCGAACGGGTCAGCCACACCAAGCTCTCGGACATCGCGGAACTCAACGAACTGCTCCTGAAGCGCTACCCCGAACGCGATCCGCGGTCGCTGGCGGAAGCGCTCCGAGCCACCGTCGCCGGCGTCCTCGACGACTGCCGCGGCCTGACGCCCGAGACATCGGTCGAATGGTTCGGCGGCCTGGTGTTCCCCCTTTCGGCGGCACTCGCGCATCTGCTCAACGAGCTGCTCATCCACGGGCACGACCTCGCCGTCGCCGCGGGCGCGCCGCCGACGGTGCCCGACGCGCCCGCGGCGGTCGCGTTCACCCGGTTCATCCTCGTGGTGTTCGGCTACCACGAGGACTCCGCCCCACCGGGGCCCGGCCCGAGGATCACCGTCGAGTTCCGTTCCCCTTACACCGCACCGGTGGTCCTCGCGATGACCGGCGGCCGCTTCTCGGTCGAGCCGGCCGGGCAGCCCGTCGACGCGCACGTGTGGTTCTCCCCCGGCGCGTTCATGCTCATGCTGTTCGGCCGGACCGGCGTGCTGCGCACGACGCTCACCGGCAAGGTGCTCGTCTGGGGCCGCCGGCCCTGGCGGCTGCGCACGTTGCTCAACGCGGTCTCGATCCCCTAGCCCATCGCCGTACAGAAGTCACCGCGCAGAACGGAACTGCGCAATCGCGAGTATTCCAATCTTTCCCCTGCGCAAAAAACGCCTTGACAGAAATGAACGCCGGGTAACGACCGCCCGCCGCTGTCGTCTGTTCGGGCGATCTCCCCGTACTCCGAATGATCAAGCGAAAAATGCTGGTAGGGTCCGACGGCAACTGCACCCGTTCCGCGACCCGTGGAGGAAGCGTGCCCATTCCCACCGAACCCATCGGCAGCATTCCCCGGCCTGACTATCTGTTGACCGGTGCTGCCGAGTTCGCCGCCGGGAGAACGACCGCCGAGGAACTCGCCGCGCTGAATCTTCGCGCGGTCACCGAAACGCTCCGGTTATTCGAAGAAACCGGGTCACCGGTGATCACCGACGGCGAACAGGGCAAGCCCAGCTTCGCCACCTACCCGCTGGCCGGCCTGGCGTCACTCGCTCCCGACGGCGTGGTCATCCCCTTCGCCGACGGCCACACCCGGCAGCTGCCGCGCCTGACCGCGGGCCCGTTCCGCTACCAGACCCACGCCGACGAATACCTCAAGCTGGCCCGCGAGCACACCACCCGGCCGGTCAAGCAGGCGGTGATCGCGGCGTCCGCGGTCGGCCTCGTCTACCCGGCGGACGGCATCGAGGGCTACAGCCGCGACGAATTCCTGGCCGACCTGGTCAACGAAGCCGAGGCGGACATCCGGCGATGCCTGGACGCCGGCGCCGACAGCGTGCAAATCGACTTCACCGAAGGACGGCTTTCGCTGAAGCTCGACCCCAGCGGCGACCTGTTGCGCTCGTTCATCGACCTGAACAACACCGTCCTCGAACGCTTCACCGCCGACGAGCGGCAGAAGATCGGCGTGCACACCTGCCCGGGCGGCGACCAGGATTCCGTGCACAGCCTCGACGTCGACTACGCCGGGCTCCTGCCCGCGCTCTTCGACCTCAAGGCCGGCCGCTTCTTCGTCCAGCTCGCCAGCGAAACCGACCCCGAAGCCGCCCTCGGCATCATCGCGAAACACTCCAAGCCGGATCAGCGTGTCTACGTCGGCGTGATCGACCCGATCGACCCGCGGGTCGAGACGGCGGAAGAAGTGCGTGACCGGATCCTCACCGCCGCCCGCCACATTCCCGTCGAACGCCTCGGCACCTGCGACGACTGCGGCTTCTCCCCCTTCGCCGACGACACCTCCACTTCGCGGCAGATCGCGTTCGCGAAAATCAAGGCCCGCGTCGAAGGCACCCGGCTCGCCGCGGAAAGCCTGGGCTTGAACTAGCGGAAACGGCGAATCCGCCGAGCACAATGGACCGAGGACACCACTCGCGTCCTCACCTGACAATCGTGAAGAAAAGCGGTGCCGATTTCACCGATCCCGAAGCCCCGGCTCCGGGATCGGTGATCCGGTTCCGTCGTCCGGGGCGAATCGGCAAGACGCGTCAGGATTTCTTCGCGGATTCGGGCCGGGTCAGCCCGGCCGCGGTCTCGGTGAGGTGCCGGGCCAGTACCTCGGCCGCGGTGTCCGCGTCACGGGCCAGCGCCACCTCCTCCAGACGCTGGTGCTCGCCGAGGTGGTCCCGGCCGGGCGTCCGCTGTGCCGACCAGCGGCGGGCCAGCTCGCTCGCGCTCCACAGCCGGTCGAAAGTCTCCAGCAGGACCGGGTTGCCGCAGCCGTCGAGCAGGGCGCGGTGGAAGGCGCGGTGGGCTTCGGACCAGGCGCCGCTGAAGTACTCACCCTCCTCCGGCACGTACGCCGGAGTGCGGGCCAGACGGTGGTGGGCAGCCCGCACGCGCGACTCCCACTCGACATCGCCGCGCTCGATGGACATCCGCAGCACCACCGGTTCGATGGTCCGGCGGGCCTCCGCGATCTCCTGCCAGCGGCGGTCGGAGAAGGCTGGAATCGCGAAGCCGCGATTGGGCAGCCGGTCGGCGAGGCCGTCGCCGACGACCCGCACGAGCGCCTCCCGCACGACAGCCAGGCTCACGCCCTGCTCCTTGGCCAGGTCCTGCGGTTTGAGGGCGTCGCCGGGGGCGTACCGCCCGCGCATGATCGCGTCCCGCAGGTGTGCGTAGACCTGCTCGGAGAGCATCTGCTTCCCCGGCGAGGCCGAGGCTTGGTCCGTCCCGGTCATGGCGTCATCGTAGACGATCCGGAGGATCATCGATTATCGGTGCTATAGTCGATCTTGCACCGCAGCTTTGAGCTTGAGTCACCACGCTTTGCATCACCACAGCAAGGCCCGAAAGGAACGACGCCATGAGCGCCAACGACCCGTTCGCCCGTCTCCCCGAGGCGGCCTCCTTCACCGTCACCAGCACCACCATCGCCGACGGCGCCGCCTTGCCGCTCTCCGACGGGAAAGACGTCTCCCCCCAGCTGTCCTGGAGCGGCGCCCCGGCGGGCACCAAGAGCTACGCGGTCACCGTCTACGACCCGGACGCCCCCACCGGGTCCGGGTTCTGGCACTGGGCGGTCGCCGACATCCCCGCCACCGTCACGGAACTGCCCGAGGGCGCCGGCGACGACACCGGCGCGGGCCTGCCCGAGGGCGCGTTCGCGCTGCCCAACGACGCGCGCGTGACCCGCTTCCTCGGCGCCGCCCCGCCGGCCGGGCACGGCCCGCACCGCTACTTCTTCGTGGTGCACGCGCTCGACGTCGAGTCCCTCGGCGTCCCGGCCGACGCCACCCCCGCGTTCCTCGGCTTCACCATGACCTCGCACATCCTCGGTCGCGCGGTTCTGACCGCCACGGCGGAAAACGGCAGCGCCGAACAGGTCGAACGGATCGAGGTCTCCCGGCTCATCCCCGCCCCCGCCGACGCCGTCTTCGCGGTCCTGACCGACCCGAAGGGCCACGTGGACATCGACGCGTCGGGAATGCTGCTCGACGCCGAAGGGGACCCCGTCCGGCAGTCCGGCGACCGGTTCGTGGTCCACATGGACCGCGAGGCCCTCGGGGACCGGCCCCTGGGCAAGTACGACGTCGAGGTGGTCATCACCGAGTTCGCCCCGGACAAGGAGATCGCCTGGACCGTCACCGGGACCCGGACCCCGGTCCGCCACGTCTACGGCTACCGGCTGGAGCCCGCCGAAGGCGGCACCCTCGTCACGTCCTACTACGACTGGTCGGAGATCACCGAGGAGTGGAAGGCGCGGCTCACCTTCCCGGTGGTCCCCGAGTCCGCGCTCAAGGCCACTCTGGGGATCCTCGAGCGGACCGTCCGCCGGCGAGCCGTCTGATTCTCAAGTGGACAGTGACTGAGGCGGGTCGCGGATCCCCCCGGTTCCGCGACCCGCCTCAGCCCGCTCAGCTCACTGGCAGGCTTCGCAGTCGGGGTCGTCGATGCGGCAGGCGGCCCCGTCGGTGAGCGGGAAGTCGAAGTCGTCGAGCGCGGGCACGACCGGCACGGCGGACGTTTCTTCCGGTGTGGTGGTGGCGGACATGGGACTCCCTTGGGTGCGAACGGTTCCTACTTCGTGTGTAGCGCCGAAGATCGACAGGCATTCCGTGACGCGCACCACACGAGCAGCCGCGACCATCGGACCTTTGAAGGCCTCCGCCGAGGTGCTAGTTTCCCTGGAATGCGCGTACGGTCAGTGGTCGCATTCGCCAGGAAACTTGTGACATTCGGCTCCGTGCTGACGGTCTCCCTGATCGGCCCAACGGCAGTCGCCGGCGCGGCCGTACCCCCGTCGCCGCGGCACAGCTGCGAGTGCGCGACCCCGTCGATCGACCGGCTGCAGCAGTGGCTGGCCAGCGGCGAAGGCACCACCGTCCCGGCCACCGGGAGCCTGCTCGTCCCGGAGGGGAATCGGTACGCGGCCAAGGTGACGTTCCTCAACGCCGAGTGGCACGTCGCCGTCGTCTGGCTCGGCAATCAGTTCGAGGCGCAGGAAGATCTCTCCCGGTCGCAGGGCTTCTGGCTGACGTACGCCGCAACGGACGACCTGTACGTCCAGCTGCGCCCCGCCTCGCACTGGAGCGGCGGCGACAAATGGCTCACCCGCGTGCCTTCGACCGGCGGGAAGCTCGTGACGAAGTTCTTCAGCTTTTCGCCCGACGCCTGGACGTCGCTGCCCGAGCTGGGCACCCCGCCGTACTCGTTCGCCTCGGCCCTGGTCGAGGCCCGCGGCCTGGTCTTCGTCGGCAAGACCCCGAACCAGCTGGAATTCCGCGGGCTGCGCATCGACGGGTACCAGCCGCCCTGCCTCTGAGCACGCTCTGAGGGCACTGCGATCAATCGGGAAGCGCCGCCCGTTCCGAGGGTGGCTCACGACTATACGCGTGTGTAGTATCCAGTTCATCAGTGCAGTGAGACATACGCAGGGATTAGGACTGGCACGTCGTGACCATCGAACCCGACCGTGAGGACTTGACCGCGCGGGCCCGGATCAGGGACGCCGCGATGGAGCACTTCGGCGAGCACGGGTTCGAGCGGGCCACGATCCGCGGCATCGCCGAGACCGCAGGGGTTTCGTCGGGGCTGGTGCGTCACCACTTCGGCTCGAAGCAGGGGCTGCGGGACGCGTGCGACGCGCATCTCGCCAAGCTGCTCCGCCGGCTCAACGACCGGGTGCTGGCCGACCGGACGCCCGAGGACGTCAACTACGTCGCCGCGGCCCGGGTCGCCGTGGGCCCGTACCAGGGTTACCTCGCGCGCGCCCTGACCGAGGGCGGTGCCGCGCCGCTGTTCGACGAGATGGTCGAACTCGGCCGGCAGTGGCTCGTCGACGCCGACCGGGACCGCCCCGACCCGCCCGACGTCGACGCCAAGGTCCGGGCGGCGGTGGGCACCGCGATGGCGCTGTCCATCACCGTGCTGCACGAGCACGTCTCCCGCGCCATGGGTGTCGACGTGTTCAGCCCCGAGGGAGACGAGCTGCTCGCCCGCGCCCTGATCGACATCCACTCCCATCCCCAGCTCAGCCTCGAGGACGCCGCCGCGGCCCGGGCCGCGCTCGACCACATCCAGCGAAACCGGACGATCCGCTAAGGAACCGCCATGCCCCACGCCACGAGCCCCCGCGTCCTCCCGCTCGCCCTCGAGGACATGGACAAGGAGCACCGGCAGCTGGCCAAGCTCGGCGCCGACACCGTCGTCCAGGTGCTGGCGCGTAACCCCGGGCTGATGGACGCCTCCTCCCACCTCGGCGGATTCCTTCTGGGCCAAGGAAAGCTGGACGCGCGGATCCGGGAGCTGGCGATCCTCCGGGTCGCGCTGCGCTGTGACGCGCCCTACGAGTGGGCGAACCACGTCCCGGCCGCCCTGGGCGGCGGCGCCACCACGACCGAGATCGACGCGCTCTCCGACCCCGAGGCGTCCTGGGCCCCCACCGACGACGCGGTGCTGCGGGCCGTCGACGAGGTGTGCCAGGACGTCTTCGTCTCCGACCGGACCTGGGCCGACCTCGCCGCGGCCCGGAGCCACCCCGAGATCCTGGAGCTGCTGTTCCTCATCGGGTACTACCGGATGATGGCGGGCTTCCTGAACTCCGTGGGGGTGGAGGTGAAAGCGGGCCAGCCCGCGCTCGGCCGGTCCGCGGGCACGCCCCGGTCCCCGGCCGCCCGCCCCGCAGCCGCCGCCCACGTCAGCAGCGGCAAAACCGGCCCGGACGGCGCCTGGAACATCACCTTCACCCACCCCGCGGGCAGCAAGGACCTGTTCCTCACCCTGGAAACCACGGGCAACGCCCTGACCGGCTCGGTCGTGGACGACCAGCTGGAGGTCACCGTCCCCATCACGACCGGCACCGTCGAGGGCCGGCACCTGACCTTCACCGCCCGCCTGACCGAACCGGTCCAGTTCGACATCGCCGTCGAGGCCACCATCGACGGCGACGTCTTCACCGGCACGGTCACCGTGACCGGCGGCGGGACGTTCCCGTTCTCCGGCACTCGCGCCGGGTGACGAGGAAAGCCGAACAGAGAGGATTCACCGGATGGGCACGGATTCCGGCAACGTCGCGAGGATGCGCGCTTTCGTCGAGCAGGTGCACGAGGGTGGGCGGGTCGAGCTGATCGAGGATTTCGTCCACGTCGATTTCCGGAATCGGTCGGCCAAGAAAGGCCGGTCGACCGACCGCGACGGTGTTGTCCAGGTCGCGTTGGCACTCCATGCCGCGTTCGCCGACCTCAAGGTCGAGATCGTGCACTGCGTCGACACGGATGACGTTGTGGCCACGCACAAGATCTACCGGGGGCGGCATGTCGGGGAGTGGCTCGGCACGCCGCCGTCCGGGCAGAACGTCGAATTCCGGGTGATGGACTTCGTGCGGATGCGCGACGGCCAGTTCATCGAGCATTGGTCCGTGCTCGATCAGGTGCCGCGGGGGTAAGGCATTCAGGCCGGCGCCGGCACCAGGTGGTCACCGGCCACGCCGGCCTTCTCCGGGCCGTAGTAGTCCTTGATGCCCTTGACCCAGATCCGCACCGTGACGCGGTCCTGGCTGTCGGGTTCGAAGGCGTCGAACAGGTTCCCGATGTTCTCGGCGCCGAAGCCGATGGCGGTCATCAGCGCGGTGAACACGGGGCGCTCGATGAGCCCGTCGCCGTCCGGGTCGCCCATCGCGGCGAGGGCCTGGGCGAACGTGGCGATCGTGTCGTCGAACCGTTCGGGCGAGAAGACACACGCCTGGTACTCCTCGAAGCTGACCTTGCCGTCGCTGTTCGCGTCCAGCTCGGTGGCCAGGGTGGTCCAGTACTTCCGGAACGCGTCGAGCATCGCCTGCTTCGCGGCGTCACCGGCCTCCGGCGCCGCGGCGACGACGTTGCGCCCCATCAGCTCGAAATCGCCGGCTTCGAGCTGTCCGCTGCCGTCGGTGTCGAGCAGGGTGAAGATGAGCTTGATGCGGTCGAGAGCTTCGGTGCGCATGAATGGTCCACCTTGGGGTCGAAGCCGGATTTCCGGGCCTCATCGTAATTCCGCGAATGCCGGAACCGGACCGGCTGTACCCGGATGTCAGCCGTCAACAACCAGCGGAGTCACGCGGCATCGCGCCGTACTACTCTCGGTGAACTTTCACTCCGGCAAACGGGGAAACGCCGGACACATTCGCCGATCGACCGGAAAATAACAAATCGGCGACGCCACGACCGCCGTTCGTCCGATTCAGTGGCACCCGATCCGCGCGCGGGCGCCCGGGCGCGGATCTCTGACATAGTCCCGGATCATCCCCACGGCGAAGGAGCACGCAGCATGGGATCGGCCGTAGGACTCGCCGTCGGCCGGGGAACCGGACCGGAACTCGCGACCGTTTTCACCAGAACCGTGGAGAAATTCGGGCTGCTCTACGAAACCGAGATCGGCGTTGCCCGATCGCCGCGGATCTACCACTCGTACCATTCACTCATGGCCGACGGCGGGACCGCGCGGATACGCCGGCTCACCGAGGAAGACGCCGGGCATTACGAACAATTCTGCCGGGCACAGGCCGCGCTGGGCACCACGGCGGTTTTCCGCACGGCGATGAACGCCCAATCGCTTTACCTGGTGCGCGAGCGCCTGCAAGCGGTGAAGGTCGACGTCATCACGACGCCGGCCGCGGAACTGCTCGTGGTCCGTGACGAGGCGCAGGGTTTCTACACCGGCGAGAACAGCCACCGCCCCGGCGTGGTCACCCGCACGATGACCTTCGACCGCGCGATCACCGAGAAGGTCGTCGCGTTCGCGCTGGAGCGCGCCCGGCGGCAGTGGCCAGGGCAGCGGCCGGACCGGATCCTGATGGCGTACAAGTTCCACCTGCTCGACGGCGCGCTCGACGAGTGGGTGCGGGAGATCTCCGCGCGGCGCGGCGTCGACCTCGAGCTGTGCCAGCCGGACACGGTGAACCGGAACCTGATCGAGCACGGCCTGCCCGCCCGCACGCTGGTCATCAGCGGCAACGAGTGGGCCGACATCATGCACGTGGTCCTGCTGGACCGGTTCGCCTCGGAGCGGCAGGAAAACCGCTACACCGAGAACGTCCACCTGCACCCCGACGTCGCGGGCCTGTCCGAGTACCAGACGGTGCACGGTTCCGCCGACGACCTGGCCGGCCGGGACCTGGTCAACCCGGTCGCCACCCTGCGGGCGGCGGCCGCCATCGTGGAGCACCACGCGCACTGCCCCGGCGCCGTGCGGGCCATGGAACTCGCGCTCGACGACCTGCGTGGCCGGGGCATCCTCACCGCGGACCGCGGGGGGAGACACTCGACCACCGCCGTGGTCGACGAGCTGCTCGACGTACTGGCGGCGCACCACCTCGACGGCGAGCACTTCGCGGGCAGCCGGTGAGGCCCGTGCCCAGCGGCGAAGCCACCGCGCTGGTAGTCGTGGACCTGCAGAACGACTTCTTCAGGTCAGAGGCCGCACTCGCCAAGTATCGCGGCGACCCGGCGCAGCTGGAATCGGCGACGGCGAACGCCGCCCGCGCCGTCGCCGCGGCCCGGGCCCACGGCACCGAAGTGGTGTTCGTCCGGTTCCTCGGCGACGTCGAGCACCAGGGGCCGAGCTGGCGCCGCCGGGACGTGGTGCTGGGCAAGACACCGAAGTGCCTCGAAGGCTCGTGGGGAGCCGAATTCCACCAGGCCTGGCCGGAACCCGGCGAGTCCGTGTTCACGAAACGGGCGTGCTTCGACGCGTTCCTCGCCGACGGCTTCGAGCAGCATCTCGGGCAGCGCGGCATCGGGCGCCTGGTCTTCGCCGGGCTCTACACCGACGTCTGCGTGGACTCCACCGCGCGGACCGCGTTCCAGAAGGGTTACCACGTAACGGTCCTGGCCGACTGCGTCGCGAGCCTGCACCTGCCGGACCAGGAAATCCTCCGCTTCATGCGCCTGGTGTACGGCGCCCATGTGACCACCCACGACCACTCGGAGGCCCCGTGGCCGGCATTGGCGACCTGAACCTCGGCGTGGAAACAGGCGGTGCGGAAACGGGCGGTGCGGAAACGGGCGGTGTGGAAACGGGAGTCGGGCGGACCGCGCTCATGGTCGCCGCCGCCCGGGCGATCGAGACCCACCGCGAAGACCCGCTGGCGCAGGACTTCTACGCGGAGCACTTCGTCCGGGCCGCCCGGGCTTCCGCGAACTGGCCGGTACGCCCCGAAGCCGTCCCGGACGGCGACGCGAACCCGTTGTGGGGCCGGCTGGGCCGCTACTTCGGCTTGCGCACCAGGGTGTTCGACGACTTCCTGCGGCGCGCGGCCCGGACCGGCACCCGGCAGATCGTCCTGCTCGGCGCCGGGCTCGACACCCGCGCGTTCCGCCTCGACTGGCCACCCGGCTGCGTGCTGTTCCAGATCGACCGGCCGCCGGTGCTGGACTTCAAACGCACCGTGCTGGCGGACGTCGGCGCCGTCCCGAACGCGCCCTGCCGGTCGATCGCCGCCGACCTCCGTGACAACGAGTGGCCCGGCGCGCTGGTCGAGTCCGGATTCGACGTCACCGCGCCGAGCGCCTGGCTGGCCGAGGGCCTGCTGCTGTACCTGCCCGCCGAGGCCGAGACCCGGCTGATGGCCACTGTGGACTGGCTGGCGGCGGCGGGCAGTGCGCTGGCGTTCGAGGTCAAGCTCGGGCTGGAATCCGCGGCCGTGCGCGACAATCCGGTCTACACCACCACGAAACAGCAGATCGGCGTCGACCTGCTCGCGCTGTTCGACGGGCAGCCGCGGCCCGACTCCGTCGGCGACCTGACCGGGCGCGGCTGGTCCGCGACGAGCCACTCCCCCTTCGAGTTCACCCGGCTCCACGGCCGCGGGCCCGAGCCGGAGCGCGCCGACGCGCTGGCCGCGAACCGGTGGGTGTTCGCCGGGAAGCCATCGGCCTGAGCAGAACACCCCGGGCCGGCTGCGGCGCCCGGCCGGGGACGCGCCCGGGTGTTCAGCGGACCAGCAGGCGCTCGACCTCGTCGGCGAAGAGCAGGGCCGGGTCGAACCCCATCCCGGCGAAGTGGCCGGCGAGTTCGAGGGAGAGGACGCCGTGGATCCGCGTCCAGAAGCTCAGCGCCCGGCCCAGGACCGCGGCCGGGGCCGGGTGCTCGCCGGCCCAGTCGCGGTGCTTTTCGATCTCGGCGTCCAGCGGTGTGGCCGGCCCGTCCGCGGGCAGCGCGGCACTGGCGCCGATCAGCACCGCCATGATCTCGGTCGAGATCTCCGCGGTGTCGCGCGGCGCTTCGTAGCCGGGCACGGGCGTGCCGTAGATCAGGAAGTACCGCTGGGGGTCGGCCAGTGCCCAGTCCCGGAAGGCGTGGGCCAGCCCGGCCAGGTCCGCACCGGCCGCGGCGGCCGCCTTGATCGAGTCGGCGAGGCTGCGGTAGGCCTCCCGGATGAGTTCGGTGAGCAGGTCGTCGCGGCTGGCGTAGTAGCGGTACAGCGCGGGGCCGCTCATGCCCAGCTGCTTGGCGATCGCGTTGAGGGACAGCGCCGCCACGCCCGTCGTGGCCAGCTGCCCCCACGCGTGCTGCTTGATCTCCGAGCGCACCTGAGCCCGGTAGCGCTCCCGCGGGCTCGTCCCGGCCGTGTCGGTCATCAGTCAAACCCTTCCTGTTCCGGCGGCACCGTCACCGTCCAGTTAGACCCTATCACTATATCTAGTGACGCTCACGGTCGGAGTGTTATAGGTTCTAACCACCGCGGGAAGACCCGGCGGAGCAGATGCCGCGTCACGTCATCTCAGGACGCGATGGCGAACTCCGTGGTCGCTCGCGCGAGGTCGGCGAGGAACGTGCCCGGCGGAGGCGTATTCATGAAGCTGAAGTGACCGGCGCCCGGAGCGGCGAACCAGCAGCCGATCCACCGGATCGAGTGGCCGACCACCACAACCGCCGCGTCCGAGGCGCGACGACCTGGCAGCGGGGCCAAACGTCAGTGCTTGCATCTCGCTCCTAACGGCTGATCCGGGTCAGCACGTCGATCTGCGCGGGGTTGTAGAGGTCGTTGACGGCCTTGCCGATCGCGTCCTCGGCGAAGGACGCGCCGTGCGGTGCGCCGACGAACAGGTCCTTCAGCGCCGGGGCGTCGACGAGCAGCTGCCGCACGTGGGGCCCCAGCCGCTCGGCCAGATCACGGCGGGTCTCCTCTTCCGCGTCGGAGGGCAGGTTCTCGAACTCGGTGACCGCGGGGATGCGTTCGTAGGACTGCAACAGCTCGGTGTAGGTGTCGAGGGCCGTGGGGCCGAGCACCCGGGTCAGGACCACGGCGAACGAGCGGTCGGTGGCGGGCACGTCCGCGCCGGCCATCGCGCGGCCCAGCGCGGGCGGCAGGTCGGTCGGCGCGGACTGGCGCAGGATCAGGGCGAGCTCGACGCGCACGTGCTGCAGCCGTTCGATGGTCTCGGCCAGCTCGGCGTCCAGGGTCCGCAGCGCCTCTTCGGGGTGTTCGTCGGCGTCGCCCAGCTCGGCGATCTGGGGCAGGGAGAGCCCGAGCTCGATCAGGCGCTTGATCCGCAGCAGGCGGACCAGGTGGCTCACGGAGTAGCTCTTGTAGTTGTTCGGGAGGCGCTCGGGCTCGGGCAGCAGCCCGATCTCGTGGTAGTGCCGCACCGCGCGCACGCTCGTGTCGGCGAGCGCGGCGAGCTGACTCGTGCTCCACCCCACGGCGGCCACCCCTCGGAGCCGGGCCCGCCGACGCCGGCTCGCCGGCAGGCAACAGGGAAACCGTACCGCTGCGGCGAAGCCGGGTCCCACCGCACGGCAATGGCGCCGGGGGTGTGTGCCCCCGGCGCCATCACGTCACCAGTTCTACAGAGGGTTCCGCCCCGCTGGAGCCGAGTCGTGGCTCCAGCGGATCCGGCTAACCCTCGACCTGCCTGCTCACCACGTGCGGCGCCGTCGTCTCCGAAGTCAGCGACTTGGATTCCGACACCTTCTTGAACGGTTCGGCCTCCGCCTCGTCGCCCTCGCGATAGGACTTCGCGGCAGTGCGCACGTTGTCCGCGGTGGCCTGCACGCCCTCGCCCGCCGAGCTCACCGCCTCTTTCGCCTTCTCGCCGGTCGGGTTCACGATCAATGGCAAGAACGCACACAGCAGCCCGTACGCGTCCGTCGACATCGCCGAGTCCGCCGCCTGCACCGCGGTGTGCAGGCGGTCTACCAGCCCGTCCAGATGACTCGCGTGAGCGACCAGATCATCCGCTTCAACCTGAAAAGCGCCCGTCATCGCCTGCTCACTTCCAGTCCGTGTTCTTCCAGTCGCCGATCACCGGCGGCGCGACGACCTCGTCCGGGGAGAAGAACGACGGGTCGTCCGACTCCACGAAGTCGGCGACCTTGTGCTCCTTGTCCTCCGGGCCCTTGCCGCCCTTGCCACCGGCGCCCATGCCGCCCATGCCCGGCGAGCCGGGTGCGCCCTTGCCGCCCGCACCGGCGGCGCCGCCCCGGGCGGCCAGCTCCTCCGGGGTCAGGCCGCCGGAACCGGTCGTGCTGCCCGGCCCGCCGAGCGAGCCGCCTTTGGCGCCGCCGATGCCACCGGCCCCGGCGCCACCGCCGCCCAGCCTGCTGCTGATGTCGCCGTTGATGCCGCCGCCCTGGCCGATCCCCGGGATCTTGCTCCCCGATCCGCCGGAACCGCCGCCCGGGAGGTTGAAGTCGGGCATCTTCGGCGGCGTGTAGCTCGGGCCGCCACCGAGGGGGCCGCCACCCGGAAGGTTGAAGTCCGGCATCTTCGGCGGGGTGTAGCTCGGACCGCCGCTCGGACCGCCGCCCGGCGGGAGGTTGAAGTCCGGCATCGTCGGCGGGTGGTACCCCTGGGTGGTCGTCCCTTCCGGGTCCTTGTCCTTGGGGCCCTTGGGAAGGTTGATCGGCGGCATGCTCACCGGCGAGGGGTTGAAGGACGGGATGTTGCCGCCGGGGTTCCCGCCGCCCGGCATGCCCGGCCCCGGCCCGCCGCCCGGCGGGAGGGTGAAGTCCGGCATCTTCGGCGGCTGGTACCCCTGGGTGGTCGTCCCCTCCGGATTTCCGTTGGGCAGGTTGAACGACGGCATGCCGTTCGGGCCCAGTGGCTTGCCGTCCGGGCCGACCGGCTGGCCGTTCGGACCCAGCGGCAGGCCGTTCGGGCCGAGCATCGGCTTGCCGTCCGGGCCCAGCGGCCCGCCGTTCGGCCCGGTCAGCGGCTTGCCGTCCGGACCGAGCGGCTGGCCGTTCGGTCCCAGGGGCTGCCCGTTCGGGCCGAGCGGCTGGCCGTTCGGACCCAGCGGCTCGCCATTCGGGCCAACAGGCTGACCGTTCGGGCCCAGCGGCAGGCCGTTCGGACCCAGCACCGGCTTGCCGTCCGGCCCCAGCGGCCCACCGTTCGGACCGGTCAGCGGCTTGCCGTCCGGGCCCACCTGTATCGGCTTGCCGTCCGGACCGAGCTTCAGCATCGGCGACATCTGGTCGAACTTGGTGCCGCCGCCGCCACTCGAGCCGCCGTTCTGGCTCGCCAGCTTCGGCGGCGGCGGGAAGTGCGGCGTGGCGACGGCGCCGGCGATGGTCTTGTCGTACTGCGTCATGGTCTGCGCGGCCTGCCCCCGGGCGGCCTGCTGCTCGCGGAAGGTGTTGGTCATGACGGCGGCCGCGGCGCCGAACTGCACCGGGTCCTTGATCGTCTGCAGCTGCGCGATGGACTGCGCCGCGTTGAACGGGACCGGCGGGTTCGCCTTCATCGCGATCTGCGTCTCGTTGAGCGCCTGCGAGTGGATCTCCTGCTGCCGCCCGGACAGGGTCGAGCCCTGCGCGGTCTCGCCGAGCCACTTGCCGACGTTCGCCATGTGCTCGCGGGCCGCGTCACCGCCGCCGCCCTGCCAGTCGGAGGCGCTGGCGTTGATGGCGCTGGCGAGGGCCTTCTGGTGCCCGGTGAGGTCGTTGCCGACGCCCACCCACTCCTCCGACGACGCGGCGACGGTGGCCGGGTCGGCCTGCTGCGTGATCGCCTGCTGCATCTGCTCGTGGGTGGCGTTCTCCCAGTTGGTGACCGGCGGGGTGCCCGGGTCACGCATCGTCAGCCCGTCGGACAGGCCCTTCTTGCTGTTCTCCAGGTTCGCCTCGTAGATGTCCTGGATCAGCTTGTTCTTCGAGTCCGGGTTGAGCACGGGGCCGAGCCAGCTGCCCATGATGTCGCCCTGGAGGGTCGACACGTTGCGCAGGTCGTCGCCCGACTGCGCCTTGTCGGAGATCGGGCCGACGTAGTACTTGTTGGACGGGTCGGCCGTCATCTCGTACTGCGGCGACGACGAGTCCATCTTCGCGTCGTAGTCCGGGCTGTGCTTGTCGTACTCCGGCGACTTCGGATCGGAGACCGCCGCCTTGTCCTTGTCGGTGACAGGTGCCACGGAAGTTCCTTTCAGCTCGGGTCGGCGGAGGGCAGGTTCTTGATCGTGGTCTTCGTGCCGCTCTCACGATCCGCGTAGTTCTTCTTGGCCAGTTTGATCGCCTCGACGTAGGTCGGGAACTCGTCCCGCGCGGCCTGCAGCTGCGTGAGCAGGCCCTGCGCGTCGTTCGCCGTCGCGCTCATGTGCTGGGCGACCCACTGGCCGGTGGCCGTGGACGACATCGCGGGCGTCTCGCCCACCTTCTGCAGCGCGCTCCAGCGCTGCTGCAGCGTGTCCACGACCGCCTCGAGCGCCGCGATCATCTTGTCGCCGGTCGTGTCGTCGACCGCGAAGCTGCCGGAGCGGGCGAGGTCCACCATCTTCCGGCCGGACAGCATCGGCTTCAACGGCTCGGTCGCTTTGTACGCAGCTGTCAGCTCGTTTGGGTCGTCCGCCATCGCTTCTCTTCCTTTTCCTCACTCATGACCGCCCGGGCCCTCCTGGTGTTCCGAGGAGATCGCCCACCCGGGCCATGACATCGATCTGGGCCGGGTTGTAAAGATCGTTGACCGCCGCGTTCATCATGTCCGCGGCGAACTCCGGGCCGCGGGGCGCGTCCGCCAGCGCGGTCTCCAGCTCGGGGCAGCCGGCGCGCAGGGTGCGGACGTGCGGGGCCAGCCGCTCGGCGAGCCGGCGGCGGGTGTCCTCGCCGGCTCCGGCGGGCAGCCGGTCGAACTCCGCCGCCGCCGGATCGTCGTGGAACCCGCTGATCACCTTCTCGTAGGCCCGCAGGCCCGCGGGGCCCAGCACCCGGGTGAGGACGAGGAGGTAGGCGCGGTCGGCGGCGGAGAGGCCGGCCCGGCCGGACGCCGAGGCCGGGTCCCGCTGGGCGGGCAGCTCCGTCGGCGCGCCCTGGCGCAGGATCAGCTCCAGCTCGACGCGGGTGCGCCGCAGCCGGTCGACGGTGGCGGCCAGCTCCTCGTCCAGCGAGCGCAGTGCCTCTTCGAAGTGGTCGTCGGCGTCGCCCATGGCGGCGATCTGGGGCAGCGAGAACCCGAGCGTGGTCAGCCGCCTGATCCGCAGCACGCGGAGCAGGTGTGACGTGCCGTAGTGCTTGTAGCCGTTGGCGCCGCGTTCCGGCTCGCTGAGCAGGCCGATCTCGTGGTAGTGCCGCACGGCACGCACGCTGGCACCGGCGAGGTCAGCGACCTCGCGAGTGCTCCACGCCATGGCTCCCCTCCAGGATTTCTCCGCCGCCGCACCAGCATGCCGCTGAGCCCACTCAAGCAGGCCCATTCAAAACCATGCCGTCACGGCACAGTCAACAAATCGTGCCCGTAATACCCGCTCCGCCGGCACCGGTGCCGACGGACAACTTTACTGCCGTTTACCAGGCCCGGCCAGGCGGGCTCGGAGCTCCCGGCGCGGATGCACCGGCTGATACCAGTGGACACGGTCCGGCCGCGGCATGGCCAAGGAGAACGCCGATCTTCACCCTTTCTGACCGGTGTACCTGCCCCCATGTCCACCGAGCGTGACCAGCCGGGGCGGTCTCCTACACCGGCAGGCCCCACGGCGCGGCGGGACTCGCCGAGCGGACCGGGCCGACTTCGAAGTCCGGCCGGTCCCCTTTCCGGTACACGAACGCCTCCTCGCCGCGCCCCAGGCTCACCTCGATGTCACCGCCCGCCCGCCGGCGCCAGGCCCGTTCCCGGCCCCGAGCGTCGCGGACGGTCAGGTCACCGTCGATGCCCGGCCGCAGCACGCAGGGCGCGCCGGCCTCGCTGCGCACCCGGAGCCAGCGGGTGCGGCCGTCCTGGCGTGAGGCGCTGATCAGGAACGCGCCCTGGGTCCGGAAGTCGTGCACCGCGATGTCCGCCCAGGAGGCCGGCACCGCGGGGAAGAGCCGGATCACCCCGCCCCAGCTCTGGCACAGCATGTCGTGCATCGACTGGGCCGCGGACAACGGCGTCTCGATGACCGGGCCGGACTCCTTGTACATCGTGTTCGGCCGGACGAACCGGGTCAGCAGCTGGCTGAGGTAGGTGTCGGCGTTGTCGCCGCGCAGCATCTGGGCGGAGATCGACGCGGCGCCGGTGAAGCTGTACCCCTCCAGCGCGCCCTCGAACCCGATCCAGTGCCCGAGCGACTTCTCGATCAGCGCGCGGTGCTCCGGCTGCTCCCAGTTCACCTGATAGAGCGGGTAGACCTGCAGCAGGTGCGAGTAGTGCCGATGCGATTTGGCGAACGGCACGCCCGCGCCGATCATGTAGCCGTTCTCGTCGACGGGGTACGGCGCGAGCGAGGCGAGCACGCCGCGCCACTCCGGCGCGAGGGGGTCGTCGACCCGCAGCTCGCGAACGGCGTCCAGCAGGGTCGAGCAGCCCCAGCGGATCAGCGCGAGGTCGTAGGTGCAGTCGGGCGCGTTCTCGCCGTACTCGGGCGAGAACGTCGCCGGCAGGTGCAGCTTGCCGTCCGCGCCGGGCCGGAGGAACTGCAGGTAGTAGTTGATCGCCCCGCGCAGCAGGGGGAACAGCACGTCGCGCAGGATCCGCCCGTCCATCGTGTGCCGGTAGCTCAGCCACACGTTGTGCAGCGCGAACGTGAGATTGCCGACCTCCGGCGTCGGCGGGTCCTGGCCCGGGATCCCCACGGCGTACCCGCTGTTCCCGTCGCTGGTGCCGTTGAGCAGCGTCATGTCCGTGGTGCGCGGGATGCCGTACGAGTCCGCCCGGTGGCTCTCGGCGAGCTGGTCGCGCAGCCGCTGCCGGTACCGGCCGAGGGTGGGCGTCACCGCGTCCAGCTCGAGGTGGTTGGAGCCGTGGATGAGCCAGTACTCCAGCTGCACGTTGAGGTTCCACCAGACCGCGGGCCACGGGGTCGGCTCCAGCCACGGCCCGGTGGTCGCCATCACCGGGGCGTCCTCGCGGGTGGCGGACGCGACCTTGTACAGCTGGATCCAGTAGAACGACTGCAGCCGGGTGTCCGGAATGGACAGGAAGCTCTGCCGGTAGTAGCGGTGCCACCACGTCCGGTGCCCCGACACGAGCCGGTCCAGCGGCCGGGCGGCCGCGCGGACCGTACGCAGGGCCTCGGGCGCCGCGGTCCGGCGCGGGTGCGACCAGGCCACGGCGGCGTACAGCGTGCGCCTCGTGCCGGCGGTGACCTCGCGCCAGGCGGTGACGTGCTCGCCGCCGGCGAGCAGCGGCTGCACGGCCAGCTGGTCCGGGCCGCTGGTTTCGAGGCTCGCCGGCGGGTTCGCGGCGTACCCCGCCGGGGCGGGCTTGTGGAACTGCGGCGCGGTCCGCGGGCTGACCGCCTCGCCGGGGTGGAAGACCCAGCGGAACTTCCGCTCCCCCTCGGTCGGCCGGACCTCGACCGCGAGCACGGACCGCTCGTTATGCACGACGGCGCGCAGGGCGAGGCTGCCCGCCGTGGTGACGATCGTGCCGGTCAGCTCGGCGTTCCACAGGTCCAGCCGCCAGTCGACGCCGGTGATCGTGCCGGCCGGCTCCAGCGTGAAGTACCCGATCGGCAGCCGGGCCAGGCCGAACAGCGAGCCGAACTCCGGACGGTGGTCCTGCACCTGCGTGTGCTGCACGGTGAAGCGGATCGCGTTGGCGCCGAGCTCGGCGTAGACCCCGGAGCCGAGGAAGCCGTTGCCGAGGAACGGTCCTTCGTCCCAGGCCTGCGGCATCCGCCGCCAGCGCAGATCGGCGCCGGCGAGGAAGTCGGCCCAGCCCCGGTCGCCGAGGTCTCCCACACTCGCGGGCCCGTCCCCCGCGCTCCCCGGCCGGGTCCCCGCGGACGCGGTCCCCGGCAGGGCCATGGCCGCCCCGGCCCCGGCCACGATGCCCAGTACCGCCCGCCGGTTGATCTCGTTCACGTCCAGCTCCGTTCCGGGCCGCCGTGCCCGGCCCACGTCGCGATCGTGACCGGCGGCCGGTGCGGGCCCGGCGTCAGGCACCAGTGCCAGTCGTTTCGACAGGAAGCCTATCCATCGGATGTCTTGCCTCACAAGGGCGAACGTTTCCGCAGTACTTGTTAGTTCTTCTGAATCGTTCCCCACTTCCGCCAGAAATACATCTGATCTATGCTGCCGGTGGATCCGGGGAATCAAACGCGGCCGCCGGACGCTGAGGAGTGCGTGAAGAAGATTGGATTCCTCTCGTTCGGTCACTGGTCGGCGAGCCCGCACTCCGAGACGCAGTCCGCCGCCGACTTCCTGCACCAGTCCATCGACCTGGCGGTGGCGGCCGAGGAGCTGGGCGCGGACGGCGCGTACTTCCGCGTGCACCACTTCGCGCGCCAGGCGGCGGGCCCGTTCCCGTTGCTGTCGGCCATCGGCGCCCGCACGTCGAGGATCGAGATCGGCACGGGCGTGATCGACATGCGCTACGAGAACCCGCTGTACATGGCCGAGGACGCCGGCGCCGCCGACCTCATCTCCGGCGGACGGCTGCAGCTCGGCGTCAGCCGCGGCTCCCCCGAGCAGGTGATCGACGGCTGGCGCCACTTCGGGTTCATCCCCCGGGACGGCGAGACCGACGCGGACATGGCCCGCCGGCACACCGAGACCTTCCTCGAGGTGATCAAGGGGGAAGGCTTCGCACAGCCGAACCCGCGGCCGATGTTCGCCAACCCGCCCGGGCTGCTGCGGATCGAGCCGCACTCCGAAGGCCTGCGCGAGCGCATCTGGTGGGGTTCCAGCTCGAACAGCACCGGGGTCTGGGCCGCGAAGCTCGGCATGAACCTGCAGAGCTCCACGCTCAAGACCGACGAGACGGGCGAGCCGCTGCACGTCCAGCAGCGCAAGCAGATCGAGGCCTACCGCGAGGCCTGGCGGGAGGCGGGCCACGAGCGTGAGCCGCGGGTTTCCGTCAGCCGCAGCATCTTCGCCCTGACCAACGACGTGGACCGCGCGTACTTCGGCCGCGACCGCGGCTCGCGGGACCAGATCGGCATGATCGACGAGACGACCCGGGCGATCTTCGGCCGCTCGTACGCCGCCGAGCCGGACGAGCTGGTGCGCCAGCTCAAGGAGGACGAGGCCATCCAGGCCGCGGACACCCTGCTGCTGACCGTCCCGAACCAGCTCGGCGTCGACTACAACGCCCACGTGCTGGAGAGCATCCTCACCCACGTGGCCCCGGAGCTCGGCTGGCGCTGAGCGGGCTTCAGAACCCGATCGCTTCACGCAGCAGCAGGACCGTGACCCGGCCGGGCCGGGGTTCCGCGTTGAGGACGAGCAGGCGGTTGACGGCGCTGGGCCGGCCGTAAACCGCCTGCGCGCGGGCGTTTTCCAGCGGCAGGGCGTGCTCTTCGACGCGCCGCGGCCGGATCAAGCACATCTGGACGATGCGGAACCCCGAGAAACTCCGTCACTGGACCACGAACTGACCGGCGGCCCTACCAGGCCAGCTCACCGTCCTCTTCCTCCTGGAAGGTGCCGGTCGGGCCGTCCGGGCCGATGACCGCCGCGCGGACGACGACCTTCGCGCTCACCTCGACCGGGCGGCCGCCGCCGCTGCCGCCGCCGAGCTCGGTGTCGGTGTAGCCGGGCTCGACCGCGTTGAACTTGACCTCCGGCACGGCTTTCGCGTACTGGAGCGTGAGCATGGAGACGGCGGCCTTGCTCGCGCCGTAGACGATGGCGGGCACGTGGAACGCCGGCCGCTCGGGGTTGGTGACGGCCCAGAACGAGCCGAGGGCGCTGGAAATGTTGACCACCACCGGGTTTCCGGACTTCCGCAGCAGCGGCAGCGCGGCCTCGGTGACGCGGATGATGCCGACGGCGTTGGTGTCGAACACTTTCAGCGCGTCCGGGCCGTTGAGGCCCATCAGCGCGATGCCGGCGTTGTTGACCAGCACGTCCAAGTGCCCCTCGGCCTCCCGGATCGTTTTCATCGCGGCCTCGGCGGAGGCGTCGTCGGTGACGTCGAGCCGCACGAACCGCACACCCAGCTCGGCGGCGGCCTTCTCCCCGCGCTCGACGCTGCGGGATCCGATGTAGACGGTGTGGCCCAGCGCGGCGAGCTGGCGGGCGGTCTCGTAGCCGATGCCTTTGTTGGCGCCGGTGATCAAGGTTGTTGTCATGGCTCCCACGCTCCGCGCGGGCCGGGCGGGCTACCAGTCGTCCGGTCTTCCTGGGACTGCCGGTACCAGGCAGTCCGGCCGCGAAACGGGCAGACTGGCAAGCATGGCAACGGCGGAGTTCGGCAAGGCGGTGCGGCGCTGGCGGGACCGGGTCAGCCCCGAGGCGGCCGGGCTTCCCGTGGGCGGGCACCGGCGCGCGAGCGGGCTGCGCCGGGAAGAGCTGTCCCAGCTCGCCGGGATCTCCGTCGACTACGTCACCCGGCTGGAACAGGGCCGGGCGACCAGCCCGTCGGCGCAGGTCGTCGAGGCGCTGGCCCGGGCGCTGCGGCTGTCCGGGATCGAGCGCGCCCACCTGTTCCGGCTGGCCGGGCTGAACCCGCCGGGGCCGGAGACCGTGCCCGCGTTCATCAACCCGAGCGTCCACCGGCTGCTGGACCGGCTGACCGGGACGCCGGTCGCGGTCTACGACGCCTCGTGGACGCTGCTCCTGGCCAACCCGCCGTACGCGGCGCTGATGGGCGATCCGTCCGGGTGGCGGGGGTTCGAGCGCAACAGCGTGTGGCGGCAGTTCGCCGGGCCGGGCTCGCGGGCCCGGCACACGCCGGAATCGCTGGCCCGGTTCCACGCCGGGCTCGTGGCCGACCTGCGCGCGACCGCCGAGCGTTACCCGGCCGACCCGCAGCTGCGGCGGATGGTGACGGAGCTGCGCGCGAGCAGCGCGCGGTTCGCCGAGCTGTGGGAGTCCGGCGCGGTCGGGCAGCACGAGGCCGGGCCCAAGACCATCGTCCACCCCGAGGCCGGCCCCGTGGTGCTGGACTGCGACGTGCTCACCGTCGCGGGCGGCGACCTGCGGATCATGGTCTACACCGCGGTACCCGGCACCGAGGACGCCGAGCGCCTCGCCCTGATCACCGTCCTCGGCACCCAGGCGCTGAGCCATTGAACACCTAGCCGCTGAGCACCCGGGAACCGTTGGTGCGCCGCCAAATCCGGCGGACGATCGGCTGCCCGAGCACCAGCCCGGCCAGTACCAGCGCGATGCCGCCGGCCTGCTGCGCGGTGAGCGTGTCACCGGCCAGCAGCGTGCCCAGCAGCACTCCGGTGACGGGGTTCAGCAGCCCGATCAGCCCCACGGACGCGGCGGGCAGGTGCTTCAGGCCGGTGAACCAGGCGGCGAACGCGAGGGCGGTGGCCACCACCGTGACGTAGCCGAACCCGAGCAGCATGTCCCCGGTCAGCGCCGGCGGCGCGCCCTCCACCACGACCGCCGGCGGGATCAGCAGGAGGCTGCCCGCGATGAGCTGCCAGGACGTCGAGGCGATCACGTCGACCTCGCCCGCCCACCGTTTCGCCAGGATGTACCCGACCGAGGACAGCGTCATCGCGCCCACGGACGCGGCCACGCCGAGCGCGTCGACCCGCACGGCCGCGGTCAGCAGCATCAGGCAGGCCCCGGCGATGCCGACCACGGCGCCGGCCAGCGCGAGCACCGTGGGCCGTTCGGCGACCAGCAGCCAGGCCAGCAGCATCAGCACCACCGGGGAGGTGGCCATGATCATGGACGCCAGGCTGGTCGGGAGCAGCTGCGCCGAGATGTAGATGAGCGTGAAGAACGCGCTCGTGTTCAACGCGCCGAGCACCAGCGACTTCCACCACCACGACCCGCGCGGCCGCTGCCGGCGCACCGCGAGCAGGAGCAGGCCGGCCGGGAGCGCCCGGAAGACCGCGCCGTACAGCGGCAGCCCGGGTGGCAGGAGCTCGTGGGTGACGAAGTAGTTGGTGCCCCAGGCGATCGGCGCGACGGCGGTGACCAGGCTCCACCGCAAAGTAGCTTCCATGGAAGCTACAGTACCTTCCCAGGAAGGTATCGTGGCGCGGGTGACCGAACCGCTGGACCACGTCGCTCGCATCCAGGCCGAATGGGCGCGCGAACGCCCCGACCTCGACGTCAGCCCGCAGGGGGTGATCGGCCGGCTGCACCGGGTCGCCGCGCTGCTCACCGACCAGCTCTGCGTCGTGTACAGCCGCTACGGGCTGAGCGAGGGCGAGTTCGACGTGCTGGCCGCGCTCCGCCGCGCCGGGGACCCGTTCGAACGCGCGCCCGGCGAGCTGGCCGCGTTCACGATGGTCACCACGGGCGCCATGACCAAGCGGATCGACCGGCTCGAACGCGCCGGCCTGGTCACCCGCCGCCCCAGCGCGGCCGACGGGCGCGGCCGGGTGGTCGCGCTGACCCCGGCCGGCCGCGAGCTGATCGACACCGCGTTCACCGCCCACATGCACAACGAACGCCGCCTCCTCGGCGACCTCGCCCCGGCCGACGCCACACAGCTGGAACAGGTGCTCGCGACCTGGCTCGCCCAGCTCGAAGCGCCCCAGGCCCCGCAACGACAGCCACACCGCCGCTGAACTGCCGCCCACCCGCGCACTGCGACCCTGAAGGCCACCTTCAGGGTCGTATATGCCCTGAAGGTGGCCTTCAGGGCACCGTCAGACGGCCTTCGGGCACAGCCTTTCCGCCGGCCGGCCGGGCCGCTCGGCCGACACGCAGCCGCCGGGCAGGCCCTGGTAAGCGGTGCTGCCGAAGTTCGCCGTGACGACCAGTGCGTGGTCGCCGAAGGTGGTCTGCTGGACGCGCCCGTCGCCGGACAACGTGCGGAACCCGGTCATCGCCTTCGTGCCCGCCGCGGACTGGAGCCCGGCGAAGAAACGTTGCAGCGAAGCCAGTTCCGGACCCTCCTCGGTCAGCGCCTTCCGGTCCAGGGCGAGGTTGAGCGGGGTGTTGTAGAGCATGGCGAGCTGGATCCGGGTGGCGCGCTGCCCGGGCAGCTTGTCCAGCGGCAGCTCCCAGCGGTCGAGGCTGATCACCGAATCGTGCAGCACCGTTTCGTACAGGGGGACGCGGTAGCGCGGGTCGAACATCGCCTTGGCGAGGTCCGCGGAGATCGTGGCCGGCTTGAAGAAGAAGCCGGGCCGCGCGGGCGGCCAGTAGGTGCCCCAGGCGTCCTTGTCCCGCTCCGCCGCCCACAGCCCGTCCGCGACCGGGGTGCTGGAGCCGTGGCTGAACGCGAGCACCTGGTTCGCCCAGGCCCCGGCGCTTTCCGAGCCCAGCACGAACTCACCGCTCAGCTTCGCCATACGGGACAAGCGGTTCGCCCGGTCCTGCGCCTCGGTCATCGGGTGGGCGGCGCTGTGGTCGCGGAACAGCTCGCCGGTGGCGTCGACGTCGAGGAAGTAGCTGTCCGCCCCGCTCGCGGCCGTCGCGGCGACGCGGTCGGCGAGGTAGTGGTGCGTGGGTTCGGCGTCGGCGAGGGCCTGCGAGCTGACGTAACAGCCACGGCCCTGGAACCCGGTTTCCGGCTTGCCCTGCGCGTCTTCGACACACGCCTGCGGCCAGACTGGCGACGGCCAGCGCGCGGCCGGGGTGTCGGCGGTCGCCGGGTCCTGCGCGTTGTCCCAGCTGTCGTAGGGGCCTACCAGGTAACCCGCGTCCTCGGCGGCGCGGACGGCGTCGGCGGGCATCGGGCTGTCGTCGGAGTCGTAGCCCAGCCACATCCGGCCGAGGCCGAGCTGCCGCATCTGCCGCACGGCCTCGGTGGTGCGGCCGTCACCCCAGAGGTAAGCGTGGAACGCGCCGATCAGCTTGCCCACGGCCGGATTCGCCCGGATCTTCTGCTCGAGGTTGCCGAGTTGCCCGTGGTTCGCCAGCCAGCGCCGGTAGTCCAGCGCGGGTGCTACCGGGGAACCGTCCGTGACGCTGAACGCCACGGTGTAGCCGTCCGTGCCGTCGGCGGCGGCGAAGTGGTGAGCGGTGGAGGTGTGCAGACGGCCCGCGCTGGAGACGAAGCGCAGGCTCGTGCCGAGGTCGGTCGGCACGACGTACCCGGCGCCGACGGATCCGAGGGTGTAGCCCCAGAACGGCATGGTGAGGTCCTGCAGGCGCACCGGGTCGGTGCCGCCGAGCTGACCGTTCCACCACGGGTCGGCGACCGGCACGGAAAGCCCTTCCCCGCGTGGGAACTGCACGGCGCTCGCGGCCCGGTCCGTGCCGGTGACGGGCCAGTTCAGATCACCGTCCGCGCTCGCGCGCAGGTCCACGACGAGCCGGCCGTCGCGCGCCGAGGCCGACGCGGTCAGCCCCCGGCTCGGGTAGGACCAGGTATACGTTCCATTGTGGATAGACAGGGGACCGGGCGCCCCCAACGGTTCCTGAGCCCCTTCGGAGAGCACCAGTTTCCCGGCGGCGGTCCGGGCGTCGACCCGCAGAGTGGCGGGGTCCAGCAGCGCGACGCCGCCCGAGACCGGGATCGCCAGCGCGCCGTGGTCGAGGCTCACCCCGGTCCCCGCCAGGGCCGCGGGCGCGCCCGCCAGGACCGAGCCGGCCACCACCGTCACCGCGATGGCGCGCAGGACGGCCGTTTTCGTTCGTTCGCTCATGGGTGCCCACCGTGGACGGCGGAGATGAGCGGCAAATGAGATCAGCCGGCCGGCGGGAACCACACGGTGAACTCGGTTCCCCCGCCCGGCGGCGACCCGACCTCGATCCGGCCCTGGTGCGCCCGCACCACCTGGGCGACGATCGCCAGCCCGAGGCCGGAGCCGGGCACGTCCCGCGCCGTGGGCGAACGGTAGAAACGGTCGAACACCCGCGGCCGGTCGGCCTCGGCGATCCCGGGGCCTTCGTCGCGCACGCTCAGCCGGCCGTCGGCGAGGTCCACGGTCACCGTGCTGCCCGCCGGGGCGAACTTCGCCGCGTTGTCCAGCAGGTTCGCCACCGCGCGGGCGAGCCGCTCCGCGCTGCCGGTGACGAGGACCGGCGCCAGCCGCGCGGTGAAGGTGACCCCCGGCCAGTGCCGCCGGGCCAGCTCGACGCGCTCCCCCACGACCCGGTCGAGGGCCACGTCGTCGGCCTCCGGCGGCGGTTCGTCGCCGCGGGCCAGCTCGATCAGGTCGTTGACCAGCTGGGTCAGCTCCTCGAACTGGTCGCCGATCCGGCGCAGCACCTGCCGTCGCCGGTCGTCGCCGAGGCGGCCGTCGAGGGCGAGCAGGTCGATGTCCGAGCGCAACGCCGTCAGCGGCGTCCGCAGCTCGTGCGAGGCGTCGGCGACGAGCTGCCGCTGGGCCGCGAGGGAGTCCTCCAGCGCGGCGAGCATGGTGTTGAAGTGCCGGGTCAGCTCGGCCAGCTCGTCCCGGCCGCGCACGGGGATCCGGTGGGCCGGGTCGCGCGTCTCGGCGATGTGCCGGCTGGCGGCGGTGATCCGGGCCAGCGGGCGCAGCCCGGCGCGGGCCACCAGGTAGCCGAAGCCGCAGGCCAGCACCACCCCGCCGACGCCGGCGAGCAGCAGCACCCGCCGGATCCGGTCGAGGCTCTGCGTCACCTGGTCCGAGCGGACGGCCACCTGCAGGGCCTCGCCGGGGCGCACCGGCACGGTCAGCACCCGCAGGGCCAGGCCGTCGACGAGCACGTCGCCGGTGAACTCCGCCCGGGTGCCCGCGGCGACCTCGCGGGCCTCGGGCGCGACCGGGAACAGCGTGGGGGCGGCCGGCGCGGGCGTGACGAGCTGCCCGCAGGCCGGCGCCGCCAGCCACTCGCAGCTGAGCTCTCTCGGCCGGTCCCAGTCACCCTGCTTGATCTGCAGCTGGATCCGGTTCGCCTCCCGGGTCAGGCTGAGGTCGAGCTGGCGGCCGAGCTCGCGGTCGAAGAAGAAGTACGCGGCGAACGCCATCGCGGCCACGGCGACCGCGACCGACAACGCGGCCAGCACGGCCAGCCGGGTGCGCAGCGGGAGCGCCCGCTTCACGGTTCCCTCAGCTGGTAGCCGACGCCGCGGACGGTGTGGACCAGCCGCGGCTCGCCCTCGGCCTCGAGTTTCCGTCGCAGGTAACGGATGTAGACCTCGACCGGGTTACTGGCCGGGCCGAAGTCGTAGCCCCACACGCGTTCGGTGATCACCTCGCGGGTCAGCACCTGCCCGCGGTTGCGCAGCAGCAGGTCGAGCAGCGCGAACTCGGTCTCGGTGAACTGGATGGTCCGCTCGCCGCGGTGCCCCTGCCGTGACGCCGGGTCCAGCACCAGGTCCGCGACCCGCGGCGGCGCCTCGGCCGGCCCGGTCCCGGGTTCGGCTGCACCGCGCCGGAGCAGGGCGCGCACGCGGGCCAGCAACTCCCCCAGGTGGTACGGCTTCACGACGTAGTCATCGGCGCCCGCGTCCAGGCCGCTGACCCGGTCCTCCGCCGCGGCACGGGCGGTCAGCACCAGGATCGGCACCCGGCGGCCCGCGGCCCGCAGCGCCCGGCACACCCCGAGGCCGTCGAGCCCGGGCATCAGCACGTCGAGCACGACCAGGTCCGGCTCGTGGTCGGCCACCGCGCGCAGGGCGGCGGGCCCGTCCTCGGCCGTGATCACCCGGTAGGAGTGCACTTCGAGGGCGTCGGCGACGGCCGCCCGCACGGCGGGCTCGTCGTCGGCGACGAGGACCAGCGGGGCGGCGGGGCGTTCGTTCATGACCCGGCCGAGCCTAGCCGAGGCGGTTTCAGAAACCTCTCATCGAACGAGTCCACTGTGGTCGCATGGTCTTCCGGCGACACCTGCGCACCCTGCTGCCCCCGGCGCTCGCGGTGGCCCTCGCGGCGCTGCTGCTCGGCCACCGCCTGGTGCCCGACGTCGCGGGCGCGGGCACCCTCCTGGACAGTTTCCTGCCCTGGCTCGGCCTCGCGGTGCTCCCGCTCGGCGGGCTGGCCCTAGCCCTGCGTTCACGGGCCGCGCAGGTCGCCCTGCTGGTGCCCGTGCTCGTGTGGGCGGCGCTGTTCGTGCCGCCGATGCTCCCGGCCGGCGCTGCCGGTCCCGGCGGGCTCCGGGTGGTGACGCAGAACGTGGGCGCGGGCAACACCGAGGCCGGGTCGGCGGCCACGGCGCTGGCCGCCACGGACGCCGACCTCGTCGCGATCCAGGAACGGACCGGGCGCACCGGCCCCGCGATCGACGCGGCGCTCCGCCCTGGACATCCGTACCAGGCCTTCGCCGGCACAGTCGGGCTGTGGAGCCGCTACCCGGTCACCGCGGTGGAACGGCTGGACCTGGCGCAGGGCTGGGCGAGGGCGCTGCGGGCGCAGGTCCGGCTGCCGTCCGGGCCGGTGACGGTCTACGTCGCGCACCTCGCCTCCATCCGGCTCGGCGAGACCGGTGCCCGGGACCGGGCCCTGGGCGAGCTGACCGGGCTGCTCCAGGCCGACCGGTCACCGCGGGTGCTGGTGCTCGGCGACCTCAACACCGCCTCGACCGACCGCCGCTTCGCCGCCCTGACTGCCGCGATTCCCGAGGTCAAGACCGGGTTCGGGTTCACCTGGCCCGCCGCGTTCCCGCTCACCCGCCCCGACCACGTGCTGGCCCGCGGGCTCACCCCGACCGGCGACGCGGTGCTCCCGGCGAACGGCAGCGACCACCGCGCGGTGCGCGCGGACTTCCGGCCATGACCGGCCACTATGGACTGATTGATCACCTCTTCGGATGCCGGAACGGCCACGTTCGCGCACGATGACCGTGGAGCCTTAGCCGAGTCGAGAGGGCCGCGGTCGATGAGTGGTGTGATGTTCGGTGCCGGAAAGTCCCGGCGGATAGTGCTCGGGCTGCTGGCCATGGTGCTGCTGACGCTCGGTGTGGTCGTGCCCGGCTCGGGGTCCCCCGCGGCGGCGGCCGGGACGCAGAGCTGCGGGTTCGCCACTGCGGGCACCGGCACCTACGCGCGGACGCTGTGCTGGTTCGACATGTCCGGCTACAGCGAGTCGGAGGCCACGTCCGCGGCCGGCCAGCGGCTGACGTTCGCGCTGCCCGGCGGTTACCAGCTCGCCGTCACCCTCAAGGTGTCCGGCGGCCCGGTCGCGCCGAACTCGCTGCCCACGTATTCCGCCGCCTACCTGGGCAACTCCGGGCATTACACCGGGGTGCCGGGCAAGCCGGCGCTGTACCAGACCGCCAACAGCACGACCACCGTCGCCGCGCTGACCGACATCGTCGCCACCGACGCGAGCGGCGCCGTGGTCAAGGGTTACGGCCTGGTGGGCGCGGACGCCGAGTCGACGGACCCGAGCGAGTCGATCGAGTGGACCTCGTCGTCGGTGCTCGAGTCCCTGACCGCGGACAGCTCCGGGCCGGGCATCGGCAACGCGTGCGGCGGCGGGTACACCGGCGTCGGCACCACGACCGTCCGCTGTGTCGGCCGCACGAGCTCCAACAAGACGGGCACCGCGATCCTCTCCGCGGACGACCCGACCTCGTTCACCCAGCGCATGGTGGGCGGCGGGCGGCAGGCGGTCGGGTTCGGCGTGCTGGTCTCGAGCCTCCAGCTGTCCAAAAAGGTCGTGCGGGGCTTCGCCGGCGACTCGTTCGGCGTCTCGGTCGCGGCTTCGGGCGGGACCGTGCTCGGCTCGGCCGACACCAAGGGCGGCGCCTCGGCGACCACCGGCGAGGTCACCGTGCTGGCCGGGGCCCGCGGCGCCGAGTTCACCATGAACGAGAAGGCCACCTCGGGGCTGGAGTCCAATTACGACAGATCGTGGTCCTGCACCCGCAACGGCGCCGCGGACGGCAAACTGCCCACCGGTGACGCGGGCGGCTCGGCCCAGGTGCACGTCGACATCGGCGACTTCGTCTCCTGCACGGTCACCAACACCGCGAAGGCGGCGACGCTGCAGCTGGTGAAACACGCGGCCGCGCCGGTGGACGTGAACGGCAACGGGATCACCGACGCGGGCGACACGATCGGGTACACCTTCACCGTCACCAACACCGGTGCGCTGGCGTTGAACGACATCACCGTGACCGACGCCAAGGCCGGCGCGGTCACCTGCCCCCGGCCGACGCTCGCCCCGGGTGAGTCGCAGACCTGCACCGCCCAGGTGCCGTACGTGATCACCCCGGCGGACGAGGCGAACGGCGCCGCGGTCAACACCGCGACCGCGTCCGGGCTGCCGCCGGGCGTGACCACCAGGGTGACCTCGAACCCGTCGTCCACCCGCACCCCCACCGAGACGCCGAAACCGGCGCTGACGCTGAAGAAGTCCGCTTCCCCGGACGATCCGGAGGCCTACACCGTCGGACGGCAGATCACCTACTCGTTCCTCGTGACCAACACCGGCAACGTGCCGCTGAACGAGATCGGGGTCGACGAGACCGCGTTCTCCGGCAGCGGGGTCATGACCACGCCGGTCTGCCCGGTCGCCACCCTCGCCCCCGGCGCCAGCACCACGTGCACCGCCACGTACGTGCTGACGCAGGACGACGTGGACTCGGGCCGGCTGGACAACACCGCCACCGCGCACGGCAAGCAGCCCGGCTCCGAAGAACCGACCACCTCGAACCCCTCCAGCGTGTCCATCCCGACGCCCGCGCACCCGTCGATCGCGCTGGAGAAGACCGCCGAGCCGACGACGGTCGAGCGCGCGGGCCAGTCCGTGACCTACACGTTCAAGGTGACCAACACCGGTGACGTGACGCTGCGCGGGGTCGGGGTCGACGAGACCCGGTTCACCGGCTCCGGTCCCGCCCCCGAGATCAACTGCCCGAACACGGTGCTCGCGCCCGGGGCGTCCCAGACCTGCCTCGCGATCTACCGCGTCACGCAGGCGGACATCGACGCGGGCTCGATCGAGAACACCGCCGTCGCGCACGGCACGGCGCCGCGCGCGACCGAGCCGACCACCTCGGCGCCCTCGTCGGCGAAGGTGACCGCCAGCCGTACCGCGGCGCTCACGCTGGCGAAGTCGGCCGACCCGGCCACGGTCGCCGCCGCGGGCGAGCCGGTGCGCTATTCGTTCGTGGTGACCAACGCCGGGAACGTGACGCTGACCGACGTCACCGTCACCGAAGGGGACTTCAGCGGCAGCGGGACGCTGTCGGCGGTCTCCTGCCCGGTGGGCGGCGCCGTCGTGCCGGTGCTGGCGCCCGGCCAGTCCGTCACCTGCACCGCGGACTACACCGCGACCCAGGCCGACCTCGACGCCGGCCGGATCACCAACAGCGCGACCGCGGCCGGCACCCCGCCCGCGGGCCTGCCGCCCGCGACCACCCCGCCCGCGACCGCCGTGGTCACGGCGAGCGGCGGGGCCGCGCTGACCCTGGCCAAGTCGGTCGATCCGGCCACTGTGGACGGTGCCGGGCACACCGTCGCCTACCGGTTCGTCGTGACCAACAGCGGCAACCGCACGCTGACGTCCGTGGCCGTGCGCGAAACCGCGTTCACCGGCACCGGGACGATGTCGGTCATCGAGTGCCCGTCGGACACGCTGGCCCCCGGCCAGTCCGTCACCTGCACCGCCACGTACACCCTGACCCAGGCCGACGCGGACGCCGGCTCGGTGACCAACACCGCCGAGGCGACCGGCACCCCGCCCCAGGGCGACCCGGTGACCTCCGGCCCGTCGCAGGCGAAGGTGACCGTGCCGGGCAAGCCGGGGCTGTCGCTGGTGAAGTCGGCGGATCCGGCCGACGACGGGCACTTCCACGCGGGGCAGACGGTCACCTATTCGTTCGTGGTGACCAACACCGGCAACCAGACGCTCACCGCTGTGACCGTGCGGGAGACGGCGTTCTCCGGCACCGGGCAGCTCTCGCCGCTGTCCTGCCCGGGCGGCGGCGCCACGGTGGCCAGCCTGGCGCCGGGCGAGCAGGCCGTCTGCACGGCCACTTACACGCTCACTCAGTCCGATGTGGACTCCGGGCGCGTGACGAACACGGCCGTCGCCACCGGCACCCCGCCCGAGGGAGGCGAGCCGCCGACCTCGGACCCGTCCACAGTGGTCGTGCCGACCCCGCCGGACGCCGCGCTGACGCTGGCCAAGACAGCCTCGCCGGGCACGGTCACCGCCGCTGGCCAGGAGGTCACGTACTCCTTTGTGGTCACCAACACCGGCAACGTCACGCTCAGCCCGGTGACGATCCGCGAGACCCACTTCACCGGCAGCGGCGAAGGGCCGAAACCGGTCTGCCCGGACGGCGCCGCGTCGCTGGCGCCCGGCGAGCACGTCACCTGCACCGCGACCTACACCGTGACGCAGTCCGATGTGGACGCCGGATCGATCGACAACACCGCCGTGGCCACCGGCACCCCGCCGGAAGGCGGCGCCCCGGTCGACTCGAAGCCCGCGAGCGCGACGGTGCACGCGAACGCGGCGGGCGCGCTCGCGATCAAGAAGTCCGCCGACCCGGTGGACGTGAACGGTGACGGGCGGATCGGCGCCGGGGACCGGATCACCTGGACGATCACCGTCACGAACACCGGCGCGGCCACCGTCCGCGAGATCAAGGTCGACGACCCGTCCGCGGGCCCCGTGACCTGCCCGGGCACCGTGCTCGCGCCGGGCCAGGCGATGGTCTGCACCGTGGCGCCGCACACGGTCACCGAAGCGGACGTGAAGGCGGGCCGGGTCCGCAACGTCGCCACCACCACCGGCATCGGCCCCGACGGCAAGCCGGTCCCGGGTGGCGAGGCGACGGTCAGTGTCCCGGTCGTCCCGGCGCCGGAGCCCGGCACCGGCCCGGGACCGGCGACGGGACCGGGTGAGCCGGCGCACCGGCTGCCGAACACCGGCGTGGACGTGGGCTGGCCGCTCTCCCTGGCGGGCCTGCTGCTGATCGCCGGGCTGGCGCTGTACCTGGCCGGCCGGCGGCGCCTGAGGTAGCGCGCCTGAGCTAGCGGGCGGTCACGAGGCCCGGCTGGAAGCTTCCCGGTTCACGCCGGGGCAGGCCTTCCGGCCGGGCCTCTTGCCGTGCTCCGGCACCCCTTAAAGGCCGCGCCCGGCCCGGCGCCACGGTATAGACAGGGCCAGAAAACGCCTGCGGCAGTGGGGAAGTCGGTGCGAATCCGACGCGGTCCCGCCACTGTGACCGGACGAAGTCCGGAAGCCAGATCGCCACCCGCGGGCAGTCACGATGAGGTCCACGAGGATGGAGCTGACCCGTCATGGATGTCTTCCGCGCGCCACCTGATCGCAGCGCACTCGCGTCCCGCGTCCCCGGCTGACCGGGCCGCTTTCCCGACGACGCGAGTCCTTCTCCCGCGCGCCCCCGGACCGGGCGCGCGACGCGTTCGCCTTCGCGTCCACCCGCTCGGTGGCGGTGCCTGCTTGACCGGATGTTCCCGGCAGCCGTTAAGGACTCCTTATCTACCTTGAAGGTAGGCAAGGAGTCCTTAACGGCTGTCTCAGGTCGGCCAGGCCGCATCCGCCGGGGCCGAGCACCGCCTGGGTGGTGGCCCGCACCGCGGTCGCCGGGTCGAAACCCCGTGGCACCACCGGGATCCGCGCGGGCGGCGGCCGTTACCGCCGTGACACCCGGGTGCGCCGGGGCCAGAGCGCGCACGCGCCGACCACGCTCGCGAACGCGACGAACGTGCCGAGGGAAGCGGCGATCCGGGGGTTGGTCGTCGTCACCACCGCGGCCACCGCGCAGCCGCCGGCGGCGAGCAGGAGGCACACGCGAAGCGCGCCCGCCCAGCCCGACAACAAGCTGGCCACCCGGGACAGCCGGCTGTCGCGCGTGCCGGGCTTGCGGTGCCGGCCATGGCCCCGGCCGGCCAGCACCTTCGCCGCCGCGGCGATCATCTCCTCAGGGGTCGCGACGCGCGGGCGCGGGTCCTCGACGTCGAAGCATTCGGCCACATCGACCCGTTGGGGCGCGCTCATCCCTGGTTCACGGGGTCTATCCAGCTGTACAGTCACCAGGTCCTGTTCCTTGTCTTCACGGGCTGGTTATCGGACACCGCGGGGCCCCCTGTTCGCGCAAGGGGCCCCGCCCCATTTCTCCGGTGTTTCTCCCTCCCCCGGCTCGGTTCGATCTCAGCTCCGTCGAGTTCTCGGCTCCGGTTGATCCAGCTCGGCCTGATCCCATCCTGGCGAAGACTCACGGTCACCTCACGTCCTACTGCGAGTGTCTCGCCGAGCGGCATTTCCGAGGCGCCCAGCGGTTCGAGTGACGTGTGCGACTACTCCGCGCTACCAGGCGGGGCGACCGCACGATACCGCCGCGTTATCCATTGCCGACGGTCTATCACGACACCGTCGCACACCCCCAGACCAGCACGGCCATTGGAATATGCACGTCCATCTGCGCGGGCTTCCGAATCGGCGATCGCGCAGACCAGCCCCATCGCGGCCGTCACGGAGCCCGGAAACCCGCAGCGAGTGCACGGGGCGTAGCCGAATTCTGGAGTCATGACAGAACCGACGTCACTCGTTCGAGTGATACGGACGGTGACCACCACGGCCCGCACACCAGGGGACGCTCACCGCGTCAGAACCGACGCCGGCGGAACGGAATATTCGACACCAGCTTGACCTCGACTTCAGCTACCGTGGAATATTCGAAAACACTCGAATGCCGCCCGTGTCGGCAAAGGGAAACAATGCGCGACAACGGTGCTCACCGAGCGCGATCGCGTGCTGGTGCGAGGCAATTTTACCGGCGGTCAACAAGCCCGCCGACGCGCTTCAAGCAGGCCGTTTTCCGGCGCCACACTGGCCTTTTCAGCGCCGCGGCAGCCCCTCCTCACAGTTCCACCGACCCGATCACGGGGATACACTGCACGGACAGATGCACATGCATCGGCATGCGCGTACCGGGGGCTGGAACTCGAACCTGATGCCCGCGAGCAGCGCATATCCACCTGAACGCCGGTCGCGGTCAGCACCGGCGGCCACCCGCTTGGAGGCACCGGCAGGCTCGAAAACCCACGACGGCGGACGTCCCACGACGGCCGAAAAAGAAGCTGCGGGATGCGACCACGTCTCACGAAGGCCGGTCCTGCAGGCTTCTCGACCGCTCTGGCAGTCCCGCTCGGACAGTCCTTTTCGGACAAAAAGGCGCGGCCCCCTCTTGTCCAGGGAGCCGCGCCGGCGCTGCACACACTCTCCGACTCACAGACAGGAATGCAACATGGCCATGGTAGACGTCGCCAACCGGCACCAGCCAGGGGAAAACGGGCGACGCACGTCTCGTCACCTCATCCCGCCGACCGGCACCGACGGCACAGCCGGCGCGATCAGCACCGACGGCGCGGACGAGCCACCCATCCGCGTCACGATCAGCGTCGACGCCAACACGCTGGTGCTCTGCCGGCATGTCCGCCGGACCCGGGCGCCCGGCGGCCACGCGCGCCACCGCAAGGCGACCGCCCCGTCGTGGCCGGCCCTGCTCGGGGCGATCTTCAGCGACTGGGGCTGGACGCTGCGAGCGGCGTTCATCGTGGGCGAGGTCCTGTGCGCCGCGCTCGGCGCGCTGGCGCTGGCCGCCCACTTCGTCGCCGCGGGCACCGGCGTCTTCGGCACCGGGGCCGCGGCGCTCGTGCTGACCGCCGTCGTCCGGCGGCGGACCGCGAAGTCGCCGGCCGCGAAAGGGTAAGCACCGGCGCCCGTCAAAGGCCTGCGGCAGCGTCCATTTGGCGCTGCCGCAGGCCTTTGACCACCGACGATTACAGATAATCACCCAGTCCAGGCCGAATGGGTGAATATCGCACCCACCAGCCCAAGATCACGCCTCGCCTCTTGCGCGTGGAATATTCCAGCACGACTCTGGATGGACGGAATAATCCAATACCCGCGATCATCTTGACGAGGGGCGATCATGGAAAGCTTCGACCCGAAGACTGCCGCGATCTCGCTGGACGACGCCGCGTGGCAGCGGCCATTTCGCTGCGGTGACAACTCCGGCAACTGCGTCGAGGTCAACCTCGGCCGGCCCGGACTGGTCGCGCTCCGGGACTCCAAGCTCGGCGAGTCACCGGTGCTGCTCTTCACCCCCGAAGAATGGACGTCTTTTGTCACGTCCGTTCGCGCCGGGCAGTTCGACTGCTGACCCCGCGTCGCAGGGAGTCAGACTTGGTGGCACGTTGTCGACACTGATGGCCCAGCGGCCGATCACGTCCGGCTGAGGAATCCCGGCCCACGCCCGGATGATGCTGCACCCTTGTGCCTCCGTGCCCTACCATGGGGAGTCCTCGATCCCCTGATTGGACGGCACAACCCGGTGACCCTGCCCTCCGTCGAGACCCAGCAGCGAGAGCTGGGCACGATGATCTCCGCGGCACGGAAGCGGCTGGGCCTGACGCAGGCCGGTTTCGGCCGGCAGGTGGGGTACACCCAGGCCAACATCAGCAAGCTCGAGAACGCGCGTCTCGGCATGCCGGAGGACCTGCTGGAAACGTTCATCAAGGCGCTGAAGGTCACCGGCGCCGAAGCGGCGGAGATGAGGCGGCTCAACGCGTCGGCGCGCACGGCCGGCGTCTGGTCCGGACGCCGCCTCGTCGCCACTCCCCTGTGGTTCCGGGACATCCTCGCCGCCGAGCACGAGGCGGCCACGGTGCGGAGCTGGACCGGCGAGCGGATCAGCGGCCAGCTGCAATGCGAAAGCTACATGCTCACGCTGTTCCAGAAAGCCGGGCGGCGCGACATCGACGACGCGGTTTACGAACGCGGGCAACGGTCCCGGGTCTTCGCGCTCCACCCGGATCGGGAATACGAATTCCTGCTCAGCGAAAGCGCGCTGCTGCAACTTACCCGAACCCGGAAGATCAGCCCATTCGTCGTGCTCGACCAGGTCAAGCACATGCTGAACCTGACCACCACCCATCCCGGGGTGGCGATCCGGTTCGTTCCTTTCGGCGAATTGCCCCACCTGCCGCTTGACTTGACTATTTTCCGGTTCGGCAACGGCGCGAAAGACTTCGCCTACGGAGAGACGCCCCAGGGGGTCCAGCGGTCGAGCGCCGACACCTTCCAGACCTGCTACCTCGACCGTTGGGCTTCGCTGAGCGGCGCGGCACTGAGCCCGGAGGAATCCCGGGAACTGCTCGCGCACGCCGAACGGGAGATCAGCGACACCCGAATGCCGACCACTGTCGCCGGATTCGAACAACTACCCTGAAACGCTCGCACCACCGAACCGAGAAGGAGCCGCGCCGTGACCGGGTTTGACGAGGACCGCTTTCCCCCGCCGGGCGTCGACCTCAGCCATCCCAGCGCCGCCCGGATGTACGACTACTACCTCGGCGGCCACACGAACTGGGAGATCGACCGCCAGTTCGCCGACAAGCTCCTCGGCAAGTTCCCCATTATCCGGCCCATCTGCCAGGCGAACCGGATGTTCCTGCACCGCGTCGTGCGGTATCTGATCAAGCAGGGGGTCCGGCAGTTCATCGACATCGGCTCCGGCGTGCCCACCATGGGCCACGCGCACGAGGTGGCCGAAAAGGACGCGGCGGGCCAGGTCCGGGTCGCCTACGTCGACAACGAGCCGGTGGCCGTCGCTCATTCGCGCAGTCTCCTCCGGGAGTACGGCGACCCCGAGCGGCACACCGTGATCCAGGGCGACATGCGCGATCCCGACCGGCTGTGGGCGCAGATCCAGGACACCGGGATCATCGACGTGAACGAGCCGGTCGCGTTGCTGCTGATCGCGGTCCTCCACTTCCAGCAGCCGCCGTCCCCCGATTCGGGGACCGAGGGAGACCTCGGGCCGAGCCTCGTCGCGCGCTACCGCGACCTGCTCGCCCCCGGCTCGTACCTGGCCATCTCCCACGGCACCGAGGACGGCGTTCCCGCGCACGTCAAGGACCTGCTCACCCAGCTGAAAACGGCCTACGACGCCTCGTCCAGCCCCGTCGTCTATCGCGACCGGGAAGAGATCACCCGGCTCTTCGGCGACTTCACCCTCCTCGAGCCCGGAGTGGCCTGGACCGCGGACTGGCACCCCGAGCAGGCCGACGACAACGAGGTGTCGGTGCACTTCGAGTCCCCCAGCGAGTCGACGGTCCTGGCCGGTGCCGCACGGAAGTGACCGGGCCGGCGCGGGGAAGACCGGTGGTGTGAGGCCCGTGCCGCTGGTCATGCCGTCCCCGGACCCGTCGTTCGGGGAGGTGCGGCTCCGGGCTTTCGCGGAGCGCGACGTGGGCATGCTCATGGACCTCTCGACCGATCCGTACCTGCCGACGATCGGCTCGCTGCCCGGCAACGCCGGCCGCGAAGACGCGCTGTCCTTTATGGAGCGACAGGCCGGCCGTCTCGGCACCGGCGCCGGTTATTCCTTCTGCGTGGCGCACCAGGAAACCGACGAGGCGCTCGGGACGGCGGGCCTGCATCTCGCTCCCCTCGCGGCGGACCGCGCGACCGCGGGGTACTCCGTCGCGCCTCGCAGCCGTGGACGGGCGGTCGCGAGTCAGGCGCTCACCGCGCTGACCCGCTTCGCCTGGTCCCTGCCGGAGCTGCACCGGGTCGAGCTGCACATCGAGCCCTGGAACGTCGCCTCCCGGCGCACCGCGGAACGCGCGGGGTACCACCGCGAAGGGCTCCTGCGGAGCTATCAGGAGATCAACGGCCGCCGGGTGGACATGCTCCGGTACGCCGCGATCAGACCGCCCGGTCCGGCCGGCAACCGGCTCGGCCGGGCGTGACCAGGGCTTCAGAAGATGGCGATCGGGTTGACCGGGATGCCGGTCATGCCGTGGATGCGGGGCGGGGCGACGCTGAGCAGGAAGCTGTACCGGCCGAGTTCGGCGCACACGGCGGCCAGCTCGTCCACCTCGGCCGCGTCGATCAGCGGCAGGCCCAGCCGCGCCAGCGCGACCGTGTGCAGGGGTGACGGCGCGTCCGGCACCAGCGGCGGGTGGGCGTCGCCGATGTCGCCGGCGTAGATCGACACTCCGCGGCGGTCCATCCAGCGGACGGCGTCCTCCGACAGGCCCGGCATCGGGACGCCGTCGAACAGGTACTTCCAGCCGCCGCGCACGACCAGGGCGTCACCGGATTCGAGGCGCACGCCCTCGCGCTCCTCCGCCGCTTCGAAGTCGTCCGGCGTGACCGCGTGGCCGGCGGGCAGCGGGCCGTCGGCGGCGAGGTCGATCAGCACGCCCCGCGTGACGATGCCGGCCCCGAACGTCGCCGTCGAGCCGTGCCGCACCCCGGCCGGCGTCACCGCCTCCGCCAGCGGCCGTCCCGGGTAGACCTGTCCCTCGAAAGTCTGGTGGGACAACGCGTCCAGGTGGGTGGAGCTGGTGTGGTGGTTGGTCACCAGCATGAGGTCCGCGGTCGCCCGGGTGGTGCCGGTGTAGGACATCAGCTGCTGGACCGGCGGCACCTGGAACGTGCCCTGCGCGAACGGGCCGCTGAGCAGCGGCACCGGCTGGATCACCTGCGCCAGCGCGACGGACCGCCCGGTGCGGACCTCGGCGGCGGCCCGCGCGCGGACCTCGTCGGTGATCAGGTTGAGGGTGCCGAGCTCGTCGTCGCCGCCCCACCGGCCCCAGTTGCTGGGCAGGTCGGCCACCGTGACGTCGTCTTGTGTCATGCCGCCCAACCTACCGGCGGCACGGCAAACTTAGGCGCAGTCCTGCCGGCCGGCCATCACGGGCCGGGGAACTCGTAGTCCCAGTCGACCTCCCAGAGCAGCACCGAGCCGTCCGACATGCCGGAGACCACGTGGTGGCCGCTCGGGGTCATCGCCGCCGAAGCGACGTACGTCGTCTTCACCTGGTGCAGGCAGCGGCCCTCGGCGAGGTCCCACCAGCGCAGCGTCATGTCCTCGCCGCCGGACAGCGCGTGGCGGCCGTCCGCGGTGATCGCGACCGAGTTGAGCTGCGCGGTGTGCCGCCCCGGCAGCTCCCGGCCCTCGCCGGTGGCCAGGTCCCAGGCGAAGACCGCGCCGGTGGTGCTGCCGGACACGGCGTGGCGGCCGTCCGGGGTCACCGCGACCGCGCTCACCCCGCCACTGTCCGGAGTGGACGTGCGGAGGCACTCCCCCGTGGCCAGGTCCCAGTACCGCATCGTCTGGTCGGCGCCGCCGGACAACGCGCGGCGGCCGTCGGCGGTGACGGCCACGGCGTTGAGGTGCGCGTCGTGGCCGGCCAGGGTGCGCACGCACCGGCCGCCGGTCAGGTCCCACCAGCGCAGGACGCGGCCCGTGCCCGCGGACACGGCTCTGCGGCCATCGGGCGTGACGGCCACCGAGAAGGTCATCTCCTCGGCGCCGATCGGCAGCGCGGCCCGGCGCTTCCCGCTGGTCAGGTCCCACCAGTGCACCATCGCGCTGCCGACGGACACGGCGTGCCTGCCGTCGGGGGTCACCGCGGCGGCGAACGCGAAGCCGTCGTCGCCGTCGAGGGTGCGCAGGCACTCGCCGGTGGTCAGGTCCCACCAGCGCAGGAGGGTGTCCGCGGTCGAGCTCAGCGCGCGCCGGCCGTTCGCGGTGACGGCCACTGCCTTCGCGAGATGGGCGGGCGTCTCCAGGCGCCGGGTCTGGCGGCTGCCGATGACGGTGGTGCGCCGCCCACTGTGGCCGGTCCGGCGCCACAGCTCGCCCAGCTCCGCGTCGTTCTCGAACCCGGCGACAGCCCTCGCGCCACGCAGCTCCCGCGCCGCGCCAGGCGCGTCGCCCCGGTCGAGCAGCGCCCGCGCGGCGTCGACCCGGCCGTGGAACCGTTCGGCCTGCGCGCCTAAGTCCACTGTGGACCGTGGACGGCTGTAACTCCACGGCGCCGGGCGGCCGGGCGCGAGGTCCCACCAGCGCACGGTCTGGTCGAAACCGCCGGACAGCGCGGTCCGGCCGTCGGCGGCCACGATCAGCGAGTTGAGCGTGCCGCCGACGTCCATGGTCCACAGGCACCGGCCGGTGCTCAGGTCCCACCAGGTCAGCTCGCCGTCCTTGTTGCCGACGATCGCGGTGCGCCCGTCCGGGGCGGCGGCGACCGCGAAGATCGTCGACGAGAGCACCTCGAGCACCCGGTGGGGGTAGCTGAGCACACGCAGGCAACGGCCGGTGGCCAGCTCCCAGTACCGCACCGCGCCGTCCTGCCCGGCGGAGAGGAACCGCGTGCCGCCAGGCAGCGGGGCGATATCGTAGACAGCGCCGCGATGTCCGGTGAACGTGCGCAGCCGGTCGCCGGTGGCCAGGTCCCAGTACCGCACGGTGCCGTCTTCGCCCGCCGACAGGGCACGGTCGCCGGGCAGCACGACAACGGTGTCGATCGCGCCCTCGTGCCCGCTCATTTTCCGCAGGCAACGGCCAGTCGCCAAGTCCCACCACCACAGACGGCCTTTCGCGTCACCGGCGAGGGCCTGCCGTCCGTCGGCGGACAGGGCGACGCAGAAGAACGGCACGCCACCGCCGCCGGTGAGAGTGCGCAAACCGCGCTCCTCGACCAGATCCCACCAGCGCACCGTGCCGTCCATGGCACCGGAAAGCGCATACCGGCCGTCCTCGGACAGCGCCACCGCGCAGACCAGGCCGGTGTGGCCGGTCAGGGTCCGCAGGCACCGGCCGTTCGCCAGGTCCCACCATCGGACGGTCCGGTCCTCGCCGCCGGAGACGGCGTGCCGGCCGTTGGGCGAGATGGCCAGCGGGCAGGTCTTGCCCTGCTGTGGCAGTTCCAGCGTCCGCAGGAGAGCGGGCACGGCGTCGGCGGCGGTCTCGCGGGCGGTCACGGCCTCCTGGTCACCGGGCGCGGCTCGCACCGCTTCGGCGAGTTCTGCCTTGGCCGCCGCGGTGCCACGGCGTTCCAGGTGCACGAGGCCGAGCGCGTACGCCAGACGGCCCCGGCGAGGGTCCGATTCGGGCAGGGAGAAGCGAAATCGCTCCAGCTGCTCGACCAGCTGGAGGTCGGTCAGCTCGCCGTCGCGCCATTGGCCGAGTTTGCTGTTGAACGTGGCGTCGAGGTGCCACGGGTCGGCTTCCAGTGCCTGGCCCCAGAACTGCCTCGCCTGATCCGTCCGGCCGAGGTCCAGCATGGACAGTGCCTTGTTGTTGAACCCGTCGGCGCGCACGGCCATCGGGCTGGTGGCCTCCCGCGGGTACGGCCCGAGGTGGGTGGCGTACGCGGCGACCAGGCGGTCCGCCAGCGCGCCGAGGTCGGCCGGGCGCGCGGCCGGGTCGGCGGTGAAGCACTCCCGCAGCAGGGCCGCGACCTCGGCGGGCATGGCCGGCCGGCCCGGTGCGGCCCCGCGCGCGAGGTAGTCGTCCAGCGCGGTGCCGGCGAACGCGCCGAGCGACCAGGTCACGTCGCCGGTGAACAGCTCCAGCACGGTCACCGCCCACGACCAGACGTCCCCGGGCCGTCCCACACGCTGCCCGCGGTACTGCTCCGGCGACGCGTACGCGGGCGTGAGGCCGCGGTGCGTGACCAGGATCGACTCCGGCTCCGCCCCGTCGTCGGCGCCCTCGGACCGCTGCTGCGCCCGGGCCAGCCCGAAGTCGGTGATCTTCACCAGCCCGTCGGCCGTGAGCAAAGCGTTGCCGGGCTTGACATCCTGGTGCACGACCCCGGCCTCGTGCGCGGCCCGCAGCCCCCACGCCAGCTGGATCGCGACGTCGAGGACGTCGGCGAGGTCCCGCAGCCGCCCGGCTTCCAGCGCCTCCGCGACCGTGCCGCCCGGGACGAACTCGGCGAAGATCCTCGGCACCCCGCCGAGCACGCGGACGTAGTGGCAGGTGCACACGTGCGGATGCGGCGGGAGGCCGACCCACACCTCGGCCTCCTCGACGAACGCCTGGACGCCGGACAGCCACAGCCGCGGCAGCGGGCTCTTCACCGCGAGGTCCAGCCCCCAGCCCAGGTGACGCACGCGGTGCACGACGCCCATGCCGCCCGCGCCGAGCTTCTCCTCGATCCGGTACGTGCCGAGCACGGTTTCGCCGACGCCCCAGGCGATCCGGGCGGTTTCGCCGGCCGGCCGCTCGTCGGGACCGGTCAGGGTCGGCTCGGCGCGCACGCCGTGGCGCTCCGGCGCCGGGCTGTCCTTTCGCCGCCACGGCAGGCGCATCCTCAGGTCACCTCACTCACGGGGTTCGTGGTTCCAGTCGAGCGCCCAGCCGATCAGCGTGCCGTCCCGGCTGCCCGTGACGCACGACCAGCCGTCCGGGGCGACGGCGACCGCGCAGACCTCGTCGTCGTGCTCGGTGAGCACCCGCAGGCACCGGTCGGAGCTCAGGTCAAGCCAGCGCAGGGTCCGGTCCGCGCCCGCGGTGAGGACGTAGTCGCCGTCAGCGGTGAGAGCGAGGTCGAGCATCGCCCCCTCGTGCCCGGACTGCGCGTTGATCCACCGCCCCTCCGGCAGCTGCCACCGTTGCAGGTTTCCACAGTCCTCACCGGACAGTGCGGTGCGCCCGTCCGGAGTCACGGCGACGGCCCGTGAGCCGCATTTGTGGCTGCGCAAGGTTTCGAGGCACTTGCCGGTGCCGACGTCCCACCACCGCACGGTGGCGTCGGCGCTGCCCGACACCGCGTGGCGGCCGTCCGGGGTGAGCGCGATCGAGCTGACCGTGCCGGTGTGTCCGGAAAGGACTCGTAGGCACTCCCCCGTCCGCGGGTCCCACCAGCGCAGCGTGTGGTCGGCGCTGCCCGACAGCACGTGGCCCGACGCGGCCACCGCGACCGCGGTCACCTCCTCGGCGTGCCCGGACAGCACCCGCAGGCACGCACCCGTGCTCAGGTCCCAGACGCGCAACGTGTGATCGGCGCTCGCCGACACCGCCGTGCCCCCGTCCGGCGCGAAGGCGATCGAGGTGACCGCGTCCTGGTGCCCGGCCAGCTCCCGCAGGCACTCCCCCGTTTCCAGATCCCATTGGCGCAGAAGATAATCCCAGCCCGCGGCCAGTGCCCGCCGCCCGTCCGGGGCGAGTGCGAGGGCGGTGAGCCCCGCCGGGTTTTCGATCGTGCGAACCCGGCGGACGTCCAGGAACGCGGTGCGCCGCCCGGCCCGGCCCGCCTCGCGCCACAGCTCCAGCACCTCGGGATGCCGCGCGTACCCGGGGATGGCCCGGACCCGCCGCAGCCGCTCGGCCGCGGCCGGGACCGCCGCGTTCGCCAGCAGGTACCGCACCTGGCTCAGCTCGGAGTGGAACTCCCGCGCCCTCGCTTCGAGTTCGCGCGCGCCGCCGGTGGGGCTGTGACTCCACGGCGCGGCCACGGCTCGGGCCTGGTCCCAGACCCGGAGCTTGCGGTCCGTGGCGGTGCAGACCACCCGGCGGCCGTCCGCCGTCAGGTCCACGCCGAGGACGAGGTACTCGTGCTCGATCGTGCGCAGGCAGCGGCCGGTGGCGAGGTCCCAGCAGCGCACCGTGCGGTCCATGCTTCCGCTGACGCCCCGCCGTCCGTCGGCCGAGATGGCCACCGACGAGACGGTGGAGCCGTGGCCGGTGATCGTGCGCAGGCACTCGCCGGTGCGCAGATCCCACCAGCGCACCTCCCGCTCGTCGTCCGAAGACAGCGCGTACCGGCCGTCGGGGGTGACGGCCACCGAGAAGACGTTGCCGGTGTGGCCGGTGAGCGTGTGCAGGCAGCGGCCGGTCCGGACCTCCCACCACTGCAGCACACCGTGGTTGCCGGCCACCGCGAGGTACTGGCCGTCCGGCGTCATCGCGACCGAGATGAGGCCGGCCTTCCCCTCGGTGATCGTGCCCGTCTGCCGGCCGCTGCCCAGGTCCCAGCTCAGGACGCGGCCGTCCTCCGCGCAGGAGACCGCGTGCCGTCCGTCCGGGCTGATCGCGACACCGCGTACCCGCTGCCGGTGTCCGTTGAGGACCTGCAGGCACCGGCCGGTGGCCAGATCCCAGCAGCGCACCGTGTTGTCGGCCGCCCCGGACAGGGCGAACCGGCCGTCCGGGGTCACCGCGACCGCCCAGACCTCGTCCGTGTGCCCGGTGAGCGTGACGACGTCGCCGTGGTCGAAGTCCCACCAGCGCACCCCGCCGTCGTCCGCGCCCCAGACCGCGAGCCGCCCGTCCGGGGTGACCGCCACGGCGTACATCCAGCCGGCCTGGCACCGGGCCGTCAGGGGCGGGTCGGCGGCCGGGTCCGGCCGGGGCACGCCGCGCTCGCCGTCCACCATCCCGGCGAGCCGCTCCACGTGGTCGTCCTGAGCGAACGCACTGGCCTGCCCCGCCGCTTCCAGTCGCCGCATGAGTTCGTCGTCGGTGATGCGGGCGGCGCGCCACAACAAGAGCCCGAGGTTGAACGTCGAGTCCGGGTGCCGCGGGTCGTCGCGCAGGGCGCGCTCCCAGTACTGCTCCGCCTCCGCGTGCTCACCCGCCAGCGCCAGCGAGACGGCGCGGTTGTTCCACTCGTTCGCCAACGGCTCCGCGGGCTTCGGGACCTCGCGGGGATAAGGGCTGCCGGTCTCCCCGGGGTAAAGCGCGATGAGCCGGTCCGCGAACTCCCGGGCGGCCGGCGGGTCTCCGGCGGAGCACTCACGCACCAGGGCCGCGACCGCTTCGGGCATCGGCGGGCGCCCCGGCCCGTCGAACAGCTCCGTCACCGCGGCCGCCAGTGCTCGCACATCCTTGACCGAACCGTCCATTGTGGAGGCAACTGGGACGGATCCGGTGAGCCGCACGACACCGTCCTCGGCGAGCACGGCGCTGGTCGTCCGGACGTCGCCGTGGGCCAGGCCGGCCTCGTGCACCGCCTGCAGCCCCCACGCGAGCTGGACGGCCGCGTCGACGACCTCACCCGGGGTGCCGAGCCGCCCGGCCCGCGCCGCCGTCGCGAGGTCCTCGCCGGGCACATATTCGGCGACGACCCGCGGGTGCCAGTCCGCCAGGCTGAGGTAATAGCAGGCCTGCAGGTGCGGATGCGGCGGCAGGTCCAGCCAGGCCCTCGTACTCGCCAGCAGCACGGCGGCCTCGGCTTCGGCCTTGGCGGCCGCGATGTGGGCTTGGGTTTCGGTTTCGGCAGCGGCCGGCCAGACCACGGCGTTCACCGGAGGAGTGCCGGTTCCCGCGCCTTCGTCCGGATTCCGCGCCGGGCCCCGGCTCTTGCGCCCGAACAGCCGCCAGTCCCTGGACAACCCGGTCCTCCTCGCCCTCGCCGACCGGCGCGGCCCGCTACGCCACGCGCCCGTCGACCAGACTGCCACGCCGGGACGGGAGCGGTCCCCGAGCCGGCCGGGACAAGACGCAACCACTCGCGGCCACGGCGCGTCTACCGGATGGCAGTATCCGGACGAGAGGAAGTACATGGGCGTCATCGCTTGGATCGTGCTGGGCCTGGTGGCCGGCGTGATCGCCAAGGCCCTGATGCCGGGCAAGGACCCCGGCGGCTGCATCATCACCATCCTGCTGGGGATCGGCGGCGCGTTCGTCGGCGGCTGGGTCGGCAAGACCGTGTTCCACGTGCAGCTCGGCACCTTCTTCGACCTGCGGACGTGGGGCCTGGCCGTGCTCGGCGCGCTGATCATCCTGATCGTCTACCGGCTGCTCTTCCACCGGAGCCGCCGCGACTGAACCCGGCCGGACGGTCAAACTTCCGTTCACCTCGGGGCTTCAGCTCTTGACCATGCCGCGACGGCACGGTCTTCACTGGGGTCCGCCGTCGCGACCGCGCCGGCGGACCCCAGTTTCGGGAAGAGGTGGCCGGGCGTGGCCTGGAGTACCCGCGAGATCGCCGAACTCGCCGGCACGACCGTTCGGGCCGTGCGGCACTACCACCAGGTCGGCCTCCTCGACGAGCCGGTCCGGCGCGCCAACGGCTACAAGCAGTACGGCGTCGCCCACCTGGTGCGGGTCCTGCGGATCAAGCGCCTGATCGACCTCGGGTTCTCCCTGGCCCAGATCTCCGCGATGGGCGACGCCGACGAACACCCCGAAGAGGCGCTGCGCACCCTCGACGCCGAACTCGCCGGCACCATCGAGCGGCTGGAGCGGGTCCGGCTCGAGCTGGCCCTGATCATGAAGCGGGCCGCGCCTGCCGACCTGCCCTTCGGGCTCGCCCCGGCCAGCGCCAGGGCCGGGCTGTCCGACACCGACCGCTCCCTCATCGTCGTGCTGACCCGGGTCCTCGGCCCGCAAGGCCTCCAGGCCTACTCGGAGCTGCTGCGGTCGTACCAGGCATCGCCCGAGTCGTCCGAGTTCGACCGGCTGCCCGCCGACGCCGGCGAGCAGGCCCGCGACGAGCTGGCCCGGCGCCTGCACCCCCACGTCCAGGACCTGCTCGTCGACCATCCCGGGATCCTGGACCTCCACGCCGACGCGCCGCGGGGCGCGCCCTTCGCCGAGCGCACGTTCGGACTGGCCGTGCTCGATCTCTACAACCCCGCCCAGATCGACGTCATGCGCCGCGTCGCCCTGCTGGGAGCGGCGCCGGACCGCGCCTGACCAGGCCTGACCAACCCAAGATCCGTTAAGGCCTCCTTACCCGCGTCGGACGCGGGTAAGGAGGCCTTAACGGCTTTCAACCCAGGCGGCTTGCGGTTTTTGCTCGCGTGAGCTAACTTTTGCTCATGCGAGCAAAAACGTTCACCGAGTCGGGCCGGCGAGCCCAGATCGTGACGGCGGCGATCGAGGTGATCGCCGAGGCCGGCTACGCCAAGGCATCGTTCAGCCGGATCGCGAAGCACGCCGGCCTGTCCAGCACCGGCATGATCAGCTACCACTTCGCGGGCAAGGACGACCTGCTCGCGGCCTGTGTCGCCGAGATCGAGCAGGTCGCGGGCGGGTTCATGAACCCGCGCGTCGACGCCGCCGTCGGCCATGTCGCGCAGCTGCGCGCCTTCGTCGAGGCGAACGTCGCGCTCGTCGGCGAGCACCCGGCCGCCGTGCGGGCGCTGATCGACCTGGTGGCGAACGCCGGCTCGCAGAGTGAGTCCGTCAATGGCCGGCACGCCCTGTTCGAGGAGCACTTCCGCACGGGGCAGGCGGCCGGCGTCTTCGGCGCCTTCGACGCGCGGACCGCGGCGATCGCCCTCACCTCCGGCCTCGACGCCGTCGTCGCCACCGCGACCACCGACGTTCCCGAACCCGACGAGCTCACGCGCATCGGCCGTGAGCTGGCAGACCTGTACGTGCGGGCGACCGCACCCGTTCCCGAGGGGGAGAACAAATGATGATCGACGAGAAGCCAGTAGCCGACGCCGGCCTGCGCCGGGTGGTCCGGGCCAACGTGCTGGCCGTCGTGTTCGAAGTGGTCGTGCCGATGGTCCTGTTCTACGGACTGCGCGCCGCGGGCGTGAGCCAGTGGTGGGCGCTGATGGCGGGGGTGCTGGTGGCCGCTCCGTACGTGGCCTGGACCGTCGTGCGCAACCGCCGGGTCGACCTCGTCGCACTGGTCGCGATCAGCGTCATGGTGCTGTCAGTGGTGCTCGGCCTGCTGTCGGACGACCCGCGCACGCTGGCGATCCGGGAGGGCTGGACCGCCGCGCTGGGCGGCCTGTTCGGCGCGTGGATGCTGGTCACGGTGTTCGTCGGCCGGCCGGCCCAGCTGACCCTGGGCCGCACGATCGCCGAGCTCAAGCGCGGGGCCGAGGGCGCGGCCGCGTGGGCGGGCCGCTGGGACACCGACGCCCGGTTCCGGCGCGGCCTGCGCATCAACACGGCCGCCTGGGGCGCGGTGCTGCTGGCCGGCGCGGTGGCGCACGTCGTGCTGGTCTACGTGCTGCCGATCGACCTCATCTCCGTGGTCACCACCGTGGTCTGGTTCGCCTCACTGGCCGGGCTGATCGTCTGGCACGTCTGGTACCTCCGCAAGGAGAACCTCGATGCCTGACGTGCTGGTGGCGGGCGGCGGCCCGACCGGGCTGCTGGCCGCCTTCGAGCTGGAACGCGCCGGGCTCGACGTGCTGGTGCTGGAGCGGGACGCCCGGCCCGCGACGCAGTCCAAGGCGCTCGGCCTGCAGCCGCGGTCGGTCGAGGTGCTGGCCGACCGCGGCCTGCTCGCCGCGATCGAGCCGCACGTCGAGGCGCGGCTGCCCGGCGGGCACTTCTCGGGCATCCCGATCGACTACTCCGGCCTGCCGACACCCTTTCCGTATCAGCTCGGCGTCGAGCAGGCGTACGTCGCGGCGGCGATCGAGGCGCGGCTGCGCACACCGGTGCAACGCAGCGCCGCCGTCACCGCCGTGGCGCAGGACGCCGAGGGTGTCACCGTCACCGCGGGCGGGCGTGACTATCGGGCGGACTGGCTCGTCGCGGCCGACGGCGGGCACAGCACAGTCCGGACGCTGCTGGGGGCCGCGTTCCCCGGCACCTCGGCGCGGTTCTCACTGGTCGTCGCCGACCTCACGCTCGCGAGGAAACCGGCCGGGCTGGGCGACGGCTGGCAGCTGCCGTCGGCCGCGTCGGGGTTCCTGCTGCCGCTCTCCGGCGGGCGCCACCGCGTGGTCGTCGCCGGTGAGGAGCAGCAGCGGCTCGACCGCGACGCACCCGTGACGACCGGCGAGCTGCAGCGGGCGCTGACCGCCGCGCACGGGCCCGGGATCGAGGTGGGCGAGGTGCTCTGGGCGTCGCGATTCGGCGACGCGGCGCGGCAGCTGGAGCAGTATCGCCACGGCCGCGTGCTGTTCGCGGGCGACGCCGCGCACGTCCACCTCCCGATCGGCGGCCAGGGCCTCAACCTGGGCCTGCAGGACGCGGTGAACCTCGGCTGGAAGCTGGCCGCGACGGTCCGCGGGCACGCCCCCGGCGGGCTGCTCGACAGCTACCACGACGAGCGGCACCCGATCGCCGCGCGCGTGCTGCTCAGCACCCGCGCGCAGGGGGTGCTCGGCGTGCCCGACCCCGACGCCATGGCCGTCCGGGAGATCATCACCGGGCTGCTCGCGACCCCCGACGCCCAGCGCGCCACCGCGTTGGAGCTGTCGGGCATCGGGATCGGCTACCCCGGCACCCTCGGCCGCGCCACCGACGTCCCGGTCGCGCCCGACGGCCGCGCCGTGCTCGTCGGCGCGCCCCTGCCCGCGGGCTGGGGCGACCGCGTCGAGACCCGCGACGGCCCGGAGCCGCGGCTCGTCCGCCCCGACGGTTACGTGGCGTGGGCCGGCGGGCCGGGCCTGGACACGGCGTTGCCGAGGTGGTTCGGGCCGCCGCTTGAGTCCTTAGTGGACAGCGCTGGGGTCGTGTGACAACAGGACCCGGCAATGGACAGAAATCGGGTCACCCATTGACGCGGTAAATGGTCCAGTCCAGCATCGGAGCAGCAATCGGGCCCGCCGGCTGGAATGGAGCATCGAGCATGCGCAGACGGGGATTCGGGTCACGGAAAGCACGACGTAACGGCACAGTTATCGCGGTGGCGGCCGGTGTTTCCTGTGCACTGGCCGCACCGGCGGGCGCGGAAAGCTTTTCGGGAAGCGCATTCACCACTGGCGCGTTTACCGAAAGCGCGCAGGCGGCCCAGCAGGTCACGCTGATCACCGGCGACCAGGTCACGGTTTCCCCTGGGCCGAACGGCGGCACGAACTACGCGCTGTCCCCGTCCGCGAACCTCCGGATGGCCCAGTCCTTCCAGGCCGACGGCGGCGACCGCTACCTCATTCCGGCCGACGCCGCGCCCTTTCTCGGGCAGCTGGACCGGTCGTTGTTCGACGTCACGGCGCTCGCGAAGGCCGGTGTCGGCAGGACCGGGAGAATCCCGCTCGAACTGTCCTTCCCCAGCGGCGTGGCCCCGGCCGCGCCGGCCGGGATCACCCTGACCTCAACCGCTCCCGGCCACGCGACGGGGTACCTGACCCGTGAATCCGCGAGCGCGTTCGGGGCCGCGTTGCACCGGCGCATCGCCGACGACGTGGCCGCCGGGCGCCCGGCCGGCAGCAGTGCCCTGCCCGTCACGATCAAGCTGGCCGGGGCGTCGCCGGAGAACCCGGCCGTCCAGAACCCCAGTACGCAGAACCCCAGCGCCCAGCCGAACTACCCCCTGCACTTCCTGGAAATCGCCCTCACCGATCTGAACGGCCACTCGGTCAACGGCAGCGTGAGCCTGGTCAACACCGACTCGGCGGCCAAGCTGGACCGGGACGTCGAGGTCAACGGGGTCACCAGGATCGCCGTGCCCGAGGGCCACTACGCGGCGTACTCGACGTTCACCGACTACGACGCGAGCGGAACCGCGACCGCCGCGAGAACCGCTGCGGTGGAAGGGTTTGCCGTCGGTGCCTCCCCGGCGGCCAGCACCCTGACCGTCGACGAGCGGACCGCTACCTCGCTGGTCAAGGTGACCTCGCCGAAGCCCGCCACCGAAGACCTGATCCAGGTCAGCGCCTACCGGGAGGACGCGACCGGCCGCGGATTCGCCTTCACGATCGCGGGATACCGCCTCCCCCAGTACGTCAGCCCGGTCGCGAAGCCGTCCGAAGGCCGCCTGCACTACGTCGTGCAGTGGGGTGGCGCGGCACCCAAGGCCGAGGACCGTTACCGCGTCGACCTTTCGTTCTCCTCCGAGGGCATCGCCGCCGACCAGTCGTTCTCCACCAAGGAAAGCGAGCTCGCCACGGTCCGGGACGTGCTGCACGCCGACCCCGCCGACACGATGCCCGTCGCGATCGACAACGGCCCGCTGGACCCGGTGATCCTCGCGCACGGCCTCGGCGGCGTGGGCTTCTTCGTCCCGGCGCCCGGCGTGCTCACCGACTACCTGGGCACCACCCACACCACCCAGTGGGCTCAGTTCGAGCAGAAAGGCTCGTCCTACCAGCTCATGACGGCCGACCCGCGCACCTACCGCCCGGGCACCACCACGACCACCGACTGGTCCCGTGGCCCGCTGTCGGCCGGTCTCGGGCAGTGGACGGGCAAGCAGCTCTGCGATGCCTGCTCCGCCGGTGGCACGGTCTCCCTGGCCATCCCGGCGGTGCGCGACAGCGAACCGGACCATACCGCGGTCGCGCTGTTCTACGCCCCGCAGACGCACTATTCGCTGTACCGGGACGACAAGCAGATGTTCGACCAGGACGGCGTCTACGGCGCCGTGGTCCAGGTTCCGCCGACGCCGGCCACCTTCCGGGGTGTGCTGGACGTCGACCGGACCGCGATCCCCGGTGTCGGGCAGGCGAGCAAGCTGCGGACCGAGCTGACCGTGAAGTACGACCCGGGCGCGAAGACCACCCCGCTGCCCGGACCGCACACCTGTCAGGCCGCCGATCCCGCCCAGCCGTGCCAGGTCCTCGGCGCGCTCACGGTGGACTACGACCTGGACGCCGACCTCACCACTACCTCGGACGCGCCGTTCCAGGTGCTCGGCCTGCACGTCGGCCACGTGGCCTACAGCGGGGCCGGCGCGCGCTCGCCGATCACGTCGGTGACGGTCTCGGTGTCCTTCGACAACGGCGTCACCTGGAAGCCGGCGCAGGTCGCCGGGGCGCTGGGCGAATACGCCGCGGTGTGGCGGAATCCGGCCGAGGCGGCGGGAACCTCGCCGTCGCTGAAGGTGACCGCACGGGACAAGGCCGGCAACGCGATCAGCCAGACGATCACCAACGCCTACACCATCGCGAAGGCCGGAAAATGACCGCGGGGAGACGAAAAATGCGCAGCGCTCGCCGCCGGTTCGCCGTACTGGCCGCCGCCCTCGCCACGGTCACCGCACTCGTACCAGCCGGGCCCGCAGCCGCAGCCGCGCCAAGGGAAGTCTGCGGCCCCGCCGCCGCGGGGTTCGCGCGCTGTTTCTCCCAGGTGGACAGCCGGCCGTCCGGCGGGCGCGGGGTGCGCGGACAGGCGGCGCCGGGCGGGGCCGCGCCGTTGCCTTCGGGTTACGGCCCGGCCGACCTGCGCTCCGCCTACGGGCTGCCGGCCACGGGCGGGGCCGGCGAGACCATCGGCATCGTCGACGCCGGGGACTCCCCCACCGCCGAAGCGGATCTGGCCGTGTACCGGGAAACGTACGGGCTTCCGCCGTGCACCACGGCGAACGGCTGTTTCCGCAAGGTGAACCAGCGCGGTGACGCCGCCCCGCTGCCCCCGGTGAGCGGCACCTGGCCGGTGGAGATCGGGCTCGACCTGGCGTCGGCGGCCTGCGCCCAGTGCCAGATCCTGCTGGTCGAGGGCGACGACCCGGCGGTGGACTCGCTCGGCATCGCCGTGGACACCGCGGTGCGGCTCGGGGCGACCGTCGTGTCGAACAGTTACGGCATCACCGAAAGCCGCCTGATCGGCGACTTCGCCGCCTACTACGACCATCCCGGGGTGGCGATGGTCGCGTCGACCGGTGACGAAGGATTCACGGTGCCCAACGCGCCGGCGGTGTACGCGAACGTCGTCGCGGTCGGCGGCACGTCGCTGACGAAGGCCGACAATCCGCGGGGCTGGACCGAATCGGCGTGGTCGGGCGCGACCAGCGGGTGTTCGGCCTGGGTGGCCAAACCGGCCTGGCAGGCCGATCCGAACTGCCCCGGCCGCACCGTCGCCGACGTGTCCGCGGTGGCCGATCCGAAAACCGGCCCGGCCGTCTACGAGACGACGATCGAGCCGGGCTGGACGGTCGTCGGCGGGACGAGCGCGTCCTCGCCGTTCATCGCCGGGGTGATCGCGCTGGCGGGCCACCACGACCAGTACCCGGACGCGTCCCGGCTGTACGCGCACGCCGCGCAGCTCAACGACACCGTCGGCGGCGACAACGTGAAGTACGAGGAATGCGGCGGCGACTACCTCTGCACCGCCACCCCCGGCTACGACGGGCCCACCGGCAACGGAACCCCGAACGGCCTCGCCGCCTTCTGACCGCCGCCGAAGGGTGAGGTTGGCGCCATCCCTGCCAACCTCACCCGGCGCGGCTCAGTTCGCGAACGCGGCGAACATGCCGGGCTCGTAGGAACCCGCCGGGTTACGCACGATGACGTTGATCCGGTTGGCCGCGTTGATCAGGGCGACCAGCGAAACCAGCGCGACGAGCTGGTCGTCGTCGAAGTGCTCGCGGGCCCGGGCCCAGGTCTCGTCGGAGACGCCGTGGTGGGCGTCGGCGATCCGGGTCCCCTCCTCGGCCAGCGCCAGCGCCGCCCGCTCGGCCTCGGTGAACACGGTGGCCTCGCGCCAGGCGGCGACCAGGTTGAGCCGCGCCGGGGTCTCGCCGTCGGCCGTCGCGTCCTTGGTGTGCATGTCGGTGCAGAAGCCGCAGCCGTTGATCTGGCTGGCCCGGATCTTCACCAGCTCCTGGGTGGCCTTCGGCAGCGGCGACTGGTCGATCACCATCGCGGCGTTGGCGAACCGCTTGCCGAACTTCAGGCCGATCTCGTTGTCGGACAGGGGGAATCGGGCGTCCATGACTTCGTCCTCACTCGTGGTTCCCGGTGCTGCTCGCACTGGCTGACCACGAGATGCCGGCGCCCCGGCCCTTGTGACAGCACTGGGCCGTGACGCACGCCACAGGCCGTGGGCTGTCACAAAACGGCCCGGTCCGGCGTCCGATGGGCGATACCGCCGTGACCGAAGAGGAGCAACCATGACCTCGCCCGCCGAACGCCGCGAGAGCCCGGACCCGGCCACCGAGGCGTTCCTCGCCCACCGCAATCTGCTGTTCACCGTGGCCTACGAGATGCTCGGCTCGGCCGCGGACGCGGAGGACGTCCTGCAGGAGACCTGGCTGCGGTGGGCCGCGGTGGACCTCGGCGCGGTCGAGCACCAGCGGGCGTACCTGGTCCGGATCACCACCCGCCAGGCGCTCGGCCGGCTGCGGACGCTCGGCCGGCGCAAGGAGTCCTACGTCGGCCCTTGGCTGCCCGAGCCGCTGCTGACCTCGGCCGACGTGGCCGAGGACGTCGAACTGGCCGACAGCGTCTCGATGGCGATGCTGCTGGTGCTGGAGACGCTCACGCCGACCGAGCGGGCGGTGTTCGTGCTGCGCGAGGTGTTCGACCTCGGCTACGAGGAGATCGCGGACGCCGTCGGCAAGAACCCGGCCGCCGTCCGCCAGATCGCGCACCGGGCCCGGTCGCACGTCGCCGCGCGAAGGCCGCGCGGCGCGGTTTCTCGGACCGAGACCCGCGACGCGCTCGAAGCGTTCCAGCGCGCGGTCGAAACCGGTGATCTCCAACGCCTGCTGGACATCCTCGCCCCGGACGTGGTCCTGCTCGGCGACGGCGGCGGAATCGTGCAGGCCGTGCTGAAGCCCGTTGTGGGCGCCGACCGGGTGGCTCGCCTGCTGAGCCGCCTCGACGCCGCGGTGTCCCTGGAGCCGGCCCAGGTCAACGGCCACCCGGCGCTGGTCGTCCGGCTCGGCGGCGAGATCGACACCGTGCTGGCGGCGCGCATCGACGACGGGTTGATCAGTGGGCTGTACGCGGTGCGCAACCCCGAGAAGCTGTCACGGATGGAGCGGGAGACCGCGCTGCGCCGCTGAGCGGGAAACCGTTGCCGGCACCGTAAAACTGCTGCGCAGGTGGGTGCGTCAAGCACGCTGACGGCGCGAAATCAAGGTCTGATCGGAGGTCTTCGGGGCTGCTAGGCTCCCGTTTCACCACTGCGCGCTCCAGTTCGTTTACCGTTCACACCGCGCTCACCCCCGGGAAGGCGGGCGTTCGGTCCGGGCCGGGACTGTCGGGTGGCCTGCCCGATCCAGCCCAGCCCGATTCAACCCTGCCAGACCGACCCCAGGACGGACTCCGTGCCCGAAACCCGCCGGTGGCAAAGCCGCCTCCGCCGCTCCCTTGTCGTAGTCACCGGACCGGCGCTGGTCTTCGGCGCCTTGTCCGCGCCCGCGGCCCACGCCGCCCCAGCCGACGACGTCCGCGTCAACGAGGTGGTGACCACCGGAGACGTCAACGACTCGATCGAGCTGTACAACCAGGGCACCGCCGCGGTCGACGTGTCGGGCTGGATCCTGAAGGATGACAAGGACAGTTCGAAGTACCAGATAGCTTCCGGAACCAAGCTGGCACCCGGCGGGTTCAAGGCTTTCGACGTGCACAACCAGTTCGGCCTCGGCTCCGAGGACCAGGCGCGCCTCTACCTCGCGGACGGCAGCACCCTGGTCGACAGCTTCAGCTGGAAGAAGCACTCTGCCCCGTCGTGGTCACGCTGCCCTGACGGCACCGGGTCCTTCACCCAGACCTCGCTGACCCTGGGCGCGGCCAACAACTGTGGCAGCACCAGCGACCCGTCGCCGGCGGCGTGGCCGGGAAGTAGTTCCGTCACCACCGCCGACGGTTCCAACGTGTTCGGCGAGGACCTCAGCGGCCTCTACCAAGAGGGCGGCGTGATGTGGGCGGCGCAGAACTCCGGGAAGATCTGGCGGCTGGTGCCCAACGGCTCCGGCGGCTGGAAGCCCGACACCGCCAGTGGCTGGGGCTCCGGCAAGAAGGTCCACTACCCGGACGGCTCCGGCACGCCCGACGACGAGGGCATCACGCTGACCGGCGCCGGTTCCCCGGGCGGCGTCTACACCTCGAACGAGCGCGACGGCGACAACTCCGACACCAGCCGCCTGTCCGTCCTGCGCTACGACGTGAGCGGCACGGGCACCAGCCTGACCGCGACGAAGGAGTGGAACCTCACGGACGACCTGCCGTCCACCGACCCCAACCTCGGTCTCGAGGGCGTCACCTGGATTCCCGACGCCAGCCTCACTTCCGCCGGGTTCAAGGACTCCTCGACCGGCGCGGCCTACGACCCGGGCCACTACGCCTCGCACACCGGCGGGGTGTTCTTCGTCGGAGTGGAAGGCACGGGCACGGTTTACGGCTACGTCCTGCAGGATTCGGGCGCCTTCACCCGCGTGGCCACGATCAGCAGCGGGATGTCCGCCGTGATGGAGCTGCAGTGGGAGCCGCAGGCCTCACGACTGTGGGTCGTCTGCGACGACACCTGCGACGGCCAGCACCGGACCATGCAGGTCAACGCGTCCGGCGCGTTCGCCACCACCGCGGTCTACCAGCGCCCGAGCGGGATGCCCAACTACAACAACGAGGGCTTCTCCGTCGCCGCGGCCACGGAGTGCACCGGCGGCGCCAAGCCCGTGTACTGGTCCGACGACAGCAACGACGGTGGTCACGCGCTGCGCAAGGGCAGCATCAGCTGCTGAACGAGCGGGGGCCCCGGCCGGGAGTGGCCGGGGCCGCGCTGATCGACGGACCGGCGCCGGTTCCTGTGCGATGCTCTGCCGGTGCCAGTGGTGTGGGTGACCGGCAGCTCGGGGGCCGGCAAATCGACGGTCTGCGCTCTCCTCAAGAACCGGGGCGAGCCGGCGTTCGACGCCGACTGGGACGGGTACAGCCACTGGGTGGACCGGACGACCGGGCAGGTCGTGGCTGACCCTCCCGACCCGGTGCCGGCCGGCTGGCTGGCTCGCTTCGCTTGGCGGATCAGCCGCACCGAGGTCGAGGCACTCGCCGCGAGGATGCCCGACCGGACCGCGTTCCTTTGTGGATTGGCCGAGAACGAGGCCGAGGTGCGGGACCTCTTCGACCTCGTGGTCTGCGTGGTGGTGGACAACCGGACGCTCCGGGACCGGCTCCTGACCCGCACGACGAATTCCTTCGGCCGGCACCCGGAAGAGCTGGCGGCGGCACTCGGCTACAACAACCGCGCGGAGTCCGCCTACCGGCGCCTCGGCGCGACGATCATCGACGGCCGGCAGCCTCCGGCCGAGGTAGCCGACGAGATCCTGGCTGCCGCGTCCCGCTAGTGTCCTGCGACTTTGGCGGGTTGCGCCCCAATGTGGCGTTCGGTGCGTTGAACGCAACCAACGCCACATTGGGGCGCTCCAGGCTGAGCCGGAGACGCCGCACAAGACCCGTGGCCGCAAGCTGCCACCGCCGGGCACCGGCGGGCCGTGCGACCGGGAGTCCTTTTCGGACACACCCGGCCCGGCCCCGCTCGGCCGGGCCCCCGCGCGAACAGTGTTGCCGCCGTCACACCCGCGGCCGCTTCCCCTGCCTCTTTTTACCGGCGCCGCTGCCCGTCCGGTCCGGCCGACCAGCCTAGAGATCCACAAGCGGCTCGCGGCGCGCAGGGCCAGAACCCCACGAAGCCCTGGTTCGTGGTAAAAAATTGACCCGATCGGTTCCGCGGCTACACGGAGAGTGGAGGCACGAGCTGGTGACAGCGGTCGTCGCGCCCACCCGTGAGGTCTTCTTCCCCTGCCGGGTAACTGTTGTTCGCCGTCTGTCACTCAGGAGCTTGTGAACCCCGTGTCGAAAAAAGACGACAAAGACGAGTCCGACAGGCCGTACGACAAGTCGATCCGCAAGCGGCTGACCAGGACCGTCCTGATCCCCAGCGTCACGCTGCTGGTGCTCTGGATCGCGGTGTCGTCGTTCTACTTCGGCAACGGGCTGTACGTGCGGCTCGTCGCGGCGTCGGTGCGTGAGGTTTCGATCCCGGCGGTCACCGCGCTGGCCGCCTTCCAGCAGGAGCGCCAGGACGCCCTGCAGTACCTCGACAATCCCACGATCGGCCAGGCCGCCCTGCAGGCGCAGCAGAAGGCGACCGACCAGAAGCTCGCCACGCTGCAGGCCGCGTTCGCCTCGACGATCTCCAGCGCGCCCGACGAGATCGCGGCCAAGGTCAACAACCTCAAGAGCCAGTTCGACCAGCTGCCGGTGCTGCGCTCGCAGGTCGGCTTCCGCAGCATCGACCGGGGCCAGATCAACCGGTACTACAACGGGGTGCTGGACACGGCGGCGGACCTGTTCGACACCCAGGCCCGGGCCACCCCGGACGCGCCGGCCGCGTACGGCGGCGTCACCGCGACCTCGGTCTTTCGCGCCGGCGACATGATGTCTCGCGAGACATCGCTGGTCTCGACCGCGCTCACGTCCAACCGGTTCCCCCCCGACGAGTTCGTCCTGTTCACGCGGATGTCCGGCTTCTACCGGACCCAGCTGGCCCAGCTCGAGCCGTTCCTCGATCCCGCGGTCCGCGCCCAGTACCTGGCCCTGACGAACAGCCCGGCCTGGCAGCAGGTGTCGGCCGCGGAAAACGCGATCGTCAAGCACGGCCCGTGGAGCCCCGGGGACCAGGCCGACGTGCCGGTCAGCGCGGCCGACTGGCAGAACGCGACCGACCAGGTCGCGCAGGGACTCAACAACCTGGCGATCGCCCAGGCGGACAAGGTCTCCGCCGCCGCGATCGACTCGGGTGACGACCAGCTGCGAACCGCGATCATCGGCAGCGTCGTCGCGCTGCTCGCTTCGCTGGCGGCGATCATCGTGGCGGTGCGGGTGTCCCGTTCGCTCGTCGACCGCGCGCTGATGACCCGCCTGGCGCGGCTGCGCGACGACTCGCTCGACCTCGCGCGCAACCGGCTGCCCGGCATCGTGTCCCGGCTGAAGAACGGCGACCCCGTCAACGTGGCCGATGAGCTCCCCCGGCTCGACCACGGCCGGGACGAGATCGGGCAGGTGGCCGAGGCGTTCAACCTCGCCCAGCTGACCGCGGTCAACGCCGCGGCGAGCGAGGCCAAGGCCCGCAGCGGCGTGCACAACGTGTTCCTCGGCATCGCGCACCGCAACCAGGTCCTGGTCCACCAGCAGCTGCAGATCCTCGACGAGCTGGAGCGCCGCGAGGAGAACTCGACCCAGCTGGCATCGCTGTTCCAGCTCGACCACCTCGCCGCCCGCGCCCGCCGCACCACCGAGAACCTGATCATCCTCGGCGGCAAGCAGCCGGGCCGCCGCTGGCGCAAGCCGGTGCCGCTGATGGAGGTGCTGCGCGCGGCCGTCTCGGAGACCGAGCAGTACGCGCGGGTCCGGGTCGAGCAGGTCGCCGACGTCGCGATCATCGGCGGCGCCGTGGCCGACACCGTGCACCTGATCGCCGAGCTGGTCGACAACGCGACCTCGTTCTCACCGCCCGGTTCGCCGGTCGAGGTGACCAGCCGCGCGGTCGCCCGCGGCGTCGTGGTCGACGTGTCGGACCAGGGGCTCGGCATGAAGGAGGGCGTCCGCCAGTGGGCGAACGGGATGATGGCCGAGGCGCCGGAGTTCGACGCCATGGCCCTGCGCGCCGACTCCAGCCTCGGCCTGTTCGTGGTCGCGCGCCTGGCGGCCAAGCTCGGTTTCACCGTCACCTTCGACCCGTCCCGGTACGGCGGCCTCCGGGCCACCGTGCTCATCCCGGCCCAGCACCTCGCCAGGGAGCCGCGCCCGGGCGAGGCCGACGACGCCGAATCCGTCCCGCCGGAGGACACCGCGGTCTTCGCGCCGGTCGGCGGGCCCCCGGCGCGAGGAGAGGAGAGCGCGCAGCCAGCGATGGACACGTCCAGCTCGTTCACCGGTCAGATCCCGATGAGGCGGGAGGCCCCGACTCCGATGAACCGGGAAGCCGAGACCCCGGCCGATCGGGAAGTCGAGCCACGGCCGTACGCGGCCCGCTCGCTCGCCCAGCTCGACCCGGCGACTCCCGCGGTACCCGCCGCGCAGCCCGACCCGGTGCCGGAGACGAAGGCCGAGCCGCTGCCTGCGCGGGCGGACGACCGCCCGCGGCTGCCCCGGCGCGAACCCCAGCAGAACCTCGTCACCCAGCTGGAAGACGAGCCGGACGACGACGCCGGGCGCGAAGTGGCCCCGGGCGAAGGCACCGCGCGCACGCTCGCGGCCTTCCACAAGGGCACCCGCCGGGCCCGTGACGGGGCCGACGATTCCTAGCCCGCGACCACATCCCGCCCAGTCCACACAGGAAGTCAAGGTTTCACGAGCATGAACGAGTACGGGAACGCGAAACCCGATCTCAACTGGCTGCTCGACGACGTGGTGCACCGCGTCGTCGGCGCGCAGAACGCCATCGTGCTGTCCGCCGACGGCCTGCTGCTGGGCAAGTCGGCCGGCATGAGCAAGGACGACTCGGACCAGCTCTCGGCCATCGCGTCGAGCCTGCAGAGCCTCGCCAAGGGGGTGAGCAGGCAGTTCAACCGCGGCCAGGTGCTGCAGAACATGATCGAGATGGAACGCGGCTACCTGTTCGTCTCGGCCGCGGGCCAGGGCGCGTGCCTCGCCGTGCTGGCGGCGGACAGCGTGGACGTCGAGATGATCGCCTACGAGATGAACCGGCTCGTCACCCGCGTCGGGGACTACCTCGCGTCCGCGCCGCGCGACGCCGCGCGGCTGCTACGGGAGGCAACATGACCGGGGACGACAGCTGGTACGACGAAGCCGCGGGGCCGCTGGTGCGGCCCTACACGATCACCAGCGGCCGGACGCCCGCCGAAGCCGCGCGGCTCGACCTGGCCACGCAGGTGATGACCCTGCGGACCGAGCAGGAGCCGGTCGGGCTGGGCCCGGAGCACCTGGCGATCGTGCAGTTGTGCCGCCGCCCCGTGTCCGTCGCCGAGATCGCCGTCTACGTCAAGGTCCCGCTCGGGGTCGTGCGGGTGCTGTGCGGCGACCTGATCGAACGCGGCCTCGTGATCACCCGCTCCCCCAACCCTTCTCCGGCGAGCGCGCCGGACCTCGAAACTCTCCAGGCGGTTCTCGATGGCCTTCTCAAGTACTGACGGAACCGGGCTGGACATGGTCCCGGCCCCGGTCAAGATCATCGTCGCCGGCGGGTTCGGCGCCGGGAAGACCACACTGGTCGGCTCGGTCAGCGAGATCCCGCCGCTGACGACCGAAGAGGTGCTGACCGAGGCCGGCACCGACGTGGACGACATCTCCGGGGTGGAGCGGAAGAAGACCACGACGGTCGCGCTCGACTTCGGCCGGATCACGCTCTCGCCACGGCACGTGCTGTACCTGTTCGGCACCCCCGGGCAGGCGCGCTTCTGGTTCATGTGGAACGACCTGGCGCGCGGCGCGATCGGCACCGTCGTGCTCGTCGACACCCGGCGCCTGGAGACCAGCTTCGCGGCGGTCGACTTCTTCGAACGCCGCAAGATCCCGTTTGTCGTCGCGGTGAACTGCTTCGACGACGCGCCGCGGTACAACGCGGCGGAGATCCGTGAGGCACTGGTCGTCCCGGACCGGGTGCCGATCGTCATGTGTGACGCACGCGACCGCGAGTCGAGCAAACTGGCCTTGATCAGGCTGGTCAAGCACGCGATGAGTGTGGTAGCCACACCGGTCTGACGGCTCGCCGCCTGCCAATGTCCACACCGGACAGCAACTGGACAAACACCGGACAACGAAAGACAAATCCGGGCCGCGGCCGTTGCGCTACGTGTCCACGGCGGACGCTCCAGCGCCCGGATGGCCCAATTGGCTGGACCACCAGGGTCAACCGGACAAACAACCCGGCGTCGAGCTGCTAGCATGCGGCCGTGACGAGTGATCCACTGCGTTTTCCTGACTATATAAAGGAAAAGTATCCCGCACAGGGTCAGCTCTTCGGAGACTTCCTGTGCGGGCTCTGGGCCACCGCGGCCGGCGCGCTCGAGGTTCCCGCCGATCAGGCCGCCCGGTCCACCCGGATGGTGCACAGTGTGCTGCCCGGATGGTCCGCCGAGCGGATCGGGGCCACGCCGGAGAAGCCGTCTTATGTGGCCGGGGACGGGTTCCCGGCGGAGATGTCGGTGAACTGGTCCGGGGCCGGGCCCGAACTGCGGGTGCTGTTCGACAGCCTCGACGACGGCGCCGGCCAAGGGGGCGCGGCGCTTCCGGTGAACCCGGCTCTTCCGGCGAGCGCAGCGGAAACGCGGGCGCTCGCCGCGCGCCGCTGGGGCCGGATCGACGAGGTCTTCACCCCGGCGGCGGGCCGGCCGTCGTCGGCGCCGCAGTGGCATTCCGTCGCCTGGCGTCCCCCGGCGCGCTTCGTCCACAAGACCTACTTCGGGCTGTACGTGTGGCCGGACCACCAGCAACGTCAAGCCGCGGTGGACGAAGCCATGCACCGGCTGGGCCTGGCCGGCGCGTGGGACGACGCCCGGCGCCGGATCGGGTCGGCCGGCGCGGAACGGGAGATCGAGTTCTTCGCCGTCGACCTGGCCGACGAGGCCGACGCCAGGGTGAAGATCTACTACCGCAACCGTGGCGCCGGCCTCGCCGAGCTGGACCGCATCGCTTCCGTTGCGCTGCAGCACGACTCCGCGGCCGCGGCCATCGCCTACCGGACGCTCACCGGCGGCCGCGACGACGCCGGGGAGGACGCGCTGAGCTGCCTGGCGTTCCGGTCCGGTTTGGACCGGGCGGCCGAGGCCACGACCTATCTCCGGCTGCCCAGCCTGACCTCCGGTGATCAGGAGGCCGTCGACCGGACCGCGGCCCTGTTGCGCCACGAAGGCGTGGACCCCCAACGGTTCCGGGAGCTGGCCGCGGCGCTGGCGCGTGAACCGCTGGAGGACAGCCGGGGACTGCTGGAGCTGGTCAGCTACCGCGCCGCGGGCCGGCGCGGGGACGTCACCACGTACTTCCGGTTCCCCGTCTTCGAAAACCACACTGTGCCCGCCTGTTGATCTTACCCAGCCCCGGCGAGAAGATGATTCCCCCGCAGTACCCACGGAAGGAGCCGACCTTGACCCGGCCGGACGTAGCACGCATCGCCAGCCACAACGAGCAGTGGCAACGGGAGTACGCGTCGTCGGACCTGATTCGCCTGCTGGCGGACGAGAACACCCCCGAGGCGACGAAAAAGGCGGTCCTCACCTACCTGCAGCCCTGGTCGAACGCCTTCCAGCGGATGATCAGCGCCCGGGTCACGTTCGAGACCGAGCCGGCCCTGCGCGCGCTCGCGCTCGAGCACCAGCAGGAGGAGATCGGGCACGACACCATCCTGGCCCGCAGCCGGGCGACCGACCGGCGGGTGGTCTGGGACCCGGTCATCGAGGCGGGCGCTTCGTGGTTCGTCGACCAGTTCGCCGTGCTGCCCGGCGTCCAGCGCGCCGTCATCGCCCACCTCGCCCTGGAAGCGGGCAGCCTGGTCCTCAGCCAGGCGGGCACCCGCGCGTTCCCCGACGACGAGTACTTCACGCTGCACGACGAGGCCGACGCCGAGCACCTGGAGATGGGCTACGAGGTGCTGCGGGAGCGCACCGACTGGACCGAGGAGGCGCTCGTCACGGTGCTGGACCGCGCGTGGCAGGTCATCGTCGTGGTCTCCGACCGGATCGCCGAGTGCGCCCGGCGGGACACCGCAGCCGCTGCCGCATGACCGCTCCGGAGCCGGCCACGGCCGCCGTCGAACGCGGCCGGGCCGTCGCCATGGAGAGCGCCCGCGCCTACCAGGAGGTGTTCGCGGAGCGGCTGGTTTCCGTCCACCTGCTGGGCAGCCTGTCCTACGGCGGCTACTCCCCCGCCGTGAGCGACATCGACCTGGCCGTGGTCCTGGCCGACCGGCGCGACGGTGATCCCGAGATGTTCGCCACCATCGGCGAGAAGCTGCTCGGGCGCGATCCGTTGTACCGCAAGCTGTCGGTGTTCTGGGGTTCCCTGCCGGCGCTGAGCCGGGGTGAGGAGGACGGGCGCTTCCCGGCGATCGACCGGCTGGAGCTGGCGGACCACAGCTCGCTGCTGCTCGGCGAGGACGTCTCCGCGCAGGTGGCCCGCCCGGAGGCCGGGGAGCTGCTGCTGGAAAGCGCCCGGTTCGCCATCGACCGGCTCGCGACGGACGAGGTGACGGCCGAGTTCCACCGGCCGCGCCGGCTCCTCGAAGACGCGGTGTGGTTCACCAAGGCGGTGCTCTTCCCGGTCCGCTTCCTCCGTACCGCCGCGAATTCCACCGGCCGCGCCGCGGCGAACGACGAGGCGATCGCCTGGTACCTGGACGGCCCCGGCCCCGCGGCGGCGTCGCTGGTCCGGCTGGCCGCCCGGGTCCGCGCCGGGGATCCATTGGTACCGGAGGAAGTCGCGCCCGAACTGGCCGCGGGCCTCCTGCCGCTCTACCGCCACTACGTCGAAGACCAGGCCCGCCGCCTGCGGTCGGCCGACGCCCCCGCCGATCTGGTGGCCGCGTTCACGGACTGGGACAAAAAGCTCGTGAGTGTTTATGACGGTTAGAACCGTCATAAACACTCACGAGCAAATCAGCCGACGGCGGCCGCGAACACGTGCATCGCGGAGTTCGACGGGAGCGTGAACGCCTTGACCTCCTTGCCGGGCGTCAGCGGCACCGTCGCGGCGAAGACGCGGTACGGCGTCGTCGGGTAGGCGGGACCGGCCGGGGTGTTCTTGCCCAGCACGCTCGCCACCGTGGTCGCGCCGCCGGCGTCGGCGCAGCACCAGTTCGGGAAGGACACGTCCGCCTGCCCGGTGCTGCCGTCGGCGTAGTGGACGACCACCGTGCCCTTCGCCGTGCCGGTGCCCGTGCCGGCCAGCACCAGCTTGCTCCCGCTGCCCGCCGCGGCGATCGTCTGGCCGGCCGCGACGACGTTGTCCGGCTTGCCCGTGCCCGCGTCCGGCCAGGTGAGCGCCACGCCGTCCGCGGTGAACTTCGCGCCGGGGCTCAGCCCGGCCTGGGCCAGGCCGTCGGCGCGGAAGCTGCTTCCGCCGCCGTCGAGGTTGCCGGCGGCCAGGTGGGCGGCATCGGTGACGCCCACGTTCCCCGCGGCCTCGGCCACCGAGGCGTGCGGCACCGTCACCGTCGCCGAATCGGTGACCTGGTGCGGGATCAGCCGCGCCAGGTAACTCGCCGACGCGGTGAGCTGGTAGTCGTCCGGTTTCAGCCCGGCCGACGGCGTCAGCGTCACCGGCACCGTGACCTTCTGCCCCGGCCACACCAGGCCGCCGGGCGCCCGTCCGACATCGGCGCGCAGCCCGGCCGGCGCCTGCACCGAGAGCGCGACGTCGCCGACCGGCAGCGGAGTGCCGTTGGTGAAGCTCACCGAAGCCGTCGCCGCCGTGCCCGGGGCGACGAAACCGGGCGCGGCCAGCGCGACCGCCCCGTTCTGGTCCGCGGGGAAGACCCCGCCGACCGCGCTCGTGCCGAACAGCCGCACGTCCTGGGTGTCCCCGGCCGCGATCGGCGCGGTCTTCACGCGCACCACGGAACCGTCGTAGAACCAGCCGGTGGCGGCCTTGTCCAGCTCCGCGCGGCTGCCGTACTGGCGCAGCAGCCCGTTCCCGGCCTGCACGACCACCGGTTTCGATCCCGTGTGGACGGTCAGCTGGTACTTCCGCGACGCCGGCTTCCCGTCGTACGAACCGGTGCTCGCCCCGATCCCGACGGTCACCGTGCCGGGACCCGACTTCGGCGCGTCCACGGTGAACCGCTGGGTGGCCTGCGCCCCCTGCTGGTTCGCCCGCGTGACGCCGTCGTCCTCGGTCAGCGTGAACCCGCCCTGGCTCTGCGGGTAGACGTCGAGGTCCAGCTCGGACTTGTCCCGGGTCTGCCACGAGGTCGTGCCCTCGGGCCACATCGGCACGACGGCACCACCGCGGACGAACAGCGGCAGCTTGTTCAGCGGCGCGTCGTAATTGTCCACAGTGGTCGGACCGGTGTAGGTCTTCCCGCTCCAGTAGTCGACCCAGGTGCCCTTCGGCAGGTAGATCCCGTTACGCACGTTGGAGTTCTCGTACACCGGCGCGACCAGGAAGTCGGTGCCGGACAGGAACTCGTACTTCGCCTTGTCCGTCCACACGTTCGGGTCGTCCGGGTACTCCAGCGCGAGCGGGCGCACCTGGCCGACGCCGGTCTTGCTGGCCTGCACCGAATAGCTGTAGGTGTAGGGCAGCAGCCGTTCCTTGAGCATCAGGTACTGGCGGTTGATCGAGGTGTAGGGCTCGCCCTGCTGCCACGGCTGCTTGTCGGCCGAGGCCCAGCCGTCCATGGTCATCGCGACCGGCAGGAACGTCTTCCACTGCAGGTCGCGGACGTAGGTCTGCGGGCTGCCGCCGAAGATGCCGTCGATGTCACCAGTGCTGTAGGCGATGCCGGAGGTGGTGGCCCCGGCGTAGGTCGGGATCTGCCAGCGGATGTAGTCGTAGGAACCGGACTGGTCGCCGCTCCACAGCACGCCGCAGCGCTGCGCCCCGGCCCAGCTGACCGGCTGCCAGACGAAGCCGCGCGCGTCGCTGTTGGCCTCGATGCCCTGGTGCGCGGTGTCGCACGCGTCCAGCGCGAACTGGTAGCCGGGGCCGACCCACGCGACGTCGAGCTTGCGCACCCGGACGCCGGCCTTGACCTCGTCGCCCTGGTTCGGCAGGCCGTTCTCGGTCCACAGGCCGAGCTGCATGTTGTCCTTGCGCAGCCCTTCACCGGTCTGCGGCAGGTTCTCGTAACCGCAGCCGTAACCGTCGTTGACGAGCATCCAGCCGTTCGGCATGCCGTGCTGGGCGTAGCCGTCGGCGACCTTCAGCGCGTCGAGCGTGTGCCGCTCACCGCGGTTGGCGTTGTGCAGGTAGCAGTCGGAGTCACCGGTCTCGAGGCCATAGATCGGTGGCACGAAAGGCTTGCCGACGAGGTCGGTGTAGCCGGAGATGACGTCCTTGAGGCTGTCACCCACCACGTACGTGGCGTCGAACCGGCGCTCGTCCTGCGTGGTCTTCACCGGGGCGGTGAACGAGTAGGAGCCCGGGGAGAAGGTGTTGCGCAGCACGCCGTACCCCGCGGTGGAGGCGTAGAACGGCTGCGAGTTCGGTGCGCCGCCGTCGTTCCAGTTGTCGTCGGCGAAGATCTTGATGGTCTGGTCGCGGTGGCTGAACCGGCCGTTCTGCTCCCCGCCGCCGACGAACTGCTCGGACGCGCCGCGGGTGAGCGTCTGCGTGGTCGTGGTTCCGGTCCACGACAGCGGCGCCGCCTCTTCCCACCGGCGCTGGGTGTCCGTGCCGTCGTAGAGCGCGAAGCGCAGCGGGTTCTTGTACGCGCGCAGCGTCGCCTTCGGCGTGGAAATGGCCCAGTAGGCGCCCTTGTCGGCCTGGCGCGGCGTCACGCCGGGGCCACGCGGCAGGACGATCTTGCTGCCCGCCGGGTCGGCGAAGGTGCCGTCCGGGGCGAGCCAGACCCGGACCGCCGCCGCGTCCGGGAAGCTCACGCGCACGGCGGCGGCGCCCGAGTTCAGCGTGACCACCGGCCCGTCCGCGGAGATCCCGGTGAGGGCGCCCAGCTGCCCGGACGGCGGGGACGGGTCGGCGGACGCCGCCGCCGGCGCCAGCCCCAGCATGGAAACTGCAGCTAACACACCTAGCTTCTGCGCAACACTGCTCATTATCGGCACCTTTCACGCATGAACGCGCATGATGTGCTCTGTATAGCCCACGCCACCGCGCTTGTCAGCGTCCGTACCGGTTAATCCCTACTTCCGTCGCACCCGTCGACGAGCTGTTACCCAACGGGCGACGGCCGAGGACATAGCCACGCCACGGTGGGCCCATGCGTGTTCAATCAGTAGTTCTCGCTTCGGCCATCGCCGTAGTCGCGGCGACTGCGGCAGCGACGCCCGCGCTGGCCATCCGCGGTGGCGTCGAATCGGCCCAGGCCTACTCGTTCATGGGGTCGCTGCAACGGCCCTTCGATTCACCCCGGGCGGACGGCCACGTCTGCGGCGTCACGCTCATCGCGCCGCAGTGGGTGGTGACCGCCGGCCACTGTGCCCGCAACCCCACCTCGGCCCAGGCCGGCACCCCGCGTGGCTGGAAGGTCCGCATCGGCTCGGCCAGCACGATTTCGGGCGGCCGGCTGGTCGATGTGGACAAGTTCTACAGCTATTCCCCGTACCCGCCCCAGGACGGCGATCTGGCGCTGCTGCACCTGGCGGCCCCGGTGCCGAGCCGGCCGGCGAGCCTGCCCTCGGCCAGGCCGGCCGACGGCGCCCCGACCCGCATCATGGGCTGGGGCGTGACCTGCGACCAGCGGGAGCCGCGGTGCTACCCGGAACACCTGCGTGAGGCCGGCACCGTGGTGCAGCCGGCCGCGGAGTGCGTGCTCAGCGGCATCACGGCGCGGGAACTGTGTGTGGGCGCCAAAGACGGCAGCGTCGCGGCGACCAACATGGACTCCGGCGGCCCCGCGGTCGTGCGCGACGGGGACGGGTGGACGCTGATCGGCGCGGTCAGCGGCTCCAACGGCGACGACCAGCCCGTGGTGTACACCGACGTGCACTCGTACCTCGGCTGGATCGACGGCATCGTCAGCGGCACCAGCGTGCCGCCGGACAGCCCGGTCCCGGACATGGCCGGGACGGCCGGCCTGGGCGGTTGCTCGGCGTCGGTGGTCCGCACTGCCGCCTCCCGGCCCGGCGACCCGGCCCTGCTGCTGACCAACGGCCACTGCGTGCAGGGCGACCGGCCCAAGCCCGGTTCGGCGCTGGCCGACCAGCCCGCCGACATCCCGGTGCAGGTGGAAGGCCGCGACGGGTACACCCAGGCCACCGCCAAGGCGACCCGGCTGGTGTACGCGACCATGACCGGCACCGACGTCGCGCTGTACCGATTGGACACCACCTACGCCCAGCTCAAGGCGGCCGGCGCACGGGTGTTCCGGCTGGCCACCACTCCGGCGCGGGCCGGTGATCGCGTCGACGTCGTGTCCGCCGGAGTGGGCGCGCGCTTCAGCTGCTCGGTGGACGCCGTGGTGCCGCACCTGCGTGAAGCCGGCTATCAGCAGGACGACTCGTACCGCTATGACAGCAAGTGCGGGGCGTCGCACGGGGCCTCCGGCTCACCGCTGGTCGCCGCGGACGGCGTCACCGTGGTCGGGGTGCACAACACCGGCAACGACGACGGCGGGCAGTGCACGGAGAACAACCCGTGCGAGGTGGCCGCCGACGGCACGGTCACTGTCCACAAGGGACAGCGGTACGGGCAGCGGACCACGATGCTCCCGGCCTGCCTGGCCGCCGGTTCGGTGCTCGACCTGTCCCGGCCCGGCTGCACACTGACCCGCCCCGCAGCCTGACGCGGCTGCCGCGGGCTGCGGCCAGGTCCGTCAAGGCCTCCTTACCCGCGTAGCACGCGGGTAAGGAGGCCTTAGCGGACTTCGGCTGACTTCGGCTGACCCGGCGTCAGACCGCGCGGACCTCGATCCCGGCGGCCTCGAAGGCCTTCACCGCGGCCGGGTCCGCGTCGACGTCGGTGACCAGCATGTCGACCTCGCCCACCTGGCAGATCCGGGCGAACGCGCGACGGCCGAGCTTCGAGCCGTCGGCCACCGCCACCACCCGCTCGGCGCGTTCGACCATCAGCCGGTTGATGCTCGCTTCGCCCTCGTGGTGGGCGAACGCGCCCGCGTCCGGGTCGAACGCGTCGACGCCGAGGAACAGCAGGTCGATGGTCAGCTCGCTGAGCACCCGCGTGGCGAGCGGGCCGCTCAGCTCGAACGACTGCGGGCGCGCGACGCCGCCGGTCACCACGATCTTGACGTTCGGCCGCACGGCCAGCTCGTGCGCGATGTTCAGCGCGTTCGTCACCACGGTCAGGCCCGACGCGTCACCGCGCCCGGACAGGTCCGAGCGGATCGCCAACGCGCGCGCGACCCCCGCGGTGGTGGTGCCGCCGTTGAGGCCCACCGCCATCCCGCGTTCGGCGAGCGCCGCCGCGGCCGCGCTGATCCGCTGCTTCTCCGGCACGTGCCGCGCGGTCTTGTAGCGCAACGGCAGGTCGTAGGCGAGGTCGTTGGCCACCGCGCCGCCGCGGGTGCGCGTGAGCAGCTGCTGCTCGGCCAGGTGGTCGAGGTCGCGCCGGATCGTGGCGGCCGAGACATCCAGCTCCTCGGCCACGTCCTCGACATCGATCTTCTCCCGCTGCCCGAGCATGTCCAGCAGGGTGCTCAACCGTTCGTGCCGGGCCATCGGCGGTACTCCCTAGCTGCTCGCGGGACCGGCACCACGCCCACTTCGCTCAAGTGGATGCGCTCAAGGCCCCTGATTCGAGCAGTATGCTGCATTCGGGCGCACCTCCGCACGCGACATGCCCGAACGACCGGCCCCGGGAGCCCGGGAGGCCCGGCGCTCACGGGGGTGTCATCCGGAAGTCGTATTCGGCGGGCAACGGCGTGGCGGTCACCGCCGCCCAGGTGTCCGAAAGGGACGTCTCGCCCTCACGGATGTTGGGCACCTCGAAGCCCGCCTCGAAGACCGCACGCGCTCCCGCCGCGTCGCCCAGGGCGAGGCGGGTGCGCGCGGTGAGGAAGAGCAGCCGCCCCGAAGTCTCGCCGTTCCACGCCTCCAGCAACACCGCGGCGCGTTTCGGCAGCTCCGCGTCCAGCTGCGCCGTGATCGCCTCGATGGCCAACGGCAGCAGGTCCGGTGCCAGCTGAAGCGCGCGTTCATACAGTTCCGCTGCTTCACGCTGATCAGCCGACGCCACGGCCAGGTTCCGCAAGGCCCAAGGGTTTTCCGCCGCCGCGAGCGACGATCGCCACGCCGAGCGGGCGCCGTCGTGGTCGCCGGCGGCCCACCGGGCCACGCCGCGGTGGTACCAGGTCAGCCAGTTCTCCGGCGCGTGCTCCAGCAGGTCCGCCCACGCCGGACCGACGAGCGTCGGCGGGGGCACCGCCGAAGGCGAGCCGGACGGCGGCTGGCCGTCCAGCAGGGCGCGCCACGGCTCCTGCTCCGGGCCCATCGCCGACGCCGGGAACGGTGTGCCCGGCAAGCCCGCCATCGTGCGATGCACCTCCAGCGCACCCCACCCAGAACCCTGGTGCAGCAAGGACTCCGGCTGCACGTCGGCCACCGTCAGCCACTCCCGGTGACGCTCGTCGAGCGCCGGCACGGACGCCTGGACCAGCTCCGTGGCCGCGGCCCAGTCGGGCCCGTGCACCACGGCGGGGTCGGCCGACACCGGGCCGTAGGCCTCCAGCCAGTCCCACGACTCGCCGGCGTCCAGGCGCAGGTGCTCCAGCTGCGTCCGCGCGAGCCCGGCCTGGATCTCCAGGTAGCCCGGGGCGCCCGGCGCCAGCCAGTCCTGCCAGCGCCGCCCGCCCGCGGACTCGCCCCAGACGAACAGCTTCCGCCCGCGCAGCCGCCGGGTCGAAGCCTGGACGAGCCCGTCCCCGCGCCCGTCGACCGCGGCGATCCAGCGCGGGGTTTCGTCCGGCAGCTCGAAGAAGTAGTCCGCCGCCGCGTCCGCGCGGGCCGGGTAGGTCAGGTCTCCGGGCACCTCGACGCGGTCGAGCCGCCCGCCGTAGCCGTAGTGCCAGGCCTCCGTCGCAGGCACGAGCACCCGGGTCTCAGGCTCCTCCGCCACGGCGATGTTCGACCACCAGTACACCGGCACGGCGCGCGCGTGCGGGTTGCGCACACGCACGCCCACCAGCAGGAAGTCCGAGCCCTCAGGCAGGGAGAAGTCCAGCTGGTACGGCAGGTCCCGGGTGCGCTCCCACTCCCACAGCCGCAGCACCGGCGTGCCGTCCGGGCCCTCGACCCGGGCGGCGAACATCGGCGCGCACGTCTGCGCGGTGTGCCCGGTGCTGCCCAGGTTCCACTCGACGCCCCCGGCGAACCACGCATCGCGCAGCGCCAGGTTCGCGGGCTGGAACACCGGGTTCCGGTAGAGCAGCTCACGCCCGGACGGCTTGTGCCACAAGGAATACAGCCGTCCGCCGAGCGAGGGCAGCACGGTCGCGCGCAGCCGGTCGTTCTCCAGCACCAGCGCGGGCAGCTCGGTCTCGGTCCGCTCGCGGGTGTAGCCGTCCTGCAGCCGGTACGGCAGCACTGTGGCGAGCTGGCCGTAACCGAGCCCTTCGGCCAGGTCCGCGGGCAGCTCGGCGAGGTTCGCCACCTGCTGCACCGGCGCGGGTTTCACCAGCGGCGGCAACGGGTTCTCCGGGCCCAGCGCCGCCGCGGGCAGCACCAGCGTGGTCACGCTCAGGCTGGTCATGCGTCCGGCAGCCGGTCGCCGGTGGCCTCGTCGAACAGGTGCACCGAGCCCGGTTTCGGCGTCAGGCCGATCTGCTGCCCGCGTTGCCACGGCGCCATCCCGGGTGTGCGGACGGTCAGCACCCCGGCGGTTTCGCTGCGGCAGTACAGGTACTGGTCACTGCCCAGCTCCTCGACCACCTCGACCACGGCGGCCAGCCCGCCCTCGCCGGTCTCCCAGCCCTCAGGCCGGATGCCGGCGACGATCCCCGGCCCGGTCAGCGCCGAGCGCTGCGCCGGGGTCAGCGGCAGCCGGGTGCCGCCGACCAGCGCGCCCTCGTCGTCCACCGTGGTGGTGAGCAGGTTCATCGCGGGCGAGCCGATGAACCCGGCGACGAACACGTTCACCGGCCGTGCGAACAGCCCGACCGGTGTGTCGCACTGCTGCAGCAGGCCGTCCTTGAGCACCGCCACCCGGTCGCCCATCGTCATCGCCTCGACCTGGTCGTGCGTGACGTACAACGTGGTGACGCCCAGCCGCCGCTGCAGCGAGGCGATCTGTGTGCGCGTCTGCACCCGCAGCTTCGCGTCCAGATTGGACAGTGGCTCGTCCATCAGGAACACACTCGGCTCGCGGACGATGGCGCGGCCCATCGCGACCCGCTGGCGCTGGCCGCCGGACAGCTTCGCCGGCTTGCGGTCCAGGTACCCGGTCAGGTCGAGCAGCTCGGCGGCCTCGCGCACGCGCCGGTCCCGCTCGGCCTTCGCCATCTTGGCGATCTTCAGGTGGAAGCCGATGTTGTCGCCCACGCTCATGTGCGGGTAGAGCGCGTAGTTCTGGAACACCATCGCGATGTCCCGGTCCTTCGGCGGCAGGTCGGTGACGTCGCGGTCGCCGATGTGGATCGAGCCGTCGTCGACGCCCTCGAGGCCGGCCAGCATCCGCAGGGTGGTCGACTTGCCGCAGCCCGACGGCCCGACCAGGACGAGGAACTCGCCGTCGGCGATCTCGAGGTCGAGGCCGTCGACGGCGGGCCGCTCGACCCCCGCGTAGTAGCGCGTGGTGTCGGTGAAGCTCACGGTGGCCATGGGGTCCTACTTTCCGGCGCCGAGGGTGAGTCCGGTGATGATCCGGCGGGCGAGCACGAGGTAGAGCACGAGCATCGGCAGCACCACGATGGCGACGCCGGCGATCAGGCCGCCGTACTCCGACTGGTAGCTGGCCGCGCCGTAGAAGGTGAACAGCGCGCGCGAAAGCGTGAAGTGCGCCTGGTCCTTGAGGAACACGATCGCGAGCAGGGTCTCGTTCCACAGCCCGATCGCGTTGAGCGTCAGCGCGGTGATCAGCCCGCCGCGCGCCAGCGGCAGCATCACCGAGAAGAACGTGCGCAGCGGGGACGCGCCGTCGATCGCCGCCGCCTCCTCCAGCTCGTCCGGCAGCGAGCGGAAGAACCCGGTCAGCAGGAACACGGTGAACGGGATGGACAGCGCGACGTAGACCAGGAACAGCCCGTACTCGTTGTCCAGGTGGATCTTGCTCATCACCACGAACAGCGGGATGATCACGGTCTGGAACGGCACGCCCATGCCGATCGCGACCACGTTGGTCAGCGGGCCGGAGCCGCGGACGCCGAGCCGGGTCAGCGCGTACGCCGCCGGGGCCGACACCGCGACCGTGACCACGGTGGCCAGCCCGACCAGCACCACGGTGGTGACCACGGCGTTGCCGAACCCGGCGTTGTTCCAGGCGTAGACGAAGTTCCGGAACGGCTTGCCGAGGTGGAACCACTGGTACGGCAGGGCGAACGGCTTGGTGAAGATCTCCACCGGCGTCTTGAACGAGGCGGACAGCAGCCAGTACAGCACCAGCACGTTGCCGGCGGTGAACAGCCACACGATCGCCGAGCCGAGCAGCCGCAGCGGGCTCAGCCGCCGGGACCCGGGCGCGGGCTTGGGCCGGCGCGGCGGCTTCCGCGCCGGTTTCGCCGCCCGGGCGGCGGGCGCGGGCGCGTCCGTGACGGACATGGTCTCCCCCTCAGAACTGGATGGCGTCACGGCGCATCAACCGGCGCAGCAGGACGACGAGCACCGACACGAGCGCGATCATCGCGACCGCGCAGGCGCAGGCGGCGCCGAAGTCCGGCGTGCCGTTGGAGCCGAAGGTCCGGTCGAACACGTAGATGCCGAGCGTCCACGCCTGGTTCGGCGGCGCGTAGGTGCCCGGCCCGGCCAGCACGAAGACCAGCTCGAAGATCTTCAGCGCGTTGATCGTCCACAGCACCCCGGCGACCCCGACCACGTCCCAGGTCATCGGCAGCGTGATGTTGCGGAACTTCTGCCACGGCGACGCCCCGGCCAGGTCCGAGTCCTCGTACAGGTACGGCGGGATCCGGTCGACCGCGGCCATCAGGATGGTGATGTAGAAGCCCGAGCTGGCCCAGATCAGCGACGCGGTCACCACCCCGGTCACGTTGGCCGGGGCGAGGAACTTCGCCGCGTCCGCGCCGACGTGCTCCAGCACGTAGTTCGCCAGGCCCTGCTTGCCCGGCTGGTACTTGAACACGAAGCCGAGGAACATGCCCAGCGCCACCGGCGCGACGATGTTCGGGAAGAACAGGATCGCCCGGATCACCTTGCCGCCGCGCATGTCCCGCAGCACCATGGTGAACAGGAACGCGACCGCGAACGTGCCGATGCCGCCGAGGAAGACGTACACCAGCGTGTTGCGGAAGGCGTACTGGAACGAGTCGCTCTGCCACATCTGCACGTAGTTGGTCACGCCGTCGGGCTCGGGCGTGTCGCCGGCCCCGGCCCAGTGGGTGAAGCTCAGCACCACCGTGGCGATCGTCGGCAGCACCAGGAAAGCCAGGTACAGCACCAGAGCGGGGACGGCGAACGGCCAGAACAGCCGGCGCTTGCGGCCGAGGTGCGCCCCGCGGGTGGCGCGGGCGGCCGGGCCCCGCACCACCCGAGTCGCGGCCGTCATCAGCCCTGGTTCTTCCAGAACGCGGCGCTCTTGGCCGAAAGCTGCGCGATGAACTGCTGCGGGTTCAGCTGGCCCTTGAGCAGCGCCAGGTCCGCCGGGTCGAACACGTCGGTCTGCCACTTGCCGCCGGCGACGCCGTCGATCCCGTCGTACTGCAGCACGTGCTCCTTCTTCGGGTCGTCCATCGCGGACTTGACCTGCTTGAGGTCGTCGGGCACGGCGAGGTCGGCTCGGGGCACCAGGTTGTCCGCGACGGCCGGGATGCCGGAGAGGATGTCCTTGTTGAGGAAGTAGGCGATGAACGCCTTCGCGGCCTCGGCGTTCTTGGCCTTCTTCGGCACCGCGAAGCCGATCGACATCTGCTCGACGGTGTCGTGCGTGGCGCCCGGCGGCATCGGGAACTGCAAGGAGCCGTACGAGATCTTCGTGCCGGCGCCCTCCTTGTCGAGGTACTCGCGGGTCTCGCTCGGCGCCCAGGTGCCGACGTAGAGGTAACGCGAGTCGCCGTCCGCCCAGCGCTGCTGCACCTGCGGGAACTTCGCCGCGTCCCAGCCGTCGATGAAGTACTTCGGCAGCTTCGCGGTCTCGGTGGCGGCCTTGAGGAAGCCGGGGTCGGACGTCCAGGCCGCGCCGGTGGGGTCGGTGGCCGCCTTGTACAGCCCGCCGGAGCCGACGTAGCGCTCGGCCAGCTGGGTGAAGAAGTACATGTTGTAGAACGGGATGTCCCCGTCCAGGCTGATCGCCGCCTTGCCGTCGGCCTTCGCCTTGTCGAACAGGGCGGTCAGCTCGTCCATCGTCTTCGGCTGCGCCACGGCGCCCGCAGTGTCCTTGTTGTACCACCAGGCGCTCGACTGGACGGTGTACGGGACCAGGAAGTTGTGCCCCTCGTGGTCCTTGTTCTGCGGGAAGTCGTACGAGCTGGGCGAAAGCACGTCCTTGACCGTCTTGTCGCCCTCACCGACCTTCATCCCGTAGACGTCGTCGAGGCTCTGCGTGCCGCCCGGGGTCATGATCGCCGCGCCGACCTTGCTCACGTCCTGGTCGAACAGGTCGGGCACGGTGTCGGTGTTCAGCGCGGGCACCAGGTTCTGCGTGTAGGCCTTGCGGCCGAGCCACTGGACGTCGACGTGCACGCCGGTCTTGTCCTGGAAGCACTTGAAGGCCTTCTGCAGCACCTTGCCCTGCGGCTCGTCGGCGGTCCACATCGACCAGTAGGTGACCTCCTTGCCCGTGGCGGGCTTGACCCCCGGCTCGGGACACGGCGCGTTGAGGTACTGGTCGACGCCGGGCAGCGCGTTCTCGCCGGTGCCGCCCGCGTCGGCGTCCCCGCCGCCGCACCCGGCGAGCAACAGCGCGGTCCCGGTTGTGAGGGCCACCGCCAGCTTCGTCCGTGAGGTCCGGGCGGACCGGACCCGGAGCCCGGGGACCGGACCCTCGGAACGCTTGCCTCGTGCTACCCGCATGGCCACCACCTGATCTAGGGAATAACGCATTTTTCTGCGCATTAGCGCGCAGTTTTGTGTGACTTCACGCATCTGTCAACAAGTTCGGTCGGTAAATCTGCACAATCGTCACCTGGCGGTTTCCGCGTGTCCCAGCATGAGCACACCGAGCAACCGCCGCACCTCGACCGCGACCGCCGCCCGGCCCGCGCCGAGGTACCGGCGGGGGTCCACGCGGTCGGGGTGCTCACGCCAGTCGCCCGCCGCGGCCGCGGTGAACACCTTGTTGAGCTGGGTGGCGATATTGATCTTCGTCATCCCCGCCGCCACGGCGCCGGCCAGGCCCGCGTCGGGCACGCCCGAAGAACCGTGCAGCACCAACGGCACCGGCACCGCCGCATGCAACGCGGCGATCAGCTCGAAGTCGAGCGCCGCGTCGCGGGTCAGCATCGCGTGGGAGCTGCCGACCGCCACGGCCAGCGCGTCCACCCCGGTGTTCGCGACGAACTCGGCGGCCTCGCCCGGGTCGGTGCGGGCGCCGGGCGCGTGCACCCCGTCCTTCCCGCCGACCTCCCCCAGCTCGGCCTCCACCCAGACGCCGTGGTCGTGGCAGTACGCGGCGACCTCGCGCGTCGCCCGCACGTTGTCCTCGTAGTCCAATGTGGACCCGTCGAACATCACCGAGCCGAAGCCAAGGTCGACGGCCTCGCGCACCAGCTCACGCGACTCGGCGTGGTCCAGGTGCACGGCCACGGGGACGCCCGCCGCCCGCGCCTCGGCGAGCGCGGCGCCGCCGACCGGGGCGAGCGCACCGTGGTAGCGCACCGCGTTCTGGCTCAGCTGCACGATCACCGGGGCGTCCGCGGCCTCGGCCCCGTCGACGATCGCGGTGAGGTGCTCCAGCTGGATGGCGTTGAACGCCCCGCAGCCCCGGCGCCGCGCCACGGCGTCGCCGACGATATCCCCGGTGGACACCAATGGCATGTGGCCCTCCTCAGCTTCCCCGGGCGCGCACGGCGACCCGGTCGTGTTCTCGGTGGTAGTGCGGCAGGTCGACGTCGCCGGCCAGCGGCCCGAGCACGGCCGCGCCGGACAGCGCGACGGCCCGGCGCAGCAGTTGCGGCCACGGTTCGTGGCGGCACATCCCGAGCGCGATCCCGGCGACGGCCGCGTCACCGGCCCCGGTCGAGTTCCCGCGCAGCGCGGCGGACGGCGCCGCGTGCCAGGTGCCGGCCGCGGTGACGGCGAGCAGGCCGTCCCGGCCGAGCGACACGACCACCGCGCCCGCCCCGGCCTTCCGCAGCTCGCCCGCGGCCGCCTCGAGGTCACGGATCCCGGTGACCTCAACGAGTTCCCGGGCGTTCGGCTTGACCACGGCCGGCCGTCCGGCCAGCCCGGCCAGCAGGGCGTCGCCGGAGCTGTCGAGCACGGTCGGGACGCCGGTCGCGGCGAGCTGGGCGTACCCGTCGGGTGGCGCGCCGGGCGGCAGGCTGCCGGAGCAGACCAGCACCTCCGGCCTGTGCCGTCCGGCCGCGGCGACCAGCGCCGCCCACTCCCCCGCCGTGACCACCGGGCCCGGCTCGTTGAACAGCGTGACCGCGTGGTCGGCGGTCGAGAGCACGGTGGTGGTCCGGCGGGTCTCCCCCGCGATCGGGACCAGCTCGGCGGGCACGCCGGAAGCCGCGAGCTCCTGCGCGACGGAGCTGCCGGTGGCGCCGCCGGCCAGCGCGACCGCCCAGGTGTCGGCGCCCAGCGCGTACAGCACGCGGGCGACGTTGATCCCCTTGCCCCCGGCGCGTTGCCGCACGGCCGAGACCCGGTGCACCTCGTCCGGGACCAGACTGTCCACTGTGTACGTCACGTCGAGCGCGGCGTTCGGGGTGACGGTGAGGATCACGGCGCCACCGCCGGTTCCAGCAGCTCGGCCGCCAGCAGGCCCGCGCCCAGGCAACCGGCTTCGTCACCCAGCTCCGCGCGGCGCAACACCGGCCGCCGCTGGAAAATGAGCGACTCGGCCAGCCGCCGGTCGACGCGTTCGAGGAGCCCGCCCGCTTCGAACAGCCCGCCGCCGAGCACCACGACTTCGGGGGCGACGAGCGTGACCAGCAGCCGCAGCCCGGCGGCCAGCGCCGTCACGGCTTCCTCGACGATCTCGCGTGCCACGTCGTCGTCTGCATCGAGCACTTCGCGCGCACCGGTGACCGCCCGGCCGGACCGTTCCGTGTAATGGCGGGCGATCGAGCCCGCGGACGCGACCGCCTCCAGGCAGCCGGTGGCGCCGCAGCCGCAGCGGTGGCCGTGGCCGACGTCGACGTGGCCCAGCTCCCCGGCGTGCCCGGCCGCGCGGTGCGGACGGCCGCCGAGCAGCAGCGCCGCGGCGATCCCGGTGCCGACCGGGACGAACGCGGCGTCGGCGAACCCGCGGGCGGCGCCGAACCGGTGCTCGGCCAGCCCGCCCGCCGTGACGTCGTGGCCGAAGGCGACCGGCATCGGCAGGCGTTCGGCCAGCAGCTCGCGCAACGGCGCGTCACGCCAGCCGAGGTTCGCCGCGAACCGCGCGATCCCCGCGGCCTCGTCGACCACCCCGGGCACCACGACCCCGGCGGCGGCGACCGGCCCGTCCGTGGCCAGTTCCCCGGCCAGCCCCTCGGCCAATTCCTGAACCATGGCCCCGACCTGCTCCGCCACGGCCACCGCCGGGTCCTCGCCACGGGCGGTGGGACGGACGGTGGGACGACGCAGCTCGGCCCGCTTCGCCCAGCGGCCCGGCTCGTACACCGCGGCCTTGACCGTGGTGCCGCCGACGTCGACCGCCGCGAGGAGCGTCATGCTCAGCTCAGCACGACGGAGCGCGTGAGGCTCCGCGGGTTGTCCGGGTCCAGTCCCTTGCGCCCGGCGATCGCGCCCGCGACGCGCTGGGCGCGCACCAGGTCGGCCATCGGGTCCAGCCCGGTCTCGACGAACACGCCCCCGGCCCGGTGGACGTCATCGGCCAGCCCGTCCGGCGAAGCGCCGAACATCCAGGTGACGCGGCCGGGCTCGCTGATGCTGATCGGGCCGTGCCGGTAGTCCCACGCCGGGTAGGACTCCGTCCACAGCAGACAGGCCTCGCGGAACTTCAGCGCCGCCTCGTTGGCCAGGCCGACCGACCAGCCGGTGCCGAGGAAGCTGAACTGCTCCGCCTCGACCAGCTCGGCCGGCAGCGGCTCGGCCAGCGCGCGCTCGGCCTGCGCGATCACCGGGGCGAGGTCTTCGCCGAGGTGCGCGCGGAGCATGGCCAGCGCCGTGGTGGCGAACCGGGTCTGCACGACCGAGCGTTCGTCCACTGAGGACAGGTCCACCACGGTGCCCGCGGCGCCGGCGATCTCGGCGGGGACACCGGTGATGGCCGTGGTGGGCACGCTTGTGCCCAATCGGGCCAGCAGGGTGTGCACCTCGGTGGTGGTGCCCGACCGGGTGAGCGCCACGACCTGGTCGTAGGCCCGCCCGACGGGGAACTCCGAGGCGGCGAACGCGTCGGTCTCCCCGAGCCCGGCCGTCTCCCGCAACACCGCGTACGCCTGCGCGATGAACCACGACGTCCCGCAGCCGACCACCGCGACGCGAGCGCCCGGCGCCGGCAGCAGTCCCGCGTTGGCCGCGGCCAGGTTCGCCGCGTCCCGCCAGCACTCCGGCTGGCTCGCGATCTCCGCCGCCATGAAAGTCCCGCTCATCGACTCCCCATCCGTGCCAAGTGTGAGCAACAGCTGTCACCGTAGATGCAGGTTTGTGCATCGTCAATGGCATCTTTTTGCATCTTCGAGCATTCGATGCGCAGCCGAGCGCGCAGAACCGCCCAGCGGGCGGACGTATAGGGCGTTATACGACGGCCGTCCGTTGACAGTGAAATACGCCGGAGTGCATCATCACTGCACACCAAATGTGATTGATCTTGTTTGTTATGGCCAGTTTTCCGACATCAACGCTCATCCAGGTCCCCCAGCCGCGTCGGCCGGCGCCCGGCAGGAATGAGGAGTCATGCCCGTCTCGTACCCCAGGTCCCGTGGGACCGGCCGGAGAGTCGCCGTCGCGCTCACCGGGCTGGCCCTGTGCGCTGGGCTGGCCCCGGCATCCGCGTCGGCGGCTGCGACGTCACCGACCGATGGCTACACCGTCACGGTCAACGGCACCGGTACCTACGCCACCCCGACCGACACCCCGGCGAGCGGCTATATCGACAAGGACGGCACCTTCTACTTCCAGCAGTCCGCCGCCGACTACGGCGCGGACGCCCCGCGGGAGTGGGAGTTCTACACCGGCAAGGACTTCGACTCCGCGACGAAGTCGAGCGAGCTGAGCGACGCGGTGAACCCCGCCGACTCCCGCGACAAGAACAACGACACGACCTGGCGGTGCAACACCAGCCCCACCGGCAAGGAGGCCACCGCCCCGCCGGCCGGCTCCGGCTACTCGCAGAAGAACTTCTGCGACCTGTCCGGCGTCTGGGTCGACCCGGACACCGGCGACTGGTACGGCTTGGTGCACAACGAGTTCACCCCGCAGCCCTTCGGCGACGGCCTGCACTACGACGCCATCGACTACGCGGTCTCGAAGGACGGCGGCCATACCTGGGCCATCAAGGCGCACGTGATCACGACGCCGTACAGCACCCGGCGCGGGGACACCGCCGCCTTCCCGCAGCAGACGTACTACTACGGCGACGGCGACCAGCGGCTGCTGGTGGACACCGCCTCGGGCTACTTCTACGTCTACTACGGCTCGCGCGTGGTGGACAAGAACGGCGGCTGGAAGGCGTTCTACGAGCACGTCGCGCGGGCGCCGATCGCCGGCAAGATGGCGCCGGGCGGCTGGCAGAAGTGGTACGACGGCAAGTGGTCCGAGCCCGGCGTCGGCGGGCGGGAGAGCAACATGGTGCCGGTCGACGGCACCAACCAGACCGGCTACACGCCCGCGTCGAAGGAGTACAACCCGGCGAACACCGGGACCACCACCGAACAGGTCGCCGCGGGCAAGACGCCGCCGACGTCACCGCTGTTCGTCATGGACGTCGCCTACAACGCCTACCTCGGGCTGTACATCGGCGAGCCGCAGGCGGTCGACCAGAGTGGCAAGGCGCCGCAGCAGTTCTACGTCACCGACAACCTCGCCACGCAGAAGTGGCGGCTGGCCGGCGACACCGGCAGCCACACCGACGCGTCGTGGTACCGCTGGTTCCTGGACAGTGCCAACAAGACCAGCTCGTCCATCGTCGGCAAGAACTTCCGGTCCTACTGCGCGTTCGGCTGCCCCGCGGACGCTTCCGGCACGTACTTCGACCTCACCGTCGACAGCGCCCACCCCGCGGCGTCGCCGTTCGACCCGGCGAAGGCGTACCGGATCGCCAACGGTGACGGCCGGGTGCTCGCCCAGGTCCCGGGCGGCTCCGCGACCACCTCGCTGGCTTCCGGCAGCGGCTCCGCGGCCTGGTCGTTCGCGGCCAACGGCGACGGCTCGTACCGGATCACCAACGCCTCCAGCGGCGGGCTGCTCGGCGTCGGCACCGCCTCGCCGGGCACCCGGGCGTGGGGCACCGCGCCGACGGTCACCGCGGCCGGCAGCGGGGGCCCGAGCGTCGGCCAGCAGTGGTTTGTCATCCACTCCGCGAACGGCACGTACCGGCTGGTCAACCGGTACAGCGGCTTGGTGCTCGGCCTCTCCGGCGCGTCCGGCCGGCTCAGCGAGACCACGCCGGCCCGGTACTGGACCGACCGGACGGGAAGCCCGGTCGGCGGCGCGCGCACCGCGTCCCAGCAGACGCTTTCGATCACCGCGGCCGGCAACGCCGGGCTCGACGGCACGCACGTGCTGACCATCGGCGGCAAGGCGCTCGACGTCCCCGGCCACAGCACCGCGGCCGGCACCCGGCTGGTCACCTGGACCGCCAACGGCGGCGCCAACCAGCAGTGGGCCTTCACCCGGCAGCCCGACGGCTCCTACGAGCTGCGCAACCGTGAATCCGGCCTGTGCGCGGACGTCGAAGCTGGTTCCACCGCCTCGGGCGCCGCGGTCATCCAGTGGCCCTGCACCGGTGGCACCAACCAGCATTGGACTGCCACGAACCAGGGCGGCGGCTACACGTTCGCCTCGGCCAAGAGCGGGCTGCTGCTGACCACCGCCTCCGCCACCGACGGCGCGCCGGTCACCCAGCGGGCCGGCGGCGGCTTCCAGCGCTGGACGCTGGTTTCGTAGTCACACGGGTGGGAAGCCGGTGGACAGGGCCGGCTCGCGCCAGTCGTCGAGTTCCTTCGCGACTGGCGCGAGCTTGCCCTCCAGCCGCGGAACCGGTCCCGATCCCCGCTTAGTCCGCCGGGCGGGCCGCGGCGGTTTCGGGCTCGGGGGCGTTCGCCAGCTCGGCCTCCAGGATCCGCTCGGCGCGGGGCACGGCGAGGCCGCGGCCCGCCGCGAACCACACGACGATCAGGATCACCAGCGGGAGCTGCGAGGTGAGCGACGACTCGACGATGGCGTCCGCCGGCTGGCTGTAGATGATCACCACGCGCACGACGGCGTCGAGGATCAGCACCCCGCCCAGCCCGGCGGTCATCCCCCGGTACAGCGCGCGGAACCGCCGCGAGTTCGCCCAGGCCCGCTCGAACGCCTCGGCCCGGGCCGGTTCCCCTTTGGCCGCAACGGGTTTGAGCGCGGTGCGCATCAACGGCCGCTCGGCCCACGCCGACGCCAGGATCACCAGGCCGCCGACGGTCAGGTACAGCGAGATCCGCGCCAGGACGAAACGCGCGTCGCCGCTGATCGAGGTGAGCACCACGCCGGTCAGGACCTCGGCCAGCACGACCAGGGCGAACACGTCGATCCCGCCCTCGGCGCGGTCGCCGCGCCGCCCGCGCCACACGTCGGCGAGCACGATCGCCCCCAGGACGACCGCCCCCGCCACCATGCTGGGCACGTCGCCGAGACCGGCGACGTGACACCCGACGATCGCCGCCGTGGGGACGAGCCCCGCGACCAGCGCGAGCCGCCGGCGGAACCCGCCGAACCCGGTCTGGCCGCCGATCGCCTTGCCCCCCAACAGGGTTCCGCCGATGGACAGCAGCACCGCGGCGGACAACCCGGTCGGCGCGAGCGCGACCAGCACCACCGTCGGCAGCAGCAGGTCGACCGCGGCGTTCAGGATCATCAAGCCCACGTACGCCGCCTTGCGGCCCGCGCTGACCTCAGGCATCGGACACCTCCACGACCACTCGCATCTCGCTCCCCCGATCCCTGCACGCATCATTATTACGGCTACTAAGAGAATGCAACGGTAAGGTACGGTGGGCCCATGACGCAAGCCGACCCCGGCGACCAGGCGGCGAACGCACAGCTGCTGGGTCGCGACTTCGCCACGGCGATCGTCGTGTTCCACGAGGCCGTCGGCCGGCTGCTGGGGCTCAGCGCGGTCGAGCGCAAGTGCCTGGACCTGCTGCAACGGCTCGGCCCGGTCACGGCGGGGGCGGTCGGCGAGCACACCGGGCTCACCACGGGGGCGGTCACCCGGATGCTCGACCGGCTGGCCAAGGCCGGCTACGTGCGGCGCGCCCCCGACCCGCACGACCGCCGCAAGGTCGTCGTGCAGCTGCTCCCGAACGAGCGGATGGACGCGCTGATGGCGACCGCGTTCGGCCCGTTCGTCGAGGACCTGGGCACGATCATGGCCCGCTACGACGACACGGAGACCCGCGCGATCCTCGACTGGGCGAGCCGGACGACCGACGCGCTGATCGCCAGCACGCGGCGGATCTCCGGCCTTGACCCCGCTGGGCCGGGCGCCTGACTCGCTGCCCCAGGATCCGTCAAGGACTCCTTACCCGCGTCCCACGCAGGTAAGGAGTCCTTGACGGACAAACGGAACCGCCGTGGCCGCACTGGCAAGCTTGGGACTGGCCGGAACCGCGTCGGCCGCGACGCGTCCGTCGACCTATGCTGAATCGCCAGCTCAGCTCGCCGCTGACAGCCCGTTCCGCACCGCTGTCGCGGCGAGGGTGGTGTACGGCATGGTGAAGCTGCCGCCGAGGTTGTCGATGGCGGCGCCGACGTGGTGCAGCACCTCGGCCAGCTCGGGTGGCGGGAGGCGGGTGAGGACGCCGGTGGTGGGCAGGTGGTCGAGCCACGCGTCACGGGTGTAGGACTGCTCCCAGTCGAACCGCCACTGCTCCGGTTCGCCGAAGCCGCCCGCCTCGCGGAAACCCTCGGCGGCATGGGCGAACATCGCCTGGTAGATCTCCATCGGGGTCCGGGCCGGCGCGGAGTTCAGCGGCGAGTCCGGCACCAGCCGCCGGTAGACCTCGGCGAAGGCCGCCTCGACCTCCGGCGGGGCCGCGAACACGTGCCCGAACACCGCCAGCCGGCCGCCGGGCCGCAGGACCCGCGCCGCCTTGGCCGCGCCCGCGACCGGGTCCACCCAGTGCCACGCCTGCCCGGCGACCACCGCGTCGAACGTCCGCCCGCCCGGCTCCCACGCCTCGAACGTCGCCACCTCGACCTCGACCCCGCTCCCCCGCGCGAACTCCGCCATCCGCGCGTCCGGGTCGACGCCGAGCACCGTGCAGCCGGCGGCCTGGAACTGCCGGGCCCCGATGCCGGTGCCGCAGCCGACGTCCAGCACGGCGCGGCCGGGGCTGCCGGCCACGATCCGCCGCACCAGCGCGTCGGGATACCGGGGCCGCGCCCGGTCGTATCGCCCGGGATCCACGCCGAACGACTCGGCCATCCCGCGTTGCTGGTGGGACTCGGCCGAGGGCTGGGGACGCTCCGGTAAAGTGGGCATGCGCCCACCATAGTGGGCACCTGCCCACTTAACCAAGGCGGAGGCCAGACCAGTGCCGACCGGCATCCACATCCGCGACGCGCGCCGGCAGCTTTTCGTTGCCGCGGAACGAGTTCTGCTGCGCGACGGGCCGGGTGCGCTGACCAGCCGGGCGGTGACCGACGAGGCGGGCGTCGCCAAGGGCGTCCTCCACCGGCACTTCCCCGACTTCGACGCCTTCCTCGCCGAGCTCGTGCGCGACCGCGCCGCCCGGATCGACGACCAGGCCGCGCTCCTGCGCGCGTCGGCCGGGATCGGCAGCGTCGCCGGCAACGTCGCCGACGCGGTGACGGAGCTGTTCGACCCGATCGCGGTGGCGATCGTCAGCCTGGTCATCTTCCGCGACGAGCTGCGCGCCCGGCTGCGCGCGACCGGCCCGGCCTACGGCATCCCGGTCCTCACCGAAGCGAGCGCCATGCTCGCCGCGTACCTCACCGACGAGAGCGAACTGGGCCGCATCGCCGCCGACGCCGACACCGCGTCCCTGGCGCTCGCGCTGATCGGCGCCGGGCACCTGCTGTTCGCTGGCCGCACCCAGCCGGACAGCACCCGACCAGCCGGCACCCAGCAGGAGGACGTCGGCAAGGTCGTGACCGCGGTCCTCGCCGACGTCCTGCAACGACGGTTGCTCTAGTACCCCACCGTCACCGGCGAGCGAACGTCCCGCCGAGGCAGCTCCACCGTCAGCGTGTGCGTCGCGGCGTCCCAGTGCCACGCGGACGCCGGCAGTTTCCGGCCGTCCGCGGTCACCTGGGCCGGGGCCGTGGCCCCCAGCACCGAGACCGTCCACACGCGACTCTTCGGCTGCCCCTCGAACGATCCGCGGGCCCCGTCGATCCGGACGCTGTGCCCGCTCGCGTGCACCCCCGTGGTCGCGCTCCGCCCGGCGTTCGTGCCGTTGTCCTCGTACAGCGTGAACGCGCCGGGCGCGCCGCTCGCCACCGTCAGCGTGACGCGGTCGAGCGGGTTCTGGACGTCGTTCGTGACGGGCGCGGTCCGGGTCGCCACGATCCCGCCCGCGCGGACGAACACCGGCATCGAGCCGAGGTCGGTGGTCACGTTCTGCGTGGTGCCGCCCGCGTAGGTGCGGCCGGTGAAGTAGTCCGTCCACTGCCCCGGCGGGAACCAGACCGGCGTGGTCGCCGTCGAGCCCGGTGTGGTCACCGGCGCGACCAGCATGTCCGGGCCGTACAGGTACTCGCTGCCCGCGGTGGTGTAGGCGTTCGCCTCCTCCGGGTACTGGAGGTAGGCCGGCCGGACCACGGGCACGCCGGTCGCGGCGGCCTGCTGCGCCAGGGTGTAGGTGTACGGGACCAGGTTTTCGCGCAGGTTCAGGAACTTCTCCGCCGACGCTTTCGCCTCCGGCCCGTACTGCCAGGGCAGCCGGTCGCTGTGGTTGCTGTGCAAGCGGTCCACCGGCTGGAACGTGCCGAGCTGGACCCAGCGCGCGTACATGTCGTCGGGCAGCTTGTTCGAATGCACGGTCTTCCCGCCGCTGACGTAGGTCTCGGAGCCCTGCAGGCCGGTGGTGTCGATGTGGCCGCCGATGTCGTGGCTGATCGCGGACATCCCGGTGGCCACCGCCTCCCCCGGCGTGTAGCCGACCTCGGCCTTCAGCGTCCCCCAGGTCGACGAGGTGTCGCCGGTGAAGTGGATGGTGCTGCGCTTGTCCGCCCACGGCCCGGTGGGCACGGCGCCCGGGTTGCCGTAGCCGCCGGCCTGCAGCGAGCCGTACGCCCGGGAGATGACGAACCCTCGGCCGACCGTCTTGTCGGCTTCGGTGGCGTACTGCTGGTTGATCCACGCGTCCGGGGTGACGCCGTCCAAAGAGGACTGCGACGGGTCACAGCACCAGTCCAGCCACCAGAAGTCGTTGCCCTGGTCCGTCATCTCCCGGTGCAGGTCCAGGTAGGCCTTGAGCTGGTCCGGGTCGCCCCAGTCGAAGGCGTAACAATCCTTGTCGCCCGCGGAACAGGGCTGCAGCTTGCCCTTCGCGGTGGCCTGCGCCTGCGCGAACTTCGGGTCGGAGCGGCGGATGCTGGGGTGGATGTTCAGCGTGTTGTGCAGCCCCTGGGCCGCCGACCAGTCGAAGAACCCCTGGGGGTCGGGGAACTTCGTGCGGTCCATCGACCAGCCGTCCCAGGTGTCGGGCGCCTTGAAGTCGGTGTCGGTGACCAGCACGTCGAGCGGCACGCCCTCGGCGCGGAACCGCGGCAGGATGGTGTCGCGGTAGTCGGCCGCGGTGCGGTCGAAGTACTCGGAGTACCAGACGCCGTAGGCCCAGCGTGGCAGCAGCTCCGGCGGGCCGGTGAGGGTGGCGAGGTCGCCGAGGCCGCGCTGGTAGTCGTGACCGTAACCGAACAGGTAACCGTCCTGATAGGACTTGGCGCCGAGGCCAGGCCGCGGGGTGACCTTACGGGTGCCCAGGTCGTACAGCGCGGAAGCGGTGTCGTCCAGCAGGTACCAGCCGTCGCGGTTCAGCAGGCCCGGGGTGGTGCCCGGGGCGCCGTTGTCGCCGTTGAACCCGTCGAGGCCGCGGCGGTAGCCGCCGAGCGCCAGGTGCGGCGCCGGAGCGGGCGCGCCGGCCGCCGTGACGGAGACGGTGTCGAGGTTGACGTGGCAGGAGACGGCGTCCGGGCAGCCGAGCGTGACGTCGTTCGCGCCGGCCTTGAGCGGGACCGCTACCGAGGCGGTGGCCCAGGTGTCCCAGTCCTTGGTGGCGGGCAGGGTCAGCGGGCGCGTCGTGCCGCCGGCCGAGACCGTCGCAGTCCGGTCCTGGTGGAGGCCGTCGCCGCCGAGGCCGTTGGCGTAGCGGACTTGGAGCGCGTACGTGCCGTCCGCGGGCACGTTCACCACCGGCTCGGTCAGGCCCGCCCCCTGGTTCAGCTCGGCGAGGAAACCGTTGCCGGAGAAGCCCTGGTGATCGGTCGCGCGGCTCGCCGACCCGGCCGGACGCCCCGCCTCGGCCTCGCAGGAAGTCCCGAATGGACAGTCGGTGACCGCCCGCGCGGCGGCGGACGGGTACGGCGCGCCCGGGGCCGTCAGCGCGACGCTGTCGACGTTCACGTTGCCGGAGTCGGCGGCGGTGCGAGCCAGCGTGATCGTGTGGCGGCCGGCGCCGAGCGTCAGGTCCGCACCGGCGAGCGACCAGGTGTCCCAGGTGTCGGTGGGCGGCAGGCTCACCGTCCGGTTCGCCCCGCCGTCGACGGACAACGAGAGCGTGCGCGTCGTGTGCTGGCCGTCTCCGGCGACGGCGTTCGCATACCGCAGGGCGAACCGGTACGAGCCGGCGGTCGCGACGTCGACGTCCGCCGAGGCCCGGCTCCCCTGCCCCTGGAACCCGGCCAGGAACCCGCTGCCGCCGTAACCGGAGTGGTCGGTCGCGATGCCCACCCCGCTGTAGGCCAGGTCCTCCGCCTCGCACAGCGCGCCGGCGGGGCAGGTCAGGTGCTGCCACGGAGCGGCGGTCACCGGCTCGGCGCCGGCCTTCAGCCGCACGCTGAGGTTCCGCGCGGCGAACGGGCCGGAGCCCAGGTCGTACGAAAGAGTCAGCGCGCTGGTGCTGATAGTGAGTACCTGGCCGGTGACGCGGGCCGTGTACGGCGGCGGCCGGAAAGCGCCGCGGCCGATGGCGTTGAACGTCGGCTGATCGGTGAACCGGCCGTCGGCGGCGTACTCGGTCCGGATCAGCGTCGGGGAGAGGACCTGGAACCGCGCGTCCCCGGCCCGGACCGTCGCCGCCGCGAGCTGCGCCGCGGCCGGGTCCGCGAGCGCCTGGTCCGCGAGGGCCGGTGCCGCGGTCACGGCGATCCCCACCGCGGCGACCACCGCGATCTTCCTTCTGAGTGACCGGATGAGCCGCCGTACGGTGCTCGTCTTCACCGCTGACTCCGTCCCGGGACACCCGTGCCCCGCGTTTTTACAACGTTGGAAAAGTTGCTTACAGGATCGCAGCGGGCGTCGGGCGCTGTCCAGCACCGCCCGGGAAGCTGTCCGCAGACCTGACAAACGAGCAGGACCCGGGAAGAGCCAGGGCACGACCTGCGCGCTTTCCCGGCCCGGGTGAACCGGTCAGGAATCGAGAAGCGCTGGCCCCTGGCCCCACCTAGCGTGGGGGAAGCAAGCCAGTCCACGACTTCAGGAGCGACCATGACCGCCACCCCCGGCATCAAGACCGTGCTGCACCCCGTTTCCGACCTGGCGAAGGCCAAGGCGGTGTACGCCGTGCTGCTCGGCGTCGAGCCGCAGGCCGACTCGCCCTACTACGTCGGCTTCGAGGCCGGGGGCCAGCACATCGGGCTCGTGCCGAAGGGCGGGCCGCAGAGCATGACGTCGCCGGTGGCCTACTGGGAGGTGCCCGACATCGAGGCGAAGCTGGCCGAGCTGACCGCCGCGGGCGCCACCGTGCAGGACGCCCCGCGCGAAGTCGGCGGCGGCCGCCGGGTGGCCACCTTCACCGACCCCGACGGCAACGTGCTCGGGCTGCTCCAGGACAGCTGAGCACCGGGCGCGGCGCCCGGACCTGGTTAGATCGGCCGAGGCGACCCGCGCCCGCCCGAGGAAAGAGACGGAGACACCGATGAGCAAGACCACCAGGACGGGCCCGGCGCCGCACGAGGCCGACCGCCACGACCTGATCCGCGTGCACGGCGCCCGGGTGAACAACCTCAAGGACGTCAGCGTCGTGCTCCCGAAGCGGCGGCTGACGGTGTTCACCGGCGTCTCCGGCTCGGGCAAGAGCTCACTGGTGTTCAGCACGATCGCCGCGGAGTCGCAGCGGATGATCAACGAGACCTACAGCGCGTTCGTGCAGGGCTTCATGCCGACGCTGGCGCGGCCCGACGTCGACGTCCTCGAAGGGCTGACCACGGCGATCATCGTCGACCAGCAGCGCATGGGCGCCGACCCGCGCTCCACCGTCGGCACCGCCACCGACGCGAACGCGATGCTGCGCATCCTCTTCAGCCGGCTCGGCACCCCGCACATCGGCTCGTCCCAGGCGTTCTCCTTCAACGTCGCGTCGATCAGCGGGGCGGGCGCCGTCACCGTGGAGCGCGGCGGGCGGAGCACGAAGGAACGCCGCAGCTTCAGCATCGTCGGCGGCATGTGCCCGCGCTGCGAGGGCCGCGGCTCGGTCAACGACATCGACCTGACCCAGATCTACGACGAGAGCAAGTCGCTCAGCGAGGGCGCGCTCAGCGTCCCCGGCTACAGCATGGACGGCTGGTACGGCCGGATCTTCGGCGGCTCCGGCTTCTTCGACATGGACAAGCCGATCCGCAAGTTCACCAAGCGGCAGCTGCAGGACCTGCTCTACAAGGAGCCGACCAAGATCAAGGTCGACGGGATCAACCTGACCTACGAAGGCCTGATCCCGAAACTGCAGAAGTCGATGCTGTCCAAGGACGTCGACTCCCTCCAGCCGCACATCCGCGCGTTCGTGGAGCGGGCGGTCACGTTCACCGTCTGCCCCGAGTGCGACGGCACCCGGCTCAGCGAGCTCGCCCGGTCGTCGAAGATCAACGGCACCAACATCGCGGACGCGTGCGCGATGCAGATCAGCGACCTGGCCGAGTGGGTGCGGAAGCTGGACGAGCCGTCCGTCGCGCCGCTGCTGGGCTCGCTGCGCCACACCCTGGACTCGTTCACCGAGATCGGGCTGGGCTACCTCAGCCTCGACCGCCCGGCGGGCACGCTCTCGGGCGGCGAAGCGCAGCGCACCAAGATGATCCGCCACCTCGGTTCGGCGCTCACCGACGTCACCTACGTGTTCGACGAGCCGACGATCGGGCTGCACCCGCACGACATCGAGCGGATGAACAACCTGCTGCTGCAGCTGCGGGACAAGGGCAACACCGTGCTGGTCGTCGAGCACAAGCCGGAGGCGATCGCGATCGCCGACCACATCGTCGACCTCGGCCCCGGCGCGGGCGCGGGCGGCGGCGAGGTGGTGTTCGAGGGCACCGTCGACGGGCTGCGGGCCAGCGGCACGCTGACCGGGCGGCACCTGGACGACCGAGCCTCGCTGAAGCCGTCAGTGCGGACGCCGACCGGCGTGCTGGAGGTCCGCGGCGCCGACACCCACAACCTGCAGAACGTCGACGTCGACCTCCCGCTCGGCGTGCTGACCGTGATCACCGGCGTGGCCGGGTCGGGCAAGAGCTCCCTGATCCACGGCTCGGTCGCGGAGGGCGACGGCGTGGTGGCCGTCGACCAGACCGCCATCCGGGGCTCGCGGCGCAGCAACCCGGCGACCTACACCGGGCTGCTCGAGCCGATCCGCAAGGCGTTCGCCAAGGCCAACGGAGTGAAGCCGGCGTTGTTCAGCGCCAACTCCGAAGGCGCCTGCCCCGCCTGCAACGGCGCCGGCGTCATCTACACCGACCTGGCGATGATGGCCGGCGTCGCCACCACCTGTGAGGTGTGCGAGGGCAAGCGGTTCCTGGCCGAGGTGCTGGAGTACACCTTCGGCGGCAAGGACATCAGCGAGGTGCTGGCCATGCCGGTGGCCGAGGCGGTCGTCTTCTTCGGCGACGGCGAGGCGAAAACCCCGGCGGCGCACAAGATCCTCACCCACCTGGCCGACGTCGGGCTCGGCTACCTCAGCCTCGGCCAGCCGCTCACCACGCTGTCCGGCGGCGAGCGGCAGCGGCTGAAGCTGGCCACCCACATGACGGACAAGGCCGGCGTCTACATCCTCGACGAGCCGACCACCGGCCTCCACCTCGCCGACGTCGAGCAGCTGCTCGGCCTGCTCGACCGGCTCGTCGACGCGGGCAAGTCGGTGCTCGTGATCGAGCACCACCAGGCGGTGATGGCGCACGCCGACTGGATCATCGACCTCGGCCCCGGCGCCGGCCACGACGGCGGCCGGGTCGTCTTCGAGGGCACGCCGGCCGAGCTCGTGGCCGGCCGCTCCACCCTCACCGGCGAGCACCTGGCGGCTTACGTCGGCGGCTGAGGGGCCGGCGCCGCTCGGTAAGGTGACCGGACGGCCGGTGAAGGGAGCACAGCGGATGGTCACCCGCGCCGAGCGGAACGCGACGGACCCCGACCTGGGCGTCCTGGCGGGACGGCTGCTGTTCGCGGTGCAGCGGGAGCTGTTCACCGAGCTGGCCGCGCGGGGCTTCGACGACCTGAACCACCGCCACGGCGCCGTGCTCGCGTACCTCGACCCGGGCGGCGTCCGCGCGACCGAGCTTTCCCGGCTTTCGGGGCAGCACAAGCAGATCATCGGCACGCTGGTCGACGAGCTGGAGGCCCTCGGCTACGTCCACCGGCGCCCCGACCCGCGCGACCGCCGCGCGAAGCTGGTCTGCCCCACCGACCGCGGCCTCGCCCAGCTGCGGGCCTCGGACACCATCATGGCGAACCTCCAGCAGCGCCACGCCCGGCGCCTCGGCCGCGCGGACTACGACCGGTTCAAGCAGCTGTTCGCCGACATCACCGAACACCAGCGCCGCCACATCGGCAGCTGACCCCGGCCGCCTTCCCGGAACTTGGTGGGCGAGCGCCCGGTGTCACGGTAACGTCGGGCGGATGGAGCCTCTGGTAGCCGCGGCCGCGTTCCTCGTCGTGCCCCTGTTCATGGGCGGCTTCGCGTGGTTCGCCGTCCGCGCCCGGCGGTTGGAATGCGCGCCCTAGTGACTCTGCCTGCTAAACAGCCTGCTAAACACGAAGATTGTCATCAACCACGTGCAGCCACGTGACCTGCCCGGAATGCGGCATATCACCGAGAGCGCGAGTCTCGCGTTCGATCCTTTGCAATATTTCTTCCTTTGTTCCAGTCCATGGAACAAAGTCCGGATAGTCCTTGATGAGATCCCCCGGAAGCGCTCCGCGATCCATGAGCTCACCGATCAAAGTAAGCAGTGCAGATATTTCTTGCTCCAACGTGGGATGCTTGCCTGCCATTGCCGATGCAGTAGCCGACACCGGCGACATTCCCACCCAATCTTCACTGGCATACTCCATAAGGTACTGAAAGTCGTCTGCAAACTCGGCTGGTATACTCATTACCTTTCCTCACTTGAAATATGAAACCGCCGAACCCCTTTGAGATTGTCGACGTTGTTTATGTCAATAGTGTCGCCACCTGTTCCACTGTAGGTTCGAAACGTTGCATAAGCCCTAGGGTCATCGCTGATTTTCCAGACCTCAACAGTGCCCTTAGGCGTCGTATCCACAGAATCCGCCCTGCCGAGCTTGGTTCGCATTTCATTTAAGATGCCATCGAACTCTGATCTGTCAACGAATCGAACACCCTTGCTTCTCCCCTTATCCCCTCGAAAGTTTCCGCTGCTATCGGTTACAATATCGCGGATTGCCGATGTCCGTTCTTCGCCGACCTTCGCGGTCTTGGCATCCGGCACGTGCTCGCCGCCGGCGTGTTCTCCTTTGCCGATCAGGTCCTTGGCGGCCTTGCCTGCGCCAAACAGCAGCAAACCGCCGACCATCTTCCCCAGGGCGCGATCCCCGTGCCCGTGCGCCCAGTCGTCCCAGGCGACGATGTTCTTGAACGTCTCGACGGGATGCGTGATGTTGTGCGCCATCGCCACAACGGTCTCGGCAGGATCGGAAACCAGGGTCCACAGCCCCTCGCCCGCACCGGAGATCGTGTCCCAGATGCCGCCGAAAAAGTTGCCGTCTGATTGCTTCTGCGAGTCCTGCGGTGCGAGGGACGCTTCGAGGCGAAGTGTGCCCGCACAGCCGTTTCCCACGTCCTGGAGCTGCTGCCGTGCCCGTCCCAGTATCTCCCGCGCTTCCTGCCGCTGCGCCTCGCCTGGATCAGTGAACGCCGGCGACTGGACCACCGTTGGGTCCCCGTTCTGCTGGTTCGCCCGCGTCTTGGTCTCGGCGTCGGTGACGGCTCGGTCATGGGCCACCTTCGCCTGGGCTGTCGCGGTGTCGCCTTGCTGCCACTTGGCAATGGCCTCCGAAGCTTGGCCTTGAGCCCACGCCAAGGTGTTGGCGAAATCCTCAAGCGCCTGGGCGGCGTTCCGGAACGAATCCGAACCCTCCAGCCAACGCGGCACCTCAGTCTGGTGGTCCTCCTGAAACTTGTCCGACGCCGGCCCCGTCCAGCTGCCTGTATCGATGCGCTTCAACGCATCCCCGACCGACGTGACGGTGTTGGCACGTCCCTTCAACACCCGCACATTCTCGAAGACCGCGGCGGAATCGCCGGGGATCAACGCTTTCGGATCCGAGGTCTGGCCGAGCTCGCTCATCAGTAACCGGCCATCGGCGGATCAGGCGTGACGGCATCCGCGCCCGGATCCACCTTCAACGCGGTCGTATTGCCGTGCTCGACGGCTCGATACGCCTGCGCGGCCTTGCCCAGCAGGTCGCCGAGGTCGAGTGCGCGGTCACACAGAGCATCCAGCCCTACGCTCCATTGCCCGCAGAAGTCGGCCAGTGCATCGTGCACCCCGCCGTGACCGTAAAGCTCCGGCTCACCACACAGCCCGCGCAACTCGAAATCGTCCTGACCGTGCCAGAGATCCTGCATGTTCTTCGACGCGGTCTCCAGGACCGCGATGTCGACATGGAATCCAGGACCGTCCATATGTCTCCCCTCCCCGCCCCAGCCGGATCGGAATCCGGCCGAAACCATCACCCGTTCTGCCGACGTCGTACCCCCGCGACCTCCGCCCACGCACCGGCGATGTCACCAGGCGGAGCCACCCGAGCCAAAATAGGGAACCGGTGCTCGTCATCCGGATCGAGCATCAAGCCGATCCCCGGCGGCACGAGGCTCAACAGCTCAGCGCCCGTCGCGGAGAAGAAGTAGCCGTCGCCTACGTGTGCAGCAAGCCGGTCGGGAGTCGAGAACACCGGCATCCAACGGCCCCGCGAACCCGTGTCGGTCACGAGCAACCCCGACTGCTCAGTCCGCTGAGCCCAGACCACAGCACTGGCGAAGCCGTCCATGAAATCACCCGGGCCGCGATACCCCTGCCACACCTCCCGAGCGAGAACCGCCAGCGCCACGTCTCCCTCTTGCTCACCCACTGTTGGCACTATACGTGACCGCACAGCTGCACGGAGGCACATTGGGAGATGACGACATCGGCGCAAGGTCTCCCTCGTGGCGAAGTCGAGTACCGACGTTTGTGAAACGCGCGTGTCCACGCGGAACACCACCCACGCGGTTCTGGGCCGCCTTTGCCCCTGGGGCGATTCCGACCCCCTGACTCCCGGTCACACAGAACACGTTCGACCGGTGCTCGCCGGACCAGTGCACGTTCGCGCTTTGCCGCGCATCAAAGTGCGTTCTCGCGCCGACAGCTCAGGTTGAGTCTCCCGGTGAGCGACAGGCCTGCCAAGTTCGCGAACGTCCTCTTCGGACTCGAGCTGGACCGGCGGCTGCGCGCGGACGGCGTGCCGGTGGCGAGTGTGCTGGCGCACCCGGGGTTCACCTCGACGAACCTGCCGTCGTCCGGCGCGCGCGGGTTCGCCGGGCTGCTGCTGCGGGTGGGCAACGCGCTGGTGGCGCAGCCGGCGGACCGGGGCGCGGGGAGCCAGCTGCGCGCGGCGACCGCGCCGGGCGTCGAGGGCGGCCAGTTCTTCGGGCCGGGCGGCCGCACCGGGATGTACGGGCCCCCGGTCCCGCTGCGGCCGGGCCCGCGCGCCACCGACCCGGACGCCGCCGGGAGGCTCTGGGAGGTCTCCACGGAACTCACCGGCGTCCGGTACGCCTTCCGCTGACCGGCCCGGCGCCGCTCAGTGCCAATCGGTGCCGATCAGCGTTGCTCCACCCTGTGCTGACCAACCCGGCGCCGGCCCAACCTTGATCAGCCCAGTGCGCCGACCACCCGCTCCAGCACGGCGCCCGGGCTCGGCTGGGTGGCCATCTCGGCCCGGACCTGCCCGGCCGCGGTGCGGAAGGCGTCCTCGGCCAGCAGCCGGCCGACCATGGCGCGGACGCCGTCGACGTCCACAGTGGCCGGATCGTGCATCAGGCCCACGCCGCGGTCGGCGACGCGCTGCGCCGACATCGGGTTGTCCGCGAACGCCGGCAGCACGAGCTGCGGGATCCCGTAGAACAGCGGTGCGGCCGTGGTGCCCGAGCCGCCGTGGTGCACGATCGCCGCGCAGGCCGGCAGGAACGCCGACAACGGCAGGAATCCGACGGAGTCCACATTGGCCGGCAGCTCGCCGAGGTCGGTCAGGTCGGCCGTGCCGGCGGCGAGCACCACGTCCACGTCCATCCCGCCGAGCGCCTCGATCACCACGCGGAGGTTGCTGACGCCGGACATCGCCGGCACCACCGTGCCGAGCGTGACCGCGATCCTCGGCCGCTCCGGGCGGTGCAGCGCCCACTCCGGGACCACGGTGCCGCCGTTGTAGGGCACGAACCGCATCGGCCACCACGGCACGCCGTCCCGCGCGTCGGTGTCCTCCTCCCCCGCGGCCAGCCCGCCCATGCTGGGCGCCCGCGGGTCGATCCGCGCGACGATTTCCGCCTTCGCGTCACCGATCCCGAGCTTCTCCCGCAGGATGGCGGAAACCTCGTCCTCGCCGGACATGGAGTGCTCGCCGTCGCGCCATTCCGCGTCCCGCTTCGACCACGAGACGCGGTTGCCGACCTCCAGCGCGGGCACGCCGAGCGCCGCGGCCGCCAGCATCCCGGTGGCGTGGTCGGAGGTGTAGACGACCAGCTCGGCGCCGAACGCGCGGCCCGCGTTGATCGTCCCCTCGGTCATGGTCACGGTGAACAGCCCGAACGGGTTACCGCCCTTGCGCGCCAGCTGGTACTCCTCCGGCAGGTCCTCGCGCGGGCCGGCGCCCGGCCCGATCAACGACATCAGGTCGTGCCACACGTCCCGCTGCGGGAAGACGTCGTAGACCGGCAAACCGGCGCGGGCGCCCACATCGGTCATCTCGGACGTGGTCGCCAGCAGCACCTCGTGGCCCGCGGCGCGCGCGGCCCAGACCAGCGGTATCAGCGGCAGGGTCAGCCCGTACCCGGGCGCGGAGCAGAACAGGATCTTCACTGTCCCGAGCTTGCCAGATCCGGCCCGCCCGCGTAGACATACGAACCCATTACGAGCCGCTGGGCGGAGGACGGGCGCGATGGGCGTGACGATCGGGGTCGTGCTGCACGCCGACAGCCGGCCGGTGTTCGAGGAGGCCGCCCGGACGCTGACCGGGGTCACGCTGCGCTGGGCGGTCTACACCCACGACGACGACATCCGCGCGATCGCCGGCGCGCTGCTGGAGCAGGAACCGCTCGACGGGCTGCTGATGGGCCTGCTGCCGCACGACGCCTGCCGCAGCCTGCTGCCGGACGGGCTCCCGGTCGCCGTGGTGCGGCCCGCCGGGCTTTCGCTCGCGCTGGCTTTCGCCCAGGCGTCCGAAGACGGGCTCGGGCGGCAGCCGGTCAGCATCGACACCTTCACCCATGACGAGGTGGCCGAGGTGGTCGACGCGCTCGGGCTCGACCCGGACTCGGTGACCGCGCGGCCCTACCGCGCCGGGCAGCCCGCGGCCGAGATCGCCCGGCAGCACCTGCGGACCTGCCGCGAAGGCGGCTTCGTGATCAGCGCCCGCACCGAGGTCACCGGCCTGCTGCGCGACCGGCTGCCGGTCGTGCGGTGCCGGACGGTGCCGTCCACGGTCCGGGCCGTGCTGCACGACCTGGTGCTGCGCGTGCAATCCGAGCGGGCCAACGAATTCCGCTTCGCCGCGGGGGTTTTCCTGGTCGCCGGGCAGCCCCGCGGGCTCGGCGCCGGCCAGGCCCGCACGCGGCTGGCGAACCTGCTCGCCGGCACCCCCGGGTTCGCCGGCGCCTGGATCGAGAACCGCGAACGCCGCGGGCTCGTCGTCCTCGCGCACAAAGCCCTCTTCGACGAGGTGACGCACCGGTGGCTGACCGTCCCGGTGCTCGACCGCGCCGCCGACGAACTCGGCCTCCGCGTCGCCGCCGGGTTCGGCATCGGCGGTGCGGCGCGCACCTGCGTCGCGCTGGCCGAGCGGGCCGCGGTGCGCGCGGAGGCCGAAGGACGGCCGTGTGCTTACCTGATCGAGGACTCCGGGGTGATCATCGGGCCGATGAGCCACGAAGGCCGTCCCGCGGAGTTCACCTACCGCGACCACGGCACCCGCCTGGAGGCGCTGGCGCCGCGGGTCGGCCTCAGCGCGGGCACGCTGTCGCGGCTGGTGGCCGTCGAACGGCGGTGGCAGGGCCGGGCGCTCTCGCCCGCCGAGCTGGCGAACGCGCTCGGCATCACCGATCCCAGCGGCCGCCGCCTGGTCCGGAAACTGCTCGCGGGCGGGCTCGTGACCCCGACGGGCAGCGAGCAGACCCACCGCAAGGGCCGCCCGACGACGCTCTACCGGCTGGGCATCGAACGCGCGGTGGCCGGGCACCAGAGCTGAGCCGGCCGTTTCCCTGTTGTCACAAGCGCTTTAAGAACCTGGATACATAAGTCGTCTGGGCCGTTCCGGGCATTGACCCCGCCCGGGCGGACGGGGCATGCTGCCTGGACGGTTACAAACGCACCATTTACGAACCTGGGTCATTTCCGAACCGGGGTCGCCGGAAGGCGGTGGATCGTGTGGATCGCAGGGCTTTCCTGAAGACCGCCGCCCTCGGCGCCGCGCTGCCGGTGCTGGCCGCGTGCGGGCGCCGCGGCGGCGACGGCACCGTGCGGCTGGAGGGCTGGGACTACGAATCCCAGCTGGTGCAGCAGAACGTCAGCCGGTTCACCCGGCTCAACCCGGACGTGCCGGTGGCCTACACCCCGATCACCAGCGCGCAGTTCGTCCAGAAGCTCACCGCGGAGTTCCTCGGTGGCGGCGGCCCGGACGTGCTGTACATGTACGACGACTCCCTCGCCGGGTCCGTCGACGCGGAGTACCTGCAGCCGCTGGACGGCATCCCCGGGGTGGACGAGATCTACCGCGCCGTCTACCCGTCCAACGCGGCGGCCATGACGTACCGGGGAAAGCGCTACGGCCTGCCGTACTACACCGACATGCAGGCCCTGGTCTACAACGCGGAAATCCTGGAAAAAGCGGGGATCTCCGCGCCGCCGAAGACCCTCGACGAGCTGGAGGCCCAGTCCCTGCGGATCAAGCGGGCCGGGCTGCTGGAGTACCCGTTCGGCGTGCCGGCGCAGCTGGCCGACACCGCGGCGCTGTGGCTGTGGGCCCTGGTCTACGCGAACGGCGCGGACCTGTTCGACGCCGGCGCGAACCCGGTGATGGGCGCGCCCGGCTCCGCGCTCACCGGGGTCTTCGACTGGGTGCGGCGGGCCAGCACCGATTCGAAGATCATGGACCCGGCCTGCGTGCAGCTGCTGCCCGTGCCGATGGACAACGCGGTGATGGCCGGGCGGTACGCGTTCGTGCTCGCGCCCCGGTATGCCTTGCGCAGCTACAACGATCCCGCGAAGTCGAAGACCGCGGGCCGGATCCGGCTGGCCCCCGTGCCGAGCCTGGACGGCACGACGCAGGGCACGGTGAGCAGCACGCGGATGTACTGCCTCGGCGCCACCACCGAGGTGCGCGACAAGGCGATCCGGCTGCTGAAGTACCTCGGCGGGTTCGACTCCGGCGGACTGCCCTACACCGCGAAGTTCTGGTTCACCGAACGCGGCCTCGGCTTCCCGTTCCGCTCGCTGGCCGACGACCCGGACGTCCGGTCGGTCCTGCGGAAGTTCGCCGACCCGGTGGTGTACGCCGAACTCGCGCAGGTCGCGCGGGCGCGCACCATCACCTCGGCCCCGTGGTACCCCGAGTTCGAACAGGCGCTGCAACGCGCCACCCAGGACGTCCTGGTCGGCTCCGCGAGTCCCGCCGCGGTGACCGCGGGGCTCGACGGCACCGCCCGCTCCCTCGCGAAGCGCTATGAGTAGGGGTGTCATGACGCTGACCGACACGCGCCGCGCGTACCTGCTCAACACCCCGGCCCTGGTGGTGCTGCTGGCCCTGGTCGCCTACCCGATCGGCTACTCGTTCTGGGTCAGCCTGCACCGGCAGAACCTCAAGCGCCCCAAGGCGGTCCGGTTCATCGGCCTGGACAACTACCTGTCGCTCTGGCAGGACCCGGCCTTCCTCGGCTCGCTGCGCACCACCGGGCTGTTCGTGCTGGTCGTGGTGGCCATGACCGTGCTGCTGGCGATCAGCCTCGCCCTGGTGCTGAACGAGACCTTCCCCGGCCGCGGCGTGCTGCGGTCGCTCGCGCTGCTGCCATGGGCGATGCCGGGCGTGGTGAACGGCCTGATGTGGCGGACCATCTTCGACGCCAAGACCGGTGTCCTCAATGGACTGCTGACCTCGCTCGGGATCATCGACAGCTACCAGGCCTGGCTCTCCTCCCCCACCGGCGCGTTTTTCCTGACCGCCTTCGCGCAGGTGTGGAACACCCTGCCGTTCGCGGTGATCCTGCTGCTCGCCGGGCTCAGCACCATCCCCGGCGACCTCTACGACGCGGCCAAAGTGGACCGTGCGGGCGTGTTCCAGCGGTTCCGGCAGGTGACCCTGCCCTGGCTGCTGCACCCGCTGCTGATCGTGCTGATCCTGGAGACGATGAACGCGTTCAAGGCGTTCGACACGATCTACGTGCTCACCGGCGGCGGGCCGGGCGACGCGACCGACGTGATCGCCGTGCTGAACATCCGCACCGCGCTGACCTACACCGACTTCGGCCTCGGCAGCGCCTACGCCTGGGTGATCACCCTGATCACGCTGGTGGTCTCGGCCGGCTACGTCGCGGCCCTCTACCGGAAGGGGAGTTTCGAGCTGTGAGCACCGTTCCCCTCCGGTACCGGGTGCCGTGGAAGAAGATCGTGGTCTACGCCCTCGCCGCGGTTTTCGCACTGTACCTGCTGATGCCGTTCTACTGGATCTTCGCGATGAGCTTCATGCACGAGGTCGACGCGGTTTCCGTGCCGCCGCAGTGGATCCCCGAGCACCCGACCCTGGACAACTACCTCAGCTTCCTGCGGCCGGACGCCGGTGAGGCGCTGGTCGGCGGCCGGGCCATCGAGGAGACGCCGTTCGCGCTGGGCAACAGCCTGGTGGTGGCGATCTCGACCGCGGTGCTGAACCTGGTTCTCGCGGTGCCCGCGGCGTACGCGTTCTCCCGGCTGAAGTTCCGCGGCGGCAAGGTGCTGCTGATCGGCTACCTGGTCACGCGGATGGTGCCCAGCGTCGCGATCATCATCCCGTTCTACCTGATGATGCGCTCGCTCGGGCTGCTCGACACCTACGGCGCGCTGATCCTGAGCTACCTGACCTTCTCGCTGCCGGTGACGATCTGGGTGCTCAAGGACTTCTTCCGCGCGGTGCCGCGGGAACTCGAGGACGCGGCCAGGGTGGACCGCTGCGGCTGGCTACGGACGATGTGGGAGGTGTTCCTGCCGGTCGCCGCGCCGGGGCTGGTCGCCGCCGCGGTGTTCTCCTTCATGACCGCGTGGAACGAGTTCATGTTCGCGTTGTTCATGACCTCGACGAAGGCGGCGAAGACGATGCCGGTGGTGGCGGCGAACTTCGCCACCGACATGAACACCCAGTTCACGCTGATGGCCGCGGCCGGGGTGCTGGCCGTGCTGCCGCCGCTGGTGCTCGTGCTGGTCTTCCAGCGGCTGCTCGTGCAGGGCATGGCCGCCGGCTCGGTGAAGGGATAGGCGATGGCGCAAGTACGGCTGGAGGGCCTGCGCAAGGCCTACGGGGACGCGGTCGCCGTCGAGGGGCTCGACCTGACCGTGGCCGACCGCGAGTTCCTCACCCTGGTCGGCCCGTCCGGCTGCGGGAAGTCGACCACGCTGCGGATAATCTGCGGGCTGGAGAAGGCCACCGCCGGGCAGGTCTGGTTCGGCGACGAGCCGGTCGGGCACCTCCCGGCGAACAAGCGCGACGTGGCCATGGTGTTCCAGAGCTACGCGCTGTACCCGCACAAGACCGTCGCGCAGAACATCGGCTTCGCGCTGCGCATGATGCGGGTGCCCAAGGACGAGGTCACCCGCCGGGTGGCCGAGACCGCCCGTTCGCTCGGCATCGAGAAGCTGCTGGAGCGCAAGCCCAAGGAGCTCTCGGGCGGGCAGCGGCAGCGGGTCGCGCTCGGCCGCGCGGTGATCCGCGACGCGGGCGCGTTCCTGCTCGACGAGCCACTGTCCAATCTGGACGCCCAGCTGCGGGTGGACATGCGGGCCGAGCTCAAGCGGCTGCACGGCGACCTGGAGCGCACCTTCATCTACGTCACCCACGACCAGGTCGAGGCGATGACGATGTCCGACCGGATCGCGGTGCTGTCCGAGGGGGTGCTGCAGCAGTGCGCGCCGCCGGAGGAGATCTACGAGCGGCCGGCCACCATGTTCGTCGCGTCCTTCATGGGCAGCCCGGCGATGAACTTCCTGCGCGGCGGCCTCGCCGACACCGGCGGCGAGCGCTGGTTCCGCGGCGCCGCCTGGGAACAGCGCCTCCCGGCCGCCGCCAACGCGGTCCGCTATGAAGGCGACGTGGTGCTCGGCATCCGGCCGGAGGACGTGCGCCTCGGCGAGCCGGACGGGCGCCCGGGCCGGGTGTTCGTCACCGAGCCGCTCGGCGCGGACGTGCTGGTGACCGTCGACGTCGGCGGCGAGCTGGTCAAGTCCCGGGTCCCGGCCCCGTTCCGGGCCGGCCGCGACGAACCGGTGACCGTGGCGTTCCGCCCGGAGCGGCTCCACCTCTTCGCCGCGGAAAGCGGCGTGGCGCTGCACGCGCCGTCCCCCTATCCCGAAAGGTGACCCTATGACCGGGGCGAGCACTGCCCGTTGTCCCGAGACCACCGAGATCCACGTCGCACGCCCACCGGACTTCGAGCGGTTCTGGGCGGAAACGCTGAGTGAAGCCGAAGCCGTCGACCCGGCGCCGGAGCTGCGGCACCGGCCCGACCTCTCGACCCCGGCCGTCACCGTGTCCGAACTGGACTACACCGGCTTTCAGCACGTCCGGGTGTCCGCCTGGCACGCCGCCCCGGCGGGACCGGCCCCGGCCGGCGGTTTCCCCGTTGTGGTGCACATCCCGGGCTATATCTCCGAGCCGGCGATCCTCAAGTCGTGGGCCGAGCGCGGGTACGTCGCGATCGACCTCGCCCCGCGCGGGAAGCTCCGCGCGAACTCGGCGGTGAACCCCGGCTACCCGGGATTGCTCACGCAGGACCTGGTCGACCGCTTCACCTACGCCTACCGCGGGTTCTACACCGACGTCGTCCGCGGCCTGGACGTGGTGGCCGGGCTGGCGGGCGTGGACCCGGCCCGGATCGGTGTGTGGGGGTCGAGCCAGGGCGGCGGGCTGGGCATCATCGCCGCGGCTTTACGCCCCGGGCTGGTCCGCTGCGTGGCGGCCGGGGCGCCGTACCTGTGCGGGATCATGGCCGCGGCGCGGCTGACGCACTCCTACCCGTACGAGGAAATCACCGAGTACCTGCGGGTGCACCCCGGGCACGAGCCGCTGGTGACCGAGACCGCCGCCTACTACGACGGGCTGAACTTCGCCGCCGGGGTGACGGCCCCCGTCTTCGTCTACATCGGACTGGAGGACGACGTGTGCCCGCCGGAGACCGGCTACGCGGTGTACCGGCTGCTGCCGGAGCCCAAGCAGCTGCACGCTTACGAGCACTGCGCGCACCAAGCGGGCCTGCCCCGGGTGCTCCCCGAAATCGAGCGGTTCCTGGACGGGCACCTCAAGCCGAGCGGAGTCCTCGCGTGAGCTTCGACGAATATTGGGCGGATCTGGACGCGGAGCTGGCCGGATTCCCGGCGCGGCCGGTGCTGGACCGGATTCCCGGCCGCTGCACCGCGGACTTCACCGGCTACGAGGTGCGCTTCAGCGGGATCGGCTCGCACCGGCTGTTCGGCTACCTGAGCGTGCCCACCGGGCCCGGGCCGTTCCCCGGGCTGCTGGAGGTGCCGCGGCACGGCAGCGTGGACAACCCGCCGCACTACAACGAACGCCTGCGGTACCTGGTTTTCACGCCCGCGCACCGGGGCCAGCGCCGGGCCGACAGCCCGTTCGCCGCCGCGTACCCCGGCCTGTTCACCCGGGGCATCGGCAGCCCGGCGACGTATGTCTACCGCGAGATCGTCGCGGACTGCCTGCGGGCCGCGGAGTTCCTGCTGGGGCACCCGGACCTCGACCCCTCCCGGGCCGGCGTGGCCGGCGACGACCTCGCCGTGCTCGTCGCGGCCCGGCGGCCGGGCTTCACCGCCCTGCAGGTCACCGCCCCGTTGCTGCACGACCCGCTGCGGCGGCGCCAGGACACCCGCGAGTACCCGCTGGAGGAGCTGAACGACCACCTGCGTCACCACCCGGGAGACGAGGAGCGGCTCGCCCGCACGCTGGCGTTGTTCGAACCGGCGCGGCACGCCCCGGCCGTCACGGCTCGCACGCTGCTCGCCGGGCCAGGGTGGGGCCGGGACCTGCTCGACGCGTTCGGCGAACGGCTGGAGACCTACCGGCTGACCGACCGGGACGCCGTGGACGTCCGCGCGCTGGACGCTTGGCTGGCCGACCGGCTCGGCGTCACGGCCATGGCCCGGTTCGCTTCGTGACGGCCGTCCGGCGGCTCGGCCTGCGCCCGGTGATCAATGCCGCGGCGACGCTGACCAAGCTCGGCGGGTCCCGGCTCGCGCCCCCGGTCGCGGCGGCGATGGCCGAGGCCGCGGAGTCGTTTGTGGACCTGCCCGCGCTCGGGCTCGCCGTCGGCGCCCGGATCGCCGAGCTGACCGGCAACGAGGCGGGCCACGTGACGTCGGGCGCCGCGGCGGGCCTGACCCTCTCTGTCGCGTCCTGCGTGACCGGGCCACAACCGGAGTCACTGGAGGTGTTCCCGGAGCTGGCCGGGGTGACCCGGCGCCGCGTGGCGATGGCGCGATCCCACCGCAACCCCTACGACTACGCGGTCCGCCTGCTCGGGACGGAGATCGTCGAGTTCGGCCCGGAGCCGGCGTCGATCCGGGCCGCGCTCGGCCCGGAAACCGCGTGTGTGCTGTGGTTCGCCGGCGAGCACTACGCGGCCGGGGCGCCCGAGCTGGCCGACGTGCTCGCGCTGGCGAAGGCCCGCGGCGTGCCAGTGCTCGTGGACGCCGCCGCCCAGGTCCCGCCCGTCTCGTCGCTGCGGGACTTCACCGCCGGGATGGGCGCGGACGCGGTGATCTTCAGTGGTGGCAAGGGATTGCGCGGGCCGCAGTCGAGCGGGCTGGTGCTCGGCCGGGCCGCGGTGGTCGAGGGCTGCCGCGCGCACGCCTCGCCGCACCACGGCGTCGGGCGCGGGATGAAGGTCGGCAAGGAGGAGCTGATGGGGCTGCTCGCCGCCGTCGAGTGGTCACTGGCCCAGGACGAGCCGGCGCTGCTGGCCGTGTACGAGGATTCGGTCGCGCGGTGGCTCGAAGGGCTGGCCGGGCTGCCGGGCGTATGCGCCGAGCGCGGTTACCCGAGCGAAGCGGGCCAGCCGCACGGGCGGGCGCTGGTCCGGGTCGGCCCGGACAGCGGCTGGACGACCGCGGAGCTGGCCGGCGCATTGTGGGAGGGCGACCCGAGGATCGCGGTGAACATCGTCGGCGACGCGCTCGCGCTGAACCCGCAGACCCTCGATCCCGGCGAGGACATCGTGGTGCTCGAAGCCCTGCGGGCGCTGCTGGCGGCGCGATGAGGCGCGAGACGCCCCGCCTGGGCACCGGGACCTGGCTCGGCGCGAACTTCTGGTCGCGCACCGGCGGTCCGCTGATGTGGCGCTCCTACGACCCGGGCGTGGTGCGTGAGGAGCTGGCCGTGCTCGCCGAGCACCAGGTCCGTGTCACCCGCTCGTTCTGCTACTGGCCGGACTTCCACCCCGAGCCGGACGTCCTCGACGAAACGAAGCTCGCGCACTTCGCGGACTTCCTCGACGCCCACACCGAGCTGGGCATGACCTCGATCCCGACCTTCCTCGTCGGGCACATGTCCGGCGAGAACTGGGATCCCGCCTGGCGACACGGCCGGGACCTCTACGCCGACGTCGAAATGGTCAGCCGCCAGGCCTGGTTCATCGAGCGGACGGCCCGGCGGTTCCGCGACCACCCCGCGGTCGCCGCCTGGCTGATCAGCAACGAGATGCCCATCTACGGCCGCCGCCGCGGTGAACCGCCCGCGCCGCGCGAGCACGTCACTGCGTGGGCCCGGCTGATGGTGCACGCCGTGCGCGCCGGGGGCGCGGCCCAGCCGGTCTCGATCGGCGACGGCGCCTGGGGCATCGAGGTGACGGGGGTGGAGAACGGCTTCTCGGTGCGGGAACTGGCCGCGCTGACCGACTTCACCGGCCCGCACGCCTACCCGGCCGACACCGACCGGGTCCGCCAGCACCTCAACGCCGCGTTCGTCTGCGAACTCGCCGCCGTGGGCGGGAAGCCGGTGGTGCTGGAGGAGTTCGGGCTGTCCGGCGACTGGGCGTCGGCCGAGCACGCCGCGCACTACTACCGGCAGGTGCTGCACAGCTCGCTGCTCGCCGGCGCCACCGGGTGGCTGGCCTGGAACAACACCGACTTCGACCACCTGGCCGACCAGGACCCGTACCGGCACCACCCGTTCGAAATGCACTTCGGCCTGACCACGAACACCGGCGAGCCGAAGCCGCCGCTGCGCGAGCTGGCGGAGTTCGGCGACGTGTTGTCCACAGTGGACTTCGAGCGGACGCGGCGGGCGGACACCGGCGCGGCGCTGGTGGTGCCCGCCTATCTTGAGCGCGGATACCCGGTGACCACCGTCGCCGCCGACCGCACGCTGGTGTTCGACTCGCTGCGCCAGGCCTACGTCGCGGCGCGCGAGGCCGACCTCCCGCTCGCCTTCACCCGGGAAGAGGACGGCATCGCCGAGGACGCCGCGCTCTATCTGCTCCCCTCGACCCGGCAGCTGATGGCGCCGACGACCCGGCGCCTCGGCGAGCTGGTCCGCGCGGGCGCGACGCTGTACCTGTCGTACTGCTCCGGCACCCACGGCGGCAACCGCGGACCCTGGTTTCCCGGCCTGGACGAGCTTTTCGGCGTCCGCCAGCAGCTTCGTTACGGGCTCACCACGCCGATCCGGGACGATGTCGTGTCGTTCACCTTTACCCGTGATTTCGGCGGCGGCGACTTCGTCGTCGGCGGCGGCATCGGCGACTTCGACGGCGTCGGCGTCGACTTCGGCGGCATCGCGGCCGGCGAGGTGCTGCGGTTCCGGGCCGGGGGCAACGAGCACGGCCGGGCGCTGCTACCGGTGGAGGCCGACCCGTCCGACGTCCTCGCCATCGACGACCACGGTCGGCCCGCGCTGGTCCGCCACCGGCTGGGCGCGGGCTGGACCGTGCTGTGCACCTACCCGCTGGAGTACCTCGCGGCCAGCCTGCCGGAGGTGAACCCGGAGCCGACCCACCGGCTGTACGCCGCGCTCGCCGCCTCGGCCGGTGTGGTCCCCGCCGTGCGGGTGGCGGACCCACTGGTGTTCACCGACGTCCTGGTCCACGAGGACGGCCGGCGGTTCGCCTGGTTCCTGAGCCAGCACGAGGAGCCGGTCACTGTGGCGCCTTTGCTGGCGGGCGGGCGGTTGCGGACCTTCGATGGCGAGCTGGTGGAGGGGGTTACGCTGGCGGCTTTCGGGGTGGCGGTGTTTCGGCTCGACGGTTGATCCCTCGGGTGAGTGACCACAGTGGACTCTCACCGTGGTTCCACCTTGTGGGTGATGAACGCACGTTCGATTCCGAGGTAAGGTGAAGAGGTGAGCACTACCACCCCCGACCCATGGCAGCTTCCCGAAGTGGAGCTGATCACGGAACTGCTGGCATGCGAAGAAGAAACCCGACGAGTCCAGGCAAAGATGCTGCGCTTCACCGCCGAGGCCGAACGGCGAGGAACCGGAAAGTCCTTGGGATACAAGGACACCGCCGCCCTACTGAAGGAGACGCTGCGAATCTCGGCCCGCGAAGCCACGAGCCGGATCGCGCAGGCACTGGCGACATCACCGTCCACTTCGGCGACCGGAACCCCGCAGCCACCTCCGCTGCCCGCGACGGCGCAGGCTTTGGCCGACGGTGCCCTCAACCGAGAGCACCTGCAGGTCCTCATCACCCTGTTCGAGGCATGCCCGCCGGAAATCGATCCCGAGCACCGCGCCGCGGACGAGGCCACGCTGGTCACACTGGCCCGGCAAGCGGGACCAGGCCCCTTGCGCACCGCAGGACGACGGCTGGTGTCCTATTGGGACGAATACCGCACCCCGCCCGACGAGAGAAGAAGACGCGAGCTGCATCCACAGCGGCGCCTCGACATCGCTCACCGACGCGACGGCAGCGCGAAGATCTCCGGCGAACTGGACCCGGAAACCACCGCGGTACTGGACGGCCTGCTCGGCCCCTTGGCCAAGCCCCGGCCCGACCCCGAAACCGGTGGCCCCGACCCGCGCAGCACCGCCGAACGCCACGGCGACGCCCTCGCCGACATCATCACCCTCGCCGCCCGGAGCGACAACCTCGCCGTCCAGGGCGGGGAGCGAGCCGTGATGATCGTGACCGTCACCCTGGCCGAACTAGAAGGCCGCATCACCGACGCGCTATCCACCACCCCGGGCACGACCAGCCTGGACACCTTGCGGCGGCACGCGTGTGAAGCAAAGGTGGTTCCCGCGATCTTCGGCAACAACGGCCAACCGCTGCGCCTGGGACGCACCGCGCGCCTCGCCACCCCCGCCCAGCGTCACGCACTGGCCCTCCGAGACCACGGCTGCGCATTCCCCGGCTGCGACCGCAGCCCGAAGTGGTGCGAAGTCCACCACGTAACGCCCTGGTACCAAGGCGGACGCACCGACCTCGAAGACCTAGTGCTCGTGTGCGCCGCACACCATCGCCTACTGCACCACAGCGACTGGCGAGTCCTTGTACGCAACGACATCCCGGAGTTCCTGCCACCACCGTGGCTCGATCCCGAACGCACACCCCAGCGCAACCACGTCCACGACCCCCGTCCACCCCGCCGCCGACCGGCCCACCGTCCAGAATTCCGCCGCGGACGAAACCCCTGGAAGGAATCCGAACCAGCACACTGAGGTGATCTCATGCCCTTCCTGCAACCTCGATCCGCCGCGCAGGAAGCGGAACCCCCGGTTTGTCGCATTGGAGGACCTAGCGCACGCACTCCACTCGTGACCGCGGGCCACGTCCGACCACAATGGACTTGACTGGCTACCCGGTCACCCGGTCACCAGCCGCCTGCCACCGGGCCACCGGGCCACCGGGCCACCGGGCCACCGGGCCACCGGACCGGATTACCAGACCACCGGGCCGCCTGGCCGGGTTGCCGGGCCACTGGGCCGGATTGCCAGACCACCGGGCCGCCTGGCCGGGCCACTGGGCCGCCAGACCGCCGGGTTGCCGGGCCGGGTTGCCAGACCGCCGGGCTGCGGGTTGCCGGGCCGCCAGGTTGCCAGACCGCCGGGCCGGGTTACCGGACCGCTGGGCTGCGGGTTGCCAGACCGCCGGGTTGCCAGACCGTCAGACCGCCGCGCCGCCCGGGCGCCGGGCTGCCAGGCCGCCGAGCCGCCAGGCCACCAGGTTGCCGGGTTGCCGGGTTGCCGGGTTGCCGGGTTGCCGGGTTGCCGGGTTGCCGAGCCGCCAGACCACCGGGCCGCCGGATTGCCAGACCGCCGCGCCGCCTGGCCGCCAGGCGGCCAGGTTGCCGGGCCGCCGGGCTGCCGAGCCGCCAGGCAGCCGGATTCGCGGGTTGCCGCGCCGCCGGGCTGCCGGATTGCCGAGCCGCCGGGTTGCCGGATTGCCGAGCCGCCAGGCAGCCAGGCAGCCGGTCTGGACAGGTCACGGCCCGACAGCGAGCCGCCGGATCTCCGCCGCGATCAGGTCCGGCTCGGTCGCCTGGACCATGTGCCCGGAGCGGTGCGCGTGGACCTGCCTTCCCTGGCGCGACAACCGAACGCGGTGCGCGTGGGACGCGTCGACCTCCGCGCGGACGCGCCGGTTCATGCTCGCCGAGGGGCGGCCGGCGGAGATCACCGTGAGCGGCACGTCGGGCAGGTCCACCGGCTGGTCCCGGAGCCCGGTCAGGTCGGCGACGACCGAGGCCAGCTCGGCGGCGCGGGTGCGCATCACGCCCGTCGTGAAGCCCTCGGCGCACATGTCGGCCCTGGCGTCGGGCGGCAGCGAGGCCAGCAGCCCGCGGTGCGCGGCGGCCAGCAGCCCGGCGCGCGCGAGCACACTGCTGATCACCTGGCCGGCCCGTTCCGCCCGGCGGGTCGACGGGCGGAACAGCAGCTCGCACGCCTCGTCGGTCGGGTCGACGAGCACCAGGCCCGCGATCCGGTCCGGCCGCGCCGCGGCGGCGATCCGCACGATCGGCCCGCCCCAGCTGTGCCCGACCAGCAGGTACGGCCCCGGGCCCAGGTGGTCAAGCAGCGCGCCGAGGTCCGCGGCGAGCCGGGTGAGCGGGCGGGGCCCGGGGTCGGCGGGGCTGCGGCCGAGCCCGCTGCGGTCGTAGACCACCGACGTCGCCCACTTCGCCACCTCGGCCTGCACCGTCGCCCAGTAGGAGCGGCCGGCGGCCAGCCCGCCCTCGAAGACCACCGTCGGCACCTCGCCCCCGGCGGGCCGGCCCGGCCGTCGCTGGAAGAACAGCTCGCGCCCGTCGGAGGTCTCCGCCCACCCCGCAACGCCCTGGTTGTGCCGCAGCACCGGCTGGCCGTCCATCGGCGTTCCCCCTTTTCGCCGTGCTTAGGGTCACCTAAGTTACCGACGGCGGCGGGTGAGGGGAACCGTCGGGCCCGGGAGATTCGCCACACCGGCACCCCGAAGCGGTCACTCCCATGAGGACTCCCCTCAGGACGCCGCCGCCCGGACGTACCGGCGGGCCAGCTGCGCGAAGGCGTCCTTCAACTCGGCCGGTCCGACGACCTCGATATCGGCGTCGTACCGGCCGATAGTGGCGGCCAGCCCGGGCCACGACCACGCGCCCAGAACCAGGCGGCAACGGTCCGGGCCCAGCGGTTCGACGACGCCGTCTCCGGCGTAGGGCAGCACATCGGCGGCAGGCAGGTCGAGGATCACCTCGCCGCGGCAGGGCCAGTCCGTCGAGCGGGTGGCGCCGCGGAACCGGGCGGCCACGAAGGCGGCCACGTCGCCGCCCGGCAGCTCGCGCGAGGCGAAACGGGGGCCCGTCGGGGTACGCGGGGCGATCCGGTCCGCACGGAAAGTGCGCCAGTCCTCACGGTCGAGGTCCCACGCGACGAGGTACCAGCGCGCATCCCAGGTGACCAGATGGTGGGGCTCCACCCGGCGCGGCTGAGCACCGGCCGCCCCAGCACCAGCCGATGCAGCGCCGACCGACGCAGCACCAACCGACGTAGAGCCGACCAACCCAGCACCAACCGACGTAGAGCCGACCGACCCAGCACCAACCGACGTAGAGCCGACCAACCCAGCACCAACCGACGTAGAGCCGACCGACCCAGCACCAACCGATGCAGCGCCGACCAACCCAGCACCAACCGACGTAGAGCCGACCGACCCAGCACCAGCCGCCCCAGTGCCGAGCAACCCAGTGCCAGCCAACGCAGAGCCAACCGACGCGGAGCCAATCGACCCAGTGCCAACCGACACAGTGCCGACCAACGCAGCGTCGGCCGATGCAGCGTCGACAGGTGCGGCGGCGGCCGATACCGAGCCGACAAATCCAGCGGCGACCGACGCAGCGCCGACCGACCCAGCACCAGCAGCCCCAGCACCGACCGACACAGCGGCATAGTCGAAACGCAGCACCTCCCGGGCATGGACCGCAGCGCCGAGTTCCAGCAGCACGCCGGCGTCGGCCTGTGGGGGTGGTCCGGGCCGTCCGACGGCGGTGACCTGGAGGGTGTCGATCCGGCCGCGCAGCCGGGCGGGCATCACCTGCCGGATGGTGGTCAGGGCGCGCGCCGCGGCCTCCCCGATGCCGAGGCCGGCGCCGCTGCTGGTGGCGATCCGGAGTGCGACCGCCACCGCGACCGCCTGCTCGTCGTCGAAGAGCAACGGCGGCAGCTCCGCGCCCGCGTCCAGCCGGTAGCCGCCTTCGGGGCCTTTGGTGGCCACGATCGGGTAACCGAGTTCGCGCAGGCGGTCGACGTCGCGGCGTACGGTGCGCGGGCTGATGTTCAGCCGCTCCGCCAGCAGCGCGCCCGGCCAGTCCCGGCGCGCCTGCAGGAGCGAGAGCAACGACAGCAGCCGCGCTGAAGTCTTCGGCATGAATTCCATTCTGCCTCAAGAAGCGGCCACACCCTGTCCGCTATCCCTGCGATAGTCAGGGGGAGCCGATCACAACCGAAGGAAGCCGATCACCGTGACCACCACTCTCGACCCCGAGCGCGCCGACCTCATCGAAGCGCTCGCCGCCGCCCGCGCCGCACTGACCAAAACCGTCCAGGGGCTGACCGACGAGCAGCTCGACGAGCACCCGACGGTCAGCGCGCTCTCCCTGGGCGGGCTGGTCAAGCACGTCGCGTTCATCGAAGAAGGCTGGCTGCGCTTCGCGCTCGAGGGCACGTCGGCGCTGAACTACGACATGCCCGAGGGCGTCACCTGGGCCGAGTTCGCCGCCGGGACCGCCCGCGAGTTCCCGCAGTGGGCGATCGACCACCAGAACGAGTACCGGATGCTGCCCGGCGACACGCTGTCCGGGATCCTCGCCCGCTACGAGAAAGTAGCCGCCCGCACCGAGGAGATCATCGCCACCGTGCCCGACCTGGCGGCGACGCACCCACTGCCGGAGGCGCCGTGGAACAAGCCGGGCGGGGTGCGCAGCATCCGCCGGGTGCTGACGCACGTCATCGCCGAAACCGCCCAGCACGCCGGGCACGCCGACATCCTGCGCGAGTCGCTCGACGGGCAGAAGTCCAGCTGACCCAGAAGTCCGGCCACCACAAGAGAATCGAGGAGAAACGGCGACATGACCGTGCTGGACACCCGGGCGCTCAACCGCGCGACGCTCGCCCGGCAACTGCTGCTCGACCGCGCCGACCTGCCGGTGCTCGACGCCGTCACGCACCTGGGCGGACTGCAGGCGCAGGAGCCGCAGGAGCCGTTCACCGGGCTCTGGTCACGGCTGCGCGCGTTCGACCCCGCTTCGCTGGACGATCTCCTGACCGGACGGGAGGTGGTGCGGACGCACCTGATGCGCCGCACCGTCCACCTCGTGGCCGCCGGCGACGCGCTGGCCTGGCGGTCGCGGCACGACGCCATGCTGCGGCAGCGGGTGCTCGGGACGTACCGCCGCGAGCTGGCCGGGGTGGACCTCGGCGAGCTCGCGGCGGCGGGCCGCGCGGTGCTGGCCGACGGCGAGCCCCGCACGATGGGCGAACTCGCGCGGGCGATCGCCGACCGCTGGCCGGCGCCGGGATCACGGCCACTGGGCGAAATGCTGATCGCCGCGCTGATTCCGGCGGTGCAGCTGCCGCCGCGCGGGCTGTGGCGCACGAAGGCGGGCGCCCGGTACGTCCCGATGTCCGTCTGGCTCGGCCGCGAGATCGAGCCGCTGCCGTCGGACGGCGGCTCGACCGGAGCACCGGATCCGGCCGGAAAAGCGTTGGCACGCCGGTACTTGGCCGCGTACGGCCCGGCCGCGACGGCCGACCTGCGCGCCTGGTCCGGCGTCGCCGGGCTGCCGGGCGCGGTGGCCGCGATCCGCGAGGAGCTGGTGTCCTTTCGCGACGAACGGGGCCGGGAGCTGCTGGACCTGCCCGGCGCGCCGCGGCCCGACCCCGGCACCCCCGCCCCGGTGCGGTTCCTGCCCGCGTTCGACAACGCCGTCCTCGGCTACGCCGACCGCGGCCGGATCATCGACGACGCCCACCGCGGCCTGTCCGTCACCGGCGACCGGCTGGTCCTGGTCGACGGCCGCGTCTCCGCGACCTGGACGGCCGAAGCGGGCACCGTGACCGTCGACCCGCTGCGCGACCTCTCCCGGGCCGACCGCACCGCCGTCGCCGAGGAGGGACAGCGGCTGGCCGCGTTCCTCTCCGCCGACGCCGAGGGAAAAGTGCAGTTCACAGCCGATTGCTAGCATGCTAGCATCGGCCACGTGGGTGATGAGGATGTCAAGCAGTTCAACGTGTACCTGCCGGTCGGGTTGATCAAGCAGGTGAAGTTCCGCGCCATCGAGACGGGCTCGTCCCTCTCGGCGCTGGTCGCGGACGCGCTGCGCGCCTACCTCGACGAGCCCCGCGAACAGCGTCCACCGGGGAAGGAATGACACATGAGCACACAAGGAATCGAAGCTGTGTTCCTGGAGACCCACAACTGGGGAAAAGCAGCGAAGTTCTTCCAGGCCTTGGGTTTCGAGCTGGACTTCGAGACCGACCACAACTCGGGCCAGCTGCGTAACGGCGACGGGCCGCCCGTGTTCATCGCCGAGGTGCCCGGGGACCAGGAGACCCGGGCCCGGCTGGTGCTGAAGGTCCCCGACGCCGACGCGTTCGAGCCGGATCCCGCGCTGGAGGTCGTCTCCCCGTTCGAGGAAACCCATTACGGCACCCGGGAAATGACCGTCCGCGATCCCGACGGGCGCGTCTGGATCCTCCAGGCGCCGGGGCCGAAGTGAACGACGAAGTGACCACAGTGGACACTGTGGTCACTTCCGACAGCACCGGCAGCACCGGCAGCACAGGCAGCACCGGCACCGAGCCGGACCACACGGCGGTGCGCGTCGCCCTGTGGCGGGCGCTGCACCTCGAAGTCGACGCGCCGCCGCACGTCTTCGAAGACGACTTCGCCCTGCGGCTCGCCGATCCCGAAGCGGGCTGGCGTCAGCGGCCCGACATGGACCCGGAGACCACCCGGCAGTTCCGGGCCGGCGTCGTGTCCCGCGCCCGGTTCGTCGAAGACCTCGTCGCCGAGCAGGCCGGGCAGGGCGTCGGCCAGTACGTCCTGCTGGGCGCGGGCCTGGACACCTTCGTCCAGCGCCGGCCGGAGCTGGCCGCGCGGCTGCGGGTGTTCGAGATCGACCAGCCCGGCACCCAGGCGTGGAAACGGCGGCGGCTCCGCGAACTCGGCCACCCTCTGCCCGAACTGGTGCCGGTCGACTTCGAGGCCGGGCAGTCCTGGTGGGACCAGCTGGTCGCGGCGGGCTTCGACCCGGCCGAGCCCGCGGTCGTCGCCTCGACCGGTGTCAGCATGTACCTCGCCAAGGAGACCACCCGGGCCACGCTGCGGCAGCTCGCCGGGCTCGCCGCGGGGTCCACTGTGGCCATGACGTTCCTGCTGCCACCCGAGCTGCTCGACGAGGCCGACCGCCCTGGACTCAAGACCGTCCGGACGGGCGCGAAGGCGTCCGGCACGCCGTTCGTCAGCCTCTACCCGCCGCGGGAGATGCTGGCCATGGCCCAGGAAACGGGCTTCACGGACATCCGGCACATTCCGGGAACCGCACTGTCCGAACGCTACTTCGCCGGCCGTCCCGACGGGCTCCGCCCGTCCAGCGGCGAGGACTTCCTGGTGGCCACTACCTGAACCCCCTGGAGGTGAACACCGGCGGTCGCACGGCGGTGCCTGCGCGGTCCCGCCGGCCGGGCCGGGCACACTGTCGCGGTGAGCTCTGAGGAGAACGAAGCGAAGCCGGCCGCCCACGGCACCGGGCACCCCCGCAAGTCCGCGGGCGCGGCACTGGCCCTGGGGGCGCTCGGGGTGGTGTTCGGGGACATCGGCACCAGCCCGCTGTACGCGCTGCAGACCGTGTTCTCGATCGACAACGGCGCGGTGAAGCCGGTGCCCGGCGACGTCTACGGCGTGCTGTCGCTGGTCTTCTGGTCGATCCTGCTCGTCGTGTCGGTGAAGTACGTGCTCTTCGTGATGCGCGCCGACAACGACGGCGAGGGCGGCATCCTGGCGCTGGCCGCGCTCATCCGGCGGCAGGTGCCCGGCCGGACGCGGCTGGTCGCGGTGGCGACGATGCTGGGGGTGGTGGGCGCGTCGCTGTTCTTCGGCGACAGCGTCATCACGCCCGCGATCTCCGTGCTGTCCGCGGTCGAGGGCATCGACGTCGTCGCCCCCAGCGTCAGCGAGGCCATCCTGCCGATCGGCGCGGTCATCCTGATCGTGCTGTTCCTCGCGCAGCGGTTCGGCACCCACCGGGTGGGCCGGCTGTTCGGGCCCGTGATGCTGCTGTGGTTCCTGGCGCTGGCGGTGCTCGGCCTGCCGCACATCGTCGAGCGCCCGGGGATCCTGCGGAGCCTCTCCCCCACTTACGCGGTCGGCTTCGTGTTCGAGCACCCGTACATCGCCTTCATCGCGATGGGCGCCGTGGTGCTGGCCATCACCGGCGCCGAAGCGCTGTACGCGGACATGGGGCACTTCGGCCGCCCGCCGATCCGCCGGGCCTGGTTCGCCGTCGTGTTCCCCGCGCTGACGCTGAACTACCTCGGACAGGGGGCGCTGATCCTGGGCGAGCCCACCGCCGTGAAGAACCCGTTCTACCTGCTCGTGCCGGACTGGGCGCAGATCCCGATGGTCGTGCTGGCCACCTTCGCCACCGTGATCGCGTCCCAGGCGGTCATCTCCGGCGCGTTCTCCGTGACCCGGCAGGCGATCCGGCTGGGCTTCCTGCCGCACCTGAAGGTCCGGCACACCTCGGCGGAGGAGAGCGGCCAGATCTACGTGCCCGGGGTGAACTGGCTGCTGATGGGCGCCGTGCTCGTCCTGATGGTCACGTTCGGCTCCTCGGCTTCGCTGGCCACCGCCTACGGGGTGGCCGTGACCGGCACGCTGCTGCTGACCACCGCGCTGTTCCTGATCCTGGCCGCCTCCGTGTGGCACTGGCCGTGGTGGCAGCTGACGCTGGTGGCCGTGGTCTTCGGCGGCGTCGAGCTGACCTTCTTCGCCGCCAACCTGACCAAGGTCGTGCACGGCGGCTGGCTGCCGCTGCTGCTGGGCGGGATCACCGTCACGACCATGCTGGTCTGGCAGCGCGGGCGCCGCCTCATCACCGACCGGCGCACCGAAACCGAGGGCAAGCTCACGGACTTCGTCGACCAGCTGCGCGAGGACCCGCCGACACGGGTGCCGGGCACGGCGGTGTTCCCGCACCCGACGAAGGAGACGGTGCCGCTGGCGTTGCGCGCCAACGCCGAGTTCAACGGCGTCGTGCACGAGCACGTCGTGATCGTCTCCGTGGTCTTCGAGAACGTGCCGCACGTGTCCCGCAACGAGCGCCTCGCCGTCGACTCCCTCTCCCACGCCGACGACGGCATCGTGCACCTGTCGGTCCGGTTCGGCTTCCACGACGACGCGGACATCCCCGCCGCCCTGCGCGACGCGTTCATGCTCACCTCCGAGCTCGAGACCGACCTGGAGAACGCGTTCTACTTCCTGTCCAGGGTCACCATCGAGCCCGGCCCACCGGGCGGCATGCCCAAGTGGCAGAAGGCACTGTTCATCGGACTGGCCCACAACGCCGCGTCGCAGGCGGCCTCGTTCCGGCTGCCGGTCGACCGCACGGTGGTGATGGGGACCCGGATCGAGCTGTAGAAATCGAGCTGTAGAAAACGGTTGCCGCCGCGGCGCGCGGATGATCGGGTGTCCGAAGAGCACACCGTGACCACCGTGCGAGAGGAACCGCGTCCGTGAGCGAATGGCACCTGCCCGAGGCCTTTCCCAGCAGCGCCGGCGAAGTCCGGTGGGCCGAGCTGGGGCCGCGCGGGCAGGACCCGGTCGTCCTGCTGCACGGGACGCCGTTCTCGTCCTACGTCTGGCGGGCGGTCGCGCGGTCGCTCGCCCGGCGGCACCACGTGTTCGTCTGGGACATGCCCGGGTACGGCGCCTCCGAGCAGGCGAACGGCCAGGACGTCTCGCTCGGCGCACAGGGCCGGGTCTTCACCGAGCTGCTGGCGCACTGGGGGCTCGACCGGCCGCTGGTCGTCGCGCACGACTTCGGCGGTGCCGTTTCCCTGCGGGCGCACCTGCTGCACGGCGCCGACTACCGCGCGCTCGCGCTGGTCGACCCGGTCGCGCTCGCGCCGTGGGGCTCGCCGTTCTTCCGGCTCGTCGGGCAGCACGCCGAGGTCTTCGAACAGCTTCCGCCCGCGCTGCACGGCGCGCTGGTGCGCGAGTACGTCAGCTCCGCGAGCAGCGCCGGCCTGCACCCGGCGGTCCTCGACCGGCTCGTCCGGCCCTGGCTCGGCGAAACCGGCCAGGCCGCCTTCTATCGGCAGATCGCCCAGGCTGACCAGCGTTTCACCGACGAGGTGCAGGACCGGTACGGCGAGATCGGGATCCCGGTGGTCGTCTGCTGGGGCCAGGACGACACGTGGATCCCGCCGGCGAAGGGACCGGAACTCGTCGCCCGCATCCCGGGCGCGCGACTGGAGCCCATCGCCGGCGCCGGCCACCTCGTCCAGGAGGACGCGCCCGCCGAGCTGACCGCGGCACTGCTCGCCTTCCTCCACGAGCACCGCTGAGCGGACGCTCGCCGAACAACGCCGAAGCGCCGTCCGTCCCAGCCCGCAGGCTGGGACGGACGGCGCCCTTGCCAAATAGCTCAGTGGCTCCGGATGCCGGGGTCGCTGAGGCTCAGCGACCCGCATTCCACGTGGCCGGCCAGGCGGCGGACCGTGGTCCCGGCTGTGACGGTCACGTCGTACCAGCCCGCGGTCGCGCCGGTGCGGATCGTGTGCACCGTCCGGGATCCGGGACGGAGGCGGTGCGTCGCGGGCCCGGCGTAGCCGTACCCGGCGGCGGCGCGGACCGCCACGGTGACCGCGGCGGTGCCGCTGTTGGTCAGGACCAGCGTGAGGTCACCACCGTGCCGGGCGTTGCCCGCGGTGACCTCGACCCCGGTGCCCGGCCCGGTGAACTGGCGGAAGAACCCGTTCGGGCCGTGCACCGTGAAGTCGTAGTTGCCGGACACCGCCCAGCTCCCGGAAGTCTGCTGCCCGGCGCCGACCGTGTAGCTCCACGGGCCGGTCTTGTCGGTGGCCGAGGTGACGTAGAAGACCGCGCCGGCCGCGCCGTGGCTGGCGAACTTCACCGTCAGCTTGCCCTGGTCGAACGTCGCGTCGGCGGCGAGGTCGTAGGGCAGCGGCATCGCGGGCCGCTGGCCGGGCTCCTGCTTCGGCAGGGCCGGGGTGCCCGGCGGCACCGGCTTGTAGTCCGGGTGCCGGTCGTGGTCCGGCGGGATATACGCGGCGGTCGAGGGCAGGCTCGGCACCAACGCGTCGGTGCCGGAGAAGTCGAAGGCCGACGTGAGGTCGCCGGTGATCGCGCGGCGCCAGGTCGAAATGTTGGTCTCCTTCACCCCGAACCGGCGTTCCAGGAACCGCAGGATCGAGGTGTGGTCGAAGACCTCCGAGCACACCCGGCCGCCCTTGCTCCACGGCGAAACGACGAGCATCGGCACGCGCTGGCCCAGTCCGTAGGGCAGGGAGTCGTTGAGCTCGTACTTCGTGTCGACCGTCGAGCCGCCCTGCGCGGCCGTGGCCGGCGGGTACGGCGGCACGACGTGGTCGAAGAACCCGTCGTTCTCGTCGTAGGTGACGAACACGGCGGTCTTGCTCCACACCTCGGGCGAGGCGGTGAGCGCGTCGAGCACCTGCGAGACGTACCAGGCGCCGTAGTTGGCCGGCCAGTTCGGGTGCTCGGTGAACGCCTCGGGCGCGACCACCCACGACACGCTCGGCAGCTTCCCGGCCTTCACGTCGGCCTTGAAGATGTCGAAGAAGCCGTCGCCGTTCTTCGCGTTCGTCCCGGTCCGCGCCTTGTCGTACAACGGATCGCCGGCCTTGGCGTTGCGGTACTGGTTGAAGTAGAGCAGCGAGTTGTCGCCGTAGTTGCCGCGGTAGGCGTCGGAGATCCAGCCCCACGAGCCGGCGGCGTCGAGGCCGTCGCCGATGTCCTGGTAGATCTTCCACGACACCCCGGCCTTCTCCAGCCGCTCCGGGTAGGTCGTCCAGCCGTAGCCCTTTTCGTCATTGCCGATGACCGGGCCGCCGCCGACGCCGTCGTTGCCGGTGTAGCCGGTCCACATGTAATAACGGTTCGGGTCGGTCGACCCCATCAGCGAGCAATGGTAGGCGTCGCAGATGGTGAACGCGTCGGCCAGCGCGTAGTGGAACGGGATGTCCTCACGGGTCATGTGGGCCATCGTGGTGGTGCCCTTGGCGGGCACCCAGTTGTCGTACTTCCCGTGGTTCCACGCGGAGTGGGTGTCGCCCCAGCCGTGCGGCAGGTCCTGGACGAACTGCAGGCCGAGGTCGCTCACCTCGGGCCGGAACGGCAACACGTCCTTGGCCCCGTCCGGCTGGTTCCACACCGGCTTGCCGCTGGGCAGCGTCACCGGGCGCGGGTCGCCGAAGCCGCGGACGCCGCGCAGGGTGCCGAAGTAGTGGTCGAACGAGCGGTTCTCCTGCATCAGCACGACGACGTGCTCGACATCCTGCAGGCTGCGGGTGCGGTGGTTCGCCGGGATGGCGGCGGCTCGGGCGATGCTGCCGGACATCATCGAGGCGGCGGCGGTACCGCCGGCCACCTGGAGGAACCGGCGGCGGTTCAGGTCGGTCATGCGCTCAGTCTCATCACAGCCGGGGACGGGAGCACAACCTACGGGAGAAGGTTGGGCGAACGTTCGCTCCACCGGGCCGCCGCAGGACGCCGTCAAGGCCTCCTTACCCGCGTCTCACGCAGGTAAGGAGGCCTTGACGGCGTTCCCAATGCCCTGAAGGCCACCTTGAGGGCATCAACGTCCCTGAAGGTGGCCTTCAGGGACGGCCGGGTAAACGAAGTGCGGACCGCCGGGCCGGTCGGCAGACTCGCGATCATGACCTCTCCATCCGCCCCAGACGCCCCCGCGACCGCCGCGACCACCCGCTTGACCACCACGCCCGTCACCGCGGACCTCGTGCGCGGCGCGATCGAACTGGAGCCCACCGAGCACGGCCTGGCGCCGCACCGGCTGCCGGCCTGGGCCCGCGCGCAGTGCGCCGACGGGCAGCTGGCGATGGCCGAAGCCCAGCCCGCCGGCGTCCGGCTGGTGTTCCGGACCAGTGCCACCACCGTCGAGCTGGACACGCTGCGCACCAGGGTCGGCTACCGCGACATCCCGCCGCGCCCGGACGGCGTTTACGACCTGCTCGTCGACGGCGAGCCGGCCGGGCAGGCGAGCACGACCGGCGGCCGGATCCGGCTGCTGGACATGGCCACCGGCATCGCCGAGACCCAGGACGGCCCGGTCGGCACGGTCCGGTTCGAGGGCCTGCCCGGCCGGGTCAAGGACGTCGAGATCTGGCTGCCGCACACCGAGATCACCGAGCTGGTCGAGCTGCGGACCGACGCCCCGGTCGAGCCCGTGGCCCGGGACGGCCGCCGGGTCTGGCTGCACCACGGCAGCTCGATCAGCCACGGCTCCAACGCCGCGAGCCCCGCCACGACCTGGCCCGCGCTGGCCGCGTCGCTCGGCGGGGTGGAGCTGGTCAACCTCGGCTTCGGCGGCAGCGCGATGCTCGACCCGTTCACCGCCCGCACCCTGCGGGACACCCCGGCGGACCTGATCAGCGTCAAGATCGGCATCAACCTGGTGAACGCCGACGTGATGCGGCTGCGCGCCTTCGGCCCGGCCGTGCACGGGTTCCTCGACACGATCCGGGAGGGGCACCCGACGACGCCGTTGCTGGTCGTCGCCCCCATCCTCTGCCCGATCCACGAGGACACCCCCGGGCCGGGCGCGGTCGACTTCAGCTCCGGCACGCTGCAGTTCGCCGCCACCGGCGACCCGGCCGAGCGCGCGGCCGGGAAGCTGACCCTGACCGTGATCCGCGAGGAGCTGGCCCGCATCGTCGCGCAGCGCGCCGCCGACGACCCCGCTCTGTACTACCTCGACGGCCGTGACCTCTACGGCGAGGCCGACTCCGCCGAGCTGCCCCTGCCCGACCGGCTTCACCCGGACGGCCCGGCCCACCGCCGCATCGGCGAACGCTTCGCGGCGCACGCGTTCGGCGGCGACGGGCCGTTCGCCGGGGTGAAGGCCTGACGGAAAGACCGCGGGTGCGCGGAACCGGGCCCGGTTCCGCGCACCCGCGCGTCACTCTTCGAGCAGGTCCTCGATCATGATCGGGATGTGCCGGACCCGGATTCCGGTCGCGTTGGCGATGGCGTTCGCCACCGCCGCCGCCACGCCCACGGTGCCGATCTCGCCGAGGCCCCGGGCGCCGACCGCGTTGTGCAGCGTGTCCGGGTACTCGACGAAGTGGACGCCGATGTCGGGGATGTCCGCGTTCACCGGCAGCAGGTAACCCGCGAAGTCGGCGTTGGCCATGCGGCCGTTCGCCTCGATCTCCAGTCCCTCGTGGAGCGCGGCCGACACGCCCCAGATCATGCCGCCGCTGATCTGGCTGCGGGCGGCCTGCTCGTTGATGATCCGGCCGCCGTCGAACACGCCGAGCATCCGCGACACCCGGGCCTCGCGCGTCCACTTGTGCACGCGGACCTCGCAGAACTGCGCGCCGAACGAGCTGAACGAGTGTTTGGTCAGCTCCTCGCCGGGCGCCGACGAACCCGTCACGTAGAGCGACGGGCGGTCCAGTGCCCGCAGCAGCTCGCCGAACGTCATCGACCGGCCGCCGGCCAGCACCCGGCCGTCCGCGTACAGGACGTCCTGCCCGTCGAACGGCGCGCCCGGCGCCGACGCCAGCGCCAGCAGTTCGTCGATCGCCTGGGCCGCGGCGATCATGATCGCCGTCCCCGCGCTCGCCGTGGCGGTCGAACCACCGGACATGCCCCCGGGCGGCAGCCTCGAATCACCCAGCCGCGGGACGATCCGCTCCGGCGCGATGTCCAGCGATTCCGCGCCCACCAAGGAAAGCACGGTCAACAGGCCGGTGCCCGGGTCCGCGCCGCTGGTGCCGACCTCGGCCGTGTCGTCGTCCCGCAGCGTGATCCCGACCGTGGCCGGGAAGCGCAGCGCGGGGAACATCGCGGTGGCCGTGCCGAGGCCGACCAGCCAGTCGCCGTCGGTGCGCCCGCCCGGACGGCGGCCGGACCAGCCGAACTGCGCCGCGCCGACGCGGAAGCACTCGTCCAGGTGCTTGCTCGACCACTGCAGGTCTTCACCGGGCGGCGCGGTCGAGTTGTTCCGCTGCCGCAGCTCGATCGGGTCCATGTCCAGCGCGAGCGCCAGCTCGTCGATCGCGCTCTCCAGCGCGAACGAGCCGGGCGCCTCGCCCGGTGCGCGCATGAACGTGGTCTGCGGGATGTTCAGCGGCACCATCTTCTGGCTGATGGCCAGGTTCCGCGTGGCGTACCACTCCCGTGACGTGCCGTGCGAAGTCGGTTCGACGAACGACCGCAACGCGTCGGTGCTGCACCACGAGTCGTGGCGCAGCGCGACCAGCGTGCCGTCCCGCTCCGCGCCGAGGGCGATCTTCTGCACCGTCGCGGCGCGGCCCGCGGTCGCGGTGAAGACCTGCTCCCGGGTGAGCGCGGCTTTGACCGGCCGGCCGAGCGCGCGCGCCGCGGCGGCCGCCAGGAACGCCGGTGTGGACGTCCGGCCCTTGCCGCCGAAGGCCCCGCCCACGAACGGGTTCACCGCGTGGACCGCGGCCGGCTCCAGGCCCAGCGAACCGGCCAGCTCCGACGCCTGCAGGTCCGAGCCCTGGTTCCCGCTGTACACCGTCAGGACGCCGTCCTCCCACACCGCGACCGCGGAGTGCGGCTCCATCGCGGCGTGGTTCTGGGTCGCGGTGCTGTAGGTCGCCTCGACGACCACCGGGCTCGCCGCCAGCGCGTCCTCAATGGACTCGACGCCGGGCGCGAGGACGGACAAGGTCGAGGGCACACCCCGCGACGCCGGCGCGTCCTCGGCCGAGGCGAGGCCATCGGCCAGCGAGGTCAGGGCCGGCCGGGGCCGGTACGAGACGCCGACCAGCATCGCCGCGTCGCGAGCCTGTTCGAAGGTCTCCGCCACCACGAAGCCGATCGGCTGGCCGTAGTAGAGGACTTCCCTGTCCTGCAACGGAACCCAGGTCTCGCCGAAACCCGGGAAGTTGCCGGGGTTCAGCGCCAGCGAGTCGAACGGTGAGTACACGCCGACCACCCCGGGCGCGCTCTTCGCCGCCGTCACGTCCATGGCCTCGATCTCGCCGTGGGCGATCGTGCTGACCACGACGTAGCCGTAGACCATGCCCGGCAACGTGCGGTCCAACCCGTACCCGGCCCGGCCGGTGACCTTCAGCGGCCCGTCCACCCGGCTGGTCATGAGTGGTTCCCCTCGGTCAGTTCGAGCAGCGCGCGGACGATCGTCCGCGGCAGCAGCCGCAGCTTGAAACCGTTGGCGGACAACGGACGCGCGGCCTCGGCCGCCACCGAAGCGGCGGCTTCGAAGGACTCCTGGGTCACGGGCGCGCCCCGCAGGGCGGCTTCCACTCGGGGCAGCCGCCACGGCACGGTCCCGACCCCGCCGGCCGCCACCCGGGCGTCGGCGATCCGGCCGTCCCGGACGTCCAGCGCGACCGCCGCGGAGCACAGCGCGAACTCGTACGACTGCCGGTCCCGCACCTTGACGTAGGTGGAGTTCGCGGCCCAGTCCAGCCGCGGCACCCGGACCTCGGTGATCAGCTCGCCGTCGCGCAGGTCGTTCTCCACGTCGGGGGTCTCGCCCGGCTCACGGTAGAAGTCCGTCAGCTTCACCACGCGGGTGCCGGTGCCATCGGCGAGCACGACCTCCGCGTCGAGCGCGACCAGCGCGACCGCCACGTCACTGGCGTGGGTGGCCACGCAGGCGTCGCCGGTGCCGAGGACGGCGTGCATCCGGTTGGCGCCGGCCACCGCCGGGCAGCCGCTGCCGGGCTCGCGTTTGTTGCAGGGCATGGCGACGTCGCGGAAGTACGAGCAACGGGTGCGCTGCAGCAGGTTCCCGCCGATGCTGGCCATGTTCCGGATCTGCTGGGACGCGCTCAGCAGCAGCGCCCGGGAGATCGCCGGGTACACGCCGGGGTGCGCGGCGATGTCGGCCATCCGCTCCAGCGCGCCGAACCGCAGGCCGTCGCCGGTTTCGATGCCCCGCAGCGGGACCTGGTTGATGTCCAGGACCCGTTGCGGGGTCAGGACGTTCAGCTTCATCAGGTCGACCAGCGTGGTGCCGCCGGCCAGGAACGTGCCGGTCCCGGCGAGCGCGTCTTCGACCGTGGTGGGCGCGGTCAGCTCAAACGGACGCATCGGCCCGCCTCGCCTGCTCGATCGCCGCGACGATGTTCGGGTACGCGGAGCAGCGGCAGAGGTTGCCGGACATGAACTCCCGCACGTCCTCGACGTCCTGCTCCACGGCGGCGACCGCCGACATGAGCTGGCCCGAGGTGCAGAACCCGCACTGCAGCGCGTCCTGGTCGAGGAACGCCCGCTGGACCGGGTGCAGCTCGTCCCCTGTGGACAGTGCTTCGACCGTGGTCACCGGCTTCCGGACGGTGGCGGCGAGCGTGAGGCAGGCGAGCACCGGACGGCCGTCGACGTGCACCGTGCAGGCGCCGCACTGGCCGCGGTCACACCCCTTCTTCGGCCCGGTGACGGCGAGCCGCTCCCGCAGCGCGTCCAGCAGCGTCACGCCGGGATCGACGCTGAGGCGCTCGGTGGCGCCATTGACTTCGAGTACGATCTCCACTACATCTCTTTCCCGCAGAATGTCCGGGCAGATCAGCCCCACAGATCGGATATTTATCCGCTCGACCTTCGACGAGAGGGTATCGGATTAAAATCCGCTCCGCAATGAGCGTTCTCACCCTCGAGTCACTCCAGGTCAACTGCTTGCGTGCACTAACATCTCACCGGAGTGAAGATCAGCGGGAGGGACGATGACAACCGGATCGGTCAGCCCCCGGCGCGCGGACACGCGGCGCAACCACGAGCGCATCCTCACCGTGGCGGCGGACTCGCTGGCCCGGTCGGAGGAGGTCTCGTTCAACGCCATCGCGAAGGCGGCCGAGGTGGGTGTCGGCACCGTGTACCGGCACTTCCCCACCCCGGAGGCGCTGATCCTGGCGGTCTACCGGCGCGAGGTGCAGCAGATCGTCGACGCCGTGCCGCGCCTGCTCGAAGCGCACTCGCCGGAGCAGGCGTTCCGGCTCTGGGCGACCGATCACGTGGCGCACTACATGATGACCAAACGCGGCCTGGCCGGCGCCCTGCGCACCGCGACGGCGTCGCGCGGCGAACTGCCCATGGACCCCTACCACGCCATGGTCGACTCGGTCGCCACGCTGCTGGCGGCGAACGTCGAGGCCGGCACCGTCCGCCCCGGCCTGGCCCCGGAAACGGTGCTGCGCGGGCTGGTCGGGATGCTGTACCTCAACCCGGACGGCGAGTGGCGCGGCCTCGCGGCCGACCTGGCCGACCTGCTGTGGCGCGGCATGTGCGCCCGCCCCTGTGGCGGCAGCTGATAAGCCCTGAAGGCCACCTTCAGGGTCGTACATGCCCTGAAGGTGGCCTTCAGGGCCGCCTTCCCGCTGCAGCGACGCCGTGAAGGCGTTCTCGGGTGGCGAGTTTTCAACCGCCCGCGGGATCTAGCCCGCGGGCAGGATCCGCCCGCGGACCTCGCCGAAGCCGATGCGGCCGCCGTGCACGCCGGGGGCCGTGGCGGTGATGACCACCTCGTCGCCGTCGAGCAGGAAGCTGCGCTCCTCGCCCTTGACCGTGACCGGTTCCCGGCCGCCCCAGGTCAGCTCCAGGAAGGCGCCGCGCTGGTGCTTGGCGGGGCCCGAAATCGTGCCGGAGCCGTAGAGGTCGCCGGTGCGCGACGAAGCGCCGTTCACCGTCATGTGCGCCAGCATCTGTGCGGGCGACCAGTACATCTCGCGGTACGGTGGGCGGCTGACCTCCTCGCCGTTCCACTCGACGGCGAGGTCGATGTCCAGCCCCCACGGGCTGCTCTCCCTCAAGTACGGCAACGGTTCCGGGTCCGTCTGCCCCGGCAGCGGGATCCGCGCGGCCGCCAGCGCCAGGATCGGGACGACCCACGGCGAGATCGACGTGGCGAAGCTCTTGCCCAGGTGCGGGCCGAGCGGCACGTACTCCCACGCCTGGATGTCGCGGGCGGACCAGTCGTTGAGCAGGACCGCGCCGAAGACGTGCCGGGCGAAGTCGTCCACCGGCACCGGGGTGTTCAGCGGGGTGCCGGTGCCGACGACAAAACCCAGCTCCGCCTCGATGTCCAGGCGGGTGCTGGGGCCGAACCCCGGCAGCGCGTCGCCGGGCGCCTTGCGCTGCCCGCTCGGGCGCACGATGTCCGTGCCGGACACCAGCACGGTGCCGGCGCGGCCGTGGTAGCCGACGGGCAGGTGCTTCCAGTTCGGCAGCAGCGGCTCGGCGTCCGGGCGGAACAGCCGGCCGACGTTCGAGGCGTGGTGCTCGGAGGCGTAGAAGTCCACGTAGTCCGCGACCTCGAACGGCAGGTGCAGCCGCACGCCGTCGACCGGGTGGACCGCACCGTCCGGGACGTCCCCGGCGACCAGCGCGGTGACCTGCTCGCGGACCGCCACCCAGCGCTCGTATCCCTGCGCCATGAACGGGTTCAGCGCCGGCGCCGCGAACACCTCGTCACCGAGCGCCGCGGCCAGGTCGACGACCGAGTCGCCTGCCCGGACCCCGACGCGCGGGGCGTCCCCGCCGACGGAAAAGACGCCGTAGGGCAGGTTTTCCAGCCCGAACGGCGAGCCGGCGGGGATGTCGAGCGCGGTCATGCTGCTCCTCCGGGTTCGGCGAGCAGGCCGAGGCCGGCCAGCTCGGTCAGCGGGTCGGTGACACTACAGGTGCCGAACGAGGTGAACCGGGCCCGCGCCGCGGCGGTCCGCTCCTCCCCCAGCTCCCGGATCCGCGCGGCGACGACGGCGCCGTCGCGCTCCGCGAGCAGGTCCCGGACCGTTTCGGCCTCGGCGCCGCAGGCCGCGGCGTCGGTCGCGAGCAGGAGGTTGAGGAACCCGTGCTGCTCGAACCCGGTCTCCGGATCGGTGTTGCGCAGCGCGTGGTGCAGCCCGGCAGTCGCCTTGAACGGCACCCCGGCCCCGACCGCCGCGAGCACGGTGGCGGCCAGCTCGGCCTCGTCGGGGTACAGCTCCGCCCGCACCCCGCCGGTCCGGAACTTCGCCCGGTACCGGGTGCCCGCGAGCGCGGCGAGCAACGGATCCCGCCGCGCGTCACGGGGAATCTCGACGAAGACCTCGGGCTGCGCGGCTTCGGGAACAGCAGCTTCGGGAACCACACTGTCAAGCGCCGCAAGCAGTTCGTCCGGTGCCATCCCTTCCGGGACGGCGACCTCCAGCGCCTCCAGCGAAACCGGCAGCGCCGCGCTCGCTTCCAGCGCCTCGGCGATCCGCGCGGGTCCGCCGGGGAAGGTCAGCGCGAGCCGCAGCGGGCCCCCGGCCGCAGAACCGCCGGACGCCGAATCCCCGGCTGAGCGGTCCACGCCACCCGCGCGTTGCAGCTCCGCCAGCTCGCCGAGCGCGGAAGCGGCGATCACCAACGGCCCGACCAGCCCGCCGTACCAAGCGGTCTCGTGCCCGTGGTGCGCCGCCACCGCCTCCGGCAGCGGCGCCAGCCCGGGCGGGAACACCGCGGCGTCGTCGAGCATGCCGCGCGCGAACAGCGGGAGCGGCCCGCTCACGCGGGTCCCCGGCCGGCCCAGGTCCAGGCGTACCCGGGGTCCTCGCTCGCCGCGCCGCCCTCGCCGAGGTCCAGCGGGCGGAAGGTGTCGACCATGACGGCCAGCTCGTCGAAGAACTCCGCGCCGAGGGACCGTTCGACGGCGCCCGGCTGCGGGCCGTGGCTGTGCCCGCCCGGGTGCAGGCTGATCGAGCCCTGGGCGATGCCGGATCCCTTGCGCGCCTCGTAGTTCCCGCCGCAGTAGAACATCACCTCGTCGGAGTCCACATTGGAGTGGTAGTACGGCACGGGCACGGCCAGCGGGTGGTAGTCCACCTTGCGCGGCACGAAGTTGCAGATCACGAAGTTGTTACCCTCGAAGACCTGGTGCACGGGCGGCGGCTGGTGCACGCGGCCGGTGATCGGCTCGAAGTCGGCGATGTTGAACGTGTACGGGTAAAGGAATCCGTCCCAGCCGACCACGTCGAACGGGTGCGTCGGGTAGACGTAGCGGGTGCCGGTGATGCCGCGGGTGCTGCGGTGCTTCACCAGCACCTCGACATCCCCGCCGTCCTCGGCCACAAGCGGCTCGGCCGGGCCGTGCAGGTCCCGCTCGCAGTACGGCGAGTGCTCCAGCAGCTGGCCGTAGCGCGACAGGTAGCGCTTGGGCGGCGCGATGTGCGAGTTCGCCTCGATCACGTAGGCGCGCAACGGTTCCGGCCCGGTCGGCACCCAGCGGTGGGTGGTCGCGCGGGGCAGGATCACGTAGTCGCCCGGCCGCGCGGTGAGCACGCCGAACACCGTCTCGACGCGCGCCTCGCCGGACTCGACGTACACGCACTCGTCGCCGATCGCGTTGCGGTACAGCGGCGAAGACTCCCCGGCGGCGACGTAGGAGATACGCACGTCCGCGTTGCCCAGCACCAGACGGCGGCCGGACACCACGTCGGCGCTCTTCCAGTCCTCGCCGGGGAAGAGCGTGTGCAGCTTCAGGTGGCGCGGGACCAGCGGCCGGTTCTCGGTGAGTGTCTGGTCCGGCAGCTCCCACGGCGTCGCGTCGACGATCGCCGAGGGCACCCCGCGGTGGTAGAGCAGCGACGAGTCGGAGGAGAAGCCCTCCTCCCCCATCAGCTCCTCGCGGTAGAGCCCGCCCTCGGGCGTGCGGTGCTGGGTGTGGCGCTTGGGCGGGATGCTGCCCGCGCTGCGGTAGTAGGCCATGGCCGCCTCCTCACTGGGAAAATCTATTTAGTCAAAGTATTAACTACCTGAACCCCAGGCTAGCCCCGTGCGGCTGGTACCGGTAGGGCTAGCTGCGGCTGCGGGCGTCGAACTCCGCGCGGCTGGTGATCAGCTTGTCCAGCAACATCACCAACACGCGTTGCTCGGCTTCGGTCAGCGCGCTCGTCCAGCCGAACTCGCGCTCGTTGTGCTCACGGAACACCTCGACCATCTCGGTGTGCCCGGCCGCGGTCAGCGACAGCCGGACCGACCGCCCGTCGTGCTCGACCGGGGTCCGGTCCAGCAGGCCGTCCGCGACGAGCGTCTTGACCAGGTTCGACACGGCGGCGCGGCTCATGCCGGTCAGCCGGGCCGCCTCCTTGGGCTCGAGCGGCCCGGCCAGCCACACCACGAACAGCAGCCGGAAGCCCGACCAGGACCGCCCGCGGGGCCGGTGCACTGCCGCCTCGAGGTCGTAGGTGACCAGGTCCGAGGCACGGTTGAGGGTCAGCAGCACCTCGGTGGCCAGCTGGTGCCGGAAGCCGTACTCCTCGTGCAGCCGCCGGTTGGCGAGCGCGACGAACGACCAGAAGTCCAGCTCGGCGGGTGACTCGGGCATGCCGAACCCTAACCCGGGCCGGCCCCGCGAGAAAGTCAAGGGCTGAACTACTTCCGCACGCCCCGGGTGCCGGCCTCACGCGGCACCTTGAGGAAAACGAGCATGATCGCCGACAGCACCAGGCAGCCGATCGGGAAGTACAGCCCGACCGTGACGTCGGTGTCGGTGGCGGCCAGCCCGATCGCGTAAGGCCCGAAGAACCCGCCCAGCGCGGCGATCGAGTTGATCGCCGCCAGCCCGACGGCCGTGTGCTCCTTCGACAGCACCCTCGACGCCATCGCCCAGTACGGCGCGAGATAGCCGAGCACGCCGATCGCCGCGAGCGAAAGGCTGATCAGCGACAGCACCGGCACGGACTTGAACTGGATGGCGCCGAAGAAGCCCACCGCGGCGACGAGCACCAGCACGATCACGTGCCCCTTGCGTTCGCCCGTCCGGTCGGAGTTGCGGGCCAGGAGCAGCATGCCCACCGCCCCGACGACGTACGGGATCGCGCCCAGCAGGCCGATGTTCGTCGACGCGTACGCCGGGTCCAGCTGTTTGACGATCAGCGGCAGGAAAAACGTGAGCCCGTAGAGGCCGCAGGCGATGAACAGGTTCGAGATCGCCAGGTGCAGCACCTTGCCGTCGCGGATCACGCGCAGCTGGCCGAGGAAAGTCTCCTTTTCCTCCGGCACATACTCCTTGTCGATCTCGGCCTGCAGCCAAGCGCTCTCCTCCTTGGTCAGGAACCGCGCGTCGGCGGGGCGGTTCGGGAGGTAGAAGAACGTGACGACGCCGATCAGCACCGCGGGCACGCCCTGCAGGATGAACACCCACTGCCAGCTGCTCAGGTCCAGCCAGTGCACGTGGTCGAGGATCCAGCCGCCGGTGAGGCTGCCGAGGATCAGCGCGATCGGCTGGGCCAGCGCGAGCGCGGCGATGGCGCGGCCGCGCTCCTTGCCGCGGAACCACAGGGTCAGGTACAGCAGCAGCCCCGGGAACAGCCCGGCCTCGGCGACGCCGAGCAGGATCCGCGCGATGACCAGGTGAGTCACGCTCGCGACGAAGCCGGTCAGCACGGTCACGATGCCCCAGGTGACCGCGATGCGGCTCAGCCACAGCCGCGCGCCGACCTTCTTCATCACCATGTTGCTGGGGATCTCGAACACGACGTAGGCCAGGAAGAAGATCGCCGACGCGGCGCCGAACGTCGCGGCGGTGATGGTCAGCTCCTTCGCCATGCCGAGCTGGGCGTAGCCGATGTTGGCCCGGTCCATGTAGTTGAAGACGTAGAGCAGGCCGATGATCGGCATGATCCGCACCGCGACCTTGCGGACGGTGCGCCTCCCGAGCTCGCTCTCCGCCGGGGCGGGGCCGGTCTGGACGGACATGTGGTTTCTCCTCGACGGTGAGTGAAAACTCTTGGTGGCGCTCAGGTTCCGGAAGCGGTCCCCGAGGCGGCGCGGCCGGTTTCCAGCGCAGCACCGGCGGTTCCGGAAGCAGTCTCCGAAGCAGCGCGGCCGGTCCCCGAAGCAGCGCGGCCGGCGATCCGGCCCATCGTGATCGCGTTGGCGACGGCGTTGCCGCCCCCGACGTACCGCGGGCCGAGCACCCCGGCGCCCGCCTCCCCCGCGGCGAAGAGCCCCGGAACCCGGTCCCCTCGCTCGTCGAGGACCGCGGCGCCGGCGTCGATCTCCAGGCCCGCGTGGGTGCAGACCAGCTCGGCGGGCAGGGTGCGCGCCGCGTGGAACGGCGGCTGCCCGATCGGCTCCGGCGGCCCGGTGACGCCCTTGGCCGCCAGGGTGCGGTGCCGCAGGAACTCCGGGTCGTCGCCGCCCGCCGGGAGCTGGGTGTTCCAGCGGTCGACGGTCGCGCGCAACGCGGCCGCGGGCACGCCCATCTTCCCGGCCAGCTCCTCCAGAGTGTCCGCGCGCAAGGTGCGGCCGGCGTCGGCCTCGGCGAGGACGTGCGCGGCGTCCCAGTGCGCGTACCCCGCGGGCAGCCCGGCCCGCGCGCGCTCGTCGAAGACCGTCCACACCGGACCGTCCTGGGCGGTGATGATGCCGCTGGACACGGCGTAGGAGGCGTCCTCGTCCATGAAGCGGCGGCCGTGGGAGTTGACCAGGACCCGGGACAGCGGCGGGAATCCGGACTGCCAGTGGTGCAGCCGCTGGAAGTACGCCGTGGGCAGCAGCAGGCCCCAGCCCTCGCCCGCGACGGACGCGCCGACCTGCTCGCCGAACCCGAAGTGGTCGCCTCGCGAACCGGGGGCCGCGACGACGAACAGGTCCTCCCCCGCCGCCTCGGCGTCCGGGTAGTACCGGGCCCGCAGGGCGGGGTCCTGGGCGAACCCGCCGGTGGTCACGACCACCGCCCCGGCGCGCACGTCGATCCCGTCCGCGACCACGCCGGTGACCCGGCCGTCGTCGACGAGGAGCCGTTCGACGCGGGTGTTCAGCACCGCCTCGGCGCCGAGCCGCCGCCGCGCCCGGTCGAGCACCTGGACAAGCCCGTAACCCTGGTCCTTCGGCACGTGCCCGCGCCACACGTCCTCCACGCCCGCCCGGGTCAGCCCGGGGGTGTGCGCGTCGTGGGACACCTTCGCGGGGATCTCGACGCCGAGCCCGAGCAGCCACTCGACCGACGGCCCGGCGTGCTCGCAGAACGCGCGCACCAGGCCGGGTTTCAGCAGCCACTGGTTGAGGTCCTGGTAGTGCTGGAAGAACTTCCCGGCGCTGTCTTCGACGCCGAGCCCGGCCTGCACGCTGGTGCCGGCCGCGGTCAGCATGCCCGCGGACAGCTGCGTCGAACCGCCCAGCTCCCGTTCCGCTTCGAACAGCAGCACGGACGCGCCCTGCTCGGCCGCGGAGACGGCGGCGGCGAGCCCCGCCCCGCCGCCGCCGACCACGACGACGTCGACCTGGTTCTCACTCATCCGAGGTCACCTCCGGCTCCCGCGAGGATGCGGTGGTAGAGACCGTTGGAGACCAGGCCGCCGTCGACGGTGACCTCGCTCCCGGTCAGGTAGGTGGAATGGTCCGAGAGCAGGAAGAGCACCGCGTCGGTGATCTCGTCCGGCGTGCCCACCCGGCCCGCGGGGATACTGTCCACAGCGGACTCGACGAACGCGTCCGCGCCGCCGAGCAGCGCCGTGCCGACCAGGCCGGGGTGCACCGAGTTGACCCGGATGCCCCAGCGGGCCAGGTTTCCCGCCGCGGACTTGGACAGTCCGGTCAGGCCCCACTTGCTCGACGAGTACGCGGGCGAGAAGTAGCCGATCTGCCCGGAGATCGACGAGATGTTGACGATCGACCCGCCGCCGGAGTCCCGGATCAGCGGCGCCGCCGCCCGCATCCCGTGGAACGGGCCGGACAGGTTGACCGCCAGGACCCGGTCCCAGACGTCGGCGGTGGTGTCCATGAACTCCAGCCGCCGGGAGATGCCGGCGTTGTTGACCAGCCCGCCGAGCGAACCTTGGCCCACCCGGATTTCCTCGACCACGGCCGCCCACCGCGCGGGGTCGGTCACGTCGAGCGAGTGCGCCGACGCCGAGCCACCGGCGGCGGTGATCTCCCCGACGACCCCGGACGCGTCGGCCACGTCCGCGGCGCAGACGTGCACCCCGCGGGCGCCGAGCGCGCGGGCGTGGTTCGCGCCCATCCCGTTCGCCGCGCCGGTGACCAGCACGACGTCCGGGTAGCGCACCGCTTCGCGGGCCTCAGACATGCCGGGAGCCGCCGTCGACCGCGATGCTGTGCCCGGTGACGTACCGCGCGCTGTCCGAAAGCAGGAACAGCAGCACCCCGAAGACCTCCTCGGGCGAGCCGATCCGGTGCAGCGGCACGGCGTCGAGCGCCTTCGCCAGCGCCGGGGCGTCGTCCTGGATCCAGCGGGTCATCTCGGTGTCGATGTAGCCGGGGGCGATCGCGTTGACGCGGATTCCCTGGTCCCCCAGCTCGACCGCGAGCGATTCGGTCAGGTGCGCGACCGCGGCCTTGGAACTGCAGTAGGCGCCCCGGCCCCGGCGCACGCGGACGGCGGACACCGAGGACATGTTCACGATCGCGCCGCCGGGCCGCAGGTGCGCGGCCGCGGCCTGGGCCCCGAACAGCACGCCCTCGACGTTCACCGACAGGGTCGCGCGGATCTGCTCGGCGGAGATGTCCGCGACCTCCGCGAACGGGAAGATCCCGGCGTTGTTGACCCAGAAGTCGACGCGGCCGAACTCGTCGACGGCCCGCTGCGCCAGCGCGAGGTGGTCTTCGGGCTTCGTGACGTCCACAGTGGACGCGACGATCCGGCCCGGCTTCTCCTCCAGCGATTCGGCGGCCAGCGCCGCGTTCAGCTCTTCGGCGGTGGCGGTCATGGCGTCGGCGTTGATGTCGCCGGCGACGACGTCGACGCCCCTGGTCGCGAGGCCGGCCGCGAACCGGGCGCCCATCCCGCGGGCCGCGCCGGTGATCACCGCGACCTGGCCCGGCAGCTCCGGGTAGCGGGCGGTGACCGGCTGGTGCCGCACCCGGCCGGGACCGGCAGGCTCGTAGCTCGTCATGCGGGTTCTCTCCATCTTCTTTGGTACGACTGTCTTTGGTACAGCGGCAGTTCAGGCGTCGCGGTGGACAGTGCGACGACCGATCCGCCAGCCGTCGGCGGTGCGGCGAAGCTCGTCGGCGACGACGGTCAGCCGATGCGTCCGCGGCGGGGAACCGTCCGCGGGCGAGCCGATGATCTGCAGGTAGGCGCGGGCGGACAGTTCGTCCGGCGCGGGGCCCGGGCGGACGTCGACCGTGCTGATCACGTGCCGGAGCGTCTCACCCGAGGCGACACAGCCGGCGTGGAAGCGCTCGGCGAACGCGACCAGCTCGGCCGTGCCGACGGACGGCGCCGGGTAGCTGGGCGAGGCGAACTCCCCGTCCGCGGTGAAGGTCGCGGCCCACTCGTGCGCCCGGCCCGAGTCGATCGCGTGACTCTGGCGGCCGTAGAGCTGGTGCACAGCGACCACGTCCTCGAACGCGACTGCCTCAGGCTCGGGCGTGCCACCTGTCATCGGAACCTCCGTTGTCCCGTCACCGCTGAACGTGCTATATTCGCACGCAGTGTGCGAATATAATGAGACAGTAGGTCGCCCCATCGGCGGTAGTCAAGGGAGTCGTGTGTCCATCGTGGATTCGAGCGGGGAGCCGGGCGCGGCCGTGGACACCCCGGTCTTGGACGTCCCCGCCTCGGGCACGTCCAAGACGCTGCACCACGGGCTGCAGGTGCTGGAGCTGCTGGTCACGCACCCGCAGGGGCTGTCGCTGACCGAGATCGCCGAGGGCATCGGGGTGCACCGCACCGTGGCGCACCGGCTGGTCCGCACGCTCGAAGCGCACCACCTCTGCCGCCGGGACCGGTTCAAGCGGATCTCGCTGGGCACCGGGCTGGTGCGGCTGGCCGAGCCGGTCGAGCAGGACCTGCGTACGCTCGCCCGGCCCGTGCTGGAGGAGCTGACGGACGCGGCCCAGGCGTCGGCGCACCTCGTCGTGCGGGAGAACGCGGAGCAGGTCCGGATGCTGATGATCGTCGAGCCGCGCCAGGCCCGGATGCACGTCGCGTTCCGGTCCGGGCAGCTGGACCCGATCGGCCGCGGGTCGGCCGGGCTGGCCATGCTCGCCGCCCGCCCCGCGCAGGCGGGCGAGCGCGAAGAGGTTTCCCGGGCCCGGGAACGGGGTTACGCCGTGTCCACCGGGGAAATAGCGCCGGGCATCACCGGGATCTCCGCGGTGGTCCCGACCGGCCGCGACGCCGCCGAGACCAGCATCGGGCTGTCCCTGTTCGAGGCCCCGGACCCGGACGGGCTGGGCCGCCTGGTCGTCGCCGCGGCCCACCGGCTGGGCGCGCTGCTGAAGTAACTTGTTGCGCCCTGAAGGCCACCTTCAGGGTCGTATATGCCCTCAAGGTGGCCTTCAGGGCACGCGGCAGTCAGCGCCGGGTCAGCGCCGCGAAACCGGCAGCCGGACGGCCGGCGGCAGCGCCGCCGCGACGGGATCCGCCTGGAACGACTGGATCATCAGGGCCGCGAACCGGCGCGACGCCGCCACCCGCGCCTCGGGTGACCCGGCGCGGATGCCCTCGTTCGCCATCAGCGCCAGGCTGATGTCCTCCAGCACGAAGTCCGCGCGCAGGGCGCCCGTCTCCTTGGCGCGCCGCACCAGTTCGAGCAGCAGGCGCAGCGTCCGCTCGCGGTCCGCGGCGAACTCGGCCGGGTCGGGAAACCGCGACGTGAACACGCGGGCGAGGCCCCGGTCGAGGGCGTGGACCTCCATCAGCCGCTCGATCACCAGGCCGAACCCGCGCCACGGATCGGCCGCCGCCAGCCCCTCCTCGACGATCGCCGAGCACGGGGTCAGCTCGTCGGCGAAAGCTTGGGCCAGCAGCGCTTCCTTGGTCTCGAAATGCCGGTAGACGGTCGCGACGCCGACCTCGGCACGGCGGGCGATTTCGCGGATCGGCACGGAAAAACCCCCGGCCGCGAAGGCCGCACGGGCGGCCGCGAGGATGCGCCCGCGGTTGTCGCGGGCGTCCGAGCGGAGCTTCGTTCCCACTTGAGCCGTCACCACTCTCACTTTAGCCAACCGGACGGGGTGCCCCGGTTACGTTCGATTCATGAGAGCTGTCGAGTTCACGGAATACGGGCCGGCCGGCGTGGTGCACGTCGCCGAAGTGGCGGAGCCGCACGCCGGACCGGGTGAAATCCGCATCACCGTACGGGCCTCCGGGCTCTCGGCCGGGGAGGTGCGCATCCGCTCCGGGGAGATGCGGGCCGCGGTGACCGTGCCCTTCCCGTACCGGACCGGGTTCGACGCCGCGGGCGTGGTCGACGAGGTCGGCGAAGGCGTCACCGGCGTGGCCATCGGCGACGAGGTGTTCGGCTGGACCACGATGACCGCGCGCGGCGCCAACGCCGACTTCGCCGCACTCGCCGCCTGGGCCCCCAAACCGGCCGCGTGGAGCTGGGAAGAAGCGGGCGGCGCCGCGGGAGCCGTCGAGTCGGCCACCCGGGTGCTGGACCGGCTCGCGGTCGGCGCCGGGCACACCGTGCTGGTGCAGGGCGCGGCCGGCGGGGTCGGCACGGTCGCCGTCCAGCTCGCGGTCGCCCGCGGAGCCACGGTCATCGGCACGGCCGGCGAACGCAACCACGACTTCCTGCGTTCCCTCGGCGCGGTGCCGACCACCTACGGAACCGGCTTGAGAGAACGAATCCACGAGCTGGCACCGTCCGGAGTGGACGCGGTGTTCGACTGCGCCGGCGGGGCCCTGCCGGACCTCGTCGCCATCGCGGGCGACGCGGCGCGGGTGGTGACGATCGCCGACGCCACCGCGGCGGCCCACGGCGTGCACCTGTCGCACGGGGCCCCGCCCGACGAAACGGGCAAGACCATGGGCACCGCCGATCCCCTTGCGGTGCATGGCCTCGCGCTCGCGGTGGAGCTCGCCGCCGAGGGCCGGCTGCGGGTGCCCGTCGCGGCGGCGTTCCCGCTCGCCGAGGCCGCCGCCGCGCACGAACTGAGCGAAAGCCGCCACGCGCGCGGGAAGATCGTGCTGGTGAACTGATCTCGCCGCTACCCCGGGACTCCCCCGGTAGCCTCGGGTCATGCCCGAGTTGATCGTGCCCACCGCCCTTCTGCACTCGGCCTGGCTCGAGGCGCACCACGAGTGGGGGCCCGGCGCGCACGAGGACGGGTTCGGGCTGGACGCGGGCGACGAGGTCGAGTCGCCATCCGGGTTCGCGGCCTGGGTGGCGCTGCTGGCCGACGAGCCGGACCCGTCCCGCGCGCGCTGCACGTTCCGCTGGATCGTCGAGGACGGCCGGGTGCTCGGCGGGATCGCGCTGCGGCACCGGGACGACGACTTCACCCGCCGGGCCGGCCACATCGGCTACGGCATCCGCCCGTCCGCGCGCCGCCGCGGCCTGGCGTCCTGGGCGCTGGGCCGCATGCTCGACGTCGCGCGCACCGCGGGCCTCGGCCGCGTCCTGATCGTCTGCGAGACGGGCAACCTGCCCTCCGCCAAGACGATCGAACGCCACGGCGGCGTGCTCGAAAACGGTGTGCCCGGGGGCGGTGCGTTCGAAGGCGGTGTAGTCGAAGGCGCCGGGCCGGTGCACCGCTACTGGATCGACCTCGGCTGACCTCGAGCCGCACCACGACGGCACCGGCCGTCGCCGAAAAGTGGCTAAGCTCGAAGACGTGGAACAGACAGTGATGGCCACGTGGTCGAACACGGGGCACGGATGACGGGGCACCGGGGGCCATGACCGACGAGGAACTCGTCGTCGAACTCGCCTTGACGCGGCTGGACCACCCGGGCCTGGACCTGGAGGAGGTCGCCGCGCTGCTGGTCCGTCGGCTGGGACCGGACAACATGCTGGAGTTCGCGGCCCGGAACCTGGCCACCCGCGGCGAGCTGCGCGCCGCGGTGTTCCCCGCCGCCGTCGAGCACGTCCTCCGGGTGATGCTCACCCTGCGCGGCCCCTCCGACTGAGCCGGCGGCCGTGATTGCGTTGCCCGGCCGCCGGCTCCGCCCGTGCGGGCCGACCCGGCCGCCTGCCCTGACTGGCCGCGCCGCCTGACCAGGCCACGCACCGGACACCCCGGCCGGAACCTCGCGAACCCCCGCCCGGGCGACTCGCGCATCGGCCACTGAACTTGATTGATTCCAGAAAATGGGGCACACTTCGCCCGTGCCCACGGCTTCGGACTTCGAGCGGATGCTGCGCGGGGTCTCCCTGCGCGTGACCCGCCCACGGCTGGCGGTGCTGTCCGCGGTCCACGACCACCCGCACGCCGACACCGATTCGATCATCGGCGTCGTGCGGGACGACCTCGGCGGCGTCTCCCACCAGGCCGTCTACGACGTGCTGCGGGCACTGACCACCGCGGGCCTGCTGCGGCGGATCGAACCGCCGGGCTCCGTCGCGCGTTATGAGGCGCGCGTCGGGGACAACCACCACCACGTCGTGTGCCGCTCGTGCGGAGTGGTGGCGGACGTCGACTGCGCCGTGGGCCCGGCGCCCTGCTTGACTGCCTCCGATGATCACGGTTTCACGATCGACGAAGCCGAGGTCATCTTCTGGGGCCTGTGTCCCGACTGCACCACCGCGCTCAAATCCTGAGCACCACCAGTGAAAACCGGAAGGATTTCTGTGTCTGACAGCCCTGACGCCGTCGTCGGCGAGAAGAACGAGGAGAGCGCGGGCGGCTGCCCGGTCTCGGCCGGACGCCTCGGCCACCCCACCGAGGGCGGCAGCAACCGTGAGTGGTGGCCCCACCAGCTCAACCTGAAGATCCTCCGGAAGCACTCGGCCGTGGCCAACCCCATGGACGCCGGGTTCGACTACGCGGCCGCGTTCCAGACCGTCGACCTCGACGAGCTGGCCGCCGACGTCGACGCGCTGCTGACCACGTCGCAGGACTGGTGGCCCGCCGACTTCGGCCACTACGGCCCGCTGATGATCCGGATGGCTTGGCACAGCGCGGGCACTTACCGCATCGAGGACGGCCGCGGCGGCGCGGGCGCCGGCATGCAGCGGTTCGCACCGCTGAACAGCTGGCCGGACAACGTGAACCTGGACAAGGCGCGCCGGCTGCTGTGGCCGGTCAAGAAGAAGTACGGCCGCAAGATCTCGTGGGCCGACCTGATGATCTTCACCGGCAACCGCGCCCTGGAGACCATGGGCTTCGAGACCTTCGGCTTCGCCGGCGGCCGCGCGGACGTGTGGGAGCCCGACGAGGACGTGTACTGGGGCCCGGAGCGCGTCTGGCTCGCCGACGAGCGCTACGCCGGTGACCGCGAGCTGGAGAAGCCGCTCGCGGCCGTCCAGATGGGCCTGATCTACGTCAACCCCGAGGGCCCCAACGGGAACCCGGACCCGCTCGCCTCGGCGCGCGACATCCGCGAGACCTTCAGCCGCATGGCGATGAACGACGAGGAGACCGTCGCGCTGATCGCCGGCGGGCACACCTTCGGCAAGACCCACGGTGCCGGACCGGAATCGCACAAGGGCCCCGAGCCCGAGGCCGCGCCGCTCGAGCAGCAGGGGCTGGGCTGGAAGAACGACTTCGGCACCGGCAAGGGCCGCGACGCCATCGGCTCCGGGCTGGAGGTCACCTGGACGCCCACCCCGGCCCAGTGGAGCAACTGGTTCTTCCACAACCTGTTCGAGTACGACTGGGAGCTGACCCAGAGCCCGGCCGGGGCGAACCAGTGGACGCCGAAGGACGGCAAGGCGAAGAACACCGTGCCGGACCCGCAGGACGGCAAGCTCAACCGCAGCCCGTCCATGCTGACCAGCGACCTCGCGCTCCGCTTCGACCCGGTCTACGAGCCGATCTCGCGGCGTTTCTACGAGAACCCGGACCAGTTCGCCGACGCGTTCGCCCGCGCCTGGTTCAAGCTCACCCACCGCGACATGGGCCCGATCCAGCGTTACCTCGGGCCGCTGGTCCCGCAGGAGGAGCTGATCTGGCAGGACCGCGTCCCGGCCGTCGACCACGAGCTGGTCGGGGCCGCCGAGATCGCGGACCTCAAGGCGAAGATCCTCGGCTCGGGCCTGACCGTCGCGCAGCTCGTCTCGACCGCGTGGGCGTCGGCCTCGACGTTCCGCGCCGGTGACAAGCGCGGTGGCGCCAACGGCGCGCGCATCCGCCTCGAGCCGCAGCGCGGCTGGGAGGTCAACGAGCCCGAGACGCTGGCGCAGGTGCTGGGCACGCTCGAAGGCATCCAGGAGTCCTTCAACGGCGCGCAGACCGGTGGGAAGAAGGTCTCGCTGGCCGACCTCATCGTGCTGGGCGGCGTCGCCGCGGTCGAGAAGGCCGCGAAGGACGGCGGCGTCGAGGTTCAGGTGCCGTTCGCCCCGGGCCGTACCGACGCGACGGAGGAGCAGACCGACACCGAGTCGTTCGCGCCGCTGGAGCCGTCCGCCGACGGGTTCCGCAACTACCGCGGCAAGGGCAACCAGCTCCCGTCGGAGTACCTGCTGGTCGACCGCGCGAACCTGCTGAACCTGAGCGCTCCCGAGCTGACCGTGCTCGTGGGCGGCCTGCGGGTGCTGGGCGCCAACTACCGGCAGTCGGGCGCGGGCGTGCTCACCTCGGCCCCGGGCACGCTGACCAACGACTTCTTCGCGAACCTGCTCGACCTGGGCACGGAGTGGAAGCCGGCGGAGGACGGCCCGAACCCGGAGACCTTCGAGGCCCGCGGCGCCGACGGCCAGGTCAAGTGGACCGGCAGCCGCGTCGACCTGCTGTTCGGCTCGAACTCCGAGCTGCGCGCCGTCGCGGAGGTCTACGCGAGCGACGACGCCAAGGAGAAGTTCGTGCGCGACTTCGTGGCCGCGTGGGACAAGGTGATGAGCAACGACCGCTTCGACCTCGGCTGAGACTGAGGCTGAGATCCGGGCCGGCCGGCCGTGCGCCGGCTGGCCCGCGCGGTTACCTCGGCCGCTGTGACTGTTTCCCTTGCACCGCAACGGAAACAGCCGCAGCGGCCGTCGTTCTTCTTCAGGCGGGATGACTCCTGGCGACGGTCGCGGCGAGGCCGTCGAGGATCAGGTCCGGGCCGAACGTGAACTCGCGCTCCCCCGGGTCCCCGTTGCGGCGCCTCACTTACGGCCACCGCTGAAGAACGGTGCGCCTCGGCAACGGCGGCAGTGTCCGTTGCCGAGGCGCACCGCTCAGGACTGCTCCGGCTCCGGCTCCGACGAGGTGCGAGTGGACCGCACCAGCCACGACATGCCGAAGGCCGCGACACCGATGCAGCCGGCCACGATGAAGGCGGCGTGCAGGCCCGAGGAGTCCGGGCTGGCGGCGGAACCGCCCGAGCTCGCGACCGTGGCGACGGTGACGAACACGGTGGTGCCGAGCGCGCCCGCCACCTGCTGCAGCGTCGAGAGGATCGCGCTGCCGTGGGAATACAGGTGGTCGGGCAGCACGCCGAGGGACTCGGTCATCAGCGGGGTCATCATCAGGCCCAGCCCGGCCATCAGCAGCACGTGGATGGCGATCACCGCGATCAGCGGCGAGCCCGGCCCGAGCGTGGTGAACAGCCACAGCGAGAGCGCCATGGCCGCCGAGCCCGGGATGACCAGCGGACGGGATCCGACCTTGTCGAACCACGCGCCGACCGGGCGGCCGAGCAGGCCGAGGACCAGCCCGCCGGGCAGCACGGCCAGGCCGCTCACCAGGGTCGAGGTGTGCAGCACGGTCTGCAGGTACAGCGGCAGCAGGATCGCGCCCGCGCCGATCAGGCACATGAACAGCAGCGCGGTCAGCACCAGCGCCACGACGAACCCGCGGTGCGTGAACGGCCGCAGGTCCAGCAGCGCCCGGTCACGGCGCTGCAGCCGGGTCTGGCGCCAGGTGAACACCACGAGCGAGACAGCGCCCACCACGATGGCCACCCACGGCGGCACGAACGGCTCCGCACCGCCGGACTCGCCGGCCGTGGACAGCCCGTACAGCACGCCGCCGAACCCGATCGCGGACAGCAGCACCGACACCACGTCGAGCGGCACCTTGCGGGTCTCGCTGCCGATCCGCAGCCGCACCGCGCCGACGACCAGCGCGGCGAGCGACAGCGGCAGCACGATCCAGAACATCCAGCGCCAGCCCAGCGAGGACAGCACCGCGCCGCCGATGGTCGGCCCGATGGCCGGCGCGACGGCGATGACGATGCTGATCGTGCCCATCATCGCGCCCCGCCGGTGCACCGGCACCAGCCGCATCACCGTGGTCATCAGCAACGGCAGCATCACCGCCGTGCCGCAGGCCTGCACGATGCGCCCGGCCAGCAGCAGGCCGAACCCGGGCGCGACGCCGCACAGCAGCGTGCCGAGGCTGAACGCCGACAGCGAGAAGAGGAACACGCTGCGCGGGCTGAACCGTTCGAGCAGGAAGCCCGTGGTCGGGATGACCACGGCCATGGTGAGCAGGAATCCGCTGGTCAGCCATTGGATGGTGGTCGTGGGCACGCCGAGGTCGGCGGTGAGGTCGCGCAGCGCGACGCTCAGGATGGTCTCGTTGAGGATCATCACGAAGGCCGATCCGACCAGCACCCCGATCAACAGCCCGGGCGCGGACGGCGCGCGCTCCTGGGCCGGTGAGGCGGCGTTCGTGGTGTGCGTCATGCGTGGGGCTCCTGGAGATCCGCGCCGGGGCGCTCAAGGGAAGAAGGGGGGCCGACGGGGTTCCCGCCGGCCGAATTGCTCACTTGTTCAGGGTACGGGTCACCACCGACAAAACGGTGCGACAACGTGACCGGGCCCGCAGTGACCCCACCGCCACCCGGTTCCGCGGTCACCGGTCCGGGCCGCACCGCTCAGCCGCCACCGGCGGTATCCGGCCGGACACTGTCCGATATGGACGGACAGGGTCCCGGCCGTGGCTTTCTTCCCGCTCCCGGCCGCGAAAAGCAGCTCAGCCGAGTTCGGCCAGCTGCGGGACGACCGGGGCCATGCCGTCGATCCAGGCGGCCGCGGAGCCGACGACCGGGTGATGATGGCGGTGTGCACGCCGATCCGGGCGTACGCCGCCATCTGGCGGACGAACTGGTCGCGGGTGCCGGGCTCCGGGCGCGGCTTCATGGCCGCGACGGTGACGCGGATCGTGCCGAAGTCGCGGCCGAGGTCGTCGCAGTGCCGGCGCAGCACGTCCAGCTTGTGCTCGACGTCGGCCGGCGACGTGGCGTACAGGTTGCCGAGCGCGCGGTGCTCGCGCTCGAACCAGGCGGCGCCGAGCACGGCCCGGCCGCCGGACAGCACGTCGAAGGTGGTGACGATTTTCGCGAGCAGTCCCGGGTGCCGGTAGGTCACGCCCGTGACCAGCAGGCCGAAGTCGATCTTCGAGGTGTGCGCGGCCAGGAAGGCCAGCCGGCGCAAGCGAGACCCTTCAGCCGGCCGGGACGGCGAGCACGGTCGCCTCGGTGCGGCCGCGCAGCGTCACCTCGCCGGCCGTCCGCCACCGCGCGCCCTCGTCCGCGCCCGCCGCCGCGACGGCCGTCCCGGACGCGACAAGCCGGCCCGGGACCTTTTTCGCCTGCTCGCTCAGCCGCGCGGCCTCGTTGACCGGGTCGCCGATCACGGTGTACTCGAACCGGCGCGGGTCGCCCACGTTCCCGGCGACCGCTTCGCCCGTCGCGACGCCGATTCCGGCCGCGCAGTCCGGCACCTCGCGGACGAGCCGCTCGGCGATCACCCGCGCCGCCGCGAGCGCGTGGGCCGCGTGGTCGTCCATCGCCGCCGGGGCGCCGAAAACCGCCAGCACGGCGTCGCCGACGAACTTGTTGACCAGGCCGTGGTGGCCGTCCACTTCGTCGACCACCACCGTGAAGAACCGGTTCAGCAGCCCGACCACCTCTTCGGGCGGCCGCGTCGCCGCCAGTGTGGTGGACCCGATGACGTCGACGAACAGCACCGACACCGTGCGCACCACCCCGCCCAGCCCGGCGCGGCCGCGCATCGCCTCGTCGGCGACCTCCTCGCCGACGTGGCGGCCGAACAGGTCGCGCATCCGCTCCCGCTCCCGCAGCCCGGCGGCCATCCGGTTGAAGCCGGCCTGCAGCAGGCCGAGTTCCGTGCCGTCGTAGACCGGGACCTCGGCACTGAAGTCGCCCCGCTCGATCCGGCGCAGCGCGTCCCGCACCGAGCGGATCGGCGAGACGGTCGCCCGGGTGGTGAACACCGTGATCAGCAGCCCGAAGCACAGCACCACCAGCCCGAGCGCGACGACGGAGACCACCAGCTGGGTCTTCGACACGTCCTCGCGCACCCACGCCAGCAACGCCGTGGCCACCAGCCCGGTGACCGGCACACCGGTGCCCAGGCACCAGAACAGCAGGCTCCGCAGGGTGACCCCGCCGATGCGCCGGTGCCCCGGCGTCGTGTCCGACAGCGCCCTGGCCGCGATCGGCCGGAGCGAGAATTCGCTCAGCAGGTAGGCGTTCGCGCACACGACCACGCCGGCCAGCCCGACGGTGAGCACCTCCGTCAGCACCGCGGCGGGCTGCAGCGCCAGGGCCAGCCCGCCGAACAGCAGCGTCGCCACGCCCCACAAGACGGCCTGCACCAAGGTCAGCCGCAGCGGCACCCGCGCCGTGGCGGCCCGTTCGGCCGGGGTCGGCGGGCGTTGCTGGATCACCCATCTGAGCGTCTTCAACGCGCCCCGGGTGCCCCACAGCGCGCCCACCACGACCGCGGAAACGACGTACACGGGCACAGCCACCGCCGTCGCCAGCACCAGCTCGGCACTCAACCCCGGCCCGGGCACCAGCAGGACCGCCAGCACGACGACCACCGCCGCCCCGATCACGTTGGTGGCGATCAGCGTCCCGGTCAGCAGCAGCTGGACCCGCACCCGCAGCATCCGGACGCCCTGGTCCACCGGCCCCAGCAGCCAGGACCCGAACGGCCGGCGTGTGCCCCGCCCACGAGCCGCCCGGCGGGCGCGCTCGGAAGTGGTGCTCGCCGCCGGGCCGGCGGGTTCGTCCAGGAGCGTCTGATCGTGATCCACCGGGCCGCCTCGTCCGCGCCGAGTTATTTCAGTGCACGACTGTACACTCAATCACGAACGCCCCCGAACCGGCCGGGGTCAGTGCTCGTCGCACTTGCGGGCGTACAGGGTGATCACCGCATGCACCGCGACCTTGGTGCCCGGCTTGGGATCCTGGCCGGTCTGGCACCAGTTGCGGTCGAGGATCATCGCCCGGTGCCGGCCGGTGGAGTCGACCTCGCGGAGGTTGTACAGGCCCGCGGCCTGCATGGCGTTCTGCGCGGCCTGGTGGTTCATGCCGGACACGTCCGGGACCACGATGTCGGCGCTCGCAGTGGGCGGCGGCGGTGGCGACACCGATGCCGCGGAGGGACCGGCCGTATCGGTGACGGTCTGGGTGGCTGTCACGGCCGTCGTCCCGCTCGTGCCCGATCCCGGCTGCGCGCCGCACGCCCCGGCCAGCGAACCGAGGACCACCACCCCGATGCCGACGCCGAGCCTGACCTTCACGGACCTGTTCACGTGCTCCCCCGTCCCTCGCCGACCCGGCCGCACCCAGCATCCCAGCCGTCCGGCGAATCCACCAGTCCACAAAGGACTATTACAGCGGGGACTATTACAGCGGGGCGACCAGGTTGCTGGTGCCGCGCATGCGCTCGTGCAGCTGCTGCATCCGGGTGTCCAGCTGCGCGGCCACGACCGCGGTGCTGGCCAGCTCGCCGGCGAAGTCCTCGGGCAGCTGGTCGGTGTACTTGTAGAACAGCTTGTGCTCCAGGGTGGCCCAGAAGTCCATCGCGATGGTGCGCAGCTGCACCTCGACCTTGACCTTCTCCACCCGGTCGGACAGGAACACCGGGATCCGCACGATCAGGTGCAGGCTGCGGTAGCCGTTGTCCTTCGGGTTCGCCACGTAGTCCTTGCTGCGCACCAGTTCCACGTCGTCCTGGCCGGTCAGCATCCGCGCGACGTGGTAGACGTCGGAGAGGAACGGGCAGACCACGCGCACACCCGCGATGTCGTCGAGCTGCTCGGTGATGGTCCCGGCGTCGGTGGCCAGCCCGCGCCGGCGCAGCTTCTGCCCGATGGCTTCGGGCCGCTTGACCCGGCTGCTGATGTGCTCGATCGGGTCGTGCCGGTGGGCGAAGTCGAACTCCTCGCTGAGGATCCGCAGCTTCGTCATCAGCTCCTCGATGGCGAACTTGTAGACCATCAGGAACCCGGCGGGCACCGTGAAGCCGTCCGTGTCCCGGTCGCCGTCCACCGCGGAGCCGGACTCCCTCGTTGTCGCCATCCCCTGCACTTCGTCCTTCATTCCGGTGTCTTGATCACTGCTTTTCCAACGCGCACGACCCTAGCGCGGTTCCCGCCAGCAGGTCCGCCAGCGCCCGCCGGATGGCGGCGACGTCGATGTCACGCGTGACAGCTGCTTCGTCCGGCCGCTCGTCCAAAGGCGGTTCGACGCCGAGGAGGGCGCGAAAGAGCCGCGGGTACACCGTGCGGCCGAGGAGTTCGCGGGCCAGATCGTCGGCGGCGCCCGGTTCGAGGTCGAACGACTCCCCGACGAAGGACGCGAGGCGCTCCTGTGGCGTCGCGAAGATCGCGTCGTAGTAGCGGGCCGCCGCCTCCGGCAGGCGCTCGGCCTCGGCCATGCTCAGCCGACAGGTACGGAGCGCCGAGCGCCACAGCAGCAGCTGCAGCAAGCGGCCGCAGAACAGCACGGTCGCCTCGGTCGCGTCCTCGGCGTAGTCGCGCGGGGTCTTGAGCTGCTCGAAGTAGAGCTCGCGCACCAGGTCGAGGACGGCGAGGAACAGCTTGTCCTTGCTCTCGAAGTGCGCGTACAGCGAGCGCTTCGAGGTTTCGGCCCGCGCGGCCACGACGTCCATCGACGCGCGTTCGAAGCCCATCTCGATGAAGACGTCCTTCGCCGCCCACAGGATGTGCTCCCGCAGCGCGTCACCGCGTCGTGCCATGCGTCTCTCGCCCTCCCGAAACTGACCGGTACGGGCGAGTTTACGTCGGCGCCGGTCAGGGCAGCGCCGCGAGGAACACGAACGCCGCCAGCAGCACCAGGTGCACGCCGCCCTGCAGCCGGGTGGCGCGGCCCGGCACGACGGTCAGCACCCCCACCACGACGGTGATCACCAGCAGCACGATCTGGGTGGGGTCCAGCCCGAGCTGCAGCGGCCCGGAGAGCCAGATGGACGCCACCGCGATCGCCGGGATGGTCAGGCCGATGCTGGCCATCGCCGAGCCGAGCGACAGGTTGAGGCTCACCTGGACGCGGCCGCGGCGGGCGGCGTTGGCCGCGGCGAGCGTCTCGGGCAGCAGCACGAGCAGCGCGATCACCACCCCGACGAACGACTGCGGGAACCCCAGCGCGGCCACCCCGGACTCGATCGCCGGCGACTCCACCTTCGCCAGCCCGACCACCGCGACCAGCGCCACCAGCAGCAGCCCGAGGCTGGTCAGCGCCGCCTTGGTGGTCGGCGGCGCCACGTGCTCCTCTTCTTCGAGCACCTCGCCTTCGTCGTCGACCGGCAGGAAGAAGTCGCGGTGCCGCACGGTCTGGGTGAGCACGAACATGCCGTACAGCAGGAGCGAGGCGATCGCGGCGAAGGCCAGCTGCGTGGGCGAGAACTCCGGTCCCGGCCGGGCGGCGGTGAAGCTGGGCAGCACCAGGCAGAGCGTCGCCAGCGCCGCGACGGTGCCGAGCGCGGAGCCCGTGCCCTCGGCGTTGAACACGGTCACCGGGTTGCGCCACGCGCCCACCAGGAGCGACAGCCCGAGGATCCCGTTGCAGGTGATCATCACGGCGGCGAACACGGTGTCACGGGCCAGCGAGCCGGTTTTCGGGCCGCCGGAGATCATCAGCGTGATGATCAGCGCCACCTCGATCACCGTCACGGCGACGGCCAGCACCAGCGACCCGAACGGCTCCCCCACCCGGTGCGCCACGACCTCCGCGTGGTGCACCGCCGCCAGCACCGCGGCCGCCAGCACCACCGCGACCACGACCACCGGCAGGGTCCCGAGCGTGCGGCCCCAGGTCAGCAGCAGCGCGACGACCGCGATCGCCGGCGCCAGCGTTGTCCAGCTGAGCCACGGAGAAGACTTCCGGGAGGTCATCGCTGCAGCTTCGCAGATCTCCCGGTCCCCCGCCTCCGCACGCGGATCCGCCCCAATGTGGCGTTCGGTGCGTTGGACGCACCGAACGCCACATTGGGTGCGTTGAGCGCAACCAACGCCGCATTGGGGCGCATTCCCGGCGGCCGCCGCCGTCAGTCCTGGCGGCGGTACCCGCCCGGCTCGGCCGTGCTCAGCGCGTAGCGGACGGCGTCGGCGCGGGAGTGGAAGCCCGCTTTGGCGAACAGGTTGTTGATGTGGGTCTTGACGGTGGCCTCGCTGATGAACAGCCGTCCCGCGATCTCCGGGTTGCGCAGGCCCTCGCCGATCAGGCCCAGGATCTCGCGTTCGCGCGCGGTGAAGTCGAACCCGGGCTCCTCGCCCCCGCGGGACCGGCGCGTCGCGAGGGAGAGCAGGCGGCGCTGCACCTCCGGGGCCAGCACGACCTGGCCGGCGCCCGCGCTGCGCACGGCCTGCTCGATCTTCGCTCGGTCGGCCTCCTTGGTCAGGTAGCCGCTCGCGCCGGCCTCGAGCGCGGCCAGGATGGACTCGTCGTCGTCGAACGTGGTCAGCACCACGACCTGGACCGCGGGCTGGGCGGCCTTGATCCGCCCGGTCGCCTCGACGCCGTCCATCACCGGCATGTGCAGGTCCATCAGCACCACGTCCGGCTCGTGCCGCGCGACGGCCTCGACCGCCTCGCCCCCGTGGGTGGCGGTCGCGACGACGCTGATGCCGTCGGCGAGGTCCAGCATCACCGCGAGCGCCTCCCGCACCGAGGCCTGGTCGTCCACGACGACAAGCGAAAGAGTCACTTCGGTATCTCCAGTTCGACGATCCAGCCCGTGCCATCCGTGCCGGGACCGGTCCGCAGCGTGCCGCCCAGCAGCGCGATCCGTTCCCGCATGCTCACCAGCCCCATGCCGCCGCCGACCGCGAGGCCCGGGCGGGCCTCCCGCGTGGCGGGGCCATTCGCGACGGTCAGGCCGACCGAGCCCGGGGTGTACCGGAGCGTCATCGAACGGTCCGCGCCGGGGGCGTGTTTCGCCGCGTTGACCAGTGCTTCCTGCGCGGCCCGGATCACGGCGTGCGCGACCTCGGTCGGCACCGGCCACTGCTTCCCCGTCACCTCGAGCGGGACGGAGTCCCCGATGGCCATCAGCTCCAGCGTCCGGCTCAGCGGCAGGGAGTCCTCACGCAGGGCCTCGATCGCGTGCCGGGTCTCGGCGATGCTGTCGACGGCCAGCGCGCGGGCCCGCCGGACGGCGAGGTTCGCCTCCCCGTCGCGGCCCTTGCCGTGCAGCGCGTCGGCCAGGTCCAGCTGCAGCGAGATGCCGGACAGCGAGTGCCCCAGCACGTCGTGGATCTCGCGCGCGATCCGGCCGCGCTCCAGCAGCGCCACCTCGCGCGCTTCCGAGCGGAACGCCCGCTCCGCGTTCCGCACCGCGTCCTGGTGGTTCTGGCGGGAGATGCCGAGGTAGACCGGGGCGACCACGGACAGGCCGAGCCACCACGGCCAGGCCGAGCCCAGCGGGTGGATGTCCTCGACCAGCCAGACGGCGGCAGCCGTGGTGACGGCGCCGGCCGCGGCGACCAGGACCGCCGTGCGGCGGGAGGCGAGCTTCTCGCCCACGACCGCCGACGCGATGAACGCGAAGGCCGGCGCGATCGTCGACTGCGCCAGGGGCAGCAGGATCGCCGAAAGGACCGAGAAGGCCAGCGTCAGGCCGACCTGGCCGGCCACGGGAATCCGGGCCCAGGAGAAGAGGCCGACGGTCGCGAGCAGCACGACCGCGGCGAACAGCGTGACCGCGAGCGCCGGGGAGACCAGCGGGCGGGTGGCGAACTGGAACGAGGTGACCAGGACCAGCATGGCGAAGACGAACGGCCGGAGCAGGTCCTCGACGCTCCGGCCGGGCCGCGCCCGCGGCGTCCGCACCTGCTCCATGGCCGTCCTCGATGTCGTCTCGGTCGTTTCACACCCTAACGACCGGGTGCCGCCCCGCAGGCCGGGAGTCAGTCTCGGCCGCGGTGGGAGAGCTGCCGCTGGAGGTCGTCGAGCCACGGCGAGGTCCGGTGCGGCGCACCGTCCCGGCCCTGGGCCCAGATGACCTGGTCGCCGGTGCGCAGCGCGCGGGCCAGCACCACCACGCCCTCCAGCAGCATGCCGACGCCCACGGTCAGGAACATCGTGTTGCCGAGGGCCGCCGCGCCGCTCTTGTCGATCGCGCCGAGCAGCAGGTTCGCGCCGAACTTCACCCCGATGTTGCCGACCCACAGCGCGATGGTCACGGCGGTGTAGCGCATGAAGACGATGCCGTCGCGCCGCGGCAGCTTGATGCTGATGCCGCGCAGGGCGCCCAGCGCCGCGCTGATCAGCACGGTCCCGATGAGGAACAGCAGCGCCGTCCCGGAGTGGGTCAGGTCGTCGAGGTTGCTCAAGCCGACGATGATCAGGATCGCCGGCAGGATCAGCATCCGCTTCGCCTCGGCCGGCTCCCCGGCCAGCCGGCGGATGAGCACGTAGGCGATCACCGCGATGATCAGCACTACTTGCAGGGTCCCGTTCATTTCCTTGCTCCTGTCTTCTGGGGTGGGCGGGCCGGGCCGGTCAGCGTGCGGCCGGGGCCGGGGCCGCCCGCTTGGCCGAGCGGATGGTCCAGAACAGCAGCGCGGCGATGACGCCGATCAGCAGCACCTGCGACAGGTCGGCCGCGACGTTCAGCGGCAGCACGTAGATGGCCAGGATCCGGAGGGCGGACTCGGCGAGCAGCCCGAAGCCCCAGACCAGGGAGATGCGGTACCAGCGCCGGCGCATCGGCGGGGTCTGCGCGGTCGCGGCGAACTCCGCCTGCCGCCCCGACGACACGGCCATCCGCTTGGCCGCGTAATAGACGAGCGGGCGGCCGATCACGCAGCTGCCCACCATGACCAGCCCGGCGGCGGCCGACGTGGCCGAGTCCTTGGCCAGCATGAAGCGGACGTCACCGGTCACGAAGGTCAGGACCAGGCCCACGCCGAACATGATCAGCAGGAACAGGGCGAACGGGTCGAGCTGACGCTGCCGGAGCGCGACCCAGATCACCCGCGCCCCCGACACCACCGTGCCGGCGAGCAGGGCGACGTAGGTGCTCGCCCCGAACATCTGCGCGACGAAGTACACGATCACCGGGGGGCCGAAGTCCCAGAAGAAGGTCTTCAGCATGGTCTTGGTCGCCGGGTTCCGCAGCGCCCCGCCCGTCTGGCCCTCGGTGCGCCCCGCTACCTCTTCAGTGGTGTCAGCCACGGGAAGATCCCTTCGCTTGGTGGTTTCCACGGGTTCGCACCCTTGCGACTGTCCTTTTCGGATGATCGCGATCCGGGGTGTTTCCGTCATGGGAGTAACGCTAGGGATCCGGGCCTCGCGAGTCGTGCGCCCAGCGCTGTATCCCGGGTGGAGAACCGTCTCCACCCAGGCGGCCCGGGAGGTGGAGCGAGCGTCATGGGCAGGCCCCCTCGACCCCGCCCCGGCGCCCGTTATCACCCTCAGCGAGCACGATCAGTAACGAATCACCGTTATGGGCGATACCCGATCGTGCCCCGGGGGAGTACTCGGGCCTTCACGAACGGATTTCCCACATGATTCGTCTGCGCCTGATCCGAGCACGCCCGATTCGAGCACGCCTGATCCGAGCCCGCCCCGGTGTGCTCGCCGCCGCCGGAGCCGTCGCCGTCCTCTGCACGGCCTGCGCCGGCTCGCCCACCAGCGGGGCGCCGGCCCCGGGCCCCGCCCCGGCCGCCTCGTCGTCCGCCACCCCGGCCGTGCTGGAAGCGTCGAAGGTCGGCACCTCGGTGAGCGAGGCCGCGAAGCAGGCCTCCTCGGTGCACGTCTCGGGCACTGTCTCGGAGAGCGGCACCGTCAAGCTCGACCTGAAGCTCAGCAAGGACGGCGCGAGCGGCACGGTCGACAAGGACGGCGTCGCGGTGCCGGTCCTGCGCGTCAAGGACAAGTACTTCTTCCGGTTCACCGACTCGCTGATCAAGGAGGCCGGGATCCCGGCGTCCTCCAGCGTGGTGAAGCAGCTCAAGGACAAGTGGGTCCCGTCGACCTCCCAGATCGGCGCCGGCATCGGCGACGCCTTCAAGGAGTTCCTGGACTACACGACCTTCGTGGACGGCACCGTCGGCGCTCTCGGCACGACGACCTTCAGCGGCGGCGAGAAGAGCACCGTCGACGGCGCCTCGGTGCTGAAGTACACCAGCTCGGAGGGCACCGCGTACGTCGCCGCCGACGAGCCGCACTACCTGCTGCTCCTGCAGGCCGCGGACAAGGGCACGATGAACTTCAGCGACTGGAACAAGCCGGTCACCGTGAGTGAGCCGCCGAAGAGCGAGATCTACTCCGGCCCGGGCGCCTGAGCACTCCGGCCAGAACACCCGGGCGAGCCGCGCTGTGCGGCTCGCCCGGTTCTGTTTCCGGCGCCGGGGGTGCGGGGCTTGGGGCTTGGGGCTCAGCCAGGGGTGCCGAACCGCAGCAACGCGTGGGGGAGGCCGGGCAGCGCCGCCGTCTCGGCCACCGCGCGCGCCCGCGGACCGGTGATCACCTCGGTGCCGAAGCCGGACGCGGCGGCCGAAAGCCGCGCCTGGTGCACCGCGGCCCCGGCCAGGACGTAGTGACGGCGCGCGGCGCCGTTCGTGAGCACCAGGACCGCAGACTCGCCGGAGGCGGGCGCGAATGGCCACTGTGGACGGACCAGTGCCGGCTCAGTCGCTGACCACGCGCCGTCGCCCACGCTCGCCGGCTCGGTTACCGGCCACGCGCCATCGTCCACAATCGCCAGCTCGGTTACCGGCAACACGCCGTCGCCCACAATCGCCAACTCGGTCGCCGGCCACGCGTCGTTGTCTACGACTGCCAACTTGGCCACTGGCAATGCGCTGACGTCCGCGATCGCCAGCTCGGTCTTCGGCCGCGTGCTGTCTTCCACAATCGCCAGTTCGGTCTCCGGCCAGGCGCTGTCGTCGACGATCGCCTGCAGGGCGGCGGGTGGCGCGGGCGTCAGGACGGTGCCCGGGGCGGTGAGGTCCCGGATCGCCGCGTAGCGCCGCCAGTCCTGGTCGGCCGGTGAGCTGCGGCCGACCACTCGCAGGACGGCTAGTTGTCCTGGCGTTCCCGGGAATTCGGCGACGAGGTCGTGGCCGAGGACCCGCAGGACCGTCCACGCCGCCGCCAGGGCCGCGCCACAGCGGTACAGCGCCGCGCTGTCGAGGGCTTGCCCGCCGGGCGGCTCGCGGAACACGACTTCCTGGTCGCCGAGGTCGACGGCCCACGGTCGCGGCGTGGCCCGTGCCAGGGCGTCGTGCAGCACCGCGCGGCTGCTGTCGTTCCAGGCCAGCGGTCTCACGGTCGCCCAGGCGTCGAGTTCGGTCATGGCCGGTGCACCGTCAGCCGCCGCTGGTGAGGAAGCGTCGGGGGTCGCTGCCGGCGCGGGCACCGCTGTCGAGCCAGCGGGCGAAGCCGAGGCTGTCGCGGCGTTCCAGCTCGTCGAGGTACTCCTGCCGCTGCACGACGACCCGTTGGCGAGTCGGCTCGTCGACGGCCCGCAGCAGTTCCAGGTAGCTCCGGCGCCAGGCCACGCACAGCTCGTCGGTGGCGAGGTCCGCGGCCACGAGCGGCGGCGGGACCACCGAGAAGCGCGCGGGGGGCACCTCGGCCCGCGCGGGCCGAGGTGCCTTCGCGGCCGTGGAACGCCATCCGGCCCAGGCCACCACGGCCAGGAGCAGCAGCGTCGAGCTCACGGCCGTGGCGGCGCCCGCGACCGCGACCAGGCCGGTGACCGCCAGGCAGAACGTCAGGCACAGCGCCGCCGCCGCGGTGCCGGCCCACCAGGCGGGCCGCCGGGACCGGGTCACGAACCGGTTCTCCGGCAGGTGTTCGGCGCCCTGCCAGGCGATCAGGCCGACCGCCCCGGCCAGGAGCACCCAGCCGGCCAGCGCGCCGGGCGGGATCGCCACCAGCCCCACGGCCCCGAAGGCGACAGCCAGTACGACAAGAACGGTGACGACGGTTCGAGTGAGCATGGCGCTCCTCAGCGTTCGGGTCGAGGCCGGGATCGGCGGGGTGGCAACGGTGGGGCGAGAGCGGTGGGGCCAGAAAGGCGCGGCAGCCGGCTAGGACCGTGACCGTGCGGCGTCGGCGGCGCGCAGTGGTGCGCCCACCTCGTGCAGGTGGCGCAGGATCTGCCGGTAGGACGCCAGCAGGCCGCCCTGGCTGTAGCTGATGCCGTGCGCGGCGCAGAACTCGCGGACGAGCGGCTGGGCACGGCGCAGGGTCGACATCGGCATGCTCGGGAACAGGTGGTGCTCGATCTGGTAGTTCAGGCCACCGAGGGCGACCACCACCCAGCGGCCGCCGTTCACGTTGTGCGACGTCAGCACCTGCCGGCGCAGGAAGTCCAGCTGGTGGCCCTCTTCCAGGTGCGGCATGGCCTTGTGGTTGGGCGCGAACGAGCATCCCATGTAGACACCCCACAGGGCCTGGTGCACCGCGATGAACACGAAGGCCTGGCCGACCGGCAGGACCAGGAACACCGCGGCCAGGTAGCCGCCGATGTGGACGGTGAGCAGGCCGGCCTCGAGCCGCCGGGCCCGCATTCCGCCGTGCCACACCGCCTTGATCCCCGACCAGTGCAGGTCGAGGCCCTCCAGCAGGAGCAGCGGGAAGAACAGGAACGCCTGGTACTTCGCCATCCAGCGCAGGAATCCCGTCCGGCCGCGGCCCTGCGGGGCGCTGAACGCGAGCGCGGGCATGTCGATGTCCGGGTCGGCGCCCTCGACGTTCGGGTTCGCGTGGTGACGGTTGTGCTTGCCGACCCACCAGCCGTAGCTGAGCCCGACCAGCCCGGCCAGTCCCGAGCCCACCGCGTCGTTGGCGCGGCGGCCCCGGAAGATCTGCTTGTGCCCGGCGTCGTGGCCGAGGAACGACAGCTGCGTGTACGCCACGGCCAGCAGGACCGCCGTGCCCAGCTGCCACCAGGTGCCGCCGAGCAACGCGAACAGCACCCAGGCGCCGCCGAACACCAGCAGGGTCACCCCGCCCCGCAGCGCGTAGTAGTACGGACGGCGGCGCAGTAGCCCGGCGGCCTTGACCAGGTCGGACAGCTCGGCGTAGTCACTGCCCCGGGTCCGGCCCGGCTCCGGCGGAGCGGCGGGTACGACGTAGTCCATTGTGGACCTCCGTGTAGAGCGGGGTGCCGGGCGCCTGCCTCGGCCGGGCACCGCGATGGATGCGGTGGGCGCGGTGGTCGGTCCGGGGTGTCAGGGGGAGATCGCACGCGGCGCCGGGGGCGGGTGTCCCGTCCGGGCCTCGTGGCCGAGACCGGACGGTCTCAGCCGGAGCACCTGCGGCGTCTCGGGAATCGAGTGCCGGTTGTCGCGGCGGATCTTGGCGCCCGGCCGCGCAACCGTGAAGGTGTCGCGGCGGACCTCGGCCACGCCGCGGGTGGCGCCCGGCCACACGACCGCAAAGGTGTCGTCGCGGATCCTGGCGCGCGTGGCGCCCCGCCGCACAACCGCGAAGGTCCCATTGGTGTCGCGCCGGAAAGCCCATTCGGCCGGGCCGTCCCACCCGCGCAAGAGAAGCCGTTCGATGACCAGGGGCCGGGTCATGGGCTCGCAGGGCTCGGCCAACGCGAGTTTCGCTGAATTCTCCCCATGTCCGGCCCTCCTCGGTCATCGGCGGCCGCAGGGCGGCTCGATCGGTGTCACCGAGGTCTGGGGTCTTGACCGAAGCCTACGCCTGCCGCCGGCGGGCGAGCGGTTTTACCGCGGATCGCCGGTCGGACTGTGACGGATGGAGTCGCCGCCCTTGCGGTGGTCCGTCCGGCCGTACTTGCTTTCGAGCAGGCTTTCGAGCTTGCGCACCGCGCCGCCGACCGCCTCGTTCACCGAGCCGGCGTGGTGGGTGACCGCGACCGGCGGGCGGCCGGCGGGCCGGGCTTCGATCACGCAACGCCGGTCCATGCCTTCGGCCTCGGTGGCGATTTCGTCGCCGAGGTGGACTTCGAGCCGGGTCAGGTGGTCGCTGAACCTCGACAGCGCCGACCGGAGCTCGGCTTCGACGTACTGGTTCAGCTCGTCCCCGCCGTGCACGTTGTTGTCGCTGCTGATCTGGACTTCCATGGTTTTCCCTTCGAAGCCCCGATCCCGGTCAGCGCTTGCGCGCCGCCGAACGGGTCAGCACGACCCTCGGATCGAGTTTCCGGTCGGCGAGGGCGCGAGCGACCTCGCTCAACCGGGAGTTGGTGCCGCGGGCGTAGTCACGCAGGACGGTGAAGGCGTCGTCCATGGCCAGCCGGCCGACCACCGCGAGCACGCCCTTGGCCTGCTCGATGATCACCCGGCTGTTCAACGCGGTCTGCAGCTGCTCGGACAGGATCTCCCCGCGCCGGATGGCCCGCTCCTGCAGGATGCCGATGGTCGCCGTGTCGGCCAGTCCTTGCGCCAGTTCGAGGTCGTCGGCCCCGAGCTCACCCGTGTGGTGGCCGAACAGGTTCAGCGCGCCGATGGTCTGCTTCCGCAGCCGCAGCGGCAGCGCGTGCACCGAGGCGAACCCGTCACGGGCCGCCTCGACCGCGAACCGGGGCCACCGCGCGGACTGCGCGGCGATGTCCGCGACCAGCACCGGCGCCTGGCCGGTGAAGCACTCGACGCACGGTCCCTCGTCGATGTTGAGCTGGAACAGCTCGATCAGCCGCGCCTGCTCGGTGGAGGAGGCCAGCACCTGCAGGCTGCCGCGCTCGTCGACCAGCGTCAGCCCGGCCGCGGCGACGTCGAGCAGCGTGACGCACTGCCGGACCAGGGTGTGCAGCAGGTCGGCGATGTCGTAGTCGTCGACCAGCGTGTCGGCCAGCGCGACGAACGCCCGGGTCACCTGCCGTTCGCGATCGGCCATGCCTGCCATCACCTGAATTCTTCCTCGCTGTCTTCACTCATAGTGGTCCCCGGTCCGGGTCGCCGTCCAACGACAGCCGCCCGGCGACGATGTCGGCGGCGACCTCGGCGAGCGGACGGCCGTGGCCGAACGCGTACGCCCGCATCCGCGCCAGCGCGGCGGCGGCCGAAACGTCCAGCTGCACGATCAGCATGCCGGTGGCCTGGTGTACCTCCCGGTGCCGCATGCCCGACGCCGTGAGCCACGGCCCGCCGCCGTCCAGCCAGCTCGCGCCCCCGGCCTGCAGCCCCGACAACGCGAGCGCCGCCACGTCGGCCACCCGCAGTGCCGTGGCGAGCTCCGCCGGGGTGAGGGAGCCGGGAGTGGCGCGGTAGGTGTCCAGGGTCGCCACCCGGACCGCGCCGATCTGCAGCGGGAAGGTGAACAACGCCGCCACCGGGTGCCCCGCCGCCTCGACGGCGAACATCGGCCAGCCGGACACCAGCCCGGCCGCGAGGTCGGGCACCAGCACCGGGCCGCCGGTGCGGTGGGCCTCGAAGCACGGGCCCTCGCCGAGCGAGAACTGCAGCTCCGCCAACACGGTGCTGACCGTGTCGCTGGCGTAAACCAGCTCACGCTGGCCGGCGTCGGCCATCACGGACACCGCGGCCCCGTCCACCGGCAGCAGCCGGACGCAGGCGCGGCACACCCGCCCGACGGCGTCGACCCCGCCGGCGGCGCCGCCCTCGCCGAGCGCGGCCAGCACACTCGCCCGCAGTACCTCGACTTCGGTCACCGGGCGCCGGGGACTTCCGCCGTGCGGCCGGTCCGCGTGCCCCGGGACCGGGCCACACAAATGCCCCCGGTCGCGCTGACGTCGTCGCGCGGCAGGCCGTGCGACGGTGCGGCGGTGGTCGGCATCGGCGACATTCCCTTCGGCGGGCCGGGAATCCGGTGGTAGCGGCGTAGGCGTCCCCGCCGCGGTCCGGAGCCGGCGCCGTGGGGGCGCCATGGGAACGATGTACGTCCAGTGTGTCACGGCACCGGTGTGGTCACCAGCGCCGGGACCGGCCCGGCCGGTGCGATGCCGCCAAGAACCCGGCCCGCGCGTTCTCGCTGTTGTCGTCGATCCGTTGCCGCCGAACGGGTTCAGGGCACCGGCACCGTCCACACGAGACGGGTCCCGCCGGACTCCCGGCGCTCCACGCGGAATTCCCCGCCCGCCTCGGCCGCCCGCTGTTCGAGGTAACGCAGCCCGCTGCGCACGACGGCCGGCGGGAGGCCGGACCCGGTGTCGGAGACGTCGATGACGAGGTTGTCGTCCAGCGACACGGTGATGGCCAGTTCGGCCGCGTTCGCGTGCCGCAGCACGTTGCTGACCGCCTCCCGGACCACCGCCTCGGCGTGCTCGGCCAGCCCGGCGGGCACCCGGTCGAGCGCGCCGGAGATCCGCACCGTGGTCCGGATGTCCGCGTCGCCGGTCGCGTCGCTGACGGCGTGCTGCAGGCTCGCGCGCAGGCCCTGCTTCCGGCCCGGCGCGGCGTGCAGGTCGAAGATCGCGCTGCGGATCTCCTCGATGACCTCCTGGAGCTGCCCGATGTGCTGGGTGAGCCGCTCGGCGACGACCGGTGAGTCCGTGCGCCGGTGGGTGCCCTGCATCGACAGGCCCACCGCGAACAGCCGCTGCACCACGTGGTCGTGCAGGTCGCGGGCGATCCGGTCGCGGTCCACCACCAGCGCCAGCTCACGGCGCGCGGACTGGCTCTCCGCGTCCCGCAGCGCGAGCGCCGCCTGGTCGGCGAACGCGGACACGATCTGCAGCTGGCCCTCGTCGAACCGCGCCGCGCCGGGCGCGCGGACGGCCAGCAGCACGCCGGCGGTCGACTCCCCCGACCGCAGCCGCACCACCAGCGCCGGCCCCAGGCCCGGGCCGGCGCCACCGGCCAGGTCGAACTCCAGGCGCGGCACGTTGCGGGGCACGTGGTCGCGCAGCACGGCGCCGGAGGTGGACCCGTCGAGCGGGATCCGGCGGCCGGTCAGCGCATCGGAGTGCGGGCCGGCGCACACCGTCACGACGAGGGCGCCGGACGGCTCGACGGGCAGCGCGATCAGCGCGTCGTCCGCACCGGTGAGCTCGACCGCGCGGCTCGCGACCAGCCGCAGCACCTCGACCACGTCGGTGCCGCTCAGCAGCGCCGAGGAGATCTCGCCGGTCGCCTCCAGCCACCGCTGCCGGTCGCGGGCCTCCTCGTGCAGCCGCGCGTTGTCCACCGCGATCGCGGCCGCCCCCGCGAGCGCGACGATCGCGCGTTCGTCGTCCTCGGTGAACCCCGGCCCGGACCGCTTGCCCGCCAAGTACAACCGGCCGAGCAGGACACCGCGGGCCCGGAGCGGGGCGCCGAGGAAGGACCGCACCGGCGGGTGGCCCGCGGGCAGCTCGACCGGGCCGACGTCGTCCAGGCGCAGCGGGGCGTCGCCGATCGCGCCGAGCACCCCGTGCCCGGCCGGCGGCGGCCCGAGCAGGTCGCGGGCCGCGTCGTCCAGGCCCGCGACGGCGAACTCGGTGGTCGTCCCGTCCTCGTCGAGCACGGCCAGCGCGCCGTACCGGGCGTCGACCAGGTCCGCGGCCGTGGCCACGATCCGGCCGACGGTGTGCTCAAGCTCGGGGCGCGCGGAGAACGCCAGCACGGCCGAAAGCAGCGCGTCCATCCGGGCGCGCGCCGACGCGGCCTCGCCCCGGTCAGGGGGCGGCCCGGCCGGCCGGGAATCGGCGTCGGCCATGGGCCCACCCTCGCACACCGGACTGGCTTCAGGCCCGCTCCGCCACCGCGGGCTCCCCTGCCCGTTCCGCCCTGAAGGCCACCTTCAGGGTCGTATATGCCCTCAAGGTGGCCTTCAGGGCACGCCGCGCAAGCAATCGCGAGCCAGCTCAGCGCCCGTGAAACCGGCGACCTTCGCCGCGCGACCCGGGACGTTCGGCACTGTGCCCCCGCGCCGCCGGGGCGGATTGTCGGCAGGCAAGCCAAAAACCAGCGAACGCACGGATCCAGGGAGCAAGCGGGATGAAAACCGGCGTCATGCCCGTGGGGCACCTGAACATCGAGCAGGTACGGCAGATCCTCGTCATGGCGACCACCCCGCCGCCGTTGCGGGGCGCTCGGCCCTGGCGGTTCCAGTGCACGCCGGGGGCGATCGAGCTGTACGCGGACATCGACGAAGGCCCCGAGCGGCGGGAACAGCTCCTCAGCTGCGGGGTGGCGCTGCTGAACCTCCGGCTGGCGATCAAGGCCCACGGCAGCCACCCCGACGTGCGGCTGCTGCCGACGGCCGGGCGGCCGGACCTGCTCGCCGTCGTGCGCCCCCGCGGGCACGAGCCGGTCTCGCCGGTGGACCGGCGGCTGGCCGAGGCCATCCCGGTCCGCCGCGGCAACCGGTCCCCGTTCACCGCCGCGGCCGTCCCGCCCGAGGTCCAGCGCGAGCTGCGCCGGGCCGCGGAGATCGAGCGGTCGTGGCTCGCCACGGTCGAGCCCGAGCAGATCCCGCTGCTGCGCGAGATCATGGACCGCGCGGTGCCGGAGAACGGCGACCGGACGGACTTCGACGTGCAGCCGGACCGGTTGCTCGTGGTCGTCGGATCCCTGCACGACACCAACCTCGCGCTGCTGCAGGCGGGCCAGGCCATGCAGCGGGTCCTGCTCACCGCGACGGCTTCGGGCCTGTCTTCGGCGCTGTGGTCCGCCGTGATGGCCCAGCCCGGGCCACGGCGCGAGCTGCGGCAGCTGCTCGGCGGCGGCCTGTGGCCCCAGGTGATGCTGCGGCTCGGGCACGGCGCGCCGGTCGCGCCCTACACCCCGGTACGCCTGGAGGACGTCGTGACCAGCGACGAGCACCCGTTCTCCGCGGGCCTGCGGTGATCAGCCGCCCGGACGGCGCCGTTCGTCGTGGATCCCGGTGACCAGCACCGCGGCCTGGGTCCGCCGCTCCATGCCCAGCTTGGCCAGCAGCCGGGACACGTAGTTCTTCACGGTCTTCTCGGCCAGGAACATCCGCTCGGCGATCTGCCGGTTGGTCAGGCTTTCGCCGATCAGGTCCAGCAGCACCCGCTCCTGCGCGGTCAGCCCGGCCAGCGGGCCCTGCTCCCCCGCGCCCTCACGCAGCTTCGCCACCAGCGCGGCCACCGCGCGCTCGTCGAGCAGGCTCCCGCCCGCCCCGACCCGGCGGATGGCCTCGACCAGCTGGAGTCCCTTGACGTCCTTGATCACGTACCCGTCGGCCCCGGCGAGCACCGCGTCGACCATCGACTGCTCGTCGGTGAACGAGGTGAGCATCAGGCAGCGCAGTTCGGGCAGCTTCGCCCGCAGCTCGCGGCACAGCTCGACGCCGTCGCCGTCGGGCAGCCGGACGTCCAGCACCGCGACGTCCGGGCGCAGCGCGGGCACCCGGGCCAGCGCCTCGGCGGCCGAGGAGGCCTGGCCGGCCACCGTCAGGTCGTCCTCGTCGTCGATCAGCTCGGCGACGCCACGGCGTACCAGCTCGTGGTCGTCGACCAGGAACACCGTGATCACGCGCGGCGCGGGACGCGGAGGGTCAGCCACCCGGCCAGGTTACGCCCGCCGCGCCGAACGACCCCGGAAGAAAGGCCCCACGGCCCTACGCCGCGTGGGCCAACGAGGTCACCGTGAAGGCATGACCCAGATCCAGCACCGGCCCGACCACCAGCTCCGGACCGACGTCACCGAAGAGCTCGCCTGGACCCCCAGCGTGAGCGCCGAAGACATCGAGGTGACCGTCACCGACGGCAAGGCGACGCTGTCGGGGTACGTGGGGACCTACCCGGAGAAGGAAGAGGCACTGCGCGCCGCGACCCGGGTCCACGGCGTGACCGTGACCGCGGACAAGGTCGTCGTGCGCCACGGCAACGACGTCCCCGACGACGCGGACCTCACCCGCGAGGCCATGAACGTCTTCGACCGCCGCTCCGTCGTCGTGCCGAAGGACTCCGTGCAGGTCGAGGTCCGCGACCACGTGCTCACCCTGCGCGGCGCCGTGCCGTGGCAGTTCCAGCGCGAAGCCGCCCGGAACGCCGTGGCCGGCCTGCCCGGGATCAGCGGCGTGCGGAACCTGATCTCGCTGCGGCCCTCGGCCACCGCCGCGCCCGCCGAGATGCAGGCGAAGATCACCGCCGCGCTGACCCGGCACATGCCCGAGCAGTCCCAGTACGTCGAGGTCGGCGTGGACGGCACCCAGGTCACCCTGACCGGCGACGTGCCCACCGCCGCCGAACGCCGCTCGGCCGAGCAGACCGCCTGGTTCGCCCCCGGCGTGACCGCCGTCGACAACCGGATGACGCTCACCGACTGACTCGTCACCGAGCCGGCCGGTACCCGCCACCGGCGAGCGGGTACCGGTCCACCGCATCCTCGCCGGGACGCCGTTTTCCGAGGAGCACCATGAACATCGTCATCATCATCGTCATCGTCGTGGTGCTGCTGATCCTGCTGGCCTCCACGGTGCGGATCATCAAGCAGTACGAGCGCGGGGTGCTGTTCCGGCTCGGCCGGGTGCAGGGCGTGCGCGAGCCCGGGCTGCGGCTGATCATCCCCGTGGTCGACGTGCTGCGCCGGGTCCCGCTGCGCATCATCACCATGCCGATCCAGTCCCAGGGCATCATCACGCGCGACAACGTCAGCGTCGACGTCTCGGCGGTCGCGTACTTCCGGGTCACCGACGCGGTGAAGTCCGTGGTCGCGATCGAGAACGTCTACGCCGCGATCGACCAGATCGCGCAGACCACCCTGCGGAAGGTCGTCGGACGGCACACGCTGGACGAGACCCTGTCCGAGACCGACAGCATCAACACCGGCATCCGCGAGATCCTCGACGTCACCACGCTCGACTGGGGCGTGGAGGTCACGCTCGTCGAGCTCAAGGACATCCAGCTGCCCGACACCATGAAACGCGCGATGGCCCGCCAGGCCGAGGCCGAGCGCGAGAAGCGCGCCAAGATCATCAGCGCCGAAGGCGAATCCCTCGCCGCGGCCGCGCTGGGCGACGCGTCGGACACCATGATGGCGCACCCGCTCGCGCTGCAGCTGCGGAACCTGCAGAGCCTGGTGGAGATCGGCGTGGACAAGAACACCACCGTCGTGTTCCCCGCCCCGCTGATGAGCACCATCGGCGAGCTGGGCTCGTTCCTGGCCCGCGAGACGGCTGCCGCGAATTCCGGTGGCTCGAACCCTGCTGCCCAGGAGCCGCTCAAGCCCGCGGCCACCGGTGCGATCGTCCCGCTGGCCGCGTCCGGGAACGGAAGCTCCGGCCCCGAAGGACATTGAAGCGCTTGAAGTTCTGAGCGTCCCCTCGAACCCCGCGGCGTCCGGCTCTGCAGAAGTCCGGGCGTCGCGGACTTCACGGCCCGGCAACGGCAGGAACAGCGAGTGTCGCGGGGGTATCATGAGAAGGGTCCGAGAGCACTCCGTGCGTGAGCGGCCGAGCCCGCGTCGTCCTCGGCCCCAGTCCGGCCGGCGGTCTCGGCCGGGGACGGGAGCACCGGCATGAAGTCGGATCCCTGCACCGAAGCACCGGTACCCGAGCCCCCGCGTCACGCGGTCCGCCTGCGCTTGAAGCCGAAGGCACCCCGGACCGGCTATGTGGACGGCGCGTGGTGGCCCCGTTCCCGTGACCTGGCCGCCGAATTGCCGTCCCTGCTGACGGTGCTGGCCGTGCGGCTGGACCAGGTCGAACGCGTCACCTTCAACCTCGCCGCTTGGCCGGCTACGCCACGCCGTCTCCGCTTCGAGGACGCCGACGTCCGTCTGGAGGGCTTCCGGTCGCAGCCCGCCGCCACGGTGACCGTGGTCGGCGCGTGGGACCGGCACCGGCTGACCCTGCTCGTCGTGCCGCCGGAGACCGATCCCGTTGCCGCGCACGGCATCCTGATGACCGCGGCCCACCGCGACGACACCAGCGGCCCCGAAGCCCTGCTCGGCGGCCACCCGGAGCCGGAGCTGCTCACGTCCGGCGAGAAAGCCTTGCAGAGCTGGGAAGTCGACGGCGGGCGCATCCGCGTGCTCACCGAAACGATCGACGCGTAGCCAACGCCACAGCCGCCCTCCCCCACAGCCCTGACAACGGATTGACCGGTCACGGGGTTTGCAAATGCCCACCGAGGTGCAAAGCTGCTCTCCGATCCTCAACCCGGGAACCGACGCTCGCTGGGATAGTGAAAGTTCGGTTCTGACAACGATGTCATCGCTTCTGGGAGGTGCGCCCCATGTGGTCGCAGAGCAGACGGGCGGCCGCGCTCGCGGTCGCGGGCCTGGTGTTCGCCGCGCTGGCGCCCGCCGCGGCCGGGGCCCAGGCAACGGCCGCCGATCCGGTCTCACAGGTCAACCCGTTCGTCGGCACGCAGAACTTCGGCAACACCTTCCCCGGCGCGAGCGCGCCGTTCGGGATGGTGCAGGTCAGCCCGGACACCGGCGGCCAGGGCGGGTACGACTACCAGCAGAACGCGATCTACGGCTTCAGCCAGACGCACCTGTCCGGCGTCGGCTGCGGGGTGATGGGCGAGCTGCCGGTCATGCCGACCACCGGCGCCGTGGACAGCGTCGACAAGGACGCCTACAAGTCCGCCTACACGCACGACGACGAGCACGCCGAGCCCGGCTATTACCGCGTGGGCCTCAAAAAGTACGACATCAACGCCGAGCTGACCGCCACCGCCCGCACCGGCTGGCAGCGCTACACCTTCCCCTCGGCCGGCGCGGCGAACGTCCTGTTCAACACCGGCCAGGCCAACCAGTCGGTCAAGGACTCCGAGATCCACGTGGTCGGCGACCGGACCCTGGAGGGCCGCGTGCGCGCGGGCGGGTTCTGCGCCGGGCACGACGAGCACACGGTGTACTTCACCGCGACGTTCGACCGGCCGTTCAGCTCCTTCGGCACCTGGCGCGGCTCGACGCGGACGCCGGGCAGCCGGGACGCGGCGGGCACCGGTGGCAACGGCGCGTGGGCGAGCTTCGACGCGACCACCGACCGCGACGTCGTGGTCAAGGTCGGCCTGTCCTACACCGGCCCCGAAGGCGCGCGGAAGAACCTGACCGCGGAAACCGGTGACTCCTACGACTTCGACGCCACGCGCACCGCGCTGCACCAGGCGTGGGCCGACCGGCTCGGCGCGGTCAAGATCTCCGGCGGCACCGCCGACCGGCAGACGGCGTTCTACACCGCGCTCTACCACTCGCAGCTGCACCCGAACCTGGCCGGCGACACCGACGGTGCGTACACCGGCTTCGACGGCAAGGTGCACACCGCGAGCGGCTACACGCCGTACCAGAACTTCTCGCTGTGGGACACCTATCGGCCGCAGAACCAATTGCTGGAGATGCTCGAACCCCAAGTGGCGAAGGACGTCGCGCTGTCGGTGGTGGCGATCGGGCGTGACGGCGGCTGGCTGCCGCGCTGGGCGCTGGCCGGGAGCGAGACCAACATCATGACCGGCGACCCGGTGACGCCGTTCCTCGTCGAGGCCTGGTCCAAGGGCCTGCTCGCCGGGCACGAGGAAGAGGCGTACGCGCTGCTCAAGAAGAACGCCACGAGCACACCGCCCGCCGACTCGCCGTACAACGGGCGCTCCGGGGTGAACTACTACAACGACCGCGGTTACATCCCCAGCGGACTGACCCTCGGCACGGACTGCGCGGCCAAGGGCGGCGACAACGACTGCAACCACCCGGCCTCGGCGACGATGGAGTACTCCGCGGCCGACGCGGCGCTCGCGCTGATGGCGAAGGGCCTCGGCCACCAGTCCGACGCGCGCATGTTCGCCGACCGCGGCCAGTGGTACAAGAACCTCTGGGACTCCTCGACGCAGGCGTTCCGCCCGCGCACCACCGACGGCACCTGGGTGACGCCGTACAACCCGGTCGACGCCGGCCAGCAGTTCCACGAGGGCGGCGCCTACCAGTACCAGTGGCTCGTGCCGCAGGACCCGGCCGGGCTGGTCTCGCTGATGGGCGGGCGCGCCACGACGCAGAAGCGGCTGGACTCCTTCTTCGCCTACGACAAGCTGCTCACCGACCCGGCGGGCACCGCGCGCGCCGACTGGATCACCAGCCCGTACGACTACTACGGCAAGCCCACCTACAACCCGAACAACGAGCCCGACCTGCTCGCGCCGTACATGTACAACTGGGTCGGCGCGCCGGCGAAGACCGCGACCGTGGTCCGCGCGGCGATGACGCTGTTCACCACCGGCCCGGACGGCATGACCGGCAACGACGACCTCGGCACCATGTCGGCCTGGTACGTGTTCTCCTCGCTCGGCCTGTACCCGACCATGAGCGGCTCGAACTTCCTCGCGGTGTCCAGCCCGCAGTTCGAGTCGGCGACCGTCCGAATCGGACAGTACGGCGGCTCGCAGGGCGGCACGCTCACGGTTTCCGCGCCGGGCGCGAGCGACACCAACCGGTACGTGCAGAGCGTTTCGCTGAACGGCCGTGACGTCCGGCAGACGTGGCTGGACTGGTCCGCGATCTCCCACGGCGGCACGCTCTCGCACAAACTCGGCTCCACGCCGTCGAAGTGGGGCACGTCAGCGAACGCGGAGCCGCCTTCGGTGAACAACGCGGTCGGCGACCTGCGCCGGCACGTCGACGCTTCGGTGGGCCAGAGCTCCGTGGTGATCCCCGCTTCGGACCAGGCGCAGCAGGTGAACGTGGGCCTGGACGTGCTCACGCAGAGCCCGCTGGCGCAACCGGTCACGGTGACCACGACCGCGCCGAAGGGCTGGACGGTGACGACCAAGCCGCGCAACCCGCTGCTGCAGTGGTCGGGCCGATTGCCCGTGCAGCAACCGGTTTCGCTGGCGGTGACCGTGCCCACGGGCACGCCGGTGGGCAGTTATCCGTTGCAGGTCAAGGCCGCCGGGCTGGGCGCGAACACCGTCACACAGCCGGTGAGCGTCGAGGTGCGGGCGCCGGCGGTCTGCGCGGCGACATCAACTACAGCGACGTCCGGTACGGCGTGCGCGGTCGACCTGGGCCGGGACCGCAACCACGACGGCACAGCCACCGTCGCCGCGTCCACCGAGGGCAACTTCGACGGCTCCGGCTGGCGTTACCAATCCGACCAAAAGTAGGCGATCGAGAGGTGACGGCCCGGTGTGCGGCCGATTCGCCGTGGCTGTGGTCGGATTGGTAACAAACGGCGCAGTACGACGCGGACCTGCTGCCGCCGGCCGGACCGGTCGTGTGGGACGGCGTCACCTACGCCGCCCCGGACGCGAGCGGCACGGCGGCGAACTTCGTCGAGGCCCGCGGCCAGTCGCTGCTGGTCCCGGCGGGGCGCCACGCGACCGTGCGGCTCGTCGGCTCGTCGCACAGCGGCCCGGTGACAACCACGCTGACCGCGCACTACACCGACGGCAGCAGCGCCGCCCTCGGCGTGACGCTCGGCGACTGGGCCGGCTCGACGCCCGCGGGCAGCACCGTGGTGCTCGACCTGCCGCACCGGATCAAGGCGGGCAGCGGCGTGGACGGGCCGCCGGTCCGGCTCTTCGGCACCCAGGCGGCCCTGGACAGCGGCAAAACGCTCCAGTCGCTGTCTCTGCCGAACGACCCGCGGGCCGAGCTGTACGCGATCACCCTCGCCTGACCGCGCCGTCCGGGCTGGTTCGTCCACAGTGGACGATCCAGCCCGGGCGGCTCAGGGGGTCACCGGGGCCAGCACCAGCCCGGTGATGCCGTCGATCAGGCCGGTCGCGGCGTCCGACCAGGTCGCGCGCGGGGTGGGGGTGCCCTCGGCGAGGGCACGCTCCCGTTCGGCGGTCACGTGGATCATCAGCTGGCGGGCCATGTCACCGCGCTCGGCGCGGACCTCGGGCGGCAGCTCGGGCAGGCAGCGGTTCAGGCCGCCGACGACCCGGGCCAGCACCGGCGAGGAGAGCGACTCCGTCACCATGATCTCGCGCAGCGCGGGGTCGGTCATGATCTGCGCGCCGAACCGGGCGAACCAGGTCGGCGTGCCGAGCTCCTCGAGGTAGGAGGTGGTCGGCCGGACCAGGCAGGCCACCCACTCGCGCAGGCCGGGGGCCTCGGGCATCGCGGCGACCATCTCCGCGCGCAGCACGTCGAGCCGCACGGCGTGCTTGCGCGTGATCGCGCGCACGAGGTCCACTTTGGTGCCGAAGTGGTAGTTCACCGCGGCGTTGTTGCCCTGGCCCGCGGCCTCGCTGATGTGCCGGTTGGACACCGCGTGCACCCCGTGCTCGGCGAAAAGCCGCTCCGCCGTGCCGAGGATCGCATCGCGGGTGGCACTGGCCCGGTCCGCCCGGACGGTTTTCTCGGTCATGACCACCCCTCATCGCACCAGAGATCCTACGTGCGGGCCCGCAGCCAGGTGCGGGCCGCGGCCAGATAGGCCCGGGCGACGTCCGCGCCGGGCGCCCAGGCCTCGAACCCGTGCGGCGCACCGGGCACGACGTGGAACTCCGTCTCGACGCCGTCCGCGCGCAGCTGCTCGGCGTACGCACGGTCTTCGTCGTGGAACAGGTCGATGTCGCCGACGCCGATCCAGGCGGGCGGCAGTCCACTGAGGTCGCCGCGCCGGGCGGGCACGGCGTACCGCGGCACCTCCGACACCCCGGGCTCGGCCGCGAGGTAGGAGCGCCAGCCGAAGCGGTTGAGCCGGTTGTCCCACACCCGATGGCCGACGCGGTCGAGGTCCCGCCGCGCGGCGGTGCGGTCGTCGAGCATCGGGCAGAACAGCCACTGCGCGACCGGCTGCGGGCCGCTCTCGTCGTGCAGCCGCTGCACCAGCGCCGCGGCGAGCCCGCCACCGGCGCTCTGCCCGCCGACCGCCACCCGGGCCGGGTCGACGCCGAGGGACGCGGCCCGCTCCCGCAGCCACGTCCACGCGGCGTGGCAGTCGTCGATCGCCGCCGGGCCCGGGTTTTCGGGCGCCAGCCGGTATTCGGCCGACACGACGGTGATCCCCAGCTCACGGGCGGTCTCGCCGCAGAACCGGTCGTCCGCCACGGCGCTTCCGGCCACCAGTCCCCCGCCGTGGATCCACAGCAGCGCGGCGTCCGAGCGGACGACGACGGGGCGGTAGACGCGGACCCCGTCCGCCGTCTCCAGGCGCACGCCGGGCACTTCGACCGCACGCATCCGCGCGGTCAGCGCCCGGGCCAGCCGGCGCACCCACGGGCGCCGCATCGAAACGCGCGGCACCCACCGCACCCGGGCCCGCAGCTCCGGCGTCACCTTTTCCAGTTCCATCGCTATTGCGCCACCCATCCGCCGTCGGAGGGCAGCACGGCGCCGTTGACGTTGACGCCGTCGTCGCTGAGCAGGAATGTGATCGAGGCCGCCAGCTGCTCCGCCTGCGCGACGGGCGGGATGAGCTGGAGGAACTCGCGGATCCGCCGCCGCCCGAACTCCGACGGCGTGCCGATCCGCGCGATCCCGGTGGCGACCCCGCCCGGGGCGACGGCGTGTTTCGAGGCGGTGTAAGCGATCCCGGCGGTGGAGCCGCGCAGCGCCGCTTCGGAGGCGACGTTCACGATCGAGCCGGCGGCCCCCGTGACGATCACCGTCCGGCCGTCGAACCGGCCCGCCGTGACCCGCTCCCGCCACCCGCCGGGCGCGGCTTCGACCGGTGGCGCGGTGTCGTTTCGAACGTCGTTCGCCTGAGCTTCGTCCATAGGCGGAAAGCCTACCCCGATTTTAAATCACTTGCTTGACTAACGTCGCGTTAGTGGGTTACCTGGGGTCGAGAGAAGATCACCAGATCCGGAAGGCACCCATGTCCAGCACCTCTTCGCCACCGTCCGGCCTGGGCTTCGACCCGGACGCGCTGCGCGCCAAGTACCGCGCCGAACGCGACCGGCGGCTGCGCCCCGACGGCAGCGCCCAGTACCAGCGGGCCGAAGGCGACTTCGGCTACTACGCCGAAGACCCGTACGCCACCCCCGGTTTCACCCGGGAGCCGCTGCAGGACCAGGTCGACGCGGTGGTCGTCGGCGGCGGCTTCGGCGGGCTGCTCGCCGCGGCGCGCCTGCGCCAGGCCGGCCTGGACCGCATCCGGGTGATCGAGAAGGCCGGGGACTTCGGCGGCACCTGGTACTGGAACCGCTACCCCGGCATCCACTGCGACGTCGAGTCCTACATCTACCTGCCGCTGCTGGAAGAACTCGGTTACGTGCCCGAGTGGAAGTACGCGCCCGGCGCGGAGATCCTGGGGCACTGCCGGGCGATCGGCCGGCACTTCGACCTCTACCGCGACGCCTGCTTCCGCACCGCGGTCGAAGGCCTCCGCTGGGACGAGGACGAGGCGGAGTGGACCGTCCGCACCGACCGCGGGGACGTCATCCGGGCCCGGTACGTGGTCGTCACCAGCGGCGTGCTCGACCGGCCCAAGCTCCCCCGCATCCCGGGCATCGAGACGTTCGAGGGGCACACCTTCCACACCAGCCGGTGGGACTACGGCTACACCGGCGGCAACGCCGACGGCGGCCTCACCGGGCTCGCCGACAAGCGCGTCGCACTCATCGGCACCGGGGCCACCGCGATCCAGGCCGTGCCGCACCTCGGGCGCGACGCGAAGCACCTGTACGTCTTCCAGCGCACCCCGTCCACTGTGGACGTCCGCGGCAACCGCCGCACCGACCCGGAGTGGGCGCGCTCGCTCACTCCGGGCTGGCAGCAGGCCCGCCGGGACAACTTCCTCACGATCATCACCGGCGGGCAGGTCGAGGAGGACCTGATCGCCGACGGCTGGACCGGCAGCGCCCGGCTGCTGGAGAAGATCATCCCCACCGACGCCTACGCCCACCTTTCCGACGAGGAACGCGATCGTGTCGGCGAGCTCGTCGACTTCCAGAAGATGAACGAGCTGCGCGACCGGGTCGAAGCCGAGGTCCGGGACCCGGCGACGGCGGCGGCGCTCAAGCCCTGGTACAGCTACATGTGCAAGCGGCCGACGTTCAGCGACCACTACCTGCAGACGTTCAACCGTCCCAACGTGACCCTGGTCGACACCGCGGACACCGGCGGCGTCGAGCGGATCTCCGGGAAGACCGTGGTGGTCGGCGGCCAGGAGTACGAGGTCGACTGCATCATCTTCGCGACCGGCTTCGAGCTGGGCGCGACGGACCTGATGTCCGGCCGCCTCCCGGTCGTCGGCCGCGACGGCGCCGCGCTGCTGGAACACTGGCGAAACGGCGTCCGGACGCTGCACGGCTTCTCCAGCCACGGCTTCCCGAACCTGTTCCACGTCGGGCAGCTGCAGACCGCCAGCACGATCAACTTCGTGCACGGCCTCGACCAGCAGGCCACGCACATCAGCGCGATCGTCGCCGAGGCCCGCAAGCGCGGCGCCGACCGGGTCGAGCCGACCGCCGAGGCGGAGGACGCGTGGATCGAGCTGATCCGGGGAAAGGCGAAGGACCGTACCGAGTTCTTGCTCGCCTGCACACCGGGCTACTACAACAACGAAGGCCAGCCGGGCGCGCGCGGCGGGTCCTACGGCTTCGGGGACGGCCCGCTGGTGCTCCAGGAACTGCTGCGGAAGTGGCGCGCGAACGGCGGTTTCGACGAGGTGATGGCCGCCGCGCGGTGACGCGCTTCAGGAGATGAACCGCGCGGCGACCAGGGCACCGTCCGTGCGGACCTCGGCGGCGAACGACCGCGCACGACTCTCCACATCGGACTGGAGGACCTGCTTCAACGCCGTGGCCAGTGAATCGGCGGTCGGCTCGGCGTCCGCGTGCGCGGCGCCGATGCCGAGGTCCTGGACGCGGCGGGCGAAGTAGTACTGGTCGTAGAGGTGCGGCACGACGACCTGCGGCGCGCCGCCGCGGCTGGCCGTGGTCGTGGTGCCCGCCCCACCGTGGTGCACGACGGCGGCGACGCGCGGGAACAGCGCCCGCAGGTTCAGCTCCGTGACGGCCAGGCAGTCCGGCCCGTCGTCCGGCAGGTCCAGCCCGGCCCAGCCGCGCAGCACGATCGCGCGGCGCCCGAGCGCCCGCGCCGCCTCGACCGCCGCCCGGCCGAGGGCCTGCGGCGAGCGCACGCTGCCGAAGCCGAAGTAGACCGGCGGTTCGCCGTCCGCGAGGAAGTCCTCCACGACGGAGGGCAGCGGCCGCCGGTCGGGCAGGATCCAGGCGCCGGTCGGCACGACGTCCACATCGGACGGACGTAGCCACGGCGCGAGCGCCGGGTCGGCGGCCAGCAGGGGCCGGTCGGTCAGGATGTGGCCGAGCACGTCGTCGACCGGGCCGAGGCCGGCCGCTGCGCGCTGCTCGTTGAGCGCCGTGCGCCAGGTGGCGTTGCGGCGTTCGATTTCCTGGGTCCACAGGGCGCGGTCGTCGGCGCCCGGTTCGGCCGGCGGACGCCCGGGCAACGGCGGCGGCGCGTGATGCGGCGACGGCAGGCTGACCGGGCTGTAGTCGGCGAAGAAGTAGCGGATCCCCCGCAACTCGGCCACCGACCGCGCGGCGACCTGGAGCTGGTTGCAGCCCACGATCACGTCACAGCCCTCGGCCGCCTCCCCCACCGTGGCGAACTGACCGGCGACGGTGGCCGGCACCAGCGCCCGTAGCTCTTCGATCGTGAGCTTCTTCGGTGTCGGGTTCGGTGTTTTGTCAGCTGTCCCAGCGCGGGGCTGTAACTCGGGCCCCAGCGGCACGAACGGCAGACCGTGTTCCTCGGCCAGCCCCCGGAAGTCCGGCGGCGCGCACAGCCGCGCCTCGTGCCCGAGCTCACGCAGCTGCACCCCCAACGCCAGCAACGGCTGGAAGTCGCCCCGCGAACCGATCGTCGACAGCAGTACCCGCATCAGGAATCCCCTCACTCATCAGCCCGCGAACCACCGGCCCAGCCCGCGGAGCAGCGATTATCCGCCGCCGAACCGGCCTTGCGGCAAGCCCCGGGGTGCGCTATACCGTGAAGTGGGAAGAGAAATCTCCCGCCTCTGCCGCCCGCCGGCTCACCACTCCCGCCTCGCGCTGGCTCCCCACCTCCGCTGGACTCTGGCGCACCACTCCCGCCTCGCACCGACTCCCCGCCCCAGCCCCTGCCGCGCCCGGCTCGCCACCCCTGCGGCGCGCCGACTCCCCACCTCGACCGCGGCCTGACTCCCCTCCACCGCCCTTCAGCGTCAACTGGCTCTCTCCCGCAGCTGGGCCAGCTTGCCTCCTTCGCCGCGAGCCGCCTTCCCCTCCGCAGTCAGCCATCTAGCCAGCTCGCTCCCCTCCACCACCCTTCCTCGCCAACCGGCTCTCTTCCCGCCGCCGGCCCGCTTGCCTCCTTCGCCGCGAGCCGCCTTCCCCTCCGCAGTCAGCCATCTAGCCAGCTCGCTCCCCTCCACCACCCTTCCTCGCCAACTCGCCCCCTTCCGCCACCGCGCATCGATGCCGCTCCGCGCCAACTGGCTCTCTTCCACCGCCAGCCCGCTTGCCTCCTCCACCGCCAGCCCGCTTGCCTCCTCCACCTCCAGCCGCCTCTCTCCGCAGCCAGCCATCCAGCCAGCCAGCCGACCTCCCACCACAAACCGGCCTCCCTCCACTTCGGACACTCCCCGCCGCCGAACCACCCACCGCACCTGCGACGTCACCCACAGCACCCGGATCAATGTTGACATTCGGACATCACTTCCGGCACGATCAAGAAGCCGCCGGATCCGAGGAGCCGCCCCGATGTCTCGCCCCGTCCCGTCACCATCCGAGGCGAACGGATCCGCGCGATGAGGCGGGTCCTGGTCACGGGCGCGTCCCGCGGGATCGGCCGCGCGGTGGCCGTCGCGTTCTCCGGTCAAGGTGATCGCGTGGCCGTGCACTACTCCGCCGGTCGCGTCGACGCCGAAGAGACGCTCGCGCTTCTGGCCGGCGACGGGCACACCCTGGTCCAAGGCGACCTCGGCGACCCCCAGACAGCCGAGCGCATCGTCGACGAGACCATCGCGGCTCTCGGCGGGATCGACGTACTGGTCAACAACGCCGCCGTCGCGCCGAGCGCGGACAACGAGCACCGCGTGGCCGACACCTCGTACGCGGACTGGCAGCGGGTCTGGCACCGGATGGTCGACGTCAACCTGCTCGGCGCGGTGAACCTCACCCACCTCGTGGCCCGGCACCTGATCGGCCGCGGCGCCGGGGGCAGCATCGTCAACGTCGGCTCCCGCGGCGCGTTCCGGGGCGAGCCCGACTTCCCCGCCTACGGCACGACGAAGGCCGCGCTGCACGCCTTCGGGCAGTCGATGGCCGTCGCGCTCGCGCCGCACGGGATCGCTGTGACCTCGGTCGCGCCGGGGTTCGTGGCCACCGGGCGGCAGGCGGCGAAACTGGCCGAAAACGGCGCGGCCCTGCGGGAACAGAGCCCGTTCGGGCGGGTCGGCACCCCCGAGGAGGTCGCCGACGCCGTGCTGTACTTGGCTTCGGCGCCGGCCGCCTGGGCCTCCGGCGCGATCCTCGACCTCAACGGGGCGTCCCACCTGCGGACCTGACCCCGCCCCACCCCCGCCGCGCCGTTCGGAAGGACCACGATGACCCAGACCGCACTGGCCGTCCGCCACGTCGCCTTCGAGGACCTCGGCCTGATCGAGCCGGTGCTGAACCGCCTCGGGTACGACGTGCTGTACCTCGACGCCGGCGTCCACGAGATCAGCGCCGAGACCGCCGTGGAAGCCGACCTGCTCGTCGTGCTCGGCGGCCCGATCGGAGCCGCCGACGCCGGGCGCTACCCGTTCCTCACCGCCGAGGTCGACGCCATCCGGGAGCGGGTCCGCCGCGGCGGGCGCACGCTGGGCATCTGCCTCGGCGCGCAACTGCTCGCCCGCGCGCTGGGCGCCGGGGTCAAAGCCGCCGGGCACAGCGAAATCGGCTACACGCCGTTGACCCTCACCGACGAAGGGCTCCGCTCGCCGTTGCGGCACCTCGCGGACGTCCCCGTGCTGCACTGGCACCAAGAGCGGTTCGACATCCCGGCGGGCGCGGTCCGGCTCGCCTCGACGCCGGCGTGTCCGAACCAGGCGTTCGCCGTCGGCTCACACGTCCTCGGCCTGCAGTTCCACCTCGAAGCCGACCCGCGTGCCCTGGAACGGTGGCTGATCGGCCACGCCCAGGCCCTCACCGCGCTCGGCCTGCACCCCCAGCCCCTGCGTGACGCCGCGGCCGGCGCCGGCACCGCCCTCACCACCGCCGCGGCCCGCGTGCTCACCGAATGGCTGCTCCCGGCGTCCGGCCCGGCCGCGGAAGTCACCAGCGCGGCCGGGTCTTCCGCCTGGTAGACCCCCGGAAACACCACCCGCGCGACGCACCGCCATCGCCTTCCCGGCCCGCGCGCCGACCGGCAGATCGACCCCCGAATTGCACGACGATGCATCAGCGTGCATAATTATTCGCGTGTCCAAGATGCTCACTTCCCTCCCTGTCGGCGAACGCGTCGGGATCGCCTTCTCCGGCGGCCTCGACACATCTGTGGCGGTCGCGTGGATGCGCGACAAAGGCGCGGTGCCCTGCACCTACACCGCGGACATCGGCCAGGCCGACGAGCCCGACATCGAGTCGGTGCCCGGGCGCGCCCACGCCTACGGCGCGGAGATCGCGCGGCTGGTCGACTGCCGCGAGGCCCTCGTCGAGGAAGGGCTCGCGGCCCTGACCTGCGGCGCGTTCCACATCCGGTCCGGCGGCCGCGGCTACTTCAACACCACCCCGCTCGGCCGCGCGGTCACCGGCACGCTGCTGGTGCGCGCGATGCTCGAGGACGACGTCCAGATCTGGGGCGACGGGTCCACCTTCAAGGGCAACGACATCGAGCGGTTCTACCGCTACGGCCTGCTCGCCAACCCCTCCCTGCGGATCTACAAGCCGTGGCTGGACGCCGACTTCGTCACCGAGCTCGGCGGCCGCAAGGAGATGTCCGAGTGGCTCGTCGCCCACGAGCTGCCCTACCGCGACAGCACGGAGAAGGCCTACTCCACCGACGCGAACATCTGGGGCGCGACGCACGAGGCCAAGTCGCTGGAGCACCTCGGCACCAGCATCGAGATCGTCGACCCGATCATGGGCGTGCGGTTCTGGGACCCCGACGTCGAGATCGCCGCCGAGGACGTCACCATCGGCTTCGAGCTGGGCCGCCCGGTGACGATCAACGGCAACAAGTTCGACACCTCCGTCGACCTGGTGCTGGAGGCCAACGCGATCGGCGGACGGCACGGGCTGGGCATGTCCGACCAGATCGAGAACCGCATCATCGAGGCGAAGAGCCGCGGCATCTACGAGGCGCCGGGCATGGCGCTGCTGCACGCGGCGTACGAGCGGCTGGTCAACGCGGTGCACAACGAGGACACCGTCGCCAGCTACCACAACGAAGGCCGCCGCCTCGGCCGGCTGATGTACGAAGGCCGCTGGCTGGACCCGCAGGCGATGATGCTGCGCGAGTCGCTGCAGCGCTGGGTCGGCACCGCGATCACCGGCGAGGTGACGCTGCGGCTGCGGCGCGGCGAGGATTACTCGATCCTCGACACGTCCGGGCCGGCGTTCAGCTACCACCCGGACAAGCTGTCGATGGAGCGCACCGTGGACTCGGCGTTCGGCCCGGTGGACCGGATCGGCCAGCTGACCATGCGCAACCTCGACATCGCCGACTCCCGCGCCAAGCTGGAGCAGTACTCGAGCCTCGGCATGGTCGGCAGCACCTCGCACCCGGCGCTGATCGGCGCCGCGCAGGCGGCCTCGACGGGCCTCATCGGCGCGATGTCGCAGGGCGGCGCGGAAGCGATCGCCTCCCGCGGCCGCGTTTCCGGCGACGACGAGCTGCTCGACCACGCGGCCATCGAGTCCGGCACCGACTGACCCTGCCGGTGAACTGCTCGTGAGTGTTTATGACGGTTAGAACCGTCATAAACACTCACGAGCAGTTGATCACGCGTCAGCGCGGGTACAGGCCGCCGTTGACGTCCCAGCAGGCGCCGGTCACGAAGCCGGCGTGCTCCGCCGCGAGCAGCGCCACCATGTCGGCCACGAACAGCGGCGAGCCCAGCGTGCCGACGGGAATCGAGCGCTTGATCTCCGCGAGCCGGTCCGGGGGCACGGACTCGTGCACCACCGGTAGGTCGAGCGGGCCGGGCGCCACGGCGTTCACCGTGACCCCGCGCCCCGCCAGTTCCCGGGCGAACACCTTGGTCAGCGTGGCGACGCCGCCCTTCGCCGCGGCGTAGTGCGCGCCGGTGGCGGTCCCGCCGTTCTGCCCGGCCAGCGAGGCGACGTTGACGATGCGGCCGGCCCCCTGTTCGGCGAAGTACGCGCCGAAGACCTGGCTGCCGAGGAACGCGCCGTCGAGGTTGGCCGACACCACGGCGGAGAAGCTCTCCGGGCTGATCTCCATCAGTGGCTCCACTGTGGACATTCCCGCGTTGTTGACCAGCACGTCGATCCGGCCCCAGCGGTGGTGCGTCTCGTCGCGGGCGCGTTCGAACGCCGCCTTGTCCCGCACGTCGAGCGGGAGCGCCAGCGCGGTGGCGCCGCCGGGGTCGAGTTCGCCCGCGGCGTGACGCACCGCCTCGTCCGTCCGGTCGGTCAGCACGACGCGGTACCCCTGCTCGTGCAGCCGCCCGGCGATCACGCGGCCGAGCCCGCGCGCGGCGCCCGTCACGACCGCGACCCGCGACGCCGTCACCGGTCCCCCGCCGCGCCGTCGGGCAAGGTCACGGCGGCCGGGATGGTCAGCTCACGGCCCATCCGCGCCTCGATCCGCATGTACCGCCAGAGCGCGTGCTCGCCGACCGGGGTGGTGCGGAACAGGTTGCACGCCCGCACCACGGTCGGCTGGCCGGCGACGTCGGCCAGCACGTAACAGGTCCACGGCCACGACGCCGACGGGCCGACCATGTGCTGGTCGTCGTCGATCGTGCCGAGCACGGTGACCCCGTCCAGCGCGGCGAGGTCGCCCAGCATGGTGGAGAAGGCCTGCCACACGACGCCGATGCCGTCGGTGGGCAGGTCGAAGAAGTTCTGGTTGACCCCGATGCAGAACAGCACACGCAACGGGACGGCGGGTTCGGTCACGTTTCCCGGTCCTCCTCAAGATCGACTCGTCCGGACCGCACGACCGTAACCGAGGAGTCCGTCCGGGAAACACACCAGTGCCGGTGCCGGGAAGCCCGACACCGGCACTGGCGAAGGTGACTCAGACGCCCGCGACCGAGGAGATCCAGTCGCGGTAGAGGGTGACGTTGATGTAGGCGGTGTAGGACTGGCGGTCGCTCGTCGAGGCGACGCCGACCTGCTTTCCGTTGGCGTACATGGGGCCGCCGGAGTCACCGCCGGCGGTGATGCCGTCGCCGCGGTTCGCGCAGACCGAGGTGCCCGCCGCGCCGTCGGGGCAGTCGATGGAGGTGACGGACACCTTGGCCACCTTCAGCTGCTGCGACTGGCACTCGATCTCCGGCTTGTCCGTGCAGGTGGCGCCCCAGCCGTAGACCTGGGCCTCGTCCCCGACCTTGACGTCGCCCTCGCTGCCCAGCGGCGCGTAGTCGGTCTGCACCTGCTGGTCGATCTTCACCAGCGAGATGTCCGCGTCGGTCGACTCGTGCACCTCGGTCGCGTTCACCGTGGTGCCCTGGGTCTGGTCGAGGCTGCCGACGTGGAAGCTGATCTGCTGGCCGTCGGCGCCCTGGGTACAGTGGCGCGCGGTGAGGATCCAGTCCGGCGCGATGATCGTCGCCGAGCAGAGTTCCTGGCCACCGGCGAACATCCGGGCGGCGCCGTGCAGCGAGTCGGCGTTGCCGCCGTCGATGATGTACGGCTGGGCGGCGACCGACGTCCCGGCCGCGGCCAGCGACGACAGGACCACTCCGGACAGAACCGCGGCGACACGGGCTTTACGCACTGGGGATCTACCTCCAACCGCGGGCCGGGCTCGCGGTGACGGGGACGGTGAAGGACGCGCTCACTGTCTCGGCTGTGAGTGATTACCCGGTACCCGACGATGGTCGGTAAAGGAAGAACGCGACTTCCGTCGTAGGCCAATGGAAGCTGTGATTCCGGCTTCCGCTCCGCTGAACGGCGGTATGTCCACAGTGTCACGACGCCGCGCTGGGTTGGAGTCCGTCAAGGCCTCCTTACCCGCGCTGGACGCGGGTAAGGAGGCCTTGACGGCGCTTGGCCCGACGGGGCGGGAGGCCGGGCCGAGTCAGGCCGGGCCGAGTCAGGCGCGGGGTCAGGCGAGCGTGGTCAGGCGGGCCGGGCCAGTGTGGTGTCGAGGAACGCCTGGGTCGCCGCGGTGATCGGGCCCGAGCGGTGCAGGAGCCACTGCGGCAGCCGCTCCGGCGGGGAGAAGCGGTAGACCTCGGCGCCCGCCCGGCGGGCCAGGTCCGCCCAGCCGTCGGGCATCAGGCCGGCGCCGATCCCGCGCAGCACCATCGGCAGGACCACGCTGCGGTCCCCCACCTCGGCCGCGATGGCCAGGTCGCCGACGCTCGCGGCCAGCCGGTCGAACAGCGCGCGCACCGCGGTGGGCGGCTTGGACACCACGAACCGCATGCCTTTGAGGTCATCCCACGCCACGGTGCCATCCGAGCCTCCCAACGCGCCGCCACCGCCCGCCTGCTCGCCGCCACCAGCCTGCGCACCGCCCCCACCAACCCCGGCGCCACCCGCAGCGCCACCCCCACCGATGCGCGTGCCAGGCGGCGCGACCAGCAGGAACTCCTCGTCCCGCAAGTGGTGCGCGACGAGCCCCTGGCCCGACGGCCGCTCGGCACTGCCGCACACCCCGGCCTCGCACCGGCCCTGCAGGACCATCGCCACCACCTCGGCCGCAGACAGGGCCGAGGACGTGCTCACCAGCACGCCGGGATGCCGTTCCCGCAGCTCGGCGATGATGCTGATCACCGGTTCCAGCGCCGAGGACGAGGTGGCCGCGACGTCGACCCGCCCGACCAGGCCGTCGCCGACCGCGCGGGCCGCCGCTCGCAGGGCGTCGAGGTCGCGCAGCACCAGCCGGGCCCGGTCGGCCATCAGCTCGCCCGCGCTGGAGAGCACCGCGTTGCGGCCCACCCGGTGGAACAGTTCGACGTCCAGCTCGTGCTCGAGCTTGGCGATCGCGCGCGACAACGAGGGCTGCGCCACCCGCAACGCCTTCGCGGCATGGGTGAACCCGCCGTGCTCGACGATCGCGACGAAATACTCCAGCTGGCGTCGTTCCATAGCATCACGCTATCGGAATGGTGTCCCACATGTCTTGGACGTACACCCTCCTCACGCGCGACGATGCAGGGATGTTCCAGACGCGTCCCACCCTGCAGGGCACCTTCGGCATGGTCTCGTCCACCCACTGGCTCGCCTCGGCCACCGCGATGGCGGTCCTCGAGGACGGCGGCAACGCCTACGACGCGGCCACCGCCGCCGCCTTCGTGCTGCACGTGGTCGAGCCGCACCTGAACGGCCCCGGCGGCGACGTGCCGATGATCGTCGCCCCCGCGGGCGGCGCGCCGAAGGTCCTCTGTGGACAGGGCCCCGCGCCCGCCGGGGCGACCATCGAGCACTACACCTCGCTCGGGCTGGACCTGGTGCCCGGCACCGGCCCGCTGGCCGCCGCGATCCCGGGCGCGTTCGACGCCTGGCTGCTCCTGCTGCGCGACCACGGCACCAAGCCGCTGCGCACGGTGCTGGACTACGCGATCGGGTACGCCGAGAACGGGCACCCCGCGGTCGAGCGCGTCGGCGCCACGGTCGAGGCCGTGCGCGAGCTGTTCGAGACCGAGTGGACCAGCTCGGCCGCCGTCTACCTGCGCGACGGCAAGGCGCCCGCGGCGGGCGCGCTGCTGAAGAACCCCGCCCTGGCGGCCACCTGGCGCCGGGTGCTCGCCGAGGCCGAGGCGGCGGGGCCGGGCCGTGAGACGCAGATCGACGCGGCGCGCAAGGTCTGGCGGGAGGGGTTCATCGGCGAGGCGATCGCCGCGTTCTCCGCGAAGCCCACCATGGACACCTCCGGCGAGCGGCACGCCGGCACCCTCACCGGCCAGGACCTCGCGACCTACGAGGCGACGTACGAGGACCCGGTCACGCACACCTGGAACGGCTGGACCATCGCCAAAGCGGGCCTGTGGAGCCAGGGCCCGGTGCTCCTGCAGCAGCTCGCGCTCCTGCCCGGAGAGCTGGATTACGCCACGCCGGACTACTACCACACGCTCATCGAGGGCACGAAGCTCGTGATGGCCGACCGTGAGGCGTGGTACGGCGACAGCTCGGACGTCTCGCTGGAGACCCTGCTTTCCCCGCAGTACAACGAAAACCGCCGCCGGCTGATCGGCGATCGGGCGTCGCACGAGCTGCGCCCGGGACGGCCGGACGGCCGGGAGCCGCGGCTGGCCCGGCACGTGGAGTACGTCGAGGCCGGCGGCGCCGTCGTCACGCCGGTGGGCGCGGGTGAGCCGACCGTCGCCAAGGACGGCGCGACCCGCGGCGACACCTGTCATGTCGACGTGGTCGACCGGTGGGGCAACATGATCGCGGCGACGCCCAGCGGCGGCTGGCTGCAGTCCAACCCGGTGATCCCGGAGCTCGGCTTCCCGCTCGGCACCCGGCTGCAGATGGCCTGGCTCGACCCGGGCCTGCCCAACTCGCTCGGCCCCGGCAAGCGCCCGCGCACCACGCTGACACCTTCGCTGGCCCTTCGCGACGGCGTCCCGGTAATGGCGTTCGGCACCCCCGGCGGTGATCAGCAGGACCAGTGGAGCACGCATTTCCTGCTCGCCGTCGCACTGCGCGAAAATGTGCGCGGCGGACTCGACCTGCAGGGCGCTATCGACGCGCCGAACTGGCACACCGACAGCTTCCCGAGTTCGTTCTACCCGCGCGCCATGGTGCCCGGCGGGGTGACCGTGGAATCGCGGGTCGGCGCCGACGTGATCGCCTCGCTGGAAAACCGCGGACACCTTGTCACCGTGGGAGAATCCTGGTCCGAGGGACGGCTGTGCGCCGTCGCGCGCGACCCGGAGACCGGCGTGCTCTCGGGCGCGGCCAACCCCCGCGGAATGCAGGGATACGCCGCCGGCCGATAATGACGGAACCGTCTCGGGAAACAGCGGACCGAAATCCCCGGCCCGCTGTTTTTCCTGCCATTTAAACTCATAACAATATTAACACGGATTAACGCCAGGGAAACGACGTCGGGGAAAAACCGCCGTAGTTTGTTCGCCATGTCCCCCCGGTCCTTTTACGCGGCACTAGCCGTGCTGGTGGCGGCGACGCTGACGGCCTGCGTGCCCGTGCAGCACGTGAGCGGTCGCAGCGAGCACCACAACGACTTCGGCACCCCGGTCGGCGACCAGCGGGTGGCGGACGGGGGCGAGCTGGTGATGGGCCTGTCCTCCGAGCCCGACCGCCTCGACCCGACCACGTCCAGTTCGCTCTACACGCGCTACGTGATGAGCACGATCTGCGAGAAGCTCTACGACATCGACTCGAGCAGCGCCGTCGTCCCGCAGCTGGCGACCGCGCTGCCCACGGTCTCCCCCGACGGCCTCACCGTCACCATCGGAGTCCGCACCGGGATCGTGTTCGCCGACGGCACGCCGTTCGACGCGAAGGCGGTCGCGACCAGCCTGCAGCGGCACCTCACGCTCAAGACTTCCCAGCGCGCCAGCGAAATGGGACCGGTCAAGAGCATCGAGGCACCCGACGCGAGCCACGTGGTGCTGCACTACAAACGCCCGTTCGCGCCGATCACCGCCGCGCTCGCCGACCGCGCGGGCATGATCATGTCGCCCGCCGCACTGGCGAAGGAGGGCGACGGCTTCGGCGACCACCCGGTGTGCGTCGGGCCGTTCAAGTTCGTCGAGCGCGTGCCGCAGACCTCGATCACCGTGACCCGCGACCCGCTCTACTACGACGCGAAGAACGTGCACCTGGACAAGATCACCTACCGGATCATGTCCGACGCCAACATCCGCGCCGCGAACCTGCGCTCCGGCGACGTCCAGGTCGCCGACACCATCTCGCCCCAGGACGTGGACGCGCTGGCCAAGGACCCCGGCCTCAAGGTGCTGCAGGCGCCGTCGCTGGGCTACCAGGGCGTCACGCTCAACACCGGCAACGTCGACGGCGTCGGCAAGCCCACCAAGCCGATCGACACGCCGCTCGCGAAGGACCCGCGTGTCCGCCTGGCGTTCTCCCTCGCGATCGACCGGCAGACACTGGTGGACACGGTGTTCAACAACTGGTTCGACCCGGCCTGCTCCCCCGTCGCGCCGCAGACGCCGTACGCCTCGGCCGCCGCGAACGCCTGTCCCGCCTTCGATCCCGCGAAGGCCCGTCAACTCCTGCACGAGGCTGGGGTGCCCATCCCCTACCCCGTCTCGATGCAGGTCTCAAACGCCCAGGACCAGCTCCGGTACGCGCAGGCGCTGCAGGCGAGCGTCGCCGAGGGCGGGTTCGACCTGAAGATCGTGCCGGTCGAGTACTCGACGCTGCTGGACGTGCAGAAGCGCGGCACGTTCGAGGCGCTGATGCTCGGCTGGTCCGGCCGCATCGACCCGGACGCCAACACCGCCCGGTTCCTCTCCACCGGCGCGGGCGGCAACTACGGCGGGTTCAACTCGTCCACATTGGACAACCTGCTCGGCGCCGCCTCGCGCAGCATCGACGTCAAGGCCCGCGCCGCGCTGTACGGGCAGGCCGTGCAGCTGATCCAGCAGCAGAACCCGATCGTCTACACCTACCGCCTGCGCAACCTGACCGTGCGGTCCACGCGGGTCGCGGGCGTCGAGGTGTACTCCGACGGCGTGGTGCGGCTCGGCAAGGCCGCGTACCTGCTGAACCAGGAGGGCTGAGCCGTGCTGCGCCACCTGTTCCACCGTCTCTGGCAGTCCGCGCTGACGCTGGTGCTCGCGTCGGTCGTGGTGTTCCTCGGGGTGCGGGCGCTGCCCGGCGACCCGGCGACGGCGATGGCGGGCGAGGAGGCCGACCCCGCGGCCATCGCGGCGGTGCGCGCCCAGCTCGGCCTGGACGACCCGCTGCCCGTGCAGTACTTCAAGTTCGTCACCCGCGCGCTGACCGGCGACTTCGGCAAGTCCGTCCGGACCGGGACGCCGGTGCGCGAGATGATCGGCGCGACGCTGCCGGTGACCGTGCAGCTCGCGGTGTTCGCGATGGTCATCGCGGTGCTCGCGGGCATGGCCGGGGGTGTCGTCGCGGCGGTGTCGCGCGGCCGCTGGCCGGAATGGGCCGCGAACGGCTTCTCGCTGCTCGCCCTGTCGATCCCGACGTTCTGGCTCGGCATCCTCGCCGTGCTCTATTTGTCGGTCCAGCTGGGCTGGTTCCCGGCCTCCGGCTACGTTTCGCCGTTCGAACAGCCGTTACGCGGGCTCTACTACCTCACGCTGCCCGCGGTGATCCTCGGCCTCGCACACGCCGCGGTGGTGCAGCGCCAGACGCGCTCGTCGATGGTGGAGACGCTGACCGCCGACTTCGTCCGCACCGCGCGGGCGAAGGGCCTCGGCCGGGGCGCGGTGGTCTTCCGTTACGCGCTGCGCAACAGCCTCATCGTGGTCACCACCATCGTCGGGCTCCAGCTCGGCGGGCTGATCGCGGGCGCGGTGGTGACCGAGCGGATCTTCAGCCTGCCCGGCATCGGGAAGCTCACCCTCGACTCGGTGTTCACCCGCGACTACCCGGTGATCCAGGCCGTGGTCCTGGTGATCACCTGCGCCTACATCGTGATCAACCTGGTCGTCGACTTCCTCTACACCGTCATCGACCCACGTATGCGCATCTCCGGGAGGACCCGATGACGATCGACGCCGGCACCCCCGCTCCCCTGGCCCGGGTCCGCGGGCGCACGCTGGGCCGGCTGGTGCGGAACCCGATGGGCGTGGCCGGCGGGGTGCTGCTGCTGATCGTGCTGGTCGCCGGGGTGTTCGCGCCGCTGCTGGCGCCGTACGCGCCGGCCGAGGTGCACTTCTCGACGCCGTTCCAGCAGCCCGGCACCGTCGGCTTCGGGCTGGGCACCGACGACCTCGGCCGCGACATCCTGTCCCGCGTGCTCTACGGGACCCGCGCCTCGCTCGAAGTCGGCGCGCTGTCGGTGCTGCTCGCGGTGGTCGTCGGCGTACCGCTCGGGTTGCTGTCGGGGTACTGGCGGTGGCTGGACGCGATCGTCTCCCGGCTGGCGGACCTGATGCTGGCCTTCCCGTTCCTGATCCTCGCCGTCGGCCTGGCCGCGATCAACGGCGGCGGGCTGGCCAACGCGGCGGTCGCGCTGGGCATCGCGCAGATCCCGACCATGGTCCGGGTGGTGCGGGCGGACACGTTGCGGCTCAAGGAAACCGACTTCGTGCTGGCCGCGCACACGATGCACGCCGGGCCGTGGCGGATCCTCGGCCAGCACGTGCTGCCGAACGCGCTGTCGGTGATCATCGTGCAGGCCACCGTGATCATGCCGGCGGCGGTGCTGGGCGAGGCGATCCTGTCGTTCCTCGGCCTGGGCATCCAGCCGCCCGACCCGAGCCTGGGCATCATGCTGTCGGACGCCCAGCAGTACCTGTTCCGCACGCCGTGGCCCGGCATCTTCCCCGGCATCGCGCTCGCCGTGATCTGCCTGGGCTTCAACCTGTTCGGCGACGCCCTGCGCGACGCGCTCGACCCGAAGACCAGCCGGTGAAGGGGACCGCGATGACCGAACCGCTGCTGGAGATCAACGACCTCGAAGTGTCCTTCGGGGACACTCCCGCGGTGCGCGGGGTGAGCCTGAGCGTGGCGCCGGGCGAGCGCGTCGCCGTCGTCGGCCAGTCCGGCTCCGGGAAGTCCACCACCGCGCACGCGGTGATGGGCCTGCTGCCCGGGTCCGGCCACGTCACCGGCGGCACGATCCGCTGGCGTGGCGAGGACATCACGCACGCCGGCGAGAACCGGCTGCGGCGGCTGCGCGGGCGCGAGGTCGGGCTGGTGCCGCAGGACCCGATGTCGAACCTCAACCCGGTTTCGCGGGTCGGCCGCCAGGTCGCGGAAACCCTGGTGGCGCACCGGATCTGCGGACGCCGGGAGGCCTGGGCGCGGGCCGTGGAGCTGCTCGGGCAGGCCGGGCTGAACGAGCCGGCCCGCCGGGCGCGGCAGTACCCGCACGAGTTCTCCGGCGGCATGCGCCAGCGCGTGCTGATCGCGATCGGCCTCGCCTGCCGGCCGGACCTGCTGATCGCCGACGAGCCGACGTCCGCGCTCGACGTCACCGTGCAGCGGCAGATCCTCGACCACCTCGACGAGCTGACCCGCGAGCTGGGCACGGCGCTGCTGCTGGTCACCCACGACCTGGGCCTGGCGGCGGACCGGGCCGACCGGGTCGTGGTGATGTCCGAGGGCGAGATCGTGGAAACCGGCCCCGCGCGGCAGGTCCTGACCGCGCCGCGGGAGGACTACACCCGACGGCTGGTGGCCGCCGCGCCGTCGCTCGGTGCTCCCAAGAGCACCGCGGCCAAGAACATCGCGGCGTCGTCAGCGTCGTCAGTGGCCTCGGTGGCCTCGGTGCCGGAGACGGTGCTCGAAGTGGAGCACGTGTCCAAGGAATACCGGGTCCGGGGCCGTGGCGGGGTGCTGCGCGCGGTGGACGACGTGTCGTTCACCGTCGAGCGTGGGCGCACCACCGCGATCGTCGGCGAGTCCGGTTCGGGCAAGACCACCACCGCGCGGATGGTGCTGGGCCTGGTGCCCGCGACCGGCGGCCGGATCCGGCTCGACGGCGCCGAGGTGGCCGGGCTGCGCGGCGCGCGGCTGCGGGCGGCGCGGCGGGCCATGCAGCCGGTGTTCCAGGACCCGTACGCCTCGCTCGATCCGATGTGGACGGTCGAGCGGATCGTCACCGAGCCGTTGCGCACCTTCGGCGTCGGCGACCGCGCCTCGCGGCGGGTGCGGGTGGCGGAGCTGCTGGACCAGGTCGCGCTGCCGGCCGCGCTCGCGCAGCGGTACCCGAACGAGCTGTCCGGCGGGCAGCGCCAGCGGGTCGCGATCGCCCGCGCGCTGGCGCCCGGCCCGCGCCTGGTCGTGTGCGACGAGGCGGTGTCCGCGCTGGACGTCCTGGTGCAGGACCAGATCCTCGGCCTGCTCTCCTCGCTGCAGCGGGAGCTGGGGCTGAGCTACCTGTTCATCTCGCACGACCTCGCCGTGGTCCGCTCGCTGGCCCACGACGTGCTGGTGATGAAGGACGGCCGGGTCGTCGAGCAGGGCCCGGTGGACGAGGTCCTCACCGCGCCCGCCGATCCCTACACCCGGCAGCTGCTGGCCGCGGTGCCGGGCGCCGCGGCCTTCGCCGGCTGACACCGGCCCTGCCCCACGGACGAGAGAGTCCGTCAAGGCCTCCTTACCCGCGTGCTACGCGGGTAAGGAGGCCTTGACGGCCTTTGCCCCGGGCACTCGCGGCTTGACAGGATTGGAACGGCGCTCCATCATGGGTTCTGGAACGACATTCCATAGACCTTGAGGAGCCCACCATGAAGACCCCAGTCACGATCATCGGCGCCGGGCTCGGCGGCCTCGTCCTGGCCCGCGTTCTGCACGTCCACGACATCCCGGTCACCGTCTACGAGGCGGAGCCCTCACCGAAGGCGCGCTCGCAGGGCGGGATGCTCGACATCCACGAAGACAACGGCCAGCCGGCTCTCGCGGCGGCCGGCCTGACCGGCGAATTCCGCAGCCTGATCCTGGAGGGCCGCCAGGCGACGCGGGTCCTCAGCCCGGACGGGACCGTCCTGCTCGACGAACCCGACGACGACAGCGGCGGGCGGCCCGAGGTGCAACGCGGCGAGCTGCGGCAGACCCTGCTCGACTCGCTCCCGGCCGGCACCGTCCGGTGGGACCACAAGGTCAGCGGCGTGCGCGCCCTCAGTGAGGGCCGTCACGAAGTGACCTTCGCCAACGGCACCACGGTCACCACGAGCCTGCTCGTCGGCGCGGACGGCGCGTGGTCCCGCGTCCGGCCGCTGCTGTCGGACGCCGTCCCCGAGTACAGCGGCATGTCCTACGTCGAGACCTACCTGTTCGACTCCGACACCCGTCATCCCGCCGCGGCGAAAGCGGCCGGCGGCGGGTCACTGATGGCGCCCGCACCGGGCACGGGGATCATGGCCCACCGCGAGCGCGGCGACACCCTGCACACCTACGTGGCGCTCACCAAGCCGCTGGACTGGTTCGCCGGCATCGACTTCACCGACACCGCCGCGGCCATCGCCCGGATCGCGCGGGAATTCGACGGCTGGGCCCCGGAAGTCACCGCGCTGATCACCGAAACCGACGTCGCGCCGATCCTGCGCCCCCTCTACACGCTGCCGATCGAGCACCGGTGGGAGCGCGCGGCGGGGGTGACCCTGGTCGGCGACGCCGCGCACCTCGCGCCGCCGAACGGCGAGGGCGCCAACCTCGCCATGCTCGACGGGGCCGAACTCGGCCAGGCACTGGCCGCGCACCCGGACGACCCCGAGGCCGCCCTCGCCGAGTACGAGCGGGCCATGTTCCCCCGCAGCGCCGCGGCCGCCGCCGACGGCGCCGAACTCCACGAACTCATGTTCGGCGACGGCTCGCCCCAGAGCATCACGGCCCTGCTCACCGGAGGCACGCTGCCCCAGTAAACACTTCAAACCAGCTGTGACGGCACGTTGTAGGCCTCGACCCGCAGCCGCGGGTGGTCGACCGGGCGGCGCGGGTCGACGGTGATCGTGCGGCTTTCCCCTGGCAGCAGCCAGAAGTAGTTGTCGCCGTACAGGGTCGGCAGCACCCGGTCCGTCCCATTGCGCTCCCGCAGTGACAGCCGGACCATCGCGGCGGCCGTCCGGCCGGTGTTGCGGACGGTCGTGGTGTAGCCGCCCCGGCCGGTCGCCCGCAGGTCGGCCGAAAGCCGGGTCCGGGCGAGCTGGTTGAGGCCCTGCATCGCCGTGTCCGTGCGATAGCGCCAGTAGGTGTTCTCCGAGGTCACCGCGCCGCCGGCGTCGGTCATGGTCAGCCGCAGCAGGTGCAGCGCGGGCTGGTCGGCGCCGAACGGCACGGTGAACGCCGGAGCCGTCGAAATCGGGGCGACGTCGACCTTCCGCACCGACGGCGCGCCCAGGCTCTGCCCGTCGAGGCCGTGCAGCTGCGCGGTGACGGTCGCCCCGGTCAGCGCGCCCGGCGTGTGGTTGACCGCGATCACCTGCCACGTCGAGAGGTCGGCCTGGACGTGGCGGGCCTCGCAGCCCTTGCGCGAGCCGTAGTAGCTGCCGTTGACGTCGAGGTCGTAGTCGTAGGTCTGCCAGACCGTGCTGTGCCACGCGGGATGCGACATCCACAGCAGCACACCGGTGGCGTCGTTCCACAGCTTGGAATTCCACGCCTCGAAGATCGCGCGCATGCTCTCGTAGTTGACGAACTGTGCCTTGCGGGAGAACTCCTCGAGGCTCGTCGACGGCGCGAGCCGGGCGTCGATCGCGGCCAGATAGGTCTGCGGCGACTGGTTCCCGTTCGCGGACCAGTCGTGCAGGAACCACGGCGCGTCGATCGGCCAGCCCGGGTCGTCCTTCCCGACCAGGTTGCGCATGCTCTCCGCCACCGACACCGTCGGCAGGCCGATCTCGCTCCAGAAGCCGGATTTCCCGCCGGTCGCCTCGCCGGTGAAGTACTGCTTCGGGTCGAGCCAGCGGTACGGGCCGTCACCGGTGATCACGCCGCCCGCGGAGTTGCTCTGGTACAGCAAGTCGGTGTTACGCGTGACGATGTCGCGCAGCGCCTGGTCGATCACGGTCGGCGGGTTGCCCTCGTTGCAGCCGAACCAGATCGTGGCGCACGCGTGGTGGCGGTAGCGCAGCACGGTGTCCTCGGCCTGCGCCAGGTAGACGTCGTGGTTGGCCGGGTCGGTGGACCAGCCGTCCCAGAACTCGTTCCACAGCAGGATGCCGTACCGGTCGCAGGCGGCGAACAGCTCCTCGCGGTAGGACGAGCCGACCCAGTTGCGGATCAGGGTGAAGTTCATGTCGCGGTGCATCGCGACGACCGCATCCATCCGCTCGGCCGGCATCCGGCGCAGCAGCTCGTCCCAGCCCCAGCTGCCGCCGCGGATGAAGACCTTGACCCCGTTGACGAGAATGGTCAGCGGCTTGGCCGAGTTGTCGACCGAAGCGGCGTCGGTCCAGGTCGTCCCGTCCGGGGAGACCTGGATCTTGAACGTCGCGGCGTAGGCGGTCTCCCAGGTCAGCACCACCTGGTCGAACGCGGTCGCGGCGCCGAGGTCGACCTGGATCCACTCGCCGTCCTGGTACGCCGAGGTCCAGCGGGTCTGCGGGTCGCCGTCCACGGCGTTGGCGGGCGGGTTCCCGTCGGCCAACGAGGACGAGGTCGCGGTCTTGCCCCGCGCGAGGTCGGTGCCCGGCGTCTTGCTGTCCACAACGGACAGTGTCCACAGCGAGAAGCCCCAGCCGGTGGCGCGCTGGCCGCCCTGCATCCGGACGTAGCGGGCGTTCTGCGCGCCGACGTCGACCTTCTGCTCGGCCCGGCCGTCGGTGATCACGATCGGCTGGTCGTATTGATAGCCGATCTGTCGGAGGCCGAACTGCAGCGTCTTCCGGTCGCTGACCGCCTGGCCGATCTTCGCGGTCAGGGTGAGGTCGTGCAGGGCCGGGTCGCCGTAGCCGTTGGGCCACCACAGTTTCGGGTTCTTCAGCCGCAGCTGCGGGAACGCGGCCGGGGCGAACACGGCGACGGTCTCCTGGCCGGCCGCGACGGTGACGGCGGTGCTCACCCGGACGCCGTCGAACTCCGCGGTGACCTGCACCCGCTGGGCGGCCCCGCCGGCGTTGCGCACCGGCACCGAGATCGTGACCTCGGCGGTGCCGGTGCCCGGAAGGTCCGGCAGCACGGTGTCCACGCGGGCGTCGCCGAGCACCGCGGCGCCGGTGGAGCGCAGGCGGACGTGGTTCCAGATGCCCGACGCGCGGTCGCGGACGGCGGGCATCCAGTCCCAGCCGGACACCGCGAGGTAGGTCGGCGAATTGGCGAACATCGTCGTGCCCGCGTCCACAAAGGACTGACCGGCCGGCCCCTTGTCGCCGGGGCTGCCCGGGTACGGCATCGGCGAGATCTTCACCGCCAGCGCCTGGTCGCCGGAGCGTCGCAGCGCCCCGGTGACGTCCAGCGCCGCCCGGCCGAAGGGGTGGGCCAGGTTCCCGGCGTGGGTGCCGTTGAGCCAGATGTCGGCCTCGTGGTTGACCCCGTCGAACTCCAGCCACACGTGCCGGCCCGCGCCGGTGTCCAGGCCGCGTGGCACGGCGAACCGGCGCCGGTACCACCAGGCGTGCCGGGACAGCGCCTCCGGCACGTGCAGGGTGCCCATCCCCGCCACCGGGTCCGGCAGCTGTCCCTGCTCGACCAGCGAGGCCAGCACCGTGCCCGGCACCGTGGCGGGCAGCCAGCCGCGGGTGTCGACATCGGGACCCGACAGCACCGCGCCGTCGGCGCTGGGCGCCCAGTCCTGCATGGTGAGGGACCAGCCCGATTCGAGCGGTACGGTGCCGTCGGCCGCCACGCTCAGCGCGGGCGGGTCGTCCCGGTCGCGCACCGGCCAGCTGGTCCAGCCGTGCACCGCCGGACGCGCGTCGCGGCTGCTGCCGTAAACCTGGAAACCGTTGAGCCCCAACGGGTTGGTCGTGGATAGGCGGGACGCCGACAGCCGCACCCAGCGCGCGGTGACGGCGGGGGCCAGCGGCACCGTCAGCACTCCCCCGGTGCCGGAATCGGTGTGGTGGACCGTGCGCCAGGACTTCCCGTCGGTGGAGACGTCGAGGTCGAGCGCGACCGCGTAACTCGACAGGATCTCGGTGCCCTTGGTGTTGGTCCGGGTGCCGGTCTCATCGAAGGCCGGGTCACCGGGCCGGGCCTCGAAGGTCAGCACCACCGAGCTGATCTGGCAGCTCCCCTGCAGGTCGACGATGATCCACGGCCCGCCGCCCGGCGCGGCGCGCCAGCCGGAGCCGGCCACGCCGACCTGCGCGAGGCCGTCCACCGCGAACTCGGCCGGGGTGGCGGCGTAGTCGGTCGAGGACACCTGGACCGGGCGGAACAGGGCGAGGTCGGTCGCGCCGGAGCCGCCCGCCGCCAGGCCGTCGGCGCCCGTGACCGCGGTGGGCGCCGTGGCGGCCAAGGCGACGCCGGGCAGCACGGCCGCCAGCCCGAACCCGGCCAGCAGACCGGTTCCGGCGGACAGGACGTGCCGGCGGGACAGCGCGGGCTCAGCCGGCTCCGTCTGTTCCGGGTCCGGTCCGTCGCCGTGGTCGTGCGCCATGGGGGCTCCGTTCGCTCAGCGGCAGCCGCCCGGCCGCGGCCCTCTGGCGAGGCGTCGGCACCGACGACTGACAACGTTGCCAGGAAGCTTCCGCCGCCGCCCGCGAGCAGGTCAAGAAGACAAGGGAGACAAGAATCGGCCACGCTGACATCGATGTCGCGCGGTCACACGCTGAAGAAGACCAGCAGCCCGTAGATCACCGCGGCGACGATCACGACCCCGAGGACCAACGCGACATACGCCAGCACTCGGCCCACACTCACGCCGCACTCCGCTCGGTGAGGAAGTCCAGTGTCATCCGGAAGAACTCGTTCGACTCGGGGTGGGAGAAGTCGAACTGGTACTCGTGGCCGAGCCCGGCGCCGGTGTAGAACCGGCTCCGCACCTCGACGCCGGCGCGCTGGAGCGCGGTGACCATCTCGTGCCCCTGTCCTTCGAACGGATCCTGGTCGCCCACCGTGAGCAGGGTGGCCGGGTACGCATTCGTCACCTGACCCGTGGCCGAGAGCTGCGGCAGCCGCGGGTCGTCCGGCCAGTCCCGGCGGCCCAGGTAGGACCAGGTGAACGTCTGCAGGGCCGGGAACCCGCTGTCGCCGACCGTTTTCATGTCGTACAGCCCGCAGAACAGCAGCGCGCCGCGCAGGGACGCGGCCGGCAGCCCGGGCGTGAGCCGCATGGCCGAGGCCAGCGCGGGATTCGTGACGAGCGCGGCGGTCTGGCTCGCGATCTGGGCGCCCGCGGAGTCGCCGCCCACGAACACCTTCGCCGGGTCCCCGCCGTACTCGCCGGCGTGGGCCGCGAGCTGCCGCAGCGCCGCGTTGGCCTGCTGAACCGGTGCGGGGTAACGGGTTCCGGGGGCGAGCGAGTAGTCAAGGCTGGCCACGACGTAACCGTTCGCCGCGAGCATCACCGCGTAGTCGCCGACCGCTTCCTTGCTGCCCGAGATGAACCCGCCGCCGTGGATCCACAGGATCATCGGCAGCGGCGCGCCGGAGCGCTCCTTCGGGGCGTAGACGTCGAGCTTCGCCTCCGGGGCGCCGTCGACCGGCACCGCGACGTCGCGGACCGCCGACACCTTCGCCGCCAGCTCGCCGTACCCCGGCGGCGGGTTCACCGCGGGCTTCAGCTCGAACAGCGCCTTCACGATCGCCGCGCCGGGCTGCACCGAAACGGCGTTGACCAGGAACGGCACGCCCACGGCGACGACCACGGCCACCGCGGCGGTCAGCAGCCGCCGGTTCCTCACCCGCACGAAGCAACTCCCTGGGAACGGACGACCGGATTTCAATACCCAGTATTACTCGGTTTTGAAGTCCGCGGCCACGCCAGGTGCGCCGCCTCACCTGATCGTGCGCGGGCGGTCAGGAGCCGGTCCGCATCCGCACGGCGTCGCGGCCGGGGGTGAGGCCGAACGCCCGGCGGTACTCCCGCGTGAACTGGGACTGGCTGTCGTAGCCGACGAGGTGGCCGACCTCCGCCATGCTGCGCGGCCGGGCCGCCAGCCGCGCGCGGGCCTCCTGCAGGCGGATCTGCTTCTGGAACTGGATCGGCGTCATCGACGTGGTGGCGCGGAAATGCCGGTGGAAGGTCGACGCGCTCATCCCCGCGAGCCGCGCGAGGTCGGCGACGTGCACGGGCTCGTCGTAGTGCTCCCGCAGCCAGCGGATCGCGCGGGCCACGTGCGCGAGGCCGCCGTCGGCGAGGCCGATCCGGCGCACCAGCCCGCCCTGCTCGCCGGTGAGCAGCCGCCAGTGGATCTCCCGCGCCAGGCCGGGCCCGAGCACGCGGAGGTCGTCAGGGTTCCCGGCGGCGCGCAGCAGCCGGACGACCGGGTCCAGCAGGTCCGCGGTCGCGTCGCCGATCACCAGGCCGCCGAACGCGGGCGCGGGCGGGGCGGCGGCCGTCTCGAGCAGCAGCGACGCGATGAGCGCGGGCCGGAGCGTCAGGCTGAACACGAGCAGCGGCTCGGCCGGGCTCGCCGCCATGGCCTGGCCGATCACCGGCAGGTCGACCGGGACGACGACGTACTGGCCCGCGCGGTAGTCGTACGGCGTGCCGTTGAGCACCGTGCGCTTGACGCCCTGGCCCACCACGGCGAGCGAAGGCTCGGACATCACCGCGATCGGTTCCGTGCGCTCGCTGGCGAAGGTGACCGACGCGTCGTCCGTGATCCGCCGCTTGCGCAACGTGCCGCGCCCCGTGTGCCGCGTGATCAGCTCCCGCAGCTCGTCGAGGAGATCCACTCGATGAGCCAAGCACGGCGCCGGGCGCCGCGGCAAGGCGCCATCCCGACAGCAGAGTCCGGCGGCACGATCCCGGCAAGGTCGCGACGATCGTGCCAAACGGCGCCACGATGTGCCTACCGGTCCGGGGCCGCCGCTGGTGCGATCGGGGGACCAATCCCCGGCGAAAGCGAGCGGAACCCGATGGACTACCGGAACCTGGGCGCCACCGGCGTCAAGGTCAGCCCCCTGTGCCTGGGCACGATGATGCTCGGCGCGTGGGGCAACCCCGATCACGAAGACTCGACCCGGATCGTGCACGCGGCGCTGGCCGCGGGGATCAACTTCGTCGACACCGCCGACGTCTACTCCAACGGAGAGTCGGAACGGATCGTCGGCAAGGCACTGGCCGGGCGCCGCGACTCCGTCGTGCTGGCCACCAAGGTGAACTCCCCGATGGGCGCGGACCCCAACGAGCGGGGCAGCTCGCGGCGCTGGATCCTGCGCGCCTGCGAGGACAGCCTGCGCCGGCTGGGCACCGACTACCTCGACCTGTACCAGGTGCACCGGCCCGATCCGGACACCGCCGTCGACGAGACGCTCGGCGCGCTGACCGACCTGGTGCGCCAGGGAAAGGTCCGGTACCTCGGCTCGTCGACGTTCCCGCCCGCGGCGATCGTGCAGGCGCAGTGGACCGCCGAGCGCCGGGGCCGCGAGCGGTTCGTGTGCGAGCAGCCGCCGTACTCGCTGCTGACGCGCAGCGTCGAGAACGAGGTCCTGCCCACCTGCGCCGAGCACAAGCTGGGGGTGCTGGCCTGGAGCCCGCTGGCGGGCGGGTGGCTTTCCGGCCGGTGGCGCACCGGGGCGGCCGAGCTGACCAGCCGGCGCACAGAGAAGATGCCGCACCCGACCACCCACGCCCACTACGACCTGTCCGTGCCCGGCAACCAGGCCAAGCTCGACGCCGCCACCGCGCTGGCCGAGCTGGCGGACGAGGCCGGGCTGCCGCTGATCCACCTGGCGCTGGCGTTCGTGGTGCGGCACCCGGCCGTCACCTCGGCCGTGATCGGGCCCCGCACCCTGGCGCACCTGGACAGCCAGCTGGGCGCGGCCGACGTGACCCTCGACGAGGCCGTGCTCGACCGCATCGACGAGATCGTGGCGCCGGGCACCGACCTGAACCCGGCCGACACCGGCTACCACTCCCCCGCGCTCGCCGACGCCTGGCGACGGCGCCGTCCCGTCCACAGTGGACGGTGAGCGTCGGTGATCTGACCAATGCCGGTTCCGAGGGCTGATCGTCACCCGTCTGCCGCAGCGCTGACCCCACCGGCGAAAACCTGACCAGCGAACGGAATCGATCCACCGATCGGCATCCGGGCGACGGTCGCCGGTCTCAGCCACTCAGGTCTAGACATCCGACGGATTCCCGACCTAGTGTGCGAAAGATTCACCAGGCACGGGGCTGCGGGGACCGTCAGGAGGGGCCGATGCCGATCTCGACGCGCCGAGGGCCGCTGGTTCTGAGCGTGCTGGCGCTGGCCGCGCTCGGGCTGAGCAGCCCACCGGCCGCGGCCACCCCGGCTGGGTGCACCGGCTCGATCCGGCCCGCCGCCATCATCCCCGTGCAGCCGTGCGACGGCATGGACCGGATCCTGGCCAAGGCCGCCGCCGTCGTGCCGCGCGCGGGGCAGCTGGCGTGGCAGCAGCGGCCGGTCACCGGGTTCACGCACTTCGGCATGAACACCTTCACCGACCGGGAGTGGGGCTCGGGCGCCGAGCGGGAGTCGACGTTCGCGCCGCAGCGGGCCGGCACGGACCAGTGGATGCGCTCGATGAAGGCGGCCGGCATCACGCAGGTGATGCTGACCGTCAAGCACCACGACGGTTTTGTGCTCTACCCGACCCGCTATTCGAACCACTCGGTGATCGCCAGCCCGTGGTGGATCCAGGGCTGTGCCGGGGACGACCCGGCGCGCACCGCCGCGCAGCAGGCCAGGACGCAGGACCCGTCGGCCTTCTGGCAGGTCCGCGCCACCGGCTGCGCCAACCCGCGCGGCGACCTCCTGCGCGACTACGTGGACTCCGCCCGCGCGGCCGGGCTGAAGGTCGGCGTTTACCTCTCCCCCGCGGACGGCGCCGAGCTGCCCGCGTCGTTCTTCGCCAAGGAAGTCCAGCGGATCGAGGCGAAGGTCGCCGCCGGGCAGCAGCTGTCGATCGAGGAGCAGGCGACCTACGAGGACCGCGCCTTCGCCCCGTCGGGACAGGGCCGGTACGGCTCGGGCAGCGCGGTCACCGAGCGCACCGTCCCGAGCCTGGTGCCGGGTGACGACCGCGCCGCCGCGCTCGCGGCCGGCCGGCTGCCCCGGTTCACCGTCCGCGAGGACGACTACAACAGCTACTACCTCAACCAGCTGTACGAGCTGTTCACCCAGTACGGGCCGATCGACGAGCTGTGGCTCGACGGCGCGAACCCCTGGCGGGACAACGGGATCAGCGAGGACTACGACTTCACCACGTGGTTCCGGATGATCCACGCCCTCTCGCCGGACACGGTCACCTTCGCCGGTCCCGCCGGCGTCCGCTGGGTCGGCAACGAGTCCGGCCAGGCGCGGGAGACGGAGTGGAGCCCGCTGCCGACGTCCGGCGATCCGAACACGGCCCACAACGAGGAGCTGTTCATCGGCGGGGCGACCACCGACGACCTCGGCTCGCGCCAGGTGCTCGCCGACCCGTCCGTGCGCTACCTGCAGTGGGCGCCCGCGGAGTCCGACGTTTCGCTGCGTCCGGGCTGGTTCTTCCACGCGAGCGAACAGCCGAAGACCGCGGCGCAACTGGTCGACATCTACCGGCGAACGGCCGGGCGCAACTCGTCGCTGCTGCTGAACGTGCCGCCCGCCAAGGACGGAACCGTGCCGCCCGAGGACAGCGCCGCGCTCGCGGGCTTCGGCGCTTCGGTGGCGGCGACCCAGGCCGTGAACCTCGCGAAACCCGGGCCGGGCGACCGGCCGGCACCGGGAGTCGACGCGGTGACCGACGATGCGCTCACCACCTCGTGGTCCCCGCCCCGCGGCGCGCGGGAGGGCACGCTCGACCTGCCGCTGCCGGGACCCACGACGTTCGACCAGATCCGCCTCGGCGAGGACGTCAGCCGCGGCCAGCACATCGAAGGCGCCACCGTCCAGGCCGAGGTCGACGGGGCCTGGCGGACGGTCGCGACCGTGACCACCGTCGGCTACACCCGCCTGGTCACGCTGCCGGCGCCGGTGACCGCCGACCGCGTCCGGATTGTCCTCACGCAGGCGCGGGCCACCCCGTACCTGGCGACCGTCGCCCTCTACCGCACCGTGCCCCCGTTACCCCCCTACCCCCCGCCCGGCTAACGCAAGGGATCTCCCATGCCTGTCCCCACCAGGATGCGTCTCCATCTGCTCGCCGCCGTTGTCGTGGCCGGCGCCACCGCCTCGTCACTGGCCATCGGCGCGACGCCGGCCGCCGCGGCCGTCCCCTCCGCCGCACTGCCCTCAGCCGCGCTGCCCCCGGTATCGCCGACGCCGCAGTCCTTGACGCGCGGCTCCGCGGACGTGCGGGTGCCCGGCTCGGCCGTGCTCGTCGTCGACGGCGCCACCGACCCGGCGGCGAAGGACCTGCTCACGACGTTGCTCCAGCAGCACGGCGCCCGCTCGATCACCACGGTCGCGCCCGGGCAGCCCACCGGCCACGGCCGGCTGGTGGTCCGCCTCGGCGGCGCGGACCGGCCGGACATCGTCACCGCGCTGGGCTCCGTGACCGTGCCGGACCAGGCGGAGGGGTACGCGCTGCGCTCGCCGAAGTCCGCCGAACTGGCCGTCGGCGGCCGGGACGCGGCCGGGCAGTACTACGGCGTGCAGACGCTGCGCCAGCTGTTCGTGCGGTCCGGCCGGGGCTGGGCCGTGAGCGGCGCCGCCGTGCGGGACTGGCCGAACATGGCGTTGCGCGGCTCTATCGAGGGGTTCTACGGACCGCCGTGGACCACCGCAGACCGGCTGCGGCAGATCGGCTTCCTCAGTGAGGTCAAGGCGAATTCCTATGTCTACAGCGCGAAGGACGACGCGTACCTGCGCTCGCGCTGGCGTGACCCGTACCCGGCCGACCAACTGGCCACGCTCGGTCAGCTCGTGCAGGCCGCCGAAAGCCAGCACGTCGACTTCACGTACGCGCTTTCGCCCGGCGTCTCGATCTGCTTCTCCTCGCCCACCGACCTCGCCGCGGTGACCGCGAAACTCCAGTCGGTCTACGACCTCGGCGTCCGGTCGTTCTCCATGCCCTTCGACGACATCTCGTACACGAGGTGGAACTGCGACGCCGACCAGGCGGCGTACGGCGCCCCCGGCCAGGCCGCCGCGGGCAAGGCGCAGGTGGCGCTGCTCAACACCGTCACCGAGCAGTTCATCAAGACCCACGACGGGGCGCGGCCGCTGCAGACCGTGCCGACCGAGTACAGCGACCTCGCGGACTCGCCGTACAAGACCGAGCTGCGGGAGCACCTGGACCCGTCGGTGGTGGTGCAGTGGACCGGCACCGCCGTGGTGCCGTCCAGCATCACCAACGAGCAGGCCAAGCAGGTGTCCACATTGTACGGACGCAAGGTGTTCCTCTGGGACAACTACCCGGTGAACGACTACGAGGAGTCCGCCGGACGGCTGCTGCTCGCGCCGTACGGGCACCGTGAGGCCGGTCTTTCCCAGTACCTCAACGGGATCGTGTCGAACCCGATGAACCAGGAGGCGGCCAGCGAGATCGCCGAATTCGGCGTCGCGGACTTCGCCTGGAACGACGCGGCCTACTCGCCGGACCGCTCGTGGCCGCTGGCACTCAGCCGGCTCGCCGGCGGCGACCCGCGGGCCAGCGCGGCGATGCTGGTGTTCGCCGACCTGGAGCACCTGGCGCCGGCGTCCGCGCCCACCCCGTGGCAGCCGCAGGCGCCCGCGCTCGCCGCGAAGACGGCGTCGTTCTGGCAACGCTGGGACGCCGGTGACCGCGACGGCGCGGCGCGCGCGCTGCGGCCCTACGCCCAGCAGATCAAGGACGCCGCGGCCGTCATCCGCGGCGGCCGGGTCGTCCCCGCGTTCGTCGACGAGGCCAAGCCCTGGCTGGACGCCACCGTGCTGTGGGGCGGCGCCATGGCCGACCAGCTCGACGCGCTCGTCGCTTCGGCCCACGGCGACACCGCGACCGCCCAGCGGCTCACCGCGTCCGCGGATGCCCTGACCACGCAGGCGACAGCGGTCAAGACCGGCAACACCAACCCCTGGGGCGTCCGGCAGGCCCTGGTCGGCGACGGGGTGCTGGACGCGTTCATCGCCAAGGCCCGCGCCGCGACCGTCGGCTGAAACCCCCGCCCGGAACGGAAGGTCCCGCGTCCCATGAGTCCAGTCAGCAGGAGGAGTTTCCTCGCCGCGGCCACCACCGGGCTGGGCAGCACGGTGGTGGGCAGCACGGTGTTGGGTAGCACGGTGTTGGGTAGCACCGTGTTCGCCGGTCCGGCCGGAGCGCAGGGACGGCGAGGGCTCAGCGTCTCCGGCGAGCGGTTCCTGCTGGACGGCAAGCCGTTCCAGATCGTCTCCGGCGCGATCCACTACTTCCGGATTCACCCGGACCAGTGGCGCGACCGGCTGGAGCGGCTGCGGGCGCTGGGCCTGAACACCGTCGAGACCTACGTGGCGTGGAACTTCCACCAGCCGACACCGGGCGCGCCGGACTTCACCGGCTGGCGCGACCTGCCTCGGTTCATCCGCCTCGCGGGCGAGCTGGGCCTGCGGGTGATCGTGCGGCCCAGCCCGTACATCTGCGCGGAGTGGGAGTTCGGCGGGCTGCCGTCGTGGCTGCTCGCCGACCGGGAGCTGGAGCTGCGCTGCCAGGACCCGGCGTACCTCAGGGCCGTCGACGCCTGGTACGACCACCTCGTGCCGCGGCTCGCGCCGCTGGAGGCCCAGCACGGCGGGCCGGTCATCGCCGCGCAGATCGAAAACGAGTACGGCAGCTACGGCAACGACACCGGCTACCTCGCGCACCTGCGTGACGGGTTGCGGGCCCGCGGGATGGACAGCCTGCTGTTCGTCGCCGACGGCGCGTCCGAGTTCTTCATGCGGTTCGGCTCGCTGCCGGGCACGCTGGAGGTCGGCACCGGCGACGGCGACCCGAAGCCGAGCATCGACGCGCTGAAGAAGTTCCAGCCCGGAAAGCCGGTGATGATGGCGGAGTTCTGGGACGGCTGGTTCGACCACTGGGGCGAGCCGCACCACACGCGCGACCCGGCGCAGATGGCAGGTTACGTCGACACCCTGCTCGCCACCGGCGCGTCGGTGAACCTGTACATGGCCTGTGGCGGCACCAACTTCGGTTTCACCAGCGGCGCCAACACCTCCGGCGCCACCTACCAGCCGACGGTCACCAGCTACGACTACGACTCCCCGGTCGGCGAGGCCGGCGACCTCGGCGCCAAGTTCACCGCGCTGCGCGACGTGATCGGCAAGTACACGAAGGTGCCCGGCGGCCCGCTCCCCGGACGTTCGCCTCGGCTGCCCGCCCAAACGGTGCGGCCGGACGCGACCGCGTCACTGCTCGGCTCGCTGGACGCGCTGTCACGGCCGGTGCGCTCGGCGAACCCGAAGCCGATGGAGAGCGTCGGCCAGTCGACCGGCCTGATCCACTACCGGACAACGGTGCAGGGCCCGCACTCCGGCACGCTGGGCATCCACGGGCTCGCCGACCGGGCGCTGGTTTTCGCCGGTGGCAACGAGATCGGGGTGCTCGATCGCAATTCACCGGACGGCACCGTCGCGCTGACCTTCGAGGAGCCGGAGAACCAGCTGGACATCCTGGTCGACGCGATGGGCCGGGTGAACTACGGCCCGTACCTGGCCGACCGCAAGGGCATCGACGGCTGGGTCGCGATGAACACGCAGCAGAAGCTGTTCGGCTGGGAGATCCGGCCGTTGCCGCTGGACGACCTGTCCCGGCTCGTGTTCACCACGGACGCCCCGGGCCCCGGGCCGTCCTTCCACCGCGCCACGGCGACCGTCGGCGAGCCCGCGGACGGGTTCGTCGCGCTGCCGGGCTGGGAGAAGGGCATCGTCTGGCTCAACGGGTTCAACCTCGGACGCTACTGGAAGGTTGGTCCACAACGGACTCTTTACGCGCCGAAGCCACTGTGGCGTAAGGGAGCGAACGAGATCATCGTCCTGGAGCTGCACCAGCCGGGCACCACGATCGAGATCGGGCCGGAGGCCCAGCTCGGCTGAGGTGTCTGCTCCAGCCGGACTCAGGGATTTTTGATCAGTCGTTTTTGATCAATGGAGCGTCCCGCGACAACTCCCGGAACCCGACGCTGTAGTACAGCCCGCGCGCCTTGGGATGCCCCGGTGCCCCCAGGCATGCGACCGTCATCTGCGTGGCCCCGGCCGCCTTCACCAGGTGCATCCCGTGCAGCAGCATCGCCCGGCCCAGCCCCTGCCGCCGGTAGTCCGGACGCGTGCCGACCGGCTCGAACTCGGCGGTCTTGTTCACTTCGTCGAGCCACATGATCGTCGAGCTCGCCATCGTCCCGTCCGGCGCCTCCACCAGGAGGTGCAGGTCGTCGCGGTACCCCGGCGTCCGCCGGACGCCCTGGTAACTCTCGGCCGTGTAAGCCGAGCGAGGCCAGGCGTCCAGGTGAGCCCGGACCGCGGCCGCCGGCCCGGCCTCGCCGGCGGTGCGGAACCGGAATCCGTCCGGCAGCACCGGCGGTTCCAGGTCGGTGAGGTCCCGCTCGTTGAGCTGGGTCCAGGACCCCGTGTCGCCGAGCTCGGCCAGGTCGGGCTCGTAACCGTGCGCCGCCCACCGATTCAGGCCGAACTCGTCGGCGGCGCTCGGCACCACCGTGCGCTCGAGGCCCGCCGCGGTGTCGTCGTACCAGCCGATCACCTCGTCGACCAGCCCGGCGTGATCGGGATGGACCTGATACGCGAGATAGGCGCCGGTGATGTCCTGCACCGAACCGTCGCTGCGCCGCACCTGGCGCGGAAGCTGGGCCCAGCCCCAGGCCACCAGCTCCCCGCCGGAGAACCACAACCGGCGCGGCCGGCTCTCGCCGTCACTCGCGTGCCCCTTGCCCCAGTTCCAGCCCAGCCCGCCGAACGAGGCGTCCGCGTTCACCAGGTCCAGGCGCGCGGCGGCGACCCGCTGCGCCAGGCCCTGCATGAGCCGCAGGTCCGCGGCGGTCACCACCTCGACGTCGGTCATGGTGTGCCACTGTGCCAAAGCCCCGCGAAGCCGTCCAACCGTTTTCTTCGGGCCGTTGCCAACAGAGTCCCCGGCCTGTCATGATCGGGGTATGTCTGATGGAAAGGGCGTGTCCGCCCTCGCGCTGTGACCGCGCCTCGCGGGCCGGGTGCCCGCGCTTCTCTTGACCGAAAACCCCCTGAGCAAGAATCTCTTGACCGGGAACGCTGGTTCCGTGCCGTCGGCCTGAGAGCCGAATGGCTGGGGCACGCGCTGTCCTGCGCGCCCGCGGACCGGGCGGCGGCCGAGGCCGCGACAGTCTCGCTCTACGCGCTGCACCACCGTCCGCCGCCGCGGTTCGTCTGGGTCGGTTCTCCCGCCGCGGCCAGGAGGCACCTGCCGCCGGACCCGGTGTTGTCCACCACCGCCCCGGTGCCGCTGGAGAGCCGGATCGCCGGTGCACTGTGGACGTTGCGGCGACGGCTGGAACGCCACCTCGACGTCGACCGCGACGGGTTCGGCCGGCGGCTGGAGGAGCCGGCCGAACCGTTGACAGCCCTGCGTTCCGGCACTCCCCTGCGCACCGTCCTGGACGCCGGTGTGCACGGGGCGCTCCGGCAGAGCGTGCACGAGTCCGTGGCCGGGCTGATCCGGGCCGCGCTGCCCGCGCGGCCCCGGTTCGGCTGGTACGGCCAGCAGGAAGCGCACTGGATCGCGCACTACGACATCCACCGCCGGCTGGGCGCGCGGTTCAGCGCGTCCGACACCGCGCACCTCGGGCTGTGGGCCGCATTGGCCCGGTCCTGCGGCTGGTGGTGGCCGCGCGAAGACGTCTGCGTGCTGTCCGACCGTCCACAAGAGATCCACACCGAGCCGATCGCCGGCGGCGCGTACGGCGAAATCCGGCTGCACAACGCGGAAGGGCCCGCCGTGCTCTTCCGCGACGGCTGGTCGTGCTACGCCTGGCATGGCACAGCCGTGCCGCCATGGGTGATCGAATCCCCGACCGCCGAGCGCATCACCGAGGAGCGCAACACCGAGGTCCGCCGGTGCGCGATCGAGCGGATCGGCTGGCCGGAGTTCATCGCGCAGGCCGGGCTCTCGCTCGTGGCCCGGGCGCCGGACCCGGGCAACCCCGGCGCCGAACTGCTGCTCTACGACGCGCCGTACCGGCAGAAAGGCGCGTCCGCCCGGCTGTTACTGGCGGTCAACGGCTCCCAGGAACGCGACGGCACCCGCCGCCGCTACGGGCTGCACGTCCCGCCGTGGTTCGACGACGCGCTCGACGCCGCCGGCTGGTCGTACGGGCTCACCGGAGCCCAGTACGCCGGCCTTCTCCGCCGTACCTGACCCTTCTCCCACCCAAGGTGACCACAATGGACCTCGCGCAACTGCTCGACCGGACCGGCCTCGACGTACTGGACCACCTCGAACGCCAGACCACCGTCCCCGTGCTCGACGGGCTCCAGGCGCAGGGCGACCTCATCGTCGTGCCGCTGGCGCTCGTCGCGAACACGGTCCGGGCCATGGCGGGCGGCTACGGGGAGCCCGTCCCGCCCGGCGGCATCGAACTCGTCCGCGGCGTCGCGGGCAACAACCCGCACACACTCGTCGCCGACCCGGGCACCTGCCGGTGGACGCCCGACCTGCACGACCCGCTGCGGCTCGGCATCGCCGTCTTCGAGAACACCGCGCCGGCGTACCTGATCCACCCCGAGCACGGCGGCAGCGGCGTCGCGCCGGGGCGGTGGCTGGTGCGCCGCCAGCAGGAGCGCGGCACCGGCCGCACCGGCTTGCTGGGACGCCGGGTGCTGGTTGCCGACTGAGCGCCGGCCGAGTGCCGTTTGTACGTCCCTTGTATCCGGTTCCGTGATCCTCCAGCCGTAGCAGAACACGGATCAGGAGGACAGGGATGCGCACGAAAGTCGCCGTACTGACGGCACTCATCGCACTCACCGTGGCGGCGCCGGCCCAAGCCGGTGCCGCCACCACGGCACTGCCCGCGGTGAGCATGGAAGCCGTGCTCAAGGCCGCCCAGATCGACCCGCGCCGCGCCGACTCGACGCAGACGCCGGGCGCGCACGACGGCGTCCTGCTCGTCGAACAGGCCCTCAACGCCAAGGGCCTGCTGGACCCCAAGTACGTCGACGGGTACTTCGGCACCACGACCATCACGGCCTACTCGCAGTACCAGAAGTCCCTCGGCTACACCGGAATCGACGCCTCGGGACTGCCGGGCAAGACGTCGCTGGAGAAGCTCGGCGCCAGCCGCTTCACCGTCACCGCCGTGATCTCCGCCGGCAGCCACGTCACCTACCACGGGGTCACGCTGAACGCCCGCACCAAGGCGATGCTGGTCGCCGCGGAGGGGCTGCTCGGCTCTCAGGTCGGCCTCACGCAGGGCTCCTACAACCCGGGCGGGGTCGACGCTTCGGCGGGCACGCACGACGGCGGCGGCGCGTTCGACGTCTCCGTGGCGGGCCTGTCCGCCGCGGCCCGCACGAACATCGCGAAGAACCTGCGCAAGGTCGGCTTCGCCGCCTGGGTCCGCACCCCGTCCCAGGGCGACTGGGGTTACCACGTGCACGCGATCGCGCTGTCCGACCCGGACCTGTCCTCCGGCGCCCAGCACCAGGCCGGCGACTACTACCTGGGGTACAACGGCCTGGCCGACCACGGCGCCGACGACGGCCCGGCGGTCACCCCGAAGCTGACCTGGGAGGAGTACCAGCGCGGCTGATCCCGACGCCGCCCGGCCCCGGCCCGAGGCGGAGGCCACCACAGCGGATGTCCGGAGCACCGTCTACATCGGACTGATCAGGCCGTCTGCGACGCCGCGGCGGTCCGGGGCTCGGCGGCCGCGCGGGGCCGGATGCCCAGCCGGAAGCCCTCCGGCTTCAGGGTCAGGGATTCGGCGATCTTCAGCCGGTAGGCCGGGTCCGGGGTGAAGTCGTACCGCTGCAGCACCATGCCCAGCGCCAGCACGGCTTCGTGCAGGGCGAACTGGCGGCCGATGCACGCGCGCTCCCCCGTGCCGAACGGCTTGTACGCCTGGGCCGGGCGCTTCTTCACCGCCGCCGGCTCGAAGCGGTCCGGGTCGAAGGACTCCGCGTCCGGGCCCCACGCCGCCGGGTCGCGGTGCAGCAGCGGCAGCGGCACGAGCACCCAGTCCCCCTTGCGCATTCGATAACGCCCGCCCAGCAGCACGTCCTCACGCGCTTCGCGGGCGTATCCCGGCGCGGTGGGCCACAGGCGCATCGCCTCGTCGAGGACACGGCGGACGTAGCGGAGCTTCATCACGTCGGCGAACGCCGGCTCGCGGTCGCCCCACACGGCGTCCACCTCGGCGCGCGCCCGGGCGAGCAGTTCCGGGTGCTGGGTCAGGTAGTACAGCGCGAACGACAGCGCGCCGGACGTCGTCTCGTGGCCCGCGACGACGAAGGTGATGGCCTGGTTCCGGACGTTCACCGGGTCCAGCTTCGCGCCGGTCTCCGGGTGGCTCTGGCTGAGCATCAGCCCCAGCAGGTCGCGGCCCGGGTCGTCGTCGTGGCGGCGGGCGTCGATCACCTCGTCCACCACGGTGTTCATCAGCGCGATGTCGGCCCGGTTCTGCTTCACCGAGCCCGCCAGCGCGCGGCGGACGAACGGCAGCTTGATGCCCTGCATCTGAGCGAAGCGCAGCGCGCGGATCATGGCCGTGACGAACGGGTGCGGCTCTTCGCGCTCGAAAGAGCCGAAGCTGTACCCGAAGCCGGCGCGGCCGATGGTCTCGAGCGTCAGCCGGGTCATGTCCGCGGCGACGTCGACCGAGTCCTTGGCGTCCCAGGAGGCGACCAGCTCACGCGCGACGTCCACCATGATCGGGTGGTAGCCGCGCATCGCCTCGCCGGTGAAGGCGGGCATCAGGATGTCGTGCGCGAACCGCCAGTTGGGCTCGGTGCCGTAGGCGGTGAACAGCCCGTCGCCGGCGATCGCGCGGAGGTTCCGGACGCCGAGGCCGACGTGCTTGGTGAACCGCTTCTCGTCGTTCAGCTCCGTGACGAGGTCGATCCCGGAGGCGAAGACCAGCTCGAGGCCGATCAGCCGGCGCGTGAAGATCGGGCCCAGCTGCCGGCCCAGGCGCACGGTGTCCTGTAACGGCGTGCGCGGGTTCGAGCCGATCAGGTCGCCGAGCACGGGCAGCCGGCCCGGACGGTGCGGGATGCCGGTGGTGTCCACGAACGCCTCCTACTGAACCCAGATCCAATAGTTTCACCATCCCGTCCTACTGAACCCGTGTCAAGTAAGATGGGCGGATGCGGACCAGGTTGAGCACCGCGCAACGGCGGGAGCAGCTCCTGACCATCGGCGCCGGGTTGTTCGCGAAGCGGCAGTACGACGAGGTGTGGATCGAGGAGGTCGCGGAGATCGCGGAGGTCTCGCGCGGCCTGCTGTACCACTACTTCCCGACGAAGAAGGACTTCTTCGCGGAGATCGTGCGCACCCAGCGCGACGAGCTGCTGGCGATGAGCGAGCCGGACCCCGCGCTGCCGGTCGTCGAGCAGCTGCGCGCGGGGCTCGACGTCTACCTGGAGTTCGCCCGCACGCACCCGGACGGCTACCGGATCGTGCACCGGGCCGCCGGCGGCACCGACCGCGAGATCCAGGAGATCCGCGAAGTCGCGACCGCCGTCAACGCCGAGCGGATCCTGACCGCGCTCGGCGAGCTGACCACCGTCACGGAGGCGACGCGGCTGGCCGTGCGCGGCTGGCTGATGTTCGCCAGCGAGGCGATCCTGCACTGGCTCGACCACCAGACGGTGACCCAGGAGGAGCTGCGGGACCTGTGCGCCCGCACCCTGTTCGCCGCGGCGGACGTCCAGCTCTGACAACCCGCGGGCTTAAGGCGCGGCAGCCACCTCGATGGCGGGCAACGCGCCGAGCTGCTCGTCCGACATCTCCTCGACGCCCGCGAAGACCTTCTTCTGGTGCTCCTTGATGCGCTCGTCCAGCAGGCGGCTCAGCTCGAAGGCCAGCCGGCCGGTCTGGCGGACCGTGACCTCGTCGACCAGCGGATGGGGCACCGACGTGATGACGATGCCGTCGGGCCGCCCGGTCGGCGCCTGCGAAACTCCGACCGAGTAGGCCTCACGCGGGTTGACCGCGCCGTCGATGAGGAAGTCGCGGATCCGGCCCAGCAGGCCGTGCCACTCGACGACCTCACCCTGCACACCCGTGGCATCGAGGTCCTTCCCGGTCAGGCCCATGCCGCGCTCGCCGGGGCGGAAGCACCGCGCGTACGAGTTCAGCGCGGACACCCACAGCGACTCGACCAGCACGGCGTCGAGCCCGTCCGGACCGCGTTCCAGCTCGGTGAGCAGGCGCTCGCAGCAACGCAGGGTGAACTGGAGGTCGTCGAAGATCGCGGCCAGGTCGGCCAGCGCCAGCGCCGAAGGGGTCCGCAGCTGCCGCGCGCTCGACGGGGGTGCCACTTCGTGGGTCTCCTGGGACATCCGTGGACGCTCCTGTCGTGGCGGGGGCGGGACGTTCACCACACCGCATCCCGAAGGGCCCGCAGGTCTCAATTTGCGACACCCGGCCGGCCTTGTCACCGATTGACACGTTCCACGCGCATCCGAAAATTGGTTCACATGGAGCAGTGACATTCCACATATCGGTGTAACAGAATCAACCCGCGCGGCCCTGCAAAGCCGCGCTTCGCGAGGGCACTCGAAGGGAAACATCCATGTCATCAGCAAGATGGGGGTGGCGCCGCCTGCTCGGCGCCGCGCTCGCGGTTTCGACCGCGGTGACGGTCGTGACCGCGGGCGGCGCGGCGGCCGCCGGGACCACCGCCGCCGACACGTCCGACAACCACGAGATGGGCGCCTCGATCCGGGCGCACGACAGCGTGACGTCACCCGGCGCCGTTCCGTCCAGTGTGGACGCCAGCGTGCCGGGGATCGACGTCAGCTCCTACCAGGGCAACGTCAACTGGGCCTCCTACTGGAGCGCCGGCAAGAAGTTCGCCTATGTCAAGGCCACCGAGGGCACGGGCTACACCAACGCGTACTTCACCCAGCAGTACAACGGCTCGTACAACGTCGGCATGATCCGCGGGGCCTACCACTACGGCCGCCCGGACCTCAGCGGCGGCGCCGCGCAGGCGGACTACTTCGTCGCGCACGGCGGCGGCTGGTCCAAGGACGGCAAGACCCTGCCCGGCACCCTCGACATCGAGTGGGGCCCGAACTCCGCGTGTTACGGGCTGGGCACGTCGGCGATGGTCTCGTGGATCAAGGCCTTCAGCGACGAGTACCACAAGAAGACCACCCGCTGGCCGGTCATCTACACCGCGACCAGCTGGTGGAGCCAGTGCACCGGCAACGGCGGCGACTTCAGCTCCACCAACCCGCTCTGGGTCGCGCGCTACGCCTCCTCGGCCGGCACGCTGCCCTACAAGTGGGGCTTCTACACCTTCTGGCAGTACAGCTCCACCCCGATCGACCAGGACACCTTCAGCGCGGACATCTCCCGCCTGAAGGTCCTCGCGACCGGCTGAGTCCCCCCGTACGGCGGGAGCCGCCCACCCGGGCCTCCCGCCGTGCGGGCATCAGGGTGACGAGCGGACAAAACCGGACAGAACCGCGGCCACCGCTGCCCACCGGCCGAATCCGCCCCTAACATCGTTGACGTCCCACTTGACAACGATGTCACCAGCGGATGTCCCGAAACGGGGAGCGCGATGGCCGGCCAGAACGACAAGGCTGAAAACGGCAGAGCTGAAAACGACCGGGCCGAAAACGGCAAACCCAGGGTCGGCCGGCGGGGCTTCCTCGCCCTCGCCGGAGCCGCGGGAGTCGCCGGAGCCGGGGCCACCGGCCTCGGCGCGCCACCCGCGTCCGCCGCCGAAGAAAACAAGCCCCCGCAAGGCAAGCCGCCGTCGCTGCGGGTGGACTACACCCTGCCGTCGCTGGTCTTCGCCGAGCCCGCGACCCGCGACCTGCTGGCCGCGCTCCACGAAGCCGCGCTCACCGACCTGGTCGGCATCAACACCGCGTACGCCGATCCCCCGACCTACAACCACTCGGGCCGGCTCGCCTACCCGCCCGGCACGTTCATCCGCGCGGGCGGCGGTTACCCCTCACCGCAGCGCTGGACGCGCGACGCGGCCGTGAATGCGTGGAACGCCGGCAGCCTGCTCAGCGCGGCCGTCGGCCGGAACACGCTGCTGTCCGTTGTGGACAAACGCGACGACGGCAGCCTGATCGTGCAGCAGGACAACCAGTGGTGGGACCAGGTCGTCTGGGTGCTCGGCGCGTGGAACCACTACCTGGTCACCGGGGACGCGGCGTTCCTGGCCGACGCCTACGAGATCGGCGTGAACACCGTCGCCGCGCGCAAGGCCGCGAACTTCAACGCCGCCGCCGGGCTGTTCGAGGGGCCCAGCTTCATGAACGACGGCATCGCGGGCTACCCGGCGCCGCCGTGGCAGCCGGGCATCCGCTCGTCGTTCGTGCTCGACTACCCGGACGCCGCCAAGCTCCTGTGCCTGTCCACGAACTGCCTCTACCACGGCGCTTTCCTCGCGCTGGCGGGAATGGCGCGCGCCGTGGGCAAGCCCGACGCCGCTCACCGGGCCGACGCGGCGCGGCTGCGCACGGCGATCAACTCCCGTCTGTGGCACGGCGACGGCTTCGGCTACTTCGTGCACGGGACCGGCGCGCTGGCCGGGCAGCTGGACGTCTCGCAGGAGGGCGCCGGGCTCGCGTTCGCCGTGCTGCTGGGCGTCACCGACGCCGGCCGGACGCGGCAGGTACTGGCGAACGCGCAGTGGGAGCCGCGCGGCATCGCCAACAGCCGCCCGCACTTCCCGATGTTCAGCGACGAGAAACCGGGTCGGCACAACACTGTCGTCTGGCCGATGGTGCACTCGTTCTTCGGGCACGCCGCCGCGGCGGGCGGCCGGGCCGACCTGTTCGGCCGCGCCGTGACGGACCTGGCCACGCTGGTTTCGGGCACCGGCGGCAACTTCTACGAGATCTACGACGCCCGCACCGGCGCCGTGCAGGGCGGCTGGCAGACCGGCGGCAGCGGCGAACTCGAGCGGTTCACCTCCCAGCCGGACCAGGCGTGGTCGGCCAGCGGGTTCCTGCGCCTGCTCTATTCGGGCCTGTGCGGGCTGGACTTCACCGAGGACGGCCTGCGGTTCGCGCCCTGCCTGCCGGCGGGCTGGGGCCGGGTCAGCCTGCTCGGGCTGCGCTACCGCGAAGCCACAGTGGACCTCGTCCTCGACGGCGACGGCACCCGGGTCGTCTCGTGCACTGTGGACGGACGCCCCAGCCGCCCGCTGCTGCCCGCCGGTGCCACCGGCCACCACTCCGTGCACCTCACCCTCGCGTGACCGGGAGGAAAGCCATGGGACTCAGGGGAAAAACGATCACCCTCGCCGCGGTGGCGACGCTGGCGCTCACCGCGTTGCTCGGCTCCTCCACCGGGGCCGAGGGCGCCGCGCGGATGTGGTTCACCTCGTGGGCCCAGTCGCAGCAGGGCCTGGCCGGCGTCACGCTGAACCACCAGTCGCTGCGGATGATCACGCACCTGAGCCAGGGCGGCGACGCGATCCGGGTGCGCGTGCAGAACACGTTCGGCACCGCCCCGCTGACCGTCGACCAGGTCACGGCGGGGCGCAGCGCGGGCGCGCCGGCGGTCACCGCGCCGAAGCCGGTCACCTTCGGCGGCCGCCCGGCCGTCACGGTGCCCGCGGGCGGTGAGGCCTGGAGCGATGACACTCCCCTGGTCACCTCGCCGGACCAGGACGTGGCGATCAGCATGTACGTCGCGGGCACCGCCGTGCCGGGAGAGCACACGTCGGCGCTGCGGGACAACTACCTCACGCCGCCCGGCTCCGGCTCGCACGTCGCGGACCCCGGCGGCGCCGCGTACACGCGGAAGGTCGGCGCCACCTATCTGGTCAGTGCAGTGGACGTGCGCAACCCCGCGCTGAAGGGCACGATCGTGCCGTTCGGCAGCTCGGTCGTCGACGGCACCGGCAGCACCAACTGCGGGCCCGGCTGCACCGAGACCGGGACCAACCGGCGCTGGACCGACGACCTGGCCCGGCGCATCGTCGCCGGACTGCCCGGCCGGGAGCAGCTGGCCGTGGCCAACGCGGGCATCGGCGGCACCACCAGTTCGGCCGCGTGCCCGGGCATGCCCGAAGGGGTCAAGGGCCTGGACGCGCTCAGCCGGCTGAGCCGCGACGTGCTCGCGCTGCACGGCGTCACCGCGGTGATCTACTACTACGGCACCAACGACCTCGCGGACAACTGCACCGCCGCGCCCATCCTGGACAGCTACCACCAGGCCTTCCAGCGGCTGCGCGACGCCGGGATCAAGGTCTACGTCACCCCGGTCACGCCGCGCCCGGGGTATTCCGACCAGAACAACCGCGACCGGCACACCGTCGGCCTGTTCGTCAAGCGGGGCAACAACTGTTCCGGCACCTGCACCGCCACGGCCGACTTCGACCAGGTGCTCGCGGACCCGCTCGCGCCGAACCGGATCGACCCGGCCTACGACAACGGCGACGGCATCCACGCCAACATCGCGGGCCAGCGGGCACTGGCCGACTTCGTGGCGCTGCCGATGCTCGCCGGAAAATAGGCGGCACCGCGGGCGGCCCGGTCCGTAGACTCCGCGTCCATGGGTCATCTCGAGGCGGCGCACGTCGACTACTACCTGCCGGACGGGCGGCCGCTGCTCGGCGACGTGTCGTTCCGGGTCGGGGACGGGGCCGTGGTCGCGCTGGTCGGCCCGAACGGCGCGGGCAAGACGACGTTGCTGCGCCTGCTGGCCGGTGATCTGCAGGCGCACCAGGGCACCGTGGCGTCCTCGGGCGGGCTGGGCGTGATGGCGCAGTTCGTCGGGTCGGTGCGGGACGAGCGGACGGTGCGCGACCTGCTGGTCTCGGTCGCGCCGCCGCGCATCCGCGAAGCCGCGGCGGCCGTGGACGTGGCCGAAGAGCTGATCATGACCATCGACGACGAAGCCGCGCAGATGAAGTACGCGCAGGCGCTGAGCGACTGGGCCGAGGCCCAGGGCTACGAGGCCGAGACCACCTGGGACGTCTGCACGGTGGCGGCGCTCGGCGTCCCGTACGAGAAGGCGCAGTGGCGCCAGGTGCGCACGCTCAGCGGCGGCGAGCAGAAACGCCTGGTGCTGGAGGCGCTGCTGCGCGGCCCGGACGAGGTCCTGCTCCTGGACGAGCCCGACAACTACCTCGACGTGCCGGGCAAGCGCTGGCTGGAAGAACGGCTGCACGAGACCAGGAAGACCGTCCTGTTCGTCTCGCACGACCGGGAGCTGCTCGCGCGGGCGGCCGAGAAGATCGTCAGCGTCGAGCCCGGCCCGGCCGGCTCCGACGCGTGGGTGCACGGCGGCGGTTTCGCCACCTACCACGAGGCGCGGCAGGAGCGGTTCGCCCGGTACGACGAGCTCAAGCGGCGCTGGGAGGAGAAGCACGCGCAGCTCCGGAAGCTCGTCCTGGACATGCAGCAGTACGCCGCCCGCAGCGACGAGATGGCGTCCCGTTACAAGGCCGCCAAGACCCGGCTGCGCAAGTACGAGGAGGCCGGCCCGCCGCCGGAGCCGCCGCGGCGCCAGGACATCCGCATGCGGCTGCGCGGCGGCCGCACCGGCGTCCGCGCGGTCACCTGCGAGAACCTGGAGCTGACCGGGCTGATGAAACCGTTCTCGCTGGAGGTCTTCTTCGGCGAGCGGGTCGCGGTGCTCGGGTCCAACGGCTCGGGCAAGTCCCACTTCCTGCGCCTGCTGGCGGGTGGGGACGTCGCGCACACCGGCCTGTGGAAGACCGGCGCGCGGGTCGTGCCCGGTCACTTCGCGCAAACCCACTCGCACCCGGAGCTGGCCGGGCGGCCGCTGGTCGACATCCTGTGGACCGGCCACGCCAAGGACCGCGGCGCGGCGATGGCCATGCTCCGCCGCTACGAGCTGGAACGCCAGGGCGACCAGCCGTTCGACAAGCTGTCCGGCGGCCAGCAGGCGCGGTTCCAGATCCTGCTGCTGGAACTGGCCGGGACCACGGCGCTGCTGCTGGACGAGCCGACGGACAACCTGGACCTCGAATCCGCCGAGGCCCTGCAGGACGGGCTCGAGGCCTACGAGGGCACCGTGCTGGCCGTGACGCACGACCGCTGGTTCGCCAAGTCGTTCGACCGCTACCTGGTCTTCGGCTCGGACGGCGTGGTGCGCGAAACCCCGGAACCGGTCTGGGACGAGCGCCGGGTCGTCCGCAGCCGCTGACGCCGGGACCCTGTTGCCGGGGACGTTGCCAGGGACCCTGTTGCCAGGGCCGGGGCGGGCTCGTGCCCGTACCGCCCGGCTCACCGGTCCAGCAGGGCCCGGACCGTCGCGGCTTCGTGGGCGCCGATCCGGGACAGGTCGGCCGACGCTTTTTCCCACGCCGCCCGGGCGCCCGCGTGATCGCCCGCCGCGGCCAGGTGGCGGCCCAGGCTGAGCCTGGACTTCCCACGCCACCGGGGATCGCCGGCGGTGTCGAGGTAGGCCACTCCCCGGTCCAGGTGGGCACGCCCGGCCGCCGGGTCGCCCAGCGCGAGCTGGATGTCGCCCAGCAGCACTTCCGCACAGGCCAGGCCGTGGGTGTCCAGCGTCTGCCCGAGGGTTTCCCGGGCTTGCCGGGCATACGCGAGGGCTTCGGAAAGGCTGCCCGCTTCCAGCGCCACCCAGCCGAGGCAGCGGAGCGTGGCGCCTTCCCTCCGATGGTCGCCCACGCTCCTGAGGGCCTCGAGGCTGGTCGTCAGCTGGTCGGCCGCCGCCGCGTGATTCCCTTCGTCCTGATGGACAATCCCGAGTTCGCGCCCGCTGGCCGCCTCCCACCGCACGTCGCCGAGCGAACGGTACGTCGTGATGGCTTCGGTCAAGAACTCCTTCGCCTTCGCCCACTCGCCCCGGTAACGGTGCAGCACGCCGTACTCCCGCAGGGCATAGGCCCGCCACCGCGGTGCGGCCAGGGAGTCCAATCTGGACAGACAGCCGGTGAAGAACGCCGCCGCCTCGTCCCATCGCCCCAGCAGCCGGTGGGACACGCCCACCGACAACAGCGTGACGACCTCCAGCAACGGATCGCCCGCGCGCGGCAGGATCGCCAGACCGGCCCGGAAGGAGTGCTCCGCGGTCGCGAAGTCCCGCGTCTCCCTGGCCGCCAGCCCGAGCGCGAACAGGGCATAGGCGGTCCAGTACGGACTGTCCATTCTGGTCGCCGCGGCGTGGCTGAGCTCCGCCACGCGCTTCAGGTCGCTCCACTGGGCGCGCAGCTCCAGGAAGGCCGCGACGGTCGCCGAGAGCCGGCAGGTCGTCAAATCGTCGCGGGCCGCCGCCGACAGTTCCACCGCGTGGACGATCGCGGCGTGCTCGTCCGCCAGCCAGGCCGGCGCGTTCCGCTTCACGTCATCCACCAGCCGGGGCGCGTCCAGCGCCAGCGGCGGCGGGGTGAACTGGTGCAGGCCGCCGAACTCCAGCCGGGCGTCCGCGAGTTTCCCCAGGTGCAGGTAGGCGTCGGTGAGCCTCGACCAGACCGCCGCGCGATCCGGTGGCGAGAGCTTTTCCTTGGCGTACAGCCGGATCAGGTCGTGGAAGTGGTACCGGGTCGGCGTGAACTCGCCGCGTCCGCACTCCAGGAGGTTCACGTCGACCAGGCTTTCCAGCAGGCGTTCCGTGGTCCGGAAGTCCTCCCCCAGCGCCGCGGCCGCCGCCCAGGCCGCGAAACCGGTGTCCGGCATGGCCGCCAGCAGCCGGAAAGCGCGCTGCTGGGCGGGTTCCAGCCCGGTGTAGCTGAGCAGGAAGCTGGCCCGGACCTCCCGGTCGCCGCCGACGAGCTCGTCCAGCCGATCGCGTTCGTCCGCCAGCCGCGCGGCCAGGTCGGCGACCGTCTGGTGCGGGCGGGACCGCAGCTTCGCGCCCACGATCCGCAGGGCCAGTGGCAGGCCGCCGCAGAGCCGGACGATCTTGCGGGCGGACTCGCGCGACGTGTCGGCGACCCGGGGCTCCAGGTCGGTCAGCAGCGCCAGGGCGTCCGCGTCGGCCAGGCCGTCGAGGTCGATCAGGCCACGCAGGTCCAGCCCGGTGAGGCGGCGGCGGCTGGTGATCAGCACCCCGCACTCCGGGCTCCCCGGAACCAGCGGGCGCAGCTGCTCCTCGCCGGCGGCGTTGTCCAGGACCACCAGCACGCGGCGGGTCGCGGTGCGGTCCCGGAACAGCCCGATCCGTTCTTCCACCGACGCCGGGAGGTCCGCGCCGGCGACCCCGAGGTCGCGCAGGAACCGGGCCAGGACCTCCGCCGGGTCGCGCGGCCGGGGGCCGGCGCCGTGCAGGTCGACGAACAGCTGCCCGTCCGGGAACCGCGCGGCCAGGCGGTGGGCCGCGCGAACCGCGAGCGCGGTCTTGCCCAGCCCGGGCTTGCCGGTGATCGCGACCACGGCCAGGGCCTGGCCCTCGGGATCGAACAGGCCGGCGAGGGTGTCCAGGTGGTCGTGGCGGCCTCTGTAGTGGTCGACGTCCGGCGGCAGCTGGCGGGGTCCGGTGAACGGCATGAGCGACAGGTCGTCGCGCAGGATCCGCACCTGGAGCTGACGCACCGAGGGCGCCGGTTCGAGGCCCAGTTCCTCGTCGAGGCGCTGGTAGAGCCGCTGGTAGGCGGCCAGCGCCTCGGACGTGCGGCCCAGGCGGTACAGGGCGAGCATCACCTTGGCCACCAGCTGCTGGCGCAGCGGGTGCCCGGCGGCCGCTTCGGCGAGCTCGTGGATGACCTCGGCCTGGCGGCCGAGCCGCAGGTACGCCTCGAACCGGTCCTCCAGCGCGCCCAGCCGCTCCTCTTCCAGCGGCGCGGCCACCCGGAGCCGGACGTCCTCGGTGGCCACCGAGCTGAGCGCGGGTCCCTCCCAGAGCGCCAGCGCCTCCTCCAGCAGCTCGATCCGGCGTTCGCCGGTGCCGGCCCGGGCGCGCGTGCACAGGGCGCGGAACCGGAACAGGTCGATCCGCAGGGGGTCGATGCTCAACTGATAGCCGGACCCTTCGCGCACGAGCGTGACGTCCTCGCTCCCGGCGAAGGTCGCGCGCAGGCGGCTGATCTGGGTGTGGATGACGGCCCGGGCGGTGTTCGGCGCCTCGCCTTCCGGCCAGGCCAGCTCGATCAGCCGGTCCGCCGGCACGTGCTTGTTGGCTTCCAGCAGCAGCACCGCGAGGACGAACCGCTGCTTGCGAACGCCGAGGGGGACGGGGCGCCCGTCCAGGAACGCCCGTACCGGTCCGAGCACTGAGAAGTCCATAACCGGGCCGTACTTTACGCGAGTGTTAGAAAGCTGTTGGACCCCTTTGCCTACGGTGATGCCGATCGCCCGGAGCAGCACTTTTGGGGAGAGAACACACAGATGCGGCGAGTACTGGCCACCATGACCTGCCTGGCGGCGGTGATCACCGCCGCCGGCTGCGGCAGCGGGCCGGCCCCGCAGTCACCCCGGTCACCCCGGTCCGATGTGGTCGCCCCGTCCGGGGGACCCGCCGCCCCGGCGGCCACGACCGCCGACCCGCCCATCGCGTTCGATGCCGCCGCGGGCGTCCCCCTGCCCACCACGTCCTTCAGCACCAACGTCGGGGGCGGCGTCACCGCGCGGTTTCTCACCCTGCGTGACCGCACCGCCTACATCGTCGCGCCGACCGGGCTGACCGCCGTGGACGTCCTCACCGGGAAGCAGCAGTGGGCCGCGCCGATCGAGGGCCTGCCCGGCGACCCGGACAACCAGAGCGGCCCGTTCGTCAACACCACCGGGCCGCGGCCGCCCGTGGTCACCGGCAAGCTCGCCGTCGCGGCGGTCCCGGTCGCGGTCCCCGAACAGGGCACGACACCGGGCTACGTCGCGCTCACGGTGCTCGCCGCCGACGCCGCCACCGGCAAGAAGGCGTGGCAAACCGACACCAAGGTCTCCACCGACGAATACGCCGACGCCGGCAACGCGGTCACCAAGGTCGTCGGCGTCACGGACAAGGCCGTCATCGCCGGCTACGACAAGGACGAGCAGCACATCACGGTCGGCCTGGACCCGGCCACCGGCAGGACGTTGTGGACTCGCAAGGACTACACCGGCGGCAGCGTCCATGGAGACACCCTGGCGGGTGTCGATCACAGCCAGGGGCTCCAGAGCGGCACGAGCCAGATCACCGCCCTCGACGTCGTGACCGGGCAGGAGAAATGGGCCGCCGCCAAGGACTCCTACTCGCTCGACGTCGTCACCGCCGATCCCGCGCTGGTCGTGGTCGACCAGAAGGCCAAGATCGACCAGAACGTCCACGGCGGCACGTTCCTGGTGTTCCTCGACCCCGCCACCGGCGCCGAGAAGACCCGGCTCGTCGGCGACTACGGCTCCGCGGTCTCCAGCTACGGTGACTGCTTCTACGACCAGCAATCCGTGCTGGCCTGCTCCATGTCCGGTGTACTGACCGGCTACGACGCCGCGACCGCGCGGAAACTCTGGAGCCTGCCCGACCAGGCCGCCAACCGGGTCGCGCCCGGCGTGCTCGTCGCCTGGCACGGCGTCCTCTACGGCACCACCCAGGGTGGGAAGCCGATCGCGCTCGACGCCAAGACCGGGAAGGACCTGTCCACCGAGGTCGGCGTCGATCCGTACTGGGTGAGCGAGTACGCGGCCATCGGCGTCTCCGAGGGCGACAACCGGACCCCGATGGCCTACCCGGTCAAGAAGTAGCGCTTTCCGGATTCGAGGGAAACTCAATGCGACGTGCGATGGTGACGGCTGTGGTCCTGGCCTGCGGGCTGGGGCTCTCGGCCTGCAACGACGATCCGCCGGGCCTCAGCAGCCCGGCGACCCGGGCCGGCGGCACCACGGCGGCACCCACGGGTGGGTCCGGCAAGACCGGGACGCCGCTCGCGGGCACCGACCCGTGCACCCTGCTCAAGCCGGCCGACGTGCCGGAACTCAAACAGGACTCCGACACCACGCCGGAGCGCCGTACCGACCTGCACCCGTTGTGCGCGGGCGACGACTACAGCGTCACGATCATCGACAACGACCAGGCCGGCCACGAGATGGACTTCGAGGGCTCCCTGGCCAAGCCGGCGCCCGATATCGCCGGGCACCACGCGGTGACCGCAGTCATGCAGGTCGGTGCCTCGCAGAGCTGTCTGGTGTTCGTGGAGGTGACCGCCGACGAGTACGTGCGGGTCGGGACCACCGCGCACGACGACGACCCGGCCACCATGTGCGGCATCGCCGTGCGGGCGGCCACGGTCGTCGCGAGCCGGATACCGGCCTGAACCGCGGCGGTGGCCGCCAACCTCACCCCAGCCCCAGCGCGAAAACGTGCAAGTCCGCCGCGACCGGCAACGTCACCGACGCAAGCTGCTTACCCGCAGGCACCACAAACGGTGCCGTAGCGTAGATCGACGCCGCGCCGCCCTCTCCGCCCGGCTGGTTGCGGTGGTCGGCGCGCGCGACCAGTGTGTTGCCGAAGACCGGGTCCGTGCCGCCGCCCGGCAGCACCCAGTCGCCGAAGGACAGGTCCGACTGGGCGGTGGTGCCGTCGGTGAAGGTGACCGTGGCGGTGGCGCGGTGGTCGCCGTTCGTCGCGGTGCCGATGAAGGACAGGCGGGTCGCGGCGTGGCCCGCCAGGTCGATCACCTGACCGGACGGCACGACGTTGTCCGGACGGCCCGCGGGCGCCGCGGGCCAGGTGAACGACGTGCCCACGGCCTGCGCCGTCTTCCCGCCGACCAGGCCCGCGGCCGCGAGCGCCTGCCGGGACAGGCTGTTGCCCGCGGTGTCGAAGTCCGCCGAGCCCGCGTCGCCGTCGTCGGAGATGCCGACGTTGCCGTAAGCGGCGGCCAGCCCGCCCTTCGGCGCCACCAGCACGATCACCGAAGTGGTCACGGCGGGGCCACTGCCGCGGACGGTCACCGGCACCGGGTAATAACCCTCGGATGTCCCGGCCGGCACGGAAACCGACAGCTTCACGCTCCCGCCGCCCGTCCGGTCGTCGAGCCGGAGCTGACGCGGCACCGTGACACTGAGACCGGCGGGCGCCTTCGCGGTGACGTCGAGCGTGCGGTCGTGGCCGCCGAGCCGCTGCCCGGTGACCGTCGCCTGGCCGGTAGTGCCCGGCGCGACCGCCACCTGGTTGTCCGCGGAGGCGAGGAACGGCTTCTCACTGTCCCGATAGGACGGTGGCTGGCTGCCCGCGGCCCAGCCCTTGTCCGGCTGCCCGGACAGCGTGAAGTCCAGCCGGGCGCCGTCGTGCGCGGTGCCGGCGGGCAGCGACGTGCGGTCCCAGTCCCGGCCGTTCAGCCGCAGGTCCTGGACGTACGGCGTGGTCGCCGACGCCTTCGGCGCGCGGATGTCGATGGTGCGCCCGGTGGGCAGGGTGAGCACGGCGCGCTCGAACAGCGGGCTGTGCACGACCAGGTCCGGCGTGCCGGGCGTGCCCGGGTAGATGCCGAGCGCGGCCCAGACGTACCAGGACGACTGCGCGCCGAGGTCGTCGTTGCCGGGCTCGCCGTCCGGGGTGGCGCTGAACTGCGTGGTCGCGATCTCCCGCACCACCTGCTGCGTCTTCCACGGCTGCCCGACGTGGTTGTACAGCCACGGCACGCCGAAGTCCGGCTCGTTGCCGGCCCACATGTACGGCTCGTTCGGGCCGACGTTCAGCTTCTGGAAGAACGTGTCCAGCCGGGCCGCGGTCTTCGCCGGGCCGCCCATCGCGGTGACCAGCCCGGCCGGGTCCTGCGGGACGAGCCAGGTGTACTGCGCGGCGTTGCCCTCGTCGAAGCCGTCCTGGCCGAACTCGCCCGGCGGCGGGGGCCGGTAGGCCGGGCCGTCCGGGAAGCGGCCGTCCTCCCCGCGCGGCTGGAGGTAGCCGGTGGCCGGGTTGAAGACGTTCTGCCAGTTCTGGCCGCGCTGGGTGAACTCACGGGCGACGTCGCGGTCGCCGATGCCCTGGGCGAACTGCGCGATCGCGAAGTCGTCGATCGCCCACTCCAGGGTGATCGAGGCGCCGACCCGCGCGTGGTCGCCGCGGGAGGCGTCGTTGTTCGGCATGTACCCGCGGGCCACGTAGTCCGCGACGCCCCGGCGCTCCTGGTACGCGCCCGGCGTCTGGTCCACCGAGGTCGCGCCCTTGACCAGGTACTTCAGCGCCGTCTTGACGTCGAAGTCCCGCGCGCCGAACGCGTACAGGCTCGAAATCAGCGCCACGGAGCTGTCCCCGGTCATCTGGCCGGTGTAGTCGTTCGCCATCGGCCAGCGCGGCCACCAGCCGCCCTGCACCGCGTCGTTGGTGAGCGACTGCGCCATGTCGCTGGCCTGCTTCGGGAACAGCATCGCCTGCAGCGGCGCGAGGGTGCGGTAGGTGTCCCAGTCGGAGAAGTTGGCGTACTGCGTGTGCCCGGCGGGCAGCGTCCGGACCTTGTCGTCGAAGCCGATGTAGCGCCCGTCGACGTCGTTGAACGTGTTGGGGTGCATCAGCGAGTGGTACAGCGAGGTGTAGAAGGTCTTGAGCTGCGCGGGGTCCTTGCCCGCGACGCGGACCTTGCCGAGCGTGTCCGACCAGGTGTCCCGTGTGGACTGACGCACGGCGTCGAAGTCCCAGCCCGGGACCTCGGCCGCCATGTTGGCCTTCGCGCCGTCGACGCCCACGTAGGACATCGAAACCTTGGCGTGCACCAGCTTCTGCGCGCCGAAGGTCAGGTAGGCGCCGGCCTTCGGCGAGTCGACGGAGTCCGTGCCCGGCTTCACCGACGAGCCGTCCCACGTGCCGTGCGCGGTGAACGGCTGGTCGAACGTGATGTCGTAGTAGACGGTGTACTTGTTGCCCTTGCCGCAGAAGTTGCCGGTGGTGGCCGAGCCGCTGACCTCGCGGTCGCCGGTGACCTTCAGGTCCGCGTGGGTGTCCCCGGCCAGGCTCGCGCCGCCCTTGACCAGCACCTGCGCGGTGGCGCCCGCCGGGAAGGTGAACGCGGCCAGGCCGGTGCGCGTGGTGGCGGTCAGCTCCGCGCGGACCTTCGAATCGGCGAGTGTCACCGCGTAGTAGCCGGGCGCCGCCTGCTCGTCGTCGTGGGTGAAGTGCTCGACGCGGTCCCACGGGGCCGAGCCGACGTCGCCGGTCACCGGCAGGATCGGCACGTCGCCGAACGCGGTGCAGCCGACCGAGGCGTGGTCGAGGCTGAAACCTCGGATCTGATCACTGTGGTACTGGTAGCCGGCGTAGGAGCCCTGGGTGTCCGGGGAGAACTGCATCATCCCGAACGGCGTCGCCGGGCCGGGGAAGTTGTTGATCTCGCCGACCGAGCCGCCACCGCTGCCGGTGCCGATCAGCGGGTCGACGTACGCCGACGGGTCGCTGACCAGCTGCGCTCCGGACGACGCCGGTGACTCTGCCGCCGCGGCGACACTCGGCGCGCCGAGCACCGCCGCCGCGAGGACCGCCACCATGAACCTGTACCGCACCGGGTGCCTCCCACGGCAGAAACCGATCGACCCTGACCTGACATCCGACCTTTCCGCGCGCCCGGCCCGTGGTCAACACTTTGACAAAGACCTGGCTCGTCAGCGCGCGGGGACCGCGTTGCGGCGATAGGCGACGGCGACCTCGCTCAAGAACGCAGTGTCGCTGTCGAGGTCGTCGCCACCCAGCGCGGCGGCGCTTTCCCCGACGTCCGGCACCACTCCGCCCGCCCTCGCGCGCAGGGCCGCGACGACCGCGGCGGCCTCGACCGCGGCGTCCAGCCGACGGCCGCGCAGCCCGGCACTGGCCCCGCTTTCCCGCGCGGCGAGGGCGACGGCCGGGTCCCGGTAGGGCTGCAGCGCGAGCAGCCCGTCGCGGATCTCGATCACCCGCCGGTAGAGGCGCATCCGCAGGCCCCACGGCACCAGCCGGTGCGGGCCGTCCGGCGGGTCCAGCGCGATCGCCGGGTCGGCCCGGTACAACGCCGTCCACAGTGGACGAAGGTGGCGGTATCGCCGGCAGCGGTCCAGCCAGGTCGCGGCCCCGGGCAGCGTGACGCCGACGAGCACCAGCACGTGCGCGGCGGCGGGCAGCGCCTGGGACACCAGGAACGCGTGCCCGAGCGGGTAGCCGAATCCCCACCGGGGCGCGGCGGCCAGCACCGTCTTGTCCACCAGGTACAGCACGCCGGCCGCGGTGCCCGCGACAGCCAGGCAGAGGCCGGTCCGCAGGGGCGCCGGGCCCGCGGGGCGCGCGTAACGCAGGCCCAGCCGGATCACCCCGGCGAAGGCCGGGATCTGCGCCGCGGCGTAGGCGAAGCAGTACTCCATCACCCACGGCGAGTGGGGCTTCAGGTCGGGCGTGAGCGCGAAGAGCACACACATCACCGCGAACATCCCGCCGATCCACCAGCCCTGCCGGCGCGGCGGGCGGATCCCGTTCAGGTGCGCGAGGAACCGCTGCGCCGACCACGCGGCGTAGAGCATGCCGGCGTGCCCGGCCAGCCGCGGCAGGTCCGGGGCGCCGGTGACCGCGCGGATCACCGCGTGCCCGGCCGGGGTCAGCGCCGTCAGCGAGACGGCCAGGCCGAGGAACACCTGCCGGACCGTCCGGCGGCCGGGGCCGCCGCCGCGCCGGGCCAGGAACAGGATCCAGGCGAGCAGCACCGGGCCGTACCGCACCAGCCACTCAGCCATCGCCGTCCCCCAGCGCCGAGCGGAGCCGGTCCGCGGGCGTGCCACCCGCCCGGGCCCGCTGCCGGATGAGCGACGCCAGCAGCTCGGCCTCGCGCTCCTCCACCGTCGAGTAGCCGGCGCGGGCGAGGACCCGCCGGACCATCGCGGGGTCCAGGCTCGGCAGCAGCGGGGCGGCGGCCTCCGGCAGCGAAGACGGATAGTGGTCGCACAGCACGTGGGCCAGCTCGTGCAGGATGATGTGCTCCTGGTGCGGCGGGCTGGTCCCCTCCTCGTAACAGATCAGGTCCGCCTCGTCGGTGGCCAGCCACAGCCCGCAGACGCCGGTCAGCCCGGCCATCGGCACCAGCCGGATCGGGCGCCCGCGACGGCGCGCCACCCGGTCGCAGAGCACCCGCACGTCGAACGGCACCGGCAGCGGCAGGTCGCGCAGCCGGGCGGCGCACCGCCTGCGCAGCTGCCGGGTGCCGGGCCCGTTCACCGCCCGGAGTCCGGTTCGGGCAGCCCCTCCAGCTGCCGCACCCGGTCCACCATGTCGGCGATCGCTTCCAGGCTCTTCGATGACAAACCGTTGGCGCGCAAGGCGATCTGCCGCACCGGCGTGTCACGCAGCGCGCTGAGCAACGCCAGCTCGGCGTTGATCCGGGCCGCCTCCGCGTCGTCGAAGAAGTACCCGGGCGGGACGCCGAAGAACCCGGCGAGAGCCTCCAGGTGCCGCTTCGTCGGGTTGTCGCGCAGCCCCTTGCGCAGCTGCCAGAGGTAGGTCGCGGAGATGGTGGGCCCGCCCTTGGCGCGGATGCCCTCGGCGACCTCTTCGAACGAGTACTCGTCGCCTTCGCGCGGCCGCACGGTGCTGAACAGGTGATCCACCTTGGCGGCGAGCGTGTCGGACATGCCCGCACCCTACCGGGCGTCAACTGGCGTGAAGCCGATCTTGAGCAAACCGGACATCGTGGTTGACGACGCTCTTCAGCGCAGTTTATGCTCGGCCACCGCTTCGTCAGCTGACATGAAGTGACCATGGCTGCGAGGGGGACTCGTGGAGCTGGCAGGTCAGCGCGAGACCGTGTGGCCGCTTCATCCGGAAGCGGCCACACGACGGCAGCATGACCGCGCCCGGCCACCCGCCCGCAGTCGTCAGTCTTCGATGATGTGATATCCGCCCAAGCCGGCCGGCGAGAAGAGCCCTCCTTCGCATTTGGCGACCGAAGGACCGAAACCGTAGGGCACGTAAGTGCCCAGGGCGTACCAGAAGTCTCCGCCACTCGCGCAGTGGGCGACGACCCGATATCCGTCTCCCTCGCCATAGCCGCAGTTCACGGCGATGCCCACGCCGAACGCGACCGCGTAGGTTTCGGAAAAGCACCCGTTCCGGCCTTGACTGGCACCCGCCGCGGAAGCCGGCGCGGCGGCAATACAGGCCAAGGCAATAATCGAAGCGGCAAGACCTGCTATTTTCCGTCTCATGACGACTCCTCGACTGCAGGGGAAACGACGATTTCGACCGTGTCTTGAGCGGGTGCGAAAAACAATGGCCCCCGGCGGTCTTCCGTTTTTTCCAGCTCACTCAAAGCGATCCACCGTCGCCCGGTAGTGTGAGCGATTCGGTTTCACGCCTGCGGCATCCGGGTGACTGCCGGAATTCCGAATCCGATTGTGGCGACCGCCGCGGGGTGCCGCTTGCTCCACTACGGGGAGCAGCACGTCAACCCGGCGTCAGAGAGTGAACGCGTCGGCGATCACCCGGCCGAGTGGAAGCTAGCCGCGCATGAGCACCGCGGTCGCCCGCGCGACAACCGTGTCCCCCGACGTCACGCGGCACGACGTGAAAACGGTGCGCCGGCCGATGCGGTCGACCGTGAGGTCCGCCTCCAGCCAGCTGCCGACGCCCGCCGTGGCAAGGAAGTCGACGTTGGTGCTGACCGTGCGGACCACCGAGCCGGCGCCGATGGCCCGGCGCGCGCCCTGGCCGGCGGCGATGTCGACCACCGTCATCAGGAAACCGCCGTGGACCGAGCCCATCGTGTTCGTGTGCGCCGGGCGGACGCGGACCCCGAGCCGGCCGTCGCCATTGCGGTAGATCGGCCCCACCTGCTCGACGAACGGCGAGGACTCCAGCAGGACGAACCCCGGGGGCGGCGAGTCGGGCGGCACCGGGCGATCCTAGGCCTCCCCCGACGGGCGCTTCTCTGACGGGCGCCTCCCTGACCGGCGGACCGCTCGCCGCACGAAGGCGGTCCCCGGGCGAGCCGGGTTCACCGGGCCCGTCCGGCTGACTACCCTGGGTGCCGTCACGGCCACAACCCCAGGAGGCGACCGGAATGCCGTCGAACGCCGCAGGTGCCGACCCGAACGCCCCGGCGGGCGTCGATCCTGAGCGGGCCAGCATCGCGCGGATGTACGACTACGCCCTCGGCGGCAAGGACCACTACGAGATCGACCGCCGGACGCTCGACGACCTCACCCGGGTGATGCCGGAGACGCTGCACCTGGCGTGGGAGAACCGCGCGTTCCTGATCCGGATGTGCCGGTTCCTCGCCACCAACGCGGGCATCACCCAGTACCTCGACTGCGGCTCCGGCCTGCCCACGGCCGAGAACGTGCACCAGGTGGTGCAGCGGATCCAGCCCGACGCGAGGGTCGTCTACATCGACCACGACCCGGTGGTGATCGCGCACGGCCGCGCGCTGCTGGAGGAGAACGACCGGACCCGCTTCCTGCCCGGCGACATCTTCGAGCCCGCCACCATCACCGGCGACGAGGTCGTGCGGACCCACCTGGACTGGGACCAGCCGATCGCGCTGTTCTTCGTCGCGACGCTGCACCATCACAAGGGCGACCGGCACGCCCCGGCCGAGATCATGCGGAAGTACATCACCGCGCTGCCCCCGGGCTCGTTCGTCGCGATCTCGCACCTGTTCGACCCGGGCGAGGGCGCCGACAGCGAGTCGATGCGCGTCTTCCAGGAGGCGGTCTCGCGCGGTTCGCTCGGCGGCGCCACGGCCCGCACCCGGTCCGAGATCGAGGAGCTGTTCGACGGGCTGGAGATGATCGAGCCGGGCATCGTCGAGCTGGCGAACTGGTGGCCGGACGGGCCGCACCTCACTCCGCTGAACCTGGCGCAGCGGCTGATCGTCGGCGCGGTCGCGCGCAAGGTCTGACGCCGGCCTTCTCCTTCGCCGCCGCGAGCCGGAAAACGCCCGCGAACCACCCTGGCCGGGATCGGCGCCTGCCGGGCCGCCCACACCCGCATCAGGCCGTAGCCGAGCGCGCGGGAATCTCACGAGCGGCGCTGTACCAGTACTTCCCGGGCAAGCGGGACCTGTTCGCCGCGATCTACCGGCAGGCCGCGGACCGGCGGGCATTGTCCCGCGCCCGGCGGCCGGTGTCCCTACGGTCGCACCGAAGAATCGGCGGGCGGACCGGACAGAAAGTTGTCTGGACCAGTTCCCCGGTTTCCGTTGACACACCGCCAATCCCGGGTTCACGCTGAGTCCAGCTCACCGCCGGGCCCGTGCGGTCTTCTCGCTGCTTCCCCTTCGTGGGAGGCAGATCTCGTGTTTCGACGAGGAGGACCGTCATGCCCGCTGCCCGGTTCAGACCTGCCTCCGCCACGACGGTGCGAGTACTCCTGACCGCCACCGCGCTGGCCGCCCAGCTCCTCGTGGCCGCGCATCCGCCCGTCACTCCCCCGGTGCCCGCGCCCCCGGTCAGCGCTCCCCCGGCCCACCCGGCCGGCCCGCACATGCCGGCCCCGGCCCCAGCTCCGGCCACGCCGTCCAAGACCGCCGCCGTGCAGGCCGCGATCTGCAACAAACGCTGCGACGCCGCCGATCCCGCGCTGTCGCCCGGCGACCGTCAGCCCCTCTCGGTCACCCTGTTCTCCCGGTCGATCGTGCTGCACTTCGACGACACCGACGCGATGGGCTGGGCCTCGATCGGCAACGGCAACCCCGGCGACGAGGTCTGGCTGGACCGCTCGTTCGACGGCGGCTTCAGCTGGGCCTCGGGCAGCCGGCTGGGCGCCACCGTCACCCCGGCCGGGCAGAGCGGCTGGCGCACGCTGATGTACAACGTCGACGACTGGAACAACCTCGGCGTCGGCGCGCTGCGTGCCTGCGGCAAGGCCGGCGACCGCGCGGACATCGCGTGCACCTCGTGGGCGCGCACCCCCTGGAACGCGGGCGAGCGGCGCACCGCGGCGGCCACCGCGCAGATGATGTTCTACAACCTCCAGACCGGCCTGTTCTCGACCACCGGCTGGTGGAACTCCGCGAACGCGCTGACCGCCCTGATCGGCGACATCAAGGTGACCGGGATGGACAGCTACCGGTACGCCGTCGGGCGGACCTACGACCTGAACGTCAACAGCGGCCAGGGCCAGTTCCGCAACGACTACATCGACGACACCGGCTGGTGGGGCCTGGCGTGGGTGGCCGCGTACGACCTGACCGGCGACAGCCGTTACCTCAGCACCGCCCGCGCGGACGCGGACTACATGGCGTCCTATTGGGACAACACCTGCGGTGGCGGGGTCTGGTGGAGCACCGCCAAGACGTACAAGAACGCCATCCCGGACTCGCTCTACATCCAGCTGAACGCCGCGCTGCACAACCGGATCTCCGGCGACAGCACCTACCTCGGCCGCGCACGCAGCGGCTGGACCTGGTTCCAGGGCACCGGGATGATCAACAGCTCGAACCTGGTGAACGACGGCACCGACCTGAGCACCTGCAAGAACAACGGAAGCACCGTGTGGTCGTACAACCAGGGCGTGCTGATCAACGCGCTGACGGAGCTGAACCGCGCCACCGGCGACAGCTCCCTGCTGACCACCGCGCGCCAGCTCGGCGACGCCAACGTCACGGCCGGCTCGCTCAACACCGCCGACGGGATCCTGCGCGACCCCTGCGAAACCGGCGATTGCGGCGGGGACGGGCCGTCGTTCAAGGGCGCCGACGCGCGTGGGCTGGGCGCGCTGAACGCGGCGCTGTCCGATCACCCGTACACCGCTTATCTGAAGCGCCAGGCCGACCGGGCGTACGGCTCGGACCGCAACTCCCTCGACCAGTACGGCCTGCGCTGGTCCGGGCCGCTGGACAAGATCGACGCCGCGCGCCAGCAGAGCGTGCTCGACCTCGTCAACGCGGCGTCCTGACATGCCGGCGCTGCGCCGTCTGCTGACCCTCGCCGCCGCGGCGCTGGTGGGGATCGGCGGCACCACTGCTGTATCGGCCGCCACGCCCGCTGCCGCGCTCGGGCCGGTCGTCCGGGTGCTGCCGCTGGGCGACTCGATCACCTGGGGCGTGGGCAGCGCGACCACGTCGTCCTATCGTGCTCCACTGTGGACGATGATCGCCGGGCAGTCGCGCTATGCCGCGAGGTTCGTCGGGAGCCAGGCGTCGGGCAGCCTGGTCGCGCCCGCGAACGAGGGGCACAGCGGGTACACGATCGACGAGGTCGCCGCCTGCGTCGACGGCTGGGTGGCCGACGCGCGGCCCGACGTCGTGCTGCTGCACCTCGGGATCAACGACCTCAACCGGGGCATCGACGTGCCGGGGGCGCCCGGCCGGATGCGGGCGCTGCTGGACCGCGTCTTCGCCGACCGCCCCGGCGTCGCGGTGCTCGTGCTGGGGCTGATCCCGACCACGCCCGGGCTGCAGGACCAGGTCGCGGCGTTCAACAGCCGGGTCAAGGCGTTCCAGGCGGCGGAGCAGCAGGCGGGCCACCGGATGCGGTACGTCGAGCCGCCCGCGCTGACGCCGGCCGAGATGGCCGACGGCCTGCACCCGGACGACGCCGGCTACCTGCGGATGGCGCAGAGCCTCTACGGCGCGCTGGACCAGGCCTGGACCGACGGCGTGGTCACCAGCCGTCCCCCGCTCGCGGCGGGCACCGAGGCGGGCGGCTCGGGCAAGGTGCGCTGGGCGGACTTCGACGGCGACGGCCGCGCCGACTACCTCGCCGTCGCGAGCAGCGGCGCGGTGTCGGCCTACCTCAACCGGGGCGGCGACGGGCACGGCGGCTGGGACGTGCTCGGCCAGGTCGCGACCGGCACCACCACCGACCCGTCCCGCGCGCGGTTCGCCGACTTCGACGGCGACGGCAAGGCGGACTACCTGACCATCGCCGCCAACGGTGCCGTGTCGGTGCTCCTCAACCGCGGTGGCGACGGCCATGGCGGCTGGGTCGATTACGGCCAGGTCGCGACCGGGACCACCACCGACGTGTCCCGCGTACGGTTCGCCGACTTCGACGGCGACGGGAAGACGGACTACCTGACCATCGACGCGAACGGCGCAGTGTCCGTGTTCCTCAACCGCGGCGGCGACGGGCACGGCGGCTGGGCCAGCCTCGGCCAGGTGGCCACCGGCACCACCACCGACGCGACGCACGTCCGGCTGGCGGACTTCGACGGCGACGGCCGCGCCGACTACAGCGTGCTCGGGGACAACGGCGCCGTCACGCTGTACCTGAACCGCGGCGGTGACGGCCACGGCGGCTGGATCGGCTACGGCCAGGTCGCGACCGGCCTCACCGCCACCGCCGACCGCGTGAGCCTCGCCGACGCCACCGGCGACGGCAGCGCCGACTACCTCTTCGGCGACCCGGCCACCAACGCGGCAACCCTGTACTCCTGGTCCGGCGGCGACGGTCACGGTGGCTGGACCGACCAGGGCCGCATCGCGAGCGGGGTGGTGATCGGCTGAATCCGGCGGCTGAATCCAGCGGCTGAATCACGCAGCGCGGCGCGGCCGGCCGGCGGAAGTCGCGGCGGCGGGCCCGTAGGCTGGGCAGGGCCGGCCATCGTTCCGGCACGAGAGGCCGCCACGATGGAGAGCACCGATCCCCCGGACGCCTCGCTGCGCCTTTCCCGCGAGCAGCTCGGCACCACGTGGGTCGTGCACGCCACCGGCGAGGTCGACGTGTCCACGGCGCCGCAGCTGCGCCACGAGGCGCTCCCTGACGGGCCCGTCCCGGCCCTGCTGGTCCTCGAGTTCACCGGCGTGACCTTCCTCGACTCCGCCGGGCTGACCGTGCTCGTTCAGCTGAACGAGTGGTGCCGCGAGCACGAGGCCGCGTTCAAGGTCGTCACGCGCAGCCGCGCCGTGCTGCGCACGCTCCAGATCACCGCGCTCGACCGGATCCTCACGATCGTCGCCACCCTCGACGACGCGCTGCCCACCGGGCGACAGGCCTGACCGTCCGATGTGGACGCCCCAGACCGTGTAGCTCAGCTTAACGATGGTGAAGGTGTTCGCGCTTGTCCTCGGTGTCCGGCGCGGGCAGGCTTTTCCTCATGACACAAGGAAAAGAGCCGGCGAGCCGGGTCTGGGCGGTGGCCCGGGTGGCGGTGCTGGCCCTGGTGTGGGGGTCGACGTTCCTCTGGATCGAGCTGGCGCTGGCCGTGTTCTCGCCGGCGCAGGTGACCTTCCTGCGGTGCGTGCTGGGGGCGGTGACACTCGTGGTCGCGTCCGTCGTGGGGCGGCGGCGGCTCCCGCGCGGGTGGCGGATCTGGGCGCACCTGTTCGTGGCCGCGCTGTTCTGCAACGCGCTGCCGTTTTTCCTGTTCAGCGTGGGCCAGGAGACCGTCGGCTCCGGGGTGGCCGGCGTGCTCAACGCGACGACCCCGTTGTGGTCCCTGCTGATCGGCCTCTTCCTGGGCTCGGAACGGCGACCGCGCCCGGCCCGGCTGGGCGGGCTGCTGCTCGGTTTCGCCGGGACGGTACTGATCTTCGCCCCGTGGGAACAGGCCGGGACGGCCGGCTGGGGCTGGCTGGCCCTGTGCGCCGCGGCGGCCAGTTACGCGGTGGGTTTCGCTTATATGGGACGGCATCTCGTCGGCCGGGGCGTGCCGACGCTGTCGCTGTCGTCGGCCCAGCTCACCGCCGCCACGGGGTTGTCCGCGCTGGCCCTGCCGACCGGCGGCCTGACGCCGATCCACCCCACGGCCGTGGGCCTGGTCGCCATCGTCGTGCTGGGGGTGTGCTCCACCGGGCTCACCTTCCACCTGACCTACCGGATCATCGCGGACGAAGGCGCGACCAACGCCGCGACGGTCGGCTACCTGCTGCCCGTCGTCTCGGTGGCGCTCGGCGCGATCGTGCTGCACGAGGCGATCGGGCTCCGGGCCGCGGCCGGGATGGTGGTGGTGCTGGCCGGCGTCGCGCTGACCCGGCTGCGCAAGCGGGCCCCGGTCCCGGACGGCGAGGCGGACCGGGCCGTCTCCGATGCCGACGGCGGTGCCCGCGCTGGGAAATCCGGTTGCGTGGCGACCAGCGGCGGTGGGTACGGTGGGCGCCATGTCGAGCCCTGAGGCGGACACGGTGGGGGCTTTCGGTCACGCCGTCAGCCCCCTGAACCACTGAGACTCCCCTTGCCGGGACTGGTGCACGCGCCCTCGAGGCGCTGACCGCCCTGCGCCGGGGACCGGTGCGCGCCTTGGGCGCTGGCCGCGGTGACGAGACGCCTGGTCGTTCTCCCTCACCTCGGAGCCGTTGATGCCTTTTTCGCTCTACCTGCTGGCCGTGGCCGTTTTCGCCATGGGCACCTCGGAATTCATGCTCGCCGGCCTGGTGCCGGACATCGCCACCGGCCTCGGCGTGCCGATCGGCACCGCCGGGCTGCTGACCTCGGCGTTCGCGGCCGGGATGGCCGTCGGCGCCCCGCTGACGGCCGCACTCGCGCGACGGTGGCCCGCCCGCGCCGCGCTGCTCGGCTTCGTCCTGGTGTTCGCCGCGGCCCACCTCGCGGGCGCGGTGACGACGAGCTTCCCGGCGCTGCTTGTCACTCGCGTCGTCGCGGCACTGGCGAACGCGGGCTTCCTGGCCGCGGCCCTGACCGCCGCGGCCACCCTGGTCGCCCCCGATCGGAAGGGCCGCGCGCTGGCGGTCCTGCTCGCCGGGACGACGGTCGCCACCATCGCCGGAGTCCCCGGCGGCGCGATCCTCGGCACACTGCTCGGCTGGCGGGCCACCTTCTGGGCGATCGCGATCCTCTGCCTGCCCGCGGCTTGGGGCGTGGTGAAGGGTTTTCCCGCTCCGGGGCGGAAAACGGAGCCTTCGACGCGGGCTGGGATCGGGCGGTGGGCGAAGCCACGGCCTCTGGTCCGGAAGGCAGAACCGTCCCGGCCGGGCGAAACCGCGCCGCCCCAGCCTCCAGCCCCGAAAACAGAACCGCCTCTACCGGCTGGGACCGCACAGCCAGCGAATCCCCAGCCTCCGGTCGAGAAGACAGAACCGTCCCTGCGCGCCGAAATCGCGCAACTGGCGAAACCCCGTCTGGTCCTGGTCATGGTGCTCGGCGCGCTCGTCAACGCCGCCACGTTCGCGACGTTCACCTTCCTGGCCCCGATCGTCACCGGCACCGCCGGGCTGGGCGAGCTGTGGGTGCCGGTCGCGCTGGTGCTGTTCGGTCTCGGGTCGTTCGGCGGGGTCACCGTCGCGGGGCGGCTGTCCGATCGGCGGCCCGGCCTCGTGATCGCGGCCGGCGGGCCGGTGCTGCTGCTCGGCTGGCTCGCGCTGGCGGTGCTGGCCGCCCATCCGGTCGCGCTGCTGATCCTGGTGTTCGTCCAGGGCGCGCTGTCCTTCGCGCTGGGCAGCACGCTGATCGCCCGGGTGCTCTACGAGGCCGCGGGCGCGCCCACCATGGGCGGCTCATACGCGACCGCGGCCCTCAACGTCGGCGCGGCCGGCGGTCCGGTCATCGCGGCGGCCACGCTCGGCAGCGGCGACCTCGGCCCGGTCTGGGCCAGCGCGCTCCTGGTCGCGGTCGCGCTGCTCGTCGCGATGGCACTCCGGCGGCCTGGCCGATGAATCCCCCGCCCTGAAGGCCACCTTGAGGGCATAGAGGTCCCTCATGGTGGCCTTCAGGGACGGGGCGCGGGCCCGGGCCGGGCACCCAAGCTCAGCGCTCGATCGCCGGGGCTCCCTTGTCCGGCACGGCGTGGTTGCCCCCGGTGGCCGGCTCTTCCTTCGACTCGCCCGAAGCCGGGCGGCCGATGCCCGCCTTGACCGAGTCGAGGATCGCCATGCCCTGGCTGACCAGGCCCGCGGCGATCTCGCCGAGACCGTCCGCTCCATTGAGGACAGTCACCTGCGCGCCGCTGAGCCCGCGCGCCGCCTCCTTGACGATCTCCGGCAGCTGCTCGATCACCAGACGGTCGAGCGCGACGCGGTTGTGCGACGCGGCGGCCGCGGCCTTGATCTCCATCGCCTCGGCGTCCGCACGGGCCATCACCCGCACCTGCTCCGCCTGCGCCTCGGCCGGGCGGACGACCTCGGTCACGAGCTGTTGCTGGCGCAGCAGGGCCTCGCGCTGGGCGAGTTCCGTCCGGGCGTTGATCACCTCGCGCTGCGCCGTCGCCTCCGCCAGCGGCCCGGACTGCGCGGCCTCGGCCTGCGCCTTGTCGACCTCGGCCTTGTACTGCGCCTGCACGACGGCGGTCTTGCGCGAGTACTCCGCCTGCCGCCGGTGCGACTCCTGCGCCGCCTCGGCCGCGGCCTGGTCGGCGCGTGCCTGGGCGATCTGGGCCTCGCGCTGGATGGCGGCGTTGTGCGGCGCGGCCATCGCGGCGATGTAGCCGAGCTTCATGTCGTCGATCGACTGGATCTGCAGCGAGTCGATGGTCAGGCCGATCTTCGCCATCTCCGCGGCCGAGCCGTCCAGCACCTCGGTGGCCAGCTTCTGCCGCTCGGTGACGATCTCCTCGACCGTCATCGAGCCGACGATCGAGCGCAGGTGCCCGGCGAAGATCCGCCCGGTCAGCACCGACATCTGGCCCTGGTCCGAGAGGAACCGCTGGCCGGCGTTGACGATGCTCTCGGTGTCGTTGCCGACCTTGAACGCGATGACCGCGCGGACGTTGAGCGTGATGGCCTGCTTGGTCACGCAGGTCTCGGACACCTCCGCCTCGGCCATGCTCAGCGTCAGGAACCGGACCTTGCGGAAGAACGGCATGATGAACGCGCCGTGCCCGGTGACCACGCGGAACGGCCCCTCACCCGAACTCCCGCGCTTACCGCCGGAGATCAGCATCGCCTCGTCGGGCGCGGGCACTCGGTATCCGAACATCTTCGTTCTCTCCTAGCTAACGGGGTGCTACGGGGTGAAGGGTTCCGTCCAAGCCACGACGTCGACGGCGCGGTGCGGGCGCTGCTCGACGACCAGCACGGTCGTCCCCTTCGAGAGTGGTACTTCGGAGTAGGCCCGGTAGGTTTCGGTGCCGCCGCGAATCTTGAGCAGCACTTCACCGGGACCGTCGCCGCCGCGGGTGCCCACGAGCAGGACGCCGGTCCGCCCCTCCGGCGACGCCCCCTCCGGGGTGTCCGGCCAGCTCACCGGCGCCCCCGAATTCCGGCAGAACCACCCAGATCGGCCTGCCCGGCCGACGTGTCCCTCATGACCACCCCTCGGCATGGTCGCCGACGGCGACTACCCCCTTCAGCATCGTCCGTGCGCAGCGCTGGGGCAAGTCACGAAAGCGCCCCCACCGGGACGGCTTACACTGGGCTCACGTCGCCCATGACCCCAGCCCCTGGCCGTGACCGTTTCCAGCCAGGAGGGCCCGATGACCGTCGTGAAGGACAGACCGGTGAACGACAGACCGGTGAGCACCAAAGTCGCCGCGCCGCCCGAGCCCGGGCACGCCAAACGGGTCGCGCGCGTGGCCACCCGGATCAGCCCGGGAACAGTGACCGTCTCGGTGTCGGGCCGGCTCGACGAGGCCGGCGACGCGGCGGTGGCCGAGCACCTCGCCGAGGCGCGGGAGCTCTGCTGGGGGCTGCTGGTGGTCGACCTGACCGCCTGCGAGGACCTCGGCGAGACGGCGCTGGCCGCGGTGCGCGAGGCCGGCGACCATGCCGTGACGGAGGGGTTCCGGCTGTCCGTCGCGGCGGGCGAACCCGGGATCCGCGCGGCGCTCGACGCGCTGTCCGTCCAGCACGCACCGGCCCCGGCCACGGCGGGAACGCCGGGGGTGGCCCTCCACGTCTGCGTCAGCCGGGACCACAAAAGCCGTGGTGACACTGCCCACCCGCGGCACAGTTACCCGTTTGCCGAGCCCGCCCGGCCGGGGCAGCGGCTACCCTCGGCGGTCTGAGCGTCCGCGGACCCGCCGACGACGTCCCGCGCCGCGCGCGACTCCGAGCTGCCCCCTTTTCCGGCCGACGCCGCCCGGGGATCCAGGGATCCGCCCGCCCTTCCCGTTCCGCCGTGGTGCCACGGCGTGTACGCCTCGCTCCACCCGAGGAGACCCGCTTATGACGATGACCACCGCTCAGCTCGGCCCCTCACTGATCGACGAGATGGGCGAGGAACTCGACGCGCTGCGCCAGCGGGTGGTCGACGACCTCGGCGCCGTCGACGCCGACTACATCCGCAAGGTGATCGCGGTGCAACGGCTGTGCGAGGTGTCCGGCCGGGTCCTGCTGTTCGCCGGCTGGTTCCCGCCCGCGTGGCTCGGCGGGGTCGCCGCCCTGTCGGTGTCGAAGATCCTCGACAACATGGAGATCGGCCACAACGTCCTGCACGGCCAGTACGACTGGATGAAGGACCCCGCGCTCAACTCGCAGACCTTCGAGTGGGACATGGTCTGCCCGAGCGGCCAGTGGCGCCGCTCGCACAACTTCATGCACCACACCTACACCAACGTCCTCGACAAGGACCGCGACGTCGGCTACGGCATCCTCCGCATCACCGAGGACCAGGAGTGGCACCCGTACTACCTCGGCAACCCGGTCTACGCCGCCGCGCAGGCGCTGTTCTTCGAGTACGGCATCATGCTGCACGACCTGGAGGTCGACCGGATCGTGCAGGGCAAGCGGGGCTGGGCGGACGTCCGGCCGCTGGTCGCGCCGATGCTGCGCAAGGTGGCCGGCCAGGCGGGCAAGGACTACCTGCTCTACCCCGCCCTCACCGGACCCTTGGCACCGCTCACGCTGGCGGCGAACGTCAGCGCGAACCTGGTGCGCAACCTGTGGGCGTTCTCGATCATCTTCTGCGGCCACTTCCCCGACGGCGCCGAGGTGTTCACCGAGGAGCAGGCCGAGGACGAGAGCCGCGGCGGCTGGTACCTGCGCCAGATGACCGGCTCGGCCAACATCAGCGGCAGCCCGCTGTTCCACCTGATGTCGGGCAACCTCAGCCACCAGATCGAGCACCACCTGTTCCCGGACATCCCGTCGCGGCGCTACCCGCAGATCGCCGGCGAGGTCCGCGCGATCTGCGAGAAGTACGGGCTGCCGTACAACACCGGCTCCCTGTCGAAGCAGCTCGGTTCGGTGGTGCGCAAGATCTTCCGGCTCGCGCTGCCCGGAAAGAGCTCGTGAGTGTTTATGACGGTTAGAACCGTCATAAACACTCACAAGCTCTTCAGGGCAGGTTCTCCACCTCGACCGGCTCGATGGCCTCGCCCGGGGGCAGCGGGAAGCCGAAGATCTGGCTGTAGAAGCTCAGCTCCGCGTCGAGCGAGCGGCGGATGGTATCCGCCCGCCGGAAGCCGTGCTGCTCGCCTTCGAACAGCAGGTACGCGACCGGGACCTTCCGCGCGCGCAGGGCGTTGACGATCAGCTCGGACTGGTTCGGCGGCACCACCGGGTCGTCGGCGCCCTGCAGCACCAGCAGCGGCCGGGCGAACGCGTCCACGCGGTGGATCGGCGAGCGGTCCGCGTACACGTCGCGGGCCTCGGGGTACGGGCCGATCAGCCGGTCCAGGTAGCGGCTCTCGAACTTGTGCGTGTCGGCGGCCAGCGCCTCCAGGTCGGCGACGCCGTACATGTCGGTGCCGGCGGCGAACGGCGTGTCCTCGCGCACGAGCGCGGCCAGCACGGTGTAACCGCCCGCCGAGCCGCCGCGGATCAGCAGCTTCTCCCCGTCGACACGCCCCTCGGCCGCGAGCCAGCGGGCGGCCGCGAGGCAGTCGGCCACGTCGAGCACGCCCCAGGTGCCACGCAGCTGTTCGCGGTACGCGCGGCCGAAGCCGGTCGAGCCCGCGTAGTTGACGTCCACGACGGCGAACCCGCGGCTCGTCCAGTACTGCACTCCCAGCGACAGCACGGGTGACGCGTTCCCCGTCGGTCCACCGTGGACGATCACGATCAGCGGCGGCCTGCTGCCGCCGGGGCCGGCGTGGCCCGGGTTCGCGGGCGGGTAGAACAGCGCGTGCGAAACCCTTTCGCCCGAAGGGAAATCGATCGCCTCGGGCACCGACAGGTACTCGGTCGCGATGCCCGTGTCGCGGGGCTCGCGCAGCGACCGGACCGCGCCCTCGGCCGTGACGGCGTAGACGCCGGGCTCCGCGGTCGGCGAACCGGCGAGCACCACGACCTCGCCGGTCCCGGTCGCCCGGACCGCGCGGATCGCGGTGAACGGCAGGTCGAGGTCGGTCACGGTGCCGTCGGCGGCCGCGACCGCGAGGCCGTCCCGCCCGCCGGTCCAGCGGGCGAAGACCGTGCGGCCGCCGGGCAGCGCGGCGTACCGGGCCGTGCCCAGCTGCCAGCCCGGAACGCCGATCTCGGCGTCCAGCACCACGGCGGGCTCCACCTGGCCACCGGGCGTCCAGCGGTACAGGTTCCACCAGCCGGTGCGGTCGGAGACGAAGTGCAGCGTGCCGTCGGGAAGCCAGCGCGGCTCCGCGACGGACTCGCCGGGGCCACCCGCCACCACCGTGTCCTCGCCGGTGCCGAGGTCCCGCACGGTCAGCACGGTGTCGTCCCACGGCATGTCCGGGTGGTTCCACGACACCCAGGCGAGCCGTCGCGCGTCCGGGGAGAACCGCGGGCCGGCCACGAAATCGGGGCCGCTCACCAGTACTTCCGGCGCCCCGTCCGGGTGGAGCTCGACCAGCTCGTTGCGGACGTCGGCGGCTCCCCCGCCGCCGGCCGGGTGCCGTTCCCGCACCACGACCAGGCGGGTGCCGTCCGGGCTGAAGCCGCCGTCGGCGTACCGGTCGCCGCGCGGCACCTCGGGCTCGGGCGTCAGCGCTTCGGGCTCGCCGCCGTCGAGGCGGTACAGGCGCTGGTCGCGCCAGTTCGCGAACCAGACGACGCCGTCACGGACCCACCAGTCGCCGCCGCCGTACTCGTGCACGGACGTGCGCGCGTCGAAGCCGTCGGGCAGCAGCTCCGTGATGGTCCCGTCGGCGTCGCGGCGGACCAGCTGGACCCGGCCGCCCTCTTCGGGACGCGCCTCCGACCAGACGACCGTGTCGCCGTCGGCCTGCACGTCCGTCACGCGCGCCGCCGACTGGGTGATCAGCTCCGCCGTGATCGGCGTGGCCCAGGACCCGAACTCAGAGATCTCCACAGCCCCACGCTATCGGGCCGGGCGCGGCGCGCGGATGGCGGTCGCGGCGGCCCGGCCCGGCGACGCGTGGCGGGTCCCCGCGCCCGCCCGCACGGGCAGACTGGACGGCAGAACGACTTCGAGGAGGAAGCCAGTGACCTACGCCTTCGACCCGGAGATCGCCGCCGCGGTCCCGATGCTCCCCGAGCAGGACTTCTCCGACCTGCCGGCGGCCCGCCTGCGGATGAAGGAGATGTTCGCGGAGCTGACCGACGAGCCCGACACCACCGGCGTCACCTTCCGCGAGGAACAGGTGCCAGGGCCGGACGGCGCGCCCGACGTGCGGGTGCTCGTCTACACCCCGGACCGGATCGCCGAACCGTCCCTGCTCTTCGACGTGCACGGCGGCGGGTTCATCGTGGGCGACGCGGACATGGGCCACGAGGGCAACCTCGGGCTGGCGCGCGACCTCGGCGTCGTCGTGGTGTCGGTGGACTACCGCCTCGCGCCCGAGGCGCCGTACCCGGCCGGGCTCGAGGACTGTTACGCGGCGCTGGTCTGGACGGCCAAGCACGCCGGCGAGCTGGGCGTCGACCCGGAGCGCATCGTCATCCACGGCGTCAGCGCGGGCGGCGGGCTGTGCGCCGCGCTGGCCCTGCTGGCGCGCGACCGCGGCGGCCCGGCGATCGCGTTCCAGTTCCTCGGCGTGCCGGAGATCGACGACCGGCTGGAGACGCCGAGCATGCGCGCGTTCGTCGACACCCCGCTGTGGAACCGGCCGCGCGCGGAGTTCAGCTGGGACTGCTACCTCGGCCCGGGCGTCCGCGGCACCGAGGGCGTCCCGGCGCACGCCGCGCCGGCCCGCGCGACGGACCTGACCGGCCTGCCGCCCGCCTACATTTCGGTGATGGAGTTCGACCCGCTGCGGGACGAGGGCATCGCCTACGCCCAGGGCCTCCTGGCCGCCGGCGTCACCACCGAGCTGCACCTGTTCCCGGGCACCTTCCACGGCTCGGGCCTGATGAAACAGGCGACGATCTCGCGCCGTGAAGCGGCCGAGGCGAAGGCCGTGCTGGCCCGGGCGCTGGGGGTCGAGCCCGCCTAGCGGCTGGTCCCGGTTCTCCACGGCCGTTAAGGACTCCTTACCTACCTTGGAGGTAGGTAAGGAGTCCTTAACGGCATTCCGGCCAGCTCAGCCGCGGGCGGCTTTCGCGTTCGTGCCCTGAAGGCCACCATGAGGGACGTAGATGCCCTCATGGTGGCCTTCAGGGCACGACTCGGCGGCCAGCTCAGCCGCGGGCGGCGAGGCGGCGGGCGAGCAGGGCCAGGCGGGCCCGGAAGCGGTCGCCCGGGTCGTCGAGGCGCCAGCCCAGCGCGTCCTCCACGTGGGCGAGCCGCCCGGCGACCGAGCTGTGGTGGCGGTGCAGCGCGAGGGCCGCCTGGCGCAGGGATCCCGTGCGGCAGAAGGCTTCCAGCGTCGCGACGTCGGCGGCGCCGGCCGGGGTGGCGGCGAGGTCGTCGAGGGCGCGGACGTCGGGCTGGGCCCGCAGCCGCTCCGGCGGGAGCTCGGCCAGCAGGGTGAGCGAGCCGAGTTCGTCATGGGCGACCACCGGTTCCGCGCCGGGCACGGCGAAGCGCTCGGCCAGCCGCGCCTGCAACCAGGAACGGCGCGCTTCGAGGCCGTCGGCCGGGTCGCCGACGCCGACGCGGACCGAGCCCGTCGCACCGCGTTCCCGCGCCCGTTCGGCCAGTGCGGTCCGCAGCGACGAGACGACCGTGCCCGCGCCTTCACGCGGCTGCAGCAGGACCGCCGCGACGTCGCCGACCACCGCCACCCGCGTCGCCGGGGGTGCCCCGCCGCGGGCCATCAGCGCGACGGCCGCCGCGCCCGGGTCGCTGCCGTCGTCGGTGCCGACCGCGACCACGCGCAGCGGCTTGCCCGCGGCCAGCCCGAGCAGCACCAGCGCCCGCGCGCGGTCCTCGTCCGCGGCCTGCTCCCCCAGCACCAGCTCGACCAGCGCGGGATCGGCCAGGTGCGGCGTGGCCACCGCCGGGCCGGGCCCGGCGAGCAGCCGCGCGGCGATCGCGAACCGCTCCAGCACAAGGTCGTCGAGCGGGCCGGGCGACCGGCGTTCCAGCCAGACCCGCCCGCCCGGCTCCACTGCCGAAGACACCGCCGAGTCCGGCTCCGGCTCAGCCGGGACGGCGCCGTCCGGGCCGAAGCGCAGGGTGGCGCCGCCGTCCCGTTCCAGCCCGGCCGGGCACTCCGCCAGCGCCGCCGCCGAACGCACCAGGTCCGGCAGGCTCGCCCGGTGCGTGACCAGCTCGTCGAAGCACACGATCACCCGTACCGCGGCCTCCGCGTCGGCATCGACGGCGGACAGGCGCAGGAGCAGCCCTTTCATGTCCTCCAGCGTAGCCGCGCCGCGGCCCTGTCGCGTCAATGCCGTCAAGGCCTCCTTACCCGCGTAGTACGCGGGTAAGGAGGCCTTAACGGCGTCGGTGGGACGGGAGCACCACTCAGCGGCCGTCCACAGTGGATCGTCAGTAGACGGCGGAAATCGCCTGCTGCACCGCGCGGGCCACGCCCGCACGTCCGGCCGGCACGTAGTTCGCGCTCAGCTCACCGGCCGGGCCGGTGGTCGTGTGGACGAGGTACCGGCCGTCCTCGGTGTCCAGCCAGCTCATCGGATCGCCGCTGAGAAGCTCGCCGAAGCGGCCGTGGCCGGTGGTGAGGATGTGCCCGCCGCCCAGCCGGGGCGCCGCCATCACCTGCTGCAGCACGTCTCCGCCGGACTGCTCGCCCGGCCGCGCACGGCCACGCCCGGACCGCGTCTTGACGATGCGGAGGCTGCCGAACGCGTCGGTCTCGTCCTTGTCCTCGGCGGCCTCGGCGCGCCGCCGAGCCGTCATGGCGGACACCTCCTTCGGGGCCTCCCGGTGCACGGTCTGTGCGGGGGTGGTCGCCGCGCGCGCCGCGGGCAGCACGCCGGTGATGACCTCCACCAGGTCCTCGTCGGGGAACAGCGAGAAGGTCAGGTCGTCCGACCGCGGGTCCTGCGTGACGCCGACCGCCTGCCGCCCGTCGGTCAGCGCGAGCACCGCCAGGTCCGAGCCGAGGCCGTCGACCCCGCTCACCGCCACCGACACACGCGACTCGGCGAGGAGCCCGAACGCGGTGCGCACCGCCGGGTGCAGCTCGCCCTGCACGGACAGCCTGCGGTCCTCCATGCCCCGGTAGACCTGCGTCGCGACGCGCACGAACCGCGACGGGTCCGCGGGCACCGTGCCGATCCGCAACGGGAACTGCCGGATGTCACCGCCGGTCGCCTGTCCGACCACCAGGGCCTCGACCGTGTCGAGCGTGAACTCGAACCTGTCCGCCATATCCGCCTAGCACCCTTCCCGAGCCGAGTTCCCCGAGACAAACGATGCCACCGTCCGGGGCCGTTGGGGGGCGCCGCGCCGTTTCATGTCCGAAAGGCCCGTCCGTGTTTCCCACCCGGCCACTCCCGCCGGGACGGGCGGCTTCCACCCCATGGGCACAGTTGCGCCCGGCCGCGTGGAGCGGTCTGCTCATTCTCCGGGGACCTACCGAGAGGACCACCTGTGAGTGTCACCGACGAACTGCTGGCCAACAACGCCGAGTACGCCGCGGGCTTCACCGGCCCGCTGCCGCTGCCGCCCGCCAAGCACGTCGCGGTCGTGGCGTGCATGGACGCGCGGATCAACGTCTACGGCGTCCTCGGCCTGAACGAGGGAGAAGCGCACGTGATCCGCAACGCGGGCGGCGTGATCACCGAGGACGAGATCCGCTCGCTGGCGATCAGCCAGCGGCTGCTGGGCACCGAGGAGATCATCCTCATCCACCACACCGACTGCGGGATGCTGACCTTCACCGACGACGAGTTCAAGAAGTCCATCCAGGAGGACGTCGGCGTCAAGCCCGCCTGGGCCGCCGAAGCCTTCGCCGACCTCGACACCGATGTGCGGCAATCGCTCACGCGGATCCGCACCAGCCCGTTCATCCCCAAGAAGGACTCGGTGCGCGGGTTCGTCTTCGACGTCGCGACCGGGAAGCTGAACGAAGTCGGCTGACCCGGCCGTTCCAGAGCCACGACGACGGCGGGACGGGTCTCGTCCCGCCGCCGGCCCGCGTCGCGGGTGATCGCGTCAGCCGCCCGCCTCGGTCTTGCCCCGGTAGCCGAGCCGGCCCCGGGTCGCGATCAGCAGGACGGCCGCGATCACCGTCGAGGCGATCAGCTGGATATGGGCTGCGCCGTGCGGGTCGATCGCCGGGAACATGGCCGGCCAGGCGACCGAGAAGAAGTTGTTCACGCTGGTGTGCAGCAGCATGGCCAGCGGCAGGCTTTCGCCGGTGCGGTTGAACACCCAGGTCATGATCACGCTGAGCACCACGGCCGCGGCGATGAACTCGACCGGCAGCACCCAGTCCACGTCCGGCCAGCCGCCCCACTCCGTCAGGAACAGCGGCAGGTGCCAGGCACCCCACAGCGGGCCGAGGATCAGGGTGCCGCGCAGCGCGCCGAACCGCGGCTGCAGGTGGGGCAGCGCGAAGTCGCGCCAGCCGGGCTCTTCCGCGAGCCCCGTCGTGACCATCTGGAGCACCAGCGCGGGCAGGTAGGCGACCAGCACCGTCACCGCCGGCAGGTGGACGTTCGCCCAGCCGCCCGCGAACGGGAGGCTCGTCACGGTCAGCGCGAGCGGCACGCCGAGCAGGATCCCGGCGTACCAGCGCCAGTTCACCCGCCACTTCAGCAGGCGCCCGGCCCACCGCCGGACCCCGGCGCGACCCTCGGCGACCCGGGTGACGACGTACGCCGCCAGGATCGGGCCGAGGTAGGCGCCGGGCAGCACGGCGAACAGCTGCGTGGTGCCGAGCACCACCGGGAACCGGAACGGCAGCACGCCCAAACCGTTGCCGGACAGCACGTACGGGGTCCAGGCGAGCCAGCTCAGCCCGAACGCCAGCACGAAGAAACTGGTCAGCCGGCGACGGCCGATGAGACCGCGGAGACCGGTCGGCGCGAGGCGGGCTTCGGAGCCCACGTGGCCGGGAACTACCATCACAGCGTCCTTTCGAGGGAAATCGTCTGTCTACTGAGGACCGTCAGTCGCCGGTGCGCAGGGCGGCCATCGGCGCCGGGCGCAGGGCGAACCGGGTCGGGATCGCGATCGACGCCCAGCCGAGCACCGCGGCCACGCCGACGATCGCGAGGTAGACCGGCAGCGGCACGGTGGGCCACGGGGAGCCGGTCAGGCTGACGCTGACCCCGAGCAGCGGCGGGAGCGCGGCGAGGGAGCCGAGCACCACCGACGCCACGACCACGACCCCCGCCTCGCGGCGCATCATCGCCCGCACCTGGCGGGGTTTCGCGCCGACGAGGCGCAGCAGGGCGAACTCGCGGACCCGCGCCGCCGTGGCCAGCACCAGGATGTTCACCACCGCGATCGCGATGAACCCGAGCAGCACGAGGTTGAGCAGCAGGACGACGGTCGACTGCCCGGCCGCCGCCGTGTCCTGGCCGCCGGCGAAGGCGTCTCGGCCCGCCACGCGAACCTCCGGGTGCGCCACGAGTGCCGCGTGCAGGCCGGCGTCCAGTGCGGCGTCACCGGTTCCCGGCGCCTTCGCGACCAGGATTTCCGTGTCCAGCCGGGAAGTCGTGTGCGAGACGACCACGTCGTGGGGCAGCGTCAGGTCGCCGAAGCCGAGCCCGTTGCCGTAAACCGCGACCACGCGGGCGGGGTGCGGGGTGCCGTCGCCGAGGCGCAGGGCGAGGGTCCCGCCGACATCGACGCCGTAGGTGTCGGCCGCGAACTGGCTCACCGCCACCGTGTCGCCGGTCAGGCCCGCGAGGTCACCGCGGCGGACGTCCAGGTCCAGTACGTCGTGCAGGCCTTCCGGGGTGACGCCCAACGCGCTCGCGGGCTCGATCGCCTCGTCCCCGAACTGCCGGTAGGTGACCAGCACCTGGGTCCGGGCCACCGGGGTCGCCGCGGCGACCCCGGGAACCTGCCGCACGGCACCGGCGACGGCGGGCGCGACGCCGTTTTCGGCGACGAGCACCCGGTCGGCGACCAGGCCGGTGTCGGCCTGCCGCTGGGCGGCGCCCGCCGTGGTGGTCAGGGTGAAGATCTGCACCGCGGCCAGCGCGACGCCCATGATCAACGGCGTGGTCGCCGAGCCGAGCCGGCGGGCGCGGGCCCGGGTGTTGGCGCCGGCCAGGTAGCCCGCGGCGCCGCGGCCGAGGCCCAGCCCGCGGAACAGCCCGGCGGTCGCGGTGAGCAGCCGCGGCCCGAGCAGCGCCACCGCGATGACCAGCAGCAGCACGGAGCCCGCCGCGCCGCCGGTCGCGGCGGGACCGGCCAGCACCAGGGGCACGACCCCGCCCGCGAGCACTCCCGCGACGACGAGCAGCCAGCCGGTGACCAGCCGTCCCCGGCCGAGCCGCGCCGGCTCGACGGCCGCCTCGCCCAGCGCCGCGACGGGGCTGATCCGCGCCGCCCGGCGGGCCGCGACCAGCCCGGCCCCCAGCGCGGTGACCACACACGCGGCGACCGCGGCCACGATCGGCAGCGGGCCGAAGACGAACCGGAACCCGGCCGGCACCACACCCAGGTCCGCCAATGCGTTGCGCAGCAACAGACTCAGCCCGACGCCGACCGGCGCGCCGAGCACCGACGCCGCGGCGGACACCAGCACCGCCTCGGCGCCGATCAGGCGGCGCAGCTGGCGCGGGGTCGCCGCGATCGCCCGCAGCAAAGCGAACTGCCGGCGCCGCTGCTGCACGGACAGCCCGAGCGTGCTGGCCACCACCAGCAGCACGATCATCAGCATGGTGCCGCCGAACGACGCGGCGATCAGGACGAGGAACGACCGGGCCGCCCCGACGTCGAGGAATTCGGCGTCCGCGCGGTCGTTCCCGACCGCGGCGACGACATCGGGCACAGCCGCCTGGATCCGCGTGGCGAGCTCGTCCGCGCCGACCCCCGGATCGGCGAGCACGCCGACGGCGTCCACCTGGTCCGGACGACCGGCGAGCAGCCGGGCGCGCTCGCCGGTGAGGAACGCCGGGGCCGGTCCCGCAGCCGTGGCAGTGGTGCCGACGACCCGGAACCGGGTAGCGACGGAACCGGCCTCCAGGTCGACGGCGTCGCCGATGCGCACCGACGCCCGGGCCGCGGTCGCGGCGTCGAGCACCACTTCGTCCGGGGCGAGGGGTGCGCGTCCGTCGGCAAGAGCGATAGGCCCGAGCCCGGTTGCGGACCAGCCGTGCACGAGCAGCGGCGTGGTGCCACCCGCCGTGCGCAAGCCGGTCGGCACGCTGACATCGCCGATCGCCGACCGGACCCCGGGCACCCGCGCGATCGCCGCGGCCCGCGACGCCGGGAGCGGGACCCGCTCGGCGAACCGCTGCTCCATCCCGTCCTTGTCGGTCACCGCCTGCGGGGCGGTGACCACCACGGGAACCGCGGCGTAACGCTCGGGCGGGATGCCGGCGCGCCGGCCCGAATCGATCAGCACCCCGCACACCGTGATCAGGGCCGAGCCGAAGAACACCGCCACGAACGCGGCGGCGAAGCCCGCGCGGTGCGCGCGGATCATCTGCCAGGACAAGGAGAACACGCCGTCACCACTCCCCGAGGTGCGTCATGCGCTCGGCGATCAGCTCGGGCCCGGACCGCGCCAGCTCACCCACGATCCGCCCGTCGGCCAGGAACACGACCTGGTCGGCGAACGACGCCGCCACCGGGTCGTGCGTGACCATCAGCGCGGTCTGCCCCCACCGGTCCACGGCGTGGCGCAGCGCCAGCAGCACCTGCCGCGCGGTGCGGGTGTCGAGCGCGCCGGTCGGCTCGTCCAGGAGCATCACGTCGGGCCGGGTGATCAGCGCGCGGGCGATCGCGACGCGTTGCTGCTGGCCGCCGGAAAGCTTGCCGGGACGGCGGTCCAGCGGCACGTCGAGCCCGACCGAGCGCACCACCTCGGCGAGGAACTCCGGCTCGAACGGCCGGTTCGCCAGGCGCAGCGGCAGCAGGATGTTCTGCTCGACGGTGAGCGCGTCGAGCAGGTTGTAAGCCTGGAACACGAACCCGATCCGCTCCCGGCGCAGCTCGGTCAGCGCGGCCTCCCCGCGGCCGGTCAGCTCGGTGTCCCCGAGCAGGACCCGGCCTCCGGTCGGCCGGTCGAGGCCGGCGGCGCAGTGCAGGAACGTGCTCTTGCCCGAGCCGGACGGGCCCATCACGGCGGTGAAACTCCCGCGCCGCAAGGAAATCGACACCCCGTCGAGGGCGTGCACGGCGGTGTCGCCGCTGCCGTAGGTCTTGCGCACGGATTCCATCCGCACCGCGCAGGTGAGGGAGTCCCCCGTTGTGCTCATCTTCGTTTCCTTCCCCGTTAGGCCGGTGCTTCCGACGCTAGGAGGGGATGGGTTGCCACACAGCGGCTCCAGCACCCCGAACGGGGGTGTAGCCGGCTACACCCCGGCGGGGGTGCCCGGTAGAGTCCGGCCCCGTCACCGCACGTCAAGCGGGTACCCGGGGAGCCAGATGAGAACTGCGATCAGGCGCAGCGCGGACGCGACCAGGGTGCTGGCCGGCGGCCTGCGGACCGCCCTGCCCGCGATGCTCGGCCTCGCCTTCGCGCCGCTGCTGATCCTGGCCACCGTGGTCTTCCCCGACGCGCTGGCGCCGGTGCGGCGGCTGGCCGAAGCCGAGCGGAGGCGGGTCGCGCCGCTGCTGGGCCACGACGTGCCCCGGCCGTACCGGAAGCCCGAGGGCGGTCACTGGCGGCGGGTCCGGGCCGCCGTGGCCGACCCGGCAGCCTGGCGCGACCTGGCGTGGCTGGCCGGGCACGGCATCGGCGGCGTCTTCGCCGGCCTGACTGCCGTCGGGCTGTGGCTCGCGGTCCCCTACAGCCTCACCATGCCGCTGTGGTGGCAGCTGCTGCCGCCGGGCACGGTCACCGCGTTCATCCGGGTGGAGACCTGGCCGGAGGCGCTGACGTGGCCGTTCCTCCAGGCCGTGGTCTACGCCGCCGCGGTGTGGTGGCTCGTGCCGCCGGCCGCGCGCGGCCAGGCCCGGTTCGCCGGGGCGCTGCTGCGGCCGACCGAGCGGGTGCTGCTGGAGCAGCAGGTCGAACGGCTGACCGAGACCCGGACCGAGGCGCTGGAGTCGCACGGCGCGGAGCTGCGCCGCATCGAACGCGACCTGCACGACGGCGTCCAGGCCCAGCTGGTGTCCGTGGCGGTGCGGCTCGGGCTCGCCGAACGCGCGCTGCGGGCCGAGCCCACCGCCGCGTTGTCGCTGTTGCAGGACGCGCGCACCGGGATCGAGGACTCGCTCGGGCACCTGCGGGGCGTCATCCGCGGCATCTACCCGCCGATCCTCGCCGACCGGGGGCTGGGCGGCGCCGTGCACGCGCTCGCGGGCGGGCAGCGGATCCCGGTGTCGGTGTCCATTCCGGACGATCTGCCGCGCCCGCCGGCGCCGGTGGAGGCCGCGGCGTACTTCGTCGTCGCCGAGTCGCTGACGAACGTGACCAAGCACAGCACCGCCGGGCACGCCGAGGTGACCGTGGACGGCGACGGGGCGCACCTGCGCATCGTCGTGCGCGACGACGGCCAGGGCGGCGCGGACCCGGTTTCGGGCTCGGGCCTGCTCGGCATCCGGCGCCGCGTCGCCGCGCTGGACGGCAGCGCGAGCATCACCAGCCCGGCCGACGGGGGAACCACGATCGAGGTGCGGCTGCCATGCGGATAGTGATCGCCGAGGACAACACGTTGCTGCGCGAGGGAATCGTGCTCCTGGTCAAGAGCGCCGGGCACGAGGTCGTCGGCGTGGCCGGCAGCGGGCCGGAGATCGTGCCCGCGCTGCTGGCGCACCGCCCCGACATCGCCGTGCTGGACGTCCGGATGCCCCCGACCTTCCGCGACGAGGGCCTGCGCGCCGCCGTCGAGGCCCGCAAGCAGCTGCCCGGGCTGCCGGTGCTGGTGCTCTCGCAGTACGTCGAGCAGGCCTACGCCACCGAACTGCTCGCGACCGGCGCCAACGGGACCGGCTACCTGCTCAAGGACCGGATCGGCCGAGTCGAGGAGTTCCTGGACGCGCTCGAGCGCGTGGCCGCGGGCGGCACCGCGCTCGACCCGGAAGTCGTCACCCAGCTGATGAACCGCCACGACCCGCTGGACTCCCTGACCGCGCGCGAACGCGAGGTGCTGCATCTGATGGCGCAGGGCCACGAAAACCTCGCCATCGCCGAGCGCCTCGTCGTGACCGAACGCGCGGTGACCAAGCACATCGGCAACATCTTCCGCAAACTCGGCCTTCCGGCCGGGGACAGCGGACACCGGCGGGTACTGGCTGTGCTGGCGTATGTGAATTCCTGAGCCGGTGGCGGGACGCGCAGGCCGCCGTCCGGATTGTCGTCTCCCCGCTTGCCCGTCATGCACCGAACGCCACATTGAGGTTTTCCCAGTAGGGGTGGGTGTTGTCGCGGAATGAGGCGTGGGGCCGCCGGTAGGACTGGATTTGCGAAGACCGAGTCCTGGAGTCCAGGGGCCCCGCGTGATTTCCTGGGGTGCCACGCTTGATGTGGCGCGCGAGTGAGCCCTGTTCGTCGCCGACGACTATGTGCCGGGATCAGGCGGCTGCTTCGTGCCCGGTCCCGGTGTCACCTGCGGCGTCCCTGACTCGGCTTTCGTGCAGTGGCGGCGGGTTTGTCGCGTACACCCGGCCGGTCGGTGTGGTGATCGTGCCTTCACCGCCGGGCGCTGTGGTGTAGGTCCAGTCGGGTTCGTCTTTGAGGCGGTGGTGTCGCCGACAGCGCGGGCCGAGGTTGTCTTCGGCGGTGTGGCCGCCTTGCGCGAAGTCTCGGGTGTGGTCGATATCGCTGTACTGCGACGGGCGATGACATCCCCAATACCACTAAGTTAAGGGTGTCTGCGCAGTGGAAATGATTTGGCAACACGCCTGGAAATTGCTTTCCTTGGGTATCGGGATTGGGTAGTATTGAGTGGTGAGTCGAACTGGGCATGTGAAATTGCTGGGAAACGGTGGAGCGGGCGTTCGGTTGACGGACCGGATTTCACTGGGGGTCTTGTCTGATGTGGTGCCGAGAGATTTCATTGAAGACGTGCTGAATAGAACTGGGCGTCGCGAGCAGCGATCTCGACTGCTGCCAGCCCATGTGATGGTTCGTTTCTGCATGGCGATGTGCTTGTTCTTCGATGATGACTACGAGGAAGTGATGCGTAAACTCGTGGGATCTTTGAAGGATATGAGATCGTGGTCGGATTCGTGGCATGTTCCTTCGACCTCGGCGATCACTCAGGCTCGGCAGCGTTTGGGCGCCGAGCCGTTGCGGGAGTTGTTCGAGGATATAGCGGTTCCCGTGGCGGGCCCGGGCACGAAAGGCGCATGGCTGAGATCGTGGCGGTTGATGTCGGTTGACGGGTGCACGTTGAATATTCCGGACACCGCGGCCAACGTCGCCGAGTTTAATCGATCCAACAACGGTCCGAATGCGAGTGCCTACCCGATCGTGCGAGTCGTCGGGCTTGGCGAATGCGGCTCACATGTCCTCGTCGATGCCGCGCTTGGCGGTGCGCCTGTCGGAGAGACGACCCTGGCCAAGGAGCTGACCCGCTCGTTCGAGGCAGACATGCTCATCACCGCCGACCGCAGCTTCTACAGCTTCCCTGCCTGGCAGGAGACGCTCGAGACCGGCGCCGATGCCCTGTGGCGGGTGAAGTCGAATCTTCTGCTGCCGGTCGCGCGTGTCCTGCCGGACGGTTCCTACCTCTCGGCCGTGTTCCCGCCGAAATTACGCAACTACCACAAGGAGGAAATCCTCACACGGATCCGAGACGGTGCCATGCCGCACACGACTCAGGCCATGGTGGTGCGTGTCGTCGAATACGAGATTCCCGACCGTGAGCGAACCGAGGAACATGACACCATTCGCCTGATCACCTCAATACTCGACCCTGAAGACATACCCGCTATCGAGTTAGCTACTGCTTATAGTGAGCGTTGGGAGTACGAAAGCCTACTTGATGAGGTCAAGACTCATCAACGCGGGCCAGGGCGAGTGCTGAGGTCTCAATCGCCGGATATGGTCAGGCAAGAAATATGGGCGTTGCTGCTGACTCACTACAGCATACGGGCGCTCATGTGCCGGGCTGCCGACGAAGCCGATGTCGATCCCGACCGATTGTCGTTCATGCGCACTCTCCGCGTCATCCGCCGCCAGGTCACAAGTCAGGCGGCTTTTTCCCCCTCAAAAACTGAAAAAGGCACGCGCGGAGACGACGACTGAAATTCTTGAACGTCGCCACCTGCCGCGGCGACACCGAACAAACCCACGCGCCCTCAGGAGACTCAGATACAACCGCTACAGAGTCAAAAAGTCCACCGACCGCAGCATTCGACACGCCGGCCCGCCGACCATTACCCTACAGCCTCCAGCGGCTTAACTTAGTGGTATTGATGACATCCCGGGTGCTGGCACACCCGGTCCCGCACCTGGACGAGGTCGGCGAGGGCGGCTGGTGGCCGGTAGCGGGTGCGGCCGACGCTGAGGACCTGCCCGGTGTCGGGTTCGGTGATGATCCGCCGCCACACCGAGTTCGAGTCCGCCGCGAGCGCCCGCGCCAGCCACGCCGGAACCGTGCCACAACCCGACAACTCGGCGGGATCCTCGTTCAACCCGGCCAGCGTCAAAAGGTCCACATACAAGTAGACAACGGGCTTGATGCCGCTGTCACCCGGCGCCCGGTTCAGCAGCCGATCGACCAGGACATCCGCACGCAGTTGATCCAAAGTCCGGACCTCACCGCCGCGACGCAGCCTCCGCGCCCCCTGATCGAGAGAGGTGTAGATCGCCGACGCTTGTTCCACGGGCAGATCACACAGCAACGTGGACATCGTCTCGTCCTGATGCACCAAGCAGATGTTACGGTCGCGCCGACGCGCCCGGGATCTTCGCCCATATCCCTCGGCATCCACCTTCTGCACCACCCGATTCACCGCCGCCCGCAACGACGACGGATTCTTCCCCGCCAACCGGGCCGCCACAATCGCATCGACCCGACCGGCCATCTCATCAGAGAGAGCTATCGTCGGCTCGAAAACCATCCGCGCCTTGAAAGCATCGATCTCCCCACGACGAAACGCCGCGAACGTCTCCGGCAACCGGGTCGTCAGCGCCTGCGCCAACGCAATATCAGCACCGGCGCGGCGTTCTGTCACCGACAACTCCAACGCCAACTCGGCCGCCACGGACCGGGCAGACCCACCTGCTGCCGCAAACAATGCGACATCAGCAGCCTGCTCGGCCTCCAGCCGCGCCACTCGGACAGCCCGTTCATGAATCCGAGACAACACATCGCCAGCGTCATGTAAAGAAGAATCCCCATAATTGCTCACTCTTCAATTTTACCGACGCCACCCATCAAAAACGTCACCAAATCGAGTGAACAAAACATCTCACTGCCAATGGATACGCGCGGTGTAGATAACGTTCGAGTCGGTCCACGTGACCAGAATGCTGGCCCCAGACGGGTCGTACTCCGGATGTGGCGCGATGGCGTAGCGCAGGCCGCAGCTACCACTCGGGCAGGAGGACGCGATCGTGACCGGAGTGGTCCACGGGCCTTCGAGCGCAGGCGCGGTCGACACCATGATGTCGCTGTAGCCGACATTGGCGCCGGCGACGTACATCCACGTGTTGTAGTAATTGCTCCAGAACGCGTTGGACTGGCCCAGTTCACCCTTCGGGAAGATCGCCAGCGCGTCGGACAGCACCACCGTGCCGAGAGCGCCGCTGAGGCTGAACCGCCGCGGAGTCCACGACTGCGAGGACTGATCCCAGTATTCGTAGGCGGACACGTCGGTCGCGGCCGCCGCGGTGGCCCGGGCCAGGTACACGTTGTTGTCGAACGGGGCCGGGCCGTGCCCGTAGACGTAGGCCTTTCCGTCGAGCGGGTTGTAGGTGACCCCGTTGTCGCCCCACCACGGTTCGGTCGGGCCCCACATCGTGTCGCTCGCCCGGGTCGCGATCGGGCCGTAGGGGCCGATGGCGACCGTCGCGACGCCGGCGCCGACGATGCCCTGCCCGTTCGCGCCCCGGTCGTTCTTCAGGTACCAGACGAGCCCTTGGCCGGGCGCGTACTCGATGACGTTGGTGCCGCCCATGCCGTAACGGCCCAGGCCGCCGTTGGCGTTCTCCGCGTCGTTGAGCGGGATCCACTCGGTCGGCCCGGACGAGTCGGCCCGGTCGTACACCCGCAGCGGATTCGACGAGTCACCGAGCCCGACGCTGTCGGAGGCCACCAGCGCGTAGCCGCCGTTGCCGTCCGGGAGCAGGGTGTCGCCGAAGGTCCACACGGACTGGCCGTTCACGACGCCGGAGAAGCCGAGGTCACGGGCGACCTCCGTGCCGTAGTCCTGCCGCCCCAGGTATTCCACGCTCGCGGGCTTCGCCGGCAGGACGCCGGGGCCGGTCGTCTGCCCGGGAACCGGGTAGACGAATCCACCCGGGTCCGCGGGTGAGACGCCGGGCGCCGGGCGCGGTGCCGCCGGGCTCTGCGCGGAGGCAACGCCGAGGGGGCCGGCCACGCCGGCGACGGCGGCCCCCGCGGCCAGGGCCACGAAACGGCGCCGGGGAATCTGGTCCATGGGCTCATTCCTCCGGCGTCAGGAACCGCTGTGCAGGGTGAACTTCTGGTTGGCACCGCCGGTGCAGCCCCAGATCTCGAGCTGCGTGCCGTTGGCCGAGTTGCCGCCCGGATCGTCGAGGCACAAACCGGACCGCGGGTTGAGCAGCGAGCCGTCCGGCTGCTGCTGCCACACCTGGTTGCCGCCTCCGTTGCAGTCCCACAGTTCGAGCAGCGCGCCGGCGGTCGTGCTGTCGCCGCTGATGTCGAGGCAGCGGCCGACGGTGGTCAGCGAACCGTTCGGCTGGTGCGTCCAATACTGGTCTTCCGCGTAGCTCTGGCAGTTCCACAGCTGGACGGCTGTTCCGTTGCCGCCCGTGTCGTCTCCGGCCACGTCGACGCACTGGCCGTCCGGACCGGTGACGTTCCCCTGCGGACCGTTGGGGACGTTGGTCTCACCGGTGTAGCCGACCGAGGCGATGTTGGCCGCCACCGCGTTCTGGGTGGCGTCGCTCGGGAAGCCGGCGACCATCACGCCCTCGAAGAAGGTGCCCATGTTCCAGTTGCTGTTGTCGCCGCCGATGCCCAGGATGATGCCGCCCTCCTGCTGCATCGGCTGATAACCGCCCCGGTTCGGCAACGCTCCGTCCCACCAGGTCGACAGCCCACCGGACTGGGAGTCGCCGCCCTGCAGCGAGTAGGTGGTCTGGCCGTCGTTCCTGAGCATGGCGGTGACGTAACTGCTGTTGTTGCCGGTGTTCGCGGTGTTGGAGCCGTCGGCGCCCTGGAACATGCCGTTCTCCATGTCGGCCTCGACCCAGGGACCGGAGCCGCTGCACGGCTCGAAGTAACAGGTGGTCGCGATACTGACCGCGTCCATGTGCCCGTTGCCGTTGTCGGCGGGGCTGCTCTCCGCGTTGCCGTAGTCGAAGCAGCAGTTGCTGCCGACATGGGTGCCGCTGGCGACCATGTACGCGCCTTCGGGCGCGCCGTTGGTCGCGACGCCCTTCGCCACGCCGTTGTACCGGTAGCCGACGCCGGGTGAGGTCCAGACGCCGTACACCTTGGTGCCGCCGGCCGTGACCGCCAGCTCGCTCGCGTCGGCGCCACGGTCCGCCGCATTGTTCGCCGTGCCGCCCGGCGCCGGGGTGAGGTCGCTGTGGTTCGGGGTCTGGTCGTAGATCTTGGTGATCTGGCACGGGGTGGCGGCGCAGAACGAATCCTGTGCCGCCGCGTCGGCATAACCGCCGGCGGACAGCGGGCCGATGTCCTGGGCGGCCCCGTCCGAGGCCCGCGTGACCTGATAGAGCGGCCCGTCGTAGGAGGCGAACACCGCCCTCGTCGTGCTGTGGGCCGCCACGCACGGCGTGCCGGCCGCCGCGTAGATGTCGCAGGGCAGCGACGAATCGGCCGGAGCCGCGGCGGCGGCCGGGCCCATCGCGCTGACGGACAGGGCGGCGCAGAGCACGGCCGCGCCGAGTACGGACAGGTACTTTCGTGCAGCAACACGACCCGAATGCACAGTCACGCCGACCCTCTCCCTCGTTGGCTCACCCAGCCGGAAACGCACGCGCCCAGGATTCAGCGCGGCGAAATCGTCGAATAAACAGCTCGAATTATTTCGATTCCCACCGTCGCCTGATCAGGAAATCTGCACAAGATAGAGGTCGGCTTCGCCGGCGCCCTCGCCCCCGGCCACATTCACCAGATGACCACCGGCGGTCAACGGCGTCGGCTGCGTCCGATTGGTGGTGCCGGCCGGGCCGCCGACGGAGCCGAGCCCCACTTCGTCCACCAGCGTGTCGTAGTACACGATGCCCTTGGTCACGTCGTACTCGATGGCATAGCTGCCCGCGACCGGCGCGCTGGCCTCGAAATATCCGCTGGCGACGACATGGCCGATCAGCTGCCGGAACAACGGTTTCGCGGCGGGCGAGCTGTGCACCCCCATCACCGGGGCCGCACCCGCGGTACCGGTGGACGCGCCCAGTGCCACCGACACCGCGACGCCGCAGATAATCGCGAAAGCAGTTTTTCTGCCCCATTTTTGCGCATTCATAGAGAAACCCTCCGAATTACCCAGCCATGACAGCGAGCGCGTCCGGAGTCGCGCCGTGGGGTCAGGAAGAAAATGTCGCCGGCCGTTCCGAGACGATGACGGTCAGTGTGATCTCGGGCCGGTATTCGTGTCAAGCACCCATAACCCGGCGATGGTAAGCAAATCGGCAGCGGCGGCTTTTGATCTTGGCGGCCGGGCACCCGCCTCGGCCGCGCCGCTCGGCATGTTTGTCCATGTTTGACCTGTGGGGAATCTTGACCGTGAAACACACACAACTGCACACTGTTCACCATCCCGGAGTGGAGGTGGGCCGACGGTGTCCCGAGCACACAGACTTGCCCCGTTGTGGATCATGGCGCTGCTCGCCGGCGTGCTGTCGTCGACCGCCGCACCCGTGCAGGCCGATCCGGCGAAGCCCGCCGCGACCGAGACGTCCGTGACCGTGGACGGCGGCCAAGGCGGGCGGACGTTCGACGGCATCGGCGCGATCAGCGGCGGTGGCGGCAACTCCCGGCTGCTGACGGACTATCCGGCCGCCCAGCAGGCGCAGATCCTCGACTACCTGTTCAAGCCGCACTACGGCGCGAACCTGCAGATCCTCAAGACGGAGATCGGCGGTGACGCCAACTCCACGGACGGCTCCGAGCCGTCGGTCGAGCACGTCAAGGGCCAGGTCAACTGCAATGTCGGGTACGGGTTCTGGCTGATGAAGCAGGCAAAGGACCGCAACCCGGACCTCAAGCTCGCCGCGCTGGCCTGGACGGCGCCGGGCTGGATCAACGGCGGGTTCTGGTCGGCCGACACCATCGACTACCTGATCACGTGGCTGGGATGCGCCAAGCAGAACGGGCTGACCATCGACTACCTCGGCGGGTGGAACGAGCGCGGGCACGACGTGAACTGGTACATCCAGCTGCGCTCGGCGCTGAACAGCGCCGGGTACTCCGGGGTGCAGATCGTCGGTGACGACAGCGGCTGGGGCGTCGCGGACGACATGGCGGCCAACCCGGCGTTCAACGACGCCGTGTCCGTCATCGGCGCGCACTACCCCTGCGAGGGCGGCGACGGCGGCAACGCGAACAGCTGCTCCAGCACCGATGCCGCGAAGAACAACGGCAAACCGTTGTGGGCGAGCGAAAACGGCTCGATCGACATGGACGCCGGCGCGCCGGCGCTGATCCGCTCGATCACCCGCGGGTACGTCGACGCCGACATGACCGCGTACCTGAACTGGCCGCTGCTCGCGGCGCTCTACCCCAATCTCCCTTATGCGACAGTGGGTCTGTCCACGGCGAACTCGCCGTGGTCCGGGCACTACAGCATCGGCGAGAACACCTGGGCGACCGCGCAGGTCACCCAGTTCGCCCAGCCGGGCTGGAAGTTCATCGACGCCGGCTCCGGCCACCTCGGCGGCGCCGAGTCCAACGGCAGCTACGTGACGCTGAAGTCGCCGAACGGCACGGACTACTCGACCGTGCTGGAGACCACGACGGCCACGGCGGCGCAGACCGCGAACTTCACCGTCACGGGCGGCCTGTCCACCGGCCCGGTGCACGTGTGGGCCACGAACGTGAACCACCCCAGCGCGTCGACGGACTTCATCCACACGCAGGACATCACGCCGAGCAACGGGTCGTACTCGCTGACCATGCAGCCGGGCTACGCCTACACCGTCACCACGACGACCGGACAGGGCAAGGGCACCGCCACCGCACCCGCGGACCACGCGCTCGCCCTGCCCTACAGCGACAACTTCGACAACGACGCCACCGGCACCGAGGCGAAGTACCTCTCCGACATGCAGGGCTCGTACGAGGTGCGGCCGTGCGCGGACGGGCGGTCCGGCCAGTGCGTCCAGCAGGTCACCCCGGTGAAGCCGATCGAGTGGCAGGAAGACTCGGACGCGTTCACGCTGGCCGGCGATCCGACCTGGTCCGACTACACGGTGAGCACGGACGTCGACCTCCAGCAGGCCGGCACCGCGGAACTGCTCGGACGGGCCAACACCCAGTCCCGGCCGCAGGGCCATCAGGCGGCCTACGAGCTGAGGGTCGGCGACACCGGGTCCTGGTCCATCAACAAGAACACCAGCGCGGGCAATCTCGGCACGCTCCTCTCCGGCACCCACGCGGCGCCGGGGCTGAACAGCTGGCACACCCTCTCGCTTGGCTTCTCCGGTGACGAGATCACGGCCAAGCTCGACGGCGCCACGCTCGGCACCGTCCACGACAACTCCTATCCCACCGGCCAGGTCGGCGTCGGCGTGGTCGGCTACCAGACCGACCAGTTCGACAACCTGTCGGTGACGCCGAACGCCGCGGGCTCCGTCAGCGGCTTCCTCAAGGACCAGAACTCCGGGCTGTGCGCGGACGTCCCGGCGCTGAGCCAGGCCAACGGCACCGTCGTCGAACTGTGGGACTGCAACGGCGGCGCCAACCAGGGCTGGACGTCCACCCCGGCCAAGCAGCTGATGGTCTACGGCACCAAGTGCCTGGACACCGCCGGCGGCGCCACCGCCGACGGCACCCCGGTGGAGATCGAGGACTGCTCCGGCAGCGGAAGCCAGCAGTGGACGGTCAAGCCCGACGGCTCGGTCGTCAACGTCGCCTCCGGCACGTGCCTGGACGCGACCGGCCAGTCGTACGCCAACGGCACACCATTGGAGCTGTGGACCTGCACCGGCGGCGCCAACCAGAACTGGGCCCGGCGGAACGCGGCGGGCCCGCTCAGGGGACAGGGTTCGGGCCGGTGCGTGGACGTGCCCGCGGCCAGCCGCGACGACGGCGCCCAGCCCGCGCTGTGGGACTGCTTCGGCTCCGACAACCAGACCTGGACGTCCAACGGCGCCAACCAGTTGACGGTTTATGACAGCAAATGCCTCGACCTCATCGGCGGGACGACCACGGACGGCACCGGCGTGGAGATCGAAGGCTGCGACAACAGCGCCACCCAGCAGTGGCGGGTCCACGGGGACGGAACGGTCGTCAACGTCGCGTCCGGCACCTGCCTGGACGCCAAGGACGCGGGAACGGCCGACAGCACACCGTTGCAGATCTGGACCTGCTCGGGCGACGGCAACCAGAAGTGGGCCCGCGGCTGATCCCCTCTTGAGAGAGCCCCGCGGCACCGGGTCCGCCCGGTGCCGCGGTCGTCATGACTGGCCGAAACCCTGGCCCGTAAGCACTTTCGCGAACCGCGCGCCCATCCGCAGGTACGCGGGCGCGCTCGGGTGAATGCCGTCGTGGAGGTCTTCGGGCTCGCCGAGCAGCTCGCGGCCGTCGACGTAGGTGAGCGCCTCGCCCTCGGCCACACGCGCGGCGACCAGCTCCGCCAGCAGCTCCCGGACGATCCGCAGGTTCAGCGCACCGTGTTCGAGGTCGAGGCGGGTGCCGAGCGTCCTAGTCACGCCGCCGTCGTACACCACCGGGCCGCCGAGCTCCTCCATGACCGGGGAGATGATCGGCGAAAGGACGATGACGGGCGTGTCCGGGTGCGTCTCGCGGATCGTGTCGAGGAAACCGTGCACCGCGGGCAGGAAGGTGCGCACGCGCATGGTGGCCTGCTCGGCGATGTTCGCGCCGATCTTCAGGCTGATCACGTCGGCGGACTGGTCGCGGATGGCCCGCGCGACGAACGGGTCCAGCATGGCGTTGCCGGCGAAGCCGAGGTTCACGTGGTCGAGCCCGGTCGCGCGCGCGGCCGCCGCGGGCCAGGTGTCGCTGGGCCCTTCGGCCTCGATGCAGTGGCTGATCGACGAGCCGTAGTGGATCCAGCGCGGCGCGGTCGACGGCGGCGGCTCGATCAGCGGGGCGTCGGCGCGGACGGAGTGCACGTCGCAGAGCGCGGTGTGCGGCAGCCAGATCTCGACGTCCTTCTCCCGCGCCGCCAGGCCCGCGAACCGGATGACCTGCCGGGCATCGTCGTCGCTGCCCGAAGCGGGGGCCTCGAGCCCGATCACCGCGCCGCCCTCTGCCGGGACCCGCGCGACCCGGTCGCCATCGACGAACAGGTCGAATACGGCGGGCAGCGTGCCGACGCCCGGCACCGCGGCGCGGGTCAGGACGGTCGCCAGCTCCAGCGTGGTCGCCGCCGTGCGCAGGCGGAGCCTGATCCCGGCCGTCGCGGCCGCGACCAGCGCGAAGAACGGCGTCGGGGCCTGGCGCAGCGCCGCGGCCGGGAGTCGGCTGGGCCGGACGCCGCCGTCGACGGGCAGCACCTCGGCGGCGCCCTCGATCCGGACCAGCGGGGAGGGCAGCGGCGTCTCGATCATCGGCGGCTCCTTTCGCGGCCTTAAAACCTAGTACGACTAGGTTTACACCTGATCGGGCCGCCGCGCACGCGTGGGTAGGCTCCGGCCAGGACGAGCGAGTGGGGGCCAACGCCGTGGACGTGCTGATTTCGGTGGACCTGGAGGGCGTCGCGGGGATCGCCACGCGTCAGCAGATCGGGCCGGGCGGCCGGGACTACCCGGCGGCGCGCGAGCTGATGACCGGCGAGGCCAACGCCGCGGTGGCCGGCGCGTTCGAGGGCGGCGCGACCTCCGTGGTGGTCAACGACAGCCACGGGCCGTCGGACAACCTGCTCGGCGAGCAGCTCGACCGGCGCGCCGACTACGTGATCGGCGAGCCCACACCGCTCGGCATGATGCAGGAGGTGCCGTCCGGCCGTGGCGTGGTGCTTTTCGTGGGCTACCACGCCGGAGCCGCGGACCCCACCGGCGTGCTCGCGCACACCTTCAGCGGCAGCGGGTTCGCCGACGTCCGACTGGGCGGGATGCCCATCGGCGAAGCCGAGCTGAACGCGCTGATCGCCGCGGAACACGGCGTGCCGGTCGGGCTGGTCACCGGCGACGACGTGGTCTGCGCGCACGCGGAGCGCGTCTTCCCCGGCGTGGTGACCGTTCCGGTGAAGACCGCGCTCGGCCGCACCGCCGCGCGCAGCCGTCATCCGGCGGTCGCCCGCGAAGCCATCACCGCCGGGGCCGAGCGCGCCGTCCGGAACGCGCTCTCCGGTGCCGTCCGGCCACTGTCCATTCCGGACGAACTGCTCGTCGAGGCCGAACTGCGCCCCAACGGCGCGGCCGACCTGGCCGCCCGGGTGCCAGGCACCGAGCGGATCGACGGGCGCACGGTCCGGTTCGCCGCCGCCGGCCCGCGGCAGGCGCTGGACGTGCTCGAGGTCTGGGCCGCCCTCGCCGCGCATTACCCCCATCGCTGACACCACTCGAAAATAAGTCTTTCCTCTCGGACCGGAGAACAGTAATACTGTATTTCTCCGACAGAAAAGGCGATTACCAGTGATGACAAAGAAGACATTGCTGTGCGCGATGGCGGTTATTCTGGGAATAATGAGCAGCACAAATACCGCCGCCGCGGCGGATCATCCGAACGGCCCGTGGATTTCTTCCTGGTCCCCGAGCATGACGATCGGCGGGCCGAATTTCACCGACCAGACCCTGCGGATGGTCGCCCATCCGAGCACCGGCGGCGCGGGCCTACGCCTGCACCTGTCGAATCTGCGCGGCACCACCCCCCTCGCCGTCGGCGCGGTGAGCGTGGCCCTGCAGGCGGACCGGGCGACGGCCGTCGCGGGGTCGCAGCGGGTGGTCACGTTTTCGCACGCGCGGTCGCTGACGATCCCGGCCGGCCGGGAGATGGTCAGCGACCCGGTGCCGATCCCGGTGCGCGCCGAGCAGAACGTGCTGGTGAGCGTCTACCTGCCGCAGGCCACCAGCTCGGCGACCTGGCACTCGGACGCGTTCGACGTCTCCTACCTCTCGAAGCCCGGCGACCACACCGCCGACGCCGAGGACGGGAACTACGTCACCGCAACGACTTCCTGGTACTACCTGTCCGGGCTCGACGTGGTCTCCCCCGCTGCCCGCGGCACCGTGGTCGCGTTCGGCGACTCCATCACCGACGGCTACAACACCCCGACAAGCGCGTACCGCCGCTGGTCCGACGACCTGGCTCGCCGGCTCGCCGGGCCGCGCCCGACCGCCGTGGTCGACGCCGGGCTCGGCGGCAACCGGGTGCTCACCGACGTGCCGAACATCTGGCAGGGTGTCAGCGCGCTCAAGCGGTTCGGCCACGACGCGCTGGCCCAGCCCGGCGTCCGCACGGTGATCCTGATGGAGGGCATCAACGACATCGGCAACAACGCCGGCCCCGATGGCGCGCCGCTCACCACCCAGGACCTGATCAACGGCTACCGCGCGCTGATCGGCCAGGCGCACCGGGCCGGCGTGCGGATCATCGGCGGCACCATGCTGCCGGACAAGGGCGCCGGCTACTACAGCGCGCCCGCCGAGGCGATCCGCCAGGCGGCGAACGCCTGGATCCGCACCGGCGGCGAGTTCGACGGCGTCGTGGACTTCGACAAGGCGGTGCAAGACCCCTCCGATCCGGCCGCGCTGCGGGCCGGCTTCGACTCGGGTGACCACCTCCACCCGAACGAAGCCGGCATGCAGGCCATGGCCGACGCGATCGACCTGCGGCTCCTGAACCCCTAGCCCGAGGTTCTCCGTCGCCGTCAAGGACTCCTTACCTACCTCCAAGGTAGGTAAGGAGTCCTTGACGGACCTGCGTGCCCTGAAGGCCACCTTCAGGGACCTACATGCCCTCAAGGTGGCCTTCAGGGCGTTCCTTCGCCCGCCGGCACGGATCACTGAGCGACGCGGAACCCGTCCACCAGGAAATAGCTTCCGCCCGCTTTCGAAACGGTCAGCGTGTGCCGCCCGGCGGCGAGCCCGGTCACCGAATAAACGGGGACCTGGCTCTGCCGCTGGGCGGTGTTCGCGCTGACCTTTCCTTTCGCGGCGCCGTCGAGAGTGACCGCGATATCCCCCTCGTCGGAATTCGTTTCGGTGAGGAAACTGATCCCGGTGCCGGTGAAGGTGATGGACGCGGAGTCCCCGTCCTGCCGGCTGTAGTGCACGCCGTTCTCCAGGTCACCGTCGTTACGCGACCCGCTGGAGGACCAGGTGCCGAGGTAGGAGATCCGGAGGTCGTCGTCGTCGATCACCGGGCCCGGCGGGGTGCCCGGCCCGGCGGCGTCGATGATCGCCTGCGCCGCCGCGGGCCAGCGCCCGTCGGGGACCACTGTGGACTGTTCGAGGGTGATGTCGGTGCCGTTGTTCTGGTACTGGGCGGTGTCGGAGTAGTTGCCGTAGATGTGGTCGTCGTGGATGGTCGGCGTCCACAGGTGCAGCCACGGGGAGCCGTTGCTCATCCGCACCACGTTGCCGTGCGTGTCCCACAGCGAGCTGCCCTCGTCGTGGTAGATCTCGTTGCAGCCGTTGACGCACTCGCCCAGCACGTTGCCGGTGAAGTCCGAGCCGGACGACTGGCCGCCGAGGGTGTAGACCGGGCCGCCGTCGTTCAGCACGCCCATCACGCTGTGCACGTGGTTGGCGGTCACATGGTTGCCGCCGGTGTAGGTGCTGCCGTGCTTGCACGGGTCGGGCAGGCCCTGTTTCGCCTGCAGCGCGCAGCTCGACGCCCAGCCCCAGCCCCAGCCGATCGAGACGCCGGAGTACGGCGTGTAGCCGATGTCGTTGTGCGCCAGCGTGGTCCCGCGGCTGGTGCCCACCCAGACGCCGACCGCGTCCTGGTACTCCTGGCCCGGGTGCTGCACCACATTGCCGGACACGGTGTTGCCGCTGGTCATCAGCGCGGGCTGGGTCTGGTAGTAGTCGTCGACCTCGCCGACGGCGACCCCGCCGCCCGAGGTGTCGGTGACGGAGCTGCCCGACAGCGTCGAGTCCTGCGTCTGGTCGGCGAAGTCGACGCCCGCGGTCCCGGTGTGCCGCACGGTGACGCCGGTGAACCCGATCCGCGCGCCCCGGTGCACCTGCACGGCGGCCGGGATGCGGATCGGCGCGTGGGTCGCCGGGTCCCACAGCACCCCGGCCTGGTTGTCGACGTAACCCGCGGTGCTCGGCGCGTTCCACGCGGTGTAAGCGAAGGTCAAGCCGCTGAAGGAGATGTCGTGCACGGGCGCGATCACGTCCGGGATGACGGTGAAGCCGTCGATCAGCAGGTAGTCACCACTCGTCTTCACCACGCGCACGGTGTGTTTGCCCTTCGGCAGCCCGGTGACCGAAACAACGGCCTGCTGCGCGAGCCGCTCGGCGCTCTTGGCCGACGCCGTGGAGACCTTGGCGCCGTCCACGTAGACGTCCATGTCGCCCTCGTCGGAGTTGGCCTCGGTGAGGACCTGGAGGCCGGTGCCGGTGAAGGTGTATGAGACGGCGTCGCCGTTCTGCTGCGTGTAGTGGACGTCGCCGCCCAGGTCGCCGGTGGGCCGTCCAGAGGAGTAGCTCCAGCTGCCGGTGTAGGTGGCGCGCCAGTCCGAGTCGTTCAGCGGCGCGAGGTGCCCGGGCGTGCCGGCGAGGTCGAGCAGTTCCGGCGCGACGGGCAGTTCGACGTCGGCCTTCGCCAGGTCTTCACCGGGGCGCGGCACGTAGTAGAGGTAGCCGGCGGCGCTGTCGAGGTAGAACTGCCCCGGGGTGCCGAGCAGCTGGTAGGCGTTTTCGAGCCAGGTGACGCGGTCGAGCGTCGGCAGGCCCGCGCCGTTGAACGGGAAGCCCGGGTTCGGGACCGAGCTGTGGTTGTTGCTCCAGCAGCCGGGGTCGACGGTCAGCGCGGAGCCGCCGGAGGCGCCGGGGGTGATCGAGGCCAGCGGGCAGCGCAGCTGCTTCCACGCGTTGTTCGCGACGACCTCGACCTGGCTCGCGTTCGTCCACGAGGTGTACGACGGGTCGGCGGTGCCGAACCCGGTGGCCGTCACCGAGAACCCGGCCGGGTCCTGGGCCGAGCGGGCCCGCTGCGCGCGGACGCCGTCGACGAACAGGTTCCGGCTCACGGTCCCCTTCGGCACCGGCGCGCGGTAGATGTTCTTGGCCGCGTCCGTCTTCTGGAAGCCGGTCACCGGGATCGCGCCGCTGAGGACCGGGGCCTGCCCGGGCGCGGCACGGTAGACCACCTGGTGGCCGGGGGTGCCGGAGTCCTGCACGCCCAGCCGTAACGGCGCGGTCAGCCGGTAGGTGCCGCCGCGCAGCTCGACCACGACGTCACCCGCCGCGTGCGGAAGCAGCCCGCGGACGCGGTCGCGCGCGGTGGGCAGGTCGCACGGGGCGGCGGCGCTGCAAGACGAGCCGTGGCCGGACGGGGCGGCGTAGAGGAGGTCGGGCGCCCGCCCCGGGGCGGTGCCGACGGCAGCGATAGTGGCTGCGGCGGTGACCAGGTGCGCGGCAACGGTGACGATTCGCATCAGGCTCTCCGGCGGGTCAGCGGATAGACATCAGATGAATATAGTCACACCGGGCCGATTCGCGGATACCTCCGGCGGGCCGAATCCTCGTCGTTCCCGGTTTACCCCAGGGCTTTCCGGACAATACGGGACAGGATCCGGGGCTACACCAGCCCACCTACTCTCAGTAGAGTTCCTACCTTTGCCGTTGGCCCGTTCGGGAACCACCCGGCTGGCCCAGCCGCCGGGCCGCCGCGGCGCCTACTCTGGAACACCGCCCCGGACCTCGGCGACCGAAACGTGTCCCCGAGCAGAGCGGAGCGAGCAGATGCCAGCGGAAGAGAGTCCGCGCACTCCGCACCGGCCCGGTCTTCGGGTGAACCGGAAGCCGGATCATGGCTGAGGCCAAGGACTCCGGGCAGCCGGGCGCCCTCGCCTCCGGGGAACGCACCTGGCCCACCCGCCACGGCGGCGGTTACCCGCCGGGCTGGCAGGTCAGCTATCGCTGCCGCACGCACCGGGGCACCCGTGACGCCGCGAACGTCCCGGCGCCGGACTGGCGGGAGCAGGACGGGACCGTCGCGGGCCGCAGCCTCCGAGACGAGCACACCGGCACCACCTGGGTGCCCGTCCGGCCGCACGAGTCCGCCCCGGACGCCCCCGCCGACCTGGTGCGCGCCACCGACATCCTCGACGCCCACCCGCCGGGCACCCCGCGGAGCCTGCGGTGAAGCCGGCCCGGCACGCGGCGAAGTGGCCGCCGCCCAAGCCGGCCTCGCTGCCCGACCCGTTCGGCCTGACCCCGGAGCAGCGCCAACGCTGTGCCCGGACGGTCGCGTCGAGGTCCACCGACGCGGACGACTGCGCCCTGCTGCTCGACGTCCTCGGCCTCGACGCGGCGGACGGCCTCGCCGGCGGCTGACCGCCGTTCCCGCCCGCTCCGTCCTCAAAGGACCGGGCGGGGCCGTGGCTTACCGGAGCGGCCCGGTATAGCGTGGCCGGGTGACGCCGATCTTCCAGCTCTGCGACGACCATGTGACCGCCGAAGCCGCACTGGACCCGGTGGCGGCGACGATGCGCGGCATCGCGGCCGACCCCGCCGCGCTGACCGACTACAGCCCCGAAGGCATCGAAGCCCGAGCCGGGCTGGCCCGCCGCACACTCGCGGCACTGGACCGGCTCACGCCCGAGTCGGCGCAGGACCGGATCGCGGGCGCGCACCTGCGCGAGCGGCTGGAGGCGCAGCTCGCCTGGCACGACCTCGGCGAGCCGCTGCGCACCGTCAAGGCGCACTTCGGGACCCTGACCTCGGTGCGCGACACCGTGGACATGCTCCCGCGCACCGGTGACGAAGACTGGCGCGTGATCGCCCTGCGGCTGGCCGGGGTGGAGACCATGCTGGCCGGCTGGCGTTCGGCGCTGGGCGAAGGCCTGGACCGGGGCCTGCCCGCGGCGCGGCGCCAGGCGCTGGAGACGGCCGCGCAGGCCGACCAGTACGTGGGGAAACACGAGACCCTGCTGGCCGGCTACGGCGACGGCCCGCTGTCCGGTGAACTGCGCGCCGCGGCCGACGCCGCCTACCGCGGGTATGCCGGGCTGGCCGCGTATCTGCGCGACGAGTACGCGCCGCGCGCGACCGAGGTGGACGGCGTCGGCGCCGAGCGTTACGCGGCGGGCGCGCGGCTGAGCCTGGGGGCGGACGTCGACCTGGCCGAGGCGTACGAGTGGGGCTGGGCCGAGCTGGAGCGGATCGAGCGCGAGCTGGCGACGGAGGCCGCGCGGGTGCGTCCGGGCGCGAGCGTCGCGCAGGCGCAGGAACTGCTGGACGCCGCGCACAGCGTGGACGGCGAAGAGTCCTATTTGGACTGGCTGCGCGCCACCCACGACCGCGCACTCGAAGCGGCGGCGGAGCACTTCGACATCCCGGAACCCCTGCAAGCGCTGGACGTGACGATCGCGCACGGTTCGGCGTCCGGCGCGCCGTACTACACCGGCCCGAGCGAGGACGGCGCCCGGCCGGGCCGCACCTGGTGGCCGCTGGGCGGGCGGGAGCGGTTCGCCGTGTGGCGGGAGCTGACCACGGTGTTCCACGAGGGCGTGCCGGGCCACCACCTGCAGGTCGGCACCGCGAGCCTGGCCGCCGACCGGGTCAGCCGCTTCGCGCGGGTCCACTCGGTCAGCGGCCACGCCGAAGGCTGGGCGCTCTACGCGGAGCGCCTGGCGGACGAACTCGGCTGGTACACCGGGCCCGGTACCCGGCTGGGCATGCTGTCGGGCTCGGCGCTGCGGGCCGCCCGCGTGGTCATCGACATCGGCGCCCACCTGGACCTGCCGCTGCCGGACGGCTCCCGCTGGGACTTCGGCACCGCCTGCCGTGTCCTGCACGAGCGCGGCCTGGCCGGACAGCACCAGGTGCACGCCGAGGTGGTCCGCTACTTCGGCTGGCCGGGCCAGGCCATCGCGTACAAACTCGGCGAACGCGCCTGGCTCCAGGCCCGCGAGGAAGCGTCGGCCCGCCCGGGTTTCACGCTGCGCGCCTGGCACCACGACGCGCTGGCGGTCGGCCCGGTCGGCCTGGCCGCCCTGCAGGACGCCTTGCGCACGACCGCCTGAGCCACCGCGCCCAGGCGGTCGTGCGCGGCTGAACCTTCAGCGGCTACAGCACGATCTCGGCGAGCGCCTCGATGTCGGCCAGGTGGTCCGTGGCCGGGTTGAAGATCAGCTCGTCCGCGCCCAGGTCCGCGAAGTCCGAGACCGCCTTCTTCAGGTCGTCGGCCGTGCTCCGGACCCCGCTGGCGATCATGTCGGCGAAATCGCCGAAGTTGCTGTAGTAGTCCCGGACCTTGCCCCGCCCCTGCTCCGGGTCCCCGAGCGCGTAGTAGGCGATGGCCACCAGCCGGGGCGTGCCTTCCCGGCCCGCCTCCGTCCAGGCGGCCCGGGCCTGGTCGAACGCCGGCGCCACCATCTCCGGCGGCACGGAACCGCCGACGTACCCCTCGCCCCACTTGGCCATCCGGGCGTACGAGGCCGGCGCCGATCCGCCGAACAGCAACGGCACCCGGCGCGTGCCCGGCGGCACCCCCGGGTTGGTCCCGCCGCCGACGGGCTCCCCGTCCCACAGGCCGCGGTAGGTCTCGAGGTCGGCGTCGATCCGCTTGCCGAGCCCCTTCGGGCCCAGCCCGTCCACGACGAAGTCGTCCTCGCGGGCGCCGATGCCGAGGCCGATCGTCAGCCGGTGCCCGGAGACGCCGTCGATGCCGGCGAGCTCCTTCGCCAGCAGCACCGGCGGCCACACCGGGCCGAGCAGAACGTTGCTGAGCAGCCCGATCCGCTCGGTCGCGCCGGCGGCCGCGGCCAGCGCGACAGTGTCCATCACGCCGGGGTACGCCGTGCGGCCCACCGTGCCCAGCGTCGAGAAGCCCGCCGCCTCAGCCCGCCGCGCCCACTCGGGCAGGACCCGGGGGTCCATGTCCCGCACCTGGTTCGGCAGGCCGATCCCGATCTTCATGCATAACTCCCGTTCGCCGATCTGGCCAATGCGCCCAGCCTACTGACGGACCGGGCCGGGCGTGGTGAAGCCGCTGCGAGGTTCGTGCAAGCCCGGCCCCGGATACTGGGCGCGGCAGGCGTCAGCCGAGCGCCCGGGCCAGCGGTTCGAGTTCACGCGGAGTGGGGCCGGGAGCGTCGATCATCGTGGTGATCATGGTTTTGACGGAAGGCCGCCGGAGTTCCTCGGGAGCGGTCTGGGCGAGCCGGCCCAGTGTGGTGGCGGCCCGGGCGATGTCGCCGTGTTGCTGCCAGGCGCGGGCGGTGTCGGTGTACAGCCGCATCCGGCGCTCGGTCGTGGGCAAGTTGGCCGGGTTGACGATGCGCGCGTGCGCGAGGGCCGAAGCCGGGTCGCCGAGTGCATTGTGGACACTGACCCGGTAGACGGCGACGGTGTCCGCGGTGAACGCGGCCGTGGCGGAGACACGGGCGGCGGCGTCTTCGGCCGCCTGCAGCAGTCCGATCGCTTCGCGGGCGTGGCCGAGTTGCGCGGCGGAGTAGCTGGCCGTGCACAGCAGGGAACCGTAGGCGATGAGCACCGGCGGGAGCGGGGTGCCGTGGTCGGCGCCGAGGTCGGCCGCGGTGCCGGTGAGGATCCGGATGGCGCCGTTCATGCCGTCGGCGCGGGCGACGGGATCGGCCGTCGCGAGTGCTTCGAGGCGCATCGCGATCGCGACCTGGCGGGATCCGGCGGCGACGGCGAGCACGTCGCCGCCGTCGCGGGCGTGGGTGAGGGCCCGGTCGGCGATCATCGCCGCGATGGTCGCGCGGCCGTGCTTGACGGCCAGTTCGGAGCCGACGAGGTAGGCGCGGGCGAGTGCGGCGGAGGCCTTTTCCCGTTGCCAGTCACCGGATGCGGCTTCGAGGGTGGCGTGGGCGACGGCGACGATGTGCGGCAGTGCGGCGGTCAGCTCGCCGTACCGGCAGGCGGCGAACGCGACCCTGGCCTGGTCGAGCCGGGCGTGGAGCTGTGGCAGCGGGATCGGTGCCGCCGACATGTGGGCGGCCAGCAGGAGGTCGTCGAGCTGGGCCTGGCGCCCGCCGGCCGCGGCGACGCCGGGGAGGATCCCGGCACCGGCGAGCCCGGCCAGCCCGGCGAGAAACTTCCGTCGTCGCACGGCGTCACTCCGATCATCGGCCGCTGCTGGGCCGAAACTCGTCTTCCGCGCGGCGGGCCGCCGGGGCGCTGCATGGGGCGGCGGCGCCACACCGAGGAGGTGGCAGGGGATCTCGAGCTGTTCGGCCAGCAGCTGCAGCAGCTCGACGTCGCGCAGCGCGCGCCGCCCGGTTTCGAGCCGGGACAGGTTCGGCGCCGCCATCGAGCAGCGGGCCGCGACTTGCTTCAACGTCTCGCCGCGCAGCATCCGCACTGTGTGCACGATCCAGCCGTAGCGGCGCTGGGCCGAGGCGGCGAGCAGGTCGTGGCTTCTCCAGAACGGGTCCGTGGGATCCATGCGGCGAACCTCCCGCACTCATGGTCCCTCATCAGGCGCCCCCTGGCGACAGTGCCGAGATGGGCCGTCCGAGTGCCAATCTGGCAATCGGCGTGCCAAGCGCGCACGAACCCCGCCGCCGGTGCCGTCCCGGGCGCTTCATGGAGCGCCGACAAGGGATTCCCGACGTGAAGGAACGATCTCGTGACGCCCGAATACCGCATCCCCGTCTCGTCCGAACTGGCGAGGGCGCTGCGCATCACCGACGACACGGACAAGCACCAGCCGGCCCCCGCACAGGTCGCCATGGCCCGGAACGCCATCACCGGCACGCCGGCGGGCGCTGATCTCACCGGACGGCTGGCCGAGCGGCTCCGCGAAAGCGGCTGGGCCGTCCTCGCCGTGCCGCGGCAACGTAACGACCAGGCCTTCCTGCGGGTGGCAGCGGGGCTGCTGGCCGCGGTCGGCGACCCGTTCCAGTCGGTCGTGCCGCCCGAGGGCGGCGTATGGCTGCGCGGAGAAAGCCGTCGTGAGGCCGGCCCGGCGAGCCTTGGCGGTTTCGGCGGCCAGTCCCTGCACATCGACGCTCCCGGCGTCGAACGGCCGCCGGACTACACCGCGCTGCTGATGCTGCGCCCGGACCCGGCCGGCGGCGGCGCCTGCCGGATCGCGAATTTACGCCAGGCGGCGGCAAAACTCACCACCGTCGACCGGGAACTGCTGTCCCGGGCGGTGTTCTACGAGAGCCGCGCCGACAAGCCGCGCGGCGTCGGGCGGCCGCGGCTGCCGTTCCCCGTGCTCGAGCCCGCTCCGGACGGGGCCGGCTGGATCCGATGGGCGGGCAGCCTGCCGGCCGACCCGCGCAACCAGCAGCACCGGCCGGTGCTGCTGCGGTTCGGTGAGCTGCTGGAGCCGCTCACCCGGCGGATCTGGCTGAGCCGCGGGCATCTGCTCGTACTCGACCAGCGCCAGGTCGCGCACGGCCGCGATCCGCTCGGCGATCAGCGCACCGTCAAAACCCCGAAGCGGCTGCTGTGCCAGGCCGACGTCCGCGTGACCGCGGCCGCCCCGGTGCAGCAGGTGCCCGCGCCGCGCGCGGACACGGACGCGGTGAGCGCGGCATGACCGCCCGGTACGCCGGATTCGCGGACGTGGCGGTCCGGGCCCCTTCCGGAGGAGGAGACGATCGTGGACGAGATCTCGAAGCTGCGGACGGCGGTGTACAGCCGCCTCGACTACCTCGACATCATCGTGGGTGAGGCCGACGAGGCGTCGAAGTCGGCGCTGGCCGACACCGTGATCACCCAGATGACCGGTGCGTGGCGGGAGTTGCTGGCCGCGCACGACCCCGACGAGCGCGGCCGGTGCCGCGCCTGCTCGCCGTGGCGGCCGCTCGGCCGTACCGGCTGCTCGGTCTGGCGGACTGCCCACCGGCACCTGATCACCGACGCCGCCGAAGGACCCGGGACCTAAGCTGTCCGTGCACCCAGGAGAACCGGAAAGTCGAGGTAGGGCATGAAGAGCTTCCGCGAAGCCGTCGAGGCACGCGATCCCGACGCGATCGCCGCGTCGCTGGCGGAGAACGTGGTGTTCACCAGCCCGGTGGCGTTCCGGCCGTACCCGGGGAAGGCGATCACGGCCGCGATCCTGCGTGGGGTGCTGCGGGTGTTCGAGGACTTCCGCTACGTCCGGGAGCTGAGCGGCGAGGACGGCCGGGCCCACGCCCTCGTCTTCGAAGCCCGGATCGGCGACACCCGGGTCGAAGGCGCCGACTTCCTCCACCTCGACGCGGACGGCCTGGTCGACGAGCTGACGGTGATGGTCCGCCCGCTGTCCGCCGCGCAGGCGCTGGCCGCCGCGATGGGGGCGCAGTTCGAGCAGATCCAGCGCGAGGCCGCCGCCGCTTCCTGAGCCGTTCCAGCGGCGCCCCAGCGCCCCAGCGCCCCAATGTGGCGTTGGTTGCGCTCAACGCACCGAACGCCACATTGGGTGCGTCCAACGCACCGAACGCCACATTGGGGCGCACCGCCGGACCCGCGCAGGCACCATGGAGGCATGCGGAACCCCTGGACCGGCCTGAGCCCCCGCCGCCGCGTGCTGCTCGGCGGTGCGGCGCTGGTGGTCGTCGCCGGGGTCGTGGCCGCGGTGCTGACGACGGCCGGGTCCAGCGCCGCGCCGCGGTCCGGCCGGCCCGCGCAGGACCGGCCCGGCCCGGTGCTGCTGGTGCCCGGCTACGGCGGCGGGCGCGGCGGGCTGCTGCAGCTCGCCGACCGCATCCACCGGGCCACCGGCCGCGACGCGCAGGTGCTCACCCTCGTCGGCGACGGGACCGGTGACCTCGGGCAGCAGGTCGATGTCCTCGCCGACGCGGTGGAGCGCGCATACGACAACGGCGCCCCGTCCGTCGACGTGATCGGCTATTCGGCCGGCGGCGTCGTGGCCCGGCTCTGGGTGGCGCGTGACGGCGGGGAGCACCAGGCCCGCCGCGTCGTCACGCTCGGCTCGCCGATGCACGGCACCACTCTCGCCGCGGCCGGCGGCGCTCTGGTCCCCGGCGCGTGCCCCACCGCGTGCCAGCAGCTGATCCCCGGCAGTCCCCTGCTGCGGGCGCTGCCACCGCTGCCGCCCGGACTGCCGTGGCTGTCGGTGTGGACGGAGCACGACGAGACCGTCACCCCGCCCGAGTCGGCCCGGCTCGACGGCGCGGTGAACGTTGCGCTGCAAGGGATCTGCCCCGCCGACGGCGCCGCGCACGGCGACCTGCCCACCGACCCGGCCGTCACCGCGCTGGTCCTGCGGGCACTCGGCCCGGCACCACTGCGGGCGCCCACCGGGTGCCTCAGCTAGCGTTTCTCAGCTAGCGTGCCTCGGCCAGGGGTGTCTCAGCTCTTGATGTCCTTGGTCGCGAAATTCGCCCACGCCGCGGCGAAGAACACCACGATGTAGCCCGCCTGCAGCAGCAGGCCGTGGTCGATGTTGCGCCACAGCACGGGATCCCGGAAGAAGTCGATCCACGAAAGCCAGTAGTGCGTGGGCAGGTAAGGCTTCACCGGCGCGGCCGCGTCGAGCGTTTCCAGCACCGAGCTGGTGATCAGCACGGCCAGCCCGCCGAGCGCGGCACCCAGCGCCGAGTCCGTCAGCGTGGACAGGAACATCGTGATCGCGGCGAAGCCGAGCATCGACAGCACGACGTACGCGACCGCGCCGAGCAGCCGCAGCCCGAGCCCCGAGGAGCTGAGCGACGAGCCCGAAAGCGAAACCGCGGCGGCCGTCTGCCCGCCCGGGCCCACCGCCTGCCCGCCGGTGCCGAACAGGATCACCCCGATCACCAGCGAAGTCAGCACCACGATGACAATCGCGCCGGTCACGTACACTGCGAGCGCCACCAGCTTCGCCGCGAGCAGCCGCGTCCGCCCCGACGGCCGGACCAGCAGGTACCGCAGCGTCCCGCCGGCCGCCTCGCCCGCCACCGAGTCGCCCGCCACCACGGCGACGGCGATCGGCAGGAACAGCGGCAGCACCAGCGCGAGCGCGGCCGCCGGGAACAGCGAGCCGTCGCTGACCACCGCGGACAGGAACGCGCCGCCCTGCCCCGGCGGCGGCGCGAAGTCCGCCGTGGCCAGGAAAACACCGACGATCGCGGGCAGCAGGCAGAGCAGCAGCACGCTCACCCAGACCCGCGGCCGCAGCACCAGTTTCCGCAGTTCGACGCCGATCATCGGCGCTCTCCGAACCGGTCGGACCCGGCGCCGGTCACGTCCAGCACCACCTGTTCCAGCGTCCGCCGCTCGGCCTGCAGCGAGGTGACGGGCACGCCCCCGGCAACCAGCAAGGCGTTCAGCTCCGCGGGATTGTCGTGGCGGACCAGTAGCTTGTCGCCGTCACGGTGCTCGACCCGGCCGTCCAGCACCGCGACGGCCGCCGCCGCGTCCGGCGTGCCGAGCAGCACCCGCCCGGTCTCCGCGCGCAACGCCGCGAGGTCGTCCTCCAGCACCAGCCGGCCGCGGTCGACGACGCCGACGCGGGTGCACAGCTGCTCGATCTCGGCCAGCAGGTGGCTGGACAGGAACACCGTGGTGCCGTTGTGGTTCAGCTCGACGAGCAGCTCGCGGATCTCCCGGATGCCCTGCGGGTCCAGGCCGTTGGTGGGCTCGTCGAGCACGAGCAGGCGGGGCCGGTTCAGCAGCGCGCCCGCGAGCCCGAGCCGCTGGCGCATGCCGAGCGAGTACGCCTTCACCGGCCGCCGGTCGACGCCGGCCAGCCCGACGCGTTCCAGCGCCTCCTCGATCCGGCGGCGGCGCGTCCGCCTGCCCCCGCCGCGCCCCGAGGCGTCGAGCAGGGCGAGGTTGCGCCGTCCGGACAGGTGCGCGTACGCGCCGGGGCCCTCGACGAGCGCGCCGACCTCCGGCAGCACCTCCGAGACCCGCTTCGGCACGGGACGGCCGAGCAGCTCGATCTCGCCGCTGGTGGCGTAGACGAGTCCCAGCAGCATCCGGACCAGGGTGGTCTTGCCGGAGCCGTTCGGGCCGAGGAAGCCGTAGCGGTCGCCCTCGCGCACCTCCAGGTCGACGGCGTCGACCGCCAGCGTGCGTCCGTAGCGCTTGGTCAACGCGCGCGTGACGATCATCGGCCGCTCCGGCGCAGTCGGGACAGGTCGTCGCCGGCCGACGCCAGCACCGGCGTCGCCACCGGGCCCGCCAGCAGGTACGCCCGGCGTGTGCCGGGCGGGCGGACGATGGCCAGGGAAAGCGGCGTGATCGACAGCAGCACAGCGTTCGCCGACTCGGTGCCGCCCGCCTTCGACGCGGCGTCGGCGGCCGCGTCCGCGACGTTGCGGGGCACGCCCACGACGGCGAACGTGGAGAGCCCCGAGCCGTACAGCGCCGTGCCCTCGACACCGCCGAATTCCGCTTGGCGCACCGGCCTTCCCGCGAGGGTGCCGGGCAACCGCGTCCGCCCGAACGAACCGAGCGCCTTGGAGATGTCCGGCGCGTTGGTCACCGTGAAGCCGCTGCCCGGCGCCGGGCGCGGGGTGGTGACCACCTGCGGGCGCTGCTCGACCTCCTCGAAACCCGTGACCAGCACGGGATTCCGCTGTCCGCGCGCGGTCACTTCGACGCGCACGGGCAGTCCGCTCACCGGATCGGCCCAGAGGTCGACCTGCCCGATCGTCGTGTCCGGGTCGGCGGGCACGAGCCGCAGCCCGGACGCGTCGATCCCGGCGACGCGGCGGGCGGGCAGCGTGGTCACGGCCTCGCCCGGCGCCGAGCGGAGAATCCACCGCGCCAGCTCGGGCGGCAGGAGGTCGCTCGCGCGCGGGAGCCGGACGGCGGGCCGCCCGGCCAGCTCGGTGAGCATGTTCGCGCCGTAGTCCCAGGTGTACTCGCCCTCGGGCAGCCGGTAGACGTCGTGCTCGCCCGCGGTGGTCAGCGTGGCCACGCGATACCGGTCGGGCCCCGCGTACCACGCGCGCATCGTCGTGGTCCCGGCGAACAGCGCCGAAACGTCGGCGAGGTTCGGCAGCTCCGGCAACGCCAGCGAGCCGGTGCTCTGCGCCTCACCGTCGTACATCACGGAATCCGAGCGTTGCACCAGGTCCCGCAGCCGCCCGGCGTCGATCGAATTCCCGGACGGCCCCACGGCGCCGGCGACCAGCGGCGCGGCGACGAGCAGCACCGCGACCACGCCGGCCACCGCCCACCGCCATAACCGCTCACGCCGTACGACGGACACGGGCATCACCTCTGCGTCCCTTTGTACGCCACGCGAAGCGCCGGAACCGGTTGCCGAGTCCTTACGGATTCCCATGAATAGTGACGCGGGCCACAAAGATCAAGTCGGGCATTTCGCTCACCGTACGCACCCGGATGATCGCACAGTGCCATGCTGAGGCTCGGAAAAGCCGGAGGTAGAGAGGGGCACCGATGACCGAAACGCACGAGCAGTGGGACATCACCACCGGTGTGGGCCTGACCGCGCTGGCGGTCGCGTCGGCGCGGGCGATCGCGACCGGCTCCGCGGACGGACTGGTCGACGACCCGTTCGCGGCCGCGTTCGTGCGCGCGGCGAACCCGCCGCGGCCGATGCCGACGGGACCGGAGGACGCCGGCGACGACGAGATGTGGGCCGCGATGTCCGCGTACATGGGCCTGCGCTCGCGCTTCTTCGACGACCTCATCGCCGGCTCCAGCGCGCCCCAGATCGTCATCCTCGCGGCCGGGCTCGACGCGCGCGCCTACCGCCTGGACCTGACCGGCCGGGACGTCTACGAGGTGGACCAGCCGCGAGTGCTGGAGTTCAAGCAGCAGGTGCTCGACAGCCTGAACGCCCGCCCGCGCTGCCGTCGTCACCCAGTCGCCGCGGACCTGCGTGACAACTGGCCCGCCGCACTGGAAAGCGCCGGCTTCGACCGGTCCCGGCCGACCGTGTGGCTCGCCGAAGGACTGCTGCCGTACCTGCCCGCGCGGGCCGAGGAAGAGCTGTTCGAGATCGTGCACGCCCGTTCCGCGCCCGGCAGCCGGATCGGCGTCGAGCAGGTCCCCGGCGGCGACGTCGAGTCGATGGACCGCATGATGCGGGAGCTGAAGGCCTCGGAGCGCGTCGGAATCGAGATGGACGGCCTGCTCAACACCGTCCCCCGCCGCGACCCCGCCACCTGGCTGCGCGCCCAGGGCTGGTCGGTGAAAGCCGAGGCCGCCGACGAGGTCGCCGCCGGCCACGGCCAGGTCTTCCCCGCTTATCTCAACCACACCATGGCCAAAGCCGAACTGACCACGGCCGACCTGCCGGCGTAGCCCCGCCGGCATCGCTCCTCGAAGCGCGATGGACTCGGCTGCCTGACGACAGCCAGGTCCATCGCGCCGATCGACGTCGCCGTCCCCAGCACGGCCGCTTCCGCCGCGACGATCGCGGCACGTGCCTCCTCGATGCAGACCGGGCCGACGCGGTGCCGCGGCTCAGTTTGGTGTGCCGGGCGGCCGGGCCGACGGCACGCTCCACGAGCCCGCCGCCTTCTCGCCGGACGTCGGCCAAAGCCGAGCTGACCACGGCCGACCTGCCGGCGTAGCCGCTTCAGAGCACCGCGAGCCGGTCCAGCAGCCGCTCGGCCTGCCCGATTTCCGCGCTCAGCGGGTGGTCCTCCGCGATGTGCGGCAGGCTGCCCGCGGCCAGCCGGAAGGCCTCGCGCACCGGGGTGTCCGGCAGTTCCGTGCCGGCCATCCGCAGGGCCCGGACCGCGGCGAGCAGTTCGCAGGCGAGCACCGTCCGGTACGCGGCGGTGGCGGCGACGGTGCTGCGCACGGCGTGGGTCGAGAAGCTCGCGTGGTCCTCCAGGCCGCGGGAGATCACGGCGGTGCCGAGCGTGACCGGGGAGGCCGCGTGGCGCAGCGTGCCCAGCGCGTCGTGGGCGACGTACTCGAGGATCATGATCCCCGAGCTGCCCGGCGGCCCCTCGCTGAGGAACGGCGGCAGGCCGCTGAGATCCGGCTCCACCAGGTCGCCGAGGCGCGCCGTGGACAGCTCCGCGACGTGGTGCAGCGCGGCGCGGAGGTGGTCGAACGCGAGCGCGACGTGAGCCGTGGAGAACTGGCCGTGGTGGTAGGCCTGCTGGGTTTCGATGTCGATGAGCGGGTTCTCCGCGGCCGCGTTGAGGTCGATGCCGAGCACCCGCTCGACGGCGGCCGCGGCGTCCAGCGCCGGGCCCTGGACCTGGGGGAAAGCGCGCAGCCCGAACGGGTCCTGCAGCCGCCGCCCCTCGGGCGGGTCGCCGGCCGCGGTGAGCAGGCGGCGCAGTTCGGCGGCGCAGCGCACCGCGCCGGGGTGCGGGCGGGCGGCGTGCACGCGTTCCGAATAAGCCTCCGCCGAGCCGCCGAGCGCGCAGAACGTCAGCGCGGTCACGACGTGGCTCGCCGCGAGCAGACGGGTCAGGTCGTGCCACGCGAGCACGGCCTCGGCCAGCGTGGCGGCGTTGCTGGAGATGAACGCGAGCGCGTCGCCGGGGCTGATCGCGAGCGGGTCGAGGTTTCCCGCCGCCCAGGGCAGCTCCCCCGCCAGCGTCAGCGCGATCTCCGCGAGCGCGGTGAGGTCGCCGGTCCCGATGGCGCCGCGTGAGTGCACGAGCGGGAGCGCGCCGACCCGCAACGCCGTCGCCAGCGCCTCCAGCAGCCGCGGGTGCACCCCGCTGCCGCCGGCGGCGAGCTGGTTGAGGCGGATCGCCATCACCGCGCGCACCACGTCGTCGGGCAGCGGTTCGCCGGTGCCGCTCGCGTGGCTGCGCAGCAGGCGCAGGCCGTGGTGGTCGGCGGACTCCGGGTCGACCACGGTGTGCCGGTTCGCGCCGACGCCGGTCGTGCGGCCGTACACAGCGCGCTTGGCCCCGAGTTCCACGGCCAGCTCGTAACCCTGCTCCGCCCGGGCCAGCGCTTCCGGGGCCAGCTCCGTCCACGCGCTGCGCCGCGCCACACGGACCACGTCGGCGCACCGGAGCCCGGCCCCGCTGATCTCGATCCGGCTGGTGTCGGTCATCGCCATCCCTCTTGACAAGTTTTCATTCATTCCTATTGTGACATGAAACTATTCATTCGCCCCGATGGCAAGACCAGACGGCGAGGACGGAGGCCCGGGTGTCCCGGTCGCTGCACGAACTGCTCACCGCCCACCGGCTGACCCCGGCGCAGCGGCGCATCGCCAGCTACCTCGCCGACCACGCGGCCGACGCCGCGGCACTCACCAGCGCCGAGCTCGCCGAGTACGCGCAGGTCAGCCAGCCGTCGGTGACCCGGTTCGTGGCATTGCTCGGGTTCGACGGCTACGCCGGGTTCCGCCGCTACCTGCGCGACGCCTCGGCCTTGCCCGCACCCGAGGCCGGCGGCACCAAGTTCCAGGACGCCATCGACGCCGACCTGCGCAACCTCACCGCGCTGCGCGCACAACTGGCCGACGACACACGGCTGCGCGGCATCGCGGCGGGACTGATGGAATCCCGCCCGCTGGTCGTGGCCGGCTACCGGGTTTCGGCCGCGCAGGCGGCGTCTTTCGCTTACCTGGCCACCAAAATCCACCCGGACGTCCGGTTGCTCACCGACTCCGGCAGCGTTTTCGGCGACTCCCTGCGGCACGCCGACCGGTGTGGCGCGCGGACGCTGGTCGTGGTCGCGCTCCCCCGCTACCCACGGGAAAGCGCCGCCGCCCTCGAACAGGCCCGCTCACTGGGCCTGCGCACCCTCTTGATCACGGACCGGCCCGTCTCGGCGCTCACCCCGTACGCCGACGACGTGCTGAGCGCGGCCGTCGCCTCCGAGTTCGTGTTCGACTCCCACGCCGCGGTCGTCTCGCTGACCGTGGCGCTGGTCGAGGCGATGGCCGACGCGGCCGGCGCCCTGGCCCGGCAACGACTGGAAGGCTTCGAAGACTATGCCGCAGAGCAAGACCTCTTCCTCCCCGAGTAAAAAGGGAGGAGAGACAGCAGCGTCCGACTCCCCAGTGTTCGACGACGTCCCGCTCAACCGCTTCCATATCCGCATCACCGCGCTGACCTTCTGCGCCAACTACTCCGACGGCTACGAGCTGGGCATCATCAGCATCGCCCTGCCGGTGATCGCCGCCCAGCTCGGCTTCGGCACGGTGTGGGAGGGGCTACTTGGGGCGTCCGCGCTGATCGGGATCTTCCTCGGCAGCATCGTGGTGGGCTGGGCGGCCGACAAGATCGGCAGGCAGCGTCTGTACACAGTGGACTTCCTGCTGATCGCCGTCGCTTCGGCGGCCGAGTTCTTCGTGCACGACCCGGTGCAGCTGTTCGTGCTGAGACTGCTGATCGGCATCGGGATCGGCGCGGACTACGCGCTGGGGCCGACACTGGTGGCGGAGTTCGTGCCCCGCAAGTACCGCGGCGGGCTGCTGGCCTCGCTGACCGTGCTGTGGACCGTCGGCTACGTGGCGGCGTTTTTCCTCGGCAACTACGTCGTCTCCCTCGGCGACGACTCGTGGCGCTGGCTGCTGGCGTCGAGCTGTGTGCCCGCCATCGCCGTGGTGCTGCTGCGCATCGGCGTGCCGGAATCGCCCCGGTGGCTGCTCACGCAGGGCCGCGTCGAGCAGGCACGGGCCGTGGTGCGCCGGCTCGGCGGCGACGACGGTGCGTTCGAGTCGCTGGTCCGCACCTACCGCGCGGTGCGGCGGGTGTCCTATCGGGAGCTGTTCGGCCCGAAGTACCGGCGTAACACGGCTTTCGGCGCGATCTTCTACAACGCGCAGGTGGTGCCGTACTTCGCCATCTACACCTTCCTGCCGCTGGTGCTGCTGAAGATGGGCGTCGGCGGGGAGGACACGACCAGCGACGGCCTGCTCAACCTCTTCCTGCTCGCGGGCAGCCTCGGCGGCCTGTGGCTGGTCGCCAAGTCGAGCCGGCGCGGGCTGACCATCTGGTCGTTCGTGGTCCTGATCGTGTCCATGGCGCCGATGGCGATCTGGCCGGACGCCCCGACGGCGCTGTTGTTCCCGCTGTTCCTGGTCTTCACCTTCACCATGTCGGCGGCGGTCAACCTGGACCAGGTCTACCCGCCGGAGCTGTTCCCCACCGACCTGCGCAGCTCGGGGGTCGGCCTGCTCAACGGCCTCAGCCGCATCGGGTCGGCGATCGGCACGTTCCTGCTCCCGCTGAGCCTGGACGGGATCGGCTTCTCCGCCACGATGCTGATCCTGACCGTGGTACTGGTGATCGGGCTGGTCGTGTCGGTGCTGTGGGCACCCGAGACGAAGAACTCAGCACTGGACTGACCGGGCGCCTCGCGCTGTGCCCTGAAGGCCACCATGAGGGCAGATACGACCCTGAAGGTGGCCTTCAGGGCACACACCTCTCAGCCTTCCCGGGCGGTGATCCGCCACCCGCGGGCCCGCTCGTGCTCGTGCCAGAGACGCGCGTAACGGCCGCCCGCCTCCAGAAGCTCTTCGTGGCGGCCGAGTTCCGCCACGACCCCGCCGTCGAGCACGGCAATACGGTCGGCGTGGGTGATCGTCGAGAGGCGGTGGGCGATGACCAGCAGCGTGCGTCCGTCCGCCAGCTCCCGCAGGGCTTCGTGGATCGCGACCTCGTTCTCCGCGTCGAGCGCGGACGTCGCCTCGTCCAGCAGCACGATCGGCGAGTCCTTCAGCAGGGCGCGGGCGATGGCGACGCGCTGGCGCTCGCCGCCGGACAGCAGGCGGCCGCCCTCCCCGACGCGGCTCGCCCAGCCGCCGGGCAGCCGGTCGGCGATCGGGTCGACGCGGGCGCGGCGGGCGGCGTCGCGCACCTGCTCGGCGGTCGCGGCCGGGCGGCCGAGCCGGATGTTCTCCTCGATCGTGCCGTCGAAGAGGTGGACGTCCTGGAACACCAGGGAGACCGCGGCCATCAGATCCACAGTGGACAGCTCGCGCACGTCCGTGCCGCCGACGGTCACCGACCCGGCGTCGACGTCGAAGAACCGGGCGACCAGCTTCGTCACCGTCGTCTTGCCCGCGCCGGACGGGCCGACCAGCGCCGTGGTCGACCCGGCGGGCACCGTCAGGGAAAAGCCGTCCAGCACCGGCGAATCGCCGTAGCCGAACCGCACGTCGCGCAGCTCGACCGACGGCTCGCCGACGCGACCCGGCTCGGCCGGCTCCGGCAGCGGCGGGGTGCTCAGCACGGCGTCGATCCGCTCCAGCGCCGCGCGGGAGGCGCGCAGCGAGTTCGCGACCCCCGCGACCACCCCGAACGGCTGCAGGAAGTGCAGGCCCAGCACCAGGACCGCGACGATCCGGGCCGGCGTCACCACCCCGTCCGTCGCGAGCAGCAGCCCGACGACGAGCACCGCGGTGAACGCGAGCTGGATGGCGAGCTGGCCGAGGTGCTGGCCCGGCAACGCGCCCAGCACCTCCCGCCGCGCCGCCAGGTACTGCCCGTCCAGCGCCTCGTCGAGCCGCGCGCGGCCACCGCGGGAACGGCCGTTCGCCCGCAGCACCGGCTGCGCGCCGGCGAACTCCACCAGGCGCGCGCTCGCCTCCGCCGAAGCCGCGTCGTGCGCCGCCTCGGCCCGCACGGTCAGCCGTCCGCCGAAGAAGAACACCAGCAGCACCACCGGAACCGTGACCAGCACCGCGAGCGCCACCCGCCAGTCGGCGAAGAGCAGGACCACGAAGATCACCGACGGCGTCACCACCACGCCGATCAGCGCCTGCACCAGCGTGGGCGTGCGCGCCGCGGTGCCGACGCCCTGGCCGAGCAGCTGCTGCAGCTCGCCGGTGCGGGCACCGGTGAACCAGCCGAGCGGCAGCCGCGCGACGTGCCGGCCCAGCCGCTCGTACAGCGACCGCCGCCACGCCGAGGACAGCTCCAGCGCCCGCAATCCCATGTCGTAGTGGGCGAACCAGCCGACGACCACGGCCGCGGCCAGCGGCAGCAGCCACCACGCCGCCTCCCCGGGCTGCCCGCCCAGCAACGCCGTGAGCAGCGGGACCAGCAGCCCGAACGCCGCGCCCTCGGCGAGCGAATAGACCACAGTGGACACCAGGAACCGGGTGAACAGCCGGCGGCGCGTGTCGCCGACGACCCGGAACAGCAGCGTGATCACGAGCGTCCCCCCTGCTGCGCCAGCCACATGCGGGCGTACCGGCCGTCCGCGGCGAGCAGCTCCTGGTGCCGGCCGCGCTCGACGACGTGACCGTCGTCCAGGACGAGGATCTGGTCGGCGTCGGCGATCGTGCGGAGCCGGTGGGCGATGACCAGGACGGTGCGCCCGCCCGCCAGCTCGGCCAGCCCGTCCTGCACGGCGGCCTCCGATTCGGGGTCGGCGAAAGCGGTGGCCTCGTCGAGGACCAGGATCGGGGTGTCGGCGAGCAGCGTGCGGGCGATGCTCACCCGCTGCGCCTCCCCGCCGGACAGCAGCGCGTCCTCCCCCACCACCGAGCAGTAACCCCTTGGCAGGGCGAGAATCCGCTCGTGCACGGCCGCCGCCTTGGCCGCAGCCACCACGGTTTCGTCACTCGCGTCCGGGTCGGCCAGCGCGATGTTCTCCCGCACCGAAGCCCGCAGCAGCACCACGTCCTGGAACAGGAACCCGACGTGCCGGTACAGCTCGGCGCGCGCCAGGGTGCGGATGTCGGTCCCACCCAGCCGGATCTCGCCGCCGGTGACGTCGTGGAAGCGCGCGAGCAGCAGCCCGAGCGTGGACTTCCCCGCGCCGGACGGGCCGACCAGCGCGGTGACGGTGCCGGGCGCGAGCACCGCGTTGATGCCGTGCAGCACCTCGTGGCCGTTGGAGTAACCGAAACGGACGTCGGCGAACTCGACGGTGAGCGGCCCGGACGGCACGGTCGCGGGCCGCTGGGGCACCGGCTCCGCGGGCTCGTCCAGCAGCGCGTTCACCCGCCCCGCCGCGGCCACCGCGCGACGGCGCTGGTCGCGGGCCGAGTAGATCGGCGTCAGCAGCTCGAATAGGCCCACCGCGAGCAGCACGAACGCGACGACGTCGATCGGCCGCGTCCAGCCCGCCGCGGCGAACGCGACCCCGCACCCGGTGACCAGCAACAGGATCGTGGCCGGCGCGACCGTCGCCCGGGTCAGGCTGCGCTGTCCGGTGAACACCCGCTGGGCGTCGTCGTTCGCGGCCACGTACGCCTCGGCCGCGGCGCGGAACCGCTCGGGCGCCTGCGCGGCGCCGAACGCCTTGACCACCGAAATGCCCTGCACCAGCTCGACCGCGGCGGAGGAGAGTTCGACGTTGGCGGCCGCGATGCGCCCCACCGGCTCGGCGGCGCGCCGGGCCAGCCGCATCCGGATCGCCTGCGCGCCCGCGACTACGGCGACGGTCAGCAGCGCCAGCCGCCAGTCGGCCCACAGCAGGTACGCGACGATCACCACCGGCCCGGTCACGGCCGCGGCGAGGTCGCCCTGGGCGTGCGCGACCGCGTGGTGCAACGCGGCGACGTCGTCCTGCACGGTGGTCTTGACCTTCGCCGAGACACCGCCGGCGAACCAGCGCAGCGGCAGCACCGCGAGGTGGTCGGCCAGCCGGCGGCGCAGGGTGATCGCCAGCTCGGCGTCGGCCAAATGGCTCACCAGCCCGGAAACCAGGTAGAGCACCAGCCGCACCGCGAGCAGCCCGACGGCGAGCCACGCGATCGGCCACAGCCCTTCGGTGCGTCCCTCCAGCAGACGGCGGCCGATCTCGACCACCGCCACCATCGGCACCACCGACAGCGCAGCGGCGACCGCCTGCAGCACCGCCGCCACGGTCACCCGGCCGCGGACCGGGCGGCGGATCTCGGTCAGGCTTCGCACACCGGCGATCATGCCCCGCTCTTGACCGCCGTGGCCAGTTTGGGCACGACCGCGTCGAGCGCGAACGGAATGCTGAGCACCGAAGGGAAGGCCATCGCGATCGCCGTGCCCTGGTCCAGCGGCACGTACGAACCGCGCTTCACCGCGGGCAGGGCCTGGAAGAGCGGGTTGGCCTCGAGCTCGGCGCGCGACTTCTGGTCGCTGTAGCTGAGGATCAGCACATCGGCGTCCAGCAGGTCGAGTCGCTCCGGCGAGATCTGCGAGCGGCCGGGAGTCGAAGAAGCCGGCAGGTTCGTCACCTTCGGCGACAGCTTGAGCCCGAGCTGCGCGAAGAACGTCGTCGCCGCGTCGGTCTCACTGCTGATCGTGTAGATCTGGCCCGAGGACGCCGGCCCGAAGGTGAACGTCTTCCCGGCGAACTCCGGGTGCGCCGCCTTGGCCGCGGCGACCTTTGCCTGGACCTGCTTGATCAGGTCGTCGGCCCGCGGGCGCCGGCCGAGCACGTCGCCGGTGCGCTGCGCCATCTGCTGCCAGCTGTCCTTGCCGGTGCCGTTGAGGTAGCCCAGCGTCGGCGCGATCTTGCCCAGCGTCGGGAAGTCCTTGGTGAGGTCGTAGTCGTCGCTCGCCAGGATCAGGTCCGGCTTGGCCGCGGCGATCTTCTCGAACGGCAGCCCGCTCTCGCTGTACACGACCTCGACGCCCGCGCCGGGTTTCGCCCACTCCGCCAGCCCGCTCGCGAACGACTGGTTCCGCACCGACAGGACCAGGTTCGCGCCGAGCGCGAGCGCGAGGTCGGTGTCGCGCAGATACCCGCAAGCGACGACCCGCTTCGGCGGCGCCGTCACGGTTGTCGCGCCGAGCTTTCCCGGCACGGTGACCGGGAACCCGGCCGCCGCGGCGGGGGCCGCCGAGTCCTGCGTCCCGGAGCCGCAGCCCGCCAGGACCAGCGCCGCACCGGCGGAGCCGAGCAGAAGACCGCGACGGGACAGACTCATGGGGACACTCCTCGGGGTTGGCCGGACTTAACTTAGCCTAACCACACCCCCGCTCACGACTTCCTCCGGACGTGCTTGCCCTGAAGGCCACCATGAGGGACCTCGGTGCCCTCATGGTGGCCTTCAGGGACTTCGGGCGAAGATCAGCTGAAGCTGACCGGGATGAACACGTCGGCAGTGCGGTCGTCCGCGGACAGGTGGTCACGGCGCGAGACGATCGCGCAGGTGACGGCCGCGTCGCCGCAGTCGAGCCCGCTGTTCGCGCGGGCGATCCGGATCTGCGTGGTGAACGAGCCGTTCGCGGCGATCGGCGAGGTGCCGCCGGCCGAGTTGGTCACCCAGGCCGACGGGCCGACCCCGGTGCCGCCCTGCCCGTTGCCGCCGGCGCACGGGCCCGGCTTGGCGCCGTAGCTGTAATCCGAAGGCACCGCGCACAACGCGACGTAGTAACCCTTCGCGGCGTCGTAACCGCTGCCGGTGACGGTGATCGTCTCGCCCGCCGCAGCGAGCCCGGTGGCGTTGGACGCCGAGAGCGTCAGGCCGTTGTGCGTGGCGTTGCCCGGGGCAGCGGACGCCGGTGCGGCGGCCAGGCCCGCCGCCGTGGCCGCGACCGCGGTGACCAGGGCAGCACGGAGCAGCACGGATCTCTTCGACATGTCAGGAAGTCCTTCCATCACAACGAAGTAACAGCATTAGGCAAGGCTTACCTATGCGTTGCCAATATGGTTAGCCTTGCCTAATGCTGTCAAGGGGGTTGCTGCCTGCTGCGGTTCTGCTCACGCTGGTGCTGCTGGCCGGATGCGCGGCGCCGGATGCGAGCCCGGCCGGTCCGGCCGGCGGACCACGCCCGCCGCTCACGGAGCTGACACCACCGTCGGACCCGAGGTCGTTCACCGGCCCGGCCACGGCGGTGCTCGGCCAGCCGGACATCGTCGCGCCACCGGCGCCGGCCCAGCACCTGCCGGTCACGGTCACCGACCACCAGGGCACCCGCGTCACGGTCACCGACACCAGCCGGATCCTCGCCTTCGACATGGCGGGCACGCTGGCGGCGACGGTGTTCGGCCTCGGCTTCGGGGACCGGGTGGTCGGCCGGGACGTCTCGACCGCGTTCCCGTCGGCGCGGAAACTGCCGCTGGTCACGCACAACGGGCACCAGCTCAACGCCGAGGCGATCCTCGCGCTGCGCCCGACCGTCGTGCTGACCGACACGACGATCGGGCCGTGGGACGCGGTGCTGCAACTGCGGGACGCGCACGTGCCGGTCGTGGTGCTGGATCCGAAAAGGACGATCGACACCGTCGGCCGGCTCGTGCGCGGAGTCGCCGACGCGCTCGGCGCCCCGGCTGCCGGGGAACAGCTCGCGACGCGCCTGAACGGCGAGATAACCGCGAAAAAGGCGGAGATCACGAAGGTCGCCCCCGCCGATCCCGCGCGGCGGCTGCGGATCGTCTTCCTTTACCTGCGCGGGCAAGCCGGCGTCTACTACCTGTTCGGCAAAGGCTCCGGGGCCGACTCGCTGATCGACGCGCTCGGCGGTGAGGACGTGGCCACCGAGGCCGGCGTCGAGGGCATGCGGCCGGTCAACCCCGAAGCGCTGGTGAAGGCCAAGCCCGACGTGATCCTCGTGATGACCAAAGGACTCCAGTCCGTCGGCGGGGTCGACGGCGCGCTGCGGGTGCCCGGGGTCGCGCAGACCCCCGCCGGGCTGCACCGCCGGTTCGTCGACATGGACGACGCGCAGATCCTGAGCTTCGGGCCGCACACCGCCGACGTCCTCGACGCGCTCGCCCGCACCCTCTACTCCCCCGGTGCCGCCGGATGAGCCGGAAAGTCCGCGTCACCACGCTTTTCGTGGTGCTCGCCGTCGCCACGGTGGCGGTCTCGCTCTTCTCCGCGGGCACCGGCCAGTTCGGCATCCCGATCGGCGACGTCGCCGCGTCGCTGGCCCACCGCGCCGGCCTCGGCCCGGGGATCACCGACCCGTTCGCCGAGGGCACGCTGTGGCAGGTCCGGTTCCCGCGGGTGGTGCTCGCGCTGCTGGTCGGCGCGGTGCTCGGCGTGTCCGGCGCATTGATGCAGGGCGTGTTCGGCAACCCGCTGGCCGAGCCCGCGGTGGTCGGCGTCTCCTCGGGCGCGGCGGTCGGGGCGAGCCTGTCCATCGTGTCCGGCGCGACGTTCCTCGGCGCGTTCACCACGCCCGCGCTCGGCTTCACCGGCGGGCTGGTGACCACCCTCGGCGTCTACGCGCTGGCCCGCTCCCGCGGACGGTCCGAAGTGGTCACGCTGATCCTCACCGGCGTGGCGGTGAACGCGGTGGCGAGCGCCGTCATCTCGTTCACGCTGTTCGCCGGGGACCAGGCCGCGCGTGAGCAGATCGTGTTCTGGCAGCTGGGTTCCCTGTCCTCGGCGCGCTGGCCGTACGTGGTGACGCTGCTGCCATTCGCGGTCGCCGGCATCGCCGTGGCCGTCACGCTGGCGCGGCGGCTCGACCTGCTCGCGCTCGGCGAACGGCCCGCGCGGCACCTCGGCGTGAACGTCGAAGCACTGCGGCTGACGGCGATCGTGGCCGTGGCGCTGATGGTGTCGGCGGCGGTGTCCTACTCGGGCATCATCGGGTTCGTCGGGCTGATCGTGCCGCACGCGGTCCGGATGCTGACCGGGCCGGGGCACCGGGTGCTGATCCCGGCGTCGCTGCTCGCGGGCGCGCTGCTGCTGAGCGCCGCGGACCTGGCGGCGCGCACCCTGTTCGACTACGCCGACCTGCCGCTGGGCATCCTCACCGCGCTCGTCGGCGGGCCGTTCTTCTTCTGGCTGCTGCTGCGCACGCGGCGCCGTTCGGGCGGGTGGGCATGAGCCGCCGCACGAGCACGCTGCCCCGGCGTCCTGAAGCGGGCACGGTCGCCGCCGAACTGGCCGGGGTCTCCTACTCGGTGGACGGGAAACCGTTGCTGCACCAGGTTTCCCTCGACGTCCGGGCGGGCGAGGTGCTCGCGCTGGCCGGGCCGAACGGCGCGGGCAAGTCCACCGCGCTGGCCCTGCTGGCCGGCGACCTGACCCCGGACGAAGGCGAGGTCCGCGTGTTGGGCGCCCCGCTGCGTAAATGGTCCACAGTGGACCTGGCGCGGCGGCGGTCCGTGCTGCCGCAGCAGCACACCGTGACCTTCCCGTTCACCGTCGGCGACGTCGTGCGGATGGGCCGCACCCCGTGGGCGGGCACTCCGAACGAAGCCGAGGACGACGCCGCCGTCGCCCGCGCGCTCGCGGCCACTGACCTGACCGAGTTCGCCGGGCGCCGGTTCACCACGCTGTCCGGCGGGGAGCAGGCGCGGGCGGCGCTTTCGCGGGTGCTCGCGCAGGACACCGGCGTGCTGCTGCTCGACGAGCCGACCGCCGCGCTCGACCTGCGCCACACCGAGGAAGTGCTCGCGGTCGCCGCGGCCCGCGCCGCCGCCGGCGACGCCGTGCTGGTGGTCCTGCACGACCTCGGGCTGGCCGCCGCGCACGCGGACCGCGTCGCCCTGCTGTCGGCCGGACGGCTGGCCGCGCTCGGACCACCCGCCGACGTGCTGACCGAACAGCTGCTGGGCGAGGTCTACCGGCATCCGGTCGAGGTGTTCGCGCACCCGCGGACCGGCCGCCCTGTGGTCCTGCCCTATCGATCGGCCCCGCCCGGCGAGCCAGCGCTGCCCGGCCGGCCTGCCGAATCCGGCCGACCGGCCCTGCCCTACCGACCAGCCGAGCCCGGCGAGCCAGCCGAATCCAGCCAACCGGCCCAGCCCGCCGAACCAGCCCAGCCCGGCCAACCAGCCGAATCCAGCCAACCGGCCCAGCCCGCCGAACCAGCCCAGCCCGGCCAACCAGCCGAATCCAGCCAACCGGCCCAGCCCGCCGAACCAGCCCAGCCCGGCCAACCAGCCGAATCCAGCCAACCGGCCCAGCCCGCCGAACCAGCCCAGCCCGGCCAACCAGCCGAATCCAGCCAACCGGCCCAGCCCCACCGACCAGCCGAGGAGAGCTGATGCGCAAGTCCCCCATCGCGATGCTGACGGCACTGCCCCTGGCGGTGTTGCTAACCGCCCTGCCCGGGGCAGCGTCGGCGGCTCCGGCCCCCGCGGCCCACGTCCAGGCGTCCCCCTCGACCGCCGACCCCGATTACGCGACCGTGCTGAAGGTCAGCGGCTCCGGCTTCCAGTCGGTGCCGAAGGGCTTCGGCGGCATCTACCTGCTGTTCGGCTGGGTGTCCGACGGCGCGTGGCAGCCCAGCAAGGGCGGGGCGTCCGGCGCCACCTACCGTTACGTGCCCGACAAGGAGACCAAGGACAACCGCGGCTTCCAGCGGTTCATCTCCTTCCCCGGCGGCGATACCGCGTCTTCGGCCAACGGCGGCGAGATCACCGCGGACGGCTCGTGGAGCACGCAGCTCGTCGTGCCCGGCGCGCGGTTCAAGGCGACCGACCGCGACGGGAACGTGGTCGACGTCGACTGCCTCAAGACCAGCTGCGGGCTGATCACGGTGGGCGCGCACGGCGTGGCCAACGCGAACAACGAGACGTTCACGCCGATCTCCTTCGCCGTGCCGGGCCAGAAAAAAGCCGCGCCGGACAACCCACCGCCGGCCACCCCCAGCGCGCCGTCGAGCAGCACCCCGCCGCCGCCCACTTCCAGCGCGCCGCCGAGCCCGTCCGCCGCGCCGGTTCCGTCCGCTGTGGCCACTCCCCCCGTGCGCGACGCCGCCGCGGAGTCTTCGGGCAGTACCTGGTGGGTCTACGCCGTCATCGCGGCCGTGGTCGTGCTGGCCGCGGTCCTCACCCCGCTCCTGCTGCGGCGCCGCCGCACGCGCGGAGCCGATCAGGAAGGGAAATGACCCCCGTGACCGTACGCAGATGGGCGGGCGCCCTGCTCGCCGCCACACTGCTTGGCACAACACAGCTCGGCGGGCTGTCCGCCGCGCCCGCGCTGGCCGCGGACCGCCCGGCGTTCACCCCGGCGGTGACCGTCACCCCGGCCACCGGGCTCGACCCGGCGGGCACGTCGATCACCGTCAAGGGCACCGGTTTCGACCCGGATGCCAACGGCGGCAAGGGTTACGGCGTGCGCGTCGGCCCGGCGAAGGCCGACGTGCGCGACCGCCTCGGCACCGGGTTCCAGGTGGCCAAGCTGGTCAAGAAGGACCCGCAGGGAACCCAGCTGCCGCTGGCCGCCGACGGGAGCTGGGAGCTGACCGTCACGGTCAAGGCCGAGTACACCAGCCTCGGGACCACGTACAACGCGAAGACCCAGCCGTTCAGCGTGTACGTCTTCGGCTGGGACACGCCGGATCTCACCTGGGACCGCACCACGCCGCTGGGCTTCACCGGCGGCGGCAGCGATCCCGGCACCGGGACGGCCGGGCTGCACTGGGGCGTCAAGCAGTCCTGGCGCGGCTACATCAGCCGGTTCGGCGGGACGATTACACCCTCGGCCGGGACCACCCTTGACCAAGCCGCGCCGGCCGCCGCGCCCTACCCCTACACCTGGCCGTTCACGAAGTCCGGCTACGACCCGGCGACGGGCAAGGGCACCGTGGCGTTCGGCGGCAAGGTCGGGTTCACCCTCGAGCCGCACCAGATCTGGGACTTCGGCTTCGCCGCCCCGGAGGTCACCTTCCGCGGCGACGGCACCGGCACGCTCAGCGGCACGGTCGGGTATTCCTTCTACGGCACCAAGGACGCGCCGCAGCAGGTCCGCGCGCCCGCGCCGGTGGTGTTCGCCGAGCTGAAGTTCGCCGGGGCGCCGCGGCAGCAGGGTGACGACGTGGTCGCCGACATCGCCTCGGCCACGCTGACGGAGGCGGGCGCCTCGGCGTTCGCGGGCTTCTACAAAACCGGTGACGCGCTGGACGCCGGGCAGCTCGTTTTCCCCGGCCAGGCCGGTAAACCGCCCACGGACCCGCCCACCGGCCCGCCGACGACCCCGCCCACGAACACCCCGCCGTCGTCCTGTGTGCTGCAGCCCGGCGCGGTCGCGCAGGGGAACCTGGTGTGGGGCTTCAAAAAGAGCTTCCGGCAGTACGTCGGCAACGGGACCGGAAACTCGATCACCGCGTCGGACGGCGCGGTGATCACCTCCGTCGACGAGGTGGCGAACTCCCGGCTCCCGTCCGGCGCCTACCGGTTCGCGTTGAAGTCCGGGCGGTACACCTCGGCGGGCGGGTTCACCGCGCAGTTCGGCGGGAAGGTCACCTTCAGCTACCCCGCGCACTTCTTCACGCTCTCCCTGGCGAACCCGAAGATCCAGGTGGCGCAAGGAAAGGGCACGCTGTACGCGGACGCCGAACTCGCCACCAGCACGGGCGCGCCGTCACCGCCGGTCAGCCGGCCGGGGGTGGCGCTCGCGACCCTCGACCTGACCGCGGCCCGCAACGAACCCGGTGCCGGGCTGCTCACCGTGTCCGGGATCAAGGCCGTGCTCAACCCGACGGACGTGTTCGCGGACTTCTACCACGGCGGCGAGCCGGCGGACGAGCCCGCGGTGACCCTCGCCGCGGACTGCGCGCAGCTGCCCGCCGCGGGCGGGACCGGCGGCACCGGCGCCGGGACGGGCGGGGGCAACGACCTGGTCCCCGACGTCGCGTTCCGGCCGGGCAACCTGGCCTCCACCGGCGCGACCCTCGCCCCGCTGTGGTGGGGCGCGGTCCTGCTGCTGGCCGGCACCGGCCTGGTGCTGTTCACCCGCCGGAGCCGGAAGACCTCGTGAACCGCCCCAATGTGGCGTTGGTTGCGTTGGACGCACCGAACGCCACATTGGGTGCGTTGAGCGCACCGAACGCCACATTGGGGCGCATCCCCCCGGAAGAAGGAACCGCAGATGGCCAACTGGCAACGGGGCGTGCTGCGCCTCATGGGCGTGCGCAACCACGCGGTCGAAGTGGTGTCGATCAAGGACTTCACCCCGTGGTACCGGCGGATCGTGTTCAGCGCGCCGGAGTTCGTGCGCGGGCTGGACGTGTTCCCGACGCTGTGGCTACGGCTGTGGGTGCCGAACCCGGCGCGCGGCGAGGGTGAAGTGAGCCAGCGGGGCTACACCTTCGTCGACGTCCGGCCCGGCGACGGCACGTTCGCGCTGGACTTCGTCCTCCACGAGACCGCGGGCCCGGCCGGCGAGTGGGCCCGCCGCGCGGAGCCCGGCGAAAAGCTCGAGGCCGCGCTCACCCCGGCGAAGATCTCGGTGCCCGACGGCACCACGGCCGTGCTCCTGGCCGGCGACGCGACCGCGTTGCCCGCGATCACCAGCTGGCTGGCGCATGTGCCGGACACCGTCGCCGTCCGCGTCTACCTCGAAGACTCCCACGACGACCACCTCGCCCTGCCACAGGAACCCCGCGCCGGCACCGAGTTCACCTGGGTCACCCCGGACGGCGAGCGAGGCGCCGCGCTCGCCGCGGCCATCACCGCGGCCGAAAGCGCCGCCCCCGACCGCTACGCGTGGGCGGCCGGCGAGCGGTCACTGGTCAAGGCCGTGCGCCCGGTCTTCCGCGACCACCTCGGCCTCGACCGGTCCCACAGCTTCACCCAGTCGTACTGGATCGAGGGCCGGTCGGCGGGCTGAGCAGCTCAGGCGTGCCGGAATTCCGGCGGTCGCTTCCCGGTGAACGCGGCCATGCCCTCTTTCTGGTCGTGCGTGGCGAAAGTCGAGTGGAAGACCCGGCGCTCGAACAGCAGCCCCTCGGCCAACCCGGTCTCGAACGCGCGGTTGACGACCTCCTTGGCCATCATCGTCGCGGGCGCGGACATGCTCGCGATCTTCGCGGCGACGGCCACCGCCTCCGTGAGCAGGTCCGCCGCCGGCACGATCCGCGACACCAGCCCGGCGCGCTCGGCCTCCTCGGCGTCCATCGTGCGGCCGGTGAGGCACAGGTCCATCGCCTTCGCCTTGCCGACCGCGCGGGTCAGCCGCTGCGAACCGCCCATGCCCGGGATGACGCCGAGGGTGATCTCGGACTGCCCGAACTTCGCCGTGTCGGCCGCGATCAGCAGGTCGCACATCATCGCCAGCTCGCAGCCGCCGCCGAGCGCGTACCCGGCGACCGCCGCGACCAGCGGCTTGCGGACGCGGGCCAGCGCGTCCCAGCCCGCGAACCAGTCGGCCGCGTGGGCCTCGGCGAACGACAGCGGCGCCATCTCCTTGATGTCGGCCCCGGCCGCGAACGCCCGGTCCGACCCGGTGAGCACGATCGCGCCGACGTCGGGGTCGTGGTCCAGCTCGGCCGCCGCGGCGGTGATCTCGGCCATGGCCCGGAGGTTCAGCGCGTTGAGCGCCTTCGGCCGGTCCAGCGTGATCAGCGCGACGCGCGGCTCCGGACGCCCGACGGTGATGGTCTCGTAGCTCATCTGGTGCTGCCCTTCCACAGAACACTAGGACGTCCGACTATATCTAGTCCGAGTAACTCCGCCAGGCCCGCGGCGGTGACCGTCCGCACAGCCGGGGCCAGTGGTGGCAACGGCAATTGACGCCCCCGCGCGCCGCGACGTACTGTCGTGCGGCGCGGCGGTTTCCCGAAGCCGGTGAGATTCCGGCACGGTCGCGCCACTGTGTGCCCGTGGCTGTACTGCAGCCGCGGGCAAGTCAGGTCGAGGAACCGCCGGGCCGCTCCAGCCGATGTGGGACGCGTTATCCCCTGAAGGAGGCCCCATGACCACCCTGCCCGCCGAATCCTCGACGCCGGTCGTCCTGCCCGTGACCAAGGCCGTTGTCTGGCTCGCCGGCGCGACCCTGCTGGCACTCGCGCTGTACTACTTCATCGGCATCGACCAGGGCGCGACCTCGGTGTTCGGCAGCGACATGCACATCCACGAGTTCGTGCACGACTCCCGGCACTTCCTCGGCTTCCCCTGTCACTGAACCTGATCCAGAACCACGGAAAGATCGGGACAACCGGACATGGAGAAGAAGCTCCTCCTGCGCGGCGCGCTCACCGGCGCCTTCGCGGGCCTGCTGGCGTTCGTCTTCGCCCGCATTTTCGCCGAACCGCAGATCCAGGCGGCGATCGACTACGAGAGCGGCCGGGACGCGGCGCAGGCCGTGCTGGACCAGGCCGCCGGGCAGCCGGCCGAGTCGGAGGGCCCCGAGCTGTTCAGCCGCGCCGTGCAGGCCAACGTCGGCATCGGCGCCGGGATGATCCTCTTCGGCTTGGCCATGGGCCTGCTGTTCACGGTCGTCTACACCGTCTGCCTCGGCCGCGTCGGCAAGGTGCGGCCGCGCACCCTGGCGCTGCTGGTGGCCGGCGCCGGGTTCCTCGGCATGTACCTGGTGCCGTTCCTGAAGTACCCGGCCAACCCGCCGTCCATCGGGCACCCGGACACCATCGGCGACCGCGGCGGGCTGTACCTGATCATGGTCGTGGGCTCGCTGGTGTTCCTGGCCGCCGCAGTCTGGCTCGGCCGGCGGCTCGCCCCGCGGCTGGGGATCTGGAACGCGTCCCTGATCGCGGGCGCCGCGTTCGTGGTCGTGATCGGGATCCTGATGGCCGTGCTGCCGCCGTTCGGGCACCTGTCGGCGAACGTGGCCGAGTACGGCGTCCAGCCCACCGAAACCCCGCTGCCGCTGAAGAACCCGGCCGGCGCGATCGTCTACCCGGGCTTCCCGGCCGACACGCTGTTCGACTTCCGCTTCTACTCCCTCATCGCGCAGGTGATCCTGTGGGGCGCGCTCGGGCTGTCGTTCGGCCCGCTCGCCGAACGGCTGCTCAGCCGCGAACGCCGGACCACCGCCACGCAGGCCGTGTGACAGAGGACTTCGCCGGCCTCGGCCCGTTCTTCGCGGTACACACGCACGTCACGGGCGCCACGGCCACACCGCCGTGGCGCCCGCTCGACGAGCTGGTGGCCGACGAGAGCGTGCTCGGCTCCCGCATCGCCTCCGTCCGGACCGCGCTCGCGGGCGGCCGCCCGGACGACGCCGTCGAGTGGCGGGTCGCGGCGTCCGTGACACACCTCGGCATGGTGGCCCGGCTGCTCTCCCCCGCGCTCGCGTTCGCCGTCCGCGACGGGACGGTGCTCGACCTCGGCCTCGCCGGGACCTGGTGGGAGCCGGTGCCCGGCGGCGCGGTCCCGCTGTCGGTCCGGCCGCCGTCCGGGCCGCCGCTTCCGGACGACGCACTGGTGGACGCCCTGGCCTCGCAGGTTCTCGACGGCCCGATCCGGCTCGTCACCGGGCTGTTCCCGTTGTCCGGCCAGGTGTTGTGGGGCAACGTCGCCTCCGCCGTGAACGGCGCCGCCACAATGCTGGGCACCGACCGTCCTGAATGGACGGTGCGGGCGCACGCGCTCGCCACGGCCTTGCTCGACCGCGCACCCCTGCTCGGCACGAGCACCCGCGCCGAGGGCCGGTTCCGGCGGCGCAGCTGCTGCCTGATCTACCGCGTCGCCCCCACCGGCTCCGGCGCCGTCTGCGGCGACTGCGTGCTCACCCGGTCCTGAGACCGCCCGGCGCGCGTACCCGGGCGGCCTCGCCGGTCACGCCGGCCGCCGGCTCACGGCCTCGGTGCCGATCTCCGCGAGCCCGCTCAGCGCCTCCGGCAACGGGCCTTGGTGCAGGACGCCGAGGCGCTGGGTGGCGCGGGTCAGCGCGACGTACAGCTCGGCCGCGCCGCGGGGGCCGTCGGCGAGGATCCGGTCCGGGTCCACGACCAGGACCGCGTCGAACTCCAGTCCCTTGGTCTCCGACGCCGGGATCGTGCCCGGCACCCCCGGCGGCCCGATCACCACGCTGGTGCCCTCACGACCGGCTTCGTCCCGGACGAACTCCTCGATGGCCGAGGCCAGCTCGTCCCCGCCGATGTGCCGGGACCACGGCCGGACCCCGCACGCGCGGACCGACTCCGGCGGCTGGGCCCCGGGCGCGAACTCGGCGAGCAGCGTGGCGGCGACGGCCATGATCTCCGCCGGGGTGCGGTAGTTCACCGACAGCGACCGGTAGGTCCAGCGACCGGGCACGTACGGCTCCAGCATCGCGTCCCACGACGTCGCCCCGGCCGCCGACCGGCGCTGGGCGAGGTCGCCGACCACCGTGAACGACCGGCTGGGGCAGCGCCGCATCAGCGCCCGCCAGTCCATTTCGGACAGTTCCTGGGCCTCGTCGACCACCACGTGCCGGTAGGTCCAGTCCCGGTCCGCGGTGGCGCGCTCGACGAGGGTGCGGGTGTCGGCTTCGACGAAGCGGTCGGCCAGGTCCTCGGCGTAGAGCAGGTTCTCGGCGGACAGCAGGACGTCCTCGTCCATTTCCTCGCGGTCCAGCTTCATCACGTCCAGCACGCCCGCGGCGTACTCGGCCTCGGCCCGCCGCTCCCGCTCGGCCGCCTCGTCGACCGGCTTGTCCGCCGTCTTGTCCCGGCCGAGCAGGTCGACCAGCTCGTCGAGCAGGGGCACGTCCGACACGGTCCAGGCGTCACCGTCGGCGCGCTGGAGTACCGGGTCGGCGCCGGCCGCCCGCAGCCGTTCGGGGGAGGAATACAGCTGAGACAGCAGGGTTTCCGGCGTCAGCACGGGCCAGAGCTCGTCGAGCGCGGCAGTGAACTCGGCGTCGTCGGCCAGCTCCTTGAGCAGGTCCGCCCGCATGCTCTCCCATTCCTCGCGGTCGTCCCGGGTCAGCCAGCCCCGGCCGATCCGCGCGATCGCCCGCTCGGTGAGCACGTACGTGACGATCTCGGTGAACGCGGCGCGCGCCTCGTTGTGCGGGTGCCCGCTCGCGCGCGCCTCGTCCCTGGCCCACTCGGCGGTCTCGGCGTCGATCCGCACCGTGACGTCCTTGAGCTGGATCGGGATCGGCTGCGCCGGCAACCGCTGCCGGTCGGCGACCGCCGCGTTCAGCACGTCCAGCATCTTGAGCGAACCCTTGTACCGCGCGGCTTCCGGCCCGTCCTCGGTGGTGACGCGCAGGCCGGGCACGAGGTCGCCGGCGGTCATGAACACCACGTCGGACTCGCCGAGCGAGGGCAGGACGCGGCCGATGTGGTCCAGGAACGCCGGGTTGGGCCCGACCACGAGCACCCCGTGGCGCTCCATCCGCTCCCGCTGGGTGTAGAGCAGGTACGCGACGCGGTGCAGCGCCACCACGGTCTTCCCGGTGCCCGGGCCGCCCTCGATGACCAGCACGCCAGGATGGTCGAGCCGGATGATCCGGTCCTGCTCGGCCTGGATCGTCGCGACGATGTCGCGCATGCCCTCACCACGCGGCGCGTTGACCGCCGCGAGCAGCGCCGCGTCCCCGTGCTCGCCCTCACCGGGACGCCCGAGCACCTCGTCGGTGAACTCGACCACCCGGCGCCCGCGCGTGTGGAACTGCCGGCGCCGCCGCACGTTCTCCGGACTGGCCCCCGTGGCGACATAGAACGCCCGCGACGCCGGCGCCCGCCAATCGAGCAACACCGGCTCGTACGCGTTCTCCTCGTCGAACAGCCCGATCCGCCCGATATAGGAATGCTCCCCCGAAAGCGCGTCCAACCGGCCGAAGCACAACCCGTCGTCGGCCACGTCCAGCCGCCGCATCTCCCGGGCCCGCGCCCGCACCTCGACGTCCCGCTCCATGGGCGTCCCGCCGTTACCCCCCAACGCCGTCGTGTACTCCCCCTTCACCCGCGCACGCTCGGCGTCGAGCCGCGCGTAAAGCCCGGCCACGTAGCTCCGCTCGGACCGCAATTCGTCTTCGTACCCCTGAGTTGACACAAACCCCTCACAGCGGCTATTCTGATGTTATCGACGGCGGGTATTCCACGGGTTACTGGTGAAACTGTGGAAGACACGCCGATTTTTTATTGTCCACCTCTTGTCAAGCCCCCTCTTCGCGGAACGCGGAATGGGTGGGGCTTGGCGGTTGTGCGGGATCTGACGATCCTGCGTGATTCCGGCGGGTGGGGGCGGCTTTTCCTGGGTGCCGGCGGCCGGGTGGGTTGAGGCGGGTGCTGGGTGGGTTTCGTGGGTTTCGTGGCTGCCCGTGCCTATCCGGTTCCGGCGAGTGCTGGTGGCTTGCCGGCTGATCACTGCCGCCCCGGTTCAGGTGAGCGCAACCGGCTTCCCGGCCGACCACCGCCACCCGGCTCAGGCGCGTGCGAGCGGCTTCCCGACCGCCCACGGCCACCCGTTTCAGGCGAGTGCAACCGGCTGCCCGTGCCCATCCAGTTCAGGCGAACGCAACTGGCTTCCCGACTGACCACGGCCACCCGGTTCAGGCGAGCGCAAGCCACTCACCGGCGGCCCTGCCCATCCGATCCAGATGAGTGCAGGCGGCTTCCCGGCCGACCACCGCCACCCGGCTCAGGCGCGTGCATGCGGCTCACCGACTGCCCTGCCCGTCCGGTTCGCCCGGGCACGCGCGCCCCTTCCCGGCCAACCAACCCCCGCGCGATCCAAGCGGGCACAGGCGTTCCCTCCCGGCTGACCATCTCGAGCAGGAGCTTCGCGGCCACCGTCGCCCCGTCGGTGCGGGTGGTGGCGGCCACCTCGGCGGCCCGGGTGTGGATCTCCGGGGTCAGGGCCGTCCGGAGGGCCGCGGACAGGGACTCGAAGGTCGGCGACGGGCCGTCGTGGGCCACGCCGATGCCCAGGTCCGCCACCCGGGCCGCCCAGTACGGCTGGTCCGCCAGCTGGGGGACCACGACCTGGGGCGTGCCGGACCGGGTGGCCGTCGATGTGGTGCCCGCGCCGCCGTGGTGCACGACGGCGGCCACACGGGCGAACAGTGCCTGGTGGTTGGCCTCGCCGAGAGCGAAACAGTCGTCGGCATCGTCGATCAGGGACAGGTCGGCCCAGCCACGGGAGACGACAGCGCGCCGGCCCTGCGCGCGGACCGCCTCGACGACCACCCGGGCCAGATCCTCCGAGCCGTGCATGGGCATGCTGCCGAAACCCACGTACACGGGCGGCTCACCGGCCTCCAGGAACGCTTCCAGGTCAGCCGGGAGCGGACGGTCGTCGGGCAGATACCACGCGCCGGTCTGCACGACGTCCAGGTCCGTGGCCACCGGCCGCGAAACCAGGCCCGCCCCCGAAGCCCCCAACCCCGAGCCGAGATCCGAGCCCAGCCAAGGATCCAGAACCGGATCCGCCGCCAGCCACGGGTGCTCGCCGATCACGTAATCCCGGACGTGGTCCACCGGCGGCAGCCCGTTCCGGGCCCGGTTGGTGTTCAGCGCCTCCCCGAACAGCACCTCGACACTCGCGGCGTCCCATTCCCACAGCACCCGGTTGTCCGTCACCCCCGGTGGGAACGGGCGGCCCGGGTACGCCATCGGCGCGTGGTGCGGCGACGGCAGCACGAGCTTCTGGAAACTCGCGTACACCGACGGGATCCCCACCTTCTCGGCCACCGACAGCGCGCCCGCCGCGGCCGGCAGCATGCCGGTCGCCACCAGGACGTCACAGTCCTCGGCCGCCGGGGTGATCGCCTCGAACTGCGCGGCGATCACTTCGGCCGCGCGCTCGGGCAGGGACGACGGCGTCGGCGCCTGCTTCATCAGCTCGCGCGCCGAAGGGCCCACCGGCACCAGCGTCACGCCGGCCCCGGCCAGCAGCTCCGCGAAATCCGGCGGCGCGCACACCCGCACGTCCGCGCCCTGCGACCGCAACTGCATGGTCAGCGCCAGCAACGGTTCGACGTCCCCACGCGACCCAAACGTCGACAACAACACTCGCACTCAGTCACTCCCCTTTTCGCCGATTCCGGCTGAGGACGACGATTCTGCGGCACCACCCGGGTCTTGCGGCAAGCCCCCCGGTGCGCTATACCTTGGAAAGGGAAAGAGGTGACCACTCCCCTTTCCTACTCCTCCGCCAAATCTTCGAGCACCAAGCCGTCGATCGCCGCCACCAGTTCCCCCAGTGCGGGCAGCGACGCGGTGAGCAGGTGCTGCCAGGCCGGGTGAAGCCGTTCCGTCGCCGCGTGGAGGATCTCCGCGTTGTGCGCCTGCCACTGCCGCACGGCGTCTTCGCCCGCCGGGGTCAGCGCGAGCGCGACGGTGCGCCGGTCCTCGCCGCCGCCGGTGCGGGTGACCAGTTCACGGGTGCGCAGGCCGTTCGCCATGGTGGTGACGGAGTTGGGCGCGAGCTTCAGCAGCTGCGCCAAGCGGCTCGGCCGCGCGCCCGGGTTCTCCCCTATGCAGGACAACAGTTCCAGCTGCGCGACCGACAGCGGGTTGTCCGGGTCCGCGCTGCGCGCCGCGCGGCGCATGGCCCGCCGCAGCCGGGCGACGACCTCGGCCAGCGCCGTCTCGTCGGTCACCGCGCGGTCCCCCGGACCAGCGCGCCCGTGACACCGGCGAGCACCCCCGCCGCCGCGAGCACACCTAAAGCCAAAGCGGTCCCGCCGACATGAAGGCACAACGTCACCAGCGCGACGCCCAGCGCGGTGCCCAGCCCACGGGCCATGTTCACCAGTCCCCCTCCGGTCGCCGACATCCTGTCCGGGACCGCGCCCATGATGGACGCGTTGTTGGCCGGGATGAACAGTCCCAGACCCAGGCCCGCGACGAACAACGACACTCCGGTCCACGGCCCGGTCGCGCCGAGCAGCCCGAGACAGCCCGCGACGGCGACGGCCGCGCCGAGCATCGAACGCGCGCGGGTGGTGAACGCCGGCGGCAGCACCCGGTCGGCCGCCAGCGCGGCGACGGCGAAACCGGCCGGCAACGCCGTCAGCATCAGCCCGGTCGAGCCCCGCGCACCGCCGATCTGCGGCAGCAGCGTCAACGGCCCGAACAGCACGAGGTACCCGCACAGCGCACCCACCAGGCCGAGCGACACCGCGCGCGGGCGCAACACCGAAAGCCGCACCACCGGGCTGCTCGCGCGTGCCTCCCGCCAGACGAACCCGCCCGCGGCGAGCACCGCGACGGCCACCAGCAACGGCACCGGCACCGGCAGGCCGGAAAGCCCGGACAACGCCAGGAGGACCGCCGTCGTGGCGGTCGCCAGCAGCGCGACCCCGGCGCCGTCGAACCGGCCCATCGGCGTGCGCTCGCGGGTGCGCGGCAGCAGCAGCCGCCCGGCGACCAGGCCGAGCACCCCGACCGGCACGTTGACCAGGAAGACCCAGCGCCACCCGGCGGTGGCCACCAGCAGCCCGCCGACCGCGGGCCCCAGCGCCAGGCCGAGCGCCTGCGCGGCCGCCTGCACGCCGAGGGCCGCGCGGCGCCGAGACGCCGGAACGCTGGTGACGACCAGCGCGACGCTGTTGGCCTGCAGCATCGCCGCGCCGACCGCCTGCAGCACCCGGAACGCGATCAGCCAGCCCAGCCCGGGGGCCAGCCCGCAGGCGATCGACGCCGCGGTGAACACGCCGAAGCCGTAGACGTAGGTGAGCTTGCGCCCGACCGCGTCCGCGATCCGCCCGACCGCCGCGAGCAGCCCGACCAGGCTCAGCAGGTACGACAGCGACACCCACTGCACCGCGGCCAGCGGCTCGGCGAACTCGGACTGCAACGCGGGGAAGGTCAGCGTGACGATGCTGGCGTCGAGCTGCCCCATGAACGCGCCGAAGCACACCGCGCCCACCGCGAACCAGCCCGCGTTCCGGTGCTCCCGCACCACCCGCGGCCGGGGCCGCTCTGCCAGCAGCACGCTCGACACACCTCCGATTTAGTTCTTCAACAGAACTACATGGCTAGCATAACCGCACATCATCGTCACAAGATAGTTCGGTGACCGAGTGAACAGCTCAGAGCGTTCCGGTGAGCGCCTGCAACCCGAGGCTGCTCAGCGCGACCGCGACCCACAGCAGCGCGCCGAGCAGCAGCGGACGGCTCCCGGCCCGGCGCATGTCCGCGAGCCGCAGCGACAGCCCGATGCCCGCCAGCGCCGTGGTGATCAGGAACGTGCCCAGTACGGAGAGCACGGGGTGCCAGGACTCGGGGATCACGCCGAGGCTGTCGAGCGTCGCGGCGGCGATGAAGCCGATCAGGAACAGCGGCACGATCTTGCGCCACGGCATGGCGCGCAGGCTGAAGCCGGCGACGGGCTCACCGCGTTCCGCCGCGGCGAGCCGGGCGTCGCGGCGCGCTGTGCGGACGGCCAGGAACACCACGATCGGGATCAGCATCAGCGTGCGGGTGAGCTTCACGACGAGGCCGTACGAGCCGGCGTCGCCGCCGTAGGCGAACGACGCGGCCACGACCGACGAGGTGTCGTTGATCGCGGTGCCCGCCCACAGCCCGAACGCGTGCGGGCTCATCCCGAGCAGGTGCCCGAGCGGCGGGAACAGCAGCACCGCCGCGATGTTGAAGGTGAAGATCGTCCCGATGGCGTAGGCGACCTGCGCCTGCTTCGCCTTGATCACGGCGGTGGTGGCGGCGATCGCCGAGGCGCCGCAGATGCCCGTGCCGACGCCGATCAGGATCTGCGTGTCGCCGCGCACGCCGAGCCACCGGCCGAGCAGCCAGGCCCCGCCGAGCGCGACGGCGAGCGTGCCCAGCATGACCGGCAGCGACTGGCCGCCAACCCGGACCACCTGCTGGAGCGAAAGCCCGGTGCCCAAGACCACAATGGACAGTTGCAGCACCGGCTTCGCCGCCACCGCGTAGCCCGGCGCGAACCGCGGCGCGCGCAGGGCCGGCACGACGGCCGCGGCGAGCACGCCCAGCAGGATCCCGAACACCGGCCCGCCGACGATCGGCACCAGCGTGCCCAGCGCCGTCGCGACCCCGGCGACGAGCAGCGCGACCACGAGCCCGGCGACGCCCCGGACCGGTGGCCGCTCCACCGCCGGCGCCGGTCGCGCGTCCTGGGTCGCCGTCATCGCACTCTCCTCACCGAGATGTGCCGCCAGAAGCGGGCCGATCAAATGTACGTACATTTAGATTAGCGCATGTCCGGACATACGACCAGCGGTAGAGTCACCCCAAGCCACACAAAGGAGCGGGAAGGACGACATGCCAGCACGCACGCTCGACCGGGTCGGCCCGGAGCCGCTCTGGCGCCAGCTCCAGCAGGAGCTGCTGACCAGGCTGGACGCCGGCGAGTTCACCGGCGGCTTCCCCGGCGAGCTGGCACTGGTCGACGAGTACGGCGTGAGCAGGCACACTGTGCGCCAGGCCCTGCGCCAACTGAGGGCCGACGGGGTGATCGTCGCCGAGCGCGGCCGCCAGCCCCGCGTCGCGCCGCCCCCGGAGATCACCGTGCCGATGGGCGCGCTGTACAGCCTCTTCGCGTCCGTCGAGGCCGCCGGGCTCACCCAGCACAGCGTCGTGCGCGCCTTCGACACCCGCGCCGACGCACTGGTCGCCGAGCGTCTCGAACTCGAGGCGTCCACCCCGCTCATCTACCTCGAGCGGCTGCGGCTGGCCGGTGACGAGCCACTGGCGCTGGACCGCGTCTGGCTGCCCGCCGACCTCGCCACTCCCCTGCTCGAGGCCGACTTCACCCACACCGGGCTGTACGCCGAGCTGTCGCGGCGCACCGGCATCCGGCTGGACCACGGCCGCGAGGACGTGCACGCCGTCATCCCCACCGCCGCCGAGCGCAACCAGCTGCACTGCGCCCACGACGTCGCCGCGTTCTCCATCAACCGGCTCAGCCACACCAAGGGGCGCCCGGTGGAATGGCGGCACACCCTGGTCCGCGGCGACCGTTACGCGCTCACCGCCGAGTTCTCCGCGAACGCCGGCTACCGGCTGCTCGCCCCGGCCACCTCGGCCTGACCGCCGGCTCCCCCGTCTCTCCCAGACGGACACGGATCAGCGTCGCGGGATGCGAAACCGAGCGTGATGTTTCATCCAGGTGACGGCGATTGTCCGCCGAGATAGGACTTTCGCAGGTATCGAGCCGCTTCGCCGGCCCGGTATATCTGAGTGTTCCCACCACAACCGCGTCCGTTCAGCGCTGACCGGACCACTGGTCTGGACCACTGGACCCGTCCCCCAGCCGGCGGCGACGTTCCCACCGACCGGTACCTGCCTACTGTCCTTTGTGGAGGAACAATGCACCGGCTGGACACGACCCGCGAGCACGCGATCGGGCTCTTCCGCATCGTCATCGGCTTCCTGTTCGCCTGCCACGGCGTGAAGACCATCTTCGGCGTGCTCGGCGCACACGGCGCCGCCGAGGTGGGCACCTGGCCCGACTGGTGGGCGGCGTTGATCCAGCTCGTCGGGGGCACGCTGGTCTGCCTCGGCATCGGCACGCGGGGCGCCGCCCTGATCGGCTCCGGCTCGATGGCCTTCGCCTACTTCACCGTCCACCTGGCGAACGGCCCGTTCCCGATCCAGAACGGCGGCGAGGCCGCGGCGCTGTTCAGCTGGACACTGCTGGTCCTGGTTTTCACCGGCCCGGGCCGCTTCGCCCTCGGCCGGGTCCTGTCGGGCCTCCTGACCACCACCCGGACGGCACCGTCCGCGATCAGCTCCTCCTGAACCGCCTCCGGGGAGCGCCGTCGGGGCGCTCCCCGGAGGGCACTCCGAGCACTGCTCCGGGCATGGTCCGAGCGCTTCACCACTCGCTGAATTCCGCGCCACCACACAGTCTCTTCACGCTGTCCATAGTGGACGGACCCCCGCGCGGCGAGTTTCCGCTGGGCACGGGGCCGCCCCGGGCCCGTACCAGGAGGCGCTGGGCGGGACTTTCCCACGACGTCGTAACCTCGTGATCTGCAGCTGAACGCGGCATGGCCACCAGGCGAACAGACGGCGAAGGAGAGCTGAACGGTGACTGCGTTGAACCACGCGTCGAGTTCCGGCAGCGGGGTGTATGACGCTATCACCAGCCTCGGCGTCCACAGTCCCGGCTTCCTGCAGGGGCTGATGCTGGCCTACACGAAGTACGGGCTGGTGCTGGTCGTCCCGTTGTTCGCGTGGGTGTGGTGGCAGGCGCGCGCGAGCGGGTCCTCCCGGCGGATGGCGCTGGCCCTGCTCGCCCCGGCCGGGACGCTGGTCGCGTACCTGTTCAGCGAGGTCCTCAAGACCATGATCCACGAGGAACGGCCGTGCCGCGGGCTGCCCGTGACCTCGATCATCGGCAAGTGCCCCGACCCCGGGGACTGGTCGTTCCCGAGCAACCACTCCGTGATCGCCGCGTCCGCCGCCCTCGGCGCCGTCTACGCGTGGCGGCGGGCGATGCCCTGGCTCTTCTCGCTGGCCGCGCTCATGGCGTTCTCCCGGGTGTTCGTCGGGGCGCACTTCCCGCACGACGTGCTGGCCGGGCTCTTCTTCGGCGCGGCCATCGCCTGGCTGGCGCACCGGTTCGCGCTCGACCGCGCCACGGACCTGGTCGACCGCTTCGCCGGCCGCGTGCCATGGCGGCTGCTGGGCGACCCCGCCGAGGCGGACGAGCCGTACCCGGTCGACGACGACCGCACCGAGCTGATCAGCCGCGTGCCCGACGGGCGCCGGCCGCGCCACCCCGGCGAGCGTCCCCCCGCCGACGGGCCCGAACGTCGTCATCCCGTGGCAGAACGCCCGGTCGGCGGAGCCCGCCCGGCCGCTGACCGTCAGGCGCCGCCCGAACGCCGCCCCGCCCAGGATCGCCGGACGCGCCCGTTGCCGGAGCCAGGCCAGCAGCAGCAGCCGGACCAGCGCCCGCAGCGGCCCCCGGCCCGTCGCCAGGCCCCCGTTCAGCGCCAGGCCCCGGTCCAGCAGCAGCCGCCGGTGAACCGGCCGGTCCGGCCCCGTCCCGACCAGCCGCCGGCACCGCAGCAACGGCCTCAGCAACCGCCGCAGCAACGGCCCCCGCGGCCGCGCTGAGCCAAAGACGGGGCCGGGACGTCAGGCGGGCAGATCGCCCGTCGCGGCGAAGTCCAGGCGCTTGGCGACCGAGACGGCCTGGTCGGCGAAACGCTCGTAGAACCGCGTCACCAGCGTCAACGCGACGGCCGTGCGCTGGTCGTGCTCCCAGCCCTCGGCGGTGATGGTGGCGAGGACCCGCGCGTGCAGGGCGTCGACGGTCTCGTCCTCGTGGCTCAGCTCCGCGTGGCCACCCTTGGCGCCGGTGCGCACCAGCTCGGCCACGCGGTCGGCCATGTGCGAGGTGGCCTCGCCGAGCTCGCGGAACACCGGCTCGAGCTCGGCGGGCACCACCGGGTCCGGGTGGGTGCGGCGGGCCGTGCTCGCGACGTGCGCGGCGAGGTCGCCCATCCGCTCGATCTTCTCCGCGCAGTAGACGACCGCCAGCACCATGCGCAGGTCACCCGCGACGGGAGACTGCAGCGCGAGCAGCGAGTACGCCTCCTCCTCGCAGCGGGAGCGCAGCTCGTCGAGCTCGCTGTCGGCGCCGATCACTTGCTCGGCGAGCCGCAGGTCGGCGTTCAGCAGCGCCAGGGTGGCCCCGCGCATCGCCTCCGCCGCACCTTCGGACATCGCGGCCAGCCGGCCGTGGAGGCGGCTGAGGTCGTCCTGGAAGCCTTCGCGCATGAAGGGGCACTTTACCGGCGGCCGCCGAGCCATCCGGCGTCGGCCACGACCTGGTCGGCCCCGTCGGCGTCCGGGCGGACGGCGAGGTCGAACGAGTGCCCGCCCTCGTGCCCGGCCGGCACCCGGCAGCGCTCGCCGCCGTCGGCCGCGACCGCGCAGGCGGCCCGGCTCTCCAGCACGCGGCGGCCCGGCCACCAGCGCAGCCACCACCCGTCCTCGACGGACGCCACGTGCTCGTGGCCGTGCCCGGCCTCCAGCTCGCAGCTCAGCGACGATCCCGAACCGCGGGCGGCGACGCTCCGCAGCACGGACCGCTCCCGCCCGGAAAGCTCCACTGGCTCCAGGCACAGCGCACGATCGGCCATGGCAGCCACCCTAGGCGCCGTCGGCGCGGCCTGCGCCGCGAACCCGGCTTTCCGGGAAAAACCGCATGTCCGACGGCGCGGCGCCCGGGGGATCAGGTGTACCAGGTCGGCTCCGGCAGCTCGCCGAGCAGCGCGTAGGCGCCGACCTCACGGCGTTTGTAGGCGACCGGGTCGTGCAGGGAATGCGTGCGCAGGTTGCGCCAGAAGCGGTCCAGCCCGATCTTCGACGCGCTGGCCCGCGCGCCGGTGACCTCGAAGACCTTCGTGGCGATCTCCAGTCCGGTGTCGATCACCCGCTGCTTGGCGGCGGCGATGAGCACCGCGATTTCCCCGCGCTCCTGCGGTGTCAGCTCTTCGCGCGGGGCGTGCAGCACGCGGGAGATCGCCGCGCCCGCCTTGTCCACCAAGGCTTCCGCGGCCCACAGTTTCGCTTGCAGGTCACCGTAAGCGTCGAGGACGTACCACTCCTCGGCGGCCGATTCCTTGTTGTCGCCGCCATAAGGCCACGCCCGGGTGTGGCCGCGGGTGTAGGCCGCCGCCGTTTCCAGCGCACCCTGGGCGATGCCGAGGTAGAAGTTCGCGAAGACGAGCTGGATGGCCGGCACGTTCAGCGTGTTGTAGGTGAGCGGCCGGAATTCCTTGTCGACGTAACCCGCGGCGCTCGCCCACGGCACCCGCACGTCCGTGATCGACACACTGCCGGATTCGGTGAGCCGCTGGCCGATGTTGTCCCAGTCGTCGTGGAAGACGATTCCCTCCTGCGCCGAGGGGACGATCGCGAAGATGTGGTCTTCGGTGCCGGTGAGCACGCCTTCGAGCACCGTCAGGTCCGAAACCTTGCTGCCGGTGGAGAACGACTTCCGTCCGTTGTAGACGATCTCCTCCCCCTCGTCGATGATCGTCAGGTCGCCGTCACGCGGGTTGACCGCGCCGCCGAACAGGTAGTTTTCGCTGGTGTACAGCTCTTCCACGGCCGCGATCTGCGCCTCGGTCGCGACCAGCCGCGCCGCCCAGGCCCACAGGTAGTGGTAGCCGAGGAGCTGGCCGATCGAGCCGTCGCCGCGCGCGACCTCCCGGATCACGCGGTACGCGGTGTCCCAGGTCTGCCCGCCGCCACCGTGTTCCGGTGGGCCGAGCAGGGTGACCAGCCCGGTGTCCTTCAGCAGCCGGACCTCCTCGTACGGCGTTGCGTTCGCCCGGTCTCGCTCGACCGCGTCGACCGCCAGCTTGTCCGCGACGTCCTTCGCCACGGCCAGCCATTCCGCGGCGCTCTTCTCCGTAGTGACCACAATGGACTCGATTCCGATCGGGGGTGAGGCCCCCGATGGTTTCCGTGGTTCTCCCGGTGCGTCAACGGATTCCGCGCGCTGGGAAAACGGGAATTGTTCGCACGCACAATGGCACAAAGCGGCCAAGAGCCCAGGTGGCACAGAGCTGCGGGCCGGGCGTGAAGACGGCTAGGCTGGCCGGGTGACTGAGATCAACGGTGAGGCGATCGGCGTAGCGGCCTTCGATTCGGTGCTCGAGGCGATCGGGGGCACGCCGCTGATCCGCCTGGCCCGGGTCGCGCCCGAGGCGGGGGCGCCGGTGTACGTGAAGGCCGAGTTCCTGAACCCGGGCGGCAGCGTGAAGGACCGGGCCGCGCTGTCGATGGTGCTCGCCGCGGAACGGAGCGGGGCGCTGAAGCCGGGCGGGCACATCGTCGAGGGGACGTCCGGCAACACCGGCATCGGCCTCGCGATCGTCGCCGCGCAGCGCGGCTACCGGCTGACCGTCGTGGTGCCGGACAAGAGCAGCCGCGAGAAGACGCTGATCCTCCAGGCCTACGGGGCCGAGGTGGTGGTCACGCCCGGTGCCGTGCCCCGGGAAGACCCCGCGCACGTCTCCCAGCTGGCGCGGCGGATCGCCGAGGAAAGCGGCGGCTGGCTGGCGAACCAGTACGACAACCCGGCCAATCCCGCGGCGCACCACGAGGGCACCGGCCCGGAGATCTGGCGGCAGACCCGCGGCCGCGTCACCCACTTCGTCTCGGGCATCGGCACCGGCGGCACCATCAGCGGCGCCGGGGCCTACCTGAAAGAGGCCAGCGAAGGGCGGGTCCGGGTGATCGGCGCCGACCCGGAGTACTCCGTGTACTCCGGCGGCGACGGCAGCCCGTACTTCGTCGAGAGCATCGGGCACTACCTGCACCCGGGCACCGTCGAGGACCTCTGGCCCGAGTCGTACCACCGTGACGTGCTCGACGTCGTCGAGCCGATCGGCGACCGCGAGTCGATCCTCACCGCCCGGCGGCTGGCGCGCGAGGAAGGCCTGCTGCTCGGGGCGTCCGCGGGCACCGCCGTCGCCGCGGCGCTGCGGCTGGCCGCCACGCTCTCGCCGGACGACCTCGTGGTGGTCGTCGTCCCCGACTCCGGGCGCTCGTACCTGTCGAAGTACTACGACGACGAATGGTTGCGCAGCTTCGGTTTCCTCGAAGGCGGACACGACGAGCCGACCGTCGCCGAAGCCGCGGGCCCGTGCTCGTGGCTGCCCTCGACGTCGTCAGTCGGCGAGGCCCTGGACCACGACGGCCCGGGCGACCTGTGGGCGGTGACGGTGCCGCGGCCGGGCGCCGCGGGCTCGCCCGCTGTCGCGGAGGTGACGGGCACGCTCGACGTCCGCCGTCTGCGCGCGGCCGACGCGGCCGGCCTGGTTCGCCGGGAGGAGCCGATCACCGCCCATGTCACGGAGACCCTGCCCGCCGTCGGCCTCGGCGAGAGCCGGCGGGCGGCCGCGGCCAGGATCGGCGCGCACGACGCCGCGTGGGTGCTGACCGACGGCCGGGTCACCGGTGTGCTCGGTGCCGTGAAGCCGAATTCCCCCTGCTGACAAGCTTTTCTCACCGGCCGCCGGCCGGGGATCAGCTCAGCCGGATGCCCGCCAGCTGCGTGGACTGCGCGACCAGCCGGCCTGTCCGGTCCCAGACGAAACACGACTCGTCGACGCGGTCGTCCGCGATGAGCTGCGCGCGATGCAGGACCCGGACCGGGCCGGGCGCCGGGCGCGCGCGGACGTAGGCGGTCAGCTCCAGCGTCGGGACCCAGCCGCTGGGGGCGATGTCGAAGGTCGCGGGCGGGAAGGAGTCCACGGCGAACAGCAGCGACACCGGGTCGAACGGCTCGTCGCCAGGCAGCGACAGCCAGCCGCGCAGCTCGCCGAGTCCTCGGGGGCCCTCAAGGAACGTCCGGGCGCTGTCCGGGTCCAGCCGCGCCTCGATCTCGTCGAAGATCGCGGCGGTGACCCCGCCCGGTGTGCCGCCCGGGACGCGCACGCCCCCGGCCGGGTCGGTCAGCCGAGGGTCGGGCAGCCCGTCGGCCCAGCGCACCCGGCCGTCCTCCGGCACCGTCCCGAGGGTCAGCAACGCCTCGACGCACGACACGCCGTCCTTCACCAGCCGGCCGCGCGCCTGGCTCGTGCCGCGGCCGGCGCGCAACGGCTCGATCTCCACCTCGGCGGGGCCGGGCTCGGGTGAGCGCAGGTAGTGCGCGCTGGCGGCGAGGACGTCGGGGTGCGAGCCGACAACCCCCGCGGCCCGCGCGATCGCGGCCAGCAGGTACCCGCCGCTGGGGCGGCCGCCGATCGTCCACTGCGGGCTCAGGTCGACGTCGAACGCGTGCTCGGACCGCTGCTTCACGGCGGACACCGCGGCGAACGTGGTGGTGCTCACGAGGCCTCCCGGCTTCTCCACAAGTCTCTGCACGAGTGGGTTGCACCACGCAACTTAGCCGCCGGGACCGGATATGTCCCGAGAAGTGAGACTGACACCACCGAGGGCCGGACCGCGATCACCCGCGGCGCGCGACGGTGTAGCGCACGGCTTGGCTCATCACCACGCTACCGTCGGGTTCCCGCAGCGGCTCCAGCGCGCGCAGCACGGCGGCGTGCACGGCGAGCCGCCGGTCTTCCGGCACCAGCTCCCAGAACATCCGCTGCCCGTGCGACCAGGACCAGGAGATCCACTGCTCGGGATCCGCGAAGGTCACCGGGACCCGGCGTTCTTCGGACCGCACGTCAGTGAAACCGGCCGACTCCACGGCCTGGTCGAAAGTCGCCATCGAGGCGAACAGGGCCGCCCGCGACGCCAGGCTCCACGCCATCGCCGGCGTCACGAACGGCTTGAACAGCTCGCGCACGCCGGCCCAGCGGGGATCGTCACCCCCGAACGTCGTGATCCCGGCGCGGCCGCCCGGCCTGAGCAGCCGGTGCCACGCGCGCAGTCCGGCGACCGGGTCCGGCAGGAAGAACACCACGAAGGAAGCCGCGACGACGTCGAACGACGCGTCGGCGAGATCCGGCGCCTGGGCATCCATCACGACGACAGAAGCGTTGGCCACGCCGCGTTTCCCGAGGTTCAGCGCCGTGTGCTCGACCATCCGCGCGGACAGGTCGATGCCCAGGACCGAGCCGGCGGCACCGACCGCGCCGGCCGCGGGGAACAGCACCGCGCCACGTCCGCATCCGACGTCGAGGACGCGTTCACCCTCGGTCAAGCCGATCCTCGCCAGTAATTCGCCGGCGAAAGGAGCGAAGAAGTCCACTCCCACGGCTTCATAGGTTTCCGACGCCCGGTCGAACAACTGCGCCACCGCCGAACGGTCGTCGCCGTCATCCATGTCGCGCCTCCCTTTCTGGTTGCGCGTACGGTAATTCGTCCGGCGGTAGGCGATGGTAGCGGAACGAGGACGGCTCGGCCGGGCCCTCGACACCTCGAAATTCCCGATGATGGGTATCTGTCATCTAAGTCAGTGATGCGTGGGGAATTTTTGGCACGTGGGCGAGTGCCCAAGCGCGTGAGCTGGACTTGGGGGATCAACCCACTGGACGTCGGCGACCGAGTACCCCACCATCGACCGGCCCGCACGGCGAACACCGTGAAAATTACTTCCGGTCGCAATAAGATTATCTCAATGAGCCGGGTAATCTTCTCCGCTTGTTCATTTTTCAGCCACCAGAGGACGAGTGCGGTAACGCGGCCGAAACACGGTGCGGCGAAAGGAAGTTCGTAGCACCCGGTGATCGACTTAACACTTGACGTGGCCGAAGGCGCGACCTTATCGTTCGGCCAGATGGCGGTACGCATCGACTCGAACGCCAGTGCCGGCGTTCATCTCCCCCATTGTCTTCGCATCAGCATTTTCGCATGAATACCAACGAGAGGTGGGTACGTCATGCTCTCATACATTCTGGAAACGGCACGTGATGTCTACGAGAGCCGACCGGATGCCGGCTTCGACGAGGTCGCGGCCGTCGCCGGGATCAAGGTGGGAATCATCCGAAGCCACTTCGCCACCGAGGCGGATCTTCGCGCCCAGGCGACGGCGGCGCAGATCCCGCCAGTGCAAACCCGGGTGCGGGCATGAAAGCCACCCGGATTCCCAGCCCGCGTTCCTTCCGGTTCGGAAAACCGCGGCGCCTGTCACTCGCCGAAACCGGGACCACGCACACCATTTCCTACCTCACCAAGCCCAGCGACTGCGTCCAGGAGTCCGGCCCCGGCCGGGAGTGGTCGGACAAACCCCCGGTGGTCGCGTCCGCGGCGATCATCCGCCTCTGCGAGCAGGTCTGCATGCAGGCACTGCTGGCCGTGACACCCCACGGTCACTGCTCGCTCGGCAACGGCCAGCAGTTCGAGCACAGCGGGCCAGTCGTCATCGGCGCCGAAATCCGGCTCACCGCCCGATGCGTCAAAGCGCAGGGTTCCTACAGCCGATGGCAGGTCACGGTCCTGGACGCGCACGGCCGGGTCGGGACCGGCTGGATGGCTTTTGTCATCGTCAGCAAAACCACATTCGAAACCCGCGAAGTCGCACCAAAATACGCGGCACTCGCCCAGCGAGGATGAACCGGCGGATCCCCGGCCGGCCGGAGTGGCCGCGGACGACGGCGAATCGATTCTTTGACCGCAGGCCCCTTTCTTCGTGACCGGATGAACGACCCTTCTGCGAGGAACCATGACCTGGCAAGCACCTGCCGCACCGATTCCCGTGCGCTGGAGACATCACGCCGGCGCGCTGGATGGCGGACCTGTCGAGCTGACTTCGCGGTACACGCTGCACGCCGCTCCGGACACCAGGGCCTCCCGGCGGGCACAGCGTGGCCTGGATCGATTGCTGGCGGTACTGGCCGCCGACGGGCTCCGTACCGGCGCCGCCGCGGTGGCGGAGACTTCGCCGGCCGGGACCGGGTGGTACGTCGCCCTCGACGACGACTCCGGGACACGGCACTGGGTACGCGGTGCCGGGCTGTCACAACGCGCCAAGATCAGCTGCTCCGAAGTCCTGGTCTACTCGGGAATGTGCCTGTGGGGCACCGGGGCGCTGCGTGCTTCCTCCCCGGCCGGTGAGATAGCGCTGACGGCGAGCCACGGCCGGGACGCCGCCGAAGTAAGTTCCATCACGACCGTGCCAGGCCTGTCGGACTACGAGACTTCCGTCAGCGCGGCCACGACCGGGCTGGCCCGCGCGGTGAAAAGCGCCAGCGCCCTCGATGTCCACCCGGCACTGCGCTGGGAACTGCCCCGGCTGCACTACCTCATGGAGCTGCTCGACGACCAGGCCCGTCCACTGCTGCGGCCCGCGCTGTGGCGGCAGTGGCAAGTGGACACCCGCGAACGCGCGGCCCTGGTCCGAAGCCTCATCCACGCCCGTACCCGGGCCGCGGGCCTCAGCGTGGATTCGACATCTTCGCTCGCGGAGCTGGAAGACACCGCGCATGGAGCCACACCCGGCCGTACGCCGCGTGACGCGCTCGAAGCCCTTGCCCGCAACGACGAAGCATGGAGTGCCGTCGCCTCCGTGCGCACTGTGGACTCCTACCCGGCGTTGGCGCGGTTGGCGTACGTCACCGAAGTGCTGCGCGCGGGCTGCCACGAGTTGCACGGCCACGGCAGCCGCTTGCTGGTCACGATCTGGGATCCCTCGGAAGGACGCATCCTGAGGGAAGCGCAGGCCATCGCCCGTGAAGCGGGATTGTCGCTGACCGCGGTGGGACTGCACCCGCTGCCGGCGCTGCTGCCCAGTGCCGGGGGAAGCCTGCACGCGTGCGGCCGCCGTTCACGCCAGAAAACAACGGCGCCCGTTCCGGCGAGTCTTCAGCAAAAGGATGGTGGCCGAATGCCTCGTTCCGAGAACGCGCCGAGCCGGTCGCACGAGGAGCGGACGACCGGTTCCTCGTGGCAGGTCCGCGCGACCAAGGTCGTGGGCTACGAGGTCCGGTCCTGTGATCGGGTCTTCGACGTGAGCCGCCGCGATCTCCTCGAAGGGGGCGGGCCTCCCGGCACCGGCCCGCAGCGTCGCCTCGTCGTGGTGGACAGCGCCGTCGACCAGCTGTACGGGAGCGCGATCCGGGAGTACTTCGACCATCACGACGTGGTGCATCGCATCGTCACGATGGACGCGGGTGAACAGCGGAAGGAAATCGACCCGGTCCTGCGAGTAGCCGAAGAACTCGACGCGTTCGGGATCGACCGCAGGCGCGAGCCGGTCATCGTCGTCGGCGGTGGGGTCCTCATGGACATCGTCGGCTTCGCGGCCGGCATGTACCGCCGGGGAACTCCGTTCATCCGGGTTCCGACGACCCTGATCGGCCTGGCGGACGCGGGGGTGGGCGTCAAGAACGGCGTGAACTTCAACGGCCGCAAGAACCGGCTGGGAACCTACGCCGAGGCCGGTCTGACGCTGCTCGACCGGATGTTCCTGTCGACCCTGCCCGAGCGCCACATCGTCAACGGAATGGCGGAGATCCTCAAGATCGCTCTCATCAAGGACGCGGCCCTGTTCGGTGTGCTGGAAAGCCACGGGAAGCTCCTCGTCGAGGAGAAGTTCCAGGGATTGTCCCCGGAGGGCGAACGCGCCGCCGTCCACGTGCTCGACGCGGCGGTCGACGGGATGATCGAGGAGCTGGAGCCGAACCTGTGGGAACACACGCTGGAGAGATGCGTCGACTACGGGCACACGTTCAGCCCCACCTTGGAGATGCGGGCGCTTCCCTCGTTGCTGCACGGCGAGGCGGTGAGCGTGGACATGGCCTTCACGACGGCGCTGGCAGCCCGCCGGGGACTGGTGGACGAAGCGCAGTGCCGGCGGGTGTTCTCGGTCATGTCCGCACTCGGCCTGCCCACCTGGAACCCCTTGATGGCGCCCGGGATACTCGCGGAAGCCCTGCGCGACACCGTCAAGCATCGTGACGGGAAGCAGCGCCTGCCGTTGCCCGTCGGCATCGGCGGTGTCACGTTCGTCGACGACGTGGCCGACGGCGAACTCGCCGGAGCTGTGGCGCTCCAGCGCGGGATCGCCGCCGGCCACCCGCCGGATCCGGCCTACCAGAGTGTCTGCCCGCCTTCGATGACGAGGTTGTGACCGGTCATGTAGTCCGATGCCGGGCTGGCCAGGTAGACGATCGCGCCCTGCAGGTCGGTGACCTCGCCGATGCGGCCCGCCGGGATCGTCGCCACCCACTGCCCGACCAGCGGTGCGAGTTCCGGGGACTGGTCGATCAGCGCGGTCCGGATGATGCCCGGCGAAATGCAGTTGACCCGGATTCCGCGATCGGCCCACTCGGCGGCGAGGGTCCGGGTCAGCGTGACCACTGCCCCTTTGGAGACGTTGTACGAAACCTGTTTCTGCGGATGAGGAACGATGATCGAGGCCATGGACGCGGTGTTGATGATCTTTCCGTAGCCCTGCGGAAACATCACCCGAGCCTGCTGCCGGCAGGCCAGGAAAACGCCCCTGACATTGAGGTTGTGCACCATGTCCCATTCTTCCGGAGTCGTGTCTTCGGCCGCCGAGTTGAGATTGATTCCGGCGTTGTTGACCGCGATGTCCAGCTGCCCGAACCGGCGGACCACCTCATTGACGAACTCCTCGATCGAGGCGGGGCCGGCGGCGTCGGCCTGGCCCGCCATCGACTCGATCCCCTTGTCCGCCAGCTCTTTCGCGACGTCCTCGGCGCGCCCGCGGTCGAGGTCGATCACGGCGACCCTGGCCCCCGCTTCACCGAGGGCATGGGCGAACGCGCGACCGATGCCCTGCCCGGCACCGGTCACCACCGCGGCCTTGCCATCCAGCCGGAATCGTTCCAGAACGCTCTGGCCGCGTATGCCGGAATAGACGTCATCGCGTTGTACAGGCATATCTCGTCCATTCAGTTCCGGGAAATGTGGTTCCGCTGCAATCTAGACGATCACGAGAAGCCCCGTCAACGAGCCTGACCGGAGAGGGACATGAACCTGCCTTTTGATCACGGGCGACTTGATTCACTGATGGACGAATCCGGGGTAGACGTCGTCGTCGCCACCACGCGCTTTGCCCTGGACCATTTACTCGGGGGGTATCGGTACTTCTTCTTCGCGAACATGGACGCGATCGGCCTTTCCCGGTATCTTCCCGCGCTCGCGTATCCGAAAGGGGACGCCGAGGCGGCGTTCTATGTCGGCTGCGCCAACGAGGAATGGGGAACCGACGTGTTCCCGCTGTGGGTACCGGACGTCCAGCACCGGTCATGGTCGAGCGTGGACACCGCCTACGCGGTCGTCGAAGGCCTGCGCAAGCGCCGCCAGGACAGCGGGACCGTCGCCGTCGAGAAGGCGTTCCTGCCCGCGGACGCCTGGGAGGTGCTGCGGGCCGAACTGCCGGAGGTGGAGTTCGTGGACGCCCGGCGCATCCTGGAAGGCGTCCGCGCGGTCAAGTCGGACCGCGAGCTGGACCTCGTCCGGACCGCGTCGGCCGGGATCATCGACGCGATGGACGCCACTTTCGCCGCGTCCGGCCCCGGGGAGACGAAGACCGAGATCGTCGAGCGGTTCCGCCGGGAGCAGACCGGCCGGGGGATGGTGTTCGACTACTGCCTCGTCTCCACCGGCGCGGAGTTCAACCGCGCCCCCTCGAACCGGGTGTGGCGGGAGGGCGAGGCGCTCTCGCTCGATTCCGGCGGGATGTACCGCGGCTACATCGGGGACCTGGCCCGCATGGGGGTGGCCGGTGAGCCGACCCCGCTGATGACCGAGCTGCTGGCCGAAGTCGAGTCGGTCCAGCAGGCCTCGCGCCGGCCGGTCGCGCCGGGACGGCCCGGCGGCGAGATCTTCGCGGCGGCGGAGGCCGCGCTCGCCGGGTGCCCGCACGCCGGCGAGATGTTCTTCGTCGCGCACGGCATGGGCCTGATCACGCACGAGGCTCCCCGGCTGACCGCGACCGGTCCGGTGCCCTACCCCGCCGACCACGCCGGCACCCCGCTCGAAGCCGGCATGGTGCTGTCCCTGGAGACCACGATGGCCCATCCCGAGGTCGGCATCGTGAAGCTCGAGGACACCCTGATCGTGACGGCCGGAGGCTGGGAAGCGCCCGGAGACCGGGCCCGGGGCTGGAACCGGCCGCGGAGCGGAGGCCGCCGATGAGCCTCCGATCCCGGATCGCCCGCGCGGAGACCCTGTACGGCCTGATCCTCAAGATGCCCTCGCACGCCATGGTGGAAATGGCGGGGCACGAGGGTTTCGACCTCGTCCTGCTGGACACCGAGCACGGCAGCGCCGACACCGGCGAGCTGGAACAGCACCTCCGGGCGGCCGACGCGGCCGGCATCCCGGTGCTGGTCCGGGTCGGCGGCCCGCAGCCCACGGTGATCCTGCGCGCGCTGGACGCCGGTGCGGCGGGCATCGTCGTGCCCCACGTCTCCACCGCCGAGGCCGCCGAAGCCGCGGTCCGCGCCGCCCATTACCCGCCGAGGGGCGAGCGCAGCCTCGCGCTCAGCACGCGGGCCGCGCGTTACGGCGGCACCGGCCTGGCCGACCACCTGGCCGGTGCGGCCCGGGACACCGTGGTCGTCGTCCAGGCCGAAGACCGGCAGGCGGTGCGGAACTGCCGCGCGATCGCCGGCACCGCCGGTGTTGATGCCGTGTGGATCGGACCGACCGACCTGTCACTGTCCCTCGGCGTCCCGGGACAGCTGGAGCACCCCGGCTATCAGGCGGCGGTGGACGAGATCGCCGCGGCCGTGACCGCGGCCCCGGACTGCGCACTCGGCCTTCTCGCCGATCACCGGGATCCGGCCGGCGACCCCGGTCACCGGGCCGCGAGCATCTTCTTCTTCAACCACACCACTCTGGTGGCCGACACGCTGCGACGCGTGCTGCGAACCCGCGCGGAGCTGGACCTGCGGAAATCCTCGCCTCGTGAGGAAGAGGAATGACTCACGACCCCCGTACGCGCCATGAGCGATTCCCCGAACCGGAAGAGGTTGTTCTGTGAAGCCCAAGAAGATCGCACTGGTGACCTCCGCCGCCTTCCCGGGAGAGGACTGGAAGGATCGCGACACTCCGCCGCTCGAAGCGTGCTTGAGCGGGAAGGGGCACACGGTCGAGGTCGTGGCCTGGGATACCGGGGATTCCGCCCGCTGGGACTCGTTCGACCTGGTGGTGCTGCAATCGCCCTGGAGCATGTGGCGGAAACTGGCCGTCTTCGGCGAATGGCTGGGCAGCCTCCATCGACGGGGGATCCCGCTGGCCAATCCGCACGAGGTCGTCGTCGGCGGGATGAGCAAGGCGTACCTTCCGCGTGTCGCGCGGGAAGGCGCCGTGACGATTCCGACGGCGATCGTCCGGCCGGGCGGCCCGGCAGCGGCCACGGGATCGCTCGATCAGGCCGAGCGGGAATTCGGCTCCCGCGCGGTGGTGGTCAAGCCGATCTCCTCCGGCGGCGCCCTCGACGCCGTCCGGCTGACCACCGAAGCGGAGCTGTCGGCGAAGCTGCGAGAATTCTCGGCGGCGGGAACGACCGTATGCGTGCAGCCCTACATCACCTCGATCGACTCCCTCGGCGAAGTCGGGGCCGTCATGATCGGCGGGCGCCTGTCGCACGTGATCACCAAGGACGCCATCCTGCAACCGGGGAAGGACCGCTCCGGCTTTCACCCGAACGCCCGGATCTGCCTGGACCGCCAGGAGACGGACGCCGAAGACATCGATGCCGCCCACCGGGCCTATCTGGCGACGGTGGAAACGGATCCGGCGTCAGTACGCCTCGACTTCCTGCGCCACCCCCGGACCGGCAGGCTCCTGTTGCTCGAAATCGAGTCCGTCGCCCCGGTCAAGTTCCTCGACCTGCACCCGGCGGCCGTCGAGGACTACGCCACCACGCTCACCGGCCTGCTCGACCGCGGGTAGCCCTGGTCGGCGGGACGCGTCCGGGCCGCCGCCCGGGTGTCGACCGTCACAGTAGTTCGCTAATCTAGTTAGTAACTTCTTTAGTAGTCTTCTTCTCATGACTTCCTCACCGGACTCGTGGCAGGTCGACTCCCCCGGCGTGGGCAACGCCGTGATGGAGCGGCTGCAAGAGGTGGGCACGCTGACGCGGGTGATCGAAAAGCGCGTCAGCGGGGCACTGGGGATCAACCCCACGGACCTCTCGGCGATGGAGCACCTCACCAGCGAAGGCCCGCTGACCGCGAAGGAACTCGCGGACCGGCTGCGGGTCTCGACCGCGGCGAGCACCCACATCGTGGACCGGCTCGAGAAGGCCGGGCACATCACCCGGCGGCCCCACGCCACCGACCGCCGCAAGGTGCTGGTCGAGCCGGCCCCGGAGTCGATGACCCGGATCTTCGGCCACATTCACCCGCTGCTGCACGGCGTGGAGGGCCTCGTCGAGGCGCTGAGCCCGGGCGAGCGGGACGTCGTCGAGGACTTCCTGACCGGGGTCGTGCGGATCTACACCGACACCGCGGACGCCCTCCCCCGGGGCTGACCCCGCCCGTACCCACCGGGGCGCGCCGGCCACGGCGTCCCGCGATTCCCCCTGCGCGCCAAAGGGTGCGCTCATAGCCAACGCCTGGAGCGAAAGACATGTCCGCGCCCGGAAAAACACCACGGCCGATGTGGTGGCTGCTGGCCACCGTGCTGGTCGTCGAACTGATGGACCTGCTCGACTCGACGATCGTCAACGTCGCGGGCCCGTCGCTGGAGCAATCACTGAAGGCGAGCCCGGTCGGGCTGCAGTGGGTGATCGGCGGCTACGCGCTGACCCTCGGGGCGGGCCTCGTGCTCGGCGGGCGCCTCGGCGACCGTTACGGCCGGCGGCCGATGTTCCTCGCCGGGCTCGTGGGCTTCACCCTCGCGTCGCTGCTGTGCGCGATCGCCCCCGGCATCGGCCTGCTGATCACCTTCCGGCTGGTCCAGGGCGTGGCCGGCGCGATGATGCTGCCCCAGGGATTGGGCCTCCTGCGGGACAACCTCGCGCCGCGCGACCTGACCAAGGCGCTCGCCGTCTTCGGCCCCGTGCTCGGGCTCGGTGGCGTGCTGGGACCGGTGCTGGGCGGCGCACTGGTCGACTGGGACCTGTTCGGCCTCGGCTGGCGGCTGGTGTTCCTGGTCAACGTGCCGATCGGCCTCGCCGCGCTCGCGCTGGCCTGGCGCCTCGTGCCCAGCGGCGGCCGGACCCGGGCCCTGCGCGTGGACATCGCCGGAGCCGTGCTCGTCGCCGCCGCCTCCGCACTGCTGGTTCTTCCGCTCAACCAAGGGCAGTCCTCGGGGTGGCCATTGTGGACCTGGCTTTCGCTGTCCGCGGCGGCGATCGGCTACGTGGCGTTCGCGCTGTGGCAGCGCCGGGCCGTGCGCCGGGACCGCGCCCCGCTGGTCACGCCCAGCCTGTTCGGCAAGTCCGCGTTCACCGTCGGGCTGGTCGCGGTCGCGCTGTTCTTCGGCGGGCTGATCGGCACCCAGCTGGTGCTGACGTTCTTCCTGCAGCTCGGCCAGGGCTTCACCGCGGGGCAGGCCGGGCTGGGCAACCTCCCGGTCGCGCTGGGCACCGCCGTCGGCGGCGGCATCAGCGGCGGGCTGCTCGCCGCCAAGCTCGGGCGCCGGGTGCTGCAGGCCGGCGCCGTCGTCCAGTTCGCCGGGATCGCCTGGCTGTGGTTCGCGCTGGCCGACACCAGCGGGTTCACGATCTGGCGGATCGTGCCGGGCAGCGTCCTCGCCGGCATCGGCGCGGGCATCGTGATCGCCGCGGTGTTCAACACCGTCCTCGGCGCCGTCGCCGACGACGAGGTCGGCTCCGCGTCCGGCGTGCTCTCCGCGGTCCAGTCCCTCGGCGGCTCGGTCGGCGTCGCGGTGTTCAGCACCGTGTTCTTCGCCGGCGCCCTCACCGGCCAGGCCACCGACAGCTTCCGAGAAGCCCTTGTGGTGCAAGCGATCGTGATCGGGCTGTTCCTGCTCATCTCGCCACTGTTCCCGCGGCGCGCCCGGCCCGACGAGGCCGAGATCGCCGCCACGCCCGTCCCCGTTCCGTGAGGAGGACACCCTCGTGTCCCGCAGCATCCTGATCTCCGGTGCCAGCATCGCCGGCCCGGCCCTCGCCTACTGGCTCCACGAGCACGGTTTGGCCCCCACGGTGATCGAACGCGCACCGGGATTACGCCCCGGCGGGCAGACCGTCGACCTGCGCGGCGCCGGACGCACCGTCATCGAGCGCATGGGACTGGACCAGGCCGCCCGCGACCGCCTCACCCACGAAGCGGGACTGCACTTCGTCGACGGCCGCGACCGCGTCCGGGCCTCGTTCGGCGCGGACTCCCTCGGCGGCGACGGGTTCGTCACCGAGCTGGAACTCCTGCGCGGCGAACTCGCCGACCTGCTCTACCAGCGGACCCGCGGCGACACCGAGTACGTCTTCGGCAACGAGATCACCGGCCTGACCGACACCGGCGACGGCGTGGACGTCACCTTCCGCACCGGTCCCGGCCGCCGTTTCGACCTCGTCGTCCTCGCCGACGGACTGCGCTCCCGAACCCGGGACCTCGTCCTCGCCGACCTCGCCCGCACCCGGTCGTTCGGCCTCTACACCGCCTACTTCACCATTCCCCGCGCGGAATCCGACGGGCGCTGGGCCCGCTGGTACAACGCCCCCGGCCGCCGCGTCGTGCTCCTGCGACCTGACAACCAAGGCACCACGCGGGCCTCATTGTCCTTCCTCACCCCACAATCCGGGCTCGAACGGCTGCAGTTCCCGGCGCAGAAGGAGTTCCTGCGCCACCACTACGCCGACGCCGGCTGGGAAACCCCGCGCGTGCTCGGCAACATGGGTGACTCGACGGACTTCTACTTCGAGTCCGTCGGGCAGATGTACCTGAAGCAGTGGTCACGCGGCCGGATCGCCGCCGTCGGCGACGCCGCCTACTGCGCTTCGCCGCTCAGCGGCATGGGCACCAGCCTCGCCCTCGTCGGCGCCTACGTCCTCGCCGGCGAACTCAGCCGCCACCAGGACCACCACGATGCCTTCCGCAGCTACGAAACCATCATGCGGCCCTACGTCGACCAAGCCCAGAAGGTCTCCTGGATCGCGCCTCGCCTGGCCTCCCCGAAAACCCGCGCCGGGATCCGGCTCCTGACCACCGTCGCCGGCCTCGCCACCCATCCCCGGGTCAGCCGCCTCGCCACCCGGTTCACCAACCCGCCCTCGGACGCCATCGACCTGCCCACCTACCCCGCGTCGCGGTAGGCCACCCCCGTGTCGTTCGGCGTGGTGCCGTCGTACAGGCCGGTCGGGGTTGTATTGGTGGACAAGGAGAACCAGGCGTAACGCTCCACATAGGACAGGCCCTGCAGCATCGCGGCCGACTGGGCCGCGAAGTCGGCCTGCTCGGCCGAAGACGGGTACCTCGGAGGCGACACGGAGAAGTCGGTCAGCGCGTACTCGGTCACCCAGATCGGGAGCTGGTAACGGTTGTGCACGGCCTCGATGTAGGACTGCAGCTCCCCGGTCGCCGCGGCGGAGAAGTCCCCGCCGTACCAGTGCAGCGGGATGAAGTCGACGCGGTAGCCGCGCGCCTGCGCCCCGCTCATGAACTGGTCGAGCCAGCCGCCCGCCACGTCGCCGCCGAACGCCACCGCGGGCGCGCCGAGCCGCAGCCCGGTGCCCTCCAGCTGCGGCCACAGGTCAAGGGCGGTGTCCACGGACATCTTCGCCTGGCCGTCGAGGTCCGGCTCGTTGAACCCGAGCAGCGTCGTGCCGTTCGCCTTGGCCGCGGCGAGCTGGTCGTCGGTCACCGAGCCCTGGCCCCAGATCATCGGGACGAACTCCGCGCCCGGCGGCGCGCTGATGCCCTGCGGGTCCGACGCCCAGGTGTAGAACCAGCCGGCCCGCACGTCCGACAGCGCGTCCGTCACGCCGTCGAAATTCGCCGCGCTGACGCCTTTTTTCACACTTTCGGCGCCGGCCGGGCCGGTCGCCGAGCCGAGCACCACGAGCACAGCCGCGACCACCGCGAGCAGCTTCTTCGCTGAGCGCATGAGCGACGTCCTTTCGCCGGGGGCACCAGCGTGGCAGCCCGGCGAGCCCGTGTCCCCGTGGTCGGCCCGCAAGATTTCGCCACGGGACAACCACGGGGACCCCTCAGCCGCGGGCCAGCGCCTGCTGGTTCACGGCCTCGACCAAGGGCTGCAGCTCCGGCATCTCGGCGGCCTCTTCCAGCGCCTCGCGCAACGCCGTGTCGTGCGTGGGCCGGGCCTCGGCCAGCAGCGCGCGGCCGGCGTCGGTGACCTCGGTGTAGATGCCGCGGCGGTCGTCTTCGCACAGGTAACGGGCGAGGTAGCCCTGCTTCTCCAGCCGGGCGACCAGGCGGGTGGTCGCGCTCTGGCTGAGCACGACGGCGCGCGCGAGCTGCTGCATCCGCATGTGCCAGCCGTCCTGGCGGCTGAGCAGGTCGAGCACGCTGTACTCGCTCACGCCCAGCTTGTGCCCCGCCTGCAGGCCGCGCTCGATGCGGGTCTCCAGCCGCGCGTGCAGGGCCGCCAGCGTGCGCCAGCCCTGGGCGCGGGCTTCCTCGGCGTCGTCGGACAACGACATGGCCTGACCTCCTTCGGCGCCGGCCGGGCACCGCCGGTCCGGCCACCCCCGAGTCTAGCTGATCACACCCGTAGTCAGCTCTGGCATATATACGGCGTATGCAACTATTGTAAGCGACGGTAGTTCTCGCACGCACAGCTAACGCTCACCACCACTCAGGAGGAAGCACCATGCCGCTCGCTCTGCTCGCGCTGGCCATCGGCGCGTTCGGCATCGGCACCACGGAGTTCGTGATCGCGGGGCTGCTCCCCGAGGTCGCCGTCGAATTCGGGGTGTCCATCCCCGCGGCGGGCTGGCTCATCACCGGGTACGCGCTGAGCGTGGCGGCCGGCGCGCTGCCGATGACCGCGCTCGGCACGCGCATGCGCCGCAAGCACCTGCTCCTGCTGCTGATGGCCCTGTTCATCGCCGGCAACGTGCTGTCCGCGCTGGCCCCGGGCTACGGCCTGCTGATGGCCGGCCGGATCGTCGCGGCGCTCACGCACGGCGCGTTCTTCGGCGTCGGCTCCGTGGTGGCCGCCGACCTGGTCAAGCCCGAGAAGAAGGCCAGCGCCATCGCGCTGATGTTCACCGGGCTGACGCTGGCCAACGTGCTCGGGGTGCCGATGGGCACGTTCATCGGCCAGGACCTCGGCTGGCGCGCGACGTTCTGGGTCGTCGCCGGGCTCGGGGTGCTCGGCCTGCTCGGCGTGGCCGCGCTCGTGCCGGACACCGCGCGGCCCGTGAACGCCCGCATCGGCGCCGAGTTCGCCGTGTTCCGCCACCCGCGCGTGTGGCTGGCGATCGGGACGACGGTGCTCGGCTTCGGCGGGGTGTTCGCGTCCTTCACCTACATCGCGCCGATGATGACCGAGGTCGCCGGGCTGCCCGCGGGCGCGGTCAGCTGGCTGCTGGTGCTCTTCGGCGTCGGGCTGGTGCTGGGCAACCTGCTCGGCGGCCGGTTCGCCGACCGCGCGCTGATGCCGACGCTGTACACGGTGCTGGCCGCGCTCGCCGTGGTGCTGGCCGTGTTCGCCTTCACCGCGCACGCCGCCGTGCCCGCCATCGTCACGCTGTTCCTGTTGGGCGGCTTCGGTTTCGCGACGGTGCCCCCGCTGCAGATGCGGATGCTGGCGAGCGCCGAGGCGGCCCCGACCGTCGCGTCGGCGGTGAACATCGGCGCGTTCAACCTCGGCAACGCGCTCGCCGCGTGGCTGGGCGGCGTGGTGATCACGGCCGGCTACGGCTACGCGTCGACCAACTGGGTCGGCGCCGTGATGACGGTGCTCGCGCTCGGCCTGGCGCTGCTGTCCGGCCGGTCGGACCGCCGCGCCGCCGCCCGCGAGGACCGGCTCGTCACGGCGTGAGCCCGCCGTCCGGCGCGACCACGGTTTCCAGCGCGCGCCGGACCTCGTCGCGGAGCCAGGCGTGGGCCGGGTCGCTGTCGTGCCGGTGGTGCCAGGCGAGCACCACCGGCACCGCCGGCAGGGTGAACGGCAGCACCCGGACCACCAGGTCCCGTTTCGTCCACAAAGGACGGCAGACGCGTTCGGCGACCACGGCGACCACGTCGCTGCCCGCCGCGAGGTCCAGCGCGGCCGCGCTGGTGGGCAGGGACGCGATCACCCGGCGGCTCAGCCCGAGCCCGGTCAGCGCCTCGTCGATCGCGCCGTGGCGGCGGCCGCGGCGCGAAACCGACACGTGCACGGCGGCGGCGAAGCGCTCCGGCGTGAGGTCGCCGCCGGCGAGTGGGTGACCGCGCCGGACGACGGCCACCACCCGGTCGGACCCGATCGTCTCGGCCGCGATCTCGGGCCGCTCCGGCCGGGTCGCGCCCACCTCCAGGTCGACGTGGCCGCGCGCGAGATCGGTGCTGTCGGCCGACGTCTCGGCCAGCAGCCGCAGCCCGGCCCGCGGGGCCACGGCGGCGATCGCGCCGACCAGCAACGGGGCCAGCGCGTCGACCAGCGCGTCGTGCCCACGCACGGTGAACACGCGCTCGAGCCCGTCCAGGTCCAGCTCCCGCGCGGGGGTGAGCACGGCGGCGGCGCGGCGGACCAGCTCGTGCGCCTCGTCGCGCAGTTCGAGCGCGCGCGGCGTCGGGCTCATCGTGCGGCCGGTGCGGACCAGGATGTCGTCGCCGGTCGCCCGCCGGATCCGGGCCAGGGTGCGGCTCATCGCCGGGGCGGAGAGCCGGAGCCGGTCGGCCGCCGCGGCGACGCTGTTCTCTTCGAGCAGGGCGTCGAGGGCGACGAGCAGGTTGAGGTCCACCTGCACGAGGGTAACTGTTGAGTTGCCGAGATTGCACTGGAAGTCATGAGTGGACCGACCTAGCGTCGGGGGCAGGAGATCACCGAAACCCTGGAGGCACCCCATGACCCTGTCCACCACCGTCACCGAAGCCGCCAAGAAAGCGGGCGCCCGGCTGCTCGCCGTCCACTCCCCCGACGCGCGCCCGGCCGGCCGCGCCGACATGTACACCGCGGTCCGCCGCAACGACACCGTGGCCCTCGACGGCCTGCGCGCCGAACTCGCGGCCGCGCGGCCCGGCGCCGGCTGGGTCGAAGAGGACCAGGAGACGACCGGGCTGCCACCCGGCGAGTGGTGGGCGGTCGACGCGGTGGAGGGCAACGTCAACCACGTGCACGGCCTGGCCGAGTGGGCGGTCAGCGTGACCTTGCTGCGTGACGGGGCGCCCGTGCTGGCCGTTGTGCACCAGCCGATCGGCGACCTCACCTACACCGCCGCGCACGGCGAGGGCGCCTGGCGTGACGGAGTAAGGCTGCACGTCTCCGCGAAGCGGGACCTCGACGCGGCGATCGTCACCACCGGGCAGGCCGAGCCGGGGCAGGCGGGCACGTACCGCCGGATCGGCGAGTCGGTGACGGCCATGCTGGGCCGCGCGCTGGCGGTCCGGATGTCCGTGCCGTCGACGTTCCCGATGCTGCTGCTCGCGAACGGGCAGAACGACGTGTTCTGGCAGTACGGACCGGTGCTGTCCGGGACCGCGGCGGGGATGCTGCTGGCCACCGAGGCGGGTGGCATCGCGACCCGGATCGACGGCTCGCCGTGGCGTCCCGGCAGCCCGGACGTGCTCGTCGCGGCGCCCGCGCTGCACGAGGCCGCGGTCACCGTCCTGTCTACTGTGGACTGATCGCGGTGGAACTGACGATTCTCGCCGCCTCGGGCGGCACCGGGCTGGAATTGACCCGCCAGGCACTGGCCCGCGGGCACACCGTGACGGCCGTCGCGCGGCGGCCCGAGCGCATCGAGGTCACGGGTTCCGGACGGCTGCGCCGGGTGGCCGCCGACGTGCACGATCCGGAGTCCGTCGCCCGGGCCCTGCGGGACGCCCCGGTGGTGCTGTCCGGCCTCGGCGTCGCGGCCGGAGACCCGCCGGGCACGCTGACGGCGGGCGCGCGGGCGGTGCTGGACGCCCGGCCCGGCCGGGTGCTGTGGCTCGGCGCCTTCGGCACCGGCGCGTCGGCCGCCGCCGCGGGCCCGGTGACCCGGACGTTGCTGAAGCTGGTCCTGCGCAAGGAAATCCCCGACAAGGTCGGCGCCGACACCGCGATACTGGCCGCGGGCGGCACCGTGTTCCACGCCGGCCCGCTGTCGGCCGGGCCGGTGAGCGGCACCCGCCGCACCGTCGGCCTCGGCGACGTCCCGAAACGGCTCTTCCCCGCGCGGGTCAGCCGCGCGACCGTCGCCGCGGCCATGCTCGACGAGGCGGAGTCACCCCGTTTCGCCGCCGCGACGGCGGTCCCGCTGGAACGCTGAGCGGCCGGGTCAGGCCGGGGGCGTCCCCGTCCGCGCGGGCGTCAGAAGGTGTTGGCGCAGAAAGGAAATCTCGGCCTCGACGACGTGCTCGTGCTCGTCGAGGAACGGCGCGTAGTGCCCGCCGGGCACCCGCACCAGCTCACCCCGGGGCGCGCGGCGGACAGCGGTGGCGGCCGGCTCCGCGAGGGCCGACCGGTCCTGGTCGGCGACGACCACGAGCAGCGGGCAGCGCACGCGTGACGCCGCACGGCCGGGCCGGTAGAGCGTCAGCCGTAGCGCCGAGCGGGCGGCCACGGCCTGGTGCCAGTCCGGATACCGCTCGGAGTGCAGCGCGCGATCGGTGTCAAGCGAGTCGGGCGTGGTGAGCAGCGCGACGGTGCCGGGCGGCCCGGCGAGCGCGACCAGCCGCGGCCGGAGCCCGACGAGGCTGCCGAGCGCGTCGAGGATCCCGCGTCCGGTGAACCGCAGCATCGCGAACGGCTTCTGGTACCGCGCGGCGTTGCGGGCGGTGGCCGGGCCGTCCGCGTTCGGCGTCTGCGCGATCGCGGCCGCGAGCCGCGGATCCTGGGCGGCCACCGGGAAAACGTGGCCGCCGGACGCGGAGAACGCCCAGATCCCCACGCGCGCCGGGTCGACCTCCGGCAACGTCCGCGCGAAGCCGATCGCGGCGTGCCAGTCGGCCAGCTGCTCCCGCACGCGCACGACCTGGCGAGGCGTGCCGCCGCTCTCGCCGAGGTGGCGGTAGTCGAAGGCCAGCACGCCGAATCCCTGGTCCTGGAACCGTTTCGCGAACAGGTCCGTGCCGGGCTCCTTGGTCACGGCGAAGCCGCCCGCCATGACCAGGCACGCGCCGTTCGTCCCCGGGTAGTGCCAGGCGGCGCACTCCGTCCCGCCACTGTCGAACCTGACCTTTTCACGCTGCATGCCGACCTCCCGGACTCGTCCCGCCGAGAGAAGTGAACCACGTGGTTCGCAAACTGTCCATCGTGCGGCGCTTAGGCCTCCTCGTGGTCGAGCGCGCGCACGAGCGCCGCGAACCCCGCCGCGGCGCCGTCGGAATCGCCGCCGATGGCGCGGTGCACGGTGAACCCGCGCAGGGTCGCGAGGACCATCTGCGCCACCTCCAGCTTGCGCGGCCCGGTCCAGTGCTCGGGGCAGAACGAGACGAGCAGCGGCAGGTACTGGCCCGACGCGCCGTGGCCCAGCTCGCCGTACCGCGCGGGGTCGTACATGGCAAGCCCGATGGCCTGGTCGAGCACCCGCTGCAGCCCGGGGTCCTCGTCGCGCAACGTGTGCCACGCGACGCGCACCCGCTCGGCCAGCGTGCGCCGCTCGGCCCCCTCGGCCATGGCCGCCATCGCGTTGCCGATCCGCCGCTCGCGCAGCGTGAAGACGGCCTGGCCGAGCAGGTCCTCCGCGCTCTCGAAGTGGTAGAGCAGCACCTTGTGCGTGGCACCCGCGGCACGCGCGGCCCGCCGCAGCGAGAAGTCGACGAGCCCGTTGACGGCCAGGTCGTCCGTCACGCGCTCCAGCAACTCTCGCCGCCGCGCCTCGCCCCGCGCCGACCCGGCCGATCGGCGGTAGCCCGCCCCTTGGCCGTCAGTCACCGGCTGGGCCTCGCTCTCGCTGCTCACCACGACAGCTTCCCCGATCCCGTGGCCCCGCGCGGGACCGGCACGCTACTTCGCGAACGCCGTCAGGAACCGGTCCCGGAAGGTGTCCATGCGCCAGACCGGCGCGGTGGCGGCCGGGCGGAGGCCGTCCTGCCAGTGCCAGGAGCCGATGCGGTCCAGGACGGCCGGGTCCTTCGCCACGATCGTGACCGGCACCTGGTGCGAGACGCCCGGCGGCGTGACGACCGGGGGCTGGTGGTCGCCGAGGAAGATCAGGACGGTGTTCTCGGTGCCATAGGTCTTCAGGTATGAGACGAGTGTGTCGAGCGAGTACTGGATGGCCGCGCCGTACGCCGCGCGGATGCGGTCCGGGTCGCGCCACACCGAGTCCGGGGCCTCCCCCGCGGCGGGCATCGGGGCGAAGACCGAGCCGTTGCCGACCCGATTCCAGTCCACAAGGGACGGACGCGGCGACCACGGCGCGTGGCTCGACACCAGGTCGATCTCGGCCATCACCGGGCGGCGGTCCTTCGCCGCCAGCTCGTTGTGCTGCAGCGCGGAAAACGTGTACTGGTCGGGCATCGTCGCGTAGGCGAAGCCCGGACCCTGGTAGCCGACGCCGTGCGCGTCGTAGTACTGCCCGAAGCCGTAGTACCGGCCCTCCGGCCACGGCTGGGTGTGGGCGGGCACGTCCTGCACCGTTTTCCAGCCCGCCCGGCCGAACGCGCGGGTCAGCGAAAGCCGGTCGCTCGCCAGGAGGTCGTTGTATCGCTGCTGGTTGTCGACCCAGGTGCCCGACTGCACCGTGGAGTGCGCGAGCCAGCTGCCACCGCCGAAGGTGGACGAGTCGAGGAACGCGCTGCGCGCGGAGAACCCGGCCGAGCGCAGGCTGGCCGTGCCGGCGTCGAGCTGCGCGTCGATCGCCGGGGCGATGTCGGAGCCCTGGATCGCGAACTGGCCGTAACTCTCCACGAAGGTGAGCAGCACGTCCTTGCCACGCAGGCCGTTGAGCAGCTGGTCACCGGGGGTGGCGCGGAACGCGTCGGTGGCCAGCTCGTCCGCGAACTCCTGGCTGTCGTTCAAGTCCGTGCCCACCTGCCGCAGGTCGGCGTACGCGAGGTTGGCGGCGCTGCGCGACGCGACGGGCTGACCGGGCGCCAGCTCCACTCCGGACACCGCGCAGGCGATCCAGACCACGCCGAGCACGGCGATCACGCGGGTGGACCCCGTGCGCCGCCCGGCCGCGAGCCGCGTCAGGCGCAGCACGGCCAGTGTGGTGAACACGACCACCGCGAGGATCACCGCCACCACCCCGGCCGCAGCCGCGATCGAGCCCGGCCCGCCCAGCTCGCCGGCGAGGAAGTCCAGGCCGGCGCTGACGAAACTCCAGTCGAGGACCGGGTCGAACGGCCGGCTCAGCACCTCGTCGAAGCCCAGGTCGACGACCTTCAGCACGGTCAGCACACCCAGCCCGGCGCCGGCCACCACGGCCAGCACCCGCCGCCAGCGCGGCGGCAGCACCACCGCGAGCCCGGCGACCACCAGCGCCTCGACGGGCAGCCGCAGGAACGCCGTGGGCGTCATCGCGCCCAGCGTGATCGGCGCGAGCAGGCCGAACAGCACGAGCAGGCCGGCCGCGACGGTCAGCACCACGGCCGCCACACGCCGGGCCCGGCTGCGGACGGGCGGCTCAGCAGCCGACGGCTCAGTGTCGGTCGACTCGGCGTCAGGTAGCTCGGTGTCGGGTAGCTCAGTGTCAGGCGGCTCGGCGGCGGGGCGCGACCGTGAACGCGTGAAGGGAGACACGAGGATCCTTTCCCTCGAAGCAGTTCTCCCCTACACGGGGGTGCGCGCCGTCCGGTTCACCGCTCAGGGCGATTCCCTGAACTCCTTCATCACCCCGGTCAGCCGCCCGAGGAGCGCGACCAGCTGACGGCGCTCGGCCGCGGTGAACTCCTCGAACGCGAGGGCCTGGCGCTCACGCCGGCGGGCGATCAGGCGGGTCAGCCGGGTGACCCCGTCCTCGGTCAGGCCGACCATGACCTTCCGCTCGTCCTCCGGGGAACGCCGCCGGGTGACGACGCCGGCCGTCTCCAGCTGTTGCAGCATGCGGGTGGCGGTGGGGATGGTGACGTCGGCGGCGGCCGCGAGGCGGCCCACGGGCAGCTCCGCCTCGGCCACCAGCGGTTCCAGGAGCGTGAGCTGCGGCAGGGAAAGGCCGCCGTCCTGGTCCGCGCCCGCCGAACGCGCCTTGCGCATCGCGAAGAACAGCTCGTCGGCGGCCTGGGCGAGCTCGTCGGCTTCGGGATCGGTCAGCGCGGTGGTCTTCACGAGTGGTACCTTAGCAGCACAATAGTTAGCAACCTAGTTATTAGGAGCCTAGCGACCATGACCGGAAAGATCGACGTCCACCAGCACCTGCTCCCGCCCGAGTACCAGCGCGCGTTCACCGGCAGTGGGCGGACCCCGGGCGGCTGGCCGGTGCCGGACTGGGACCCGAAGACCGCGCTCGCGATGATGGACGAGGCCAGGATCGCCACCGGCGTGCTGTCGATCAGCGCCCCGGGCGTCCACTTCGGCGACGACGCCGCCGCGCGCGAGCTGGCCCGGGCGACGAACGACTACCACGCCGAACTCGTCAAGGACCGGCCCGACCGCTTCGGCCAGTTCGCCGTGCTGCCGCTGCCGGACGTCGAGGGCGCGACCGCCGAAGCGGTGCGCGCGCTGGACGAACTGCACGCGGACGGCGTCGCAGTGCTGTCCAACGCGCACGGGCGTTACCTGGGCGACCCGTCGTACGAGCCACTGTGGACGGAGCTGGACGCGCGCTCGGCGGTGGTGTTCGTGCACCCGGCCGAGCCGCCGATGCCCCGGCTCGAGGGCCTGCCGAGCCCGGTGCTGGACTTCCCGTTCGACACCACGCGCAGCGCACTGCACCTGGTGGCGAACGGCGTCTTCGACCGCCACCCGCGGCTGCGCGTGATCCTTTCGCACGCCGGCGGGTTCCTGCCCTACGCCGCGCACCGCTTCACTTTCGCCTCGATGTTCAACCCGGACACCACCGAGGAAAGCATCTTCGAGGGCCTGCGCCGCTTCTACTTCGACACGGCCCTGTCCTCGACGCCGACGTCCCTGCCGTCACTGCTCGCCTTCGCCGCCCCGGGCCACATCCTGTACGGCAGCGACTTCCCCTTCAACCCGGCCCCGTCGCGGAAGAAGTACGACACCTGGCTGGACACCTATGAGGACCTGTCGGAGGCCGAGCTGGCCGCCGTGCACCGCACTTCGGCGGAAGCCCTGTTCCCCCGGCTGGCCCAGTAGCCACAGGTAGGACGTGGGATGATAACGGCGAGGTCACCGTAGGGGAAACACTTTCCGTTGGTACAAAGGTGTTTCCGCCGCAGTTGTACGAGGTGTGTACGGCGGCACCGGAGCCTGGGGAGCACTTTTACTCCCCAGGACGGAGACGGACAGTGAAGATCAGACGTGCCGTGCGAGCGCTGCTCGCGGGCCTCGCCGGAGTCGCCGCGGTGGCCGTGTTGCCGGGCGCGGTCCCCGCCGCTTCGGCGGACGCGGCCACCACCGTGGTGTACCAGGCGGGCACGAACGGCTACTCGTGCTTCCGCATCCCGGCGATCGTCAAGGCTGCCAACGGCGACCTGCTCGCGTTCGCCGAGGGCCGCAAGAACAGCTGTGCCGACGCGGGTGACATCGACCTCGTCATGAAGCGGTCCAAGGACAACGGGAAGACCTGGTCCGCGACGCCGCAGATCGTCATCCAGGGCTTCGGCGACACCAAGGGCAACCCGACCCCCGTGGTCCTCCCGCCGACCGAGGCCGAGCCGGACGGGCGGGTCGTGCTGCTGTCGGTGATGCAGTGCATCGCCCCGCACGCCTCGTGCGGGCGGACACCGCGCGTCAGCATCAGCAAGGACAACGGCGCCACGTGGGCCGCGCCGCAGGTGCTCACGACGCAGCTCGGCTTCACGACGGCGCCGGGCTGGCTCGCGACCGGGCCGTCGCACGCGTCGGTGCTCACCCGCGGTGCCCACAAAGGACGGATCGTCGCCGGGATGAGCTATCAGCTGACCAGCAACTCGCCGGGCACCGGCTCGATCGCCTACAGCGACGACCGGGGCGCCACCTGGCACCGCGGCGCCACCGACGCGAGCACAACGCTCAACCCGCAGGAGATCAGCCTCACCGAGCTGCCGGACGGCCGGATCTACGCGTCCGCGCGCAACAACGCGGGCACCATGTGCTCCACAGTGGAACGCGCGTACGCGATCAGCTCGGACGGCGGGCAGACGTTCAGCCAGAAGTTCGTCACCGAGCCCGATCTGGCCAAGACCCCGGACGTGCAGGGCTCGACCGTCGCGATGAGCACGCCCGACACCGGCGGCCGGTACACGCGGCTGCTGTTCGCGGGGCCCTCGGTGTGCAATGACCGGCACGCGCTGCGCATCCGCTCGTCGTTCGACGCGGGCGGCAGCTGGACCGGCGACACCGACGGGTTCCTGGTGTGGAGCCAGGACACGGCGTACTCCGATCTCATCGCGCTCGGCACGACGGCCACCGCCGGCACGGCGGGCGTCCTGTTCGAGGCCGGCTCGACCAGCCCGTACTCCGCGATCCGCTGGGCCACCTTCACCGACGCCCAGCTCGGCGCCCCGGCCTGCGGCGCGGGTTACGCGGTGGTCGACCAGGGCTCGCTCGGCGCCGAGGGCACGGTCTACCTGTCCTACAACGCGGCGACCGGCAAGAACTGCGTGACCACGATGAAGGCGGCGGCCGCGGGCACCGCCACGGCGACGGCCGCGTACCTCCAGGTGGCCGGCAGCACCCGCCAGACCGACTCCGGCCCGTACTCCTGGTTCGCCGGCCCGGTCACCGCCTCGGCGGCCGGCCAGTGCGTCACCTGGGGCGGCTCGATCGGCACCACGAAGTTCGACGCCCCCTCCGGCCACTGCGGCTGACCCCGGCCGGGAGGCGGGGCCTTCCTGGGGGCGGCCCCGTCTCCCACCTGTCCACAGTGGACCCCTCAGGTCCGCGAATTCACCGCCGCTGCACCAACGGCAGGAAGATGTCGTCCACGATCTGGGTCAGCCGGGCCTCCGACGGGGGCCGCCGGGTGACGATGGCGTCGTACCGGGCCAGGGTCATCGGGACGTCCAGGAGGTGGGGCGGGACCTCACCCGGGGGCAGTTCGCCGCGGGCGGTGGCGCGGGTGGTCAGCGTGCGGAAGACGTCCGGCACGAGCGCGAAAACGTCGGCGGGCAGGTCGCCCAGCTCGCTCAGCAGGCCGTTCACCACGTCGGCGCCGACGTCCCGGTAACGGCCCATCGCGGTGCGGAGCACGGCCAGCGCGTCCGAGCGCAGCGATCCCGTGTCCGGGACCTCGTCGGCGATCGACGTGACGTGCGCGCGCATCGCTGCCAGCACGAGCTGCGCGCGGTTCTCCCAGCGCCGGTAGATCACCGGACGGCTGGTGCCGGCGCGGCGCGCGACGGCGTCGACGGTCAGCGCCGCGTAGCCCACCGACTTCACCTCCGCCCACGCGGCGTCGAGCAGGGCTTCTTCGAGGGCGGCGCCGCGGCGCCGGACCTGGGGTGTACTCACCCTCGTAAGATACACAATGTTTCCTAATCGGGTCCAGTCGTGTTTAGATACACACTGTGTCTAATACTGCTGTGTCCCCTGTTGAGGACCGTCTCGGCCGGCCGCTGATCCGGCTCGCACTCGTGCTCGTGCTCGGCGGCATCGCGCCGCTGCTCGACACGACGATCGTCACCGTCGCGCTGCCCCAGCTGGCCGCGCAGTTCCACGCCGGGGTCGCCGACGTCCAGTGGGTGACCACCGGCTACCTGCTCGCGCTGGCCGTCACCATCCCGGTCACCACCTGGGCGACCGACCGGATCGGCGGACGGCGCCTGTGGCTGCTGGGCCTCGCGCTGTTCCTGGCCGGCTCCGTGGCCGCGGGGCTGGCGTGGGACCTGCCGAGCCTGGTCGCCTTCCGCGCGGTGACGGGTGTGGGCGCCGGGATCCTGCAGCCGGTGCTGCAGACGATCCTGGTGGGCGCCGCCGGGCCCCGGAAGCTCGGCCGGGTGCTCACGATCGTCACGCTCGTGGTGCTCATCGGCCCGATCGCGGGACCGCTGACCGGCGGCGCGCTGGTGACCACGGCGGGGTGGCGGTCGATCTTCTTCGTCAACGTCCCGGTCTGCGTGGCCGCCTTCGCCCTCGCCCTGGCGTACGTGCCCGCCGACGCCCCTGCGCGCCGCCGCCGGCTCGACGGGCCCGGCTTGCTCTTGCTCGGCCCGGCGCTCGTCGGCCTCATCTACGCGCTCACCGAAACGGCCGAGGGCGGCGGATTCGGGGAGCCCAAGATCATCGGCCCGCTGGCGGTCGGGGCCGCGCTGCTGGCGGTCTTCACCGTCCGCTCAGTCCGGCTGAAGGCGCGCGCCTGCCTCGATCTGAGCCTGTTCCGTGTGCGCTCGTTCGCGGCCGCGGCGGCGGTGCTGTTCTTCAGCGGGCTTTCCTTGTACGGCGCGATGTTCCTGCTGCCGCTCTACCACCAGCGGGCCGGCGGGATGGACGCGCTGGCCGCGGGGCTCTTCCTCGGCCTGCAGGGCGTCGGCTCACTGCTGACGCGGTGGGTCGGCGCCGCGGTCGACCGGACCGGGCCGCGCTGGTTCGCCGTGATCGGGGTGACGCTGGCGGCGGTGGCGACGCTCCCCTACGTCTTCGCCGGAACGCATCCCAGCCTCGTACTGCTCGGCGCCGCCCTGGTGGTCCGCGGCGGCGCGCTGAGCATGGCCAACGTCGCCGTGATGTCCGGCGCTTTCCGCGACGTGCCGCGCGATCGCCTGCCCGACGCGAGCGCGCTGGTCCGCGTGCTCCAGCAGCTGGGCGGTTCCTTCGGGACGGCAGTGCTCGCCACCGTCCTTACGAGGTCGGGCGGCGCCACGGGCGCGTTCGGCACGGCGTTCCTGTGCGCCGTGGCGCTCACCGCGCTCGCCGTCGTGCCCGCCCTGCTCGTGCCAGGCCGTGACGGTCACCGCGTTCCGTAGCGTGGGGGCAGTGGACAACGTCGTGGAGCCGATCAGCGTGACGAGCCCGCGACGCGTGGGCCGGGGCGTGCTGGCGCAGTGGTGGCGGGACCTGACGTTCGTGCACTGGCCGGTGGACCCGGCGGCGGTCGCCGGGCTGCTGCCCGCGGGCACCCGGCCGGACGTGCTCGGCGACGTCACGTACGCCGGGCTCGTGCCCTTCCGGATGGACCGCGTGCGGCCGCTCGGCGGGCCGCCGGTGCCGTACCTCGGGAGCTTCTGCGAGACGAACGTGCGGCTGTACTCGATGGACAGCGCGGGCCGCCGTGGAGTGGTGTTCCGGTCGCTCGACGCGGCGCGGCTCGTCCCGGCGCTGGCCGGGCGGCTGGGGTTCTCGCTGCCGTACCGGTGGTCGTCGATGAGCCTCCACCGCGACGGCGACGTGCTCACTTACCACTGCCGAAGGCGTTGGCAGCACACGGAAAGCACGCTTGTGGTGCGGACCGGGCCGCCGGTCCGGCACCCCACGGCGCTGGACCGGTTCCTGACCGCGCGCTGGGGCCTGCACGTCCGCTGGCACGGCCGCACCCTCTACGTGCCCAACGACCACCCGGAGTGGCCGCTGCACCGCGCGACCCTGCTGCACCTTTCCGACGAACTGGTGCCCGCCTCCGGTGTCCCGGTCAGCGGGGAACCGGTGAGCGTGCTGTTCTCCCCCGGCGTCCCGGCCCGGTTCGGGGCGCCGCGCCGGCTCCGCTGACGCCCGGTTCGAGACGGCTCAGCGGGCTCCGGCCCGTTGCGCCGGGACGGACTCCGGACGGCGGGGCGCGGGAACCACCGGCGCGCGGCGGCTCAGGCACGGCACGCACTGCTCGGCCGCCAGCAGCACCGGGCTCGGGTCCTTGGCCCGCGGCGGCGGGCACGGCGCGGAGGCCGGGACGACCGGGCGGGTCCGGGGCAGCACGTCGGCGATCGCACGCAGTTCCTCGGCCGACAGCGGCGGGCGGCCGGCGCCGATGCTGCGCCGGCGCAGCAGAAAGGCCAGGTAAGCGGGCGCGTAGGCCAGCGGCAGGCCACCGGCGAGCAGGGCGTACTGGACCATCACGGACCCCAGGGGTGTGAACACGGGAGCGGCACGGCTACAGGGTCAACCGGGGACAGGAGCCAACCAAGAACAGCGTCAACCAGGGACAGCGTCAACCAAGAGCAGGGTCAACCACGGACCGGCCGGACACGCCCGCGTTCCCGGCCCGGCGCGTGGGAGCCGCCGGCGGGACGCCTCCGATGCTAACCGTCCTTGCCACGCCGCCAACAGGCTTTCCACCCGACAGTGGTGACACTTGTCGATCAAAGTGTCACCCTACAGTTGGCCGTAGTAACGTCGAGATCTTGTCGACTCAGCGACTCCGAGCGGTTCGCGTACCGGTGAGTGCATTTTCCCCGGCGTTGTCACTACTTCTACAGAACATCAAACTTTCGGCTAGAAGACAAAGTATGTCTACTCACTCTAATGGGTGAGCGTGCTAGCGTCCGGATCATCAAGGGGATGAAGCGAACGCCGGGACCACGGCGGCACGTACCGGACCGGAAGGCGGGGGCCATGACCGACCCAGCTCCGTTCGACGTCGAGGCCGGCCTCCGGGAACTGATCTCCCGCGGTTACCAGTTCGTGCACCCGGCCGACGAGCACGGCGAGGTGCTCGCCGTGGTGGGTGTGCGGGCGCACGGCTCGGTGGTGGACGTGATCCGGCTCAACGCCGAGGACGACGTCGTCGCCGCGCGCCTGCCCGGCACCGAGGAACAGGTGCTCACGCCGCGGACCTGGCTGTGGCGCTCGTCCGGCACCGCCGCCGAAGTGTTCCCCGAACTGCTCGCCCTGCCCGAAGACGACACAGCCGACGCCCCCTCCGGCGGCTGCTGGGTGCCGGGCCGCGGCGGGCGCGCGAAGTGGCTCGCCGCCAGCTGAACTGTCCATAGCGGACTCAGCCGGCAGACCGATCACCAGCCCCGCCCCGGACTCCACCGGGCGACCATCCCCGTGGCCCACCGGGCGACCGTCCACTGCAGACGGTCGCCGCCCCGTTTCACAGACCCGCCAACACCTCCGCTTCCTCCGCCGACGACAGCCCCGAGCGTCGCTCGCGGTCGAAGCCCAGCACCCGCTCCGTGCCGAGGGCGCCGGGCGCGCGAAATGGCTCGCCGCCAGCTGAACTGTCCATAGCGGACTCAGCCGGCAGACCGATCACCAGCCCGCCCCGGACTCCACCGGGCGACCATCCCCGCGGCCCACCGGGCGACCGTCCACAACAGACAGTCGCTGCCCCGTTTCACAGCCCCGCCAACACCTCCGCTTCTTCCCCCGCCGACAGCCCCGAGCGTCGCTCGCGATCAAGGCCCAGCTCCCGCTCCGTGTCGAGGGCGGCGCCCACGGTGTCGGCGAGCGGCCGGATCCGGAGGCCCGCCGCGAGGGACGGCGCCGGATCGTGTGAGGCGACGCCCGCGTAATCACCCGGCAACCACAGCGGCAGCGAACGCGGCCCGCCCCACGGGTTGACGCCGGCGGCCGTCAGCTGGTCGCCCGTGGCGGGCACCAGCTCGACGTCGCCGCCCACCGCCGCCGCGATGTCCTTCAGCAGCCCGCCGAGCCGGTGGACCGGGCCGACGCCGTCGAAGGTGCCACCCAGGCGGGTCTCGGCGGCGGTGACGATCCACTCGGCGAGGTCGCGCACATCGAGGTGCTGCACGGGCTGGTCCGGCGCCGCCGGCACGAGCACACGCCCGCCGCGGGCGAAACGGCCGGGCCAGTAGCCGAACCGGTCGCTGCCGTCGCCGGGGCCGGTGATCAGGCCGGGCCGCACCACGAACGCGCGCTCCCCCATCGCCGCGCGCACGGCGTTCTCGGACGCCACCTTGATCGCCCCGTACAGCTCGGTCCCGCCCTCGGCGCGCATCTGCTCGATCGTGGCGTGCTGTTCGCGCGGCTCGTGCAGCGGGCCGGTGGCCGGGGTCTGCCCGGGGGTCGCCTCATCGGCGTAGACGTTCACCGTGGAGACGAACGTCCAGTGCCCGGCGCGTTCCCCGAGCGCGCGCAGCGCCCGCGCCACCCACGGGAACGACAGCGGCGCGACGTCCACGACCGCGTCGAACTCCTCGCCGTCCAGCGGCGCGAGCCCGTCCTCGGCGTCCCGGTCGACACGCACCAGCTTGGCGCCGTCCGGCACCACGCCGGACTCCCCACGCGCCGCGCACACCACCTCGTGGCCGCGCCGCAGCGCCTCCGCCGCCACCGTCCGCCCGACAAAAGCCGTTCCACCCAGTACGAGAAGCCTCATGCCCCCACTCTGGCGCCCGCCCGCCCCGGGCACCACCACTCTCGCCGACGGCGAACAACCCCGAGGCACTGGTCCTCCCGGACGAGGTGATCTAGCGTGCGGAAACATGACGACGAAACAGGAAGCGGCCGACGCGGTGCTCGCGGCCAAGACCCGGTTGGGGCTGAGCTGGGCGCAGCTGGCCGAGACGCTCGACGCGCCGCTGGCGTGGACCACCTCGGCCCTGCTCGGGCAGCACCCGGTGCCCGCGGAGAAGGCCGCGAAGGCCGTCCAGGTGCTGGAGCTCGCCGAGGACGTCGAGGCGGCCCTGCGGCTGCAGCCGACGCGCGGCGCGCTGGCCGACCCCGTGCCGACCGACCCGACGATCTACCGGTTCTACGAGGTCCTGCAGGTCTACGGGCCGACCATCAAGGAGCTCATCCACGAGCAGTTCGGCGACGGCATCATGAGCGCCATCAACTTCAAGATCGACGTCGGCCGCCGGGAAGACCCGGGCGGCGAGCGCGTGGTCGTCACCATGGACGGGAAGTTCCTCAAGTACCAGTGGGGCTGACAGCCCCGGGGAGCCGGGCGGCGGCACCCGGACACCACCGCCACCCGGTCCCACTCCCTGAACACCCTTGACGTACCACCGATCCCGTCCCGGATCCACAGTGGACGATCCTGGTACAAGCCCGGCACAGAAAACCGTTGACAGAAGCCCGGTTCAGCATGTGGGAGTCCCGAGAGGACGCTCGACACGGCGGATCGCGCGGGTGACAGTGGCTAGCGGCCGCACGCCCCCGCATCCCCCAGGAGCCCCTGTTGAGTTCTCCCCCGGCCACCCGGCCCGCCGTCGAGCCCGCGGGTGACGAACGCCTGCGTGAGCTCGCCGCCCGGAAGGTCGCCCCGCTGCGGCGGCCCGGCCGCTGGGTGGCCGCCGCCGTGGTCCTCGTCCTGCTGGCCCAGCTCGCCCACGCGCTGGTGACCAACCCGGTGTTCCAGTGGGACGTGTTCGGCTACTGGTTCTTCCGGCCGGTGATCCTCGACGGCCTGCTGCTCACCCTGGAGCTGACCGGCCTCAGCGCCGTGTTCGGGCTCGTCGGCGGGGTCGTGCTCGCACTCATGCGGCTGTCGAAGAACCCGTTGCTCCAGGCCGTTTCCTGGGCCTATGTCTGGATCTTCCGCTCCATCCCGCTGATCGTGCTGCTGCTGTTCCTGGTCAACGTCACCGCGCTGTACAACACGCTGAGCCTCGGCATCCCGTTCGGCCCGTCGTTCGTCCGGTTCAGCGCGACCGACCTGCTCAGCTTCTTCGTGGTAGCCGTGCTCGGGCTGAGCCTCAACGAAGCCGCGTACGCCGCCGAGATCGTGCGGTCCGGCATCATCTCGGTGGACCAGGGCCAGCTCGAGGCCGCCGCGGCGCTCGGCCTGCCGCGCTCGCGCCAGTACCGGCGGATCATCCTGCCGCAGGCGACCCGCGCGATCGTCCCGGCCTACGCCAACCAGCTGATCGGCCTGCTCAAGGGCACGTCGGTCGTCTACATCACGTCGCTGCTGGAGCTGTTCGGCGTGGTGGAGACGCAGGCCAGCACGAACAGCGGGCAGATCATCCCGCTGCTGCTGGTCGGCACGGCCTGGTACGTGATCCTGACCAGCGTGCTGTCGGTGGTCCAGTACTACGTGGAGCGCTACTTCTCCCGCGGCGCGCTGCGGACCGTCCCGCCGACGCCGCTGCAGCGCTTCCGCGCCCGGCTGCGGTCCGCGGGGGTGGCCCGGTGAGCGCCACCGTCCACCTGCGCAGCGCGGTGAAGTCCTACGGCGCGGCCCGGGTCCTCGACGGCGTGGACCTGACCGCGCCCGGCGGGCAGGTGACCGTCGTGATCGGGCCGTCCGGCTCGGGCAAGTCGACCCTGCTGCGCGCGATCAACCACCTCGAACGGCTCGACAGCGGTTACGTGAGCATCGACGGCGAGCTCATCGGCGTGCGCGTGCACGGCGACCGGTTCAAGGAGCTGAGCGAGCGCGCCATCCTGCGGCAGCGCTCGCGCATCGGGTTCGTGTTCCAGAGCTTCAACCTGTTCCCGCACTTGACGATCCTGGACAACGTCGTCGAGGCGCCCGTGGTGACGCAGCGGCGGCGCCGGGCGGACGCCGAGGCCCGCGGCCGCGAACTGCTCGCGCGCGTCGGCCTGGCGGACAAGGCCGGCGCCTATCCGCGCCAGCTCTCCGGCGGGCAGCAGCAGCGCGTCGCGATCGCGCGGGCACTGGCGCTGGAGCCGCGGCTGATCCTGTTCGACGAGCCGACTTCCGCGCTCGACCCGGAGCTGGTCGGCGAGGTGCTCGCCGTGATCAAGGACCTCGCCCGCTCCGGCACCACCATGATCGTGGTGACGCACGAGATCGCGTTCGCCCGCGAGATCGCCGACCACGTCGTGTTCCTCGACGCCGGGCGCGTGGTCGAACAGGGCCCGCCCGCCACCGTCCTCGACCGTCCCGCGCACGAACGGACCCGGGAGTTCCTCGGCCGCGTCGTCCGCACCACCCAGGAGAACCGATGAGAACCCGCACGATCCTGCCCGCGCTCGCCGCCGTCGCGCTGCTGGCCGGCGCCTGCGGCGGCGCCACCGAAGCCGCGACCAGCCCGGACGGGCCGCAGTCCGTCACCGTCGCCGGCAACACCGCCGACGCGAAACCCGTGCAGCTCAGCGTGACCGCGGTGCCGGAGCTCCGCGCGAAGGTGCCGAAGAAGATCCTCGACAGCGGGAAGCTGGTCATCGGCGTCGGCGCGCTGCCGTCGGGGTTCCCGCCGCTCGCCTACGTCGGCGCCGACCAGCGAAACCTCACCGGCGCCGAACCGGACCTCGGGCGCCTCGTCGCCGCCGTGCTCGGGCTCACGCCGGAGCTGCAGAACGCGTCGTGGCAGAACCTGTTCGTCAGAATCCAAAGTGGACAGTTCGACGCCGGGTTCTCCAACATCACCGTGACCGAGCAGCGCAAGCAGCAGGGCTTCGACTTCGCCTCCTACCGCGAGGACAACCTCGGCTTCGAAGTGGACAAGGCCGACGTCTGGAACTTCGACGGGAACTACGAGAGCCTCGCCGGAAAGACGGTGGCCGTCGACTCGGGCACCAACCAGGAGAAGATCCTGCTGGAGTGGCAGGAAAAGCTGAAGTCGGAAGGGAAGAAGCTCGACGTCCGCACGTTCGGGGACAAGAACAGCACCTACCTCGCGCTGTCCTCGCACCGCATCGACGCCTACTTCGCGCCCAACCCCGGCATCGCCTACCACGCCGCGCAGACCGCGAAGACACCGAATCCGACGCACGGCGCGGGCAAGTACTCCGGCGCCGGGTCCTCGCTGCAGGGCCTGATCGCCGCGACCACCAAGAAGGACAACGGCCTCGCCGCCGCCCTCGCGGACGCGATCAACTACCTGATCGCGCACGGCCAGTACCAGAAGTGGCTCGCCGCTTACGGTCTCGGCAACGAAGCCGTGCCGGCCGCTCAGGTGAACCCGCCCGGGCTGCCGGTGACCAACTCCTGACCCCGCCCGTGCCGCTGCCCCGCGTCGGCCAAAGTCCGTTAAGGCCTCCTTACCCGCGTCCTACGCAGGTAAGGAGGCCTTGACGGCGTCCGTCCCAAGGGACTCGTGAGTGGCGATGACGGTTCTAACCGTCATAAACACTCACAAGCCCTGAAGTGCGGGGTCAGCGGGCGGGGGTGCTGAGCCGCTCGTCCGCGGGGACGCGGGCCCGGCCGAGCACCGTCCGGCGGCGCAGGCGGAACCCGAGCGTTTCGTAGAGCCGGATGGCGTTCGTATTCGTCGCGGCGGCGTGCAGGAACGGGGTCTCGCCGCGGTCGCGGATGCCCGCGGCGACGGCGTGGACCAGGCGGGCGGCCAGGCCCCGGCCGCGGAAGGCCGGGTCGGTGCAGACCGCGCTGATCTCCGTCCAGCCCGGCGGGTGCAGCCGTTCCCCGGCCATCGCGACGAGCGCGCCGCCCCGGCGGATTCCCAGGTACGTGCCCAGTGCGACGGTGCGCGGTTGGAACGGGCCGGGTTTCGTCCTGGCGACCAGGTCGAGCATCTCGGGCACGTCGGCGGCGGTCAGCCGGACCGCCTCGGGGTCGGGCGCGGCGGCCACGTGGTCGTCGACGAGCTGGACGCCGGTCGCGTCGCGCAGGATCTCCCAGCCGGGCGGCGGCGGGCCGGCCTGCGCGGGCAGCGGCACCACCGCGCCCGGGCCGGCGAGGTCCGCGATGTCACGCCAGACGTGCCCGTCGGGCTCGTCCGGCACCGCGAGGAAGTGTGCGACGTCCACGGGATACCGCAGCACCTGCCCCTTCCGCTCGGCGAAGTGCGCGTGCGGGCCGGTGAGCGAGGCCCACGCGGCGTTGCCCAGGACGGACTCGGTCATCGGTTCATGCCTTTACTTCGTTCGGGGGTTTCAGGCCGACCGCTGCGGACGGCGGTCCGCGGCCGTGGCGATCATCGTCGCGAGGTCAGCCACCAGGGCCGGGTCGTCGGGCAGCTGCCCGATCGCGACGCGGATGTGCGGCGCGGGCGCCTGCCGGGCGAAGCAGCGGCTGCCGGGGCCGGCCGAGACGCCGTTCGCGGCCAGGGTGACGAGCGTGCGGGTCTCGTCCGGCACCGGCACCCACAGGGCCAGCCCGTCCCGCGCGGAAACCCGGATCCCGTTGTCCGCCAACGCGTCCGCGAGCGCGGCCCGGCGATCGGCGTACCGCTGGCGCGCGCGGCGCAGCAGCACGCCGGTGGCCGCGTCGGTGAGCAGGAACGCCTGCGCGTCCTGCAGGATGCGGCTCGACCAGACCATGCCGAACGTCCGCAGCTCCCGCACGCGCTCCACCAGCGGCGCCGCGCCCGCGAGCACGCAGCTGCGCAGTTCGAGGCCGAACACCGTGCAGTACGAGCGAACCAGCAGCACCCGGTCCGGCAGGTGCGTGCCGACGCTGACGGCGGGCGCGGAGGCCAGCGGCCCGAGGTCGTCGTGCTCGATCACGACCGGGCCGGCGCGGCCCGCGGCCACCACGGCGGCGAGCGCGGCGACCCGCTCGGCGGGCACGGAATGGCCCAGCGGCACGTGGGCCCGCGGCTGGTAGACGAACGCGGCGGGCCGGTGCGTCAGCGCGACCGCGAGCGATTCCGGCTGCGGGCCGTGCTCGTCGCAGCGCACCGGGACGACGTGGATCCGGGACCGGCGCAGCATTTCCAGCAGCCACGGCGCCGTCGGCTCCTCCACCGCGATCACGTCACCGGGGCGGGCGACGGACTGGCAGGCCAGCGCGACGCCCTCGCGCCCGCCCGTGGCGACCGTCCAGGCTTCGGCCGGGAACGGCCACGTCGGCCTCACCGCGGCGCGCAGCCGCGGGGTGATGAAATCCTTGGAGGCGCTGTTCAACCGCTCCGTGCGCACCCCCGCGGCGACGGCGTCCTCCAGCGGCGGCAGCAGCGCCGGGTCGGGCAGGCCGTGTTCGAGGTCGATGGTGCGCCAGCCTTCGAACGACCGTACGGCCGAAGGCCCGGGCGGCGGCGCCAGCACGGTGGTGCCGCGCCGGCGGCCGGTGCCGATCAGCCCGGCCGCGCGCAATTGCGCCCACGCCTCGGCGATCGTCGTCGGGCTCACCGACAGTTCCGCGGCGAGCGCGCGCACGGTCGGCAAGCGGGCGCCGGGCAGCATTTCGCCGTCGCGGATCAATCCGGAGACGGCACTCGCGATGCCGCGCGCCGTCCGTTCGCCGATCCGGGCGACGAGCCAGCCGAGGCCGACCGGTGCCATCGCCGTGATCTCGCCCGTCGCCACGCCCCGGCTCCCCTCGTCGCGATTCGGCGAACAAGATCCGCCGCGAACTGAAGCTAGAGCGGAAACCGGTGGGCGCCAACCGGTTTCACATCCTGGTCGGTTCGAACAATTCGCGGGAAATGTCGGTCTAATTTGTACGCACATTTCCCGGGGCCGGTAAAACCGGATTACGCGCCGGCGGAAACCGGCGTGCTCACGGGGTGTCCGCCGGCGTCCGGCTCACCGCGAGCAGCGCGACGTCGTCCTCGGCCGCCGTGGCCCCGATCAGCGCCGCCATCACCCGGGCGCACGCCGACTCCGGGGCGCCGGTGGTGACGGCGCCGACCAGCCGCCGCAGCCCGTCGTCGAGGTCTTCGCCGCGGCGCTCGACCAGGCCGTCGGTGTACAGCACGAGCAGGCTCCCCGGCGGCAGCTCGACCACGGTGTCGCGACGCCCGGAGGTGCTGAGCCCCAGGCCCACCGGGACGTCCGGCGGCACGTCCACCAGCTCCGCCGGCCGGCCCGGCACGGCGAGCACCGGCGGCGGGTGCCCGGCGAGCGACAGCACCAGCCGGTCGCGGCCCGGCTCCACGATGCCGTACGCGATGGTGGCCATCACGCCGTGCTCGAAGTGGTTCGCCTTCCGGCTGAGCTTCCCCAGTACCTCGGCCGGGCTGCCGGATTCCAGCGCGTACGCCCGCAGCGCACTGCGAAGCCGTCCCATCACCACGGCCGCGCCGAGGCCGTGGCCGGCGACGTCGCCCATTACCACGCCCAGCCGGTCGCCAGGCAGGGGGAACAGGTCGTACCAGTCGCCGCCGACGGCGGTGCCCGAACCCGGCACGTACCGCGCGGCGAACTCCAGCCCCGGCACCTCGGGCAGGCGCGCCGGGAGCAGGCTGCGCTGCAACGCCGAGGCGGCGGCCCGGTCCTCGCTCGCCACCTCCACGCGCATCGCCAGCGCCAGCCGCGACGCCGCCAGCCGCAGCAGGTCGATGTCGTCGGGGCCGAAGACCCGGGCCACGGTGGAGCCGATGTGCAGCACCCCGACCAGTTCGTCGCCCGCCAGCATGGGGACGCCGAGCAAGGACACCAGGCCCCGCTCCCACAGCAGCGCGTTGACCACCGGCGACCCGTCGCCGCGGTTGACCACCACCGGCTCCCGCGACGCGGCGACCCGCCCCGCGAACCCCGCGCCCAGCGGAACCCGCACGCCCTGGAAGACCTCTTCCTCGATGCCCGTGGCCGCGATGGCCGTCAGCTGCCGCGCTTCGTGGTCGTACGCGAGCACGGTGGCGGTTTCGATGCCGAACAGCTCGCGGACGCGCTCCAGCATCGTGTGCAGCAGCCGCTCCAGCTCCAGATGCCCCAGCGCGGCGTCGGTGATCGCCTCGAGCCGGCGCAGGCGGGCTTGGGCTCGCGGATCCAGTGGCACCGCCCAAGGTTAGCCCCGGCCCGCGGGCCCGGTGCGGACCAGCCGGGGGGCGAACGGCCGGTTACGCCGAACCGGCGCCTTCGCGAAGATGACCAGGCGCGCGGGCGCCGCGCTTGGCAGTATTGGCGGATGGCTGACTCGGGAGCGGAGCCGCTCGGCCGCGCGGAGACCCCGGCGGGCGCGGTGGTGCTGTCGGAGGACGGCGACGCGACGGTCCTGCGGGTGAGCGGCGCGCTCGACCTCGCCCTCGCGCCCAAGCTGCAGCAGCTCGTGGACCGCGCGGCCCGGCCGGGGCGGCGGCTGCTGGTGATCGACCTGAGCGCGGTCGACTTCCTGGCGTCGGCGGGCATGGCCGTGCTGGTGCGGGCGCACCGGCACACCGCGCCCTCGACCGTGCGGGTGGTGGCGAGCGGGCGGCTCACGCTGCGGCCGCTGGAGATGACGCGGCTGACCGACGAGCTGGCCGTCTTCCCGACGCTGGCCGCCGCGCTGGCGGGGAGATGACCGGCGCCGGCGGGCTCGGCCCGATCGTGGACGCGGTGCTGAAGTCGCTCGTGGACGGTGACGGCGCCCCGGTCGCCGTGCAGGCGCGGCGGCTGGCGGGCGAGGAGCCGGCGCGGTTCCTCGACGGGGACGCCGTGGTGGTCCCGGACGAGGCCACGCTGGCCGGGCTCGTCCCGGACCCCCGCTCGGTCACCGGCGCCGTGGTGCTGGCCGACGACGCCGGCGCCGTGCTGCTGGTCAGCCGCGCACCCGGCGGACGGGGGCTCGCCCCGGTGGCGGCCGGGATCGCCGCCGCGACGGCCGAGCTGGCGGGCACCGTCCGGCAGCTGCGCGCGGAGGCCGGGCTCGTCGACGCGCTGCACGCGATCGGGCGGCGGCTCACCGCGCAGCTCGACATCGCCCGCCTGGTGCAGGACGCCACCGACGCCGCCACCACGGCCACCGGCGCGCAGTTCGGCGCGTTCTTCTACAACCTGATCGACCAGACGGGCGAGTCCTACACGCTGTACACGCTTTCCGGGGTGCCGCGCGAGGCGTTCTCCCGCTTCCCGATGCCCCGCAACACCGCCGTGTTCGCGCCGACCTTCGACGGCCTCGGCACGGTCCGCAGCGAGGACATCACAGCCGACCCGCGGTTCGGCCACAACGCGCCGTACCACGGCATGCCCGAGGGCCACCTGCCCGTGCGCAGCTACCTCGCGGTGCCGGTGGTGAGCCCGACCAGCGGCGAGGTGCTCGGCGGATTCTTCTTCGGGCACCCGGAAACCGGGCGGTTCACCGAGCGGCACGAGTACCTGGCCGAGGGCATCGCCGGCTACGCGGCCATCGCGCTGGACAACGCGCGGCTGTTCGACCGCGAGCGCCACCTCGCCACCGAGCTGTCCCGCAGCATGCTGCCCGCCACCCCGGAGATCCCAGGGCTGGACCTGGTCACCCGCTACCTGCCCGCCGCCACCGGCATCAAGATCGGCGGCGACTGGTTCGACGTGATCCGGCTGGCCTCGGGCGGCACCGCGTTCGTGATCGGCGACGTGGTCGGCCACGGCGTCACCGCGGCCGCCGTGATGGGCCAGGTCCGCACCGCGATCCGCTCGTACGCGCTGCTGGAGCTGCCGCCGTCGGAGCTGCTGCGTAACGTCTCCCAGCTCACCGGGAGCCTGGGCGACGCCAGTTTCGTCACCTGCTTCTACGCCGTGCACGACCCGGTGGCCGGCACGCTCGCCTACGCCAACGCCGGGCACCTGCCGGCGATCCTGCTGCACCCCGGCGGCCCGCCGGAGCAGATCGGCGAGGCGCTGGCGCAGCCGCTGGGCGTCGGCCGGGAATTCCCGCAGCGGCAAGCGGAATTCCCGCCCGGCACGGGCCTGGTGCTCTACACCGACGGACTGGTCGAAGGCCGTACCCGCGATCTCACCCTCGGCATCGAGCGGCTGCTGGCCGCGCTCGGCGGGCTGCGCGCGGGCGAGGGCGCCGGGGCCGCGTGGGACCGGCTGATCCAGGACCTCACCGGCGGCCGCCACGACGACGACATCGCCCTGATCCACGTGCACCACCGGCCCGGCGGCGCGGCATGACCGGCCCCACCACGGGTGAGCGCGCCGCTCCCCCGCCGGAGTTCCGCCGCCGAGTCACCGCCACCGCGGAGCCGCTGATCGAGCTGCGCCGCGCACTGGCCCGCTGGGCGTCCGCGCTCGGCATCGCCGTCGAGCTGCAGGAGGACGTGGTGATGGCCGGCTACGAAGCGATGGCCAACACCGCCGAGCACGCCTACCGCGACGGCCAGGCCGGGGTGCTCGACGTCGTCGCGACGATGCGGAACGGCCGGATCACCGTCGTGGTCACCGACCACGGCACGTGGAAGCCGCCGGAGGACACCCACGGCCTGCGTGGCCGCGGGCTGCTGCTGATCCGCGGCCTCGCCCACGAAAGCGAGTACGCGCAGCGACCGGACGGCACCACCGTGACCATGCGCTGGAACACGGCGGGTGACCGGTGACCGGAACCCGGCGGCGTAAGCTGCCCGCCATGCAGCTGCCGGGCAGGCCCGGGATTTCACGCGAGGAGCACCCTCAGTGCCCGCGCGGCCGTGCCCTGCCCGCCCCGGCGTCCCGGCGAACGGGGCACCGCGCGTGACGGCCGTGCCCGAAACCGGCCTGCGGGGCAGCGACCACCAGGCCTTCTGCCACTCCTCCGACGACGAGTTCCTGGCCGTCGCCGTGCCGTTCCTGCAGGCCGGGCTGCTGGCCGGCGAGCCGGCGCTGGTGTCGCTGGAGCCGCGGCGCGCCGAGCTGATCTACGAGGCCGTGCCGGACTCGGCCGGGCTCACCTTCGTCGCCGCCGGGGACCTGTACGCACGGCCCGCTTCGGTGCTCAAGGCGTACCGGAAGAGGATGGCGGACTACGTCGCCGCCGGTGCCGTGGACATCCGCATCATCGGCGAGCTGCCCCCCGTCGCGTTCGGCTACTCCTGGGACTGGTGGGCGCGTTACGAGTCCGCGGTGAACCACGCCTACGCCGAGTTCCCGGTGCGGACGCTGTGCGCCTACGACACCCGGATCGTGCCGCCGCACGTGCTCGACGACGTCCGGCGCACCCACCCGCTCGTCACCGGCCCCGGCGGGGTGTCCACAGTGGACTACATCGAGCCGCGGGCGTTCCTCACCGCGCCGTGGCCGGTGCCGCCGCACCCGGTCCAGCTCCGGCCGCCGCAGCTGGACCTGGTCGACCCGGATCCGGCGGCCGCGCGGCGCGCGGTGACCGAAGCGAACCGGGCGGCGCTGTCCCCGGACGCGCTGGACGACCTGGTGCTGTCCGTCAGCGAGGTGGTGACGAACGCGCACCGCCACGGCCGCGGCCCGGTCCGGATGCGCCTGTGGTCCGACGACAGCCACGCCGTGGTCAGCGTGCACGACACCGGCCCCGGCCCGGCCGACCCGTTCGCCGGGCTGCTGCCCGCACCCGACCGCGCCACCGGCGGGCTCGGGCTGTGGCTGACGCACCAGCTGTGCGAGCACGTCGCGATGGTCCGCGACGAGGACGGGTTCACCGTCCGCCTCACCGCCGGGCGGCTGCCCCGCTGAACGCCCGGCGCGCGGAGAAGGCCAGCAGCACCAGCTCGGCCACCGAGAACCCGAGCAGCGCCACCGGGCTCGAAACCCACACCACGGCGAGCCCGACGGACAGCACCGGCACCACGAGCCCCGCGTAGGCGGCGAGGAACAGCGCGGCGAGCACCTCGCCCCGTGACCGCGGGTCGGCCAGCGCGGCGACGGTCCGGACGGACGCGCGGAACCCCAGCCCCACCCCGGCACCGGCGAGGACGCTGCCGGCGAAGAACAGCCAGAGCGTGGGCACGAGCACGGAGACCGGCAGCACGACCAGGCCGGCCACCATCAGCGCGTAGCCGATCCGCAGCTGGACGCCGGTCGCGACCGGCGCGAAGAGCAGTTGCGCGAGCGCCGCCGAGCCGAGCAGCGAGAACGCAGCGGTCCCCGCCAGCAGCTTGGCCGGCTCGTGCAGGCCCTGGGCCAGCAGCGTCGGCGCGAGCGCCGTGAACAGCCCGGTGATCGCGAACGCGGCGAAGACGCCGATGGCCGCGGCGAAGAACGCGGGCCGGGCCGCGGCCGGCAGCGAGACCCGCTGGGGCCGGTAGGCCGGGCGCTCCTCTCGCCGCTCCACGGTCTCGGGCACCAGGCTCACCGCGAGCGCGCTGAGGAGCAGAAGCACCAGGAAGACCAGGAACGGCGTCGTCAGCGGGCCCGACGCGTACTGGGCGAAGAAGCCGCCGACGAGCGGGCCGAGCGCGAGGCCGCCCATGTTGACCACGGTGGCGACCAGGCCGGCCCGGCCCGGGTCCTCCTGCGGCCGCGCGACCGCGCGCAGCTCCGAAAGGTGCGCGGTGGCGGTCGCGGTCAGCGCGCCGATCCCGGCGCCGCACACGAACCGGGCGAGGACGAGACCGGGAACTTCCGGCCAGGCCAGGAAGATCACCGCCGACAGCGCTTCGGCGAGCGTCGCGGCGAGAATCACGCGGCGCCGGCCGAGCCAGTCGCTGACGTGCCCGGCGAGGTACAGGCTCGCCATCACGCCCACCGCGTAGGCGGCGAAGACGATGGTGACCACGAAGGTCGGGAAGCCGTCTCGCTGCTGGTACAGCGTGTACAGCGGCGTGGGCAGCGTCGAGAAGGAGAGGGACACGGCGAAGGCGAACGCGATCACGCCGAATCCCCAGCCGTGGCTGACACGCCTGGCCGGGGACGAGGACAGGGTGCGCGGAGAGATGTCGAGCATGGTGGCCTTCCGGGAAGGGCTGGTGCCTTAGACGATGCCAGCGCCGACTCATTCGGTCCAACGAAAAATGATTGTCAGAGTTATCGTCTTGAGCGATAATCGATGCCGTGGAAACCCGCCAGCTGGAGTACTTCGTCGCGGTCGCCGAGGAGCTGAGCTTCACGCGCGCCGCCCAACGGCTGTTCACCGTGCAGTCGACCGTGTCCGCCACGATCCGGACGCTCGAGACCGAGCTGGGCACGACCCTGTTCGACCGGTCGACGCGCCGGGTCGCGCTGTCGGTGGCGGGCCGCGCGTTCCTGCCGGAGGCGAAGACCGCGCTCGAAGCCGTCGACCGGGCGCGCTCGGTGGTGCAGGAGGCCTCCGCCGGGCTGCGCGGAAGCCTGCGGATCGGGACCATGACCAGCGTCAGCGCGCTCGACCTGCCGGCGCTGCTCGGCGCCTTCCACGCGCAGCACCCGCTGGTGGACATGCACGTCACGGTCTCCATGACCGGTTCCACCGGCCTCGCCGAGGACATCCGGCACGGCCGCCTCGACGTGGCGCTGCTGGGCCTGCCCGAAACGGAGCTGGGCGGGCTGGCCGTGCGGGAGCTGATCGCCGTGCCGTACCACGCGCTGGTCCCCTCGGGCCACGAGCTGGCCGGGCGCGGCTCGCTGCGGCTGGCGGACCTCGCGGGCGAGCGGTTCGTCGACACCCCGCGCGGGTTCGGCAACCGGATCGCCGTCGACCGGGCCTACGCCGCGATGGGCTCGCCGCGGCGCGTCACCGTCGAGGTGGCGGACCTGCGCGCGGTGCCCAGTTTCGTCGCCGCCGGCCTGGGGGTCGCGGTGGTCCCCGACGTCGTCCCGCTGTCCGTGCCCGGCGTCATCGTGGTGCCGCTCACGGAGGTGGGCTTCACCTGGCCGCTCACCGCCGCGTCCCACGCGGAACGGCCGCCGAGCCGCGCGCTGCGCACCCTGCTCGACCTCCTGGACGACGGCGCGCTGGGCCCCGGCGCGGGCAAGCGGCGGCAGACCTTACGAAACTCCGACACTGGTGGCCACGGGGCGGCGGCGGAATAGAAAACGGCCGTAGATTGTCCTGGTAACCGCACGTCCAGGTGCGTTTCACCTGGTTCCCAAGTTCGCGCCGAGAGGCCGTGAAGGGAGAGCTGTGTCCCAGGAACAGGCGTCATACCACCGGAACCCGGATGCCGTCGCCGGGCTTTCCGCCGAGCAGTACCGCGTGACCCAGCAGGACGGGACCGAGCGGCCGTTCGACAACGTCTACTGGGACAACAAGGAGCCCGGGATCTACGTCGACCTCGTCTCCGGCGAGCCGCTGTTCGCCTCGGTGGACAAGTACGACAGCCGGTCCGGCTGGCCGAGCTTCACCAGGCCGATCGAGCAGGCGAACGTGGTGGAGAAGAAGGACTTCAGCCTCGGCATGATCCGCGCCGAGGTCCGCTCGATGCACGGCGACAGCCACCTCGGGCACGTCTTCGAGGACGGCCCGGCCGACCAGGGCGGCCTGCGGTACTGCATCAATTCCGCGTCGTTGCGCTTCATCCACCTGAACGACCTGGAAAAAGAGGGCTACGGCGCTTACCGGGCCCTGTTCACCACCGCCGAGAGCGAGTAGGGAGATACGGATGACAACGAAGAAGGCGATTCTCGCGGGCGGCTGTTTCTGGGGCATGGAAGAGCTGTTCCGCCACCAGCCCGGAGTCGTCGCCACCCGCGTCGGCTACACCGGCGGCGAGATCCCCCACGCCACCTACCGCAACCACGGCAACCACGCCGAATCCATCGAGGTCCTCTACGACCCCGAACAGACCGACTTCCGGAACCTGCTCGAATTCTTCTTCCAGGTCCACGACCCCACCACCAAAAACCGCCAGGGCAACGACCTCGGCGCCAGCTACCGCTCAGCGATCTACTACACCGACGACGACCAGAAAAAGGTCACCGCCGACACCATCGCCGACGTCGAAGCCTCCGGCCTCTGGCCCGGCAAGGTCGTCACCGAAGTCACCCCCGCCGGAGACTTCTGGGAAGCCGAACCCGAACACCAGGACTACCTCCAGAAAATCCCCAACGGCTACACCTGCCACTTCCCCCGCCCCGGCTGGAAACTGCCCAAGCGGGCGACCGCCTGACCTATGCCCTGAAGGCCACCTTCAGGGCATAGCGCGCCCTCAAGGTGGCCTTCAGGGCGTCAACAACCGTCAAGGACTCCTTACCCGCGTCCCACGCGGGTAAGGAGGCCTTGACGGCCCCCAGAACGGCGCGCAGGCAGCGAATCCGCGCGCCGTGCCCAGCTCTTTGAGGAGCAGCCGTGCCCGGTTACCCGGCGATGATCACCGAGACCGACCACGTGGAGCCGGTGCCCCGGCGCGTCCGCGCCACCCTCGGCGGCCAGGTGGTGCTGGACACCACGAGCGCGCTGTACGTGTGGGAATGGCCCAACTATCCGCAGTTCTACATCCCGCTCGCCGACGTCACGCCCGGCCTGCTCGTCGACGAGGACCATCCGCAACGGCTCAAGCGCGGCACTGCCCGCCGTCACGCCCTGCACGTCGGCGACGTCGTGAAGCCCGCGGCGGCGCGCGTGTACGGCGAAGACGCCGTCTCCGGTCTGGCCGCACACGTGCGTTTCGAGTGGACTGCCCTCGACTCGTGGTTCGAGGAGGACGAAGAGGTCTTCGTGCACCCGCGCAACCCGTACACGCGGGTGGACGCGCTGCGCTCGACCCGCCATGTCCGCGTCGCGCTGGACGGCGTGACGCTCGCGGAGTCGTCTTCGCCGGTGCTGCTGTTCGAAACCGGCCTGCCGACGCGCTACTACTTCAACCGCACCGAGGTCGACTTCACCCACCTCGTGCCCACCGCCACGGTCTCGGCCTGCCCGTACAAGGGCCGCACCACCGGCTACTGGTCGATCCGCACCGGCGACGTCCTGCACCAGGACCTGGCCTGGTCGTACGACTTCCCGACCGTCGCGATGACCCCGATCGCCGGCCTGGTCTCGTTCTACAACGAGAAACTCGACGTTTTCGTCGACGGCGAGGAGATCCCCCGGCCTTCGACACACTTCTTCAAGTAACCGTCGGGCCGGTGCTCAGTCGGACGGCGTGACCGGGGACCACACGCCGAACCACTGCTCGGCGCCGTACTCCTCGAACCGCTCCACCTCGGTGAACCCCAGCTTCGCCGCGAGGCGCATCGAACGGTCGTTGGCGGTCTGGGTGCAGAGCACCACCGGCTCGCCGGGTCGCGCGCCGGCGAACCAGCCGAGTGCCGCCGCGCACGCCTCGGCGGCGTACCCGAACCCCCACGCCTCCGGCAGCAACAGGTAGCCGAGCTCGGTCTCCCCGGCTTCCGGACGGATGTGCCCCGGACGCTCCGGGGCGCGCCGATCGAGCGTGACCACGCCGACTGTCGCGCCGTCGAGATCGATCACGAAAAAGCCGAAGCGCCGCCCGGGCACCTCGGGCGCCGTGCGCTCGAGCTCGGCACGCGGTCGAGGGCCACCGAGGTAGGCGTGCACCTCAGGAGAAGCGAACAGCTCGATGATCCCCGGCCGGTCCCGGGCCTCGGGCTCACGGAGCACCAGCCGCCCGGTCCTGATCGGGGCCGGTGGCCAGGCGACGGGTCCGGCCTCGGTCATGGCGCGCACCCAAGCCCGGCCTGCAAGTCCGCGAAGGCCGCAGTGATCCCGGCCGCCAGCCGGTCACCCCGCGCGGCATGTGCGGCAGGCACCGTGACGCAGACCGTGAACCGATCAGCCCAAGTCATCACGCCAACAGCGACCGGGGCGCCGGGTGCGAGCGAAAGGACCGGGTAGACGGTCCGCATCAGCGAGCCGTTCAGTGTCACCGGCGAGCGTGCGCCGGGCAGCACCGAGGCGATCACGCTGAACCACGTGCCGCGGTAGACCAGGCGCGCGAGGTGGTGGTGCAGCCACGGTGGCAGCACGCCGAGCACCCGCACCACGGCGTTGCCCGCGCGCGGCGCGCCGCGGCCGACCTGGTCCCGCAGCGATTCGTGGGTCATCGCCACGCGTCGCGCCGGCGGCATCGGGGCGGTGGGCAGGTCCACCGACGCGGCGCCGGTGTGGTTGCCCAGCTGCCGGAACGTGCCGGTGTCGCGAATGGACATCGGGATCAGCACCCGCACACGCTCCGGCGCGGCCGCCCCGAGTTCACGGTGCAGCGCCTCCGCGAGCAGCGCCAGCACCAGGTCCGTGGCCGGCGCGCCGAGCCGCCGGGCCGCCGCCCGCACTTCGGGCGCAGACAGGTGTGCGCGGGCGAAATGCCGCTCCGGGCCGTCGATCCCGGTTTCCCAGCGCACTCGCGGCGCGGTGCCCGACCGCGCCAGCGCCCAGACCCCACGGGCCAGCCGCGCCGCCGCGGACCGGCGTTCGGTGAACCAGCCCGGCCGACGCACCGACGCGCGGCCGGAACGCCGGACCGGCGGCGGCACGACCACGGAAGCCTTGCCCCGCGCCTGCCCGACCAGCGCGCCGATCACCGCGATCCCGTCGCTCGCCGCGTGGTGCAGCGCGATCAGCAACGCGCCCTGCCCGCCGGCCAGCCCGGTGACCAGCCGCGCGCGGCACGGGTGCTCCGGCGGGACGCCGACGGAGAAGAAGCCGTCCATCGCCGCCGTCAGCGCCGTCTCGAAGTCCGCGCCGGGTTCGGCCACGACGTCGGTGAGGATGTCCTCGACTCCGCGCGCCGGGGCCTCCTGCCACTTCGCGCGCCTCAGGCCATTGCCGGGCAGCAGGCGGGCGCGCAGGCCGGGCAACGCGGCCAGCAGGTGGGCCGCGTCGGCGCGGGTGGCGGGGGTGCCGTCGGCCTTCGGGTCGAGCATCAGGACGGCCCCGACCTGTTGCGGCACTTCGGGAGTGGCCACGTGGAGGAACAGCGCGTCCTCCGCGCGCAGCCGCTCCGGGGCCGGGTTCCGCGGACCGTCCACAAGCGACTCCAGCGCCGCCGTCAACGGGGTCGCCGAGTCGCAGTGGCGGGTCGCGGCCTCGGCCATCGACTTGAGCCGGTCCGGCTCGGCGAGCAGGGCCCGGACGGTCTCCGCCAGCTCACCGTCCTTTTCGGACACCAGCGCGAGGCCGGCCTCGGCCATCAGCCGGGCGTTCGCCTTGCCGTGCGCGGCGATCGGGCGGCGCATCAGCACGGGACGCCCGCAGGCGAGCGCCTCCAGCCCGCTCGCGCCCCCGCCGTTCGTGACCACCACGTCGGCGGCGATCGTGTAGCGGGCCATCTCGCCGGTCCAGCCGACCACCCGCAGCCGGGGGTCGCCGATCCGCCGTAGCGTCCGCGCCAGCGCCTCGTTACGGCCGCAGACGGCGATCGGCAGCACGTCCGGATGAGCGGCGAGCAGTTCCAGCACCGTCCCCCGGACGTCGCCGAACCCCAGTGAGCCGCCCGAAACCAGCGCGACGAACGCCTCCGGCGGCACGCCGAGGTGCTGGCGCGCGCCCGCGCGGTCCCCGGGGAAGAACTCCGCGCTCACGGGCGGCGCGGACACACCCACCACAGCCGACGGCGAGCTACGCCGCGCTGGGCCCACCGCGACGTCGTGCATCACCATGGTGAGGTCCGCCGAGCCGTAGATCCAGAACGGGTGCGGCGCGAAGTCCGGGACCCACGCGCCGATCCGCGCGTCCAGCCGTCCCCGGCGGCGCAGCCAGGCCAGCCCCGCCGTGGCCATCGGGTACGTCGAGAGCACCATGTCCGGGCCGAAGCGGGCGACCGGCCGGGCGAGCCGCCGACCGCACACCGCGCCGACGAAACGCTTGCCCACGGCGGCGAACCAGGCGAACCGCCAGATCGCGGTGTAGAAGAATTCGTACAGCCACGGGGTGCTCTCCACGTTCGCCACGTACAGACGGCGGAACAACGGCCCGAAGCCGCGCCCGAGCACGTCGAGGGTGTCGAGCCACTGCACCGTGGCCCCGGGCCAGCGCTCCCGCACGGCGCCCTCCAGCGCCCGCCCGGTGGCGTTGTGCCCCTCCCCGATGTTCGCCGAGACGATCAGCACGCGCTCCAACGCGCCCCCTTCGCCATACCAGAGCGGCAGCGGACCACCGCGTTGCTAACAGGTGGATCCGGCCAGGCCGTACCCGTCGTCGTGGTCCGGGCCGGCCTCGGCGTGGTCGTCCTCCGGCGTGCCCGACAGGTGCGAGGCGCGGGTGGCGAGCAGCGCGATGCCGACCACGATCACCAGCCCCGCGACCGCCTCGCCGGCCAGCGCGAGCGGGCTCCCGTTGGCGGACTCGCCCATCCAGGACAGCCCGATCGCGACGCCCACCAGCGGGTCGAGCGCGGTGATCACGGCCAGCGCGGGGGTGAGGAACCGGCCCTGCTGGAACGTGTTCTGGCTGAGCAGGAAGCCGAGCGGGCCGATCACGCAGACGAGGTAGAGCGTCCAGTGCCGGAACGGCTCGCCGAAGCCCGCCCGGAACTGGCCGGCGACCACCTTCATCAGGCCGGCGGTGAGGCCGTAGAGCACGCCGGTGGCCACGGCCAGGCCGAGCGTGCGCGCCGAGCCGGAGCCGCTGAACGCGGCCAGCGCCATCCCCGCCACGATGACCGCGCCCAGCGCGATACCCAGTGGCAGCAGGGCGGAACCGGTCACGAACACGTCGCCGTTGCCGCTGGGCCGGGCCACCACGAGGAACGCCGCGAGGCCGGCCACGCAGAGCAGCGAACCGCCCACCATCACGCGGTCCGGCCGCCGCTTCTCGAGCCGGGACGCGGCCAGCCCGCCGAAGATCAGCGAGGTGATCAGCAGCGGCTGCACGAACAGCAGCGGCCCGAACGCCAGCGCCGTCAGCTGCAGGCCGAGGCCGAGCACGGTGGCGGCGATGCCGATCAGCCACAGCGGCCTGCCGATCAGCCTGCGGAACAGCGTGAGGTCGAGCGGCTTGCCCGTCTCGACCTCTTTGGTGGCCCTGGCCTGGGCGGCGCTGGCGATGCCGATGCAGGCCGCGCTCAGCACCGCGGCCGGAACGGCCACGAACAGCACCACCCCGGTCGCACTCACCTCACACCATCCCCATCCGGTGAGCCTATGCTGTGGGCACTCCCAGGCGCCTGAGTTCCCCGGCCCCCGGGTGCCCGAGACCGGACTTTCCTGGCCCCAGAGGGGACGGCTGCCCCGTACCGGAGGTACTTCAGCTGCATGCGACACTCCATGACGATCGACCTCCCCTCGTTCCGTAACCTCGTGTTCGGCGGGGGCCGGCATCTGCTGGAGTCGACGCTGATCCCGGCCGGGCTGTTCTACCTCCTCCTCACGCTGGTGAGCTTCGACAGCGGTGTCCTCGCGGCGCTCTGCTGGTCGGCCACCGTGCTGATCGCCCGGCTGGTCCTGCGCAAACGCGTGCCGGCGGTCCTGCTCCTCACCACCGCGCTGCTGATCGCCCGGACCGTGCTCGGCCTGGCCACCGGCAGTGCCTTCCTCTACTTCCTGCAGCCGACATTACAGAACTTCCTGGTAGCCAGCCTGTTCTTGGTGTCCGCCCCGTTCAACCGGCCGCTGCTCGCCCGCCTGGCGGGTGACTTCTGCGCGTTCCCGGACTCGCTGTCCGGCCACCCCGGCATGCGGCGCTTCTTCCAGCGCGTCTCGCTGCTGTGGGCGCTGGTCTTCGCGGTGAACGGCGCGGGCACGCTGCTGATGCTGGCCAAGGCCACCGTCGGCAATTTCCTGATGGTCAGCACCGCCGGTTCTTACACGTTGGTGGGTATCGCGATCGTCGGCTCGCTGTGGTGGTTCCGGCGGTCGCTGCGCTCCGAGGGCATCGTGCTGCGGATGGGGGCGCGCCCGGCCGCGCTGCCGGGGCTCTGATGCCCGCTCGTCCCGCCGGCACGACCGCGCTGGTCACCGGCGCGTCCTCGGGCATCGGCGAGGCCGCGGCCCGCCGGTTCGCCGCCGCGGGCGCGCACGTCCTGCTGCACGGCCGTGACCGCGCGCGGCTGGCCGCGCTGGCCGTCGAGACCGGTGGCACCGCGCTCGACGCCGACCTGGCCGAGCCGGGCGCCGCGGCGGGGCTCGCGGAACGCGCGCTGGCCGTCACCGGGCAGGTGGACGTGCTGGTCAACAACGCCGGCCTGGGCTGGGCCGGGCCGCTGCCGGACCTGCCCGGCGCCGAGCTGGAACGGCTGGTCGCGGTGAACCTGACCGCGCCGCTGGAGCTGACCCGGGCGCTGCTGCCCGGCATGCTCGCGCGGGGCCACGGCCGGATCGTGTTCGTGACGTCGATCGCCGGCCGCACCGGCGTCGCGGGCGAAGCGGTGTACGCGGCGACGAAGTCCGGCCTCGACGCCTTCGCCGACAGCCTGCGCTACGAGCTGCACGGCACGGGTGTCGACGTCGGCGTCGTCGTGCCCGGAGTGGTGCGGACGGCGTTCTTCGACCGCCGCGGCACGCCTTACACCCGCACGACCCCGCGGCCGGTGCCCGCCGACCGGGTCGCCGCCGCCGTGGTGCGCGCCGCCGCCCGCCCCGGCGACTACTACGTGCCCCGCTGGCTGCGCCTGCCCGTCGCGCTGCGCGGCGCGGCCCCCGGCGTCTACCGCACTCTCGCGACGAGGTTCGGCGCCTCCAGCTGACCCTTGCCGGTGTCCACGCGTGACGCGCCCTGAAGGCCACCATGAGGGTCGCAGATGCCCTCATGGTGGCCTTCAGGGCACAAGGTCGCAGGCGCTCAGCGGCGCGGGGATCAGGCGCTCTCGGCCGTCTCCCCCGGCGGGCCCCACGCCAGTGCCAGCATCAGCGTCGCGCGCACAGCCGGGTCGTCCAGCTGCGGGCCGAACAGCGTGTGCAGGCGGCCGAGCCGGTAGGACACCGTCTGCGGGTGGATGTGCAGGTCCTCGGCCACGGCCTTGCGGTCGCCGAGGTGCAGCAGCCACGAGGTGAGCGTGGTCGACAGCCGTTCGCGGGCCGAGTCGTTCAGCTCGTCGAGCGGGGCCAGGCAGCGGCGGCGCAGCACGTCGAGCAGCCGGTCGTCGCGGTGCACGATGATGGCGTCGAGGTGCTCGTCGGCGAACACGGGGTCGTCGCTGAGCAGGTGGTCGCGGCGCAGCCGGGCGGTCACCTCGGCGACGCGCAGGCTGGCCGGCAGCCGGTCCAGCGGCACCGACGCGCCGACCACCGCGCCGGCCCCGCGCAGCGCCCTGGCCAGCCACGCGCGCCGCCCCGGGCCCGCCGGGTCCGGCACGATCGTGACCAGCAGGCCCGGGCGCCGCAGCCGCAGGCAGGTGTCGTCGAGCCGGGACACCAGCTCGCGGCCCAGCTCGTTGTCGCCCTCCACCAGCACGACGGCCGCCGACTTCGGGATCCGCCAGTCGGCCCGCACCGCGGCCGACCGCACCGCGGCCATGTCGGCGCGGTCGGACAGCAGCAGCTCGCTCAGCTCGTCGCGCAGGCCCTCCCGCGCCCGCACGGCGTCCGACTGCTCCAGCAGATAGCCGTGCAGCGAGGACTCGGACAGCTGGTCCACCAGCGCGAACACCGTGGTGGCGAGCGAGGCGAACAGCTCGGCCGGCACGTCCAGCTCCAGCGCCACCTCGGACACGTGCCGCCACGCGACGCGGGCGCCGACCCGGTACGCGGCGAGCAGGCTCGTCACCCGCCGGCCCTGGCGGTACTGCGTCCGGCCGATCTCCTCGAACACCACCTGCTCGACGCCGGAGCCCAGCGCGGGCAGGTGGTGCTCGGGGGCCGCGGCCAGGCTGGTCAGGCGGCGCACGAAGCCCGCGCTGGCCGTCACGACCTCCGCCAGCTCCTCGGTCAGGAACGCCGCGTAGTCGGGGTGCTGTTCCACGAGCAGGTCCCGCACCTCGTTCAGGATGGCGGGCAGCCGCCTGCTCACGACGGTCTCGAGTTCACCCAACCGGGCCACCTGGTCTGATCCCATGCGCGCAGCTCGCCCTTCCCCAGCGATAGCAGGTCAACGGGTTCGGTCGGGTTCATCCTCACCCCATTTTGTCCGTTCGTGCCAAGTCGAAGCCGGGAAAATTCTTCTCTCGGTTGCAGAAGCCGCCCATCCGAGCGAGCGAGACTGGGGGCGATGAGTCCCACTTCACCTGGACGTCACACGCCGGACACCGACGGCCTGCGGGAGCAGCAGCGCGCCGAAAACTTCCCGGTCGCGCTGCGGGTGCTGCCCCGGCGACTGCGCGCCGACCTCACCGCCGTCTACGCGGTCGCGCGCACGATCGACGACCTCGGTGACGAGGCCGAGGGCGACCGGGTGGCCCAGCTCAAGGCCTTCGGCGAGGAGCTGGCCGGCGCCTGGGACGGCCAGGAGCCCACGCACCCGGTGATCCGCGGCCTGCTGCCCGCGATCCACGGCGGGCGGGTGGACGCGGAGCCGTTCGAGCGGCTGGTCGAGGCAAACCTGCAGGACCAGCACGTCACGCGGTATCCGGCGTACGAGGACCTGCTGGCCTACTGCCGGCTCTCGGCCGACCCGGTGGGCCGGATCGTGCTGCGGCTGTTCGACGTGCGGGACGAGCGCGCAGCGGAGCTGTCCGATCGGGTCTGCACCGGGCTGCAGCTGGTGGAGCACTGGCAGGACGTCGCCGAGGACTTCCACAACGGCCGGGTCTATCTGCCGCAGGAAGACCTGGCCGCCTTCGGGGTCGCCGAGACGGAACTGGGCGCGGCGCACGGCTCTCGCGAATTCAGAGAGCTGATGCGCTTCGAGATCGACCGCGCCGCCGCCCTTCTGGGCAGCGGCGCTCCGCTGGTGGGGCGGCTGCACGGCTGGGCCCGGCTGACGGTCGGCGGGTTCGTCGCCGGCGGGCTGGCGACGGCCGACGCGCTCCGCGCGACCGGCGGTGACGTGCTGGGCACACGGGCACGGCCGTCGAAGGCCGGTGTCCTGGTGTGGCTGGTGTGGCTGGGGCTGGGTGCGGCACCGGGTGGATCGAATGCGGGGAGGCGGTCGGCATGACCACGACGATCGAAGACGCCTACGCGTACTGCGCGCAGGTCACCAAGGAGCAGGCGCGCAACTTCCATTACGGGATCCGGCTGCTGCCACCGGACAAGCGGGCCGCGCTGTGCGCCGTGTACGCGCTGGCCCGGATCGTCGACGACATCGGCGACGGCGACCTGACCGCTGAGGCGAAGCTGTCCGGGCTGGCGGGCATCCGCAAGTCGCTCGGCGACCTCGGGGCGAGCAGTGAACCGGTGTACGTCGCGGTCGCCGACGCCGCGCGCCGCTACCCGATCCCGCTCGGCGCGTTCGAGGAACTGCTCGACGGCGTCGAGATGGACGTGACCGGCCGTCGTTACGTGCGGTTCGAGGACCTGGTGGAGTACTGCCGGTGCGTGGCGGGCTCGGTCGGGCGGCTGTGCCTGGGCGTGTTCGGCAGCCGGCCCGATCCCGAGGCCTCGACCTACGCGGACGAGCTCGGCATCGCGTTGCAGCAGACCAACATCCTGCGTGACATCCGCGAGGACCTGCTCAACGGCCGTGTCTACCTGCCGAAGGAGGACCTCGACCGGTTCGGCGTCGAGCTGGCCGTGGGCGAGGACGGCCGGCTCGAGGATCCCGACGGCGGCCTGACCGCGCTGGTGCGCGCCGGCGCCGCCCGCTCGCGGGACTGGTACGGGCGCGGGCTGCGCCTGGTCCCCTCGCTCGACCGGCGCAGCGCGGCCTGCTGCACGGCGATGTCCGGCATCTACCGCACCCTGCTCGACCGGATCGACGAGCAGCCCTCGCGGGTGTTCGACCGCCGGCTTTCCTTGTCCGGTCGGGAAAAGGCCGTGGTGGCCGTGCGCGCGCTGCTGGGGAGCCCGCGGTGAAAGAGCCCCCGATCGCCGTGATCGGCGGCGGCCTCGCCGGCATCGCGACGGCACTGGGCTGTGTGGACGCGGGCCGATCCGTGACGCTGTACGAATCGCGGCCGCACCTGGGCGGGCTGACCTATTCGTTCACCCGCGGCGAGTTGCACGTGGACAACGGGCAGCATGTGTTCCTGCGCTGCTGCACGGCTTACCTCGCGCTGCTGGACCGGCTCGGCGTCGCCGACCGGGTGGCGCTCCAGCCGCGGCTGGCGATCCCGATCCGCACGCCGGGCTCGGCCGCGACGACCTGGTTGCGCCGCGGTGACCTGCCCGCTCCGCTGCACCTGGCCGCGTCGCTGCTGCGCTACGGGCACCTGCGCCCGCTGGACCGCGCGCGGTTCGCGCTCGCGGCGCTGGCGCTCAAGCGCGTCGACCCGGCCGCCGACCGCACGGACCGCGAGTCGTTCGGCGAGTGGCTGCGCCGGCACGGGCAGAGCGCCGCCGCCATCGAGGTGCTGTGGGACCTCGTCGGCGTCGCGACGCTGAACGCCAAGGCGGACGACGCGTCGCTCAGCCTGGCCGCGACCGTGTTCCAGGAGGGGCTGCTCACCGATCCGGCCGCCGCCGACATCGGCTGGTCGCTGGTGCCGCTGCGCGAGCTGCACGGCGACGCGGCGCTGGCGCGGCTGGCCGAGGCCGGCGCGGACGTCCGCACCGGCGTCAAAGTCCGGTCGATCGAACGGCGCGGGCGCGGCTGGCGCGTGCGGGCCGACGACGGCGAGGGCCGTTTCAGCCAGGTCGTGCTCGCCACCCCGCCGCCGGTGACCGAACGGCTCGCGCCCGAGGGCGCCGTCCGGCTGCCGTCCGGCTGGTCGGGCGGGCTCGGCAGCTCCCCGATCGTCAACGTGCACGTGGTGCTCGACCGCCGGGTGCTGGACGAGCCGTTCGCCGCCGGGGTCCGCACCCCCGTGCAGTGGGTGTTCGACCGCACCCGTCAGTCCGGTTTGGACAGTGGCCAGTACCTCGCGATGTCGCTCTCGGCCGCCGACGACCTGATCGACCTGCCGACGGCGGCCCTGCGCGAGCGGCTGCTGCCCGAGCTGACCGCCCTGCTGCCCGAAGCCCGTGACGCGCAGGTGCTCGACTTCTTCGTCACCCGCGAGCGGCACGCGACTTTCCGGCCCAGCCCGGGAAGCGCATCACTGCGGCCACCCGCCGCGACGGCCGAGCGCGGCCTGTTCCTGGCCGGGGCGTGGACCGCCACCGGCTGGCCCGCGACGATGGAGGGCGCCGCGCGCAGCGGTGCGGCCGCCGCGAGCGCCCTCCTCGGCGAAAACACCGACGAGAACATCCATGACGTCAGGGAGGGAGTCGGAGCATGACCGCCACCATGCGCCCCGCCACCGCCGCGCCCGCGGCGCCGGGCTCACTGGCCCGGTGCCGCGACACGGTGTCGCCCGCACTGCGCGCGGCCGTCGGGCGGCTGGACGAGAACAGCCGCGCGATCAGCGCCTACCACCTCGGCTGGACCGACGCGAACGGCGTGCCCGTGCGGGGAAACGGGGGCAAGGCCGTCCGGCCCGCGCTCGCCGTGCTGTCCGCGCAGGCCGCCGGCGCGTCCCCGGAGACGGGGGTGCCCGGCGCGGTCGCCGTGGAGCTGGTGCACAACTTCTCGCTGGTGCACGACGACCTCATGGACGGCGACACCGAGCGCCGCCACCGGCCGACGGTGTGGTCGCTCCACGGCGCGGCCAGCGCGATCCTGACCGGTGACGCGATGCTCGCGCTGGCCCAGGAAGTGGTGCTGGACAGCGGTTCCCCGCACGCGGTAGCCGCCGGGCGGCTGCTCGCCCAGACCACCCGGCGGCTGATCCACGGGCAGTTCCTCGACGTCGCGTTCGAACAGCGCGACGACGTCACGCTGCCGGAGTGCGTGACCATGGCGGGCGGCAAGACCGGCGCGCTGCTGTCCGGCAGCGCGGCCATCGGCGCCGTGCTCGCCGGGGCGCCCGCCGCCGTGGTCGAGGCGCTGACGCGGTACGGCGAGGAGATCGGCCTCGCCTTCCAGCTGGTGGACGACATACTCGGCATCTGGGGCGACCCGGCCGTCACCGGCAAGCCGGTGTTCTCGGACCTGCGGGCGCGCAAGAAGTCCCTGCCGATCACGTACGCGACCGGACACGGCGGGACGGTCGGGCGTGAGCTGGCCGGCTGGCTGGCCGGGCCGGAGACCGGCGACGAGACCGAGCTGGCGCGGATCGCCGGGCTCGTCGAGTCCGCGGGCGGACGGGACTGGGCCACGGCCGAAGCCGGGCGCCGCGTCGCCGCGGCCGAGGCCGCGATTGCCGAGCTACCCAGCGAACCGCGCGCGGAGCTGATCGAGATCGCCCGGTTCATCGCCGGCCGGGAGGCGTGATGACCCAGACCGTCCAGGACACGTCCACCTCGGACTCCGCCCCCGAGCCGGAGCGGTCCGCCGCGGACGCCGTGGCCGCGGGCATCGGCTTCCTGCGCGGGGAGCAGGAAGCCGCGGGCTGGTGGAAGGGCGAGCTGGCCACGAACGTCACGATGGACGCGGAAGACCTGCTGCTGCGCCACTTCCTCGGCATCCTGACCCCGCGCGTGGCCGAAGAGTCCGCGCGCTGGATCCGCTCGCAGCAGCGCGCCGACGGCACCTGGGCCACCTTCCCCGGCGGCCCGGCCGACCTGTCGACCACGGTCGAGGCGTGGGTGGCGCTGCGGCTGGCGGGCGACCCGGCCGACGCGCCGTGGCTGGTGCCCGCGGCGGAGTTCGTCCGGAGCAACGGGGGTCTCGAAGGCACGCGCGTGTTCACCCGGATCTGGCTGGCGCTGTTCGGCCTGTGGTCGTGGGACGAGCTGCCGAACCTGCCGCCGGAGCTGATCTTCCTGCCGTCGTGGTTCCCGCTCAACGTCTACGACTTCGCCTGCTGGGCCCGGCAGACGATCGTGCCGCTCACTGTGGTCGCGACGCTGAAGCCGGTGCGGAAGCTGCCGTTCGGCGTGGACGAGCTGCGGGCCGGCAAGCGGCCGCGGAAGGCCGCGCCGCCGTGGACGTGGGACGGGGTGTTCCAGAACCTCGACACCGCGCTGCACGCCTACGCCAAGCTGCCGTTCAACCCGGTGCGCAAGGTCGCGCTGCGCCAGGCCGCGGAGTGGATCCTGGCGCGGCAGGAGGCCGACGGGTCGTGGGGCGGCATCCAGCCGCCGTGGGTGTACTCGATCCTCGCGCTGCACCTGCTCGGCTACCCGCTGGACCACCCGGCGCTCAAGGCCGGGCTCGAAGGGCTCGACGGGTTCACCATCCACGAGGAGACCGAACAGGGCCGCGTCCGGCGCCTGGAGGCGTGCCAGTCCCCGGTGTGGGACACCGCGCTGGCCATGACCGCGCTGCTCGACGCGGGCGTCTCCCCCGGTGACGAGTCACTGGTCAGGGCCGGGGAATGGCTGCTGGGCGAGGAGATCCGGGTGCCCGGCGACTGGACGGTGCGCCGCCCGTCGGTCAAGCCGGGCGGGTTCGCCTTCGAGTTCGCCAACGACGGTTACCCGGACACCGACGACACCGCCGAGGTCGTGCTCGCGCTGCGGCGCCTGGGCAAGCCGGACCACCTGCGGCTGCGCGGCGCGATCGACCGCAGCGTCGAGTGGCTGGAGGGCATGGTGTCCCGCGACGGCGGCTGGGGCGCGTTCGACGCCGACAACACCCAGGTGCTCGCGACGAAGCTGCCGTTCTGCGACTTCGGCGCGGTGATCGACCCGCCGTCCGCGGACGTCACCGCGCACGTCGTCGAAATGCTGGCGGCCGAAGGGAAAACCGGCACCCGCGAGTGCCGCCGCGGCGTGCGGTGGCTGCTGGAGCACCAGGAGCCCGACGGCTCGTGGTTCGGCCGCTGGGGCGCCAACTACGTGTACGGCACCGGCGCCGCCGTGCCCGCGCTGGTCGCCGCCGGGCTGCCCGGCTCCGACCCGAGGATCCGCCGCGCCGTGACCTGGCTGGCCGAGCACCAGAACACCGACGGCGGCTGGGGCGAGGACCTGCGCTCCTACCGGGACCCCGCGTGGGCCGGGCGGGGCGAGTCGACGCCGTCGCAGACCGCGTGGGCGCTGCTGGCCCTGCTCGCGGCGGGCGAACGGGACGCCGAGGCGACGGCGCGCGGCGTGCACTGGCTGGTCGAACGGCAGCGCCCGGACGGCGGCTGGGACGAGGAGCAGCATACCGGGACCGGCTTCCCCGGCGACTTCTACCTGTCCTACCACCTCTACCGCGTGGTGTTCCCGCTGTCCGCGCTCGGCCGGTACGTGCGGAACGGCTCGTGAGTGTTTATGACGGTTCTAACCGTCATAAACACTCACGAGCTCTTGGGTTGAAGGCGGTGCTCTGCGCGCCGCTGCGGATCGAGCAGGCCGCCCTGCGCGCGGCGCGGAGTGAGCTGCCCACTGTCCACACTGGACTCGGACCGCGCCGGGCGGCGGCCACCGCGCGACGGCTCCCGGCCGGTCCGCGGATCGTCGCCGGGATCGGCGGCGGGCTCGTCCCGCACGTGCGGCCCGGCGACCTCGTGGTGGCCGACGAGGTCCGCGGCCCGGACGGGGCCGTGCCCGTGCCGTCCGCTCCCCTGCTGGCCGGCGCACTGCGACGGCTCGGCCTGACCGTCCATATCGGACCTGTGCTGGGCAGCGACCACGTCGTCACCGAGCGGGAACGCGCGGAGCTGGCCGGAACCGGGGCACTCGCGGTCGACATGGAGTCACATCGGCTGGCGGCGGCGGGTCAGCCGTTCGCCGTCGTCCGGTCCATCGTGGACACCGCGGGCGCGCCCCTGCTGCGGCCCGGCACGCTCGGGCACGGCCTGGCCGGGCTGCGCAGCCTGCGCGCGGCGGTCCCGGCGCTCACCGCGTGGGCCGCGGCCACCGGAGAGCGCCACGTGCTGCTGGCCGGCCCGCGTTCGTTCTGCGCCGGGGTGGAGCGGGCGATCGACATCGTCGAGCGCGCGCTCGACCGCCACGGCGCGCCCGTGTACGTGCGGCGTCAGATCGTCCACAACACCCACGTGGTGCGGCGGCTCCAGGAGCGTGGGGCGGTGTTCGTCGACGAGGTGGCCGAGGTGCCCGAAGGCGCGACGCTGGTGCTCGCCGCGCACGGCGTGACGCCCGCGGTGCGCCGTGACGCCACCGGCCGCGGGCTCACGGTGATCGACGCGACCTGCCCGCTGGTGACCAAGGTGCACAACGAAGTCCGCCGTTACAGCGGGCGCGGCGACACCGTCTTTCTCATCGGGCACGCCGAGCACGAGGAAGTCGAAGGCACCGTCGGGGAGGCACCCGAGGACGTCGTGGTCGTCGGCGACGTCGCGGCCGCGCGCACCGTCACCGCACGGGATTCCACCCGCGTCGCCTACACCATGCAGACCACGCTGGCGCTGGACGAAGCCGAGGAGATCGCGGCCGTGCTGCGCGAACGGTTCCCCAGGCTTTCCGCGCCCCGCAAGGACGACATCTGTTACGCCACCACCAATCGGCAGCAGGCGCTGCGCGCGATCGCCCGTGAGGCGGACCTGGTGCTGGTGGTGGGCTCCGGCACCTCGTCGAACTCACGCCGCCTGGTGGAGGTGGCCGAGCGCGAGGGCACCCCGGCCGTGCTCCTGGACGGCAGCTCCGACCTCGACCTGCGCCGCCTCGCCGGCGTCCGCACGATCGGCCTCACCGCGGGCGCTTCGGCCCCGCCGCACCTCGTGGACGAGGTCGTGGCGGGACTGGGCGGGCTGGGGCCGGTGACCGTCGCCGAACGCCGGCTGACGGAGGAGTCAATCACTTTCACTCTACCTCGGGAGGTGCTCTGAGCGATGGCCATGCCGTTGCGTCAGTCCGTCCGGCTGGGCGGCTACCTGATGAAGCAGAAGGTCCTGCGGAAGGAGAAGTTCCCGCTGCTGGTCGAGCTGGAGCCGCTGTTCGCCTGCAACCTCAAGTGCGCGGGCTGCGGCAAGATCGAGCAGCCGCACACGCTGCTCAAACAGCGGATGCCGGTGGAGCAGGCGGTCGGCGCCATCGAGGAGAGCGGCGCGCCGATGGTGTCGATCGCGGGCGGTGAGCCGCTGATGCACCCGAAGATCGACGAGATCGTGCAGCAGCTGCTGGACCGCCGCAAGATCGTCTTCCTCTGCACCAACGCCCTGCTGCTGCCCAAGCACATCCACAAGTTCAAGCCACACCACAACTTCGCGTGGATGGTGCACATCGACGGCCTGGAAAAGCGCCACGACGAGTCGGTGCGCAAGGCGGGCGGCTTCCAGGCCGCGGTCGACGCGATCAAGCTGGCCAAGGAGAAGGGGTTCCGGGTGATGACGAACACGACGTTCTTCGACGGCGACTCCGCCGAGGACGTGGTCGGCGTGCTCGATTACCTGAACGAGCTGGGCGTCGACAACATGCAGATCTCCCCCGCCTACGCCTACGAGAAGGCGCCGGACCAGGACCACTGGCTCGGCGTGCAGGCCACGCGGGAGCTGTTCGCCAAGGCGTTCGGCGGCGGCAACCGGAAACGCTGGCGCCTCAACCACTCCCCCGTGTTCCTCGACTTCCTCGAGGGCAAGCGGGAGCTGGAGTGCACGCCGTGGGGCATCCCGTCGTACTCGCTGCTCGGCTGGCAGCGCCCGTGTTACCTGCTCGACGACGGCTACGCGAAGACCTACAAGGAACTGATCGAGGAAACCGACTGGGACAAGTTCGGCCGCGGCAAGGATCCTCGCTGCGACAACTGCATGGCCCACTGCGGTTACGAGCCGACCGCCGTGATCGCCACGCTGGGCTCGTTGAAGGAGACTGTGCGCGCGGCCGTCGGGCACTGACGCCCGGCTCGTCCCACGCCTCGGCTGACCGGACCGGGAGTGCCCGGTCCGGTTAGCCTGGGGGCCGGAGGTGGGCGCGTGGCAGATCGGCCGAGGAGCCGGCGTGGGCAGGGCGAGCAGTTGCGGGCCGACGTGCTCGCGGCGGTCAACCGGCTGCTGGACGAGTGGGGCAGTCACGAGAAACTGACCATGCGCGCGGTCGCGAAGGAGGTCGGGGTCGCGGCGCCCAGCATCTACCTGCACTTCGCCGACAAGACCGAGCTCGTGTGGGCGGCGCTGGCCGACAAGTACGAGCAGCTCGCCCACCAGATGCGCGTCGCCGACGAGTCCGTGGCCGCAGGGGACGCCCGGGGGCGGCTGCTCGCTCAGGTGCACGCCTACTGCCGGTTCGCCGTGGAGAGCCCCGGGCACTACCGGCTGATGTACGAGGTCCGCCAGCCCGAGCTGGAGCTGGAACGCGCCGGGCGGCACCCGGCCCGCGCCGTGTCGAGCCGCCTGCGCGCGGCCGTCTCCCGCTGCTTCGAAGCGGGCTTCTCCCTGTCGCTCCCGCCCCGGCAGGCGGCGCACACCCTGTGGTCCGGCCTGCACGGGCTGGTCTCGCTGCAGCTGAGCTTCTTCGTCCCGGCCGCCCCGCAGATGCTGGAGGGCATGGCCGCCGGACTCGTCGACGCGCTGGTGGCCCGCGAGCCCGTCGACGAGCCCAGCTGCCCGGCCGAGACCGACGTCGAGCGGCTGCTGGCGACCACCATCGTCGACGACGCCTGACCCGGGCCTGCTTTCCGGATCGCTGTGGCCTGGAACACAGCACTCCATTTCCCGTGAATGCTTGGCGAAGTGCCCTCTCGCGGCGTTAACTGAACTTAGTTAGGTTAACTCCGCACCCCCGAGGGAGAGTGCCCATGCACGTCACCGTCGACGAATCCCGGTGCTGCGGCGCCGGTCAGTGCGTCCTGGCCGCGCCGGAGGTGTTCGACCAGCGCGAGGACGACGGCATCGTCGTCCTGCTCCAGGAAAACCCGCCCGCCGAGTTCCACCAGGCCACCCGGGACGCGGCCGAGATCTGCCCGGCGCTGGCGATCGAGGTGCGAGCGTGACCGTCCCCGGGCCGCGCGCCGGGGTCGTCGGGCTCGGCATGATCGGCGGCGGGGTCGCGGTGAGCCTCGCCCGCAGCGGCCGCACCCCGGCCGTCCACGACCTCCGGCCGGACGCCGCCGCGGGACTCGCCGGTGTGCCCGCCCCGCTGGGCTCGCCGGCCGAGGTCGCCGCGGCCAGTGACGTGGTCCTGGTCGCCGTGGTCGACGCCGCGCAGGCGCGCACCGTGCTGACCGGGGAGAACGGGATCCTCACCGCCGCGCACCCCGGCCTGACCGTGGTGCTGCTCTCCACGGTCGCCGTCCCCGTCGTGCACGAACTGGGCGCGGCCTGCGCCGCCGCCGGGGTGTCGCTGCTGGACTGCGGCGTCACCCCCGGCGACCGGGCGGCGGAGAACGGTATGGTCGCCATCCTCGGCGGCGACGCGGACGTGGTCGAGCGCGCCCGCCCAGTGCTGGCGGACTTCGCGAAACGCGTCGTCCACTGTGGACCGCCGGGGGCCGGCATGGCCACGAAGATCGCCCGCAACGTGATCACCTACGGCAGCTGGACCGTGGTGCACGAGGCCGTCACGCTCGCCAGGGCCGCCGGCGTCGACCCGGCCACGCTGGTCGAGGTGATCGAGACGGCCGACCCGGCGGGCGCCACGCTGCTGTCCTGGCTGCGCGACCAGATCGCCGAGCACCCCGTGAACCGGCCGGTCGTGCCGCAGGTGGAAGTGCTGCTGGACAAGGACCTCGCCGCCGCGCAGGAGCTGGCGGGCGAGCTGGGCCTGTCCGTGCCGCTCGTCGACCTGGCCCGCGAAGCCGGGCCGCGCACCCTCGCCTATCCGGAGGGATCATGACCGGCAACCGCCGCCGCGGCCTGGAAATCATGGACGCCGTCTACGGTCCCGGCTTCAGCCAGTCGATGCCCGCCATCGAGTCGCCGATGCTGGCCGACACCGTCGACCATCTCTTCGGCGAGATCTGGGCGCGCCCCGGTCTGTCCATTCGCGACCGTCGCCTGCTCGTGCTCGGCGCCACCGCGGCACTCGGCCGCGCGGACCTGATCGAGATCCAGGTCCGTGGCGCGCTCGCGAACGACGAGCTGACCGCCGAGCAGCTGCGCGAAGCCGTGCTGCACCTGCACTACTACGTCGGCTGGGGCAACGGAACCCAGCTGCACCAGGGAGTCGAAGCCGCGCTCGCCGCGGCGGAACCGGAGGACCCGCAGTGACCCTGCCCGCGATGCCCACCACGCGCACCACCCTGTTCGACCCGCCCGCCGAGTACGACCGGCTGCGGGAGGACCAGCCCGTGACCCGGGTCCGGTTCCCCAACGGCCAGGACGGCTGGCTCGTCACCCGCTTCGAAGAGGGCAGCGCCGTCTTCTCCGACCCGAGGATGAGCGCCCGCCGCCCGCGCCACGACGTCGCCCCCGAGGAAGGCGCCGGCGAAGAGGGCCTCGACCCGACGTTCGTGATGATGGACGAACCGGACCACGGCCAGTACCGGCGGCTGCTCGCCGGGCGCTTCACGCCGAAGAGCGTGCAGACCACGCTGCAGCCGTACCTGGACCGGATCGTCACCGAGCACCTGGACGCGCTCGCCGCCGGCCCGAAGCCGGCCGACCTGGTCCAGGCGCTCGCGCTGCCCATCCCGTGCCTGGTCATCTGCGAGCTGCTGGGCGTCCCGTACGGCGACCGGGACGGCTTCCACCACGCCACCGAGGTGATGATGGACGTCAGCAAGACGCACGCGGAGCGCACCGCGGGGGCGCGGTGGCTGACCGGCTACATCGGCGACCTGGTCACCTCGCTGCGCGGCGACCCCAAGGCCACCGGCCTGCTCGCCGACCTGATCCGCACCGCGGACGCCGGCGGCTCGATCCTGACCGACCGCGACCTGGTGAGCATCGGCGCGCTGCTGCTGTTCGCCGGCCACGACACGACCATGGCGATGATCGGCCTGTCGGCGCTCACCCTGCTCACGCACCCGGCTCAGCGCGCACAGCTCGTCGGCGACCCGGCCAAGATCGGCCCCGCGGTCGAGGAGCTGCTGCGCTACCTCACCATCGTCCAATTCGGACTGGGCCGGGTGGCGAAGGAGGACGTCGAGCTGGGCGGGCAGCGGATCCACGCGGGTGACCTGGTGGTGGTCGCCATGCCCGCGGCCAACCGCGACCCGCGCACGTTCGACCGCCCGGACGTGCCCGACTTCGACCGCCGGATGACCCGGCACCTGGCCTTCGGCTACGGCGTGCACCAGTGCCTCGGGCAGAACATCGCGCGCGCCGAGCTGAAGACCATCCTGCCGCAGCTGTTCCGCCGGTTCCCGGACCTGCGGCTCGCGGTGCCGGAGAACGAGGTCCCGATGGACGTCCACGGCACGAACTACGGCGTGCGGGAGCTGCCCGTCACCTGGTGATACCTGGATCCGAGCGACCGCAGGCGGCGGGATAACCGGCGCCTGCGGTTTTTCGCTTACGCGGTAACGCCCTTCGCGAATCGTGCGACACTGTCCCGCACGGAAACGGCGGACGAGGGGGCGTCACGGTCATCGAGAGCGCGTTGCTGAAGGTCGGCGAGGCAGTGGCGTCCTTACTCCGCTGCCCTTCCAATCCGTGAGATTCCTCCGCTGTTCCGACATCGACCTAACGCCCCTCGTGAAGCTCGGCTCGTTGCGCTATCTGGCCCTGAATGTTCACGCCGGTGAAGTCGACCTGGCCCCGTTCGCGGATCTGCAGATCACCATCTCGCTGGGGCGGGACATGGTTGTGACCGGTACCGACAAACTCGGGCCAGGTGTCACGCTGCTCGATCCCGGCCGTCGGCGACCCAGAAGCTAGTCAGCCACGACAGCGCGGATCGCGTCGGCGACCACAGCCGCCCCAGTGTGGGTCATGATCGTCGCCGCGTGGTCCGCACCCGGGATTCGCCGGGGCTCCCGCAAGGTGGGCAGCTGCGAACGAAACCCGGCCAACGCCTCGTCCGGATAAGCAGGCGGAGTATCCGGCCCAACGCTCCACTCCGCACAAACCAGCTCAACCGGCCCGGTCAAGCGTAACCACGAAGACTCACCGAAGAAAACGTCCTCCGCGTCCGACAGCACGGCTTCGGGGCTGAGCCTCACACGCCCGTCAGAGCCGAGGTCGTGGGCAAGATTATCCCGCAGCAACGGATCAGCAGGATCAAGCAGCGGGCTGTTCCGCGTGAAGTACGCCAAATACTCCTCCACACCCTCGAACGGCCGTGCGAGCCGCCCCAGCTGGGGCGTGAACGCGGCGGGCAGCATCTCGGGCGTGAGCCCCACCGGCGCGGCCATCGGCAGCCCGCCGTCCACCAGGACGAGCCCGCGCACCCGGTCCGGCCAGCCCGTCGCCAGTTCGACGGCCGCGAAACCGCCCATCGACATTCCGCAGACGTCGACCGTGTCCAGGCTCAGCGCGTCGAGTACTCGCACCAGGTCTTCGGCGTGCTGACGCAGCGAAGACCGGCCGCTCACACCGAAACTCCCGGCGCGGCCGCGCAGGTCCGGCATCACCAGCGACAGCTCCGGCGCCGAGGCCCGCAGCCAGTTCCACAGCCGGCAGTTGCTCGTCACGCCGTGGATCGCCAGCAACGGGGCGGAATCGGACTCCGCCACCTCGACGGCGAGGGCCCCGCCGTCCACCGGAACGGACACGGTCTTCAGGTCGCTGCGCATCAGCTCACCATAACTAGGCGATGCCGGGTCACGCCCATTCCGTGTGATGGTCGAGCCACCACCGCGCGATGTCCAACCGCCGCATGAAGCGGACGCCCTCCTTCTCCGCCGCGTAGACGACGAAGTCGCGGATCGCCGCGGCGCGGTTGGCCTGGCCGCTCCAGCGGGGGTGCAGGCCGACAGTCATCATGCGGGCGCCGACGCCGTCGTCGGCCTCCTCGCACAGGTAGTCCAGGCCCAGCCGGAGGCTCTCGAAGAACTGCGCGGGCGAGCCGTAGGTCGGGCTCAGCAGGTAGCGGGTGTCGTTGTACACCTTGGAATACGGCACGATCAGCAGCTCACGGCCGCCCGCCGGGGTGAAGTACGGCAGCTCGTCGTTGCACGGGTCGGAGTCGTAGAAGAAACCGCCCTCCTCCACCAGCAGGTCCAGCGTGCGCTCGCTCGGGAACGACCGCACGTACCAGCCCCGCGGCCGCTGTCCCGTCGTGCGCTCCAGCGATTCGATCGCGCGGCGCAGGTGGTCGCGTTCGTCCGAAAGGGACATCCGGGCATAGTCCAGCCAGCGCCAGCCGTGGCCGACCACGTCGTGGCCGCGCTCGCGGATCCACTCCGCCACGGCCGGGTTCCGCTCCAGCGCCACCGCGCACGCGCCGACGCTCACCGGCACGTCGTAGCGGTCGAAGATCCGCGCCAGCCGCCAGATCCCCACCCGGCTGCCGAATTCGTAATGCGTCTCGGTGCCGAGGTCGCGGACCTCCGGGCCGACCTCGTACGCGTACTCGCCCCAGCCGTCGTTACGGCCGTCTCCGTCGGGGACCGAGTATTCAGCGCCCTCTTCGTAGTTGACGACCAGGTTCACCACGACCTTCGCGTCACCGGGCCACCGCACCTGCGGCGGATACCGGCCGTAGCCGACGAAATCGCGGGGACGCAGTCCGGTCACGGGCGCCGGGTCACGGGGAGCTGTCATCGGCCCAGGATGGCACGGCGTCCGCCGGGAAACGGCCACTCGCGAAATCCGTCACCGGTCAGAGCGGTTGTTGCACACTGATTCGTCACCTGTCAAACTGGTGCGATGGAGCACGCCTTCCCCTGCGAGAACCCCGCGCTCGACTTCGTGGGCACGCTGCGCGCCCGGCGGAACGCGGCGCCACTGGAGAAGCTGGGCTCACCGGGCAGCCTCGACGCCTGGTTTCTCGAGTCCGGCACAGTGGACGCCGGCCCGGGCAGCCGTCCGGCCGACCTCGCGGCGGCGCTGACCCTGCGCGAGGCGATCTACTCACTGGTCGCCGCGCGGCTCACCCACCAGTCCTACGACGACGAGGCGCTCACGCTGCTCAACCACGCGGCGAGCCGGCCGCCGGTGGTCCCCCAGCTCACCCGCGAGGGCCGCCGGGTCGAGGCCACGGCGGAGCAGGCACTGTCCGCGGTCGCGCGCGCCGCCGTCGACATCCTCGGCGGCTCCGACGCCGAGCTGCTCAAGGAATGCGGCCGCCCCGAGTGCACCCAGGTCTACCTCGACCACTCCCGCGGCTTCCGCCGTGAGTGGTGCAGCATGGCGACCTGCGGCAACAAGATGAAGGCGGCCGCCTACCGCGCGCGCCAGCGCGGGAACCCGCCGCTCAGCCGGTCCCGCCAAAGCAGTTAAGACCACCAGAGCAGCTGAGACCGGCCAGCACCGTCACGAGTTCTCGCGCAACAGCAGCTTCGCGATCTTCCCCGTCGGCCCCTTGGGCAGCTCGTCGATGATCCGCACCCGGCGCGGATACTTATACGCCGCAATACGTTCCTTCGCCCACGCCACGATTTCCTCCGGCTCCGCCACCGCGCCGGGTTTCAGCGAGACGACCGCGACGACCTCCTCGCCCAGCCGGTCGTCCGGCTCGCCGAGCACGGCGGCCTCCGCGACGGCCGGGTGGGTGTAGAGCAGCTCCTCGACCTCACGCGGGTAGACGTTGTAGCCGCCGCGGATCACCAGGTCCTTCTTGCGGTCGACGACAAACGCGAAACCGTCCTCGTCGACGTAGCCGAGGTCGCCGGTGTGGAACCAGCCGCCGCGAAACGCCTTCGCCGTTTCCTCGGGGCGCTTGTAGTAGCCCTTGGTGATGTTGTGCCCGCGCAGCACGATCTCGCCGACGTGCTCCGCGCCGGGCGGCAGCTGCCGGTCCTGTTCGTCGACGATCCGCAGCTGCACACCCCAGATCGGCTTGCCGATGGACAGCAGCTTGCGCCGGTCCGCACCCGGGTTGACGGTCGCGGTCGACGAGGACTCCGACAGCCCGTAGCCCTCCAGCACGGGGATGCCGAACTTCTCCTCGAACGAGCGCAGCACCCGCTCCGGGATCGCCGCCCCGCCGGAGCTGCCGATGCGCAGGCTGGAGGTGTCGTAACCGGAGCTGTCGGCCGCGGCCAGCGCGTGGTACATCGTGGGCACGCCGGCCATGATCGTCACGCGGTCGCGCTCGATCGCCTCCAGCACCGCCTTCGGCTCGAACCGCGGCACCACGGAGACGGTCCGGCCGTGCCGCACGGCGCCGTTGAGGATGCTGGACAGGCCGTAGACGTGGAAGAACGGCAGCACGGCGAGCACCACGTCGCTGGGCTCGGTGCCGAACGTCTGGCCGCCGATGGTGCAGGTCATGTACAGCGAGAAATGGGACAGCTCGGCGCCTTTCGGGCGTCCGGTGGTCCCGCTGGTGTAGAGCAGCACCGCGGTGTCGTCGGCGGCGCCGGGGTGGACCTCGTCGTCGCCCTCGGCGGCGAGCAGATCGTCGAACGCGCCGGTGCCGGCAGGCCAGGCGGCCGTGTCGAACTCCGCACCGACGACCACCGCGGCCACATCCGGCACCTCGGCGAGCGCGGCCAGCGCCTCGCCGGCCGAAAACGCGCCGGTGATCAGCAGCCGGGCGTCGGAATCCGCCAGGTGGTAGGCGATCTCCCCGGCCTTGAGCAGCGGGTTCAGCGGGACCAGGACCAGCCCGGCCTTGAGGATGCCGAAGTAGGCGGACACGAACTCCGGGACGTTCGGCAGCTGCAGCGCCACCTTGTCCCCCGGCCGGTGGCCGCGCGCCCGCAGCGCCGCCGCGACCCGGCCGGACGCCTCGTCGACCTCGGCGTAAGTGAGCGATCCGGTCGGGAACCGCAGGAAGTCCTTGCCCGGCTCGGCGAGTGCCGTCTCCCGCAACATGGTGGCCAGATTGAAACTCATCGTCCGCACGACCTTCCGAACCTCGTTCTGCCCGCCAGGCTACCGAATGCGGTTCGGTTTGACCTACCCGGAGAACTTGTTCGACGATCGAACCATCATGGAGTACGGTCGAAGGCATGACGATCACCCCGCCTCCGGAGACCACGGCCGTGCTGGCCGTCCGGGCGCTCGCCCGCGCCTCGCGCGTGCTGGAGCGCTCGTCCGCCGACCTGAACCTCGCGCACTACCGCGTGCTGTCCGCCATCGCTTCAGGGGACGAGCGCGCTTCCCGTGTGGCGCAACGGCTCGCGCTCGGGCGTCCGGCGATCAGCGCGGCCGTGGACGCGCTGACGAAACGCGGCCTCCTGGTGCGCGGCGAGGTCGACGGCGACCAGCGGGCGACCGCGCTCTCGCTGACCCCGTCGGGCGAGGAGCTGCTGGCCCGGACTGAGGCCGAGATGGTCGAGCGCGTCACCGGCCTGGCCGCGCGCACCCCGGACGGCGCCCAGCTACTGGAGACGCTGGTGCGGCTCGGCTCGGCGATCGACGAAGTCATGGCAGAGAAGGCGGAAACCAAAACGATGACCCAGCCCCGGTGAGCACCGACACCACCACCTCGCAGGCAGGCACGAAAACGGGCAACCCGGCGGAGAAGCCGCGCTGGCTGCGCCGGCTCGGCGGCTACGTGCTGCGGCACCGGCGGGAGCTGGTGATCGCGCTCGGCGCCGCCGTGCTCGGCAGCGCGTGCCAGGCCGTGGTGCCGCTGCTGGAGCGCCAGATCGTCGACGACGTGATCCTCGGTGACAAGGCCGAGCTGTGGCCGTGGCTGGTCGCGCTGCTCGTGGTCGCCGCGGCCGCCTTCGTGTTCGCCTACCAGCGGCGCTACCGCGGCGGGCGGGTGGCGCTGGCCGTGCAGTACGACCTGCGCAACGAGATGCACGCCCACCTGCAGCGGATGGACTTCACCAACCTCGACCGGATGCCGACCGGGCAGCTGGTCGCGCGGGCGACGTCGGACTCCGCGCTGGTGCAGGGCCTGCTCGGGCTGCTGCCGATCCTGAGCGGCAACATCCTGCTGTTGCTGCTCTCCCTCGGCGTGATGCTCGTCCTCTCGCCACTGCTCGCGCTGGTCAGCCTGGTGGTCGTGCCCCTGCTGCTGGTCGTGTCGTACCGGATGCGGCTGCGCATCTTCCCGGCGACCTGGGCCGCGCAGCAGCGCGAGGGCGACCTGGTGCAGATCGTCGACGAGGACGTGAACGGCGTCCGCGTGGTGAAGGCGTTCGGCCAGGAGGACCGTGAGCTCAAGCGCGTCGCGGACACCGCGGGCGACCTCTACGGCACGCAGCTGCGCGCGGTCCGGCTGCAGGCGCGGTTCCAGCCGCTGCTGCAGGCGATCCCGTCGCTCGGGCAGGTGGCGATCCTGGTGTTCGGCGGCTGGCTGGCGCTGCGCCACGAACTGAGCCTCGGCACGTTCCTCGCCTTCTCCACCTACGTCGGGCAGATGATGGCGCCCGCGCGGCAGCTCGCCGCGGTGCTGTCGATCGGGCAGCAGGCGCGCGCCGGCGTCGAGCGGATCTTCCAGCTGCTCGACCTGCCGCCCGCCATCGCCGACCCGCCGGACGCGGTGGAGCTGCCGCCCGCCCGGGGCGAGATCCGCTTCGACAACGTCCACTTCGGATACTCCGGCGACGCGGAAGTACTGCGCGGCTTCGACCTCCACATCGGCGCCGGCGAGCGCGTCGCGCTGATCGGCCCGAGCGGCAGCGGCAAGACGACCGCGACGATGCTCGTCTCCCGCTTCCACGACCCGGGCTCCGGCGCGGTGCTGGTGGACGGCCACGACGTCCGTTCGCTGAAGCTGCAGTCCTTGCGCTCACAGGTCGGCGTGGTGTTCGAGGAGAGTTTCCTGTTCTCCGACAGCATCCGCGCCAACATCGCTTACGGCCGTCCCGGCGCCACCGACGAGGAGGTCATCGCCGCCGCGGAAGTGGCCGAGGCCCACGGCTTCGTCTCCGCGCTCCCCCAGGGGTACAACACAGTGGTCGGCGAACGCGGCCTGTCGCTGTCCGGCGGGCAGCGGCAACGGATCGCGCTGGCCCGCGCGATCCTCACCGACCCGCGGATCCTGGTGCTGGACGACGCCACCAGCGCCGTCGACGCGAACACCGAGGAGTCGATCAACGCGTCCCTGCGCACGGTGCTGTCCGGGCGCACCACCCTGCTCGTCGCCCACCGCCGTTCGACGCTGCACCTGGCCGACCGCGTGGTGGTGCTGGACGGCGGCGTGGTCGCCGACCAGGGCACCCACGAGGAGCTGCTGAAACGCAGCGCCCTCTACCGAAGCCTGCTGACCGGGCTGGACGAGGCGGCCGCGGAAAAGGTCGGCGACCGCATCGAAGCACTGAGCACGATCACCGAATCCGCCTGGCAAACCCCTGCGCCGCAAGGCAACGGCCAGCGGCTCGCCACCGCGAACACGCACGCGCCGAGCCTCGGCGCCGGGCTGGGCGGCTCGGCGGGCGGCAGCTGGCGCAGCGCGCTGCCGCCGACGCCGGAACTGCTCGCCCGCGTCGACGAGCTGAAGCCGATCCGGGACTTCGCCGACGTCGACCTGGCCGAAGAGTCCAAGCAGCAGCGCGGGTTCTCGCTCGGCACGATCCTGCGCCAGTTCCGCCTGCCGCTGCTGTTCGGCCTGCTGCTGGTGGTCGCCGACGCCGTCGCGTCCGTGGTCGGGCCGGTGTTCGTGAAGACCGGCATCGACAACGGCGTGCTGCAGGGCTCGCAGGTGGTGCTGTTCACCGCCTCCGGGCTGTTCCTGGTGATCACGCTCGCCGCGCTGCTGGACGAGGTCGCCGAGACGTTCGTGACCGGGCGGACCGCGCAGCGGGTGATGCTGTCGCTGCGGATCCGGATCTGGGCGCAGCTGCAACGCCTCTCGCTCGACTACTACGAGCGCGAGATGGCCGGCCGGATCATGACCCGGATGACCACCGACGTCGACCAGTTCGAGTCGCTGATCGAAAACGGGCTGCTCTCGGCGCTGGTCGCGCTGGTCACCTTCGCCGGGGTCGGGGTCACGCTGGTCGTGGTGAACCCGGAGCTGGGCCTGTGCACGCTGGCCGTGGTGGTGCCGCTGGCGATCGCGACGGTGATCTTCCGCCGCCGCGCGGCCAAGCTGTACGACGTGGCCCGCGACCGCGTCGCGATCGTCAACGCGGACTTCCAGGAGAGCCTGTCGGGCGTGCGCGAGTCGCAGGCATTCGCGCACGAAGACGAGACGGTGCGCCGGTTCCGCCGGCTCGGCCGTGACTACCTCGACTCGCGGTTCTCCGCCCAGCGGCTGGCGGCCACCTACTTCCCGTTCGTGCAGTTCCTCTCCGCGGGCGCCGACGCGATCGTGCTCGGCGTCGGCGCCGGGATGATCCACTCCGGCCACCTGACGGCGGGCGCGCTGATCGCGTTCATCCTCTACATCGACCTGTTCTTCTCCCCGATCCAGCAGCTCTCGCAGGTGTTCGACTCGTGGCTGCAGACGCGGATCTCCGTCAGCCGCATCGCCGAGCTGATGCGGCTGGAGACGCTCACCCCGCCCGCCGCCACGCCGCTCGACCCGGGCCGGCTGCGCGGCGAGATCACCTTCAGCGACGTCCGGTTCTCCTACCCGGCCGCGCCGGCGCGGCCCACCGGCGAGCGCCGCGGCCCCGCCGACCCGCGGCTGATGGCGGGCTCACTCGCCCCCGGGGCCAAGCCGCCGGAGGCGCTGCGCGAGGTCGACCTGACGATCGCCGCGGGCGAGACGGTGGCGCTCGTCGGCGAGACCGGCGCGGGCAAGTCCACCGTGATCAAGCTGCTGTCCCGGTTCTACGACCCGGACTCCGGCGCCGTCCGGGTCGACGGCCACGACCTGCGTTCGCTCGACCTCGCCGGCTACCGCGGCCAGCTGGGCTACGTGCCGCAGGAGGCGTTCCTGTTCACCGGCACCGTCCGCGACAACATCGCCTACGGCCGGGCGGACGCCACCGACGCGGAGGTGGAAGCGGCCGCACGAGCGGTCGGCGCGCACGACTTCGTCGCGTCGCTGTCCGGGGGCTACCGGCACGAGATCGCCGAGCGCGGCCGGTCGCTTTCGGCCGGGCAGCGCCAGTTGCTGGCACTCGCCCGCGCCCAGCTCGTCGACCCGGCGATCCTGCTGCTGGACGAGGCGACGTCCAACCTCGACCTCGCCGCGGAGGCCCGGGTGGCCGAGGCCATGCAGACCCTCGCCCACGGCCGCACCACGATCGTCATCGCGCACCGCCTGCAGACCGCCCGCGCCGCCGACCGGATCGTGGTGCTCGACCGCGGCCGCGTCGCCGAGATCGGCAGCCACGACGAGCTGCTCGCCCGCGACGGCCGGTACGCCGGGATGTGGCAGGCGTTCGAGCTGCTGTCGGGCGGGCGGGGGTGAGGCCCGTCGGAGTTCACCGCTCGTTTCCGGCGCGGAGCCAGGCGATGTACTCGGCGGCCGCGGCGGCGGTGTCGTACCGGGGTTCGAATCCGGTGTCCTCGCGCAGCCGCGTGATGTCGAGCCAGGTCACCGGGCGCGCGCCGGCCGAGGGCAGCTCGAAGTGGAAGCCGGGCTCGGCGGACTCGATCGCGGCGATGACGTCGGCGTTGCTCGTGGCACGACCGGAAGCGACGTTATACGTCGAGTGGTGCAGCTCGCCGGCGAGCTGCAGAAGCGCCAGCGCGCGACCGGTGTCCTTGACGTAGAGCAGATCGAGCGAGTCCTCGACGTGCGGCGGCGCGAGGAGCCCGGACAGATCGGGTTCGGTTCGCCGCGCGGCGGCCAGCGCCAGCGTCGAGGCGGCGAAGAAGGGGTCGGGCAGGTGTCCTCCGGGGCCCCAGGTGCCGGAGATCCGGGCGTTGACGATCTCGACGTCGGTCACGCGCGAGAGGTGGCCGGCGAGCAGCTCGGTGATCTTCTTGAACGTCGGGATGACGTGGCGGTAGTCGAAGGAGAGCGGCTGGTCCTCGGTGAGCGGCCCCTCGGCCGCGCCGTGGTAGACGCCGATGGTGCTCGCGGTCACGACGCGGCGCACACCCAGGGTCTGTGCGGCGCGGACGATGTTGAGGAACGCCTCGAGCGCCCGGCCGGTGCCGGTGATCGGGTCCGCCTCCGTGGTTTTCCACGGCAGGGCGGTGGCAAGGTGGACGATCCCGGTGATCGGGTACTGCTTGCCGGCGGCGAGCAGGGCGTCGAGGTCGGCGACGTCGCCCTGGACGACGTGCACCGGCAAGCCGGCGAGGTGCGGCGGGAGCTGCGGGCTGCGGCGCTGGAGGAGGACGCACTCCTCACCGGCCTCGGCGAGCGCGCGGACCGTGTGGGAGCCGATGAAACCGAGGCCCCCGGTAACGAGGATCATGTCGTGCCTTTCATTGGTCGCAGAGCTGATCGTCAGCACTACTGACAATCAGCTTAAGCGTAAGCTGGTGCCCGTGTCCACCGAAGCGAGCCCCGGCACCGACCTGCACGACGTCCTGGCCTACCTCCTCAAGCACGCCCACCTGAAGTTCGCGGCGCTGACGGACGCGGCACTCGCCCCGTTCGGGATCGACGGCAAGGACTTCGGGGCGCTGCGGGTACTGGCCCACCGGGAACCGGCGTCCCAGTTACAGGTGGCACAGACGCTCGGCATCGACCGCACGACGATGGTCGCGCTGCTGGACGCGCTCGAGGACAAGGGCATCGTCCGGCGGCGACCGGATCCGGCCGACCGGCGCCGGAACGTCGTCGAACTCACCGAACCGGGGTTGACGACCTACGATGCCGCGACGGTCGCCTACCGGAAAGCCGAGAAGACGTTCCTCGCGGCGATCAGCCCGAGTGCGTCGGCCCAGTTCCGCCGGACGCTGCGCACCCTGCTGGAGAACTGACCCCGCCGAATATCGTCCTTTGTGGACGTGCCGGCCTCGTCGAGCCCGCCGTCCACAAGCCTCCCTTGGTTGGCTTCTTACCAACAAATGGGGATACTTTGCAACCCGTTGACCTTTCGCGACCAACTGGCGTATGGTCTAGACCACAAATTCCCTTCGCTCGAGCACCTTCCCGCCCCGGCACCCTCGATGATCCGGCCCGGTGCCGTTGTTCCGCCGTGCCACAACGCCGTGGCGGGAAGCGAGCCTTCCCCGAAGGAGCTGGTATGAAAGCGAACCGGAAACTGGTCGCCGCACTCGCGGGCGCGGTGCTCGCGCCGGTGCTCGTCCTGGTCAGCCCGGCCGGCATCGCGAGCGCGCACGGCTACGTCAACTCCCCCGCGAGCCGGCAGGCGCAGTGCGCCCAGCACACGGTCTCGTGCGGCGAGATCACCTACGAGCCCCAGAGCGTCGAAGGCCCCAAGGGCCTGCACAGCTGCAACGGCGGGCTGGCGCAGTTCGCCGACCTCAACGACGACAGCAAGGGCTGGCAGGCCACCCCGGTGGGCACCACGGCGACGTTCGACTGGACGTTCACCGCCCGGCACAGCACCGCCAGCTACGAGTACTACGTCGGCAACGACCTCGTCGCCAGCTTCGACGGCCACAACCAGCAGCCGCCGGAGACCGTCTCGCACCAGGTGGACCTGAGCGGCCACACCGGACGGCAGACCGTGCTGGCCGTGTGGAACATCGCGGACACGGCGAACGCGTTCTACTCCTGCATCGACCTGCAGGTGGGCTGAAGCTCAGAGCGCCCCAATGTGGCGTTCGGTGCGTCCAGCGCACCGAACGCCACATTGGGTGCGTCCAACGCAACCAACGCCACATTGGGGCGCAAAGAACCGGCAGAATAGCGAGACACTAGCCGGCCCGCGAAGCCAGCCAGCGCACCGTCGCCGCGATCACCTCGGGGCCGCGGCGGCGGAAGCCGTGCCCGTCGCCGGGAACCGACCACCAGCCGGTCCCGGGGCGGGCGGCCGCGGTGGCGCGGGCGATGTCGTGCGACACGTGTTCGTCGGCGTCGCCGTGGATCACGAACGCGGGCGCTTCGGCAGCGAGGAAAGCCGCCCGCGGGTCCAGCCGGGTGAACTCCTCGAACAGCGGCGCGCCCAGCTCGAACCGGCCCTCGATGTCGAAGAAACCCTTATCCCGCAACGAAGATCGGTCCGAGTACAGCTTGATCCCCCGGGGCAGCTCCGGCTCCAGGAACGTCCGGCGCAGGTCCAGCACCGGCTGCCACAACACCACCGACCGCACCGGCAGCGTGGCGAGCGACAGCGTGGTGCTCACCGCGCCGAAACTCGACGCGACCACCGACACCGGACCCCCGGCGGCCGAAGCAGCGGCCGAGACCGCGGCGCTCAGGTCCAGCAACTCCCCCGCCACGGTCATGTCACGAGGCCGTCCCTCACTCGCGCCGTGCCCGCGAAAGGAGAACCGCAGCACCGAAAACCCCGCCGCGACCAGCTTTTCCGCCAGGGTCACGAACAAACCCTGCTCGGTCAGATCGCCGGTGATGCCGTGTGCCAGCACCACCGCGGACGGCCCGCCCGGATGCCACGCCGAGTCGAGCCGAAAGCCGTCGGACGTGGTGATCACCGGTACCGCATTCACAGGTACAGCACCGCCGTGAGCACCATCCCGCCGAGCGCGACGACCCAGGTGTAGGGCAGCGTCGAAATCATCGCCTTCTCCGGGCGGACGCCCGAGTACTGCGCGGCCCAGACCGTCTGCGTGCTCGTCGGGTCGGACACACTGAACACCTGATTGTACGAGGCCATCAGCCCGACCACCGCGGACAGCGGGTAGATCCCGCCGCTCACCAGCACCCCCGCGACCCCGGCGCCGAGGCCGAACACGTTGAGCGGCCCGCGGAACAGGCACAGCGGCACCAGCACCACGAACACCACCACGAACCACACCGCCGACGCCGGGCTGATCGCGGACACGATCGGCGTCAGCGCGCTCTTCGCCCCGGGCAGCTTCACCGCGGCGAGCAGCATCCCGATCGCGATGAACAGCACGATCGGCGGCGCCGCCACCTGGAACGCCTTGTACAGCGAACGCAGCGCGCGGCCGTTCAGCTCGCCCCACTTCGTGGTGGTCACCAGCGCGTAGACGATCCCGACGAGCAGCGAAGGCACGATCGGCACGGCGAAGCCCAGCGCCAGCACGATCGGGACGAGCGGCGTGATCAGCGCGTACCACGGCGCGTCGCCGCGGCGGACCCGCGCCTTCGGCCGGTCGAGGCGGACGGCCCAGGCGTGCCGGGTGCCGCGGCGGCGGGTCTCGATGAGCACGTAGGCGATGCCGACAACCAGCGCCATCGGGAACAGCTTCACCATGATCGTCTTGACGTCGCCGACCGGCGCGCCGAGCGCGTCGGAGAGGAACTGCCACACCGGCAGCTCCAGCGGCGAGCCCGCGGAGATGCCCATCAGCACCGTGCCGCCCGCGACCACGGGCGTGACGCCGACGGCGATCATCGCCGGGATGCCGACCACCCCGGCCAGCATCGCGGCCGGCGCGGAGCCGGTGATGCTGCCGCACAGGATCGACACGGCGAACACCCCCAGCGCCACGACCGAAGGCCGCTCGCCGCCGAACTCGACGATCTTGCGCACCAGCGTGGCGGCGATGCCCGTCTCGTCCATCAGCGTGCCGAGCCACGAGCCCAGCAGCACGGCGATCATCGTCGACGCCAGCGCCGCCGAGCCGGTCTGCAGCACGCTGGTGAGGATGTCGTTCTTGCCGCCGGACAGCGGCGCCCCGGCGAGCAGCGCGATGCCGAGCGCCAGCAGCACCAGCGCGAACGCGGTGGGCAGCACCCGGGTCAGCATCAGGACCACCCCGACGGCCATCAGGGCCAGGATCGCGATACCCATCAGCGGTTCCCTTCGGCGAGCGCGGCAGAGAGCCGCAGCGGGCTGACGCCCAGTCCGCTGCGGTGGTGGGCGAAACGGTGCGCGACGATCTCGTCCGCGCCCGCCACATGGCCCCGGACGCGGAACGGGCCGAGCCGCGCGGCGGTGTGCCCGAGCCGCCGGTTCAGCTCCCGGATGTCGAGCCGGTGGTGCGCCAGCTCGTGCGCCACGGCGGCCTTGCGCAGGCACTCGGGCGTCACGTCCCAGCCCTTGCGCGCGGCCAGCTTTTCCATGCGGGCCAAGGAATCCCGGTACAGCGTCACGGTGGCGCGGCGGTACTCGGCGAGCAGCACCTCACCGTCACGGATCCCGCCGTCGCGTTCGACGATCCGGACGCCGGAATCCTCGTCGGGCGCGGCGGCCAGCTCGTCGCCGTAAGCCAGTGCGATCGAGGCCCAGCCACGCAGCTGCGCCTCGGGCCGGTTCTCGTGGGTCGGCGTCGCCCGCAGCAGGGCGACAGCCAGGTCCAAGTCAGTGCCCATCCCAGTGCTCATCGCCGGTCCTCCAGAATCGCGACGACCGGCTCGTCCGCCGCCCGGGTCTTCAGCTCGGCCCCGATCAGCGCCACGAGCTGGTCTCGGTCGAGGACCCCGGACAGGTCGGCGATCTTCGGCCCGACGAGCAGCCACACGGCGGGCGCGCGCGAACCGCCGTCGCCGTACCGAGTGTGTTTGTCGACAAGCGTCGCGAGGCGGCCCGGCGCGGCGCCGACGTCGGTCTTCTCGACCAGCGCCCCGGCGCTGTGCAGCCGCACGACCCCTTCGGCGTCGACCACCCGCACGTGCTCCACCGGCGCGGCGAACCGCCCGAGCCAGCCGTGACGCCGGGCGCGGGCGCCGAAGACGCGGTGCTGCGCCGTCGCGGCCAGCTCCCCCACCTCGCCGGCCGGCACGCCGAGGCTGCGCGCCACCTCGTCCCGCATCGCGGCTTCGTCCACAGTGGACGAACGGTCCTTGGTCCGCAGCTCCGTGGCGCCGGTGGCGACCGCGCGGATCAGGTTGCGGGTCGGGTCCACGGTCACGTCGACCTCGACCCCGGCCGGGTCCGCGCCCTGCGCGACCACCGCCGCCTCGGCCTCGGCACGGGCGGCGAGGATGTCCGCGTTGGACGGGCTCGGCACGATCCGTTCGACGGACTCGCGCACCAGCGCCAGCGCCGCGCCGAGCGGGCTGATCACCTCGCTGTGCGCCGCGATCCGCCAGTCGTGCCCGGTCTCCTCGCCGAGGAACGGCGTCACCGCCGCCGAGCCGCCGCCCCCGCCGACGAGCGAGGGGTGGTCGAGGCGATACTCGCGGACCAGCGTCTCGACGACCGCGCGCACCGGCTTCACGGCCTGGCGCACCACAATCCGCGCGGCCTCCTCCACGGACAACCCGAGCGCTTCGGCCAACGGCAGCACCGCGAGGCGCGAGGCCTCCGGTTCGGCTCGGGCGTAGGAACCGGCTGGTACGACGCCGAGAGCGTTGGCCGCGCAAGTGAGCGTGAGCGCGTACCGCCGGCCGTCCGCCGCCTCGAGTGCCACGTAGTCGTCCGGGTCGTCCGGACGCGGCGAGACCGTCACCAGCTTCGCGCCGGTGAGCGCCGAAGCGGGCGCGAAGCAGGCGTACGGCAGCCCCGCGATGTGCGCGCTGCGCGGGCCGACTTCGGTGACCGCGCGGCCGGAAAACCGGACGAGCGAGCCGCCGCCGATGCCGACCGTGCGGACGTCCAGCGCGGGCAGGTAGGTCTCCCGCCCGCCGAGCCGCGCGTGCCGCACCTGCACCCGGCCGCGGCGGATCACGCTGATGTCGGTGGAGGTCCCGCCGGTCTCCAGGAACACGCCCTCGCTGAGCTTCTCCCCCATCAGCGCGCCGGCCACGCCCGCGGCCGGCCCGGACAGCGCCGTCAGCAGCGGCCGCCGGCGCATCTCCGGCAGCGACATCACGCCGCCGTCCCCGCGGACCACCATCAGCGGCGCGGTGATGCCCGCCCGCTGCACGCTGGCCTCGACCAGGTCGGCCGTGGACACCATGCGCGGCATGATGCCCGCGTTCAGCACCGCCGTGCGGGCCCGTTTGGTGAGGCCGTACAGGCTGGTGATCTCGTGTGTGGCGGTCGCGAGCATTCCGCGCTCCCGGGCCGCGGCGACCACCGCGCGTTCGCCCTCGGGGTCGTCGACGCTGAACGGCTCGACGGCCACGATCACCTCGGCCCCCTGCTCGCGCAATGCAGTGACGGCCGCATCAGCTTCGCCGGGCTCGCGCACGGCGGCGTACCGCAGGGGCAGCCGGCGGCCGGGAGCCAGCTCCATCTTGCCGAGCGCCGCGAGCCGCCGGGTGGCGAACCCGTCGAAGCCCGCGCCGATCCCCGCGATGCCGACCGTGGCGACGTCGCCTTCCAGCAGCGCGTTGGTGGCCTGCGTGGTGCCGTGCGCGAGGAACGACACGTCACCGGCGCCGATGCCGGCCTCGGCCTGCAGCTTCTCCAGCGCCTCCAGGATGCCGTGGGCGACGCCGTCGGCGTGGTCGTGGCTGGTCGGCACCTTCACCTGGCCGAGCAGCTCGAACGAGTGCGCGTCCACGGCGACGGCGTCGGTGAACGTGCCACCCACGTCGATGCCGATCCGCACGGGACCGGGATGGACCGTCATTGTCCATACCTCCTGGGGAAATGGGGCTCAGTAGCCGCGGACTTCGGGCCAGCTCCGCTCGACGCCGGCTTGGTCGAGCAGACGGGCGAACTCGTCGAACAGCTTCGGGTCCTTGCGGACCTGGTGGGGCTCGCCGCCGCGGCGCAGGGCGAAGCCCGCGAGATGGCCGGCGACCTCGCCGACGTTCCACTCCACGGGGTGCAGCCGGTGGCAGCCGTTGGTGATGTGCGTGGTGCCGATGTTCTTGCCCGCGGGCAACAGGTTCCGCATCCGCCGGGGCAGCAGCGCGCCGAGCGGGATCTCGAACGGCACACTCGGCACGTCGACGTAGTTGTCGCCGGCGGTCGAGGGGTGCAGGTCGAGGCGGTAGCTGCCGATGCCGACCGAGTCCGGGTGGTACTTCCGCCCGGCCGCGCCGAGCAGGTCGAGCGACACGTCCTGCTCGACCACCGTGGTGACCGCGCGGATGCGCCTGCCCTCCCGGACGTACGCGGACTTCGCGAGCCCGTCCTTGGTGCCGACGACGTCCGGCCGCAGTTTGAGGCCGGGGAAGCCGGTGCCGCCGTCGAGCCGCGGCGCCTCGGTCTGCAGCCAGTACAGCACCGAAAGCGACAGCTGCTTGGCCTCGTGGTGGGCGCGCACGACGTCGTCGGCCGTGCTGACGCCGTCGATCTCCAGCCCGGGCCGCAGCCAGTAGTCGTTGAGCGGCCAGTTGACCAGGGTGAGGTCGGAGTCGAACGCGCCGGGCCGGTGCAGCCCGCGGGCCAGGATGCGGCGGAAGCCCCACAGCTCCTTGTCCCCGGCGTCGGCGCTCTGGTCCGCGCTGACGGCCAATGGGTCGGTGTCCGGATTCGGGTCGAACGTGCGGGGCACCGGTTCCAGCGAACGCGGGTCGGGCGCCAGGAAGCCGAGCAGCGGGCCGGGCCAGAAGTCGGGCCGGTAGTCGCGCCAGAAGCCGTACATCGACGGCCGGTCGATCACGTGGTCCTGGCCCGCGTGGTGCGAAACCGCGAAGCAGTAAGTGAAACCCTGCAGGTTCCCCGGGTCCGCCCGCTCCGGCGCGTGCGGCTCGCCGTACTCCGCGCGCGACTCGGCGCCGACGGCGAACTCGACGCCGGCGAGCGGCAGCAGGTCGCCGTTCTCGGTCGCGTCGAGCACGTACGCGGCCCGCACCGTGGTGTGCTCACCGTCCGGGCCCTCGAACGTGACGGCGTCGACCCGGTCGCCGGTCACCTCGGCCGAAACCGGCCGGTGCCCGGTGAGCACGGTGATCCGCCCGGCCGAGCGGTGTGGGGCCAGCAGGGACTCGAGCACCGCGAGCGCGACCCTTGGCTCGTGGCACAGCTTGCTGACGCGCCCCGCGCCCGGGTTGAGGTCCGCCAGCCGCGCGGCCTCGGCCCGCAGCGGGTAGTGCCGCCGGTAGTAGTCGCGGATGCCGTCGCGGAACTGCCGGTACGAGGCCGTGCCGCCGAACTGCTCGATCCACGGGTTCTCGTCCGGCGGCACCGCCTGGGCGGTGAACTGGCCGCCGACCCAGTCGGTCTCCTCGGTCAGCACGACCCGATGCCCCGCTCCGGCGGCGGCCAGCGCGGCGGCCACGCCGCCCGTCCCGCCGCCTGCCACGAGGATCTCGGTGCCGAGTTCAGCCATGCTCCGTCCTTCGGTGTCGTTCGTTACTGATCCGGCTACAGTCACGGCGGAAACGGGTTCCGGCCGGCAGTTCGGCTGCAGACCGTATCCGCCTGCTTCCGGTCGGATCAGTAACGGGATCGTGGTGCGCCGACAGAACCGCCGGCCACCGGTGGGCACCACAGCAGCTGCTGCGGTGTCGTCTCCTGCTCGGTGACGAGGTCGACGAGCAGGCGCACCGCGCACCGGCCCATCTCCCGCATCGGCACCTCGAAGCCGCTCACCCCGGGCGGGCCGCCGAGCACGGCCAGCGAGAGATCGTCCGGAGTGGACAGTCCGGCGGCTTCGACCGCGGTGCGTACCGCGGCGTGCGCGGCCCCGGTGTCGGTGCCCTCGACCACCACGGCGGTGACGCCGTCGCGGACCCAGCCCCGCACCGTGTCCGGGTGCAGCTCCGGCCCGCCGACCCGCACGATCTCCGTGTGCGGCGCCGCTTCGAGCACCCCGCGCTGCCGGTCGCTGGACGAGGGGGCCTCGTCGAGTTCGCGGACGTACCGGATCTCGCGGTGCCCCAGCGCGGTCAGCCGCCGCAGCACCTCCGCCGCCGCGGTGACGTAGTCGGCCCCGACGTACGGGATCCGCCCGCCCAGCTCCGGTCGCCGTCCGATGTAGACGAACGGGAAGCCGGAGTCGACCAGCCGCGCCACCGGCTCCTCCGGCACGTGCCGGCCGAAGAACAGGCAGCCGTCGGCCATCCGGGTGCGGCGGATCGCCGCCTCCCGCAGGGCGCCGGACCCGGCGGTGCCGGTGAACAGGATCAGGTCCTGCCCCAGCGCCGCCGCCTCCTCCTCGACCCCGGCCAGGATCGGGTGGTACGAGTCGGCGGTGTCGGTCGGGAACGTGGTGCGGAAGGTGTAGAGCCCCAGCATGTTCGACCGCGCCGACGCCAGCCGCGTCGCGACCGGGTGCGGCACGTAACCGAGCCGTTCGGCGACCTCCAGCACCCGATGCCGGGTGGACTCGGCCATCCGCACGCCGCGGTTGCCGGCCAGGACGACGGACACCGTCGCCTGGGAAACCCCGGCGATCCGGGCGATGTCGGCCTGCCGCGGGGTGCTGCCTCGCGCTGCCACCTGCCGCACCTCCTCGTCGCTAATGCGGATTAGCGAAGGCTCTGCGACGCGAAGGCCCCCGTCAACCTTGCCGGTGGATTCTGTCCGATTCGGCTTGATGGCGGGACTAATACGTATTAGCACCTTGACAAGCGAGATCGCAGCCGTCGTGCCCTGAAGGCCACCTTCAGGGCATATAGGTCCCTGAAGGTGGCCTTCAGGGACGCCCGGCGCGGCTCACCCAGGTGGTCCAGACCGCGTGCGCCAAGTGGTCCAGACCTCGGCCCGCCGGGGCACGGGCGCACCGACTTCCGTCCGTAATTCACTGACAAAAAGGGCCAACCCCATGGTTATTCGTTGACCTTCACTCCCCCGCGTGCCTACGGTGCCCGGCACTGAACCGATCAACAGCGCTATCCCTGGAGGCGGTTTCCTTGATTTCCCGGCGAGCTTTTCTCGGCGCGTCCGCGGCGGCGGCGACATTTCCGTTGTGGGGCAACGGCCTTGCGTCCGCGGCCCTGAACCGGGCAGCGACCCCGGACACGTTCAAGCTGGCGTTCGACGACCAGTCGGGCGCGGGCGCGACCTACGCCTACGTCACCGGCACGACGCCCGACAACAAGCTGGTGGTGATCAAGGCCGACGGCACCCCGTACTACCCGCCGTCACCGTCGGCGGAGCAGACGCCGCTCGCCGAGGACTGCGCGATCCCGATCAAGACGCTCTCGCAGGTGAACATCCCGAAGATGGCCGGCGCGCGGGTCTACTTCGTCACCGACGACAAGCTCGACTTCTTCGTCAACCCCGGCCCCGCGCTCGTGCACCCGAGCTTCCTCAACTCCGGCGACGCCAACTACAACCGCAACTGGTCGTTCTGCGAGTTCACCTTCAACGACGCCGTGCTGTTCGCCAACATCAGCTACGTCGACTTCGTCGCCATCCCGCTCGGCCTGCACCTGACCACAACCGGCTCCGGCGACCAGACCGTGCCGGGCCTGCCCGCCAAGTCGCTGGACCCGATCGCCGACGCGCTCAAGACCCAGGGCGGCGCCTGGAGTTCGCTGATCGAGGCCGGCTCGGACGGCACCCCGGTGCGGGCGCTGAGCGCGCACTACCGCGCGGACCAGTTCGGCGGTTACCTCGACGGCTACATCGACCAGGTGTGGCAGAAGTACACCGGCACGGACCTGACCGTCGACACGCAGGTGCCCAGCCTCGGCTCGTTCACCGGCCGCGTCGGCTCCGACGGCGTGCTGAAGTTCAACAACGGCGAGGCCTTCACGAAGCCGGCCACGGCCGACGTGTGGAGCTGCGACAGCGGCCCGTTCGCGATCAAGGACGGCGACAGCGACGCGCGCAAGGCGATCATCCCCCGCCTCGCCGCCGCGCTGAACCGCACCACGCTGCTGGACAACGCGAACCAGCCGACCGGCGAGGACCCGGCGAAGTTCTACCAGGCCGCCGAGACCAACCACTACGCCCGGATCGTGCACAGCAAGCTGCCGGACAACCGGGGCTACGCCTTCCCGTACGACGACGTCTCCCCCGGCCCCGACTTCAGCGGCGCCGTCCAGGCGGGCGACCCCGACACGCTCACCGTCACGGTGAACGCGTTGCGCTGAAACAGCTCGACCGGGCGTGAGTGTCCCTTGTGGATGCTCACGCCCCCGGGGGGTACAACTTGGCCCAGGCGGGATCCGGAGTGCCTCGCTAGCGTGGGTGGTGCCCCAACAGCTGAGCAATGATGAGGACACATGACCCACCCCGCGGCCGACCGGCTGGCCGACGCGATCAACCGGCACGACCTCGACGCGCTGACCGCGTGTTTCGCGCCCGGGTACGCGACCACCTTCCCGGCGCACCCGTCCCGGTCGTTCACCGGACGGGACCAGGTCCGGAGCAACTGGGAGAAGCTCTTCGCGGCTTTCCCGGACATCAAGGCCACGGTGACCGGGGTGGCCCGCACCGACGACGGGGTCTGGGCGGAGTGGGAGTTCGACGGCTCCGGCCCGGACGGCGCCCGGTTCCACCAGCGGGGCGTGATCGTCATGGTCGTCGAGGGCGAGCTGATCGCCCGGACGCGCTTCTACATGGAGCCGGTGGACGCGCCGCAGCCATAATGGCCGGGTGGGACGAGACAGCGACTTCGGTTCGATACTGCGGGCCTTCCGGGCTCGGCTGACCCCGGACGCGGCGGGCGTCCCCCTCGTCGCGCCCACCCCGCGGCGCGTTCCCGGGCTGCGCCGCGACGAACTCGCCTACCTCGCCGGCGTCTCGGAAGAGCATCTGAGGCGCCTGGAACAGGGCCGCCGGCTGCCGTCGGCGAGTGTGGTCGACGCGCTCGCCGCGGCCCTGCGGCTGGACCGGGACGACCACGAGCAGCTCCGGCTCGCCGCCGGGTTCGCCGCCCCGGACAGCCGGCCCGAAACCGGCGGCGGGCCGGTGCCCCAGGAGATCACCCCGGCGGCCCGCCGGATACTGGACCGGCTGACCGAGGTCCCGACCTGCCTGTGCGACGCCGCCTGGAACGTACTGGCCGGCAACCCCCGCTGGACGGCCTTCAACTGCGGTGCCGGGACGGGCCAGGGGCGCGATCGCAACATGGCCTGGCGGACGTTCACCGACGCGCCGTCCACCGTCTTCCGCTCCCCCGGGCACCTGGCCGGGTTCCGGGCCGCCATCGCCGCGGACCTGCGCGCCGCCACCCGCCGCTACCCCGCCGACCCGGGGCTGCGTGACCTCGTCCGCGACCTGCGCGCGGTCAGCGCCGAGTTCGCCGGCCGGTGGGACGCGGAACACCGGCCCCGGCCCCAGACCGACCGGCTGACGGTCGACGACCTGAAGCTGGGCTCGTTCACCCTGGACAAGGACGTGCTGACCGTCGAGCCGGGCGACCTGCGGGTGGTGCTGTTCAGCGCGCCGGCGGACTCACCGGACGCCGACCGGCTCGCGACGCTGACCGGCTGACCGCGCAGCCCCTGGCCACGCTCACCGAGCGGCCGCCCTCCTATGACGCACCCCACCGGCCCGTCCCTTGAAACTAATCCGCGTGGGCAATTATTGTCGGAGCCGGTAGAAGGCTGCCGCGCCTAGCGGCCCCGCACCCCACACACTCCGTGGAGACGCCAGGATGAGCCCGCTGTTCGAGCCGTACACGCTCCGGTCGCTGACCATCCCGAACCGCGTGTGGATGGCGCCGATGTGCCAGTACAGCGCGGCCCCGAGCGGCGAACTGGCCGGCACCCCGACCGACTGGCACTTCGCCCACCTGACGGCCCGCGCGGCCGGCGGCACCGGGCTGATCCTCACCGAGGCCACCGCCGTCAGCCCCGAAGGCCGGATCAGCCCGTACGATCTCGGCATCTGGAACGAGACGCAGGCCGCCGCGTTCCGCCGGATCACCGATTTCCTGCGCACGCAGGGCACCGTGCCGGGCATCCAGCTCGGGCACTCGGGCCGCAAGGCCTCCACCGAACGCACGTGGGTCGAGCGCGGCGCGCCGATCCCGGCCGGCGCGGAATACGGCTGGACCCCGGTGAGCGCCAGCCCTGTGCCGTTCACCGAGGCCTCCACGACGCCGGAAGAGCTGACCACAGAACAGATCGCGGAAATCGTCCGCCAGTTCGGCGAGGCCGCGAAACGCGCTCGTGCCGCCGGGTTCGACGTCGTCGAGGTCCACGGCGCGCACGGTTACCTGGTGCACCAGTTCCTGTCGCCGTTCACCAACCGGCGCACCGACAGCTACGGCGGCTCGTTCGAGGGCCGCACCCGTTTCGCGCTGGAGGTCGTCGACGCGGTGCGCGCCGCGTGGCCGGCGGACCTGCCGGTGTTCTTCCGCGTCTCCGCGACGGACTGGCTGACCGAGAACGCCGCCGACCCCCGCGAAGGCTGGACCGCCGAGGACACCGTGCGGCTGGCCAAGGAACTGCACACCCGCGGCGTCGACCTGCTCGACGTGTCCACCGGCGGCGCCGCGCCGGACGCGAAGATCGAGGCCTCGCCGGGCTTCCAGGTGCCGTTCGCCGAGCGGGTGCGCGCCGAGGCCGGGATGCCGGTCGCCGCCGTCGGGCTGATCACCGAGCCGGAGCAGGCCGCCGAGATCCTCTCGGACGGCCGCGCGGACGCCGTCCTGCTGGGCCGGGCACTGCTGCGCGACCCGTACTGGGCCCGCCACGCCGCCGCCGCGCTGGGCGGCGAAGTGCCCTCCCCGATCCAGTATCACCGCGCCTGACGCACGAGGGGACGCCGGTCCGAACCGGATGCGTCCACAAAGGAGCACCAGCAGCCCGGCGATCACCTTTTCCGACAACGGTTCCCACCGTCGTTCCGCCGGTCCACTCTGCCTTTTCGGCCAGAAACCGTTGTACTCCAGGGAAAACCGGCGACGACTGTCCGTTTTATACGGTTTCTATCCAACGACGGGTCTCGCCGCCACTCCCTACTTTCGGCCCTTATTACTGGTGGCCCCGTTATCGAAACTGCCCGCAGCGGGTCACTCGGGATGACCCTCTACGCGGAAGGTGATCCATGTCTTCGAAACGGCTGGCTGTTCTGACGACGGCTTTGGCCACGTCGTCACTCCTGGTGGCGGCGGGTGGTGCCGCCACCGCGGCCACCCAGCAGACCGGCCAGGTGAGCACCGACTCCCAGGGCCGCGTCATCGCCGTCCACCCCGCGGCGCCCCTCGCGGCCGCGCAGGCCCAGGCCGGGAACGTCGCCGCGGCGGCCGGTTCCCACATCGCGGGACTGGCGAAGCAGTTCGGCCTCGGCGTCGGCGACCTGAAGCTGGCGGGCGTGCAGGCGCTCCCGGGCGGCAACGTCGCGCGGCTGCAGCAGACCATCGGCGGCGTGCCGGTGTACGGCGCGCAGATCGTGCAGGACCTCGACTCCCACGGCTCGCTGCTCGCCGCGCTCGGCAAGACCACCCAGCACAGCGAAGGCGCCTTCCCCGCCGACGCGCGCGGGGCGCAGGACCGGGCCTCGAAGGCGGCGCTGGCCGCCGTCACGAAGAAGGCCGGCAAGTCCGCGGGCCTGAAGGCCGGCGCCGAGCAGGCGTACTGGTACGACGCGAGCCTGGGCGGCGACAGCAAGAACGCCACCGCCGTGCCCACCTACTTCGTGCCGGTCAACGGGATCGACCCCGAGGACAAGTGGACCGCGGTGGTCGGCGCGGGCAGCGGCCAGGTGCTGACCGTGTGGGGCGAGACGAAGCACGCGGGGGTGAACCGCGAGGTCTGCGACGCCAACCGCAAGGTCGTCGACCTCGACACCGCCACGCTGGAGGACATCCGCTGCGGCGCCAGCCAGGCGTTCAAGATCTCGCGCACGGAGGGCCAGGACCCGGTCGCGACCGAGGACGTCAACCACGTCTACGACTTCTTCGGTGCGGCCCAGGACTTCTACAACACCGCCGCCACCTACGACCTGACCGCCAACATCGGCGCCGACTACGGCGACGGCAAGGGCAAGGCGCTGCGCGGCACCGTCCGCATGTGCGAGACCGAGAACGGCCAGGAGCAGTGCCCGTGGGCCAACGCCTTCTGGGACGGCGAGCAGATGGCCTTCGGCGAGGGCGTGACCACAATGGACATCACCGGTCACGAGCTCACCCACGGCGTCACCCAGCACACCTCGCAGCTCGGCAGCGGCTACGCGGGCGCGCTGAACGAGGGCATGTCCGACGTGATGGGCCAGTTCATCGCCTTCAAGGCCAAGGACGCCAACGTGCAGGGCGACAACCGCTGGATGATGGGCGCGGGCTCGTCGATCGGCCAGGTGCGCGACATGAAGAACCCGGCCAACTCGGGTGAGGGCGCCGGGCCGGACCGCGTCAACGGCCAGTACTGGACCGACGAGAACGGCGACCCGCACATCGACGCGGGTGTCGTCGACAAGGTCGACTACCTGATCACCGACGGCGACAGCTTCAACGGCCAGACCATCACCGGCCTCGGCGAGGACAAGTCCATCGCGCTGTGGTGGAAGGTGGAGAACCTGCTCCGCCCGACGTCCACCTTCAAGGACCTCGGCACGGCCCTGAACTCGGCCTGCAGCACCAACGCCCAGACCGGCGTCGCCGGCACCACCACCGCCGACTGCACCCAGGTCGGCAACGCGGTGAAGGCCACGCAGCTGGACAAGGCGCCGTAAACCCTTATTCACCAGCTCCGTCCCCAGAACACGGAAGCGCCGTCGGTCTTCATGGGCTGGCGGCGCTTCCGCCATTTCCGGGGTCGGTCCCCGGATTACGGCACTGAGTGCACTTGTCCTGGATCGGCTCCGGCGCTGCGCAGGGCCGCGCCCACCCGCGCGACGACCTCGTGCAGCGGCGTCGCGGTGCTCATCACGGCGATCACAGTGGCTTCGGTGGTCCCAGCAGTTCCGACAGCCCCGGGCTCACCAGCGGCCTCGGGACGGCTGCGGAAGGCGTCGGCGACGAGGGCGAACGCGTGCGCGGCGCTGGCCGCGATGTCGTCCTTTCCGCCGCTGCGCAGCCAGCTGCGGAGCACGTGGTTGTTGGCGGCGGCGATCGCGGCGGCGGCGACGGCCGCGCGCAGGCCCGAGGAGTCGTCGCCCTGCTCGGCGAACCGCCGCCGGAGGTAGCGCGCGAGCACGCGCTGGTACCGGTCGACGGTCGCGACCTCCTTGTCCCGCAAGGAAGGCACGGTGCGGGTGAGGGCGAACCGCTTGACCGAGACGTCGAGGTCCGCGGCGTAGTAGTCGAGCACCAGGCCGACCGTCGCGCAGGCCACCTCGACCGGGTCGCCGCCCGGGTCCGCGGTCTCGAAGACCCGCTCCATCTCCGCCACGATCTCGTCGTGGTTGGCGAAGATCACGTCGTCCTTCGCGTCGAAGTAGCGGAAGAACGTGCGCCGCCCGACGCCCGCCGCGGCGGCGATCTCGTCGACGGTGGTCGCCTCGTAGCCCTGGGCCACGAACAGGTCGATCGCGGCCGAGGCCAGCGCCCGGCGCAGCTCCCGGCGGCCGGCGGCGGTGGCCCCGACCCGCGTGGCCGGCGAGCGGCGCGGCGATTCCGTCATGGTCCGGAACGGTAGCAGCCGGCTTGCTAGTGGCACTGAGTGCCGTTAGACTGGATGACGGGTTTCGGGCACCACTGCGCCCGAGCAGGCCCCAGAGCACTCCCGACCGAGCGGAAGGCGTCGACGATGACCCTCGACCAGCAGCTCCAGCCGACCGGCCCCGGCGCCGCGCGGCCGGAGTCCGAGCGTTTCGACGCGTACTACGGGCGCCTGTTCGGCTGGTCGGTCCAGTGGCGGGGGCAGGGGCTGTTCCTGGTGCTGGAGAACGGTCTCTGCGCGGTCACCCTGCCGAAGCTCACGGCGACGCCGGTCCTGCAGCGCCTGGCCGCGACGGGCTGCCAGGGCCCGGCGCTGACGCTGCCCACCCAGCACGGCGCGCGAGCCGCACTGCTCGCCGAGACCGACGGCCTGGTCCCCCCGCGCGGCACCCTGCCGAAGGACGTGGAGCTGCTCGACTGCGGCGCGCTGGTCCCCCTGCCGATCGGCCCGCGCGCCACGGGCCTGGCAGTGGAGTGGCTCACCGCCCCCGACCCGCGGCAGCGCTGGCTGCCGAGCCTGGGCGCGGTACTGGCCGCGCTGCACCCGCGCCGCTGAAGCTGCCCTCCGGTCTGGCCCGAAGCGCCCCAATGGGGTTGTTTCATCGTGGTTGTGGCTGGTGGCGGCGGTGAGGCGAGGTCGTTTCGGTTGGTCTGGCAGGAAGTGGTGGCGGGACGGTGTGGCGTCCCGGGCATGAGTGAAGCCCTCGGCAAGATCGAGATGTGAGTCAACAACCCGCCGAGGGCTTCGACCCCATTTCCTATCAGGTCACCCTTCCCCTGTCGCGACAGACCCTGCAGATGGTCGCCGAGTTGATCCGCACCCGTCGCCGGCAGATGCGGTCGCGGTGGCGTAAAGCCGGCCCTGCCGGGCAGGCGCTGGTGGTGCTGGCGGTGCTGCGCCACGACCAGCGCCTGGCCGACATCAGCGGTGGTAACGGTGTCTCAGCGAGCACGGTGCGGCGCTGGGTGCTGGAAGTCATCACGCTGCTCGCCGCCCGGGCCCGACGGCTGGGACGGGTCCTGCGGCGGCTGGCCGCCCAGGCAGCGGTGGTGGTGCTGGTGGACGGGACGCTGATCCGGACCCGTCGCCGCGCCGGCACCGCCAACCGACCCAATTACAGCGGTAAACACAAACAACACGGGCTGGTGGTGCTCGGGCTGAGCGACGAACAGGGCCGGTTGCTGTGGGTGTCGGCGGTCCTGGCGGGTAAGACCGCCGATATCACCGCTGCACGTCGGTTGCGGGTCCGTGACCGGTTGCATGAGCACGATCTGACCCCGGCCGGCGACAAGGGTTTCCATGGCTGGCACAAAGACGTCCGCGACACCCGCGACTGCTTTCGGTGTGGTGGGTTGTGTGAGCAGATCGTGCTTACGCCGTACAAAGCTCAGGCCAACCGGCCGTTGACGACGGGGCAGAAGCAGGCGAACGCGGCGTTCAGCGGGATGCGCTGTGCGGTGGAGGGTGGCTTCGCCGCCCTGAAAGCTTGGCGGATTTTGACCAAGGTTCGGATGGATGCCCGTCATGTCACGACGTTGGTGCGGGCTCTGCTCGTGCTTGTGGAGCACGAGCAGAGCGTCCGCGACACTGCCCGGCCCGCCGCGGTTTGACGGTTACCACGATCAGTCAACCCAGCCTGACCAGCACAAACCACGATGAAACAACCCCAATGTGGCGTTGGGTGCGTAGAACGCACCCAATGTGGCGTTGGTTGCGTTGAACGCACCGAACGCCACATTGGGGCGCAACCCAGCCAGGGTCACCGGGAGCCTCGGGTCAGCAAAGAACCGCGTATCAGTACCCGCTCAGCATGCTCAGCAGCTGCGGGTACGACCCATCGCGTTCCGCGTAGCGCAACGGCTTCACCGTCTCGACCAGCAGCTCACCGTCGTCCTGAGCGGCCAGCAGGGTCATCGTCTCGCTGAGGAACGCCTCCAGCGGCATCGCGTTCTCGTCGTTCTCCTGGTTCATCAACGCGGTCCGCACGGCGGGCGGGACCAGTTCCAGCACCCGCACCGGCGTGTCCGCCAGCTGAACGCGCAGGGACTCGGTGTACGAGTGGATCGCGGCCTTCGTGGCGGCGTAGGTCGGCGTCAGCGGCAACGGCACAAAGGCCAGCCCCGAGCTGACGGTGACCACGGCAGCGTCCTCCTGCTCCGCGAGGAACGGCAGGAACGCCGACAGGACACGGATCGTGCCGAGCAGGTTGGTGGCCACCGTGGCCTCGGCGGTCACCAGGTGCGCGGGGTCCAGCAGGTTCTCCCGCAGCATGATCCCGGCCATGGTGACCACCACGTTCAGCTCCGGGTGGGCGCGGGTGACCTCGCCGAACACCTCGGTGATCCGCGCGGGGTCGGCCACGTCGAGGGTCACGGTCTCGATCCCCGCGTGCTCGGCGGCGATCCGGTCGAGCAGGTCCTTGCGCCGCCCGCTGATGATCACCTTGTTGCCGAGGTCGTGCAGCCGCAGCGCCAGGCCGAGCCCGAGGCCCGACGTCGCCCCGGTCAGGAAAACGGTGTTCCCGGTCTGCTTCATCTTCGTGGTCCTTTCCCGTTCGGTTCTCCCCCGAGCTTGGCGGGATCCGACGGGCGCAACCATGGTCTGTCGATCCATGGCTGCGGCGACCCTGTCTCAGTCGCGGGGCGGGAAAGGCTCTTCGACCGGCGTGTCGACGGCGAGGGTGAGGATCGCGACCATCGCGTCGAGCGGCAGCTGGGTGGCGCTGGCCTGGTCGAGGAACGCGAGGATGCGGGTGCCCTCGGGGGTGAGGACGCCGGCCTCGTCGCTCACCTGGGCGCTCGCCGCCTCCAGCGTGCCGAGGCCGGCGTTGTGGTGAGCGTCGCGCACCGCGTTGCGGAGCACGGCCAGCTCGGCCTTCGACGGCCCGCGCTTCTCGGCGCGCAGCCGTTCCACGATCCGCACGACCTGGGGCGAGTGGGCGGCGACGGACCGGCGCCCGGCGTAACCGGCGACCATCCGCGGCGTGGACCGCACCTCGGGCGGCGCGACCGGGACCACGGCGTCACGCGCGGGCTCCACGCCCGGGACCTTGAGGCTCTCCAGCGCGTCCGCCCGCCGCCGCTCGCTCTCGCGCAGCCGGGCGAGCGGATCCCGCCGTCGCGACGCGGCGAACTCGCGGGCCTCCTCACGGGCCTTGGTGCCGGCCTCGCTCAGCTGCGGGCGGCGCCGGTAGCTGCCGTCGTCGAGCGCCCGGCGGCGGCTCGCGGCGAACCATGCCTCGAACGTCTGGCCCTGCCGCGGCGGCTCCAGCACGTCGGTCATCGACGCCTGGGCCTCGTCGCTGAACCAGCCGTTCAGCCGCGAGCGCAGGAAGTCCCCCGGCCGCTCCCCCGCCCCGCGGGGCCGCTGCCGGGTGCCGTCCGGGAGAGCGCCCAGCGCCACCAGCAGCGCGTCCGGGCAGTAGCCGTTGCCGTACCAGAACTCCAGCTGGCGGTCGACGTCCTCGCGCTCGTCGCGGGTCAGCCGCTCGGTCACCCAGCCCATGCGGCGAAACAGCACGCCGGTGGCCTGGGCGCGCTCGTGCCCGTCGCTCGGCACCACCGTCGACGGCCACGCCCGGTCCGAGATCCGAACCACCAGCACCTCCTCAAGCCGCCTTCGACGGTACGGCCCCGCCCCGGGCGGCCCGCAGGGGACACGCCCGATGGCTGAATAAGTGGGATACGTGTCATTGCTGCCATGACCGCCCGGTGCGACGCTGGTCGGGTGCGAGAACACCTGGTCCTGATCCCCGTCTTCGACGGCGTGCAGGTACTCGACATCACCGGGCCCCACGAGGTGCTGGCGTACGCCACCCGGTACCTCGGCGACGCCCCGGGTTACGCCGTGCGGCTGGTCGCCGCCACGCCGGAGCCGGTGACCACGGACGGCGGGCTGAAGCTCGTCCCGGACGGCCCGCTGCCGTCGTCGGGCGAGATCGGCACCCTGCTCGTGCCCGGCGGGACCGGCGCGCGGGACCTGCCGCCGGACGACGAGCTGGTCGGCTGGCTGCGCGGTGCGGCCGGCCGGTCCGCGCGGGTCGTCTCGGTGTGCACCGGCGCGTTCCCGCTCGCCGCCGCCGGGGTGCTCGACGGCCACACCGCCGCCACCCACTGGATGTACGCCGGGCAGCTCGGTGCCGCGTACCCCGAAGTCGACGTGCGGGCCGACCCGATCTTCGTGCGCGACGGCCGGGTCTGGACGTCGGCGGGCGTCACCGCGGGCATCGACCTCGCGCTGGCGCTCGTCGAGGCCGACCACGGCGTGGACGTCGCCCAGCAGGTCGCGCGCACGCTGGTGGTGTTCCTGCGCCGCCCGGGCGGGCAGAGCCAGTACGCCGGTCCGGTGTGGACGGAGCCGGCCCGCAAGCCCGGCATCCGCGAGGCGCAGGACCTGATCCACGGCCATCCGGACGCCGACCTGCGGGTGCCCGCACTCGCCGCGCACGCGGGCATGAGCGAGCGGCACTTCAGCCGCGAGTTCGTCCGCGAGCTCGGCTGCCCGCCCGGCGACTACGTGGAGCAGGTGCGCGTCGATGCCGCCCGCCGGCTCCTGGAGTCCGAGCCCGCGCCGGTGACCGCGGTCGCCGGCCGCACCGGCTTCGGCACCGCCGAGACCATGCGCCGGGCGTTCGTGCGACGCCTCGGTGTGTCACCCGCCCACTACCGTCGGCACTTCGCCGCCGGACCGTCCTGAAAGGACTCACCATGCAGGTCGCGATCGCCGCCTTCCCCCGGATGACCGCGCTCGACGCCATCGGCCCGTACGAGGTGCTGCAACGGATCCCTTCGCTGGACCTGGTGTTCGTCGGCGAGCAGCGCGGTGAGATCCGCACCGAGAACGGCTTCCTCGGGCTCACCGTCGACGCCACCTACGACGAGGTGCCCTCGCCCGACGTGGTCGTCGTGCCGGGCGGCGTCGGCACCCGCAAGCTGCTCGACGGCGGCCCGCTCGTCGACTGGACCCGCGACACCTACGTCGGCGCCCACTTCACCACCTCCGTCTGCACCGGCTCCCTGATCCTCGCCGCCGCGGGCCTGCTGGACGGGCTGGAGGCGACCACGCACTGGAGCGCCATGGACAAGCTGGCCGAGCTGGGCGCGAAGCCCGTGACGCGGCGCGTGATCGAGCACCTGGGCCTGCGCCTGATCATCGCCGCGGGCGTCTCCTCCGGCATCGACATGGCCCTGCGGCTGGCCGAGCTGCTCGTGGACACCACCGCCGCGAAGGCCACCCAGACCTTGATCGAGTACGACCCCGAGCCGCCGTTCGACGCGGGCCACCCGAGCAAGGTGGACGCCGCGGTCATGGCGCGGGTGGACGAGTACCGCGCCGTCCGCGCCTGAGGGCGCCTGGACCTGCGGGGGCGCGGACCCGCTCCTAGACGCGGAACCGCACGTCCGCGGCGGCGACCGCCGCCGCCGTCCGCCCCGGTGCCGCCTGGTGGGACCAGTACAGGTTCGTGTGCGCGATGACCTGGTCCGGCGGCGGTGCGCCCCAGGCGGTGCGGTCGCCGGTGGTGTGGGCGTCGGTGACCAGCGTCGCGTCGTAGCCGCGGGTGAAGGCACCGTGCAGCGTCGAGCGGACGCACGCGTCGGTCTCCGCGCCGGTGACGATCAGCCGCCCGGCCCCCAGGCCCGCCAGCACGGTCTCGAGCGTGGTGTCCTCGAAGGCGTCGCCGTACTGCTTCCCGACCAGCGGCTCAGCCTCGCGCGGGTCCAGCTCGGGGACGATCTGCCAGTCGTCGCTGCCGGGGGCGAGGCCCTCGTCGGAGTGCTGCACCCAGACGACGGGCACGCCGTCCTCCCGCGCCCGCTCGACCAGCCCTGCGATCTTCGCGACGACCTTGTCCCGCTCGTACGCCTCAGCCACCACTTCGCGTTGCACATCGATTACGAGCAGTGCGGTGTTCGGCCGGTTTTCCAGTGTCGTCACGGTTTCCTCCTCGGGGTCCGGGCCCACGCTACTTCGTCCGCGGCCCCGGGCGGGCCGGATCCGCCGATCCGGGTGGACAATGGCCGTCATGGTGGTCCCGCTCCGGTTCTCCGCGGCCGACGACGCCGGACGGCGGGTGTCGCGGTACCGCGAGGTGCCGCCGCCGGCCGGGCTGGCCTCGGTGGTCCAGTGCTCGTGGGAGGGCGTGCCCGGCTGGGCGCGGGACCTGCGCGTGCTGCCGGACGGGTGCGTGGACCTGGCGTGGAACGGCCGTCGGCTGGTGGTCGTCGGCGCGGCCGCCCCGGTGCGGATCCCGCTGTCCGGCTCCGGCACGGCGGTCGGGGTCCGGCTGCGCTGCGGCGCGGCGGGCGGCCTGCTCGGGCCGGGGTTCGCCGCGGACACCGTGGTGGACCTGCACGACCTGCTGCGGACCCGGCTCGTCGACGAGCTGACCGCGGCGGAAACGCCTGCCGCGCAACGGATCGTGCTGACGGAGTTCGTCGGACGGCGGCTGCGCCACGGTTTCGAGCCGGACCCCGCGATGGCGACGGCCGTGCGCGCACTGTCCACTCCGGACACCCGGGTCGACGCGGTGGCCGGCCGGCTCGGCGTCAGCGACCGGACGTTACGGCGCCGGGTCCGCGACGCCGTCGGGTACGGCCCGAAGGAACTGCACCGCGTACTGCGTTTCCACCGCTTCCTCGGCCGCCTCGACGACCTCGCCGCCGGCCGCACCACGCTGTCGACGATCGCCGCGGAGCTGGGGTTCGCCGACCAGTCGCACCTGGGCCACGAATGCCTGCGCCTGTCGGGCTCCTCGCCTGCCCAGCTCGTCGCCAGTTACGCGCGTCACGACCGCGTGGCCGAAACCGACCAGACGGCGGCGTCCTGACCGGCCGATCATCCGGGACATGGACCCCATCACGCTCACCGTCCGCGCCGACGACCTCGACACCAACGGCCACGTGCGCGGCCCCGCCTACCTGGCCTACGCCGACCACGCCCGGTGGGCCGGCCTCGCCGCGGCGGGCGTCGACCTCACCGCGCTGCGCGAGCACGGCGTAGGCCCGGTCAACCTCACGACCACGATCCGGCACCTCGGGGAACTGCGCGCCCTCGACACCGTCACGGTCACGTCCGCCTACGAGTGGAGCGGCGGGAAGACGTCGAGCATCCGGCAGCAGCTGCACCGCGCGGACGGCCTGCTGGTCGCCGAGGTGACCAGCGTCTGCGGGCTGCTGGACCTCGCCGAACGGCGCCTGGTGCCGCGTCCCGAGGAGCACTGGCGGGCCCACGCCACCGAGCCCGGGCTGTTGGGCCTTTAGCTTCAGAGCGTGAGTTCGCCGTCGCGCGCGACGACCTCGCCGCCCGCCATCACCAGGGCCCGGCGAGGGACACGGACCAGTGCGTCCGGGACGTTCTGCGCGTCGAGCAGCACCACGTCGGCGCGGGCGCCGGGCTCGATGCCGTGGCGGGCACGGTGCACGAACCGGGCGGCGCGGCTGGTGGCGAGTTCGACCGCGTAGGTGAGGTCTTCGTCGGTGCGCAGGCCGTGGAGCCGGGCGAAACCGAGGGCGATCCGGAGCAGGTCGCCGTCGCCGAACGGGGACCACAGGTCGCGGATGCCGTCGGTGCCCAGCCCGATCGGGATGTCCCGCTCAGCCATGCCGCGCCACGGCAATGGGGCGGAGCGGACGGGCGCGACCGTCGCCCACGCGATGCCGGCCTCGGCCAGCCGGTCGAGCAGCTCGGACTGGCGCCCGGCGGGCAGCTCGCCCAGCGCGAAGCCGTGCGAGACCGTGACCCGGCCCTGCAATCCGGTCCGCTGGGTCCGGTCGATGATCAGCTCGTACTGGAACGCGCCCAGCTCGCCGCCGTCGTGCAAATGGATGTCGAGGCCGACGCCGCGCCGTTCGGCGATCCGGAACAGCCCGTCCAGCTGGGCCACGGGATCCCGGTCGATCGAGGCCGGGTCGAGGCCGCCGATACTGGCCGCCCCGGCGGCGGCCGCCTGGTCGAGCAGGTCGAGCACCCCGGGCCGGCGCTGCACCCCGTCCTGCGGGAAGGCGACGACCTCCACCTCGACGGCGCCGCCGAGCACCGCGGCCGCTTCGGTGACCGCCTCGATGCCCGTCAGCCCGACGCCGAGGTCGACGTCCACATGGGACCGGGTGGCCGTCGTGCCGTGGCGCAGGAACTCCCGCAGCACCGCCACCACCCCGTCGACACCGGGGATGCCGTACTTGTCCCGCTCCGCGCGCTCGTGCGCGATCCGGCCCTGCGTGGTGGGCTCGCCGCCGTAGGAGACCCAGTCCTGGCCCCACCAGCTCTTGTCCACGTGGGCGTGCGCGTTGACGAACCCCGGCAGCGCCAGGCGGCCACCACCGTCGATCCGGGTCACCGGCGCCTGTTGTCCCGATGCCGTACCCGCCGGGACGACCTCGGCGATCACCCCGTCACGGACCACCACGTCGCGAGCCTCGCCGCCCCACGGGCGGACGTTCGCCAGAATCACTTCAGCCACGACCGGATGGTATCCCAAACGCCCGCACCCTCTGGGCCACCCAGCCCCACCGTACCAATACGCCTGTATGATATCCCCATGCCACGAGTAGTCGATCACGATCAGCGCCGGGCGCAGATCGCACGGGCGTTCCAGCGGTTGCTGGCCGCCGACGGGTTCGGCGGGGTGTCGTTCTCGCGGGTGGCGGGCGAGGCGGGGGTGTCCGTCGGGCTCATCCAGCACTACTTCGCGGGCAAGGACGCGCTGCTGCGGTTCGCCTACGAGGACGCCGTGGCCCGGATGAGCGAGCGAGTGCAGGTCCGCGTCCGTAACGGCGAGGCCGCTGGCAGCCCGGTCGCGGAAGTACTACTCGACACCCTCGTCGAACTGCTGCCCCTCGACGCGGAGCGAGACCTCGAATACCGTGTGCGGCAAGGGTTACAGGCCCAGGCCCAGCACGACCCGGGCCTCGCCGCCGTCGCCCGGCGGTCCGGCGGCGGGCTGCTCGAGTACGTCACGTCCGTGGTCGAGAGCGGCAAGGAGAGCGGCGAAGTCGAGCCCGCCCTCGACGCCGGACTCGCCGCCCGCCTGATCCTCGCCACGACGCAGGGCCTGGCCGACCAGGTCGCGCTGTCGGGCGCGGACGCGTTCCCGGCCCGCGACGTGCTGGACCAGTCCATCGGCACGGTGTTCACCTCGCGCCGGCGGGAATCCCCGCGACAGCCATAAGCTCGTAGGGTTAAGGTAGCAATATGATCGTATTGCCACCGAGGGAGCGCACCCGATGACCGAGCCCGTGACCGTCCAGCTGACCGACGGCACCATCCGCGGCCGTCAACGAGACGACCACCAGTCGTTCCAGGGGATCCCGTACGCCGCGGCGCCCGTCGGCGAGCTGCGGTGGCGCGCGCCCGCGCCGGTCGAGCCCTGGTCCGGGGTCCGCGACGCGACCGAGCCGGGCCCGCCCGCACCGCAGGCCGCGCAGTCGTTCGCGGCCACCAGCTCGGTCGACGAGGACTGCCTGACGCTGAACGTCACCGTGCCCGCGACCCCGCGCGCCGGGCGCCCGGTGCTGGTCTGGCTGCACGGCGGCGGCGGGACGAACGAGACCGCGTCCACCTACGACCCCCGGCGGCTCGCCGTCACCGGAGACGTCGTGGTCGTGGCCCCCAACTTCCGGCTCGGCGTGCTCGGCTGGTTCGGCCACCCGGGCCTCGACGGCAGCGGCACCTTCGGTCTGCAGGACCAGCAGGCCGCGCTGCGCTGGGTGCGGTGGGAGATCGCGCGGTTCGGCGGTGACCCGGCGAACGTGACGCTGGTCGGCGAGTCCCACGGGGCGCTCACCGTCGCGGCGCACCTGACCGCGCCCGGCTCGGCCGGGCTGTTCCACCGCGCGGTCCTGCAGAGCGTGTTCGGCGCGCTGGACGCGACGCCCGCGCACACCTTCATGCCCGGCATCCCGGCGCTCCCGCCGATGTGGTCGCCGGTGGCCGAGCTGGAGCAGCTCGGCGCCGCCGTCGCGATCGAGCACGGCTGGGTCAAGCCGGGCAGCGACCCCGAGTCGGCGCTGGCGCAGCTCCGGCGTGTCCCGGTGGCGGACCTGCTCCCGGCGTCGGGTGCCTTCATCCGGCCCGCGTTCGGCGGCGCCGTCCTGCCCGAGTCGCCCGCCGACGCGCTACCCGCCGGCCGGTTCCACCGGATGCCGCTGATGCTGGGCACCACCCGCGACGAGGCCCGCTTCTTCGTTGGCCTGGCGGGTAATCCCGTCACTGCGGACAGTTACCCGCAGCTGCTGGCCGAGGCGTTCGGCGACTCCGCGGACGAGGTCGCCGCGCGTTACCCCCTCGACCGCTTCGCGACCCCGAGCCTCGCCTGGGCGCGGGTCAGCACCGACCGCGCCTGGGCCCGGCCGGTCTGGGAACTGGGCCAGGCCCTCGCCGCGCACACCGGCACCTGGTGCTACGAGTTCGCCGACGAGGACGCCCCCGTGCTCATCCCCGGCTTCCCCACCGGCGCCCAGCACGGCAGCGAGCTGGCCTACCAGTTCGACCTCCCCGGCGGGCCCGCGCTTTCGGCGGCGCAACAGGAACTCGCCGAGGGGATGAACCGGTACTGGACCGCCTTCGCCCGCCACGGCGACCCGGCCTCACCGGGCCTGCCGGACTGGCCCGGCGCCGGCCACGTCCAGTCGCTGGCCCCGGGACGGATCGGCGCCGTCGACTACGTCACGGAGCACAGCCTGGACTTCTGGGCACGAATGCCCTGAACCGGCACCGTTCCGCACTGCCGGAACGGGCAAGGAGCACGGACCGCCCAGGCTCGCCTGACTGGTCGGCGTCGACAGCCGCCACCCCCGCTGGCAGGGTCGTCTCATGCAGCACGACGATCGGACCCGGCCACAGCCCGAGGAGGCGACGGCGTTCATCGCCTTCGACGCGTCCGATCTGAGCCTGCCCGGCGGCGCGCACTGGCCGACCCGCGATCTCGACGTGCCCCGCTCGTACACGCAGATCGCGGTGCAGGTCGCGGTCCCGCAGCCGCCGCCGTCGCCGATCGGGCAGCCGGCCGGCTCGGTGGCGCAGTCGAGCAGCCGGCTGGCCGTCGCCGCGCTGGTCAGCCGCATCACCGGGTTCGGCTGGAAGGTCGCGCTGGCGCTGATCATCGGCACCGGCGTGGTGAACGACTCGTTCAACATCGCCAACACCCTGCCGAACATGGTGTTCGAGCTGCTACTGGGCGGGGTGCTGTCCAGCGTGGTGATCCCGTTGCTGGTCCGCTCGCACGACGACCCCGACGGCGGCGAGGCGTACGCGCAACGGCTGATCACCATGGCGCTGGTGCTGCTCGCGCTGGGCACGGCCTGCGCCGTCGCGGCCGCGCCGCTGTTCACCATGCTCTACGTGGACAGCTCCTCCCCCGACGCCAGCCCCGCGCTGACCACCGCGCTGGGCTACCTCGTGCTGCCGCAGATCTTCTTCTACGGCCTGTTCGCGCTGTTCGCCGCGATCCTCAACGCGAAGAACGTGTTCGGCCCGCCGGCCTGGGCGCCCGTGCTCAACAACCTCGTCGTGCTCGTCACGCTCGGGGCGTTCTACCTCGTGCCCGGCGAGATCTCGCTGAGCCCGGTCCGGATGGGCGACCCGAAGCTGCTGGTGCTCGGGCTCGGGGTGACCCTCGGCATCGTCTGCCAGGCCGTCGTGCTCATCCCGCCGTTGCTGCGCAGCGGTTTCCGGTTCCGCTGGCGCTGGGGCATCGACCCGCGGCTGAAGGAGTTCGGCGGGCTGGCCGCGTGGATCCTGGGCTACGTCGGGGTGAGCCAGCTCGGCCTCGTCGTCAACACCAACGTCCTGACGAGCGGCACCAGCGGCGGCGTCACCGCGTACACCTACGCGTGGCTGCTGTTCCAGCTCCCCTACGGCGTCATCGGCGTTTCGCTGCTGACCGCGTTCATGCCGCGGATGAGCCGGGCCGCCGCCGACGGCGACACCCAGCGGCTGGTGGGCGACTTGTCTTACGCCGCCCGGCTTTCGACCGTGCTGCTGATGCCCTGCTCCGCCATCCTCGCGGCGATCGGCACGCCGATCGGGATCGCGATCTTCACCTGGGGCAAGGGCACTCTCGCCGACGCCGACCGCCTCGGCCAGACGCTGGCGATCTCCGCGCTCGGCTTGCTGCCGTACGCGATGGTTCTGTTGCAGCTGCGCGTGTTCTACGCGATGAAGGACGCCCGCACGCCGACGCTGATCATGATCGTGATGACCGCGGTGAAGATCCCGATGCTGTTCCTCTGCCAGGGCCTGCTCGACCGCGAGCACATCGTGCTCGGCGCGATGCTGGTCAACGGCGCGACCTACGTCATCGGCGCGGTCGTCGGGCAGGTCTGGCTGTGGGTGCGGCTCGGCCACCTGCGCAGCCGGCGCGCGCTGCGCGTCATCCTGGTCACCACCGCGGTCAGCGCCCTCGGCGGCGGCGCGGCGTACCTGACCGGGCTCGTGGTGCCCGCCTCCCTCGGCCCCAGCTGGCAGGCCATCGTCCGGCTGCCGCTGGAGGGCCTGGTCGGCGCCGGGGTCTCCTTCGGCCTGCTCGCCGCACTGAAGATCAGCGAGTTCGACCCGATCACCCGCCGGATCGCCGGACTGCGGCGGGCCCGGTCCTGACCGGGGAGCGAGTTGCCCGGAGAGTTCATTTTCGCCGCGCTGCCAGGGTGTTCCGAAGCTCGCCCGGCCCCTCTGTCATCGGGCGCGAAACCCGGTGACGGACCGGGGATGAGCGGGAACGGGTGTCGAAGATGGGCCTGATCAGCCTGCTGCTCATCGCCGGCGGCGGCGTGATGGCGTACTTCGGAGCTCGCGCAAGCGCACGCGGCTGCTGAAGACCGGGGTGCCCGGCACCGCGACGGCCCGGCACACCGTCTCCCGGTTGGCGCTTCCCTTTGCCGGGCAACAGTTCTCCGTGCGCTTCGCCGCGGACGACCGCACCGACCGGCCGCCTCGCCGCGGACCCGTCCGGCCCCAGCGGCGCGCCGCGGGCGGAAACGGGCCATCATGGACGAGTGGAATCGACCCGAGTGGACCGGTGGCTGTGGGCGGTGCGGCTGACCAAGACGCGCGCGGACGCCGCCGCGGCGTGCCGGGGCGGGCACGTCCGCGTGAACGACCGGCCCGCCAAGCCCGCCACCTCCGTGGTGGCCGGTGACGAGGTGCGGCTGCGCAACGGGCCGGTCACCCGGATCGTCGAGGTCGCGCGGGTGATCCAGAAACGCGTCGGGGCCCCGGACGCCGCCACCTGCCTCATCGACCGGACCCCGGCGCCGCCGCCGGAGGCCTCGATGCCCGTCGCCCGGCGGGAACGCGGCGCCGGGCGCCCGACCAAGCGCGAACGGCGTGAGCTGGACGAGTTCCGGGCGCGGCAAGGCCCGCTCGGCTGAGCCCGCCACCCAGCGCCCCAATGTGGCGTTCGGTGCGTCTGACGCACCGAACGCCACTTGGGTGCGTTGAGCGCAACCAACGCCACATTGGGGCGGTCAGGTCAGCGCCCGGCGCCACTGCTCCCGCACGGCGTGCCGGAGGCGCTCGGTGTCGACGGCCGCGGGATCGAGCAGGCACTGCAGGGCGATGCCCCGCAGCTCGCCGAGGACCGCGACCGCCGTGTCCCGGGCGTCGACGTCCGGGCGGATGTCCCCGGCCGTGATCCCGGCGCCGACGTCGGCGCGCAGGTCCGTCCGGAAGCCCTCGTCCCGTTCGCGGAAGACCCCGGCGAGCTCCGGCGAGGTCAGCGAATCGGCCCACAGCAACAGGAACGCGCGGCGCAACGGGCCCGCGCCGCCGAGGGCCGCGACGTAGCCGTCGATCAGGGCGAGCAGCCGGTCCAGGCCGGGTTCGTCGCCGACGCCGGGGACGAACCCGCTCTGGCTCGCCCGGGCGAGCGTGTCGAGGAGGGCCTGCTTCGAGCCGAAGTGATGGGTGACGATCCCGCGGCTGTAGCCCGCGCGCTCGCCGACCCGGGCGAGCGTCAGCGCCGCGACGCCGCCCTCGACCACGATCTCGGCCGCGGCCTGCAGGAGCGCGGAGCCGGTCTGGGCCCGGCGTTGTGCCTGGGTGAGTCGGGGCATGCCGCACAGTACCAAAGAAACTTGCGTGTCGGCCGACAAGTATGTAACCCTGGGGTTCCTGAAACGAGGAGGAATCGATGCCTGCGGTGTTCGTGCACGGCAACCCGGAGACCGCCGCGATCTGGCGGCCGCTGCTCGCCGAACTGGAACGAAAGGACGTGGTGTGCCTGTCGCCGCCCGGGTTCGGCGCCCCGCTGCCCCCCGGATTCGGGGCCACGGTGGGGGAATACCGCGACTGGCTGATCGAGCGGCTCGCGGAGATCGACGAACCGGTCGACCTGGTCGGGCACGACTGGGGCGGCAGCCACGTGGTCAGCGCCGTGAAGACCCGGCCGGACCTGGTCCGCAGCTGGGTCAGCGACGCGCTCGGGACGTTCGACCCGGACTACGTGTGGCACGAGCTGGCCCAGGTTTGGCAGACCCCGGGAGCGGGCGAGGCGGCGGTCGAGGAACGCTTCGGCTCGGCCGAAAAGCGCCTTGCGGCGTTCGCCGGGCTCGGTTTCCCGGACGACCTGGCCACCGAGATCGCCACCGGGCACGACCCCTCGCTGGGGCCGGCGATGCTCGCGCTGTACCGGTCCGCCGCCCAGCCGGTGAAAGCGGAACTCGGCCGGGACCTCACCGGCCTGACCCGCCGGCCGGGACTCGCCGTCCTGGCCGGGCAGGACCACTTCGTGGGCACGGACGAGCAGCGCCGGCGCACCGCGGCACGGGCGGGCGCCCGGGTGGCGGAACTCCCCGATCTCGGCCACTGGTGGATGATCCAGGACCCGGCGCGCGGCGCCCGGATACTCACCGATTTCTGGGCCCTGGGCTGATTTCCGGCGCCCCAGAGTTCTCGGACGCCTGAGGCGGACCCGCGCTGGGCAGGCGCGGCGAAGGCGTCGCCGGTACCGACGGCAACGGGCCCGGGCCTCCCGTGAGGAAGGCCCGGGCCCGCGACCGGCTCTGTGCCAGAGCCCTGGATCAGTGCCAGAGATCAGTGCCTGAGATCAGGCCTTGAACTCGGGAACTCAGTGCCCGAGGTGGAGACCGTCGAGCGCGCTCTCGAGCCCGTGGTGCAGGTCGAGGCCGTTGGCCAGGTCGTGCGCGTGGTTCTCCACGTTGCTGACCAGGTCGCCGGAGTGCGTCGCGCCGGTGAGGTCGCTGGTCACCGCGTCGCTGCGGATGCCCGTGTCGGTGTGCTCACCGGTCGCGGCCAGCGCGTGGTTCACCGCGTCGCCGGCGACCGGCAGGTGCGAGGTGACACCGGCGAGGGTGTGGGTGACCGAGCCGACGGTGGCCGACACGTCCGGCGTGGCCGGCAGCGCCGGGACACCCGGAACCGCGGGCAGCGCCGGGACACCCGGGACGGCGGGCAGGGCCGGAACGCCCGGAACCGAGGCACCCGGAACCGCCGGGACCGCCGGGAGGGCGGGCACGGCCGGGAGCCCGACCGGCAGCGCCGAGGCCGCGTGGTCCAGCGTGCCGGACAGGTCGCCGGCGGCGCCGAAGTCCCCGTGCGGCTGGATGTTCTCGGCGTTGACGCCGACCGGCGTGGAGCCGATGACCCCGTTGACCTGGCCGAGCAGGCCACTGCCCCCGACGCGGACGTCCTCGACCACGCCGCTCAGCGGACCGCCGACGGCCGGCACCTGGGCGACGGTGGTGACCGCGGCCTTCCACAGCAGGGCGTCGCCGAGGTGGTTGGTGGTGGCGTCGACCACGCTGCCGACCAGCTTGCCGTCGAAGAGGTGGTCGCCCACCGCGCCGACGGTGTGCTGCAGGTCGATGGCGCCGGCGTCGACCAGCGGGCCGACCAGCGGCACGCCGCTGACCGCGGAAGCGACGCTGTCCACGCCGCCGGAAACGTCCGCGAGGACGCCGTGCGTGGCGGTGTTCAGGCCGGTCTGGTCGGCGACGTCGCTGACCGCGCCGAAGACCCCGGTCAGAACGCCGGACTCGCCGCCGAGAGCGCCCGAAGCGCTGTGGGCGGCTTCTTCCGCGCGGGGCGCGAACGCGGCGACGTGGTCCAGCGTGCCGGTGACGTCACCGGTGGCGAACGCGGCCGGCGAGCCGGCGGCCGGCAGCGGCGCGGTGTCCATCACGAGCGGCATGATGTCGTGGACGTCCGCCGCGCTCAGGTCCCCCAGACCGGCGTCGTTCAGCACACCCTGCGGGTTGGCGTTGTACTCCGCCAGCGCCTGCGGGTCGCCAAGAAGGTTCAACGCGAATTCGTGCAGCGTCTGCACCGGGCCCATAATTGATTTCTCCTGATTAATGACAACAGATCGGCGGTGTTCGAGACCGGCACCGTGAGATCGGCACCGCGAGACCGGCACTATCGGACATGCCGACGAGCCGGTGGCTCCGGAACGAACTTAGGGCGGCGCCACCAGCAGGCCATCGGGGGCTGCCCCGGGTCTTGCGGGGCAGCACTAGGGGGCTTCGGGGTACGGCCCATTAGGGGCACTAGGGATCTGCCGCCGGCCGCGCGAATACCCCGTGGTCACAGGCCCGGACGGGCCGACGGTGACCGAAAGTCACGCCGAGGTGGCACCTTCGCCTACTGAATGTGCCCACCGAATTCACTCGTTAGAGCAAGCGCAACTGCAGCAACGCGGCGAAGCGGGCGTCCGGATCGGCCAGGTCCACGTCGCCGACCTCGGCTAGGCGGCGCAGGCGATAGCGGAACGTGTTCGGGTGGACGTGCACGGCCGCGGCGGCCGCCACCACGTCGCCGAAAGCGTCCAGCCACGCGCGCAAAGTCTCGACGAGGCCGGTGTTGTGCTGCTCGTCGTAGGCCAGCAGGCGGGCGACCGCGCCGGTGGGCCGATCGCCCCGGGCGGCCGCGATGTCGCGCAGTTCCAGCACAAGCGACTCGGCGTGGACGTCGGCCAGCCGCGCGACCCGCAGGCCACGGGCGTGGCCCGCGCACAGGACCCGAAGCGTGCGGTCGGCGTTTTCCCGCGCCACGGCGAGTTCCGCGACATCGCGCGCGACCGGGCCGACGGCCGCGACGGCCGTCGCTTCCTGGGCCCGCTCCCCCAGCCGGTCCAGGAAGTCGCCGGCGATCCGCACCCCGCGTTCCTCGGCAGGGATATCGCTGTGCCCCACCGGAATCAGGCCGTACACGACGTCGCCGACGAGCGCGGCGGCACTGCGCGGGTGCACGGCGCTCAGGTGCAAAGCGAGGCTGTCGCTCAACCGCTGGCGCGCGGTCACGTGCCCGGCGTCCACAACGCCGTCTCCCCCGGGCAGCGCCAGCGCGAGCACCACCACGGGCTGGTCCGCGACGCCGAGCCGGTTCAGCGCCTCGCGCGCCCCGGCCCCGCCTTCCAGTGCGGTGCCCAGCAGCTCGGTCCGCAGCCGCCGCTCGACGTCGGCGCCCGCGCGGATCCGCAGCAGGTGCAGGGCGACCAGGCGGGCCGCGTCGACGAGGGCCTGGCCGCGGTCCTCGCTCAGCGGCTCGCGCACGGCGGCCCAGATCGAGCCCAGCAGCTCGTCGCCCGCCCGCACGGCGACCGCGACCCGCGCCACGGTCAGGCCCTCGGTCTGCTCGTCCGGCACCTCGAAGTGCACCGGCTGATCGGTGCGGTAGAGGTGCCGGAACACCCCGCGCTCGGTCAGCAGCCGCGAAAACCGCTCGGGCACCTGACGGCCGAGGATCGTCTCCACGCGCGACGCGTCGGCCTCGTCCTGGCGGCCGGAGAACGCGACCACGCGGGATTCGCGGTCCTCGATCGTCACCGGGGCGTCGATCAGCGCGGCGATGGCGTTGGCCAGCGCGAACAGGTCGCCGGACGGCATCCCGCCCAGCATCGGGGGCCCCGCGTCCCCGATCTCGGCCAGCGACGAACGCAGCAGCGCGGCCAGCTGCGCCCACGACGCGCCCCGGGTCAGGCCGAGCAGCGCGACGCCCGCTTCGTCGGCCGCCGCCGCCAGCTCGTCCGGCACCGGCACCGGCGCCCGCAGGACCAGCGCGACCGCCTCCTGCCGCCCCAGCTCCCGGACGAGCCGCAGGACCTCCCCCGGCTCGCGCAGGCCGACGCCGAGCACCAGCGCGTGCCGCGGCAGCACGCTGTCCTCGAGCGGGTCGTGGATCACCACCCCGCCGATGCGCACCGCGGCGGGGCTCCCGTGGACCAGTTCGAGCAGGGTCGCGCCGAGGTCGTCGAGAACGCGGCCGAGGCCGTTGTGCGGTAACGGGTTCACAGGTCAGGGCACCGTCCGGAGCTGGGGAGTCAGGTGCTCAGCCTATGGCCACCTTCGGGGTCGCGCGCCCGCCGAAGTGGAGGTACTCCTCGCCGGTGGGCAGCGGGTAGAAGGTGACCGGGATCCAGCCCCGGCCCTGGGTGGCCCGGACCACGAACAAGCCCGGCTCGACCGGGACCAGCGTGTACTCCTGCACCTTGTCCGGCAGCAGCTCGGCGAGCGGGCCGGTGATGGTGACGCGCAGCCTCGCCCCGCCCTCGCCGCGGAACACCTCCATCAGCGCGCCCGCCCGCTCGTAAGTGCCCAGGTACGGCTCGAAGTCGACGGCCACCGGCTCCGCGGGCGGGCCGAGCGGCACCGGCATTTCGACGTCCGCCAGCTCGGCGAAGATCTCCCGGTAGAGGTCCTGGTAGAGGTCGCGGGTGCTGCCGCCGTTGGTGAGCAGCGCGACGGCGAGGCCCTGTTCCGGCAGCAGCCGCAGGAACGCCGACTGGCCGATGGTGTTGCCGTCGTGCCCGATCAGCCGGTGGCCGTCCCAGCCGTACCGGATCCAGCCGAGGCCCCACGAGTCGCCCAGCGCGTGTTTGTCGGGCAGGTCCGCCTGGAACGCGGCCATCGCGGCCGCGCCCTCCTCCCCGAGCACGCGGGTGCCGTCCGGGGCCAGCCCGCCGGTCAGGTGCAGGCGCGCGAAGCCGAGCACGTCGGCGGCGGTCGCGGTGATCAGCCCGGCGGGCCCGGCCGAGCGCGGCAGTCCCCACACCGGGGCGGGTTCCGGCTCGTCGTCCCCGAAGTGCCCGACGGCCGCGCGATGCAGCAACGCCTCCTCCGGCAGCGTGACGGTGTGCTTCAGCTCCAGCGGAGTGACCAGCCGCTCGCGCACCGCGGCGTCCCAAGTGGACCCGGTGAGCTTCTCGATCACCCGCCCGGCAAGGGAAAACCCGGAGTTGCAGTAGGACCAGGTGGCGCCGAGGGGATGGTTCTGCGCCACCTCGGCCAGCAGGCCGGCGTACTTTTCGAGGCAGTCGTCGCCACGGCCGGTGTCGGTGAACACGTCGCCGTCGATGCCGCTGGTGTGCGTGAGCAGGTGGCGCATGGTCATCTGCTTGGCCGCGGTGGGATCGGCCAGGCGCAGCTCCGGCAGCACATCGGTGAGCGGCGCGTCGAGGTCGAGCAGGCCTTCCTCGACGAGCTGCAGCGCCACAGTCGTGGTCCACACCTTGGAAATCGAGCCGATCTGGAAAACCGAATCGGTGGTCGCCTCGACGCCGGTGGCGACGTTGAGCACCCCGTGGGCGGCCTCGACCAGCTCGTCCTCGCCGCCCGGGTGCAGCCGCAGGATGCCCAGCTGCGCCGCGGGCACGCCGTGCCGGCTCGCCAGCGCGGAGAGCCGGCGCTGCCAGTGGGCGGCGTCGATCCGCGGCCGCCGCGGGCCGTCCGGGTCAGCGGCGTACTGCTCGACCCAGTCGACAACACGGCGGTTGTAGTCGAGCCGGTGCGAGGGCGGCCCTTCGAGGATGAACAGGTGGCTGCCGCCGGGGTAGACCACCAGCCGGGTCGGCACCCCGCGCTCGCGCAGGGCCGTGTGCCACTGCTCGGCCTGCCCGATCGGGCAGCGCAGGTCGTTGTCCCCGTGGAGGATCAGCGTCGGCGTCCGCACGTCGGCGACCTTCGTGTACGGCGACATCTCCGCCAGGTCCGGGCCGCCGTTCCACGGCTGCCCGCCCAGCTCGTACTCGGTGATCAGGTGTCCCTCGTCGGAGGTGCCGACCATGCTGGTCAGGTCGCTGGCCACGCCACCGGCCACGGCCGCGGCGAACCGGCTGTCGCGGCTGGTGAGGTAGCAGGTCATGTAGCCGCCGTAGCTGTACCCGGTGACGGCGAGCCGGGCCGGGTCGGCCACGCCCTCGGCGACCAAGGTGTCCAGCGGCTCCAGGAAGTCCTTCGCGTCGGCCACACCCCACGCGCCGAGAGCGGCGGTGTAGAACGCCTCGCCGTAGCCGTCGCTCGCACGCGGGTTCAGCACCAGCACCGTCCAGCCGCGGGCGACGAGTTCCTGGTGGTAGAGGTGGAGCTGGTCGGCGGCGCCGTTCCACGCGCCGTGCGGGCCGCCGTGGAGGTCCAGCAGCAGCGGCCCGGGGCCGTCGGCGGCCGGGTCACGGACCAGCCAGCCCTGCACCACCGTGCCGTCGGAGATGGTGAACTCGCGCTCCTCGCGGCGGAACGGCTCGACGTCCTCGATCCCGTGCCGGGTCAGCACGGTCTCCGTGCCGGTGGCGAGGTCGACGGCGACGATCTCACCGTACGAGGACGGCGTGCCCAGCACGATCGCGGCGGTCCCGCCCGCGACGGACACACCGGCGACGACCCGTCCGGCGCCGGTCACGACCGGGCGCGGCCGGTCGCTGTCGTCGGCCGGGACCGAGTAGAGGTGGGTGCAGCCGCGGTCGCGAACGCAGAACAGCACGTCCCGGCCCTCGTTCGTGAGCTGCGGCAACGCGCCGGGGTACGCGGGCCCGCCGGGCATCAGGCTGCGGTCGAGGGAAGCCGCGAGCTCGGCCGGCTCGCCGTCGAACGGCAGGCGCAGCAGGCGGAGCTGCCCGGTGGCCGCGGTCTCCGTCCCGATCACCAGCAGGCCGGAACCGTCGGCGAGCCACTCGGCCGTCACGCCGAGGCCTTCCGCCAGCCCGGCGAGGACCGGCTCGGCCGCGGGGTCGTCGGCGTCCACTGTGTACACCGGGACGCGCGAGACGAGGTCGGCGTCCGGCGCGGTGGCCGCGGTGAAGGCGAGCTTCTTGCTGTCCGGCGACCAGGTGGCGTCGCTCGCGTGCCAGTCGCCGTCGGTGACACGGCGGACCTTCTTCCCGGCGACGTCCAGGACGTGCAGGTGCTGGCGCAGTGAGCGCAGCGGCCCGGCGCCGTCGGCCTTGTGTCCCAATCGATCCGACGCGACGGGGGCTTTCGCCCGGCGCTCCCGGGCCGCGTCGTCTTCGTTGTCGACGGCCTCCAGGTCGACGGCGGCGGTGAAGGCGATCCGGGTGCCGTCCGGGCTCCACACCGGGCCGCCGGCGCCGAGCGGCAGCCGGGTCAGCTGCTCGGGCTCGCCGCCGTCCGCGGGCAGCAGCCACAGCTGAGGGGCGCCGTCGTCCTGCGTGCGCAGGAACGCCACGTGGGTGGCGTCGGGCGACCACGCCGGGGAGACGTCGGAGCCGCCCCGCGTCAGCCGCCGGGGCCGCCCGGACGGGACGCCCACCTGCCACAACGCGCGAGCGGTGCGGTCGGCCTCGGCATCGGCGGTGCGGAGCACGTAGACCACCCGGCTGCCGTCGGGCGAGAGGGCCGGCTGCTCGGGAACCGCGACGGCGGTCAGGTCATCGATGCGCGGGCGTCTTGTCACCGGTGTCTCCTCGCTGGTGGTCGCTCACTGTGTCTTCTCCACAGGTACCAGTTTTGGCGCGACGCGGTGGTTTCCCGGCTCTCGAGCCGTTCAGCCGATCTCCAAGACCGCCTTGCCGTGCAACCGGTTCTCCAGCAGTTCACCGACCGCCTCGCCGGCCTGGGCCCAGCTGCCGCGCCAGGAGATCTGCGGGGCGAGGACGCCGTCGGCGACCTGCTGGGCCAGCCAGGTCAGGTCGGGGGCGAGGCCGGTGCACTCGCCGAGGAAAAACGTGGTGATCGAACGGTTGTGCCGCCCGCCGTCGCCGACCAGGGCGCCGAACGGGAAGCTCTCGCCCCGGGTGGTCGAGTGGCCGACCGCGACCAGGGTTTACGGCCGGGAGGGTTGCTGGTGACCCCGAACGTCCCGCCACGGTCACCGCGCTCAGGCGCCGACGGCAGGACGAATGGCGGCGCCCACCGGGTACTCGATCCTCTGCTGCGCAAGCTGTGGGGCATCCAGGAACGGTCGTTCGAGGCCTTGGCGGCGGAGCTCAAGGATGCTGGGTTCGTCCGCATCGCCGCCGCCGAGGCAATGCCGCCCAACCTCCCACTCGTGCGGGCACACCGGCCAGAGTGACGGCAGGCTGCCGTCCCCGATCGACCAGGTCGTGAGTTCGTATTCATCGCCGAGCGCACGACCTGAACCAACGGGGCAGTTCCAGAACGCGTTCACATCGGGCATTACCGCGCGCCGCGCCGAACGTGCTGTATGCGGCATGAGCGGATGGTCTGCTGCCTCTGCCCTGCCAGCGGGTGGCTGGCCATGCGCTTGGATCCGGCGGTGCTCAGAGCGGCAGGCACAGTACGGCGACGTCAGGGGAATGGGCTATTCAACAAGCGCCTCCGCCAATGAGCGAGGTTGGCACTGGTGATCCGCACATCTGGGTGGTCGGTGCCTCGTACTCGTATCGAGTCGGCCAGCAGCTCTTCCAGCGCGGCAACGGCACCTGCCGGGTCGCCGGCCTGCCCTCGCCACTGAGCGAGATTGTTACGGGTGATGAGGGTATCCGGGTGGTCAGCGCCAAACATCCGCAATTGATCGGCCAGCAGCTCTTGCAGCGCGGCAACCGCACCTGCCGGGTCGCCGGCATTGCCTCGCCAGTGGGCGAGATTGCTGCGGGTGATCAGTGTGTGAGGGTGGTCAGCGCCAAGCACCCGCACGTCGTCGGCAAGTAGCCTTTCCAACTCGGTGACGGCGCTTGCCGAGTTGCCGTTCTGCCCTCGCCACTGAGCGAGATTGCTACGGGTGATGAGGGTATCCGGGTGGTCAGCGCCAAGCACCCGCACGCGGTCGGCCAGCAACTTCTCGAACGCGGTGGCAGCGCCTGCCGGGTCGCCTGCCTGCCCGCACCAGTGAGCAAGTTCGTGGCGGGTGATCAGCGCGTGAGGGTGGTCAGCACCGAGCACCCGTACCCAGTCGGCCAGCAGTTCCTCCAGCGCGGTGACGGCGCCTGCCGGGTCGCCTGCCTGCCCACGTCGTTTGATAAGACTGACGCGGGTGACAAGGGTGTCGGGGTGGTCGGCACCGAGCACCCGTAACCGGTCAGCCAGCAGTTCCTCCAGCGCGGTGACGGCGCCTGCCGGGTCGCCTGCCTGCCCGCGGTATAGCGCGAGTTCGAAGCGAGCGGCCAGAGCACGAGGGTGGTCGGCACCGAGATGTAGAACGGCGGCGGCGTGCAACCGTTGAAAATAGTCCGTGGCTTGGACGGCCAACCCGCTCTCGCCGAGGCTGAGCCCGGCACGAAACAATGCCGAATGCCCGCCCGATTCCCACAAACACTCGGCTGCGATCTCATTCAGTGCGTCGGTATTGGCCCGAAGCATTTGGCTCATCCCGGTACTCCGCTTGATCTCCGGCCACACCAGCAGCAGCGTGTCGGCCACCGCGCACGCCAGGAGGGGTAGCCGTGTCTGGGACAGGCTGTCGCTAGTGGCTCGCTGCACCAAGGCGTGCACTCGTACTGCCCGATGCTCTGAGTCCGAGGGTGGCGCCAGGGTGACCAGGCTCAGTCGGTGCAGGCACCCCAGTCCGTCCCGTGCCTGTTCAGCGTCCACCTGCCGCCCGGTGCCGGCGGCGAGCAGAGCGAGCACCGGAGCAGCGGTGAACACGTCAACCGGGATTCCATTGGGGTCCAGCAGGCTCGCTACCTCCAGCAACGTCCCCGCGATCCCGATCGGCTCAAGCCGGTTCGCATGCTCGATCGACAACGACCAGGTGGCGGCCACAGTCGCCCGATGTTCATCGGGTAACCCCTCTTCCTCGGGCAATAGTGAGGCCAACTGGCGTCGCCGATCGGCCAACCGCTCCTGGTAGGCGGCACAGGACAGGTCGCGGTCGAGCATGAACGCCCCGGCCTGGGCCAACGCTGCCGGCAGACACCCCAGAGCGCCGGCCAGTTCAGTGACCTCGTCGAGTAGGTGCGGCCGGTCGGCCAGGGCACCGGTCAGGTAGGTGACGGCCTCGACAGGGGTGAACACGTCGACCTCGATCACCCGGCGGCCGTGCCCGCGCAGGGCGGCGTCGCGGCGGCGGGTGGTGACCACGACCCGTCCGGACGGGGTCGCCGGGGGCCATAAGCCGCGCAGATCCGCCGGAGCCTGCACGTCGTCAAGGACCAGCAGCCACCGTGTGTCTGTGGCGGCCAGCCAGGCCAGCAGCCGTTGGGCGTCGCGTTCGGGGTTGGTGTCCTCGGTGCCGGTCAGGTCGGCAACCAGACGGGCGTAGTCGGACACGATCGCGTCCCGGGAGGTCGCGGTGATCCACACCAGCAGATCGACCTCACGCGCCGCCCAGATCGTCTCGGCGTAGTCCAGGGCGAGTTGGGTTTTGCCCACCCCACCCAGCCCGGACAGCACACTGGCCGAGGTCGTGCGGTCGGAAGCCAGCACCGCGGTGCGGCCTGGGTTGATCGCCACCGCGAGGTCGGTGGCGATCGTCCTGCACTGGAACGACGCCGCTCGTGGGGGCGTGGTCCCATATCGGTACGGCAGCGATGCCTTCTGCCGGGCCGGCAGATGGATATGGACTCCATCGTGGATCGTCCCAGCCATGACCACGTTCCCAGTCACGTCACCCGTGACCGTATTGGCCACACGGGGTAGGGCAGGGTCAGGCTGGCGGCTCATGGCCCGATTATGGCCCCGGTGTTGCCGGCTTGGCCGCGGATATCGCTGTACACGCCAGACGATGCCAGGTATCGGGGCAGTTCGAGATGAGCTCGCCCAGGGATCTCTTCAACGATGCGTGCTTCGGAGTGCGTTGCCGCCACGTCCGCTCATCGGCTACTTCAGACTGGCGGTACGGCCGGTGGTCCCACAACGGTGGCGGACGACAACCGCACCGGGCATCTGAGAGACAGCCCTGGTCAGCGTGTTGCGAGGTCGGCTGCCGCAACGGGCCAAGATCATCATGCACGCGCGGGGTTCCCTTACGGATAATCTCGCTGCCCACGCAATGACTTTCACCGCGGATACGTCTGATCTACTGACCACGACTTCACCCGAAATGAGAGGTTGCGGCCGATGATCGAGCTGACGATGCAGCGGTACAGACAGGCTTTGGTGGATCAGACCGCGCAGTTCGCCGAGGCCGCGCGCGGCGCCGCGGCCGGCGCACCGGTGCCGACGTGTCCGGAGTGGACCTTGGGCCAGCTTGTCGAGCATCTCGGCCAGACCCAGTACTGGGTTGCCTCGATCGTGGAGAAGCGGGTGTCCGACCCGTCGCAGCTGCCCACGTCGTTCGCGGCGCTGCCCGCCGACCAGGACGCGTGGGCGTCATGGCTGGCCGAGGGGGCCTCGCTGCTGGCGGCGGCGTGCGCCGATGCGGGCGAGGACGCGCCGGTGTGGAATCCGGCGGGTGACGCTCGGTCGGGGACCCGGTTTTGGCTGCGGCGCATCCTTTGCGAGACGATCATCCACCGCGCCGACGCGGCCGCGACCGCCGGCGTGGACTACCGGCTCGATGCCGAACTCGCCGCCGACGCGATCACCGACCACCTGGCGATGATGACTTCGCCGGGATGGGCCGCCCAGCGGCCGGACTCCGCCGAGGCGCTTCGCGGCCAGGGGCAGACCTTGTACCTGCACACCGCCGACGAGCCGGATCTCGGCGAGGCCGGCGAGTGGTTCGTCGAACGCGGCGCCGAGGGAGCGACGTGGCAGCATCGCCACGGCACGGCGGACGTCACGGTCCACGGGCCGGCGACCACGTTGCTGCTGGTGCTGACCCGGCGCCGGCCGATCTCCGCCGGGCTGGACGACGGCCTGCGGGTTTCCGGCGACCGGGACCTGTTCACCCACTGGGTCGAGAACACCGCCCACCAGGCCGGGTAAGCGGCGACGCCCCGGACCGCGTCCACCATCGGACGCGGTCTGACTCGCCGATCCCCGGCGGCAAAACTCAGGCCCGGGCCCACTTCTGGCTGCCCGCCCCCGTGCAGCCGGAGATCACCAGCGGGGCGCTGTCCGCGGTCCCGCCGCCCTCGACGTCCAGGCACTGGCCCGACGCGACGTTCACCACGGCGCCGTCCGACCGGACCCGCCACTGCTGGGCCGCGCTGCCGGTGCACTCGCTGATCTGCAGCGGGGTGCCGTCGGCCGTGCCGCCGCCGACCACGTCCAGGCAGCGGTTGTCGAACACGGTCAGCTGGTTGGTCGCGGTGGACGTCCATTCCTGGTTGCTGCCGTTGTGGCACTCCCACAGCGTCGGGCGGCTGCCGGGTGTCGAGTCGCCCCGGGGCACGTCCGCGCACCGGCCGGACGCCTGGCCCTGGAGCATGCTGGTCACCGGGCTGCGCGCCCAGTTCTGCTCCGGGCCGCCGGTGCAGGACGCCGTGCCGAGCACGTCGGCCGGCTCGGTGCCGGGCGCGGCCAGGCACTGGCCCGAACCGCCGTTCACCACGCTGCCGTCGGCACGCAGGTCCCACTTCTGCGCGGGCACGCCGGTGCAGTCCTGGATCTGGGCGGCCGCGGGGTCCGCCCCGTCGAGGCACTTGCTGCCGTAGACCTTCAACTGCCCGGACGGGGTCGCCGTCCACTGCTGGTTCACGCCGCCGTTGCAGTCCCACAACGCGATCGCCGTGCCGTTCTCGTCACTCACCTTCGGCACGTCGGCGCAGATGCCGGACTGCTGTCCTTTGAGGACACCGCTGTGGTTGCCGGGCGGGGCCGCGGTCACCGACAGGTTGTCGAACAGATCGGTCTGGTAACCGACCACGCCGAAACCGGCCTGGCCCGCGGGGAACGAGGTGTCCGACGCCGAGCCGAGCGGGGCGCCGTCGAGCGTCGCGGTGATGTCGTCGCCGGAGAAGCTGAGGCCGAGCCGGTGCCACGAGCCCAGCCCCGGCGCGCCGGTCGTGCCGGAGGCCAGGGTGGTCAGCTCGCCGCCGCTGGAGTTCTTCGCGATCGACCACGCGCCCTTCTCGTCCAGCCGCAGCTGGTAGGCGGCCTGCCGGCTCTGCGGCCGGTTCTGGGTGTTCGCCCGGCCCAGCAGGGTGACCGTGCCGGACTGCTGCAGGTCCACGTCCACCGCGACGCTGTAGTCGCGCCAGGCGAGGTCGCCGATCAGGCCGTACGCGTCGCTGTCGCCCTGCCATTCGATCGGCTTGACCGGCGCGACCTGCTGCAGGCACTGCCCGCCGCGGCCGTCGGCGCACGGGCGGGACTCGTAGGCGCCCTGCATGTCGGAGAAGTACTTCGCCTCGGTGCCGGTGGCGTCGCTGTCGAAGTCGTCGGAGTACGGCAGGGCCAGGCCGTGCTCGGCCGGCGAGGTCGCGGTGCCCTTGCCCTGCCCGGTCGTGGTGGTGACCGAGTAGATCCGGCCGGGCTGCAGGGTCAGCGAGTACGAGCCGTCCTGCGGGGTCACGTCGGCCTGCTTGACGAAGTAGTCCGCCGGCTCGCCGGAGCCGAGGTCGGTCGACCACACGTGCACCGCGCCGGTGCCCAGCCCGCCGGAGACCTTGACGTTCACCGTCTGCGCGGCGGTGGCCCCGGTCGTCTCGTAGACGGTGGAGTAGTCCTTGCCGTTGCCCGACTTCAGGCTGATGTAGCTGCCGTTCGCACGGTCGCCGCCGAGGTAGCCGCTCGCGGTGCCGGTGAGGAACTGCCAGCCGGGCTGGGTGAACTGCGTGACCTGCGCGGTGGCCCACAGGCTCTTGCCCAGCTGGTAGGAGCCCGACCACGGCGAGCTCGCCGTCGCCAGCCCCACCGTGTTGAACGGCAGGTTCGGGTAGAGGGCGGCGATGATCGGCCAGTTCATGAACCCGGTCATCTGCCCGTCGAGGTAGCCGCGGGTGATGCTGCGGATCAGCGGGTCCGAGCCGGTGTTGTCGTCCTGGGAGCCGAACTCGCTGGCCCACAGCGGTTTCCCGGTCGCGACCGCGTTCGCGCTGGAGGCGCACGACGTCGCGTCGGACAGATAGCCGCACGGGTAGTGCGCGCCGACCACGCCGACCGCCCGGCCGAACGCCGGATCGGACAGCATGTCGTCGGCGGTGCCCCAGTCGGTGTCGTCGCCGACGATCTGCACCGAGCCGTAGCCGCGGGCGTCGAGGGCGGTGCGCAAGTTCTTGTACCAGGCGGTGTCGTGCCCCTTCTCGTTCCAGCCGCCGAGGTAGCCGATGGTCAGGCCGTGCTGCTTGGCGCAGTCGAGCCAGGAGATGTCGTAGTCGATCATGTCCTGCGACCAGAAGCTCCCGCCGCCGATCCAGCCCGGCGCGGCCCACGGCAGCGCGACCAGCTTGATCCCCGGGTTACGCGCGACCGCCTGCTCCCCCAGCCAGAACTCGTAGCCGGCGTCGCAGTTCACCTGGCCGCGCACGTGCTCGTGGCTGGGCTCGGCCCCGTCGGTGGAGTTCGCGTCGCCGCCGATCTCCAGCTTCAGCAGCTGCACCGCGGCGCCGTAGCCGGGCTTGAAGAGGTAGTCCAGGATCTGCGCGCGCTGATCGGGCGGGTAATCGCGCAGCAGCCGCGAATTCCCGCCGCCGCCGCTGATCGCGCCGACGCCGTCGAATGCGCGGCCCGCCGAAGTACCGTTCACCGAGACATCGGTGGCGGTGACGGCGGTGGCCGCCGCGGCGGGGGCGACCAGCGCGGAGAGGACCAGCAGCAGGACCGCGGACAGGCGGGCCAGGACCATGGTGTGCTCCTCCAGCCGAGGCGAAGCGCCCCGCGACCAGGGCACCGCGTCAAGGGAAGCGGGCCGCGGCCGGGGAAGTCAATGAATGCGGCTCTCCCATCGATATATTAGTCCCGTTTTCTGTCCGGTTCTTTTCCCCGACGGGCGGTTGACCGTTTCGGCGATTCGCATCGAGGATCACCCGCGTACCCCCGGCAAAGGAGCTGGTTCCCCTTGGCGCCCCGTACCGTTTTCCGATTACTGTGCACTATTCTCGTCGCCGTCGGCCTGCTGCAGGCGCCGGTGGCGGCGTCGGCCGCGCAGCGCACCGACCTCTCCCGCGCCGTCGCGGATTCGACGATCGCCGCGCACCCCGCGGCCTCGCTGGGCCTCGGCTACACCGACGCCCTGTTCCTGCTCGGCCTGTACCGCGTTTACCAGCGCACGCACGACTCCCGGTACGTGGACTACATCGAGGACTGGGGAGCCGCGAAGGTCAAGCCGGACGGCAGCACCGGCAACGCCTACAACGACCTCGACAGCATGCTCGCCGGCAATGTCTTCCTGATCCTCGCGCAGCAGACGGGCGACACGCGTTACTCCCTCGCCGCGAAGCGCATCCGCACGCGCCTGGACACCTACCCGCGCACGACCGACGGCGGGTTCATCCACAACACCGGCCTGACCGGGCAGCTGTGGGCCGACGGCGCGTTCATGCTCACCCCGTTCCTCGCGCACTACGGCGCGGACACCGGGGATTCCTTCGCCACCCAGCAAGCGGCGAAGCAGCTGCTCACCTACTTCAGTCACTTGCGTAATCCCGGCGGCCTGCTGTACCACGCCTACGACGAGACGCACAAGGCAAGCTGGGCCAACCCCACCACCGGAAACTCCCCCGAGGTGTGGTGCCGGGCGGTCGGCTGGTTCGGCGCCGCGACCGTCGACGTGCTCGACGCGCTGCCCCAGACCGCACCGGACCGCGGCGCGCTGACCGACATCGTGCGCTACCTCGCCGGCGGCATCCGCAAGTGGCAGGACCCCGCGACCGGCCGCTGGTTCCAGCTGCCGATCAAGCCGGTGCTGGCGGGCAACTGGACCGAGACGTCGTGCTCGAGCCTGTTCACCTACACGCTTTCGCGCGGGGTCCAGCGCGGTTACCTCGGCAAGGACTACCAGCCGACAGTCGACGCCGGGTACGCCGGCGTGCGCGACCGCGTCTCGGTCGCCGACGGCGGGGCCACGCAGATCACCCAGATCGGCGTCGGCACCAACGTGGGCGACGAGAAGTTCTACCTCGCGCGGCCCCGGGCCACCAACGACTTCCACGGCATCGGCGCGTTCCTCTATCTGAACGAGCAGATCACCGGCGCCTGACCCGGCTCCTGCTGTAGGCCGTGACCCGCCGTTAAGGCCTCCTTACCCGCGTCCGACGCGGGTAAGGAGGCCTTAACGGCGTTCGGCAGGTCTCTTGACAAACCCCTTATAGTCAGAGTCTGAAACGTTTCAACCCCCCGTCCCCCGCTGAAGATCGAGGGTTCGCCATGAGGCATCGCCGCCTGGTCCGTGGGCTCGCTCTGGGTGTCACCGTGCTGCTCGTGCCCGCGCTGGCGAGCGCGCCGGTGGACGCGGCGCCGTCGTGGCAGCGCTACATCGTCGGGCCGCAGAGCCGGGACGTGCGGCCCGTCGCCGTCACGCAGGTGAGCGGCGACGTGACGAATCCGCAGGGCGTGCTCGGCGCGGGCGTGACCACGCTGCGCCGCCCACCCTCGCCCGCCAAAACCCGGTGGCCCGCCGGCACCACTGCCACCGCGTCCAGCGCGCACGCCCCCAACAACGGCAACGACAGCAAGCCCCGCACCTACGACGCCGCGAACGCCGTGGACGGCGACACCGGCACTTTCTGGAACGACGACACGCTCGCCGCGTACCCGGACAGCCTCACCGTCACCACGCCGTCGACGGCGCTCCCGGGCGTCACGCTGCAGTCGAGCAGTGACGGCGTGCCGCAGGACTTCACCGTCGACACCTGGGACGGCGCCGCCTGGCACACCGCGGCGACGGTCGCCGGCAACGCCAAGGCCCAGCTCGCCGTCCCGTTCGACCGGCCGGTGACCACCACGCAGGTCCGGCTGACCGTGACCAAGGACCAGGCGACGGACAAGGGCGAGTTCACCCGCGTCAACGAGCTGTGGCCGGGGCTGGTCGCCGACCCGCCGGTGCCGTCGCTGGTGGTCGACTTCGGCAAGGTCGTGGTCGGGTACCCGAAGTTCGCCTTCGACGGCGCTTCGGCCGGGAATCCCGGGGTGCGGCTGGCGTTCTCGGAGACCCAGCAGTTCCTCACAAACCGGTCCGACTTCACCCGCTCCGACTTCAGCGGCGGGCCGGGCACCGACCAGCACGCCGTCCCCAGTGGACAGTCACAGTGGACGGACGCCAAGGGCTGCCAGTCCGGCACCAAGGTCTGTGCCGACGGCCTGCACGGATTCCGCTACGTCCGGATCAGCCTCGACGCGCTGCCCGGCGACGCGCCGGCCGCGATCCCGAGCGGCGAGGTCCGCCTCGACGACGTCTCGCTGCTGTTCACCGGTGTGCTCGGCACCCCGGCGGGTTACACCGGCTGGTTCGAGTCCTCGGACGAGGAGCTGAACCGCTACTGGTACGGCGCGGCCTACACCAACGAACTCGTCACCGACACCTTCCGCGCCACCGACGTCGAGCCGCGCAACGCCGCCAGCCCGTCCCTGGAAGGCAAACTGGTGCTGCACGACGGGGCGAAGCGCGACCGCGACCCGTACGTCGGCGACGTCGGCGTGTCCGGCCGCACGACCTACCTCACGCACGACACCGCGGCCGCAGCCCGCAACGTGCTCGCCGACCTCGCCGACCACCAGCGCGCCGACGGCTGGATCCCGCCCGCGTCCATCAACGACTACACACTCCCGTTGTTCGACTATCCACTGTGGTGGGTCACGTCGAGCTGGGACTACGTGCTCTACACCGGCGACACCGCGTACGGCTCGAAGTACTACGCCGCGCTGACCAAGACGCTCGACGGCTGGTACCCGTCGATGACCGACGCGCGCGGCCTGCTGTCGCGCCCCAGCGGCTACGGCGACTACGCGTTCCTGCCCCGCGAAGGCGAAGTCACCTACTACAACGTGCTGTACGTCCAGGCGCTCACCAACGCGGCCCAGCTGGCGCGGGCACTGAACCGCCCGGCCGACGCGGACCGCTGGCAGCAGCGCGCGGCGGCCGTGTCGACGGCAGTCAACACCTACCTGTGGGACCCGGCGGCGGGCGCATACCTCGACGCCGCCACCGGCCCGGTCCGGCACGGCCAGGACGGCAACAGCATCGCGGTCGTCGCGGGGGTCGCCGACCCGGCGCGCGCGTCCTCGGCGCTCGGCTACCTGGCGCAGCACACCGCGCTGCCGTACGGGAACTCGTTCATGGACAACGACTCCCTCACCCCCGGCGGCTCGCAGCGGGTGTACGCGTTCACCTCCTACCCCGAGCTGCAGGCCCGGTTCCGGACCGGCCAGGCCACGTCCGCCGTCGACGAGATCAAGCGGATGTACGGCGCGATGGCCGCGCACGACCCGGGCGTCACGGACTGGGAGGGCATCGGCCCGGGCGGCTCGATGTACGACGGCGCCTACACTTCCGCCGCGCACGGCTGGTCCACCGGCGTGCTGCCCGCGCTGACCAACGACCTGCTCGGCGTCACCCCGGCCAGCCCGGGCTTCGCGACCTTCACCGTGGAGCCGCACCCCGGCCCGGTCACCTGGGCGCGCGGGCAGGTCCCCACCCCGCACGGGCCGATCACGGTGAGCTGGCAGCGGACCGGCAGTGAGATCGCGCTGACCGTCACCGCCCCGCCGGGCACCCAGGCGCAGATCCGGCTGGGCGACCGCCGGTTCACCGCGGCGGCGGGCACCCACTCCTACCGCGCGACCATCGGCTGAGCCCGCTGGGCCGAGCTGCCCCAATGAGGTTTTCTCAGTGGGGCTGGATGGGGTGCGTGTTGTCGTGGGGTGAGGTGTGGGGTCGCTTGTAGGGCTGGGTTTGTGGGGGCCGGGTCCGTGAGTTCAGTGGTGCTACGTGGTTTCTTCTGATGCCACGTTTGATGTGGCGCGCGAGGTGGCCCTGTTCGTCGTCGGCGGCTGTGTGCCGGGGTCAGGCGGCTGCCTCATGCCCGGCCTCGCCTGTGGTGTCTTTGACTCGGCTTTCGTGCAGTGGTGGTGGTGTTGTCGCATAGACCCGCCCCGTCGGTGTGGTGATCGTGCCTTCACCGCCGGGTGCCGTGGTGCAGGACCAGCCGGGTTCGTCTTTGAGGCGGTGGTGTCGCCGACAGCGTGGGCCAAGGTTGTCTTCGGCGGTCTGGCCGCCCTTTGCGAAGTCCCGGGTGTGGTCGATATCGCTGAACTGCGACGGACGACGACAGCCCGGGTGCTGGCACACCCGGTCCCGCACCTGCACCAGGTCCGCAAGGGCGGCTGGTGGCCGGTAACGGGTGCGGCCGACACTGAGGACCTGTCCGGTGTCGGGCTCGGTGATGATCCGCCGCCACACCGAGTTCGAGTCCGCCGCGAGCGCCCGCGCCAGCCACGCCGGGACCGTGCCGCAGCCGGAGAGTTCGGCGGGTTCCTCGTTCAACCCGGCCAGCGTCAAAAGGTCCACATAGACATAGACAACGGGCTTGATGCCACTGTCACCCGATGTCCGGTTCAGCAGCCGATCGACCAGGACGTCCGCACGCAGCTGCTCCAGCGTCCGGGCTTCGTCTCCGCGACGGAGCTTCCGCGCTTGGTGGTCGAGGGTGGTGTAGATCGCCGATGCTTGTTCCACGGGCAGATCGCACAGCAAGGTGGACATGGTCTCGTCCTGGTGAATCAGGCAGATGTTGCGGTCGCGCCGTCGCGCCCGGGATCTTCGCTCATATCCTTCGGCATCCACTTTCTGCACTACCCGATTCACGGCGGCCCGTAACGACGACGGATTCTTCCCCGCCAACCGCGTCGCCACAATCGCATCGACCTGACCGGCCATCTCATCGGATAGGGCGATGGTCGGCTCGAATACCATCCGCGCCTTGAACGCGTCGATCTCTCCACGTCGGAATGCCGCGAACGTCTCCGGCAATCGGGTTGCCAGTGCCTGCGCCAACGCGACATCGGCCCCGGCGCGCCGTTCTGTCATCGACAACTCCAACGCCAACTCGGCCACCACCGACCGGGCAGAACCACCCGCTGCCGCGAACAACGCGACATCAGCAGCCTGCTCAGCCTCCAACTGCGCGACCCGGATAGCCCGTTCATGAATCCGAGATAAAACATCGACGGCGTCATGTAAAGAAGAATCCCCATAATTGCTCACCCCACAATTTTACCGACGCCACCCACAAAAAACGTCACCAAATCGAGTGAACAAAACATCTTCATATCAACTATTGAGTCACCGCGAACACCACATTGGGGCGCATTCCCCGCGGCCTGTCACGGCAGGGTGATCACCGTGCTGAGCGTCCCGCCGTGCGGGACCCGCAGCACGTGGATACGACGGCCGCCGGTGGTGAGGACCTTCACGGTGGTCGCCGTGACCGAGGCGGCCAGCGCGGTGCCCCAGCTGATGGTGATCGCCTTGCCGCCGCGGTGGATGGTCAGGCCGGTCGCGGTCGCGGCGGAGTTCCGGCCGAAGGCGACCGGGGTGCCGTCCGAAAAGGACACCGCGTCGGTCGGCTTGAGCACCAGCGGGACCTGCTCGGTGAGCGCGCTGGTGCCCCGCACCGCGCGGGTGACCTTGTTCGGCGTGACGGTCAGCGTGGTGCGGATCCGGCCGTCCGGCAGGGCGTAGTCCACCACCACCGCCGCGCTGCCGGGCACGATCCGCTGCCCGTCCCAGGCCCGGCCGCCGACCTGGTAGGTGGCGTCGAGATTGCTGCGCGCGTCCGGGTTCCCGTTGGGCAGCAGGCTCGCCCAGCACTGGGTGTCGTCCTGCTGACTCTGCACGATCGTGCCCGCGGCCGGGTGCCACAGCAGCCCGGCCGAGCTGCGCACGTCCGAGGACGGGCGGGTGCCGAAGAACGCGGCGAGGTACAGCGCCGGACGGCGGATGAACGTGTAGGCCTGCTTCGTCAGGTCGTCGCGGCGCTGCACGGCGAAGTCCGTGCTCGCCAGGTACGGCAGCTTGGCGATCGCTGCCTGCTTGGCCGCCTTGGAGGGCAACGATTCCCCGTACGGCGCGTGCGCGATGATGCGCGGCGAAGTGTCCTGTTTGGCCAGTCCCGGGGCCGGGCCGGACGCGGCCGCCCACGCCGCCCGCGTCGCGGCGCGGTCTTCGGCCGAGGTGAAGAACGGCGCCAGCGCCGGGACTTCCGGGACGAAGAACGAGGCCAGGTTCGTCCGGTCCGGATCGGGAATCACGTTGTCGTAGCCGGTCACCGTGGTGCGGGCGGACATGCCGACGTAGGCCAGCGAACCGGTGCCGTCCGGCTCGCGCACGATGTTGTAGCCGAACCAGCTCGCGAACTTCGTGGCCATCGACAGCACGGTCTTGTCGCCGGTGAGCACGTAGATCTCGGCCAGCTCCGGGAGCATCACCTCGAAGTTGTAGTTGATGTCCATCCCGGTCGGCTCGTAGAAGAACCCGGCCGGGCTCTGGCCGTGCGCCGCGAGGTAGGCGATGCGGCCGGCCAGCTTGGCCTGCATCGCCGCGTCCGGGTTCAGCTTCAGCGCGAGCGTGGAGCTGGCCAGGCCCGAGGTGTTCTGGTTGGCGTAGTGGATCGGCGATTCCCAGATCGGGTTGGCCGGGTCGAGGAACCACGTCATGCCCTGGTGCAGCGCGGTGCCGATCTGGCCGCGGCGGGTGGGCAGGGCGTTCGCCCGGCGCAGGTTGGCCAGCGTCTTGGCGAGGTAGCCGAGGCCGAACCCGGTGGCGGCCTTGGACTTCTCGGTCACGCTGTACTCCGGCCACGACCCGTCGGCGTGCTGCAGGTTGAGGTAGTGCACGATCGCCGCGTCGAGGCGTTTCAGCAGGGCGGCGTTGCCGGAGTACGGGTTCCACGAGCGTGCGTTCGCGTGGAACCAGCTCAGCGTGAACACGTGCTCCTGAACGCGGGCGTTGGTCGGCACGCTCGGGGTGCGCCACCAGCCGCCGCCCAGGTAGCCGAGCGTCGCGGCGTCGGTCACTTCGACGTCGTTCACCATGCCGGGCAGGATCGCCAGGTACGGCCCGAATCGCTGCTCCAGCGGGGTGAACAGCTTGCGCACCGGGTCACCGGCGGGCAGCGGCGGCAAGGGCGGGAACGGCCCGGCCGGCGGCGCGACGGAGGCGGCGGCGATCCCGCCGGGCAACGTGAGCCCCAGCCCCAGTGTGGCGCCCAGCCCCACGGTCCCGAACAGCATCCCGCGTCGCGACAAGACCATCGGTGAACTCCTTCGTCCGGCGTGGCCACGACGTTAGGCAGCCACGCCGGAGGAAGGCAAGACGCTAATACGTATTAGCTTTTCGCAGCACGAAAGTAGGGCTGCGTAAGCCTTTTTAAGCACGGCGGAGGCGAGCGCCTCGAAGGCCGCGAGGTCAGCCGCCTTGCGGACGGTGCCGGCGGCCGGCCACTGCCGCGTTGGCCGCCACGATGACCGCGATCGCCGCCCACGCAAGCGGATCGAGGTGCTGGTGCAGCACCACGAGGCCGACCAGCGCGGCCAGCACCGGGTTGACGCTCATGAATATGCCGAAAAACGCGGCGGGCACCCGGCGCAGCGCCAGGAGGTCGACCAGGAGCGGCACGGCCGAGGACAGCACCCCGGCGGCGAGCGCCTGCCCGAGCGCGGCCGTCGTCGGCGGGTGGTGCGCGAAGGCGAGCACGCCGATCGGGATGTACGCCAGCCCGGACGCGCACGCCGCGGCCGCGGTCCCCTGCACACCGGGCAGGCGACGGCCGACGGTCCGGTTCAGCAGGATGTAGCCGGCCCAGCAGGCCGCGGCCAGCAGCGCCAGCCCGATGCCCGCGTAGTCCGTGGTGGGCCGCGGGCGGGCCAGCACCACCACCGCCCCCGCGGCGGCGAGCGCGCAGGCCAGGTCCGGCTTGCGGCGCGAGCCGGCCAGCGCCACCGCGAGCGGGCCGAGGAACTCCAGCGTCACCGCGAGCCCCAGCCCGATGCGGTCGATCGCCGTGTACAGCGTGAGGTTCATCGTGCCGAAAACCGCCGCCAGCGCCAGGACCGGGCGCCACTGCCGCGCGGTGAACGAACGCAGGCGCGGCCGTCCCACGGCCAGCAGCAGCGCGCCGGCCACCCACTGCCGCACCGCCACCACCCCGGCGGGGCCGACCACCGGGAAGGCCAGCGCCCCGGTCGCCGCGCCGGCCTGGTTCGCCAGCGCGCTCCCCAGCATCAGCGCCACGCCGGCGGCGCGGCTCTCCTCCACCGGCGGGCGTTCGGTCGTGGTCATGGCCCGAGCCTGCGCCCCGGCCATCCATGCGCAAAATGCATAAACCGGCCCGGCTATACGCTGGACGCATGGATCTGGAGCTGCGCCACCTGCGGTGCCTGGTCGCGATCGTCGACACCGGCACGTTCACCGACGCGGCGATCGAGCTGGGGGTGTCGCAGGCCGCGGTGTCGCGGACTTTGCTCGCGCTGGAACGGGTCCTCGGCGTGCGGGTGCTGCACCGCACGAGCCGCAGCGTCGCCCCGACGACCGCGGGCGTGCAGGTCCTCGCCCGCGCGCGGCACCTGCTGGCCGACGCCGACGAACTGGTCCGCGAGGCCACCACCGGCCACACCCGGGTGCGGGTCGGGCACGCGTGGTCGGCGCTGGGCCGGCACACCGCCGGGTTCCAGCGGAGCTGGGCCGCCCGGCACCCGGACGTCGAACTGCTCGTGGTCCGCACCAACACCCCGACCGGCGGCCTGGCCGAGGGCCTGTGCGACCTCGCCGTGCTCCGCACCGCGGTCGACGCCCGCCACTACGCCCACCGCGTCGTCGGCTACGAGGCCCGCTACTGCGCCATGGCGGCCGACGACCCGTGGGCGCGCCGCCGCACGGTCACCCTCGCCGAGATCGCCGGGCGCGAGCTGGTGATCGACCGCCGCACCGGCACCACCACGGTCGACCTGTGGCCCGAGGACGCCCGCCCGCGCGTCGAGCACACCCACGACGTCGACGACTGGCTCGCCGCCATCGCGACCGGCCGGTGCGTCGGGATCACCCCGCACTCCACCGTCACGCAGTACCGCCGGGACGGCATCGTCTACCGCCGCGTCCGCGACGCCGCGCCCGTGCCGGTGCACCTGGTCTGGCCTCACCAGGACCCGCACCCGGCCACCCCCGAGGCGGTCGCGCTGCTGACCAAGCTGTACCGCCGATAGCCCGGAATCCCTTGTGCGGAAAGGGATTCAGCCGACTTCGACGGGCAGGGCGCAGAGCTGGGCGGCGGTCGCCCACAGCTCTTCCTCGCGGGCGTGGTCGTAGGACTCGGCCGAGGAGGGGACGACGGCGTCGCGGTCGATGTACGCGCCCGTCTCTCCGGGGCGAGGCCCGGCGACGGCCTTCGCGAGCATGGCGCCGGCCGTGGCGGGCGAGTGCGCGAACGGCGTCGCGGTGAAGCCCTGCATCAGCGTGCGCGAGAGGAAGCGGACGGCGAGGCCGGCGTCGCGGAACAGGCCGGTGGCCGGCACGTAGCCGGGGTTGAAGCTGTAGACGTCGACGCCGTCGGGCAGCCGGCGCGCAAACGCGTGCACCAGGTAGGCCACCGCCAGCTTGCTGGTCGAGTAGGCGGTCCGGCCCTCGCGCGCCGTCTCCGCTTCCGCCCCTTCGCGCGGCGCGGCCAGCTCGCGGACGCCCTCCCAGCGCGGGGCGGGCACCAGCCCCAGGTTGTGCCGCAGGTCGCCGAAGTGCGTGTCGCTGCCGACCACGACGATCCGGCCCGGCGCGGTGAACCGGTCCCACAGCAGCCGGACGAACAGGTAGTTCGCCAGCACGTTGACCGCGAACGTCGGCTCGAGCCCCTCTTCGGTCGCCCGGGCCCGGCTGGTCAGCTGCACCCCGGCGTTGCCGGTGAAACCGGCCAGCGGCGGCAGTTCGCCGGCGTCGAGGCGGGCGCCGACCTCCTCGGCGGCCCGCCGGATCGACCCCATCGACGCCAGGTCGCAGGACACGGCCGAGACGTTCGGGTTGCCCGTGGCCTCGGCCAGCCCGGCGGCCAGCGGCAGGCCGCCGCTCCCCCGGGCGGTCACCAGCAGGTGCACGTCCGGCCGCTCGCGCAGCACCCGCTCGGCGGCGATCCGCCCGATCCCCCGGCCCGCTCCCGTCATCAGCACGGCGCTCGCCACGGTGTTCGTGCCCACGGTTACCTCCGGTACTCAGATCTAATTGGTACTCAGTACCGTACAGGACTCAGGGCCGGACCAGCTAGCCTGGAGGCATGCCACCGTTGCCCCCACTCCGCGAGCGCAAACGCCGGCGGGCCCAGGAAGCCATCGTCGACGCGGCTTTCTCGCTGTTCGCCGAGCGCGGTTTCGCGGACGTGACGGTCACCGAGATCGCCGAACGCGCGGAGGTCGGCCGGACCACGTTCTTCCGCTACTTCGGCGACAAGCAGGAGGTGCTGTTCGCCGAAGAGCGGGAGCTGGTCGACCGGCTGCTGAGCCTCCGCGCCGAGCCCGCCGCGAAGCCGCCCACCTTGCGCGAGGCGCTGGACCAGGCGCGCGCCGCCGTCCACACGATGTGCGACGCGGTCACGGCCGACGCGAAGCGCTACAGCCTGCACGTACAGCTCGTCGCCGACAACCCGGAGCTGCACGACCGCAGCGAGCGCAAGCTGCTGAACCTGACCGACGCGATGATCACCACGCTGCGGGCGCAGGGCATGCCCGAGCGGGAGGCGACGCTGGCCGCCCACCTCGCGCTGGCGTGTTTCCGCGCGGGCAAGAGCGTCGCCGGGCCGGACCCGGAAGCACTGACGGCGGCCGTCGAGGACGCGTTCGAACTGTTCCTGCACACGGCCCCGCCCGGCGGGGCGGGCTGACCGTCCCCGGCGGACAGTCCGCCGAAATGTCCGCCGAAATGTGTGGGCCCGCGCGACCCGCGTGGCCCGGCGATCGCAACGTTATCGGCGTTGACGGCCTGGTCCGGCGTCGGTCATGATGACCATGTCCACGAACGAGGAGTACGCAATGTCCGGCAAGGCCATGCACCTGGCGCGCTGCGAGCGCGGTTTCGTGTGCGACGAGCCCTGCCCGTTGTGTGCCCTAGCGACCCCAGGCTCCCCGCCGTGACGTGCCCAGCGCGTCGTACGCAGGGAGCCGCCCGTCGGGAAACCGAGCCGGGCGGCTCTTTTCGTTCACGGACGGGTGTTTTTCCCGATCCGCCCTGATCCACCCCGATCCGCCCGTTCCGCCCGGAAATCCCCGGGCGGGAAACCGCACGGCCACGTGCCCGAACGGCCAGGGAGCTGTCTGCAACACAGCGCAAACCGGTTCGACTCCGGTCGTGGCCTCCCCTCTGTCCCATCCCTTGAGCACAGCCCATTCCTTGAACACCGCCCCACCCCCTGAGCACCGCTGGCCCGAACCCCGAAGGGAGGTGCCCGTCGCCATGGGAGTACTGGTCCTCAATGCCGGCTACGAGCCCCTGCACACCGTGTCCGTCCCCCACGCGATACGCATGCTGGTGCGCGACGTCGCCGTGGTCCACGAGACCGACGGCACCGACTTCGGCGGCCTGTTCCCGCGTCCGAAGGTCGTGCGGCTGCTGCGTTACGTGGTGATGAAGTGGCGCTACTCCGGCCCGCCGCGCTGGTCGCGCCGGGGCGTGCTGCAGCGTGACGGCCACACGTGCGCCTACTGCGGCCGCCGCGCCACCACGGTCGACCACGTGCTGCCGCTCTCCCGCGGCGGCGAGCGCACCAGCTGGCTCAACACCGTCGCGGCGTGCGGCGGCACGGCACGCAGCTGCAACGCCCGCAAGGCCGACCGGACCCCGGCCGAGGCCGGGCTGTCGCTGCGCATCACCCCGCGCGTGCCGTCGTGGGACGAGCTGCACCGGCCCGTCCGGGACTGAGGCGTTTCCGTCCGATGTGGACGGAAACGCCTCAGGCGAGCACCTCGCGCACCCGCGCGCGCAGCGCGGGCACCACCTCGGCCTCGAACCACGGGTTCTTCTTCTGCCAGCGGAAGTTCAGCGGTGACGGGTGCACCAGCGGCAGCTTCGACGGCAGGTGGTCCCGGTACGCGCGGACGGTCTCGGTCAGGTTCGGCCCGGCCGAGGCACCCAGGTAGAACTTCTGCGCGTAGCCGCCGACCAGGAGCGTCAGGGCGATGTCCGGCAGCTCGCCGAGGAACCGCGGGTGCCAGCGGGGCGCGAAGTCCTTGCGCGGCGGCAGATCGCCGGAGGCGCCCTTGCCCGGGAAGTAGAAGTCCATCGGCAGGATGGCGAACAGCGCGGGGTCGTAGAACTGCTCGTCGGTCACGCCGAGCCACTCGCGCAGCTTGGCGCCGCTCGCGTCGTCCCACGGCACGCCGCTCTCCTGCGCCTTGCGGCCCGGGGCCTGCCCGATGAGCGCGATCCGCGCGCCCGGCGCCACCGCGTACACGGGCTCGTAGCCCAGCTCCCGCGCCCAGGCGTTGGCCGGGTCGGCCACCAGCTCCGCGCGGATCAGCTCCAGCTCGGCGGGCATCGGTCCCCTTCCTCCGGCTCCGGTCGCCCCGAATGCTACTGCTCACACCAGCCCGCGGCGGGCGGCCCACACCACGGCCTGGATGGGGGTCGCGAGGCCCAGGCGGTCGCAGATGGAGCGGACGCGGCGGCGGACCGTGCGGTCGGACAGGTCCAGGCGCCGCGCGATGGCGTCCAGCGGCAGGCCTTCGGCGAGCAGTGCGAGCAGGGCGATCTCCTCGCGTTCCAGCGACGCGCGCACCGCCCCCTCCTCAGTCCGCGACGACGATGACGTGCAGGGTCCTCGGCCCGTGCACACCCTCCACCCGGGTCAGCTCGATGTCGCTGGTCGCGCTCGGGCCGCTGATCCAGGTCTGCGGCCGCGCCGGGTCCAGTGCCGCCACGGCCTGCGGCACCCCCGGCACGATCCGGTCCTGGCGCAGCACGCAGACGTGCACGTCCGGCACCAGGCTCAGCGCGCGACGGCCCTGGCCCGGCCCGTGGTCCAGCACCAGCGTGCCGGTGGTCGCGATGCCCAGCGCGGCGGTGGTGACGACGGCGTCGAACGTGTCCAGCTCCGCCGAGTCAGCCGAGCCTGCCACTTCGATGGGAAAACCGTCCGGTACCAACACTTTCCGTGCCGGGCCGAGGGCCGCACGAACGGCGTCGGGCAGCTCGGCCGCCGTGCAGCGCGTCAAGGAAGCCCGATAGTCGACCACTCGCTCGGCGAACAGGTCCACGACGTCCGGCGGTGTCACGGTTCGGTAGCCGCGCGGCACCGGCGCCTCCGTGCGGTCCGCTTCCCGCAGCGCGCCACGGACCGCGGCCAAGATCTCCTCGCGCGCGCTCACGGCCGGCCGCCCTTGCGCCACCAGGCCCGGAACGACTCGCGTGGCGGAGCGGGCAGGTCACGGGCGTTCGTCCACAGTGAACCGGGCCACGGCAGCCGGCCCAGCGCGCGACGCCCGCCCGGCAGCACCCGCCGGCCGAAGCGGGTCAGGGCCCGGTTCGCGACGCCCAGCCCACGTTCGGCGAGGCCGAGGCGCCGGGCGTCGGACAGCAGCCAGGCGGCCGACTTCATCGCCACCGCTTCGGGTTTCGGCACTCCTTCGCGGTGCGCGTCGACGACTTTCGCCCGCAGGTGCACCAGCACCTCGGGGATGTCGATGCGCACCGGGCAGGCCTCGAAGCAGGCGCCGCACAGGGTGGAGGCGTACGGCAGCGAATCGGTCTGCTCGTCGACGCCGACGCCCTTCAGCAGCGGGTTGAGGATCGCGCCGATCGGTCCCGGGTAGACGGAGCCGTAGGCGTGGCCGCCGGTCCGCTCGTACACCGGGCAAACGTTGAGGCAGGCCGAACAGCGGATGCAGCGCAGTGCCTGACGGCCGACCTCGTCGGCCAGCGCGCGCGTGCGGCCGTTGTCCAGCAGCACCACGTGCATCTCCTGCGGCCCGTCGCCGGGTGTGACGCCGGACCAGGTCGAGGTGTACGGGTTCATCCGCTCGCCGGTGCTCGAACGCGGCAGCAGCTGCAGGAACACGTCGAGGTCGGCGAACGTGGGCACGACCTTCTCGATGCCGACCACGGAGACCAGGACTTCCGGCAGGGTCAGGCACATCCGGCCGTTGCCCTCGGACTCGACGACCACCAGTGTGCCGCTCTCGGCCACCGCGAAGTTCGCGCCGGACACGGCCATCCGCGCCCGCAGGAACTTCTCGCGCAGGTGCAGCCGCGCGGCGGCGGCCAGCTCGGCCGGCTCGTCCGACAGCCCGGGCGGCGCGGGACGGCCCGCGTCCGCCATGCCCCGGCGGAAGACCTCCCGGATCTCGGCGCGGTTGCGGTGGATCGCGGGCACCAGGATGTGGCTGGGCAGATCGTCACCGAGCTGCACGATCAGCTCAGCGAGATCGGTCTCCCACGCGGTGACGCCGTGCGCGGCGAGCGCCTCGTTGAGGCCGATCTCCTGCGTGGCCATCGACTTGACCTTCACGACCTCGTCGATGCCATGCCCGTGCGCGATCCTCGCGACGATCTCGCACGCCTCCGCCGCGTCGCGCGCCCAGTGGACGGTCGCACCACGCGCCTGCAGCGACGCCTCCAGCGTCAGCAGGTGCTCGTCGAGGCGGCGCAGGGTGTTGTCCTTGATCGCCGCCCCGGCCAGCCGCAGCTCCTCCCACTCGGCCACCTCCCCGACGACGGCCTCACGCTTGGCGCGGATCGTGCCGGTGGCGTGCGCGAGGTTGCGGCGCAGCTGGGTGTCCGCGAGCGCTTTCCTTGCCGCTTCGGGAAAAGCGGGCATGCCGACAAACGTCGCACTCACGCTTCCTCCTCTGTGGACGCCAGCACATCGGCAAGGTGCATCACCCGCACCCCACTACGCTCACGCGACAACAGCCCGCCGATGTGCAACAGACACGAGCTGTCCCCAGCCACCAGCACCTCGGCACCGGTACCACGGACGTGCCGGGCCTTGTCCGCGCCCATGGCCGTGGACGTCTCGGCGTTCTTCACCGCGAACGTGCCGCCGAAGCCGCAGCACTCGGCCGCCGCGGGCAGCTCGACCAGGTCCAGGCCGCGCACCTCGCGCAGCAGCCGCAGCGGTTTGTCGCCGACGCCGAGCATCCGCAGCGAGTGGCAGGTCGGGTGGTAGGTGGCGCGGTGCGGGAAGTAGGCGTTCACGTCGGTCACGCCCAGCACGTCCACGAGGAACTCGCTCAGCTCGTACACCCGCGGCGCCGCCGAGGCGAGCCGCTCCTCCCCCGCCCGGCGCGCGACGATCGAGTGCTGGTGCCGCACCGAGCCCGCGCACGAGCCGGACGGCGTGACGATCGCGTCGTAGCCCGCGAAGGCGTCGACGAACGTCCGCACCACCGGCACGGCCTCGTCGAGGTAGCCGGTGTTGACCATCGGCTGCGCGCAGCAGGTCTGCGCGGCCGGGAAGTCCGCGTCCACGCCGAGGCGGCGCAGCAGGCGGAAGACCGACTTGCCGGTGTCGGGGAACAGCGAGTCGTTGATGCAGGTGACCATCACGGCGACCTTCACGCGCCCACCCCCGTCGTGTCCAGCCGGGCTTCGGCGGCGGCCCAGTCGCCGCCCGCGGGCAGGTACCGGCGCAGCGGCTGCGTCCGGCGGATCAGCTCACGCATCGCCGCCAGGTCCGGCAATTCCTCGCCCAGCGTCCGGGCCTGCACGAGCACGTTGCCGAGCGCCGCCGCCTCGACCGGGCCCGCCAGCACCGGGACGCCGCACGCGTCGGCGGTCAGCTGGCACAGCAGGGTGTTGCGGGTGCCGCCGCCGACGACGTGCACCACGTCGACCGTCCGGCCCGCCAGCTCCGCGGCTTTCCGGACTGTGCGGCGGTAAGCCAGCGCAAGACTGTCCACAATGCACCGGACCAGCTCACCACGGGTCCCCGGCGGCCGCTGCCCGGTCTCCCGGCAGGCGGCGGCGATGCGCGCCGGCATGTCGCCGGGCGGCAGGAACGCGGGCGCGTCCACGTCCACCACGGCCGCGAGCGGCGGCGCGGCGGCGGCCTCGGCGAGGACTTCGGCCAGCTCGACCCGCTCGCCCCGGGCGGCCCACGTCCGCAGCGTCTCGGTGAGCACCCACAGGCCCATCACGTTGCGCAGGAACCGGATCGTGCCGTCGACGCCGCCCTCGTTGGTGAAGTTCGCGGCCAGCGCGGCGTCACCCAGCTCCGGCCGGTCCAGCTCCAGCCCGACGAGCGACCAGGTGCCCGAAGAGATGTAGGCGAAGTTCGCGCCGGGCTCGGCCGGCACCGCGACCACGGCCGACGCGGTGTCGTGCGAGCCGACCGCGACCACCGGCAGCTCCGGCAGCGCCAGCTCCTCGGCCAGGTCCGGCAGCAGCGTGCCGATCCGCTCCCCCGGCTCGCGCAACGGCGGCAGCAGCCGGGCCGGGACGCCGGCCCGCTCGGCCAGCTCGACGGCCCAGGCCCGCGCCCGCACGTCGTAGAGCTGCGTGGTGGAAGCGTTGGTGCGCTCGGCCCCGGCCTGCCCGGTCAGCCAGTAGGCCAGCAGGTCCGGGATCAGCAGCATGGTCGACGCGGTGTCCAGCCGGTCCCCTTCGGACACCAGCTGGTACAGCGTGTTGAACGGCAGCTGCTGCAAGCCGGTGACGTCGAACAGCTCCCGCTCCGGCACCGTCCGCACGACCCGCTCCAGCACGCCTTCGGTGCGCGCGTCGCGGTAGTGCACGGGGTTGCCCAGCAAGTTCCCGCGCGCGTCGAGCAGCCCGTAGTCCACCGCCCACGAGTCGATGCCGATGCCCGACAGCGGCCCGTCGCGGTGCGCTTGGCCGAGGCCGGCGAGGATTTCGCGGTGGAGGCCGAGCACATCCCAGTACAGCGTCCCGGCCGCGCGCACGGCGCCGTTCGGGAAGCGCCGCACCTCCTCGATCGCCAGGTGCCCCGGCCCGACCGAACCGGCCATCACCCGCCCGCTGGACGCGCCGAGGTCGACGGCCGCCAGACGTTTCACACCCGCACCACGGTCAGGTCCAGTCCCAGCAGGTCGGCCACCGCGGTCAGCTCGCCGACGCGGTGCCCGGTGCCGAGCGCCCAGTGGTGCGCGATGCCGCTGGCCGACCACGCGTCGGCCCACTCCCCCGGGTCGCAGCCGAAGTCGACGCGCGAGGTGGTGTTCCCGATCCGCAGCAGCGGGCCGGGCACGACCTCGCCCTCCGACGCGACAAGCGAGAACGTGCCGTCACGCCCCTGCGCGAGGCCGCACAACGTCACCGGCCCGTGCCGCACGTCGAACTCGACGGAGACGCCCCAGCCGCGTTTGCCGTGGTACACCCCGAGCCCGCGCAGCAACGGGCGGCTCGCGCTGATCGCCAGGTGCGCGGGGCCGTCGTGGCCCATCTCCACCACGTTGTCGCGGAAGTTGAGCGCCTGCAGCTCGGTGAACGAGCCGCCCGCGCCGAGCCGGTCCATCAGCAGCATCGCGAGCGACGTGCGCAGCTCGTACTCACCCACCGCCGGGATGCCGCGCGCGGTGAGCAGCGACGCGCCGAGGATGAACCCGGCACCGACCCGCTCGTGCGTCTCACCGTCGAGGCCGCGGTGGTAGTAGGCCAGCGAGTCCAGTCCGAAGTCCGCCACCAGCCGGTCCAGCGCCACGGACACCTTGGCGCCCCAGTCGAAATCTTCGTCCACTACGGACTCGTCCACAGTGAACACTTCGCGCGCGAGCGCCATCCGCGCGCTCGTCTCGGCCTCGGTGACCTTCTCGACGCGCACGCGCAGGTCGTCGATCTCCAGGATCTCGACGTGCCCGCCGAGCTGCGCCGAGACGAGCGTGGGGTCGGTCGAGACGTCCATCATGCCCGGGTACAGGTGGCCCAGCAGGCCGTGACGCCCGTGCCGGAACGCCGCGCGCACGCCCGCCGCCTTGACCCACCGCCCGATCCGCGTCCAGGCCCGCTCGTCCTCCAGGTACCCCGACACCGAACGGAATTCCACGCCGACGCGGCGGAAGGTGTTCGCCATCTCCGGCAACGGGCAGGCGCCGCAGTAAGCCAGCCACGCGCCGGTGTCGAAGCTCGCGTGGTCCATCGCCTCGGTCGGCTGCAGGTTCAGCAGCAGCACGGGCGAGCCGCTGCGCTGCGCGATCGGCGCCAGCATGCTCGAGGTCAGGTACGTGGTGAGGAACCCGATGATCAGGTCGCAGTCGGCCACCCGCAGCTGCTCCGCGGCGGCCGCGCCTTCCTGGGCGTCGGAGACGAAGCCGACGTCCACCACTTCACAGTCCAGATCGGACAGACGATCGGCGACCCGCCGGGCCGAGGCCCGCAGCTGCGGCAGCAGCTCCGGGAACTGCGGCCAGTACGCGCCGAGGCCGCCGGCCACCAGGCCGACGCGGGTGCGGCGCGGGGTGATCCGGTCGAGGGTGCCGGCCATGGTGTCCTCTCCAGTCTCGATTGTCAGTGCCTCAGCGGTGCCTCAGCGGTGTCTCAGCGCAGGAACGCGGCCGCCACGCCGGCGTCCACGGGCACGTGCAGCCCGGTGGTGTGGGTCAGATCCCCCCCGGTGAGCGCGAAAACCGCCGCGGCCACGTGCTCGGGCAGCACCTCGCGCTTGAGGATGGTGCGCTGGGCGTAGAACTCGCCGAGCTTCTCCTCCGGCACGCCGTACACCGCGGCCCGCTGCGCGCCCCAGCCGCCGGCGAAGATGCCGGAGCCGCGGACCACGCCGTCGGGGTTCACGCCGTTGACCCGGATGCCGTGCCCGCCCAGCTCGGCCGCGAGCAGCCGGACCTGGTGCGCCTGATCGGCCTTCGCGGCCCCGTAGGCGACGTTGTTCGGGCCCGCGAACACCGAGTTCTTCGACGAGATGTACACGATGTCGCCGCCGATGCCCTGCGCGACCATCGCCTTCGCCGCGGCCTGCGAGACCAGGAACGAGCCCTTGGCCATCACGTCGTGCTGCAGGTCCCAGTCGCGTTCGGTGGTCTCCAGCAGCGGCTTCGAGATCGACAGCCCGGCGTTGTTCACCACCAGGTCGATCCCGCCGAACGCGAGCACGGTGGCGTCCACCGCCGCCTGGACGGCGCTCGCCTCGGTGACGTCCGCGGTCACCGCGACGGCCTTGTCCGGCCCGCCGATGCCCTGGGCCGCCTCGGCCGCCGCGTCCGCGTTCAGGTCCGCGATCGCGACGCACGCGCCCTCGGCCGCGAGCCGCTCGGCGATCGCCTTGCCGATCCCCGAACCCGCCCCGGTGACCAGCGCGATCCGCCCGGCCAGCGGCTTCGGCTTCGGCATCCGCCGCAGCTTCGCCTCTTCCAGCGCCCAGTACTCGATCCGGAACTTCTCGCTCTCCGCGATCGGCGCGTACGTCGACACCGCCTCGGCGCCGCGCATCACGTTGATGGCGTTGACGTAGAACTCCCCCGCGACGCGCGCGGTCTGCTTGTCCTTGCCGAAGGAGAACATGCCGACGCCCGGCACCAGCACGATCGCCGGGTCGGCGCCGCGCATCGCCGGGCTGTCCGGCGTCGCGTGCCGCTCGTAGTAGGCGCGGTACTCCGTGCGGTACCCGGCGTGCAGCTCCTTCAGCCGCGCGACGACGTCCTCCAGCGGCGCCGTCGCGGGCAGGTCGACCACCAGCGGCCGGACCTTGGTGCGCAGGAAGTGGTCCGGGCACGAGGTGCCGAGCGCGGCCAGCGGCGCGAGCTTCTCCCGCGCCAGGAACTCCAGCACCACGTCGGCGCCGGTGTAGTGCCCGACCTGGCGCTGGTCGGTCGACGCCAGCCCGCGCACCACCGGCGCGAGCGCGGCCGCCCGGGCCAGGCGGTCCTTTTCGGACAGTGCCTCGAACCCGGGCACGACGGCGCCGAACGGCTCGGCCTGGCCCCGGTCGTCGAGGAACTTCTCCGCGGTGTGGATGATCTCCAGCGAATTCCGTTGGCACTCTTCGGAAGTCGCGCCCCACGCGGTGATGCCGTGCCCGCCGAGGATCACGCCGATCGCCTGCGGGTTCGCCGCCTTGACCGCCGCGATGTCCAGCCCGAGCTGGAACCCGGGCCGCCGCCAGTCCACCCACGCGACGCGGTCGCCGAAACACTCCTTGGTGAGCGCGGCGCCGTCGGCCGCGGTCGCCAGCGCGATGCCCGAATCCGGGTGCAGGTGGTCGACATGCGGCGCGTCGACGAGGCCGTGCATCGCGGTGTCGATGGACGGCGCCGCGCCACCCCGGCCGTGCAGGCAGTAGTCGAACGCGGCGACCATCTCGTCCTCACGCTCGACGCCGGAGTACACGTCGACGAGCGCGCGCAGCCGGTCGAGCCGCAGCACGGCGAGCCCGGCCTCGGTCAGCGTGCCGAGGTCGCCGCCGGAACCCTTGACCCACAACAGTTCCGTGGGTCCTCCGGTGACCGGGTCCACTGTGGACCCTTTGGCCGACGTGTTGCCCCCGGCGTAGTTGGTGTTGCGCGGATCGGCGCCGAGCGCGTTGCTGCGCGCGACGAGTTCGGCTGCCACGCTCTTCTGGTCAGGCACAGCTCAGGCTCCCCATCCGGCCTGCTGGCCGTCAGCTCGTTCAGCGACGATCTTCTCCTGGTACCCACTGCGGTGATACGCCGCGATCGGGTCCGGGTCCAGGCCCGACTCGGTGCGCAGGTCGGACAGGATCGGGCGGACGTCGGTGTTGTAGGCGTCCATCAGGATCGCGTTGGACTCCAGCACCTTGCCCTCGCGCTGGGCCGCGCGCAGGGCGTCGCGGTCGACCAGCAGCGCCTTGGCCGTGGCCTCCTGCACGTTCATCACCGAGCGGATGATCGCCGGGATCTTCGCCTCGATGTTGTGGCACTGGTCGAGCATGAACCGGATGCCGTACGCCGGGTCGAGGGCTCCGCCGCGGACGATCTCGTACATGATCCGGAACAGCTGGAACGGGTCGGCCGCGCCGGCCATCAGGTCGTCGTCGGCGTAGAAGCGCGAGTTGAAGTCGAACGCGCCGAGCTTGCCCGCCCGCAGCAGGAACGCGACGATGAACTCGATGTTCGTGCCCGGCGCGTGGTGGCCGGTGTCGATGCACACGGTCGCCCGCTCGCCCAGCTCCAGGCAGTGCGCGTAGGACGTGCCCCAGTCCGGGATGTCGGTGGCGTAGAAGGCGGGCTCGAACAGCTTGTACTCCAGCAGGAGCCGCTGGTCGTCACCGAGCCGGTTGTAGGCCTCCAGCAACGCCTCGGCCAGCCGGTCCTGCCGGTCGCGCAGGTCGTCCTGGCCGGGGTAGTTGATGCCGTCGGAGAACCACAGCTTCAGGTCCCGCGAGCCGGTGGCGTCCATGATGGAGATCGCCTCGAGCAGGTGGTCGGTGGCCTTGCGGCGCACCCCCGGGTCCGGGTTGGTGACCGAGCCGAGCTTGTAGTCCTCGTCCTGGAAGACGTTGGTGTTGATGGCGCCGACCTCGACACCGAGGTCTTCGGCGTACCGGGTCAGCGCGCCGAAGTCGTCCACGCGGTCCCATGGGATGTGCAGCGCGACGCTCGGGGCCGCGCCGGTGAAGCGGTGCACCGTCGCCGCGTCCGCGATCTTCTCCTCGGGCGTGCGCGGCACCCCGGCCTGCGGGAACACCTTGAACCGGGTGCCGGAGTTGGCGAACGCCCAGGAGGGCGTCTCGATCCGCTGCGCCCGCAGCGCGGATTTCACGGCCGTCAGGTCGGACAAGTCGATCACGTCTTTCCTCATCAGGCGCTTGCGCGCGGTGTTGTCAAGCAGCATGGAAGACCTCGGTGAGCAGCCACGGATCCTCGTCCGCGGCCCGCCCGCCGAGCCCGGTGAAGAACCCGGCCATCTCCGCCTGCCAACGGGCGTTCACTTCGGTGCGGGCCATCGCGGCTTGGGCGTCGGCTAGGTCTTCGGCCTCGACGTAGCCGATCAGCAGGCCGTCTTCGCGCAGGAACAGCGAATAGTTGCGCCACCCGCTGTCCGCCAGCGCGGCCCGCATCTCCGGCCAGACCGAGCGGTGCCGCTCGGCATACTCGGCCATCCGCTCGGGCTTCACCTGGAGGCAGAAGCAGTACCGCGCCATGGTCAATCCTTTGTGGACAGATCAGAAGTTGAACTTGTCGATGTTGGCCGAGTCGAACACGGTCGGCGGGCCGAGGACGATCTCGCCGTTCGCCCCGACGGTGTAGTCGCCGAGCTTGCCCGCCTTGAACTTCTGCCCCGGCGCGCCGGTGATCTGGCCGGAGCTGAGCGCGACGCCGGCGTACGCGGCGAGGTAGCCGATGTCGGCCGGGTTCCACAGCGCGAACTTCTTCACGGTGCCGTCCTTGACGAACGCGCGCATCTGGTTCGGCGTGCCGAGCCCGGTGACCTGGACCTTGCCCTTGTAGCTCGACGTGCTGACGTAACGCGCGGCGGCCGCGATGCCGACCGTGGTCGGCGAGACGATCACCTTGAGGTTCGGGAACGACTGCAGCAGGCCCTGGGCCTCCTGGAACGACTTCTGGTCGTCGTCGTTGCCGTAGGCGATCTTGTCCAGCTTCAGCTTCGCGTACTCCGGCTTGGCCAGCTGCTGCTTGAGCACCTCGATCCAGGCGTTCTGGTTGGTGGCGTTGGGGGTCGCCGACAGGATGGCGATCTCGCCCTCGCCGCCGGCCAGCTCACTGGCCATCTTCGCCAGCTGCTCGCCGATGCCCTGCGTGGAGGCCTGGTTGATGAACACGTCGCGGCAGTCCTTCGCCGCGTCGGAGTCGAACGCGACGACCTTGATGCCGGCGCTGCGGGCCTGGTTCAGCGACGGGCAGACCGCGTTCGGGTCGTTCGCCGCGATGCCGATCACGTCCTGCTGCTGCTGGATCAGCGTGTTGATGTAGCTGACCTGGGACGACGCGCTGGCGTCGTTGGGCCCGACCAGCTTGTAGACGCCCTTGAGCTCGTCGAGCGCGGTCTTGCCGCCGCCCACCTCGATGTCGGAGTACGGGTTGTTCAGCTGCTTGGGCAGGAACGCCATCTTGACGCCCTGCTTGCTCGCGGCGCCGGGATCGGCGGTCGCGGTCGACTGCGCGGGCCCGGAGCCGGAGCTGTCGTTCTTGGTCGTGCCACCGCAGGCGGCCAGGCTGAGCACCAGCCCGGCCGCGGTGGCCGCCGAGAGCGCGCCGGTGAGAAATCGACGGGACATCTTCGTCACCTTTCTGATCACTGCTCGATACCGGCGAGCACTCCGGGGTCAGAGGATGGGGGGTCAGGGGACGGGGAGCGCCTTCGCCGGCGCCGCAGGGCCGCGCGGGCGGAGGAGAGGATGTTGGGCAGCAGCACCGAGACGATCAGCAGCACCCCGGTGACGATGTTGAGCGCCTCGTTCGAGACGTCCTGCAGCCGCAGCGCGTTCTGCAGCCCGGCCAGCAGCACCACCCCGGCGAGCACACCCGGCAGTGTGCCCTTGCCGCCGAAGATCGACACGCCGCCGAGCAGCACGGCGGCGACCACGGCCAGCTCCATGCCGAAGCCGTTGTCGGCGCGGGCACTGGAGTAGCGCAGCGTCCACAGCACCCCGGCGAGCCCGGACATCGCGCCGCACACCACGTACAGCCAGAACTTCAGCCGCCCGGTGCGGACGCCGGCGAACCGCGCGGCCTGCTCGCTCGCTCCGGCCGCGAACACCGCGCGCCCGATCGGCGTGGCGTGCAGGACCACGCCGAAGACCAGGGCCAGTACCACCAGCGGCACCAGCACGTTCGGGATCGGGCCGCCGCCGAGGGTCCCGGTGACCCACGAGGTGTAGGCCCGCGGGAAGTCCGCCACCGCACCGTCGCCGAGCACCACGAACGCCAGGCCCCGGTACAGCGCCATGGTGCCGATGGTGACGGCCAGCGAAGGCAGCTTCAGCACCGTGACGAAGAAGCCGTTCACCGCGCCCAGCACCGCGCCGAGCACGATGCTGATCGGGATGATCGACTCGATCGTCATCCCCGTGTTCCACAGGGAGCCCATCACCGCGGAGGTGAGCCCGAGCGTGCTCGCCACCGAGAGGTCGATCTCGCCGGTGACGATGATGAACGTCATCGGCAGCGCGATCAGCGCGATCGGCAGCAGGTCGAGCAGCAGGAAGGTGTAGTTGCGGCTGGTGCCGAAGTTGTCGACCGCGCCGGAGGCGACCAGCAGCACCACCACCGTGACCAGGATGACGGCGGCGTCCCAGCTCGCCAGGCGCGAGAGCCAGGCGGGCCGGCCGCCGGACGGCGCTGCGGTGTCAGACATGGGAGTTCCTCTTCTTGAGTGACCGCGTGACGCGCACGGCGACCAGCCGGTCCGCCCCGATGGCCAGCAGGATCAGCGCGCCGACGATCGCCTGCTGCCAGAACTGGTTGATGTCGAGCACGGCCAGCGCGCTGCCGATGACGGTCAGCAGCAGGGCGCCGAGGCTCGCGCCCCACACCGAGCCGCTGCCGCCGAACACCGCGACCCCGCCGACCACGGCGGCGGCGACCACGTTCAGCTCGTACCCGGTGCCCGCGGCCGCGTCGATGGTGCCGAAGCGCGCCGCGAACAGCACCCCGGCCAGACCGGCGAGCGCCCCGCTGACGAGGAACGCGACGGTGGTGTTGCGCCCGACCTTGATGCCGGCCAGCCGGGCGGCCTGCGGGCTCGAGCCCATCGCGTACAGCTCGCGGCCGCCTCGGTAGTTCCGCAGCACCACACCGGCCACCACCATCACCACCACCGCGATCAGCACCAGCCACGGCACGCCGAGCACGGACGAGTCGCCGAAGCCGAGGAACGAGCCCGGCAGCTGGTCCGCGTTGATCTGCTGGCCGCCGGCCCAGAAGTAGCTGACGCCGCGGAAGGCGTACAGCGTGCCGAGCGTGACCACCAGTGCGGGCACCTGCCCGAACCGGACCACCGCGCCGTTGACCAGCCCGCAGACCGCGCCGACCGCGAGCCCGGCGAGCAGCGCCACCACCACGGGCAGGCCCGGGTTCCCGCGCAGCAGCGACCCGACGGCGAACGCCGAGAGCCCCAGCACCGACCCGACGGACAGGTCGATGTTGCGGGTGATCATCACGACCGACTGCCCGACCGCCAGCACCGCGAGGATCGCCGTGCCCAGCAGGATGTCGCGGATGCTCTGCCCGGACAGGAACCTCGGGTTCTGCGTCACGGTGACCACGACCAGCACGACGAGAGCGAGCACGATGCCCGACTCCCGCGCCCGGAAAATCGCGCCCAGCAACGATTTCCGGGACGACGCGGTCGGTTCGTGGGGCGGAGGCGCCGCCACTTCGCCCGCCGCCTCCGGCCCCGTCTTGGTCGCGTTCACGCCGCCGCTCCCTGTGCCGCCTCGATCGCGGCCACGCTCGCCACTATCTGCGCTGCCCTAACCGCACGCACACTCGCCGCTATCTGCGCCGCCCTAGCCGCACTCACACTCGGCGCCACCTGCGCAGCCCTGGTCGCACTCACACTCGCCACTACCTGCGCCGCCTCGATCGCGGCCACGCACGCCGCCGCCTGCGCAGCCCTAGCCGCACTCACACTCGCCGCCACCTGCGCTGCCTTGATCGGGTTCACGCCGCCGCTCCCTGTCCCATCGCCGCGAACATCACCGAGCTTTCGGTGGCCTCGGCCCGCGGGATCTCCGCGACGATCCGGCCCTCGCGCATGACCAGCACCCGGTCGGCCATGCCGAGCACCTCCGGCAGCTCCGAGGACACCATCACCACGGCGACGCCCTCGGCCGCGAGCGAGGACATCAGCCGGTGCACCTCGGCCTTGGTGCCGACGTCGATGCCGCGCGTCGGCTCGTCCACGATCAGCACCTTCGGCGCCATCGCGAGCCACTTGGCCAGCACCACCTTCTGCTGGTTGCCGCCCGAAAGCGTGGCGACGGGATCGCCGAGGCGCCGGTACTTCGTGCGCAGCCGCTCCGTCCAGCGCACCGCTTCGCGGCGTTCACCGGGGCCGAGAAGCAGGCCGAGCTTCGAGAGCGCGCGCGAACGCGGCAGCGTCACGTTCCGCTCGATCGACAGGTCCATCACCAGGCCCTGCTGCCGCCGGTCCTCCGGGACCAGCGCCATCCCGGCGGACATCGCGGCGCGCGGCGAGCCGGCGCGCAGCTTCTTTCCGTTCAGGCGCACGACTCCGGCATCGCGTCCGTCCACTCCGAACACCGCCTGCACGACCTCCGACCGCCCCGAGCCGACCAGCCCGGCGAACGCGACGATCTCGCCCGCCCTGACCGAGAACGAGATGTCGTGGAAAACGCCTTCGCGCGCAAGGCCTTCGACCTCCAGTACGACCGCGCCGGGTTCCACGTCCTGCTTGGGGAACAACGCGTCCAGGTCACGTCCGACCATGCGGCGCACCATTTCCTCGACGGTCACCTCGTCGACCGGGTCGGTGGAGACGTGCTTGCCGTCGCGCATGATCGTCACGCGCTGGCACAGCTCGGTGATCTCCTCGAACCGGTGGGAGATGAACATGATCGCCGCGCCCTCGTCACGCAAAGCGCGCGCGACGGAGAACAGCCGCTCGACCTCGACCAGGCTCAGCGCCGCGGTGGGCTCGTCCATCACCAGCACCCGCGCGTCCGCGCTGAGCGCCTTGGCGATCTCGACGATCTGCTGGTCGGCGATCGACAGCCCGCGCGCGGGACGGCCCGGGTCGATCCGCACGCCCAGCCGCGCGAACAGCCGCTCGGCCTCGGCGCGGATGGCGGCGCGGTCGATCATCCCGAGGCCGCGGCGCGGATGCCGGCCCATCACGATGTTCTCCGCCACCGAGAGGTCGGGGAACAGCGTGGGCTCCTGGTAGATGACCGCGATGCCGGCTGCCTTGGCGCCGGCGGGCGAGGAGAACGCGACCGGCTCGCCGTCCAGCAGCAGCGCGCCCTCGTCTGGCCGGTGCACCCCGGCGAGCATCTTGACGATGGTCGACTTGCCCGCGCCGTTCTCCCCGACCAGCGCGTGGGCCTCGCCGGCGAACAGCGGGAACGACACCCCGGCGACCGCCGCGACCGCGCCGAACGACTTGGTCACGCCGCGGACCTCCAGTAGGGGCACGCGGCCCGGCTCCTGCCGCCTCATCGCGACCTCCGGATTGAAAGGTTTCACAAACCTGGCGCGGTGACGCTACTATGCGTCAGAAGGTGAAGTCAATGACGAGCGAAAACCAGGAATGAAACGATTTTTCAGTCGGTTCAGGCCAATTGGCACGTTTCAACACCCCCGCTCACCAGCGGGTTCGATCACCGGTTCGGCAGCTTGTCCGACAGCGGTTTCCGACCGGCCGGTTCCGCACGAAGGGCCGCGATGACGGTGCAAGACTCCCCCGGGTCCGGGCCCGCCGAGGCCCGCGCCGCCGGCATCAAGGACGTCGCGGCCGCGGCCGGGGTCTCCCTCGGCACGGTCTCCAACGTGCTCAACCGGCCGGACCGGGTCAGCCCCGGCACCCGGGCGAAGGTCGAGGCCGCGATGGCCGAGCTGCGGTTCGTGCGCAACGAATCGGCGCGGCAGCTGCGCGCCGGGCACAGCCGCGTGCTGGCGTACGTGATGCTCGACGGCCGCAACCCGTTCTTCACCGACGTGGCCGCGGGCATGGAGGACACCGCCGACGAAGAGGACCTGTCGCTGTTCCTGTGCAACAGCGCCAATCTCGCCACCCGCGAGGCCGCTTACCTCGGCCGGCTGGAGCAGCAGCGGGTGCAGGGCATCCTGATCACGCCCGTCGACCCCGGCTCGCCCCAGCTCGACGAGATCGCGCGGCGCGGCACGCCGCTGGTGATCGTCGACCGCACCCGGCACACGGCCAGCCACTGCTCGGTCGCCGTCGACGACGTGGTGGGCGGCGAGATCGCGGTGCGGCACCTGGTGGAGCAGGGGCACGAGCGGATCGGGTTCGTGGGCGGGCAGCTGGGCATCGGCCAGGTGCGGGACCGTCGCGAGGGCGCGCTGCGGGCGTTGCGCGCGGCCGGCCTCGGCCCGGACCACCTGGTCGACCTGACGACGTCGCAGATGGGGGTCGCCGACGGCGGCAACGCGGGCCAGCGCCTGGCCGGCCTGCCCGCCGCGTCCCGCCCGACCGCGGCGTTCTGCGCCAACGACCTGCTGGCGCTGGGCCTGCTGCAGGTGTGCGCCGCGCTGCGCCTGCGCGTCCCGGACGACCTGGCCATCGTCGGTTACGACGACATCGAGTTCGCCGCGGCCGCCACCGTGCCGCTGACGTCGGTCCGCCAGCCGCGCCGCCAGCTCGGCCGGACGGCCGCGGAGCTGCTGATGCAGGAGACCACCGACCCGGCGCACGAGCACCAGCAGGTGACGTTCACCCCGGAGCTGGTCGTGCGCGCGTCCACCTACCCGCGGGCTTGACCGGGACTGGCTCGTGAGTGTTTATGACGGTTCTAACCGTCATAAACACTCACGAGCCTTCCAGGGTGAGCAGCGTGAGCTTCGCGGCCTCGCCACCGCGGTAGCGCCCGGACGTGCCGTTCGAGCGGACCACCCGATGGCACGGGACGACCAGCGGCAGCGGGTTCGTCGCGCACGCCGTGCCGACCGCGCGCACCGCCCTCGGACTGCCCGACGCGGCGGCGACCTCGGCGTAGCTTTCCGTTCGGCCGTAAGGGATCTCGGCCAGGTGCGTGAGCACCTCGCGGCGGAAACCCTTGGACAGCCGGAAGTCCAGCGGCACATCGAACGCGCGCCGTCGCCCGGTGAAGTACTCGTCCAGCTCCCGGGCGACCGGGTCCAGCCGCGCGGGCGCGGCCAGTATCCGCGGGCTGACCGCCCCGGCCAGCTCCGCCAGCACGTCTTCGTGCCCTTCGATCCCGAACGCGACGCGCACCAGGCCCTGCTCGGTCGCGGCGAGCAGCAGCGGCCCGACCGGCGAGTCGACGGTCCGGTAGGCGACGTCGAGCAGGCCGTCGCGCTGGGCCAGCTCGGCGAGTCGCGCGCGCAGCCTGGCTTCGGTGGCCTCGTCCGGGCCCGGCAGTGTTGTCAGCAGCTCGGTCTTGGACAGCTCGGTGCCGGATGGCTCGGTGTTGGATGGCTCGGTCTTGGACAGCTCGGGCCTGGACAGCTCGGTCATGCGGGTGCTCCTTCGGTCTCGGCCCGGCGGCCTGCGCCCGGCGCCCGCGTGCCCGACCCTGCGCCGCCCGATTCTGCGCCGCCCGGCTCCGTAGCGCGCAAGTCCTTCAGCCGCAACGCTTTGATGCCGTCCGCGGCCGCGCGCCGGGCCGCGTCGGCGGTGCCGCCGGTGATCGCGGCGACCTCGCGGTAGGGGAAGCCGGCCAGGTAGTGGTAGGCGACCGCCGCGCGCTGCTTGTCCGGCAGCTCCGCGAGCGCGTGCCACACGTCGCCGTCCCAGTCCTCGGGGCGGCCGGTGCGGCTCGGCTCCTCCGGCAGCGCGTCCACCGGGACGGGCCGCCGCGCCCGCGCGCGCAGCAGGTCGATCGCCTTGCGGTGCGCGATCGTGACCAGCCACGCCTCGACGTTCGCGTCCGCGGGCAGCTCCGGGTACGCCTTCAGCGCGGACAGGAACGTCTCGGACCACGCGTCCTCGGCGTCGGTCGGGCCCACCACGGCGCGGCAGACGCGCAGCACCATCGGCCCGTGCTCGTCCACCACCCGCTCGAACGGCCGCGCGCTCACCGGCGGGCCCCGTCGTCGACCTGCACCGGGTAGCCGGCGCGGAGAACGGCCACTGTGGACGGTGGCGTGACGACCATCGCCGTGCCCGCCTTCGGCCGCGGCCGGCGAGCGCCGTAGCCCTCGCGGGTCCACTCGGTCAGGTGCCCGTCGATCACCAGCGCGGGGACTCCGTCACGGAGCACGAAGACACCGTCGGGCAGCCCGGCCCACGGCAGCTCGTGGAACCGCCGCCGGTGCGTGCCGCGGAAGAGGCGCTCGCTGTGCAACTGCCGGTTCATCTCCTTCGCCGACGGCTGCGGCACCCGCGACTCCTCGGCCCAGGCGTCGCGGTAGGCCCGGTAGTCCTGGTGCCGGCACTCGCCGCACGGCCGGTGCCCGGCAGCGAACGCCACCGCCTCGTCGTGGAAGTACAGCGGCGTCCAGCGGTTCGGCAGCCACTGCGCACGCCACCGCCCGCGGAACTCCAGCGCGCAGGTGATCCAGAGGTCGCTCGCGTGGAACCGGACGATCTCCCGGCCCGAGTGGAGGATGCCGCGGTTGCCCGTCCACGCGCCGCGCAGCGCGAACGCCTCGATCTCCCCCGTGGGCGTGACCCGGTTCCGGCCCGTCACGACTCCCCCTCCCCTGCCTTCACGCGCATCAGAATTCTCAGAACAGCCTGCCGTCCTCGGCCGCCGGCGGCTCCTCCAGGCTCAGGAGAAAGCGTTTGCGCTCGACGCCGCCCGCGTAGCCGGTGAGCCCGCCGCTCGCGCCGACCACCCGGTGGCACGGCACGACGATGCTGATCGGGTTCCAGCCGTTGGCGTTCCCGACGGCTTGCGCGGCACCGGGGTCGCCCAGCTCGGCCGCGAGCTGGCCGTACGTGCGCGTCTCGCCATGCGGGATCTTCGTCAGCAGCGCCCAGACCTTCCGCTCGAACTCCGACCCACGGGGCGCGAGCGGAAGGTCGAACTCGGTCCGCTCGCCCGCGAAGTACTCACGCAGCTGCCGGACCGCCTCGCCGAACACTCCCCCGCCGAACGCCGCCTCGCCGACCACCGAGTCCTCGAACACCGAGTCCTCGCGCGGCCCGAGGCCGTCCAGCCGCGGCGCGCGCTTGTGCCCGTCGAAGTAGACGCCGATCAGCGCGTCCCCGTCCGCGACCAGCGTCAGCTCCCCCACCGGCGAGTCCATGACCGTGTGCCGGACACCCATGCCCCTCGTCCCTTCGCTCCCGGTGGTTGCCTCGTGCTCCCTCCACCGTGAAGACGTCCAGACTGCCGGAAACGTGAGGTCCGGACTTCGGCGGCCCGGCGGGAAACGCGAAACGGCCCGGTCGGGGGCACCTGTCCCCGGCCGGGCCGTCCCGCGTCGCTCAGATCTTGCCGAAGATCTTCGAGTACGCGTAACCGACCTTCTTGTCGTAAGAGTCGACCTCCCAGAACGCCAGCAGCGAAACACCCTTGGACGCCGCGAACGCCTCCAGCGTCTTGGCGTTGTCCTGGGTGAAGTTCTCGTTGTCGTCGTTCCGGCCCGCGATCGGCGTCAGCCCGAGCTGTGCCCACGCCGCCGAAGCGGACTCGCCGTACAGGCTCGCGAGCTGCTTCTCAGTGGCGTTCGCCCCGGACTCCGCGTCGTTGAGCGCGTTCTCGCCGTCGCCGAAGTCCATGGTCATGATGTTGACCGTGCTGACCTTCACGCCCTTGCTCTTGGCGTCCTTGAGCAGGGAGAGCGCGTTGCCCTCCAGCCCGTCCGGGGCGACCGGCAGCGTGTAGTCGACCTGCACCGACGGGTCGGCCTTCTGCAGCGCCGCCAGCGCGGTGTCCCGGCGCTGGACGGACGCGGTGTCGTCCAGCGGGCCGCCCTCGATGTCGAAGTCCAGCCGGTGCACGTTGTAGGTCTTCACGATGTTCGCGTACGCGGCCTGCAGGCTGCTCGCGGACGTGCAGGTCTGAGCCAGCTCACCGCCTTCGGCACCACCGAACGAGATGATCACGTCGCCGCCCGCCGACTGCAGCGAACTGATCTGGGACTTGAACGCGCCGACCGCGGAATCGCCGTTCTCCCACTTCGCGGTGCAGCCGCTCTTCGGGATCAGGAACGCCAGCGTGTAGTGGTCGACGCCGGACGCGCTCTTGTCGGCGGCCATGTCGCCGACGGTGTCGCCGCTGAGTTCGAGGTAGGGCGCGGCGAACTTCGCCGGGAACGACCGGGGCGACGACTGGAGCGGTGACTGGGGCGAGGCCTGGGCGACACCACCGGCCGCCAGCGCGGCCGCGGGCAGCAGCGCCGCCGCGGCGATCGTCAGGGCTCGGCAAAGAGAGCTGGCCATGGGAAATCCTTCCGGGGACAACGGGGACCAAGGCGGCGGTGCCCGGCAGGAGCCCGGTGTTAGGAAAGATTCCTACCGAAGTGACTCAGACGGTAGGACTCCGCACGCAGCGAAGTCAAGAGCCCGCGGCCCCGCCCCGCTCGCGCCGTCCCCATAAGACCCTTTTGTCCGTCAAGGCCTCCTTACCCGCGTGCCACGCGGGTAAGGAGGCCTTGACGGCAGTTCAGCGGGTCAGAGGAGGAGGTTCAGACTCTCGAGGTCCGTCGCGTACTTCCGGATGAGCGCCGCGGACACGTGCGGGATGTCCTTGTCCGCGCCCACTTTCGCCACCTGGACGGCCGTGCGGAAGCGCTCGGTCGGGATGTCGCCCGCCCCGTCGACGGCCTCGGCCGGCCGGGCGAACGCGTGCAGCAGCGGCAGCAGCGAGTGCTGCCTCTGCAGCTCCGGCAGGCTGCGGATGGCGCTGTCGAACCGGGTGAACCACTCGGCGTAGTCGTCGATCCGCTGGATCCGGTAGCCGGCCTCGTTCAGCCAGTCCACGTAGACGTCGAGCGAGATGCCGTCCTCGTGCGGGTTCATCACGTTGTAGGTCCGGTACCCCTCGGCGTCGGCCAGCCCGACGGTCGTGATGGCCTCGGCGGTGAAGTCGGCCGGGAGCCCGTCGTAGTGCGCGGGCCGGTCGCTGTTGTAGAAGGACCGCGGCGCGATGCCGGTGACGATGAGGCTGAGCAGCAGCCGGGTGAACATGTCGGGCACGTTGAGCTGCCCCGCGTACCGGCTGTGCGCCAGGATCATGTCGGAGCGGAACGTCGCGACCGGCAGCCGCGCCAGGTCGTGCGCCTCGCGCAGCAGGACCTCGCCGGCCCACTTGCTCGTCCCGTAACCGCTGGCGTACTCCTCGTTGATCGCGCGCACCGGGCAGGTGACGCGGATGTCGGAGTACTCGTCGGTGCCCGCGGCCTCCTCGGTGAACACGCCCACCGTCGACAGGTAGGTGACCGGCTTGACCCGCGTGGTCAGCGCCAGCCGGATCAGCTCCGCGGTGCCGACGACGTTCGGCCCGAACAGCTGGTCGTAGGGCAGCACGTGGTTGACCAGCGCGGCCGGGTGCACGATCAGGTCGACGGTGTCGGCCAGCCGGCGCCAGGTCGGCTCGTCGAGCCCGAGGTCCGCGTCCCCGATGTCGCCCGCGAGGACCTCCAGGTGCTCCGCGGCCAGCTCCCGGAAGTGCCGCAGCAGGCCCGCATCACCGCTGTCGAACGCGTCTTCGAGCCGCTTGCGCGCCGCCTCGGCCGTGCTGCCGCGGACGATGCAGATCAGCTTGCCGCCGGTTTCGTCGAGCCGCTCCAGCCACTCCAGGCACAGGAACCGGCCGAGGTAGCCGTTCGAGCCGGTCAGCAGCACGGTGCGCGCCTGACCGCTCGGACGCGGCAGATCCTTCGCCGCGGCCAGGGTTTCCGCGTCGATGAACTTGTCGAGCGTGAGGTCCGCGGCCCGGGCCACGGTGGCGCCTTCGCCGTGCACACTGGCGAAGGTCGACCGCCGCACGCCGGACTCACGCGCGGCCTCGATGTACGCGGCCAGGTGCCGCAGGTCGTTGGCGGGGCTGATGACCACGCCCACCGGGACCTCGACGTCGAAGATCTCCTTGAGCAGCGTGGAGAACGACAGCGCGGACAGCGAATCGCCGCCCAGGTCCATGAAGTGCACGTCCGGCGCCAGGTCACCGGCCGAGGAGCTGAGCACGGCCCGCGCGGCGCGGACCACCGTGTCGAACACCGGCTCGTCGCCGCCGGTGCGGCGCAGCGCGCGCAGCTCGTTCGCCTCGCGGTCGGCCAGCTCCTGGTAGAACTGCTCCAGCCGCTCGCCGTAGAACTCCTTCAGCTTGGGGCGCAACAGCTTCCGGATCCCCGACAGCAGGCCGTTCTCCGGCGTGAACGGCTCGGTCTCCAGCAGGAAGTCACGCGGGATCTCGTAGGAGTTGAGGTCCGCCTCCTTCGCGATCTGCTGCAGCGACTCGCTCACCGCCGCCTTCAGATCGCCGCCGCGCTCCAGTGCCTCCGGCGTCGGCACGACCACCGCGAGCAGGTACGAGCGCTCGCTGCTGCCGTAGACGTAGATCTGCCGGACCAGCGGGCTGGTCGCGAACACCGCCTCCAGCCGGGAGACGGCGACGAACTCGCCCTGCGACAGCTTGAGCACGTTCTTGCTGCGGTCGAGGTAGACCAGCTCGTCGGGCCCGAGCTCGGCCATGATGTCGCCGGTGCGGTAGTAGCCGTCGCCGTCGAACACCTCGGCCGTGGCGTCCGGCCGCTTGAAGTAACCCGGCACCAGTGCCGACGACTTGATCAGCAGCTCGCCCCGGGGGTGCGGCAGGTCCGTGGTGAAGTACCCCAGCTCGGGGACGTCGACCAGCTTGTAGCCGGTGACCCGCGTCCGTGAGATGAAGTGGTCCAGCAGGACGGCGCCCGCCTCCGTCGAGCCGTAGCCGTCGTGCAGCGGGATCTCGATGCAGGACTCGATGAACGCCGCCATCTCGGCCGAAAGCGGCGCGGACCCGAAGCCCGCCCACAGCAGCCGGCCGCCGAGGACCTTCTCGCGCAGCTGCGCCTTCACCTCTTCCTCGGTCCCGGAGCCGGTGTCCAGCATGCTCTGGTAGCGCTGGAACAGCATGTCGCAGATCCGCGGCACCATCATCATCTCGGTGGGGCGCGCCAGCGCGATGTCCTCGAACAACGTCGACACGTCGCTCTTCGCGACGAAGTACGAGGTGCCGCCGTCGGCCAGCGTGCCGAGCAGCAGCGCGCGGCCCGCGACGTGGCTCATCGGCATGTAGTTGATGCCCAGCACCGCGTAACCGGTCTTCTCCGGCCAGAACCCGAACCACAGCTCGCGCACCAGCCGGTCGGTGTACATGGCGCCCTTGGGCGTGCCGGTGCTGCCGGAGGTGTAGATGAGCAGGGCCAGCCGGTCGCCGGCCGGGCCCGGGTCGAACTCCGGCGCCGGCGGCAGCGCCTGCCCGCGCGCGATCACGTCGGCCAGCGTGTCGAGGACCACCGTGCTGCCGGACTCCGCGAGCCGCTGCCGCGCGGCCTCGAACTGCTCGCGCTCCTCGTCGACCTCGGCGTGGTAGTCGAACACCAGCAGCCGTCGCACCGACGCGCTCTCCGCGATCGCTTCGACGGCGGTGTCCAGGTTCTCCACGCTCGCGGCGAGGATGCGCGGCTCGGTCTCGGCGATGATCGGCTTCAGGTGCCCCGCGGTCGCGCCGGCCTGCAGCGGCACGCAGACCGCGCCGATCCGCGTGCACGCCAGGTCGAGGGTCGTGTAGTCGGTGCTGGTGAACCCGAGGATGGCGACGAACTCGTCGGGCGCCAACGGGTTTCGCGCGTCGTGGTGCCACTCGGCGACGACGGCGCCGACGCGGTCCCACAGCTCGCCGTAGGTGATCGTCTCGAACCGCGGCACCAGCTCCAGCGTGACGCGGCCGGTCGCCGGATCGGTGACGAGCTCCTTCGCCCGCTCCCCCAGCACCGGCCGGTCCGCGTATTCCTCCATGATCGTGGCGACGACCCGCTGGAGCGACAGCCCCGGCCGCCGGATCGCCGCACTCACGGAGTCAAGCGGATCGGCTGCGCGAACCTGCTGGTCACCGGCGTACAGCGCGGCGGCTCGGTGTTCCAGCCGCTCGTCGGTGCCCGTGCTTGCGGTCGTCATGGTCAGCCCTCCCGTGAACTTCGGCTACGCACGTTCGGGAGCGACACTGATCCCCTGCGCTTAGATGTAGTACGACAACTAAATTTACAGTCGGTGATTCACTGCCTACAGGGCTGCGGCTTGTGAGATATGGCTCCTTGTGCCTTCACGCTCACTAATGGTAGCGATCTTAGGCCGAACGGCTCAGTCTTTACCCGGCCCTGAATAGGCCTTTGTGGACGGTCGCAGGCCCGCCCGCCACGCCGGGTACCGCGCGGAGCCCGGCCCCGGCGCCCGGCGCGGCGATAATGACGCGGTGAGCGAGCCGATTCCCCTGTTCCCGGTCAACCGGATCGACCCGGAGGCCTTCGCCGAGGCGCAACACCGGCTCTTCGAAGGCCGGCGGCTGCACATCGGCCGCTCCGACGTCGTCCACGCCGTCGTCTGGGTCGAGTGGCTCAACTCGCTGACACTGCCCGCCCCCGCCTGCCATCAGGGCTGGTCGGGCCTCGGCTCCGGCGGCGAGATCACCCCGTCCCGGCGGCCGGTCACCTGCCGCAAGTGCGCCCGGTTCATCGGGATCCCGGACGATCCCGCGCAGATCACGCTGTTCCCCCTGCCCTGATCTGCCCTGATCCGCCCGGGATCGCCGAGTGTCCTGAGTGGACTGATGCTCCGCACCATTTGCGCGGAACCCCTGATGGCTCAGAAGAAACCGCCGTCCAGTTGAAGGGTGCGCCCGGTCATGTAGGCGGCGTCGCCGGAGGCGAGGAAGGCGTACCCGGCCGCGACCTCCGCCGGGGTGGCCAGGCGGCCGAGCGCGCCGTGGGAGGTGAGCCACTCGTCCATCGACAGCCGGCCGGCCAGGTCCGGGTGCTGGTAGTGGGCCGCGTTCTCCGCCGCCATGTCGGTGGCCGTGCCGCCCGGCGCGATGGCGTTGACGGTGATGCCGCGCTTCCCCAGCTCCGCCGACAGGTTCAGCACCATCGACTCCACCGCGGCCTTCGACGAGGCGTACAGCGTGTGGCCGAACACCGCGCGCGAGGCGCTGACCGAAGACGTGAGCACGATCCGCCCGCCGTCGGGCAGGTGCGCCGCGGCGTGCTGGACCGCGAACAGCTGGCCGCGCGTGTTGACCGCGAAGACCCGGTCGAAGTCCGCCGGGGTCAGGTTCTCCAGCGCGCCGAAGTGCTCGATGCCCGCGCACGAGGCGAGCACGTCGAGCCGGCCGAACTCGGCGACGGCCGCCTCGACCAGCGCCTTCGTCTGCTCGGGGTCGGCGACGTCGGCCTGTGCGGCGAACGCCCGTGCGCCGTCGGCGCGCAGCCGCGCGACCAGGTCGTCGGCCGCCGCCTGGTTGCCGCGGTAGCCGATCGCCACCGCCGCGCCCTCGGCCGCCAGCCGCGCCGCCACGGCGGCCCCGATACCGCGGCTGCCACCCGTCACCAACGCCACCTTGTCCGTGAAACGCCCTGTTGTCACAAGCTCCTCCTTCGTCCGGCCGTGACCCCATGCTCCGTGACCCCATGCCAGGGACGGCGGCGAAGCGCACGGCCCGTCGCGAAATCTCGTCGATCCATCCGTTCGGGCGACTACGCTTCCCCGCGTGATCACCGCTGAGGGATACCTGTACTTCGTCGACCTCGCGCTGGACGGGATGGCCGCCGTCCTCACCGGGCTCGGCGACGACCTGGCCAACCGCCGCCCGGAGCTGCCGGGCGGCAACTCGCCGTACGCGATCGTCACGCACTGCCTCGGCGTGGTCTCCTTCTGGGGCGGGCAGGTCGTCGCGGGCCGCGCCGTGCCGCGCGACCGGGCGGCGGAGTTCACCGCCACCGGCCCGGTCGACGAGCTGGTGGCCCGGCTGCACGCCGTCCGCGGCCAGCTCGCGGCGGACGTCGCCGCGGCGGTCCCGGCGGACCCCTGCCACGGTGAAGCGCCGCCGAAATACCGCGACACCCCGATCTGCGAAAGCCAGGGCATGGCGCTGCAACACATCTACGAGGAGCTGGCGCAGCACCGCGGCCACCTCGAGCTGACCCGGGACCTCCTGCTGGCCGGCCGCGGATAACCGTCCGCCGGGTTTCCGGGCAGCACCCCGGATATTGCGTCCGATGTGGACAGACGCGCCGACGGCCGCGGGACAGTGGCGCGACGGCTCAGTGGTTGCCGGCCAGCGCCCGCAGCGGGGTGAAACCGCGGCGGGGTGAAAGGTGCCCCGGGGTGACAGGTGCGCCAAGGTGACAGGCGCCGCTCAGTCGCCGCCGCCGCGACGCAGGCGCATCAGCTCGAACACGAGGATCCACGTCAGCAGCCCCACCAGCAGGCTGCCGACCAGCCACGTCCACCACACGGCGGCCGCCCACCACAGGCTCGAAACCAGGAAACCCAGCCCGGCCACGAGGCCGAGGCCCGCCATCTGGACCGTGCGGCAAGCGGTCCTTCGGTCGTCCATGGCGCGAAGGTTACTGCCACTCGGAGTAGAGCGACGCCGCCGAACGAAGGACACCCGAGGTCGTTCATAATCCGTTCGAGTGTGACTCTTCGTGATCTCTCCCGCCGACGGCCACTCACGGTGTCCAATGGACTCGAGCGGGAGTGCCGGCCTCCGGAAGGGGGAGGCCGGCACTCCCGCTCGTTCGCTCAGCGGACGCGGGGCCCGCCGAGCGAGTGGGTCCGGGCCTACTTCGTGAAGTACCACTCCTCCGGGGCGCGGGCCGTCTGCACGGCGGGGAACGCCACCCCGCCGAGCTTCTTGTCCACCACCTCGATGTACGTGCGCAGCGGCATGTTGATCTGCCCCGGCAACGTGTTCACCGCGTAGTCCTCGTACGCGGCCAGTGCGTTCTTGTCGTCGCTGTGCAGGGTGGCCTGGATGAGCGAGTTGAGCTTCGGGTCGTTGTAGTTGCCGATGTTGCCGGTCGAGCCGGGCAGCAGCAGCTGGTCACCCGTCGGCACCGCGTTGTACTGCTGGTAGCCGAAGAAGCCCATCTGCCACTCGCAGGTCGGGCCCGAGCCGTGGCAGCTGCTGATGTCGTTGATCAGCGCGTTGAACTCCTGGCCCTTCAGGTCGAACACGATGCCCGCCTCGGCGGCGTCCGACTTCCACTGCTGCATGATCCGGCCGTACGCCGGGTTGCCCGTCGAGTACTGCAGCGAGAACTCCAGCCGCGTGCCCGCCGCGACGCCCTCACCGCACTGGTTCGGCGCGGTGCCGGGGCTGGTGCAGGTCATCGCGCCGTTCTGCAGGGTCCAGCCGTGGCCGGTGAGCAGGCCCTTGGCCTTCGCCTTGTCGAACGGGTACGGGCCGGCGCCGCGCTCGGCCGCCGTCACGTATTCGTTGTCCGGGTTGACCGGCACCGGCCCCGTGGTCGGCGCGCCGTAACCGCGGAACGCGACGTTCACGTCGGTTTCCTGGTCCAGCGTCTGCTGCATGGCCTGCCGGAGGTACAGCTGCTTGAACGCCGCCCCGAACGTCGGGTTGTCCATGTTCAGCAGCGTGGTGCTCCAGCCCCAGCCGTACGCGGGCACCAGATTGTAGTTGGCCTGCAACGGGTTCGTGGCCGGCAGCTTCTCCGACGCCTTCTTCTGCGGCAGGTCCGCGCCCTGCACCCCGCCGACGTTCACGGTCTTCCCGCTGCGCAGCGCGTTGAACTCCGCGCTGGTGCTCGTGAACGGCTGCATCTTGTAGTGCGCCAGGTGCGGCTTGTCCGGCCCGCTGTACTTCGGGTTCGGGTCGTAGCTGATGTTGCCCTCGGCGTCGAACGCGGTGAGGTGCCACGGCCCGTCCACGACCTGCCACAGCGGATCGGTGGCGTAGGTCGAGAGGTCCTTGCTCTTGCCGTACAGGTACTTGTAGACGGCGTCGCACTTCGCGCGGTCGTCCGCGCAGCCGCCGCTGCCCGACGCCGCGGCGTCGGACGTCTTGTCCCACGCCATCGGCAACGGCGCGACCTGCGCCAGCTCCTGACCGGTGAACCAGGTCGGCGAGTACGAGTCGGTGAGCTGCAGCGTCACCTGCTGCGGCCCGGTGGCCGTCGCCGACTTGACGTTGTCCGGGAACTGGCCGGGCACGTAGCCGTACCAGTTCGCCTTCTCCGCGTACATCATGTTCATCCAGAACACGACGTCCTTGGCGTTCACCGTCTCGCCGTTGGACCACTTGTACGGCTTGACGTTGATGACGACCTTGCTGTTGTTGTCGCTGTAGACCGGCGGGTCGGCGAGGCTCTTGGTGGTGTTCACCCCGGTGCTGCCGCTGCTGTCGCCGAACCAGTACAGCTCGCGGTACATCAGCTGCTGCAGGTCGCCCGTGGCGTAGCCGCTGTTGTGCGCCGAGTCGACGAACGGGAAGATCCAGTTCGGCTGGGTGCCGGGCGCCTCGGCGAACACCGCGGTGCCGCCCTCGGTCGGGGTGCCGCCGCCGGAGCCGCCGCTGCTGCCGCTGCAGGCGGTCGCCAGCCCGGCCAGCAGCACCAAGGGCAGCACGAGTGCCTTGGTGATTCTCATCCGTTCTCTCCTTGGTAGACGGTCGGTTCCGCGTCGAGCAGCGGGTTGCTTTGTTCTTGTCCGAGAGGGAGTTCGAGGGGGAAGTGACAGGCGGCCTGGTGCCCGTCGCCGAAGGTCCGCAGCGCGGGCTCCTCGGCGGCGCAGACGTCCTGCGCGAACGGGCAGCGGGTGCGGAACCGGCAGCCCGAAGGCGGGTCGAGCGCCGACGGCAGCTCCCCCGTGACCCCGCCGTCGCGCCCCTCGGCCCACGGGTCGGCCACCGGCACGGTGTCGATCAGCCCGCGGGTGTACGGGTGCCGCGGCCGTCCGTGCACCTCGGCGGCCGGCCCCACCTCCACCAGCTTGCCGAGGTACATCACGCCGATCCGCTGCGCGAGGTAGCGCACCACGGACAGGTCGTGCGAGATGAACACGTACGTCAGCCCGTGCCGCGAGCGCAGGTCGTTCATCAGGTTCAGGATCTGCGCCTGGATGGACACGTCGAGCGCCGACACCGGCTCGTCGGCCACGATCAGCTTCGGCTCCAGCGCGAGCGCGCGGGCCAGGCCGATGCGCTGGCGCTGGCCGCCGGAGAACTCGTGCGGGTACCGGTCGGCCGCGCCGGCGGGCAGGCCGACCTCGGCGAGCAGCTCGCGCGCCTGCCGGGCCCGCGACGCGCGCGTGCCGACGCCGTGGATCTCCAACGGCTCGGCCAGCACGGCGCCGACGCGCATCCGCGGGTCGAGCGAGGCGTACGGGTCCTGGAAGACCAGGTGCGTCTCGCGCCGCCGCCGTTGGAGTTCCTTGCCCCGCAACGAAGTCAGCTCGGTCCCGGCGATCCGGATCCGCCCGGACGTCGGCTCCTCCAGCCCGACGATCGACCGTCCGACGGTGGTCTTCCCGCACCCGGACTCGCCGACCAGCCCGAAAGTCTCCCCCGCCGCCACGGCGAAACTCACGTCCGCGACCGCGGACACCGTGCCCGCCTTCCGCCGCAGCACCGCGCCGCGGGTCACGGCGAAGTCCTTGACCAGGTGCTCGACCTCCAGCAGCGGCGCGGCCGTGACCCCGTCGCTGTCGTCCGCGGGCACCCCGCCGCGCTCGTGCACCCGCACCACCCGCGACAGCTCGATCAGCCCCGGCTCGCCGACCGGGTGGAAGCAGGCGTAGTCGTGCCCGGCCACCTCCCCGTCCAGCGGCGGTTCGGCCGCGACGCACTCCTCGGTGGCGTACCGGCAGCGCGGCGCGAAGCGGCAGCCAGCCGGCGGGTCGCCCAGGTCCGGCGGCAGCCCCGGGATGCTGTACAGCTTCTCCCCCGACTCCGCCGCGTTTTCCGGCAGTGCCTCGAAAAGCGCCTCGGTGTACGGGTGCCGCGGGTTGCCGAACAGCGAGCGTGTGCCGGTCAGCTCCGCGATGCGGCCCGCGTACATCACGGCGACCCGGTCGGCGCGGCCCGCGACCACGCCGAGGTCGTGCGTAACCAGGATCACGGCCATGCCGAGACGGTGCCGCAGGTCGTCGATCAGCTCCAGGATCTGGTGCTGCACGGTGACGTCCAGCGCGGTGGTCGGCTCGTCGGCGATCAGCAGCTCCGGCTCGCAGACCAGCGCGCGGGCGATCATCACGCGCTGGCGCATGCCGCCGGAGAGCTGGTGCGGGTAGTCGTCGACGCGGCGCCGCGCGTCCGGCAGCCCGACCAGCTCGAGCATCTCGACGGCCCGCTCCCGCAGCTTCGCCCGCGACACCCGCTCGTGCAGCTCCAGCGGCTCGGTGACCTGTTTGCCGATCGGGATGGTCGGGTTGAGCGAGGTCATCGGGTCCTGGAACACCATGCCGATCCGCTTGCCGCGCACGGCGCGCAGCTCCGGCCCGGTCATGGCCGCCAGGTCGTCGTCGCCGAGCAGGATCCGGCCCGACTCGACCCGCCCGCCCGGGGGCAGCAGGCGCAGGATCGACAGCGCGGTCATCGTCTTGCCGCAGCCGGACTCGCCGACCAGGCCGAGCAGCTCGCCGCGGCCGACCTCGAGCGTGACGCCGTCGACCGGCCGCACCACGCCGTCACGCACGTCGATGGTGGTGCGCAGGTCTTCCAGCCTGAGAACAGGGCTCATGTCACCGCCTCCGCAGCCGCACTTCGAGCGCGTCGCGCAGGGCGTCGCCGAGCAGGTTGAACGCGACCACCACGAGCATGATCGCGATGCCCGGCGGCAGGATCATCCACCAGTAGCCGTTCTGCACGAACTCCGTGCCGTTGGAGAGCATGTTGCCCCAGTCCGCGTGCGGCGGGGCGATGCCGAGGCCGAGGTAGCTCAGCGACGCGACGAGCAGGATCGCGTCGGCCACCTGGAAGGTCGCGTTGACCACGATGGTGCCGATCGCGTTCGGCATGATGTGCCGCAGCACCACACGACGGCTCCCGCCGCCCATCATCCGCACCGCCTGCACGTACTCGCGGGTGCGCAGCGAAAGCGTCTCGCCGCGCACGAGCCGCGCCGGGCTCAGCCACGCGCCGAACGACACCACCAGGATCAGCAGGCTGACGGTCGGGGTGAAGATCGCCGCCAGGATCAGCAGCAGGAACAGGGTCGGGATGGCCAGCAGGGTGTCGACCACCCGCATCATCACCGCGTCGACGAACCCGCCGACGTACCCGGCGATCGCGCCCCACAGCGTGCCGAACACCGTCGCGATCACGGCCGCCGCCACGCCGATCTCCAGCGAAGAGCGGCCGCCCTCCATCAGCCGGCCGAGTTCGTCGTAGCCGACGTCGTCGGTGCCCAGCGGGTGCCCCGCGCCCGGCGGCTGGTTGGCGCCGGAGAGGTTCGTCGCCACCTGCTCGGTGTGGTAGACGAGCGGGCCCAGGAAGCAGAAGAGGAGGAACAGGACGATCAGCACCAGCCCGGCGACCGCGAGGCGGTTTTCCCGGAACGCCTGGAGCGTCATCCGCGCCGCGGAGCGCGGCTGGTCCTTCAGCTCGGCCGGCGGTGTCTTCGCCTCGGTCATCAGTACTTCACCCTCGGGTCGAGCACGGCGTAGCCGATGTCCGCCAGCAGCGAGCCCGCCACGGTCGCGAGCGCGACCACGAGCCCGATGCCCAGCAGCAGCGGGTAGTCGTGCACCTGCGCGCCCTGGATGAACGTGAAGCCCATGCCCGGGTAGTTGAACACCTGCTCGGTGATCAGCGCGCCCGCGAACAGCTGCGGCAGCGACAGCCCGAGCAGCGTGACGATCGGGATCAGCGAGTTGCGCAGCACGTGGCGGGTCAGCACTTTGCCATCGCTCGCGCCGCCGGCCAGCGCCGTGCGCACGTAGTCCTGGCTCAGGTTCTCCATCACCGACGAGCGCGCGTACCGGCTGAACGAGGCGACCGTGATCAGCGCCAGCGTGAGCACCGGCAGCACCAGCGCGGGCGCCTGCGTGAGGATCTCGCCGATCGAGTCCCCGCTCGGCCCCAGCGGCGAGAACCACTGCAGCTGCACGGCGAACAGCAGCACCAGGATCTCGCCGAGGAAGAAGCTCGGCATCGAGTAGAACGCGAACGACAGGCCGGTCACCACGTAGTCGCCCGGGGTGTTGCGCTTGCGCGCCTGGTAGACCCCGAGCGGCACGGCGACCACCAGCGCGACCAAAGTGGACAGCGTCATGAGCAGGATCGTCTTGGGCAGGTGGTCGGCGATCACGGCCGTCACGGGCTGGTTGAGCTTGTAGGAGTAGCCGAGGTCGCCGGTCAGCACGTGGCCGGCCCAGGTCAGGAACTGCGCGGGCAGCGGCCGGTCGTAGCCGTTGTCGTGCAAGAAGGTGTTGATCTGCAGCGTCGTCGCTTTCGGCCCGAGGATCGCGCGCGCCGGCCCGCCGGGCAGCAGCTGCAACAGGACGAACGTGACGACCGCGACGAGCACGACCACCACGAGGGACTGCAGGACACGGCGCACCAGGTACCCCGCCATCACCAGCCCCCAGAATCGTTTCCGAACCCGACGTGCCCACAACTACACCGGCGACGGCTCACCTGTCCATGAGGTCCACGGAAACTGGCCCCCCGCGGTCCCGGTTCGTGATCTTCGCCCCGGCCAGGTCCCTACCTTCGGCGCTACCGAGGCCCGGAACGTCCGATGTAGACGGGGATAAGCCCGCCGTTTTCGTTCATATCGGGCAATTCTACCGCTTTCGGACATCTCCTTATACAGTCGGGGGACGCCGTTGTACGGATCGTGTACGGGCCACGCACAAGCTTCACCACATTCGCGTCGAACGAGTGAATGGAGAACGGTCGTGGTCGGGAATGTGATGGTCCGCCGCGCGGTCGCGGCAGTGCTGGCCGTGGGGGCGGTCACGGCCGGGAGCACGGCGTTCGCGGTGCCCGCCGGCGCCACGGGAGGAACCGGCGCCTGGCGCGCCGACCTGTCCAAGGTGGACAGTGATGACGTCAACGTGCAGAGTTCCGGCGGCGCGCTCACCCTTCGTGATTCCACTTGGCACAGAACAGATCTGATGACGGCGGGCAGCGAGGGTTACCTCATCTCGGGCGAACAGCCGCTCACCTCCGCGGTCAACCGCGTCACCGCGCAGGTGACCGCGGACCGCCCAGCGGGCACCGACGTCGAGGTCGACGTCCGCGGCCGCACCGGCGCCGACGACTGGACGGAGTGGACCCCGGCCGGCGCCCAACCCGCCAGCTTCGGCCGCGCGGTCAGCGTGGTCCAGACGCGGATCTCGTTGTCCAGCAAGACCGACGGCGTCCGTCCGACGGTGCGCGAGGTCGACCTCAACGGCAGCCTCGCCCCGCAGGCGGACGCGCTGCTCGCGTCCACGCCGCTGACCTACACGATCTACGCCACCCGCGAAGGCCTCGTCGGCCACACCACCGCCAACGGCCACGTGATCACGAGCAACGACCACTTCGTCGCCCTGCCCTCGGGCAAGGCGACCTCGGCCAAGGGCAGCGGCACGTACAGCGTGAAGGTGTGCCGGACCGACGGCACCCGCTGCGAGTACGCGCCGGTCTGGGACGTCGGCCCGTGGAACACCAAGGACGACTACTGGAACCCGGCCTCGGTGCGCTCGGAGTACAAGGACCTGCCGCAGGGCCAGCCGGAGGCGTACGCCGCCTACCACAACGGCTACAACAACAAGAAGGACGACCTCGGCTACACCGTCGGCAACCCGGCCGGCATCGACCTGGCCGACGGTGTCTTCGGCAGCGGCCTCGGCCTCGGCGACAACGGGAACGTGAAGGTCACCTACCTCTGGACCGGCACGTCCGCCGCCTCCGGCACCGTCAGCACCGCCGGCGACCCGGTGAACGTCCGCGCGAGCGCCACCACCTCGGGCGCGATCAAGGGCCTCGCCGCGAACTACGCCAAGGTCCCCATCGAGTGCTACGTCAACGGCGACTCGGTCACCGGAAAGCTCGGCACCAGCACGATCTGGGACCGCATCGGCGCGGGGAACTACATCTCGGACACCTACGTGCAGACCGGATCCGACAAGCCGGTGGCGCCGCTCTGCTCCTAGGGGTGCTGGTCCGGGTTCTGACCCTATGGGTTATTTACTCCGGTTGTAGTGGTCTGGTTTCTGACCACTACAACCGGAGTAAATGGGCCTTAGGGTCGTCTGGGGTGGTGTGGGTACCGGGCGACGGGCCGGTGTCGGGTGGGCGTTGGGCGCGGAAGGCCGCAGTCGGCAGGACTGCGGGGCTGGCAGGGCAGGGTTGGGCTGGTTGGGCTGGGCTGGCAGGACAGGGCTGGCCTGGGCAGGGCAGGGCAGGGCAGGGCTGGCTGGCTGGGCTGGTTGGGCTGGCAGGGCTGGCCTGGGCAGGGCAGGGCAGGGCTGGCTGGCTGGGCTGGTTGGGCTGGTTAGGCTGGGCTGGCAGGACAGGGCTGGACAGGGCAGGGCAGGCTGGCTGGGCTGGCAGGGCACGCGGTGCTGCGGCAGCACGATCATCAGCGAGTCGGCGATCGTGACGGCCACGCACTGCGCCGAAGCGGTGCCCGCGGCGAAGGTGCGCGGGCGTCTGTCCGGTCGCGACGACGGACCTCGGCCGCGACGGCGGATCTCGGCGGCGGATCTCGGCCGCGAACCTCGGCCGCGAACCTCGGCTGCGAACCTCGGCCGCGAACCTCGGCCGCGAACCTCGGCCGCGACGGCGGACCGTACGCCACCAGCACGAAGGCCACCATGCCCGGCTGGGCCCGCGTCTCCGACCGCGGCGAGCGCTCGGACTACCCGCGCCGCGCGGTGATCCCGGTGAGGAGCGACATGGATTGCCGCACCGGCCACCCGGAGTACGCCCCGTCGAGCATGCTGTGCGCCGGGAAACCCGATGTGTACACGCGCGTCTCGACGTACGCCAACGACATCGCAGCACAGGCCAGCCTCCGCTGACGCCGCAACGCGAACACCCGGATTCCACTGACGCCGCAACACAAAGGCCGCGAAAGCCGTCACGCCGGACCAACGCTTGCGGGCCCCACACCTCCTCCTCAGACACAGGCCTACCGAAACCCGACACTCAAGAAATCAAGCACTACCAACCGAACTCATCCAGAACTGCACCGGGCTCACGCACTGAGCCCCGACGCCCGCCGCGCAGTCCTGGCCGTTCCAGAGCAGAAAACCGGCCAGGAGCAGCGCGACGAGCAGCCACGGCCGCATCAGGCGGGTCAGCTGCAGCTTCGGCAGGCCGCGGCGTAGCAGGGTCTCCGCCGCGTCCGCGCAGCCCATCACTGCCGCGCCGTAGCCGTAGACGACCTCGGGTGGCGTCCGGCCGAAGCGGCGCGACAGCCGGCTGATCCCGAGGTCGGGCAGCAGGAGCAGGACCAGCGCGGCCTGGACCACCAGTGCCGCCGGGGGCACCAGCGCGGTTCCCAGCCACGGCAGCAGGCGCGCGGTCAGCACGCGCAGCAGCAGGTAGCCCAGCAGCGCGACGACCACCAGCTCGGCGGACGCCCGCAGCCAGAACGGGATTCCCGCCTGGGTGGCCGCGCCGTCCAGCAAGGACACGAGATCCCCCAGGAGCGGCACGCCCGCGACTGGGCTGAGCACCTCAGCGGTTGCCACCATCGTCCTCTTCCTCCTCGTCGTCATCGGGCAGCTCGACGCGGGTCGCCTTCGCGGTCACCGGCGGGGGCTCCGGGGCCGCGGACCTCTGGGGCAGCCCGAGCAACGTGCTGCCGGCCTCCTGCATCAGCGTGGCCACGTCCTTCCGGTTGACCAGGTTGGCGTCCAGCAGCGAATCGAGCACAGCGCTGGCCCGCTCGAAGCCCCGCTTCTTCTGCTCCATCACCAGTTCGAGCACGTCCTTGACGTCCTCGTCGTGGCCGGACAGCCGCAGGGCCAGCAGGTTCACGTCGTCCGAGCGCAGGGCGTCCGCGTAGACCTTCATGCGCTCCTGCTTCATCTCCAGGTCGTGTTTCTGCTTGAGCGCCTCGATCTCCCGGGCGAACCGTTCGGTCACCATCGTCACGGAGTGGTTGTTCTCCGCGGCCTCCACCTTCTGCTTGGCCCGCAGCCGGCTGGCGATGTGCTCGCGGATCTCCTCGTTCAGGCCCAGCACCGCGGTGCACGCGCTGAGCTCGATCGCCTCGGTGACCGTGACGGTCCGGTCCTGGTACTCGTGCTGGACCCGCTGCTCGGCGGCGGCGGACTTCTCCACGTCGAACTTGCGGGTCACGTCTCGCAGCCGCTCCTCGACGAAGTCGCGGACGAGCACCCGCGGGTCCCGGTCGTCCTTCACCGCGGCGACGACGTCCCGCACCCGCCACGTGACCCGCACGTCCGCGGAGAAGCAGAAAGCGTCGCCTTCGGCCGGCAGCTCGAGCAGGAACTTCTCCTGGTGCGGCGCGACGTCGACGAGGAACATCTTCTGGGGCGTCGACAGCCACAGCTCGCCCATGCTCAGCCGGCCGGAGCCGATCTCGTACGCCCCGGCCTTGGTGAGGTAGACGACGACCGAATGGCCGGAGGTGGCGGGATTGTTCCGCCGCAACGCGGCCCGGCTGACCTCGATCCGCTGGACGACCTCGACCGGGGGCAGCTCGGGCGCTTTCACGGCGGCGGCTTGGGGGGCGCCCTCGGCGGCGTTCGGCGTGGACTCGGCGTTGTTCTCGGTCACGGGTTCTCCTCGTTCTCCTCGGTTGTTCCTTCCGGCTCCCGCGCGAACTGCTCGAGCACGGCCTTGGCCCCCTGTGCCGGGGCGCCTCGGTCGCCGGCCCAGTCCCGCAGGTAGAACTCGATGCTGTCGGTCTCGCCGGAGCTCCGGCCGATCTCCGCCAGCAACCGGGCGATCGGCTCGACGAGCCCGGGCTCGCGCTGCGCGATCCGGAGCCACCGGTGGATCTCCAGGTAGCCGTGCCGCATGAAGTCGGCGGCGAGCAGCATCCTCGAGAACAGCAGCACGATGTGCTCCCGCTGCTCGGGCCGGCGCTCGGCCAGCCAGACCAGCACCGGCCAGCGCTCCGCGCTGCGTTCCTCGGTCACCGCGAGGTAGCGGGAGGTGATCAGGACGGCCAGCAACGCCGTCTCCCGGCGCTCGGAGAACTCGTCCTCACGCGACCAGCGGACCAGCGCTCGCAGCACCTGCTCGGGATCGGCGCGGACGAACAGGTCGCTCACGCCTTCGCCGATGCAGTACGCGACGGTCCGGTCCGCGTGCCGGGCCGCCAGCCGGAGCAGGCGCAGGGCCGCGGCCGGGCTCATCGCGGTCGTGCTGCCCAGCGCCTGCGCCGCCGTCGCCTGCAGCTCGCGGTTGCCGCGCTGGCGGACCCAGCGCGTGAGCAGCTTCGACACCACCCGCTCCGAACCGGCGGGCCAGCCCGGCACCTGGAGCGCCGCGATCGCCGCCCGGCGCTGGTCGACGTCGCCGGAAGCCGCCCAGGGCCAGAGGATCCGGTGGTAGACGTCCACGAAGTCGTGCTGGCTCAGGTAACCGGCGGCGACGCCCGCGCGGATCCGGACCTGCGGCCCCGGGATGTTGCCGAGGTCGAACAGCCAGCCCATGACGACTTCCAGCGCCTGGGTGTACTGGGACCGGACCTGTTCCAGCACCCGCAGGGGGAAACGCTCGTCGCGGAACCGCGCCTGGTGCACCCGGACCTGCCCGAAAAGCGTGTCCTGGGTGCCGGTCACCACCTCCGCGCGCGCCTGCTGGAGCCGCCGGGCGAGCGGGGTGGCGAAAACGTCGCGCGAGCGGTCCGCGCGCTTCGGGAACTCCAGCGCCAGGAAGCGGTCCGCGAGCAGCGTGGCGGCGGCGGACACCAGCTGCACCGGCTCGCCGTTCAACACGGCCAGCGCGATCACGAACGCCCGCTGCTCCACCTCCTGCTGGGTGTCGAACCACTCCCCGAAACTCGTGGAACTCGCCCGGGAATAACGCTCCCGGACGTAGTCGAGCTCGCGCCGGTCGTTCGCCACCTCGACCAGCAGCTCGCCGAGCTCGGCCAGCTCGCGGGGCGGCATGTCCTCGGTGAGCTGGTCGATGATCTCCTTCACCGCGGGCCGGGTGAGCACGTCGGTGTCCGCCGCGGCCCCGGAGGCCCGCAGGCCCAGCTCGACGTAGTGGTGCAGCAGCTGCTCCGGCTTCACCATCCCGAAGTCCTCGACGACGAGGTGGCCGATCTCGTTCAGGGCCAGCGCGGTCGACTCGTCGACGATCACGACCAGCCGGCAGCCCCGGTCCGCCATGAGCCGGCACAGGCGTTCCGCGTGGAACGCCTTGAGCTCGACGGCCTGCGCGGGGTCGAGCGACTCCAGCAGGTACCCCCGCGACGGCTCGAGGTCCTTGGCCTGCAACGACTTGAGGTCGGTGTCCGGATCGAGCTTGCGGACCCCTTCCCGGCACGCCTCGTCGAGCAGGCGCAGCGCGGTGGTGGTCCGCCCGGTCCCGCTGCGGGCGCGGATCAGGAGAACCTGTTCCCGTTCCAGGGTTTCCTTGAGATCGGTGTACCCCTTCGGTGCCACATAGGACTGCTCGATCCGTTCGAGCACCGTCACGGGCACCACGCCGCTGCGCACCTTCAGGTCGAGCTGACGGCCGTGGCCGCCGCCGTGACGGTCACCGACCTGGCCGACGTTCGTGGCCCCGAGGAAGAAGTTCGCCGTCCCCGCGGCGCTGCCGAACATCGACGCCGTCGCCGTTTCCATCTGATGGGCGAACAGGCGCCAGTTCTCCGCGCTCTCCGGATCCGCTGCCTTGTCCTGGACCGAGCTGATGTCTTCCTGGCCCTCGGTTTCAGTCCCCTTCGGGCCGGTCCCCTCCGACCCGGGACTGCCCGGCTCGGCTCCGTCCGGTGGGTTCCCGGCTTCCGCGGCCTTGGGGTCCTCGGCCGGCTGCGCGGCGTCGGGCTCGGGCGCGGAAGTGTCCGGGGTCGTGTCGTCGACGGGTTCCGGGTCAGTCATCGTCGCCCCCGAAGTCGTTGGTGGTCAGGTGGACGCCGCCGACGTTGGTGATGTCCCCGACGTGGCCCGCGCGCACGCCGCCGAAGAAGGTGTTCTTGGTCCCGCCCGCCGCGCGCTCCGCCGCGGAAGGCGGCCGGTCCGGCTGGAGCGGGCGTGGGTAGCCGGGCACCCGGACGTGCAGGCCGGTGCCGTCCGCCGTCGTCACCAGGTGGTAGAGCGCCGGGTTGCCGCCGCCGCGGCCCGGCCGGACCACGGAGTCGTAGACGCGCTGGGTCACCACCACTGCGTACTTCGCCCGCGGAGCCGCATCGAAAACACCGGTGACGGCCGCGGAAATCGCGGCCTCGACGGCGAAAGTGACGTCGAGGCAGGCCAAGCCGTGCCCGGCCGGCAGTTCCGCGCGGTGGACGGCGATCCGCAGCCGCTGCCACTGCCACTGCCGCGCGGCGACCAGCCGCTCGAGCGCGGGCAGGAGCGCGCCGACCACGTCCGCGGCCGGCATCAGGCGCTCGGGAACCACGGCGACCGCACGCATCCGCGCAACCGGCTCGGGCGCGACGTCGACCCGGCACGCGGCCAGCGCTTGCCCGAGCACCCCGGCGGGCTCCCCGTCGTCGGCCCCGTCCGCGGCCAGCGCCACCACCGACGCCGGTTCCGTCGCGGGGACCGGTTCCCTCTCCAGCTTCTGGACGAGCACCCGCACCAGCCCGGCCGGGGAGACGCGCCGCGCGTCCACGAAACCGGTGGTGCCGCGCAGGCCGGGGATGTCCGTGTCGTCGAACCGCACCGGGAGCACGTAAGCGGTGGCGCTCCGGATGGCGCGGTCCTGCGCCGAGGCGCGTTCGTGGCTCGTCCACATCTTGCGGGCGTAGGCCTCGGACGCGAACAGGACGCAGAACCGGGAAAGGCGGTTGTAGACGTCGTCGAGGCGTGTGTAAAGGTCTGCCCCCAGCAAGGAAGCCGTCTCGTCGCTGTCGTAGAACACCCGGAGGCCTGCTGCGCGCAGCAGGCCTGCCACTTCCTCGGCGTACGGGCGTTGCTCCGAAGCGAACGACAGGCAGAAGTCGTAGCTCTCGGCAGACTCGGTCATGGGCCCTCCTCGGTTCGGTCGTCATGGTCTGCGCTGAGCTGGACGTGCTCGCCTGCGGCGGGAATACCGGATGCGCGGTGATTCGGGCCAGTGCGATTCGGGGCAGTGCGGTTTGGGGCAGTGCGGTTTGGGGCAGAGTGTGATTCAGGGAGGTGGATTCGGCGTAGATCGGTAATGGACTGCCCCAGGCACGGACCTCGCCGACGGCAATCGTCTGCGAGCGCCTGGCCGTGAAAAACTCACCAGCCGGAAAGCGCGGAGACGGCAGCGATTCACGAATGACACTTCCACCGTTACCGAACTCCTCGAATGACAACGCCCTGGCGAAAATCGCCATGACCGGATTACTGGGATTTTCACCTCGGCACCCAACGACGCACTGAGATCGGCCCCCGGGAACCCGGCGTTAACGAAGTGACGAAAACGTTACTGGATCCGGGTAATCATCCTTTCGATCCACCGGCGCCCGGGGGCGGGCACCAGATTCTCGCGCGAGGGTGCCGCAGGACGGTGGACCGGCGGTGGATTCACCGTGCACCGGCCCGGGTGACACTTGTGGTTGACTCGTCGGCGTGATCCGCGAAGAAGCAGAGTCCCCCGCCGGCGGCTGGTCCCGCCTGGCTTCGACCAGCGTGTTCACCTCCCCCTGGTTCGAAGTGCGCCGCGACGACGCCGTGCGCCCGGACGGCTCGGGAAGCCCTTACGACCACGTCGTGTCGCCCGGCTCCGTCACCGTCGTCGCCGTGGACGGGCAAGGGCTGGTCGCGGTGACCCGGCAGTGGATCTACGTGCACGACGAGGTCCAGTGGCGGCTGCCCGCCGGCCGGATCGACCCGGCGGACCGGGATTCGCTCGCCGCGGCCCGCCGCGAACTGGCCGAGGAGACCGGGATCTCCGCCGAGACGTGGCGCCCGCTGGGGGCCGTCAACTGCGCGGACTCGTTCACCAATCACCGCGACCACGCGTTCTTCGCCACCGGGCTGCGCCACGGGGCCGCAGACCTCGAGCCGGGCGAGGCGGACCTCGAAGTCCACGCGCTGCCGTTCGACGAGGCGCTGGCCCTGGTCACCACCGGCCGGATGCCGCACGCGGGCAGCTCGTACGCCGTGCTGATGACCCGCACCCTCGGCCTGGCCTGAGCGCGGGGCGTTTCCCGGTTCCTGTTCCGTTGTGAAACGGGAACCTCATTGTCCGGAAGTCCGTTGGGCCGAACCCTGGGAACAGACGCGAAACAGCGTCGGAAACCCACTTCCCCAGGAGTTCCCATGTCGAATTCGTACGCCGTTTCGGCCATCGCGAAAATCATCTGCGGACTGGCCGCCCTCACCGTGCTGGGGCTGCCCGCCCTGGCCGCCGGGATGCCGCTCGCCGATGGTGGCGGCGGGACCGGGCCGACCGTCACCGCCCCGCCGTCGGCGTCACCGGACGGCCACGGCTGGATCGACTGAGAAGTGCGGCCTATTCTCGCTCATTGCCTTCCCGACGCGCAGGTGATGTACTGCCAGGAAAGCGACGGCGGCTTCAGCGGGAGGCGAAATGGCCGGCTCATTCGGCGAAACGCTGCGGCGGATCCGTGAGGGAAAAGGGATTTCCCAAGCCCGGCTGGCCACGGAGATCACCTACAGCAAAAGCTATCTGAGCAAGATCGAGAACGACCTCAAGGCACCGACCGCCGACATCGCGAAGCGGTGCGACAGCGTCCTCGGTACTGGTGGGGTCCTTTCGGCTCTCGTGCGCTCGGTCGCCGCGGCACCAAACGAAGCCGTCGAAGAGGATCCGGACGAACAGGTGTGGGTCGTCGTCATGGACGGCGAGCGCGAGCACCGTTTCCACCAGCTGCCCCGGCGGCTGGCCCAGGCCGGTCTGGGCCTGCCGCCGGGATTCGCGCTCAGCGGGTCCGCGCACGCGGAGGTCGACGAGCTCACCCTCGCCGGGCTCCAGACGTCGTTCGGCCACTACCGGCGGCTCGGCACGATGAGCGGGCCGGCCACGGTCCTGATGCAGGTCGTCTCCCACATCACGGTGCTGCGCACGCTGGCCGCCGGGGACCACCCCGCGCACATCCGGGCGCAGCTGCTCCTGCAGGCCTCACGCGCGGCCGAATACGCCGGCTGGATGAGCCAGGAGGCCGGTGACGAGCAGGCGGCCCTGTGGTGGACCCGGCGCGCGGTGCGGTACGCGACCGCGGGCGGCGACGAGCACCTGGCGAGTTACGCGCACGTGCGGCAGGCGGAAATCGCGCTGTACCGGCAGGATCCGCTGACCACGATCGAACTCGCGGCCCGGGCCCAGGACGACCGGGCGGCGGGCCCGCGCATCCTGGGACTGGCCGCGCGGTGCGAGGCGCAGGGGCACGCGCTCGCCGGGGACACCGGTGCCTTCGAGTGCGCGCTCGACCGGGCGAGCTGTCTGCTCGCCGAACGCGAACCGACCGCCTCACCGCTGGGCTCGTCAAGCGTCTCCGACGAGATCGCGCTGGCGCGAGGCTGGTCGCTGTTCGACCTCGGCCGCCCGGGCGAAGCGGCCGAGGTGCTGGACCGCCACGTCCCGGACATGGCAGTGGACGCCCGCCGGGCCCGCGCCCGCTTCGGCGCCCGTCGCGTCCTCGCCCACGCCGCGGCGGGCGAACTGGACCAGGCCTGCACACTCGCCCACGACGTGCTCGAAGACGCGGCCCACGTCGACTCCGCGACCATCCGCACGGACCTGCGCCACCTGGTGCGGATCACGGCGCGCTGGCGCACCCACCCGGCGGTCCAGCAACTGCGGCCGGCGCTGAGCACGGCGCTGCGCCTGCCTTCGGCTGGCGCCTGATCCGCCGGTGCTTGACCCAGCTGGGGCTTGACCCGGCCGATTCCTCACCTGGCCGGTGCCTGAACCAGCCGGTACCTCACCTGGCCGGTACCTCACCTGGCCAGCTGCGCGGCCGTCAGGCTGCGACCGACAATGAGCGCAGCCCCTGCGCCTACCTCCGGCCGATGCCTGCCCAGCCAGCCGCATGGCCGCCAGGCCCCGACCGGCATTGAGCGCGGCGCTACGTCTGCCTCCGGCCGGTGCCTGACCCAGCCGATGCCTGCCCAGCCAGCCGCATGGCCGCCAGGCCCCGACCGGCGTTGGGCGCAGCCCTCCGCCTACCTCCGGCTGGCGGCTGATCCAGCCGATGCCTGCCCAGCCAGCCGCGCAGCCATCAAGCTGCGACCGGCATCGAGCGCAGCCCTCCGCCTACCTCCAGCCAATGCCCGACCCGGCCCTCCGCGCGGCCATCAGGCTGCGGCCAGCGTTGGCCGCAGCCCTCCGCCTACCTCCGACTGGTTCCTTCCTCCGACTGGCGCCTGCCCCAGCGAGTCGCATGGCCGCCTGACCCGGTCAGCGTTGAACACAGCCTTCGCCTGCCTCCGGCCAGTCGCAGCCTGCCCCAGCCAGCCGCGCAGCCATCGAAATCCCCACCAAGAAACATCACTCGTCCGCAGCCACAATACACAAACAGTCCAATGTAGACACTTCATCCCGAACCCCGATCTCCTCAATCCAGTCCAGCTCACGGAAACCAGCCAGCGCCGCCCGCCAGTGCCGGGTCGCGGCGGTGTGGTCGCCTGTGCTGTGAAGGACGCGGGCCACGCCGTGGTGGGCGTGGGCCTGCCGGCCTCGGTCGCCGATGCCTGCGGCGAGGTCCAGTGCCGCGAGGTAGGCCTCGCGGGCGCGCTCGTCCTCTCGGCGGGCGTGGTAGGTCGCGCCGCGGTCGAGGTACAGCTGGGTGCGCAGGGCCGGTTCGCCGACTAGGTCGGCCACCTGCCGCGCGCGTTCGTGGAACTCGAGTGCCTCGCCGAGCCGGCCCGAAAGCCGGTGCACCGCCCCGATGTTGTTCAGCGCGTACGCCTCACAGCTGCGGTCTCCGACAGACGCGGCCAGCTCCCCAGCCCGCGCATGGTCGGCCAGCGCTTCCTCCAGCCGCCCCAGGCGCTGCCGGACCACGCCCAAGTTGTCCAGCGCGTGCGCGAGCCCTTGGGTGTGCCCGAGGCGCCGCAAGAGGTCCACGGCGGCGAGCAGGCGGCTTTCGGCGAGGTCGAAGTGGCCCAGCAGTTCGTCGAGCTGGCCGAGGTTGCCCAGTGCGTTGGCCTGGCCGCGCTCGTCGTCCAGGGCCTCGAATTTCTCCAGCGCCGCTTCGAAGTGGGCGATCGCGGACCGGGTCTCGCCTCGGTCCATGGTCACCAAGGCGATGGCACACAAGGCACTCGCCTCGCCGGCCGGGTCGTCGAGAGCGGTCCAGACCGAGAGCGCCTGCGCGGCGGCCTCGAGCGCCGGACCGGGCCGGCCGAGCTGCCGGTGCGCGCCGGAGAGCCGCAGGAGCACGCCGGCCAGGCCGTGGCGGTCCCGGCCCGGCACCTCGAGCACCTTCCTGGCCAGTTCCATGCTCTCCAGCCATTCCTGGAGATACCCGCTGACGTAGTACCACCGCCAGAGCAGCGCGGCCAGCTGCCAGGCGTGCTCGGGCCGATCGTGGACGGCCGCGTACCTGATCGCCTCCAGCAGGTTCGACCGCTCGGCCGACAGCCACGCCCGGGCCGCCCCGTCGTCGGGGAAGGCGAGTGCGACCGGGCTGTGGCGGGTGACGCCGGGCAGGCGCTCCCGCTCCAACGGGAAAACCGCCTCCACCGCACGGGCCGTGGTGACCAGGTAGAAGTCGAGCAGCCCGGCGATCGCGGCGGCGGCCCCGGCCGGCTCCGGCAAGCTCCCCGCGTACTCACGGAGCGGGTCGAGCATCAGGTACCGCTCGGGTTCGGCCTCCTCGACCAGGCACGCGCCGTGCAGGCTGTCGAGCAGCTCTCGCACCTGGGGCACCGTGCACCCCGCCACCGCGGCGGCCGCGGGCACCGCCAGGTCGACGCCCGGCAGCTCGCCGAACAACCGGAACAGATCCTGCTGCGGCCCTGGCAGTTCCCGGTAGGACACCGCGCACGCGACGGCGGCCGCGCCCTCGAAGGAAGTCGTGGCATGCCAAGGGTTCTCCTGCTCCAGCAGACCCAGCAAGTGCTCCAGCGACCAGGACCCGTGCACCCGGAACTGGGCCGCGACGACCTTGATCGGGAGCGGCACGTAACCGCACCGCGCGACCACCGCCTCGGCCTGCGCCCGCCGGCCGCGTACCCGGTCCGGGCCGGCCAGGTCGGTGAACAGCGTCGCGGCCGCCCGCGGTGGCAACGGGCCGAGGCGGATCTCGTCCTCGACCTCGACGCCCCCGACCCGGCGGCTCGTGACTATCGCCGCGCACCCCGGGGTGGCGGGCAGCAGGCTCCGCACGTGTTCTTCGGACAGCGCGTTGTCCAGGACGACCAGCGTGCTCGTGCCCGCCAATGTGGACTGGTAGAGCGCGATCCGCTGGCTCACCGTCGGCGGATGCCGTTCCGGCGGCACGCCCAGCGCGCCGAGCAGCACGCCCAGCGCGTCCGACAGGGTGGCCGGGCGCACGTGCGGCGTGAAACCGTTGAGCGGCACGAAGATCTGGCCGTCCGGCAGCCGGCCGCGCAGCTGGTGCGCCGCCTGCACCGCGAGCGCGGTCTTCCCGACTCCGGGCATCCCGCTGATCCAGACGGTGGCCGGCCGGTGCCCCGCCACCGCGGTGAGGACCCGTGATTCGACGGCCGCGAGCTCGTCACGGCGCCCGCCGAACCGGCTCGGCGGGCGCGGCAGGGCCAGCCGCGGTTCGACGAACTGCGCGAACCGCGCCAGCTTCCGCAGCTCGACCGGGATCTCCAGGCCGTACTGGTCCAGCGCCGCCCTGGTCGAGTGGTACACCTCCATCGCCGGCACGCGATCGCCGTTGGCGATCAGCGCGCGCATCAGCAGCCCGGCCAGCCGGTGCCGGGTGGGATCCGCCCGTACGACGGGCCGCAGCTGGTCGCGCACCCGGCGGTGGTTGTCCTGCAGCAGTTCGAGCTCCGCCAGGTCGCCCAGCGCGTCGAACCGGGCCTCCTCGGGTGAGACGAGGTCCGCCGCGCCGACCCGGTCGTGGTCCAGGTCCTCCAGGTACCGGCCACGCCACAGGCCCACCGCCTCGCGCAGCAGGCCCAGCCGGCGGGCGGGATCGGGGCAGCGGCTCGATTCGTCCACCAGCGCGGCGAACCGCACGGTGTCGATCCGGCCGGGGTCGACGCGCAGCACGTACCCGGTGGGCAGCCGGTCGATCACGAGTTCGTCCCCGAACCGCTCCCGGAAGAGCCGGCGCAGTTTGACGACGTAGCCGGGCACGAGGTTGGTCTTCGGCTTCACCTGCCCGGCCCAGACGATTTCGATGAGCCGCTCCACCGGAACCGCGCGATTGGCGTGCAGCACGAGCACCGCCAGGAGATACCGTTGCTGAAGGTCACCGAGGTCGACGTTTTCCGCACCGTCGTGGACTTCGAACGGACCGAGCAGCAGGATCTCCATGGCGCCCCTCGCTCGCGGTGTGACCAGGCCTCCCAGTCAACCCCATCGCCCGGGGCCGCAGAAGCGGTCCGATCCGTGAATCCATCAACGGTCCCCCCGCCGTCCACTTCCCCTGCGGCGGAGCGGAATCAAGGTCCGGTCCACGCCCGGTCCAGCGCCCGGCCGGACACTCACCGGCAGCGCCCGGATCGCCGGCGCGGGAACGTCCTTCCCTCCGCCCGGGCCGGGCGGATCCCTTCGCGGTGAGGAGAAACCGGATGCCGGACAGAGTCGTGCCCTTTTACGTGGTCTGCGACGAGTCGTATTCGATGGCCGACCACATCGGGGCCCTGAACGACCGGCTCGGCGAAGTGCACGAGGCGGTGGGCGCCGAACCGGACGTCGCCGCCGGTGCGCGCCTCTGCGTGATCGGGTTCTCCGGGTCGGCCCGGATCGTGGCCCCGCTGTCCCCGCTGAGCCGCAGCGCGGGGGCGCGGGCCCGGCCGACCGGGGCGGAGTCGAACTTCGGCTCGGCGTTCGCCCTGCTGCGCCGGACCATCCAGAGCGACGTCGAGGCGCTGCTCGCCGATTCCTTCGAAGTCTGCCGTCCGGTGGTGTTCTTCCTGTCCGACGGCCAGCCGACGGATCCGGCGATCTGGCCGTCCGTGCACGCCGACCTGACCACCGCGGACTGGCCGGGCGCCCCCCGGATGGTCGCCTTCGGCATCGGTGACGCCGACGCCGCGACGATCGGCCGGGTCGGCACCTACCGGGCGTTCATGCGCGCCGGCGGTGTCACGCCCGCCCAGGCGCTGCACGAGTTCGCCGGGGTGCTGGCCACGTCACTGGTGCCGGCCGGGCCTGATCACGAGGCCGTCATCCCCGGCCAGGTGCCCGGCTACACCGAGGTGACCCGCCGGTTCACCTGACCCGGCTGGCCTGGTTTGTCCCTGAAGGCCACCATGAGGGTCGGATATGCCCTCATGGTGGCCTTCAGGGACTGGGTCAGGAGGCCTTGACGGACTTGAACAGTCAGCGCTGGCCGCGGATGGTGGCGCGGCCGGCGTAGCGGGCTTCGGTGCCCAGCTCCTCCTCGATGCGGATCAGCTGGTTGTACTTGGCCGTGCGGTCCGAGCGGGACAGCGAGCCGGTCTTGATCTGGCCGCAGTTGGTGGCCACGGCGAGGTCGGCGATCGTGGTGTCCTCGGTTTCGCCGGAGCGGTGCGAGAGGACCGCCGAGTAGCCCGCCTTGTGCGCGGTCTCGACCGCGTCGAGCGTCTCGGTGAGGGTGCCGATCTGGTTGACCTTGATCAGGATCGAGTTCGCGATGCCGCGCTCGATGCCGTCCTTGAGGATCTCCACGTTGGTGCAGAACAGGTCGTCGCCGACGAGCTGCACGCGGTCGCCGATGCCGTCGGTGAGCTGCTTCCAGCCGGCGAAGTCGTCCTGGGCCAGGCCGTCCTCGATGGAGATGATCGGGAACCGCGTGGTCAGGTCGGTGAGGTAGGCGACGTGCTCCTCGATGCTGCGCTTGCGGCCCTCGCCGGTGTAGTCGTAGACCTCGCCGGTGTAGAACTCCGACGCGGCCGGGTCGAGCAGCAGCGAGATGTCCTCGCCCGGGGTGTAGCCGGTCTGCTCGATGGCGCGCACGACGAACTCGAGCGCCTCGTCGGCCGAGCCCAGCTGCGGCGCGAAGCCGCCCTCGTCGCCGACGTTGGTGTTGTGGCCCGCGTCGTGCAGCGACTTGCGCAGGGTGTGGAAGACCTCGGAGCCCATGCGCACGGCGTCGGCGAACGTCTCGGCGCCGACCGGGCCGATCATGAACTCCTGGAAGTCGATCGGGTTGTCCGCGTGGGCGCCGCCGTTGATGATGTTCATCATCGGCATCGGCAGCAGGTGCGCGAAAACGCCGCCGACGTAGCGGTACAGCGGCAGGGTGTTGGCGGCCGCGGCGGCCTTCACCACGGCGAGCGAGACGCCGAGCGTGGCGTTCGCGCCGAGGCGGGCCTTGTTCGCGGTGCCGTCGAGCGCGATCAGGGCGCGGTCGACGTCGGCCTGCGCCTCGGCGTCCATGCCCACGACGGCTTCGGCGATCTCGGTGTTCACGGCGTCGACGGCCTTGCGCACGCCCTTGCCGTGGAACCGCTTCTTGTCGCCGTCACGCAGTTCGACGGCCTCACGGGTACCGGTGGAGGCGCCCGAGGGCACCGCCGCCCGGCCGACGGACCCGTCGGCCAGCACCACGTCCACCTCGACGGTCGGGTTCCCGCGGCTGTCGAGCACCTCACGGCCCTTGACCCGGACGATGGCAGTCATTTCGCTCCTCGGAAGTTCGAGCCGGAGCGCCTTCGAACGACCGTGGGCACCGCGGCAACAGGCGGCACCACGGTGAGCCGCGAATCACGGCGAGGCTAGCAGAGATCCACTGAATCGATCCTGTGCTCCTGGCCGGGACACCGGCCGGACGCCGAGGCGCCGAGCCCGGACCCCGGCCCAGCAGCGGTGATCCGTCAGGACGCGTCGGGATAGGCGGCGGTGGCCCGGATTTCGACGAGCAGCCCGGGGCTGGCCAGCCCGCTGACGCCGATCAGCGACCAGGTCGGGTAAGGCGGGGTGATCAGGCGCGCCTTGGCCTGGGAAAAGCCGGGCAGATGCTGGTGGATGTCGACGTGGTAGCTGGTCACGTCGACCAGCGCGGACAGGTCGAGTCCTTCCAGCCGGAGGATTTCCTCGATCCGCCGGATGGCGATCTCGGTCTGTTCCTCGATGTCGCCGGGGATGGTGCCGTCGGCGCGGCGGCCGATCGTGCCGGCGATGAACAGGTGCCCGTGCGAGCGAACCGCGGCGGAGTAGCCGAAGTTCGCGAAAGCGCTGACCGTTTTCCCGAAGATTTCGGAGTCTTCGGGGATCTCGACGGTGTAGCTGGTCATTGCGGTACTTCCCTTTCGTTGTGACTGCGGGGTTTCAGTTGCCCCAGCGGGACGAGTCGCAGGCGTGCTCCAGCCGGGTCCGGCCGTAGGCCTCGCGTTCACGGAGGAACTCGCCGGGGATCGTGTAGCGGGCCGCGTTCTTCGGGTTCTTCGCGGCTTGCGCCACGATCGCGTCGGTGAGCGAACGGACCATGTCCAGCCGCGGGTACTCGGCGTGCACGGCATCGGCCTGCTCGTCGGTGACCGCGTCGAGGTAGTCGTTTCCCATCGGGCCGCCGAAGTCGAGGGCGACGCCTTCGCGGACGAGCAGGCACAGGGTGCCGCGGCGCTCCGAGATGCCCGGCGAGCTGTGGAACGCGATCGCCTGCCACACCTGATCGGCGTCGGACACGGGCACCCCGCGGTCGGCGAGGAACGCGGCGGCGCGATCGGCGCCCTCGATCTCGAACCGTTGACGGTGCGGGCCGTCCGGCGCGACGCCGAGGTCGTGCATCGCGCTCGCGGAGAACAACAGGTCGTCGTCGTAGTCGCTGCCCGCGGTCAGGCCAAGGCGGCCGGCGACCACCCGGGCGAACAGGTAACTGCGGACGCTGTGGTTGAACACCGACGGCGTCTCCACCGGGCGGATCAGCTCCAGCACGGCTTCGGCCAGCGGCGTACCGGGCAGCGCGATCAGGTCGGCCGACCCACCGGGGATCGCCTCATGTGCGGTTTCGGTCATGCCTTCAGCGTGCCCGGGGTCGCTCTGACCTGGCGATAGGCAAAATTACCTTACTTCGATAGGATATTGCCATGACGGCTCACCGGATCGCGATCCTGGCCCTGGACGGGGTCATGCCCCTTGATCTGGCGATCCCGGCGCAGATCTTCTCCACCCGGCCGGAGACCCCGTACGAGATGACCGTGTGCGCCGTCGACGCGAAGGTGCGCACCACCGGGGGCTTCACGGTGGTCACCGAGGGAGGCCTGGAATCGGTGCGCGCCGCCGACACCGTGATCGTGCCGGGGTCCGATCCACCCTGCCGGCAGCCGGAAGCCATGCTCGCCGCGCTGGCCGAGGCGCACGAGCGGGGCAAGCGGGTGGTGTCGATCTGCACGGGGGCCTTCGCCCTGGCCGCGGCGGGGGTGCTGGACGGCCGGCACGCCACCACCCACTGGCAGTACATCGATGACTTCGAACGCGATTTCCCCGCTGTGTCAGTGGATCGCGACGTGCTCTACGTCGACGAGGGCGACGTCCTCACCTCGGCCGGCGTGTGCTGCGGCATCGATCTGTGCCTGCACATCGTGCGCCGCGACCTCGGCGCGACGGTGGCCAACCGGATCGCCCGCGGCCTGGTTGCCGCCCCGCACCGCGAAGGCGGACAAGCCCAGTACGTGCCCGCTCCCGTCGCGGCAGCCGGTGACGCGTCGCTGTCCGACACTCGCGAATGGGCTCTGCAACGCCTCGGCGAGCAGGTCACGCTACGCGAACTCGCCCGGCACGCGGGCGTCTCACCGCGCACCCTCATGCGCCGGTTCACCGAGGAGACCGGCACGACGCCATTGCAATGGCTGCTCAACGCCCGCCTTGGCCGGGCGCGAGAACTGCTGGAGACTACCGATCACCCGATGGACCGCGTGGCCCGGGACTGCGGGCTCGGCACCGCCGCCAACCTGCGGCTGCACTTCCGACGCGTGCTGGACACCACCCCCACCGCCTACCGGCGCACCTTCGGGAGCTGAAGCCCGGCGATCCGATCGGTGGATCCGGGCTCAGAACCGGGCGTTCTCCCGGATGTACTCGAACAAAGCCGCGTCCCCCAGCACCTCGATCTCCGCCGCGGGACGACGGCCGTAAAGCGCCAGCATCAAACCGGCGGCCGGGCCGCGGACGGTGACGTCGGCGGGCCCGGCGGTGAGGGTGAGCGCGAGGCCCTCGGGCGTACGCCGGACAAGCCAGTCGCCCGCGCCGTCGGTGGCGTGCAGGTGGAGCGTTTCGCCGTCGCCGGCCAGCGCCTGTAGCCCCGGAGTCGGGGTCATCCGGAGGCGGTCCGGGATCAGCTCGAAGAACTCGGTGACGCCGTCGGCCGCCAGGTCGGGCGCGACGTCGAACGGCACGCCCGCCGCGGCCGCCGCGTCGGCGCGGTGCACCACCAGTTCGTGGGTCATGCGGCGCAGCCAGAAGCCCGCCCACTGGTCCACGCTCCACGTCCACGCGGGCTGGTCCACGCCGTGCTCCGCCACCGTGGCCACCAGCAGCTCGGCGGCCGCGCGCAGCCACGGCGCCGGGTCGGCCGGCGGCTCCGCCTCGGGGACCTGCGAGAACGGGACGAACGTGCGCTGCGCCGTCACGGCGGCCGCCCACCGCAGCCCACGCCCGACGTGAGCGGAAAGGTCCAGCACCGTCCATTCCGGACAATCCGGGACGGCCGCGCCCGGGTCGGTGTGCGCCAGCGCCGCGGTGAACTCCCCGGCCTGGGCGAGGATTTCGGCGGCGAATCGATCGGGCCCCAGTGTCATGCCTCCAGCCAACCAGGTCGGCGCGGCGAGGGCGATGACAAATGACCGGCCGGACACTTCACGCGGGCGACAGTTCCCGTTCACCGCCGCGTCGGGCAATGCGCTTACGTTCGCGCCGAAGCCGAAGCCGAGGAGGCCCCCGTTGTCCGAGAGCAGCAAACACACCGTCACCCGCCGTGGTGCGCTCGGGCTGCTGGGCGCCGGCGCGGCCGCCCCGCTGCTCGGCACCGGCATCGCCGGCGCGGCACCGCAGAGCGCCGCTTTCGTGCCGTCCATCGGCAACGGCGTGACACCCGTGCAGGGCCTGCACCTGACCTTCGGCCGGGACCCGGCGCGCCAGATGGTGGTCTCGTGGATCACCGACGGCTCGGTCCGCCGGCCGCGGGTGCTCTACGGCACGCTCGGCGGCGGCTTCGGCGCGATCGCGCAGGCGGACACGCGCACGTACGTCGACGGCACCTCCGGGCGCACGGTGTGGGTCCACCACGCCGAGCTGGACCGGCTGCGCCCCGGCACCGAGTACATCTACGCCGCCCAGCACGACGGCGCGACGCCGGACGCGGGCACGTTCCGCACCGCGCCGTCGGGCCGCTCGGCCTTCACCTTCACCAGTTTCGGCGACCAGTCCGCGCCGCAGGTCACCTGGAACGCCGCGGGCGGCGTCGGCCTGGACGCGAACTCGACCCCGGCGACGAAGGACATCGTCACCGGCATCGAGACCGTCGCGCCGCTGTTCCACCTGCTCAACGGCGACCTCTGTTACGCGAACCTCGACCTCGACCGCGTGCGCACCTGGAACAACTTCTTCACCAACAACACCCGCTCGGCGCGGTTCCGCCCGTGGATGCCCGCCGCGGGCAACCACGAGATCGAGAAGCAGAACGGCGCCATCGGCCTCGGCGCGTACCAGGCCTACTTCCAGCTGCCCAGCACCGAGACCGACGCCGAGCTGGCCGGGCTGTGGTACGGCTTCACCGTCGGCGCGGTGCGCGTGATCGTGCTGCAGAACGACGACAACTGCCTGCAGGACGGCGGCGACGTCTACGTCAACGGCTACTCCGGCGGCCGCCAGCTCGCCTGGCTGCAGAAGGAACTCGCCGCGGCCCGCGCGTCGCGCGACATCGACTGGATCGTGGTCGCGATGCACCAGGTGATGGTGAGCAGCTCCGACGCCAACGGCTCCGACCTCGGCCTGCGCGAGAAGTACGGGCCGCTGTTCGACGCGTACGGCGTGGACCTGGTGCTGTGCGGGCACGAGCACGACTACGAGCGCTCCCTCGCCGTGCACGGCGTGGTGTCCGGCAGCGAGACGCTCACGCCGAACCCGGTCTCCGCGGCCACCGACGACATCGACGCGACGCACGGCACCGTGCACATGATCCTGGGCGGTGGCGGTGTCTCGGGCACCACGAACGGCAGCTTCTTCAAGGACGGCACGGGAAAGGTCCTCACCGCCGTCTCCGCGAAGGCCGGCCCGACCGGCAAGCGGGTGCCGACCTACGTCCGGGAGCAGGCCGTGTGGAGTGCCGTGCGGGACCTGGACCACCCGTACGGCTTCGCCGCCTTCACCGTCGACCCTGGCCGCCACCGCGGCGACACGACGACCATGCACGTCACGTACTACAACGTGAACAAGCCGACCGGGGAGCTGTCGGTGTTCGAGCGGTTTTCCCTGCACCGGCGCCGCGCGGACGGCTGAGCGGGCGTCAACCCCTTTCACCCGAGTTGATCTTCCACCCCTGGAACCGCTCGGGCCGCGCGCCGCGCGCGCTACAGTTCTGGTCGGATTTCACCGGCGTCGCACCACTCCCTCCCCTTTGTCCATTGTGGACGCGCCGGCGGCCGGTCAGGAGAGCAGCCGATGCACCACACCGCCCCGCCCTTCGCCCTCGACGCGACCGCTCGCGACGTCCACGGCGAAGGGGCCCGTCTTCGCGAACGCGGCCCGGTCACGCAGGTCGAGCTGCCCGGCGGGGTGGTCGCCTGGGCGGTCACGGGCCAGCAGGCGCTGAAGAACCTGCTCAGCGACCCGCGGGTGTCGAAGGACGCGCGGCGGCACTGGCCCGCCTACCGCGCGGGCGAGATCTCCGGCGACTGGCCGCTGCACATCTGGGTTTCGGTGCAGAACATGTTCACCGCCTACGGCACCGAGCACCGGCGGCTGCGCGCCTTGGTGTCGAAGGCGTTCACCCCGGCGCGGACCGAGCGGCTGCGCCCGTGGATCGCCGAGATCACCACGGGCCTGCTCGACGGGCTGGCGGCCGGCCCCGCCGCGACCGACCTGCGCGAGGGGTACTGCTACCCGCTGCCGATCGAGGTGATCTGCCAGCTGGTGGGGGTTCCGGACGCCGCGCGGCCGGGGCTGCGCGCCGCGGTGCGGGGCATGTTCGACACCTCGGCGACGCCGGCGGCAGCGGCCGCCAACGTCGAGGGAACGTACGCGCTGCTGGCCGAATTCGTGGCGGCCCGGCGCGCCGAACCGGGTGACGACCTGGCCACCGTCCTCATCGCCGCCCGCGACGAAGACGGCTCCCGGCTGACCGAGATCGAGCTGGTCGACACGCTGATCCTGATGATCACGGCCGGCCACGAGACCACCGTCAACCTGCTCGATCACTCGATTACCGCGCTGCTGAGCCATCCCGGGCAGCTGCGGATGGTGCTCGACGGCGAGCGCGCGTGGAGCGACGTCGTGGACGAGGCGCTGCGCTGGCAGTCCCCGGTTTCGCACCTGCCGCTGCGGTTCGCGCTCACCGACCTCGAGCTGGCCGGCACGACGATCCGCGAGGGCGACGCGATCCTGGCCTCGCTCGGCATCGCCGGACGCGACGAGGACCAGCACGGCCCGGACGCCGACCGGTTCGACATCACCCGCGCGGACAAGGCGTCACTGGCCTTCGGCCACGGCGTGCACTACTGCCCGGGCGCGCAGCTGGCCCGGATGGAGGCGGAGATCGCCCTGCCCGCGCTGTTCGCCCGCTTCCCGCGGCTGGCCCTGGACGTGGCGGCCGACGAGCTGGTGCCGCTGGCGTCGTTCATCGCCAACGGGCATCAGGTTTTACCGGTGCGGCTCCACGGATAAGGCGCGTCCCTCGCCCGGCTCGACGTGGCTGTTTTCAGCCCAACGTGCCGATCTTGTCGGCCTCGATGCGCAGCAGGAGGCGGACCTGGTCGCGGCCGCCGTACCAGGCGTAGGGCTTGCCGGTGTAGCGCTGGGCGAGCTTTTCGATGTGCTCGGCGGCGCCGTCGGCGGTGATGTCCAGGACCCGGCCGCGGACTCGGTAGTAGCGGAACGGGTTCGCGGCGTCGGCGATGTTCAGCGCCACCCGCGGGTCACGCTCGAGGTTGCGGACCTTCTGGTGGCCCTGGACGGTGTTGACCAGGACGTGTTTGCCGTCGGTGTCGACCCAGGTCTGGGTCAGCTGGGGCGAGCCGTCGGGCATCGTCGTGGCGAGGAAGCACAGGCTGGGCTGCTCCAGCAGGGCGCGGAGATCGTCGGGAAGGTCCATGCGCACCACGCTAGTGCCGCTCGTGAGTGTTTAGGACGGTTCTAACCGTCCTAAACACTCACGAGTTCTTGAGCCGCGGGTTCAGACACCCCAGTCCGCGAGAACCGCTTCGGTGTCGGCGCCCGGTTTCGGCGGCGGCGACGGCAGATCCGTTGCCGTGCGGGAGAAACGGGGCGCCGGGGCGGGCTGGAGGATGCCGTCGAGTTCGATGAGGCCGTTGCGGGCCGCGACGTGCGGGTGCGCGGCGACCTCGTCCGGGGTCAGCACCGGGGTGACGCACGCGTCGACGTCGCCGAACACCTCGGCCCACTCGTCGCGGGTGCGGGCCAGGAACGCCTTCGTGAAGGTCGCGCGCAGCACCGGCCAGCCCGCGCGGTCCAGCTGCGGCGGCAGCGACGCCGGGTCCAGCTCCAGCCCCGCGAGCAGCACCGCGTAGAACTGCGGCTCCAGCGAGCCGACCGCGACGTACCGGCCGTCCGCGCACACGTAGGTGTCGTAGAAGGGCGCGCCGCCGTCGAGGAGGTTGGTGCCGCGGTCGTCGGACCACGAGCCGAGCCCGCGCAACGCCCACACCATCTGCGCGAGCACCCCGGCGCCGTCGACCATCGCGGCGTCGACGACCTGGCCCTGCCCGGTGCGTTCCCGTTCCCACAGCGCGGAAAGCACGCCGACGAGCAGGAACATCGAGCCGCCGCCGAAGTCGCCGACGAGGTTCAGCGGCGGCACCGGGCGCTCGCCCTCGCGGCCGATCGCGTGCAGCACGCCGACCAGGCCGATGTAGTTGATGTCGTGCCCGGCGCGGGTCGCGAGCGGCCCGTCCTGGCCCCAGCCGGTCATCCGGCCGTAAACCAGTCCCGGGTTGCGGGCGTGACAGTCGGCCGGGCCGACGCCGAGGCGCTCGGTGACCCCCGGGCGCAGGCCCTCCACCAGCACGTCCGCCTTCTCCGCCAGGCGCAGCACCAGCTCGCGGCCCTCGGCCGTCTTCAGGTCCGCGGCGACGGACCGGCGGCCGCGCAGCAACGGGTCGGGCTTGCCACCGCTGAGGTCCAGCGAGCCGGACGGCCGCTCGACGCGCACGACGTCCGCGCCGAGGTCAGCCAGCACCATGCACGCGTGCGGCCCCGGCCCGATCCCGGCCAGCTCCACGACCTTCAGCCCGCTCAACGGTCCCGCCACGTGCCCTCCTCGGCTCCGATACCCGACGGGGCGACGATACCCAGAAGGACCGGTGGCGCGGCTACCGGTGAAGGCCGTCGAGCACGGCCCGGGCGACCGGCATGCACCAGGAACGGGTGACACAGGTCAACGTCGCCGAGGGTGCCGGTCGCCATGGTCACGGGCCGGTGCGCGCCCCCGTGAGCGGAGGTTGACCCGGTGCCCCCCGAGGCCGACGCGAGGCGCCCACCGGCCCTCGCCGACGACGCATGCACGCAAAAAACGACCAGCCGGGCCTTTCTCCTACGTCGTGGGAATGATGCCGCCGTCGACGCGGAATTGGGCTCCCGTCAGCCATTTCGCGCGGGCGGAGGCCAGGAAGGCGATGAGCTCGGCGGCGTCTTCGGGCTCGCCCGGCCGGCCCATCGGCACGTTCAGGTGCTCGACGACCTGCTGTGTCTGCTCTTCGATCGTGATGCCCTGCTGGTCGGCGAACTGCTGGAGATGGTCGAGCGCGCCCTGCGTCGCGATGAATCCGGGCAGGACGCACACCACTCGCACGCCGTGGGGGCCGACTTCCGCGGCCAGGGTGCGGCTGTAGGTGTTGAGCGCGGACTTGGCCGCCGCGTAGGAAACCTCCCGGTCCTGCGGCAGCCGGCTCGCGATCGAGGACACGTGCACGACCACCCCGGTGCCCCGTTCGACCATGCCGGGCACGAGCTCGCGGTCGAGGCGGACCGCGCTGAGCAGGTTCGCGTCGAGGTCGGCCAGCCAGCTCTCGTCGGTGCGTTCCAGCGTGGCCACCGGCCCGGTCGCGGCCGCCGCGTTGTCGACCAGGACGTCGATCCCGCCGACCTCGCCGAGCACCCGCCGGGCGAGCGCCGCGGCGCCGGCCGAGGTGCCGAGGTCGCCGGGGATGAAGGTCGCCGGCAACGGCTCGGCCGGCGCGTTGCGGGCGACGGCCAGCACGGTGGCCCCCGCTTCCGCGAACCGCCGGACGGTCGCCGCTCCCAGGCCTCGGCTCCCACCGGTCACCAGTACGCGCTTACCCGCCAGTCCGTCGTCCATGACAAGCACCTTCCGCTAAAGTGAACATACCTCCGGTAATATACGGAGGGTGGTTCACCTTTGGCGCCGGGAGGGATTCATGTCACGTCCGTTGCGTTCCGACGCCCGCCGCAACCGGGAGGCGCTGCTCACCGTCGCCCGGGAGGCTTTCGCCGCCGGTGAGGCCGACATCCGCGTCGAGGAGATCGCCAAGCGCGCCGGCGTGTCGGTCGGCACCCTCTACCGGCACTTCGACACGCGCGACGCGGTCGTCGAGGAGGTCTACCGGCAGGAGGTCACCGAGGTCTGCGAAAGCGCGCGGCGGCTGCTCGAAGAGCTGGAGCCACGCGCCGCGCTCGCGGAGTACCTGCGGCGGGTGGTCGAGCACGCCGCGGTCAGCAAAGGCATGGCCGCCGCGCTCGAGAGCATCATGGCGACCGACTCCCCCGTGTTCACCAGCGGCCGGGAGCAGCTCAGCGACGCATTGGACCTGCTGCTCGAACGAGGCGCGGAAACCGGCGTGATCCGCGGCGACATCACCGGGCAGACGGTGTTACGCGCGCTCGGCGGGATCTGCGGCGCCCGCACCTACCCCGGCTGGCACGAGGAAGCCTTCCGTATCACCGAACTTCTCGTCGACGGCCTCACTGTGGCACCTCGGAAGCCTTAGCCACCGGCGACAGATCTCACCCGATCCGGCGAACCCCGGGCAACCCCCGCTCCCCTGGGGTACCCGGCAAGTGTCCACGCAGGATTCCGGTACGACGAGAGGAGCGGAACATGGACGGCATGTTCGACAAGGCCAAGGAAAAGATCCAGGAGTTCGCCGGCGGCAACTCCGACAAGGTCGACCAGGGGGTCGACAAGGCCGCGCAATTCGCCGACGAGAAAACCGGTGGCAAGCACAGCGACCAGATCAGCCAGGGCGCCGACAAGCTCAAGGAACGCTTCAACGGCGGCGGCGACCAGCAGCAGTAAGCCGCGCCGTTCACCGTCGAAGACCTCCGCACCGGCTGTGCGGAGGCCTTCGACGGGTCAGCGATCCACTGAGGACGGATCAGGATTTCCGCGCGGTGATCAGCAAATGCTCCTCCGGCTCCGCACCGGGCTCGTCGAAGACCTCGGACCGGGTACCGGTGACGTCGAGCCCGCTCGCCCGGACGCGGTCCACCAGGTCCGGCTCGGCGAAGCTGGTGACCTCGATGTGGTGACCGAGGAACGGCACGCGCAGCCCCTCCACATCCATCGGCACAGTCACGAGCACGAGCTGTCCACCCGGGACGAGCCAGCGCGCGATGTCCGCCAGCACGGCCTCGGTGTCGGCTCGCGGCAGCTGCAGGAACGAGAAGAAGGCGCACACCGCGTCCCACGACTCCGGCTCCGACTGCCACTCCCGCACATCGGCCTGGACGAACTCCGCCTGCGGCACCCGCGACCGCGCCAGCTCGACCATCACGGCCGACACGTCAAGGCCGGTCACCCGGTGGCCCGCCGCAGCGAGCGCGTCCGCGACCGGACGGCCCGTGCCGCTGCCGATGTCGAGCACCCGCGCTTCCGGCGGCAGCGAGCCGAGCAGCTGCCGCACCGCGGTCTCGGCCACTGCGCGCTGCCCGAACACCTCGTCGTAGCCCGCGCCGACGGCGTCGAACAGCTCCGGCGCCGCCATCGCCCGGTCTTCACTCATCGTGTTCTCCCCTCATGGCCCGGGCCCACCCTGCCACGCCGGAGCGGTCAGCGGGCCCAGATGCCGCGCACGTGCCGGATATGACGGTCCATCAGCGCCTCCGCGCCGGCCGCGTCGCCGGCCTCGATGAGGTCCAGCAGCTCGGCGTGCTCGGCCGAGGAGGGGATCAGCTCGTCGCGCTCGGCCAGGCCCGCGAGGCCGTAAATGCGGGACCGGGCGCGCAGCGAGCGCACCGTCTCCACCAGCTGCGGGTTGCCCGCCTGCTCCAGCAGCCGGAGGTGGAACTGCATGTCCGTGGCGACGTGCGCGATGAGGTCGTGCTCGGCGGCCGCGCGCTCGATGCCCAGTGCCAGCGGGCGCAGCTCGGCGATCACCGCCGGGTCGACGCCGGCCTCGGCGATGCGGCGGACCGTGGGCACCTCGATCAGCGCGCGGAGCTCGGACAGGTCGTCGAGGTCCTTTTCGGACGGTTCGGTGACCCGGAACCCCTTGTTGCGCACCGTGTCGATCAGGCCTTCCTTGACCAGGTCCAGCATCGCCTCGCGGACCGGGGTGGCCGAGACGCCGAACTGCGCGGCCAGGCTCGGCGCGGAGTACACCTCGCCGGGCCGCAGCTCCCCGGAGATCACCGCGGCGCGCAGCGTCTGCGTGATCTGGTCGCGCAGGTTCCGCTGGACGCCGAACACGGGCAGGGCCAGCGCCTGGTGGCCGTCCATCGTCATCGTCGGTCTCCCCTGGCGGTTTCGTGCCGCGTCGCGGCGACCACCAGATCCTCCCACGCCATTCCCACGCTCTTGAACAGCCGGGGCCGCCCCGCGGGCACGTCGGCCTTCCCTCGCACGAGGTCGGACAACGTGTGCAGCGCGTCCGGCCCGATCGCGCCCGACCGCACGGCCAGGACCACGTCACCGGCCTCGCGCAGCGCGGCGGCCCGCGCCTCCACGACCACAGTGGAGCGCCGCACGGTGACGTCGTCGACCTCCCGGGCCTCCGGCTCGTGCGAGCCGACCGCCACGACCGTCGTGTGGTCCGGCAGCAGCGAGCCGTCGAAGAGCGGGGTCCGGGCAGTGGTGCAGCAGGCGACGAGGTCGGCGTCCCCGACGTCCGCCGCCGTGCCGACGCGGGCGTCCAGGTCCGGGTAGGCCGCCGCGAACTCGGCGGTACGGCCCGGGTCGCGGGCGACCACGACCAGCTCCCGCACCGGCCGGACCGCCCGCAGGGCCTCGACGTGGCTGTGGGCCTGCGGCCCGGTGCCGAACACCACGAGACGCGCGGCGTCCGGCTCCGCGAGCGCGTCGGCGGCCACGGCCGACACCGCCGCGGTGCGGACCGAGGTCAGCGCGACCCCGTCCAGCAGCGCGAGCGGGCTGAGCGTCGGCCCGTCCAGCAGCAGGTAGTCGCCCTGGATCCGCGGCAGGCCGCGCTCCGGGTTTCCGGGCGCGACGGTGGCGACCTTGACCCCGGCGTAGCGGCCCCAGTACGCGGGCATGAGCAGCAGCTGCCCGTGCGGCACCTCGACGACCGACCGTGGCGGGTCCTGCTCGGGGTCGAGGCCGTCGCGCAGGGCCGCGCGCAGGGCGTCGATCGCGTCCCGCATCGGCGGCGCCCCGGCCACGTACTCCCTCACAGCTGGAACCCCGCGGGGAACGGGTCGTCCGGGTCGAGAAAGTACTGCGCCGTGCCGGTCAGCCAGGCGCGGCCGGTGATCTTCGGGACCACCGCCGGGATGCCGCCGACGGTGGTCTCCTCGACCAGCCGGCCGAGGAAGTGCGTGCCGATGAACGACTCGTTGCGGAACTCGGTGTCCAGCGGCAGCTCGCCGCGCGCGTGCAGCTGCGCCATCCGCGCGCTGGTGCCGGTGCCGCACGGCGAGCGGTCGAACCAGCCGGGGTGGATGGCCATCGCGTGCCGCGAGTGCCGGGCCGTCGAGCCCGGCGCGGCGAGGTAAACGTGGTGGCAGCCGGAGATCTCCGCGTTCACCGGGTGCGCCGGCCGGTCCTGCTCGGTCACGGCGTCCATGATGGACAGTCCGGCGTCGATCAGCCGCTGCTTCTCCGCGCGATCGAACGGGAGGCCCAGCTCGGCCAGGCCGACGATCGCGTAGAAGTTGCCGCCGAACGCCAGGTCGTAGCGCACCCGGCCGAGCCCCGGCACGTCCACCTCGCGGTCCAGCCCGACGGAGAACGACGGCACGTTCCGGATCGTCACCGCGCGCGCGGCGCCGTCCGAAACCTCGACCTCGGCGACCACCAGCCCGGCCGGGGTGTCGAGCCGGATCGTGGTGACCGGCTCGGTCACCTCGACCATGCCGGTCTCGACCAGCACCGTCGCGACGCCGATGGTGCCGTGCCCGCACATCGGCAGGCAGCCGGAGACCTCGATGAACAGCACGCCCCAGTCGGCGTCCGGCCGGGTCGGCGGCTGCAGGATGGCGCCGCTCATGGCCGAGTGGCCGCGCGGCTCGTACATCAGCAGCTGCCGGATGTGGTCGAGGTGCTCGACGAAGTACTGGCGCCGCTCGGACATCGTGGCACCCGGCACGACGCCGACCCCACCGGTGATCACCCGCGTCGGCATGCCCTCGGTGTGGGAGTCGACGGCGTGGAACAGCCGCTTCGCGCGCATGGTCTAGGAAAGCCCTTCCTCAAGTGCCCGCTCGGTGGCCTGGCGGACGGCCTTCTCCTGCTCGGCCGTCAGCGGCACCCGGGGCTGGCGGCACGGACCGCCGTAGCGGCCGGCGATGTCCATGCTCAGCTTGATCGCCTGGACGAACTCGGTCCTCGAGTCCCAGCGCAGCAACGGGTGCAGCAGCCGGTACAGCGGCAGCGCCTTCGCCAGGTCGCCGGCCGAGGCGGCGGCCCACAGCTCGGTGGTGGCCTTCGGGAACGCGTTGGGGTAGCCCGCGACCCAGCCGGGCGCCCCGGCGACGGCCAGCTCCAGCAGCACGTCGTCGGCACCGCACAGCACGTCGAGGCCCGGTGCCAGCTCGGCGATCCGGTACGGGCGGCGCACGTCGCCGGAGAACTCCTTGACCGCCGTGATCAGGCCCTCCGCGTACAGCTCGGCCAGCAGCTCGGGGACCAGGTCCACCTTGGTGTCGAACGGGTTGTTGTAGGCCACGATCGGCAGGCCGGCCTTGGCGACCTCGCGGTAGTGCGCGAGCACCGCGCGCTCGTCGGCGCGGTAGGAGTTGGGCGGCAGCAGCATCACCGCGGGACAGCCCGCCTCGGCCGCGTTCTCGGCCCAGCGCCGTGCTTCGGCCGCGCCGTAGGCGGCGACCCCGGGCATCACGGTGAACCCCTCGGGCGCCGCGTCGACCGCGGTCCGCACCACCCGCGTCCGCTCCTCGACGCTCAGGGTCTGGTACTCCCCCAGCGAACCATTCGGCGTCACGCCGTCACAGCCGTTCGCCGCCAGCCACGCGACGTGCTCGGCGAACGTGTCGAAGTCCGCGGTCAGCTCCGGACCCCGCAGCGGAAGGGCCGTCGCGACCAGCACTCCGTGCCACGGCTTTTCGCGCCCCGTCATGAGACCTCCCGGTTTTCGATGTTACCCAGCGTTGACGAACGAGAATCATCGTGCCATGTGCTATGTGACATTGTACAGTGGCCTGACCTCGTTCAGCCCTCTGGAGGCACCATGACCGAGACGACCCCGAAGCTGACTTCGCACCTGATGGCGGCCCGGCTCGAACGGCTGCCGATGTCCCGTTTCCACTACAAGCTGCTGTTCGCGGGCGGCCTCGGCTACACCTTCGACGCGATGGACGGCGCCATCGTCGCGTTCATCCTCCCCTCGGTCGCCAAGGAGTGGGGGCTTTCCAGCGGCGCCACCGGAATCCTGGGCAGCAGCCTGCTGATCGGGTTCCTGTTCGGCGCGCTCGGCGCCGGCATCCTCGGCGACAAGATCGGCCGGCGCGCGGTGATGGTCAGCGCGCTGGTCATCTACGCCGCCGCCAGCCTGGTCGCGGCGGCCGCGCCGAACTTCGTGGTGCTGTTCCTCGCGCGCGTCGTGGCGGGAATGGGGACCGGCGCGGAGAGCGCGATCATCGCGCCGTACCTGTCGGAGTTCGTCCCCTCGCGGGTGCGCGGGCGCTACATCGGCTCCCTGGCCGGGTTTTTCGCCTTCGGCTACGTCTTCGCGAGCCTGCTCGGCTACTTCGTGGTGAGCGACGTGCCGCACGGCTGGCGCTGGGTGCAGGTGCTCACCGCGGCGCCGATCCTGTTGCTGCTGTGGTGGCGGCGGTCGCTGCCGGAGTCGCCGCGGTTCCTGCACGTCCACGGCCGGGTCGACGAAGCCGAGCGCGTCGTCGCCGACATCGAACGGCAGGTGAGCGCCCGGGTCGGGCCGCTGCCCGCGCCGCGGCCGTCCGCACAGGCCGAGGAGGTGCACGTCTCCTCGGGGCGGGTGCTGGACAATCTCAAGGCGCTGGTGTCGCCGGGGCTGCGCAAGACCACGGTCACCCTGTGGGTCTACTGGTTCGTCGCGATCTTCACCTACTACGGCTTCTTCACCTGGATCCCCTCGCTGCTGGTGAAGCAGGGCTTCGACATCTCGAAGAGCTTCCTGTTCTCCATCGTCATCTACCTCGCGCAGATCCCCGGCTACTACTCGGCGGCGTTCGTCAGCGAGCGCCTCGAGCGCAAGTGGACGATCGTGCTCTACCTGGCCGGCGGGGCGGCGGGCGCGCTGGGACTGGCATTCGCCGGCAGCAGCACGCAGATCCTCGTCTGGGGCGTGGTGCTGTCGTTCTTCATGAACGGCAACGCGGCGCTGGAGTACTCCTACACTTCCGAGCTCTACCCGACGATGATCCGGACCACCGGGCTCGGCGTCGCCTCGGCCGTCGGCCGGATCGGCGGGATCATCGCCCCCATCGTGATCGGCTTCTCCTACTCGGGCGTGGGCTTCGGCGGGGTGTTCGCCATGCTGCTGGTCCTGCTCGTGCTCGGCGCGGCGGTGGTGGCCGTGTTCGGCCGGCGCACCACCGGCCGGTCACTGGAGGCGATCGGACAGGACACGACCAACCCTGGAGGTTCAGCATGACCGCCGACCTCGTGCTCCGGCACGTGACCGTCGTCGACCCGGTGACCGAAACGGTGACGCCCGAGCGGGCGATCCGGATCGGCGCCGGGCGGATCACCGCCGTCGAGGCCGACCCCGGCGACGCGGCCGGCGCGGACGAGTTCGACGCGACCGGGCTGTTCGCCGTGCCGGGCCTGATCGACTGCCACGTGCACGTGACCGCCGTGAGCGCGGACCTCGGCTCGGTCGCCGACCGGTCCCCCGCCTACGTCGCGGCGCAGGCCTCGCACCTGCTCGCGGACATGATCGCGCGCGGCTTCACCAGCGTCCGCGACGTCGGCGGCGCGGACTTCGGGCTGGCCGCCGCCGTCTCGCAGGGTTTGTTCGCCGGGCCGCGGATTTTCTTTGGTGGCAAGGCGCTTTCGCAGACCGGCGGCCACGGCGACCTGCGTCCTGAGGGCCGCGACGTGCACGACCAGCACTACGCGGTGCCCGGGCTGGGCCGCGTGTGCGACGGCGTCGACGAGGTGCGCCGCGCCGCCCGCGACGAGATCCGCCGCGGCGCGCACCACCTGAAGCTCATGCTGTCCGGCGGCTGCGCCAGCCACACCGACCGGATCGACTCGCTGCAGTTCTCCGACGAGGAGGTGCGCGCGATCGTTCAGGAGGCCGCGGCAGCGAACCTGTACACGGCGGGACACGCCTATACCGCCGAGGCCGTGAACCGAGGCCTCGAACTCGGCGTCCGCACGATCGAGCACGGCAACCTGCTGGACGCGACGTCGATCGAGTTGTTCTTGCGCCACAACGCTTTTTACGTGCCCACGCTGGTGACCTACCAGGCACTGCTGGAGCAGAGCCGGGAGCTGGGATTCACCGACGAGCAGTACACGAAGGTCGTGAAGGTGACCGAGAACGGCTTCGAGGCGCTCCGCCTGGCCGACGCGGCGGGCGTCCGGATCGCGTACGGAAGCGACCTGCTGGGCGCCATGCAGTCCCGGCAGTCGGAGGAATTCACGTTGCGCGGCAAGGTCCAGTCTCCGGGGGCGGTGCTGCGCTCGGCCACGACGGTGGCGGCGGAGCTGCTGCGCCAGGAGGGCTCGCTGGGCGTCCTGGCGCCCGGCGCGCGCGGCGATGTGGTGCTGGCGCGGGGGAATCCACTGGACGACCTGGACGTGCTCGCGTCGCCGGTGTCGGGGGTGGCTGCTGTTGTTCAGGGCGGGGCGGTGCGGGTGCGGCGGTGATGTGGGTCCGGAGTGGCGCGGCCACGGCGGTGATGGGACTGGTTATCCAGGCCGGAGCGGCATGGCCACGGCGGTAATGGGGCTGGTCATCCGGACGTGCGGGGCGCGGCGGCGACGGTGACCGTGGCGTGCTCCGGCCCGGCGTCGATCGTCACCGGGCCGGGGCCGGCGGCGCACAGCCGGTCGTAGTCCGCGGCGGCCAGCACGACGATCGGGAGCCGGTGGCCGTACAGCTCCGCGGCGACCCATGCGCCGAGCATCAGGATCGCGTCGGGCTCGGTGAGGACGAGCGCCGCGGGGCCGGTGCCGCTGCGGATCTGCTCGGCCAGCACCGACGAGGACGAGCTGGACCCCCGCGCCTTCGGCAGCACGAGCACCCGCCCGGTGACCACGGCACCCCGCTGCGGATGATGCTCGTCGACGATCCGGCCGGTGAGGTCGGTGCCGCCCCAGAACGACAGCGGCGCATCGAGGATGAGCGGGAATCCGGTGGCCTCGCCGGGGAAGACGGTCCGGCCGGTCAGGACTGCAGTGGCTGCGCTGTCCGAGCCATCCGAGGTCAGCTCGCCCACAGTTCCTCGTCTCGCACCAGGTATCCCGCCCGGGCCGAGGCGACGCACTCCGCCATCGAGCCGAGCGTGACGGCCACGCCGATGTTGCCGGGCGCGTACCAGGCCCACTTGCCGGAGTTCGTCATCGCGGTGCGGACCTGTGCGTCGAGAATCGGGGTGAGGTACGTGCAGGTGTCCACCACGATCTGGGCGCCGGCCGTGCGCGCGGTTTCCGCGTACCCGAGCCGTTCGGCCTCCGCTAGCACCGCGCGGCTGGTCGTCACCCACGCTCGCACGTCGGGGTGGAACGGCGAACCGTCGCCGAGCAGGCCGGCCAGCCGGGCGAACTCCGTGAGTGAGAAGTGCGGCGTGCCAAGGCAAAGCGCGTCGATCCCCCGGCCTCGGGCGGTGCTCAGCTCGTCCCGGATCGCGCGCAGGTCGGCCGCGGCGACCTCGTGCACCGGGATGTCCGCCGGGGCCACCGCCGAGAGCGACGGCGCCTCCGGGGTCACGCCCACGACGTGGAACAGGCCCACTCCCCCACTTGACGCAGCCGCAGCACCGAACGCTTTCAGCCGGTCCTCGGTCACCCCGTCCGGCACCCCGGTGAGCACCGGCACGCCACTGCCCGCGACGCGCCCGGCGAGGTGGCCGAGCACTCCCCAGGCGGCGTCCTCGGCGAGCAGCCGCCGCGACAGGCCCGCGCAGTCGAGCCGGACCGTGGCGCGCCGGTTGGCGTCCTGGTGCAGTCCGGCGTCCGGGACTCGTCCGGTGATGGCCGCGCCGATGTCGAGGAAATCGCCGTAACGGTCGGTGCGGGCGCCGAGCACGGAGTTGGCGAACACGATCGCGTTGGACTCCGCCCACGCCACGTGCGTGCCGAACGACGGCCGGTGCGTGAGCTGGTACGGCGCGCAGGTCCAGGTCGGCGTGCAGCCCAGCGCGGTGTAGCCGGCCATCAGGCGGCGCGCGTTCGCGGTCGTCTCGGCGTCGGCGTGGACCAGGTCCGGGTGGCGCAGGTCGAGCGAGCCGACGTTCAGCGTCGTCGGCACGGCGACCCGGCCGCCCAGCTCGCCGAGCCGTTCGACGAAGTCCAGCCCCGCCTGGCCGTGGTAGAGGCACCCGTCGACGTGGGCCGACGCGACGCGCAGCAGCCGGGACGCGCCGCGGACCCGCGCGAGCGCGACGACCATCCGCAGGCACAGCCGCGCCGCGGGACCGTCCGCGCCGTCGAGCATCGCTTCGTCCTCTTCGGACAGTGCCAGATCAGCCACTCGCAAGGTCCCCGAGCCGCACCGGCTGCGCGATCGGCCGGGCCGCCAGCCCGGCGAGGTCGGCTGCCGTGGGCTCGCGCCCCTGCCCGGCGGCGGTGAGGCACGCCGTGGCGTACCCGCAGACCCGGCCCTGGCACAGCCCCATTCCGGGGCGCGCCAACAGCTTGACGGTGCGGGCGTCCGTCGCGCCGAGGTCCGCGATGGTGTCGCGGACAGTCCCGACAGTCACTTCTTCACAACGGCAGAGCAACGTCGGCGCGTCGAGCCAGTCCAACCAGCCGGGACGGACCGGATGCGCGGCGTGCATCGCGCCGGCGAACGCGCGGGCGGACTTCCTTCGGCGCAACAGCACGGTGACCACGCTCGAGTCCGGCTCGGCGCCGACCGTGGTGAACGCGGCGTGCAGCCCGGCCAGCTCACCCTCCACAAGAGACAGTTCGGCCCCGCCGACGCCGCACACCTCACCGGCCAGGTAGACGCCGGGCACGGTGGCGCGCTGCTGCTCGTCGGCCACCGCGATGAGGCTGCCGTCGGCGCCGAGGCGGGTTTCGCACCCGAGCTGCAGCGGGATCTCCAACTGCGGCGTGAAGCCGTAGCCGACCGCGACGGTGTCGCACGCGATCTCCCGCTCACTGCCCGCCACGATCCGCCAGCCCCGGTCGAGCGACGCGACGGTCACCGAGCGGACACTGTCGTCGCCGTGCGCGGCCACCACCGCCGTCCGCGTCCGGTACGGAATCCGTTTGCGGGCCAAGGTTTTCAGGTACCCGACGCCCTCGGCGAGCTTGCCGGGGCTGCCGAGCACGGCCAGTGGCGACCGGGCGAACCCGGCCGGGGAACCGGCCTCGAACACCCCCGCCACCTCGGCCCCGGCCCGCGCCAGCCCTGCGGCGACCGGAAGCAGGAACGGCCCGGTCCCAGCCACGACAACCCGGCTCCCGGCCCGCACGCCGTGTCCTTTGAGCAGTGCCTGCGCGCCACCGGCGGTGAAGACGCCCGGCAGGGTCCAGCCGGGGAACGGCAGCTGACGGTCGTAGGCGCCGGTCGCCACCACGAGGGTGCGGGCGCGAACCTCGCCGCGGTTGGTGTGGACAGTGAAGCCGCCACCGGAATCCCCGCCGAACCCACGACGGCTGGTGCGAGTGGTGAAGCCGCCGCCGGTCTCCTTGGCGGGCCTGCCGCCATCGGCGGACGCGACGGTCCTGCCGCCGGTCCCCTTGGAGGACCCGCCACCACCGGCGGACGCGACGGTCCTGCCTCCAGCCCCCTCAGCCGACCCACCACCACCAGCGGGCGCAGCGATCCCGCCGCCGGTCCGCTCGGCCGACCCGCCACCACCAGCAGGCACAGCGATCCCGCCGCCGGTCCCCTCAGTCGGCCCGCCGCCATCAGCAGGCGCGCTGCCGGTCCGCGCGACGTGCCAGACCGTATGCCGCGCCAGGAAGTCCAGTTGGGGCAAGGAATCCCGCAGCCGTACCAGGGTTTGCCAGTGGTGGTGGCCTGCGCCGTCGTCGGCCTCGCGGTGGCGCCAGTACTGGCCGCCGACTCGGTCGCCGGCGTCGATGAGCGCGACCCGGGCGCCCGCCCGCGCGGCGGTGACGGCAGCCGCCAGCCCGGCCGGGCCCGCGCCCAGCACCGCGAGGTCGTAACCGGCAAGCCCCGCAAGATCAGCAAGATCAGCAGAGGCAGCAGACCCGGCAGCCACAGCAAGATCGGCAGGCCCAGCAGGCCCGACCTGCCGACCAGGTTCAGCAGGCAAGGTCACCGCGACCCGCTCCTTCCTGGGACCGCACGTCGTCGCCGGGGTGGGCCTCGGTGAGGCACGCGCGTTCGTTCGGGCGGCCGTTGACGACCACCAGGCAGTCGAAGCAGACGCCGATGCCGCAGAACACCCCGCGCGGCGCGCCGCCGTGCCGCGTCGTCCGCCAGGACCGGTAGCCCGCGGCGATCAGGGCCGCGCCGACGCTCTGCCCCGGTTCGGCCGTGATCTCCTTGCCGTCGAAGGAAAAACTCACGTTTGCTCCTCCGTAGAACGATCCGCGAAACGATCAGCGCGGAACGGCGTCAGGTCCAGGTCCGGCTTCGCCCCGGTCAGTTCCTGCGCGATCAGGTGACCGGTCGCGGCGGCCAGCCCGATGCCCGCGCCCTCGTGCCCGCAGGCGTGCACCAGCCCGGGCAGGCGCGGGTCGGCGCCGATCACCGGCAGGTGGTCCGGGCAGTACGGGCGGAAACCGAGGTAGCTGCGCAGCAGGGCGACGTCGGCCAGGAACGGGAACACACCCAGGGCCTGCGCGGCCAGCTTGCGCACGACCGGGAGCGAGAACTGCCGATCAAAGCCGACGCGCTCGCGGCTGGCGCCGATCAGCACCGTGCCGGCGCGGGTGCCCTCGACCACCACGGACGTCTCGAGCCCGGCGTCCCCGCTGGCCACGTTCGCGACGTAGTCGGCGGTGTAGACCTTGTGCCGGATCACACGCGGCAGCGGCTCGGTGACCAGCACGAAACCGCGCCGCGGCAGCACCGGGACCGGCGCCCCGGCCAGCTCCGACACGGCACCACCCCAGGTGCCCGCCGCGTTGACGACCCAGCGCGCCGCGAACTCGCCGCGGTTGGTGACCACTCCTTGAACAGCTTCTCGTGTACACCGGAACGCGAGCACCTCAGTACCGGTGTGCACGGTGGCGCCGAGCGCCCGCGCCCCGCGCAGCAGCTCCGCGGCGGCCAGCATCGGCTGGACTTGCATGTCCTGCGGGTAAAAGGCGCCGGCGCAGACGTCGGGTGTCAGGTTGGGTTCGAGCTCGGCCAGCTCCGTCGCGGACACGTCGACCGCCTCGACGCCCAGCCCGCGCTGCTCCGCCGTCAGCGCGGCCAGCCCGCGAGCCGCTTCCGGCGACTGCGCGACAACGACCCCGCCCTTGTGCTCCAGCTCGAACGCATCGGGCCCGAACCGCTCCCCCAGCTCGCCCCAGAGCCGCACCGACAACAGCGCCAGGTCCAGCTCCGGACTCGGCGACTTGTCGGACACCAGGATGTTGCCCTCGCCGCCGCTGGTGGTCCCACCGGCGACGCCCCCGCGCTCCAGCACCGCGACCCGCAGCCCCGCCGCCGCGCAGAAGTACGCGCACGCGGCCCCGACCACCCCGGCCCCGATCACCAGCACGTCCGGACGCTCTCCCGTCATCACCGCAGTAGTATGTCACATTGCACAGTCGCCGAGAAGCGCTCGACCAGGCCCGAGCGGCAACCACACAACCGGACAACCGCGCTCTTCAGAGGCCTTGTCCGGAGCCGCCGGTCTCCAGCGCGTGGAGACGAGCCCGTAGCTCGGGGGCCGAGTGGTAGCCGAACTCGTCGAGAATGGCCAGCGCCTCGCGCCAGTACGCGATCGCCCGTGCGGTTTCACCGATGTACGCCAGCGAAGTGCCCAGGGTGTCGAGGATGAAGGCGTGGTTTCGCGGGTCCCGGTGGCGGGTTTCGATGATGAGCGCCCGTTCGCACAGCTCGATCGCCTCGGCGTGGGCACCGAGCCCCTGCTTGGCCTTCGCCATGTGGTGCAGGACATACGCTTCGACATCGCGGCTACCGGATTGCCTGAGGAGCTCGAGGCTGCGCTCGGCGTGCCGCAGCGCCTCCTCGTAGTCACCAAGGCCGGTGCACACCGCGCTGAGGGTGAACTCGATGTGGCTTTCCAGGTTTCCTTGCTGGGCACCAGGACTGAGCGGGAGCGCCGCACGGAGGTACTCCCCGGCCTCGGCGTACTCTCCGCGCTCGGCGCACGTCAAGCCGAGCTGGCCGAGGTTCTCCGCCTGCAGCCACGGGTCGCCGAGTTCACGGGCCAGCACCAGCGCTTCCTGGAAGGCGTCGACGGCCTCCTGCCACTGGGCGACGTTGCGGTGGGTCATACCCAGTCTCTGCAGCAGGTGGTATTCGCTGGTGCGGTCGCCGATCCGGCGGGCGGTGGCCAGGCCGAGGCGGCAGGCGTCGAACGCGTCGGCCCAGCGTGCCCCGAGCAGCAGGGGCCCCACGGAAATGTCCGCCAGGAGCATGACGAGCTGGGACGAGCCGTAGGGCGCCGCGGCGCGGAGGGTGGCGATGACGTTGGCGGTCTCGAAGGTGACCCACGTCCAGGCGTCGTCCGGCCCGGAGAAGGTGATTTCGGGACGGGCGTGGGTGTCGACGGCCGCCGCGGCATGCCAGTCGGCCGAATCGGAGAGAATGACCCGGTGGGCCTCCCTGCCGTGGTGGGCGTACCACTCCAGCAGGGTTCGGTGCACGTGGTCACGGTCCTCGGCGGCATCGTCGTGCTCCGCGCGCTCGGCGGCATAAGCGTGCAGCAGGTCGTGGAAGCGGTACCGGTCCCTGGCGACCGACTCGATCAGATGGCTGTCGGCCAGCGCGTCGAGCAGCCGCCGGGCCACCGGCAGGTCGAGGCCGGCCGTCGCCGCGGCCACCTGGACGCTCATCTCAGGCCCGGCGTGCAGCCCGAGGCGGCGGAACAGCCGCGCCTGCTCGGCGGGCAGCCGGCGGTAGGACCAGTCGAAGACCGCGCGCACCGCCGCGCGTTCGTCGCCGCCGTGGCTCAGCGCGTCGAGGCGCGCGTGGTCGTCAGCGAGTTCGCTGACTATGTCGGCGACGGTGGTGTGCGGGTGGGTGGCGATGCGGCTGGCCGCGATCCGCAGGGCCAGCGGCAGCCGGGCGCAGAGCCGGACCAGCTCGTCCACCGCGCCGGGCTCGGCGGCGGCGCGGCCGGCGCCGATCACGCTGGTGACGAGGTTGTGCGCTTCGGGCGAGGTGAGCAAGTCCAGGGTGAGGCGGTAGGCGGCTTCGGTGACAACGAGGCCGGTGAGGCTGGCACGGCTGGTGGCCAGCACCATGCAGCCCGCCGCGCCGGGGAGCAGGGGCCGGATCTGGTCGGGGTGGTTGGCGTTGTCGAGCACCAGCAGCATCCGGCGCCCGGCCATCGACGAGCGGAACAGTGCCGACTGCCCCTCCACATCCGCGGGAATCCGCTGCGGCGGAACGTCCAGCGTCCGCAGGAACTGCTCCAGGACCTCACCGGGCGTGGCGGGGGCGCCGGGACCGTAGCCGCGCAGGTTGACGTGCAGGGTGCCGTCGGGGAACCGGTGCTGGACCCGGTGGGCCCAGAACAGGGCGAGGGCGGTCTTGCCGATCCCGGCGGTGCCGTCCACCGCGGAGATCACCACTGCCGACGCCCGCCCGTCGCCGGCGTCGGACTGGCTGGGGAGCTGGGTGTCGAGGGCGGCCAGGTGCTCGGCGCGGCCGGTGAAGTCCCGCACCGCCGACGGCAGTTGCCGCGGCACCGCCGCCCCGCCCCGATCCGCGGACCGGACGGCGGGGGGCGACCACGACGTCATCACGACCGGGCCGGGCGGGTAAGGGTGGTCCGGCAGGGTGATCCACCCGGTTGTCGTCGTCTCCTTCACCGTCACCTCGACCGGCCGCCAGGTCGCGGGCGCCGCGCCGGGAGTGTGGCGCACGACGTCTTCGAAGAACCAGTTCGAGGTGATCAGCGCGAGGACCCCGGGTGAGGCGGCCAGCGCGGCTTTCAACGGCGGGGCTTCGTTGAGGCGGAACGCCAGGGTCAGCGAGGAAGAGGTGACGCCGTGCTCGTCGTAGTGGACCTCCCCGGCGTGCAGCGCCATCCGCAGCCGGATCCGCTGCGCGTCGGGATGGGTGTCGTTGTGCACCCGCAGCGCGGTCACCAGCAGCGGCGGCACGGTCTCGACGAACACCGCCTTGTCCACCGACCCCGGGGCCAGGATGAACAACGCGTCGCCCCGGTCCTCGTGGTAACACCGGTCCCAGTGCACGCCGGCCGTGCCGAACGCCTTCTCCACCACCTGGTACAGCCCGTCGCGCACGGCCCGCTGGTGGAGGTTGGTGCGCCCCCGGTCACCGAACCCTTCGACGTCCACCACGACGACCGTGTGGTGCTGGGTTTCCCGCCGGCTCTGCACGTGGCCGCCCCTCCCCGAGACTGCTCCCACCCCAGGATGACGCACACCGCCCCGCCGCCATACCCGAGTCGAGGAGACAAGAACCGGTTCAGGTGACGAGCAGCAGGTCACATCAGCTTAGATACAAGCTAAGACGCATGCTAGCGTCCAAGACCGTGACCCCAGCGAAGAACGCCGTGCCCGGTGCCGCCGACCGGGCTTACCGGCTGACGAAGGAGCTGGTGCTCACCGGCGAGCTGCCGGGTGGGCACCTGTTCAGCGAAGGCGAGATCGCGGAACGGCTCGGTGTCAGCCGGACGCCCGTGCGGGAAGCGTTCCTGCGCCTGCAGGTCGAGGGGCTGCTGAACCTGATCCCGAAGCGCGGCGCCATCGTGGTGCCCGTGCCGCCGGGTGAGGCCGAGGACGTGCTCGACGCGCGGGAGGCCGTGGAGGCCGCCGCCGTCCAGCGGCTCGTGCGCCGGCCCGACCTGATCCCCGGCGCGCTGGAGCAGTTGCGCGCCGTGCTCGAAACCCAGCGCGCGCACGCCGAGACCGGCGACCTGCCCGCGTTCGTCGAGTCCGACGGCCGGTTCCACCGCACGATCGTCGCCGCCGGGGGCAACGCGGTGCTGCTCGGCTTCTACACCACGCTCGCCGACCGCCAGCGCCGGATGAACCTGCACGCACTGGGCCCGATCCCGGCCCGCCTGCCCGAGATCGCCGAGGAGCACGCCGCGCTGGTCGCGATCATCGAACGCGCCGACGTCGGCGCGTTCGCCCCCGCGCTGCGCGCTCACCTGGACGGGGTCCACCGCCGATGACCGCCACCGCCCAGGCGTTCGCACCCGGCACCACGCGCACCCGCCCGGCCTGGTTCCCGGCCGCCGCCGCGGTCTTCGCCTGCGGCTGGGGTGGCAACCAGTTCACGCCGCTTCTGGTGATGTACAAGGACGCCGGCTACTCCACCTTCACGGTCGACGCGCTGCTCGGCGCGTACGTGATCGGGCTCGTTCCCGGGCTGCTGCTGTCGGGTCGCCTGTCCAACCGTTACGGGCGCCGTCCGGTGGTGCTCGCCGGCACCGCACTGTCGCTGGCCGCCAGCGCGCTGATCGCGCTCGGCCCGCTGGGCGTCGCCTGGATCGCCGCCGGGCGGTTCGTCACCGGGGTCGCCGTGGCGGTCGCGATGGCCGTCGGCTCGACCTGGGTCAAGGAACTGTCCGACGCGGGTCAGGACGGCGCCCCCGACCTCGGCACCCGCCGCGCCGCGCTGTGCCTCACGCTCGGCCTCGGCATCGGCCCCGGCGCGGCGGGGGTGCTCGCGCAGTGGGCGCCGTGGCCGATGGTGCTGCCGTTCGCCGTCCACATCGGACTCGCCGGGGTGGCGCTGGTGTTCGCGCTGCGCGGCCGGGAAACGCTGGATCGTCAAACACTGGGCCAGGCCACGGCCCAGCTCCCGCGCACCCGGCTCACCACCACCCGCCATCCCCGCTTCCGCCGGGTGATCCTGCCGATGGCGCCGTGGATCTTCGGCTCGTGCGGCGTGGCGTACGCGATCATGCCGCAGCTCGTCGACGATCGGCTGGGCTCGTGGTCACTCGCCTACTCCACGCTGCTGACGGTGTGCGCCGTCGGCGCGGGTGTCGGCATCCAGCCGATCGCGAAGCGCGTGGACCGCGCGACCAGCGCCCGCGCGGTGCTCACCGGCATGACCGTGCTGTGCGCCGGGCTCGCGCTCAGCGCGGTCGCCGCCGCGCTGCGCTCGCCGTGGCTGGCCCTGGCCACCGCGCTGGTGCTGGGCACGGCGTACGGCATCGCCGTGGTGTCCGGGCTGCTCGAACTGCAGCGCCTGGCCCGGCCGGACGAAATCGCCGAGCTGACCGGTATTTACTACGCGCTGGCGTACATCGGTTTCCTGCTCCCTTCGTTACTCGCGGCGCTCAGCGGAGTGGCCGGTTACCCGGTGCTGCTCGGCGGCCTCGCCGTGGTGGCGCTCGCGGGCACGCTCGTGATCGCGCGGCACTCCCGCAGTCACCTTCCCGTGACCTGAATATATTTCCCGGAAACAGCACATAAAAACCAAATGGGACTCGCCGCTCGGGCCGGCGCAGAATTCGGTCTTTTTGTCGGAATTCTTCACCACTATTGTCGCTTGTGGATCGACGCGGGTTTGGAAATAGTTCTCCCACAGGGAAATCAGGCGGGCACAACCGCGCCCGATTTCGTCGGGGCCAGTAACTTTCAAACCCTCCGAGTAGGAAGTGGGAGCTGCACATGCGGCGTTCCTCGCGATCCGTTCGCGCCCTCGTCATAGCCGCGACCGGCGGTTTGGCCTTGGCCAGCTTGACTCAGCTGGGCACCGGTCAGGCCGCCGTCGCCGCGCCGAGCGTCACCGCGGCCGATGCCGCACCGCAGTCGGTGATCGTGGTCCTCAACAACCAGCTCCCCGACGCCCCGGCCACCAAGGCGGCCGACGGCACCCGGCGCACCGAGGCCACCCAGCAGCAGGAGTCCGTGCTCGCCAAGCTCACCGGCGCGGCGCCGGCCAAGGTGAAGCACTTCGCGCTCGGCAACGCGTTCTCCGCCACGGTGACCTCGGCGCAGGCCGCCCAGCTGGCGCAGGACCCGGCCGTCGCCCAGGTGCTGCCGGACAGCAAGGTGACCCTGCCCGACGCGACGCCGGCCCCCGGCGCGGACAGCAAGGCCCCGAAGGCGCAGGACAAGGCGAACCCCCAGACGCCGGGCACGATCTGCCCGGCCGACCCGGCCAAGCCGCTGCTGGAGCCCGAGGCGCTGACCTCGATCCACGCCTACAGCACCGACGGCTCGAAGAGCGCTTCGGACCTGGCGAACGGCTCGGGCGTGAAGGTCGCGTTCCTCGCGGACAACATGGACCCGAACTACGCGGACTTCATCCGCCCCGACGGCTCCCACGTGTTCTCCGACTTCCAGGACTTCTCCGGTGACGGCCCGGCCACCACCGACTCCGGCGCGGAGGCCTTCGGCGACGCCTCGTCGATCGCCGCGCAGGGCACGGTCGTGCACGACCTGTCGAAGTTCGTGAACGAGAACCACCCGCTGCCCGCGGGCTGCAACATCGTGGTGAAGGGCGTCTCGCCCGGCGCGAGCCTGGTGGGCCTCAACGTCTTCGGCTCCACCGCCACGAACTCCGCGGTGCTGCAGGCGATCGACTACGCGGTGACCGTCGACCACGTCGACGTGATCAACGAGTCGCTGGGCCTGAACCAGTACCCGGACGCCAGCTCCCGCAACCTGTTCCAGGTGTTCAACGACCAGGCCGTCGCCGCGGGCGTCACCGTCACCGCCTCCAGCGGCGACGCGGGCGTCACCTCGACCATCGGCAGCCCGGCCACCGACCCGCTGGTGATCTCGGCCGGCGCGACCACCGACAACCGGCTGTACGCGCAGACCACCTACGGCGCCTTCCCGTTCTCCAACGGCAAGTGGGTCAACGACAACATCTCCGCGCTGTCCTCCTCGGGCATCACGCAGAACGGCCGCACGATCGACCTCGTCGCGCCCGGCGAGGGCAACTGGGCCGACTGCGCGCCCGCGTACTCCGAGTGCCGCAACTTCAAAACCGTGCCGCAGCCGACCGACCTCGAGTCCTTCGGCGGCACCAGTGAATCCGCCCCGCTGACGGCCGGTGTCGCCGCGCTCGTCATCCAGGGCTACCGCGGCACGCACCACGGCGCGTCCCCGACGCCCGCGCAGGTGAAGCAGTTCATCACCGGCACGGCGCACGACCTCGGCCTGCCCGCCGACGAGCAGGGCTCCGGCCTGCTCGACGCCCGCGCGGCCGTCGAGGCGGCGCTGACCTCGCCCGGCACGACCGGTGCCCCGGCGGGCGCCGCGTCGAACATCGCGCTCTCGACCGACCAGCTCACGCTGGAAGGCGCGCCGGGCAGCACGCAGAACGCCACGGTGAAGGTGACCAACGTCGGCAGCAAGCCGCTGACGGTGAGCGCCGGCACCCGCACCTTCGTGCCGCAGTCCTCACAGTCGCAGACCACCGCGTTCGACTCGGCCAAGCTGCCCACGTTCCCGTACTACAACGGCACGAACTGGGCGTACAAGAAGGTCACGTTCAACGTCGCTTCGGGCGCGCAGCGCCTGCTCGCGCGGATGGCGTGGCAGGGCAGCCCGAAGACCGTCAACGGCCAGTCCGTCACCCTCGTGGTGCGGATGACCCTGATCGCGCCGGACGGCACCTACGTGGCCAACAGCCGCCCGCAGGGTGGCGCGGCCACGCCGAACTACGCGAACGTGGACGTCACGCACCCGGCCGCCGGCGCCTGGACCGCGGTGCTCTACTCCGCGTCCGGCCCGACCGGCTACACCGGTGACATCCAGCTGAGGACCGACACGCAGCGGGCCGTGCCGTACGGCCAGGTCTCGCCGCAGGTGCTGAGCCTGAACCCGGGCCAGACCAAGCCGGTCAAGGTCGCGCTGACCACCCCGGCCACCGGCGGCGACGCGGACTACTCGGTGACCTTCGGCAGTTCCGACGGCCACCAGACCACGCTGTCCGCCGTGCTGCGCTCGCTGATCCCGACCAAGAACGGCACGGGCGCCTTCGGCGGCACGATCACCGGCGGCAACGCGCGGGCCCAGTCGCCGGCGCAGACCTTCAGCTACGAGTTCGACGTGCCCAAGGGCAAGAAAGACCTGGACGTCGCGGTCAAGCTGCAGGACCCGGGCACGCTCGTCGACGGCGTGCTGGTCGACCCGAACGGTGAGCTGGCGGACGTGAACAGCAACGCCTCGCTGAGCTCGCCGACCACCGTTTCGCAGGGCACCGGCCTCCAGCTGACCGACGCGAACCCGCTGCCGGGCCGCTGGCACTTCGTGGTCGTGGTGCAGAACCCGGTGACGGGCAAGCAGATCGAGCAGCCGTTCACCGGCACGGTGGGCTTCGACCAGGTGTCCGTCAGCGCTCCGACGCTGCCGAACGCGGCGGCGAAGAAGCTGGCCGCCGGCCAGGCCGTGACCGTCCCGGTGACCGTGCGCAACAACGGGATCGAGCCGATCGCGATCGGCGTGGACGCGCGGACCAACGACCGGCAGACGCTGCAGCCGCAGCCGGTCGGCGGCTCGACCGAGGTGGACCTGCCGGAGCTGAACGTCAACGCCCCGGTGTACTCGATTCCGCCGGACACCGGCAAGTTCACCGTCGCCACGTCGTCGACCGTGCCGGCCCAGGTGGAGATCCAGGGCTCGGCCGCGGGCATCGACGTGCTCGGTGACCTGAAGGCCGCGCAGGCGGGCAGCACGGTCTCCGTCGCGACGATCGCCGAGAAGCAGGGCTACGTCACGAAGGGCATCTGGTTCGCCGACGTGCAGGAGATCGGGCCGTTCGGCCCGGCGGGCGCGCCGGCCGGGCACTCCTCGTACACGGCGTCGATCCAGACCGCGGGCTTCGACGCGGCCGTGACGTCGTCCACCGGTGACCCGTACGACCAGTCCGTGAACCCCAGCGGCACGGGCGGCACCCCGCAGATCGTGAAGCCGGGCCAGACGGTCACCGTTTCGGTGACCATCAAGCCGTCCGGCAAGCACGGGGCTTCGGTGGCGGGTCACCTGAACCTGGTGACCGTGCCGACCCTGCCGACCGGCGCGACCGGCCTGCCGCAGGAGGGCACCGGCGAGGTCCTCGCGACCCTGCCGTACAGCTACCAGATCGGCTGACCGCCAAGTAACGAAGTCCGTTAAGGCCTCCTTACCCGCGTCGCACGCGGGTAAGGAGGCCTTAACGGCTTTCTACGGGAGCCGCACCCCGGCCGCGGCCGCGTGACAAGCGCCGAAACCCTCTGCCCGCAACACAATGCGCCCGCCCCGGACCCGCACGGCTGTCTCGGTAGCGTCGCTCACCGCCGTCACGCCCGCGGCCGCCGCCAGCGCGCCCGTGTCGTCCCGGACCACCTGGACCCGTGGCCACGTCGAGGCCGGAAACGCCTGCCGCAGGTGGCCGCGCAGCTCGGCCAGCGCCAAGTGCGTCAGCGGGGACAGCTCGGCGGGCTCGCCCGTCACGACGGCGACCGTGACCGCGTCCCCCTCCGGAGCCGCGCGAATCGCCTCCTCCGCCGCGGAAAGCCGGTGCAGGCCGAGCACGGCGACCACGCCGTCGCCGTCGAGCCGGGCGGCCGAATCCCGCAATGAATCACCGGCCGGCGGCGGCTCCCACCGCTCGTCCACGGGCCGGGCCCGCGCCACGATCGGCGGCTCCGAAGGCCACTCGTCGGGCAGCCCCAGCCCCGGCAGCGACTCGCACACCCGCACCACGTTGAACGGCTCGCCGAATCCCGGCGCCACGGCCGCGAGCCGGCTCGCCCCGTGCAGCGTGGTCAGCGCCGCCTCCGCGACGCGCACGAGCCGCCCGTCCCGCGGCGCCAGCCGTTCCAGCGCCAGCCCGAGCGTGATCGCCTCGAAGCGCATCAGCTGCGCGTACGGGCGGCGGGTCAGCTCGTCGGCCAGGATCTCCGGCATCAGGTCCGCGCCCAGCCGCGCCCCGGGGTCGGTGGCCAGCGGCAGCCGCGCGACCCACGCGCCGGCCAGCGCGCCGAGCGCCTCGGCGGCGCTGAGCCCGGGGTCCTGGTTACGCGGCTCGGCCGAGGTCCGCTCCGCCGCCGCGGCCAGCACCGCGAAGTACAGCGCCCGTTTGCCCGGGAAGTTCGAGTAGACGGCGCCGCGGGTCAGCTCCGCGCGCTCGGCGATGACGTCGATCTTGGCGTCGCGGAAGCCACGCTCGGCGAACTCGTCACGAGCGGCTTCGAGCACCTTCGCGCGGTTGCGTTCCTGGGCCTCCGCCCTGGTCAGCCGGGCCATCGTCCTCCTCGTCTCCGGATGCTTGCCCAAGATACCGTCACCATGCATATGATGAGACCATCTGATATGAACATCTGAAATGGAGACACCCATGACCCCCGTCCAGGACGTGCCCGAGATCGACCTGGCCGACCCGGCCGTGCACCGCGACCCGTTCGCCGCTTACGGCGCCGCCCGCGAGCACGGCCCGGTGGCCCGGATGGTCGGCTTCGGCCCGATGTGGGTGGTGACGCGGCACGAGGAGGCCCGCGCGATGCTCACCGACCCGCGGTTCGCGCTCAGCTCCGGCAGCTTCCAGCAGCGGCCCGAGGTGCCCGAGCACTGCCGGCCGTACCTGCGCACGATGCAGGAGATGGAAGGCGCCGAGCACGCCCGCCTGCGCCGCCTCGTCTCCCCCGCGTTCACCGCGCGCCGGGCCGCCGAGTTCCGGCCGCGGATCGAGCGGATCGTCGGGCGCCTGCTGGACAATCTGCCCGCCGACGGACCCGTGGACCTTTTGAAGGACTTCGCCCAGCCGTTGCCGATGGAGGTCATCTGCGAGCTGGTCGGCGTCCCGGAGGCCGACCGGCCGCGCTGGCACGAGTACGGCTCGATGATCGTCTCGGCCGCGGGCCAGGGCTTCACCACCGCGATGCCGGGCATCATCGACGGCGCGCGAGAGATCGTCGCGGAGCCCGGCAGCGATCTGGTCGCCCTGCTCAAAACCGACGGGGTCGCTGCCGGGCTCGCGGAAACGGAGCTGGTCACACTCGTCTGGCAGCTCGTGCTGGGCGGCCAGACGCCGGCGAACCTGATCGCCAACGCGGTCGAGGCGCTGCTGGCCCACCCGGGTGAACTCGCCGCCCTGCACGCGGACCCGGCGCTGCTGCCGGGCGCCGTCGACGAGCTGATCCGCTGGTGCGGGCCCCAGCTGCTGACGATTCCGCGGCAAGCGACCGAAGACCTGGAGCTGCACGGCGTGACGGTCCGCAAGGGCGAGCCCGTCACCGCGTCGATCGCGGCGGTCAACCGCGACCCCCGCGCGTTCGCCGACCCGGATCGCCTCGACGTCCGCCGCGCCCCCGGCGGGCACCTCGGCTTCGCGCACGGCCCGCACTTCTGCCTCGGCGCCTCGCTCGCGCGCGTCGAGACAGAGGTCGCGCTCGGCGCCGTGCTGCGGCGGTTCCCCGCGCTCGCGGTCGCCGAACCCGGCGCGCACCGGGTCCCCGACCCCGGCACGTGGCGCCTCGACGCACTGCCCGTGACCCGCTGACGTCCATTTCGGACACCTATCGGGTGAACCGCCGGACCGTGCTTCGGACCCGGTGCGCTGCTAGCGTTTCCGCAGGTCTTCGTCCTCTCCCGGGAGCCGCGCATGTCCGCGTTCATCGCCACTTCTGCCCTCGACCCCCGCCGGGCCTGGCCGCTGGTCGCGGTCCGCGGGGTGTTCGCGGTGCTCTTCGGCATCCTCACCCTGGTCTGGCCCGGCGTCACCGTGCTGGCGCTGGCGATCGTCTTCGGCGTGTACGCGCTGTTCGACGGCGTCGGCGCGATCGTGCAGGCGTTCCGGCCCGGCGACGGCGCGCAGCGGGCCGCGTACGCGCTGCTCGGCGTGCTCGGCCTGATCGCGGGTGTGCTCGCGCTGGTGTGGCCCGGCGCGACCGTGGTCGTGGTGACGACGCTGGTCGGCGCGTGGGCGGTGGTCACCGGCATCGCGGAGATCGTCGCGGCGGTGCGGCTGCGCAAGCAGATCACCGGCGAGGCGTTCCTCATCATCGCCGGGGTGCTGAGCGTGGTGGCCGGGATCCTGGTGCTGGTGCACCCGATCGCGGGCGCGTTCGGGATCGCCGTGCTGATCGGGGTTTACGCACTGCTGTACGGGGTCATGCTGGTAGTGCTGGCGTTCCGCCTGCGCGGCCTGCCGGAGCCCGGGGCCTCCGGGTCTTCGGACCAAGCGCCCGCGGCCGGATAGCGGGACAATAGCCCGGTACGGCTCGCGCAACGGAGGGATCCGTGATGGCCCAGTACCCGCAGAACGGCGGTTACGACCGCGAAGTCCGGACGGGAGTGGACGCGGCCCGGCTGTGGGCGGGCGGCGTCGCGACGGCGGTGGTGGCCGCGCTCGTCGCCATCGTCGGCCTGCTGATCGCCCGCGGCATCTTCGCGGTCCCGGTGCTCGCGCCCAAGGGCGAGGGCATCTGGGGGAACGCGAGCACCACGACGTACGCGATCGCCGCGGCCGTCGCCGCGCTGCTCGCCACCGGGCTGATGCACCTGCTGAGCGTCGCGACGCCCGCGCCGGCGCAGTTCTTCGGCTGGATCATGGTGCTGGTGACGCTCATCGCCGTCGTGCTGCCCCTGACCCTGACGGTCGAGCCGAGCGCGAAGATCGCGACCGCCGTGATCAACCTGGTGATCGGGCTGGTGATCGCGATCGTGGTGAACAGCATGGCCGCGAGCGCCCGCACGCTGCACCACCGCAAGCGCCGCGAGACCCGGGCCGCCGACGCGCCGACCCGGCAGTGGAACGAGCCGCCGCAGCCGCCGTCGTCCTATTACGACCGCTGAGGCAACCGCTGTCCTCCCCCGTGCGTGAAAACGGCACAGGAGATGGGGAGGACAGCATGTTCACGGAATTCATCACGGGTGCGGCCCTGCTGAGCGCGACCCTGCTTACGGGAAGCCCGGCGGCGCCGTCCGCCGTCGGCTGGTCGCTGTGGCCCTCGGAAGTGGCGCCGGGCGGGGAAATGCACGTCGGGACGTACGCCGCTCAGGGCGGCGGCTGCGGCCCGTCGGGCCCGGTCACGTCACCCGGCTTCGCGGCCCCGATCATCTGGACCAAGGGCGGGAACTTCGGCTACTCCGGCGGCGACGGCAAGGCGGGCACCCGCCCCGGCCACTACACCGCCACGTTCACCTGCACGGACGGCCGCGTCGCGACCGGCACGTTCACGATCACCGGCACACCACCGACTTCCACGCCCACCACACCGCCCACCACACCGCCTTCTTCGCGGCCGACCGCGCCCGCCACCCACCCGTCGTCGCCCCGCCACCACCAGGTCGCGGTCCGGCCGACCGGAGCCCCGCAGACCGGCGGTGGCGCGCTGGCGGTGTCGTTCACGCAGTGACTGTCCTTTGAGGACAATCCTGGCCAGGCGACCGCGGGTTGCCCGGCCGGGAACGGCAGTCACCAAGCCGGGTCGAAGCGCACGCCGGTGTCGTACCAGTCGTCGTCCGCGACGGGGCCGGGCTCGGACGGCTCCGGAACCGCGTCGGCCGAGCGATCGCGGAGGTACTCGCCGGGGACCGTGGAAGCGGACTCCGGCGCGGACGCTCCGGCAGCGTGGGAGCCCTCCGCCGCGGAACCCGAAGCACCGTCGGCGGGCTCGTTTTCGGGAATCTCCGGCGAAAACCCGGCCCGCCAGCGAAGCCGGTCCATCAGATAACCCGTCGTGCCCAAGGGCGCGAGCAGTTCCCCCGTGCGGCGGGCCGAAACGCGCTGCGCTTCGGCATAGGTGAGGAGCACCAGCTCCGCGATCTCCTGCGGGGACATCCCCCGCACGGCGTCCGACAGGTGCAGCGCGGTCAGGACGCCGTCGGTGTTCACCGAGACGCCTGCCGCGCCGTCGGGCGACGTGACGTCGGCCGACAGCGTGGACAGGGCCGTCACGAGCGAATCGCGGTCCGGGGGCGGGGCGGCGGGGGACATCAGCCGAGCGTGCCCGGCGTCAGCGGACGGGACAGGCCGCCGTCCGGAGAGATGTCGATGTTCTCCCGGCGGACCTTGTCCTCAGTGCCCTTCGGGGTGTTCGAGGTCTCGAAGTTGCCTGGGTCGAAGGAATCGCCGGGGCTCACGTCCGGCGGGGCCGGGATCTTCGGCAGCTGGTCGCCGTGCGCGCGGATGTTCGCGGCCAGCCGGCCGGAGGACTCCTGCATTCCCGTCCGGATCTTGTCGACGTGCTCGAAGAAACTCTCGTAGATCTCCTTGGCGCTGTCCCCCTCGACCGCGGCGCCCTGCTCGGCGGCCAGCTCGTTGAGCCCCGCGCCGGCGCCGGCGGCCGCGGCCTGGATGCCCTTGGCCGCCATCGTGATCTCCACCCCGGCCACCGCGGGCATGGCCGCGACGACCAGCATCGTCGTCAGCGTCGTGACGAAGGCCGCGGCGAGCACCCGCGACCACGAGATCTCGCCCTGCTTCGACTTCTCCTCCGCCCACTTCCGGGCTGTGTCCTTGAACGTGGCGGCAAGGCTGTTGAGGTCCGACCGGGCGCCCCAGACCGCGTCGCGCGCCGCGATGACACCGCTCTCCAGCACGGAGATCTCGGTCGCCATCCGGTCGTAGGTCGCGTGCAGCTCGTCGAGGTAGGTCTTGACGTCCTCGGCGGCCTCGCCCCGCCACGACTCCATCTGCTCGCGCGCCCGGGTGAGGTCCGTCAGCGGCTCGTTGCCGAAGGTCTTCCACACCTGCTCGTAGCTGTTGATCATCGACTGCAGGCCGTCCGCCGAGCTCGGCTCGATGTCGGCCTGGGAGAACTCCCGGAAGACGTCCGCGATCGCCTGCTGCTGTTGTTCGTAGAGCCCTTCCATCAAGTTGTAGGTCGCCCAGTCGCCGTATTTCAGCGACAGCAGGCCGTCGAGGGCGTCGTTGGCGCCGGCGAGCAGGCCGTCGCTCACGCCCTCGAGCAGCGCCGAGCGGTCCTCGTCGCCGGACGAGGACTGGATGCCGAAGTAGTCGTCGCCCACGTCAGTTCCCCTCCAGCTGCGCGGCCGCCCGGTTCACGCGGTTCTTCGCGTCCTCGTCGGCTTCCTCGTACAGGTCCGCGACCTGGAGCAGGGCCCGGCTCGACTGCTGGGTGGTGTCGGCGAGCTTCGCCAGCGCCTCCTCCACCTTCTGCCGGTGGTACTCGTACGCCGACTTCACGTCGCGCATCCCGAGCGAGCGGCCGAACGCGGTCGGCGCGCCGCCGCCGAACGGCAGCACCGAATCGAGCAGGTCGGCGGGCCCCGAAGAACCTGGGACGTCGAGCTTCTTGACGCCGTCGCGCGCCACGGTGGCGCCGTCGCCCGCCTTGCCCACGAGCCCCGCCGCGCCGCGCAGATCGCTGAGGTCGGTCTCGAAACCGATCATGGTCGAACCCCCAGTTCGTTGTGGTTCCCCGCACCGGTGCCGGAAATCGCCGGTATGACGGATAGAACCCGAGGTTCGTTCATCTCCCCCGCGCGGGTGTGCCCCAGATCACTCACGCGGTCCGCTGACGGACCCGCGCCGAGCAGGGGAAGGCCGGGCGGTGGAGGATGGGGACGCCGGATTCCCGCCAGCGAAAGGACCCACTGCCGTGATCTTCATCGTCGTCAAGTTCCCTGTGCTGCCGGAAAAGAGCGACGACTGGCTCTCGATCGTCGCGGACTTCACGGCGGGAGTCCGCGCGGAGCCGGGCAACCTCTTCTTCGACTGGTCGCGCAGCGCCGACGACCCGAACGAATGGGTCGTGGTGGAGGGCTACCGCGACCAGGACGCCGCCGTGGCGCACGTCAGCTCGGAGCACTTCAAGACCGCGATGGCCACACTGCCGGACGCGATCTCCGCGACACCGCGGATCATCAACACCCAGGTACCCGGCGAGGACTTCGGCGACATGGCGGAACTCAAGCCCCGCAACGCCTGAGCCCACCCGGACTCGTTTGTCGGCATCAGCGTCAGACGTCGTCCCGATCGAGCGCGAAGGTCACCTCGTACAGACCCGGGTGGGCTTCACCGAGCGCCTTGTTGCCCTCGATCAGGCCGCGGTCCGTCAAATGCCGGAAGACCCGCTGTGCGGCGTCGAGGTCTTCGCTCTGGGCGTAGTTGACGACGCGGGTGCCGTCGAGGCTGCGGTGCAGGCTGGCCGACAGCCAGCCGGGTACCTCGCTGGCCACCTGCGCCGCACGGGCCAGGTAGTCGATCAAAGGTTGCTGGCCATCGGGTTCGACGGTGAAGACGTTGATCTGGGTCACCGCTGAGCCGACGCGAATGCTGGGCATGGTCTCTCCTCTTACCTATTCGAGGCGAGAAACCGAGACTCGACCGGCCTATCGGCAAACAGGCAGCGCCAAGCCCCGGCTGTTCGCCGATAGCTTGTCGCGGGTTCGCCGCCGTAGCAACGAACGGAGCCTCTTTCGAGGGGGTCGGGCTTACCCAATGCCGACCCAGGTCCTTCTCGACCCGTTCAGCGTAGCTCACCGGGCGCAGGCACTCACGAGTCTTCAGGCCCGCACGGCCTCGGCCCGCCGCGGCCACCACGGCACGATCGGCGACGTCCGGCGCTGGTAGTCGGCGTACTCCGGATAGCGGCCGCGCGTGATGCTCTCGGTGAACACGGTCGAGCCGACGAAGAGCAGGGTCAGCAGCACCGCGCCGGCGATCGTCCAGGTGACCGCAGCGGCGGCGACGACGCCCAGGAAGAACACCATCCACCACTGTGCCTGCTCGAAGAAGAAGTTCGGGTGCCGCGAGAAGCGGAACAGGCCGCGCTGCAGGAACCGCGGCTCGGGCGTCCGGCCGGCCGCCTGCTCCCGCGCCTTCCACTGGTGGAAGTCCCACTGCTGCTGGTCCGCCACCGTCTCGCCGACCAGGAACGCGAGACCGACCACCGCCACCACGACGTCCCAGGCGCCGAACGGCGAGCGGTTCTCCAGCGCCGTCCAGGCGGGCAGGGTGATCAGCAGCAGGATCGCGTTCTGGTAGATCGTGATGAAGAACAGGTTGAACAGCTGGAACTGCCAGGGCCGCATCTTCGCCCGCAGTACCGCCCACCGGTAATCCTCGCCGCCGCGGGCGTAACCGCCCTTGCGCGCGAAGTTGAACGTCAGCCGCGCGCCCCAGAGCGCCACGAGCACGAACATCACGTCCAGCCGCGCGTCGGCGAACCCGGCGGCGCCGGCGAAGATCGCGACGTAGGCCACCGGCACGAGCGACCAGATCCGGTCCACCCACGAGTACTCCCGCGTCACCACCGACAACAGCCAGCAGACGGTGCAGACCCCCGCGAAGACCCAGAGACAGACCTGAAACGCGTTCATGCCCGCACTCTACTGGCGCGTCGCCCGGGAAGCCCGATTTCGCCCGCCTAGAATCCGGGCCATGACCGCCCCCGCGAACCTGCCGCTGAAGGCGCGCCGGATCGACATCTTCTTCGCGGTCCTGTTCGCCGCGTTCACCGTGACGTCGCTGATCAGCGACCTGCTGCCGACCGTCGGCGTCGACTTCTCACAGCCGTCGGGCAACTTCTTCGTGCAGTCCAACTACTGGTACGCCCACGACGCCGACGTGCTGTTCATGCACCCGCCGGACTGGATGCGGATCGTCACGGGGCTGTCGGCGTTCGTCTACATGCCGTTCTACGTGCTGCTCGTCTACTGCCTGCTGTCCGGGCGGAACTGGATCCAGCTGTTCGCGGTGATCTACGCGACGATGATCGTCACGCTCACCGGCGTGGTGGTGTTCGGCGTGGAGTTCTTCGGCGACCCCGCGATGCGCACCGGGAACCCGGGCAAGTTCCTCGCGTTCAACCTGCCCTACGTGCTGGTGCCGTTGCTGCTGCTGATCCGGATGCGCAAGCCATTGCCGTTCACGCGCCGGTTCTGAGACCCGTCACTGTCCACACCGGACGGACCGGCGCGGGTCAGTCCGCCAGCAGGCCGGTGACCATGGCGGCGACGGCGGCCATCCCGGCCGCCGTCGGGTGGTAGGCGACCGGGCCGCCGGAGCGCGGGTTGCCGATCCGGAAGCCGAGGACCCAGGGCTCGGCCGAGCCGACGCAGTGGTCCAGACCGGCCGACGACGCCGCGATCAGGTCGGCGCCGGACGCGCGGGCGGCCTCGGCGAACGCGCCGGCCAGCCCGTCGGCCGTCTCCCGCGCCTGCTCGATGGCCCGCGCGGTGAGCGGCATCCCGGGGCCGGGCCGGGTGTCCGGGCCGGCGACCGGCAGGTAGTCCACCAGCACGACCCTCGCGGACGGCGCCCGGTCCCGCACGCGGACGACCACCTCGGCGAGCGAAGCGGCCACAGCGTCGAACGACGCGCGTGAGACCGGTTTCCCGTTGCCCGCCAACAGGTCTGCGGCCCGGTGGGAGACGACGCGCACCGGGCGGGCGAGCAGGCCGCGGAGGCTGCCCGCCATGAGGCCACCGAGGTAACCAAGGTCGTTGCCGCCCGCGGTGACGGTGACCAGGCGGGTTTCGGCGCCGACGGCCTCGATCTGCGGCCGGGCCCGGCCTTGCCGCTCCCGCAGCAGGTGCGCGGTCGTCGCACCGGAACTGGTGACGTCGACCAGACGCAGGCCGAGCGACTCGGCCACCAGGTGGGCGTAGTTCCGCCCGGAGCGCAGGGCCGTGCGGTCGAGCACCGGCGGGATGCCGGGGCCGGCCGCGAACGAACTGCCCAGCGCGACGTACGTGCTGCCGGCTTCGATCACACCACCCATTCTCCGGTGCGGACGCGCGGCCGGCCATTCGCCGGCGCCCCGGCCCCCGGGTACGGCAGGCGCGGCGGCGGGCAGAGGTGGTACTCGAAGTGCCACCACTCGTTGTCGTACCGGCGGTGCAGGTGGTGGGCCGCGCCGTGCCGCTCCAGCCAGGCGGCCCCCTCGGTCGGCCGGACGTCGAGGGCGATGCCGCCGACGTGGGTCGACTCCGCGGGTGGCAGCACCAGACGGCAGGCCTCGCGGACGGAGCCGGTCCGGCGGACCTCGTCGGTGAACAGCCGGTGCTGCTCGGCCGCGTCCCGGTGCCCCGAGGTGAGGCCGATCAGCTGGCCGTCACGCCAGAACGCCTCGGTGCGCGCCGCCGTGAACGCCTCGCGGACCTCCGGCACCAGGCCGGTCAGGTCTTCCGCCGGGAACCGCAGGCCGAGCGCCCACTGGCAGGCCAGGTAACGGGCCCGCCCGGGCGCCCGCAGGCCGGCGAACGGGAGCAGCAGTACGGCAAGCATCCGCGTCATCACCGCGAAGAGCCGGGCACGGGAGAAGGTCGGCTTGATCATGCCGTCCATGCTCGGCAACCAATATGCCCGGCCGGCCCGGGTCGCGTCCTCAACCGTCGACAGCTGTGTAACAGCTGTGTAAGCATCGCCGTTTGTTACTGAACGATGACACTCCGCCGACACGGTCGTAGGTGCCGCTGCGATAGTGGGGAGCATGCCCCGGGTGTTGCTGATCGAAGACGACCAGGCCGTGCGCGACGGCCTGCAGCTCGCGCTGACCTACCAAGGTCACACGGTGGAGGCCGTGGAAACCGGCGAGCTGGGCCTCCAGCGTCTCACCTCGGACATCGCCGACGTGGTGGTGCTCGACCTGATGCTGCCGGGCATGGACGGCTTCGAGGTGTGCCGCCGGATCCGCGCGGGCGGGGACCTGCCGATCATCATGCTGACCGCGCGCAACGACGACATCGACGTGGTCGCCGGGCTCGAGGCCGGCGCCGACGACTACGTGGTGAAGCCCGCCCAGGCCCGCGTGCTGGAGGCCCGCATCCGCGCCGTGCTGCGCCGGACCGGGGGCGAGCAGCGGCCGGCCGAGCCGAAAGCGGAGGTCGAACGGCACGGGTCACTGACGATCGACCGGGCCGGCCTCGTCGTCACGAAGAACGGCGAGACGGTCGGCCTCGCCCCCACGGAGATGCGGCTGCTGCTGGAGCTGTCCGCGGCGCCCGGGCGGGTGCTGAGCCGCCAGCACCTGCTGGAAGCCGTGTGGGACCAGGGTTACCTGGGCGACTCGCGGCTCGTCGACGCGTGTGTGCAGCGGCTGCGCTCGAAGATCGAAGACGACGCGGCGGCGCCGGTCTACGTGCAGACGCTGCGCGGGTTCGGCTACCGGTTCGGCCCCCTGTGAAGGGATGGTCTGACTGGGGGCTGTACCCGCGGCTGCTGTCCGCGTTCGCGCTGCTGAGCGTGGTCACGGCGGCCGCGGTGGCCAGCTTCGGGTACGTGCAGGCCCGCACGACGATCCTGCAGAGCGCGCAGGACAAGGCCGTGATCGAGGTGACGAACCGGATCGAGCAGCTGTACCCGTTGCAGACGCTCACGCCGACCCGTGCGGGGCTCAACCAGATGGCCGGTCACGTGTCGGGCCGGGGCGACGAAGCCGTGGTGGAGAGTGGAGGGAAGACCGGCGGCGGCCTGGACCCCGCCGTGGTCACCGCGGAGCTGCACGGCGCGGTGCGCAGGGGCGTCGTGTCCTGGCAGCGGGTCGAGGTCGCCGGTTCGGCGGGGCTGGTGATCGGGACCCAGCTGCTGGTCAAGGACCCTTCGGCGGCGGGCGGCACCCGGCCGTCCGGGATCGAGGTGTACGTGCTGCGCAGCCTGGAGCCCGAAGCCGCGAGCATCGGTGAGCTGGCGCGCGGCGCGTGGTTCACCGGCGGCGCCGCGCTGGCGCTCGCGATGCTGCTGGCGCTGCTGGCCGCGCGCAGTGTGCTGCGGCCGGTGCGGGAGCTGCGCCACGCCGCGCACCAGCTGGGCGAGGGTGACCTGGAGACCCGGCTGGAGGTACGCGGGTCCGACGAGCTGGCGGGCGTGGCGCGGACGTTCAACACCACCGCCGAGTCGCTGCAGCGGCAAGTCGGCGAGCTGGAGCGGATGGAGGCGGACGCGCGGCGGTTCGTCGCCGACGTGTCGCATGAGCTGCGCACGCCGCTGACCGCGATGACCGCCGTCACCGACGTGCTCGACGCCGAGGCGGCCGGCCTGCCGGGACTCGCCGGGCAGGCGGCGCGGCTGGTCAGCCAGGAGACGCACAACCTGACCCGGCTGGTGAACGACCTGATCGAGGTGACCCGCTTCGACGCCGGCTCGGCCGCGCTGGCGCTGGACGACGTCGACGTCGCCGAGGCCGTCGGCGCCACCCTGCGCGCCCGCGGCTGGCTGACGGAGGTGGTCGCCGAGCTGACGCCCGGCGTCCGCGCCCGGCTGGACCCGCGGCGGCTCGACGTGATCGTCGCCAACCTCGTCGGCAACGCGCTGCGCCACGGCGCCCCACCCGTCACGGTGCGGCTGACGGCCGAGCCGGACTGGCTGACGGTCGAGGTCACCGACGAGGGCCCCGGCCTCGACCCGGAGGTCCTGCCGCGCGTGTTCGACCGCTTCTACAAGGCCGACACGGCCCGCTCGCGTTCCGAGGGCAGCGGCCTGGGCCTCGCGATCGCCTGGGAGAACGCCAAACTCCACGGCGGCACCCTCACCGCGGCCACCCGTCCCCACGGCGGCGCCGTCTTCACCGCCCGCCTCCCCCGCGACTCGGGAGGTGCTTGATGCGCACCGGAAAGTCCTTGCCGGACCGGGAAAAGCGGGCGGCGGGCACGGATGGGACCGCTGGCTCGGGCTTGGCCGCGCACCGGCCCGGCACCCCGGACTCGGCCCCGCGCCGGGGCCGGGGCCGGGGCCGCAGGGTCGTCGCGGCCGTGGCCGGAACCCCGCTGCGGCACCACCGGCGGCCGGCGCGCCGGGGCGGCTCCACCCGCCGGATCGGGGTGCCGGCCGGGCTGGCCGCCGTAACGGTCGTTGTGCTGGCCGTCGTGCTGGCCGGTTGCGGGGTGCGGCCCAGCGGGGTGATCCCCGGGGTCCCGGCGCCGAGCGGGCCGGTCGTCCCGCAGGCCTCGAACAGCACCGTGCTCTATTTCCTGATGGGCAGCCAGCCGACCGCGTCGCAACGGGAAGGGATCCGGACGGAGCCGGCCGACGTGCTGACCCTGCTGGCCGCCGGGCCGGACGACGCCGAGCGGGCGGCGGGCCTGACCACCGAGGTGCCCGCGACCGCGGTTCCGGTGTCGGTCGCGGTGGAGCCTTCGGGAGTCACGGTGGCGCTGGGCATCGACGTCTCGGCACTGTCCACAAAGGCCACTCAGCAGATCGCCTGCACCGTCCGGCACCTGGATTCCGTCGCCGCCCTGCCCCCGGTCACCCTGACCGGGGGCGGCCACAGCCAGGGACCGCTGAGCTGCCCGTTCTGACCGTGAAAGTCCGTTAAGGCCTCCTTACCCGCGTCCCACGCGGGTAAGGAGGCCTTAACGGCGAACGGCAGTCAGGCTCAGCTCACCTCGGCCGGCTCGCGGTCGCCGCGCGGGGCCAGCACCGGCGCGAACACCACGGCCAGCAGGCAGAGCACGAACGGCACGGCGAACGCGACGTTCAGCGGCATCCACCGGGTCAGGCCGCCGATCAGGGCCGGGCCGGCCAGCAGGCCGACGTAACCCAGGCCGACCACCTTCGCCATCAGCGCGCCGGACGCGCGGGTGTCGAGGTTGCCCGCCGCGGTGAACAGCTGCGGCACGCCACCGGACAGGCCGAGGCCGAACAGCGCCCAGCCCACCAGCGCGAGCGGCACCCACGGCGAGAGCGAAGCGATGGCGAGGCCGACGGCGGCGAGGGCCGAGCCGTACCGCACGATCGCGGCCGGGCCGACCAGCGCGGCCACCCGGTCGGTCGCGAACCGGCCCACGGTCATCGCGACGGCGAACGAGCCGTAGCCCAGCGCGGCGGTGGCCGCGGACGTGCCCAGCACGTCCTGCAGGTGCAGCGCCGCCCAGTCGTTCGCGACGCCCTCGGACAGCATGAGCGCGAACGCCAGCGCGCCGAGCAGCCACACCAGGCGCATCGGCGGCCGGGTCCGCTGGGCCGGCGCCGTCTCCGTCGCCGCGGGCTTCGCCGGTTCCGCGTTGAGCAGGAACCGCCCGGCCACCAGCGAAAGGACCACACACACCGCGCCCGTGCCGCCCAGCGCGGCGGCCGTCGGTATCCCGGCCTTCAGCACGGCCGCGCCGACGAACGCGGCGATCGCCCCGCCGATCGACCACATGGCGTGGAACGAGGCCATGATCGGCCGCGGGTACGCGCGCTCGACGACCACGGCGTGGGAGTTCATCGCGACGTCGATCGAGCCGTTGAAGAAGCCGAACGCCACCAGCGTGAGGCCCAGCGACCACCAGCTGCCGGCGAGCCCCGGCCCGATCAGCGCGATGCCGAGCAGCACGCCGGACGTCGGCAGGACCAGGCGCTGGCCGAACCGGTCCGCGAGCGGGCCCACCACCTGCATCCCGGCGAACGCGGCCGCGCCGAGCACCAGCAGCAGCACGCCCAGCGTGCTGTGCGAGATGCCGGTGGAGCGCTCGACCACGGGGATGTGCACCACCCACATGCCGACCGCGAACCCGTTGAGGGCGAAGAAGGTCCAGGTCGCGACGCGGGCGGCGCGGGGCAACCCGGCGGGTGGGGGTCGATCGTTCATGATGGGCGGTTCCTCCTGGGTGTGGTCCTTCGATGATGCCACTAAACCCGGTAGTTCGTACAACCTAATTGTTCGAACAATCACCATTACTGTTCGTTTCCGGCCTGCGGCATGATGGTCGGGTGCACGACGCCGAACCGATCGACACCCCGTGAGCGGGGGCTACCTCAAGGGCCGGATCCGCCGGGAGGACATCATTTCGGCGGCCGCCACCGTGTACGGCGAAGCCGGCTACCACGGCTCGTCGCTGCGGGAGATCGCGAAGCGCGTCGGCATCAGCCACGCCGGCCTCCTGTACTACTTCCCCACCAAGGAGGCGCTGCTCGCCGCCGTGCTGGTGCGCCGGGACGCCGAGGACTCCGAGCGCGAGCAGCTGAACGTGCCGCCGGGCCTCGAGGTGCTCCGTCACTTCGTCGCGCTGGCCGGGCACAACGTGCGCCACCCCGGCATCGTCGACCTGTACTCGCGGCTGGCCGCCGAGGCGGTGGCGCCCGACCACCCCGCGCACGGCTACTTCGAGCGCCATTACGAGCAGGCCCGCGAGAGCGTGGTCGGCTCGTTCCGCGTGCTGTCCGCGAGCGGCGAGCTGCGCGAGGGCATCGACCCCGACTACGCGGCGCTGACGTTCATCGCGCTGATGGACGGGCTCCAGGTCCAATGGCTCACCGCCCCCGGCAGCGTCGACCTCGTCGGCTCCCTGCGCTTCTACCTGCAGAACCTGCTCACCGTGCCCCTCGGCTGAGGAGCCCCATCCGTCCCGCCCGATGCGCCCCAATGTGGCGTTCGGTGCGCTTAACGCACCCAATGTGGCGTTCGGTGCGTCCAACGCAACCAACGCCACATTGGGGCGCTTCACGCGACCCCGGCTAAAGAGTGGCGGCGTACGGGTCCCAGGCGTCCGGCAGGGCGGGCGGCACCTCGACCGTGCTCTCCACCTCGACCGCCTGGCCACGCGTGATCGATTCGTCGATGGCGAGCATCGCGTCGAGCACGTGGTAGGCCAGTTCGCCGGACGCGCGCTCCGGCACGCCGGCCCGGATCGCGCGCGCCAGCTCCAGCGCGCCCGTGCCCCGTGACGCCGCATGTCCTTGCGCGACAAGCTCTTCCGGCTCTTCGGCGCCGAGCAGGTGCAGCTGCGTGGACCCGTCGAACCGGTTCGGGTCCGGCAGCACGGCGGTGCCGAGCGTGCCCGACACCTCGACGAAGCCCGTGCGGGTCAGCGCCGAGTCGAAGCTCAGCACCACCTGCGCGCTGCCGCCGCGGGTGAACTCGACGAGCGCGGTCACCGTGGTCGGCACGGTCACCGGGAACTCGGTGCCCGCGCGCGGCCCGGAGCCGATCACGCGGGTCTCCCGCGCCCGCCCCCCGGCGCCGGTGACCCTGGCGATCGGGCCGAGGAGCTGGACCAGCTCGGTCAGGTAGTACGGCCCCATGTCGAGCAGCGGCCCGCCGCCGGCCTGGAACAGGAACTCCGGCGCCGGGTGCCAGCTCTCCGGCCCCGGCGTCTGGAACAGCGCCAGCGCCGTGCGCGGCTCGCCGATGCGCCCGGCGTCCACCGCGCGCCGGGCCGTCTGCAGCCCGGCGCCGAGCACGGTGTCCGGCGCGCTCGCGACGCGTAACCCCTTCTCCTGTGCGCGATCCAGCAGCTTGCGCCCGGTCTGCCGGTCGAGCGCGAGCGGCTTCTCCGCCCACACGCTCTTGCCCGCGTCCAGCGCGGACAGCCCGACCTCGACGTGCGCGGCCGGGATCGTGAGGTTCACGACCAGCTCGACGTCCGGGTGCGCGAGCAGCTCCGCGACCGTTCCCCCTTGCGGCACACCGTGTTTCGCCGCCTGCGCCGCCGCCCGCCCGACGTCGAGGTCCGCGACGGCGAGCACGCGCACGTCAGGGAAGGCCGTGAGGTTCTCCAGGTACGTGTCACTGATGACGCCGGCGCCGATCACGCCGACGCCGACCGGCCCGGTGCTCACTTCTCGGCGCCGGCGAGGAAGGCGAAGCTGCCGGCGATGGCCTCGAAGATGTCGCCGTCGTAGCGGTCGAACTCCACCACGCGCAACGCGTCCGGCGCCGCGGCGAGGATGTCCGCGAGCGGCACGCTGCCCTGGCCCGCCGGGACCTGGCCGGAGGCGTCGGTGGCGAGGGCGCCGTCCTTGACGTGGATAGCGCGCACGCGGTCGCCGAGGCGGCCGAGCAGCCCCGCCGCGTTCTCGCCGCCCGCGGTGGCCCAGTAGGTGTCGACCTCGAGCGCGATCGCCGGGTCGAGCTGGTCGGCGAACACCTCGAACGCGCTGCGCCCGTCGATCCGGGACTCCAGCTCCCACCAGTGGTTGTGGTAGCCGACCGTGATCCCGTGCTCCGCGCCGGTCTTCGCGGCCGCGTTCAGCGCGGCGGCGGTGGCGGCGATGTCGGCCGCGTCCTGCCACTGCTCGGGCTTGACCAGCGGGTCGATGACGATCCCGATGCCGAGCGACTTGGCGGCGGTGAACACGGCGTCCTGGTCGACGCCGATCAGCTGCGCGTGCGCGGTCGGCGCGGTGAGCCCGTTGGCCGGCAGCCCGGCGGCGAGCGCCTCGACGTTCTGGACCACGCCGTACGGCTCGACCTGGGTGAATCCGATGGCGGCCAGCCGCCGCAGGGTGTCGGCCGGGTCGGCCGCGAACTCGTCGCGGACCGAGTACAGCTGCACGGAGACCTTGCCCATTCCAGCTCCCTTGCTTCGGGGACAGGCCGCCGGAAGGGCGGCGTCGACAGATTTCTACCACCTGGTCAAAATTCACACCAGACGCTTTGCGGGTAGTCCGGCGCCTTCAGTAAGTCTTAAAAGGCAACTCAGCATGTGAACCGCTACTATGACCGGGTGATCTCACGAGAGGAGACGCCGGTGGCGGTCAGCGACCTGGTTCTCGTCACCGGGGCCGGTGGCGGGGTGGGCGGCGTGAGCCGCATCGTCCTGGAGCGGCTTCTGGCCGAGGGGGTGCCGGTGCGCGCGATGGTGCGACGCGACGACCAGCGCGCCGAAGAGCTGCGCGGGCTCGGGGCCGAGGTGGTCGTCGGCGACCTCACCCGGCCCCTCGACGTGGCCCGCGCCCTCGACGGCGCCGGGCGGATGTACTTCAGCATGAGCGTTTCGCCGGACTACCTGCTGGCCGCGACGGTCGTCGCCACCGTCGCGCAGGAGCACGGGCAGCTCGACGGGCTGGTGTCGATCTCCCAGATGACGGTCTCGCAGATGACCGCCACCAGCACCGCCGAATCGCACCAGCAGCGGCTGCACTGGCTGTCGGACCGGGTGCTGACCTGGTCCGGGCTGCCCGTGGTGCACGTCCGGCCGACCACGTTCCTCGACAACCCGCTGTTCACCACGCTCGCCGCGCACTCGATCCGCCGGGACGGCACGCTGGCGCTGCCGTTCGGCACCGGCCGCACCTCACCGGTCGCCGCGGCGGACGTGGGGCGCGTCGTCGCGACCGTGCTGCGCGACCCGGCGCCGCACCTCGGCCGCGTCTACGAGCTGACCGGGCCGCGCACGCTCGACATGGACGGTGTCGCCGCGGAATTCGGCCGGGCGCTGGGCGTTCCGGTGTCCTATGTGGACGTCCCGCTGGCGGAGTGGATCGCGGGGACGCTGTCCGCGGCGGGGCTGCCGCCGCACGCCGAGCAGCACATCGCGACCATGGCGAAGCTGCACCACGCGAACCGCTACGACCGCGCGACCCGTGACGTCGAGCTGGTCACCGGTGATCCCGCCATGACGATCGAGGAGTTCGTGGCCGCGCGCAGGGACTTCTATCTGGGTTGACCGGCGTCAGGGCAGGATCGAGTCGACGTACCCGCCGTCGACGCGCACGGCGCCGCCCGTGGTCGCGGACGCGAGCGGGGAACTGAGGTACACCACCAGGTTCGCGATCTCCTCGGGCTCGATCAGCCGCTGCAGCAGCGACTGCGGCCGGTGCTTCTTCATGAACTCGCGCTGCGCCTCCTCCCACGGCAGGTCCTTGTCCACCAGCTGGTAGACGAAGTCCTCGACGCCGCCGGTGTGCGTCGGCCCGGCGATCACGGAGTTGACGGTGACGCCGGACCCGGCGGCGTGCTTGGCGAACCCGCGGGAGACGCCGAGCAGCGCGGTCTTCGACGTGCCGTAGTGGATCATCTCGGCGGGGATGACCACCGCGGAGTCGCTGGCGATGTTCAGCACCCGGCCCCAGCCGCGGTCCATCATCGCGGGCAGCGCCAGCCGGATCAGCCGGACGGCGGCGAGGACGTTGACCTCGAAGTAGCGGCGCCAGTCGTCGTCGGTGATGCTCATCGGCTCCTGGGCGCCGAAGATCCCGAGGTTGTTGACCAGCACGTCGAGCTGCCCGGCGGCGGCGACCACCTGCCTGGCCCCTTCGTCGGTGGTGACGTCGCCGGCCCCGGCCGTGAACTCCCCGTCCGGCACCTCCCGCCGCAACGCGTCGATCGCCTTGCCGACGCTGCCCTCGCTGCGGCCGTTGACCACCACACGCGCCCCCGCCCGCGCCAGCCCGGCGGCGATCGCCGCGCCGATCCCCTGCGTCGAACCGGTGACCAGCGCGGTCTTCCCGGCGAGGTCGAGCTTCATCGTGGTTTCCTTCTCTCACTGGGCGGTCTTCGCCCAGCCGATCCTGCCCCGGGTTCGCTTCCCCCGCCCGCCGAAGCCCGAGGCGGCCGCTGTGCGACGCCAGCGTTCCGCGGGCACGGCGGGAGCCATGACCGACCGGACCCTCGGACTCGTGTACCCGACCCGGGACCGCGGCGAGGACGGCTTGACCCGCCTCGCTGCCCTCGTCGACCCGGCGCTCGCCGTGGAATTCGCCTACGTGCCGTGGAGCCCTGGTGAGCTGGGCCTGTTCCAGCTGCAGTTTCCTCGACGGGGTCGACGGCGCGCGGGCGCGGGCGCGCGCCTTGAGCGAGCGCCTCGGTGTGCCCGCGAGCAGCACGTCGCTGGCCTACCTGAGTGCCGCGGCGTACCTCGGGCTGCGCGGGTGGCCGGCCACCCGCGCGCGGACGCCGTGCTCGTGCCGGAAACGGCGCTGCACATGGCCACCCGCCCGCAGCTTCAGGCCCCGGCCGGCTCTCCAGCTGAGAGATCCTTGCGGTACACCAGGAAATCGCACGGTGTAGCCAGCAGCGGGGCCAGATGCGGGTAGGACTGGTCGATGGTCGCGGTCCGCACCACGCGGTAGCCGAGGCGGTCGTACCAGCCGGCGAGGAACTCCTTCGACGGGTGCGTCCAGTCGCGCGGGACGAGCAGTTCCAGCTGCATCTCGGCGCACGCACCGGCGCGGCACCACCGTTCGGCGAACCGCACCAGCGCGCGCCCGATGCCCGCGCCGCGCACGTCGGGGGCGGCGGCCAGCAGGCCGAACTCCCCCGCGCCGTCGTCCAGGCGGTGGATCCGCACGCTGCCGACGATCCGGCCGCCGAGCCGCGCCACGGCGATCTCCCCGGCGCGCACCAGGTCCGTCACCTCGGCGACTGTCGTCCGGTCCGCCCGCCCGGCCCACAGGCCCGCCTCGGCCGTCGCGTAGACGCGGTTGACCAGGGCGGTGACGGCGCCGACGACCTCCTCGTCCGCAGCGGCCGACGGCGGCAGCAGCTCGATCTCCGGCGTCACGCGAGCCCCGCGTCCACTGGGTCCGCGGGCTCGGGACGGGCCGCGCCGAAGCCGCCGTAGCGGCCGGCCTTGGCACGCTTGCGGACTTCGTCGAAGTGCCGGTGGACGGCCTCCGCCGCGGCGTCCGCGTCGCCGCTGACCAGCGCGTCGACGATCGCCTGGTGGCGCTTCGCGGTGCCCGCGGCCGACGTCGGGGGCCCGCCCAGCTCGGACTCCGCGGCCCGGTAGACGTCCCAGAACAGGCCAGTCAGCTCACGGGCCAGGTCGAAACCGGCCTCGGCGCAGATGAGGTCGTGGAACTCGCGGTCGGCCACCGCGGAGTCGGGGCCCTTGCGGCGCATCCGCGCGACGCACGCCTGCAGCTCGCCGACCAGCTCCGGCCGGTGGTCCAGCGCGACGCGGCTGGTCAGCTCCGTCTCGATCATCTCGCGCACTTCCAGCAGGTCGCGCAGCCGCCCGGCGTCACTCGTGCCGCGGGTGCGCGTGCGGAACAGCAGCCAGGTCTGCAGCGCCTCGGAGCCCGCGGAGCCGACGAACGTGCCGTAGCCGTGCCGGATCTCGACGATGCCCAGCGCCTGCAGCGCCTTGATCGCCTCCCGGATCGAGTTGCGGCTCACCCCGATGTCGTCCATCAGGCTCAGCTCCGTGGGCATCGGCGCGCCGGGCGGCAGGTCCCGTTCGATGATCAGGTCGATGATCCGCTTGGTGATCTCTTCACTGCGTTGAGGGCGCGCCAAAACATCTCTCCCCGGCTGTTCTTTCGTTCGCTGGCACGTCGCCATCGGAGGACATCCTACGTCATGCCCGGCTTGTTTCCCCCCGGTGACGCCCGGGTTGCGAAAGTGCTGCGGTCCCCTTGACCGGTACCCCCGCGGGTTCTAGGGTTCGGCCAAGTCATAGGACGTCCCATGTCCTACTTCTCGGAGACTTACTGGTGGGCGAAACACATCGAGTCAGGAGCCGTTATGTCGCGAACCGCCATGGGGACCGGCCCTTCGTTCAACCGGCGCGCGCTGCTGCGCTACGCCGGCATGGCAGGCGCCGCGGCGGCGTTCTCGTCGACGCTGGCCGCCTGCGGTGGTCCCGCTTCGACCACCAAGACCGGCAGCTCCACCGGCCTGGTCACCGCGGTGGTCGGCTACGGCAACAACCAGTCCTGGGACCCGCTGCAGACGGCCTCGGCGTTCTCCATGGCCGCCTTCCTGCACGTCTACGAGTCCCTGGTGGAGGGTGACCCGATCACCCGCGCCCCGTTCCCCGGCCTGGCCAAGGCGCTGCCCGCCGACGTGAGCGGCACGAGCATCAAGTTCGAGCTGCGGGACGGCGCCCAGTGGCACGACGGGCAGCCGGTGACCGCCGACGACGTGGTGTTCACCTACGCGCGCACTCTCGACGAGAAGGAGAACGTGCTCATCCACAGCTTCTTCTCCCAGTGGCTGAAGGAGGTGAAGAAGGTCGACGACCGGAGCGTCGAGTTCGTGCTGAAGTTCCCCTTCCCGTACGCGCTGCAGCGCATCCAGTCGTGCAAGATCCTGCCCCGGCACGTCTACGAGGGCAAATGGGCCGACGCCGCGGCCGGCAAGGTCGTCGGCTCCGGCCCGTACCAGATCACCGAGCAGGCGCCGCTGAGCCACACCTCGTTCGAGAAGTTCGCGGCCTACAACGGCCGGCGCCCGGCCGCCTACGACAAGATGCTGTGGAAGTCCATCGTGGACTCCGCCCCGCGGGTGGCCGCGATCTCCGGCGCGAAGCCGGACGCGCAGGTCGTGGAGAACATCCCCGCCGCCAACGCCGACCAGCTGCGCAAGGCCGGGCGCACGGTCGAGTTCGCCGACGGCGGCAACAACCTGTACCTGATGTTCAACACCGCGCACGCGCCGTTCGGGGACAAGCGCGTGCGCCAGGCGCTGCACTACGCCATCGACAAGAAGAAGATGGTCGACATCGGCCTGCGCGGCACCGGCACCCCCGGCACGTCTTTCATCAACCCGAAGCTGCCGCAGTCGCAGCCGGCGTCGCTGGACTTCGCCTACGACCCGGCGAAGGCCAAGCAGCTGCTGGCCGAGGCCGGGGTCGCCGGGCTGAAGATCTCCTTGTCCACCACCAACACCTCGCTGGTGCTCGACTGCGTGAAGGTGATCAAGGAGGGCTGGGACGCGATCGGCGTCGAGACCACTTTGGACTCCCAGGACACCAAGGCGCTGTTCTCCAAACTGGACAACGGCGGCGACTTCCAGGTCGTGTCCACCACGAACAACCCGATGCAGTTCGGCAACGACCCGGACCTGCTCATCCGCTACTACTACGACGCGCAGTCGCTGATGATGACGAAGTACGCGCGCTGGACGAACACCGACGCCCAGGCCCTGCTCGCGCTGCAGGACCAAGCGGCGCAGCAGGCCGACGAAGGCAAGCGCAACGGGCTGTACAAGCAGCTGCTCGACCTGATCTCCGAGCAGGCGGTGATCTACCCGATCGTCTTCACCCAGCTGGGCACGGCGTGGGACCCGAAGGCCATCACCGGGGTGCGCGCGCAGGGCTACCCCGGCCTCTACCTGAACCAGGCCAAGCCGGTCTGACCACGAGCCTTGCGAGTGCCCGGCATGCCCTGAAGGCCACCATGAGGGCATCAAGGTCCCTCATGGTGGCCTTCAGGGCACAAGGGCGCAGGCAAGATCCACTAGGAGACCCCGTGACCGTCGTCGTGCGGATGCTGGCCGGCCGCATCCTCGCCCTGATCCCGCTGCTGCTCGGCGTGATCCTGTTCGTGTTCATCGTGATGCGCTTCTCGCCCGTCGACCCGGCGCTCGCCGCGTTCAACGGGGCGAACGCCACCGCCGCGCAGCTGCAGCAGTTCCGGGCCGACAACGGCCTGCTCGACCCGCTGCCGCTGCAGTACGTGCACTTCGTCTGGCACCTGCTGCAAGGCGACTTCGGCACCAGCGTGATCACCAGGGAGCCGGTCGGGCAGACCATCGCCACCGCGCTCCCGCTCACCGTCCAGCTGACGCTGCTCGGGCTGGCGATCGCGCTGGTGCTGTCGATCGTGCTCGGCGTGACCTCGGCGCTGTTCCGCGACCGCTGGCCGGATCACCTGATCCGGGTGGTCACGCTCGCGGGGGTCGCGGCGCCGGCGTTCTGGATCGCCCTGCTGCTCGTGCAGTGGCTCGCCGTGGGCGAGGGCCTGTTCCCCACCAGTGGTTACGTCAGCCCGGCCGATTCGTTCTCCGGCTGGCTCAACTCGCTGACGCTGCCGGCGGTCTCGCTGTCGCTGCCGGTGGCCGCGCAGCTGACGCGCGTGATCCGCACGTCGATGGTGGAGGAGCTGGACAAGGACTACGTGCGCACCGCGCGCGGCGGCGGCCTGCCGCCCGTGGTCGTGGTGGGCCGCAACGTGCTGCGAAACGCGCTCGTGAACCCGTTGACCGTGCTGGGGCTGCGGGTCGGCTACCTGCTCGGCGGGGCCGTGGTGATCGAGACGATGTTCGCGCTGCCCGGCATGGGGCAGAACATGATCCAGGCCGTGCAGGACGGCGACACCGCCAAGGTGCAGGGTTTTGTCATCACGATCGCCGTGGGCTTCGTGCTGGTGAACCTGATCGTCGACGTGCTGTACCTGATCGCCAATCCGCGGCTGAGGAGCCACTCGTGATGCGCCCGGTGATCCGCCCGAACCTGACCGCGCGCCTGGCCCGGCCGGGCATCCGGTTCCGGAAGCTCCCGGCCACGTCGTGGGCCGCGCTGGGCGTGCTCGCGCTGCTGCTGCTCGTCGCGGTCCTCGGCACGCTGCTGGCCACGCACGACCCGGACGCGCTCAGCACCGACACCGGCGGCCCGGGCGCCGCGCACTGGTTCGGCACCGACCAGTCCGGGCGGGACGTCTTCTCCCGCCTGGTGGCCGGCACCCGCTGGTCGCTCGCGATCGGCCTCGGCGCCACGCTGCTCGCGCTCGCCACGGGTGTGGTGATCGGCTCGTTCGCGGCGACGTCCCGGCGCAAGGTGGACGCGGTCGTGATGCGCGTGATGGACGTGATCATGGCGTTCCCCGGCATCGCGCTGGCCGCGGTGCTGGTCGCCGTGTTCGGCCGCGGCATCCTGGTGCTGATCCTCGCGATCGGCTTCCTGAACATGCCGTCGGTGGCCCGGGTGGTGCGGGCGAACGTGCTCGCGCAGTACGGCGAGGACTACGTGGCCGCCGAGCGCGTGATCGGCGCGAAGCGGCTCTTCATCCTCACGCGGCACATCGCGGTCAACTGCGCGGCGCCGATCCTGGTGTTCTGCACGGTGACGGTGGCCGACGCGATCGTGTTCGAGGCGTCGCTGTCGTTCATCGGCGCGGGCATCCAGCCGCCGGACCCGTCGTGGGGCTCGGTGCTGGCCGACGGCAAGGACCTGGTGCTGACCGGCGGCTGGTGGGCGACGCTGTTCCCCGGCCTGCTGATCCTCTTCACCGTGCTGGCGCTGAACGTCCTGTCCGAGGGCATCTCCGACGCGTGGGCGGCGCCCTCGGGCCGCGACGGCAAGTCCGGCCGCGTGGCGCAGGAGATCGAGCAGGCCATCGCGGCCGGGGCGGACGCCGCCCCCGCGCTGCCGATCGCGGGCCTGCTGGAGGCCGGGGAACGGCTGGCGGCCAAGGCGCGTGACCTGACCGGGCAGCGCATGGTGCTGGAAGTGAAGAACCTCGCCATCGCGTTCCCCGACCGGCACGACGGCGTGAACGTGGTGGACGACGTGTCGTTCACCGTCCGCGCCGGCGAAGTGCTCGGGCTGATCGGCGAGTCCGGCTGCGGCAAGTCGCTCACCGCGCTTTCGGTGATGGGGCTGCAACCGGGCGCCGCGCGCCTGTCCGGCGAGATCCGGTTCGAGGGCGAGGACCTGCTCACCATGAAGCCGGGCGCCCGCCGCCGTCACCTCGGCCACGACATCTCCATGGTCTACCAGGACGCGCTCAGCTCGCTGAACCCGGCGATGACGATCCGCGCGCAGCTCAAGCAGTTCACCCGCCGCGGCGGCACCCGCAGCCCGGAAGAGCTGCTGGAGCTGGTGAACCTCGACCCCGGCCGGACACTGCGCGCGTACCCGCACGAGCTGTCCGGCGGCCAGCGCCAGCGCGTGCTGATCGCGATGGCGCTCTCCCGCAGCCCTCAGCTGATCGTGGCCGACGAGCCGACCACCGCCCTCGACGTGACCGTGCAGGCCCAGATCATCGCGCTCCTGCTGCGGCTGCAGGAGGAGCTGGGCTTCGCGCTGATCCTGGTCTCGCACGACCTCGCGCTGGTCTCCGACGTCGCCGACCGCGTCGTGGTGATGTACGGCGGGCAGGTGGCCGAGACCGGCGCCACCGCGCAGGTGATCGGCTCGCCGCGGCACCACTACACCCGCGGCCTGCTCGGCGCGGTGCTGTCGCTGGAGGAGCACGAGGCCACGCTCACCCAGATCAAGGGGGTGGTCCCCGCGCCCGCGGACTTCCCGCCCGGCTGCCGGTTCGCCGCGCGCTGCCCGGCGGCGCGCGGGCAGTGCTTCGAAGTGGCTCCGGACCGGGTGGGCGATCAGGCCGGACACGTCGTGGCCTGCCATTACCCGGCCGAGCGCACGACGCCGGTGATCGCGGAAGGGGCGCCGGTATCAATCCGGCCAAAAGTAGGCGGACCGTGGTGACCTTCTTGTGTACAGCCGATTCCGCCGTGACTGTGGTCGGATTGATAACGAAAGGCACAGTATGAGCTTGGTCGAAGTCGACGGTGTGCATGTGGTGCACCGGATCCGGGCGGCGAGCCTGTTCGGGCGCGACAGCGTGTACGCGCTCACCGACGCGAACCTGACCATCTCCGCGGGCGAGACCGTGGGTGTGGTCGGCGAGTCCGGCTGCGGCAAGTCCACGCTCGCCAAGGTGCTCGTCGGGCTGCAGCGCCCGACGTCGGGAACCGTGCGCTACCAAGGAAAGCCGCTTTCGGAGCTGCGTGCGGCCGACGTCGGCCGCCGGGTCGGGATGATCTTCCAGGACCCGGCCACGGCGCTGAACCGGCGGCTGCCGGTCGCGAAGATCCTGCGCGACCCGCTCGACGTGCACCACGCCGGCTCCCCCGCCGAACGCGAGGAGCGCGTGCGGGAGCTGATGGGGCTGGTCGGGCTGCCGGGCAGCGTGGCCGACGCCGTGCCCTCGCAGCTGTCCGGCGGGCAGCGCCAGCGCGTCGCGATCGCGCGGGCCCTCGCGCTGGGCCCGGACCTGCTGGTGGCGGACGAGCCGACGTCCGCGCTGGACGTCTCGGTCCGCGCGCAGATCCTGAACCTGCTGATCGACCTGCGCGAACGGCTCGGGCTCGCGATGGTCTTCGTCTCGCACGACATCCAGACCGTGCGGCGGATGAGCGACCGGATCGTGACGATGTACCTCGGCCGCGTCGTCGAAACGGCGCCGGCCGCGGAACTTCCTTCCGGCGCCCGGCATCCCTACACCCGGGCGCTGTTCTCGGCCACGCCGAGCCTGCTGCACCCGGTCGAGCCGATCGTCCTCAGTGGACCCGTCCCGTCCGCCACGGCACCGCCGCCGGGCTGCCCGTTCCACACCCGGTGCCCGAAGGCCACGGACGAGTGCGCGGCAGCGCTGCCGCCGCTCACCGAGACCGCCGGGCACGCCTACCGCTGCATCCACCCAGAGACCCTCACCGGAGTGAACGCCTCATGACCGCGACGAAGTTCGCCGGCATCATCCCGCCCCTGTGCACCCCCTTCAACGACGACTTCACCGTCGACACCGAGTCGCTGCGCCGCCACATCGAGGTCCAGCTCGACGCGGGCGTGCACGGCGTCTTCGTGCTCGGCTCGTCCGGCGAGGTCGCGTTCCTGCCCGACGCGCAGCGCCGCGTCGTCGTCGAGACGGCCGTGGACCAGGTCGCCGGCCGTGTGCCGGTGCTGGCGGGCTGTATCGACATGACGACCCAGCGCGTGGCCGAGCACGTGAAGACCGCCGAAGCGGCCGGCGCCGACGCGGTCGTGATCACCGCGCCGTACTACACGCGCACGCACGTGACCGAGATCGACCGGCACTTCCGGCTGCTGCACGAGCAGACCGTGCTGCCGATTTTCGCCTACGACATCCCGGTCGCAGTGCACACCAAGCTCGACCGGAACCTGGTGCTCGACCTGGCCGAGGCGGGCGTGCTCGCCGGGCTGAAGGACTCCAGCGGCGACGAGGCCGGCTTCCGCTTCGTGCTCAAGGAACGGCGTGAGCGCGGGCTGGACCGGTTCGCCGTGTTCACCGGCTCGGAGCTGCTCGTGGACTCGGCGCTCGCCATGGGCGCCGACGGCGCCGTGCCGGGGCTCGGCAACGTCGACCCCGTCGGCTACGTGCTGATCTACGACCACTGCCGCTCCGGCAACCCGCACGCCGCGCGCCGTGAACAGGAACGCCTGCTCACGCTGTTCGGCATCATCGACGTGGCGGCGCCGGACCGGATGGGCCGCGGCTCGGCCGCACTCGGCGCGTTCAAGGCGGCGATGAAGATGCGCGGGTTCATCGACAACGCTGTCATGGCGCCGCCGCAGCTGCCGCTGAACGACGACGAACTGTTGCGCATCAAGGAGAAGCTCGCGGAAGCGGGGTTGCTCTAGATGGTCGCCTTCGACCGGATCCACTACGGGGGCGACTACAACCCCGAGCACTGGTCCCCCGAGGTGTGGGACGAAGACGTGAAGCTGATGGCCGAGGCCGGGGTCTCCCTGGTGACCATGGGGATCTACTCCTGGGCACAGGTGGAGCCGCGGCCCGGCGAGTTCGACTTCGGCTGGTTCGACACCGTGATGGACAAGCTCTCAGGCAACGGCGTCGCGGCCTGCCTGGCGACCATGACGGCGTCGCCGCCACCGTGGCTGTCCCACCGGTACCCGGAGATCCTGCCGGTCCGCGCGGATGGCACCCGGCTCTCGGCGGGCGCGCGGCAGCAGTTCTGCCCGTCCAGCCAGGTGTTCCGCGAGCACGCGGCCCGGCTCGTCGAGCAGGTCGCCACGCGTTACGCCGGGCACCCGGCGCTGGCCATGTGGCACATCGGCAACGAGTTCGGCTGCCACATCCGCGCGTGTTACTGCGAGAACTCCGCCGCGGACTTCCGGCGCTGGCTCCGGCGCCGTTACTCCACAATGGACTCGCTGAACGCCGCGTGGAGCACCACGTTCTGGTCGCAGCGTTACGAGGACTGGGCGGAGATCGAGCCGCCGCGCGTCGCGCCGACCTTCCCGAACCCCGCGCAGCAGCTGGACTACCACCGGTTCTCCTCCGACGCCGCCCTCGGCTGCTACCTGACCGAGCGCGAGGTGCTCAGCCGCGTGACGCCGGACGTGCCGGTGACCACGAACTTCGTCGGCCTGGTGCAGAAGGCGCTCGACTGGCACACGTGGACGCCGCATGAGGACATCGTCAGCCTCGACTCGTACCCCGACCCGCACGAACCGCGCAGCCATGTGGAGGCGGCGTTCGCGTACGACCTCGTCCGGTCCACGAAGGACGGACAGCCGTGGATGCTGCTGGAGCAGGCGCCGAGCGCGGTGAACTGGCGCACCCGCAACGGCCCGAAGCCGCCCGGGGCGATGCGCCTGGGCAGCTGGCAGGCCGTGGCGCGCGGCGCGGACGCCGTCCTGTTCTTCCAGTGGCGCCAGACTTCCGGCGGGGCCGAGAAGTTCCACTCGGCGATGGTGCCGCACGGTGGCCGGGACACCCGCGCGTTCCGCGAGGTGCGGGACCTGGGCCGCGAGCTGGCCGCGCTGCCGCAGCTGGCGGACACCCGCGTGCACGCCGACGTCGCGATCCTGCACGACTGGCCCAGCTGGTGGGCGCTGGAACTGGACTCCCACCCGTCCGACGACCTGCGCCAGCTCGACACGCACCTCGCGCACTACGCACCACTGTTCGACGCCGGTGTCACCTGCGACGTCGTGCGGCCGACGCGAGAGCTGTCCGGTTACAAGCTCGTGGTGGTGCCGAATCTGTACCTGATGGACGCCGGGGTCGCGGAGAACCTGCGGTCCTATGTGGCCGGTGGCGGGCACCTGGTGGTGTCCTTCTTCTCCGCCATCGTGGACGAAAACGACCGCGCGTACCTCGGCGGCTACCCGGCCCCGCTGCGCGACGTGCTGGGGCTGCGGGTGGACGAGTTCTGGCCGCTGCCCGAAGGCGGCTCGATAAGTATTGACACGGCGGGGAAAGCGGCGACCGGCACGATCTGGTCCGAGTGGGTGCAACCCGAAGGCGCGTCGGTGATCACGACGTTCGGCGACGGCTCGTTGGCGGGCCGCGCCGCGGTGACCCGGCACGAGTTCGGCGACGGGGTCGCCTGGTACCTCGCGACGCGGCCGGACCCGGTGGCCATGCGGGCGCTGTTCGACCGGGTCACTGCCGAAGCCGGGGTCAAGCCGGTGCTGCCGGACCTGCCCGACGGCGTGCAGGCAATCGTCCGGGAAGCGGCCGGGGGAAGCGCTTACTTGTTCCTGCTCAACCACGGCGCGGAGGCGGTCACCGTGCCGCTGCCCGAGCCCGCTCGTGACCTGCTCACCGATCCCGGCCGTCTTGTCGGCTCGGTGCCGCTGGCGCCGCGCGGGGTGGCCGTCCTGACCCGAGGTGAAGGGAAAACCCACTGATGAGAGCGACTGCCCGCTGGGGGCTGGCCTTCGTCGTACTGCTGTCCGGGCTGCTCGTGCCCGGCGCGGCGACGGCCAGTGCTCCAGTCCCGCAATTCGACCAGCAAGCCCTTTTCAACCCCCATCAGGAAACCGGGTACGCCTGTTTCCGCATCCCCGCGATCGTCCGCAGCACGCACGGCACCCTGCTCGCGTTCGCCGAGGGGCGCGTCGACAACTGCGGCGACACCGGTGACATCGACCTGGTGCTCAAGCGCTCGGCCGACGGCGGCAGGACCTGGTCCCCGCTGCAGGTGGTCAACCCCGGCGACGGCGACACCCACGGCAACCCGGTGCCCATTGTGGACAGCCGCACCGGCCGGATCGTCTTGATCACCACGTACAACAAGGGCCGCGACGACGACAAGGCATGCGACGTCCCGTGCCCGCGGTCCCCGCACTCGCAGTACAGCGACGACGACGGCCGCACCTGGTCCGCGCCCGTCGACATCAGCGCGCAGGCGAAGCTGCCGGCGTGGGATTCGTGGTACGCCTCGGGCCCGGTGCACGGAATCCAGCTGGCCCAGGGCCGTCACGCGGGCCGGCTCGTCTTCGGCGTCAACGCCGAGCGCAGCGACGGCACGAACTCGATCGAGAACTACGCCGCCCTGATCTACAGCGACGACGACGGCGCGAGCTGGCACGTCGGCGCCGTCGACAGTTACCCGCACCCGGTCGGCGGGACGTACACACAGAAGCCGTCCGAAGTCAGCGTCGTGGAACTGCCCGACGGCACGATCTACGCCGGCGGCCGCGAGCAGGGCGGCACCGACGTCGGCAACCGTGACTACGCGCTGAGCCGCGACGGCGGCGAGACGTTCAGCCGGAACTTCACCACCATCCCCGACCTCGTCACGCCGATGGTGCAGGGCTCGCTGCTGCGCCTGCAGCGCCCGGGCGGCGAGCGGATCCTGTTCGCCTCGCCGTCGGACACCGACCGGCGCCGCTGGATGATGGTCCGCTCGTCCTACGACAACGGCCGCACCTGGGAGAACGCCGAGCAGGGCACCCGCGTGACCACGGACTGGTCGGGCTACTCCGACCTGGTGCAGCTCAGCGACCAGCGGGACCCGGACGCGAAGATCGGCCTGATGTACGAGGGCGGCGCCGTCGACGCCCGTGACGAGATCCGCTTCGCGCGCTTCGACGAGGCCTACCTCGGGCATCACTCGGCCGGGCCGACCACCCCCGACGTCTCCAGCACGCACGCCGACGCGCGGGTCCTCGGCGGCGCCTCGGTGACGGCGGGCCGGTTCGGCGGGGCGCTGAACCTGGACGGGGCCGACGATTTCGTCCGCGTCCCGTACTCGCCGTCGCAGCTGCCGGGCTCGGGTGACTTCACCTTCACCACGTGGTTCCGCTACGGCGCGGTGAAGGACCCGCAGGTGCTGTTCTGGCTGGGCGGCATGGGCACGACGGCGCCGCAGCTGTGGCTGCGCGGCGAACCCGCGTCGCACCGGCTCATCGCCGCCATGACCACGCCGGCGGGCACGAAGTCCGTCACCACCGCACAGGCCTACGACGACCAGGCCTGGCACCACGTGGCCCTGGAGCGCACGGCGGGCCGGCTGACGATCCTGGTCGACGGGGCCAAGGTCGCCGACGGGCCGGACTCCCCCGGCTCGGTCAGCCAGACCGTGTCGTTCCAGCTCCTGCTGGGCGAACGGCTCGACGGCGCCTACCACCTGAACGGCGCACTGGACGACACCCGGCTCTACCGCCGGGCCCTCGCACCGTCCGAAGTGGACCGGATCCGGCTGCACGCGGCCGACGTCCGGCCGGGGCCGGTGCTGCGGCTGCCCTTCGACCGCGTCCGCTCGTGAGTGTTCATGACGGTTAGAACCGTCATAAACACTCACGAGTCACTCAGCCGTGCAGGGCCAGGTAAGGCGCGACCGCCAGCAGCGCGGCGATCAGCACGACCTTGAGCCGCCGCACCGGCACCACCCGCGCGACCTTCCAGCCGAGCAGCACCCCGGCCAGTTCCGGGAGCCCGATCACCAGGGCGAGCGGTCCGTCGACGGCGCCGTGCACGAGGTACCCGATCGTGCCGGCGCCGGCGACGACCACCGACTGCGCCTGCGCCGCCGCGAGCCCCTCCAGCATCGGTACGCCGCACGCCACCAGCAGCGGCACGGTGAGCATCGGCCCGCCAACCCCGATGAGCCCGGCCGCGACCGCGACGGCCAGGCCCAGCCCCACCACCAGCCCGGTCGGCAGCACCGGCCGGACCGGGGTGCCACGCCGGTCTCGCAGCCAGACCAGCACCGCGACGACCACGGCGAACACCGCCAGCAGGAGGCCGAACAGCCGCGCCGAGACCAGGGAGTTGAGGAACACCCCGGCCGGCGCCCCGACCACCGCGGTGGCGGCGAGTCGCAGCGCGATCCGTCGCGTGTGGACTTCCCGCAGCTGTCCGGAGTGGACGTACGCGGCCGTGCCCAGCGCCCCGGTCGCGATGTGGGTGGCGATCGCCGTCCCGGCCACCTGCGCCGGCGCCAGCGGGGTGAGCAGGAACAGCCCGATCGTCGGCAGCACCCCGCCGGGGCCGAACGCCGTGATCCCGATCCCGCCGACCAGGCCGAAGAGTCCCAAAAGGACATAGGTCGTCACGCCGGCCCCCGGTGCACCGTCGCGCGCAGGGTCAGCCGGTCCGCGCGCACGTGGATCGACTCCGCGTCGACCGGGCGGCCGTCGTCGAGGAAGGTCAGGCGTTCGAGGGCGAACACCGCGGTGCCGACCGGGATTTCCAGCAGCGCGGCCGTGTCCGGCCCGGCCGTCACGGCGTGCACGACCACGTCGGCCCGTCCCAGCCGGCGGCCGCAGGTCTCCTCGATCAGGGCGAACAGGTCGCGGCCGGCGAGGTCGGCGTCCAGCAGCGGCAGGCCGATGTCGGCCGTGAGGTAGGTCGTGTCCAGCGAGAGCGGCGCCCCGGCGAGCCGGCGCAGCCGTTCCAGGTGCACCACCTCCGCGCCGGGCGGCAGCCCCAGCCGCGCGGCGATCGCGGGCGGCGCCGCGGCCACCCCGGCCGAGCGGACCTCGTTGACCACCTCGCCGTACCCTTCGAGCGCCTCCGCCAGCCCGGCGAGCCGGTCGAGCCCGTGGCCGTACTTCGGCCGCACCACCAGCGTTCCGACACCCTGCCGCCGCTCGACGAGTCCCTCGGCGCGCAGCAGGCCCAGCGCTTCCCGGACCGCGTTGCGCGAGGCCCCGAGCCGCTCGCCGAGCGCCCGCTCGTCCGGCAGCGCCCCCGCCGGGAAGGCGCCCGACGTGATCTGGTGCCGGAGCACGTCGGCCACCTGCCGGGCCCGCTCGGCCCTCGGCGCCGAGGAAACCCAATCCGCTCTGTCCACGGCACCGGACCCTACGCGCGATTTGATTACGCCAGTGTTACGCCACCTAGTCTGACCTGCGCAGACCTTCCATCAGGGCGTTCCCGGCGCGGACGATCGGTTCCGCCACCCGAGCACCCGGGCGAGCCTTACCCAATGAGGTGAGCCCCGATTCCGGCCCGGTACCGGGCGGTCGTCCGCGAAGCGCACGCGTTACCCGGACGGGCGCGGTCAAACCTCCACTTTCCGGGGTCACCCTCCGGCACACCGGAGAGTTGCCGTGATCATCCGCGCGTCCGACGGTGGTGGTGCTCGAAGGCGAGCACCCGCACCACCGATAGAGAGAGGACGCGAGAGACATGGCCGGCACCATGCAACCCCGGCAGCTGATGGACAGCGCCGTAGTCGATCCCGAGGGCCACAAGATCGGCAAGGTGGGGAACGTCTATCTCGCCGACGCGACGCGTGAACCCGAGTGGATCACGGTCAAGACCGGGCTGTTCGGCAGCAAGGAGAGCTTCGTGCCGCTTTCGGGCGCGAACCTGGACGGCGACGGCGTCCACGTGAACGTCGCGAAGGACCAGGTGTCCGAGGCGCCGCGCATCGACGCCGACGGTCACCTCTCCTCCAGCGAGAGCGCCGAACTCTACCGGCACTACGGCCTGCCGATGCCGCGCACGGCACCTGACGCGAACGGCGGCCGCGGCGACAAGTCCGGCCGCACCGGCCAGGACAACCGCATGGCCGAGACCGGCGGGATGGCCGCGGCGGGCGGCATGGCGGCCGGCGGCAACCGGATGGCCGGCAACCGGATGGCGGGCGACCGGCAGGCGCCGGACCGGATGACCGGTGACCGGGCCCAGTCCGGCCGTTCCGGCGAGCGGGACAAGGCCGCGAAGGGCGGCAAGGGCGCCCGCGACGACGAGATGATCCGCTCGGAGGAGCGGCTGAACGTCGGCACCGAGCAGGTCGAGGCCGGGCACGTCCACCTCCGCAAGTACGTGGTCACCGAGGAGCAGCAGGTCACGGTCCCGGTCAGCCACGAGGAGGTCCGCATCGAGCGCGAGCCGATCACCGACGGCCGCGCCCGCCCGGACGCCCAGCTCGGCGAACAGGAGCAGGACATCACCCTGCATGCCGAGAAGGCGGTGGTACGCAAGGAAACCGTCCCGGTCGAACGGGTCCGCATGAGCACCGAGACGGTCACCGAGGACCAGACCGTCACCGGCGAGGTGCGCAAGGAGCAGTTCGACATCCAGGACGACAGCGCGAAGAAGCACCGCAAGTAGGTCCTGAGGCCGACGTGGGGGCCGCGCTCCGTCCCATCGGACGGGCGCGGCCCCACAGCCGTCGGCGAAAGCTTAAATCGCGCGTTCTCCCTTGCCCAGCACGACAATCCCGCCCGGGCTGACGTGGTAGTGCTCGCGGTCGCGGGTCAGGTCGACGCCGATGTGGGCGCCGGGCGGGACGACGACGTTCTTGTCCAGGATCGCGCGGCGGACCACCGCGCCGCGGCCCACCCGGACGCCGTCCAGCAACACCGAGCCCTGCACGACGGCGCCGTTCTCCACCAGCACGTCCGGGGAGAGCACCGAGTCGACGACCTGGGCGCCGGAAATGATGCAGCCGTTGCTGACGATCGACTGGTTGGCCGTGCCGCCCTCGACGAACTTCGCCGCGGCCCGTTGGCCGGGGTGCGCCAGGATCGGCCATTTCCGGTTGTACAGATTGAAGATCGGGTACGTCGAGATCAGGTCGGTGTGCGCGTCGTAGTAGCTGTCGATGGTCCCGACGTCGCGCCAGTAGCCGTGGTCGCGCTCGGTCTCGCCGGGGACCTCGTTGCCGTTGAAGTCGTAGACGGCGGCCTCGCCCTTCGTGACGAGCGCCGGGATGATGTCGCGGCCCATGTCGTGCTTGGAGCCGACGTTCTTCGAGTCTTCCTTCAGCGCGTCGAGCATCACCTGCGTGGTGAACACGTAGTTGCCCATCGACACGTACGACTCGTCGGGCGAGCCCGGCAGGCCCGGCGGGTCCTCCGGCTTCTCCAGGAACGCGTCGATCTTCGTGCCGTCCTCGGTGTGGATCACGCCGAACGCGCTCGCCTCGGCCCGCGGCACGCGGATGCCGGCCACGGTGACGCCCGCACCCGAGGCGATGTGCGCGTCCATCATCTGCCGCGGGTCCATCCGGTAGATGTTGTCGGCGCCGAACACCGCGATGTAGGCGGGCTGCTCGTCGTAGACCAGGTTCAGGCTCTGGTGGATGGCGTCGGCGCTGCCCTGGAACCAGCGCGGGCCCAGCCGCTGCTGCGCGGGCACCGGTGTCACGTACTCCCCGGTCAGCGACGAGAGCCGCCAGGTGGTGCTGATGTGCCGGTCGAGCGAGTGCGACTTGTACTGCGTGAGCACGCAGATCCGCCGGATGCCGCCGTGCACCAGGCTCGAGAGCACGAAGTCGATCAGGCGGTGCACGCCGCCGAAGGGCACCGCGGGCTTCGCGCGGTCGGCCGTGAGCGGCATCAGCCGCTTGCCCTCACCGCCAGCCAGGACAATGCCCAGCACGTCGGATCCGTCGATCACGAAACCCTCCCGCACGCCTCGTAGATCGCGACCGTCCGAGCGGCGATCGCGGCCCAGCCGAACTCTCCCACGGCCCTCGCCCGCCCGGCCAGGCCCATCCCGGTGGCGCGGCCGGGATCGGCGACGAGTTCGTTGACCCGCCGGGCGAGCGCCGCCTCGAAGGCCGCGGGGTCCGCCTCGTCGTAGTGCACGAGCAGGCCGGTGACACCGTCGTCGACGACCTCGGGGATGCCGCCGACGTCGCTCGCCACCACGGCCGTGCCGCACGCCATGGCCTCGAGGTTCACGATGCCGAGCGGCTCGTACACCGACGGGCAGACGAACACCGTCGCGTGCGTGAGCAGCTGGACGACCTCCGGGCGCGGCAGCATCTCCGGGATCCAGTGCACCCCGGTGCGTTTCCGCTGCAGCTCCGCGACGAGCCCGCGGAACTCCGCGTCCAGCTCGGGAGTGTCGGCGCCGCCGGCGCACAGCACGAGCTGCACGTCCTCGTCGAGGTCGAACCCGGCGCGCACCAGGTGCGGCACGCCCTTCTGCCGGGTGATCCGGCCGACGAACAGCGCGTACGGCCGGTCCGGGTCGATGCCGTGCTTGCGCAGCACGTCCTGGTCCGGATCGGGTTGGTAGAGCGTGGTGTCGATGCCGTTGTGCACCACGTGGACCCGCTCCGGGTCCACCGCCGGGTAGGCCTGGAGCACGTCGTCACGCATCCCGCTGCTGACGGCGATGATCGCGTCGGCGGCCTCGTAGGCGTCGCGCTCGATCCAGGACGACACGCGGTAGCCGCCGCCGAGCTGCTCGGCCTTCCACGGCCGCAACGGCTCCAGCGAGTGCGCGGTGATCACGTGCGGGATGCCGTGGGTGAGCTTCGCGAGGTGCCCGCCGAGGTTCGCGTACCAGGTGTGGCTGTGCGCGAGGTCGTGACCCCGCAGCGCCTCGGCCATCGAGACGGCGATGTCGATCGTCGCGAACGCGGGCTGGCTGTACCCGTGCGCGTCCTGGTGCCCGTGCGCGCCGTCGGCACGGTCGGGACCCCAGCAGTGGACGTCGAGGTCGACCAGCGACCGGAGTTCGCGGGCGAGGAACTCGACGTGCACCCCCGCTCCCCCGTAGACGTCCGGTGGGTACTCCCGGGTGAGCAGGCCGACCAACATGACCCGACCCTAAACGGCCCGGCGCCGTGAGTGCAGTGCGAGGACAAGACGAATCCGTGTCGTGATCGACATCGCCACGAATGCCGGTCAGCCCGCCACCCCGCGCAGCCCGTGCCGCTGGAGCTCCCAGCCCGCGAGGCGGTGGATCACGGCGGGGTCGTGCTCGCGCCAGCCAGCGGTCAGCTCGCCCGCCTTCGCCACCCGCGGCAGCGGCCGCGTGACGAGGGCGCGCAGCGCGAGCAGGTCGAGACCGTCTTCGCCCTGACGGCGCAAGCGGGCGGCCGCGGTCGCGCCGCGGGTGAAACGCCAGCGCAGCGGCAGCCACGAGACCAGCAGGAACACCACGGGCAGCGCCACCACGAACACCGCCATCCACCACGCGAGGTTCGCGACGGCGTCGATCTGCCAGTTCCCGGCGTCGACGAGTTTCGTGCCGGCGGCGGAGCCGGTGTGCAGCGCGCCCGCCAGCGCGTCGCCGATCAGCGGGATACCGCCGGCCTTTCCGGCGGCCGAGTCGAACGTGCCGCGCAGGCCGGAGCCCGCGTCGACGAGCCCGTCGCCGGGCGCGCGCATCCGCATCACCTCGGTGTGCACCCGCACGGCGAGCCAGATCGCGGACGCGGTGAGGCCGAGGGCGAAGAGATCGGCGAAGACCTGGGCGGCGCGGCGGGCGGGGCGATCGGCGTAAACCTTCATCGGGGTCCCTTCTCTCGCGAGCCCCGGCGACATACCCGCCGCGCCGCCCGGCAAACCGCCGATGGTGGGATTACTCCTTGTGCAGCAACGGCTTTGCGGCCGGCCAGGGTCGCTGCCCGACGACCACGGTGGCGCCCAGCTCCTCGGACTCCTCGACCCGCGCGCCCAGGCCCGCGCGTTCGACGTCGGCCACCGCGCGGGCCGCCTGCCGCTCGCTCGTCTCGAACAGCACACGACCGCCGGGGGCGAGCCAGCCCGGGGCTTCCGCGACCACGCGGCGCAGGACGTCGAGCCCGTCGGCGCCGCCGTCGAGCGCCACCAGCGGCTCGTGCTCGCGCGCCTCGGGCGGGAGCAGGGCGACCTCGCCGGTCGGCACGTACGGGACGTTCGAGATCAGCACGTCGACGCGCCCGCGCAGCTCACGCGGCAACGGCGAGTACAGGTCGCCCTGGTAGACGTGGCCCGCGACGTTCCGGCGAGCGCACCGGACCGCGGCGGGCTCGATGTCGGTCGCGTGCAGCTCGACCGGCACGGCCGCGGCGACGACGGCGCCCAGCGCCCCGGACCCGCAGCACAGGTCGACGACCACGGCGCCGGGGTGCGCGAAACCGGTAGCCAGCCGCGCGAGCAGTTCGGTGCGGTGCCGCGGGACGAACACACCCGGCTCCACCACGAACCGGCGGCCGGCGAACTCCGCCCAGCCGAGCACGTGCTCCAGCGGCAGGCCGTCGACCCGCCGCCCGACCATGGCGTCCAGCTCGCCGGCCGTGGCCGCGGCCTCGACGAGCAGCCGCGCCTCCTCCTCGGCGAACACGCACCCGGCGGCGCGCAACCGGGGGACAACGGACTCGGGATCCGGCAAGACCGACACCAGGAAGCCTCTCGGGTGACCGGGGAACACCGCGTTCCCGCGCGCCCACCGTCGCACGGGCCGCCCGCGAGTCACATTCGCGGGCCCGCGCGCGTCAGAGTGTCGCCTTGTCGTAGTGGCCGTGACCATCGGATCAGCCATGCTGAGCGCCAGAGTGCCGTTGACCTGCGTTTCTACAAGCAGGACGCCAGTGGGCGCTCTCGCTACCCTTGCGGGGTGGTCACTGGTACTCTGGTACCAGGCAAGATCACTCGCATCGTCCGAAGGAGAGTTCGGTCATGGCTGCCGCCACCGCGCCTATCAAGGTAGATGTTGCAACCGATGAACTTGTGTCCCACGCAGCTCATTTCATGTCGCGCTCGAAGAAGGACATCGTCGATGCTGCCGTGCGCGAATACATCGACGCTCACCGGGACGAGATCCACGCTGGGATCAAAACCGCGCTCGGCCAGCTCAACGGCTCTGATGCTGCGGCCATCTCCCTCATGACCGGATTCAACGCTGATGAACTCGATGATCTCGGCGGCCTGCCGAAATAGCTCGGCACATGGCGGTCGATCGTGCCGCCAGAAGGTTCTCTAGCATTTCGAATATGATTCAGGCCCCAGTCGATGTACGCCCGACCAAGAGATGCCTTGCCGATCTCGGCCTGTCGTTGCCAGACCTCAGCCAGCCCCTCAACGAGATCGACCACCCGGTCGTCGTCACCGCGCAGGCTGTCCCGGCGAAGCTGGACGCCGGCGGAGCCCGACGGATCTTGTCACTGAGCGATCGTGTGTGGTTCAAGGTCAAGACTGGCGATCAGCGAGCCGTCGTCACCCAACTACATGGCGACGACCTGCCGAACGGGCTTCCGCCAGGTACCGGCGCGTGGTGGATCGGCGCGGCCGGGCACCGCCAGGCTGACAGCCCACAACGTGACTTCTACGAATCGATCAGGCGCGAATGCACCGTAGGTAAGACTGTCTCGACCGCTTGTCTCCTCCCTGGCGACTGGGACTGGAAGCGCGTCACGGCCGAGCAAGCTGTCACCTGGCGACGTGAAATGAAGCAAATGGTGATCCGCCTCATCGCCATGTCTCTCACGACCGGAAGTCTCGCCGTGGCCGAGTTCCGGCACCATCGCGTCAAGGCTTTTGTCCGTGTCGACGACGGCCACGAGGCATACTTGGCGATCATTGCCGAAGGCATTCCCGACCCGGCGGTCTTCGCTCTGCTCCTCGACTGTGTTCCCGGCATCACGACGGACGACTGGCAACCTGAGCCATCTCCGCTTGCGGCGATGGAGCCGTCACCTGGCGAGATCATCTGGTCGACACTGTTCCCGTCAGAGGTAGCGAGCGCGATTCTCGAACTCGACGCCGACATCGCTCGCTGACCGGCCCGGGCACCTCGGCTGGACCGTCTGCGCTCGGCGGATCGGTCCCGCACTGAGGCAGGACAACATGGCAGCTTGGTTCAGGAAAACCCAAGCATGAGTTCTGCTTTCGGGTGATCGAGCCGAGGGCGCACGGCGCGATGCCAGCTCTCGTCCCGGCCAGGCCGACTCTGGCTAACGTGGCCATCGCTCTGTTCGACGGCTGATGTCAGGTGTCACTTCCGGCGCGGACCTGCTTGGCCGTCGACCCCAAGCCACGCCACATTCAGAACCGGCGACGCTGCCCGCGAGTCACATTCGCGGGCCCGCGCGCGTCAGAGTGAGGAGAGCACGGACCTGAGGAGAAACAGTGGACGAGCCTGACCTGGCGGTGCGGCAGTTCGAGACCCACCGCGCCCACCTCAGGGCGGTGGCCTACCGGATGCTGGGCTCGCTGGCCGAGGCGGACGACGCCGTCCAGGAGGCCTGGCTGCGGTTCAGCCGCGTCGGCACCGCCGACGTCGGCAACCTCGGCGGCTGGCTGACCACCGTGGTCAGCCGGGTGTGCCTCGACGTGCTGCGCTCGCCCGCGTCGAGGCGCGAGGAGCCGGCCGGTGACCGGCTGCCGGACCACGCGGGCGGCGCCGATCCCGAGGACGAGGCCGTGCTGGCCGATTCGGTCGGGCTCGCGTTGCTCGTCGTGCTCGACACCCTGTCGCCGGCCGAGCGGCTGGCGTTTGTGCTGCACGACATCTTCGCCCTGCCCTTCGAGGAGATCGCGCCGATCGTGGACCGCACCCCGGCCGCCGCGCGCCAGCTCGCGAGCCGCGCGCGCCGCCGGGTCCGGGGCGGCGCCACGGCTTCGGAAACCGGCCTCGCCCGCCATCGCCGGGTCGTCGACGCCTTCCTCGCCGCCGCACGCGAAGGAGACTTCACGGCACTGATCGCCGTGCTCGACCCCGACGTCGTGCTGCACGTGGACGGCGACAGCCCCGCTGTCGTCCGCGGCGCGGAGGAGGTGGCGAACGGCGCGCGGCGGTTCTCCGAGCGTGCCGCCCTCGCGCGCGCGGCGCTGGTCGACGGCAAGCCCGGCCTCGTCGTCGCCCCGCTGGGCCGGCTGGTGGCGGCGATGGCGTTCACCATGACGTCCACGGCCGACGGCGACCGGATCACCGGCATCGAGATCGTCACCGAGCCCGCGCGGCTGGCCCGGCTGGCGGTGTCCGTCCTCTAAGGACTCATCGCGCGCGGTCCGCGCCGATGGCGACGCCGACGATCGTGCAGGGCCCGGTCCCGTGGTTGTGCCAGGCGTGCCGGGTGCCGTTCTGCACGACCACGTCGCCGGCCCGCAGCACCGTCCGCTCGCCGCCGTCGAGTTCGAGCGTGACCTCGCCCGAGACGACCAGGACGTAGTCGAGGCTGTCGGTGCGGTGCATCCCCGGGGCGCCGGCCTCCACCGCGGCCATCGCGCCCGGCATCAGCCGCTCCAGCTCGGCCAGTGCGGCGGCCCGGTCGAGGCCGGGAGCCGGGACCAGCTCGCCCGGCGCGACGGTGTTGATCATGAAGCGCGACCGTCGCGGGGCGGGAAGTACGCCTCGGCGCCGCGCGGCGAGCCGTCGTCCGGGAACGTGGGCCGCTCGTCCCCGCCCCACAGCCGGTAGACCGCGGCGCCGGGCATCAGCCCGGACGTGATGGGCTCGACCGCGCTGTCGTCGACCACGCGGGCCTTGCCCTCGGAGTCGTGGCCGGTGACCACCCGGCGAATCCTGGTGCGCTCCATCGGGTTACTCCTTGATACGGTGGCGTATGGATACGCCACCGTATCCGGCGTCCGCGGGACGGTCAATACGCCCGCGTATCCTCTTGCCCATGGTGAGCAAGCCGACCCGGCTGTCCGCCCAGGACTGGGCGCGGGCCGCACTGCAGGCGATCGCGGACGGCGGGCTGGCCGCGGTCGGGGTCGAGCCGCTGGCCCGGACGCTCGGCGTGACCAAGGGCAGCTTCTACGCGCACTACCGGAACCGGGACGAGCTGATCGCGGCCGCGCTCGCCGAATGGGGGCGGAGCCACGGCGACGAGAGCCTCGCCGCGTTCGCCGCGATCGCCGATCCGGCACAACGGTTGCGCGACCTGCTCACCGCGGTCGTGCAGGCCGTCCAGCCGCTGGCGCCGTCGGTGCACCTGAGCCTGCTCGGCGACCGCAACGACCCCCGCGTCCAGGACGTGGTCCAGCGGGTGAACCGGGCCCGGCTGGACCTGCTGGCCCGGACCTACCGCGAGCTCGGCCTGTCACCGGGCCGGGCGGAGTCGCGGGCGCGGGTCGCCTACGCGGCCATCCTCGGGCTGATGCACCTGGCCCAGACCGATCCGGACGCCCCGCGCGCCGCCGTGCTCGCCGACGAGGCCGCCGCGGTTTTCCTGCCGTGACAACGGCGCGCGCCGGCGGAACGGGTCCCGGAGCATTCTGACGGGCGCCGGCCGGGGATTGTCGCGGAACCGGGCACCCGGGCCGGTCCGGAGCGGTAACCTGGCCGGACGCCCGTCCCCGTCTCCTCGGAAGGCGGTGATCCGCTCGTGGCGGCTATCCGGCCCACTGTGACCCGCCGGCGCGAGCTGGCGCACACCAGTGCCCGGTCGCTGCTGATGACCGTGCTCGGCGAGTACGTGCTGCCCCGCCAGGACGCGGTCTGGACCTCCACGCTGGTCGACGTGCTCGCCCTGTTCAAGGTCGAGGAGAAGTCGGCGCGGCAGGCGCTGGCGCGGGCTTCGGGTGAGGGCTGGCTGCAGTCGGAGCGGGCCGGCCGCCGGGTGCGCTGGTCGCTGACCCCGCCGGGCCGCCGGCTGCTGACCGAGGGCGCCGAGCGGATCTACCGGTTCGGCCGCGGCCGCGACGAGTGGGACCGCCAGTGGCTCGTGCTGCTGGTGTCCGTGCCGGAGACGCAGCGCGACCTGCGCCACCGCATGCGCACGCGGCTGAGCTGGGCGGGCTTCGGCTCGCCCGCGCCGGGCGTGTGGATCAGCCCGGACACCTCCGCGCAGGCCGAGGCCGCGAGGCTCGTCGGGGACCTCACCGACAGCGGCCAGGCGATGTCGTTCGTCGCCGGCTACGCGGACATCGGCGACGAGCACCAGATGGCCGAGCGCGCCTGGGACCTCAGCGAGCTGGACCGCCACTACGAGCGGTTCATCGACGAGTTCACCGGCCTCGCGCCCCGCGCGGGTGAGGCCGTGCTGCTCGCGCAGACCCGCCTGGTGCACGAATGGCGCCGCTTCCCGTTCCTCGACCCGGGCCTGCCGCCCGACCTCCTGCCCGAGCGCTGGAGCGGCGCCCAGGCGGCGGAGCTGTTCCACCGCCGCTACGCCGAATGGCGCCCCGAAGCGCAGCGGCATTGGGACGCGATCGTCGACGGCACCGACGACGCTTGAGCAACCCCCGCCCCGAACGGCCCACGGCGCGGGTCGTCGGCCCCGGGCTACCCACCGCGGTGGCCCGGGCCCGGCTCCGGGGTCACGTTCGCCGTGGTGACCTCCTCGCCGCAGTGGCGGCAGGCGAGGTACGGCGAAACCGGCTCGCCGCAAGGGGTGTGGCGCAGGACCAGCGGCGGGCCGTCCGGGGTCGGCAGGTGGTCGTCGCCCCAGCGCATCAGGACGACCAGCGCCGGGAAGATCGCCTTGCCCGCGTCGGTGAGGCGGTATTCGAAGCGGTCCGGGTCCGTCGCGTAGACGACGCGGTCCAGGACTTCCAGCTCCACCAGGCTCTTCAGGCGCGCGGACAGGGTCGGGCGCGGGATGCCGAGGTTCCGCGCGAACTGCGCGTACCGCCGCACGCCGAAAAACGCCTCGCGCAGGATCAGCAGAGTCCAGCGCTCCCCCAGCACCTCCAGCGACCGGCCGACGGACTCCGCCGTGAAACGGTGGCGCAGCTCGTGTTCCGCGGCCATCACGGCGCCAGCTCACGCAGCAGCGCCCGACCGGCCGGGTCCTCCGCCGTCGCCGGGACGAGGCCGACGTGGTCCGCGCCCGCCGCGTGGTACTCGGCGATCCGCGCGCGAACCTCGGTGACGTCACCGATCGCGCCGACATCGGCCACCAGCTCCGGCGGGACGGCGGCAGCCAGCGAGGCCCGCGAAGCGCCAGACCGCGCCGACGCCACGAGCGAGCCGTAACCCAGCGACGCGAACATCTCGCCGTAACCCGGTGGGCTCAGGTAAACGCTGATCTGTGTGGCCAGCTGCCGTTGCGTCGCCGCGCCGGGGTCGAGCGCCACCGGGATCCAGACCGCCAGCCGCGGCGGCGTCCGCCCGATGGCGACGGCGTGCGCGTCCACCGCCTTCCGCGCGGCCGCGACGTGCGCGGGCGGCACCAGGTTGAGCACGACCTCGTCCGCCACCTCCGCGGCCACGCGGGTCATCGCCGGGCCGAACGCCGCCACCGTGATCGGCAGCTCCGGCAACGGCTGCCGCAGGCGGAAACCGTCGCTGCGGACGTGTTCCCCCGCAACGGAAAGCCGTTGTCCATTCAGGACGGTTCGCAACGCCCCGACCGTTTCGCGCATCCGGCCCGCGGCATGCTCCCACGGCCGGTCGTGCCAGCGGCCGACGATCATCGGGCTCGACCCGCCGAGCGCGAGCCCCGCGGGCGGGCGCGTCAGCCCCGCCACCGACGACACGCCGAGCGCCAGCGAGACCGGCGTGCGGACACCGATCGGCAACGGGCCGACGCGCAGCCCGATCCGCTCCGTCCGCAGCCCGACGGCCGTCGCCAGCGCGAACGCGTCGAACGTCGCCATCTCGCCGATCCACAGCTCGCCGAAGCCGTTACGGTCGGCCTCCACGGCGAGGTCGACGGCCTCGGTGTCCGGCCGGTCGAGCCAGAACGGCGTCACCACACCGATTCCGCTCACAGCTGCGCCGTCTCCGCCGGGAGGCCGAGCAGCACCCGGCCGGCCAGCTCGTAGGTGGCGGGGTTGACCTGGAAGTGCGCGGTGGCCGTGTTCGCGTCGCGGAACCGGCGCTGCAACGGCGAAGTCTCGTAGATCGCCGAGCCGCCACCGAGGTCGTACATCACCCGCGCGACCTCCGCCGACGTGCGGACGGCATGCGTGCTGGCCAGCCGCAACGCCAGCCTCAGTTCCGCGGCAACCGGCGCGGGCCCGGCGGCAGCGGCCTGCCAGGCGTCGTCGATGGCGCGGTAGTAGAACTCACGGGCCGCGCGCAGTGAGGCCTCGGCCTCGGCGACGGCGCCCTGCGTGGCCGATCGCTCGGCCAGCGTGCGGCGGGATCCGCTCGGGTTCTTCACCCCGGCCAGCTCGACGAGGTCCGTGATCGCGCCGCGGGCGTTGCCGAGCGCGGGTGCCGCGACCGACGCGGCGAAGAACCCGAAGAGCGGGAACCTATGCAGCGTACCGGCATTCGCGGGCGGTCCGTCCATAACGGACAGCAGCCGGTGCTCGGGCACGAAGACCTCGTCCGCGCTGGTGTCGTGGCTGCCGGTGCCGCGCAGGCCGGAGGTGCGCCAGGTGTCGTGGACCGTCAGCTGCGCGGCCGGGATCGCGGCGACGACCGGCTGCCCGGCCTGCCCTTCGGCCGCCGGCCGGACGCAGCCGAGGAAAACCCAGTCCGCGTGCGGCACCCCGCTGCAGAACGACCAGCGCCCGGAAACCGTGACGCCACCGTCGGCCGGTACCGCTTTCCCGCGCGGGGCCCACACACCGGCGGCGATCGAAGCCGGGTCGTCGAAGACCTCGTGGCCGCCCCGCGCGGGCAGGTACGCGCCGAGCACGCTGCTGAGGGCGGCGATCGAGAGGCACCAGCCGGTCGACGCGTCGCCCTCGGCCACCTTCTCCGCGGCCCGCAGCACCGCCGCCGCGGACGGTTCGGCTCCCCCGAGCGCCGCGGGCAGCCCCGTGCGGAACAGGCCCGAGGCCCGGGCGGCGTCGACCACGGCGGGTGCCAGCGCCCGCCGTTGCTCGGTTTCCGCAGCGTGTTCCCTGGCCAGCGCGCCGAACTTCGCCGCCTCGTTCGACAACTCGTCCTGTGGATTCACCCGACGCCTCCGAACCGGTTCAAGTTTCTTACCGGTTCAGTATTCTTACCGCTCGCCGAGCGGCTGTCAACGCCGCCGTTGGTCCCTGAAGGCCACCTTGAGGGCATGTAGGTCCCTCATGGTGGCCTTCAGGGCACCCGCGAGTCAGGGGACGACGACCACGGGCCAGTTCGCGGCGCGGACCAGGCGGTTGGCCACCGAGCCGACCAGCCGGTGGCCGGCCTGCTCGGACGCGCCCACCACGACCATGTCCGCGCTCTCGTCGATCGCCGCCTGCTGCAGTTCGGGGAAGGCCTCGCCGCGGCGGACCATGAAGGTGACCGGCACGCCCAGCTCGTCGGCCCGGTTGCGCAGTTCTGAGCGCAGCTCCTCGATCTCTTCTTCGAAGGTCTGCTGCTGCATGTCGGCCACGGCGGCCGCGGCCAGCCCGGCCCACATCGACGGCGCCGCGACGTACACGATCACCAGCCGCGCCTTCTGACGGCGGGCCAGTCCGCCCGCGTAGGACGCCGCGCGCAAGCCCGTCGGGGAGGTGTCGACCCCCACGAGAATCACCCGCGGGCCGTCGGTTCCCCGCTCGTACGGGCCGGGCTCCCAGCGGGGGCCGTACTCCTCGACCAATTGCTCCACCCGGACATTATGGGACCCGCCCGCCGGCCCGCACGAGGAGCACACTCCCGCCAGGTCGGCGACCCTTGTCACGCGTGGACGGAAAATTCCCATCAGGGAGGATCCGCCGTCGTTCGGAGTACCAGAGCTGGCCCGTTTGCTGATAGCGTGCCCGAACCTGAACGCGTGTCCGGTGGGTGACCGGGGAGCACAACGCGCGCGGCGACTGAGGCGGATCGCATGCGAGACGATGTAGTCGAGGCGAGCGCAGTGGCCGGGCACCCGCCCGGCCAGGTGTGGCAGATCATCGGGTCGCCGGAGCTGTACCCGAGGTTCGTCCCGGCGATCAGCTGGTGCGAGGTGACCGAGTCCGCCGCGCGCGGCCGGGGCCCGCGATGCCTGATCCGGCTGACTCCGGACCGCGAAACGCTCGTGGAGGGCACCGTGCACGCGGCGGTGTACCGGCCGAACGAACACGTGGTCTGGTGCGGGCTGCCCGACGAGCGCAACTGGGTTTCCTTCGAGCTGCGCCCGATCGAGGGCGGCCGCACCGAGATCGTGCTGCGCCTGATGCTTCCCTCGCTGCCGCCGGAGCGGCGCGACCTCTTCTCCCGGTCCGCGGTCAAGACCCTGCTCAAGGACCTGACCCGGCGGATCGACCAGCAGCTCTCGGGCGAGGCCGCCGACCCGCCCCAGCAGGACCGCGCGACCACGCTGCGCACCGCGAACATCCTGGTCCGCGCGGGCGTGATCGCCGCGGGACGGCCGGACAAGGTGGTCAAGCAGCTGAGCTCGATCTCGCAGTGGGGCGCCACCGTCGCCGGCGGGTACCTGGCCGCCACGGCACGCGGCGCCGACGAGATCGCGGTGCACGACGAGCGGAACACCCGCACCTTCCGCGAGATCGACGAACGCAGCAACCGGCTGGCCAACGCGCTGGCCAAGCTCGGCGTCGAAGCCGGCCAGCGGGTGGCGCTGATGTGCCGCAACCACGCGGCGATGGTCGAGGCGTTCGTCGGCTGCAGCAAGCTCGGCGCGGACGTCATCCTGCTCAACACCGGCCTGTCCCCCAGCGCCGTGGGGGACGTGCTGAACGACCACCGCCCCGCCGCGGTGCTGGCCGACGACGAGTTCGCGCGGACGATCTCCGACGTGCGCGGCGACTTCCCGCGCGTCAGCACCTGGGACGACGCGGAGCAGGGCTACCGCACGGTCGAGGAGCTGATCCACGACGCGCCGTCGAACCGGCCGAAGCCGAGCGAGCGGCCCGGCCAGATCGTCGTGCTCACCTCGGGCACCACCGGGGCGCCGAAGGGCGCGCGCCGTCCCACGCCCAAGAGCCTCGGCGCCGCCGCGACGATCCTGGCCCGGATCCCGTTGCGCGCCAGGGACAAGATCGCCGTCGCGGCGCCGCTGTTCCACAGCTGGGGCCTGGCCGCGATGCAGGTCGGCATGGCCGTGCGCGCGGAGCTGTCGCTGATCCGCCGGTTCGACGCGGAGAACACGCTGCGGATGATCGCCGAGCACCGGTGCGACGCGCTGTTCGCCGTGCCGATCATGCTGCAGCGCATCCAGGACCTGCCCGAGCGCGTGCGCAGCCGGTACGACCTGTCGTCGCTGCGGATCGTGGCCAGCAGCGGCTCGGCGATGTCGGGCACGTTCGTGACCACGTTCATGGACACCTTCGGCGACATCCTCTACAACTTCTACGGCTCCACCGAGGTCTCCTGGGCGAGCATCGCCGACCCGGCCGACCTGCGGGCCGCGCCGACCACCGCGGGCCGCTGCCCGCCGGGCACGCGGATCGCCGTGCTGGACGAGGACCGCAAGCTCGTGCCGCCCGGCGACGAGGGCCAGATCTTCGTCGGCAACGACATGCTCTTCGACGGCTACACCAACGGTTCCAGCGTGCCGCGCGCGCAGGACCTGATGGCCACCGGCGACATCGGCTACCAGGACGCCGGCGGACGGCTGTTCATCACCGGCCGCGCCGACGAGATGATCGTGTCCGGCGGCGAAAACGTGTTCCCGCGGCCGGTCGAGGAGGCGCTCGTCGCGCTGCCGGGGGTGTCCGACGCCGCGGTGGTGGGCGTGCCCGACGACGAGTACGGCCAGCGGCTCGCCGCGTACGTGGTGCTTCGCGGCGGCGCGCGGATGCACGCCGAGGACGTGCGGCACTACATCCACCAGAAGCTCGCGCGCTTCGCCGTGCCGCGAGACGTGTACTTCGTGAAAGAGCTGCCGCGCAACGCGACCGGCAAGATCCTCAAGCGGCTGCTGAACGACGAGATGTGGCCGGTCGCGCCGCAGGCCTGAACTCCCCCGGCCCAGTCTTGATCACAGCCGTCCCGCGAGCATCGTGACGCCGAGCGCGGTCATGGTGACGGCGATCAGCGCGTCCAGCACCCGCCACGCGGCCGGGCGCGCGAACACGCCCGCGAGCCGCCGCGCGCCGAATCCCACCGCACAGAACCAGAACACGCTCGCGAGCACGGCGCCGACGCCGAACAGCCAGCGGCCGTCGCCGTGTCCCGCGGCGACCGAACCCAGCAGCAGCACGGTGTCCAGGTACACGTGCGGGTTCAGCCAAGTGAGCGCGAGGCAGGTGAACACGGTGCGGCGCAAGGATTTCGGCTCGAACGCGCCGGTGGTCAGCGCGCCCGGCCGGACCGCGCGGCGCGCGGCGAGGAAGCCGTAAGCCACCAGGAAGAGGCCGCCGGCGACGCCGATCGCGCTGACCGCCGACGGCCAGCGGTGCGGGACGGCGCCGATCCCGCTCACCCCCGCGGCGATCAGCACCGCGTCCGACAGCGCGCAGACCAGCACCACCGGCACCACGGCCGTACCGCGCAGGCCTTGCTGGAGCACAAAGGTGTTCTGCGCGCCGATGGCGACGATCAGGGACAGGCTGGTGCCGAAGCCGGCGGCGAGTACGGGAAGCACGCCACCGAACGTAAGCGCGCCGACCGTCATGAGACCAGCTAAAGATTCTTACGTAGCATTAGCGATCATGATGTCAGATCTGCCGCTCGACCAGGTCCGGACGCTGCTCGCTGTCGTCGACGAAGGCTCCTTCGACGCGGCCGCCGCGGCGCTGCACGTGACGCCGTCGGCGGTGAGCCAGCGGGTGAAAGCGCTGGAGCAACGCACGGGGCGGGTGCTGGTCCAGCGGTCGAAACCGGTGCGGCTCACCGAGTCCGGCGCGGTGCTGGTGCGGTTCGCCCGCCAGCTCACGCGCCTGGAAGCCGACACCCGGGCGGAGCTGGGCCTGGCCGAGCCGGGTGCGCCGACGACGCTGCCGATCGCGGTGAACGCCGACTCGCTGGCCACCTGGTTCCTGCCCGCGCTCGCCGACCTGCCCGACGGGCTGCGTGTCTGTTTCGACCTGCGCAGCGACGACCAGGACCACACTGCCGCGCTGCTGCGGGAGGGCTTGGTGATGGCGGCGGTGACGTCCGCGCCGCACCCGGTGCAGGGCTGCACGGCGACGAGGCTGGGCCGGATGCGGTACCGCGCGGTGGCCTCACCCGAGTTCGTCGACCGCTGGCTCGGCGACGGCCCGCGCGCGCTCGTGGACGCGCCCGCCGTGCTGTTCGACCGCAAAGACGACCTGCAGGACCGCTTCCTGCGCGGCCTCACCCGCCGTCACCGGTCCGGCGGGACGCGCCACTACGTGCCCGCGTCGGAGTCGTTCGCCGAGGCGGTGGCCGCGGGGCTCGGCTGGGGCATGGTGCCCGAGGCCCAGCTGGCCCGCCGCGGCGACCCGCTGGTGGACCTGGCCCCGGACCGGCCGGTGGACGTCCCGTTGTACTGGCAGCAGTGGAAGCTGGACTCGCCCGCGCTGGCCGCGGTCGCCGCCGCCGTCACCCGCGCGGCGGCCCGCGCGCTGGCCCGCTGAACCGCGGCGTCCTTTATGGACGCCCTACCCCCGCGAACGGGCCGGGGACGCGGGGTGGTTGGATCGCGCGGTGCAGAAGACGAAGTCACCCGAACGGCTGGTGTTCTTCACCGACGCCGTGACTGCCATCGCCCTGACCCTGCTGGTGCTGCCGCTGTCGGAGCTGGTGCCGGAGCTGGTCGCCGAGAAAGGCGAGGCGATCGAGGCCTTCACCCACAACCAGTGGAAGATCTACACCTTCCTGCTGAGCTTCGCGGTCATCGCGCGCCTGTGGTACGCCCACCACCAGATCTTCGAGCACGTCGAGGCCTACAGCGGGTCGCTGATGTACCTGAACTTCGGCTGGATCTTCTCGATCGTCCTGCTGCCCTTCCCCACGGAGATCGTGGGCGGCTTCGCCACCAGCCGGTTCGCCGTGATGTTCTACATCGGCACCATCCTGGCGAACAGCCTGTTCTACCTCGCGATGGTGCTGGTCATCCACCGCTCCCCCGAAGTCCGCGGCGACTCCGAGCCCATCCCCGGCGAATCGGTGCTCAATGCCTCGCTGACCAGCACGGCGTTCCTGGTGGCCTTCATCGTGGGCGCGATCTGGCCGAAGTACGGCTACTGGGCCCTGCTGCTGGTCGCGGTCGCCCAGTGGGTCACCCGCTGGCTCACGCCGCGCCAGGCCCCGGCCCCGCAGGGCTGACCCCTGCCGACGGCGGCGGCACCGCGCGTTGGCCCCAGCATTCCCGGAACGCGGTGATCGTCAGCCAGGCCAGGCGGGCGTTCACCGGGAAGAGCTGGCGCGCCGACGCGAGCGAGTCGAACGAGCCGTCGCCCGCCGTGGCGCCCCGGTCCAGGTCGGCCGGGGCGAACGCCGGGCCGAACACCTCGAGCACGGTGCCCAGGTAGTACAGGTAGCCGAGGGTTTCGGTCTGCAGCCGCAGCAGGTCCGCGTGCTCCGGCGCACCCGTGGTGATCGGCGGCGTTTCCGCGGCGGCGATCAGCTCGCCGGGGCCGGCGCCCGCGTGCGCGTTGATGTGCCGGACCAGGTCGCTCACCAGTGCGTCGTCGTGCCCGCCCCGGCTGATGACCGTCAGCAGCCCGGCCCGCTTGGCCGCGAGGTCCTCGGCGACCACCCGGGCCGCGACGTCCGCCAGCTCCCCGTCGCCGGCGAGCACCTGCCGGGCCACCCGGATCAGCTCCCGGGGCAGCCCGCCGGACAGGCAGTGGCACAGGCAGATGAACGGCTGGGGCAGGCCGACCACGCGGCTTGACAGCACCAGCCGCGCGTCGGCGAGGTCGAGGTACTCGAGCCGGATGATCAGGTCGAACGCGCTGTCGAAGGCGTCCCGGACCGGCAGCCCGCGGCGCTCGAACGCCGCCAGCGCGTCCTCCGACACCGACACCAGGAACAGCAGTCCCGGGACGTCGGTGGTCAGCAGCCCCTTGACCTCGTTGATGAAGTCCTGGGCGACGTCCGGGGCGGCGATCTTGTCCAGCTCGTCGAGGATGATCACCAGCGACGGGCTCGCGACGCGGTCCAGCGCCGCGAGACAACGGCTGGTCTGCTGAAGGAACACACCGAACTCGTGCACGATCTCGGGGTAGGTCTTCGGCTGCCGGGTCAGCTCGCGGGAGCCGGTGACGCCCGCTTCCGCGCCGGCCACGCCGACCTTCCCGGACCAGCCCGAGGTGTGCTTCTGCTGGAACCGGATGTCGTCGAGCGCCCACTCCGCGCGGGCCCGCAACGCGGTCACGTCTCCCGGCAGGACCGGCGGCGGAGCCGGCTCGCGGGACGGCGCCGGCCAGGCCCCTCGCCGCGCGGCGAGGTAGAGCAAACTCGACGCGCCGAGCAGGCACACCAACGGCCACCAGAGCGTCGCCGACCACGCGGCCAGGTCGAAGCGCGAGCCGAGCGCCAGCACCGACCCGGCCACGCCCGCAGCGGCCCACCCGAGCGCGACGGCGACAAACGGCCCGACCCTCCGCCACCCGGCCCGCCGAGCCGGTCCGGGTGGCGCGGCCGCACCCCGCCGTTCACAGAACTCCGCCACCGCACCGCAGGTCCGGGCGTACAGGTGCAGCACGAACTCCCGCGCGTCGTACCGCACCGGCACGCTTTCCCACAGCGCGATGTGCTCGCTGTGGGGATCGTCGAGGAACTTTCCGTCCCGGTAGGCCTCGAGCAGGGTGGACTTGCCCGCGCCACGCGGTCCGGCCATCCCGACCGCGCCGCTCTCGATGCCCGCCAGCAGGGCCCGGAGGCGGTCCCCGATGGCGATGGTCGTGACCGCCCGGTCCCCGGCGCGCATCTGCCCCAGCGCGTGGTGGTCGTAGGGCCGCAGCGTCGTGGTGAACGCCGGGTTGAGCACCTTGTCGAGGTGGCGGTTGAGCAGCACCCGGACCGGTCCCCTGGCGGCTTTGGCCCAGGCGTCCTGGGCCTCGTTCAGGTTCTCGGCCAGCTCGTCCAGCCGCCGGTTCCAGCCCGGGCTCCCGCGCCGGGCCGGGTCCCGCGACCAGGCCGCGGGGATCAGCCGGAGGCTCAGCGGGGCCGCGCCGATCAGGATCACCAGCGATCCGGCGTCGGCCAGCACGAACCGCGCCCAGGGCGGGACCGGCAGGGGCAGGACCTGGAGCACGAGGAAGGCCACGGCGGCGGCGAGGACCGCGGCGGCGAGGCCCCGGCGGATCACGATCCCGGGCGGCCGCCGGGCGGGGGCCCCGTCTTTCGGCGGGACCGCGGCCAAACTGCTCGCCACAGCGACGACGAACGCCGCGGCCAGACCCGCGACGACCCACACGACCACCGACCAGGGGCCGCCCAGCGCTTCACGGCTTGATGGCCCCAGCCGCCACAGCAGCAGCAAGTAGAGCGTCGTGAACCCGGTGACCAACGCCCACGCCCCGCCCGTCTCCACGGGTACGTCGCCGAGGCGCCGGCCCGCGCGGACCAGCAGCCGCGCCGCGTACCAGACCGCGGAAACCGCGACCGCCACCAAACCGGTCACGGTGAGGAACCAGCCGAAGCCGGTCAGGCCGGTCTGGTTCAGCTCCCACCACAGCAACGGGTAGCCGATCCCGAGCCACAGCACGAAACCGAAGGCGGCGTGCCCGGCCGGATCGCGCGGATCCGCCCGCGGCGCCTCGGGCGAGGGCAGGTGCTTGGCGAGCGCCTCGCGGGCCGCGCTCAGCCCCAAGATCTCGTGGTTGGTGTCGCGCAGTGCGTCGTCGGCGTCGGCGACCACCCCCGCCACGATTTTTTCGTACTCCCGCTCGCGATCGGGCGCCGGCACCGCGAGCGCCACCACCTGCTCCTGCTTCGCCAGCGCCTCCCGGGCCAGCACCTCCAGGCGCTCCCGCAGCTCGATGAGCAGGTCGTCCTCGCTCGCGCGCGGAGCAGGCAGCACGGCTTCGTCCGGCACGGTCATGGGGGCGGATCTTACTGTGCCAATCGTTACTAATCCGGCTACAGCCACGGCGGATACGGTTCCTGCAAGCAGATCGGCCGCAGACCGTGTCCGCCTACTTTCGGTCGGATTAGTAACGAGCGAACCGTGGCGGCGAAGACAAACCGGGCGGATCGGCGACCGGCTGATTCCGCCACTGCTCCAGCACGTTCTGTAATAGGTTGACCCGATGGGTGGGGTGGAGCAGTCCGTCGCGCGGGTGCTCGGGCCGGAGGGGGCTCCGGTCGGGGGCGCGTTCCTGGTGGCGCCGGGCGTCCTGCTGACCACGGCGCACGTGGTGAGCCTGGCGAGCGGCGGTCGCGTCGACGCCACCGCGCAGCCCGGCGGCGAGGTGATGCTCAGCTTCGCGGGGGATCACGACCGGCTGGTCCGGGCCGAGATCGTGCACTGGGTGCCGCCGGGGCCCATCGCCCCGGAGGACATCGCCGGCCTGCGGCTGCTCGATCCGGCACCGTCCGGGGCCGAGCCCGCGCCGCTGGCCGGCCTGGGCGAGCCGTCCGGCCGTTCGGTGACGACCTTCGGATTCCCCGGCGACGCGCCGTACGGCGGGCAAGGCCACGCGGTGCTCGCCGGTCCCGACGCCCGTGGCTACATCCAGCTCGACTCGACGGCGGAAAGCCAGTTCACCCTCGAACAGGGCTTCTCCGGCACGCCGGTCTGGGACGTCGAGGACCGCGCGGTCGCCGGGCTGGTGGTCGAGGGCTGGACCCGGGGCCGGCGCAGCGGGTTCATGATCCCGGCCCCGATGCTGCTCGCCGCGTGGCCATGGCTGGCGGAGCAGGTGCGGCCGGCTTCGCCGTTCCGTGGCCTGAAGTCGTTCGGGGAGAACGATTCCGCGGTGTTCTTCGGCCGCGACGAACTCGTGGAGCGGTTCGTCCGGCGGCGCGAGCACACCCCCGCGCTGACCCTGGTCGGCCCTTCGGGTGCGGGCAAGTCTTCGGTCCTCAACGCCGGGGTGATCCCCCGCCTGCGGAAAGCTCCCGGCTTGGTCGTCGTCACGATGCGGCCCAGCCAGGCGCGGACGCCGTTGCGAGCGGTCGCGCTGGCACTGGCCCGGGTCGCGGCACCCGGGGCGGACCCGCTCGCCCGCGGCGCCCGCGTCGACGAGATGGCGGCCCGGCTGGCGCGGGGACTCATCGGCGAGGTCGTCGGCGAGGTGCTGGACAAGCTCGGCGGCGAACGCCTGGTGCTCGTGGTGGACCAGCTGGAGGAGGCGCTGACCACGACGGACGGCGAGCTGGCCGAGTTCGTCGCCGTGCTGCGGCACTGCCTGAAACGGCCGGCGCAGCTTGACCTGGTGGCCGCGCTGCGGTCGGACTTCCTCGACCAGGTGCTGCGGCACGGCGAGCTGGCCGAGCTGGTGCAGGACAACCGGATGGAAACGGTCGGCGAGCTGAGCTCGGAGGCGCTGCGCGCGGCGGTCGAGGAACCGGTGCGCCGCACCCGGATGGTCCGGTACCAGGACGGGCTGGTCGACCGGATCCTGATCGACGTGGGCCCGAAGGCGGCGGGACGGCTGCCGTTGCTGCAGTTCGCGTTGGCCATGCTCTGGGAGGACCAGGAAGCCGGCGTGCTGACGCATCGCGCGTACAAGGCGATGGGCGGCGTCGGGTCCGCGCTGGCCCGGCACGCCGAGGCCGTGTGGGACGGGCTCGGTGCCGGCGAACGGAAGTCGGCGGCCCGGCTGCTCGTCCAGCTCCTCTACCCGATCGGCACTCGGGGTGAGTTCGTCCGCCGGGCGGCTCCCCGCGCCCAGCTCGACCGTGACCAGTGGGCCGCGGCGCGGGTGCTGGCCGCCGACCGGGCCCGCCTGGTCGTGTTGCGGGAGCAGGACACGAGCGAGGTCGCGGAGCTGGCCCACGACGCGCTCGTGACGCTCTGGCCGCTGCTGGCGGAACTCGGCGGGCGGGACCGCGAGTTCCGTGAATGGCAGGAGACCATCCGGCAGCGGATCCGCCGGGACGCCCCGCCGCTGACCGGCGTGGATCTGCGGGAAGCCTTGCAGTGGCGGGCCAAACGCCGTGACGACCTCGCCGAAGCCGAGCAGCGCTACCTCGTGACCAGCCGGCATCGCCGCACCGTCCGCCGGCGGAGGTGGTCGGCTGTGGTGGTGGCCTGCGGGCTCGTCGGCACACTGCTCGTGGTGCAGCGGGAAAATCAGACCGCCAGCGACGCCGCGGACAACCTGATCCAGGCCATGAACCGGCAAGATCCGTACGCCCAGCTGCGCACGACGCTGCGGGCGTACCGGACCAGCGCCAACCTCAGCACGGAGTTGGCGATCACCGGCCAGTACCAAAGCTTCGCGGGGACCGACCGGATCCTGCCGGACTTCAGCGCGCAGCCGCTCGTGCTGACCGGCCACGACCCGCTGCCCCGGGAGCCACCTTCGTCCATTGTGGACAAGGTCAGCGCCGACGGGCGGAGCCTGGTCACCACGGACCCGCAGCAGGCTGTGACGCTCTGGCGGATCAACGGGACGACCGTGACCGGCAAAACCCTCGACGTGCGCGCCAGCAGGGTGACGATCAGCCGGGACGGCCGTTACGTCGCCTATATGTGGAGCGGCATCGACCTGAGGCCCGACGCCCCGCCGACGTGCGGTGGGGTGTGCCTGTACGACACCGTGACCGGGCGGACCCGGCAGCTCGGCACGGTGGACGTCGGGATGATCTCCCAGGCCCCCGTGCTCCGGTTCGATCCGGACGGCACGCAGCTCACCGCCGTGTACACCGGCGACGACGCTATTTACCAGCACCTCAAGTCCTGGGACGTGGCGACCGGCGCGCAGCGCTACGACGTCGCGGTCCCCGCCGGCCGGCTGGACACCGTGGACGACATGTGGCTCGCGCCGGGCGGGCGCCAGGTCCTGCTCAACGCGACCAGGCCGGAGTTCCCGGGGGCCTCGCTGCTCCAGACCGAACTGATTTCGGTGGACCTGACCGGATCGTCGCCGGTGGTCACCCAGCTGTACGACGGCCTCGACTCCGATCAGTTCGCCGTCAGCGCGGACGGCCGCACGCTGGCCTTGCTGCTGCCGGAGAACCAGGACCCGCACACGTTCCCGGAGCACCCCCGGGCCCGGCTGGCGGTGCTCGACCTGGCCACGCTCCAGCAGACGGCGGAGAGCCCGCTGCTGCCGGAGGCGCAGTCGACCGGGAGGGTCGCGCTCAGCCCGCACGGCGACCAGGTCTTCCTGACCGGCGTCTCCACCGTCTCGATCCTGCCGCTCAGCCGGCTCGACCAGCCCCCGGTCACGCTGCCGATTCCCGGGGGCTGGCAGACCGTGCTGCCACTGGACAGCGGCCCGGACACGCCGTTGCTGGTCGTCAACAGCGATATCGACGGCCTCGTGCTGCCGGCGCCCGGACGGCCGGCCCCGCTGAAACGGTCCGGCAGCCCCCAGCCCGGCCCCGACTCCTTCGACTACGACGGCCAGTACGACCGGCTGACCTCCGTGCTCGCCAGCGGGGTGCCGCTGCCCAACGAGCTGAAGAGCCTGCCGGCGGGCACCTACACCGGCCCCATCGGCGGATGACCGAAACACCGACCACATCAGGAGGATCCGTGGGTACCGTGGTGGAAATGCCGCTCGAAGACGGCAGCACCGTACTGGTCGAGGTGGCCGAGGACGAGCAGCGCCTGCAACGGGTCGGCCGGGCCGGCTCGGTGGTGCGGGACTCCGCCGAAACACTGGAGGAGGCCCTGCGGCGGGTGAAGCCGGCCGTCGCCGCGGTGCTGCACCAGATCAGCGACCTGGCCACCCCGCCGGACACGGTGAAGATCGAGTTCGGCGTGAAGCTCACCGCCGAGGCCGGGGTGGTCATCGCCAAAGCGGCCACGGAGGCGAACTTCAAGCTGTCGCTGGAATGGTCACCGGGCAAGCGGAAAGCGGCTGATTCTCCGGCCGAGGCTGGGCCGCCTGCCTGACTGCTGCCCGGCGAACGCGCCGCCTCCATCCTCAAAAACCGCTGGCCAGCCCTACGACGAGTCACACTCTGCCCACACCGGATCGGCACCATCGTCCAAGCACCCTCGTCCTCACCCACCGCGAACACCACCGACGCTACCGAGAAAACCTCAGTGGGGTTTCTCGTGACCTAATGGTTGATATGAAGATGATTTGTTCACTCGATTCGGTGACGTTTTTGGTGGGTGGCGTCGGTAAAATTGAAGGGTGAGCAATTATGGGGATTCTTCTTTACAGGACGCTTCCGATGTTTTGTCTCGGATTCATGAACGGGCCATCCGGGTAGCACAACTGGAGGCCGAGCAGGCTGCTGATGTCGCGTTGTTCGCGGCGACGGGTGGATCTGCCCGGTCGGTGGCGGCGGAGTTGGCGTTGGAGTTGTCGGTGACAGAGCGGCGCGCGGGGGCTGATGTCGCGTTGGCGCAGGCGCTGACAACCCGGTTGCCGGAGACGTTCGCGGCATTCCGGCGTGGGGAGATCGATGCTTTCAAGGCGCGGATGGTATTCGAGCCGACGATAGCTCTCTCTGATGAGATGGCTCGTCAGGTCGATGCGATTGTGGCGGCCCGGTTGGCGGGGAAGAATCCGTCGTCGTTACGGGCCGCGGTGAATCGGGTGGTGCAGAAAGTGGATGCCGAAGGATATGAGCGAAGATCCCGGGCGCGGCGGCGCGACCGTAACATCTGCTTGGTGCATCAGGACGAGACGATGTCCACGTTGCTGTGTGATCTGCCCGTGGAACAAGCGTCGGCGATCTACACCTCTCTCGATCAGGGGGCGCGGAGGCTGCGTCGCGGCGGTGAGGTCCGGACTTTGGATCAACTGCGTGCGGATGTCCTGGTCGATCGGCTGCTGAACCGGGCGCCGGGTGACAGTGGCGTCAAGCCCGTTGTCTACCTGTATGTGGACCTTTTGACGCTGGCCGGGTTGAACGAGGATCCCGCCGAGTTGTCGGGTTGTGGCACGGTTCCGGCGTGGCTGGCGCGGGCGCTCGCGGCGGACTCGAACTCGGTGTGGCGGCGGATCATCACCGAACCCGCCACCGGGCAGGTCCGCAGTGTCGGCCGCACCCGCTACCGGCCACCAGCCGCGCTCGCTGACCTGGTGCAGGTGCGGGATCGGGTGTGCCAGCACCCGGGATGTCATCGTCCGTCGCAGTACAGCGACATCGACCACACCCGAGACTTCGCGACAGGCGGCCACACCGCCGAAGACAACCTCGGCCCGCGCTGTCGGCGACACCACCGCCTCAAGGACGAACCCGACTGGTCCTGCACCACGGCGCCCGGCGGTGAAGGCACGATCACCACACCGAACGGGCGGGTATACGCGACAAAACCACCACCACTGCACGAAAACCGAGCCAAAGACACCACAGGCGAGGCCGGGCACGAAGCAGCCGCCTGACCCGGCACATAGCGCGAAACCTCCAAAACCGGACGCGGAGCGACCAGGCAAGGACAGCGGAATCTCGCGACGCTGACCACGAACCCGCTGCGACCGCTGGCGATGGTCATGGTCGTAGTGCTCGGCGTTCTTCTGCTGCCTGTCCATCATCGGGCAGGCCATCACCATGCCGCCGCGCTCGGCTCCAACGCCCACTATCCGGTGAACCTGATGCCCGCGCCGGCTCAACGCAGGCGAGCCACGCCAACCCGCCGAGCGATCAGATGGATACCCTGCACGGGTTGTTTTCGGCGCCCCAGCCAACCCCAGGCCGGACTTCGGCGTCCTGGCAAGTGCCCCGGCGATCGCGATCGGCGTAGCCTCGGCACTGCTGGGAAGGTTGGCCCGATGAAAGAAACGTCTCACCCCACGCCCGTCTCACCCAGGCGGTCCTAACGTGGCGTCTGTGGCTCGCAGCAGGGGGGTAGCCCCGTTCCTCGGATTGTGTGTGCTGGCTGGGATCCTGGTCGCCGGCACCATGGCGCCGGTCGCGATCGGCGCCGGTGTTCTGTCCAATCAGGTCAGTGACTCGGTCGACGAGATCTCGGCCGACCTCGCGCACGCGGACCCGCCTTTGGTGACAACGGTGACGGACCGGAATGGCGGCGCGATCGCGACTTTGTACTCGCAATACCGCGTTCCGGTCACCGCGGCACAGATCGCCACCACGATGAAGGCCGCGATCGTGGACATCGAGGACCGCCGCTTCTACACCGAGGGCGGCGTCGACCCGCAGGGCATGCTGCGCGCGGCGGTCAACAACAGCTCGGGCGGCAACATCCAGGGCGCGTCGACGATCACCCAGCAATACGTGAAGAACTACCTGATCAACGTGGTGGACCGCGGGAACAAGAACGCGCAGGCGCAGGACCGCGAGGACTCGTTGGCGCGCAAGCTGCGCGAGGCGAAGATGGCCGTGCAGGTCAGCCAGACCGTGTCGAAGGACGACGTGCTCGCCGATTACCTGAACGTGGTCGAGTACAGCGGCACCGTCTACGGCATCGGCGCCGCCGCGCAAGCGTATTTCGGGACCACAGCGGACAAATTGACCGTGCCGCAGGCCGCGCTGCTCGCCGGCATGGTGAACAACCCGAGCGTCTACAACCCGTACACGCATCCGGACCAGGCGCTCAAACGCCGCAATGTGGTCATCGATGCCATGGTGTCCGCCCATTCCCTGCCCGCTGCCTACGGAGTCACGGCGAAGGCGACGCCGCTGGGTGTGGTCGGCACCCACCCGCAGACGCCGCCCAGCACCTGCATGGGCGCGGCGCCGGACGCCGGGTTCTTCTGCACCTACGCGATCAACTACCTGCAGAAGGCCGGTCTCACCGCCGACCAGATCGACACCGGCGGCTACGTCGTGAAGACGACCATGGACCCGCACGTGAGCCAGGTGACCAAGGACGCGGTCGACGCGAACGTGCCGACCACGCAGGACGGCGTCGCCAACACCTTCGCCGTCATCCAGCCGGGCAGCAGCCAGCACCAGGTGCTCGCGATGGTGGCGAACCGGAACTACGGCACGGACCCGGCGCAGGGCGAGACGTCCACCGACATCGTGGCCGACGCGAGCAACAAGTTCGGCGCGGGCTCGTCGTTCAAGATCTTCACCACGGCCGCCGCGATGGTGGCGGGCAAGGCCGGGCTGAACACCCCGCTGCCCAACCCGATGAGCAACTGCTTCACCCCGCCGAACGCGAACCAGTACACCCACTGCTACCCGGTGAGCAACGACGGCACCAATTACCCGGACCCGATCTCGCTCGCGAACGGGCTGGCGACCTCGCCGAACGTCGCGTTCGTGGGCCTCGAGGGCCAGGTCGGCATGCCCGCGGTGCTGGACATGGCGCGGAAGCTGGGGCTGCGCAACACCCTCGCGACCAACGACGCGGGCAACCCGCCGATCACCGACCCCGGCAACGCGCTGTCGAAGAACCCGCAGTACAACCAGCCGCAGTCGCAGTACTTCCAGAACCTGCTGTCGTTCACGCTCGGCAACAGCCCGGTCAGCCCGCTGGAAATGGCGAACGTGTCGGCCACGCTGATGAGCGGCGGCACCTGGTGCCCGCCGGACCCGATCCTGTCGGTGACCGACCGGAACGGGCAGCCGGTGCCGGTCAAGCAGCAGGCCTGTGAGCAGGTGATCCCGCAGGGCGTCGCGGCCACGCTGGAGTCCGGGCTGAGCCAGGACACCACCATCGGCACCTCGGCCAGCGCTGCACGCACCGCCGGCTGGACCCGGCCCGACATCGGCAAGACCGGGACCACGCAGGAGAGCGAGTCCGTCGCGTTCGTCGGCGGCGTGGACAACTTCGCGGTGTCGTCGATGGTGTTCGCCGACGGCCCGCACCCGGCGGAGATCTGCCCGGGCACCCCGGTGCACCTGGGCAACTGCGGGCACGGCGCGTTCGGTGGCACGGTCGCCGCGCCGCCGTACTTCCACGCGATGAGCACCCTGCTGGACGGCCAGCCCGACATCCCGATCCCGCCGCCGGACCCGGCGTACCTCGACGCCCGCTCCTGAACCCGCCCCGATACGCCATGATGGGCTCTTCCACCGGTCACGGCTGAGGGGAGCGGACGTGGTGCTGGTTGCAGGGGCCTGCGGTTTCGGCGCGGTCTGGGGCCGGCTGCTCGCCCTCGGGTGGGCGGCCGCCCCGCGACGCGCGACAGCCGCCGTGCTGGTGCCGGCGACGGCGGTGCCGGCCGCACAGGTGTGGTTCTTCGGCGGCGGGCCCGCGATGTGGGGCTTCCTGGCCGCGGTGGCCTGCGCGTTCGCCGTCTCGGCGGTGGCCGGTGCGCGGCTGAAGGCGGGGCGGCGATGACACCGGCGTCGACTGTTCAGCTCCTCGGCGCGGGCGGTTTCGGCGCGCTGGTCGGCTGGTACGTCTACTACATCAACCGGCACCGCACGGGCGGCGTCCGGTTCCCGGACCTGGTCAGCCTGATCGGCACCATCGGCGGGGGCGCGGTGCTGGCCCTGTTCCCGGCGGGCAGCGACCTGTTCGGCGCGTACGGCATCGGCCTGTTCGCCGGGTTCTTCGGCTACCTGCTGGTGCTGGCCGTGCTGGTGCGGCGCTCCCCCAGCTTCGGCGTCGACTACTTCATCGACGGCCGCCGCCGGTCACCCGCCCCCGGCGAGACCATTCCGGACGGCCCGGACCACGGCGCCATGGGCGACCCGGAGTCCGGCCAGGTCAGGCGGTAGGCCGTGGCGCCGGATCCGCGTTTCTCGGTCACGGCCACGGTCGTCGGCCTCGGCGAAAACGACCGGGACGGTGTGACGGTGCTGACCGTCGACGTCCCGCCGCGCGCGGAGGTACTGCTCGTCGACGGCTCCCTGCTCACGCAGCGACGGGAAGCCCGCGCGGTCCGCGCCGCCGTCGCCACGGCCGTCGACGCGCTGCCCGACGGCACGTACTTCGCGGTGGTACTGGGCACTGACCGGGTCGAGCAAAGCTATCCCCCGCAAGGGCTGATCGCGGCGGACAGGCTCAGCCGCGCCGCCGCCATGAAGGCGGTCCGGCGCATGAAGGGCCACCGCGGCCCGCTCTCGTACGGCCACTGGCTCCGGTATGCGAACGCGCTGACCCGCGACTTCTTCGACGCCCACCTGACCCTGCTCGGCGCACACGAGGGCGAAGACCCGATCCTCTTGGACGCGGCACTGCAGGCCTGCCGCGGTGCGCTGAGGTGCGACGCCGTCGGGGTCGGCGCCGGGCGCACCCTGGCGATGATCACCCGTGAGCTGTCCGGGTCGCTGGCGGTCGTCGAGTCCTCCGCGATGGGTCCCGCGCTCCGAGCGGCGGCGAACCGCCCGCGGCGGCTGAGCCTGCGCCTGTCCCCGGCCCCCGGCGTCACCATCACCTCGGTACGCGACGAGACGAGCACCCGCCTGACCGGACCGGAATTCCCAGTGGTGCCCGGCCTGCAGCGGTTCGCGGTGCAGCTACGGTTCGACGGCCCGCTGGTTCTGAACGGGCTCGACGCCGTCCACGTCGAGCTGGTCGAGCCCGGCCGGGCGGACGCGCTGGCCCGCGCCACCGCGCAGTTCTTCCGGGAGACACGAACGGGGTACGAACAACCTTGGGGCGGAGCACCGCCGGATGGCGCCGTCGGCGAGACCGGCAACTATGGCAGCCAGCCGGGCGAGTACCCGCAGGGCGGATACCCACAGCCCGGGAACCAGCAGCCCGGCTACGACGAGGGCTACGGCCAAAGCGGCAGCCCCTGGAGCAGCTCCCCGCAAGGCGGCTACGGCCAAAGCGGCAGCGCTTGGGGCGGCTCCCCGCAAGGCGGCTACGACCAGGGCTACCCACCCGACGTCATCGCGCCACAGGGCCGGGATCCCGTCGAATCCGCCGGACCCGCCCGGCCGTCCCCGCCGGACCCGCCGGTCCAGGAGCCCGTGGTCAACACCGGTTTCGCCCCGGTGAACGGCTCCCCCGAATCCCCGAGCCGGACGCTGGCCGCCGGGGGCACGTACGACTTCTGGCTCGACATCAGCGGCCCCAACCCTTACTCGATCGAAACCGCGCCCGCTCCCCTGCCCGGGTTCGTGCCGCGCGACGAGACCCTGGTCGTCGCGGTGTTCGGCTTCCCCGGTGAGATCGAGGTGGACCCGGCGAACGCGCTCCGCCTGCTGGCGCCCGGGCAGCGGGCGCGTTTCCCGGTGCGGCTGCCGTCGCCGCCGGGGGTGTACCGGCTGCGGTGCGGGATCTACTGGCGGCAGGTGCTGGTCGAGTCCCGCGTGGTGACCGTGCACGCCACGCCGCGCGCCGAGTACCGGGCCGACGCTCTTCAGTCCACTGTGGACTACCGGCTGGCCGACCCCGCCGTGCCCGGGCCGCTGCCCGACTTCACCCCGCACACGGCGAGCCTGCTGCTCAACGACAACGGCGACGGCACCCACGCGCTGCGGGTGCTGGCTACCGACGGCGGCGAGCTGTTCCGTTCCGACGCCACGATCGGCGAGGCCGAGCTGGCCACGCAGATCCGGCTCGCCCGCGGCGCGCTGCGGCGGGTCGCGTGGGGCACGGACCAGTCGTGGCGGGCCGAGGACGGTTACCGCTACGCCCGTCCGGCGTCCACCGAGCTGCTCACCCAGGACCTGACCAGCTTGGCGCGCAACGGTTTCCGCCTGCACCACCTGCTGCTGCGCGCGCTCGGCCGCTCGACCGGCGGCGACGTGTACGCGATGACCGACCGGCTCCGCTCGGCCCTCGCGCGGCCGGGGCTGATCCAGATCGCGCTGAAGGAGTCGGCGCGGCAGGTGCTCCCGGCGGCGCTGCTGTACGACCTGCCGCTGGACACGAGCGGCCCGCTCCGGCTGTGCGCCGAGTTCCTGCACCACCGCCGCGAAGGGCTCCCGCTCGCGGGCTCGGCCTGCTTCCGCGGCGACTGCGCCCAGGCCAGGGAACCGGACGACACCGTGGTGTGCCCGGGCGGGTTCTGGGGCTACCGGCACGCGCTCGGCCTGCCGGTGTCCCTCGGGCGCGGCGCGGCCCTGCCCGCCGGGATCGCGGTGGACGGCGCGGTGCGGCTGAGCGTCGGGGTCTACCGCGACTTCCAGTACGTCGAGGAGCACTGCCAAGCCCTGCACGACCTGCTCCCCCAGCTCGACTGGCAGCCCCGCGACGGCCGTGACGCGGTGCTGCGCGAACTGGCTGCCGGCAACCCGCACCTGGTGTACCTGTACTGCCACGGCGGCGTGGACGCCGACGTGCCGTACCTGCGCGTCGGCCGGGCCGCCGAGCCCGCCATCACGCCGGACAACCTGTTCCACAGCCGCATCCACTGGGCCTCGACGCGCCCGCTGGTCTTCCTCAACGGCTGCCGCACCACGGACCTCGAGCCCGAGCGCGCGATCGACTTCGTCAGCTTCTTCGTGGAGGACGCGCTCGCCTGCGCCGTGATCGGCACCGAGATCACCGTGTTCGAGGACCTGGCCCGCACCTTCGCGGAACAGTTCGTGCGCCGGTTCCTGGTCGACCGCGCGCCGCTCGGCGAGGCCGTGCTGTCCGCCCGCCTCGCCCTCCTGGAGGACGGCAACCCGCTGGGTCTCGCTTACATCCCGTTCGGCCTGCCGAGCCTGCGAGTGGTTGACGAGGTTTCGCCCGCCGTGTGACGATCCGGAGCCCAATGGCCGATTTCTGGGGGAGTGTGGCCATGAACAAGTTCCTGGCGCGCCGGAGAAGACCGCCGGCCGAACCGTCGGCCGCGGAGATCGCCGCCGCCCGCAAGTGGCTGGCCCGGCACGGGGTCGAGGTGAACCTGCCGACGCGGCTGCTGTGCATCCGGATCGCGGCCCACCTCACGCCCGGCACGTGGCTCCGCACCTTCCCGGTGTACGCGGTGCTCGGCGTCGTGGGCAGCCTGGGGTATCAGAGCCTGGAGCTGCTGCCGGGCGTGCGCGGCCGCGAGATGACCGAGAGCATCCCCCTGTACTTCATCTTCGCCGCCATCCAGATCGGGCTGTGGCGGGCCCGGCGGGTCCGTGAACGCAACCTCGTCGAGCTGGTGCCCCACCCCCTCACCGGGGTCGCCCGGCCGACGGGACTGCTCGACGGCTGGTCCGTCGCGGCGGCGGTCACCACCTTTGTCGGCGGGGCGCTGCTGGCGGTGTCGATGTTCGTCGCCGGGGCTCGGACGTACGCGTGGAGCTGGCTCGGCCTGCTCGCGGTGGGCGCGATCTGCACCGCGGTGGTGCTGCGCAGCACGCTGCGTGAGCCGGTGCTCGCCGAAAACGACGGCTCCCTCGCCGCGGGCGAACTGCTGCGCCGCGAGGCGATCCAGGGCACCCTGCCGGCGATGTACTCGGTGCCGGTGGTCTACGACATCGTCGGCGAAGGCAGCCAGCCGCACGCTTTCACCACGCTGCTCCTCGGCTACGTGGCGCTGTGCATCGTCCTCCAGGCCGCGGCGGCGATCGCGCACCGGCGCCGAAAACTACCGCCGGGTTATTACGGTACAACGGAAATCGCACCCATCCCGGTCGAAACCACGGACGAAAACGTGTGGAGGCCCGCCACCCGCGACTGAAGCGGTCCTCGGCCGTTGTTGCGTCTTCCTGACGATCGTAAACTGTATTACAGTGGCGTTCTGGTGACGGCCGTCACCGGAAGCGAGGTCAACCGTGCCGCTCTCGCCCAGTGCCCACGTGGACACCTTCTGCCGGGACAACCTGCCGCCCGCCGGCCAGTGGCCCGAGCTGGTCTTCGACCGGCCCGAGCTGGCCTATCCGATCCGGCTCAACGCCGCGACCCGGCTGCTCGACGGCGCCGTCGCGCGCTGGGGTGCTGAGCGCCGCGCCGTACTGTCCGCGGACATCACGTGGACCTACGGCGAGCTGCTGGCCCGCGCGAACCAGGTGGCCGGGACGCTGGCCGGGCTGGGCGTGGTGCCCGGCAACCGCGTGCTGCTGCGCGGGCCGAACACCCCGTGGCTCGCCGCGTGCTGGCTGGGCGTGCTGAAGGCGGGCGCGGTGGCCGTCACGACCATGCCGATGCTGCGCGCGCACGAGCTGACGAAGATCGTCGAGGCCGCCTCGCCGACGCTCGCACTGGCCGATCACCGCTATACCGAGGAATTGCAGGCGTTCGACCTGCCCGTGCTCGCGTACGGCGGTGACGCGCCCGAAGACCTCGCCATCCGTTGTGCCGGGCAGCCGCCGACGTTCGACGACGTGGCCACGGCCGCCGACGACGTCGCGATCCTGGCGTTCACCTCGGGCACGACCGGCCGCCCGAAGGCGACCATGCACTTCCACCGCGACCTGATCGCCATCGCGGACACCTTCTCGCGGCACGTTTTGAAGCCGGAGCCGGACGACCTGTTCACCGGCACGCCACCGCTCGCGTTCACCTTCGGGCTCGGCGGCCTGCTGGTGTTCCCGCTGCACGCGGGCGCGGCCACGCTGCTCGTCGAGCGGGCCACTCCCCTGGAGCTGGCCGAGCTGGCGGCCGCCCACGGCGTCACGGCGCTGTTCACCGCGCCCACGGCGTACCGCGCGATCCTCGCCTCCGACCGGCGGCCGCTGCTGCGCGGCCTGCGGCGCGCGGTGTCGGCGGGCGAGGCGCTGCCGGCCGCGGTGGCAACCGACTTCCACGACGCGACCGGGCACTGGCTGATCGACGGCATCGGCAGCACCGAAATGCTGCACGTCTTCATCTCCGCCGCCGACGGCGACGCGCGCCCGGGCTCCACCGGCCGCGTCGTGCCGGGCTTCCGCGCCCGCATCCTCGACGAAGACGGCCACCCGGTCCCGGACGGCACCGCGGGCCGGCTCGCGGTGCAGGGCCCCACCGGCTGCCGTTACCTCGCCGACGACCGCCAGTCCGTGTTCGTGCAGGACGGCTGGAACCTCACCGGCGACACCTACGTCCGCGACGGGGACGGCTACTTCCACTACCGCGCCCGCAGCGACGACATGATCGTGTCCTCGGGGTACAACATCGCGGGCCCGGAAGTCGAAGAGGTGCTGCTGCGCCACCCGGACGTCCTGGAGTGCGCGGTGGTCGCCGCCCCGGACGAGGCCCGCGGCTCGGTGGTGGCGGCGTACGTGGTCCTGCGCGACGGCGTCGCCCCGTCCCCGGGCAAGGCCACGGAACTGCAGGACTTCGCGAAATCCCTTGCGGCGCCGTACAAGTACCCGCGGCGGATGGAGTTCGTCACGGCCCTGCCCCGGAATCCCAGCGGCAAGGTGCAGCGCTTCCTCCTCCGCCGCCGCGCGGCCGAGGTGCCCAGCCCGTCAGTGTGACGACGGCACCGGCAGGTTCCAGCCCAGGGTCACCACGGTGCCGTCCGCGCCGGGGGTGATCTCCGCGGCGTCCGCGCTCGCGCGCAGGAGCATCAGGCCGCGGCCGCGCAGCGACACCTGGGCCGAGTCGGCGACCGGGGCGCGCCAGTGGCCGTGGTCGGTGATCACGACCTCGACGCGGTCCTGGTGCAGCGAGGCCTCGAGATCCACCAGGCCGCCGTGGTTGTTGTGGTAGGCGTGGTCCGCGACGTTCGCCAGGGCCTCGTAACCGGCCAGCGCGATGTCCTGGGCCAGGTCCGGCTCGATGCCGGCGGCCAGCGCCCACGCCGTGAGCCGGTGCCGCAGGGCGCGCAGGGCGCGCGGCTCGGCCGGCACGCCGTCGCAGCGCAAGGGCGAGACCGGGAAGGCGCCCTCATCGGTGACCGCCACGCTCACTCCCCCGTTCCCGGGGTGGCGGCCAGCGCCTCGTCCACCGAGGGGAACAGCCCGATCCACGTGTCCAGGCCGGTACTGGTGAACGGCCTCGACGTCGCGGTCGACGTGGTGACCGCCCGCAGGCCGCGCTCGCCGAGCCGCCGGTGGGCGCCCGCCAGCACCTGCAGGCCCGCCGAGCTGAGGAACGAGACCCCGCCCAGGTCGACCACCAGCACGGCCGGGCCCTGGTCGACGACGCCGGCGACGACCTCGTCGAACTCCGGCGCGGTCACCAGGTCGATCTCGCCCGCCACGGCGATCACCACCGCGTCGCCGCGCCAGCGCACGGTGACCTGCAGGTCACCGCTCTCCTGGCGGGGGGCGGGAACATCCGGCGAAGAAGACGTCACAAATGCCTATCGTGCAGCAACAACCGCGCGCACGCCACCGGCTCAACGGGGCAGCTTGACGACAGTGACCCAGAAATCGTCGATCTGGCGCACGACCTCGACAAACCGGTCGAAGTCCACCGGCTTGGCCACGTAGGCGTTGGCGTGCAGGTCGTAACTGCGCAGGATGTCCTCCTCGGCCTCCGAGGTGGTCAGCACCACCACCGGGATGCACCGCAGCTCGGGCGCGGCCTTCACCTCGGCGAGCACCTCACGGCCGTCCTTGCGGGGCAGGTTGAGGTCCAGCAGGACCAGCCCCGGCCGCGGCGCGTCGGCGTACGGGCCCTCCTGCCGGAGGAACTGCAGCGCCTCGACGCCGTCGGACACCACGTACAGCGGGTTGCGGATCTTGTGGTGCTCGAACGCCTCCTGCGTCATCAGCACGTCGCCGGGGTCGTCCTCGACGAGCAGGATGTCGATGGGGGCAAGGCTCTCGGTCATGCGTCCTCGTTCTGGTTCTCGTTCTGGTTCTCGTTCTGGCTCTCGGCGGCGGGAACAAGCTTTGGATCCACAGTGGACTCGGCGGCCACGACGGGCAGGGTGAAGCGGAAGCGGCTGCCCCCGGTGTACCCGGTGTCCAGCCAGATGCGCCCGCCGTGGTGCTCGACGATCTTGCGGCACATCGCCAGCCCGATGCCGGTCCCGCTGTAGGCGGCCTTGCTGTGCAGCCGCTGGAAGATCGCGAAGATCCGGTCGGCGTACTGGTCCTCGATGCCGATCCCGTTGTCGGTGACGGAGAACAGCCACTCGTCACCGTCGCGCTCGGCTTCGACGCGGACCACGGGCGCCTCGTCGGCGTGGAACTTCAGCGCGTTGTTCACCAGGTTCTGCAGCACCGCGGTGAGCAACGACGCCTCGCCGCGCACCTCGGGCAGCTCGCCCCGTTCGACCCGGGCGCCGGTCTCCTCGATCACCGGCTCGAGGTTGCCGAGCGCCTCGTCGAGCAGCCGGCCCGTGTCGAGGACCACCGGCTCGGCGGTGCGCCGGCCGACGCGGGAGAACGAGAGCAGGTCGTTGATCAGGTTCTGCATCCGCTTCGCCCCGTCGACGGCGAAGGCGATGTACTGGTCGCCGCGCTCGTCGAGCTGGCCCTTGTACCGGCGTTCCAGCAGCTGGCAGAAGCTCGCCACCTTGCGCAACGGCTCCTGCAGGTCGTGCGAGGCGACGTACGCGAACTGCTCCAGGTCGGAGTTGGACCGCTCCAGCGCCTGCGTCCGGACGTCGAGCAGCGCGTGCGCACGCTCCAGCGCGCTGACCTCGTCGACGATCCGCTGCCGCATCGCTTCGACGTCCGCGCCCAGCTTCACCAGTTCGCGCGGCCCCGTGCCGTACACGGGGTGGTGCAGGTTGTCGTCCGACACCACCCGCACCTCCTCGGCCAGCCGCGTGATCGGCCGGGTGATGGCGCGGTGCAGCCACAGGTAGAGCAGCGCGAACAGGATCACCACCAGCACGGCGATCACGATCAGCAGCGCGGTGAGCACCTGGGCGGCGCGGTTCAGCGCGTCCCGGCCGGCGTTGCGGGCGACCGACAGGTGCGCGTCCATCGTCGCCAGGCTCGTGCGGACCTGGTCGAACAGCGTCTTGCCGTGGTCGGCCAGGTCCGGGGACGGCCGTCCGGCGCTGCCCTGGCCCGGCGCGGCGGCGACCTCCTGCCAGGCCTTCGCCGCCCGCAGCACGGCTTCGAGGTCGTTGCCGGCCTCCGTGTCCGGCGTCGCGCCGAGCCGGCGCAGCTCCTCCACCGCGTCGGACTGGGCCTGCCTGCCGTCGATGTAGGGCTGGAGGAAGTCGCGCTGCCCGGTCAGCAGGTACCCGCGGACGCCGGTCTCCTGGTTGAGCAACGCCTGCGACAAAGCGTTGGCCTGCAACAGTTGTGGCCCGGTCCGGTCCAGCAGCTGCGTGCGCGCGCTGGTGAGGTTGGCGAGCGCGATCCCGCCGCCGGCGAGCGCCGCGAGCAGCAGCACGGCTTCGAGCCCGGCGAGCAGCGTGACCCAGCGGCGGATCGGCCATCGCGATTCCGCGCCCGCGTACCGGTTCACGCGCCCTCCCGGGGGAGGTGCGTGAGCATGGCGAGGGCGACGTCGTCGTCGAGTGCGCCCGCGTTCAGCTCCTCGACGCGGGTGATCAGCTCGTCCAGCACCTCGCCGCGGTCGGCGTCGGGGCCGGCCTCACGCAGCAGCCGCAGGAGCAGCTCCGCCATCTTCTCGTGGCCGAGGCGCTCGGGGCCGTCGCCGACCCGGCCTTCGAAGACCCCGTCGGTGTAGAGCAGCAACGACCAGCCCGGCTCCAGCGCCACGTCGAGCGGATCCCAGCGCGCGTCCGGGATCACGCCGAGCGGCACGCCCAGCTTCGCCCCCGGCAGCAGGCGCCCGCCGCCGTCCCGGGTCGCGACCAGCGGCGGCGGGTGCCCCGCGAGGCTCATCCGCAGCGAAGCGCGGTCGGGCGCGACCTCGACCATGCACAGCGTCGCGAACAACGGCCGGATCCGCTCGTGGACCAGCACCCGCTCCACCGTGGCCAGCACCTCGGCCGTCGGCAGCCCCGCCAGCACCAGCGCGCGCCAGGCGATGCGCAGCGCGACGCCCAGCGCGGCCTCGTCCGGGCCGTGGCCGCAGACGTCGCCGATCACCAGCTGCACGGTGCCGTCGGCCCGTTCGATGGCGTCGTAGAAGTCGCCGCCGAGCAGGGAGCCGTTGCGGCCGGGCCGGTACTTGGCGGCCAGGCGCAGGCGTGGGTCGGTGAGCAACGGCGTCGGCAGCAGCCCGCGCTCCAGGCGCGAGTTCTCGCTGGCCAGCAGCTGCTGCTGGAGCAGCTGCTGCTCCACCTGCTCGGTGCGCTTGCGCTCCCAGGCGTACCGCAGCGCCTTGCCCAGCAGCGGCCCGTCGACCTGGTCCTTGCCCAGGTAGTCCTGGGCGCCGGCGGCGACCGCCGCGACCCCGGTCGCTTCGTCGTTCTGGCCGGTCAGGACCACCACGGCGGTGCCGGGCGCGTGCCGGAGCAGCCGGGTCAGCCCGGTCAGCCCCATCGCGTCCGGCAGCTGCAGGTCCAGCAGCACGCAGTCGGCGGCGACCGGCCCGGCGACGGCCTCGGCCAGCGTCCGCACCCGCGCGAGGGTGGTGGGGACCATCGCGTCGGCGAGCATCTCCTCGACGAGCAGCGCGTCGCCGTCGTCGTCCTCGATCAGCAGCACCCGCAGCCGGAAGCCCGGGGTGCCCAAGCGGGCGACGGGGGTCACCGGCATGGTGTCCCGCTCCAATGCGTTCGACAGAACGTCCAGCCTTTCCCGACCCGGCCCGGCCCCGGCCGATCGCCGGCGGCGCGGCGACGAGGCGGCGCGAAGGAAGCCCAGGCACGGGCCACATCCCGGGCTCGAAGGCTGTCGTTTCAACCTCCGCTCAGCCTAGCCCCGGGCACCACGATCGACCTATGCCCGGACGCGGGACCGGCCGGGGAATCCCGCTACACGGTGAACCGGTCCGGGTCGGCCGCCGCCCAGTCGGCGGCCCAGTCCGCCGGCGGCTCGGCGGTCAGCTGGCCGGGCGCGAGCCAGTCGTACAGCTCCGCGTACGAGCGGACGGTGTGCGGGTCGAGCCGGCGGCGCAGCATGTGCGGGGAAAGCTCCGCCGGGTCCGCGACGCCCATCGCGGCCATGATCCGCACGGCGCCTTCGACCGTCGAGGCCTGGTACCGCCGCACCCGCTCCGACTTGTCGCCGACGGCGAGCGCGCGGCCGCGGCGCGGGTCCTGGGTGGCGACGCCGACCGGGCACTTGTTCGTGTGGCAGCGCTGCGACTGGATGCAGCCGACGGCGAACATCATCGCCCGCGCCGCGTTCGTGTAGTCGGCGCCCTGCAGCAGCCGCTTGACGATGTCCGCGCCGGTGGCCACCTTCCCGCTGGCGCCCAGCCGGATCTTCTCGCGCAGGCCGGTCCCGACGAGTGCATTGTGGACGGTGATCAGGCCCTCGGTGAGCGGGGTGCCGAGGTGGTCGGCGAACTCCAGCGGCGCCGCCCCGGTGCCGCCCTCGGACCCGTCGACGACGATGAAGTCCGGCGTCACGCCCTCGTCCGCCATCGCCTTGCACAACGCCAGCACCTGCCGCCGCGAGCCGACGCACAGTTTGAACCCGGTCGGCTTGCCGCCCGCCAGCTCCCGCATCCGCGCGACGAACCGCACCAGCTCGCGCGGCGTCGAGAAAACCCGGTGGTACGGCGGGGAGATCACCGTCCGGCCCACCGGCACCTCGCGGACCCGGGCGATCTCGGCGTTGACCTTGCTGCCGGGCAGCACGCCGCCGATGCCGGGCTTGGCGCCCTGCGAGAGCTTGAGCGAGACGCACTTGACCGCGTCGTGGCCGGCCTTGTCCGCGAACGCGCTCGCGTCGAAGTCCCCGTCGGCCGTGCGGCAGCCGAAGTACCCGGTGCCGACCTCCCAGATCAGGTCGCCGCCGGCGCGCAGGTGGTACTCGCTCAGCCCGCCCTCGCCGGTGTCGTGGGCGAACCCGCCGAGCGCCGCGCCCCGGTTCAGGGCGAGGATCGCGTTCGACGACAACGCGCCGAAGCTCATCGCCGAGACGTTCAGCAGCGCCATGTCGTAGGGCTTCGTGCAGTCCGGCCCGCCGACACGCACGCGCGGCGGGGCCTCAGGTTCCTTCACCGGCGCCATCGAGTGCACCAGGAACTCGTAGCCGTCGGCGTACACGTCGCGCTCGGTGCCGAACGGCTCCTCCGCGTCCGTGCCCTTCGCGCGCTGGTAGACGATGCTGCGGACGTCACGGTCGTACGGGCGGCCGTCGAAATTGCGCTCCACGAAGTACTGCTGCAGCTCCGGCCGGATGCCCTCGAGCAGGAACCGGGCGTGCCCGAGCACCGGGTAGTTCCGCAGGATCGAGTGCCGGCGCTGGCCCAGGTCGTACACCCCGGTCACGGCGAGCGCGAGGAGCGGCCCGGCGAGGAACCACCACCACGGCGAGACCGCCACAACGAGCGCGACGCCGCCGAGTGCCACGAGTACGAGCAGCGCCACCGCGCCGAACCTCACCGCGCTGATTCTGACCACGGGGAGAAACTAGCCGCCGCCCCGCGTCCGCGCAGGTCGGCCCGCGCCACCAGGACTCGTGAGTGTTTATGACGGTTCTAACCGTCATAAACACTCACGAGCATTTTCCCGGAACCGCCCCGCCGCGCGGGACGTCTCTGTGACGCTGTCCGCAGGTTTGTCCGAGTACAGGAGCGCACGATGATCATCTGGGGTTACCGCACGAAGATGTTCCAGCTGGTGCTGGCGACCTTCCTCTGCGGGCAGTGCGGTTACCCGGCCGCGCACGCCGTGCTGAAGCGGGTCACGAAGTTCACGCTGTTCTTCATCCCGCTCTTCCCGATCAGCGTCAAGTACCTCACGCAGTGCACGCACTGCGGTGCCCAGAACCGGATCACCCGCGAACAGGCCGACCAGATCGTGGCGCAGCAGCAGGGCGGCCAGGGCCAGCCGGGCCAGTACCCGCAGCAGCAGCCGCAGAGCAGCCAGCCCCCGCAGCAGCACCAGGGTCACTGACAGGGCGGCGGTCCCTGAAGGCCACCTTCAGGGACCCGGATGCCCTCAAGGCCACCTTCAGGGCCCAAAATGCCCTCATGGTGGCCTTCAGGGACCGCGGGAAGCCCAGACCCGGGAAGCGTCAGTAGGCCAGGTTCGGCCGCAGCCAGCGCTCGATCTCGTCCAGTTCCAGGCCGCGCCGCCGGGCGTAGTCCTCGACCTGGTCGCGGCCGAGGCGGCCGACGGTGAAGTACCGCGAGCCCGGGTGGGCGAAGATCAGCCCGCTCACCGCGGCGGCCGGCATCATCGCGTACGACTCCGTGAGCTGGATGCCGAGGTTCTCCGCGTCCAGCAGCGTGAAGAGGTCCTGCTTCTCGCTGTGGTCCGGGCTGGCCGGGTAGCCGAGCGCCGGGCGGATGCCGCGGAAGCGCTCCGCGTGCAGGTCGGCCAGGTCCGGCTGGACGTCCGGCTCGAACCAGCGCCGCCGGGCCTCCAGGTGGATGTACTCGGCGAACGCCTCGGCGAGCCGGTCGGCCAGTGCCTTGACCATGATGGCGCGGTAGTCGTCGTTCTCGGCCTCGTAGTGCGTGGCCAGGGCGCCGGCGCCGTGGATGGCGACCGCGAAGCCGCCGAGGTGGTCGCCCTCGGGCGCGATGTAGTCGGCCAGGCAGCGGTTCGCGCGGCCTTCGGGCTTCTTCGTCTGCTGGCGCAGCATCGGGAAACTGAAGTCCGCGTACTCGCCGTCGAGCAGGATGTCGTCGCCCTCGGCGTGCGCGGGCCAGAAGCCGTACGTGCCGCGCGCGGTGAACGAGCCGTCCGCGATGATCTCGTCCAGCATCGTGTTCGCGTCGTCGAACAGCTCCCGCGCGACCGGCTGGTCGAGGATCGCCGGGTACTTGCCCTTCAGCTCCCAGGCGAGGAACAGGAACTGCCAGTCGACCATCTTGCGCAGCTCGGCGATCGGCGGCTCCAGCACCCGGACGCCGGTGAAGTCGGGCACCGGGATCTCGTCGAACGAGACCTCCTCCCGGTTCGCCCGGGCCTGCTCGACGGTCAGCAACGGGGTGCTGTGCCGGTTCTCGTGCTGCTCGCGCAGCCGCTGCTGCTCGGCGCGGTTCGCCGTGTCGAGGACGTCCGCGCGGTCGGTGTCGAGCAGGTCGGAGACCACGCCGACGACCCGTGACGCGTCGAGCACGTGGACCGTGGTGTGGTCGTAGGCCGGGGCGATCTTCACCGCGGTGTGCTGCTTGGACGTGGTGGCGCCGCCGATCAGCAGCGGCAGCTTCAGGCCGCGGCGCTGCATCTCGGTCGCGACGCTCGTCATCTCGTCGAGCGACGGGGTGATCAGCCCGGACAGGCCGACCGCGTCGGCGTTCTCGGCCACGGCGGTGTCCAGGATCTTCGCCGCGGGCACCATCACGCCGAGGTCGATCACCTCGTAGTTGTTGCAGCCCAGCACCACGCCGACGATGTTCTTGCCGATGTCGTGCACGTCGCCCTTCACCGTGGCGAGCACGACCTTGCCCTGGCCGCGGGAGGTGTCGATGCGGCCTTCGAGGCGCATCTTTTCCTTCTCCGCCTCCATGTACGGCTCCAGGTAAGCCACGGACCGCTTCATCACGCGCGCGCTCTTCACCACCTGCGGCAGGAACATCTTCCCGGCGCCGAACAGGTCGCCGACGATCTTCATGCCGTCCATCAGCGGGCCCTCGATGACCTGCAGGGGCCGCTCGAACGACTGCCGCGCTTCTTCCGTGTCGTCCTCGATGAAGTCGACGATGCCGTGCACGAGCGCGTGCGAAAGCCGCTTCGCCACCGGCGCCTCGCGCCAGGACAGGTCGACCACGCGCTTGGTGCCGCTGCCCTTCACGGTCTCGGCGAACTCGACCAGCCGGTCGGTCGCGTCCTCGCGGCGGTCGAAGATCACGTCCTCGACCAGCTCCAGCAGGTCCTTCGGGATGTCCTCGTACACGGCGAGCTGGCCGGCGTTGACGATGCCCATGTCGAGGCCCGCTCGCACCGCGTACAGCAGGAACGCCGAGTGCATCGCCTCGCGCACGACGTTGTTGCCACGGAAGGAGAACGACAGGTTCGAGATGCCGCCCGAGGTGTGCGCGCCCGGACAGCGTTCCTTGATCCGCGGCAGCGCCTCCAGGAACGCCTTCGCGTAGCCGTTGTGCTCGCTGATGCCGGTGGCCACGGCCAGCACGTTGGGGTCGAAGATGATGTCCTCGCCCGCGAACCCGGCTTTCTGGGTGAGCAGGTCGTACGCCCGGCCGCAGATGCTGACCTTGCGCTCGGCGGTGTCGGCCTGGCCCTGCTCGTCGAACGCCATCACCACGACGCCCGCGCCGTAGTCGCGGATGCGGCGGGCCTGCTCCAGGAACGGGCCCTCGCCCTCCTTGAGGCTGATGGAGTTGACCACGCCCTTGCCCTGCAGGCAGCGCAGGCCGGCTTCGAGCACGCGCCAGCGGGAGCTGTCGACCATCACCGGGATGCGCGCGACCTCGGGCTCGGTGGCGATGAGGTTGAGGAAGGTGGTCATCGCCTCCTCGGACTCGAGCAGGTCGGCGTCCATGTTCACGTCCAGCAGGTTCGCGCCACCGCGCACCTGCTCCAGCGCGACGTCGACGGCGGCCTGGTGGTCGCCGCCCTCGATCAGGCGGCGGAACTTCGCCGAGCCCGTCACGTTGGTGCGCTCGCCGATCATCACGAACCCGGTGTCGGCGGTGATCTTGAACGGCTCCAGCCCGCTGAAGCGCGTCCGGTGCGCGGGGTCGGGCACCACGCGCGGCGGGAGGCCCTTGACCGCCTCGGCGATCTTCGCGATGTGCGCGGGCGAGGTGCCGCAGCAGCCGCCGACGATGTTGACCAGGCCGGCGCCGGCGAACTCGCCGAGCATGCCGCCGGTCTCCTCCGGCGTCTGGTCGTAGCCGCCGAACGCGTTGGGCAGGCCCGCGTTCGGGTGGCACGCGGTGTAGGTGCCCGCGATCTTCGCCAGCTCCTCGACGTGCGGGCGCATTTCCTGGGCCCCGAGCGAGCAGTTCACGCCGACGACCAGCGGCTCGGCGTGCGCGATGGAGCTCCAGAACGCTTCGACAGTTTGGCCCGAGAGCGTGCGGCCGCTCAGGTCGACGATCGTCACGGAGATCCACAGCGGCAGCTCCGGCGCGACCTCGCGGGCGGCGGTGATCGCGGCCTTGGCGTTGAGGGTGTCGAAGATGGTCTCGATCAGCAGCAGGTCGACCCCGCCGTCGGCGAGCGCCTTGATCTGCTCGGCGTAGGAGGCCTTCACCTGCTCGTAGGTGACCGCGCGGTACGCCGGGTCCTCGACGCGCGGCGAGAGCGAGAGCGTGACGTTCAGCGGGCCGATGGAGCCGGCCACGAACCGGCCGCCGAACTCGTCGGCCGCCTGACGGGCCAGCGCCACGGCGCGCAGGTTCATCTCGCGCACGTGGTCCTGGAGGCCGTAGTCGGCCTGGCCGATGCTGGTGGCGGTGAAGGTGTTGGTGGTGGTGACGTCCGCGCCCGCGGCCAGGTACTGCCGGTGCACGTCGAGGATCACGTCGGGGCGGGTGAGGTTGAGCAGGTCCGGGTCGCCGGTGACGTCCTTCTCGTGGCCTTCGAGCCACTCGTCGCGGTAGTCGGCCGGCGTGAGGCCGGCCCCCTGCAGCATCGTGCCCCAAGCGCCGTCGAGGACGACGATCCGCTCGTCGAGCAGGTCCCGCAGGCTCTGCGACATACCGGCCACCTCCGTATCGGTCACGGAGGCGCCCTTTCACGAACGGAGCGGCCGAGCGTGGCGGACCGCCTGGTCCGTTGCAGCGCCTCTCGACCTGGCTGTCAAGACTACCGGACGGCGCCACCACGGGGCAGCCGCGTTCACCCGGCGAGACAGCCGGTCACGACGGATCACTCACAGAGTGGGGCGCCGCGCCATTTCCAGCCTATGCGCCTCGGCCGCCCCGGCAGCTCGATCCGGCCCGCGCACCAGCGCAGCGCCTGCCAAGCGTCGCCTTCGACGTCCTGTTCCGGGAACAGCCGCGCGAGCACGCGGGCACACACGTCGCGCGGCGGGTCGATCGCCTCCGGCACGCCGAGGCCGGTGGCGATGTCCTCACCGTGCATCAGCGCTTCGACGCACCCCATGGCGGCGAAGCCCTCGGCGTCCGCTCGCCCGGTCGGGTGATACGCGCGGACGTCCGGGCCGGTCGCCCGCACCGCCGCGGCGAGCAGCCGCCCGCCGGTGAGCGCGACGTCGAGCGCCTCGGCGTTCGAGGCGCCGTCCTCCACCGTGCCCAGCAGCCGCACGTACTGGCCGGCCGGCGCGGTGACCAGCTGGGCGGCGTAGGAGAGCAGGCAGTCGCCGACGTGCTCGGCGGTGTGCCGGCAGTCCCACTCGACGTCCCCGGCCGGCCGCGTCCAGTCCCGGTCGACGACCGGCCGGAGCGCGTGGTCGAAACAGCCGAGGACAACGTCGAGATCCGCTGCGGTCACCGTCATGGCGGACATCCTGCCGGAGCCGGGTCCAGCAGGCCGCGTGGTGCCCTGAAGGCCACCATGAGGGACCTACATGCCCTCATGGTGGCCTTCAGGGCACCTTGAAGCCGCTCCAGAACGCACAGCGGTGATCCGCGGCGAAGGACGTCGTCACCGCGGCGCCGTCCGGGCGGAACGACTGCACGGCGCCGAACCGCGGCCAGTCCGGCGGGGTGCCCGAGCGCACGAACCCGGTCCACTTGCCGATCATCTGGCCCGAAAGCCGTTGCTGCGCCGGGGTGAGCAGGCCGGCCTGGCCGTCGAGGCGGAAGAGGTACGGCAGCTCGAACGTGTGCGCCGCGCCGAGCGGGAACGGCGCGTGGATCGTGGCGGCGGCCGGTGACGTCGGGTCGTCGAACTCGTACGCCCACACCGGCGCCCGCGCGGCCAGCGCCGTCGCCACGTCCTGCGCGGCGCACGCGAAACCACTGTCGGTGACGGCCGCTGCGTACGCACGCGAAGCGTCACCGCCGAATGAAGCCAGCGGGTAGTGCGAAGCCACCGACGCGCCGTCGCCGAACACGTGGGCCAGCGCCGCGACGTAACCGTCCGGCGTCACGGGCTTCTTCGTGGCCGCGACCTGCTCCGCGAGGAAGTAGGTGAACTCGTCGTGCGTCGTGCCCACCACCACCGGCACCGGCACGGCCGCCCCGCGGCGGAACCCGTCGAGCGGGGGCACCGGCAGTACCGAGCCGCCCACCACCGGGCCGGGCATGCCGATCCCGGCGATGGCGAAGAACTGCGGCGCGTCCACCAGGTCCGCGACGGGCAGCTCGCGCAGGCAGGCCGCCGCCGTCGCCCGGTCGGCGCAGCCGTGCCGGCTCGTGTAGTCCACACTGGACTTGACCGCCCCGGCCAGCGTCGCCTGCGCCTGGCACGGTCCACTTTGGATCACGGCGGCGCGGAACAGCCCGCGTGAGCCCGGCGCCACCAGGTGGTCGCACACCGACATGCCGCCCGCGGACTCACCGGCGATCGTCACGGCCCCGGGGTCGCCGCCGAAGGCTTCGATGTTGTCCCGCACCCAGCGCAGGGCCTGCTGCTGGTCCTGCAGGCCGTAGTTCCCGGCGTCGCCGGAAGGCGCCAGCGCGGGGTCGGCCAGGAAGCCCAGGGTGCCGAGCCGGTAGTTGACCGTGACGACGACCTCGTCGCCGCGCGTGGCCAGGTCCCGCGCGTCGTAACGGTCCCCGCCGCCGTTCAGGAACGCGCCGCCGTGGATCCACACCAGCACCGGGCGCCGGGTCGCGGCCTTCGGCGTCCAGACGTTCAGGGACAGGCAGTCCTCGCTCGTGGCCGCCCCGTCGGAGGGCTTCTGCTGCGGGCACCGCGGCCCGGGCTTCGTCGCGTCGCGCTCGCCGAGCCACGGCGACGGCGCGGCGGGCGGCTGCCAGCGCCGGTCCCCGACCGGCGCCGCGGCGTACGGGATGCCCTGGAACAGCCGGTAGTCCTGGGCGACGGTGCCGCGCACCTGGCCCGACGTCGTCGGCACGACCTCTCCCCCGCCCACGGCCGCGTCGGACGAAGCGCAGGCCGAGGCGGCCAGCAGGACGAAAACAACCACCACGAACCGCACAGGTGAACGGTAGAGCGCCCGGCTTGATCCACTCGGGCCGGGGGCAGGGGGAACCGCGGGGCCGGGCCGCTCCGGCGGCGGCACCTTCAGGCGGCCGACCGCTCGGGCACGCGGAGCAGGCGCGGGGCCGGTTCCAGAGCCGGTTTCGCGGCGGATTCCGGGGCCGGTTCCCGAGCGGCTTGCCGAGCCGGTTGCGCAGCCGTCCGGCGCAGGCCGCCGAGCCAGCGCATGAGCAGCAGCGCGCCACCGGGCAGGCTGGACACCAGGCCGAGTACGCCGTAGACCACGGCCACCGTCAAGCCCAGCTGCGCGCCGAGCCCGGCCGCGCCGAACGCCAGCGCCGCGACGCCTTCCCGCGGCCCGAAGCCGCCGACGTTCACCGGCAGGCCCATCGCCAGCAGCGCGAGCACCAGCAACGGCAGCACGGTCGTGAGCGGCGCCGTCACCCCGGCGGCCCGCGCGGCGACGACGAACAGGGCCAGGTGCCCGGCGAGCGCGAGCAGCGAAAGCGCCGTCACCCGCGGCCAGACGCCCAGGCCGAGCAGCCCGGCGCGCACGTCGGCCATCGAGACGGCGAACGCGCGCCGCCACCGTGACGGGCTCTCCAGCCACCGCGGCCCGCTGCCGAACGCCACCGCGAGCACCACCACGGCGCCCGCCAGCACGGCCGCGCCGGACCCGGTGAGCACGTCGTGCGCCACCGGCGGCAGCACCGTCGGGCGGAAGACCAGCACAGCCACCCCGGCGGCGACCACCACGACCTGACCGGCGGTCCGCTCCAGCACCACGGCTCGCACGCCGCGGCCGACGTCACCGGATCTGCGCCCGTGCTGCACGGCGCGGTGGACGTCGCCGAGCACGCCGGCCGGCAGCACGCCGTTGAGGAACTGCGCGCGGTAGTAGTCGCCCACCGCGTCGCGCATCGGGAGCCGCAACCCGAGCCGCGAGGCCACCAGCCTCCAGCGCCAGGCGCTCGCCACCGTGGTCAGCAGGCCCAGCGCGAGCGCGGCGAACAGCGGCCACGGGCCGATCACGCGCAGCCCGTCGAGGAACGCGCCGGTGCCCAGCCGCCAGGCCAGCACGCCGATGATGGCGAAGCCGCCGAGGAGCCGGAACCACACCCAGAACGTGCGCATCTCTCAAGCCACCTCGATCGGAGCGGAACGGAAACGGGCGAGGACTTCGGTCAGCCGGCGGGCGGCGCCGTCCCAGTCCTCCAGGGTTCCGGCGCGGGCCAGTGCGGAGGCGCGAAGACGGTCTCGCAGGCCGGCGTCGTCCGACCAACGGCGCAGGGCGCGAGCCAGCGCGCCGACGTCGCCGGGCGGCACGAGCAGGCCGGGCACAGTGCCGTCGGGCGCGGTGCCGAGCGCGTCGCGGACCCCGCCGACGTCGGTGGCCAGCACGGGGATGCCGCGCGCGAGCGCCTCGGTGACGACCATGCCGTAGGTCTCGGCGTGGGACGGGAGCACCAGCAGGTCCGCGGCGTCGTACGTGGCGTCGAGGTCGGCGCCGGACCTGGGCCCGGTCAGCCGGACGCGCCCGTCGAGGCCGAGGCGCTTGACGGTCCAGTGCAGCTCGTCGGCGTAGTCCGGTTCGCGGGTGAGCGAGCCGACGCACTCGGCCGTGAGCGCGTCCACCTGGGACAGCGCCTCCACGAGCAGGTCCTGCGCCTTGCGCGGCGTCACTGCGGCGACGCACAGCAGCCGGGAAACGCCGTCCGACCCGGACGCCAGCGGCGCGCGGTCAGTGCCCGGCCACACCACGTGCACGCGGGACGGGTCGAGTTCGTGGCGGTGGACCAGGTCCCGCGCCGCGGCCGAACTGGTGGCGACGACGAGCCCGGCCAGCCGCAGCGTCTCGCGCTCGCGGCCCTCCAACTCGGCGGCACGCCCCGGTTCAAGCCCGGTTTCATCGGCCAGCGGCAGGTGGACGAGCACGCCGAGCCGCAGCCGCCGCGCGTGCGGGGCGAGGATCTCGGGCACCCCGCAGGCCACCAGCCCGTCGAGCAGCACGGTGGCCCGCTCCGGCAGCTCGGCGAGCGAACGGGCCAGCCGCGCCCGCGCCGTCGGCCCCGGCTCGGGCCAGCTCCCGGGCACCGCCAGCTCCAGCACGGACGTCCCGGCGCCCGGCAGGCTCCCGCACATCCGGCGGTCGTAGGTGTTGCCACCGCTGGGCTCGGTCAGGTCGTCGACGTTGCCCGGCAGCACCAAGACCACCGGCCCTTCATCGTGGAAACGCACCCTGACCTCCCTGCCCGTTCGTCCTCACCTCACCACACGGACGGGCGGCCCCGCTGGTTCACCACCGGCTGTTCCAGGAGGTTGACCTGCACGTTTAGCCCTCGCGGCCGGTCGGGTACCCGTCTGCCGACGAAAGGAGCCGATCATGCCGCAGCAAACCTGGAACACCAAGCGCGAGCGCCAGTACGAGCACATCAAAGATTCCAGCGCGAGTACGGCGTGAGTACCGGCCGCGCCGAGAAGATCGCCGCCCGCACGGTGAACAAGAACCGCGCCCAATCGGGCGAGTACCGCCAGGGCCCGGGTGGCCCGACGAAGGACCAGCTCTACAACGAAGCCAGGCAGCGCAACATCCACGGCCGCTCGACCATGTCGAAGCAGGAGCTGAAAAACGCGCTGGGCAAGTGATCCCGCCACCCGACAGGGTTCCATCACGGCCAAACCCTCAGGGCCCGATGGGGTGTGCCGCCGCGACGGGCTGTCACGAATACGGCTGCTCCCCGAAGCACTGGTGCCCGAAGGGGATGACCGCAAGCGGGCGGCGGGTGAGGTGGACGGGGGCACCGGACTTGCGGTGCCCGTCCGCCGCACGATCGGGGCAGGACCCTGAACGGGCGGCCACCGTAGACGGGTGCCGGTCGGCCCGGGTGCACTGGGTGACGCAACGGTTCCAAGTTTTCCGAAAGGAACGATCTGACATGCGTGTGCGCACTGCCTTGCTCGTTGTCGCCAGTGTTTGCAGTTTCGGCGTTGCCGTCCCGGCAGTCGCGTCAGCGGCCGAAGGAGACTTCACCTACCGTTACTACGACGAGGACGGCATGATTCAAAGCGGGGCGCTGGCAGACCCGCCGAGCGGCGTGTGCCTGGACATTCCGGAAGTCATCGACTTCTACGACCAGCACGCCTTCCGGCCGCACAACAAAACCGACTCGTCCGCGACCGTGTTCAAAAACGGGAACTGCGAAGGCGACGCCTATTACACGCTGAAGGCCGGTGGCCGGGCCTCGGATCGGCTGCTGATCAGGTCCGTCGTCTTCAGCTGATCCCACCGCGGAGCGCCCTGACCACCGGCCTCGCCGGGAAGCCATGAGCCTCCCGGCCAGGCCGGGTTCACGCCCGGATCAGCGCGGCCCGATCAGGAAAGCCACCCGGGCCGCTTCTTCCCCCGCAACCGCCGCCAGGCCCGCACGAATCCATCCCGATGCCCCACCGCGGCCCCCTCGCCCCGCCCGAACAGCACCCCGAACGTGAACGTGTTCTCGCCATCCCCGAACCCCGTGATCCCCAGCCGGTACAACACTTCCCGGCTCACCACGACATCCTGGTGCCGCCCCAGCTCCCGCAGCACGCCCTTCACCCGCTTGCGCCAATCCCCCACCTTCTCCACCGGCCGGACCACGTCCAGCGCGTACCGGACCCGCTTGGCCTTCTTCCGCACGCCGTGCAGCGCGACCTCGCGCTCCGTCCAGGAAAGCCCCCGCGCCGCCTTCTCCGCCCGCTCCATCTTCCGTACGGCCTGACGCACCGGCTTCCGCAATCCCTTGCGCGCAGGCTTTCCCGCTGCTGCGGTCAACGGCGGCTCCGCCAGCACCGAATCAAGGGAACGCAGCAACCGCAGGTACCGCTTGCCGTCAACCGTCTCCACCACCCGTTCCCGCGCAACGGCCTGCTCCCGCGCGAAGTACCGCGTCACGTACTGCCGCACCGGGCCCACCACCAGCTCAGGCGGCAACCGGTCCACGCCCGCGGCCACCAGCTCCGCGGAGACCTCCAGGTCCCGCGCCGGGCCCAGCCGCTGCCCCAGCCACTTCAGCTCGGTCACCAGCTCCGCCGTCGCCGAACCATCCACAATGGACCCGAACGTCCGCAGCGCGCTCCGCAGCTTCCGCACGGCCACGCGCATCTGGTGCACGGAGTCGTCGGCGTCCCGCCGCACGCCCACGTCCGCCTGACGCAACCGGTCGGCCTGCTCCCGCAGGTACCCGGCCACCACGGTGCCCGCGTCGGGCCGTTTGGCCGGCTTCTTCCGCGCGGGCACCCGGTCCCCGATCAAGCGACGCAGCTTTGACGGCCACGGTGACGCCTTCGCGCCCGCGCCGGTCAGCGCGCGTCCCAGCTCGTCGAGCACACCCGGCGCGGCCTCGGGGGCCAGCTCGATTTCCAGCTCCCGCCAACGGTCCAGCCGGGCGGAGTCGCCGCCCGCCTCGCCGGTCACGTGGTCGTCGGTGAGTGTCGCGACCGCATGCCCGTCGCTGTCGGTGAGCTGGTGCGCGAAGCGGTCGGTCTTGAGGTGCGCGATCGGCACCAGCTTGTGGCCCAACGTATACGCGAGCACGAGCCGCGCAAGCTCCTTCGGCACCTTCAGCTCGTCGGCGCCGAGTGCGACGTTCAGCTCCTCACGCGTGTCCGGGCCGATCGGCAGCTTGAGGTGCCACCCCGCGTCTTCGCCGCCGGTGCGCCGCCGGAGCGTGATTCCCGCCCGGGCCAGCGCGAAGCCGGCGGTGTCGTAGTAGGTGGCGTCCAGGACGTGCTCGGCGGGCGCTTCCTGGCTGCGGACTGGGCCGGCGCCGACGAGCCTCGGGATCCCGGTCGTCTCGCTGATCTCGTACTTGCGCTCGCGCTCGATCCCCGCGGCCGGACCTCTCATGCGTGTGGCTCCTCGTATTTGTCAGTTTCTCTTCCCTGCGGGGTACCCACGATCAGGTGAGCCGCACCTCGACGATTCACCTTTCCGTGGCCGGGTACCCCGATCCCATGCGCAGCACCGACCTGACCGACCTCCTCGTCGAGGATCACCGGATCCTGGACCGGCTCTGCACCGAGCTGGACCTCGGGCAGGGCAGCCCCGAGAACCGCAAGGACCTGGCCGACCACCTGCTGGCCACGCTCGCGCGGCACACCGTCGCCGAGCAGCGGCACCTGCCCGGCGCGGCGGGCAGCAAGCAGCTCGCCGAGGCCGACGACCTGATGCGGCGGCTGGAAGGGGCCGGACCGCAGGAACCCCGCTTCGAACGCCTGCTGAGCGCCCTGATCCGCGCCGTCCGGCGGCACACCAGGGAAGACGAGCGCGGCGTCGTGGACAGCCTGCGCGCGGCCCACAGCGCCGACGAACTGCGAGAGCTGGGCGAACAGGTCGTGAAGGCCCGTCGCGCCGCGCCGACCTCACCCCACCCCGCCACCTCGGACCGCCCGCCCGGCAGCCAGGTGCTGATGTCCGGCCCCGGCTTCGTGGACGAGATCCGCTCCGCCGTCGACCCCGGCTGACCTCACCGGTTTTGCTTACCGCGAAAGGAAAAAACCGGACCTCGCGACAGGAGGTCCGGTTCTTTCCTTCGAGCTTTGCGGTTCTACGGCGCCGGCGTCACCGTGGGAATTCTCCAGGTATCCACGGCGGTAGCTGACCCGGGCTAGCCGCGGAAGGTGTCCGGGTCGAAGCCGGTGCGGTGATCGGCGTCGAGCTTGCCGATCGCCTCCAGGTCGTCGCCGGAAAGCTCGAAGTCGAACACGTCGATGTTCTCGCGGATGCGCTCGGGCGTCTTCGACTTGGGGAAAACGATGTTCCCGAGCTGCAGGTGCCAGCGCAGCACCACCTGGGCAGCGGTTTTCCCGTGTTTCGCGGCCAGCTCGGTGAGCACCGGGTCCTCCAGCACCTCACCCTGCGCGAGCGGGCTCCACGCCTCCGTGGCGATGCCGTGCGCGCGGTGGTAGGCACGCAATTCCGTCTGCTGCAACGCGGGGTGCAGCTCGATCTGGTTCACCGCGGGCACCGTCGCGCTCTCCTCGGCCAGCCGTTCGAGGTGCGCGGTCTGGAAGTTCGACACGCCGATCGCGCGCGTCTTCCCGGCGTGCAGCAGCTCTTCGAAGCCCTGCCAGGTAGGCACGTACCTGTCCTGATGCGGCAGCGGCCAGTGGATCAGGTAGAGGTCCACCTGCTCGAGCCCGAGCCGCTGCAGGCTCCCTTCCAGCGCGGTGATCGCGTTGTCGTGGCCGTGCGCGTCGTTGGCGAGCTTGGTGGTGACGAAGACTTCCTCACGCGGCACACCCGACTGGCGGATGCCGTCCCCGACACCCTGTTCGTTGTCGTACAGCTGTGCGGTGTCGAGGTGCCGGTAACCCGTTTCGAGCGCAGTACACACCGCCGCGGCGGTGTCCTCCGGCGGGATCTGGAAGACCCCGAACCCGAACTGCGGGATGCCGACGCCGTTGTTCAGCTCGATTTCCGGGACGTTCCTGGTCTGAGCGGTCATGGTCCCGGCCTACCCGGGCCCCTCGGCGGTGAAACGCGCTGACCCGATCAGGTGGCCGATTCCTCATTCCTGGCGGGATTCCCGGCGGGCGAAATCGCCTCGGCCAGCGTCTCGTGGATCGTCAGGTGCAGGGCGGCGTCGGTGACCTCCAGGCAGCGCCGCACCCCGTGCGCGGTGCCGGACACCACCGTGAGCGACGGGTCGCGCTCAGCGGCGCCGCAGAGCACGCGAATCCCGGCGCAGCCAAGGAATTCGACGCGGGAGAGGTCGACCACCACCCGCTCGCGGCCGGCCTGCGCGGTGACCAGCGCCTCGTCGAGGGCGGGAACGCTGGCGGCGTCGATGTCACCGACGGTGGTCAGGACCAGGACGCCGTCGCGGCCGGTGATGGTGACCGTCAGCTCGGTGGGCGCGGAGAATACGGAGAATCGGGCAGTCATGGTGCGCTCCTTCCGCAGGTATCTGCTGGGGGCGCTGACCGGAGCACATATTTTGAACAACAGCCAACCACTATGACCGTACGCCGCTGAGGGCGCAGGTCAACTCGAACCACCCGCCGAGGCGAATGCCCGCTTCCGCACGTGGAGGCCCGGATCGATCTTCCCCCACGGCACCCCGCCGGACCCGGGGACGGGCCTCGCGGGCGCGGGCGCGCTGCACCGTCCGGCCGGGGTCTGCGTCCCGGCACCGTCACGGTTGTCTTTCGTCACAACAGTTTTCACGGCCACGCCCGGTTCGGCGAGCGCGCACCGGTGCTGACTCCACGACGGTGGGCAGCCCCGCGAACGCCTCCCCCGAGGTGGCCGTGACGCGCCCCGTACTCGCGCGTAGCCCACCTGATGTGGCGTGCGAGGAGTCCTTCGCCGGCGAACCCAGTCTCAGCAAGGGAAGCAGCGTTTTCGAGAACGATCCGGCGGATCCAGCCTGGCCCGCGCGGTCAACGCTGCGGCAAACGTTCGGCGAAGCGGAGGTGGCAATCGTCCCCGAGTGGCGGCTCGCAGGCAGCGAGGACAAGCTCGGCGCCGCTGCGCAGCCGGGCGTGCGCCGCGTTGAGCCGGCTGGTCGCTTCCCCGGAGTGATGGCCGAGTCTTCGCGCCAGTTCGGCGGACCGGTCGAAGCACCGGATCGCGAACGGATAGTCGTGGCGCTGGTGCGCGGCCAGGCCACGGTTGCTGAGCGCCTGTTGAAGGATCACGCGGTCGCCACTCACCGTCGCGGCGGTCACCGCGCGCTGCGCGTGGACTTCCACGTCGGCGTACGTGCCGGTGCGCAGTGCGATGGTGCTGTGCAGGAACTCGGCCCGGCCGGCGGTGCGGAAGCGCGCCCGGCGGCACCTCCCCGAGATCGGGCCGGTCGGTGCGCGGGTGTCGGCCGCCGCTTCGGCCAAGGTTCGCGTGATCGCGTCCAGCCGTCGCATCCCCGGCTCGGCGGCGAACAGGCCCATCGCGAGGAGCAGGTCGATCGCGGTGCCCAGCAGGCCCGCGGCACCCAGCTCGGCGACCCGGGCGCAGGCCGCCAGCACGGTGTGCCCGGTTCTCGAAACCCAGTCCCGGGCCGAGCGCAGATCGGTGATCGGCGGGCCGGGATCGGGCAGCCGGCGCCAGCCGAGCACGTCGCCGGCCGGATCGCCCGATGCAGCGCACGCGAAGGCGGTGCGGGCGGTGGCGAGCAGCTGCGACAGCAACCGGTCCAGCGCCGCTGTCTCCTCGGCCTGATCCCGCTGGAGGCCGCGGCCGAAGAGGACCAGCAGTTCGTGGATGCGGAACCGGCGGGTGAACGTTTCCTCCAGCAGGCAAGCGTCGATCAGGGCGTCCAGCCGTGCTTCGGCCACGTCCTCGTCGACGCCGAGCACGGCCGCCGCTTCCCGCAGTGTGAACTCCGTGCCGGCGACTGAGGCCAGCAGCACGAAGTCGTGCGCGAGCGGTGGGACGAACTGCCGGTGCACCACCTCGAAAACCGCCTCGACGGCCAGCGGACCGGCCCGCAGTTCGGTGAGCCGGCGGCGCTCGTCGTCCAGGCGGTCGACGATGGACCGCAGAGTCCAGTGCGGTCGTGCGGTGAGGCGCGACGCCACGATGCGCACGGCCAGCGGGAGCCGTCCGCAAGCGGCAACGAGATCCTGCGCGGCGATCGGTTCGGCTGCCAGCCGGCCGGCCCCGACACTCCGGCCCAGCAGGTCGAGCGCGTCGTCGGAGCCGAAGACGTCCAGTCTGGTCTAGGCGTGCAGCGGATCTACAGAGCTTCTTCGTCCGCAGGCGCTCTTCGGCGATCGGCTGTTGATCGGACGTGGATCGGCGGCCGTAGGCTCGCAGGGAGCTTCGGAAAGGTCTGCCGGTGCGGTGGGCTGAGGAACTCCGACGCTCATACAGCGCGGCATTGCCGGGCTGGAGCCGGTCCGGGAGTCCCCGAAGCTGCTTGCCCCTCGGCCGGTCCGGCGGATCCGCTCGCGGGCCGGGTAAGTCCGGGCACGGGGCGAACGGATCCAGTCGCGGGCCGAGGGGTTCCGCTCGCGGCACGGGCGGACCCACTCGCCGGGTGAGCGGGGTGCCCCGTGGGGCGAGCGGGTCAGTCAGTCGTGCATCACGAGCGGGTCGGTCAGTCGTGCATCACGAGCAGGTCGTGAGTCAGTCGTGCATCGCGAGCTTGGTCAGCTCGTGATCGAAGTCGAACCAGCGGGCCTCGTCGCCGGCGGGGATCTCGTCGTAGGTGCGGTCGAGGAAGTCGGCGAGTTCGCTGGCCTGGGCTTCCAGCACGGCGGAGCCGTCGGGGGCGTTCAGCTCGACGATCACGCGCGACGGGTCGGCGGCCGGGCGGACGCGGACGTCACCGTCGCCCGCGGGGGCGATCAGGCCGTCGGCCAGCAGGTCACGGCCGAAGAGCCAGCGGACGACACCCGGGCCGGCGTGGTAGCCCACGGCGATGGCGTAGGGGTCCGACGGGTCGTACTCGAGGTCGGCGCGCACCGGCAGCGGGATGGCCCCGAACGTGCGCAGTCCGAAGATGACCGTCGCGCGGACGGCGGGGCTCTCGGTGCCCATGGCGGTACCTCCTTGATTCGTTCTCGGGGTCTAACGTGAATGTTCCTCTATGAGTAACGCGCCGTAAGACTACGAGCTGCCCGACAGTCGATCTTTCACCCCTTTGGTGGAGACCTATGTCTCACACGCTCACTCATCGGCATTAGTGACCACTCGAAAGGGAGTCCTGGCGACTGCCGCTCCGGGCGACGCGCACTTCAGCCATGGTGAGCCCCGGCCCCGGCCCGGCCAAGCGATCGCGACGAGGGCCACAGGGCTCACACCCGGAAAAACGCATTCCGCCCGCGCGCGTCGCCGAGGACGGCGGCGGCCAAAGGGCACGGCAGGCACACCAACGCTCGGCCCGACGGACGGAGCGGGCGTGCAGGCCGGCCGAGTGGTCAAGACCAGTAGCCAAGACCAGCGGCCACCGGCTACGGCCATCCCCGCCGCGGCTTGCCCTCGCAAAGCTCGGCTCAGTGCCCAGCCGCAGTCCCCAGCCCGGCCCCGGCAGTGGTCCAGACCGGACCGGGCCGACCCCCACGCCGGCCCGGCCACAAGCCCGGACTCACCCCGGCCCGGCCGTGGTCCAGACCTGATCCGGCCCCGTCCGGGTCCCAGTCACTCCCCCCGGCTCCACTCCTCCACCCGCACGCCCATCAGCTCCGCCGCCGCCCGCAGCTCAGCGCGGACATCGCCGGGAACCGCGTGCACGTGGTTGGCCCCAAACCCGGACAGGAAGGTCGGTGCGGGCACGTCGAGGCGGGCGAAGGCGTGGGGCCACTCCGGGGTCGACGACGCGGCCAGCGCGGCGTTCGTCGCGTCGTCGTAGGACTCGAAGTCGCCCTGGAAGAGCTGGAGGCGGTAGTCGCCCGAGAGGCGGGTCAGGCGGGCGAGGGTCATCGCGCCCGGTGCGGCGATGTGCTGCACCGAGGCGCCGCCCGCCGGGAAGAAGAACACCTCCGGGTACAGGTGCACCTTCGCCAGGTTCTCCGCCGGGTCCGCGCTGCGCGCCGCGAACCACGTCGCGTGCTGGCCCGAATTGCACAGGTCCCAGATGTCCCGGTCGGCGTGGTAGTGGCGCACGTCCGCGAACAGCACCGGCGTGCCCGTGATCCGGTGCATCAGCTGCATGGTCAGCGCGCCGTCCATGTCCGCCTCCGTGGCGGTGACGTGCACGGCCTTGGGCCCGTTCCAGTCGTACGGGTCGTTCAGGAACGCCTCCGTGACGTCCATCGTCGCGAAGTTCTCGGTCAGCTCCGGCTGGCCCTTGATCCCGGAGAAGTCGATGCCCCGCTCCGCCACGATGTCGCGCACCGCCAGGTACGAGCGGATCTGCCGCTCCAGCAGCTCGGGCGTCAGCTTCTCGCCGTCGTAGTGCACGGTCGCCAGGCGCTCCAGCCACTCGCGCGCGCCGGCGGCCTCCGCGGCGTCGGCCCGTTCCGAACGCAGCACCAGCTCGTACTGGTCGATCTCCTCGACGTCCACGCCGAACTGCCGCATCCACTGGTCGGTGTTGGCCACGGCCGTGTTCATCCCCATCGGCCGCCCGCCGAACCGCCCGAACGTCGAACCGCGCAGCGACGCCACCGCCGACGCCGCCCGCGCCCGGACCCCGATCTCCGCGATCAGCGACGCGTCGTCCGGCGCGCCCCACAGCCGGGTGTGCGCGCGGCCGATCTGGTCCAGCGCGCCCCCGGCGGCGAGCATCCCGACCAGCCCCGGCTCGGCCGGGTCCGTGCTGGCGACCAGCAGCAGCGGGCTTGTGGTCGCGTCCGCCGCGAGCATCGTGAAGTGCGGGAAGCTCCACACCGCGTAGTAGAACACCGTCACGTCCACGCCCGCGGCCGCGACCTCCCGCGCCGCCGACGTGGCGACGGTGTTCGTCGCCACCAGGTCGCCGACGACCACCTCGTGCCCCGCCGCTTCCAGCGCCGCGACGAAACTGTCCCGTTTGGACCGGATGAACCCGGTGTTGCGGCGGTGCACGTGGTCGCGCCCGTCGGAGATGGCGAGGACGCCGATTCGAGCCATGCTTGCCCCTCTGCTCAGCCGCGGCCGGACGCCGCGTGCGCGCCGTTGTCCTTGCTCACTCTGCTCAGCCTCGGTTGAACTCTTCGTACACCGCGGCCGCGTTGTCCTTGGTCACCAGCCGGGTGCCGAGCGTCTGCGTCTTGGCCACCGGCTGGCAGTCGATGAGCAGTTTCTTGGCCGCGGCAACGGCTTCCGCGCCGCCCGTCGGGTAGACGAACGTCGCCGACAGCCGCCCGGCCTCCACCGCCTTGATGCCGCCCTCGGGCACGGGCAGCCCGTCGATGCCGACGATCGGCAGGTCCGGCTTGCCCGCGTTCTGCGCGGCCAGCCGCGCGCCCTCGGCCATCGGGTCGTTCTCGGAGAAGATCGCCTGCGCGTCCGGGTGCGCCTTGAGCAGGGCGTCGGCCTGCTGCTGGCCCTTGTCCCGCAACCAATCCGCGTCCGCCGTGCCGATGATGCTCACGTTCTTGCCCGCGATGCCCTTGTCGAAGCCGTCGCTGCGCTCCTTGGCGGGTGTCGCGCCGGCGAGCCCCTTCAGCTCGACGATCTTTCCGCCCTGTGGCAGCAATTTCTCGGCGAAGAACTGGCCCGCCTGGCGCCCGATGTCCACGTTGTCCGCGCCGATGAACGACGTGTACGCGTCGCCGTCCACCTTCCGGTCCAGCACCAGCACCGGGATGCCCTGGTCGTAGGCCTGCTTGACGACGCCGGTCAGCGGCGTCGCCTCGTTGGGGCTGATGATCAGCAGGTCGATCTTCTGCGTGAGGAACGTGTTGACCTGTTCCACCTGCTTCGAATTGTCCTGCGCGGCATCGGAGTAGTGGACGGTGAACTGCGGCACGCCCGCCGCCGCCTTGCGGATGTCGTCGTCCATCCGCACGCGGTACGGCTCGGCGAGGTTCGCCTGGCTCATGCCGATGGTGAACTTGCCGCCGGGCCCCTTGCAGGCCTTGGGCGCGGGCGCGGTGCCGGACGACGCACCGGGCGCGTTCTCGTGGGTGGTGCCGCAGGCCGCGAGGGCCATCCCGGCGGCCACCAAAACCGCCATCCGGCGGGTGTTCTTGGACATCAGCTCCCCTTCCCTGCCTGAGAATCTGCCTGAGAATCCGTGGGCGGCGCGGCCGGCGCCCGGGCCCCGGCCGCGCCGAGCGACGCCGGCCGCAGCCGCTGCAGGCCGGCGGCGAACACGATCACCACGCCCACCACGATCAGCTGTACGTTGGAGTCGACGTCGTTGAGCTGCAGGATGTTGTCCAGCACGCCGACGAGCAGCGCGCCCGCCACGGTGCCGAGGACGGACCCGCGCCCGCCCGAGAGGCTGGTCCCGCCGATCACCACGGCGGCGATCGCGTTCAGCTCGTAGCCGACGCCGTCGTTGGGGCCGCCGAAGTTCAGCTGTCCCGCGTGGACGATCCCGGCCAGCGCCGCGAGCAGCCCGCAGATGCCGAACACGAGCACCTTCACCCGGGTCACCGGCACGCCGGACAGGCTCGCGGCCCGCTCGTTGCCGCCGATCGCGTAAACGTGCCGGGAGAACGCGCTGACCCGCAGCAGCACCATGGCCAGCACGGCGACCACCACGAAGATCAGCGCCGGGATCGGCACCACGCCGCCGAACGTCCGCTCGCCCAGCAGCGAGAACGGCACCGGCGCCTGGCCCTTCCCGTCGCCGTAGGTGATGGACACGCCCTCGCCGCCGGACCACATCCGGGCCAGCCCGCGCGCGATCTGCATGCCGGCGAGCGTGACGATGAACGCCTGGATGCGGAACCGGGCGCTCGCGATCCCTTGCAGCAGGCCGAAAACCAGGCCCATCGCAAGGATCAGCAGCACCGCCGGGACGAGTCCCCAGTCGTCGGCGGTGAGCAGCTCCGCGATGCCGACGCTGGCCAGCCCGACCACCGAGCCGACGGACAGGTCGATCCCGCCGACCAGGATCACCAGGGTCATGCCGACCCCGATCACGCCGATCTCGGAGATGGCGCGCACCACGCTGAACAGGTTGTCGGCGCCCAGGAACACCAGGCTCCCGCCGTACGACGGGGAAAACGCGACGGCCGCGGCGAACACGATGACCAGCCCGAACACACTCTGGAACCGGAACAGCACCGCGACAGCCTTCACTGGACATCTCCCATCGACGCCGCGAGCAGTTCCGCCTCGCCGGCCAGCGCGGTATCCAACTCGTCGACGCTGCGGCCGCCCCGGAGCACGACCACGCGGTCGCACACCCCGACCAGCTCCGCGGGTTCGGAAGACGCCAAGAGCACGCCGACGCCGGTCCGCGCGATTTCGCCGAGGATCCGGTAGATCTCGGCCTTCGCGCCGACGTCCACGCCGCGGGTCGGCTCGTCGAGCAGCAGCAGGGCCGGCTCGGTGAGCAGTGCCCGGCCCAGCACGACCTTCTGCTGGTTGCCGCCGGACAGCGCGCCGACGGGGTCGGCCAGCGAAGTGAGCTTCACGCCGAGTCGCTCCGCCGTCTCACGCGCCCGGCTGCGCTCGCGGGCGGCGGGCACGAGGCCGAACCGCGCCATTCCGTCCACAATAGACAGCACGGTGTTGGCCAGCACCGAGTGCTCCAGCGCGAGCCCGGAGACGCGCCGATCCTCCGGCACGTACGCGACGCCGGCCCGCAGCGCCGCGCGCGGCGACCGTGGACGGAAGTCCTTGCCCCGCAAGCGAACCGTGCCACTCCGGGCGCTCTTCGGCCCGGCGCCGTACAGCGTCTCCAGCAGCTCCGTGCGGCCAGAGCCCAGCAATCCGGCGACGCCGACGATCTCGCCCGCCCCGACGCGCAGGCTGATCCCGGCGGGCTCACGCCGCCCGGCGCGGGGCCGGACCACGAGGTCCGCCACCTCCAGCACGTCCTCGGTCGCCGTCGCGCGGGTCTCGGCGTGGAACATCAGGTGCACCGGGCGGCCGACCATCGCCTCGGCGGCCTGCGCCGCGGTCAGCTCGCGCGCGGCGAACTCGGCAACCACTTCGCCGTTGCGCAGCACCGTCGCGCGGTCGGCGACGCGGCCGATCTCCTCCATCCGGTGCGAGATGTAGACCACGGCCACGCCGTCGCGGCGGAGCTGGTCGATCACCGCGAACAGCCGCGTCACCTCGTGCGGGGACAACGCCGAAGTCGGCTCGTCCATGATCAGGATCCGCGCGTCGAGCGAGAGCGCCTTGGCGATGGTGACCAGCTGCCGTTCGCCGGTGCGCAGCAGCTCCACCGGCGTGGCCGCGTCGAAGCCGACGCCCGTGCGCGCCAGCAGCTGCCGGGTCTCGGCCACCATCCGGCGGCGGTCGAGCACGCCGCGCGTGTGCGGCTCGCGGCCGAGGAAAACGTTCTCCGCCACGGAAAGCGCGGGCACGAGGTCCAGCTCCTGGTGGATCATCGCGACGCCGGCCCGCTGCGCATCGGCGGGCCGGGCGAACCGGACCGCCTCCCCGGCGATCCGGATCGTCCCCTCGTCGGCGGCCACTTCACCGGAGAGCACCTTCATCAGGGTGGACTTGCCCGCCCCGTTCTCCCCGAGCAGCGCGTGCACCTCCCCCGCGTGCACGGTGAAGTCCACCGAGCGCACCGCACGCACCCCGCCGTAGGCCTTGCTGACGCCGGCCAGCTCGACCAGCGCGACGCCGTCGTCGCCCATTACCGCCCTCGCCCCTCGGCCGCTCGCGCCGTCCGGTCACGAGCGGGCGTCGTCGAGAAATCGATTACCGGTGAACGTAGGTCCACCCGGAAGGGTGTGTCAAGGGTCACCTCCCGAACGGCCGAGAGCTACGGAAAACCGCCGGCACCGCGGCGAGGACCGCGGAAAACGTTCCGCGAGATCCACAGCCGCGGCCGCCGGGGCGTCACACGTTCGTGAAGTCGGGCAGCCGGAGCGCGGTGTAGGCCGGGCGGCCGGTGTCGGCGGGCAGGGAGGTGAAGTCGCGGAGGGCGGCATTGCGCTGGTCCAGCGCCTCGGCCGTGGTGGGCAGGAGCGTGGCGCCGCCACCGGTGACCAGGGCCTGGTTCAGCTCGACGAACGGGCGGGTGTCCTGCTCGTAGGCGGCGAACGCGCTCGTGTGGTCGCCGGCGGTGGCCAGCGCGCCGGCGAGCATGTACGCGCCGACCAGGGCGAGGCTGGAGCCCTGGCCGCTGAGGAACGACGGGGCGTGGGCGGCGTCGCCGACCAGGGCGACGCGGCCGGCCGACCAGCGGGGCAGGTGGATCTGGCTGACGACGTCGAAGAAGAGGTCGTCGGCGGTGCGCATGGCTTCGACCATGCGGGGGATCACCGCCCAGTCCTCGCCGGCGAAGACCGAGGCGACCAGCTCGCGCTGGGCGGCCGGGTCGCGGAACGCGTCGAACGGCGGTTCGGGGCGGGCGAAGTTGAGGAAGCCGTGCAGTTCGTCGCTGTCACCGACGGCGTAACGGATCGCGGCCCGGCCCGGCGTGTTCCAGACGACGCCCTCGTGGGACAGGCCGAAGTCGTTGGGCATGGTGAAGCCGGCGAAGCAGTAGCCGAGGTAGTGGTGGAACTGTTCCTCAGGACCGAAAACGAGGGCCCGGACGCCGGAGTGCAGGCCGTCGGCGCCGACGACGAGGTCGAACGTGCGCCGGGCGCCACTGCGGAAGGTCACGTCGACGCCGCCGGCGTGGTCGTCGAGCGTGGTGATGCTGTCGTTGAAGAGGAATTCGACGTCGTCGCGGACGGCGCCGTAGAGGGCCTGGGTGAGGTCGCCGCGGGGCACCTCCAGGTCGCGGCCGTCGACGCTGCCGGTGAGGACTTCCGGGCGGATCGAGGCGACCGGGCCGCCTTCGGGGTCGAGGAAGGTGATCCGGCGGCCGTCGATGTGGGCGGCGCGCAGCTCCGGCAGCAGGCCCATCCGCTCGACCACGTCCAGTGCCGTGCCGCGGACGTCGATGGGGTAACCGCCGCCGCGCGGGGTGCCGGCCTTTTCGACGACCGTGACGTCGAAGCCGTAACGGCGCAGCCAGTAGGCCAGCGCGGGGCCGGCGATGCTGGCGCCGGAGATCAGGACCGAGCTCATTTCCGCTCCTCGGGTTCGGCAGCCACCAGGTAAGGTAGCTAACTTAGGTATGTTTCTCCGTTGACTGTATACCTAAGTTAGGTAAATAAGGAGTGAGCCGGACGGTGAAAATCCGGCCGCCACCCCGTCGCCGGCCTGAACGGCGGATGGCCGCCACACAGCGTGGCGGCGAAGACCCCCTGTCCGCCCCTTACTCTCGGGCCTTCCCCAGTCGCCCCGCGCTAGCTTGTTCGGTGTGATTTGTGGCGAACCTCGCGCGAACGGCGGTCGGACCCGTGTGGTCCAGGCCGCTTTTTGGCTGGTTCCCACAATCCAGCGGCTCCGGCATGCGCCATGCACGACATTGGTGTACCGGCGGGTAAGGGAGCAGGGTGTAAGCAAGTGCAGGCGACGATCCGGGGGCCGGACGTCGCCTGCTGCGCGTGGGTACATGGGAGGCTCAGTCGGTGTTCAGTCGTGTCGCCATCGTGAACCGCGGGGAGGCCGCGATGCGGCTGATCCACGCAGTCCGGGACCTTTCCGCGGAAACCGGGGCGCGGATCGAGACGGTCGCCCTCTACACCGATGCGGACCGGTCCTCGACGTTCGTCCGTGAGGCCGACCTGGCCTATCCGCTGGGCCCGGCCTCGGCCCGTCCCTACCTCGACCTCGCCGTGCTGGAGAAGGCACTGGTCGAGACCAAGGCCGACGCCGCGTGGGTCGGCTGGGGCTTCGTGGCCGAGGACCCGGCGTTCGCCGAGCTGTGCGAGAAGGTCGGCGTCACGTTCGTCGGCCCCAGCGCCGAAGCGATGCGCAAGCTCGGTGACAAGATCGGCGCGAAGCTGATCGCCGAGGAGGTCGGGGTCCCGGTCGCGCCGTGGAGCCGCGGCGAGGTCGCGAGCCTGGACGCCGCACTGCGCGCCGGCGACGAGATCGGCTACCCGCTGATGCTCAAGGCCACCGCTGGCGGCGGAGGGCGCGGCATCCGCATGGTCGCCTCGGCCGAAGACCTCACCGACGCCTACGAGCGCACCAGCCAGGAGGCGCTGCGCGCGTTCGGCAGCGGCATCGTGTTCCTGGAGCGCCTGGTCACCGGCGCGCGGCACGTCGAGGTCCAGGTGATCTCCGACGGCGAGACGGCGTGGGCGCTCGGCGTCCGCGACTGCTCGGTGCAGCGGCGCAACCAGAAGATCATCGAGGAGTCGGCGTCGCCGGTGCTCTCCCCCGAGCAGACCGCCGAGCTGAAGGCATCGGCCGAACGGCTCGCCGTGGCCGTGGACTACCGCGGCGCCTGCACCGTCGAATTCCTCTACCACCCCGGGGACAAGCTGTTCGCCTTCCTCGAGGTGAACACCCGGCTCCAGGTGGAGCACCCGATCACCGAGATCACCACCGGCACCGACCTGGTGCGGCTGCAGCTGCACGTCGCCGAGGGCGGCAAGCTGGAAGGCCCGCAGCCGGCGGAGTCCGGGCACGCCGTCGAGGCGCGGCTGAACGCCGAGGACCCGGACCGCGACTTCGCCCCCTCCCCCGGCCACATCGCGCGGCTGCTGCTGCCCGCGGGCCCTGGCATCCGCGTCGACACCGGCGTCAGCGAGGGCGACACCATCCCCGCCGACTTCGACTCGATGATCGCCAAGATCATCGCCTACGGCAGCGACCGTAACCAGGCACTGGCCCGGCTGCGCCGCGCGCTCGGCGAGACCACGGTGATCATCGAAGGCGGCGCCACCAACAAGAGCTTCGTACTCGACCTGCTCGACCAGCCCGAGGTGATCGACGCCAGCGCCGACACCGGCTGGATCGACCGCGTCCGCGGCGAGGGCAGGCTCGTCACGCACAAGCACTCCGCGATCGCGCTCGCCGCAGCCGCCATCGAGGCCTACGAGGACGAGGAAGAAGTCGCCCGCCAGCGGCTGCTGTCCACCGCGCGCGGCGGCCGCCCGCAGGTGCAGCACGAAAGCGGCCGCCCGCTGGACCTCAAGCTCCGCGGCGTCGGCTACCGGGTTTCCGTGGCCCGCGTCGGGCAGAAGCGCTTCCGCGTCGGCATCAGCGGTGGCGGCGAGGTCTGCCCGGCCGACGTCGAGATCGACCGCTTCGACGCCCACAGCGGCCAGATCACCGTCAACGGCAGGCGTTTCCGCCTGGTCACCGGCACCCACGGCCCGGTGCACCTGGTCGAGGTCGACGGCGTCACGCACCGCGTCAGCCTCGACGAGGGCGGCGTGGTCCGCTCCCCCGCGCCCGCGCTGGTGGTCGCGACACCGGTCGCCGTCGGCGATGAGGTGGACGGCGGCGCGCCGATCCTCGTGCTGGAAAGCATGAAGATGGAGACGGTGCTGCGGGCGCCGTTCCGGGCCCGTGTGCGGGAGCTGCCGGTGTCGATCGGCAGCCAGGTGGAGACGGGCGCGGCGCTGCTGCGCTTGGAGCCGCTGGCCGACGAGGGCACCGAGGACGCCGCGGACGAGGCGGCCGCGACCGAGGCCGTCGAGATCGACCTGCCCGCCGAGCCCACCGCCGTGTCGGCCGCCGACCGCGCCGAACGCGGCCTGCAGGACCTGCGCAGCCTGCTGCTCGGCTTCGACGTGGACCCGTACGACCAGCGCCGCGTGCTGACCGGCTACCTCGCCGCGCGCGCCGAGCTGGGCGAGTCCGGCCGTCCGCTGATGACCGCCGAAGTCGATCTGCTGGGCGCCTTCGCGGACCTGTCCGAGCTGACCCGCAACAAGCCGGCCGGCGAGGACATCAGCGCCGAGCGGCCGGTGCACAGCGCCCGCGAGTACTTCCACTCCTACCTGCAGAGCCTCGACGTCGAGCGCGCCGGGCTGCCGGAGACCTTCCAGGGCCGGCTGCGGCGCGTGCTGGGCCACTACGGCGTCCCGGACCTGGAGCGCACACCGGAGCTGGAGGAGGCGGTCTTCCGCATCTTCCTGGCCCAGCAGCGGGCCTCGTCCGACGTCGCGATCGTCTCGGCGCTGCTGCGCCAGTGGCTCACCGAGGCGCCGCCCGCGGAGTCGCTGCGCGAGGAGGCCGGCCTGGCGCTGGAGCACCTCGTGGCCGCCACGCAGGTGCGGTACCCGGCGGTCAGCGACCTCGCCCGCGGCGTGGTGTTCCGCTGGTTCGCGCAGCCGATGCTGCGCCGGGCCCGCGCGGAGGTCTACGCCGGCGTGCGGCAGAGCCTGCGCCACCTCGACCGGCACCCGGACTCGCCGGACCGCGCCGAGCGCATCGCCGCCATGGTCGCAGGCTCCGAGCCGCTGGTGCGGATCATCGGCCAGCGCATCGGCAGGCCGGGCACCGACCCGGCGCCGCTGCTCGAAGTGCTGACCCGCCGCTACTACGGCAACAAGAGCCTGTCGGGCATCCGCTCGCGCGACGTCGCGGGCTGCACGTTCGTCACCGCCGAGCACGCGGAGCCGGCGCGGGTGGTCACCACCGCCGTCGACTTCGCGCAGCTGCCCGACGCCGTCCGCGCGGTCGGCGAGCTGGCCGGGGACGCCGCGCCCGGCGCGCACGTGGTCGCCGACGTCTACGTGCGCTGGGCCGGCCAGCCGGACGCGGACGCGATGGCCACCCGCCTCGGCGAGGTGATCGCGGCGCACCCGCTGCCCGAGCGCGTCGACCGGATCACCACCACCGTGGCCGGGGGCGACGGCGCGGTGTTCCACCACCACTTCACCTTCCGCCGAAGCACCGAGACCACGGGGAACGGCAGCGGCTTCGCCGAGGACCGGGTCATCCGCGGGCTGCACCCGCGCGTGGCCGAGCGCATGCAGCTGCAGCGGCTCCAGGAGTTCGACCTCACCCGGCTGCCCTCGTCGGACGAGGAGGTGTACCTGTTCAAGTGCGTCGCCAAGGCCAACCCGGCCGACGAGCGGCTGGTCGCGATGGCGCAGGTCCGCGACCTCACCCCGCTGCGCGAGGCCGACGGGCGGCTCGTTTCGCTGCCGTCGGCCGAGGACACCCTCGCCGGGTGCCTCGACGCCATCCGCAACGTGCAGGCGCAGCGGCCGGCGAAGAAGCGCTTCGACACCAACCGCGTCGTCCTGTACGTCTGGCCGCCGAGCGAGCTGACCATGGACGAGCTGAACCTGCTCGCCCAGCGCGTCCTGCCGACCACGGCGGGCGCGGGCCTGGAGGAGATCCTCTTCCTGGCGCGGCGGCGCGACCGGGAGACGGGCGAGCTGACCGAGGTGGCCGTCACGATCCGCAACGACGTCGGCTCCGGCGTGCGGCTGGCGGTGGGCAAGCCGTCGTCCGAGCTGGTGCAGCCGCTGGACGGCTACCGGCAGAAGGTGCTGCGCGCGGCGCGGCGCGACACCGTCTACCCGTACGAGCTGACCGGGATGCTGGCCGGCGCCGGCAGCTTCGTCGAGCACGACCTCGACGACTCCGGCGCGCTGGTGCCGGTGGACCGGCCGCGGGGCGGGAACAAGGCCGCGATCGTCGCGGGCGTCGTGCGCACGCCGACCAAGCTGGTGCCCGAGGGCGTCGAGCGTGTGGTGCTGCTGGGCGACCCGACGAAGGCGCTGGGCGCGCTGTCCGAGCCCGAGTGCGCCCGCGTGATCGCCGCGCTGGACCTGGCCGAGCGCAAGCAGGTGCCGCTGGAGTGGTTCTCGATCTCCTCCGGCGCGCGGATCTCGATGGACTCCGGCACCGAGAACATGGACTGGGTGGCGGCCGCGCTCAAGCGGATCATCGAGTTCACCCAGGGGGGCGGCGAGATCAACATCGTCGTCGCCGGGATCAACGTGGGCGCGCAGCCGTACTGGAACGCCGAAGCCACGATGCTCATGCACACCAAGGGAATCCTGGTGATGACGCCGGACTCGGCGATGGTGCTCACCGGCAAGGACGCGCTGGACTTCTCCGGCGGCGTGTCGGCCGAGGACAACTTCGGCATCGGCGGCTACGACCGGGTGATGGGCCCGAACGGGCAGGCGCAGTACTGGGCGCCGAACCTGGCCGGGGCACGCGACGTGCTGATGTCGCACTACGACCACACCTACGTGGTGCCGGGCGAGCCCGCACCGCGCCAGGCCGTGACGACCGACCCGGTGGGCCGCGACGTCTCGGGCTACCCGCACGCGATCGTCGGCAGCGACTTCACCACGGTGGGCCAGATCTTCTCGGCCGAGCACAACCCGGACCGGAAGAAGCCCTTCGACATCCGCACGGTGATGCGCGCACTGTCCGATCAGGACCACCCGGTGCTGGAGCGCTGGGCCGGCATGGCGGACGCGGACACGGCGGCGGTGCAGGACGTGCACATCGGCGGCCGCCCGGTGTGCCTGCTCGGCATCGAGTCGCGCTCGGTGCCGCGCCGCGGCTTCCCGCCCACCGACGGCCCGGACACCTACACGGCCGGCACGCTGTTCCCGCGCTCGTCGAAGAAGGCGGCGCGCGCGATCAACTCGGCCAGCGGCAACCGGCCGCTGGTGGTGCTGGCCAACCTGTCGGGCTTCGACGGCTCCCCGGAGTCGATGCGCAAGCTGCAGCTGGAATACGGCGCCGAGATCGGCCGCGCCATCGTCAACTTCGACGGCCCGATCGTGTTCACCGTGATCTCCCGCTACCACGGCGGCGCGTTCGTGGTGTTCTCCAAGGCGCTGAACCCGAAGATGACGGTGCTCGCCCTGGAGGGCTCGTTCGCCTCCGTGCTCGGCGGGGCGCCCGCCGCGGCGGTGGTGTTCGCCGGTGAGGTGAACACCCGCACAGCGAACGACCCGCGCGTGGCCTCGCTGCAGGCCCGCCTGGCCGAGGTCAGCGGCGCCGAGCGCGCGGCGCTGACGGCGGAGCTGGCCGAGGTCCAGTCCGGCGTGCGCGCCGAGAAGCTGGGCCAGGTGGCGTCGGAGTTCGACCGGGTGCACAGCATCCAGCGCGCGGTCGAGGTCGGCTCGGTGGACGCGATCATCAGCGCGGCCGAGCTGCGGCCGCGGATCATCGAGGCGATCGAGCACGGCCTGAAGAGCTGACGCGGCGGGGGGCTTGCTTGTCGCCCCGCCGTTCCGAAGTCCCTGAAGGCCACCTTGAGGGCATGTAGGACCCTCAAGGTGGCCTTCAGGGGGACACCGGCCCAAGACCGGCGCCGGGTGGGCGCTCAGGAGTCCCGGATCCGCCAGCGGTCGAGCGCCTGCTCGTCCAGCTCGATGCCGAGCCCGGGCCGGGCCGGCACCGCCAGCTCGCCGGCCGCGCTGACCGTCACGGGCTCGGCCAGCATGAAGTCGCGCCGCCGCGGCGTCCAGCCCGGCGGGTCGAACGGGAACTCGAAGTACGGCCCGCCGCCGGCCCCGGCCGCGACGGCCAGGTTCGCCAGCACGCCGATGCCGTTGGTCCAGCTGTGCGGGGTGAACGCGCGGTGCTTGAACTGCGCCAGCTCCGCCAGGGTCCGTGCGCGGTGCATGCCCACGGCGAGCACGACGTCCATCTGGTAGACGTCGAGCACGTCCTCTTCCAGGCAGCGCAGGAGTTCCGGCACCGAGTCATGCATCTCCCCCGCCGCGAGCCGGACGCCGGGGTTGTCGGCGCGCAGGGTGCGGAAGCCGTCGAGATCGTGGTACGGCAAGGGTTCCTCGACCCAGAACACGTCCAGCTCGGCGAGCCCGCGCACCAGCCGGCGCGTCGCGACCAGGTCCGTCGCGGGCGCGGTGTCCCCCGCCATCCGCCACGACTGGTTGAGGTCGACCATGATCTCGAAGTCCGGCCCGAGCGCGTCCCGCACGGCGGCGACCGTCGCCACGCCCTCGGCGGCACGGTCGCGGTCGATGCGGATCTTCATCGCGCGGAACCCGGCTTCGCGCGCCTCGAACGCGGACTCGACGCGTTCCGCCGGCGGCTTGAGCTCCGCCGTGGACGCGTACACGGGCACCGACCGCGCGGCGTTGCCGAAGAGCGTGGCGACCGGCAGGCCGGCGACCTTGCCGATGATGTCCCAGAGCGCGACCTCCAGCGGCCAGTAGCGGCCGCCGTGGAAGTTGGCCGTCTCGATGGCCTTGACGTGCCGGACGATGTCCAGCGGGTCCTCGCCGACGAACAGGTGCTTGACGGCGTCGAAGCCCGCCATGGTGTCGCCGGACCCGATGCCGGTGACGCCGTCGTCGGTGTGCACCCGCACGATCGTGGCGTCGAACTGCCGGCGCGGCTCCGGGTCCCACGCCGCGCGCAACGGCGGGTCCAGCCGCAGCCGCAGGCGGTCGAGCGTGATGTCCGTGATCTTCATTGTGCCCCTTCGCTTCCCTCCCGAAGCTACGAGCGGCCCTCTCGCGACGGCAAGCCACGCGGGCGGATCGCAATGCGCGTTGCGCTGGGGCCAACTCGCTTACGCTGCTCCCCATGGACCGCCATCCCGGCCACGGCCTGCGCCGCGACCTCGACCTGCTCGAAGCGCTGGCGTCGGAAGAAGGCCAACGCGCGGGCGGGCTCGGCGTCGTCCGGCTGGCGCAGCTGACGGGCCGGGAGAAGAGCCAGGTCTCGCGCGCGCTCAAGGCGCTGGCCGAGGAGGGTGTCGTCGAGCGCGACCCGGACACGCTGGAGTACCGCATGGGGCGCCGGCTGTTCTCGCTCGTCGCGCGAACGGTGGAGGACCGCCTGGCGCGGGCCGCGGAGCCGGTGATGCGCGCGCTGTCGGCGGACCTGGAGGAGACCGTTCACCTGTGTGTGCTGCGGGACCAGGAAGTGCTGACGCTGCTTTCGGTCTCCGGGCACTCGTTCCGCGTGCGCGGCTGGGAGGGCCGCGGCGTCCCGGCGGACCGCACGTCGGCCGGGCGCGTCCTCCTGCTGGACGCGACGCCCGACGAGCTGTACGTGCGTTTCCCGTCGCTGGCCGATCTCCCGGCTCTGTGGGCGAAGGTCCAGGAGGCCCGGGCGCACGGTTTCGCCCGTGTGGAGGAGGAATTCGAGCCCGGCCTGTCCGGCGTCTCCGCGCCGATCCGCGACTTCCGAGGCCGGGTGGTGGCGGCGCTGAACGTGTCCGCGCCGCACCACCGGGTGGCTCCCCGGCTGACGGCCGCCGGCCTGGCCACCGCGACTGCCGCGGCGACGGTGTCGGACCATTTGGGCTGGGCGGCTGGGCCGTCGCCGACCCGGCTGACCTAGGGTTTTTGGCTCAGGGGTTGAGTTTGAGCAGTCGTTCGGCGTTGCCGTGCGCGATCTTGTGCCGGTCGGTATCGCTGAGCGCGGCCCCGGCGAACGCGGTCGTGGCCGGCCCGGTGAACTCGTAGGGGTAGTCGATCGCGAACATGATCGCGTCGGCGCCGATGGCCAGGATCGCGCCGGCCAGCGCCGCCGGGGACTGGACGCCGCTGATGGTGATCAGGATGTTCGTGCCAACGTACGCCGACGGGGCGCGGTCCAGGCTGCGTCCCGGGTCGAGGGTCGCATAGCGCGAGTCGAGGCGGGAGATCATGAAGGGCAGGTACTCGCCCATGTGCCCGAGGATGAGGTGCGCGCGGGGGTGCCGGTCGAAGACGCCGGAGTAGAGCAGGCGCAGGGCGTGCCCGCCGGTCTGCGCGCCCCAGGTGAAGGTCGGGCCGATCAGCTCGGCGCACCCGTCCAGCACCTTCCACTGCTCGGCCGGGGGCGAGCCGGGGTGGAGGTAGAGCGGGACGTCCAGGTCCTCCAGCGTCGTCCAGAACCGTTCGTAGACCGGGTCGTCGAGGTAGCGGCCCTGGGTGTGGTCGTTGACCAGCGCCCCGCGGAAGCCGAGTTCCTCGACAGCCCTGCGCAGCTCGGCGGTCGCGGCGTCCGGGTCCTGCATCGGCAGGGCCGCGAAGCCGGCGAACCGGGTCGGGTGCTCGGTCACCACGGTCGCGAGGTAGTCGTTGGCGAACCTCGCCGCGGCGACCGCGTCCTCGGCCGTGAGGTCGGCCTGGATGCCGGGGGCGGTGTGCGACAGGACTTGCATGTCCACGCCGTAACGGTCCATCTCGGGCAGCCGCAGCTCGGTGAAGTCGGGCAGCCGCAACGCGACGTGCCGGCCGAAGTCGTGGCTGACCGGGATGGGCCCGAGGTCGGTCAGCCCCGGATGGCGGTCGCTGAGCCGGGGAATCGAGAAGGCTTCCTCCAGCGCGATCAGTCGCATGTCGTGCTCCCTTGTGGATGTTCGCGGTGCCTGCCCTCCATCGTCGATCGGGAACGCCGGGCGCGTCCAACGAACGATTCCGCTGCTTCGATCGACGTCGGCGATACTGCCTCGCATGGAGCTTCAGCAGCTGGCCTACTTCATCGCGGTCGCGGACGAGGGCAGTTTCACGCGTGGCGCCCAGCGCGAACACGTGGTGCAGTCGACGATGTCGGCCGCGGTCGGGCGCCTGGAACACGAGTTCGGCCAGTCCCTGTTCCGCCGGATCGGCCACCGCATCGAACTCACGACGGCGGGCGGGATCCTCCTGGACCGGGCCCGGGCCATCGTGGGCGCGGCCCAGGACGTCCGCCGCGAACTCGACTCGCTCGACGGCGGCCTGCACGGCACCGTCACCCTCGGCACGGCGTTGTCCACCGGCACGTTCCCGCTGGCCGAGGTGCTCGGCGCGATCCGCCGGGAGCATCCGGGCATCATGCTGCGCGTCCAGTTCTCGCCGCTGAAACTCGACCGCCACCTCGACCGCATCGTCGACGGGACCTTCGACCTCGCCCTGATCCCCGAACCGGACACCGCGGTGGCTTCGATCGGCCTCCGTCCGGTCGGCACTCTCGACCTCGTCCTGGCCGCGGCCCCGGGCACGCCGCTGCCGGACGGGCCACTGCGGTGCGCCGACCTCGCCGGGTTCCCCTTCATCGACTTCCCTGCCGGCTGGGCCAATCGCACCCGCACCGACCAGCTCTTCGAAGAGGCGGGCGTCGAACGCGACGTCGCCATCGAGGTCGCCGACACGGCCATGGCCCTGGACCTGGTCCGCGACGGCCTCGGGATCGCGTTCCTCCCCCGCCGCCTGACCGAGGGCCGCCAGGACCTCCGGACCGTCACCCTGGACACGCCCACCCTCAGCCGGGTCCTGGTCCTGGCCCGGCTCGACCGCAAGCAGAGTCCGGCGGTCGAGACTGTGCACCAGGCGTTGCTTGAACGGGCGGCCGAGGTCGGGTGAGGTGGGCGGCGTAATCCGGGCTGTCGCCGGGAAAAACGGGGGGTGGCAGGTCCACTGTGGACCTGCCACCCCGGTTCCGGTCAGTCTTCCGTGTCCTCGGCCAGCACGCCGTAGATCCGGCGGCGGGCCTCGTTGAGGACCTTGCGAACCTCGGCGAACTGGGCGTCCGTCCCGGTGTAGGCGACCTGCCCCGCCGCGCCGGAGAGGTCGCCGAGCTGCTTGTAGAGCGCGTGAACCCGGTCGACACTGGGGTCGTCATCGGCGACGCGGGACTCCCACAACCCCGCGAACTCCTCTTCCCGCCCGGCGACGTGCTCACGTCCGGCCTCGGTCAGCTGCACGACGCGGCGGCCGCCCGACGCGTCGGACCGGACGAGGCCCTCGTCCTCGAGCTGCTGCAGGATCGGGTAGATCGACCCAGGGCTGGGCCGCCACTCTTCGTTGGTGCGGCGGCGGATCTCCTGCATGATCTGGTACCCGTGCATGGGCTCCTCGGTCAGCAACGCGAGCACCGCGGGCCGCACCGGCCGGGCCGGGCCGCGAGTACCGCGGCCCCACGGACTCCCGCCGCCACCGAACATCCCCCGCGGCCCACCGGGACCGCCCGGCCCACCCAGCCCGCCCGGTCCGCCCGGTCCACCGGGAAATCCCGGGAACCCAGGGAAGCCGGGCCCTCCCGGCGGCGGGGGCGGCGGCGGGAACCCGCCCGGCCCCCGCGCCGCGTCGTGCCCGAGCGGGAAGCCTTCAGGCTCTTCGTGCTCCCCGTCCCCGAACGGGAACCCACCCGTCCGGGGATCGCCCCCCGGCCCGGACGGAAACCCGCCCGGCCCGTGGTGCCCACCGTGGCCGAAGGGAGACCCACCGGCACCGTGAGGTCCGTGCCCGAACGGGAAGCCACCGGCACCATGAGGCCCGGGGCCAAAGGGGAACCCACCCGTCCGGGGATCGCCGCCCTGGCCGAACGGAAACCCGCCCGGGCCGTGGTGGCTGCCGGGGCCGAACGGGAAGCCACCGGCACCGTGATGCCCGGAGCCAAAGGGGAACCCACCTGATCGGGGATCGCCGCCCTGACCGAAGGGGAACCCACTGGCACCGTGAAGCTCGTGCCCGAACGGGGCGCCACCAGCGCCGTGATGATGCTCGGGGCCAAAGGGGAATCCGCCCGTGCCGTGGGGCTCGTGGCCGAAGGGAGACTCACCGGCACCGTGATGCCCGCGACCGAAGGGAGACTCACCGGCACCGTGATGCTCGGGGCCGAACGGGAATCCCCCGGATCGGGGATCGCCGCCGTGGCCGAACGGGAATCCGGCCGGGCCGTGGTGGCTGCCGGGGCCGTGGTGGCCGCCGTGGTGGTGCGGGGGGCTGCCGGGGCCGTGGTGGGCCCCCGATGGGAACCCGAAACCGCCGGGGTCCCGCCGAGCTCCGAACGGCCCGGCCGGGTGGCCCATGGTGAACCCGAAACCGTGCTGGTGGCCGAAACCGAACCCGGTGTCAAAACCCGGCCGGTCGCCGGAGCCGTGCCGATGGGCCGAGTCGTGCCGAGCGCCCGAGCCGTGCCGGTCACCGGGGCCGTGCCGGTCACCGGGGCCGTGCTGGTCGTGGGGGCCGTGCCGGTCGTCGCCGCCGAAGCCGTCGAAGACGTGGTCGCTGCCTGCTGTCCTGGTCATGATGTCCTCCTGAAGGGGTTGTTCCATCGCCGACACTTCGACGATATATCGCCTCACTATCGGCGCGCAACCCCGCAGGTCAGGAGCCGATCGCGGACCGGAGGCAGCAAGAGGCCGAGCCCGTCCGCGGGCAGCCGACGGCAACGGCAACACCGCCACCAGGGACACCAATTCCCCAACAAAGCAGAGAACCCGAATAACCCCAGACAACACCAGGGGGCCCCGGCATCACGCCGAGGCCCCCGATGAACGCGACCCTATTTACTTATCCGGAAAATACTGCCCGTTGAACCACTGCCCCACGCCGTTGTCAGAGTAGACATCGACGTTGAAGTTGTAGTTGTCCGTGTGTTTGTGCTGCGCGTATCCGATCCAGCCCGATGCCGCGGCTTCGTCGCAGATGATGTCGTCAGCGCAAAGCGAGACGGTGGGAACGTTGCCGAAGAAGCTGTCGACCCCGACTAGCGGATAGCCGACGATCGGGCCGAAGATGACCGACGGCGCCTGGCCCGCGAGTCCGGGGCCGCCCAGGCCGTGCGGGTCCCGCTTGGGGTCGGCGATCAGGACCGCGTTGACGTTGCCGAACGTCTTCCAGTTCTCGGTCACCCAGATGTGCACGACCGCGGCGCCTTCGGAGAACCCGACCGCCTTGGCGTGCTGGTCCGGGCAGGCCGCGCGCTGGTTGCGGATCAGCCGGTTCAGCTCGTCCACGCCCTGCCGCGCGCTCTGGCTGTTGACCTCGGCCGAGTAGCCGACGCGCTGGCTGATGCCGGCACCGCTGAAGATCATCGAATCACGGTCGGTGTAGCCGCCTACCACGATCGTGTAAGTGCCGTCGCACGAAGCCGCGGACGCGGCAGGCGCGGCCACCAGGACGATTCCCGCCGACATCAATAGACCGGCCATAACGGCCGCGAGCTTTCTCATTTTCACTCCCCGATTAGCGCACAACGACCGAACGGCCGTGCTGAACGATTTCGGATGTTACCGGTTTTCACACAGCTGCACCAGACCGGAAAAACCGCCCCGAAGCGACGGAATTCGAAAGAAACTCGGTTTCATCAGAATTTCATCGGACTACTCTATTGTGCCCGCTATTTGCCCATAAAAAAGGCCGGTCAGCCGAACTCGGCTGACCAGCCACACTCACGACACAGACAGAACTCAGGCCGAACCGCTGGCCGGCGCCGTAGTCGCCGCCTCGCCGCCGAAGCGGATCGACTTGGCCTCCTTGCCGAACGAGGTCAGGACCGCGACCAGGACCAGCGCCGGGATGACCGTCCACAGCAGAGCGGCGGTGTACCCCTGCGACTCGGCGATGGCCTGCTGGATCGGCAGGTTCAGCGCGGCCAGGAGGTTGCCCAGCTGGTAGGTGACGCCGGGGTAGAACCCGCGGACCGCGTCCGGCGACATCTCGGTCAGGTGCGCCGGGATGACGCCCCACGCGCCCTGCACCATGATCTGCATCAGGAACGAGCCCAGCGCCAGCATGCCCGCGCCGTGGTCGACGGCGAAGATCGGGATGATCGGCAACCCCAGGACCGCCGCCGTGACGATGGTGCGCCGCCGGCCGAGTTTCTCCGACAGCGCCCCGAAGGTCAGTCCGCCGATGATCGCGCCGATGTTGTAGACCACCGCGATCCACGTGCTCGTCGCCGCGGTCAGGCCGGCGCCGCCGTGGTCGGTGGCCTTGAGGAAGGTCGGGTAGACGTCCTGGGTGCCGTGGCTCAGCCAGTTGAACGCCGTCATCAGCAGGATCAGGTAGACGAACCGGCGGATCACCTTGCGGTTGAGCAGCACGTCCTTCACCGAGGTCTTGGTGACGCGCATCTTCTCCTGCGCGGCCTCCCAGACCTCCGACTCCTTCACCCGCGACCGGATCAGCAGGCTGATCAGCGCCGGGAAGATGCTCAGCGCGAAGATCCACCGCCAGTCCAGGCCCAGCGCCGTGTGGAACAGCAGGTACGCCAGCGCCGCGACCAGGTAGCCGGCGGAGTACCCGGCCTGCAGCAGCCCGGAGAAGAACCCGCGCCGCTCCACCGGGATCTTCTCCATGGCCAGCGCCGCGCCGAGCCCCCACTCGCCGCCCATGCCGATGCCGTAGATGAACCGCAGGATGAGCAGCACGGTGAAGTTCGGCGCCACCGCGCACAGCACCCCGGCCACCGAGTACAGCAGCACGTCCACCATCAGCGGCACCCGCCGCCCGACCCGGTCCGCCCACAGGCCGAAGACCAGCGCCCCCACCGGCCGCATCACCAGCGTCGCCGTGGTGATGAACGCCAGTTGCGTCGCGGTCGCGCCGAAGGACTTGTCCTTGGCGATGTCGGCGATCACGAACACGACCAGGAAGTAGTCGAACGCGTCCATGCTCCAGCCGAGCGACGCGGCGATGAACGAGTTTCTCTGGTCGGAAGTCAGTTTCTGCTTTCCCGGTTTCGCCACCACGTTGTCCGCGCTGTCCGCCACACGAGCCCCCGTCGTTCTCTTTCGGAATAGGCCTCCGCTTGGTCTACACCTGACCCAGCACGTCGGCAACACCCGGAAAGGGAACGGGAAAACCAGTCACACCAAGCAAAACAGACACACGCGTCACAACGGGACGCGGGTGCGGACCCGGCGGCCGACGTCCCGCGCCCAGGCCCGGATCCGGTCCCAGTCGCGGAAGTCCCCGGCCCGGTGGCCGGACGCCATCAGCCGCGCGACCAGCCCGTGCGCGCGGGCGGGGTCCAGCCGCCCGCCGAAGGTCGCGGTCCGCTCCGCGTCGATCCGCGCGGCGAGCAGCGCGACCTTCGCCGGCAGGCTGACCCGGACCAGCGCCGCGCCCGGCCCGCACGGTCCGCTGTGGAACAGCCAGACCGGCCGGTCCCGCAGGTCCGCGACGTGCCGCTCCAGCAGCCGCACCGCCTCCGGCCGCCAGCGCGAGTAGTACAGCGCGCTGCCGACGACCACCGCCGCGTACTCGGTGACCCCGGCGACGTCGGCCGCGTCCCGCACGTCCACCCGCAGTTCCTGCGCGCGCAGCTCGGCGGCGATCACCTCGGCGATTTCCCGGGTGCCGCCGCTCTTGCCCGCGAACACGACGAGGACTGCGGTCATGACCCCATTCTCCGCCCGTGGCGGACCGGCGGCGCCCCCGGTCTCGCACGATCCGCCGAACGGGCGTTCTCCTTAGCCGGGCGGCAGGAAGGCCGGCCGGGCGGCCGGGTCCGGCTCGTCGTAGTAGCGGTGGAAAACGGCGGTCTGCGCGCCCGAGAGCGGCGGCACGATCCAGCTCCAGTCCGCCGGGCACGAACGGCCCGCTCGCTCCTCCCGTTCGAGGTGGGCGAGGAACCGCCGTGACTCCGAGTGGTGGTCGGCGATGGTGACCCCGGCCTGGTCGAACGAGTGCTGCACGGCCAGGGTCAGCTCGACCAGTGCGCGGTCGCGCCACAGCGTGCGGTCGTCGCCGGTGGCCAGGCCCATCAGGTCGGCGATCACCGGCAGCAGGTCGTACCGGCCGGGGTCGGCGAGGTTGCGCGCGCCGATCTCGCTGGCCATGTACCAGCCGTTGAACGGCGCCGCCGGGTACCGCACACCGCCGATCTCCAGCGGCATGTCGCTGATCGCGGGCACGGCGTGCCACCGCAGCCCGAGGCCGTCGAACCAGCGGTGGTCCGGGTGCGTGAGCGGCACCTCCAGCACCGCGTCGGCGGGCAGGACGGACAGCCGTCGCTCACCGTGACCGGCCTCGACCAGCAGCGGCAGCACGTCGAACGAGCCGCGGCGCTCGGGGCCCCGCCAGCCCAGCTCGCGCACCCGCTCGGTGAAGCGGACGTGCTTCGGGTCGCCGAGCACCGAGCTGTCGCCGAGCCGGTAGCCGGCGTAGCGGACCAGCTGGTCGTTGTGGATGCGCGGGCCCGGCCCGGCCGGGGTGTCGGGCGGGAACACGGTGACGGTGGGGCGGATGCGCCCGCCGCGCGTCGCCTCCCTCAGGTGTGCCACGCACTCCCCCGCGATGCCGGCGGCGTCGCGCACGTGCCGCCGGTCGCGGACCCGCAGGCTGCGCCAGTAGAGCCGCCCGATGCACCGGGCGGAGTTGCGCCACGCCACCCGCGCGCCGTACGCCAGCTCGGCGGGCGTGTGCCGGTAGGTGCCGGTCTCGTCGATCTCGGCGCGGATCCGCGCCAGCCGCTCGTGAAGGCGCTGCCCGGGCGGCACCGCCTCCTCGGCGTGGCAGAGGCGCACGAATTCCTCGGCCTCCGCGAACTCGGCACGCTGTCCTCGGTCGCGGATGTCTTGCTGCGGGATCTCCACCCGCATGGACGCCATTGTCACCGGGCTACTCCACTCTCCGAAAATGCGACCCGCAGGAAGGGCCCACCACTCCCCCGTCATCGTCCGAATGTCCGTTCTGATCGGAAACCCTGTAGCCCCAAGGGATCCGACCAGGCGCAGTAGACTACCCGACAGCCGGGGCGAAGCTACCACCAAATGGGGATGCTCTCCGCAGTGAAAATGGATCACGTACTCATGCGCCCATTCGAACGTATTCGGTTTCCGCGAGCCGTCCGGGGTGCCGGCAAGCCCGGCAGGTAGGGTCGCGGCGACGACCGAGAGGGGTGCGGGTGGCCAGGCAGCGGATCCCGGTGGTCCTCGTCGCGGGCTTCCTGGGCTCGGGCAAGACCACGATGCTCAACCACCTGCTGGCCAACCGCCAGGGCGCGCGGGTCGGCGTGGTCGTCAACGACTTCGGCCGGGTGAACATCGACGCGCTCGCCGTCTCCGGCCAGGTGGACACCATGGTCTCGCTCGGCAACGGCTGCCTGTGCTGCGCCGTGGACGCCAGTGGCCTCGACGCCATGCTCGGCAAGCTCGCCGAAGCCGAGGCGGGCATCGACGTGATCGTCGTCGAGGCCAGCGGCATCGCCGAGCCGCGTGACCTGGTGCGGCTGATGATCGCCAGCGAGAACCCCGGCATCCGCTACGGCGGGCTCGCCGAAGTGGTCGACGCCGCCGAGTTCGCGGCCACCCGCGAACGCCACCCCGAGCTGGCCGACCACCTGCGCGTCGCCGACCTGGTGGTGCTCAACAAGGCCGACCGCGTGACGGCCGACGAGCTGGCCAAGGCGCGCGGCACCGTCGAGGAGCTGGCGCCGGGCATCCCGCTGCTGGTCACCGACCACGGCCGCGTCGACCCGGAGCTGTTCTTCGACCCCCGGCCGCGCGAGCGCTTCGGCCAGCTCTCGTTCGACGATCTGCGGGAGCCCGACGACCACTCCCAGCACCTGCACGCGGCCTACGAGAGCGTCACGTTCACCGCGGAGCGGCCGCTTTCGCCGCGGCGGTTCCTGGACTTCCTGGAACAGCGCCCCGCCGGGCTCTACCGCGTGAAAGGCCACCTCGACCTGGGCCCGAACGGTGTCCGGTCGCGGTTCGGGCTGCACACCGTCGGCGGGTTCGTGGAGCTGGACCGGTCCGCCTGGCCCGCGGGACGGCCGCGGCGCACCGAGCTGGTGCTGATCGGCGCGGGCATCGACGCCGCCGACCTCACCCGGCGGCTCGAGGCCTGCCTGGCCGACGACACCGCGCTGGACGAGCGCGGCATGCTGCGGATCCTGCGTTACCTCGACGAAGGCGAACCCGGCGACTGAGCGCGCCACGCCGAACGCGCGCAAACGCGCGGATTCACGGGCGCGGCGACGGACACTGGCCGTGGTGTAAGGAAAGCTGCTGAACCGGCCTCCCCAGGAGGAGGAGTTCCATGGCGAATCCGTCCACGCTCCTCGGCGCGACGCGCTGGTACCTCGTCGGCGCGCTGCCCGACGACGCTCCCGTCGCCCACTTGATGACCCGCTCCGGCGACCTGCGCTACCGCGCCTCGGCCTGCGGCGAACGCGAATCCCGCACCTGGACGCCGATCGACCTCGGCACCCGTGACGACGTCGCCCCGTGCCCGGCGTGCGCCGCCACCCTGTCCGGCTCGCCCGCCGCGCTGGACCGGACCGAGCAGCTCGCGTTCGACCTGCCGTTCTCGTGACGCCGGCCAACCGCCGTCAAGGACTCCTTACCCGCGTCCCACGCGGGTAAGGAGTCCTTGACGGCACTCACGAGCTTTTCTTGGCCCGGCTGGGCGCGACGCGCGGCGGCTCGTTCGGCATCTTCGGGTAGACCGGCGGCCACGGCGCGTCCATCAGCCCGCTCGCGAGGTCCTCACGGGACAGTTCCAGCAGCGGTTCGATCGATTGTGGACGGTCGTTCGCGCCCGCCCACGGGTCACCGGCCGCCGCGACCCGGGCCGGGACCGTGGACAGCGTGAGCGAGTCCGGCTCGACGGCAGGCAGCTCGTCCCACGAGATCGGCGTGGACACCTGCCCGCCGACGCGCGGGCGGACGCACCACGCGCCGAACACCGTCTTGTGCGGCGCGTTCTGGTTGAAGTCGACGAACACGCGTGAGCCGCGTTCTTCCTTCCACCACTGGGCGGTGATGAGGTCCGGGTGCCGCCGTTCCAGCGCCCGCGCGAGGGCGACGGCCGCGGCGCGGACCTGGTAACCGTCCCAGCGCGGCTCGAGGATCGCGTACAGGTGCAGGCCGCGGGAGCCGGACGTCTTCACGTGCGCCTCGATGCCCAGCTCGCCGAGGAAAGCGCGCACGAGCACGGCAGCGTCGCGCAGCTGCGGGAACCCGACGCCGGGTGACGGGTCGAGGTCGATCCGCAGCTCGTCGGCGATGTCGGCGACTTCGCCGCCGTCGGCGCGATTGGGCCAGACGTGGAAGCCGAGGCAGCCCTGGTTGACCGCCCACAACACGTGCGCGAGGTCGGCGGCCACGAGCGCGTCGCTGGTCGTGCCGTTCGGGGTGGAGACGACGGTGGTGGTGAGCCAGTCCGGCGCGTTCTTGGGCACCCGCTTCTGGAACCAGGACTTGCCGCCCGCGCCGTCCGGGTAGCGCTCGAGCAGCAGCGGGCGGCCGCCGAGCCGGTCGAGCAACGGCCCGGCGACGGCCTGGTAGTAGCGGACGAGGTCGAGCTTCGTCTCGCCGTGCTCGGGGAAGTAGACCTTGTCCGGGCTGGACACGGTCAGCTCGACACCGTCCACGTCGAGGATCATCTCGCCTCCCGGAACAGCGCGGCCAGCTCGGCGGGCGGGGCCTCTTCGAGCTGGGCGTAGGTGCAGGACGCGGGCTCACGGTCGGGCCGGAAGCGCACCAGCCGCCCGCCGTGACGGAGCCGGCCGCCCTGCAGGTGCTCGTACCGGACCTCGGCGACCCACTCGGGCCGCACCGGCTCCCAGGTCAGGTCCTTCTGCGGCGCCCAGCGGCTGTTCGCGCCGGGCCGCCGCCCGGTCTCCTCGTCGGCGGTCTGGTACTCGGCCCAGGTCCGCCAGGGATGTCCGTCGAGCGCGTTTTCGGTCAGTGGCTTGAGTTCCTCGACCAGCTCGCGCCTTCGCTGGGCCGTGAAACTGCTGGCGACGCCGACGTGGTGCAGCTCGCCGCGCTCGTCGAACAGCCCGAGCAGCAGCGACCCGATCCCGGCCCCGTCCTTGTGCCACCGGAACCCGGCGACGACGCAGTCGGCCGTGCGCTCGTGCTTGACCTTCCACATCACGCGCTTGTCCTGCTCGTAGGGCTGGTCGGCGGGTTTGGCCATCACCCCGTCGAAGCCCGCGCCCTCGAACCGGGTGAACCAGTCCTGCGCGGTGTCCGGGTCCGTGGACAGGGGCGTGAGGTGGACGCGCTGCAACGCGCCCGTCGGATCGCCGCCCAGTGCCTGTTCGAGCAGCCGCCGCCGCTCGCTGAACGGCTCCCCGGTGAGGTCGGAGTCCCCGAGCGCGAGCAGGTCGAACGCGATGAAGCTGGCCGGCGTCTCCTCGGCCAGCTTCGCCACGCGCGACGCCGCGGGGTGCAGCCGCAGCTGCAGCGCCCCGAAGTCCAGCCCCCGCGGCGTCACCAGCACGATCTCCCCGTCGACCACACACCGCGGCGGCAGGGCGTCCTTGAGCAGCTGCACCAGCTCGGGGAAGTACCGCGTCAACGGCCGGTCGTTGCGCGACCCCAGCTCCACCTCGTCGCGATCACGGAACACGACGCAGCGGAACCCGTCCCACTTGGGCTCGAACCACAACCCCCCGGCCCGCGGCACCTCGTGCACGGCCTTGGCAAGCATCGGCCGCACGGGCGGCATCACGGGCAGTTCCACGAGGTGATCCTAGGCTGCGGGGGCGTTGACCTGCAGGGTTTCGCGCCTTGACTCGAAAGAGGCAACCGGCCACGATGTGAGGCTTCTCGGCTACGACGGGTGATCGGTGCGAGGAGGCCTCATGCGGCAGGGGATCAAACGGCCGGGAATCAGGCGCGGACGGGCCCTCGCGGGGGTCGCGGTCGTCGTGGGGGCCGGGCTGGCCGGGTGTTCCGCCGAAAGCGGCACCACGATCAACCTCTACATCTCCCCCGAAGACCACATGCAGACGCTCGTCGACAAGTGCACCCAGGAGGCGGCGGGGCGGTACCGGATCGTCTACAACAAGCTGCCGCGCGGGGCGGACGGGCAGCGGGAGCAGATGGTGCGGCGGCTGGCCGCCGGGGACGACGCCATGGACGTGCTCGGGCTGGACGTCACCTGGGTCCCCGAGTTCGCCGAGGCCGGGTGGATCGAGCCGTGGACCGGGGCGGACCGCGCCGCCGCCACCGAGGACGTGCTGCCGGGGCCGCTCGCGACCGCCCAGTGGAACGGGCAGCTCTACGGCGCCACCAAGAACACCAACATCCAGCTGCTCTGGTACGACGACCGCCTCACCCCGGCGCCGCCGCGGACGTTCGACGAGATGATGGCGCAGGCCCAGCGGCTCAAGGCCGCCGGCAAGCCGTATTCGGTGGTCTTCACCGGCGCGCAGTACGAAGGGCTTGTCGTCTTCTACAACACCCTCGTCGCGTCCGAGGGCGGGCACATCCTGTCCGACGACGGCAAGTCCGTGGTGATGGACGACGGCGCCGTCAAAGCGCTGCAGCTGCTGAAAACCCTGGCCGGCACGGGAATCACCGACCCGTCGCTGACGAACCAGAAGGAGGACGAGGTCCGTCAGGCGTTCCAGCGCGGGCAGGCGGCGTTCCAGCTGAACTGGCCGTTCGTCTACGCCGCGTACGCACAGGCGAAGCCCCAGGACATCGGCCACATCAAGTGGGCGCCCTACCCGGCCGCCGTGCCCGGGCGCGAGGCGCACGCGACGATCGGCGGCTACAACCTCGCCGTCAGCGCCTATTCCCCGCACAAGCGTGAGGCGTTCGAGGCCGCGCTCTGCCTCCGTAACGCGGAAAGCCAGAAATACCAAGCACTTCTCGACGGCGAACCACCCAGCCTCGCCTCGATCTACGACGACGCCGCACCGCTGGACCCGGCGAAACCCGCCAACGCGACCGAGAATCCCACGATGGCACAACAGTTCCCGATGAAGGGCGACATCCGCACGGCGCTGGGCGACGCCGCCGTCCGCCCGCTCACCCCCGCGTACCAGAACCTGTCGACGGTGATCTCGAAAGTCCTCTCGCCCCCCGCCGAAATCGACCCGGAGGCCACCGCCCAGGAGCTGCGCGAACGCCTGACCGACGCGCTCGAGTCACGCGGCATCATCCCCTGAGCGGACGCCTCAGATCTCCGCCAGCACCAGCCCGCCGCGGGGTTTCGGGGTGAAGTAGGTGGCCTTGCGAGGCATGCGCCGGCCCGCGGCGTGGACCTTCAGCACCGTCTCGAACGGGACCGGGGCGAGCTGGACCACCGCGCCTGGGGGTACCGGGCGGCCCGCCGGGAGCGGCCGCACCGCGGGCCCGTCCGGGTCCACGCCCAGTGCCTGCGCGAACAGCACCCGCTCGACCACCTCGTGGTCGATCACCAAGGGATCGGCCACGGGCAGCGTGACGCGCAGGGCCTCGGCGCCGGCCAGGACCACCACCGTGCCGGGGCACGACGGCGGCGTCCGGTCCGTCGTCGGCACGACCTCCAGGCCCGCCGCGCGCCAGGCGCCGGTCAGCTCGGCCGCGGAAAACCCGGTGAGGACCCGGTGGATCGCGCCGATCTCCAGCCGCGGGCCCGCCGTGACCAGCGCCAGCAGCGCGCCCTGGCCGGTGGCCGCGGCGGCCGCGACCCGGTGGTTACCGTCCGCGACCAGCAGGTCCGAGCGGGCCACGGCGGTGAGCAGGCGCGCCTGCACGGTCCCGGACGGCACCACCCACAGCTCGTCCCGACGGCCCGTGGAGTCCACAGTGGACACATCGGGCGTGCCGAGGCTCGCGCACGCCGACTCGACGGTCTCGGTCAGCAGCGCCCCGTCCTCGGCCGGGACCAGCATCGCCGCGCTCGTCGCGCAGCCGAGGCCGGACAGGACGGCGGCGCGCTCCGCGACCACCTGCGGGTACACCTCCTCGGTGTGCCGCACGTGGGCGCGGCCCGAGGTCAGCTCGCTGAGGTCGACCAGGCACAGCACCCCGACCGCCACGCCGTCCGGGCCGTCGATGCGGTACGCCGCGACGAAACCGGTCAGCGAGCGGTAGTGCAGCGACCGGATGCGGGCCAGCGCGGCGCGCGCGGACGGCAGCGCCGCGTTCAGGTCCAGCCCACGTGCGAGCGCGGCCGGCGTGCGCGCCGGATGCTGCACGGCCAGCAGCGTGTCCCCCGCCGCCTCCGGGGACGCCAGCGCGAAGGCGACCGCGTCCGGCTCCGCGAACTCGTCGACGTCCGGCCCGGGCACGCGATCGCGCACCACCCACCCGCGGCGGATCGGCCGCACCCACGTGTCCATCCCCCCATCATGGCGGGCCGGTGAACCCGGCGGTTCCGCCACTCGTTCGTGGAATGCTTACCGATGCGAACGAGTTGAACCGAGCCATGGGCACCCCGAGGAGCACTCCCCCGATGAGCACCCCGCCGGCCAGTAAACCGGCATCCAGCACCAAAACCGGCGTCGGCTTCCGGTCCGAGCGCGGACCCGTCCTCGCCGCGGTGATGCTGAGCACCGGGCTGGTCGCGCTGGACAGCACGATCATCGCCACCGCCGTCCCGTCGGTCGTCCGCGACCTCGGCGGGTTTTCGCAGTTCCCCTGGCTCTTCTCGGTGTACCTGCTGACGCAGGCCGTCACTGTCCCGCTCTACGGGAAGTTCGCCGACGTGCTCGGCCGCCGCCCGGTGATGTTCTTCGGCATCGCGGCCTTCCTCGTCGGCTCGGTGCTGTGCGGCGCGGCCTGGAGCATGCCGGTGCTGATCGCGGCGCGCGCCGTGCAGGGCATCGGCGCCGGCGCGGTGCAGCCGATCAGCATGACGATGGTCGGCGACCTCTACACGGTCGAGGAGCGCGCCCGGGTCCAGGGTTACCTGGCCGGGGTGTGGGCGATCGCGTCGGTGGTCGGGCCGACGCTCGGCGGCGTGTTCTCCGAGTACCTGAGCTGGCGCTGGATCTTCTTCGTCAACCTGCCGCTGGGCGCGATCGCCGCCTGGATGCTCTACCGCAAGTTCACCGAGCGGGTGGAGCGCAGCCGGCACCGCATCGACTACGCCGGCGCCGGGCTGCTCACCTTCGGTTGCACGGCGCTGATCCTCGCGCTGCTGGAAGGCGGCGTCGCGTGGGGCTGGGCGTCGGCGCCGAGCCTGCTGATCTTCGCGGCCGGCGCACTGGCACTGGTCGCGTTCGTGCTGGTGGAGCAGCGGGCGAAGGAACCGGTGCTGCCGCTGTGGGTGTTCACCCGGCGCACGCTCGTCGGCGGCAGCCTGGTGGCGCTGGTGGTCGGCGCGGTGATGATGGGGCTGAGCTCGTACCTGCCGACGTACGCCCAGGGCGTGCTCGGCACCGGCGCGCTCACCGCCGGGTTCGCCCTCGCCGCGCTGACGATCGGCTGGCCGCTCGCCGCGTCGCTGTCCGGCCGGATCTACATGAAGATCGGATTCCGTGACACCGCGCTGATCGGCACCGTTTTCATCATCGCCGGCGGGGCGCTGACGACGACGCTCGGGCCGGACTCGTCGATCTGGGCGGCGGCCGGCGCGTCGTTCGTGCTCGGCATCGGGCTGGGCCTGGCCGCGAGCCCGACGGTGGTGGCCGTGCAGTCCACTGTCGGATGGGAGCGCCGCGGCGTGGTGACGGCGACGAACATGTTCAGCCGCTCCCTCGGCAGCGCGGTCGGCGCGGCGCTGTTCGGCGCGATCGCCAACGCCACCCTCGCCGACCGGTTCGCGAACCCGCCCGCGGAAGTGGCCGGCAAGCTGCCGGACAGCGTGGACGCCACCAGCCTGGTGCTCGGCGGCCACGCCGACCATTCCGCCGCTGCGGGGTTTGTGCGTAGCGCCCTCGCGGACGCCACGCACAACGTCTTCCTCGCGCTCGTCGGCGTGGCCGTGCTCAGCGTTGTCGCGCTGGTCCTGATGCCCCGCAAGACCGTCCAGTTGGAATTCCTTGATTGACCCAGCCTCGACTGATTCAGTTCTGCAGCGGCACCAGCTCACGCTGGAAGCCGTCGAGGAACCGCTGGTAGTCGCCCGAGTGCCCGGGCCGCAGGACGAACTTCGACAGCCCCGCGTCGATGTGCTGCTCCAGCAGGCGCCGGGCCTCGGCCCAGCTCGTCGCGACGAGGTCGGTGACGGGCGTGCCGGGCCGTCGTTTCGCGGCGACGGCGAGCATCCGCTCCGGGGTGCCCTCGGTCGCCACGAGCAGGCTCAGGCCGAAGTGGTCGGCCTCGATCTCGCGGCCGGCCTCGGCGGCGGCGTCCTGGATGGCGACCCGGGCGGCCCGCGCCTGCTCGGGCGAGTGGAAGCTGCCGAGCCAGCCGTCGGACAGCCGTCCCGCGCGGCGCAGCGCGGCCGGGGCGCTGCCGCCGAGCCACACGTCCAGCCGCTTGGCCGGGCGCGGGCCGATGGTGACGCCGTCGACCTGGAAGAACTCGCCGTCGAACGACACGTTGTCGTGTTCCAGCAGCAGCCGCAGCAGGGTCAGGGACTCGTCGAACACCGCGGCCCGCTTGCCTTCCGGCACCGGAAACAGGTTGTGCTCGGCCGAATTCGCCGGGCGCAGGCCGAACACTGGCAGCACCCGTTTCGGCGCCAGCCCGGCCAGCGTGACCAGCTGCTTCGCGACGAGCACGGGGTTGCGGCCGGGCAGAATGGCGACGCCGGTGCCCACCTTCAGCTTGCTGGTCCGGGCGAGCGCGTGCGCCATGCCGATCAGCGGGTCGACCTCCGGCGCGTAGACCAGCTCGGACAGCCACAGCGAGTCGACCCCGGCCGCCTCCAGCGTCTCGGCCAGCCCCGCGAACTCCGCGGGACCCGTGCCCGGCGCCGGCGCGACCCCCAGCCGCACCTTCAGTTCCTCGCCCACACTTGCTCCTTCCGACCGGCGTCTGTCTCACTGACGCAACGCCGCCGGGGCGCCTGGTACTCCCAGTGCCGGACAAGGCGAAGGCCCCCTCCCGGATGGGGGCCGGAAGGAGGCCTTCAGATCGCGTCGCGTCCTCGCCGCTGCGACGACGCCCGCCCGCTCATCGTGGAAGATCGCCGTACAAGAGCCGTACATGAACGTTTATGCGGTTGCCGCGATCACTCGGCCCAGCGCGGTGTGCAGGGCTTCCAGCTCGGATAGCTCCATGCCGAGCTTCTCGACCACGCGGTACGGGATCTTCTCCGCCTCCGCCCGCAGCGCCCGGCCCTTCTCGGTCAGCTCGACGGTCAGCTGCCGCTCGTCGGAACGGCTGCGGCCGCGCGTCACGTAGTCCATCGCTTCCAGGCGTTTGAGCAGTGGTGACAGCGTCGCCGGCTCATGGCGCAGCGTCGCGCCGAGGTCCTTCACCGACCTCGGGGCCTTCTCCCAGAGCGCGAGCATCACGAGGTACTGCGGGTGCGTCAGCCCGTGCGGTTCGAGCAGCGGCCGGTAGATCGCGATCACGCTGCGCGAAGCGACCGACAGCGCGAAGCACACCTGCCGGTCGAGCTTCAACGGGTCCTCGCCCAGGTCGATCTCGGCCACTCTTCCTCCTCCTCGCGTCGCGCCACCCTAGCCGAAGTGGTCTCGACTACACTAATCGTTAGCGCACTAATCATTAGTGTACTCTACGAGTGAACGAGAGCGAGCAGGTCGACAAGGAGGACGAGATGACCCGTCCCGGAGTGCTCCGCTGGTTCTGGTACGCCGTGGGCGGCCGGCTGCCGGAGCGGTACCACGACTGGATCCTGCACGACACCACGTCGAAGCACTGGAAGGCGCGGCACGTGCTGCGCAGCTCCGTCGGCATCGCGCCGCTCTGCCTGGTCTGGCTGCTGCTGCCCGGCCCGATCCCGCTCCGGCTGGCGATCGTGCTGATGGCGGCGCTGGTCGCGTACTTCTACTCCTGCGCGTACATGGAGGAGAGCATCGACCACCGCCTGGCCCGCAACGGCTTCCCGCCGGGCACCGGCAAGCGCATCCGCAAGGAGGCGTTCGACCTCGCCGACGCCGAGGCGAAGGCCCGCTACATCGCGATCTACCGGCAAAACGGCTCGTGAGTGTTCATGCCGGTTAGAACCGTCATGAACACTCACAAGTAGAGTCGGCGTCCGATGAGACGCAAGCTCCCGGCCCCGCTGCCGCCCCGCCACGGGCTCGACCCGGCCCGGCTGCGGCTGCCCGACGAAGGCCCGTGGGGCACGCTGCTGGAGCACCTCGTCGAACGGCTGCCGCGCGTCGCGCCCGAGCGGATCGAAGAGATGCTGCGCGAGGAGCGGATCTTCGGCCCGGACGGCCCGCTCGGCGTCGAGACGGCGTTCGCGCCCGGCACGTTCATCTGGTTCCACCGCGACCTGCCCGACGAGGTGCCGGTGCCGTTCGGCATCACCGTCGTGCACCGCGACGAGCACCTGCTCGTGGTCGACAAGCCGCACTTCCTCGCGACCATCCCGCGCGGGCAGCACATCCTGGAGACGGCGCTGGTCCGGCTGCGCCGCGACCTCGGCCTGCCGGCGCTGTCCCCCGCTCACCGCCTCGACCGCGTCACGGCCGGGCTGGTGATGTTCGTGATCACCCCGTCCGCGCGCGGGGCGTACCAGACGATGTTCCGCGACCGCCTGGTGCACAAGGAGTACGAGGCGATCGCGCCGTACGACCCGGCACTGGAGCTGCCGTGCACGGTCCGGAGCCGGATCGTCAAGGAGCGCGGAGTGCTTGCCGCCCAAGAGGTTCCGGGCGAGGTGAACGCCGAGACGTACGTGGAGCTGCTGGAGCGCCGCGACGGGCTGGGCCGCTACCGGCTGGTGCCCGCCACCGGCCGCACGCACCAGCTGCGCGTGCACCTCAACGGCCTCGGCATCCCCATCCTCGGCGACGGCTTCTACCCCGTGCTCACCGAAACCCCGCTCGACGACTTCACGAAACCGTTGCAGCTGCTGGCGAAGACGCTCGAGTTCGACGATCCGCTGACCGGCGCGCCGCGGCGGTTCACCAGCGGGCTGCGACTGTCCTCATGGGACTCCCCGGCCGAGTGGGCGGCGCCCCCGGCGGACACCGGGGACACCGCCCGCGGGGTCACTTCGTCCAGAACTTGACGCCGCTCCACTGCACGGTGATCGGGCCGGCCCCGCTGGAGGTCCGGTACGAGCCGAACTTGTCGTAGTAGCTGCCGCCCGGGCTGTCGATGGTCTGCTTGAGCGAGCCGTTGACGTAGACCTTGTGCGTGCTGCCGACCTGGTTGATCGTGTTGACCCGCACGGAAGTCCCGACGGTGGCGCCGCTGGCGAGCGTCTGCCCGCCTTCCACCGCGTACATCCGGCCGCCCTTCTCGACCGCCAGCAGGAAGTACGGGCCCGCGTTCGACCCGTCGCGGAAGGTCTGCTTCACGCTGATGCGCGTGCCACTCATGCTGGTGATCTTGAACGAGCCCTCGAACTGGTGCGTGCCGCCGGTGTAGGTGTCGTACCGCCGCTCGGCGCGCTGGTCGCCGCTGCCGGTCGAGCAGGTGAGCTTGAAGGTGAGGCCGCTGATCTGGCCGCACCCGCGTTCCTGCTCCGCATAGCCCGGCGACCAGGAGTTCCACGGTCCCGTGCCGACCTGCGCACTCGCGACCGGGGTCACCACAGCCAGGCCGAACAGGGCCCCGGCGAGCACCGCGCCAAGGCGTAATCTTCCGCGCACTAGCCAACCTCCATGCAACTCAGGGCGGCGGTAGTGGGGCAGGTCCAGACCACTGGCCGGACCTGGGTGCTGACTGTACGAGCACGGGCGGAAACAGACAAGCACCCGTTCCGGGGCCCTTGCCGACTTTGGTTGTCAATGCTTGGCTCAGTGCATGCGTGACGTCGAGGTGATCGAGGACCCGGCCGCGGCGGCCACCGCGCTGGACCCGGTCCGCGCGCGGCTGCTGGCGGCGCTGACCGAGCCGGCGTCCGCCGCCGCGCTCGCCGCGCGCCTCGGGCTCTCGCGGCAGAAAGTGCACTACCACCTGCGCGCGCTGGAGGCGCACGGCCTCGTCGTGCCCGCGGGCACGCGCCAGTGGGGCGGGCTGACGGAACGGCTCTTCACCGCCACCGCCGCGTCGTACCTGGTCTCCCCCGCCGCCCTCGGCGAGGCCGGGCGGCGCGCGATCAAGCCGGACCAGCTGTCGTCGGCCTACCAGCTCGCCGTCGCCGGCCGGACGGTGCGGGAGGTCGCCGGGCTCGCCCGCCGCGCCGCCCGCGCCGAACAGCCCCTGGCGACCCTGACCCTCGACACCGAGATCGCGTTCGGCTCGGCCCGCGACCGCGCGGCGTTCACGGACGAGCTGACCGCGCTCGTCGCCGGCCTCGTCTCGCGCTACCACGACGAGGCGGCTCCGGGCGCGCGCACGCATCGGCTGGTGGTGACCGCGCACCCGAAACCGGCCGAGGAACCGCCTACGGCCGGATGACCACCTGCGCGACCGGTCAGCCGTGGGGCAGGACGACCGCGCGGCCGGTGACCTTTCCGGCGGCCAGCCGCTCGTACGCGAGCGGGGCCTCGTCAAGGGTGTAGATCTCGGTCCGGACAGACAACGCGCCCGCCTGGGCGAGAGCGATCACCTCGACGAGATCACCGCGAGTCCCCCAGTACGGGGCGTACGCGCTCATACCGGGCGGCACCAGCATGAAGCCCATCTGCATCGCGCCGCCACCCAAACCGACGTTCAGCACCCGTGCCTCCGCGGCAGCGGACGCGACAGCGATGCGACCAGTCGCCTCCACCCCGACGAAGTCGAACACCGCCTCGGCGCCGAAGCCACCGGTGAGCGTACGGATCGCCTCAGGCACGGACGCGTCCGACACCAGCGCCTCGTGCGCACCGACCTCCCGAGCGAGAGCCAGCTTGTCCTCACCCACGTCAAGCGCGACAACCCGCGCCGGAGTGAGCGCACGCAGCAACTGAATCGCCACATGACCCAGGCCGCCGACACCGATCACCACCGCGGTCGAACCCGGCACCAACGCAGGCAACGCCCACCTGACGGCGTGGTACGGGGTCAGACCGGCATCGGTCAGCGACACGGCAGCCACCGGGTCAAGCCCCACGAAAGGAACCAGATGACGCACGTCATCGACGAGCAGGTACTGCGCGAGAGCACCCGGAGCACCCAGCCCTGGAGAACGGATACCCAGCCCACGGGCATGCGGGCAATAGTTCTCCCGGCCCGCCGCGCACGCAGCGCAGACACCACAACCCCACGCGCCATAAACGGCGACACTGTCGCCGACCACCACCCCCGCCGCACCCTCCCCGAGCGCCGCCACCGTCCCCACACCCTCGTGGCCGAGGGACAACGGCAGCGGGAACGGCAACCGCTCCGCCGTCATGTGCATCAGGGCGAGGTCGGAGTGACACAAGCCGGCCGCGGTGACCTTCACCAGCACCTGACCCGGACCCGGCTCGGGATCGGGGACCTCGACGACCTCAGGCGCCGCGCCGACACTCCGGTACTGAACTGCTTTCATGAGGACATCGCCTTCCTCCGGCGGGGCGGTGGGCCAGCGAGCACGAGTCCACTCTGCCATCGAATCCACTGGGCCAACGAATCCGCCGGGCCAACGACTGAAGGTCGCCTTGAGTGCGTTGGATCCACCCAAGGCGACCTGCTCCGGTCAGTACATGAGATAGAGCGGATTCGTCCAGCCTTGCCGACAGGTATGAGTGCCTCCGCCGGAGCGATCACAACCCTCGACAGCGACACGGTAGCTTCCCGAACCCACAGTGCCGATGGCAGTGCGGCCGGCGGTACGGAAGACATCGAAGTTCTGACCAACCGGCATCTCGCGATCGAGTCCACGATCCGTGCCGTTGAAGCGGACGTTGAGCAGCCAGTCGTTGTAATTCAGCGGGTCGGTGGTGTACCAGTCGAAGAGCAACTGTCCGTTGCCGGCCTTCCAGAGTGTTTGCACCGAGTTCGGGCCAGTGGCCGGAGACCACGTGATGACCCCGCGATCGAAATACTGAATCCGTCCACGCCCTTCGCTCACCTCGAGTTCCTCGGTAGTCGGACACCCCAGCACCCCGGCCGATCCGCCAAAGTATTCATACCTGGCGCCGATCAAACCGTACCAGTTGTGAGAAGTACATTCCGCAGGAGCCGCGATCGCGGGACTGGTCGCGAAAGACACCCCGGACACCAGAGTTACCGCTGCCAGAACAATCCGAAGAGCGAATTTCATGCCTGCCCCTCCCTTAAAGGCTCAGATAGAGCGGGTTCGTCCAGCCCTGCCGACAGGTGTGGCCGCCGCCGAGATCGCAACCCTCGATCGCGACACGGTAGTTTCCCGAACCGGCAAAGCCTATAGTGGTCCGGCCACTGCTCCGCCCTACCGCAGTGCCCGAGATGGCCGGCAGCTCGCGATCGAGTCCACGATCCGTGCCGTTGAAGCGGACGTTGAGCAGCCAGACGTCGTAATTCAGCGGGGCGGTGGTGTACCAGTCGAAGGACAGCTGCGCGCCGGAGTTCCAGAGTGTCTCCACCGAGCTCGGGCCGGTTGTCGGCGACGACGTGATGACGCCGTTCTGGAAATACTGAATCCGCCCATGCCCTTCGCTCACATCGCGTTCATCGGTAGTCGGACACCCCAGCACGCCGGTCAAACCGCCAAAAGTATTATACCTATCGCCGATCAAACCGGACCAGCTGTGAAAAGTGCATGCAGCAGGGGCCGCGGTCGCGGTGCTGGTCGCGGAAAACATTCCGGACGCCAGGGCCGCTGCTGTCAGAATAATACGAAGAGCAGTTTTCATGACATTTCCCTTCTCTGAAAACGATAGTGACACTGTCGACACAGTCACTCAGGAGAAGCTCGGTGAGCGTGGCACCGGCGACAGAGTGGAGGCGCGCGGCTCGTCCGGGAACTCATCGATCTGACGTTCACGCCATCTCCTCAGGTGGTTGTCGTGCTGGTGCTCATCACCGTGGCGAAGGCGGCTCAGAGCCGGGTCATAGCCCGGTCGGAGTAATCGTTTGAGGTATCTGACCGAAGCGGACATCCTCTTGTCAGCAGCACGAACTCACCTGGGAGGTGTGTGTGGAGCTGCGGTTGCTGGGGCCGGTGCAGGTTCGAGTCGGCGACACGGCGGTGGACCTTGGCCCACGGCAGCAGAGACTCGTGCTGGCCGTGCTGGCCTGGGATGTCGACCGGGTGGTGCCGATCGAGCGGCTGGTGGAGTGGCTGTGGCCCGGTGAGCCGCCACGCAGCGCCACCCACGCGATCCAGGTGCAGGTGTCCAATCTCCGGTCGCTACTGGCCAAGGCCGGTGCCGCCGAGGTGGCGATATCCACCCAGGGACCCGGATACCGGCTGCACGCGGATCCGATGCGGATCGACGTCCACCGGTTCCAGCGGTGGATCGAGCAGGCCCGCGGCACCCGCGACGACCGGCGCAAGGTGACGTTGCTGGAGCAGGCGCTGAGCCTGTGGACCGGCCCGGCGCTGGCCGACACCGCCACCCCCGAGGTTCGGGAACGGTTGTGTGGAGGGCTGGCGGAAACTCGTCTGGTCGCGCAGGAAGACCGGTTCGACAGCCTGCTGCGGCTGGGTCACCACCACAACGTTCTCGGTGAGCTCACGACGCTGGTCGAGACCCACCCGACCCGGGAGCGGCTGGTCTGCCAGCTGATGCTCGCGCGGTACCGCGGCGGGCAGGCCGGCCACGCGCTGGATATGGGCCGGCAGACCCGGGCGCACCTGGCCGAGGAGCTGGGTATCGACCCCGGCCGAGAGCTGCGACAGCTCGAACTCGCCATCCTGCGCAACGATCCCGCGCTCGACCCGCCACCGCGGCAAGACCCGGTGTCCAGTACCGGGGAGGCCACGCCGGCGCCGTCGCTGCCCTGCGACTCCCTCCGGGGACTGCCGGCCCCGCGTACCCGGTTGATCGGCCGTGACCGCGAGGTGACCGAGTCCGTCGAGCGGTTGACCACGGGCGGGGCGAGGTTGCTCACGCTGACCGGCCCGGGCGGAGTCGGCAAGACCCGGCTGGCTCTGGAGATCTCGGCGCGGCTGGCATCCTGCTTCACCAACGGTGTCGTGCTGGTTCTGCTGGCGCCGCTGTCCGACCCGGACCTGGTCCTGTCCACCATCGCCAGCAGCCTGGGCATCCAGGACATGGGCGGCCGGCCCCTCCGGGAAACTCTTCAGGTCTGCCTCCGCACCCGGCACACCCTGATCCTGCTGGACAACATGGAACACGTGCTGGACGCCGCACCCGAGATCGGCTCGCTGCTGGATGCCGCACCGCGGCTCACGATCCTGGCCACCAGCCGCGCACCGCTGGGGCTCCACGGAGAGCACGTCCGGCCGGTGGAGCCGTTGGCAGCACCGGCCGCCATCGATCTGTTCACCGAGCGGGCAAACCAGGCGAGTCCGGTGACCGAAGACTTCGATCCCCTGGTCGTCGACGCGATCTGCCATCGCCTCGACCGGCTTCCCCTGGTGATCGAACTTGCCGCGGCCCGAACGCGGCTGCTGCCGCTGGCGGCGCTTCTCGGCCAGCTCGGCCAGTCGCACGACCTTCTGGCCGGCGGTGCCCGCGATCGGCCACACCGGCAGCGAACGCTGCGCTCCACGATCGCGTGGAGCTATGACCTGCTGGACGCCGATGAGCAGGCGATGCTCGGTTCGGTGGCGATTTTCGCCGGTGGCTGGACAGTGGAGGCCGCGGCGGCGATCGCCGATGTCGACCAAGCGGGCACGCTTGAACTCCTCAGCCGGTTGCTGGATTCCAGCCTCATCACCCGTCAGCAAGTCCGAGGCACCGACGAAGCCCGCTTCACCATGCTGGAGACCATTCGCACCTTCGCGTTGGCGCGGTCGGAGGAGGATGCGGGCCGGGCGCGGCACGCCGCCTACTTCGAAGACTTCGCCAAGACCGCGCGAGCCGGCGTCGAGGGGCCCGGGCAGCGGGTCTGGCTGGACCGGTTGCTGTCCGAGCACGACAATCTGCGGGCGGCGATGCGGTGGCTGCTCGACCACGGCCGGCTCGACCGGTTCGCTGGAATCTTCGTGTTCTGGCAGTTGTGGGTGATCAAGGGCCGCTTCTCCGAATGCCGGCGTTGGGCCGGTGAAGCGCTGACCGCTGCCGACGGATCACTCGGCGCGAGCCCCCGGGCCGGTGTGCTCGCCATGTTCGGCGTGGCGCTGTACGGAAGCAGCCCGGGTGAAGCCGTTCAGGCGGTCGGAGAAAGTGTTCGCGTGGCCAAGCAGACCGGCGATCTCGCCACCCAGGCGATGGCGCTGCTGCATCGCGGCTATGTCGCCGCGTGGGCGGAGGACCACGAGACCGCCGAGCTGGTGTTCGGCGAGGCGGCGAACGCGATGGGCAGGCTGGGCTGGACGAGCTCGCTGGCCACGGCCCGCGTGGCGAGGGCACACGCCATCACGATGCTGGGGCGGCATGAGGAAGCCCACCGTCTGCTGGTCGAGATCGAGACCCAGCTTCGATGCCAGGGCGGTCCATACGAACTGGCTTCGGCACTCAACTACCGAGGTCTCGTCCTGCTCCAACTCGGCGAGGCGGAGGGCGCCGAGCGGGTTTTGCGGGAGGCCGTCGCGATCTGTGACCGGCTCGGAGCCAGCCTCACAATGATGTATGCGCTGGATTTCCTGGCAGCCACCGCCGCGCTCGGCGGGCGACCGGAGCGGTCGGCTCGCCTGGCCGGCGCGGCCTCGGTGCTCATCGACCGGTTCGGGCCGTCGATGATCGTCCAGTTCCAGCAGCAGCACCGGCGGACCAAGGCGACCGCGATGGCCGAGACCGGTCAGGACAAGTTCGACGCGCTTTTCGAAGAAGGGCGACGAATGACGTGGGATCAAGTTGTGGCCATGGCTACGTCGGCTTGACCACCAGGTTCGGGACGTCTTCCATCGCATCGCCACCTCGCATGCGAACATACGTTCGAATGATCGTGTAGAGTGGCTGGCATGACACAGGCACTGCAGGGCTCGCTGTTCGGCGACTCCGGGCCGGCCGAGCTGGGCCCGCTCGGCGCCGTCCGGCGCACCGAGCTGGGCGACGGCGCGTGGGTCGACGTGCTGCCCGGCTGGCTGTCGGGATCCGGTGAGCTGTTCACGCGGCTCGCCGAAGAGGTCCCGTGGCAGGAGGAGCGAAGGCAGATGTACGACCGGGTCGTGGCGGTCCCGCGGCTGTTGTGCTTCTACCGTGAGGACGCGCCGCTGCCGGACCCGGTGCTGACCTCGGCGCGGGAGTCGCTGAGCGCGTACTACGCCCCCGAACTGGGCGAGCCGTTCCGCACCGCGGGCCTCTGCCACTACCGCGACGGCCGCGACAGCGTCGCCTGGCACGGCGACAACCTGGGCCGCGGGCGCCGCGAGGACACCATGGTCGCGATCCTCTCGGTGGGCTCCCCCCGCGTACTGGCCCTACGCCCCCGCGGCGGCGGCGAATCCCACCGCTACCCCTTGGGCCACGGCGACTTGATCGTCATGGGCGGCTCCTGCCAGCGCACCTGGGAACACGCGATCCCCAAGACGGCCAAGGGGGTGGGGCCACGGATCAGCATCCAGTTCCGGCCTCGTGGGGTCCGCTGACTTTGACTCGCGCCGGTCGCCCTGGCTGAACTTTGGGCGGCGCCTGGGTTTGCGTCTGGAGGACTGCCTCTGGGCGGCGCCGGCGGGCTGCCCTTGGGTTGCCCTGGCGGGATACCTCTGGGTTGCGCCGGCGAGCTGCCCTTGGGTTGCCCTGGCTGCCCCCGGCATGGCGGGCTTCGGGGGCGCAGCTTCGGTGTCTGCGCCAACCGATGCGGCGGCGGCCGATGCGGCAGCGGCCCGGCAGAGACACGAGATGGCGCCGCGATGGCGACGATGCACGGCGGCAATCGCAGCTGCGCACCGTCGGCGATGGCGGCCGCGCACCGTCGGCGATCGCGGCCGCACACCATCGCTGATCGCGACCGCACACCATCGGCGATCGCAGCCGCACACCATCGCTGATCGCGACCGCACACCATCGGCGATCGCAGCCGCGCACATCGGCGGACCCGTGCGCAGGTGCGACCAGCCGGGGTCAGTTCACCAGCACCGGCAGCGAATCAAGCCCGTAAACGATCGACACCTTGCGGAAGACCAGTTCCTCCGGCTCGACCGCCAGGCGCAGTTTCGGGAAGCGCCGGACCAGGGCCGGGTACGCCGTGCGCAGTTCCATGCGGGCCAGCTCCGCCCCGATGCAGCGGTGGGCGCCGTAGCCGAACGCCAGGTGCGAGGTGGGCTCGCGGGTGGCGTCGAAGCTCTCCATGTCCGCGCCCAGCTCGCCGTCGCGGTTGGCGCCGGACAAGGACACCAGCACGATGTCGCCCTCGCCGATGTGGACGCCCTCGATGTCGATGTCCTGCTTGGCGAAACGCGGGAACGCCATCTGGACCACGGCCAGGTAACGCAGCAGCTCTTCGACGAAACGGTGCACCGCGTCGTCGTCGCCGTTCGCGGCCTCGAAGGCCACCGGGTCGCGCAGCACGACCAGCGCGCCGAGGACGAGCATGCTCGCCGTGGTCTCCAGGCCGCCGGTCAGCACGCCGTCGGCGAGGCCGGCCAGCTCCTGGTCGCTGATCTCGTCGCCGTGCTCCTTGATCAGCATGCCGAGCAGGCCGTCGCCCGGCTCCTGGCGCTGCTTCCGGACGATCTCCAGCAGGTATTCCAGCGACTCCGACATCGCGCCGAGCGAGGCGCTCGCTCCGCCGAACAGGTCGAACCGCGCGGTGCTCAGCCGCTGGACGTCGGCGCGGTCCTCATAGGACACGCCGAGCAGCTCGCAGATCACCAGCGACGGGATCGGCAGCGCGAACTGCTCCCACAGGTCGACCGGGCCCTCAGTGGCAGCCATCGCGTCGAGCTGCTCGGTCACGATCTCGTCGATCCGCGGGGTCAGCCGGCTGAGCCGGCGCATGGTGAACTCCGGCGTCAGCAGCTTGCGCAGCCGCGTGTGCACCGGCGGGTCGGCGAAGCCGAGGCCGCCCGGGTTCTGGTCCTCGGTGACGCCGGCGTTGCCCACCAGGTTGGTGAAGTCGTTGCTGAACTCCGACGCGTTGACGAGGATGGCTTTGGCCTCCTCGTACCCGGTGACGAGCCAGGCGTTCAGGCCGAACGGCATGTCCAGCTTCCGGATCGGCGCCTCGTCCCGCGCGGCGCCCAGCTCGGCGACGGGGTCGAGGCCGTCACGCCGCAGCGGCATCAGCGCGGTGTCCGGCAGGAAGGCCATCTTTTCGAGGTCGAAACCCCGCTTCTGCTGCCGGGCGAGGTATCGGCGGCCGACCCAGGCGAGGACACGCGAACGGAGACTCCCCATGGCGGCGAGACTACCCCACTGCACCGAACGAGTGATGACGGCGGAGACGGCCGTCACCCGCGCCGCGGGATCCCCACGTCCACCGTGACCAGGCCGTGATCGGTCGTGATGGCGTGCCAGTACGGCCGGCCGCGGTCGTCTGCGCCCGCGTACGTGGTGCGGGAGCTGCCGTCGGACTCCGTGTTGACGCCGTTCGTGCGCGCCAGCACGCCGGACGAGCCGAGCCATTCGCGTGACGCCGAAACCGGCCACCACGACCGGCCGTCGCCGGTGAGGTCGGACAGCTGCATCGTCATGTCCACCGCGCCGGTGAGCCGGAAGTTCTGGTCGTCGACGTAGTTCGCGGCCGAGGCGTCCACCGTGAGCGGGTACGACCAGTCGTGCCGCGCCGCCGAGCGCACCTTTCCGTCCATTATGGACACCGAGGTCTGCCGCCCGGCGTCGGACTGCACCACGTGCTGCGTCAGGCCGGCAGCCGTCACGTCGTCGCTGTTGCGGTAGTCCCGCGTGCGCTCCACCCGCGTGGAGACGCGTCCCGCGGAGGTGTCGAGGTAGCCCGCGGTCACGTCGTCGCGGTGCGCGGTCACGGTGGCGTTCACCCCGCCCGCGATGTCCTTCACCACCGTCTGCTTCGGCGCCACCGGGGCGACGTCGTCCTGCGTCAGCGCGCCGGACGTCCGCGCGGCGTGGTGGTCGGTGTCGAGCAGCAGGGTCGCCACCACGCTCCAGGAGCCGCCGATGTCCGGCACGGTGAACGATAGGTCGTGCGCGCCGCCGTCGACGAGCCGCCCGGCGAACGGCGTGATGTCGAGCGTCTCGGCGTGCAGGCTGAACGTGCCGATCGCGACCACCGGCCGCCACAGCGTGGGCACGATGCCGCCGGAGTAGATGTGCGGGAACGTCTGCACGCCGCCGATCGGGGCGCCGTCGAGCGCCGCGTTCGCCTCGCGGAACGGGCCGTGCCCGCACATGTTCGCGGCCGGGTACTTCGCGGCGACCTCGTCGGGCACGTCGTCGAACCACTGCTCGTCGCAGGCGCCACCCTCCAGCGTCACCTCGAGCCGGGCGCCGGTGATGTTGCGCGGCAAGTCCTTCGCGGCGAAGTGGACGGTGGCGGCGCCGGGCGCCGCGTCGGCGTGCGGGAAGCCGACGACGCGGTCGGCCGTCGCGGGCGCCGGGTGCGCGTGGTCGGCGCGGTAGTAGGTGAGCGTGACGGTCTGCGCGTAAACACCGGTGTAGACGTCGGAGGTGTAGTTGCCGATGCCGCCGGTGAACGGCTGCGGGGTGCGCAGCAACGCGGTGTACGGCGTCAGGTCCTTGTCGAAGTGGTACGTGATCGCGCGGTGGCCCTCGCCGCTGGGCTCCTCCGTGGTGCCCCACCACACCTCGGTGCCGCCGATCAGGAGGTCGCCGATCCGGTCGTACTGGCGGCCGCTGACCGTCACGGTCTGGTCCAGCACGACCTTCGCCCACGGCCCGGGGCAGCTCTTCGGCGGCGTGAGCGTGCCGGAGAACGTCTGCGGGCTGCCGTCGGCCGCGTTGGAGGGGAACTTGTCGGCCAGCGACACGGTGCAGTGCGGGGCGTCCGGGCGGCTGACCGCCGGCGCGGGCGAGACCGGGTTGTCGGTGTCGCCCTCCAGCACGGGACCGGCCGAGGCGACCGCCCCGGTGAGGAACCAGGCCAGCACGACAGTCGACAGGAAAACGAGAATCCGCACCCGGGCTCCTCCCAGAATGAGCAAACCACGCTGATGCTAGCCGCGAACCCGTCGTCCCGTCATGCCCTGAAGGCCACCATGAGGGACCTGAAATGCCCTCAAGGCCACCATGAGGGACCTAGATGCCCTCAAGGTGGCCTTCAGGGCACGCCGCAGTAATGTGGGCGACCGGCTGCGCTGCCCCTTGCGCAGGCGTGCCCCGGGGTCTCAGCCGGGCAGCAGCTCCTCCACCGCGGCCCGCGCCTCGGTGCCCCGCCCGGCGAAGTCCTTGCGCGCGAGGAACTCCGGCAGCTCAGCGGGGGTGAGACCCAGGTAGGGCGCGGCCTGCCGGGCGAGGTCGGCCGCGTCCGTGGCCAGTTCGAAGCCGACCAGCACGTCGGTGTACGAAGCCCACAGCGCGGGTGCGTCGATCAGCTCCCGCACGGTCCGCGGCTTGACCTTACGAGCCTCGGCCGCCGCGCACGGGTCCGCCACCGTCCACGAATGCCGCCCGTGCGTGACGTGGACGGGCTCCGCGCCGGGCACGTGCACCGTGGCCGAGGCGCCCGCCGGGACGACGACGTCGAGCGTGAACCGGCCGTCCTCGCGCCGCCACGAAACCGAGGCCTCGCCGTAGGGCGTCTCGTGCCGCGCCCACGCGTGCGTCAACGCCGCGTCCGGCCGCGGCCGGACCTCCAGCGAGCGGTAGCCCGGCGACGACGGCGCGAGACCGGCGACGGTCCGGTGCAGCCAGTCCGCGACGGCGCCGAGCGCGTAGTGGTTGAACGACGTCATCTCGCCCGGGTTCACCGAGCCGTCCGGCAGCATCGAGTCCCAGCGCTCCCAGATCGTGGTGGCGCCCATGGTCACCGGGTAGAGCCACGACGGGTTGCCGCGTTCCAGCACCAGCCGGTACGCGAGGTCGGGCCGCCCGGACGCGGTCAGCGCGTCCGCGATCAGCGGCGTCCCGACGAACCCGGTGCCGATGCGGAAACCGCTGGCGCGCACCAGATCCGCGAGCCTGCGGGCGGCCACGGCGCGCTGCCCGGCCTCCGGCAGGAGCGCGAACTCCAGCGCCAGCGCGTACGCCGTCTGCGCGTCGCTCACTACGCGCCCGGAGCCCGTGACGTACTCCCGCGCGAAAGCCTCCCGTGTACGTGCGGCGATGTCCGCGTACGTCGCGGCGTCCTCGTCGAGGCCCAGTAGGCGCGCGGCGTCCGCGACGATGCCCGCCGAGTGCGCGAGGTAGGCCGTGGCGACCACGTCCGGGTCGGCCTTCGCCGCGAACGGGTCGTCCGGCGGCGCGTCCGGGTCCAGCCAGTCGCCGAACTGGAAGCCGCCCGCCCAGACGCCGCCGGTGGTCGCCGCCGCCATCCGGTCGACCCAGCCGCGCATGCTGGGGAACTGCCGCCGCAGCACCTCGACGTCGCCATAACGCTGGTGCAGCACCCACGGCACGACGGTCGCGGCGTCGCCCCACGCCGTCGCGGCGGGCGATTCGGTGTGCAGCACGTCGGGCACCACGAACGGCACGGAGCCGTCCTCGGACTGCTCCGCCGCCAGGTCCTTCAGCCACGAAGACAGGAACCCGGCGGTGTCGAACAGGAACGAGGCGGTCGGCGAGAACACCTGGATGTCACCGGTCCAGCCGAGCCGCTCGTCGCGCTGCGGGCAGTCGGTGGGCAGGTCGAGGAAGTTGCCGCGCATGCTCCACACCACGTTCTCGTGGAAGCGCTCCAGCAGCGGCTCCGAGCAGCCGAACCAGCCGGTGCGGCGCAGGTCGCTGCCCACCACGACGGCCTCGACGTCGGCCGTGGCGAGGCCTTCGACGCCGGTGACCTCGGCGTAGCGGAAGCCGTGGAAGGTGAACTCCGGCGCCAGCACCACCTCGGCGTCGTCGTCGAGCACGTACGAATCGGTCGCCTTCGCGCTGCGCAGGGGCCGGGTGCCCAGCTCGCCGTGTTCGAGCACCTCGGCGTGCCGCACGGTCACCTCCTGGCCGGCCCGCGCGCCGCGGACCTTGAGCCGCACCCAGCCGACGAGGTTCTGCCCGAAGTCCACCAGCGTGGCGCCGGACGGCGACGTCGAGACCGTCACGGCGGGCAGCACCTGCGTCACCCGGACCGGCGGGCCGTCCGGGGCGACGAGCGCACCGGGCGGGTCCGGCAGCACCGCCACACCGTCCACAACGGACTCGTGCGGGCGGAGTTCGGTGCGCTGGCCGTCGTAGAGGTCGTTGTCGACGACGCCGCTCTCGTGCGCGGTCCACCGCTCGTCGGTGGCGACGACCTCAGTGGTGCCGTCGTCGTAGCGGACCTCCAGCTGCGCCAGCAGGGCCACGCGGTCGCCGTACACGCCGCGCTGGCCGGTCCAGCCGAGGCGGCCGCGGTACCAGCCGTTGCCCAGCAGCACTTCGAGGCGGTTCTCGCCCTCGCCGATCAGCGCCGTGACGTCGTGCGTCCGGTACCGCAAACGATTGCGGTAACTGGTCCAGCCCGGGTCGAGCACCTCGTCGCCGATCCGCGAGCCGTTGAGCGTGGCCGAGTGGACGCCGAGCGCGGTGACGTAGAGCCGGGCCGACGCGACGGCCGCGCGCGATGTCCACTTGCGACTCAGCACGGGCGCACGCCCGCCGATCGCGCCAAGCGCGCGCGGGCTGACGAACCGGGCGGTCCAGTCCCCCGCGTCCAACAGGCCCGCCTCGACGGGTGTCGGTTCGCTCCAGTCGCTCCAGCTCTCCCCCGAGGCGACGCGGACGCGGACGACCGCGCGGGCCCGTGATGCCAGCGGCTCGAACGGCCACGGCACCAGCACCTGCTCGCCGGACTCGACGCGGACGGGGGCGCCGCCGTCGCGCTCCACCTCGTACGCGGTCTGCGCCCAGCCGGGGTCCTCGGTCCGGACCTGCCAGGAGATCCGCGGCTCGGCCGTGCCGACGCCGAGCGCGGGATCGAGGTGTTCGAAGCGGACGGCTGCGACGACGCTGACGGCCAAGGCGTCCTCCTTGACGCGGGGCGGCGCGCGGCCATCCCCTGGCTTGAAACGTATCAATCACCGGGCTGAGCGAGCGTAACCAGTCCGTGGACGGGGAATCAACCCCCAGCCGCACCACGCCGAGTCCGGCTGGCTATGCCGGATCGTTTCAGCTACCGTCGGGAAGCCGCCGTCGCGGGGACTCGCCTTCCGGGCCCGCCCGCCCCGCGGAATCCTGGTCGACGCGCCGGGAACCCTGACCTCTGAAACGTTTCATATGCGTGTTACGCTGGCCTTGAGTTCTCGAAGACTTGAGGGAGGGCCGTGGTCGGCATCAAGGACGTGGCCAGGCAGGCCGGCGTCTCGATCGGCACGGTGTCCAATGTGGTCAACCGCCCGCACGTGGTCGCCACCGCCACGCGCAACCGCGTGCTGTCGGTGATCCAGGAGCTGGGCTACGTCCGCGACGAGTCCGCGCGGCAGCTGCGCGCGGGCCGCAGCCGGATCATGGCGCTGCTGGTGCTGGACCTCGGCAACCCGTTTTTCGTCGACGTCGCCCGCGGCGCCGAGGAGGCCGCGCACGACGAGGGCCTCAACATCATCACCTGCAACAGCGGCCAGCGGGTGGAGACCGAGGCGTCGTACCTCGCGATGCTCGCCGAGCAGCGGGTCCGCGGGGTGCTGCTGAGCCCGGTCGACACCGCCGGCGACGCGATGCAGGCGTTCCGGCGCAGCGGGATCCCGTACGTGTTCGTGGACCGCAAGGTGCCCGCGGAGGACGCCAGCTCGGTGTCGGTGGACGACGTCGCCGGCGGTGAGCTCGCGGCGCGGCACCTGCTGGAGACCGGGCACCGGCGGATCGCGTTCGTCAACGGCCCGATGCTGCTCACCCAGTGCCGCGACCGCGACCTCGGCCTGCGCTCCGGGCTGGCCGGATCCGGCGCCGAGCTGTCCGTGCTGGAGGCGATCGGCCTGGACGTCACGTCCGGCCGCGACGCCGGCGCGCGCCTGCTCGGCATGAGCCCCCGCCCGACGGCCGTGTTCTGCGCCAACGACCTGCTCGCCCTCGGCGTCCTGCAGGCGATGGTCGGCGCGGGCATCCGCGTCCCGGCCGAGATGGCGATCGTCGGCTACGACGACATCGAGTTCGCGGGCGCGGCGGCGGTCCCGCTGACGTCCGTGCGCCAGCCCGCGCTGCGCCTCGGCCGCACCGCCGCGAGCCTCCTGCTCGCCGAAACCGGCGACGAGCCGCCGCAGCGGCGGCAGGTCGTCTTCACCCCGGAACTCGTGGTCCGCGAATCGACCCGCGTCCGCCTGGCGTGAAAGGCCGTCAAGGCCTCCTTACCCGCGTAGCACGCGGGTAAGGAGGCCTTGACGGACAACCCGGGCGAGGGCCAGTCCCCCGCCGGAGGTCCCTGAAGGCCACCTTCAGGGTCGTATCCGCCCTCATGGTGGCCTTCAGGGCATCCGCAGGGGTCAGCCCTCCCCCAGCGCGAGCGCGACGGCGCCCAGCAGGGAGGCGTCCTGGTCGAACCGCGCCGACACCAGCTCGGGCGGGAACGGCACGGCCGCGGCCAGGCGGTCGCGCAGGGCGGGCAGCAGCACGTCGGCCGAGCGGACCAGCCCGCCGCCCACCGCGACGCGCTGCGGGTCGAACGCGATCGCCAGGTTGGCCACGTGCATGGACAGCTCGTCGAGCGCCGCCGTGACCAGCTCCTTGGCCTGGGTGTTCTCCCGGGCCAGCGCGAACAGCTCGCCGGCGGTGACCGGGCGGCCGAGCAGCGCGCTCGCCCGGCTGCCCAGCCCACGCCCGCCCACGGCTTCCTCCAGCGGCGCCGCTCCGCTGGCGAAACCGTCGGTGTCCGGTGGGGCGAGCAGGTTGTAGCCGATCTCGCCCGCGGCCCCGTTGGCACCGGTCAGCAGCCGGCCGCCGACCAGCACCGCCGCCGCGATGCCGGTGCCCAGCGAGAGGAACACCGCCGGGTCGGCCCCGGCGAGCGCGCCCCACTTCCACTCCGCCAGCGCCGCCGCCTTCGCGTCCGTGCCGACCGCGACCGGCACGTCCGGGAACTCGGCGGCCACCAGCTCCTTCAGGTGCAGCCGCTCCCACCCCGGCACGTTCGGCGCGAGGAGGATGCGGTCCGGCAGCACGATCCCGGGGCTGACGACGCCGACCGAGCCGGGCGACGCGTGCTCGTCCGCGACCAGGGACCTGGCCTCGGCGAGCGCGCGCGTCACCACCTGCTCGGCCCCCGCCGCCGCGTCGGTGTCCAGCCGGCGCGTGGCCAGCAGGGTGCCGTCACGGCCGGCGAGGCCCAGCGCCACCTTCGTGCCGCCGAAATCGATGCCGAGGACCAGTTCTTCGGACCTCACTCGCGGGTCCCCTCGATCCGCGGCGGGACGGCCGCATGACCACCGCCGTGCCTACCGGCGGGCACCACGACGCGGCCGGTGTTGAACCCGTCGACGCTGATCACCGGCGCCGCGCCGTGCAGGTCCGCCGCCCGGTAGCTGACGGTCAGCGTCTGCGACTGCCCGGGCCACAACGTGATGTCGTTGTCGTCCCAGGTCGCCGCGGCCAGCTGGTTGTCACCGGCGGCCTCGTGCCCGTCCGGCGTGCCCCGGCGGACGTCGGCCCGCAGGAAGAACCCGACGGCCGGGGTCTTCGACGTGTTGGTCACCGTGACCGTGGTGGCGGTGTCGGCCCCGTCCGGACCGGGCGCGGCCTTCGTCGTGGCCTGCACGCCGATCTGCGACTTCGGCAGGTCCTGCAGCGCCGTGAGGTCGCTGTACTGGCTCAGCGTCGCCTGCGGCTGGCCCAGGGTCTTGCCCCAGTCGACGACGTCCTTCTGCGTGGACATCCAGTAGACGTTGCGGTCGACGACCTTGCCGCCCTGGCTGACCTGCAGCTCGACGAAGTACACCTGCGCCTTGGCCGGCGCCTTCGTCTCGGCCGGCACCTTCGGCTTCAGCAGGCCGGTCAGCACGCCCTGGCTGCCGAGCGAGACGTTCTTCGCGGTCTGGTCGTCGAGCACCTTGCCCGCGGTGTCGTAGACCTTCGCCTGCACCGAAAGCCCGGACTGCGTGGTGGCGCCGAGGTTGTCGACGGTCACCGTGCCGGTGTCGTAGCCGTAGAGCGCGTGCAACGGCTTGTTGGCCTTCTTCGCGCCGTAGAACGCGCCCGGCTGGTCGCCGTCGTCGTTGTACAGCGACCAGAGCAGCGTCGGCCAGCCCTTGTTCAGCTGCCAGTAGACGACGCCGGTCGACGGGTTCTTCTTGTCCGTGGAGTGCGCCAGGAAGGACTCGAACTGCGAGCGGGTGTTCTCGTAGTTCGCGATCTGCGCGGACTCCACATAGGACTCCAGCGAGTCCCACTGGCAGTACCGGTGGGTGATGGAGTTGTCCAATGTGTACAGCGTGCCGAACGCGTAGCCGCCGTGGTCGGGCTCGAAGTTGGCGTGGTACTGGTTGTACGCCGGGTCCTGCCACAGCTTCGCCTGCTCCGTCGGCGAGAGGAACCGCTTGATCGAATCCAGCGTCGGCACGGTGTGCCCGGCGCTCTGCTCGCTGGCGAAGCCCCACGAACCGCCCGCGTTGGTACGGCTGGAGTCGTCGCTGTCGAAGTGCGAGGTGTCGTACCAATAGGACGGCGGGACCCAGTCGTACGGCCCCTCCTTCTCCCCCGAGCTGCCCAGCGTCGGCGTGCTCTTGTACTCCGCCGAAGCGATGATCGGGACCTGGAAGTCCGCGTCCTTGAAGGCTTTCAGGCTCTCGGTCTCCTGACGCGCGACCGGCGCGTTGTCGCTCCAGCCGTAGACGATGACGCTCGGGTGGCTGCGCTCGCGCTGGCCGATCGAGTAGGCCGAGTCGTGCATGATCGTGTAGTCGCGCTCGGTCAGCTTCGAGACGTCCTCGGGCTGCCAGGCGTCACAGCACATGAAGCCGCCGAGCACCAGCAGCCCGGCGCGGTCGGCCTGGTCGTAGAAGTCCTGCGGCATGTCGTGGCCCTCGAGCCGGACGCCGGACAGGCCCATGTTCTTGATCAGCGCGAGCTGGTGCGCGGTGTCGGCCTTGTCGTAGTGCAGGAACAGGTCCGGCGCGAAGCCGCCGCCGCGGAACACGAAGTCCTTGCCGTTGACGGCGAACTTGCGCGCGCCGTCGGGCAGCGGGGCGGACTTGCCGATCAGCTTCGAGGTCACCGTGCGGATGCCGAAGGTGTCCGACGACGACGTGGACAGCACGCCGCCTTCGGAGACCGCCGTGCCCAGGGTGTACAGGGGCTGCGCGCCCATCGAGTACGGCCACCACACCTGCGGCTTGCGGATCTTCAGCTGCGGGAACTTCGCCGGCGTGAACGTCACGGTCTGCTTGCCGTGCGAGGGAACCGTGACGGACTGCTCGGCCACGATCGGCGCGCCCCCGCCCGCGGGCGGGGTGACGGTGGCCGCGACGTGACCGGTCTGCGCGGTGGCCGCGGTGTTCGTGACGTCCACCTTCACCGTGAGCGAGGACGTCGACAGGTCGGCCGCGTTGTCCTGCACCACGTGGGCGTTGTCGCCGGTGAGCGCGTCGGACAGCTGCAGCGTCGGCGGGTACTGGAGGCCGGTGTTGTTGTCCGGCGGGATCTGGCTCCAGTCGGCCTCGTCGAGGGTGTACATCTTCGTCGGGTCGTTCGGGTAGACCTTGATCGCCAGGCTGTTCTTGCCCGGCTTCAGCAGCTTCGAGACGTCGAAGGTGTGCCCGGCGAACGCGCCGCTCACCACGTCCTTGCCCGCCACCAGCGTGCCGTTGACCCAGACGTCGCCCTCGCCGACGATGCCGGGAATGGTCAGCTTCGCGGCCTTGCCCGCGGTGAACGACGGGTCGAAGTCCGTGCGGTACCACCACGGGTCGGAGAACGGCTTCGTCACCACGGGCCCGAGCTTGCTGACGGAGCCGAAGCACTTGCGCAGGTTGTCGGAGTAGAAGACGTCCGGGCACTTGCCGTTCTGCACCAGCGCGTTGATCTCGGTGCCGGGCGCGCCGGCGTCGTCCGGCTTCACCGGCAGCCAGCCCGCGGTGGAGTAGCCGGGGGCGGACACCTTGGCCCCGCCGTCCTTGACGCTCGCGGTGGTGAGCACCTGCCAGCCGGCCAGGCCGATCGTGGACAGCCCGTGCGGCCGGGCGGTGGCCTGCGGCGTCACCTGCGCCGAGGCCGGGGTGGCCACGCTCAGCACCCCGGGCACCAGGATCAGCGCGGCGGCCGCGGCGATCCTGGCCATGGGCGGTTTCCTCATGCCTGAGCCCCTTCGGTGTTCGTGGTGTCCGCCGAAGCGAACGCCTCACGGATGTCCTTCGGCCCGAACGGCCACGTCTTCTCGGCCGCCGCGTAGATCAGGAAGGCGACGACACCGAGCACGATCCACGCGATGGTCAGGAAAATCGAGAGCCAAGTGGCGGAAACGAAGATATACACCCAGCCGATGAGCGCGATGATCGTCGGGATCGGGTAGAGCCACTGCCGGTACGGCCGTTCGAGCCGCGGCTGACGGCGGCGCAGCACCCAGATCGCGGCGACCTGCGCGAGCGACTGGATGATCACGAGCACCGTGACGGCGGCGTTGATGACGTCGGTCAGCGTGAACAACGAGCCGATCGCGGTGATCACGCCCATGGTGATCACGCCCGCGGTGGGCAGGTTCAGCCGCGGGTGCAGCTTGGCGAAGATCGGCAGGAACACCTTGTCTCGCGCGGCTTCGAACGGCACGCGCGAGCCGCCGAGCAGGCCGGCGAACACCGAGCCGATGGCCGCGATGACGATGAAGACGGTGATCACCTTCGCGGTGACCGTGCCCCACGCCTGCTCCAGCACGCTGGAGGCGACCGACGTCGCGCTCTTCAGCTCCTCCAGCGGGATCGAGCCGAGCACGCCCACCTGCAGCAGGAAGTACAGCGACATGATGCCGAGGATGGAGAAGATGATCGAGCGCGGCAACGTCCGGCCGGGGTTGCGCACCTCGCCGCCGAGGTAGGCCGAGGTGTTGTAGCCGAGGTAGTCGTAGATGGCGATGATCAGGCCGGCGCCGAGGCCGCCCCAGAACGCGCCGCCCGAGCCGAACGCGCCGGGGGTGAAGGCGAACGCCTGCGCGCCGCTGAAGTGCGAGAACGCCGCGATGATCACGGTCAGCACGGCGAACAGCATGATCACGAACAGCCCGGTGGTGAGCTTGCTGATCTGGCCGATGCGGCGGAACAGCGCGAGCACGATCACCAGGACGATGGCGATGCCGATGACCTTGCCGAGCGGGGTGGTGCCGCCGTCGCCGGTCACGCCGGGGATCAGGTAGCCGAGGTACTGGACGAGGCCGATGATGCCGGTGGACATGATCAGCGGGATGAACAGCACCGCGCTCCACGCGAACAGGAACGGCATCATCCGCCCGGTCCGGTACTGGAACGCTTCGCGGAGGTAGACGTACGTGCCGCCGGCGCCGGGCAGCGCGGCGCCGAGCTCGGCCCACACGAGACCGTCGGCGAGGGCGATGATCGCGCCGATGATCCAGCCGAACATCGCCTGCGGGCCGCCCATCGTCGCGACCATCGCGGGGATGGTGACGAACGGGCCGATCCCGCACATCTGCGTCATGTTGATCGCCGTCGCCTGGAGCGGCCCGATCTTGCGTTCGAGGCCGGTGGGCGAAAGGTCCGCCGCCCCCGGGCCCCCCGAACGGGTGGGTGAGCTCACGTCGTGCCTCCATCCGATAGTTAGTAAAGCTTCTTAACATAAGATGTACGGGGCGGGAAGGGATCCGTTCGTAAAGTTGTGGAAACACGAGCATGGCGAGGACGGGGAAAGCGTGACAGCGGACGGCGCACGAGGGGACGAGCCGCAGGTGGCGGAGGTGACACGGGAACCAGTGTCGCGCCTGGGCGCGGAAACGGCGGGCCGTGGCGGTGCGGGCGGTGCGAGCGGTGGGGCGTCAGGGCGGCGTAGGGCGCGCGGGCCGGCGGGTTCGGGAGTGGGAGCTGCGGGCGGCGGCTCGGGCGGTGAGGCGCAAGGAAGGGGTGCGGCGCGGGGGCCGCGATCGATACCGGCGGCGGAAACGGGGCGGGGGCGGCAAAACGGGCTCGGCGCGCAAGCGGGACACGGGCCGCAGGCCAGGATCGGCGAGCAAGCCGGACACGGCACGCGAGCCGAGCACGGAGGACCAGCAGGACCCGGCCCCTCCACTGCGCGAGGCGGGCCCGGCGCACAAGCCGGGCTCGGCTCTCAAACCAGGCTCGGCGCGCAAGCCGGGCCCAACATCTCCCCCGCGCAAGCCGGACACGGCCCACAGGCCGGACACGACGCGCAGGCCAGGCTCGGCCCCCAAGCCGGACTCGGCTCCTCCCCAGCGCAAGCCGGGCCCGGCCCCGAGCCCCAGCACTCCCCCACAGCCCTGTCGTCACTCCAGGCCCGGCCGTCACCCCAGTCCCGGTTGTCCGCCGAGCCCCGGTCGATCGGGCCCGGCCCGCAAGTCGGGACGCCCGCGAGCATGCGGGCGCTGAACCAGCGCCTGGTGCTGCAACGGTTACGCGACCAGGGTCCCGCGACCCGGCCGCAGATCGCCGGGGAGACCGGGTTGTCGAAGCCCACGGTGGGGCAGGCGTTGCTCGATCTGGAGCAGTGCGGGCTCGTCCGGGCGGCCGGGCACAGCCTGTCCGGGCCGGGGCGCGCGGCCGTGGTGTACCGGGCCGCGCCCGAGGCGGGGCATGTGGCCGCGGTGGACATCGGGCGGCGGTCGATCCGGGTGGCCGTCGCGGATCTCGACGGCAGCATCGTCGCGCGGCTCGACGAGCCGAACCGCTGCCGTTCGGCCGGCGCGCTCGTGCGGACGGTCAGCGGGGCGGTCGCGCGGGCGGTGGCGGCGGCCGGGCTGGCGCCCGGGGACGTCGTCGCCACGGTCGTCGGCACGCCGGGCATCCCGGACGCGCGCACCGGCACCGTGCACCGCGCCCCGAACCTGCCCGGCTGGGAGCGCCGGGGCCTGCTGCACGAGCTGGCGGACGAGCTGTGCGCGCACGGCTCGGAGCTGGTGGTGGAGAACGACGCGAACCTGTGCGCCGTCGGCGAGCACGCGCTCGGCGCGGCGCTGGGGGTCGACGTGCTCGTGTGCCTGACCGTCGGCACCGGTATCGGGATGGGCGTGCTGGTGGACGGCAGGCTGTTCCGCGGCGCCCACGGCGCGGCCGGCGAGATCGCGGACCTGCCGGTGGGCTCCGGCGGCACCCGGGCCAAGCGGCCGGGCCCGATGGAGGACGCCGCGGCGGCCCACGCCGTCGTCGCGCTGGCCCGCGAGCTGGGCGTGCGCAAGGCCCGCACGGCCAAGGACGTCTTCCGCCTCGCCCGCGAAGGCGATCCGCTGGCCCTGCGCGTGGTCGAGGCGGAGGCCGTGCACCTGGCCCACGCGGTGGCCGCGGTGACGGCCGTGCTCGACCCCGGCTTGATCGTCCTGGGCGGCGGCATCGGCGGCAACGCGGACCTGCTCGCCGAGCCGATGCGCCGCGCCCTCGCCGCGACGACGCCGATCACCGCGGAGATCATCGCCGGGCAGCTGGGCTCGGAGGCCGTGCTGGCCGGCGCGATCACCACCGCGCTGGGCACGGCCCGCGAGCTGGTGTTCGACCGCCGCGAGCCGCGCCGGGCCTGAAAGACTCGTGAGTGTTTATGACGGTTAGAACCGTCATAAACACTCACGAGTCCCGCAGCGCCGCCGCCTCGACGAGGCCCAGCAGGGCGGCCAGGTCTTCGTCGAATTCGGTGTCCCAGGCGACGTCCGGGTCGAGCCGGTCGCCGAGGCGGTGGTGGCCGGGCAGGTCGGCCGGGGCGAACCGGGCCCGGCGCGACCGCGCGGCACGGCGGGCCGCGGCGAACCGCCCCTCGACCTCGGACAGCACAAAACCCGCCACGAACGTGGTCAGCAGCCGCTCCAGACGGGGCACGTCCGCGGCCGGCACACCGGCATCGAGCAGCGCCGCATACCAGCGGTCGGTGATCACCAGCGCCTCGTCGGCCGCAGCCGCGCCGGTGGTGAACAGCAAGCCCGCCAGCGCCGGGTGCGCACGCGCGACGGTCCGCAGTCCCCCGGCGAGGCGCCGCAGCCGCTCCAGCGGCGGGAGGTCCGCGCCCGGCTCGGGCAGCAGGCCCATCAGGTGGCAGGCGACGGCGTCGAGCAGGTCGTCCTTGCTGCGGAAATAGCCGTACAACGCCATCGGCGTGAGGCCCAGCCGGGCCGCGACCGCGCGCATCGACACCGCGGCCGGGCCACGCTCCCCGGCCAGCTCCACCGCCGCCCCGACGATCTCCGGACGACGGGCGGCCTTGAGTTTCCGCACGGTCCCGAGTCTGCTGGGCCGATCCCGCCTCCCGCGGCCCAGAAAGCCGAGCGGAACCCGATCGAGCGACAGGTAACCACCGACAGTCACCGCCGACGCCGGACCGATACACCGGAACGGACCCATCCACCACTGTCCACTGTGGTCACCGCGCACTCGGCGTACCGGCGCGTTCCCCGGACAGGCCCGACGGGGCGGCAGCTGGAGAATCGATTCACCCCGGCGCGCCGCGGAGGCGGTTGGCGGCGCCGATCGGGGACCCCATAGTGTTGCCGCGCCAGCCATCCGGAGGTGGAACGCGACGTGCCCGAAGTCGACTACTACGCGGTGCTCGGCGTGGGGAAGACGGCCTCGCCCGCGGAGGTCAAGGCGGCCTACCGCCGGCTCGCCAAGACGCTGCACCCCGACGCCGGGGGCACCGTCGGCACGTTCCAGCTGCTCCGCGAGGCCTACGACACGCTGAGTGACCCGGCCCGTCGCGCCGGGTACAACGCGGGGATCCCCGCCGTGCGCACGCGCCCGGTGGCGCGGCCGAGGCGGCGGCGGTTCAGCGAGGAGCCCGGCTTCGTGCCGGAGCCGCTGGACCTGGCGCCCGAGGACCTCGACTGGTGGGTGTTCGCCGGCGAGGACACGCGCATGCGGCACGGCCGGCGCCGCGGGCCGGGGCACACGCCCGTGGTCGCGGCGGTCACCGGCATGGTGCTCGTGCTGCTGCCGCTGCTCACCGGGGTGGACTTCACGCCGCCGGTGCTCATCGTCTGGCTGCTGCTCACCGCGGGCACCGCGCTGCTGGTGCAGCGCCTCGCGCAGGGCTATCTCGCGGCGCGCAAGGCCCGCGCCGAGTTCGCCGAGGAGTTCGGCGGCACCCCGGTGTTCGGCCACCCGGGCGTCGAGGCCGACGAGCTGGCGGAGCGGCTCACCGCCGACCTGCTCGAGCGCTACCTCACCCGGCTCCCCGGCGCCCGCATCTTCCACGGCCTGTCCTGGCCGGGCTCGGTGTTCGCCGACGTCGACCACGCCGTGCTGTGCGGCAAGCGCCTGGTGCTCGTCGAATCGAAGCTCTGGCTGCCCGGCCACTACGAGACCACGGAAGACGGCCGCCTGCTGCGCAACGGCCGCGCCTTCCGCGGCGGCGGCAGCCGGCTGGCCGAGAGCCTCGACGCCTACCGCGAACTGCTGCCCGGCGTCGCCCTGCGCGGCGCGATGATCGTGTACCCCAGCCGCGAAGGCGAGATCACCACCGCCGACCCGGACGGCGAGCCCGGCCCGCCGATGACCCCGGAGCAGTTCCTGCACGAGATCGGCGGCTGGCTCTCCGCCGAACCGTCCACTGTGGATCACCACGCGCTGCGCGCCGTCCGTGGCCAGGTGGTCGGGAGCGGCCGGGCGGCCTGAGCGGCGGTGCGGCCGGGCGGAACGGTGCCCGGTAAGGGGCTTCCTCACGACCAGTTCCGGCGACGGGCCTCCCCTGTGGAACAGCTCCCCCGCGACGGCTCCTCGCGACCAGTTCCGGCGACTGGCCTCCGATGGACCTCCCCGACGGAACAGCGGGCACCGCGCCCGCCGCAACGTCGCTGCCCCGGCCGGGGCAGCGACGACCAGGCCCGCGCCCGGCTCCGGCTCCGGCTCCGGCTCCGGCTCCGGCTCCGGCCAAGGCGACAACAACCGGCCCCGCGCCCCGGTTCCGGTGACGGCTCCTCCTGATCAGTTCCCGGCGACGGGCCTCCCCGGCGGAACAGCTCCCCCCGCGACGGCTCCTCGCGACCGGTCCCAGACGATGCGCTTCCCGGCGGAACATCTCCCGGTGACCAGTTCCCGGCGAGGCGCCTCCCCTGCGGGGCAGCTCCCGGTGACGGCTCCTCGCGACCAGCCCCCGGCGATACGCCTCCCGGCGAAACAACTCCCCGCGACCAGTCCCCGGCGAGAACCCTCTCCCGCACCAACTCCCCGTGACCAGCCCCAGGCAACCATCTCCCGGTCACGCCGATCTTCCGCTCACACCGACCCGAACCCGGCTTGGCTAATCTCGGTGTATGACCGCCCTCGCCCCGGACCGCCGGCCCGCTCTCCTCGCGATCGGCGGCATCATCGCGCTCGCCGTCGGGGCCCTGCTGGTCCTTGTGCTCGGGCTGGTGCCGCCGACGGACCAGATCAGCGTCACCAGCCGCACGATCAGCGAGTACGGGCTCAGCGACAACAAGTGGGTCTTCGACCTCGCCGTGGTCCTCGTGGCCGTCGGCTCCGCCGTCAGTCTCGCGGTCCTGCGCCTGCAACAGCGGCTGCCCGTCGTCTCCGCGATCTTCGGCGGGCTGTGGACGATCGGGCTGCTTGTCATCGTCGCGTTCCCCAAGACCGACTGGGCCGCGGCCGCCGGATCGGGCGCGGGCGGCACCCTCCACCGCGCCGCCAGCGTCGTCGCGTTCGTCTGCCTGCCGCTGGCCGTCCTGCTCGCCGCGCGCACGACGTTCCCGCATTCACCCCGAAGGCGCTTCGCCGTCCGGTTACTCGCCGCGCTGTCCCTCGGCTGGTTCGGGATCATCCTCGGCGCCGTCGGCGTCGCCGCGATCACCGACGAACGCTGGTGGCAGCTCATCCCGCTCGGCCTCGTCGAACGCGGCATGGCGCTCACCGAACTCGTCGCGCTGGCGGCGCTGGTGGCGCCCGCGCGTCAGCTCACCCCGGCGCGCGTCTAGCCGCTCAGAACGCGTCGGCCTGGGCGAGCTGCTGCTCCAGCGCGTCCGCGCGGGTCACGATCGACAGCAGCGGCCGTTCGAACTCGAGCTCCAGGTCCAGCGCGCCGAGCGGCACGGTGTGCTTGACCAGCGCGATCCCGTCCACCACGGCGGCCCCGCCGACGTTCGACGAGCCCACCAGCTCCAGCAGCCGGCGCAGGTCGATGCGGTCGGCCCAGCCGACCGGCGAGGAGATCTCGGCCCACGCCGTCCCGTCGAGGTCCGGCACCAGGTGCACGGTGACCTGCTGGGTACGGCCGCCCTGGGTGTCGAGCCGGAAGCGCACCCAGCCGTCGACCTCTTCGAGGACCTCGTAGCGCAACCGCACGTAGCTGACCACTTCGGCCCAGCGCGCCGCCGTCGCCGTCTCAACCCCATCGCCCATGGCGCCAGCTTAACCAGACCGGACGACCCGGCGCGGAACCACCACGTCCGCCATCGGGTGCGACACCGCTCGAGGACGGGTCGGGCGGGCTGCCGTCACAGTAGACTGCGGTCCGACAGCGCCGGAGCGCCCAGCCCTTGCCCTCGCGACGATCAACGTCATTCCGAGGCCGCCTCCGGTCCCGGGCCGCAGGTTCCCGCGGCCCGGGTCGCGGTCGGCAGAGCAGGAGCCCGACCGTGATGAAACTCGGCACCCTCGACCCCCGTCGTTTCCGCCGCCCGCAGCCGCCCGCCGGAGTGGTGGCCATTCCGCCGGCCCGGGGCCGGGCCAGACCGCCGACCTCGACGGTCACGGCGATCACGACCTTGAAGATCACCACCGAGTGGCACGGCCGGACGATGGTCCTCGTCCTGGACGGTGACCTCGACCTGCACACCGCGCCCACCGTGCGGGAAGCGATCGAGTCGGCCCTGGCCCAGGGGCCGCGGCGGCTCGTGGTGGACCTGTCCGCGGTCCGGTTCCTGAACTCCGCCGGGCTCACGGTGCTGCTGGACGGGCACCGGGCCGCGGCGTCGCGCACCGACCTGCGGCTGGTCGCCACGACCCGCGCGACCTGGCGCCCGCTGCAGATCACCCGGGTGCACGAGCGCCTGGTCATCCACTCCTCACGGGCCGCCGCCGTCGCCGCTCCCGCCCGGGAGGCCGGCCACGCCCCCGCCGCGCTGATCCTCCCCGGATAGCGGCGGTTTGCGCCGGGAGCCCAGCGGCTATCCGGCGGGAGACGCAGCATCGACGTCAGGGGCGTGCTCATGGCAGGGGACCAGGACCGGCGGATCCGGGACGCGGAACGTGAACTGGACGAGATCAGCCACCACATCAGCGAGGCCAAGGCCGCGGCCAAGGAAGCGCTGCCGGACGAGCAGGAGGAGACCCCGCCCGCCGAAGGGGCCGCTCCCTCCCAGAGCTGACGCCTGGGCGGGCGAAACCTACTGCTTCGCCACGATGGGCGCGCCCTGCCACCGGCTGTGCCCGGGCACGGATTCCGCGGCCATCACCAGTGAGCCGGCACCGATCGTGGCCGCGGGGCCGACGCGGCTGCCCGGCAGCACGATGGTGCGCGGCCCGAGGGTCGCGTCACGGTCCAGGGTCACCGGTTCCAGGCGCATGACGCGGTCGTGGAACAGGTGGGTCTGGAGCACGCAGCCGCGGTTCACGCTCACCCCCGCGCCGACGGTGACCAGGTCCGGCTCGGGCAGCCAGTGGCTCTCGCACCAGACCCCGCGGCCGATCCGCGCGCCCATGCTGCGCAGCCACCAGTTCAGCACCGGCGTGCCGGAGAACGGCTGGACCAGCGACGGCACCGCGAGCATCTCGACGAACGTGTCGAACAGCTCGTTGCGCCACACGAAGGAGCTCCACAGTGGATGCCGCCCGGCGCGGAAACGCCCCACCAGCAACCACTTCGCGGCGGTGGTGATCAGACCGGCGACGAGGCCGGCGACGGTCAGCACCAGGCCGCCCGCCGCGGCGGCGAGCCAGAAGCCGGCGGCTTCGTAGACGTAGTCGAACGCGACGAACGTCGCGGTGCCCAGCAGCCCGGCCACGATCAGCGGAATGATCCGGCCCAGCTCGACGGCGGCCCTCGCGACGCGCAAAGCCTTACGCGGGGCGAAAGTCCGCGCCGGGTCGGGGATCTCGGCCTCGCGCCGCAGCCGCATCGGCGGCCGGCCCAGCCACGAACTGCCGTCCGGCACCTCCTCCGGGGTGTCGGACAGCACCCCGATCAGCGCGCCCTGGCCGACGGACCGGCCGGGCCCGACGATGCCCGAGTTCCCGACGAACGCGCGGGCGCCGACCTCGGCCGGCCCGACGCGCAGCCAGCCGCCGCGCAGCTCGTACGGCGCGGCCAGCACGTCGTCGGCGAGGAACGCCGAGTCCGCCACCCGCAGCATCCCGGGCAGCGCCAGCACCGTGGACGCCTCGACCGAACGGCCGACGCGCGCGCCGAGACAACGCAGCCAGACCGGGGTGAACAGGCTGGCGTAGAAGGGAAAGAGGCTCTTGCGCGCCATGTCCATCAGGTCGTGCACGAGCCAGGCGGCCCAGCCGGCGCGGCTGTGCACCGGGTGCACACCCGGCTTGATCGCGGCGCCGGCGAGCCGGGTCAGTGCCAGCACGAGCAGCGCGTAGCCGAGTAGTCCGGCGAGGACCATCAGCGGCATCCACCAGAGCATGGTCACCATGGCGGTGACCAGGGTCGTCTGCGGCGGGAGGACCAGGATCGCGAGCACCGCGGGCGGGACCGCGGCGGCGCCGAGCAGCAGTCCCCGCATCGCGCCGCTGGCCAGGTACAGCGCCGCCCATCCCCGTGAACGCGCGGGCGGAGCGGCCGGCCAGCTGTGGTCGGCCGCGCGCTGCTGTGGGGCCGCGGGAGAGCCGCCCCAGGTGGCGCCGTCCGGCACGACGCCGCCGAGGCAGCTGCCGGGCAGCAGTTCGGCGTCCGCACCGAGCGCGGCGCCGGGCAGCAGGGTGCTGCGCGCGCCGACGCGGGCCCGGTCACCGATGCGGATTTCCCCGACGTGCAGCACGTCGCCGTCGAGCCACCACCCGGCCAGGTCGGCCTCCGGCTCGACCGCGCAGCCGTCGCCGAACGTGGCCAGCCCGCTCACCGGCGGCGGCGCGTGCAGATCCGTGCCCGAACCGACGGAGCAGCCGAGCAGCCGCGCGTAACGGGCTGCCAGCGGAGTGCCGGTGATCGCGGCCGGGCCGAACGACGCGGCGAACCGTTCGGCGGCCCAGAGCCGCAGATGGGTCCGCCCGCCGCGGCGGTACTCCCCCGGCCGGATCCGGCCCCGCAGCGCCCGCGCGCCGAACGCGGAGATCAGCATCCGGCCGGCCGGGCTGAACAGCACCAGCCACGCGGGTACCAGCGCCCACCACGACATCGTCGGCAGCCACGACTCCGCGACGACCAGCGGCAGCAGGTTGCCGATCAGGGCGATCATCAGCAGCCACCGCACGCCGCCGAACCCGAGCAGGACGAGCTGGATCGCGCACTGGACCCAGCCGGAGTACCGCGGCGTCCGGTCGAACGTGCGGGCCGGCTCGGCCTCGGTGGCAGGCCCGGCCCCCAGCACGGCGGACAGCCGGGCCGGGGTGGGATGGCGGTAGACGTCGGCCACCGAGATCCCGGGATGGTGCTCACGCAGCACGGAAACGAGCCGCGCGGCGGCGAGGCTGGTCCCGCCGAGGTCGAAGAAGTCGTCGTCCGGGCCGGCTTCGACGCCGAGCAGTTCGCTCCAGACGGCGAGCAGCCGGACGGTGTCGCGGTCGAGGTCCGTGGGGACGGCCGCCTCGCGCGCCCGGGGCAACGGCCACGGCAGCGCGTCCCGGTCCACCTTGCCCGAGGACCGGGTGGGCAGGTCCGCCAGCACCGCCAGCCGAGGCACCAGCGCGGCCGGTAGCCGGTCGCGCAGCAGGCGGGTGGCCTCGGCCTGGTCGAACCCGGCGCCGACCGGGACGAGGTAGCCGACCAGGACGTCGATCCCGCCGGCCGTCCGCCGGACAGCCGCGGTCGCGGCGGCGACCGAGGGCAGCTCCAGCAGCGCCGCCTCGATCTCGCCGAGTTCGATCCGGCGGCCGCCGAGCTTGACCTGGTCGTCGGCGCGGCCGACGAACACCAGCCCGTCCGGCAGCGCGCGGACGAGGTCGCCACTGCGGTAGCCGCGCTTCCAGCCGAGCGCGGGCAGGGGCACGAACTTCTCGGTGTCCTTGACCGCGTCGAGGTAACGGCCCAGCCCCGCGCCGCCGATCACCAGCTCGCCGGTCTCGCCCCAGCGCACGGGCAGCCCGGCCGCGTCGACCACGGCCAGCCGCCAGCCGTCCAGCGGCAGCCCGATGCCGACCGGCTCACCGGCGCGCAGCCGGGCGGCGCAGGCGACGACGGTGGCTTCGGTGGGCCCGTAGGTGTTCCACACCTCGCGCACGCCGTCGTCGAACCGCCGCACCACCTCGGGCGGGCAGGCCTCGCCGCCGAGGATCACCAGCCGGACCGCGGCGAGGTCGTCCACCGGCCACATCGCGGCCAGGGTCGGCACGGTCGACACCACGGTGATGCCGCGCTGCCGCAGCCACGGGCCGAGGTCCGCCCCGGTGCGCACCAGCGAGCGTGGCGCCGGGACCAGGCAGGCCCCGTTTCGCCAGGCCAGCCACATTTCCTCGCACGAGGCGTCGAACGCGACGGACAGCCCGGCGAGCACCCGGTCGCCGGGGCCGATCGGGGCGGACCGCAGGAACAGCCGGGCCTCGGCGTCGACGAACGCGGCCGCCGACCGGTGGGTCACCGCGACGCCCTTCGGCCGGCCGGTGGACCCGGAGGTGAAGATGATCCACGCGTCGTCCTCCGGGCTCGGCGTGCCGCCGCAGCCACCGGGCTGGTTGCCGGGGCGCAGTTCGACCTTCTCGCCGGCACCGATCACCGCGTAGACGCGCGCTTCGCGCCAGACCAGCTCGGCGCGCTCGTCGGGATCGTCGGCGTCGACCGGGACGTACGCCGCTCCGGCGGCCAGCACCGCGAGGATGCCGACGTACAGCTCGGCGGTGCCGGACGGGACCCGCACCCCGACCCGGTCGCCCGCCCGCACTCCCGCGTCGCGCAGCACGGCCGCCCGCCGGCGGACTTCACGATCCAGTCCCGCGTAGGACAACTGTTGTTCACCATCGTCCAGTGCGGGCGCGTCGGGGTACCGGGAAACTGATTCGCCCAGCACGCTCAGCAGGGTCCGGGGCGGCGCCGGTTCGACACCGGAATAGACCGCCGAACCGCTTTCCGCCACAAAAACGGCAGGTGCGGTATCCAGCCTTCTTTCCCGCTCTTCAACCGACACGGATTACCTTCCCTTGAATAAATTCCACCCGGGGACCGGCCACCCGACGGTAGCACCGGACCTTTCGGGGATCACCCGACCGCAGCGCCGATAATCCTTTGACCAAGCGGAAAAAGGACTATCGGAGCAAGAACGTTCGAGAGACGCTTCACTGCCATTCCGGTTGCGTGATGCGACGCACACCGGCCACTTCACCCATGGGATGAACGCGGGGCAGCATGACACACTCCGCAGACATGCGCGTTTTTACCCGGCCGATAGGCACACCCGGGCTTCACTCAGCGTCTACTCAGGAACATTCGTCTAACGTCGGCCCGTGCCCATTCCACGTCCGGCCGGTATTCGCCGGGAGCACCGCCGTTCCGTGGTTCTCGACACACCGGCCAGGACGTCAACGGCCCCGGCCCGCCGGGAAAGCGCGAAGGCCGCCGAAAGCGGGCCCCGTGCCATCCCCGCGGCGCTGACGGCGTGGCTTTCGCGGCCGCTGGCTTCGTTCCACTTGATCCTGGCCCTGTGCGGGATCCTCGTGCTGCTCGGCGTGATCATGGTGCTGTCGGCCTCGTCGGTGTCCTCGGGGAATCCGGCGACCGGTGACGGGGTCTATTCGCAGTTCCTGAAGCAGCTGATGTTCGTCGGCTTCGGCGCGGTGACCTTCTGGCTCGGCCTGCGCCTGCCGCTGCGGCGGCTCCGGCGGGCCGCCTCGAGCGCGATGGTGGCCGGCCTCGCGGGCCTCGTGCTGGTGCTCACGCCGCTGGGCGCCAGCGCGGACGGCGCGCAGCGGTGGTTCGTCCTCGGCCCGTTTTCCCTGCAGCCGGTGGAGATCGCCAAGGTGGCGCTCACCCTGTGGGGCGCGCACATCCTCGTCACGAAGGCCGCCGTGCTGCACCAGTGGCGGCACCTGCTGGTCCCGCTCGTGCCCGCCGCCCTGCTGACCGTGGCGCTGGTGATGGCGCAGCCGAACCTGAGCGGCACCATCACGCTGGCGGTGGTGGTGCTCGCGCTGCTGTGGTTCGCCGGCGCCCCGAAACGGCTGTTCGCGGTCCTGCTGGCCGGCGGCCTCGCCGGCATCCTGGTCCTCGCGCTGGTCGCGCAGTACCGCCTGGCGCGCGTGCTGTCGTTCCTCTCCCCGGACCAGGACTACAGCGGCGCCGCCTACCAGGCGCGCCAGGCGCAGTACGCCCTTGCCGACGGCGGCCTGTTCGGCATCGGCCTCGGCCAGGGGCAGTCGAAGTGGAACTACCTGCCGAACGTGCAGAACGACTTCATCTTCGCGCTGATCGGGGAGGAGCTGGGGTTCGTCGGCTGCGCCGTCGTGCTGGCGCTGTTCGCCGCGGTCGCGGTGGTCGGGCTCCGCATCGCCCTGCGCAACCGGGACCCGTGGATCCGGATCGTCACCGGCACCCTCACCGTCCTGCTGACCACCCAGGCGGCGATCAACATCGGCTACGTCGTGGGCCTGCTCCCGGTCACCGGCGTCACCCTCCCGCTGGTCTCCTACGGCGGCACTTCGCTGGTCGTCACCACATTGCTGTTCGGGATCCTCGCCAACGCCGCCCGTCACGAGCCCGAGGCCGCGGCGGCACTCCGTACCCTCGGACCAGGACGGCTCGGGAGCCTGCTGCGCCTGCCCGCCCCCGAGCTCCCGCGGCGGGCACCGGCCCGGCCCCGCCGTCGCCCGGCCCGCACCTGAGACCGGCCGGGCCCGCACCGAACACCCGCCGAAATGAGCAGCGATGCCGGAGAACTGGAAGAACGAGCCCGACGAGCACGACTTCCCCGCGGCCCAGGACTACCTGAGCCTGCTCGTCCCCGAGCCCGCGGCCACGCGCTTGGTCGACGCGCTGCGCGCCGCCGAGCCGGTCCACCGCAAGGCCAAGGACATCCTGCGGGCCAGCGGGGCTTGGCCCTGCTCCCCGAAACCGACGCCCATGTGCGCAAGGACCTGCACAAGGCCGCGCACGGCACGGCCCTGTCCCCGGTCCTGCTGGTCCGCGGCGGAAGCCACCCGGTCCTCGGCACCGGCGCGCTGGTGATCGCGGACGGCTACCACCGGGTCTGCGCGTCGTACCACCTCGGCGACAACACCGACATCCCCTGCCGGCTCGTCTGAACCCCGGCCGTCTGTCCACAGTGGAACAGGCTGTGGGAAGGATCAGGGCTTGCGGGCGATACCACCGGCGATGATGCGGTGCGCGACGCCGATGGGCTTGAGCTGCGGGCCGTCCGGCCACCACTGGTACAGCGGCACGATGCCCGGCGGCACCAGCTCCAGCTCGCCGAACAGCTCCTCGATCTCGGCCTGGGTGCGCCAGGTCGCGCCGCCGAGCGAGCCGCGGGCGACGGCGTCCGAGAGCTGGTGGGCGGCGTCGCTGTCCGCGGGCTCTTCCGGGTCGAGCAGGTGCGAGATGACCACGTAGGAGCCGGACGGCAGCGCGTCGATGTACTCGCGCATGACCTCGGCCGGCGCGTGCCGCTCGCCCTTGTGGTGGTGCAGCGTCGCCACGAACGACAGCGCGATGGGCCGGTTCCAGTCCAGGTGGCGGCGCGTGGTCTCGTTGTCGAGGATGGTGCGCGGGCTGAAGACGTCGCCCTCGACATAGCGGGTGAACTCGTTCTCTTCCAGCAGGGCGCGGCCGTGCGCGGTGACCACGGGGTCGTTGTCGACGTAGATCACCCTGGTCAGCGGGTTGATCCGCTGCGCGACCTGGTGCACGTTCTCCGCGGTCGGCAGGCCGGAGCCGCAGTCGAGGAACTGGGTGACGCCGGTCTGGTTGGCCAGGAACCGCACCGCGCGGATGAGGAACATCCGGTTCTCGCGGGCCACCTCGACGACGTCCGGCATGGCCGCGGCCATCTCGTCGCCGGTCTTGCGGTCGATCTCGTAGTTGTCCTTGCCGCCCAGCAGGTAGTTGTAGACGCGCGCGACGCTGGCCCGGTTCGGGTCCACGCCGACCGGGGTGTTCGGGTCGGCAACATCATTCGACGGCATTCCAGGACCCTCCTGAGTGCGTGGCGGCAGGCGTACCGAGAGTAGCCCTCTGAGGCAACCGGGCGAATGCTGACCCGCCGTCCTTTCAGCCGAATGCCGCAGTCCCGGCCGGCCGGTCCTGGGGTTCCGCGCGCTCGGATCCGGCCGGGGTCACTGCCTCAACGCGGGCAGCTCCGGGCTGGCCCGGCCGCGGTCCGGCGACCGGATCAGCAGCCGGGCCGCGAGGACCGCGCCGGCGGCCAGCGCGGCCAGGACGTAGGCGTTGCCGAGGACCACCTGGACCGGGCCCCAGGACAGCTCCCGGCGAGCTCCTTCGGGGACCACGGCCAGCGCGATTCCGGTGAACACCGCCGCGACGCCGGCCAGCGCGGCCCACCGGCCCGCGAGGTACCCGGCCAGCGCCACCACCCAGATCCAGTGGTGCGTCCAGGAAATCGGGCTCACCAGCAGCGCGCACCCCGCCGTCACGAGCAGCGCGGCCCGCGGGTCGCCGCGCCGGTGGAATTCGCGCACCAGCAACGCGCCGAGCAGCAGGCACAGCGCGGCCAGCGCGGCGTACCAGCCGATCGAGGTCAGGTCGAACCGCGCGAGCACCCCGCGCAGGGACTGGTTGTCCGCCCAGGTGGCGGATCCGGCGTTGCGGTTGTCCAGCACGGCCGAGGTCCAGTACCGCACGGAGTCGCCGGGCAGGACCAGCGCCCCGACCGCGCTCGCACCGAGGAAAGTCGCGAGCGCCCGCCAGCCGTCGGCGCGGCGGCCGGTCAGGAAGAGGTACGGGATGAAGATCAGCGGGGTCAGTTTCACCGCCGCGGCCAGCCCGATCAGCACCCCGCCGTACCGGCGGCTCCGCACCGGCAGCGCGTCGGCCACCACCATGACCATCAGCAGCGCGTTGACCTGGCCCAGCGAAATCAAGCGCCACACGGGTTGCAGGACGGGCAGCAGGCAGAGCAGCAGCAACGGGGTGGTCCCGGAGAACCGGCGCAGCACCGACCACAGGGCGAGCACCGAGCCCACCCCGAGCAGCAGCCACACCAGCTGCGGCGGGAGCGCGGCCAGGGGCAGGAACAGCAACGCGGCGCTCGGCGGGTAGGTGAAGGGGAGTTCGAGCGCGGACTTCGGGTCCAGGGCGAGCAACGGGTCGTAGAGCGGCTGTCCACGCAGGACCGCCAGCGCGCCGGCGCGGTACACCGCGCTGTCCACGCCGAGCGGTATCCCGTTCAGCCAGTGGTGGACGGCGATCCCGGCCAACCCGGTGACCACCGCGAGCAGCACGAGCGAAACCTTTTTCCCTTTGTCCACAAGGGAAAAACTAGGCAGTTACGGCCGTCCGGTCGTCGGGCCGGAGAGCCATCTTCCGCTGCCTCCCCGGTACTGTCTCCGGCGGTTCGTGCTACCCGGGTATCACTCGCCCGGTACCACCAGCTTCGCCTCGTAGGCCAGCACGACCGCCTGCGCGCGGTCCCGGAGGCCGAGCTTGCCCAGCACCCGGCTGACGTGGGTCTTGGCGGTCTGCTCGGCGATCACCAGCTCCTTCGCGATGTCCACGTTGGACAGTCCCTGCGCGATCAGCCGGAGCACCTCCAGCTCGCGCGCGGTCAGGTCCGCCAGCCGGGCGACGTCCTGGGTCCGGGGCCGCCGCCCGGCGAAGCCCGCGATCACCCGGCGGGTGACGGCGGGGGCGAACAACGCGTTGCCCGCGGCCACCATCCGCACCGCGGCGACCAGGTCGTCCAGCGGGGAGTCCTTCAGCAGGAACCCGCTGGCGCCCGCGCCGAGCGCGCCGTAGACGTACTCGTCGGCGTCGAACGTGGTCAGCATCAGCACGCGGGGCCCGGCGTCGCGGTCGTCGCCGAGGATCAGCCGGGTGGCGGCCAGCCCGTCCAGCTCCGGCATCCGGATGTCCATCAGCACCAGGTCCGGCCGCAGCCGGCGGCACGCGGTGACGGCCTCGGTCCCGGTGGCCGCCTCGCCGACCACCTCGATGTCCGGCTGCGCGTCCAGCACCGCGCGAAAGCTCTGCCGGACCATGGTCTGGTCGTCGGCGATCACGACCGTCACGGCCATGGTGTTCTCCCCCGGTTCAGTCCAGCGGGACGGTCACGGTGACCGCGAACCCGCCGCCGTCCCGCCGCCCCGAGGTGAAAGTACCGCCCAGCGCCGCCGCCCGTTCACGCATCCCGAGCAGGCCGTGCTTCTCCCGGCCGCCCGTCTCCTCCGGCACGCTCGTGACGGCGCCGGTGTCCTGCACGGTGAGCCGCAGCTCCCCCGAGCCGATGTGCACGAACACCTCGACCGGCGCACCGGGCGCGTGCCGCACCGCGTTGCTGAGCCCTTCCTGGACGATCCGGTACGCCGACAGCGCGACGCCGTCGGGCAGGTCGCGGTACTCGCCCCGCAGCTCGAACCGCACGTCGGTGCCCGCGGCGCGGACCCGTTCCACCAGCTCCTCGATCCGCTCGGCGCCGGGCTGGGGCTCGGTCTCCGGCGCCGCCTGCCCGTCGCGCAGCAGGCCGAGCAGGCGGCGCATCTCGGTCATCCCGTTCCGGGCCGTGTCCTGGATGACCTGGAACTCCTCGCGCAGCCCGTCGTCCAGCCCGGGAAACCGGTACCGCGCGGAGTCCGCGCGCATGGCCAGCACCGACATGTGGTGGGCGACCACGTCGTGCAGCTCGCGGGCGATCCGGGTGCGCTCCTCCAGCACCGCCCGGCGCGCGGCCTCTTCCGCCAGGTCGCGTTCGATGCCGCGCAGCCGCGAAACCAGCCAGCCGAACGCCAGCGGCACCGCCAGCAGCACGGCGATCGCCACCAGCTCGCCGCGCGCGTTCACCTGCCGGGCGCTGACCGCGGCCGAGATCAGCCACACCCACACCAGCACGCCCGGCCGGTGGTTCCGGCCGACCGCGGTGAGCACCGGGATCGCCGCCAGCGCGAGACCGCCGGTCCACGGCCAGCCGAACCGCGCGTGGATCCCGTAGAGCTGGTCCGCGAAGGCGACCACGAGGATCAGCACCCGCCAGGCCCACAGCGGGTGCACCAACGTGAGCGCCACGGAGAACGCGGTCAGCGCGACGGCCAGGAACAAGGCGCTCGGTTCGGCGCCGCCGGTGGGGAAAACCGCGAGCACCCCGGCCACGACGGCGAGCAGCCCGATCAGCACCCGGTGGGCCTTGCCGGGCACCACCGCCGGCCGGCTGCCCCCGACGACCGCCTGCCACAGCGCGCTCGCCATCCCGCGCCCCGCGGCGGCCAGTGGCGCACTCGTGATCCTCATCGGCGGGAATCCTACGCACCCCGGCCGGTGCTCCGCCTCGGCTGGCGACGCCCCTGTCATCTGTCATGGGCCGTCCGGTGCCGAATGGGCGAGACCCCGGGCCGTCCGCAGTGGACGCTGGCCTCGTGTCCGAGACCTCACTCCCCCGTGCCGCCGTCGACGCGGACCCGCGGCACCCGAGCCGTACCATGGCCGACGTGGGCAAACGGGATCCCGACGAGTTCTCCGCCCGGCAGTGGCCGGACTGGAGTTTCTGGAAAGAGGATCAGCCCGGCGGTGGCCGCGCGGCCCGGAGCCGGCTGACCGCCGTCGCGATCATCAGTCTCTCCTCGCTCGCCCTGATCGCGCGGATCACCGAGATCGCGAACGGCGCGCACGGCGCCCTCGGCGGAGTCTCGATCGCCCTCGTCCTCGGCTACCTCCTCGGCTGTCTGCTGGCCCCGTGGTACGGGCCGACGGCGCCCCGGCGGCAGCGGATCGCCGTCGTGGCCGTGATGTTCGCGCTGGGGGCCGCGCCGGCCCTGCTCCTGGGCGTGCCCGGCTACCTCACCGACCTGACCTACGCCATCGCGATCGGGCTCATGCTGCTGCCGTTGCGCTACTCGGTGCCGCTCGGCGTCGTCACGGCGGCCGGCCAGATCGGCTGGATGCAGCTGAGCCACGGCCACGTGGACTGGGGACAGGTGGCGACGCTGGTCGGCGTGACCGCCGCCCTCGGCACCGTTTTCGCGCTGAGCTTCACGATCGGCCACCTGCGCGCGGCGCGCGAGCAGGTCAAGCGGATGGCCGTGACCCACGAGCGGGAACGGGTCGCCAGGGACCTCCACGACATCCTCGGGCACAGCCTCTCGACGATGACCGTCAAGCTGGGGCTGACCCGGCGGATCCTGGAGTCCGCCGGGGACATCGACCCCGCCGTCACCGAGGTCCGCGAGCTCGAAACCCTGTGCCGGCAAGCGCTTTCCGACGTGCGGGCCACCGTCTCGAACTACCGCACGGTGTCGGTGGCCGGTGAGCTCGCCGGCGCCCGGATGGCTCTGCGCGCCGCGGGGGTGCGGGCCGAGCTGCCCACCGCGACCGACGACGTCCGGCCCGAGCTGCAAGGGGTTTTCGGCTACGTGGTCCGGGAAGCGGTCACCAACGTGCTGCGCCACTCCGACGCCGGACACTGCCGCATCCGGCTCGGCCGCGACTGGGTGGAGATCACCGACGACGGCACCACCCCGGCCGGCGTGACGGCCGGGCACGGGCTGACCGGCCTCACCGAACGGCTGGCCACGGTCTCGGGCACTCTCGAACACGGCACGGCCCCCGGCGGCGGCTTCCGCGTCCTCGCCCGCGGACCGGCAGACTCCTTTGCTCCCGCTGAAATCTCTTCCGCCGAGGCAGGCTTGGCATGATCCGCGTACTGCTGGCCGACGACCAGGCGCTCGTGCGCGGCGCGCTGGCCGCGATGCTGCGGCTCGAACCCGACATCGACGTGGTCGCCCAGGTCGGCAACGGCACCGAGGTGCTGGCGGCCGCGCAACGGACCACTCCCGACATCGCGCTGCTGGACGTGCAGATGCCCGGCCGGGACGGGCTCGCCGTCACCGCCGAGCTCCGCCACGCGATGCCGTCCTGCCGCGCCATCATCTGCACCACCTTCAGCCGCCCCGGTTACCTTTCCCGGGCGATGTCCGCGGGCGCGGCCGGGTACGTGGTCAAGGACTCCCCGCCCGAACAGCTCGTCAACGCGATCCGCCGGGTCCACGCCGGGCTGCGCTTCGTCGACCCGGCGCTGGCGGCCGAATCCCTCGCCAGCGGCGCCAGCCCGCTCACCGACCGGGAGGCCGACGTGCTCCGCGCCGCGGCCGACGGGGGCACCGCCGCCGACATCGCCAGGACCGTCGGACTGTCCGAGGGCACCGTCCGCAACCACCTGTCCTCGGCCATCGGCAAGACCCAGGCCCGCACCCGCGCGGAGGCGGCGCGGGTCGCGGAGACCAACGGCTGGCTGTAGCCGACCCGTCAACCTTGCCCGGCGGTATAGTTATACCAACAGCTGCTAAGGTGCCGGTATAACTATACCGACAGCATACGTACGTGAGGTACTCGTGATCGAACTGAAGACGCCTGCGGAGATCCAGCGCATGCACGTGACCGGGCGCTTCGTCGCCGAGGTGCTCTCCGAGGTCGGCCGGATCGCCGACGTGGGCGTCAACCTCATGGACATCGAGCACCACGTGCGCGGCATGATCAAGCGGCGCGGGGCGGAGTCGTGTTACTGGGACTACTCGCCGTCCTTCGGCGAGGGCCCGTTCCGCAACGTCATCTGCCTGTCCGTCAACGACGCCGTCCTGCACGGCCTGCCCCACGACTACGTCCTGCGCGACGGGGACGTGCTCACCGCGGACCTCGCGGTCATCATCGACGGCTGGGCGGCCGATTCGGCGCGCACGGTCATCGTCGGCACCTCGGCCGAGGAGGACCTGCGGATCATCCGCGCCACCGAGGAAGCACTGGAGGCGGCGATCGAGGTGGCCCGTCCCGGCAACCGCCTCGGCGACATCTCGGCGGCGATCGGGGCGGTGGCCGCGGAGTACGGCTACCCGGTCAACACCGAGTTCGGCGGTCACGGCATCGGCCGCACCATGCACGAGGACCTCCACGTCTCCAACCAGGGCCGGGCCGGGCGCGGGCTGAAGCTCCGGCCGGGCCTGACCCTCGCGCTCGAACCCTGGTTCGCCCGGACGACCGACCGGATCATCTACGACGACGACGGCTGGACCATCCGGTCGGCCGACGGCTCGCGCACCGCCCACTCCGAGCACACGGTCGCCGTCACCGAGGACGGGCCCTTGGTGCTCACGCGGCGCGAATCGGAATGACCCGCGCGAAGGCGTGACTCAGACTCAGGCTCAGCCGAAGGTGAACGAGTAGGCCTGCAGCCCGGGGCTCAGCGTCAGCGTCACGGTGCCCTGACCCGGCGTCGGCGTCTGGACGACCGGGTGGATGTCCGGGGTGCCGGACACCGCGATGCTGCGGGTGACCCCGCCGGCCGTGGCGGTGACGGTGCCCGTGCCGCCGACGTCGAGGTAGACCGTGGCGGCGTCGTAATCCAGCGTGAGCGAGGCGTCCTTCCCGGCGGCGAGGTACTCGTCGGTGGCGGTCCATTCGCCGTGCTGGGTCACGTCGTCGCTGCCGCCACGGCCGGAGCCCAGGTAGATTTCCGGCGTCTGTAAGGGATTTGTCGGGGTGGCGTCCGGAAGATCCGTGCGGGGCGGGAGGGTCTGGCCCGGTTCGGCCGCGGTGAGGAGGTCGCGGATGAGGGACTCGGTGCCCTCGTAGTCGCCTTCCCCGACGGAGACGTGACGGACCTGTCCGGTGGCGTCGGAGAGGTACTCGGCGGGCCACGACTGGTTGCCGAAGGCGTTCCAGGTGGCGTAGTCGTTGTCGATCGCCACGGGGTAGGAGATGTGCTGGCGCGCGACGCTGTCGGCGACGTTGGCCGGGACGTGCTCGAACGCGTACTCCGGCGTGTGCACACCGACGATCTCCAGGCCCGCGTCGTGGTAGCGCTGGTACCACGCCTCGACGTGCGGGATGGCGCGCTGGCAGTTGATGCAGGAGTAGGCCCAGAAGTCGTAGAGCACGACTTTCCCTTGCAGCGCCGGGGGTTTCCCGCCGGGCGTGTTGATCCACTGGCTGATCCCGGCGGTCTGCGGGGTGGTTCCGCAGTCCTGGAGTTCGTCGGACCGCCGGCACGCCTGGAGACTGCCGCCGCCGATGCGGTCCGCGCCGAGCGCCTGGTTGAGGCTCGCGGTGTAGTCGGGGACGGCGCGCTGCAGCACGTCGGTGATGTTGAAGGTGAGCGCCACGGCCAGCCCGATCACCACGAGGCCGGCGATGAACCGGACCTGGCGCTGCCGGTCCCGGAACGCCTTGACCCGCTCGGCCACCCGATGCCCGGCCAGCGCGAAGAACAGCAGCGGAATCGCTGTGCCGACAGCGAAAGAGATGGTGAGCGCGACGGTGGAAACGCCGATCGTGCGCGTCGCCCCGGCCACGGTGATCGCGGCGAGCACGGGGCCGGCGCAGGGCACGTAGACCGTGCCGAGCGCGAGCCCGAGCACAAACGCGCCCCGCTGCCCCGGCACGGATTTCCGGCCGAGCCGCACGAACGGCCGCTCCAGCCGGTCCTGCACCCGGGGGAACATCATCGCGACGCCGAGCACCACCAGCACCCCGAGCCCGGCCCACCGCAGCACGTCGCCGGGCAGGTGCAGCGCGGCGAGCACCAGCGTGCCGAGCAGCGTGACGAACGTGAAGCTCAGCGCCAGCCCCGCGACGATGAGGAACGGCCGCCGCCGGCCGGGCTCCGCGCCCGCGCCGCCGGTCATGAACAGGACCGGCAGAACCGGGAGCACACAAGGGGAAATGCCCGTGATCAGGCCGCCCACCAACCCGATCAGCGCCAACGTAATCAGTGCGACCTCCTCGAACGACCACCTGCGCTGGAGCTTAAGCGGCTGGGCGGGAGCGTACGGCGGGTCGCCGCGGGGCGTCAGGGATTCGTAACAACCACGGCGTCGCCGACCCGGACAACGCCGCCTCGAACGACTTCCGCGTAACAACCGGCACAAGGGAGGACACCGAAGCCCGGCACGGCGACCCGGTTGTCGGCCATCAAGGCCCGGACGGCATGCGGGGCGCGGGGCAGCCCGCCGTGCTCCAGGGTGGGCACCGCGCATCGGGGCGTCGGCAGGACGATCCGCAGGACCACCTCGTCACCGATCCGGATTTCCCCGCCGACCCAGTCGTTCTCGACGTACGGACGGGTACCGGGCGGCGTCTCGATCACGAGATTCGGCCGGTAACGGACGTATTCGGTGCCGACCTCGCCGACCGTGGCCGTGGTGATCAGGTGCACCGGCGCGTAATCGACGAACGTCGACCCCGGCGTGCCCTGCCCGATCTCCAGCGTCGCCGCCGCCACTTCGGCCTCGACCCCTTGCGCGAGCACGTCTTCCGGCGCGGGCCGCTCCACGGTGGCGGCCTCGGGCCGTTCGGCGGACATCCGGACGGCTCGCCCCAACGCGGTCGAGAGCAGCCCGTCCACCGCGGGATCCTCGGCGTCGACGGTCCATCCCGACGGGAAGGTGATCCGGGCGCCGCCGCCGTCCGCCGCCGCCGAGAACTTGAGCAGGCCCTTCCACAACCGCGGATGCTTGGCCGTGGCGACCAGCCCGGTCACGTCGTCGATCAGGGCGAACCGCCGGTCGCCGTCAACCCCGCTCGCCGCGAAGCCGGCCTCTCCGACCTGCTCGCCGAGCATCGATTTCACCGGATAGCGCCACATCTTCGCGATCTGCATCGGCCTTCTCCCGGCTTGCCCCGAGATCCAGGGTGAACCTGCCGACTTAACCTGTCAAGCACTGTCGACCAGTTAGTCGGCGACCGGCAGGTGGCCGCGGAGTCGAGCTTCTCCAGCCCACCTGCCGGATCCACCGCAAGTAGACCGCGCCCGGAACCCCCGTCCGGCAAGCCCAAATCGCTCATCCGGACCCTCGCGCAAGTCGCGTGATAAGCGTACGCTTACCGCCGCTGCCCCGGGCGACGGCGGCGCGAGTTGGATACGATCCGGCCACGACATCCGCGGTTGCGGGGCGGGGCACCGGTTCCGTCCTCCTGGCGAACACTCAGCGCGGCCCGCCCGGCAGCCGAACCGTTCTCTCTCAACGACGAGGAGGTCCCCGTGACCGATTCCCCCTCCCGCGTGGCCATCGTGACCGGGGCCGGCCGTGGCATCGGCGCCGCGGTCGCGCGCCGGCTCGCCGCCGACGGGTTCGCCGTCGGGCTGCTGGACCTGGACGAGGCCGGGGTGAAACAGGGCGCGGAGGCGATCGCGGCCGACGGCGGGAAGGCGCTCGGCGTGCCGCTCGACGTCAGCGACGCCGAGCAGGTGGACGCCGCCGTCACCCGCGTCGCCGAGGAGCTCGGCGCGCCCACCGTGCTGGTCAACAACGCCGGCATCCTCCGCGACAACCTGCTGTTCAAGATGAGCGAGCAGGACTGGGACTCCGTGCTGGGCGTGCACCTCAAGGGCTCGTTCCTGATGGCGCGCGCGGTGCAGAAGTACCAGACGCAGGAGAAGTGGGGCCGGATCGTCAACCTGTCCAGCACGTCCGCGCTGGGCAACCGCGGCCAGGTCAACTACTCCGCGGCCAAGGCCGGCATGCAGGGCTTCACCAAGACCCTCGCCATCGAGCTGGGCAAGTTCGGCGTCACCGCGAACGCGATCGCGCCGGGCTTCATCGCCACGGACATGACCGCCGCGACCGCCGAACGGATCGGCATGGGCTTCGAGGAGTTCAAGGCCGCGGCCGCCTCGCAGATCCCGGTGCAGCGCGTGGGCACGCCCGAGGACATCGCGAACCTGGCCTCGTTCCTGGTCAGCGACGGCGCCGGCTTCATCTCCGGCCAGGTCATCTACGTGGCCGGCGGGCCGAAGGACTGATGGCGATGCGCGTGTTCTCCGACGTCTCCGAGTTCGCCGGCGCGGTCGGCGAGCACCTCGGCGAGAGCGACTGGCACACGATCGGCCAGGACCGGGTGCAGCTGTTCGCCGACGCCACCGGCGACCACCAGTGGATCCACCTCGACGCCGAGAAGGCGGCGCAGGGCCCGTTCGGCGCGACGATCGCGCACGGGTTCCTCACGCTGTCGCTCATCCCGATGTTCGGCCCGGAGATCTACCGGGTCGACGGCCTGAAGATGGGCATCAACTACGGCCTCAACAAGGTGCGCTTCCCGCAGCCGGTGAAGGTCGGCTCGCGGGTGCGCGGCAGCGCGGACCTGGTCGAGGTGACCGACGTGCCCGGCGGCAAACAGGCCATCGTGCGCTGGACCGTCGAGATCGAGGGCGAGGCCAAGCCCGCCTGCGTCGCCGAGATGGTCGCCCGGCTGATCGCCTGACCAGGGTCCCGGCCGGGACCGGCCGGGACCTGTACGACATACCGACTAGTCGGTACCGTGATTCGAACCCCACGACTGCAACCCGAGGAGGCTTGATGACCCCGACCGACCCGCCCGGCCTCGACCTGGGCCGGCTGCGCGCGTACCTGGACGAGCAGCGGCCCGGTCTCGTCACCGGCGAGCTGAGCGCCGAGGTGGTGCAGGGCGGCCGGTCGAACCTCACCTACCTCGTGGGCGACGGCTCCAGCCGGTGGGTGGTGCGCCGCCCGCCGCTGGGCCACGTCCTGCCGACGGCGCACGACATGGCCCGCGAGTTCCGCGTGATCTCGGGCCTGCAGGGCACCGCGGTGCCGGTGCCGGGCACCGTCGTGCTGTGCCAGGACGCCGACGTGCTCGGCGCTCAGTTCTACGTGATGGAGTTCGTGCCGGGCACGCCTTACCGCAGTGACCAGGAACTGGCCGCGCTCGGCCCGGTGCGCACCCGCGCGATCGCGGACGCGCTGGTGGACACCCTGGTCGACCTGCACGCCGTCGACCCGGCCGCGGCCGGGCTCGGCGACTTCGGCCGCCCGGACGGGTTCCTGGAGCGGCAGCTGCGGCGCTGGAAGAAGCAGCTCGACGGCTCGCGCAGCCGCGACCTGCCCGGCGTCGACACGCTGCACGACCGGCTGGCCGCGAAGCTGCCCGTCTCCGGCCCGCCGTCGATCGTGCACGGCGACTACCGGCTGGACAACGTGCTCGTGGACGGCGAGGACCGGATCACCGCGGTGCTGGACTGGGAGATGTCCACCCTCGGCGACCCGCTCACCGACGTCGCGCTGCTGGTCGCGTACGCCGAGCGCGACAAGGTGTCGCTGCAGATGGTGTCCAACGCCAGCTCCGCGCCCGGCTACCCGAGCGCCGACGAGGTCGTGGCCCGCTACGCCGAGCGTTCGGGGCGGGACGTCTCGGCGCTCAACTGGTACGTCAGCTTCGCGTTCTTCAAGCTCGCAGTGATCCTGGAAGGCATCTACTTCCGCTACAGCAAGGGCCAGACCGTCGGGGCGGGCTTCGAGAACGTCGGGTCCGGCGTCGTCCCCCTCATCGCGCACGGCAACGAGTCGCTCAAAGAGGAGAAGTAATGGAGTTCGCGTACGACGCCGTCACCGAGGAGCTGCGGGGGAAGCTCCTCGAGTTCATGGACTCGCACATCTACCCCGCCGAAGCCGTGTTCGAAGAGCAGCTCGCCGCGAGCGACGACCCGTGGACGACCGCGCCGGTCGTCGAGGAGCTGAAGGCCGAGGCGCGCAAACGCGGCCTGTGGAACTTCTTCCTGCCCGGCGAGCAGGGCGCGGGGCTGACCAACCTGCAGTACGCGCCGCTGGCCGAGATCACCGGCCGCAGCCCGCGGCTCGCGCCGACCGCGGTGAACTGCGCCGCGCCGGACACCGGCAACATGGAAGTGCTGCACATGTTCGGCAGCGAGCAGCAGAAGAAGCAGTGGCTGCAGCCGTTGCTCGACGGCGAGATCCGCTCCGCGTTCGCGATGACGGAGCCCGAGGTGGCCTCCTCCGACGCGCGCAACATCGCCACCAGCATCCGGCGTGACGGCGACGAGTACGTGGTCAACGGCCGCAAATGGTACATCTCCGGCGCGATGAACCCGAACTGCAAGATCTTCATCGTGATGGGCAAGACCGACCCCGAGGCCGCCCCGCACCAGCAGCAGAGCATGATCCTGGTCCCGCGCGGCACCCCCGGCCTCACGATCAAGCGCGGCATGCGCGTGTTCGGCTACACCGACGGCGACCACGGCGGGCACGCCGAGGTGCTGTTCGAGGACGTGCGCGTGCCGGCGGAGAACCTGATCGCCAGTGAGGGCGCCGGGTTCGCCGTCGCGCAGGCCCGCCTCGGGCCGGGCCGCATCCACCACTGCATGCGCGCCATCGGCATGGCCGAGCGCGCGCTGGAGCTGATGTGCCGGCGCACGCTCTCGCGGCAGGCGTTCGGCAAGCCCATCGCCGAGCAGGGGGTGGTGCAGGACTGGATCGCCGAGTCCCGCGTGCGCATCGAGCAGCAGCGGCTGCTGGTGCTGAAAACGGCGTGGCTGATGGACACCGCCGGCAACCAGGGCGCGCACACCGAGATCCAGTCGATCAAGATCTCCACCCCGATCCAGGTCGAGTGGATCCTGGACAAGGCCATCCAGGCACACGGCGCCGGCGGCGTCAGCCAGGACTTCCCGCTGGCCGAGCTGTGGGCGGGCGTGCGCACGCTGCGGCTGGCCGACGGCCCGGACGAGGTGCACAAGCGCTCGCTGGCCCGCCGTGAGCTGAAGAAGTACCGCACGGAGACGGCTCGATGACCGTCACCGCCGAGGACCTGCGCGGGCAGGTCGAGCGGTTCCTCGCCGCGCACGACCCGAAGACCACCGACCGGCTGGAGTTCCTGCGCGCCCGCTTCGACGCGGGCCTGGCGTGGGTGCTCTTCCCCGAGGGGCTGGGCGGGCAGGGCGCCCCGCGCGCGCTGCAGCCGGGCGTCGACGCCGCGTTCGCCGCGGCCGGCGCGCCGGACAACGACCCGCGCCGGATCGGCATCGGCCTCGGCATGGCCGCGCCGACCATCCTCGCCTTCGGCACGCCGGAGCAGCGGCAGCGCTACCTCCGTCCACTGTGGACGGGCGAGGAGGTGTGGTGCCAGCTGTTCAGCGAGCCGGGCGCGGGCTCCGACCTCGCCGCGCTGGCCACCCGCGCGGTGCGCGACGGCGACGACTGGGTCGTCACCGGGCAGAAGGTGTGGACCTCGGGCGCGCACAACGCGCAGTGGGCCATTCTGGTCACCCGCACCGACCCGGACGTACCGAAGCACCAGGGCATGACGTACTTCCTGTGCGACATGACCGCGCCCGGCGTCGAGGTGCGGCCGCTGCGCCAGATCACCGGTGAGGCCGAGTTCAACGAGGTCTTCCTGACCGGCGTCCGGATCCCGGACAGCCAGCGGCTCGGCGCCGTCGGCGAGGGCTGGAAGGTCGCGCAGACCACGCTGATGAACGAGCGCGTGGCGATCGGCGGCAACGCCGTGCCCCGCGAGGGTGGCCTGATCGGCCTGGTCGCGAAGACCTGGCGGGACCGGCCCGAGCTGCGCACGCCGGAGCTGCGGGACCGGCTGGTGCAGCACTGGGTCGAGTCCGAGGCGCTGCGGCTGGCGGGCTCGCGCCTGCGCCAGCAGCTGGCCGTGGGCGCGCCCGGGCCGGAGGGCTCGGCGATGAAGGTGGCGTTCTCCGAGCTGAACCAGAAGCTCACCGGGCTGGAGATCGAGCTGCTCGGCGAGGAGGGCCTGCGGTACGACGACTGGACCGAGCGCCGTCCGGAGAAGGTCGACTTCCTCGGCCGCGAGGCGGGTTACCGCTATCTGCGCGCGAAGGGCAACTCCATCGAGGGCGGCACCTCGGAGGTGCTGCGCAACATCATCGCCGAGCGTGTGCTGGGACTGCCGTCCGAGCCGCGGGTCGACAAGGACGTCGCCTGGAAGGACCTGCCCCGATGAGCGAGCTTGCGCGCGAGCTGCCGACGCCGGACCTGCTCTACTCCGAGGTCGAAGAAGACCTGCGCTCGTCCGTGCGCGATCTGCTCACCGACCGGGTCACCCCGGCGGCGCTGCTGGCGCGGGCAGAGACGGCCGAGCCGTACGACCTGAAGCTGTGGAAGACGCTCGCCGCCGACCTCGGCACCGCCGGGCTGATGGTGCCCGAGGAGCTGGGCGGCCACGGCGCCACGACCCGCGAGGCCGCCGTCGTGCTGGAGGAACTGGGCCGCAGCGTCGCTCCGGTGCCGTTCCTCGGCAGCGCGGTGCTCGCGACCACGGCGCTGCTCGGCGCCGATTCGGCCGACCCGGTGATCGCCGAGCTGCTCCCCCGGCTGGCCGGCGGTGAGCTGACCGGCGCGCTGGCCGTTCCGCTGTCGACCGCGCCCGGGGCGGAGTTCCCGGCGACGGTCACGGTCAACGCGGACGGCACGCTCAGCGGCCGCGTGGGCACGGTCGCCGACGCGTCCGTGGCCGAGCTGCTCGTGGTGCCCGCCACCGGACCGGACGGGCCGGGGCTGTACGCGGTGGAGGCGACGGCGGCCACGGTGACCGAGCTGGTGTCGCTGGACCTGACCCGCCGCGTCGCCGACGTCGTGCTGGAGAACGCGCCGGCCCGCCGGTTCACCTCCGGCGAGCAGGCCGTCGCGGCCCTGGACAACGCGCTGACCACGGCCGCGGGGCTGCTGGCGTCGGAGCAGACCGGGCTCACCGAGTGGGCGCTGACCACGACGGTGACCTATCTGAAGGGCCGGTACCAGTTCGGCCGCCCGGTCGGCGGGTTCCAGTCGCTCAAGCACCGGCTGGCGAACCTGTACACGGACCTGGTCAACGCCCGCGCGACCGCCCGGTACGCCGCCGACGCCCTGGCGGGCGGCTTCGACGTGCCGATCGCGGTCGCCGTGGCGCAGGCCCGCGTCGCGCCGATCGCGGTGCACGCGGTGGAGGAGGCGATCCAGCTGCACGGCGGGATCGGCATGACGTGGGAGCACCCCGCGCACCTCTACCTCAAGCGCGCCAAGAGCGACGAGCTGGCGTTCGGCACCCCCGGCCGGCACCGCTCCCGGCTGGCCGGCCTGGTCGACCTCCCGGCCTGAGCCCGCGGGCGGATGACGCTTCCCGCGACGGAAGCGTCATCCCCCGCGCGCCCTGTGGCCATTGTGGACAGTGGCGGGCGCCACACGTCCGAACAGGCGGCAAGAGTGCACTTTTTCCTGTAGTGGCACGGCCCCCGGGGTTCGTAGCCTGGCGATCATGGTTACCGACCTCCGGCGGCAGACGATCACCGTCGGCACGCACCGGCACAGCGCGCTCGCGGCCGGCCCGGAGAGCGGGGACCTCGTCCTGTTGCTGCACGGCTGGGCGGAATTCGCCGATTCGTGGGCCGCGGAGCTGACCGCACTGGGCGAGGCGGGTTACCACGCCGTCGCCGTCGACCAGCGGGGGTACGCCCCGGCCGCGCGGCCGCAGGACGTCGACCAGTACTCGGTCCGCCACCTGGTCACCGACGTCATCGCGTTCGCCGCCGCGCTCGGCTCCGACCGGTTCCACCTGGTGGGGCACGACTGGGGCGCGATGGTCGGCTGGGCGCTGGCCACCGCGCACCCCGACCGCCTGCGGTCGTTCACCGCGCTCACCGCCCCGCACCCGGCCGCGCTCCGGCAGGCCGCGGAGGTGGACGAGCAGCAGCAGTACACGCTGGCCTACATCAAGTTCTTCCGGCGCCCCGACGGCCGCGCCGAGACCTACCTGCTCACCGACGACTGCGCCGAACTTCGCGCGCTGTACGACGGACGGCTGCCCGCCGCACAGGTCGAGCGCAACCTCGCGCGGCTGACCGAGCCGGGCGCGCTCACCGCGACGCTGAACTGGTACCGCGGCCCCGACGGCGAGTTCGACCTCCCGGGCGGGCGCATCGCCGTGCCGACGCTGTACCTGTGGGGCGCCGAGGACCCGCGCTTCGGCCGCGTCGCCGCCGACCTCACCGCGAGTTTCGTGGACGGGGAGTACCGCCTCGTGGTGATCGAGGGCGCGAGCCACTGGCTGCCGCAGGAGTCGGCGGACGCGATCCTGCCGCTGATCCTGGATCATCTGAAGCAGCACTGAATCCGGCTCGTGAGTGTTGGTGACGGTTAGAACCGTCATCGCCACTCACGAGCCCTTCACGGCGGACCCCTCGTGGGCGGCGCGGGGCGAGGCCGTGCGCCCGCCCGCGCCCGGCTGGAACGCGAGGGCTGGTGCTACGGGAAGGTTAGGACACTGGTCGCTGGCGCGGGCGGTGTGGCCGGACAGCCGAGCCACGGCCGCCGACGCGGGCAGTGAGGTGGTCAGTGATGCGGTCACCGTTGCGGCAGAACAGCCAAGCCGCACACCACCGCATCGCTCCCCCGGAAACCCATGGGCCACCAGGAAAAAGGGGTGCTGCCCGGGATCCGGTCCCGCACAGCACCCCCCGGCCGGAACGATCAGCCGTAGATCTGGAACCCGAACGTCGTGGAGCCGTGGGCTCCGTTGGCCTCGGTCGCGGTGGCGGTCACCGAGTAGGTGCCGGCCTTGGTCGGCGTGCCGGTGATGGTGCCCGACGCGCTGATCGACAGGCCCGGCGGCAGGCCGGCCGCCGAGAAGGTGACCGGGCCGCTGTCACTGGCGGTGGCGGTCAGCTGGATCGTCTGGAACAGCGGGAAGTTGACAAAACCCCACTGGCTGCCGGGGTTGGCCACCGAGACGGTGCCGGTCGGCGGGGTGCCGACCGTCCACTTGAACGCGGTGTTCCCGGAGGCCTTCGTGTCGTCGGTGACCGTGACGGTCACGTTCGAAACAGCCTGCGTGGTCGGCTTCCCGGTGATCACGCCGCTGGCCGGGTCGATGGCCAGCCCGGCGGGCAGGCCGGACGCGGCGTAGGTCAGCTTGGCCGACGCGGCCGAGTCGGTCGCCTTGATCGGCAGGTTGACCGCGTCGCCCGGCTGGCTGGACTGGTCACCCGGGTTGGTCACCGAGACGGTGTTGCCGGTCGGCGGGGTGCTGTTGCCGAGCGCGGTGAACAGGCCGTTGCCGTCGTAGGTGCCCCAGCCGGTCACCTGGTCGTAGCCGGTCTTCGCGGAGAAGTCGCGGTTGCTGCCGGAGGTGATGTCGTGGAACGCCGAGCCGTAGCTGCTGCCGTTGCCGACGCCGTAGATCGCCGCGTCGGGGTTGCCCAGCTTGGCCTTGGCCTTCTGGTTGTACAGCGTCGCCCAGCCCGCCCACATCGGCGCGGCGCAGCTGGTGCCGCCGTACTGCGCCCAGCCGCCGTTGGTGTAGACCGCGTAGCCGGTCTGCGGGTCGGCGTCGAGGGCCACGTCCGGTTCGGTGCGCTTGCCGCCGACGCCGGGCTGCCAGCTCGGGGCCGGGAACTGCGTGGACGTGCCGCCGCCGGAGCCGCTCCAGCCGGTTTCCGAGCCGTAGGTGTTGTTGCTGCCCACCGTAAGCGTGGTGCCGCCGACACCGGTGACGTTCGGCGAGGTGCCCGGCCAGCCCGCGGAGACGACCCCCGAGCCCGACGTGCTGCGGCTGCAGCCGCGCGAACCGTCGTCACCGGTGGCCACGAAGAAGCTCTGGCCCTGCGCCGCGCCCTGCTTGTAGCCGTTGTCGACGTTGGTCATCTGCGAGCTGGAGATGTCCTTCTCACAGATGCCCCAGGAAATCGACACGACCGGCGCCTTGTTCTCCTGCACGATCTGGTTGACCATGTTCAGCTCGCCGCCGTCGTCGTTGGCGGCCTCGTACACCAGGGTGGCGGCCTTCGGCGCCATCGCCTGCACCAGCTCGATGTCGAGGTCGACCTCGGCCTCGCCGCCGCCCGGGTTCGAGTCGTAGTTCTGGCCGTTGACCGGAACCGTCACCGGTGCCGACGAACCGAGGTTGTAATTCTGGTCATAAGCGGCGATATCGGACTTCTTGTACCCGTCGAATTCGTACAAAGCGACCGTTTGCCCGGTTCCGTCGGCACCGATCGGGTTCGTGTTGTAGATCGACCGCAACGCCGTCGGCCCGAGGCCCGAAACGTTCGGATTCGCCTTCGGCGCGGAGACCTCGTTGTGCCGCCGGACGGCGTAGTTGTCCAACCCGGACACGCCCTGGACGACACCGGCGACCGTGGCGGGCAGCGAGGGCGCGCCGTCGTTCGCGAAGTAGCGGCGGTGCTGGGCCGGGTCGTCGTAGACCCCCATCGACGTCGAGAAAGCGCCCGCGACCTGCGCCTCGGTGCCGGTCGCGTCGACCACCTGGCCGGACACGCCGGTGACCCGCAGCCCCTTGCCCTGCAGGTAGGCGGTGACGCGGTCCTGGTCGGACTTGGTCGGGCCGTAGGCCGCGCCGAACTGCTGCGGGGTCAGGTAGTGGCCATAAATCGGCGACGCCGGGTTCGCGACGTCGGCGACGAACTTGTCGAGACCCGCGGCATTGTGGAGCTTCAGCGCCACGGCGACCGGGACCTGCTGGCCGGCGGGCAGGTCGCCGACGCGCTGGCTGTGCGCGACAGCGGGGCTGACGTTGCCCGGCAGCGCGACCTGCGCGTCCGCGGCATAGGCCGTTCCGGTGAATGCGGCGGCCAATATGGGTAACGGCGCGATTCCGAGCCCGAGCGCGCGGAGTCTTTTCTTCATGGTGATCTCTCCCGATGGGGTTGAACGGGCACAACGCATTTCCCGCGGACCTGGTCAGTCCCGGGAAGGGGTGTTCGGGGAGTAACGCATCATTCGAGTTGACTTCTGTTAACCAACTTGATGCATACGCAGTAAAGGTCATGCCGCGGGAAGACGTCAACAGACCTTCGGAGGGTTCCGGTCAGGCCCGGGTCTGGGAAGCCACGCTCCGGGCCCCGCGACGCAGCACTTCCAGCGCCTCGGCCGTCTTTCCGTTGCGCAGCAGCAAATCGCCGTACAGCCGGCAGGTCCGACCGAGGTCGTAGACGATCCCGGCCCGGGCGTAGCCGTCGAGCGCGCGCTCCAGCAGGCGCCCCGCCTCGGCCAGGTCGCCGGCCGCCCCGGCCAGCAGCCCCAGGATCCGGTCCGCCTCGGCCATCCCCGCGGGCAGGTCGAACCGCACGTATGCCTCCCCCGCGCGGGTGGCCAGCTCCGTGGCCCGGCCGCGGTCCCCCAGCCGGCGGCAGACGTCGGCCAGTTCGAGCGCGACGCCCGCCGCGTCGTGGAGCCGGCCCACCGCGTCGAAGATCTCCAGCGCCAGGCCCAGTTCGGTGCCGGCCTCGTCGAGGCGTTCGGCCTGGCTCAGCGCGTACCCCCGAGACCAGTGCACACTGCCCGACTCGCTGTCGAGGCCGAGCTCGGCGAACGTGCGCCGGGCGATCCCCCACCAGCGATCGACCTCGGCGAACCCCTTGGTCTCCAGCACCCGCTGCCCGGCGAGGTCGTAGAACGTCGCGATCCACTCGCGCTGCGACGCCCGCCGCGCGACCGCGAGACCCTCGTCGATGGTCTCATGCATCCGGCCGAGCGCGCCCAGCTCGTGGTACGGCGTGATCAGGCCGGCCAGCAGCCACAGCTCGGCGTCGGGGTCGGGTGGCGTTTCGGCCCGGACCTCGGCGAGGCCCTCTTCCAGCAGGGTGATCGCGGCGGCCGCGGACTCGACGTTGAGCAGGCACTGCGCCCGCCGCCGGACGATCGCGGCCCGGACGGAACCCGGTGCCCCGCCGGCGAGTTCGCCCGCGCGCTCGTACGCGAGCTGCGCCGCCCGCATCCGGCCCTGGTGCAGCTCGACCTCGCCGAGGCAGATCCGGGCGCGGCATTCGACGACCGGCAGCCGGTAGCGCCGCGCCGTGCGCTCGACCGTCGCGAACAGCTCGGCCGCCGCCTCGACCTCCCCGCGCGAGAGCGACCGTCGGCCGCGCTCGAGTTCGGCCGTCAGCTCCTCGGCGGCGCCCGCGGGCCGGCCGTGGCGCAGGTCGTCGGGGTCGACGCCGAGCCGGGTGGCGAAGTAGCCCAGCGCCTCCACGGACGGCTCCCGGCCGCCCGCCTCGACGGTCGCGAGGAACCCGCGGGTGTACTGGGGAGCGGCGAGCTGCTGCTGGGTGAGACCGAGCTCGACCCGCAGCCGCTGGAGCCGTTGCCCCACGCCCTCCATGGTCATCACCGTTATCCTGGCCGCGGTCGGAAACCACCAGGCTAGCCGGGACGAGGCCGAAGATGGCGCAGCGGGACGAGGAGACGGTGGGGCGCCGGATCCACCGGCTGCGCACCGGGCTCGGCCTGACCCAGCGCGAACTCGCGGCGCCCAGCTACACCCCCGGGTACGTCTCCGCGGTCGAGAGCGACCGGCGCACACCGTCGGCCGAGGCGATGCGGCACTTCGCGTTCCGGCTCGGGCTGGGCCTGGAGGAGCTGGCCACCGGCCGGACCGCGGACCCCGTCGTCGGCCAGGAGCTGGCCCTGCTGGACGCGGTGGTCGCCGGCGACCGGCGGCGGCTCGCCACCCTCGCGACCGGCCCGCTGAAGGCGCGGGCGCTGACCGACCTCGCCGCCCTGACGCCCGAGGCGACCGCGCTGTACGAGGAGGCCGCCGCACTGCTCGCCGACGAACCGCCCCACCTGCGGGTCGAGGCGAACGCGGGCCGGGCCGTGCGGCTGCGGCGGTCGGGCGAGTTCCGCTACGCCCGGCACCTGCTGCGCACGATCCGCGACGAGCTGCACGAGTCCGGCCACCCCGACCCGGCCGCGCTGTTTTTCGTCGACGCGCACCTGGCCGCGTGCGACGTCCAGGTCGGGGACGACAGTTCGCCGGCCGCGGCGGAGGCCCTCGCGCTGGCCCTGCCGAGCCCCGAACTCAGCCGCGACCTGAACCTGCGGCTCGCCCGCACCCTGGTGGCGGCCGGGCGGTTCGACGACGCCCACGTGGCCGTGGCGCAGGCGCGGGCGGCGCACCGGCAGCTGGGCCTGCGGGCCGAACTCGCGCTGTGCCACCAGGCCAGGGCCCGCACGCGCCAGGCCGCCGGAGACCTCTCGGGCGCCGCCGCCGACCTCAGCCAGTCCCGCGCGATGCTCACAGCCGACGGCGAACACCAGGCGGCCGCCGACGTCGCCACCGAACTGGCGGGCGTCCACCGCGAGCTGGGCAACGTCGCGGGCGCCCGCGCCCTGCTGGAAAACGTCCTCGCCGCAGCGGAACCGGACACGCGCACGGCCGCGCGGGCACACCGTCAACTCGGGCTGCTTTCGTTGCTGGACAAGGAAAGCATGAACGCCGAGCAGTCCCTCCGCACCGCGGTGACGATCTTCGAACGAACCGGCCCCGGCCACGACCTGGCCCGCGCCCTGCTCGATCTGGCCGACGTACTGGCCGGCCGGGGCGATCCCGGCGCCGCGGCCGGGGCGTTGAGCGCGGGCCTGCGCAGCGTTGAGCGGATGGCCCGGTCGGTGGCTGGATAGCGGCTGTTTTCCCAGCGGGGTAAGGACTTTTCGACCTGCTAATCTCTAGGTAGCCTGCGGCAAGTCCACTCCGGACGTACCGCGCCCCGCTCGTCGGCGGCCAGATCTTCGGCCCGCTCAACGGGCGCAGCCGTAGCCTGAGCCCCATGGCTGACCATTTGGTGGTAACGACAACCACGCCGGATCGCGCCTCGGCGGCAAAAATCGCTTCGTCTGCGGTCGCGGCCCGGCTGGCCGCCAGCACACAGGTCTGCGGACCGGTGGCGTCGTACTTCTGGCACCTCGGCGAGGCCGGGGAAGGCGAGGAGTGGGTGGTCACGTTCAAGACGATCGGCGCCCGCTACGACGAGTTGGCGGCGCACATCCGCGCCGGGCATCCGTGGGACAACCCGGAAGTGACCGCCGTAGCGCTGGTCCACGGATCCGCGGACTACCTGACCTGGGTCGAGACCTCGACCGCCCAAGACTGAGCTGCTCCGCCCGGACGAAGTCGAGCACGCGAGCAGCAAGAGCCCAGCCGCCGATCCAAATAGTTGGCATCAACTAGTCATCCGCGTATAGTCGATCCTGACCAAGGGGAGGAACGATGAAACGACGCGCGGTGGGGAACCCGCTCGGCCTGGCGGTGCTGGCCGGGCTGCTCGAGAAACCCATGCATCCCTACGAGATGGCCCGCCGGTTCGTGGAGTACGGCAAGGAGCGGGACTTCAAGTACACCCGCAGCTCGCTGTACATGGTGGTCGGGCAGTTGGAGAAGGCCGGCTTCATCGCCGAGCAGGAGACTCTGCGCGACACCGCCCGCCCGGAGCGGACGGTGTACGCGATCGCGCCGACGGGGCGGCTCGAGCTCTTCGACTGGATGCGCGAGCTGGTCGCCGAGCCCGCCACGGAATACCCGCTGTTCGGCGCGGCCCTGTCGATGTTCACGGTGCTCCAGCCGGACGAGGCCCGGGACCTGCTGGGCCAGCGGCTCGCCGCGCTCACCGAGCTGGCCGGGGAGATCCGCCGGACGCTGGCGCAGGCCAAGGACGAGGGCCTGGCCTGGTGGTACCTGATCGAGGAGGACTACCGGCTGGCCAAGCTGGAGGCGGAGCGCTCGTTCGTCGAGCGGCTCGCCGAATCCGTCGCCGGTGACGACTACCGGCAAGCGTGGGACGAGTTCTTCGGGGAGAAGAAATGACTGTTCTGGTGATCGGCGGCGGGATCGCCGGCACGGTGACGGCGATGGCGCTGCAGCGGGCGGGCATCGACGCCACGGTGTACGAGGCGTACTCCACCTCGGCCGACGGAGTGGGCAGCGCGTTGACGTTGGCGCCCAACGGACGTAACGCGTTGCGGCAGATCGACGCCGACGACGCGGTGGCGGCCGTCGGCATCGAGGTGCCGGGCATGGTGATGCAGAACCACAAAGGCCGCGCGGTCGGCCGGTTCGACGGCCTGCCGGGGCTGCCCGCCAGCCTGTTGCTGCGACGGGACCGGCTGTACCGGGCCCTGCTGGACGAGACGCTGCGGCGCGGCATCACGGTCGAGTTCGGCAAACGCCTGGTGTCCATCGAGGACTCGGCCGACAAGGTGGTGGCGCACTTCGACGACGGGTCGTCGGCCATCGGCGAAGCACTGGCCGGCGCGGACGGCATCCGTTCGGCCGTACGCTCCACATTGGACTCGTCGGCGGCCGGGCCCCGGTTCGCCAGTCTGCTCGGCCTCGGTGGCTGGATCCGTAATCCCGGCCTGCCCGTCACCGGCAACTACCAGCACTTCGCCTTCGGCAAGCGTGCCTTCTTCGGCTACTTCATCGACGAGGAGGAGATTCTCTGGTTCAGCAACGTTCCCGCCGCTTCGGCGGCCGAAGCGAAGACCGCCTCGCCGGAGCATTGGCTGGCCGTCCTGCGCGAACGCCACGCCGACGACGTCCCGGCCCGTGACATCATCGCCCTGCTGACCCCGGCGGACGTCGCCCGGCCCGGTCCCCTCGAAGACATCCCCACGGTCCGCACCTGGCACCGCGGCCGGGTGGTCCTGGTCGGCGACGCGGCCCACCCCACCTCGCCCAGCTCGGGCCAGGGCGCGTCCCAGGCGATCGAAAGCGCGCTCGAACTCGCCCGCTGCCTGCGTGACGGGCCGACCGTGCCGGACGCGTTCGCCGCGTACGAGTCAGCGCGTCGCGAGTGGGTCGAGCGGATCATCGCCCGCGCGGCGAAGATCAACAACGACAAGGCGGCCGGTCCGGGCGCCCGGGTCCTGCGAGACCTGCTGATGCCCGTGATGATGAAAACCGTGATGACCCCGGAGAAGATGTTCGGCGCGGTGCACCATCACAGAATCGCCTTCTGACGCGAACCCGTCAGCGGCAGGGGATTCAGGCTTCCGGCTTCAGCATCGACAGCAGCAGGTCCGCGAAGTGGTCCCCCACCGCGCGGGCGGTCAGTGGCCCGCCGCGGCGGTACCAGGTGCCCAGGTGGTGGACGGAGCCGAAGAAGAAGTCCACCACCAGGTCCGCGGGCTTGTCCGCCCGGAAGGCCCCGCCGGCCTGTCCTTCTTCGATCAGGCGGCGGAAGCGTTCGTGGTACTTGCGGCGTTCCGCGCGCACCGCCTTGCGCTGGTCCGGGCCCAGCTGGTGCATGGACTGCAGGAAGATCGTGTTGTCGTCCAGGTTTTCGATGCTGCTGACGACCACATCGGACGCCGCGGTGGCGAGGCGGGTGCGCAGCGGGGCGTCGCTGTCGGCGACCTTCTCCAGCTGGGCGGTCTGCTCACGCAGCACGCGAGCGTAGATCTCGTAGAGCAGATCGTCCTTGGAGCCGAAGTAGTGGTACATCGCGCCCTTGGTGACGCCCGCCGCCTCCACGATCTCCTGCACCGACGTGCGGTCGAAGCCCTTTTTCGCGAACAGCTTCGTCGCCTGCTGCAGCAGACGGCGCGGGACCGCGGCCTGCTCCTCGAGGACTCGTGAGTGTTTAGGACGGTTAGAACCGTCAGGAACACTCACGAGTCAGTACCCGCTTCCCCGGGTGAGGAACCGCCTCGGGTTGTCGACCAGCATCTTCGTCAGGTCGGCTTCGGCGACGCCGCGGGCGCGCAGTTCCGGCAGCACGTCGTCGGTGATGTGCAGGTAGTGCCAGTTGGGCAGCACCGCCTCGCGCACCGGCGCCTCCAGCCAGTCCATGTAGCACGACGCGTCCTGCGAAAGCACCATGCTGCCCGCGTACCCGCGTTCGCACAGCGCCGCGACCGTCGCCACACGCTCCTCGAACGGCAGGTACGCGTCGATCCCGAACCGGTCCATGCCGAGCAGCGAGCCGCGGTCGGCCAGTGCCGTCAGGTAGTCCAGGTCCGTCGTGTCGCCGCTGTGCCCGATCAGCACGCGCCCCAGGTCGACGCCCTCGGACTCGAACACGTCCTGCTGCTCCAGCCCGCGCCGGGTGCCCGCGTGGGTGTGCGTCATGATCGGCGCGCCGGTGGCCCGGTGCGCCTTCGCGACGGCCCGCAGCACCCGCTCGACGCCCGGCGTCACGCCCGGCTCGTCGGTGGCGCACTTGAGCACCCCGGCTTTAACGCCGGTGCCCGCGATGCCGTCGGTGATGTCGCCGACGAACATCGCGACCATCGGCTCCTCACCGTCCAGCATCGTGCCGGGGCCGCGCAGCGAAAGGTAGTGCGGCAGGTCGTTGTAGGTGTACAACCCAGTCGCCACAACGATGTTGAGGTCGACCTCGGCGGCGATCTCCTGCACTCGCGGGATGTAGCGGCCGAGCCCGATCACGGTCGGGTCGACGATCGTGTCGATCCCCGCGGCCTTGAGCGCCCGCAGCTTTTCGATCGCCTCCGGCACGTGCACCCGTTCGTCGAACCCGTCGTGCTCGGGATAGTTGGCGACGAACTCCGGGCTCAGCACGAAGATGTGCTCGTGCATCAGCACCTTGCCCAGGTCCGCCGGCGCCACCTCGCCACGCACTGTGTCGACCACCGTCACGCCCCTTCCGTACCGCGGGCACGCAGCTCGCGCCGCAGGATCTTGCCGCTGGCGGTCTTCGGCAGCTCGGACAGCACCTCGACCGTGCGGGGGTATTTGAACGCGGCCAGCCGTTCCTTGCAGTACGCCACCAGCTCCGCCGGGTCCGGCCGCTGCCCCGGCGCCGGGCTGACGTACGCCTTCACGGTCTCGCCGCGGTATTCGTCCGGCACGCCCACCACGGCGGCCTCGCGCACCCCGGGATGGGTGTACAGCACGTCCTCCACTTCGCGTGGCCACACCTTGAACCCGGCCGCGTTGATCATGTCTTTCTTACGGTCCACGACGTAGACCCAGCCGCGCTCGTCCATGAAACCGATGTCGCCCGTGAGCAGGCGGCCCCCGGGCAGCGACGCGGCCGTGGCGTCGGGCTGGTTCCAGTAGCCGGGCACCACCATCGGGCCTTCGACGGCGATCTCGCCGGCCTGGCCCGGCGGCAGCTCGGCGCCGTCGTCGGTGAGGATCCGCACGATCGTGCCGGGCACCGGCAGGCCGACCGAGATGGTGCCGGACTCCGGGTCGACGGGCGCCTCCACGCCCCGCGGCACGACGACGCAGCCCGCGGTGGTCTCGGTGAGGCCGTAGCCGTTGTGGATGTAGCGCCCGAAACGCTCGCGGAACGACGCCACCACGGCCGGCGGCAGCGCCGCGCCACCGGAGTACAGCGCTTCGAACGATTCGAAGTGCGCGGGCGACGCCGCCGGGTGCGCCATCAGCGCCATGTACGCGGTCGACGGGCCGACCATGTACACGGGCCGGTGCTCCAGCAGCGCGTCCAGGACCACGCCGGGCTCGAACCGGTAGGCGAGCGCGAGAGTCCCCGCGACCTCGATCGCGTACGCGACTTCGCACACCATGCCGGTGATGTGGAACAGCGGCGCCAGCGCGAAGAGCGCCACGCCCGGTTCCCGCCCCGCGGAGGCGGCGAGCACCGCCGCGTTGGTGCCGACGTTGCCGTGGGTGTTGGTGGCGCCCTTGGGTTTCCCGCTGGTGCCGGACGTGTAGCTGATCAGCGCGACGTCACCGAGCGCCGGGTGGACCGGTTCGAGATCACCCGATGCCGAGCGGGCGGCCTCGAGCAGGTCGTCCGCGCCGGGCGTCGCCTGCCGCGTGGCCTGGCCGAGCACCCGGTGGTCGTCCCGCGTCTGGAAGTCCAGCTCGCTGGTGGTCAACGCGATCTCGACCGGGCTGTCCGGGACGAGCGCGCCGATGTAGTCGTGCCAGCCGCGCTGCGAGCAGACGATCGCCTTGACGCCGGCGTCGGTGAGCACGTGGGTCAGCTCGCCCGTCCGGTACATCGGGTTGACCGGCACCACGATGCCGCCGGCCTTCCACGTGCCGAGCAGCGCGAGCACGAACTGCGGGATGTTCTGCAGCACCAGGGCGAGCCGGTCGCCACGGGCGAAACCGGCGGCGAGCAGGTGCCGGGCGACGCCGTCGGACAGCTCGTCCACCTCGCGGTAGCTGAGGCGGGCGTCGAAATACGCGATGGCCGTGGTGTCCGGCACCGCCGCGACGGTGCGCCGGAACGTGTCCAGCAGCGTGGTCGGCGTGACCTCGGGAACGGGCTCGTCCCCGTAGCTCGCCAGCCACGGTTTCGTGTCATACCAGCCCATCGCGTGACCTCCCTTGGACACCGACCAGTCGGTATGGGGAACGCTAGAGAGCCGCTGTATGTCCGTCAAGCAGGTGTCCGTCAAGCAGGTGTCCGTCAAGCACGGGAGGCCGGCCGTGTCAGTGGGTCAGCACCAGCAGGACCACCATGACGGCGAGCCCGATCAGCATCGCGATGATCGCGCCCCGCGAGGCGGGCGGGCCGCCCCCGCGACGGCGGCCCGACGGGATGTAGCCGCCGCCGTCGGCGGGCGTGTAGTGATGGTGGTGCCCGCCACCTTGATGCCCGCCGTAATGTCCCCCGCCGTGGTGCCCGCCGCCGGCCCCGCCGTCGTGGCCCATCAGTCCTTCTCCGGCCAGGTGCCGTTGGCGGACGCCGCGACCAGTTCGCGCGCCTCTTCGTCGGTCTCCACCGTCGGGCCCGAGCCGGCGAGCGACCGGCGCGCGGTCTCCCGCATGAAGAACGTGCAGACGGCGCCGATCACCCCGGCGATGATCAGGTAGTAGGCCGGCCAGTTCAGGTCGCCGGTGCCGGTGACGAGCGCGCTCATCACCGTCGCCGTCGTGCCGCCGAAGATCGACACCGAGATGTTGAACGCGATCGACAGCCCGCCCGCCCGGATGTGCGTGGGGAACAGCGCGGGCAGGGTGGACGGCAGGACCGCGGAGAAGAGCACCAGCACCAGGCCCATCAGCAGCAGGCCGAAGAACGTCGCGAGGTCGCCGCCGGCCCGCACCAGCAGCACCGACGGGAGCGAAAGCACCACCAGCCCGGCGCAGCCGGCCATCACGACCGGGCGACGGCCCACCTTGTCCGACAGCCGCCCGACGAACGTGATCACCACCATCAGCACCACCAGCACGAGGATCTGCAGGATCTCCGAAGCCGTGGTGCCGACGCCGGCGCCGTGCGCGGGCAGGGCCTCGGTCAGGTACGTCGGCATGTAGCTGGTCAGCATGTAGTTCGTCACGTTCCAGGTGAGCACCAGGCCGGCGCACAGCAGCATCGCGGGCCAGTACTTGGTGAACACCGCGCGCAGCTCGCTGCCCAGCGACTGCACCGGTTTCTGCTCGCCCGAGCCCTGCAGCTGCGCGAACGCCGGCGACTCCTCCAGCTTCTGCCGCAGGTACAGGCCGACCGCGCCGAGCGGCAGCGCGATCAGGAACGGGATGCGCCAGCCCCAGGTGAGCAGCTGCTGCTCGGTGAGCACCGCGCTCAGCACGGTCGCGATCGTCGCGCCGAAGGCGTACCCGGTCAGCGTGCCGAACTCCAGCCAGCTGCCGAAGAACCCGCGGCGGCGGTCCGGCGCGTACTCCGCGATGAACGTCATCGCGTTGCCGTACTCACCGCCGGTCGAGATGCCCTGCAGCAGCCGCGCCAGCAGCACCAGCATGGGGGCGGCGATGCCGATGGCGCCGTAGCTCGGGATGACGCCGAGCAGGAGCGTGCCGAGCGCCATCAGGATGACCGTCAGCGACAGCACCTTCTTGCGGCCGATCCGGTCCCCCAGCGGCCCGAAGATCAGCCCGCCGAACGGCCGGATCAGGAACGAGACCGCGAACACCCCGAACGTGGCGATCTGCCCGGTCGCGGGCGGCAGGTCGGTGAAGAAGACCTTCTGGATCGTCGTCGCCAGGTACCCGTAGACGCCGAAGTCGTACCACTCGGTGATGTTGCCGACCGCGGCCGCGCCGACGGCTCGTCTGATCACCGAGGGATCGGTGACGTGGACGTCCTCCACCGTCAGTTTTCCTGCCGGGCCTGCCGCGTCGGACATCAAGTTCTGCCTTTCGGTACCGCGCCCGCCGGACTGGCCGGGGACTGATCGAGTCGACGGTGACTACCCACCACCCGGCGCGGTTACACCGTTCGGCGGCAACGACTTCGCAGAGTGATCTTGCCGGTACCGACCGGAACCTGCCGGACTCGACTGCCCGATTTGACCTTTTTATTTGGATATGCCGGGAAAATTGGCCCGTTGGTACTCGGTTCGGCGGCAGGCCGGGCGTACGCTCGTCCGGGCCCGTGAACCGTCAGGAACTCCGCCCGAGGAGGCCGCGTTGCCCGCTGAAGAGTCCATTGTGGATGGTGTCCGGTACGAGGCGGCCGGGCCGGTCGCCACGCTCACCTTCGACCGGCCCGAGCGCAGCAACGCGATGGACCGGACCATGCAGGCGCGGTACGGCTCCCTGCTGCGGGCGGCGGAGGCCGACCCGGCCGTCCGCGCGGTGGTGGTGACCGGGGCCGGGCGCGCCTTCTGCCCCGGCGCGGATCTCGGCCTGCTCGGCGGCATTTCCGAGGCGCCGCCGGTGACCGACGACGACCTGGAGGGCTACCGCGACGTGCTCGCCGCCGCGCTCGTGCGCGTTCCGGTCGTCGCGGCGATCAACGGCGGCTGCGCGGGCCTCGGTTTTGTCCTCGCCTGCGCCGCCGACGTGCGCTTCGCCGCCGCGGGCGCGAAGTTCACCACGGCGTTCGCGCGCCGCGGGCTGATCGCGGAATACGGCGTCGCGAAGCTGCTGCCGGAACTCGTCGGCCGCGGCCGCGCGCTGGACCTGCTGCTGTCGGCCCGCACGTTCACCGCCGAGCAGGCGCTGGAATACGGGCTGGTGCAGGAGATCGTGCCCGCCGGGGAGCTGGCGCTGCGCGCGCACGCCTACGCCACCGAACTCGCCACGTACAGCGCCCCGCGCTCGATGGCGACGATCAAGGACCAGGTCACCCGCGAGCCCGCCACGTCGCTGGAGCAGTCCGCGGTGGCGTCGACCAAGCTGATGCTGGACTCGTTCGGCCACCCGGAGCTGGCCGAGGGCGTGGCGAGCTGGAACGAACGGCGGCCGCCGCGATTCCCGCCCCACACCGGCGATTGAGCGGCACCGGGCGCGGCCCGTCTTGAGCGCACAGCACGGCCCTGAAGGCCACCTTCAGGGACCTATCCGCCCTCATGGTGGCCTTCAGGGCATCCAACGACGCGAAAGTCCCCGCCGCTCCGGAAAATCCGGGGTGGCGGGGACTTTCAGCTCAGTTGTGCGTCCAGTTCTGCGCCGCGGTGCCGTTGCAGGTGTGGATCTGCAGCTGGGTGCCATCGACCGTGGTGGCCTGCGGGTCGTCGAGGCAGCGCCCGGAATTCGGGTTCACCAGCGAGCCGTTGGCACCGGGCTGCCACACCTGCGCGACGCTGCCGTTGCAGTGCCACCGCTGGACCAATGTGTCCTCGGCGGTGCCGCTGTTGGAGACGTCGAGGCAGCCGCCCTCGGCCTGCAAGGAACCGTCCGGCGCGGCGTACCACTGCTGGGCGCCGGTGGGGTTGCACGTGTAGATCTGGACCTTCGTGGGGCTGGCCGTGCCGCTGTGGTCGACGTCGGCGCACTTGCCGGCGATCCCGGACGTGAGCGTGCCCAGGTGCGGCAGGCTCCCGCCCTCGTACGACGGCGGCGGGCTCGACGCCGCCCACCCCGTGTTGGCCGTGGTGCCGAGGGTGAACGCGAGCGTGCCGCCCGCCGTGATCGCCGACGTCGGGACGTACGCGTTGTTCCAGGCTCCGCCGTTCCAGGTGGCGCTCTGCACATACGGCGCGTTGTCCGCGGCGGCCGGCGCGTTGACCGTCAGCGTCTTCCCGCTGGGCAGTGTGGTCACGGACTGCGTGAACAGCGGGCTGCCGAGCGCGAGGTCCGCCGTGCCCGGCGTCATCGGGTAGAAGCCGAGCGCGGAGAAGACGTACCACGCGCTCATCGCGCCGAGGTCGTCGTTGCCGGCCAACCCGCCGGGGGCGTCGCTCCAGATCTGGTCCTGGGCCTGCCGCACGACCTTCTGCGTCTTGTACGGCTGCCCGACGTAGTCGTACTCCCACGGCAGTTCCAGGCTCGGCTCGTTGCCGAGGTCGGACTTGCTGCCGTCGCCGTAGTGGAAGTCGGACAGGACGCTGTCGAGGTAGCTCACCAGCGAGGCGTTGCCACCGCGCGCCTTCGCGAGGCCGGCCACGTTGAACGGCACCATGCCGGTGTACTGCCACGACGTGCCCTCGACGAAGCCGGACTGGCTCTTCGGGTCGAACCCGCCGGTCCACGAGCCGCTCGAGTCCTTCGGCTGCATGAAACCGCTGGCCGGGTTGAAGGTGTTCTTCCAGTTCTGCGCGCGGCCGGCGTAGAACGCCTGGTTCGTCTTGTCCCCCAGCGCTCCGGCGAACGCCGAGACCGCGAAGTCCGCGGAGTCGTACTCCAGCTGCGTGGAGACCGGGCCATAGGCGTTGCAGCACTCGTAGTTGCTGTCGACGTTGCCCGGGATGTAGCCCGGCGAGTTGAGGTCGGCGAGCCAGGGCCGGTCGTTGTTCGGTTCGCTCGCCTGGTGCTCCATCGCGGCCAGCGCCGCGGAGGTGTCGAACCCGCGGGCGCCGAACGCGTAGTAGCTCGCGAGGATCGGCGCGGCCGGGTCCCCGACCATCACGTCGGTCTCGCCGTTGTTCTGCGCCCACTTGGGCAGCGTGCCGCCCTGGTCGTAGTCGGTGATCATGGACTGCGCGATGTCACTGGTCTGGGTGGGCGCGACCAGCGCCGACAGCTGCGCCTGGGTGCGGTAGATGTCCCAGCCGGAGAAATTCGCGTACTGCGCCGAGTGTCCACTCGCGACGGTGTGCGCCTTGTTGTCGAAGCCGATGTACTGGCCGTTGGAGTCGGAGAACACGTTGGGGTGCAACAGGGAGTGGTACAGCGCGGTGTAGAAGACGCGTTGCTGCGCCGCCGTGCCGCCGCCCACCTGGATGCGGCCGAGCATCGAGTTCCACGAGTCGTGCGCGGCCTGCTTCGCCCCGGTGAAGTCGAACGACGGGAGGTCGGCCGTCCGGTTCGCCACCGCGTTCGCCACCGACACGTAGGACACGCCGACCTTCGCCTGCACGGTGGGGTTGGAGGTGGTGTCGAACCGCACGTAGGAGCCCGCGGGCCCGGCCGCCGGGGCGGCGGGTGCGGCTGGGGTGGCCTGGCCGTGCAGCTTGCCCGGTGCGGCCTTCGGCGTGACGGCGGGCGCCGCGGCGGTGCCGCTGGTCGCGAACGGCCGGTCGAAGACCAGGTCGAAGTAGAGCGTGTAGGTGAAGCCGGCGCCGCAGAAGTGCCCGGAGGTCACCGAGCCGGACACCTCCGTCGGGCTGACCACGTTCCAGGTCTGGTCGGAGGTGCCGTTCTGGCTGCCGTTGAGCTTGAAGACGAGGTTGGACTGGGTGCTCGACGGGAAGGTGAACTTGGCCAGGCCGGAGCGCAGGGCGGCGGTCAGCTCCGTTTTCACGCCATTGTCGAGGCCGACGGAGTAATACCCGGCGTTCGCCGACTCATTGGCGTGGGAAAACGAATCCTTGGCCCCGGTGTCCACGGCGCCGACGGTGGGCAGAATGGGGACGTCACCGTCCGCGCCGCACCCCGGACCGGACAAATGCGTCAAACTGAATCCGGTGATCGAAGAATCGTTGTATTCGTACCCGCCGCCGCTGGGCCGGCTGGGGGTGTCCGGGCTCCACTGGACCATGCCGAACGGCACGTCCGCGCCCGGGAAGTCGTCCGCCTGGTTGGAAGTGCCGATGAACGGGTTCACCAGCGACGCCGGATCGGAGACCAGGGTCGCGGCCCCGGCGGGGGCGGAAACGGGAACCGCGAGCGCGGCGGCCAGCAGGCCCGCGCCGGACAATCTCAGTAACAATCGACGCATGACCATGTCTGCTTGTCCTTCGCTCCGGAGCACGAGTTGTTTCGCCGAAGTGCGATCGGAACGGTCCTCGTGACGCGCGGGCGGTGTCAAGATCGGCCCGGTTTCCTGTCGTGTTCCGGACAGCAGTGGATCAACGCGCCTGCGCTGCCCGGCCGAAGGCGAAGGAATGAATTCCGGCAGCGCCCGTCGAACGCCGTCAAGGCCTCCTTACCCGCGTGGGACGCGGGTAAGGAGGCCTTGACGGACCACGGCGGGTCAGGCTTCTTCGGGCAGCTCTTCCATCTTGCGCTGCAGCTTGTTCATCCCGCCGAGCCAGCGGTCGGTCTGGGTGGCGCGCGCCGCGTAGTACTGGGCGACTTCCTCGTGCGGCAGCACCAGGAAACGCTTCTCCTCGATGGCGGCGAACAACGCGTCGGCCACCTGGGCCGGCTCGATCGCCGACGCCTCCATCAGCAGCTTGCCGCGCTCGCCCGTGCTCTCCAGCATCGCCGTGCGCACGCCCTGCGGGCAGATCGCCTGCACGGTGAGGCCGCGGTGGCGGTAGGTCGCCGAAAGCCACTCGGCGAGGGCCAGCGCGCCGTGTTTGGTCACGGAGTACGGCGCGGAGCCGAGGCTGGTCAGCAGGCCCGCGGCGGACACCGTCGCGATGAAGTGGCCCTTGCCGCGTTCCAGCCACGCCGGCAGCAGCAGCCGGGACGCGCGGACGTGGGCCATCACGTTGACGTCCCAGGTGCGCGCCCAGTCCTCTTCGGTCGACTGCTCGCCGCCGAACGGCGCGATGCCCGCGTTCGCGCAGAAGACGTCGATCTCGCCCAGCGTCTCGCGCGCGGCGGCGATGAGCTTGGCGACGCCGTCCTCGCTCGCGACGTCACCGGCGAACGCGGTCCCGCCGACCTCGGCGGCCACCTCGGCGGCGGCGTCACCGTTGAGGTCCGCGACCACGACGCGGGCGCCCTCGGCGGCGAACCGGCGGGCCAGCGCCGCGCCGATCCCGCCGCCGCCCCCGGTGACGACGACCCCGGCGCTCACAGGCCGCCGCCCAGGGTCACGCCGCCGTCGAGCACGATGGTCTGGCCGGTGATCCAGCCCGCGTCCTCGGACAGCAGGAACGCCACCGCGCCGGCGATGTCGGCGGGCACGCCGAGCCGCTTCATCGGGTAGACCGAGGCGACCTCCTCCTCGCGGCCCTCGTACAGCGCCGTCGCGAATTTGGTCTTGACCACTGCGGGCGCCACGGCGTTCACGCGGATCTTCGGCCCCAGTTCGGCGCCGAGCTCCTGGGTGAGCCGGATCAGCGCGGCCTTGCTCACGCCGTACATGCCGAGGCCGGGTGACGCCCGGATGCCGGCGATGGACGCGACGTTGACCACCGAGCCGCCGTGCTCGCCCATCCAGGCGTCGCGGGCGTGCTTGATCCAGGACAGCGGCGCGAGCACGTTGACCCCGAGGATCTTGGCCGCGGCCAGCGGGTCGATGTCCAGTGTGGAGCCGAGCACGGGGTTGATCCCGGTGTTGTTGACCAGCAGGTCGAGCCGGCCGAACCGCTCGACGGTCTTCGCCACCGCCTCGGCCTGATGCTCGACGTCGTCCGCCTTGCCGGGCACGGCGATCGCGAAGTCCCCACCACCCAGCTCCGCGACGGCCTCGGCCAGCGGCTCCGGCTTGCGCGCGGTGATGCACACCTTCGCGCCGCGCTGGACCAGCTCCTTCGCGATACCGAGCCCGATCCCCCGGCTGGCCCCGGTGACGATCGCCACGCGATCCTTGAACGAGTTCACAACACTGGTCTCCTGTTCCTCTCGCGGCCGACGCCTAAGCGCTTGCTTAGCGTCATTATGCAGGACGCGTCCCTGCGCACCCCGACGGTTCTCGTGACAACAAATCGACACCGTACGCGATCAGTTCAGCTACCCAGTGTGTTCGATCTGTGCTGCCTGGATCGAGGCGCATCGGTTGCTCGAATGGAGCCCGCGAGACCACCACACCATGACCTGCCGGAGCAACGAGGCCGCGGACCCTGCACGGGCGGACCGCTTGATATAACGGCGAACAACCAAGCTTTCCTGGCGACGGATGCCCGCGGCAATCGGTGGTGTTCGCTCCGGCGGGGCGGCGAGGTGGCCACGGGGTCGCGATGGTCGGGGTTCGTCGAGGCCCCCGCCACACTCACGGACCCGATCCGGCAATTACCCCACCGACCGGCTGGGCGTCACGCAGAATGAGGCCTCGCGAAGCGAGGGAGCCTCAAGATGACCTGGTGGATCTGGGTGGCGGCCGCGGTCGTCCTGGTGGCGGCCGGGTACGCGGTCGTGGCGTTGCCGCGGCAACGAGAGCGGAAAGCGCGGCTGCGCACCGCGTGGGCAGCCGCGCAGGCCGCGCTCGAACGCGCCGCGATCAGCCGGGACGCGGCTTCCGGCGAACATCCGGAAGCCGAGCAGTTGCTGGCCCGCGCGACCGCCCTCGCCGCGGAAGGCGGTGGCCCCGGCGCCGCGGAGACCGTGCGCGAACAGGCTCGCCACGCGGACAAGCTGTGGCAGGAGGCCGCTCGTGGCTGAAAAGCGCTGGCCGCACTTCGCGCGCTGGGGTCTGCTCGCGGCCGCGGTGCTGACGCTGGTCCTCTTCCTTACTCAGCAAGCACAGCAGAACGCACAGGTCAGCTATGCCCAGTCGCCGTCCTCGGGCAAATCCGTCCAGGACAGCACTTCCGGGACGAACGGCGCGACAGTTCCGTCAACAGACCAGATGAAGACGATGGTCCAGGCGTCGCCGGTGGTACGGCTGCCCGGGGCGATCGCCGTCTGGGACGAAGCCGCGGTGCGGAAGGCGATCGGGAACGCGGACATCCGGATCCTCGTCGCGCCGCCGGGGATCGACAAGGACGCCGCCAAGCGAGTCCGCGACGTGTCCAACGCTTCGGTGACCATTGCAGGCCTGGAAGTGTCCGCGGGCATCGGTACCGCGTCGGCCGACGACGCGTCGGTCTGGCAGCGCCAGTTCGGCACCGCCGACGTGACGAACGAAGTGCTGACGATGATCGCCTCCGTGCGTCACCAGCCGTTACCGCCCGATGTCCCGCCGGTGCAACGACGCGAACCGACCGCGGCCGAACTCGCCACGGCGACCGCGAGTGTGCGGGCCACCGGCCGCTATCTCGCCCCGGGATCGACCCTGGCCAACCCGCCCGCGGCCACGAATGCCTTCCCCGGCAAGCCGCTGTACGTCGCCCTGCCGACACAGCCCGCGGGCGAGCCGCTGGTGCACTACGGTCCCGCGCTGGCCAAGGAATTCCCCGGCCGGCCGATCGTCGTGATGTACGGCGGATGGATCGAATACGACGGCCCGTCGGCAGCGGAGTTCACCGACGTGGCCACCGCCGGCTTCTACGGCCAGTTCGGCGATTTCCTGAGCCCGCGCAGCTATCCGCAAGACGGATTGCTGGGCGCGTACCTGAGCCAGGTCACCGACATTCGTTACGCGGGGATCTTCGACCATCCTCTGCCGTACGTGCCGTTCGACCCGCTCCACGTCACGCTTCCGGCTCTGCCGTGGATTTTCGCCGCGTGCGCGGTCGGCTTCCTCGCGTTCTCGATCCGCCCGGCGCTGCACCGGAACCGCCCGTCCGCCAATGCCGGCTTCCCAGCTCGGCTGGCCGGGCTGACCGCACTGGCGGTCGAGGTTTCCGGACTGACCGGCGGTCCCTCCGACGCCGCTCTCGCCCGCGGCATCACCGATCTCACCACCGCCCGCGAAGCACTCGACAAGAAGCTGGACGACAAGCTCGTCCGCGAGGCGCTCGACTCCGCACAGTCCGAATTGGACACTGTCGCGGAGCTGCTCGACCGCGACGACTACCGCCCCGCCCACTACCTGCCGGGGAGCCTCGCATGACTCGCGTACGCCGTTTCCTGAAGAGCGGCTTCGGGCTCGTCACCCTCGCCTGCCTCGTGCTCGCCGGCTGGGCGACCTGGTCGGCCGGAGTGTTCGACGGCCCGCTCGCCCGCCAGCTGCGCTCGTCGCCGGTGTATGCCGCGCCCGGACAGCAGGTCGACCTGGCCGCCGCCGAACGCATCGTCGGCAACCGGCGGCTCGTCATCGGCTTCCTGGACGGCGGCACCGATCTGCCCGATGCCTGCCACACCCTGTCGAACGCCGCGCCGGACACGATCGCCGTCCTGCTCAGCCCCAAGGCCGACGACTTCGACCACTACACCTGCTCGAGGTTCCCCGGCGCGTACGACGCGAACTTCGGCAAGTCCTTCGTCGCGGAATCGAAGATAACCGACGGCATCGGCGGATTCTCGAAGCAGCCGCTGAACGCGGTCAAGACGATCGTCGTCAACTACGACCAGCTCGTCCGGAGCAGCACCATCCCGGACGGTTCCCGCACGATCGACCCGTCGCTGCCGCGGTACCTGATCGCGATCGCCGCACTGGCCGCGGTGATCGCCGGAGCCGCCGGGCTCTACTTCGGAGCCCGCCGCGCCGCCGCGGCCACCGGGGCACACCGTATTCACCGCGTCGAATCCGACGACGAAAAAGCCACCCTGTCGTCGTCCGCCGCGGTGCTGGCACAGGAAATCATCGACCTGGACAGCCGGTACGCCCGCGCCGACCACAACGGTTCGTTCGCGAGGAAGTACCGGCAGCTGGCGTCGGATTACGCGAACCTGTTGCCGCAGCTGGGCAAGGACGACAGCCGGTTGCGGACGCGAGTGGAGGAACTGCTGGCCCGGGCCCGGAAACTGACCGGGAAGTGACCACACCGCGTTTGAGGGTCAGCAGCAGGACCGCGGCGCGCTGCACGACTACCTGCGATGGCGCGAACGCCAACGCCCGCAACCCACCGGACTGGACACCGCACCAGCGTGGCCTGAACAGGGCGGATGGGGCTCGGTCAGCCCGTCGCAGCCTTTGTGCCGGGGCCGGTGCAAGTGCGTGGTCGTGGTGGACAGGTGGGTGGCAGGTCGGTTGGCTCGGCTGGGGACGGTGGGGTTGACTGTGCTGGTGGAACTGCGTCAGCTGCGCTATTTCGTGACTGTGGCCGAGGAGCTGCACTTCGGGCGGGCAGCCGGGCGCCTGCACATCGTGCAGTCGGCGGTGAGTCAGCAGATTCGCCGATTGGAGCGGGAACTGGGTGCCGAGTTGTTCGACCGCGCACCACGCACGGTGCGGCTGACCCCGGCCGGCCGGTTGCTGGTGCCCGAGGCCCGCGCGGTGCTGGCCGCGGCGGACCGGGCCAGGAGCGTGATCGCGGACGCGGCCGGCACCAACGGCGCGACCCTGCGGCTGGGCACCAGCGACGGGCTTGGCGACCACCTGGACCGGGTCCTGTCCGCGTTGGCCGAGTACGTCTCCCAGGTGAGCGTGGAACTGGTGTCGGCCCCTACCCGGGCCCGGCTGGATCAGGTGCGGGCGCACGAGCTGGACGCGACCTTCGTTCGTGGCATCACCGAGAGCCCCGGGCTGCGGTTGATCCCGTTGTGGCAGGACCAGATCACCATCGCGCTGCCGATCGACCACCCGTTGGCCGACGCCACCTCGGTCGATCTTGCCGATCTGGCCGACCTGCCACTGCGGCTGGCCGACCGCTCCCGCAACGCACCTCTGCACGACCTGGTGCTGTCAGCCTGCCGGGAGGCCGGGTTCACCCCGGTGTTCGGACCGGTGTTCACGACGATGCAGGACACTCTGGCCACGGTCGGTTCCGGCTCGGGGAGCTGGACCGTGGTGTACGAGTCGCACGCGCGCCGGCTGCCCTCGCCGAAGGTCGCCTTCCGCAGGACCACGCGGCCGATCCTCATGAACACCCTGCTCGCGGTCTCCGCGAGCAGCCCGCCCTGGTGCCTGGACGAGCTGCTGCGCGCGTGCGATCGCGATCGGTGATCGCTGCGATCGCGGACCGCGCCTTGGTCGCGCCGGGTTCTTCGGATGGACTGGTACCCGGTTCATCCGAACCACGTGAGACCAAGGAGAACGTCATGCCGATCGTCACCGTCCAGCAAGGTCCGCGCACCGTCGAGCTCAAGCGCGAGCTGGTGAAGCGGATCACGGACGCGTTCGTGGAGTCCCTCGCGGTGCCGGCGGAGTCGGTGCAGGTGTGGATCCAGGAAGTGCCCACCGACAGCTGGGGCGTGGCCGGCCAGCTCACCGCGGACAAGTGAGCAGCTCGCCGTAGAACAGACCCGGGGTGTCAGGTACTCGGTGGTTGACCACCGTCATCTCGGCAGTCTGTGGATCCATCGCTGCCGCACGAATCGTTGGCACGCAAGTCTTCGACGCACTGCCCGTGGCAGGCGTGTGGTTGTGCCGCACGCCTGCCACGGCCGGTGATGCGTTCGGAACGCGAGCAAGCTGATCGGCGATCGGCCGCGGTGTGTCGCTGGGTCAGGCGGTTGGGCCCGCTGGTCGACCAGCGCCGATCCCGGCGCGGGCCGCTTTCCCTGAACGCAGTGGCCGTTGGTGAGCATCAACGGCGGGTCATCCGGCCGGGCGGTCGGAGTGCGCACCACCGAACCCGTGCATTCCGGACTGGTGAAGCTCGTGGGCCGGCCTTTCTCACCGCTGCTGACATCACCGGCCAGGCTCACTGGTCACCATCGCGGACGCCGGCCTCGACATGGCCGGCTCGTCCGGCGCCTGGGGCGCTTTCTGCACGAAGGCCAGGTCTGCCTAACCGCGGGACGGCACATCGTGGTCGAGTCCGTGGCCGACGAATACCTCGAGCGGCTTTCGCGCCGCGCCGCCGCGCTGCCGGCCGGCAACCCGCACGCCGAGCAGTCGCGCGGGCCCGCGTTCCGCGAGGAGATCTTCGGCCCTGTCGCGCCGGTGGTGGTCGTGCGGGACGAGTTCACCCAGTGGCAGTGGCTGACCGTCCGCGAGCAAGCGCACGGCTTCCCGTTCTGACAGTTCTCACCCGCACAGCAGCGCGGCCCGCAGGTCGAGACGGTGGTCGAGCCGCGAGAGGTCACGGCCGGTGAGCTGCTCGACGCGCTCGATCCGGTAGTGCACGGTGTTCACGTGGACGTGCATCGCCTCGGCCGTGCGGGTCCAGGAACCGTTGCCGGCAAGGAAGTTCTCCAGGGTGTCGAGCAGAAGGGCGGGCGACGACGCGTCGTGGCGCAGGAGCGGTCCGAGCACTTCCGCGCGGTAGGCGGCGCGCACGGCCGCGGGTAACCCGGCAAGGAGGCCGGCCAACGCGGTGACCTCCTCGACCGCGACGATCCGGGAACTCCGCGGCGTCCCGTGACGCGCCACCGCCGCGGCGTGACGGGCTTGGTCCAGCGCACCGGGCAGGTCGGCGGCGTCCGGCGCCGGTGCGCTCAGGCCACCGTGCAGCGGCACGTCCGGGGCGCAGGCGTGCAGCTTCGGCCACACCTGCGCCAATCCCGAAAGACAGTCCACATCGGACACAACGGCGACGGCCTCCCCCTGGGGCAGAGTCCCGGTCGCGAACGGAATTCCGCTCAGCCAAGCCAAACCCTCGTCCAGAGCGTCCGCCGCGTCGGCCATAACAAGGGAGACGACCAGGTAGGGCCCGGTCTCCGGAAGGCCGCAGGACCGCAATGCGTCCGAGACGACCAGCCGTGCGTCCATATCGGACACCAGCCGGTCCCCCGCCGCCCGATGGCCGGGCTGACCAAGCCGATACCGGCCGACCACCGCAGCGATCTCGTGCAACGCCCGCGGCGGCACCGGGGCTTCGGCCGGGGTACGCAGGCGCCACGCGTCGTACCGGGACGAGCCGCCTTCGACGGGGAGTTCGCGGGGATTCGACAGCGTCTCGGCGCCGGCCAGCACCCGCCCGGTCGCGGTGACGACCTGGCCCGCGACGCCGAGTGACGCCAGCGCGCAGTCCAGCAGCTCCGCCAGCGGCGCGTGCCCGGCGAGCAGCCGGTCCAGGTCACGGTGGGTGCCTTCGGGCAGCGCACGCCCGCCCGCCGGCAGCCGGCCGACGTCGCCCCACTGGCGCAGGTAGACCGCGTCGGTGATGGCCCGGAAATCGGTGTGCGCGGGGACCCGGGCGAGCAGGACGCCGTGCTCGCGGCAGGCGTCGGCCACGGCCTCGGGCACCGCGCCATGGGTCTCCTCGCCGGCGAACAGCGCGGCCGCCCCGGCCTCCCGCAGCGCCGCGACGAACCGCTCCGCCTTCGCCCGGCCGTGCTCCGGCGTCCACCAGACCAGCCCGCTCAGGACCAGGTCACCGGGCCGGACGAACCGGCGTGGGTCTTCCAGGTCGGTGACGGTCACGCCGCGCACCTCCCGCCCGGCCAGGGCGTCGTCACCCCAGGTCAGGGTCAGGTCCAGCGTTTCCAGCCCGAGAAGCTCAGCCACCCGCATGCCTTGGATGATGCTCCAGATCCGCGAGGTTTCACGAAGAATTTTCCGTAGCGCCCTCCACTCGTGTCACCGCGTCGCGTCTTGTTTCCTTCAAGGACCAGCTCGCGAGAGGAGCGGACAGCGTGGACCTGAACACCGTGACCGAAGTGCTCGACCCGCGCCGCGCGGCGCCCTGGCTGCCCGGTGACGCCTGGCTGGCGGGCGGCACCTACCTGTTCTCCGAGCCGCAGCCGCACCTGCGCCGCCTGGTCGACCTGAGCCGGTTCGGCTGGCCGCCCGTCCAGCGCCGCGACGACGGGTCGGTCGAGCTGGCCGCCACGTGCACGATCGCCGAGCTGTCCCGCTTCGCAGCGCACGACGGCCGTCCCGCGGCGGGGCTGGTCGAACAGTGCTGCCGGGCGTTCCTCGCGTCGTTCAAGATCTGGAACATGGCCACCGTGGGCGGAAACCTGTGCAACGCGCTGCCCGCCGGCCCGATGATCTCCCTGACCGCCGCCCTCGACGGTGTCGGCCTGCTGACCGCGCAGGACGGTGTCTCGCGACGCGTGCCGGTCGCCGAGTTCGTCACCGGCGCGGGCCGCTCCGTGCTGGCCGCGGGGGAACTGCTGCGGTCGGTCACCCTGCCCGCCGCCGCGCTGGCCCGGCGCACGGCGTTCCGCCAGGCCTCGCTCTACGGGCTGGGCCGCTCGGGCGCGCTGGTCATCGGGACGCTCGACGCGAGTGGCGCGTTCGCGCTGACCGTCACGGCGTCCACCGTGCGGCCGTTCCGCTTCGACTTCCCAGCCCTTCCGGACGAGCGCGAACTCCACGACGCGCTGGCGCGGGCCATCACGCCGGACGACTGGTTCGACGACATCCACGGGCTGCCGGAATGGCGGCGGCACATGACTTTCCGGTTCGCCGAGGAGATCCGCCGCGAGCTGGGCGGCGCCCGATGAAGATCACCGTCAACGAGCAGCGGTTCGAGGCCGAGCCCCGGCCCGGCCAGTGCCTGCGCACCTACCTCCGTGAGCGCGGCTGCTTCGGGGTGAAGAAGGGCTGCGACGCGGGAGACTGCGGCGCCTGCACGGTGCACGTGGACGGCGCGCCCGTGCACAGCTGCGTCTACCCGGCCGTCCGCGCCGAAGGGCGCAGCGTCACCACCGTCGAGGGTCTGGCGAAGGACGGGGAGCTGCACCCGGTCCAGCAGCAATTCCTTGACGCCCAGGGCTTTCAGTGCGGCTTCTGCACGGCGGGCTTCCTCATGACCACCGCCGCGCTCGACGAGGACAAGCTGGCCGACCTGCCCCGCGCGTTCAAGGGCAGCCTCTGCCGGTGCACGGGCTACCGCGCGATCGAGGACACCGTCCGCGGGGTGAAGCACGTCGAGGAGCCGGCCGGCGGCCAGGCGGTCGGGCGGAACCTGCCCGCGCCGGCCGGACCGGAGGTGGTCACCGGCACCGCCCGGTACACCTTCGACCTCGACGTGCCGGGCCTGCTGCACCTGAAGCTGCTGCGGTCGCCGCACGCCCACGCGCGGATCCGCCGCATCGACACGACCGCCGCCCTCGCCGTGCCCGGCGTCCAGCTGGTGCTCACCCATCACGACGCCCCGGACCGGCTCTACTCCAGCGCCCAGCACGAGCACGTCGAGGACGACCCCGCCGACACCCGGGTGTTCGACCGGGTGCTGCGGCACGTCGGCCAGCGCGTCGCGGCGGTAGTCGCGGATTCCGAGGCCGCCGCCGAGGAAGGCTGCCGCCGGATCGAGGTGACTTACGACGTACTGCCCGCGGTCACCGACCCCGATGCGGCCCTGCGGCCCGGCTCCCCCGTCGTCCACGACAAGGACCCGGCCGTGAGCGGGATCGCGCGGCCGAGGGACAACGTCGCCGCCGAGCTGCACGGCGAGGTCGGCGACGTGGAGGCGGGCTTCGCCGAGGCGGATGCCGTGTACGAGAACACTTTCCGGACCCAGCGCGTGCAGCACGCGAGCCTGGAGACGCACGGCGCGGTGGCCTGGTTCGACGAGGACACCGGCCGCCTCACGGTCCGCTCCAGCACCCAGACCCCGTTCCTCACCCGGCGCGCGCTGTGCTCGCTGTTCGACCTGCCCGAGGACGGGATCCGCGTGGTGGCCGGGCGGGTGGGCGGCGGTTTCGGCGGTAAGCAGGAGATGCTGGTCGAAGACGTCGTCGTGCTCGCGGCCCTGCGGCTGCGCCGTCCGGTCAAGCTGGAGTACACGCGCGCCGAGCAGTTCTTCGGCGCCACCACCCGGCACCCGTTCACCGTGCGGGTCAAGGCGGGCGCGCGCCGCGACGGCACCCTCACCGCGCTGGCGCTGCACGTCGTCGCCGACACCGGGGCGTACGGAAACCACGGCCCCGGCGTGCTTTTCCACGCCTGCGGCGAATCGCTGGCCGTTTACCGGTGCCCGAACAAAAAGGCCGACGGCTACTCGGTGTACACCCACAACGTGCCTTCGGGCGCGTTCCGCGGTTACGGGCTCGGCCAGGTCATCTTCGCCGTCGAGTCGGCCCTCGACGAGCTGGCCCACCAGCTCGGCCTCGACCCGCTGGTCCTGCGCGAGCGCACCGTCATCCGCGCCGGCGAGGCGATGACCACCGCCGACGGCGAGGAGGAAGACCTCCACATCGCCAGTTACGGCCTCGACCAGTGCCTCGGCATCATCCGCGCGGCCGCGGCCGAACCCGCCGAGCCCGCGCCACCGGGCTGGCTCGTCGGCGAGGGGTCGGCGCTGGCGATGATCGCGACCGCCCCGCCCCGCGGGCATTTCGCCGACGCCCGGGTCAGCCTGCTCTCCGACGGCACCTTCGACGTCGCCGTCGGCACGGCGGAGTTCGGCAACGGCACCACCACCGTGCACCGGCAGATCGCGGCCGGCGAACTCGGCACCACCACCGGGCAGGTGACGATCCGCCAGTCCGACACCGACCTCGTCCGCCACGACACCGGCGCCTTCGGCTCGACCGGCACCGTGGTCGCGGGGAAGGCGGTGCTGCGCGCGGCAGGAGCGCTGGCCGGGCAGATCCTGGACTTCGCGGCCGCCCACCTCGGCGTGGACCGGGCGTCGTGCCGGCTCGAAGAGGAAGCCGTCGGCTACGCCGGAAAACGGGTGCTGCTCAAGGAACTGCACCAGGCCGCGCTCGCCGCCGGCCGGGAACTCGCCGCCGACGGCCACTTCGACGGCACCCCGCGCTCGGTGGCCTTCAACGCGCAGTGGTTCCGGGTCGCCGTCGACCCCGGCACCGGCGAGATCCGGATCCTGCGCAGCGTGCACGCGGCCGACGCCGGGCAGGTGATGAACCCGATGCAGTGCCGCGGCCAGGTCGAAGGCGGGGTCGCGCAGGCCCTCGGGGCCACGCTGTTCGAGCACGTCCGCGTGGACGGGCGCGGAGCGGTCACCACCGCCGCCTTCCGCCAGTACCGGCTGCCCGCGTTCGCCGACGTGCCGCGCACCGAGGTCCACTTCATGACCACCGCGGACACCATCGGCCCGCTCGGCGCGAAGTCCATGAGCGAAAGCCCGTTCAACCCCGTCTCCCCCGCGCTGGCCAACGCCCTGCGCAACGCGACCGGCGTCCGGTTCACCGAGCTGCCGCTGACCCGGGACCGGGTGTGGCTCGCGGTGAAACACCTTGACGATCATCCGGAGCCTCCCGCAGGGTGAGCCCAGGCACTGAGAATCGGGGGGATCCATGAGCAGCCGTATCGCCGGCGATTTCGACTACGAGACCCACGGCGCCGGGTACGGCGTACAGCGCCGGCCCGACCCGCGGATCGCCGCGCTCGTCCACGCCGCGCTCGGCGACGCCCGGACGGTGCTCAACGTCGGCGCCGGGGCCGGCTCGTACGAGCCCGAAGACCGTGAGGTCACCGCGGTCGAGCCGTCCGCGTCGATGCGGGCCCAGCGCCCCGCCCGCCTGGCCGAGGCGATCGACGCCACCGCGGAGAGCCTTCCCTTGGGGGACAACAGCTTCGACGCCGCGATGGCGATGGTCACCGTCCACCAGTGGGCCGACCTCGACGCCGGGCTGCGCGAGCTGCGGCGGGTCAGCCGGGGCCCGGTCGTGGTGCTGACCTTCGACGGCGACGCGCTGGACCGGCTGTGGCTCGCCGACTACGCGCCCGAACTGATCGCCGCCGAACGCCGCCGGTACCCCGCGATCGAGCACATCCGCCAGGTGCTGGGCGGCACCAGCGAGGTGACGCCGGTCCCGGTGCCGTCGGACTGCGTCGACGGGTTCACCGAGGCCTATTACGCGCGGCCCGAGCGTTTCCTGGACCCTGCCGTGCGCGGATCGCAGTCGGCCTGGGGCTTCGTGGAGCCCGAGGCCGTCGACCGGACCGTGGCCCGGCTGCGCGCCGACCTCGGCTCGGGCGAGTGGCATCGCCGCTACGGCGCGGTCGCCGCCCAGCCGGAGTTCGTCGGCGCCGTCCGGCTCATCGTCGCCCGGCCGTAATTCCGCACCTGCGGATTTTTTCCCCGCCACGCACCCGCAGTCGCGGCGAAAATCACCCCTGAGCCCATCCGGGGGCTATTTGGCATTCGGCCTATACGGCTATGCCGAATGTCTGCTAGAACGTGTGCCGACGATCACAGTGCGGGTGATCTTCGCTCCGTAGCGCACGGTGGACGTCGCCCGTTCTGCTTGTCCACCACCACACCCGGAGATCGCTTTGGACTCCCCGTCCCCCTTGGGCCGACGCGCGTTCCTCTGACCATGGCCGGCCTGCGCGGCCACGTCGTGCTGGTCGACTTCTGGACCTACTCCTGCATCAACTGCCAGCGCAGCCTGCCGCACATCAAGGACCTCTACGCCCGCTACCACGCCGCCGGGCTGGATGTCGTGGGCGTGCACACGCCGGAGTTCGCCTTCGAGCACGACCAGGCCAACGTCGAGGCCGCGACCCAGAAGCTCGGCCTCACCTACCCGGTCGCGATCGACAACGAGACCAGCACGTTCAACAACTTCCGCAACCAGTACTGGCCCGCGCGCTACCTGATCGACGCCACCGGCCAGGTCCGCTACCTCAAGCTCGGCGAGGGGGCCTACGACCAGACGGAGAACCTCGTCCGAACCCTGTTGCAGCAAAGCAACCCCGCCGCGAAGCTGCCCGCGCCCGGCGAACTGCCCGACACCACACCGACCGACCAGCGCACCACCCGCGAGACCTACCTGAACTACGGCGAACTCCCCAAGACCTACGCCGGCACCAGCCCGCTCCAGCTGGAGCAGCCGACGGCCTACACCGCGCCACCGACGATCCCGGCCGGCAAGGTCGCCTACCGCGGCGACTGGACCATCGACTACCAGAAGTCCACCGCCGGGGCGGGCGCGCAGCTCCAGCTCGGCTACACCGCGAAATCCACCAACCTCGTGCTCGCCGGACAGGGCACAGTCACCGTCAACACCGGCGACGGGCAGCCGCCCCGCACCATCACCGTCAGCGGCACCCCGAACCTCTACCGCCTGACCCAGACGCCCGGCCTCCACAGCGGCGAGCTGTCCCTGACCCTCAGCCCGGGACTGCAGGCTTACTCCTTCACCTTCGGCTGATCGGCTGATCGGCCGCCCGCCGTCGTCCTCGCCCGTGGGTGGCCGACCGAGGCCGCTGGGGCTCACTGATCGCGGGCGGCCTCCCGCCGCAGGATCACGAGTCCCGCGATCGACCGCGGGATGAGCGTCAGGGCGCACACCAGCGCCACCCCGTACGAGACGGTCTGCCAGGCGAGCCCGTCGTAGTTGGCGATGAACGAGAATGCGAGGCAGCCGACCGCGACGAAGGCCAGCACGACGTTGAACCAGGCGCGGCCGATCGTGCGCGGGACCAGGCGATTCCAGGAAACTTCGGTTTTGTCGCGCAAGATACGGGACATGGGGTGGACCTCCTTCAGCTCGTCCTCCCAGTCTCCGCATCCGGGCGCCGTCGTTGATCAGCCTCGAGGACGAACTCGGCGGCCCCGCCTCGACCGTGCGAACGAGGGACCCCGCCGGAAGCGGTCACTCTTTCAGTTATGCAAGTCAGCTCTCATCATCGGAGTCGACCCGCTAAACTGGCCGCAGACGGAAGGGGCGAACGATGACCGAGCAGACCACCACCGGTCGCGTGAACCAGAAGCTGCGGACGCACCGGGCGATCGTGGCGGCCGCGGCCGAGCTGAGCCGGACCGGCCGTGAAGTGACCATGCCCGAGATCGCCAAGGCGGCCCTGGTTTCCGAAGCGACGGCCTACCGCTACTTCCCGGACCTGGCCAGCCTGCTGCGGGAAGCGATCGCCGGGCAGCTGCCGACGCCGGACGAAGCACTGAAAACGGTCGAAGGCTCCGAGGACCCGGTGGAACGCGTGGCGGCCGCGGCCGAGTTCCTGCTGCGGCACGTCCTCGCCCGGCAGGGGGTGGTGCGCGCGATGATCGCCGCCACCGTCACCCGGCCGGGCACCGCCGCCCGCCCGGGCCTGCGGTTCGGCCTGATCGACGACGCATTGGCCCCGCTGACCGAAAGCCACGACCCGGACAGCCCCGCGCTGACGCAGCTGCGCCGCAGCCTCGCGGTGGTCGTCAGCGCCGAGGCGCTGTTCACCCTGACCGACCTGTCCGGGCTCGACCCGGAGGACGCCATCGCGAGCGCCGTCAGCACCGCGGCCACGCTCACCCGGGCGTTCGTCCAGGAGAACCCCGGACGGCGCAAGCGAAAGAAGTGACGGTCCGGGCTGGGCTTCCCCAGTCCGGACACAACTTCGCCGCGCAGAGGACTTCGAAAGTCCCCTGCGCGGCGAAGTGGGTGATCAGGCGTTCTCGTCCGGCTTCACGACAGTGTCGACGAAGTTCCCGATGGCGCCGAGCGTCGCGCCCAACTGCTCGATCTGCGGGAAGTGCCCAGCGCCGGGGACCGGCACGAAGTGGCCGTCCGGGAACGCGCCGGCGTAGGTGCGGCCGTAGCGAGCGCTGAAGATTCCGTCCTCCTCGCCCCAGACAACCAGCACCGGCAGGGTGACGCGGTGCAGGCGTCGGCGGATCTTCGGGTCGTAGACGAAGTTCTCACCGGCGTAGACGGCCTGGGTCTTCTGGTTGGCGGCCTGGCCGGCCCGCTGCTCGTCGGTCAGCTTCGAGAAGTCGGGCCGGAAGGCCGCATTCGCGAAGGACAGCCCGCCGATCTCCAACGGGGGAATGGTGCGGATGTCGACGATGTCACCTTCGTCGTCGGGCTGGGGGCCGGAGGCGTTGAGCAGGACCAGGCAGCCCAGGCGCCCGCGGGTGTCGCGCAGCGCCATCTCGGTGGCGATCTGGCCGCCGAGGGAGTTGCCGATCACCATCACCCCGTTCAGGTCGAGCTTGTCCAGCAGGTCCAGGTAGGCCCAGGCCAGGTCCTCGAAGCTGTCGGCCCACTCCGGCCGCGGCGTGCCGTCGAAGCCGGGGTGGACGGGGGCGATGGTGTAAACGTGCTCGGACATCGCGGTCGCGAGACCGGCCACCGAGCGGGGCCCGGCGCCGCCGTGCAGCAGCAGCACGGCCTGTCCGTCGGTGTTCTCGCCGAATTCGCTGACGGTGACGGACAGGCCGTCAGCCAGGTCGATGGTGCGGGTGCTGCTGCTGGTGGTGGCCGAGGCGGTCATGGGTAAATCCCCTTCGTAAGAGTTGACTCGCATGACTGTAGACGACCCGCGTGCGTTCATGCAAGTCCACTCTCATGAAGACTCCCGGCTCGCATCCGCCGGGCATCGGCGCGACTCCTCCCCGATGGCGGATTTCGTTGGCCGGAAAGGGAAAGCCCCCAAAGGAAAGCCCTCAGCGGAAGTCGGCGGCGTGGTCCCGCGCCCACTGCTCGAACGGCACGGCGGGCCGCCCGAGCACCCGCTCCACGGCGTCCGTCGCCGGTGATCCCCCGGCCGCCGCGGCCGTGGTGAGCTCGAGGATCGCGGCGACGGTGGCCGAGGGCCCGAACCGGCGGCGGGCCGCGTCCTCCGACAGCTCCTCGACCCGGATCTCCCGGCCGATCGCCGCGCCGATCGACTCGACCTGACGCTGCTGGGACATCAGCTCGGGCCCGGTCAGCATCGCGCTGACGCCGGCGCCCCCGGACAGGGCCGCGACCGCCACCGCGGCGATGTCGCGTTCGTGGATCGGGGCGGTGACCGCGTCGGGACGGAACAGCCGGGCCACGCCCTCGGCCCGGATCGAGCGCGCCCAGTTCACCGCGTTGCCCGCCAGGACCAGCGGGCGGATCGGGGTCCAGCGCAGGCCCGAATCGGCGAACGACCGCTCGACGGCCCGGTGCTCCTCGGCGATCACGTTGCCCGCCGCGCCGGGCAGCAGCACGCTTCCCGACGACAGCTGCACCACCTGCTCCAGATCCGCGTCGCCGGCGGCCTGGAGGAACGCGTCCGCACCGGAAAGCGGCGCGTAGAGGAAGACCTTCCGCACCCCGTCCAGCGCGGCGCGCAGCGTGTCGGGCCGGGTCAGGTCGGCGGCGACCACCGGCACACCGGCCGGGAGGCCCGCCGTCGCGGGATCGCGGACCGAGGCGCGCACGGTTTCCCCGGCCGCCACCAGCTGCTCCAGCACCTGCCGCCCGATGCTGCCGCGAGCCCCGATCACCAGTGTTGTCATCGTTTGTCCTCCCCGTTCGGTCCCGCCGGCGGCGTTCGCCGGCGCCCTGGACCCGGCCTATGCTCGGCTCGACGATCAGGAACAACCAGCCAGTGGTGTCGTCATGGCGACTTTCGACGCAGAGAGGCCGGCGATGGCGACTTCCGACGCGTTCGACAAACTGGAACTCCAGCTCATCCACGCGCTGCAGCTGGACGGACGAGCGCCGTTCAGCACGATCGCCCGCGTCCTCGGCGTGTCCGACCAGACCGTCGCCCGCCGCTACACGCGCCTGCGCTCGGCCGGGAAGCTGCGGGTGACCGGCCGCACCGACCCGGCGCGGGTGGGCGAGGTCTCGTGGTTCGTCCGGGTCCGGTGCACCCCCAACGTCGCCCGGACCGTCGGCCGGGCGCTGGCGCGGCGCCCCGACACCTCGTGGGTCAAGCTGACCTCGGGCGGCACCGAGATCGTCGCCACGGTGCGGGCGCCCACCAGCCACGACAGCGAGACGCTGTTGCTGGAGCAGCTGCCGCGGACCCCGCAAGTGCTCGACGTCAGCGCGAACTGCCTGCTGCACGTCTTCTTCGGCGGCCCGCAGAGCGTCGTCGACGCGCTGTCGCCCGGGCAGGTGGCCCGGCTGCGGCCGCCGGACCCCGCACCCGGGCCGCCCGTCACCCTGGACGACGGCGACCGGAAGATGCTGGCCCTGCTGGAAAACGACGGCCGCACCGACTTCACCGCACTGGCCGCGGCCACCGGCCGCCCCGCGACCACCCTGCGCCGCCGCCTCGCCGAACTGCGGGCGACCGGCGCCGTCTACTTCGACGTGGACTACGACTACCGCAGCCTGCGCATGGCCAGCCAGACCATGTTGTGGCTCTCGGTGGCCCCGGACCAGCTGCTCGCGGCGGGCCGGGCACTGGGCGCCCACGCCGAAGTCCCGTTCGCCGCCGCCACGACGGGATCGACCAACCTGTACGCCAACGTCCTGTGCCCGGACCCCGGCGCGCTGTTCACCTACCTCACCACCGAGGTCGCCGCGCTCCCCTCGGTCCAGCGCATGGAGACCGCGCCGGTCATCCAGACCCTCAAGACGCTTTAGTGCTCCGGAGCCACAAGACCCTGGAGCGCCGTTAAGGCCTCCTTACCCGCGTGGGACGCGGGTAAGGAGGCCTTAACGGCCATGGACGGCCCAGCTCAGGACGGCGCGGTCAGGCCTTCTGCTGGCCCGGGTCCGTCGCGGCGGGGTCCGGGTGCTCCTCGCGCCACTTCTTGTCCGAATCGGCCCAGGCGGTGTCGGCCTGCATCTGGATGTCGGTGAGCGCCTTGTCGACGTTCACGAAGTCCTTGCCGACCCAGCCCACGAAGTTCTTACTGCTCTTGGCGTCCGACAGCCCCTTCATGACCGGGTAGTACTTCTGCAGTTTCGGGTTGGTCTTGAACTGGTTCTCGACCCACTTGACCTTGTCCCAGCTCGCCCCCTTCAGCCAGTCCTCGTGCGCCTTCATCTTCTTGATTTCCCACGGCTTCAACGGAGATTGCGGCTCCGGGGGCTTCGCCGGCGGCGGGACGTCGGTGTGGTCCCCGGCGGTGTTCGTGCCCTCGTCGTGCGGAGTCGGCGCATCGTCGTGGGGGGTCGGAGTGTCGTCGTGCGGAGTCGGCGCATCGTCATGCGGAGTCGGCGGCGCGTCGTCGTGCGGAGTCGGCGGCGCGTCGTCGTGTGGCGTCGGGGGCCGTGTTCCCGGCGGGGTCTCGGTGTGCGGCGGGCCGTTGAGGTGGTTGTCCGCGTTCACCCAGTCGTTGAACACGTCGTCTTCGTTGTTGTGGGGCGAGCCCGGCGGGGTCTCCTCGTGCGGGGTCGGCGGCGGCGAGCCTTCCGGCGTGTCGTTGTGCGGAGTCGGCGGGGCCTCCTCGTGCGGAGTCGGCGGCCGCGTTCCCGGCGGGGTCTCGGTGTGCGGTGTGCCCGTGCCACCCGGATGCGGCGTGATCGGGGTCAGCTCGTGTGTGGTCCCGCCGGTCTTCGGCAGCGGCTTGATCTGGGCGGAGAGCTTGACCAGCCGCCCCACCGTGCGCTCCCCCAGGCCCATCAGCTTGGCCAGCTTCGCGGCGAACGAAACGGCCTGCGCCGCCGCCAGCGCGACGCTCGTGCCCACCGCCGCGACCAGTGACGCGCCGAAGGTGAACGCGGCCATCGCCAGCCCGACCAGCACCGTGGCGATGATGTCGCCCAGGATCGTGGTGATCAGGTCGCGCAGCAGCGAGCGCACCGCGGTGACCAGCGCCATCGTGGTCTCGACCACGTACCCGGCGATGTCGACGGAGTGCCCGGAGTCCTCGATCTGCCCGCGCCGGGTGTCGACCTCCTTCTTGAAGGCGTCGTACCCCTCGCCCTTCCAGTTGGTGATCTGGGCGGCGAGCGCGGCGTCCAGGTCCTTCGCGGAGTTGCGGAGCGTCTCCCCGATCTTGTGCAGCTCCTCGGCCAGCTTCTTGATCTCCGCCGGGTCACCGGCGACCTGGTCCAGCGGCTCCTTGAGGAACGAGATGTGCTCGATCAGCCAGCCGAGGCCGGCGGACGTCAGCTTCGCCAGCGGGTCCAGCACGAGCGCGGCCGTGTCGGCGATCGCGCCGATCACCGTCACGCCGATCTCGACGCCGATCGCGGCCGCGTCGGCCCCGTGCGCGGTCTTGATCTCGGTGATCGCCGAGGCCACGCTGTGCCAGCTGTCGATCGCCCCCGCCCCGCTCGTCGAGTTCGACGAGGTGATGGGCTCTACGACACTCATGGTTTCAGTTCCGCCTTGAAGGTCCCGAGCCCGTTCGACGCGCTCTCGTCCTGGTTGGTGTAGGCCTCCGCGGCCTTTTTCGTGCTGTCGGCCGTCGCGGTGACGTCGTCCGAGACCTTGTCCAGATTGCCGGCGACGACGCTCATCGCGATCCGCGCCGGGATGGCGAGGATCTGCGCGAGGAGGATGCCGAACGCCTGGTTGTCGAAGCCGTTCGCCCCGTGCACGCCGCTGGCGGCTTCCTTCACCGCGGGCGCGGTGGTGCCGCTGAGGTACCCGCTGAACTTGTGCAGTTCGTCCGGGATGACCGTGAAACCGTTCCCTGCCACCGGTTTTCCCTTCTCACCAAGGATTGTTGTCTAGGTCGTCCTCGACCGGGGCTGACCGGGCCGGCCGGCGCGGCGAGGGCGGCGGGGGGCTTTGCTGCTGGGGTGGCGCGGCCGCGGGAGGGGGTGGCGCCGGCGGTTGCTGCGGTCGCGGCGGCGGCGCGCCCCCGGGCGGCGGCGGCGCGGCCCCGGATGGCGATGGCGCGGCCGCGGGCGGCGCCGGCTCGTCCTCCTCGTCCGGCTGGGGCACGAACTCCTGCAGGATCGCCATCGCCTCGGAGTCCTCGCCGCCGACCAGTCCGCCAAACGCGTCGTAGACCTCGGCCGACACTTCCTTCTGCGCGGTCGCGATCAGCTGCATCACCATCGCGGACAGCACCTCCGGCGGCCGGTGATAAGCCTTGGCGCCGAACGTGATCCCCTGCAGCACGCCGGCCGCGCCGACCGTCACGGACACGGCGCCGTCGGGCGTCCGCGCCGTCCCGGTGGCGGTGCGCAGCCGTTCGGCCATCTCGTCGGCCTTGGCCCTGATCCCCTCGACCTCGGCGGTGAACGAGGCCAGCGGGTCACCATCCCCGCCTTGTGCGAATTGTGTCACTTCGTCCTCTGGGAGCAGCCGGTCAGAAACACCGTCAAGTCGACCAGTACCGGCTGAACCCCAGACGACACCGGAGGGGACGGCAGTTGAACTCACCCGGTTGCTGCCCTGGCGGCTCCATGCCACTGCCCGAACCTCCCCCTGCCATCTGGTCCAGACCAGTTCACCGGGCTGCGACGATTAATCCATGGTTCCCGCAACGCCGGTTTCCCTGCTGAAATCGTATGAGACGACCGGAGCGGCTCATCGAAACGGCGTCGATTATCGGACCCGGAGATGAAACCGTCCGGTAACCCGCAAACCCGGGACCTTTCTTCACAACGCGATATTTCCCCCAAGATCCCATTTGGTGACCTTGGACCGTATTCGCCGTCCCATATTCCGGACAGCCCCTCGCGCAGTTATTCGCACCACAGCGCGAATTTGTGAATATTCACATGCGCCCTCACCACGTCGCTCACAATCACCTTTCACCAGGCAAAAAGACCAGAATCCCGTACGTCGAGAAATCGTCCGGTTCACCCTCCTGGCCTATTAACTTACCCCGTCTTTGATCATTCTTTTCCAGATTCTGCACAGTCGACGTCGCTTACGGCCAACTCACGGTTTTCGTGGAAGAGTCTGCGCTACGCTGTAACTACGGGGTTTCAGCGACGTTAACCAGGGCGGGCGGTGCTCGGCGCGCCCCTCCTTCGAGCACCCCGGAAAACACGTTTTCCTCATCGCCAAATCGCCTTTTACCGGCGATATGCGAATCCCTGCGTCAAATGAGGAGGAGTGCATGACGAGCTTGACACCGGATGCGCCACTACCGGGCGACCTCGCCGGTGAGCACCCGTGGACCGGAACCGGCACCGGCGTTCTGATCTGCCCCGATGCCGACCACAGAGCCCGGTGGAGACCGGGCGAACGACTGCACCACCTTTTCGAGGCGAAATGCGACGAACTGGCCGCCCAGGGCCGGAGCGGGCACCTCGCCGTCGACGCCGGTAAGGAACAACTCACTTACGCGGACCTCGACGCCCGCGCCAATCAATTGGCCCGGCACCTGCTCAGCCTCGGGGTCGGCGCCGGAGACCGCGTCGGGCTGTTGTTCGACGACGCCGTGCAGGCCTACACCGCCATGCTCGCGGTGCTGAAGGTGAACGCCGCGTACGTCCCGCTGGACGCGGGATTCCCCCGCGACCGGATCGGCTACATCGCCGGTGACGCCGGGACCGGGACCGTGCTCACGCTGGCGCACCTGCGTGAGCAGGTCGCGGAACTGGCCGTACGGCAGGTTTTCCTCGACGAGGACGAGTCCGCCGCGGCGATCGCCGGGCAGGACCCGGCCCGGCTGGGCCCGGCGGAAACCGGTCCCCCGGCCGAAGAACTCTGTTACGTCATCTACACCTCGGGCTCGACCGGGCGGCCCAAGGGCGTGGCCGTCGACCACGCCAGCATCTGCAACTTCGTCCGCGTCGCCGCGCAGACCTACGGAATGCGGCCGTCCGACCGGGTCTACCAGGGCATGACGATCGCCTTCGACTTCTCGGTCGAAGAGATCTGGGTGCCGTGGCTGGCCGGCGCGACGCTGGTCCCGAAACCGGGCGGCAGCGCGCTGGTCGGCCACGACCTGCACGCCTTCCTCACCGAACGCCGGATCAGCGCGTTGTGCTGTGTGCCGACGCTGCTGGCCACGGTCGAGGAAGACCTGCCGGCACTGCGGTTCCTGCTCGTCTCCGGCGAAGCCTGCCCGGAGGACCTGATCACCCGCTGGCACCGCCCGGACCGGCGGTTCCTCAACGTCTACGGCCCGACCGAGGCGACCGTGACCGCCACCTGGGCGGTCATCGACCCGGCCGGGCCGGTGACGATCGGGGTGCCGCTGCCGACCTACTCCGTGGTCGTGCTGGACCCGGACGCCCCGCGGCTGGCCGCGCCCGGCGAGGCCGGTGAGCTCGGCATCGCGGGCATCGGCCTGGCCCGCGGCTACCTCAACCGGGACGACCTCACCGAGCGCGCGTTCATCCGCGACTTCGTCGGGATCCCCGGCAACCCGTCGGGCCGCATCTACCGCACCGGCGACCTCTGCCGGATCACCCCGGCCGGGCTGATCGAGTACCAGGGGCGGATCGACACCCAGGTGAAGATCCGGGGCTACCGCATCGAACTGACCGAAGTCGAGTCGGCGCTGCTGGGCGTGCCCGGGATCGCCGCGGCCGTGGTCAGCACCCACTCGCCCGCGCCGGACACGGTGGAGCTGGCCGCGTACTACAGCCGGCGGGCGGACGCCGGGCCGCTGGGCCACGACCGGATCCTGGCCCACCTGCGCGACCGGCTGCCCGGCTACATGATCCCGGCCTACCTCCAGGAACTCGACGCCATCCCGTTGACACCGGGGAACAAGGCCGACCGCAAGAACCTGCCGGTGCCGACCGGGCCGCGCAGCACCGGTTCGGACCACGCCTACGTCGCCCCGGACACCCCTGGGGAACGCGAGCTGGCCGCGATCATGGCTGACGTGCTCGGCGTCGAGCGGGTTTCCGTGCGCGACCACGTCTTCGACGATCTCGGCGCGAATTCCCTGCTGATCGCCCGTTTCTGCGCGAAGGTCCGGAACCACCCGGCCCTCCCGCCGGTGTCGATGAAGGACGTCTACCTCAGCCCGGACCTGGCCGCGCTGGCCGGGACACTGGCCACGCGGGAGCCCGGCGGCACACCGGTCCGCGCGGCCACCACACCACCGCCGCCGCCGGTGAGCGGGCCGATGTACGTGCTGTGCGGCGTATTGCAGCTGCTGGTGTTCCTCGCCTACTGCTGCATGGACGCGTTTGTGCTCGACGACGGCATCATCTGGGTCGGCGGCGGCAGCGGGCTGCTCGAGCTGTACCTGCGGTCGGTCGCGTTCGCGGCGGCCGGCTTCACGCTGCTGTGCACCGTGCCGCTCGCCGCCAAGTGGCTGCTGGTCGGACGCTGGAAGCCCACCGAGATCCGGTTGTGGAGCCTGGGTTACGTCCGGTTCTGGGCCGTGAAGACCCTGCAGCGGCTCAACCCGCTCGCGCTGTTCGTCGGCACCCCGTTGTACGTGTTCTACCTGCGCACGCTGGGGGCCAGGATCGGCCCGGGGGTGACCATCCTTTCGGCGAACCTGCCGGTGTGCACCGACCTGCTCACCGTCGGCGCGGGCACGATCATCCGGAAGGACACCGCTTTCGCCTGCTACCGCGCCGAACTCGGCCGGCTGCGCACCGGCCGGGTGAGCATCGGCGAAGGCGTGTTCGTCGGCGAGGCGTCCGTGCTCGACATCAACACCGCCATCGGCGACCACGCGCAGCTCGGGCACAGCTCGTCCCTGCACGACGGCCAGGCCGTCCCGGACGGCGCGCACTGGCACGGCTCACCGGCTGTTCCGTCCACAGTGGACTACGACACGCTGGAGCCGCGGCCGTGCGGGACGGCCCGGCGCGCGCGGTTCAGCGTGCTGCGCGTCCTGCTCCTGCTGCTGGTCTACGTGCCGCTGCTGCTCGGCGCCTTGAACGCCGCCGACCAGCTGTTCACCTCGGCCACCCTGACCGGGGCCGGCGCGGCCGCCGCGGACGTCGGCGAGACCGCGGGCCTGTACCTGGGCCTGCTCCTGTTCGGGCTGCTGGCCCTGTGCACGCTGCCCCGGGTGCTGTCCCGGCTCGTCCGGCCCGGCCGGGTCTACCCGCTGTTCGGGTTCCACCACAACGTGCAGCGCACGATCACCCGGCTGACCAACATCCGGACCTTCCAGAACCTCTTCGGCGACAGCTCGGCGATCGTGCACTACCTCCGCGGGCTCGGCTACGACCTCGGCGACTACGTGCAGACCGGGTCCAACTTCGGCCTGTCGGTGCGGCACGACAACCCGCTGCTGTCCAGTGTGGGCCGGGGCACGATGATCTCCGACGGGCTGAGCATCGGCAACCTCGACTACTCCAGCACGTCGTTCCGGCTGGCGCCAACCCAGATCGGGGAGCACAACTTCGCCGGCAACAACATCCACTACCCCACCGGCGGCCGGACCGGGTCCAACTGCCTGCTCGCCACCAAGGTGATGATCCCGCTGGACGGCCCGCTGCGGGAGAACACCGGCCTGCTCGGCTCGCCGAGCTTCGAGATCCCCCGCTCGGTCGACCGGGACAGCCGGTTCGCGAACCTGGCCACCGGGGAAGCACTGCGGCACAGCCTCGCCCGCAAGAACCGGCACAACGCCGTGACGATGCTCGCGTACCTGCTCGCCCAGTGCCTCGGCCTCGGCGGGACGGTGCTGATCGCGCTGGTCGCGGGCAGCCTGAACAGCCGGTTCGGCCCGGTCGTGTGGGCGGTGGACATCCTCGCGTCGCTGGTGTTCGTCGTCGCCTACTGGATTCTCGTCGAGCGCGCGGTGCAGGGCTTCCGCCGGCTGCGGCCCCGGTTCTGCTCGATCTACGACCCGGTGTTCTGGCGGCACGAGCGGTTCTGGAAGCTCAGCTCGGGCCGCTACCTCACGATGTTCAACGGGACGCCGTTCAAGGTCCTGCTCTGGCGCCTGCTCGGGGTGAAGATGGGCCGCCGCGTGTTCGACGACGGCTGCGGCATCCCGGAGAAGAGCCTCGTCAGTGTCGGCGACGGCTCCGTGCTCAACCTGGCCAGCGTGCTGCAGGGCCATTCGCTCGAAGACGGCGCCTTCAAGTCCGACCGCATCAGCCTCGGGGCCGGCTGCGTCGTCGGCGCCAACGCCTTCGTCCACTATGGAGTGACGATGGCCGGCGGCGCCGTGCTCTCCCCCGATTCGTTCCTGATGAAGGGCACCGAACTGACCACCGCCGCCCACTGGGGCGGCAACCCCGCCGTCGAACTCGACCGGGTCACCACCACTGTCACGGGAGAACTGGCCACATGACCACCCTCGCTCACCCCGCGTCGCTCACCGGCCCCGCCGTCCACGGCGACCTGCCCGGCCCGCGCTCGGCCGAGTACCTCGCCCGGCAGGACCGCCGGGAGTCCAACGCCAGGGCCTACCCCCGGCACCTGCCGATCGCGATCGCCGAAGGCTCCGGCAGCTTCGTGCGCGACGTCGACGGCAACGTGTTCATCGACTTCCTCGCCGGGGCCGGAGTGCTGTCCCTCGGCCACAACCACCCCGAGCTGGTCGAGGCCATGACCGGCCAGCTGGGCCTGCTGACCCACGCGCTGGACTTCCCCACCCCGGCCAAGGACGAGTTCACCGCGGCCCAGCTCGCGATGCTGCCCGAAGGCATGCGGTCGAGGATGAAACTGCACTTCTGCGGGCCGACCGGGGCGAACGCGGTCGAGGCCGCGCTCAAGCTGTGCAAGACCGCGACCGGGCGCGGCGACATCGTGTCGTTCCAGGGCGGGTTCCACGGCAGCACCCACGCCGCGCTGAGCCTGACCGGGCTGGTCAGCCAGAAGCAGCCGGTCGCCAACACGATGCCCGGCGTGCACTTCTTCCCGTACTCCTACTGCCACCGGTGCCCGGTCGGGCTCGAGCCGGACACCTGCGCCACCAACTGCGTGGAATTCCTCGAGCGGTCGCTGACCGACGCCAACGGCGGCATCCCGCTGCCCGCGGCGGTCGTGCTCGAACTGGTGCAGGGCGAGGGCGGCGTGATCCCGGCGCGGGAGAGCTTCGTGCACCGGGTGCGCGAGCTGACCCGGGAGCTGGACATCCCGCTGGTCGTCGACGAGGTGCAGACCGGCTGCGGCCGGACCGGGACCTGGTTCGCCTTCGAGCGTTACGGCATCGAGCCCGACGTGGTCATCGCGTCCAAGGCGCTCAGCGGGATCGGCGCGCCGGTCGCGCTGATCATCTACGACGAGCGCCTGGACACCTGGGCGCCGGGCGCGCACAGCGGCACCTTCCGCGGCAACCAGCTCGCCTTCGCCGCGGGGGTGCGGGCCATCGAGGTGATCAAGCGCGACGGAGTGCTCGCGAACGTCGTCGAGCGGGAGCACCAGCTCGAAGTGCTGTTCGCCCCGCTGGCCGGCCATCCCTGGGTGGCGGACGTGCGCGGGGCCGGGCTGATGTGGGGCATCGAGCTGGCCGACCCGCACACCGGCGCGCCCGCGTCGGCCCTCGCCCTGGCCGTGCAGGAACAGGCGCTGCGCCGCGGGCTCATCGTCGAACTGGGCGGGCGCGGCGACTGCGTGGTGCGGCTGCTGCCCCCGCTCAACGTCACCGCGGAGGTGGTGCGCACCGCGGCCGGGATCCTGCTCGCCGCACTCGACGCCGCGGCCGGGGACGCGAGATGACCCTCATCGTGCAGAAGTACGGTGGCTCGTCCGTGGCCACTCCCGAGCGGATCTCCGCGGTCGCCGAACGGATCGCGGGCGCGCGGCGTGACGGCGGCCAGATCGCCGTGGTGGTGTCCGCGATGGGCGACACCACCGACCGCCTGCTCGCCCTCGCCGGGCAGGTGAGCGAAACCCCGGCGCCCCGCGAGCTGGACCACCTGCTTTCGGCCGGGGAGCACATTTCCAGCGCCCTGCTGACGATGGCGCTGCAGCGGCTCGGGGTCGGCGCCTGCTCGCTCTCGGGCGGGCAGGCCGGGCTGCGCACCACCCCGTCCCACGGCGGCGCGCGCATCCTCGACATCGACCCGGCCCGGGTCCGCCGCGAGCTCTCCGACGGCCGGATCGTGGTGGTGGCCGGGTTCCAGGGCGTCCGGCCGGACACTTCGGACACGACCACCCTCGGCCGCGGCGGCTCCGACACCACCGCGGTCGCGCTGGCCGCCGCGCTCGCGGCCCAGCGGTGCGAGATCTACACCGACGTCGACGGCGTCTACACCGCCGACCCCCGGATCGTGCCGGACGCGCGGCGGATCCCGGCCATCGGCCACCCGGCGATGCTGGAACTGGCGACGGCCGGGGCCAAGGTGCTGATGGCGCGGTGCGTCGAATGCGCCCACCAGCACGGCGTCCGGCTCCACGTCCGCTCTTCCTACACCGATCATCCCGGCACCCTCGTTTCCGCAGTCCCGGAGGACATCATGGAACAGCCAGCCATCACCGGCGTCGCGCACGACCGCTCCGTCGTGGCCGTCACCCTCACCGACGTGCCGCCGGCCCCCACGACGACCGCGCTCGTGCTCCGCGCCCTCGCGGGCACCGGGGTGGAGGTCGACATGCTCACCCGCACCCCCTCCCGCACCGGTTCGTCCACAGTGGACCTCACCGTGGTCGTGCCGGAACCCGGCCTGGCGCGGGCATTGACCGCGCTCGACGTGCGCCGGGCCGAGATCGGCTTCGCCCGGCTGAGCCACGACGAAGGCGCGGGCAAGGTCTCGGTGGTCGGCACCGGCGTGCGCTCGGACGCGACCGTGACCGCGACGTTCCTGGAAACGCTGGCCGCGGCCGGCGCCGGGGTGCGCCAGCTGGCCGTCTCCGAACTGCGGCTGTCCGCCCTGTGCGACCGCGCCCGCCTCGACGAGGCCGTCCGCGCCCTGCACCGCGCCTTCGGCCTGCACGAGCCGCCCCGGGTCGTCCTGCCCGCGGGCAACCGGGCCGGCGCCACGGCGTGACAACCCCTCGGGCGCAGGCTCCGCGGCACACCATCCGGTGACCGCGCCGCCGCTCGCCGTTGACTGTGCCACCGCCAGGTTCTCCGGAGTGGCACAGTCTTGTCCGGGCCCCGGGATGGTGCCGGCCCCCGATCAGCCCGGAGCCCACGGCAGGGTCCGGCCGTCACGCACCAGCTCGCCGTAGTGACCGGGATCGACCGGGTCGAACGCGAGCTTCAGCAGGGCGGCAGCGGCCTGCGCCGGGGTGGGGGCGCCGGTGACGTCCCACCACAGGGCGGAGGTGGGGGTGTTCATCATGCCGGGGCAGACGGCGGCCAGCAGGATGCCGCGGGCGAGGTCCTGCTCGCGGCGCTGGCTCGCCAGCGCGCGGACGGCGGCGACCTGGCCGATCTTGGACGGGATGTTGACGAACCCCGGCCACGCCCCGCCCCGGGCGCTGCCGTCCCGCACCGCGTCCCGCCAGGCGGCGACCTGCTCGTCCACATCGTCCAATGAGGACAGTTCGGCGAACCGGCCGTGCAGCACGGGTGCGAGGTGGTACAGGGTGCCGAGGGAACTCGCCACGACGATCAACCGGCCGTTGTCCCGCAGCAGCGGGGCGAAGGCCCGCAGCACCCGCGTGGTGCCGAAGTTGTTGACCTCGGCGTAGGCGTCCACGATCGTGCGCGGGTCGTCGCCGGGGCCGGCCCGCATGACGGCGTTGCCGAACATGATGTCCACGCCGCCGTGCCGGTCGGCCAGCTGGGCGGCGAGGCGGTCGGCGGCGCCGGTCTGGGCGACGTCGAGGATCTCGCCGCGGACCCGGGCGCCGCCACCGGGCAGGGCGGCGACGGCCTGGGTGACGCGGTCGAGGTCGCGTCCGGTGAGGTAGACGGTGTCCGCCGGCGTCAGGCGCTGGGCCAGCCCTTCGACCAGGGCCAGGCCCAGCCCTTGGGTGGCACCGGTGACCAGGGCGACTTTCGGGGTCATGACCTTCGACCGGCCGTCGCGAGCAGCCGCTCGGAGAGGGTCCACAGCCGGCGGGCGTTGTCCGGGTCCAGTGCGTAGCGGGCCACGCCGTGCAGGGGCGGCGCGGCGCCGCGGCGGTCGACGGTCCCGGTCTCGTTGCCGTCGGCGAAGTACCGGCCGCCGACCCCGTCCAGCAGCGGTGAGGTGGCCAGCAGGACCGAGGTCGCCGCGCCCTGCTCCGGTGTCTTGATCAACTCGGGCGGAACGGCACCGCTGCCCCGGCCCTCGGTGTGGCGTTGCAGGTTGGTGTGGATCGCGCCGGGCATCAGCGCGTTCGCGGTGATGCCGTCCCCGGCCCAGCGTCGGGCCGCCTCGACCGCGAACAGCACGTTGGCCGTCTTGGACTGCCCGTAGGCCAGCCACGGATCATAGGGACGGAAGGCGAAGTGGACGTCGTCGAAGACCACCGGCGAGAGCTGATGGCCGCTGGAGCTGACCATCACGATGCGGGCGGCCCCGTCGGCGGCCAGTGCCGCGTGCAGACCGGTGGCCAGTGCGAAGTGGCCGAGGTGGTTGGTGGCGAACTGCCACTCCCAGCCCTCCGGGGTGTGCTGCTCGGGGCAGGCCATCACACCGGCGTTGGCGACCAGTACGTGCAGCGGCCCGTCCCACGCCACGATGAAGGCCGCGATGGAGGCCGGGTCGGTCAGATCGAGCCGGGCGACGCGAAGCGCGGTGTTGCCGGTGGTCGCGGTGATGTCCTTGGCGGCGCGCTCACCGGCCTCGACGTCCCGGACCGCCAGGGTGACCTCCGCGCCGGTGCCGGCCAGGGCACGGGCGGTCTCCACGCCCAGCCCCGAGGAGGCGCCGGTCACCATCGCTCGCCGGCCGGTCAAGTCGATGCCCACGGCGGCTTCGGCGGCGGTGGCGGCAAAGCCGAAAGGTGTGTGGATCAGGTTCATGCCCACCACGCTAGGTCGCCCGGAGGCATGCCACCAGCGAGAGAAACTCAACCACGGTATGCTCAAGTGTCATGGCCTTCGCCGACGCGTCGCTGATCGCACTGCGGGTGTTCCGAGAGGTGGCCGAGCGGGGGACGCTCACCGCCGCGGCCACCGCGCTCGGCTACACCCAGTCCGCGGTATCCCGGCAGATCGCCGCGTTGGAGCGCGCGGCAGGCTCGTCGCTCCTGGAGCGCCGCCACGACGGGGTCCGCCTGACCGCGGCCGGCCGGATCGTGGTGCGCCGCGCCGCCACCGTGGTCGACCAGATCGACGCCGCCGCGCGGGAACTGGCCGGGGAGCCCGGCGAACCCGCCACGGTGCGGCTGGGCTGGTTCACCAGTGCCGGGGCCGCGCTGGTGCCCCGGGCGCTGGCCGCGCTGCACCGCACGCATCCCGCCATCACCGTGACCACCCGCGAAGGCAGCACACCCGCGCTGGTCCGGGCGTTGCGCGCCGGCACGCTCGATCTGGCGCTGCTGGCCTCGGCCCCGCCGTTTCGCCCACCCGACACCGAAACCCCGGCCTTGCGGCTACGGACGCTGACCGAGCGCGGCCTGCGCGTGGCCGTGCCGTCCGGCCATCCGCTCGCCAAGGGCGAGTTCATCGATGTGGCCGAGCTGCACGGTCAGCGGTGGATCGCCGGTTCGGCGTCGGGCGAGGAACGGCTGATGGGGGCGTGGCCCGGTCTGGACGAGCGGCCCGTGATCGCGCACACCGCCCGTGACTGGCTGGCCAAGCTGGGCTTGGTCGCCGCGGGCTGCGGCATCACCACCGTGCCCACCGCGCTCACCTCCGTGGCACCCGGCGGAGTGCGGATCCTGCCCGTCCGCGGCGGGCCGGCCGAACAACGCCGCATCGTCCTCGCCCGGCTGCCCGGGCCGCTGCCCGAACCGGCCGCGCAGCTGGCCGACGCGCTGCGCGCCGCCGCGATCGGTACGGACACTGCGCCGTCGATGTGATCGTGCCGTCGATGTGTTATCGGTCGTAACGAGTCGAGCTACCGGTAAACATCGATACGGGTCGTTATGATGCGAAGATGACCACCGAACCGCCGGTGCCGAGCCGGCGCGAGCGACTGCGGGCCCAGACTCTCCAGGAGATCGAGGACACGTCGTTCGCGATCATCGACAGTGACGGGGTGCACGCGCTGACGATCGCGGCGCTGGCCCGGGGCATGGCGATGTCGGCACCGGCGGTCTACCGGTACTTCGTGTCACGGGACGCGCTGGTGGCGTACCTGGTCGCGGTGTCCTACCGGCAGCTCACGGTGGTCATGGCCGAGGCCGTGGAAGGCAGCAGGCGAGCGCCGCAAGCGCGCATCCGGCTGGTGGTCGGCGCCTACCGCGACTGGGCGCTGCGGCACCCGAAGCGGTACGGGATGCTGTTCGGCGAGCGCGGCGACCTGCCCGCCGACGTGGCCGGGCCGACCCCGCTGGACCAGTCGATGGCGCTGCTGATGGACCTGCTGGTGGCCGTTCAGGAGACCGCGCCGGCCGACGGCGGCAGTGGTGACCGCACGCTGGACGGGCAGTTGAGGCACTGGGCCCGGGCTCAAGAGCGGCCGGACGCCACCCCTCGGGCCGCCCGCGCCGCGATCGTGATCTGGACGCGGGTGCACGGGATCGTGAGCCTCGAACTGACCGGCATGCTGGACAACCACACCATCGAAGCGCAGCGGCTGATCGACTGGGAGATCGACAACGCCGTCAAGTCCCTCGGGCCTTGACCGGCGCGAAGACTCACGAATCCGTCCGGGTGCCCAGCATGCGCAGCACGAGTTCGCTGTACTCCTGGCCCAGCGCCTGAGGCGTCTGGCGGCTGCGCTCGCTGTACCAGCGGGCCACGTCGACCCCCAGCGACAGCACGGCGCGGGCCGCGGTGTGCGGGTCGGTGACGGTGAAGGCGCCGGTGGCCGAGCCCGCGGTGATCACGTCGCGGACGATGCGCTCGATCCCGCGGCGCAGCTCGGCGACGACCTCGAACTCCTGCTCCGGCAAGGCGTTCAGCTCGTACTGCACCACCCGCGCGACGGTGTGCCGCCGCGCGTGCCAGGCCACGAAGTCCGTCACCAGCAGGCGGATGCGCTCCACCGGGTCCTCGACCTTCGCCACCGCGTCCTCCACCAGCGCCAGCGTCTGCTCGTGCCCGCTGCGGCTGATGGCGAACAGCAGCGCCGCCTTGGACGGGAAGTGCACGTACAGCGCGGCCGGGCTCATGCCGGCGGCGCTCGCGATGTCACGGGTGGTGGTGGCGTGGTAACCGCGCCGCGCGAAGGACTCCACCCCGGCCAGCATGAGCCGGCGCGCGGTCTCGGGCTGCACGTCGGGCCACAACTCGGCCGAGAGCGACATCGTCATCCCGCGATCCTTCCTGATCCACCGTCCGGGCTATTCTAAGCGCTCGCTCAGTGGGCGGGACGGGGACAGAGCCGGCCACGCGGGATCAGCCGGTCGAGGCCTCGATACCGCTGTAGCGGGTGGGCATCACGACGCAGGACAGGCCGCCGGTCTCGTTGGTCATGCAGTAGACCGGCCGGGTCGAACCGGAGTCGGTCGGATCGCTCTGGTCGCCGACTTTCTGGATGGTGATGTGCCGCGGGTCCTTGGGGGCGCCGGCGCCGGGCCCTTGTCCCAGGGGTGCCACGCCAGCAGGCCGCCACCGAAACCGGCGAACAGGATCGCGGCGATCAGCAGGCCGTAGCCGGCCTTGGATCTCGTGGCTGCCGGCTGCGGCTGCGGGAATGACTGTTGTGGTGCCGGGGCGTCCGGGTATGACATGCCGGACAGTTAACCGCATCGCCTCCTTGCCCGGGACGACAATCGGCGACTCTCCGCGCTGCTCGCCCGCCCGCGACGGAGGCTGTCCACCATCATTTCGACCTCGCTCCGGTAGCACAGCCCGGGCCGGCGTGTGCTGCTCCAGCTCCAGGCCGATCAGCCGGCTCCACCAGACCAGCCCGAAGTGCGGGACCTGGATCGGCAGGCCGGACCGGTCTCCCCCGTTCCACCGGCCCAGTTGTGCCCGCACCTGAGCCATGGCGGCCTCTTTGACCTCGGCCACGGTCCGGCGCCGTACCGGTCGCGCCGGGTCAGCTCCTGCTCGGGCAGCACGGTCACCTCATTTCTGCTGACGAGTTGACACAGTATGACGCATCGATACATAGTTACGACCATTAACAGTGCGATGTACAGTCGCCGATAGTCGAGGAGCCGGCCGTGAGTGAGAAGAACGCCCCCGAGGTGACCGCCACCGAGGTAGTCCTGCCGGGCAAGGTCGAACCGTCCGGCCTCCGACTGGTCGAGCGCGCGCTGCCGGCGCCCGCCGCCGGCCAGGCCCTGGTGCGCGTCGAGTCGACGGCCGTGTCCGCCGCCGAGAGCGCGATGCGCCGGGGCCGCTACTACGGCCAGCCCGAGTTCCCATTCGTGCCCGGCTACGACCTCGTCGGCGTCGTCGAGGCCGTCGGCCCCGGCGTGGACCGCGTCTTGGTCGGGCGGCGGGTCGCCGCGCTGACCAAGACCGGCGGCTGGGCCACGGCCGTGCTGCTCACCGCCGCCGACCTGGTGCAGGTGCCCGACGGGATCAGCGCGGACGAGGCGGAGACGCTGATCGTGAACGGGCTGACCGCGTACCAGATGTTGCACCGCAGCGCGAAGGTCCAGGCCGGGCAGACCGTGCTCGTGCTGGGCGCCAGCGGTGGTGTGGGCACGATCCTGGTGCAGCTCGCGCGGCACGCGGGCGCCCGCGTGATCGGCACGGCCGGCCCGCGTCACCACGAGGCGCTGCGCGCGATGGGCGTGGAGCCGATCGACTACCGGGTCCCCGATCTGGCCGAAGCGGTGCGAGCGCTGGCCCCCGACGGCGTGGACGCGGTGTTCGACCACCTCGGCGGCGACAGCGTCCCCGTCTCGTACGGGCTGCTCAACCGCACCGGCACGCTGGTCTCCTACAGCATCGCGAGCAAGATCGACGAAACCGGCCCGGTGCTGCCCGAATTCCTCATGCTGGCCGGGAAACTCGCGATGTGGAACTACCTGCCGACGGGCCGGCACGCGAGCTTCTACAACGTCTGGACGGGCGCGGGCAAACCGGGTTCGGCCAAGCAGGCGGCGTTCCAGGACAGGACCCGCACCGACCTCACCTACCTGTTCGGACTGCTGCGCGACGGCGTGGTGACCGCGAAGATCGCGGCCCGCTTCCCGTTGACGGAGGTCGTCGCGGCGCTGGAGCTCAGCGAGTCGTCCTCCCGGACGGCTCTCGGCAAGATCGTCCTCGTCCCTTGACACCCCGGGACACCAACGACATCGTGGCCGCCTGGTCCGCGGCGTGGAGCGGCACCGACCCGCAGGCGCTGGCGAAGCTGTTCACCCCGGACGGCACCTACACCGACCTCGGCGTCAACGCGGTCTCGACGGGCCGGGACGGGGTCGCCGGCTGGAAGCAGCGCACCGACCTGCTGATCGCCGACGTGAAGGTGACGGTCAAGGAATCGTTCCGCCAAGGCGATCGCGTCGCCATCGAAACGACGTACGCGGGCCACATCCACGGTGCGCCGACGCCGTTCGCCGTGCCCGCCACGACGATCCTCGAACTACGCCACGGCCTGATCGCCGCGAACCGGGACTACTACAGCCTCGCCACCGTGCTGGCCCAGTCCGGCCTGCCCGCCGACTGGACCCCACCGACTGTCTGACCCGGCGATTCCCCGTATCTGGCAAAGGAAACAGCCATGAAGATCACCGTCACGGGCGCCACCGGCCTCATCGGCCGGAAGCTCGTCGCCCGCCTCAGCGAACGGGGCGACGAGGCCACCACCCTGTCCTGACCGACGACGCCAAGGAGCGCGTGCGGCGATCGCGGGTGCTGGGCACCCACAATCTCGTCCGGGTTCGTGCTGAAGCTGGCCCTCGGTGAGATGGCCGACATGGTCACCACCGGCCAGCGCGCTATCCCCGCCGCGCGCTCGACGGGGGCTACACCTACGCGTACCCGGACCTCGACGCGGCGCTGGCTGCCGCACTGAGCTGACTCCGAACACCAACCGCGGAGGAAACCGTATGCGTACGGCCGAAGTTTTCACGGACATCGCAGCCGCCCCGCAGCACGTGTGGGACGTGCTCACCGACTTCGCGAGCTATCCGGCATGGTCCGGCTTGACCACTCACGGCTGAGAACCGGCGGCGGCGCGGGAGAACCGGTCCGCGATCCGGGCCAGCCGCTCGACCAGCCCGGGCGGCGCGTCCTCCACCACGAAGTCGTAGTCCCACTGCGCGAGGTAGAACGGCAGCGCGCCGAGGTCGTGGGCACCCGTCCGGATCCGGCAGCTGTGCTCGTCGACCGGCTCCACCGCACCCACTGTCGGCGGGACGCGTTCGGCCAGCACCGACGCCGGCGCGGCCACCCGCAGCACCATTTGATGGGCGTACGGCGCTGCGGAAATCGCGCGTGAGACGTACACCGCGAGGTCTTCCGCGGGCGGTTCGCGTGGTGTGAAACGGAAACCGGGCGCCGGGACGCCGTCGACGCGGTCCACGCGGAAGGTGCGCCAGGCCTCGCGGCCCAGGTCGTACGCCACGAGGTACCAGCGGCGTCCGGTGTGGACCATCCGCAGCGGCTCGACGTTCCGCTCCGCCACGTCGCCCGCGTGCGTGCCATAGGTGAAACGCAGGCGCTCGTGGTCGCGGCACGCGGAGGCGATCACCGTGAGCACCTCGGCGTCCACCATCGGGCCGCCGCTGCCCAGCGCCAGCGTCGCGGTCTGCAGTGCGCTCACCCGGTGCCGCAGCCGCGCGGGCAGCACCTGCTCGAGCTTCGCCAGCGCGCGCACGGACGTCTCCTCGATACCGGACACCGTGCCGTTGGCCGCCGTGCGCAGGCCGACGGCGACGGCCACGGCCTCGTCGTCGTCCAGCAGCAGCGGTGGCAGCGCGGCCCCGGCGCCGAGCCGGTACCCGCCCGCGACCCCGGGCGTCGCGTGCACCGGGTAACCCAGCCCACGCAGGCGCTCGATGTCGCGGCGGACCGTGCGGACGTCCACGCTGAGCCGCTCGGCCAGGTCCGGCCCCGGCCAGTCGCGCCGGGCCTGCAGCAGGGACAGCAGGCGCAGCAGCCGCTCGGAGGTTCCGTACATGCGCCTCACTCTGCCAGACAACGCGGACAGTTCCGGTCCGCGATGGCGCAGGACTTGCCAGCACCCGCCGCGGCCGGTGAGAGTGGCGCATGCAGATCGACCCGCAGAAGTTGCTCGCCGTCGCCCGCGAGGAGGCCGAGCTGGGCCAGGCCGAGGGCGGCGTGCCGATCGGCGCCGCGCTGTTCGACCGCCGCGGCACCCTGCTCGGCCGCGGGCACAACCGCCGGGTGCAGGACGGCGACCCGTCGCTGCACGCCGAGACCACGGCCTTCCGCAACGCCGGGCGCCGCCCGCACTACCGCGACACGATCATGGTCACCACGCTCTCGCCGTGCTGGTACTGCAGCGGGCTGGTGCGCCAGTTCGGCATCCCGCACGTGATCATCGGCGAGGCCGAGACGTTCCACGGCGGGCACGACTGGCTGGCGGGCCTCGGCGTCACGATCGAGCTGCTGGACGACCCCGCGTGCACCGCCCTGATGACCGATTTCATCGCCCGGCGCCCGGAACTGTGGTTCGAGGACATCGGGGTACCGTCCACTTCGGACACTCCATAGGAGACGACCATGCCGACCGCTGTCCCGCTCGTCGACCTGTCCCCCTGGTACGCCGGCACGCCCGAGGGGCGGGCCGCGGTGGCCGCCGAGATCGACCGCGCGCTGCGTGAGTCCGGTTTCCTGCTCGTCACCGGCCATGGCGTGCCGCCGGAGCTGCGCGCCGGCACGCGCGAGCTGGCGCGCCGGTTCTTCGCGCTGCCACCCGAAGTGAAGCAGCGGTACGCGGTGACCGTCGGCGGGCGCGGCTGGCTGCCGCCCGGCGTCGAGGCCAACGGTTACGCCGAGGGCACCGAGACGCCGCCGGACCTGAAGGAGTCGTACTCGGCGGGCGCGGACGCGGGTGTCGACGACCCGGCCGTGGACGGGTTCTGGTTCCAGCCCAACGTCTGGCCCGCCGAGGTCGCCGGCCTGGCCGCCACCGCGCAGGAGTACATGGCCCGCATGCGCGCGCTGTCCGACGACCTGCTGCGGGTCTTCGCGCACGCACTGGCCCAGGAACCGGACCACTTCACGCGGCACACGGGCCATCCGACGTACACCTTCAACATCAACTGGTACCCGCCGATGACCAGCGTGGGCCCGCCCGAGCCGGGCCAGTTCCGGATCGGCCCGCACACCGACTTCGGCACCGTGACGGTGCTCGACCGCCAGTCCGGCGTCGGCGGCCTGCAGGTCTGCACAGCCGAAGGCGATTGGGTGGACGCGCCCTTCGACGAGGACGCGTTCACCGTCAACATCGGCGACCTGATGGCCCGCTGGACCGGCGACCGCTGGCGCTCCACCCGCCACCGCGTGCTGCCCCCGCACGCCAGCGCCCCCGACGAGGACCTCGTCTCGCTGATCTTCTTCTACGAAACCGACCACGACGCGCGCATCACTTCGCTGGCGCCGCCGCTGGGCCGCGTCGCCTACCCGGAGGTGGTCGCTTCGGCTTACCTGAAGGAGAAACTGGACGCGATCACGGTGCACTGACCACGGTGCCGTCAAGGACTCCTTACCCGCGTCCCACGCGGGTAAGGAGTCCTTGACGGCGTCCGGCGCCGGTGCCTGGAACTCAAGTCAGCGGTTTAGGTACGTTTCGGGCCCGTTTGCCCAGGCCAGATGGCTTGACGGGTGGGCGTCGCCGGTTCGGCCGTGGCGGGACGCTGGGACGTGGGTTGTTGGTCCCTGAAGGCCACCTTGAGGGCATCCGGGTCCCTCAAGGTGGCCTTCAGGGACCTGGGAATACGGTCAAACATGGCAACACGGCCCAAGTCCCTGACATTGGCGTCCTACGCAGGTAAGGAGTCCTTGACGGCGTCCGGCCCGCTCAGGACGCGCGCACGGTCCGGTTGCGCCCGGTTTCCTTGGCCTGGCGGACGGCCGCGCTGGCCGCCGCGAAGACCGCCGCCACCGGGTCGCCGTGGTCGGGGCGGGCGGCGACGCCCACGGAGACCGTCGCCCAGGCGAACTGCGGATTACCGTAGGCCGCTTTCAGCGCGACGGCGGTCGAGGCGACCCGCAGGCGGATGCGCTCGGCGATGGCCAGCGCGTCGAAACACCCGGTGCCGGGCAGGAGCACGGCGAACTCACCGCCGCCGGAGCGGCCGACCAGGTCGGCGGACCGGACCTCGGCGCGCAGGGTGTCGGCGATCGCGCGCAGGACGTCGTCGCCGATGCGGCGGCCGTGACGGGCGTTGAGCCGGCCGAAGTGGTCGAGGTCGAGCACCAGCACGGCGAACGCGGGCGCCTGCGTCTCCCGCGCGGCGTCCCACCACGCGACGGCCGTGAGCACGCCGGTGCCGGGGTCCACGGAGGCCGCGTCGCGGCCCGCGCGGCCGAACTCGCCGCGGTAGAGCACCACCAGCCCAGCGGCGAGCGGCAGCAGCACCCACGGCGAGTCCGTGACGGCCCAGGCGAGCGCGACGCCGAGCGCGACCATCGCACCGTCGAACAGCGCTGCCGGCAGACCTCGGGACGGGCGGCCGTCGACGGCCGCCGGCAGCGCGGCGTCGACCGCCCCGAACACCAGCGCCGCCACCACGACCAAGCCGGTGAGCCGGGCGCTGGTGAACAACGGCGGCCCGGTCAAGATCAAGAAACCTGCCGCCAGCAGCACGGCCACCGCCGTGGCGGCGACGTCGAACACCTGCCGGTACACCGGCCGCCGCCGAATCCGGGCCCAGCGGTGCAGCCCGGACACCACGACCAGCGCCACCGCGAGCACGGGCGGCAGCACCACCGCGCCGGCGAACAGCCACGGCGTGCCGAAACCCGGCCCCAGCAATGATTCCGCCCGGCCGCGTTCCGCTGACCGGCACAGTTCGGCGCACCCGAGTAACCCCGCCAGCAGCACCGCGAACTCTTCCGCGGCGGTGAGCGAGACCGGCACCAGCAGCGTGGCGGCCACGGTCCCGGCCAGCGCGACGAGGTCGACCACCAGCACCAGCACCAGGGCCCGGCGGGGATGGCGCCACAACGCCCAGCCGGCGAGCGAGGGCAGGCGCCAGCGCCGACCGGCCGCCGCCGAATCCCCCATCATTTCGGCAAATTAGCCCACCCGGCCGCCGCTGTCACTCCGCCTTCAGTGGCACACGACCCCGGCGACGGTGGTGACCTACTTTCGTACTGTCTGTCTTTTTCCATCCGGGCCGGGACCTTGACACTGCCAATGGTCTAGTCCACCGTGAGCTGGCACACAGCCCGCCTCCAGGTTGATACCGCCGCATCACCTTCGGAGGTACTCCGCACCAGCACGCCCCGGCGTGCGTCCCCACCGCTGGAGGACCTATGCTGCTTAGTTCGCTACTAATCCGACTACAGCCACGGCGGAAACAAGTTCCGGCAAGCAAATCGGCTGCAGCCCGTCTCCGCCTGCTTCCGGTCGGATCAGTAACTCGGTGGCGCCGCCTGGCCACGCTCGCGCTCGCCGCGGGTGCCGCGCTCGCCACCACCGCCGGTCTCGCCCCGTCGGCGATGGCCGCCCCGGACCCCGTCCTCGCCTCGCCCTACCTGTACCAGTGGGGCGGCCAGGCCGACCCCGCCGCGGCCATGTCCGCGACCGGCGTGAAGGCGTTCACCCTCGCGTTCATGCTGTCCAACGGCACCTGCAACCCGCAGTGGGACGGCAGCCGCGCGCTCGACGGCTCCGACGCCTCGATGATCCAGAGCATCCGCGACGCCGGGGGCGACGTGATCCCGTCGTTCGGCGGCTGGTCGGGCAACAAGCTCGGCGCCACCTGCGCCACGCCCGAGGACCTGGCCGGCGCGTACCAGAAGGTGATCGACGCCTACCAGCTCAAGGCGATCGACCTCGACATCGAGAACACCGACGAGTTCGAGAACCCGACGGTGCAGGACCGCATCCTGAACGCCGTCAAGATCACCAAGGACAAGAACCCGGGCCTGCGGGTCGTCATCACCATGGGCACCAGCACCACCGGCCCCACCGACACCGGCAAGCGGCTGATCACGCAGGCCAAGGCGCTCGGCGCGGACATCGACGTCTGGTCGGTCATGCCGTTCGACTTCTCCAGCGGCGGCGACATGGCCGCGATGACCGAGTCGGCCGTCGACGGGCTGGCCGGCGAGCTGAAGTCCACCTTCGGCTGGGACGACGCCACCGCGTACAGCCGCAGTGGCCTGTCCTCGATGAACGGCAACACCGACAACGCCGGCGAGACCGTGACCGTGGACAACTTCACTTCGATCCGCGACTACGCGACGAGCCATCACCTGGGCCGTTTCACCTTCTGGGCCACCAACCGCGATTGCAGCGGCGGCGGCGACTGCAGCGGCATCGACCAGGAGCAGTACGCGTTCACCAAGATCGTGGCCGGCTACAACGGCTGATCCCGCGGTGGCCGTTAAGGCCTCCTTACCCGCGTCCGACGCGGGTAAGGAGGCCTTAACGGCGTTGGTCCCCTTCGAGCGCAACACCGGCGAAACATCGGCGGCTTAGGGTCTCGTCGCGATCGGAAGGCGGTGGGACGCATGGCCGAGACCGTGGACGCACGCGGCGGCTACCGCGACAAGGTGGTGGCCGTCGAGCCGGGCGGGGTCGAGCCGGTGGCCGGCGCCGACCGGCACGGCTCGCCCCGGCAGCTGGCCTGGACCTGGGCCTCGCCCAACCTCGAATTCGCGACGGTGTTCGTCGGCGTGCTCGCGGTGTCGGTGTTCGGGCTGTCGTTCTGGCAGGCCGCGATCGCCTTCGTGCTCGGCAACGGCCTCGGCTCGCTGGCCCACGCCGCGCTGTCGGCGGCGGGCCCGCGGTACGGCGTGCCGCAGATGGTGCTGGGCCGCACCGCGTTCGGCTACCGCGGCAACCTGCTGCCCGCCGCGCTGATGTCGGTGATGGCCGGCATCGGCTGGTTCGCGGTCAACAGCGTCAGCGGCGCCTTCGCGTTGGCCGCCCTGACCGGGCTGCCGGTGCTCGGCTGCCTGGTGATCGTGGTCGCGCTGCAGATCGTGATCGCGTTTTTCGGGCACAACCTCGTGCAGGCGTACGAAAAGTACGCGTTCATCGTGCTCGCCGTGGTCTTCGCGGCCGCGGCGGTGGTGACGTTCGCGAAGTCCTCCCCCGGCGCGGCCGCGGCGACGGGCGGCACGGGCGGGTTCCTGCTCGCGGTCGGCACGGCCTTCGGCTACACCGCTGGCTGGAACCCCTACGCGGCGGACTACACGCGTTACCTCCCGCGCACGGCCTCGCCACGCGCGGTGGGCGCCTACGCGGGCGTCGGGCTGTTCATCTCCACCACCGTGCTGATGCTGACCGGCGCGGCGTCGACCACGATCGCCGGCCCGTCCGGCGACAACCCGGCCGCGGCGTTCACCGGTCACCTGCCCGCTTTCCTGGCCGCGGCGACGTTGCTGGCCATCGCGCTCGGGGCGGTCGCCGCGAACGTGCTCAACGTGTACTCCGGCGCGCTGGCCTTCCTGGCGATGGGCGTCCGGCTGCCGCTGGCGTGGCGGCGCGCGGCGGTGGCGCTCGCCTTCGGCGCGGTGGGGTTCGTGCTCGCGTGGCTGGGACTTTCGGACGCTGGGGCCGCGTACGAGAACTTCCTGCTGGTCATCGCGTACTGGATCGGCCCGTGGCTGGGCGTCGTGCTGGTCGAGCTGTACCGCCGACGCAAGGTCGACGTCGGGCCCCTGCTGGCGGACCCGCGGACGCGCAATTGGCCGGGCTTCTTCAGTTTCCTGGCCGGGCTGGTGGTGTCGGTGGCGCTGTTCGCGAACCAGGCCCTCTACGTCGCGCCGGTCCCCCGCGCCGTCCCGGCCGTGGGCGACCTGACGTTCGCGGTCGGGTTCGTGCTGGCCGCGGGCCTGTACCTGGTGCTCGGGCGCGGCGTCAGCAGCACTGGTCACCGCGCCAGGCTTCGCGGCCTTCCTTGACGGCGACGGCGGCGATGACCAGCGCGACGACGGGGTCGGCCCAGGACCAGCCGAGCAGGCTGTTGAGCAGAAGGCCGACCAGCAGGACGCCGGAAAGGTAAGTGCAGAGCAGGGTTTGCTTCGAATCGGCCACAGCGCTGGCCGAGCCGAGTTCCCGGCCGGCGCGCCGCTGGGCGTAGGACAGGCCCGGCATGACCAGCAGGGAAACCGCGGCCAGCACGATGCCGACGGTCGAGTGCCCAGCCGAGCCGGACCCGAACAGGGACCCGGCCGCGTCGACGGTGACGTAAGCCGCGAGCGCGAAGAACGACAGCGCGATGACCTTCAAAGCCGTGCGTTCACGCGCCTCGGGATCGGCGCCGGAGAACTGCCAGGCGACCGCGGCGGCGGAGGCGACCTCGATGACCGAGTCCAGCCCGAAGCCGATCAGCGCGGCGGACGACGCCGACGACCCGGCCGTGATCGCGATGACCGCCTCGATCACGTTGTAGGTGATCGTCGCCGCGACGAACCAGCGCACTCGCCGGGACAGCACCGCCCGCCGGGCCGCGTTTCCTGCGTCGGGCGGTGACTCCGGGGCGCAGCACCCGTCGGCGCAGGCCTCCGGGGTTTGCGCAGCCGTGGTCACGAGGTTCTCCGGCCGGTCGGTCATCGGGCCACCTTGCTCACGGCGGGGGTGAGGCCGGGCCCGTGGTCGGGGCCGAGGCAGGGCTCGGCGGTGTCGACCGCGAGCACGACCTTGGCCAGCTCGTTGAGCGCCTTGGCCAGGTGCGGATCGGCCAGTGCGTAACGGACCTGACGGCCCTCGTAGGCCGCGACGACCAGCCCGCACCCGCGCAGGCAGGCCAGGTGGTTGGACACGTTCGACCGCGACAGCCCCAGCTCGGCGGCGAGCGCCCCGGGGTAACGGGTCCCGTCCAGCAGCGCGACCAGGATCCGGCACCGGGTCGGGTCGGCCAGCGCGCGCCCGAGCCGGGCCAGCGCGTCACCTCGTGTCTCACACTTCAGCACGGGGACGACAGTACATCATCTGATGAACTATTGGTCCGCGATTGACAAAGCGGAGCACGGTTCCATATATTTACGGAACGGCGCTCCGCTTCGGTGGCGAGGCGCAGGGAAGGGAACCGCACATCATGAGTGAACCGACTTACCCGCCCGCTCCGGTCCTCTCGGTCGGCCCGGTGGTGCTGTCCACACCCGGCCGCGCCGTGGACCTGCAGGTGCGGGTCTCCGCGCCGGTGACCGGAAGCGGGCTGCCGATCATCCTGCTCTCGCACGGCCAAGGCCGCTCGAACCACCTGTCCTCACTGAACGGCTACGCCCCGCTCGCCAATTTCTGGGCGGCCCAAGGGTTTGCCGTCATCCAGCCGACCCACCTGAGTTCGGCGACGCTGATCCTGAACTCCGAAGACCCCGAAGCACCGCTGTACTGGCGATCGCGGGCCGAGGACATGACGCACATCCTCGACCGGCTCGACGCGATCGAGGCCGCCGTCCCGCAGCTTGCCGGGCGCTTGGACCGGGACAAGGTCGCCGTGGCCGGGCATTCGATGGGCGGGCACACCGCGAGCCTGCTGCTGGGCGCGCGGCTCACCGATCCGCACGACGGCACGGAAGTGGTCCTGGCCGAGCCCCGGATCAAGGCGGGGGTGCTGCTGGCCGCGCCCGGCCGGGGCGGCGACGCCCTCAGCGAGTTCGCGGCCGAGCACTTTTCCTTCTTCCGCACCACCGACTTCTCCGCGATGACCACGCCCGCGCTCGTGGTCGCCGGCGACCAGGACGCCTCGCCCCACCTGACGGTCCAGGGCGCGAGCTGGCACACCGACCCGTACTTCCTCTCCCCCGGCCCCAAGTCCCTGCTCACCCTCTTCGGCGCGGAGCACGGGCTCGGCGGGGTCTCCGGCTACGACGTCGCCGAGACCACGGACGAGAATCCCGAGCGCGTCGCCGCCGTCCAGCAGCTCACCACGGCCTACCTCCGCGCCCGGCTCTACCCCGGGGATTCCGCTTGGGAGACAGCGTGTGCCGCGCTGGCCGACGGACCCGAACCGCTCGGGCGGGTCGAGTCCAAGTAAGGCGCACCATCCACAATGGAGCCGAGCGCCGGGCTCAGTCCATCCGCACGACGATCTTGCCCCGCACGCCGCCCTGTTCCAGCGCCCGGTGCGCGGCGGCGACGTCGGCCAGCGGGAACACCCGGTCGACCTGCGGGCGGATCGCGCCGGCGGTGACCCAGCGGCCCAGCTCGGCGAACAGCGAGGCGTCCGGGTTGCCGCTGAAGAAACGGACCCAGCGGCGGCGGCGCAGCGCGTGGGCGGCGATGTAGCCCAGTGAGCGGACGGGGTGGTCGAAGTCGAACGCGATCGTGACCATCCGCCCGCGGTGGGTGAGCAGCCGGCGGAACGCGGGCAGGCCGGTGCCGACCGTGTCGAGGATGACGTCGAACCGGCCCAGGTCACCGGGCGCGCGGTAGTCGATCGCCTCGTCCGCACCCAGTTCCTTGGCCAGGTCCAGGTTTCCCGCGCTGGTGAGCGCGGTGACGTGCGCCCCCATCGCTTTCCCCAGCTGCACGGCGACGTACCCGACGCCGCCGGTCGCGCCACGGACCAGCAGCCGCTCGCCGGGCGCGAGCGCGGCCAGGTCGCGCAACGCGGTGATCGCCGTGGTCCCGACGGGCAGCGAAACGGCCTGCACCGCATCGAGCCCGGCCGGGACGTGGTCCAGCAGCTCGGGCCGCACGGCGACGTACTCCGCGGCCGAGCGCGGCCGCCGCCCCACCTGGCCCCAGACCAGGTCGCCCGCCGTGAACCGGCTGTTCCCGGCCTCGACGACCTCACCGGTCAGGTCGATCCCCACGAACTTCGGGAATCGCTTGCCACTGAACGGAAGCAGCCGCCCGGCCCGCATCGCCAGCTCACCGCCGTTGACCGACACCGCGCGCACCCGGACCAGGACCTCGCCGGGGCGCGGCCGGGGAACGGGCGCGGTGGTCACGGAGAGGACGTCGGCAGGCCCGTACCGGTCATAGGTCACGAGCCGCATCGAAGGGGAAGTCATGCTCCCGTTGTAGCTCCGGAACCGGACGGGGTCATCCACTTCGGCCGAAGTGAGAGAAGCCCCGGCGGCGCCGCCTCGCTTGTGGCTGCCGTCCGCTCAAAAACGGCGGCGAATACCGAAAGCGGTCATCGAACGCGCGAGCGACACAGCGACGCGCGGTGACCGATCGTGTTCGTTCAGGCGGCTTGCGTGATCAGCAAAGCGGCGTGCCCGGCCTCGGTCAGCTCGGCGGGCACCAGCCCGGCGGAGACCTCGACGGCGGGGCGGATGTACCCGCCGTGGGCCAGCAGGTGCGCGGTCATCTGGTCGCAGCAGGCGAAACCGTCGACGAAGAGGTCGGGCTCGCAGCTCGACGACATCTGGGCCCGGTCCGCCGCGACGGCACGGAGCATCGCCATCGCGCGGTGGGTGAGTTCGACTTCTGCCTCTGCTGAACCTGATCCGGACACTGGAACAACCTTCTTCCACGGGAGCACTTACTGTGCTGTTCAGTACTGATCCGACTACAGTCACGGCGCAATCGGCCGCCACAAGTCGGTCACCACTCGACCGCCTACTTCTGGTCGGATCAGTACTATGGGTTATCGTCCATTGCTCCAATAGTGTTAGCAACCGCACTAAGACGTTGACTAGACCTTTGCGGTTCCTTCGAGCCGGGCTTCCAGCGTTCGTGCCCATTCGCGCACTATCTGGCTGCGGCGGCGGGTGTCGTCGGTCAGCAGGCTGGCCAGGCCGAGGCCGCGGGCCAGGTCCAGGGTGGCCTGGACCAGCTCACGGACGCCGGGCCGGCTCTCGTCGACGCCCAGCAGCTCCACCGTGACCCGGTGCGCCTCCCGGCCGACCCGCGCCTCCAGCGGCACCATCACCCCGCGCAGCTGCTCGTCGGTGGAGGCGACCGACCACAGCTGCAGCGCGGCGCGGAACATCGGCCCGGTGTAGAGGTCGAGCACCATCCCGACCACGCGCTCGATCCGCGAAGGCCCGCTCGGCAGGCCCTCGGCGCGGGTGCGCAGCTCGTCCAGCTGCGCCTCCCCCAGCAGCTCGACGGCCGCCGCGACCAGCGACTCCCGCGTCGGGAAGTGGTGCTGGGCGGCGCCGCGGGACACGCCGGCGCGCTCGGCGATCACCGCCACCGTGACGCCGTGCCAGCCCCGCTCGCCGATGCAGTCCATGGCTGCCTCGATCAGCCGCCGTCGCGTCGTGCGGCTGCGCTCCTGCTGCGGTTCCCGGATCATCAGGCCGGGTCGACCCAGAAGTCGAGCTGCAGGTCGGCCTCGGTGCCGCTGATCCGGTATTTCGCGAAGTCCGTGACGCCTTCTTCGCGCAGCACCACGTCGTCGAGGAAGAAGTTTCCGGTCGTCTCGCGGCTGGGCCTGGTGAGGATCGCGTACGCGGCGTCGGCCATGATCTCCGGCGTCCGGCTGCGGTCCGCCAGCTCGGCGCCGACGACGTTGCGGATCGCCGCGGTGTCGATGGTGGTGCGCGGCCACAGCGAGTTCGCCGCGATGCCGTCCGCCTTCAGCTCCGCGGCGAGGCCGACGGTCACCAGGCTCATCGAGTACTTCGCGATGCTGTACGCGAGGTGCCCGGCGGTGAACCACTTCTCGTCGAGGCTGATCGGCGGCGACAGCGTGAGGACGTGCGGGTTCGCCGCCTTCCGCAGGTGCGGGATGGCCAGCTTCGACAGCAGGAAGGTGCCGCGCGCGTTGATGTCCTGCATCAGGTCGTAGCGCTTCATGCTGACTTGCTCGGTGGGCGTCAGGTCGATCGCGCTCGCGTTGTTCACCACGATGTCGATCCCGCCGAACCGCTCGACGGTCTTCGCCACCGCGGCCGCCACGCCCTCGTCGTCACGGACGTCGCCGAGCATGGGCAGCGCCTGGCCGCCCGCCTTTTCGATGGCCTCCGCGGCGGTGTAGATCGTGCCGGGCAGCTTCGGGTGCGGTTCGGCGGTCTTGGCCAGCAGCGCGACGTTCGCGCCGTCGGCGGCCGCGCGCAGGGCGATCGCCTCGCCGATGCCGCGGCTGCCACCGGACATGATGATCGTCTTGCCGGCCAAGGTGGCCATGGGAACCTCCATAGTGAATAAAGCTTGTGAGTGTTTATGACGGTTCTAACCGTCATAAACACTCACGAGTCAGTAGGACTTCGGCAGCCCGAGGCTGTGCTGCCCGACGAAGTTGAGCACCATCTCCCGGCTCACCGGCGCGATCCGGCCCAGCCGCACCGCGGTGACGAGCGAGCCGAGGCCGTACTCGGTGGCCAGGCCGTTGCCGCCGTGGGTCTGCACCGCCTGGTCGACCGCGTGGATCGCGGTCTCGGCGGCCGCGTACTTGGCCATGTTGGCGGACTCGCCGGCGGCGAAGTCGTCACCCGAGTCGTACAGCGAGGCGGCCTTCTGGGTCATCAGCCTGGCCATCTCGAACTCGATCTTGATCTGCGCGAGCGGGTGCGCCAGGCCCTGGTGCGAGCCGATCGGCGCGCCCCACACCTGGCGCTCGTTCGCGTAGGCCACGGCCTTGTCCAGCGCGTAACGGGCGGTGCCGAGCGAGAACGACGCGCCCATGATGCGCTCCGGGTTGAGCCCGGCGAACAGCTGCGCGATCGCCGCGTCCTCGTCGCCGACCAGCGCCTCGGCGGGCAGGTGGACGTCGTCGAGGAACAGCGAGAACTGGTTCTCCGGCGCGACCAGGTCCATCTCGATCTTCGTGAACTCGAACCCCGGCGCGTCGGTCGGCACGATGAACAGCGCCGGCTTGAGCCGCCCGGTCTTCGCGTCCTCGGTGCGCCCGACCACGAGCACGGCGTCGGCCTCGTCGACCCCGGAGATGAACACCTTGCGGCCGCTCAAAACCCAGTCGCCGCCGTCACGCCGCGCAGTGGTGGTGATCTTGTGCGAGTTGGACCCGGCGTCGGGCTCGGTGATCGCGAAGACCATCTTCTTGCTGCCGTCGGCGATGCCGGGTAGCCACAGCTTCTTCTGCTCGTCGGTGCCGAAGCGGGAGATCACCGTGCCGCAGATGGCCGGCGAGACGACCATCAGCAGCAGCGGTGAGCCCGCCGCGGCGAACTCCTCCAGCACCGCGCCGAGGTCCGCGATCCCGGCGCCGCCCCCGCCGTACTCCTCGGGCAGGTTCACGCCGAGGTAGCCGAGCCGGCCGGCCTCGTTCCACAGCTCGACGGTCTTCTCGCCCGACCGGGCCTTCTTGGCGTAGTACTCGTGGCCGTACTTTCGCCCCAGTTCGCCCGCCGCCTTGCGCAGCGCGGTGCGCTCCTCGGGCTCGACGAAGTTCATCGCGTTCATACGCTTTCTCCCAACACAGCTTCTCCCACCACAGCCAGAATCGTGCCGACCTCGACCTGTAACCCGACCTCCACCGGCAGCTCGGTGACCACGCCGTCGGCGGGGGCCGCGATCCGGTGCTCCATCTTCATCGCCTCCAGCCACAGCAGCGGGTCGCCCGCCGCCACGACGTCACCCGCGGCCACGGCGAGCCGTACGACCGTGCCCGGCATGGGCGCGACCAGCGAGCCCGCCGCCAGCGCCGCGGCCGGGTCCGCGAACCGCGGGGCCGCGGTGAAGGCCACTGGGCCGAGCGCCGAGTCCACATAGGACTCCGAGCCGTGCCGGGCGACGGTGAACGCGCGCCGCACGCCGCCGACGTCCAGCACCACCCGGCCGGGCTCGGCGGTGACCAGGTCGACGCCGTCGTACCCTTCGGCCCGCAGGCCGTCCCGGGTCAGCGCGTAGACCACCTCGTACGTCGTCTCCCCGCGACTGAACTCCTTGCGCTGCCCGGCCGAACGCACGTTGCGCCAGCCGCTGGGCAGCCGGCCGAGCGTCCGCGCCTCCGCCCGGTTGCCCGCCGCGTCCGACAGCGCCGCGGCGAGGGCGGACAGCCGCTCGGTGTCCACTGTGGCCAGCGGCTTCGCCAGCGTGGCCAGGCCGTGCCGGTCGAAGAACGCGGTGTCCGTCTCGCCGGCCAGGAAAGCCTCGTGGCGCAACACGTTCACCAGCAGGTCGCGGTTCGTGACCACGCCGTGGATCTTCGCGCCCTCGAGCGCGGCCGCGAGCCGCCGGGCCGCCTCGTCGCGGGTCGGGGCCCAGGCGATCACCTTCGCCAGCATCGGGTCGTAGAACACGCCGACGACCGAGCCGGACTCGACGCCGGAGTCGAGCCGCAGTCCCGCGCCGGGGGTGAACTCACGGTCGACGCCGGGGACCTCGAACGTGTGCAGCGTGCCGCTCTGCGGCTGCCAGTCCGCGACCCCGTCTTGAACGGCCACGGTCTCCGCGTAGAGCCGGACCTCGATCGCATGTCCTTGCGCCGCAGGCGGCTCCGGCGGCAGCTGCGCCCCCTCGGCGATCGAAAGCTGCAGCGACACCAGGTCCAGCCCGGTCACGTTCTCGGTCACCGGGTGCTCGACCTGCAGGCGGGTGTTCATCTCCAGGAAGTAGAACCGCCCGTCCGGACCGGCGAGGAACTCGACGGTGCCCGCGCCGACGTAGTCGATCGCCTGCGTCGCCTTGCGCGCGGCGTCGAACAGCTCCGCGCGCATCGCCGTGTCGACAAACGGAGAAGGCGCTTCTTCCACGACCTTCTGGTGCCGGCGCTGGATCGAGCACTCCCGCTCCCCCACCGCCCACACCGTGCCGTGGCGGTCGGCGAGCACCTGGACCTCGATGTGCCGCCCGGTCTCCAGGTAGCGCTCGCAGAACACGGTCGGGTCGCCGAACGCCGAGCCGGCCTCGGCGGCGGCGCCCGCGACGGCCTCGGCCAGCTCGCCCAGCTCCCGCACCACGCGCATGCCCCGTCCGCCACCGCCCGCGGACGCCTTGACCAGCAGCGGCAGGTCGGCCTCGGTCACCCCGGCCGGGTCCAGCTCCGCCAGCACGGGCACCCCGGCGGCGGCCATCAGGCGTTTGGACTCCACTTTGGAGCCCATCGTCGCGATCGCCTCCGGCGGCGGGCCGACCCAGGTCAGCCCCGCGTCCAGCACGGCCTGCGCGAACGCGGCGTTCTCGGACAGGAAGCCGTAACCCGGGTGCACGGCGTCCGCGCCCGCTTCGGCCGCGGCCTTCACGATCAGCTCGGAACGCAGGTACGTCTCGCCCGGCGTGTTTCCCGGCAACCGCACGGCGACGTCGGCCTCCGTAGTGTGCGGGGCGTCGGCATCGGCGTCCGAGAACACCGCCACGGTGCCGATCCCGGCGTCGCGGCAGCTGCGGAACACCCGGCGGGCGATCTCCCCGCGGTTGGCGACCAGCAGATTTCGAATCACGAAGCCACCCCTACATCCGGAAGACGCCGAAACCACCCTCGGCGCCCTTCACTGGTCCATTGTGGATCGCGGACAGGCTCAGCCCGAGCACGGTGCGGGTGTCGCGCGGGTCGATGATGCCGTCGTCGTAGAGCATGCCGGAGAGGAACATCGGCATCGACTCGGCCTCGATCTGGGCTTCGACCATCGCGCGCATGGCCGCGTCGTTCTCCTCGCTGTAAGCCTGTCCCCGGTTCGCGGCCGCCGCCCGCGCGACGATCGACAGCACGCCGGCCAGCTGCGCCGGGCCCATCACCGCCGATTTCGCACTGGGCCAGGCGAACAGGAACCGCGGGTCGTACGCGCGGCCGCACATGCCGTAGTGCCCGGCGCCGTAGGACGCTCCCATGAGGACGGACAGGTGCGGCACCTTCGAGTTGGACACCGCGTTGATCATCATCGCGCCGTGCTTGATGATCCCGCTCTGCTCGTACTCCTTGCCGACCATGTAGCCGGTGGTGTTGTGCAGGAAGACCAGCGGGGTGTCGATCTGGTTGGCCAGCTGGATGAACTGCGCGGCCTTCTGCGACTCCTCGCCGAACAGCACCCCCTGCGCGTTGGCGAGCACGCCCACCGGGTAACCGTGGACGCGGGCCCAGCCGGTGACCAGGCTCGGGCCGTAGAGCGGCTTGAACTCGTCGAAGTCGGAGCCGTCGACCACGCGGCTGATCACCTCACGCGGGTCGAACGGGACCTTGAGGTCGCTCGGCACGATGCCGAGCAGGTCCTCGGCGTCGAACAGCGGCTCGGCGTAACCCGGTTCCGGCAGCGGGCCCTGCTTGCGCCAGTTGAGCCGCTTGATGATGCTGCGGCCCAGCCGGATGGCGTCCTGTTCGTCGGTGGCCAGGTAATCGGCCAGCCCGGACGTGCGCGCGTGCATCTCCGCGCCGCCGAGCGACTCGTCGTCGGACTCCTCGCCGGTCGCCATCTTGACCAGCGGCGGCCCGCCGAGAAACACCTTCGCGCGCTCCTTGACCATCACCACGTAGTCCGACATGCCCGGCAGGTACGCGCCGCCGGCGGTCGAGTTGCCGAAGACCAGCGCGACGGTGGGCACCTTCGCGGCCGAGGACCGCGTGAGGTCGCGGAAGACCCGGCCGCCGGGGATGAAGATCTCCTTCTGCGTCGGCAGGTCCGCGCCGCCGGACTCGACGAGGTTGATCACCGGCAGCCGGTTCTGCGCGGCGATGTCGGCCGCGCGGAAGCTCTTCTTGGTCGTCCACGGGTTGCTCGCGCCGCCCTTGACGGTCGGGTCGCTCGCCGAGATCAGGCACTCGACGCCCTCGACCACGCCGATGCCGGTGATCACGCTGGCGCCCACGCGGTAGTCCGAGCCCCACGCGGCGAGCGGCGAAAGCTCCAGGAACGGCGAATCCTCGTCCAGCAGCAGTTCGATGCGCTCACGGGCGAGCAGCTTGCCCCGTTTGCGGTGGCGTTCCACGTACTTCTCGCCGCCACCGGCGACGGCCTTCGCGTGCTCGGCGTCGATCTCGGCGAGCTTCTCGAGCATGGACTCACGGTTGGCGGCGAACTCCCCCGCCCTCGTGTCCACAGTAGACCTCAGTGCGGTCATGCGGTGTATCCCAATCGCTTCGCGGCCAGGCCGGTGAGGATCTCGGTGGTGCCGCCGCCGATGCCGAGGATGCGGACGTCACGGTAGTGCCGCTCCACTTCGGACTCGCGCATGTAGCCGAGCCCGCCGTGCAGCTGCACGGCCTCGCTCACCACCCATTCGGCGGCCTCGACGGCGGTGTTCTTGGCGAAACAGGCCTCGGCGATCACCTCTTCGCCGGAAACGTGGCGGACGGCGGTCTGCCGGGCGTAGGTACGGGCGACGTCGGTCTTGCGCGCCATCTCGGTGAGCTTGTGCTGTACCAGCTGCCGCGAGATGAGCGGGCGGCCGAACGTCTCGCGCAGCCGGCACCAGTCCAGGGTCAGGTCCAGCGCGCGCTGGGCGTGCGCGTACGCCTGCACGGCGAGCGAAAGCCGCTCGGTGACGAACTGGGTGGCCACCTGGGCGAAGCCGCTGTTCTCGGCGCCGACCAGGTTCTCCGCCGGCACCCGGGCGTCCACGTAGGACAGTTCCGCGGTGTCCGAGGCGGCCCAGCCCATCTTCTCCAGCTTGCGGGAGACGGTGAACCCGGGGGTGCCGCGCTCGACCACGAGCAGCGAGATGCCATGCGCGCCTTCGCCGCCGGTGCGGACCACGGTGGTGACGAAGTCCGCGCGGCAGCCGGAGGTGATGAACGTCTTGGCGCCGTTGACCACGTACTCGTCGCCCTCGCGCACGGCGGTGGTGCGGATGCCCGCGACGTCCGAGCCGCCGTCCGGCTCGGTCACGGCGAGCGAGCCGATCTTGTCGCCGGCCAGCGTCGGGCGCACCCAGCGCTCGATCTGCACCGGGTCGCCCGCCTCGGCGATGTGCGGCACGGCGATGCCGCAGGTGAACAGCGACGCGAAGAGCCCGCCCGAGCCACCCGCGTAGTGCATCTCCTCGGCGACCACGAGCGCGTCGAGGTAGTTGCCGTCGCCACCGCCCACGGCCTCGGGGAACGCCACGCCGAGCAGGCCGAGGTCACCGGCCTTGCGGTGCAGCTCGCGCGGCAGCTCACCCGCGCGTTCCCACTCGTCCAGGTGCGGCAGCACTTCCTTCTCGACGAAGCGGCGGACGGTCGCGCGCAACTCCGTGCGCTCCGGCGTGCGGAAGGGGTCGACGATCACAGCAGCGCCTCCGGCACGTCGATCTCGCGGGACCGCAGCCATTCGCCGAACGCCTTGGCCTGCGGGTCGAACCGGGCCTGCGAGGCGACGCCCTCGCCGAGGATGTCCTCGACGACGAAGTTCATCGCCCACAGGTTGGGCAGCAGGTGCCGGGTCACGGCCAGCGCGTGCGTCTCGGGCAGCAGCAGCCGGAACTCGCCGACGGTGAGCCGGTGCACGAGCCAGCGCCACGCCTCCTCCGAGCGCACCCACACACCCAGGTTCGCATTGCCGCCCTTGTCCCCGCTGCGCGCGCCGATCACCCGGCCGAGCGGGACGCGGCGGACCGGCCCGTCCGGCAGCGGCTCGGGCAGCGCGGGCTCGTCCACTTCGGACAGAGCCAGGGTTTCGGCCGCCCGCGCGATGTCGACTCGACGTCCGTCGGGCAGCACCGCGACGTGCGGCACCTTCTCCGCGTCTACATAGGACGCGGTGTAGACGCCATAGGGTGAGGCGTCGGAAGGCGGTGCGGTGACGTGGAAACCGGGGTAGCTGGCCAGCGCCAGCTCTATCGCGGCGCCGCTGAACGCGCGGCCGGCGACCTTCGGGTCGCTGTCCTTCACCGCGACGTGCAGCAGCGCGCTGGCCCGTTCCTCGGTGTCGGCATCGGTGTGGTCGGTGCGGGCGAGCGTCCACCGGACGTCGGCGGGCGGGTGCGGCTTGAGCGCCGCCGCGAGTTGATCCCTTACCAGCGCGGCTTTTTCCTCGATGTCCAGTCCGGTGAGGACAAACGTCGTCTCGTTGCGGAAGCCGCCGAGGGAGTTGAGGCACACCTTCAGCGTGGGCGGCGGGGCCTCGCCGCGGACCCCGGTGATCCGGACGCGGTCCGGGCCGTCCGGCGACAGGGCCAGGGTGTCGAACCGGCTGGTCACGTCCGGGTTGGCGTAGCGGGCGCCGGTGATTTCGTAGAGCAGCTGCGCGGTGACGGTGCCGGTGTTCACCACCCCGCCGGTGCCCGGGTGCTTGGTGATCACGCAGGACCCGTCGGCGTGGACCTCCGCGATCGGGAAGCCGGGGACGCCGATCGGCTGCTCGCGGAAGAACGCGTAGTTGCCGCCGGTCGCCTGGGTGCCGCACTCGATCACGTGCCCGGCCACGACGGCGCCGGCCAGCGCGTCGTAGTCGTCCCGCGCCCAGCCGAAGTGCGCGGCGGCCGGGCCGACGATCACCGAAGCGTCGGTGACACGCCCGGTGACCACCACGTCGGCCCCGGCGTTCAGGCACTCCGCGATGCCCCAGGCGCCGAGATAAGCGTTGGCAGTCAAGGGGTTCTTGAATCCGAGTTCCTCAGCCCGCGCGAGGAGGTCGTCACCCTCGACGTGCGCGATCTTCACGTCGAGTTGGAGCTTCTCGGCCAGTTCGCGGAGGGCGGCGGCGAGCCCGGCGGGGTTGAGCCCACCGGCGTTGGCGACGATCTTCACGCCCTTTTCCTTGGCCAGCGCCAGGTTCTCCTCCATCTGGCGAAGGAAGGTCTTGGCGTAACCGCGGTTCGGGTCCTTCATCCGGTCGCGGCCGAGGATGAGCATGGTCAGCTCGGCGAGGTAGTCGCCGGTGAGCACGTCCAGCGGGCCGCCGGTGAGCATCTCGCGGACGGCGGAGAACCGGTCGCCGTAGAAACCGGACGCGTTGCCGATCCTGAGCGGCATGTTCTGGGCGGTCATGCGAACTGCCCCGGCTTGCGTCCGGCCCCGGGCGGCCCGGCGAAGGCCTGCGCGATGCCCAGCCACTCCTCGACGTCGGCGCCGGTGGCGACCAGGTCGGTGTCGGCCGGATGCCGCCGCTGCGTGATGACCAGGCAGAAGCCGACGGCGCTGCCGGTCAGCCGCTGCTCGGCGTCCTCGGGCCCGAACGCCCAGGTGGTGCCGTCGGGCGAGGCCAGCTCGACCCGGAACTCCTCGCTGGGCGGGGCGAGGGAGTGGAGTTTGAACGCGAAGTCGCGGGTGCGGGTGCCGAAGCGGGCGATGTGCCACAGCCGCGCAGTCGGCTCGCGGGTGAGCCCGAGGGCGTCGAAGACGTCCTGGCCGTGGGCCCAGGTCTCCATGATCCGGGCGGTGGCCATGGACGCGGCGCTCATCGGCGGGCCGTACCAGGGCAGTTTCTGCCCCTCGGGCACCGCGGCGAGCGCCTCGGCCAGCGCGGCCCGCCCCTCACGCCACTGCCCGAGCAACTCCCGCGGCGGCGCCTGCGCCAGCTCCCGCGCCCCGGCGTCGACGTAGTCCTCGCCGATGCTGAGCAGGTTCTCGACCTCGGCCGGCCAGTCCCCCGGCCGGCGCGCGGAGATCAGCGACTTGGCGTCGGTCCAGGCCAGGTGCGCGATCTGATGCGCGACCGTCCACCCCGGCGCGGGCGTCGGCCGGGCCCAGTCGGAAGCCGGCAACCCCGCCACCACGTCGTCGATCGTCTGCGATTCGGCCGCCAGATCCCCGAGGATCACGCCGAGATCAGCCATGCCACGCCTCCTTGCGTCCTCCGGCCAGCCTGGCACCCCGGCCGGGAAAAAAGCAAGCACGCCTGATTGTTTTCTCCGCCTCCGCGGGAGCTGCTGCCATGCTCGACTCGACGCTCCGCCGCGTCACCGGCCGAGCCCGGACGCGTTCCTGTGCCCTGCCTGCACCCGAGCGCTGCTGATGGATCTCCTCCGTGCACCCTGGACCGTTTGACGAATATTCCACCCTTGCGAGCTGGGGATGACACCATGCCGGTGTGGGCGAGACGGAGAACGCTGGGCCGGACGACGGCAGCAGCAGCCGGATGACGTTCGGTGACTACCTTCGGCTGCATGTGGTGTGGGCGCAGGAAGCAGCCAACGCCCTGACGGATGCCGCCGCCTTGTACAGCAGGTTGGCCGAGCACGGCACGCCCCACGCCGCCGACCGGCGGGACGAGACACGACGCGCGGTCGGATACATGGAGCAGATGGCCAGCGTGAACGCCGCGCAGAGCATCGCCCATGACGAGATGATGGCCGCCGGCGGGCCGGAGAACTCCCGCGCGTATGTCGAGTACGAAGCCATGACCCGCCGTCACCAGAAACTATTGCCCAAAGACACCTTGGGTTGACGATCACGGTTTCCCGGAAGTAACTCCCGCTCGGTGATCAGTCCGTTACTGTAATCATTTGCAGACAGTCTTTGGGTGGACCGCTCTGCAGCGTGAACGGGTGTCACCAGAGGGGTAGATCAGTGTCTCAACCTGCGGCCGGACCGAACTGGCTCGAAGGACTCGGCTTCGCGATCACCGACCAGCCGGGCGGCGGAGGCGCCTACGGAGGGGGTGCCACACCATCGGGGCCAGGCTTCGCCATGAGCACCGACGAAGCACGTAACATGCTCGTCGTGGCCAAGCGCGTTCGCGACAAGTACATGGATATGCGTCGAAAGGCGGCGGACGCGCTTGGGATGAACCCGCCGGCGGATGAGCCGGGCAGCAATGGCTACAACAGTCTCATGGTGGGTCAAGACCACAACAGCGGAGTTCTCGGCGGGGGCAGAGATCAGGCCGAGCTTGCGTACAACTACGCGGCTCAGCTGGTCTCCCGGCTGGAGCAGGCATTGGGGATCACCGAATCCTCGGACGAGCAGGCGGCGGCCGACATCAAGAACGTGGCTCCGGGCGAAGACAAGGGGTTCGCGTGAGGACTTCCCGAGCGCTACTGACGTTGGCCGGCATGGTCGTGACCGTTGCCCTGGCAGCGGGCTGTTCCGGGAAACCGGCCGCTGCCCCCGCGAGTACCCCGCCGTCGCCCGTCGGCGAGGCGTTGCCGCACAGCGGCGCCCCCAAGGTCGATCACCCGCTCCCGGAGTCCGTGCTCTCCGGTGATCCCTGCCAAGGCGCGTTGACCCCGGACCAGCTCAAACAGATCCTCGGCACCGCGCCACAAGGCAAACCAGACTCCACAGCCGGCCTCGGCCCGGACTGCGACTGGCACGCTGACGCAGCTGTCTCGGTGAGCTACACAACACAGGATCACCAGGGTCTCAGTGCTGCGTATAAGAACGCCAAGCCAAAGGTGACGTTGTGGCGGGTCCTCCCGCCGATCCAGGGCTTCCCGGCCGTCGGATACGCCGACAAGCAGGGTGAGAAAACAGGCGACATCTGCACGGTGAGTGTCGGCGTTGCGGACGATCTCTCGTTCAATGCGACGTTGCAGTTGAGCTACGCTAAAAGGGGTAAGGCGGATCCGTGTGAGCTGGCGGCGCGGGTGGCGGACATGGTGGTCACCAACCTGCGGCAGAAAGCGGGTTCGTGATGGGTATGTTCGACTGGGTCGGCGATGGTGTGAAGTGGCTCAACGATCGGGTCGACGATGTCGAGGATTGGGCCTCGGACGTGTGGCACGGGAATACCGGTGATCAGGCGGTCCCGGCGCCAGAGCTGGTCCAGAAAGTTCTGGCCGGCAAGGGTGCCACCGAGTGGCATCAAGGCGCGGCCTCGCTCGGCGACATCGCGAAGGACCATGACGAGGCCAGTTCGGATGTGCAACAGCTGAGCACCGGCCTGGAGTCGGTGTGGACCGGGGGCGGAGCAGATGCCGCGCAGGCGAGAATCCGCCCATTGGGCGATGCTTCTTCTGCCGCCGGGCAGACCTATACCGGCAATGCGCAGAATCTGACGGATGTGGCGCACGGGTTCGATGAGATGAAGGCCGCGTTGCAGCCGATGCCGAACACCCCGCCGCACAAGGACTTCCTCGACACAGCCACGCCGTGGGACACCGACACCGAAGACCAGATCAACACCTACAACAAGCAGGCGCAAGAGAATCTGGACCGCTACCACGGTTACGCGCAGCAGGCACAGGCCAGCGGCCAGGTCCTGAAGTCCGATTACGGCCAGCTGACCACCTTCGATGGCCAGGTCACGATTACTCCGCAGGATCCCGCTACCTCTCACTCGCAGCACACGTCGAGCGGCGGGACGAACGGCAATACCTCGGCGCGGTCGGAGTTCACCGGTACGGGCGGCGCTGCGCACACGCCACCAGGAGGTGGTTCCGTGCCGAACGGGCACGCCCTTCCTGCCGGGTACACACCGCCGGGCGAGACTCCTGGGACGGGCAGCCAATCCGGCGGCGGTACCCAGACTGCGGGCTACCTCCCCCCGTCGCTGCCTGAACCGAGGTCCGGTTCGATGCCACCGCTGCCGGGGCCCGGCTCCTCCCCTGGTTCCGGGGGCGGTTCGTCATGGTCTCCCGGGCTGAGTGGTGGGTTCGTGCCTGGCGGGTTCGTGCCTGGCGGGTTCGGTTCCGGTGGTTCGTCGTCCGGATCTGGTGGAGCCGGTGGGGCGAGCGGTCGTGGGCTGTCCGGCGGACCTGGTCGTGGTGCGCAGTCCGGTGCCGGCGAGGAAGGTGCCATGCGCGGTTCGGGAGGCTCGGCCGCAGGACGCGGCGCCGCCGGTGCGCGCGGTGCCTCGGGTATGGGCGGCATGGGCGCGGCCGGCGGCAAGGGCAAAGGCGAGGACGACAAGGAGCACCAGCGTAAGTACGGCGTGGACGATGATTCCGCATTCAGCCTGATCGACGATGACGGCGGCAAGCTGCTGGATCCGCGGACCGGGTTGCCACCCACGCCCCCGACCATCGGGGGCTGAACACACCGGTGAGCGTGATCGATCGGCCGGTGCGGATGCCCCGGCCCGTGTTCCTCATGTCCTGGGAGCTGGCCGGGCTCGGTGAACTCCCGGTCGTCGTCGAACCGGACCAGACCTACCGGACCGACGACGCCACGGCCACGCTCCGGCAGCGTGTCCTCGATACGCTGGACTGGCTCGGGCTGGCCTCCTCCGATGGCGTGCTCGTCCCACAGTATCGGGCCACGCTCGGGGTGCTCGCCACGGCTCGGCGCGAGGTGTACTGCTGGAGCAACCTTCGTTATGGCGGCGGGCAGGACAGCGGGGCGATCTTGGCCGCCGAGGCCGGGCGGGACGCGATCCGGCTGATGACCGATCACGAGGTGATCCAGCTCGACCCCGTCCGACCGCGAGACTTGGTCGAGAGCCTGGTGGATGCGCTTCCAACCCGTCCGCCGGGCGGGGTCAGGCCGTTGCGCGTGCCGAAGGCTCACTACGACGATGCCGGCCGCGACTACGGTGCCGATGATCCCCTCACCGAGGTCTCCGAACAGGCCGACGAACTGCGGCGCCTGATGCGCGCCGACCGAGACGCGGTTCACCAGCTCTACGCCGCGACCCGCGACAGCGCCGGGGACCGCACCCGCAGCACAACACTGTCCGTCATCGACTTCACCCGCGAGGGCCGGGTCTTGAGTTTCGTCAACGACGGCCCGGACGGCCACCCGCAGATCAATCTCCATCCCGGCCACCGCGTCCATCTGGTCGATGCACTCACCCTTACCCTCAACGCGCTCGGGTAGCGGCAGGGCAACCAGTTCCGGCAGGCGCAGGTGCGACCCACGTCTGCCGGAATGGCCAGGCCACCCCGTCTGGGTTGCCGCAGAGGGGATCTCGACGACGGGACGACCAAACCCAGGGGACGGACACCTGGAACGCTCCGTCCCGGGCAAACTTGGCGGCGAGGCCTTCGATGATCATGACTGATTCGAGTGGCGCCTTGGCCACCTTGTCGAGTCGTTCGATCATGCCGCTGTACCGCCGCCGTGGTCGGGAAGACACCAAGCAGGCGCCGAGGGACACCAGGCTCCACTCCGCAGCGTGCTCCTCGGCGCTGCCGGCATACAGGTCCACATGCACCCGCGGCAACTCCTGCACGGGCGAGCCGCTCAGCTGCAACGACAGCCCGAAACCGCCGCCGTCGGGCGGGACCAGCACCGTGAACTCCTCCCCCGGCTCACCGTCCCGCAGGACGTAACTGAGCGCCTGCCGCCAGAAGGCCAGCGCCCGCCCCATGTCGTCCACGCCGAGTACCACCGTGCCGAGTCGGATCATGGCCCCACCATTGCAGCCTCCCGAGTTATTGACACATTGTCAGCAACCCCTCGTGTGGCCTACCGTGGGACCCATGACGCCCTACGCCGAGATCACCTACGAGGTCGCCGGCCGGATCGCGACGGTCACGCTGAACCGGCCGCGGGCGCGCAACGGCTACACCGTGCGGATGTCCGACGAGCTGAGCCACGCCATGGACACCGCCGACCGCGACGAGGACGTGCGCGTGGTCGTGCTCACCGGCAGTGGCAAGGACTTCTCCGTCGGCGCGGACCTGTCCGCCGGCGGCTTCGACTTCGACCACGGCGACGGGCCGCCCGACGGCTGGCAGGAGCCCGCGGGCCGCTGCTCGAAGCGGATCTTCACGATGAACAAGCCGGTGATCGCCGCGCTGCGGGGCGCGTCCGTCGGGGGCGGGCTGACGATCACCCTGTCCTGCGACTACCGGCTGGCGGCCGAGGACTCCAAGTTCGGCTTCGTGTTCACCCGCCGCGGCATGTACCCCGAGGGCGCGTCGGCCTGGTTCCTCCCTCGGCTCGTCGGAATGGGCAGGGCCATGGACTGGATGATCAGCGGACGCGTGTTCGGGCCGGACGAGGCGCTGAGCGCGGGGCTCGTGCACAGCGTCCACGCGCCGGAAGCCGTGCTGGACAAGGCTTACGAGCTGGCCCGCGACCTCGTCGCGAACACCGCGCCCGTCTCGGTCGCCGTCACCCGCCAGCTGCTCTACCGGATGGCGAGCGCTCCGTCGCCGTTCGAGGCGCACGAGCTGGACTCGAAGCTGACCGCCGGCCTGCCCACCACCCCCGACACCGCCGAAGGCGTGCTGTCGTTCCTCCAGAAGCGCCCGCCGGAATTCACCATGCGCGTCGACACGGACCTGCCGCCCTACCTGCCGTGGCTCCCGTGACCGCCTACCCGCCCGAGCCGTGGCGCCTGGCCGGCCAGGCCTACCTGTCGGTGTGGCGGCTGCCCGTCGCGGAGCTGCCCGCCCTGCCCGAGGGCGCCGAGCCCGTGACCGCGGCCGGCCGTGCGCTGGTGGTCGCCGCCTGGGTCGACTACCAGCCGCCCGGGCAGCTGAGCTACCACGAGCTGCTCGCCGCCGTCGCCGTGCGCGGACGCCGGCCCACCGCGTCGATCACCGGGATCTGGGTCGACAGCGAGGTCTCGCTCGCCGGCGGCCGGGCGCTGTGGGGCATCCCGAAGGACCTCGCCACGTTCGGCTTCAACCATGGGCGCACGTTCACCGCGGCCACGGCGGACGACTGGATCGCCACCGCCGCCTTCTCACGCCGCGCCGGCCTGCCCGTCGCCACGCCCGCCGCGTTCGAGATCGCGCAGACGCTCGACGGCCGGCCCAAGCACAGCCCCGTCACGGCGCGGTTCAAGCCGGCCGCGGCGGCCGCCGACTGGTCCGTGAACCCGCGCGGGCCGCTCGGCTTCCTGGCCGGGCGTCGCCCGATCGTGAGCGCCGCGCTGAGCGGTTTCGATCTTCGTTTCGGCAGCTCGAAACGGCCCTGAGCAGCCGCTCTCAGTGATCGGCTAACCCGCGAGGGTGAGCCGACGACACGCCACCCCTTGGGGCGCGTGCGAGCCGACACCCCTAGATGTAGTCTCTGAGAACCGGCAGCCCCCAGCGACGGGGAGACCGCTCAGGAAGGGCCGCCGGGCAGATTTGTGAAACCGCAGCGCACGGCCTCCGTCGGCCGTGTGGCGGTTGAACGCGCCCATTTTTCGACCCTGTTGGAGACACGCATGTCAGTGGAAACCGGTCAGCGGCCGGCCTCGTCGTCGGACACCACACCGAGCGCCGTCCACGTCATCCGGCGGGACGGCAACGTCTCGCCGTTCGACGCCGGCAAGATCACGGTGGCGCTGACCAAGGCGTTCCTCGCGGTCGAGGGCGGCGACGCCGCCGCTTCCTCCCGCGTGCACCACGTGGTCGCCGAGCTGACCGAGCAGGTCGAGGCCTCCCTGCTGCGCCACGCCGGGCCGGAGACCGCCCTGCACATCGAGCAGATCCAGGACCTCGTCGAGCTGGCCCTGATGCGCGGCGGGCACCACAAGGTCGCCCGCGCGTACGTGCTCTACCGCGAGGAGCGCGCCAAGGCCCGCGAAGCCGCTACGCCGGTGCCGGCCGAGGTCGCGCTCAGCGTCAAGGGCGTCGACGGCGTCCTGCGCCCGCTCGACTGGGCCCGCGTGTCCCACGTCGTGGGCGAGGCCGTGGCCGGGCTCGAGGACGTGTCCGCCGAGCCGGTGCTGACCGAGGCCAAGCGCAACCTCTACGACGGCATCAGCGCCGACGAGCTGGCGCTGGCCCAGATCATGGCCGCCCGGGTGCTCGTCGAGCAGGAGCCGAACTACTCCTACGTCAGTGCCCGGCTGCTGCTGGACAAGCTGCGCGGCGAGGCGCTGAGCTACCTGGCCGCGACGCCGCGCCTGGCCAGCCAGGACGAGATGGCCGCCGAGTACCCCGCCTACTTCCGCGCCTACCTGCGCCGCGCGGTCGAGCTGGAGCTGGTCGACGGCGAGCTGCTGCGCTTCGACCTGGACAAGATCACCGAGGCGATCCGCCCCGAGCGCGACCTCGACTTCGGCTTCCTCGGCCTGCAGACGCTGTACGACCGGTACTTCCAGCACCACAACGGCACGCGGTTCGAGCTGCCGCAGGCGTTTTTCATGCGCGTCGCGATGGGACTGGCGATCCGCGAGGACAACCGCGAAGCCCGCGCCATCGAGTTTTACGAGCTGCTGTCGAGCTTCCACTTCATGGCGTCCACCCCGACGCTGTTCAACTCGGGCACCACGCGCGCGCAGCTGTCGTCCTGCTTCCTGACCACCGTCGACGACGACCTGGACTCGATCTTCCAGGCGTACAAGAACAACGCGCTGCTGGCGAAGTACTCGGGCGGCCTCGGCAACGACTGGACCCCGGTCCGCGGCCTCGGCGCGCACATCAAGGGCACCAACGGCCAGTCGCAGGGCGTCGTGCCGTTCCTGAAGATCGCCAACGACACCGCCGTCGCGGTGAACCAGGGCGGCAAGCGCAAGGGCGCGGCGTGCGCGTACCTCGAGACCTGGCACGTGGACATCGAGGAATTCCTCGACCTGCGCAAGAACACCGGTGACGACCGCCGCCGCACGCACGACATGAACACGGCCAACTGGGTGCCGGACGAGTTCCTGCGCCGCGTCGAGGCCGACGCGCAGTGGACGCTGTTCTCGCCCAACGAGACGCCGGACCTGCACGACCTCTACGGCAACGCGTTCGCCGAGCGTTACCGCGAGTACGAGGCCGCCGCCGAGCGCGGTGAGATCAAGGTGTTCCGCAAGCTCCGCGCGGTCGAGCTGTGGCGCCGCATGCTGACCATGCTGTTCGAGACCGGCCACCCGTGGATCACCTTCAAGGACCCGTGCAACCTGCGCTCGCCGCAGCAGCACGTCGGCGTCGTGCACTCGTCCAACCTGTGCACTGAGATCACGCTGAACACCAACGCCGAAGAGGTCGCGGTCTGCAACCTCGGCTCGGTGAACCTGCTCAAGCACGTCACCCCCGAAGGGCTCGACACCGAGCGCCTCGAGAAGACCGTGCGCACGGCCGTCCGCATGCTGGACAACGTGATCGACATCAACTTCTACACGATCCCGGAGGCGCGCCGCTCCAACCTGCGCCACCGCCCGGTGGGCCTGGGCATCATGGGCTTCCAGGACGCGCTGTTCGAGATCGGCGTGCCGTTCGCCTCCGCCGACGCGGTGAAGTTCGCCGACGTCAGCATGGAGCACGTGTCGTACTACGCGATCTCCGCGTCGACCGACCTGGCCGAGGAGCGGGGCCAGTACCAGTCGTTCGAGGGCTCGCTGTGGAGCCGCGGCATCCTGCCGATCGACTCGATGCAGCTGCTGATCGACGCGCGCCAGGGCGACGGCCTCGACGTCGACACCTCCTCGACGCTCGACTGGGCGCCGCTGCGCGAGCGGGTCAAGACCGTCGGCATGCGCAACTCCAACGTGATGGCGATCGCGCCGACCGCGACGATCTCCAACATCTCCGGGGTCGGCCAGTCGATCGAGCCGCTGTTCCAGAACCTGTTCGTCAAGTCGAACATGTCCGGCGACTTCACCGTGGTCAACCCGCACCTGGTCAAGAGCCTCAAAGCCCGCGGCCTGTGGGACGAGGTGATGGTCAGCGACCTGAAGTACTTCGACGGCAGCCTCGGCCAGATCGACCGCGTGCCGGACGACCTGAAGGCGCTCTACGCCACCGCGTTCGAGATCGAGTCGAAGTGGATCGTGGACGCCGGCTCGGTCCGGCAGAAGTGGATCGACCAGGCGCAGTCGCTGAACCTGTACATCGCGGCGCCCAGCGGCCGCAAGCTCGACGAGCTGTACCGCTACGCGTGGCACAAGGGCCTCAAGACCACGTACTACCTGCGCGCCCAGTCCGCGACGCACGTGGAGAAGAGCACCCTGCGCGGCACCGACGGCAAGCTGAACGCCGTCTCCGCCGCCGCCACCACGACCGCCCCGGCCGCTGCCGCTCCGGCCGCTGCCGCCGCTCCGTCCCCGTCGGTCGCGCCGGCGCCGTCCGCCTCGGCCGCGGTCCCGGCCGCCGCGGTCCCGGCCGCCGCGGTCCCGGCCGTGCCCGTCACGCCGCCCGCCGCGAAGCCGGAGCCCAAGGAGATGCCGAAGGTCGACGACGTCGACTTCGTCGCCACCGAAGGCGCCGCCTGCCGGATCGACGACCCCGACTGCGAAGCCTGCCAGTAGCCCCGCGGCCCTGAAGGCCACCATGAGGGCATCCAGGTCCCTCATGGTGGCCTTCAGGGCCCCCCACCGCTTTCCCCAGGAGAAACCCGAATGACCAACGTGGAGAGCACCGGCGTGACCGGCCTCGGTGAGATCGAGGTCGGCGCCGCCCGGATCAACGTCGACGACAAGCGGATGATCAACGCCCGCGCCGACGTGAACCAGCTGCTGCCGATGAAGTACCGCTGGGCGTGGGAGAAGTACCTCGCCGGCTGCAACAACCACTGGATGCCGACCGAGGTCGCCATGCAGGCCGACATCGCGCTGTGGAAGTCGCCGGACGGCCTCACCGAGGACGAGCGGCAGATGCTCAAGCGCAACCTCGGCTTCTTCGCCACGGCGGAGTCGCTGGTGGCCAACAACATCGTGCTCGCGGTGTACCGGCAGATCACCAACCCGGAGTGCCGCCAGTACCTGCTGCGCCAGGCCTTCGAGGAGGCCGTGCACACGCACACCTTCCAGTACATCTGCGAGAGCCTCGGCCTGGTCGAGGGCGAGCTGTTCAACATGTACCGCGAGGTGCCGTCCATTTCGGACAAGGACGCGTGGGCGCTGAAGTACACGCAGCACCTGGAGGACCCGGACTTCGAGACCGGGACGCCGGAGGCCGACACCGCGTTCCTGCGCGACCTGGTGGCGTTCTACGTGATCTTCGAGGGCATGTGGTTCTACACCGGCTTCGCGCAGATCCTCTCGCTCGGCCGGCGGAACAAGATGGTCGGCATCGCCGAGCAGTACCAGTACATCCTGCGCGACGAGTCGATCCACCTGAACTTCGGCATCGACTGCATCAACCAGATCAAGATCGAGAACCCGCACCTGTGGACCGAGGAGTTCCAGGCCGAGGTGCGCGGGATGCTGAAGGAGGCGTGTGAGCTGGAGGTCTCCTACGCCCGCGACACCATGCCGCGCGGCATGCTCGGCCTGTCGGCGCAGCTGTGCGAGCAGTACATGCACTTCATCACCGACCGGCGCGCGCAGCAGATCGGCCTCGCGCCCATCTTCGGCGAGACGGAGAACCCGTTCCCGTGGATGTCCGAGGCGATGGACCTGAAGAAGGAGAAGAACTTCTTCGAGACCCGCGTCATCGAGTACCAGTCGGGCGGGGCGCTGGACTGGGACTGATCCCGCCATCCGGGAATCGAGCGGGATTTGTGCCACGCTCGGCCCCGACCGCTAGGCTCGGCCACGCCACTGGTTCGCCCAGGGCGTGGCCGGGCTTTTTTCGCGGCCGCGACCGGGGCGAGGCAACAGGGAACCCGGTGTGAATCCGGGACTGCCCCCGCAGCGGTGAGTGGGAACGAAAGCCGTCACCACGACAAGTGGTACAGCACTGGGCGCGAGCCCGGGAAGCGACGGCGAGTAGGCGCGAGCACGGCGCCCACCAGTCCGAAGACCTGCCTGTGGCACGCGCGCCGTCGGCGTGCGTGAGTCCGGGCCTCGTGGGAGCAGGCGCGACCGAACACGCGGCCCCTTCGCGCGTCCGGACTCGTTCGGCGAGCTCGCGAGGAGAGAGCTGTGAACACCATCGGCACCACCATCCTGGGCAGCCCGCGCATCGGGCCGGACCGGGAGCTCAAGCGCGCCCTGGAGCGGTACTGGGCGGGCCGGATCGACGCGGCGGAGCTGCTGGCCACCGGCCGCGCGCTGCGGACCCGCGCCTGGACCGGGCACCGCGACGCCGGGCTGGACTCGATCCCGTCCGGCACCTTCTCCCACTACGACCACGTGCTCGACACCGCCGAGCTGTTCGGCGCGCTGCCGGAGCGCTTCACGGGTCTGGGGCTTTCGCCGCTGGACACCTATTTCGCGGCGGCGCGCGGGGTACAGGACGCGCCCGCGCTCGAGATGACGAAGTGGTTCGACACCAACTATCACTACCTGGTCCCGGAGCTGGGCCCGGACACGAAGTTCACGCTGACCGGCAGCAAGCCGCTCGACGAGTACCGCGAGGCCCGCGCGCTCGGCATCGAGACGCGGCCGGTGCTCGTCGGCCCGGTCACGTTCCTGCTGCTGGCGAAGGCGACCGTGCCGGGCTTCGAGCCGCTGGAGCTGCTCGACGAACTGCTCCCGGCGTACGCCGAGTTGTTGCGCCAGCTGCGCGACGAAGGCGTGGAGTGGGTCCAGCTCGACGAGCCGGCCTTCGCCGGCGACCGCACCACCGCCGAGCTGAACGCGCTGACCCGCGCGTACCACGTGCTGGCCAAGTCCGAGGACCGGCCGAAGATCCTCGTCGCCGGGTACTTCGGCGGGCTCGGGCGCGGGCTCGGTGTGCTGGCCCGCTCCCCCATCGAGGCGCTGGCCGTCGACCTGGTCACCGACGAGTCCTTTGTGGACGACGTCGCGGCCGAGGGCGCGTTGCGGGACAAGGAGGTGCTCGCGGGGGTGGTCGACGGCCGCAACGTGTGGCGCACCGACCCGGACCGCGCGCTGGAGAAGGCCCGCAAGCTGCTCGGCACGGCCGCGTCCGTGAGCGTCTCGACGTCCTGTTCGCTGCTGCACGTGCCCTACGACGTCGAGCGTGAGACGAGCCTCGACGCCCGGCTGAAGGGCTGGCTGGCGTTCGCGCGGCAGAAGGTGGACGAGGTGGTGCTGCTCGGCCGAGCGCTGCGCGAGGAGGACGTGGACCTCACCGCGGCCCGTGCGGCCGTGGCGGACCGCGCCGCGGCCACCGAGGTGACCGACCCGCGCGTGCGGGAACGGCTCGCCGCCCTGCGGCCGGAAGACGCCACGCGCCCGCCGTACGAGCAGCGCGCGGCGGCGCAACAGGCCGAGCTGGGCCTGCCGCCGTTGCCGACGACCACGATCGGCTCATTCCCGCAGACCACCGACGTCCGCAAGGCCCGCGCGGCGCTGCGCTCGGGCGAGCTGGACGAGGCCGGTTACGTCGCCGCGATGCACGCCGAGATCGAGCGCGTGGTGCGGCTGCAGGAAGAGCTGGGCCTCGACGTGCTGGTGCACGGCGAGCCGGAACGCAACGACATGGTGCAGTACTTCGCCGAGCAGCTGGACGGCTTTGCCGCCACCGAGTTCGGCTGGGTGCAGTCCTATGGCTCCCGCTGCGTCCGCCCGCCGATCCTGTTCGGCGACGTCTCGCGGCCGGCGCCGATGACCGTCCCGTGGGCGCGGTACGCCCAGCAGCTCAGCGAAAAGCCGGTGAAGGGCATGCTGACCGGCCCGGTGACGATCCTGGCGTGGTCGTTCGTCCGGGACGACCAGCCGCTGGCCGACACCGCGCTGCAGGTCGCGCTGGCGATCCGTGACGAGGTGGGCGACCTGGAGGCCGCGGGCGTGCGGGTGGTCCAGGTCGACGAGCCCGCGCTGCGGGAGCTGCTGCCGCTGCGTGCGGCCGGGCACGAGGCGTACTTCGCGTGGGCCGTGCGCGCGTTCCGCGTCGCGACTTCCGGGGCGGCCGACGCCACCCAGGTCCACACGCACATGTGCTACTCGGAGTTCGGCGAGGTGCTGCCCGCGATCGACGCGCTCGACGCCGACGTCACCAGCATCGAGGCGGCGCGGTCGAAGATGGAGGTGCTGGACGACCTCTCCGGAGCCGGCTTCGCCCGCGGCGTCGGCCCGGGCGTTTACGACATCCACTCGCCGCGCGTTCCCGGCGTCGAGGAGGTGGCGGACCTGCTGCGCACGGCCGTCGCCGCCGTGCCGGTCGGCCGCCTGTGGGTGAACCCGGACTGCGGCCTCAAGACCCGCGGTTACGCCGAGGTCGACCCGGCACTGCGGAACCTGGTGGCGGCGGCCAAGCAGGTGCGCTCCGAGCAGGCCTGACCCGCACCACCCATTTCCGACTCGTGAGTGTTTATGACGGTTCTAACCGTCATAAACACTCACGAGCGGTTCCGCTACCAGTTCCGCACGGCGGGCCGGTAGCCGTCCGGTTTGTCGCCGATCTTGGTGCCCGGTGTGACGATCCAGTTCTGGTACTGCGGCGTGAACATCCGGTACACCGACGCCGGCGGCACCGCGCTCGCTTCGTCGAGCCGCGCGCGCAGTTCGGCTGGGATCTCGAAGTCCAGCGCCGCCATGCTCGTGCCCAGCTGCCCGGCGCTGCTGGCCCCGACGATCGCCGACGCGATGCCCGGCTGGGTCGCGACCCAGTTGATCGCCACCTGGGCCATCGTGACGCCGAGCTTGCCCGCGACCTCTTCGAGAGGCTTCAGCAACTGCCAGTCGCGCTCGGTCCAGGTTTGGGCGTCCGGGTCGGCGAAGCGGCCTTCGCCACCGTTGCGGTACTTCCCGGTGAGGAAACCGCCCGCCAGGGGGCTCCACGCCGTGATGCCGACGCCGAGATGCTGTCCCATCGGGACGTGCTCGGTCTCGATTTCCCGCTGCACCAGTGAATACGGCAGCTGCAGGTTGATCATCGGCGTGAGCGAGTGCGCCTCGGCGAACGTCTGCGCCTTGGCGGCGTACCAGGCGGGCACGTCCGACAGGCCGGCGTAGCGGATCTTGCCGGCGCGGACGAGGTCGTCGAGCGTGCGCACGACCTCTTCGGCCGGGGTGAGCCGATCCCACGTGTGCAGCAGGAAAAGGTCGACGTGGTCCGTGCCCAGCCGGCGCAGCGACGCTTCGAGCGCGCGGATCAGGTGCTTGCGGCCGTTGCCGCCCGCGTTGGGGTCGCCGGGGTCGACGCTGTTGGTGAACTTGGTGGTGAGCACGACGCGGTCGCGCACGTTCGCCTCGGCGATGAGCCGGCCGAGGATGGTCTCGCTCTCGCCCGCGGTGTAGAAGTCCGCGGTGTCGAGGAAGTTGCCGCCCTCGTCGAGGTACTTGCGGAAGATCGGCCGGACCTCGTCCTCGGTCTTCCCGAAGGCGGCGTGGAACCCGCCGGTGCCGAAGTTCATGGTCCCGAGCGCGAGCCGGCTGACGCGCAGGCCCGAGCGGCCGAGGAGGTAGTACTGGTCGAGAGGCATGGAAGTGCTCCTGGGAAAGGAAGAGCTCGTGGTCTGCGTCCAGGGTGCCGAGTGATTTCTGGACCGGCAAGTCCATTGAGCGGCGGCGGCCGGACCACCCGAATAGCGGTGCCCAGAGGTATTGTCACTGAGTCAATAAGGGTGCACGCTGGAGCTCGTCCCAGAGTCAGGCAGGAGATGATCTCCGATGACGAGCGCGGTCGGCAAAGTCGCCGAGGCCCTGCGTGAGCGGGTGCCGACGCTGACGGCGATCCCGTTGCCCCGCAAGGTCGACGAGCGCTGGCTCGGCGCTTCGTGGCCGGTGCGCGAGCTGGCGGCCCCGCCCGCGGGCAGCGGGCTCAAGCCGGTGCTGGGCGACGACGGCCCGCCCGTGGTCGGGCACGCGCTGGAGATGATGCGCTTCGGCCTCGACTTCAGCATGCGCCGCTACGAGCAGTACGGCCCGGTGTCGTGGCTGGGCGGCTTCGGCCGCCGGATCGTGTCGCTGTCCGGTCCCGAGGCGACGCAGATCGCGCTGGTGAACAAGGACAAGGCCTTCTCGCAGGAGGGCTGGAAGTTCTTCATCGAGCACTTCTTCGAGCGCGGCCTGATGCTGCTCGACTTCGGCGAGCACCACCTGCACCGGCGCATCATGCAGCAGGCGTTCACCCGCGAGCGGCTCACCGGTTACGTCGGGCAGATGGGCCCGGCGCTGCGCGAGGGCGTCCGGTCATGGCCCACGGGCACCAGCCCGCGGCTGTACCCGGCGCTCAAGCAGCTGACCCTCGACGTCGCCACCCGCGTGTTCATGGACATGCGCTCCGACGCGGACGCGGCGAAGATCAACCGCGCGTTCGTCAGCTCCGTGCGCGCCGGCACCGCGATCGTCCGCGCGCCGGTGCCGGGCGGGCGCTGGGCCGCCGGGCTGCGCGGCCGGCGGGTGCTGGAGCGCTACTTCGGCGAGAACCTGCCCGCGAAACGGCTCGCCGACGGCGACGACCTGTTCGCCGCGCTCTGCCACGCCACCACCGAGGACGGCGACCGGTTCAGCGACGTCGACATCGTGAACCACATGATCTTCCTGATGATGGCCGCGCACGACACCACGACCATCACCAGCAGCGCCATGGCCTACTACCTGGCCAAGCACCCGGAATGGCAGGAGCACGCCCGCACGGAGTCGCTGGCACTCGGCGACGACCTGCCCGGCATCGAAGCGCTGGAAAGCCTCGAGACGCTCGACCTCGTCATGAAGGAGGCGCTGCGGCTGGTGGCGCCGGTGCCCTCGATGGCCCGAAAGACCGCAAAGGACACCGAGGTGCTCGGCCACTACCTTCCGGCGGGCACGCTCGTCGGGGTCTCGCCGACGTTGAACCACTTCAGCACCGACTGCTGGACCGACCCGCAGCGCTTCGACCCCGAGCGGTTCGCGGAGCCGCGCCGCGAGGACAAGTCGCACCGCTTCGCCTGGATGCCCTTCGGCGGCGGCGCGCACAAGTGCATCGGCCTGCAGTTCGGCGGGCTGGAGGTGAAGGCGCTGATGCACGAGATGCTGCGGGCCTACCGATGGTCGGTGCCCGAGGGCTATACCGCGCGCTGGGACTACGTCTCCCTGCCGGTGCCCGCCGACGGACTTCCGGTGCGCCTCGAATATCGTTGACGGCTCCGCTCGACGCCGAGCGGGCGCGGGCCGGGGGCCCGTCGGCATCGGGAGACACTTTCGCGCACGCATGGTGACAAGCCGTCACCTTTTGTGCAGTGCCCATCACTCGTTCAGCCGGTAGACACCCCGTTTCGCGCGTGATGCCGTGGCATCACTCACGGCCAATTCATACCTAGTGTGGGTCCATGATTCCTCGCACCACGTCTGAGCTGGCGTTCGTCCGCGCATGAAGGGGTGGAGTGTGCCTGAGCCTGGTGGCCAGCCAGGGGTGTCCGACCTCGCGCGCCGGTACGCGGCGATGCTGACTGACACCAAAGGAGTAACGCTTCCACCTGAGAACAGGGAGCGCCTCCTGCTCGAGTTCGCCCGTGAAGTCCTCCGGAACGCGGACCCGGCGTACGAGGGCGTCCTGCTGCGCTTCACCACGCTGTTCACTGTCGCGCCGATCGCCATCGCGCTGGCCGACATCGACGGTGACATCGTCGAGGCCAACCCGGCGCTCGGGAAGCTGGTGGGGTTGCCGCCCGAGCGGCTGCGCGGGCGGCACCTGTCCGACCTGGCCGCCACCACCCACGACGCCGACCGGATCCGCGGCGGGCTCGAACGCCTGACCGCGCGCGGCACCGACCGGCTCACCGAGCGCGGCGTGCACCTCGCGCACAGCCAGGACGGCCGGCTGACCACCAACGTCACCCTCGCCTGGCTGCCCGGCGACGGGCCCGAAGCGCGCTTCCCGGTCATGATGGCCGCCGACACCGACGACCTGCACCTGCTGGGCGAGCGGCTGCTGCACCAGAACCTGCACGACCCGCTCACCGGGCTGCCGAACGCGCAGGCGTTCACCACCCGGCTGGAAGCGGCGCTCGGCACGCCCGACCGCGGTCAGCTCGGGCTGGTCTACCTCGACATCGACGGCTTCAAGGTGATCAACGACGGCCTCGGCGCCGGAGTCGGCGACGAGGTGCTGAAGGAGGTCGCGAGCAAGCTGTCGCGGACCTTCACCGGCCATCACGAGGGCTACGTCGCGCGCCTGTCCGGCGACGGCTTCGGGGTGCTGCTGCGCGGGGAAGACCTGACCCAGCAGCAGGTGGTGGCCTTGGTCGACCGGGCGCTGGAAGACCTCAACGAGCCGGTTTACCTTGGCGGGCACGGGATCGGGGTCAGCGCGAGCGCCGGCATCGTCGTGCGCCCAGCCGCCGAGCGCGGCAGCCACGTCGAGCTGCTGCGCGCGGCCGAGCTGGCGCTGCACCGGGCCAAGGAGGCGGGCAAGGCGCAGTGGATGCTGTTCGACCCGCAGCTCGACGCGCGGGACCGCGGCCGCTACCAGCTGGGCGCGGTGATCGCCGGCGCGCTGGAGAACGGTGAGTTCTCGCTGATCTACCAGCCGACTGTGAAGCTCAGCCGGCCCGGCGAGATCGCGGCCGTGAACGCCGGGCTGCGCTGGAACCACCCGGACCGGGGCGAGCTGAGCTCGGACGAGTTCTACCCGCTCGCGCAGATCACCGGCATGACGATCCCGCTGGGCAAGTGGCTGCTGGCCGAGTCTCTGGCCGCGACCGCGCGCTGGCGTGACCAGTTCGGCGACGCGGCGCCGGACGTGTGCATCCGGCTGCCGAAGCGGCTCGCCGTCGACCAGGACCTGGTGCTGCTGGTCAAGGAGCAGCTCGACCGCCACGACCTGCCCGCGCGGGCGATGCGGCTGTGCACCGACCACCAGTCGCTGTTCGACGACTCGGGTGAGGTGCTCGACTCGTTCACCGTGCTCGCCGACCTCGGTGTCCAGCTGGTGCTGACCGTCTCCGGTTCGGAGGAGCTGGAGCTGATCCCGCGCTACGGGCTGCCGGTGCGGCACGTGATCCTGTCCGGCCCGGCGGTCGACGCGCTCGCCGACGACCCGTCCGAGACCGACACGCGGCACCTGGCCCAGCTCGTCGCGCGGGCGAAGGAGCTTCGGCTGCGGATCGGCGCCGAAGGCGTGCGCACGGCCGAGCACGCGAAGCGGCTGCGTGAGCTGGGCGTGCTGGCCGCGCGAGGCTCGTTCGTCGCCGACTCCGCCACCGGTGACGAGGTGGACGAGATGATCGAGCGGCACGCCGGCTGAGCCATCCGGGCGCTCCGCGGTTCCGAAGCCCTGAGAGGATCTTCTTCCGCGGCACCGACCGAAAGGACCCATCCCGATGGAGACCGGCGACCTCGCCCCCGACTTCACGCTGGCCGACGACCAGGGGGTGGAGCGCACCCTGTCGGACTTCCTGTCGTCCGGCCCGGTGGTGCTGTTCTTCTACCCGGCGGCGATGACGAGCGGCTGCACCGCGGAGAGCTGCCACTTCCGCGACCTGGCGGCCGAGTTCGCCGAGGTGGGCGCCCAGCGCGTGGGCATCAGCCCGGACGCCGTCGAGAAGCAGCGCGCCTTCTCCGCCGCGAACAGCTTCGACTACCCCCTGCTGTCCGATGTGGACGGTGGCGTGGCGAAGCAGTTCGGCGTGTGGCGCAAGCTGATCCCGTTGCACACCAAGCGCCAGACGTTTGTCATCGGCACCGACCGGCGGGTGCTGGACGTGATCAAGAGCGAGCTGAACTTCACCGCCCACGCGGACCGCGCGCTCAAGCTCCTGCGCGACCGCAAGGCCGCGGCCTGACCGGTCTCAGGGACGGTCCAGGCGCCACACGTGGCTGGTGCCGCTGCAGGCCGGCGCGAGCGGTTCGGTGGCGGCTTCCTTGCGGTCCAGCGTGAAGCCCAGCCGGGCCGGAACGGCGCCGCTGCGGGTGTTCTCCTCGTCGTGCCGGATCTCGATGTGCTCGGCGCCCTGGCGGAACGCCTCGGCGATCAGCAGCGAGGTGGCCGCCGTCATCAGGCCGCGGCCGGTGTACGGGAGCGCGAGCCAGTAGCCGATCTCGGGGCCGCCGTCCTCCGCGCAGCGCATCAGCCCGCAGGCGCCCATGAGGGCGCCGTCCGGGGCCGGCAGGGCGTACTCGTACGCCTCCCCCGACTCCCAGCGCTCCGCCGTGCCGGTCAGGAATTCGGTGCCCTCCGCCGGGCCGTAGCCGTCCATGGCCCAGGGCAGCCAGGCGCCGATGTGCGCCAGGGATCCCTGAACGGCCGCCACCAGGTCTTCGAGGTGGTCCGCGCGCCAGCGGACCAGCGTGATCCCGGTTTCGGTCAGGGTTTCCCGTGGCGTGTCCATCGCCCCATCGTGACAGCAGACGGCGCGCGGGCGCCCACCATTTTCGGTGGGCGCCCGCGCGGGTGCGTCAGTGCCGTCAGCTGACCAGGACGCCGTCCGGCACCTCGGTGTCGTTCTTCAGCGCGTCGAACAGCTGGGCCGACTTGGTCTTGTCCCAGTGCTCGGCCGAGCCGTCGGTGACCGGCACCGTGCCGGTGAGCACGCCGCCCGAGGAGATGCCGCGCATCGCGATCGCCAGCCCGGCCAGGTTGTGCACGTGGTCGCCCGAGTCCATGGTCAGCGCGCCCGGCGCCGAGGACAGCAGCGGGAAGAAGTGGAACGGGTTGAGCAGCGTGCCCGGGCTCGCGATCTGGCTGACCAGCGTGCCGATGAACTTGCGCTGGTTGGCCACCCGGTCGAGGTCCGAGCGCGGGGTCGCGGTGCTGTGCCGCATCCGGACGAAGCCGAGCGAGTCACGCCCGTCGAGCGTCTGGCAGCCGGCCTTGATGTTGATGCCGGTCATGGTGTCGTTCATGTCCTTGTCGACGCACATGTCGACGCCGCCGATCGCGTCCACGATGGTCGCGAAGCCGCCGAAGCCGATCTCCGCGTAATGGTCGATGCGCAGGCCGGTGACGCCTTCGACGGTCTTCACCAGCAGTGCCGGGCCGCCGAGGGCGAACGCCGCGTTGATCTTGCTGGTGCCGTGGCCGGGGATCTTCACCTGGGAGTCGCGCGGCAGCGACAGCAGGGTCGGCTTCGTGGAGTTGTCCGGGATGTGCGCGACCATGATGGTGTCGGTGCGCTGCCCGCCCGCCTCGCCGGAGTCGCCGGTGGCCAGGTTCTCCTCTTCCGCGGCCGACAGCCCGGCGCGGCTGTCGGAGCCGACCACCAGCCAGTTGGTGCCGGACGCGGCGGCGGGCCTGCCGTCGTAGTCAGCCAGCGCGTCGACGCGCGCGATCGAGAACTCCAGGTACGCCCAGACGCCGCCGATGAACACGACGAAGAGCAGCACCAGCGTCAGCAGGATCTTGCCGATGCTCCACCGGCGGCGACGGCGCGGCCTCGGGCCGGGCGCGCCTTGGGGCGGGCCCGGCGGGGACTGACGGGGCGGCGGACCGGGCGGCGGCGCCTCGCCCCGATTGCCCATCGGCCGCGTCCGCTGGTCGTATGAGCTGGGAGCACCCGGCAACGGCATCATCTGCGCCCGCTGGTGCTGCCGCGAGCTCCCTGGAGGCTGGGGCCCCCGGGGCGGCTCCCGCCGCCTGCCGTCGCCGCCGTACGTCATCGGTCCATCACCCGTCCCCGAATCCGGCAAATGCTGTGCAGTTCGTTGCTGATCCGACACAGCCACGGCGGAACGGGTCCGGCAACCGGATCGGCTGCAGCCCGTGTCCGCCTACTTCCGGTCGGATCAGCAACTGGTGCGGCCCAGTGAACCGCATGCCCTCAGTATGAGGACGTGCGGCACCCTGGGCCGGTTGTGCCGGAGGGGAACCCCCTGCTCAGCGCGGGTCGGCGAACCCGAACTGGTGAACCTTGAGGTACCCGGAGCGGAACCCGGCCTCGGAATAGGCCAGGTAGAACTCCCACGTCCGCTGGAACACGTCGTCGAACCCGAAGTCCTTGATGTCGGTCCAGCGCGCCATGAACCGCTCCCGCCACAGTTTCAGCGTGCGGGCGTAGTCCTGGCCGAACTCCCGCATGCCGGCCAGCTTGAGCCGGGTGTTCTCGGCCATCCCCTGCTCGATCGCCTCGACCGAGGGAATGATGCCGCCGGGGAAGACGTACTTGTGGATCCAGCTGTACGAGCGCGCCGCGGCCATCATCCGGTCGTGGTCCATCGTGATCGCCTGCAGGCCGAACCGGCCGCCCGGGCGCAGCCGCTTGCCGATGGTGGAGAAGAACGTCGGCCAGTAGGACATGCCGACGGCCTCGATCATCTCGACGCTGACCACGGAGTCGTACTCGCCCTTGGCTTCGCGGTAGTCGCACAGCTGCACGTCGACGCGGTCGCGGTAACCGGCTTCGGCGATGCGCGCGTCGGCGAGCGTCTTCTGCTCCTGCGAGATGGTCAGCGACGTGACCTTCGCGCCCCGTGACGCGGCGCGGATGGACAGCTCGCCCCAGCCGGTACCGATCTCCAGCACGGTGCTGCCCTCGCGCACGCCCGCGTAGTCGAGCACGCTGTCGAGCTTGCGGTGCTGGGCCTGGGTCAAAGTGTCCCCGGGGCCGAACAGCGCCGAGGAGTACATCATCGACTCGTCGAGGAAGGTGCTGAACAGGTCGTTGGACAGGTCGTAGTGCCGGTGGATGTTCTCGCGCGATCCCTCGACCGTGTTCTCCTCGGCCTCGGGCTGGGCGCGCTCGACGAACCGGCGGAACCGCTGCAGGAACGGCGGGATGACCGTGGCCATCTTCTCCGCGAACGGGGTCAGCACACCCGGCAGGTCGTCGGCGGTCCAGTCGCCCACCATGTACGCCTCGCCGAAGCCGATCTTCGCGTCCGCGCCGAGGCGGTGGAAGAACGCGGCGGGGCGGCGGATGCGCATCTCCGGCGCGTCCGGGCCGCCCGCGCCGAGCGTGGTCCCGTCGGGGAAGGTCACCCGTAGCTCAAGCGACTTCACGGCGCGGCGGAAAAGCGCCTCCGCGGCCCGCGCGCGCAGGGGCGAGTGCGGCGGGGTGGCCAGGCCCGGCCACCGGGATTCTTCAGTAGTGGTCTGCTGCGGGGACAGTCCCGCCGCGCGGTCGACACTCGAGGTGGACAAGACACTCCCTCCGGACGGGCTGTGCGGCCCATGCTGATGATATTCCCGGGTCACGAAGCGTGCGCTTTGTGCCGGTCGCCCGACTCGCCTCACACCGGGATTCGCAACCGCTCGTCCGCGGGACGGGTCCAGGCCCCAAGTAAAGTTTCGTCCTTTTCCCCGGCCTCGATCACGTCCAGTGTGAAAGCACACACCAACCTGGTCCAGACCGCCGAACGGCGGAGCATCGCGTGTCCTTCGCCGCCGATCTCGAACCGGGCGACGCGGGCCGCGACCGCGCGGGCGCGCTCGGCGAAGGCGTGGGATTCACGCGGCGAAGTCATCCGATCGCGGGTGCCGTGCACGATGAGCACGGAGCGGCCGGCGACGGCGTCCACCGGCTCGCCGGCCGGCGTCCACGGCGCGAGCGCGCAGACGCCCGTCACGGCCGGGTCGTCGGCCACGCGCAGCGCGACGCGCCCGCCCATCGAGTGCCCGACCAGGACCACCGGCAGGCCGGGGTGCTCGGCGCGGATCCGCTCCAGCGCCCAGCGCGCGTCGGGCACCGGGTCCTCGGCGGCCCCGTTCCAGCCGTAGCGCCGGTTGCGCAGCAGCCGCACTTCGAGGCCGTACGGGCCGCCCGCGCGGTGCAGGGCGCGGGCCAGCGGCACCATGCGGAGGTACGCCAGCTTCCACGGGGGCACCTTCGCGGTGCCGACCTCGGCCCCGCCGTGCAGCACCAACGCGACCGCGCGGGTGCGGCCCCGCGCACGACGCACCGAAACGACGGGTTCCGCCTCGTCCACGTGCCGCCTCCCAGTCACCGGGATCTGTTCCTGTCCGGGTATCACGCTAATCCACCACGAAGCGTGGCCACGCGCTAGATTCGGCGACCGGACCCGCGACGAAGGGCAGGTGTGGTGAGCGCCACGGAGAACTGGAAGAGCACGGCGGAGAAGCTCGCGGCCGCCGAGGAGGCCAATGCCGATCAGCTGGCCGCGGCGGCCGACCTGGTGCTGGGGGTGATCCGCAGCGACGCGCTGGTGTTCACCGCGGGCGCCGGGCACTCGCTGGCCGCCGTCGCCGAGACATTCTACCGCGCGGGCGGCCTCGCCTGCGTGTACCCGCTGTACCACCCGGAGCTGCTGCCGCTGCACGGCGCGCAGCACAGCACCAAGACCGAGCGCCGCACCGGGCTGGCGGAAGAGGTGCTCGCCGAGCGCGCGCCCGGCCCGGACGACGTGCTGGTGGTGTTCTCGACCTCCGGCGTGAACCCGTACCCGGTGGAACTCGCCGCCGGCGCCCGCCGCCGCGGTGCCTCGGTGATCGCGGTGACGTCGCGGGCCTGTGTGGCCGCCGCGCCGCGCCGGTCGCCGACCACGCTGGTCGAGGAGGGCAGCGTGGTGCTCGACTCGCTGGTCGTCCCCGGCGACGCCAGCCACCCGGCCGCGGCGCCGCGCACCGCGCCGCTGTCCACTGTGGTCAACGCGTTCCTGTGGAACCTCGTGCTGGCCCAGGTCTTCGACCGCGGCACGGCCGAGGGTATCGACGTTCCACTGTGGCGCAGTTCCAATGTGGAGGGTGGCGACGAGGCGAACGTGGCGCTGCTGGCCAAGTACGGCCCGCGCGTCCCGGCGCTGCGGTAACCCACCCGCTGCGGCCCCGCCGCTGAAGCGCCCCAATGTGGCGTTGGTTGCGTTGGGCGCACCCAATGTGGCGTTCGGTGCGTTCAACGCACCGAACGCCACATTGGGGCGCATTCGACGAAGGGCGCCGGCCTACGCAACCGCGGGCTCCTCGTTGAACTGGGTGTGGTGCAGTTCCGCGTAACGGCCTTCCCGCGCCAGCAGCTCCTCGTGCGTGCCCTGCTCGACGACCGCGCCGTGCTCGATCACCAGGATCAGGTCGGCCGCGCGGACTGTGGACAGCCGGTGCGCGATCACCAGCGACGTCCGGCCTTCCAGCGCGCCGATCAGCGCCTCGCCGACCGCGGCCTCCGACTCGGAGTCCAGGTGGGCCGTCGCCTCGTCCAGCACCACGACCTTGGGCTGGGCCAGCAGCAGCCGCGCGATGGTGAGCCGCTGCCGTTCGCCGCCGGAAAGGCGGTAGCCGCGCTCGCCGACGGTGGTGTCGAGGCCGTCGGGCAGCGAGCGCGCCAGCTCGCCGAGCCGCGCCTGCTCCAGCGCCGCCCAGATCTCGTCGTCGGTCGCGCCCGGCCGCGCGTACGCCAGGTTGGCGCGGATCGTGTCGTGGAACAGGTGCCCGTCCTGGGTCACCACGCCGACGGTCTCCCGCAGGGTGGCGAAATCGAGGTCGCGGACGTCCACTCCGGACAGCCGCACCGCGCCCGCGTCCACGTCGTAGAGCCGCGGCAGCAGTGACGCGATCGTCGACTTCCCGGCGCCGGACGAGCCGACCAGCGCCACCATCTGGCCCGGCTCGGCGCGGAAGCTGATGCCGTGCAGCACTTCCTCGCCGCCTCGGGTGTCCAAAGTGGCCACGTCCTCCAGTGAGGCGAGGGAGAACCGGTCCGCCGCGGGGTAGCCGAACCGCACGTCGTCGAATTCCACCGCAACACCACCGACCGAGACACCACCAACCCCGGCACCACCAACAGCGTCACCACCAACCCCGGCACCACCAACAGCGTCACCACCGGCCCCGGCACCACCGGCGGGCAGTGCCTTCGGCTCGGCCGGCTCCTTGATCATCGGGTCCAGGTCGAGCACCTCGAAGACGCGCTCGAACGAGACCATCGCGGTCATCACGTCCACGCGCACGTTCGCGAGCGCGGTCAGCGGGGCGTAGAGCCGGGTCAGCAGCAGCGCCAGCGCCACCACGGTGCCGGGCTCGAGCTGCCCGGTCAGCGCGAGGTAGCCGCCGAGGCCGTAGACGAGCGCCTGCGCCAGCGCGGAGACGAGCGTCAGGCTGGTCATGAACCAGCGGGTGAGCATCGCCGTGCGCACGCCGATGTCGCGGACGCGCCCGGCCCGCCCGGCGAAGTCCGCGACCTCCTGGCGCGGGTGGCCGAACAGCTTCACCAGCGTGGCGCCGGGCGCGGAGAACCGCTCGGTCATCTGCGTGGTCATGCCGGCGTTGAGCTGGGCGGCCTCGCGCTGCAGCCCGGCCATCCGGCGGCCGAGCCGGCGCGCCGGCAGCACGAACACCGGCAGCAGCACCAGCGCGACCACCGTGACCTGCCAGGACAGCGTCATCATCACCGCCAGCGAGAGCACCAGCTGGATCACGTTGGTGACGAGCCCGGACAGCGTCGCGGTGAACGTCCGCTGCGCGCCGATCACGTCGTTGTTGAGCCGGCTGACCAGCGCGCCGGTGCGGGTCCGGGTGAAGAACGCGATCGGCAGCTTCTGCACGTGCTCGAAGACGGCCACGCGCAGGTCGAGGATGATGCCCTCGCCGATGCGCGCGGACTGCCACCGCTCGGCCAGGCCCAGCCCCGCGTCGGCGATCGCCAGCAGGGCGATCACGACGGCCAGCCAGAGCACCACCGACAGGTCGTGGCCGCCGACGATCGAGTCGACCACCTTGCCCGCCAGCACCGGCGTGGTCACCGCGAGCACGGCCGAGACGACCGTCAGCACCAGGAAGACCAGCAGCCGCACCCAATGCGGCCGGGCGAAGCGGGCGACGCGCTTGACCGTGCCGCGGGTCAGCGCCCTCGGCGTGTCCGCCGAGCGCATCGCCGAACTCAGCAGCGCCCAGGTGTTGTCCATCAGGTGTCCCCCATCTTCCCAGCCGGGCCGGTGGTGCGGCCCGGATGAAACTTCTATATTACTTGAGCTTTTTTCCGGATATGAAGCGGACAACACCGGCCCGCCCGGAGTTCTTCCCGATCCGGCCGGGTCCTCGGCAAACGGGCGGCCGCTCACCGCCGGGGACCCCTCGGTAACCTGACGCGACGGGGGACGATACGCCGAGTCGAGGGGGACGCAGGGTGCAGCTGCTCATGGCACCGGGCCGCGCGGCCGAGGCCCGCGCCACCCGGCTGCTCGGCTGGGACCTGGTGTTCTACTTCGGCTGCTTCGTGTTCGCGTTCGCCAGCGCGTTCGCCTCGGAGTTCTACGGCTACCGGATCTGGGGCGCGTTCGCGAGCGCCGGCTACGGGCTCGCCGCCGTGCACAGCGCCTGGCTGCTGATCTCCGCGCGGGCCGGCCGCGAGCCGCGGGGACGGCTCAGCTCGCGGTGGCTGGGTATCGCGTCGGTCGGGCTGTTGGCGATGATCGTTCCGCTGACCGTGCTGGTGATTCGCCGACTGACCGGAGTGGACTGGCTGATCACCCCCGGCTCGTGGGCCGCGCAGCCCGAAGTGTGGGTGATCGAGCGCAGCGCGAGCCTGCTGCTGCAGCACGGCACGCCCTACGTCGACGTGACCGCCCTCGGCCGCCCGCCGGAGGTCAACGACTACACGCCCTACGGCCCGGTGATGACGATCTTCGGCCTGCCGCGCGCGTTGTTCGGTGGCAACCCGGTGACGAACGCGCTCACCGACGCGCGCTGGATGTTCGCGCTCGCCGCGTGCCTGTGCGTGATCGCCTCGCTACGAATGCTGAAATGGCCCCGAATTCCGGTTTTCGCGGCGCAGCTCGCGGTCGCGTGCCCGCTGACCGCGTTGACGTGGTCGGTCGCCGGGCCGGATCTGGCCATCGTGGGACTGCTGGTGCTCGCGTGCGCACTCGCCGCGACCGGCCGGGCCGGCTGGTCGGGGCTGGTGCTGGCGCTGGTGATCAGCGCGAAACTCATCGTGGCACCGGCCGCGGCGGTGCTCATCGTCTACGTCTACTGCCGCGGGCGCCGCGAAAACGGCCTGGGCCGCGCGGCGCTCATCCGTTTCGTGACCACTTTGGTCACCACGACGGTGGTGCTGCACCTGCCGGTCTACCTGGCCGGCCCGGAGGCCTTCATGGAGCACGTGATCCGGTTCCCGCTCGGGATGGGCGTGGTGCGCTCCCCCGCGGCGAGCCCGTTGCCGGGCCACCTGATCGCGGAAACCGGCCCCGTGGGCAACGTGGTTTCGCTGGTACTGGTCGGTGCGGCAGCGGTGGCCATGCTGGTGTGGCTGGGGCGCCGGCCCCCCGCGACCGGATCCGCCGCGCTGGTGCGGATCGCCGTCGGTCTCGGCGCCTTGATCCTGCTCACTCCGGCAACTCGCTACGGCTACCTGGTCTATCCCTTGGTACTGCTCGGAGCCGCGCTCACGTTCCGAGCCTCCGAACCGGGACTGCGCCCCCCGCGCAGCAGCCCTGGTGCTACTTCTTCTTGACCCGAGTCGCCCCGCCACGCCCCCGCAGCTGGACTCCGGACTCCGAGAGAACCCGGTGGACGAACCCGTAGGACCGTCCCGTGGACTCCGCGAGGGCTCGGATGCTCGAGCCCTTCTCGTATTTCTTCTTCAGGTCAGCGGCCAGCTTGTCGCGCGTGTTGCCGGTGATCCGCGCGCCTTTCTTGAGATCAGCCACGTCGATCGCCTTCCCGCCGAGTGGTGTTCTGGGCCACATAACGGCCCCTGCCGGGGCAATGATCGAACACTGAGCGCCGGAATGCCAGACGACAGACGTAAAACAGTCGAAACTGCGATCACATTGGGCCATTTCAGTGCTTCGCGCCGGTTGGCAAGCACCCGAATGGCCGCATCTGAGGTCACGCTAGCTGGACAAGTTCCAGATAATCAGCGGACCAATGGTCCTCGGTGCCGTCGGGCAGCAGGATGACGCGCTCGGGCTCCAGCGCCTCGACCGCGCCCGGGTCGTGAGTGACCAGCACGACCGCGCCGGCGAAGCTGCGCAGCGCGTCCAGCACCTGCGCGCGGCTGGCCGGGTCCAGGTTGTTCGTAGGCTCGTCGAGCAGCAGCACGTTGGCGGCGCTGGAGACCAGGCCGGCCAGCGCGAGGCGCGTCTTCTCGCCACCGGAAAGCGTGCCGGCGGGCTGGTCGAGTTGTTCGCCGGTGAAGAGGAACGAGCCGAGCAGGTTACGCAACTCCTGGGCGCCGGTGTCCGGGGCCAGATGTCGGATGTTTTCCCACACGCTCGCTTCATGGTCGAGCGTTTCGTGTTCCTGTGCGTAATAGCCCAAACGCATTCCGTGACCCGGCACCAAGGATCCGGTGTCCGGAGTTTCCATTCCGCCGAGCAACCGGAGCAATGTCGTCTTTCCGGCACCGTTCAATCCGAGTACGACGACCTTCGAGCCCCGGTCGACGGCGAGGTCGACCCCGGTGAAGATCTCGAGCGAGCCGTAAGACTTCGACAGACCCTCGGCCATCAGCGGCGTGCGGCCGCAGGGCGCCGGCTCCGGGAACTTGATCCGGGCGACCTTGTCGGCGTGACGGGTCTCGTCGAGGGCGGACAGCATCTGCTCCGCGCGGCGCGCCATGTTCTTGGCCGCCACCGCCTTCGTCGCCTTCGCACCGAGCTTCGCGGCCTGCTGCTGCAACGCGGACGCCTTCTTCTCGGCGTTCGCGCGCTCGCGGCGGCGGCGCTTCTCGTCCGTGGCGCGCGCGTCGAGGTAGCGCTGCCAGCCCATGTTGTACAGGTCGAGCTCGCCGCGCGTCGCGTCGAGGAACCAGACCTTGTTGACGACGTCGCCGAGCAGCTCCACGTCGTGGCTGATCACCACGAGCCCGCCGTCGTGCTGCTTGAGGAAGCCGCGCAGCCAGGTGACCGAGTCGGCGTCCAGGTGGTTGGTGGGCTCGTCGAGCAGCAGGATCGTCTCGGACTTGCCGCCCGCGCCCGCCTCGGCGGCGGCGAACAGGATGCGCGCCAGCTCCACGCGGCGGCGCTGGCCGCCGGACAGCGTGCTCAGCGTCTGCGACAGCACACGGTCGGCCAGGCCGAGGTTCGAGCAGATGCGCGCGGCTTCACTCTCCGCGGCGTAACCGCCCAGTGACGCGAAGCGCTCTTCGAGTCGGCTGTAGCGGCTGATGGCCTTGTCGCGCTGGCGTTCGTCGACCAGCTCGGACATCGCCGTCTGCGCCTTCTCCATGTCGCGCAGCAGCGTGTCGAGCCCGCGCGCGGACAGCACGCGGTCCTTCGCGGTGACGGACAGGTCGCCTTCGCGCGGGTCCTGTGGCAGGTAGCCCAGCTCGCCGCTGCGGCGGACGTCGCCGGCGTGCGGCTCGCCCTCGCCGGCGAGCACCTTCAGCGAGGTGGTCTTGCCGGCGCCGTTGCGGCCGACCAGGCCGATGCGGTCGCCGGGCTGGATGCGGACGGTGGCGCCGTTGAGCAGGATGCGCGAGCCGGCACGCAGCTCGAGGCCAGTGGCCGTGATCAAGAGAAACTCCCGGATTCGGGGGGTGGACGTGGACAGCTTCGGGCACCGGCACCACCCGGTTTCGACACGGGTGTCCGGTGCGGCCGCTACTCCAGCAGGATTTCCACGAGATCGAGTGTACGGGTCGGCGTCCACGGGTTTTCCGCCCCGTGGCCGGTCTCACTCCGGCTTCACCGGGAGTTCACCTCTCGCGCAGCACCAGTTCCACGGAGATCGCCTGCTCCGCCGCGTCTTCGAGAACGGTTCGCCGAGGTTCGGCGATCTCCAGCACCCTCGGCTCCGCGCGAGCGAACAGCGGCGCCAGCCGGCGGTCCCCGCGCAGCCGGTCCAGCGCGTGCCGATCGCCGCCGAGCACCACTGCGTCCACTTCGGACAGCCGGGGCACGAGGACCTCGAAAGCGTCCTGGGCGGCGGTGTTCAACGCCGTCCGTGCCTGTCCCGCGCGGCGGCGCGCGAACCGCTGCTGCGACCAGCCGCCGGCGGCGGACCGGCCGTGCACCAGGTGCCGGTCGGTGCGCGAGAGCACCACCACCCCGCCGCGGGCCAGGCCGAGGCTGTGCCCGCCGAGGCGCACCAGCAGCAGCGCGACCAGCCGCGGCACGAGCACGTGGGCGACAAACGGCTCAACGGCCAGCCCCTCACGCTCCCCCGTCATGGCCAGCGGTCCGAACGGGACAGTGGCGGTCGCCGTGACCCCGTTGCCCGCTGTCACGCAGACCTCACGCGGACCGAGCACGGTCGCGCGGACACCGTCGTTGCGCTCCGCGAAGCGCGCGAACCAGCCGGCGAGCCGGTCCGGCGCCACCTCGACCGCCCGCCCGCCGCCCGCGACCTGACGTGCCTTCGCCATGACGGCAACGGTACGGCCATCCCACCCCTCCCGCCGAAGTCCCTGAAGGCCACCATGAGGGCATATCCGACCCTCATGGTGGCCTTCAGGGACCCTTGGGGATCAGGCGAGGGCGTTGGCCGGGTGGACCGGCCCCGTGGTCACCGACTGGTGCACCCCGGCGGCCTGCCCCGGCGCCGGGACGGCACCGACGTAGCCGTTGACGTGCAGCGAGACACTGCGGATCGAACCGGTGTCACCGACCGCGCTGTCCACCGCCTTGAACGTCCACGTGCCGTCGGCCGCGCCGATGCCGCTCAGCGGGGTCTGCGCGTTCGCCGGCCGGTAGGTGCCGGTGAACGGCGCGTCCAGCGAGGTGAGGCTGCTGAACGGTTTCACCGCCGAATCGTCGAACACGACCTGGCACAGGTTGTTGGCGCTGGTGCCGGTGTGCTGGAACAGCGTCGCCGTCGCGCCCGAGGGCGAGATCAGCGTGCCGGCCAGGTCGGCCACGTACGTGTGGTCGATGCCGACCGTCGTCGCGCCTTCGGTGGTGGTGCAGGTGGTGCCGTCGATCGACAGCGACACCTTGGACGCGGGCCCGACCCCGCTCACCACGAGCGGCACCGAGGCGCCGAGCGGCGAGTTGTCCGGGATCGCCACCACCGGGCCGGTGTAGGCGAAGGTCTGCGCCACCGGTGACGGCGTGCCGACCCCGACCTGGAACGTGCTGGTGAGCGGCGAGAACGAGCCCGCGAACGTCACCTTGGCGGACAGCACCACCGGGACGCCGAGCTGCTGGCTCGCCGGCACGGTGACGGTGAAGTCGTTCACGCCGGTCTGGCCCGGGCTGATCGTGCCGTACGCCTTGGCGCGCGGCGCGATCGTGACGCCCGGGGTGGGGCTGGTCAGCACGACGCTGGTGGACGACGCGATGCCGTCACCGGTGTTGGTCACCGGCAGCGTCACCTTCGCCGTGTCGCCGGGGTCCAGCGAGGAGCCGCCGTCGGTCGCCTTCACCGTCGGCGGCTGGGCCTGGGCGTAGGGCTGCGGGCTGGCCCCGGTGTAGGCGAGCACCTTGTCGGCGAGGATGACCCCCGCACCGGTCAGGTTGTCGGTGCCGGGCGCCTCGATGTCCACGGCCGTGTTCAGGAACGCGTCGCGAACGTCCGAAGCGGACAGTCCGGGGTTGCCGGACAGCACCAGCGCCGCGATCCCGGCGGCGTGCGGGGCGGCCGCGGAGGTGCCGAAGAACGGGTCGAACCCGGTCACCGAGGTGCGGACGCCGTCGGCCGCGGTGATCTCGGGCTTGCCCCGCAGCTCACCACCGGTCGCGGAGACGTTGCCCGGGGTGATGGGCGTGCCGTCGGCTTCGTAGAACATCCGCCGCGGGCCGTCGGAGCTGAACCGCTCGGCCTTGCTGGCGCCGGAGAACGCGGCCGGGAACGGGCCGGCCGGGTTGGCCGGGTCGCCCGGCTCCAGCGGGCGGCCGAACGCGGCACCGGCGGGCGCCGCGGCGACGGCGAACGCGTTGCGCGCGGCCGAATGGCCGACCACGACACCCGGGGTGGTGTAGGCCTTCAGGCCGTCGGCCGAGTCCTTGAACCGGCTGTTGAACGCGGTCAGCGACAGGTAGCGCCCTTCACCGGCGTACTTGACGACCGCGAGCCGCAGCCCGGTGCCGCCGAAGAACGGCGTGGACAGGATCTCGAACGGGTCCTGGGTGCCGTTCTGCACGTTCTGGCTGAAGCTGACCACGTTGCCGGTGGCGTCGAGCAGGTAGAGGTCGTAGTCGTCCGACGCCGCGCCGAGCGGGTCCGACCAGTTCAGCGTCACCGGGATGCCGGCGGACGAGGCGTCCGAGATCGGCTCGAAGACCTGGTTGCCCCCGGCGCCCGCGAAGTTGTGCGCGGTGCCGGCGAACTTGCCGACCGTCTTGCCGGAGTCGGCGAAGTCGCCTTCCCAGTGCGCGGAGGTGCCGTCGGCGACGTTGCCTTCGTTGCCCGCGGAGGAGAAGTAGAGCGCGCCGTCGGCGGTCACGTCGTTCACGGCCTTGGCGATCATCCCGTCCTGGAACGGGGATTCCGCGAAGTAGATGACGTCGTCGACGATCACGTCGCAGTGCGACTGGAAGCGAAGAGTGCGGATGTTGTCGGCGAAGCTCGCGTCCGACTGGAAGGCCGAGGCGAAGCCGAGCGCGGCGTTGGGTGCGAGGTCGTGGAGGATTTCGAGCATCGCGGTGCCCTCGTCGCCCGAGCCCGCCTGGCCCGCGGGGACGTCGACGTTCGCGGGCAGCTCGCCCTTCGCCTGCGAGACGGCGAGGGAGTCGACGCCGTCGGACAGGGCGCAGGCCTTCACGCCGGTGCCGGTGACGCCGAACTGCTGACGGGCGAGGTCCGCGTTGTGCGCGCGGTCGCCCTCGCTGGTGATGGTGGCCGCGGCGGCGGAGCGCTGGTTCTTCGCCGCGAGCGCCTTCTTCAGCTCGCCCTCGATGCGGGCGCCCTTCTGTTGCTTGGTCTCGGCCGGGGCGGCCTTGCCCGGCGCGGCCGGGTGCTCCAGCTCGCGAGCGGTGATCGCCTGGTCGGCGGTCTCGACTCGCTTCACGTCGGCGCGCGCGGCGATGGCGGGCAACGCCGCCAGCGGCACCTCGGCGCGGATGCTCGCCTCCCGGTCCGACAGCGACCGGATGCCCGCGCCCGCCTTGCGCAGGTCACTGACCAGCCCGTCGGTGACCTTGGTGGCGCGGATGTCGACGAGCGCGGTGCCGGCGGCGGACACGTCGCCCGCCTTCAGCGCGGGGACGGCCGACGCGCTGAGCCGCTGAGCCCGCAGCTTCTGCTCGACCAGCAACCGGCTGTCTATTTTGGACTCGACCGGGGTCTGCCCGGTCTTCACCGCCTGCAGCGCGGCGATCTGCCGGGCGGCGGTGGCGGAGAAGGTGTCCGGTGTGGACGTGGTGGCCGCGCCCGCGGGCGGGGCGACCAGGCCCAGCGCGGCGAGCAGCGCCGCGGCCCCGGCGGCCAGGACGGCCGCCCGGCTCCGCGTGTCTCTTCTGGGTCTTTCGGCTCTGGCGGCTTTGGTAGAACGGCTTCGACGCACGTGCGCCTCCGAATCTCGCACTGCGTGCCCCGACTCACGCTGGCCAATGCCGGTGATCACCGGCTGGCCTTAGCTAAGTACTGTGCGTCTTCGTAAAAATCAGCCGTTAGGGTGACATAGGGTAGGTAATCTCCCGCCACCCGCCGATCGTCGTAGGCCGTTCGGCAGCGGTCAGAAGACAGTCAGAAGACAACCGGGACGCCTCAGAGGACAAACGAGTCCGACCACGGCTGCGCGGACCGGCCGGACAGCGCGTCGAGCAGCGTGACGGCCTGTTTGTCCGTCAACGAAGCCACGAAGTCCACCACCGCGCGCCCCCGCGCGAGGCTCCGGACGGCGTCGGCGCCCTGCACCCGCTCGCCGGTCGCGCCGACCAGCAGCTCCGGCGCCGTGCCCGCGACGAGGCTGTACTCCTCGTGCGCCAGCTCGACCAGGTCGTGCAGGCGCCGCGGCAGGCGCGACACCTCGTCGCGGTCCTGCAGCCACGCGTCGAGCGCGTCGACCAGGCTGGTCACCAGCGCGGCCTGGCCCCGCTGGTGCAGCGCGAGGTCCGCGCGCAGCAGCACGAAACGGCGGTGCACGAACTTCAGCACCTGCACCTCGTGCCACTGCGCGGGCCGCAGCGAGACGTGCCCGGAGCGGGTGGACGGCGAGGACGCCACGATCACCCCGTCGACCAGCCGCGAGGTCCAGTTGGCCGAGAACGCCGCGGTCGCCTGCTCGGCCTCGATCGAGCCGTCGAAGCTGTCCGCGAGCAGGCCGTCCACCAGCTCGCGGTGCACTCGCCCGACGGCCTGGGTGAACGCGTCGTCGTCCACGATCCACGCGTCCCGGTGGTGCATCCGGCGCCGCATCCGCTCCAGTGAGCGGCCGGGGCGGCGGATTTCCGAATACAGCTGGTCGTCGTCCAGCGCCGCCAGGTCGAGGGCGTGGCCGAGCCACTCCCCCAGCTCCGCGGCGACCGGCGCGTGCTGCAGCACCCCGATGCGGTGGAAGTCCTGCAGGTCGTGGATGGCGTAGGCGATGTCGTCGGCGGTGTCCATCACGGACGCCTCCACCGTCTGCTGCCACGGCTCGATGCGGCCGGTGAACGGGGCGCGCGCCTGGGCGAAGTCGTCCAGCTCGGTCACGTAGGCGGAGAACTTGCTCGCGCCGGTGCCCGGCGCGTCGTCCGGCTCGGCCGCGCCGCGGGGCGGGTTCGGCAGCGACGTCGGGTGCGGGGCCGGGTGGTGCAGCCGCGCCCACGGGTACTTGAGCACCGCGGCGCGCACGGCCGTGGTCAGGTCGAGGCCGATCGCCGACGGGCCGCGCACGTCGGTGGTGGTGATGATGCGGAACGACTGGGCGTTGCCCTCGAAGCCGTCGGCGAGGCCGAACCGGTGCCGGGCGATGCGGTCGAGCGTCTGCTCGCCGAGGTGCCCGAACGGCGGGTGGCCGAGGTCGTGCGCCAGCGCCGCGGCCTCGGCCACGTCCGGGTCGCAGCCGCCCAGCTTCGCGGCCAGCTCGGCCGATTCGCCGGCGCCGCTGATCCGCTCGGCGATGGCGCGGGCGACCTGCGCGACCTTGAGGCTGTGGGTGAGCCGGTTGTGCAGCAACCCGGCGCCCGCGGCGCTGACCACCTGCGTCACCCCGCCCAGCCGGGCGAAGAACGGGGAGGCGGTGATGCGGTCCCGGTCGATGCGGAACGGGCTGGTGGCCAGGTCGGTGAACCCGCCAGCCGAGCTCGCCGGGTCGCGCCGCGCGGCCCTCGGGTCGGTCTCGTCCATGCGGCCCACCGTACTGACCCGGCCGGCGGGAGTGCGGCAGGATCTCCGACGTGGCTGACGTGCTGATCGCGGGCGGCGGGCCCGCCGGGTGGGCGCTGGCGCGCGCGTGCGCCCGGCGCGGCCTGGCGACGACCGTCGTCGACCCGGCGCCGCACCGTCCGTGGCGCAACACCTACGGCGTCTGGTCGGACGAGCTGCCCGGGCTGCCCGGCGGGGTGATCGCGGCGGCGCCGGCGGCCACCGTCGCGTTCGGCACGCGGGAGCACCGGCTCGGCCGCGATTACCTCGTGCTCGACAACGAGGGCCTGCGCACTTGGCTGACCGGGGAGCGCGTCCGCGTCGTCACCGGGCAGGCGGCCGCCGTCGAACCCGGCCGCCACGGGGCGACGGTGGTGCTGACCGACGACCGCAGGCTCGCCGCCGCCGTGGTCGTCGACGCCTCCGGCGCGAGCCGCGTCCTCTCCGGCGGCGCACTTCGCGGCCCGCGCACGGAGCAGACGGCGTACGGGCTTGTCCTGCCCGCCGCCGACGCCGAGCGGCTGGGGCCGGACGCGGCGGTGTTCATGGACTGGCGCGGCGGCGGCCAGAGTTTCCGCTATCAGCTGCCGCTGGGCGACGGCTCGGTGCTGGTCGAAGAAACCTCGCTCGCGCACCGGCCGGGGGTGCCGGTCGACGAGCTCGCCCGGCGGCTGCGTGCCCGGCTGGCCGCCGCGGGCCTGCGTGGCCGGTCCGCGTTCGCGGAAGAGCGGGTCCGGATCGTGCTCGACGTGCCGCTGCCCGGCCGGGGCGCGGTCGTCCCGTTCGGAGTCGCGGCGGGCCTGGTCCACCCGGCCACCGGGTACAGCCTGGCGACGTCGCTACGGCTGGCCCCTCGCGTCGCCGCCGCGATCGCCGGTGCCTTCGAAGCCGGGCCTCCGGCCGCGGTGCGCGCGGCGAAAAGGACGCTGTGGACGCCCGAAGCCCGAGCCGTGCACTCCTTGCGGCGCCACGGCTTGCACGCGTTACGCGCGATGCCGCCCGGTGAGCCGGCCAAGTTCTTCGACCTGTTCTTCACGCTCCCGCCCGCGGCCCAGCGCGCGTTCACCTCGGGCCGCGAGGACCTGCCCGGCACGGCCGCGGCGATGGCGAAGCTGTTCCGCGCCGCGCCGCCGGGACTCCGGGCCCGGCTGGCGGGGCTGCGACCGGTGCGGAAGGAGCACGGATGACCACGCGGTGCGACAGCCGGTTACTCCGTTCCAGGTAACCCAGGTTCCCGGGCGGTGAACATCTGTCGACAACGGTTTCCCTGGCCCGCGGGCCGCTGCGACGATCGAAGGGTGACGACGCCCGGTGCGGTCCGCTTCGCCTTCCAGCCGATGTACAGCCTCCACACCGGCGGCGTCCTGGCGTACGAAGCGCTGGCCCGTCCGGGCAAGGGCACCGCGCACGAGCTGCTCGCCGAAGCGCGGCGCGCCGGCCGGCTCGCCGAGGTGGACCTGGGCCTCGCGGCCACCGCCGTGCGCCAGGAAGCCGAGCGGCCCAGCGCGCTGCCGCTGCACCTGAACCTCTCCGCCCGCACGCTGGCCGCCGGCCCGGGCGCGTTCGACGAGCTGATCGCCGAGCTCGGCGCGGCCGGGCGCCGGACCCGCGACGTGGTCCTCGAGGTCGGGCCGCCGTTCTCGCACCTGCCGGCCGACCAGCTGGTCGAGGCCATGCGGGCGCTGACCGAGCTGGGCTTCCGGCTGGCCCTCGACGGCCTCGGCCGCGGCGACCTGCCGCTCGCGCTGCTCGTGCGCGCGCCGGTGGACCTGGTGAAGCTCGACCGGAGTGTGCTGCGCGGCCTGCCGGACGAGCCGGCGTCGGTCGCCGTCGTCGAATCGCTGCTGCACTACACCACCCGCACCGGCATCCGGCTCGTCGCCACCGGCATCGAGACCGGGCCGCAGCTGGACGCCGCGCAGAGCCTGGGCGTGCGGATCGCGCAGGGCAACCTGCTGGCCCCGCCCGCCGCGCACCGCTCAGCGCCGGCCGCGGGCGCCGTCCTGCCGGACGACCGCCGCACCCCGGCGCCGCCGCAGGCACCCCGTGTGGGCGACTTCCTCCGCCCGGCCACCACGCTGCCCGAAGAGGCGACCTGCGACGACGTCCGCGCGGTCCTCGCGGCGGCCGACGCACCGAGCGGGGTGGTCGGCGTCGACGACGACAACCGTCCACAGTGGTCGGTGGACCGGACGCGGTTCCTCGTGGCGGTAACGGGTCCGTACGGGCACGCACTGCACGCGCGGCGGCCGGCCGAGCGGCTGGCCGACCAGCCGCACACCATCGAAGCCGGCGCGAGCGCGCTGGAATTCCTGGAGCTGGTCACCGACGCGGACTGGGGCCGCACCGGCGACGACGTCGTGGTGGTCGACGGCTCCGGCCGCTGCCTCGGCGTGGTGCTGGTGACCGAGGTGGTGCGCGGGGTCGCCGAGGCGAAGGTCGAGGAGGCCGTGACGCTCAGCCCGCTCACCCGGCTGCCCGGCAGCGAGACGGTGGCCCGCGACGTCGAGCGCCGCATCGCCGTCGGCGAGCCGTTCGTGGCCGCGTGGCTGGACGTCGACTCGTTCAAGGCCGTCAACGACAACGCCGGTTTCGCCGCGGGCGACGACCTGATCCGCGAGCTCGGCTCGACGCTGTCCGGCCTGGCGGGGCAGCTGCGGCGGATGCGGGTGAGCCACGTCGGGGGCGACGACTTCCTGATCGTCTGCGACGTCGACGAGATCGGCACCGTCGCCGCGGCCCTGCTGGACACGAGCTGGTCGGCCGAGGGCCTGCCGGTCACGGTGTCGCTGGCGACGCTGGTGTGCGGCAGCGGTTCCCTCGGCTCGTACCGCGAAGCCTCGCGCCTGCTCGCGCCGCTGAAGAAGCGGGCGAAGGCCGTGTCCGGCTCCAGCTGGGTGCTGAGCCGCCCGGGCTCGGACCGGGTGGAGGTGCTGCGCGGGGTCGGCCGCGACGTGGCCGTCAGCCGCTCGGCGTGACGAATCCCGTTTCGTAGGCCCGGATCACGGCCTGGGTGCGGTCGCGGGCGCCGAGCTTCGCGAGCACGTTGCCCACATGCGTCTTCACCGTCTGCACGCCGACGTACAGCCGACCCGCGATCTCCACATTGGACAGTCCGGCGGCCATCAGCCGCAGCACCTCGCGCTCCCGCTCGGTGAGGCCGGCGCGGTTCAGCCCGTCGCGTCCGCCACCGCGCGCGTGTTTCTCGGCCAGCCGCCGGATCGCGGCGGGGAACAGCAGCGACTCGCCCGCCGCGACGGTGCGGATGCCCGCGACGATCTCCTCCGGCCGCGCGCGCTTGAGCAGGAACCCGCTGGCGCCGGCCAGGAGCGCGTCGTAGACGTAGTCGTCGTTCTCGAAGGTGGTCACCACGATCACCTTGGGCGGCTCGGCCAGCGCGGTCATCAGGTCGGTGGTGGCGCGGATCCCGTCGACGACGGGCATCCGGACGTCCATCAGCACCACGTCCGGGTTCAGCTTCGCCACCAGCCCGGTCACCCCGGCGCCGTCGGCGGCCTCACCGAGCACGGTGAGGTCCGGCTCGGCGTCGACGATCGCGCGCAGCCCCATCCTGATCAGCGGCTCGTCGTCGACCAGCAGCACGCCCACGCTCATCGGCTCCCCCACCGCACCGTCACCACTACCTCCCAGCGGACGCCGACCGGCCCCGCGCAGAACGTGCCGCCCAGCAGCTCCGCCCGTTCGGCCATGCCGCGCAACCCGCGTCCCCCGCCGGCCCGCTGGACCCGCGCGGCGCCCAGCGGATTGGTGACCGTGGCCCGCAGCCCGCCCGCCATGATGGCGACGGTCATCGCCACCGGCACCCTACCGGCGTGCCGCACGGCGTTGGTCAGGCATTCCTGCAGGATCCGGTACACCTCCCGCGAAACGACGGCGGGCACGTCGGCCGGCGCGCCGTGCAGCTCGGCCGTGACGTCGGCGCCGGCCAGCCGGGCAGCGCCGACCAGCACGGGCAGGTCGTCCAGCCCGGACTGCGGCGCCCGCGTGGTGTCCCCGTCACGAAGCAGCCCGAGGACATGGTCAAGGTCGTCAAGCGCGGTGCGCGCCGATTCCTCGATCGCGGTGAGCGCCTGCTCGGTGAACCCCGGGTCACTGTGCAGCGTCCGCCGCGCGGCCCCGGCCTGCACGGTGACGACGGACAGCGCGTGCCCCACCGAGTCGTGCAGCTCGCGGGCCAGCCGCGTGCGCTCGGACAGCCGCTCGGTCTGCCGCTCCAACTCGACGATCCGCTCGGCGGCGGACATGCCGAGCAGCCGTTTCGCCACCTCCCGCAACACCCCGCCGACGCCCCACACCAGGTAGAGGAGGACGACGAACCCGATCACGAAGGTGATGGGCAGCCACACGGACTCCCACCCCGGCGGCACGTCGACGGTCGCGTCGTCGCTCTCCACCAACTGCCCGGTGACCATCGCGATGACGGCGAGCCCGAACCCCACCGGCACCGCCAGCGAGACCATGCTGAGCACCGCCCCGCACCCGACGTGCAGCAGAAACATCAGGCTGTGCCGCGCCCGCGTCCGAAACCCCACGACCCGCCCGTCCGCGCCGCGCGCCGGATCCCCCAGCAGCTCCCGGACCGCCACCGCCTCCAGCACCCGCACCACCGGCAAGAACGACGTCGCCACGACCACCACCAGGGTGACCGCTCCCCCGACCACCAGCGCCCCCACCGTCGAGGACTCGAACAGCACCGAGGACACCACCGTCACCGCCGCCACCGCGAACACCAGGTACGGCACGCTGAGCGCCCCACCAACGATGAGATAGGCCCACCGCCGATAGGTCACCCGGGAAAGGACAGGCCGCAGAAACCGCACACAGCGATCTTTCCAGCACCGCAGGCCTCCCACCTCCCTCTCAAGCGTGAACCACCACTCACCCAGCCCCACCCCACCGCACCCGAACAACGAACGCGAGTCACCACCCAGCCCCACCCCCGCACCCCGATCCGAAGCCAAAACGTGGCCAGCGCCGTAGTCACAATCAAACTTCGGGGTGCCGTTACCTCACCCGGTTTACTGCCCCAACTCAGTAAACCGAAGTAACCCGACTCCCAGCCCCCACAACAGCAAACCCGTTGGCCCACAACGACTCCACCTTGGAAACCTCCGCCGCACTAGGCTTGGCGTTCTTACAAGAAGTCCCAGGCCCATGCCCCGACATCAGCTCCGAGCAAGGCCCGCTGTAATCATCCGGCAGCCCCAGGTTATGCCCCAGCTCATGCGCCGCAATACGCGTCGGGTCGAATCCCTCGGCCACCTGGCTGGTGTCGAGGTAGATGTCGCCGTTGCCGTGTCCGTCGGTGTTCGTGTACGACCCGCCGCTGTTGGTCTCGTGGAACACCACGGTCCCGGTGCCGTCCCCCTTGACCAGCTTCACGTCGTTCACGGCGGCGTTCCAGTTCGCCGCGCCCTGGTCGATCTGCGCCAGGTAGTCGGGCGCGCCGCTGGAGTCGTAGTACACCGTGGTCGCCGCAGCGGCCGACGCGCCGGGCGCCGTGACCAAGCCGATGCCCAGCGGCGCCGCGACGGCGAGAGCCAGCGCCGCGATCCGCCCGAACCCGCGTACCTTCATCGTGTCTCCTTCGCCGGGGAAATCCCATTCGGCTGCCGGAAATCGGCAACCGCGGTTCGATCGAACACGTTAGGAGTTCACCGAATGCGCGGCCACGTCCGAAAGTAGGAGACCGCGCACGGTACGTGGCAGTCGAGGGATTCCCCTGATGGTGCGCGCCGCCGGGGTCCCCGGTGTCCGGATCGGGTTCGTCCGGGCGTTGTGTGTCGTGATGTTCGGGTGCTCAGTGCCCAGGCGGGGCGGCGGCGGTTCGCCGTCTTCCGGCGGAGCGGGCGGCCGCCACGATCGCGCCGGCGAACCCGATCAGGAACAGCAGCGCTCCCCCGGCGACGGTGAGCCTGGCGGTGACAGGCCCGGTGTCCTCAGTGGCCGCGCCGGACAGCCCGGCGTCGGTGAACGCCGTGGTGGGTTTCAAGGCCTTGGCCCAGAACAGGCTGCCCTCGGCCACGATCACGCCATCCACTTTGGACAGAAGGACCGCGCCGCCGCCGGGCTGGTCCGCGTAGACCCGGGAGTCGTTGGAATTGTCCCGGGTGTCCCCCGCGACGAAAATCGCCCCGGCCGGGACCTTCGCCTTGAACGGCAGGGCCCCGCGCTCCGGTGTCACGGCCGGGTCGAGGTAGGGCTCGGTGACCGGCTTGCCGTTCACTTCGATCCGGTGCCGCGCGTCGCAGCACTCCACCGTGTCGCCGCCGACCGCGATGACCCGCTTGACGAACCGGGAGCCCGGATCCTCCGTGAACTGTTCGGCCTCGAAGACGACCAGGTCGCCCCGGCGGACTTCCTCGCCGTCGCGCAGCCGGTAGATCACTGAGGTCCCTGGGGGCACCGTCGAGTCCATCGAGCCGCCGGGCAGGGTGACCACCCGGTAGCTGAACACCTTCACCAGCCCGAACCCGGTGAGCACCGCGCCGGCGACGAGGACCACCAGAAAAATGGCCAGCAGCGGCGAAAACCGCCGTTGAACAGGAGTTGCGGGCGGCGGAGCGGGGAAGTCCGGTTCGATCACGCTCGTCTATCGTGCCCGTTCCGCGAACGTTACCCGGTTCGCGGCGCATACATGATGACCGCGACGCCCGCGAGGCAGAGCAGCGCGCCGATCACGTCGAAACGGTCGGGCCGGTAGCCGTCGGCCACCATGCCCCAGGCGAGCGAGCCGGCCACGAAAATCCCGCCGTACGCCGCGAGGATGCGGCCGAAATGGGCGTCCGGTTGAAGGGTGGCAACAAATCCGTACAGCCCGAGCGCCACGATGCCGCCGCCGATCCAGGCCCAGCCGCGGTGCTCGCGCGCCCCCTGCCAGATCAGCCAGGCGCCGCCGATCTCCAGCACCGCGGCGGCGAGGAAGAGCAGGAGGGAGCGCAGGACGGTCATTTACTTCCCGTGGTCGAAATAGTTGTCATAACTGCCGGGGCTGTCCGGGTACGCCACGATCGGCGTCCACGTAGGACTGAGCGCGAAGGTGACCGCCCCGGCGAGCGCGACGAGGCAGGTCAGCACCCCGGTCAACGCGCCGGCCCGCGCCAGGTCGCCGTCATGCCGACGCGCGCCACCGGTGATCCCGAAGACGATCGCCAGCGCCCCCGCGAGCAGCGCCACGAACCACAACGCGCCGAGCACGAACAGCAGGGCCTGCCCGAGGAACGCGTTTCCGGGCTGGGCCAGCACCCGCGGCCGCACCAGCAGCCAGGCCGCCCACGTCGACACCGCCAGCACAAGACTGACCACCGCCACCGACACCGCCGCCACGGCCAGCCCGCGCCGGGGTCTGTCGGCCGGGTCTTCGCTGTTCCCTGGTTCCGTCATGGATTCAGTTATAGCGTGCCGGACCGGGCGTTCGCGGCATTCCGCCGACGCCGGGCGAACGCAGCCCTTCCAGCAGCAGGCCCAGCACCGTACGGATGGCGGCCGGCCGAGGATGGGCCCGGGTGGGGCGCAGCGACGAGATGGCCATGAGCGCGACGCGGACGTCGGCGACCGAGACGCCCGGCCGCAGGACGCTCTGCCGTTGCGCCCGCGCGACGAGCCGCTCCAGCGCCGCCGCCTGGGCCTGCCGGTCGGCACGGAAAACGGTCGCGTGTGGACCGGACAGGGCCTCGTTGAGCCCGGGGGCGCGGATCTGGTGCTCGGCGAACCAGCGGATGGCGCCGCTCAGCGCGAGCCACGCGTCCGGCTCCGACTCCGCGATCCGCATGCCCGCCCGGCACGCCGCCACGTGTTCGGCGAGAGCCTCGCTGATCAGGTCGGTGCGCGTCGGAAAGTGCCGGTACAGCGTCGCGACGCCCAGCCCGGCGCGCTGGGCGACCTCGCGCATGGACAGGTCCACGCCCTCCGCCGCGAAGGCTGCACGAGCCGTCGCCACGAGGTGCTCACGGTTGCCGACCGCGTCGGCCCGGACTTTCCGAGTCATTGCCCCGCGCTCCCCTCTCATTTCCCCGGATGACGGAACGTCTGCCCCGGAACCAGGTTTACCCCATCAAACGCCCGGACGGCCCGGGCCGGAGAGGTGATCATGTTCGCTGTGCAGTTCGAGCGATTCGGCCCGCCCGGGGTACTGGCCGTGGGCACCGCGCCCGCGCCGCGTCCCGGCCCCCGCCAGGTCCGCATCGTGGCCAGGACGGCCGCGGTCTCACCCGTCGACCTGGGACTGCGCGCGGGTGAGACCGCCATGAGCCGGAACCTCGCCCTGCCGCACATTCCCGGCGTCGACGCCGCCGGCGTGATCGACGAGGTCGGTGCCGAGGTGACGGGCTACGCCGTCGGCGACGAGGTCTTCGGTGCGGTCGACGTGGCCAGCCTGGGCGGTGCGAGCGCGCAGTTCGTGGTCCTGGATTTCTGGGCGCCCAAACCGAACGGCCTGAGCTGGGCCGAGGCCGGCGCGGCCGGCACCGGCATCGAGACCGCGACCCGCGCCCTGGACCTGCTCGACGTCGACGACCGCACGACCCTGGTGGTCGACGGTGCGGCCGGCGGCGTCGGCAGCATCGTGGTCCAGCTCGCCGTGGCTCGCGGCGCCCGCGTGATCGGCACCGCCCGCCCCGAAAGCCACCAGTTCCTCAAGGGCCTGGGCGCGGAACCGGTCGGCTACGGTCCCGGCCTGCCCGCCCGCGTCCGCGCGCTGACCACAGCCGACGCCGATCGGGCGCTCGACGTCGCGGGAGCCGGTTCGCTGGGCGAACTGATCGACCTGACCGGCGCCGCGGACCGGGTGGTCACCCTGGCCGACTTCGGCGCGGCCGCTCACGGCGTCCGCCTGTCCATGGGCCGCCTTGGCGGTCAGGCCGACGGCGTGCACGGACTCGCCATCGCCGCCGCGCTCGCCGATCAGGGCCGGTTCCGCGTTCCGGTCCGGGAAATCCACGGGGCGCACCAGGCGGCCCAAGCCCACGAAACGGCCGCGAAGCCACCCCGCCGGGGAAAGGTCGTCCTCGATCTGCGCGATCTCAGTCAGAACCGGCCTGGATGAACGCGAGCCGGTCAGTTGCCCGGGTGCAGCCGGAAGCCGCGGACAACTCGCCCGTCCGCCCGCAGATAGATTTGCATGACCGAGCTGGCGTGGTGCGGCAGTGCGTCACGCACCGCGAAGACGATCGCCATCGCCGTCTCGAAAATGGTGGCCTTGTCTTTCACCTTCGCGTAATCGCCGCTGAGATCCAGGTACAGAGAGTCTTGATGCTGCTTCTGGGCAAGGTTGAGACCTGCCTCGACCTTGGCGGCGAAGTCGTTCACAAGGTCGTAGCCGCCCGCCTGGATGCCCGCCGGCGTCAAGGACAGGCTGCCGAACTGCGCGGCCACCGACGAGACGACCTGGCTCGGCGTAGGGGGGGCGGCGCTCGGTTTGGGCGGCGGCTTCACCGGAGAGAAGTCGAACGGGACCGCCGGCGCTTTGACGATCGTCTCGCCGGGCGCGGACGGAACCGCCGGCGCGACCGACGGCGGCACGACGGGCGCGTACGGGCTGCCGGCACCGTCCTGCTTGCGGTCCATCGATTTGCCCGCCTGCTGCTTGATCAGGCCCTCGACGAGGCTGTGAATGCTGGCCTTGTCCGCGCCGATCACACCCACCTGGTCCAGCACGGTGTCGACCAGTTTGATCACCCCCGCGGTCAACGCCGACTTGGCGCCGTCCACGATTTTCTTCTGCACGCCCGGGGACAGCTTCAGCCCGCGGACGATCGGAGCGACGGTCGAGTCGACGATCAGGGCACCGGCCCCTTCTTCCACGGTCTTCGGCCGCTTGTCGGAGCCCTCCTTGGCCGGGGCAGCACGTAGCTTGCTCAGTCGCTCGGCGGGAATGACGCCGCGCACCTGCTGGGCGACCTCGTGCGCGAAGGCGGCTGGCGTGCCGGGAAGCGCCCCGGACAACCGCGCCTGGACGGCTGTCATCCCCCTCACATCGCCGACGAACAGCTGCAAGACCGCGAACTTCACCTGCTCGGTGTAATGCAACGTCTGGCCGCCCTGTTCCCGCTGCACCCGTTGCAGGTATTCCGTGAGGGCCGCCTCCACCTCCGCGGGTGTCGCGCCCGCATTCTCCCTGGTGACGTCGGCCTGCCGCAGGATCGCCGCCACCGCACCGCCGGTACCGGCGGTGGACCGCGTCGCCCCCGCGGCCACCGCATCGGCCGCCTGTTCGGCCGAGTCGGTGGGGGTACTGATGCCCGGCACGAGACGGCTGGCGTGCCGCTGTTGCACGACATGGGCCGCCTCGTGCGCCAGCAGGTGCTCATCGGCGGCGCCGGCCTTGTCGCCCAGCACAATGGCCTCGCCCGAGGTGTACGCGATCGCGCCCAGGTCCCGGGCGGCGCGGGCCGCCTCGGGGCCGCTGTGCACTCGAACTCCGCCGAGGTCCTCACCCAGCCGGGCTTCCAGCCGGCGCCGGACCTCGGGCGGAAGCGGAGTCCCGGGCGACCGCACCGATCCGGCGGCGGTCTGGTCAGCAACAGCGTCCGGGCGCTCCGGCGATGCGGCGCGTGTTGTCGAGGACCGGGCGGGAACGCGGCTGAAGTCCATGGGGACGGCTGAAGGCATTGTCGCCGCTGGAAGTTCGGCCTCGCGCGGCGCGACCAGCGGCGTCTGCTCAGGGGCTTGCCGAGTCGGACGGGGGCCGAAGTCGACCATGTCGCACCTCACCTTCCCATGCCGCGGCTGCGGCCTCAGTGGTGCTCGCGGGTGGCCACCCCACAGGATCGGCCGGCCCCGTCACCGTGCCGTCACCGCTCGGGCGGGCTTGACTCCGGCTTCGTGCCCTTGCCCCGCACCCGGTGCTGTCAGCTGCGGCCGAGAACCAGGACCATCTCACTCGTGGCCTTTCCGACGTCGTCTTCCATCGTCCAGCGGAACCTTGCGGAACGCGTCGAGCGGCTCGGCGACGCGTTCCTGGTCTTTGACTACGTCAGCCCGGCAGCAGACCCAGCAGGCTACGGGTGAACCTGGCGTAGCGCTGCGGCGTGAATTCCTCAGGACGGGTGAGCACGAGCCGGACGGCGTGCTCACCGACCGCGAGCAGTGATTGCGCGGCGATTTCGAGGTCCAGCTCGGCGAGGCCCGGCCGGCGGTCGCGGCCCCAGTCCAGGAGTGCGCGTAGTCGTTGCAGGGCGAATTCCCGTCCGGCCGCGGTGTGGTCGCGGACTTCGGCCGGAGTGTCGTCGGTCGCCAGCATCAGCAGCCGCCAGGAATCGGGATGCGCGGTGGCCGATTCCAGCAGGTTGGTCATCGCGGTCGCCAGGATGGTGTCGACGTCGCCGTCCTCGGTGAACGCGGGCATCGCTTCGGCCAGCGTGGCGACCATCCGTTGCTGTTCGCGTTCGAGCAAGGCGGCCAGGAGCGGGCCGCGTCCCGGGTAGGCGCTGTAGACGCGGGGTTTGGCCAGTTGCACTTCGCGGGCGATGGCCTCCATCGTCGCGGCCGCGTACCCGTCGCGCAGGATCAGCCGCAACGCCGCGTCGAGCACCTGCGCGCGGCGGACGTCGATCGGCATCCTCGGCTGGCGCCGTCGTGCTTCGCTCGCGGGCGGGGTCGTTTCGGGGAGCCCGGTCATCAGTAGTACCGATTCGAAGTGGGTGCTCCCGGTCGTGGCAGGGTGAGCTGAAGTGGCCCGTTGGCCAGCCACGCGCCGGCGGGCAGGACGAGGGGCGCGAGCCGCGCGGCGAGAGCGCGCCGCACCCGCATGCTCCGGTCCTGCGCGCGCATGATCCGCAGTCCTCTCGACGACACGGCACAGTTGCGCAGGCCCCACCGGCGACGGTCGGTGGCGCAGCGTTCGATCACCGTGCGCGCCTGGGCCGGGTCGGGCCTGTCCAGCGCTTCGGCGATCGCCCACGCGGCGTCGGTGGCGTCGAACACGCCCGAGTTGAGGCCACGCCCGCCCCACGGGGCGAACAGGTGTGCCGCTTCACCCGCGAGCAGTACCCGGCGCCGCGGATCGGTGTAGGAGTCGGCGACGACCTGATGAAAACGGTAGGTCGACACCCATTGGACGTGGTCGGCGAACCAGGGGTCGACGATCTTGGGCAGCCACTCCCGCAGGCCTTCGGGGCCGGCCAGGTACTCGGCGTCGTCGTCCGGCGCGCATTGCAGGTCGATCCGCATCCCGCCGGCGAAGGGCATGTGCATGACATTGCGCCCGTCGAGTTCAGGGCAGCGGTACTGGAAGTAGCCGGGCGCGCCCGGGGTCGAGCCGTCGGGGTGCTCGTCGACGTCGACGATGATGAACGGGGTCGGGTCGGTGCAGCCGGCCATCGTCACGCCGATTGCCTTGCGTACCACCGACTTCGCACCGTCGGCGGCGATGACGTAGGGCGCGGCGAGCTGTTCGCCGGAGGCCAGTTCGATCGTGACGCCGGTGGCGTGGGTGGTGACGCCGGCGACGGGCGCCGCCCAGCGGAATTCGACGCCGTGCCTGACGGCCTGGTCGTAGAGGATCTCCTCGACCTTGCGCTGCGGCAGGGCCCGGCCCCACCTCATCGGCGGCGCCGGCTTGAACCGAGTCGCGAAGACTCGCTTCGCGCCGTAATAGGCGTCGTATCCCCGCACCTGGATGCCCGAGGTCGCGATCGACTCGCCCAGTCCCGGCAGGACACTCTCCCATCGCTTCAGTGTGGGGAAGAAGAAGCCGATCGCCCGGCTGCCCGGCCGGTCCCGGCCTTGTGACTCAGCCTCCAGGACCAGCACACGCACGCCTTTCCGGGCCAGCGCGAGTGCCGCGGTCAGGCCGACCGGACCAGCGCCGACGACAACACAGGATTCGCTCACGGTTGATACGGTACCGTAAGTACGGACCCGTACGACAACAGGCGATAGTCGGCATGGCCGGCGGCGTGACCTTGCCCGTCCTCCGTCCAGCTCTGCTCGTCGCCTCACCAATCTTTTGGGTAGATCCCGACGTCTTTAAGGCAGGCTCACGGCGGCGATGCAGTGGACTCGGGCACTGTGGTTTTCGTATCCAGCAGGAGCGGGAAATGTCCATGGTTCGTCGGATTGCCTCAGTAAGCGTGCTTGCCGCGACGGTGGCAGGCGCCGTCCTGTCACTGGCCGGAGCGGCCAGCGCGGAGACTGGCCGGCCGAATCTTCACCCGGCTGCAGCGAGCAGCGTTCCTGACGGCTCGCAGGATCCCGACACCGCCTATCCCGGGACCGAAAACTGAGCGGCGCACGTCGATCACCTGTCGTCACACTCCATAGCCAACTTTGACGCCAGCGGCGCCGTATATGCCGTTATACAATCCCGTACCCAAAAGGGCCACCCCGCACCGAAATGCGAGGTGGCCCTGGGAAAAGCGCGGTGTCAGACGGTGAAGCCGAGGGCGCGCAACTGCTCGCGGCCGTCGTCGGTGATCTTCTCCGGGCCCCACGGCGGCATCCAGACCCAGTTGATCCGGAAGTCGCTGACGAGGCCGCCGGAGGTCAGCGCCGCCGAGGTCTGGTCTTCGATCACGTCGGTCAGCGGGCAGGCCGCGGACGTCAGCGTCATGTCGAGCGTGACCGACTTGTCGGCCTCCACGTGGATGTCGTAGACCAGGCCGAGGTCGACGACGTTGATGCCCAGCTCGGGGTCGACCACGTCGCGCATGGCCTCCTCGATGTCCTCGATCTTCGCCACGTCGGCCGGGACCGAGCCGGTCTGCTCCGGCAGGTCGGCGGCCGTGCGGCCCTCGCGGTGCTCCGGGGTCTCCGCCGAAGCGGGGGCCTCCGGAACAGCGGTCTCCGCAACGGGAGCCTCCGCTTCGTCGGCGACGGCTGCGGTCCGGGTGTCTTCGCTCATGCCTTCTCAGCTCCTGTGGTGGTGCGGGCGACAGCGTCCTTGAACGCCATCCAGCCGAGCAGTGCGCACTTGACGCGGGCCGGGTACTTGGCGACGCCCGCGAAGGCGATCCCGTCCTCCAGCACGTCCTCGTCCGGCTCGACCTTGCCCCTGCCCTGCATCAGTTCCACGAAGGCGTCCATGGTGGTGAACGCCTCCTCCACGGTGTGCCCCACGACGAGGTCCGTCATGACGGACGTCGAAGCCTGGCTGATCGAACAGCCCTGGCCCTCGTAGGAGATGTCGGCGACCTTTCCGCCGTCGACCTTCACCCGCAGCGTGACCTCGTCCCCGCAGGTCGGGTTGACCTGGAACGACTCCGCGTCGAACGGGTCGCGCAGGCCTCGCCCGTGCGGGTTCTTGTAGTGGTCCAGGATGATCTCCTGGTACATGCTCTCCAGGTTCACAGTGCTGTCCTGTTCACTGGGCGACTCCGAAGAACTTCTGCGCCTCGCGGATCCCGTCGACGAGGGCGTCCACTTCGGACAGAGTGTTGTACAGGTAGAACGTCGCCCGCACGGTGGCGGGCACCCCGCACGCCCGGTGCAGCGGCCACGCGCAGTGGTGGCCGACGCGCACGGCGATGCCCAGGCTGTCGAGCACCTGGCCGGCGTCGTGCGGGTGCACGCCGTCGATCACGAACGACACCGTGCCGCCGCGGTCCGCGAGGTCGGTGGGCCCGATGATCCGGACGCCGTCGATGGCGCCGATCCCGGCCAGCGCCCGCTCGGTGAGCAGGTGCTCGTGCGCCGCGACGCGGTCCATGCCGATCGCCGACAGGTAGTCCACGGCCGCGCCGAGCCCGATGGCCTGCGAGGTCATCGGCACGCCCGCCTCGAACTTCTGCGGCGGCGGCGCGAACGTCGTCTTCTCCATCCGGACCAGCTCGATCATCGAGCCGCCGGTGAGGAACGGCGGCATCGCTTCGAGCAGCTCCGTGCGGCCGTAGAGCACGCCGATGCCGGACGGCGCCAGCATCTTGTGCCCGGACCACACGGCGAAGTCGACGCCCAGCGCGCCGAGGTCGACCGCGCCCTGGCCGTACAGCCCGTGCGGGATCGACTGGCAGGCGTCGAGCAGGGTCAGCGCGCCGACCTGCTTCGCCTTGGCCACCAGCCGTTCGACCGGGTTGATCGTGCCCAGCACGTTGGACTGGTGCGCGAACGCCACCAGCTTCGTGCGCGGCGTGATCAGCTCGTCGATGTCCGAGAGGTCGAGGCGGCCCTCGGGGGTCACCTTGAACCACTTCAGCGTCGCCCCGGTGCGCTGGCACAACTGCTGCCAGGGCACGAGGTTCGCGTGGTGCTCCATCTCGGTGATGACGATCTCGTCACCCGGGCCGACCACGAACCGGCCGGCCGCGCTCTCCGGGTCGGTGGCCGCGTTGCTCATCGCGTACGCCACCAGGTTGATGCCCTCGGTGGCGTTCTTGGTGAACACCAGCTCCTCCGGGGAGGCCCCGGTGAACTCCGCGATCCGGGCCCTGGCGGACTCGTACGCGTCGGTCGCCTCCTCGGCGAGCTGGTGGGCACCGCGGTGCACGGCGGCGTTCGAGGTCTCGAGGAACCGCCGCTCGGCGTCGAGGACCTGCGTCGGCCGTTGCGAGGTCGCGCCGGAGTCCAGGTACACCAAGGGTTTCCCGTCGCGCACGGTGCGGGACAGGATGGGGAAGTCGGCGCGCAGCGCCGCCACGTCAAGGGGAACAGAGTTGGTCGGGCTGTTCGAAGCCGTGGTGGTCATCGAGCCAACTCCTCTCTCGGTGTAGTCGGGAACTTCGGTCCGGCGGACGCCGAAGACGTCAGATGGCGGCCGGCTCGGCCTTGCCGACGTACTTGACGTAGCCGTGCTCCTCCAGCTCGTCGGCCAGCTCCTTGCCGCCCGACTCGACGATCTTGCCGCCGGCGAACACGTGCACGAAGTCCGGCGTGATGTGCCGCAGGATCCGGGTGTAGTGCGTGATCAGCATGACGCCGACCTCGCTCGAAGCCTTGTACTCGTTGACGCCCTCGGAGACGACGCGCAGCGCGTCCACGTCGAGGCCGGAGTCGGTCTCGTCGAGGATGGCGAACTTCGGCTTGAGCAGCGACAGCTGCAGGATCTCGTGGCGCTTCTTCTCGCCGCCGGAGAAGCCCTCGTTCACGCTGCGCTCGGCGAACTCCTGGGAGATCTCGAGCTTGTTCATCTCCTCCTTGACTTCCTTGACCCAGTGGCGCAGCTTGGGGGCCTCGCCACGGACCGCGGTGACCGCGGTGCGGAGGAAGTTGGACATCGAGACGCCGGGCACCTCGACCGGGTACTGCATGGCCAGGAAGAGGCCGGCGCGGGCGCGCTCGTCGACGCTCATCTCCAGCACGTTCTCGCCGTCCAGCAGCACCTCGCCGGAGGTCACCTGGTACTTCGGGTGGCCGGCGATGGCATAGGACAGGGTGGACTTGCCGGAGCCGTTCGGGCCCATGATCGCGTGGGTCTCGCCCGACCGGATGGTCAGGTCGACGCCCTTGAGGATCTCCTTGGCACCTTCCTCGGTGGTCACCGAGGCGTGCAGGTCCTTGATTTCCAGGGTAGCCATTCTACATTTCCTAAATCTGCGGGGGCCTAAAGTCTGCGGTGGACGGCGTCAGACGCCAACGGCTTCGAGCTCGGCCTCGATCGCGGCTTCGAGGCGCTCGCGCACCTCGGGGACGTCGATCTTCACCAGGATCTCGTGGAAGAACCCGCGCACGACCAAGCGTCGAGCGGCTTCTTCGGCGATCCCGCGCGACTGGAGGTAGAACAACTGCTCGTCGTCGAACCTTCCCGTCGCGCTCGCGTGGCCGGCGCCTTCGATCTCGCCGGTCTCGATCTCCAGGTTCGGCACGGAGTCCGCGCGCGCTCCCGGCGTGAGCACCAGGTTGCGGTTGAACTCGTAGGTGTCGGTGGCTTCGGCGGCGGCGCGGATCAGCACGTCGCCGATCCAGACCGAGTGCGCGCCCTCGCCCTGCAGCGCGCCCTTGTACCCGACCCGCGACTTGCAGTTGGGCACCGCGTGGTCCACGAACAGCCGGTGCTCCTGGTGCTGGCCGGCGTCGGAGAAGTAGACGCCCAGCATCTCCACGTCACCGCCGCGCTCGGCGAAGGCCGCGGTCGGCGAGATGCGGACCAGGTTGCCGCCCAGGGTGATCACGGTGTGCTTGAGCGTGGCGTCGCGGCCGACCTTGAGGTGCTGCTCGGAGACGTGCACCGCGTCGTCGGCCCAGTCCTGGACGCTGACCACGGTGAGCTTCGCCGAGTCGCCGACGAGGAACTCGACGTTGTCCGCGTACGTGCCGGAGCCGACGTGGTCGAGCACGATCACGGCCTGCGCGAACGCCTCGACGCGGACCTGCAGGTGCCCGTAGGCGACCTTGCCCTCGCCGGGACCGTGGATGCGCAGCACCGACGGCTTCGACGCCGTGGTCTCCTTCGGCACCGTCACGACGGTGGCCTTGGTGAAGGCCGAGTAGGCCTGCGCCGCGATCCGGTCGCTCGGCACCCCGGCCTGGCCCAGCCGGGAGTCGTCACGGTCGACGGTCTCGATCTTCAGCTCGGGTGCGGCGTCGGCGTCCAGCGTGATCTCGCCGGAGGCGGCCGCGCTGCCGTCGTGCAGGCCGCGCAGCCGCTTCATCGGCGTGAAGCGCCAGTTCTCCTCACGGCCGCCCGGGACCTCGAAGGCTTCGACGTCGTAGGAGGTGAAGCGCTCCGCGCGGGAAGCCGCCGGAATGACGGCCCCCTCGCGAAGGGCTTCGGAAACGTTGTTCTCGGTAACCGACATGACTAGCCGACGGACCCTTCCATCTGGAGCTCGATCAGGCGGTTCAGCTCGAGCGCGTACTCCATCGGCAGCTCACGCGCGATGGGCTCGACGAACCCGCGCACGATCATCGCCATCGCCTCGGCCTCGTCGAGGCCGCGCGACATCAGGTAGAACAGCTGCTCTTCGCTGACCTTGGACACCGTGGCCTCGTGGCCCATGGACACCTCGTCGTTGCGGATGTCCACGTACGGGTAGGTGTCCGAGCGCGAGATCGTGTCCACCAGCAGCGCGTCGCAGACCACGCTGGACCGCGAGTGGTGCGCGCGCTTGGCGACCCGCACCAGGCCCCGGTAGGACGTCCGGCCGCCGCCGCGCGCCACCGACTTCGACACGATGGTCGAGGAGGTGTGCGGCGCGAGGTGCTCCATCTTGGCGCCCGCGTCCTGGTGCTGGCCCTCGCCCGCGAAAGCGACCGAGAGGACTTCACCCTTGGCGTGCTCGCCCATCAGGAAGACCGACGGGTACTTCATGGTCACCTTGGAGCCGATGTTGCCGTCGATCCACTCCATGGTCGCGCCCTCTTCGCACTTGGCGCGCTTGGTGACCAGGTTGTAGACGTTGTTCGACCAGTTCTGGATCGTCGTGTAGCGGCAGCGGCCGCCCTTCTTCACGATGATCTCGACGACCGCCGAGTGCAGCGAGTCGGACTGGTAGATCGGCGCGGTGCAGCCTTCGACGTAGTGCACGTAGGCGTCTTCGTCGACGATGATCAGGGTGCGCTCGAACTGGCCCATGTTCTCGGTGTTGATCCGGAAGTAGGCCTGCAGCGGGATGTCCACCTTGACGCCCTTGGGCACGTAGATGAACGAGCCGCCGGACCACACCGCCGTGTTCAGCGCGGAGAACTTGTTGTCCCCGGCCGGGATCACCGAGCCGAAGTACTCCTCGAACAGCTCCGGGTGCGTCTTCAGCGCGGTGTCGGTGTCCAGGAACAGGACGCCCTGCGCCTCCAGGTCCTCGCGGATGGAGTGGTAGACGACCTCGGACTCGTACTGCGCGGCGACGCCGGCCACGAGGCGCTGCTTCTCCGCCTCGGGGATGCCGAGCTTGTCGTAGGTGTTCTTGATGTCCTCGGGCAGCTCTTCCCAGCTGGTGGCCTGCTTCTCGCTGGAGCGCACGAAGTACTTGATGTTCTCGAAGTCGATCCCGGAGAGGTCGGCGCCCCAGTTGGGCATCGGCTTCAGCTCGAAGAGCTTGAGCGCCTTCAAGCGGGCGTCGCGCATCCACTCCGGCTCGGACTTCTTCGAGGAGATGTCGGTGACGACGTCCTCGTTCAGCCCACGACGGGCGCTGGCGCCCGCTTCGTCGGAGTCGGCCCAGCCGAACGCGTACTTGCCAAGGGACTCGATGGTCTCTTCCTGGCTCAGTGGCGCGGTGGTGGGAGTGCGCTGCTCGGCAGCGGCAGTCATGCGGGTTTCCCTCCATTCGGGATCCGTGCTGTACGCCCCTGGGCCGGCCGCGTCGCCGCGGCCGCCTCCGGAGGCCTGGTGCTGTCCGGCTCGGGATGGGCCGGGATACCCGTCGCTGTGACGGGTACGTGTGTGGTGCACGCGTTGTCGCCGCGTGCGATCGTCGCCAGGCGCTGCACGTGGGTGCCGAGCAGCCGGGCGAACGCTTCGGTCTCGGCCTCGCACAGCTGCGGGAACTCCGCGGCGACGTGCGCGACCGGGCAATGGTGCTGGCAAAGCTGTGCCCCGACGTTGTGGCCGGGGCCGCCCGGGGAGCCGACCTGACGGGTCGACGCAGCGTAGCCCTCCCTGGTCAGGGCGGTGGCCAGGGCCTCGGCACGGATCACCGGGTCACCCGATCCGGTGATCGCCGGCTTGTGCGGCCCGACGAGGGCCTCGACCCGGCTCTCGGCGAACGCGCGCACGGCGTCCGGCCCCGCGTGCTCGGCGAGGAAGCGGATGGCCGACACGGCGAGGTCGTCGTAGGCGTGCCCGAACCGGGCCCGGCCCGACTCGGTGAGCAGGAAGAGCTTGGCGGGCCGGCCGCGGCCGCGCGGCTCCCGGCGCGACGCGTCGCGGGTCTCCGCCCCGCCGTCGGCCACCATCGCGTCCAGGTGCCGGCGTACCGCCGTCGGGCTGATCCCGAGTTGCTCCGCGACGACCGCCGCAGAGATCGGGCCCTGCTCCAGCAGCAGCCGCGCCACCTCGTGGCGGGTCCGGCCCTCGGCCGCGTTCACGGCGTTGACCTGCACGGGAACGCCGACGGACACGGCGCGCGACACGTCGCCGCCCGTCTCGTCCGGAGTCCCGTTCTTTTTCACAACACAAGTGTGTCTTATTTCCCCGCCGTGGGCAAAGGCGGGGCGTCCGCCAGTGACCCGCATCACCCGCCAGGGCGACTCGATACCCTTCCTGGCGTGGCAGTCGGCGAACAACCCGTGCAGCGGGACCCGGAAGTGGGCGTAGCGGGCGACACGGCGACGACCGTGGCGCCGCCTTCACCCGTCCGCCCGCACGAGCCGCAGCCGCTCGACCAGGCGGAACACCGCGGACTGGACGTGGTCCGCCGGTTCGGCACGGTCGGCTCGCTGTTCCTCGCGCTCGGCTCGCTCGGCGCGGGCGCCGCCCCGGTGATCAACCCGGTGCAGAACCTGCCGGTGCTGCGGCTGTTCACCCGGATCCCGTCGGTCTCGCTCGCCATCGCCTTCTCCGGCATGGGCATCCTCGTGCTCAGCTGGCTGATGCTCGGCCGCTTCGCCCGGCCGGCCAGCGCGCGGCTGGCGACGCAGGGCCAGCTCGCCCGCACGATCGCCATGTGGGTCGCGCCGCTGCTGCTGATCCCGCCGCTGTTCTCCCGCGACGTCTACAGCTACCTGGCGCAGAGCGAGATCGTGCACCGCGGCATGGACCCGTACCAGCTGGGCCCGGCGCCGGCGCTCGGCATCGCCGACCCGCTCACCGCGGGTGTGTCGAACATGTGGCGCGACACCCCGGCGCCCTACGGCCCGCTGCTGCTGCGCCTCGGCGGCTGGCTCGCCCCGGTCGGCGGCAACGACATCGTGGTCGGCGTGCTGCTGCAGCGCGCGCTCGCGCTGGTGGGCGTGGTGCTGATCGTGTGGGCGGTGCCGCGGCTGGCCCGCCGGTTCGGCGTGCAGCCGGTCACCGCGCTGTGGCTCGGCGCGGCGAACCCGCTGCTGATCTTCCACTTCGTCGCGGGCGCCCACAACGACTCGCTGGCCATCGGCCTGATGGTGGCCGGGCTGGAGGTCGGCATCCGCAGGCTGCCGGTGCGGGTCAAGGGCGACAGCCCGCCGCCGCTGGCGCGCGGGGAGCTGCTGTTCATCGCGCTCGGCGTCACGATCATCACACTCGGCGCCTCGATCAAGGTGCCCGCGCTGCTGGCGTTGCCGTTCTTCGCGGTGATGGTGGCGCGCCGCTGGCACGGCCGGCTGAAGGACCTGGTGTGGGCGGGCGTCCCGATGGCGCTGCTGTTCGGCGTGGTGCTCGTCGCGGTCTGCTACGGCACGGGGCTCGGCTTCGGCTGGGTCGGCACGACGCTGGCCACGCCGGGGCTCGTGCGGTCCTGGATCTCCCCCACCGCCGAGCTCGCGAACCTGGCCGGGGTGCTCGGCATCGCGCTCGGCCTCGGCAACCACACCAACGCGCTGGTGCCGATCATCGGCGTGCTCGGCTACGTGGTCACCGCCGCGGTCACGGTCAAGTTCCTCTGGGCCAGCTTCAAGTGGCGCTACCGGCCGATCATCGGCCTCGGCGTCGGGCTGGGCGCGGCGATGATCCTGCAGATCAGCCTGCAGCCCTGGTACGTGCTGTGGGCGGTGATCCCGCTGGCCGCGGCCGCCGGCACCTCGCGGTTCCGGACCGCCGCGACGGTGATCAGCGCCGGGCTGCCGTTCCTGTTGCCCCCCACCGGAAGCGCCTTCGACGGGCACGCCTACATCCTGCCGTGGGCCTACGGCGCCGCGGCGCTGGTGACCCTCGGCGGCCTCGCCGTGGTGTACCGCCTCTCCCCGCTCCTGCTGTCCAGGACGTCCCCGGAACCGAAGGCCGTGGCCGACGTCGTATCGTGAGCCGTTGTGAACAACCCCGCCGTCGAGCTCACCGGCCTGGTGAAAAGCTACGGCTCCACCACCGCCGTCGACGGTCTCGACCTGCGGATGGAGCGCGGCTGCCTGCTGGCCCTGCTCGGCCCGAACGGCGCGGGCAAGACCACCACCGTCGAGATCTGCGAGGGTTTCCGCAGGCCTGACGCGGGAAAAGTGCGAGTACTCGGCCTCGACCCGGTGAAGGACGGCGCGGCTTTGCGCCCGCGCGTCGGCATCATGCCGCAGGGCGGCGGCGCGTACCCCGGAGTCCGCGCGGACGAGATGCTCTCGCTCGTCGCCTCGTGCGCGGCGGACCCGCTGGACCCCGCGTGGCTGCTCGACGTGCTCGGCCTGGCGGCCGTGCGGCGGACCCCGTTCAAGCGCCTCTCCGGCGGCCAGCAGCAGCGGCTTTCCTTGGCCTGCGCGCTGATCGGCCGCCCGGAGCTGGTGTTCCTCGACGAGCCGACGGCCGGCATGGACCCGCAGGCGCGCCGCCTGGTCTGGGAGCTGCTGGGCGCGCTGCGCGCCGACGGCGTGAGCGTGCTGCTCACCACGCACCTGATGGAGGAGGCGGAGGCACTGGCCGACCAGGTGGTGATCGTGGACCACGGCAAGGTCGTCGTCGAAGGCTCCCCGCACGCGCTCACGCTGGAGTCGGGTGACGCCGCGCAGCTGCGGTTCCGCGCCCGGACCCGGCTGGACACCGCGCTGCTCGCCGCCGCGCTGCCCGAGGGCTACCGGGTGAGCGAGACCGCGCCGGGCGCCTACCTCGTCGAGGGCGCGGTCGACCCGCAGGTGGTGTCGACCGTCACGGCGTGGTGCGCGCAGCAGGGTGTGCTGCCGGAACAGCTCCAGGTCGGGCGGCGAACGCTGGAAGAGGTCTTCCTCGAGCTGACCGGACGGGAGCTGCGGGCATGACCACTCCGTTCCCCGCGGGGACTTTCACCCCGGCGCCCGGCCGCGGGTCGCTCGGCAAGATGCTGCGCACGCACGCGCGCGTCGAGGCCGGATTGACGCTGCGCCACGGCGAACAGCTCCTGCTGACGCTGATCATCCCGATCGCGCTGCTGATCGGCCTGAGCCTGCTGGACGTGCTGCCCGCGAGCCAGCTCGGCTCGGCGTCCAAAGTGGACTGGATCACGCCGCGGATCCTGGCGCTGGCCGTGATGTCGTCGGCCTTCACCGGCCAGGCCATCGCGCTCGGCTTCGACCGGCGCTACGGCGTGCTGAAGCGGCTTTCGGCCACCGCGCTGCCCCGCTGGCTGCTCGTGGCCGGCCGGGTGGTGGCCGCGCTGGTGGTGGTCGTGCTGCAGGCCGTGGTGATCGGCGTGGTGGCGGCGCTGCTGGGCTGGTCGCCGTCCCCGGCGGGCCTCGCGGCGGCGATCGTGCTCCTGCTGGTGGGCACGCTGGCGTTCGGCGCGCTCGGCGTCCTGCTCGGCGGCGCCCTGCGCGCGGAAGCCGTGCTGGCGCTGGCCAACATCGTCTGGTTCGTGCTGCTGCTCGCGGGCGGCATCCTGCTGGCCCCCTCGGCGCTGCCGTCCGGGGTGGGCGTGGTCGTCTCGCTGCTGCCCTCGGGCGCGCTCGCGGAAGGCCTGCGCGCCGCACTGGTGGACGGCCACTTCGCGGTGGGGCCGCTGGCCGTGCTCGTGGTGTGGGCCGTGGCGGCGGGCGCGCTGGCGACCCGGACCACGAAGCTGACCTGAACTGCTTGTGAGTGTTTATGACGGTTAGAACCGTCATAAACACTCACAAGCTTTCTCGCCGCCCCGCCAACCCAGCCGCGTCAGCACACTCGCCACCTCACGCGCGACGCCGCAGGGGTCCTCATGTACGTCCCGCCATCCGTAGGTCAGCCGGGACCGGCCCGCGAGCTCCGCGGCGTTGTCACGGCGGCGATCGCGGAACGCCACTCCCGCGATGCTGTGCGTGGCCCGGCCATCGAGCCGCACCGTCAACGCCACGCCGGTTCCGTCGTAGGCGACGTCCTCCCACAAAGTCTTGCCGTCCACGGTGAAGGGCACCTGGCGGCTGCCCGCCGGCAGACCGTGCGCCAGCTCCACCCGCTCCGCGTATTCGACTTCCAAAGCCGACATCAGCCCGCCGCCGACCAGGTCCAGAGCCTGCGCGATGACCGTTCGGTAGCGATTGGGTGCCCGTGCGCCCACGCACTCGAGCATGTCCGCCACGCTGATCGCGTGTCGGCTGACGAGGTCCACGACCAGGTATAATGCGGCCCGCGCGGACGGTGCCGCGACCGCGAGGTCGACGATCGTGACCGTCCTCCGGGTTCTCGGCAGCGGAACGGCGAGCGCGGTGTGGGCCAAGGCCCGGGACCGGTGCACCCTGACCCATGGCAGCTGCGAGACCGCGGAGTTGTGGTAGGGCACGGTGATCTCGATCGGCCCGGCTTCGACGGGCAGCATCTGCCATTCCTCGGCAGCCGTCCGGTGGCTCAGCACAGCGTGGGCTCCGCCATACAGAATCGCCGCGTTCATCAGGGCGAGACGGTCCGGCTTTCCGGTGAAGGTCGCGTAGACCCTCGGGAGCAGCCGCTGCCACCGACCCGCCACGAGATTGGCCGAAATGTCGTGCGCGCCGTGGCCGTGCGCCTTCAGCTGCGCACGCGAGATGACTCCGGCCTGGTCCCGCAGGAGTGACCGCCAGCTGCCGAGCTGCTCTTCGTGGATCCGGTCGGACTCCGACCATCGTGAATGACGAGGCACAAACCGACTCTCGCACCGCGAAAGCGCCCCATGGCCGCAGAAGCGAAATCTGTGGATGAGTGGTGGAGATGTGGATAAAGCTCGTGAGTGGTTATGCCGGTTAGAACCGTCCTGAACACTCACGAGTACGATTCCCCCGTGCTCTTCCCCAGTCTGATCGCCCGCCTGCCGTACCCCTCCGCGACGGTCCAGCGGGCCGTCGGCGTCGCCTCCGTGGTGGCGATGGGCGGGATCGGCGTCACGGGGTCCGTGGTGCGCGTGACGGGTTCGGGCCTCGGCTGCCCGACGTGGCCGCAGTGCGTGCCCGGCAGCCTGGTCCCGGTGGACCACCCCGGCATCCACGCGGTGAACCAGTGGATCGAGTTCTCCAACCGGATGCTCACCGGCGCGGTGATCGTGATCGCCGCGCTCGCCGTGATCACCGCGTGGCGGATCCTGCTCGACCACCCGAACCGCCGCCGGCTGGTGCGGCTGGCCTGGACGATGCCCGGCGGCGTGGTGCTGCAGGCCGTCATCGGCGGCATGACGGTGCTGGCGAAGCTGGAATGGTGGACCGTCGCCATCCACTTCCTGGCGTCCACTCCCCTGGTGTGGCTGGCGGTGCTGCTGTTGAAGGCGTTCAACGAGGGCGACGAACCCGCGCGGCCGCTCGTGCCGTCGTCCGGGCGCAAGATCCTGGTGCTGCTGACCGTGCTGATGTGGGCCGTGCTCGTGGCCGGCACCACCGTCACCGGTGCGGGGCCGCACGGCGGCGACGCCAGCACCCACCGGCTCGACGCGCCGATCGAAAACCTCGCCCAGGCCCACGGCGGCCTGCTGGTCGTCTACCTGCTGGTGCTGGCCGTGTTCGGCCTGCAGCTGCTGCGGGTGGGCGCACCGAAGGGCGTCTGGCAGCGCTACGCCTGGGTGTGGGCGGTCGCGCTGGCGCAGGGCGTGCTGGGCATCGTGCAGTACGCGCTCGGCGTGCCCGAGGCCATGGTCTCGTTCCACGTGCTCGGCTCGGCGCTGGTCATCGTCGTCACGGCGACGCTGTGGACCGGCACCCGCGACCGGGGCCCGGCAGTCTCGCTGCTGCCGGCGGAGCGCGAACTCGCCGCCGCGGGCTGACCGGCATCGTGCCGGCCACGCGTCCGTAACGCACCTTTGGCCCGGTGGACAACGGGGTCGTCTAAGCTCCGGCGCGACAGCCGCCAGCCGACCCCTGAGGTGCCGCGCCATGACGTCCGTCCCGTCCACCGTGAAGCCCCTGATCTCCGGACGGCGGGGCAGCGCGGAAATGATCGTGCTCAAGACGTTCCTGCTGGTGCCGTTCGCGGCGCTGGTCGCCGCCGTCCCGCTGCTGTGGGGCTGGGGGCTCACCTGGGTCGACGTGGCCCTCGCCGCCGTCTTCTACACCTTCGGCACGCTCGGCGTGACCGTCGGCTACCACCGGTACTTCACGCACGGCGCGTTCAAGGCGCCGCGGGCGCTGCGGATCGCGCTCGCCGTCGCGGGCAGCATGGCCGTGCAGGGCTCGGTGATCTTCTGGGTCGCCAGCCATCGCCGTCACCACGCGTTCGCCGACCGCGAGGGCGACCCGCACTCGCCGTGGCTGTTCGGCACGTCGCCTTCGGCGCTGCTGCGCGGGTTCTGGCACGCGCACATGGGCTGGATGTTCCAGCGCGAGGTGACCAACGCGGACCGCTTCGCGCCCGACCTCGTCGGCGACCGCGACCTGCGCGTGGTGAACCGCTTCTTCTGGCTGTGGATCACGCTCAGCCTGCTGCTGCCCGCGGCGCTGGGCGGGCTGGTCAGCTGGTCGTGGTGGGGCGCGGTGACGGGGTTCTTCTGGGCCGGGCTGGTGCGGATCGCGTTCCTGCACCACGTGAGCTGGTCGGTGAACTCGGTGTGCCACCTGATCGGCGAACGGCCCTTCGCCAGCCGCGACAAGGCGGCCAACTTCTGGCCGCTCGCGATCCTGTCCATGGGCGAGTCCTGGCACAACTCCCACCACGCCGACCCGACCTGCGCCCGGCACGGCGTGCTGCGCGGCCAGGTGGACGTCTCCGCGCGGGTGATCTGGGTGTTCGAACGCCTCGGCTGGGCCACCGACGTCCGGTGGCCCCGAGCGGAACGCCTCGAGGCGAAGCGGGTCCGTTAAGCCAGCTGCTGGCGCACCGCGGAAGCGAACCTCAGCGGCGCGCCGGCATCGGCGTGGCGGAAGCCCAGCGTCGGCTCCACCAGTTCGAGCTCCAGCAGCAGCGGGTGGCCGTCCTCGCCGCGGACGATGTCGGCGCGGGCGTAGAGCAGTTCCGCGCGCAGGATGCCCAGCAGCGAGCACGCGGTGTCCATGGCGTCCTCCGCCAGCGCGCGGACCTCGGGCGCCGGCACGGCCGCGCTCATCCGCTCCGCGAGGTACAGGCCGCTCGGGTCCACATCGGACCCGAGCATCGCCGCCTTGGTGAAGGCGTGCGAATAGATCCCGCCGAAGTACGTCAGCGAGATCTCGCCCTGGGTGTCCACACTGGACTGATACGGCTGGACGAGCGCGGTCCGCCCGTCGGCGTGCAGCGTGCGCAGGTGCTCGCCGGCGCCGGCGGCGTCCGCGCCGAAGCGGGCGGCGCCGCGGGAGCCCACGCCCACCGACGGCTTCACCACGAACGACGCGCGCGGCCACTGGATCTGCTCGCCCGGCTCGACGAGCGTGGTCGGCACCACGAGCAGGCCCGCGTTCTGCAGCTCGACGAGGTAGGACTTGTCGGTGTTCCAGCGCGCCACCGCGGCGGGGTTGTACAGGGCCGGCACGGACTCGCACCAGTCGAGGAACTCCGCGCGCCGATCCGGGTAGTCCCAGGTCGCGCGCAGCACGACCACGTCGGCGTCGGCGAAGTCCACGTCCCGGTCGTCCCACGGCGCCCAGCGCACGGTGAAGCCCAGGTCGTCGAGCGCGGCGGGCACGGCCTGGTCGTCGCCGTCGCCCTCGGGCATCTTGGCGCAGGAGGCGAGGATCGCGGTGCGGCTCATCGGCCCGCCCTCGGACCGGCCATCTTGCGCCGGTGCGCGGGGCCGATCTTGGTCAGCTTCACGGTCTCGCTGTCCCATTTCGCGGCTTCCAGGTCGTCCACCGCCTCGACGAGCGCGGTGCCCGCCTCGGGGCCGGCCACCAGCACGTCGCCCAGCGCGCCGTCGGCGCCGACCAGCACCACGCGGGCGCCGGCCCGGCCGATGTTCTCCACCACAGCGCGTGACGGCTTCCCGTGCCGCGCCACGAAGTCCCGGGCGGCGGCCAGCTGGCGGGCCGTCGGCGTGGACGGTGCGGAAGGCGTCTCTTCGGTCTCCTCAGCCACGTCGGCGAGCTTAACCGCTCACCCCCTGGGACGCGGGACAAGCGTGGCCTCGGCCATAGTTGTCACCGGGAAAGGATCACCGACGCGAGGAGGCACCATGTCCACCGCTGTGCAGGTCACCCGGACCGGCGGGCCCGAGGTGCTGGAGGTCGCCGACGTCGAGGTCGGCGCGCCGGAGGCCGGCGAACTGCTGGTGGACGTCGCCGCGGCGGGCGTCAACTTCATCGACACCTACCAGCGCGAAGGCATCTACCCCCTCGACCTGCCGTTTGTGCTCGGCCTCGAAGGCGCGGGCACCGTGACCGAGGTCGGCGAAGGCGTCACGGGCTTCGCGCCCGGAGACCGCGTTGCCTGGAATGGCTCGCTGGGCAGCTACGCGGCGCGCAAGCGGGTCCCCGCGGCGATCGCGGTGAAGGTGCCCGACGGCGTTTCCGACGAGGTCGCGGCGGCCGTCATGCTGCAGGGCGTCACGGCTCATTACCTGGTGCGCTCGACGTACGAGGTGAAGCCAGGCGACGACGTGCTGGTGCACGCGGCCGCCGGCGGTGTCGGCCTGCTGCTGGTGCAGCTGGCGAAGTCGCGCGGCGCCCAGGTGATCGGCACCGTGTCCACCGAGGAGAAGGCCCAGCTCGCGCGCGGGGCCGGCGCGGACCACGTGATCCGCTACGACCAGGAGGACTTCGCCAAGACCACCCGCGAGCTGACCGGCGGCAAGGGTGTCGCGGTGGTCTACGACGGCGTCGGCAAGGACACCGTCGACGGCAGCCTCGCCAGCCTGAAGATCCGCGGCACCCTCGCGCTGTTCGGCGCCGCCAGCGGCCCGGTCCCCCCGATCGACCCGCAACGCCTCAACTCGGGCGGCTCGCTGTTCCTGACCCGCCCGACGTCCGCCCACTACGTGCTCACCCGCGAGGAGCTGGACTGGCGCGCGGACGAGCTGTTCCAAGCCGTCGTCGACGGTTCGCTCGACGTCCGCATCGGCGGCCGCTACCCCCTCGCCGACGCCCGCCAGGCCCATGAGGACCTGCAGGGCCGGAAGACGACCGGGAAGCTGATCCTGATTCCGTGACGCGCGCCCGAGAAAGGCCGTTAAGGACTCCTTGCCTACTCCCAAGGTAGGCAAGGAGTCCTTAACGGCGTTCCGGCACCTGGCGGGAGGCCGGCGCGCTCACGGAGTCGCGGGCGATCAGCTCCGGCACGAGCTCGCCCGGCTCGGACGCCGACTGGCCGGCGGCGATCCGGCCGGCCCGCCGGCCCAGTTCGTCGAGCGGCACTCGCACCGTGGTCAGGGTCGGCATCGCGTCCCGGCTGATCGGCAGGTCGTCGAAGCCGGCCACCGAGACGTCCGCCGGCACGGCGATCCCCGCCTCCCTGGCCGCGGCCAGCACCCCGGCCGCGGCCAGGTCGTTCGCCGCCACGATCGCGGTCGGCCGGTCCGCCATGGCCAGGATCGCCGTCGCGGCACGCCGGCCGCCGTCCCGGGTGAAGGTGCCCTCGGCCAGCGGTCCCTCCGCCACGCCGGCCGCGGCGAGAGCGTCCCGGTGACCGGCGAGCCGGGCTTCGGTGGTCGTGTTGCCCGAGGGACCGGTCAGATACGCGATGTGCCGATGGCCGAAGGCGAGCAGGTGCCGGGTCAGGCCGGCGGCACCGCGGCGGTTGTCGATCTCGACGGCCGACGCGCCCGGCAACGGCGGACGCCCGCACAGCACGACCCGGGTGCCCGCCGCGCCGGCCCGCTGGACCAGCGCGGCCAGCCGCGCGGCGTGCTCGGCTCCACCCGCCTGGCCGCCGACGAGCACGATCGCCTCGGCCCGTTGCCGCATGAGCAGCTCCACGTAACGCAGCTCCTCGTCCGGATTGCCGCCGGTACTGGCGATCACCGTGAGCAGTTCCGCGGCGCTCACCTCGGCCTGCACCCCGGCCGCGATCAGCCCGAAGAACGGGTCGGCGACGTCGTTCACCAGCACCCCGACCATGTCGGAGGTGCGCCCGGCCAGGGAGCGGGCGTGCGCGTTGACCACGTAGTCCAGTTCGGACACCGCCCGCAGCACCCGGTCGCGGGTCCGGCCGGCCACCGGGTAGTTGCCGTTGAGCACCCGTGACACGGTGGCCGCGGACACCCCGGCCCGGCGCGCCACGTCCGCCAGCGTCACGGCCACCGGCTGTCTCTTGTCGCTCACGATGGCGTGATGCTACGGCGCGATCAGTTCCCGGTACCGCAGGCACATCGTGGTCATCACCTGATCGGCCGGGCTGTCCCACACCGCCTGGTTGAAGATCTCCACTTCGATGTCACCTCGGTAGCCGGCCGTCGCGACGGCGGCGGTGATCGGGGCGAAGTCGATGTGCCCGTCGCCCATCATCCCCCGGCCGAGCAGGACGTCGGCGGGTAGCGGGGTGATCCAGTCGCTCACCTGGTAGGACGCGATGCGCTCGCCCGCGCGGGCGATCTGGGCGAGCAGGTCCGGGTCCCACCACACGTGGAAGGTGTCCACCACGACGCCCACCTGCCCGGCCGGGAACTCCTCCGCCCAGTCCAGTGCCTGCGCCAGTGTGGAAAGCACCGCCCGGTCCGCGCAATACATGGGGTGCAACGGTTCCAGCGCCAGCCGCACACCGCGGTCTCCCGCGTACGAGGCGAGGTCCCGCAACGCCGCACGCACGCCGTCGCGGGCCGCCGCCAGATCGGTGGAGCCCGCCGGCAGTCCACCGACGACCAGCACCAGGCAGGGCGCGCCTAGCGCAGCCGCCTCGTCGATCGCCGCCCGGTTGTCGGCCAGCGCGGCAGCACGGTCCGCGGCGGTGCTTCCGGTGAGGAATCCACCACGGCACAACGACGACACCCGCAGTCCGGCATCGGCGACGCAGGCCGCCGCGGCCTCGAGACCGGTCTCGGCGACTTCCTCCCGCCACAGCCCGATCGCCGGTACTCCGGCCGTGACGCAGGCGGTGACGGCTTCCGGCAGGGTCGCACCGCGAATGGTGCGCTGGTTGAGGGACAACCGGGCCAGCCCGGCGTTCGCGGTCACTGCGCCACCCCCGCCACGGTCAGGAAGGCACGCAGGCGGGTCGCGGCGACGTCCGGATCGGGGAACAGGCCCAGCTCGTCGGCCAGCCGGTAGGCCTCGGCGTAGTGCGGCACACTCCGTCCGCTCTGCAGCCCGCCGACCATGGTAAAGCCCGGCTGGTGGCCCGAAAGCCAGGCCAGGAAAGCGATCCCGGCCTTGTAGTAACGGGTGGGCGCGGCGAACAGGTGCCGGGCGAGCGGCACCGTGCCGGCCAGCGCGTCGAACCCCGCGAGGTCGGCGCGGTCCAGCGCCTGCAAGGCGGCCGACGCGGCCGGCGCGATCGCGGCGAAGATCCCGAGCAGTGCGTCGCTGTGCCGCTCGCCGTCGCCGCGGATCAGCTCGGGGTAGTGGAAATCGTCGCCGGTGTAGAGCCGCACCCCGGCCGGCAGCCGCGTCCGCACTCGCCGCTCCAGCTCGGCGTCGAGCATCGACACCTTCACCCCGTCCACTTTGGACGGGTGCTCCGCGATCAGCGCCAGCAGCGTTGTGGCCGCCTCGTCCGGATCGGTGCTGCCCCAGTAGCCGGCCAGCGCCGGGTCGAACATCGGGCCGAGCCAGTGCAGGATCACCGGACGATCGGCCGCGGCCAGCAGTGGTGCGTAGACCTCGTGGTAGTCCATGGCGTCCCGGGCCGTCGCGGCGAGCTGACGGCTGGCCATCAGGATCACGTTCGCGCCCGCGGCTTGCACAGTCTCGATCTGCTCGCTGTATGCGGCGCGAATCTCGTTCAGCGACAACGCTTCCGGCCGGTGGTCCGTACCGGCGCCCGCGGCGATCAGCCCGCCCACGGCCACCGCCTCACGGGCCGAGCGGGTGATCAGTTCCTTGGTGGCCGTCCAGCCCAGCCCCATGCCGCGTTGGGCGGTGTCCATGGCCTCGGCGACGCCGAACCCGTAGGACCACAGGTGGTGGCGGAACGCCAGGGTCGCGTCCCAGTCCAGTGCCGCCGGTGCGCCGGGCGAGTTTTCGCCATGGGCCGACGCGGCCACATGCGCTGCGGCGTAAGCGATCCGTGCCCGCAACGGCTCGGCCGGACGGGGGAATTCCCGCGGTGCGGAAGGCCGGTACTCGCGCACGCTGCCGTCGGTCTGCGGCAGCCGCAGGAGGGTGCGGTCCGCCGTCATGCCAGCTCCTCCAACGTGATCCGGCGTCCCTCGGCGGAGGACTGCAGGCCGGCGCGGGCGAGCTGGATGCCACGGGCGCCGGAACGCACGTCGTGCCGGTAGGCCGGGGCGCCGGGGTCGTCGGCGACGTGCCGGACGAACTCCTCCCACTGCGCGCGGAAGCCGTTGCCGAATTCGGCGTTGTCCGGGACCTCGGTCCACTGGTCGCGGAAGGACTCGGTGGTTGGCAGATCCGGATTCCACACCGGGCGGGGCGTGGTGCCGCGGTGCTGCACCCGGCAGCCCCACAGCCCGGCGACGGCGCTGCCTTCGACACCGTCCACTTGGAACTCCACCAGCTCCTGGCGGTCGACCCGCACGCACCACGACGAGTTGATCTGGGCGATCGCGCCACCAGCCAGCTCGAAGATCGCGTAGGCGGCGTCATCCGCGGTCGCGGCGTAGGTGGCGCCCCGCTCGTCGACGCGTTCGGGGATGTGCGTGACGGTGCGGGCGAGGACCGCCTCGACCCGGCCGAACAGGTTCTCCAGCACGTAAGCCCAGTGCGCGAACATGTCCAGGGTGATGCCGCCGCCGTCCTCGGCCCGGTAGTTCCAGCTCGGCCGCTGCGCCGCGGGCGAGCTGCCCTCGAAGACCCAGTAGCCGAACTCGCCGCGCACGGACAGCACCCGGCCGAAGAAGCCGTTGTCGATGAGCCGGCGCAGTTTGAGCAAGCCCGGGAGGTAGAGCTTGTCGTGCACCACTCCGGTCTTGAGCCCGGCGGCGTCGGCCCGTTCGGCGATGTCGAGCGCGTCCTCGACCGTCTCCACCACCGGCTTCTCCGCGTAGATGTGTTTACCGGCGCGGATCGCGGCGAGTAACGCGTCGCGGCGGACCCCGGTGAGCTGGGCGTCGAAGTAGATGCCGATGGTCGGGTCGGCGAGTACCGCGTCCAGGTCGGTGGAGTACTCGGTGATGCCGTGCCGGTCGGCCAGCTCGGCCAGTTTGGCCGGATTGCGGCCCACCAGCACCGGTTCGAGCCGCACTCGCCGTCCGTCGGTGAGCGCCACCCCGCCGTCGTCGCGGATCGCGAGCACGGAACGCAGCAGATGCTGGTGGTAGCCCATCCGCCCGGTCACGCCGTTCATCGCCACGCGCAGCACCTCTACGCCCGATACCTCTGCGGCGGGTACCTCTGTGCCCACGACACCACCTCCGAGTTTCCCCGGATAGTAAGCGCTCTCTAGATGGCGCGCCACCATCGCCGCGGTGTAGGTTCATCACCGATGGAAAGCGCTTACTGTCACGGCGGGCGGTTACGATGATCGTTCCAGGTCTGGTCTCGGTGACGTTCCGGGATCGCGGCGTGCCCGAGATCATCGATCTAGCGGGCGAATGTGGATTGCGTGCCGTCGAATGGGGTGGCGACGTGCACGTGCCGGCCGGGGATTTCGATGCCGCGGAACGTACCCGCGCCCGGTGCGCCGCGGCCGGGATCGCCGTCGCCGCCTACGGTTCCTACTACCGTGCGGGCGAAAGCGACCCCGCCGAGCTGGGTCCCGTACTGGACACCGCCGCGCTGCTGGGCGCGCCACTGGTGCGCGTGTGGGCCGGCCGGCTCGGCTCGGCGGAGTCGTCCCCGCACCACCGGGCGCTGGTGACGGCCCGTTTGCGGGCAGCGGGTGACGCGGCGCAGGAACGCGGCCTGCGGCTCGCGCTGGAGTACCACGTCGACACACTCACCGACACGCTCGAGTCGACACAGCGACTGCTCCGGGAACTCCATCACCCCGCCGTGGTGCCGTATTGGCAGCCACGCGGCGAACAACCCGTCGCGCCGGCCATGACGCAGATCCGGGCGCTGCTCCCGGAAGTGCCCTCGGTGCACGTCTTCAGCTGGGGCCCGCCCGGCCCGGCCGAACGGCTGCCGCTCGCCGACCGCGGCGACCTGTGGCAGCCGGTACTGGCGGAGCTGGCTGCGGACGGGCTGACCCGGCACGCGTTGCTCGAATTCGTGGCCGGCGACGATCCCGACGCGTTACGCCGCGATGCCGCAACGTTGCTGAGCTGGATCGACTGAGCAAGGATTCGCCTCGATGCCCACCTCCGTCCCGGACGACCGCAGCCTCTCCCCGTACACCGGCTTCACCCGCGCGCACTGGGAAACCGTCGCCGACAACGCATTGGCCGCCGTTCGCCCGTACGCCACCGAGCAGCACGCCCTGCTGCACCTGCCGGGTCCGGCCAGCGCCTCCGGCCGGCACAGCGACGGCCTGGAGGGTTTCGCCCGTACGTTCCTGCTCGCCGGTTTCCGCCTCGCGCAGTCCGGTGACACGGATCCGGGCGGGCACGCGGAGTGGTACGCGCGGGGGCTGGCGGCCGGCACCGACCCCGCCTCCGCGGAGCGTTGGCCGGACGTGCGCGACCGCCCGCAGGCCCGCGTGGAGTGCGCCTCCCTCGCCATCGCGCTGCACGAGAGCCGGCCGTGGATCTGGGACCGGCTCGACGACGCCGTGCGGCAGCGGATCGTCGACTGGATGTCCGGGATGCTCGGCGTGTGGGTGCCGGAGAACAACTGGCTGTGGTTCCGGTGCGTCACATCGGCGTTCCTGCGTTCGGTCGGCGCGCCGTACAGCGGGCACGACATCGGCTACGCGATCGAGCGGGCCGAGGACTGGCAGGTGGACGGCTGGTACGCCGACGGCGCCGAGCCGGGGGCACCGGAGCTGCGCAACTTCGACTACTACTGCGGCTGGGCGATGCAGTTCTACGCGCTCTGGTACTGCCGCATCAGTGGTGACGACGCGGATCCCGCCGTTGTCGAGCGCTACCGTGACCGCCTGCGCCGCTACCTCGACGACGTCCAGCACCTCATCGCCCCGGACGGCGCCCCGGTCTACCACGGGCGGTCTCTGACCTACCGGTACGCGATGCTCGCCCCGTTCTGGACCGGCGCCGCCTTCGACGCGACCCCGCTGTCCCCCGGCCGGACCCGGCGGCTGGCAAGCGGGGTGCTGCGGCACTTCCTCGACGCCGGCTGCTTCGACGAGCGCGGGCTGCAGGTGCTCGGGTGGCACGGGGAGTTCCCGCGGATGCGGCAGGTCTACTCCGGGCCGGGGTCGCCGTACTGGTCGAGCAAGGGCTTCGCCGGGCTGGTCCTGCCGCCGGAGCATCCCGTGTGGACGGAGCGAGAGGAGCCGCTGGCCGTCGAGGCCGGCGATGTGCACCGCACGCTCACCGCGCCCGGCTGGCTGGTGTCCGCCACGGCCGCCGACGGGGTGGTGCGGGTGGTCAACCACGGCAGCGACCACACCGATCCCGCCGGCCCCGGCGCCGACGACCCGCTGTACGCCCGCATCGGCTACGCCAGCCACGCCGCGCCCGACGCCACCGAGGCGGCGCGCACCGACCCCGTCGATTCCCACGTCGCCGTGCTGGACGCGGCCGGCCGTCCTTCGCATCGCAGCCCGCTGACCCGGGTGCACCTCGGTGCGCGGGTCGCGGTGTCCCGCCACCGCGCCCACTGGCCGGAGGGGACGCCGCCACGGCCGTACTCGGACGATCCGCCGATTCCCGCGTGGCGCACCGGGCCGTGGGTCACCACCGCGTCGCTGGTGAACGGGCCGCTGGAAGTACGGCTCGTCCGCGTCGACGGCGTGGCCGGGGATTCCGTGCGCGTGCGGATCGGCGGCTACTGCCTGGCGGACGCCGAACCGCCGCAGCGCGCGACCGGAGCCGACGTGGCCTGGGCCTGGCGTGGTGACGGTCTGGCCAGCACCGTGGCGGCATTGCGCGGTTCCGCCGTCGGCGCGATCGACGAAGCCACCGATGCGAACGCGCTCGGTCCGCACTCCGCGACGCCGTACCTGACCGCCGACGCCACCGCCGGCGAGGTGATCGCGGTGCTGGTGTGCCTGTCCAAAGTGGTGGCCGGGCCGGCAGCCTCGGCCGGGTTACGAGTCACCGGCGACGGATCGGCGGCCGTCGTGACATGGCCGGACGGCAGCCGGGACGAGGTCGACCTGCCAGCGCCTCCGGCCTGAGGAGGGTACGGTTTACCGAACCGGTTCAGTCCTGGAGGAAGGTGCGGATGAAGCGCCCCACGATCATGGATGTCGCCCGCCGGGCCGGCGTGGCCAAGGGCACTGTGTCCTACGCCCTGAACGGCCAGCCGGGGGTCTCCGAGGAGACCCGCCGCCGGATCCTGGCCGTGGCCGAGGAACTCGGCTGGCGGCCGAACCCCGCCGCCCGCGCGCTGTCCGGGTCCGGGTCGCAGGTGATCGGGATGGTGCTGGCCCGCCCGGCGATGCTGCTCGGCGTCGAGCCGTTCCTGATGCGGCTGACCTCCGGGATCGAGCTGGAGCTGGCCCGGTCCGGGTTCGCCCTGATGCTGAAGGTCGTCGGCGATCTGGACGAGGAGATGGCGATCTACCGCAAGTGGGCGTCCGAGCGGCGGGTCGACGGCCTGCTGATCCTCGACCTGCGGGTGCGGGATCCCCGGCTGGAGCTGGTGGAGCAGCTGGGCCTGCCCGCGACCGTGATGGGCGATCCACGGCGCCACGCCGGATTGTCCGTGGCACGCAAGGACGAGACGGCGGCGATGACCTCGGTGGTCGAGTACCTCGCCGCGCTCGGGCACCGGCGGATCGTGCACGTCGCCGGGCAGCGGGAGTTCCTGCACATCCGCCAGCGCGGCCGGGCCTTCGGCGCCACGCTCCGGCGGCTGGGCGTGACGGGCACCGCGCGCACGATCTACGCCGACTACACGCTGGAGCGGGCCGCCGAGATCACCCGCGGCCTGCTGGCGGAGGCGAGCCCGCCGACCGCGCTGATCTACGACAACGACGTGATGGCCGTGGCCGGGGCGGGCGTCGCCAGGGAGATGGGTGTCGACGTCCCCGGCGGCCTGTCGATCGTGGCGTGGGACGACTCCCCGCTGTGCCAGTTCGCCTATCCGCCGCTGACCGCGGTGTCGGTGGACGTCGTCGAATACGGGCGGGCCGCGACGGAGCTGCTGATCAGCGTCATCGGCGGCGGGCCGGCCGGGGAGGTCACCGCCGAGCCGGCCCGGCTGATCCCGCGGGGCACGACCGCGAGGGCCAAGGACGCACCGTCAAGAGCTTGACTACTGAACCGGTTCGGTGCTGTGATGCCGAGCACAACTCGTCGGTCGACGACAGACCGGAGGTCGGCATGGACCTGCTTCACTCCATCGGCACGCCCCTCAAAAGGCGCACCGTCCTCGCGGCGGCACTGGCCGTTCCCCTCGCCGGCGGGTTCGCCGGCACGGCCTCGGCCCAGACCACGGGCCGGACCTTCCACGTGAGCCAGACCGGCTCCGACCGGGCCGACGGGCTCGGCTCCACCCGGGCGTGGCGCACCGTCGAGCAGGTGAACAAAGCGCTCGCGGACGGCGGGATCACCCGCGGCGACCAGGTGCTGTTCCGCCGCGGCGACACCTTCTACGGCGCCATCGACGCCATCCCGCCATCGACGGACGCCACGCGGCAACTCGTCTTCGGCGCGTACGGCGTCGGCGCCCTCCCCCAGCTGACCAGCTACAAGGTGTGCACCATCGAGGCCGGCTGGACCCGGTACGACGCCCAGACCTGGCGGATCGACCTGAGCGCCAATTCCGGCGCGTACACCGGAAACACCGGCTCGGCCAACGTGAACGTCGGCTTCCTGCGGGTGGACGGCGTGGTTCGCGCGCGCAAGCGCTTCACCCTCGACGCACTCGCGGGCGATTGGGACTTCTACAGCGACAACACGCAGTACCTGTACGTCCGCCTCGCCGGCAATCCCGCGCTGGCCGGCGTGGTCCGGGCCGCGGTCGACGGCAACCTCGTCACCGCCCAGTCTTCGGTGGCCGTGCGCGACCTGGAGCTGGTGGGCAGCGGCGGCCACGGTTTCCGGTCCCCGGGGCTGATCAGCAACGTCACCGTCTCCGGCTGCGTCATCCACGAGATCGGCGGCTCCCAGCTGCTGAGCGGACCGGCGAACACCCGCTACGGCAACGGGGTGGAGATCTGGATCGGCGGCAGCGACATTTCCGTTACCAGCACCCAGATCTACGACGCGTACGACGTGGCCGTCACCTATCAGGGCAAGCAGACCGGCGCCCAGACCGGCTGGACCCGCGTGCACGTCACCGGCTGCACCATCCACAACTGCACGCAGTCGTTCGAAATGTGGTGCCAGGGCACGGGAACCGGCTCGGGCTACGGCTTCACGGACTGCTCGTTCGCCGGCAACGACTGCCGGCAGGCGGGTTACTCGTGGGGCGCGGGGGTCCGGCCGGACACCGCGGGCAAGGGCACCCAGCTGCTGTTCTACGACACCGAGTTGCCTTGCGGCGGCCTGTCGATCACGGACAACACCTTTTACGACGCGGCGCAGAACTACACGTACTTCGCGCACACCACACCACCGGCCGGGATGGTCGTCGACAAGAACCGCGTCTCACTGCGTGCCGGCACCAAGCTCGAATACCAGCGCGCCGAGACGATCGCGAACGCCGCGGCCTGGACCGCCGCGACCGGCCTGGACCGCGCCAGCACGTTCACCGTGCTCTGACGGTTGGGGAAATCCATGCGCAAGGTTCTGCCCCTGGACGGCTGGGGCGTAACGGAAACCGGTCGCGACGACTGGCTGCCGGCCCCCGTGCCCGGCACCGTGCACGAGGCCCTGCTCGCGGCCGGCCGCATCCCCGACCCGCACCTCGGCACGAACGAAGACGACGTGCAGTGGGTCGGCGAGCGCGACTGGACGTACCGGTGCGCCTTCGACCTCCCGGACGGCTTCGGCGGGGCGCCGTCGGTCGCGCTGTGCCTCGACGGTCTCGACACCTTCGCCACGGTCACGCTCAACGGCAGCGAAATCCTGGTGTGCGACAACATGTTCGTCCCGCACCGGGTGGACGTGCGCGACCGGCTGCGGCCCACCGGGAACGAGCTGGAGATCAGCTTCCAGTCGGCGTGGCGGCGCGGCAAGGAGCGGGAGTCCGCCGGCGGGGTGCTCGGCGACTGGAGCACCGGCGACGCCAGCCGCATGTGGGTGCGCAAGGCCGGGTACCACTACGGCTGGGACTGGGGCCCGACGTTGATCACCGCGGGCCCGTGGCAGGCGGTGCGCCTGGAGGCGTACGACGCCGCGATCACCTCGGTGACCTGCCCGATCGAGGTGACCGAAGACCTGACGCGGGCCAGCGTGCCGGTGCGGGTCGGCCTCGACACGGCCGAGCGGGAGGGGCTCACGCTCCGGGCCGAGCTGTCCGGCCCGGACGGGGCGCTGCTCGCCAAGACGGACGCCGGCCTCGACGAGGAGCTGTCCTTCGACGTCGTCCGGCCGCGGCTGTGGTGGCCGCGCGGCCACGGCGCCGCGGACCGCTACCGCCTCACCGTCACCGTCCTGCGGGACGGGGCCGAACTGGACCGCCGCGAGCTGCACGTCGGGATCCGCCGGGTCCGGCTGGTGCAGGAGCCGCTGGACGGCCACGACGGCACCGGTTTCCACTTCGAGATCAACAACCGGCCGGTGTTCTGCGGCGGCGCCAACTGGATCCCCGCCGACTCCTTCACCCCGCGGATCACCGCCGGGCGTTACCGCGACCTGCTCACCGCGGCCGCCGACGCCAACCTGGCCATGATCCGCGTCTGGGGCGGCGGCATCTACGAGCCCGATCTCTTCTACGACCTCTGCGACGAGCTGGGCCTGACGGTCTGGCAGGACTTCATGTTCGCCTGCGGCCAGTACCCCGCCCCGGACTGGATGACCGCTTCGGTGGCGGCCGAAGCCGAGGCCGCCGTCGCCCGGCTGCAGCACCACCCGAGCATCGTCCTGTGGTGCGGCAACAACGAGGACTACTCGCTGGCCAGGGAGGAAGGCCGCTATCCGGTCACCGAAGAAAGCGCTTTCCCGGCCCGCGCCTACTACGAGGAACTCCTGCCCGCGATCGTGGCCGCGGCCGACCCGCACACCCCGTACTGGCCCGGCAGCCCCTACCCGGACGAGGACACGCGCGGCGACCAGCACATCTGGGATGTCTGGCACGGTGAACAGGCCCGGTACCAGGACTACGCGCGGTTCCCGGCCCGCTTCGTCAGCGAGTTCGGGATGCAGTCCTTCCCCGCCCCGGAGACGCTCGACGCGTGCATCCCGGTCGACGAGCGGCACCTCGGCTCCCGCACCCTGGAGCACCGGAACAAGGCCGTCGACGGCCCGCGCCGCTTGGCTTCCTATGTGGCAGACAACTTCGGCGCCACCGCGGAGCTGGACGCCTACCGCTACCGGACCCAGCTCGTCCAGGCCGAGGCGATGACCTGCGCGATCCACGCCTGGCGCCGCCAGTGGCAGGGCGCGGGGCGGCGGGTCGTCTCCGGTGCGCTGGCGTGGCAGCTCAACGACTGCTGGCCGGCGATCAGCTGGGCGCTCATCGACCACCTCGGCTTCCGCAAACCCGCCTACTACGCCATCCGACGGGCCCTTGCCCCCGTCGCGATCGGCCTCGCGGACGGCGGCACGGCGTGGGCGGTCAACGACACGCCCCACGACCTGAGCGCCGAACTGGTCGTCGAGATCGCCGGCCTGAACGCGTCGGGCGCCGAGGTAGTGCACCGGGCGCCGTGCCTGCTGCCCGCCGGCCGCGCCGTGGAACTCGGCACCATCCCGCACTTGCCGGCCGACGTCGTGATCCAGGCCCGGCTCGAAGCCGACACCACGGTGCTGGCCGGGCACACCCGCTGGCCGGAGCCGCACCGTGAGCATCCCCTCGCCGACCCGGACCTGCAGGTGACGGTGCTCGACCAGAACGCCATCCGGCTCACCGCCCGGCGTCCGGCCAAGGGCGTCTGGGTGCCCGCACCCCGGTCCGTCGCCTGGAGCGACAACCTGGTCGACCTGCTGCCCGGCCGGCCGCGCACCCTGACCGGCCAGGACATCGCCGGCGCCGTACCCCGCATCGAGCACCTGGCCGGTTCCATACCGAAATCCGTACCGAAGTCGTAGGAGGCAACGATGCCCGCTCGACTGAGCCGCCGGTCCCTGCTCGCCGCGGCGGCCGCCGTCCCGATGGCCGCCGCGCTGGGCGCCTGCTCCGGTGGCGGCACCAGCAGCGGCAAAAGCGGTCCGGTACGCCTCACCTTCTGGGCCGCGATCCGCGGCAGCCAGCAGGTGGTCGACGAGTTCAACCGGACCCACGACCACATCCAGGTCGAGTTCCAGCAGCTCCCCGGCGGCAGCCAGGGCGGCTACGCCAAGCTGAGCAACGCCGCCCGCGCCGGCAACGGCCCGGACGTGGTGACGGTCGACATTCCCCAGATCCCCGGCTTCGCCATCGACGGCATCCTGCGCGACATCACCGGCCTGGTGTCCGACGAGTTGCGCAAAGCCCTGCTGCCGCAGTCGATCGAACTCACCTCGCTCGCCGGCCGGACGTTCGCCGTGCCGTTGGACATCGAGCCGATGGTGCTGCACTACCGCACCGACCTGTTCGCCGAGTACGGCCTCGCCCTCCCCCGCACGTGGGACGAATTCGCCGACGCGGCCCGCACCGTGCGCCGCGGATCCCAGCAGCGGCGGCTGGTCCTGTTCGCCACCGACGGGGCCAACGAGTTCTCCTCGTACTCCTGGCAGGCCGGCGCGCAGTGGTTCGGCACCCGCACCGGCGCGTGGAACGTGTCACTGGCCGACGCCCCCACCCGCAAGGTCGCCGCGTACTGGCAGCAGCTGATCGACGAGGACCTGGTCTTCGTCAACGCCGTGGACAGCCAGCAGGCCAACGCCCAGATCGGCCAGGGGCTGGTGCTCGCCCGGCTCGCCGGCGCCTGGGGCGCGGGCTCGCAGATGTCCGCGCAGCCGGGGCAGGCGGGCAAGTGGCGGATCGCCCCGCTGCCGCAGTGGGAGCCGCGGTCCCCGGCGCTGGGCACGCACGGCGGCTCCGCGTTCGCCATCACCAAGGACAGCGAAAACCCTGAGGCCGCAATGGAATTCATCGCCTGGCAGGCCTCGCACCCGGACGCGCTCAAGGCCCGGCTCTCCAGCGGGATCAGCAGCTCGTACCCGGCCGCGCCTGGTCTGTTCGACGTCGGCCGCACCGCGTTCGACCGGGCCTACTACGGCGGGCAGGACATCTTCACCCTGTTCCGGCAGGAGGCCGCGAAGATCCGTCCGGGCTGGGTGTGGGGTCCGCGGATGACCGCCACCCAGCGGCTCATGCAGGACGGCTTCGCCCGGGCCGGCGCCGGCCAGGGCACCCTCATCGACGCCGTGCGCGCGGCCCAGGCCGGCACCATGCCCGACCTCGACGCGCTCGGCCTGGCCACTACCCAGCACAGCAGCTGAGGAAGGCAGGTGACACCGATGGCCACGACCTTGACCTCGGCCCGTACCGGCAAGCCGCCGGGACCGGCGCCGGCCCGGCGCGCCCGCCGCAACGGATCCGGCGCGGCGGCGGTGCTGATGGCGCCGTTCTTCGGGCTGCTGGTGGCCGTTTTCCTGATCCCGGTCGGCATCGCCGTGTGGCTGAGCTTCTTCGGCGCGGACCGGCCGGGGCTCGGGATCGGCCCGGAGCGCACGGTCTTCGTCGGCCTGCGCAGTTACGCGGCGGTGCTGACCGACCCGACGTTCCTCGGCAGCGTCGGCACCGTGGCCCTGTACTGCGTCATCTACATCCCGCTGATGGTGGTCTGCGGGCTGGCGCTGGCCCTTCTGCTCGACTCCGGGGCCGTGCGGCTGCGGGCCGTGGCGCAGCTGGGGCTGTTCCTGCCGCACGCGGTGCCCGGCATCATCGCCGGGATCATCTGGCTGTACCTGTACACGCCGGGGATCAGCCCGATCATCGCCCTGTTCGCCAAGGGCGACATCACCCTCGACTTCCTCGGGGTGCACGCCGTGCTGCCCTCGATCGTGAACATCGCCGTGTGGAGCAACCTCGGCTACAACGTGGTGATCTTCTACGCCGCGCTGAAGGCCATCCCGCCCGAGATCATCGAAGCGTCCGTTGTGGACGGTGCCGGCGGGGTCCGCACCGCGGTACAGGTCAAGGCGCCGCTGGTGCGGTCGGCGATCGTGATGGTCGCGATGTTCACCCTCATCGCGGCGCTGCAGCTGTTCACCGAGCCGATGCTGCTCAGCCAGTCGACCCCGATGATCGGCTCCCGGTACACGCCGAGCATGTACATCTTCGACGCGGCCTTCACCCGCAACAACTACGGCCTGGCCGCGGCCGCCTCGGTCATCCTGCTGATCTGCACCATCGCCCTGTCGTACGGCGTCACCCGCTGGACGAACCGCACCGGTGAGGAGACCGCCCGATGAGCACCGGATCCGTGCTGGTGCGCCCGAGGCTGCTCGGCCGCACCGCCGCCACCACCGTGGTCGGCATCGCCGTCCTGTACACCGTGCTGCCGGTGCTCTGGCTGGTGCTCGCCGCGTCGAAGAACCGCGACGCCCTGTTCGGCAGCAACATCCTCGACTTCGGCAACTTCTCCGTCGGGGCCAACCTGCACGCCCTGTTCACCATGGACGACGGGCTGTACGGCCGGTGGTACGCCAACAGCCTGCTCTACGCGGTCGTCGGTGCCGCAGTGAGCGCGCTGATCAGCGTGGCGTGCGGCTACGCCTTCGACAAGTTCCGCTTCCGGCACAAGGAGAAGCTCTTCGGCCTGGTCCTCGCGGCCGTGATGGTGCCGCAGACGGTCCTCGCGCTGCCGCTGTACCTCACGGCGTCCGGCGTCGGCCTGGTGGACACCGTCTGGGCGGTCCTCATTCCCGTGCTCTTCAACCCGTTCGGCGTTTACCTCGGCCGGATCTTCAGCGAGGGGTACGTGCCGAACGACGTGCTGGAGGCGGCCAGGATCGACGGCGCCGGCGAACTCGTGACGTACCTGAGGGTCTCGCTGCGGATGCTCGGCCCCGGCTTCGTCACCGTCTTCCTGTTCCAGCTGACCGCGATCTGGAACAACTTCTTCCTGCCCATGGTGATGTTGTCCGACCAGCACCTCTACCCGCTCAGCCTCGGGCTCTACACCTGGAACAGCCAGGCCCTCGTCTCGCCCGAGTACTACCCCGTCGTCGTCATGGGATCGTTGCTCGCGGTCCTGCCGCTGATCATCGCTTTCGTGATGCTGCAACGGTTCTGGCGCTCCGGCCTGACCGCGGGGGCGGTGAAGTGACCGGCGGGCGCCGTCCCGCGGCCGCGTTCGCGATGGCCCCCGACGCGGCCGCCGCGGTCCTCACCAGCGCCGCCCGGGCCGCGTTCGCCGAGTCCTGTGACGTGGCGCCGGGCCCGGTACTCGACGACTTCACCACGCCGAGAGCCGCGGCCGTGCTGCGGGACACCGAACTGCTGATCACCGGCTGGGGATGCCCGCCGCTGGACGCCGCGGCACTCGCCGCCGCGCCCCGGCTGCGGGCGGTCGTGCACACCGCCGGCTCCATCCGCGGTCACGTGACGCCGGCCTGCTGGGAGCGTGGCATCGAGGTGTCCTCGGCCGCGGCCGCCAACGCGCTGCCGGTCGCCGAGTACACCGTCGCCATGATCCTGCTGACCGGCAAGCAGGTGCTGGAACAGGCCCGCGGCTACCGGGCGGCGCGGTCTCGCCCGGATGGGTTCAGCGGGCCGGACCTGGGCAACTACCGCCGCACTGTGGGGGTGCTGTCCGCGTCGATGATCGGCCGCCGCGTCATCGAACTGCTGCGCCCGTACGATCTGCGCGTCCTGCTGCACGATCCGTACGTCTCCGCGGCGGAGGCGCGCGAGCTGGGCGTCCAGCCGGCCGGGCTGGCCGAGCTGTTCGCGCACAGCGACGTGGTCAGCGTCCACACCCCGCTGCTGCCGGCCACCCGCGGCCTCGTCGACCGCGACCTGATCTTCTCGATGCGCCCCGGCGCGGTCCTGCTCAACACCGCCCGCGGAGCGGTGCTCGACCAGCAGGCCCTCGTCGACGCCGCCACCGCCGGCCGCGTCCGCGCCGTCCTCGACGTCACCGACCCCGAGGTCCTGCCCGCCGACCATCCACTGTGGACCTGCGACAACGTGCTGATCACCCCGCACGTCGCCGGCTCCCAGGGCAACGAACTGGGCCGCCTCGCCGACTTCGCCGCCACCGAAGCGGCCCGCTGGGCGGCGGGCACCGGCTTCGCCCATCCCGTACGACCGGAACGGCTGGACTTCCTGGCTTGAGGACGCCTCGTCAGATTTCAGGACCAGCGTGGAGACTCGAGGAGACTGGTTTTCTCGATCGGCGGCAGGCCGTCATCGAGGCAGCGCAGGCGGGCGTAGATGGCACGCATCGCGGGCTTGTCGGGGACGTGCTGAGTGCCTGCCGCGAGTTCCAGGACGGTCAGCGTGCTCACCAGCCTGATCGACCCGACACCGCGACCGCCGGCTTGAAACCGCTGGAGCCGGCTGATCTCCGCAGTGGCAGTTCGCGCCCCTGGTCCATCGTCGATGAGAACGGTCACGGTCTCACCTGCTTCGGCGGCAACGACCGCGTGAGCGATGACCATGGTCTCGCCAAGGTCTTTGGGGTGCTTCAACCGTTGTTCCATGGATTGCCGGGTGATCCGGTGGACCGCTGCTGCGAGTTCGGGCGTCTGAGCGTCGGAGAGCACCCTCATCCATGCCGGTGTCAGCTTTCGCCAAACCACGGCGGCGGCGCGGAAACGTTCATCCTGCCGGGACTTGCGAAGCACCTCATTTTGCACCGTCTCCGGAGCGCTGAGCGGCCCGAGGACGCCGATGAGGAGACGCTCTTTATTGATGGAGAAGAAGTTCAGGCCAGGTCCAGCGTCGATGATCGGCGGGTGACTCACCCGGCCTCACTCGCATCTGCCGTGGGATCGCCGTCATCATCGTCTGGCGCATTGAGGGCCGCGTCCAAGGCGGCCAAGTCCACCTGCACGGCAGGCAACTCGGCGGAGACAGCCCACGCGATCGCCCGCTGGACGGGCACAACGCCCGCCTCGCGCAGGTCCGCCTCGGCGGCGCCTGGCGTGATGCCGCGCAAGGTGGCGATTGCCTGCGCGGACAGCACCCCTTCTTCGTAGCCCTTGATCGCGCGGGCAAGCAACCGTTGTGGCGCCCTCCGCTGATCGGAGTCGCCCTGCAATGCGCGGTACTGGTCGCTCCATCCGAACCGGGTGGCCAGTTGTGGTGCGGTCAGCGCCATCCACTCGTGCTTGGTGTCGTCATCGATGTATTCGGCCTGATTCAGCACAATGGCCGCAATCTGCGGTGACACCAGGAACCGCTGGACGACCTCGGAGAGCGTGGATTGGGTCACCGGTTCCCGGTTCCCGAGGAACTCACGCAGGCCATCGACCGGCGCGAGCAGGTGCCGGGCGAAGGCATCGGCTCGAATCTCCGCAGGAGTCCGCTCGCTCCAGCTGCCCACGATACCGTCTGTCCAGTCCTGGAACAGCACATGGCCGAGTTCGTGGGCGAGCGTGCTGCGTTGCCGCATCGGGTTCCGGGTGCGCGCGACGCCGATGAACACGGCGTCGCGCGCAGGATCCCGCATGGTCAGGCCGTGCTCATCCGGGCCTGCTTCGAGGATGGCCACGTCGATCCCGGTCGCCTGCTCGATGGCCGCCACAAGGTCGCCCAACGGCTGCACGCCCAGGTGATGCTCGCGGCGGAATCGCGCGGCGGCCGCCCGTCCCTCAGTCTCGGCGTTCAAGGTCGTCCACTCGTATCAGACCGTGGCGGGGATGGCCTGGTCATCCAGGTAATCGTTCAGCTCCATGAAGTGCAGCAGCGATTCCCGCATGCGATCCATATCGGAGTCGCTGGTCGCTCGCGCCGCGTACTGCACCCGGTCGGCCACCGCTCCGGCCTCGGTGAGCTGGGCGACGGTGTGCCCGGTCGCCCACGCGATCGCCACCACCTCCGGCATCTTCGCCGTCCGGTCCCCGGAGATGATCCGCGACAAGGTGGGTTGCGAGATACCGGCTGCGTCCGCAAGGGCACGCTGGCTGAGACCCGCGGCAACACGAGCGCGCTCGATCAGCGGCCCGACACTGGTCGCCATCGTCACTTCCCCCTTCCGGACTGAATCACGATCGATGTGCGTGATTCAGTGTAGCTCGGCCCGGTCCAGAGCGCCAGCACGAGCAGCTCAACTGTCCGAAGAGGAATGAATCCACCCACCGACCGGCAAGCGAATGTCCCGGCCGTTTCGTCGGCTCGGCCCACAATGCCGCCAGGGATGTCCGTCCGGCACCCCGCGCTGACCCGTCGGACTACCCGCTCAGGCAGCGCCGACCGACACCGCGTCGGTGACGAAGACCAGCGTTTCATTGGGCGCGACACCGTTGCCGCCGCCCTTGTAGGCCAGGTCGGGCGGGATGATGAGCAGCCGCCGGCCGCCCTTCTTGATGCCCTCGAGGCCCTGGTCCCAGCCGGGGATGACGTCGCCCGCGCCGAGGGTGAGGGGGAAGGTCTGGCCGCGGTCGAACGAGCTGTCCAGCTTCTGCTTGTTCGACCAGGTCACCAGCAGGTAGTTCATGTTGAGCTGCTGCCCCTTGGCCGCCGCCGGGCCGGTGCCCTCGGACAGGTCCTTGGTGATCAGCTTCTTCGGCGGGTCGCAGCTGTCCGGGATGGTGATGGTCGGCACCTGGCCGAAGTTCCCGGTGGTCTTGATGTCGTCCGCGGTGCACTCGCGCTTGGGGCCGGCCGCGGCGGCGGGCTGGTCACTGCCGCCGCACGCGGTGAGACTGAGTGCCGCGGCCGCGACGGCGACGGCCACGGCGGCGATCTTGCCGATTTTCTGCATGACCGGCACCCTAGCCAAGGCCGTCGAGCGCCGGAACAGCGTCACCGGTCTGGACCACGCCGAGCCGACGGGTCGCGCGCGTCAGGGCCACGTACAGGTCGTTCAGCCCCCGCGGCGAGCCGCCGGTGATCTCGTCCGGGGCGACCAGCAGCACGGAGTCGAACTCCAGGCCCTTCGCCCGCTCCACGGTGAGCACGCTGACACGCTCGTCGTCGGGCGAGACGCCCAGCAGCTCGCGCACCGCCTCGGCCCGGGACGCGGGCGTCAGCACGGCCACGGTGCCACCGTCCACAGCGGACAGCTCGGCCGCGACGAAGCCCGGCAGGTCGGCGGCCAGGTCGGCGGACGGCGCGCACCACGGCCGGAACCCGGTCTCCCGCACCGAGGTCGGCGCCTTCAGGTCCACGTCCAGCTCGGCCAGCACCCGCGCCGCGACGGCCATGATCTCGGCCGGGGTGCGGTAGTTCACCGTCAGCTGCTCCAGCTTCCAGCGGTCAGCGACGTAGGGCGAGAGCACCTCGTCCCACGTCCTCGCGCCGCCCGCGGCCCCGGTCTGCGCGACGTCGCCGACCAGGGTCATCGACCGGTTCGGCGAGCGGCGCATGAGCAGCCGCCAGTCCATCGCGGACAGCTCCTGCGCCTCGTCCACGATCACGTGCCCGAACGTCCACGTCCGGTCCTGCGCGGCGCGCTGGGCGGCGGTCAGCTCGCTGCGCGCCTGCTGCCGCTCGGCGAACAGCTCCGCGTCCAGCACGTCCGACACCCGCAGCAGCTCCTCGTCGACGATCTCGTCGTCCTGCTCCAGGATGTCCAGCACGCCCTCGGCGTACGCGCGCTCCACGCGGTCGCGGCGGCGGCGCTCGGCGCGCTCGTCGGTGTCGTCCTCGCCCAGCAGCTCGGACAGCTCGTCCAGCAGCGGCACGTCGGCCGGGGTCCAGTGCGCCTCGCGGCCGCTCTCCAGGTGCGCGCGGTCCGCTTCGGAAAGCAGCTTTCCGGCGGCCGAGCGGAGGCGTTCGCGCTCGGCGAACAGGTCGTCGAGCAGGCCTTCCGGGGTGAGTCTCGGCCACAGCGAGTCCACCGCGGCGGCGATGCCCTTGTCCGCCGCCAGCTCGGCGCGGATGTCCTGGACGTCCTGCGCGTCGAGCAGGTCCTCCCCCAGCTTGCGGGCGGCCTGGCGGGTCAGCGCGTCGAGCACGTCGGAGACGAACAGGCGCCGCGCCAGGTTGTGCGGACGGCGCGAACGGCGGGCGCGGGTGCGCGCCTCGGCGCAGGTCTTGCGGTCCAGCTTGAGCAGGTCGCGCTCGTACTCGATCTCCAGCACCGGCTCGGGCACCCGCTGGCGGTCGCGGACGGCGTTGGCGAGCACGTCCGCCATCACCAGCCGCCCCTTCACTTCGGCGGCTTCGCGGGACTCGGCGCCGTCGGCGTCCAGGCCCGGGTAGAGCTGCCCGACGGTGGCGAGCAGCACGCCGGTCTCGCCCAGCGACGGCAGCACCTGCCCGATGTAGCGCAGGAACGTGCTGTTCGGCCCGACCACCAGCACGCCGCGGGTGGTGAGCTGCTGGCGGTGCGTGTAGAGCAGGTAAGCGGCCCGGTGCAGCGCCACGGCGGTCTTGCCGGTGCCGGGCCCGCCCTGCACCACCATCACCCCGCCCAGCGGCGCCCGGATGATCCGGTCCTGCTCGGACTGGATGGTCGCGACGATGTCGCTCATCTCGCCCGTGCGGCGGCGCTCCAGCGCGGCCAGCAGCGCGGCCTCGCCGGCCAGCCCGAGGTCCTGGCCCTGGTCGGCGGCGGAGAGGTCGAGCACCTCGTCGTCGAAGCCGGTGACCTTGCGCGTCAGCGACCGCAGGTGACGGCGCCGGCGCACGCCGTCGGGCGACGCGGCGGTGGCGAGGTAGAACGGCCGCGCGACCGGCGCCCGCCAGTCGACCAGCAGCGGCCGGTACTCGTCGTCCTCGTCGAACAGCCCGAGCCGCCCGATGTAGGTGGTCTCCTCGGCCTGCTCGGGCAGGAAGTCGAGCCGGCCGAAGCACAGCCCCTGCTCGACGGAGCCCAGCTGGGCCAGGCGGTCGGTGTAGAGCGTGGTCGCGACGTCGCGCTCCGTGCGCGCCTGCGGGGTGCCGCCGGCCTGCTTCAGCGTGACGTCGAGCCGCCGCTGGGCCTCGACCCGTTCGGAGTCGAGCTTCACGTACAAGGTGGTCACGTACGCCTGCTCACGCGCCAGCTCGGCGGCGTGCTCGGGCGTGCCGTCCACGAGGGTGCCGTCTGTTTCCCGGTCCGGGGACACGGACAAGAGCAGCCTGCTTTCAACGTCGGGGCAAGGATGAGCCTTCCGAAGACCAACGCACCCGGTGCGCCCCGGGATTCCCGGTTCGCACAACTGTGCCCATTCACAAAGGTGCCGCCGAGGCCAAGTGACCTCGACGGCACCGCGGGATACGGGGGAACAGTCTAGAACGGCAGGCCCAGGGTCGGCAGCCCGATCGCCGAATCGACGGCCAGCGCGACGAACACGATCATCAGGTAGGTGTTCGAGCGGTGGAACAGCGACATCGGCTTGGTCTCCTCGCCGCGGCGGACCGCGGCCTGGAGGCTGTGCGCGTAGAACAGGAACCAGCCGCCGGCCAGCACCGCGAAGCTGGCGTACAGCCAGCTCGTCACCGGCAGCAGCAGCAGCGTCCAGGCGACCATCACCCACGAGTAGATGACGATCTGGCGGGCCACGTGCTGCGCGCTGGCGACCACCGGCAGCATGGGCACGCCCGCGCGCTCGTAGTCGTCGCGGTACTTCATGCCCAGTGCCCAGGTGTGCGGCGGGGTCCAGAAGAAGATGACGCCGAACATCACGAACGCGGGCCACTGCACGGTGCCGGAGACCGCGGCCCAGCCGATCACCACCGGCATGCAGCCGGCCGCCCCGCCCCACACGACGTTCTGCGAAGTCCGCCGCTTGAGGCCGAGGGTGTAGACGAAGATGTAGAAGAGGATCGTCGCGATCGCGAGGATCGCCGAAAGCAAGTTCACCGTGAAGTACAGGACGACGGCGGACGCGACGCCGAGCACCAGGCCGAAGATCAGCGCGCTGCGCCGCGGCACCGAGTCCTTGACCAGCGGGCGCCGCTTGGTCCGGTTCATCACCTTGTCGATGTCGGCGTCGATCACGCAGTTGAGCGCGTTCGCGCTGCCCGCGGCCATCGTGCCGCCGACGAGCGTGGCGAGCACCAGCCACGGCGACGGGATCTCGCGCCCGGCCAGGAACATCGCCGGAATAGTGGTGACGAGGAGCAGCTCGATCACGCGCGGCTTGGAGAGCGCCGCGTAAGCGCCGACCACCTGGCGGACGCTTCGCCGGGCACCGTGCGGTCGTTCACCGGTCGGGTGTACGGCGCTGGTGTCTTCACTGCGTCCGTGCGCAGCGTTCACCAACGACATTTCACTCCCTGTGTCAGTTCGGGGCCGGGCGGCGGCCCGGAAGACCGCGGTGACACTGGTGAATCTCCCGGACCAGGCCCGCGCTCGATGTTAGACGCGGGGAATCCGGTCGGTGATCGCGGGGCCTCTCTCGCGCCGGGTCTGTCTCTTCCGTCACGCGGGCCCGCGTGACGGACTGGGTGATACCGCCCTGAAGGCCACCTTGAGGGCGTACAAGTCCCTCATGGTGGCCTTCAGGGACCTATATGCCCTCAAGGACCCCTTCAGGGCGTGTCCACTTCGTACGGTCGGTGACCAGCACCGGGGCGTGCACCGCGGCCGTCACCCGGACAGAAGTCACACCCGCGTCTGTCGCGACTGCCTGCGAACACCCCAAGCACTAGGCTGACCGCGACGGGCCGAGTGGTGCGCCTGCGCGCTGCCGCCAGCAGGAATATCGTCCCTTCGGGATCGATTGAGATTACTGGCAGTGCGCACCGGCTACACCATGAAGGAAAGCAAGCCACAACCTCAGGACGGGGAGTTCGAGTTCAGTGTCCGAAACCGCTTCTACCAGCGAGAACAACCCTTTGCTCCGGCGCGCCGTGCCCGCCGACTGGACCGAGACCGACACCCGTGCCGTCGACACCGTCCGGGTGCTGGCCGCCGACGCCGTGGAGAACTGCGGCAGCGGGCACCCCGGCACCGCGATGAGCCTGGCGCCGCTCGCCTACACGCTGTTCCAGCGGACCATGCGGCTCGACCCGGCCGACCCGGAGTGGCCGGCGCGCGACCGGTTCGTCCTGTCCGCCGGGCACTCGAGCCTCACCCTCTACATCCAGCTGTACCTCGCCGGCTTCGGCCTCGAACTCGATGACCTCAAGCAGCTGCGCAAGTGGGGCTCGCTGACCCCGGGCCACCCGGAGTACCACCACACCAAGGGTGTCGAGACCACCACCGGCCCGCTCGGCCAGGGCCTGGCCAACGCCGTGGGCATGGCGATGGCCGCCCGCCGCGAGCGCGGCCTGCTGGACCCGGACGCCGCTCCCGGCGAGAGCGTTTTCGACCACTACATCTACGCGATCGCCTCCGACGGCGACATCGAAGAGGGCGTCACCGCCGAGGCTTCGTCCATCGCCGGGCGCCAGGAGCTGGGCAACCTGATCGTCTTCTGGGACGACAACAAGATCTCCATCGAGGACGACACGAACATCGCCCTCTCGGAGGACACCGTCGCCCGGTACGAGGCCTACGGCTGGCACACCCAGTTCGTCGAGGGCGGCGAGAACGTCGTCGCGCTCGAAGAGGCCATCAAGAACGCGAAGGCCGAAACCGGCCGTCCGTCGTTCATCGCGGTGCGGACCGTGATCGGCTACCCGGCCCCGAAGAAGATGGGCACCGGCAAGGCGCACGGCGCCGCGCTGGGCGCCGAAGAGGTCGCCGCCGTCAAGGAGATCCTCGGCTTCGACCCGGCGCGGAGCTTCCAGGTCGACGACGAGGTCATCACCCACACCCGCAAGGCGCTCGACCGCGGCAAGGCCGCCCGCGCCGAGTGGCAGGAGCAGTTCGAGGCGTGGGCCGCGGCCAACCCGGAGCGCAAGAAGCTGGCCGACCGGATGTCGACCCGCACGCTGCCCGAGGGCTTCGCCGACAACCTGCCGAAGTGGGCGCCGGACGCCAAGGGCGTCGCCACCCGCAAGGCCTCCGGCGAGGTGCTGAACGCGCTGGCCGAGCCGCTGCCCGAGCTGTGGGGCGGTTCCGCGGACCTCGCGGAGAGCAACAACACCACCATGAAGGGCGCCGACTCGTTCGGCCCGGAGAAGGCCGCCACGGACATGTGGCAGACCAGCCCGTACGGCCGGACGCTGCACTTCGGCATCCGCGAGCACGCCATGGGCTCGATCCTGAACGGCATCGCGCTGCACGGCGGGACCCGCCCGTACGGCGCGACGTTCCTGATCTTCTCCGACTACATGCGCCCGCCGGTGCGGCTCGCCGCGCTGATGAAGGCGCCGGTCACCTACGTGTGGACGCACGACTCCATCGGCCTGGGCGAGGACGGCCCCACGCACCAGCCGATCGAGCAGCTGTCCGCGCTGCGCGCGATCCCCGGCCTCAACGTCGTCCGCCCGGCGGACGCCAACGAGACCGCGTACGCGTGGAAGGCCGTCCTGGAGGACGTCCACCACCCGTCGGGCCTCGCGCTCACCCGCCAGAACGTGCCGGTGCTCGAAGGCACCAGCGCCGAAGGCGTGGCGAAGGGCGGCTACGTGCTCGCCGACTCCGACGGCACCCCGGACGTGGTGCTGATCGGCACCGGTTCCGAGGTCCAGCTCGCGGTCGCGGCGAAGCAGGCCCTGGAGGCCGACGGCGTCAAGGCGCGGGTCGTGTCGATGCCGTGCGTCGAGTGGTTCGACGCGCAGGACCAGTCCTACCGGGACTCCGTCATCCCGCCGTCGGTGAAGGCGCGCGTGTCCGTCGAGGCGGGCATCGCCCAGTCGTGGCACCGCTTCACCGGTGACGCCGGGGTGAACGTTTCGATCGAGCACTTCGGTGCGTCGGCCGATGCCACCACACTGTTCCGTGAGTTCGGCTTCACCGCGGAGGCAGTCACCGACGCCGCCCGTCGCTCGATCGCCAACACCCAGAACTGAAGGGATCACCATGAGCACCACTGATCGGCTCGCGCAGCTTTCCGAGGCCGGGGTCTCGATCTGGCTGGACGACCTGTCACGCGAGCGGCTGAACACGGGCAACCTCGCCGGGCTCGTCCGCGACAAGCACGTCGTCGGCGTCACCACCAACCCGACGATCTTCGCGAACGCGCTGTCGAAGGGCGAAGCCTACGACGCGCAGGTGAAGGAGCTGGCCGACCGCGGCGCGGACCTCGACGGGACCGTGCGCGAGCTGACCACCACCGACGTGCGCAACGCCGCGGACCTGTTCCGCGACGTCTACAACGCCAGCGGCGGCGTCGACGGCCGCGTGTCCATCGAGGTGGACCCGCGCCTGGCGAAGGACACCGCGAAGACGGTGGCCGAGGCCAAGGACCTGTGGAAGACGGTCGACCGGCCGAACGTGCTGATCAAGATCCCGGCCACCGAGGAGGGCCTGCCGGCCATCACCGCGGTGCTGGCCGAGGGCATCAGCGTCAACGTCACGCTGATCTTCTCGGTGGAGCGCTACGAAGACGTCATCAAGGCGTTCTTCGCGGGTCTGGAGCAGGCGAAGGCCAACGGCCACGACCTCAAGGGCATCCACTCGGTCGCGTCGTTCTTCGTGTCCCGTGTGGACAGTGAGGTCGACAAGCGGCTGAACGCGATCGGCACCGACGAGGCCAAGGCGCTGCTCGGCGAGGCGGCCATCGCCAACGCCCGGCTCGCGTACGCGGCCTTCGAGAAGCTGCTGGACACCGACCGCTGGAAGGCGCTGGCCGCCGACGGCGCGCACGCGCAGCGGCCGCTGTGGGCCTCCACCGGCGTCAAGGACCCGGCCTACTCCGACACCCGGTACGTGGACCAGCTGGTCGTCAAGGACACCGTGAACACGATGCCCGAGAAGACCCTCGACGCCGCCGCCGACCACGCCGAAGTCACCGGTGACCAGGTCACCGGCCGCGGCGCCGAGGCGCAGGCCGTGTTCGACAAGCTGAGCGGCGTGGGCATCGACATCGCCGACGTGTTCGTCACCCTCGAGAACGAGGGCGTGGAGAAGTTCGAGAAGTCCTGGCAGGAACTGCTCGACACCGTCACCGGCCAGCTCGAAAACGCGAAGGGCTGAGCCAGAACCATGACAGGGGATGAAACCGGCGTCGAGATCGTCGACGCCGAACTGGCAGGCAAGGCGGCGCCCCTGGTCGAGCGGCTGGTCGCCGACCAGGCGGCCACCAAGCTCGCCGCGAACGACGCCACGCTGTGGGGCCCGGACGCCGAGTCCGAGGCGTCGATCCGGCTGTCCTGGACGTCGCTGCACAAGTCGTCCCGGCCGCTGATCGGCGAGATCGAGGCGCTGCGCACGGAGCTGCGGAGCGAAGGCGTCGACCGGGTGGTGCTCGCCGGCATGGGCGGCTCCTCGCTCGCGCCGGAGGTCATCGCCGGCACGTCCGAGGTCGCGCTGACCGTGCTCGACACGACCGACCCGGGCCAGGTGGCCGACGCGCTCGCGGGCGACCTCGAGCGCACGGTGCTCGTGGTGTCGTCCAAGTCCGGCGGCACCATGGAGACCGACAGCCACCGGCGGATCTTCGCGAAGGCGTTCGCCGACGCGGGCATCGACGCCGGGCGGCGGATCGTGGTCGTCACCGACCCGGGCTCGCCGTTCTCCGAGCTGGCCGAGAAGGAGGGCTACCGCAAGACCTTCCTGGCCGACCCGCACGTCGGCGGCCGCTACTCGGCGCTGACCGCGTTCGGGCTGGTGCCCGCCGGGCTGGCCGGCGCGGACGTCGCGCGACTGCTCGACCAGGCCGCCGCGGTGGCCGGGATCCTCGGCTCCGACTCGGCGGACAACCCGGCGATCAAGCTGGCCGCCGCCTGGGCCGCCGCCCACGAGGACGGCGCGGAGAAGGTCGTCCTGGCCGACACCGGCTCCGGCATCAAGGGCTTCCCCGACTGGGCGGAGCAGCTGATCGCCGAGTCCACCGGCAAGCTCGGCACCGGCCTGCTGCCGGTCGCCGTCGAAGGCCCGGACGCGCCCGGCTTCGCCGACGCGAAGTCCGACGCCACCCCGGTCGCCATCGGCGCGCCGGAGGGCGCGGCGAAGATCGCCGTCACCGGCCCGCTCGGCGCGCAGTTCCTGCTGTGGGAGTTCGCGACCGCGCTCGCCGGACGGCTGCTCGGGATCAACCCGTTCGACCAGCCCGACGTCGAGGCCGCCAAGAAGGCCACGCGCGCGTTGCTGGACGACCCGGAGAAGCTGAAGGGCGGCGAGACTGCGTCCAATGTGGACGGTGCCGTCGAGATCTTCGGCAGTGAAGGCGTTGCCACCGAAGGAAAGCTGGCGGACGTGCTGCGCGCGTTCTTCGGCTCGGCCCCGGAGCACGGCTACGTCGCGGTGCAGGCCTACCTCGACCGCCTCGACGACGCGTCCACGGCCCTGCTGCGCGGCGAGATCGCCAAGCGCACCGGCCTGCAGACCACGTTCGGCTGGGGCCCGCGGTTCCTGCACTCCACCGGGCAGTACCACAAGGGCGGCCACCAGAACGGCAACTTCCTCCAGGTCACCGGCGCCGTCGCCGAGGACATCGAGGTGCCGGACCGCCCGTACACCCTCGGCCAGCTGCAGCACGCGCAGGCGCTGGGCGACGGCCAGGTGCTCGCCGAGCACGGCCGCCCGGTGCTGCGGCTGCACCTGACCGACCGCGCGGCCGGGCTGGCCGAGCTGGTCCGCGCAGTACAGGAGGTCGGAGAATGACCGCGTCCTCGGAGTGGCAGAACCCGCTGCGCGATGCGCGGGACAAGCGGCTCCCGCGCATCGCCGGCCCGTCCAGCCTGGTGATCTTCGGGGTCACCGGCGACCTGGCCCGCAAGAAGCTGATGCCCGCCATCTACGACCTGGCCAACCGCGGGCTGCTGCCCGCGGGCTTCTCGCTGGTCGGGTTCGCCCGCCGGGACTGGGAGCACCAGGACTTCGGCGAGCTGGTGCACGACTCGGTGAAGGAGCACGCGCGGACGCCGTTCAAGGAGTCGGTCTGGAACCGGCTCGCCGAGGGCATCCGGTTCGTGCAGGGCACCTTCGACGACGACGACGCCTTCGACCGCCTCGCCCAGACCGTCAAGGACCTGGACATCGAGCGCGGCACCGGCGGCAACACGGCGTTCTACCTGTCGATCCCGCCCGGTGCGTTCCCGGTGGTGACCAAGCAGCTGGCCCGCTCCGGGCTGGCGAACGCCGACGAGAACACCTGGCGCCGCGTCGTCATCGAGAAGCCGTTCGGCCACGACCTGAAGAGTGCCGAAGAGCTGAACGCGATCGTCAACGACGTCTTCCCCGAGGAGTCGGTGTTCCGCATCGACCACTACCTCGGCAAGGAGACGGTGCAGAACATCCTGGCTCTGCGCTTCGCGAACCAGCTGTTCGAGCCGATCTGGAACGCCAACTACATCGACCACGTGCAGATCACCATGGCCGAGGACATCGGCCTCGGCGGCCGCGCGGGGTACTACGACGGGATCGGCGCCGCGCGCGACGTCATCCAGAACCACCTGCTGCAGCTGCTCGCCTTCACCGCGATGGACGAGCCGCTGTCGTTCGAGCCGAAGGCGCTGCGCGCGGAGAAGGCGAAGGTGCTGGCGGCGACCAAGCCGCTGGAGCCGTTCGACGAGACCACCGCGCGCGGGCAGTACGCCGGCGGCTGGCAGGGCGGCACGAAGGTGCCGGGCCTGTTGCAGGAGGCCGGGTTCGCGAAGGACTCCAAGACCGAGACCTACGCCGCGGTGACGCTGGAGGTGCAGAACCGCCGCTGGGCGGGCGTGCCGTTCTACCTGCGCACCGGCAAACGGCTCGGCCGCCGCGTCACCGAGATCGCGGTGGTCTACAAGCGCGCCCCGCACCTGCCGTTCGACTCGACGTCGACCGAGGAGCTGGGCCAGAACGCGCTGGTCATCCGCGTGCAGCCGGACGAGGGCATCACGCTGCGGTTCGGTTCGAAGGTGCCGGGGACCACGATGGAGGTCCGCGACGTCACGATGGACTTCGGTTACGGGCACGCCTTCACCGAGTCCTCCCCCGAGGCGTACGAGCGGCTGATCCTCGACGTGCTGCTGGGTGAGCCTTCGCTGTTCCCGGTGAACGAAGAGGTCGAGCTGTCCTGGGAGATCCTGGACCCGATCCTCGACAGCTGGGCCAAGAAGGGCTCGCCGGAGCAGTACCCGCCGGGGACCTGGGGTCCCAAGAGCGCGGACGAGATGCTGGAGCGTACCGGCCGGAACTGGAGGCGTCCGTGAGCAACAATCGCGAAGCCGATCGCGGACGCCGACTGGGTGCGGGTATCCCGCAAAAACACTGGAGGCGTCCGTGATCATCGACCTGCCATCCACCACCACTTCGGCACTGAACAAGAAGCTGGTGGAGATCCGCGAGCAGGGCGGCCAGGTCGCGCTCGGCCGGGTGCTGACCCTGGTGATAGTCGCCGACGACGACGCCAAGCTCGAGGAAGCCATCGAGGCGGCCAACGACGCGAGCCGGGAGCACCCGTCGCGGGTGATCGTGGTCGCCAAGGGCGCCCGCACCGCGGCGCCCCGCATCGACGGCCAGATCCGCGTGGGCGGCGACGCCGGCGCGAGCGAGGTCATCGTGCTGCGGCTCTACGGGCCGCTGGCCACGCAGGGCCAGAGCGCGGTGGTGCCGTTGCTGCTGCCGGACGCGCCGATCGTCACCTGGTGGCCGGGCGCCGGCCCGAAGTCGCCGGCGGAGGACCCGCTGGGCGACCTCGCGCAGCGGCGCATCACGGACTCGGCCTCGGAGAAGAACCCGATCCGGGCGCTCACCACGCGGGCCAAGTCCTATGTGGAGGGTGACACCGACCTGGCGTGGACCCGGCTGACGCGCTGGCGCGCCCAGCTCGTGTCGGCGCTGGACCTGCCGCCGTACGAGAAGGTCACCGGCGCGACCGTGACCGGCGAGGCGGACTCGCCGTCCACCGAGCTGCTGGCGGGCTGGCTCGCCGAGTACCTCAAGGTGCCGGTGAAGCGGATCAAGAGCTCCAGCGCGCAGGGCATCATCTCGGTGACGCTGGAGCGGCGGTCGGGCTCGGTGGAGCTGACGCGGCCGGACGGCCGGGTCGGCACGCTGACCCAGCCGGGCCAGCCCACGCGGCGGATCTCGCTGCAGCGGCGCACCACCGAGGACTGCCTGATCGAGGAGCTGCGGCGGCTCGACCCGGACGAGGTCTACGAGGCGTCGCTGCACGGCCTGCACAAGATCGTCACGGGCACCGCGACGGCGAAGGCGGCTCCGGCGTCGGCTTCGGCTTCGGCTGAGAAGAAGGCCCCGGCCAAGACGACGGCAGCCGCCAAGAAAGCCCCGGCCAAGACGAAGACGGCGGAAAAGAGCAGTTCATGAGCCGCACCGAGGTCGTCGTCTACCCGACCGCCGACCTGCTGGCCGCCGCGGCGGCGGCCAGGCTGGTCACGCGGATCGTGGACATCCAGGCGGCCAAGGGCTCGGCGTCGGTCGGGCTGACCGGCGGCGGCACCGGCATCGCGGTGCTCGAAGAGCTGCGCAACTCCAGTGCCCGCGACGCCATCGACTGGTCGCGCCTCGACATCTACTGGGGCGACGAGCGGTTCGTGCCCGCGGATTCGGACGAGCGGAACGAGAAGCAGGCCCGTGAGGCCCTACTCGACCACGTGCCGCTCGACCCGAAGCGCGTGTACGCGATGGCACCGTCGGACGGCGAGTTCGGCGACGACGTGGACGCGGCGGCCTCGGCGTACGCGGAGGTGCTGGCCGCCAACGCCGGCACCGACGGGACGGACGACGGCAGCGGCGTCCCGGCGTTCGACATCATGATGCTGGGCCTCGGCGGCGAAGGGCACACCGCTTCGGTGTTCCCGGACTCGCCGGCGGTCCACGAGACCGGGCGCTCGGTGGTGGCGGTGCGCGACTGCCCCAAGCCGCCGCCCACCCGCGTCTCGCTCACGCTGACGGCCATCCGCCGCGCGCGTGAGGTCTGGCTGATGACGGCGGGCGAGGCCAAGGCCGAGGCCGTTTCGCTGGCGCTCTCGGGCGCCGACGAGGTGCAGGTGCCGGTCTCCGGCGCCCGCGGCTACCGGCGGACCCTGTGGCTCCTGGACCGCACCGCGGCCGGGAAGCTGACGAAGGTCTACCAGACGCCGACGGCGTAGTTCGCCAGCATCGAAGGCCACCTCGGGTTCGCCGGGGTGGCCTTCGGTGTGTCCGGGGCCGGTTCCGGGCCGGTTTCAGCCGACGATGTCGATGTCGAACTCCTCGGCGGAGCTGTACTCGAGGTCCGCCCAGACCGCGCCCGGCAGCTCGTAACGGCGGTGGGACACGACCTTCGGGTCGAAGCCCGGCTCGCCCACCGGGTTGTGCCCGATGCCGGCCTTGTCGCTGCCCCAGGCGTAGATGTTGCCGAGCCACACCGGGTGGGGCGCGAAGCCGTCGCCGTTCAGGTGCGGGCGGATGACGATCGCCGAGGTATCGCTGCCGGACAGGTACAGCCGGACCGCACTGCTGTCCATGCTGACCGGGATCTTCACGCGTTCCATCAGTTCGGTCACTCTCTGTCGTGAAACGCCCGCGAGGTGGGCATCGGTGTAGGACTCGTCGAGGTCGACGCCGCGGGCTCGGATCCCGGGCACCTGCCCCGTGCTGGAGTACTGGTGCAGGTCGTAGCGCCCGGCCGCGGCGTCGGGGCGGGCGCCGTACCGGGCGATCCAGATGACCAGGCCGGACACACCCCAGGTGTCGGGCCGCAGCTTCTTCGCCAGCGCGTTGTTCATGTACACGCCAGGACGGAAGCCCTGGCCCGCGACGTGGTTGCAGAAGGCCGTGGCGAAGCCGCGCTTCTGGCCGTCCGGGATGTTCGGCAGCTTCGAGCTCGCCGGGTTGTCTTCCAGGTCGAGCATCGGCACGCACCCGGTCGCGCCGAGCCGGCGGACCTCGCCGAGGAACACGTCGGCCTGGGCCTCCGGCCCGGGGTTCGCCTGCACGAAGTGGTAGCCCCCGACCGGGATGCCGACCGACCTGGCGCCGTTGACCTCGTTGTCACCGGGGCCGCCCACGGGCCGCCCGCCCCCGTCGGAGAGCTTGACGTAGGCGTAGGTGACGCCGTGGTTCTTGACTTCCTGCCAGCTGGTGACGGTCTGGAAGCTCCGGTAGATGTCGATGCCGAGCGCCATGCGCCCAGAATGTCGGCCGCGCCCGGACGAGTGAACCGCCAACCGTGGGTCACCGGCGCGCCGAATGGCCCAACGGTCACTGGGCCGAAGAGCGGCTCACCAGTATGTGGGATCACCCGTAAGGTGAACATAGGGTGGTGTGATCGACACGAGGTGACATCAAGGACGCGTGCATCGCCCGTACGTCGTAGTGCCGGAGAGCAGCACACCCCGACCCGGCGACGGGGTGAAACTTACCGTCGTTACACCTCTCTTCGTTAGCATCCGCACATTTGTTCGCAGCCACGCGTCCCGATCGGGTGCCTCGCGCATCTCATTACCAAGTCCACAAGACGAATGGGGTCGCCGCGATGAGCACAGAGGGACTCTCGATTCCAGGCATCTCTATGGGCAGCCCCGGTGCGGGGGCTGCCGACCGGGTCAGGCGGGCGAGCCTGACCGGGGTCCTCGCCGCCCTTCGCCGCCCGACGGTCGCGGTGGTGGGCGTCGAAGCGGCCGCCGTGCTGCTGGCCGTGCTCGACGTCTGGCTGGTGATCCCGCCCAAGGCCCAGCCGTATTCGGTCTACCTCTCGGCCGCCGCGTGCCTGGCCGTCGTGTTCCGCCGCCGGTTCCCGTTCCTCGCCGTGCTCGCCGCCGTGCCGGGCTTCCTCGCCGGGTGGGCGCAGCTGGCGTCGATGATCACGCTCGGCATGCTGGCCACGCGCCGGCAGATCCACTGGCAGACCTGGGTGGGCGCCGGGCTGGTGTTCATCTGCCGGTTCGTGCAGTGGCCGCTCGAGGACTTCGTGCAGCTCAGCTGGCGTGAGCACTTCCTCGACGGGATCTACGGCGTGCTGGTGGCCGGCATGCCCATCGCGATCGGCCTGCTGATCGGGGCCCGCACGGAGATCTCGGCCAAGCTCGCCGAACTGGCCAAGAGCCGCGACCGCGAACGCCGCTTCCACGCCGACGCCGTCCGCGCCGAGGAGCGCGCGCGGCTGGCCCGCGAGATGCACGACGTCGTCTCGCACCAGATCACGCTGATCGCCATGCAGGCCGGCGCGCTGCAGGCCCAGGCCGGCAACGAGGGCCGGACGATGGAGACCGCGCAGGTGATCCGCCAGCTGTCGACCAGGACGCTGGAAGAGCTGCGTTCCCTGGTCAGCGTCCTGCGCTCGGGCGCCGAGGACGACGGCCCCCGCCCCGGGATCGGCGAGCTGGACCACCTCATTCGCACCGCCGACATGCCGGTCCACCTGACGGTCGAGCGCCTGCCGGACACCGTGCCCAGCCAGGTCTCGGCCGCGGCGTACCGCACGGTGCAGGAATGCCTGACCAACGTGCACAAGCACGCCCCCGGCGCCACGGCGACCATCCGGATCCAGGGCGGGAGCGGCGCGTTGAACATCGAGGTCCGCAACGAGCGCGCCAGCCGCGCCGGCGAGCACCTCCCCTCAGGCGGCCACGGCCTCACCGGCCTCGCCGAACGCGCCCGCCTCCTCGGCGGCAGCTTCGAAACGGCCGACACCGAAGACGGCGGGTTCCGCGTCCGGGCCAGGTACCCCCTGGAACGCTGACGCACCCCCGGTCCCCCAGCCGAAGGGGCACCGCAAGGAGACCGCAACCCGGCTCCGGCGGTGCCCCTTCGGTATTTCCGGGGCTTGCTCGGCTCTTCCCGCGCCCCCACCGGGTTGCCCCCGGGTCACTGCGGTCGCCTGCCTCGCCGAATGCGCCCCAATGTGGCGTTCGGTGCGTCCGACGCACCGAACGCCACATTGGGTGCGTCCAACGCAACCAACGCCACATTGGGGCGCTTCAGGGCAGCCAGGGCGAACCGGCCCCGGGCACAAGAAAACCACCGGCCGGGTCGTGGAGAACCCGGTCGGTGGTTCCTGGGCCTTGACGCCTTAGATCAGTTCCCGGCGCTGGCGGAGGCGCTCGAGGGCCTCCGCGAGGATGGCTTCGCCGTCAGCGTCGCTGCGGCGCTCCTTCACGTAGGCCAGGTGCGTCTTGTAGGGCTCGGTGCGCGGCGCGGCGGGCGGGCTCTTCTCGTTCTGCCCACCGGGGAGGCCGCAGCGCGGGCAGTCCCATTCGTCGGGGATCTCGGCCTCCATCGCGAAGGACGGGCGGGCCTCGTGGCCGTTCGCGCACCAGTAGGACACGCGACGACGTGGGGCCGACTCACCTCGCTCCGATTCGCCCGAAGGACCGGCACCCACCCGGGTGCCGCGAATCGCGTTACCGCCAACCATGAATCCTCACACCTACGAATCGGCGGCGCGCCCCCCAATAGGCACGCCGATGCACACACTCTGCGCGGGCTACCGGTCCGTCAGACCTTGAGCAGCAGGCCGAGGCCGATGATGCTGATCACCCAGATGGAACCCAGGAGCAGGGTGATCCGGTCGAGGTTCTTCTCGGCCACGCTGGACCCGGCCAGGCTGGACTGCATGCCACCGCCGAAGAGCGACGAGAGGCCGCCGCCCCGGCCGCGGTGCAGCAGCACGGCCACCACCAGAAACACGCTGGTGACGATCAACAGAATTTGGAGGAACAGCTTCATGTCATCCTCTGTAGTTCTCGGAGAACGCAGGGGCACGGCCAGGACCCGCTCGCGCGGATCTTCACCGTACCCCTGGACTCGTCCACTGCTGTGTGACGGACCGGATACACAGGTTACCCGGTAGTGGCCCCGATCAGGGCAGCGGCCCACCGGCCGCGAGTGCGCAGAGTTTGGTGAACTCGTCTCCGTCGAGGCTCGCGCCACCCACGAGAGCACCATCGATGTTCTCGCAGGACACCAGCTCGCTGACGTTGCCGGACTTCACCGAACCGCCGTAAAGCACCCGAACGGCCGAAGCCACCTCGTCGCCGTACTTCTCGTTCAGAGTTGCCCGAAGGGCCTTGCAGCACTCCTCGGCGTCGGCCGGGGTCGCGACCTTGCCGGTGCCGATGGCCCACACCGGCTCGTACGCGACGACCACCGTCTGGACCTGCTCGGCCTTGAGCCCCTTGAGGCCCTCGACCAGCTGCGCCGTGGTGTGCGCCAGGTGCTCGCCCGCCTCGCGGACCTCGAGCTCCTCGCCCACGCACAGGATCGGCGTGATGCCGTGCTTCAGCGCGGCCTTGACCTTCTTGTTGACCAGCTCGTCGGTCTCGCCGTGGATCGCGCGCCGCTCCGAGTGCCCGACGGTGACGTAGCTGCAGCCCAGCTTCGCCAGCATCGGCGCCGACACGTCACCGGTGTAGGCACCGGAGTCGTGCGGCGAAACGTCCTGCGCGCCGTAGGTCAGCGGCAGCTTGTCGCCGTCGGTGAGCGTCTGGACGCTGCGGATGTCGGTGAACGGCGGCAGCACCGTCACGTCCACCTTCGCGTAGTACTTATGCGGCAGCGCGAACGCGATCTTCTGGACGAGCGCGATCGCCTCGAGGTGGTTCAGGTTCATCTTCCAATTGCCGGCGATGAACGGCTTGCGCGCCATCAGTTCTTCACCTCCAGCGCGACCACGCCCGGCAGTTCCTTGCCCTCCAGGTACTCGAGGGAGGCGCCGCCGCCGGTGGAGATGTGCGAGAAGCCGTCCTCGGGCAGGCCCAGCTGCCGCACCGCGGCCGCCGAGTCACCGCCGCCGACCACGGTGAACGCGTCGCTGGCCACGAGCGCCTCGGCGACGGCACGGGTGCCGCCGGCGAACGCCTCGAACTCGAACACGCCCATCGGGCCGTTCCAGAACACCGTGGCCGCGTCGGCGAGCTTGCTCGCGAACAGCTCACGGCTGGCCGGGCCGATGTCCAGGCCCTCACGGTCGGCCGGGATCCCGGTGGCCGGGACGACCTCGTGCTCGGCGTCGGCGGCGAAGCCGGTGGCCGCCAGCACGTCGACCGGCAGCACCAGCTCCACGTTCCGCTTCTCGGCCTCGGCGAGGAAGCCCTTCACCTGGTCGAGCTGGTCCGCCTGCAGCAGCGAGTTGCCGACCTCGTGGCCCTGGGCCTTGAGGAAGGTATACGCCATGCCGCCGCCCACGAGCAGGCGGTCGACCTTGGTCAGCAGGTTCGCGATCACGCCCAGCTTGTCCGACACCTTGGCGCCGCCGAGCACGACCACGTACGGCCGCGCGACGTCGTCGGTGAGCTTCTTCAGCACCTCGAGCTCGGCGAGCACGAGCCCGCCCGCGTAGGCCGGCAGCACCGCGGCGATCTCGTAGACCGAGGCCTGCTTGCGGTGCACCACGCCGAACCCGTCGGACACGAACGCCCCGCCCGGGACGAGCGCGGCCAGTTCGGCGGCCAGCTCGGAGCGGTCGACAGCGTCCTTGCTGGTCTCGCGCGCGTCGAAGCGCACGTTCTCCAGCAGGGCGACCTGGCCGTCGGCGAGACCGCCGGCCAGTGCCTTGGCCGACTCGCCCACCAGGTCGCCGGCGAGCGGGACCTCGGTGCCGAGCAGCTCGCCCAGCCGCGTGGCGACCGGCGCGAGCGTGTACTTCGGGTCCGGCTCACCCTTCGGGCGGCCGAGGTGCGCCGTGACGACGACCTTGGCGCCGGCCTCGCTGAGCTTCTTCAGCGTCGGCAGGGCCGCGCGGACGCGGCCGTCGTCGGTGATCCGGGACCCGTCGAGCGGGACGTTCAGGTCGGCACGCACGAGTACGTACCGGCCCTGAACGCCCTCGCCCAGCAGGTCGTCGAGAGTCTTGACCGTCATCGCGTTCAGGACAGCTTCGAGCCGACGAGCTTGATCAGGTCCGCGAGGCGGTTGGAGTAGCCCCACTCGTTGTCGTACCAGCCGACGACCTTGACCTGGTTGCCGATCACCTTGGTCAGCGGCGAGTCGTAGATGCACGACGCCGGGTCGGTGACGATGTCCGAGGACACGATCGGGTCGGTGCTGTAGCGCAGGTAGCCCTTGAGCGGGCCGTCCGCGGCGGCCTTGTAGGCGGCGTTGACCTCGTCCACGGTGGCGGCCTTCTTCAGGGTCACCGTGAGGTCGGTGGCCGAGCCTGTCGGCACCGGCACGCGCAGCGCGTAGCCGTCCAGCTTGCCCAGCAGGTCCGGCAGCACCAGGCCGATCGCCTTCGCGGCACCGGTCGAGGCCGGCACCACGTTCAGCGCGGCGGCGCGGGCGCGGCGCAGGTCCTTGTGCGGCCCGTCCTGCAGGTTCTGGTCCTGCGTGTACGCGTGGATCGTGGTCATCAGGCCCTGCTCGATGCCGAAGGCGTCGTTGAGGACCTTGGCCAGCGGGCCGAGGCAGTTGGTGGTGCACGAGGCGTTCGAGATGATGTTCTGCGAGCCGTCGTACTTCTCGTCGTTGACGCCCAGGACCACGGTCAGGTCCTCGCCCGTGGCGGGCGCGGAGATGATGACCTTCTTGGCCCCGCCGGCCAGGTGCGCCTTGGCGGCGTCGGCCTTGGTGAAGAAGCCGGTCGACTCGACGACGACGTCCACGCCCAGGTCGCCCCAGGGCAGGTTGGCCGGGTCGCGCTCGGCGAGGGCCTTGATCGTCTTGCCGTCCACCACGATGCCGTCGTCGCTGACGCTGACCTCACCCGGGAAACGGCCCAGGATGGAGTCGTACTTGAGCAGGTGCGCCATCGTGTTGACGTCGCCGAGGTCGTTGAACGCGACAACTTCGATGTCGTGACCGCTCGCCTTCACGGCGCGGAAGAAGTTGCGGCCGATCCGGCCGAAGCCGTTGACACCTACGCGAACGGTCACTGCTGCCACTCCTCTGAATATCTCAGTACAAGTATCTTCGGTTCAGCTGTCTCAGTGCGGTTCGCAGCCGCGGGCGGCGGCGAACCAGAACCGGGGCGAGGCCCCGGAAGACTTCCGGACTTCGGCGCAACCCTAGCGTGCGGGCATGCGCGGCCCGGACTGCCCCAACGAGACTTCCACCACTGCGCGAACGCGTCAAGAATCGATTAAGAAGCCAGCTCACGCGCTTGCGACACCGAAAGTAGATCTGTAACAGGGCCTCGGGCGGACCACTCGCTGGATCGGTATTGGTGCCCCGGCTCACCCGGCCAGGTCACGCTCGGCCGGGGTCCGGAACCGGGGGATCACGCGCACCTCCCCCAGCCATCCGGTGAGCCCGGCGGCCTCCCGCTCGATGGCCGCCGCCTTCTCCGCGCCGACGTCTTCGAGCAGCCGGGTCACGACCTCACCCGACGCGCGCTGGGCCCACGCCCCGACCACGCGCCCGTCGCTCCACACGGTGGGGCCGATGTTGCCGCTGCGGTCGAACAGGGCATCGCGGTGCCCGCCGACGTACCAGTCGCGCGCCGCCCAGCCCATGGCCGTGGGGTCGAGCGCGGGCAGCAGCGCGACCCACGGCGCCGGCTCGGCGACGGGCTCGAGATCGTCCGCGAGGACAACACCCGGCTCACCGTCGAGGTCGACCTCGACCGGTTGCACGGCGGTGAGCGCCTTTTTCGTCTGGCCCACTGTCCAGCCCGTCCACCAGCGCAGGTCGGCGATCGGCGCGGGGCCGAACGCGCGCAGCCAGCGGCGCGCCAGCTCCGCCCGCGCGTCGCCGGAGGACCACGCGGTGAGCCCGCCAGGCAGCCAGCCGTCGAGCGGCGCCCACTCGTACTGGGTGCTCAGCCAGCTGCCGCGAGGCCGGCCGCGCACGATCCGCCCGTCGGCCGCGAGCTGGAAGAGCACGCGGCTGGTGACGTTGCCGATCGCCGCGTACGGCTTGCCCTTGGCCATGTGCAGCTGCTGGCGCAGGCGCGGCTCGTCTTCGACGAGTTGCTGCGCGGTGGCGGAACCACGGGCGCGCAGCGCGGTTTCGACGCTCTGCTCGACCTCCCGCAGCCACGGCGCCGGGTCGGGCAGGTTCTCCGGGTGGCCCTGGTTCGCGAGGTGCTGTTCGAGCAGTTTCCGTTGTCTGGCGGCGATATCGGCCGAGCAGCCCGCCTGCACGACCGCGGCGGTGTCCACCCCGGTGACGAAAACCGTGCGGCGCATGCCGAGGATCCGCAGCAGGGTGCGGTCTTCGTACAGCGCGCGCTCAACGCCGGCCACGGCATCGGTGGCCATCCGCGCTCGCGCGGCCAGGTACACCGACGCCGGATCGGTGGCGTGCAGCGCGACGACGCCTTCGGCCGCCCGCTCGGCCGAGGCCGCGGGAGCCGCGAGGTGGTGCCGCACGCCGAGCCGGGCCCGGCGCTGTTCGGGGGTGATCTTCACAAGAGAAGTTCTTACCAGCGGGGTACGACAAAAACGCGTGGTCGGAGGGCCGGGGAGGCGGACCTGACCGCCGTAACGCTTCGACAGACGGCCGCGACTCCCAGGCACACCACAGCAAGGGGCGCACCATGATCAAGCGCAGCACTCTCGCCGTCACCGCCGCGATCGCCGCTTTCGGCTTGGCTGCCTGCGGCAACGAAGCCCCGGCCACCAGCGAGTGGCACAGCGCGTTCGACTCGAACCAGGCGGCGGGCTGCACCCAGACCGACTGCGTCAGCCTGAACACCCCCACCACGACGTCGGAGGCACCGCCCTCGGCGCTGATCAGCGCGCCCGAGGCGAAGGACTTCAAGGTCGAGCTGCGGACGTTTTCCAAGCAGTGCTTCCGGTCAGCGGGCTGCAATACGGTGGTCGAACCCCAGATCTCGTTCCTCGGGGCGAACACCTTGATCTCAGGTTACGAGTGCGACCTCACGTACACGATCACCGGGGACGAAAGCGGGGAGATCGTGGAGACGGCCGTGAACACAGGGGGCACGGAGTACTCGGTTTCCCGCTCGGTGGTCAGCACCCCGAAGTCCAAGACGAAGATCGACGTGTCGGTGACCTCGGTCAGCTGCCACCGATGACCGGTTCGGCCGTCGTGCGCCGGCCGGCGAGCAGCTCCGCTCGCACTCTCGGGGAACGGCGAAAATGCGTCGTCAGCGAGCCGCGGCCGACTCTACCCTCGGGCGCATGGTCACCACCGCGCACCTCGCGGCGTTCGCCGCGCTCACCTTCCTCATGGTCGTCGTCCCCGGGCCCAGTGTGCTGTTCACGATCAGCCGCGCGCTGACCGTCGGGCGCCGCGACGCGCTGCTCACCGTGGTCGGCAACGCGACCGGGGTGTACACGCAGGTGGTCGCGGTGGCGTTCGGGCTGGGCGTGCTGGTGACGACGTCCGCCGCGGTGTTCACCGCGATCAAGCTGGCGGGCGCGGCGTACCTGGTTTACCTGGGCGTGCAGGCGATCCGGAAACGGCGCAAGCTCACCGAGGCGATGGCGTCCACCGTGCGCGCCGCCCCGGGCCGCACCTGGGCCGTGCTGCGCGACGGCTTTGTCGTCGGCTTCGCGAACCCCAAGTCGATCGTGTTCCTGGCCGCGATCCTGCCCCAGTTCGTCGACGCGGGCGCCGGCTCGGTGCCGGCGCAGATGCTGCTGCTCGGCATCTGCCTCCCGGCGATCGCGCTGGCCACCGACAGCGTCTGGGCCGTCGCGGCCGGCACCGCCCGCTCGTGGTTCGCCCGCTCGCCCCGCCGCCTCGAACTGATCGGCGGCACCGGCGGGCTGGTGATGATCGGCCTGGGCACCACGCTGGCGTTCACCGGCCGCAAGGACTGAAAACCCTCAGCCCAGCGCGGAAACCAGCTCGGCGGGCCAGGACGGCGGCAGTCCGTCGAGGTGGATCACGACCTGGTCGGCGCCCGCATCGAGGTAGGCGCGCAGCCCGGCGACCACCGTGTCGAGGTCGCCCCACACCGTGAGCGCGTCGACCAGGCGGTCGGACAGGCCGGTGATGTCGGCGTCGTCGAAGCCCATGCGGCGGAAGCTCGCCACGTAACCCGGGACTCCGGACAGGAAGGGCAGTGAGCCGCCGCGCACGACTTCACGGGCGCGCTGCACGTCGGTCTCCGCGACGACCGCCACGCCCACCGCCAGCTGCGTGTCCGGGCCGACGATTTCCCGCGCGGACGCGACGTAGCCGGGCGTGATGAGGTACGGGTACGCCGCCGCCGCGCGGTCGCGCGCCAGCCGCAGCATCTTCGGGCCCAGGGCCGAAAGGACCCGCTCGGCCCGCGGGACCACCGGGTCGATCTCGTCGAAGTACGCGTTCAGCGTGGCCAGCGGGCGGGGACCGTGCGCGCCGCCGATGCCCGGCACGTACCGGCCGGGGTGCGACGCGGCCAGCTCGCCGTACACCGCCGCCAGCTCCGCCGCGGGCACGTGGTCGACCGGCAGGATCCCGTTGCCCACGGTGATCCGCTTCGTCGCGTTCACGACGGCCGGCACGATCGGCAGGTTGTTGTCCTGGCCGCCCGGCAGCCACAGCGCCGAAAAGCCGAGTTCTTCCAGCTCGACGGCTTTCTCCACCGCGGCGGCGGAGTCCGCCGGGCCGAACGCGGGACTGGCGACGCCCAGTGGGCCGAGTTTGTCCATGCCGCAGGCAACCCGCGCCGGCCCGCCGTTGTTCCCTCAGTTGGACGGCCGAGGGACGGGAACCACCTGGAGCAGCGAGTCCAGCCCGGCGAAGTCCTGGGGATTCGTGGTGTACAACGGAAGTCCCCATGCGATGGCCGTGCTGGCGATCATCAGGTCGGCAAAGCGTCTCCGCGGTGTCCGTCCCACTGCCAGGACGGCCGCCACCACCCTGCCGTACACCCGCGCAGCCTCGGTGGTGAAGGGCAACGGATCGAACTCGGACTCGGCCTGTTGCAGGACGGCCACGCGGCGCGCACGTTCCTCCGGGTCGCCGGTGTGCTGAGGCCCAGCGGAGAGCTCGGCGAGGGTGATCGCGCTGATCGACACCACGTCCGGCAGCCGGCTGTGCTCAATACTGTGGCGCAGGATCAGGATATTCGTGTCCAGCAGCCCATGGACTTCACCGCTCATACGGGTCAGACGCCTCTTCGCTGATGTCCGCGTCCACATCGGCCCGGAAGCGCTCCAGATCGATGATGGGAGCATGCTCGGACCCCCATGCGAACTGCGCGCGGGTGACCGCCTGGCGACGGCGCAGCGGAACCAGCTCGCCGATCGGTGTCCCACTCCGGGTGACCACGAACGTACTGCCGTGTTCGACGGCGTCCATGATCTCGCCGGACCTGCTGCGCAGGTCCCGCTGAGTGATCTCGTGGTGGAGGCTCATAACTCCATTCTATCCGAGAGGTGGCACCACGTGCTACCACGTGCCACTCAGTTACGCCGGTAGTTCCGCCTGCGCGGATTCCGCGGCTTCCCCAGCCTCCGCGCCGCGGGTGAACATCCGTGTCGCCGAGAGCCGGGCGACGCCGTCCGGCTCGCCGAGGTCGTCGAGCGAGGTCCGGATGGTCGAGTCCACCGACAGGTACTTGCGGCCCGCACGCAGGTCCGCGTCGTTGCGCAGCCGGACGATCAGCGGGAACTCCGCGAGCGCGCCGGCGTCGAACAGGCCCGTCGTGTAGATCAGCTGGACGCCCAGCGCCTCCGCGACGGCGCGCTGCAGCTCCAGCAGATAACCCGCCGACGCGCGGCCGATCGGGTTGTCCAGGAACAGCACGCCGGAGTGCCGGTTGCGCGCCTTGCCGCGGTTGTTCGCGCGCAGCGCCGCGAGCGTGCAGTACAGGATGATCGCCGCGGTCAGCTGCTGGCCGCCGGAGAACACGTCGCGGATCTCGGAAACGCGCTGGCGTTCGGTGCGCAGCACGGAGTCCGGCTTGAGCATGTCGACGCGGAAGCCCTTCGGCGCCGACACCTGGACCCCGCGCAGCACCAGGGAAAGCCCGTCGCGCTTGACGTCACGGCCGTCGGCGGTCTTGCCCGCCGCGGCCTCGTCGACGACCTCGCCGAGCTTCTCCGCCAGCACGTTCTCCTCCAGCTCGGCGAACCGGATCCGCAGGAACTCCTGGCCCGACCAGTCGCCGAGCCCGTCCGGCAGCCGCGAGACGCGCTGGGCCGCGCGCAGCGTCCGCAGCGCGCCGTCGACCATGCCCTGCAGGCGCGTGATGATGCCGCCGCGGTGCCGGTCGATCTGGGCGAGGTCGTCGGTCAGCGTGCGCAGCCGCGGCCGCAGTGCCTCGGCCCACTCGGCCGCGTGCACCGGCAGCTGGTCACGTTTCACCGAAATCACCTGCTGGCGTACGGGCGTGCTCAGCTTCTCGAACCGCTTCTCGGTGGCGTACTGGGCCAGCTGGTCGGCCGCCTCGCGTACGCGCCTGTCGCCGGTGTCGGCAGCTTCCTGCGCCTCGCTCAGCACGGTGTTGAGCTGTGTGTGCTTCGCGCGCGCCGCGTCGACATCACCGTCGTACGCAGCCACCGCGTCTTCGGGCAGCAGGTGCGCGAGCGACTCCGCGAGCAGCGCGAAGCCGGACGCCGACGCCTTCGCCGAGTCCAGCGTCGCCTCTGCCGCCGCGCGCCGCTCCTGCAGCTCCTCCCATTTACGGGCCGCCGCCGAGACTTCCAGCGACGCGGCGTCGATCAGCTCCAGGCCGTGCTCGATGTCGCGCGGGCGGTCGACCGGGGCGGCGCCGTTCTGCAGCGGCAGCACGTCCAGCTCCGCCCGCCGCGTGGAGACCAGCCCGATCGCCTCGGTGCGCTCCTCCTCCAACGAGTCGACCACGCGCCGGGCCCGGGCCAGCGCCGCCGCGCGAGCCGAGGCGTCGGAGCCGTCCGGCGTCTCCAGCAGCTCCGCCGAACGACGGCGCACGGCCTCGTCCAGCGACTCCAGCGCGGAGCCCGCAGCGGCTTCGGCCGATTCGGCCTGGTCCAGCTCGGCGCGCAGGTCGCTGCCGACCTCCACCTTCGCGTAAGCCTCGGACGCCGACGCGAACGTCCGCCGTAGCGCGTCCACCGGCTCGGCCGGAGCTTCAGCGTCCTCGCCCAGCTCGCCGGCGCCCGGCACCTCGGCCAGCTCGGCGCGGGCGGTGGTCGCGGTGCGGCGGTGCCCGTCGGCGGTCCGCTGCTCCTCCCCCGCCTGCTCGCGCAGCCGCGCCGCCTTCGCCGCCGCGTCGGAGGCGTTGACCTCCGCGCGCTCAGCGATTTCGCCCGCACGCTCGACTTCTTCGGTCCATTCGGCGACGCGCGACGCCCGCGTCGACAGCTCCGCGAGCCGGCGCGCCTTGTCCTCGGCCTCGGCCAGCGCCACACGCAACGCCGGCACGCGCTCGCGTAGCGTCGCCGCCTTCTCGCTCAGCCGCGTGAACTCCGTCTCCGCCTGGGTGAGCGCCGTCTGCGCGGTTTCCCTTGCGGTACGGGCGGTCTGGGCCTGCTCGGCCAGCGTCGCGATCGCGCCCGGCGGGTAGTCCTCGCGCCAGGTGGTGAGCTTCCAGGTCAGCGCGCCGTCGGCGGACAGCGACTCGGCCAGCCGCTCCAGGCGCCGCTGCCGCTCGGTGTTGCGCTGCGCGACGGCCTCGCGTTCGGTGTCGGCCGCTTCCTCGTCGTACATCGCCGGGTTCGGCGGCACGATGAATTCAACACAGGACTCGACGCCTGAAACCTCCGGCGCGTCCGCGTCCTGGAACGCATCGGTCGTGCCGACCGCGATGACGGCGCTCGGCAGCAACCGGCTGTTCTCCAGTACCTCACGCGCTCGCGGCACCTGCGCGACGTCGTTCAGCAGCACCCCGGCGACCAGCTGCGGCAGCCGTTCCAGCACCTCGTCGCGGCGAACAGAGTCCAGTTTGGACAGATACCGCCAGCCGGACCACGCCGTGATCCCGGCCTGCTCCAGCGCGTCGAGGGCGGCCTGCACGTCCTGCGGCGGCGGCAGCAGCCCGCCCGAGCCGAGCGCCGACAGGGCCCGCTCGTCCGCGGACTCCGCCATCCGCAGCTCCGTCTGCTCCCGCTCGACGGTCGCGCTCGCCTCACGAAGCCGTTGCAGCAGAACGGGAAGGTCGCTCTCCAGGTTCACGTCTTCGGCGCCGAGCAGCTCGACCAGACGGGGCTCGGCGGCGAGCGCGTCGGTACGCCGGTGCGCGCGGTCGAGGTCCTCGATCGTCCGCACCTGACGGTCCTGTGTGGACCCGGAGAGCTGGTGCGCCTCGTTCACGGCCCGCTGCGCCGCCTGGAGGTCTTCGGCGACGCGTTCCAGCTCCTGCTCGCGCCGGGTGAAGTCCGCGGCGGTGTTCTCGGCCGCGGTCCGCGCCGCGCGGGCGGCCTCGGCGACGTCGGTGCCCGCGCTCAGCAGTCCACTTCGGACGGAGACGGAGATCTCCTCGCGCAGCTCGGCGATCCGGGCGGACAGCCCGCGCGCCTCGGCGCGGCGCCCGGCGGCCAGGTTCGCGGCCTCGTCCCGGTCGGTCTGCGCCTTCTCCGCTTCCGCGCGCAACGCACCGGCGTGGGCCTCGGCCTTGTCGGCCTGTCGCTGCGCGTCGCGGGCCAGCGCGAGCAGCCCCCGGCCGAGCGCCGACGCCGCGGCGTTGCGGGCCGCGAGCGCGGGCTTGGCCTTCTCCTCGCGATTGCCGACCAGCTCACGCAGGTCTTTCGCCTTGCGACCGGCGTTCAGCTGGTTCAGCACGGTGGCGGTCTCGCGCCACGCCTCGGCCTCGGTCTTGGCCTCGGCCAGCTCGGCGTCCACGCGCTTGCGGGCGGCCTGGGCCTCGTCGAGGCGCAGCACCGCGACCAGGCGGCGCAGCTCGGTGACCCCCGCGGCGAGCCGCCGGTGGTCGCCCTCCGCGAGCTTCTCCGCCGTCTTCACCTCTTCGACGTGGTCGTCCAGGCCGTCCAGCCGCGCGTTCTCCAGCTCGTTGCGTGCGTGGATCCGCCCGGCCAGCTCCTGCAGGTCGGCCCGCGCGACCGCGGCGATGCGGCGTGACGCGGCGGCGACACCCTCCTCCTCGGCCAGCGGGCCGAGGAGTTCGAGCGCGCCGGCGACGAAGTCCTTCTCCGCCAACAGGTCCCCGCGCTGCGCCAGATTGTGCGAGTAGGTCGAGACGACCTGCGCGAGGTCCTTCGGCTCGTCCTCCGAGAGCACCGCGCGCAGCAGGAACTCGACGAAGGCCTCGTCGGTGGAGAACTGGAACGCGTCCGCCGCCTCGCCCTCACCGGCGTTCATCGCGCGCTGGTAGCGGAACAGCTCGGTGTCCAGGCCGAGGCTGTCGAGCCGGCCGGTCCACTCGTGGTGGCGCCGCGTCCAGAACAGCTCCAGCTCCGGCTCGGCCAGCGCCGAGGCGGCGATCCGGTCGTGGAAGCCGGACATCGTGAGCAGCCGGGACTCCTCCGTCAGCGGCAGGGAGTCCAGCGCCAGCGCGGGCGTCGGCCGGAAGCAGTACCAGGAGTCGACCAGGTTCTCCGAGTCCGCGGACGTCACGTGCCCGCGCCACTCCGAGACCTTGCCGGTGATCACCCGCTGGCCGGTCTCCACGTGCAGCCACTCCAGCGCCACGTGCGAAACGTCCTTGGCCGCCACGAACTTCTCCAGCACCTTGGTGCTCGTGGTGCCGACCACCTGGCGGCGGCCCGGCAGCATCACCGAGAAGATCAGCTTGATCAGCACCGACTTGCCGCCGCCGTTCTCCAGGAACAGCACGCTGGCGGGCGAGGGACGGCGCACCGGTCCCCCGGCGTGGATCCCGGCGCTGAACAGCGCGTCCTGCTTGGGCGCGGTGATCGTGGCGCCGACGCCGCTGAAGTCCAGCACCACGTCCTGGTAGCGGGCGCCCGCGGGGCCCACCGAGTGCAGGCGGACCCGCGAAAGCTCGTACATCGAAGTCCCCTCTTACTGCAGCGTGTCCGTCGCGGCCGGGCGCAGCGTGCCCCCGGCGCCCGCGACCGCGACGACGTCGAGCGCCAGCAGGTCGTCGAACGCCGCGTCGGCGGCCAGCTCGCGCACCTGGATCTGATAACGCGGGGTGGTGCGGTAGGTGCCGCCCTGCTCGTCGCTCACCGGCACCAGGAAGCCCTGGTCGGCGAGGAACCGCAGGGCGCGCGCGACCATGCCCCTGGTGGTGTCGGCGGCCATCCGGCCGTCCTTCGTGGCCGCGGCGGCGGGCCGGCGGGCGTACGCGCGCCACGCCTGTTCCAGCTCCGGCGCGTCGGCCAGCGGGTCGTTGTTGGCCTCGGCCTGCTGCGCGCGCTCGTCGAGGATGCGGGCGGCCTCGCGGACCATCGCGTCCACCAGCTCGACGCTGACGCGGCCGATGTAGGTGTCGTTGGCCAGGTCGTCCGGGCGCGGGTAGCCGAGCGCCGCGGTGGCGAGGTGGATCAGCCCGTGCAGCACCTTCTCGGTCTCACGGCGCTCGCGGATCTTGCTCTGCCGGGCGTAGGCGTCCATCTTGATCTCGAAGATCGACTCGTCGGTGGCCGCGAGCACCGCGCCCGCCTGCTGGTTGACCTCCAGCACCATCAGCCCGAGGCCGGAGGCGACGGCGTGGGTGAGCGCCTTGAACGCGTTGTCCTCGCCATACCTGCGGACCAGTTCGCCGTAGACGACGTCACGGGCCGGCAGCTGCTTCGGCCGCATGCCGAACGCCACCAGCCGGGCGGCGGCCTCGGCGTCGACGCTCGTGTGGGTCACGGCCATCTCAGGCGACCTCCTCGGTCTCGTCGGTTTCGCCGGCGCGCTCGACCCCGGCGGTGGACAGCAGCAGGTCGGCGCCGCCGAAGTCCGGATCTTCGAGCTGGGTTCCATCGTCGACGGCCAGCAGCACCTGGCGTTCCCCCTGGCGGCGCGCGGCGCCGACCTCGGGACTGTAGGCGTGCAGGGCGCGGAGCGCGACCAGTGCCGGCAGCCCCGGCTGCTTCGTCCGGCGCGCGTCCTCCAGCAGGCCGGACAGGCGGCGCGGCACCTCCGGCAGGTCGAGCAGGTCGTCGGCGAGGCGCCAGACGTCGTCGCCGAAGCGGTCGGTGACGTCGGCGGGCATCAGCTCCGGCTCGGGCACCTCGCCCACCAGCTGGTCGCGCTCCGGCACGGGCCGCAGCAGCAGCGAGACGAGCGAGGACAGCGACGGCACCACCGGCGGGGCGATCCCGGCGACGGCGTGGAAGAAGTGCTCCGCGGGCGCGACGGCGTCGGCCAGCGGCAGCCCCAGCGTCGGCACCAGCAGCTGGCCGAACAGGTCGATGGTCGCGCGCTGCGGCGGGCCGGAGAACTGCTGGCGGTCCTGCTCGGCGCGGAACACCGCGCCCGCGTCGGCCAGCCGCGACTGCAGGCGGGTGTGCCGCCGGATGCAGTCCGCGACGATGTCGACCAGCTCGGCCGCGCGGCGCTTGTGGTCGACATCCTCCGACTCGTCGCGCGCGATGGTGATGTTCTTGAGGATCGCGTTCTCCGCCCGGAAGCGGGACTCGATGTGGCCGAGCGCGGAGTCGATCAGGTCCGGCACCTCGCGCTCCCAGTCCACGGCGCGCACGTCGCGGCGGGTGGCGTCGAGCTTCGCGCGCAACGTCTCGCCGTACTGCACGGTGCGGTAGCGCGCCTGCTCCGCGGCGAGCTTGGCGTCGGCCAGCCGGCCGCGGTTGATCAGGTTCTCCAGCTTCACCTCGGCCGCGATCTGCGCCGACTCGACGTCGGTGTCCAGCGCGCCGACCAGCACGTTGATCGCCTCGTCGGTGGCGCGCAGGTAGACCTCGCCGTCGGGGGCGGCCAGCTCGACGAGCAGCTTGAAGTCGAACTGGCGGCGCTGGTAGCCGCCCGGGCCCATGGACCCGTAGACGCGCCGGAAGCCGCGGTCGGTGGTGCCGACGTTGATCAGGTTGTCCAGCACCCACTTCGCCACGCGCACGTGCTCGTCCGGCGTCCGCGACGGCGCCTGCTGCGCGATGAACCGCAGCAGCCGGTCGATCACCTGGTCGTGGCCCGCACCGGTATCGAAGTCCATCGCGATGGTGACCTGGTCGATCGTGTGCAGCGCGATCTCGGCCATCTGGTAGACCGTGGCGTCGGCCCAGTCCAGCTTCGCCTTGCGCGCGTCCAGGTCGTGCAGCGGCGCGGTGCAGGCGAGCGCCTTCAGCCGGCGGGTCAGCCCTTCGTCGGCCAGGCCCGCGGCGCCCATCTCGTCGTCTCGCACAGCAGGTCAGGCTAGTCGGCCTCCTCCTGCGCCCGCACGGGTGACGGGCTAACGTCGGTCCCATGCGCGAGATGACCAGGGACGAATGGTGGGAGTTCGCGGGTTCCGGCACCCGGACCGGCATGCTGGGGCTGGTCCGCGCGAACGGCGCCCCGATCGTGACGCCGGTGTGGTTCCTGCTGGACGCGACGCCCGATGGCGACGAAATCGTCTTCACCACGGGCACCGACACCCTCAAGGGCAAGGCCATCCGCCGCGACGGCCGGATCTCACTGGCCGTGGACGACCAGCGGCCGCCTTACTCGTACGTCCAGTTCACCGCCGAGGCGCGGCTGACCCACGATTTCGACGGCATGCTGGAGTGGGCGACGCGGCTGGGTGAGCGGTACATGGGCGCCGAGCGGGCCGCGGAGTACGGGCGGCGCAACGCGGTGCCGGAGGAGTCCCTCGTCCGGGCGAAGATCACGAAGGTGATCGCGCGGGCCGATATCGCCGGGTGAGCCGGCTCTCGCGCTGAAGCTGGGGCTTGGGCGCTGTAGGCGGAGCGTGCTTTCGGCGTTCGGATCGATGGGCCGGGTTCCTGGTGGGAACCCGGCTTTTTCTCGTCTTTTCCCGGGTTCTCCGGGCACTGAACGTGACGGCCCGGTTCGGTATTGACATCACCCGGTCGGAAATGGTGTGATCTCACCCATAGATAGGAAAGTTTCCTAACTATATCTCCCCCGAGTCCGACCGCAGTCCCCCGCTGACACCGCCGACACCGCTGCCGCCCCCGGTAGGTCCCCGCTGCCTTCCGGCGCTGGAGGAGGTTTTCGTGGCGATCCGCTTGACCTGGCGTACCGCGCCCGGCTCCGCGATTCCGTGCGGAGCGGACGTACCCACGCCCGTGCCGCCGCGGTGGCGCGAGGGACATCGGCACAGGGACATCGGCGCTCGGCCCGGTCACCCCGGGCCCACGGACTGCGCCCGGGGTGACCGGAGCGGCGCCGGTCACCCCGGGTGCACACCACCCACCGCCACTCCACCCGCTGACAGACCGCCCACTGACAGACCGCCCGCCGTCACCACGGCCGACAGCAGGCCACTCCCCGGTTCCTGACCGGAACGCCCCGCCCGAGACGGGGAACCCCGACCGCGGCCGGGACAACCGGAGCGGCGCCGGTTGTCCCGGCCGCGCACTACCAGAGGTCCACTGTGCAAAGTCCACAGTGGACCACTTCACGGCCTACGCCGTGTCCTGCAACTGATTCTCCGGCCGCAACGCCACCGGCAAGCTCGACAGCGGCGGCCGCTGCTCGCAGGTCAGGTCGGTCAGGACCAGTTCGCGGTCGACGCCCTCGGCGGAGGTGCCGCGCTGGAACTGGGCCAGCAGCGTGGCCGGCGGGACCGCCGTGACGAGCCGGCCGTAGCGCTCCAGGCGGTCGAACAGCGTCAGCATGATCTGGCCCGCCATCCGGCCCAGCGCGTGGGTGCTCTGGTGCCGGTGCACCCGGCGGCCGAGGTCCACCTGGGCGAGCGCGTCGAGTCCGCGGGCCTCCAGCAGGTCGATCAGGTGGCCGATCTCGACGCCGTAGTTCGCCACGAACGGGATGCTCTCCAGCACCTCGCGCCGGCCCGCGTACTCGCCGGCGAGCGGCTGCACGAAACCCGACAGCTCCGGCCAGAACATGTTCAGCAACGGCCGCGCGACGAGTTCCGTGACCCGCCCGCCGCCGTCGGCCTCGCTGCCCGCCGCGCCCGTGAGCGGGCGGTGGTAGAAGCCCTTGACGTAGCCCACCGACGGGTCCGTCAGCAGCGGGCCGAGCAGGCCGGTGACGTAGTCGGTGGTGAAGTCGTACAGGTCGCCGTCCACGAAGACGACCAGGTCGCCCGTGGTCGCGGCGACGCCCTTCCACAGCGCCTCGCCCTTGCCGGCCAGGCCGCCGAGTTCGGGCAGCACCGAGTCCTGCGCCACGACGTCCGCGCCGGCCGCCGAGGCGACCTCCGCGGTGGCGTCCGTGGAACGGCTGTCCACCACGAGGATCTCGTCCACGAGCGCGTGCCGCTCCATCAGCTCCTCGCGGATGGCGGTGACGATCGCGCCGACCGTCGCCTCCTCGTCACGCGCGGGGATGACCACCGAGACGCTGGTGCCGCGTTTGGCGGCGGCCAGCTGCTCAGGCGTCCAGTCGCCCGCCCGACCACTGCGCCGGTTCAGCCAGGTGCCGACCTCCGCCGAAACCTGCAGCTGCGCGCGCTCCCCTGTGCCACTCGTGCGCATGCCTTTCCCCTTCCTCGAGGCTGATCGCCTGGAGTCCACGGTCCGGGTGACACGTTTCGCCCACCACTCCGGGGCGCTACCGCGATGTTACGAGTTCACCCCGCCATCGGCGGCGGCGTTAACAAGGTGTCGTCAGGAAACCGGTTGCCCGGGATGGTGCGCTGGTGACGTGCCAGAACCCGTCCGCCTGCGCCGCGTAAAGTGCTCGCCCGCAGCGCGGACGGTGACCTGCCTCTTTCCGCAGCCGGGATCGGTGGGCCGACGAGGACGCCCGCGCGCTCCCACACATCGAGCACGCCCGTCAGGCCCTCGCGATCGTCGAGGCCGGGCGGCCGGCGCCCGTGCGGGACCGGTTCGTCCGGCAGCTGACGCGCGAGCCGGCGATCGCCGAGCCGTGGCTGCGGGCGATCGCCGGGGCGGTCAGGCTTCCTCGTCCTCGAGCATCTCGGGGGTGACGGCCGACTCCGTGTCCGGGATGCTCAGGTCCTTGGCGCGCTTGTCGGCCATCGCCAGCAGGCGGCGGATCCGGCCGGCCACGGCGTCCTTGGTCATCTGCGGGTCGGACAGCTGGCCCAGCTCCTCCAGCGACGCCTGCCGGTTCGACAGCCGCAGCTTGCCCGCCGCCAGCAGGTGGTCCGGGGCCGTGTCGCCGAGGATCTCCAGCGCGCGCTCCACGCGGGCCGCCGCCGCGACGGCCGCGCGGGCCGAGCGGCGCAGGTTCGCGTCGTCGAAGTTGGCCAGCCGGTTCGCCGTCGCGCGCACCTCGCGGCGCATCCGCCGTTCTTCCCACTGCAGCACGCTCGTGTGCGCGCCGAGGCGGGTCAGCAGCGCGCCGATCGCGTCGCCGTCGCGGACCACCACGCGGTCCGCGCCGCGCACCTCCCGCGACTTCGCCTGGATGCCCATCCGCCGTGCCGCGCCGACGAGCGCCAGCGCCGCCTCCGGACCGGGGCAGGTGACCTCCAGCGAGGACGAGCGGCCCGGCTCGGTCAGCGAGCCGTGCGCCAGGAACGCGCCGCGCCACGCGGCCTCCGCGTCGGCCACCCCGCCGGAGACGACCGCGGCGGGCAGCCCCCGCACCGGGCGCCCGCGCTGGTCGATCAGCCCGGTCTGGCGGGCCAGGCCCTCACCGTCCTTGACCACGCGCACGACGTACCGCGTCCCCTTGCGCAGCCCGCCGCTCGCGGTGATCACGTGCACGTCCGAATGGTGCCCGTAGAGCTCGTGGATCTCCCGGCGCAGCCTTCGCGCCACCGAGCCCGTGTCCAGCTCCGCCTCGACGACCACCCGGCCGGCCACGATGTGCAGCCCCCCGGCGAAGCGGAGCAGTGACGCGACCTCCGCCCGGCGCGGCCCCATCTTGGTGATCTCGAGCCGGCTCAGCTCGTCCTTCACCGCGGCGGTCATCGCCATGTACTGCCCCTCCTGCCTTCCGCTCCGCGCCCGCCGTCACCCACGGTGCTCCCCACCGAGACCGAGAGCCTCTCTCATGCACCGGGCGAGCGCATCAGGATCATGCCGTCCCTCCACCACCGGGTCGGCCACCGCCCCCAGGTGGGCCCGGCCGCCGAGCCGCCGGGCCGCGCGGCGCAGACTTGCCGGGTCCGGCACCGAATCGCGGTCCGCGATGACGGCGTCGACCCGCAGACCGGGCGCGTGCTCGAAGAGTACGTCGAGGTGGCGCTCCGGCGAGAACCCGGCAGTTTCCCCCGGCTGGGGGACAAGGTTCAGCACGACGACCTTCGTCGCGGTGGTCCGCACGAGCGCGTCGTAGAGGTCCGGCACCAGTACGTGCGGCAGCACGCTGGTGAACCACGAGCCGGGGCCGAGGAACACGACGTCGGCGCCGAGCACCGCCTCGATCGCCTCCGGGCAGCCCTTCGGCGGCCGCGGCAGGCGCCCGACCGGGTGCAGGCTGATCCGGTGCACCTGCCCCGGGGTGCTCGCGACCGCGACCTGGCCGCGGATCCGGCGCAGCGCGTCGGGGTCCTCGCTGTCGAGGCCGCTCACCTCCGCTTCGATCTCCAGCGGCTCCGGCGACATCGGCAGCACGCGCCCGGACACGCCGATCAGCCGGCACGCCTCATCCAGCGCCGCCACCGGGTCGCCGAGCACCTCGAACAGCCCCGCCAGCAGCAGGTTGCCCACCGCGTGGCCGGCCAGCGCGCCGTCACCGCCGAACCGGTGCTGGAACACCTCGGCCCACAGCGTGCCGCCGTCCTCGGCGGCGAACGCCGCGAACGCCTGCCGCAGGTCGCCGGGCGGCAGCAGGCCGAGTTCCCGGCGCAGGCGGCCGGACGACCCGCCGTCGTCGGCGACGGTCACCACGGCGGTGACCTTGCGGGTGACCCGCCGCAACGCGGTCAGCGTCGCGTGCAGGCCGTGTCCCCCGCCGAGCGCGACAGCGCGCACCTCACTCGCGGCCAAGGTCGCGGTGCACCACCTTCACGGCCATTCCGTCCTCATTGGACAGTCGCTGGGCGAGCTCTTCGGAGATCGCCACGCTGCGGTGCTTGCCGCCGGTGCAGCCCACCGCGAGCGTCAGGTACCGCTTGCCCTCGCGCTTGTAGCCCGCGCCGATCAGGCGCAGCAGCTGGTGGTAGCGGTCGAGGAACTCCTCGGCGCCCTCCTGCGACAGCACGTAGTTGCGCACCTCGCCGTCGAGCCCGGTGTGCTCCCGCAGCTCCGGGATCCAGAACGGGTTCGGCAGGAACCGCACGTCCATCACCAGGTCGGAGTCCATCGGGAGACCGTACTTGTAGCCGAACGAGAGCACGGTGACGCGGGTCTGCGTGCTCGCCTCGGAGCCGAACGCGTCCTCGATCTTCGCGCGCAGGTCGTGCACCGACAGCGCGGACGTGTCGAGGACCAGATCGGCCTCCTCGCGCAGCGGCGCGAGCAGCCGTCGCTCGGCGGTGATGCCGTCGGCGAGCCGGCCGTCGGCCTGCATCGGGTGGCCGCGGCGGACCGCCTCGAACCGGCGCACCAGCACCGCGTCGGTGGCCTCCAGGAACAGCACGCGCGGCTTGTAGCCCCGCGCGTCGAGGTCCTTGATCACCGAGGCCAGGTCGTCGGTGAACGCGCGCGAGCGCACGTCCATCACCACGGCCACCTTGGTGATCGCGCCGCGCGCCTGCGCGCCCAGCTCGACCATGGTGGCGATCAGCTCCGGCGGCAGGTTGTCGACCACGAACCAGCCCAGGTCCTCCAGGCACTTCGCCGCGGTGGAGCGCCCCGCCCCGGACAGGCCGCTGACGACGGCGACCTCCATCCCGGTCCCCCGGTTGTCCTCTTGCGCACTCATGATGGTTCCTTCTCCGATCACGACCCTTGTTCCCCTCCCGGGGCGGTGGCACCGGTCTCCCCGGCCAGTGCCGCCACCACGGCCTCCGCGGTGCGCCTGCCGAAGCCGGGCACCGCCTCGATCTCTTCGACCCTGGCCTGCTTGAGCTTCTTCACCGAGCCGAAGTGCTTGATCAGCGCGGTGCGCCGAGCCTGCCCGAGCCCGGGCACACTGTCCAATTCGGACGTCTGCAGGCGCTTGGACCGCTTCTCGCGGTGGTAGCGGATGGCGAACCGGTGCGCCTCGTCCCGCAGCCGCTGCAGCAGGTACAGCGCGTCGGACGTGCGCGGCAGGATCACCGGGTCCGGGTCGGCCGGCAGCCAGACCTCCTCCAGCCGCTTCGCGAGGCCGACCACGGCGATGTCGGTGATGCCCAGCTCCGAGAGCACTTCGGCGGCCGCGGTGGCCTGCGGGCCCGCGCCGTCGACCACCAGCAGGTTCGGCGGGTAGGCGAACTTGCGCGGGCGGCCGGTCTCCGGGTCGATGCCGGGACGCGGGGGCTCGGCCCCTTCGCCGGCCGCGCTGTCGCGGTCCGCCGCCTCCTCCGCGCTCTCCTTCAGGTAGCGGTGGAACCGGCGGCGGACCACCTCGGCGATCGACGCGACGTCGCCCTCGTCGGCCGCCTCCCGCAGCGCGAACCGGCGGTACTCGGACTTGCGCGCGAGACCGTCCTCGAACACCACCAGCGACGCGACCACGTCGCTGCCCTGGATGTGGCTGATGTCGATGCACTCGATGCGCAGCGGCGCGCTGTCGAGCGCCAGGTAGTCCTGCAGCTCCTGCAACGCGGCCGAGCGCGCGGTGAGGTCGCCGGCGCGGCGCAGCTTGTGCTGGGTGAACGCCTCGGCGGCGTTGCGCGCCACGGTCTCCGCCAGCGCCTTCTTGTCCCCGCGCTGGGCGACGCGCAGGCTCACCCGCGAGCCGCGCTTGCCGGACAGCCATTCGGCGAGCGGCTCGGCGTCCGCGGGCAGCTCCGGCACCAGCACCTCGCGCGGCACCACCGGCCCGCCGTTCACGTCGTCGCGCTCCGCGCGCTCGGACTCCTCGCCGTAGAACTGCGTGATGAAGTGGTCGACCAGCGCCGGGACGTCCATCTCCTCGGCCTTGTCGATCACCCAGCCGCGCTGCCCGCGCACCCGCCCGCCGCGGACGTGGAAGACCTGGACGGCGGCCTCGAGATCGTCGTGGGCGAAGGCGACCACGTCGGCGTCCGTGCCGTCGCCGAGCACCACCGCCTGCTTTTCCATGGCCCGGCGCAGCGCGCCGAGGTCGTCGCGCAGCCGGGCCGCGCGCTCGAACTCCAGCTCCTCGGACGCGGCCGCCATCTCCCGCTCCAGCCGCCGGACCATCGCGTCGGTGCGGCCGGCCAGGAAGTCGCAGAAGTCTTCGACGATCCCGCGGTGCTCGTCGGCCGAGACGCGCCCGACGCACGGCGCCGAGCACTTGTCGATGTAGCCGAGCAGGCAGGGCCGGCCGATCTGGCCGTGGCGGCGGAACACCCCGGCCGAGCAGGTGCGCGCCGGGAACACGCGCAGCAGCAGGTCGAGCGTCTCGCGGATGGCCCACGCGTGGGCGTACGGGCCGAAGTAGCGGACGCCCTTCTTGCGCGCGCCGCGGTAGACGTGCAGCCGCGGGTACTCCTCGTTCATCGTCACCGCGAGCACGGGGTAGCTCTTGTCGTCGCGGTAGCGGACGTTGAACCGCGGGTCGAACTCCTTGATCCAGTTGTACTCCAGCTGGAGCGCCTCGACCTCGGTGCTGACCACGGTCCACTCGACGCTCGCGGCGGTGGTCACCATCTGCCGGGTGCGCGGGTGCAGGCCGGTGAGGTCGGCGAAGTAGGAGTTCAGCCGGCTGCGCAGGCTCTTGGCCTTGCCGACGTAGATGACCCGCTTCGCGGCGTCGCGGAACTTGTACACGCCGGGCGCGTCCGGGATGCTCCCCGGCGAGGGACGGTAGGTGGTCGGGTCAGCCACGGTCACCACCCTATGGCGCGGCACCGACAGTTTCGCGAGGCCCCTCGCCTGCCCGGGTTTCGTCGCGTCGTGCCCTGAAGGCCACCTTCAGGGCACGACGGTCCCTGAAGGTGGCCTTCAGGGACCGGTGACCCGACGGAAGTCGGGTGCTTCGGACAGAAGCGACGTTCGTCGGTTCCGGCCCTGGTCAACGCGCGGTTACTTTCCGTTCGGCCGAGAGCACTCGGCGTCTCCCCCGGTCCCCACCGGTCCCCGAAAGGATCCCGCCTTGAGCAGAATCCGTATCGCCGGCGCAGCCACCGCCGCCGCCGTCGCGCTGACCCTCGCGGGCGGCGCTGTCGCCGGCGCCCAGACGGACATCGTCGGCGGCGGCACCGCTCCCACCGTCAGCTGGGGCGCGCAGGTGTACGTCAACACCCCCGGCCGCGACTTCCAGGGCTTCAACTGCTCCGGCACGGTCATCGCGCCGAGCTGGGTGATGACGGCCGTGCACTGCCTCGACGAGGACGGCAGCGGCATGTTCGTGCGGGTCGGCACCAACACCCTCTTCGGCGGCACGAAGATCGCCGTCGACCAGAAGAAGGAGTCGCCCAACGGCGACATCGCCCTCCTGCACCTCGCGCAGACCACCGGCGCCGCGCCGGTCACCCTCGGCAGCGCGGACCCGGCCAACGGCAGCTCCAACCAGCTCTACGGCTGGGGCCGCACCACGCCGACCGGACCGCCGGCGTCCGCGCTGAAGGTGGCGAACGTCCAGGTCACCGGCCGCTCCACGGACGCCTACGGCGGCCGCGCGATCCAGAGCGTCGGCGTCAACGGCTCGGCGTGGAAGGGCGACTCGGGCGGGCCCGAGCTGTCGAACGGCGCGCAGGTCGGCGTCGCGTCGACGGTGCAGAACCAGAGCGGCACGAACACCCGCGGCACCAACAACTACGCGAGCGTCGCGTCCAGCCGCTCGTGGATCCGGACCACGGCCGGAGTCTGAGCCGGGCGGGGTGCGCGGCGGGTCCGCCCGGCCGCGCACCCCTATCCTGGCGGGCATGCGCATCGCGACGTGGAATGTCAACTCGATCGTGCCGCGGCTGCCGCGCGTGCTCGACTGGCTGGAGCACTCGGCCCCCGACGTGCTGTGCCTGCAAGAACTTAAGGGCACCACCGAGGCCTTCCCCGTCGAACCGGTGCGGGAGCTGGGTTACGAGGTCGCCGCGTACGGCCTGGGCCGCTGGAACGGCGTGGCGATCCTCTCCCGGATCGGGCTGGCCGACGTGACCCGCGGCCTGACCGGCGAGCCGCAGTTCGACGGCGCCGCCGAGGCCCGCGCGATCGGCGCCACCTGCGGCGGCGTGCGGGTGTGGTCGGTGTACGTGCCCAACGGGCGTGAGCCGGACAACCCGCACTACGCGTACAAGCTGGAGTGGCTAGAGGCGCTGCGGCAGACCGTCTCGGCGGAGCTTTCGGACGCGCCCTTCGCCGTGCTGGGCGACTTCAACGTCGCGCCGTCGGACGAGGACGTCTGGGACATCACGGCATTCGCCGATTCGACCCACGTCACGGGGCCCGAGCGCACGGCGTTGGAACGGCTGCGCGCCGTGGGCCTCGGCGACGTCTTCCCGCGCCCGCAGAAGTACGACCACCCGTTCACCTACTGGGACTACCGAGCCGGGAACTTCCCCAACAACCGGGGAATGCGGATCGACCTGGTTTACGGCAACCGCGCGTTCACCGGCGCGGTGGCGGACTCCTATGTGGACCGTGAGGCCCGGAAGGGCAAGGGCTCCTCGGATCACGCGCCGGTGGTGGTGGACCTTTCACTGCCGTCCCCGGCGGCATAGTCCCCACCGCCGCTCTCATCAACTGCTCTCATCAACACAGCGGCGCAGGACGCTGGTGAAGTCGCCGTTGTCGAGCAGCCCGCTGAGCACGTCGGTGATCGCGGTGATGCCCGCGTCCCGGACGATGAGGCCGTCCGAGCACCAGAAGTAGCGTCCGCCCAGCGCCTCGCCGCTGTCCGCCCACCGCGCCATCAGCCGGCCGACTTCGGCGACGGTGAAGACCGTCGCGGTCCAGCGGGAGCCGTCGGCGAGCCGGACCTCGACGTCGACGTTCTCCACCCGGTCCAGTTCCTCGTCGGAGACGACGAACGCCGCCTCGAACCGGGCGGTGCGGACGCGGTACCACGAGCCGTCCCGCCAAGCGCTCGCGCGAAGAGCCTGTTCCATACCGTTTTCCCTTTCACCACAGCGAAAAGCCGCCCGAACCCGAAGGTCCGGACGGCTCGGGCGCGAAAACTCAAGCAGCCTCGTGCGCCGCCCGGTGCAGGCGGCGCAGCGCGCGCACGGCGGCGACCGCACGGTCGCGGTCCACGGCCTGCACCGCCATCACCGAGAAGTACTCGTCCTCGGGCAGCTCGAAACGGGCCCAGGAGGCGCCGTCCGGGAAACTGACCGACAGGACGTCCGTCCAGGCGAACTGGCGGGTCGCGAGGACGTTGCGGACCTCGACGCCGGCCGCGTCCGCGCGGACCCGCGGCAGGGCGAACAGCATGGTGCCCGCCGCCAGCAGGATGCCGATGCCGATCATCGCGGCCTGGTCGGCGGGCTCGAACACCACGCCGGTGTGCGAATTGCGCAGCAGCACCGCGACCACGATGAACACGCCCAGCAGCAGCACCGCCAGCACGCTGCACATGATCAGTGTCCGCCGGGGGCGGATCACCAGGGTCTCCGTCTGCTGCTCGGTCATGGTCCCGCTCACACGAATCCCCGTTCGGTCCACGGCTGGCGCAGGCCGCGCAGCACGTGGGCGGTGTCGAGCGCCGCGACGGCGGCCTCGTAGCCCTTGTCCTCCACCGAGCCCGGTTTTCCGGACCGGGCCAGCGCCTGCTCTTCGGTGTCGCAGGTCAGCACGCCGTTGCCGACGGGGGTGCTCTCGTCCAGCGCCACCCGCGTGAGGCCGGCCGTCACCGCGTCGCAGACGTACTCGAAGTGCGGGGTGCCCCCGCGGATCACCACGCCCAGCGCGACAACCGCGTCGTGGTTGCGCGCCAGTGCCTGGGCCGCCACCGGCAGCTCCACGGCGCCGGCCACGCGGACCACGGTCGGCTCCTCCTCGAGGTCGGCCTCCTTGGCCGCCACCAGCGCGCGCTCCAGCAGCACGTCGGTGATCCCCGCGTTCCACCGCGTCGCCACGATGCCCAGCCGCAGCGACTTGCAGTCGCTCAGGTCCAGCTCGACGTCGGGACGTCCTTCCCCGCTCATCGCGTGCTCTCCCCTTCCCCGTCCGGCCCGGCTGCCGTCACCTGCTCGTAGTGGTCCAGCTGCGCGAGGTCGTGCCCCATCCGGTCGCGCTTGGTGCGCAGGTACCGCAGGTTCTCCGGGTTCGGCGAGATCGGCAGCGCCACGCGGCCGGTCACGCGCAGGCCGTAGCCCTCCAGGCCGACGCGCTTGGCCGGGTTGTTCGTGAGCAGCCGCATCGAGCGGACGCCCAGGTCGCAGAGGATCTGCGCGCCCGTGCCGTAGTCGCGGGCGTCGGCGGGCACGCCCAGCGCCAGGTTCGCGTCCACGGTGTCCGCGCCGTCGTCCTGCAGCTGGTAGGCCTGCAGCTTGTGCAGCAGGCCGATGCCGCGGCCCTCGTGCCCGCGGATGTAGAGCACCACCCCGCGGCCCTCGGCGGCGACCGCGGACAGCGCGGCCTCCAGCTGCGGGCCGCAGTCGCAGCGCAGCGAGCCGAAGACGTCGCCGGTGAGGCACTCGGAGTGCACGCGGACCAGGATGTCCTCGCCGTCGCCGACCTCGCCGTAGACGAAGGCGACGTGCTCGATGCCGTCCAGCAGGCTGTCGTAACCGACCGCGCGGAAGGTGCCCGCGGCGAGCGGGATCCGCGCCTCGGCGACGCGCTCCACCTGCTTCTCGGTGCGGCGCCGGTAGGCGATCAGGTCGGCGATGCTGATGATCGTGAGGCCGTGGTCGGCGGCGAAGACCTCCAGCTCGTCGCGCCGCGCCATTTCGCCCTCGTCCTTCTGCGACACGATCTCGCAGAGCACCCCGGCCGGGTGCAGCCCGGCCATCCGGGCCAGGTCGATCGCCGCCTCGGTGTGGCCGGGACGGCGCAGCACGCCGCCCTCCTTGGCCCGCAACGGGACGACGTGGCCGGGCCGGCGGAAGTCCGTGGCCTTGGAGTCCGGGTCGGCCAGCAGCCGGATGGTCCGCGCCCGGTCCACGGCCGAGATGCCGGTGCTGATGCCCTCGGCGGCGTCCACGGTCACGCTGTAGGCGGTGCCGCGGGCGTCCTGGTTCGTGTGGAACATCGGCGGCAGGTCCAGCCGGTCCGCCTCGGCCTCGGTCAACGGCACGCAGACGTAACCGGAGGTGTAGCGCACCATGAACGCCAGCAGCTCCGGCGTCGCCTTCTCCGCGGCGAAAATGAGGTCGCCCTCGTTCTCCCGGTCCTCGTCGTCCACCACGACCACCGCGCGCCCCGCGGCGATGTCGGCGATCGCCGCCTCGATCGCGTCGGCGTCGAACACCGCGCCGGCGCCGCAGGGCGTCCACCCCGTCTGCGGCTCGGCCGCCCTCGTCTCGCTCACGCCTGCTCCTTCGTACCGTCCCCGCTGACGTGGTCATTGTGCGCCCGGCCGGCCAGATGCGGGATGGCCAGCTTCTCCACGTACTTCGCCACCACGTCCACTTCCAGGTTCACCAGGTCGCCGGCGGTCCGCCGGCCGAGGGTGGTGACCTCCAGCGTGGTGGGGATCAGGGCGACCGAGAACGAGTCCTCGGTGATGGCCGCGACGGTCAGCGAAACGCCGTCGACGGCGATCGAGCCCTTCTCGACCACATACCGCGCCAGGCCCGTGGGCAGGGCGAACGTGGTCACGCCCTGTTCGTCGCGGGAGAGGAAGACGCCCGTCCCGTCGACGTGGCCCTGCATGATGTGCCCGCCGAGCCGCCCGCCCGCGGGGGTCGCGCGCTCGAGGTTCACGGCGTCGCCCACGGCCACCTTCGCGAGGCTGGAGCGCTGCAGTGTCTCGTTCACCACATCAACGGTGAACTCGCCGCCCGAAACGGTGACCACGGTCAGGCAGACGCCGCTCACGGCGATCGAGTCGCCGTGGCCCGCGTCGGAGGTGACCAGCGGGCCGCGGACCGTGAGCCGCGCCGCGTTCGTCAGCTGCTCGACCGCCGTGACCTCGCCGACTTCCTCGACTATGCCGGTGAACACCGCTACTGCCTCCCCTGAGAAGAAACCACCCGCCGAACCGGGTGCCTTCCATCCAACACCCGGCCGTGCCCGGGTGCTTCCCCGGGCGAGGGCGTCAGCCGGCCCGGTGCCGGGCGGCCTGCTCGCGCAGCGCGGCGACCGCCTTGCCCGGGTCCTGCGCGCCGTAGACCGCGGAGCCGGCGACGAAGCAGTCGACGCCGGCCTCGGCCGCCTGCTCGATGGTGTCGGCGTTGATCCCGCCGTCGATCTCCAGCACCAGCTTGAGGTGCCCGGTGTCGACCAGGCGGCGCGCGGTGCGCACCTTGTCCAGCACGTCCGGCATGAACGACTGCCCGCCGAAGCCCGGCTCCACGGACATCACCAGCAGCGTGTCGTAGTGCTTCAGGGTTTCGAGGTGGGGCTCCAGCGGCGTGCCCGGCTTGATCGACAGGCCCGCCTTCGCCCCGGCCGCGCGCAGGTTCTTCGCCAGCTTCACCGGGTCCGCGGCGGCCTCGACGTGCACCGTGACGTTGTAGGCGCCGGCCTCGGCGTACCCGATCGCCCAGCGGTCCGGGTCGTCGATCATCAGGTGGCAGTCCACCGGCACGTCGGTGGACTTGAGCAGTGACTCCACCACGGGCAGGCCGAGCGTCAGGTTGGGCACGAAGTGCGCGTCCATCACGTCCACGTGCACCCAGTCCGCGCGGGTCTCCCCCGGGTGCGCGACGGCGGCGATCTCCTCGCCCAGACGGGCGAAGTCCGCGGACAGGATGCTGGGTGCGATGAGGGGTCGTTCGGCCACGGCCCGAGTGTAGGAGGCGGCCGCCCGTGGCCGCTCACCGGCTGTGACGCCCCGGTTGTTCGCTTTACGGACATTCTTCGCTCATGGCGATTCCGCGTACGGAACACATGCGGCAGGACTAATGGCCCAGTCCGGAACTTCCGTATGTATCCGGAGAAAAACCCCGTACTAGGAGAACCGATGAGAACGCTCTTCGCAGGCCGCCGCAAGTGGCTGACCGCGGGCGCGCTGGGCGCGGTGCTGGTCGCCGCCGCGGGCGGCACGGCCCTCGCGACGCCCGGGGACGCCGGCGTCCGGGCCGCCTCGGCCGGCGACCGCACCCAGGAGGTGCGGAACGCGATCCAGGGCGGCAGCGCGCGGAACGTGGTCCTGTTCATCGGCGACGGCATGGGCCAGTCCGAGATCACCTCGGCGCGCAACTACTCCCGCGGCGCGGCCGGGCGGCTGGCGATGGACGAGCTGCCGCTGACCGGCGACTACACCACTTACGCCGTGGAGAAGGGCAACCCGGCCAAGCCCGACTACGTCACCGACTCGGCGGCGTCGGGCACCGGCTGGGCCACCGGCACCAAGAGCTACAACGGCGCCATCTCGGTCGACGCGTACGGCAACCCCGTGCCGACGGTCCTGGAGCTGGCCAAGCGCGCCGGCCTGCGCACCGGTGACGTCACCACCGCCGAGGTCCAGGACGCCACCCCGGCCGTGCTCGGCTCGCACGTGGTCAGCCGCGACTGCAAGGGCCCGGACGAGACCAGCAAGCTCTGCCCGGCCAACGCCAAGGAGAACGGCGGCGCCGGCTCGATCGCCGAGCAGCTCGTGCAGACGCGTCCCGACGTCCTGCTCGGCGGCGGCGCGAAGTACTTCGCGCAGAACGCCAAGGCGGGCAAGTTCGCCGGCAAGCCGGTGCTGGACCAGGCCAAGGCCGCGGGCTACCAGGTCGCCCGCACCGCCGCCGACCTCGCCGCCGCGAAGCCCGGCAAGCCGCTGCTCGGCCTGTTCGCCGACGGCAACCTCCCGGTGAACTGGACCGGTCCGCTGGCCAAGACGGGCGGCACCGCGCCGTCGCGCTGCACCCCGAACCCGGACCTGCCGGCCACACAGCCGAAGCTCGCCGACCAGACCCGCAAGGCGTTGCAGCTGCTCGACGACCGCCGCGGCGACAAGGGCTTCTTCCTCCAGGTCGAGGGAGCCAGCATCGACAAGCAGGACCACGCGGCCGACCCGTGCGGCCAGATCGGCGAGGTGGTCGACTTCGACGCGGCGATCGCCGCCGGGATGGCCTTCGCCCGCAGCCACGCGGACACGCTGGTGCTGGTCACCGCCGACCACGGCCACACCAGCCAGATCATCGGCAACGGCACGGTCAGCCCCGGCGAGACCGCCACGCTGGTCACGAACGAGGGCGCGAACATGACCCTCAACTACGGCACCGCCCTGGCCGGGCAGTCCATGGACCACACCGGCACCCAGGTCCGCATCGCCGGTTACGGCCCGCAGGCGGCCAACATCGTCGGCCTGACCAACCAGACCGACCTGTTCGGCACCATCAAGCGGGCCCTGCGCCTGCGCTGAGGTGGGGTAAGCCCCCGGACGGCTCGGGGGCCAGCCCGGTGGTTTCGCCCGCGCCGCCGCGACACGATCTTCCTTGAGGCACTCGACCGAGGGGAAGATCATGAGAATGTCCTTACGCTGCAGGCAGATCACCGCCGTCGGCACGCTCGCCGTGCTGACCGCGGCCGTGGTCGCCGCGCCGGCCACGGCCGCGCCTGCCGACCCGGTCCGGCAGGCGCTCGCCGTGCTCACGGTGGGCGACGGCGTGCCGGGCGCGGAGGCCGTGGTGCGTGAGGGCGGCCGGACGCGGACCGTCCGCAGCGGCGTCGGCGACCTCGCGTCCGGGACCCCGATGCCGGTCGGCGCGCGGTTCCGGGCGGGCAGCGTGACGAAGTCCTTCGTCGCGACGGTGGTGCTGCAGCTCGTCGCCGAGGGCCGGGTCCGCCTGGACACGCCGATCGCGGCGTACCTGCCGGGGGTCGTGACCGGAAACGGCAACGACGGCACGAAGATCACCGTGCGCCAGCTGCTGCAGCACACCAGCGGCCTGCCCAACTACACCGACTACCTGCTCCAGGGCAACGTGGAGCAGCTGCGCCACCGCGGCGCCGAGCCGGCCGAGCTGGTCGCGATGGCGCTGGCGCACCCGCCGCTGTTCGCGCCCGGCACGTCCTGGTCGTACTCGAACACCAATTACGTGCTGGCCCAGATGCTCGTGGAGCGGGTCACCGGGCAGTCGCTGGCCCACGAGATCAGCGCCCGCATCAGCCGCCCGCTCGGGCTGACCGGCACGTCGCTGCCCGGCCGCGGCGACGAGACGCTGCCCGCCCCGCACCCCCGCGGCTACGTGGACCTGCCGGACACGGACGGCCCAGTGGACTTCACCGACTTCGACCCGAGCATCGCCGCGGGGGCGGGCGCGCTGGTCTCCACCGGCGCCGACCTCGACACGTTCTTCACCGCCCTGCTCGGCGGACGGCTGCTGCCGCCGGCCCAGCTCGCCGAGATGAAGCGCACCGTGCCGATCCCGGGCAGCACTCAGGGCTACGGCCTGGGCCTGATCCTCCAGCCGTTGCCGGGCGGCGGCCGGTATTGGGGCCACGACGGCGAAATCTTCGGCTTCTACGCCCGCGCCGGCGTCACCGACAGCGGACGCAGCGCCACCGTGCTGATCAACGAGGCGCCGGGGCCGGAAGCCGCCACCGGGCACCTCGACGCCGCCCTCGAGACGGCGCTGACCCAGCGCTAACCAGCGGCTTTGCGCTCCACGCCCTGAAGGCCACCTTGAGGGTCGTATCCGCCCCTGAAGGTGGCCTTCAGGGCACCATCGCGCGCTAACCGGCGGGCGGCAGCAGGTCCAGCACCTCGGACCACGGGCGCCGGGGGTCGAGCCGGTGCAGCCGGACCCCGGCGCCCGTGAGCGTGTCCAGGTGCCGGCGCCAGGCCGGGTGGTGCACCCGGGTGTCCTGGATCTGGTAGGCGAGCACGATCGTCACGCCGGGCGCGCCGAGCACGTCGCCGAGCAGGGTGAGCGCCTGGTTGTCGGCGATGCCGAGGGCCAGCTTGGCCACCGAGTTCGCCGACGCGGGGGCGAACAGGAACACCCCGGGGTCGGGGTGCGGCCGCGGCTCGCCGGGGAGCCGTCCGGCGCAGCGGATGGGTAGGCCGGTGGTCGCGGCCAGCTCGCCGAGGCCGCCGGTGGTGTCCAGCCAGCGGTGCGCCGTCGGGGTCAGGGTGACCGCGAGACGCCAGCCGCGCGCGGCCGCGGGCTTCGCCAGCTCGGCGGTGAACCGGGTGTCCAGCCCACCGCACGAGCTCGCGACGAGCCCGAGGTCCCTCACTGCTTGCGGAGCGTGGCGCAGAACATCGCGTCGGTGCCGTGCCGGTGCGGCCACAGCTGCACGTACGGCCCGTCACCGAGCTGCGGGACGCCGGGGAAGAACTCCCGGGAGTCGAGCACCTCGGCCTTGCTGCGCCGGGCGATCTCGCCGACCACGCCCTCGGTCTCGGCCAGGTGCGGCGAGCACACGACGTAGGTCACCACGCCGCCCGGGCGGACCAGGTCCAGCGCCGCGATGAGCAGCTCGCCCTGCAGCCGGGTCAGGTCCGCGACGTCGGAGGGCTTGCGCCGCCAGCGCGCCTCGGGCCGCCGCCGCAGCGCGCCGAGGCCGCTGCACGGCGCGTCGACGAGCACCCGGTCGTAACCGGGTTCGAGCCCGGACTCGCGGCCGTCGGCGACGTGCACGGTCACCGGCAGGCCGGCGGTGGTGTTCTCGACCAAGCGCGCGCGGTGCGGCGCCTTCTCGACGGCGTCCACGCGGGCCCCGCTGATCTTGGCGAGCGCGCCCAGCAGCGCGGCCTTGCCGCCGGGGCCGGCGCACAAGTCGAGCCAGCGCTCGTCGGAGCCGTCCAGTGGCGCCTTCGTCGCGGCGATCGCGCACAGCTGGCTGCCCTCGTCCTGCACCGCGGCGAGCCGCTCGCGCACCGGCTCGACGTTGGACGGGTCGCCGGCGCCGGCGGGCAGCCGGACGCCGTAGGGCGAGTACGGCGCGGGGTCTCCGCCGGTGATCGCGGCCAGCTCGTCGGCGCTGATCTCGCCGGGCCGGGCGACCAGGTGCACCTCGGGCCGGGCGTCGTCGGCCGCCAGCGCCGCCTTCAGCTCGGCGCCCTTGTCCCCCAACGCCTCGGCGAAGGAGCGCGCGACCCAACGGGGGTGCGCGGTGCGCAGCGCGTAGGCGCCGATCGGGTCGGTGGCCTCGTCCGGCGCCAGCTGGTCCAGCCAGGTCTGTTCGTCCTTTTCGGACACTCCGCGGAGGATCGCGTTGGCGAACCCCGTTGCCCACGAACCCGCCTCGGCCCGGACCAGGTCCACAGTGGACCCGACGGCGGCGTGCTGCGGGATGCGGGTGCGCAGCAGCTGGTAGACGCCGAGCCGGAGCGCGTCGAGCACCACCGGGTCGGTTTTCTCCACCGGACGCTCGGCACAGGCGCCGATGACCGCGTCGAGCAGGCCCTGCGCCCGCGAAGCGCCGTACGTCAGCTCCGTGGCCAGCGCGGCGTCGCGGCCGGTGATCCGGCGCTCGCGCAGCAGCTGCGGGAGCACGAGGTTCGCGTACGCGTCCTTCTCACGCACCGCGCGCAGGACGTCGAACGCGGCCTGCCGGGCCGGGTCGACCTCCGGCGGACGCCGCGGACCTTCCTTGCGCGGGGCCGGACGGTCCCGCTGCGGCCGTGACGGCCGCCGTTCGCCTCGCTCGTTCACCGCAGGCGCTCTCCCTCGTCGATCCGTGTACCGCGCGCCCAGTCGGTGGCCGCCATCCGTTTCTTGCCCGGCGCCTGGACCTCGCCCAGCCGCAACGGTTTCGTCGCCGTGCCGACCAGCACGCGCTTGCGCTCCACCACGATCTCGCCCGGCTGCGGGCCGGGCTCGTCGACCACCGTGACCGGTCCCAGCTTGAAGCGCTCGCCGCGGAACTCCGCCCACGCGCCCGGCTCCGGCGTCACCGCGCGGATCTGCCGGTCGACGGCCGCCGCCGGGTCGGCGAACGACACCCGCGCGTCGTCCACCGTCACCTTCGGCGCGTAGCTGAGGCCCTCGCCCGACTGCTCGACCGCGCGCAGCGAGCCGTCCTCGATGCCGTCCATGGTGGACAGCAGCAGGCCGGCGCCGGACTCGGCGAGCCGGCCGAGCAGCACGCCCGCGGTGTCGGTGGGCCCGATCTTCTCGGTCACGACGCCGAACACCGGGCCGGCGTCCAGCTCCTTGACGATCCGGAAGGTGGACGCGCCGGTGATCTCGTCGCCAGCGCGGATCGCGGACTGCACCGGGGCGGCGCCGCGCCACGCGGGCAGCAGCGAGAAGTGCAGGTTCACCCAGCCGTGGACCGGGATGTCGAGCGCGGACTGCGGCAGCAGCGCACCGTACGCGACGACGGGGCAGGCGTCGGGCGCCAGCTCCGTCAGGCGCGCCAGGAACGCGGGGTCACCGGCGCGCGCGGGCGTCAGCACCTCGATGCCGTGCTCGTCGGCGAGCGCGCCGACGGGCGAGCGCACGACCCGCCGGCCGCGGCCGGACTGGGCGTCGGGCCGCGTGACGACGGCGACCACCTCGTGCCGCCCGGACTCGAGCAGGGCGCGCAGGGACGGCACGGCGGGGTCGGGGGTGCCGGCGAAGACGAGCCGCATCACGGCACCTCCGCCGGGGAAAGGGGGAATTCACACTGGTCGAACATCGGGGTCGAGTCTAGAAGGCACCGTCACGCGCTGCTCGGCGCGGGCCCGGCCGGTGCGGCGAGGCTGGGCGCAGGCGGGCCCCGGCCGGTAGCGCGGCGCCCGGCGCGAACGGGCCCGGTTGGTGCCAGGATCAGGGCATGACCACGCTCAAGGCGACCCTGCACGACGACCTGACCACCGCCATCAAGGCCCGAGACCAGCTGCGCTCGGCCACGCTCCGTCTCACCCTGTCGGCGATCGGCTACGAGGAGACCGCGGGCAAGACCGCCCGCGAGCTGTCGGACGACGAGGTGCTCAAGATCATCACCCGCGAGGTGAAGAAGCGCCGCGACGCCGCGGAGGCCTTCGAGAAGGGCGACCGCGCCGAGTCCGCCGCCCGCGAACGCGCCGAGGCGGAACTGCTCACGGGTTACCTCCCGGCCCAGCTCACGGACGAGGAGCTGACCGCTTTGGTGACCGACGCCGTCGCCGCGTCCGGAGCCACCGGCCCGGCCGCGATGGGCTCGGTGATGAAGGAGCTCCGCCCGAAGGTCGCGGGCCGCGCCGAGGGCGGCCGCGTGGCCGCGGAGGTGAAACGCCAACTGGCCGGCTGAAGGACTCGTGAGTGGCTATGACGGTTCTAACCGTCCGGAACACTCACGAGCTGGTCGCGCTCACTGGACGGCGACGACCATCGTCACCGTCACCCACGCGCTGATGCCGGACGCGGCGACGGCGAGGCCGAGCAGCCGTCCGGCGAACCTCACCGGCCGCCGCAGCACCCGGCCGGACGCGACGAGCAGCACCAGCGCCAGCACGATCAGCGACGCCGGTCCGGCGGAGGCGCCCGTGACGGCCTCCGCCAGCGTCGCGGTGGTCATACCCCGGTCAGGTGCCTGGCCACGAGGTCACGGTCGAAGTCATGGTCACGGTCGAACTCGCGGGCGCGCTCGAGATAACGGACACGCTCGAGGTCACGGGCGCGGTCCCGCTCGCGGCGACGTTCGGAGGTCAGCAGCCACGTCCACCGCCAGCCCGCCGCCACCGCGACGAGCGAACCCAGCAAGGACACCAGGAACGCCTGCCCGACGAGCCCGCCGAGCGGCGCGACGCTCATCAGCACCAGCAGCGCCCACACCTGCGCCACGGTGAACGGGATGACCAGCGCGGCCGCGTAGACCCCGCGACGCCAGCGGATCGGTTGCGGTACGGGAAGAAACGGTTCCATGGGGTGCCTCCCTCGGTGGTGAACCTCAAGGAAACCCCTGGGCGAGCGCGGAATCTGTGTCAGCAGACACGTTCAACGCGCCAGCCGGCGCAGTTCGTCCATCCGATGGATCGTCAGCCGGCGGCGGCCGGTGCTGATGATGCCCCGCTCCCTCAGTTCCCGGGTGACACGCGCCCACGATTCCCGCGAAATCGCCGCTGTCATCGCCAGTTCTGCTTGTGTTCCAGGCACGACGACTTCGATATCAGTACCTTGCTGGGCCCCGTGCTGCACAGCCAGCTGCATGAGCTGCGCGGCCACCCGCCGGGCGATGGCACCCCCGCCGAGGTCGAGCCACTGCTTCCCGACGTCCCGCAGTCTTTCGCTGAGGACGACCAGCAGCGCCCACGAGATTTCCGGCTCCCTGCGGCACAATGCGGCGAACCGGCTGCCGGCCACCTCGAGCGCTTCGACGTCGTCCAGCGCTTCGACGGTCGCCGAGCGGGGCCCGCCGTCGATCGCGGCCAGTTCCCCGACCACGTCCCCGCTCCCCCGCACGGCGATGAGGACTTCACGCCCGTCGGGCGTCACGGTGATGATCCGGGCGTGCCCACGGATCAAAACCAGCACAATCCCGCCCGGATCCCCTTCGCGGCAAAGGATTTCGCCGCGCCGGTAGAGCCGCTGCGTCCCGAGCGGGGTGATCTTCGCGCGATCGGAGGGGCCGAGCGCGGTCCAGAACCCGTGCACCTCCATACCCGGCCCTTCGTGGTCGCGGCAAGGTTTCCATTTTCCGCCCCGCAGCAGGTTTCTACGCGCTGAGCCCGGTCCCGGGCAGCACCGGCTCCGCACTGCGGATCCGCCCCCGCATGCGCTGCCCGCCCACCCGCACCGAGACCTCGTGGTCGAACGCGCCGCTGTCGATGCCCTCGTACCCGTGCCGCACGACCGTCCGGTAGATCTCACTGGAGACGACGAGGACCAGCGGGTCAGTGGAATTCTTCAGCCACCGCTTGACGACCGGGGCGTCGAGGAGGCGGCAGGCGAAGTCGATGTCCTCGCCGTACGCCCCGTGCCCGTCGTAGTGGACATCGCCGGCATGCAGCGCGACCCGCAGCCGGAACGCCTCCCCCCGCGGCTCTTCCGCCGCCCGCCACAACGCTTCCGTGAGGGCCGGGACGAATCTCGTGAGCAGCACCGTCTTCGGCACCTCGTCGACCGGACGGACCAGGCACAGTGCCCCGTCACCCCGGTCGATCATCGGGTCGCGGAACTCCTCCTCGATCCCGCCCGCGAGGAACGCCGCGTCGAGCAGTCTTCGCAGCCTCTCCCGCATCAGGGCGCGCTCCGGGTTGGTCAACATCGTCGAACCTTCGACGTCGACCACCACTATCGTCCGGTGGAGGGGCATACCGAGCACTCGATTGTCCATGGCCGGCTCCTGGGGGTTTCAGAAGCTTACTGAAATCTACTGAAATTTCACAATCACTACTGTAAGGCCTGAAGCCGCCTGAAACAATGTCCGTTCCCGACGTGACACAACCCCTGCACCTGCATGTAACGACCCCTACCGCTGTTACGACACCCTTCATGCGCCCCTCCCAGCACTTGACGAGGGTGTACGGTAGAATCCCGCAAATTCACCCACTGGCTGAATTTCACTGAAGGGCCTGAAACTGTGGCCGGAGACAGCCCGCCGCTCGCCGAGCGGCTGCGCGCCCTGCGCAAGGAGACCTGGCCGGGGGTGCCGCTCACCCAGACCCACCTGGCCAGGGCGTTCGGCGTGAGCACCGCGCTGCTGTCGTCCTGGGAAAATACGGTTGTCCCGCCGCCGGTCCGGCTCGAGGCTTACGCGACCTTCTTTGCCAGCAAGCGCTCGGTCGAGCGCGAACCCTATCGGGTGCTCTCGGCCGGCGACCTCGCCCCGGAAGAGCGTGACCGGCGGAACGTTCTTCTGAAGGAGCTCCAGCAGCTCCGCGATGGCACCGACGCCACCTCCGGATCGTTGGTGGAAGCCCCGGCGGCCCACAACCTGTGGCAGTTCCCGCCGGACCAGGACATCGTGATCGTCTGCGCGAGGCTGCCGGAGGAATTGCGGCAGAGCACTTTCGCGGATCCCGAGAGCCCCGACTACGTGGAGCTGTACACCTACGCGGACCTCGATTCGCTGGTCGAGCTGGTGGGCCACGTCCGCATGTGCAACCCCCACAGCGACCTGACCTTCCGGACCACGGACGAACGCACGCCGCTGAAGCGCGACGACAACACCGCGCACCTCATCGTGCTCGGCGGGGTCGACTGGAACACCCAGACCCGGGCGCTGCTCGACTTGATGGACATCCCCGTGCGGCAGGTGCGGCGCGACGGTCCCAACGGGCCGCTCGGCGGGTTCGAGGTCAGCCGCGACGACGGCGGCACGGAGTTCTTCTCCGCCGAGCTGGACCAGGGCGGTCACCTGGTGGCCGACGTCGCCCACCTCTATCACGGCCGCAACCCGTTCAACCCGGAGCGAACGGTGACGTTGTGCAACGGCACGTTCGGTCGCGGGACCTACGGCGTGGTACGGGCGCTGACCGACAAGCGGTTTCGCGAACGCAACCAGGAGTGGCTGGACGAGCGTTTCGGCGATGCGGAATCCTTCAGCGTCATCAGCCGGGTCACCGTTTTCCGCGGCGCGGCAATCACTCCCGACTGGGCGCTCACCGACGCCTGTCTCCACACCTGGTCTCGGAAGGGCACCGAATAATGACAGCGACGCCGATCGAGCGGCTGGCCCTCGCCGACCAGCATCCCAGTCACCAGGACCTGGTGGACCGGGTGGACGCGGCCGGAGTGACTCCGGGAAACCTGGACGCCATCATCGTGCCCACCAGCCGCCGCCCGGGCGGCCTCGCCAACGCGATCGAGGCGGCCGGCCGGACCGAGGCGACGCTGATCGTCTTGTGCAGCAAGGACGCATCCGTGGCGGAGACCATGGTCGCGGCCAAGGAGAGCGGGGTCCGGGCCTACGGCGTGGACCTCGGCCTGCTGGACAACGACAACCTGGTGCCCCGCTTCGAGACGGAAGCCTTGCTCACGAACCGCGGTTTCACCCGCGGCACCGACACCAGTCTCAAACGCAATCTGGGCCTGATGATCGCGAACCTGGCCGGCTGGGAGCGGGTCCTCTTCCTGGACGACGACATCTCCTTCCCCGACCCGACGCACCTCAGCGCGGCCGCAGGTCTGCTCGGCGAGTACGCGGCGGTCGGGCTGACCAACTCCGGGATGCCCGACAACTCCGTGGTCTGCCACGCTCTCCGCAGTTCCGGCCGCCGCCAGGACACCTTCGTCGGCGGCGGCGCCCTGGCCGTTGAGCGCCGGGCTTTCGGTTCGTTCTTCCCCGACATCTACAACGAGGACTGGTTCTTCCTTCTCGACGACCAGCGCCTCCTGCGGACCGCCGTCACCGGCAAAGCTCAGCAAGAGCCCTACGACCCTTACCACAACCCGCAACGCGCCGAGTCCGAGGAACTGGGCGACACCCTGGCTGAGGGGCTGTACGGGCTCCTCGATGATCGAAAAGGGCCAGTCGACGCGACCCTGGGCTACTGGGCCACCTTTCTCGAGAGCCGGCGACAGCTCATCCGGGAGCTGCTGGCCGAAACGCCGGATCGGGGCGACACCCGGCACATGCACGAGTCGCTGAGGGCCGCCTTGCGCCAGAGCGAGCTGATCAAACCGAAGTTCTGCGTCGATTATCTGGAGAGCTGGCGCCGGGACCGGTCGGCGTGGAAGGACTACCTGGAGCTGCTGTCCATTCCGGACGGTGAGGAGAACAGCATGGAGAAGGTGTTTCGCGACCTCTCCCTGTCCGATGCCGTCCAAGGCCCCCGCTAGGACGGGTGCCCGCAGGCTCCCTCCGCGAGCCGCCTCGGATGGCGGCCCAGCAGGTCCTTCACCATCACCCGGCACAGTTCCGGCTCGGTGACCATGCTCCCGTCGGGGGCCGTCCGCGTGGCGTTGCAGACGACTTCACCGCGGCCCCAGTCGTGGTAGCCGAGCCTGCGGTACAGGCGCGCGGCGCGGTGGTTGTCCGTCCGGACCGCCAGGGCGCCGAGGTCGTGGCCGAGCTTGACCAAACTCTCCTCGGCCGCTTCGACGAGGGCTCGGCCGATGCCCCGGCTCCGCAGCCCCTCCCGTACCTCCAGATGGGTCAGCAGTGGCACACCGGGCAGGTGCTCCCGGATCGGGGCCTCCTCGGCCTCTTCCAGCCACAGGTAGAGGTCACCGACCGGTTCGGACCCGTGCCAAGCGGTGTACAGAACTCCCAGCCCCTTCGTCTGGCGGAGCAGGCGGTCCTCGAAGTAGCCGGGATCCCCCAGGTGCGTAGCGAGAACGGCGAGGTCCGTCTGTTCGGCCGACCTGATGGCAGCCTCGGTCATCGGTGGGGGCTCCTCCTCACCGGGCCGGCCGGCATCGCGACGTCGAAAGGACGGCTCGGGCGCGTCGACCCGGGCCAGGTGGCCACCCGCCGGATGCCCGGTCCGGACGATCGCCCCCTTCCCAGCGTATGGGGCGGCTCTGTGCCGACGAAGCCCGCCAGAAGCAGCAGTCACGAGCCGCAAACGGCGTAGCCGCCTAGATCAGGTCCAATGGGTCGAGCTGGATGCGGATCGGTTCGGTGGCCTTGCGGGCGTCGCGGCGGGCGGCGGCGGCGTGGACGGCCGTGGCGAGGGCCTTGCCGTCCGGGCGGGCGACGCGGACCAGGGCCCGTTCGCGCGCGGCGTTGCCCTCCTCGTCGAAATCGCCGAGGGGGACCGGGCCCAGTACCTCGCCCGTGCCGGGCAGCGGGAGGTCGTCGAGGACGCTTGCGACGGCGTCCGGGGTGCCTTCGACGCTCGCCATGCGCATGGCGGGCGGGAAGCCGAGTTCCCGGCGCTCCGCCAGCTCCTGCGACGCGTGCCACGCCGGGTCCCAGCGGACCAGCGCCTGCACCACCGGCAGGCCAGCCTCCGCGCCGACCACGATGCGCCCGCCCGACGACGCCGGGCGCACCAGCGAGCCCGCGGCCATCCAGCGCCGCAACGTCTCCTCCGACGCGCGCAGGTCCTGGCGGCCCAGCAGCGCCCAGCCGTCCAGCAGCAGCGCCGCGCCGTAACCGCCCTCGGCCACCGGCTCGGCGCCCGGCGTGCACACCACCAGCGCCGGGCGGCCCGGCACGGTCGCCAGCACCTCCGCGGCCCCCGACGTCCGCACCGGCACCCCGGGGAACGCTCGTCCCAGCTCCTCCGCGGTGCGCTTGGCCCCGACGATCACCGCGCGCAAGCGCACGGAACCACAAGCCACGCAATGGAACGCGGTCTCCGGCACGCCGCACCAGCGGCACGCGGGCGGCTTCGGCGCGCCGTCCACGGAGCCGCCCGGCAGGGCCAGCGGGCCCGCGCACCGGCGGCAGTGCGCGGCCGTCCGGCAGTTGCCGCACGCCAGCCCCGGCACGTACCCGCGCCGCGGCACCTGCACCAGCGTCGGCAGCCCGGCCGCGAACGCCTGCCGCGCCGCCTCGAACGCCACCGCGGGCAGCCGCGCGACGCGGGCGGCCTCGTCGCGGGCCACGTCGAAGTCCTCGCCGACGGGCGTCACCCGCGGGGCCGCCGCGCGCAGCTCGACGCGGTCGGCCAGCACCGGCTGCGCCCAGCCGGATTCGACGAGCAGCTGGGCCTCCGCTGTCCGCGCGAAGCCGCCGACGAGCAGCGACGCCTTGGCCGCGTGCGCGCGGTCCATCAGCACGTCACGCACGTGCGGGTACGGCGTGTGCGGGTCGAGGTGGAGGTCGTCGCCGTCGTCCCAGACCACGAACAGGCCCGGGTCGGCCACCGGCGCGAACATCGCCGCGCGCGTGCCGACCACCACGCGCACCGCGCCGCGCAGCACGGCGAGCCACCGCCGGTACCGCTCCGCGGGCCCCAGCCCGGCGATCAGCGCGACCACGGCGTCTTCGCCCACCAGCTCGGCGCACGCCTCGTGCACCCGCGTCAGGTCCCGGTGGTCCGGCACCACGAGCAGCGCGCCCCGTCCCTGCGCGGCGGCCACCGCAGCGGCCTCGGCGAGCCGCCGCGGCCAGTCCTCACCGGGCAATGCCTGCCAGACGGCGTTCGCGGGCTTGCCCTCCGCCGTCGCCTCCAAGAACGCCGGGCCACGCTGATATCGCGCCCACGCCGAAACGTCGGGGGCCGGCGGCGTCGGCGCGGGCTCGGCGGGCGGCTCGCCCTCGACCTTCGCGTGCCGCGGCGGCAGCGCCAGCCGTAACACGTCGGAAAGCGTGCCCCCGTAACGATCCGCCACCGCCCGGCACACGGTGTGCAGCGGCGGCGGCAGCACGGCTTCACTGGACGTGACGCGCTCCAGGAACGCCAGCTTCCGCTCGTACTCGGTGGTGTCGGTGCGCTCGACGAGGTACCCGTCGACGAGCTGTCCCGCGAACCGCACGCGCACGCGGCAGCCGGGCACCGCGGCCTCGTGCAGCTTGTCCGGCACCTGGTAGTCGAACGTGCGGTCCAGGTGCGCCAGCGGGATGTCGACCACGATCTTCGCCACGGGCCGCTCGGCCGCCGGCTGCTGTTGTCCCTTACGCGGCACGGACTTCTTCGCGCCGGGCTTGCCCGAGGACTTCGACGCGCGCGACGACGCGGCCTTCGGCTCCGGCTCGGAGCGCGAAGGCTCCGGGAGTTCCCACAGCGGGGCGGGTTCGGAGCTGCTCACCCCGTGATCTCTACCAGACCCCGCCGACAGTCCCGCCGCCAGAACGCCCTGAAGGCCACCATGAGGGCCGGATACGCCCTCATGGTGGCCTTCAGGGACTCGGATGGGTCAGAGAAGCCGGCGGCTCAGGCGCCAGTGAGCGAGCGCAGCGCCTCGGCGCGCGAGGTGCTCTCCCACGGCAGGTCGAGGTCCGGCCGGCCGAAGTGCCCGTACGCCGCGGTGGGCGCGTAGATCGGGCGCAGCAGGTCCAGGTCGCGGATGATCGCGGCCGGGCGCAGGTCGAACACCTCGTTGATGGCGGCCTGGATCTTCGACGGGTCCACCGTCTCGGTGCCGAAGGTCTCCACGAACAGGCCCACCGGCGCGGCCTTGCCGATCGCGTACGCCACCTGGACCTCGACGCGGCTCGCGAGGCCCGCGGCGACCACGTTCTTGGCCACCCAGCGCATCGCGTACGCGGCGGAGCGGTCCACCTTCGACGGGTCCTTGCCGGAGAACGCGCCGCCGCCGTGGCGGGCCATGCCGCCGTAGGTGTCGACGATGATCTTGCGGCCGGTCAGCCCCGCGTCGCCCATCGGGCCGCCGATGACGAACCGGCCGGTCGGGTTCACCAGCAGCCGCACCCCGGTGGTGTCCAGGTCCAGCCCCGCGAGCTCCGGCTCGACCACGTGCTTCTTCACGTCGACGCCGAGCATCTGCTCCAGGTCGATGCCGTCCGCGTGCTGCGTGGACACGACCACGGTGTCCAGCCGCACCGGCTGCTCGCCCGCGTACTCGATGGTCACCTGGGTCTTGCCGTCCGGGCGCAGGTACGGCAGCACGCCGTCGTTGCGGACCCCGGTCAGCCGGTGCGAGAGCCGGTGCGCCAGCGCGATCGGCAGCGGCATCAGCTCCGGGGTGTCCGAGCAGGCGTAGCCGAACATCAGGCCCTGGTCGCCCGCGCCTTGGCGGTTGATCTCGTCCTCGTCCGACTCCACCCGCGACTCGTAAGCGGTGTCGACGCCCTGCGCGATGTCGGGCGACTGCGAGCCGATCGCCACGTTCACGCCGCACGAGTTGCCGTCGAAGCCCTTGGCCGACGAGTCGTAGCCGATGCGCAGGATGACGTCACGCACGATGGTCGGGATGTCCGCGTACGCCTCGGTGGTCACCTCGCCGGCCACGTGCACCTGGCCGGTCGTGATCATGGTCTCGACAGCCACCCGGCTGCGCGGGTCCTTGCTGAGCAGGCCATCGAGGATCGAGTCGCTGATGGCGTCACAGATCTTGTCGGGATGGCCCTCGGTCACCGATTCCGACGTGAACAGCCTTTTGATGGACGCAGTCACGAGCCCGTCACTTCCCTCGTTTCGGCTCGGTACCCAGCCTGGACTTAGGTACCCCTTAACAGGCCCTACACTACCCAGAAAGGCCTAGAGCTGGAGTCGACGCTGAAGCAAACCCGTTACAGCGTCCCACATAGTGGCCGCCAGCCTCGCCTTCGCGCCGAGCGGGATGGCCTGCTCCGTGCCGTCGGCGGCGAGCAGCCAGCCCGAATTGTCCTCGGTGCCGAACGCCTTGCCGTCGCCCACCGCGTTGACCACCAGCAGGTCGGCGCCCTTGCGGCGGAGCTTGACGCGGGCGTGGTCGAGCACGCTGCCGTTCTCGTCGCCGGTTTCCGCGGCGAAGCCCACGATCACCTGGCCGGCGCGGCGGTCCTGCACCAGCTCGGCCAGGATGTCCGCGTTGCGGTCCAGGGTGATCACCGGGTCCGGCTGGTCGTCGGACTTCTTGATCTTGCTCTCGGCGCGCGAGGCGGGCCGGAAGTCGGCGACCGCGGCGGCCATCACCACCACGTCGGCTTCCGCGGCCGCGGCGTGCACGGCCTTGCGCAGCTCCTCCGCGCTCGACACCCGCTCGACCTTCGCGCCCGCGGGCGGCGGCAGCTCGACGGTGTGGGCCGCGACCAGCGTGACCTCGGCGCCGCGCTGGACGGCGACGCGGGCGAGCGCGAAACCCTGCTTGCCCGATGAGCGGTTGCCCAGGTAACGCACCGGGTCCAGCGGCTCGCGCGTGCCGCCAGCGGAGACGACCACGCGCAGGCCCTCGAGGTCACGGGGCAGCGCGCGGGGCTCGTCCAGCAGCAGCCGGGCCAGGTCGACGATCTCGCGCGGGTCGGCCAGCCGGCCCTTGCCGGTGTCGACGCCGGTCAGCCGCCCGGCCGCGGGCTCGGTGACGACCAGCCCGCGCGAGCGCAGCAGCGCCACGTTGTCGCGGGTGGCCGGGTGCTCCCACATCTCGGTGTGCATGGCCGGGAAGAAGACGACCGGGCACCGGGCGGTGAGCAGGGTGTTCGTCAGCAGGTCGTCGGCGATCCCGTGCGCGGCCTTGGCCAGCAGGTTCGCGGTCGCCGGGACCACCAGCACGAGGTCGGCCTCTTTGCCGACCCGCACGTGCTGCACCTCGGGCACCTCGGTGAACACGCCGGTGTGCACCGGGTTCCCCGACAGCGCCTCGAAGGTGGCCGCGCCGACGAAGTTCAGCGCGGCCTCGGTGGGCACCACGCGCACGTCGTGCCCGGACTCGGTGAGGCCCCGCAGGACCTCACAGGCCTTGTAGGCGGCGATGCCGCCGCCTACCCCCAGGACGATCCTGGGCTTGCGGTCACTCACCCTCGGTGTGCTCGAGCAGCCCGCCGTGGATCTCCCGCAGGGCGATCGACAGCGGCTTCTCGCGGGGGCCCGGCTCCACCAGGGGGCCGACGTACTCGAGCAGGCCCTCGCCCAGCTGGGCGTAGTAGTCGTTGATCTGCCGGGCCCGCTTGGCCGAGTAGATCACCAGGGCGTACTTCGAGGAGACCTTTTCGAGCAGGTCGTCGATCGGCGGGTTGGTGATGCCTTCGAGCTCTTCCAGCGTCGCCTGTTGCACAGTCACTCGTGCTGCTCCGTATCGTCGATCAGACCGGCGGCAGAGATGCCACCGCCGGTAATCAAGTCTAGCAACCGCTCGGCGGCGGTCCGCACGTCGGCGTTGACGACCCGTTCGTCGAACTCCCCCGCCGCGGCCAGCTCCCGCTCCGCCTGGGCGAGCCGGGCCGCCACGGCGGCCTCGGATTCGGTGCCACGACCGGTCAGCCTGCCGACCAGTTCCTCCCAGGACGGCGGCATCAGCATCACCAGCCGGGCCTCCGGCATCGCGGCCCGGACCTGGCGCGCGCCCTGCAGTTCGATCTCCAGCACCGCGGGCCTGCCGTCGGCGAGCGCCTGCTCCACCGGCTCCCGCGGGGTGCCGTAGCGGTTGCCCGCGAATTCGGCCCACTCCAGCAGCTTGCCGCTGTCGACCAGCCGGTCGAACTCGTCGTGGCCGACGAAGTGGTAATGGCTGCCGTCGACCTCGCCGGGGCGGGGCTTCCGGGTCGTCACCGAGACACTGAAGTAGATGTCCGGCTCGAGCTTGCGCAGCTCCCCCACCACGCTCGACTTCCCGACCCCGGAAGGCCCCGAGACGACGGTGAGCCGGTGGCGGGAGGTCTCCCCCGCCACCGGCTCATCGTCGCGGCCGGCGCCCCGGATCACCGGGTAGTCCTGACCGACGCCGCTCACTCGCCGCTGAACTCGGCCAGCAGCGCCTTGCGCTGCCGGTCGCCGAGTCCGCGGAGCCTGCGGCTGGGTGCGATCTCCAGTCGTTCCATCGTCTGCTGGGCCCGGACCTTGCCGACGCCGGGGAGCGCCTCGAGCAGGGCCGAAACCTTCATCTTGCCGAGGACTTCGTTCTCCTCGGCCTGCTTCAGCACGTCGACCAGAGTGGTACCGCCCCGCTTCAGCCGCTCCTTCAGCTCAGCCCGGATGCGGCGGGCGGCGGCGGCCTTCTCCAGCGCCGCAGCACGCTGTTCCTCTGTCAGCTGGGGAAGTGCCACGTTTTCCTCCGGTAGTTCTCAAATCTGGGTGGGTGACGCGACGGTACCCACCCTGGACCAGGCGCCACAATGCGGGGGTGGCTGGTGGAGGCCGATTCCGGCGCCTGCTATTGGCCGTTTTCCTTGCGCCCGGCCAGCAGGTCCGCCACTTGGCCTACCGCTTGGCGCAGGGTGGCGGTATCCGGGCCGTGCCGCAGCAGGTCGCGGGACGAGGCGGGCAGCACGCCCGGCAGTCCGGGCCCGAACAGTGCCCGCAAGTCCCCTGTTGTCGCCCCCTGGGCCCCGAAACCGGGCGCCAGCACGGGTCCGTTCAGCCGCGTCAGGTCCAGTTCGCCCGCGGCGACCGTGGCGCCCACGACCACGCCGACGTCCCCGTAGGGCTCCGCACCCGCGTTGTGCTCCGCCGCGGCGTCCACGACGCTCTGGGCCACCGTGCGGCCGTCCGGGAGCTTCGCGCTCTGCAGCGCGTGCGCCTCCGGGTTCGAAGTGCGGGCGAGCACGAACAAACCGTTGCCCGCCTCGCGCGCGGCCGTCACAGCCGGGTCCAGCGCGCCGAAGCCGAGGTATGGCGACACCGTGACCGCGTCGGCCGCGAACGCGGCGTCGGCGGCGACGTAAGCGGCCGTGTAGGCAGCCATGGTGGAGCCGATGTCCCCGCGCTTGACGTCCAGCAGCACCAGTGCTCCGGCGTCGTGAGCGGCCGTCACGACGCGGTCCAGCACCGCCACCCCGGGCGGGCCGAACGCCTCGAAGAACGCCGACTGCGGCTTCACGATCGCCGTCTCGGCCGCCAGCACCTCAGTGGCGCCCAGCGCGAACCGCTCCAGCCCGCTCACATCGAGGGGCAGGCCCCAGGATTCGATCAGGCCCGGGTGCGGGTCGATCCCGGCGCAGAGCGGCCCGCGCGCGGCCACCGCCTTCGCCAGCCGCGCCCCGAACCGCTCCGTTCCGTCCCCTGCGGTCATTTCGTGGCCTTCAGCGCCGCCTGGAGGCTCTGGAGGCTCCGCACCCCGATGTCCCCCCGGATGAGCGCTTCGATGCCGTGCACGGCCGCCGCGGCGCCCTGGACGGTGGTGATGCACGGGATGTCGCGCGACACCGCCGCGGTGCGGATCTCGTAGCCGTCGATGCGCGGGCCGCTGTTGCCGTACGGCGTGTTGATCACCATGTCCACGCCGCCGGCGAGGATCACCTCGACGATGTTCGGCTCCTCGTTCCCGGGCGAGGCCGCTTCGGAGTGCTTGCGCACCACCGTGCAGCCGACTCCGTTGCGCCGCAACACTTCCGCGGTGCCGGAGGTAGCGAGGATCTCGAACCCGAGGTCCGCCAGCCGCTTCACCGGGAACACCAGCGAGCGCTTGTCCCGGTTGGCCACCGAGACGAACACGCGCCCGGAGGTCGGCAGCGAGCCGTACGCGCCGCTCTGCGACTTCGCGAACGCCTTCCCGAAGGACACGTCCACGCCCATCACCTCGCCGGTGGACTTCATCTCCGGGCCGAGCAGGGAGTCGACCCCGTGGCCCTCCGGCGTGCGGAACCGGTGGAACGGCAGCACGGCCTCCTTGACCGCGACCGGCGAGTCGGCCGGCATCCGGCCGCCGTCGCCCTCGGCGGGCAGCACGCCCGAAGCGCGCAGGTCCTTGATCGTCGAGCCGGTCATCACCAGCGCCGCGGCCTTGGCCAGCGGCACCGCGGTGGCCTTCGAGACGAACGGCACCGTGCGCGACGCCCGCGGGTTGGCCTCCAGCACGTACAGCACGTCGTCCTTGAGCGCGTACTGGACGTTCAGCAACCCGCGCACACCCACGCCGCGCGCGATCAGCTCAGTGGAGCGGCGCACCTCCTCGAGGTCGGTGGCGCCGAGCGTGATCGGCGGCAGCGCGCACGAGGAGTCGCCGGAGTGGATGCCGGCCTCCTCGATGTGCTCCATCACGCCGCCCAGGTACAGGTCCTCGCCGTCGAACAGCGCGTCGACGTCGATCTCGATGGCGTCGTCGAGGAAGCGGTCCACGAGCACCGGGTGCTCGGGCGTCACCTCGGTGGCGCGGTGGATGTAGCCGGCCAGCGACTCCTCGTCGTAGACGATCTCCATGCCGCGCCCGCCGAGCACGTACGACGGCCGCACGAGCACCGGGTAGCCGATCTTGTCGGCGACGCGCTTGGCGCCCTCGAAGGACGTCGCGGTGCCGTAGCGCGGGGCCGGCAGGCCGGCCTCGGTGAGCACGTCGCCGAACGCGCCGCGGTCCTCGGCCAGGTTGATCGCCTCGGGCGGGGTGCCGACGACGGGCACGCCCGCGTCCGCGAGCCGCTTCGCCAGCCCGAGCGGGGTCTGGCCGCCGAGCTGGACGATCACGCCCGCCACGGTGCCGGACTGCTGCTCGGCGTGGACCACCTCGAGCACGTCCTCGAAGGACAGCGGCTCGAAGTACAGCCGGTCCGAGGTGTCGTAGTCGGTGGAGACGGTCTCGGGGTTGCAGTTGACCATCACGGCCTCGAACCCCGCCTCGCGCAAGGCGATCGCGGCGTGCACGCACGAGTAGTCGAACTCGATGCCCTGCCCGATCCGGTTCGGCCCGGAGCCGAGGATGAGCACCTTCGGCTTGTCCGGCTGGGCCGCGACCTCCGACTGCGCCGCGGGGTCGGTCTCGTAGGCCGAGTAGTGGTACGGGGTGTTCGCGGCGAACTCGGCCGCGCAGGTGTCGACGGTCTTGAACACCGGCCGCACGCCGAGCCGGTGGCGCAGCGCGCGCACGCCGTCCTCGCCGGCCAGCTCCGGCCGCAGCGCGGCGACCTGCCGGTCGGACAGGCCGGTGCGCTTGGCGCGGCGCAGCAGGTCCCCGTCGAGCACCGGGGCGTCGCGCACCTCCGCGCCGACTTCGCCGATCAGCGCGATCTGGTCGACGAACCACGGGTCGATGCCGCTGGCCTCGTGCACCTGCGCGACGGTGGCGCCCAGCCGCAGCGCGCGCTCCACTTCGTACAGCCGTCCCTCGTGCGGCACGCGCAGGGCGTCCAAAGTGGACTCCATCGTCGCGCCCTCGGGGTCGGGCAGCGTCCAGAAGCCGGTCGCCTTGGTCTCGATCGAACGCATCGCTTTGCCGAGTGCTTCAGGGAAACTGCGGCCGAACGACATCGCCTCGCCGACGCTCTTCATCGTCGTGGTGAGCGTCGGGTCCGCGCCGGGGAACTTCTCGAAGGCGAACCGCGGGATCTTCACCACGACGTAGTCCAGCACCGGCTCGAACGCCGCCGGGGTCTCGCCGGTGATGTCGTTCTGGATCTCGTCGAGCGTGTAGCCGATGGCGAGCTTCGCGGCGATCTTGGCGATCGGGAAGCCGGTCGCCTTCGACGCCAGCGCGCTCGAGCGGGAGACGCGCGGGTTCATCTCGATCACGACCATGCGGCCGTCTTCGGGGTTGATCGCGAACTGGATGTTGCAGCCGCCGGTGTCCACGCCGACCTCGCGCAGCACGGAGATGCCGACGTCGCGCATCACCTGATACTCGCGGTCGGTCAGGGTCATCGTGGGCGCGACCGTGACGGAGTCGCCGGTGTGCACGCCCATCGCGTCGATGTTCTCGATCGAGCAGACGACCACGACGTTGTCGTGCTTGTCGCGCATCAGCTCCAGCTCGTACTCCTTCCAGCCGAGCACGCTCTCCTCGATCAGCACCTCGCTGACCGGCGACTCGTCGAGGCCGGTGGAAGCGAGCCGCTCCAGCTCTTCGGCGGTGTGGGCCATGCCGGAGCCGAGCCCGCCCATGGTGAACGAGGGCCGGATGACCACGGGCAGGCCGAGGTCGGCGACGGTCTCGCGGACCTCCGCCATGTCGTGGCAGACCCGCGAACGCGGCACCTCGGCGCCGATCGAGCGCACGATGTCCTTGAACTTCTGCCGGTCCTCGCCGCGCTGGATGGCGTCGATGTCCGCGCCGATCAGCTCGACGCCGTACTTCTCCAGCACCCCGCGCTCGTGCAGCGCGACCGCGCAGTTGAGCGCCGTCTGGCCGCCGAGCGTCGCCAGCAGCGTGTCGATCGGCCGTCCCAGCGCCTGCTCCTCGGCGATGACCTTCTCGACGAAGTCCGGGGTCACCGGCTCGATGTAGGTGGCGTCGGCGAACTCGGGGTCGGTCATGATGGTGGCCGGGTTGGAGTTCACCAGCGACACGCGCAGGCCTTCGCTGCGCAGCACCCGGCAGGCCTGCGTGCCCGAGTAGTCGAACTCGGCGGCCTGCCCGATCACGATCGGCCCGGAGCCGATCACCAGGACGTGCTGGATGTCTGTCCTCTTCGGCATCAGTTTCCTTCTTTCACCAAGCGCCGCAGTCCATCGCGGAAAGCCTGGAAACTCTGGGAGCGGTTGTTCTCGACGTCCATGTGCGGGGCGATGTCGCGAGCGGCTCGCGCCTTCCGCAGGCCTTTGGCGTGGTACCCGTGCTTACGCAGGACACGCTCCAATGCCTCCCACGTACCGCCCGCGACCGCGTCCGGCTCCCGGAACGCGGTCTGACTGCCCAAGCTCGGCGGCACTTTCGGATATGCCTCGCGGAGAGCGGGGATGTCACCGAAGAACCAGGCCTCGAGTTCTTCCACCGCGATGCGGAACAGCACCGCTTCGCGAGGAAGCCTGGCGTCGTCCGCCATCCTCAGCAGCCTGGCCTTGAGCTCCGCGCAGTTGTCGTTGTCACGGTCGAGGACCACGACAACCCGCGTTCCGGTGCTGGACCAGTGACTCGCATAGCCGCGTAACCGGCCGAGCAGACCCTTCAGAAGGTCGTCCTTCCCCTGGAACGAAGCGACCTCATAGGGCGCTCCTGGCACAATCCTGGGCAGGATCTCTTTCAGCACGACTTCCATCGAAAAGTCCTCGGCCAGCACCTCGAGCCGCACCTGCGCCGCAGCACTCACGTCCGATCCGCCAAGGGGTCACCGAACCGGAAGTAGCCCTCGGTCCACAAGTTGCCAGGGGATCCGCCGTGGTCGATCATCCTCGCCGCGATCTCGACTTCCGACGCCCTCTTGACCTCAGTAACGCCTTCACCGACCCGCCCGAACAACCACAGTTCGTCCAGGCGCAGCGCATCGACGAACTGTGGCGCGTGCGTCGAGATGAACACCTGTTCGCTAGCAGTACCTCTAGCCTCTTCGGCGAGCAAGTAGTGCAGACGCGGGTGCACGCGCGTCTCAGGTTCCTCGACGAGTAGCACTGCAAGCGGGCTTCGCAGCGCTACAAGGTAGCCGAGCAGCAGCAGCGTCCCATCCGAAATGCTCGCCGGTCGAACCGGCGCCGCCCTGCCTTCTTCCCGTAACAAGACGATATGCGTGTCGCCCTCTTGAACGGGCTGAATGTCCTCCAGGTAGGGCACGAAGCGCCGAAGCGAACGAAGCAGCTCCGCCCAATCCTCAGGTTCCCGCTCCTGCAGATGACGGACCCGCATGGCGATGTTGCCTCCATGTGGATCAAGCCCTGTTCCCCGGGCAGGGCCGGAGGCACCGGCCCGCATCGCCCGCACATCTAGATCAATCAGCTGTATCCGCATCACAAAGCGAAGAAAAGCCGCGATCTCCGCATTCGGAGCAAGCTGTCCGAACGTGCCAACGCCAAGGATCCCGTCCTCGACGAGCTCGGTCTTCTCGGGTTTGGAGCCCGGGCGCCGAATGATCCCCCGCCGATGATGAAATTCCAGCACCGCGAGTCCGCTGTCGTCCGCGCGCTCCTGCCAGACGAGCCTCTCCTCGGCGACTACCGGCATCCCCTCGTTCTCCTCAAGGGCGAGCCGGTAGGTGAAGAGCCCGTCCACCGTCCGGCAGGCCAACTCGATCTCGACCGGTCCATCGGCACCACGAGTACGAATCTGCGCCAATCCACCACGCCGCCGCCAGGCTGCTTCAAGACCACCGCCGAGCGCTTCGTTCACGAACATGATCACGTCGAACAGGGTGGACTTGCCGCTGCCGTTGGGACCGATGAACGCGGTCACCTGCTCAAGATCATCGAGTACCACATCGCGCAGCGCTCGGAAGTTGCGTACCTGAAGCCGCTGAACGCCGGTCGCCAACTTCATGCCCGGGCCTTCTTCTCCATCAAGCTCACGAACTCGTCGAACAACGGCGCCGCGTCGTGCGGACCGGCCGCGGCTTCGGGGTGGTACTGCACCGAGAACGCCGGCACGTCGAAGGCGCGCACGCCCTCGACGGTGTTGTCGTTCGGGCAGTAGTGGCTGATCTGCGCGGCGCCGTAGGGCGTCTCGAAGCGCTGGCCCGGCTCGCCTTCGAGGGCGAAGCCGTGGTTCTGCGCCGTGATCGCGACCCGGCCGGTGGCCACGTCGATCACCGGGATGTTGATGCCGCGGTGGCCGTAGCGCATCTTGTACGTGCCCAGCCCCAGCGCGCGGCCGAGGATCTGGTTGCCGAAGCAGATGCCGAACAGCGGGATTTCCCGCTCCAGCACGGCTTTCGTCAACGCGGTGGCGTGCGCGGTGGTCGCCGGGTCGCCGGGGCCGTTGGACAGGAAGACCCCGTCCGGCTCCGTGGCCAGCAGGTCTTCGACCGACGTCGCCGACGGCACCACGTGCACCTCGATGCCGCGCGCGGCCATCAGCCGCGGGGTGTTCGACTTGATGCCCAGGTCCAGCGCGGCCACGCGGAACCGGCGCTCGCCCGCCGCTTCGACCACGTACGGCCGGTCCGTGGAGACCTCGCCGGCCAGGTCGGCGCCCTTCATCTGCGGGCTGTCCAGCACCTCGGCGACCATCTGCTCGTCGGTGCCCAGCGCGTCGCCGGAGAACACCCCGGCGCGCATCGCGCCCTGCTCACGCAGGTGCCGCGTCAGCGTGCGGGTGTCCACCTCGGCGATGCCGACGATCCCCTGCCGTTCCAGCTCCGCGTCGAGCGAGCGCTTCGAACGCCAGTTGGACGGCGTCCGTGCGGGGTCGCGCACGACGTAGCCGGAGACCCAGATCCGGGCGGACTCGTCGTCCTCGTCGTTCCAGCCGGTGTTGCCGATCTGCGGCGCGGTCTGCACCACGATCTGGCGGTGGTAGGACGGGTCGGTCAGGGTCTCCTGGTAGCCGGTCATGCCGGTGCAGAACACCGCCTCCCCCAGCGTCCGCCCGCGCGCGCCGTACGCCGCGCCGCGGAAGACCCGGCCGTCCTCGAGAACCAGGGCAGCCGGGACGCGGGTGCCGTTCGCGGTGCTCACTGGGCACCTCCCTTGATGTCGTGTTCGGAAAGCTGGTCGATCCATTGTGGATAGTCGTCTAGCTCGTCGCCGCGGAAGCCGGTGTCCAGCTCGGCCTCCCCGGCCCGCCAGGTGATGATGAGCAACGCGTCGGTGCCCATCACCTTCCCGGCGATCCGCGAGTCGCGGCGGACGCCGGTGACCGCCTCGCGCGGGATCCAGAAGTCCGGCGCCCCGCCACGCTCCACGGCGATGCCGCCCGGGTGCAGCCGCCAGACCGCGCCGCTGCGCAGCCCGGCGCCGCGGGTGACCACGCGGTCCTGCCAGTGGCCCGCGGTCGTCGTGCTGACGTAGAGCCCGGTCGACTCCAGCAGGGCCTCACCGGGCTCCCCGGGAATCTCCGGGAACGGCGGCACCTGAACGCTCTGCGCGCGGGACTTTCGCCGCCAGCCCAGCCACATGCCCCACAGGCAGAGCAGGAAGAAGACGACGATCCCCAGTGTGAGAAGGACCCGGTCCATCAGCAGATCTTCCCTTCGCGCGCGGTGATCCGCCCGCGCAGCACGGTCGCCGTCACCACGCCGGGCAGGCTCATTCCCTCGTACGGGGTGTTGGCGGAGATACTGGCCAGCTCGGCGCCGCGCACGGTCCACTCGGCGTCCGGGTCGACCAGGGTCAGGTTGGCGGGCTCGCCGGCCTCGATCGGACGGCCGTGGTCGGGCAGGCTGCCGATCGCGGCGGGCCGCTCGCTCATCACCCTGGCCACCCCGCGCCAGTCGAGCAGGCCGGTCTTCACCATCGTCTCGGCGACCACCGACAGCGCGGTCTGCAGGCCGAGCATGCCCGGCCGCGCGACGCTCCACTCGGTGTCCTTCTCCTGCACGGCGTGCGGGGCGTGGTCGGTGGCGACGCAGTCGATCACCCCCTCGGCCAGCGCGGCGCGCAGCTTCTCGATGTCACCCCCGGTGCGCAGCGGCGGGTTCACCTTGTTCACCGGGTCGTAGGTGGCCAGCCGCTCGTCGGTGAGCAGCAGGTGGTGCGGCGTCACCTCGGCCGAAACCTTGGTGCCACGGTCCTTCGCCCACCGCAGCACGTCCACGGTGCCCGCGGTGGAGACGTGGCAGACGTGCAGCCGGGCCTTCGCGTGCCGCGCGAGCAAGCAGTCGCGCGCCACGATCGACTCCTCGGCCGACGCCGGCCAGCCCGGGTAGCCCAGCCGGGCCGCCTGCTCGCCCTCGTGCGCCTGCGCGCCGACGGTCAGCCGCGGCTCCTCCGCGTGCTGGGCGATCACGGCGTCGAGCGCGGTGGAGTACTCCAGCGCGCGGCGCATCAGCAGCGGGTCGGCGACGCAGAGGCCGTCGTCGGAGAACACCCGCACCCGCGCGGTGCCCTTGGCCATGGTGCCGAGCTCGGCGAGCTTCTCGCCCTTGAGCCCGACCGTGACCGCGCCGACCGGGTGCACATCGACCAGGCCGGCCTCCTGCCCGCGCCGCCACACGTGGTCGACGACCAGCGCGTTGTCGGCCACCGGGTCGGTGTTGGCCATGGCGAACACGGCGGTGTAGCCGCCCAGCGCCGCGGCGGCCGAGCCGGTCTCGATCGTCTCGGTGTCCTCGCGGCCGGGCTCGCGCAGGTGGGTGTGCAGGTCGACGAAGCCGGGCAACAGGACCTGGCCCGCGGCGTCGAGCACCTCGGCGCCGTCCGGCACCTCGACGGCGCCGATCGCGGTGATCACCCCGTCCTCGACGAGGACGTCGACCGGGTCGCCCTCCCCGTACGGGCGGGCGCCCTTGATCACAAGGTTCACGCGGCGTCTCCTTCACTGGCCAAGAGGTGGTAGAGGACCGCCATGCGCACGTGGACGCCGTTGCGGACCTGTTCGGTGATGGCCGAGGCCGGGGAGTCGGCGACCGCCGAGGCGATCTCCATCCCGCGCAGCATCGGCCCGGGGTGCAGCACCACGGCGTGCTCCGGCAGCAGGCCAAGGCGCCGCTCGGACAGGCCGTAGGAGATCGAGTACTCCCGCGACGAGGGGAAGAACCCGCCGGTCATCCGCTCGGCCTGCACACGCAGCATCATCACCGCGTCGACGGCGGGCAGCTCCGCGTCCAGGTCGTGCGAGACCGTGACGGGCAGGGTCTCGACGCCGACCGGCAGCAGCGTCGGCGGCGCGACCAGCACCACCTCCACCCCGAGGGTGCTGAGCAGGTGGATGTTCGAGCGCGCGACGCGGCTGTGCAGCACGTCGCCGACGATCGCCACACGGCGGCCGGCCAGCGAGCCGAGCCGCTCCCGCAGGGTGGCGGCGTCGAGCAGCGCCTGCGTCGGGTGCTCGTGCGTGCCGTCGCCCGCGTTGACCACGGCGGTGCCTGCCGCGGCGAGCCAGCCGGACAGCCGGTGGGCGGCGCCGGAGGCGGGGTGCCGGACGATCACGCAGTCGGCGCCCGCGGCGGCCAGGGTGAGCGCGGTGTCCCGCAGCGACTCCCCCTTGTTCACCGACGAGCTGGCCGCCGAGACGTTGATCACGTCGGCGCTCATCCACTTGCCCGCGATCTCGAACGAGACGCGGGTGCGGGTGGAGTTCTCGTAGAACAGGGTGATCACCGTGCGGCCGCGCAGCGTCGGCAGCTTCTTGACTTCGCGGCCGAGCAGCGTGTGCTTCAGCTCGTCGGCGGTGTCGAGGACGGCTGTGGCGGTGTCGGCGTCCAGCCCGTCCGTGGCGAGCAGGTGCTTCACCGGGTTTCTCCTTCCGGGGCGCGGAGCAGGACCGCGTCCCGGCCGTCCGTTTCGGTCAGCAGCACGGACACGCCCTCGGCCCGTGCGGTGGGCACGTTCTTCCCGACGTAGTCGGCGCGGATCGGCAGCTCCCGGTGGCCGCGGTCGACGAGCACGGCGAGCTGGACGGCGCGGGGCCGGCCCTGGTCCCGCAGGGCGTCGAGCGCGGCGCGGATGGTGCGCCCGGAGAACAGCACGTCGTCGACCAGGATCACCAGCCGGTCGTCGATGCCGGACGCGGGCAGCTGCGTCTGCTCCAGCGCGCGCGGCGGACGGCGGCGCAGGTCGTCGCGGTACAGGGTAACGTCGAGGGCGCCCGTGGGGGGCGTGGTGCCGGCGAACTCGCCGATCTTCTGGGCCAGCCGCAAGGCCAGCGGGGTGCCGCGGGTGGGAATGCCCAGCAGCACCGGGGGTGCGATGTCACCCGGTGGACCGGCGGTCTTCTCGATGACCTGGTGGGCCATCCGGGCGATGGTGCGCGCAACATCGCCGGCGGAAAGGAGCTCGCGCTCCCCGGCCGGCTCCGCCGCGCCACGCGGACGTGACGACAAGGCGGACCTCCTTCCCCGCCTCTCTGGACGGGTCCTTAAAGGACGTCGATCTCCGGCTTGTGCGAGGAAATCGCACCGACAGTAGCAGGGGAGGTCAATCAGCCTTCCGGGTGGTGTGTCCATGGCCCCGACCAGGGGCGGAAGACCTTCTGCTTGACCTGGTGACAACTATGCGTAACCATTACTCTGAGTATTCGACTCGAGGAGTCCCCTCACCGGTCATCCGACCGGCGTGGGGGTGAGGAAACGGAGAACCACCAGATGGGCGATTACGCCAAGGCGCTCGGGGCCAAGCTCCGCGGGATCCGCCAGCAGCAGGGCCTTTCCCTGCACGGGGTCGAGCAGAAGTCGGGCGGCCGCTGGAAGGCCGTCGTCGTCGGCTCGTACGAGCGTGGCGATCGGGCCGTCACCGTCCAGAAGCTGGCCGAGCTGGCCGACTTCTACGGCGTGCCGGTGGTCGAACTGCTGCCGGAGGGCCGCGTGCCCTCGGGCGCCGAGCCCGCCACGAAGATCGTGATAAATTTGGAGCGGCTCCAGCAGCTACCCGCGGAGAAGGTCGGCCCGCTCGCGCGGTACGCGGCGACGATCCAGAGCCAGCGCGGGGACTACAACGGCAAGGTGCTCTCGATCCGCACCGAGGACCTGCGGTCACTGGCCATCATCTACGACATGACCCCCGGCGAGCTCACCGAGCAGCTCATCGACTGGGGCGTCCTGCCGCCAGAGGCCCGTCCGTCCAAAGAAGACTGATGTCCGGCAGCTGCCCGACGCGGTGAGCGTTTCCGGACCGGATAGCCGGAAACGCTCACCCCGCCTCGGGCGTCTGCCCGCACGCTTCCCGTGGCTGCGGACGGTGATCAACACAGCCCCGCGGCCCGGTTCCCGGCGCCGGCCCCCGGCCCGCGCCATGACCCGATCGGGCTAAACCGCACCTACCCATCGTGATCCGGCAGCGATGCGCCCCAATGCCACATTCGGTGCGCTCAACGCACCGAACGCCACATTGGGTGCGCCCAACGCACCGAACGCCACATTGGGGCGCATCGGGCGGGCCCGCGGCTACAGGACCGCGCGGAGCCGGTCGGCGATCGTGCCGATGCGGCCCAGCACGCCGTTGACGAAGCGGGGCGAGTCGTCCGTGGAGAGTTCCTTGGCCAGGCCCACGGCCTCGTCGATGGCGACCGCGTCCGGCACGTCGGCCGACCACAGCATCTCGTAGACGCCCACGCGCAGCACCGCGAGGTCGACCGGCGGCATCCGGTCCAGGGTCCAGCCCTGCGAGTGCTCGGACAGCAGCTCGTCGATCTGCTCCCGCCGCGTGGTGACGCCCTCCACGACCGCGATCGTGTAGTCCGCGACCGGGTCGACCTCCACCGCGCCGACCCGGTCCGCCAGCAGCGTGACCGCGTCGGCGTCGCGCTGGGCGGCCTCGTACAGCATCTCGACCGCCCGGCGGCGGGCCTGCCTGCGGCTGATCGACCCGCCGCGGTTCGGGTGCGGCGGCAGCTTGTCCGGCATCAGCTGGAGACGCGGCCGAGGTAGCGGCCGTCGCGGGTGTCGACCTTGATCTTCTCGCCGGTGGAGAGGAACAGCGGGACCTGGATCTCCGCGCCGGTCTCCAGCGTGGCCGGCTTGGTGCCGCCGGTCGAGCGGTCGCCCTGCAGGCCGGGGTCGGTGTGCTGGATCAGGATCTCGACCGAGGTCGGCAGCTCGACGTACAGCGGCACCTCGTTGTGCACCGCGACCTGGACGTCGGTGTTCTCCAGCATGTAGTTGGCGTTGTCGGCCACGGTCTCGGGCGGCACCGTGATCTGGTCGTAGGTGTCGGCGTCCATGAACACGAAGTCCTGGCCGTCCTTGTACAGGTAGGTCATGTTCCGGCGGTCCACGGTGGCCGTGTCGACCTTCGTGCCCGCGTTGAAGGTCTTGTCGACGACCTTCCCCGTCAGCACGTGCTTGAGGGTGGTGCGCACGAAGGCGCCGCCCTTGCCCGGCTTGACGTGCTGGAACGCGGTGACGGTCCACAGCTGGCCCTCGAGGTTGAGGACGAGCCCGTTCTTCAGGTCGTTGGTGGTGGCCACGAGCTTTCGGTCTCCTGTGTCGATCTCTAGTCCGCGGCCGCCGCTATCGGACGACCACGAGGTCCTTGGTGCTCAGGGTGAGGAGTTCGGGCCCGGTGTCCCGCACGACGAGCGTGTCCTCGATGCGCACGCCACCGCGACCCGCGAGGTATACGCCGGGCTCGACGGTGACCGCCATACCGGCGGTCAGTGTACCGACGCCCGTGGTAGCGAAGCTGGGCGCCTCGTGCACCTCGAGTCCGACGCCGTGCCCGAGGCCGTGGGAGAACTCCTCCCCGCGGCCCGCGCCGACGATCACGGACCGGGCGGCGGCGTCCACTTCGGACACCACGGCGCCCGGGCGGACGGCCTCGGTGCCGGCCGCCTGCGCGCGGTGGACCAGGTCGTAGAGCTCGCGCTGCCAGTCCGCGGGCTCGCCGAGCACGAACGTGCGGGTCATGTCCGAGTGGTAGCCGTCGACGGTGGCGCCGAAGTCGAGCTTCACGAAGTCGCCCGCGCGCAGTTCGGCCCCGGTGGGCCGGTGGTGCGGGATCGCGGAATTCGGCCCCGCGGCCACGATCGACTCGAACGAGAGCCCGGCCGAACCGTGGTCCAGCATCCGGTTCTCCAGGTCGCGGGCCACTTCCAGCTCGGTGCGGCCGGCGCGCAGGCCACCGGCCGCGACCAGGTCGGCGAGCGCCCGGTCGGCGACCGCGCAGGCCTCGCGCAGGGCCTCGACCTCCACCTCGTCCTTGACCACGCGCAGCTGCTCGACCAGTCCGGGCGTGCGGATCAGGTCCACGGTCTCGAACCGGACCTTGAGCACCTCGTGCTCCTCGACGCTGACGTACTGGCTCTCGAAGCCGGTCCGCCGGTGGTGGGCGTGGTCGTGCGCGGCGTGGCGCGCCAGCGCGCGGGCGCTCGCGCGGTCGATCACGCGCTCCAGGTCGGGCACCTCGGCCGCCGACTGCGTGGTGTAACGGCCGTCGGTGCAGAACACCGTGCGCCCGTCGCCGCCGGAGTGCACGAGCAGCGCGGCGTTCGAGCCGGTGAACCCGGTCAGGTAGCGGATGTTGAGCAGGTCGGTGACCAGCAGCGCGTCGACCCCGGACTCGGCGAGCAGGGACCGCAGCGCGCCGCGCCGGTGAGCGTGGATTTCAGGCACCCGGCCAGCTTAGCCAGCCGGGCGGGGCGGCTGATCCACCTTACGTAGGGTTACGCTCCGCGGCCGGACCGGCACACGGCCGGACGGACCACACGGCGTTCACCCGGCGGCACCTACACTCCGTCCATGCTGGGTGCCTGGTTGACGCGCGGGCTGGTCATGGCCGTGGTGCACGCCGCGGCGTTGACGCTGCTCGCCAAGTGGTCCGTGTTCCACCCGACCGACCAGACCGTGATCACGTCGCTGACGCTCGCGGTGCTCGTCGGCGTCGCGGCGCTGTGGAGCGCGGTCGACGGCTGGCGCGACCGGCCCGACCGCGGCCGCGCGTGGTTCATCGCGGCGCTGGTGACGGGCCTGGCGGGCGGCGTCCTGTACGTGATCGGGCGCGCCATCTTCGTCGACCAGACCGGCGGCGCGGAGCTGAAGTCGGCCCTCACCGGCGGCGCGGCGTTCTCCGCCCTGCTGGTACTGGTCCCGGCCGGGCTGGGCCTGTTCGTCGGCGGCCGGATCCGGCGTCCCGGCCGGGCGGACTCGGACGACGACGAGGTGCTCGAGCCGGACGAATCCCGTCATCAGCGGAACGTGGGCGAGCTGGATCTGCCCGGCGATGTTGTGCCGGCCTCGGCTTCCGGATCGGACTCGGCCGACTCGCCGGTCCCGAACCGCCGGGCCAAGCGCCGTAAGCCCTCCCCGACCCGCCGCCCGCGCCCCGGACCCGACGGTGGCGGCGACTCCGGCCAGTCCGGCGACCTGGGTGACCTCGCCGCCGAAGCCGCGGACCCCGTCGCCGGGCGTCATTCCGGGGAGCTGGACCCGCCGTCGCCGGTCAGCCGCCCAGCGGCAGGCCGATCGCGTAGGCGTCCCACTGTCGCGGGTCGACCTCCTTCGCCTCGGAGTCGTTGAGCTTCACCGAGCCGGTGTCGGGCAGGCCCCACCGCACGTTCTTGCCCAGCAGCACGCCGTAGCCGCGCCCGTAGGCGTGCACCACGGTGGCGCCGGCGTGCAGCCGGGCCGTCACCGGGATGCCCTCGACGGGCGGCAGCGGCTCGTTCACGACCTCGCCCGCCAGCGTCGCGGCCACCGAGCGGCGGTCGATCCGGATGCGCTGCCCGCGGCGGAACAGGTCCATCGTGCGTTCCGGGGACGGCATCGCGACGCCGTCGAAGGTGGTGGTGACGCGGTCGGCGTCCGCGCAGGCGCCGGAGCCGCGCACGTCGAGGCCGAAGTGCTGCAACGCGGTCGGGGCCCCGGACTCGCCGGTGACGGTCGCGCGGACGACGTCGAACGAGACCGTGCCGCAGGGGTCGGCGACTGACGTCGGCGCGTGCCCGTCGGGGCGCCGGACCAGGCCGGGCCCCTCCTTCCAGGCGCCGGGGATCACGACGGGCGCGTACGGCTGCATGGTGAAGTCGCGGTCCCAGAACGTCAGCGTGGTGCCGGCCGCGGTCTCGTGGGCGATGGCGAACGCGTCGAGCGCGCCGACCCACTCCAGGTCGGCGCTGAAGCCGTCCACCACCGAGCGCTCGCGAGGCGCGTTCGTCGATGAGACCGGCGCGAAACCCTTGTCCCCCAACGCTTCCACGCCACCGGCGAACGCCGGGTCGTGCGAGCGGACGACAAACTGCCCGGCGCCGTTCCAGCCCGCCGCGCGGCCGGTGGTGTCGGTGAAGATGAGGTAGTACCAGCCGTCGAGGAACACCACCGACGGCTGGCCCGCGCCGTAGACGTTGTCACGGTGCACGTCGTGCGAGGGCCCGAGGATCGGCTTGCCGCCCGCAGCGCGGATCCAGTGGACGCCGTCGGAGCTGGTGGCGAGGCCGATCGCGTTGCCGAGCGCGTGGTCGCCCGCCGCGCCCGTGTAGTACAGGTAGTAGGTAGTGCCGACGCGCAGCACGGACGGGTCACAGGTGTGCATGCCGTCGAAGTTGCCCGGCGCGCCCGACAGCACCGGGATGGGTGCCCCGCCACCCGGTCCGGTGAACGGACCGTCGGGCGTGGCCGCCTCGGCGTACAGGATGTCGTCGCCCGGCGGGGGCGCGCTGCCGTACTGGCTGCACCACCACATGTGTGTCTTGCCGCCGTCGACCATCACCGTGGGGCCGTAGTTGTACACCGCGTCCTCGCCGCCCGCGGCGACGACACCGGGGCTCTGCCGGGCCCCGCCGACGGCCAGTGCGGCGTTCGCGGCCCGCGGGGGTTTCGGTGGGGCGGCGGGCTTCCCGCCCGCGATGCCGCCGGGAGCGGGGCCGTCGGCCTGGGACTGTGCGTAGCTGTCGCTGCACCCCGTGACGACGAGCCCTGCCAGCGCCAGGGCGAGGAGGACACGCACGGGTCGCCGACCCCCACGACGAAACGGGTGCACGATTGCCGAGTGTAGCCAGGCCTGCACCGGTCGGGTGACTCAACTCCCGTGTGGCGGGCCCTCGATCGCGACCAGCTCCACTTCGAAGCCGTCGTCGTTCTCCAGATAGGCCGCGTAGTGCGCGTCCCCGCCGGCGTACGGGAACCGCTCGGCGAACAGCGGCCGCCAGCCGGGCCCGCCGTCGGCCAGCTCGTCGACCTCCGCGCGGGTGCCGACGTGCAGCGCCAGGTGGTTGAGGCCCGGCCGGGTGCGCTCGTGGCTGTCGCCGGTGGTCGCGGGCGAAGCCTCGACCACGAGGTACGTGCCGCCGAGGCGCCAGCTGACGCCCGCCGGCCACCGCTGGAACTCCCGCCAGCCGAGGCGGCCCAGCAGCCAGCCCCAGGCCCGCTCGGCCCGCGCGAGGTCCGGCACCCACAGCTCGATGTGGTGGGGCCGCCCGTGCTGGGCGGGCAGCGCGACGAGCACGCGGTGGGTGTCGCCGTAGTGGACGCCGCTGCCGACGTCCAGGAATCCGAGGCGGCCCGTCACGGCCAGGCTGGCCGCGTTGTCCTGGTGCACCAGCGCCCACACCGCGGGCAGCCCGAGCGCGCCGAGGCCGTAGTCCACGACCGCGCGGGCCGCCTCGCTCGCCAGCCCCTGCCCGGCGTGCTTTACCGCCACGGAGTAACCCAGTTCGGACACCCCGCCAGGCAGCTCGGTGGACGGCCGCAGGTGCGCGATGCCGGCCACCTCGCCGTCCCGCTCGATCACCCAGTGGCCCTGCCCGGCGGGCCCGTCGTAGGCCAGCCGGCGCGCGACCATCTCCCGTGCCTGCGCGGGATCGGAGAAGTCGGCCTTGAAGAACCGGCTCATCTCCGGAGCGGTGAACACCTCGACGACGGCTTCGGAGTCAGCCTCCGTCAGCGCCCGCAGCTTGAGCCGCGCGGTGGTGAGTTCGGGTGGGTTGTTCATGTGGCTGAGTCTCTTCCGCCGGAGCGGTCGCCTCCAGCGCTTTAAGCGTTCGCGGCGATCCAGCGCAGCGCGAGCGCGTACCCGTCCACGCCGAGCCCGACGATCACGCCGGTCGCGATGTCCGAGAGCACGCTGTGGTGCCGGAACTCCTCGCGCTTGTGCACGTTCGAGATGTGCAGCTCGATCAGCGGCGCGGTGAGCTGCGCGGCGGCGTCGCGGACGGCGATCGAGTAGTGCGTCCAGGCGCCCGCGTTGAGGACGACCGGGTAACCGCCGTCAGCCGCCTCGTGCAGCCAGCCGACGAGTTCGCCCTCGTGGTCGGTCTGCCGGACCTCGACGTCGAGGCCCAGCTCGGCGCCGGTCTTCACGCACAGCGCCGCGAGGTCCTCGTGCGTGGTGGAGCCGTAGACGGACGGCTCGCGCTTGCCGAGGCGGCCGAGATTGGGGCCGTTGAACACGAACGCCTTCACAGCAGCACACTCCCGCTGTTCTTCGGGGCGTCGTCCACGATCGCGGAGTACGCGGCCGCCAGCAGCGCCGGGTCCGGGCCCTCCAGGCGGCCCGGCTTCGCGAGCGCGTCGAGGACCACGAACCGGAGCACGCCGGAGCGGGTCTTCTTGTCGCCCTTCATGCTTTCGACGAGCTGGGGCAGCGCGTCGGCGTCGTACGTCGTCGGCAGGCCGAGCAGCTTCAGCACGGACGCGTGGCGCGCCGCTGTGGCGTCGTCGAGCCGGCCGGCGAGCCGCGCGAGCTCCGCGGCGAAGACGAGGCCCACGCTCACCGCCGCGCCGTGGCGCCAGCGGTAGCGCTCGCGGCGTTCGATGGCGTGGCCGAGGGTGTGGCCGTAGTTGAGGATCTCGCGCAGGTCGGACTCGCGCAGGTCGGCGGCGACGACGTCGGCCTTCACCTGGATCGAGCGGCGGACCAGCTCGGCCAGCACGTCACCGGCGGGGTCGAGCGCCGCGGCCGGGTCCTGCTCGATCAGCTCGAGGATGCGCGGGTCGGCGATGAAGCCGGTCTTGACCACCTCGGCCATGCCCGCGACCAGCTCGTTCGGCGGCAGCGTCTCCAGCGTGGCGAGGTCGGCGAACACGGCGGACGGCTCGTGGAAGACGCCCACCAGGTTCTTGCCGGCCTCGGTGTTGATGCCGGTCTTGCCGCCGACGGCCGCGTCGACCATGCCCAGCAGCGTGGTCGGCACGTTGACCAGGCGCACGCCGCGCATCCAGGTGGCCGCGACGAACCCGGCAAGGTCGGTGACCGCGCCGCCGCCGAGGCCGACGACCACCCCGCGGCGGTCGAGCCCGATCCGGCCGAGCACCTCCCAGCAGAAGCTCGCGACGCCGAACGCCTTGCCGTCCTCGGCGTCCGGGATCTCGACGCGGTGCGCGTCGAGGCCCGCGGCGGCCAGCTCGTCGCGGACGGCCTCGGCGGTGGTGGTGAGCGTCGGCGGGTGGATCAGCGCGATCTTCGACGCGTCGGCGAGCTGCGTGGTGAGCTCGCCGAGCAGGCCGCGGCCCACGACCACGTCGTACGGGCTTGCGGTGGCGACGCGGATCCGGACCGGGTCGGCCGGGTTGTCGGACACGGTTTTCCTCACTACTCCTGAAGCTCCTGGACGCCGGCGAGCGCGGCGGTCGTGGCCGCCACCACCTCGGCGGGCGTCCGCGTGTCGGTGTCGATCTCGACGGTCGCGACCTCCCGGTAAACCGGCAGGCGCGCGTCGAGCAGGGTCTTGAAGGTGGCGCGCGGGTTCACGCCCGCGAGCAGCGGCCGGGCCGTGGACAGGCCGGCGCGCTGGACGCCGGCGGCCAGGCCGACGTTCAGGAACACCACCGTGTGCTCCGCCAGCAGCGCGCGGGTCGCCGGCGTGAGCGGGGCGCCGCCGCCGAGCGACAGCACGCCGTCGTGCTCCGCCAGCGCGGTGGCGACGGCCTCGGCTTCGAGCACCCGGAACGCCGGCTCGCCGTCCTCGGCGAAGATGTCCGAAATGGACCGTCCGGCCCGCGCGACGATGTCGTCGTCGGTGTCGCGGAACACCACACCGAGCGCGTCGGCGAGCAGTGGGCCGACCGTGCTCTTGCCCGAGCCGGGCGGGCCGACGACCACCGCGCGGGGGCTCACCAGCGCTCCTCGAGCGCCTTCAGGTAGCCCTCGGCGTTGCGCTTGCTCTCGGCCAGCGAGTCGCCGCCGAACTTCTCCAGCGCGGCGTCGGCCAGCACCAGCGCGACCACCGACTCCAGCACCACACCCGCGCGGGGCACGGCGCACACGTCGGAGCGCTGGTGGATGGCGACGGCGGGCTCGCCCGTCCGGACGTCCACAGTGGACAGCGCCTTCGGCACGGTGGAGATCGGCTTCATCGCGACGCGCACGCGCAGCGGCTCGCCGTTGGTGATGCCGCCCTCCAGCCCACCCGCGCGGTTGGACCGGCGGGTGACGCCGACCGGGCCGGTGCCGCGGTCGATCTCGTCGTGCGCCTGGCTGCCCCAGCGGCGGGCGGTGGTGAAGCCGTCGCCGACCTCGACGCCCTTCATGGCCTGCACGCCCATCAGCGCGCCGGCGAGGCGGGCGTCGAGCCTGCGGTCCCAGTGCACGTGCGAGCCGAGGCCCGGCGGCAGCCCGTAGGCGATCACCTCGATCACGCCGCCGACGGTGTCGCCGGCTTTGCGGACAGCGTCCACCTCGGCGACCATGGCCTCGGTGCCCGCGGCCGAGAACGCCCGCACGGGGCTCTCGTCCACGGCGGCGAGGTCGCCCGGCTGCGGCAGCGGCCCTTCGGGCGCGTCCGCGCCACCGATGGACACGACGTGGCTCAGCACCTCGACGCCCAGCAGCTGGCGCAGGAAGTTCCGCGCCACCGTGCCCAGCGCCGTGCGCGAAGCGGTCTCGCGGGCGCTCGCGCGTTCGAGGACGGGTCGCGCCTCGTCGAAGCCGTACTTCTGCATGCCGGGCAGGTCGGCGTGCCCGGGCCGGGGCCGGGTCAGCGGCTCGTTGCGCGCCAGGCCGGCGAGCACCTCGGGGTCCACGGGGTCGGCCGCCATGACCTGCTCCCACTTGGGCCACTCGGCGTTCTCGATCTGCACCGCGATGGGGCCGCCCTGCGACAGCCCGTGGCGGACGCCGCCGAGGAACTGCACGTTGTCGGTCTCGAAGCCCATCCGCGGGCTGCGGCCGAATCCGAGCCGCCGCCGCGCGAGCTGCGCGGTGAGGTCATCGGTGGTCACCGCCACTCCGGCGGGCAGGCCCTCGAGCACAGCGGCGAGGGCGGGTCCGTGTGATTCTCCTGCGGTGATCCAGCGCAACACCGGGTAATCCTGTCACGTCCCCCGCCGGCGCAGGCGGGAACCCCTCAGCTCGTCGCCACCCCCGATCCCGGCCCGGCGAACACGGCGCACAGCCAGGTGGCCAGCAGCAACGCCGGACCGTGCGGCACCCGCGGTGACCGGTGGGAGCGGCCCGGGGTGCGGGGCTGGGCCGCTCGGTGGTGGGGCACGCCGGTCGGGTGGCAACTCGGCGCCGACGCGGGTGGCGGGTCCTCGGCCGCAGCCGCAGAGATCACCGAGGCATGCGGGTGGGTGGTCCGGTGCGGGACGGGCGTAGACAGCGACTCATCGGCCGCTGCGGCAGAGACTGCCGAGGCAGGCGGGTGGGTGGTCCGGTGCGCCGGCCCGGCGCCCGGTTTTGGCTTGGGTGCGGGGTTTTCCGGGGGCCGTCGGGTCACGGCGTGGATGTGACCGGCAGCGGCGAGGGCGGCGCTCAGCACACTGGCGGCCACGGCGGCGAAGGCGAGCGCGGGCCATCCGACAGCGCCCAGCACGGCGCCGAGGATGCCGGTCAGCTTCACATCCCCCGCGCCGAGCTGTCCTGGCGCGAAGTGGCGGACCAGCAGGTGTGCGCCGCCGAACAGCAGGACGCCGGTGAGGGCGGCGGTGAGCGTTTCGAGCCCGCCGCCGGCCAGACCGGCGGCGAGGAGCGGGTACGCGGGCAGGGTCAGGACGTCCGGCAGCCGCCGGTGGCGGAGGTCGGCCAGTGCGAGCGGCACGCCGAGCACCGTGACGAGCCAGGTGACCGGCAGCCACCAGCCCGGCCAGCCACCCGCCTGCCACCGCCACGCGACGATCGCCGCCCCGGCACCCGCGACCACCGCCGCGAGCCTGAGCGAAATCGGCGCGGCGGCTCCACGCACCAGTAGCCCCGCGCCCGTCGAGGCGAGGGTGCCGGCCGCTACGACCAGCAAGAACAGTCCCCATTCCATGCCGTCCACGCTGGCAGGGAACGGCCCTCGCAGGCAATCAAACGCTGTCGCGAAAGGTCCCCTCGCGACACTCCGGACGGCTTTTCACCCGACCGGGTAGCAGGATCAGGGGTTGGCAGGCGGCAAGGAAGTTCAAGGCGCCCGAAACGCGTCATGGCCGACAACGGTGCGGCGACAGGTGAAACCCACGTCGCCGCCCGAACCGGTGCCCTCAGCGGGACACGGTCACCGCCCGGCGGGACTGGAGGTCGCGGACCAGCAGGACGAGCCCGAAGATCACGCAGAGCGCCTCGGTCACCACGCCCCAGTACTCGAACTGGCTGTTGAACTGGTCGTGCACCCCGAAGAACCCGACCGACGTGGCCAGGAAGTACGACACCAGCGTCACGGCGCCGAAGCCGAACGCCGCCAGCGCGGGCAGCCAGTGCTTCCAGAACAGCACGGCGACCGCGATCACGACGCCCGCGACGCCGTTGAGCAGGAACAGCGGGCCGACCACGTCGATGTCCGAGTAACCACTGCCCCAGTACAGGTAGAAGTGCACCAACGCCGAGCCCACCAGCCCCACCGCCGCGAGCACGCGGAACCACTTGTCCATGACCGAACCTCCACTCCGACCCACCCTGGATCCCTTCGGCAGGTACACGGATCCCGCCCCGATCCGGTTCACCGGCGGGGGCGGGCGAAAATTCTCGCCGAACCGGTGAACCGGACCGGCCCGGATCTCGTTCCCAGGGGTATGACTGCCGAACTGCACTCACGCCGTTCCGTCCTCACCACCGGGGCCGCCGTGGCCGGTGCCGCCGTGGGCACCGTGGCCCTCGCCGCCTGCGGCGGTGGCTCGGGGGCGAGCGCGGAAGCCCCGAAGCCGGGCGGAAAGGTGATCGCGCTGGCCGAAGTGCCCGTGGGCGAGGCGAAATCCGCCAAGACCCCGGACGGCCAGGACGTGATCGTCGCCCAGCCCACCGCCGGGACCGTCGCCTGCTTCAGCGCCATCTGCACGCACCAGGGCTGCACCGTCAACGCGCCCAAGGGCGGCGAGCTGGACTGCCCGTGCCACGGCTCGGTCTTCGACGCGCTCACCGGCGCGGTGAAGAAGGGGCCCGCGGACAAGCCGTTGCCGAAGGTGAACGTGAAGGTCGAGAACGGACAGGTCACCACCGCCTGACGAGGCGGAAACCCCTGCCCACCACCACGAACAGGGCCCCTTGTGGACGGTCGCCGTCCACAAGGGGCCCTGCTGTCGTGCGAAATCGTTCAGTCGCTCCAGGTGAACAGCGGGTCGCCGGCGGCGACCTCGCGCCCGGGCTCCAGGTCCGCGAGCACCTCGGCCGGCGCGTCCAGCCCGACCACCGGCACGATCGGCGAGTAGCCGGCGGCCGCGACGGCCTCCGGGTCCCAGCCCACCACCGGCTGCCCGGCGCGCACCGCCTCGCCCTTCACCACGTGGAGGGTGAAGCCCTCGCCCTTCTCCTTCACCGTGTCGATGCCCAGGTGGACGAGCACGGCGCGGCCGTCCTCGGTGGCCACCACGTACGCGTGCGGGTGCAGCGTCACGACGGTGCCGTCGACCGGCGAGACGGCGTCGGAGCGACCGCCGCTCGGCACCACGGCGATGCCGGGGCCGACCATGGCCTCGGCGAACACCGGGTCCGGCACCTCGGTGATCGCGACGACCTTCCCGGCGACGGGGCTCAGGATCCGCAGGCTCACATCAGGTCCTCGATGTCGCTGGCGATCGTGTCGGCCTCGGGGCCGACGATCACCTGCACGGCCGAGCCCATCTTCACCACGCCCATCGCGCCCGCGGCCTTGAGCGCCGGCTCGTCGATCAGGCTCATGTCCTCCAGCTCGCACCGCAGCCGCGTGATGCAGCCTTCGATCTCGACGACGTTGTCCGATCCGCCGAGTGCCGCGAGAATCTTCTCCGGCCTGTCGTCCGCCATCGCGGCCTCCTCGTTTCCTGTTGCTTTCCCACGTGAGCAGGCTGGAGTTCCAGCTTTACTACGCCGTTCGTCGGCATGCACGCCGCGATCGGCCACGAACGCATAACGGTGGTTGACACCCGCTCGCCCGCCGGAGCATCCTGCCCCATCATGTCATTGGTCTAGACCGGAACGTACCAATCTTCCGGCCCGGACGCGAGCACCGGTTTCGGTGCGACGAGACGAGGGAGGGTGACGCCGATGAGCGCGGCCGCGCACGTCCCGCCACCCGATCGGGTCGAGCGGGTGGTGAACGGGCCCACGCCCAAGCACGCCCAGCTGCGGGAGATCCTGCGCCGCTCGGTCGAGCGAGAGCTGCCGCCGGGATCACCGATCCCGTCGGAGCGGGAGCTCGCCCAGCGTTACGGTGTCTCGCGGCTCACAGTCCGCTCGGCGATCGGGAAGCTCGTCGAGGAGGGCCTGCTGGCCCGGGTGCGCGGCAAGGGCACCTTCACCGCGGCGCGGCGGATGGAGCTGCAGCTCTACCTGATGTCGTTCACCGACGACATGCGCCGGCGCGGGCTCACCACGACCACGGAGGTCGTCTCGACCGCCACGGAGATCCCGCCGGTGACCTCGGCCCACGCACTGGGCCTCGGTGAGGGCGTGCCCGCCCACCGCCTCGTGCGGCTGCGGCGCGCCGACGGAGTGCCACTGGCCGTGGAACGCGGCTGGTACCACGCGGGCCGGACCCCCGGCCTGCTCGACCTCGACCTGTCCCGTTCGCTGTACGCCCAGCTCGGCGAGGCCTTCGACCTCCGCCCGGACCAGGCGTACCAGACGGTGTGGGCCGAGTCCGCGGACCGCGAAACGGCGCGCTTGCTCGGCATGCGCACCGGCAGTCCGCTCCTGGTCTTCCGCCGGGTCTCCAGCGCGAACGGAGAGCCGGTCGAGGACATGACGTCCTGGTACCGGGGAGACCACTACCAGGTGACCATGCAGTTGGACCGGAACACCCCGGATTCCGGCCACGAACCCCACTATGGAGGTACCCGATGAGCGCCACCACCGCGGAGGGGGCGAAGGGCAAGAAGAGCGGCAGCGGCCTCGCCGGTCTGCAGCGCTTCGGCCGCAGCCTCATGCTGCCCATCGCCACCCTGCCCGCGGCCGGTCTGCTGAACCGGCTCGGCCAGGACGACGTGTTCGGCAAGGACGGGCTGGGCTGGGACAAGGTCGCGGCCGTGATCGGCGCGGCGGGCGGTGGCCTGTTCGACTGGCTGCCGCTGCTGTTCGCGATCGGCATCGCGGTCGGCTTCGCCCGCAAGGGCGACGGTTCGACCGCCGTCGCCGCGGCCGTCGGCTGGGTCGTCTTCAACAAGGTCATCCAGGCCATCGCGCCGATCAACAGCCAGCAGGGCTACAAGGCCGGCTGGGACGGTGCGCCCATCCACTGGCCCTACAGCGTGCTGACCGGTGTCGTCTCCGGCATCGTGGCGGCGCTGCTGTGGCAGCGTTACCACCGCATCAAGCTGCCGGCCTGGCTGGCGTTCTTCGGCGGGCGCCGGTTCGTGCCGATCATCACCGCGCTGGCGATGATCATCCTCGGCGTGATCTTCGGCCTGCTGTTCAAGTACGTCGACGAGGGCATCACCTCGATCGGCAAGGCGGTCGTCGGCTCACCGGTGATCGGTGGCGGCATCTACGGCTTCCTGAACCGCCTGCTCATCCCGATCGGCCTGCACCAGCTGCTGAACGTGCCGGTGTGGTTCATCTTCGGCGGCGGTGACCTGACCAACTTCTTCAACCACGTGCAGGGTTCCGGCACGTTCATGACCGGCTTCTTCCCGATCTTCATGTTCGCCCTGCCCGCCGCGGCGCTGGCGATCTGGCAGACCGCGAAGCCGTCGCAGAAGAAGATCGTCGGCGGCATCATGATCTCGGCGGCGCTGACCTCGTTCATCACGGGCGTCACGGAGCCGATCGAGTTCGCGTTCATGTTCGTCGCGTGGCCGCTGTACATCTTCCACTCGGTGATGACCGGCGTCTCGCTCGCGGTCTGCAACGCGCTCGGCATCAAGCTCGGCTTCTCGTTCTCGGGCGGCGCGATCGACTTCGCCCTGAACTCGTCGCTGGACACCGCCCACAAGGCGTGGCTGCTGATCCCGATCGGGCTGGTCCTCGCCGTCATCTACTACGTGGTGTTCCGGTTCGTCATCACGAAGTGGAACCTGCGCACCCCGGGCCGTGAGGACGACTCGGTCGAGGCCGACCTCGAACGCACCGCCGCGAAGTAAGATCACCACCGGATACCTGAACGAAGAGTGAGGACGGACATGCCGGAGAAACGAGTCACCGTGGCCAGCAAGGTGGGCCTGCACGCCAGGCCGGCCGCGCTGGTCGCCAAGGCGGCCGCGGCGCAGCCCGTCGCGGTGAGCATCGCCAAGGCCGGCGGCGACCCGGTGGCCGCCGGCAGCGTGCTCAACCTGATGACGCTGGCCGCCGGCTACGGCGACGAGGTCGTCATCAGTGCTGAGGGCGAGGGGGCCGAGGCCGCGGTGGACGCGGTCGCGGAGCTCGTCGCCACGGATCTCGACGCTCAGTAGTGTCGTGTGACTCTGGCGGGTTTACGCCCCAATGTGGCGTTCGGTGCGTCCAGCGCACCCAATGTGGCGTTCGGTGCGTTCAACGCAACCAACGCCACATTGGGGCGCTCCGGGCCAAGCCGGAGGCGGCAGCCGTGAAGGGGCTGTCCGGGACCTTCAAACGGTCCCGGACAGCCCCTTCACGCGTTCCATTACGCTGGCGGTCATGGACAGCCTGCGCCTGATCGACGAGTGGCCGGTGGACAACGCGGCGGCCGCGGTGGTGGCCGCGAGCGGCGAGGTCGTGGCCGGCCACGGCGACACCGCGAAGGTGTTCCGGCTGGCCTCGGTGACCAAGCTGCTCACCGCCTACACCGCGCACATCGCGCTGGAGGAGGGCGTGCTCGAGCTGGACACCCCGGCCGGCCCCGAGGGGTCGACGGTGCGCCACCTGCTCGCGCACACCTCCGGGCTCGCGTTCGACGCGCACAAGGCGATGGCCGAGCCCGGCACGCGCCGGCTGTACTCCAACGCCGGGTTCGAGGAGCTGGCCGGCGCGCTCGCGTCGCACTCCGGCATCGCGTTCGCCGACTACCTGTCCGAGGCGCTGCTGGAACCGCTCGGCATGACCGCGACGAAGCTCGACGGCTCGCCCGCGTCCGGCGCCTCGTCCACTGTGGACGACCTGGCCCGGTTCGCCGCCGAGCTGCAGGCCCCGAAGCTGCTCGCGCCGGAGACGCTGGCCGCGGCCACCGAGGTCGCCTTCCCCGGGCTGAGCGGCGTGCTGCCCGGCTTCGGCCACCAGAAGCCCAACGACTGGGGCCTCGGCTTCGAGCTGCGCGACCACAAGAGTCCACATTGGACGGGTTCGGCCAGCTCGCCCCGCACGTTCGGCCACTTCGGCCAGTCCGGCACGTTCCTGTGGGTGGACCCGGACGCGCGGCACGCCTGCGTCGCGCTGGCCGACCGCTCGTTCGGCCCGTGGGCGGCCGAGGTGTGGCCGCGCCTGACCGACGCCGTGCTGGCCGAACTGGCCGCGTGAGGCGAGCCCTCGCCGCGGTCGCCCTGCTGCTCGCGGCGAGCGCGTGCAGTGCGCCGGAAGCCGCGGCCCCGGCCGTGCCCGCGATGCGCGGCGACAGCGCCGACGCTCCCCCGGCCATGGGCACCAACGGCGCCGCCGTGCCCGCGCTGAACTGGGCGCCGTGCCACGGCGGGTTCCAGTGCGCGAGCGCGCCCGTCCCGCTCAGCTACCGCGAGCCGCACGGCGCGCAGGTCACGCTGGCCGTGATCAAGCTGCCCGCCACCGACCCCGCGCACCGGATCGGCTCGCTGTTCTTCAACTTCGGCGGCCCCGGCTCCGACGGCGTCGGCGAGCTGACGCGGTTCGGCGCCCGCTACCCGGCCGAGCTGCGCGCGCGGTTCGATCTGGTGAGCTTCGACCCGCGCGGCATCGGTGGCAGCGCGCCGATCCACTGTCCCGGCGCGGAGGACGTCCGCCCGGGCGGGTCACCGCTGCGGCCCGAGCAGAGCGCCGCGTTCTGGTCGGCCAGCGCGGCGCCGGGGAAGGCGTGCGCGGCCGGCTCCGGCGCGGAGCTGGCGCACCTGTCCACGGCGAACGTCGCCCGGGACCTGGACCTGCTGCGCCAGGCCGTCGGCGACAAGGAACTCAACTACTACGGCTATTCCTACGGCACCTACCTTGGCGGCACGTACGCGAACCTGTTCCCCGGCCGGCTGCGCGCGATGACACTCGACGGCACGCTCGACCTCGTCGCCAACTCCACCGGCAAACCCGGCCAGGAGCACCAGCCGGTGGACGTCCGCGCCGACGTCGCTTCCGCCCAGCAGCAGGAGCTGGAACAGTTCTTCGCCGCGTGCACTGCCGCCGGGCCGTCGAACTGCGCCTTCGCGGGCGGTGACCCGAAGGAGAAGTTCGCCGCGGTCTTCGCGCGGCTGAGCCACGGGCCGGTCGGCGGCGTGACCACCGCGTCGCTGCTGCAGACCATCCAGAGCGCGCTGTACCAGTCGGGACGGTGGAAGCGGCTCGGGCAGACGCTCGCCGCGCTCGTGCCATCGTCGGCCGAGCCACCGGTGCCGGTGCTCGACCCGTACGTGCCGGTCCACAGCACGGGGTTCCTCGCCGTGCAGTGCCTGGACAGTGAGGTCCCGCAGCAGACCGCGGACTACCTGCCGCTGGCCGCCGCCGAAGAGAAGCGCCAGCCGTACTTCGGCCTGGCGCCGGTGTTTTCCATGGCGCAGTGCGTCGACTGGCCCGCGCGCGACGAGGACCGCTACACCGGGCCGTGGAACCGGCCGCGGCCGCACCCGATCCTGGTGCTCAACAACCGCTACGACCCGGCCACACCCCTGGCCAACGCGCGGGCGACCGCCGCCGAACTGGGCAACGGCAAACTGCTCGTGGTCGACGGCTTCGGCCACACCTCACTCGACGTGCACAGCGCGTGCGCCTCGGCCGCGGTCACCCGCTACTTCACGGACCTGACCCCACCGGCCGACGGCGCGACCTGCGCCCCGGACACCGTGCCATTTCCCTGAGTGCTGTTCCCCTGAGTCACAGGTCCCGGATGTTGACCAGGGACCGCAGGCCCAGCCGGCGCCGGACTTCGTTGCCGGGCAAGGCGTCCACGATGGTCGCGGCGCCGAGCCAGGTGGCCTCGGCGTCCTCGGCCAGCCCCTGCACGCCCAGTGCCTGTCCCCCGGTCTCGATCCACTCGTCGACGAACAGCACCCGGTCGGACGCGCGCACGAGGTGCTTGCGGAAGCCGAGTTCGAGGTGGCGGTCGTGGTAGTCCGGCGGGGTCGTCCGGAGCCGCCAAGCGTCGCTGTCGCAGCAGGGACCGCGGTTCTTGCGCACCTCGACGAAGCCCACGCCGAGGTGCATCGCGACCAGCGGCCCCAGCAGGCACCCGCGCGACTCCGGCCCGAGGACGACGGTCGGGCGCTCGGCCTCGAACAGCGCGCCCAGCGCCGGGCCCAGCTCCCGCAGCAACGCGGGAGCACGCCACCACCCGGTCACGTCGGCGTACCGGTTGTCGTCGGTACGGTCGCCGCGCCAGGTGATGGCCTCCCGGAGGCGGACCCGCAGCTGACTGGACATCCGTCGATGGTCACACCGCGCACCCCGCCGTGGCGACCGAATTAAGCCGCGCCGACCGTGCTCAGGTGGGCCCGTACGCCGTCAAGGCCTCCTTACCCGCGTGGTACGCGGGTAAGGAGGCCTTGACGGACCTTGGCGGGTCAGTTCATGACGCGCAACGGCGAGCCGTCCTGGAAGGCCGCGATGTCCTCGACGGCGTCGCCGTAGAAGACCTCGTAGGTCTCCCGGCTGACGTAGCCGATGTGCGGGGTGAGGACCGCGTTGTCCAACGTGCGCAGCGGATGGTCGGCCGGCAGCGGCTCGGTGTCGTAGACGTCGAGCGCGGCGGCACCGATCACCTTGCGGCGCAAGGCATCCACCAGCGCGGCCTCCTCGACGATCGGGCCGCGCGAGGTGTTCACCAGCATCGCGGACGGCTTCATCAGCGCGAGTTCGCGCGCGCCGACCAGGCCCCGGCTGCGGTCCGAGAGCACCAGGTGGATCGACAGCACGTCCGACCATGCGAACAGCTCGTCCTTCGAAACCGCGGTGACGCCGTGCTCGGCGGCCTTCTCCGCGGTCAGGTTCTGGCTCCACGCGATCGGCTTCATGCCGAACGCCTGGCCGATCCTCGCCGCCTCGGCGCCGAGCCGGCCCAGCCCCAGCAGGCCGAGCGTCTTGCCATGCAGCATCGTGCCGACGCCGACCTGCCAGCCGCCCTCGCGCATCGAACGGAACTCGGCGGGCAGATTCCGGGCCGCGGCGAGGATGAGCGCCCAGGTGAGCTCGGAAGTCGGCGGGCCGACGTGCCCGGTCGCCGACACGACGACCCCGTTGCGGCCGGCCGCGTCCAGGTCGATCGCGGCGTTGCGGGGGCCGGTGCTCACCAGCAGCTTGAGGTCGGGCAGCCGGTCGAGCACCTCGGCCGGGAACCGCGTCCGCTCACGCATCGCGACGACGACGTCGAAGCCGGCCAGCCGCTCCACCACTTCCGACGGGCCGGCGAACGCCTCCGTGAAGACCTCGATCTCGGCCTCGAGCGAGTCCCAGTCGCCGAAGGTCAGTGCCACGTTCTGGTAGTCGTCGAGAATCGCGATCTTCATACCCGCCACCGTAGCCGGGCTCACTCGCCCCCGGCCAGGCAGCGGAAGTACAGGAACCGCGGCTTGGTGCGGAGCAGCCCGGCCATCCTCGGGTCGGCCTCGTCCACCTCGTCGACGGGCATGGGCTCCTCGAGCCGGTCGACGGTGAAGCCCGCGTCGCGGACCGCGCCGAACGTCCAGCTGAGCGGGCGGCGGTAGAACCGGACCTGCTGCCGGTGCTCGCCCAGCTCGAACTCGTCGTCGAGCAGCTCCAGCTCGAAGTAGTTCTCGCGGTCGAACCAGTGCCAGTCCTCGCCGGGGTGGTGCACGGAGAACACCAGCGCCCCGCCGGGACGCAGCACGCGCCGGAACTCGGCGAGCGCCGGCCCCCAGTCCGCCAGGTAGTGCAGCACGAGCGAGGCCGTGATCACGTCGATCGAACCGTCCTCAAGGGACAGTGGCTCGGTCACGTCCGCCTGCTCGAAGCGTGCGACGTCGCCGAACTCCTTGCGCGCCAAGGAGATCAGGCCCTCACTCACGTCCAAACCGAGCACGTCGGCGCCGCGGCCGGCGAGCAGCGCGCTCAGGTGGCCGGCCGCACAGCCGACGTCGAGCACCCGCTTGCCCGCGACGTCACCGGCCAGCCCGGCGATGGCCGGACGGTCGTACAGCGCGTTCGCGGCGCTGGTCGCGGCGTGTTTCGCATACGCCGCACTGAAACTGTCATACTGCGCGGCGCGGGCACGGCCGAGGATCTCCTCGATCACCTCACCCTTGGCGTCCGCGTAGTTCTGGATATAGCGCCAGGTCCGGGCCGCCAGCTCGCGCTTCTTGCCCAGGTACCGCGCGAGTTCCGCGGGGTGCGTGCGCATCCGGTCGCGGAAGAGCAGGAAGCGCTCGGTCTGCCCGTTGCCGGGCGAGTGGACGTGCAGGTTGATGTTGGTGTCCGGGCCCTTGAAGAGGCGGTGCTTCTCCCAGTCCGGCTCGCGGATGATCAGGCGGTAGCCGGCGGCCTCCAGTGCGGGCAGGTACGCGTTCTCGTCGTCGGAGTCCGGAACCTCCAGCAGGATGTCGATCACCGGTTTGGCGGCGAGCCCGGGCACGGACGTGGAGCCCACGTGTTCGAGCAGCACCACGCGGTCCCCCAGCACGCCGCGGATGCGCTCGGCCTCGCGCCGGTAGAGCTCCGGCCACTCCGGGTCGTACTCGGCGAGCGTCACCGTGCTGTTGAGCTGCGGCGCCTCGCCGACCCAGGAGGCCTGGATCTCTTCGTCGGTCGAGGCCGGCTGACTGGTTTCGGGCACAGGTCTTTCCCCTCAGACGTGCGGAAGGCAGTCGGCCAGGATATCAAGCGAGACGTAACGGCACCAGGCCGCCAGTGGCCGCGCGCAGGGCGTCCCGCATCTCGGCTCGGGGCGCGGGGCGCCCGGTGAAGTGCTCTGACTGGCCGAAAGCCTGGTGCAGCAACATGTCCAGCCCAGTCGCGAGCCGCCCGCCGCGCGCGGCGACGGCCTCGGCCAGCGGGGTCGGCCACGGGTGGTAGATCACGTCGAGCACGCAGGGCACCGCGGCGAGCGCGGGCACGTGCGGCAGCACGGCTTCCGGCGGCACGGTGCTCACCAGCACGGCCGTGCGCGCGGCCAGCGCGGGGAAGTCCGCTTCGGACCAGCGTCGCACATCCACGTCGAGGCCCGCGCGCTCGGCCGCGCCGAGGGTCTCCCTCGCCCGCGCCGGCTCGCGCACGACCAGGCTGACCGCGGTGATGCCGAGGGCCGCGAGCCCCACCACCGCGGCCGCCGCCGTGCCCCCGGCACCGAGCACCACGGCCCGGTCACCGGGCGACGGCGTGTAGCCGCCGCCGATCCGCAGCGCGCCCGTGACACCGTCGACGTCCGTGCAGTCGGCGAGCCACCCGCCGGGAACACGCACCAGCGTGTTTGCCGCGCCGACGGCCGCCGCCCGATCGGTGACCTCCGTGGCGTGGTCGAGCGCGGCCCGTTTGCCCGGCATTGTCACCGAGAGGCCGGCCCACTCCGGGCCGAGGCCGTCCACGAGCGCGGGCAGCTCTTCGGCGCCGGTCTCGATCCGCTCGTACGTCCAGCCGGTCAGGCCCAGCGCCCGGAACGCGGCGTCGTGCAGCACCGGTGACAGCGAGTGCGCCACCGGACGGCCGAGCACCGCGGCCTTGCGGGGGGCAGCGTCAGAAGACACCTTTTGCCTGCGCCTCGTGAACGTTCTTCTGGTGGTCGGGGTACGTCACGGCGAAGCAGGACTGGCCGTTCGTCTCGCACTTGACGAAGTACATCCAGTCGCCCGCGGGCGGGTCCAGCGCCACCTTGATGGCGTCGGTGCTCGGCACCGCGATCGGGGTGGGGGTGAGCCCGGTCATCGTGTAGGTGTTGTAGGGCCCGGGCCTGTTCCGGTCCTCGTCACTCGTCTTCAACGTGGGCCGGTCGAGCGGGTAGTTGACGGTCGAGTCCAGCTGCAGGCGCACCTTCTGGGCGAGCCGGTTGTAGATGACCCGCGAGATCTTGCCGAAGTCGGACTTCACCGCCTCACGCTCGACCAGCGAAGCGATGATCAGCGTCTGGTACGGCGTCATGCCCGGCCCGGTCTTCTGGTCGGTCAGGCCCGCGGCCTGGAACGAGTCGGTCGACTGATGCACCAGGTTGGTGATCAGCTCGGTCGCGGTCCAGCCGGGTTTGACGTCGTAGACGCCGGCCGCGATCAGGCCTTCGAGGCGCTTGTCCTTGCTCAGTGCCTTGTCCGCGGGCTCCAGCGCCCAGTCCGGCACGCCGAACGCCTTGAGGTCGCCCTCCGCGACGGTCTTGCGCAGATCGTCGACCGAGATGCAGGTGCTCTTGCCGTTCAGCGTCGCGCAGGAGGCCTTCGACATCAAGCTGAACACCCCCGGCGTGACCTTGCCGCCGGGCTGCTTGATGTCGTCGAACTGCGTGTACGGGCGGATCTCCAGCCGGCCCGCGAGCGCGGCGGGCGAGGTGATCAGGGCGACCGCGCTCTGGCCGGACATGTGCTGCTTGAGCACGTAGTAGCCGTGCTGGATGCGGTTCAGCGCGGTGTTGTCCGCCCCGGCTTTGACAAACGCCTTGGCGCTCGCGACCACCCCGGCGTCGGTCAGCTTCGCGCCGATCGCGGACGTGGTGTCGCCGTCGTCGACCTGCACGAGGGTGTTGCCCTCGCCGTCGCCGTCGTAGTCCGCGTAGCCGAAGATCTTCTGGTAGCCGAACCAGGCGCCGCCGGCGAGCAGCACGAGCACGGTGAGGGCCGCGACCCAGCCGAGGGCCCGCTTGCGCTTCTTGCCCTTGCCTTTGGCCTTGTTCTTGCCCTGCTTGGCCTTTTTGCCGCGGCCGGGCTGCTCCTCGGCCTCTTCCTCGTAGGCCTCGTCGTCTTCTTCGTACTCGCCGTCGTAGTCCTCGTACTCGCCTTCGTACTCGTCGTATTCGTCGTCATCGCCGAAGAGGCCGTCGATCTGCGTGCCGTGTTCGGGCTCCGGCTCGGCCACGGCGGGGATGACGTCCGTCGGGTTCTCCACCGGCCGCGGCTCGGGACGGCGGCGGCGCGGCGGGACGGCACCGTTGGCCGGACCGGCGAACCTCGGGTCCGGCGGCATGGAACCGTCCACCGGCCCAGCGAAACGCGGGTCAGGCGGCATGGATGGGTCGCCACCACGGTTCAGACGCGGATCCGGCGGCATGGAACCGTCCACCGGCCCAGCAAAGCGCGGGTCAGGCGGCATCGACGGGTCGCCACCACGGTTCAGACGCGGATCCGGCGGCATGGACGGGTCGCCGGGGTCGCGGCGGCGCGGCGGCGGGCCGGCGGCCAGGCGCGGGTCCGCCGGGGGCGGCAGATCGGCCGGGTCGGCGCGACGCCGGCGTCCGGGAGGCGGCGCCTCACCGGGCAGCGGCACGTCACCGGTGTCGGCCCGACGGCGACGGCGCGGTGGCGGCGCGTCCTCCGCACCGGCACCACGCGGGTCACCCGAAGGCGGCGCGGCCCGGCGCGGCCCGGCATCACGGGGGTCGCCCGAAGGCTGGGGCAGCTCGCCACGGCGACGACGTCCCGGCGGCGGCCCATCACCATCGGACGGCGGCAGATCGGCCGCGTCCCCACGGCGACGGCGACCCGGAGAGGGAGGCACGTCCGAAGGAGGCAAATCAGCCGCGTCTCCACGACGACCACGGCCCGCCGGAGGAGCCACATCCGAGGCAGGCAGGTCAGCCGCGTCTCCACGACGACGGCGACCCGGCGAAGGGGGCACGTCCGACGGAGGCAAGTCCGCAGCATCACCACGACGACCACGGCCCGACGGAGCAGCAACATCCGAAGGAGGCAGATCAGCCTCGTCGCGGCGTCGGCGGCGGCCCGGCGGAGGCTGGGACGGCTGCGGGGGCAGGTCGTCGGCCTCCTCGCGGCGGCGGCGAGGAGGCCTCGCTGCGGGCGGCGCGTCGTACGGCTCGGCGGGCTGGCCGCGGCGCGGGCGCGCCGGCGGCGGGGGCAGCTCGTGGGATCCCGACGGGCGCGGCGGCGTGCGGCGCGCGCGACGGGGGGCGTCGGCGGACGGCGGCTCGGTCTCGGGACCGCGTAGCCGCCGGCGGCCGCGTTCGTCCTCGGGACCGCGGGGCTCGGTCATGACTCGCCTTTCCGGGCGCGCTGCGCGGCGGCGGCGTCGAGCCAGGCCTGCAGGATCTCGACGGCGGCGGCCTGGTCGACCACCGCCCGCTGCTTCCGTCCCTTGACCCCCCGCTGGGAGAGCATCCGGGACGCGGTGACCGTCGTCAACCGCTCGTCGCCGAGGCGCACCGGCACGTCGCCGAGCCGCGCCGCCAGCTTGTCCGCGTACTCCACGGCGATGAGCGCGGCCGGTCCCTGCCGGTTCGCCAGTGTCCTCGGGAGGCCCACGATCACCTCGACCACCTCGTGTTCGGTGACGAGTTCGGCAAGCCGGTCCAGATCGCTGTCGTCCTTCGCATCACGGGAGAGGGTAACGAGCGGGCTCGCGAGAATGGGGGCGGGATCGCTGAGGGCCACCCCGACCCGGACAGAGCCGACATCGACCCCGAGCCGCCTGCCCCGGCCCGGACCGGACGCATCCGGCCGATCCGGGCCCCGCTGGGGTCTACTGGGCAACGTCGGCGACTGCGGCGCGCAGGTCCGTCACGGCCTGGTGCGCTCCGCCCGGGTTGCTGCCGCCGCCCTGGGCCATGTCGGGCTTGCCGCCCCCGCGGCCCCCGATGGCCCCGGCGAACGACGGGACGAGCTTGCCCGCCGCGATGCCCTTGTCACGCGCCGCCGCCGTGGTGGCCACGACGAACGCGACCTTGTCACCGGACGGCGCGAACAGCGCCACCACGCCGGGCCGCTCACCGAGCCGGCCGCGGATGTCGGACGCCAGCGCGCGCAGGCCGTTGCTGTCCACGTCGGGCACGACCTCGGCGACGACGGAGACACCGCCGGCGTCCTGCGCCTGGTCCGTGAGCTTGCCGGCCGAGCCGAGCACCTGCTGCGTGCGCAGCTGCTCGATCTCCTTTTCCGCGTTCTTCAGCCGGGTCAGCACGTCCTCGATGCGCGAGGGCAGCTGGTCCGAGGGCACCTTGAAGGTGTTCGCCAGCTGCGAAACGAGCAGCTGCTCCTTGCGGACGTACTTCAGCGCGTCCGGCCCCACGAGCGCCTCGACCCGGTGCACGCCGGAGCCGATCGAGGAGTCCGACACCAGCTTGACCAGGCCGAGCTGGCCGATCCGGTCCACGTGCGTGCCGCCGCACAGCTCACGCGAGTAGTCACCCATGTCGACCACGCGCACGTCGTTGCCGTACTTCTCGCCGAACAGCGCGACCGCGCCCAGTTCGAGCGCCTTGTCCTTGGTGGTGACGTAGTTCTGCACCTCGACGTCGGTCTGGAGGTACTCGTTGACCTCCTCCTCGACCTCGGTGAGGATGTCGGCCGACACCGAACCGGGCGTGGTGAAGTCGAAGCGCATCCGGCCCGGCGAGTTCAGCGAACCGGCCTGCGCCGCGCGCTTGCCGTACGCGCCGCGCACGGCCGCGTGCACCAGGTGCGTCGCGGAGTGCGAGCGCTCGATCGAGAGCCGGCGGTGCCCGTCGACCGATCCGGTCACCTCAGTGCCGATCCCGACCTCGCCCGCGGTGACCTCCACGCGGTGCACGAACAGGCCCGGCACGATCTTCTGCACGTCGAGCACCTTCAGCTCGACGCCGTCGCCGAGCAGCACGCCGGTGTCGGCGACCTGGCCACCGCTCTCGGCGTAGAACGGCGTGCGGTCGAGCACCAGCTCGGCCTTGTGGCCCTCGGCGACGCTGCGCACCGGCAGGCCGTCTTCGAGCAGGCCGACGACCTTCGCGGCCGCCTGCAGCTCGGTGTAGCCGAGGAACTCGGTCTCGCCGTGCTGCTCCAGCACCTTGCGGTACTCGGACAGGTCGCCGTGGCCGCTCTTGCGCGTCGCCGCGTCGGCCTTCGCGCGCTTGCGCTGCTCGTCCATCAGCGTGCGGAAGCCCGCCTCGTCGACGTTCAGGCCCTGCTCGGCCGCCATCTCGAGGGTCAGGTCGATCGGGAAGCCGTAGGTGTCGTGCAGCTGGAACGCCTTGTCCCCGGCCAGCACGTCGCCGCCGTCGCGCTTGGTCTCGGCCGCGGCGAGGTCGAAGATGCGCGAGCCGCTGGTCAGGGTGGCGAGGAACGCCTCCTCCTCCACGCGGACGACCTCGGAGATCCGGTCGAACCCGCTGACCAGCTCGGAGTAGGTCGGGCCCATGGTGTCGCGCACGACCTCGGCGAACGCCTGCAGCACCGGCTCCTGCACGCCCAGCAGGCGGGTGGAGCGGACGATGCGGCGCAGCAGCCGGCGCAGCACGTAGCCGCGGCCGTCGTTGCCGGGGGTGACGCCGTCGCCGATCAGCATCACGCCGGTGCGGGCGTGGTCGGCGATCACGCGGAAGCGGACGTCGTCGGCGTGGTTCGCGCCGTAGCGGCGGCCGGAGAACTCCTCGGCGCGGCCGATCACCGGGCGCACCAGGTCGGTCTCGTAGACGTTCTCGACGCCCTGCAGGATCGTCGCGACCCGCTCGACGCCCATGCCGGTGTCGATGTTCTTCTTCGGCAGCTCGCCGACCGGCGGGAAGCCCAGCTTCGGGCTCTGCTCGCCGCGGACGTCCTGCATGAAGACGAGGTTCCAGATCTCGATGTAGCGGTCCTCGTCGGCCACCGGGCCGCCCTCGCGGCCGTACCCCGGGCCGCGGTCGTAGTAGATCTCCGAGCACGGGCCGCCGGGACCGGGCACGCCCATGTCCCAGTAGTTGTCCTTGCCGTCACGGACCTGGATGCGCTCGCCCGGCAGCCCGGTGAGCTTGCGCCACAGGCCCGCCGCCTCGGCGTCGCCCTCGTAGACGGTCGCCCAGATCCGGTCCGGGTCGAGGCCGAAGCCGCCCTCGTCATGGGAGCCGGTGATCAGCTCCCAGGCGTTGGCGATCGCGCCTTCCTTGAAGTAGTCGCCGAACGAGAAGTTGCCGGCCATCTGGAAGAACGTGTTGTGCCGGGTGGTCTTGCCGACCTCGTCGATGTCCGGCGTGCGCACGCACTTCTGCACGCTGGTCGCGCGCGGGTACGGCGGCGGGGCCTCACCGAGGAAGTAGGGCTTGAACTGCACCATGCCCGCGTTGACGAACAGCAGGTTCGGGTCGTCGAGGATCAGCGGCGCGCTGGGCACGCGCGTGTGGCCCTTGCCCTCGAAATGGCGCAGGAAACGATCGGTGATTTCGTGTGTGTCCACGGGTCAGTCCTTGTACTGGGGGCGCGGGTCCGAGCGGACGCACCACGCCGGATAGACGGGGAGGCGGCGACGGCGGAGGGCGCCGCTCCTCGCGCGGGACGCGACGAGGTCAGCCCTCCGCCCGGCGAGCTCGCCGGGCGGGGCGCTGTGCGGCGGCGTGCCGGCCCGCGGCGCCCTGCGGCGCGGGGAATCCGGACCGTTCCTCGACCATGTCGTGCAGCTCCTGTTCCCGCTCGCTCATCCCGGCGCGCACCTCGGCGCCGAACGAGCCGACGGCGCCGGCCAGCTCGCGCACGGCCTCGCCCAGGTTCGATGCTAACCCGGCCGGAGTGGCCTGACGAGCCGTTTCGGCGGCCTTGCGGGACAGCACGACGCCGGTCACGACCCCGACGCCGAGCCAGAACAGCCGCTTCACTTCTTCCTCCGGCGGGCCGGGGCGGCTGCCTTCGCTTCCTGCTTCCGGCGCCGCGCGCGGACGGCCTTGCTGAGCCCGTAGGACAGCGCGGCGATCTTCACCAGCGGGCCGCCGAGCGTCGCGGTGAACACCGACGACAGCGCCGAAACGTTGCCGGTCACGGCCTGCGCGTTCGCGGTGATCCCGTCCACGCGCTCGAGCTGGGTGTTCACGTGCGTGATGGTCTCGTTCGCGCCCAGCAGGATCGGGTCGCTGCTCTCGTGGGCCTTCCGGATGGCGATGGTCGCCTCGTCCAGCGTGCGGCCGAGCTTGAGCAGCGGGATCGCCAGCAGCAAGACCAGCACTACGAATGCTCCTGCGGCGATCAGCGCGGCGATCTGCCCTGCCGACACGGGCCCTCCTCGGGGGTTGCGCGGTCTTCGGTGCCAGTGAGGTTACCGCCTGGCCAGCCGTTCGGCGGTGTCGCCCCGCCCGTCGGTCACTCAGCGCAGCCGGACCGTTCCCGACCTGCGGCGGGACCGCTCAATCAGCGTTCCCGGCCTCCTTCGTGACAGCGCGGTAGAGCACGGCCATGTCCTCCTCGCCGTGGCCGGCGGCGACGACGGTTTCGAGGTGGGCCAGCGCGGCCTTCGCGCCCGCGACGTCGATCGCGTCCCCGGCGGCCTCCACCACCAGGCGCGCGTCCTTGGCAGCCAGCGAAGCCGGGAACGACGCCGGGTAGTCGCCGGAAAGCATGAGGGGGCCTTTCATGCGCGCGTAGCCGACGTCGAAACCGGTGCCGGTCATCACGTCGAAGAACAGCGCCGGGTCGATGCCGAGCGCGTCGGCCAGCGCGAGGCTCTCCGCCGTGGCGTTGGTCAGCGCGAGCACCCAGCCGTTCATCACGAGCTTGAGCCGCGTGGCCGTGCCGGGCGTGGTGCCGAGCCAGCGGGTGGTCACGGCGATGGCGTCGAACACCGCCGCGGCCCGCTCGTGCACGTCGTCCGGGCCGGCGGCGAGGACCTGCAGCTTGGCCTGTTCGGCCGGGATCTTGGTGCCCATCACCGGGCAGTCGACGAACACGACGCCCGCCCGCTCCGCCGCCTCGGCGAGCTTGCCGGCCCACTCGATCCCCACGGTGCTGGTCTGCAGCCACAAAGTGCCCGGCGCGACGCCGGCGGCGGCGAAGACCTCGGCGACCGTCGGCCCGTCCGCGAGCATGGTGACGACGACATCGGCGCCGGCCACCGCCTCACCCGGAGACGCGAAGACGGTCGCGCCGTCGGCGGCGAGCGGCTCGGCCTTGGCACGGGTGCGGTTCCACGCCCGCACGTCGTGCCCGGCGCGGGCGAGGTTGGCGGCCATCGGCAGGCCCATGATCCCGGTGCCCAGGAACGCGACTGTGGTCATGCCGTCCATCGTGCCCACGCCCGGCACGCTCCGCAGCCCGCTGTTCACCGTGCGGCGCCGATTTTTCCGGCCGAGGTCCCTGAAGGCCACCATGAGGGCATCCAGGTCCCTCAAGGTGGCCTTCAGGGCGCTCTGAGATCGGGTGGCGTGGCGCGCTAGCGGGTGAGGGCGGGCCGGGCCGTCGCCCGGTCGGCGACCAGTGCGTCGAAACCGGGGAAATCGGCCGGGCGCAACGGGGTCCCGGGCTGTGCGGCGGTGGCCGAGGCCGGGTGGCGGACGCGGATGGTGACGTGGCCGGGGCGCTCGCCGCCGTCGTGCCAGTGGCGGGTGTGAGCCGGGATGCGCAGGAGGTCGCCCGGCTCGCACAGCACGGCGTGCACCCAGCGGCCCGCGTGCACGTACCAGACCGCGGAGCCGCTGACGAAGAACCGGTCCTCGTCGGTGCCGGAGCTGTGCTCGGCGACAGCGGGCAGAGTGACGGCAGGCTGAGTGTCCCCGCGCACCACGTCCACCGAGTGGTAGCCGACGGCGGCGGTGAGCCCGTCGACGCGGTCGCGGTAACCGGCCAGCACCTCGGCCTCGCCGGCGTCGGGCGCCAGGCCGGCCAGCGGCCAGCGGGCGAACCCCACGCCGTGCCGCTTGAGCTCGACCGTGATCGTGCCCGTGTCCTCGGTCCGCAGCAGCACGTGCCCGGGCTGGTCGTCCGGCCACACCGTCAGAAGCGTCATCACTCCCCCTCGCACCGACCTCGGCTGCCCGGGAACAACCGGCACTCCACGGCCGCGCATTCCCGTAACCACCGTTCTACGGGAGAACGTGGCGACGCTCACGGAAGTTTCAGCAGGCGGGAACTCGGCAAGCGGGAACTACTGGCGGGAACTACTGGCGCTCCCCGCGGATGGTGCGCCGAAGCCGCGGCACGCGCTCGGCCAGCGTCCGCTCGCCGCCACGCTGGGTGGGCTCGTAGTAGTCGCGGCCCACCAGCTCGTCCGGCGGGTACTGCTGGGCGAGCACGCCCTCCGGGACCCCGTGTGGGTAGCGGTAGCCCTGCGCGTTGCCGAGCTGCTTCGCCCCCGCGTAATGCCCGTCGCGCAGGTGCGGCGGCACGGTGCCGATCGCGCCCGAGCGCACGTCGGCCAGCGCCGCGTCGATCGCGGTGACCACGGCGTTGGACTTCGGCGCGGTGGCCAGGTGGATGGTGGCCTGCGCGAGCGCGAGCCGTCCCTCCGGCATGCCGATGAACTGCACGGCGTGCGACGCGGCGACGGCCGCCTGCAGCGCCGTCGGGTCGGCCATCCCGACGTCCTCGCTCGCGTGCACCACGAGCCGGCGCGCGAGGAACCGCGGGTCCTCCCCCGCCTCGATCATCCGGGCCAGGTAGTGCAGCGCGGCGTCGACGTCGGAGCCGCGGATCGACTTGATGAACGCGCTGATCACGTCGTAGTGCTGGTCGCCGTCGCGGTCGTACCGCACCGCCGCCTTGTCCACAGTGGACTCGACGATGGCCAGGTCGATGGTCTTGTGCTCGGTCGCGCCCGCGGCGTCGGCCGCCGCCTCCAGCGCGGTGAGCGCCCGCCGCGCGTCGCCGCCCGCGAGCCGCACCAGGTGGTCGCGCGCCTCGTCCGTCAGCTGCAGCTCGCCGCCGAGGCCGCGCTCGTCGGTCAGCGCGCGCTCCAGCAGCCGCACGATGTCCTCATCGGTCAACGGGCGCAGCTGCAGCACCAGCGAGCGCGACAGCAGCGGCGAAACCACCGAGAACGACGGGTTCTCCGTGGTGGCCGCCACCAGCAGCACCGTGCGGTCCTCGACCGCGCCGAGCAGCGCGTCCTGCTGCGTCTTGGAAAACCGGTGCACCTCGTCGATGAACAGCACGGTGTTCTCGGCGTTGTAGCTCCGGCGGCGGCGGGCCTCCTCGATCACGCCGCGCACCTCCTTGACCCCGGCCGACAGCGCGGACATCGCGACGAACCGGCGGCCGGTGGCGATCGAAACCAGGTTGGCCAGCGTGGTCTTGCCCGTGCCGGGCGGGCCGTAGAGCAGCACGGACGCGGGCGCGGCGCCCTCCACCAGCCGGCGCAGCGGCGCGCCCTCGCGCAGCAGGTGCTGCTGGCCCACGACCTCCTCGAGGGTGCGCGGCCGCATCCGCACCGCGAGCGGCGAGCTCGCGGGGTCGGCCCGCGGTTCGACCCGGTTGGACCCGGTGGGCTCCGGGGGCGGGCCCACGTCGGGGTTCACCGTGAAGAGTTCGTCCTGTGCCACCCGGATGACGTTAACCGACCGCACCGACAAGACCGCTTGCCCGGCCCGGATCTCCTGCGCTACCGTGGTTTGACCAGATCAGCAAATCTGGTCAAACAGTCAAACACTTGAGGGAGCCATGCCGGGACACCCGAACCACGACCGCGCCGACCGGATCCTCGACGCCGCCTCCGAGCTGCTCGTGCGCTGGGGCTCGCGCAAGGTGACGATCGACGACGTCGCGCGCCGGGCCGGTATCGGCAAGGGCACCGTCTACCTGCACTGGCGCACCAAGGACACGCTGTTCGAAGCGCTGCTCACGCGCGCCGCGGCCGACCTGCTCGCCGGGATCGCGACCCGGCTGCGCACCGACCCCGGCGAGGCCGTGCCGCACCGTTACCTGCGGGGCCTGTTCCTCGACGTGGTCCGCGACCCCCTGCTGTCGGCCATGCTCACGAACGACGTCATGCTGCTGGGCCACTATTCGGACGCGGCGTCCGAAACGCGCGCGGCCGGGGTGGCGGCGACCGACGGGACGTTCGAGGTGTTCGTCCGGCACGGGCTGCTGCGAGCCGACGTGCCGGACCTGCCGTACGCCCTCAGCGCCGCGACCATCGGCTTCTACCTGCGGGACAACGCCGACGCCGCCCGGGCCGACCTCACGGTCGAGGACCGGGCCGACTCGATGGCCCGGGTCGTCCAGGCCGCGTTCGAGCCGCCCGGCGAGCCCGATCCCGCCGCCGTCGAAGCGGCGGCAACCGAACTCCGCTCGGTATCCGAGGCCTACGTCTCGGCCTGCCGCGCGGTCATCTACACCGGCGAATCCGCCACGGCGCCCGGCTGATCCCGGCGCGCCGGCCAACTGGAAGGGGAACCAGTAACCATGACCACCACACTCCCGTCGACCTGGGCCGTCCACCACGACCAGTTCTGGCTGCGCGGGGTCCAGCCCGCCGGCCCGGTGGAGTTCAAGGAGGAGCTGGGCACCTGGAACGTCTACGGGCACGCCGAAGCGCACCAGGCGCTGAGCGACCCGGCCACGTTCTCGTCCGACACCAAACGGCTGGTGCCGGCCGCGTCGGAGAAGGACCTCGCCGAGTTCACCGAAGGCAACCTGCTGCAGATGGACCCGCCGTTCCACAACAAGATGCGCAAGCTGGTCAGCCGCGCGTTCACGCCGAAGGTGGTGGCCGACCTCGAGCCGAGGATCGAGCAGATCACCCGCGAGCTGCTCGACGCCGCGGCCGGGCGCGACCGGCTGGAGCTGGTGGAGGACCTCGCCTACCCGCTGCCGGTGATCGTGATCGCCGAGCTGCTCGGCGTGCCGGCCAGCGACCGCGAGCTGTTCCGGGACTGGGTGGAGCAGCTGTTCAGCAGCAGCGACCAGATCTCCCTCGGCGAGCGGACCGAGGAGCAGGAGAAGCTGTTCCAGGAGCAGCTGAGGATCACCCGCAACTTCACCGACTACCTCGGCGGGCACGCCGACGAGCGCCGGAAGCACCCGCGGGAGGACCTGCTCACCAAGCTGGTGGAGGCCGAGGTCGACGGGGAACGGCTCAACCGCGCGGAAATCGTCAACTTCGCGAACGTGCTGCTGATCGCCGGGCACATCACGACCACGATGCTGCTCGGCAACACCGTGCTGTGCCTCGACGCGTTCCCGGAGTGGGCCGGCCGGGCCCGCGCCGACCGCGCGCTGGTGCCGCCGGTGATCGAGGAGTCGCTGCGGTTCCTGTCGCCGTTCTCCGCCGTCGCCCGCGTCACCACCACCGAGGTGGAGCTGGGCGGCACGACCATCCCCGCCGACCAGATGCTCCTGTTGTGGGTCGCCGCGGCCAACCGGGACGCGCGGCAGTTCCCCGACCCCGGCGTGTTCGACCCGACGCGTGCGGAGAACCCGCACCTGGCGTTCGGCCGCGGCGTCCACTTCTGCATCGGGGCGCCACTCGCGCGGCTGGAAGGCCGGGTGGCGCTGAACGTCCTGCTGGACCGGTACCCGTCGCTGCGCACGATCCCGGGCGAGCCGCCGACGTTCCAGCCCAACCCCAACATGACCGGGGTGAAGGTGCTGCCGCTGCAGGCCTGAAGTCCTTGCGCCGTCGGCGAACACCCTTCGCCGACGGCCTGGCGGCGGGCAGGCTGGGCCGATGCCCTCCTCGGTCGCGGTGCTCTCGGACATCCACGGCGTGCTGCCGGCGCTCGACGCCGTGCTGGCGGAGCCGGACGTGCAAGCGGCCGACGTCGTGGTGCTGTGCGGCGACCACGCGGCGGGACCGCTTCCGGTGCCGACGCTGGACCGGCTCGTGGCGCTCGGCGACCGCGCGGTCTGGGTGCGCGGCAACGCCGACCGCGAGCTGGTCACGCTGGCCGGCGGCGGGACGACGAGCATCCCGGACCCGATCGCGCCGTGGGCCGCCGCGCGGCTGAGGCCTGACCAGGTGCGGCTGCTGGCGGGGCTGCCACTCACCGTCACGCTGGACATCGACGGGCTCGGCGAGGTGCTGTTCTGCCACGCGACACCGCGTGACGACGAGGAAGTAGTGCTCGTCGACAGTCCACTTTCGCGCTGGGCGGAGGTGCTCGAAGGCGTCACCGCCCCGACCGTGGTGTGCGGGCACACGCACATGCCGTTCACCCGGCTCGCCGACCGGCGCCGCGTGGTCAACCCCGGCAGCGTCGGAATGCCTTACGGGACAACGGGTGCGCACTGGGCGCGGCTCGGCCCGGGCGTCGAACTTCGGCGAACTCCTTACGACGCCGAGAAAGCGTGCCGGCAGCTCGTCGCGGAATCGGGGTACGAGGACGTCGGGGAGTTCGCGGACTACTTCGTGCGGCACCCGGTCTCGGACGCCGAAGCGCTGCGGGTGTTCAGCCCGCGTGCCCGCGGAACGAGCGCCACATGATCACCGCGGCGTAGGGCAGGAATTCGCGTCCCCGACGCCACAGCCACGGCACGCCCTTGGCCACCAGCCAGCCGAAGTGCCCCGCGGCGCTCGGTTCCACGCCGCCCGAGCAGGTCAGGCTGACCGGCTCCGGCACGGCGAACCCGGCGTCGGCGAGCAGCGCGGTGAAGCCCACCGCGAGCATCCGGTGGCCGAGTTCCGAGGGGTGCAGGCGGTCGACGCTCCACGCGGTGAGGTCGTAGGCGCCGGGCATCGTGTCGAGGTCGAGGCAGGGCACGCCCTCGGTGGCGACGACCGAGTCGATGGCGGCGTTCAGCTCGGCGACCCGCGCGCTGAGCGCCCGCTTGAGCGCCTGCGGCAGGCGGAACACCTTGCCGTGGTCGTGGAACCGCACGGGCACGACCGTGGTGCCGGCCGCGGCGAGCGTGCGGATGATCTCGGTGAGGTCGGCGGAGATTCGCGCCGCGTCGAAGTCGGGGCGCAGCGTGTCGTTCATGCCGACCACCATCAGCGCGACGTCCGGCCGGTGCGCCAGCACGAGCGGTAGCTGCTGGGAGAGCACACAGTTCATGCGGGCACCGGTGAAGGACGGGTTGAGGTAGCCGTCCTCGCCGACGCCCAGCGCCTCGGCGACGAGCGGCCCGACCCCGCGCCAGCCGCCCCGGTGCGGCAGCGGGTCGCCGAGGCCCACCGCGGTGGAGTCCCCGAGCACGGCGAGGCGCCGCGCGTTCTTCAGCGGCGCTGCGGATTCCCGCGGTGCGGCAGGCTCCCGCGGTTCCGGCGACGCGGCGGGCTGCGGAACCTGGGTGACTTGGACACTGATCACGGTCACGCGAAAGACCATCCGGCACCGAAACCCACCCTCGGTGATGGTGAGGTAACGCGGCATGGACGGGGCGGGGAACTCTTGGCACGCCCCGGGCCCGGTCCTTCGGAAAGGACAACCCGGTCACACGGGTTTTCGCCGGGAAAGCGGATTCACGGCGCGAAACGGTCACACGGCCGTGCCAAGCCGTGCGTGGGCACACAGCGGCACTGTCCCCCAGCCGCTCGGGGGCGTACGGGCGAGAACCACGGCGTGGCCCACCCGCCGGCGCGCGTCAGCGCACGTCGGCGGTTCCGGCCGGGCTGTCAGCGAAAGGCGGGGTAAAAGGCCAGGTCGGCGTGAGGGCCCAGCCGGGCGCCCAGCGCGGCGGCCACGCGGGTGGCGTGCTCGGCGATGTCGGTGAGGCGCGCGTAACCAGCGTGTTTCGCCAGCTCGCGCCACCAGGTGACCAGCGCGGCCTCGCGGCTGACCGGCGTCGCGTGGCGGGTGAGGTCCAGGGTCGGGAGCATGTCGCTGGTGATGAGCCAGACGAGCAGCAGCTCGCTGACCGTCAGCTGGGCCGCGAGTTCCTCGTCGTCCGCGAAGGAGGGCCAGACGCCGACCACTTCGGCGCGCCACGCGGCGATCATCGCCTCGCTCATCCCCGCGGGCAACGCGAGGGCGTCGTCGCACGAGGCGAACGGCAGGCGCAGGTACGCGGCGTCCACCAGTGCCGTGCGGACGCGGCCGCGCTCGAAGTCCAGGAAGCGCACGCCCGAGCCGGTGACCAGGTTGTTCTCCGGGCTCAGCTCCGACGGGCTGAACGCGCGGAACGCCGCCGACCGCGCCAGCGCCACGGACTCCGCCACGCGCGCGCGGATCGGCTCCGGCGTGACGATGCCCAGCAGTTCCTCGAGCAGCGGCGGGACCTCGTCGAGGGTTTCGGCGAGGTCGTTGTCCTCGTTGCGGACCGGGCCGCCGAGCCGGCGCAGGAGCGCGTTGAAGTCGGCCTCGCGGCTCGCGGTGCTCGCGTGCAGCCGGCCGAGCGAACGGGCCCACGACAGCAGCGCCCGCTCCGCCGCGCGGGAATCACGCGCGGAGAGCTTGTCGTGCAACGTCGGGGCGCGGCCGAGGTCCTCGATCACGAGCACCCGCTGGCGGCCGTCGTGCGCAAGCAGTTCGGGGCACATCCGCTCGTCGGGCGAGAGCGCGGTGAAGAGCTGGTAGCTCACCGCCTCCTGCGCGAACGGGTCGGCGTAACCGGGCTCCGGCGGATCCGGGTAGTGCTTGATGACCAACGTGCGCGGCAGCGCGAAGGACGAGGAAACGACCCGCGCCCGCAGCACCGTCGCGGGCCCGCTGCCGGCGAGGTTCTCGGGCGACACGAGCGTGATCGCGCTGCCGAAGCGGCGCGATAACACGCTTTCCCCCGCCGCGATCGCCGCGGCGACGGGCTCGGCTCCCGCACCGACGGTGGAATCGTCGGTGGAGGAGGTGTCGACTGTCATTGGCACCGACCCTACTCGTGACTGAGCAACCATGACCACACTGATCCGGGCAGCGGGACGCGAACTGCTTCCCATGCGCAAACTGCTTCCTTGCAGAAAAGCGGGACGTGACAAAGCGCCGCAACGTTGCTTGTTGAGGCGAAGGATCAGCGGAATGGCCGTATCGGGCGCGGTTCCGCGCTGGTCCGCCTGCCACCTGAACCGATCCGGGAAACCGTGGGTACCGGCGCGGCGGGGACTCCTCTGCGATGGTTCACCGCTTTTCCTTACCCAGCGCGAGCAGTGGGAAAACACCGAACCGATCCCGAAGTGCGAAGTGACCCGTTTGCCTCGTCATCCGGGCGAAAGCGGTCGCGTCAACGCGGAAGAACTCTGTTTGCGGCGGCGCACCAAGAGAACCACGGCCGCGGCGAGCACGATCCCGAGCAGGTTGACCAGCAGCTGCAGGAGCGAGTAGCCGGTGCGGTCCCAGCGCCCGGCCACCGCGGCCACCATGGCGTAACCGGCCGCCGGCACCGTGGTCACCGAGATGAAGACCCCGACCAGCGCGGCGGACTTCGCCGAGGTCATCGCCAGCATGCCCGCCGCGCCGGCGAGCAGCGCGACGACGAACGACGCGACCCCGACCTGGTAGACGAAGTCGACCTCGTGGTTGTCCACGATCGCCGAGGGATCGAAGACCCCGGTCACGGAGCCCAGCAGCGCCGCGCCGAGCGTGACGACCATCGAGACCGGGAAGCCGATCAGGAGAGCCACCCCGGCCCGGCCGATCAGGTCGCGCCGGCGCAGCACCAGGCCGACCGCGATCGCGGCCAGCGGCCCGAATTCGGGCCCCACCACCATCGCGCCGACGATCGTGACCGCCGAGTCCGTGACGACCCCGACGGCCGCGAGCAGGCACGCGATCACCAGGAACGCCTGGAACGTCAGGTTCCAGCGCGACTCCTCGCCCGTGCGGCCCAGCAGTTCCTGCCACACCACGGCATCCGCGCCCTCACCGGGCGCGGCCTCCTCCGCGGCGTCGGCCGCGTCGGACAGCGCCGTGTCCAGTGCCTCGAGCGTGATGCCGCCGTAACGGTCGAGGCGCAGCGCGCACAGGGCGTCGACGATCTCGTCCGCGGCCTCGCGGGCGATGTCCGCCTCGATCAGGTCGCCCTCCGGCTGGACGGCGACCCCGCGGTGCACCACCAGGTGCGCGGTGCCGGCGTGGGCCCGCAGGAACCCGACCACCTCGGTGGTCCGCTCCGGCGGGCACACGGCCCGCAAGTGCAGCACTAGGCCGACGGCGCCGGGGGCGTGGGTTTCGCGTCGATGCCGGCCTCCTTGCGCTGCTGCGCGGTGATCGGCGCGGGGGCGGCCGTGAGCGGGTCGTAGCCGCCGCCGGTCTTCGGGAAGGCGATCACGTCGCGCAGCGAGTCGGCCTTGGCCAGCAGCATGACGATGCGGTCCCAGCCGAACGCGATGCCGCCGTGCGGCGGCGGGCCGAACGCGAAGGCGTCGAGCAGGAAGCCGAACTTCTCCTGCGCCTCCTCGTCGGACAGGCCCATCAGGCTGAACACGCGCTTCTGCACGTCGCCGCGGTGGATACGGATCGAGCCGCCGCCGATTTCGTTGCCGTTGCAGACGATGTCGTAGGCGTACGCGAGCGCGCTGCCCGGGTCGGACTCGAACTTGTCGATCCACTCCGGCGTCGGCGAGGTGAACGCGTGGTGCACGGCGGTCCATTTGCCGGAGCCGACGGCCACGTCGTCGCCGATGTCCTCGACCGGCGCGAACAGCGGCGCGTCGACGACCCAGACGAACGACCAGGCGTCCTCGTCGATCAGGCCGAGGCGCTTGCCGATCTCGTCGCGCGCGGCGCCGAGCAGCGGCTGCGTGGCGCCCGCCTTGCCGGCGGCGAAGAAGATGCAGTCGCCGGGCTTCGCGCTGGCGGCGGCCGCGACGTTCTCGCGCTCGGTCTCCGACAGGTTCTTCGCGACGGGCCCGCCGAGCGTGCCGTCGGTGTTGACGAGGATGTACGCGAGGCCGCGCGCGCCGCGCTGCTTCGCCCACTCCTGCCACGCGTCGAGCTGGCGGCGCGGCTGGTCGGCGCCGCCGGCCATCACGACCGAGCCGACGTACGGCGCCTGGAACACGCGGAACGGCGTGTCCGCGAAGAACTCCGTCATGTCGGTGATCTCGAGGTCGAAGCGCAGGTCCGGCTTGTCTGAGCCGTACTTCGCCATGGACTCGTGGTAGGTGATGCGCGGGATCGGCCGCGGGATCTCGTGGCCGATCAGCTTCCACAGCGCGGTGACGATGTCCTCGCCGAGCGCGATCACATCGTCCTGCTCGACGAAGCTCATCTCGATGTCGAGCTGGGTGAACTCGGGCTGGCGGTCGGCGCGGAAGTCCTCGTCGCGGTAGCAGCGGGCGATCTGGTAGTACCGCTCCAGGCCGCCGACCATGAGCAGCTGCTTGAACAGCTGCGGCGACTGCGGCAGCGCGTACCACGAGCCGGGCTTGAGCCGCGCGGGGATGACGAAGTCGCGCGCGCCCTCGGGGGTCGAGCGGGTCATCGTCGGCGTCTCGACCTCGACGAAGTCCTGCTCGTGCAGCACCTCGCGCGCGGTGCGGCTGACCTCGCTGCGCAGCCGCATCGCGGCGGCCGGGCCACTGCGTCGCAGGTCGAGGTAGCGGTGCTTGAGGCGGATCTCCTCGCCGACGTCCACGCGGTCGTCGATCGGGAACGGCAGCGGCGCCGCCTCGGACAGCACCTCGAGTTCGGTGGCGAGCACCTCGATCTCCCCGGTGGGGATCTCGGCGTTCGTGTTGCCCTCGGGCCGCCGGGCGACCTCGCCGACGATCTTCACGCAGAACTCGGAGCGCAGCGCGTGCGCGCGCTCGGCCATCTCGCCCTCGCGGAACACCACCTGGGCGACGCCGCTGGCATCGCGCAGGTCGATGAAGATGACTCCGCCGTGATCTCGCCGCCGGGCCACCCAGCCGGTGAGGGTGACGTTCTGACCGGCCTGCCCGGCACGCAGGGTGCCGGCTTGATGAGTGCGGAGCACTGCGACTGCTCTCCTTCGCCCACGGGTTCACGACGGTTTTCGCCGAACACAGAGGCTAACGAACGGCCCCGGCGGCCGTGCTACCAGGCTTCTCCGGCCGGTCCGGGTCCGGCCTGGCCGGGCAGCGGGACGGCCAGGCGCGACGGGTGCGGGACGACTTTGGCTCCGGATCCGGGCACCCGCGATCCGCGCGACCAGGTCTGTGTACGCGGGTCTGTATACGCGGGTCCGCATGCTCGGGTCTGCATGCTCGGGTCTGCATGCTCGGGTTCGCACACCCGGCCAGCGCGCCCGGATCCGCAAGCGCGGCCGCATACGTGGGTCCCGCGTGCTCGGTCCGCGCTCGGCTCCGCACACGCGAAGCTACGCACCCGCAGCAGAGCCCTGCTGCGCTCGGGGCGGCCCGACCGCCAGCGCTGTCACCGGAAGCCGAGTCGCACCGCTTTCAGAGCAAGCCAAGCCACGCCGCCGTCCCAGCGAGCCGAGCCACGCCATCGCCGCAACAAGTCGCGCTGCGCCAGCGCCGCGGCAAGCCAAGCCACGCCGCCCCAGCAGCAAGCCAGCCGCGCCGCCGTCGCAGCAAGCCGGGTTGCGCCGCCGTCACAGCAGGCGGAGTTGTTCCGCTCCCGCGACCACCTCCTCGACCCGGGGCTCCGGAACCTCCACCATGCGCCGGGGCGGCCGGGGGTCGTCCTCGTGGCGTGGGGCGAGGCCGTGGCGGCGCAGGAGCGGGCCGACGCGTTCGCCGAGGCGTTCGCGGTAGCCGCGGTCCACGTAGGCGCCGCGGGAGTACAGGCGTTTGTACCGGGGCACCAGCTCGGGGTGCGTGCGGCCCAGCCATGAGGCGAACCACTCGCGCGCGCCGGGGCGCAGGTGCAGCGGCAGCACGCTGACGCTGCCGGCCCCGGCTTCCGCGAGGCGGGCGAACAGGGCGTCCAGGGCCTCGGCGGAATCCGTCAGCCACGGCAGCACCGGGGCGACCATCACGGCGCACGGCAGGCCCGCCGCGCGCGCCTTGCGGACCAGGTCCAGTCGCGCCTGCGGGCTCGGCGTGCCCGGCTCCAGCCGGTGCTGCAGCTCCCGGTCCAGCAGCGCGATCGAGACCGCCAGCCGCACCGGGACGTCCTTCGCCACGGACTCCAGCAGCGGCAGGTCGCGCGTCAGCACCGTGCCCTTCGTCAGGATCGACAACGGCGTGCCCGAGCCCGCGAGCGCGCGGATGATCCCGGGCATCAGCCGGTAGCGGCCCTCCGCGCGCTGGTACGGGTCGGTGTTCGTGCCCATCGCCACGTGCTCGCGCTGCCAGCCCGGACATTTCAGTTGCGCCGCAAGCACTTCCGGCGCGTTGACCTTCACCACCACCTGGGTGTCGAAGTCGTGGCCCGCGTCGAACTCGAGGTACGTGTGGGTGTTGCGGGCGAAGCAGTTGTGGGACACCATGCCGTCGGCCACGAAGTCGCCAGTGCCGGTGGTGATGTCGTACAGCGGCAGCTCCAGCCCCAGTGACTCCACCGCCGCGACGGTGCGCCGCACGGAGCCGATGGTGGTCCCGTCGAGCGAGCGCTTCCACGCCACGGCCGGGTCGGCCAGGTGCAGGAACCGCAGCACCTCGCCGGTGCCGCCGGACACCCGCGCCACGCGGCGGCCCGGGTGGCTGCGGTGCCCCACCGTCTCGTAGCCGAAGGAGAACCGTTCCAGCGCCGCGAACAGCGTGTCGACGACATCCGTCTCGTCGTGCGCGATCGACAGCACCCCGCGGCGGTAGGAGCCCGCGAGGTCGAACAGCCCGGCGAGGAACCCGCGCGACCAGTGCGCGTCCGGTTCCGCCGGGATGCGCATGAACCCCACCGAGGAGCCGAAGTCCGGCAGGTACCGCAGTGCCCGCTCGGCCGCGTCCGGCTCCGCCGCGAAACCGCCGGAGCGCAGCATCCCGCACAGGTAGCCGGCGCGGTAGCCGAGCGTGTCGTCCGGCGTGCGCGCGAACCGCCCGCCGCCGACCAGTTCCGTGCCCGCCTCGAGGTGCGGCCGCTGCGCGGTGCCGAGCCTGCTGCCGGTGACGTACTTCCACCCGCGGGCGCTGAGGAACCGGTGGTCCGGCCCGGTGACGAGCGTGGTGCCGTCGTCGAGCGTCACGCGGTAGGCCTCGCGCACCGTGGTCCAGTGCGCCAGCACCTCCGTGGGCACCAGCCGCCGCGCGACGCCGTGGCCGCGCGTGCCGAGGATCGCCTCGCCCACCGCCAGGTCGGCGATCGGCTTGGCCCGCCCGTCGGCCAGCAGCACCGGGGTGCCGCCCTCCAGGCAGTACGTGCACGCGTGCGAGCAGCCCCGGTACGGGTTCACCGTCCACCGGAACGGCACCGGGGACGCCCCGGGCACCTTGTTCAGCACCGACCGGGCGTGCACCTCGTGAAAGGTGACGCCGTCGAACTCCGGTGATCGCACCGACCGCACCAGGCCGTCCAGGCCCGGCAGAATCGGCTCACCCTCCCCTGCCCGTTGCCGTTCCCATCGCACCCATCAAGTCGAACACATGTTCTAGAGAGCTGTCAAACATATGTTCGAACGTCCCGCTCGCGACGCTGGTCACCGGGCCGAGGGACCGATCACACCGGGAACCGCTCCAGCGCCCGGATCTTGTTGGTCGCGTCCAGCGCGGCGACCTTGTACGCCTCGGACAGCGTCGGGTAGTTGAACACCGCGTCCACCAGGTAGTCGACGGTGCCGCCGCAGCCCATCACCGCCTGGCCGATGTGCACGAGGTCCGTGGCGCCGGTGCCGAACACGTGCACGCCCAGCACCTTGCGGTCCATAGTGGACACCAGCAGCTTCAGCATTCCGTAGCTGTCACCGGTGATCTGCCCGCGCGCCAGCTCGCGGTAGCGCGAAATGCCGACCTCGTACGGCACCGAGGACGACGTCAGCTGCGCCTCCGTGGCGCCGACGTACGAGATCTCCGGGATCGTGTAGATCCCGATCGGCTGCAGCGCGCCCAAGCCGTTCGCGCGCTCGCCGAACGCGTGGTACGCGGCGAGCCGGCCCTGGTCCATCGAGGTCGCGGCGAGCGCCGGGAAACCGATCACGTCGCCGACCGCGTAGACGTGCTCCACCTCGGTGCGGTAGTGCTCGTCCACGGACAGCCGGCCGCGCTCGTCGGCCATCAGGCCCGCGTTGTCCAGCGCCAGCTCGCCGGTCACGCCCTGCCGGCCGGCCGAGTACATGACGCCGTCGGCCGGGATGCGCTTGCCGCTCACCAGCGTGGTGACGGTCGAGTCGGCGGAGACCGCCACGTTCGCCACCTTCTCCCCGAAGCGGAAGGTGACGCCGAGGTCGCGCAGCTGGAACTTGAGCGACTCGACGATCTCCGGGTCGCAGAAGTCGAGCATCTGGTCCCGCTGCTCGACCACGGTCACGCGCGAGCCGAGCGCGGCGAACATCGACGCGTACTCGATCCCGATCACCCCGGCGCCGACCACCACGAGCGAGGACGGGATCTGCTCCAGCCGGAGGATCTCGTCGGAGTCGAGCACCCGCGCGGCGTCGAAGTCGACGTGCGCGGGGCGGGCCGGGCGGGTGCCGGTGGCGATCACGACGTAGTCGCCGGTGATGGTCCGGCGGTCGCCCGGGTGCCTGCCCTCGACCATGATCGTGTGCGGGTCGGCGAACGAGCCGGTGCCCGCGACGAGGTCGACGTGGTTGCGCAGCAGCTGCGACCGCACCACCTGCACCTCGCGCCCCACCACGTGCTGCGTGCGCGCCAGCAGGTCGGCGATGGTGATGTCCTGTTTGACGCGGTAGCTCGCCCCGTAGAGCTCCCGCTGGTTCATGCCGGTCAGGTAGAGCACCGCTTCGCGCAGTGTCTTGGACGGGATCGTGCCGGTGTTGACGCACACCCCGCCGACCATGTCGTGCCGGTCGACGACCGCCACCTTCTTCCCCAGCTTCGCGGCGGCGATGGCCGCCTTCTGCCCGCCGGGCCCCGAGCCGATGACGATGAGGTCGTACTCGTGTTCGCTCACGTGCTGAAGCCTGCGCACTCCCCCGCCGCCGCGCAAGTCCCCCGGCGGCCAAAGTCCGTCAAGGCCTCCTTACCCGCGTCCCACGCTGGCAAGGAGGCCTTGACGGCGTTCGACCCGAGACCTCACGAGTCAGGACCGCAGCGCGCCGCGGCGCCGGTGGAAGTCCGTCACACCGTCGAGGCCCGCCGCGATTTCCTCGCGCAGCAACGCCGACTGCTGCGCCACGACGTCCTCGCCGAGCAACGTGGCCACGCGCCCTTCCTCCAGCGCCGCCAGCGCCTCCCACGGCGTCGGCGCGAGCGAACCCACCTCGACCCCCGCGGAAGGCGGAGCCAGCTCCTCTTCGATACCCGCGCGACCCGACGCCAGCAGGGCCGCGAGCACGAGGTGCGGCTGCGCGTCCGCCCCCGCGAAGCGGAACTCCAACCGCGGCGACGCGGGCGGCCCGCACAGCCGGACGGCGGCGGTGCGGTCGTCCGGGCCCCAGCGGAGCACGCGGGGTGAGAACGACGCCGTCCGCAGCCGGGTGTAGCTGTTCCACGTCGGCGCCCACACGGCCGTCAGCGCCCGCGCGTCACGCAGCACGCCCGCCATAAAAGCACCCAGCTGACCGGAAAGCAGAGCCGGTCCGTCCGGTGTGGACAGTGAAAGGTGGACGTGGCACGAGTTGCCCTGCCCCGGCTCCGGCGCGGCCAGGTAGTCGGCGCGGACGTCGTGCCGGGCGGCGACGCGGCGGGTGAGCAGCTGCAGCAGCAACGCGTCGTCGCAGGCGGCCAGCGGGTCCCGATGCCGCAGCACCACCTCGTACTGACCCGGGTGACACTCGGCGCGCGCGGACTCCACACCCAGGCCCGCGGCCGCCTCCCGCAGCGAGACGAGCAGGGGCGCGAGCCGTTCGGTGCCGCCCAGCGCGTAGTCGACGCCGTGTGAGGTCAGCGGCGCGCCACCGGCGTCCCGGAAGACGACCTCGTGCTCCAGCCCCGCCGACGGCACCAGCCCGTGCTCCTCCAACGCCGCCAGCTGCGCGCCCAAAACCGACCGCGGCGCCAGCCCTGCCGGCTCGCCCGACGGCCACTCCGCGTCGCACACCACCGCCCACGTCCGGTCGCCGAGCGACACCGCCGTGGCCGGGTCCGGGCGCATCCGCAGGTCGCCGAAACCGCCGAGGTACGCGGAAAGCACGCCGCCGTCCGGCAACGGCTCCCGCTCCGGGGTCCAGGCGAACACGTAGCTGCACACGCCGTAACCGTCATCGAGCACCTCGGCCGCGAACGGCCCGCCGACCTCCACCGCGGCGAACCGCGCGTGCGGGTCGGGCACCAGCAGGAGCAGGCGGGTGCCGTCGTCGTCGAGCACCCGCCGCAGCACCTCCCCCGCCGTCGCCGCGGCCGCGGCCCGCGCGGCCAGCGAACGCGGTCCGACCGGTCGCTCGAACGGCGTCACCAGGCGCCGTCCGGGTCCGGCGTGTGCAGCGGGTTCGGCACCCGGCCCCACCGGACATCGAACTCGTCGTCGCGCTCCACCTTGTCGAAGCCCTGCCCGGCGAAGTGCTCGCGGTTGAGCGTCACGCGCTCCACGTCCGGCGCGAACAGGCGGCACGCGTCGAACCGCGCGGCGACGTCCGGGTTCTCGTCGCGGTAGCGGCCCACGACCGTGCGCACCAGCGCCCAGAACACCCCGCGCGGCAGGCCGAGGTCGTCGAGCAGGACCTCCGCCCAGAACCGCAGCTGCCCGGAGAACACCGAGCTGAACAGCGATTGCGCGAGCAGGTGCGCGGGCCAGCGCAGCATGTCGGCGTTCGCCTCCGGCGGGAGGTCGGCGTAGCAGGGCAGCTCCTCGTCAAGCAGGTCCACGCCCTGCGCGAAGTCCTTGACGGCCACCCGCAGCGGCCACCCGTCGGCGTCGACCACGAGGATCAGGTTCTGGCCGTGCGGGCAGAACCCGACGCCGTAACGCAGCAGCCACTGGAGCAACGGCGTGAGCAGCAGGTCGAACAGCCGCGCGCACCACTGTTCGGCGCCATGGCCCGCGCGCTCGATCAGCCGCGTGAGCACGGCCGAGCCGTCGGCGCCGCGGTAGGGCAGCGCGGCGAACGAGATCGCCTGCTCCCCTTCGCCGAGCCGGGCGACGAGCGGCTCGCGCCACAGCGCGCCCAGCGTCTCGTGGAAGCGGTACGGCAGCTCCTCGATCGCGCCGAAGAGCGGGTGCCGCACCGAGACGCTGGCGACCTCGCCGAGCAGCTCGAACCGGTACTCGCGCGACAGCAGCGGGTCGGCCGCGTCGATCCGGCGCAGCCATTCGGTGACCGACGGGCCGGCCAGCGTCGCCGCCGAGTTCAGGCCGCGGTAGACCAGCGTGTTGCGCACCGAAACCGCCGTCTTCACGTCGTGCCGGTCCGGCCGCGAGGTGTTGGCGAGAGTACGCACTGTCTGATGTGGACGGTAGACGTCACCGCCGTCGCCGAGGTCCACCAGCCGCCCGGTCGCCAGCTCGGCCGAGTAGAGCGTGCCGAGGATTTCGTCGGCCTGCCAAGGATGCACGGGCACCCACAGGTAGTCGGCGGGCTCGCCCACCTCGGCGACGCGCGCGGTGAACGCCGCCCGCTCGGCCTCGTCCAGCTCGGCCGCCAGCAGCTCGGACTCGGTCAGCCCGGCGACGCAGCGGAACTCGGCGAGGTCGCGGTGCACGGCGAACCAGCGCAGCCGGATGTCGGCCCCGGCCTCGGGCGCGTACCGCGCGCGGTCGGCGGCGGAGAAGCCGACGCGGCCCTTGTTGAGCACCAGCCGCGGGTGCCCGGTGAGGTGCCCGTCGGCGAGGTTGTAGTCCATCATGGACAGTTCGACGGCCGTGGGCGCGCGGCGCAGGCGGGCCGCCTCGTTCGCGACCGTCGCGGTCAGCTCCGCGAGGACGTCGGCCAGCCGCAGCCCGGTCAGCCCCAGCGTTTCCCGCGCGTCGACGACCAGCGTGCGCGGGTCGTCGGCCGGCGCCTCCGCACCGCCGGCGGCCCGGACCGCGCTGCCCGGCCGGACCGTCCACGACTCGAACGCACCGCGCCGAGCCTCGAAGCGATACGAGACGTCGCCGGGCAGCTCCAACAGCCAGGTGCGGTGCCCGTCGCCGGCCGGCTCACCGGGCTTCGGCACGAGCATCGCCTCGTACGACAGCTCGCCGAGCATCTTGTGCGTGACGAGCGAGCCCGCGGCACGCCACGCGGCGCTGTCTTCGGAGCGGTCGGCGGTCAGGGTCACAGGTCCTCCGTGGTCTCGAGGCCGAACGTGGTGAACGCGGTGCGCGCGGGCAGCTCGTAAACCGCCTTGCCGCACACCGCGTTGAGGATCGTGGCGGCGCGCCACGCGCCGAGCCCGAGGTCCGGCGTGCCGGGCCCGTGCGTGTGCCGCTCGGCGTTCTGCACGAACACCGAGCCGGCGACGTCGCCGCCAAGCGCGAGCCGGTAGTCCTCACCGACGACGAGCCGGCCGCGGCCGTCACGCTGGACGGCGTCACCCAGCCCGGCCAGCAGCGGCCCGGTCGGCGTTTCCGCGTACCCGGTGGCGCAGACGACGGCGCCGGTGCGGTGCCTGGCGCCGCGTGACTGATGCACGTGACGCAAGCCGAGTTCGATGCCGTGCGCGCCCGCGTTCGCCGACACCACCTCCACGCCGGGGGTGAGCGCGGCGCCGGGCCACTGCCCGCCGATGCTGCGGCGGTACAGCTCGTCGTGGATCGCGGCGATGGTTTCGGCGTCGATTCCCTTGTACAGCTGCCATTGCGCGGGCAGCAGCCGGTCGCGCACCGGCTCGGGCAGGCCGTGGAAGTACGCCGTGTAGTCCGGGGTGAACTGCTCCAGCCCCAGCTTCGAGTACTCCATCGGCGCGAACGCGGGCGTGCGCGCGAGCCAGCGCAGTCCGTCCCCAGCAGAATCCACAGTGGATCGTGACCGCAGCAGGTCGAGGAACACCTCGGCACCGGACTGCCCCGAGCCGACCACCGTCACGGTCTCCGCGGCCAGCAGGGCCTCGCGGTGGGTCAGGTAGTCCGCGGAGTGCAGCGCGAGCACGTCCGGCGCCGCGACGAGTTCACGCAGCGGCAGCGGGACGTTCGGCGTGCTGCCGACCCCGAGCACCACCGACGCCGCCAGCACGGGCTCCGCGCCGGATACCGTCAGCTCGAACGCTTCCTCGGCCGCCACCCAGCGGACGCCCGTGACCTCGTGGCCGAACCGGCACGAAGGCAGGCGCGCCGCGGCCCAGCGGCCGTAGTCGTCGTACTCCGCGCGCGGCAGGTGGAACCGCTCGGCGAAGTAGAACGGCAGCAGCCGGCCGCGTTCGCGCAGGTAGTTGAGGAACGAGTGCCTGCTGGTCGGGTCGACGAGCGAGACCAGGTCGGCGAGAAACGGCACCTGCAGCGTCGCGCCCTCGACGAGCAGCCCGGGGTGCCAGCGGAACTCCGGGCGCGCGTCGAACAGCACGACGTCCAGCTGTTCCAGCGGGTCGGCCAATGCCGCGAGCGACAGGTTGAACGGCCCGATCCCCACCCCGGCGAGGTCGAAGCGCCTCACGAGGCGACCGGGCTCTGCCGGGCGACGGCGGTGCGCTCGGCGGCGGTGCTGGTCGCGGTGGCCGCCACGAGGTCCAGCAGCGCGCGGTAGTCCTCGGGGCCGGTGTGCGGGTGCAGCAGGGTGAGCTTGAGCCACAGCTGCGGCGTGCCGTCCGGCCCGGTCGGCAGCAGGCCGCGGCCGATCACGGCGGTGCCCGCCTCCAGCAGGCAACGGCGGACGCGGGCCACCAGCTCGTCTGCGTCCACCCCGGCCAGCTCGTCGGCGACGCGCGGGCGGAAGACCACAGTGGACAGTTCCGGCGCGCCCCACGAGCGCAGGCCGGGGTGCGCGGCGACGAGCGCATGCACGCCGTCGGCGGTGGCACAGCAGCGTTCCACGAGCGCGCCGATGCCTTCGGTGCCGAGCGCGCGGACGGTGACGGCCATGCGGAACGCGTCCGGGCGGCGCGAAGTCCGGATCGAACGGCCGAGCAGGTCGGGCAGGCCGGCCTCGGTGTCGTCGTCGGCGTTGAGGTACTCGGCGCGGACGGTGAGCGCGGCCAGGTCGGCGCCGTCGCGCGCGGCCAGCAGCCCGGCGGCGACCGGCTGCCAGCCGAACTTGTGCATGTCGAGCGCGACGGAATCGGCCAGCTCCAGCCCGGCCAGCCGCGGGCTGAGGGTGTCACTGCACAGGGCCATGCCGCCGTACGCGGCATCGACGTGCAGCCGGGCCCCGGCGCGGCGGCAGATCTCCGCGATCTCCGGCAGCGGGTCGATCCGCCCGGTGTTGGTGGTGCCCGCGGTCGCGACGACCACCGCGGCCGCGCCGAGCTGGGCGAGGGCCTCGGCCAGCGCGGACGGGACCATCCGGTCGCCCGCACAGGCCACGACGACGGGCGCGGGCAGCCCCAGCAGCCAAGCGGCGCGCGCGACGCTGTGGTGGGAGTTCGCCCCGCACACCGGCCGGACGGAGATGCCGCTTGCCTCGCGGGCCAGCAGCAGCCCGAGCAGGTTCGACTCGGTGCCCCCGGACGTCACCACCGCGTCGGCCCCCGCGGCGGACGGGTAGCAGAGCCGGGCGATCCCAGTGGTGAACTCCCGTTCCAGCTCACTCGCGACGGGCGCCTGGTCCCACGAGTCCATCGACGGGTTGAGCGCGCTGGCCACCACGTCCGCGGCCACCGAAACGGCCAGCGGCGGGCAATGCAGGTGCGCGGCGCACGCGGGGTCCGCGGGGTCGGCCGCCCCGGCGGCGAGCAGCGCGCTGAGCTCTTCGAGCGCCCGCTCCGCCCCCACGCCGGTGCGCGGCAGCACTCCCGTCCCGCCCCCGGCCGCGGCCAGCGCCGCCGCCACCGCGGCGGGCCCGCCGGCCGGCACGGGCCCGCCCCGCTCGGCGATCCCGTTCGCCATGCCGCGCAACGCCACCGGGATCAGCTCGCCGAGCCGTTCCGCGCCGCCGCGCCCGCCGCTGAGACCAGCTGCCGCATCAACACCCATGGAGCCGCCTTTCTTAGGGTTGCCTACCCTGCGCAACACTACGGCCACCCTCCGACAGAAGGTGACCGGGTAGGCATCCTCTCCCAGCATGGAGGGACCAGCCGCGGATTGCGTCGCCCATTCGGGAGATCCTGGCCAGGCCCGACGCGGGCGGCGCGGCGGGCGGCCAGGTGACCGGCTGTGGCGGCGGGCTACCAGGTGACGGGCAGTGACCGGGGGCCGCGGAGCAGGCGGCCGGCCTTGAACGGCACCTCGTCGGCCGGCACCGCCAGGCGCAGTTCCGGCAGCCGGCGCACCACCGCGGCGAGCCCGGACTGGAGCTCGACCCGAGCGAGCGGCGCGCCGAGGCAGTGGTGCAGGCCGTGCCCGAACGAGATGTGCGGATTGGCCTCGCGGTCGAAGTCCACCTCGCCGCTCCGTTCGAACGCGGTCTCGTCGCGGTTGGCGGCCGCGATCTGGCAGACCACGGACTCGCCCGCGCGGACCAGCGTGCCGCCGACCTCCACGTCTTCCCTGGCGATCCGGCCGAAGGTGACCACACCCAGCGGCGTGATCCGCGCCAGCTCCTCGACCGCGGTGGGCACCAGCGCCGGCTCGTCGCGCAGCCGCTGCCACAGCTCGGGCTGGGTCAGCAGGGTGAACACGTAGCCGGAGAGCTGGTTGGCCGTGGTCTCGTGCCCCGCGCTGAGCAGGACGGTGCCCAGCTGCACCAGTTCGTCGTCGGAAAGCCGTTCTTCGGCGTCCCGGGCCGACACGAGCGTGCCGATCAGGTCGTCGGTCGGCTCCACCCGGCGCTTCTCGGCCAGCTCGCCGAAGAGGTTCTCCAGCGACTGCCGGGCCGCCATGATCTCCTCGACCGGCACGTCGGCGATGGCGGTGGCCTTGTCCGACCAGAGATGGAACTGGGACCGCCGGTCCTCCGGCACGCCGAGCAGTTCACTGATTCCGGTGATCGCCAGCGGCAGCGCGAAATCGGTGACCAGGTCGGCCGGCGGGCCCTTCTCGATGATCCGGTCCAGCAGACCGTCCACCACCTGCTGGATCCGGGGGCGCAGCAGCTCGATCCGGCGCACGGTGAACGTCCTCGCCACCACCCGGCGCACCCGGGTGTGCTCGGGCGGGTCCAGGTTCAGGATGCTGGGCGTGGTTTCGATCATCGGCAACGTGCGCGGCGCGTCCGCGCCCACCGCGGCCGCGCGGCTGAACCGGGGATCGGCCAGCACGAGCTTGACGTCGGCCAGCTTGGTCGCCAGCCACGCCGTGCCGCCGTAGGGCATCTCCAGCCGGGCGAGGCCGGCGGCCCGCCGGAACTGGCCGTACTCCGGCGCCAGATCCAGCTGCGGGACCTCCGGGAACGGGTACGGGCGAGCCTCGATCGTCATCGTGCGAACCTCCTGGGTTCGGGGTGGGGACCGCCGATCTTCCGAGTAGTAGCAAGAAAACCCGCGGTCGTCCACCAAGGGCGCCGGAAGCTGCCCGCCCGCCGGCGGATCAGGCCTTCGGCGCCAGCCCCCGCACCTGCTCGAACGGGTCACCGCCGGTCGGCAGCAACGCGATGATCGGCGTGGTCAGCCCACCGTCCACATAGGCCTGAACCTGCTCCCGGCACGACGCCACGCTCCCGTGGATCACCAGCTCGTCCACCACGGAGTCCGGGATCACCTCGTTGGCCTTCCGCCGGTCCCCCGCGGCCCAGGCCGCGTGCATCGGCGCCAGCGCCTCTCCGCGTCCCAGCCACTCGTGGAACGCCGCGTACACGGGCACGGTCAGGTACGAAGAAATCAGCATCCGCCCCAGCCCCCGTGCTGCCTCGGCGTCTTCGGTCGGGCAGACGAAAATCCGGGCCGCCAGCTCGACGTCCGGCCCCACCACCCCGCGCACCTGCGCCACATCGGACGCGGCCAGCCAGTTCGTGATCGCCCCGTCCGCCTCCCGGGCCGCCAGCTTCAGCATCCCCGGCCGCAGCGCCGCCAGCATGATCGACGGCGCCGGGTCCGCGGCGCGCTCCAGCCGGAACTTGCCCACGGAGAACGTTTCGTATTTCTCGCTCACCTTCTCCCCGGCAAGCGCCGAGCGCAGGAACCGCAGCGTGTCCCGCGACCGCGCGAACGGCTCGGTGAACTCCGCGGCGTTCCAGCTCTCCACGATCACCGGCGAGGACGCCCCGATGCCGAGCACGAACCGGCCCGGCGCCAGCTCCGCCAGCGTCGACGCGCTCATCGCCAGCAGCCCCGGCCCGCGGGTGTACACCGGCACGATCGCCGTGCCCAGCCGCAGCCGCGGCGCCCACTGCGACGCCAGCACCAGCGGCGTGAACGCGTCCGTGCCGGCGGTCTCCGCCGTCCAGGCGTCCGTGTAGCCGAGGTCGGGCAGCTGCTCGATGAGCTCGCGGTGCTCGGTCAGCGGCACACCCGTGAGCGGGATCGTAAGGCCCCAGCGGCTCATGAATTCTCCTTATCTTTGCGGGACACCCGCACCCGGTCGGGGGCATGAACAGGCTGGCGCGATGGTGTGTTCACGCCCCCTCCTTGTCGGCTGCGACGGCGGAAAGCTCACGCAACAGCCATTCGACCTGCGTGCGCATCATGTTCTCCGCGACCTCCTCGGCCTGCGGCGTCATGTGCGTGGCCCCGGCGAGCGGCAGGAACACGTGCGCGCGCCCCTTGGCCAGCAGCGCCGACGAGAGCCGCAGCGAGTGCGCGGGGAACACGTTGTCGTCGGCGAGGCCGTGTATGAGCATCAGCGCGCGCGACAGTTCGCCGGCCCCGGCGATCAGGGAGTTGCTCTCGTACACCTCGGGCGCGTCCTGCGGCGTGCCCAGGTAACGCTCGGTGTAGTGCGTGTCGTACAACGACCAGTCGGTCACCGGCGCGCCCGCGACGGCGGCGTGGAACACGTCCGGACGGCGCAGCACCGCCAGCGCCGACAGGTACCCGCCGTAGGACCAGCCGCGGATCGCGACGCGCTCGGTGTCCAGCTCCGGGTGCGCGGCCGCGGCGGCGTGCAGCCCGTCCACCTGGTCGGCCAGCGTGACCTCGGCGAGCTTCCCGGCGATCGCCTTCTCCCAGGCCGCGCCCCGGCCCGGCGAGCCGCGGCCGTCGACCACCAGCACCGCGAAACCCTGGTCCGCCAGCCATTGCGGCGTGAGGAACGCGTTGCGGCTCTGCAGCACGCGCTGGGCGTGCGGGCCGCCGTACGGGTCGAGCAGCACCGGCAGCTTGCCCTCGGCCGGCTCGTAACCGCGCGGCAGCACCAGCGCGGCGCGCAGGCCGCGCTCGCCCAGCGTCAGCCAGGTCAGGTTCGGCACGATCTCCGGGTCCACAGTGGACGAAACAATCGATCCCACCGGCTCGCCGTCGCGCAGCACGCGCACCATAGGGCCGCTGTGCCCGAGGCCCCACGACGAGACCACGGTCAGCCCCGCGCTGCCCGCACCGCCGTGCACACCGTCCTCAGTGGACAGACGGCGGACGGTGCCGCCCTCGGTGCGGTACACGTGCACCTGCGTCGGGTCGTCGGAGGCGGTGAAGAGGACCTCGGTGCCGACGTGCAGCACCGACCGCAGCTGCAGGCCCGGCGGCGTGACGGGCGTGCCGTCCACCACCAGCCGGTGGTCGCCGTCGGCGGCGCTCTCCGTGACCAGGCGGCCGTCCGCGGTCCACGCCGGCACGCCCAGGAGGATCTCGACCCAGTGCTCGTCGGTCTCGGTGTGCAGCACGCTGGCCGAGCCGTCCGCGACGTCGACCGCCAGCACCGAAAGCGAGCGCTGGTCCCGCGGCTGCACCGCGAGCAGCGGCGGCCCGCCCGCCGACCAGTGCACCGTGACCAGGTACTCCCAGTCGCCGCGCGCGAGGTCGACGCGGCTGCCGTCCAGGCCGAGGAGCGCGAGCGACACCTCGGCATTCGGCGAGCCGGCCGACGGGTACGCGACGACGTTCGGCGGGTTCTGCGGGTTCGCCGGGTCGCCGATGGTCCAGCGCGGCACCGGGCCGCGGTCCGAGCGCTCGGCGATCAGGGAACGCCCGTCCGGGGACCACCAGTAGCCGCGGTGACGGTCCATCTCCTCACCGGCGATGAACTCAGCGAGGCCCCAGGTGACATCTTCGCCGTCTTCCTCGACGAGCACCCGGTCTACACCGGTGGCCAGCTCGATCACCCGGAGCCGGCCGTCGCGGACGTAGGCGACGTGCGTGCCCGCCGGGTTCGGCCGCGGGTCGATCACCGAGCCGTCGACCAGCACCTTGATCTCGCCAGTGGCCAGGTCGAGCGTGTAGAGCTTGCCGGACAGGGTGAAGGTCACGACCGTGAACGCGTCGTCGACGCCGTACGCCAGCACGCCGCTGCCGGTCAGTCGCGAGCGCTCGCGGCGCGCCCGCTCCTCCGGCGGCAGGTCCTCGTCGCCGGGCAGCAGCTCGGCGGCGTCGACCAGCTTCGCCTCCTCGCCGGAGGTGAGGTCGAGCGCCCACAGGCTGTGCCGCGGGTCGGTGCCGGACTCGCTGCGCAGGAACAGCACGCGCGAGCCGTCCGGGGAGACGGTGAACAGCTTGGGTGCGCCGAGGGTGAAGCGCTGCGTGCGGGCCTGGCGGCGGAGGAACGAGAGGTCGTCGAGAGCGGCGTCGAGAACAGAGTCGGTCACGTCCGGCACTCTTTCAGACGATCAGCCCACCACGCCAACACCCTTCAGCGCGGCCAGCGCCTCCTCGACGTCGTAGGCCGGTTCCGGGAACTGCGGCGCCAGCTCGGTGAGCACCTCGATCAGCAGCTCGGCGACCGCCCAGTTGCGGTACCACTTCCGGTCGGCGGGCACGACGTACCAGGGCGCGGTGTCCGGCGAGGTCTTCGCCAGCAGGTCGGCGTACGCCTCCTGGTAGGCGGTCCAGTGGCTGCGCGCTTCGAGGTCCGAGGGGTCGAACTTCCACCGCTTCTCCGGCCGCTGCAGCCGGGCCCGCAGCCGCTTGAGCTGCTCCTCGGGCGAGATGTGCAGGAAGACCTTGACCACGGTGGTGCCGCCGTCGGCCAGCTCGCGCTCGAAGGCGTTGATCTCCTTGTAGCGCTGCCGCCGCTCGGCCGCGGTGAGCAGGCCGGACACCCGCGGCACCAGGATGTCCTCGTAGTGCGAGCGGTCGAACACGCCGATCCGGCCGGGCGTGGGCAGCTGCTTGCGGACACGCCAGAGGAAGTCGTGACGGCGTTCGGCGGCAGTGGGCTTCTTGAACGCGGTGTACTTGACGCCCATCGGGTTCACCAGGCCCAGCACGTGGCCGACGGTGCCGCCCTTGCCGGAGGTGTCCATGCCCTGCAGCACCAGCAGCACACTGCGGCCGCCGCCGGCCGTGCCCTCCGCGTACAGCGCCTCCTGCAGGGCCGAGAGCCGCTCCCCGGCGGTGGCGAGCTTCTCCTCGCCCTTCGCCTTCTTGGCCGGCCCGACCGGCGAGGAGGCCGGGTCCGGCAGCTCCGCCCCCGCTCGGAGCGCGTCCCGGACCCGGTTCCCGTTCTCCTTCTTCGCCATCCGGCGACGATAACCTCAGGTCGCGGCCTTCGCCCTCGCGCACGGTGCCCGGGAACCACCCGGCCGGGTGGTTCCCGGGTGAATCGGAGTGGCACCGTCCCCCGTACGCATCGATTCGCCGGGGATCCCGCCGGACTGCGCAACGAACGACGGGTGAAAGCAACGTTTCCCGGCTGATCTCCCCGCAGTCAGCGCCTAGCCTGAACCCATGACGACGTTCGCCGGTCGGGAGACCGCCACCCCTGCCTCCGCCGACGGGTTCATCGCACTCGACGAGCGCTGGAGCACGCACAACTACCACCCGCTGCCGGTCGTGATCGCCGAGGCCGAAGGCGCCACCGTGACCGACGTGGACGGCAAGTCCTACCTGGACTTCCTGTCCGGCTACTCGGCGCTGAACTTCGGCCACCGCCACCCCGCGCTGATCGCCGCCGCGATCGAGCAGCTGGGCCGCGTCACGCTGACCTCGCGCGCGTTCCACCACGACCAGCTGGGCCTGTTCTGCCGTGAGCTGGCCGAGCTGACCGGCACCGAGATGGTGCTGCCGATGAACTCCGGCGCCGAGGCCGTGGAGTCCGCGGTGAAGGTCGCGCGCAAGTGGGCGCACCAGGTGAAGGGCGTCCCGGACGGCACGGCCGAGATCATCGTCGCCGGAGCCAACTTCCATGGCCGCACCACCACGATCGTGTCGTTCTCCACCGACGAGACCGCGCGCGCCGGCTTCGGCCCGTTCACGCCGGGCTTCGTGACGGTGCCCTACGGCGACGCCGAGGCCCTGCGCGCCGCGATCACCCCGCGCACCGCGGCCGTGCTGATCGAGCCCGTGCAGGGTGAGGCGGGTGTGGTCGTGCCGCCGCCCGGCTACTTCGCCGACGTCCGCGGCGCCTGCGACGAGCACGGCGTGCTGCTGATCGCCGACGAGATCCAGTCCGGCCTCGCCCGCACCGGCACCGTGCTGGCGCTGGACCACGAGGGCGTGCGCGCCGACGTCTACACCCTCGGCAAGGCGCTCGGCGGCGGCATCCTGCCGGTGTCGGCCGTGGTCGGCAGCCGGGCCGTGCTCGGGGTCCTGCAGCCCGGCGAGCACGGTTCGACGTTCGGCGGCAACCCGGTGGCGTGCGCGGTCGGCCGCGCCGTCGTGCGGCTGCTGAACACCGGCGAGTTCCAGCAGCGCTCGGCCGAACTGGGCGCCCACCTGCACGAGCGCCTGGCCGGGCTGGTCGGCCACGGCCTGTCCGAGGTCCGCGGCCGCGGCCTGTGGGCGGGCATCGACATCGCGCCGGGCGGGCCGTCCGGGCGCGCGGCGTCCGAGGCGCTGGCCGGGCTCGGCGTGCTGTGCAAGGAGACCCACGAGAACACCCTGCGCGTGGCGCCGCCGCTGGTGATCTCCCGCGAGGACCTGGACCGCGGCATCGACGCCATCGCCCAGGTCATCCGTGGCGTGAACTGATCTCGGGAGCGTTTCGCCCGGTTCGCTCGTTAAGCCCGGTATGAACCGAGGGGACTGGGTGGAACGGCCGCTGGTCGGCACCACGAGCGTCGAACCGGCGGAGCTGTACGCGCGGGGCAAGCGGCTGCGTGACAGCGCGCCGGTGACGGCGCACGACCACGCGGCCGCGGCCCCGGACCGGCCGGGCGCGCAGGAGTACTTCGCGGCGAGCAACGCCGGACGGCTGCCGGAGCTGGTCGAGCTGCGGCGGGAGCGGATGGCGGCCTCGCCGTTCACCTTCTTCCGCGGCGCGGCCGGGCTGATGGCGGCGGACCTCGCGGGCACGCCGTCGTCCGGGCTGGCCGCCCAGCTCTGCGGCGACGCGCACGCGGCCAACTTCGGGCTGTACGGCACGCCCGAGGGCCGGATCGTGATGGACATCAACGACTTCGACGAGACCGTGCCCGGCCCGTGGGAGTGGGACCTCAAGCGGCTGGCGGCCAGCCTCGTGCTCGCCGGTCGCGAGGGCGGCATCGGCGATGCGGGCTGTCGCGAGGCGGCCGAGGACGCGGTGAAGTCCTACCGCCGCACCATCCGGGCGCTGGCGGAGCTGCCGTACCTGCAGTCGTGGAACGCGCTGCCGGACGCGTCCGTGCTGTCGAAGGCGCGGGCGGACGAGCTGATCGACGACTTCGCGGATGCGGAGAAGAAAGCCCGGCGCAACACCAGCGCGAAGGTCGTCGCGAAGTGGACCCAGCAGGTCGACGACCACGAGACCGGCCTGGCCCGGCACCGGTTCGTCGAGGACCCGCCGGTGCTGACCCATGTGGACGACGCCACCGCGGCCGCCGTGGCCGGCGGACTGGTGTCCTATGTGGACACCCTGCGCGAATCGCGGCGGACGCTGGCCGCGCGGTACCGGATCGCCGACGTCGCGTTCCGGGTGGTCGGCACCGGCAGCGTCGGGCTGCGCAGCTACGTCGTGCTGCTGCACGGAAACGACGAGGAAGACCTGGTGCTGCAGGTGAAACAGGCGCGGCCCTCGGCGCTGGCGGCCCACCTCGGGGTACCGGCGCCGGAGCACGAGGGCCGCCGCATCGTCGACGGCGCCCGGCTCGTGCAGGCGGAGTCGGACATCCTGCTGGGCTGGACGACCATCGACGGAGTGCCGTTCATCGTGCGGCAGTTCCGCAACCTCAAGGGCGCCATCGACCCGGCCGCGCTACGGGAGAACCACCTCGACGACTACGGCCGCCTCGCCGGCGCCCTGCTGGCCCGCGCGCACACCCGTTCCCTGCACCCGCAACTGCTCGCAGGCTACTTCGCCGACGACGAGCATCTGGACGAGGCGATCGGCGCGTACGCGGTGCGGTACGCCGACCAGACCGAGGCCGACCACGCGGAGTTCACCGGCTGAGGCGGGGTCCCGGAACTAGCCGAACCTGCTCGCGCGAGCGCCACACTTTAGCGCTGTAGCGCTCGCGTAAGCAATTCCAGTCAGGCTCAGTCCGTGTCGATGTCAGCCTCCGCAGCAATCTTCTTCGAAAGCGGTACCCCAAGTTCCGAAATGAACTTGCGTTCTTCTTCAGCAAGGAATGCAGCTCGTTCTTTGATGAAGCCTCCGGTATCGTTTAATTGAAGTTTTTCAACAGCTTTTGCTGGTATTCCATGACTGGCTAATACTTCATTTCCCATCTCGTCGGCGAGGCCTAACAGCGTTCGCTTGATAGAAACACCTGGAAGAGTGGGCATAACGACACGGTTTGCCGGACTGGACGCGTCTTTCCCGTGTGTCATAACATGTCGGTATGCGCCGGTATCCAGCTTTGCCAGCAAGGAGACGGCATCGATTGCTTCACCAGCATGGTCCAGCCGCTGGGAGTAACGCTGCAATTCCCAGATAATAAAGGATCGAATCCTAGCACTTCGCATGTCGAACCTGTCAGGAAATGGACGTGCCACCTGCCCGCTGAGATCAAGATTTCCCCGACCTTCAGCAAAATTCTTCATCTCTTGTAGTGCAAATTTGATCTGAGTGGTGTTGGCGCCCGCAAAGTAACCCGACCAAGAAGTAGTCCAAAACCACTTTGACAAAATATCAAGCTTCTTCTGAGGGGGATTGTCGGCAGCATTAAAAAATGCCACGAGCAACATTATCTGAGCGTTGTAGGGGACGAGTCGCGCAAGCGGTACCCCAACGTCCTTTTTAAGAAATTCTACGGCACGTCGCAGTGCCGTCGCCGTCTCCTCGACAGACTCGGCCAAGCCTTCGCCGATTCGCTCGGCAAGTACTTCCCAGCGGGCTTCTTGAACGTCCTCTTCGCCAGCAACTGCGAGTATCGACCGGAATATGGTGATCGATGCCACGGTGCCAAAGCCGTCAGAGTCCACATCCTCCTGGATACCCTTGATGCGATCTGCGAGAGTCTCCGTGTCGTCATTCTGGTAAGTCAGCGCGGACACCATCTGGTCGGGCGTCATCGACTGGCCGCTGCTGTTGAGACGGGAAAAAACCGTAACAGCTTGCTTCAGGTCACCTCCCACTAGGCGAACCGTGGCCATCTGGTAAGACTTGAACCGTTGGGCCAGCTCTTCGGCCTCGTCAACGAGTAAATCGATTCGATCGCTGAATTTCTCTGCTTCCTGTAGCCTGCGTGCGAAAGTGAGAAAATCCATTGTCCGCAGCACTGATCGCATTGGAAGATAATTCTCAGGAGGCAACGATGGTTTCTTCCAGTGTTGAAACTGATTCCGATCGTTTCTTTCTCCGAGAACTCGATAGACTTCCCACAGCCAGTCGTGTTGCTCGTCACTGTTGGTATTTGGAACAGTTTTTCGCAAGCACCCGAAGAGAGTAGAAAGACGTTGATGTCCGTCGAGGAGATACGCAACGCGGCCGTCCAAAGGGGGTGGAGGAACTTCGAAATCGGCGATCTTGTCAAGACTCGCCAATTGGATGTTGGTCTCCCAGATGAGCAGACTTCCGATGGGGTATGACCTATCGATACTGTCAAATAACTCAGTCATCTGCTCAGGACGCCATACAAATGGGCGCTGAAATTTTGGCACCCTGAGTCGCCCGGTGGCGATCTCTCCCAGTACGTTTTCCAGGAGTATGACCTCTGGTTTTACCACTGTTCCGAGCTCTGATGATGTCACGCGCAAATTCCCTCTCAGAGTATACTTTGTATTGCCGACAGAAGTTCTTTGACTTCTTTTACAGAGTTAATTGTCATACCGTCATAGACCTTCGAAGAAATCGTCCTCGAATGCTCATTAAATGTCTTCAGGATCGAATTTCCAAATCCGCCACATAGCGCATTCTTTGTTTGTTCCGATAATCCCAGATAGAGGTCTATTTGTTTTTCATGAATTCGTGCAGGCTGATCCTCTGGGCCAAACCCGTGCTTCATGTCAAAATATGCCCTCTGCTCTTTTGTGAGTTTCTTGAGGTGAGTGATCTTTCGGGAGGATTTAGTACGACTTGCCCCACAGAGTGCCAGTATTTGATTCGGCACATAGTTCTCAGCTTCGCGCATCTCTAGTACATGTACCTTGATGCCCAGTTCCGCCAGTCGCTGAGCTTTTTTATGACTTTTTGTCTGCTGCTCGGGAGTCAACTTGTCACTGTCGAGCAAGGCGAAGACTCGCACTATGTTGGAGAAATTTTCCCGATCAGCCCTGGCTACGATCTCGAGTCGTTCTCCGCCAGAATGCCTGATAACCAGCCATTTCCTTTCTAGCGCAGACAAGATGGCTTCCTTTTCGAAGATTTTCGCCAGTGCGCGAATGAAGTGACCGTCATTTGTTAGGTCTTCGACCACAAGGACCGCAGCCTTGCTGAGGTCTTCCGTCGCGTCGCGGACATCTGCATCGTTGATTTGTAGCGGCATCGAAGCTTGCCCCGGCTGCCAAACGGTCGCAACCAGTGCCTTTTCTGCTAGCACGATAGTGGAGTCGGCAATAGTGGGAGCATGTTCCCTGAAATAACTGTGCGCAGCCGCGAGGGTAGCGTGGTCGCTCGGCATCCATTGATGGCGCCCGTCGGCGAACATTCCCATCAGCACAAGGAGGTCTTTGAGGTTTCTTGGTCCGCCAACAAATGCGGCGACTTCGATGTCAATTAGCATCGTTCTCGCCCAGATGTGCCAGCTGTGCGCGAGTTAGTTGTCGAGCTTCGTAGTAATCCTCAGAGAAGACCCCTTCCGGCCAGTAATCCAGGTTTCCGGACCGATCGACATTGATCCTGCGAGCATGACTCCTGCCCCCTGTGCTATCTACGAAGTAGATAGCCACATCTTTGGGATCAACTTCGCCCTCAGCGATTCGACGCCGTAAGCGGAGAAGGAAGGTCTCACTGTGTGTCTCGATGACAAATCTGGTTTTGGTGTCTTTCGCCGCGGCAAGGTATAGGTCGGCTATGGCTCCGTGTGCAGCAGGGTGCAGATGAAGTTCCGGCTGTTCTACTATCTCCAACACGGGATGCCCTTCGGGGCGGTAGAGATCCAGAGCGCGCTGCACAAATATCGGTAGTGCCTGCGCAATACCCGTTCCAGTGTCGGTCAAGTTTACCCGCAGTCCAGCGTCACTCTTCGACTGGAGGACGATGTTGTATAGACCGCCGGCCTCAACGGTGTTGATGGACCACCCGGGTAAACTGCTGCCGAAGTGTTCGTTAATAAAACTGATCAAGCCTCCTTGATTCCGCACGAGATCAGTCGCGAGAATTCCGGCGGTGTTCTCTCCGCTCTGGCCAACGTTTCTTGGCATTCTGCTGGGCATTCGATAGAAGCGAGAGGGTCGGTCACGAAATGGTCCAAGGTAGCGAATTGAATCAAAGCTTTTTCTGATTGCGTCGAATGCCTTTGTCAGTTCTTCGTGTGCTGCATCCAGAAAATTCTTCGGATCGATTACTTCTGGCAATAGACCACGAAAAGTGATCTGAACACCGTGCAATTCAAAGCCGGTTCCCGAGACTGAATATTCGGCAGGCCCTGAATTTAGGTCTCCGCCTTGCCAGATCATCGAGAACCGATCGTCTCCAGACTCCAGCTCCAGTTCGCTGACAACTTGAGTATGGTATTCGTCGATGTTTTGAATCTTGATCGACACTCGCAAAGGGGCAGGCAGGGAGTCATCGAAAGTCATGCCGATTTCGAGGCTGCCGTGTGGCCGGTTTCCATGGATAAGCTCAAGAAAAGTGCCTACGATGTCGTCCCCGACGGAGTCGAGGTCCAGCGGAGTCGGTGAGTCTGTGCGGACGCCGGTGGACACCACAAGCGGTGCGCGAGCCAACGCGCTCTTGCCGGAGTTGTTGCGTCCGAACAAGCATGTGATCGGCCGAAGATCGATGGTTTGCTCGCTTGCAAAGCATCGATAGCTACTCACGGATAAGGTGATCAAGGACACCCTGGCAACCATAGTCTGTCGTGGCGCAGGCCGGGAGGGCCGCCCCGAGGTTGGACGTGGAAAGGGCCACGCGCCTTCGTCTTAAGCTGAGATCGGTCGAATGTCTCCGCCATCAACGTCTTTCTGATCGACCTCGTGCACCTTCGCTGAGCCAGCCGCCGAGACGGCCAGCGAGTGATCAGGACCATCGGCAAGATCGCCGAGAGTGAACTGTCCACACTCACCCACCGATGCCTCGACCGCCGTATCGACGCTCAGCGCAGCGAAAGCTCTGTTCGCCGCGCTCAACACCATGGAGGGCGGCCGTCAGGGCACGCAACGGGCAAGCAATCAGCCGCTGTCGCTAGACAGGGCGACTCAGATCAGTTCCACCACGTCGTCCGCGCAGCCCCAGGCCAGGGTGATGCCCGCGCCGCCGTGGCCGTAGTCGTGCACGACGTTCCCGATCCGCTCCAGCCGCACCGACGGGCGGCCCGGCCGGAGGCCGACGCGGGTGCCGAGCACGGCGGCGTCACCGAGTCGCGGCACCAACGCCCGGCACCGGCGCACGATGGCCGCCGCGACGGCCGGGTCCGGGTCGAGGTCACCGCGGCCGATTTCCTCGGTGCCGCCGCAGATCACGTGGCGGCCGTGCGGGATCACGTACGTCACCTCGCCGCCCTCCTCCGTGACGGCCCACGAGGTCAGGCCCGGGTCGGCGAGGTGCACGAGCTGGCCGCGCACCGGCACCAGCGTGTCGTCGCCGGCCAGCGCTCCCCCGGCGAGCCCGGCGGCGTTGACGACGACGTCCGCGTCCACCTCCGCCAGCGACGCCACCGTGCCGTACTCCGTGCGCACGCCCAGCGCGGCCACCTGCTCCGCGAGCCACGCGAGGTACACCGGCATGTCCACCAGCGCCGTGGTGAAGCCGATGCGCTCGCCGTCGCGGGTCACGTCGGTCATGGCCGACAGCCAGGGCGGGCTGGGCTGGTCCGCCCCGTGGGTGATCGAACCGGGCAGGAACCGGATGCCCGGCGCGGCCAGCGACCGCCGGTACACGCCGACACTCACGTCCGTCCACCGCGTCACGCGCTCGTCCGCGGTCAGCATCGGCGGGTAGATCAGCCCGCCGGCGACCGCCGACGTGGACTCCCCCGGTTTGCCCGCCGTGCACACCGTGACGCGGTGGCCCGCTTCAGCCAGCCGGTGCGCGCAACTGAGCCCGACGACACCGCCCCCGACCACAGTGACCCGCATGCGTCTCCCATCGTTGCCAGCATGGTGGCCGAAACGGGGCCGGGTCGGCCACCCGCCATCCGCGTACGCTGCTGCAACGAACGGGGGAACCCGTGTCCGCCGCAGCAGCCCCTCGTCCGCGCACCGAAAGGGAACCGTGACCCGCCGGATCCTCACCGTGGTGGCCGTCGCCTGCGCGCTGGCCACCCTCGTACTCGGCCTCGTCTTCGCGGGCGGCCGCTCCCCCAGCTCACTCGACGCCGCCGCCGCGTCCGGAGTCAGCAGCCTCGGCCACGGCCTGCTGAACACGCTGGTGCTGCCGACCGAGCCGTACGTGCTGCTGCCCGCCATCGCGGTCATCGCCGGGACCTGCCTGTACCGGCGCCGGCGCGCCGACGCGCTGCTGGCCGTGGCCGGCCCGGCGGTCGCGGTCGCGCTCAACACCTGGGTGCTCAAGCCGCTGTTCGACCGCTGGAAGGACGGCACCCTCGTCTACCCGAGCGGCCACACGGTCAGCCTGGTCACCGTGCTCGTGGTGCTGGTCCTGCTCGCCCGGTGGAAAGCCCCGGCCGCCGCGCTCGGCGTGGTGCTGCTGGGCTGCGCCGCCGTCGGCATGATCGGCCTCGGCTACCACTACCTCACGGACATCGCCGGCGGCACGTTCTTCGGCACCGCCGTGGTGACCGGCCTGCGGGCCGTCACACCGCGTCGCGCGCCAGTGCCGTCAGGCGGCTGACCGCGCGCAGGTACTTCTTGCGGTAGCCGCCGTTCACCATCTCCTCGGTGAACAGCTCCGGCAGCGGCACGCCCGAGACCACGACCGGGATCGCGCGGTCGTAGAGCCGGTCGGCGAAGGCGACCAGGCGCAGGCCCACGTTCTGGTCCGGCGCCGGCTTCACCTGCCGCAGGTGCACCCGCCGGACGCCGTCGAGCAGCTTCCCGTAACGCGAAGGGTGCAGCTTGGCCAGGTGGTCCACCAGCGCGTCGAAATCGTCCAATGTGGACCCTTCGTGCGCGGCGGCGGAAGCTTCCAGCTCCTCGTCGCCGACCGGCGGCGGCGCGTCGGGCAGGCCGCGGTGCCGGTAGTCGGGCCCGTCCACGCGCACCACGCCGAACCGTTGGGACAGCGCCTGGATCTCGCGCAGGAAGTCCGCGGCGGCGAACCGGCCCTCGCCCAGCTTGTCCGGCAGGGTGTTCGACGTCGCGGCGATGTGCACGCCCGCGTTCATCAGCTCCTGCAGCAGCCGGCTGACCAGTGTGGTGTCCCCGGGGTCGTCCAGCTCGAACTCGTCGATCGCCAGCAGCCGGTGCTCCGAAAGGCGCCGCACGGCCTCGGCGAAGCCCAGCGCGCCCACCAGATGGGTCAGCTCCACGAAGGTGCCGTACGCCTTGGGCGAAGGCGCTTCGTGCCACGCGGACGCGAGCAGGTGGGTCTTGCCGACGCCGAAGCCGCCGTCGAGGTAGAGCCCCATCTTGCCGGTGGGCTCGGCATTCCCGCCGCCGAACAGGGACCGCAGCTTCGACTTCCGCGCGGGCCGCTCGCCGATCCCCCGCGCGAACGCCGAGCAGGCCGCCACCGCGGCGGCCTGGCTCGGCTCGTCGGGATTGGGCACGTAGGTGCTGAACCGCGCACGGGCGAACCGCGGCGGCGGCGCCAGTGAGTCGATCAGCTCGTCGGCCCCGAGCTCGGGAAACCGGTCGGTCAGGGCGGCTGCGGGCATGGTCGCAGAGCCTAGCCACCGCGTTCACCCGTGCGTGCGAGGTGTTCCAGCGGGCGTATCCCCCGGTCGGGGCGGGGTAGGGGCCCGTGCTGGGATAGGCACCGTGCAGAGCGTGTGGCCACCATCACCGGGCGGGAGCGGGGGAAACCCGCCGGTGTCCGACGACGGCCTGGAGCGGGTCTACGGGTATCCCGAGCCGCTCGCGGGGCCGTTCGTCCAGGTCAACTTCGTCGCGTCCGCCGACGGGGCCGCGGCCGTGGACGAGCTTTCGCGCGGCCTCTCGCACCCGGCCGACCGGCGTGTGTTCCTGCTCGCGCGCGACCTCGCCGACGTGATCCTGGTCGGCGCCGGCACCGCGCGCGCCGAGGACTACCGCGGCGCCCGGTCGAACCCCGCGCGGGCCGCCCGCCGCGCGCGCCTCGGGCTGGCCGTGACGCCGCCGATCGCCGTCGTCACGCGCTCGGCCGCGCTCGACCCCGCGAGCCGGCTGTTCACCGACACCTCCGTACCCCCGCTCGTGATCACCACCACGAAGGCCGACACCGCGGCGCTCGCCGAGGCCGGCGCCAGTGTCATCGCGGCCGGCGAGGACGACGTCGACCTGCCGCGCGCGCTCGCGATGCTGGCCGAACGCGGGCTGCGGCGCGTCGACTGCGAAGGCGGGCCCGCGCTGTTCGCCGCGCTCGCCGCCGCGGACCTGGTGGACCAGCTGTGCCTCACCGTCTCGCCGCTGCTGGCCGGTGGCGGCGCCGGCCGGATCGCGGCGGGCCAGGCCGTCTCGCCGCCGCGACGGCTGGACCTCGCGTCGATCCTCGTCGAGGACGGCTTCACGTTGCTGCGCTACCGGCGGGGCAGCGGCTGATGCCGCGGGGGGAGGAGGACGGCGACGCCACGCTCGTCGACCGCGCCGCGGCGGGTGACCACACGGCGTTCGACACGCTGGTGCGGCGGCACACGCCGATGATGTACCGGGTGGCGCTGCGCATCACCGGCGGTTCGGCCGAGGCCGAGGACGTCGTCCAGGAGGCGTGGCTCTCGGCCTGGCGGGCGCTGCCGACGTTCCGGCACGAGTCCTCGGTGTCGACCTGGCTTTACCGGGTGGTCACCAACGGCGCGCTCGCGCTGCTGCGCCGTCGCCGCCCCACCGTGTCGCTCGACGAGGTGCACCCCGGCCCCGAGGGCCGCGGGCGCTCCACTTTGGACGGTGCGCTCGTCGCCCAGGCGACGCCCGAGCGGCAGGTGGTGCGCGCGGAGCAGGTGGACGCCGTGCTGCGCGCGATCGCGCGGCTCGACGTGTCCCAGCGCGTCCCGCTGGTGCTGCGCGAGCTGGAAGGACTGAGCTACGAGGAGGTGGCCGAAGTGCTCGAGGTCAGCATCCCCGCCTTGCGCTCGCGGCTCCACCGCGCCAGGGTGGCGCTGCTCGGCCAGTTGAGGGAGCGACGATGACGGACCAGGGCGCCGGCCCGGCGGATCCCGAGCGGGACCCGCGCTGGGAGCTGGTGCGTGCCGCCGCGAGAACCCGGGTGCCGACGCCGCCCGGGCTCGTCGAACGGGTGCTGCGCTCGGTGGGCGGGGTACGCGGCCGCCGGGGCGCGCCGCCGCTCCCGCTGCCGTCCGAGGGCGGCTCGCTGTCGGTCTCGGAGACCGTGGTGGTCCAGCTCGCGCGGGCCGCCGCCGCCGAGGTGGCCGAGGCCACGGATGGCGTGCACGTTTCGGCCGTCGCCCTCGACGACGGTGAGCTGCAGGTGCTCGCGACCGTCCGCTTCGGCGTGGCCGCCGACGAAGCCGCCGAGCTGCTGCGGCGCCGCGTCACCGAGGAGCTGCAGCGTCAGCTGGGCTCCCCGCCGCCCACGGTGAACGTGCACGTGGTCGACGTCCACCCGGACTGAGTTCCCCCGTTCGGGTGACCCGCCGTGAGGATCCGGCCGGTTGGGACATCGTAGGAGTGGGAAAACTTTCATGGCCGGGACTCCGGCCCGCGGCAGGACTAGAGGGAGAGAACTTCATGGTGCAGCCGAGCCCGAACCGGCCCGACATCCCGGGCACGGTCACGCCGACCCCGCTGAACGAGACGGGCACGGCGGGCCGCACCACGATCTCGTCGCTGGTGGTGCAGAAGGTCTCCGGGCTCGCCGCGCGCGAGGTCGCCGGCGTGCACGCGCTGGGCAGCGGCGTCTCCCGCGCGTTCGGCGCGCTGCGCGAGCGGATCCCGGGCTCCGGCACCACCTCCACCTCGGGCGTCTCCGTGGAGGTCGGCGAGAAGCAGACGGCGATCGACCTCGACCTGGTCGTGGAGTACGGCGCGCGCATCGTCGACGTGGCCCGCGCGGTGCGGCGCAACGTGATCACGGCCGTCGAGGAGATCACCGCGCTCGAGGTGATCGAGGTGAACATCGCGGTCAACGACATCCACCTGCCCGGCGAGGACGACGACGAGCCGGAATCCTCCCGCGTCGAGTAACCGGAAGTCCACTGTCTCAAATGGACAGAGTGGGCACCCAGAAGTCTTCGCACCCCAGGAGGAAACGTTGAACGGAACGCAGACCGGCCTGCTCGCCGGGCTCATTCTCGGCCTCGCCGCGACCCAGGGCTTCACCGCCTTCCTGGTCACCCTCGCGGTCGGCATCATCGGACTGGTCGTCGGGCGCGTCCTCGACGGCGAGCTGGACCTCGGCGACGTGTTCGGCGGCAAGGGCCGGGACAAGTGACCGGGCACCTCGCCGAGGTCGACCTGCCCCGCGGCGAACTCGCCGAGCCCGAGGAGCGCGGCACGCTCAGCATCGCCCACGCCGTGGTGCGCAAGGTCGCGCAGCACGCTGCGGACCAGGTGCCCGGCACGGTGCAGGCCGAGCGCCGCGTCGCCGGGCTCACCACCGGCCGCTCGGGCGCGGGCGTGAAGGTGGGCGGCCAGGACAACGACGTCGACCTCGCGCTGGACCTGGCGCTGCGCTACCCCGGCCCGGTGCGGTCGGTGACCGGTGACGTGCGCTCCAAGGTGACCGAGGAGGTCGAGCGGATCACCGCGTACCACGTGCGCTCGGTCGCGGTGACGGTCTCGGCGCTGCTGCCCGACGCCCGTCCACGGGTGCAGTGATGCGGGTTCTCGTCCGGCTGCTGTCCACTGTGCTCGCCCTGGTGCTCGCCGCCTGCGGGGCGCTGCTCGCGCTGGAAGTCGGCTGGCACTGGTGGAAGCCGCAGAGCGCGCCGCTGCTCGTGCCGTGGCCGCGCTGGCGGGAGGACCTGGCCGGGCTCGACTGGACCGCGGCGCCCGTGCGCCTCACCGCGGCGGTTGTGCTCGTCGCCGGTCTGCTGTTCGTGTTCTTCTCCCTCGGCGCGGGCAGCCGGGCCGTGCGGCTGACCGACCCGGCCGACGGGATCTCCGTGAGCACGTCGCCGCGCTCGCTGGCCCGGATGGTCGGCCTCGCCGTGCGCGCGCAGGACAACGTCAGCGGCGCGAGCGTGACGGCCAGCGCCCGCCGCGTCCGCGTGCGCGCCTCCAGCCGTCTGGAGGACGAGGCCCAGCTCCGGCCGCGTCTGCTCGAGACCGTCAGCGGTGTGCTGGACGACGTCCCGCTGGTGCGCCGGCCGAAGGTGACCGTGGTCGTCGACTCGCCGAAGGACCGCCGATGAACAAGCCCCCGGTTCAGACCACGCGCGAGGTGAGCGCATGAGCAGTTCCCCCGCCCGCCGTGCCCTGGGCCGCTCATACGGAGCGGAGCGCGCGCTGACGCTCGTGGCCGGACTGGTCGCGGCGCTCGCGGGCGCCGCCGCGCTCGCGGTCGGGCTGGGCTGGCTCGGCCGTTTCCGCGGGCACCGTCCGCTGCTCGACCCGATGGCCGTCGACTGGCTCGGCGACCACGCCCGGTACGCGCGGATCGGCGCGCTGGTGCTCGGCGTCCTGCTGCTGGTGCTGGGCCTGTGGTGGTTCTTCCGCTCGCTGCGCCCGGAGCCGCGGCCCGACCTGCTGCTCGACGAGACGCCCGGCGCGGAGCTGACCGTCACCTCCGCCGCGATCGCCAACGCGGTGCAGGCCGACGCCGAGGACATCACCGGCGTCACCCGGGCGCGGGCCCGCGCCGTCGGCACCAAGGCCGAGCCGGCCCTGCGCGTGACGCTGTGGCTGAGCGAGGGCACCGACGTCCGCCGCGTCTGGTCCGATCTCGACACGTACGTGCTCACGCGGGCCCGGGAGTCGCTCGGGCTCGACGTGCTGCCCACCGCCGTCCGGCTCGAACTCGACACGGCGGGCCCGGCACGCGTGCGCTGACGCCGTTCTGTGCGCAGAATGCCCGCATGGCCCTCCCCGTGCAGGCACCGATCAAGCCCATGCTCGCGAAGCCGGCGAAGGCGATCCCGGACTCGGGTGGGCTGCTGTTCGAGCCCAAGTGGGACGGCTTCCGCTGCCTCGTCTTCCGCGACGGCGACGAGCTGACCCTGCAGTCGCGCGCGGAGAAGCCGCTCAACCGGTACTTCCCCGAGGTCGTCGAGCGGCTGCTGGAAACGCTGCATGAGCAGGTCGTGCTCGACGGCGAGCTGGTGGTCGCCCGCGACGGCAAGCTCGACTTCGACGCCCTCACCGAGCGCATCCACCCGGCCGACAGCCGCGTACAGCTGCTCGCCAAGGAATCACCCGCCGAGTTCGTCGCGTTCGACGTGCTGGCGCTGGGTGACGAGTCCTTCGTGGACGAACCGACCTCCGCCCGCCGCGCGCGCCTGGAGCAGCTGGCCGGCGACGGCTTCCACCTCACCCCGGCGACCACGGACCCAGGCACCGCGCGGCACTGGTTCGAGCTGTTCGAGGGCGCCGGGCTCGACGGCGTGATCGGGAAGCCGCTCGACGAGCCGTACACCCCGGGCAAGCGGGTCCTGTTCAAGTACAAGCACTCGCGCACCGCCGACTGCGTGCTGGCCGGGCTGCGCTGGCACGTCGACGGCGAGCCGGGCGAGGCCGTCGGGTCGTTCCTGCTCGGGCTGTACGACGGCGACGGGCTGCTGCACCACGTCGGCGTGGTCGGGTCGTTCCCGGCCGCGCGGCGGCGCGAGCTGGCGACCGAGCTGGCCCCGCTGGTCACCGACGGCGAGGGGCACCCCTGGCTCGGCGACGCCGTGCGCGAGGGCCAGCGGGTCCCCGGCGGGATCACGCGCTGGCGGGCGAAGGAGCAGCCGTGGGTGCCGCTGCGGCTGGAGCGGGTCGTCGAGGTCTCCTACGAGCACACCGAGGGCGGGGACCCTTCGCGGTTCCGGCACACCGCGCAGTTCGCCCGCTGGCGCCCGGACCGCGAGCCGTCGTCGTGCGGCTACGCCCAGCTGGAGGAACCCGCGCGCTACGACCTGTCCGCGGTGTTCCGCGGCGAGGTCGTGCGGACCCGCTGAAACCGGCTCGTGAGTGTTTGTGCCGGTTCTAACCGTCATCGCCACTCACGAGCCCGGACCCGCTAACTTCCGCCCCACACCCGGCGTGCCAAGCTCGACGGGAGTTCGCCCGAGTAGACGTGAGGACCAAGCCTGTGCGCCGCCGTTCCGCCCGCCGTCCCCGTCTGCGTGCCCGGCTGGCGGTCGTGGCGCTGGGGGCGCTGACCCTCGCGGGCTGCACCACCGGCCCGTCGGTGCGCCCGGCCGTGGTGGAGAACGACGGCAAGGCCACCAAGCCCGCGGCGCCGACCTCGGCCCCGGTGCCGCTGCCGCCGTTGTCGGAGCCGCAGTCGCCGACCCTGCGCTGGACCGACTGCGACGACGACACGCGCGAGCGGATCGGCCAGCCGGGCGTGCCGGCGTCACTGCACTTCAGCTGCGCGCGGATGAACTCACCACTCGACGCGCCCGACGACACCCAGCACCTGCTGGCGCGGATCCTGGTGCTGAAGGCGGGCACCGGCCCGATCCCGCTGGTGGTGGTCAACGACGTCGGCGGCGACCCCGGCTCGGTGTACGCCGCGCGGCTCGCGGCGCAGCTGCCCCCCGCGTTCCTGCAGAAGTTCACGCTGATCGGCATGGACCGCCGCGGCACCGGCCTGTCCGGCGGCGTGCAGTGCGTGCCGCCGGAGGCGCGGGACGCGCTGCTGGGCGCGGACCCCGCGCAGGGCGGCCTCGGCGACGTGCTGGACGCCGCGCGCCGGGCCGGCCAGCAGTGCGCGATCGACCTGGACACGGCGGAGACGGCGCTGGACAGCTGGCGCGCTGCGGGCGACCTCGACCAGCTGCGCCGCCAGCTGGGCCTGGACAAGCTGAGCGCACTCGGCCGCGGCGACGGGTCGAAGGTGCTGTCGGAGTACGCGGTGCGCTTCCCCGGCCAGGTCGGCCGCATGGTGCTCGACGGTTTGCCCGACCCGGGTGAGGACCGCGCGGCCGTGCTGGACGCCGTCGCCGCAGGCGCGCAGGGAACCCTGGACGCGTTCGGCGCGGACTGTGCCGCACGCGGCTGTTCGATGGGCGACCCGAAGGCCGCGCTGACAGCCGTGACCGATCGTCTCCGCACCGCACCGGCGAGCACGCCCGACGGCGTGGTCCTGAGCCCCGGCATCGCGATGTACGGCGTCTACCTGGGCCTGGCGGACCGCTCCCGCTGGCCCGCCTTGGCGGACGCGATCGCCGCGGCCCGCACCGGCGACGTCACCGCCCTGGAGTCCTTCGCCGACCCCATGCTGGTCGACGAGCAGGGCAGCCCGTCCCGCATCGGCGGCACCATCGCCACCCGCTGCAACGACTCCGCCACCCGCCTGCCCGCCGACCAGATCGACAAGGCAGCACAAGGAATGCGCGCGAAGTACCCCCAGTTCGGCGCTCTGGTCGCCCAGGAACTCGCCTGGTGCGGCGCCTGGCCCGTCCGCCGCGAGCCCCTCCCGGCCGCCGGCGCCCCGGGCGCCCCGCCGATCCTGGTCGCCGCCACCACCACCGACCCGGTCACCCCCGGCCAGGGCACCACCCGCGCCGCGGACCAGATGCCCAGCGCCGTAACCATCTCCTGGCAAGGCACCGGCCACGGCGCCGTGGGCCTGAGCCCCTGCGTCACCGCCGCCGCACAAGCGTTCTTGATCGACGGCAAGGTCCCCACTGACGGGACGCTCTGCCCGGCTTAGCACCACCTCGGTGCGGCGAACGACGCTTTCGCCGCGCCTGCCCCCACTTCAGGAGGGCGCCCGCGCCGGCAAGCCGTCCGCGGCGAGCCGGGTTCGCACGTCGCTGGGCACCCGCACGCCGTGAGTCCGCAGATTGGCGATGAAACGCGCGGCGAGCGGGTCCGGCGCGGCAGCCGTCACCGCCACCAGCTGCCTGAACCAGCGTGGCGAGAAGGATCGGACCGCACCCGGGAAGCCGGCGGTGACCGCGCTCACCGGGGATACCGCGACCCCGAGGCCGGCGGCCGCGAGCTGCGGTGCCGCAGTCGTCACCGACGTCGCCATCACGGGGTCGGGGCGGACTCCGGCACTGGTGAGCGACCGATCGAGCCATTCGCTGAGGCCGTTCTCCGGTGCGAAGTGGACCAGCGGAGCCCCGTCGAGATCGAGTATCCGCACGGTCGGCAGCCGAGCCAGGCGATGGCCGTTCGGTGCCGTCAGCACGACCTCCTCGTCAGCGACGACAGTGGTCGTGAAGCGGTCAGGCACGGAATCGGGCATCAACACCAGGTCGAACTCGCCGGAGTCGATGCCGCCGAGGAGTTCGTCCGCCACCGTGGATTCCCGGAGGGTGACCGCCACCTCCGGGTAGCGGCGGTGCCACTGGCGGATGACCGGGGCGAGCAGCGGCACGGTGAGGCTCTGCGCACAAGCCAGCCGCAGCGCTCCGCCGGCCGCTTCACCGACCGCGCGCGCCGACCGCACGGCGGATGCGGCCGCCTCGACCGCCCGCCTGGCATCCGCGACGGCGGCTCGCCCCGCAGGAGTGAGCTTGACGCCCCGGGGCTCGCGGCGAACCAGGATCGTCCGCGTCTCACGTTCCAGCACGGCGAGCTGATGAGAGACGGCGGGCTGCGACGAATGCAGCAGCCGCGCGGCCCCCGTGATCGATCCGCAGTCGGCGACCGCGACAAGACACTCCAACGCTCGTAGCGAAGCCATCCACAAATTTTATCGCAAGCCGTCGAATCATCGATGTAGTTGAGGGAAGTTATGGGGGCGATCCGTTGCTGGTTCCGACATGGCACATGAGCAAAGGGAGAGTCACATGGCACGCGCGTTCGTGACGGGCGGTTCGGGGTTCATCGGCCGGGCATTGGTGCGCCGGCTGCTGGCCGAGGGAAACTCGGTTCGAGTACTGGTCCGCAGCGAGGCGTCGGCTGAAATCGTGGCCGCACTGGGTGCCGAGCCCGTGCGGGGCGAGTTGACCGACCCGGCCACCTGGCGGGACGAGGTGACCGGCAGCGACGTGGTGTTCCACCTCGCGGCCGAGACGGACATCACCGCCGACCGCGCGCGGCACGAACTCGTGACGGTCGACGGTACCCAGGCAGCCGTGGACGCCGCCCGCCACGCGAAGGTTCCCCGGTTCGTCCACTGCGGAAGCGAAGCCGCGCTCCTGGCCGGCTCGCCGCTGGTGGACGCCGACGAGACCGCACCACTGCGGCCGGACTCGGAAGCCGCCTACTGCGCGGTAAAGGCCGAGGCGGAGCAGATCGTGCTCGAGGCGAACGCGCCGGGCTTCGCCACGGTGTCGATCCGCCCGAGGTTCGTGTGGGGCCCCGACAGCATCCTCACCGACGGCCTGGTGGCGGCGGCCAAGGCGGGCCAGTTCGCTTGGATCGACGGCGGACGGCACACGACCGACGTCACGTACGTCGGCAACGCCGTCGAGGGCCTCATGCTCGGCTGGCGACGCGGCCGGCCAGGCCAGGCCTACTTCGTCACCGACCGGCAGCGCGTCGTCCTCCGCGAGTTCATGGAGACCCTGTTCGAGATCCATGGCGTCGATCCGCCGGTCGCCGAGACCACCGCCGGCGAGGTCCCCGCGCCCGCTCGATGGTTCCTCGGGCAGCCGTGTCTCCTGCGGACGGACAAGGCCGTGGCCGAACTCGGTTACGAGCCCGTCGTTTCGCAGGCCGCCGGTCTGGCCGCGGTCCGCGACCGGGTGGCTTTGCGCACCGCATGAAGTCTTCTCCGGCGGCCCGGACGCCGCCTACATCACCGGCACGACCCTGAACGTCGACGGCGGTTATAACGCCTGACCCCGGTCCGGTCCAGGGACCGCGCGACCCCGCGGTGCGACGCCGTCCCTGGGCCGGTCCCGGGGACGGCGCCCCCGGACGCCGTGCGGCAAGCAGACCTTCCCGCGGGCCTGGCCTCGCCACGGCCGGCAGCCGGGCAGGACATCGGCAGGCGACCAGACCCACTCACGACACGGCACCGCGACACGGCATCAGCCCCGGTGTCGGGTCGCGGGGGCTACTGCCGATACCCCTCAACCTCCCCCACCGACCGCACCTGCGCCCCCTCGGGGTCCTCATCGAACTCCACCCGGGCCCGCCGCTGCCGCAGCAGATCCCAGCACTGGTCCAGCTCCTGCTCCACCCCGCTCAACCGCTCCCGGTCCTCCCCGGAAAGCCCAACCCCCACCGACCGCGACCGCAGCTCGTGCTCTTCAGCGATGAGCTCGTCGATCCGCCCCATGATCCCGCCGTCCGCCATAGTTCCTCCTCGAGCCCGGCCCGCCGAACCTCAGGGCCTCGTTCCTGGAGGTCAAGACGCTACCGCCCGCCCGGGAATTCCCGCCGCTTCTCGTCCGTTGGAGGTCTTATGAGCACAGTTGAGCTGACCACCGCCAACTTCGACCAGACCGTGTCCGACCACGAGTTCGTCCTGATCGACTTCTGGGCGAGCTGGTGCGGCCCGTGCCGCCAGTTCGCGCCGGTTTACGAGACGGCGTCGGAGAAACACGAGGACATCGTGTTCACGAAGGTCGACACCGAGGCCGAGCAGCAGCTCGCCGCCGCGTTCGACATCCGGTCGATCCCGACGCTCGCGGTGATCCGCGACAAGACGCTGATCTACGCCCAGCCGGGCGCGCTGCCCGCGGCGGCGCTGGAGGACATCATCCGCCAGGCGCGCGCGGTCGACATGGACGAGGTCAAGAAGGCCGCGGCCGAGCAAGAGGCGCAGGCCGGGCCGGCCTGACCCACGTACTGACCGGGGACGCGAGAAGGCCCCCTCACCCGTCGGGGAAGCGGGTGAGCGGGCCTTCTCTGCTGTCTGGAAACTCCAGTCCGGAAACCCTGGCCGGGCCTCAGGACCGGGTGGCGAGCCCGCGCAGGAAGAACACCAGGTTCGCCGGGCGCTCGGCCAGCCGCCGCATGAAGTAGCCGTACCACTCGTCGCCGCACGGCACGTACACGCGCATGATGGAGCCTTCGGCGGCGATCCGCTTCTGCTCCTCCGGCCGGATGCCGTAGAGCATCTGGAACTCGTGGTCGGACGCCGTGCGCCCGGCCTCGGCCGCCAGCTTCGACGCGATGGCGATCATCCGCGGGTCGTGCGAGGCCACCATCGGGTAGCCCTTGCCGGCCATCAGCACCTGCAGGCAGCGCACGTACGACTTGTCCACCTCGGCCTTGTCCTGGAACGCCGCCGACTCCGGTTCGGCGTACGCGCCCTTGCACAGCCGCACCCGCGAGCCCGGGCCGGACAGCTCGCGGCAGTCCTGCTCGGTGCGCTTGAGGTAGGCCTGCAGCACCGCGCCCACCCACGGGTACTCGCCGCGCAGCTCACGCAGGATGCCGAGCGTCGAGTCCGTGGTGGTGTGGTCCTCCATGTCGAGCGTCACGGTCGCGCCGACGGCCTCGGCCGCGGCACAGATCTTCCGCGCGTTCTCCAGCGCGACGCCCTCACCGTCGGCCGGCAGGAACTGCCCGACGGCCGACAGCTTCACCGAGACGTCCGCGCCCTGGGCCAGGCCCTGTTCCGCGAGCGCCGACAGCAGCGCCTCGTAGGCCCGGACGGTGGTGGCCGCCTGGGTGGCGTCCGTGGTGTCCTCGCCGAGGTGGTCGATGGTGATCGACCGGCCGTCGGCGGCCAGCTCCCGCGCGACGCGCACGGCGTCGGCGGTCGCGGACCCGGACACGAACCGGCGCACCACGGACCGCGTGGCGGGCACGGCTTCGATCATCGCGCGCATCCGGCGGGACCGGGCGGCGGCGAGCAGCGGGGCACGCAGCATGACGGCTCCCCTCTCAGCCCTGGTGCGGGTGACGCACGACGGTCGCCGGCACGAAGGTCTCCTTGATCGAGCGCGGGCTCGTCCAGCGGAGCAGGTTGAAGATCGAGCCGGCCTTGTCGTTGGTGCCCGACGCGCGGGCCCCGCCGAACGGCTGCTGGCCCACGACGGCACCGGTCGGCTTGTCGTTGACGTAGAAGTTGCCGGCGCTGAACCGCAACGCCTCCGACGCCTTCGCCACGGCCGCGCGGTCGTTCGCGATCACCGCGCCGGTGAGGGCGTACGCGGCGGTCTCGTCGATCACCTTGAGCATCGAGTCGAAGTCGGCGTCCTCGTAGACGTGCACCGAAAGAATCGGACCGAAGTACTCAGTGCTGAAGATCTCGTGCTTCGGGTTGGACGAAACCAGGACCGTCGGCTGCACGAAGTAGCCCACGCTGTCGTCGGCGGTGCCACCGGCGAGGATCTCGACCTCGGAGTCGCCCTTCACGCGCTCGAACAGCGACGCGTGCTTGTCGAACGCGCGCCGGTCGATCACCGCGCCGCCGAAGTGGCTCAGGTCGGAGACATCGCCGTAGGACAGCGCCTCGGTCTCGGCGACCAGGCCGTCCTTCAGCTGCTCCCACACGCTGCGCGGGATGTACGCGCGCGAAGCGGCGGAGCACTTCTGGCCCTGGTACTCGAAAGCGCCACGGACGAGCGCGGTACGCAGCACGTCGATGTCGGCCGACGGGTGCGCCAGCACGAAGTCCTTGCCGCCGGTCTCGCCGACCAGCCGCGGGTAGCTGCGGTAGCCGGCGATGTTCCCGCCGACCGTGCCCCACAGGTGCTGGAACGTCGCGGTGGAGCCGGTGAAGTGGATGCCCGCGAGGTCGCGGTGCGTCAGCGCGACCTCGGAGACGGCCTTGCCGTCACCCGGCAGCAGGTTGATCACGCCCGGCGGCATACCGGCCTCTTCGAGCAGCCGCATGGTCAGGTGCGCGGCGAAGCTCTGCGTCGGCGACGGCTTCCACAGCACCGTGTTGCCCATCAGCGCGGGCGCGGTGGGCAGGTTGCCGGCGATCGCGGTGAAGTTGAACGGCGTGATCGCGTAGACGAAGCCCTCGAGCGGGCGGTGCTCCATGCGGTTCCACACGCCGGGCGAGCTGATCGGCTGCTCGGCCAGGATGCGGCGGCCGAACTCGACGTTGAAGCGCCAGAAGTCGGCCAGCTCGCAGGCGGAGTCGATCTCGGCCTGGGTGGCGGTCTTCGACTGGCCGAGCATGGTGGCCGCGTTCAGCGTGGCGCGCCACGGGCCGGTCAGCAGGTCGGCGGCGCGCAGCAGGATCGCGGCGCGGTCGTCGAACGACAGCGCGCGCCACTCCGGCGCGGCCTTGCCCGCCGCGGCGACGGCGTCGGCGGCGTCCTGCTTCGTGGCGCTCTGGATGGTGCCCAGTACGTGGCCGTGGTTGTGCGGCTGGACGACGTCGATCTTCTCGCCGCCGCCGGCGCGCTGCTCGCCGCCGACCGTCACGGTCAGGTCGACCGGCCCCGCCTGGCCCAGTTTCTTCAGCGCACCCTCGAGTTCAGCGCGCTCGGCGCTGCCCGGCGCGTAGGTCAGCACCGTCTCGTTCTTCGGGGCGGGGGTCTGGGTTACGGCGTCCACGGCGGCTCCCTATGTTCTCGGCACCTGCGGGTCAGTTGCCCCGAACCGTATCCCCGGAAACCGCCGGCGGGTTTGTCCGGAAGGCTAGAATCACTGGGGTGAGGTTGTCCGATCAGTCAAAGGGGTGCCGGTGACGTCGGTGGTTCCCGAGGTGGTGGCCGGGACGTCGCTGCGGCATGTGCTCGCGACGCTCGGTGAACCACTCGTCCGGGTGCTCGTGGCGCCGCTCGGGCTGGCCGTGCCGGTGGAGGACGTGGTGATCCTCGACCCGGAGGACCCGCCCGAGGCCCACCCCGGCGACCTGGTGCTGGTGATCGGCGCGCGCGGCCGGGCGGCGGCCGCGGCGATCCGGGCGGCCGGGCGCGGCGGCGCGGCCGCGGTGGCGGTGAAGGGCGAGGGCGGCACGGAGATCGCGGCCGACGCGGGCGTCGCGCTGCTCACCGTCGGCGCCGAGGCGCGCTGGGAGCAGGTGGAAGCCCTGGCCCGCGGGGTGGTCGACGCGGCCCGCGCTGGCGGCGAGGCGCAGACCGGCGAGGTACTGGGCGACCTGTTCTCGCTGGCCCAGACCGTCGCGACGCTCACCGGCGGGCTCGTCAGCATCGAGGACACCGCCAGCCGCGTGCTCGCCTACTCGCGGTCCTCCGACGAGGTCGACGAGCTGCGCCGGCTGTCGATCCTCGGCCGCGAAGGCCCCGAGCGGTACCTGGCGATGCTGCGTGAGTGGGGCGTCTACCAGCGGTTACGGGCGGGCGAGGGGATCGTGCGCATCGACGAGCGGCCCGAGCTGGGCATCCGGCGGCGCATCGCGGCCGGCATCCACGCCGGTTCGCAGCCGCTCGGCACGATCTGGGTGCAGGAGGGCGCGACGCCGCTGACCGAGCAGGCCGAGGTCGCGCTGCTCGGCGCGAGCCGCTCGCTGGCGCCGCAGCTGATCCGCGCGCGGACGCTGCCCAGCCCCGAGCTGCGCCTGCGCGAGGACCTGCTGGCCGGGCTGCTCGACGGCCGCGTCGACGCGGAGTCGGTGGCCGACGAGATCGGCGCGGACCCGGCCCGCCCGGCGCAGGTGCTGGCGTTCGCGCTGTCGTCGCCGGGCGCCGTGGCATCCGACCGGCAGCTGCGCCGCGCCGAGCTGGTGCACCTGATCGCGGTGCACACCGCGGCGTACCGGCGAACCGCGCTGGTCAGTGTGCTCGGCGGGCGCGTCTACGCGCTGCTGCCGGACCTGCCCGAGCACTCGGACGCGGCCGTGCTGGCGCTGGCCAGGGAGATCGTCGCGACGGCGCGGCGGCACCTCGACGTGCCGGTGCGCGCGGCACTGGGCGGGGTGGTGCCCCGGCTGTCCGACGCGGCGGACTCCCGCGGCGACGCGGACCGCGTGCTGGCGACGATGGCCCGCGGGCGCTGGCCGGAGCCGGTCGCCTCGCTGGCCGACGTGCGCGCCGACGTGCTGCTGTCGGAGGTCCTCGCCTACCTCGCGGACCAGCCGCGCATCCGCGACCCGCGGCTGGCCGGGCTGGTCGCGCACGACGCCGAGCACGGCGGCATCCTGGTCCCCGCCGTGCTGGCCTACCTGGACGCGTTCGGCGACGTCCGCGCGGCGGCGCGCGCGCTGAACATCCACCCGAACACCGTCCGGTACCGCGTCCGCCGGGCCGGCGAGGTCTCCGGCATCAACCTGGCCGACCCCGCCCAGCGGCTGCTCACCGAACTCCAGCTGCGGCTTCGGGAAAACGCGTAGCGGGGGCCCGCGCAAGCTCGATACGGTCCGGCGGTGGATCTTTTCCCCCGCGCCTGGGGCGCGCTGCAGGAGGCCGTCCACGCGCTCGACGGCGGACAGTGGGTCGCGCCCTCGGGCTGCACCGGCTGGCTCGTCCAGGACCTGGTGTTCCACCTGGTCATCGACGCGCAGGACATCCTGATCACGCTCGCCTCGACCACCGAGGCGCCCGCGACCCGCGACGCGGTGACGTACTGGCGGCCGGCGGAGCCGCCGACGGGAACCGACCCGGAAGCGGCGTTCGTCCGCCGGAGCGCGGCCGCCTACACCGGCCCGGCCGGGCTGACCCACCACTTCGACGACCTCGCCGTCGCCGCCGGGCGCGCCGCGGCCGCCGCGGACCCGGCCGCCCGCGTCGAGACCTGCGACGAGGTGTTCACGGTCGCGGACTACCTGTCGGTCTACGTGGTCGAAGCCACGCTGCACCACCTCGACCTGGTCCGGCATCTGTCCGGAGTGGACGGACCGCCGCCGGAGACCACGGCGGCGACCCGGTCGATGGTGGAAAAGGTCACGGGCCAAGCTTTTCCGGCCGGCGTGGCGGACCGCGAGGCTCTGCTCGTGGCCACCGGCCGCGTCCCCGTCCCCGCCGCGTGGGGTGACTTCACCCCGGTGGTGCTCGGATGATCATCTGGCTCAACGGCACCTTCGGCGCCGACAAGACCACCACGTCGGCCGAGCTGGCGAACCGGCTGGGCGCCCGCGTCTTCGACGCCGAGTACGTCGGCTACCTGCTGCGGATCCCGTTTCCCGAGCCGGTCGGCGACTTCCAGGACCTCCGGTTGTGGCGGCCGCTCGTCGTCGAGACCGCCGCCCGCATCCACGAGCACACCGGCGGCCCGCTCGTGATCCCGCAGACGATCCTCGTGGAGGCCTACGCCCGCGAGATCTTCGACGGCCTCGCCGCGCGCGGCCTGCCCGTCGCCCATTTCGTGCTGCACGCCGAGCCGGCGGAACTGCGCCGCCGCATCGAGACCGACGAGGGGGACCCGGGCGCGCGGCAGTGGCGCCTCGACCACCTCGACACTTACGCCGAGGCCCTGCCCTGGCTTCGTCGCGCGGGCACGATCGTGGACACCGATGCCCGGATGCCCGCGGACGTCGCCCAGGAGATCGCGGCCGCCGTCTGACCACGAAAAGCGTTACCGCCCAAGGGTTTCACGCCGCCGGAACGGCGAGCCCGGCCACCTGCGCGAGCGCGGCGAACGAGTCGACCCGGGCGGACTGGTCGTAGGTGCTCGTGCTCACCAGGACCTCGTCGGCGCCGACAGTTTCAACGAGCGCGCCGAGGCGGTCGGCCACCTCGTCCGGGGTGCCGCCGATCTGGCCGGCGAGCACCTCGTCGAGGCGGGCGCTTTCGCGGTCGGTCATCGGCAGGGCGAGGACTTCGCCCGGGGGCGAAAGCGGCGGGAAGACGCCGTGGCTGCGCGAGTAGACCGTGGCCCACGCTTCCGGCACGAGCAGCCGGCGCGCGGCCGCCGTGGAATCGGCGACGGCGACCGCTGTCGACACGACGACATACGGCTCCGCGGCCTGGTCCGAGGGCCGGAACTCGTCGCGGTACCGCGCGACGGCGTCGAGCAGGACCCGCTCGCCGCGGACCGGCGCGATGACCAGCGGCAGCCCCAGCTCCGCGGCGAGCGCGGCGCCGGAACCGGTGGCCAGCAGGAACGCGGGCACCCGGCGGCCCTCGGCCGGGATCGCGTGCACCCCGGGGTAGTCCGCCTGGTCGCCGCGGAAGAAGGCGAGCAGCTCGCGCACCTGGTCCCCGAAGTCGTCGGCCGCCTCCTTGCCCTGCCCGAGCGCGCGGCGGACGCCGTCGGTGAAGCCGACCGAGCGGCCCAGCCCGAGGTCGATCCGGCCGGGGAACAGGGAGTCGAGCACCCCGAACTGCTCCGCCACGACCAGCGGCCGGTGGTTGGGCAGCATCACTCCCCCGGTGCCCACGCGGATCCGCCCGGTCGCCGACGCGACGGCCGCGGCCAGCACCGTCGGCGCCGACCCGGCGACCCCGGGCACGCCGTGGTGCTCCGAAACCCAGAACCGGTGGTACCCCAGCGCCTCGATGTCCCCCGCGAACGCGACGGTGTCGCGCAGCGCCTGCCCGTTCCCCCGCCCACGTCGGACGGGCGAGCGGTCGAGAACGGAGATCCGGTACGTCACGTTGGGGTCAACACCGTTGCGGGGGCTCGGATTCCCGCGCAAGGGCTCGTGAGTGGCTATGACGGTTAGAACCGTCATGAACACTCACGAGCAGTCAGGGGCGCCAGCGTTCGCTGTAGTCCGGGTGGTCGGCGTACGGCAGGGCGAGCAGGCGCAGCGTGAGACACCAGTTCGACCCGGCCTCGTCGGCGGGGACGTGACAGGTCTCGCACCAGTATTCGCTGCCGTAGAGCGGAAAACCGGGCACCTTCTCGGACACCGTGGTCCGGTGGGCGAGCATGATGCGGCGGGTCGCCTCGACCTCGTTGATCATCTGGTTGACCACGTCGATCTCGATGTCGCCCAGCGCGCGCACGCGTTGCTCGACCGCCACCTTCGCCTCACCGCGATTGAGCGGCTCGCCGTCCTTCGCCTTCCGCACGGCCTGCATGATCATCGCCTGGCGCTGGCCCACCCGCGCGGCGAGGAACGCGATCAGGTCGTCCACGAAAGGCCTCCCTCCTCCAGCCTGCCCCCAGGGCACTCCGGTCCGAGGTCGCGGGGCGACCTCACCCCGTTACAGCCCGGACCGGCCCCGTCCTCCCCGGGGCCCGCAGAACAGTACCCGCGCCATTCGTTGACCAGCAGGAACGTTATGCAGACGTGAAGGTGTGATTCCGTACCACCGGCCGAGTTGATCACCCAGGGTGACCACAGCCGGCGTCCGGGCCGTCACTCCGGGTCGGAACGGGCCTTGCTCGGCTGCACACGCTTGGGCTCGCCGGGCATCTTCGGGTAGTCCGGCGGGTACGGCAGCTCCGCGCCGCCGAGGTCGCGGTCGTCGCGTTCGTACCACTCCAGCAGCGTTTCGAGGCCGAACGCCGTTTCGTCCATCGGCGCGTGGAGGTCGCCGTGCTCGGCGTAGAAGCCGGGGACGGTGAGGACGTCGAAGTCGTCCGGATGGACGTCGTCCAGCATCGCCCAGGTCAGCGGCGTCGAGACGGTGGCGCGGGGCGTGCCGCGGACCGACCAGGTGGAGGCGACGGTGCGGTCGCGGGCCGCCTGGTTGTAGTCGAGGAAGACGCGGCCGCCGCGCTCCTCCTTCCACCACGAGACGGTCGCCCGCTCCGGGGCCCGCCGCTCGACCTCGCGGCCGAGCGCGATCACGGCGTGGCGCACCGCGATGAAGTCCCACTCCGGCCGGATCCGCACGAGCACGTGCACCCCGCGGCCGCCGGAAGTCTTGGGGTAGCCGGTGAGCCCGGCGTCCGCCAGCACCTCGCGCACGACCCGGGCGACCGCCACGGCGTCGTCGAACCCCGCCGAGTCCGGCGGGTCGACGTCCACGCGCAGTTCGTCCGGATGGTCCACATCGGACCGCCGGACCGGCCACGGGTGGAAGTCGAACGTGCCGAGGTTCGCCGCCCAGGCGAACACCGCGGCCTCGGTGGGGCAGACCTCGTCGGCCGTGCGGCCGGACGGGAAGGCGATCCGCGCCGTCTCGAGCCAGTCGGGCGCCCCCTTCGGCACGCGCTTGGCGTAGAACCACTCGCCCTCGACGCCGTCGACATAGCGCTTCAGCGTGGTGGGCCGCTCGCCGATCGCGCGCAGCAACGGCTCCGCCACGGCGAGGTAGTACTCGACCACCTGACGCTTGGTGATGCCGCGCTGCGGGAAGTAGACCTTGTCGGGACTCGACACTCGGACGGAGCGCGGTCCCACCTGGTACTCGACCGGATCGCCGTTCTTGGGCATGCGCACACCGTAGCCGGAACAGCGGCGGGCGCCCGGCCTTCGCGAACCGGCGGTGCCCTACCGTGGAAGGGTGTCCGGCCGAACCAAGCTGATCCTCGCGCTCGCCGTGCTCGCCCTCTTCGCGGCGGCCGCGGTGTTCCTGCCGATCCCCGGTCCGGCCGACCTCCGGCGCTGGTCCACGGCGACCGGCCCGGCGACGCCGCTGCTCCTGCTGCTGGCGTACTCCCTGCTCACCGTGGCACCGATTCCGCGCACTGTGTTCAATCTCGCCGCCGGGCTGCTCGTCGGCACGGTGGCCGGGATCGCCATCGGCCTGGTGGCGACGACGATCGCCGCCGGGCTGTCCTTCGGCCTGGCCCGGATGCTGGGCCGGGACCTGGTCACGCGGCACCTGCACCGAGCGCCGGTCCGCCTGGTCAACGAGCGGCTCTCCGGCGGCGGCGTGCTGGCGATCACCTCGCTGCGGCTGATCCCCGTGGTCCCCTTCGCACCGCTGAGCTACCTGTGCGGCGTCTCGTCCGTCCGGCTGGTCCCGTACCTGGTGGGGACGGCTTTGGGCAGCGTCCCGGGCACGGTCGCGGTGGTCATCCTCGGCGACGCGCTCACCGGCGACACGCCGCCCGCGCTCCTGGTCTGTTACGGCGTCTTCGCGGCCGCCGGCGCCATCGGCCTGGTCAGGGTGCTGAAGAAGCGCGCGCCGGCGCCCGAGGCGGAAGAGACCGCGGCGCCGGCACCGGCTGGCTGACGGCGGCCCCGCCCGCTCGACCGCTACACTCGTTTGGGTGCGCGAGGGCCATCCGCGCTGCGCAGGACCACGATCACCGGGATTTCGTCAGGAGCGGTCGCCATCGACACCGGTCAGCTGATCGCGGGGCACTATCGCCTCGTCGAGCACATTGGTAGCGGTGCCATGGGAGTGGTGTGGCGCGCCGTCGACGTGCGCCTGGAACGGTCGGTGGCGATCAAGCAGATCCTGCCGCAGCCGGGTGTGTCGGAGGCCGAGCGCGACAACATGCGCCAGCGCGCGATGCGCGAGGCCAAGAACGCGGCCCGGTTCCAGCACCCGAACGCCATCGTGGTGTTCGACATCGCCGAGCACAGCGGCGACCCGTGCCTGGTGATGGAGTACCTGAACGGCCCGAGCCTGTCCGCCGTGCTGGCCGACCAGGGCACCCTGCCGGTGGGCCAGGTCGCGCGCATCGGCGAGCAGGTCGCGGCCGCGCTGGTCGCGGCGCACCGCGCCGGGATCGTGCACCGCGACGTCAAACCGGGCAACATCCTGATCGACGAGACCGGCACCGCGAAGATCACCGACTTCGGCATCTCGCGCGCGGCGGGTGACATGACCCTCACCCAGACCGGCCTGATCGGCGGCACCCCGGCCTACCTCGCGCCCGAGCTGGCCCGCGGCGCCGACCCGGTGCCCAGCTCCGACGTCTTCGCCCTCGGTGCCACGCTCTATCAGGCGATCGAAGGCCAGACGCCGTACGGCAACACCACCAACCAGCTCGCACTGCTCTACGCGGCCGCGAACGGCCAGATCAACCCGCCGACCCAGGCGGGCCCGGCCACCGCGCTGCTGATGAGCCTGCTGCGCAGCGAGCCGGCCGAGCGCCCGAGCATGGCGGAGGCCCGCGAGCGCCTGGCCGCGCTGACCGCGGGCGAGCCGACCCCGCCGATGACCCCGCTCCTGCTGTCCGGCAACCAGGGCGACCGCGTCGGCTCGCGTCCGCCGTGGCAGCGCGCGGAAGCGCAGTCCCCGTCCTCCGCGCCGATCCCGGCCCAGAAGGCCCCGTCGAACCCGCCGCGCACGCCGACGGCGGCGTTCATGCCGATGCGCTCGCCGGCCGCGCCGCCCCAGACGCCTGGGCCCAAGAGCTCCGGGCCTCAGCCCGCTGGGCCTCAGTCCGCTGGGCCCCAGACCCCGCCGCGCCAGGCCGCCCCGCTCCAGCAGACGCCGCCCCAGACCCCGCCGCGTCCGCAACCAGCCCAGAGCAGACCCCCGACGCCGCCCCGCACCCCCGCCACCACGGCAGCCGCCCCGAGCTACCCGAACGGCAAATCCGCGGACACCAAGCGCAAGGCCGCGATCCTCGCCGGCGGCGCGGCGGCCGTGGTCGTCGTCGCGGTGGTCGTCTTCCTGGTCCTGAGCAACGGCAGCGGCAACGACAAGGGCACGTCGCCGGTCGGCCAGCAGCCGCCGCCGTCGAACTCGGCGGGCGCGTCAAACCCGGCCAGCAACACGCCCAGTTCACCCCCCGTCGCAGGCCTCGGCCAGACCCCGAACGAAGGCCAGATCGGCTTCTCACCCGCTGGCCAGCGGGTGATCGACTTCTACAGTTTCCCGCAGGCGGCTGCGGCGGCGTGGTCGATGCTCACCCCGGCGGCCCAGCAGGTCTACGGCACCCAGGACACGTTCAACCAGTACTGGGCCAAGTTCCAGTCGGTCAGCAGCAAGGGCGCCCGCGGCGCCGACAACGCCGACGGCTCGGTGACCATCACTGTCACGGTCAACTTCCCCGACCACAGCGAAGCCAGGACGTTCAGGGTCATCAGCTCCGGCGGACAGCTCCTCATCGACTCGGACACGAAGAGCCAACAGGCTTCCAACCAGTAAGACACCCCAACCGGCGGCTACCCGGCGTGAGATACCGGCACTCCAGGTATCGTCCGAGCCGCCGGTTTCTTGTCCATTGATCAAACCTGTCTTTATCGCGAAGACGTCACCGACAGTCATGGAAATCCGGCAGCGCCAGTCGCGAATAACGACATCTGAGTTTCCACTGGCGTTTTGAGCGGGCACCCGTTCCTGCTTCATCAGCGCCAGTGCCCGTAGCCGCCCGGTAGTCCGAGAAGCAGACTGGCGGAACAACGCCTGCAGGCGATTCGATCGCTGCTCCGGACGCCAGGACCGGCGGACGCCTCCACTGGTCCGCCGGGACGCCGAACCAGTGACACTCGCCGCTTCGGGAGTGTGCTGATCAGGCCCGATGGCTTACCGTGGTGGCATGGCCGAGAGCGCAGCTGTGCCACCGGGCTGGAATCCCCGTTTCCACGAGGACCTCGTCGGGCTCGACCCGTACGACCCGGAGGCCCGCGCGTTCGCTGCCCACCTGGACCGGATGGAGCACACCGGGCCGACGTTCACGGTGGAGGCGTGCCTGGACCAGGTAGGCGACTTCGCCGATTCCAGCAACCGTCTCGGCGGTCTGCGCTACTGGGTGTCCGCGCTGATCGCGGTGCTCATCGTGTTCGGCGTGATCGTCACCGCATGGGACATCGTGACGCACGCGATCGCCTTCCTCCGGGGGTAACGTGGGGCTGGTGAAAGGTATGAAACCCGTCGTCGGCACCACGCCCCGCGTGGTGAAGTCCGAGCAGGAATGGCGCACGGAGCTGAGCCCTGAGGAGTACGCCGTGCTCCGGCAGGCGGGCACCGAGCAGCCGTTCGTCGGCGAGTACACCGACACGAAGACCACCGGTGTCTACGAGTGCCGCGCCTGCGGGGCCGAGATCTTCCGCAGCGACACGAAGTTCGAGAGCCACTGCGGCTGGCCGTCGTTCTACGACCCGGCCGACTCCGACGCCGTGCTGCTGCGCGAGGACCGGGCCATGGGCATGCGCCGCATCGAGGTGCTCTGCGCCTCCTGCCACAGCCACCTCGGGCACGTCTTCGAGGGCGAAGGCTACGAAACGCCGACCGACCAGCGCTACTGCATCAACTCGATCTCCATGAAACTCGTCCCCGAGTCCTGAGCCCTTGGCTTGACCAAGACTTAAGGCCAGGACGGCCCTCCGCCCTCCCTGAAGCGTGCAAAATGGAACAACGGCACGCTACTGGGGAGGGCGGACCTATGACTGGGACCTGGGGAATCGACGGCGCGATCTTCGCCACCGCAAGCATCGCGCTGGGCGTGTTCGTCCTGCTCCGCGCGTTCGTCCGCGACCGGCGGGCATTACGCGGCGGCCGCTCGGTGACAGGGCTCCCGTCGCTGGCGCACGTCGCGATGCTGACCGGCGGCCCGGTCCGCGTCGGCCAGACGGTGGTGGCCGGGATGATCGAGCGCGAGCAGGTCCGCGTCGACAGCGGTGGACGGCTGCACCTGACCCCGCTCGCGCCCACCGACCCGCTCGGCCGTGAGGCCGTGGCGATCATCGGCCTCCGGTCCGGCGTGACCGGCGTGGTCGGCGAGCTGTCCCGGAGCCCGGCAATGCGGGCCCTCACTGGCGAACTGGTCTCACACGGACTGATCGTCGACGAAGCGCCGGTGCGGAAAGCCTGGCAGCGCACCCTGATCGTGGAGTCGGCGCTGCTCACCGTCGGCCTGGTCTGGTTCCTGGTGGACGTGCTGCGCGGGACGTTCGCTGGTGATCTGCTGATCGCCGCCGCCGTAGCACTCGCGCTGTCGGTGGTCGCACTCGCGCAGGCCACGCGCACCGCAGGACCCCGGCTCACCGAAGCGGGCCGCGCCGCGGCAACGGCCGGCTGGGCCGACGAAAGCCTGGTCACCGGCGCGGCCGGCGCAGTCGCCGTCGGCGGGCTCGCCAACTACCCGGACCGCGACATCCGGGTCGCGCTCAGCCGCGGCACCGTGGCGCCGCGCGCACCGCGGCGCGGTCGATCGCAGGCCGGCTACGCGGCCGGTGCGGGGGCGTGGATCGCCGGTTCCTCGTGGGGCGGCGGTTCGAGTTGCGGCGGTGGGTCGAGCTGCAGCGGTTCGAGCTGTGGCGGCGGCTCGGGCTGCGGTGGCGGCTCAGGCTGCGGAGGCGGCGGCGGATGCGGTGGCGGCGGCAGCAGCTAGCGGGAACCCGCGGCGGCCCGGTGCCGTCAGTTCTACCGACCCGAACGGGCGAAACGGACAGTAGGGTCCACCGACTCAGAGGACGAGGGGGCGCACGATGAACGAGCCGTGGGGTGTCTCGGGGCCGCAGTTCCTGCTGCTGTACGGGCTGGCACTGGCGTTGCTGCTGGTCGTCCAGTTGGCTTTGCCCGCCATCGTGCGGGCGCGGGCCCGCTCGACGCCGGCCACCCACGACGGCTCGATGCCGGGCGTCTATCAGTTGGCTTACCTCGCGGGCGGCGTTCCCCGCGCCATCGACGCGGCGATCGCGGCGCTGGTCGAGCGTGGCCTGCTGCGGGTGAACAGCTACCGTCAGCTGAGCGCGGCGGGCGAGGCCCCGCAGGAGCCGCTGGAGCGGGCTGTCCACGCGGTCGCGAAGGCGGCGGGGCGGAGCATGACGACCAACGCGCTGCGGATGCAGGTGATGGATGCCCGCGCGGTGAAGGACATCGAGGCGGACCTGGACCGGCGTGGCCTGCTCTTGCCCGAGGGCGGCGTGGCGAAGGCCCGGAAGGCTGTTTTCCTCCTGTACCTGCTGCTCCTCGCGATCGGCGTGGTGCGGCTGGTGAACGGCGTGGCCCTGGACCGTCCGGTGGGCGGGCTCATCGCGCTGGTGATCTTCACGGGAGTGCTCACTGTCCTGGCGCGGGTGGCCAGCCGCCGGAAGCACCGCCGCCACCACCCGACATCGGCCGGCGAAGCTCTGGTCACCCGGGCCCGCGCGGACCTGCAAGCGGCAGAACGACCTGAGGAGTTCGCCCCGACGGCCCGCGGTGACGCACTGTTCGCCGGCGCTGCGGCGGCCGTCGCACTCGGCGGACTAGCCATGTACCCGGACGAGGAACTGAGCACCGCGCTGGCCTCCCCCGGCTGGTCCGGCGGCGGCTCTTCCGGCGGCTCGTCGTACATCAGCGGTTCCTCTTGCAGCAGCGGCTCTTCCTGCGGCGGTGGCTCATCCTGCGGCGGCGGTGGCGGAGGGTGCGGTGGCTGAGACGAGCACTCCAGACCCGACACCAAAAACCGACGCGGCGACGCAGTTCGGCCCACCAGGACAGGCCGACTCGGCGATCCAAGCCAACTCGCCAGCACCAGCCGACCCGGCAACCCACGCCAACTCGGCACCACAGGCCCACCCGGCAACGCACGATGGCTCAGCAGCACCGGCCGACGCAGCGACCCAGTCCAACTTGGCAACACAGGCCCGCCCGGTGACGCATGCCGACTCGACAGGACAGGATGACTCGGCGGCCCAGGCCAGTTCGGCAGCACCGGCCCACTCAGCGACCCACGCCGGTTCGGCACGCTGGGCCCACCCGGCGACACAGACCGGACCGGCCGCCCCGGCAACGGCCGACCCGGCAGCACAGCCAAGCGCGACAACACGAACCGAGGCGCGCGCCGCCACTCCGGCGAGCCCGAGCGCGACCCCGGGCACCCGGCTCGGCATCGGCATCGGGTGGCGGGAGGAGCTGGACCTGTCGATCGCACGGATGCCCGGCGTCGACTGGGTCGAAGTGGTCGCCGAGAATCTGCACGCGCCACACCTGCCCGAGAGCCTCCTCTCGTTGCGGGAGCGGGGAATGCCGGTGCTGCCGCACGCGGTGTCGCTCTCGTTGGGCGGGGCGGAGCCGCTGGACACCGCACGCGTCGAGCACCTCGCCGAGCTGAGCCGCGCGCTCGACGCGCCGCTGGTCAGCGACCACGTGTGCTTCGTCCGCGCGGGTGGGCTCGACTCCGGGCACCTGATGCCGCTGCCGCGCACCCGCGAGGCGCTCGATGTGCTGGTGGCGAACGTACGGCTGGCTCAGTCCATAGTGGACGTCCCGTTCGCACTGGAGAACATCGCGGCCCTGCTGGAATGGCCGGAGAACGAGCTGACCGAGGAACAGTTCCTCACCGAGCTGACCGAGCGCACCGGCTGCCTGCTGATCATCGACGTGGCGAACCTGTACGCCAACGCACGCAACGTCGGCACCGACCCGGCCGCCTTCCTCGACGGCATCCCCTGGGAACGCCTGGCCTACGTGCACATGGCCGGCGGCGTGGAGCGCGACGGCGTCTACCACGACACCCACGCCCACCCAGTGCTCCCGCAGGTGCTCGACCTGCTCGCCGAACTGCGCCGCCGCACCGACCCACCCGGCGTCCTGCTGGAACGCGACGACGACTACCCCACCGACACCGAACTCGCCGCCGAGCTGGCCGCCCTCCGCGCGACGGTGGAACCGTGAACACGCCCGCCACAGACGGCAAACGCACCTCCGCGCAGCCGGCGGTGGCACCCGTGAACACACCCCATCACATCGCGAGCACGCCTCCGCAGGCCAGCCAAGCAACCGTGAACACGCCGCCACATCCGATTCCCTCAGCACACCATGCGAGCGGCTGTGGAGATGCCGCAACGCCGACGCCCTCAGCAGGTCACCAAGCGACCGTAAACACGCGGCGACGCCCGACTCCCTCAGCACGCCACGCGAACGACTGTGGAAACGCCGCGACACCGACGCCTCAACATGCCACGCAAACGACCGTGACCACGCCACGCAACCCAACGCCCTCGGCCCGCAGCGCACGCCGGTGGTGACCCCGTGACTCGCGAAGACCTTGCCGCTCGTCAGGCCGCGTTGCTCGAGACGCTGCTCACCGGCGCGCCCGCCCCGTCCGGCTTCGACCCGGCGCGGCTGCTGATCGAGGCCGATGTGCTGCTGACCAAGCGGCGCAAGCTCGTCGCGTACCTGCGCCCGGACCTGCCCGAGGCACTGGGCGAACGGTTCCGGCCGCTGTTCGACGCCTACGCGGCCGAGCACCCGAAGGCGGTGACCGTGCGGGCCCGCGAGTACGCCGACACGTTCGTCACCTGGCTCGTCGCCCGCGGCGACCTGCCGAAACCCCGCTGGTTCCAGCGGTGGAAGCGCTGACCTGGGCTCAAGCGAAGCCCCTGCTACCGAACGAATGCCGTGACACCGGCCCAGTCACCTACCGAGCACTGTCACACCGGCTGGACCGGACGGCGAACACATCACACCGGCCCAGTCACCCGCCGAGCGCCACCACACCGGCTCGACTGGACGGCCAACACACCACACCAGCCAGCCAGACGGCGGCAACTCCGAAAGCGACCGCACGCCCGCATAACAGGAGCCCTACGGCAGATGCCACATCGCGGTATCGGCGCCCGGCAAGTGCGAAGCGTGGTCCCAGTACGGCGGCGCGCCTGGTAGCACGCCCGCCATCTTCACCCGCGTCATCCGGCCGTAGTCGCTGTCCACGTCCTCCAGCAGGTCCGAGTAGTCCACTTCGGACGGTACGCTTTCCTTGCGCCCCAGCGAGTCCAGCCAGCGACCGGTGCCCGCGAGCGAAAGCCTGGCCTGCCAGGTCCCGCCCTCGGTCACGGTGCGGCGCACGGCCGTCATGACCGCCGCGGCGGCGAGCCAGCCCGTGGCGTGGTCCAGGGCCTGCGCGGGCAGCGGCACCGGGCCCTCGGCGCCCGCGACGCGCGCGCCCTCCTCCGCGATCCCGGACGAGAGCTGCACCAAGCTGTCGAAACCACGACGCCGCGCCCACGGGCCCTGCCAGCCGTAGGCCGACAGGTCGGCGATCACCAGCCCGGGCCGCAGCTCGGCCAGCTGCTCCGGGCCGAAGCCGATCCGCGCGAGCGCACCCGGGCGGAACGACTGCACCAGCACGTCCGCGCGGGAGATGAGCTTCTTCAGCCGCGCGCGGCCGCCCTCGGTGTCGAGCGCGACGAACGACGAACGCTTGCCCTGCCCGGTGTCCATCGTCAGCACCGGGATGCGCGGCAGGTGGGCGGCGCCGACGTGCACCACGTTCGCGCCGTGCGCGGCGAGCACCCGCCCGGCGACGGGGCCGGCCAGCACGTGCGTCAGCTCCAGCACCCGGACTCCGCCCAGCGGGCGGTCGGAGTCGTACAGCAGCCGCTTCGGCGCGTCGCCGATCCGCCGCAGCTCCGCCGCCGGAAGATCCGCGACGGCCTCGCCCTGCGGGTGCGCGAGCCACTCCTCGCGCGAGCGCATCAGCGCGGCCGCGCCGCCAGCCGCCACCACGGCGGACTCGACCTCGGCGGCGGTCTTGGCGGCCACCGTCTTCGTCACGGACTCGCGGCTCGCCGGCACGCCGAGCGCCCAGCAGACAGCGGCCTCGTGCCGCGGGTAGTTGCAGTGCAGCTTCACCCAGCCGTCGGCAGCCCGGTAGTCGCCGGACAGTGGGCCCCACGGATTCGGCCCGGGCTGCCCGTCCACACGCAGGTGCCACTCGCTGCGGAACGCGGCCGCGGCGTGCCGGGCGTCCACCCCGACAACGCCGGGCTCGATCCCGCGCAGCTTGAGCAGCTCCGCGGCCGCGAGGGTGGCGGCTGCGACGGATGACGTCGCCGCCGCGGCAACCCGGAACGGGCCGGACAGCACGTTCTCGTCACCGCCCACCCCGACGGCCGGCAGCGAGTCGCCGGTGAGCGTCTGCCAGACCCCGGCCAGCACGTCTTCCACGGCGGTTACGGCAGTGCCGCGACGAGCTCGGCCGGCGGCACGCGGGTGCCCGTGTAGAACGGGATCTCCTCGCGCACGTGGCGGCGAGCCTCAGTACCGCGCAGGTGGCGCATCAGGTCGACGATGCGGTGCAGCTCGTCGGCCTCGAAGGCGAGGATCCACTCGTAGTCGCCGAGCGCGAAGGACGCGACGGTGTTGGCGCGCACGTCCGGGTAGTCCCGCGCCTCCTTGCCGTGGTCGGCGAGCATCTTGCGGCGCTCGTCGTCGGGCAGCAGGTACCACTCGTACGAGCGGACGAACGGGTACACGCAGATGTACTTGCGCGGCTCTTCACCGGCCAGGAACGCCGGGACATGGCTCTTGTTGAACTCCGCGGGCCGGTGCAGCGCGGTCTGGCTCCACACCGGCGTCGACGCGCGCCCCAGCGGCGTGTGGCGGAAGCCCGCGTACGCGGCCTGCACCTGCTCGATTTCCTCGGCGTGCCACCAGATCATGTAGTCGGCGTCGGCGCGCAGCGCGGCCAGGTCGTAGACCCCGCGCACGATCACGCCCTTGGCCTCGAGCCCGTCGAGGTACTCGGTGGTCTCGCGGCCCGCCGTCCCGCGGTCCTCGCCCAGCCGTCCCGGCTCGATCCGGAAGACCGACCAGGTGGTGTAACGGATGCTGTCGTTGAGCTCGTTGTAGTTCAGCCGCGCCATGCCTCCATCCTGGCACTGCGCGGCGCCGGAGCGCCAAGCGCCTCCGTCACACTGTGGACAACCGGGCCGGCACCACCCGGCCTGTGGACAACTCAGTCCCGCAGCTGGTCCGCGATCCGCCGTGCGGCCGCGTCCGCGGTGGCGACGCACGCGGGCAGCCCCACGCCGTGCAGGGTCGCGCCCGCGACGGCCAGGCCCGGCACCTCGGCGACGGCGCGCTCGATCCGCTCGACCCGCCCCAGGTGCCCCGCGCCGTACTGCGGCAGGCCGCCGCCCCAGCGCGTGACGAGGGTGTCGATCGGCTCGACGGTCACGCCGGTCAGGCGCGCGAGGTCGTCGCGGACCGCCCGGACCAGCCCGTCGTCGTCGCCGTTCAGGGCGCCGGGCTCGCCGAAGCGGCCGACAGAGCCGCGGACCAGGACCGGGCCCTCCCCGCCGTAGTGCGCCCATTTGTTGGAGGAGAAGGTGAACGCCTTCGCCGCGTACGGCACGCCCGAGGCGTCCCGCTCCCCCGCGCCGATCAGAATCCCCGAGGCGTCCGGCAGCTCGGTGCCCGGCGGCAGCGCCAGCGCGACCACGGCCATGGACGCCAGCTCCACCTCGCCGAACGCCGTCGACGCAGCCGGGACGACCCCGTCGAGCAGCCGCCTTGCGGCCGGCGCGGGCACGGCGAGCAGCACCGCGTCGACGTCCACCGGGGTGCCCTCGGGCGCGTGCGCCGGTGCGGCTGCGCCGACGTCCAGCCGCCAGCCCGCCGCGGTCCGGGTCAGCGCGCGCACGGTCGCCGACGTCCGCAGCGTGGCGCCGGAAAGCTCCAGCAGCCGTTCGAGCAGCCCCGACAAGCCGCCGGTCAGCGTGCCGAACACCGGCGCCGGGCGGCCAGGGGTCTTGGGCAGCAAGGACTCCGCGGCCTCGGTGAGCGAGGCCGCGCCGCCCGCCACCGCGTTGGCCAGGCCGGGCATCGTCGCGCGCAGGCCGAGGCCGTCGGCGCCGCCCGCGTAGACGCCGCCGAGCAGCGGGTCGACCAGCCGGTCCACCAGCTCGTCGCCGAACCGGCCGCGCAGCAGCGGACCGAGCGGAACGTCGTCGCCGGCCAGGTCCACCGGCCCCAGCGAGCGCTCCTTCTCGACGGCGCGGCGGCCGTCCTCGGACAGCACCCCGGCCACCGCGTCGGCCGACGCGGGCACGCCCATCACCGTGCCCGGCGGCAAGCCCAGCACCGTGCCGCCGGCGTGGATCTTCGCGCGCGCCGTCGTCGGGTGCACCAGCCGCTCGCCGAGGCCGACCTCGGCGGCCAGCGCCGTCATCTCCGGCCGGCGCGCCAGGAACGCCTCCGCGCCGACGTCGTAACGGACGCCGCCCACCTCGGCCGTGCGCAGCTTGCCGCCGACCGCGGGCGTGCCCTCGAAGACGGTGATCGCGACGTCGTCGCCGAGCAGCGTGCGCAGCCGATACGCCGCGACCAGCCCGGAGATGCCCCCGCCGACGACGGCGACCCGGCGGGTCACAGCGAGTGCACCAGCTCGACCACCCGGGCCAGCACCTCGGGCTCCACGCTGGGCAGCACCCCGTGGCCCAGGTTGAAGATGTGCCCCTCGGCCGAGCGGCCCTCCTCGACGATCCGGCGGACCTCGGCCTCGAGCACCGGCCACGACGCGTACAGCAGCGCCGGGTCGAGGTTGCCCTGGACCACGGCCGAGCCGCCGAGCCTGCGCACGGCCTCGTCCAGCGGGATCCGCCAGTCGACGCCCATCACGTCCGCGCCCGCCTCGCGCATCGCGACCAGCAGCTCGCCGGTGCCGACGCCGAAGTGGATCCGCGGCACGCCGTAGTTCGCGACGCCAGCGAGCACCTTCGCCGAGTGCGGCTGGACGAACTCGCGGTAGTCGCGCTCGGACAGCGCGCCCGCCCACGAGTCGAAGAGCTGGATCGCGTCGACGCCCGCGTCGAGCTGCGCGCGCAGGAAGGTCAGCGCGATGTCGGCGAGCCGCCCCGCGAGCTCGTGCCACAGCGCGGGCTCGGAGTGCATGAGCGCCTTGGTGTGTTCGTGGTTGCGGCTCGGCCCGCCCTCGATGAGGTAGCTGGCCAGCGTGAACGGCGCACCGGCGAACCCGATCAGCGGCGTCGTCCCCAGCCGCTCGACCAGCAGCCCGACCCCCTCGGCGACGCGCGCCACCTGCTCCGTCTCGAGCAGCGGCAGCGCCCGCACGGCCGCGGCGTCGCGCACCGGCTCGGCCACCACGGGCCCGGTGCCCGGCACGATGTCGATGTCCAGGCCCGCCGCCTTCAGCGGCACCACGATGTCGCTGAACAGGACGGCCGCGTCCACGCCGTGCCGACGGACCGGCTGCAGCGTGATCTCGGCCAGCATCTCGGGGTCGAAGCACGCGTCGAGCATCGCGACGCCCTCACGCAGCTTGCGGTACTCCGGCAACGAGCGCCCGGCCTGGCGCATGAACCAGACCGGAGTGCGAGCGGGCCGCTCACCACGGGCCGCCGCCAGGAACGGCGACCCCCCGAGGTCGCGACGGATCGAGGCAGGCGAAGAAGAAAGCTGGGGCACGGTTTCCATCGTCCCACTCGGCCGGGCCGGGCTCGGCCCGGGTCGGCACCGGAGGTGGTGCCGGAGGCGGTTCGGTGCCGAGGTCGGGCCGGAGGTGGTGCCGGAGCGGTTCAGTACCGGAGATGGGGCGGGAGTCGGGGCCCGAGGTGGGGCGGGGCCAGAAGTGGGGCGGGTCAGAGGTGGGGCGGGTCAGAGACGGGGCAGTACAGAAGGCCGGGCGGCTCGATGCCGGAGGGGCGCAGTGCCGAAGTGGCTCAATGCCGGAGGCAGGGCGGTGCCGGAGGCAGGGCGGTGCCGGATGGGCTGCGCGGTGCCGGAGGGCTGCGGTGCTGGAGGGCTGCGGTGCTGGAGGGCTGCGGTGCTGGAGCGACTCGACACCGGAGGCGGTTCGGTGCCGAGGCCGGGCCGGAAGTGGTGCCGGAGCAGCTCGACACTGGAGACGACGCGGTACCAGAGGGTTCCGATGCCGGAGCAACTCGACGCCGGAGACGGAGCGGCGCCGGAGGGGTTGCGATGCCGGAGGCGGGGCAATGCCGGAGGCGGGGCAATGCCGGAGGGCTGCAGTGCCGGTGCGCCACCGCGACGCCGCTCACGACGTCACCGCAAGGTCGGAGGGAACGCCCGGTCACTCCGACGCGAGAACCGGCTCTACCCTCCGGCGGCCGGACCGCGGCGTCCCGAGCGACAACGCCACCTCGAAGCGACAGCGCCACTTCAACACCACCCGCGGCCACCTCAACACCACCTGCGGCGACCTCAACACCACCTTTGCCGCCGCGCGCCCTACGCCTCATTTACTCCGGTTGTAGTGGTCTCCCCCCAGACCACTACAACCGGAGTAAATAACCCATAGGGCCCTCACCAGCACCTGGCCACCCACGTTCCCGGAGCCGCCCGACAACGTCGTCATCGCGGGGCTCGGCCGGTCGGGGGTCCCTCGGCGCGCCTGCGGCCGCAACCGGGCGTTGCCGCCCTACAGTCGTTCTGTGACCGCGATGACGCCAGTGCCCGAGCTATTCCGCGAAGCCGTCGCGGCGCTGCAGTCCGTCCGGCCCCGCCCGGAGGTGCAGCTGGAGTCGATGCGCGCGCCGCAGCGGCTCGCCCCCTGGTCGTACGCGGTGAGCTGCGAGGTTTCGGGCCCGGCGGACGTGCTGGCGTCCGGCCGGCTGGTCCTGCTGCACGACCCGGACGGCCAGGAAGGCTGGGACGGTGTGCTCCGCCTGGTCATGTACGTGCGCGCGGAGCTGGACAACGAGCTGGCCACCGATCCGTTCCTGCCGGCCGTCGGCTGGTCGTGGCTGACCGACGCGCTCGAGGCGTCCGGCGCGACCTGGACCGCGCTGGGCGGCACGGTCACCGAGACCTCGTCGGCGCGGTTCGGCGACATCGCGGGGCCGTCCCGCACCGACGACCTGGAACTGCGGGCGTCCTGGACGCCCACGGACTCGGCGCTGCGGGCGCACGGGTACGCGTTCTGCCAGGTCATGGCGAGCGTCGTGGGCCTGCCGCCGGTCGGCGTGACGCTGTTCGAGCAGCGCCAGAGCTCCTGATTTCCCAAGTTCACCCGGTCGGGAAGCCGCTGAACGGGCCTCCCGCGCCCTGAGCGCGCCCTGGCGACCCCCACGTGGTCTGGACAACTGATCCACCGGAGACCGCTCGCGCGCGATCCTGAGGTCGTTTCACGTCCGTCCACCTGGGACCGCACGCACTAGCACGGGCGGACGTTCACTTTCGTGAACACCCCATGATCACCCGGCGTCATTCCCTGGTCACGGCCAAGGTGCCGCCACCCGGGGCGGGGCCGGCACCGCGGCGATCACCGAGAGCAGTATCGGGGTCGTCCGGGCAAACGTGAATAAAGATGATCTTGCCCCGGCCGGGGCCACTTTCCGGGTTCGGCGGGCCGGCCTTGGGCCGTCCGGGCGGAAGCATCCGCAGCTGCACGGGCCATCTGCACGGCCGTTTCGACTCCGGTAACTCTGTTGCATCGCCCCGGTGAGCCGATGTGTTAGCGAGCGGCTCGGTACTAGCCCGATCGTGTTACAACGAACTCCCTGAGTGACGAGTCGTTTCAGATAGATACCCATTCGATCCCCCCGTAACGGCCCCAGGGCGGCTACAGTGCCTTCGACGACACCACTTTCGGTCTAAAGCTGGCGCGGCTGAACGGCCGAAGGTCCCGGTGCCGGTCGGGGGGCACGACCGACTCCAGGGAGGTAGTGACGTGGCTACCGTCGGCTTATCTCAGGCCGTTCGATCCACGCCAGCCGGTGCTTTGCCGGCGAGCATGGTTCCGCACCCGCGGGAAGAGCTTTTTTCCGTGCTGGTGGTCGATGACCACCCGCTGTTGAGGGAGGCAATCGCAGCAAGACTCGCACAGATGGGTGCGGGTACCGTCCACGAGGCCGCCACGGTGGCCGAGGCGAGGGCGCGAGCGCAGGCCACTGGGCCATGCGACCTGGCGATCCTCGATCTCGGACTGCCAGATGGCAGCGGCATCGAGCTGGTTACGGAACTCCGTAGCCACGGCTGGCCTCGTGTTGTGGTGCTCGCATCGTCCGACGACCCGTATGCGGTCAGGTCGGCGTTCCAGGCCGGCGCCCAGGCATACCTGCTCAAGTCCGCGTCGCCGGTCGTGGTGACCGACGGCGTGCGCAGGGTCCTGGAAGGCGGCGTGTACGCCGATCCGAGCGTGGCCCCGGTCCTGGCGACCGGCACGCGGGTCGCGGGCACCGACAACACCCCGCGCGAGCTTTCCGCCCGCGAGGTCGAGGTGCTGCAGCTCGTCGCAGACGGGCAGTCCAACAAGGAGATCGGCGAGGAGCTTTCGCTCTCCGCTCTCACCGTCAAGTCGCACCTCTCCCGGATCGGGCGCAAGCTCGGCACGGGTGACCGGGCCCAGATGGTCGCGTTGGCCATGCGAGCCGGTGTGATCCGCTGACGAAGGCGAACGAAGTCCCTGCGGGGCGGGCGGACCAGGCGCGGTACGCCCGTCCCGTAGGGTCGTCAGTCATGGAAAGCAGTGCACAGGCGGACGGCGCCCGGACCGGAGACAACACCACCGAGGCCGCTGGATCACCTGTGCTGCTACGCGAACCCACCGAGGGCACTCCGCCCGTGGTGACCGACGCGGCCGCTCTCGCCGAGGCGTGCGCGCGGCTCGCCGCCGGGACCGGCGCCGTGGCCGTGGACACCGAACGGGCGTCCGGCTACCGCTACTGGCCCAAGGCCTACCTCGTCCAGCTCCGCCGTGAAGGCTCCGGCACGGTGCTGATCGACCCGATCGCCCTCGACGGCGAGCTGGCGCCGCTGCGCGAGGTCCTCAACGACACCGAGTGGGTGCTGCACGCCGCGTCCCAGGACCTGCCGTGCCTGGCCGAGCTGGACCTGCACCCCAAGTCCCTGTTCGACACCGAACTGGCCGGACGGCTGGCGGGCTACGAGCGGGTCGCGCTCGGCACGCTGGTGGAGCTGCTGCTCGGCTACACGCTGGAAAAGGGGCACAGCGCCGCGGACTGGTCGAAGCGGCCGCTGCCGGTGGACTGGCTCAACTACGCCGCCCTCGACGTCGAGCTGCTGAACGAGCTGCGCGAGCGGCTCGAGGTGGAGCTGGAGGCGCAGGGCAAGCTGGAGTGGGCGCGGCAGGAGTTCGAGGCCGTCCGCACCGCCCCGCCGCCCGCGCCGCGCGCCGAGCCGTGGCGCCGGACCTCCGGCGTGCACAAGATTCGCAGCCCGCGTGGCCTGGCCGCCGTGCGTGAGCTGTGGCAGGCCCGCGACGAGCTGGCCCGCAAGCGCGACCGCGCGCCGAGCCGGGTGCTGCCCGACAGCGCGATCATCAACGCCGTGACGGCCGACCCGAAGACCGTCGAAGAGCTGCAGGCCCTGCCCGTGTTCAGCGGCCGGGTGCAGCGCAAGTACACCGCGAGCTGGCTGCGTCACCTGCAGGCGGCGAAGGCGCTGCCGGCGAGTGAGCTGCCGACGGCCGCCCAGTCCAACGACGGCCCGCCGCCGGTCAACCGCTGGGCCGACAAGGACCCGGACGCGGCCGCCCGGCTGTCGGCGGCCCGCGCCGCTCTCGCGGCCATCGCCGAGGAGCGGCGGCTGCCGGTGGAGAACCTGATGCTGCCGGACCTGGTCCGCCGTACCTGCTGGCGCCCGCCGGCCACGCTGTCCGAAGACGTGGTCGCCGAGGCCCTGCGCGCGGGCGGCGCCCGGACATGGCAGGTCGAGCTCACCGCGGCGGCACTGGTCAAGGCCCTGCAGACCGTGGCTTCCTGACTGGCCTTCCGGACGGGCTTCCTGCCCAGATTCCGGACGACTGGACAGTTCCCGGTCATCTTCTCGCCACCCCTGCCCCGGGACCGCCGGACGGCTTAATCTGCCGTGACCAGCCAGCCGGAGGTGGGTCTTGACCGACTTCGTGTCCGACCGACCCGCGGTCCGCTGTTTCCTGAGCTTCACGCACGAGGACGACAACCTCTTCGACGGCTTCATCACGCCGCTCAAGCAGAAGCTGCAGCAGTACTGCGCGGCGGGCCACGGCCGCAAGGTCGACCTGTTCCTGGACCGCGAGACGATCACCTGGGGCCAGGACTGGCGCCGCGGCATCGAGAAGGGCCTCGACGCGGCGACGGTCTTCATCCCCGTCGTGACCATGCACTACTTCCTGGAGAGCCCGTCCTGCCGTGACGAGCTGCTCGCGTTTTACGCCCGCGCGAAGGAACTCGGCCTGACCGACCTGATCCTCCCGTTGATGGTCGCCGGGCACGACTTCCTGACCGGGGACAGCGACGACGCGTGCATCCGCGTCGTCGAGAAGCTGCAGTACGTCGACATCCAGGAGGCCGTGGTCTCGGGGCCGGGGACCGCCGAGTTCCGGCAGATGATCAAGCTGGTCGCGGGCAAGCTGATCAAGGCCGTCGAGGCGGCCGAAAACCGGCTCACCTGGCCCGGCGCGCACGAGTCCGGCGGCGACCGGCGGGACTTCGACCAGCGGATCGAAGAGCTGAGCGGCCTGATCGAGCGGCAGGTCCAGGACTTCGACACGATCCTGGGCGAGATCACCGGCCTGGTGAACGACGGGCGGGCCGAGGCGGCCGGGCGGAGCCGCGAGGGCCGGGCCGCCGAGGCCCAGCGGATCAGGCCGTTGGCGATCAGCGCCCGCCGGACCGGAACCGGCTTCGAGCTGACGGCCGCCCAGGTGGAGGCGGCCGTGCGGGCGTACCTCAGGGACCTGACCGTCCGGGGCAGCGCCGAGGAGGTCGAAGCGGTGCGCGCCGAGTCCGCACAGCTCGCCGAAGTCCTCGACAAGCTGGCGGCGGTCGAGGCCTCGGTCGCTGAATTCCTCGCGGAGACCGAGCAGAACGAGGAGGCCGTCTACGCTCCCCTGCGCGCCGCCCTCGGCCCGCTGCGGCTCGGCGCGCAATCGGTTCAGCTCGGCATCCAGACCCTGCGGCGGCTGCGCGACGTGGAGGTCTAGGCGCGGGCGTTCGAAAAGGGCGTGCGGCCGCCGGCCCGCCCCGGCGAGATTGGTGCGATGGAAACCCTGCCCTGTGGTCACGCCGGACCGGCGCGGACCCGGGCCTGCCCGCACCTCATCACCGACGACCCGCCCTCGCACTACCGGCGGCTGACCGGGCACCGCACCGAGTACCACCTGCGGTGTGAGTCCTGTGTGGACGATCCGGCGGCCTGTCCGGTGGCCGTCTGCGCGCGGTGTGCCGAACGCGCCGACGACTTCAGTTTCTGCGGCCTCAGCCTCGAAGGCTGGCGAGGCAAGGCGGAGGTCCTGTACCGCGACGCGGATCCCGGCGGTAGCTGGTCGTCGAGCGCTTGCCCGGTCGAACCGCTCGGCCTCGCGCCGCTGCCCGGCGGCTGGCTGGCCCTCACCACGGACGGGCTGGTCCGTCTTCCCGACGACGGCGCACCCGAGCCGGTCGGCCCGGTCGAGCTGCCCGAGGAGCCGCCGAACACCTGGGCCGGGCGCACGCGCGGGCCCGCGCTGCACACCTCGCCGAACGGCCGCCACGCCGCCGTGGTCACCGACTTCGGGCGGCACGGCGCGGTCTTCGACCTGGCCACCGGCTCGGTCACGCTGCGGCTCGACCGGGGCGACTACCAAGCCGAAACGGTGCCGTTCCCGCTCGCGTTCCTGGGCAGCGGCCAAGTGGTCGCCGCCACCGCCTGGAACCGGCTCGACGCGTTCGACCCGGCCACCGGACGGCTGCTGACCGACCGCGGCAGTGACTACCACGTCGGCTACTCCCCACGGCGGCCTCGCAGTGACTACTTCCACGGCAGCCTGTCAGCGAACCCGTCCGGCCGCCGGCTCGTCGACGACGGCTGGGTCTGGCAGCCGGCGGGCGTCCCCGCGCTGATCGACGTCGAGGCCTGGCTGGGCGGTGACCACCACGCGGCCCAGCCCGACCAGGCGCTCACCGACCGCGGTTACCTCTGGACCACGCCGATGGCCTGGCTGGACGAGGGCACCTTCGCCCTCCAGCGGGTCGGGCCGGACGACAGGCAGGTCCTCGAGGGCGTGGAGCTGTTCGATGTCCCGAGCGGACGGAGCAAGGGCGTCTTCGCCGGGCCCGCGGGACCGATGTGGGCGTTCGGCGGACGGCTTCACGTACGCGCCGCGGACGGGTTCGAGGTCTGGGAACCGGAGACCGGCGCGCGGACCGCCTTCGTCGCGGGATTCGCGCCCACCGCGGGCGATCCCGTCACCGGGCGGTTCGCCGAGCTGGGCGGCGGACGGCTGCGGGTCTGGGCCGCGCCGGCACCCGCCCGTGTGCCGTAGCCCACTCGACCGGGCCACTCCCCTGGTTACCCGTGGGTAACAAGGGCTACCCTGCGGACAGGATTTCTGTCTACTTCAGGAGCATTCGTGGCCGCACCAGGTACGCCGCCGCTTGCGCCGAACGCGCGAGGGGTACGGAACGTCGTGTTCGTCGAAGGGGTACGGACCCCCTTCGGCAAGGCGGGCGACAAGGGCATGTACGCCGGAACCCGCGCGGACGACCTCGTCGTCAACGCCATCCGAGAGCTGCTGCGGCGGCACCCCGAGCTGCCGCCCGAGCGGGTGGACGAGGTGGCCATCGCCGCGACCACGCAGATCGGCGACCAGGGGCTGACGATCGGGCGCACGGCCGCGCTGCTGGCCGGGCTGCCGAAGTCGGTGCCGGGCTACGCGATCGACCGCATGTGCGCGGGCGCGATGACGGCCGTCACCACCGCCGCGAGCGGGATCGGCTTCGGCGCCTACGACATCGCCATCGCGGGCGGCGTCGAGCACATGGGCCGGCACCCGATGGGCGAGGGCGTGGACCCGAACCCGCGCATCATCGCCGACAAGCTGGTCGACCCGAGCGCGCTGGTGATGGGCCAGACCGCGGAGAACCTGCACGACCGGTTCCCCGGGATCACCAAGGAGCGCACCGACGCCTACGCCGCGCGCAGCCAGGAGCGGTACGCCGAGGCCGTGAAGACCGGCAAGATCGGCCCGGAGCTGGTGCCCGTCGCGACCCGGTCGAAGGAACTCGGCTGGGGTCTCGCGACCGAGGACGAACCGCCGCGCCCGGGCACGACCGTCGAGCAGCTGGCGAAGCTGAAGACGCCGTTCCGCCCGCACGGCCGGGTCACCGCGGGCAACGCCGCGGGCCTCAACGACGGTGCCACCGCGTCGATCCTCGCCGACGAGGAAACCGCCCGCGAGCTGGGACTGCCCGTCGCGATGCGGCTGATCGGCTACTCCTTCGCCGGGGTGGACCCGGAGGTCATGGGCATCGGCCCGGTGCCGGCCACCGAGAAGCTGTTCAAGCGCACCGGCCTGTCGATCGACGACATCGGCCTGTTCGAGATCAACGAGGCGTTCGCGGTGCAGGTGCTCGCGTTCCTCGACCACTTCGGCATCGCCGACGAAGATCCGCGGGTGAACCAGTGGGGCGGCGCGATCGCCTGCGGCCACCCGCTGGCCTCGTCCGGCGTGCGGCTGATGACGCAGCTGGCGCGCCAGTTCGCCGAGCGGCCCGACGTCCGCTACGGCATGACGACGATGTGCATCGGCCTCGGCATGGGCGGCACCGTGATCTGGGAGAACCCGGCGTTCGAGGGGGCGAAGTAATGACGTTCACCGCTGAAGAGGCGAAGGCCGCGTTCCCGGACGAGGTCGTCACCACCGCCGTCACGAACCTGGTGAAGGTGCCGGGGCTGGCGAAGCCGGTCGCGCTCATCACCCTGGACAACGGCCACGACCACACCCGGCCGAGCACGTTCGGCCCGCAGGGCCTGGTGTCGCTGAACGCGGCGCTGGACCAGGCGTTCGCCGCCGAGCCGGCCGCGATCGCCGTCACCGGCAAGCCGTTCATCTTCGCCGTCGGCGCCGACCTGTCCGGCGTCGAGGCCGTGGCGGACCCGAAGCTGGCGCGCGAGATCGCGCAGACCGGCCACGACGTGTTCCGCCGGCTGACCGAGTCGAAGATCCCGACGTTCGGCTTCGTCAACGGCGCGGTGATGGGCGGCGGGCTCGAGCTCGCGCTGTCCTGCCACTACCGGACGCTGTCGGAGAGCACCGCCGCGATCGCGTTCCCGGAGGTCTTCCTCGGCCTGTTCCCGGGCTGGGGCGGCACGCAGCTGCTGCCGAACCTGATCGGGCCGGACGCCGCCGTCACCGTGATCATCGAGAACGCGCTGGCGCAGAACAAGATGCTCAACGTCAAGAAGGCGGCCGAGCTCGGCATCGTCGACGAGGTGTTCGGCTCGGCCGACTACCTCGAGCAGTCGCTGCTGTGGCTGTCGAAGGTCGTGCGCGGCGAAGTCACCCCCGCGCGGCGCGAGATCGACCGCGGCGAGGAGTGGGACAAGGCCGTCGCGCGGGCGAAGTCCATCGTGGACGGTCGCACGCACGGCGCGTCGCCGGGCGCCACCAAGGCGGTCGAGCTGCTGGAGCTGGCCCGGGCCAACGATCTCGACCGCGGTTACGCCGCCGAGACCGACGGGCTCGCCGAGCTGCTCATGTCCGACGAGCTGCGGGCCGGGCTGTACTCGTTCAACCTGGTCAACAAGCGCGCGAAGCGGCCGGCCGGCGCGCCGGACAAGTCCTTGGCGCGCAAGGTGAACAAGGTCGGCATCGTCGGCGCCGGCCTGATGGCCAGCCAGCTGGCGCTGCTGTTCGTGCGCCGCCTCAAGGTGCCGGTGGTGCTCACCGACGTCGACCAGGCGCGCGTGGACAAGGGCGTGGGCTACGTCCACGACGAGATCGACAAGCTGCTCGACCGGAAGCGTCTGTCCCCGGACGGCGCGAACCGGCTCAAGGCACTGGTCAGCGGCTCGCTCGACAAGGCCGCGTTCGCCGACGCGGACTTCGTGATCGAGGCGGTGTTCGAAGAGCTGGGCGTGAAACAGCAGGTGTTCGCCGAGCTGGAGCAGCACGTTTCGCCCGAGGCGATCCTGGCGACGAACACCTCGTCGCTGTCGATCAGCGCGATGGCGTCGAAGCTGCAGCACCCGGAGCGTGTGGTCGGCTTCCACTTCTTCAACCCGGTGGCCGTGCTGCCGCTGCTGGAGATCGTGCGCGGCGAGAAGACCGACGACGCGGCGCTGGCGACCGCGTTCTCGGTCGGCAAGCAGCTGAAGAAGTCCAGTGTGCTGGTGAAGGACGCCACCGCGTTCGTGGTCAACCGGCTGCTGCTGCGTTTCCTCGGCGAGGTGCTGGTGGCCGTCGACGAGGGCACGCCCTTCGAGGTCGCCGACTCCGCGCTGGAGCCGCTCGGCCTGCCGATGACGCCGCTGACGCTGATGCAGCTCGTCGGCCCGGCGATCGCCCTGCACGTGGGCGAGACGCTGCACGGCTCGTTCCCGGACCGCTTCACCGTGAGCGAGAACCTGGCCAAGTTCGTGCAGGCGGGCAAGAAGGGCGTCTGGACCTGGGACTCCGCCGGGAACCAGTCGATCGACCCCGAGGTCGCCGAACTGTGGACGCGCGGGGACTCGCCGTCCACCGCCGAGCAGCTGCGCGAGCGCGCGCTGGCGGCGATCGCCGAGGAGATCCGCATCATGCTGGACGAGGGTGTGGTCGCGGAGGCCCAGGACATAGACCTGTGCCTGATCCTGGGTGCGGGCTGGCCGTTCTGGAACGGTGGCATCACGCCGTACCTGGACCGCTCGGGCGTCTCGGAGCGGGTGAACGGCAAGCCGTTCCTCGCGCCGGGGGTCGCGTCGGTGCCGACGGCCTAGCGGTTCACGAAGGCCAGTGGTTCACGAAGGCCTCCCCGCCGGTTCTTCCGGCGGGGAGGCCTTTGCTGTGTCCGTCTCAGTACTCGCCCGCCCTCGGGCAAGCGGGCAAGCGCTTGTCCGGCGGTGCCTTGGCCGACAGTGCGTCGCCGTCGAGGGTCTGGACCTTGGCTGTGCCGGGATACCTCTGCTTCAGCTCGGCGGCGTAAGCCTTCAGCTCGACCCCGGGCACCGGGAGCAGGATCACCGAGGCCGGAAGCGCGTCCGGCCCGACGCTCCGCAGCAGTTCGGGGTTGTCCTTGAAGATCTCCTTGAACAGCGCGTAGGCCTCCGCCTTGGTCTCGACGAAGACGCGGCGTGCCTTCGGGTCGCCGGAAAAGGTCTTCGAGGCCTGGGTCATGGCCTGGTCGGTGTCGAAGGACAGCTCCACCCCGGCGCACACCGTGTGCCCGGCGAGCGGCACGGGGTTCGTGTCCACCGGCAGCGTCGGCAGCGTCGGCGGCGGGGTGCGGACCGCCCCGGCGACCAGGAATGCCGCCCCCGCGCCCGCGGCCAGCGCGAGCACCAGGAACGGGGCGAGCCGGAGCCAGAGGCGTTTCCCCATCCGCGGATCATCACACACCGGCGGTCCCCCGTCACCCGGCCTGGCCTGCTCATGCCATCGGCCGGTCCCCAGCGGAGTTCCCAGCGGAGTCCACAGTGGAGGTTCAGTGGAGGGTTCAGAGGCCGACGACCTGGACCAGCCGTTCCAGCCCGGCGAAGTCCTTGCCGTTGCGGGTCAACAGGGGCAGCCGGTGCGCGGCCGCGGTGGCGGCGATCTGCAGGTCCATCCGGCGCGGGCGGGGATCGCGCCCGTTCCGGCGCACCAGCGCCGCCATCGTGCCGTAGACCTTGGCCGCGGCGGTGTCGAACGCGAGCACCTCGAAGTGGTCGAGCACGGCGTAGAACCGCTCCGTCCGGTCCAGGCGGCGGATCGGGTCATCGACGTCCAGCCCGTAGCCCAGCTCGGCGACCGTCACCGCGCTCACGGCCGGCCGGGCATCGGCGTACGCGCCGAGATCGAGCCATTCGAGGTCGATCACCGTGCAGGTGTCGAGCAGTACCCGCGCCCCCGAGGTCACTGGCTGCCTTCGGTGATCAGCGGGTCGTCTTCGCCGAAGACCTCGTCGGCCGCCTCGCGCTCACGGCGCCACTCGGCGCTGTCCATCGGGGACAGCCGGCCGAAGCTCGCCTGAACCTCGCGCAGCGTCCGGCCCCGGTCGACCTCGCCGACGTGGGGCACCAGGTCGGCGACCGGCTTCCCGTTGCGGGTCACGGTGAAACTCTCGCCTGCTTCGACCCGGCGCATGATCTCCGCGTTGTCATTCCTGAGCTCGCGCTGGCCGATGATGGCTTCCATAGGGCTATTGTAGCGCTTTTTTGGTTATGCGCTACACCTGCGCTACACCCGGCCCCACCGGCAAATGCACCGCCACCGTCAAACCGCCGCCCACCACGGGTTCGGCGACGACCGTGCCGCCGTGGGCCTGGACCGCCGCGCGGACGATGGACAGGCCGAGGCCGGCGCCCGTGCGGGCCGTGCGGGCGACGCCGGCGCGGCGGAACGGCTCGAACAGCTCCGGCACCGCCCCCGGGTCCAGCAGGCCGCCCGAGGAGCGCACGCGCAGCAGCGACCACTGCGGGCCCGGTTGGGTGACCACCTCGAGCCAGCCGCCGTCGACGTTGTGGCGCACGGCGTTCTCCACCAGGTTGCCCGCGATCCGCTCCAGCAGGGCGGGGTCGCCGTACGCCGGGGCGCCGGCGACGCTGAACTCCGCGCGCAGGTTGCGCAGCGCGGCCTCCGAGCGCACCGCCGCCCAGGCCCGCTCGACGAGCACGGCGAGGTCAACCTGCTCGCGCACCGCGAGGCCCGCGCCGTCGGTCCGGGCGAGCAGCAGCAACGAGTTCACCAGCTGCCCGGCGCGGTCGGTGGCGTCGCGGACCACCCCGCCCATGCGGCGCAGCTCGGCCTCGTCGGCCTGCTCGTCGGACAGCGTCACGTCCAGTTCGGTGCGGATCACCGAAAGCGGGGTGCGCAGCTCGTGGCTGGCGTTCGCGACGAAGTGCCGCTGCGCGTCGAACGCCGCCTGCAGCCGGTCGAGCATGTCGTCGAAGGTGCCGGCCAGCTCGGCCAGCTCGTCGCGCGAACGGATGTCGCCGATCCGCTCGCCCATCGACTCCACCGACAGCCGCCGCGCGGTGCCGGTGATCTCGCGCAGCGGCGCCAGCACCCGGGAGGTGAACGTCCAGGCCAGGATCGCGGCCGCGGCCACCACGAAGCAGAACGCCAGCGAGCCGAAGAGCAGCACCCGGTTCACCGCGTGGGTGCGCAGGTGCTCGGCGAGGGTGGACGCGTCGACGTCGACGCCGTCCACGCGCACGATCGTGCCGGGCGGCATGTGCGGCACGGCGGCCACCGCGTCGCCCACGAGCGACCACGCGAGCCACAGCAGCAGCAGGCCCGCCGCGGCCACCAGCACGGTCGCCAGGATCGTGACCCGGGCCCGCAGGCTGCGCGTGCCGGGCAGGTTCACTCGGCGCCGGCCGCCGGATCCGGCACGCGGTACCCCGAGCCCACGACGGTCTCGATGATGCCCGGCTCGCCCAGCTTCTTCCGCAGGGTCATCACGGTGACCCGCACGGTCGTGGTGAACGGGTCGGCGTTCTCGTCCCAGACCCGTTCCAGCAGCTCTTCACTGCTCACCACCGAGCCGGCCGCGGACAGCAGCACCTCGAGCACGCCGAACTCCTTGCGGGTCAGCTCGATCGGCCCGCTGGCGCGGCGCACGGTGCGCTTGGCCGGGTCGAGCTCGACGTCGGCCGCGGTCAGCAGCGGCGGTGCCGCCGGCGTCGCGCGGCGGCCGAGCGCGCGCACCCGCGCCACCAGCTCGGGGAACGCGAAGGGCTTCGCGAGGTAGTCGTCGGCGCCGAGGGACAGCCCGTCCACCCGGTCGGAGACGGAGCTGCTCGCGGTGAGCATGAGCACCCGCGTCAGCTCGCCGGACGCGACGATCTCGCGGCACAGCTCGTCACCGGACATCCCGGGCAGGTCCCGGTCGAGCAGGATCACGTCGTACCGCGTGACGGACGACTTCTCGTGCCCGTCGTCGCCGGTCAGCGCGACGTCCACCGCCATGCCTTCACGGCGCAGCCCGCGGGCGATCGCATCGGCCAAGGGCTCTTCGTCTTCGACTACCAGAACACGCACGACACCACAATCCCACAGTTTCCTGAGAGCACCTGAGAGACCTGAATGGACACTCAGCTCCAGCGCAGCGCGAACCACAGCCGCATGCGGGTTTCGGGGTCGGCCAGGTCGGCGCCCAGCGCCCGCTCGGCCTGCCCGATCCGGTGCCGGACGCTGTTGCGGTGCACGCCGAGCTCGGCCGCGGTGCGGTCCCAGCCGCCGTGGTGGGCGAGCCAGGCGCGCAGCGTCGGGACCAGCTGACGGTCGTGCGCGCGGTCCAGTTCGTGCAACGGGGCCAGCAGGTGCGCGGCGAACGAGCCGGCGACGTCCGGGGCGACGAGCGCGTCGAAGTCCGGCGAATCCGCCACCACCGGGCGTTCCAGCGCCCGCGCCCGGGCGAGCAGCAGCTCGGCCTCCGCGACGGCGCCGGGCAGCAACGCGGCTTCGGTGACGGGCGACCCGGCGACGGCGAGCCAGCCGTGCTCGCGCAGCCCGTCGAGATCGGCCGGCTCGGTGCCCGCGATCGCGAGGAACCGCGGCCCCGGCCGCACCTGCACGAGCGGGGTGTCCAGCCGCGCGCGCAGCCAGTCGTGCCGCCTGGCCAGCTCGTCCGGCCCGCGCCGGTACGCCACCCCCGCGACCAGCCGGCATTCCGCGCCGCCCACCAGCTTCGCCAGCGCGTCCGCACCGTCCTGCCCGAGCAGCAGCCCGGTGGCCGCCGCGCCCAGTTCCGCGGCGTCCGAGCCCGCGCGGCCGACCAGCCCGAGCAGCGAGGCGCCGACGGCGAGGACCGCGCGGTCGCCGCCGTCGAACCGGTGCCGCCGGCCCAGCACCAGCAGGTTCGCGGCCGTGGCCTGCGGGGACACCGGCTGCGCGACGACGTACGTGCCGTCCGGCAGCTCCGTGGTCGCGCTGCGGATGCCGCTGCCCGCGCGCACGGTTTCGAGCAGCTCGCGGACCTCCGGCGGCAGCGGCTGGGGCGTGTTGTGCCCGGCGACCAGGGCGTCGGCCGCGCCGACCAGCGCCACCCAGCCCTGCAGCCGTTCGCCCAGCGCCGTCACCAGCTCGCCGAGGCCGCCGCCCGCCGCGCGCGTCAGCGCCTCACGCGCGACAGCCGCCCGCCGCTGCTCGCGCTGGCCCGCTTCGGCCAGTGCGACGGCCACCGCCCGGCTGATCGCGAGGAACGGCGTCCGCGGCGGCACCACCAGCAGCGGCAGCCCGTGCCGCGCGCACGCGGCGCGCAACGGCTCCGGCAGCGTCTCGTACATCGTGGGCGTGAGGCCGAAACCCAACGCCGTCACGCCCGCGTCGCGCAGCCCGCGGACGTACCGCTCGGCCTGCGGCGGCTCGCGCGGCAGGTTCACCCCCGCGGTGAGCACCAGCTCGGCGCCGAGCAGGTACGGCGCGGGGTCGTCCAGCTCGCTGACGTGCGCCCACCGCACCGGCGCGTCGAGCGCGCCCGGCCGCAGCGTCTCGGGGACGACGTCCAGTGCCAGCTCCGGGTTGCCGACAACGGCCCGTAACGGGACATTCACCTCGGCGGTCGGCAGATCGAGGTTCTGGGTCATTTCATCCTGGCCTTCGAAGATTCCTGGACAGATCGTCCCATGCCGGAGGGATGGCGGGCGAACCTACGGTGACCGGAACACCGGCCGAAGACGAGGAGGACACCGTGGGCGGCGACTACGCGGTGATCGCGCTGTACATCGCGGGCATGATCGGCGTCGGCTGGATCGGCCTGCGGCTGGCGAAGACCAAGTCCGACTACCTGGTGGCGGGCCGGCGCCTGGGCTGGTTCATGTACTCCGGCACGATGTCGGCCGTGGTGCTCGGCGGCGCGTCCACGGTCGGCGGCGTGAAGCTCGGCTACACCTACGGCATCTCCGGCGCGTGGCTGGTGATCGCCATCGGCGCCGGCATCCTGCTGCTGCACGCGGTGTTCGCGCGGCGGCTGGTGAGGCTGCGCGTGTACACCGTCGGCGAGATGCTCGACCTGCGCTACGGCGGCCGCACCAGTGCCGTGTCCGGGGTGGTGATGTGGGGCTACACGCTGATGCTCACGGTCACCTCGACGCTGGCGTTCGCCTCGATCTTCAAGGTGCTGTTCTCGATCCCGAGCTGGGCGGGCATCGCCATCGGCGGCTCGATCGTGGTGCTCTACTCGGTGCTGGGCGGCATGTGGTCGATCACGCTCACCGACATCGCGCAGTTCGTGATCAAGACCATCGGCATCCTGTTCGTGCTGCTGCCGATCGCGATCACGTCGGCGGGCGGCTTCGACGGCATGGCGGCCAAGCTCGACGCGACGTACTTCGAGTTCACCGCCATCGGCGGGCAGACGATCTTCACCTACTTCCTCATCTACACCTTCGGCCTGCTCATCGGCCAGGACATCTGGCAGCGCGTGTTCACCGCGCGCACGCCGAAGGTGGCCACCGGCGGCGGCATCATCTCGGGCGTCTACTGCCTGGTCTACGGCGTCGCCGGCGCACTCATCGGGACCGCGGCGAAGGTGCTGTACCCGGACATCGGGAGCGCGCAGGACGCCTTCGCCACCATCGCCGAGCGGCTGCTGCCCACCGGTGTCCGCGGGCTGGTACTGGCCGCCGCGCTGTCCGCGCTGATGTCCACCTCCAGCGGCGCGCTGATCGCCTGCGCCACCACCACGACGTCGGACCTGCTGCGCAAGGTCGGGCTGAAGGCGGGCGACGTGCTGCGCAACCGGATCACCACGCTGGTGCTGGGCGTCGTCGCGATCGGCATCGCGATGGTCGTGGACGACGTCGTGAACGCCCTCACCATCGCCTACGACATCCTCGTCGGCGGTCTGCTGGTGGCGATCCTCGGCGCGCTGTTCTGGCGGCGTGGCACCCGCCAGGGCGCGTACGCGTCGATGGTCGCCGGGACCGTTTCCGTGGTGGCGTTCATGATCATCGACGGGGTCGCCGCCAACAGCCCGATCTACTGGGGCCTCGGTGCGAGCCTGGTGGTGTACGTGGGCGTCAGCCTCGCGACGCCGCGCACCCCCGAAAGCATCCTGTCGGTCTGGACGCGGCGCCTGAACGGCTCCGCGGCCGACGAGGAGGAGAACGCGGCCGCGGGCACCCCGACGGCCGTCGAAGCCTGAACCCCACACTGGAACCAGGAATCGCAGAACCAGGAGTGACCGCAGTGACTGACCAGCCCCCGATCGGACCGCTCGACTCGTCGCGGATCCCCCGCTACGCCGGTTTCGCCACCTTCGCGCGGCTGCCGCGGATCGACGAGGTGGAGCACGCCGACGTCGCCGTGGTCGGCGTGCCGTTCGACTCCGGGGTTTCGTACCGGCCCGGCGCCCGCTTCGGCCCGTCGGCCGTGCGCGAGGCCAGCCGGCTGCTCCGGCCGTACCACCCGGCGCTCGACGTCTCCCCCTTCGCCGAGAAGCAGGTGGCCGACGCGGGCGACATCGCCGTGAACCCGTTCCACATCGGCGAAGCCATCGAGACGCTGCAGCAGGAAGCCGAGGCGCTGACGGCGAACGGCACCCGGCTGGTGACCGTCGGCGGCGACCACACGATCGCCCTGCCGCTGCTGCGCGCGGCCGCGAAGAAGCACGGACCTGTTGCGCTGCTTCACTTCGACGCGCACCTCGACACCTGGGACACCTACTTCGGCGAGCCCTACACCCACGGGACGCCGTTCCGCCGTGCTGCTGAAGAGGGCATCCTGGACACGAGCGCGCTGTCGCACGTCGGCACGCGCGGGCCGCTGTACGGCAAGCGCGACCTCGAAGACGACCGACGGCTCGGCTTCGGCATCGTCACCTCCGGCGACGTCATGCGCCGCGGCGTCGACGAGACGGTCGACGCGCTGCGCCAGCGAATAGGCGACCGGCCGTTGTACGTCTCGGTGGACATCGACGTGCTCGACCCCGCGCACGCGCCCGGCACCGGCACGCCCGAGGCGGGCGGCCTGACCAGCCGTGAGCTGCTGGAGATCCTGCGCGGGCTGCGCGACACGAACCTGATCGGCGCCGACGTGGTCGAGCTGGCGCCGGCCTACGACCACGCCGACATCACCGCCGTCGCGGCCTCGCACGTGGCCTACGACCTGGTGAGCCTGCTGGCACTGAGGAAGGGCGAATGACTCGCATCGGTGGTGACGTCGTCGTCGAGACGCTGCGCGCGCTCGGCGCGGACACGGTGTTCGGCCTGCCCGGACAGCACGCGCTGGGCCTCTTCGAGGCGCTGCGGCGCGCGGATGACGTGCGGGTGGTCAGCTCGCGCGTGGAGAACAACCTGGCTTTCGCCGCGGACGGGCACGCCCGCGCGCGGCTCGCGGCCGACCCGGACGGCCCGGTGCCGGTGACGCCGATGGTCGTCTCCACCGGTCCCGGCGCGCTGCTCACCCTGGCGTCGCTGCAGGAGTCGCGCGCGGCTTCCGTGCCGGTGCTGGGGATCTCCAGCCAGGTCCCGGTCGCCGGGCTCGGCGGCGGGCGGCACGGCTATCTGCACGAACTGCCGGACCAGCAGGCGAGCTTCCGCGACGTGGTGAAGTCCGTGCACGTGGTCCGCGCGGCGAGCCAGATCCCGACGGCGCTGCGCGAGGCCTGGGCGTCGGCGGCGACCGCGCCGTACGGGCCGGTGTGGGTGGAGATCCCGCAGGACGTGCTGCTGCAGCCGGTTTCGCTGCCGCCGCTGACCTCCGTGACCGCCACGCCGGTGCCGCTGGCGCCGTTGCCGGAGCTGGTGGACGAAGCCGCGAGCCTGCTGGCCGCGGCGGAGAACCCGGTGATCCTCGCCGGCGGTGGCGCGCTGCGCTCCGGCGCGCACGCCGAGCTGAAGGCGCTCGCCGAAGCGTTGCGCGCGCCGGTGGTGTCGACGTTCGGTGGCAAGGGTGTGTTCGCCTGGGACCACGAGCTGTCCGCCCGCTCGTGGCTGGAAGACTGGCACACCACGGAGTTCCTCGCCGCCGCCGACGTGCTGCTGGTGCTGGGCTCCGGGCTGGGCGAGCTGTCCAGCAACTACCGCGAGTTCGCCCCGCGCGGGCGGCTGGTCCAGGTCGAGGCCGACCTGGGCAAGCTGGAGTCGAACTACCCCGCGCTCGGCCTGCACGCCGACGTCCGGCTGACCCTGCAGGCGTTGCTGGAACAGGTGCCGATGCGGCGTTCCGACGGCCGGGCCGAAGCCGCGGTCGCGGAGCTGCTGGCCCGCGTCGAGTCGCGATTGGACAGTCAGCCGCTGACGGCCGAGCGCAAGCTGGTCGACGACATCCGCGCGGCGCTGCCGCCCGGCACGCAGACGTTCTGGGACATGACGATCGCCGGGTACTGGGCGTGGTCGGTGTGGGACCCGGACGGCGCGCCGATCCATACCGCGCAGGGCGCCGGCGGCCTCGGCTACGGCCTGCCGGGCGCGCTCGGCGCCGCGGCCACCGGGATCCCGGCGCTCGGCGTCTCCGGCGACGGCGGGGCGATGTACGGCCTCGCCGAGCTGGCCACCGCCGTGCAGCACGGCCTCGACGTCACCTGGCTCGTGGTCGACGACGGCGGCTACGGCATCCTCCGCGAGTACCTGACCGGCACCTTCGGCCGGACCACCGCGACCGAGCTGCCGCGGCCGGACTTCGTCGCGCTGGCGGAGTCCTTCGGCGTGCCCGCCCGGCTGTCCTCATTGGACACGGTGAGCGAGGACCTGGCCAAGGAACTGCTCCGCCCCGGCCCGTCCGTGGTCGTGCTGCCGGCCGTGCTGAAGATGTTCGCCCCGACCCACCTGGAGAAGCGGTGACCCACGTCCTCAACTTCGTCGACGGTGCCGAGGCGCCGGCCGGCGGCTCACTCGACCTGACCGACCCGGCCACCGGCACGGTCTTCGGCACCAGCGTCTGCTCCGGACAGTCCGAAGTGGACACGGCGATGACGGCCGCGGCACGCGCGTTCAAGACCTGGCGCCGGAGCACCCCCGCGCAGCGGCAGCACGCGCTGCTGAAGATCGCCGACGCGCTGGAGGCCCGCGCGGAGGAGTTCGCCGACGCGGAAGTCCGCGAGACCGGCAAGATCCGCGCGGTCGTGCTGGACGAGGAGATCCCGGAATGCGTGAGCGCGCTGCGGTTCTTCGCGGGCGCAGCCCGGCAGCTGGAGGGCACGGCGGCGGGTGAGTACGCCCCCGGCCACACCTCGGTGATCCGCCGCGAGCCCGTCGGGGTGTGCGCGCAGATCGCGCCGTGGAACTACCCGCTGATGATGGGCGTCTGGAAGATCGCGCCGGCGCTGGCCGCCGGGAACACCGTGGTGCTCAAGCCCGCCGAGACGACGCCGTCCACGGCCGTGCTGCTCGCGCGGGTGGCCGCGGAATTCCTGCCCGCGGGCGTGTTCAACGTGTTGTGCGGCGACCGGGAGACCGGCCGCGCGCTCGTCCGGCACCCGCTCACCGAGCTGGTCTCCATCACCGGGTCCACCCGCGCCGGGATCGACGTGGCCACCGTCGCGGCGGCCGACCTCAAGCGGACGCACCTGGAACTCGGCGGCAACGCTCCCCTGCTGGTGTTCGCCGACGTCGACCTGGCTCGGACGGCGGCGGACATCGTCGGCGCCGCCTCCTACAACGCCGGCCAGGACTGCACCGCGGGCAGCCGGGTGCTGGTGCACGAGAGCGTGCACGACGAGTTCGTCGCCGAGCTGGCCAAGGCCGCCGCCGCGGTGCGCCCCGGCGTGGACTACGGCCCGCTGAACAGCCGGGCCCAGCTCGACCGGGTCCTCGGCCTGGTGGACCGGCTGCCCGCGCACGCGCGGGTCGAGACCGGCGGCACCGCGCCCGGGCCCGGCTTCCACTTCGCGCCGACGGTGGTCTCCGGCCTGCGCCAGGACGACGAGGTCGTGCAGGAGGAGGTCTTCGCACCGGTGGTCACCGTCCAGCCGTTCACCGGCGAGGAGCACGCGGTGGAACTGGCGAACGGCGTGCCGTACGGGCTGGCCTCCTCGGTCTGGACGCACGACCTCGGCCGCGCCGCCCGCCTCTCGCGCGACCTGGACTTCGGCTGCGTCTGGGTGAACACGCACGGGCCGCTGGTGGCGGAGATGCCACACGGCGGCTTCGGCCACTCCGGCCACGGCAAGGACCTCTCGGCTTACGCGTTCGCCGAGTACACCCGAGTCAAGCACGTGATGACCCGCTTCGAATGATCCGGACGAGGTGCCGATCAGCGAGAAGATCACCGAGGTCGAGCAGCACGGCATCGCGCCGACCGAGCAGACTTCGCACCCGCGCGAGGAGTTCCGGCTGGCGTCCAGCGCGCACTTCGGCGTGGTCGGCCGGTGCGTCGGCTCGTTCCTCTCGCTCCTGACCGCGATCACGTTCTTCGCGATCTCCGTGTGGGGCACCGGCGACGCCGTCGCCGGTGCCCCACAACGACTCTTCGGTTTCGACGACTCTTCGGTTTCAACGGCAGAGCGGATTCAACGGCAGAGCGGCACTGCGCGCGGTGGCGTACGGGCTGACCGCGATCTCCCCGCTCCGGTACGCGATCCCGCTGATCGCCGTCGCGCTGACCAGCGGGCCGTCCATGGCCACGGCCGCGTATCCGGTGCTGGTCAGACTGTTCCCGGAACCACCTGCGGTGTCCAGTCCGCCCGGCTCCACCGGGCCGACAGGATCGTCTCGGCCAGTGCCGCGGCCGAACCCTGCCGAGCCGCTCCCCGGTGGCTGAGCACGAAGGTGACCGTGCCCGGGTCCGGCAGCCCCTCGACCGGCGCGAGGCCCTCGGGCACCACTGAGGACGCGAACAGGCCCACTCCAAGACCGGCCTGCAGCGCGACCCGCAAGCCGCTGAGCCGTTCGCTGACGCAGCCGATCCGCCACTGGATTCCGTGGCGGCGCAACGTGTTCAGCGCGCGGGCGCGGGTGACGCTCGGCTCCGGGTAGAGGACCAGCGGCACCGGCTCCCCCGGCACCGGCGCCAGGCCCGGCGCTCCCACCCACACGAGCGGGTCCCGCCGCACGCCCTGCCCGGCGTCCCGCTTCGCGAGGACGAGGTCGAGGTCCCCTTCGGCGAGCCGGGCGTGCAGCACCTCGCTCAGCTCCACCGACAGCTCGAGGTCGACGCCCGGGTGCGTGCCGCGGAACCGGCCGAGCACGTCCGCGGCCTGGCCGAGCAGGAAGTCCTCGCACACCCCGAACCGGACCCGGCCGCGTTGCCCCGGGCGGGAGAAGTACCGCAGGGCGCGGTCCTGCTGGTCGAGGATGCCGCGGGCGAAGCCGGTCATCGTCTCGCCGTCACCGGTGAGCTGCACGCTGTGGGTGTCGCGCTCGAACAGCACGCAGCCGACGAGGCCCTCCAGGCGCCGGACGTGCTGGCTGACCGTCGACTGCCCCAGGCCGAGCCGGCGGGCGGCTTCGCTGAAGCCGCCCGCGTCCGCCACGGAAAGGAAGGTGCGCAGCAGCGCGGGGTCGATCACCCCTCCGGGATACCACCCAGGGTGCCCGCGCGCACACGAGCTGTGGGCATGGCCACTACTGCCGTTTGGTGATCACCACCGGCTTGAGGTCCGTCGGAACCGCGGCGAAAGCGGACACCGGAATGCCGAAGGCCGAGGCGAGAATCTCCCGCGGAATGGAGTTCAGCGTGCCGACGATGCCGATGTCGTCATTCGGCTCGGAGGCGCTCGTGTTGAAGATGACGAGCACGTCGAGGCTTTCCGTGGTGCTGGAATTCGCGAAGTAGTGGAAGAACCCCTGCGGGGCGAAAACGAGGTCGCCCTGGCCCGCGGTGAAGACGTCGTTGTGGTAACTGCCGTCCGGGTGCGTGCCGAGGATGCTCCAGTCCGCGGTGCCGGAGATGATGTAGTTCAACTCCCACGCGGTCGGGTGCCAGTGCGGCTCCCGCATGCCGCCGGGGTCCAGGTGCACCAGGTAGACCGAGCCTTCCTGACCGGACAGGACCGGGAAGCTCTTCTCGTTGGCCCCCCGCAGGGTCCCGCCGTGGTAGGTGTCCGGCGCGGACTTCGCCAAGGAGAACAGGTGTGGGTGCGCGCCTCCCGCGGGCGGCCCGCCCGCCGGGCTCGCGGCTGCCGGCTTCGTGGCCGCGGCCGCCGGGACCGCCGCCCCGAGCGCGGTCGCCGCGGCGATTCCGGCTCCGGCCCCCAGCGCGCCACGCCTGCTGATCTGCGACATTCGAGTCACCTTTCGGAAGGGAAATGCTTTCCCCTCCGATTCTCCGCAGCCCTGGGAAAACGGAAAGAGCACCGGCCGGATCACTGTGATCGGGCCAGCCGATGACCGGCACCGTGAAATCACCCGATCGCATTCGCAGGGGAACCTCGCCGACGAAAACGGCGGGCCCCGCAGGACCCGCCGTAACCGTTGTCATCGGAGCGCGTGGCTCAGGCCCGGGGCCGCTCCTCGGCCGTCGCGGCCACGTCGGCGCCCAGCCGCCCGGAGGCCCACTCGGTGATGCGCCGGGCCACGTCCTGGGCGGTCAGGCCCACGCGGTCGAGGACCTGGTCGCGGGTGCCGTGCTCGTGGAAGTCCTGCGGCACGGCCAGGTCGCGCAGCGGGACGTCGCACTCGGCGTCGCGCAGGACGGCGGCCAGCGCGGAGCCGAAGCCGCCGTGGCGGCCGCTGTCCTCCACCGTCACCACGAGCTTGTGCTGCTCGACGAGCGCGACCAGCTCCGCGGGCACCGGCACCACCCAGCGCGGGTCGGCCACGGTCACGCCGATGCCCTGGTCCGCCAGCCGGCCGGCGGCTTCGAGGCCCAGCTTCGCGAACGCGCCCACGGTGACCAGCAGCACGTCCGGTGCGCAGGCCTCGTCCGGCCGGCGCAGCACGTCGACCTTGCCGATCCGCTCGACCGCGGGCACGTCCGGGCCCACCGAGCCCTTCGAGAACCGCAGCGCGCTCGGACCGTCCTGAATGGACACTGCCTCGCGCAGCTCCTCGCGCAGGGTCCCCGGGTCACGCGGCGCGGCCACGCGCATGCCGGGCACCATGCCCAGCAGCGAGAGGTCCCACATGCCGTGGTGGCTCGGCCCGTCCGGCCCGGTGATGCCGGCCCGGTCCAGCACCAGCGTCACCGGCTGGCGGTGCAGCGCGACGTCCATCAGCACCTGGTCGAACGCGCGGTTGAGGAAGGTCGAGTAGACCGCCACCACCGGGTGATAGCCGCCCATCGCGAGCCCGGCCGCCGACGTGACGGCGTGCTGCTCGGCGATGCCGACGTCGAACCAGCGGTCCGGGAACCGCTCGGCGAACTTCTCCAGCCCGGTGGAGCGCAGCATCGCCGCGGTGATCGCGACGACGTCTTCGCGCTCGGCGCCGATCTTGGCCAGCTCGTCGCCGAACACCCCGGTCCAGCTCGGGCCTTTCGCGGGCGGCAGCCCGGTCTCCGGGTCGATCGGGTCGGTCTGGTGCATCTGGTCGGCCTCGTGGTTCACCGCGGGCGCGTAACCGTGGCCCTTCTCGGTGACCACGTGCACGATCACCGCGCCGCCGAACGCGCGGGCGCCGTGGAACGCCTTCTCCAGCGCCACCAGGTCGTGCCCGTCGACCGGGCCGAAGTACTTCAGGCCCAGGTCGGAGAACATCGCCTGCGGGCTCAGCGCGTCCTTGAGGCCGGCCTTCGCGGCGTGCAGCGCGGCGTAGATCGGCTTGCCCACCACCGGGGTGTGGCGCAGGATCTCGCGGCCGCCGTCGAGCAGCCGCTCGTAACCCGGCTGCAGCCGCAGCGCGGCCAGGTGGTCGGCGACCCCGCCGATGGTCGGCGAGTAGGACCGGCCGTTGTCGTTGATCACGATCACCACCGGGCGGTCCCGGTTCGCCGCGATGTTGTTGAGCGCCTCCCAGCACATGCCGCCGGTCAGCGCGCCGTCGCCGACCACCGCGACGGCGTGCCGGGTCTCGCCGCCGGACAGCTCGAACGCCTTCGCCAGCCCGTCCACATAGGACAGTGCGGTGGACGCGTGGCTGTTCTCCACCAGGTCGTGCTCGCTCTCGGCCCGCGACGGGTAGCCCGTCGGGCCGCCGAGCTGGCGCAGCCGGTCGAAGTCGCCGTGCCGCCCGGTCACGATCTTGTGCACGTAGGCCTGGTGGCCGACGTCCCAGACGATCGCGTCCCGTGGCGAGTCGAACACGCGGTGCAGCGCGAGCGTGAGCTCCACGACACCGAGGTTCGGGCCGAGGTGGCCGCCGGAGCGCCGCACCTTGTCCACGAGGAAGTCCCTGATCTCGGCGGCCAGCTCGTCGAGGTCCTCGACACTCAGCCGCTTCAGGTCGGCCGGTCCGTGCACCGAGTCCAGCATCGTCACAGCTCCACCTCGCCTGGTTCCCTTCACTCACGCCGCGTTCCGGCCAGTCTACGGACGGCCGCCACCGCGGCTCGGTCGCCCGCGTCATGAATCACAAGCCGGGCCCGGGCGCAACTCCACTGTCGGGTGGGAAAAGGACGGTCGAATGTGAAACAGGACTACCCCGGCCAACTCGCGGTCACCCCGCGTGGCCACGATAATCCGGACATCGGAACGATCACGAGAGGACCTCATGGCGGACTTGTACATCGGTGGCGAATGGGTGAACGCGAAAGCGGGCGGCCGGCGTGAGATCCGGTGCCCGGCGGACGGGACCCTGGTCGCGACGGTCGACGAGGCCGGCCGCGCGGACACCGAGGCGGCCATCGCCGCCGCCCGCCACGCCTTCGACACCGGTCCCTGGCCCTCGACCGCCGCCGCCGAGCGCGGCGACCTGCTGCTGCGCACGGCCGCCCTGCTCGACCGCGACGCCGAGGCGTTTGCCCGCGCCGAGTCGCTCGACACCGGCAAACGCCTGGTGGAGAGCCGTTACGACATGGCCGACATCGCCGCCTGCCTGCGCTACTTCGGCAAGCTCGCGGCCAACGACGCCGGCCGTGTGGTGGACACCGGCAGCGCGGACTCGTTCAGCCGGATCGTGCACGAGCCGGTCGGCGTGTGCGGGCTGATCACGCCGTGGAACTACCCGCTGCTGCAGACCATCTGGAAGGTCGCGCCGGCACTGGCCGCGGGCAACACGTTCGTGCTCAAGCCCAGCGAGCTGACGCCGCACACGTCGATCATGCTGATGAAGCTGCTCAGCGAGGCCGGCCTGCCCGCGGGCGTGGCGAACCTCGTGCTCGGCGCAGGCCCGGAGGCCGGCGCGCCGCTGTCCGAGCACCCGGACGTCGACCTGGTGTCCTTCACCGGCGGGCTGGCCACCGGGAAGGTGATCGCCGCCACCGCCGCGGCGACCGTGAAGAAGGTCGCCCTCGAGCTGGGCGGCAAGAACCCGAACGTCGTGTTCTCCGACGCGGACTTCGAGACCGCGGTGGACTACGCCCTCACCGCCGTGTTCCTGCACTCCGGCCAGGTCTGCTCGGCCGGCGCCCGGCTGATCGTGCAGCGGGAGTGGCACGACGAGTTGGTCGACGAGCTGGTCCGCCGGGCCGAGCGGATCCGGCTGGGCGGGCCGTTCGACGAGAGCGCCGAGACCGGGCCGCTGATCTCCGCCGCGCACCGCGAGAAGGTGGAGAGCTACGTCGCCACCGCGATCGCCGAGGGCGCCGTGCTGCGCACCGGCGGCAAGCGCCCGGACGCACCCGAGCTGCAGGACGGCTTCTACTACCTGCCGACCATTCTGGACAACGTGGCGCAGGGCAGCACCGCCGTGGTCGAGGAGTCCTTCGGGCCGGTGCTGACCGTCGAGACGTTCACCGACGAGGACGACGCGGTCCGGATCGCCAACGACACGCACTACGGCCTGGCCGGCGGCGTGTTCACCAGCGACGCCGCGCGCGCCCAGCGCGTGGCGAACCGGCTGCGCCACGGCACGGTGTGGATCAACGACTACCACCCGTACCTGCCGCAGGCCGAGTGGGGCGGCTACAAGCAGTCCGGGTTCGGCCGCGAGCTGGGGCCGACCGGGCTGGCCGAGTACACCGAGGCGAAGCACATCTACCAGAACCTGCGCCCCGGCCCGCAGCACTGGTTCGCCGGCTAGCGCGCTGGGCCTCGTGAGTGTTCATGACGGTTAGAACCGTCATGAACACTCACGAGCTCTAGCCCGATCGAGACCCACCGAAAGGACCAGTGCCGTGACCACGGACACCGGTGACAGCGAGCTCAACGAATTCGGCTACACCAACCAGCTCAAGCGCACGCTCGGCAGCTTCCACACCTTCGCCGCGGGGATCAGCTACATCTCGGTGCTCACCGGGGTGTTCCAGCTGTCCTACCTGGGCCTGTCCGAGGGCGGCCCGGCCTACTGGTGGTCGTGGCCGATGGTGTTCGCGGGCCAGCTGATGGTCGCGCTGAGCTTCGCCGAGCTGGCCGCCCACTACCCGGTCGCCGGGTCCGTCTACAACTGGGCGAAGAAGCTCGGGAACTCGCACGTGGCGTGGCTGGCGGGCTGGATGATGCTGCTCGCGTCGATCGTCTCGATCTCCGCGACGGCGCTGGCCTACCAGCGGACGCTGCCGCAGATCAGCTCGTTCTTCCAGTTCATCGGCGACGGCTCGGGCACCAGTGACGCGGCCAACGGCGTGCTGCTGGCCGCCGTCCTGATCCTGTTCACCATGTTGGTGAACGCCTTCGGTGTGAAGCTGATGGCGCGGATCAACAGCGCGGGCGTGTTCATCGAGCTGCTCTTCGCCGTGCTGCTGGTCGTGTTCCTGGCGTTCCACTTCGTCCGCGGGCCCGGCGTGGTGACGGAGACCAACGGGACCGGCGAGGGCCACGCGGGTGGCTACCTCGGCGCGTTCCTGATCGCCGCCATCGCCTCGTCCTACGTGATGTACGGCTTCGACACGGCGGCCTCGCTCGGCGAGGAGTCGGTGGACCCGCACCGCAACGCGCCGAAGGCGATCATGCGGGCGCTGGTCGCGTCGTTCGTGCTCGGCGGGCTGATCATCCTGTTCGCGCTGATGGCGGTGGGCAACATCCACGCCCCGGAGCTGGGCACCGTCGGCCTGCAGTACGTGCTGACCGACGCGCTCGGGCCGGCGATCGGGCGGGTCTTCCTGTTCGTGGTCTTCATCGCGATCACCGTGTGCGTGCTCGCCGTGCACACCGCGGCGATCCGGATCGCGTTCGCGATGGCGCGGGACAACGCGCTGCCCGGCGGCTCGAAGCTCGCGCACGTCAACAAGAAGACCGGCACGCCGGTGCTGCCCGCGATCGTGATCGGCGTGATCGCGATCGCGCTGCTGCTGGTGAACATCAACTCGTCGCAGATCTTCTCGGCGGTGACCAGCCTGGCGATCATCCTGATCTACGTGGCGTACCTGCTGGTGACCGTCCCGATGCTGGTGAAGCGGCTGCGCGGCGAGTGGCCGCGCAAGGACGCGCCGTCCGGCCGCTTCTCCCTCGGCCGCTGGGGCCTGCCGGTGAACGTGCTCGCGGTGCTGTGGGGCCTCGCGATGACCGTGAACCTGGCCTGGCCGCGCACCGAGATCTACAACGCGACCCCGCCGTACCACTGGTACCTGCGGTGGAGCTCGGTGCTCTTCGTCGCCGTGTTCGCGGCCGGCGGGTTCGCCTACTACTGGTTCGTGCAGCGCCACAAGATCGGGGTGCTGGCCGATCACGCCGCTGCGGCGGTCGCTTCGCCGGCGTCATCCAAGTCCAAGCCCGAGCAGGAGGTTCCCGGTGAGTGAGTTCGACTACGTCGTGGTCGGCGGTGGCACGGCGGGATCGGTGGTGGCGGCACGGCTGTCGGAGGACCCGGACGTCACCGTCTGCCTGCTGGAGGCCGGACCGTCCGATGTGGACGACCCGGCCATCCTCGAGCTGACGAAGTGGATGGGGCTGCTGGAATCCGGCTACGACTGGGACTACCTGGTGGAGCCGCAGGAGTCCGGCAACTCCTACCTGCGCCACGCGCGGGCCCGGGTCCTCGGCGGCTGCTCCTCGCACAACTCGTGCATCGCGTTCTGGGCCCCGGCCGAGGACCTCGACGAGTGGGCGGCGCTGGGCCTGCCGGGCTGGTCGGCCGCCGACGTCTTCCCGCTGTACCAGCGCCTCGAGACCAACGACGGGCCGGGCGAGCACCACGGCCGCTCGGGGCCGGTGACGATCCGCTCCGTGCCGCCGCGCGACCCCGCGGGCGTCGCGCTGCTGGCCGCGTGCGAGCAGGAGGGCATCCCGGCCACGGAGTTCAACTCCGGCCGGACCGTCACGCACGGCGCGAACTGGTTCCAGATCAACGCGCGCGAGGACGGCACCCGCTCCTCGGCGTCGGTCTCGTACCTGCACCCGATCCTGGGCCGGCGGCCCAATCTCGAGGTGCGCACCGACGCGCGGGCCAAGCGGCTGCTGTTCTCGGGCAAGCGCTGCGTGGGCGTGGAGCTGCAGGCGCCGGACCTGATCCACAGCGAGAAGGTGACGGCGCGGCGCGAGGTGATCCTCAGCTCGGGCGCGATCGACTCGCCGAAGCTGCTGATGCTGTCGGGCATCGGGCCCGCCGAGCACCTGCGCGAGGTGGGCGTCGACGTGCTGGTGGACTCGCCGGGCGTCGGGGCGAACCTGCAGGACCACCCGGAGGGCCTGGTCCAGTGGGACGCGCTGCAGCCGATGGTCACGGAGTCCACGCAGTGGTGGGAGATCGGCATCTTCACCACCACCGAGGACGGCCTGGACCGGCCGGACCTGATGTTCCACTACGGCTCGGTGCCCTTCGACCTGAACACCCTGCGCTACGGCTACCCGACGACGGAGAACGGCTTCTGCCTCACGCCGAACGTCACGCGCAGCCGCTCGACGGGCACGGTCCGGCTCCGCACCCGCGACTTCCGCGACAAGCCCCGCGTCGACCCGCGCTACTTCAGCGACGAGCACGACATGCGCGTGATGACGCACGGCGTGAAGCTGGCGCGCTCGATCGCGGCCCAGCCGGCGATGGACGAGTGGGCGGGCACGGAGCTCTCCCCCGGCCGCGACGTCACCACCGACGACGAGATCGCCGACTACCTGCGCAAGACCCACAACACCGTCTACCACCCCGCGTGCACGGTGAAGATGGGCCCGGAGTCGGATCGCTCCGCCGTGCTGGACGAGCGGCTGCGCGTGCGCGGTGTGGACGGCCTGCGCGTCGCGGACGCCTCGGTGATGCCCTTCCTGGTCGCGGTCAACCCGTGCATCACGACGATGGCCATCGGCGAGAAGTGCGCGGACATGCTCAAGGAGGACCGCGCCTGACGCGGGGAAAACCGGCGGGGCTGCGGGCTCCGGCCCCGTAGAATCGGACTCCTGGGGCATCGGGAGGTCGCGTGGGCGATGGGGCGGTGGGCGATCGGTCGGTGGCAGATCGGTCAATGGCAGATCGGTCAATGTCACAGTGCCGTGCGTTGACGGGCCGTCGCCGGGGTCGCGCGGCATCGCGGCTGCGCACGCAACTCACGTCAGCCGGAGCCCCGCGGTGAAGCGGCTGCAGGCGGTGCGGGCGGTGGTCGTCGCCGCGATGGCGGTGGCGGGTGGGGCGGGGCTGGTGCTGCCGTCCGCGCAGTATCTCGTCGAACGGCTCCCGCCGGGAGTCGCCGATCCCGATCTGGGGCTCGGGCTGCGGCTGGCGTGCGCGCTGGCGATGGCCCTCGCGTTCGCTCTGGCGCTGGCGGCGTTGCAGCGGCACCAGGACAAGCCGCTGGCCTTCGCGTGCCTGCCCGGCATCGCGGTGACCGGGATCGCCGCGCAGTACCTCGTGCTCACCCTCCCCCGCTCGGCCGAGATGGCTCCCGCCGCGCGCATCGAGCCGGCGAGCGGCGCGTGGGTCCTGCTCGGCGTCGGCCTGGTGCTCACCGTGACGGGGCTGGTGGCGGGCGCGGCGTCACGGCGCTCGTCCGAGTAAGCCGCTTGTCCAAGTAGAGACTGTCCGAGTAGGCAACGCTTACCTAAGCTGTATGTCTCACGGGATCGGACGGCGGGTCGTGCTCCAGGGCACGCTGGCCACGTCACTGCCGCCCACTGGCCCGAGCCAGCGTGGCCCGGGACACGGCTCAGGTGATCGTTGCCCCGGCGTAGGGCTTCAGGGTGATCGAGTTCGCGGCTTTCTGTATCCCGCCGATCATTTTGCCGCTGCCGGGCAGGTGCGGAAGCGCGCGCATGAACTGGTTGCGCATCCAGATCCCGCGGCGGGTGCGCGGGGCGAAACCGTTGGCGCCGCCCGGTGGGCGCTTCATGTTCGCTGTCACGTAGGCGCGCATTTCGTTGTCGTACTGGGCGAACGCGACGCGGTGGTCGCCGTTGGCCGTGGCGAGTTCGCCCGCGAGCACGTAGGCGCCGACGAGTGCCATGCTCGTGCCCATCCCGAGGGAGCCGCCGAAGGCCGAGTCGCCGAGCAGGACGGTGCGGCCGCGGTACCAGTGGTCGACGCGGATCTCGCCGACCCGCGCGAAGTACAGGTCGTCGGTCTGCCACAGCCGCTCGATCAGCGCCGGGATTTCCCAGCCTGCCCCGGCGAACACGCCGGCCAGCAGCTTCTTCTGGGTCTGCGTGTCCCGCCGGTCGTAAGCCGGCTCCGGTGAGACGAACCCGAACAGCGCCCGCACCTCCCCGGTGTCGCCCAGCGGATACAGGATCGCCACCCGGCCGTCGACGCCGTTGGCCGCCGGCAGGTTGTACATCACCTCCCAGCCGTCAAGATCGAGTGTGGTGCGAGCGGGGAAGTACGCGGTGTAGTAGCCGAGATCCCGGACGAACTCCTTGTCCTGCCCGAAAGTCAGCGCGCGCACACCGGAACGCAGCCCGTCCGCGCCGACCACCAGGTCGAAGGACCGCGGCGGAGCCTTGTCGAACGTGACCTTGGCGCCTTCGGCCTCTTCGGTGATCTCGGTGATCACGTTGTCGTACAGGATCTCCATCTCAGTGCCGGCCGCCTCGTGCAGGATCCGCACGAGGTCGCCGCGCAGGATCTCGATCTCGGCGACGATCCCGCCCGAGTCGCCGAAGTCGCCGCCCGCCATGGCCGCGACGCGCTCGCCTTTCTCGTTGAGCCAGGCGATTCCGTGAGTGCCGGTGTGGTGGGCCCGGATGGTGTCCGTGATGCCCATCCGCGCCACCACCTCGCGGGCCGCGCCGCGGATATCGACGGCCTGTCCGCCGGACCGCAGTGCGGGGGCGCGTTCGACCAGAGTGGGCTGGAAGCCGTGGCGGCGCAGCCAGTACGCCAGGGACAGTCCGGCGATGCTCGCGCCGGAGATCAGAACAGTGCGCATGTGTACAACGTACAGACGCTCTCGTACGATGTACACGCGCCCTAGTGCACTATTGTGTCAGGGCAACTCGCGGGTAAATCGCACTAGTGCACTGGGAGGTTGGATGGAGAGCAGGGCGCCCTACCAGGGGATCGTCGCGGAGATCCGGGACCGGATCGCGAGCGGCAGGCTGCGCCCAGGCGACAAGATCCCGTCGACCCGGCAGATCACCCGGGAGTGGGGAGTCGCGATGGCCACCGCGACCAAGGTGATCGCCGCGTTGCGGGACCAGGGTGTGGTGGACACCAAGCCGGGCGCGGGAACCGTGGTGCGGTCAGCGGATCGGTCGTTCACGCGGGCCATCCCCCGCGAGCAGGACCTGGGCCGCGACCGGATCGTGCGCGCGGCAATCGCGATCGCCGACGCGGAGGGCATGTCCTCGGTGTCGATGCGCCGGGTGGCCACCGACCTCGGCGCGGCAACCATGTCGCTGTACCGCCACGTGTCCAGCAAGGACGATCTGATGCTGCACATGGCCGACCTGGTGGCCGCCGACGAGACGTCGTCGGCGCCGCCCCCGGCGCACTGGCGCGAGCGCCTGGAGTTCTCGTCCCGTCTGCTGTGGACGGTCTGCCGACGGCACCCCTGGGTGGCCGAGGTGCTGTCCATGACCCGGCCCCGGGCGACCCCGAGCCTGCTGTTCTACTCGGAATGGGTGCTGACCGCGTTGCGCGGGCTGGGGCTGGGCATGGACGACATGATGTACATCCACCTGAACCTCTTCAGCCATGTCCGCGGCCTGGCGCTCTCGCTCCAAGCGGAGGCACGGGACCGCCAGGACACGGGCATGGCCAGCGATGAATGGATGAACACCCAGGCAGCGGAGATCCAGGAGATCGTCGCCACCGGCCGCTACCCGACCATGGAGTACCTCGTGACCCAGGACTTCGACCAGAACCTGGACGTCATGTTCGAATACGGCCTGCGGCTGCTGCTCGACGGGGTCGAGCAGCAGCTGGCGCGGGGTGCCGGCCAAGGTTCTTCTTGACGCCGGGCAAAGACGCCGGGCAAAGCCGCCTACTGAAGCAGCGCGATGCACTCCACGTGGTGCGTCATCGGGAACGCGTCGAACGCGCGCAGGTCCGAAAGCGAGTACCCGTGCGAAGCGAACGTCGCCACGTCCCGGGCCAGCGCCGCCGGGTCGCAGGCCACGTAGATGATCCGGTCGGGCGAGCCCGCCACGATCGCGTCCACGACCTCCCGCCCGGCGCCCTTGCGCGGCGGGTCCAGCACGACCACGTCGACCGGCCTCGGCGCGTCCGCCACCACGTGCTCCACGCGGCCGGCCCGCCAGCTCACCTGCGGCAGGTCCGCCAGGTTCCGCTCGCCGTCGGCGACCGCGCGGCGGCCCGACTCCACGGCCAGAACCCGGCCCTCGGGGCCGACCTGCTCGGCCAGCACCGAGGCGAACAGCCCGACACCCGCGTACAGGTCCCAGGCCACCCCGCCGCGCGGTGCCTCCGCCCACTCCGCCACGACCTGGGCGAACGTGTCCGCCGCGGCCGGGTGCACCTGCCAGAAGCCGTGCGCGTCGAACCGCCAGTCCCGGTCCGCGGCGTGCTGCACCGCGTCGCCGCCGGACAGCTGCCGCGACTTGTTGCGGCCGTGCACAGTGGACACTTCGCGCACGTGCTGGTGGCCGTCGCCGTCGCTGGTCACCTCGATCTCGCTGCCCGGGCGCCAGCGCTTCGCCAGCACGCTGTCGAGCGAGCCCTTCACCGCGATCGGGCAGTCGTCGAGCGGGACGACGCGGTGGCTGTGGTGCGCGCGCAGCCCGGCACGCCCGTCGCGGCCCGCGACGAGCCGGACCCGGCTGCGCCAGCCGAGCGGGCCGTGGTCGTCGAGCGCCTCGACCACCACCTCCCGCGAGATCCCGGCCAGCCGTTGCAGCTGTTCGGCGACGACGGCGGCCTTCAGCGAGCGCTGGTACGCCGGGTCGGCGTGCTGCCAGTCGCAGCCGCCGCAGCCACCGGGCGCCGCGAGCGGGCACGGCGGCTCCACGCGGTGTTCCGACCCGGTGAGCACCTCCACGGCGTCGGCGCGGCAGAACGCGCCGCCCTTGTCCTCGGTCACTTCAGCGCGCACGCGCTCGCCCGGCAGGCCGTGCCGGACGAAGACCACCCGTCCGTCCACACGGGACACACAGTGCCCGCCGTGCGCCACCGGCCCGATCTCGAGCTCGAGGGTGCGGCCGAGCCAGTTCTCCGTCATTCAGCAGGTTCCTTGGGTGGTGGTTCGACTGGGGACTGAACGGGTTTCGCGGCGGCTCGGGCCGCGGCCGGGTTGAAGCCACGCCGGACGTCACCGGCCGCCGGGCGCGCCCGCCGGACGCGGGCAGCCGCCTTGGCCGAGGACTCCAGCTGCCAGGGCACGCTCGCCACGATGACACCGGACTGGAACAGCAGCCTTCCCTTGAGCCGCAACGCACTCTGGTTGTGCAGCACCTGCTCCCACCAGTGCCCCACCACGTACTCGGGGATGAACACGGTGACCACGTTGCGCGGATTGTCGCCGCGCACGCGCTTCACGTAGTCCAGCACCGGCTTCGTGATCTCGCGGTACGGCGACTCGACGACCTTCAGCGGCACCTTGAACTTGTGCGCCTCCCACTCGGCGGTGAGCCGGCGCGTATCCACGTCGTCGACGTTCACGGTCACCGCCTCAAGCACGTCCGGGCGCATCGCCTTGGCGTAGGCCAGCGCGCGCAGCGTCGGCCGGTGCAGTTTGGACACCAGCACGATGGCGTGGTTGCGCGAGGGCAGCACGGTCGGCGCCTCGCCCATCTCCTTGAGCTCCTCGGCCACCCGGTCGTAGTGCTTCCGGATCGCCGTCATCAGCACGAAGATCGCGACCATCGCGGCGATCGCGATCCACGCGCCGAGCAGGAACTTGGTGATCAGCACGATCACCAGCACCACGCCGGTCATGGTCAGGCCGACCGCGTTCACCGTCTGCGAGCGCCGCATCCGACGCCGCGCCGAGGGGTCCTTCTCCTTGGCCAGCAACCGGTTCCAGTGCCGGATCATGCCCGCCTGGCTCACCGTGAACGACACGAACACACCCACGATGTACAGCTGGATCAGCCGGGTGACCTCCGCGTCGAACGCGATGATCAGCACCAGCGCGAAGACGGCGAGGAACAGGATGCCGTTGGAGAACGCCAGCCGGTCGCCGCGGGTGTGCAGCTGCCGCGGCAGGTAGCGGTCCTGCGCCAGGATCGAGCCGAGCACCGGGAAGCCGTTGAACGCCGTGTTGGCCGCCAGCAGCAGGATGATGCCGGTGGAGAAGGAGATGTAGTAGAACGCCGGCGGGAAGTCGGCGAACACCGCGTGCGCGATCTGCGCGACGATCGTCTTCTGCTGGTAGCCCGCGGGCGCGCCGGACAGCTGTGTGGCCGGGTCCTCCGCGAAGTTGACCTTCGTGACGATGGCGAGCGTGATGATGCCGACCAGCATGGTCACCGCGAGCACGCCCATCAGCAGCAGCGTGCTGGCCGCGTTCTTGGACTTCGGCTTGCGGAACGCGGGCACGCCGTTGCTGATCGCCTCGACCCCGGTCAGCGCCGCGGCGCCGGAGGAGAACGACCGCAGGATCAGGAAGACGAACGCGAACCCGGTCCAGCTGCCCTCCGAGTGCAGCTGGAACCCGGCGCTCTCCGCGCGCATGTCCGTGCCGGTGGAGGCCTTGATCAGGCCCCACACGACCATGATCATGATGCCGGCGATGAAGCCGTAAGTGGGAATGGCGAACGCTTTGCCCGATTCGCGCACCCCGCGCAGGTTCAGCGCGCTCAGCACGGCGACGATCACCACCGAGGCGATCACCTTGTGCTCGGCCACCCACGGGACCGCGGAGCCGATGTTCGCGACACCGGACGAAGTGGACACAGCGACGGTCAGGATGTAGTCCACCAGCAGGGCGCTCGCCACGGTCAGGCCGAACTTGCCGCCCAGGTTGGTGCTGGCGACCTCGTAGTCACCGCCACCGCTGGGATAGGCGTGGACGTTCTGCCGGTAGGACGCGACCACCACCAGCATGACCAGCGCCACGGCGACGCCGATCCACGGCGCGAAGGCGTAGGCGGACAGCCCGGCGACACTCAGGGTCAGGAAGATCTCCTCCGGCGCGTACGCCACGCTCGAGAGCGCGTCGGAGGCGAAGATCGGCAGCGCGATGCGCTTGGGCAGCAGCGTGTGGGCCAGCCGGTCACTACGGAACGGACGCCCGAGGACCAGCCTCTTCAGCACGGTCGGGAACTTCGACACCACGAGAGACTAACCGTCCCCCCGCAAGGTAGGTTCGGCGCTGGTCATCGAGGGTACCTACGGACGGGTCATCCCCACCCCCTGAGGAGGCAGCGCGTGCACGTGGTGATCATGGGATGCGGCCGGGTCGGCGTATCCCTGGCCGCGGCGCTGGAGCGTCTCGGCCACGAGGTGGCCGTCATCGACAAGAACCAGCAGTCGTTCCGCAGGCTGGGCAGCGACTTCCACGGCCAGCAGGTCGTCGGCGTCGGGTTCGACCGGCAGGTGCTGATCGAAGCCGGCATCGAACGGGCCGGCGCGTTCGCGGCGGTGTCCAGCGGGGACAACTCCAACATCATCTCCGCGCGGGTCGCGCGCGAGAACTTCGGCATCGAGCACGTGGTCGCGCGGATCTACGACCACAAGCGCGCCGCCGTGTACGAGCGCCTCGGCATCCCGACGGTCGCGACCGTGCCGTGGACGACCGACCGGTTCCTGCGCACCCTGCTGCCCGACGGCGTCGCGTCCGCGTGGCGCGACCCGACCGGCAACGTCGCGCTGCTGCCGCTGCCGCTGCACGAGGGCTGGGCCGGCCACAGCGTGCGGAGCCTCCAGGAGGCGACCGGCGCCAGGGTCGCGTTCATCATGCGCTTCGGCACCGGCGTGCTGCCGGACAACAAGACCATGGTGCAGGCCGACGACGTCGTCTGGGTCGCGGCGCGCTCCGGCACCGTCAGCGACGTGTCGAGCGTGGCTGCCCGCGCTCCGGAGGAGGAGAACTGATGCGGGTCGCGATCGCGGGTGCGGGCGCGGTGGGGCGCTCGATCGCCGTGGAGCTGATCGACGGGCGGCACCAGGTGATGCTGATCGAGCGGGAGGCCGACCAGTTCGAGCCGGCCACGGTCGAGCAGGCCGACTGGGTGCTCGGCGACGCGTGCGAGGTGTCGATCCTGGAGGAGTCCGGGATCGAGCAGTGCGACGTGGTGATCGCCGCGACCGGCGACGACAAGGCCAACCTGGTGGTGTCGCTGCTGGCGAAGACCGAGTTCGCCGTGCGGCGCGTGGTGGCCAGGGTGAACAACCCGGCCAACGAATGGCTCTTCACCGAGGCCTGGGGCGTCGACGTCGCCGTGTCCACCCCGCGGATGCTCGCGGCGATGGTCGAGGAGGCGGTCAGCGTCGGCGACCTGGTGCGGCTGATGACGTTCCGGCAGAGCCAGGCGAACCTGGTCGAGCTGACGCTGCCGGAGGAGACCCCGCTGGCGGGCAAGCCGGTGAGCGAGCTGGACCTGCCCCGCGACGCCGCGCTGGTGACCATCCTGCGCGGCGACCGCGTGATCGTCCCGCAGCCGGAGGACCCGCTGGAGCCGGGCGACGAGCTGCTGTTCGTGGCCACCTCCGACGTCGAGCCGGAGATCCGCTCCGCACTGGGTTACTGAGCCACACAACGCGAAACGGCGCCCCTCACGAGTTCGTGAGGGGCGCCGTTTCGCGTTGCCTGCGGGGAACTCAGGCCTCGGGGGACGGTGTCTGCGCGTACTTCTCGCGCAGCCGGGCCTCCGCCTCGGCGTCGGTCTCCGGTTTCGGCTCCACCTCGGCGAAGGCCTTGAGGCGCTTGTCCGAGCGGCGGACCGCCCAGACGACCACGAGCAGGCCGAGCCCGTAGAGCGGGTAGCCCATGGCGATCTTCGCGAACGCGAGCCAGCCCGTGTAGTCGCTCTGGTAGAGCCAGCGCTGCACGACGAACCGGGCGGCGAAGATCAGCGCCATGGCGAACGTGGCGACGTCGTAGCCGTAGCGCGACGGCTTGTCCTTGCGCCAGGCCTGGCCGGTGCCGTTGAGCGCGTTCCAGACCAGGCCCGCGAGCGGCCAGCGCACCACGATCGACACCACGAACACGCCGCAGTAGACCAGGCTGGCCCAGATGCCGAAGAGGAAGAACCCCTTCGCCGAGCCGGTGCGGAACGCGATGAACGCCGCGATCGCCACGCCGAAGAAGCCGGAGATCGCGGGCTGCAGCGGCTCCTTGCGCACGACCCGCAGGACGGTGATGGCCACCGCGCTGCCGATCGAGCCCCAGATCGCCGCAGTCAGGCCGAAGAACGAGTTCACCAGGACGAACACGATCACCGGCACCGAGGAGTAGATCAGGCCGGAGACCCCGCCCATCTGCTCGAGCATGGTCGGCTGCGGCTTGTCCTTGTCCTCGTCCCCGCCTTCGGGCACGTGCTTCTCATCGCGGGGGGCGGGTTCAGTCACGACTGTTGATCAACTCACCGGGCTCTGGAGTTCGTAGTACGGGTTGTACAGCACCTTCTGGCCGGCACGCTCGGCCATCCGGCCACGGACCTTGATGGTCCGCCCCGGCTCGATACCGGCGATCCGGCGTCGGCCCAGCCAGATTAGCGTCACTCCCTGTGTTCCGTCGAACAGCTCCGCCTCCAGCGTGGCGGCCTCGTCCGTGGGGCACAGCTCCACGCTGCGCAGCCGGCCGAGCACGGTGACTTCTTCACCGGAGCGGCAGTCACAGGCCCGCTGCGCCCCGCCTGCCCGGGACGACTCGGACAGATCGTCGGCGTCGAGGTCCTCGACGTCGGTGGTCAGCTTGCGAACCAACCGGCTGAAGTAGCCGCCGTCTTTGGCGGACATAGTGGTGCTCCTGTGCTCCGGGGCCCCGGTTTCACAACGGCCCGTGCGTGTCCAGCGTAGCTGCGGTCCCCGCCAGGAGAACCGGTTTGCGCCAAGATCGCAACGTGACGTCCGTTATCCGGAACCCGCCCGCCGTCCTGCTGCCCGGAACCGGCTCCGACGAGGTGTTCGTCCGGTCCGTGTTCGGCGGGCCGCTGGCCGGGCTGGGCATCCCGCTGATCGCCGTCCCGCCGCCCCCGGGCGCGGCGCCGGCCGACGGTTTCCTGGCCGAGCTGGACCGGCTGGCGGCCCGGCACGGGACCCTGCTCGTCGGCGGCGTCTCGTTCGGCGCGCACCTGGCCGCGGAGTGGGCCGTGGCGAATCCGGGGCGCTGCGGGGGCCTGCTGGCCGCGCTCCCGGCCTGGAACGGGGAACCGGGCCAGTCACCCGCGTCGCTGGCCGCGACGCTCTCAGCGGACGTCGTGGCCGCTTCCGGGGTGGAGGTCGCGCTGGCGCGGGCCGAGGCGGGCAGCCCGCCGTGGCTCGCGGCGGAACTCGGGCGGGCCTGGCGACGGCACGGCGACGGGCTGACGGACAGCCTGCGCGTCGCCGCGGCCCGGCCGTCGCCGACGCTCGGGGCGCTGCGCGGGCTGGGCGTGCCGGCCGGGGTCGGCACGTGCACCGACGATCCGATACACCCGACGAAAGTCGCACGGGAGTGGGTCGCGGCCCTGCCACGCGCGGCGCTCGGGGAGACGACGCTCGCCGCGCTCGGCGCCGACCGGGAGTCACTGGGCCGCGCGACCGTGCTGGCCTATCTGCGGGCGTCGGCCTGCTGAAGCGGGGCCGTCAGTCCGCCAGCGCGACGAAACCGAACGCCACCGCCGACGTCGCCGGCAGCGCCGAGAGGCCCAGCGCCGCCGTCACCCGATTTCCGTCAAGGCCTCCTTACCCGCGTGCCACGCGGGTAAGGAGGCCTTGACGGACGACCGGGCTCAGCCCTGCTGCTCGGCCTGCTCGGCGATGTGCTGGGCGACGGCCTCCGGCAGCGTGATCGTGAGCGGCGTGCGGACCGGCATCGGCGAGTTGCCGCGGTCCACGACCGTGTGGCGGACGATGGCGCGCAGCACGTCCGGGGCCTGCGCCGACTGCGACTGCGGGCCCGCGATGACCCCGCGCAGCATCCAGCGCGGGCCGTCGATGCCGACGAACCGCAGCGCGACGTCGCCGACGATGGCGGAGAGCTCCAGGCCCCACTCGCCCCGGCCGATGTTCACCTTCGCGCCGTCCGCGCGCAGCTGGTCGGCCAGCTCGGTGCCGACCTCGCGCCACAGCCCGCCGGTGCGCGGCGCGGCGTACGCGCTGACCGTGATCTGGCCCTGCTCGGTGACGACGTGCACGGCGCGCACGCCCCCGCCCTCGGGGTCCATCTCGACCTGCACCTGCGAGCCGTCCGGCACCGGCACCTTGACCGAGCCGAGGTCGATCCGGGGGATGCCGTCGTCCTCGGCGTCGGCGACGTCGAACGGGCCCTCGGCCGTGTCCGACAGCTGGTCCTCGGGCTCGTCGGCGTCGTCCGCGACGCCCTCCGCCTCGGCGGGCCGCCCCTCGGGCTCGGCCCCGGACCCGCGCTTGCGTCCGAAAATCCCCACTAGCTCTCCGTTCCTTCCCCAATGCCCGTTTCCGTGCCGGGCCCGCCCGGCACCAGTGTGGCGTGTCCGCCGGTCGAGCCGTAGCCGCCGGCGCCGCGCTCGGTCTCCCCGAGCTCGGCCACCTCGACGAATTCGGCGTGCTCGACCCGCTGCACGACCAGTTGCGCGATCCGGTCGCCGCGAGCGAGCACCACCGGCTCACGCAGATCATGGTTGATGAGGCAGACGCGGATCTCACCGCGGTAGCCGCAGTCGATCGTGCCGGGGGTGTTCACCACCGACAGGCCGACCCGCGCCGCGAGCCCCGAGCGCGGGTGGACGAACCCCGCGTAGCCCGGCGGCAGCGCGATCGCGACGCCGGTGCCGACCACCCCGCGCTCGCCGGGGCCGAGAACGATGTCGGAGGTGCTGACGAGGTCGGCCCCCGCGTCGCCGGGGCGCGCGTAGGCCGGCAGCGGAACGCCGGGGTCGAGCCGGGAAAGGAGTACCTGAACGCTGGACACGGGCGGCGAGACTACCCTTGTCGCGTGGGTGACACCGTGAACACCGCCGTGACGAGCGGCATCAGGCACTCCGAACGGCTCTACGTGCCGTGGTGGGGCTGGCCGCTGCCGATGCTGGGCGCGATCCTGCTCGGCATCGAGATCCATCTGGGCTACCCGTCGATCCCGATGTGGATCCCGCTGGCCGTCGCCGTGCCGGTGATGGCCGCGCTGCTGCTCTCGCTGGGCCGCTCGCGCGTGCGGGTGACCGGGGGCGACGAGCCGGAGCTGTGGGTCGGCGACGCCCACCTCCCGCTGCGCTTCGCCGGCCCGGTCGAGGTGCTCGAGACCGCCGCCAAGCGCGCCGCGATGGGCCGCGACGGCGATCCCGCCGCGTTCGTGCTGCACCGCGGCTGGGTGGGCCCGGCCGTGCGCGTGGAGCTGACCGACCCCGACGACCCGACGCCGTACTGGCTGTTCAGCACCCGGCGCCCCGAGCGCGTCGCGAAGCTGCTGCGCGACCACTCGTGAGCGCCTGAAAAGGCCCTGGACGCGCGGAAGGGGGCCGGTCCCGAAAGACCGGCCCCCTTTGCCCAGCTCGCGCACGAGCTTCCCCGAAACCGCAGCGACTGCGTGTAGACCCCTGAAAACCCTGTGATCCCCTGAAACCCGGTACGAAATCCCCGTACGCCCAGGCGCAGCGTCGATCAGGCGCAGTCGCGGCAGATCAGCCTTCCGCCACTTTCCTCGGCGAGCCGGCTTCGGTGGTGCACCAGGAAGCAGACGGAGCAGGTGAACTCGTCCGCCTGCTTCGGCACCACCTTCACGGTCATGTCCTCACCGGAAAGCCCGGAGAGGTCGGCACCAGGAAGCTCGAAGTTCTCGGCGTTCGCGTCTTCGTCGACGTCGACGACGCCGGACTGGTTCTCGTTACGCCGGGCCTTCAGTTCCTCCAACGAGTCTTCGGCCAGCTCGTCGGCTTCGCTGCGGCGCGGAGCGTCGTAGTCGGTAGCCATGTGTCCCTCACCCCTGCGAATCAGCTTGTCGTGTTCTCACGAGCCCTCAGGTGTCGCCCCTCGAACCCGCCGTGCCGCTGGTCAACGTTCCAGCGCCCCTGTTTGTGCCCGGCGTCCGCAGTGACCGCGGTCTCAGCTTTCCCGCGCTCTTCCTGCGGCCGGAGCCCGGGAAGGGTAGCTCACCGGTCAAGACGCTCCGCAGCGAGTCGCGTATTGCCCGGAATTCGTCACCCGACAGGGGGAACCCGCAGGTGAGACGCCTATCGTCCGTTCGGGTTGCGCCCCGGTCGGGAAGATCACCCGGCGGCCGTGTCCGCTTGCTCCCGCGGAGGTCGGCGTGGTGCGATCGCCGGGCAGGGCCGTCCCCTGCTGTCACGCGGATTCGACGAGGGTGACCCGCGCCACCGGGCGTGGTGTGTAACGCCTAGGCTCACCGGCTACGAAGGTGTCGGTGAGTACACCGGCGGTTACGCCGATCGAGGCACGGTGCGGACAGGGCGGAAGCGTCCCGGGGCACCGGTGGCACAGCGGGGTGACCGAGACGGTTTTCCGCGTTCGGGAAGGGACGGGGCAGGTGGCGTCGGGGAACGGCTCGGGGGAGCGTGGTGCGCCGCGGCCCTATCGCAAGCACCGGCCGCTGCCCGCGCTGATCGTGATCGGGGTGCTCGCGCTGGGCGCGGTCTTCGTCTGGGTGAACGCCGTGGTCAGCCGCGGCGACGTCGACGAGGCCGTCCTCTGCACGCCCGCGCCCTCGCCCCCGCCGGGCACCACGTACACCACCGTCCCGCACAACGGGCTCGACGACCGCTCCCCCATGCCGCCGGACAAGGTGGCGCTGAAGGTGCTCAACGCCAGCAGCACGCGCGGCCAGGGCGGCATCGCCACCACGTCGCTGCGCGGACTCGGCTTCTCCGGCATCGCCGACCCTGGCAACGACCCGGCGTACCCCAAGGGCGACGCGAAGTGCCGCGGCCAGATCCGCTACGGCGAGAACGGCGCGGCGGCGGCCCGCACGGTCAGCCTCGTGGTGCCGTGCGCGGAGCTGGTGCGCGACAACCGCAAGGACGCCAGCGTCGACCTCGTCACCGGCACCCGCTTCGACGACATCCGCCCGCGCGCCGAGGCCCTGCGGGTCCTGCAGCAGCTGAGCAGCTGGTCCCAGGCGCACCAGGGCGGCGGCGGCAGCGAGCAGTCCACCGGGCCGGGCGGGCCGATGATCGACCAGACGCTGCTGGCCAGCGCCCGCGACGTCACCTGCTGAGCCTCACCACGGGGTTTCCCCGCGCCATCGTGCCCTGAAGGCCACCATGAGGGCATACAGGTCCCTCATGGTGGCCTTCAGGGCATACAGGCAGCAGGGGCGAGTGTCAGACGGACGCGGCGCCGCACTCGGCGAGCGTCTCGCGCAGCTGCGCGGCGATGGTCGGTGAAGCGGCGTACGTGACGTCGTCGCCGAGATCCGGGGCCGAACCCGGCAGGAGCACCGTCGCGCCCGCCTCCGAAGCCACCAGGGCGCCCGCGGCCCAGTCCCAGCGGTGCAGGCCGTGCTCGACGTACGCGTCGAGCCAGCCCGCGCCCACGGCGCACAGCTCCAGCGACGCCGCGCCGTTGCGGCGGATGTCGCGCACCCGGCCGACCAGCTCGCTCACGAGGCGCCCCTGGCGCACCCGGCGCCCGGCGTCGTAGGCGAAGCCGGTGCCGACGAGCGACAGGTCCAGCCGCCGCGGCGCGGACGCCGAGAGCCGCTGCCCGTCCAGCCACGCGCCCTCGCCGCGGGCGGCCGTCCAGCGCCGCCCGCTGACCGGCTCGATGACGGTGCCCGCCACCGACTCCCCGTCGATCTGCGCGGCCACCGACACCGCGAACGAGGGCAGCCCGTAGAGGAAGTTGACGGTGCCGTCGATCGGGTCGACGACCCACGTGACGCCGCCGGCCGCCGCCGACCCGCCGCCCTCCTCGCCGAGCACCGGCTCCCCCGGCCGCAGCCGCGCGAGCCGCGCGCGCACCAGGTCCTCGGACTCGCGGTCCACCGCGGTGACCACGTCGGTGTCGGCCGACTTCGTGTCCACCCGCACCTCGCCACCGGCCCGCATGGCGGCCCAGGCGGCCCGCACCAGCTCCGCGGCCTCGGCCGCGACCTGCTCGGCAACGCTTTTCAGCAACGACTCTTGAACGCCCACGTCCGACATGTCACCACATCCGGTTAAAGTCTCCGAAGCAGACTTCTGAATCGTGCGAGAAGGGACCACGTCAGTGACGGCGACCCGAGGTTTCGGAATCGACATCGGCGGCAGCGGGATCAAGGGCGCGCTGGTCGATTTGGAGCGGGGGGAGCTCGTCGGCGAACGGCACCGGATCGACACGCCGCAGCCGTCGACCCCGGACGCGGTGGCCGACGTGGTCGCGGAGATCGTGCGCATGGCCGGCTGGGACGGCCCGGTCGGCGTGACGCTGCCCGCGGTGGTCAAGAAGGGCGTCGCGCACACGGCGGCGAACATCGACCACAAGTGGATCGGCACCGACGCCGACGCGCTGTTCGCCAAGCGGCTCGGCATGAACGTCGAGGACGTGGCGATGCTGAACGACGCCGACGCCGCCGGCATGGCCGAGATCCGCTTCGGCGACCCGGCCGCCCGCACCGGCGTGACCGCGCTGCTCACCTTCGGCACCGGCATCGGCAGCGCGGTGTTCCACGACGGCCAGCTCGTGCCGAACACCGAGTTCGGCCACGTCGAGGTGGACGGGCACGACGCGGAGAAGCGCGCCGCGGCGTCGGTGAAGGACAACGAGGAGCTGTCCTACCCGCAGTGGGCCAAGCGGGTGCACCGCTACCTGGGCGTGCTGGAGAACCTGATCTGGCCGGACCTGTTCATCGTCGGCGGCGGGGTCAGCAAGAAGGCGGAGAAGTGGGTGCCGCTGCTCGACCTCCGCACGCCCGTGATCGTCGCTTCGCTGCAGAACAACGCGGGCATCGTGGGCGCCGCGGCCGCCGCCGTGGAGGGCATCGAGCACTGACCGGCGGCCCGCGTCACGACTGCCCTCGGTCACGAGGAGGTCACGCGCGGGTACCGTCCGGGAGGCCGGAGGGTGATCGCTTCGCGACGCACTGCCCGGCCGTCGTTACAATGGAACACGGCCCACGGCTGCGGGGCGCAAAACCGCAGGCCGAGGCGTGTTCCCCGAATGTGAGGCAGCCGAGGTGGCGATACCTCGGCTCGTCATGATCGACCGCTGCGAAAGGGCGTAAGTGGCAGCCGCAAGAACCGCAACCCGAAGCGGGACGAAGACAGCGACCGCAGCCGGAGAGCCGGCCGACGAGGCAGCCACCGGCGCGGCGAAGCCCGCGGCGCGCAAGACCGCCACCAGGTCTGCCGGCGCGAAGAAAGCCCCGGCGAAGAAGGCGCCGGCCAAGAAGGGCGGGAAGCCCGAAGACGGGGACCCGGACGGCCCGGTCGAGCTCGACGAAGCCGAACTCGAAACGCCGGACCTGTCGGACCTGGAAGAGGTCGAGGTCGATGTCGTCGACGAGACGGTCAACGACGAGGCCGCCACCGACGACGACGATGACGACGAAGCCGAAGAGGCGGAGACGCCGGCGGCCCGCCGCCGCAACGCCGCCGCCGAAAAGGGCCCCAAGTCCTCCGACAACCCGGACTTCGTCTGGGACGAGGAGGAGTCCGAGGCGCTGCGCCAGGCGCGCAAGGACGCCGAGCTCACCGCTTCGGCCGACTCCGTCCGCGCCTACCTCAAGCAGATCGGCAAGGTCGCGCTGCTCAACGCCGAGGAGGAGGTGGAGCTGGCCAAGCGGATCGAGGCCGGGCTCTACGCCGCCGAGCGCGTGCGCAACGCCGAGGAGGAGGGCGAGAAGCTCGTCACCCAGATGCGCCGCGACCTCAAGTGGATCGTGCGTGACGGGGAGCGGGCCAAGAACCACCTGCTGGAGGCGAACCTCCGGCTCGTGGTCTCGCTGGCCAAGCGCTACACCGGCCGTGGCATGGCGTTCCTGGACCTGATCCAGGAGGGCAACCTCGGCCTGATCCGCGCGGTGGAGAAGTTCGATTACACCAAGGGCTACAAGTTCTCGACGTACGCCACTTGGTGGATCCGCCAGGCGATCACCCGGGCGATGGCCGACCAGGCCCGCACCATCCGTATCCCGGTGCACATGGTCGAGGTCATCAACAAGCTCGGCCGTATACAGCGCGAACTCCTGCAGGACCTCGGCCGCGAGCCGACGCCCGAGGAGCTCGCCAAGGAAATGGACATCTCCCCGGAGAAGGTCCTGGAGATCCAGCAGTACGCCCGCGAGCCGATCTCGCTGGACCAGACCATCGGCGACGAGGGCGATTCGCAGCTCGGTGACTTCATCGAGGACTCCGAAGCCGTCGTGGCGGTCGACGCGGTGTCGTTCACGCTGCTGCAGGACCAGCTCCAGTCGGTGCTGCAGACGCTGTCCGAGCGTGAGGCGGGGGTGGTGCGGCTGCGGTTCGGCCTCACCGACGGCCAGCCGCGCACGCTGGACGAGATCGGCCAGGTCTACGGCGTCACGCGTGAGCGCATTCGCCAGATCGAGTCGAAGACGATGTCGAAGCTGCGGCACCCGTCGCGGTCCCAGGTGCTGCGCGACTACCTGGACTGATTCACCGGGCATCTCGAGCCGGGAACCCCGTCACCGCTTGCGGTGGCGGGGTTCTTCGCTGTGACCAGCCATTGTGGACGGTGCCGGTGGTGGGCTGAGCCCTCAGTTCGCGTGTCCGTTTTGACCGTTTCATTCGTTCCGGTCCTCCCGGAAATATTCCCGGGCTAATCCGAAACATTTCCTCCAGCGTCATCCCGGGTATCCGGGGCGGCACCCACCGCGACGATCACCCTCTTTTGATTACCTCGGCAAACCCGCTCACACCACGCCCGAAAGTCGGTTGTTCACAGTCGGGTGACGGAAATCGTGATTGTTTGGTTGCCTGAGATCGGAGAGCGAGGCGCCCGGTTCGGTTTATGCTGCGCGCACAACGAGCGTCAGCATTCGGAAGGCAGCACCGGGCTAGTGGTTTCGATGAAAACTCAATGGGGCGGGAAACAGGCATGGCCAACGGCGCGGAGCCGATCCTCCGCCCCTGGTGAATCGAGGACGACCTTATGATCGGCTTCCTCCTCCGCCGCCTCGTCAACTACGTGGCACTGTGCCTGGTCGCCACCTTCGCGGCCTTTTCCCTCGCGTCGCTGGCGTTCAGCCCGCTCGACGCGCTGAAACTGCGGAATCCCCCCGCACCCCAGGCGACGATCGACGCCAAGGCGGCCGAGCTCTATCTGAACCAGCCGATCCCCGAGCGGTTCTTCACCTGGCTCAGCGGTGTGTTCCAGGGGAACTTCGGCCGGACGGTCGCCGATCAGGCGATCACCGACGAGCTGTTCCGCCGCGTCGGCGTGAGCCTCCGGCTGTTCCTGCTGGGCATCACGATCGGCATCATCGTCGGCGTGCTGGTCGGCGTGGTGAGCGCGATCCGGCAGTACAAGATCAGCGACTACATCGCCACCACGTTCTCGTTCGTGGTGCTGTCGACGCCGGTCTTCGTGATCGCCGCGATCCTCAAGGCGGGCGCGCAGTCGGTCAACGACAACCTGCTCGACGGGTACCAGTTCTTCATCGTGCAGGGCGAGACGGGCAACGTCACCGGCGGTTTCGGCGACGTGCTGCTCGACCGGCTGCAGCACCTGATCGTGCCGACCCTGACGATCGTGCTCACGCAGGTCGCCTACTACAGCCGTTATCAGCGCTCGGCGATGCTCGACGTGCTGGGCTCCGACTTCCTCCGCACCGCACAGGCCAAGGGGCTGACCCGGCGGCGCGCGCTGTTCAAGCACGGCCTGCGCACCGCCCTGATCCCGATGGCGACGCTGTTCGCGTTCGGCTTCGGCCTGCTCGTCACCGGCGGCATCTTCACCGAGCGGATCTTCGGCTGGTACGGCATGGGTGACTGGCTGGTCACCGGAATCCAGAAGCAGGACACGAACATCGTGGCCACCGTGACCCTGTTCATCGCCATCTGCGTCCTGTTCGCCGGCTGGCTGTCCGACGTGCTCTACGCAGTGCTCGACCCGAGGGTGAGGATCTGATGGCCGCTCCCGTGAACGAGGCCGACCTCGTCGACTCGTCCGTGCTGCAGACCGACCCGAACAACGAGGCCGACAGCAAATCCTCCAGCCGTGGCAAGCTCGTGCTGCGCCGCTTCCTGCGCAACCGGCTCGCCGTCGTCGCGCTCGCCGTGATCGTGCTGTTCTACATTCTGGCTTTCACCTACACCTGGTATTCGCCGTGGGCCTACGACCAGCTCGACCCGGCGTCGACCCTGCTGCCGCCGGACGGGAACCACTGGTTCGGCACCAACCAGATCGGCGGCGACATGTTCGCGCAGACCCTGCGCGGGCTGCAGAAGTCGCTGACCATCGGCCTGCTGGCCGCGCTGTTCTCCACCGGTGTCGCGTCGATCGTCGGCGCGGCCGCCGGCTACTTCGGCGGCTGGACCGACCGGATCGCCATGTGGATCGTCGACCTGCTGCTGATCCTGCCGCCGTTCCTGATCATCTCGATCCTGTCGCCGGCCTTCCGCGGCAAGACCTGGCTGATCCTGGTCGGCCTGATCGCGCTGTTCCAGTGGATGATCACCGCCCGCATCGTGCGCGGCATGACGCTGACCCTGCGCGAGCGCGAGTTCGTCAAGGCCGCGAAGTTCATGGGCCAGCCGGCGTGGCGGATCATCGCCAAGCACATCGTGCCCAACATGGCCTCGCTGCTGATCATCGACGCGACGATCAACGTCGGCGTCGCGATCATCACCGAAACCTCGCTGTCGTTCTTCGGCTTCGGCGTGCAGTCGCCGGACGTCTCGCTCGGCACGCTGATCGCCGCGGGCGCCGACGCGGTGCGCACCTTCCCGTGGCTGTTCTACATCCCGGCCGGCTTCCTCGTGGCGACCGTGCTCGCGGTGAACTTCGCCGGTGACGGCCTGCGCGACGCGCTCGACCCGAGCGCCAGCCGTTCGCGGCGCAAGGAACGTAAGCGCATCGCCGAGAAAACCAAGTCCCCCTCGTCGCCGAACACCGCTGGAGCCGAAGCATGAGCGCCGCACTCGCCCTGGGCGCGGAGACCGAGAAGCCGACCGGCACGGTGCTCGAGGTGTCGAACCTCGAGGTCTCGTTCCCGTCCGAGTCGGGCCGCGTGACCGCCGTGCGCGGACTGTCCTATCAGGTCGCGGCCGGTGAAGTGCTGGGCATCGTCGGCGAATCCGGCTCCGGCAAGTCGGTGTCCTCGCTCGCCGTGATGGGCCTGCTCCCGCCGCAGGCCCGGGTGTCCGGGTCGATCCGGTTCCAGGACAGCGAGCTGATCGGCAAGTCCGACACCGACCTGTCGAAGATCCGGGGCGAGAAGATCTCGATGGTCTTCCAGGACCCGCTTTCGGCGCTGACGCCGGTGTACACGGTCGGCGCGCAGATCGCCGAGGCGCTGCTGGTGCACGGCAAGGGCCGGATCACCAAGCAGCAGGCCAACAACCGGGCCGTGGAGCTGCTGGACCTGGTCGGCATCCCGAACGCCGCCCAGCGCGCGAAGGCGTTCCCGCACGAGTTCTCCGGCGGCATGCGCCAGCGCGCGGTGATCGCCATCGCGATCGCCAACGATCCGGACCTGATCATCGCCGACGAGCCGACCACCGCGCTCGACGTGACGGTGCAGGCCCAGGTGCTGGAGGTGCTCAAGACCGCGCAGGAGGTCACCGGCGCCGGCATCGTGATCATCACCCACGACCTCGGCGTGGTCGCCGGGTTCGCCGACCGGCTGATGGTGATGTACGCCGGGCGCGCGGTCGAGCAGGGCCCGGTGGAGACGATCTACGCCCAGCCGCGGATGCCGTACACGCTCGGCCTGCTCGGCTCGATCCCGCGGGTGGACGCGCACGAAAAGCAGCCGCTGGTGCCGATCGAGGGCCAGCCGCCGTCGCTGGTGAACCTGCCGACCGGCTGCCCGTTCGCGCCGCGCTGCCCGCTGGCGATCGACGCCTGCCTCGACGCCGAGCCGGAGCTGTACACGATCACGCCGGGCAACCCGAACGCGCTGGTCGACACCACGCACCGGGCCGCCTGCATCCGCACCGAGGAACTGGCCAAGCCCGACGCCGACGCGGCGGAAATCTACGGCGCCGAGGTCATCGAGGACTCCCCCGTGGCCGCCGTGCCCCGGACCGACCGCACGACCGTGCTCGACGTGCGGGAGCTGGTGAAGCACTACCCGGTCACCAAGGGCGTGGTGCTCAAGCGCAAGGTCGGCACCGTCCGCGCGGTCGACGGCGTCAGCTTCGACATCGTCGAGGGCGAGACGCTCGGCCTGGTCGGCGAATCCGGCTGCGGCAAGTCGACCACGCTGATGGAGATCCTCGAGCTGGCGGCCCCGTCCAGCGGCTCGGTGGCGGTGCTCGGCAAGGACGTCACGAAGCTGGGCGGCAAGGACCGCAAGAACATCCGGCGCGACCTGCAGGTGGTGTTCCAGGACCCGATGGCGGCGCTGGACCCGCGGCTGCCGATCGGCGACATCATCGCCGAGCCGATGGTGGTGCACGGCTACGACAAGGACCGCATCGCCAAGCGGATTCCCGAGCTGCTCGGCCTGGTCGGGCTGCGCGCGGAGCACGCCGACCGCTACCCGGCGGAGTTCTCCGGCGGGCAGCGCCAGCGCATCGGCATCGCGCGGGCGCTCGCGCTCGAGCCGAAGCTGATCGTGCTGGACGAGCCGGTGTCCGCGCTGGACGTGTCGATCCAGGCCGGCGTGATCAACCTGCTCGACGAGCTGAAGGCGAAGCTCGGCCTGTCCTACCTGTTCGTCGCGCACGACCTCTCGGTGATCCGGCACATCGCCGACCGCGTGGCCGTGATGTACCTCGGCAAGATCGTGGAGATCGGCGACGTGCAGACCGTCTTCGACGCGCCGCAGCACCCGTACACGCAGGCCCTGCTGTCCGCGATCCCGATCCCGGACCCGATCAAGGAGCGCGAGCGGACCCGGATCATCCTGACCGGCGACCTGCCGAGCCCGGCGAACCCGCCGTCCGGCTGCCGGTTCCGCACGCGCTGTTTCGTGTTCGCGCAACTGTCCGAAGAGGACCAACGTAAGTGCATCGACGTCGAGCCACTGCGGGAGTCCCACGCCGCCGACCACGACGTCGCCTGCCACTACGCCCAGACCCGCGAAGTCGTGTAGCCACATATCCGTTGGCAACACAGGGAAAAGAGAGGTAAAAATGAAGCGACGGAGAATGGCCGCACTCGTGGCGCCCGTTGCCGCCCTGGGGCTGATCCTGTCCGCCTGCGGCAGTGGCAGCAGCGGCGGTAACAGCGGTCTCCAGGATGCCGGCAGCAACGCGGTGAAGTCGTCCGACATCAACGCGATGCCGGTCGACCAGCTCAAGGACGGCGGCAACCTCCAGTGGGCGGTCGACCAGCTGCCCGACAACTGGAACTACTACGAGGTCGACGGCACCGTGCTGGACGGCGCGAGCATGATGGGCGCCATCCTGCCGTACCCGTTCCCGCAGAACGCCGACGCGTCCGTGGGTCTGGACCAGAACTACCTGACCTCGGCCGAGGTGGTCAGCACCGACCCCGAGGTGATCGAGTACAAGATCAACCCGAAGGCCAAGTGGAGCAACGGCCGGCAGTTCTCCTGGGAGGACTTCGCCGCGCAGGCCAAGGCGCTCACCGGCAAGGACACGGCTTACCAGGTGTCCAGCACCACGGGCTACGAGGACATCTCCAAGGTCGAGAAGGGCACTGACGACCTCGACGTGAAGGTCACCTTCTCGAAGAAGTTCGCGGAGTGGAAGTCGCTGTTCAGCCCGCTGTACCCGAAGGAGCTGAACTCCGACGCCAACACCTTCAACAAGGGGTGGGCGTCGACCCCGGCGATCACCGCCGGCCCGTTCAAGGTCAAGAGCATCGACCAGACCGCCAAGACCGTGGTCCTCGAGCGTGACCCGAACTGGTGGGGCGCGAAGCCGAAGCTGGACACCGTGACCTACAAGGTCGTCGACCGCTCCGCGCAGCCGGACGCCTTTGCGAACGGCCAGATCGACTACTACGGCGTCAACAACGACATCAACACCTTCAAGCGCGCGCAGGCCGACCCGAACGCGGCCATCCGCCAGTCCACTTACCCGGACTACTCGCACCTGACGTTCAACGGCGCGACCGGCTCGATCCTGGCCGACAAGGACCTGCGGCTGGCGGTCATGAAGGGCGTCGACACCGTGGGGATCAGCAAGTCGATCCTCGGCCAGATGCAGAAGGACACCACGCCGATCGGCAACCACCTGTACCTCAAGGGCTCTCAGTACTACGAGGACCACTCCGCCGATTACAAGTTCAACGTCGACACCGCGAAGGCCGACCTGGACAAGCTCGGCTGGAAGCAGGCCGGCGACGTCCGCGCCAAGGACGGCAAGCAGCTCAAGCTGCGCCTGGTGATCCCGTCGGGCACCCCGATCAGCCAGCAGACCGGCCAGATCCTGCAGTCGCAGCTGAAGACGATCGGTGTGGCCCTGGACATCCAGGCCGTGCCGACCACCGAGTTCTTCAAGAACTTCGTGAACGTCGGCAACTTCGACATCACGTTCTTCCGCTGGATCTCGAACTCGTTCCCCATCGGCGGCAGCAAGGGCATCTACTACCTGGACCCGAAGAACATCAACCAGAACTACGGCCACATCGGTGACGACAAGCTGAACCAGCTGCTCGACGCCGCGTCGCAGGAACTGGACGACACGAAGCGGGCCGCCGACATCAACGCGGCCGACAAGGAGATCTGGGCACTGGGCCACCAGCTCCCGATCTTCCAGTCGCCGGGCGCGTTCGTCACGCGCAAGACGCTGGCCAACATCGGTTCGCCGGGTTACGCGAACAACCCGTACGACTACACGAAGATGGGTTTCGTGAAGTAGCACGGTAGTTTTCCCGGGAGAGCGGCGCGGGCCCTGTGGCCCGTGCCGCTCTTCTGTGTGACAGTCCTTTTCAGACGGTTAAGGTGGTTCTCGTGCGAGAGTTCCTGCGACGGCGGCCGGTGCGCCACATCCTGGTGACGAGCGCGGTGGCGCTGGTGGCGTGCGCCGCGGTGTTCGTGTTGCAGCTGCTGGAGTTCTCCCACGCGCAGGCCGAGCTGCGGGGCGTGACCACGCAGACGACCGGCACCGTGGTGCGTGCCGGCGACGGCTCGGTGACCGTGCGCTTCCCGGGTCCCGGTGGCGCTGACGTGACCGCCGACGTCGGCCTGGACGGCTCCGTTCCCCGCGCCGGCACGCAGGTCCCGGTGGTCTACGACCCGGCGCGCCCCGGCCACGCGGTGATCCGCGGCGCCACCCCGCTGGTGACGGCCGACCGCGCGTCGACCTACGCCACGGTGACCGTGGTCGCGGCGGTGGTGGTGCTGGGCTTCGATGTTTTCCTGCTGCTGACGCGGTTCGTGCGGCCCGCGCGCGCCAAAGCCCGGCCCGGAGTGCCGGTGCGACGGGTGAAGGTGCAACGCGGGTTGCTGGCCCGCTCGTGGATCGAGACCGAGACGGCCTCGCCGCGGTGGATCCCGGTGTACTTCTCCCCCAGCCTGATCGGCCTGCCGTCGCCGTCGAACGTCGAGGTGCTCGGCGACGTGTTACGTGACCGGCACGTGGTGGTCCGGGTCGGCGGCGAGTTGCTGTTTCCGTCCGGCGCGGTGCGCTCGACCGAGCCACGCGGGCGGCGCACGGACAACCCGGCCGCCCCCGACGCCGACCGTGAGGCAGCGGCGGCCCGGCCGGTGTCGATGGCCCGCCAGTTCCGCGCGGACCTGCCCGTGCTGGCGGTCGCCCCGGTCGTCGGCGTCTTCTGGGCTCTCGTCGACGGCAGCGGCTTCGGCGGCTGGCTGGCGGTCACCGTGCTGATCGCCGCGTTCGGCTTCTGGTGGGCGGCGCTGCGCGGGTCGGATCCCTCGTTGTAAGTCCTTGGAGGGGCCACCGCGAGGTAAGGTCCCGCGCGTGAGCATGCTCGACATGGCCTACGAGGAACGCCAGGACCTCCTGACGTTCCTGCGGACGCTGTCGCCGTCGCAGTGGGACGCCCCGAGCCTGTGTTCGGGCTGGCGCGTGCACGACGTGGTCGCGCACATGCTCAGCTACGACGAGCTGACCACCCGGTCGCTGGCGGCCCGCTTCCTGCAGGGCCGGTTCAGCATCACGCGCATCAACGCCATCGGTGTCAGTGTCGGCCAACTCGACCCCGACCAGTTGCTCGCGCTGCTCGCCGAGCATCTCCGGCCGCGTGGCCTGACCGCCGGGTTCGGGGGAATGATCGCGCTCCTCGACGCCATGATCCACCAGCAGGACATCCGCCGCCCGCTCGGCCTGCCCCGCGACATCCCCGCGGACCGCCTGCGCCGCGCGCTCCGGGCGGCCAAGTTCGCCCCGCCCATCGGCGCCTTCTGCCGGGCCCGTGGCCTCAAGCTGGTCGCCACCGACCTCGACTGGTCCACCGGTTCCGGCCCGGAGGTCCGAGGCCCCGGCGAAGCGCTGCTGCTCGCCATCGCGGGACGGGGCGCCGCCGCGCGGGAACTGGCCGGTGCCGGGCAGGCCACCCTCGCGGCCCGCTGTACCGGCTGACCCTGGCCAGCGCTTCGAGGCTCACTTCCGCGTCCCTGAAGGCCACCTTCAGGGACGTAGATGCCCTGAAGGTGGCCTTCAGGGCATGGCGAGGTCCGGCTCGGCGTGGTGGTCACCGCGCGGGGAGGTGGCCTCGGCGTAGCTGGTCCAGCACCTCGGCCAGTTCCGTGTAGGACTCGGCCAGCCGGCCGTCCTTGCCGAGGCGGTGGCGTTCCAGCCGGACGGCGCCGACGTGGCGGGCGCGGTAGTACAGCGCGCGGCGCCGGGATTCCGGGGACGGGTCGGGCGAGCCGTAGGTGTCCCAGAAGGCGTCGCGCTCCGTGCCGGGCTTCGCGGACGCCAGGCGGATCGTCCAGTCCGCCGCCGGGTCGCCCCACCAGCTGCGGTCGTGGTCGTAGACACCGGTGATGGTGAGGTCCGGGGCCAGCATGACGTTCGCGTGCCACAGGTCGCCGTGCAGCAGGCGGGGTTCGGTGATCTCGTCGAGCAGGCCCGCGTCCTGTGAAGCGTGTTTGCCGACCTCCCGGAGGTCCGACGCGTCGAGGCCGGCGTCCTCGACGTCCGCCGCGTTGTCCGCGAAGTACGCGACCAGCGCTTCGCTCCACCTCGCGAAATGCGGGCCCGCGACGACGCCGAAACCCGGGCCCCGGACGTCGTGGATCGCGCGGGTGATCGTGCCCAGCTGCCGGAAGTACGGCCCGTGTTCGGCCCGCTCGTACGTCGGCAGCACCTCGGGCACGGGCAGCCCGTCGAGCACGGCCTGGAACACGTGGTCCCGCCCGATCGCCTGGTGGGTGAAGTCGGCGGCCAGCGTGCGCGGCAGCAGGGGCGCGATGGGGGCGAAGTACGGCGCCACGAGGTACTCGTTGCGCATGAACTCCCGCTCGATCCGCGTCTGCCGCGCGGGCTCCGGCGCCACCCGCAGGATGACCGGCCCCATGTCCAGCTCGACGCGGTAGGTCGTGTTGTAACTGCCGAGCCCGAGCTCGGTGGCCGACCGCACCTGCGTGCCCGCTCCGAAGGCCCGGTGGCACAGCTCTTCGACCTGCCGTGCGGTCAGTTGCTGCTGGGAGGAGTCCGGGGCGCGGTCTTTCGGGCGGAAGTCCACCGGGGCATCCTGCCAGGTCACGGCCTCCCGGTAAGGGACGGCCACGGCAGGTGCACGGTGACGCGCTCGCGCAGCTGCTCGTTGATCAGCCACAGCTCCCCCGTCGCCGGCCAGTACGCCAGGTTCTCGCTGTTGACCGGGGCCTGGCCGGACAGCCGGGCGGTCGACACCCCGCCGACACCGCCGTGCAGGCAGGACGGGTGGTCGCCGGGCTTGCCCGCGTACTCCGGGCAGACTCCGGTGATCACGAAGTACCCGTTACGCGACACCGCGCCCTGCATGCCCCAGACCGGTGACGAGAAGCCCTCCGCCGCGTGGACGAGCCCGTCGGCCGACGGCTTGAGCAGGCCGGTGGCGGCGTCGGACGGCCAGCGCAGGATCCGCCCGCCCGCCGCCGTGGGCACGTACTCCGAAGTGACGAACATCGAGTCGGAGTGGTCGGCCGAGAGCGAGGTGAAGCACGGGCGGGCGCCGGTCACCGGGGTGCAGGCGCCGCCGCCCGGGTACCAGTAGGCGCCGACCTGCGGCATCACGTAGTCGTAGTACGCGGCGTGGTACTTGCCGTCGGAGCCGAGGCCGACGTTCGCCGCGCTGTCGTCGACCTTCCAGAAGTGCGTGGTGTCGAAAACGCGGATCAGGCCGCCCGTCGTGGCGACGAACAGGTAGTTGCCGGCCCAGGTGAGGCCGTGGCCGTGGCCCGTCACCGCGGCGAAGTCGGTGTCCGACGTCGGCTCGACGAGCAGCACGTGCCGGTAGCCCAGCCCGCTCGCGTCCACAAAGGACACCCGGATCATGGTGTCGCCCGGGGTGTGCCAGCTGGTCGCGACGACCCGCTTCCCGCCGACGGTCCCGGACGCCGGGGCGGCGTCGCCGGAACCTGTGACGCCCTGCGGGATCCAGTCGTTCGTCTTGTCGTCGCCCGCGTCCTCCCAGCAGAAGCCGGCGGGCTTGAGCGCGGCCGCCAGGTACTAATCCGACCGAAAGTTGGCGGACACGGACTGCAGCCGATCTGCTCGTAGAAACCCTTTCCGCCGTGGCTGCCGTCGGATTAGCAGCGAACAGCACAGTAGGTGCCGTGGCACAGCGGGCGCGCCTTGCGGTTCGCCGAGCCGAGGATCTCCGGCAGGCCGCGACGGGTCAGCTGCGCGGTCTTCTCCAGCTGGGCGACCTGGGCGCCGTAGGTGGCGAACGTGCTGCCCGCGGTCAGCCGGTAGCCATCGACGGTGGCCGGGTCGAGTTTCGGGAAGCTCGCGGCCGCCTGCGCGGCCGCCGGGACCAGCGCCAGCAGGAGCACGGCCACCAGGCCGGCCAGTATCCCTCGTCGTCGCATCCGCCCAGGGTCGCCGAGCCGCGTACACGTCGCGTACAAACGCTCAGGAGACGACAAGCCCGTGCTGTCGCAGCGAATCCTCCACGCGCAGCCGTTCGAGGTCGCGGTCGATGCCCTCCGGCAGGACGGCGAGCCGGTGGCCGACGCCGACCTCGCGGCACGCCATCGCCAGCAGCTCGTCGTAAGCCTGGCGGGTGCCGTAACGGCGGGCGGCCGGGGTGCCGGGCGGGTAGCCGGCCAGCTGGCGCCGCACCCGCCGCAGATCGGCCGAAAGCCGTTCGATCGGCGGTCCGGCGGGCACCGGGCGCGGCCGGCGGCGTTGCACCCAGCGGTAGAGAGCCGGAATACGGAGGGCGCACCAGAAGAGCGCCGAGGGGGCGAGGCTGACCACGGCGAAGAGGACGAGAGGCCCGGCCACGCTGCCGGTCACAGCGGCCATCTGCCCATGGTAAGCCTCAGCGGGAGCGGTCGCGGCGGCCTTTTCTGGCCCGCTCCAGGAACAGCACGGCCGTCCCGGCCAGCAGCAGCACGACGCTGGACGCGATGTGCAGCGAGGTGGGCAGGACGTGCAGCTGGACGAACCAGCCCGGGTTCGCGGAGCCGGCCAGCCGGTTGATCAGCCCGCCGCCGCCCTGGGCCACCAGGAGGATGCCGGCCAGCTCGATCACCGGGTCACCTTCGGCCGGGCCGGCTTGCCCCGGGCCGCCTTCTCGCCCGGCCCCGACCGCGAGCCGAAGACCTCCTGCCACACCGGGCCGAGCAGCAGCCAGGCGCCGGCCATGGCGCCGAGGCGCGGCAGCCAGTCCCACAGCGGCTGGGCCTGGCCCGGCTTCCCGATCACGAAGATCGCGGCGAGCAACAGGACCGCGGCCATCGCGCAGGCCAGCACGCACTTGCCCCACTCGCGCCACTCGTGACGGGCCTTCACCCGGCCGCGCTTCTTCGGCGCGGGCGGCGGGCCGCCGGCGAACCGGTGCGCGAACCGCACGTCGGCCCAGCGGACCAGGCTCGGCCCGAACACCACGCTGAAGCCGAGATAAACGGCGGCGAGGCCGTGCGCCGTGTTCGGCTGGGCACCGCGCGAGAGGTCGACGACGGTGGCCGCGAGCACCACCAGGTCGATCACCGGCACGGCGGCCAGCAGCACGGTGCTGAACCGTTTCATCTTCAGCGGGTAGCGGGCGACCAGCCCGCCTGCGATGAAGAGCCAGAAGGCCACCTCACCGCCGACGATGAAAAACGTGATGGGGTTGTCCCCGAGGAAGGTCCAGATCTTGTCCATGGGGAAAGCATCGGGCCGGGCGGGCCGGCACCGCGTCGGCGGACGGCATGATCAACGGGTCATCAGTTAGGAGGACGACCGCCCGCGGCCGCCCGTGTTCTCATGGTGGCGTGCCCCTGGGATCCCTCCGCCCGCCGCGGCCGCGTGAGCTGCCGGCCCGGCAGCAGGACGGGCTCATCGCGCTGACGGTCCTGGCCGTGGGCCTGGCGATCTACCTGTCCGACATCTACCGCCTGCTGCCCGGCCCCGACCCGTTCGGCCACTGGGTGCGGCTGCTGGAGCTGGCCGCCCTCTGCGGGCTGGTGTTCCTGCGCCGCTGGGTGCCCGGCGGCGTGCTCCTGGCGACGGCCGTGCTCGCGGCGGACCTCGCCCTCGGCCCGTCGCTGCCGGTGGTGGTCGTGTACACCGACTTCCTCTACGCGGCCACGCTATACGGCTCGCGGCGCACCAGCCGGGTGCTGATCGGGGTGGCGGCCGCCGCGGCGGTGACCGTGCTGGTGGCCGCGCTGGTCGCGGCGGTGCAGTGGCGGACGGCCGTGCTCGCGGCGCTGGGGATCCTGCCGTTCCTGCTGGTGCCGGTGTGGTGGGGGGCCAACGTCCGCCAGCACCGCGACATCGCCGCGACCGAGCGCGCGAACGCCGGGCAGCTGGCGAAGATCGCCGAGCTGGACCGGCGCGCGGCGGTGGCCGCCGAGCGCGCCCGGATGGCCCGCGACCTGCACGACGTGGTCGCCGGGCACCTGTCCGCGATCGCGATCCAGTCCGAGGCCGCGCTGTCCATGGCCGCCGACCCGAAGATGTCGCGCGCGGTGCTGGAAGCCGTGCGGGAGAACAGCGTCAGCGCCCTCGACGAGATGCGCGCGATGATCGGCCTGCTGCGCGCCGAGGACGGCGAACCGGGCTACGAGGCCACCGCCCCGGCGCGGCTGGCCGAGCTGTCGCGCCTGGTGGACTCCGCGCGCGCCACCGGCATGGACGTGACGGTGGACTCCACAGTGGACGGTACGGCCGAGCTGCCCGCCGCCGTCGACCTCACCGCGTACCGGATCGCCCAGGAGGCGCTCACCAACGCGGTCAAGCACGCCCCGGGTGCGAAGGTGCAGGTGCGCATTCGGCGCGACCACGGTTTGCTGACCGTGGAAGTCGGCAACGAGCTGCGGACGGCGGCACCGCGCGCCGGCGGGACCGGGCACGGGCTGGCGAGCATGGCGGAACGGGCGAGTGCCGTCGGCGGGACGCTGAGCGCGGGCCCGTCCGGCCCGGGCTGGCTGGTCCGGGCGGAGCTGCCACTGGCGAAGGGACGAACGTGACGGTCAAGGTGCTGGTGGCCGACGACCACGGCGCGATCCGGGCCGGGCTGATGCTCATCCTGGGCAACGCCGAGGGCGTCGAGGTGGTCGGCGAGGCGGCGGACGGCGCCGCAGCGGTCCGGCAGGCGCGGGCGCTGAAGCCCGACGTCGTGCTGATGGACGTCCGGATGCCCGGCACCGACGGCATCACCGCCACCCGCGAGGTCATCGCCGAGGGACTGGCCCAGGTCCTCGTGCTGACCACCTTCGACCTCGACGAGTACGTGCACGCCGCCCTGCGCGCGGGCGCGGCGGGCTTCCTGCTCAAGTCGGTGGAGGCGCCGCGGCTGATCGAGGCCGTCAAGCTCGTCGCCGCCGGCGAGGGCGTGCTGGCGCCGCAGGTCACGCGCAAGCTGATCACGGCGTTCGCGCGGACCGCGGGCAAGCCGGCGGCCGCCCCGGCCGGCCTCGGCGACCTCACCGACCGCGAGCGCGAGGTGCTGGGCTGCCTCGGCGCCGGCCTGTCCAACGCCCAGATCGCCACCCGCCTGCACATCGGCGAGACGACGGTGAAGACGCACGTCTCCCGCGTGCTGACCAAGCTCGACCTCCGCTCGCGGGTCCAGGCGGCGATCCTGGCCCAGGAGAACGGGCTCGCCACGGAGTAGCCCGGACGCCCCGGACCCGCGTTTCCCCTCGGACCAGCCGATCTGCGGGAGCGCCCGTGAGCTTCTAACGTTCCCCCATGGGTGTGCGGAGAACATTGGACGTGGACGAGGTCCTCAAGCGGCAGGACTCTGGCGAGCTGAAGCGGCGGCTCCGGGGACGCGACCTGATCGGGTTCGGCGTCGGGATCATCATCGGCACGGGCATCTTCACCCTGGCGGGGGTGGAGGCCAAGACGCACGCCGGGCCGTCGGTCACGCTGTCGTTCGTGCTCGGCGCGGTCGTCGCCGGGCTCGCGGCGCTGTGTTACGCCGAGCTGGCGTCCAGCGTCCCGACGGCCGGCAGTGCCTACACCTACGCGTTCGCCACGCTGGGCGAGGTGTTCGCGTGGATCATCGGCTGGGACCTGCTGCTCGAGTTCGCGCTCGGCGCGGCCGTGGTGTCGCGCGGCTGGTCCGGCTACCTGGCGAACCTGCTGGGGCTCTCACCGGCGTGGTTCGGCGAAGACGCGAAAGTGAACGTCGGCGCCGTGCTCATCATCGCCGTGCTCACCGTCGTCGCGGTCATGGGGATCAGGGAGTCGGCCTGGCTGACGAACGTCCTGGTGGTCGTGAAGGTCGCGGTGTGCGTGCTGATCCTGGTGGTCGGCGTGTTCTTCATCAAGGGCGCCAACCTGACGCCGTTCATCCCGCCGTCTCAGCCCGCCGCCGCGGGCGCGAGCACGCTGCACCAGCCGGTGATCCAGGCCGCGCTGGGGCTGGAGCAGACCATGTACGGCGTCGCGGGCATGGTCACCGCCGCGGCCGTGGTGTTCTTCGCCTACACCGGGTTCGAGGCGCTGGCCAACCTCGGTGAGGAGACGATCAACCCGCGCAAGGACCTCCGCGTCGGCATCCTCGGCGCGCTCGCCGTGTGCGCGGTGCTCTACATCGGCGTCTCGATCGTGCTGACCGGCATGATCCCGTTCACCGACATCAACACCGGCGCCCCGCTCGCGGACGCCTTCGACCGCGTCGGCCAGCACTGGGTGGGCGCGCTGATCTCACTCGGCGCCGTGACCGGCCTGACCTCGGTGATGATGGTGGAGCTGGTGACCATCGGCCGGATCGGCTTCGCGATGGGCCGCGACGGGCTGCTGCCCAAGGCGATCGGCACCACGCACCCGCGCTGGGGCACCCCGCACCGGATGACCATCGCCGGCGCCGTCCTGATCGCCGTGCTGGCCGCGTTCGTCCCGATCTCCGCGCTGGCCGACATGGTCAGCATCGGCGCGCTGTCGGCGATGATCATCGTCGCGGTGGCCGTGCCGCTGCTGCGGCGGCGGAGGCCGGACCTGAAACGGCCGTTCACCGTGCCGTTCTCGCCGGTGGTGCCGATCATCGCGGCGGTGGCGTGCTTCTACCTGATGCTGAACCTCGACGTGCTCACCTGGATCCGCTTCGCCGCCTGGCTGGTGCTGGGCCTGCTGATCTACTTCTTCTACGGCCGCAAGCACTCCCGGCTGGCCCCGGGCAACGAGCAGGCGAAGACCGAGTGACGCGGGCCGTGGCGGCCCTCCACCCGGGGGCCGTCACGGCATTCGCGGCACCAGGCCCGCCGCGAGCACGGCCCGCTCGAGCGTCTGCGCGTGCTCCGCGTCGGCGACCAGCAGCAGTGTGCCCGGCTCCTCGCGCAGCGCGGCGGTGACCCATTCCAGCGGCTGGTCGTGGATCCCGTTGTCCCCCAGCACCGGGTAGGTGTCCACAACGGACAGCAGCGTGCCCTCCGCGCCGATCCGGACTCCCGCGACGAGCACGTGGTGGCCGCCGGCCGGCCGCCACCGCGTCGTCCACAGTGGAGGGACGCCGGTGTCGAGGTAGTCGAGCAGCGCCCGTTCCGGCGTGTCGGGGGCGCCCAGCTCGGCCGCGTCCACCCGGGCGATCACCGCCACCCGCGGCAGGTCCCACAGCGCCACCAGCAGGTCGAACAGCGCCGTGGCCGTCCACTCCCCCGTCGCCGGGACCACACGCAGCCGCCCCGCCGAGAGCGTTTCGACGGCCGAGGCCAGCCCCGCCGCCGAGGTGCCCGCCCGCGCGTCGTCGTACGGGATGCGCAGGCGGAAGTCCGGCCGGCCCTTTTCGCCCGGCGGCGGTCCGCCCGAGCCGCGCACGGTGCCCGCCGCGACGGCGACCTCGTCCTGGTCCGTCACCGCGATCCCGGCGGCGCGCAGTGCGGCCAGTGCCGTGAACGCCGCGGCCAGCCCGTCCTTCTGCGGCAGCTCCGCCCGTGCTTCGGCGGCCAGCCGCGCGCCGCCGGGCAGCCAGTACACCCGGGACAGTCCGGTGTGATCACCGTCGACGCGAGAGGACATCAGGCTCAGTACCGCCACAGGTGTGCGGCGACGACCTCTTCGACGCCGCGCTCCGCCGCCCACGCCCCGTCGGACGCGCGCACCGCGCGAAACGCCCCGAGCAGCTCGTCGCCGAGCGCGCCCGAAACCCTGGGCGACGCGAGCAGCGCCGCGTCCTGCTCCGCCGGGCTCGCGGGCAGCCGGGTCACCCCGCGGGTCTCGCGCTCGCCCTCGGTCCAGCCGCCCGGGTCCTCCCCGATCGGCTCAGGCAGGCCCGCGTCGTCCTCGATCCCGGCCATCCCGGCGGCGAGCACCACGGCCAGCGCCAGGTACGGGTTCGCCGACGCGTCGGACGTCTTCAGCTCGACGTTCGCGTGATCCGGCCCGAGCAGCTTCGAACCCGGCACGTACCGAAGCGGCGCCTCGCGGTTCTCGACGCCCCAGAACGCATACGCGCCGGCGAAAAAGCCCGGCCGCAGCCGCAACGTCGACGGCACGCTGGGCGCCGTGATCGCGGTCAGCGCGGGCAGGTCCCGTAGCAGCCCGCCGACGTACGCGGCCCCTTCGCCGGTCGGCAAACCCTCACCGGACAACAGGTTCCGGCCCCGGCGTCGCACCGACGTGTGCAGGTGCCAGCCGTTGCCCGCCGCGCCGAGGCCCACCAGCGGCGCGAAGCTCACCGCCAGCCCGTGCGCGTGGGCGGCGGCGTGGATCGTCTGGCGGGCGAGCAGCTGGTCGTCGGCCGCGGACAGCGGGTCGGTGGCGGCCAGGGACAGCTCCAGCTGCGCCGCGCCGTACTCCGCGTGAAGCTGGCCGATTTCGAGGCCGTTGGCGGCGAAGTCGTTCAGCAGCGCGGTAACGAAGCCGTCCAGGCCCACCAGCGCGTGCGGGCTGTACGCGGGGCCGGGGTGCCCGGGCTCGGAGCGCCTGCCGGCCGGCGCGACGGTGAACTCCAGCTCGTACCCCGCCCGGAATTCCAGCCCGCGACGCCCGGCTTCGGCGACCTGGCGCTCCAGCACCGTGCGCTGGCAGTACGGCCACGGCGAACCGTCGGCGGCGAGCTGGCGGGCCGGCGCCCAGGCGAGCGCGGGCTGCCCGGCCAGCCGCCGGATCCGCTCCACCACCGGCACCAGCCGGATGTCGCCCGACGGCGTCGCGAGGCCCGCGTGGCCGTAGGTGATGGCGTCGTGGCTGTCGAAGACGGCGAACAGGGAGGTCGCGCCCACTCCCCGCGCGGCGGCCCCGGCGAGGCCGCCGACGGGCACGATGCGGGAGCGCGGGATGCCGTTGTTGTCGGCCCAGGCCAGGTGGACGCCGGCCACCCCGGCCGCGGCCAGCTCCTTGGCCACCGCGGACGCCGCCTTGGTCATCGTCACCTCCCGGACGGGGTCAGTATCCCCGCCCGGCGCGGTCCGGGCCATCCGCTCGGGCTGTGACCCACGCCCCGGCCCGTGTCCCGAAAAGCAGCGGCACCGGCGCGGTGGCCCGGGGTACCTTCCGAACTGGCCGGCGTCGAGCGCGCCGGAGGGAGGACGTCATGTACAAGCCGGTACCGGGGCAGGTCGACCTGCCCGCCCTCGACCACGAAGTGCTCGATTTCTGGCGCGCGAACAGCATTTTCGCCCGCAGCCTGGAGCTGTCCGAGGGCCGCCCCGGCTGGATCTTCTACGAGGGCCCGCCCACCGCCAACGGCAGGCCCGGCACGCACCACATCGAGAGCCGCGTCTTCAAGGACGTTTTCCCGCGCTACAAGACGATGAAGGGCTTCCACGTCGCGCGCAAGGCGGGCTGGGACTGCCACGGCCTGCCGGTCGAGCTCGCCGTCGAGAAGGAGCTGGGGCTCGCCGGCAAGCCGGACATCGAGAAGTACGGCATCGCCGAGTTCGCGGACCGCTGCCGTGAGTCGGTCACCCGCTACACGGACGCGTTCGCCGCGCTGACCGAGCGCATGGGCTACTGGGTCGACCTGGACGACGCCTACCGGACCATGGACCCGGCGTACATCGAGTCCGTGTGGTGGTCGCTGAAGCAGATCTTCGATCGCGGCCTGCTGACCGAGGACTTCCGGGTCGCGCCGTGGTGCCCCCGCGACCAGACCGCGCTGTCGGACCACGAGCTGGCCCAGGGCTACGAAACCGACGTCGACCCGTCGGTCTACGTGCGCTTCCCGCTGACCTCGGGCCCGCTGGCCGGCACCACGTCGCTGGTGGTCTGGACGACCACGCCCTGGACGCTGGTGTCCAACACCGCCGTGGCCGTGCACCCCGAGGCCGTCTACGTGGTGGCGACCGACGGCGAGGAGCGCGTCGTGGTCGCCGACGAGCTGGCCGGCCCGGCCCTCGGCGACGGCTGGACGCGCACCGGCGAGTCCTTCACCGGCCGCGAACTGGAGCGCTGGACCTACCGCCGCCCGTTCGACCTGGTCGAGGTGCCGGACGCGCACTTCGTCATCCTCGCGGACTACGTGACCACGGAGAGCGGCACCGGCCTGGTGCACCAGTCACCGGCCTTCGGCGCCGACGACCTGGCCGGCTGCCGGGCCTACGGGCTGCCGATGGTCAACCCGGTGCGACCCGACGGCACCTTCGACGCCGGGGTGCCGCTGGTCGGCGGGATGTTCTTCAAGGAGGCCGACGCCCCGCTGGTCGCCGACCTGCGCGCCCGCGGGCTGCTGCTGCGGGAACAGCCGTACGAGCACAGTTATCCGCACTGCTGGCGCTGTCATACCGCGCTGATCTACTACGCCCAGCCGTCCTGGTACGTCCGCACCACCGAGGTGCGCGACAAGCTGTTGCGCGAGAACGAGAGCACGAACTGGCACCCGGAGACGATCAAGCACGGCCGTTACGGCGACTGGCTGACCAACAACGTGGACTGGGCGTTGTCGCGGTCGCGTTACTGGGGCACGCCGCTGCCCATCTGGCGTTGCCCGGACGGCCACCTCACCTGTGTCGGCTCGCTCGCGGAGCTGGGCGGGCTGGCCGGCCGCGACCTGACCGGGCTCGACCCGCACCGCCCGTACATCGACGAAGTCACCTTCGCCTGCCAGTGCGGCAAGACCGCCCGGCGTGCGCCGGAGGTGATCGACGCTTGGTACGACTCGGGTTCGATGCCCTTCGCCCAGTTCGGCTACCCGCACCGCAACCGGGAGCGGTTCGAGCAGAGCTACCCCGCGCAGTTCATCTGCGAGGCGATCGACCAGACCCGCGGCTGGTTCTACACGCTGATGTCCGTGGGCACGCTGGTCTTCGACCGCTCCGCCTACGAGAACGTGGTCTGCCTCGGGCACATCGTGGCCGAGGACGGCCGCAAGATGTCCAAGCACCTCGGCAACGTGCTCGAGCCGATGCCGTTACTGGAGCGGCACGGCGCCGACGCGGTGCGCTGGTTCATGGCGGCCGTCGGGTCGCCGTGGGCGAACCGCCGGGTCGGGGACGCCACGATCCAGGAGGCCGTCCGCAAGACCCTCCTGACCTACTGGAGCACGGTCTCGTTCCAGGCGCTCTACGGCCGCATCGCCGGCTGGGCGCCGTCGGCGGCGGACCCGGCGCCCGCCGAGCGGCCGGTGCTGGACCGCTGGCTGCTCTCGGAGCTGCACGAACTCGTCCGCCGCACCGATGCCGCGATGGCGGCGTTCGACCTCCAGGAGGCGGGCAAGCTGCTCGCCGCCTTCGTCGGCGACCTGTCCAACTGGTACGTGCGCCGCAGCCGCCGCCGCTTCTGGCGCGGCGACCCGGCCGCGCTGGCCACGCTGCACGAGGCCGTCCGGACCGTGACGCTGCTGCTGGCGCCGCTCACGCCGTTCATCACCGAACGCGTCTGGCAGGACCTGGTGGTGCCGGTCGAGGCGGGCGCCCCGCAGTCGGTGCACCTCGCGCCCTACCCGGTGGCGGACGAGAGCCTCGCCGACCCGGCGCTGGGCGAGCAGATGGCGCTGGCCCGACGGCTGGTCGAGCTGGGCCGCACCGCGCGGGCCGAGTCGGGCGTGAAGACCCGGCAGCCGCTGGCCCGCGCGCTGGCCTCGGCGCAGGGCTTCGACGAGCTGGGCCCGGAGCTGCTCGCGGAGATCGCGGCCGAGCTGAACGTCGGCGCGGTACTGGGCGTCGCCGAGGCGGGCGGCCCGCTGGTGGACATCACCGCGAAGGCCGGTTTCCGCCCGCTGGGCAAGCGATTCGGCAAGGGCGTCCAGGCCGTCGCGAAGGCGATCGCGGAGGCCGACGCCGCGGCGCTGCAGCGGGACCTCGCCGATGGAACCGCGAGCGTGGTGGTCGACGGCGAGACCGTGCCGCTCTCCTCCGACGAGGTCATCCTCACCGAAACCCCGCGCGAGGGCTGGTCCGCGGTTTCCGAAACGGGCGCCACGCTCGCGCTGGACCTGGCCCTGACCCCGGAGCTGCGGCGCGCCGGGCTGGCCCGGGACGCGATCCGGCTCATCCAGGAAGCCCGCAAGTCCGGTGGCCTGGACGTCTCCGACCGGATCGAGCTGCGGTACGTCACGGCGGACGACGAGACGGCCGGGGCGATCGCCGAGCACCGCGACCTGATCGCGGAGGAGGTGCTGGCCACCGTCTTCGAACCGGGCGAACCGGGCTGGGACGCGAAGCCGCACGAGGAGACCGGCCTGGGGCTCACGTTCTGGCTCCGCCGGACCTGATCCGTGGTCCCGGGCGGCCGGAGCCCGCTTCGGCCGCCTGAGACGCGGCTCCGGCCCGCCCTGGCCCGATCCGGCGTCCGCCGGGCTGTCCGCTCAGCCCGGCGGCACCACGGCCTTGTCCCGGCCGCGCGCCGCGACGCCGGCGACCACCGCGAGGGTGCCCAGCGCCTCGGTCAGGCTCGGCACCTGGGTCAGCGCCACGAAGCCGATCACCCCGGCCGTCACCGGCAGCAGGGCGAGCAGCACGGCGAACCGGGCCTGGCCGACGCGTCGCAGCACCAGCTGGTCGAGCGCGTACGGCACCACGGTCGAGAGCACCCCTACACCGATCCCGAGCACGAGCAGACGTGGCGAAGACCACACTTCTCCCGTGCCGAACGCCAAGGGGGACAGCAGCACGGTCGCCGCCACGAAGCCGATCGCGAGGCTGTCGAGGCCGTTGCCGCCCACCGCGACGCGTTTGCCGAGCACGATGTAGCCCGCCCACGCGGCCGCCGCGGCGAGCGCGAACACCACGCCCAGCGCGCTGCCTTCGAGCCGGACGTCGGCGATCGCGACCACCCCGGCGGCCACCAGCGCCAGCGCGGCGAAATCCCGGCGCGAGCGGGACCCCCAAGCCGCGACGACCACGGGGCCGGCGAACTCCAGCGCGACCACGGTGCCCAGCGGCAGGCGCGCGATGGCCTCGTAGAAGGCCACGTTCATCAGCGCCGTGACGACCCCGAACGCGGCGGCCAGCAGCAGCCGCCGTCCCCGCCACGCGGCCCGGGGCGGCCGCCGCCAGGCGAGCAGCACCACGGCCGCCCCGAGGCACCGCAGCCAAGCCACGCCGGCCGGCGTCGACTGCCCGAAAAGGCCGACCGCGATGGCCGCACCGGCATACATCGAAATTCCGCTGAGAACGAACAAGACCGGTGCCGGAATGGTGCCGACCCGGTCGGCGACGCGTGCTGAACCCACCCCTGCATGGTGCCTGACCTCGGAAAACAGGGGCCATCGGGGCATCTGGTCCTAAGGATCGGGAAACCATTACGACAACCGGGGTAATTCGGCGTGACACAGGTCCCACCGGTGCGGGAACACTTGCGGGCCGCCAAACGTCTGCAAGAGTGGAAGCACGAACACCGCGGAGCCGGAGGCGATCCCGCCGAAGGCATCAGTGCCGAAGTGGGCGTAGCTGGATCGAGGTACCGGGCAACCGGTACCGGGACGGAGGGAGACCCCCCATGACATCACCCACGCTCACCCGCCCCGAATTGACCGCCGTCGACCGTTGCGACCGGTGCGGGGCCGCGGCACAAGTACGCGCCGTGCTCAGCTCCGGAGGAGAACTGCTCTTCTGCGGGCACCACGCCCATGAGCACGAGGCCAAGCTCAAGGAGCTGGCCGCGGAGATCCAGAAGTAAGGGGTCCCCAAGGAACTCGACCGGAAGCGGCAGGCGCCCGATGCGCCTGCCGCTTCCGGCGTTCCAGGGTCTTCACAAGGCGGTCTTCACGAGGCGGTCTTCACGAGGCGGTCGGCGCGTTCAGCGAGGGTGGTTCCGGGCGGGAACGGCTCAGACCGTGTCCAGGACCACTTCGAAGGCCACCTCGGCCGCGCCCAGCAGCTTCACGTCCGCGCCGAGGGCCGAGCTGACGATCCGGGTGCCGCCGACCGCGCGGCTGACCAGGCTGCGCCGGCCGACCTCCTCGGCGGTCGCGCGCACCACCGACTCCGGCAGCACCGTGAGCAGGTCGCCCAGCACGACGAGCTGCGGGCCCAGCAGGTTCACCACGTTGACCAGGCCGAGGGTCAGCCACTCGGTGAACTCCGCGAGCCGGGACGCGGCCTCCTCCGGGTTGCGGGACAGCTCCCGCAGCTCGAACAGGATGGCGCCGCGCGGGGTTTCCTCCGGCAGGCCCAGTGCCCGGCACAGCGCGGCCTCGCCGATCTCGGTCTCCCAGCAGCCGCTGCTGCCGCAGTAACAGGGCCGTCCGCCCGGGCGGATGACCATGTGGCCGATCTCGCCGACGTAGCCCGCGCCGCCCCGCAGCGACGAGCCCTGGGCGATCACGCCGCCGCCGACACCCACGTCCGCGGAGACGTATACGGCGTCGGACGAGCCGCGGGCCGCGCCCCGCAGGTGTTCGGCCACGGCGCCCAGCTCCGCGTCGTTGCCGACCAGGATCGGGATCTTCAGCACGGCGTTCAGCCGCTCGCCGAGGGCGACGTCGGTCCAGCGCAGGTTGGGCGCTTCGTGGACGTAGCCGTCGGCCCGCCGCACGACGCCGGGCACGGAGACCCCGGCCGCCACGGGCTCGACCCCGAGGTCGCCCGCCAGCACCGCCGCCGACTCGATCACGTGCGTGATCACCTCGTCCGGGGTGCGCGTCCGGCCGTGCAGGTTCCAGCTGTTGCGGCCGAGGATCTGGCCGCCCAGCCCCACCAGCGCGATCGCGACGTGCTCGACCTGGAGGTCGACCGCGAGCACGACCGCCGCGTGCGGCTGGGGCAGGACCAGGAGCGAGGGGCGGCCCGCCCCTCGTCCCGGCCTCGGCACCTTCTCCTCGACGACCCCCGCTTCCGCGAGCCCGTCGACGAGCGTCTTGATCGTGCTGCGGTTGAGCCCCAGCTGGGTGGCCAGCACCGCACGGGTGCTCGGCCCGCTGACGTGCAGCAGGCGGAGCAGCGTCGTGCGGTTGTGCCGGCGCACCTCATCGGGTCGTGCGACGGGTGAGCTGCTCACCGGCCTGATTGTCCCATCACGCGTCAGCGTGCCGACGCAGCCGCTCGGCGCCGCGATAGCGCGTCCACCGAGGCAGCGAGCATCAGGACCAGGCCCGTGACGATGTTGACCACGGCCGAGGACTGCTGGAGCAGGCCGAGCCCGTTGGTCACGATGGCCAGCACGGTCCCGCCGATCACCGCGTCGATCATCCGGCCCTTGCCGCCGAACAGCGAGGTGCCGCCGATGACCGCGGCGCCCACCGCGAACAGCAGCGTGTTGAGGCCACCGGACTGCGGGTTGACCGCGCCGATCTTCGACGAGTAGACGATCGCGCCGATCGCGGCGAAGGTCGAGCTGATCACGAACACGCTGGTGCGCAGCTTCGCCACGTTGATGCCGGCGCGGCGGGCCGCCTCCTTGTTGCCGCCGACCGCGTAGATGTGCCGGCCGTAGCGGGTGCGGTTGAGCACGTAGGTGCCCGCGACCAGCAGCACCAGCACGATCGGGACCACGAACGGGACGCCCTCGATCACCGCGAGGCTGCTCGACGAGCGGTTGATCGTCAGCAGGTAGGTCGCCACCGCGGCGATCACCGCGACGACGCCGACCTTGAACAGCACGATCGGCGTCGGCTGGACCACCAGGCCGCGCTTGAGCCGGGAGAAGTGCTGGCCCAGCGAGACGAGCGCGAAACCGCCGGCCGCGAGGATGAACAGGATCCAGCTGCCCGCGATGGACAGGTTGCCGTTCGCGACCGCGTTCAGCGTTTCGCTGGTGCTGATCGGCAGCGTGCCGCCCTCGCCGATGAACTGCAGGATCACGCCCTGCCAGACGATGAACAGCGCCAGCGTCACGACGAAGGACGGCATGCCGATCTTCGACACCAGGAAGCCGGTGATGCAGCCGATCGCGGTGCCGACGCAGATCGCGATCAGCATTTCGAGCCACGCGTTCACCGGCACGCCGATCGCGATGACCACGATGCCGAGCGCCGCGATCGCCGCGCCCGCCCAGATGCGCTGCAGCACGGCCAGCACGACCGCGATGCCGAGCACCACCAGGAAGGAGATGAACACGCCCGTGCCCATGGAGCCCAGCAGGTTGCCGTTGCGCACGTAGTGCAGGGCCATCACCGAGGCGCAGAGGCCGGACGCGGTGCCGGCGGAGAGGTCGATCTCCCCCAGCAGCAGCACGAACACGATGCCCATGGCGATGATGGTCTGGCCCGCGCCCTGCGCGAGCAGGTTCGCGATGTTCCGCAGCGTGAAGAAGTCGCCCGACAGGGCGCTGAACAGGATCGCCAGCACGATCACGCCGAGCACGGCCGGGATCGACCCGAGCTGGCCGTCCTTCATCCGCGCGAAGTAGTCCTTGATCGCCTCGCCCGTGGACATCGACGTCGTGTCGATGCCGAAGTCGGCGATCGCGTTCGCCGAGGTGTCCGGCTGCGCGGGCTTGGCAGGGGTCTCAGTCATGTCCGGTTCTTTCTCGTTGCTCACAGCGCGACGGCTTCGGGGCGGGCCAAGCCGAGGTCGCCCGACCGGCCCGCGGTGATCAGTTCGACGACCTGGCTGTGGTTCACGTCCTTGGTCTGGACCTCCGCCACGAGACGGCCCAGGTACAGCACGTTGACGCGGTCGGCGACCTCGAAGACGTCGGCCATGTTGTGGCTGATCAGGACCACGCCGAGGCCCTGCTCCGCGAGCCGGCGGACCAGGTCCAGCACCTGCCGGGTCTGCGCGACGCCGAGCGCGGCCGTCGGCTCGTCGAGGATCACGACCTTGCTGTTCCACAGCACCGACTTCGCGATCGCGACGGTCTGGCGCTGGCCACCCGACAACGCGGAAACGGGCGTGCGCACGGACTTCACGGTCCGCACCGAAAGAGACGCCAGCGTTTCGCGCGCGGCCTTCTCCATGCTGGCCTCGTCGAGCAGCCAGCGGCTGCCGCGCTCGCGGCCGAGGAACATGTTCTGCACGATGTCGAGGTTGTCGGCCAGCGCGAGGTCCTGGTAGACGACCTCGATGCCGAGCTCGCCCGCGTCCTTGGGGCTGTGGATGTGGGCCGGCTCGCCGTTGAACAGCACCGTGCCCGTGTCGTAGGGGTGGATGCCGGCGACGCACTTGACGAGGGTCGACTTGCCGGCGCCGTTGTCACCGACCAGCGCGGTCACCTCGCCCGCGCGCACGGCGAAATTCACGTCGTGCAGGACGTGGACCGGGCCGAAGCTCTTGTTCAGGCCTTTGATGTCGAGAATGGGCTCGCTCATGGGGTTCGCATATCTCTCGCGTGGGTACCGGGCCGGGATGCGTCGTCGGGGTACGCATCCCGGCCCGGCGGTAACGGGGTGTGCTACTCAGTCAGCTCAGGAGATGCCGTACTGGGTGCACTTGGCGGCGAGGTCGCCGGTGCAGATCTCCGACGCCTTGACGTAGCCCTGGGTGACGACGTCCTTGACGTTGTTGATGGTGATCAGCTGCGGGTTCAGCAGGACCGACTTGAGGTCACGGTTGTTCTTCGGGTCGTGCAGCTTGCCCGTGGCGATCGCGTCGGCGGCGGCCGTGTCGTTCTTCGCCAGCGCGGCGGCCAGCTTCGCGGTGTTCTCCGCCTCTTCCTTGATCGGCTTGAAGATCGTCAGCGTCTGGTCGCCACGCAGGATGGCCTGCAGGCCGGCCGCGGTGGAGTCCTGGCCGGTGACGGGGACCTTGCCGTTGAGGTGGTTCTTCTGCAGCACGGTGATGACCGCGCCCGCCAGCTCGTCGTTCGCCGCCACGACGCCGTCGACCTTGCCGTTGGCGTTGGTGAAGATCTGCTCGAACGTGGTGTTGCCGAGCTGCGGGTCCCAGTCGTTGATGGCCTGCTTGCGGACCAGCGTCATGGCGCCCGAGTCGTACAGCGGCTTGAGGATCTTGTCGTGGCCGTCGCCGAACAGGGTGGCGTTGTTGTCCGTCGGCGCGCCCTCGATCTGCACGATGGCGGGCTTCGGCTTGCCCTTCAGCGCGTCGACCAGGCCCTGGGCCTGAAGCTCGCCGACCTTCTCGTTGTCGAACGAGACGTAGTAGTCGGCCGAGCCGCCGAGGCTCGGACGGTCGTAGTCGATGACCGGGATGCCCGCGGTCTTCGCCTTGGCCTCGATGGCCGCGCCGACCGCCGGGTCGGACGGGGCGATGATCAGGACCTTGACGCCCTGGCTGATGAAGCCGTCGGCCAGCGTCGAGAACTTCTGGTTGTCGCCCTGGGCGTTCTGGATGTCCGCCGAGAAGCCCTGGGCCTGCAGTGCGGTCTGCAGCATCGGCTTGTCGAAGGCCTCCCACCGGGCGGAGGTGGCGGTCTCCGGGAGGATCACGCCGACCTTGCCGCTGGCGCCCCCGCCCGCCGGGGCGGAGGCCGAGGAGGAGCTGTCCCCAGAGCCCCCGGAGTTGGAGTTGGCACCGCAAGCGGTCAGCACCAGACCGGTGCTCACCGTGGCGGCAAGGAGGGTAAGGGTTCTGCTGCGCATCCTCGTTCCTTCCGGATCATGCTCGCGGGCGGTGATCCGGGGATCCGGCGCACCGACGCGCATATGTTGTGGCCGACAACATATGCCGCTGAGCGACTTCGCGGAAGATAGCTGGATCGATTAAATGACACCAATTGGACACGGTTCGGCAACATGGCCCGACCACGGTCCGGAAAGAGTAAATCGCCTGACGGAGTGATCGCCGGCACATACTCAGCGTGACCGTCGATGGTGGCGCCGCCGGACTCACGGCGACACGCGGAGTGATCATGAAATCCGGACACTGAGGGCATTCCGACCATCACCGGCGTATCGCCCGTCACCGGCGCCCAGCAGATCCTGGTCTCACCGGCGAAACCAGGAGACGGCCCCGCCCAATGCGCCCCAATGTGGCGTTCGGTGCGCCCAACGCACCGAACGCCACATTGGGTGCGTCCAACGCAACCAACGCCACATTGGGGCGCTTTCGGCAGGCCCGGCCCGAACAGCCCAGCGCTACCAGGAACGGAGCGTGACGATCCGCTCCTCGAGCTGCTCCATGGTCGCCATGGCCGTGGGCGGGCCGCCGCACACCCTGCGTAGCTCGTTGTGGATCGCGCCGTGGGGCTTCTTCGTGCGGTGGTGGTACATGCCGACCAGCGCGTTCAGCTCCTTGCGCAGCGTGCCCAGCCGCTCGCTCACCGACTGCGGCCGCGCGGGGGCCGCGGGCTGCTCGTCGGCCTTGGGCTTGCGGCGCTTCTCGTCGGAGAGCTGCTCCTCCTGCCGCTTGCGCAACAGGGCGCGGACCTGGTCCGGCTCCAGCAGCCCGGGCAGGCCGAGGTACTCCTGCTCCTCGTCGGAGCCGGAGAAGACCGCGGTCCCGAACGAGTTGCCGTCGTAGATCACCTGATCGAGCTCGGCCGACGCGCCGAGGGAGGTGAACGCCTTCTCCTCCTCGCCCGGCTCGTCCTCGGTCCGGTTGGCCTGGGCGAGCAGCTCGTCGTCCCAGCCCTCCTTCTCGCGGTGCGGCTTGCCGAGCACGTGGTCGCGCTGGGCTTCCAGCTCGCTCGCCAGCTCCAGCAGCACCGGGACGCTGGGCAGGAAGACGCTGGCCGTCTCGCCGGGCTTGCGGGCCCGCACGTAACGGCCGATGGCCTGGGCGAAGAACAGCGGGGTCGACGCGCTCGTGGCGTACACGCCGACGGCCAGCCGCGGCACGTCGACGCCTTCGGAGACCATCCGGACCGCGACCAGCCAGCGGTCGTTCGAGTCGGCGAACTCCTTGATCCGCCCGGACGCCTTGGGGTCGTCCGAGAGCACCACGGTCGGCGTCTGCCCGGACATCCGCTCCAGGATCTTCGCGTACGCGCGGGCCGACTCCTGGTCGGTGGCGATGACCAGGCCGCCCGCGTCCGGGATGCCCTGCGCGCGCAGCTGCGACAGCCGGGTGTCGGCCGCGTGCAGCACCGACGGCACCCACTCGCCGGCCGGGTCGAGCGCCGTGCGCCAGGCCCGGGCGTTCTGCTCCGCGGTGAGCGGCTCGCCCAGCCGCGCGGTGAACTCCTCCCCCGCGCTGGTGCGCCAGGAGGCCTCGCCGGAGTAGGCGAGGAAGACCACGGGCCGGACCACGCCGTCGGCCAGCGCCTCGGCGTAGCCGTAGGAGTGGTCGGCCCGGCTGCGCTGGAAGCCGCCCTCGTCGGGCTCGTAGGTGACGAACGGGATCGCCGAGTCGTCGCTGCGGAACGGCGTCCCGGTCAGCGCGAGCCGGCGCACCGCGGGCGTGAACGACTCGCGCACCGCGTCGCCCCACGACTTCGCGTCGCCGCCGTGGTGGATCTCGTCGAGGATGACCAGCGTCTTGCGGTTCTCCGTGCGCACCCGGTGCAGCGTGGGGTGCGCGGCGATCTGCGCGTACGTGACCGCGACGCCCTGGTAGTCCGACGACGTGACGCCGGTGGTGTTGCGGAAGTTCGAGTCGATGGCGATCCCGGCCGCCGCGGCCGAGGCCGCCCACTGGTGCTTCAGGTGCTCCGTGGGTGTGACGATCGTGACGGCCTCGATGGTGCGGTCCGACAGCAGCTCGGCCGCGATCCGCAGGCCGAACACCGTCTTGCCCGCGCCCGGCGTCGCGACCGCCAGGAAGTCCTTCGGCCGCTTGGTCAGGTACTTCGTCAGCGCGCGGCGCTGCCAGGCCCGCAGCGGGCGGGCGGTGGAGTCCTTCTCGGCGGGCGGTGCCCCGAGGACCCGCTCGGTCGTCTCGGACAAACTCGGCTCACCCCCTGCTCAGACCGGCTGTGACATGCAAGAACCCCCACTGTGGTACCGGCTTCGACGCCGGCGACTGCGGTGAGGGCACTCCCGTGAGCTTACCTTCCAGGTCCCCCGGCGCGGGGCACCGCCACGGCTGAACTCACCCGGGCGTCACCCGACACGCCCGCGAGTACCACCGGTGACGAGCCAAATTCGCGCGAATGGACCATGCTGGGACCCACCATGGGTGAGGTGAGACCGGACGCCGAAGCGGCGACCGCGGTGAAGACGGCGCGCAAGGGGCCGTGGCGCCTTCTCACGCGCACCCTCGCCAAGGCCTGGGGCGGCAACATCTTCTCGGAGGCCGCCGAGGCCGCGTTCTGGCAGACGCTGTCGCTGCCGCCGCTGCTGCTCGGGCTGCTGGGCAGCCTCGGCTTCGTCGGCGAGTGGTTCGGCCAGGACGTGGTCGCCGCCGCGCACGACCGGATCATCACCTTCTGCCGCACCATCTTCAGCGCCAACGCGGTGCAGGAGATCATCGAGCCGACGGTGAACAGCATCCTCACCGTCGGCAAGGGCGAGATCGTCTCGATCGGCTTCATCATCTCGCTGTGGGCGGGCTCGTCGGCGATGTCCTCGTTCGTCGACGCGATCACCGTCGCCCACGACCAGTACGGCGTGCGCAACGAGGTCTGGCAGCGGATCTTCGCCCTGCTGCTGTACCTGTGCGGGCTGGTGATCCTGGTGATCGGGCTGCCGCTGCTGGCGATCGGGCCGGACCTGCTGCCGGAGTTCTTCCCGATGGACTGGCGCCCGACCGTGACGTACTGGGTCGGCACGCTCTACTTCCCGGTGCTGGGCGTGATGATCGTGCTGGCGCTGACCACGCTGTACAAGCTCTCGCTGCCGCGGCGGCTGCCCTGGCACCGCGGGCTGCCGGGCGCGGTGCTGGCGATGGTGGTCTTCCTGCTCTCCAGCGTCGGGCTGCGCATCTACCTGAACTGGATCACGAAGACCGGCTACACCTACGGCGCGCTCGCCGCGCCGATCGCGTTCCTGCTGCTGATGTTCTTCATCGGGCTCGCGGTGGTGGGCGGCGCGTACTTCAACAGCGCCATCCAGGAGCTGTGGCCGGCTCGGGCGACGCGGCGGCAGCGGCGGCGCTGGCGGCGGCTGGAGATGGAACGGGCGAACGAGCGGCTGCGCACCGAGGAGGGCCGCAAGCTCTGGGACCGCACCACGATCCCGTTGCGGCGGCCCAAACACCACGAGGTGGAGGAGTCCCGGTCCCCCGCTCCCGACGAAGCGCCCGAGGACAACGCGGAACCGGCCGCGGAGAAGGACGACACGCGGACCTGACCCCCGGCTGCTTGTGAGTGTTTATGACGGTTAGAACCGTCATAAACACTCACGAGCGGTCACTGGTGGAAGCGCCAGGTCTTGCTGTCGAAGGCGATGCACACGCTCGGGGACATCACGACGACGCGCAGGGTGTTGTCCCGCTCGTCGAAGTCGATGCCCTCGGCCTCGAAGTTCCCGCTGCAGCCGCTTTCCAGCGGCAGCTGGCCCAGCGACGTCACGTGCCCGGCCACGTCGGAGCCGGACAGCGGGCCGGCGAGGTCCACCTGCAGCAGCGGCTTGGTGGTGCCGAACAGGCTGCCGTCCGGGTCGTCGGAGGAGCACATCAGCCGGGTGTCGCTGACGAAGTCGCAGCCCTGGACGTCGCGGACCTGGTGGTCGAGCCGGATGGCGGAGGCGTACGGCAGGTTCTGGCCCGGGTCGGTGAACGCGACGCCGGGCATCGGGTGCACCAGGAGCCGGTCCATGGTGCCGTACTCGCCGGCCACCATCCAGCGCGCGTCGGGCGAGACGGCGGCGAACGAGTTGTTGTTCGCCTCCCACGACTCGAGGTTGTGCTTGTAGTCGGTCCAGGTGCCGTCCGGCGCCTGGACGCGGAAGAGCTTCGCGCCGCGGTCGTCGCGCTGGTAGGGCTCGACGTACCAGCCCTGCGCCGACCCGGGGTCGCCGACGTGGCTCCACCCCTGTGCGGCGAGGTCGGCGGGCACCGTGCTGATGCCGGTGTAGCGGATGGTGGTGCCGGACGGCCGGACGATGGTCGCCAGCCCCTGGCTCTCGTCGAGCGGGCGGGCGTTGTCGGACCCGACCGTCGTCCACCCGGTGACGGCGTCGGCCATCCCGGGCACCACGGCGGCGAGCAGGACGACGAGGGCGAGGACGATCCCGGTTCTGCGCATGCGGACTCCGTCGGAGAAGGGGAGTAACTGACCGGATCGCAGATCTACCAGTTCCTCCCCGGCCGCACAGCCACCGGGTGAAGGATTTTCATCTTTGTTCGCGCCGAGGTTCCCCCGCGCACCCGACCACGGGCCGCCGGGTTGACCGCGGCCCACAGCGGCAGGAGCTCCCGGCGACATGGCCGGGCGTGCGGCACCCGGCCTGGAGTCGTCGCGGCGCGGCTACTTGTCCTTGCCCGGGCGGAGGCCCTTGTAGATCTCCTCGCAGGCCGGGCAGACCGGGGAGCCCGGCTTGGCGGACCGGGTGACCGGGAAGACCTCACCGCACAGCGCCACCACGTGTGTGCCCATGACCGCGCTCTCGGCGATCTTGTTCTTGCGCACGTAGTGGAACATCTTCGGGGTGTCGTCGTCGGTCGACTCGGAACTGTCGGTCTCCGGCTTCGTCAGCGTCTCGGTGCTCACCCGTCCATCATGCCTCAGCGGCGGGAGTGCCGGAATCACCGCCCACGGCGTTACTGTCGCGCCCCGTGAACCGACACTGGCTTTCCGCCGTCACCGCGCTGGACGGCGACGCCCGGGTGGCCCGCGACGCGTGGGCGTACCTGGAGCAGCAATACGGCGAGCCGCACCGGCGCTACCACGGCTTGGCCCACGCGACGGCCGTCGCGCACGACTCCGAGCAGCTGGCCCGTGACCTGCCGTTGCCCGAGCGCGCTGTGGTGGCCGTGGCCGCCTGGGCGCACGACGTCGTCTACGACGCGGTGCCCGGCGAGGACGAGCGCCGCAGCGCCGCCTGGCTGCGCCACTGGCTCACCCGCGCCGGCGTCGCCGAGCCGCACGTCGCCCGGGCCGAGGGACTCGTCCTTGCCACCGCCGGCCACCGCGCGCCCGAGGACGACGAAGCCGCCACTGCCCTGCTCGACGCCGACCTGGCGATCCTCGGCGCCACGCCCGCCGAGTACGACGCGTACGCGATCGCCGTCCGCGAGGAGTACGCGAAGTACGACGACACCGTCTGGGCCGCCGGCCGCGCCGCCGTGCTGGAGAACCTGCTGGCCCACGCGCCGCTGTACCGCAGCGAAGCCGCGCGGTCACGCTGGGAAGCGGCCGCGCGACGCAACCTGACGGCCGAGCTACTGTGCAGTTCGTTACTAATCCGACTACAGCCACGGCGGAAACGCGTCCCTACAAGCGGATCGGCTGCAGCCCGTGTCCGCCTACTTCCGGTCGGATTAGTAACCCGCTGGCGCTCTTCCGCCGGGGATCACAGATGATGTCCGTCCGTGACTACGCAACTGTCCCTCCACCCGGAGGTCGCCTCGGCGCTGCGTGACGGCCACCCCGTCGTCGCCCTCGAGAGCACGATCCTGTCGCACGGCCTGCCGCACGGCCGCAACCTCGACGTCGCCCACCGCCTCGAGCAGGTGGTGCGCGCCGGCGGCGCCGTCCCGGCCACCATCGCCGTGCTGGACGGCCGCCCGGTGATCGGCCTGTCACCGGCCGAGCTCGAGCGGGTCTGCGCCCCCGGCGCCGGCCTGGACAAGCTGTCGCTGCGGGACCTCGGCCCCGCGGTCGGGCTCGGCCGCTCGGGCGCGACCACCGTCGCCAGCACGTCGGCGCTCGCCGCCGCGGCCGGCATCGGCGTGTTCGCCACCGGCGGGCTCGGCGGCGTGCACCTCGGCGCGGCGCGGACCTGGGACGTCTCGGCCGACCTCGGCGTGCTGGCGAAGGTGCCGACCGTGGTCGTCTGCTCCGGGGTGAAGTCGGTGCTGGACATCGCCGCGACGTTGGAGGTGCTGGAGACGAACTCGGTGCCGGTGCTCGGTTACCGCACGGACGACTTCCCGGCGTTCTACCTGCGCTCGTCGGGTCACCCGGTCGGCTGGCGCGTGGACGACGCGAAGCAGGCCGCCGCCGTGATCGCCGCGCACCGCGCGTACGCCCCGTCCGGCGTGCTGCTCACGAACCCGATCCCGGAACCGTCCGAAATGGACAAGACGCTGCACGATCGGCTGCTCACCGAGGGGCTGGACCTGTTGCGGGACAACAACGTCCACGGCGCGGACGTCACCCCCGTGCTGCTGGAGCACTTCCACGCCGCGAGCGGCGGCGTGAGCATCGACGCGAACGAGGCGCTCGTGCTCTCCAACGCGAAGCTCGCCACCGAGGTCGCGGTGGCGCTGTCGTGACCGGCATCGTGGTGGTCGGCGACGCCGGCCTGGACGTGGTCGCCCGGCACGACGAGGCGCTCCCCCACGGCGGCGACGCGCGCGCCGAGATCCGCTTCACCGGCGGCGGCGCGGGCGCGAACACCGCGCTGTGGCTGCGTTCCCTCGGCGCGGCGACCACGCTCGTCGCGCGCATCGGCGACGACTCCGGCGGCCGGCTGATCTGCGCCGAGCTGGAGGCGACCGGGGTGCGCTGTGCGTTCGCTATCGACCCCGAGGCGCCGACCTGCTGTGTCGTGGTGATGGTGGACGGGACCGGCCAGCGCAGCATGCTCGCCGACCGCGGCGCGAACAAGCGCTTCCAGCCCGGCGACGTGACCCCGGGCGCGCTCGCCGGATCGGGGCACCTGCACCTGTCCGGCTACGTGCTGCTGGACCCGTCCTCGCGCCCGGCCGGGCTGGCCGCGCTGGCGGCGGCGAAAGAGGCCGGGCTGAGCACTTCGGTGGACCCGCAGGCGGCGGCGCACATCCGCGACGCCGCGGCGTTCCTCGACGACGTCCGCGGCACGGACCTGCTGATGCCGAACACCGAGGAACTGGTCGCGCTGACCGGATCGGCCGACCCCGCCTCGGCGAAGGAACTGCTCGACCACGTCGGCGCCGTGGTGGTCACCGCGGGCCTGGACGGCGCGAGCTGGGTCGACGGGCACGGCGTCACCACTGTGCCCGCCATCGAAGCCGACTGCGTCGACTCCACCGGCGCGGGCGACGCGTTCGACGCGGGCGTGCTCACCACCTGGCTCGCCGGGAAGTCCACAGTGGACGTCCTGCGGGCCGGCACGCGACTGGGCGCGCTGGCCGTCAGCCGGGTCGGGCCCCAGCCGTGAAGTCCTGACCCTGAAACGCCCTGAAGGCCACCATGAGGGTCGGATATGCCCTCATGGTGGCCTTCAGGGCATCCGCGCGGGTAAGGAGGCCAGACGGACTTCGTCGCAAATAGCGCTCAGCCGTCGATGACCGGGTGCTCGCGGTGCTCGATCTGCTTCGCCTCCCGCTGGTAGCGGTTGGCGTCCTCCGACTTCCGCGCCGGGCGGTCGTTGGCGATCAGCACGGCGATCCAGGGCAGCGGCACCGAAATCACCAGGAACGTGATGGCCAGCCACCAGGTGTGGTACGTCAGCCCGGCCAGCACGAGGCACGGGATGCGGCACAACATCATGATGATGTACTTCCGCTTCCGCGAAGCCAGCTGGTCGTCGTAGGACGGGGCGGCCTCGGTGATCAGCACCGGGGCGGGACGGGGATCCGGGCCGTGGGCGGGCTCGTTCACAGCACCACCTCCGCCGTCCATGCTCCCACTCGGGCGGCTCATTCGACAGCCGGGTGGGCCATCCGGGACAGCGCGGCGACGACCAGAGTCTCCACCCCCGCCCGCAGCGTCGGGTGCAGCACCGGCGCGAACCGCGGCGAGTGGTTCGACGGGATGTCGCTCTCGAAACGCCCCTCGGTCATCGCGGTGATCACCTCTTCCGGATCGAGGCCGCCGACCAGCCAGAACACCGAGGGCACACCGGCCGCGCGGCCGAACTCGCCGAAGTCTTCGCTGCCGGTGACCAGCGGCGCGGGCATGGTGGCCGCGGGCCCGAAGTGCCCGAGGAACGCCTCGGTCAGCTCGCCGGTCACGGCCTCGTCGTTGGCCGTGACCGGGTAGGAGCTGGTGAGCTCGATCTCCGGCGGCTTCGGCGCGCCCGCCGCGGCGGCCTCACCCTGCACGATCCGTTCGATCGCGGCCCGCACGCGCAGCAGCACGGCGTTGTCGAAGGCGCGGGTGTTCACCTCCAGCACCGCGTCGTCGGCGATCACGTTGCCCGTGGTGCCCACGTGCATCGAGCCGACGGTGACCACCGCGGGCTCGGTGGCCGCGGTCTCGCGGGAGACGATCGTCTGCAGCTTCAGCACCACCGAGGCGGCGAGCACGGCCGGGTCGACGGTGGTCTCCGGGCGCGAGCCGTGGCCGCCGCGGCCGTGCAGGGTGATCCGCAGCGAGTCCGACGCCGCCATGATCACGCCCGGCCGGGTCAGCACCCAGCCCGCGGGACCGGGCGCGAGGTGCTGGCCGAAGACGAAGTCGGGCTTGCCCGCGAGGTCGAAGACGCCGTCGCCGACCATGACGGCGGCGCCGTTCCCGCCCTCCTCGCCCGGCTGGAACACGGCCAGCAGCGTGCCGGACCAGGTGTCGCGCGCGGCGCTCAGCAGGCTCGCGGCGCCGGAGAGCCAGGTGGCGTGCATGTCGTGGCCGCAGGCGTGCATCACCGGCACTTCGAGGCCTTCGTCGTCGACGCCGTGGGCGGTGCTCGCGTACGGCAGGCCGGTCTTCTCCTCGACCGGCAGCGCGTCGATGTCGGCGCGAAGCAGCACGGTGGGCCCCTCGCCGTTGCGCAGCACGCCGACCACACCGGTGCGGCCGACGCCCGTGTGCACCTCGAACCCGTCGTCCGCCAGCCGGCGCGCCAGCTCGGCGGCGGTGCGCGTCTCCGCGAACGCCAGCTCGGGATGGCGATGGAGATCGATGTAGAGCGCTTCCAGGCCGGGCAGTGCGGCGTCAAGCGGAGCGAGGACACGTTCGTAGGTCACAACGACCATCGTGGCAGGCTTACCCACCGTGAGCACGAACACGCCTCTGCCCGACCTGTCCGACGACGTCTGCGCGCGGCTGCGCGAGGCCTTCCTCCGCGCTGCCTACGACACCGACGGTGTAGTCGACGCGCTCGGCGGCGCGGCCCACTCCGCGCTCGGCCGCGGCGAGCCGGAACCCGCCCGCCGCGCGAGCCTCGACGCCGGCGACCTGGGCACGTTCATCCGCCTGTTCCTGCTCGGCCTGGCCGAGCCCGAAAAGTCGGTCGAAGCGGCTTTTGCCCCGCTTTCCGTCGAGGCGGCCGTGGCCGCCGGAGTGCTGAAAGCGGACGACGGCGGCTTCAAAGCGGCTCTCGACATCCGTCCCCACGGCGACGACGAAGGCTCCTGGTGGGTGGTTTCGGACCTCGACGCCGACCTGCTCGGCCACACCGTCCCTGAGGACCACGTGCTCGGCGTGGGGCACGCCTCGCTGAACCTGATCCGCGCGACGAGCCGCCGCCCGGTGGGCAGCCTGCTCGACGTCGGCACCGGCAACGGCGTCCAGGCGCTGCACGCCACCCGCCACGCACAGCGGGTCACCGCCACCGACGTCTCCGCGCGGGCGCTGGCGCTGGCCGCGGGCACGTTCCGGCTCAACGAGCTGGACGTGGAGCTGGTGCGCGGCGAGTGGTTCGCGCCCGTCGCGCGGCGGCGGTTCGACCAGGTCGTGTGCAATCCGCCGTTTGTCGTCGGCCCGCCGCGGGTCGACTACACCTACCGCGACTCCGGGCTGGCCGGCGACGACGCCAGCGCGCTCGTGGTGCGCCAGCTGCCGGGTTTCCTCAACGACGGCGGCGTCGGCCAGCTGCTCGCGTCCTGGCTGCACACCGGCCGTGAGGACTGGGCCGACCGCGTCACCCGCTGGCTGCCCGCGGAGACGGACGCGTGGTTCGTCCAGCGCGACGTCGCCGACCCGGCGCTGTACGTGGGCACCTGGCTGCGCGACGAGGGCATCGACCCGCGCTCGCCGGAGGGCCGGGCCAAGGCCGCCGCGTGGCTGGACTGGTTCACCGAGAACGACGTGCGGGGCATCGGCTTCGGTTTTGTCACTTTGCGCCGCGCTGCCGGGAAAAATCCGACCGTGGTGTGCGAAGACCTGCGCCAGGCTTATGACGACCCGCTGGGCCCGGAGGCCGCGAACTGGCTCGACCGCGTGGAGTGGCTTCGCACACACTCCGGCGAACTGATGGACGTCGCGTTCCGCGTGCCGGAAACGGTGCTACTGGAACGCGTCGACTCCCCCGGCCCCGAGGGCTGGGAGACGACCGTGCGGCGCCTGCACCGCACCGACGGGCCCGGGTGGCAGCACGAGGTCGACGAGCTCGCCACGCGCCTGCTCGCGGGCTGTCAGGGCGCGCTGCCGCTGGAGGATCTGATCGAGCTGCTGGCGGCGGCGCAGGGCCTCGAGCCCGGCGAACTGGCTGCCGCGGCGCTGCCCGTGGTCCGCGAACTGGTGCGGCACGGGATGCTCGTGCCGGCCGGGCGCTGAGACCCGCGTCATGAGGGCGGTCGCGGCCCGCGTCACCCGGGCGAGTGTGACAGTGGACGGAAATGTGATCGGGGCCATCAAGGAACCGGGACTGTTGGTGCTGCTGGGAATTCACGCTTCGGACGATCGGGTGAAAGCGGCGGCCATGGCCCGCAAGCTCCACGAGCTGCGCATCCTGCGCGACGAGCAGTCGTGCGCCACCGCGGGCGCGCCACTGCTCGTCGTCTCGCAGTTCACGCTGTACGGCGACACCCGCAAGGGCCGCCGCCCGTCGTGGGCCGCGGCGGCCCGCCCCGAAGTCGCCGAACCCCTGGTGGAAGCCATGATCGAGGAGCTGCGGGCCCGCGGCGCGACCGTGGCTACCGGCGAGTTCGGGGCGATGATGGCAGTGGAGAGCGTGAACGACGGCCCGTTCACCCTTCTCGTAGAGGTCTAGACCACATTTCCGCCACGGCCGGAACGCGGTACGGATCCGCGGCCGTCCCGGTTCACCGGAAGCGACGATTCTCACCGGATCCTCACGATTCCCGGGCCACAGCGGGCTTCTCAGGAAAAGCTCAGTTTTGGTGGAGCAACCGCGAGGCGTTTCCCGCCGTCCTCTATTCAGCGAGCCGGGAACGTTTTGAGCTCCCGGGGCGTTGAGATCGATGTCCAGCCAAGCCGGCTGGGCCCGCGGTCCGGGTTTCCACAGGGCCCGTCACCGCAGGCGCATCACCGGCGAGACACGTTCAGCCCGTGACCGGGGAGGCAGAATGTCAGTCCAGACTCTCGAACGCGAAGCGCGCGGGATTCGCGAGCGCGGGATTCCAACACGGCCCTACGTCGAGGAGCCGCCGGCGGGTGTGGGGACACTCACCGCGGAAGACCTCGACGCCCAGAGCCCGGCCGCCGACCTGGTACGCGTGTACCTCAACGGCATCGGCAAGACCGCGCTGCTCAGCGCGGCCGACGAGGTCGAGCTGGCCAAGCGCATCGAGGCCGGGGTGTTCGCCCAGCACATGGCGGACACCGGCGAGAACCTCACCGCCAAGCGGCGCACGGAGCTGAACGCGCTGGTGCGCGACGGCCACGTGGCCAAGAACCACCTGCTGGAGGCCAACCTCCGCCTGGTGGTCTCGCTGGCGAAGCGCTACACCGGCCGGGGGATGCCGCTGCTCGACCTGATCCAGGAGGGGAACCTGGGCCTGATCCGCGCGGTGGAGAAGTTCGACTACTCCAAGGGGTTCAAGTTCTCGACCTACGCCACCTGGTGGATCCGCCAGGCCATCACCAGGGGGATGGCCGACCAGGGACGCACCATCCGGCTGCCGGTCCACCTGGTGGAGCAGGTCAACAAGCTCGCCCGCATCAAGCGCGACCTGCACCAGCAGCTCGGCCGCGACGCCACACACGAGGAGCTGGCCGCCGAGTCCGGCATCCCGGCGCACAAGATCTCGGACCTGCTCGACCACTCGCGTGACCCGGTAAGCCTGGACATGCCGGTCGGCACCGAGGAGGACGCCCCGCTGGGCGACTTCATCGAGGACTCCGAGGCCACCGACGCCGAGAGCGCCGTCATCTCCGGCCTGCTCCAGGACGACCTGCGCCGCGTGCTCGCGACGCTGGACGACCGCGAGCAGCACGTGATCCGCCTGCGCTACGGCCTCGACGACGGCCAGCCGCGCACCCTCGACCAGATCGGCAAGCACTTCGGCCTGTCACGCGAGCGCGTGCGCCAGATCGAGCGCGAGGTCATGTCGAAGCTGCGCCAGGGCGAGCGGGCCGAGCGGTTGCGGGCTTACGCCAGCTGATGTGGGGGGGTTGGGTGAGCTGTGCTCGCGGAACACGCTCACCCCAGCCCCACATCAGGTGTCCTTTGGGGGTCGAACCCCCAAACCCCCGCCAGGGGGCGAGCCCCCTGGACCCCCAGCGGTGGTCGCCTTCCGGCTGCGCTTGCGGTCGGTGGTCAGCTTTGGCTAGCGGTGGTGGTTAGAGTTTTCCGGCGGTAGCTGCTTTCTTGTCCTGGGATCCCGTGAACGGTGTGTTCACGGGATCTTTGGCGTTGGCGGGCGTGGTGGAAGGACCTTCGGGTTTGAGGGCCACCGGGAGTGGGTAGCAAGCCCTCGGCGATACCCGTTCGGCCGCGTTGACTTATGACCTGCGTCACGACAATGTCGTGACTGGGACGTTCGACGGCAGCCGCCGGGCGCCTGGTTTGAGCCACGCGGGCCGGATGTGTGCGCATCCGTCCGCTTTCCCCGGGAGGTCGGGTCCGTCGGGGTGGGCCCGGCCTCCCGAACCAAACCCAGGTCTCGCTCGCTTCGCCTCGCTGGCGCCAAGTCACCCAGCCCTCCCCGGCACTCGCCTCGCGCCGTGCTTTGCGACACACGGGGCTCCGGGGCGTGCCGGGCGGTCACCGGCGCTGAGTACCGTGGTCGGATCCCGATCAGGGCAAAGGAGCCTGGCTGTGCCGTCCACCACGTTTCAGCACACCGAAGTCCTGCCGCTCGGCAAGGACACCACCACCGAGTACCGGCTGGTCACCGCGGACGGCGTCGAGGTCGTCGAGGCCGCGGGACGCAAGTTCCTGCAGGTCGACCCGGCCGCGCTGACCACGCTCGCGCGCACGGCCATCACCGACATCCAGCACCTGTTGCGCACGTCACACCTGGCCCAGCTGCGGGCCATCGTCGACGACCCCGAGGCCAGCGGCAACGACCGGTTCGTCGCGATGGACCTGCTGCGCAACGCCGCCATCTCGGCCGGCGGCGTGCTCCCCATGTGCCAGGACACCGGCACGGCGATCGTCATCGGGAAGCGCTCCGAGGGCGTGCTCACCGGCGGCGACGACGAGCGCGCGCTGTCGCAGGGCATCTTCGACGCCTACCAGCAGCTGAACCTGCGTTATTCGCAGATGGCGCCGGTCAACTTCTGGGACGAGCGCAACACCGGCACCAACCTGCCCGCCCAGGTCGAGCTGTACCACAAGGATGGAGAAGGCGACCCCGCCTACGAATTCCTGTTCATGGCCAAGGGCGGCGGCAGCGCGAACAAGACGTTCCTGTTCCAGGAGACCAAGGCCGTCCTGAACCCGAAGCGGCTCGCCCGGTTCCTCGACGAGAAGCTGCGCGGCCTCGGCACCGCGGCGTGCCCGCCGTACCACCTGGCGATCGTCGTCGGTGGCATGTCGGCGGAGTTCAACCTGAAGGTCGCGAAGCTCGCCTCGGCGCGCTACCTGGACACGCTGCCGCAGGAGGGCTCGGAGCTGGGCCACGCGTTCCGCGACCCGAGCCTGGAGCAGCAGGTGCTGGAGATGACGCGCCAGTTCGGCATCGGCGCGCAGTTCGGCGGCAAGTACTTCTGCCACGACGTGCGCGTGATCCGGCTGCCGCGCCACGGCGCGTCCTGCCCGGTGGGCATCGCGGTGTCCTGCTCGGCCGACCGCCAGGCCAAGGCGAAGATCACCGCCGACGGGGTGTTCATCGAGCAGCTCGAGCGCGACCCGGCGCGGTTCCTGCCGGAGGTCACCGAGGACGACCTGTCCGAGGAGGTCGTGAACGTCGACCTGAACCGGCCGATGGCCGAGATCCGCGCGCAGCTCGCGCAGCTGCCGGTGAAGACGCGGCTCTCGCTGACCGGGCCGCTGGTGGTGGCCCGCGACATCGCGCACGCGAAGATCGCCGAGCGCCTCGACGCGGGTGAAGAGATGCCGCAGTACCTGCGTGACCACCCGGTGTACTACGCGGGCCCGGCGAAGACGCCGGAGGGTTACGCGTCCGGCTCGTTCGGCCCGACCACGGCCGGGCGGATGGACTCCTACGTCGAGCAGTTCCAGGCGGCCGGCGGCTCACTGGTGATGCTGGCGAAGGGCAACCGCTCCAAGCAGGTCACGGCCGCGTGCCAGTCGCACGGCGGCTTCTACCTCGGCTCGATCGGCGGCCCCGCCGCCCGGCTGGCCAAGGACTGCATCAAGCAGGTCGACGTGCTCGAGTACGCCGAGCTGGGCATGGAAGCCGTCTGGAAGATCGAGGTCGAGGACTTCCCCGCCTTCATCGTCATCGACGACAAGGGCAACGACTTCTTCGCCGCCACCAGCGAACCGGTGCTGCAGATCAGTTTCCACTGAGTAAGGCTCGTGAGTGGCGATGACGGTTCTAACCGTCATCGCCACTCACGAGCAGGTCAGTCGCCGGCGAGCCGCGCCATGATGCGGTCGAGCGCCGCGAGGTCGGCGGGCGGCAGCGCGAGCACGGCCTGGGGCGGCTCCCCCAGGATCCGCAGGGCCAGCGCGGCGGCTTCCCGGCCGGCCGGGGTGAGCGTGACGACGCGGCTGCGGCGGTCGCCGGGGTGCGGCTCGCGGACCGCCAGCTCGCGGCGCACCAGGTCGTCCACCACGAGCGTGGTGTACGGCGGGTCGGTGTTGAGCGTCTCGGTCAGCTCGCGCATGGTCATCGGCGCGTCGGCGACCCGGTACAGCGCCTTGACCTTGATGAAGCTCATGCCGAGCGCGTCGCAGACCTCGCGGCGGCGGTCGTGCTGGTCCAGCACCACCGACCGCATCCGGGCCCAGGCGCGCGCGGCCGTCTCGTCGCTCATCGCGCGGACACCAGGCCCGCGCTGGGCTCGTCCTCGAGCCCGTCGGCGACCTTGGCGGCGGTCGCGCGGGCCCAGCCGCTGGTCGTGACCAGGCCGAGCACGAGCACCAGCACGCCGCAGCCGGCGATGATCCACCAGCCCACGTAGCTGGCCGCCGCGAAGCCCGTGCTGAACGGGCCGTGCACCCGGGCGGTGACCACCGTGCCGATCACCGCGACGCCGAACGACGCCCCGACCTGACGGCTCGTCGACGCGATCCCGGCGGCGACCCCCGCCTGCGAGCGCGGCATGCCGGACACCGCCGCGTTCGTGATCGGCGCGTTGACCAGGCCGAACCCGAAGCCGAAGACGACGTAACAGGCCATCAGCGGCCATACGGACGTGCCCTCGGTGGCCCAGGACAGCCCCGCGGCGCCCACCGTGATGCCGGCCCCGGCCAAGATCAGGGGCAGCCGGGCACCGCGCGAGCCGACCAGGCGGCCTGAGATCGGCGCGCAAATCGCCGTCATCACGGCCATCGGCAGCGTCAGCAGGCCCGCGTGCAGCGCGCTGTAGCCGCGGGCGTCCTGCAGGTAGAGCGAGTTGACGAAGAGGAACCCGGCGAGGCCGGCCATGGCGGAGATCGCGATCACGGTCGCCCCGGAGAACGGCGCGCTGCGGAAGAACCTCAACTCCAGCAAGGGATCCCGGCGCCGCTGCTCGTACGGCACCAGCACGGCGACCGCGAGCAGCGCCAGCGCGAACACGCCCAGGATCCGCGGCGAGCCGTAACCCGCCTCGCGGCCCTCGATGATCCCGTACGTCAGACCGGCCAGGAACACGATCACGAGCAGCTGGCCCACGGGGTCGATCCGGCGCGGCCGCGGCGCGCGCGACTCGGGCACCAGGACGGCGGTGAGCACCACGGCGGCGATCGCCACCGGCACGTTGATCCAGAAGATCGAGCGCCAGCCGAACGGGCCGACCAGCGCGCCGCCGACCACCGGCCCGATCGCCATGCTCAGCCCGACCACGCCGCCCCACACGCCGATCGCGCGCGCCCGCTCCTTCGGCTCGGTGAAGGTGTTGGTGATGATCGACATCGCCACCGGGTTGAGCATCGAGCCGCCGATCGCCTGCAGCGCGCGGAACGCGATGAGCAGCCCGATGCTCGGCGCGACGCCGCACAGCAGCGAGCCGAGGCCGAACAGCACCAGCCCGGTCTGGAACGTCCGCCGCCGGCCGAGCCGGTCGGCCATGGAACCGGACAGCATAAGCAAACTGGCGAGCACGAGTGTGTAGGCGTCGATCGTCCACTGCAGACTCGAGACGGACGCGCCGAGCTCACGCTGGATGGACGGGAGCGCGAGATTCACGATGGTGTTGTCGAGCCCGACGATGAACAGGCTCATGCAGCAGACGGCCAGTACCGCCTGCCGCCGCCGGCGGCTCAGCTCGGGCACGGCACTCCCCCGAAGTAGTTGTAAAGCCCCAAAGTAGTTGTAGAGCTATAACATTTAACATACTACAACTAACTTTCCGGCCGTCCGATCGAAGGCGGCACAGGTCACACGAGCAACCGCGGCTCCGTCGGACAAACGCCGGTAAGGACTCCTTACCGGCGTAGGACGCGGTTAAGGAGGCCTTACCGGCGGGCCTGGGTCCGAGGGCTCAGCCGGGGAACATCCCGGTGAGCCGCTCCAGTGTCTGCTCGATGCCCTGGGCGTTCTTCTTGGGGAATCCGGCGAGCCGGATGGCCAGCGGCGACTTCGCGGTGGACCAGTCGAAGGTCTCGGTGACCTCGGTCTTCCCGCCGTCCAGCGGCTTGAGCAGCCAGCGCCAGCGGTGGCCCATGAAGTGCCGCCACGCGATGAGGCGGTTCTCCTCGAACTCCACCACGGTGTTCTGGATCCGGTACGACGCGCCCATCTTCATCTCCATGCCGAACCGCGCGCCGAGCGACAGGCGGTCCGGGCCGCCCTCGCGGCTGGCCCGGACCGTGCCGGAGCCGTCGATCAGCGGGTGCTTGGCGGGATCGGCGAGCAGCTCGAACAGCTGCTCGGGCGAGGCGGCGATCACCGCGGTCCGCGAAACCTGGCGTGTTCCCATGGGCGCTGAGACTAAGGCGTTCGCAGGGTGGCCACGAAATGGGCCGCGGCGGGGTTTCCCGCACCAGTGGTGGAAAACCCCGCCGCGGCCCGGTCGCCTACGCGGCCTCCGGGCGGCCCCCCGACTCCGAGTCGCCCGGCGGCCGCGGAGGCCGCTCATGGGAGTGTCAGCGCGGCGGCGACTGCTTCAGCACCACCGTGCGGTCGCCCAGCGGGGCGGCGAGAGCCACGGAGATGTACGGGTACCGCAGGTCCATAGTGCACATCTGCCCGGTCTGCGCCTTGGTCTCGCTCAGGTCGAGGACCACGTGCTGCGCGGTCTGCTCGATCGCCTGGCCGAGCGCGTGCTGGCAGCCGCCCTCCTCCGCGCGGAGGTTGATGATCGTGCCGCCGTTCGCCGTGTAGACCTGGCGCGGGAAGCCCTTGGGCAGCGCCGCGGCGTCGACCTTGCCCGCCGCCACCGGCGTGCTGCCCGGCGGCAGTTGGAGCTGGGGTTTGCCCGAGGGCGAGGGTGGTGCGGTCGCGATACTGCCGCTCGGCGCCGCGGAGTCGCCCCCGGACGCTGGTTGGATTGCCATCGTTTCCTGGCCGCCACAGGCCGTGACCGTCATGAGGATCAGGCCCGTGCCGACCAGCTTCGTCAAGTGCCTCATGCAGCAAGGACGGAACGGGCCCCGCCGCGGGTTGCACGTGATCAGGAACCGGCGCGCAGAACCAGCTTCCGGCCGCCCAGCGGCTGGTCGAGCGTGACGGGCAGGGAGATCTCCCTGATGTGCATCGGGCACATCTGGCCGTGCGGCGCCTTCGTCACGGTGACCACCACGACGGCCTGCTGGGCCGTCTGCTCGCCCGCGCGCGCGGAAAGCTTGTCGCAGCCGCCCTCCTCGGCCTGGATCACCACGACCTTGCCGCCTTGGGCGAGCGTGAGGTCGTGGGGGTAACCGGCCGGCAGGGCCGAAGCGTCGACCTGCCCCGGCGCCGGTGCCGTGTCACCCGGCGGCACGCCCTGCGTCGGGCGGCTTTGGGGCGGCCCGGACGGCGAGGGCAGCGGCACCGGCGGCGGGGACGTCGAGCCCGACGGCGGCGCGACCGTCGTCGGACCCGGCGCCGGAGACGCCGAAGTGGACGGTGCGGAGGCGCCCGAACCGGACTGCCCGCCACAAGCCGCCACAGAGAGCAGCAGAACGCTCACACCCAGGACTTTCACCGTTGTCCGCATACTCAGCGGACGGAATCCGGGCCCGAACGGTTGCACGAGAGGGCCCGGAATCTCCGCGGCGGCTCCCTCAACGGGCCGCGCCACGGCCGCGCACGAGCCCCAGCAGCACCACTCCCGCCAGCGTCACCACCAGCAACACGACGGTGCTCGCCGACGCGAGGAACACCTGCCCACGGTCGGTCAACGCGAAGACGCTGGCCGGGAGCGTCCGCCAATCCGGTGGGTACAGCATCATCGTGGCGCCCAGCTCCCCCATCGACATCGCCAGCGCGAGGCTCGCCGAAGCGGACATCGCGGGCAGCAGCACCGGAATCCGGACGCGCAGCAGCACCCGCGCCGGCCGTGCGCCGAGGCTCGCCGCGGCCTGCGCCAGCAACGGGTCCACGCGGGCCAGCGCGGCCGACACCGTGCTGTAGGCGAAGGGCAGCAACAGCATCAGGTGCGCGGCCATCACGATCCACCGCGTGCCGTTGAGCGCGAGCGGCGGCCGGCTGAACGCCACGAGCAGCGCCAGCCCCAGCACCACCGACGGCACGGCGATGGGCAGGTGGAACAGCGTGCCGACGACCTGGCGCACCCGCGACGGCGCGCCGTCGGCCGCGAGCGCCGCCCAGGTGCCGAGCAGCACGGCCGCGGCGGAGGCGATCACCCCCGTCTGCACGCTCACCGAAAGGCTCGCGAAGGTGTCGCCGGACAGCGCGTCGACATAATGCGCCGCGGTGAAGCCACCTGGCAGCACGCCGGTCCAGTGCCCGGCGAAGGACGCCAGCACGATCATCACCAGCGGCGCCGCCACCACGACGGCGAACACCACACCGGCCACCAGCCACAGCAATACCCGGCTACGCCTGGTCCACAGCAGCACGGCGTCCTCCTCCCCCAGATCCCACAGATGACATAGCCCGGCGGTAACCCGCGTAGAGCACCAGCGACAGCACCACGTCCACCATCGCGACCACGGACGCGGCCGGGAAGTCGAACGTCACGATCGCCTTGCCGTACACCAGCATCGGCAGGGTCGTGACGCCCTTGGCACCGAGGAACAGCACGATGCCGAACTCGTTCATGGTCAGCAGCAGCACCAGGCAGGCGCCGGACGCGAGCGACGGCAGCGCCTCCGGCAGCACCACCTGCCGCAGCACCCGGCCCGGCCGCGCGCCGAGGCTCGCCGCGACCTCCAGCTGCGCTGCGGGCACCTGGCCGAACGCCGCGAGCGCCGGGCGCATCACGAACGGCGTGTAGAAGGTGACCTCGGCCAGCAGCACGCCCCACGGCGAGTACAGGAAGCCCCCGGCGCCGAACACGCCCGCGCTGCCGTAGAGGAAGGTGAACGCGAGCGCGATGAGGAACGACGGGAACGCCGGCAGCGTGTCGACCAGCCGCGCCAGCGCCCGCGCGCCGGGGAACGGCACGAACGCGACCGCCAGCGCCAGGAACGTGCCGAGCAGCAGGCAGCCGGCCGTCGCGCCCAGCGCGAGCAGCACGGTCTGCCAGGCCGCGTCCCGGAACTCGGCCGAGCCCAGCACGTCGCCCCACACCGAAAACGTGAGCCCGCCGGACTTCGAGGTGAACGACTGCAGCGCGACGAGCACCAGCGGGTAGCCGAAGAAGCCGAGCAGCACGACCACCGGCGGGAGCAGCCACCACAACCGGGCGCGCCGCACCCGTGGACGGCGCCCGGCGCGCACCGGGGCGACGGCGTCGAGCAGGAGACCGGTCACGCGCCCACACCCAGCAGCGGGCAACCGTCCGGAATGGACACTCCCACCGAGTCGCCGACGGCGGGCAGGCCGGGCCCGTCCGGGACCTCGGCGCGCAGCTCGCAGTCCGCGGCGGGCAGGTGCAGGTCCAGCCGGTAGCCCGTGCCCCGCCACTGCACCCCGCGGACCAGCGCGGGCCACGCGTCCGGTCCCGGCGCGCCGACGCCGACGCGGTGCGGCCGCACGCCGAGCGCCACGGACTGGCCCTCGCCGAGCACGCCGGTGGCCTCGGCGGACAGCTCGCGCCCGCCGAGGCGGACGACCGCGGTGCGGCCGCCGTCGAACCGGACCAGCTCGACCGGGACCAGGTTGGCCCCGCCGAGGAAGCTCGCGGTGAACTCGCTTGCCGGGCGCCGGTAAAGCTCCTCGCACGGGCCCAGCTCGACCAGCCGCGAGTCCCGCAGCACCGCGATCCGGTCGGCCAGCGCGAGCGCCTCGGCCTGGTCGTGGGTCACGTGGATCATCGTGGTGTCCGGCAGTTCCGCCCGCAGCCGCAGCAGCTCGGCGATCATCTCCTCACGCAGGGCGGCGTCCAAAGCGGACAGTGGCTCGTCCAGCAGGAGCACGCCGGGCCGGATCGCCAGCGCCCGGGCGAGCGCCACGCGCTGCTGCTGCCCGCCGGACAGCTCACGCGGGAAGCGCCGGGCGTACGCGCCCATGCCCACCAGCTCCAGCACCTCGGCCACCCGCCGGGCCACCTCCGCCCGCGGGAGCCCGCGGGCCTTCAGCCCGAACGCCACGTTGCCGTCCACCCGCAGGTGCGGGAACAGCGCGTAACTCTGCACCACCACCCCGAGCCCGCGCCGGTGCGGCGGCAGGTCGGTGACGTCCTCGCCGTCGAGCAGCACCCGCCCGGCGCTCGGCCGGACGAACCCGGCCAGCGCCTTGAGGGCCGTCGACTTGCCCGAGCCCGACGGGCCCAGCAGGGCCAGCGTCTCCCCGCGGGCCACGGTGAGGTCCAGGGGCGCAAGCGCTTGCGTCGCTCCGAAGTGGACGGAGACGCCGCGGAACTCGACCGCCGGGGTCACTGGCCGATGGCCTTCTTGTAGGCGGCCAGGTCCGAGTCGAGCCGGGCCAGCACCGCGGTCCAGTCCGGCTGCCAGATGTCGACGCCGGTCATCGCGGCCGTGATCCGGTCCGCGTTCGCGCCGGTGGACTTGACGTCGGCGCGGGCCGGGATGCCGAAGGCGTCGGCCGCCTTGGCCTGGGTCGCCGGCGAGAACAGGAAGTCCAGCAGCTTCTTGGCGTTGTCCGCGTGCGGCGCGTTCGTGACCAGCCCGGCCTCGTACGGGATCGCGAAGGTCGAGCGCTTGCCCTGCGCGTCCGCCGGGAAGAAGACGTCGAAGCCACCGCTCTTGCCGATCTCGGCCAGGTTCATCTGCACGTCGCCGTTGGCCACCAGCAGCTCGCCCTTCGCCACCTTCGGCTGCAGCTTGCCGGTGGACGAGGACGGCCCGACATTGTTCGCCTGCAGCTTGCCCAGGTAGTCCAGCGCGCCCTGGTCGCCCAGCACGTGCTGGAGCTGGAGCAGCACGGCGGTGCCGTCGCCGGCCTCGCCGGGCGTGGAGTACTGCAGCTTGCCGCGGTACTTCGGGTCGAGCAGGTCGTTCCAGGTCTTCGGCGCGGGCTTGGCCTGCTGCGGGTTGTAGATGAAGCTGATGTAGTTGTTCATCATGGCGAAGTAGCGGCCCTGCGGGTCCTTCTCCGCGGCCGGCACCTGTTCGGTGCCCTGCGGCGCGGACGAGGCGAGCAGGCCCTGCTGCGCGACCTGCTGGATGAACGGCGGCAGCGTGACCAGCACGTCGGCCTTCGTGTTGCTCTTTTCCTTCTCCACCCGCGAAGCCACTTCGCCGGAGCCGGCGGTGACGGCCTGCACAGTGATCCCGGTCTGCTGCTTGAATTCGGCGAACCGGGCGGTGTACCAGTCTTCGAGACCGTCCACTGTGTACACGGTGACGGTCTTGCCGTCCGCGGCCGCGCCGCCGCCGGTCCCGCCGCAGGCCGCGAGCAGGCCGAGCAGTCCCGCGGCGAAGACGTACGCCACTCTCTTCGGGGTCTTCATGGGGATAGCTCCTTCAGTCCAGCAGAGAGGGGAGGTCGCGGATGGAATCGAGGACGTGGGTGGCGCCGGCGGCTTCGAGGCCGGCCCGGGTGCCCGCGCCGGTCAGCACGCCCGCGACCACGGACGCGCCGGCGGCGAGCCCGGAGCGGACGTCGGACGGGGTGTCCCCGGCGACGGCGATCCGCCGCACGTCGGACACTTCGAGCCGCAGCGCCGCGGCCAGCACCAGGTCGGGGAACGGGCGGCCGCGGACGCCTTCGCCCGGGGCGAGCGCGAGGTCGGCGAGGTCGCGCCAGCCCAGCGCGTCGAGGATCGCCGTCTGCGTGGCCGGGGCGAACCCGGTGCCGAAGGCGACCTTGACGCCGTCGCGGCGCAGCGCGCGGATCACGTCCTCGGCGCCCTCGACCGGGGCGCACTCCCCCGCCGCCACCAGCCGGGCGTACGCGCGCTCGAACGCGGCGTTCGCCTCCTGCGCGGCCGCCTCGTCGCCGAGCAGGGCGCGGAAGACGGTGATCTTCGACTGGCCCATCGTCTCCTCGACGTAGGCGAGCATCTCCGGGAAGCGTTTGTCCTCTTCGGACACTCCGGCGGAGCCGATCGCTTCGGTGAAGGCGCGCACGACCAGGCCGTCGTCCAGCACCGTGGTGCCGGCCATGTCCAGCACCACCAGCTCGGGGGTCACAGGTCCAGCTCCACGGCCGTGTCCTCGGCGATGGCCGGGGAGCAGGTCATGCCCCGGCCGCCCGGGCCGGTGACGAGGAAAGCGTTGTCCGCCAAGCGTTCCCGGTGCACGATCGCGCCCACGTCGGTCGCCTGGGCGTACACGCCGGCCCAGCGGCGCCGGATCCGCGGCAGCGGGCGGCCGAGCAGCGCGCCGGCCACCTCGGCGAGGTGGTCGTATGGGTCTTCGGTGACGTCGAAGCCGAACGGCTGCGCGTACTCGTGCGTGTCGCCGATCGTCAGCGAGCCGTCGAGCCGCTGCACCATGAGCAGCTGCATGGCGTGGCCGGCGGCGACCTCGCCCTGCGGCTGGCCGGTGCCGAGCCCGTCGAGGGCGGGGCCGCGGTAGGCCGGGTAGTAGCGGAAGCTGTCGGCGTCGGCGACGCTCGTGGTGAGCGGCTCGCCGAGCGGCTCGGTCTGGGCCATCTGCAGCCGCACGCGGCGGACGGGCAGCTCGCCGGCCACCTCGCGGACCAGGCCGCCGAGCCACGCGCCGGTGCAGAACAGCACCACGTCGCCCTCGTGCCGCTCGCCGTGGTCGTCGACGACGCCGTTGGAGGTCAGCGCGCGGACCTCACGGCCGGGGCGCCAGGTGTAGCGGCCGGTCGCCGTCAGCGCGGCCCGAAGCGCGGGCTGCGCGGTGCGCGGCTCGACAGCGGCGTCGCGGTCGCACCACAGCGCGCCCAGGAAATCGCCGCGCAGCGCGGGGTTCAGCTCGCGCGCCTCCGCGGCGTCGAGCAGCTTGAACCCGCGCGCGGCGTCCGGGCTCGCCGCCGCCTCCTTCGCGACGGCCAGCTCCGCCTCGGTGCGCACGAGCGTGAGCGAGCCGTTGGCCCGGAAGCCGAGGTCCGGCACCCGCTCGCCGATCCGCTCCCACAGCCGCCGGGCCCGCACGGCCGTGGCCAGCTCGGCGCCGGCCGCCCGCCCGCCGACCCACACCAGGCCGAAGTTCCGCACGGACGCGCCGCGCGCCTCGGCCTCCCGCTCCAGCTGGACGACTTCATGACCACGTTCGACGGCCGACCAGGCGTGCATGGTGCCCAGCACGCCGCCGCCTGCAATGAGGATTCGCACGGCCGCCACGCTCGCTGGCCGCCACCAACGCCGCCTGACCCCCCAGCGAACGCGAGGTGAACCGACCCCGAATATTGGATCGGATGAGTTACCGTTCTGTTATCTTCACAGCCGGCCGACCGCGACGAAGACGCACACCGCGAGCAGCAGCACGTTGACGCCGGCGTTGCGCCATTCCGCGGGCTTGTGCTGCACGACCGCGAGCCGCCCGTGGCTCGCCATCGCGCCGATCATCACCACGACGAGGCCGAGCGCGGCCCAGCCGGTCAGCGCCGGGGCCACACCGGTGAGCTGCGGCAAGATCAGGCCGAGCACGGCGATCAGCTCGCAGACCGCGGCGAACCGGACCACCGGCAGCGGGAACGCGGCGGCGCCGGTCTGACCCGTCTCCAGCATCCGCTGCCGCGACATCGTCGACTTCAGCGACCCCGACAACGCGAAGACCAAGGCCAGGAAGATCTGCCCGGTCCAGAGTGCGGCATTCATCGTTTCTGCTCCCTCCTGGAGCCGGCCGGGCGGCCGGGTAACGGAGGGACGGGGCGGGCGCCGCGAACGTGACAGCTACTCGATGCGGCCCAGGCGCGTCATGAAGCTCAGCCGGTCGCCGCGGAAGAGCGAGCGGACGCGTTCGAACGGCTCGCCGTCCGGGCCCCACGAGACGCGGTGCATGAGCAGCATCGGCAGCGCCGGGTTGGTGCCGATCAGCAGCGCCTCGCGCGGGGTGGCCAGCACCGTCTCGACCCGCTCCTCGGCGCCGTCGAACACCACGCCGAGGTTCTCGCGCAGGAAGGCGTAAAGCGACTGCTCCGGGTCGAAGACCTCCAGCAGCGTCGGGAACCGGGACGCCCGCAGGTAGGTCGACTCCAGCCCGACGCGCTCGGTGTCGGCGAGCAGCACCCGTTCGATGTGGATGACCTCGTCAGCCGGGTCGATCCGCAGGTCGGCGCCCAGCCCGGCCCCCGCGGCCCGGCGCTCCAGCGAGATCAGCGTGCGGCCCGGCGCGATGCCCTGACGGCGCAGGCCCTCGGTGTAGCTGACCAGCGCGAGCGGCTGCACCAGCTTCGGCGGGGCGACGTACGTGCCGCTCCCCTGCCGTCGGCTGAGCCGGCCTTCGAGGACCAGCTCGCTGACGGCTTGGCGCACCGTGGCGCGCGAAACACTGAAGCGTTCACACAGCTCCCGCTCGGCGGGCAGCACCGCGCCCTCCCCCAGCTCGGCGATCACCGCGAGCAGCTCGACCTTCACGGCGTAGTACCGCGGGACGCGGCCGTGCTCGGGAATGCCGTCGCGCACCGGGCCGTCGGCGGACAGGCGGGACAGCGGCAGTGACGGCGGCGGCAGCGAAGGCAGCGATGACGTGGGCACGAGTCCCGAGCCTATGCGAGCCGGGCGGCCCGTGGCCCGCCGTCCCAGGAACCGCCCGATCGGACGCCTGATCGGATGACACCGGCGCCGCGCGTCATCCGGTGGCGCCGGACAGCCGCCAGTTCCAGGTAACGACCGGTCCAACGCTCGATCGAGCCGTGCCACGCGGCCACCGCGGCCCGGGCCTCTTCGGTGCGCGCCGACGCACCGTCACGGAAGTTTCGCCCGTCCGCCGAGCCAGGGCCGGAAAGATCCGAAGAAAGTTGGTTGTCCGGTTGTTCCGGCTCTGGTGTAGTCGAAGGGGCACTCCCCGTTTCCCCGAAAGTTCCCGCTTCCCCGTAGTTCCACTGTGGACATCAGTACCCATGGACACCGGAAGGACGAATCCCTTGGCCAGCAAGAGATGGTTCACCCTGCTCAAAAAAGCCGCGATCGGCGTCGCCGCCGCCACCGCGTTGGCCGGGCTGGCGACCCCCGCCGCGGTCGCCGCCCCGCCGCCGTCGACGGACGGCACGCAGGTCATCGGCGGCAGCCGCGCCGCACAAGGTGAGTTCCCCTGGATGGTCCGGCTGTCGATGGGCTGCGGCGGCGCGCTGTACACGTCGCAGATCGTCCTCACCGCCGCCCACTGCGTCGACCGCACCGGCTCGAACAGCTCGATCACCGCGACGCTCGGCGTGGTCGACCTGCAGAGCGCGAGCGCCAAGAAGGTGAAGTCCACCTACGTCTACCGGTCCCCGACCTACGACACCACCGGCGGCGACTGGGCCCTGATCAAGCTGGCCAGCCCGGTCACCGGCATCGCGACGCTGCCCGTCTCGTCGAGCACGGCCAACAACAGCGGCACGTTCACCGTCGCCGGCTGGGGCGCCGCCTCCGAGGGCGGGGCGCAGCAGCGGTACCTGCTCAAGGCCCAGGTCCCGTTCGTCAGCGACGCCACCTGCAAGGCGCAGGGCGGCGACTACACCGGCCTGATCGCCAACGCCGAGATCTGCGCGGGCAACGTCGACTCCGGTGGCGTCGACACCTGCCAGGGCGACTCCGGCGGCCCGATGTTCCGCCGGGACAACAACAACGCCTGGGTCCAGGTCGGCATCACGAGCTGGGGCACCGGCTGTGCCCGTGCGCACGCGCCCGGCGTGTACACCGAGGTGAGCAGCTTCGCGAGCGCGATCGCTTCGGCCGCTTCGTCCATCTAGCAACCTCGTGAGTGGCTATGACGGTTAGAACCGTCATAGCCACTCACGAGTCTTTCAGCGCGTCTTGTCCAGCCGTGCCAACGCTTCCTCGTACCCGCCCACCAGCTCGGCGATCACCTCGGCCACCGGGCGGACGCGGTCCATCCGGCCGACGATCTGCCCCACCGGCATGGCCACCACCCCCGGGTCGCCCGAGGCGTGGATGCGGTTGTGCGCTGGGGAAACGAGCAGGTTCTGCAACGGCATCGGCAGCGGCTCGGGCGCGTCCGGCGCGGCCCAGGCCTCCGTCCAGCGCGTCTTGAGCAGGCGCGCGGGCTTGCCGGTGTAGATGCGGGTGCGGACGGTGTCCGAGGACGTCGCGCCGACCAGCGCCTCCTGCATCCCGCCGGAGCCCGTCATGGTCTGGCGGTACTCCTCGGTGGCGAGCCAGAACGAGCCCATCCACACCCCCGACGCGCCCAGCGCCAGCGCCGCCGCCACCTGGCGGCCGGAGCCAATTCCGCCCGCGGCGAGCACCGGCACGCGCGAGCCGACGGCGTCCACGATCTCCGGCACCAGCACCATCGACGCGATCTCGCCGGTGTGCCCGCCCGCCTCGTAGCCTTGGGCCACCACGAAGTCCACGCCGTTGTCGACATGCCGCACCGCGTGCTCGGCCTTGCCCGCGAGCGCGGCCACGGGCACGCCCGCCTCGTGCGCGAGCTCGATCACGTCCGGCGGCGGCGAGCCCAGCGCGTTCGCGATCAGGCTGATCCGGTGCTTCAGCGCGACGTCCACATGGGACCGGGCGACCGAGTGCAGCCAGCCGAGCACCCCGGCCCGCTCGTCGGTGTCGTCCGGCAGCGGGGGCACGGACAGCTCCCGCAGCACTTTGTCGACAAAGGCCCGGTGGCCGTCCGGGATCAGCTTCGTGAGGTCGACCTGGCTGCCCTCTTCGGGGATCTTCGCCGGCATCACGATGTCGACCCCGTACGGCTTCCCGTCGGTGTTCTCGTCCATCCAGTCCAATACGGCGTCAAGTTCCGCGGCGTCGTTGAACCGGACGCAGCCGAGCACCCCGAGCCCGCCGGCGCGGCTGATCGCGGCGGCGACGTGCTCCGACGGCGTGAAGCCGACGATCGGCAGCTCGATGCCGAACCGGTCGCACAGGGAAGTCCGCATGCACGCTCCTAGGCGGGTTCGTGGTCCGCGGCGTAGCGCTGCGCCCACGGGTAGTCGGGTTTGCCGCTCGGCGACCGGCCGATCTCCTCGGCCAGCCAGACCGTGCGCGGCACCTTGTAACCGGCGACCTCGGTGCGCACGTGCGCCTCGATCGCGTCGAGGTTCAGCGTCACGCCCGGCCGCACCTGCACGACGGCGGCCACGCGCTGGCCGAGCCGCTCGTCCGGGACGCCGATCACGAGCGCGTCGAACACGTCGGGGTGCGACTTCAGCGCGCCCTCGACCTCCTCCGGGTACACCTTCTCCCCGCCGGTGTTCACGCACTGCGAGCCGCGGCCCAGCAACGTGACGGTGCCGTCCTCCTCGTACCGCGCGTAGTCGCCGGGCACGACATACCGGACGCCGCCGACGTCCACGAAGATCGTGCGGCTCTTCTCCGGGTCGTTGTAGTAGCCGAGCGGCACGTGCCCGCGGCGGCCGATCAGCCCGATCGCGCCGGGCGCCGGCTCGACCAGCGCGCCGTCGTCGTCGACCAGGATCGCGTCCTTGCCGAACGCGACCCGCGGGCCCGCGCTGTGGTCGGAGTCCTTGCCCACCATGCCGATCCCGGTGAAACCGCTTTCCGAGGAGCCGATGGCGTCGGTGATCACGACGTTCGGCAGCAGGCCCAGCAGCTCCTGCTTGACCGACTGCGAGAACAGCGCGGCGTGGCTCGACACCGCGACGAGCGACGACAGGTCGTAGCCGCCTTCGCGGTAGGCCTCGATCAGCGGCCGCGCCATGGCGTCGCCGACGATGGTGAGCACCTGGACCTTGTGCGCCTGCACGGCCTGCCACACCTGGTGCGCGTCGAACTGCGGCACGAACACGACCGGGCTGCCGGTGAACAGCGCGCCGAACGCGGCCCACTGCGCGGCGCCGTGGATGAGCGGCGCGGCCGGCAGCCGGACCAGCGAGCCGGCTTTACCCTGCTCGGCGAGCGCCCACTCGTCGGGCACGTACTCGCCGGTGATGAAGTTGATGCCGCCGCCGAGCGCGCGCCAGATGTCCTCGTGGCGCCAGAGCACGCCCTTCGGATAGCCGGTGGTGCCGCCGGTGTAGAGGATGTACAGGTCGTCGGCGCTGCGCTCGCCGAAGTCGCGCTCGGGTGAGTTCTCCGCCAGCGCCGTCTCGTAGGCGACACCGGTCTCGTAAGCGGTGTCGGAGCCGTCTTCGATGACGACAACGTGTTTCAGTTTCGGCGTCTCGGGGAGCACCGCGGCGACCTTGTCCGCGTAACGGCGCTCGTGCACGAGTGCGACCAGGTCGGCGTTGTCGAACAGGTAGCGCAGCTCGCCGTGGACGTATCGGTAGTTGACGTTCACCGCGATGGCGCGCAGTTTGTACGCGGCGAACATGGCCTCGAGGGCCTCGATGGAGTTGCGGGAATAGACACCGATGTGGGAACCGCGTCCCACGCCGTGGGCGGCGAGATGGTGGGCCAGGCGGTTCGCGCGGGCTTCCAGCTCCGCGAACGTCACCTGCCTCTCGCCGCACACGACCGCGACGCGTTCCGGCACGGCGTCGACGGCGTGCTCGAGTAAATCCGCGATGTTGAGTGCCACTCCCCTAAAGTAGAACATGTTATCGTTCTGGGCAATGTCCGAAGGAGTGCCGGGAGGTTTCGGTGACTGAGCCGCACGCACTGGTGACGCTGGAGGGCCACACGCTCGTCGTCACCATGAACCGGCCCGAGGCGCGCAACGCGCTGTCGGGCGAGATGCTCGCGATCATGGTCGAGGCCTGGGACCGCGTCGACTCCGACGACGACGTCCGCAGCTGCGTGCTGACGGGCGCGGGCGGCGCGTTCTGCGCGGGCGCGGACCTGAAGGCGATGGCCCGCGACGCGCCGGCGTTCGGCAGCGGCGCGTTCGACCCGAGCCGCATCGAGGGCCTGCTGAAGGGCCGCCGTCTCACCAAGCCGCTGATCGCCGCCGTCGAGGGCCCCGCGATCGCGGGCGGCACGGAGATCCTGCAGGGCACGGACATCCGCGTGGCGGGCACGAGCGCGCGCTTCGGCGTCTCCGAAGCCCGCTGGAGCCTGTTCCCGATGGGCGGCTCCGCCGTGCGGCTGCCGCGCCAGATCCCGTACACCGTCGCCGCCGACCTGCTCCTGACCGGCCGCCACATCACGGCCGAGGAGGCGCTGGCGATCGGCCTGATCGGCCACGTGGTCCCGGACGGCCAAGCCCTCTCGCGCGCGCTGGAGATCGCGTCCCTGATCGACGCGAACGGCCCCCTCGCCGTCCGCGCGATCCTGAAGACCATGCGCGACACCGAAGGCATGCACGAAGAGGACGCCTTCAAGCTGGACGCGCAGTACGGGATCGAGGTTTTCTCCTCCGCCGACGCGAAGGAGGGGCCGCGGGCGTTCGCGGAGAAGCGGAAACCTCGGTTTCAGGGCAAATGACTCGTGAGTGCGATCTGTAACACCGATCGACGGCGTCGCGACTGAGAACCGATGAAGCGCACTGAAGGTGCCTCGTTGGCGACGGCGGGGTTGGGAGTTGTCGCGGCGAAGAATACTACGCGAGCATCATCCGGGTGACGGCCGACAACGGCGAGCCTCTGGGCAACGAACCCGCCGATCTTTCGGTGCCCACGAAGTAGGGAAAAACCTCGTGAGTGGCTATGACGGTTCTAACCGGCATAACCACTCACGAGGCAGGAAACGCGTCAGGAAACGTAGCGCTCCCGCAGCCGCCGCTTGTACAGCTTCCCGTTCGGGTCACGCGGCAGCTCGTCCAGGTAATCCACCGATCGCGGCAGTTTGAAGCGCGCCAGCCGCGTCGCCGCGTAGGCCAGGAGCTCCGAAGTCAGCTCGGGAGAAGGCGAAATCCCCTCCGCCGGCTGGACCACGGCCTTGATCTCCTCGCCCCAGTCCTCGTGCGGGAGGCCGAACACGGCGATGTCCGCGACCTTCGGGTGCATCACCAGCTCACCCTCGATCTCGGCCGGGTAGATGTTCACGCCGCCGGAGATGATCAGGTCGGCCTTGCGGTCGTGCAGGTACAGGTAGCCGTCCGCGTCGAGGTGCCCGACGTCGCCCAGGGTGAACAGGTCCGCGACGCGCGACTGCTTCGTCTTCTCCGGGTCGCGGTGGTACTCGAACTTCGAGTCGCCCATCTTCATGTACACCGTGCCGACCTCGCCCGCCGGCAGCTCCGAACCGCCGTCGTCGAGGATGCGGATCGTCGAGCCCGGCCAGGGCAGCCCGACCGAGCCCGGCTTGCGCAGCCAGTCCTCCCCCGAGATCACTGTGCCGCCGCCTTCGGTGGCCGCGTAGTACTCCGTGACGACGGGGCCCCACCAGTCGAGCATGCGCCGCTTGACCTCCAGCGGGCACGGGGCCGCGCCGTGGATCATCACGCGCAGCGAGCTCAGGTCGTGGCCCGAGCGCACGTCGTCCGGCAGCGCCAGCAGCCGGCGGAACTGCGTGGGCACCATGTGGCTGTGCGTCACCCGGTGCCGCTCGATCAGCCGCAGCATGTCCGCCGCGTCCCAGCGGTCCATCAGCACCGCGGTGTGCCCGAGCTGCAAAGAGATCACGACGAAGTTGAGCACCGCCGTGTGGTAGAGCGGCGAGCCGCACAGGTGCACGTGCCCGTCGTGCGGCTTCAGCCCGAAGATCCCGAAGAACCAGGTGGACGCCGCGGGCACGTCGTCCGGGTCCGCGCCGGTCAGCGGCCGCCGGACGCCCTTGGGCCGCCCGGTCGTGCCCGAGGTGTACAGCATCGGCGAGCCCGCGGTGCGCTCCTCGGGGCGGCCGTCGCCCAGGCCCGCGCCCAGTTCCTCCACCCGGCGGAACCCGGGCACCGCGCCGACCGCGAACCGGGCGGACTCGGGCAGGCCCGCCTCGTCGGCCGCCGCGACGGCGACCTCGGCGAACCGCTCGTGCGCGAGGAACGCCTTCGCGCCGCTGTCCTGCAGGATGTAGGCGACTTCCGGGCCGACGAGGTGCCAGTTCACCACCACCACGTACAGCCCGGACTGGATCGCGGCGAAGTACGCCGCCACGAGTTCGTCTCCGTTCGGCTGCAGCAGCACCACGACGTCGCCGACGCCGAGGCCCAGCTCCCGCAGCCCGCGCGCGTACCGGTCCGCCTTGGCGGCCAGCTCGCCGTAGCCGACTTCCCGGCCGTCCGGGTCTACCAGCGCGGTCCGGTCCGGTGCCGCGGCGGCGATGGTCCACAGTCCGAGGTTCATGCCCTCAAATCTAGAACGCGTTCCACAACAGCACAACAGGCGTCTTGCCCCTGAATCGAGAACGTGTTTCACTCGGGAACGTGACGGTTTCAGAGATCCCGCTCTCCGCCCCGCTCGACGTCGGCTTCGACTACACACGCTCGACCGGGCCGGTACTGGGCCGGTTCGTCAACGCGCTGCGCGAGCGCCGGATCGAAGGCGTGCGCGGCAGTGACGGGCGGGTGCACGTGCCCCCGCCCGAGTACGACCCGGTGACCGCCGCGCCGCTGACCGAGTTCGTGCCGGTGGCCGAGGAGGGCACCGTCGTCTCGTGGTCGTGGTGCGCGGAGCCGCTCGACGGCCAGCCGCTGGGCCGCCCGTTCGCCTGGGTGCTGGTGCGGCTCGACGGCGCGGACACCGCCCTGCTGCACGCCCTCGACGCGGGCGACCCCGGCAGTGTCCACACCGGACAGCGCGTGCGCGTCCGCTGGGCCGACGAGACCGTGGGCCACATCCGCGACATCGCCTACTTCCTGCCCGCCGGCGCGCCGGACACCACGCCCACCGAGCCGCCGCCCCCGGTCGCGAAACGCGAGGAGGGCGCGCCCGTCAGCGTGGTCATGACGCCAGTACACCTGCGCTACCGGCATTCCGCGTCGCCCGAGGAGAGCCGCTACCTGCGGGGGCTCGCCGAAGGCAAGCTGATCGGGCAGCGCTGCCCGGCCTGCACCAAGGTCTACATCCCGCCGCGCGGCGCCTGCCCCACCGACGGCGTGCCGACCACCGACGAGGTGGAACTGCCCGACACCGGCATCGTCACCACGTTCTGCATCGTCAACGTGCCGTTCCTCGGCCAGCGGATCAAGCCGCCGTACGTCGCCGCGTACATCCTGCTCGACGGCGCCGACATCGCCTTCCTGCACCTGGTGCTCGGCTGCGACGCCGCGGACGTGCGGATGGGCCTGCGCGTGCGCGCCGCGTGGAAGCCGCGCGAGGAGTGGTGGACGTCGCTGGAGAACATCAGCCACTTCGAGCCGACCGGCGAGCCGGACGCGCCGTACGAATCCTTCGCCCACCACCTGTGAGGTCAGCTGTGAGGTCACCACATGCCTGAAGTCGCCGTCGCCGGGTTCGCGCAGGCGCCGAACGTCCGGGAGACGCCGGGCACCACCAACGGCGTCGAGATGCTGGTGCCGATCTTCGCCGAGGTCTTCGCCGCCACCGGACTGTCCAAAGAGGACATCGGGTTCTGGTGCTCCGGCTCGTCGGACTACCTGGCCGGGCGCGCGTTCTCGTTCATCGCCGCGGTGGACGCCATCGGCGCGTTCCCGCCCATCCACGAGTCCCACGTCGAGATGGACGCGGCCTGGGCGCTGTACGAGGCCTGGCTGAAGATCCGCATGGGCGAGGTCGACACCGCGCTCGTCTACGGCTTCGGCAAGGCCAGCGCGGGACAGCTGCGCCGGGTGCTCGCGCTGCAGCTGGACCCGTACGTCGTCGGCCCGCTGTGGCCGGACTCGCTGGCGATCGCCGGGCTCCAGGCGCGGATGGGCCTGGACGCCGGGCTGTGGTCCGAAAAGGACCTCGCCGAAGTCGCCGTCCGCTCGCGCGCCGACGCCGCCGGCAATCCTGCCGCGCAGGTGTCCGGAGTGGTCGGGACGGCCGAGCTGCTGGACACGCCGTACGTCGCGGATCCGTTGCGGGAACACGACATCGCGCCGGTCTCCGACGGCGCCGCGGTGATCGTGCTGGCCAGTGCGGAGCGAGCGAAGGACCTGGTGGACCGGCCCGCGATCCTCACCGGGATCGAGCACCGCGTCGACTCCCCCGTGCTCGGCGCGCGGGACCTCACCCGCTCGCCGTCCACCGAGGCCGCCGCGAAGGCGCTGGACCTCGACGGCGTCGAGCTGGCGGAGCTGCACGCGCCGTTCACGCACCAGGAGCTGATCCTGCGCGGCGCGCTCGGCCTCGGCGCCGACGTCCGGATCAACCCCTCCGGCGGCGCGCTGACCGGAAATCCGATGTTCTCCGCCGGGCTGGCCCGGATCGGCGAGGCCGCCGCCCGCATCCACCGGGGCGAGGCGGCCAAGGCGCTCGCGCACGCGACCGGCGGCCCAGCCCTGCAGCAGAACCTCCTCGCCGTCCTGGAGGCACGATGAGCACACCATCGCGACAGCCCGCTCGTCGTGCCGACCGGGTGCGGGTGTCCCGCAAGACACTGGAGTCGCGATGACCAAGCAACTCGCCGCCGTGCTCGGCACCGGGCAGACGCACCACCGGGCCAAGCGCCTCGACGTGTCCATGCCCGGCCTGCTGCGTGAGGCGATCGACCGCGCGATGGCCGACGCCGGCGTCGGCTGGGACGAGATCGAGGCCGTGGTCCTCGGCAAGGCACCGGACCTGTTCGAGGGCGTGATGATGCCCGAGCTGTTCCTGGCCGACGCCATCGGCGCCACCGGGAAACCGTTGCTGCGCGTGCACACCGCGGGCTCCGTCGGCGGCTCGACCGCGCTCGTGGCCGCGTCGCTGGTGCAGGCCGGGATCCACCGGCGGGTGCTCACCGTGGCGTTCGAGAAGCAGTCGGAGTCGAACGCGATGTGGGGCCTGTCGATCCTGCCACCGTTCCAGATGCCGGTGGGCGCCGGCGCGGGCGGCTACTTCGCGCCGCACGTGCGCTCCTACATCCGCCGTTCCGGGACGCCGGAGCACATCGGCGCCATCGTCGCGGCGAAGGACCGTCGCAACGGGGCGCTCAACCCGTACGCACACCTGCGGCAGGCGGACATCACGGTCGAGTCCGTGCAGGCGTCGCAGATGCTGTGGGACCCGATCCGCTACGACGAGACCTGCCCGTCTTCCGACGGCGCCTGCGCGATGGTGATCGGCGACGAAGCGGCCGGTGACGCCGTCGAGGGCGGCGCCGCCTGGATCCACGCGACGGCCATGCGCACCGAGCCCACCACGTTCGCCGGGCGGGACCAGGTGAGCCCGCAGGCCGGCCGGGACGCCGCGGCGGCGCTGTGGCACGAGGCCGGGATCACCGACCCACTGTCCGAAGTGGACGTCGCGGAGATCTACGTGCCGTTCTCCTGGTTCGAGCCGATGTGGCTGGAGAACCTCGGCTTCGCCGCGGAGGGCCAGGGCTGGAAGGTGACGGAGGCGGGCGACACCGCGCTCGGCGGCCGGCTGCCGGTCAACCCCTCCGGCGGCGTGCTGTCGTCCAACCCGATCGGCGCGTCCGGGATGCTGCGCTTCTCCGAGGCGGCCAAGCAGGTGATGGGCCGCGCCGGCGACTACCAGGTGGACGGCGCGCGGGTCGCGCTCGGCCACGCGTACGGCGGCGGCTCGCAGTACTTCAGCATGTGGGTGGTCGGGTCAGGCAAGCCAAGCTCGTGAGTGTTTATGACGGTTAGAACCGTCATAAACACTCACGAGTCTCGACGGCGGCGGCCGCGCAAAGCGAACAGCGTGCCCAGCACCCCGGCGACAACGCCGAGGGCCGCGGGCAGCGCGCCGCTCGGCTTCGGCGCGACCACCGGCCGCAGCGAGGTCGGCGACGGCGGCGGGATCGGCCGTTGCGGGGCGTCGCCGGCCGTGGCCGTCCACGAGGTGATGTAGATCAGCATCCGCGCGATCAGGGAGATGAAGAACAGCAGGCCGATCACCGAGCCGAACGCGACGCCCGAAGGCGAGTCGCTGATCAGGCTCAGGTAGAAGCCACCGGCCTGTTTCAGGAGTTCGAAGCCGAGCGCCGCGGCGACCGCCCCGCGCATCGCGCTGCGCCAGCCGACCCGCTCGCGCGGCAGCCGCGTGAGCACCCAGAGGAAGACCAGCCAGTCCGCGAGCAGCGCCAGCGGCACGGACGTCGCCGACAGCACGGTGTGGCCCCAGCTCTCGTCGGTGACCCCGACCAGCCCCAGCAGGTACCGGCCGACCGCGGTGCCGGACACGGTGATCAGGAACGACACCAGCAGCGCGGCGGCGAGGCCGAGCAACGCGAGCACGTCCATCAGGATGGTGCGCAGCAGCGGCTGGTCCGAGCGGTTCTGCCCGTACATCGCGGTGAGCGCGTCCCGCAGCGCGTTCATCCAGTTCCAGCCCGAGTACAGCCCGACGACCAGTCCTGCCAGGCCGACGCTGGTGCGCTGCTCGACGAAGCCGGTCAGCAGGTCGGTGGCCTTGGTCCCGAGCGTGCCCGGCAGCGTGCCGGAGATCGCGTGCACCAGCGAGCCGAGCAGCTGCGGCTGGGTCGCCAGCACGAAACCGGCGGCCGATGACGACAGCATCAGCAGCGGCACCAGCGAAAGCAGGCTGAAGTAGGTGATCGAGGCGACGTAGTGGTAGCCGCCGTAGTCGATGTACCGGTTGGTGGCCCGGGCCAGGTGGTCGAGCCACCGGTACCGGGCCCGCGCACGGGCCCACCGGCTGGGCCCCGGGCTGTCACGGGAACGCTTCACGGTGTCTGTCTACCCAGCACGCACCGGTTTGTCGCACCGGACACGCGTTCAGGCCAGGGTCACCGCTTTGTCCCAGTCGTCATGGGGCAGCGCGCCGTCGGTGGTGGCGAAGACGGTGGCGCCGAGGAAGTCGAGCTCGCAGCCGAGGGTGGCCAGGAACGGGGTGTCGGCGGCGTCCCGTCCGGTGGCGATGCGAAGCATGGTCTGGCGCGGCGCGAGGTGGGTGGCGTCGAACACCTGCCAGTGGCCGCCGACCGCGGCCTCGAACACGGCGTGGAAGTCCATCGGCCGCAGGCCCGGCGCGTAGACGGCGGTGAAGCGCGCGGGGATGTCGACGATCCGGCAGAGCGCCACGCAGACGTGCGCGAAGTCGCGGCAGACGCCTTCGCCGGCCAGCAGCGTGTCGATCGCGTCGTCAGTCGGGCGCCCGGAGCCCACGACGTACGCGAGCCGCCCGTTCACGTGGTCGACGATCGCGCGCACCCGCGCCGCGTCACCTTCGGCGGCGTAGACCGCGGGCGGCACCAGGCCGCCCATCCGGTCGGACGGGCAGTACCGGCTCGGCCGGGTGTAGCGGGCGATGTCGGCGACGGTCACCGGCTCGGCCGCGACCCGGCGCAGCGTGCGCACGCCGTGGTAGGTGACGCGGTGCTCGCCCTCGGGCAGGTCGTAGACCTCCGCGCGGGTGCCGTGCTCGAACTCGGCGGTCCGGGGCGTCCCGCCGCCGGAGACCGTCAGCTCGTCCTCGTCGGCGCGCACGGCGGCGATCGAAATCGCGGCGAGGCCGGGCTTGGTGACGCGGACGCCGAACTCGACGTCGACGGTGGCTTGGACCATCGGCCCATCATGCCCGGCCCGGCCGCCGGGCGCGGGGCTCAGCCGTAGCGGACCTGGTAGTGCTTGATGCCGTTGATCCAGCTCGAACGCAGCCGTTCCGGCGGCGCGGCCTCGGTGATGTCCGGCATCACGTCGGCGATCGCGTTGAAGATCAGGTCGATCTCCAGCCGGGCGAGGTTCGCGCCGATGCAGTAGTGCGAGCCGGTGCCGCCGAAGCCGACGTGCGGGTTGTCCTCACGGAACACGTCGAAGCGCTCAGGCTCGTCGAACACGTCGGGGTCGAAGTTGGCCGAGCTGTAGAACATCCCGACGCGGTCGCCCTTGCGGATGTGCGCGCCGCCGAGTTCGGTGTCGCGGGTGGCGGTGCGCTGGAACGCGACCACCGGCGTGGCCCAGCGGACGATCTCGTCCGGCGCCGTCTTCGGCCGCTCCTCGCGGTAGCGCGCCCACTGGTCCGGGTGGTCGAGGAAGGCCTTCATGCCGTGGGTGATGGCGTTGCGCGTCGTTTCGTTGCCCGCGACGGCCAGCAGGATCACGAAGAAGCCGAACTCGTCGGAGCCGAGCGACTCGCCGTCGACGTCCGCCTGCACGAGCTTGGTGACGATGTCGTCCATCGGGCAACGGCGGCGTTCCTCGGCCATGTTCCAGGCGTAGCCGACGATCTCGGCGGACGCGGTGAGCGGCTCGAGCTCGTACTCGGGGTCGTCGTAGGCCACCATCTGGTTGGACCAGTCGAAGATCTTGAGCCGGTCCTCCTGCGGCACGCCGATCAGCTCGGCGATCGCCTGCAGCGGCAGCTCGCACGCGACGTCGGTGACGAAGTCGCCCGAGCCCTTCTTGCGGGCTTCGGCGACGATGCGCTCGGCGCGGTCGCGAAGGGTGTCCTCCAGCTTCGCGATGGAGCGCGGGGTGAAGCCCTTCGAGACGATGCGCCGCAGCTTCGTGTGCTGCGGGGCGTCCATGTTCAGCAGCACCAGGCGATTGGCGTCGAGGTTCTGCTGCGTCATCTGGTCGTCGAAGCGGATGATCGCGGTCTTCTCCCACGACGAGTACAGCTCGCTGTCGCGGGAGACTTCCTTGACGTCCTGGTGCCGCGAAACGACCCAGTAGCCTTCGTCGCCGAAGCCGGCGGTGTTCATCGGCTGGGGGTTCCACCAGACCGGCGCGGTTCGCCGGAGCTCCGCGAACTCGGCCAGCGGCAGTCGGCTGGCGTAGAGGTCCGGGTCCGAAAAGTCGAAACCGACGGGGAAAAGCGGAGCGGCCACGGCTGCCTCCTGCACGGGGTTCGGCGCTGATTCCCACACTGCAACACGTTCTAAGCCTCATTGGAGCATACGGTGTTAACTTACGGAACCCACTTAGTGAAACCCGTTTACTTTACCGATGCAGAGTAAATAAGCGCAGGTGAACGAGCGCTCAGTTGGTCAAGATCAAAATGTCGGGATTACAGGGCCGCCTTGTCTAAAATCGAAACGTGTTCTAGTTTTGGGGAGTGCCTACGGACGGAGGAGACCTATGGGCGAGCCGGTGATCGTCGAGGCCGTGCGGACGCCGATCGGCAAGCGCGGCGGCTGGCTGGCCGGGCTGCACGCGGCCGAGCTGCTGGGCGCGGCGCAGAGTGCGCTGCTGGAGCGGGCGGGCCTGGACCCGGCGCTCGTCGAGCAGGTGATCGGCGGGGCCGTGACGCAGGCGGGTGAGCAGGCCGGGAACCTGAGCCGGACCGCGTGGCTGCACGCGGGCCTGCCCGAGACCACCGGCGCGACGACGATCGACGCCCAGTGCGGCTCGGCCCAGCAGGCGACGCACCTGGTCGCGGGCCTGATCGCGGCGGGCGCGATCTCCGCGGGGGTCGCGTGCGGGGCGGAGGCGATGAGCCGGGTGCCGCTGGGCGCGAACCGCGGCACGACCGGGACGCCGCGGCCGGCGTCGTGGTCCATCGACATGCCCGACCAGTACGGCGCGGCGGAGCGCATCGCCGTGCGGCGCGGGCTGACGCGCGCGGACGTGGACGCGTTCGGCGCGGCGTCGCAACAGAAGGCGGCGCGCGCGTGGGAAGCCGGGCACTTCGACCGCGAGGTGGTGCCGGTGAAGGCCCCGGTGCTTGCGGACGGTGCGCCGACGGGCGAAACCCGCCTGGTGACCAAGGATCAGGGGCTGCGAGAGACCACTGTGGACGGTCTGGCCCGGCTGAAGCCCGTGGTGGCGGACGGGATCCACACGGCGGGCACGTCGTCGCAGATCTCCGACGGCGCGGCGGCGTTGCTGCTGATGGACTCTTCGCGGGCCCGCGAGCTGGGCCTGCGCCCGCGCGCGCGGATCGTGGCGCAGGCGCTGGTGGGCGCTGAGCCGTACTACCACCTGGACGGCCCGGTGCAGTCGACGTCGCGCGTGCTCGCGTCGGCGGGCATGACCATCGGTGACCCGGACCTGTTCGAAATCAACGAGGCGTTCGCTTCGGTGGTGCTGTCGTGGCTGCAGGTGCACTACCCGGACGAAACCCGCGTGAACGTCAACGGCGGCGCCATCGCCCTCGGCCACCCGGTCGGCAGCACTGGCGCCCGCCTGCTCACGACGGCCTTGCACGAGCTGGAACGCCGCGACGCCACCACTGCCCTGGTCACCATGTGCGCCGGCGGCGCCCTCTCCACGGCGACGATCATCGAACGGATCTGAGCGGCTTTTAGCTGGGGTGGCGGGCCTCGCCGGAGGACGGCGAGGCCCGCCCTCGGTCAGCCCGCGAACGGGCTCGCGTCGATCGCGCAGGTCTTGCCCGCGGCCGGGAACACGCCCGAGATCAGGTAGTCCCGCTTCACCTGCTCGGTGCACGTGCTCGGCACATACATCGACGAGTGCCCGTAGCTCTCGGTCACGAAGACCCGCGCGCGGGCCAGCTCCGCGGCGCCGTCTTGTGCGCCGGGTAGCGGAGTCGAGGGGTCGAACCGGTTGTTCAGCACCAGGATCTCCGCCGAGGTCCGGCGGTTCCACGGGCCGGTGTACCGGTCCGCGGCCTTCGCCTGCCAGAAGGCGCAGCTCATCATGTCCAGGACCGCGATCCGGCCGAAGTACGGGACCCGCTGGTCCTCGGACTCCGCGTACCGGCTGTAGACCGCCGGGTCGGTGGGCACGTCGCTGTCACTGCACTGGATCGCGTTGAAGGCCTCGGTCCGGTTCGAGGTGTAGGGCTCGGAAGCGGCGCGGAGGGCAGTCGTTGACACAGCAGTTGTCGACAGAGCGTCGTACAGGCGCTGAAGCAGCGAAGCGATGTCCGGCCAGCCGCGCGAGTCGGACAGGTCGGCTGCCGCGTTGATGATCCCCGAGTACGTCCACGTCTCGCCGTCCACAGTGATCGGCGCCTGCTTGGCGCGAGCGGTCAGTGCGGCCCACTTCGCCTTCGGGTCGCCCGACGAGAACGCGCACTTCGGACCGGCCTCGGTGCACAGCCGGAGGAACTGCGTGAACGTGTCCGAGATCCCGGTGGCGACGTCCTGCCGGGTGTCCAGCGGCACGGTCTTGCCGGCGAAGTCCATCGTGCCGTCGAACACCATCGCGCGGATGCGGTCCGGGAACAGGTTCGCGTACGTGGCGCCGAGCTGGGTCCCGTAGGAAATGCCGTGGTAGGTCAGCTTCGTGTCACCGACCGCGCGGCGCAGCAGCTCCAGGTCCCGCGCGGTGTCGGCCGTCGAGACGTGCTCCAGGATCGGGCCCGCCTTGGCCGAGCAGCGGTCGGCCAGCTCCTTCGACTTGGCGTAGAAGGCCGCGTTGCCGCTCGGGTTGCCGGGCATCTCCGGGAACGACCCGAAGAACGACTCCTGCTCGGCCAGCGAGTCGAAGCAGCGGACCGCGGCGCTGCTGCCGATCCCGCGCGGGTCCCACGACACGACGTCGAACTTCGCGCGCAGCTCGGCGGAGAACAGCCACGGCCACTTGCCCCGCTCCCGCAGCCGCTCCAGGCCGGACGCGCCCGGCCCGCCGAAGTTGACGAAGAGCGTGCCGATCCGCCGCGCGGGATCGGTGGCCGGCAGCTTGATGAGCGCGAGGTCGATCTTCGGGCCGGACGTCTGGTCGTAGTCCAGCGGCACCGCGGCGGTGGCGCACAGGAACCCGTCCGCACAGTCGGACCAGCCCAGCTTCGGCGTCGGAACGGAGTCGACGGAGGCCGAAGCCGCCCCCGGCCCAGCCACGACAGCCATCGAGGCGCCGAGCGCGACAATCAAGCCGCGCACGACGGCTCCCCCAGGGAAACGATGCATGAAAGCCCTTTCAGAGCGGAGATCGGTACTGCCCTCATATTGTCGGCAGGCCGGGGAGCGTTGCATCGGTGGCCGGGGAAGAGGGCAGCGCCACCGTTGGCCGGCCGGCGGACCCGTGATCCGGGGCGGGCGCAGTGAACTTGAGCGGCCGCTGACCAGGGGCGACTGTCCTGTGGGCTGGGCCGAGGTCAACCCGCGGGGCTTCTGTCCTGTGAGGTGGCTGAGGTCGGCCCGGCGGACCACACCGGCAGTGTTTCGCCCGGCAACTGCCGGACCTAAGCTGACGTGGTGAGGCTGACCTCAACTGTTCTGGGCACACCGGAGCCACGGGCGCTGGCGCGGTTCTACCAGGCTCTGCTCGGCTGGCCGATCGACACGGACGAGCCGGACTGGGTCACCCTGCGGCCCGAAGGCGGTGGCCCCGGCCTGTCCTTCCAGCTGGAAACGGACCACGTGCCCCCGGCCTGGCCCGCGCGCCCCGGTGACCAGCAGATGATGCTGCACCTGGACATCGAAGCCGACGACCTCGCCGAAGCCGCCGCCCAGGCCGAAACCGCGGGTGCGCGGCTCGCGGACTTCCAGCCGCAGGAGCATGTCCGCGTTTACCTGGACCCCGCCGGTCATCCGTTCTGTCTCTGGGCCAATCCCTGATACCTGCCATGGGACCCAGGGCAGACTCCTGACCCCTGGACCCGCCCTCCGGCCCGGACCGCGGGCACCACGCCAGCCGCCCCGGCCCCGGACCCGCCACCGCAAACGCGCAAACGGAATAGGCACGGGAGCTGCGAGGCACAGCGCCATCGCCACCGCGCATCTCGGCCACCATCGCCACCACGCGCCCTGCCGCCACGCTGTCCGCCACCGCGCGCCCTGCCGCCGCGCGCAGTGCCACCACGCTGTCCGCCGCCGCACCCGGCCGCCATCGCCCCCACGCCTCGCCCACCATCACCCCCGCACGCCCAGCCACCGCGCGCAGTGCCACCGCACTGTCCGCCACCGCGCCCAGCCGCCATCGCCCCACGCCCGCCCACCATCGCCACCGCACGCCCGGCCGCCGCACTGTCCGCCACCGCGCCCAGCCGCCATCGCCCCACGCCCGCCCACCATCGCCACCGCACGCCCGGCCGCCGCACTGTCCGCCACCGCGCCCAGCCGCCATCGCCCCACGCCCGCCCACCATCGCCACCGCACGCCCGGCCGCCGCACTGTCCGCCACCGCGCCCAGCCGCCATCGCCCCACGCCCGCCCACCATCGCCACCGCACGCCCGGCCGCCGCACTGTCCGCCACCGCGCCCAGCCGCCATCGCCCCACGCCCGCCCACCATCGCCACCACGCCGTCGCCGCCGCGCTGTCGCCGGTGGGTGTGCCGCGCTGTCGCGGGCGGGCTAGTCCAGTTCGGTGCGGATGGCGGGGCCGTTGTCCGGCCGGGCGAAACGCACGAGGCCTTTTCCCTCCTGCCAGGACTCGACGAACAGGGTGTTGCCCTCGACCCAGGTCAGTGCGGCCTCGCGGATGTCGAGGTGGAACAGGTGGCTCGGTTCGCCGCCGCCCTGGATCCGGGCAAGCAACGCCGGGTCCGTCACCTCGGTGGCGACGCCCGCCAGCTTCGCGTCGCCGCCTGCGGCTGGGTCGCCTGGGGCGGCGTGGATGGCGAAGCGGCCGTCGCGGCGGAGGTCGCGGGCCTTGACGGCGTCGAGCATCGAGCCGACGTAAAGCGAGCCGTCTCGGAAGTCCACCTCCGAGCCGCTGACTCGGGGTGAGCCGTCACGGCGCAGGGTGGCCAGGATGTGGGACTCCGCGGAGGTGAAACGCTTACGTACGCGGTCCGCGAGCGACGGTGCCGCCGCCGCGAACGCCTGCCAGGTAGCCATGCTCAGCAGTGTCGCACCCGGCACCGACAAAACCGGGAAAGCCCGGCAAGACCAGGGAAAACGGCCTCACCGAGCTCCTCGGCCGACGCCCGGACCAAACCCCTCCCGACCGGCACCTCCACCGAAACCCCAGCCGACCCCCTGCCGACCGGGAAACCAGCCCCACACCGAAATCCCGGCCGACGACCCCGTCGGCCGGGAAGACCGGCATCCAGACCGTCAGCTGCCCTGACCCACCGGCTGCGCCGGCTCGGCGACCGTGCTGCCGGCAACCGTGCTGTCAGCCGCCGTTTCCTTGGCGCGGCCGGCCCGCCGGGCCAGCGGCGCCAGCGTGCGCTGGATGATGAAGTACTCCGCGATCAGCACGTTGCCCAAAAGGCCCGCCCACGCGGCCGCGGTGTAGATGTCCTTGTACGGCACCGACGACGGCAGGACCTGCATGCCGATCATCAGGTAGACCCGCAGGGTGACCGCGGCGAACGTGAGCGCGTAGTTGCGCACCATCCAGATCCGGTGCAGCGCCACCTCGCGGCGCCGGATCGTCCGGTAGGCCTTGGCCGCGGTGTACAGCCAAGCCACGATCAGCAGGTAGAACGCGACCTGCAGGGCGAAACCGCTCTTCGTGACCGCGGACGCATACGCCGCCGCCGCCGAGGCCGCGACGACCGAGATCAAGTACACCCGGCCCATCACCCGGTGCAGCCGCGGGAAACGGGCCCGCAGCCGCGGCACGAACTGCCACGGCCCGATGATCAGCGTCAGGCCCGCCGGCAGCGCGTGCACCACCAGGCTCGCGTAGTAGCCCACGATGGCCCGGTCGATCGGGACGGCCGAGCTCCCCGTCAGGTACGGCGGCACGAAGTAGGCCGCGACGCCGATCGCCAGCAGGGCCAGCAGACTCCACAAGAACCACCACCACCGACGGCGGACGGCCGGTGACATGACTGAAGCGGACACGCGGGAACTCCCCTACTTACGCAAGAACACTGAAGAACCGCAACGATCGCCACGGTGTACCCGGCCAAGTTACGCACGGGGCGCCCGACCGGGGCAATATCGGCAATTGCCTATATCCGCACTACCGGCGCGATACATGGACGTCGGCAAGTGTCACACTAGGCATACCGATCGCCGGGGTTCAGTCCTCAGTGGAATGCGCGAGACCGCGTTCAGGAACAACAATGGGCCAATTCGGCAGCGAAGCAAACCGCCGGACGGGGGCGGGTCGGAGCAGGAGCGTCACCCGCGGGTTCAGGCCCCGTACACCGGCTCCGGGTTCTCGCCCGACGCCAGCAGTTCGGCCACCACCGGCCCCAGCTCCCCCGGCTCCCAGCGCGCGCCCTTGTCCCGCGCCGGGCCGTGGCGCCAGCCGTCGGCGAGGCAGACGCGGCCACCGTCCACTTCGAACACCCGGCCGGTGACGCCCGCCGACTCCGCCGAACCCAGCCACACCACCAGCGGGGACACGTTCCCCGGCGCCATCGCGTCGAAACCGCCGTCGGGGGCGGCCATGTCGAACGTCCCCTCGGTCATGCGCGTGCGCGCCGCCGGGGCGATGGCGTTCACCGTCACGCCGTAGCGGCCCAGCTCGGCGGCGGCGACGGTCGTGAGCCCCAGAATCCCCGCCTTGGCCGCGGAATAGTTGCCCTGCCCGACGCTGCCGAGCAGGCCCGCGCCCGAACTCGTCATCACGACCCGCGCCGCCCGCGTGTGCCCCGCCTTCGACTCCGCGCGCCAGTACTCCGCGGCATGCCGCAACGGCGCGAAATGTCCCTTCAGGTGCACGCGCACCACGGCGTCCCACTCGTCCTCGGCCAGGTTCACCAGCATCCGATCGCGCAGGAAGCCGGCGTTCGCCACCAGCACGTCCAACGCGCCGAACTCTTCGACGGCCGTCGAAACCAGCCGCGCCGCACCGGCCCAATCCGCGACGTCGTCGGTGTTCACCACGGCTTTCCCGCCGAGCACCCGGATTTCGTCGGCCACCAGGTCGGCCGGACCGCCACCGCCGCCGCTGCCGTCCAGCGCCGCGCCGACGTCGTTCACCACCACCCGCGCACCCTCGGCCGCGAACGCCAGCGCGTGCGCCCGCCCGATCCCGCGCCCCGCGCCGGTGACCACCACAACGCGTCCTTCGACCAGCCCACTCATTTCGCTCCCGTCTGCTCGGCCGCGCTCAGGTACGCCGGCGACTCGCCGCCGCCGTGCACCGCGAGCCGCGCCCCGCTCACGTAGGAGGCCAGCGGCGACGCCAGGAACGCCGCGCACCGGCCCACCTCTTCCGGTTCCGCCAACCGTCCCAAAGGGACAGTCGCGCTCACCGCCGCCAGGTCGCCGTAGTGCCCGGACGCCTCGGTCCGCACCATCCCGACGTCCAGCGCGTTCACCCGCACCTTCGGCGCCCACTCGACCGCGAGAGTCGCCGTCAGGTTGTCCAGCCCCGCTTTCGCGGCGCCGTACGCAGCTGTACCCGGCGAAGGACGCAACGCGCTGACACTGCTCACGTTCACGATCACCCCGCCGCCGTCCTGCTTCTGCATCACGGCGTTCGCCGCCTGCGCGACGGCCAATGGCGCCAGCAAGTTCAGCGCCACCACCTTGTCGTGGAATCGCGGCGACGCCGTGGCCGTGTCCGCGAAGGGCGCTCCACCGGCGTTGTTGACCAGCACGTCCAACCGCCCGTGACGCGACACGACTTCGTCAACCAACCTCGTGACGTCGGCGGGATCACGGACGTCGCAGGGCACGAAGCCTGGCCCCGCTTCGCCGGTGCGCGCGCAGGTGACCACCGAAGCGCCCGCCTGCCGGAACACCGAGGCGATCCCGGCGCCGACCCCACGGGTCCCTCCGGTCACCAGCACCACCCTGCCGTCCAGCCGAAGATCCAGTGCCACAACCGACCTCCTGCGTCGCCGTACCCGTGCTAACGTACCAAGCAAGTGCTAGGTTTGTAACCCATAAGAGGTGACTATGGCCGCGACCGTTTCCACGCACTCCCCGGAGCCCGGCGTCACGCTGGTGACCGTGGCCGCGCCCCCGGTGAACGCGCTGACCGTGCGCGGCTGGTTCGATCTGGCCGCCGCCGTCGAGCAGGCGGGGCGCGATCCGGACACACACGTTGTCGTCCTGCGAGCCGAGGGACGCGGCTTCAACGCGGGCGTCGACATCAAGGAGATCCAGCGCGATCCCGGCTACAGCGCGCTGATCGGCGCGAACGAGGGCTGCGCCGCCGCGTTCTCCGCCGTCTACGACTGCGCGGTGCCGGTGATCGCGGCCGTGCACGGGTTCTGCCTCGGCGGCGGGGTCGGGCTGGCCGGCAACGCCGACGTGGTGGTGGCCAGCGAGGACGCCGAGTTCGGCCTGCCCGAGGTGGACCGCGGCGCGCTCGGCGCGGCCACGCACCTCGCGCGGCTCGTGCCCCAGCACCTCATGCGCGCGCTGTACTACACAGCGTCGACGATCACCGCGCAGCAGCTTCACCACCACGGCTCCGTGTACGCGGTGGTGCCGCGCGAAGAGCTGGACGAGACCGCGCTCGCCCTCGCCCGGCGCATCGCGGCGAAGGACACCCGCGTGATCCGCGCGGCGAAGCAGGCCATCAACGGCATCGACGTGCAACCCGTACACCGCAGCTACCGGTTCGAGCAGGGCTTCACTTTCCAGCTCAACCTCGCGGGCGTGTCCGACGGTGCCCGGCAGGAGTTCCTGGACGGGAGGGAGAAGCCTTGACCGACAAGCGGATGACCGCCGACGAGGTGGTCGCCGAACTGCGTGACGGCATGACACTCGGCATCGGCGGCTGGGGCTCGCGGCGCAAGCCGATGGCGCTGGTGCGCGCGATCCTGCGCTCGCCGCTGAAGGACCTGACAGTCGTCTCCTACGGTGGCCCGGACGTCGGCCTGCTCGCCTCCGCGGGCAAGCTCAAGCGGCTGGTGTTCGGCTTCGTGACCCTCGACTCCGTGCCGTTCGACCCGTGGTTCAACCGCGTGCGCGAGTCCGGCTCGATCGCGGTGACGGAGTACGACGAGGGCGTCCTCGGCACCGGTCTTTCCGCGGCCGCGCAACGGCTTCCGTTCCTGCCCACCCGCGCGGGCCTCGGGTCCGACGTGATGACGCTGAACCCGGGGCTGCGCACCGTCCGCTCGCCGTACGCCGACGGCGAGGAGCTGCTGGCCGTCCCCGCGCTGCGCCTCGACGCCGCGCTCGTCCACCTCAACCGCGCGGACGCCCGCGGCAACGCCCAGTACCTCGGCCCGGACCCGTACTTCGACGAGCTGTACGCCCTGGCCGCCGACCGCTGTTACGTCTCCACCGAGCGGATCGTCGAGACCGCCGAGCTGACCGCCGCCGGGCCCGTGCAGAGCCTGCTGCTGAACCGCGCGAGTGTGCACGGCGTCGTCGAAACCCCGCATGGCGCGCACTTCACCACCGCCGCGCCGGACTACGGGCGGGACGAGCGGTTCCAGCGGCACTACGCGGCGTCGGCCAAGGACCCGGGCCAGTGGCCGTCCTTTGTGGACCGATTTCTGAGCGGCGACGAGACCGACTATCAAAAGGCCGTCAAGAAATTCAGCGAGGAGGCGGCATGAGCGACGTGACCCGGGCGGAGGTCTGCGTGACCGCCTGCGCCGACCTGTTCCGCGGCGACGGCGAGATCGTGGTCAGTCCCATGGGCTTCATCCCCGCGCTGGGCGCGAAGCTCGCCCGCCTGACCTTCGAGCCGGACATCCTGCTCTCCGATGGCGAGGCGTCGCTGGTGACCGCCGACGGCGTCGTCGAGGGCTGGCAGCCGTTCCGGAAGGTGCTGGACACCGTGGTGCCGCACGGGAAGCGGCACGTGGTGATGGGCGCCAACCAGGTCGACCGGCACGGCAACCAGAACATCTCCGCGATCGGCCCGCACGGGAAGCCGGTCAAGCAGCTGCTCGGCGTCCGCGGCGGGCCCGGCAACACGGTGAACCACCGCACCAGCTACTGGGTGCCGCGGCACAGCAAGCGGGTCTTCGTGGCGCAGGTGGATGTCGTCTCCGGCGTCGGCTACCAGCGGGCGGGCGCGTTTTCGCTGCCGTACCACGACATCCACCGCGTGGTGACGAACCTGGGCGTGCTCGACTTCGGCGGGCCGGACCACGCGCCGCGGCTGTTGTCGGTGCATCCCGGGGTGTCGGTGGACGAGGTCACGGAAGCCACGTCGTTCCCGCTGGACACCGCGGACACCGGGGAAACGCGGCTGCCGACGACGGATGAGCTGGAGCTGCTGCGCACCCGGCTTGACCCGGATTCGTCGCGGGACAAGGAAGTTCCCCAGTGAAGACCGCGCTGACGGAGCTGGCCGGCGTCCGTCACCCCGTCGTGCAGACCGGGATGGGCTGGGTCGCCGGCCCGCGCCTGGTCTCGGCGACGGCGGAGGCGGGCGGGCTGGGCATCCTGGCGTCGGCCACGATGACGTTCGACGAGCTGGCCGCCGCGATCAAGGAGACGAAGGCCCGCACGGCGAACCCGTTCGGCGTCAACCTGCGCGCGGACGCCGGTGACGCCGCCCGCCGCGTCGACCTGCTGATCGAAGAGGGCGTGCGCGTCGCGTCGTTCGCGCTGGCGCCGAAACGGGACCTGATCACGAAGCTGAAGGACCACGGCGTGGTCGTGCTGCCGTCCGTCGGCGCGGCCCGGCACGCCGAAAAGGTGGCGGCCTGGGGAGCGGACGCCGTCGTGGTGCAGGGCGGCGAGGGCGGCGGGCACACCGGCGGTGTCGCGACGACGCTGCTGCTGCCGTCCGTGCTCGACGCCGTCGACATCCCCGTGGTGGCCGCGGGCGGGTTCTTCGACGGGCGCGGCCTGGCCGCCGCGCTGGCTTACGGCGCGGCCGGCATCGCGATGGGCACCCGGTTCCTGCTCACCCGCGAGAGCACGGTCCCCGACTCCGTCAAACAGGCCTACCTGGACCACGACCTCACCGGCACCGTCGTCACGCGCAAGGTCGACGGGATGCCGCACCGGGTCCTGCGCACGGAGCTGGTCGACGCGCTGGAACGCTCCGGCCGCGTCACCGGGCTCGCGCGAGCGGCCGCCAACGCCGCCCGGTTCCGCAAGCTGAGCGGGCTTTCCTGGCCCGCGCTGGTGCGTGAGGGCGTGCGCATGCGCCGGGGCGGCGGCCGCGACTGGGCGCAGGTGCTGATGGCGGCGAACACCCCGATGCTGCTGCGCGCGGGGCTCGTCGACGGCGACCGCGAGGCCGGGGTGCTGGCGTCCGGGCAGGTCGTCGGGCTGCTGCGCGACCTGCCGTCCGTGGCCGGGCTGATCGAGGCGATCGTGGCCGACGCGGAGGCGATCCTGCGACGCCTCGGCGACGGGCGTTGTGCTTGACTTCATTGCATGATCCCGGAAAGCCGGTGCCCGGTCACGGACGGCGAGCTGCAGGTCCGTGTCGGCGGGACGGGTCCGCTGCTGCTGCTCATCCCGGGCGGGACCGGGGCGGGCGACGCGTACCGCGCGCTGCGCAAGCAGCTGGAGCCCGACCACACCGTCGTCACCTACGACCGCCGTGGGCACTTCGCGAGCACCGACACCACCACCGGCCCGGTGCCGGTGTCCCGGCAGGCCGACGACGCGCTCGCGGTGCTCGACCACGTCGGCGCGGCGGCGATCCCGGTGTTCGGCACCAGCGCGGGCGCGCTGATCGGGCTGGACCTGGTGGCACGGCACCCGGACCGGGTGAGCGTGCTGGTGGCGCACGAGCCGCCCGCGGTCCAGCTGATGCCCGACGCCACCGGCTGGCTGGCGGCCGCCGCCGAGCAGGTGCGGCTGGCCCGTTCGGGTGACCTGATGGGCGCGGTGACGCGGTTCGCCGACGCCATCGCGGGCGCGGCGCTGCCGGACCTGCCGAACCTGCGGCTGCCGAACGAGTCCGACTGGCTACGGCTGTTCGACCGTGAGCTGACCGGGTTCTTCGACTACCTGCCCGACCTGCGCGCCCTGCGCCGCGCGAGCACCGAGATCCTGCCGGTGGCCGGCGAGGGCAGCCGCGGCCGTTACCACTACCAGCCGGCCCGGATCCTGGCGCTGGAGCTGGGCCTGCCGTTCACCGAGGTGCCCGGCGCGCACCTGGCGCCGCAGCGGATGCCGGCGAAGTTCGCCGCGGCCCTGCGCGATCTGCTGGCCGGCTGAGCGCCCGCACCGCCGGCCTGCGATCACGGCCTGCGATCACGGCCCGGCCGACGGCGGGAAACGTCCCGGCAGCACCGGAATCGCCCGCACCCGGGCGCTCGACCTGAGTCCGCGGCATCCTCGCGGCACCGGAATCGCCTAAACCGGGCGCACACCCCGGCCCGCCTCACCGCGCGCGGTGATCCGCCGTGCGAAGAACCACCCGCCGAGGCCGGCGCCCGCCGCGAGCACCAGCAGCCACAGCACCCGCACCGGGGTGAAGCTCCCGCCGAAGAACCCCACCACAGCCGGCAGCACCAGACCGGGCACCAGCACCACCGCGGCCCACCACGCGCGACGCCCGGACTTCAGCCCGCACAGCGCGCCGATCACCGCCAGCGCCGCCACGCACCCGGCCAGCAGCCAGCGCGTGCTCGTCTCGATGTGCTCGTGCCCGACCGACTCGATGGCGTCCCCGAGCCCGCCCGCGAACGCCGCCAGCAGGCCCGCGACCAGGCAGTGCAGCGGCAGCAGCAGCCGCGGCTTCAGCCGGTCGGCGGCGAGGTACGGGATCCCGCCGGAGCCCTCGCGCAGCGCGGCCCCCCACAGGGTCGCAAGCAGGCCCAGCGCGGCGAGCGCCGTCCAGTACAGGGGGCGGTCCCACTTGGGCGTTTCGGCCATCGCGTCGGTCACCGTCAGCACGCCCTCGCCGAGCACGATGATGGTGAACAGCCCGAGCCGCTCGCCGAAGTGCGCCGTGTCCAGCCGCGCGGCGGTCGCCTGGACGGCCGGGCCGCGCCGGCTCGCCAGCTTGGCCGTGACGTTCTCGGTCAGGCGCTTGCCGGAGAAGGTGAAGGTGATCACCAGGTCGACCAGCACGCCGAGGGCCCACAGCCAGTAACGCCACGAATCGGGCGTCCAGATCGACACTATCCACGGCGTCACGCCGAAGCCCATGTGCGCCACCGGCCAGTCGACGAGCACCCGGACGCCGTCCTTGCGGTGCTCCCAGACCCGGTCCGACAGCACGCGGACGGCGATGTAGGCGATGGCGAAGACCTTCGCGTGGTCACCGTGGATGCCCGCCACCGACGCGGCCATCACCACCAGGCCCGCCATCGCCGCCAGCACCGGCATGGTCTTCGCGGCGCCGCCGACCACGTTGCCGTACACCGTGAAGCACATCCAGGCCGTCCAGAAGGCCAGGAAGCACACCACGTAGAGCCCGACGTCCGCCCACGAGGTGCTGCCGTGCACCAGGTGGGCGAGCTGGCCCACCCCGGCGACGGCCACCAGGTCGAAGAACAGCTCCAGCCAGGACGCGTGCCGCTCTTCGGCCGGGTCCTCCGGTTTCTCGCTCACGGCGGCGACAGTAGCGGGCAGATCCCGGGACGGACGACCACGGGCCCGGCGGACGGCCCGGGGCCCGGCCGCCCGGTCCGTCCACAGTAGAGCGGCGGCCGCTGTCACCCGGGCGAGTGGCCGCCACTGCCGAGCGGCCCGGGCCGGTGTAGGCCTGGAACGTCGCCGGTCCTCGCGAACGGAGAAACCATGCAGCTGGGTCGGGTAGTCGCCGCGGCCGTCCTCCTCACCACCGGCCTCGCCGGGCCCGCCGTGGCGGCGGCGCCGGACAGCTCGGCCGCCGCGGTCTCGCAGGCCCTGCGGAACGGGACCCTGGGCGACAGCCACACCCTCGACGACCCGTGCGGCGGCGTGGTGCAGGGCCACCAGGTCGACCTCGGCTGTCTCACGCGGGTGGTCGCGCAGGACCGGACGTCGGCGAGCCCGCTCACCACACCGTCGCCCGCGGGCTTCAGCCCCGCGGAGCTGGCGCGCGCGTTCGGCCTGCCGGACGCGGCCACCGGCGCGAAGGGGATGGTGACGATCGTCGGCATCGGCGCCTACCCGACGCTGGAGGCGGACCTCGGCACCTACCGGAGCCAGTTCGGCCTGCCCGCGTGCACCACGGCGAACGGCTGCCTGAAGGTCACCGACTACCACGGCGGCCCGCCGCTCGCGCCGGACAAGAGCCTCGCGGGCGTCGAGGAGTCGTACGCCACCGAGACGGCGCTGGACGTGGACCTGGCCTCGGCCGCGTGCCCCGGCTGCCGGATCTCGATGGTCCAGATCCCGATGGACGTCACGCGGCTGCTCGGCGCCGTCCTGCTGCAGCAGCCCGGCCCGCTCGCCGACGACTTCGGCACGGCCGTGACGTACGCGGCGGGCCTCGGCTCGAGCGCGGTCAGCATGAGCTACGGCATCCCGATCGGCCTGCAGGGCGAGTACCTGGGCACCGGCGCCCCGGCCGTCGCGCTGCACCACCCGGGCATGGCGGTCCTCGCCGCTTCCGGCGACCGCGGCTACCTCGGCGGCGCACAGCTGTGGCCGCAGGAGCTGCCGTGGGTGACGTCGGTCGGCGGCACGTCGCTGACCGGCGCGAACGGGACCTTCACGCAGCACGCCTGGGGCGGGCTGTTCACGCCGACGGGCGAGCAGCAGCGGTGGGTCGGCGCGGGCAGCGGCTGCGCGCTCGACCTCGGCCCGGCCCAGGGCCAGCCCGCGGACGTCGCGGCGAACTGCGACGGGCACCGGGCCGGCTCGGACGTCTCCGCCGTCGCCGACCCGCTGACCGGCGTCGCCGTCTACCGCAGTTACGCCCCGGCCGGCGGCAAGGCCGGCTGGCTGGTGGCCGGTGGCACCAGCGCGGCCTCGCCGTTCGTCGCGGGCCTCTACGCGCGTGGCGGCCATCTGTCCGATGTGGACGGACCGAACACGCTGTACCGCGCCCCGGCCGGCAGCATCACCGACATCGCGAACGGCTCCAACGCCCAGCAGGGCTGCGCTCCGTTCAAGACCGCCGTCTGCACCTCCGCGCCGGGCTGGGACGGCCCGACCGGGCTCGGCGTGCCGTCCGGCCTCGGCGCTTTCTGAGACCCAAGGTCACGACGGCGGGAGGGTCATACGGCGCGGACGCCGTCCTGCCACACCTCGCGGACGTTCCCGGCCAGCGCGGGGAAGTCGTAGGCATCCCCCGCCACCACGACCAGGTCCGCGCGGTGGCCGGGGGCCAGGCGGCCCAGGTCGCCGTCCAGGCCGAGCAGGCGCGCGGCCGAGGAGGTGGTCGCCGCCAGCACGTCGGCCGGGGTCATGTCGCAGGAGCGCATCAGCTCCAGCTCCTCCAGGTTGGTCCCGTGCGGCCCGACGCCGCTGTCGGTGCCCATCGCGATGCGGACCCCCGCGGCGACGGCGCGGCGCACGGAGTCGGCGTGCACCTCCGCGACCTCCTTCGCCTTCTGCACCACCGCGTCCGGCAGCGAGACGCCCCGTGCGGCCGCGCGGATCACGTTCACCGGCGCCACCAGCGTCGGCACCAGCCAGGTGCCGTTGACGAGCATCAGCTCGATCGCCTCGTCGTCGAGGTAGATGCCGTGCTCGACCGACCGGATGCCGGCGCGCACGGCGTTCTTGATGCCCTCCGCGCCCTGCGCGTGCGCCATCACCGCGCGGCCCTGCATCTCCGCCTCGGTGACGAGCACGTCCAGCTCCTCCAGCGTGAACTGCGAGTGCCGCGGGTCGTCGCGCGGCGACAGCACCCCGCCGGTGGTGCAGACCTTGAGCACGTCCGCGCCCGCGCGCAGCAGCGTCCGGGCGACGCGGCGCATCTCGTCCGGCCCGTCGGCCAGCGCCTCGGGCCGTCCGGGGTGCGGCAGGAACAGCGGGACGCAGTGGCCGGACACCGTCCAGTGGTCGCCGTGCCCGCCGGTGGGGCTGATCAGGCCGATCGCGATCTGCAGCCGCGGACCGGGGATCAGGCCGTCGTCGACCGCCTGCTTGATGCCGAGGTCGGCGCCCGCCGCGTCGCGCACCGTCGTGATGCCGAGCTTCAGCGTGGTCCACAGGTTCCGCGCCGCCTCGTAGAACTGGTACGAGAACGGCTTCTGCACCCGCGGCAGCAGCCCGATGTCGGACACCGTCACGTGCACGTGGCAGTCGAACAGGCCGGGCAGCAGCGTCGTGCCGGTGCAGTCGACCGCGCGGTCGCCGTCGAGCCCGGGGCCGACGTCGACGATGCGGCCGTCCTCGATCACCACGTCCGCGGCGGCGGGCGCGGCGCCGGTGCCGTCGAACACCGAGCCGCCCGTGAACACGGTCCGAGTCATGCCGGTTCTCCTTGCCTGGCAGGGGTTTCGGGACGGGCGAAGAACCGCTCCAGCACCGCCGCGACCATGAGCACGACGATGTTCGCGACGAGCCCGATCAGGCCGACGTTGATCGTGCCGGCGAGTTTGGTGTCGACGAAGGTCAGCCAGATCACCACGGCCTCGCCGACGATCAGCCCGGCGAACACGGGCACCTTGCCCACCGGGACCTTCTTCAGGAAGCCCGCCACGTTGGCCGGCGCGAGCTGCACCGAGCCGGAGTAGGTCAGCAGCAGCAGGTTCGCCAGCAGGTCCGGCCGGAAGATGCCGAGCACCAGCGCCAGCGCGCTGGCCAGCACCACCGTGCCGTGGTTGATCCAGAACTGCCGCCGCTCCCCGCGCACCCGCGCGATGTTGCGGGCCACCAGCGACGAGATGCCGATCAGGATGCCGGCCGCGGGCACCATCGCGGTCGCCGTCGCGGCGACCACCACGAGCCCGGTGACCCAGCCGGGCAGCGCGTCCTTGCTCAGGGTCAGCAGCACGCCGTTCGGGTCGCTGCCCTTGGGCACCACCAGGATCGCCGCGAACCCGATGATCATCGGCAGCAGCAGGCACAGCTCGTAGACCGGCATCCAGGCGTAGTTGCGGCGCAGCACCTTCGGGTCGCGCGCGGACATCAGCGCGGGCCAGTTGTGCGGCAGCGTCATCAGCCCGACGCCGATCGCGCTGACCAGCATGCTGGTGATGAACCAGGTCTGGTCGTTCGCGCCGGCGTGGATGAACAGCTTCTCCGGGTGCAGCTGCTCGATCTTGTGGAACACCCCGGACACACCGCCCGCGAAGTGCGCCGGCACGGCGATGATCAGCACCACCAGTACCACCAGCATGATCGCGTCCTTGAAGTACGAGGTCGCCGCGACCCCGCGCAGCCCCGCCCACAGCACGAACGCGACGACCAGCACGCTGCCCGCCACCATGCTCAGGTTGCCCGAGGCCGTGTCGCCGGTGACCAGCCGGACGATCAGGCCGAGGCCGGTGATCTGCAGCTGCAGGTACGGCAGCACGAAGACCACGCCCAGCACGGCCGACACCGTGCCGAGCGCGCGGCTGGAGAACCGGTCCTCCAGGAAGTCGCCCTGGGTCAGGTAACCGCGCTCCTTGCCCATCACCCAGATCCGCTTGGACAGGAAGAACAGGACCACGTAAGCGATCGGCACGTACGGCAGCGCGTACATCGCCGCGACGCCGCCGGAGAAGGCGAGCCCGGCCATGCCCAGGAAGGTGAAGGTGGTGAACACCTCGCCCGCCTGCAGGAACCACATGGTCAGCGCGCCGAACTTGCGGCCGCCGACCGTCCACTCGGCCAGGTCCGACGCGGGACCGCGGCGCCCGACGAACCCGAGCACGCCGATCAGCACGATCCCGGCCAGGGTGAAGGCGAGGATCATCGGCCCTCCTCCTCGCCCGCGCGCGCCAGCAGCCGCTCGGACAGCAGCAGCGCGGGGGTGAACATCAGGCACCAGAAGCCGCCCCACACCAGCATCTTCGGCAGCCCGAGCCAGAGCCCGGTGGAGTTGACGAACGGCAGGAACGGCATCAGGACCAGTGCGATCACGGGGAGGACCGGCGGGAGGTGGTAGCTGCGCATGCGCTCACGCTGCCAGAGCGGTGAGCCGTCGGCACGCCAGCTCGGCCAGCAGCGTCGCGCCGTCGGCCAGCACCGAGTCGTCGAACGCGGCGCGCGGCGAGTGGTTGCCCGGCGCGTGGTCCGGGTCGTCGCCACGGACTGCGCCGAGGAAGACGAACGCGCCCGGCACGCGCTGGAGCACCCGCGAGAAGTCCTCGGCGCCGGTCATCGGGTTCGGCAGCTCGGTGAAGCGCTCCTCGCCGAAGACGTCGCGGACGGTGTCGGCGACGAACTCGTGCCCCTCGGCGTCGTTGACGGTGAGCGGGTACTCGGGCTCGTAGGAGATCTCGACCTCCAGCCCGTGCGCCGCGGCGATGCCCTGGCAGACGCGGATGAACTCGGTCTTGATCCGGGCGCCGACCTCCAGGTCGAACGAGCGGGTGGTCGCCTCGAACACCGCGTCGTCCGGGATGACGTTGCGCCGGGTGCCCGCGTGGAAGCTGCCGACGGTGAGCACCACGGGCTCGAACGCGCCGAAGCCGCGGGTCACCCGCGTCTGCAGGGCGGTGACCATTTCGCACGCGGCCGGGATCGGGTCGCGCGCCGCCTCCGGCGACGAGCCGTGCCCGCCGGCGCCGACCACCCGCACCTTCACCATGTCGGACGCCGCCATCAGCGGCCCCGGACGGCTGGTGAACACCCCGCGCTCGTGCCGTGAAGAGGAGACGTGCAGCCCGTACGCGGCATCGACCGGACGGCCCGCCGCGGTCAGCACGCCTTCTTCGATCATGTGCCCCGCGCCGTCCCAGCCTTCCTCGCCGGGCTGGAACATGAAGACGACGTCGCCGGGCAGCTGGTCCCGGCGCGCGACGAGCAGCCTCGCGGCGCCGACGAGCCCGGCCGTGTGCAGGTCGTGCCCGCAGGCGTGCATCGCGCCGGGGATCTCGGACGAGAACTCCTCGCCGGACGCCTCGGTCACGGGTAAGGCGTCCATGTCGCCGCGCAACAGCACGGTGCCGCCGGTCCCGCCGCCCCCGCGCAGGACCGCGGTGACCGAGCTGAGGCTCCGGCCGATGCTGGTCTCCAGCCCGAGGCCGTCTAGCGCGGCGAGCACCTTCGCCTGGGTGCGCGGCAGGTGGAGGCCGATCTCGGGGGTGCGGTGCAGGTCGCGGCGCAACGCGACCAGTTCGGGGTGCAGGGCGGCGGCGTCGGAGCGCAAGGTCACAGGGACTCCCTCGCAGGATCGGCGACATTAAGGTGGCCTGACGATGAAACAAGGGTCAGACACAACCACCGCCGGAATCGCGGGAATCCGCCAGAACCGCCGTCTGGATACGAAGGATCGGCCATGTTGAGCGAGAGCGACCTCAAACTGGTCGACGCGCTGCAGACCGGCCCGCGGACGTCGTGGTCCGTGCTGGGCCGGACGCTCGGGGTCGGCGCCGTCACGGCCGCCCGGCGCTGGGACGCGCTCGTGGCGCGGGGCGAGGCCTGGCTGACCGCGTACCCGGGCGGCGAGGTGGTGGCGCAGCTGGCGCTGGCGTTCGTCGAGATCGACTGCGCGCCCGGGGAGGCGCTACCGGTGGCGCGGGCGCTGGCGGCCGACCCGCACGTGGCGACCGTCGAGTACCTGGCCGGGCACTGCGACCTGCACGTTCACCTGATCGCCCCCACCCTGCGCGACCTCTCCGACTACGTGCTCCACCGGCTGGCCACGCTGCCCGGCGTGGTGGCGGCGCGGACGGTGGTGTCGCCGCGGATGTTCACCGAGGGCAGCCGCTGGCGGGTGCGGGCGATCTCGCCGGGCCAGCGGGAGGCACTCGCGGTGCCGGCCACGCGCCCGACGTCACCACTGCGCTTCAGCGAACTCGACCAGGCGCTGATCCTGGCGCTCGGCGAGGACGCCCGGGCTTCGGCGGCTTCGCTGGCACTGCGGCTGGGCGTCGGGGCGAGCACCGTGCTCCGCCGGCTGGACGCGCTCGTCGCCCGCGGCGCGGTGCGGCTGCGCTGCGAGATCGCGCGCCCGCTGTCCCCCGCACCCGTGACGGCGATGCTGTGGCTGCGCGTGCCACCGGACAAGCTGGAGACGACGGCGCGTTCGCTGGCGGTTCTGCCGGAGGTGCGGATGTGCGCGGCCATCAGCGGCGCCGCCAACCTGATGCTGGTGGTCTGGCTCAACTCGCAGCACGACACGGTGCCGTTGGAAAGCGCGCTGGCCGCGAAGCTGCCGTGGCTGGAGATCGTGGACCGCGCCGTGACCCTGCGCGGTATCAAGCTGATGGGCCACCTGCTCGACGACGACGGCCTCGCCGCGGGCCGGGTGCCGCTCGACTTCTGGGCCCCAGTGCAGGGCTCGTGAGTGTTTATGCCGGTTAGAACCGGCATAAACACTCACGAGGCTGTCACCGGTTCTGGCAGCGTTTTCCGGTGTTGATGCAGGAGACCACGCGGTTCATCTGCGACTGCGACATCACGTTGGCGAAGTCGTCGTGGTCCGAGCGCGGGTTGTGCTTCTCCTCCGGGAAAGCGTCCACTTTGTACTGTCCCTTGACCTGGACGTCGTGCGGGATGCGGTAGACGAGGGTGATCTTCAGCTGCGGCACGGCCTTGAAGCCGGCCGGGCAGTTGCCGTTCGCGCCGGGGAAGACGATGTGCGTGCGGTGGTTCGCGCTGTCGATGTCCTTGCCGTCCCAGCAGTTCGGGAACGCGTGGACGCGCTCGACATTGCTGCCCTGCGGGCAGATCGGGTAGTGGTCGGTGAGCCGGTCTTCGAACCCGGTGCACGTCCAGCTCGCGCGGGCGTTCGCCGGGCCGTTCGCGCCTTCCTTGGCGTCGCCGTAGAGCACACGCAGGAATCGGGGCATGGCCACGACCTTGCGCGCGCCACCGCTGCCGAACGACAGCGTCGCGGACACCACGCGCTGGATGTCGCCGTCGTTGCCGGCCACCTCGTTCTGGTCGTTCACTCCGGGCAGCGCGGCCGCGGCCCCGTTGTCCTGCTTCTGTTTCTGTTGCGCGGCGCTCTCGCCCTGGCTGCCGTCGCTGTTGGCGCCGCCGTTGTCGAGGCCCTTGCCCTGCTGGTCCGGCACGGCGCACGTGGTGAGTGCCGTGGTGTCGCCGGGTTTCGCGCCCTGCTTGGCCATCTCGTCCGAGATCTTCCCGAGCGACGCGGAACGCTGGCCCTTCACCTGATCCAGCACCGCTGTAGCGTCCTGCCCCTGCGTCAGCTGCTGGTCCGCCTGGCCGACCTGGGCGTCCATCGCGTCGAGTTCGGCGTTCACCGGATCCAACGCGGCGTCGGGCACCTCGGGCAGCGCGCTCGCGACGTCCGGACAGTCGACGTGTGGCTCGGCCGCGTCCTTCGCCGCGTCCGCCCGGTCGGCGGCGACGTCTTCACCCTGCGGGGCGGCCGCGTCGGCACCGGCATCGGTCGCGGGGTCAGCGCTGGGCTCGGCCGCGGGATCGGCGGAGGCACCCTCTTCGTCGTCGGTGTCGATCCGGACCACCGGCCAGTAGTAAGTGGACTTGTCGCCGTTCTTGCAGGTGGTGCCCGCCTTCGCCAGGCTTTCGTTGGTCGAGTCCGCGTTGGTGGAGAGATTCCCGACGTAGTCGTGCAGGTGCTGGGCCCCGTTGCGGACGCCGGGCTGGGCGATGAAGTTGTCCGGGTTGAAGTGGCCGTTCTCGTTCCGTCCACAGTCGACGGTGAACGTGCCGCGGGCGCCGCGGTTCTGCGTCCGGCTGACGTTCGATCCCCGCGGAACCTTGGTGATGTCCAAGAAGAACGCCTTGTCGGCCGGGTCCGCGCCTGCCTCTCCCGGCTGGCCCGAGGTCGCGATCACGGTCAGCGCGCCGACGGCGACCGCCAGGCCGAGCGCGCCGGTCACGATCTTCGTCCGTTTCGCCGGACGATGGCGTGGAAGATCACGGGTCATGAAACTGCTCACCTCGTTCGTTTCTCCGGGCGCGCCGAAACCGGCCGCGGCCCGGGCATGAACTACCGACAACTCGAGGTCGAAACACGCGGCACCCGGGGAAGAGCCGTACTTCCGGTGCCGGCACTGGGGAATACGTCGAGCGAGCGCCTATGGTTCACATCGAGATCTGCGCGTTATCTTTTCGTTATCAACCCAAGGCGGCCGGAGACGTCGTCGCCGGACCGAAAACCCTTGCGTGAGCAGGGATTCCCGGTCAGCGGTTGACCGCGACGAGCAGCGTGCCATCGGCCGAACGCACCTCAAAGCGGGTGATGTCCTTGTCCACCAAGGAAGTTCCGCCGTTGATGTGCAGCAGGCCCGGCGAGCCCGGGATGCCGTAGCCCTTCGCGGGCACGGACCAGCCGGTGACCGTGCGGATGGCCCCGTCGGACGCGATGGCGAGCAGCTCACAGTCGATCGGGCCGGTGATGCCGCCCAGTTCGAGGTCGATGGAGCTGCCCCACTCCCGCGGGGTCACGGCCACGCGCGCGGTCACCGCGAAGCCGCCGCCGGTCTGGCCGGACGAGGTTCCGCCGCCGGGCACGGACAGGGCCCCAATCGGCGGGGACGCAGCGGGCGGAGGCACCGCAGACAGAGACACAGCGGACGGGGACACCGAGGGCTGGGGTACCGCGGACGGGGATACAGAGGGCTGCTCCACGGACGTCGGCGCGCCGAGGCTCACCGAAGGGCCGGCCGCGTCGGCCGGGCGCACCACGAGCGTGACGAGCGGGGCGGCCACCACCAGGGCAGCGGCCGCGACGGCGACGAGCAGCCCGGTCCGGCGGCGTCGCTTCCGCTTCGCCTCGGCCAGCAGGGCCCGCAGCACCCGCGGCCCGGGGGCCAGGGTGCGACCGCCGGGCGCGGGCACCGGCGGGTCGGGCCAGTTCTTCTTCACCAGGTCGAGCACGTCGGGCAGCTCGTGCAGCTCGACGAGGTCGAGCTGGCAGTCCGGGCAGTCCATGAGGTGCTCCTCGAACCGCAGGCTGCCGGCCTCGCCGAGCACGCCGAGCACGTACGCGGCGATGTCGGTGTGGGCGGACCAGGCCCGCATCTAACCCAGCGCCTTCCGCAGCGCGCGGACGGCGTGGTGGATCCGCGACTTCACGGTGCCCGGCGGCACACCCAGTGTCGCCGCGACCTCGTTCACGGTGCGGTCCTTCAGGTAGGTCTGCTGCACGGCCTCCCGCTGTTCGGGCGAAAGGTCTTGCAGCGCACCGTAAATGATCATGGCGGCCAGCGTCTTGTCCGACTCGTCGGGCACGCAGATGGCGTCGGACCCGATCTCCTCGAGTTCCTGGGGCCTTACGCTGCGGCTTCGCCAGCCGTCGATGACAGTACGTCGCGCCACCGTGAAGAGCCAGGCGCGCAGCATCGCCGGGCGGCGATCGAGCTTGTCCGCGTTTCGCCACGCCTTGATCAAGGTCTCCTGCACCACGTCCTCAGCCCATTGACGGTCGTTCCCGGTCAGGCGCAGCGCGAACCCCATCAGGGCTCCGCCGAACTCTTGGTACAGCGCTTTTGCCAGGTCCTCGTGATGACCGTCGGATTCGTTTTCATGATCGTCCATAAGGCGCAGCGTGCGATTGTGCCGTCCCACGCCGCACATCTTTGTGCGCACGGGCCGCTACGTCCAGTACCAAAATCACGGCGGCGGGTACCAAAACTTTTTTGAACCGTTTCCAAGCCGTGTCCGTATCCCCCCTCGAAGACCCCGACAAGCGTTGTCCCCCCGCAACGCCCCGCATTCACCTTGGGCTTACTGTCCACAGTGGATCAACCGCGCCCTTTTCCCGTCGCTCCCCCGGCGACGCGGCGCGGTTCCGCCCCCTGGAGGAAGCCGTGAACCGCTTGATCCGCGCGGCCGCCCCGCCGGCCGCCGGCCTGGCCGCTTTCGTTGTATTGACCGCATGTCAGTCCGGCGGCGGTTACTCCCCGTCCGGAAGCGACCCCGGTATGGGCCCGATGAGCCTGTCGATGCCCACCGACGTCACGGACCCCGGCAGGGCCGCGTTGCGCGCCGCCCGCCCCTTCGACCTCGGCCCGATGGTGGTCGACGGCAGCGGGTTCACCGTGTACCGCTACGACAAGGACAGCTCCGATCCCTCCCGCGCCACCTGCGACGACGCGTGTGCGCAGAAGTGGCTGCCGGTCCGCGCGACCGGCGAGGTCGCCCTCACCGGCATCGACCAGGCACTGGTCGGCCGCGTCACCCGGCCCGACGGCACCGACCAGGTGACCCTCGGCGGCTGGCCGCTGTACCGCTTCAGCGGCGACGAGATGCCGGGCGAGACCGCGGGCCAGGGCAAGGACCACGCCTGGTTCCCGCTGACCCCCGAAGGCCACAAGATCGAGACGACCACCGAAACCTGGCGGGCCGATGCCTTCCGGATCTGACGAAACCGGCCGGATCCGCCGCCTCGCCCGGGTGCTGCTCGTCGCGTCCGGCGTGCTCGCGCTCCTGTGGCCTGCCCCCGCGTTCGCGCAGAGCACCGCACCTGGCGTCGACGCGGGTGACCGGCTGCTGCTCACGAAGGTGCGCCAGGCCGGTCTCTGGGAGATGCCGGCCGGCCTGCAGGCCGAGACCCGCGGCGCCGATCCCCAGGTGAAGGCGGTCGGCGCGGCGCTGATGGTCGACCACGGCCGGATCGACGTGCTGACCCGGCAGCTGGCCGCCAAGCTCGGCGTCACGCTGCCCGACGAGCCCTCGGCCGAGCAGCAGGGCTGGCTCGCGGAGCTGCGGAACGCGGCGACGCCGCAGGATTTCGACCGCGTCTTCGCCAACCGGCTGCGCGCGGCCCACGGCCAGGTGTTCGCCGTCATCGCGTCGGTCCGCGCCGGCACGCGCAACCCGGAGATCCGGAACTACGCCACCGTCGCCAACCAGGCCGTGCTGCGGCACATGACGTTGCTCGAGAGCACCGGCCTCGTCGACTACAGCGCGCTGCCGCAGTCGTCCGGGTCCACCACGGCGGCCCCCGCCGGCGCCGCCCTCGACCTGCGCACCACCGACCTCCTCACCGCCGCGGCGCTGGCCCTGCTGCTCGGCGGCGCCACGATGTTCGGGGTGCGCTACGTGAAGTCCGGCCGCCGGCTTCGCCCGAAATCAGGAGAAAGCCATGGTTGACGCCTTCCACCAGGCGGTGACCACCCTCGCGCAGCAGACCACCGACACCTCCGCCCGGGGCGTCACCGCCCTCTCCGCCCGGCTGTCCTACGCGTTCATGTGCCTCACGCTCAGCTGGGGCGTGCTCACCGCCACCGGCTGGGTGCGCTCGGTCACCGGCCGCAAAGCCCTGCGCAGCGGGCACATGGTCCTCGCCACGCTGACGCTGGCGTTCGGCACGCTGCACGCGCTGACCTTCCTGTACCTGACGGTGAACCCGTTCTCCTTTGCCTACCTGAGCATCCCGTTCATGCCGGGCACGCTCGCCCGGCACACGTTCGGGATCGTCGGGCTGGAGCTGATGCTGGCCATCGCGCTCACGGCGTGCGTCCGGCGGTGGACGTCCTACCGCCGCTGGCTGTGGCTGCACCGGCTCGCCTACCCGGCCGTCGCGCTGACCGCGCTGCACGCGTTTTTCGGCGCGGTCGCGAACGGGAACCTGTCGGTGGTCTGGCTCGGCGGCATCACGCTGGCCGTGCCCGCCCTCACGCTCGCCCTGCTCCGGTTCCTGCCGCCACGGACGCTGGAGCGGATCGGCCTCGTCGAGGAGCAGGTCGCGTGAAGCGCCCCGGCGGCGGGCCCCGCATCAGCGTCGACAACGACCGTTGCGAGCTCTACGGGATCTGCGCGATGGACGCGCCCCGGCTCTTCGAACTCGGCCAGGACGGCCGGCTCCGCTTCCGCAAGCGCCTGCTCGGCGAGGACGACATCGACCAGGCGATCGCCGCCGCGCGGGTGTGCCCGGCACAGGCAGTGGTACTGAGAGGGGACTTCGATGGCTGACGGCGACCGGATCGTCATCGCCGGGGCCGGCGTGGCCGGGCTGCGCTCCGCGGAACGGCTGCGTGAGCTCGGCTTCGACGGCGAAATCGTGCTGGTGGGCGACGAAGCCCGCCGCCCGTACCACCGGCCGATGGTCTCGAAACAGCTCGTGACCGGCACCGTGCGGCCGAACGAAATGTCGTTGCGGGCCTACCGCGACCTGGACGTGCACTGGCGGCTCGGCACCCGGGCCACGTGGCTCGACACCGCCGAGCGGGTCGTGCACCTGCCCGGCGGCGAGCCGCTCTGGTACGACGGGCTGATCCTGGCCACCGGCGTCGTGCCGCGGCACCTGCCCGGCTCGCCGCGCCACGACCCGCGGGTGCGGGTGCTGCGCACGATCGAGGACTCGATCGCCGTGCGCCGCTGCCTGCAGGCGAGCACCAAGCCCGCGGTGGTGATCGGCGGCGGCCTGATCGGCTGCGAGTTCGCCGCGAGCATGCGGCACCTCGGCCGCGACGTCACCCTCGTCAGCGACGCCAAGGCACCGCTGCACCGCTTCGGCGAGCGCGTCTCGGACGGCGTGGCGGGCCTGCACAAGCAGCACCGTGCGAAGCTGTCGATGAGGTCCGAGGTGCGGCACTGGATCAGCACCAAGGAGGCCGTCGGGCTGCACCTGACGAACAACAAGCTGCTCGTGGCGAGCGTCGTGGTGCTGGCGATCGGCAGCGTCCCGGCGGTCGACTACCTGCGCGGCTCCGGCCTCGACACCTCCGACGGCGTGCTGTGCGACCCGGCGCTGTTCGCCGAGGGCGCGGCCGACGTCGTGGTCGCCGGAGACCTCGCGCGGTGGCCGAACCTGCGCTTCGACGAGGTCCCCCGCCGTGTCGAGCACTGGATCAACGCGGTGGAGTCGGCGCGCGCGGCGGCGGAGAACCTGCTCGCGGGCCGGTCCTCGGCCCAGCCGTTCACGCCCATGCCGCGGGCGTGGTCGACGCAGTACGACGTGCGCCTGCAGACGGCCGGCATGCCCGCGCTCGGCGAGGACACCGTCCCGCTGGCCGGCGGCATCACGGGGTACGTCCGCGGCGGTGAACTCGTGGGCGTCTGCGGGTGGGACAAGCCGCGCGCGATGCTCCACTGGACCGCCGAACTCGAGCGGCGGCTGCCGGTGCCCGAGTACACGCCGGCCCCCGAGATCGAGGTGCCCAGCGAGTTCGGCAGCGGCTTCGACAGCGGCTTCGACAGCGAGTTCGACGTGCCGTTCGACCCCCGGTTCGACCCGTCGCCGGAGCACAGCTCCCTGGACGGTCCGCGCATCGGCACCGCCCAGTTCGAGGCCGATTTCGAGAGCCAGTTCGCCTCCGACGGGCCCACCAGCTCGATCCCGGCGCCATCGGCGACCTGGTCGTCCGAGCCGGTGGGCTGAAGCGGGGCGAGGCCGCGCGCGGCGGTCGCGCCCCTTCGCCGGTCACCACATCGCCCCTCGCGGCTGGGCGGTGTGGTGACCGGTCTCTTTGGGTTCCGGTAAGGCCTCCTTGACCGCGTCCCACGCCAATGCCAGAACTCAAGTTCGACAGTGGGCTGTCGAAGGTGGGGGTGGTGCCCTGAAGGCCACCATGAGGGCCTCTACGTCCCTCATGGTGGCCTTCAGGGCACCACCGACTCGGTCAAATGGGTCTTAAAGGGGACAAATGTAGCCTTCAATCGTCCACGGTGGACAGTGCGCGTCGGCGGTGCGGGGGCGGGGCGCTCAAGTTCCCGGCACTGGCAACCCCACGCCGTCAAGGACTCCTTACCTGCGTCCTACGCGGGTAAGGAGTCCTTGACGGAGTCCCCGGCGGTCAGAGCCGTTCGATGATCGTGACGTTCGCGGTGCCGCCGCCCTCGCACATGGTCTGCAGGCCGTAACGGCCGCCCCGGCGTTCCAGCTCGTGCAGCAGCGTGGCGAACAGCTTCGTGCCGGACGCGCCGATGGGGTGGCCGAGCGCGATGCCGCCGCCGTTGACGTTCACCCGTTCCGGGTCGGCGCCGGTCTCGTCGAGCCAGGCGAGCACCACGCTCGCGAACGCCTCGTTGACCTCGAACAGGTCGATGTCACCGATCGTCAGCCCGGTCTTGCGCAACGCGTGCGCGGTCGCGGGGATCGGGCCGGTCAGCATCCACACGGGATCGGCGGCGCGCACGGACAGGTGGTGGATCCGGGCGCGCGGCTTGAGCCCGTGCTCTTTCACGAAGGCCTCGGACGCGAGCAGGGTCGCGCTGGCGCCGTCGGAGATCTGGCTCGCGACGGCCGCGGTGATCCGCGAGCCCTCGCTCAACGGCTTCAGCGCGGCCATCCGCTCGAGGCTGGTGTCGGGGCGGGGTCCCTCGTCGGTGCGGAATTCGCCGAACGGCGTGATTTCGGCGTCGAAGCGGCCGTGGGCGATGGCGTCCAGCGCGCGCTCGTGACTGCGCAGCGCGAACTCCTCCATCGCGGCGCGTGAGATGTCCCAGTGCGCGGCGATCATGTCCGCGCTGCTGAACTGCGAGACCTCCACCCCGCCGTACCGCTCCTGCCAGCCCTTCGAACCGGAAAACGGGTCAGGGAAGCCGTATTCGCGCCCCGCCAGCATCGCCGCGCTGATCGGGATCGCGGTCATGTTCTGCACGCCGCCGGCGAGCACCAGGTCCGCCGTGCCGCTGAGCACGGCCTGCGCGGCGAAGTGCACCGCCTGCTGACTGGAGCCGCACTGGCGGTCGACGGTCACGCCCGGCACGTGGTTCGGGAACCCGGCGGCGAGCCACGCGGTGCGCGCGAGGTTGCCCGACTGCGGGCCGAGCGTGTCGACGCAGCCGAGGATCACGTCGTCCACCAGCGCCGGGTCGACGCCCGAGCGTTCGACGACCGCGCGGATCACGTGCGCGCCCAGGTCCGCCGGGTGCACCCCGCCGAGCGCGCCGCCGCGGCGGCCGACGGGGGTTCGGACGGCGTCCAGCACATAGGCCTCAGCCACGGCTCCTCCGTTTCTTCGTGGTCCCGGGCTTCCCGGCCGGCACGGCGATGCCCTCCAGCAGGATCCCGAGGTACTGCTCGGCGACGTCACGCGCGGACAGCGCGCCGTCCGGGTTGTACCAGCGGACCGCGACCCACACCGTGTCGCGGATGAACCGGTAGACCAGCTCGACGTCGAGGTCCGGCCGGAACACGCCCGCCGCGACCCCGTCGGCGAGGATTCCGTTCCACAGCTTGCGGAACTCGGCGTTGCGGTCGTTGAGGTAGGCGAAGCGCGGCAGCGACATCAGGTGCTTGGCCTCGCTCTGGTAGATCGCGACCTCGGCCGGGCGCCGGTGGATGGAGTCGAACGACGCGACGACCACGGCCTCCAGCGTCTCGCGCGGCGGCAGGCCCTGCCCGACGATGTCGGCGTACGCGCCGAAGAGCTCGTCCAGGAAGCCGGTGAGGATCTCGTCGGCCATCGACTCCTTCGAGTCGAAGTGGTGGTAGAGGCTGCCGGACAGGATGCCGGCGGCGTCGGCGATGTCGCGGACGGTCGTGGACACGTAACCGCGGTCCGCGAACAGCCGCGCGGCCAAGCCCAGCAGCTCGGCGCGCCGGGATCCGGGGGCGTTCTTCACGACTGGGCTCACTGACCGACCTCACGCATGCTGGGCACTCACGGACACGACCTCGCCGGTGAGGTACGAGGCGTACTCACTGGCGAGGAACACCATCACATTCGCGACCTCCCACGGCTTCGCCGCCCTCCCCGACACCTCGCGCGCGGTCAGCTCGGCGAGCAGCTCGTCGCTGGTCACCTTCGCCAGGAACGGGTGCATCGCGAGGCTGGGCGCCACGGCGTTGACCCGCACGTCGTACGGGGCGGCGTCCACGGCGGCGCACCGGGTCAGGGCCATCACCCCGGCCTTGGCCGCCGCGTAGTGCGCCTGCCCGCCCTGCGCGCGCCAGCCGAGCACGGACGCGTTGTTGACGATCGCGCCGCCGGTCCCCTGCGCGGCGAACCGGCGCAGCGCGGCGCGGGTGGCGCGGAAGGTGCCGTTCAGGGTGACATCGAGGACCCGCGACCACTCGTCGTCGGTCATGTCCAGCAGCGAGCAGGTGCCGCCGAGGCCCGCGTTGTTGATCAGCACGTCGAGGCGGCCGAAGTGTTCGACAGTGCTGTCGACGAGGTGTTGGACGTCCTCCTCACGAGTGACGTCGCACGGGACGGCGTGGACGTCGGCGCCCAGCTCTTCGGCCGTCTCGCGCAGGCGCCGCTCGTGCCGGTCGCTGACGACCACGCGCGCGCCCTCCTCCAGGCACCGCTTCGCGGCGGCGGACCCGATGCCCGTCCCGGCGGCCGCGGTGACCACCACGACCTTGTCCCGCAACAGGTTCGCACCCTCGGGGTATTTTCCGACACTGATCAAGGACGGGCCTCCCTCGGCAGGCCGAGCACTCGCTCGGCGATGACATTGCGCTGGATCTCGTCGGAGCCGCCGTAGATCGTGTCGGCGCGAGAGAACAGGAAAAGCCGTTGCCACGAGTCGAGTTCATCCGGCGCGACGAGGCCGGAGGCGCCGCGCACCAGCATGGCCAGCTCGCCCAGCCTCCGGTGCCAGCCCGCCCAGACGAGCTTGACGACGCTGGCCGCGCCGGGGCCGCTGTCGCCGAGGGTGCGGACGGCGTGCGCGCGCAGCACCTCCAGCCCCACCCACGCGCGGTTCAGCTGTTCGGCGATGTGCGGGTCGGCCGCCGCGCCGCTTTCTTCGGCGAGCCGGCACAGCGCTTCCAGCTCACGGCGGAAGCCGATCTGCTGGCCGAGCGTGGCGACCCCGCGTTCGAAGCCGAGCAGCCCCATCGCGACCCGCCAGCCGTCACCGGGCTCGCCGACCACTTCGGTGGTGCGAGCGCCGTCGAAGAACACCTCGTTGAACTCGGCCGTGCCGGTGAGCTGCCGGATCGGCCGGACGTCGACGCCGTCCTGGCGCAGCGGCACGAGCAGGAAGCTGAGCCCGTGGTGGCGTTTCGAGCCGGGCTCGGTGCGGGCGAGCACAAAACACCAGTCGGCGACGTGCGCGAGCGAGGTCCACACCTTTTGCCCGGTGACCACCCACTCGCCGTCTTCGGAGCGCGCGGACGTCGACACCGCGGCGAGGTCCGAGCCGGCGCCCGGCTCGGAGTAGCCCTGGCACCACAGCTCTTCGACGGCGAGGATCTTCGGCAGGAAACGGCGTTGCTGCGCCTCGCTGCCGAACGCGATCAGCGTGGGGCCGAGCAGTTCCTGGCCGAGATGGCTGACGCGCGCGGGGGCGTCGGCGCGGGCGTACTCCTCATGGAAGACGACCTGCTCGGCGAGCGTCGCGCCGCGGCCGCCGTGGTGCGGGGGCCAGCCGATCCCGTTCCAGCCGGCGGCGCCCAGCTTCCGCTCCCACGCCCGGCGTTCCTCGAACGCCTCGTGTTCACGGCCCGGCCCGCCGAGGCCCTTCAACGCCGGGTCGAGGTGCTCGGCCAGCCAGGCCCGGACGTCCGCACGGAAGTCGTCCACCGTTCCTCCTCTGGCCTCGGGGCTCGTCCGTAGGTTACCCTACCAAGCACTTGCTAGGGAGGCCTGCGATGTCGCTGTCCGATCCGACCGTGCCGGCGGCGCTGGACGCGGTCGCGGAGCGGTACCCCACGGGTGAAGCCGTGGTGGACGGTGCCGTGCGGCTGACCTGGGCCCAGCTGCGCGGCCGGGTACGTCAGTGCGCGAACTTCCTGGCGGCACAAGGCATCCGCCCGGGCGCGCGGGTCGCGGTCAACTCCCCCAACACGTGGCACTGGGTCGTCGCGGGCCTCGGCGCGCTGTACGCGGGCGCGACGCTGGTGCCGGTCAGCACCCGGTTCACGGCACGCGAAACGCACGACATCCTCACGCGGGCGGGCGTGTCGGCCCTGGTGATCACCGGCCGTTTCCTGGACACCGACCGGATTTCCGCCCTCGGCCCACTCCCGCCGGTGGTGCTCCGGGTGCCCGTGGAAGGTCCCGAGGAACCGGTCCCTGGCGTCACGGAGTGGTCCGCGCTGGAGGGCTTTTCCGACGACTTCACCGCGACGGCCGCGCCCGGCGACGTCAGCGACATCCTGTTCACCTCGGGCACCACGGGCCGCAGCAAGGGGGCGATGAGCTCGCACCGGCAGGCGCTCGGCGTCGCGGCCGCGTGGGCTTCGTGCGGCGCGCTGACCGAGCGCGACCGCTATCTCGTGGTGAACCCGTTTTTCCACAGTTTCGGTTACAAGGCAGGGATCCTGGCCGCGGTGCTGACCGGCGCGACGATCGTGCCGCAGCGGGTGTTCGACGTCCGCGAGACGCTGCGAATGGTCGAGGACGAGCGGATCAGCGTGCTGCCGGGCGCGCCGACGATCTACCAGGTGCTGCTGGACGCGCCGGAGCGCGCGGCCGCGGACCTGTCGAGCCTGCGCCTGGCCGTCACGGGCGCGGCGACGGTGCCGGTCGCGCTGGTCGAGCGGATGCGCGCCGAGCTGGGCTTCGAGACCGTGCTGACCGCGTACGGGCTGACCGAGGCCGTGGTCGCGACGATGAGCCGCCCCGACGACCCGCCCGAGGTGGTCGCGCGCTTCGCGGGCCGCGCGACCGCGGGGTTCGAGGTGCGCCTCGGCGACCACGACGAGGTCCTGCTGCGCGGCCCGAACGTGATGCTGGGTTACCTCGACGACCCGGACGCCACCGCCGCGGCGGTCGACGCCGGGGGCTGGCTGCACACCGGCGACGTCGGCGAGCTGGACCCGCGCGGTTACCTGCGGATCACCGACCGGCTGAAGGACATGTACGTGTGCGGCGGGTTCAACGTCTACCCGGCCGAAGTGGAGCAGGTGCTGGCGTGGCACCCGGACGTCGCGGAGTCGGCGGTCGTCGGCGTGCCCGACGCGCGGCTGGGCGAGGTCGGCCGCGCGTATGTGGTGGCGAGGCCGGGACGTCATCCGTCCACTGAGGACCTGCTGGCGCACTGCCGGGAGAGCCTGGCGAACTACAAGCTGCCGCGTTCGGTGGCGCTCCGGGCGGAGCTGCCGCGCAACCCGGCGGGCAAGGTGCTGAAACGAGTGCTGCGGGAGGACAAGGATGTCTGAGGTCGTCTACGAGCGGCGTGGACCGGTCGCGATCGTCACCATGAACCGGCCCGAGTATCGCAACGCCCAGAACTCGGCGATGACCTACGCCCTCGACGACGCCTTCACCCGCGCCGTCTCGGACGACGCCGTGAAGGTGATCGTCCTGGCCGGCGCGGGCAAGCACTTCTCGGCGGGCCACGACATCGGCTCCCCGGGCCGCGACGCGGACGTCTCGTTCGACCGCCGCGCGGTGACCTGGTGGGACCACGTGGACGCGTCCGGCGCGGACCAGCGCTTCGCCCGTGAATCCGAGGTATACCTGGGAATGTGCCGCCGCTGGCGCGAACTCCCGAAGCCGACGATCGCGAGCGTGCAGGGCGCGTGCATCGCGGGCGCCCTGATGCTCGCCTGGGTCTGCGACCTGATCGTCGCCTCCGACGACGCGTTCTTCGCCGATCCCGTGGTCCGCATGGGCATCCCGGGCGTGGAGTACTTCGCGCACCCGTGGGTCCTGGGCCCCCGCGCGGCGAAGGAGGTGCTGTTCACGGGCGAGCGCTTCAGCGCGGAGCAGGCACTGGCGTGGGGCATGTTGAACCGCGTGGTGCCGCGGGCCGCACTGGAGTCGGAAACCCTGGCGCTGGCGTCGAAAATCGCCGAGATGCCGCGCTTTGGCTTGGCGCTGGCGAAAAAGGCCGTGAATCAAGCCGAAGACCTCATGGGCTTGCGTTCGGGTATGGACTCGGCCTTCGCCCTCCATCACCTCGGCCACTCCCACAATGCCGAAACCACCGGCGATTCCCTGGCCGGCCAGAACGCCCGTTCGATGCGCGCTCCGGCGCCCGAGCGCGAGGCGTGACCGCGATGGACCTCGACCTCGACGAAGCCGCCCGTCAGTTCCGCGGCGAGGCCCGGGAATGGCTGGCCGCGCACGTGCCGCGGTCGCCATTGCCGTCGTTCGACACCGCGGAAGGGTTCGCCGCGCACCGTGAGTGGGAGGCGGCGCTGGCGGACGCGCACTGGTCCGTCGTCTCGTGGCCGCGCGAGTACGGCGGCCGTGACGCGAGCCTGCTCGAGTGGGTGCTCTTCGAGGAGGAGTACTACGCCGCGGGCGCGCCCGGCCGTGTCAACCAGAACGGCATCTTCATGCTGGCACCCACCCTTTTCTCCCACGGCACCCCCGAGCAGCTCGCGCGGATCCTGCCGAAGATGGCGCGCGCCGAGGAAGTCTGGGCGCAGGCCTGGTCTGAGCCCGAAGCCGGCAGCGACATCGCGGCGTTGCGCAGCACCGCCACCCCCGCCGACGGCGGCTGGCTCCTCAACGGCCAGAAGACCTGGAGCTCCCGCGCCGCCTTCGCGGACCGCGCGTTCGGCCTGTTCCGCAGCGACCCCGAGTCGGCCCGGCACCACGGCCTGACCTACCTGATGGCCGACCTGCGCGCCCCCGGCGTGACCGTCCGGCCCATCCCCCAGCTCGACGGTGAACCCGGCTTCGCCGAGATCTTCTTCGACGACGTGTTCGTCCCGGACGCGGACGTGATCGGCACCCCCGGCAACGGCTGGCGCGTGGCCATGACCACCGCCAACAACGAACGCGGCCTGTCGCTGCGCAGCCCCGGCCGCTTCCTCGCCGCCGCCGACCGGCTGGTGTCCCTGTGGTCCTCGGCCGGCCGGCCGGAGTCGACGGCAGCGCGCGTCGCCGACGCGTGGATCGGCGCGCGGGCGTACCAGCTCTACACCTTCGGCACGGTCACGCGCCTCGCGTCCGGTGCCGAGCTGGGGCCGGAGTCCAGCGTCAACAAGCTGTTCTGGTCACACCTCGACGTTGCCCTCCACGAAACCGCCCTCGACCTCCTCGGCCCGTCCGCCGAACTCCGCGGCCCCTGGACGGACGGCTGGCTGTTCTCCCTGGCCGGCCCCATCTACGGCGGCACGGACCAGATCCAGCGCACGATCGTCGCGGAACGCCTGCTCGGCCTGCCGAAGGGAGACCGGTGAAGTTCGCGTTGTCCCCGGAGCAGGAGGCGTTCGCCGCGTCCCTGGACTCCCTGTTGTCCACTCAGGACTGTGACGCGGCCACCCGCGCCTGGGCAAGCGGCGACCATGGCCCGGGGTTGAAGATCTGGCGCCGCCTCGCCGACCAGGGCGTCGCGGCCTTGACCACTCCCGCCCACCGCGGCGGCCTGGCCGAGGAGGACGGCACCGGCGCCACCACCGTCGACGCCGTCCTCGCCTTCGAGGTCCTCGGCCGCTTCTGCCCGCCCGGCCCGTGGACGGACTCCGCCGTCCTCCCCTGCCTGCTCGACGACGAGATCCTGGCCTCCACCGCCGCCGGCGAAACCCTTGTGTCCCTGGCCTTCCCTCCTCATGTCCCGTTCGCTTTGGACGCCGACATCGCCGACGCCCGCTTCCTCGTCGACGGCGCTCGCCTGCGCGGCTTCGCCCCCGGCACTCCCCTAGCCTCGCTCGATCCCTCCCGTCATCTCTTCGAGCCCGTCCCCGGCGACGAACTCGGTCCCGCGCTGGACCCGGCCCGCGCCTTCGACCTGGGTGCCCTCCTCACCGCCGCCCAGCTCCTGGGCGCGGGCCGCGGGCTGCTGGAGATGTCCGTCGCGCACGCCGGCCAACGCCGCCAGTACGGCCGCGAGATCGGCCGTTTCCAGGCGGTCAAGCACCTGCTCGCCGAGGTCGCCACCGCCCTCGAACTGGCCCGGCCGCTGCTGCACGGCGCCGCCGTCACCGCCGATCCCGCCGACGTCTCCGCCGCCAAGGTCGCCTGCGGCGATGCCGCCCACCTGGCCGCGCGCACCGCCCTCCAGGTCCACGGCGCGATCGGCTACACCGCCGAACACCCACTCGGCCTGCGGCTCACCCGCGTCCGCGCCCTGACGACCGCCTGGGGCACCCCCGCCGTCCACCGTCACCGCGTCCTGGCGGCGATCGCCCCGTGACCCCGGAGCAGGACCAGCTACGCGCCGGTGTGCGCAAGCTCCTCGAACGCGAGCCCGAGCCTTGGACCGCACTGTGCGCGCAGATCGGCGTCGCCGCCCTGACCGTGCCGGAACGCTTCGGCGGCCTCGAAGGCGCAGGCATCACCGAGGTGCAGATCGTCGCGGAGGAACTCGGCCGGGTCCTGGCCGACGTGCCGTTCCTCGGCTCCGCTGTGCTCGCCACGACGGCACTGCTCACCACCCGCGACGACAGCGCGTGCGCCAGGATCCTGCCCCAGCTGGCCGAGGGCGTTGTCGGCGCACTGGCCTGGGCCGGCGACCGCTGGGACCCGCAGCACCCCGCAGTCCAAGCGCAGGGAAACACTGTGGACGGGAGCGCGCACTACGTCCTCGACGGCGCCGAGGCCACCGTCCTCCTCGTCGCCGCGACGACCGCCGACGGCCCCGCTCTGTTCGAGGTCGACCCGGCCCACCCCGGCGTCCGGCGGACGGCCGTCGCGGGCATGGACGAGACCCGCCACCTGGCCACGGTGATCCTCGACCAGGTCCCGGCCCGGCCGCTCGGCCCCGTCGACCTCGGCCGTGTACGGGACGTCGCCTGTGCTGTCCTCGCCGCCGAGCAAGCCGGTGCCGCCGCGCGCGCCCTGGAGCTCACCGTCGGCTACACGCTGCGACGAGAGCAGTTCGGCCGTCCGATCGGGAGCTTCCAGGCGCTCAAGCACCGGATGGCCGATTTGCACGTCCTGGTCGAGACCGCCCGCTCGGCCGCCTACGCCGCGCCCACGTCGTCCCGGCTCGCCGCGGTGGCCAAAGTGCACTGCAGCGAAGCCTTCACGACGGTGGCCGCCGAGATGATCCAGTTGCACGGCGGCATCGCCGTCACCTGGGAACATCCCGCCCACCGGTACCTCAAACGCGCCCACGCGACGGCGCAGCTGTTCGGCCCGCCGCATCACCACCTCGCTCGCGTCCACCCCTAGGGGGTAGGGGCAACCCCCGCAACGCTCGTCGGGTGTGCAGGGTTCTGCCCGGCCCTGATCGCCGAAACACTCAACGAGGTGACCACAGAGAACCTCGTCCAGTCCGCCCCGGCCGGTTCCGGCAGCGACTTCGCCCGGTTGTCCCGGCGGATCGCCGACGCCGGCCTGCTCGCGCGGCGCCCCGGCTACTACACGTTCCGGATCACCCTCGTGACCGCGCTGTTCACCGGCGGCTGGGTGGCGTTCGCGCTGCTCGGCGACTCGTGGTGGCAGCTCGCGATCGCGGTGTTCCAGGCCTTCATGTTCGGCCAGATCGCCCTGCTCTCACACGACCTCGCCCACCGCCAGGTGTTCCGCACCCGCCGCCCGACCGAGATCGCCGGCCGCATCGCCGGCAACCTCGGCGTCGGCATGAGCTACGGGTGGTGGATGGACAAGCACACCCGCCACCACGCGAACCCCAACCACGAGGAGCTGGATCCCGACGTGGATCCGGACATCCTCGTCTGGTCGAAGGACCAGGCCCGCGCGAGCCGCGGCGTGCCCCGGTTCATCGGGCGGTACCAGGCCTTCCTGTTCTTCCCGCTGCTCACCCTCGAAGGCCTGAACCTGCACTGGTCGGGCATCCGCGCGGTCGCCAAGCCCGGCCTGCGCGGCCGCCGCGTCGAGGCCGCCCTGCTGGCGACCCACTTCGTCGTTTACCTGTCCGCCCTGTTCATCGTCCTCCCGCCCGGCCTGGCACTGCTCTTCCTCGTGGTCCACCAGGGAGTCTGGGGTGTCTACATGGGATCGATCTTCGCGCCGAACCACAAGGGCATGCCGACGCTCACCGGCCGCCCCGAGCTCGACTTCCTGCGCAAGCAGGTGCTCACCTCCCGCAACGTCCGCGGCGGCGCGGTGATCGACGTCGCGCTGGGCGGGCTGAACTACCAGATCGAGCACCACCTGTTCCCGAGCATGCCCTCGGTGCACCTGCGCCGGGCGCAGCCGATCGTGCGGGACTACTGCGCGGAGCTCGGCGTGCCCTACCTGCAGACCGGCCTGATCGACTCCTACCGGCAAGCACTCACCCACCTGCATGAAACTGGGGCCCCTCTCAGGAAGCGTTCGTAGACTCGGGGACATGGTGAGGAAGACAGTCTCGGCGCTCAGCGATTTCCCGGTGGCCTTCGGCGCGAAGGCCACCGGTGCGCGGGCCGAGCGCATGCGCCGGTCGCCTCAGTTCGCCGACGGGCTGTTCCACAACACCTCGTCCACCCGGGCGTCGCCGTCGCCCTCGGCCGCGGGCGGCATCCTGCGCGAGATGCTCTTCGGTGAGACCCGGGCGCAGCGCAAGCCCGGCGGGGAGATCCCGCTCGTCGCGGAACCGGCCGCGGAGTCCACCGACGGCGTCTACCTGACCTGGTACGGGCACGCGTCCACGCTCGTGGAGATCGACGGGGCCCGCGTGCTGTGCGATCCGGTGTGGAGCGACCGGGTGTCGCCCGCCGCGTTCGCCGGCCCGCGGCGGCTGCACGCACCGCCGGTGCCGCTCGGCTCCGTCGGCCGGGTGGACGCGATCGTGATCTCCCACGACCACTACGACCACCTCGACCTCGCCACCGTGCGCGAGCTGCTCGCCACCCACGACGCGCCCTTCCTGGTGCCACTGGGCGTCGGCGCGCACCTCGAACGGTGGCAGGTGCCGAGTTCGCGGATCGTGGAGCTCGACTGGAACGAGGAGGCCGAGGTCGGCGGCATCCGCTTCGTCGCCACCCCGGCACAGCACTTCTCCGGCCGGGGGATCAGCAACGACAGCACCCTTTGGACGTCGTGGGTCATCGCCGGGCCCCGGCACCGCGTCTTCTACAGCGGCGACACCGGTTACTTCGACGGCTTCGCGAAAATCGGCGAAGAACACGGCCCGTTCGACGCCGCCCTGATCCAGATCGGCGCGTACGCCCCGCATTGGCCGGACATCCACATGACCCCGGAGGAAGGCGTCGCCGCGCACATCGACGTGCGGGGCGGCCTGCTCGTGCCGGTGCACTGGGCGACGTTCTCCCTCGCCATGCACCCTTGGGCCGAGCCCGCCGACCGCGTGTGGCGCGAAGCCAAGGCCAACGACCTCGCGCTCGCCGTGCCGAAGCCGGGCGAGCGGCTCAACGTCGCGAACCCGCCGGCGGTCGACGGCTGGTGGCAGACACTCGAATAACGGCAAGCGCGGAGCGGCCCCTCGTGAAGAGAGGGGTCGCTCCGCGCCGCTGTCGATCAGGAGAAGCTCATCAGCCTCAGTGGAAGGTCAACGTGGCGGAGTCCACGGTTTCCGTGCTGGGGCACAGCCCGCCGCCGCCGTTGGCGGTGAAGGGGCCACCGGTGTAAGTCCGCGTCGTTCCCTGGCGGGAGAGCGACAGGCCGGTCACCTTGTAGGAGCAGTTGATGCCGAGCACCGTCCCGGTGACGTCGACCTCGGGCGCGGACACTGTGCCGGCCGTGTCGTCGAAGGTCGCTGTCGGGTCGTTGGTCAGGCTCGCCACGATGCTGCCGCTACAACTGGGCTTGACGGTCGTGTGGTCGATGGTCACGGTGTTCGGCGGTACGTCACTGGTGGTCGCGTTGGTCCACGAGCAGCTCGAGCCGCCCACGGTGATGTTGCCGTCGACCTGGCCGCTGGCGGCGTAGGCGGGGACGGCCAGGAACATGGTCCCGGCGACAGCGGTGATGCCGACAAGTAAGCGGGTTGCCTTCATGTGGTCCTCCTACTGTGGTTCACATCTTCGGCGGTTCCTCCGCCGCCGTGCTCCCGCTGGCGCGTAGAGAATCAAGAGAATCATGGGGTTCGGCGCCGTTGCTCGAACGTGAAGATGATTCATGACCAAGATGGTCGCATGGTTTGGACCAAGTCTCCGAGTAGATGGTCAATTGTTAACATCACGTAACTGATCAACTTCTTGCCGGCCGAAAGCCGTCAAGGCCTCCTTACCCGCGTCCCACGCGGGTAAGGAGGCCTTGACGGACGAGACCAGTGGCAGGCTGGAGGCCATGAAGCTGAAACTCGACCTGCACGACATCTACAACCACGGCGGCGAGATCGACCGCGCCCTGCAGGCGGTCATCGACGAGGCCGTGGCGAAGAAGGCGCCGCTGGTCGAGATCATCCCCGGCAAGGGTTCCGGTCAGCTGAAGAAACACGTCCTGCGCTTCCTGGAGCGCAAGGACATCAAGGCGCTGTACCACCGGGTCGAAAAGGACAAGGACAACTTCGGCCGGGTTTTTGTCCACTTTCGCTGGAAGTGACCTACAGCCAGTCGTCCGGGCGGGGCCACGGCATCAGCGCCGTGAGCGCGTCCGGCACCGGCTCCGTCACGGTGTACTGGCCGCGATGGAACAGCAGTGGACGAGCGTCCGACGTCTCCCCCAGCGCCGTCACCCGGCCGACCACCACGAGGTGGTCACCGGCGGTGTGCACGGCCTCGAGCGTGCAGTCCACCCAGGTCAGCGCGCCGTCGAGCAGCGGTGCCCCGGAGGGGGCCGGCCGCCACGGCACCGACGCGAACTTGTCGGCCCCGCGAGCGCCGAACACGGCGCTGACCTCCCGCTGGTGCTCGGCGAGCACGTTGACGGCGAAGGACCCGGACTCGGCGAGCACCGGCCAGGTCCGCGACGTCCGCGCCACGCAGAACAGCACCAGCGGCGGGTCCAGCGAGAGCGCCGCGAAGGATTGGCAGGCGAACCCGGCCGGTGCGGCACCGTCGTGTCCCGTGACCACCGTGACCCCGGTGCAGAAGTGCCCGAGCACCGCGCGGAACCGGAACGGGTCCAGCACGGCCGTCACTGGACACCGACGGAGAAGTCGTGCCCCCACAACGAAACCGCCGTACTCTCCCGGGCGATCCAGCTCTCGTCGTCGACCTGCCGGCCCTCGCAGCCGAACTCGACGTCGAAGCCGCCGGGGGTCTTCATGTAGAACGACAGCATCAGGTCGTTCACGTGCCGCCCGAGCGTCGCGGACATCGGCACCTTGCGCCGGAGCGCGCGGTCGAGGCAGAGCCCCACGTCGTCGGTCTCCTCGGCCTCGACCATCAGGTGGACGATCCCGCTGGGCGTGGGCATCGGCAGGAACGCCAGGCTGTGGTGGCGCGGGTTGCAGCCGAAGAAGCGCAGCCACGCCGGTTCGCCGTCGGCGGGGCGGCCCACGAGCTGCGGCGGCAGGCGCATGGAGTCGCGCAGCCGGAAACCGAGCACGTCGCGGTAGAAGGCCAGGGACGCGGCGTCGTCGTGGGTCGACAGCACCACGTGGCCGAGCCCTTGCTCACCGGTGACAAAACGGTGGCCGTACGGGCTGACCACCCGGCGATGCTGCAGCGCCGCACCGTGGAACACCTCGAGGGTGTTGCCGGAGGGGTCGTCGAAGCTGATCAGCTCGTCCACCCGCCGGTCGCCCAGCTGCTCGGGCGTGCCTTCCTTGTACGGCACGGAAGCCGCCTCCAGCCGCGAGCGGATCTCCTGGAGCCCGGCGGCGTTCTCGGTCTCCCAGCCGGCCTGCGCCAGCCGGTCCCGAGTGCCCGGGAAGATCACGAGCCGCGCGGGAAAGTCGTCCATGCGCAGGTAAAGCGCGTCCGGGTCGCTCCCGGAGCCTTCGACCATGCCGAGCACCTTGAGGCCGTACATACGCCAGGCGTCGAGGTCGGTCGCTTCGATGCGCAGGTATGCCAGCGAGCGGATGCTCATCACGAACTCCCGAGAAAGTCGAGGGCGAGCCGGTTGAACTCGTCGAACTTCTCCAGCTGCGCCCAGTGCCCGCACCCGCCGAACACGTGCAGCTGCGCGCGCGGAATCGTCTTCAGCGCCAGCAACGCCCCGTCGAGCGGGTTGACCCGGTCTTCGCGGCCCCAGACGAGCAGCACCCGCTGCCGCAGCCGGTACGCGTCGCGCCAGAGCAGCCCTTCCTCGTACGTGTCCGGCTGCGTGAACGACCGGCCCATCGCCCGCATCGCGGCCAGGGACTCCGGCGCGCTCGCGGCGGCGAGCCGCTCGTCGATCAGCTCGTCGGTGACCAGCGCCTGGTTGTGCACCATGATGCGCAGGAACGCCTCCATGCGCTCCCTCGACGGGTCGGCCCCGAACCGGGCGAGGTTACGCACGCCTTCCGTCGGATCGGGCGCGAAGAGGTTCACGCTCAGGCCGCCGGCCCCCATGAGCACCAGCCGGCCGGCGCGGTCCGGGTGGTTGAGGGCCAGCCGGACGGCGGCACCGGCGCCGAGCGAGTTGCCGACCAGGTGCGCCCGCTCGATGCCCAGCTCGTCCATGAGCCCGGCGACGGCGTCGGCGCTGTGCCGGAAGTACTGCGGATGCTCGGCCGGCTTGTCGGACCGGCCGAACCCGGGCTGGTCGACGGCGAGCGTGCGGTACGCCTTGCCGAACACCGGCAGGTTGCGCCCGAAGTTGCTCCACGCCGACGCGCCGGGGCCGCCGCCGTGCAAGAGGATCACCGTCTCCTCGTGTTCGGAGCCGGCCTCGTGGTAGTGCAGCTTCAGTCCACTTCGGACCTTGACGTACGCGCCCTCGGGTGCCATCACACCATCGCATTCTCGACGGGCAGCCCGAAGGCGCCGGTGCCGAACATGACGTACGCGCGCTCGGCGTCGTTGGCCGCGTGCACCCGGCCGGCGTGCGCGTCGCGCCAGAAGCGCTGGATCGGCGTGCCCCGCTGGATCGCGCGGCCACCGGAGTTCTCGAAGAGCCGGTCGATGGCGGAGATCGCCCGCTCGGTCCCGCGCACCTGGTCCCGCCGGACGCGCAGCCGGGTGCTGAACGGCAGCTTCTCGCCGCGGCACGCGTGCTGGTACAGCTCGTCGATGTTGTGCGTGAGCTGCAGCCAGGCCGCGTCGATCTCGCTGGCGGCCTCGGCGATCCGCACCTTCGCGAACGGGTCCTCTTTGGACTGCTCCCCCGCGTACGCCGCGCGGACGCGCTTGCCCTGGTGCTCCACATGAGCGTCGTAGGCGCCCTGCGCCATGCCGATGATCGGCGCGGTGATCGTGCTGGGGTGCACCGAGCCGTACGGCAGCTTGTACAGCGGGCCGGGGTTCACGTCCTGGCCCGGCGTGCGGCACTTCGACGTCGCCATGAAGCTCAGCGCCCGGTGCTGCGGCACGAACACGTCGTCGACGACGATGTCGTTGGAGCCCGTCCCGCGCAGGCCGACCGTGTCCCAGACGTCGACGATGGAGTAGTCGGCGATCGGGACCAGGTAGGTGCAGAAGTCCACCGGCTTGCCGTCGGCGAGCGCCGGCCCGCCGAGCAGGACCCACGAGCAGTGGTCGCAGCCGGAGGAGAAGCTCCACCGGCCCGACAGCCGGTAGCCGCCGTCGACCACGGTCGCCTTGCCCATCGGGGCGTAGGACGACGAGATGCGCACGTCGGTGTCCTCACCCCAGACGTCCTGCTGCGCCTGCGCATCGAACAGCGCCACGTGCCACGGGTGGACGCCGAGGATGGAGGCGACCCAGCCCGTGGACCCGCAGGCACTCGCGATGAGTTTCACGGCGGTGTAGAAGCTCACCGGGTCGGCTTCCACCCCGCCATACGGTTTCGGTTGCAGCAGCTTGAAAAACCCGGTCTCCTGCAGTGCTTTGACCGACTCGGCGGGTACGCGGCGCGCGTCCTCGGTCTCCTGTGCGCGGTCCCGCAGCACCGGGAGCAGGTCCCGGATCGCCGTGATCACCGCGTCGGCAGCCAGCTCGCTCATCGGCCGTCCCTCTCTCGCTCGACTCGACCAAGACTAGAACACGTTCTCGTTTTTGTCGATGCGATCCGGCTCCAGCGCGCTGTGCAATCCGGCCCTGCGACCGGAGAAGACGCAGTCGGCCAGCGACAGACCGCTGACGTAGGAGCTAGAACAGATTCCCACCGCGGTCCGCCCGGCGGCGTACAGCCCGGGCACGCCGGCCACCGCGCCGGTGTCCTCGTCGACCACGAGCCCCCCGAGGGTGAGCATCGGGCACGGGTAGCCGAGGTTCGGCTTGACCGAGACGTCGATGAGCGAATACGGCGGAGTGTCCAGCGGGCGCGTGAACTCGGCCGGCTTGCCCATCGGATCCGGCCCGCGCCGATACGCCTCATAGGTGGCCGTGAGGCCGGCCGGGTCGACGCCGGCGCGGCGCGCGACCTCTTCCACCGTGACACCGGAGACGCGGCCCCGGCGCAGGAGATAACGCAGTTGCAGCCAGGCGAACCACTGTCCTTGCCGACGCCCGTCGCGGCGGGCCTCGGCCACGATCGGCGCGTCGACGAGCAGCCAGCCCTGGCCGCCGTGCGCGGTGATCATCCGCTCGCCGATCGCGGCGCCGTAGCGGGACTCGTCGATGATCCGGTGGCCGGCCGCGTCGACGAGCAGGCCGCCCAGGAACGCCGCCGGCGGCGTCAGGAACCGCCACGCCGAGATCCGGTCCATTTCGGCCGTCCGCCCGCCGGCTTCGACGCCGAGCCGGATGCCCGACCCGTCGTCGGCCGACGTGCCGAGCGCGAGGCCGCCGCGGTAGGCGGGCGCGTGCTCACGCACCAGTTCACGGTTCGCGATGAACCCGCCCGCGGCGAGGATCACGCCACGCCGGGCGGTGATCTTCAGCTCGCGGCCGTGCCGCCGTTCGATCCGTTCGACGCGGCGATGCAGCGATTTGCGCAGCGACGGCACATAGATGCCCGGCTTCGCGGAGTATACCGAGAGGCGTGCGTGACGGGCACGCGCCCAGCGAGGCGCATCGCGGAGACTCTCCACGACCACGCCGGTGACGGTGCCGTCAGCCGCCGTCACCAGGCTTTGCGCCTGCGTTTGCGGCAGGACCCGGATGCCGCGGCGGCGCACGGCCTCGGCGAGGCGCGCCATGAGGAGCTTGCCCGAGGTTCCCGGCCCTTTGACCCGGTGTCCGCGCGGCGCGGGTTTCGCCGCCTCCCGGAATCCGCCCGAGGCCTCACTGCCGGAGTAGTAGAGGTAGTGCTTGTCGCTGGGATAGGACGTCTTGTACGGGCACAAGCTGCCCTCGAACGGAACACCCTGGGCCTCCAGCCAGGTGATCATGGCGGGACTCTCCTCACAGAAGCGCCGCAGCGTCCGCTCGGAGACGATTTCGCCGGTTTCGAGCCGGAGGTACTCGTACATCGCGTCGACGGTGTCCTCGACACCCGCCGCACGCTGTTGTCCGGTGCCACCGCCGGCGTAGACCACGCCGCCACTGACCCGGCTGGCTCCGCCTCCGGCGAAGCGGTCGAGCAGGAGCACTTCGGCGCCCGCGTCGGCCGCCTCGATGGCCGCGCACGCGCCGGCCGCTCCCGATCCGATGATCACGACATCCGCCACGAGTTCGTCCATATCGAGCCACCCTAGAACTGGAACACGTTCTCGTCTATGGTGACAGAAGCGGCTCCGAACAGGCCAGTAACGCGCTATAACACGTTGCATGTGAGGTGGCATGGCGAACGAGTACGACGTTGTGGTGGTCGGCAGCGGCGCTGCCGGGATGACCGCGGCCCTAGCCGCCGCGCACCGGGGGTTGACCACCGTCGTCCTGGAGAAGGCGGCCTGCTTCGGCGGGTCGACGGCCCGGTCCGGCGGCGGCGTCTGGATCCCCGGGAACCACGCGCTGAAGGAAGCCGGAATCGACGAACCGCCCGAACGGGCACGCGAGTACCTGGAGGCGATCGTCGGCGACGTCGTCCCGGCCGAGCGCCGCGACGCCTTCCTGGCCCGCGGGCCCGAGGTGCTGGAGTTCGTCGGCGCGCGGACCCCGCTGAAGTTCCGCTGGGTCCGCGGGTACAGCGACTACCACCCCGAGGCGCCCGGCGGACGGCCCGGCGGACGGTCGGTGGAGCCGAAGGCGCTGGACGGCAAGCTGCTCGGCGCGGACCTCGCGCACCTCGAGCCGCCGTACAGCGCGCCGCCGCTGGGAGTGCCGATCACGCAGTCGGACTACCGCTGGCTGAGCCTGATCGCACGGCACCCCCGCGGTCTGGCCCGGGTGCTCGGGCTCGGCGCCCGGTGGCTGGCCGGGCGCCTGCGCGGGCAGCAGCTGCTCGCCATGGGACAAGCGCTTGCGGCCGGGCTCCGGATCGGGTTGCGGCGAGCGGGCGTCGAGGTCCTCCTGGACACCCCGCTGCTCGACCTGCACACCGAGGACGACCAGGTCACCGGGGTGCTCGCCCGGCACAACGGCGTCGAGACGCTGTTCCGCGCGCGGCGCGGCGTGATCCTCGCCTGCGGCGGCTTCGAGCACAACGAGGAGATGCGCACCAAGTACCAGCGCGCGCCGATCGGCACCGAATGGACCGTCGGCGCCGTGGCCAACACCGGCGACGGCATCACGGCCGGGCTCAAGCTCGGCGCGGCCGTCGACCTGATGGACGACGCCTGGTGGGGACCGACGATGCCGCTGACCGGCGGCCCGTGGTTCGCGCTCGCCGAGCGGTCGCGGCCGGGCTGCCTGATGGTGGACACGCGCGGGCAGCGGTTCGTGAACGAGTCCGCGCCGTACGTCGAAGCAGTGCACGCGATGTACGGCGAAGGCGACGGGCCGGGTGAGCACATCCCGACGTGGCTGGTGTTCGACCAGCGGTACAAGGACCGCTACCTGTTCACCGGCATCGGCCCGCGGCAGCCGCTGCCCGGCCGCTGGTACAAGGCGGGGATCGTCGCGAAGGCGCCCAGCCTCGCCGAACTCGCCGAACGCATCGAGGTACCCGTCGAAGCGCTGACGGCGACCGTCGACCGTTTCAACGGCTTCGCCCGAGCCGGGGTCGACGAGGACTTCAACCGCGGCAGCAGTGCGTACGACCACTACTACGGCGACCCGCGCAACCGGCCGAACCCGAGCCTGGGAGAGCTGTCGAAGGCGCCGTACTACGCGGTCAAGATCGTGCCCGGCGACCTCGGCACCAAGGGCGGGCTGCGCACCGACGAAAACGCGCGCGTGCTGCGTGAGGACGGCTCCGTCGTCCCCGGGCTGTACGCGGCGGGAAACACCAGCGCGGCCGTGATGGGCCGTACCTACGCCGGGCCCGGCGCGACGATCGGGCCCGCGATGGTGTTCGGCTACCTTGCGGCCGAGCGGCTGGCGAACGAAGATCGGACCGGCACGGGAGGCAGGCAGTGACGCCACAGACGCAAGGTTCCGAGACCGTCCGCACGATCGACGCGGGCGCGCCGCCGGCGCGGTTCGCCCGCGGCTGGCACTGCCTCGGGCTCGCCGACACCTTCCGTGACGGGAAACCGCACGCCATCAACGCGTTCGGCACCAAGCTCGTCGTCTTCGCCGACTCGGCGGGCCAGCTGAACGTGCTCGACGGGTACTGCCGGCACATGGGCGGGGACCTCTCCCAGGGCTCGGTGAAGGGCGACGAGATCGCCTGCCCGTTCCACGACTGGCGGTGGAGCGGCAGCGGGAAGTGCGTCTCGATCCCCTACGCCAAGCGGGTTCCGCTGCGGGCGCGCACTCGCGCGTGGCACGTGCTGGAGGAGAACAAGCAGCTGCTGATCTGGCACGACCCCGAGGGCAACCCGCCGCCGGACAACGTGGTGGTGCCGCGCGTCGAGGGCGCGTTCAGCGACGAGTGGAGCAACTGGACCTGGGACTCCATCCTGATCGAGAACGCCAACTGCCGCGAGATCATCGACAACGTCGTGGACATGGCGCACTTCTTCTACATCCACTACGCCTACCCGACGTACTTCAAGAACGTCTTCGAGGGGCACGTCGCCACGCAGTACCTCAACACCAAGGGCCGCCCGGACATGGGGATGGCGTCGAACTACGGCGGCGAGGACAACCTGCTGCGGTCGGAGGCCTCGTACTTCGGCCCGTCGTACATGATCAACCACCTGGTGAACTCGTTCCAGGGCTTCGAGATCGAGAACGTGCTGATCAACTGCCACTACCCCGTGTCGCCGACTTCGTTCGTGCTGCAGTGGGGAATCATGGTGAAGAAGATGCCGGGCGTCTCGGACGAGCACGCGGACAAGATCGCGGCGAAGCTCGCCAAGGGCATCGGCGTGGGTTTCCTGCAGGACGTGGAGATCTGGAAGAACAAGTCGGCCATCAACAACCCGCTGCTGTGCGAGGAGGACGGGCCGGTGTACCAGCTGCGGCGCTGGTACGAGCAGTTCTACGTGGATGCCGCCGACGTCAGCGAGGACATGACCCGCCGGTTCGAGTTCGAGGTGGACACGACCAAGGCCAACGAGGCGTGGGCGGCGGAGGTCGCGGAGAACCTGGCGCGGCAGCGCGCGGAGGCGGAAGAGGCCGGGGTGTGACGGCCGAGGTCACCGAGTTCCTCACCGCCGGGCTGCGGCCGCACGAGTGCCGCAGCTGCGGGACCTGCGTGCTGGTGAAGAAGAACAGCCTCAAGCACACCAGCATCCAGTGGACCACGGACGCCGCACGCAGCTGTCCGGTCTTCGCGGCGCACGCGGCGGCCGGTGGGCACACCGCGCTGCTGGACACCTGCGAGAAGCTGTCGGACAGCATCGCCGACGCGGTGCGGGACGGCGCTTTGGGCCTGGCCACGGCCGCCGAGCAACCAGGCGGCGGGGTCGCTCCCGGTGGTGCGCGATGAGCGAGGTCGTCACACTGACCGTCGCCGAGGTCGTGTGGGAAACCGACGACGCGCGGTCGATCGTGTTCGAGGTGCCCGCGGAGCACGCCGACGCGTTCGTCTACGAGCCCGGGCAGTTCCTGACCCTGCGGATTCCGAGCGACCGCACGGGATCGGTCGCGCGGTGTTACTCGCTGTCGAGTGCGCCGCACGAGAACCGGGTGCAGGTGACCGTGAAACGCACCGACAGCGGGTACGGCTCGAACTGGGTGTGCGACGAGCTGCGGGCCGGGGCGGCCGTCGACGTGCTGGCGCCGTCGGGGGTGTTCTGCCCGGCGTCGCTGGACGGGGATTTTCTGCTGTTCGCCGCGGGGAGCGGGATCACGCCGGTGATGTCGATCCTCAAGTCGGCACTGGAACGCGGCGGTGGGCGCATTGTGCTCGTGTACGCGAACCGGGACGAAAAGTCGGTGATCTTCGCGCGGGCGCTGGCCGAGCTGGGCGCGCGCCATCCGGAACGGCTCGTCGTCCTGCACTGGCTGGAGAGCCTGCAGGGGCTGCCGCGGCCCGAACAGCTGCGGGAACTGGTGCGGCCGTACGCCGGGCATGAGGCGTTCCTCTGCGGTCCGGCGCCGTTCATGGCGGCGGCGAAGACCGCGCTGACCGAGCTGGACGTGCCGCGCGAACGGGTCCATGTCGAGAAGTTCCTGTCGCTCACCGGGAATCCGTTCGAGGCCGGCGCCGCGGAGCCCGAGCCTGAATCCGAGTCTGCCGACGCGGGCACCACGCAGCTGACCATCAGCCTCGACGGCGAGACGCGGCAGGTCGCGTGGCCGCGGCAGCGGAAGCTGCTCGACCACCTGCTCGAGGAGGGGCTCGACGCGCCGTACTCGTGCCGTGATGGGCAGTGCAGCGCGTGCGCGTGCCGGCTTGTCTCCGGTGAAGTGAAGATGCTGAACAACGAGGTCCTGGACGCCGAGGACATCGCCGACGGGATCGTGCTGGCGTGCCAGTCGGTACCGTTGACCGACGAGGTTTCCGTCAGCTACGAGTAGGGAGAGCCCGTGCCCATCGACCCCGCGCTGGCCGTCGGCGCCGATCTCGGCGAGCTGACGTTCGGCTGGACGCCGTCCGACGTGCTGCTGTACCACCTGGGGCTCGGCGCGGGCGCGGACCCGGTCGACGAGCGGGAGCTGCGCTACACCTACGAGGACGGCCTGCGGGTGATCCCGACGTTCGCGACCGTGGCGGCGAACCTGCGCACGTTCGAGCCGCCGAAGCTGAAGTTCCCCGGGGTGGACATCGACCTCGCCAAGGTGCTGCACGGCAAGCAGGAGATCGAGCTGCACCGGCCGATCCCCGTCGAGGGCAAGGCCGTGGCGCGCACGCGCATCGTGGACGTGTTCGACAAGGGCAAGGCCGCGGTGCTGGTGCAGCAGACCGAGGTGACCGCCGACGGCGGGGATCCACTGTGGACGGCGCGGTCGAGCATCTTCGCGCGCGGCGAGGGCGGGTTCGGCGGCGAGCGCGGGCCGTCCGACCGGATCGCCTGGCCGGACCGCGAGCCCGACGCCGTGCTGGAGACCCCGACGCTGCCGCAGCAGGCGCTTCTGTACCGGCTGTGCGGCGACCGGAACCCGCTGCACGCCGACCCCGCGTTCGCCCGCGCGGCCGGCTTCGACCGGCCGATCCTGCACGGCCTCTGCACCTACGGAGTGGTGGCGAAGTCGCTGATCGACGCGTTCCTCGACGGTGACCCGGCGCGGGTCGCGACGTTCAGCACGAAGTTCGCCGGCGTCGTTTTCCCTGGTGAGCGACTACGGACGCGGGTGTGGCGCGAGGACGGCCGGCTGCTGGTCACCACCACCGCGCCCGAACGCGACGACGCGCCTGTGCTGTCCGACACAGTGCTCGTGCCCCGCTGACCACCGCGTCCGGGATACCGTGTCCGGAACGGAAACCCTCGCACACGACGGGACGGCGGGATGTCGGACGAGCACGACGGCACCTTTTTCGTGGTACGCGGCCCGGTCGAGCCGGGTGACAAACGCGGCCGCGAGCTCGGGTTCCCCACGGCGAACATCGCCCTGCGCGACCAGAGCGGCCAGGTCGGCGACGGCGTGTGGGCTGGCTGGGTGGAGCGCTCGAACGGGACTTTCGTGGCGTCGGCCGTCTCGGTCGGCCGCCGCCCGACGTACTACGGAGCCGACGGCTACCGGCTCGTCGAGGCCCATCTGCTGGACTTCGCGGACGATTTGTACGGCGAGACGCTCACCGTGTGGCTCGGCCGGCACCTGCGTGACCAGCAGAAGTACACGACGGCGGAGGCCCTGATCGAGGCGCTGGCCGGCGACGTGGCCGCGACGCGCGAGTGGGTCGCCGGTCACCCGGTGACCGCGCTGCCCGCCCTGGGCTCACCGCCGCCGGACGGCGAAGTCCGACGGCTCGGCTGACCGGCCGCGAGCAGGCTGGCTGATACGCCCCGTCACAGCGCGGCGACCAGCATGTACCCCATACCCGCACCCATCACCGCGCGGCAGACGGTGCGCGACGTGAAACCCGGCGAGTACCGGCCGCGCGTGCGGACGGCCAGGAAACCCGACCGGACGGCGTCGGCCGCGAAGTAGACGGCGCCCAGAATCGCGAGGGCCGGGAGGGCGAGCCCGGTGTCCATGGTGGACATGGTGAGCCAGGGGCCGTGGACCATGTCGCCGTGCGGCATCGCGGTGACCAGGTAGAGCATCGCCGCCGCGGAGAGCGCGTGATGGCCACAGCCTGAGGCGTGCGACCCGGCAGCTTCGGCGCGAGAACGCCACCAGGCGACGGCGAACCAGCCCGTCGTGAGGGCCAGGATTGCCTGCCAGCCGGCCGCGGGGATCGGGGCGCCGACCGGCGACGCCATCGCGACCATGGCGACCACGAGCAGCAGCTCGGCGAGGTCGCCATTACGGACGTTGGGGCCGAGGCGCACGTAGTCGAGACGGATCAGGCGCAGCACACACGGCAGCACGAGCACCGCGAAGACCGCGGTGAGCAGCCACGCCACCACAACCGTCACAGTCATGGGCAGCCTCACTCCGCGTCGCCGGGCGGGGATTCAACCGTGACATCCGGGTCCGGTGAACGCCAGCCCGCAGAGGGGTGAAAGCCGTTGCCCCACAAGAGTTACCGGGGCTCACGCGAGACGCGTACGGGGCCGGGGTATGGGTCGCGCTCAGTGACTCGTCAAGACCAGCCCACTGGTCGGGACGCCGGTGCCCGCGGTGACCACCACCGACGACGCGCCGGGCACCTGGTTCACGGCCGTGCCGCGCACCTGGCGGACGGCCTCGGCGATGCCGTTCATGCCGTGGATGTACGCCTCGCCGAGCTGGCCGCCGTGCGGGTTCAGCGGCAACGCGCCGCCCAGCGAAAGCGTGTCGCCGGCGATGAAGCCCGGGGCCTCGCCGCGGGGGCAGAAACCCAGCTCCTCCAGTTGCATCAGCACGTACGGGGTGAAGTGGTCGTACAGCACCGCGACGTCCACATCGGACGGTCCCAGTCCCGACTGCGCCCACAGCTGCCGCCCGACCACGCCCATCTCGGGCAAGCCCGCGAGGTCGTCACGGTAGTAGCTGGTCATCACGTACTGGTCCGGCCCGCTCCCCTGGGCCGCGGCCGCGATGACGGCGGGCGGATACCGCAGGTCGCGCGCCCGCTCCAGCGAAGTGACGACCAGCGCGACGCCGCCATCGCTCTCCTGGCAGCAGTCCAGCAGGTGCAGCGGCTCGGCGACCCAGCGCGACGCCTGGTGCTCGGCCAGCGTGATCGGCCGGCCGTGGAACCAGGCGTTCGGGTTGGTGGCCGCGTGCGCGCGGTCGACGACGGCGATCCGCCCGAAGTCCTCGCTCGTCGCGCCGTACTCGTGCATGTAGCGGCGCGCGACCATGGCCACCGTCGCCGCCGGGGTGGCGATGCCCATCGGGTAGTGGAACGCGTTGTCGACGCCCGAGGAGTTCACCTGCCCGGCCGCGGCGGAGGACACCTGGCCGAACCGCTGCTCCGAACGCTCGTTGAACGCCCGGTAAGCCACCACGACCTCCGCGACCCCGCTCGCCACCGCCAGCGCGGCCTGCTGCACCGTCGCGGCCGCCGCCCCGCCGCCGTAGTGGATCCGGCTGAAGAACGACAGTTCCGGGATGCCCAGTTCGCGCGCCAGTGCGATCTCCGCGGTGCCGTCCATGGTGAACGACACCAGACCGTCCACATCGGACGACGAAAGGCCCGCGTCCGCCAGCGCGTGGGAAACACACTCCGCGGCCAGCCGCAGCTCGCTGCGCCCGGACTCCTTGGAGAACTCCGTCGCGCCGATCCCGGCGATGGCCGCCTTCCGCGAGAGCGTCACGAGGCACCTCCCGGCAGGGTCAGCGAAACCGTGCCCGTGACGTGCTCGCCGAGACTGTCCACAGCGGACACGGCCAGCTCGACGTCGGCGCCGTCGCGGGAGACCACGCGCCCGGTGAACGTCAGGGTTTCGTAGGCGTAACACGGCACGCCCAGCCGGATCTTGATCGACCGCACCAGCGCCTCCGGGCCGGCCCAGTCGCTCACGAACCGCTGCACCAGGCCGGTGTCGGTGAGGATGTTGAGGAAGATGTCCTTCGAACCGCGGGCGACGGCGGCGTCGCGGTCGTGGTGAACGTCCTGGAAGTCCCGCGTCGCGAGCGCCGTGCTGACCACGAACGTCGGCGTCGCCTCGATCGTGAGCGGCGGCAGCTGCGCACCCACCGAAAAATCCGACACCGAAAAGTCAGTCATGGCGCCACCTTCCACGCGGGCAGGGTCAGGTCGTCGTCCACCCGGACGAACGCCGCAATCACCGGGAGTCCGACGTGGACTTCCTCCGGCGACGCGTCCAGCAGCTCGGCCATCACGCGCACACCCTCCTCCAGCTCCACCAGCGCCACCACAAACGGCAGCCGCTTTCCCGGCACCGCCGGGTGATGGTGGACGACGTAGCTGTACACCGTGCCGCGGCCGCTCGCCACGACGTAGTCCGGGACCGCGTCGAGCGACCCGTCCGGCGGCATCGGCCCCGGCGGGTGCCGCAGCGTCGTGCCCCAGCGCTGGATGCGCAGCTCGCCCGCCTTCAGCCCTTCCCAGAAGAACGCCGTGTCGCGGCTGATCACCGGCCGCAGCACCGGCGCGGCCGGAGCAACAGCAGCAGGCGGCCGGAACTTCAGCACCCGGAACACCATGTCGGCCACCAGTTCCTCACCGACGTACCAGTTCGTGCGGGTCGTGACGAACCAGCCCTCGCCGAGGCCGGTGCGCTTCGGGCCGGTGACGTCCTCGAGGATCGTCGTGGCCGCGAGCCGCTCCCCCGGCCGCAGGTACCGGTGGTAGGTCTGCTCGGAGTTCGTCGCCACGACGGAGGTGAACCCGGCGTCGTCGAGCACAGCCATGATCGCGCCCATCGGGTCGTCCTCGGCACGGCCGCCGTGCAGGCCGGCCATCGTCCACACCTGCGCCATCGCGGGTGGCGCGACGAGTCCCTTGTGGACGCTCGACGAAGCGAAGTCCTCATCCGTATAAATGGGGTTGGCGTCGCCGATCGCCTCGACCCAGTTGTTCACCATGGCCTGGTTGACCGGGTCGCGCGCGTACCGGGGCGCGCACTCGCCCTGCGCGGCGATCTTCGCGGCGGCTTCCTCGATCGTCATCGCGGCACCCTCGGCAGTCCCAGTCCGGCGGAGGCGATCAGCTCACGCTGGATCTCGCTGACGCCCCCGCCGAACGTCAGCACCAGGTTCCGTTTCGCCAGCGTGTCCAGCCACTCGGCGAGTTCCGCGGTCTCCGCGTCGGCGGGGTCGCCGTGCCGGCCCACGATCTCGTCCAGCAGCCGCCCGATCCGCTGGATCCGCTCGGAGGAGAACACCTTGGTGGCCGACGCGTCGGCCACCGCGACCGGCCCCGCCGAGGCGGAGACCGCCACCTGCCAGTTCAGCAGCTCGTTCACGCGCGCCACCGCGAACGTCTCGGCGAGCACCGCGCGCACGTCCGGCAGGTCGAGCAGCGGGACGCCGTCCGGAGTGCGGCGCGCGGCCGCCCACGCCCACACCCGGTCGTGCAGGCCGCCGACACGACCGGCCGGGCCGAGCATCACGCGCTCGTGGTTGAGCTGCGTGGTGATCAGCCGCCAGCCCTCGTTCTCCTTGCCCACCAGCATTTCCGCGGGCACGCGCACGTCGCTGTAGTACGTCGCGTTCACGTGGTGCGCGCCGTCGCAGGTGATGATCGGCGTCCAGGAGTAACCGGGGTCGCGCGTGTCCATGATCAGAATCGAGATGCCCTTGTGCTTCGGCGCGTCCGGCGCGGTGCGCACGGCGAGCCACACGTAGTCGGCGTCGTGGCCGCCGGTGGTGAAGATCTTCTGGCCGTTGACCACGTACTCGTCGCCGTCGCGCACGGCCGTGGTCCGCAGCGACGCCAGGTCGGTGCCCGCCTCCGGCTCGGTGTAGCCGATGGCGAAGTGGACCTCGCCGGCGAGGATCTTCGGCAGGAAGCGCGCCTTCTGCTCCTCCGTGCCGAACGCCTGCAGCGTCGGCCCCACCGTCTGCAGCGTCACGGACGGGAGCTGGACGTCGGCGCGCGCGGCCTCGTCGACGAAGATGTGCTGCTCGATCTCGCCGAAGCCCTGGCCGCCGTACTCCTTCGGCCAGCCGACGCCGAGCCGCCCGTCGCGGCCCATCCGCCGCACGATCTCCCGGTAGACGGTGCCGTGCCGCTCGCGCAGCATGGCCCGGCGCTCGTCCGGCGTCACGAGGGTCGCGAAGTACGCCCGCAGCTCCGCGCGCAACGCCTGCTGCGCGGCCGTCAGTTCGATGTGCACGCTCATCCCGCCACCCGTTCGCCCAGCTGCCCGAGCCGGTGGGCCGCGCCCCCGACCGCACGGGACAGGTCCTTCACCGCCGAGGAGTACCGGTGCAGCGGATACGTCCGGTCGACGCCGACGCCACCGTGCAGGTGATGACAGGTGGCGAGCGCCAGCGGCGCCTGCTCGGTCAGCCAGTAGGCGGCGATCTCGAGGTCGGTGTCCGCGTCGAGTCCCGAGGCCAGCCGCCAGACCGCGGACGTCACCGCGAGGTGCACGGTCCGGGAGGCGACGTAGACGTCGGCGATCTGCCCGGCCACGGCCTGGAACGTGGCGAGCGGACGGCCGAACTGCACGCGTTCGCCGACGTACCGCGAGGTCAGTGCGAGCGCCCCGGCCAGCAGGCCGTCGCCGAGCGCCAGCGCGCCCGCGAGGGCGAACCGGTGCAACGTCGCGACGGCGTGGCCGGGCGCGCGGTCGCGGAGCAGGTCCTCGTCGGTGATCCGCACGCGGTCGAGGCGCACGGTGTACTCGGGCGCACCGGTCGAGCTGTGGCCGCGGATCAGCTCGACGCCGTCGGCCCGCGGGTCGACGAGCGCCACAGCCGTTCCGCCGGCCAGCGCCACCGGGGTGAGGATCCGGGCCGACTCGGCGGCGCACGGCACGCCGACCTTCACGCCGGTCAGCTGCCAGACGCCGTCGACGGCCTCGGCGACGGCGCCGGGCACGGTGGTCAGCGGCGCCGATGGCTCGTGCAAGGCCGCCGTGAGCAGGGTCTCCCCCGTCGCGACGGACGGCAGGAGCGTCGCGCGCTGACGGGGGCTGCCGAGCGTCTCGACCGGCAGCACGCCCAGCGCGAGCGCGGCGTACGCGGGCACGGCGGCGGCAGCGCGGCCGACCTCCGTGAGCACCGGCGCGACCTCGGCGACGCCCAAACCGTCGCCGTCGAGGTCGGCGGGCAGGGCGAGCGCGAGCAGGCCCGCGTCCGCCATCGCCCGCCACTGCCCGTCCGGCTCGTCGGCCTTGGTGAGCACACGCGCGGTCAGCGCGGTGATCTCCGCCTGCGTATCGTCAGGGGTGAAGTCCACGCCGGGCCTCCCTCCGGATGCCTGAACTAACTGGAACACGTTCTAGTCTTAACCAGAATGGGGCGGATCGGCAACCCCCGGAAGCCTCGGCAACCGGGTACACAGAAGCGGAAGACGCCGTCGAACGAAGAGGGGGCGCCGAGTCGACGTGGGTGCGGAACAGGTTCTCAAAGACGCGCTGGGTGACGTCGGCTGGCAGGCCACACGGCGGCTCGCGACGATCCCGCCCACCGCCGGCGTGCCGGACCCCCAGCCACTGTCGCTGCCCGGGCGCGGGCAGACCGTGGTGGTGGACATCGGCCCGCGGCACGCGCCCGCGATCATCCTGCTGCACTCGGTCGCGTGCACCGGGCTGCTCACCTGGTACCCGGTGCTGGAGCGGCTCTCGGCGCGTTACCGCGTGGTGGTGTTCGACCAGCGCTGGCACGGCCAGGGGATCCGCTCGCAGGAGTTCACGCTGCAGGACTGCGCCGGCGACGTCGTGGCGGTGGCCGACGCGCTGGGCATCAACCGGTTCATGATCGCGGGCTACTCCATGGGCGGCATGGTCGGCCAGCTCGTCGCCTACCAGGAGCGCGAACGCGTGAGCGGGCTCGTACTGTGCTCCACGGCGAGCAACTTCCGCCGCGGTTTCCGCCAGCGCGTCGCGCTAGACCTGTTCGGCCGCACCCTGCACCTGATGCGCGACCAGGCGCGGATCGGCCTCGTGCCGGGCGAGCCGCGCCGCGAACGGCTCGCGCGCCTGGAGGACCACCGGTGGGCCCTCGAGGAGTTCCGCTCCACCAGCCCGTGGGCGATCGCCGTGGCGCTCGACGAGATCGGCCGCTTCGACTCGACGCCGTGGCTGCACACGCTGCGCATCCCGACGTCGGTCGTCGTCACGACCCGCGACGGCTTCATCGCCCCCGCACACCAGCGTTCACTCGCCCGCCGCATCCCGGGCGCGGCCACGTACGAGATCCCGGCCGGGCACACGGCTTGCGTGCTGGCGGCGAACCAGTTCGTGCCGGCGGTGATGGCGGCTTGCACGGCGGTACACGCGGCGATCGTCGACGAAGCGGGCGAGGATTCCGAAGAGGACTCGGCTAGTTAGAGGACGCTGCTTGTCAACCGAATTATGGGCGGACTTAATGGTTGATATGGAGATGTCTTGTTCACTCGATTCGGTGACGTTTTTGGTGGGTGGCGTCGGTAAAATTAAAGGGTGAGTTGTTCTAGAGATTCTTCTTTAAATGACGCCGTCGATGTTTTGTCTCGGATTCATGAACGGGCCATCCGGGTGGCACAGCTGGAGGCCGAGCAGGCAGCCGATGTCGCACTGTTCGCGGCGACGGGTGGGTCTGCCCGGTCGGTGACGGCCGAGCTGGCGTTGGAGCTGTCGGTGACAGAGCGGCGCGCGGGGGCTGATGTCGCGCTGGCGCAGGCACTGACAACCCGATTACCGGCAACGTTCGCGGCATTCCGCCGTGGAGAGATCGACGCGTTCAAAGCGCGAATGGTATTCGAGCCGACCATCGCTCTTTCTGACGAGATGGCCGGTCGGGTTGACGCGATTGTTGCGACCCGGCTGGCCGGGAAAAACCCGTCGTCGTTACGGGCCGCAGTGAATCGGGTGGTGCAGAAAGTGGACGCCGAAGGATATGAGCGAAGATCCCGCGCGCGACGGCGCGACCGCAACGTCTGCCTGATTCACCAGGACGAGACGATGTCCACCTTGCTGTGTGATCTGCCCGTGGAACAAGCATCGGCGATCTACACCTCCCTCGACCACCAAGCACGGAAGCTCCGTCGCGGAGGCGAGGCCAGGACACTGGATCAACTGCGTGCGGATGTCCTGGTCGACCGGCTGCTGAACCGGACACCGGGCGACAGTGGCATCAAGCCCGTTGTCTACCTGTATGTGGACCTTATGACGCTGGCCGGGCTGAACGAGGATCCCGCCGAACTCTCCGGCTGCGGCACCGTCCCGGCCTGGCTGGCGCGGGCGCTCGCGGCGGATTCGAATTCGGTGTGGCGGCGGATCATCACCGAACCCGACACCGGGCAGGTCCTCAGCGTCGGCCGCACCCGCTACCGGCCACCAGCCGCCCTCGCCGACCTGGTGCAGGCACGGGATCGGGTGTGCCAGCACCCCGGCTGTCATCAATACCACTAAGTTAAGGGCGTCTGCGCAGCGGAAATGATTGGGCAACACGCCTGGCAATTGCTTTCCTTGGGTATCGGGATTGAGTAGTATTGAGTGGTGAGTCGAACTGGGCATGTGAAATTGCTGGGAAACGGTGGAGCGGACGTTCGGTTGACGGACCGGATTTCACTGGGGGTCTTGTCTGATGTGGTGCCGAGAGATTTCATTGAGGACGTGCTGAATAGAACTGGGCGTCGCGAGCAGCGATCTCGACTGCTGCCAGCCCATGTGATGGTTCGTTTTTGTATGGCGATGTGCTTGTTCTTCGATGATGACTACGAGGAAGTGATGCGTAAACTCGTGGGATCTTTGAAGGATATGAGATCGTGGTCGGATTCGTGGCATGTTCCTTCGACCTCGGCGATCACTCAGGCTCGGCAGCGTTTGGGCGCCGAGCCGTTGCGGGAGTTGTTCGAGGATATAGCGGTTCCCGTGGCGGGCCCGGGCACGAAAGGCGCATGGCTGAGATCGTGGCGGTTGATGTCGATTGACGGGTGCGCGTTGAATATTCCGGACACTGCGGCCAACGTCGCCGAGTTTGATCGGTCCAACAACGGTCCGAATGCGAGTGCCTACCCGATCGTGCGGGTCGTCGGGCTTGGCGAATGCGGCTCACATGTCCTCGTCGATGCCGCGCTTGGCGGTGCGCCTGCCGGAGAGACGACCCTGGCCAAGGAGCTGACCCGCTCGTTCGAGGCAGACATGCTCATCACCGCCGACCGCAGCTTCTACAGCTTCCCTGCCTGGCAGGAGACGCTCGAGACCGGCGCCGATGCCCTGTGGCGGGTGAAGTCGAATCTTCTGCTGCCGGTCGCGCGTGTCCTGCCGGACGGTTCCTACCTCTCGGCCGTGTTCCCGCCGAAATTACGCAACTACCACAAGAAGGAAATCCTCACACGGATCCGAGACGGTGCCATGCCGCACACGACTCAGGCCATGGTGGTGCGTGTCGTCGAATACGAGATTCCCGACCGTGAGCGAACCGAGGAACATGACACCATTCGCCTGATCACCTCAATACTCGACCCTGAAGACATACCCGCCATCGAGCTAGCTACTGCCTATAGTGAGCGTTGGGAGTACGAAAGCCTGCTTGATGAGGTCAAGACTCATCAACGCGGGCCAGGGCGAGTGCTGAGGTCTCAATCGCCGGAGATGGTCAAGCAAGAAATATGGGCGTTGCTGCTGACTCACTACAGCATACGGGCGCTCATGTGCCGGGCTGCCGACGAAGCCGATGTCGATCCCGACCGCTTGTCGTTCATGCGCACTCTCCGCGTCATCCGCCGCCAGGTCACAAGCCAGGCGGCTTTTTCCCCCTCAAAAACTGAAAAAGGCACGCGCGGAGACGACGACTGAAATTCTTGAACGTCGCCACCTGCCGCGGCGACACCGAACAAACCCACGCGCCCTCAGGAGACTCAGATACAACCGATACAGAGTCAAAAAACCCACCGACCACAGCATCCGACACGCCGGCCCGCCGACCATTACCCTACGGCCTCCAGCGGCTTAACTTAGTGGTATTGCGGCTGTCATCGTCCCTCGCAGTACAGCGACATCGACCACACCCGCGACTTCGCAAAGGGCGGCCACACCGCCGAAGACAACCTCGGCCCGCGCTGCCGACGACACCACCGCCTCAAAGACGAACCAGACTGGTCCTTCACTTCAGCACCCGGCGGTCAAGGCACCATCACCACACCGACCGGACGGGTGTACGCGACAACACCACCACCACTGCACGAAAGCCGAGCCAAAGACACCACAGACGAAGCCGGGCACGAAGCAGCCGCCTGACCCCGGCACACAGCCGCCGGCGATGAACAGGGCCAACTCGCGCGCCACATCAAACGTGACGCCAGAGGAAATCACGTAGGGACGCTGGCCCCAGTCCTCACAAACCCAGCCCTACCAGCCGCCCCACGCCTCACCCCACGACAGCTGGAGCAACCAAGCCTGGGGCGCATCAAGCCGACCGGAGCACCAGACGCTAACCCTCCGGCGCCGCCTTCAGCAGCTCGTCCAGCGCCTCCGGCAGGGCCTCGGCCAGCGGCCACAGGTCCTTCACCAGTTCCTTGGCCCCGATCAGGCCGATGCCGACCTTGCCCGCGTTGGACAGGACCGTGATGTTCAGGCCCGCGCCATGGAAAACCGGGCCGAGCGGGTACAGGCCGGTGACGCGCGCGCCGAGCAGGTACAGGGGCACCGGCGGGCCGGGCACGTTGGAGATGATCAGGTTGTGCACCACCGGGTGGCGCTCCGCCAGCCGCAGCGACGAGTAGGCGCGCACGCCGAGGCCGAACGCCGTCGCCGGGGAGAACTGTGCCCAGTCGGCGAGCATGTCGGCGTCGATGTCGTAGTGGTGGTCCTTGGACAGCCGGTTCGCCTCGGCGAGGAAGAACACCCGCGCCGCCGGGTCGCCCAGGTGCGTGGGCAGCGACGCGAAGAACGCGGACACCTTGTTGCTGCCCTGGTCCCGCTCGGTGCGCTCGTGCACCGACACCGGGACGGTCGCCACCAGCGGGTCCTCCGGCAGCTCGCCGCGGCCGAGCAGGAACTGCCGCAGCGCGCCGGAAACGAGCGCCAGCACCACGTCGTTCACCGTGACGCCGAAAGCGTTCTTCACACGCTTGACGTCCTCGAGCTCGACCTGCGCGAACGCGACCGAGCGGTGGCCGGTGATCGTGCCGTTGAGCGAAGTGCGGGGCGCGGTGAACGGGACGGGCATTCCCTTGCCGCGCAACGCCTTCCCGACCCAGCGCGGCACCAGCTCCACCAGCTCGGGCAGCAGCCGCACCACTTCGAACGGACGCCGCACGACCGACTGCACGCTCTCGCGCATCAGGTCGACGCGCGTGGGCAGGCCGTTGTTCTGCGCCTCGTGCGGGACCTCGGGCAGCGGCGCGTCGGGCTCCAGCCCGGCCAGGTAAGTGATCAGGCTCGCGCCGCCGACGCCGTCGACACTCGCGTGGTGCATCTTGAGCAGCACCGCGACCTGGCCGTTCGACAGGCCCTCAATCACGTAGAGCTGCCACAGCGGGTACGCGCGATCCAGTCGCTGACCCGCGATGTGCGCGCACAGCTCGGCCAACTCACGATCGTCCCCCGGCGACGGGACGCCGATGCGGTGCACGTGGTTGTCGAGGTCGAAGTCCTCGTCCTCGACCCACACCGGGTGACTGAGGTTCCAGAGTGGATTGTGGAGTTTGCGGCGGAATGCCGGGATCAGCGCGACGCGCTCGGCCAGCCGCCGCTTGACCTCACCGAACGAGTAGCCGCCGGGGATCGTGGAGCCGTCCAGGACGAGCAGGCCGCAGACGTGCAGGACCTGCGAAGGCGTCTCCAGGTAGAGGAAACTCGCGTCCAGCCCGCTCAATCTCTGCATGTCGCCAGCGTAAGCCAGAACGCGCCGGGGGGTGGATCGCGGAGGTAGCATCGGTGTGGTGAAGCCGAACTTCCTGACCCGCCGGGCGGTGCAGCTCGGTCTCACCGCCCTCGCGCTGCGCCCGCCGCGGCGTCGTTCCACTTCGGTCCCGGTGTTCTTCGGCGCGTGGCTGACCGACGAGCTGGCGCCGCACCTGCTCGGGCTCACCCTCGCCGACACCGCGCAGCACCTCGCGCGCCGCGGCGTGCGCACTCCGGGCGACCGCGCCGGGCTCGCGCTCGCCGCGCTTTCGGCCGCCGGGCTCGGCTCGCTGATCGCGACCGCGCAGAAGGCCCGCGGCGAGGTGGAGACGGCGCTGACGGAAGCGCTCGGCCCGGACTACAGCGCGCGGCTGGCGCACCCGCCGAGCCCCCGCGACCTCGCGACGCCGTGGGGACAGCTGGCGCTGCCGTTCCGCGGCCGGGACCCAGAGGTCGTGCGTGAGCGGAACATCCCGTACGCGCCGGGCGGCAAGCGGTTCCTGCTGGACGTCTTCCGGCCGCGCGAGCCGGTGACCGGCGCGCCCGTCCTGCTGCAGGTGCACGGCGGAGCGTGGACGATCGGCAACAAGGACGAGCAGGGCCAGCCCCTGATGCGCCACCTCGCGCGCCGCGGCTGGGTCTGCGTGGCGATCAACTACCCGCTGGCGCCGACGAGCCGCTGGCCGGCGCACATCGTCGCGGCGAAACGGTCGCTGGCCTGGATCCGCGAGAACATCGCGTCCTACGGCGGGGACCCGGGCTTCGTCGCCGTCACGGGCGGGTCGGCCGGCGGGCACCTCGCCGCGCTGCTCGCGCTGAGCCAGAACGACCCGGCGCTGCAGCCGGGCTTCACCGAAGTGGACACGAGCGTGCAGGCGTGCGTGCCGCATTACGGCGTGTACGACATCGCCGCCACGAGCGGAGCGGAGGAAAGCCAGTACCGGCTGGAGAGCCTGCTCGCGAGGCGGGTCTTCGCCGCCGACCGCGACCCGGTGAACTACCTCGACGACTACATCGCCGCCTCACCGCTGGACCGCGTGTCCGACGACGCCCCGCCGTTTTTCGTGATCCACGGCAAGCACGACTCGCTGGTGCCGGTGGAGGAGGCGCGCGAGTTCGTCGACCGCCTGCGCTCCAAGTCCCAGCAGCCGGTGGCCTACGCGGAGCTGGCGGGCGCGCAGCACGCGTTCGACGTGTTCCCGTCGATCCGCAGCGCCCACGTGGTCCGCGGGGTGGAGCGGTTCCTGGACCACACCTACCGGGCGTGGGCCGCGAACGGCGAGTGAGTCGCTACTTGTTGACGCCGGTGAGCGCGAAGAACTCCTGACGGGAGCGCGCGTCTTCCCGCAGCGTGCCCAGCAGGGCCGAGGTGACGGTGCTGGACCCGGTGGCCTGCACGCCGCGCAGGGTCATGCACGAGTGCTCCGCCTCGATCACCACGCCGACGCCCTTCGGGCCGAGCTGGTCCGACAGCCAGCCGGCGACCTGCTTGGTCAGGCGCTCCTGCACCTGCGGCCGGCACGCGAAGTGCTCGACGACGCGCGCCAGCTTCGACAGGCCGAGGATCCGCTCGCCGGGCAGGTAGCCCACGTGCGCGACGCCGGTGAACGGCAGCAGGTGGTGCTCGCACACCGACCGCACCGGGATGTCCCTGGCCAGCACCAGCTCGTCGTACCCCTCGTCGTTGGGGAACGTGGTGAGGTCGAACGGGCGTGGGGTGAACATCTCCGCGTAGGCGCGGGCCATGCGCTCCGGCGTGCCCCGCAGGCTCTCCGAATCAAGGCTGACGCCGAGCGCCCGCAGGAACTCACCCGCCGCGCGCTCGGCGGCGGCGAGGTCGATGCCGGGATCGGGTTCGTGGACGACGTGGAGAGCGGAGCGCATGGACAGTCCCTCGTTTCGTCGATATTTCGCATATGAATCTTGGTCTTATTCGGTGATGGGGTCAAGATGACCAGCTCAGGTGTGGGCGTGGCCACTTGTGGACACGGTCTTGGGCGTTATCGTGGCGGGGTGACGACTGAGCCCGCCGTCCCGGCGATCAAGGCCGTGGCGGCGCTGGAAGAGGACCGGCGCCGCGGCATGTACACGTTCATCCGCGCCGCGCGGCGCCCCGTCACGCGCGACGAGGCCGCCGCGTCGGTCGGCATCTCCCGCAAGCTCGCCGCGTTCCACCTCGACAAGCTCGTGGACGCCGGCCTGCTGCGCGCCCGGTACGAGGCGGTCGGCGGGATCCGCAAGGTCGGCCGCACGCCGAAGGTCTACGAGCCCGCCGGCACCGACTTCGAGGTCACCATCCCGCCACGCCGCCACGGCGTGCTCGCCGACATCCTGCTCGACGCCGTGGTCACCGAGCGCGAAGGCGAAAACGCCCGGCAGGCGACCTTGCGCGTCGCCGCCGACCAGGGCGAGGAGCTCGGGACGGCCGAACGCGCCGGCTCGCGCCCGGGCCGCCTCGGGGCCGAACGCGGCCTCACCCTCGCCGAGACGGTGCTGGCCCGCCACGGCTTCGAGCCGAGCCGCGAGACGCCGACCCGCGTGCGCCTGCGCAACTGCCCGTTCCACCCGCTGGCGGCCAAGGCCCCGGACCTCGTCTGCGGGGTCACGCAAGCGTTCCTGACGGGCATCGTGACCGGCCTGCGCGTCCCGAACGTCGACGCGGTCCTGGTGCCGCCCCGCCCCGGCGAGTGCTGCGTGGAACTCCAGGGCGCTTCGGGGCACTGACTGCGCTCACCCCGGGTCACCCGGCGGGTAAGCCAGATCCAGTGGCCGGGTCGCGGGCGGGCCGTCCAGTGACCAGGCCGCCCCGGAGCGGAGGAAGCGGTACCAGCGGTGGTCGCGGCCGTAGCGGAGTTGCAAGGGGCCCTGCGTGACGCGATTGCGCCAGGTTTTCACCGGGTCCGGCAGGCCCGCCTCGGCCAGGTCGGCGCGGGCCGCGGCGAGCGGGGCGGCGCCCGGGGTCCAGGTGTCGCGCAGTGCGGCCAGGCCAGGACGGCCCGCTTCGCGCCAGGCGTGAGCCCACGAGGCCAGGTCAGGAGCCGCGACGCCGGCCGCGGCGGCCAACGCCAGCACGTCGGCGGCCGGACGGGCCGCGCGGCGGGCGAGGTCTTCCTCGAACGTGAGGTCCACCGCCCCGGTTCCGGCCAGCAGCTCACGGGCCAGCGACGCGGCGTCGGCGGCCAAGGTGCTCAACGAGCCCGCCGTCCAGCCGGTGCTCAGGGGCGGGTCGAGGTCCAGGACCGCGGGCGGACCCGGCTCGGCGGGCACCGGCGGCAACGCGGGCGGAGCGGTGACCCGGCGGGAGTAGGCCCGGTGCGGCGTCAGGCCCGGGTCCGGCGGGCGCACGGACGTGGCCCCGGATGCGGCACGCGCGGCCGGGGCCCGGCGGGCGCGCAGGTCGGCCAGCACCTCGTCGCGGGGCCGGCCGCGAAGCTTGAACAACACAAACGGGTCGGCGTCCACCTCGTCGGCCACCAGGTAGTAGACGGCGGCGACGTGTTTGCACGGGTTCGCCGAGTCCGGGCACGAGCAGCGCGGCCGCAGGTCGCCGGGGCCGGGCAGGAGGTCGGCGCCCGCCTCGCGGGACTGGGCGGCCAGCTCCTCGGGCAGCTCACCGTCGAGCAGCGCCGCGGTGTGGCCGAGCCGGCGACCGGCGACGTCGAGCAGCGTCTCCCATTCCTCCGGCGTGAACTCGCGCATGCGGATCTTCACCCGGTACGGCTGCGGACGACTCCCCCGTACCCGCGCCGTCACCTCACCCGCGCCGACGCTCAGCTCGCTGACCGTGTCCTTGCGCGCGTAGGTGCGCCCGCGTGGAAGGCGGTTCGGGTCGACGCTCGCGCGGTGTTCCAGCGCCTCCACCCAGGCCCGCCCCCACCAGGTGTTGCCGAACGTCCGCCGGGGCGGCATCAGGCACCGCCGAGCCGGACGAGGTCGGCGATCTGGTCGTCCGACAGCTCCGTGATCCAGTTCTCCCCCGCGCCGACCACGGCGTCGGCCAGCCCGCGCTTGGCCTCCAGCACGGTGGCGATGCGCTCCTCCAGCGTGCCCTCGGCGATCAGCCGGTGGACCTGCACCGGCCGGTCCTGGCCGATCCGGTACGCGCGGTCGGTCGCCTGGTCCTCGACGGCCGGGTTCCACCAGCGGTCGTAGTGGATCACGTGCGTGGCCCGCGTCAGGTTGAGCCCGACGCCGCCCGCCTTGAGCGACAACAGGAACACCGGCACCTCGCCGGCCTGGAACCGCGCCACCATCTCGTCGCGCCGCTTCGGCCCGACCTCGCCGGACAGCAGCTCCGTGGGCAGCCCGCGCTCGGCCAGCCGCCGTTCGAGCAGCCGGCAGAGCTGCACGTACTGGCTGAACACCAGCACGCTGTCGCCCTCGTCGAGGATCACGTCGAGCAGCTCCTCGAACGCGGCGAGCTTGCCCGAACGCCCGGTCAGCGAGCTGTTGGGCTCCTTCAGGAACTGCGCGGGATGGTTGCAGATCTGCTTGAGCTCGGTCAGCAGCTTGAGCACCTGCCCCCGCCGCTGCACGCCCTGGGACTCGCGGATCTGCGCCAGGTTCTCCCGCACCACGGCCTCGTAGAGGGTCGTCTGCTCGGCCGTCAGCGGGACGAACCGGTCGGTCTCGGTCTTGCGCGGCAGCTCCGGCGCGATGTCCGGGTCGGTTTTGCGGCGCCGCAACAGGAACGGCCGCACGGTGGTGGCCAGCCGCTCCGTCGCCGCCGGGTCGCGGTCGCGCTCGATCGGCCGCGCGACGGTGCGGCGGAACCGTTCCAGCGAGCCGAGCAGACCCGGCGTCGTCCAGTCCACCAGGGACCACAGCTCGGTGAGCCGGTTCTCCACCGGGGTGCCGGTGAGCGCCACGCGCGCGGCCGCCGGCACCTTCCGCAGCTCCTTCGCCGTGGCGGACAACGGGTTCTTCACGTGCTGGGCCTCGTCCGCCGCGACCAGCCCCCACTCCACTTCGGACAGTGACTCGCGGTCGCGGCGCAGCACGCCGTAGGTGGCCAGCACCACCTCGTCGGCCGCCAGCTCGTCGAGGTGCCGGCCGCCGCCGTGGAACCGGCGCACCGGCACGCCCGGCGCGAACTTCGCGAACTCGCGCTCCCAGTTGCCGAGCAGCGACGTCGGGCAGAGCACCAGCGTGGGCCCGGCGCCGAGCGGGCGGCGGTGCAGGTGCAGCGCGATCAGCTGGACGGTCTTGCCCAGCCCCATGTCGTCGGCCAGGCACGCGCCCAGGCCGAGCCCGGTCATCGTGGCCAGCCAGCCGAGGCCGGCCAGCTGGTACGGGCGCAGGGTCGCGGTCAGCCCCGGCGGTGGCGCGACGGGCTCGGGCTCACGCTCGCGCAGCCGTTCCACCAGCCCGGCCAGCGCGGGCTGGGCCGCGAACTCGACCGTCTCGCCGTCCAGCTCCAGCTCACCGGTGAGCGCGGCGGCCAGCGCCTCGGCGCCGGTCAGCTTGCGGGACCGGCGGGCGCGCATGCGGGCCAGCAGGAACGGATCGAGCTTCACCCACTGGCCGCGCAGGCGCACCAGCGGGCGCTTGGCCTCGGCCAGCGCCGCGACCTCCTCGTCGGTCAGCTCCGACCCGCCGAGGCTCAGCCGCCAGCGGAACTTCAGCAGGCCGTTCAACGGGAAGGCCGGGCCGCCCTCGCTCGCCGGGGCCTGGGTGGCGCTCGCCTTCGCCTTCAGCTCACCGGCGAACAGGTCCTTCGGCCACAGCACCTCGATGCCGGCGCCGCCCAGCTCGCGGCTGCCGTCGGTGAGCAGGTCGACGACCTCGTCGTCGGTCAGCGCCAGCTCGGTGGGCGCCGCCTCGGACAGCACCCGCCCCAGTGGCGCCCACGCCCGCGCGCCGCGGCGCAGGCCGAGCAGGAGCTGGGTCTCGACCTGCTCGCCGAGGCGGTGCAGCACGGCTTCGGGCGCGTCCCAGAGCGTCGCGGCCTCGACGATCAGGCTGGGCTCCACAGTGGACCGGACCGCGAGGACCCCCGCGAACTCCGGCTCGTCGCCCTCTCGCGCCTCGACGCGCAGGATCAGCTGGGCGCCGTGCGGGCGGCGGGCCTCCAGCTCGGTCAGCCAGGCCGCGCCGTCCGGGCCGATCAGGGTGGGCTCGGGTTCGGCGAAGGCCGGGCCGCCCGCCCCGACGGCGGCCGCGGGGCTGCGCACGAGGACGTCGGCCGCCGCGTCCCAGAGCGCGCGGACCAGCGACTCCGGCGAGTGCAGGCGGATGCGCTTGACGCCGGACAGCGGCAGCGCGTGGGCCTCCGGCGGCAACGCGGCGGCCAGGTCCCGCAACAACGCCTCGTCCGCGGCATCAAGCGGCCCGACCCGCCACGACCCGACACCGGCGGGCGTGACGGCGGGCCGGAGCCGCCCGCGCGCGACGAGGTTGACCCCGGCGTTGACGGCCGCCGACCACGCGGTGACGGCCGGGCTGGCGTCGTCGGGCACCACGAGCAGCCGCGGGATGGCGCGCTCGAGCGGCACGAGCCGCGCGGAAACCTTGGTGCGCGCGAACTTCCCGCCCGAGGGCAGCACCAGCTCGATCGCGGTGTCTCCCGCGACCTCGTCTCCCCAGAGCGCCAGCACCCCGTCCCGCGGCGGATCCGACGGGACGTAGGTGGCCTGGGTTTGCGTACCGAACTCCACGCCCAGCACCGTAGGCCAGGGGTACGACAAACGGCGCAACCGGCGGTGCGAAAGTCCCCTTCGCGACTGTGACTGTGACAAGAGCACCGGGTCAACGCGCACGCCACCCGGATGAGAGCGCGGCCATCAAGCGACGATGTGTCCGCCACGTCCATCGGACCGCAGGGTGCCCCAACTGGCTGCGCTGAACGTTCAGCCGCCCGTGCCCCACGGTCAGGAGGGGTGAACGGGACGCCTTTCATCACTTCGAGGTATCGACGGCCGCCTGCCCGGCCTCAAAGATCGCTCCATGCGAATCATGAAGAAGGCCTCCATCACCGCCACCGCTGCCGCAGCGGTATTGCTCGCCACCCTCGCAGCCCATCCTGCCCCGCAGGAACCTCAAGCCCTCGGTGAAGGCCTCCTCGGCACCGTCGTCAACGTTGGTGTCCCGGTCATTGTCAAGAACACCGGCGGGCTAGCCAACGCTGCCGGCATCGCCAACGGCGCCGTCGTCGCCAACGGCGCAGGCGTCGGCAACATCGGTATCGGCCTGAACGGCGGCTCCCTCGCGAAATCTGACGAGGCTGCCAACAGCGGGCTCGTCGACGCCGAAGCAAACCTCAACCTCGGCACAGGCGCAAACCTCGACCTCGACGCAGGCAAGTAGTTCAGCAGCCGCAACGCCCGCCTAGTCACACCGGCCCAGCAGCGCCGAAGCGGACTGGAGCCTCAAGCTCGTGTACGCCAGGGCGCGGCACGCGGCCCGGTGAGGGGAATAGCGCAGGATGAACAGTGGCCAGTTGCCAGTGCCAACGCAGGTGGGCGCGCCTGCCTGAAGGTGTAAGGAGACCCGTAGTGCGAAAGCTGATCATGACGGCCGGCGTCGCCACCGGGATCATGTTCCTGGCCGCTCCGGCTGCCGACGCGGACTCGGCGGACACCGGCCTTGACGTCACGACGTCGTAGCGCATCTCCGATGAGATCACGCACGGCGCGCCAGGCCCGATCCCGTTGTGTCGTGGCCATTCCTCGCACTCGCGTAAGCTCGCGTGACCATGGCCGGAGCGCGGTCGATGTTCACGGCGTCTTGACGTCTACGTCGATCCCGGCGCCGCGGTAAGGACAGCGCGCTTCACGAGATGCAACGGGGAACCTTCCTGGGTTTAACGCGAATTTCGGCTGCCGCAATCATTCAGGGCACAGCCCGGCAAGTCGATCACCCGCCGTATGAAACATCTCCACGCCAGGGTGATGAGCCCTCAGCCCACTGATGATGTACGGAGACAGGTACCGCCGACAAGTGACAAGGAGAAATCACCGTCACCGCGACGCGGGGTTCAGCCGCCGGGGACGAGACCGGTCAGGACCCCGGGCGGTCCGCCTCGTCGTGGCCGGCCTCGGCCAGCCGCTCCTGCAGGCGGGCATGGCGGAACTGGTAGACGCCGCCGGCCTGCCGGAGGACGCCGCGGCGGTGGGCGTCGTCGAGGAAGTGCATGAGGCGCCAGGGCACGCGGCCGGTCGCGGCGAGCCAGAGGTGGTTGACGAAGTAGTTGCCCCAGGCGCGCGTCACGAGGACCGCGAGGCCGATGCCGCAGCCGAAGCACACGCCGACCACGAACGGCAGGACCGGGCTCGTCGTCGGCGGGAACACCTGGCCGCCGGCGATGGCGCCCGCGAGGCCGTAACACACGGCGGCGACGCCGCGGGCCATGAAGAACCCGAACAACGCGCCCGCCAGCCCGCCGGCGACCGCCAGCGCGAGGTCGTACCGGCCGCCGAACACCGGCAGGAACCGCGTCTGCGCGGTGAACGCGAACGCCATCCCGTCGAACAGCCCCAATGACACCAGGAAGGAGGCGGACAACGCGATCGCCCCGGTCCGCTCGTTGCGCAGGATCGTCCTCGGGCTGGACACGCGGCTCGCGTCGACCGGCTTCGCGAGCCACACGTGCACCGCGAACACCAGGCCGAACACAAGCGCCAGGAAGACGACCAGGCCGGTGGCCAGCGACCAGCCCAGGCCGAGCAGGACGCCCACGACGGCGCCGATCGCGAACCGGCCGGCGAACTTCCGGGCGGCCCCGGCGAAGCGCAGCTCGGTGCGCAGCGGCTCGGGCGGGCGCCCGAACCGGTGGGTCAGGTAGCCGGCGCCGCCGAAGGAGAGGGCGTAGATCGCGGCCAGCACCGGCCCGTCGTCGACCCAGCCGGTGGCGACGAAGAACACCGCGATCAGCAGGCCGACCAGACCGGCCCGGGTCCCGGCGGGCACCGCGCGGTACAGCTGCCACCAGGCCAGGTCGCGGCTGCGGGCCCGTTCGAGGCGCCGGGCCAGGAAGCCCAGCCAGCGGTTCGCCTGCGCCGCGGTGTACTGCCCGGACGGGCTGGTCTTCGGGTTTCGCCCGGGCGGCTCCGGCACCCGCGCGTAGGCGTTGGGGACGAACGAGTCGAGCAGCCGCCCTTCCAGCGCCTCTGCGTCGCCGGTGCTGAGCAGCTCTGCGGGATCCGTGCCGGGACGGCCGTAGGCGATCCGCGCGAGGTCGACCATCAGCGGGGTCCGCAGCACCCGGCCCAGCGGACCGTCCGGATCCCGGCGCAGCCGGTCGGCCACGGGGCGCCAGCGGTCGTGCTCGGCGCTCTCCCGGGCGGACAGGTAGGTGATCGCCTCCTGCCGCGCGACGGGTTCGAGCCGGACCACGGTGGCGGTGCCCAGCGCCGCGCCGGACTCACGGGTGATCTGCTCGTACTCGGCGGAGCGGCAGGTCAGCACCAGTGACCGGCCCCCGGCCATGGTCTGGTCCAGTGCGTCGAGCGCGGTCGCGCGCAGGTCGGCCGGCATCTCGTCGAGGCCGTCGAGGACCGGCACGACGTGGCCGCCGAGGACGAGCCGGGTCGGCGCGTCGCGGCCGTACTCGCGGGCGTTGAGCAGGGCCGGGTGGTTCTCGGCGAGCCGGCCCGCCAGCCACCGGTCCAGGTGCTCCCGGCGCGGGTCCCACGAGGCGAGGGAAAGCAGCACCGGGACCGGCTCGCCCGGGTCGCGGGCGCTCAGCAGGTCCAGCGTCAGCACCAGGGAGAGCACCGACTTGCCGGAGCCGGGATCACCGAGCACGACCAGCTGCCGGACGGGCAACGCGGTGAACATCTCCGCGACGCCGTCGAGTTCGCCCCGCAGCGACGGTTTCCCCGAGACCGCCGACCAGCGCAGGGCGATCGGCCGTGGCCGGTGCAGCGAGCGCAGCTCCGCCTCCGCCCGCCACTGCCACGTGACGGCTTCGGCCAGTTCGGTGACCGCACGCCCGAAGTTGTGCTCCGGCAAGGTTTCCACGGCCGGCTCGGGCTCGGCGACCGCGACGGTGACGGCCGGTGCCGCGGGCGTGGCCTCGGTGAGGATCTGCTCGTGGAGCCGGTGCAGGTCAGGATTCGGGTCGACGCCGAGTTCGTCGGCGAGCCGACGGCGCAGGCTGTGGAAGAGCGTCGACGCTTCGGCGTAGCGGCCCTCTTTCGCCAGCGCGCGCATCAGGAGCAGGTGGGACCGCTCGCGCATCGGGTGCTCGCCGCAGAACTCGGCCAGCTCACGGATGACCTCGCCCGTCTCCCCCAGCCGCAGCTGCCATTCGGCGCAGAGCTCAACGGCGTCGGCGCGCTGTTCGTCGAGCAGCGCCGCCCGGCCGGCCAGCGTGGTCGTCCGGAGCCCGTCGAGTGCCGGGCCCCGCCACAGGGCGAGCGCGTTCCGGATCTCGTCGACGGCGTCAACGAGCTTCACCTGCCCGGCGAGCCCCCGCGCCACCGTGACGTGGCGGCGGAACCGGAGCGAATCGAGCTCGTCGGCGCTGGCCACCAGCCGGTACCCGGGGCCGTCGGTGACGATCGCCCCGCCGGCCTCCCCGAGCCGCCCCCGCAACGCGGAAACACAGTTCCGTACCTGTTTCACGGCCGTCGTCGGCGGCTCGTCCTCCCAGAGCGCGTCGATCAGGCGCTCCACCGGGACCACGGAATTGGGGCTGAGCAGGAGGGCGGCGAGCGCGCGCTGCTGGCGCGGGCTCGCCAAGGTGACCCGGTCCCCGTACGCCCGGACTTCCAGCGTCCCGAGAATCCGGAATCTCATCGTTTCCCCCTCGTCCCCCAGGCTGGTACCCGGCGTCCTGGCTCGAAAAACGCGCAGGTGGAGCACATGATGCCGACCGGAGGACGAAACGAGGACGGCGTCGGAAACCCTAGGGGCACGGCGAAGGAACGGGGAGACCGGGGCGACCCGGCGGCGGGCGCGTACTGGGGGTCGCGCCCGCCACCGGCACCGCTCAGCGAGGCAGGCCGAGCAGCCGTTCGGCGGCGGCGGTACGGAGGATCTGGGTCGTGCCGCCCGCGATCGACAGGCAGCGGGTGAGCAGGAACTCGTGCGGCACCTCGCCGCCGGACTCCAGGGCCGACGGGCCCAAGAGGTCGAGGGCGAGCTCCGCGACCTCCTGGCGGTGCCGGACACCGAGCAGCTTGCGGACGCCCGACTCCGCGCCAGGACTCCGCCCGTCCAGGCGGCGGAGAGTGGCCCGCAGGTCCAGCACGGAGCACGCGCTGCCCTCGCCCACCAAGGCGCCCAGGCGTTCCCGCGCGGCCTCGCCCAGAGCGGCCGAACCCGTCAGCGCGGCCACCAGATTCTCCACTCCCTCCCCCACCGCCGAGCCGCTGCCGATGGCCACGCGTTCGTTCGCCAACGTCGTGCGGGCCAGGCGCCAGCCCGCGCCCGGTTCGCCGACCACGTCCGCGTCGGGGACGAAAACCTCGTCCAGGAAGACCTCGTTGAAGACGCTCGCGCCGGTGATCTCGCGCAGCGGGCGGGTGGTGATGCCGGGCGCGCGCATGTCGACCAGGAAGTACGTGATGCCCTTGTGCTTCGGCACTTCCGGGTCGGTGCGGGCGAGGCAGATCGCCCAGTCGGCCTCGTGCGCCAGCGACGTCCAGACCTTCTGGCCGGTCAGCCGCCAGCCGCCCTCGGCGCGACGGGCGGTGGTGCGCAGGGCGGCCAGGTCCGAGCCCGCGCCGGGTTCGCTGAACAGCTGGCACCAGGTCAGCTCGCCCCGCAGGGTCGGGCCGGCGAAGCGGGCGCGCTGCTCGTCGGTGCCGTGGTCGAGGATGGTCGGGATCGCCCACGCGCCGATGACCAGGTCGGGCCGGCGCACGCCCGCCGACGCCAGCGCCGCGTCGATCCGCAGCTGCTCGGCGGCGTCCGCGCCCCGGCCGTGGGGCGCGGGCCAGTGCGGGGCGAGCAGGCCGGCCTCCGCCAGCGCGACCCGGCTCCGCTCCGGCGGCAGCGCGGCGATTTCCGTGGCCACGCGGGTCAGCTCGGGGTCCGTGCCGACGTCGACGGCCAACGTCCGCCGCACCCCCGCCAGCGTCAGGTCCGCCGCCCGCCGCCGCCAGCGGGCCGAGCCGCCCAGCCAGTGCCGCAGCGCCAGCGCGCGCCGCAGGTACAGGTGCGCGGCGTGCTCCCAGGTGAACCCGATGCCGCCCAGCACCTGGACGCAGTCCTTCGCGTTTTCGACGGCCGCGTCGAGCGCCACGGCGGCCGCGCTCGCGGCCGCCAGCGCGTGTTCCGGACCGCCTGCCGCGGTGGCCGCGTCCCAGGCCAGCGCCTCCGCGGACTCGGCGCGGCACAGCATCTCCGCGCACAGGTGCTTGACCGCCTGGAACGACCCGATCGGGTGACCGAACTGCTCTCGCACCTTCGCGTACTCGACCGCCGTGGTCAGGCACCACCGCGCGACCCCCGCGGCCTCGGCGACGGCGAGCGTCGCGGCCATGTCTTCGACGCCGCCGATCCCCTCATCAGCCGAGGACGGCGAGTACTTCACCCGCGCCAGCGAACGCGAGAAGTCCATGGGCGCCAACGGTTCCACCTCCGCGGCGCCCGGCGGCAGCAGCACGTGACCGTCCGGTCCGGGCAGCAGCAGCCACGACGCCGCGTCCGCGCCGGGCACCAGCGGGCTGCCGGCCAGCCCGACGGCGATCCGTTCCGTGCCTTCGGCCAGCGCGGGCAGCAATTCCTTCGCGTGCGGATGGTCGACGAGCAGCAACGCGCCCAGCGCCGTGCCGAGTACCGGCCCTGGCACCAGCGCCTCGGCCGCCGCGGCGAGCCCGGCCGCGAGGTCAGCGACGGTTCCGTCCGCGCCCCCGGCCGACGAGGGCAGCGCGACGCCGAACAAGCCGAGCGCGGCGAAGCTTTCCGGCAGCGACGCGCCACTGCCTTCCGCGGCGCGGACCGCCGCGAACGGGTCATGGGCAGCCGCCCAGTCATGGATTGCCGCGGTCAGCGCGGCCTGTTCCTCGGTGAGTGCGACCGGCATCGGCCCTCCTCGCGGGGTACGGGACTACTCGCGAGTGTAGAACGTGTTACAGTTTTTCGGCCAGTGGGTCACTGGTTGAACCTTTCGCCAGGGGAGGTACGCTCAGCCCAGAACTGGAACGAGTTCCGGACGTGGAGGAGAAACCGATGCCGGGCAAGGCGAAGGCTCCGGCGGCGAAGGCGCGCTCGAACGGGCTCGGCTCGATCGGCGACGAGCTCGGGTCCGCGGCGCAGCGCGATCGGCGCCGCCGCATCATCGACGCGACCCTCGCGCTCGCGTCGAAGGGCGGCTACGACGCCGTCCAGATGCGGGCCGTGGCCGAGAAGGCCGACGTCGCGCTGGGCACGCTGTACCGCTACTTCCCGTCGAAGATCCACCTGCTCGTGTCCGGCCTGGCCCGGCAGTTCGAGCGGGCGCAGGAAAAGATGGAGCGCGCCGCGATCCCGGGGGAAACCCCCGCGGAGCGGCTGATGGTCGTGCTGGGCCGCAATACCCGGCTGATGCAACGCGACCCGCACCTGACCGAGGCGATGGTGCGCGCGTTCATGTTCGCCGACACCTCCGCCGCCGCCGAGGTCGAGCTGGTCGGCAGGCAGATGGAGGAGATGTTCGCCCAGGCCATGGGGATCGACGAGCCGACGGACGCCGACCGCGACATCTTCCACGTGGTCGCCGACGTCTGGATGGCGAACCTGGTGGCGTGGGTGACGCGCCGGGCGTCCGCCGCCGACGTCGCGAACCGGCTGGAACTCTCGGTCCACCTGCTGCTGGACAAGTAGCCGAAAGTCCGTCAAGGCCTCCTTACCCGCGTCGCACGCGGGTAAGGAGGCCTTGACGGCGTTGGCGCCAGTGCGTCAGGCGTTCAGCTTCGGCAGTACTTCCTTGCCGAAGGCGTCGAGGAACGCGTCTTGGTTGCGGCCCACGTTGTGGATGTAGATCCGGTTGAAGCCCGCGTCCACGTACTTCTGCAGCGCGGCGCGGTGCACGTCCAGGTCGGACGAGACGACCATGCGGCCCTCGAAGTCCTCGCGGCGGACCAGCTTCGCCATCTGCTGGAAGTCGAACGGCGAGCGCACGTCGGCCTTCGGGAACTTCATCCCGCCGTTGGGCCACTGGTCCAGCGCGTTGGCCCACGCCGTCTCGTCGTCCTCGGCCCACGACAGGTGCACCTGCAGCAGCTTCGGCATCTCGTCCGGGTTCTTGCCGGCCTTCTTCGCGCCGGCGTTGAAGTTCTCCACGATCCCGGCCAGCTTGTCGATCGACGCGCCCGGCGTGATCAGGCCGTCGGCCAGCTCGCCGGTCTTGCGCGAGGTGTACGGGCCCGCGGAGGCGATGTACACCGGCGGCGGCGTGTCCGGCAGCGTCCACAGCCGCGTGCTGTGCATCTTGAAGAACTCGCCGTTGTGCTTGACGTCCTTGCCGGTGAACAGCTTCCGGATCACCTCGAGCGCCTCGAACATCCGCCGCACGCGCTCCGGCGCCTCCGGCCAGTAACCGCCGATGATGTGCTCGTTCAGCGCCTCGCCCGACCCGATGCCCAGCCACGTCCGGCCCGGGTAGGTCGCCTCCAGCGTCGCCGCGGCCTGCGCGACCATCGCCGGGTGCAGCCGGAACGACGGGCAGGTCACGCCCGGCCCCAGGTCACCCGTCGTGTTCTCGGCCAGCGAAGCCAGCACGCTCCACACGAACGAGGCCTCACCCTGCTGCGGGACCCAAGGCTGGAAGTGGTCCGCCGCCATCTGCCCGGAGAAGCCCCGCTCCTCCGCGGCCTTCGCCAACCGGATCGACTCCCGGGGCGAGAACTGCTCCAGCGCCGCCGCCAGGCCGATTTGCACGTCACTCACGCGTTTTCCGCTCCTTCACCGATACTCTTCGACGATTTTGGCCAGATTGTCCAGCCGACTCAGGGTCCCCGCCTCCGGATACATGCCGAGCAGGAAGGTGATCCCTTCGACGCCCGCCCCGGCGTAGGCGTCCAGCAGGGCGCGGTTCTTACTGCCCACGGTGAACATCGACACCGGGGTGCCCGGCGCGAACTCGTCCCGCAGCGCCATCAGCGGCGGGACCGCCTCCGGCACGCCCACCGAGTTCGGCATCCACACCCCGCCGTGCCGGTGCGCCCGGCGCGCCGCGAACCGGCTGTTGCCGCCGACGTAGATCGGCGGGTACGGCTGCCGCACCGGCTTCGGCCACGCCACGGCGCGGTCGAAATTCGTGAACTCGCCGTGGAAAGTGGCCTCTTCGGCCGTCCACAGCTCCTTCATCGCGTCCAGCCGCTCGTCGAGCAGCCGGCCGCGGGTCTCCGGGTCGGTGCCGTGGTCGCGCATCTCCTCCAGGTTCCAGCCCGCGCCCACGCCGAAGAGCACCCGCCCGCCGGAGAAGTGGTCGAGTGTGGCGACCTCCTTCGCGGTCTGGATCGGGTCGCGCTGCGCGAGCAGGGCGACGCCGGTGCCCAGCAACAGCGTCGACGTCACCGAAGCGGCCGCGGTCAGCGCCACGAACGGGTCATACATCCGGTAGTAGAACGGCGGCAGCTCGCCCCCTGCCGGGTAAGGCGACTGCCGGTCCGCGGGGATGTGCGAGTGCTCTCCGACGAACAGCGAATCGAACCCGCGCTCCTCGACGCCGCGAGCCAGCGCGTCGGGCCGGATGCCCTCGTCGGTGACGAAGCTGAAGATCCCGAACTTCATGCGCTCATCGAACCACGGTTCACCGGTACCCCGCCGCCAGCCGGGCGAGGTCGTCGAGCGCGGCGAGCGTCTCGGCCTCGGGCAGAGTGGGCAGCATGAACGTGTAGCGCTCCACGTCGGCGTCGGCGAACCGCTTGATCACGTCCCCGTCCGCGGCACCGCCGAACACGGTGAACGGCACGTCGGTGCGGCCCTGTTCGGCGAGCCAGTCGCGGACCCGCCGGATCTCGTCGATGGGGGTGGACGAGCGCGGCAGCCAGCCGTTGCCGTGCTTGGCGAGCCGGCGCAGCGCGGCCGGGCTCTCGCCGCCGATGTAGACCGGCGGGTGCGGCTGCTGCACGGGCTTGGGCCAGGCGGAGATCGGGTCGAAGTCGACGTGCTTGCCGTGGTATTCGGCCTGCTCGCTGGTCCAGATGGCCTTGAGCGCCTCGATCTGCTCGTCCATCAGCGCGCCGCGGGTGGCCGGGTCGGTGCCGTGGTTGGCCATCTCCTCGCGGTTCCACCCCACGCCGACGCCGAACGCGACCCGCCCGCGCGAGACCAGGTCGAGCGAGGCGACCTCCTTCGCGGTGTGGATCACGTCGCGCTGGATCAGCAGGGCGATCCCGGTGCCGAGCACCAGGTCGGACGTGCGCGCCGCGGCCGCGGTCAGCGCCACGAACGGGTCAAGCGTCCGGTAGTACACCCGCGGGAGCTCACCGCCGCCGGGGTACGGGGTCTCCCGGCTCGCCGGGATGTGCGAGTGCTCGGCCAGGAAGAGCGAGCCGAAGCCGCGCTCCTCCAGTGCCTCGCCCAGCACATCGGGCCGGATGCCGTCGTCGGTCACGAACGTGGAGATCCCGAAGTCCATGACTCGTTCTACCCCTCGTGCGGCCGGGGTATTCCCGCCATGGTTGACACCTCACCGGATCGGTCGCAGAGTAGAAATCATTCACCGTTGAAAAGGAGCCCCAGATGAGCCTGCCGGACCTCGACTTCGAGCAGCTGTACCAGGGACGGAGTCCGATGGGCAGCTCGATGCCGTGGGACATCGGTGCACCGCAGCCGGTTCTGGTCGCGCTGGAGGAATCCGGCGGCTTCCGCGGCGAGGTGCTCGACGTGGGCAGCGGGCTCGGCGAGAACGCCGCGTTCCTCGCCTCCCGCGGATACCGGGTGACGGGCGTCGACGGCGCCCCGACGGCCGTGCGCCAGGCCCAGGAGCGCGCGGCCGCGAAGGGGCTGGAGGTCAGCTTCCAGGTCGCCGACGCCACCCGGCTGGACGGGCTCGAGAACCGCTTCGACACGGTCCTCGACAGCGCGCTTTACCACTGCCTGAACGAAGAGCAGCGGCACAGTTACGTCGCCGCGCTCGTCCGGGCCACGCGTCCCGGCGCCCGCTTGCACATCCTCTGTTTCTCCGACGCGCTGCCCGAGGGCTTTCCCGCGCCGTTCCAGATCAGCGAGCAGAACCTGCGGGAAACGGTCGGCCAGGGCTGGAAGATCACCAGCTTGGCGCCGGCGCTCTACACCACGGCCACGACGCCGGAGGAGATGAAGGCCTCCGTCGAAGCGCTCTCGCCGGGCACGCACTTCGACATCGCCACACTCGACGAGCTGGGAGTGGACGAGAACGGCCGGGTCCGCGCGCCCATCTGGCAGCTGGCCGCCGAACGCGCGTAACCCGGCCGCCGCCTCAGACGTTGCGCCGGTACTGGCCGCCGACCTCGAAGAACGCGTCGGTGATCTGACCGAGCGAGCAGACCCGGGCGGCGTCCATCAGCACACCGAACAGATTGCCGCCGCGGGTGGCGGCCTCGCGAAGCGCCTTGAGCGCGTCCTGGGCCTCCACCTGGTGGCGGTGCTGGAAGTCGGCCAGCCGGTCGAGCTGGGACTTCTTCTCGTCCTCGGTCGCCCGCGCCAGCTCGACCTCGACGTCCTCCTCGCCCTCGTGCGGGTTGCGGAAGGTGTTCACGCCGACGATCGGCAGCGATCCGTCGTGCTTCTTGCGCTCGTAGAGGATCGACTCGTCCTGGATCCGGCCGCGCTGGTAGCCGGTCTCCATCGCGCCGAGCACGCCGCCGCGCTCGGAGATCCGGTCGAACTCCAGCAGCACGGCCTCCTCGACCAGCTCGGTCAGCTCGTCGATGATGAACGAGCCCTGCAGCGGGTTCTCGTTCTTCGACAGGCCCCACTCCTTGTTGATGATCATCTGGATGGCCATCGCGCGGCGCACCGACGATTCGCTGGGTGTGGTGACCGCCTCGTCGAAGGCGTTGGTGTGCAAGGAGTTCGCGTTGTCGTAGAGCGCACAGAGCGCCTGCAGCGTGGTGCGGATGTCGTTGAAGCTCATCTCCTGCGCGTGCAGCGAGCGGCCCGAGGTCTGCACGTGGTACTTGAGCTTCTGCGAGCGTTCGTTCGCGCCGTAGCGCTCGCGCATGGCCACGGCCCAGATCCGCCGCGCCACCCGGCCGAGCACCGAGTACTCGGCGTCCATGCCGTTGGAGAAGAAGAACGACAGGTTCGGCGCGAAGTCGTCGATGCTCATGCCGCGCGCGAGGTAGGACTCCACGTAGGTGAAGCCGTTGGACAGCGTGAACGCCAGCTGCGAGATCGGGTTCGCCCCGGCCTCCGCGATGTGGTAACCGGAGATCGACACCGAGTAGAAGTTGCGCACCGCGTGCTCGATGAACCACTCCTGGATGTCGGCCATCATCCGCAGGCTGAACTCCGTGGAGAAGATGCAGGTGTTCTGCCCCTGGTCCTCCTTGAGGATGTCGGCCTGCACGGTGCCGCGCACGTTCTTCAGCGCCCACTCGGCCAGCTCGGCGTGCTCGGCCGCGGACGGGTCGCGCCCGTGCTCCGCCTTGAACGCCTCGACGCGCTGGTCGATCGCCGTGTTCAGGAAGAACGCGAGGATCGTCGGCGCGGGGCCGTTGATCGTCATCGAAACCGAGGTGTTCGGCGCGGTGAGGTCGAAGCCGTCGTAGAGGACCTTCATGTCCTCCAGCGTCGCGATGGAGACGCCGGACGTGCCGACCTTGCCGTAGATGTCCGGGCGGGTGTCGGGGTCGTGGCCGTAGAGGGTGACGGAGTCGAACGCCGTGGACAGCCGCTTGGCCTCCGAGTCGGCCGAGAGCAGCTTGAACCGGCGGTTGGTGCGGAGCGCGTCGCCCTCGCCGGCGAACATGCGCGCCGGGTCCTCACCCTCGCGCTTGAACGGGAAAACACCCGCGGTGTAAGGGAAGTATCCGGGCAGGTGCTCGCGGCGCAGGAACGACAGCAGCTCGCCGGGCTCGGAGTAGCGCGGCAGTGCGACGCGCGGGATCCGGTTGCCCGACAGCGTGTCGCGCCACAGCTGCGTGCGCAGCTCCTTGTCGCGGATCTTCACCACCAGCTCGTCCTGGCGGTACTCCCCCGCCAGCGCCTCGAAACGCTCGAGGAGCTTTGTCGACTCGCCGTCCACATCGGACTCGGCCGCGGCCAGCAGGCCGTCCAGCGCGTCGGTCGAGGCGTCTGCTTCGGACAACGCCACCCTGGCCGCGGCCAGGTGGTCGCGCTTGCGGACGGCGGCGACCTGCTGCGCGGTCTTCTCGTGGTAGCCGCGCAGGGTCTCGGCGATCTCCGCGAGGTACCGCGCGCGGTTGCCGGGGATGACCGTGCTGGCGTCGGTGGAGACCTTGCCCGCGACCGCCGGCAGCACCCCCGCCGCGACCGAAAGCCCTTGTCCCGCCAGCAGGTCACGCAGGTGCTGGTACAGCGCGGTGACGCCGTCGTCGTTGAACTTCGCCGCGCTCGTCCCGTAGACCGGCATGTCCTCGGGCCCGGACGAGAACGCCTCGCGGTTGCGCACCAGCTGGCGAGCGACGTCGCGCCGCGCGTCCTCGGCGCCGCGGCGCTCGAACTTGTTGATCGCGACGACGTCGGCGAAGTCGAGCATGTCGATCTTCTCCAGCTGTGACGCGGCGCCGAACTCCGGCGTCATCACGTACAGCGACTCGTCCACGTAGTCGACGATGCCCGCGTCGCCCTGGCCGATGCCCGGCGTCTCCACGATCACCAGGTCGTACCCCGCGGCCTGGCACGCGAGGATCGACTCCCGCAGCCCGACCGGGATCTCGCCGACGGTGGTGCGGGTGGCTAGCGAGCGGAAGTAGACGGGCGAGCCGTCGAGACAGTTCATCCGGATGCGGTCGCCGAGCAGCGCGCCGCCGCCCTTGCGCCGCGACGGGTCCACGGCGAGCACCGCGATCCGCAGCTTGTCCTCCTGGTCCAGGCGGAAGCGGCGGATCAACTCGTCGGTGAGCGAGGACTTGCCGGAGCCGCCGGTGCCGGTGATGCCGAGCACCGGGACGTGGCGCTTCTTCGCCGTTTCCGTGATGGTCTTGAGCCACTCGCCGGGCAGGGCCTCGCGCTGCAGCTGCGTGATCACGCGCGCGAGCGCCGGGACTTCACCGGAGAGCAGCTTGTCCACGGAGGCGGGCGGCTGCGCCGAGAGGTCCACGTCGCAGGCCTTGATCATCAAGTTGATCATGCCCGGCAGGCCCATCTCGTAACCGTCCTCGGGCGAGAAGATCCGGGCCACGCCCCGGGAGTGCAGCAGGTCGATCTCCTCTCGGACGATCACCCCGCCCCCGCCGCCGAACACCTTGATGTGCCCGGCGCCGCGCTCGGCCAGCAGCTCCACCAGGTAGCTGAAGTACTCGACGTGCCCGCCCTGGTACGCGGAGATGGCGATGCCCTGCACGTCCTCGGCGATGGCGGCGGTGGCCACCTCGTCGACCGAGCGGTTGTGCCCGAGGTGCACCACCTCGGCGCCCTGCGACTGCAGGATCCGCCGCATGATGTTGATCGAGGCGTCGTGCCCGTCGAACAGGCTGGACGCGGTCACGAACCGGACCGGGTTCACCGGACGGTACAGGTCGCTGCTCATCCCTCCAAAATACTTGGACTTCCTACTATTGGAAACCCGAGTCCCACGTAACGCAGGTCTCAACCCGTCTTCCGGGCCGGTTGACATCGTCCAGTGAAGGGCTATATTCAACCGAGATGTTAATTAACCGAATGATTGAATAGACATGGCCACTGATCAGCTCAGCATCACCTTCTCCGCGCTGGCCGACCCGACGCGGCGGGCCATCCTCGCCCGGCTCTGCCACGGCGAGGCCACCGTCAACGAGCTGGCCGCGCCGTTCGAGGTGAGCCTGCAGGCGGTGTCGAAGCACCTGAAAGTGCTGGAACAGGCCGGGCTCGTGAGCCGCGGCCGCACCCGGCAGTGGCGGCCGTGCCGCCTGGAGGCGCGGCCGCTGGCCGTCGTCGCCGACTGGGTGGGCGAGTACCGGCAGTTCTGGGAGGCCGGGTTCGACCGCTTGGACGAGCACCTGCGCAGGATTCAGGCAACCGCTAGGGAGACCGGCGAATGACCGAACACGAACTCACCATCACCCGGGCGTTCGACGCCCCGCGCGAACTGGTGTTCCGCGCCTGGACCGACCCGGACCACCTGGCGAGCTGGCTGGGCCCGCAGAAGTTCACCGCCTCGTCCGTGACGACCGACCCGCGGCCCGGCGGCCGGTGGCGCGCGTGCATCAGCAGCGAGGAGTACGGCGTCGAGCGCTGGATGGAGGGCAGCTACCGCGAACTCGACCCGCCCCGGCGGCTGGTGTTCACCTACCGCTGGGACGACCCCGCCGACGAGGTCGGCGAGACGCTGGTGACGATCACCTTCGACGGCACCGGCGACAAGACCGAGATGACCTTCCACCAGGCCCCGTTCCCGAACGAGGTGGAGCGCGACGGCCACTTCCACGGCTGGCAGTCCGGCTTCGAAGACCTCGCCGTCCAGCTCGCCCGGATCCGTCAGGAGGCATGATGACCACCGCACTCCCCCGCGTCGTTTCCGCCGAAGAGTGGCAGGCCGCGCGCGAAGACTTGCTGCGCAAGGAAAAGGACCTCACCCGCGCGGCCGACCGGCTGGCCGCCGAGCGCCGCCGGCTGCCGATGGTCCCCTTCGCCAAGCCCTACGAGTTCACCACGCCGGACGGCCCGAAGCGCCTGCTGGACCTGTTCGAGGGCCGCCGCCAGCTGATCGTCTACCACTTCATGCTGCACCCGGGCGACGCCGCGGGCTGCCCCGGCTGCTCGCTGCTCGTGGACAACATGAGCCACCCGGCGCACCTGAACGCGCGGGACGTCACGCTCACCGTGGTCGCGCCCGCGACCCTGCCCGAGATCGAGTCCTATCGGGACCGGATGGGCTGGACGGTGCCGTGGGTTTCCGCCGCGGGCAGCGACTTCACCGCCGACTGCGGCGTCGGCACGGGCTTCGGGCTGAGCGTCTTCCTGCGCGACGGCTCGGACGTCTACCGCACGTACTTCACCAGCGACCGCGGCGGGGAGCAGTTCGTCTCGACGCTGCGGTACCTGGACGTGACGCCGTTCGGCCGCCAGGAGGCTTGGGAGGAATCCGGGCACGGCTCCGACGCGCCCAGCTCGTGGTGGCGCCGGCACGACGAATACTGAACCGGAACATCCCCGCCCGGTGTCCGGTCCCCCGGACCGGCTCCGACCGGTGGGTGACGGCGTCCCCGAGAGGCGCCGCCCGGTGAAAGAGGGTCTACGTCATGGGTGAGCTCGTCTACCAGGTCCACGTCTCGCTCGACGGCTGCGTCGAGGGGCCGCGCGGGGAGTTCGACTGGGCGCCGATGGGGCCGGAGCTGGCCGTCCACAGCGAAACGCTCACCGGGCGTTCCGCGGTGCTGGCCTACGGGCGGCGGGTGTGGGAGATGATGGCCGGCTACTGGCCGACGGCCGAGGCCTTGGACGATCCGCACGGCCGCGCGTTCGCGCCGGTGTGGCTGGCGATGCCGAAGGTCGTCTTCTCCCGCACCCTGGCCGAGGCGGGCTGGAACACGCGGGTGCTGAACGGTGACCTGGCCGAAGAGGTGGCGGCGCTGAAAGCCGCGCACGAGAAGGACATCCTGCTCGTCGGCGGGGCCACCCTGCCGGCCGAGCTCGGCCGGCTGGGGCTGATCGACGAGTACCAGGTGTTCGTTCACCCGGTGGTGCTGGGCGGCGACAAACGCCCGTTCGCCATCGACGCCGACCGGCTGGAGCTCGAACTGGCCGGGTCCCGGGTGTTCGACGGCCGCGTGGTGCTGCTGCGGTACCGCCGGTCCGCGGGCTGAAGGCCGCGACCGCGCCGGGTCACCGATCCGGTGACCCGGCAGCCGCGGTCAGCGGGCCTTGGCCGCCCGGAGGGCGATCCACTGGCGCATGGCGTACTCGACGAGCGTGATCAGCGTCTGCTTCGTCGACTCGCGGTCCCGGGCGTCACAGCGCACGATCGGGATGTTCGGGTCGATCGACAGCGCCTCGCGCACGTCGTTGATGTCGTGCTCCAGCACCCCGTCGAAGGTGTTGACGCCGACGATGTAGGGCAGGCCGCGGTCCTCGAAGAAGTCGATCGGCGCGAACGAGTCCGCCAGCCGGCGGGTGTCGGCCAGCACGACGGCGCCGATCGCGCCCCGGACCAGGTCGTCCCACATGAACCAGAACCGCTGCTGGCCCGGGGTGCCGAACAGGTACAGGATCAGGTCGGCGTCGAGCGACACACGGCCGAAGTCCATGGCGACCGTCGTGGTCGTCTTGTTCGGGGTCTGGTCGAGGTTGTCGATGCCGCGGCTCGCGTCGGTCATCATCGCCTCGGTGGTGAGCGGAACGATCTCCGACACCGAGCCCACGAACGTCGTTTTGCCCGCACCGAAGCCGCCCGCCACCACGATCTTCGCCGATGTCATGGTCGGGGGCGCGGTATCCCGCGGTGCCTTAAAGCCGACGGAGTCCACTCAAAACCCTTTCCATCAACATCAAGTGTGCTTCGGCGCCGTCATTACCCGTGATCGTCCGGTGCACCGTGACCAGTCCCGCGTCGGCCGCGTCGCTGATCAACACCCTGGCGACCCCGAGTGGCACCCGCAGGGCCGCCGCGATCTCGGCGACCGAGCGCGGGGTCCGGCACTCTTCCATGATCGAGATGCTCTCGATCTGCTCCGCCGCCGCGTGGGGGAAGCCCCCCGCGGCGACCTGGTCCTTGGTGGAGACCAGGGTCTCCAGTTCGAGCGCGTAGTTCGCCCGCGTGCGCCCGCCGGTGAGAGCGTACGGCCGGACGATCGCGGTCTCCTCGGCCGGGTCCACCCGATCGGGTCGTTCCGGCTGGCCGAAGACCGGGGGCATGACGAACTCGCCGCTGGGCGGTCCGGGGTCGAAGAGCCCGCCTGGTCTAGGCCCGTCCGCGTCGGTACTGCCCGGTGGGGAGACTAGAGAGGTCACACGATCTCCTATCTCGGCCGGCGGCGGCGCCGCCGGCGGTTCCGCGGCCGCGTGCGCTCCGGCGGCCGGGGTTTCGGGGGACTGGGACTCCTTGGACTCTTTGACGGTCTTCTTGCGCTTGCGGCGGGAGCGGCCGGAATCGAGGCTGAAGCCGTTGAGGACGTCGGCGAACGTGCCGTCGTCGCGGGCAGCACCAGGGGCCTCCGCACGCGGAGGCTCGCCACCCTCTCCCGGTTCCTCGCCGGACGATCCGGACCCCGTGCTCATCGCCAGATCATCCCACCGGCTCGCCGATCAGAGAGCCACCCGCGCCCTGCAACTGTGCGCGAAGTTCCGGGGTGAGGATCTGCCCGACCCGGTCGACCAGCATCGTCATCTCGTAGGCGACCTGGCCGATGTCGCAGTTCGGTGCGGCGAGGATCGCGAGGCAGGAGCCGTCGCTGATCGACATCAGCACCATGATGCCGAGCTCCATCTCGACCACGGTCTCGTTGACCGCGCCCGCCTCGAAGCAGCGGGCCGCGCCCTGGGTCAGGCTGACCAGCCCGGACGCCACGGCGGCCAGCTGGTCGGCGCGGTCGAGCGGCAGCCGGTTGGAGGCCGTGAGCAGCAGCCCGTCCGCGGACACCACCACCGCGTGCGCGACACCCGGGACGCGCTCGGCGAAGTCGTTCACCAGCCAGCCGAACTGGTTCTGCTGCGGCTGGGCCGTACTCGGCGAGGTCATTCACCCTCCAGTGTTTCGTGGTTGGTCTCGGCGGCGGCCTGCGCGGTGCGGTGCCGGCCACGCTGGATGCCCTGCTGGAAACTGCTCAGGCGGCCACGCACGTCGTGTGCGTCGCGAGTCGGAAGGGGGCCCGCCGTCCCGGAAGGCGGCGGGGCGCTGCCCGGGAGCAGCTGCTCCCCTCGACGGCGCCGGGGCAATCCTGCCGAAGTGAACAAAGCGGGTGTCGACTGGGACACCGCTTCGACCGCTCGCCACCCGTCATCCGACCCGAAGTTCCACTCCGAATCGGGCGTATCCGACGAAGCACCCAGGATTTCGGGCACGGTAGTGGGCAGGTCTCGCGGTCCGTCCGCCGGGGGTCCCGGCGGCACGTCGGTGGCCGCCGGACGGCGGGCGGGCAGTGACGCCGGCGGCCCGTCCGGGCGGCTGGGCGCCTCCGCGCCGGGACGCCGGGACGGCAGCGCGTCCGGACGGCCGGACTCGGCGGCCTGGCCCAGCCCGGTCTGCGGCGCGGGCGCGTCCGGACGAGCCGGCTGCGGCGCGGGCGTCTCCGGGCGGACGATCGGCGGAGCGGCGTCCGGACGCGTGGCCGGCGGGGCACTCGCATCCGGCCGGACGGTCTGCGGCCCGGACGCGTTCGGGCGGACGATCGGCGGGGCACTCGCGTCCGGGCGGACGGTCTGCTCGGGATCGAACGCCGGCCGGGCGTTCGGGCGCGGGGTGAAGGCTTCGGGCCCACGCTCGGCGGCCGGCTGCGGTTCGGCCTCAGCCGGCGCCTGTGCGGCCATCCGGTCCGTATAGGACTGGAAGACGTCCTGTCCGGGAGCCAGCGGGGCCTCGGGAGCACGGCCGGCGTTCGGGTCGAAAGCCGCCGGAACCCGGCCGGGCAGCGGCCCGGCGGGCGCGTGGCCCGGCGTGAGCGGTCCGGTGAGCCCCGGCGCCGGAGCGTCCGTGCCGGGCGCACTGCCCGGCCCGTCGAGGCGGCCCGCGACGGGAGTCTCCGCGTCGGCGGTACCAACGGTCCCGTCGAGCCGTCCGAGCGCCTGCGCCCCGAGTCCCTGCGACTGTCCGGACTCGACCGGCTGTGCGGACTCGACCGGCTGGCCGGGCTGGCCGGTGGCCGACGGCTCCGTGCCCCCCCGGGTCTCCTGACGGCCCCGGGTGACGCCGCGCTGGAAGCTGTTCAGCCGCCCGCGGACGTCCGAAGGGTCGCGCACCGGAAGCTCCGGCTTGGCCGGAGAGTCGGTCGCCCCCGGCTCCGAGGTCGCGCTGCCCGGCATGAGCTGCTCGCCCCGGCGGCGGCGCGGCAGCCCGGCCGGGGTGAACGCGGTGGGCTCGACCTGCGACACCGCCTGGACGGTGCGCCAGTTCTCGTCGCTCGCGAAGTCCCAGTTCCGCTCGTCCTGCTCCGGCGTGGTGACCGGGGCGACGCCGGGCTGGACTTCCGCGAGGGCGTCGGCTTCGGCGGGCTCGCCGTCCTTGACCCCGGTTTCCTTGGTGTCCTTGGCTTCCTTGACGTCCTTGGGCTCGACGGCCGGGACCGGCGAACGGAACCAGACCGAGAGCATCTCGTCGAAGATCGGCGTGGTCTCGATGGTCGTCTCGGCGGCCGACGGCGGCGGCACCTCGGGCACCTTCTGCGCGGCCTGGTTCCACCAGTCGCTCAGCGTGGTTCCGTTGGCGGAGAACAGGTCCTTGCCCGAGGGCAGCTCGCCCTGACGCCGTCCCTCCGACCCCGAAGGCTCGCCCGCTTCCTCGGCCACGGGCGCCTCGACGGGCTCGGTGACTTCGGTGGCCTCGGCGGGCGCGGCCGGCTGGGGCTCGGACTCGGGCCGCGGCGGCGGGACCTGGAGGATCTGCGGCACCCGCGGCACCCGCGGCGGGCCGTCCTCCCGCGGGATCGGGCTGAACAGCGCGGTCCCGGAGATCTCGAGGTCCGACGGCGGCCGCACGCCCGGGGCGGCCTGCTGCCCGTTGGCGTACCCCGCGAGGTCGCCGGACGAAGACCGCAGCTGGTCGTCGCCGTGGCCCTGCTGCAGCGGCACCGCGCCGGGGCGGGCCGAGCCGTTGACCGGACGCTGGCGCCGCGGCAGGCCGCCGGGGCTCACCGGCGGGACGGCGACGCTCTTCATCGGGCCCGTGTGCGGCGCGTTGTCCACCACGGCGCCGGTCATCACCAGCTCCGGCGGGACCACCACGGTGGCGCGCACGCCGACGATGTCCTTGCCGCCGTGCAGCGAAACGCCGATGCGGTGGCGCCCGGCCAGGCGGCCGACCACGAACAGGCCCATCCGGCGCGAGGTGGCGAGGTCGACCGAGCCGGCCTCGGTGAGCCGGCTGTTGGCCTCCACCACCTCGTACTCGTTCATGCCGATGCCCTTGTCGAGGATGTCGACGTTGAGCGAGCCGTCGTCGGCGAGCCGCGTCGCGACCGTCACCTGCGTCTCCGGCGCGGAGAACGCGGTGGCGTTGTCGAGCAGCTCGGCGACGAGGCGCTGGACGTCGCTGGCCGCGAACCCGACGATCTTCACCGCGGGCGGCTGCTGCACCGAAACCCGCTGGTACTGCTCGATCTCCGAGACGGCGGCGCGCAGCACGTCGTGCGCGCTCACCGGCTGCCCGGAGCGGCGGCCCGGCTCGGCGCCGGAGAGGACCATCAGGTTCTCGTTGTTGCGCCGCATCCGGGTGGCGAGGTGGTCGAGCTGGAACAGGGTGGCGAGCTGGTCGGCGTCCTCTTCGTCGCGCTCCAGCCGCTCGATCAGCTGCAGCTGCCGCTGCACGAGGCTCTGGCTGCGCCGCGACAGGTTGACGAACACGCTGCTGTAACCGGCGCGCATCGCGGCCTGCTCGGTCGCGAGCCGCAGCGCCTGGCTGTGCACCTGCTCGAAGGCGCGCGCCACCTCGCCGACCTCGTCGTGCACATGCACCGGAACCGGCGCGACCTCGATGCTCTGGGAGCGGCCCTCCTGGATGTTGCGGACCGCGGCCGGCAGCTCCTTCTCCGCGACGTCCAGCGCGCTGCGGCGCAGGGTGGACAGCGACCGGAGCAGCTGGCGGGTGATCAGGAAGACGACGGCGGCGGCCACGACCAGCGCGGCGAACAGCAGCACGGCGAGCAGGCCGGCGCTGCTGCTGGCGTCCTCGACCAGCGCCGCCGACGCGTCCGTCGCCTCGGCGCCGAGGCGCTTGCCGACGTCGGACAGCTGGCTCACCACGGCGCTGGAGGTGTTGTTCCACTCCTGCGCCGACATCCCGCGCAGCGCGTCGTCACTCGACGCGCCCTGTTCGCCCAGTGCCTGGCCGACCATCCGCTTGCGGTCGTAGGAGGAGTCGGGCTTGAGCGTGCTGTCGAGGTCCTGGCGCTGCGGCGCGGTGGCGGCGGCGCTGAAGTCGTCCATCCGGTCGTCGAACCGGAGCTCCGCGTCGCGGACGTCGCTGAGCTGCTGCGCCGGCAGGCCGCCACGCGAGATGCCGAACGCGATCAGCGCCTGGCTGACCGAGGCCTGTTCCTTGGCGGCCTCGAGGTCGTGCAGCGCGTTCGGGGTGCCGCCCAGCGCGTCGGCGCTGGCGCCCGCGGCCACCGCGGTGTCGGCGGCGATCAGCGCGGTGGTCACGGCGTTGTAGTCACTGACGGCCTCGGCCGCGTCCAGCAGCCCGGCGCCGACCTGCTGGCGGATCACGGCGATCTCGTTGACCTGAGCGGTCGCGGAGTTCACCGCACCGGACACACTGGACTCGTCGGCGCCGACCCGGCCCGCGGCCGTGGTGAAGGGGTCGACCGCGGCGTCGGTGGCCGCGCGGGCGGCCTTCAGCTCCGGCGTCACCCCGGCCGAGCCGACGATCAGCTGCTGCGCGGTCAGGGTGCGCTCGTGCTGCAGCCCGTCGGTGAGCGCGCGCAGCTGGCTGCTCAGCCCGACCAGACGGTCGATGCGCTCGTAGTCGTCGGAGCGGCTGACCTGGCCGACGATCGCGGTGACACCCAGCACGACCGCGAGCACGATGGGGACCAGCGTGACGGCCGACAGCTTGACCGCCAGGCTCCAGTCCCGCCAGCCCAGCACGGCGCGCCAGCCGGTTGACCAGCGCGACCGCCGGGGCGGGCGGCCGAGCAGTTTCCCAACAGGCACCTGGCCTTCTCCTGCAACGGTCACGAAAGTGACTCCCTGTCCGGCGTCGTGGCTGCCCGTCGACGGCTTCCGGTGCTCCCGGCGCGGCCCACGGCATTCCGCCGACCCGCGCGAACGACCCCGGGTGGGCACCTTGGAGCCGATCGGTCACCCCTGCGTCCGGAACTGTGGTTCCCGGGACTTTGCACGTGCATGGCGCAAGTTGCGTACTGCACGCGGGTGGTCGAGATCAACTTGTCTGTGCCTATCGATCGCTGCGGTCAGCTGGGCCAAAGAATCGTACACCAATCCCAGCCGAGGTAATTCTCTTCCACTTCGACTGGCTGACCAGGGAAAAGAGGCCGGACACCCCGTGTACGCAGCCCTGATTCGCCATGTTGGGCGTCAACCGGGAATTCCGGTTACCGGTTGGACGGGGTCTCGGCATCCGGTCGTCACCCGATTAGCCCACGCAGCGTAGTCAGATAGCTCGGGGGATCTACGCTCCGTGCCCCCATCGGGTGGGTCAAGCGTGAAGATGAACCCGATGTTGTGGTGTAGCAGCAACTCGCCGCCCGACCCGGTGATTTCTTTCGGGATCCCGTGCTGGCCTGCGAATCCTCTTCCACCCCCCGCGAAGGAAGGACGAGAGCGGGGCCGACGCCCCGTTTGACGGCTACCGGGGGTAGCGCATTCGTGTCGTCAGAGAGTGTCGCTCAACCATTTGCCGCAGCCTTCCCGAGCTGCGGCGACGCCGTGTGACAACACCCCTGCTATTCCGAGTGATCTGCCCGTGATCAAAGTCAGGGCGACCGTTTTCGCGTATTTCCGGCTATAAAACGAATTCCGGGACCCGTCCGCGGAACCGGCTTTTTCCGGTGCGCCCGGCCGTCGTTACTATGGCCGCCTCCCTGTCCGCAAGAGCAGACCGGGCGCCACTCGAACGAGGGGCACCGACCCGGCCCGCCCACGGACGCAAGTTGCCGGAGGCACCCATGCACGAAGTCACGCGGCCCCCCGCGACGAGCAACTCGCTCGACGAGACCGGTCAGCTGCCGGCCCTGTTCGCCCGGGAGGGCGAAGAACCGGCCCCGGCCGTCCCGAACGGGCCCGACTACGACCTCATCCAGCGCAGCCCGGAGTTCCGCACCCTGCGCCGGCGGTACCGCGGGTTCGTCTTCCCGATGAGCATCGCCTTCTTCCTCTGGTACCTGACCTACGTGGTGCTGGCCGCCTACGCCGGCGACTTCATGAGCACCCCGGTGTTCGGCCTGGTCAACGTGGGCATGCTGCTCGGGCTCGCACAGTTCGTGACCACCGCGCTGATCACCCTGTGCTATGTCCGGTTCGCCAACCGGCAGGTCGACCCGAGGGTCGCCGAACTCAGGGAACGCGCAGCCGTGACGGAAGGGATCCAGCAGTGATCGCACTGGCCGAAAGCACGCCCGCGAGCAACCCGCTCGTGAACACCGGGGTCTTCGCCCTGTTCGTCGCGATCACCCTGTACGTGGTCTACCGGGCGGGCAACCGGGGCCAGAAGACCTCGACCTCCGACTACTACGCGGCCGACAGCGCCTTCACCGGGCGGCAGAACGGCGTCGCGCTCTCGGGCGACTTCCTGTCGGCCGCCTCGTTCCTCGGCATCGCCGGCGCGATCGCGATCCACGGCTACGACGGCTTCCTCTACTCCATCGGATTCCTGGTGGCGTGGCTCGTCGACCTCCTGCTGATCGCCGAACTGCTGCGCAACACCGGCCGGTTCACGATGGGTGACGTGCTGAGCTTCCGGATGCGGCAGCGCCCCGTGCGCGCCGCCTCCGCGACCTCGACGCTCATCATCTCCTTCTTCTACATGCTGGCGCAGATGGCCGGCGCCGGCGGCCTCGTCGCGCTGCTGCTGAACGTGCACTCCCGGCTGGGCCAGGCGCTGGTGATCGCCGTGGTCGGCATGGTGATGGTCGTCTACGTGCTGGTCGGCGGGATGAAGGGCACCACGTGGGTGCAGATCATCAAGGCGAGCATCCTGCTGGTCGCCGCCACGCTGATCACCGTGTTCCTGTTCGGCAAGTACGGCTTCAACTTCTCCAACCTGCTCACCGCGGCGACCGACCGCAGCCCGATGGGCACGCAGCTGCTCGAGCCCGGCGGCTCGTACGGGCAGAACGGCACCACCAAGCTCGACTTCGTCTCGCTGTCGCTGGCACTGGTGCTCGGCATCGCCTCGCTGCCGCACGTGCTGATGCGCTTCTACACCGTGCCGAACTCCCGTGAAGCCCGCCGCTCGGTGGTCTGGGCCACGGCGTGCATGTTCGTGTTCTACCTGTGCACGCTGGTGATCGGCTTCGGCGCGGCGGCGCTGGTGGGCGCCGACGAGATCAAGAGCGCGCCCGGCGGCGAGAACTCCGCGGCCCCGCTGCTGGCCCTGCACATCGGCGGCACGCTGCTGCTCGGCGTCGTCTCCGCGGTCGCGTTCGCCACCATCCTGGCCGTGGTCGCGGGCCTGACGATCACCGCGTCCGCCTCCTTCGCGCACGACGTCTACGCGAACATCATGAAGCGCGGCAAGGCGGAGCCGGCCGACGAGGTGCGTGTGGCCCGGCTGACCGCGCTGGTGATCGGCGTCCTGGCGATCCTCGGCGGCATCCTGGTCAACGGGCAGAACATCGCGTTCCTGGTCGCGCTGGCGCTGGCCGTCGCGGCGTCGGCGAACCTCTCGACGCTGCTGTACTCGCTGTTCTGGAAGCGGTTCAACACGACCGGCACGCTGTGGAGCATCTACGGCGGGCTGATCGCGTGCCTGGCGCTGGTGCTGTTCTCCCCGGTGGTCTCCGGCGCGGCCGACTCGATCTTCCCGAGCATCGACTTCCACTGGTTCCCGCTCAAGAACCCGGGCCTGGCCTCGATCCCGTTCTCGTTCCTGTGCGGGGCGATCGGCACCTTCGTCGGCCGGTCGAAGGCCGACTCGGCCAAGCACGCCGAGATGGAGGTCCGGTCGCTGACCGGCATCGGCTCCTGAACCCCTCCCGCCGAAGTCCCTGAAGGCCACCATGAGGGCATATCCGACCCTCATGGTGGCCTTCAGGGACCCCGGGCAACGCCGCTCGCCTGCGCGGACAGCGCCAAGCGGCTCAGAAGATGTTCTGCCCGGCCTGCACGCGGTGGGTCACCCGGCGCTCGACCAGGAACGAGACGAACGGGACGCAGCCGGCCAGCAGGACCAGCACCGTGCTCTTGATCGACCAGCGGGCCTTGATCGCCAGGTCGATGGTGAGCACCAGGTAGATCATGTAGAGCACGCCGTGGATCGGCGAGTAGACGGCCGCCGGGGTGGCGTTGCCGAAGCCGTACTCGACGACCATCGTCGCGCACAGCGCGAGCAGGCCGACGCCGGTCACGTAAGCACTGACGCGGAAGCGCAGCAGCGGGCCGGACAGCGACGCCGGGCGGGTCTTCGCGGCACCCTCGGTGCTGGTGGTCATGAGCTGGTCCTCACTTCTGCGGGCTTCAGGACTGCTGGTCGCGGGCGTGCAGCTCGCGCAGGTAGCTGTTGTACGCGGCGAGCTCGGCGTCCTCTTCGGTGACGACGGCCGGCTGACGCACGACGACGGCGCGCCTCGGGGCGGGCACGGTCACCTCGGCCGGGGACGCGGCCGGGTTCGCCGCCTCGGCTTGTTCGCGCTCGCGCAGTTTCTTGATGCGCCAGAACATAAAAGCCGGGAACAGGCCGAAGAGCGGCCACTGCAGCACGTAACCGAGGTTCTGGAAGGTGCCGCTGGCGGACATGAACCGGTCCCACTGCCACCAGGCCAGCCCGCAGCACAACGCCAGGCTCACGAGGCACGTCACGGCGATCATGAGCCGGCGCCCGAGCAGGGACGTGGCCGGGCCGGAGTTCGCTGGCACGGGCTAGACGCTAGCACTGGGAATCCGGCGGCCGGCCGCCGAGGCGCACCACGCGTGGCCCGCCGCTCAGCCGCTGACCATGGGTTTCGCACGGATTTCACACCACGGCCGGATGGCGGGGGACGAACGCGGCGGAACCGCCCTCAGCCGGCCTGCACCTTCTGGGCGCTCTTGGCGTAGCCGTCGGCGAGGCCGAACACCTTCTGGGCGTACTCGGTGGAGTTGTTGTACGACAGGATTCCCGACCACCAGCCGGACGGCGTCGCCATGTCGCGGCCGCCCGCGCAGAGGTACCGGCCCGCGGCGAGCGCGGCGTCGTCGATCTGCTGGGGGTCGCCGAGGCCGTCGCCGTTGCCGTCGGAGGCCCACTTGGCCCAGGTGCTGGGGATGAACTGCATCGGGCCGACGGCGCGGTCGGCCACCGGGTCGCCGTCGAAGCGGCCGCCGTCGGTGTCGGTGATGGCCCGGACCCCGGCGGAGCCGTCGAGCGGGACCCCGATGATCGGCTTGGACGGGCGGCCGTCGGCGCCGAGCACGGCCCCGCCGTACTGGCCGTGGTTCGACTCGATGCGGCCGATGCCGGCCAGCGTCGCCCAGGAGATACGGCAGCCCGGGTCGGCCGAGCGCAGGGCCAGCTCCGCGTTGCCGTACGCGTGCAGGGCCCGCGCCGGGATCCCGGTGACCGCGGCGACTTTCCGCGCCCACCCGTCGAGCGGGTCGTCGCCCGAGGGCTGGGCCGACTGCGGCGCGGTGCCTTCACCGGCGCCGCCCGCGACGACGGCGCTGACCGGCACGATCGAACCGGGCTTCACGTCGGCCGCCTTGACGCTCAGCGCCGGGATGTCCGTGGTGGTCGGGCTCGCCACCGGCGCCGAAGCCCGGGTGACCAGCCAGACGCCCCCGCCGGCCACGGCCAAGACCACGATCACCACGGCCAGCCGCACGGCCACGGCCACACCATGGCGGGTGCGGGCCGGGCCCGGCGCGGCCGGAACCACGGCCTCGTCCTCGGTCTGTCCGGTGGTCGGCACGAAACTCAGGTCCTCCAGCGTGGCGGTCGGTCGATCACACAACGAGCCCGCGCAGGTTAGCGTTACGCGGTGCCGCGGATCGGGGCCGCCACGCCGGTTCACCCGGCCGTGTGGGACCGTCCCATCAGGCGGACTTCTGCTGCCTCGCCAGACGGGCGACGCACCACGCCGGGGCGCTGCCGCGGCGCAGGTGCTGGAGCACGGTCATCGGGCCGAGCCGACGGCTCAGGTCCGAGGGCGCGAGGCCCGCCGCGCGGTAGTCGAGGGCCCGCTGGTCGAGCGGGCTGATGCCGGCGTCCCACCACAGCTCGGCCTCGGCGACGTCGCCGACCATCTGCCACCAGCCGGCGGCGGCCACGAGCAGGTCTTCGGGGACCTCGGGCAGGCGGACGCGCATGGCGTCGAGGTAACCGGGGTCGGCCGCGTCGACCGGGGCCCAGCGCGCGGGGCCGGACCGGGCCCGCTGGCCGGGGATGCCGGGTGGCGCCTGGGGCGCGTCGGCCAGCCAGGCGGACGCGATGCGGTCGACCTCCTGCTCCTCGGGGGTCTGCTCGCGTTCCGCGGCCCACTGCCGGATCAACGCGTCCACTCCGGGATCTCCGGTCATCCCTGCCTCCTCATTGGTCCCCGACGGGCCGGCCCTGACCGCCGGCCCCGTGCGCGTTCACGACTTGCACCCAACCGCGTGATCGAGCGGGAAATCCCCCGCTTTCGCCTGGTTCCCGAGGGACTGGAGAACCGGCTGATCACGCAATGTGAGCACCGTAGGGCCGAGGGTGCTTTCGACGCCATACCCAGGCCTCGACAAATTCCGCGACCAGGCTGTTTCAGGGGTCAATCCACCCGGATGGTCGAGCGCAGGCCCGCATTCCGAGATCCGGTGACAGTGCGTTACAACAGGCCCGAGAACACGGAGAGTGATCAGGCGAAGAGGGTCTTGAAGAACGTCACGATGGCTTCCGCGCCGTCCTTGAGCCAGCCCAGCACGCGGTGCACCAGGTCGGCCGACTGCGTCGGCTGCGTGATCAGGAAGAACAGCACGAGCACGACCACCCCGACGACGACGATCTTCTTCAGGCCGCTCGACATGGCTCAGTCCGCTCCATTCCCCGGCCTCCCCGACGGACGCCGACCGTTACCCCGCGGGTACCGCGCGCGGTCGTCCCCACTGTAATGACGCCGGGCCCGGAAAACCCGAGATACGGCCAGGCCGGGCCCAGCCGATCACGGGCGAGTGACGACGCTCACTATCGAGTGAGTCCAGGCCGCGCTGTCGGCGCCCGGATACGCTCCGGCGATGGACGACGGCGAGAGAGTCACGCTCCGGCCGGTCCGCGAATCGGACCTCGGGATGCTCGAAGCGCTGACCAACGACCCGGACACCGCGGGCGAGTACCAGTGGTTCGGCTGGCACGATCCCGGTTTCCTCCGGCGCCGCTGGCACGAGGACGGGATGCTCGGCACCGACCGCGGCATGCTCATCCCCGCGCTGGGCGGCCGCGCGCTGGGACTGGTGTCGTGGCACCGGTCGCGGACGGGCCCCAGCTCGTTCTGCTGGAACGTGGGGCTGGTCCTGCTGCCGGAGGCGCGCGGGCACGGCCACGGCACGGAGGCGCAGCGCCTGCTCGTGCGCTACCTGTTCGCCCACACGCAGCTGAACCGCATCGAGGCCACCACCGAGACCGGCAACCGCGCCGAGCAGCGCTCGCTGGAGAAGGCCGGCTTCACCCGCGAAGGCGTGCTGCGCGGCTTCGACTTCCGCGACGGCGAGTGGCGCGACAACGTCCTTTACGCGGTCGTTCGCTCGGACCTCGCGAACCCCTTGTGAGTGTTCGCCCAACGCCGCTAAGGACTCCTTACCGGCGTCGGACGCGGGTAAGGAGTCCTTACCGGCACTCGGGAGTCAGGCGATCGCGCCCGCCTCGCGCAGGCGTGCCAGGCCGGCCGCGTCGAAGCCCAGCTCGGTGAGCACCTCCTCGGTGTCGGCGCCCTTCTCGTGCGGCGCCTCCGGGGTCGCGGGCGGGGTGCGGTCGAAACGGGGCGCCGGCGCGGGCTGCACCGTGCCGCCGATGTCGACGAAGGTGCCGCGAGCCGCGTTCTGCGGGTGCGAAGCGGCCTCCCACGGGGACAGCACCGGAGTCAGGCAGGCATCCGTCCCCTCGGCGCGCGCGACCAGCTCGTCACGCGGGTAGCGGCGCACGGCCTCGGCGACGATCTTCCGCAGCTTCGGCCACTGGCTCTTGTCCACGTGCACCGGCAGGTCCTCGCCGTCGAGGCCGAGCACCTTCACCAGGTCGCCCCAGAACCGCATCTCGATCGCGCCGATCGCCACGTACTTGCCGTCCGCGGTCTCGTACGTGTCGTAGAACGGCGCGCCGCCGTCGAGCATGTTGTCGCCGCGCTCCCCCGGCCAGACGCCCGCCGCGCGCATGCCGTGCAGGCTCGTGGTGAGCAGCGCCGCGCCCTCGACCATCGACGCGTCCACCACCTGCCCGCGGCCCGATGTGGTGCGCTCGTGCAGCGCGGCCAGCACCCCCATCGCGAGCATCAGCCCGCCGCCGCCGAAGTCGCCGATCAGGTTGAGCGGCGGCACCGGCCGCTCGCCGGCACGCCCGATCGGCTCGAGCGCGCCCGCGATGCCGACGTAGTTGATGTCGTGGCCGGCGGCCGTCGCGAGCGGGCCGTCCTGGCCCCAGCCGGTCATCCGGCCGTAGACCAGCCGCGGGTTACGCGCGTGCACCTGCTCCGGCCCGAGCCCCATCCGCTCCATGACCCCGGGCCGGAAGCCCTCGATCAGCACGTCGGCCGTCTCGGCCAGCTTCAGCACCAGCTCGACGCCCTCGGGGGTCTTGGTGTTGACGCCGATCGTGCGCCGCCCGCGCGCCAGCGGGTCGTTCGGCAGGCCGAGCACGTCGGCGCCCGGGGTCGCGCGGTCGACGCGGACCACGTCGGCGCCGAGGTCGGCCAGCACCATGCAGGCGAACGGCGCGGGCGCGAGCCCGGCCAGCTCCACCACTTTCAGCCCGGCCAGTGGACCAGCTTTCACTTCGGAACGTCCTTTCCTTCCACGGCAACGGAAATCAGAGCGTGCGGGAGATGATCTCCTTCATGATCTCGCTGGTGCCGCCGAAGATCCGGGAGATCCGGACGTCGGCCCACGCGCGCGCGATCGGGTACTCGGTCATGTAGCCGTAGCCGCCGAACAGCTGCAGGCAGTCGTCGATGACCTTGTTGACCCGCTCCGTGGTCCACAGCTTCGCCATCGCCGCGCCCTGCACATCGAGCTCGCCCTTGAGGTGCCGCTCGATGCACTGGTCGAGGTACGCGCGCGCCACCGCCGCTTCCGTAGCGGCCTCAGCGAGCGTGAACTTGGTGTTCTGGAAGTTGAAGATCGGCCGGCCGAACGCGGTGCGCTCCTTGGTGTACTGCAGGGTCAGGTCGATCGCGGCCTCCATGCCGGCCACCGCGGTGACGGCGATGATCAGCCGCTCCTGCGGCAGCTGCAGCATCAGCTGGACGAAGCCCTGGCCCTCGGCGTCGCCGAGCAGGTTCGCGGCGGGCACGCGGACGTCGTCGAAGAACAGCTCCGCGGTGTCCTGGCCCTTCATGCCGACCTTGTCGAGCACGCGGCCGCGGCGGAAGCCCGGGGTGTCGGTCTCGACCGCGATCAGCGACACGCCCTGCGCGCCGGCTTCGGGGTCGGTCTTGCAGGCGACCACCACGAGGTCGGTGTGGTAGCCGTTGGTGATGAAGGTCTTGGCGCCGTTGATCACGTAGTGGTCGCCGTCGCGGACCGCGCGGGTCTTGATGCTCTGCAGGTCCGAGCCCGTGCCCGGCTCGGTCATCGCGACGGCGCCGACGAACTCGCCACTGGCGAACTTCGGCAGCCACTCGCGCTTGCGCTCCTCCGCGGCGTAGGCGAGCAGGTAGTGCGCGACGATTCCGTTGTGGACAGTCACGCCCCACGCGCTGTCCCCGGCCCGCGCCTGCTCCTCGTAGAGGACGGCCTCGTGCGCGAACGTGCCGCCGCCCCCGCCGTACTCCTCGGGGATGGACAGCGCGAGCAGCCCGATCTCGCCCGCCTTCGTCCACACCTCGCGGTCGATCTTCTTCTCCGCCGCCCAGCGCTCCTGGTTCGGCACCAGTTCCTTCTGCAGGAAGGACCGGGCGAGCTCCCTCAGGTCTTCGAGTTCGGTGTTGCTCCACGAGCTCTTCTGGATCTGCAACGGCACGGCGACGCCTCCTGCGGGACGAACTGGAAAACATGACGCTGGGAAGGTAAGTTCTAGTCGGAATGTACATCCGTGCCGTCCTGTACGTAAAGTGGTGCGCACCGTGCCCGTACCCGAATCCGCCGGTAGCCGAAGCTGGGAGCCCCGATGACCGAGGTCGCGGCGAAGTCGCACCGCACCCAGGCGCAGCGCCGGGAGCAGACGCGGACCGCCCTGCTCGACGCGACCATCGAGTGCCTGGTCGACATCGGCTACTCCCGGGCGTCGGTGCAGGAGATCTGCGCCCGCGCCGGGGTGTCGAAGGGCGCGGTGCAGCACCACTTCGCCACCAAGGCCGAGCTGATGGCCGCCGCCGTCGAGCACCTGACGAACCGGCTGCGCGGCGAGCTGGCCGCGTCGCTCGACGGCCTGCCCGGCGGCGCGTCCGGCGTCGCCGCGGCGATCGACCTGCTGTGGCAGGGCTACTCGGGCACGCTGTCGACCGCCGTCACCGAGCTGTGGGTCGCCGCGCGCACGGACCCGGAACTGCGCGCCGCGATCCGCCCGGTGGACCGCGCGCTGGGCCGGTCCACCCTCGCGCACCTCAGCCAGGTCGCCGGCGACCTGCCGAAGGAACGCGCCGAGATGCTCTTCTGGCTCACCGTCAACCTCACCCGGGGCCTGGCCCTGGACGCCGAACTCGGCGGCGACCCGCACCGCCGCCGCCAGCTGCTGGAGGAGTGGAAGCGCATCGCGGTCCTGCTCTACTCCGGCTCGGCACCGGGGCCCGTGCAGGACTGACCCCGCAGCGTCCAGCGCGGCATCGAAGTCGCACCGCCCCTTATCCGGAGCGGGTTTTCGTGATGCAATCGCACCAGCCGGTCCGCGCCCCGGCCGAGGAGCCTCGATGAGCAGCGTGCCTCCGCCGTACCAGTTCCCTCCCGGCGCGCCCCCGGCCGAGCCCGGCGTGCTGGGGCGGCTGCTCGCGGGGGTGCTCGGGGCGTTCGCGGCGGTACTGGTGATCACCGGGACGTTCCTGCCCGTCTGGGCTTACCAGGAGTCCTCGGACGGCAAGGTCCAGGCGTCGCAGTCCGTCACCGCGTGGACGCGGCTGTTCGGCATCGAGCCGACCGCCACCGAGCGCGCGTACTACGACACCAATCACGTCGCCCACTACGGCATCCCGCTGACCGTCGCCGCCCTCGTGCTGCTCGCCGGCGCGGTGCTGGTGTTCACGCGCGCCCGTTCGGCCGGCCGCGTCACCCTCGTCGCCGGGGGCGCGGGCGTGGTGGCGGCGGTGTGGATGCTCGGCATGGACGTCTCCGCGACGTTGAGCTACGACCGGCAGACCGACCTCACGAAGTTCCACTACACCAGCGGGACCGGGTTCTGGGTGCTGCTGGCCGGCGGGGTCGTCGCCCTGATCACGCTGGGCCTGGCGCTGCTCTCCGGCCGCCGCCCCCGACCGGCCGGGATCGCCGGCGCCCCGCCGTTCGGCTACCCGGTCTCGCCGCCGCCGTCCTACGGCAACTCGGTCCCGACGCCGTACGAAACCCCGGCCCACGGCGTCCCGGTCCCCCAGCCCTTCCCGTTCCAGCCCCCGCCGAACGAACCGCCGTCACACGGGTTCCTGCCCCGGACGCACGACGAGCCGGTGTCCCAGCCGTTCCCGCCGCAGCCCTCGCAGCCGATGCCGGTGGTGCCGCCGTCCGAGCCGCTCCCGGAACAGCCACAGTCACTCCCAGGACAAGAGGAGGGACCCGGCCGACACCGGACCACGGACGAACCCAATACGTGAATCACTTTCACGTAATCTGGACAACCGGCGTACCGGCGGTATGGTGTACTCGTCGGTAACACCGGTCTGAACGGAGACGCCATGACCAGCACGACACCGGCGAACCTCAGCGGCGAGGCGGCGGACGCGGCCCAGCCCGCGACCATCGGCGGTGTCGCCGGCGCTCCCGCCGCGGACCGCGCCGCCCAGCTCGTGGCCAGGGTGACCGGCGGCGAGGACTCCGCGCCCGTCCGGATGCGGGCGCCGTTCACCGGGCTGCCGATCACCACACTCCCCCAGGCCACGGACGCCGAGGTGCGCTCGGCTTTCGCCGCCGCGCGCGAGGCACAGCGCAGCTGGGGCGCGCGCCCCGCCGCCGACCGGCAGCGGTTCCTCGTCCGGCTGCACGACCTGATGCTCGACCGCCAGGCCGAGGCCCTCGACCTCGTGCAGGTGGAGGCCGGCAAGGCCCGCATCGACGCCTTCGACGAGATCAGTGCCTCCGCGCTCGTCGCGGCCTACTACGGCAAGCACAGCGCCAAATTCCTCGCGCCACGGCGTCGCGCGGGCGTGATCCCCGGCCTGACCAAAGCCGGCGAACTGCACCACCCCAAGGGCGTCGTCGGGATCATCTCGCCCTGGAACTACCCGCTGGCGCTGACCGCGATGGACGTCTTCCCCGCGCTCGCCGCCGGCAACGCCGTGGTGCAGAAGCCGGACAACCAGACCGCGCTGTCCGCGCTGTGGCTGCAGGAGCTGGCCGAGGAGGCGGGCCTGCCGTCCGGGCTGTGGCAGGTGGTGCTCGGGCGCGGCTCCGCCATCGGCGCCGCGCTGGTCGAGGAGTGCGACTACCTCTGCTTCACCGGCTCGACGCCGACGGGCAAGGACCTGGCCGGGCAGATCGCCCGGCGGCTGACCAGCTACTCCCTGGAGCTGGGCGGCAAGAACCCGATGATCGTGCTGCCGGACGCGGACGTCGCCAAGGCCGCGACCGGCGCCGTCACCGCCTGTTTCTCCTCCGCCGGGCAGCTGTGCGTTTCGGTGGAGCGGATCTACGTGCACGAGAGCGTCCGCGAGGAGTTCACCCGCGCGTTCGTCGCCCGCACGGCCGCGCTGAAGCTCGGCGGCACGCTCGGCTACAGCGCGCAGATGGGCTCGCTGACCTCGGAGAGCCAGCTGAAAACGGTCTCCGCGCATATCGAAGACGCGCGGGCCAAGGGCGCGCAGGTGCTCACCGGTGGCCGCGCGCGGCCGGACCTCGGCCCGCTGTTCTACGAGCCGACGGTGCTCACCGGCGTCGCGGCCGGGATGCTGCCGTTCGCGGAGGAGACGTTCGGGCCGGTGGTCTCGGTCTACGGCTACACCGACGTCACCGAGGCCATCGAGCGCGCCAACGACACGCCGTTCGGGCTCAACGCCAGCGTCTGGTCCCGCAACGGCCGCGCCGGCTGGGAGGTCGCGGCCCGGCTGAAGGCCGGCACGGTGAACGTCAACGAGGGCTACGCCGCGACGTTCGGCAGCGTCGGCGTGCCGATGGGCGGGATGAAGGAGTCCGGGGCCGGCCGGCGCAACGGTGCCGAGGGCCTGCTGAAGTACACCGAGACCCAGTCGATCGCCATCCAGCGCGGCCTGGCGCTGCGCCCGCCGCGGCGGGTGCCGGGCGGGGTGTGGGCGCGGATGATGACCTCGAGCATGAAGCTGCTGCGCCACCTTCCCTGGCGCTGACCCTGAGCGGTAACCGTTGTGGCCCAACGGTTACCGCGGTCAGTCCGGCGGCGCCGGCGCGGTGAGCAGCCCCCGGTCGTACGCGATGGCGACGGCTTCGGCGCGACGCCCGGCCCCCAGCTTGGCCATCACCCGCGAGAGGTGCACGCTCACCGTCTTCTCGCTGATGTACAGCTCCTCGCCGACCTGACGATTGGTGCGCCCCAGCGCCACGCGCTCCAGAACGTCGCGCTCGCGGTCGGTCAGCGGGTCCGCCATCGGGCGGGACACGGGATGCGGTGACGCCGGGTCGACGCCCGGGAGCTCCACCCGCGCGCGGTGCGCGAGGTCCCGGAGGGCGTCGCGCAACGGCAGCGCGCCCAGGCGATCGGCGACGGCGTGGGCGGCTTCCAGCGGGGCCACGGCCGCCGCCGTGTCGCCGCTCGCCAACAGCGCCTCGGCCTGATGCCAGCGGCAGATCGCCTGCTCGTAGACGGCGCCGTAACCGAACGCCTCGGCCGCGGCGGCCCAGAGCACCGGGTCGGCGGGGCCTTCGAAGGCGCTCCCCCAAGCCTCCGCCCGGGCGATCCACGCCCGTCCTTCCGGACCGAGTGTGCCCGAGCGCGGCGCGCCCTCTTTCACGCACTTCCGGCCGTGCTCCAGCAGCCGACGGCCGGCGTCGGCCATCCGGTCCGCCGTCGGCTGGTCACCGTGCGCCCGGGCGGCGGCCGCCCGCGCGACCACCGAGGCCAGGCCCAGCGCGACGATCCGGATGCCGCCCAGCAGCCACGGCTCCATCTTCTCCAGCCAGGCGACCAGCTCCTCGGTGGCGCGCACCGCCTCCTCGTGCTCGCCGCGCCAGGTGGCCAGCTCGATCGCCGCGTCGCCCGCCGACAGCGCGATCTGGATGTCGGCCGCCCAGTTCTGCCGCAGCCCGGGCAGCAGCTTCGCCGCGTCGTCGAACCGGCCGCGCGCCACCAGGAACAGCACCCAGTTGGCCAGGATCCGCGCTGCGACCGCGCTCGAAACGCCCCGGCCCGCGCGCCCGGCCGCGTCCTCGGCCGGCCAATCCCCCGACAGGTAACGCAGGTACAGCTGCCGCGCGCGCAGCTCCAGCCCGTACGAACTCCACGCGAGCCCGCTCTCCTCGGCTCGCTCGACCCCGCGCTTCGCGTGCGCCAGCGCCTCCGCCATTTCGGCCTGGTCGTCGTAGCTCAACGCGAGGAAGTACATCCCGCGAAGCTCGACATTGAGCGCCTTGCCGCCGTGGGCCTTGCGCACCGCTTGGCGCAGCCGCTCCCGCGCCTCCTCGGCGTCGCCGGCCGAATCGGCCAGCGTGCCGAGGGTGACCAGCGCGGACGCCTCGGCGCCGACGGCACCGGCCGCGCGCGCGTCGGCGACCGCCGTGAGCGCGTTGTCCAGCGCCTCGTCCGGCCGGTCGATCGCCCGCTGGAAACCGGCGCGGGTGGCGAGCACCCACGCGCGGGTGGCGCTGGGCTCACTGTCCTTGACCAGCTCCCAGGCCTTGTCCATGGCGAGCAGCGCCTCGTCCAGCCCGCCCTCCAGCACGTTCAGCGCCTCGGCCAGCCGCCGCCACACCTTGGCGGCGCGATCCGTGGACATCTCCGGTCGCAGCGCCTCGGTGGCCGACCGCGCGAACGCCGCGGCCCGCTCGGGCTCGCCCGACGTGCCGGCGAAGTACGACGCCTCGTGCAGCAGCTTCAGCTCGTCGACGCCCTCGGGGCGGCCGTCCACCGGCACCGCGTCCCAAATGGACAGTGCCTGCTCGGCGTGCCGTAGCGCGGCTCCGGGCGCGCCCAGCTTCTCCGCCTCGTCCATGGCGCGCAGCAGCGCGGGCAGGGCAGTCACCAGGTCGCGGCTTTCGAGGCTGTGGAACGCCAGCTTCGCGTCGTGCCCGCGCCCCTGCTTCACCGCCATGATCCGTGCCGCGTAGGCCGCGTGCATCCGCGTGCGCTCGCCCGGCAGCAGATCGCCGTACACCGCCTCCTGCAGCAGCGCGTGACGGAACGCGTAGTTGCCGCCCTCGATCACCAGCACGTGATGCTGCACGGCCTCGCGCAGCACCTCGTCCAGCTCCAGCTCGCCGATGCCCGAGACCGCCGTCAGCGCGGCGTGCGACACCGGCTCGTTGGCCACCGAGACCACCCGCAGCACCCGGCGGGTTTCGGCCGGGAAGCGCTCCAGCCGGGCGAGCAGCACCTCGGCGAGCCCGGCCGGCAGATCGCGGCAGTCCGCGCTGGTCGCCAGCAGCTCCTCCACGAAAAACGGGTTGCCCTCGGACCGCGCGACGATGTCGGCCACCACGTCCGCGGCCAGCGGCTCGTCGGCCAGCGCCTCGACGAACGCCCGCGCCTCGGCCGCTCCGAACGGGCTCAGCGCGACCTGCTCCACGGTCGCCAGCCGGACCAGCTCCGAGAGCAGCCCGCGCAGCGGATGCCGCCGGTGCACGTCCTCCTCCCGGTAGCTGCCGACCACCAGCAGCCGTTGCGCGCGCAGCCGGCTGAGCAGGAACGACAGCAGGTTCCGGGTCGAGGAATCGGCCCAGTGCAGGTCTTCGAGCAGGATCACCACCGGCCGCGACTCGGCGACCTCGGTCAGCACCCCCAGTACCGCGTCGAACAACTGCAGCTGACCGAGGTCCTGTTCCGGTCGCGGCCGGCGCATCGCCTCACGTTCGTTGGCCGACACCTGGCCGTGCTCCCCTGGCACGGCCGGCTCGGGCTCGCCGCTCTGCGGCAGCAGCCGGGCCAGCGCGGGCCGGGCCCGCACGGCGGCGGCCACCAGCGGGTCGGTGGCCGACCCGAGCGGCGCCAGCGCCTCGGCGAACGGCAGGTACGGCAGGCCGCCGTCCCGCACATCGATGCACCGGCCGGTGAGCACCAGCCCGCCGGCCGCGGTGACGTGCTCGCCCAGCGCGGTCAGCAGCCGGGTCTTGCCGACCCCCGCGTCGCCCGAGACCAGCACGGCACCCGCCTCGCGCCGTTCGGCGCGGGCGAAGGCAGTGCGAAGCCGCCGCATCTCGTGAGTGCGGGCGACAAGCGGGATTCCGGAGCCGAGGCGGGGCACAAGACGCATTCTGGTCTACCCCACCGACAGTTTCGCCATGGTTTTCGCCGGCAGCGTCATGACACCCGTCTCACCGGGCCGAACCGCGGCCGGTCGCCCGCGGTTCGCGGGCGCCCGAACCGGCGCGGCGCGAGGCCGGGCGGCGGAACCAGGCGCTCCGCCCGGCCTTGCGCAGTTCGGCGGCCCGGTAGGCGGCTTCCGCGCGCATCGCGTCGTAGAAAAGGTCGCTGCTCATGGTCTTTGTCCCCTCAGTGTTTTCGAACGGTTCAGCGGCGAGTGGAGTCGAGGCCGGACGGCGTGTGGACCGCCTCGCGGCGTTCCTGCGCCGGCACGGCCACGCTGGTCAGCCGGTGGGCGCGCAGCCAGCGCACCGCGCGGTTCGACCGCGGCCGGCCGCTGCCTCGTGCCTTCTGTAGTTCGTCGACCCGGTACGCGACTTCGGCGCGTACCGCGTCCAGGAGCAGATCGCTCATCGTTTCGTTCCCGTCTGAAGAGTTGCCTTCCTTGCTGACACTCAGAGTCGTCCTGAGGGGTGGACGCGGGCATCGGGTGATCACCTACACCCGGACGTCAAACGACCCCTTACCCGAACCGCTGACCAGGTCGGCGGGGGTAAGGGGTCGTCTGTGGGTAGTTCAGTCGCGCGTCGGGCCGCCGGCGCGCACCGCCGCCAGCAGCCCCTGCCAACCCGAGGCGGGGAGGCGGAAGGCACCCCCTTCGGGATCCTTGGAGTCGCGCACCGCGGCGCCGCCGTCGACGAACGCGATTTCGACGCAGTCGTTGCCGCCGCCGCTGTAGCTGCTCTTGCGCCACTGAGCCCCAGAAAGGCCTGCGTCCGGAGTCATTTCCCCACTTCCTTACTGTTTCGTCGGTTCCAGGTGGTGTGCGCTGAGCCCGGCACGGCCGCCTGTTCGGCGAACCGGCCGGCCGCCTCGGCGATCAAGTCGACCGAGTCGTCCGGTTTCAGCGCGGCTGCGCGCAGATGGTCGAACATCAGCGCGTAGCGCCGGACGTCTAAGGGTTCCTCCAGGTACAGGCCGCTGGAGGTGCTGTCGTCCACGTAGACGACGTCCGGGTCGGCCTGCTCGGGGAAGCCCATGATGAGGAAGGGGCCCTCCATACCGGGGTGCGCCCCGGCGCCGAAGGGCACCACCTGGACCGTGACATTGGGCTTCTCGGCGTCGGCGACCATCCGGTAGAGCTGCTCGGCCATCACCTCGGGCCCGTCCACGACGCGGTGCAGCACGGCCTCGTCGACCACCGCCCAGTACTCCACCGGCGGGCTGTCGCTCAGCAGTTCCTGGCGCGCCATCCGCGCGGCCACGCGACGCCGGATCGCGGCGTCCTCCGCGTCCGGCCGCAGCGCCCGGATCACCGCGTGCGCGTACCGCTCGGTCTGCAGCAGCCCGGGCACGAGCAGCGCCTGGAACGCGCGCAGCGAGCTGGCATCGGCCTCGAGCCCGACGAAGGTGCCGGTGAACACCTCGTTGTAGGCGTGCCACCAGCCGCGCTTGCGCGCCTCGCGGGCCAGCTGGACGAGCGCCTCCTGCTCGTCGCCGGTGATCCCGTACAGCGCCAGCATGTCCCGGGCGTCACGCGGGGTGACGCCGACGTGGCCGGTCTCGATGCGGCTCACCTTCGAAGCGGAGCACTCGAGCTTCTCGCCCACCTCGTCGATGGTGAGGTCAGCCGCCTCGCGGAGCCGCCGCAGCTCGCTCGCGAGCCTCCGGCGGCGAACGGTGGGTCCCTGTCCTCTCGCCACGACAGCACCTCCGGATCCGTCTTCCCCGTCGCGCGCGCCTTTGCCCGCACCACATATCTAACCAGCCGACCGCGTAGTCAGTGAGGTATTAACACCGCGGAATACCCCACCTTCGGGCAAGGTTCCGGCCTGCAATTTGCAGATTGCGCTTGTACTCTGACATCGTGCACGCAGGACGCGCGCCCGCCACGCCGGTCAGACCAGCCGGCCGAGGCTGACCCGGTCCCTGAGCAGCGTAGACGAAGACCAGCCGGAAGCGCCGAACCGAGTGCGCGGGCGTTTCCGGCGGAAGGTGTCCGGGGCTGTCCCCCGACCGGCCCCGGACACCTTCATCCCCCGCGAGACCATTCACCCCGTGCTTATTCGCGCCTTTCCTCACCCGAAGGTGTGGCCCATTCCACGCTCACCGGTGCGCGGCACACTCTCGGTATCACCAAAGCGGTATCCGGCCGGGGCGCGGCGTCCTTCACCGGACCCGCAGCAGGCCCTCCTGGACCACGGTCGCGACGAGCGTGCCGTCCTGCGCGAAGAACCGCCCGGTGGCCAGCCCGCGGGCGCCCGAGGCGCTCGGCGACGTGCAGTCGTAAAGGAGCCACTCGTCGGCGCGGAAGGGCCGGTGGAACCACAGCGCGTGGTCGAGGCTCGCCCCGAGCACGTTCTCGTCGTCCCAGTACACGCCGTGGCGCGCGAGGACCGAATCGAGCAGGGTCATATCGGAGGCATAGGTGAGCACGCAGACGTGCAGCAGCTGGTGGTCCGGCAGCTTGCCGTCGGCCCGCATCCAGACGCGGTTGGAGGCCGGCCGCTCGTCGGTCTGACGGGTGATCCACGGCGGCTCGTTGACGTAGCGGACGTCGATCGGGCGCGGGCGCTCGGTGAAGCCCATGCCGAAGCCCTCGACGCGCTCGGCGAACGTCGGCAGCGTCTCCGGGGCCGGCACGTCCGGCATGGTGTCGGCGTGCTCGATGCCGCCCTCGTCCTTCTGGAACGACGCGGACAACGAGAAGATCGCCTTGCCGTGCTGGACCGCAACCACCCGGCGGGTGGTGAACGAGCGGCCGTCGCGAATGCGGTCGACCTCGTAGACGATCGGCACGCTCGGGTCCCCGCCGCGGATGAAGTACGCGTGCAGCGAGTGCACCCGGCGGTCCTCGGGCACGGTGCGCCCGGCCGCGACCAGCGCCTGCCCCGCCACCTGGCCGCCGAACACGCGGACCGGCGAGTGCACGGGCGAGACGCCGCGGTAGTAGTTCTCCTCGATCTTCTCCAGGTCGAGCAGCGCGACCAGCCGGTCGAGCACCGGCTGCCCGCCGCCACCAGGGCTTTCGTCCAGCCCGGTGGCGGCCTTCCTGGCCATCTCAGTCATGCCCGAACCCTAGACGGCGGGCCCGGTGCCCGTCCCTTACGCGTGGTCGTCTTCACCGAGGCGGTGCACGTGGATCAGGTTGGTCGAGCCCACGGTCCCCGGCGGGGAGCCGGCCACGATGACCACCAGGTCACCGCGCTGGTACTTGGGCATCTCCAGCATCTTGTGGTCGACCTGCTGGATCATCTGGTCGGTGGAGTCCACCCGCGGCACGATCTGGGTGTTCGTGCCCCAGGTCATCGAGAGCTGGCTGCGCACGCACTCCTCCGGCGTGAACGCCAGCAGCGGCAGCCGGGTGTGCAGCCGGGCGAGGCGGCGGACCGTGTCGCCGGACTGGGTGAAGGCCACCAGCGCCTTGGCGTTCAGCCGCTCGCCGATGTCGCGGGCGGCGTAGGAGATCACCCCGCGCTTGGTGCGCGGGACGTGCGTCAGCGGCGGCACGACCGGCGAGTCGGTCTCGACCGCCTCGATGATCCGGCCCATGGTCTGGACGACCTCGATCGCGTACCGGCCGACACTCGTCTCGCCGGAAAGCATCAGCGCGTCGGCACCGTCGAGCACCGCGTTCGCGACGTCGGAGGCCTCCGCGCGGGTCGGGCGCGAGTTGGTGATCATCGACTCGAGCATCTGCGTCGCGACGATGACCGGCTTCGCGTTCTCGCGGCAGATCTGGATGGCGCGCTTCTGCACCAGCGGGACCTGCTCCAGCGGCAGCTCGACGCCGAGGTCGCCGCGGGCGACCATCACCGCGTCGAAGGCCAGCACGATCGCCTCGAGGTTGTAGACCGCCTCGGGCTTCTCGATCTTGGCGACGACCGGCAGCCGGCCCTTGCCGGTGCGGTCCATGATCTGGTGCACCAGGTCGATGTCGGCCGGCGAGCGCACGAAGGACAGCGCGATGAAGTCCACGCCCAGCTGCAGCGCGAACTCCAGGTCCTCGATGTCCTTCTCGGACAGCGCGGGCACCGAGACGTCCATGCCGGGCAGCGACACGCCCTTGTTGTTGCTGACGGGACCGCCCTCGGTCACCTCGCACACCACGTCCGGGCCCTCGACGCCCTTGACCACGAGGCCGACCTTGCCGTCGTCGACCAGCAGGCGGTCGCCCGGCTTGGCGTCCCTGGCGAGGCCCTTGTAGGTGGTGGAGACCCGGTCGTGGGTGCCGGCGACGTCCTCGACGGTGATGCGGACGATGTCGCCGTTCTGCCACTCGACCGCGCCGTTCGCGAACGTGCCGAGCCGGATCTTGGGGCCCTGCAGGTCGGCGAGGATGCCCACCGACCGGCCACTCTCGGCCGCGGCGGACCGGACCAGGTCGTAGACCTGCTTGTGGTCGCTGTGGCTTCCGTGGCTGAAGTTCATCCTCGCGACGTCCATTCCGGCGTCGACGAGTGCCCGCATCTTCTCCGGTGTGGAGGTGGCAGGGCCCAGAGTACAAACGATCTTCGCGCGTCGGCTCACGTTCGTTGAGAGTAGTCCTTCGTCCAGCCCACGTCTGTACCGATACCGAAAGTTCAGAGGAACTGTTCAGAAACCTGGCGGGTCGTTCACCGTCGTCGGCGGCCCCTGATCGTGGTCCTCACCCTGGTCGGAGCGGGATTTCACCGTCGGGGCTGCTCACTGGGCCCGACATGGTCGCGGGCCCACTCGTTGAACGCCCGCAGCTGCCGCCACGACTTGCGGACGCGCTCCAGCGCCTCGCGCTCGTGCAGGAAGTCGGCCGGCTCCCAGGTGCGGGCCGCGTAGACCGAGCGGTAACGGAGCAGGTCGATGCGGGGGTGCTCCTCGGCGAAGCCGCGCGGACGGGACTTGAGCCGGTCGCCGTTGATGTCCCAGCCGCCGCGCCGGAGCGTGGCGAGGATCTTCTCCAGCGCCGGGCCGTGCAGCTCGGTGTCGACCGCCGTGCGGAATCGCGCCAGCTGGTCCGACGCCAGGTGGAAGCAGCCGCCGCCGACACGCAGCCCGGCCGGGCCCAGCTCCACGTAGTACGCGCCGCCGCCGCGGCCGGCCTCGATCACCCCGCCGCAGTGCGTCTTGTACGGCGTCTTGTCCTTGGCGAACCGCACGTCGCGGTACGGCCGGAACACCTTGCCCTCACCGAACCCCTGGCCGAACTCGGTCGACAGCTCCTTGAGCAGCGCCTCCATCGGCGCCCGCACGTCGCCTTGGTAGACCGCCACGTTCTGGTCCCAGTAGGACTTGGAGTTGTCGGCCTCCAGCCCGTCGTAGAAATCGACGGCGTACTCCCCGAATCCGGTGAACTTCACGCGGAGCACGATAATCCGGGGCACCGACAGTCCTCGCCCCGGACACGAATCGAGCCCGCCGGAAGACTCCGGCGGGCTCATTTCGTGGGGCCCGGTGTGGCCGGCGCGCCCCTGCGCCGCCGGCCACACCGGGAGTCACTCGGCTACACCGTCACTTGGAGACGGCCGTGATCAGCTCGCCGTTGGTGGTGTCGCCCGAAAGCTCCCAGACCATCGCACCGCCGAGGCCCTGCGTCTTGGCGTAGCCGACCTTGCCCGCGATGGTGCTCGGGGTGTCGTAGCTCCACCAGTTCGAGCCGCACTTGGCGTACGCGGTGCCGGCGATCGTGCCGGTGGACGGGCAGCTGCCCTTGAGGACCTTGTAGTCCTCGATGCCCGGCTCGTACTTGGCCGCCGCGGGGCCGGTGGCGGTGCCGCCAGGGGCGTCCTGCGTGACGCCGGTCCAGCCGCGGCCGTAGAAGCCGATGCCCAGCAACAGCTTCGAGGCCGGGACGCCCTTGCTCTTGAGCTTCTGGACGGCCGCGTCGGTGTAGAAGCCCGCGGTCGGGATGCCGTTGTACGAGGTCAGCGGCGAGTGCGGGGCGGTCGGGCCCTGCGCGTTGAAGGCGCCGAAGTAGTCGTAGGTCATCACGTTGTACCAGTCGACGTACTGCGCGGCGCCCGCGTAGTCGGCGGCGTCGATCTTGCCGCCGCTCGTGCCGTCGGCGGTGATGGCCGCGGTGACCAGCTTCGAGGAGCCGAACTTGGCCCGCATCGCCGACATCACGTTCTTGAACGCCGCCGCGCCGCTGGTGTCACAGCTCAGGCCGCAGGCGTTCGGGTACTCCCAGTCGAGGTCGATGCCGTCGAACACGCCGGCCCAGCGGGGGTCGTTGACCAGGTTGTAGCAGGAGTCGGCGAACGCGGCCGGGTTCTGCGCGGCCTGGCCGAAGCCGCCGGACCAGGTCCAGCCGCCGAACGACCAGAGCACCTTCAGGCCGGGGTGCTTGGCCTTGAGCTCCTTCAGCTGGTTGAAGCTGCCCGCCAGCGGCTGGTCCCAGGTGTCGGCGACGCCGTCGACACTGCCCGCGGCGTCGTAGGTCTTCTGGTAGTCGGCGTAGGCGTCGCCGATCGCGCAGCCGCCGTTGGTGACGTTGCCGAACGCGTAGTTGATGTGCGTCAGCTTCGCCGCCGAGCCGGAGGTCTCGACGTTCTTGACGTGGTAGTTGCGGTCGTAGACACCCCACTCGGTGAAGTAGCCGACGACCTTGCCGACGGACGCCTGCGCGCTCGCCGGCGCCGGCGCGGCCGCTCTCACCGGGTCGGCGGGCGCCGCTGGAGCGGCGAGCGCGAGGCCGGCGAGCGCTGCGCTCACCGTGCCGATCAGGGACAAGAAGCTCCTCTTGCGCGGACCTACCATGCCGGGCTCCCTTCGGGGAGTCACACCAGGTGACGATACGAGGTGGGGACCGTCACACCGTAAAGTGGACTAGACCATTAGGTCAATGGTCTAGTCCAGATACGACACCGGGCAATTCGCACATTCCTTGACAGGCATGAACGTCGCGCGGCACATTCCCTGGTGTGATGCAGACCTTCGACGTCCTCGCCGAGCCCCGCCGCCGCTCGATCCTCGACCTGCTCCGCGACGGCGAGCGATCCGTCGGCGAACTGGTCGACGAGCTGGAGCTCAGCCAGCCCGCCGTGTCCAAGCACCTGCGGGTGCTGCGGGAGGCCGGCCTGGTCACGGTGCGGGTCGCGGCCCAGCGCCGCTGCTACCGGCTGCGCCCGGAGCCGCTGGCCGAGGTCGACGCCTGGCTCGCGCCGTACCGCCGGTTCTGGTCCGACCGGCTCGACGCACTGGAGCGGCGCCTGGACGCGACGGACCCGGCCTGACCCGCCCCTCGCTGCGTGCCCTGAAGGCCACCTTCAGGGCATCTACGTCCCTGAAGGTGGCCTTCAGGGACGTCTCGAGCGTGACCCACTAGCCAGTCACGAGACTCCGGGCCGTGGCGAGTCCGGTGTCGCGGCCCGCGGCCAGCTCTTCGGGGGTGAAGACGGGCGTGCGGACGTCCGGGGCGATGCCGGTGCCGTCGTAGGTGTGGCCGCGCGGGTCGAGGTACTCCTCGTTCGGCACCACCGCCATCCAGCCGGGCGCCGGCAGGGTGCGGCCCATGGTGTCGGAGTAGACGCCCTGGGTGTTCTGCCCGACGAGCACCGGCCGCGGGGTGCGGTTGAGCAGCGCCTGCGTGAACGTCTCCCCCGCCGACACGTCCAGATCGCCGACCAGCACGGCGAGCGGGCCGGTGTACCGCGGGCCCGCGGCGGGCCGCACGAAGAGTGGCTGCGGCACGGTGAACCGCGCCGGGTCGTCCGGGTCGTTGCGGGCGCGCTTGGCGTAGGCGAAGTGCGGGGTGTCCGTGAGCCGGGACGCGATCTCGAGGCCGAGCGGGTCGGCGCCGCCGCCGTTCACACGCAGGTCGAGGACGAGGCCGTGCAGCGAGTGGACGCGCGCGGCGGTGAAGATCGCGTCGAGCGCGCGGTCCAGCTCAGCCTTGTCGCCCGCGAAGGTGTCCGTGTAGCCCTCGAATCTCGTCACGCGCAGGTAGCCGGTGCCGCCCGGCAAGTCGGCGTACGCGATCGCGCCGCCGGCCCAGGTCTGCAACGGCACGCCGACGTTCGCGTCGGTGACGTCCTTGATTCGCTTGCGCAGCGCGGGATCCCCCGGGTAGTCGGGGGTGCCGGGCCGGGGTGAGCTGCAGTGGTCCCCGCCCGCGATCAGGGCGACGTGCGCGTCGTGCAGCGGGGTGATCAGTCCACAGAGGATTTCGTACAGCCGCTCGGGGTGGGCGGCCACCTGCTCGCGGGCCGCCGCGCCCTCGGCCCGCCAGTCGACGCCCTTCGCGGCGAAGAACGGGTAGTTCTCGGCGTAGCTGTGCCAGAAGACGTCGAAAGTGGACAGTGCGCCGGTGGGCGGGGCGGTCGTGCACGCGGCGGGCAGCCCCGGCAGGCGGGTGAGCGAGCGGACGCCGAGGTCGCCGTCGAAGCTCAGGCTCGCGTGGTCACGGCCACGCGGCCGCACGGTGGCGACCGTGCCCTCGCTGGTGGCGAACGTGGTCCCGTCGCCGGTCCCGGTCAGCGAGCCGGGCAGGCAGCTGACCGCGGTGACGTCGTAGGTGGTGAGCGCGCCGCCCGCGACCCGCACGACCTGGCCGTAGCCGTCGCTGCGCCAGACCCCGTCCACAGTGTCCACAGTGGATACAGGTGTCACCGATCCGCCCAGTGCCAAGGCCACCAGGCCCACTGCCCCCATCACCGCCATGTCCGAGCCCCTCTCGTCGAAGGACCCCAACGTAACGATCATGGCCGCGCGCAAGCGATCCAGCGCGCCCCCGTACGCCGGGTGGGGCTGGCCCCACCCGGCGCGGGCGGAAACTCAGCCGAAGAAGACTTCGGCTTCCTGGTAACGCTCGAGCGGCACGGTCTTCAGCTCGGCGGTCGCCTCCGACAACTTCACGCGGACGATCTCGGTGCCCTTCAGCGCCACCATCACGCCGAAGTCGCCGTCCGCCACCGCGTCCACCGCGTGCAGGCCGAAGCGCGTGGCGAGCACGCGGTCGTACGCGGTCGGCGTGCCGCCGCGCTGCACGTGCCCGAGCACCACGGCGCGGGACTCCTTGCCGGTGCGGTGCGCGATCTCGTCGGCCAGCCAGTTGCCGATGCCGCCGAGGCGGACGTGCCCGAAGGAGTCCTTCTCCCCGGTCAGCAGCTTCTCCTGGCCGCCCTCAGGCAACGCGCCCTCGGCGACCACGATGATCGGCGCGTACTCGCGCTCGAACCGGCGCTCGACCCAGTCCACGACCTGGTCGACGGAGAACTCGCGCTCCGGCATGAGGATCACGCTCGCGCCGCCGGCCACGCCGGAGTGCAGCGCGATCCAGCCGGCGTGCCGGCCCATGACCTCGATGACAAGCGCGCGGTGGTGCGACTCCGCGGTGGTGTGCAGCCGGTCGATCGCCTCGGTCGCGATGGACACCGCGGTGTCGAAGCCGAAGGTGTAGTCGGTGGCGCCCAGGTCGTTGTCGATCGTCTTGGGCACGCCGACCACGCCGACGCCGTCGTCGGTCAGCCGCTTCGCGACGCCGAGGGTGTCCTCGCCGCCGATCGCGATCAGCGCGTCGACCTGCTGCTCGGCCAGCACGGCTTTGATCTTCTCGACCCCGCCCTCGATCTTGTACGGGTTCGTCCGGGACGAGCGCAGGATCGTGCCGCCGCGGGTGAGGATGTCCTCGACGTCGTTGAGGCCGAGCGGCCTGCTGTCACCGGTGAGCGGCCCCTGCCACCCGTTGCGGAAGCCGACGAGCTCCCAGTCGTGCACCTCGATGCCCTTGCGGACCACCGCGCGGATCACCGCGTTCAGGCCCGGGCAGTCCCCGCCACCCGTCAGCACACCGACACGCATCTCGAGCCTCCGTCTTTTCGTCAAGTGGAGATTGCAGTCACATTTCGCCGCCAGGGTAGCGGCTTTCCTCTGGATCGGTGCAGCCCGTACCACCTGGCGAATCGGTACACCGTCACGCTTGTGCTACGTTGGCCTCGTGCAGCGCTATTTCTGGTTTACGAAGCCGGCCCCGGGTGGGCACGGCGGCGTGAACCTGCGCTGACCACCACCGCCCGAGCCGGATTTCCCACCGGCTCGGCGATTTCTCCGCGGGTCGGTGTCCTCCAGGAAGGAACCACCCGCCGTGACCACCCCCAAGTTGAGCGCTGGTCCCGCCGACGCGGGTTCGCTGGACAACCAGCGCACCACCGCGATCAGCCCGCTCATCTCCCCCGCCCTGCTCCGCGAGGACCATCCCGTGGACGCCGCCGTGGCCAAGGTCGTGCAGACCGGCCGCAGTGAGACCGTCGACATCCTCGACGGGCGCGACGACCGGCTCGCCGTCGTCGTCGGCCCGTGCTCGGTGCACGACCCCGAGGCCGCGCTCGACTACGCCCGCAAGCTGGCCGCCAAGGCCGAGGAACTGCGCGGCGACCTGCACATCGTGATGCGCGTGTACTTCGAGAAGCCGCGCACCACGCTGGGCTGGAAGGGCCTGATCAACGACCCGGACCTCGACGGCACCTTCGCCGTCAACAAGGGCCTGCGGCTCGCCCGGAAGCTGCTGCTCGACGTGTCCGCGCTCGGGCTGCCGGTGGGGTGCGAGTTCCTGGACCCGATCACGCCGCAGTTCATCGCGGACATCGTCACCTGGGGCTCGATCGGCGCGCGCACGGCCGCGAGCCAGGTGCACCGGCAGCTGTGCAGCGCGCTGTCGATGCCGGTGGGGATCAAGAACTCGGTGGAGGGCGACATCCAGGTGGCGGTCGACGCCACCCGCGCGGCCGCGGCGTCGCACGTGTTCCCCGGCATCAACATCGACGGCCTCGCGGCGCTGCTGACCACCTCCGGCAACCCGGACTGCCACGTGATCCTGCGCGGCAGCTCGGCCGGCCCCAACTACGACCCCGCCTCGGTGACCGAGACGTTGGGGCGCCTGGAGAAGTCGGGCCTGCCGGAGCGCGTGATCATCGACGCCAGCCACGGCAACAGCCGGAAGGACCACGTCCGCCAGGGCGAGGTGGTGACCGAGCTGGCCGCGCGGATCGCCGCGGGCGAGCGCGGGATCGTCGGCCTGATGATGGAGAGCTTCCTGGCCGCCGGGCGCCAGGAACTCGTGCTGGGCAAGGCTTCCGAGCTGACCTACGGCCAGTCGATCACCGACGCCTGCCTGGACTGGGACTCGACCACGGGTCTGCTCGACACGCTCGCGGCCGCCGTCCGCGCGCGCCGCTGAGCGCTCAGCGGTGGGCGCACCCGGGCTGGGTGTGCAGCCACGCCGTCGCGGCCGCGACCTCCTGATCGGTGGTCGCGGCCGCGGGCAGCGGGTGGTCGGGCTGGATCGGGGTGTTGCCGTAACGGCGCCCAGTACGGTCGACGGTGCGCGAGGACGTGATGAGCAGTACGGCGCCATCGCTGAGCCGAAAGGCCTCGTTGCCCGTGGCGAAACCGGCGGTCGCTTGGCCGAAGCTGGCGGCGCGCCCGAGTCCGCGGAACGCCACCAGCGTCAGTTCGCCCGAGCTGGCCGTGCGGCCGTCGGTCAGCACGGCGACCGGCGGGTGCGGACGGGCCAGGCGCAGCGGATTGGCCTCGTCGACCGGGGCCCGGCCGTCGACCAGGACCCGGCCGGAGCGCAGGGACCAGGTGCTGGAGCCGTCGAGTTGCTCGAACGAGCCCAGCTCGCCCTCGTCCAGCAGCGGCGCGACGACCGTGAGCATGGGGACCATGTCGCCGCCGAGGTTGCCGCGCAGGTCCACGATCCAGCCGCACGGATTGCCCGCGTCGGAAGCCGCGGCCACCCCGGCCGCGATGTAACGGCGTTCGCCGACCGGGTCGGCCTTGAACTGCGGGACGGTCAGCACGGCCACGTCGCCGAGGCTCCGGCTGGTCGGCACGTCGATGGTCTCCGGCGGCGGGGGCATGGCCGCCGCGGGGGTGAGCAGGCTGGTGTGCGGATTGCCCAGCTGGTAGATCACGCTCTGGATCGCCGGGTAGGTGTCCGCAGGGTCGGACGCGCTCGCCGCCAGGCGCATCGCGTCGGCTTCCACCTCGGGCCAGTCGATGAAGTCCCGGTCGATCGAGTGGGCCCGCAGCAGGCCGAGCGCGTAGGTGAGGTACTCCCGCGGCGAACCCGGACGCGGTGCCGACGCGGCCGTGGCCAAGCCCGCCACGAGTACCAGCACGACAAATGCGGCAAGCAGACGACGCACCGCGGGCTCCCCTCCCCCAACCGCGACGACCCTACTGGCTCAGCGGCGGCGGAAGGCCGACTCGATGACGTCCCAGCGCTGGTAGTTGTGCCGGGCGTCGGCCAGTGCGTCGTGCTGGTCGGTGGGGGCGGCGGGCAGCTTGGGCTTGCCCGCGTCCTCCCAGCGCTGGCGCAGGTCACGCGTGAAGCGCGGCAGCTGGCGCGGCAGCGCGGGCATCGGGCCCCACAGCTGCGCGAGGGCGACGTGGTCGTAGGCCGCGAACCAGGCCCACAGCTCGATACCGCCCGGCGGCTTGCCGAAGAACTCCAGCAGGTCGGTCCGGATCTTCTCCCGGCTGCGCCACGCGGTGTCCGCCGGCGAGGGCAGCTTCGGCAGCACGTTGTCCCGTACCCAGGGGCCGGCCTTGCCCGGGTCGAAGTCGGTCGACACGGCGTAGAACTCGCGGCCACGCTCGTCAACGACACCGATCGACACCAGGTCGATCGTCACGCCGTCCTCGATGAACTCGGTGTCGTAGAAAAAACGCATTACGGGAAACTAGCAGCGGCGCTAAGCGGCGCTGTTGAGGGCGGCGGTACGGCGGAAGGCGGCTAGCTCGCCTTGCTCTCGGGCACCCGGTCGGCGTCGCGGCCGGAGGGCTGCTCGGGCACCTTCGCGTTGACGCCGGCGGCCTCGGCGGCGATCAGTTCCTTGGCCTTCGCCGCGTAGATGTCCACGTACTCCTGGCCGGACAGCTCCATCAGCGCGTACATGATTTCGTCGGTGATCGACCGCTCGATGAAGCGGTCGCCGGCCAGGCCGTCGTAGCGCGAGAAGTCCAGCGGCGTGCCGAAGCGGATCTCCAGCCGGCGCGGCCACCACATCTTGGAGCCGATCGGGTTGACCTTGTCGGTGCCGACCATGGCGACCGGCACCACCAGGCCGTGGGACTCCAGCGCGATCCGCGCGACGCCGGTCTTGCCCTTGTACAGCCGGCCGTCGGGCGAGCGCGTGCCCTCGGGGTAGATGCCGAGCAGGTGGCCCTCGCGGACCAGGCGGGTGGCGGTGTCGAGCGCGGCCTGCGCGGCGTTGCCGCTGGAGCGGTCGATCGGGATCTGGCCGACGCCGGTGAAGAACCACTTCTTGAGCAGGCCCTTCAGGCCCGGCTCGGTGAAGTACTCGGACTTGGCAGGGAAGGTGACCTTGCGCTTGACCCGCAGCGGCATGAAGAACGAGTCGGCCACCGCCAGGTGGTTGCCGGCCAGGATGACGCCACCGGTCTCGGGGATGTTCCCGGCGCCGACGACCTTGGTCGGCCACAGCGTCTTGAGCAGCGGACCGATGAACACGAACTTCATGAGCCAGTACAGCACCGCGCTCTTGTCCTTCCCGTGGCCCGACGTCCGAGTTCTCAGTCGCCAAGACTACGAAACCGGGTGGTCCGCGCACAATGCGAGACCGGGGGCTACTACCCGGCAGCGACCGATCTCACAGCGCAGGCGGGTGGTTACGGGCACCGGCCGGGCCCCCACAACACCACGCGAGCGTGAGAGCATGGAAGACCTACACCGTTTCGATCGGAAGGCGTTCGTCATGGGCGTGCTCGCCGGCGCTGAACCGTTCGCCCACACCGGTTCGTCCGGGGCCGGGTTCCTGCTCTGCCACGGCTTCACCGGGACGCCGGCGGGGCTGCGGGCGTGGGGCGACCACCTGGCCGAAGCCGGGTACGCGGTCCGCTGCCCGCTGCTGCCCGGCCACGGCACCCGCTGGCAGGACCTGAACCGCACGACCTGGCAGGACTGGTACGGCGCGGTGCGCGAAGAGCTGCTCGCGCTGCTGTCCACCTGCGAGACGGTGTACGTCGGCGGCCTGTCCATGGGCGGCACGCTCACGCTGCGGCTGGCCGAGGAGTTCGGCGACCGGATCGCCGGCCTCGTGCTGGTCAACCCGTCGGTCACCCGGCTGAAGTGGGACACGAAGCTGCTGCCGCTGCTCGCGCACGTCGTCCCGTCGGTGCCCGCGATCGCGAACGACATCGCCAAGCCCGGCGAGACGGAGCTGGCCTACCCGCGCACGCCGGTGCGCGCCGCCGCGAGCCTGGCGCAGCTGTGGCGCCTCGTGCGCGCCGACCTGGGCAAGATCACGCAGCCGGTGCTGCTGCTGCACTCGCGGGTCGACCACGTCGTCGAGCCCGAGAACTCACGGCTCGTGCTGGCCGGGATCTCCAGCACGGACGTCACCGAAGTGGTGCTGGAGCACAGCTTCCACGTCGCGACCCAGGACAACGACGCGGAACTGATCTTCAGCAGCAGTGTCGACTTCGCCCGGGCGACACGGGCGGGACAGGTGGGTGCCTGATGAGCAGGGGGAAAGGCACGGACGGGCCCGAGGACGTCGACGCGACGTTCGCCGAGATCGTGGCGGACCTGCGCGCGGAGGGGGTGGGCGTGTTCACCCAGGACGCGCTCGAAGTCGCCGAGGACACGGCGGCCGACCGGCCGTCGGACACCGGCCCGCCCAGCCCGCCGCCGCCCGCGAAGCAGGAGAAGCCCGCGGAACCGAGCGAGGGCTGGCGCGGCGGCGGCACGACCTGGGACGCCACCATGTTCTCCGACGACCCGGCCGAGGACGACGAGCACTTCGTCCCGCCGGAGCCGCCGCCCCTGCCGCGCCCGCGCAAGGGCGCGTTCGTGGTGCTGCTGTTCTTCGTGGTGGGCCTGCTGCTGCTGATCGTGCCGAACCTGATCGGCGTCAGCCCGTCGCTGTCCATGCCGCTGGGCATCCTCGCGCTCGCCACGGCGATCGCGCTCCTGCTGCTGCGCGTGCGCCAGGGCCCGCCTCCCGGCGCGGACCCGCACAACGGCGCCCAGGTCTGACCGGGCGGGCATGCGGATCGACTTCACCCCTTCGCGCCGTTCGACGATCGGCGCGGAGTGGGAACTGGCGCTGGTGGACCGGCGCAGCGGCGAGCTGTCCTCGGTCGCGGAGCGGATCCTCGACCAGGTGTGCCCGGACGGCGCCGCCGAGCACCCGAAGATCAAGCAGGAGCTGCTGCTCAACACCATCGAGGTGATCACCGGCGTCTGCACCACGGTCGCCGAGCTGAAGGCCGACCTCACCGGCTCGCTCGACGTGGTGCACGGGGTCACCGACCCGCTGGGCGTGGAGCTGTTCTCCGCCGGCACGCACCCGTTCTCCAACTGGTACCAGCAGAAGGTCACCGACAAGGAGCGGTACGCCAAGCTGATCGACCGCACCCAGTGGTGGGGCCGGCAGATGCTGATCTACGGCGTCCACGTGCACGTCGGCCTCGACCACCGGGACAAGGCGCTGCCGGTGCTCGACGCGTTGCTGAACTACGCGCCGCACCTGCAGGCGCTCTCGGCGTCCTCGCCGTACTGGGGCGCGGAGGACACCGGGTACGCGTCCAACCGGGCGCTGATGTTCCAGCAGCTGCCGACGGCCGGGCTGCCGTTCCAGTTCAGCGAGTGGGGCGAGCTGGAGCAGTACGTGGCCGACATGTTCACCACCGGCGTGATCGACCACTTCTCCGAGATCCGCTGGGACATCCGCCCGGCGCCGCACTTCGGCACGATCGAAATGCGCGTGTGCGACGGCCTGCCGACGCTGGAGGAGGTCGGTGCCATCTCGGCGCTGACGCAGTGCCTGGTGGAGGACTTCAGCACCCGCCTCGACGACGGCGAGCGGCTGCCGACGCTGCCGCCGTGGCATGTCCAGGAGAACAAGTGGCGCGCCGCCCGCTACGGCATCGACGCGATCGTCATCCTCGACGCCGCCGGCCGCGAGCGCCTGGTCACCGACGACATCGCCGACCTGCTGGACCGCCTGGAGCCGGTGGCCCGGCGCTTGGACTGCGTCGCCGAACTGCGCGACGTCGAGACGATCCTGACCTACGGCCCGAGCTACCTGCGGCAGCGGGCCGTGGCAAAGCAGTACAACGGCTCGCTCAAGGCCGTGGTGGCGTCGCTGGTCGCCGAGATGCGGGACGGCATCGCCCGCTGAGCCGGCCGCGCCGAAAGGCTCGTGAGTGTTGATGACGGTTAGAACCGATCATCACTTGGTTACCTACTTGTGATCAGCAGTAGGCGGCCAGGTCATTCCCGACAACAGGGGTCGAACCAAGGACTCGGAACGTTCCTCCCTCGATGCGAACTCCGGCACAGTCGCACCCAGGGCGAGTTGCAGAGAGGACGAGCACCATGCCGCCTTGTGCACCGAGCAGGGGGTCTTACCGTCCGACACCAGCGACACAGGGCGACGCGCACCCCGCCCCCAAGGCGGGCGGCCGCCGAACTAAGCGCGTCGGCCACGACCCGGCTCATTCGCTTCCAGGAGCCGCACGACGTATCCCTCGCATTGGTAGGGCAGATGACGTCAGTGTCAGGGGTGACCGAGTCAGGCTCCGCAAGGGAAAGATGAACGACGAACCGGTGGCGACGTCGGATTTCATTGCTGCATTTTTCCATTAGTGATGGTTCCGCATCTTTGGCAGGTTAGATTTTTTATTTTTCGTAAAACGCCGGTGCGCGCAAGCGATTCACCCGATCGGGCCTAGGGCTCGGAAAATAAGTTGGGTAGCGTGTCCCTTGTCTGAGTCGGGGGACTTTTCGGGAACTTGCTACTTTTTCCACTGTAGCCTTAGGGGTATTTTCTTGCGCAGCAAATTCGTAGCGGCACTAACCGCTGGTGCCGTAGTATTTTCTATGTGTTCGTCCGTGGTCGACTCAGCGGCCGGCGGATCGGCCCTATGCCGAGGCCAACACGGATCCCGGACCGTCGCAGTCGCACCCGGTCCTTCGCCGACCTCGTGATCTTCACCAGCCGCTGCGCCTCCTCCGGCTCCAGCGACCGCGCGAACACCTCCGGCTGACGCGCCACCAGCCACACCTCCACGGCCAGCCTTGCGAATCACCAGCCCGGATGTCCACGCGACACGATGGCAACGTCAACGTTTCTTGATGAGGCACTAGCTGTGCCGAAGTTTCATCGAGTTCGGATGCCTCGTACACCGCGGCGCCGCACGAGGCCCGCGCCAGCTTGGGGGTGATGTTAGCGCGGTGAAATAATTCACAGACGCACCGACTTTGCCGACTCAAGGTTTCTTGTTTATAGTTCGCACACGAAAGAGGTTTGATTATCCATGATGGCGAAAAAGTTTTCATTCCCGCGAAGAAGCCGTTCGCTAGCGTTCGCGCTTGCCGGAACCGCCGTATGCCTACTACCGTTCACCTCTGCTTTGTCGGCACAGGCGGACACTCCATCGCCATCCAAGGGTCCCGTTCCTGCTGTTGACCCGTCGGCGGGGACGCAGCCACCGAACGGAGCATTGCCGGGAGGGACTTCACTACCGGCAGGTGGTGCAATTCCGGCCTGCGCCATCCAGGCCGCTGGTGACAATTTCCACATTTCCTCCTCGCCGCCCACGGCGGCATCAGCACATGGATGGTGGACCACCATCAATTGCCAAGGAAACGCCAGCGTGCGCATCGGAGCGTACGAGTTCTACAGTGACGGGACATACCATTACAAAGGTTACAATACCGGAAATCCCCTTCCTGGGGGTGGCTCAACCAGCCGGGTCCCGCTGCGCCTCGACTGCGATGGCTTTCAGCCGGTAACCTGGTATAGTGTGGTCGAGGTGACACGACCTGATGCGCCCTTCTCTACCGTTACCACCCCCAAGCAAACCTTCAATTGCGCAGTGAGTAAGTAAGTTCGGTGAGTAAATGACGCCAATGCCCGCAGCCCTGTCTTCCCCGGCGAACACGATGTTCATGACATTGCATGGCTGGCTCAAGCACCACTCGTGGTGGGAGGCGAACAGTCATGAGATGGATGCCTACAGTTTATTTGTCGCGAGAACGTCGGCGATGCGGTTGCTTGCCGATGCACGACAGGGCGATTCTGGCGGTGCATGGGGAATGAACGACGCGGGGGAGGCCGCAAACGGCGAGTCCTCCCCCGCGCCTATCGCATGGTTCCAAGTCTCGTGGTCTGACTCCGTCCCGGTGGACCGGCCAATTCCGGCGCAACCCTTTCTGAACTGCGTCGGCGATGTCCTGGACCGGATCGGGGAGGTGCGGGTGGAGACCGTTCAACTCGTGTTACCTCTGCAGAGCTTGATCACTACTGGTGGTACACCGCAGTACCCGACGGCCCGCACCTTCCGCCTAGCGCAGGATGCCGGCTGGTTTGCCGACATCAACCCCCGCGAGCGGAGGCCGATCCGCGTCACGATCGATAGTGGACGCGATCCCGCTATCCAGGCTGCAGCATCAGGAATGCAGGAAACCATGGCTGGATTCCGGCATAGCGCCTTCGTCTGTGACTCGTACTCGCTGTCTCAGCACGACCCCTTGGCTGCACGCAGCCCCGTTGTTGATCAGCTGTGGAACGGGCCCCCACAACATCGGGTCTCGTTCACCGGGGTTCTCGCCGAGTGGTCACTCAATGCTATCGGGTGGATGGCCGCTTTTCTCAGTGACACAGCCAATCGGCACGGCATCAGCACTCCGATCCTGCTTACTGTCAGCGGTACCGGCTAAAGATCAGATCTGCTCCGGCCGGCCGAGGTCTCCCGACCGAGGCTTCCTCCTCCAGCCGGGCGCGCTGTTCGGCGTAGCTTTCCCGCTCCGGCCGTACGGAGATGCTCTGCCGGTCTCGGCGCAGTCTCGTCTGCGAGTGTCGACGCTGCCTGTCGTGTGGGTTGGCGCGGTACCCAGTTTCCTCGTTGTCGTTGCAGGCGGGTTGTCCGCCGTGGGTGCGAGTGTCGCGTCCTGGACTGTGATAGTCGCTGCTCCTCCTGCGGTCTGCTGCGGTGTGCCTGGTGGTGTCCGGCGGCTTAGCGGTCAGACGGTCCGCTAGAACCGTCATAAACACTCACGAGCCTTTTCCCCCGTCGAGGTGACGCAGCAGCGTGCCCGGGCCGATCGCGGACGCACCCAGTGCCGTGACGCGGCCACGCAGCTCGCGGTCGGCCGTCACGACCACCACGTGGTCGTCCGGGCGGGTGCGGGCCGACGCGGTGAACTCGACGATCTTCGAGTCACCGTCGGTCTCGGCGGAGACGACCTGCACGCCGGGCACCGGCTCGACCCCGCGGGCCTGCCCCTCGACGACGAGCACGACCCGCGGCCACCACGTCCACTCCGGCCCGGCGCCGATGTCTGCGACCGCGTCCGGGATCCCCGACTCGGCCGGTTTCGCCAGCCGGTCGCGCAGCCGCTCGGCCGCGCCGCGGCGGTCGCGCCACCAGCCGTCGGGGCGCGAGCCGACCACGTTCGCGCCGTCCACGACCAGGACCAGCTCACGGCCGATCTGCGCGCGCAGCCGTGGCCACGACCCGGCGAAGTCCCGGTGCAGCGGCAGGTCCGCGACGGCGTCGGGCTCGACCCAGCGCACCTCCGCGCTCTCCTGGTTCGCGACCCGTGCGTCGAGCGAGCTGTGGGCGACGCCGAGCACCGTGGTGTAGCGCCAGACGTCGTGGTCGAGCACCGAAGCGGACAGCGCGCGAAAGTCGGACTTCGCCACGTCCGCCTCTTCCCACGCCTCGCGGGCCGCCGCGTCGCGCACGGTCTCGCCCACTTCCAGCGCGCCGCCGGGCAGGGCCCAGGTGCCGCCGTTGTGCACCCACCAGGCCCGCCGTTGCAGCAGCACGCCGCGCGCGGGGTCCGAGAGCAACAGCCCGGCCGCGCCGAACGCGCCCCAGTGCAGCCGGCCGCAGGTGGTGCACCGCACGAAGCGGTTGGCGGTCTTCGGCGTCACGCCTTCAGCCTGTCACACCGACTTCGGCTCCGGGAGCCTTCGCGGCGTCGACGGCCAGCGCGGCGGCGCCGACGATCGCCGTGTCGTCACCGAGGTGCGCGGTGCGAATGCGCGCCAGCGGCCGGTAGCGGGCGCCGGTGATGGCCCCCGCGTAGTGCTCGCGGGCCTCGTCGAGGAACAGCGGCGCGGACTCCGAAACCCCGCCGCCGATCACGATGATCTCCGGGTCGAACACGTCCGCCACCAGGGCCAGGCCCTCGCCGAGCCACTTGGCCAGCTCGGCCATCGCCCGCAGCGCGATCGGGTCGCCGTCGCGGGCGGCGCCGGCCACCCGGCGGCCGGTGACCGAGCCCGGGTCGCCCGCGATCTCGCGGGACAGCACCGTCGAACGGCCGGGGTAGCGCGCGAGCAGCTCGACGGCCGTCGCGGCCAGCGCCGTGCCGCTGCAGTAGCGCTCCCAGCAGCCGTACTTTCCGCACGGACAGGCCCGCCCGCCGGGCACCATGGTCAGGTGGCCCAGCTCGGGCGCGACACCGTACGCACCGCGGTAGATCTCGCCGTTGAGCAGCAGGCCGGCGCCGATCCCGGTGCCCAGCGCGACCAGCGCCGCCACCTGCGCCCCGCGCGCGGCACCGAAGCGGTGCTCGCCGACGACGGCCGAGTTCACGTCGTGCTCCAGCGTCACGGGCAGGCCCACACGCTTGGAGATCCGGTCGGCCACCGGCGCGTCACGCCAGGCCAGGTGCGGCGCGAACATCACCGAACGGCGGTCCCGCGCCACGAACCCGGCCACGGCCAGCCCGACGGCCGCGACGTCGTGCCGGTTGCGCAGGTCCTCGATGACCCCCGCGATGGCGTCCTCGAGCGCGTTCTCCTCGCTCGGCGTCCCGACGCGGCCCGTGTCCAGCAGCGAGCCCCGCTCGTCCACGACGCCGGCGCGCACACTCGTGCCCCCGACGTCCACCCCTATCGTCAGCAACTCAGCTCTCCTGCTCCGGCCGCCAGTCTTCCCGCCTGCGGACGGCGATGTGCTGCACCCGGGACGCTCCCGCCCCTTCCGAAGACGCTCCGGCCGCCGCCTGTGTGGACGCCGTCGGCCGGGGCGCGGGCCGGAAGCCCGGCATGTGCACACCCTCGTCCGGCTCCCACCGGTCGGCGAGCACCGCCCGTAACAACGCCACCAGCTGGGCCAGCTGTTCCAGCACCCGGGCGGCGAACTCCGGCCGCTCACCTCGCACGACGGCGACGATCGCACACAGCGGGCACCAGCCGCACGTCGAACCGCCCTCGGCCGCCGCTTCGTGGGACTCGTCACCGCCGTGCCCGGCCGAGATCACGCCCTCGAGCCACGGCGCGGCCCGCTCCACCAGCATCTCGGCCAGCAGGCGGATCTCCTCGGCCAGCCGCAGGCCCTCGGCGCCGGGCTCGTCCTCTTCGCTCACCCGGGTCCCCGGTTCCCGGCCAGGCTGACCACCAGGCCGTCGGCGTCGGATTCCGCGCCGGTGATCCGGCACGGCCGCAGCGGCTCGGGCAGGGCGATGAGCCTGCGGAAGCCGTCCACGGTGATCGCCAGGTCGTCGTCGACGCGGGCGAGGTCCACGTCCGCGTCCCGCTCCAGCGGGATCGCGACGCGCAGGCGGAAGCCGTCTTCGACCTCGTTCACCTGAAGCAACGGCGTCACGGGCTTTCCGTTGCCCGCCAACGGGTCCCGCCCGCCGTACAGCTCTTCGGCCAGCTCGGCCAGCGCCCGCGCGCCCACCGGCTCGCTCGCCCGGTGCTCGACGCGCGCCAGCTCGCGGGGCCCGAAGCCCGCGGCCGCCAGCTCGGCCAGCACCGCGTCCTGCTGGGTCCGCCGGGTGCGCAGCCAGGTGGCCGCCGAGCCGCGCCAGAAGCCGGGCGCGGGCATCAGGCGGTTCGCGATCAGGCCGTCGACGGCGATGCCGCGCAGCGCCAGCGAGCTGAGCGTGCGGCGCGCCTCGGCGACCACCACCCGTTCGGGGGTGAGCACCAGCCGCACCGTGGTCACGGCCGGGTCGGTGAGCAGCGCGCGCAGCGACTCCAGGTGGGCGCCGAGCCGGCCCACCGAGTCCACGACGCGGCCGCGCCGGCCCGCCTTCCAGCCGTACATCCTGGTCAGGTAGCCCGAAACGGCCTCGGGCAAGGCGAGCAGCCGCAGCGTCTCGGCGGTCGGGCCGCAGTCGACCACCACCGTGTCCCACGGGCTGTGCTCGGCGAGCCGCTGCACCTCGGTCAGCGCGAGCAGCTCGTCGACGCCCGGCAGCACGGTCAGCTCCTCGGCGTCCAGCGCGTCGAGGCCGGCGCCGGCCAGCGTCGAGCGCAGCTGCCCGCGCAGCTCGTCCCAGGTCCGGTCGGCCAGCGAGCGCGAGTCGACCTGCACGGCGGACAGCCGGTTCGCCACCGCGGCGGTGCCGGGCGCGACGTCCACTTCGGACGGCTCCGAGCCGAGCGGGCGGCCGAACGCGTCGCCGAGCGAGTGCGCCGGGTCGGTGGAGACGACCAGCGTCTTCCTGCCGCGGCCGGCGAGCGCGGTGGCGGTGGCCGCGGCGAGCGTGGTCTTCCCGACACCCCCCTTGCCGGTGAACAGCAGGATCCGCATGCGCTCGCTCCTATTCCCCGCCTTCGGCCCGCTTCTTGAGTTCCTTGAGCGCGGTGTCCATGACCATCTTCTCGGCCTTGCGCCTCAGCAGCCCGATCATCGGCAACGCCAGCTCCACCGACAGCGTGTACGTCACCTTCGTGCGCCCGCCGGAGAGGTCCTCGAGCGCGTAACGGCCGTTCTGCGCCTTCTGCATCTGGCCCTTGACCAGGTGCCAGCTGACGCCGAGGCCGGTCGTGTCCCAGTCGTACTCGAGGGTGTAGACGTCCTTGATCGGGCCGGCGTCCAGGGTGAGCTTCACCTGCTTCGCGCGCCCGGCGTCGTCGGTGCCCAGCACCTCGGCCTCACGGACGGCCTTCGCCCACTCGGGGTAGGCGGGGAAGTCGGCGATCACCGCCAGCACCCTGGCGGGCTCGGCGTCGACCTCGATGGACTGCGTGGACTGCTCGGCCATGGGACGAAGCGTAGCCGGAGAGCGTCTTCACCAGCGCAGCACGTAGGGCTGCCCGGTCTCCTTGAAGTGACCCACGTTACGGCACTCGGTGCGCCCGAGCCGCCGCCGCGCGGCCAGCGGCTGGTGCACGTGGCCGAACAGCGACCACCGCGGCCGCTGCTCGCGGATCAGCTCCAGCAGCGCCTTCGAGCCCAGCTCGGCGCGGCGCGCGACCACGTCGTAGGTCAGGTCGGCCACGGCGGGCGGGATGTGCGTGCAGAGCACATCGACGTTTTCGAGCTTCGCCACGGACTCGTCGAACTCCTCGCGGGCCCGCAGGTACGGACGCCAGGCCGCGCCCTTGCGGGGCCGCGGCACGACGCCCTCGGGCAGCACCGCGCCGCCGACGAAGCCGAACCGCAGGCCGCCGATGGTCGCGACCTCGCCGTCGAGCACCTCGACGCCGGAGCCGGAGAACTCGGGCCACAGCGCGGGGGTGTCGACGTTGCCGGGGGTGGCGTAGGTGGGCGCGGTCATCGCGGCGAACAAGGTGGCGTACTGGCTGCGCACGGCCTCGTCGACGGCCGCGGCCGGGTCGTCCAGGGTGGCCCAGAGCGTGCGGGAGTACGCGACGGTCTCGTCACGGGTGCCCTCCCGGCGCAGCCGCGCGAACTCGCCGACCCGCTCCGCGCCGAACAGGGCGCCCATGATGCCCTTGTCGTGCTCGCGGTAGTCGACGAAGTCGAGCAGGTCACCCAGCACGACCAGCGCGTCCGCGCCCTCACCGGCCCGCTTCAGCGCGTCGGCGTTGCCGTGCACGTCCGAAACGACGTGAACCCGCACAAGACCCTCCTAATCCTCGGTCAGCGGCGGGATCCCGGGCTCGCGCCCGTCCTCGAGGACGTCCTTGAGCCCCAGCGTGAGCTCCTTCGCCGCGCGGGCGCGGCGGTCGAACTCGCGGCGCAGCTCGCGTGGGCTCAGCTCACGCGGCGCGCCACCGGGCCCGGTGGGCGTCGCGCGCAGGAAGTAGTGCAGCACGGTGCCGTCGAGCACGGGTTCCAGCCAGACCTCCATCGTACCGACGAGCGCGCCGGTGACGGTCCAGCGCAGACCCTTGTCCCCACGGTCGGTGTAGACCTCGAGGGACAGGTCCGGCCAGTACCGCCGCCAGGCGGCCGGGTCGGCGAACGCCGCGGCGATCGTGCTCGGCGGCACCACGATGAAGGTCTCGTCCACGAGGTCCAGGGCAGGTGGTCCGGGGTTCACAGGCGCAGAATGTCATGACCTCGTCCGGCGGGCCGCCGCGGCGTGGTCTTAAGGTCTACGGCAAGCTAAGTTGACCGGCGGGTAACCGCACGCGTCGAACACGGAGGTCCACGTGCGCGAATACAGCGCCCCCGCCGGGAAGCCGGTGACCGACGACGAGAACCTGGCGGATGTCGTCTGGGCGAACGCCGAGCGGTTCTCCGACGTCGTCAGCTTCCGCAGGCAGGTCGAAGGCAGCTGGCTCGACGTGACCGCGAAGGACTTCGCCGACCAGGTGGCCGCCGTCGCGAAGGGCCTCGCCGGGGCCGGCGTCGGGCACGGCGACCGCGTCGCCCTGATGTCCAAGACCCGCTACGAGTGGACCCTGATCGACTTCGCGATCTGGGCCGCCGGCGCGGTCACCGTCCCGATCTACGAGACGTCCTCGCCCGAGCAGGTGCACTGGATCCTGTCGGACTCGGCCGCCAAGGCCGTGATCGTCGAGACCGACGAGCACCGCGGCGCCGTCGAGCAGATCCGCGACCGGCTGACCGGGCTGGAGCTGACCTGGCAGATCGAGAGCGACTCCCCCGCGATCGACGAGCTGACCGCGCTGGGCGCCGAGATCTCCGACGAAGACCTGCACTCCCGCCGGCGCGCCGTCTCCGCGGGCGAGCTGGCCACCATCGTCTACACCTCCGGCACCACCGGGCGGCCCAAGGGCGTCGAGCTGACGCACCGCAACCTGCTGACCGAGATCCGGGCCGACATCGAGGCGTTCCCGGAGCTGATGGAGCAGGGCAACTCGCTGCTCTGCTTCCTGCCGCTGGCCCACATCCTGGCCCGCGCCATCGCCGTCACCGCGCTCTCGGCCCGGGTCACGCTGGGGCACACCCCCGACGTCAAGAACCTGGTGCCCGACCTCGGCACCTTCCGCCCGACGTTCGTGGTCGCCGTGCCGCGTGTGTTCGAGAAGGTCTACAACTCGGCGAAGCAGAAGGCGCACAGCGAGGGCAAGGGCAAGATCTTCGACGCGGCCGAGGCCGTCGCGGTCGAGTACAGCGAGGCTCTGGACGGCGGCGGGGCCGGGTTCGGCCTGCGCGCCAAGCACTTGCTGTTCGACAAGCTCGTCTACAGCAAGCTCCGCGCGGCGCTCGGCGGCCGGTGCGTCGCGGCGGTGTCCGGCGGCGCCCCGCTGGGCGCGCGGCTGGCGCACTTCTTCCGCGGCATCGGCGTGCCGGTGTTCGAGGGCTACGGCCTGACCGAGACCTCGGCGGCGGCGAACGTGAACACCAAGACGGCGTTCCGCGTCGGCACCGTCGGCAAGCCGGTGGCCGGCAACTCGGTGCGCATCGCCGACGACGGCGAGATCCTGGTCAAGGGCGCGGTCGTCTTCGGCGCGTACCACAACAACGCCGAGGCTTCGGCCGAGTCGCTCACCGACGGCTGGTTCCACACCGGCGACCTCGGCGAGCTGGACTCCGACGGCTTCCTGAAGATCACCGGGCGCAAGAAGGAGATCATCGTCACCGCGGGCGGCAAGAACGTGGCGCCGTCCGGGCTGGAGGACACGATCAAGGCGTCGCCGCTGATCAGCCAGGCCATGGTGGTGGGCGACCAGCGGCCGTTCATCGGCGCGCTGGTGACCATCGACGAGGAGTACTTCCCGTCCTGGAAGACCCAGCACGGCAAGCCCGCGCAGGCCACCGTCGCCGACCTGGCCGCGGACGAGGACCTGCGCCAGGAGATCCAGGCCGCGGTGGACGAGGCCAACCGGCAGGTCTCGCACGCCGAGGCGATCAAGAAGTTCACCGTGCTGGCCAAGGACTTCACCGAGGCGGGCGGCGAGATCACGCCGAGCATGAAGCTCAAGCGCAACGTGGTGAGCAAGAACTACGCCGGCGACATCGAAGCGCTGTACAAGCGCTGACCCTCGGCGCCGGCCCGCCTCGCCTCGCCCCGCCTGAAGCGCCCCAATGTGGCGTTCGGTGCGTTGAACGCACCGAACGCCACATTGGGTGCGTTGGACGCAACCAACGCCACATTGGGGCGCTGGGGGCTCAGCCCTGCTGGAAGTTCTGCGGCGGCTGGAACTGGGGCTGCTGCTGGGGCTGGCCCGGCTGCGGCTGCCCCGGCTGCGGCTGGCCCGGCTGCTGCGGCGGCTGACCGGGCTGGTGCTGGCCCGGCTGGTGCTGGCCCGCCGGGGGCTGCTGCCCGCCTTCGGGGACGACGTACACGGCGGTGCCGTACGCGGCGATCTCGCTGGCCGTCTGGGCGATCTCGTTGCAGTCGAAGCGCAGCGCGAGCACCGCGTTCGCGCCGTGCTGCATGGCCTCCTGCGAAAGCCGGTGCAGCGCCTCGTAACGCGAGTCCGAGAGCAGCTTCGACAGGCCCTTCAGCTCACCGCCCGCCATCGACTTGAAGCCGGCACCGATGTTGGAGAACATGTTGCGGCTGCGCACGGTCAGCCCGAAAACCTCGCCGAACACGCGAACCACGCGATAACCGGGCAGGTCGTTCATAGTGGACAGCAGGATCGGGAACTGCTGCGGGGGCGCGGGTTGTGTCATGGACGGATCGTAACGAGCCCGGGGCCGCCGCACCGCGTAATCAGGAAGTGATCCGCGCGTTCCAGTCGATGTGGTGGTGGTAGACCCAGCCGCGCTCCTCGCCGACGTCCTGGCCCGCGCTCGCGGCCACCAGTTTCTCCACGCGGGTGCGGCGCAACCGCTCGTACGCGGCGAAGGCCGAGGGCGCGTCCGGCTGGTCCCGCAGGCACAGGGCGAGCACCACGCTGTCCTCCAGCGCCATCGACGCGCCCTGCCCGGCCGACGGGGACGCCGCGTGGGCCGCGTCGCCGACCAGCACCATCCGCCCGGTGGACCAGAGCCGGGTGGTCGGCACGTCGTAGGAGTGGCCGCCGAAGACCTCGTCGCCGGTGGCCGCGATGATGTCGGCGCACGGCAGCGGATCGCCGGCGAACTTCTCGTGCGCGAACTCGCGCCACTGCGCCGGGGTCACCGCCGCGATCTCGTCGCGGGGCCGCTCGGCTTCCTGGATGCGGGCGAACCAGAACGTGGCGCCGTCCGGCGCCGTGGTGTAGCCGAAACCGGCGCGGCTGCCGCGGATCATCCGGTAGACGCCCGGGGCGGCGGGAAAGCTGTCGGCGCGGGTGTAGCCGTAGACGACGGTGAGGCCGGTGAACCGCGGCTCGCCGGCGTCCGGGTCGATCAGGGTGCGGACCACCGAGTGCAGGCCGTCGGCGCCGACCAGCACATCACCGGACTCGACGGAGCCGTCGTCGAAGGTGGCGACTACCCCCTCCGGGCCCGTCTCGGCCGAGACCAGCCGGCGCCCGTGCGTCACGGTGATGCCGCGACGGCCCGCTTCTTCTTGCAGCACACGGTAAAAAGTGGCGCGGGTGAGCGTGCGCGGGCCGTCCCGCCCGGTGTCGTCGAATTCCTGGGGACCCGCGGTGCCGCCGTCGGGCGCGACCACCTCGACGCCGAGCGCGGCGAACGACGCGTCGACCACCGGGCCGTCGGCCTCGATCGCGCGCAGGGCGTCCATGCCGTTGTGCATCACGGTGAGGAACGCGCCCGCGTCCGCTCCGCCGGACGGGTACGCCTCGAAGACCACTGCCTCGTGCCCGGCGCGGTGCAGCGCCATCGCCGTGACCGTGCCCGAGATGCCGCCGCCGGCGACGAGAACCCGCATCACTAACCCCTCTGAGACAATCCGTGCCGCCGCCGACCCTACCGAAACGGTGGCGGCCCGGATCCGGGTCAGGCGCGCTCGGCGACCGCGAGCCGCAGGCAGACCACCAGGCCGCGGACGGCCTCTTCCAGCTCGCCGATCTCCGGGAACGACGGGGCGATGCGGATGGTCGCGTCGGCCGGGTCGTCGCCGTACGGGTGGGTCGCGCCGGCCGGGGTCAGCGCGACGCCCGCCTCCTTGGCCAGCCGCACGATCTCCTTGGCGGTGCCCTCGGGCGCGGTCAGCGTGATGAAGTACCCGCCGGCCGGCCGCGTCCAGGTGGCCAGGCCCGAGTCGCCCAGCTCCTCGGTCAGGATGCGGTCCACCGCGGCGAACTTCGGCGCCAGGATCGCCGCGTGCTTGCGCATGTGGGCGCGCACGCCCTCGGCGTCGGCGAGGAACAGCGCGTGCCGCAGCTGGTTCACCTTGTCCGGGCCGATCGTGCGCTTGGCGGCCAGGCCGGACCACCACGCGATGTTGGCCGCCGACGCGCCGAAGAACCCGACGCCGGACCCGGCGAGGGTGATCTTCGAGGTGGAGCCGAAGACGAACGCGCGGTCCGCGTTGCCCGCCTCGGCGCACAGCGCGAGCACGTCGGCCAGCGCCGGCTCTTCCTCGGTGAGGTGGTGCACGGCGTAGGCGTTGTCCCAGAAGATCCGGAAGTCCGGCGCCGCGGTGGTCATGCCCGCGAGGCGGCGCACGGTGTCGTCGGAGAACGTGACGCCGGTCGGGTTCGAGTACTTCGGCACGCACCAGATGCCCTTGATCCCGGCGTCCTCGGCGACGAGCCGCTCGACGAGGTCCATGTCCGGGCCGGCCTCGGTCATCGGCACCTGGATCAGCTCGATACCGAACCGCTGGGCGAGGTGGAAGTGCCGGTCGTAACCCGGGACCGGGCAGAGCATCGCGACGCGCGGCTCGTCGGCCCAGCGGCGCTCGCCGCCCGGCAGCACGCTGAGCAGCGACTGCACCACGGCGTCGTGCATCAGCTCGAGGCTCGAATTGCCGACGGCGAGCAGCTGCTCGACGGGGACCTGCAAGGCCTCGGCGAACGCGCGGCGCAGCTCCGGCAGGCCCTTGGCGCCGCCGCCGTAGTTGCGGGTGTCCGTGCCGTCTTCGGCCTTGTACTGGCCGTTCGGCAGCGTGAGCAGGTCCGCGGAGAGGTCCAGCTGCCGGGGGGACGGCTTGCCGCGGGTGATGTCCAGGGAGAGGCCGCGGTCGACGAGCGCCGCGTAGTCACGGCGGGCGGTGTCGACGTCGACGGGAGCAGTGGTCATGGACATTACGCTAAACCGCGCGTCTCTATCATTTCCGATGACCCCCTGTCCAGGGTCTAACGTGGGCCCGTGCGTCTAGTGGTTCATGCCGACCAGCGTCAGTTCTCGGTGCGTGACACCTCGGCCTGGGTGCCGGGTGACGGCGGGTGGACCGGTGAAGCGGTGACCTCCCACCGGATCGCGGTCGAGCCGTTCGCCCTGGCCGTCGCCACGGCGCGCTCGGACCTGGTCGAGGCGGCGGTCTCGGTGCACGCCGCGCGGCCCGCCGTCCCGGACGGCGCGGAGCACGTGGTCGAGGCCGACCTGGAGGTCCGCGGCGGCACCCTCACCGTCGCCGGCCCCACGGACTACCCGGGCCAGGAGCACCACCTGCCCGCCGCGCCGGGGCGCTACCGCGTCCGGGTGTCCTATGTGGAGAGTGATCCGCCGGACGCGGAGTGGAACGACTTCGAGTACGGCGCGCACTTCCGGTACGTCCTCGACCTGTGGCCGTCCGCGGCCCCGGCGCCGGTCACCGTGGTGCGCCAGGGCGCCGGGGTCTGGGACGGCTAGCTCCGGTCAGCGCGCGGAGACCAGGCCGGCGGCGGCCATTTCCCGCAAAGTGCGCCGGAGCGTCTCGTGGATCCCGGCCATCACCGCCCGTGCCCGCGGGGTGCTCGCGTAGAGCGAGTTGAAATGCAGGCCCGCCGCGTCGCGCACGAACCAGGAATTCGCGCCGTTGGACCGCGAGGCCCACACGTGCAAAGCCGGCTTCCAGCCCGGGTGGGACTCGGCGCCGGGGAATTTGCGGGTGTCGATGTAGGAGAAGAAATTGACCGGGTACGGCCAGGAATGCCGGTCGAAATGCTCCGGCGCGAGCAGCTCCCACACCCGCACGAACGGCACCTCGGCGTGCCGCATCATCTCCTCGAAGGCATCGCGGACGCCGCGGACCAGCCCGCCGAAATCGAGGCCCGCGGACACCGGGAACTCTATCGGCAGGGTGTTGACGAACCAGCCGATCGCGCTCTGCCGCCCCGTCCGGTCCCGCTCGCTCACCGGCATCAGCCCGCGGTAGACCTCCCGGCCGCCCTCCTCGCGCAGCGTTGTGCCCACGGTCGCGAGCAGGCCCATGAACAGCCGGCCGCCCTCGGCCCGGCAGGCGGCTTCGAACGCGGCGGTCTCCTCGGCGTCGAGCAGCTGCCCCGCCTCGCTGAGCACCGGATAGGTGCGCCCCGGCTCGACGCCGAGGTCCGGTGAGAATCGCGGGAAGACCCCGCCGTTGTTCTCGGCGAACCGCCGCCAATGCGCCAGCCGGTGGTCGTCGGCACCGATTTCCAGGTAACGGTCACGCTGATCCCGGGCGAAGTCCACATAACCGCCGGCTTCGGCCAAATCGGGTTCTTCGCCGCGGGAGTACGCGCGATAGGCGCGCTGGACCTCGTCGATGACGTAGAGCATCGACATCCCGTCCGAGACGATGTGGTCGAACGCCAGGTACACCGTGGCCGGGGCGCCCGGCCGCACCACGGCGCCCGCCATGCACAGCGGCCACGCCAGGGTGTCGATGCCCCGGCGGAACTCGTCCCCGAGGAACCCCAGCAGCTCCGTGCTCGAGGCGAAGAACCCCCGCTCCACCCGGGAAAGCTCGATGTCGTCGGCCCCGTGGACCGCGCAGGAGAGGTCCCCGGCGAGCCGCTCGAACTCGCAGCGCAGCACCTCGTGCCGCCGCACCAGCAGCAGCACCGCGGCCTCGAGCGCGGCGAGGTCCGGCTCGCCTTCGACCTCGAAGGTCACGGCCAGCCAGGACGCCAGCGGGTCGCCGGCCAGCCGCGATCCCCGAATGCTCGAATAGTGCTTGGCCTGGTTGAACGAAGCCCGTTCTCCCGAACGGCCGGAAACGGCGTCCGGACGAATCCGCGGCCGCCATTGGACGACCGAACCCGGGGAAGTCTCCAGTTCTTCGAGGGGGAATTGCCGCATGAAATACTGTTCCTCAGGATTCTGACTCGATAGCTGATGCGAATGCGCCACCAGTGGTATCACCCCGCAGCGCGGGCCGCAGCGCGGGCCGCAGCGCGGGCCGCACTGTGGGCCGCGGTGTCAGCCGGAAAGAGTGCCGGCCGGAAGCGAGTTCAGCGGCGGCTGTCGCGGTCGCGGTCGGCGCCGGTCAGCGGGGCGGGCCGGTCGGCGAGCGGGCCGCCGGCGCGGAGCAGCGTTTCGAGTTCGCCGAGGGATTCGGGGACGAGGCGGTACCAGCTCCAGGTGCCGCGGCGCTCGCGGGTGAGGATGCCGGCGGTGACGAGCACCCGCAGGTGGTGGCTGAGCGTGGGCTGGGGCATGGCGAAGTCCTCGGCGAGGTCGCAGAAGCAGGCCTCGCCACCGGGCGAGCAGCGGATCAGCGACACGAGCCGGATCCGGACCGGGTCGGACAGGGCCTTGAACAGCTTCGCCGCCGACTCGGCCGCATCCCCCGCGACGACCGCGGCGGGTTCGGCGAGCAGCAGCGTCACCGCGATCGGCTCCCGGCGGGTGTGGCCGTGCGCGGTCGTCATCCGTCCTCCTCGGTCGATCCCGGCGTACGTGCTCACGATAGTACCTGCTGGATTGACAAACATCGATCCAAAGCGTTCACTTGCATCGACAGAGTTCGATCCAGCTGCTCGGCGAACTCCGCGACTGACTCCCGTACCCCGCGTTTTCGCTTCTGGTGAAAGGACTTCTGCTGTGACCCGCACTCCGGAGGTGCTGTTCGTGTGCGTGCACAACGCCGGCCGTTCGCAGCTGGCCGCCGCGTTGCTGCAGCACCACGCCCTCGGCCGCGTCGCCGTGCGCTCCGCCGGCTCCGAGCCCGCGGACCAGGTCAACCCGGCGGCCGCGCAGGCGCTCGCCGAATGGGGCCTGGACATCACCGCTGAGGTCCCCAGCAAGCTCGCCACCGGCGACATCGAGGCCGCCGACGTCGTGATCACCATGGGCTGCGGCGACGCCTGCCCGGTCTTCCCCGGCAAGCGGTACCTGGACTGGCCGTTGGACGACCCCGCCGGGCAGGGCGTCGAGGCCGTGCGCCCGATCCGCGATGAGATCGACCGCCGGGTCCGGGGCCTGCTCGCCGAACTGCTCGACCCCGCCGCGTCCCGATGATCCCGATCCTCGCCAGGAGGCAACGCCCGTGACCCGGACCGATGCCGAGGTGCTGCGCGAACTCTCGTTCCTGGACCGGTTCCTGCCGGTGTGGATCATCGTCGCGATGGCGGCCGGGCTGCTGCTGGGCAGTGTCGTGCCCGGGCTGCAGACCGGGCTGGACGCGGTGAAGATCGGCCAGGTGTCCCTGCCGATCGCACTGGGGCTGCTGCTGATGATGTACCCGGTGCTGGCGAAGGTCCGCTACGACAAGCTCGGCACCGTCACCCGCGACAAGCGCACCATGGTGCTCTCGCTCGTGCTGAACTGGATCCTCGGCCCGGCGCTGATGTTCGCGCTCGCGTGGCTGCTGCTGCCGGACCTGCCCGAGTACCGGACCGGGCTGATCATCGTCGGGCTGGCGCGCTGCATCGCGATGGTGATCATCTGGAACGACCTCGCCCGCGGTGACCGCGAAGCCGCCGCCGTGCTGGTCGCGCTGAACTCGGTGTTCCAGGTGGTCATGTTCGGCGTGCTCGGCTGGTTCTATCTCGACCTGCTGCCCGGGTGGCTCGGCCTCGACACCGCCAGCGTCAGCTTCTCGCCCTGGGAGATCGCGCTGTCGGTGGTGATCTTCCTCGGGATCCCGCTCGCGGCCGGTTACCTGTCGCGCCGGATCGGGGAACGTGTCAAGGGACGGCAGTGGTACGAAAGCAAGTACCTGCCCAAAGTAGGGCCGGTCGCGTTGTACGGGCTGCTGTTCACCATCGTCATGCTCTTCGCACTGCAGGGCGACACCATCACTTCCCGGCCGCTGGACGTGGCCCGGATCGCGCTGCCGCTGCTGGCGTACTTCGCGATCATGTGGGGCGGCGGCTACCTGCTGGGCCGGGCTTCGGGGTTGTCCTACCCGCGGTCCACGACGTTGGCGTTCACCGCCGCGGGCAACAACTTCGAGCTCGCGATCGCCGTCGCGATCGGCGTGTTCGGGGTGACGTCGGGCCAGGCACTGGCCGGGGTGGTCGGCCCGCTGATCGAGGTCCCGGTGCTCGTCGGGCTCGTCTACGTGAGCCTGTGGCTGCGCAAGCACTGGGTCGACAAAACACCGGGATGATGGTGGCGCCTTCGGCCGGCCTGCTCACCGCCGATTTCGGATTAGCACGGGCCGAGATCGCGGGGGATCGGCCATCCGGCCGATAAAAGCGCCCGGTCCGGCGAGGTTGCCCACCGGGTGGCCGGAATGCACCGGCTCGTCGGCCGATACCCGCGATGCCCGTTCTGAATAGCTTCTGTCTACTCGCGTTTCCGACGGAGGTAGACCGTTGCTGAAGCAGTTCGGACAGACGAAGGTGCTCGTGGGGATCGCCGTGCTCATCGTGGTGGGCGGCCTGCTGGCCGCGATCGCCCTGAACAGCGGCGAATCCGGCAGCGATCGCTGGCACGCCGGGTGCAGCTCGGCTCCGGCCGAGGCGGCGGACAAGCACGCGAGTGCCATCGCCGATGCCAGGAAAGCGTTGCTGAGCAACGGGAACGACCCCCGCCTCGAGCTCGAGGTCGTCGATCTGGACACGTGCGCGGTAACGGTGAGCTGGAAGGCCGATCAGGCGCAGCCCACCGCGTCCGTGGTGAAGCTGCTCATCGCGCTCGACCTGATGGACAGCTCCGGGGTGCCCTCGGGCAGTGAAGGGGCGGACCTCCGCCGCATGCTCGCGGCCAGCGACGATCACGTCGCCAGCCGCCTGTGGCAACAGCAAGGCGGGCCGGCGATCGTCCGGCGGCAGGCCAAGAAGCTGGGGCTCGCGCACACCTCGCCGCCGGCCGACACCGGCCAATGGGGCTCCACCCAGATGTCGCCCAGCGACGTCATCACGGTCTACCGGCACATCACCGCGGGACTGCCCGAGGAGCAACACGACTTCGTCACCGAGGCGATGGAAAGCGCCCCGCGTAACGCCGCCGACGGTTTCGACCAGCACTTCGGGATCCCGCGCGCGTTCCCCGGCGTGGACTGGGCGGTGAAGCAGGGCTGGGGCAGCTCCGAGGGCCGGCGGGTGCTCAACACCACGGGCCTGGTCCGGACCGGGTCCCGGACCTTCGCCGTCGCGGTGATGGCCTCCTGGGACGACGACATCGACTGGACCACCGCGACCACGGCGCTCACCACCGCCACCGGCGCGTTGAAGGGCTCACTTGCCGCCCGCGGCACCCTTCGGCTCTGACGCGAGGATCATCGGTGCCGTCCTGACCGGGAACGACTCGGCCAGGCGGCCCGGTTCACCACCGCAGCACCCACCGGCCTCCGGGCCTGGCTCATCGAACAGGCCGGAGCCGCCGCACACCCCGGTCTCGGCCATGGCCAGCTCGACGCGGGCGGCGGCCTCGTGGTCCCCGGCCAGCGCGGCGGCGATGCTGCGGACCTGCTCGTAGCCGGTCTGCGCGAGGAAGGTCGGCGCCCGGCCGTAGCTCTTCATCCCGGCCAGGAAGAAGTTCTGCTCCGGGTGGGCGAGTTCCTTCGCGCCGTGCGGGTAGACGGTGCCGCAGGAGTGGACGTTCGGGTCGACCAGCGGCGCCAGCCGCACCGGCGCCTGCAACGTCGGGTCCAGCTCGAGACGGATCTCCGAAAGCCACCCGAGTTCGGGACGGAACCCGGTCAGGACAACCACGTCGTCGACGCCGTCCAGCCGCTGCCCGGCCGAGGAGAGCAGCGTCAGCCGGCCGTCGCCGTCACGCTCAACGGCTTCGGCACGGAACCCGGTCACCACGGTGATCAGCCCGGCCTCCACCGCCGCCTTCGCGCGCAACCCCAGCGCACCCCGGGCCGGCAACTGGTCGGCATCGCCGCCACCAAAGGTGTTTCCGACGCCGCCACGGCGCAACACCCAGCTGATCCGCGTCCCCGCCAGGCCGGACAACGCGACCAGCGCGGTCAACGCCGAATGCCCACTCCCCGCGACGACCACGTGCTTGCCCGCATACCGGGCCCGGGTCGCGGCGTCGGCCAGATCCGGTACGCGATACGAAATCCGTTCCGTGGCACCACGTTCGCCGATCGCAGGCAGGCCCTCGCCACCGAGCGGATTCGGCGTGGTCCAGGTACCGGACGCGTCGATCACCGCCCGGGCCAGGACCCGCTCCTCGGCACCGTCGGCGGTCCGGATGTGCACCGAGAACGGCTCGTCGTCGCGGCCGCTGTCGACCACCCTGTCCCGGCCACGCCGCGCGACCCCGACCACCTCGGCGCCGAACCGGACCCGCGCGCCCAGCGCCACCGCGAGCGGCCGCAGGTACGACTCCGCCCACTCCCGTCCAGTCGGATAGCCGGCACCGTCGGGCCGGGTCCAGCCCGTCGGGTCGAGCAGCCGCCCGGCCGCCGGGTCGATCAGCTCCGACCAGGAAGAGAACAGCCGCACGTGATTCCACTGCGCCACCGCGGCCCCCGCCCGGTCACCGCGTTCCAGCACCAGCGGTTCCAGACCACGCTCCAGCAGGTGCGCAGCCGCGGCGAGACCCACCGGGCCCGCGCCGACCACCACCACAGGCAGCTCGCTCATCCCAGGCACCTTCCATCGATCCGGATCGATCCATCGAAGGTGACAGTATCGATCAGGATCGATGAAAACAACCATCGATTCGGATCGATATACTGGGCGGCATGCCGATCGCGTTGCCCCAGGCCCAGATCCTGCCCACCGCGGACGCCACGACGTACGCGGACTGGTTCGCCTGCCTCGCCGAGCCGGTCCGGGTCCGGCTGCTGCACGCCGTCGCGACCAGCCCCCAGGGCATCACCGTCGGCGCGCTGACCGAGATCCTCGGCACGAGCCAGTCCACCACCTCCCACCACGTGCGCAAGCTCGCCGACGTCGGGTTCGTGCGCCTGCGGAAGGTCGGCACCGCCACCGTCGTCACCGTCAACGAGGCCTGCTGCGCTGGGCTGCCGCACGCCGCCGACGCCGTGATGGGCCTGCTCGCCCCGCGTCCCTGCTGCCCGGACGACGTGCCCGAAGACGTCACCGTCCGGGCGTTGGCGACGGACGACTGGGCCACGGTGCGGCGCATCTACAGCGAGGGCATCGCCACCGGCGTCGCGACGTTCGAAACCACTGTCCCGACCAGGGCGAGTCTGGACGCGAAATGGCTCCCCGGGCACCGCTGGGTCGCCGAACGCGACGGCGAAGTGGTCGGCTGGACCGCGTCCAGCCGTGTGTCCACACGCGACTGTTACGCCGGCGTCGCCGAAACCTCCGTCTACGTCGCCGAAGACCAGCGTGGCCGCGGCGTCGGGAATGCCTTGCTGCGCAAGCAGGTCATGGCCGCCGACGACGCCGGCCTGTGGACCCTGCAGACGTCGGTCTTCACCGAGAACCGCGCCAGCCTCGCCCTGCACCACGCCGCCGGCTACCGCACCGTCGGCATCCGCGAACGCATCGCCCAACGCGACGGCAGCTGGCACGACACCGTCTTCCTCGAACGCCGCAGCCCCGTCAGCTGAGCAGGCAAGACTCACCCGGCTAAAGCGCGTCCAGGCCGGTGATCTTCCACAACCCGTCGGCGCGGTGGGCGGTGACGCCGAGCTGCGCGACCGCCGACTGCGGCGCCCCGCCGCCCGGGGTGATGGTCTGCTGGTCGAGGAAGAGCAGCAGCGACGCGTCGTCGCCGTGGAGAGTGCGGACGCCGATGGAGCGGATCGTGGTGGTGCGGATCAGTTTCGCGGCCGCGGCGCGCTTGCCCGCCGCGGCGAACTGCGTCCGGTACTGGTCCACGGCGGCGCCGGTGAGCACGCCGGCGGCGGCGCGGGTAGTCCGGTCGAGATCGCCGTAGTCGTAGGAGAAAACGGCCTTCACGCCCGCGCTCACCTGGTCGCACAGCTCGGCCGTGGCGGGCTGGTCGACCAGCGCCGCGTTGTCCTCCGGCTGCAAGGCCGAGGCCTGCACGGCGAACCACACCGCGCACGCCAGCGCCACCACCGCGACGGCCGCGACGATCGGCCGCGAGCGCACCTTCACGAGCCCACCGCCCTTCACGAACCCACCGCCTGCACCGCGCCGACCTTCCAGGTGTCACCGACGCGCGCGAAGTCCACCGTGAGCCGGGACTGCTTCGGCACGGGCGCGGCGCCGGCCGTGCCGACCCGGACGTCGAGGACCGCGATCAGCCGCGCCGTGCCCGCCGCCGGGTCCAGCTCCGTCACGGCGGCCTGGACGAGCGACGCCGTCGACACGGTCTTGGTGCTCGTCGCGCGGTCGATCTGCAGCTGCCGGTCGCCGGAGAGGTCGTGGCCGTACTGTCCGGTGGCGGAGTCGATCCACCGGTCGACGTCGGCCGTGCCGGTGCGGTAGTCGATGGTGTTCAACGCGACCAGCTCGGTGCTCGCGGCGGCCAGCACCGCGTCGCGGTCACGGCCGCGGGCCAGCGAGTCGTCGTGCGCGGCCTGCCACCAGGACCAGCCGAACCAGGCGGCGGCGAGCACGGCCAGCGCCGCGACCACCCCGAGCAGCCGGGTCGCCATCAGGAGCCGCCCAGCAGCGCCCCGAGGCCGCCCTGCGCCGGCTTGCCCAGCAGGCTCAGCAGGCCGGGCAGCTGGTTCGCGTCCGGGGCCGGGGTCTGCGCCGACGCCTGGGGCGCCGCGGGGATGGCGGGCGGCTTGCCCGCGTACGGCGCGTTCTGCGAGCCGCGTACGCCGGTCGGGCTGCCCGGCGGCTCGGCGCAGTAGGCGTTCATGTTCACCGGCGCTTCGCTGGTGTCGTTGGCAGGGCGCTCCTTCGTGCCCTGGTAGCCCTTCGTGCACGAAGCCGGGTCGAAGAAGTTGAACACCACGCCGAGGTGGCCGGTGCCATCCGGCGAGGTCGTCGGCGAGAACGCGCCGATCACCGGGTACGCCACGAGCAGCTCCTCGATCGCGTCCGTGCGGGCCGAGGTGATCTGCGCGGTGGTCAGCGTGTTCGCGAACAGCACGCCGAGGTCGGTGCCCGACGTGGCGAGCACGTCGCTGATCTGCCGGCTCAGCTGCGGCGCCTCGTCGATCACCTTGCGCAGGTCCGGGTCCGACGCCTTGAGCTGCGCCGTGATCGTCTTCAGCCCGCCCGCGAACGAGGTGATGTTCGCCGCCTGCCGCTCCTGCGTGGCGAACACCGTCCGCGAGTTCGCCAGCAGCCCCTGGGTCTGCGGGATGTACTGGGCCGCCGTCGCGGTCAGCGAACTCGTGCTGTCCAACAGCTTCTGCAGCTGCGGCCCGGTGCCCGCGAACGCGTCGTAGGTCTCGTCCACGACCGTCTTCAGCGAGTCCGGGTGCACGCTGGCGACCAGGTTGTCGAGGTGGGTCAGCACGGAGTCCGGCGACGCGGGCAGCGACGTCCGGTCCTGCGTGATCACCGAGCCGTCGTGCAGGTACGGGCCCGCGTCGTGGTCCGGCAGCAGGTCCACGAACTGCTCCCCCACCGCCGACCGGTCCGCCACCTGCGCGTGCAGGCCGGCGGGGATGTCCGGGCCGCCCGAGTCGAGGTCGAGGTGCACGTCGACGCCGTGGCCGGTCAGCGTCATCGACGACACCCGGCCCACCGTCACCCCGCGGTAGGCGACCTCGGAGTTGACGAAGACCCCGCCGGAGTCGGCGAGCTGCACGGTCACCTGGTAGCCCCGCGAGCCGAAGAACCGGTCGAGGCCCGCGTAGTGCCCGCCCGCGTACGCCACCGAAACCAGTGCGATCACGACAAAAACGATGAGCTGGATCCGCGTCTTCCGGCTGGTCATCCGGCCCCACCCCCGAGCAGCGTGCCCAGCAGGCCGCCGAGGACGCCGCCCTGGTTCTTGCCGGTCGGCGCGGTGGTCGGCAACGGCAGCGGCGACGATGAGTCCGGGCCGGTCCCGGTGCCCGTGCCGAGGCCGAGCGACGGCAGCTGGATCGGCGGCTGCGACGAGTTGGTGAAGTTCTGCACCAGCTTGTCCAGGTCGAGGTCGATGGTCGCGTCGACGTTCGCGTAGTCGCCCTTGATCGTGTTGCCCGCGTAGTCCGGGAACGGGTAGGTGAGCAGGATCTGCAACGCCGTCGGCAGGTTCTTGCCCGCCTCGCCGAGCTTCTGCAGCGTCGGCTCCAGCGCCTTGAGGTTCGCGACGAGCTGGTCGCGGCTGCGGTTCACGGTGTCCACCGCGACGCCGGACAGCTTGTTCAACGCGTTCAGCATGCCCACCAGCTGGTCGCGCTGATCGGCCAGGATCTTCAGCCCTGGCGCCAGGTTGTCCAGCGCCGTGGTGAGGTTCTGCGTCTGCCCGGTGAGGGTGTGCGACAGCTTGCCGAGCCCGTCGATCGCGCGCAGGATCTCGGCCTTGTGCCCGTCGAGCTGGGTCGCGAGATCGTCCACCCGGGACAGCAGCGCGCGCATCTGCGGCTCGTTGCCCGCCAGCGCGTCGTTCAGCTCGTGGCTGATGTTCTGGATCTGGTCGACGCCGCCGCCGTTGAGCAGCAGCGAAAGCGCGCCCAGTACCTCCTCGATCTCGGGGTTGCGGTTGGTGCGCCCGAGCGGGATCTGCGCGCCGTCGGCGAGGTGCCCGGCCGGCTTCTCCGCGCTCGGCTCGCTCAGCTCCACGAACTTCTCGCCCAGCAGGCTCGATTGCCGTAGCTCCGCGTGTGCGTTGGCGGGCAACGAAATGTCGCCGTTCACAGTCATCGCGACGAGCGCGGCCTTCGTGTCCGGCGTGAGCGTGATGCGGTCGACGCGGCCGACGGCGACGTCGTTGACCTTCACGCTCGACTGCGGCACCAGGTCGAGCACGTCGGTGAACAGCGCCGTGACGTGGTACGGGTGGTCGCCGAGGTCGGGCCCGCCCGGCAGCGGCGTGGAGTACAGCCCGGAGAAGCCGCCGTCGCTGCAGCCGGCGAGCACGAGCACCCCCGCGAGCACGCCGGCCAGCCGCTGCTTCACGCGCTTCACTTGCCACCGCCGGAAAGCTGCGTCAGCACGTCGGTCAGCGGCAGGGGCAACGGCGGCAGCTGCCCGTTCTGCAGCGAGTTCAGCACCTGCGGCACGGTCGGCAGCTTCAGCGCGCCGTCGAGCACCGGCGCGAGCTGCTTGCAGATGTTGCCGAGCGCGTCCGGCACCTGTTTCGGCGTGCCCGCGCTGATCAGCCGGCAGACGGTGAGGATCGGCGGGTTGGTGATCTCGTTGAGGTTGTCGCGCACCGCGATGGTGCCCGAGGCCGCGTCGTAGGAGTTGATGAAGTTCGTCGCGCCGGTGGGCGCGATGTCGAGCACCTCGGCGAGCGCGGCCCGCTGGTCCACCAGCACCTTGGTCAGCGACGCCAGTTTGCCCACATTGGACTCCAGGCCGGACTTGTTGTCGGCCACGAACTGCTGCACGTCACCGAGCGAGGAAGCCAAGGAGGACAGCGCCTTCCCGACCTCGCTGGAATCGTCGGCGAGGAACCCGCTCACGTCGGCCACGCGCTGGTAGAACTCGTTGAGCTGGCTGTCGCTCTGCGCGAGCGCCGAGGTGAACGAGTCCAGGTTCTGCACGGTGGAGAACAGGTCGTCCTTCGAGTCGTTCAGCGTGCCGGCCAGGTCGGCCAGCCGTCCGACGGTCGAGTTGAGGTTCGCGCCGTTGCCCTTGAGGTTCGCGGCCGCCGTGTCCAGCACGTCGGACAGGGCGCCGTTCTTGTTCGCCCCGTCCGGGCCGAGCGCGGTGGACAGCTTGTCCAGGCTCGCGTACAGGTCGTCCAGCTCGACCGGCGTCGCGGTCTTGTCCCTCGCCAGCACGGTCCCGCTCGCCAGCGTCGGGCCGCTGTCGTACGACGGGGTCAGCTGCACGTAACGGTCGCTGACCAGGCTGGGCGCGACCACCACGGCGCCGACGGCCGCGGGGATCGGCACGTCGCCGTCCACCCGCATGTCGACCCGGACCGCGTCGCCCGCCGGTGTCACGTCGGTGACCTGGCCGACCGGGACGCCCAGCACACGCACCGACGATCCGGAGTACAGCCCGACGGTCTTGCCGAAGTACGCCGAAAGCTTCGTGCCGCCGGTGTCCCGCAGCACCAGCCACAGCCCGGCGGTGAGCAGAAGTGCTGCCACACAGCCGAAAGCCAGCCAGGTCACCAGATTACGGCCGTTACGGGTCTGCAGCGTCATGCCGCCTCCGCGGGAAGAAGTACGTCGGCGGTGGTCATCGTCCCCCCACCCCCTGGTTCGGCGCCGCGATCGGCGGGGTGCAGCCCTCGGGGTTGATGGACAGCCCGGCCGCGGTGATCGTCGGCGGCAGCAGGCCGCACAGGTAGCCCTCGAACCAGCGGCCGTTGCCTGTGGCGTTCGCGCCGACCCGCGCGAACGGCGCCATCAGCGCCAGCCCGCGGTCGAGGTTGCCCTGGTTGCGCTGCAGCACATCGGTCACCTTCCCCAGCGCGTCCAGCGTGGGCTTGAGCTGCGTGCGGTTGTCCTCGACGAGCCCGGACAGCTGCTGCGAAATCTGCTGCGTCCCGGTGAGCAGCGTGCTGATCTGCTCACGGCGCCGCTGCAGCTCGCCCAGCAGCAGGTTGCCGTCGCTGATCACCTGCTGCAGCTGGGCGTTGCGGTCGGACAGCGTCTTGGACACCGCGCCCGTGTTGGCCAGCAGCGTGTGCAGGTCCGCGTCGCGAGAGGACACCGTCTGGGACAACGACGAAAGGCCGGAAAGCGTGTCCTTGAGGTACTGCGGGCTGTCCTTGAGCGAGTCGGACAACGCGGTGAAGCTGTCCGCGAGCTGCTTCGTGTCGATGTCGCCGACGGTCGTGGACAGCTGGTTGAACGCGTCCTGCAGCTCGAACGGCGTGCGGGTGCGGTTGACCGGGATGGTGGCGTCCGGGTCCTGGGTGCCGCCGCCCTTCGGCACGAGCGCCAGGTACTTCTCCCCCAGCAGCGTCTTGATCTCGATCGACGCCGTGGACGCGTCGCCGACCCGGGTGCCCTTGACCCGGAACTTCACCAGGACCTGCTTGCGCCCCAGCTCGACGGAGGTCACCTGGCCGACCTTGACCCCGGCCACCTCCACCTCGTTGTCCGGCGCGAGCCCGGCGGCCTCGGCGAAGTACGCGGAGTAGGTGGTGCCGTTGCCGAACATCGGGATGCTGTCGGAGAAGTAGGTGACCGCGGTGACGAGCAGGATCAGCACCAGCGTCACCGCGCCGACCGCCGCCTGGTTGCGTTGCTTCAGGGGTTTCACGGGCCACACCTCGCCGCGCGCTCGGTCGTCGGGATCGGGATGACCGGCAGCGTCACGTCCAGCGACGAGATGCCGATCTTGCCCTCGATCCCGCACAGGTAGTAGTTGAACCAGCTGCCGTAGCTCAGGGTCCGGGTGAACTTCTCCAGGTTGCCCGGCAGCACCTGCAGCAGGTGGTCGAGCAGCTGGTCCGAGTCGCCGAGGTTCTTCGACAGCGTGCCCAGCTGCGCGACGTCGTCCTTGACCGCCGGCCGCGCGTCGGCGAGCAGCCCGGACGTCGCCGTGGTCAGGTCGCCCAGCGCGCCGACGGCCTCGCCGATCGGCTGCCGTTGCGCGGCCAGCCCGCTGACCAGCCGCTGGGTCTGGTCGATCAGGTCGCCGAGCTGCGGGCCGCGCGCGTTGACCGTGCTGAGCACCTGGTTGAGGTTGTCGATCACCTCGCCGATCACCTTGTCCTTGCCCGCGATCGAGGCGGTGATCGACGCGGTGTGCTGGAGCAGGCTGGTGATCGTGCCGCCCTCGCCCTGGAAGACCTGGACGATCTCGGCCGAGAGCTGGTTGATCTCCTTCGGGTCCAGCGCCTTGAACAGCGGCTTGAACCCGTTGAACAGCACGGTGAGGTTGAGCGCGGGCTTCGTCCGCTCGGTCGGGATGACCCCGCCGTCCGGCAGCGCGCCGCCCCCGCCGACGTCCGTGCCAAGCGCGAGGTACCGCTGGCCGACGAGGTTGCGGTACTTGATCGTGGCCGTCGCCAGCTCGGGCAGCTTGTACGCGGCGTCGACGGCGAAGTGCACCTCGGCGAGGTTCTGGTCTCCTTCGACAACGCCGATCTCGCCGACCTGCCCGACCTTGACGCCCGAGATGCGCACGTCGTCACCCGGCTGCAGGCCGGACGCGTCGGTGAACTTCGCGACGTAGCCCGACGTCGTGCCGAAGTTGGTGTTGGCGATGGTGGCCGCGAGGATCCCGGTGAGCAGGATGGTGACCACGGCGAAGATGCCGATCTTCACCAGCGCGGGGACGAACGACCTCATTTCAGCTCCACCTCCGCCCCGCGGTAGAGCGGCCCGACGAGCAGGCTCGCCCAGCCCGGCACCTGGTCGGGCGAAGTGCCGAGGGCCGGCGAGGCGAGCAGGTTGATCAAGTTGTCCTCGTCGGTCGAGCCGACCACCGACGGCGCTGCGGGCGCGCCGCCCGACCCCCCACTGCCGGACGGGATCGCGCCCGAGGTGATCTCCCCCGGCAGCGTCTCGTCGGGCACGTGCGGCGGCGGGGGCTTGCTGGAGCCGTCCTGGATCGCGCCGTCCGGCGGGTACTGCGGCCAGTGGCCGGGCTTCGGCACCTCCGGGTAACAGCGCGGGCCGCGCTTGTCGTCGTACTTCGGCTCGTCCACGCCGGGCAGGTACTTGCCGCGGCTGGCCGAGAACTCGATGGTCACGCGGCTGACCTCCGGGTGCGCCGTGCCCTTGCCGAACGCCAGCTCGGCCCGCGGCACGGACTCCGCCAGCTGGCGGAGCAGGCACGGGTACTCGGGCGCGTACTCGGCGAGCACGTCGAGCGTCGGCTGCACCGCGGTGGTGAGCCGGATCAGGTTGTCCTTGTTGACTTCCAGGAAGCTGGTGAGGTCCGCGGACGCGTTCGTGACCGTCGCGTACAGATCGGACAGTCCCTGCTGCTTCTCCACGACGGTGCGGCTCGTGGTGGTCAGGTCGGCCAGCGCGTCGAGCAGGTCCGGCGCCGCCTTGTCGTAGATGTCCGAGACGTTCGCCAGCCCGGTGATGTCGGCCTTGAGGTCGGGCAGCGAGGGGTTGAGCTTGCCGAGGTAGTCCGAGACCTGCGTGAGCGTCTGCCCGAGTTCCTTGCCCCGGCCGTCCAGCGCGGTCGACACGGCGGTGAGCGTGCTCGCCAGCTTCTCCGGCTGTACCGCCTGCAGCAGCGGCATGACGTCGTCGAGCACCTGCTCCATCTCGATCGCGGTGCTGCTGCGGTCCTGCGGGATCACGTCGCCCGCTGCGATGTGCGGGCCCGGCTTGTCCGGCAGCTGGAGCGCGACGTAGCGCTCGCCGAACAGCGTCTTCGGCAGCAGCCGCGCCGAGACGTTGGCCGGGATCACGTCGATCTTGTCCGGCTGCAGCGCCAGTTCCAGCTCCGCGTGGTCACCTTTCGACTGCACCGAACGGATCTCGCCGACGAGCAGCCCGCGCACCTTCACGTCGCCGCCCGTGCGCAGCTGGCTGCCGACGTGGTCGGTTTCCAGCTTCACCAGCGTGACCGGGGTGAACACCTTCTGGTAGAGCGCGATCGTGGTGGCGAAGAACAGCGCCGCGACCACAAGGAAGATCAGCCCCAGCAACTGGTGCTTGAGGCGTTTCACCACCGCGCGCCGCGTGCTCATCCGGAGATCCTCACCGTGGTGTTGGCGCCCCAGATCGCCAGGCTGAGGAAGAAGTCGAGCACCGAGATCAGCACGATCGACGTCCGCACCGCGCGGCCCACCGCGACGCCGACCCCCGCGGGGCCGCCCTCCGCGGTGTAGCCGTAATAGCAATGGGACAGGATCACCAGCACGCTGAACACGATCACCTTGGCGAACGACCAGAGCACGTCCTCCGCCGGCAAGAACAGCGTGAAGTAGTGGTCGTAGGTGCCGGCGGACTGGCCGTAGAGCCAGATGGTGATCTGCCGCGAAGCGAGGTACGAGGACAGCAGGCCCACCGCGTACAACGGGATCACCGCAGTGACACCGGCCAGCACCCGTGTGGTGACCAGGTACGGCAGGCTCGGCACGGCCATCACCTCGAGCGCGTCGATCTCCTCGGAGATCCGCATCGCGCCGAGCTGCGCGGTGAAACCGCAGCCGACCGTGGCCGAAAGCGCGAGCCCGGCCGAGAGCGGCGCGACCTCGCGGGTGTTGAAGTAGGCCGAAATGAAGCCGGTGAGCGCGGCGGTGCCGAGCTGGTTCAGCGCCGAATAGCCCTGCAGGCCGACGATGAGCCCGGTGAACAGCGTCATGCCGATCATCACGCCGAGCGTCCCGCCGATCACCGCGAGCCCGCCGGTGCCGAAGCAGACTTCGGTCAGCAGCCGGGTGGTCTCGCGGCCGTAGCGGCGGATCGTGCGCGGGGACCAGGCGAGCGCGCGGCCGTAGAAGGAAAGCTGCCGGCCCAGTCCTTCCAGGCTGGCACCGGGGCGCGCGATGATCTCCAGCGTCCGGTCGGACACCGGGGGCGCTGGCGGCGCTGGGGTCGCGTCGATCGGTTCGGCGGTCATCTACAGCGCCTTCGGCGGCACGATCTTGAGGTAGATCGCGGTCAGCACGACGTTGATGAGGAACAGCAACAGGAACGTGATCACCACGGCCTGGTTCACCGCGTCGCCCACGCCCTTCGGCCCGCCCGCCGGGTTCAGCCCGCGGTAGGCGGCCACCACCCCGGCGACGAAGCCGTAGAGGAACGCCTTGATCTCGCTGACCCACAGGTCGGGCACCTGGGCCAGCGCGTTGAAGCTGGCCAGGTACGCGCCGGGGGTGCCGCCCTGCAGCACCACGTTGAAGAAGTAGCCGCCGAGCACGCCGACCACGCTGACCAGGCCGTTGAGCAGCACCGCCACCACGATCGCGGCGAGCACCCGCGGCACGACGATGCGCTGGATCGGGTTGACCCCGAGCACTTCCATCGCGTCGATCTCTTCGCGGATCTTGCGCGCGCCGATGTCGGCACAGACCGCGCTCCCGCCCGCGCCGGCCACCAGCAGCGCCGTGATCAGCGGGCTCGCCTGCTGCACGATGGCGAGCGCGCTGGCCGCGCCGGTGAACGACTGCGCGCCGATCTGCGCGGTCAGCGAACCGAGCTGGAGCGCGATCACGGCCCCGAACGGGATGGCGACCAGCGCCGTCGGCAGGATCGTGACGCTGGCGAAGAACCAGCACTGCTGGATCCATTCGCGAAACTGGAACGGACGCCGGAAGATCGCCCGCAGCACCTCCCAGGACAGCGTGGCGAGCCGGCCGACCTGGGTCAGCGCCGCGGTGCCCGGGAGGGTGATCGAGCCGCTCTCGCCCACCGCACCTCCCAGTAGTCAGCCCCGAGTCTTGTCCATCGCCGCTGCCCGAGTTCCGTTAGCGGTGTTCACTACTGCGTCTCGATCGCCTGGACTAGTCCATCCAGCCGCCTGCCCGTGCTTCCACCGCTCAGACCTTCAACGCGTGTGTGGCGGTGGCCCCGCCGTCGGCCACGAACTCGCTGCCCGTGGAATAGGAGCTTTCGTCGCTCGCGAGGAACACGAGCAGCTTCGCGATCTCGTCCGGCCGGCCGACCCGGCCGAGCGCGACCTTCTTGCCGACCCACGACACGTCGACATCCGTGCCGGCCGCTTCGGAGACCATCTTCGTGTCGATCATGCCGGGGTGGACGGAGTTCACCCGGATGCCGCGCGCGCCCAGCTCCAGCGCGGCGACCTTGGTCATCCCGCGGATCGCGAACTTGCTCGCGGTGTACGCGACGAGGAACGGCATTCCGGCCAGACCCTCCACAGAGGACACATTCACGATGGAGCCGCCACCGGCCCCGGTCATGGGTTCAACGACCGAGCGCATGCCGAGAAACGCCCCGATCTGGTTTATCCGGATCACGCGCTCGTAATCGGCCAGCGTGGTGCGCGCCAGCTCGGAAAAGTGCAGTACACCGGCGTTGTTGACCAGCACCGTCGGCGGCCCGAACTCGGCCTGGACGCGCGCGACGGCCGTCACCCAGCCGTCCTCGTCGCCGACGTCGAGGTGCTGGAACACGGCGGCGTCACCGAGGTCGGCGGCGAGCTTCTCGCCCTCGTCGTCGAGCAGGTCGGCGACCAGTACGCGCGCGCCCTCGGCCACGAACGCGCGGACGGCCGCCTCGCCCTGGCCCCGCGCGCCGCCCGTGACCAGCGCGACCTTGCCTTCGAGCCGGCCCATCAGATCAACTCCTCGTCGAGTTGCAGTCGAGTACGGTCTTCACGTCGGTTCTCACGGCAGTGCGCTTCTCAGGGCAGGGCGAGGATTTCCGTGGCGGCGAACATCCGTTCCGGGTCACGCTCGGCGAAGTGGGCGCCGACGCTGTCCGCCAGCTCGCCGGTGGTCCAGACCCCGTTCACGGTGTCGAACCGCTGCTCGACCGAAGGCGGGCGCAGCAGCGCGACCATGCCGCCGTGCACCACGAACACCTGGCCGTTCACCTTCTCCGCCGCCGGCGAAGCGAGAAACGCGACGAACGGCGCGACGTGCTCGACCGACAACGGGTCGACACCCTCCCCCGGCGCGTCGCCGAAGACGTCGGCCGTCATCGCCGTGCGCGCACGGGGGCAGATCGCGTTCGCGCACACGCCGTACTTCGCGAGCCCGCGCGCGGCCGAGACGGTGAGCGCGGCGATCCCGGCCTTCGCGGCGGCGTAGTTGGGCTGGCCGGGCGAGCCGATGAGGAACGCCTCCGAGGCGGTGTTCACCAGCCGCCCGTAAACCGGTCCCCCGTCGGCCTTGGACTTGTCGCGCCAGTACCGCGCGGCGTGCCGGGACAACAGAAAGTGACCGCGCAGGTGCACGGAGATGACCTTGTCCCACTCCTCGTCGGCCATCGAGAAGAGCATCCGGTCGCGCAGCACACCCGCGTTGTTGACCAGGATGTCGAGGCTGCCGAAGTGGTCCACGGCGGCGGCCAGCAGCGCGTCGGCGGTCGCGGACTCGGAGACGTCGCCCGCCACCGCGAGCGCCTTCCCACCGCCGGCCTCGATCTCGTCGACGACGGCTTCGGCGCCGCTGACGTCGTTGACCACCACGGCCGCGCCTTCACGGGCCAGCGCCAGTGCCTCCGCCCGGCCGAGTCCCGCGCCGGCGCCCGTAACGATGGCCACGCGTGTGTCGAGGCTCAATTGACCGTCACCACCCGACTGACGTCACCGATCGCGTCCACCACGGCTACTCTCACCGCGAGCCTCCTCGTCGAAGCCTGCTTGATGGGACCCAGACTAGAATCTGTTCTCGTTTCTAGCAAGGCCCGATCAACGGGCCACGAACAGGGCATTCTTCGGGCAACCGGTCACCGCTTGCGAAACACGTTCTACTTGACTTTCGGGCACCGCGCCAGTGGCGATGACCAGCTCCTCGTCGTCGTCGAGGTCGAAGACCTCCGGCGCGAACCCGATGCAGACCGCGTTCGCCTCGCACAGCGAGCGGTCGACGCCGACCTCCATGCTTCCTCCTGATCGCCACACCTGATACAACTAGAACAGGTTCTAGCCTACCGCCGGGGACCGGCACCACACCACGGCTCCCGCGGCGGCCCGGAGGTGAGACATGCGGATCGACCACACCGAAGCCCAGCGGGCGCTGGCCGGCGAGCTGCGCGAGTACTTCGCGGAGCTGATGACGCCGGCGCGCCGCGAGAGCCTGTCCGCCGGCGGCGGCGAGTACGGGGATGGCCTGGCGTACAAGGAGATTGTCCGCCGGTTGGGCAAGGACGGCTGGCTCGCGCTCGGCTGGCCGCGCGAGTACGGCGGCCAGGACCGGCCCATGCTCGAACAGCTGGTGTTCACCGACGAAGCGGCCGTCGCGGGGGTGCCCGTGCCGTTCCTGACGGTGAACACGATCGGCCCCACGATCATGCGGTTCGGCACCCCGGACCAGAAGGCGTTCTACCTGCCGAAGATCGCCGCCGGGGAGCTGCACTTCTCGATCGGCTACTCCGAGCCGGAGGCGGGCACGGACCTCGCGTCGCTGCGCACGCGCGCCGAACGCGACGGCGACGAGTACGTGGTCACCGGGCAGAAGATGTGGACCAGCCTGATCGAGTACGCCGACTACGTCTGGCTCGCCGTGCGCACGGACCCGGACACGCGCAAGCACAAGGGCCTGTCGATGCTGATCGTGCCGACGTCCGCGCCCGGCTTCTCCTGGACGAAGGTGCACACCGTCGCCGGCCCCGGCACGAGCGCGACCTACTACGACGGCGTGCGCGTGCCCGTCACCTCGCGGGTCGCCGACGAGAACGCCGGCTGGCCGCTGATCACCAACCAGCTCAACCACGAGCGCGTCGCCCTGACCTCGGCCGCGCCCATCCGCGCCGCGCTGCACGACGTGCTGGCGTGGGCCCGGTCCGCCGTCTCCGCCGACGGCCGCCCGTTGCTGGAGTCGGAATGGGTGCGGCTGCACCTGGCGCGGGTGCACGCCCACGCCGAGTACCTGAAGCTGCGCAACTGGCAGATCGCCTGGGCCGCCGCCGCGAAGGAGCTGGGGCCGGCCGAGGCGTCGGCGACGAAGGTGTTCGGCACCGAGTTCGCGATCGAGGGCTACCGGCTGCTGATGGAAGTGCTCGGCGCGGGCGCCGTCGTCCGCGAGGGCTCGCCCGGCGCGCTGCTCGCCGGCCGCATCGAGCGACTCCACCGCTCCGCTCTGATCCTCACCTTCGGCGGCGGCACGAACGAGGTGCAGCGCGACATCGTCGCGGCGGCCGCGCTCGGCCAGCCCGTGACCCGTTAGGAGGCCTTGATGGACTTCTCCCCCACGGAGGCGCAGCAAGACCTGGCCGCGCTCACCCGGCGGATCCTCGGCGACCACGTGACGCCGGAATCACTGGGAGCACACGGCTCCGGCGGCTTCGACGCTTCACTGTGGACAGTGCTGGCGAAGGCGGGCGTGCTCGACGCGGCACTGCCGTCGGCCGTCGGCGGAGGCGGCTTCGGGCTGCTGGAACAGTGCTCGGTGCTGACGGAGGTGGGCCGCGCCGTCGCACCGGTGCCGTACCTCGCGTCGGTGGTCCAGGCGGCGTCCGCGCTCGCCGAGTTCGGCCCGCCGGACCAGGTCGAACGCTGGCTGGTGCCGGTGGTCCGCGGCGCCGCCGTGCTGGCGGTCGCGCTCGGCGGCGGTTTCACTGCGTCCGGCGAACGCCTTAGCGGTACGCAGACAGCGGTTCCGTACGCGGCCTTCGCGGACGCGCTGCTCGTCGAAGCGTCCGGCGGCGTGTACATCGTCGAGAAGGACGCGCCTGGCGTTTCGATCGCACCGCAGCGGACTATCGACCACGCGGACGCGGGCCTGGTGGAGCTGACCGACGCGCCCGGCGTGCCACTCGGCGACATCGCGGACTGGCTGCGACGGCGCGGAACCGTCGGGCTCTGCGCGCAACAGCTCGGCGTCGTGGAGCGCGCGCTGGAACTGACGGCGGCCTACACCCGCGAGCGCGAGCAGTTCGGCCACGTGCTCGGCGGGTTCCAGGCCGTCCGCCAACGGCTGGCCGACGCGTACCTCGACGTCGAGGCCGTGCGGCTCACCCTGTGGCAAGCAGCGTGGCGGCTCTCGGAAGGGCTGCCCGCGGACGCCGAGCTGGCCACCGCGAAGTACTGGGCCAGCGAGGCCGGCCACCGCGTCGCGCACACCGCCGTCCACCTCCACGGCGGCGTCGGCATCGACGTCGAGCACCCCGTGCACCGCTACTTCGCCGCGGCGAAGCGGCTGGAGTTCACCGGCGGCGGCGCGACCGAGCACTTGCTGGCGCTCGGCACACTGCTCGCCCAGTAACCCCGCGCCGCCTGCCCTGAAGGCCACCATGAGGGACCTATATGCCCTCAAGGTGGCCTTCAGGGACCGCCGTGGCTTATGAGTCGGTCGGCGTGATGTGCCGCAGGCGGCGCGGGCCGGTGTCCGGGCGGGTGGGCGGCGGGCCCAGCACCATCCGGGCGTTCGCGACGAAGGCGCCGTCCGGCGAGGCCAGGATCGGGTCCAGCGACAGCGAGCGGACCTCCGGGTTGTCCTCGGCCAGCGCGGCCACGCGTTGCACCATGTCCTGCAGCGCGGCGAGGTCCGCGGGCTCGTCGCCGCGGTAACCGGTGAGCAGCGGCGACGCGCGGGGCTCGCGGATGAGCGTCGCCGCGTCCACGTCGGTCAGCGGGACCGCGCGGTAGGCCCGGTCCCCCAGCAGCGTGCTGACCAGGCCGGACAGCCCGAACGACACGAGCGTGCCGAACGACGGGTCGTCCTGCAGGCCGATCACGCACGAGATGCCCTTCGGCGCCATCCGCTGCACGTACACGTCGTCGTCGCCGGACACCTCGCGCAGGTCCCGGTACGCGACGCGCACGGAGTCCTCCGAAGTCAGGTCAAGCCGCACGCCGGCGAGGTCCGGGCGGCCGCGCAGCCGTTCGTCGACGGCCTTGAGCGTCACCGGGTAGCCCAGCTCGGCGGCCGCGGCCACCGCGTCGTCCACAGTGGACACCACGCGGAACGGGACCACGTCCACGCCGTAACAGCCGAGCAGGCGCACCACGTCGTCGTCGGAGAGCAGCGTCGAATGGCCCTCCTCTTCCGACAGCAGTTCCCGCACCATCTCCTGCGCCTGCTCCACGTGCGTCCCGCCCGGGCGCACCAGCGCGCCCTGCGGCCGCTGCCGCCACGCGGCGTACCGGACGACGCGGGCCAGCGCGTCCACCGCGCGCTCCGGGCTGGAGTACGACGGGATCGAGCCGCGCGTCGGCACGCCGTCGTCCGACAGCACGGCCAGCTCGTCCGGCACCCCCTCCGCGGCGAGGAACGTCGAGACGATCGGCTTGTCCTGCTTCAGCTCCACAACCGCTTCGCGCAACGCCCGCGCGTACGCCGTGCCCGGGATCGCGACGGGCGGGGCGAACACGGCGATCAGCGCGTCAGTTTCCGGCGAATCCAGCGCCTCGCGCACGGCGGCGGCGAACTCCTCCGGCCCGGCCTGCGGCCCGATGTCGACGGGGTCGAACGCCAGCCGCAACCCCTGTGACCGCGCGGTGTCCGCGGCCAGCAACCCGATGGCGCTGGAGTTGCCGACGATCCCGATCCGCGGCCCAGCCGGCAGCGGCTGGTGCGCGAACACCAGCGCCGTGTCGAAGAGCTGCGCGAGCGACTCGACGCGCACCACACCCGCCTGTTCGAACAGCGCCTGCACACTCGCCTCGTCGACCTCCGCCGACGTCGCCGCCAGCTGCGGCCGCACCGCGTGCCGCCCCGACTTCACCGCGACGATGGGCTTGCTGCGCCCCAGCCGCCGCGCCAGCCGCGCGAACTTGCGCGGGTTGCCGAACGACTCGAGGTACAGCAGCACGAGGTCCGTGTCCGGGTCGGTCTCCCAGTACTGCAGCAGGTCGTTGCCCGAGACGTCGGCGCGGTTGCCCGCCGAGACGAAGGTGGACAGTCCGAGCCCGCGCGAGCCGGCGTCGGCCAGGATCGCCGTGCCCAGCGCACCGGACTGGCAGAAGAAGCCCGTGCGGCCGCGTTTCGGCAGGACGGGCGCGAGCGTCGCGTTCAGCCGGACATCGGTCGCGGTGTTGAGCACACCGAGCGCGTTCGGCCCGACCACGCGCATGCCGTGCGCACGGGCCTCGCCGACGAGCCGCAGCTCCGCGTGCAGCCCCAGCGGCCCGGACTCGGCGAAGCCGCCGGAAACGATCAGCAGCGTCTTCACGCCCTTGGCCAGGCAGGCGTCCAGCACGGACTCGACGGCCTCCGCCGGCACGGCGACCAGCGCGAGGTCGACCGGGTCCGGGATGTCGAGCACGGAGGCGTACGCGCGCACGCCGCGGACCGAGCGGTGCTCGGGGTTCACCGGATAGACGGTGCCGGAGAAGTCGGCGGAGAGCAGGTTCCGGAACGCGACGTGGCCGACCTTCATGTGGTCCGTGGACGCGCCGATCACCGCGACGGACCGCGGGTGCAGCAGGTTGTGCACGCTGCGCGCCTCCGCCGCCTGCTCCCGCGACCGCGCGACGGCCAGCGACTCCTCCGTCGGGTCGATGTCGAACTCCAGGTGCAGCACGCCCTCCTCGATCGCGCGGCTCACCTGGTAGCCGGCGTCGCGGAACACGCGAACCATCGCGGCGTTCTCGCTCAGCACCTCGGCGACGAACCGGCGCAGCCCGCTTTCCGACGCGGCCGCGGCCAGGTGCTCCAGCAGGATCGAGCCGAGCCCGCGCCCCTGGTGCTGGTCGTCCACCAGGAACGCGACCTCGGCCGACGGCCCCTGGTCGAGCCGTTCGTACCGCCCCACGGCGACGATGTCGTCCCCGAGCAGCGCCGCGAACGCGACCCGGTCGTGGTGGTCGACGGTGGAGAACCGCACCAGGTCCCGCGGCGGGATCCGCGGGTACGCCCCGAAGTACCGGAAGTACCGCGTGCGCTCGGAAAGCCGCCCGTGCAACGCGACCAGCCCGTCGGCGTCACTCGGCACGACCGGCCGCAGGTGCACCGTCCCCCCGTCGGAGAGGACGACGTCGGCCTCCCAGTCCCGCGGGTAGTCGAACGGGTCGCGGAGGCCTTTCCGGTCGCTGTCGGACGCGGCGTGGCTGTCGGCTGCGGGGTGGTCGCCGGGTGTGTTTCCCTCGCCCGGTGTGGTGTCGGCTTCGGGCATGGTCAGTCCCTCGGATCGTCCGGGTCCAGGCCGTGCAGCGGGAAGACGGCGCGGCGGGTGTCCCGGATCGCGATGTCCACGGGCTCGTCGGCGTCGTCGCCCCACGGCTTGAACGTCGTGTCCCGGTCGTCGGTCATGGCGCGCGGGATCTCCGCGGTCGGCGCGGCGCGCGTGACGGCGTCGACCCAGCCCGGCGGCAGCGGCGTCTCCGGCGCGACGTCGCGGTCGAGCACCGTCGCGATCAGGTGCGTCCACGAGCGCGGGACCACGCGGATCAGCTGGTAGCCGCCCCCGCCGACGGCCAGCCAGCGCCCGCCGGCGTAGGTCTCGGCGAGGTCGCGCAGGGTGGCGTAGATCGTGCGGTGCCCGTCGACGGACAGCGAAAGGTCGGCGAGCGGGTCCTCCTCGTGGGAGTCGACGCCGCACTGCGTGACGAGGATCTGCGGCTCGAACTCCGCGAGCAGCGAGGGCACCACGGCGTTGAACGCCCGCAGCCACCCGGGGTCCCGTGTGTGCGGCGGCAGCGGCACGTTCACGGCGGTGCCGGCGGCCTTGTCCTTGCCGGTCTCGGCGGAGTAGCCGGTGCCGGGCCAGAGCGTGAACGGGTGCTGGTGCAGCGAAACGGTGAGCACCCGCGGGTCGTCGTAGAAGGCGGCCTGGACGCCGTCGCCGTGGTGCACGTCGGTGTCGACGTAGGCGATGCGGTCGAAGCCGTGGTCGAGCAGCCACGAAATGGCGACCGAGCAGTCGTTGTAGACGCAGAAGCCGGACGCGTGGTCGCGCATCGCGTGGTGCAGCCCGCCCGCGATGTTCACCGCCCGCTTGACCTCGCCGTCGGCGATCTTGCGCGCGGCGAGCAGCGTCGACCCGACCACCAGCGCGGACGCGTCGTGCATCCCGCTGAACACGGGGTTGTCGGTCGTGCCCAGCCCGTGCCCGACGTCCCACCCGACCAGCGGCGCCTCCCGCACGGCGGCGAGGTACTCGGGCGCGTGGACCCGCAGCAGCTCCTCGTCCCCCGCGGCGGACGGCACGAGCAGCTCCACCCCGTCCAGCACCCCGAGCTCCGTCGCGAGCCGCACCGTGAGCTCCAGCCGGACGGGGTTGAACGGATGCTCACCGCCGAGGTCGTACCCCAGCAGCGCGGAATCCCAGACGACAGCAGGCGAGGCCATGTCCCGCACTGTACTGGCCGGACGCCCGGCCAGCCGTTCTTCACGCACGCCTGGCGCCCGGCTCCCGGCTCCCGGCTCCCGGCTCCCGGCTCCCGGCTCCCGGCTCCCGGCTCCCGGCTCCCGGCTCCCGGCTCCCGGCTCCCGGCTCCCGGCTCCCGGCTCCCGGCTCAGCAGACCCGACCGGGTCACCGGCCGCCACTCTTGTTTTCCCCTTACTCATCCGCCCGCGCCCGAGGCGGCGGCACTCTCCAGGCGCGGCGCGAGCCGGGCGTCGGGCGGTCCAGAGCGCGAGGCGCCCCGTGTGCGTCAGCCCGGTTCGTTGCCCGTGGCGGCCGGGCGCCCGGGATCGCGAGACCAGTGCGACCACGAGCCCGCGTACAGCGCCGCCGGAGCCGCATGGCCCGCGACCTCCAACGCCAGCACCACAGAGGACGCCGTGACGCCGGAGCCGCAGTAGGCGCCGACCGGCGCGTCGTCGCGGAGGCCCAAGGTGGCGAACCGCTCGGCGAGGTCCGCCGGGGTGCGCCAGCGGCCGTCTGCGCCGACGTGCTCCGTCGAGGGCGCGTTGACCGCGCCGGGGATATGGCCGGCGCGCGGGTCGACCGGCTCGGTCTCGCCCGCGTAACGCGCCCTCGCCCGAGCGTCGAACAAGACGCCCTCCCGGGCCAGCGCCGCGGCCTCGTCCGCGAAAAGCACCGGCATGCCGCCCGGCACTACCTCGATGTCACCCGGTTCAGGGACCGGGGCGTCGGCGGTCACCTCACGGCCGTCGGCGAGCCACGCTGCGTAACCGCCGTCGAGCACAGCGACGTCCTGGTGCCCGGCCCAGCGCAGCAGCCACCACGCCCGCGCCGCGACCGAGCCGTCGGCGTCGTCGTAGACCACGACCGGACGGCCCGAGCTCACCCCGGCTTTGCGCAGCTCACGCTGCAGATCGGCCGGATCGGGCAGCGGGTGCCGTCCGCCCTCGCCGGGCGGTGAGGCGAGCGCGGTGTCCAGGTCGACGAACACCGCGCCGGGCACGTGTCCGTCCCGATAGGACTCGGCGCCGGGCGGGCCGCCGAGCCGCCAGCGGACGTCCAGCACGGCCGGGCGCTCCCCCGCGGGCAGGGCGGCGAGCTCGGCGGTGGTGATCAGCGGTCGCATGCCCCCCATCCTGCAGGTCCGGACTGTCTTCGCACACCGGGCCCGGACTTTTCCCCGCCCGGGGCTTGTTACCCCGAGGCGTGCCGTCGCTGTCGGGGCCAACGACTACGATGAGCTACGCGGACGAAGGGGACAGCGTGAACGATCTCATCGACACGACCGAGATGTACTTGCGTACGATTTACGAGCTCGAAGAAGAGGGTGTCGTCCCGCTGCGGGCCCGGATCGCGGAGCGGTTGCAGCAGAGCGGGCCGACCGTGAGCCAGACCGTGGCCAGGATGGAGCGCGACGGGCTGGTGGTCGTCGCCGACGACCGGCACCTGCAGCTGACCGACCACGGCCGTGAGCTGGCCATCGCGGTGATGCGCAAGCACCGCCTGGCCGAACGCCTCCTCGTCGACGTCATCGGCCTCGAGTGGGAGCACGTCCACACCGAGGCCTGCCGCTGGGAGCACGTGATGAGCGAGGCGGTGGAGCGCAAGCTGGTCAAGCTGCTCGACCACCCGACCACGTCGCCGTACGGCAATCCGATTCCCGGCCTCGACAAGCTCGGCGACGGCGACCCCGCCCCGCCACCCGAGTCGGACCTGGTGCGGCTCGACGAATTCGCCCGCACCGGCGGCGGCGACGTCGAGATCAGGCGGATCGCCGAGCACGTCCAGCTCGACGAGTCGCTGATGACCGAGCTGAAGTCCGTCGGCATCGTGCCCGGCGGCCGCGTCCGGATCGGCAAGGCGAACGGCGGCAGCGTGACCATCGAGGTCACCGGCACAGACTGCAGCGCACAGGTCGCGACGTCGGCCTTGCACGCGGTGCTGGCGCAGGCCAGGTGAGCCCCGCCACCGACGCGGCCGAGGCGTTCCACCGGATTCACGGCCGGGCCCCGGCCGGGGTCTGGTCCGCGCCGGGCCGGGTCAACCTGATCGGCGAGCACACCGACTACAACGACGGGTTCGTGCTGCCCTTCGCCCTGCCCCACCGCCTGGCCGCGGCCGGGACGCCGCGCGAGGACGGGGTGCTGAACGTCGCCACCCTCGGCGACGACGGACAGCTCCAGCAGTCCGGCCCGCTCGAGATCGCGTCGCTGGAGCCCCGGTCCGTCGCGGGCTGGGCGGCCTATCCCGCGGGCGTCGCCTGGGTGCTGCGCGACCATGGTTACGCCGCGGGCGCCGACCTGGTCATCGCCGGTGACGTGCCATCGGGCGCGGGCCTGTCCTCCTCGCACGCGCTGGAGTGCGCCGTGACGCTGGCCCTGCTGGGCCTCGCCGGCGTAGAGGTCGACGGCGACACGCCCGGAGCGCCGGACCGGGCGCAGATCGCCCTCTGGGTGCAGCGTTCCGAGAACGACTACGTCGGCGCCCCCACCGGGCTCCTCGACCAGACGGCCTCGCTGTGCTGCACCGAGTCGTGCGTGCTGTTCCTCGACGTCCGCTCGGGCGAGATGGAGCAGGTCCCGTTCCCGCTGGCCGAGGCCGGCGTGCGGATCCTGATCATGGACACCCGCACCAAGCACTCCCACGCCGAGGGCGGCTACGGCGAGCGCCGCCGCGGCACCGAGCGAGCCGCCGAGCTGCTCGGCGTCAAGGCACTGCGCGACGTGACGCTCGAGGGCCTGCCCGCCGCGCTGGCCCAGCTGCCGGACGAGCTCGCCCCCCTGGTGCGCCACGTGGTCACCGAGAACCAGCGGGTGCTCGACGTGGTCGCGTTGCTGCGCCAGGACAAGCTGGCCGAGATCGGCCCGTACCTCGACGCTTCGCACGTGAGCATGCGCGACGACTACCGCATCTCCACCACCGAACTCGACCTCGCGGTCGACTCCGCCCGGTCGGCGGGCGCGCTGGGCGCCCGGATGACCGGCGGCGGCTTCGGCGGCTCGGCCATCGCGCTGGTGCGTGAGGCCGACCTGGAAACGGTCCGCTCCGCCGTGGAGACCGCGTTCGAAAGCGCCGGCCTCCGCCGCCCGCGGACGTTCACGGCCGTTCCTTCCCGAGGCGCCGGGCGCGACGAGGTCTGACCCCTGGCCGGGGGCGCTCGACAGTCGTTTCCGGCGGTCGTCTGCCCTCGCGAGGTCGCTCGGCAGTTGCCCAGGCGAAACGTCAGACGGCCGTCCCCGGGCGAAGTCGGCGCTACCAGCCGGAGACCGCCGGGACGATCCCCGGCGACGTCCGCCCCGGAGAAGGCCGATCACCGCGCTGAGCCATCCGGGGCAACCCCCGGGCGGCTCGTCGCGTCGCCTTAAGGGAAGACTGTGCCGCACAGTCACCACCCTCAGGAGAAAGGCCACGACGTGACCGACCAGCAGAGCCCCCTGAAACTGATCGTCACGGGCGGCGCCGGGTACGTGGGCAGTGTGTGCGCCGCGCGGCTCATCGAAGCCGGTCACCAGGTCACCGTCGTGGACGACCTGTCCACCGGCCACGCCGACGCCGTGCACCCCGACGCCCGCTTCATCCAGGGCGACGCCGCCACGGTGGCCGCCGACATCCTCGGCGAGGGCTTCGACGGCGTCCTGCACTTCGCCGCGAAGTCGCTGGTCGGCGAGTCGATGACGGACCCGGCGAAGTACTGGGAGGGCAACGTCGTCACCTCGCTGCGCCTGCTCGAGGCCATGAAGGCCAACGGCACGCCGCGCCTGGTGTTCTCCTCCACCGCCGCCACGTACGGCGAGCCGGAGTCGTCGCCGATCCCGGAGACCGCGCCGACGCAGCCGACCAACACCTACGGCGCGTCCAAGCTCGCGATCGACCACGCCATCACCAGCTTCGCGCGCGCCCACGGCCTGGCCGCCGTCAGCCTGCGCTACTTCAACGTCGCGGGCGCGTACAACGCCTTCGGCGAGCGGCACACCACCGAAACCCATCTCATCCCCCTCGTCCTTCAGGTCGCCACCGGCGACCGCGAGCACATCTCCATCTACGGCGACGACTACCCGACGCCCGACCAGACGGCAGTCCGCGACTACATCCACGTCGTCGACCTCGCCGACGCCCACCAGCTGGCCCTGCGCCACGCCACGGCGGGCGAGCACCGCATCTACAACCTGGGCAGCGGCACCGGGTTCTCGGTCCTCGAGGTCGTCGAGGCCTGCCGGAAGGTGACCGGCCACCCGATCCCGGCCGTCGTGGCCCCGCGCCGCACCGGCGACCCGTCGGTGCTCGTCGCCTCCAGCGCGAAAGCCGGCCAGGAGCTCGGCTGGAAGCCGGAGCGCACCGACCTCATGGGCATCGTGTCCGACGCCTGGGAGTTCACCCGCGCCCGGCAGTCCTGACGGTTCATCCGTCCCCGGTGTGCTCGAGGCCGAGGTCCACTTCGGACCCGGCCGCGAGGCCCGCGAGCCTCGCGGGGTCGGTGCCGTGGTTCCACGCCGCGTGCAGCAATTGGGCGAGCAGGTGGCCGGGGCTCGCTTCGAGGGCGTTGTCCAGGGCCATCCCGGCTAGCGCGCCCTCGCCGCGGAGCAAGGTCGTGTAGGCGAGCAGGCAGGCGGCCTCGGCACGGTGCGGCGCGGGCAGTTCCTGGACCAGCGAGAGCCACAGGCCTTCCGCCTCCAGGGCCACGCCGGTGCCCGGCGGCGCGGCCGTCGCGAGGCAGGCGTCGCGGACCGGCTTGATCGTGAGGGCGTACGCGAGGCGCACCGCCTGCTCGTCGTCGAGCTGGTCGATGCCGCTTCGTCTCCGCACGAAGGCCGCGCGGACCGCGGCGGCCGCCGCGGAGACCACGTCCTCGGTGTCCCAGGGTGGCTGCTCAGCGCGCCCGAGCAGTGCCGTCCGGCGGACGATCGCCTCCGGCGAACGCGGCTCCAGCAACGCGGCCACGTGCTCGCGGCTCGGGAACGACACCAACCCCGCGCTGGTCGTGGCGGCGGCGATGACCGTGCCACGGGGGTCCGGGAGCATGCCGCGGCAGTCTTGGTCGCGGTAACACGCCCAGGGCGCGTCTTCCTCGATCGCGGCCGTCCACAGTGGATGGAGCAGCGGCAGGTCGTGCTCGCTCAGCGCCCGCCGGAGTTCGGCGACGAACTCCGCGAACGGCGGCCGCCCACCGGGTCCGGCGCGGCCGCCGACGATGACGGCGGTGACGCCGAAATGAGTGGCGGCCCGGAAGCGCGGGGCGAGCGCTTCGGCCTGGTACGCGAACAGGTCCTGGGGTGGCAGGTCCGCCCGCACGATCAGGCCGATGCCGGTACCGGGCGGCCGGTGCCCGAGCAGGACGAGTGAGTCCGCGGGGGTGAACCCGAGCAGGTACGGGAGCGCCACGATCAGCTGGGCAGGGTCGGTGAGAACAGGCCGGGCCGAGCCCGGCGGGGTCGAGGTGGTCACGACTCCACTGTGCGGCGGAAATCGGGGCTGGTGGGGGCGGTCGCGAATCTGTGGACAAACCCGGGGTGGCGCGGGCCGATGTGGACAACTCGGAGGGGGTGCGGTGCCGGGGGCCGGTTTTTGTCGGTGGGGTGGGCTAGGGTGCGCGGCCCTCGGCCCTCGGCGCTGGGGTCTGGGGCGGGGCGAGCGGCAGCGGATGCCGGACGGGATGGGATTTGGGCTTGGCTGAGCTGAATGTGCTGGCTGGGCTGGGCTGGCTGGGCTGGGCTGGCTGGGCTGGGCTGGCTGGGCTGGGCTGGCTGGGCTGGGCGAGCAAACCGAGCCGGGCCGGGCAAACCCGCTTGGACGGGGCCTGGAAGTTCGGCGCGGCGGAGGCCTGGACCTGGGCGGCGAGCGTGGCACCGAGGGCGGGCAAGGTCGCGGGCGTGGCGAACGCGGCGGACAGGCCGACAAGGCGAACCGACACAACCCGGAGATGTCGCCTAGCCCCGGTGCAGCGGACCTACAGAGAAGCCACACAGAGAAGCCACACAGCGAAGCCACGCACGGAACCCGCGCAGGCAACCGGCTGCAAGTACATTTCCGTACAAGCACCCGGGAGGGCCATGGACACCGTCAGCATCACCACCGGCGAGGAGCGGCGGCCGCTCGGGCCGCTTGACTGGCTGCGCTGGGGCCTGATCGCGTTCCCGATGTTCATCTCGATACCCGGGGCGAGCAAGTGGTCGTGGCCGCTGATCGGCGTCGCGCTGGTCTGCTCGGTGCCGATGCTGAGGCCGCCGGCGCGGCCCGCCTGGCTGTTGCCGGCCGCGATGGTCGTCGTCATCGTCAGCTCGGGGACGCTGTGGGTGCTGCAGCCGAACAGCTTGACGTCGGTCGCGATGTTCAGCACGACGTTCTACCTGATGCGGGCGTACGGCAAGGTGCTCACCACCGCCGCCACCGTGCTCAGTGTGGTCGCGATCGTGGCGATGGCCTGGGTACACCGGCTCGACTGGCTGAGCGCCGCCTCGATCCTCGCCGTCCCCGTGGTCATGCTCCTGCTCGCCGCCAACCGGCGGGGCCGCGCCGCGCGGCTGGAGCAGACCGAGCTCGCCCTCGCCCGCGCGCAGACGGCGGCCGAGGAGCACGCGCGCGCCGCCGCGCTGGCCGAGCGCGCGCGGATCGCCCGCGAGGTGCACGACGTGCTCGCCCACTCCCTCGCCGGGCTCGCCCTGAACCTGCAGGGCGCGCGGCTGATGCTGGTCCGCGACGGCGCCAGCCCCGACGCCGTCGCCCAGGTCGAACGCGCGCAGAAGCTGGCGTCGGACGGGCTGGCCGAGGCCCGCAAGGCCGTTGCCGCGCTGCGCGAGGACGCCGTGCCCGTCGAGCGCGCGGTGGCCGACCTGCTCGCCGGCTACCGGCTGGACACCGGCGCGCGGGCGGACCTCGTCGTCGAGGGTGAGCCGCGGGATCTCGACGCGGCGGTCGGCACCACGCTGGTCCGCGCGGTGCAGGAGGCGCTGGCCAACACGCGCAAGCACGCGCAGAAGGCCGACGTCGACGTCACGCTGGCCTTCTCGCCGGAGCAGGTGGAGCTGACCGTCGCCGACCGGCAGGGCAGGCGCCCGCCGGACGCGCCGGCGGCGGGATACGGTTTGCGGGGCATGGGCGAACGGGTCGCGCTGCTCGAGGGAAAACTGGTCAGCGGACCGGGGGAGGACGGATGGCGGATTCACCTGACGGTGCCGGCGTGAACCTGCGCGTGGTGATCGCCGACGACCAGGCCGTGGTCCGGGAGGGCCTGGTGACGCTGCTCGGGCTGCTGCCGGGCGTCGAGGTGGTCGGCGCGGCCGCGGACGGCGTCGGCGCGCTGGAGCTCGTCGCCGAGCACCAGCCGGACGTCCTGCTGGTCGACCTGCGCATGCCCCGCCGCGACGGCGTCGAGACCACGGAGCTGGTGCGCACGCGGCACCCGGGGACCGAGGTCGTCGTGCTCACCACCTACACCGACGACGACTCCCTGCTCGCCGCTCTCAAGGCCGGCGCCCGCGGCTTCCTCACCAAGGACGCCGACGCCGAGGCGATCGCCCGCGCCCTGCGCTCCGCCGCCGCCGGTCAGTCCACAGTGGATGGTGAGCTGCAGCGGCGGCTCGTGGACGCCGCCACCCGGCGGGCCCCCGTGCACACCCAGGAGGTCGAAGGCCTTACGACGCGCGAGATCGAGGTGCTCCGGCTCATCGCGGCGGGCCTGTCGAACACCGAGATCGCGCGCACGCTGGTGGTCAGCGAGGCGACCGTCAAGACCCACGTGAACCACCTCTTCTCCAAGGCCGGGCTACGCGACCGCGCCCAGGCCGTGGCCTTCGCGTACCGGGCCGGAATCGCGGACTGACCCGCGGCACTCCCCTGCCGCGGGATCACCGGCCCATCCGACAACTTTTTTGTTCTTGACAATTCACACCGTCGGTAGCCAGGATGGTCCGAGCACCCTGAAAGCCCCGACTGGAGGAACCCCGTGAACCAGGTCATCTCCGCCGACGGCACGGTCATCACCTACGACCGCGCCGGCTCCGGCCCCGCGCTGGTGCTCGTCGCCGGTGCGTTCAGCTACCGCGAGTTCCCCGGTCTGCTGCAGCTGACCGGGCTGCTGGCCGAGCACTTCACCGTCTACAACTACGACCGCCGTGGCCGCGGCGACAGCGGCGACACCGCGCCGTACACCGTGGAGCGCGAGATCGAGGACCTGCGGGCGATCGTCGACGCGGCGGGCGGCGAGGCCTTCGCCTGGGGCCTCTCCTCCGGCGCCGTCCTGGCGCTCAAGGCCGCCGAGGCCGGCGTGCCGCTCACGAAACTCGCGCTGTACGAGCCGCCGTTCATGACCGACCCGGCCGGCCGGCACGCGCCCGCGGACTTCAAGCCACGCCTGGAAAGCCTGGTGCGCCAAAGCAAACGCGGCGAGGCCGTGAAGTACTTCATGACCAAGGGCATGGGCGCGCCCGCGTTCGCCATCCCGATGATGCGGCTCATGCCGGGCGTGTGGAAGCGCCTGACCGCCGTCGCGCACACCCTCCCCTACGACCTCGCGCTGCTGGACGGGCACTTCGCCGGCGAGCCGCTGCTCGCCGGCGAGTTCGCGGGCGTCAAGGCGCCCACGCTCGTGCTGGACGGCGGCAAGAGCGCCGCCGGGCTGCGCCAGGCCGCCCAGGACCTCGCGGACGTCCTGCCCGACGGGCACCGCCGCACCCTGGCGGGCCAGAACCACAACGTCTCGATGAAGGTCATGGCCCCCGTCGTGCGCGAGTTCCTCGAGGCCTAGGCGCCGAACGCCGCCGACAGCGCGGCACGCCCGCCGGTCACCGGCAGCGTGACCGACGTCCGCGTGAGGTCCAGCGCCAGCCCGGCGCCCGGCGCCGGCCGCAGGGTGTAGTCGTGGTCGCTCGAAGCCAGCAGGAACTCCAGGCGGTGGCCGGCGGCCAGCACGTAGTCCTTCGGCATCAGGTCGACGCCGATCCGGTACGGCGTGCCGGGCGTGACGGGCGTGGTGACGGCCGGGCCGGTGCGGTTCTGCGGGTCGGTCCAGCCGCGGCTGATCACGTGCGACTTCCCGTCCGGCGCGCGGTCGGCGAGGACCACGGTGACGTTCGCGGCGGGCCGGTCGAAGGACAGCTCCAGGTCCGCCCGCGCGGTGCCCGACAGGCGCAGTGGCTGCTTCGCCGCCGGAGTCGCGTACAGCAGGCGGTTGCCGGAAGACGCGGCGTCGACGAGTTGCTCGATCGTCTTGCCCGCGTCGTCGGACAGGGTTTCGACGGTGGCACGGCCGGGCACCGGGTTGTGCGTGTCCAGCGTGCCCTTCGCCTTCCCGCCGGGCCACGGGTAGACCTTGACGCCGGTGGTGCCCGGCGCGGGCCAGTCGGCCTCGTCGGTCCACGACTTGTCCTCGCGCTGGATGGTCGCCTTCGGCTCGTTCTGGATCCCGTTGTCGACGCCGTACAGGTAGTGCGACATCCACTTGTTCAAGGTCTGGAGCCAGACGTCGCGGCGCAGCGACAGCGGGTCGTTGTGCCCGAACTGATGCAGCCAGATCTTGTGCTCGACGCCATGGGCCTTCAACGCCTCGTACCAGGTCGCGACCTGGTCGGTCTTCACGTTCCAGTCGTTGAGGCCGTGCACGGCGAGCACGGACGCGTGCACCTTCCCCACGTCGTTGCGGTAGTTCCGCACGTCCCAGAACGGGCTGTAGTCGCCGGTCACCCGGTCCTGGGCCGCGGTCAGCCCGTCGATCACCGGGCGGCAGACCTGCCGGTCGGCGCGGGTGTAGACGTACTCGGCGAGCACGTCGGCGTCCTCGCCCTGGTAGCCGCCGGCGGCGACGACCGCGCCGTCGTTGCGGTAGTAGTCGTACCAGCTGGAGATGGCGGCGATCGGCACGATCGTCTCGAGGCCTTCGACGCCGGTGCTCGCGACGGCGTTGGGCAGGGTTCCGTTGTAGGACACGCCCATCATGCCGGTCCGGCCGGTGCTCCAGCCCGCCGTGACGGGCGCTCCCGCGGCGTCGCGCGCGGCCGCGCGGCCGTTCAGCCAGTCGACCACCGAGCGGGCGCCGGCCGTCTCGTTGACGTCACCCGTGGTCGGGCAGCCGGTGGACAGGCCGGTGCCGAGCGATTCCCCGTACACCACGGCGAACCCGCGCGCGGTGAAGTAGTCCTGGTAGCTCCAGTTGATGGGAGTCTGCGGGCCGACGCGCCGAGCGGGGACCCGCGGCCCCTCCGTCGGCACGTTCAGCTCGGTGTCCACGTTGTGGTTCGCGACGTCGTTGCCGCCCGCGAAGTACGGGCTCGCCTGGTACACGACGGGGACTTTCATGCCCTGCACCGTCGCGCGGGGCCGGACCACCTGGGCGTGCACGAGGTCGTCGTGCCCGTCGTGGTCGCTGTCCACCGGCGCGGTCACCCAGACGTCCTCGCGCAACACGTCGGCCGGGTCGAACACCGGCTGCGCCTGCCCACCCGTGAACACCGGCGCGGGCGGCGGGTCCGCCTGCGCCACCGCCGATCCGAACGGCAGCGCCAGCACCACGCCGAGCACAAGGGCGACCCGAGAAGCCTTCACCAGTAACCCCCAAGCAGGACGAAGCGGGCGAGCACACCTCACACTTCCGGCAACCGCGCGCCACGTCTACCGACTAACGTCGCCGGTATGGCTACCACCGTCGAAGCCCCGATCGTCGCCGTCACCGTCTACCCGCAGCAGGCGCGGATCACCCGCCGTGGCCGCGCGAACCTGGCCGACGGGGCACGGCTGCGCGTCGCCGGGCTACCGCTGGCGCTCGACGCGGAGTCCGTGCGCGTCACCGGCACGGGGGCCGCACTGGTCACGGGGGTCGACGTCTCGTTCGAGCAGCACGCGGAGCCAGCGGACGCGGCGCTGCGCGCGCTCGTCGCGCAACGGCGCGAAGATCAGGCGACGCTCGACGCCGTCGCGGACGACGAAGCGGCCGAAGCCGCGAAGGTGGAGATGCTGACGGGCGTCGCGCGACGCAGCGGAACCAGCTTCGCGAAGGCGCTCGCCTCGGGCGACGCGGAACCCGGCCGCGTCGCGGAGGTCAGCGACGCGCTCGGCACCCAGCTGGCCGCCGCGCTCAAGGGCCGCCGCGCGCTCACCGTCCGGCTGGACCAGCTGCGCGAGGGCCTGGCCGCGCTGGACCGGCGGATCGAGGCGCACAGCGCGCAGTCCGAACAGGACAGTTCCACGGTCACCGTCGAGCTGGAAACGTTGGAGGGAAAGGATACCGGTGAGGTCGAGCTGGAACTGTCCTATGTGGTACCCGGGGCGAGCTGGGAACCGGGCTACGACGTGCGGGTGCGCGGCGCGCAGGTGACCGTGACCTCCCACGGCCTGGTCAGCCAGCACACCGGCGAGGACTGGCCGGAGTGCGAGCTGGCGCTGTCCACGGCCCGCCCCGCGCACACCGTGGTGGTGCCGGAACTGCAGCCCTGGTTCCTCGACCGGGTTCAGCCCCCTCCCCCGGCCCAGCCGATGGCGTACGCCGCGGCCGCGCCCGGCACCGCGATGGTGCGCGACCGCGCCTCCTTCTCGCTCAGCCGGATGGCGCCGAAGGTCGCCGCCGTCGAGCAGGGCGCCACCGCGGTCACGTACCGGCCGAGCCGGCCCGTCGCGATCCCGTCCGGCGCGCAGGGCCACCGCACCACGCTGGCGCAGCTGGACCTCGAAGCGAAGCTCGGCTATGTCACCGCGCCGATCCAGGCCGCGGAGGCATACCTGCGCGCCACCGTCGTCAACACCTCCGAGCACACCCTGCGCCCGGGCCGCGCGTCGGTGTTCCACGAGGCCGAGTTCGTCGGCACCACCCGGCTGGACGTGTGGGCGCCCGGCGAGGAGCTGGAGCTGGCGCTGGGCGTCGACGACCGCATCCGGGTCGAGCGTGAGCTGGTGAAGCGCACGGCGAGCAAGGCGACGCTGTCCGGGCAGCGCCGCCGCGAGGCGGAATACCGCACCACCGTGACGAACCATGGCCCGCGCGAGGCCTCGGTCACCGTGCTCGACCAGACGCCCGTCTCCCGCGACGACGCGATCACGGTCCGGGACGTGCGCACCACCCCGGAGCCCGCCGAGCGCACCGAACTGGGCGAGCTGACCTGGCTGCTCACCCTGGCGCCGGGCGCGACCGGGACGGTGACGCTCGCCTACCGCGTCGACGTCGCGAAGGGCGTCGAGCTGAGTGGCTGGCGCGAGTAGGGCTCAGCCCTGGGCGATGTACGCCTCGAGCTGTTCCTGGCTCTTCTCCAGCTGTTCCATCCGGCTCTTCACCACGTCGCCGATGCTCACGATCCCGGCGAGCTTGCCCTCGACGAGCACCGGCACGTGCCGGATCCGCCGCTCGGTCATCAGCACGCTGAGCTGGTCGACGGAGTCTTCCGGGGTGCAGCTGGCGACGAGCTTGGTCATGATGTCCGCGACCGGCCCGTCGAGGATCGCCGGGCCGTGGTCGTTGAGCCGCCGGACCACGTCCCGTTCGGACACGATCCCGGCGATGCCGCCGTCCTGGGCGGTCACCACCATGGCACCGACGTTGTGCCGGGCGAGGCCGGCGAGCAGCTCGGTCACTGTGGTCCCCGGGGTGACCGTCGCGACTGCCGTGCCCTTTCCGCGCAGCAAGTCTTCAATCCGCATGGCGATCCCTTCTCCGCAGTGAGCTGGGCCACCTCAGGTTAGGGCCCGGGTGCCGCGCGCGAAAGTCCGGCAGAGCGCGTTCACCCGTGGTATGCAGCGCTCAGGCCAGCCGTTCGGCCAGCCCGTCCAGCGCGGCGCGGATTCCGGCGGCGTAGTCGTCGTCGCCGAGCGCGTCGAGCCGCTCCCGCGCCGACGCCAGGTGACGGCGCGCGGCGGCGAAGTCACCCAGTTTGCGGTAGTCCTCACCGAGGTTCAGGTGCAGCGACGGGTAGAAGCCCCGCACCGCGAGCTTCGACTGATGCTCCTGCACCCGCTCGTCGGTGAGCGAGTCGGCGGCCGCGAGCGCGCGCAGGTCCCACTCCAGTTCCTCGGCCGGATCCGCGCAGACGTCGGCCATGTGGTGCGCGAGCGCGCAGCGGTGCAACGGGTCGCCGTCCGCGCCGATCTCGGCCCACAGCTTCGTGAAGGCTTCGCGAGCGCCGGCCCGGTCGCCGCCGAGGTGCCGGCGCAGTCCCGCGTCGATGGCCACCATCACGTCGTCGGTCATCGGTCTCCCTCGTCCAGGACCCGGCGCAGCCGGGCCAGCCCCGGCGCGATGCGCTCGGCCGCGATCGCACCGTAGCCGAACAGCAGGCCGTGCCGCTGTGAGGTGACGGCGAAGTCGTCCAGCGAAAGCAGGCTGATCCCCGCCGCTCTGGCCTGCGGCACCACCGCGCGCAGGTCCCGCTCGGAGGTCGCGCTGAGATGCAGCCCGGCCGCCGACGGCCGTGGCGTCAGCACGTCGGCGAAGTCGCGGCGCAGGAGGCCGAGGAGGAGGTCGTGCCGCTCGCGGTAGACCTTGCGCATCCGCCGGATGTGGCGGGTGAAGCCGCCTTCGGCGAGGAACTCGGCGAGCACGGCCTGCTCGATCGCCGGGGAGGACCAGTCGGCCAGGTACTTCGCCTTGACGATGGCGCCGGTGAGCGACGGCGGAGCGGCGAGGAACCCCATCCGCAACGCCGGCGAGAGCACCTTCGAGAACGAGCCGACGTACACCACCCGGCCATGGGAATCCAAGCTGTGCAACGGTTCCAGCGGCCGTCCGGTGTAGCGGAACTCCGTGTCGTAGTCGTCCTCCACGATCACCGCGCCGGTGCGCTCGGCCCAGTCGAGCAGTTCGTGGCGCCGCGCCAGCGACATCGACACGCCCAGCGGGTACTGGTGTGACGGCGTCACGTACACCAGCCGGGTCCCGGGCGGGATCTCCGCGACGACGATGCCCTCGTCGTCCACCGGCACGGCCGCCACGCGCACGCCGAGCGTCCCGAACAGCAGCCGCGGCGGCGGGTACCCGGGGTCCTCCACCGCCGCCAGGTCACCCGGCCCCAGCAGCACCCGCGCGACGAGGTCGACGGTCTGCTGCGCCCCCGCGGTGACCACGATGTCATCGGACCGGACGCGTACGTTCCGCGAGACTCCGACGTGCCTCGCGATCCCGGCCCGCAGCCGGGGATCGCCCCGCGGGTCGCCATACGTCATAAGCGCGGCGCGGGACTCGCGGAGCAGTGACGCGGTCAGGCGGCGCCAGGTGTCGAACGGGAAGAGCCGCACGTCCGGGACGCCCGGGCGGAAGTCGAACTCCGGCGTGTTCGCGAACGAGCGCGGTGGCGGCGGGACGTCCGTCCACTCCGGACGCGGCCGCACGCCCGCCGCGGGTTCGGCGGCCGGCCCGGCGGGCCACGGCGCGGCGCCGGACCGGACGAACGTGCCGGCGCCGACGCGTCCGCTGAGGAAGCCCTCGGCGGTGAGCCGGTCGTAGGCCGCGCTGACCGTGGTGCGCGAGACGGCCAGCCGCTGGGCCAGCTCGCGGGTCGGCGGCAGCGCGTCGCCGTCGCGGATCCGGCCGTCGAGGATGGCTTCGCGGATCTGGCGGTAGATCTCGTCCCGGTGGCCGCGCGTGCCGGTCAGGTCGATATGCAGCTCCACGGTGCGGATTCTAGATTGGCCCACCACAGTTCGTATCGATTTGGCTCTCCTGCTGGTCCGATCCGGCGGTTAGCGTTCAGGTATGACCCCGTTCGAACTCGACCGACAGTCCCTGCTCATCCTCGACAAGATCACCGCCGGTGCCACCGCCGCGGACCTGGACCGGCCGACCCCGTGCGCCGGCTGGACGCTCGCCGACCTGCTACGTCACCAGATCAGCGAGAACCACGCCTTCGCCGAAGCCGCCCGTCACGGCTCCGCGGCCGACTGGGAGTCCGGTGAGCTCGGCGCCGACGCCTACACCTCGTACGCGGCCTCGGCCGAGGACTTCCTGCAGGCGTTCGCCGAGGACGGGGTGCTCGCGCGGCAGCTGCGGATCAACACCTTCGGCACCTTCCCCGGCGAGGTGGCCGCCGCGATGCACCTCGTCGACACCGTCGCCCACGGCTGGGACCTGGCCAAGACGCTGGACGTGCCATACGAGCCGGTGCCGGAAGCCGTGACCACGGCGTTGCAGTTCGCCGCCGTGATCCCGGCCGACCCCGAGGAACGGAAGAAGAACGGCACCTTCGCGCCGCTGGTCGCCGTGCCCGGCGACGCGAGCGAGCTGGACCGGTTCCTCGGGCTGCTCGGCCGCGACCCCGGCTGGGCTCCTCAGCTGACCTGATCCGCCGGCGCGGCCCAGGTGTTGCAGGCGGCCGTGGTCCCACCGGAGAACCCGGCCTTCGCCCAGGACAGCTGGTGCGCGCGGCTGCCGTGGTCCTCGCTGTCGTCGGCCCGGCCGTAGTCGGCGACCGCGGCGTTGCCGACGGCCTGGCCGACCGAGCCCTGGCCGATCGCGCTCGCGATGAACAGCGCGCCGAAGCAGTTGGCCTGCAGCTCGATCCGGCGCACTACCGCCTGGTCGCCCGGGCTGCTCTGGTCCGGTGTGGACATCTTGTCGGCCGCCGCGGCCAGGATGCCGCTCTCCCGCTGCACGTGGTGGCCGTACTCGTGGGCGATGGTCGCGAGGTGGCGCGAGCGGTTCAGCCCGGCGTCCGACAGCATCCAGTCAGTGGGCGCGTAGATCGTGGTGTCGCCGCCGCAGTAATAGGCGACGGCCTCCTCCTTGGACGGTGCGGCGCCGCACGCGCTGACCTTCGGCAGCGTGACCGACACGGTGGCCGGCAACGTCGGCTCGTCGACCTGGTCCAGCGCCGGGCGCCACGCCTGGTCGAGGCAGCCGACGAGCGCGCTGTAGAACGCCTGGAGCTGAGCGTCGCCGCGGCCGAGCGCAGGCAGGTCGCACGAGACGCGGGTGAGCGTGACGCCCTTCGCGAGCAGGGGGTTCGTCTCCAGCTGGGCGACCGCGCGCGGGTCCGTCCCCGCGCCGGTGCCGAGCGGGCGGCCCGCCTCGGACCGCTGCGCGGTGCCGGGCACGGCGAGGGCGTTCCCGGACAGCTGGTGCGGGACCACGGCCATCAGCGCGAGCGTGGCCACGACGATGGCCAGCGCGATCATGCCGCCGGCCAGCCTGCGGCGACGCGGCCGGACCGGGGGCGGGGGTGGAGGTGGAGGTGGAGGTGGAGGTGCGGCCCAGACGGGCGGCGGCCAGTACGGCCCCGGCGGCGCGACGAAGCCGGGCGGCCGGGCCACCACCGGCGGCGGTAGTGGTGGCCCGGCCTGCTCCGGCGGTCCGTCGCCGTCAGCCCGTTCGGTCACTTTCGCTCCCCCTGTCCGACCCGCGCTCCAGCATACGGTCGGGCCCCGGCGCCGGGATCACGAAACGGGAACGCCGATCCGGTGGCCGGGAACCGGGCGGTACGACGAGACTGTGCCTATGGACGAGACTGGGCCCATGAGTGAGGAGACCGGACCCATGAATGTCGAAGATCCGTACCTGTGGCTGGAAGAAGTGACCGGCGACGAGGCATTGGACTGGGTCCGCACCCGCAACGCCGGGACGCTGGAAGCGTTGACCTCCGGCGAGCGCTTCGCCGCGCTGCGGGACGGGATCCGGGAGGTGCTCGACGCCGACGGCCGCATCCCCTACGTCGTGCGCCGCGGCGCGCACCTCTACAACTTCTGGCAGGACGCCGGGCACCAGCGGGGCCTCTGGCGCCGCACCACGCTGAGCGGCTACCGCCAGGCCGAGCCCGAGTGGGAGGTGCTGCTCGACCTCGACGCGCTGGCCGAAGCCGAGGGCGAGAACTGGGTGTGGAAAGGCGCGGCGGTGCTGCGCCCGGACCATCGGCTGGGCCTGGTGCAGCTGTCGCGCGGTGGCGCGGACGCGACCGTGGTCCGCGAGTTCGACCTCGACGCGCACGCCTTCGTCGAAGGCGGGTTCTTCCTTCCCGAAGCGAAGAACCGCGTCGGCTGGATCGACGCTGACCGGCTGTACCTCGGCACCGACTTCGGCCCGGGCTCGCTGACGAGCTCCGGGTACCCGCGGCTGGCGAAGGAGTGGCGCCGCGGCACGCCGGTCGAGCAGGCCACGCTGGTGTACGAAGGCAAGCCGGACGACGTCTCCGTGACCGCCTACCACGACCCGACCGAGGGCTTCGAGCGCGACTTCGTCTCCCGCACCATCGAGTTCTACCGCACAGAGCTGTTCCAGCGGACGGCTTCCGGGCTGGTGAAGGTCGACGTGCCGGATGACGCGCGGGCCTCGGCGCACCGTGAATGGCTGCTGGTGCACCCGCGCACGCCGTGGACCGCCGGCGGCGTCGAATACCCGGGCGGCTCCCTGCTGGTGATCGGCTACGACGCCTTCATGGCCGGCTCCCGCGACTTCACCGCGCTGTTCACGCCGGACGCGCACACATCGCTGGACTACTGGGCCTGGACGCGCCACCACCTGCTGCTCGCGACGCTGCGCGACGTCAAGTCCGAGCTGCGCGCGCTCACCCCGGGCCCGGACGGCTGGGCGGAGGCGCCGCTGGGCGGGGCGCCGGAGTTCGGCAGCGCCGAGATCGTGGACACCGAGCCGGACGTCGACGACGAGTACCTCATCGACTCCTCCAGCTACCTGCAGCCCTCCACGCTGAGCCGCGGCGTTGTCGGCGAAGAGGTCGAGGTACTCAAGCAGGCGCCCGCATTCTTCGACACGGAAGGGATCGAGGTCAGCCAACACTTCGCGACTTCGGAGGACGGCACGAAGATCCCGTACTTCGTGGTGCGGCCTTCGGGCGCGGAAGGCGGCCCGACCCTGCTGACCGGCTACGGCGGCTTCGAGGTTTCGCTGACGCCCTCGTACAGCGGCGTGATCGGGCGCGGCTGGCTGGCGCGCGGCGGCACGTACGTCGTCGCGAACATCCGCGGCGGCGGCGAGTACGGGCCGGAATGGCACTCGAGCGCGATCAAGGCCGACCGGCACAAGGTGTACGAGGATTTCGCCGCCGTGGCCGCCGACCTGGCGGCCCGCGGGATCACCACGCCCGGGCAGCTGGGCATCCAGGGCGGCAGCAACGGCGGCCTGCTCATGGGCGTGATGCTCACGCGGTACCCGGAGCTGTTCGGCGCGATCGTCAGCCAGGTGCCGCTGCTCGACATGAAGCGCTACCACCTGCTGCTGGCGGGCGCGTCGTGGATGGCCGAGTGGGGCGACCCGGACGTGCCGGCGGAATGGGAGTACATCGCGAAGTACTCGCCGTACCAGAACGTCCACAAGGGACGGAAGTACCCGCCGGCCCTGTTCGCCACGTCCACCCGCGACGACCGCGTGCACCCCGGCCACGCCCGGAAGATGGTGGCGCGCATGACCGAACAGGGCCACGACGTCCAGTACTACGAGAACATCGAGGGCGGCCACGGCGGCGCGGCGGACAACAAGCAGCTCGCGTTCAAGTGGGCGCTGGTGTTCGAGTTCCTCTGGTCCCGCCTGGCGGGCTGACGCCGGAACGCCCGGAACGCGGGGGCGCCGCTGGGGCGCCCCCGCGTCACCGCCCGGCGCGGCGCCAGATCACCACCGCGCCCAGCACCAGCAGGACCACCGCGGCCAGCACGATCAGTCCCTTGATCAGCAGGTCCATCATCAGGTGGTGCAGGATCTCGTCGCCGTCGGCGAGGACCGCGGTCACCGGTCCCTCCGGGTGACGCTGTCGTCGATCCGCCGGACGGCCTCGCGGGCGAAGCGGTTCCCGAGCCCACCCCCACGCCGGGCTCGGGAACCGCCGGTGTGCCGCTCGTCCAGCACCCGTCCGGCGAACCGGGCGGCCGTCGCCACCCCGTCCCGTACACGATCACCCTTTCCCCTGCGCCGCAACGAAACCGCCACGCCGAAGACCACCAGCCCGAGGACCACCAGACCCCCGGCGATCAGGCCGAACCGGATCAGCAGCAGGTTGAGCACCGTCTCCATGTCTCCCACCTCATTTTTCTATCACACCTGTGACATAAACATTCGTATCACAGGTGTGATAGAAAGGTCCAGTGCCCAAGCAGGTCGACAGTGAGCAGCGGCGAGCGCACATCGCGGACGCCGTGCTGCGCCTGGCCGCGCGCGACGGGCTGCAGGCCGTGTCGCTGCGGTCGGTGGCGACCGAGGCCGGGCTGAACATCGGCTCGGTGCGGCACTATTTCGACGGCCAGCGCGACCTGATGCGCTTCGCCATGCGCTCGACCATCGACCGGGTGACGGCCCGGCTGGAGCGGCGCCGGGAGTCACTGCGCCCGCTGTCGGAGCTGACCCGCGACGAGGCGGCGGACCAGCTGACGGAGTTCCTGGCCGAGCTGCTCCCCCTCGACGCGGCCCGGCGGGCCGAGGCCACCGTGCTGGTGGAATTCCTCGTCGCGGCGCGGGTCGACCAGGAGATCGCCGACCTGGCCCGCGAGGCGATGCGGGGCACGCTTGCCCTGGCCCGGCGCATCACCGACGCGATGGCCAGTCAGGAGCTACTGCCATCCGAAGCCGCCGCCCCCGAAGCCCAGCGGCTGGCGGCCCTGCTGGACGGGCTGAGCTTCCGCGCCGCCCTGCAGCCCGAGGTGACTTCGGACCAGGAATGCCGCGACGTGCTGCGCGCACACCTCGCGTCGCTTCCGCGCTGACGCGGTTCTTCAGACCAGCCCCCGCGGCCGGGCCCGGCGTGGAAACGGCCGCACCCGAGCCGGCGTCGACCGTCCATAGTGGACCTCCACGAGCACCCGCTCGAACCGGACCAGCACCCCGGCGGCGAACGCGATCCGCGTGACCCCCAGCTCGCGCAACGCCCGCCCGTGGTCGAGCAGCACGACCACGAGCGCACCGGCGAGCAGCACCCGCCACCCGAACGCGACGGCCTTGCCGGTCGCCCCGCCGAACTCGCCGCGCAGCCGGTCGCAATGGAACGGCACGTGCCGCTCCTCGTCGGCCAGGATGCGCGCCGCGACCTCGCGGGTGAGCGGGTCACTGGTGCCGTCGCGCAGCGCCCGGTAGTACCGCAGCGCCACAACCTCGGCGATGAGCAGCACCATCAGCTCCAGCCGCAGCCCGAGCGCGCGCCGGAGCCGGACGAACACGGCGTCGGACCAGTGCGCGTCGATCGTCGCGCTCCCCGCGGCGGCCAGCAGCCGGGCGAGCAGCCGCGCGTGGTTCTGCTCCTCGGCCACGAAGAGCGCGACCGTCTGCCGATACCGCCCGCCCGCCTTGGCGAGGAGGTTGGCGCCGTCCCCGGACTCCCCGACCTGGAACCGCTGCACGCTCCGCGCCACCGCGGGATCAAGCCGCGCGCCCCGTGCCCACTCCGGTTCCGGCCGTACCCGCCGCCGCTCCGCTTCCCCTGTGAATTCCGTCAGCCAGTCCACGGCACCGATGGTGGCCCGCCGATGCGGCCGTGGGGCGGAGAAAGTGTGGAGATCCGGTGAGGTCCTGTGGGAAGGTCGGTGCCGAGGGCGAGGGGACCATCGTATGAAGGACTTTTCCACGGATTACCAGGCGGACGACCGCGCGAACCGGCTCCACGCCTACGAGCTCGAACAGTCGTCGACCGCCTGGTTCCTGAACCTCCGCGGCTCCGAGGAGACCACCCGGCACATCGTCGGGGCCCTGCCCCGCGCCCGGATCGTCCGGCCCGCGGCCGGCGATCGCCAGTGGCCGCAGCGGGTCCGGCTCGACTTCGAGCCACCCCCGAACCTGAGCGAGCTGCTGGAACTGCTCACCGACGTCTACGTCATCGAAATCAAGCACCGGGCTTCGCTCGACGCCGCACTCGCCCTGGACTTCTACCGGGAGGCCGCCGACGGCACCGGGCCGCAGCCCACTGAGACGGGCGAGTGGGTCCGCAGGGTGAAGCGCTACGACGAACATCGCGACCTCCCGCAGCCGGAGGTCGACGACGCCGGCAAGAAGCTCTGCGAAGCGCTCGTCGACGCGATCCTCCGGCACGAGTGGTTCCTCAGCTCCAGCAAGGTCCTCCTGGTCCCCGGCCACGAGCCCGGCCCGTCGGCCAGCGTCCTGCTCGGCGCCAACGTGGCCGAGCAGCTCGGCCGGCCCCTGGTCGGCGTCGAAGCGGTCGTCGCCAAACGGAAGCCCGCGAAACAGATGACCACGGCGGAACGCACCGGCCTGCTCGGCGGGTACCGGATCAAGGAGGACCTGGCCGGCGAAACCGTCCTCATCGTGGATGACCTCTACCAGACCGGTTCGACGATGGCCGGCGTCGCCCGCGCCGCCCGCGCGGCAGGCGCGGCGACGGTCCTCGGCATCGCGGCGACCCGGACCCTCAGCACGACCACGACCACCGACCGGAAGTTACGCGAGTCCCGCCGCCATCGTTGAACGCGACCGGGGCCCAAGCCGGGGCACGCGGCGAACGAGCCGTTCGGACGGCTCAGCGGTTCACGTGGACCGTCCGCCGGATCCAGCCCGAAAAGGCGGACACGTTGCTGTAGAGGCCCGGCCCGCCCGCGCAGGTCGCACGCGAGTCGCCGGGTCCCGAGGTGGTTCCGATCAGTTCCCACTGGCCGTCGAAGCCGCGCCGGATCTGCGGGCCGCCGGAATCCCCGATGCACGCCATGGCGTCCGGCTTCGGGCTGATCGTGCACAACCGGCTCCAGCCCGCGTAGCCGGGGCCGCACTCGGCGTCGGCGCCACGGCGCGTGTCGAGTTCCTGGAGCCGTTCCGCGTACGCCGCCTTGGAGAGGTCGTAGGTGTCGAGGACGGTGCCGAAGCCGAGGAGCCGGGTCGGGGTGCCGGGCGCGCCAGGCCGGGCGGCCATGCGGATGGGCCGCTCGGCGACCGGACGGTCGAGCTTGATCAGCGCGATGTCGTTCTGGTTGTACGGCTTCTCGCCGCTGAGCCGGTAACCGGGGTTCGTCACCGTCTTCGAGATGTGGCGGACCGTGCCCCCGGAGGACCGGAACTCACTGCCGACACGGATCGTGCCGTCCGGCGTCACCAGTTTCGGGTCCACGCAGTGCCCCGCCGTCACCACCCACTGGGGGTCGATCAGGGACGCCCCGCAGACGCCGTGCTGCCCGGTCCCGTTCACCGTCTCCGGGATCGAGGCCATGAACGAGTAGCGCTGCGCGGAGTCCTGCCCCTTCACGATGGCATCGGCGCTGCCGGCCGTCACCAGGGTGGCGCACACCGCGCCGGCGACCGCCACCGCGACGACGCTCGCCGTACGCCGGCGCGCGGACTTCAGCTTGACCACAGAGGGTGTCCCTTCACTCGGAGATGCGGACACACTCAGTTTTCGCGATCAAGATCAACGGGGACATCCGGACAGCACGCCTCTTCTGGGTAGGGCGAGCCCCCGATTTGGCTCCGCACGGTCAAATGTTCCACTGGTGGAGGGCACTTATTCGTACCGTGCGCTATCCATCCAGTTGCGGCCTGATCAGGCGCCCTCGGTCCAGTAGCTCTGAATCCTGGCGACCGCCTCACCCTTGCTCATCCCGGCCACCTCGGCCTCGTCGAGGCCGACACGCGAGATCAGCATGTGCACGAGGTCGGCAGGCAGGGCCTGCGCCGGCGGCTCAGGTGTCCCGCGAGCCGGCTTGATGCCGTCCTGCACGCACGACCAGAACACAGGTTCCTCCACTTCGAGCTGATCGCGGAGAATGTGCTTCCATATGCCCGGTCCGTAGCCGCTACGGTCCACCGGGTGCGAGATGCGAGTACGCAGAATCCTGCTGTCGACAAGATCGAGTTCGTAAGTGACGTGATGCGTTCCGGTCCACCCGCGAGCGTCGCGCACTCGGCGCCATTCCTCTGCCTGGCAGAACGTCTCGTGATCCTTGCGGGTTGGCTGCGGCCACGAAGTCACCGCGCGGCACCGACAAGCCAGTCACGCAGTTGCCCGTCGTCACTGAAGCTGATCAGCTGCACCAATCCCCAGTTGTCACGGTGGTTCGGAGCATCCAGCAGACGCTCCTGCCAATCCTGCGCATACTCCCGCAGGGCGTCGACCATCTCGTCGACCGCCTCGTCGAACGACGAGCCATCCGCAGCCACCGGCAGCCCCGGAATGAACACCGACCAACCACCGGCCTCTGGGACGACCTGGGTGTGCGACGGAACGATCGACGCGAGGAAGTGACGCAGCCGTTCGACATCCACAACTGCGGTCGTTGCGGAGTCACGCCGAACGGTGGCGACTCGCCCCTTCTCGGCGGCATCCAGCAAGTCCTTCAGATGTGCGCGCGCATCGGTGTAGCTGTCGTAGTGGACAGCAGACATGTCAGCCTCCCCGTGATCCTCACCAGGATGCCCTTCCAGCATAAGTACGTCAAGTACGTGACGTACTTATGCTGGCGAATGTTGCGTTGAGTGCAACCACGAACAGACATGGCAGAGCCGGGGCGGCAACCGCCACCCCGGCTCTGACCAGCCACTTCACCTACCGTCAGATGTTCTCAGCTGCAGCCGGAGGTGGCGCCGCAGCCTTCGCAGGCGTAGCAGGAGCCCGCGGGGCGCATCTTGGTGCCGCAGGTCATGCACAGCGGCGCGTCCGCGGCCTTGCCCAGGTGGAGTTCCATCAGCTCGGCCGTGCTCTGCGCGTCACGCGGGGAAGAGTCCGAAGTGGACTTCTCCACCTGCGCCGAGGACGAGTCGACGCTGGTGCGCAACGCTTCCAGGTCCACGTTCTGCCCGCCGTAGTTCGCCTCGACCTCGGCCGAGCGCTCGTCGGCGGTGAAGATGCCGAGCTGCGAACGCTTCTCGTACGGCAGGTAGTCCAGGGCCAGGCGGCGGAACAGGTAGTCCATCACGCTGGTCGCGATCCGGATGTCCGGGTCGTCGGTCATGCCCGCCGGCTCGAAGCGCAGGTTGGAGAACTTCGAGACGTAGAACTCCAGCGGGATGCCGTACTGCAGGCCCACCGAGATCGACATCGAGAACGCGTCCATCACGCCCGACAGGGTGGAGCCCTGCTTGCCGAGCTTCACGAAGATCTCGCCGAGGCCGTCGTCCGGGTACGAGCCGGCGTGCAGGTAGCCCTCGGCGCCGCCGACGGTGAAGGACACCGTCTGGCTCGGGCGCTTCTTCGGCAGGCGACGGCGCACCGGGCGGTACTCGACGACCTTCTCCGGCTCGGCCTCGGCCGTCTCCTCCTTCTTCTTGCCGGTGGAGAGCGGCTGGCCGACCTTGCAGTTGTCGCGGTAGATCGCGAGCGCCTTGAGTCCCAGCTTCCAGCCCTGGAAGTAGATTTCCTCGACCTCTTCGACGGTGGCCGACTCCGGCATGTTCACCGTCTTGGAGATGGCGCCGGACAGGAACGGCTGCACCGCGGCCATCATCCGGACGTGGCCCATCGGCGCGATCGAGCGCTCGCCGACCGCGCAGTCGAACACCTCGTAGTGCTCGGGGCGCAGGCCCGGCGCGTCGACCACGTGGCCGTGCTGCGCCACGTACTCGACGATCGCCTCGACCTGCTCGCCCGGGTAGCCCAGCACCTCGAGCGCGCGCGGCACCGTCTGGTTGACGATCTGCATCGAGCCGCCGCCGACGAGCTTCTTGAACTTCACCAGCGAGAAGTCCGGCTCGATGCCCGTGGTGTCGCAGTCCATCATGAAGCCGATGGTGCCGGTGGGCGCGAGCACCGAGGCCTGCGCGTTGCGCCAGCCGTGCCGCTCGCCCAGCTCGTTGCCGCGCCGCCACTCCTCGCTCGCCAGCGCGCGGACCGCCGCGTCGTTCGAATGGTGCGTGCGGACCAGCTCGTTCGCCGCCGCGTGCTTGCGCATCACCCGCTGGTGCGCCGCGGCGTTGCGGGCATAACCCTCATACGCGCCAACGGCCTTGGCCAGCTCGGCCGAACGCCGGTAGGACACCCCGGTCATCAGCGAGGTGATCGCCGCGGCGAGCGCCCGGCCGCCCTCGGAGTCGTACGCGTGGCCCAGCGCCATCAGCAGGGCGCCGAGGTTGGCGTAGCCGATGCCCAGCTGGCGGAACTTGCGGGTGGTCTCGCCGATCGGGTCGGTCGGGAAGTCGGCGAAGCAGATCGAGACGTCCATCGCGGTGATGACCAGCTCGACGGCCTTCGCGAACAGCGGCGCGTCGAACGTGCCCTCGGCCGAGACGAACTTCAGCAGGTTCAGCGACGCCAGGTTGCAGCTGGAGTTGTCCAGGTGCATGTACTCGCTGCACGGGTTGGACGCGGTGATCCGGCCGGACTCCGGGCAGGTGTGCCAGTCGTTGATCGTGCCGTCGTACTGTACGCCGGGGTCGGCGCACTCCCACGCCGCCTGCGCCAGGGTGCGGAACAGCTTCTTCGCGTCGAGGCGCTCGATCTCCTCGCCGGTGAGCCGGGCGCGGAGGGCGAACTGCCCCTCGGTCTCGACCGCCTGCATGAACTCGTCGGAGACGCGGACCGAGTTGTTGGCGTTCTGGTACTGCACCGAGGAGATGTCGGCGCCGGAGAGGTCCATGTCGAACCCGGCGTCGCGGAGGACCTTGATCTTCGCCTCTTCGCGCGCCTTGGTCTGGATGAACTCCTCGATGTCCGGGTGGTCGACGTCGAGCACGACCATCTTCGCCGCGCGGCGTGTGGCGCCGCCGGACTTGATCGTGCCCGCGGACGCGTCGGCGCCGCGCATGAACGACACCGGGCCGGACGCGGTGCCGCCGGAGGTCAGCAGCTCCTTCGAGGAGCGGATGCGGGAGAGGTTGAGTCCCGCGCCGGAGCCGCCCTTGAAGATCAGGCCCTCCTCGCGGTACCAGTTGAGGATCGACTCCATCGTGTCGTCGACGGCCAGGATGAAGCAGGCGGACACCTGCTGCTTCGACGCCGTGCCGACGTTGAACCAGACCGGCGAGTTGAAGCTGAAGACCTGGTGCAGCAGCATCCAGGTGAGCTCGTGCTCGAAGACCTCGAGGTCGCCCGGGGTGGCGAAGTAGGCGTTGTCGGCCGCGGCCTTGACGTAGGTCTTCACCACGCGGTCGATGAGCTGCTTGAGGCTGCTCTCGCGCTGCGGCGAACCGACCGCGCCGCGGAAGTACTTGCTGGTGACGATGTTGGTGGCGTTGACCGACCAGGAGCCGGGGAACTCGACCCCGCGCTGCTCGAAGTTCACGCTGCCGTCGCGCCAGTTGGTCATCACGACGTCGCGCTGCTCCCAGGCGACCTCGTCATACGGGTGCACGCCGTCGGTGGTGAAGACCCGCTCGACGGTCAGCCCGCCGCCACTGGACTTCTTCTTGCCACGCCCGGCCGTCGCTGCGCCGGTTCCCACGGTTTCGGTCATCGGGTCTCATCCCCTTGCTCCCGCGCGCAGCCGGCGACTCTCAATCGCCTTCGGCGCGCTCGCCTTCTTCTTCCGCAGCAGCACCCGCCATGGCCTCGCGCAGGTCGGAGATCTCCTTCTCGAAGTCCTCGACCGAGGAGAACGAGCGGTAGACGCTGGCGAACCGGAGGTAGGCGACCCCGTCGAGCTCACGCAGCGGGCCCAGGATCGCCAGGCCGACCTCGTGACTCGGGATCTCCGCCAGCCCGGCGGAGCGGATCGACTCCTCCACGCGCTGCGCGAGCTTCTGCAGCGCGTCGTCGTCGACCGGCCGGCCTTGGCACGCCCGGCGGACGCCGTTCACGACCTTGTCCCGGCTGAACTGCTCGGTGACGCCGGACCGCTTGACGACGGCGAGCACCATCGTCTCCGACGTGGTGAAGCGCCGGCCGCACTGCGCACACGAGCGCCGCCGCCGGATCGCCTGACCCTCATCCACCTCTCGGGAGTCGACGACCCGAGAGTCCGCATGCCGGCAGAACGGGCACCTCATCCGCCGATCACCTTCCCCTCCGCACCGGCCGATTCCTTCGCCGCCCGGCCCCTGCCGCCACGCTACGGCCTGGGTCACGACCACCCCGCACGGCCCCGTGCCTGGTGATCGACATGTGGACAGCCGGTGGGTGAACGCCGGTCAGCTGTGGACAACTGCCACCGAGTCTACCCCAACCTGTGGACCAACTACAGCGGTGTAACTACTAGATATAGGGGCAGACCTTAGGTCGCCCCGGGGCCGCACGCAAGCCACGGGGCAAGAAGGACCCCACAGGGTGACGGGCGTCCGAGCCCGGTCCGCGACCGGACGGATCCGGGCGGTCACGGGCTGGGGCGATGGGACTGTGGAGCGGCGAACATCGGCTGGTTCCGAGAGGGCGCGCGGGGCGGGTCCGGGCTGTGATGGCGCGGGGGAATCGGGGCTGCGGAGCGGCGGGCATCAACCCGAGTCGGAGAGGACGCGCCGAGTAGTCCGGGCAGTCCGGGCGGTCGAAGTGATCCGGGCAGTCGCGGTGGGCGTAGAAAGTCCGAGTGGCCTCGGCAGCCCGGGCGGTCGTGGTAGCCGGGCGGTCGTGGCAGTCCGGGCGGTCACGAGGCGGAGAATCCGGCGGGCGGTGGATCTGCCTCCACTGCCGGGGAGCACCTCCGTGGTGGCGAGCCATCTCTGATGGGGCTATCCCCATCAGAGGAACCATCTCCGTCCTCCATCAGAGGAGCCGCCATCGCTGGGACACCTCCCCCGCGAGCCACCTCCGGCCCGGCAGCTCACGCCATCGGCAAGCTTCTCCTCCACCCATTGGCAGCCTTCTCCTCGACGCGAAGATGCCCACGTCGCCACGATCGCCCACGTCGGCCTCTATCCAGCACAGCCGTCACAACGTCACGGAGTTCAGGAACCCAGCCCGGCACCGCCGCCGGCGACCGGCACGGTGAGGGGCAGCCCTGGGGTCAGGACGGCGCCATCCAGGTTGTTGAGCTGTTTGATGCGCGTCACCACGGCATCCTGGTCGCTGTCGGGGGCGAACCGGGCGGCGATCGCGGACAGGGTGTCGCCCTGCTCGACCGACACTGAAGCGGTGCGGGACGGGACCGCGCCACCCGGTGCGCCCGCGCCGAAGACACCGAGAGCGGTGACCACCAGGCAGGCGGCCGCGGCGATGGCGAGCAGCCACGGCCAGCGGACGGCTGGCCGGCGCGCCTCGGCGCACGCGGCGGCGGTGCCCTTGCGGCCCGCGACGACACGCGCGCGGGTCGGTGGCCGCAGCGGCTCGCCGCGGCGCTCGCGCGCCACTCGCGCCGGGGCGGAAGGGCCCGGCGCGACGTCGCGGCGGGCAGGGGCGACCTGACGGACGGGGCGAAGCGGGCGGACCAGCCCGCGGTCGGCCAGGATCGACATGGCGAACCTCCTCGTTACCTGCTGTTCGGTTCGAACCCAGCCCCGCGCGACGCCCTCACCGGCGACGATGTGGATTAGGTCGAACAGGCGTTCTATCGAACGCCCGTGCGAAGGTCTACCACCCCGCACCGACAAAATCGAGAGGACACGGCGTGTCGATCGAACAGATGTTTGAAATCGTCGTTACTGACGGCTAACGTCGGTCACCAGGACATCTGCCGGGCAGATGTCGTCGGCGAGCGCGCCCGCAGCAGCGGGTGCCGGCCGGCGCACGCGGAACGCGCGGCCCGCCCTCGTGGCGGCCGCGGGACGGCTGGAGGAAACGCAGTGGCCAAGGAGAGCAAGGCGGGCACCACGCCCGGTGGCCCGGGCAAGGTGAGCGCCCTTCCCGAGGTCTACGACGTGGACGACGCGCTCACCGTGCGTCAGCAGCAGGTGCTGGACGTGATCCGGACCTGGGTGAGCCGGTTCGGCTACCCGCCGAGCGTCCGGGAGATCGGCGAGGCCGTGGGGCTCACCTCGACCTCGTCGGTGTCGCACCAGCTGCGCGCGTTGCAGCGCAAGGGTTATCTGCGCCGGGACGCGAACCGGCCGCGCGCGGTCGGCGTGCTGTCGACCACCGACGACAACCCGATGGGCATCGACATCGACCAGCAGCCGTCCATGCCGAAGGCGGCGTACGTGCCGCTGGTGGGCCGGATCGCCGCGGGCGGGCCGGTGCTCGCGGAGCAGGCCATCGAGGATGTTTTCCCGCTGCCGCGCGAGATCGTCGGCGAGGGCGAGCTGTTCCTGCTGAGCGTCACCGGGGACTCGATGGTCGACGCGGCCATCACCAACGGCGACTGGGTGGTCGTCCGCCAGCAGCCGACGGCCGACAACGGCGAGATCGTCGCGGCGATGATCGACGGCGAGGCCACCGTGAAGACGTTCAAGCGCAAGGACGGCCACATCTGGCTGATGCCGCACAACGACGCGTACGAGCCGATCCCCGGCGACGACGCCACGATCCTGGGCAAGGTCGTCGCGGTCCTGCGCCGCCTCTGAACCGGGCCTCCGGCCGTGCGGTGACGACGAGGAAGCCCGGCCTCGGTCGTACCCGCGGTGACGGAGGTGCCCGCCGCGGCCGGAACCGGCGCCCGTCTCTGGGGGGACGGCGCCGGAACCGCCGCGTGACTGTCCTCAGTAGACAGATCCGGGGCGGGCGGAGCCGGCCGCGCCGCGTGGCCCGCCGGCGTCAGCGGCGGCGCAGCTTGCGCACCAGCAACCAGCCGCCGAAGACCACCACGATCGCCAGCACCGCCGCCGGGAGCGGGGAAACTCCCCCGCCGGACGAAGAACCGGCCGCCGCCTCGCCCTGGGGCGCGCCGGCCGCCGGGGCTCCGGCAGCGGAAGCCAGCGACGCGGCGTTCTTCACCGCGCGGATGGGCTGGCCGACCCCTTCACCGCCGGACAACAGCGTGCCGTCGGGCTCAAAAGCCAATGCCTCGCCCTGTTTCTCCCCCGCCAGGGGGACCCGGACGGGCGTGCCCTTCAGCGCCGCGGCGACGTCGCCGTCCGGGGCGGCGTACAGGTAAGCGTCGGTGTAAGTGCGCAGCGCGACCAGGGTGCCGTCGGCGCTGGTCGCGCCGCCCGTCACCAGCACCGAGCCGAAGGCGCCCACCGGGCCGCCCTTCGTGTCGGTGGTGTGGATGGTGACCGTGCCGACCTGCTCCAGCGGGGTCGGGCCGGGCGTCGCGAGCGGGCCGTTCGGGCGGTACACCTTCGCGTCGCCCAGGATGTCCTTGGTGACCAGGTACGGCGTGCCGGACCGGTCCAGCAACAGGGCTTCGGTGTCGTGCGGCCCGTCCGGGTAGGTCAGCCGGTGCAGCGTCACGGCGCCCCCGGACGGCTTCAGCTCCAGCAGGGCCACGGTGGCCCGCTTGTTGCTGTTGTCCCCGGTGTCCGAGAGCCACAACGTTCCGTCGGCCGCGCGGGCGAGGTCCTCGACGTCGTACGGGTCGTTGCTCGCGGAAAGCACGTCCTGCACGGCGCACGAACGGTCCAGCACGAACACCTGGACCTTGGTTCCGCCGTCGTTGATCGCATACCAGTGCGTGCCGTCGGAGACCAGGCCCGAAAGCTCGGTCACGCGCGGATCCGTCACCTGGCACACCGTTTCGGGCGCGGGCGGTGCCGCGGCCGAGGCGGGCAAGGCGCCGATCAGCAGGAAAAACGCCGCCACCGCGAGGACGACTCGCACCAGCTCACCTCCGTAGTGCGCGGCCGGGATCAACCGCACACTACGGAAGACGCGCTAGCGGGGTGAGGAGTTGGTCTCGAACTGGCGCAACGCGGCCGCGAGGTCCGGGTGGACCCGCACGAGCAGCCGGGTGCCGTCGGCGACGTGCTCCTCTTCCAGCACCTCGCCGTCCGCGTGGGCGCGGGCCACGAGCTCACCCCGCGTGTACGGGACAAGCGCGTCGACCACCACCTCCGGGCGCGGGAGCCGGTCGGCCAGCACCTCGGCCAGCTCCGGGATGCCCGCGCCGGTGCGCGCGGAGACCAGCACGGAGCCGGCCAGCTGGTGCCGCAGCCGGGCCAGGGTGACCTGGTCGGCCGCGTCGGCCTTGTTGATCACGAGCAGCTCCGGCGGGAGCGGCTCCTTGCGGGTGCCGGTGATCTCCGCGAGCACCTCGCGCACGGCGTTCACCTGCTCTTCGGGCGCCGGGTCGGCGCCGTCGACGACGTGCACCAGCAGGTCGGCGTCGGCCGCTTCCTCCAGCGTCGAGCGGAACGCGTCCACCAGCTGGTGCGGCAGGTGCCGCACGAAGCCGACGGTGTCGGTGAGGGTGAACGTGCGCCCGTCCGCCGTCTGCGCCCGCCGGGTGGTCGGGTCCAGGGTGGCGAACAGCGCGTCCTCGACCAGCACGCCCGCGCCGGTCAGCGCGTTGAGCAGGCTCGACTTGCCGGCGTTGGTGTAGCCGACGATGGCCACGCTGGGCACCTCGTTGGCCACGCGCCGGCCGCGCTTGGTCTCGCGGATGGTGTCCATCGCGGCGATCTCGCGGCGCAGCTTGGACACGCGCTTGTTGATCCGCCGCCGGTCGGTCTCGAGCTTGGTCTCACCGGGACCGCGCAGGCCCACGCCGCCGTTCGCGCCGCCGGCGCGGCCACCGCCCTGCCGGGACAGCGACGCGCCCCAGCCGCGCAGCCTGGGGATCAGGTACTGCAGCTGGGCCAGCTCGACCTGCGCCTTGCCCTCCTTGGAGCTGGCGTGCTGCGCGAAGATGTCGAGGATCAGGGCGGTCCGGTCGATCACCTTGACCTTGACCTTCTCCTCGAGCTGGCGCAGCTGGCCGGGCGAGAGCTCCCCGTCGCAGATCACCGTGTCGGCGCCGGTCGCGATGACCACGTCACGCAGCTCCCGCACCTTGCCGGAGCCGATGTACGTGGCCGGATCGGGCTGCACGCGCCGCTGGACCAGGCCTTCGAGCACCTCGGAGCCCGCGGTCTCGGCCAGCCTGGCCAGCTCCGCGAGCGAGGCGTCGTTCTGCTCGGCCGTGCCGCCTGCCCACACGCCGACCAGGACGACCCGCTCCAGCCGCAGCTGCCGGTACTCGACCTCGGTGACGTCCGCGAGCTCGGTGGAGAGCCCCGCTACCCGGCGGAGCGAGGCGCGGTCCTCGAGCTCCATTTCGCCGGTGGACGGGTCTTCCTCGTAGTGGTCTTCGTGTGTCAGTTCTGTCATCGTGCCTCCATGCTCCCACGATTCCACGCGGGAGCCGAGTGGATTACCTGCTCGGATAGATCGAAACGTAGACCGCGGTGCGGTCCTGGCCGGGTGCGTCGGGGCGGTGGCGGAACTCGTCCAGCAGGTCGCCCAGCCGGTTCTTGAACTCTTCGACGTCCTCGGGCGGGACCTGGAAGACCAGCCGGGAGGAGTCCACCTCGCCGGGCTCGGCCTCGGCCAGCTCCGCCAGGTAGGCCTCGAGCATCGCCCGGATGACCGGCGCCGTCTCGGCGTCGTGTTCGAGCAGCCAGGACAGCCCGGTCGAAAGGTAGGGGATCTCCTTCGCGCCGCGGGTCCCCCGCCGCGGCTCCTGCGGGGCCAGGAAGCCGGTCTCCACCAGCTTGCGGACGTGGTGCAGTGTCGTCGCCGGGTCGCGGCCCAGCCGCCCGGCCAGCTCCTTGTTGGTCATGGCCTCGAAAGAAGTCAACCGGATGATGCGCAGGCGTATTCCGGACGCGAGCGCGGCGGCCTCGGCCTCGGTCGAGGGACGTCGTTTCGTCGGCACGCCCACAGCCTAAGGAGGGTTAAGTGATTGACACTTTCCAATCACTCGAAGACACTCTTTCGGGTGAGTAGGGATTCGCTCTTCTTCCACGCGGACTTCCGCCGGCTGTGGGCCGGGGACACCGCGAGCCAGCTCGGGATGTTCGTCGGCATCACGGCGGTCCCGCTGCTGGCGGCCGTGACGCTGGCGGCCACGCCGTTCGAGATGGGCCTGCTGACCATGGCCGAGACGCTGGGGTTCCTGCTGCTCGGGCTGCCCGCCGGCGTGTGGGTGGACCGGCTGCCGCGCCGGCCGGTGATGCTGACTGCCGACGTGGTGCGCGCCGTGCTGATGCTGAGCATCCCGGTGGCCTGGTGGGCGGGCGTGCTGACGATGCTGCAGCTGCTCGTCGTGGTGCTGCTGACCGGCCTGGCGACGGTGTTCTTCGACGTCGCGTACCAGGCGTACCTGCCCGCGCTGGTGGGCCGCGAACACCTGCTGGAGGGCAACGCGAAGCTGCAGGCCGTCCAGTCCACGGCGCAGATCGCCGGACCGAGCGCGGCCGGTGTGCTGGTCCAGGTCATCGGCGCGGCCAGCACTGTGCTGACGACCGGCCTCGGCTACCTCGTCTCCGCGCTGTGCCTGTGGCGGATCCGCACCGTCGAGTCCGTGCCGGAGCGCACCGGGCAGGAGCGCCTGCTGCCGCAGATCGGCGAGGGCATGCGGTTCGTGTTCGCCGACAAGCCGCTGCGCGCGATCGTCGCGTGCACCGCCACCGCGAACCTGTTCGGCGCCGCCGCGCAGGCCGTGCAGGTGCTGTTCCTGACGCGCACGGCCGGGCTGCCCCCGGCGGCGGTCGGCGTGCTGCTGGCCGTCGGCGGAGTCGGCGGCATCCTCGCCGCGCTGTGCTCGGGCGCGATCATCCGCCGGATCGGCCAGGCGCGGTCGATCTGGCTGGTCCCGCTGCTGGTCTGGCCGGGCAACCTGCTCGTGCCGCTGGCCGCCCCCGGCTGGCGGCTGGCGCTCGCCGGGTCCGGCCTGGCCGCGGCCGGGTTCGGCGTGATCCTCTACAACGTCGCACAGGTCTCCTACCGCCAGGCCATCACGCCGGACCGGCTGCTGGGCCGGATGAACGCGAGCGTGCGGTTCGTCGTGTGGGGCGCGATGCCGCTGGGCGGCCTGCTGGGCGGCGCGCTCGGCGAGACCGTCGGGCTGACCGGCGCACTGTGGATCGCCGTGATCGGCGAACTCTGCGGCGCGCTGTGGGTCGTCTGCTCGCCGCTGCGGCGGATGCGGGATCTCCCGGCCACGGAGAAAGGCGCTTTGACGCCCGCCTAGAGTTGGTCCATGAACGCAACTCCCAGCCCCAGCCCACAAGTCCCGGACAAGGTCGGTGTCGACGGTCTGGAGGCCAAGTGGGTACCGGTATGGGAGAGCGACATCGTCTACCGATTCGACCGCACGAAGCCGCGTGAGGACGTCTACTCGATCGACACCCCTCCGCTGACGGCGAGCGGTTCGCTGCACATCGGGCACGTTTTCTCCTACACCCACACCGATCTCGTCGCGCGGTACCACCGGATGCGCGGGCGCGAGGTGTTCTACCCGATCGGCTGGGACGACAACGGCCTGCCGACGGAACGCCGTGTGCAGAACCATTTCGGCGTGCGCTGTGAGCCTTCGCTGCCCTACGATCCGGGCTTCCGGCCGCCGGAGAAGCCGGGCAAGAACGCCGTTCCCGTGTCCCGGCGCAACTTCGTCGAGCTGTGCCAGGAGCTTTCGGAGACCGACGAGAAGGTCTTCGAGGACGTCTGGCGCCGGATCGGGCTTTCGGTCGACTGGAGCACGGCGTACCAGACCATCGACCCGGCCACGACGCAGATCTCGCAGCGCGGCTTCCTGCGCAACCTCGCGCGCGGCGAGGCTTACCAGTCCGAGGCGCCGACGCTCTGGGACGTCACGTTCCGCACCGCCGTCGCGCAGGCGGAGCTGGAGGACCGCGAGCGGCCCGGCGCGTACCACGACCTGGTGTTCCACACGGCCGAAGACGCCGAGGTGCTCATCTCCACCACGCGCCCGGAGCTGCTGCCCGCGTGCGTCGCGCTCGTCGCGCACCCGGACGACGAGCGGTACCAGCCGCTGTTCGGGAAGACCGTGCGGACGCCGGTGTTCGGCGTCGAGGTCCCGGTGCACGCGCACCACCTCGCCGATCCCGAGAAGGGCACCGGCATCGCGATGGTGTGCACCTTCGGCGACACGACCGACGTGACGTGGTGGCGCGCGTTGCGGCTGGAGACGCGGCCGGTGCTCGGCCGCGACGGCCGGTTCCTGCCCGAGCCGCCGCGTGACGTGCCGGCGGAGGCGTACGCGCCGCTCGTGGGCAAGACCGTCCACACAGGACGCCAGATCCTGGTGGACCTGTTGCGGGAGAAGGGCGCGCTGCGTGGCGAGCCGCGGCCGATCACGCACCCGGTGAAGTTCTACGAGAAGGGCGACCGGCCGCTCGAGATCGTCACCAGCCGCCAGTGGTACATCCGCAACGGCGGGCGTGACGAGGAGCTGCGCGCGCGGCTGCTCGACCGTGGCGCCGAGTTGCAGTGGGTGCCCGCGCACATGCAGGTCCGCTACCGCGGCTGGGTCGAGGGCCTGACGAGCGACTGGCTGATCAGCCGTCAGCGGTTCTTCGGCGTGCCGATCCCGCTCTGGTACCCGCTGGACGCCGGCGGCGAGCCGGACCACGACGCCGTGCTGGTGCCGGACGACACGAGCCTGCCGGTCGACCCGAGCACCGACGTGCCGCCGGGCTACACCGCGGACCAGCGTGACGTGCCGGGCGGCTTCACCGCCGAAGTGGACGTCATGGACACCTGGGCGACGTCGTCGCTCACGCCGCAGATCGCCGGTCGCTGGACACTGGACGACGACCTGTTCCGCCGCGTGTTCCCGTACGACCTGCGGCCGCAGGCGCACGAGATCATCCGCACCTGGCTGTTCTCCACGGCCGTGCGCGCGGAGCTGGAGGAGGGCGTGCTGCCGTGGCGCCGGGCGGCGATCTCCGGCTGGGTGCTCGACCCGGACCGCAAGAAGATGTCGAAGTCGGTCGGTAACGTCGTCACCCCGGCCGACCTGCTGGAGAAGTACGGCTCGGACGCGGTGCGGTACTGGGCGGCGAGCGCGCGGCCCGGCGTCGACACGGCCGTGGACGAGGGCCAGATGAAGGTGGGCCGGCGGCTGGCGATGAAGCTGCTCAACGTGAGCCGGTTCGTGCTCGGCCTCGGGCTGCCTTCTGCCGAGGCGGTGGCTTCGGAGCCGCTGGACCGTTCGGTGCTGGCGGCGCTTTCGTCGGTCGTCACTGAGGCGACGGCGGCGTTCGAGGCGCTCGACTACGCGCGGGCGCTGCAGCTGAGCGAGACGTTTTTCTGGACGTTCTGCGACGACTACGTGGAGCTGGTGAAGGGCCGCGCGTACGGCGACCGCGGCGAGGCGGCGGCGCAGTCCGCGCGGGCGGCGCTCGCCACGACGCTTTCCGCTGTGGTGCGGCTGTTCGCGCCGTTCCTGCCGTACGCGACGGAGGAGGTCTGGTCGTGGTGGCAGGAGGGCTCGGTGCACCGCGCGCCCTGGCCCGCCCCGGTCCCGGTCGACGGCGACCCGGCTCTGCTCACGCTGGCGGGCTCGGTGATCGCGGCGGTGCGGCGCGCGAAGACCGACGCGAAGGTGTCGATGCGCGCAGGCGTGGAATCCCTGACGGTGACCGCCCAGCCCGACGTGCTCACCGGTTTCGGCGCCATCGAGGCGGACATCCGCACCGCGGGCACGGTCGCCTCGGTCAGCACCCGCTCCGGCGAGGGCGACCTGGCGGTCGAGGTGACGATCGGCTCCTGACGGCGGCCGCCGCCGGTGCTCACGCGCCGGCGGCGGCCCACCAGCCTTCGTGGCATCGAGGCCTGGTGGCTACGCCTTTAGGGTGACTTCCAGGCTTGAGAAGCTCCGGTGCGACCTAATTGTCGGGGCTGGTGTCGATGATGGAGCAAAGGACGGGAGGCACTGATGACGCGCACCGAAGAAGTCTCCACTGGCCAGTTGCTGCAGCGAAGGGACGACCTGCTGTCAAAGGTGGGCATGGACCTTCAGACCTTCGCGGACCGCGCCCAATCATTCAGGCTCGTCGGTGACGAGTGGAACGTCTGGGACGAACTACGCAACATCGCGTTCCTGCTGGGCGATGACAAGTCCTGATCTGCCGGGTGAAGTCGCTCGGTTCACCGCTGAAACCGAGTCGCTTCTTCGTGCCTGCTTCGACAACGTCCCCGGGCCGAGTGTCGAAAGCCACGGCGATCGAGTGGTCGTCAAGATCCCGCCCATCGTGCTGACGGGCGGAGGCCAGGAACTCGCCGAACTTCATGTGGTCCAGCGTTTCTGTCTCGACAGCACGGAGCAGTACCTGGCTGTCGACCAGTCCGTCTTCAAGCTCAACGCGATCATCGACCGGACGCCGGTTTTCCGATATGACTACGATCGGCAGGCTCGATCCAAACCGTCGTCCCACCTCCAGGTTCATGCCCACCGTGGGGCACTCTCACATCTGCTGTCGCAGGCCGGTCACACCAAGCCGCACGAACTGGCCGCCCTCCACTTCCCCACCGGTGGAGCGCGTTTCCGCCCTTGTCTTGAAGATGTCGCCGAATTCCTCATCCGGGACTTCCGGCTGGACGCCCGGCAAGGCTGGGAGCGCGCCGTGCACGAGGGACGCGAGCGATGGCGCCGTCTGCAGCTGAGGGCCACGGTGCGAGACATGCCGCGAGACGCCGCCGAAGTGCTGACCGGCCTCGGCTACCAGATCACCCGCCCTGCCGACGGCGACCCCCACGACAGCGCAAAGGCGCTCCACAACTGGTGAAAGCGCTCACGCGCCGGCGGCGGCCCACCAGGCTTCGTCGAGTTCGCCGCGGGCGACGATCTCCGCGGGGCCGGTCAGGGTGGACGCGCCGCGGGCCACGGTGACCACCACGCGGCCGCCCGGGATGTCGACCGTCGAGGAGCCCGTGTCGGTGCCCGCGAGGTGCAGGGCGGCGGCCACGGCGGCGACCGTGCCGGTGCCGCAGGCGCGCGTCTCCCCCACGCCGCGCTCGTGGACGCGCATCCGCAGCGCGCCGTCACCCAGCAGGTTGACGAACTCGAGGTTCACCCCGGCGGGGAAGAAGTCGTGGTCGAAGTCGGGCTGGTGCTCCAGGTCGAGGTCCGCCACGTCGTCGTCGAGGACCGAGACCAGGTGCGGGTTGCCCACGTCCACGGCCACGCCGGAGAACGGGCGGCCCGCCACCACCGTGACCGACGTGCCGGTGATCGTCGCCGGTCCCATGTGGACGGTCACGGAGCGGTCCGGGTGGACCACCACCGGACGGTCGCCCGCGCGGGTGCCGACGGTGAACTCGCCGTCCTCGGCCAGGCCCGCTTCCACCAGGTACCGCGCGAACACGCGCACGCCGTTGCCGCACATCTCCGCGATCGAGCCGTCCGCGTTGCGGTAGTCCATGAACCACTCGCCCGCGGAATCCAGGCCCGCCACGCCCGACCGGACGACACGCAGCACGCCGTCCGCGCCCAGCCCGCGCTGCCGGTCGCACAGCGCAGCCACCCTGGCCGGTGTGAGGTCGAGGCGGCCGGACGGGTCGGGCAGCAGCACGAAGTCGTTCTGTGTGCCGTGCCCCTTGAGAAACTCGATGCCGCCCATGGCTCCAGGTTACCGGCCGAGGACGTCGAGTACGCGTGCGGCCAGCTCGCCGGAAGCGCCGTCGAACCACTGGATCCGTTTGTCCCGGCGGAACCAGGAGCGCTGCCGCCGGACGAAGCGCCGGGTGGCCTGCGCGGTCGACGCGGCGGCCGCCTCGAAGTCCCCTTCACCGTCCAGCTCCGCGAGCACCTGCTGGTAGCCGAGCGCACGCGAAGCGGTCTTCCCTTCGCGCAGCCCGCGCCCGGCCAGCTCCCGCACCTCGTCGACGAGCCCGGCCGCGAACATCCGCTCCACCCGCAGGTCGACGCGCTCGTCCAGCTCGGCGGCCTCGCGGTCGACGCCGACCAGCACGGTCCCGTAACGCGCCGGCCCCGGCTTCGGCAGGTTGGCCGAGAACGGCTCGCCGGTGATCTCGATGACCTCCAGCGCGCGCACGATCCGGCGGGTGTTGGTCGGCAGGATCGCGGCGGCCGCGGCCGGGTCGCGCTCCCCCAGCCGGGTGTGGAGCGAGGCGGTGCCGAACTCCGCCGCCTCCGCGTCGAGCCGGGTCCGCACGGCCGGGTCCGTGCCGGGGAACCGCAGGTCGTCGAGCACCGCCTGGACGTACAGGCCCGAGCCGCCGGCCAGCACCGGGACGCGGCCCGCGGCCAGCACGTCCTCGATCCGCTGCCGGGCGTCGCGCTGGTAGGCGGCGACGGAGGCGGTTTCGGTGACGTCGAGGACGTCGAGCAGGTGGTGCGGCACCCCGCGCCGCTCCTGCTCGGTGGCCTTCGCGGTGCCGATGTCCATGCCGCGGTAGAGCTGCAGCGCGTCGGCGTTGACGACCTCGCCGCCCAGCGCCAGGGCCAGCTCGACGGCCAGCGCCGTCTTCCCGGTGGCGGTGGGGCCGACGACGGCCACCGGACGGAGCGGCTGAGCAGGGCTGATCACGCCGGTTGACGCTACCTGGACGGGTAGCGCCTGCGGACACGGAGCGTCCCGGAGAAGTAGGATCACTGGCTTCGGGTGACTCAGCCGGTACCACGGTCGACGCTGAGCTGCTTGAATGCCGCTGGGGCCCCATGCCCCCGGAGCACTACGCGTAACCCGGCCCCGCCGCACGGCGGGGCGCCCGCACCAGCGGGCGTACAGGCGATAAGGAGCCTGCGATGGCCCAGGAGAACACGTCTACCGGCACCCCGGCGCCGCACCCGGTGCCGCACGCGCACGGCGGCGGGCACACCGCACCGCCCGTGCCGCCCGCCGAGCCGGCCCCGTCCACCTGGGGCCGGGTCGACGCCGAGGGCGCTGTCTTCGTCTTCACCGCCGACGGCGAGCGGGCGGTGGGGGTCTGGCAGGCCGGCAGCCCGGAAGAGGGACTGGTCCACTACGCCCGCCGCTTCGACGACGTCCGCACCGAGGTCGAGCTGCTGGAGACCCGGCTGCACTCCGGCGCCGGGGACCCGAAGCACGCGCTCTCCACCGCCACGCAGCTGCGCGACGGCCTGGCCGAGTCGGCCGTGGTCGGGGACCTGGTCGCGCTGGGCGCCCGCCTCGAGTACGTGATCGGGGTGGCCGAGAAGGCGCTGGCCAACGTCAAGCAGGAGCGCGAAGAGGCCCGCGCGGCCGCCGTCACGCGTAAGCAGGCGCTGGCCGAGGAGGCCGAGCAGATCGCCGCCGAGTCGACGCAGTGGAAGGCCGCGGGCGACCGGCTTCGCTCGATCCTGGACGAGTGGAAGACCGTCAAGGGTGTCGACCGCAAGACCGACGACGAGCTGTGGAAGCGGTTCTCCAAGGCGCGCGAGGGGTTCAACCGTCGCCGCGGCTCGCACTTCGCCGAGCTGGACAAGCAGCGGGCGACCGCGAAGCAGCGCAAGGAAGAGCTGATCGCGGAGGCCGAGTCGATGGCCGAGTCCGATGACTGGGGCACCACCGCGGGCCGCTACAAGGACCTGATGACCGAGTGGAAGGCCGCCGGCCGCGCGCCGAAGGACAGCGACGAGGCGCTCTGGCAGCGTTTCCGCGCGGCGCAGGACGCGTTCTTCGCCCGCCGCTCCTCGGTGTTCTCCGAGCGCGACGCCGAGTTCTCCGGCAACGCCGCGCGCAAGGAGGAGCTGCTGGTCGAGGCCGAGAAGATCGACGTGGCGGCGAACTTCGAGGCCGCGAAGAACGCGCTGCGCAAGATCCAGGAGCAGTGGGACGACATCGGCAAGGTGCCGCGCGAGCGCATCCGCGAGCTGGACGGCAGGCTGAAGGCGGTCCAGGACGCGGTGAAGTCCGCCGAGGACAGCCGCTGGCGCCGCACGGACCCGGAGGCGCAGGCGCGCGCCGCGCAGTTCCGCGAGCGCGTCGAGCAGTTCGAGTCCCAGGCCGAGAAGGCCCGCGCCGCGGGTGACGAGCGCCGGGCGAAGAAGGCCGACGACCAGGCCGCGCAGTGGCGCGAATGGCTGCAGGCGGCGGAGGCCGCGGTCGCCGACCGCTGACCCGTTACGCGAAGGCTCGTGAGTGTTTATGACGGTTAGAACCGTCATAAACACTCACGAGTCTGTTCAGGCGCGGGAGAACGCGGTGCGCATCCACAGCGTCGCGAGCACGATCGTGGCCGCCCAGGCGATCAGCAGGCCGATGCCAGGGCCGCCGCCGGCCGCGCCGGAAGCGTGGGCGGACTGCTGGGACCAGACCGCGAGCAGGCCGTCGACCGAGGCGAACCAGCCGCCCGCGGCGCAGCACCAGGAGACCCACCAGCGGCGCGTCACCAGCCCGACCGCGCCGGCCAGCACGCCGATCACCGTGGACGTCGCGGCGAACAGCTGCGGGATGCCGCCGCCCTGGCCGGCCAGCACCTGGTAGCCGCGGTGCTCGCCCACCCAGGGCAGGATCAGCGCGACCAGCAGCACGAAGATGAACACGGCGATAGTGAAGCCGCGCCGGCCCAGCTCGACCGTGCGCGAGGCCCGCTGGCCCGCCTCGTCGATCTCCTCGGTCAGCTGCGGGCCCACCTCGGCGGACGTTCCCGGTTCGGTCACAGCGCACACCCACTCACCGGGGCGGGCTGCGCCGCCGGGGCTCCGAAGCCCGGCAGTCCCAGCGTGACCCCGCTCGTCTTGGGCCGAAGACCGGCTTCGGCGTTGTCGCCCGCCCTGGTGCGGCGGTGCGTCAGCAGGTCGCCGTCCGCGACCAGGTGGTGCGGGGCGCCGTAGCTGATCACGGCCTCCACCACGTCACCCGGGCGCACGGAACCGTCCACAGCGGACCCGGCGGGTGTGAAGTGGACCAGCCGCCCGTCGCGGGCGCGGCCGCTCATCCGGTGCGTCTCGGCGTCCTTGCGGCCCTCGCCCGAGGCGACCAGCAGCTCCACCCGGCGGCCGACCAGGTTCTTGTTCTCCGCCCAGGAAATCTCGTCCTGCAGCTCGGCGAGACGCTCGTAGCGCTCCTGCACGACCGCCTTCGGCAGCTGGTCCGCCATCGTGGCGGCCGGCGTGCCGGGGCGCAGGGAGTACTGGAAGGTGAACGCGCTGGAGAACCGCGCCTCGCGCACCACGTCCAGCGTCGCCTGGAAGTCCTCCTCGGTCTCCCCGGGGAAGCCGACGATGATGTCGGTGGTGATGGCGGCGTCCGGCATCGCGGCGCGCACCTCTTCGAGGATCTTCAGGTACCGCGCGGAGCGGTAGGACCGGCGCATCTCGCGCAGCACGCGGTCGGAGCCGGACTGCAGCGGCATGTGCAGCTGGTGGCAGACGTTCGGCGTCTCGGCCATGGCGTCGATCACGTCGGAGGTGAACGCGGCCGGGTGCGGCGAGGTGAACCGCACGCGCTCCAGCCCGTCGATCCCGCCGCAGGCGCGCAGCAGCTTGCCGAACGCGAGCCGGTCGCCGAACTCGACGCCGTAGGAGTTCACGTTCTGCCCCAGCAGGGTCACCTCGAGCACGCCCTCGGCGACGAGCGCCTCGACCTCGGCCAGGATCTCGCCCGGCCGGCGGTCGCGCTCCTTGCCGCGCAGGGACGGCACGATGCAGAACGTGCAGGTGTTGTTGCAGCCGACCGAAACCGACACCCAGCTCGCGTAGGACGATTCGCGGCGCGCGGGCAGCGTCGAGGGGAACGTCTCCAGCGACTCGAGGATCTCGACCTCGGCCTCGGCGTTGTGCCGCGCGCGCTCCAGCAGCGCCGGCAGCGAGCCGATGTTGTGCGTGCCGAACACCACGTCGACCCACGGCGCCCGCTTGACGATCTCGCCGCGGTCCTTCTGCGCCAGGCACCCGCCGACGGCGATCTGCATGTCCGGGTTCGCGGTCTTGTCCGGCCGCATGTGGCCGAGGGAGCCGTACAGCTTGTTGTCCGCGTTCTCCCGGACCGCGCAGGTGTTGAACACGACCAGGTCCGGCTTCGCCACGCCGTCCACCGCGACGTAACCGGCCTCTTCGAGCTGGCCGGCGAGCCGTTCGGAGTCGTGCACGTTCATCTGGCAGCCGAAGGTGCGGATCTGATAAGTGCGCGCGTTCATCACCGGCCAGCGTAACCCTCGCCCGCCTCGGCAAAACCGGCGCCCACCTCGCCGTTCCCGCTTCACGGGGCGGTTATGACCGGCTCAACCGCGGGTAACCGCCCCGTTCCACCGTCACTGGGGCCCATCGTGGCGGTCTTCGTGCTCCCGGCCCCGCGTCTGGCACGATCGCCCCATGCGGTGGAGGCGGATGGCGGCGGTCGCGGTCGCGGTGGTGGCGGCCGGCGCGCTGCTGGCCGGCTGCGGCCCGAGCTTCTCGGGGCTGCGGCTGCGCATCGCGACGGGCTCGCAGGGTGGCGTGTACAGCGACCTCGCCCAGCCGCTCGCCGACGCGTGGGCCGCCGACCTGGGGATCGAACGGCCCACCGTGTTGTCGACGCAGGGCTCGCGCGACAACCTCAACCGCGTGGAGTCGGGTGGGGCCGACGTCGCGTTCGTGGCCGCCGACCTCGCCGCCGAGGCCGCCGCCGCGAAACCCGGCAAGCTGGCCGCGCTGGCCCGCATCCATGACGACTACCTGCACATCGTGGTGCGCGCGGACTCGCCGTACACCTCGGTGCCGATGCTGAAGGGGCACCACATCGCCGTCGGCTCGCCGGAGTCGGGCGTGGAGTACATCGCGGAGCGCGTGCTGCAGGTCGCCGGGCTGCAGGACTCGGTCACCGTGCAGCAGCTGAGCCTGGACGACTCGCTGAAAGCGCTGGAGAACCACACCGTCGATGCCCTGTTCTGGTCCGGCGGCCTGCCGACGCCGCTGATCACGCAGTACACGGAGAAGGTCGGCCTGCGGCTGCTCGACATGTCCGCCCTGATGCCCGGCATGCAGGCCTTCAGCTCGGTCTACGGCACCGCGACGATCCCCGGCAGCACCTACAACCAGCCCGGCCCGGTGACCACGCTGGTGGTGCCCAACTTCCTGGTCGTGCCCACCTCGATGTCGGACGCCGTCGCCGAAGCCCTCACCCGCGGCCTGTTCGACGCGCGCCCGGCGCTGGCCGCGGCCAACCGCGCGGCCCTGTCGATCGACGTGCACCCGGGCATCGAGACCGAGCCGCTGCCACTGCACCCGGGCGCGCTCAGTTACTACCGGAGCGTGAAGACCTAACCGCCCCGGAGAGGTCAGCTCGGCCGCCATAACACCGCCGCGACCGTCGAGGCGACGGCGAGCGCGCCCGAAGCGACGGCCGCTGCGCCGAGCCGCCGGAACCTTCGCGCCCGTTCACGGCCCCGGCGTTCCTCGGCATCGCGCACCGCGACGCCCGCTTCGAGGAACCGGCGTTCCCGGCCGGTCAGCCTCGCCCGCGCCGACCACGCCAGCACGAATTCCAGCCGCGCGCCCCGGTACAGCACGGCCGGATCGCCGTTCGCCTCCTCCCACAGGCCGGTGGCCTCGGTCAGCCTCCGGTGCACGGCGAGGCCGGGCCGGTCGGTGGCCAGCCAGCCACGCAGCCGCGGCCAGCCGCGGATGAGCGCGTCGTGGGCGACGTCCAGGCCGTCGGCGTCCACGGTGACCAGCCGCGCGCGGACCAGGCGCTCGAGCACGACGTCCAGGTCCGGGCCGCTGTCCAGCTCACGGCGGTGGACGTGACGCGCGGTGTCGTCGGCGTCTTCGCCCGGCTCGGTCAGGCGTGCGAAGAGATCACGGGCGATGGCCCGCTGGACGTCGTCGAACTCGTCGTAGACGTCTTCGGCGACGCGCACCAGCGACCGGGTGATCCCGCCGGCCGCGCGATACGCCTCCAGCGTCAGCGCTCCGCCGTGCCGCCACGTTTCCCTCAGCGCTCTGGAAACCAGCGGGAGCGCGCCGGGCTGCCGCGCCGTTTCGGCCATGAGCGTGGCCAGCAACGCGTTCTCCACCCGGTGGCCCGCTTCGGCGGCGGGCCGCACGATCGCCGAGCGCAGCTGCTCGGTGGTCATCGGGCCGACCCCGCACCTGTGCCGCGCTCAGCACGCCGGCCAGTCCGGGAACCACGGCGCACCGCGCCAGGAAATCCGTTCGGACGCCCAGGACGACCCGGACCCGGCTGTCCGGATTCCGCGCCGCCTGGCCGAGTGCCGCCAGGAACGCGTCTCGCTCGCCGCCGGCTCGGCACCGGGTGAACACTTCTTCGAACTGATCGAGGACGATCAGCAGCTCCGCGTCCGGTCCGGTCACGGCCCGCCGGGCATACCGGTGCAGATTCGCGGGATCGGCTGCGAGCCCGGCGCGCACCCGCCCCGCCGGTTCCCCGGTCAGCGCCGCCAGCCGCGCCGCGCATTCCTCGAGCGGAAGCCGCCCGGGGGTCATCAGGATTACCGGCCCGGCCCCGTACGCACGTATTCGTGCGACGAGACCGGCCCGGAGTACCGACGATTTCCCGGCTCCGGAAGCACCGGAAACGACCAGGAAACGCTCCGAATCCACCATTCCGGCCAACCGCGCGACAACATCCTCCCGGCCGAAGAACCGATGGGCGTCGTCCGGTTCGAACGCCGGGTCTCCGGGAAACGGCTCCGCAGTGACTTTAGGTAATCCATTGGCCACGCCGAGTTCGGCGACGGCTGCCCGGTAACGCTCTTCCCATTCGGCGACGTCACCCTCGCACGCCCGAACATAAGCCCTGGTCACCGCCAGCGTCGGCAGCTTCCGGCCCGCCGCCGCGTCGGATAGCGTCCCGGCCGCGTAATGCGCTCTCCGGCCCAGCTCCCGATACGGCGGACTTCCCGCTTTCTCCCGCAGTTTCCGCAGATCCACCGCGAACTGCGACAAAACTCCCCCATCCGCGACAAGCGGACGCTCGCGCTTTGGCATGACGCCACCCCCCTCAGGCGAATCCCATTGTTCGGAGTTTGTCGTTCGCTGTCCAGCACTCCACCGCGAACAACCCCAACGCACTAGACAGGGACGAGGCCGATCGGATCCAGCCGGCCGACCAGAAACAAATTCACATTGAATACAGCAGGGGGAGTTACGCATATGAAGAACACCAAGTTCACCCGGATCGGGGTCGTGGTCGCGGGGGCGGCGGCCGTTGTCGGCTCCGTGGCACTGGCGGGCACGGCCTCGGCGGCCACGGCGGCGCCGACTGTGCACGAGCACCTCGTGTACCCGAGCCCGGGCGGGGTTCAGCCGGACCACGTATCGAGCTTCGTGACCACCTATCACGACAGCAACCGGTGGACGGCCAACGTGCGGGTCGACTCCGGCCGCAGCGGCGCCGTGACCCGCTGCTCGGACGGCAGCGTCCGGTACGGGCCGGCGCAGGGGCCGGGCTACTGGGCCTTCGGCGGCAACTGCTCCGGCGCGGGCACGCTCACCGCGTTCGGCTGGTACGACCAGTGATCCGCTGAGACACCGGAACCGAGGGCCCTCTCCGCACGGGGAGGGCCCTCCCGTCGTGCCGCAGCTTCGCCGATCAATGCGCCCACGGGCAGCGAGAGCCGGGACCCGCTTCACGGATTTCCCAAGGGTCACGGCGATTTCCTGCCAGCGCCCGCCCTGCCGTGCTTCCTACGCTCGGCTCGTGCAAACCGAAATCACCCCGCCTTCCGCGGGACTTGTCCGAGGCCCCGTGGTCGGATTCATCTCGCTCGCCGCGGCAGTCGGCACAGCGGCCCTCTACCCGTTGCAACCCGCCATCGCCGAGGTCGGTGGCGCGCTGGGCACGTCGCTCGCCTCCGTCGGCGTGGCGCTGGCCTGCGGCCCGATCGGCTACCTGTGCGGGCTCGCCCTGCTGGTTCCGCTCGTTGACCAGCTTTCCCCGCGCCACGTCCTGTCCGCGCAGTTCGGCGCGCTCGCCGCGGCTCTGGCGCTGAACGCGGCCGTCGGCCAGGTCTGGCTGCTCGGCCTGGTTCTCGGCGTGGTCGGTGCCTGCTCGTCGGCCGGCGCCGGGCTGAGCTCGGTGGTCGGCAGGCTGGCGAGTGCGGACCGGCGGGCCACTTCGCTGGGAATCGTCACCGCGGGGATCTCGGCCGGGGTTCTCGGCGGCCGGATCGCCGGTGGCTGGCTGGCCGACCTGATCGGCTGGCGAGGGATGCTGGGGGTCTTCGCCGGTGCGTGCGCGGCCATCGCCGTGACAGTGCTGTTCGTGATTCCACCGGTGGCCGGCGCCACTGACCGCGGTTACCTCGCGACCCTGCGCTCGATCCCCGGGCTGTACCGGCGGTACTCGGCTCTCCGTCTCGCCGCGATGCGGGGCACCCTCTGGTTCTTCGCGTTCTGCGCCGTCTGGTCCGGGCTCGCGGTGGCCCTGTCGGAGCCTCCTTTTTCGTACTCCGCGGAGCGCATCGGGTTGTACGCTTTCGCCGGAATACTGGGGATCGCCGCCACACGAGTCGCGGGAGCGTGGACCGATCGGGTGGGCGCCCGCCGGGTGATTCTCTGCGGCCTGTGTCTCGCCGGCCTCGCCGGTGCTGTGCTTGCCTTCGCCCTCTCGAGCACCGTGTCGACGCTGGTTTGCCTGGCCCTGTTCGACGCGGGCCTGTTCGCCGCCCAGGTCGCGAACCAGAGCACGGTTCTCGCCATCGAGCCGGGCGCACCGGCGAGGTTCAACAGCGCCTACATGGTCGTCTACTTCGCCGGGGGAAGTCTCGGCACGGCTTTCGGCGCGGCCGCGGTCGAGCGGGTCGGCTGGACGGTGACCGCACTCGTCACGACGGCGGTCACCGTGGTCGCGGCGGTGATCACCCTGCTCGCCCGTTCCGGCGGCGAGCGGATTCCGCGCGGAATTCAGGGGGCCGTTCAGGGTTAGCCCGGATGTCGCGGCGGGTGGCGGCCGGAAGAGTCGTCACCATGACGATGATCTGGCGAACAACGCTGGGCGCAGTGTCCGCCGCCGCGGCGATCGTTTCCCTCGGCGCGGCCGCCCCTGCCGTCGCGGCACCCTGCACCTGACCGACCCGGCACGCACCGATCCGTGGTCTTCGCAGTCCGGGCAGTTGATGACGGACATCTACTACCCGGCCATCCCCGGCACCAGCGCGCCCGCCTCGTACCTGAACATCGCCGAAGCAACAGCACTACTCACCTACACCAACCTGCCGGGAACCCTCGCGCCGTCCACTTTCGCCGCCACCTGCACCGGGACGCGCGCTGACGCCCTGCCCCTGCCCGGCCGCTATCCGCACCGTCGACCACGCCTACGAATCGGTGGCCACTCAACTCCCCGGCGGCGTGCTGCCCTGCGTGGCGTGCGACGAGCTCGACGCCGGCACGATCAGCCATGCGCAGGTCGCGACCAGCCGCGCCCAGGACGTGTCCTTCCTGCTGACCGAACTCACCGGACCGGCGGGTGCTGGCCGGCGCCAACCTGGACAGCCCCATCACCCCGCCGGTGCCCGCCACCGGCCTCGGCCACCGCCCGGTCCTGCTGGTCGCGGCGGCGGACCCGAGCAGCCCGGAGCTCGTGCCGAGCTGGACCGCCGGCTGGCCGAACCTGCACGGCTGGAAGCGGTGGCTCACGGTCGCCGGAGCCGACCATTACTCGTTCACCGACCTGGACTACCTGGTCAACGAAAGCGGCGCGCTGCCCATCCCGAACGCTCCCCGGTCGATCACGATCACCGCCACCTACGTCGGCGCGTTCTTCCAGCGGCAGCTCAACGGGTTGCCCCAGCCGCTGCTCAACGGCCCCAGCGCGGCGTTCCCGGAGGTGACCTTCACCAGCCCCTGAACGGGAGCCGGCTCAGACGGCCGGGGCCGCCGGGAAGTCCATGGTGATCCGCAGCCCGCCGCCGTCCGGGAGGTCCAGGCGGAGCTCGCCGCCGGAGTGGCGGACGATCTCGCGGACGATGGCCAGGCCGAGGCCCGAGCCGGGGACGTTCTGGTGGGCGCCGCTGCGCCAGAAGCGGTCCATCGCGCGTTCCAGCTCCTCCGGGCGCAGGCCGGGGCCGTGGTCGCGGACCGCGAGCGTGACGCGGTCGCCGTCGCGTTCCGCCGAGACGAGTACCGACGTGCCGGAGGCGGTGAACTTGAACGCGTTGTCCAGCAACGCGTCCAGGATCACCTCGAAGCCGCGCGGCGGGACGAGCACGCGCACGCCGGCGGCGTCGCCGGAGGTCTCCAGGGTGACGTCTCGGGCCGCGCCGACCACCGTCCAGTCCGCGACGCGGTCGGCCACCACCTCGCCGAGGTCCGTGGCCACCAGCTCGCCGCCGGCGGCCTCCGCGCGGGCCATCGAGAGCAGCTCGTCGAGGATCTGGTGCAGCCGTCCGGCGTCGACCCTGGCGGCGTCGAGGTCGGCGGCCGCGGCCTCGTCGCCGACCTGGCCGTCGAGGTTGCCGAGCCGGATCTTCAACGCCGTCAACGGGTTCCGCAGCTGGTGCGAGGCGTCCGCGACGAACGCGCGCTGTGCGGCCAGCGCCTCCGAGACGCTCGCGGCCATCCGGTCGAACGACCGGCCGAGCTGGCGCAGCTCCGGCGGGCCGCCGCTCTCCCCCACCGGCTCCGCCGTCCGGCCGCTGACCACCGACGCCACCAGCGCGCCGGTCGCCTCGTCGAGCCGCCGCACCGGACGCAACGTCCAGCGCACCACCGGCAGGGCGACCAGCAGCGCCAGCCCGAACGCGACCACCGCGCCCGCTGCTAGCACCAGCCACTGCCACAACAGCTCCGTGCGCACGTGCTCGGTGGACGACTCCGTGACGACGGCGCCGCGCACCTCCCCGTCGATGAGGATCGGCTCGGCCAGCACCAGCGGCTCGGTCTCCCACGGCATCAGCAACGAGCCGGGCGTCGGGTGCCGCCCGGCGAGCGCCTCGTTCGCCGGGCCCTCGATCGCCCGTGAGTCGATGCGCTCCGCGTCCGTGCCGCCGAGCGAGCTGAGCACGGCGACGTCGTCCTGGTTCACCACCACGACCTGCACGCCGTACACCTCGGTGTAACGGCGCAGCTCCGGCTCCAGCAGCGCGGGCCGGTTGTCCAGCAGCGGGCGCTGCGCGAGCGAAGCGAACCGCGCGGTGTCGGTCAGCCGGTCCAGGAAGAGGTCCTGCTGCGCGCTGCCCGCCATGCTCAGCGCGAGCGGGATGCCCAGGCCGAACACGAGCAGCGCGACGAGCGTGACCACGATCCCCTGGAGGCGGACGCGCACAGCTCAGCCCCGCCCGCCGAGGCGGTAGCCGACGCCGCGGACGGTCTCGATCAGCGCCGGGCGGCCCAGCTTCGTGCGCAGCGTGGCGACGTGGACGTCGAGTGAACGGCTCTCCGCCGCGCCCCGGTGGCCCCACACCTCGGTGAGCACGTGCTCTCGCGAGCACACCGTGCCGCGTGCGCCCGCCACCAGGGCGAGCACCTGGAACTCCTTGCGGGACAGGGCGATCGACTGGCCGTCCACGAGCACCTCGTGCCGCGCCAGGTCGATCCGCACGTCGCCGACCTCGATCACCGGCTCGGGCACGCCGGCCCGCTCGCCGCGGCGGCGCCGCACGGCCTCCACGCGCGCCAGCAGCTCCTCGACGTCGTAGGGCTTCACCAGGTAGTCATCGGCACCGGCGCGCAGGCCCTGCACCCGGTCGTCCACCTCGCCGCGGGCCGACACCACGATCACCGCGACGTCGCTGACCGCGCGGATCTGGCGGCACAGCACGACGCCGTCGATGTCGGGCAGCCCCAGGTCGAGCAGCACGACGTCCACCTCGTGCACCCGGTCGAGCACCCCGGCACCGGACGCCAGGCGTTGCATCGCCAGCCCGCGCCGGGTCAGCGCGGGCACGAGGGCGCCCGCGACCCGGTCGTCGTCCTCCACCAGCAGCACCCGCACCGCTCGCCTCCCCGGTGATCCAGCCCACGGTAGCGGGGAACTCTAGGGGGCCACCGCACCCGAGCCCGAAAGGGCACCGCGAACTACCCTCGGTGACACGCCGGTGCCCTCAGCGACGGGCGATCGCGTCCCGTTTGGCTAGGCTGAGCAGCACAAGACCGACCCGGACCCCGTTGAGCACGGCGGCGAGTCGATACCTACTTGAAACCCTAAGTATTGCTCAAGCGGCCTTTACAAAGGGGGCGACGAGGGTAGGTTTCCGCCATCAACGTGGGACCGGCGTCCCGCAGCAGCAGGTAGACGAGCTCTGGAGGCCAGATGACCGCGGAGGTGGCGGCGCCGATGATCAAGGCGGCCGCCGTGAACAAGTACTTCGGCGACCTGCACGTACTCAAGGAGATCACCCTCGAGGTGCCGCGCGGCCAGGTCCTGGTGGTACTCGGGCCGTCCGGGTCGGGCAAGTCGACGCTGTGCCGCGCGATCAACCGGCTGGAGCCGATCAACTCGGGCGAGATCGCGGTGGACGGCGTCGCGCTGCCGGCCGAGGGCAAGGCGCTGGCCGCACTGCGCGCCGACGTCGGCATGGTGTTCCAGTCGTTCAACCTGTTCGCGCACAAGACGATCCTCGAGAACGTCATGCTCGCGCCGGTAAAGGTGCGCAAGACCGCCAGTGCCGAAGCGCGCAAGACCGCGATGGAGCTGCTGGAGCGGGTCGGCATCGCCAACCAGGCCGACAAGTACCCGGCGCAGCTCTCCGGCGGGCAGCAGCAGCGCGTGGCGATCGCCCGCGCGCTCGCGATGCGCCCGAAGGTGATGCTGTTCGACGAGCCGACCTCGGCGCTGGACCCGGAGATGGTCCAGGAGGTGCTCGACGTGATGACCGGCCTGGCCAAGGACGGCATGACCATGCTCGTGGTCACCCACGAAATGGGCTTCGCACGCCGGGCCGCCGACCGCGTCATCTTCATGGCGGACGGCGAGATCGTCGAGGACACCACTCCGGAGGAGTTCTTCACCAAGCCCAAGAGCGACCGGGCGAAGGACTTCCTGGGCAAGATCCTCACCCACTGACCGACCGACCCCACCGGCGCCTTCACCGGCGCCCGCCCCGGAGCGGCAGCACAGCCGTGCCGACGACAGATACAGGAGACACTCAGATGAGGATCCGCACCCTCGCGGCAGGCCTGCTCGCCGGCAGCCTGCTGCTCACGGCCTGCGGCAAGGAGGGCACCCCGACGAGCCCCGGCGGCGACGCCAGCGGCGCGAACACGGCCGCCCTGCCGACCTACACCGTCGCGCAGAACGTCGACCTGGCCGGCTCCCCGGTGTTCACCAAGATCAAGTCCGCGGGCAGCATCACCATCGGGGTCAAGGACGACCAGCCGGGCCTCGGCTTCAAGGACCCGACCACGGGCAAGTTCAGCGGCTTCGACATCGAGATCGCCCGGATGGTGTCCGCGGGCCTCGGCTTCAGCGAGGACAAGATCAAGTACACGACGGTCGACTCGGCCGCGCGTGAACAGGCGATCTCCAACGGGCAAGTCGACCTCTACGTCGGCACCTACACGATCACCGACAAGCGCAAGGCGCTGGTCTCCTTCGCCGGCCCGTACTTCCAGGCCGGCCAGGGCCTGCTGGTCCGCGCCGACGACAACTCGATCACCGGCCCGCAGACGCTCAAGGGCAAGAAGGTCTGCTCGGTCACCGGGTCGACCCCGATCCAGCGGGTCCGCGACCAGGGCCTGACCGAGCCGGGCAACATCGTCGAGTTCCAGAAGTACTCGCAGTGCATCGACAAGCTGGGGACCAAGGACGTCGATGCCGTCACCACCGACGACGCGATCCTCAAGGGCTACGCCGCCCAGGACAAGACCCTGAAGGTCGTCGGCGAGCCGTTCTCGAAGGAGCCCTACGGCATCGGCCTGAACAAGGACGACAAGGTGCTGCGGGACAAGATCGACGACCTGCTGCAGGCCAGCCTGGACGACGGCACCTGGCAGAAGATCTACGACGCCACCCTCGGCAAGTCCGGCTCGACCGCGACCAAGCCGACGATCGTCAAGTACTGACCCGGTAAGCGGCCGGTGGACGGGGATCTCCCGGCCACCGGCCGCTTGACATCCACCACCAGCCCACGGACGCGGGGAAGGGCCCATGGACGTCCTGCTCAACAATCTGGACCTGTTCGGTCCGTTCTTCCTCACCACGATCGAGTTGTTCGCGATCGCCGCGGTCGGCAGCCTGGTCTTCGGCACGATCCTGGCGATGCTGCGGGTGAGCCCGGTCCCGGTGTTCCGCGCGATCGGCACGACGTACGTGACGATCGTCCGCAACACACCGCTGACCCTGGTGTTCGCCTTCTTCGTCTTCGCCTACCCGCTGCTGAACATCGTCAAGGTCAGCTACTTCACGGCGGCCGTGGTCTCGCTTACGGTGTACACCTCGGCGTTCATCTGCGAGGTCGTGCGCTCGGGCATCAACACGGTGCCGGTCGGCCAAGCCGAGGCGGGCCGCGCGCTCGGCCTCAACTTCGGCCAGATCCTCGGCCAGGTGGTGCTGCCGCAGGCCTTGCGATCGGTGGTGCCGCCGATGATCAGCACGCTGATCGCGCTGCTGAAGAACAGCACGATCGCCGGCGGGTTCTCGGTGTCCGAGGCCGGTGCGATCCGGAGTTACATCTCCGAGCGCGGTGACAACCAGATGGTCGCCCTGCTGTGGGTGGCGCTCGGCTTCATCATCCTGGTCTCCGTACTGTCGTTCGTGCAGCGCAGTCTCGAGAAGCGCTGGAGCGTGGCCCGATGAACAACGTCCTGTTCGACGTCCCCGGGCCGAAGTCGCGGATCCGGCACCGGCTGTACGCGGTGATCGGCATCGTCGTGGTGCTGGCGCTGATCGCGTTCGTCGTTTACAGCTTCTACGACAGCGGGCAGTTCACCGCCCAGAAGTGGGAGTGGCTGCAGTACGCGCAGGTCCAGTCGGACCTGGCGAGCGCGGTGGTGGCGACCCTCAAGGCGTTCGCACTGGGCGCGGTGTTCGCGCTGATCTTCGGCGCGGTCTTCGCGGCCGGGCGGCTGTCCGACCACGGCTGGATCCGCGGCATCTCCACGGCGATCGTCGAGTTCTTCCGCGCGATCCCGCTGCTGATCCTGATGTTCCTGTTCTACTACGGCCTGCCGACGCTCGGCTTCGACACCTCGCCGCTGTTCGCCGTGGTGCTCGGCCTGACCCTGTACAACGGCTCGGTGCTCGCGGAGGTCTTCCGCGCGGGCGTCAACTCGCTCCCGAAGGGGCAGGCCGAAGCCGCGTACGCGCTGGGCATGCGCAAGACCCAGGTGATGTTCACGGTCCTGCTGCCGCAGGCGATCCGCGCGATGCTGCCGACGATCATCAGCCAGCTGGTGGTGCTGCTGAAGGACACCGCGCTGGGCTTCCTGGTGACCTACCCGGAGCTGCTCTACTACGCGCGTTACATCGGCTCGCAGGGGGCGTTCGCCCGGCCGATCGTGCCGTCGACCATCGTGGCGGCCGCGATCTACATCGTGATGTGCCTGCTGCTGACCGCGCTCGCGACGTACCTGGAGCGGCGCAACCGGCGGAGCAAGAAGCACATCGAACCCACGGACCGGAAGGCCGAGCAGATCGTGCTCGGCAACGCCGCGGGCGGCCAGGCCTTCGGCGGGGGCCTCGGCGGCTCGAGCTGAGTCCGCTCCCCGTTCCCGAAAAGCCCCCGGTGGTTCGTCCACCGGGGGCTTCTTCCGTCTCGGCACTGTCGCGCCCGGGCGGTGATGGCTAGCGTCGTCGGCGCGGATCCCGAGCCGCGAGGAGCTGCCGTGACCGACCAGTACGAAGTGCTCAACGCGCGCTACGAAGAGGTCAAGCGGATCCCCATCGGGCTCGCGGAAGCGGCCACGGTGCTGGCCGCCGCCGGGGACCTGTCCCGCCGCTCGGTGCTGGACGTGGGCAGTGGCACAGGCTTCTACCCCCGGCTTTTCCGCTCCGCCGGCGCGTCTCGGGTCTTCGGCGTGGACGCGGCGCGCGCGATGGTCGGGTACGCCCAGCGCCAGGAGGAGCGCGATCCGCTGGGCATCTCGTACGAGGTGCACGACGCGCTGAAGCTGCCGGTGATCGGCGCGTTCGACGTGGTCACCGCCGTCTGGCTGGTCGGTTACGCGCCGGGTCCCGCCGCGCTGGACACCATGCTGGCCGGCCTCGCGGCGAACGTCCGCCCGGGCGGACGGCTGGTCCTCCTGCACCCCAACCCGGAAGCCGACTGGGCCGTCCTCGCGGACTACGCGCGCTACGGCCTGACCGTGACCCGGCACGACGTCGTCGACGGCCGCACGCGCACGACCGTCCACGTGGGAACCGAGCCGCCGTTCGAGTTCGAGTCGTTCTTCTGGCCGCCGGGCGTGGTGGAGGCGGCGCTGGCCCGGACGGGGCTGACCACCGTCCGCCGCCAGCCCGTCGTGACCCCTCCCGGCGACGAGGGCTTCTGGCGTCCCCTGCGCGAAAGCCCGACCTTCGCGGTGCTGACGGCCGCGCGTCCCTAAGCGGTCTTTTCCCGGTGTGCCACCAAAATCCCGAGCACGCCCAGCAGCACGACGAGCGCCGGCAGCAACGCCACCCACATCGAGACGTGCAGTTGCAGCAGGCCGCCCACGAAGGCCCCGACCAGCATGGCCGCGACGGCCGCCAGCTGCCGCGCCGGACGGCCCCCCTTGCCGCCCGCGGCCTTCGAGTCGGCGGCGAAACCGGTGAGGGTCCGGGTGAGCACGGTGGTCGTCAGGTCCGGGATGTCGATGCGGCGCACGGCGGCGTTCTGCACGCCCATCGCGAGGCCGAGCACGACGATCAGCAGCTCGCTGCCCAGCCGCCCGCTCGCGCCGACGGTCGCCGCGAGGACCACGGCCACGACCACCAGCGCGACCTGCACCGTGGTCGAGTGCCGCAGCAGGCGGTGCCCGCGGTCCCCCGTGCGGTTGATGAGCCGGCCACCGGCCAGCGCGCCGAGCAGGAACGCCAGCACCGCGGTCACCGAAGCGACCACCGACAGCGACGCCTCCCCCGCCGCGGCGAACCCCAGGAAGACGACGTTGCCGGTCATGTTCGCGACGAACACCCGCCCCAGCCCGAGAAAACTCACCGCGTCGACGACCCCGGTGACAAACGTCAGCGCCAGCAGCAGCCAGACGAGATCCCGCGGCGGGGGCGGCTTCGAAGCAGTCACCTCAGCAGTACAGCACCAACTGCCGCGCACCACCCGGCGAACTTGCTCACGGCCCGTCCGCGGCCAGCGCTGACGACACAGCCCGGGTCCGAGCCGGGTGGCCCAGCACGTCCGTGCTGTCCACCCACTGGTCCACCGCGCCGACGCTCCCCGGCGCGAGCGCATCGGCGAACCGGCCGGCGCCCAGCACCCGGAACGGGCGGCTGTGGAACCCCCGCACCCGCGGGTCTAGCGGCTTCGTCAGACCCAGCTCATTGTGTTGCGCCGCAACGATTTCGTACGCAATGACCAGGAACCTCTCCCGCTCGGGCCACGTCGTCGCGGCCAACGCGCCGGTGAGCGCGGGCGTCAGCTCACGCGCGCCCGGAAGACGGGCGAACGCGCTGCCCAGCCACTTGCTGTACGGCGGGTACCGCCGGGCCATCAGCAGGCACAGCCGCATGAGGTCGCGCACGAGCCGGGCGGCCACCACGGCCGAGCCCAGCTCGTCGCCGGCCTCGCCACAACGGCCGACAAACGCCTCCTCCTGGGCGATCCGCAGCCACTGCCCGGAAAGCACCTCACGCCAGACGTCGTCGGGGTACCAGTCCAGCAGGCGGCGCGCGGGGCCGAGCCGCGCGAGGCCGTCGTGGAAGACGGCGCCGCCGGTGACCTCCGCGAGCGCCTGCGTGGGCGTGGCCAGCCAGTCGGCGCGGGTGACGCCGTGCAGCGGGTCGAAGCCGAGGCGCCCGGACAGCCAGCCGCTCAGGCCGGTGACGCCGACGCCGTGGCGGAACGGGCCGTCGACGGGCGCCATCCGCCGGGTCGGATCACCCTCGTTGTCCGCGAAGTGCGTGGAGTAGCCCAGGAATTCGCGCGGCAGCTCGCGGGCCAGCAGCTCGTCGAGCGCCGGTTCGGGCTCCTGCGGGAACAGCAGCAGCCGCGGTCCCCAGTCGTGGTCGGCAGACCGGGCGCTGTCGAAGCCGAGCACCTCCGAACCGGGCCCGATCAGCGCCGCCGTGTGCACCAGGCCGGGCCGATGCCGGTCCAGCACCGGCCGGACGGCCTCGTCGTAGAAGCGTCGCGAGAGTTCGAGCCCGGGTACGAAGTCCACAATGACGATTCTGCCGATCCAGCTGCCACACCACGACCGGATTCCCAATCCGGCCAAAAGTAGGCGGGCACGGGCAGATGGTGACGGCCTGTGCGCGGCCGATCCCGCCGTGACTGTGGCCGGATTGGGAACAAACGGCACAGTCAGCCTGCCACGAGCTGTCCCTGCTGCCAGACGGCGCGGACGCGGCCCGCGAGATCCGTCACGTCCAGCTCCGATCCGTGCAGCAGCAAGAGATCCGCGCGCAGGCCCGGTTCGATCCGGCCGCGGTCGTCGAGACGCAGCAGGCGAGCCGCTTCGCTCGTGGCGGCCCGCAAGGCGCCGGCCGGGCCGAGGCCGGCTTCGGACAGCAGGCGCAGCTCGGTCGTCAAGTCGACATGCGGCCGGGGCGCGAGGTCGGAGCCCGCCGCGATCGGGACGCCCGCCGCCCGCGCGAGGTCCAGCGAACGCCGGTGCGCGCGGCGCGCGTCCGGGTCGTCGGCGGTGGGCACGAGGGTGGGCACGTACCAGCAGCCGCTCTCGCGCATCGCCGTGACCGCGGCCTCGTCGAGGAACACGCCGTGCTCGATGCTGCGCGCCCCGGCGCGGGCGGCGGCCGCGGCCGAACGCGCGGTGTGCGCGTGCGCCAGCACATCCCGGCCGCAGCGGCGGGCCTCGTCCACCACGGCGTGCAGCTCCGCGTCTGTCGGCTCGACACTGCGGCCCTCGCGGATCGAAGCCATCGAGCCGCTCGCGCCGAGCTTGATCCAGTCCGCACCGGCCCGCACCATGCGCCGCACCGCCGCGCGCGCCTCGTCCGGCCCGTCGAACACGCTGTCCGGCAGCGACGGGTCCGCGATCGCGTCCTCGCGCCCGGTGCCGGCGTCCCACCAGTCGCCGAGCCCGCCGGTCGGCGACAGCTGCCGCAGGCTGACGAGCAGGTCCGGCCCGGTGATCCAGCCCTCGCGCAGCGCGTGCCGGAACCCGGCGTCCGCGCCCCACGCGTCGCGGACGGTCGTCACCCCGCACGCCAGCAGTCCACTGAGGACAGGAACGGCCTCGAGGATCCGGGTGCTGCGCGGCAGTCCTCCCCGGCCAGGGAACGCGACGTGCACATGGCAGTCGATCAGGCCGGGAAGCAGCAGCCCACCCTTGCCGTCAAACGGATCCGGACCGTCCACATCGGATCCGACTGCCTGGATCACACCGTCCCGGACGAGCACGTTCGCGAGATCGGACACACCGTGTTCAACGTCCATTACGGACACGTTCGTCACGAGCACGAGCCCACCTTAACGCGATTCACCTTAACGAAACATCAAGTGAAGACGAGAAGCCTTCGTATCCTTGGTTGTTTTCCCAGCTCGTAGGGCTTTTTCCACCCACCACGTGCATTCCGGCGCGACGGCTGCAATACTCACCCCAGGCCGTTGATCATGAACGGCCGTCACTGGGAGATCTGGGGAAAGAGTATGAACATGATGAAAAAGCGCGCGCCCAAAAACGCCCGTATCGCGTCCGTCGTCGCGGCGTTCGCGGTGACCTCGCTGCTTTCGGCGGGCTTCGCGGCGGCACCGGCGTCGGCGGCGCCGAACAGCGCCATGTTTCTCTGCAGCGGCACCGCCTCCGGGGTGATCGGGAAGTGGGGCCCCGTCTCGAAGAAGTGCTCGTACACCAGCCCGGCCAGCGGCTGGAGCGGCAAGCTCCGCGTCTACTGGAGCGTGCAGGAGAGCACCAACCAGTCCGCGTGCGTCGAGGCTCGCATGAGCAAGGCGCGCAACCCGGACAAGTGGCAGTCGGTCAGCTGCGGCACCAAGGGCACGGGCACGATCAAGTGGCCCTCGAACACGGCGTCCATGCTGGAGGTCCGGGTGAAGGCCAACCCCACCGCACTGGCCGCGAACGTCGACTACCACATCTGACGGGCAAGTGATCCAGCGCCGGGGCGCAGCTCAGCCGAGTTCCGCCCCGGCCAGCTGGATCGTCTCCTCCGCCAGCGCGGTCAAACCGGGTTCCCGAGCCACGGCCGCGAGAGCCAGCCGCGTGACGTCGTCCGCCCACCGCCCACTCGCGGAGCCGGCTACGTCGATCCGGGCGAACCCACGGTCCAGCAGGCCACGCGCGTCCTCGAACCGCCCGCGCGCCACGGCTTTCACCGCGCCCAGCGCGTTGGCCAGCGCACTCGCCGGGCGGGACCATTCGTCGTCCCGCGCATGCGCAACCGGCTCGTCCTCACCCGGGTCCGCGGGCACGGAGGCCTCGCGCACGGCGAGGTCCAGCCGCCAGAACAGCGGCACACCGGTGAACCGCACGAACAGCAGCCGCCGCACGGGCGAGTGGAAGAAGTCCGGCGAAGCGCGCACCGCGGCGACCGGCCGGATCCGCTCCAGCACCGGCCGCACCTGGGCAGCACACGCCGTGAGCCGGCCGTCCGGGACCACCCACTCCACGTCGATATCGCTGTAGGCGTCGGCGGTTCCGGCCGCGAGCGAACCACGCAGGCCCGCACGGGAGCCGGGACTGGCCGCGGTCAGCGCCGCGACCACCGCCCCGGCCAGCTCGTCCCGCGCCGCCGTCACCGATCGCGGCGGAAGAGCTTGTTGCCGAGCCAGACGATCGGATCGTATTTACGGTCGGCGACCCGCTCCTTCATCGGGATCAGCGCGTTGTCGGTGATGTGGATGCCTTCCGGGCACACCTCGGTGCAGCACTTGGTGATGTTGCACAGGCCGAGGCCGTGCTCGTCCTGCGCGGCGTCACGGCGGTCGGCGACGTCGAGCGGGTGCATCTCCAGCTCGGCGATCCGCATCAGGTACCGCGGCCCGGCGAAGTTCTCCTTGTTCTCCTCGTGGTCGCGCACCACGTGGCAGGTGTTCTGGCACAGGAAGCACTCGATGCACTTGCGGAACTCCTGCGAGCGCTCGACGTCCACCTGCTGCATCCGGTACTCCCCCGGCTGCAGGTCCTTCGGCGGCGTGAACGACGGGATCTCCCGCGCCTTGGCGTAGTTGAACGACACGTCCGTGACGAGGTCGCGGATCACCGGGAACGTGCGCAGCGGCGTGACGGTGACGACCTCGTCCTCGGTGAACGTGGACATCCGCGTCATGCACAGCAGCCGCGGCTTGCCGTTGATCTCCGCCGAGCACGAGCCGCACTTGCCCGCCTTGCAGTTCCAGCGCACGGCGAGGTCCGAGACCTGGGTGGCCTGCAGGCGGTGGATGATGTCGAGCACCACCTCGCCCTCGTTCACCTCGACCTTGAAGTCCTGCAGCTCGCCGGCGCTGTCGTCGCCGCGCCAGACCCGGAAACTGGCCTTGTAACTCACGAGTCCCTCCCGGGGTGGCTCTCGAGCTCGCCGTCGGTGTAGTACTTGCCCAGCTCGTCGAGCTCGAACAGCTCCAGCAGGTCCTGGCGCAGCGGGAGCTGCTCGGCCACCGCCACGTCGACGTCCGGCACCGTGGGGTTGTCCCCCGCGACGGCGGAGCAGACCAACAGCTTGTGCCGCCACTCCGCGTCCATGCCCGGATAGTCGTCACGGGTGTGGCCGCCGCGGCTCTCGGTGCGGGTGAGCGCCGCGCGGGCCACGCATTCGCTGACCAGCAGCATGTTGCGCAGGTCGACGGCGAGGTGCCAGCCGGGGTTGAACTGCCGGTGCCCCTCCACCGTCACGCGGAGGATCCGCTGCCGGATCTCACCGAGCTTCTCCAGCGCCTGCCGGATCTCGCCGGCCTTGCGGATGATGCCCACCAGGTCGTTCATCGACTGCTGCAGCTCGGTGTGCAGGGTGTAGGGGTTCTCGGCGACACCGTCTTCGGGCGGGTCGAACGGCGCCAGCGCCATCTTGGCCGCAGCGTCCACATCGGACTCCCCGACCTTCGGCCTGCTCTCGCCGAGGCCGCCCACGTACGCCGCCGCGCCCAGCCCGGCCCGCCGGCCGAACACCAGCAGGTCGGACAGCGAGTTGCCGCCGAGCCGGTTGGAGCCGTGCATGCCGCCGGAGCACTCGCCGGCCGCGAACAGGCCCGGCACGCTCGCCGCGCCGGTGTCCGGGTCCACCTCGATGCCACCCATCACGTAGTGGCAGGTGGGGCCGACCTCCATGGCCTCCTTGGTGATGTCGACGTCGGCCAGCTCCTTGAACTGGTGGTACATCGACGGCAGCCGGCGGCGGATCTCCTCGGCGGGCAGCCGGCTCGCGATGTCGAGGAACACCCCGCCGTGCGGCGAGCCGCGGCCCTCCTTGACCTCCGAGTTGATCGCGCGCGCCACTTCGTCACGCGGCAGCAGGTCCGGCGTGCGGCGGTTGTTGTCCGCGTCGGCGTACCAGCGGTCGGCCTCCTCGACGCTGTCCGCGTACTGGCCCTTGAACACGTCCGGCACGTAGCCGAACATGAACCGCTCGTCGTCGGAGTTCTTCAGCACGCCGCCGTCGCCGCGGACGCCCTCGGTCACGAGGATGCCCTTCACACTCGGCGGCCAGACCATCCCGGTGGGGTGGAACTGGACGAACTCCATGTTGATCAGCTTCGCGCCCGCGCGCAGGGCCAGCGCGTGGCCGTCGCCGGTGTACTCCCACGAGTTCGACGTGACCTTGAACGACTTGCCGATGCCGCCCGTCGCGAGCACCACGGCGGGCGCGTCGAACAGGACGAACCGGCCGGTCTCCCGCCAGTAGCCGAACGCTCCGGCCACCGCGCCGCCGTCGAGCAGCAGCTCGGTCACGGTGCACTCGGCGAAGACCTTGATCCGCGCCTCGTAGTCACCGAACTTGGCGAAGTCCTCCTGCTGCAGCGAAACGATCTTCTGCTGCATCGTGCGGATCAGCTCGAGCCCGGTCCGGTCGCCGACGTGCGCCAGCCGCGGGTAGGTGTGCCCGCCGAAGTTGCGCTGGCTGATCCGGCCGTCGGCGGTGCGGTCGAACAGCGCGCCGTAGGTCTCCAGCTCCCAGACGCGGTCCGGGGCCTCCTTGGCGTGCAGCTCGGCCATCCGCCAGTTGTTCAGGAACTTCCCGCCGCGCATGGTGTCGCGGAAGTGCACCTGCCAGTTGTCATTGGAGTTCGCGTTGCCCATCGACGCCGCGCAGCCGCCTTCGGCCATCACGGTATGGGCCTTGCCGAACAAGGACTTGCACACCACCGCGACGCTGTAACCCTGTTCGCGCGCTTCGATCACCGCGCGCAGACCGGCGCCGCCGGCACCGATCACCACCACGTCGTAGCTGTGCCGTTCGACCTCGGTCATGAATAGAGCCACCTCGAGAGCTGCTGGACGCCGTTGTTCTTCGTTACTGCCGGTTTTCTCTCGCCGCCGGTGCGGGTGCCGACGCTAGCCCACGAAACGCAGGTCCGCGATGGCCCCGCTCGACACGAGCATCACATAGAGGTCGGTCAGCACCAGGGTGCCGAGGGTCGTCCACGCGAGGGTCATGTGCCGGGTGTTGAGTTTCGAGACCTGGGTCCACACCCAGTAGCGCACGGGATGTTTCGAGAAGTGCTTGAGCCTGCCGCCGGTCACGTGCCGGCACGAGTGGCAGGACAGCGTGTACGCCCACAGCAGCACCACGTTCGCGACGATGATGATGTTGCCGAGCCCGAAGCCGAAGCCGCTCGGGCTGTGGAACGCCATCACCGCGTCGTAGGTGTTGACCAGCGAGACGATCGTCGCGACGTAGAAGAAGTAGCGGTGCACGTTCTGGATGATCAGCGGCAGCCGCGTCTCACCCGAGTAACGCGCGTGCGGCTCCGCGACCGCGCACGCCGGCGGCGAGAACCAGACCGAGCGGTAGTAGGCCTTGCGGTAGTAGTAACAGGTCAGCCGGAAGCCGAGCAGGAACGGCAGCACCAGCGCCCCGAGCGGGAGCCAGCTCGGGAAGGCACCGAACCAGTGCCCGAAGTGGCTCGAGCCGGCGACACAGGACGTGGAGACACAGGGTGAGTAAAACGGCGTCAGGTAGTGGTAATCGGGCACCCAGTACGCGGTGCGCACGAAAGCCCGGACCGTCGCGTAGACGATGAAAGTGGCCAGCCCCAGCACAGTGAGCAGGGGCTGCAGCCACCATCGGTCGGTCCGCAGGGTCCGGTCGGCGATCCGGGCCCGGCCCGGTGCGCGAACACCGGTGCCTTCCCGGCTGACGTCGTTGTCAGTGGGAGCGCTCACCGCTGGTCGCGCTTGTATCCACCAACACCCTCGTCGTCGGCGCCGTGCCACAGCGCCGGGTCGTACGGGGTGTCCGGCACGGGGACGCGGTCCACGGGTTTCGCCTGGGCCGGCACGGCGGGTGGGTGCCCGTCCAGGTCGGCGGTGTCGATGTCGAGCCGTTCGACGTCGTTGGCCAGCCTGCGGACGGCCGACGCGTCGCCGTACCGGGAGCGCAGGGCGCCCACGCACTGCCGTAGCTGGCCAATGGTGCGCCGCAGTTCAGTGAGTTCGGTGGTGGACATCGGGTGCCTCCCTCTTCTCTGCGCTGACAGGACCGGGGTGACGATCACGTCGTCACCTACGACTCTGCCCCGCTGTGTGCACTGTGACAAGTAGCACATCTCCCTGACCGGGAGTGATCGGGCTCACCTCTAGGGGTCTTCTGAATCGATTTTGAAAGTGCGGCTCCGACCGGTTACCGTGGTTGGCGTCACGTTCCTGCGACGCCAGAGCTGCCGTCCCGCGGACCCCCCACCACCAGTGAGCCGGGAGCCGGACATGAACAGCATCCCGAACCAGCCCGCCAGAAAGACCCCCGTGCACCCCGTGGTCGCCGAAGTCACCGCCCGCATCGTGGAGCGCAGTGCGGCGACGCGCGGGGCCTATCTCGAACGCAGCGCGTCGGCTTACGACGAGGGACCGGTCCGCCGCGGCCTGGCCTGTAGCAACCTCGCGCACGGCTTCGCCGCGATGGAAGGCGTCGACAAGGCCGCGCTGCGCGAAGTCCGCGCGCCGGGCGTCGCCATCGTTTCCTCTTACAACGACATGCTTTCCGCGCACCAGCCGATGCAGGAGTACCCGGCCTGGCTGAAGAAGTCCGTGCGCGAGGCCGGCGGTGTCGCCCAGTTCGCCGGCGGCGTGCCCGCGATGTGCGACGGGATCACGCAGGGCCGCCCGGGCATGGAGCTGTCGCTCTTCAGCCGCGAGGTGATCGCGATGGCGACGGCGATCGCGTTGTCACACGACATGTTCGACGCCGCGCTGCTGCTGGGCGTGTGCGACAAGATCGTGCCGGGCCTGCTGGCCGGCGCGCTGTCCTTCGGGCACCTGCCGGCGATCCTCGTGCCCGCGGGTCCGATGAACTCCGGCCTGCCGAACAAGGAGAAAGCCCGCGTGCGGCAGCTGTACGCCGAGGGCCTCGCGACGCGCGAAGACCTCCTCGACGCCGAAGCGGCTTCGTACCACTCCGCGGGAACCTGCACGTTCTACGGCACGGCGAACTCGAACCAGATGGTGGTCGAGGTGATGGGCCTGCACCTGCCGGGCGCCAGCTTCGTCCAGCCGAACTCGCCACTGCGCCGGGCGCTGACCGAGGAAGCCGGGCGGCGCATGGTCTTGCTGTCGCGCGGCGAGTCGTACACGCCGATCTCCCGGGTGCTGGACGAGAAGGCGTTCGTCAACGGCGTCATCACCCTGCTGGCCACGGGCGGCTCGACCAACCACACGATGCACCTGGTCTCGATCGCCGCCGCGGCGGGCATCCAGCTGACCTGGGACGACTTCTCGGACCTGTCCGCGGTGGTGCCGCTGCTGGCGCGGGTGTACCCGAACGGCAGCGCGGACATCAACCACTTCCACGCCGCCGGCGGCATCCAGTTCCTGGTGGGCACGCTGCTCGACGCGGGGCTGCTGCACGAGGACGTGCACACCGTCGCCGGGTTCGGGCTGCGCCGCTACACCGAGGAGCCGATCCTGTCCGACGGCGAACTGGTGTGGCGCGACGTGCCGACGCACAGCCTCGACGAGGACGTCCTGCGTCCGGCGGAGCGGCCGTTCGCCCCGGACGGCGGGCTGCGGATGGTCGCGGGCAACCTCGGCCGGGCGGTGACCAAGGTGTCGGCCGTGGCGCCGGAGCACCGCGTGGTGCAGGCGCCGACGCGGGTGTTCACGTCGCAGGAAGCGTTCAAGACGGCGTTCGAGGCCGGCGAGCTGGACCGTGACGTCGTGGTCGTGCTGCGGCAGCAGGGCCCGCAGGCCAACGGGATGCCGGAGCTGCACGGCCTCACGCCGGCGCTCGGCGTGCTGATGGACCGCGGTTACCAGGTGGCGTTGCTCACCGACGGCCGCATGTCGGGCGCCTCGGGCAAGATCCCGGCGGCGATCCAGGTGACGCCGGAAGCCGCCGTGGGCGGGCCGATCGGCCGCATCGCCGACGGCGACGTGATCCGCCTCGACGCCCGGGCCGGCACGCTGGACGTGCTGGTCGGTGACGAAGAACTCGCCCGCCGCGACCTGGTGGACGCGCCCCCGTCCGAGGCATCCTGGACCGGCACCGGGCGGGAGCTGTTCGGGGCGCTGCGCCGCGCGGTCGGTCCCGCCGACCAGGGCGCGAGCGTCTTCGGGGCGCTCACGCCGGAGCTGGACCTCTACCGCGGGGTCCAGGGGCCGCCGCCCCTCGGCCGTGGCCCGGGGTTCGGTCCCGGCCTGCCCTTGCCCACTTTGGAAGCCGCTTTGGAAACCCAGGAGGTCGGTCAGTGACCACCGGCACGGACCTGCTCGAACTGTCCCCCGTGATGCCCGTCGTGGTGATCGACGACCTCGGCGACGCGGTGCCCACCGCGCGCGCCCTGCTCGCCGGCGGCATCGGGGTGATCGAGCTGACCCTGCGCACGCCCGTGGCGCTCGCCGCGATCGAGCGCGTGGCCGCGGAGGTGCCGGACATCGTGATCGGCGCCGGCACGGTGACCAGCGCCGGCCAGGCCAAGCAGGCCGCCGACGCGGGCGCGAAGTTCCTCGTGACGCCGGGCTGCACGGACACCGTCCTCGAAGCCGCCTTCGCGACCGGCTTGCCGTTCCTCCCGGGCGCCGGCACGGTGTCGGAGGCGATGCGCTTGGCCGAACGCGGCCTGACCGCGCTGAAGTTCTTCCCCGCGGAGGCCAGCGGTGGCGTGGACTACCTGAAGTCCATCGCCGGCCCCCTGCCGGCCCTGCGCTTCTGCCCGACCGGCGGTATCACCGCGGCCACCGCCCCGACCTACCTGGCCCTGCCGAACGTCGGCTGCATCGGCGGCTCCTGGCTGACCCCGAAGAAGCTGCTGGCCGCCAAGGACTTCGCTGCCGTCGAGTCCCTCGCCGCGGAAGCCGCGAAGCTCGGCGCCTGACTCCTGGCTTTGTGCCGCCGTTCCCCCGCGGTCGATTCCGGGGAACGGCGGTCTCAGTTTTCCTTGTACCCCAAGGAAAGCCGCTCTGCTGTGGCCGATCGGTCGCGGCCCGTCACTCGATGACGGCGTCGTCCAGGATGGTGGACTCGGCGCCGTACTCACGCAGCTCCTCGCGGATGACGGTGTAAGCCAGACCCTGCGGATAACCCTTGCGGCCGAGGAAACCGAGCAGGCGGCGGATGGCTGTCTGCTCGTCGACGTTGCCCAGCGAGCCCAGGCGCTTGCGGACCAGCTCGCGGGCCCGCTGCTCCTCAGCCTCGCGGTCGACCTCGCTCGCGGCCTGGACGGCGATCTCGTCGTCGACGCCCTTACGACGCAGCTCGGCGACGAGCGCGGTGCGGGAGAGACCCTGGTTGGCGTGCCGGGAACGGACCCAGACCTCGGCGAACTCCGCGTCGTTGATCAGCCCCGCCCGGTCCAGTTTGCCGAGCAGGGTCTCGATCGTCGGCTCGTCGAACCCCTTGCGGTGCAAGGCCTGCCGGAGCTCCTCGCCCGTGCGGGGCCGCATGGCCAGCAGATCGAAGCAGATCTCCTTGGCCTTCTTCGCCCGTTCCTCCGGCGGCAGCTCCGCCGGATCCACCTTCGGCGCCCTCGCCACAACCGCTCCCATCACTCGAACTCAGGTGACCGCGGCTGACGAACCGCGGCCACCAGGAAACCGGCCTCCGCCGGGCGTCCGCAGGCCCGCCCTGGCTGGAGTCCGCCCTGTGGATGTCGGAAGGAGAGGTCACGGTGAGCGTGCCCCGTGGACACACTCACCCTTTCCCTCGGCCCCTTAGAAGTCGACGGGAGCGGGCACCGCTTCGACGGCCTCGGCCTCGGCGTCGACCTTCGCGCCGATGCCCAGCTTCTCCTTGATCCGCTTCTCGATCTCGTTGGCGATGTCCGGGTTGTCGAGCAGGAACTTCCGCGCGTTCTCCTTGCCCTGGCCGAGCTGGTCGCCCTCGTAGGTGTACCAGGCACCGGACTTGCGCAGGATGCCCTGGTCGACGCCCATGTCGATGAGCGAGCCCTCGCGGGAGATGCCGTGGCCGTAGAGGATGTCGAACTCGGCCTGCTTGAAGGGCGGCGCGACCTTGTTCTTGACCACCTTCACCCGGGTGCGGTTGCCGACCGGCTCGCCGCCGTCCTTCAGGGTCTCGATGCGGCGCACGTCGAGGCGGACCGAAGCGTAGAACTTGAGCGCCTTGCCACCGGTCGTCGTCTCCGGGGAGCCGAACATGACGCCGATCTTCTCGCGCAGCTGGTTGATGAAGATCGCGGTGGTGCCGGAGTTGTTCATCGCACCGGTCATCTTCCGCAGCGCCTGGCTCATCAGGCGGGCCTGCAGGCCGACGTGGTTGTCACCCATCTCGCCCTCGATCTCGGCGCGCGGCACGAGCGCGGCGACCGAGTCGATGACCAGGATGTCGAGCGCGCCCGAGCGGATCAGCATGTCCGCGATCTCCAGCGCCTGCTCACCGGTGTCCGGCTGGGAGACCAGCAGCGCGTCGGTGTCCACGCCGAGCTTCTTGGCGTACTCCGGGTCCAGCGCGTGCTCCGCGTCGATGAACGCCGCGATGCCGCCGTTCCGCTGCGCGTTGGCCACCGAGTGCAGGGCGACGGTCGTCTTACCGGAGGACTCCGGGCCGTAGATCTCGACGACCCGGCCCCGCGGCAGCCCGCCGATCCCGAGCGCGACGTCGAGTGCGATCGCCCCGGTCGGGATCACGGCGATGGGGGCACGGCCCTCTTCGCCGAGGCGCATCACGGAGCCCTTGCCGTACTGCTTGTCGATCTGGGCCAGGGCGAGCTCGAGCGCCTTGTCCTTGTCGGGTGCTGCTGGTGCCATGGGAAGTCCACCTCGCTGGTTGGGCCTGTGGGGCTTGTTCGATTGTCCAGATCAAGCTCTGTTTGGATCAAGCACTGTTCGGTCCGACGCTACGGGCAGGGACCGACAATTCCAGGCGCGGCGACCGATCTGTGGATCGCTGGCCCCGGTGTGGACAACACACTAGACGAACACCTGTTCGAGGAAAGTACCGACACGCCCTTGCGCTAGGATTTTTCGCCCGTCCGAGTCTGCGCGGCGAAGAGACCGCAGGTCAGCGCCGCTCCGGCGGGATGTCGAAGGCAGTACAGACCTCGCGCCAGATCTGCTTGGGCGGGATGCCGGAGCCCAGCGCCTGTTCGATGGTCCGGCCACCGAGCCCGCTGAACACGTGGTCGCTGGTCAGCACCGCGGCCCGGCCGGCGCCGAACTCTTCGGCCATGAGCCGCCGGAAAACCGTGATACGCATCGGCCGAATGCTAGCTCGCGCGCGCCCCGGCGCCGCGAACGGCCCGTTCGCGCCAGAGCCGGCTCCGGGTTCCGCTCACTTCCCCGGTTGAACGCTCTGCTCGAAGTAGTCGGCCAGCGTGCCGGGCGTGGTCGCGGCCGCCTGGTCGCTCGAGTTCAGCTGGTAAATGAAGCCGACGAGCGGCCGGTCGGCCACCGTGAACACCAGCACCGCCGAGGCCTGCCCGGCCGCGGACGAGTACCGGCCCTTGAGCCCGTTGCCCGCCCAGTCGGCCTCGGTCCGGTCGCCGCCCGCGGAAGTCAGCAGCCCGTCGGTGTACTGCTTCAGCTCGTCCGCCGAAGTGCCCTGCACGTACGTCACCTGAGTGCCCGCGCGGCCGGGCGCCGAGCACGTCGACGTCGCGCCGAGGCTCTGCGCGGGCGCGGCGGGGCCGTTGCCCATGCCCGGCTTGCAGTCGCCGGTGCCGGCGATCGTCCCGGCGAGCTGGCGCATGCAGCCGGTGAGCCCGCCGGAGTCGGCCGGGCCGGGCGTCTTGCACTCCTCGGCGGTGTAGGTCTTCACCGAGGAGCTCGAGGTCAGGAAGAACGTCAGCCCCGCGGCGAGCACCACGACCACCGCCACGGCGATCCCGATCCACAGCTTCGTCCGCCCGCCCTTCTTCGGCGGCGCGGCCTGGTCGGACAGCGAGTACGTGGGGAAGTTCGACGGCGCCGGCGCGTGCTGCTGCTGGGGCGGGAACGACGGCGGCTGCTGCGGGTAGCCGGGCCGCGCCGGGTATCCGCCCGGTATGGCGGCGACCGGCGGCGCGAACGGCGCCGGCGTCCCGGCCGCGACCGGGCCCTCGACGTTCTGCGTCCGCATCGACAGCCCGTCGCGCGCCACGTGCTGCGCGCCGAGGGCCACGGCCGTCTCCGGCTGGTCGAGGCTGCCCGGCACCACGCCGAGCTTCTCCGCGATCATCGAGCCGACCAGCGGCAGCCGGCTCGACCCGCCGACCAGGTAGATGCCCGCGAGCCGGTCCGGCGTCAGCCCGGACGAGCGGAGCGTGCGCGACAGCAGTTCGACGCTGCGCAGCATCGCCGGGCGCACCAGGCCTTCCAGCTCGCCGCGGGTGACCAGCACGTCCTTGAACGGCTCCGGCATCGGCACCTCGGTCTGCGGGTGCCGGGACAGAGCCTCCTTGGCGGCCTTCACGTCCTCCTGCAGCGCGCGCCGCGTACGGCGGTCCGCGGTGGACTCCGGGCGCAGGAGCCGTTGCCAGCGCTGCGGGTCCGAGTGCGAGACCTCGCGGCCGACGTGCACCATCAGCGCCTGGTCCACGTCGAGCCCGCCGAGGTCGGGCAGGCCGTCCTCGGCCAGCACCACGAAGCCGTTCTGGGTGGCGCCGACGACGGCGACGTCGAAGGTGCCCGCGCCGAGGTCGTAGACCGCGAGCGCCTGCCCGGGCGCCAGCGCCTTGCCCGGGAACGACGCGAAGTGCGCGGCCGCCGCGACAGGCTCGGGCACCAGCAGCACGCTCGAACCGATGCCGGCCAGCCGGGCCGCGGACAGCAGGACGTTGCGGCGCACCGGCCCCCACTGCGCGGGATGCGTCAGCCGGACTTCGTCGGGTTGCTCGCCGCCGAGCTGGCGGGTGATCTCGTCGAGCACGCGGCGCAGGATGGCGGCCAGCGCCTCGTTCACGGGCACGACGTCGGTGCCCAGCAGCAGGGTCTGCTCGTCGATGCGGCGCTTCGGGTTGGGCTCGAAGCGCGTCGGGTCCAGGCGCGCGCGGCGCTCGGCGTCGCGGCCGACCATGATCGTGCCGTCCTCGCCGGCGAAGATCGCGGAGGGCATGTTGGCCGAACCGTCCACCTCGACGACCCTCGGCGGCATGCCGTGTGCCGAAAGGACGGCGACGGTGTTGGACGTCCCGAGGTCCACCGACAGGATCCGCACAGCACTCCCCCTCGACGTAGCGGTGCTGGCGGTGATGCTCCCACGCGGACGGTCACCGTGCGTGCGGACCCGTGAAACTCGCTTCCCCTCGGCGGGCGAACGTGACGGGACCCACCATCTCGGCGCCCCCGGCAGCTCGCACGGGGTGCACCGGGTGGTCCGGCGGCCGGGCCTCGTGGTGAGCCCGGTGTCCACAGTGGAGCAGGCTTGGTGTTGCCGACGTGCCGTCACCGGCGGCCTGCCGTGAGACGAGGTGGACACGTGTTTCGGGCATCCGCCTTACGCGGTGTCTGACCGCTCCTCCGTGGCTCCGGCGCAGCTTGCCAGGATCGCTCGGACGGGTGAGGCCGCACCCGTCCCGTACGCCTCCGACCAGGCGTTCTCTCCGGCCGTTCGCTCTGAGCGGACCGCCTTCGACGGCGACCGGAACCGAAACTGTCGGGGGTGCCGCGCATGATGGAGAACGTGGCAGCAGACGTGCTAGACCTCTTCTCCCCCGCGACCAGCACCTGGTTCGCGGGGGCCTTCGCCGCGCCCACCGCGGCGCAGGAGGGGGCCTGGCGGGCCGCGCACGCCGGGGAACACGCCTTGGTCGTCGCGCCCACCGGGTCCGGCAAGACGCTGTCCGCGTTCCTCTGGGCGCTGGACCGGCTGTCGGTGGAGCCGCCGCCGGCCGAGCCGCGCAAGCGCTGCCGGATCCTGTACGTCTCGCCGCTGAAGGCGCTGGCGGTCGATGTCCAGCGAAACCTGCGCGCACCGCTCGCCGGGATCTCGCAGGCGGCGCGGCGGCTGGGGCTGCCGGTGCCGGGGATCGAGGTCGGCATGCGCACCGGCGACACCACCGCGGCCGAGCGGCGGTCGTTCGGCAAGACGCCGCCGGACGTGCTGGTGACCACGCCGGAGTCGCTGTTCCTGATCCTCACCTCGTCGGCGCGCGAGTCGCTGGCGGGGGTCGAGACGGTGATCGTCGACGAGGTGCACGCGGTCGCGGGCGGGAAGCGCGGCGCGCACCTGGCGCTGTCGCTGGAGCGGCTCGACGCGCTGCTGCCCAAGCCGGCGCAGCGGATCGGGCTGTCCGCGACCGTCCGGCCGGTCGACGAGGTGAGCGCGTTCCTCGCGGGCGGGCGCCCGGTCACAGTGGTGCAGCCGAAGCTCGCGAAGACGATCGAAGTGCGGGTAGAGGTGCCGGTCGAGGACATGGCGAACCTCGACGGGCCGGCGCCGTCACCGATGGAGCGGCTGGACGACCTGACGTCGCTGGCTGATTTACCGTCAGAGGGCGGCATCGGCACGCAGGAAGAGATCGCGGGGGCCGCGGTGAAGCGGCCGTCGATCTGGCCCGCGGTGGAAGAGCGCGTGCTGGAGCTGGTCCGGGCGCACCACTCGACCATCGTGTTCGCCAACTCCCGGCGGCTGACCGAGCGGCTCACCGCCCGGCTCAACGAGCTGGCGGCCGAGCAGACCGAGCTGCGCGCCGAAGACGCGTTCCCGGCCGAGGCGGTCGGACAGTCGGGGCTGGCCACGGGCGCGGCGCCGGTGGTCGCGCGGGCGCACCACGGGTCGATGTCGCGGGAGCAGCGCACCCACGTCGAGGAGGACCTGAAGTCCGGGCGGCTGCCGTGTGTGGTGGCGACGTCGTCGCTGGAGCTGGGCATCGACATGGGCGCGGTCGACCTGGTCGTGCAGATCGAGGCCCCGCCGACGGTCGCGTCCGGGCTGCAGCGGGTCGGCCGGGCCGGGCACCAGGTGGGCGCGGTGTCGTCCGGGGTGATGTTCCCGAAGTTCCGGGGCGACCTGGTTTCCTGCGCGGTGGTCGCGGAACGGATGGCGGCCGGGGCGATCGAGGCCGTGCGGTACCCGCGCAACCCGCTCGATGTGCTGGCCCAGCACATCGTCGCGATGGTGGCGCTGGAGCCGTGGACGGTGCCGGAAGTCGCGGCGCTGGTGCGGCGGGCGGCGCCGTTCGCCGCGCTGCCGGACGACGCGCTGCACGCGGTGCTCGACATGCTCGCCGGCCGGTACCCGAGCGAGGAGTTCGGTGAGCTGCGCGCGCGGATCACCTGGGACCGCGTCGCCGACGAGCTGCGCGGGCGGCCGGGCTCGCAGCGGCTGGCGGTCACCTCCGGCGGCACGATCCCCGACCGCGGGCTGTTCACCGTGATGACCCCGGGCGCGGACGACAAGCCCGGCTCGCGCGTCGGCGAGTTCGACGAGGAGATGGTGTACGAGTCGCGGGTCGGCGACACCATCCTGCTGGGCACGTCCTCGTGGCGGATCACCGAAATCACGCACGACCGCGTGATCGTGGTGCCCGCGCCGGGGCAGCCCGCGCGGATGCCGTTCTGGAAGGGCGACGCGGCCGGGCGGCCACTGGAGCTGGGGCGCGCGCTGGGCGCGTTCGTCCGCGAACTGTCCACATCGGACGCCGAAACGGCCCGTGCGCGGGCCGCGGCGGCCGGGCTCGACCAGCGGGCGTGCGACAACCTGCTGGCGTACCTGGAAGAGCAGAAGTCGGCGACCCGGCACGTGCCGAACGACCGCACGATCCTGCTCGAGCGCTACCGCGACGAGCTGGGCGACTGGCGGATCGTGGTGCACTCGCCGTTCGGGGCGCAGGTGAACGCGCCGTGGGCGCTGGCCATCGCGGCCCGGCTGAGGGAGAACCGCGGGGTCGACGCGCAGGTGGCGCACTCCGACGACGGCATCGTGCTGCGCCTGCCCGACGCGCTCGACGCCGACGGCGCCGAGGTGACCATCGGCGCCGACGACGTGCTGCTGGACCCCGAGGAGGTCGAGCAGCTGATCGTCGCGGAGGTCGGCGGCTCGGCGGTGTTCGCCGCGCGCTTCCGGGAGTGCGCGGCGCGGTCGCTGTTGCTGCCGCGACGGGACCCGAGGCGCCGGACGCCCTTGTGGCAGCAGCGGCAGCGGGCGTCGCAACTGCTGTCGGTGGCGTCGAAGTACGAGCGGTTCCCCGTGGTGCTGGAGGCGATGCGGGAAGTCCTGCAGGACGTCTACGACGTGGGCGGGCTGCGGGAGCTGATGGCCGACGTCCGGGCGCGCCGGGTGCGTCTGGTGGAGGTCGAGACGCCGTCGGCCTCGCCGTTCGCGCGCAGCCTGCTGTTCGGCTACGTCGGGATGTTCCTGTACGAGACCGACGCGCCGCTGGCCGAGCGGCGGGCGGCCGCGCTGTCACTGGACTCCACGCTGCTCGCCGAATTGCTGGGCACGGAGGCGATCCGCGAACTGCTCGACCCGGACGCGGTGCGAGAAGTGGAGCGGTCGCTGCAGCGGCTCGATCCCGAGCGCCACGCGCGGTCGGCCGAGGACGCGGCCGACCTGCTGCGGTTCCTCGGCGATCTGTCCACAGTGGAGGCGGGCGAGCGCGGGATCCAGCCGGAGTGGCTGGCGGAGCTGGAATCCACGCGGCGGGCCATCCGGGTGCGGATCGCCGGCGAGGAGCGGTACCTCGCGATCGAGGACGCGGGCCGGGTGCGTGACGCGCTGGGCGCCGCGCTGCCGGTGGGCGTGCCGGAGGCGTTCACGGAGCCGGTCGAAGACCCGCTGGGCGACCTGCTGTCGCGGTACGCGCGGGTCCGCGGGCCGTTCCCGGCGTCGGCGGCGGCCGCGCGGTTCGGGCTGGGCACGGCGGTGGTCGTCGGCGTGCTCGACCGGTTGACCGGGCAGGGCAGGCTGGTGCGCGGGGAGCTGAGCCCGGTCGGGCACCCGGAGACGCACGGCGTCGGCGTCGAGTACTGCGACTCGGCGGTGCTGCGGCGGCTGCGGCGGGCGTCGCTGGCGCGGCTGCGGGCGGAGGTCGAGCCCGTGGAGCCGGCGGCGCTGGGCCGGTTCCTGCCGGCGTGGCACGGAATCGGCGGCCGGCTGCGGTCGGCGCCCACGGCCGACGACGTGCTGTCGGTGGTGGAGCAGCTGGCGGGCGCGCCGTTGCCGGCGAGCGCGGTCGAGTCGCTGATCCTGCCGAGCCGGCTGCCGGGGTACTCCCCCGCGCTGCTCGACGAGCTGACCACGGCGGGCGAGGTCACCTGGGCGGGCTGCGGGGCGCTGGCGGGCGGGGACGGCTGGCTGGCGCTGGCGCCGTCCGACGTCGCGGACCTGCTGCTACCGGAGGTGGAGGAGGACCCGCCGTCGAGCCCGCTGCACACGGCGGTCGTGTCCGCTTTGGACGGTGGGGCGCTGTTCTTCCGCCAGCTGGTGGACCGGGTCACACCACAGCTGGAGGCGCCGCCGGACGACGGCGCGGTCGTCGCCGCCCTGTGGGATCTGGTCTGGGCCGGGCTGGTCACCGGCGACACCCTGGGGCCGCTGCGCGCGCAGGTCGCGGGGCACGGCGCGCACAAGCCCCGGCGGCAGGCGCCGCGCGGGCGGTACGCGCGGATGCGGGCGGGCCGCCCGGCGATGCCGTCGCGGTCCGGGCCGCCGACGGTCGCCGGGCGCTGGGCTCTCACCCCGCCCCGCGAGACGGACCCGACCCGCCGGGCGCACGCTCGCACGGAAGCGTTCCTGGAACGCCATGGCGTGCTCACCCGCGGCGCGCTCGACACCGAACGCGTCACGGGCGGGTTCTCGGGGATCTACAAGGTGCTGCGCGGCATGGAGGACGCCGGCCAGGTCGTGCGCGGTTACGTCGTCGAAGGTCTCGGCGCGGCCCAGTTCGCGGCGAAGGGCGCGGTTGACCGGCTCCGCGCGGTGTCCGGCCCCCAAGCCGACCACTCCGGGGGCAGACCGGGCCAGGCGGGCAGTGCGGTGGTGCTGGCCGCGGCGGACCCGGCGCAGCCGTACGGGGCGGCGCTGTCCTGGCCGGCCGCGACGGGTGACACGAAGCACCGGCCGGCGCGGAAGGCCGGGGCGCTGGCGGTGCTGGTCGACGGGATGCCGGCGTTGTACGTCGAACGGGGCGGCAAGTCGCTGTTGAGTTTCACCGAGGAGCGGCCGGCCTTGCAGCAGGCCGCGGCGGCGTTGTCCACGGCCGTGCGCGAGGGCTGGCTCGGCCAGCTCGCCGTGCAGCGGGCCGACGGCGAGCACGCGCTGACGTCCGAGCTCGCGGACATCCTGCAGGAGGCCGGGTTCCGCGCGACGCCGAAGGGCCTGCGGCTACGGGCGTGAGCACCGTGGTCACTAGACTTTCCGCGGACACTCGGTGACATAAGGACGTTCGATCATGGCGATGCGCGAACTGCGCTACTTCGGTGACCCGGTGCTGAAGACGGTCTGCGATCCCGTGACCACCTTCGACAAGAAGATCGAAGCGCTGGTGAAGGACCTGCTGGACTCGGTCGAGCCGGAGGGCCGGGCCGGGCTCGCGGCGCCGCAGATCGGCGTGAGCCTGCGGGTGTTCAGCTACGACGTCGGGGGCCTCACGGGCTACGTGATCAACCCCGAGATCGTCTCGCTGTCCGAGGAGACGCACGAAATCGGCGAGGGCTGCCTGTCCGTGCCGGAACTGTGGTTCCCCACGGTCCGCGCGAAGCACGCCGTGGTCCGCGGCGTCGACCTCCGCAACGAGCCGATCGAGGTCGAGGGCGTCGACGTGCTCGCCCAGTGCCTCCAGCACGAGACCGACCATCTCGACGGCAAGCTCTACCTGGACCGCCTCACGTCCGACCACAAGAAACAGGCCCTCCGCGAAGCCCGCGGCAAGGACTGGTTCTGGAACCGCTGATCCCGGAGCCACCGGTCCGCCCCGCCTGACCACTGCTGCTCCGCCTCAGCTGGCCACCGCCTGCTCCGCCCCGCCTGACCACCGCTGTTCCGCTTCACCTGACCACCACCTGCTCCGCCCCACCTGACCACCACTGAGCCTGACCGTCGCTGCGCCGCCTTGCGTGCCCCGCACGACAACTCGACCCGCATGGTCGCCGACCCGCGTGGTTGCCTGCCCCGCACGGCTTGCACGGTTGCTAACCCACACAGTTGCCAACCTGCGCAGTTGCCGACCCGCGCGGTTGCGGGTCGGCACGGCCGCCGATTCGCGCGATCTCCACCGGGGATGGCGGGAGAGCATCGGCGGGAGTGGCTGGCCAAGGCAGGCTGCGCCCGCACCCGGCTCGGGTCAAGTTCGCGGCCCGGCCGACCAGCGCTCGGCAAGCTGGGTCCGCCCGCTCTGCCCTGCAGACTCGGCTCGGCTCTGCGCAGGCTCGGTTCGGCGCTGCGCTGGTTCAGCGTTCGGCGCTGGTTCGGTTCGGCGCAGCTTCGGTTCGGCGCGGCTCTAGTCCTGTCCGCTCTGCCCTGCAGACTCGGTTTAGGCCTGCTCTGGCTCAGGGCAGGAAGAAGCGCAGGGCCGAGGTGTCCGTGGTGGAGCGTTCGGCGCGGAGGCCGGCGCGGGCGGCGGTCCGGGACATCGTGTCGTCGCCGGGGAGGCAGACGGCGGTGAGTTCCGTGTGGCCCGCGGAGGTGGCCAGGACGGCGAGGCGGGCCAGCAAAGCCGTGCCGATGCCTTCGGCCTGCCAGGCGTCCTCCACCAGCAGCGAGACTTCCGCGGTGCCGTCCGGTTGCGGAATCAGCTGTCCCAGGCCGATGACCTCACGGCCGCAGACCGCGAGGACGCTCGAGCCGCGCGGGGGCGTCAGCAGTTTGTGGAGCCATCTGCGCGGCACGGTGCGGACGCCGGTGTGGTAACGACGGAACAGTGTTTTCATCGAGCAACGCTGGTGCAGCTCGGAGACAGCGTCGGCGTCGCGCGGGGTGCCGGGGCGGAGGATGACGGCGGCACCGTCCGGGCGGTCCAGCACAACAGCGCCCGAGACGTTGTGGCGCATGGCCGCCAGCAGCGTGATCAACGCGGCCGCGCGGGTCAGCTCCAGCTCCACGAACGGCGCCCAGCGGCGGCGCGCGACCAGCACCGTGTCCGCGTCGAGCGGGAAGACCGCGCGGTGGCCGCTCTCGGTGCGGCCCGGGTTGCCCTCCGGCGCTGGGACGCGCGTGACGAGGTCGGCGGCGAGCACGTCGCGGAGCACTTCGGCGAGTCGCTCGGGATCGTCGACCGCGCGGCGGGCCGCCGACAACGCGAAGGACGCCGTGTCGCGCAGTTCGCGGACGTCGGCGTCGACGATGCCGGAGCACTCGCAGCCCTCACCGCGGATGGCCTCCGCGAGTACCTCCTTGGGCAGGCCGGTGGCGGGCCGCAGCACGATCTCGTCGAGCACGCCGCCGGGCACCGGGAGCACGGTGAGGCCCAGGATGTTGCACTCGAGGTCGGCCAGGCGGATGGCGATGCGCGCGAGCGTGCCGGGCCGGTCGTCCATCCGGACCCGGACGCGCCACGCGGACGCGGTCGGCTCCTCGGGCGGCAGCTCCGCCACCAGCGGCGTGCGATTCGGCCGGGCTCGGAAGGTTTCCATGCCCCCACGGTCCCCGGTGGTTGTAACCGGGCCCGTCGCGTGGTGTTTCGCGCTTGTCAGCGTTCGGCGGAGTTCCGTTATCCGCTCGAAACACGGCTCAGCGGGGCGTGAGCACGCAGAACTCGTTCCCTTCGGGGTCGGCGAGCACCACCCACGGCACGTCGCCCTGCCCGACGTCGGCAGGTGCCGCCCCGGCCGCGACCACCTGTACGACCGCCGCCGCGTGGTCCTCCCCTGCGTGCGGGGCGACGTCGAGGTGCAGCCGGTTCTTGCCGAGTTTGTGATCAGCCGAGCGCAGGAACTCCAGCCACGGCCCACGCCCGGACGGCGCCCGCAGCCCGACGATCACATCCTCCGCCGACGACACCGGCCAGCCGGTGAGCGCCGACCAGAACCCCGCCAGCCGCGCGGGCTCCCCGGCATCGACGACGATCGCCGCCACCGCCCCCGAATCCGCGTACTCCTCGCGCGGCTCCAGTACGCAGAACGCGTTCCCTTCGGGATCGGCGAGCACCACCCACGGCACATCACCCTGGCCGAGGTCCAACCGGCGCGCGCCCAGCTCCAGCGCGCGCTCCACGCGCTCGGCCTGGTGCGCCGCCGAGGTACTCGCCAAGTCGAGGTGGATGCGGTTCTTGGCCACCTTCGGCACCAGCGGCGGCGCGGGCGGCGACGGTGCCAGCGATACAGGTGGCACTGGCACTGGCACGAAGATCAGGTCAAGCTCCCACCCGTCGTCGGGGGGTGCGTGGACCTCGACCTCGTCCGGTAGGTCGGCGGCTGCCTGCCAGCCGAGCAGCGCGGCCCAGAAGCTTGCGAGCTCCTGGGGCCGTGCCGCGTCGACCACCAGGTTCACCAAACGCGTAGCCATCCCGCCAAGTTAGCGGCGGGCACCGACAAAAAACGCCGCCGCGCAGGAATCGGCGCTGCGCCGAAACACCTACCGACAGAAACCGGAAAAGCTTCCCCACTCTCCGGTTCAGCGGGTGGCGAGCCGCAGCAGGGCCCAGACCTGGGCGGCGAGGTCGTGGCCGCCGGTGACGGTGACGGCCGTTGGGGCCGCGCGGCCCCAGAGCCACAGGTAGACCCGTGACGCTTCGGCCTCGACTAGTTCGTCCGCGGCCTCGGCCTCCTCGGCGGAACAGCGCCAAGCGACTGTCTCGTCGGGGCCCGCGCGGGCGATCCAGCTGTGCCCGCCGGTGCGGATCCCCACCGTGCCGTGGCGAGTGCCGGCCAGGCCCATGGTGGCGAGCTTCTGGTCGAAGTACAGGGTGAGCACCTCGTCCACGCCGTCGGCGGCCAGGTCGTCCGGGACCGGGGAGTGCGCCACGCCCGCGGCGCGCTCGGCGTCGAACCGGTGGACCAGGGTTTCGTGCAGCATGCGACGGCGCCAGAAACCGTACGTCGGGTCCGCGGGCCACCAGGTGGACGCGCGCGCCGACGGATCGTGCGCGGCCAGCTCGGCCAGCAGCGCCTCCCGGCCGGCGTCGAAGTACTCGGCCACCGGCTCGCCCGGCAGCGGGCCGCGCTGCCAGTGGACGGGCCGGTGCCCTTCCGTCATCCATCCCCACGCGAGCCGGTAGATGCTGCCGACGTGCCGGAGCAGCTCGTTCAGCGTCCAGCCCGGCGTGGTGGGCACCGGGCTGTCGGGCGACGCCGCGTGGGCCACCTCCCCGAGCACCCTCGCCTCGACCCCGAGGGCTTCGAGCAACCGGCCATGGTCGACCGGACCTAGCTCACGCGACATGGGCTTCGCCCGTTATCGGCTCTCCGTGCACGACACGGCGGACGACCTCAAGAAACAACGACGTGGCGCGCAGCAGGTCCGCCGCCGACTCGGCGGTGACCCGGCCGGTGATGCCGGCCTCCGCGGCGGCGCGCGTGGCCGAGTTGGCCGCGAAGAACGCCGACCACTCCCGGAGCTCGGGCGCGACGGCGTCGAGCAGGACCCAGCCGCTGGCCGGGCGGGACCGTCCCCGGCTCGGGCGGCCGCGCGCGGCGAGCACCGCCGCGGCGCCGCGCAGCGCGGACAGATAAGCCCCGATGAACCGCTCCGCCGGGTCACGCTCGCGCTCGGCGCCGGCCAGCCCGCGCTTGGCCTGGGCGAGCAGGGCGACCGCGGCCGGCGGCGCGGGCGGCCGCAGCGACAGGGGCAGCTGCGGCTGCCCGGGGTCCGCGGGGGACACGACCGAGACGGACATGACAACCCTCCTCCTGCTCGGGTGAGCTCCGGCCCGATGCCCGGCGCCGAGGCGCTTCCCCCGCCCCCGCGCCGGGCACCGGCCGGTGCGCGCTCACCAGGTGTCGAACGTCTGTTCGAACGATTTCCAGAGTAACCCCAGGTGCCGCGTTCGCTCAACCCCGCCGGTGGATTCCGGGGGCGTGGCGCGGGACACGGTGCCGGTGGCGTGGTCTCATAACCGCATGAGCTCGCTCGACCATCCCGCCGTCGCCAAGGTCACAGCCGTGCTGGCCGAGTCCGGCCAGCAGGCCGCCGCCGACGGCGTCCGCGTGCTGCCCGCCGAAGTCCGCACCGCCGCGCAGGCCGCGGAAGCGCTCGGCGTACCGGTCGGCGCCATCGCCAACAGCCTCGTCTTCCGGGCCCGCACGGCCGACGGCACGGAGACGGCGCTGCTCGCCCTCACCTCGGGCGCCCACCGCGCCGACCCGGCCCGGCTGGCCGAGCTCTCCGGCCTCACCGACGTGGGCAAGGCCGACGCCGATTTCGTCCGCGAGCACACCGGTCAGCCCATCGGCGGCGTCGCGCCCGTCGGCCACCCCGCGAAGCTGGTGACGCTGGTGGACACGGCGCTGCGCGCGTACGACGTGGTGTGGGCCGCGGCCGGGCACCCGAAGTCGATCTTCCCGACGACCTTCGACGGCCTGGCGGAGCTGACCGGGGCCACCGCCGGTGCCCTGGCGGGCGAAGGGGAGAATGACCGATCGTGACCGCGACGTCCTCCGGGTGCTTCCGCTACGTCCAGCTGTCCGCGGACGAGTTCCGCGCGCGCCTGCCCGAGGCGCTGGCCATCTACGTGACCGCGATGCGCTACCCGGACGGCACCGCCGAGCAGCGGGCGCCGATGTGGCTGACGCACGCGTTGCGCGCGGGCTGGCGCTGCATGGCCGCCCTCGACGCCGATGACGAACTGCTCGGCATCGCCTACGGGTACAAGGGCCGCGCCGGGCAGTGGTGGCACGAGCAGGTGCGCCAGGGGCTGACCCGCCGCTCGGGCGCGCCGGAGGCCGACCGCTGGCTCACGGACTACTTCGAGCTGACCGAGATCCACGTGCGCCCGGAGAACCAGGGCAAGGGCATCGGCGAGGACCTGCTGCGGCGGCTGCTCGACGGCGTGCCGAGCGCCAACGTCCTGCTGTCCACCCCGGAGGGCACCAGCCGGGCGTGGAAGCTGTACCGCCGCATGGGTTTCCTCGACGTGCTGCGCGACTACCACTTCACCGGCGACCCGCGGCCGTTCGCGATCCTCGGGCGGCCCCTGCCACTCGACGCGCAGTAGCGTCACCTCGGCTCGGGCCGCCAGTAGCCGACCGCGAGCGCCGCGAGGAGCAGCACCGCGCCTCCCCACGCGAAGGCGCTCAGCCGTTCGTGCAGGAAGACGACCGAAAGCACCGTCGCGGTGAGCGGCTCCAGCAACGCGGACAGCGCGCCCAGCACGGGGTGGGCGCCGCCGAGGCCGCGGAAGTACGCGGCGTAGGCGACAGCCGTCGGGACGGCGCCGAAGTACACGGCCAGCAGCAGCACGTCGACGCGGGCGGGCAGGCCCATGCCGAACCACATCGCGGCGGGCGTCAGCAGCAGGCCACCGGCCAGGCAGCCGAACGCCGTGGTGGCCAACGGTTCGAGACCGTCGACGGGCTTCGCCGTGACGAGCGTGAGCACGGCGAACCCGGCCGCCGCGAGCAGTGCGAAGCCGAGGCCGCCGGCCAGCCGCGCGGGTGACGTCGCGACCTCCGGCGACCAGCGCAGCAGCACCAGCCCCGCGACGGCGCCGCCGACGGACACCAGCGTCCACAGGCGCGGCGCGCGGCGGTTCCGCACCGCGGAGACGACGGTGAGCACCACGGGTGCGGCGCCGATCGTGGTCATCGTCGCCGTGCTGACGGAGCTGAGCGAGACGGCGGCGAAGTAGCTGGTCTGGAACAGGGCGAACAGGCCACCCACCGCGAGCAGGCGGCGTAGCACTTCGGGCGTACGCGGCAGGCCTCGCAGACCGCCGGTGAGAGCGACGTACGCGGAGGCTGTGGCGCCTCCGACAAGCAGCCGGTACGCGGCCACAGCCAGCGGATTGAGCCCGGCGAGCTGGCCCAGCAGCGACCCGGCGAGCCCGCCGGTGCCCCACAGCACCCCGGCGAGCACCAGCGCGGCCGACGAACGGGCGCGCGCGGGCGAAGCGATCGAAAGAGACATCGGAAAACGCTCCAGCGTCGAAGGATTTCAGGACGTTCGACGACGCGGGGCGGACTTTTCAGGCCGTGACACGGCAGCACTGATCAGCCGCGGAGCCGACTCCGCGGCGGGCATCACCCCGCTCAGGCGTGGGGCGGCGGGGTGACGAGGAAGATCCGATGCACGGGCGGAAGCCTAGTGGCGGGGTTGCGGTGGGGACAGGGGTTTTTCGGTGGGTTGGGGCTCATCGCGGAAGAGAGCCGGTGAGATCAGCGGGTATCTTCACGCGGGACCATGTGCGCGGCGATCGTCAAAAAATCCTGCCGCGGAATGGGAAACAGTCCACGGCGAAATGGCAGACCCCAATGAGCGGGGTCCGTGACAAAAGACAACTGATCGACAAGTGGCTTCGCATCGACTCGCTCACAAGCGTGAAATGTGACCGCGAGCCGCCATGGCTGAAATTCGTCGCTGACATAGGCCTGGTAAGGCTTGTCGCCGGTGATGGTGGCCCACGCGGTGAACTGCCTGACGGGTTCACCTCCCCGTAAGTTCGTGCGCGGCGAGTAAAAGACCATCTCATCGCCAGGACGCGGCCGGCGAAGACGTGTGCCGGCACCGTGGTCCGCTTGTGTGAAGCCTCCCTGGATGGCCGCTTCAACGTGATCCAGGCTGACGGTGTTGATCCAGAATCGCCGATCGGGAGAAGGGACGGCGCGAGCCGGCCCGCCCGCGCCGGCCTCACTGTTCACTTTGCCGTCAGCCCCTCGACCAGTCCGGTCGTCGGCCGGCCGAGGAGCCGGGAAAGATCGTCACCGACCCGGGCGAAAACCCCGGCAGCGATGGTTTCATCGAGACCTGCCAAGAACGCGGCCAGCCCGCCGCCCATCCCCGAATTGATGAGCGCTCCCCGCAATTCTTCGGCAGTGACCGGCTGGTAAGCGACCTCTCGCTCCAGCACGACCGACATCGCTTCGGCAATGTCCGCGTAGGTGAAGTCCGTGTCACCCGAGAGGCTGTAAGTGACATTGTCGTGCCCAGCCGTGGTGACCACGATGGCCAATGCCTCAGCGTGCCGGGCATTCGCGTTCTTCGCGGCCTTGATGACCGACTCGTGCTGGGCAAGGCGATTCGGGTCGCCGCCCGAGATCAGCACAATGTCGGAGTGCCTGGCAACCAGCTCCTCGACGGCGGCTGAATCCGACAGATCAACGGCAGCGGTGCCGAACCCGGCGGCAGCAAGTTCCCCGAGGCGCACTTGGTTCCGACCGGCCGCGGTGATCGTTTCAGGACTGATTCCCCGGGCGGCCAGCGCGTCCAGGACATGGCGGCCGAGTGCTCCGGTAGCCCCGAAAACCAGGGTGCTCGCCTCAGCCACGGTCGTGGAGGGTGACCTGGTAGCCGTCGGGGTCGGCGAAGGTGAATGTCCGGCCGAAGGGGCCGTCGATCGGTGCGGAGACGATGGTGTGGCCGTCGGCGGCGAGGGCGTCGTGAATGGCCTGGACGTCGGTGGCGTGGAGCCAGATCGCGGCACCGATGCCGGGCTGGGTCACGGCGGCGAGATCGGTGCCGGGAAGGACGTCGCGGAGCGCGAACGCGATCGGCTTCGTCTCGAAGACGACGGCGTGCGGAGGTCCGGCCGGCGAGCGGACGAGGCCGAGGTACTGCTCGTAGAACGCCTGCGAAGCGTCCAGGTCACGCGCTTGCAGCGAGATGAAGTCGGGGCCGGTGGCGGGCAAGGTGTGCTCCTTCTCTTCGTGTCAGTCTTCTGACATAGCTCAATGTATGTCAGAATACTGACATGAGTCAAGACGGTGACGGCGTCGACCTGAACAAATCACTGGGCTACCTGCTGAAAGAGGCGTCAAGCGCGCTGCGGGCAGCCATGGAGGAAGTACTGCGGCCGCTCGGGATGAGCGTGACGCACTACTCCTGCCTCGAACTGCTGGCCCAACGACCGGGCCTGTCGAACTCCGAGCTCGCCCGGGGCGCGTTCGTGACCCGGCAGTCGATGAACGTGCTGCTCCAGACCCTGGAACGAGAGGGCCACGTGACCAGGCCCGCCGAGGCACCCGTCGGGAAGGCTCTTCCCACCCGGCTCACGCCACGCGGCCGACGGAGACTCGAGAAGGCGACCATCGCGGTCCGGTCCGTCGAGGTCAGAATGCTGGCCGGCCTGACCGAAACCGAGCAGTCAGGCGCGTTCCAGATCCTGCGGAGCATGATCCATTCCCTGCGCGACGGCAACGACGGTGCCTGACAGCGGAGGCCTCCTCACCCAGCGGATCGAGCTGGGTGAGGAGGCCTCCGTGGGAAACCCGCGCCGTGGGATCAGTTCAGCTGGGAAAGCTGGTCGCGCAACGTGTCCAGGCCCATGCCGCCCATCTGGAGGGCCAGGGTGTGGAACTGCTTGATGTCGAAGGACTCCCCCTGGCGGCGGCGGGCGTCGTCGCGGGCGGCGAGCCAGAGGCGTTCGCCGAGTTTGTACGAGGGGGCCTGGCCCGGCCAGCCGAGGTAGCGGTCGATCTCGTCGTGGACGTGGGCCTGGTCGGTGATCGTGCGGGTGAGCATGAACTCCAGGCCCAGCTCCGGGGTCCACCGCTCGCCCTCGTGGAAGCCCGTGCCCGCCGGGATCTCCAGCTCCAGGTGCATGCCGAGGTCGACGACCACGCGGGCGGCGCGGAACAGCTGCTCCGACAGCATGCCGAGCAGGTTCCCGTCGTCGGCGAGGTAGCCGAGGTCCTGCATGAGGCGCTCGGCGTACAGGGCCCAGCCCTCGCCGTGCGCGGAGATGAACGTCATCAGCCGCTGGTACTTCGTCAGCGAGCCCGCCTGGTTGACCGCCGTCGCGATCTGCAGGTGGTGGCCGGGGACGCCCTCGTGGTAGACGGTCGAGACCTCGCGCCAGGTGGTGAACTCGTCCTTGTCCGCGGGCAGCGACCACCACATCCGGCCCGGGCGGCTGAAGTCCTCGCTCGGCCCGGTGTAGTACGCGCCGACGCCGCCGCCCGGCGGGGCGATCCGGCACTCCAGCGCCATCAGCCGGTCGGGGATGTCGAAGTGCTTGCCGCGCAACGACTTCAGCGCGTCGTCCGACAGCGACTGCATCCACGCTTCGAACTGGGCCCGGCCCTTCACGCGGTAGCGCGGGTCGGCGTCGAGCACCGCCGCGGCCTCCGCGACGGTGGCGCCCGGCCGGATCCGGTCCGCGACGACGCGCATCTCGGCGTCGATGCGCGCGAACTCGTTCCAGCCCCACTCGTAGGCCTCGTGCAGGTCGAGCGCGGCGCCGACGTAGTAGCGCGACCACAGCTTGTAGACGTCCTCGCCCACCGCGTCCTTGGCCGGCGCGCGCGGCGCCAGCTCGGCGCGCAGGAAGCCCGCGAACTCCGCGAACGCCTCCTCCGCCCCGCGCGCGCCCGCGGCGAGGTCGTCCTCCAGCCCGGCGGCGGCCTTGTTGCCGGCCGCGGCGCCCACGAGCCCGGTGAAGAAGCCCGGCCCGTCCTTGAGCCCCGCCCAGGTCTCGCACTGCTCGGCGACCTTGGCGATCTGGCGCAGCGCCGAAACGTGGCCGTCGTCCGCCGCGGCCAGCAGCGACGCGCGGATCCCGGCGAGCGCCGCGGGCACCTTCCCGAGCCGGGCGGCGATGTTCCGCCACTGCCCGGCGGTGTCCATCGGCATCAGGTCGAACACCATGCGCAGGTCCTGCACCGGGCTGGCGATCACGTTCAGCGCGGCCAGGTCGAGGCCGGCCTCGTGGATCTCGACGTCCAGGCCCACCCGCTCGGTGAACACGGCCTTGGCGACGCGCTCGCCCGCGTCGGCGGGCTCGGCGACGGCGATCTCGGCCAGTGCCCGCGCGGCGAGCGCGGCCCGGGCCGCGTGCCCGTCCGGCGAGTAGTCGGTGAGCTGGTCGTCGTAACCGTCGACGCCGAGCATGGTCGCGGAGACCGGGTCCACGGCCGCGTAGTCGTCGACGTACCGGTCGCAGATCCCGTGCACGCCCTCTTCGGTGGAAGCCATGCCGGGCACGCTACCGGGCCGTTACAACTTGGCGACACATACTTAAGCCCGGGCCGGCACCAGCCCCAGCCTGCCCACCACCTCACGCGTGGCCTTGGACCGGTTGAACGTGTAGAAGTGCAGGTCGGGCACGCCTTCGGAGAGCAGCTTCTCGCACAGTTCGGTGACCACGTCGATCCCTTCCGCGCGGAAGGCCTTGGGGTCATCCGAAAGTGGCTCGAGCCGGTCCAGCAGCCGCTGCGACGCCGGCACGCCCGCCAGCTTGACAGTGGTGTGCAGCGTCCGCAGCGTGGTCAGCGGCATGATGCCGGGCAGCACCAGCGCGTCGCAGCCCGCCGCGGCCACCCGGTCGCGCAGCCGCAGGAAGTCCTCGGCCTCGAAGAACAGCTGCGCGATGGCGAAGTCGGCGCCCGCGCGGAACTTGCGGACCAGGTACTTCGTGTCCGACTCCAGGTCCGCTGAGCGCGGGTGCCCGTACGGGAAGGCCGAGACGCCGACGCAGAAGTCGCCGAGCGAGCGGACCAGATCGACCAGCTCCTCGGCGTACTTGAGCCCTTCGGGGTGCGGGACCCAGTCGCCGTAGACGTCACCCGGCGGGTCGCCGCGCACCGCGAGGATGTTGCGGACGCCGACGGCGGCGTACCAGCCGATCACGTTGCGCAGCTCCGTCACCGAGTGGTTGACGGCGGTCAGGTGCGCCATCGGGCAGAGCGTGGTCTCCGTGGCGACGCGGGCGATGCTGCGGATGGTGCCGTCGCGGCTGGAGCCGCCCGCGCCGTAGGTGATGGACATGTAGGCGGGGTCCAGCGGTTCGAGCTCGCGGATGGCCTTCCAGAGCACGGCCTCGTCGGCCTCGTCCCGGGGTGGGAAGAACTCGATGGAGAACGCGGGCGCGTCCCCCCGCAACCGCTCGATCACCGACGTCATGGAACGAAATGGTAGTGGGCGAAACCGGGCGCGGGCAGCCCCGGCGCGTGGCCTTGACCACGGGTACGGTCGAGGCACAGCCGCGCGAGGAGTTTCAATGATGGTGTCAAGCAGCAGCTGTGGTTGTGACCGGTGGTGAGGGATGGAACTCGCGGCCGTCTCGCAGCAACGCCCAGATGACGTCGACCAAGCGGCGGGCCAGGGCGATCAGGGCCTGGGTGTGCCGTTTCCCCTCGCCACGTTTGCGCAGGTAGAAGACTCGCGATGGGCCGTCGGGACGTTTGATCGACGACAGCGCGGCCAGGTAGAACACCCGGCGCAGGCCACGGTGATAACGCTGCGGGCGGTGCAGGTTGCCCCGCACCCGTCCGGAGTCGCGGGGCACCGGCGCGAGACCGGCATAGGCAGCCAGGTGGCCGGAGCTGCGGAAGGCGGCTCGCAGGTCGCCGCCGGTGCCGGCGAGCAACTGAGCGCCGAGGATGGGGCCGAAGCCATCCACGCTGGTGATATGCCCGGAGCTGGGGTGTCCGGCGAACCGCTCACCGAGCTGCTTGCCGAGATCCTTGATCTCCCGGTCCAGCTCCAGCAACTGCCGTGCCAGGCGTGCGACCAACGGCGCGGTCACCGATTCTCCCGGCAGGGCAACGGTTTGCTCGGCCGCGGCAGCCAGCGCTTTGTCCACCATGGACGGAATACCCTTGGCCCAAGCACCGTGCTCGGTCAGGTAGCCCGACAACCCGGACGCCTCGGCCGTCCGGACGCTGTCCGGGGTCTGGAAACCGGTGAGCAGGACCAGCGCGGAGCGGGTGGAGTAGTCGAACGCTCGTTCCAGCGAGGGAAAGATGCTCGCCAGCAGTTCGCGGATCCGGTTGACCCCGCGCACCCAGTCGGCCATCAGGTCCTCCCGCCGCGCGGTGAGCACCCGCAGATCGGTCACCACCGCGTCCGGGCTGGTGATCGGGGTCAGGTCCCCGCGCAGACGAGCGGTTTCAGCGATCGTGCGGGCGTCTTTGGCGTCGGTTTTGCCTTCCCCGGCGAACGCTCCGGCCATCCGGTTGACCAGCCGGCCCGGCACCGACACCACCGGCTGGCCGGTGGCCAGCAGCAACGCGATCAGCAGGCTTGCGGCACCGGAGGTCATGTCCACCGCCCACACCACCCCGGACGCTTTCGTGGTGGTGCGGGTGATCAGCTGCTCGATCACGGCCTGCCCGTTGGCCACCTTCCGCGAGAACACGATCGTGCCGGTCTCGTCCACCGCGCACGCATGGTGGAAGCCCTTGCCAACGTCGATCCCGACCCACATCTTGCGCACTGCCACGCAGCCCACCGTCCCGTCTTCACAGCTCAACCCCGTGGACAACCCCGCCAGCAGCTCCATAAACAGCGACCACGCGCAGATCTCAATCAGCGGCCAGGGCGTCCAGAACGACAGAGCGGCCACTCCTCGAAAGCCACCACACAAGGCAAGCAGTCATCAGCCACACCCCATCGCCCTGGGCATCCAGAACATCCCGTCCCGAACACCACCAATCTTATGGAGCCGTCATGAGCGAGCTAACGAGCGAATCGACCGGCATCCGGGCCACGACGGGCCCCGGTGAGGTGGGTCGCGGGAGCCTGGACACCGCCTGGGACGAGGACGTGCGAGTGGCCGTGTACCGGGCGTTCGCGGTGCACGGCCGGCCGCCGACCGCGCCGGAGCTGGCCGACGCCGCGCACGGCTCGCTGGCCGTGGCCAAGCAGGCGCTGCACCGCCTCGACGGCGCGCGCCAGCTCGTGCTGGACGAGTGCGAGCACGTGGTACTGGCTCACCCGTTCGCCGCGGTCCCGCTCGGCTTCTCCGTGATGGGCGCCCGCACGCTGTGGTGGGGCGGCTGCGCGTGGGACTCGTTCGCGATCCCGCACCTCGTGCCGGACGAGCCGGAGGTGCTGGTCTCGACCCGCTGCCCCGGCTGCGGCGAGCCGAGCGCGCTGGTCGTCGGCCGCGAAGCACCGCCGAAGGGCGCGCAGGTGGCGCACTTCCCCGTGCCCGCGGCCCGCATGTGGGACGACGTGCGGCACACCTGCTCGCTCCAGCGGCTGTTCTGCGACGAGTCCTGTGTGGACGAATGGGCCGGGGAATCGGGCACCGGCAAGGGATCCGTGCTCGACCTGGACACGCTGTGGCACCTGGCGAGCGGCTGGTACGCGGGCCGCCTCGACCACGGCTACCGGCGGCGCGAGCCGGCCGAGGCGGCGGACTACTTCCGGGGCGTCGGGCTGACCGGGGCGTTCTGGGGCGAGTAGCCGACGGTCTTCCCGTCGAGCAGGCAGGTCGCCACCGGCGACGGCAGCGGCGTGGAAGTCAGCGTCACCACGTCCCGCGGGCACGGCGGCGGTGGTTCCGGCCCGCTGCCCGCCGACACGAGCGCGATCACCGCGGCGACGCCGCCGGCCACCACCACCGCGCCGGCCCCCGCCCACACCAGCCCGCGCCGCGGCTTTCCCCGCGGCGGGGCCGAAATCGCGACGGGCGGACGCGGCGCCGGAGCGGGCCGGAACGTCGGAACCCGGGCCAGGCCGACCTCGAACGGCGTCGACTCCTCCGCCCGGAACGCCTCCTCGCCGGCGAGGAACCGGCGGTAGACGGCCAGCGCGATCGCATCCGTCCGGGCGAGGGCAGCGCCGGCGTCGGCCGGTTCACCGCGCGGGCACAGGAGCCCGTGCAGCAGGACGAGCGGCCGGCCGTACTCGTCGCGGGGCTCGCCGCCGGCGTCGGCCGTCGTCACCGCGTGCTCGGCCCAGGTGAGCGTGCCGAACGGGGTCGAGGCGGTGCGGAAGGACACGTCGTCCAGCGGCACGGCGGTTTCCTCCAGGAACCCGTGCTCGCCGAGGAAGCCCGGCACGAGCAGCGCCGAGTAGCCGCGCCGCCGTCCCCGCGCCACGAGGAACGGCCACGCCTCGCCCGTCACCAGTCACCCCAGCGGTCGCCGCCGAGGCGGGAGTCGGGCAGCTTCGCCTCGAGCACCGCGACCTGCCGCTGCAGCTCGCCGACGACCCGTCGCCGGGCCTGGACGAACTCCTCCGCCCGGCGGTCCGCCTCACCGAGCCGCGCCAGCCGGGCGCTGTGCTCCGCCGGGTCGTAGCCGCGCGGGCCGAGCGTGTCGAGCAGCAGCGACAGGCCGGACTCCGCGACCACGCCCGCACCGACCGAGGAGATCAGGATCCGCGCGGCCTTTCCCGTGACGTACGTGCCGAGCGTCCGCAACGCCTCCCCAGGCCCCATCCGCACCCGCCGCTGCGCCGCGGCGAGCAGCTCGGCCCGCGTCGCGTGGTCGAGCGACATCTCGGTCTGGCGCAGGATGTCCGGCACCACCACCGAAAGCGCGGCCTCGACGTTCGACGGCCGGAACCGGCCGCCGGGGTTCTTGCGCACCGCGCCGTCGCGGTACTCGGCGAAGTCGTGCCCGACGGCGGTGACCGGGATCAGCCGCACGATCCGCCGGGCGCTGTGGACCTTGACCAGGTCGGCGAACCCGGGGGTGTCCATCAGCCGCTCGCGCACCATCCGCAGCCGCTCGTTCTCGTCCGGGTGCAGGTGGTCGAGCAGGTCCCACTTGGTGATCACGAAGACGATCGGGCTGCGCACCGGCAGCATCGCGTTGATCATCGCGTCGAGCGACGCCTCGAGCATCAGCTGGCCGCGCTGGTCCCCGTTGTGGGCCTGGAGCAGGCGGAAGCCGTCGATGATGCCGACCAGCGCGTCGGCGCCGGCGATCGCCTTGAGCAGCGTGGCCTGCGCGGTGGAGCCAGGCGCGTCCGGGTCGGTCAGCAGTTCGCCGGGGTACTCGAGGTAACCGAGCTTCACCACGGGCTCGGCGTCCGCGCCGACCTGGGTCATCACGCTGAACTCGAACTCGCGCAGCTCGCCGCGGGTGGTCCCGCGCGGCCACTCCTCGGTGACGTCGGCGGCCTTGCGGTACCAGCGGTTCAGCTCGATCAGCTGCTCGTGCGGCACGCGCAGGTAGAAGCCGCGGTCGCCCGGCGTCTGCAGGCGGCGGTAGATCCCGGTCAGCAGCAGGGTCTTGCCCGAGCCCTGCAGGCCGAGCGTCACAATGCGGAACGCCGGGATGCCGCCGGGCGGGCCGGTCAGGTTTTCCTTGGTGCTCTTGCGCTTCCGGCGCCGCAGGGCCAGCCCGATGGCCAGCGCGCCGAGGCCGAGCACGAGAATCGGCAGCAGGGTTGTCATGGTCGCTCCACCTCTCCCTCTTGAGCAGACGGAGTCGTGGGCGGACGCGGTGATACAGCCGGTTCGTGAGTTTCAGGAACCAGCGCCGACGCAGACGAAGCCCGCCGCAGCGGCGGCCGCGGCCGGGCCCTGTCCCCGCACCGCCTGCTGGGCGCGGGCCAGCGCGACGGCCGCCGGGTGGCCGTCGGCCAGCAGCCGGTGCAGCTCCACCATCAGCGGCGCGGTCTCGGCGTCCGGGATCGGCACCACGGAGGCGACGAGCTGCGCGGCGCCGTTCGCGACGAACGCCGCGCCCAGCCCGAGCAGCTCGTCGCCGGTGCAGACGACCGAGCGGCCGCTGTCGCACGCGGCGAGCACCACCGTGTGCGGCACCCGGCCGAGCCGGTCGAGGTCGTGGGCGAACAGCGGCCCGTCGTGCAGCCGGAGGCTGGAGAACAGCGGGTGGTCGACGGCCAGCGTGCCGTGGGCGGCGAGGTGCGCCAGCCGCGCCTTGGCCAGTTCGGCGAGCACGACGTCCACGCCTCCGTCCGTGATCGGCTCCACGTGGTGGATCGCCGCGATCGCCTCGGCCTCGGCGACCGCGCCGGCGAGCCCGGGCCCGGCGGCCACCGTGACCGGCCCGGTCGCGGGCTCGCGGGCGTTCGCCGCGTGCCAGAGCGTGGCCGACGGCGAGACGGCGACCGCCCGGCCGGCGCACGAGGGCAGCACCGACCACGGCAGGCTGTGCAGGATCCCGGTCGGCACCACCACCAGCGGCCGTCCCGCCAGCTCGGGCAGCGGGCCGAACAGCGCTTCGTCGAGCCGGCCCGCGGCGTTCGCCAGCAGGTGCTCGGCGGCGGCCGCCGAAGCCGGGGCGGCGGCAACGTCGGCCATGCGGTGCAACGCGAACGGCAGCCGGTCGAGCAGGTCCGCCACGCGCGCGGCGGGGCCCAGCTCGTGGCGCCGCAGCCGGCCGTCGACCAGCGTGAGCGCCTGCAGCTCGCCGTCGAGGCGGAGCCATTCGACCAGCGCGCGCTCGCCGAGGGCGCGGCCCAGCTCGGCCACCCGCACGGGCTCGGTCGCCGGGGCACCGGCCGACCGGCTCTGCCGGATGTGGTCGCGGATCCGCCGCTCCAGCGCGGCCTGGCGAGGCAGCGTCGTCGCGGGGCCGGAGGCGTTCTCGGCCTCCCGCGCGGTGGAGCGCAGCTCGGCGAGCAGCCGGGCGAGCACCTCGTCGTCCGGCGGGCGGACCGGCGGGCGGGCGAGTCGGCCGGCCCGGCCGCGCTCGGCCCACTCGAACACCGCGTCCGCGCGCCCGCCCGCGACCGCCGTGCGCAGACCCAGCTCGGCGAGGTCGGTGCGCTGCGCGGCCGTGCGCGCGCGGAGGTCCGTGGCGCCGAGTGCGGCACCGTGGTCGTCGAGCACCCGGAGCCCGGACCGGACAGCGTGGACGACGCCCGCGTTGTCCCCAAAGTCCTTGCGCAGCAACGCTTCCGCGTACCAGCCGCGGGCCCGCAACGTCGCCGGGCCGCGCCGCCGGGCCGTGGACGCCTCCCGGAGCAGCCCGCGGCCGCGTTCGGGGTCACGGCGGGCGAGCGCGAGCCGTCCGGCGAACAGGCGGGCCTCCAGCTCGGCCGCGGGCCAGCCCGCGCCCGCCAGCACCCGCACCATCTCGGCGATCCGGGCGGACGCGACCCGCGGCGGCGGGCCGGACGTCCACCGCGCGCGCAGCCCGGTCAGGTAGGCCAGTTCGGCCCACGCGGCCCGGCCCTGGCGGGCGAACTCGCGACCGGCCGCACGCGCCTGCGCCACGGCCGTGACGCTGTCGTCGCTCAGCGACGCGGCTTGGGAGAGCACCAGCCGCACCTCGGGCACTCCCAGCAGGCGACGCTCCCGCCGGCAGGTGGCGACGGCCCGTTCGGCGGCGTCGCGGGCCTCGGCGACGAGCCCGGCCGAGAGCAGCAGCTCGGCCCGGTGGCGTTGCACCCAGCCCAGCTGCGCGCCGTGCTCGGCGATGATCCGCTCGGCGCGGCCCAGCTGCGCCAGCGCCGCCGGGATGTCCCCGCGCAGCGTCTCCACCAGGCCCAGGTTCTCGGCCACGATGCCCTCGGTGAGCTCGCGGCCGAGCTGCCGCGCGAGGCGCCCGGCCTCCAGCAGGTCCGCTTCGGCCGCCGCGAACGCGTGCCGGTCGGCCAGCAGGAACGCGCGGTTGATCAGCAGCCGCTGGACGCCGAGCAGGTCGCCGGTGGCCCGCAGGGTCGGCAGCACGGCGTCGAACTGGGCGAGTGCCTCGTCGAGCCGGCCGTCCATGTGCAGCACGATCGCGCGCTGGGCGAGCGCGCGGCCGGCCAGCGCGCCGTCGAGGTCGGGCACCGCGAGGTCGATCTCCCGCAACGCCGTGGCGGGCCGGCCCCGCTGCAGCAGCGCGAACGCCATCTTCATCCGCGCCTCGGCCGCGAGCGGCGCCGAGCCCGCGCGCTCGGCGCACCGCACCGAACGGCGGAAGTGGCGCAGCGCGTCGTCCATCTCGCCGCAGTGCAGGAGGGCGTGGCCCCAGGCCCGCTCGGCGACGGACCCGGCCGCCGTGTCCCGCTCCCGCGCCGCCGCGGCCACCGCTTCGCGCGCCGGCCCCAGCGCACGGGCGGGGTCGAGGTCGGCGAGCCGCACGGCGGCGTCCGCCAGTTCTTTTGCGCCGGGGTGATGCATCACAGCGCGCATTGGCGACTCCGGTAGGTAAGACCACCTCGAGAGGAATCTACTGAGATGACCGAAACACCGGAACAGCCGAACGGGCAGACCCTCCCGCTCGCCGCCGAGCTGAAGCCCCTCCCCGACGAGCTCATCGTCGACAGTGACGACCTGGCCGTGGTGCTCGACGCGCTGCGCGAGCTGAAGACGGACTGGGCGGAGGTCCTCGAAGACAGCCGGCTCGGCCTCGCCCGGCTGACCGGCGTGGAGTGCCTGGCCGGCGCCGTCGCCGACCTGCCGGCCAAGCTCAGAGCGGCCTTCGCCGCGTCCGCGGGCGGCTGGCAGCCGGAGGTGGACCTGCACTGGTCGACCCTCGGCTCGATCGGGTCCGCCGGGTCCAAGCCGATGGGCGTGGGCACGATCGGACCGGTCGCGGTCGGCACCGCCGGGTCGAAGCCCATGGGCGGGGGTGGCGATGGGTCGAAGCCGATGGGCGCGGGCGTGATCGGGCCCATCGCGGTCGGCACCGCCGGGTCGAAGCCGATGACCGCGGGCGACCCGATGGACGCGGGCCCCGTGGACCAGCCCGCCGCGGACGCACCGACCGGGGCGGGGGTCGCCGTGGCCATGATCGACACGCCGCTGTTCCGGCACCCGGTGTTCACCGGCCGCGACGTGCGGACCCGCGAATGGCACACGAAGGGGACCACCACGCTGCTGACCAACCGGGCCGGGCACGGCACGTTCGTCTGCTCCGTGATCCTCGCGCACGCCCCCGCGGCGCGGATCGAGGCCGACGGCGCGCTCGACAGCGCGACCAGTGAGGCGACCGAGTGGGAGGTGGCCCAGGAGATCGTGCGGCTCGGCGACCGGGCCGACATCCTGAACCTGTCCCTGGCGTCGCACACCCTCGACGGCGCCCCGTCGCTGGTGCTGCGCCGCGCGGTGGACCGGCTGCCCCGCCGGGTGCTGGTGATCGCGGCGGCGGGCAACCACGGGGAGACCGCGGACCCGCTGCTGACCGGGGCCACCCCGATGTGGCCCGCCGGCCTGCCGGGCGTGGTCGCGGTCGGCGCGATGGACCGGGACGGCATCCGGCTGCCGTTCAGCCCGGACGCGCCGTGGGTGTCCTGCCAGGCGGTCGGGTTCGAGGTTCGCGGGGCCTACCCGGGCGGCTGGGCGAAGTGGACCGGCACGTCCTTCGCCGCTGCCCGCGTGACCGGGCTGGTGGCGGCGCGGACGGTGCCGGGCCGGGTGAGCCCTGCGGAGGCGTTCGAACTGGTGCTGGACGACCCGGATTCAGGCGTCGAGCGGTACCACTGGTCGGGCCCGAACCCGGGAGAATGAGCCCCATGCGAGACGACCCGTCGGTGGTGGCGCTGGTCGCCAGTGCGCGTGATGGGGACCGCGGCGCGTGGGACGAGATCGTCGAGCGGTACGCGCCGCTGGTCTGGGCCGTCTGCGGCCGGCACCGGCTCTCCGGTGCCGACGCGGACGACGTCGGGGCGGCGGTCTGGCTGCGGCTGGTCGAGCAGCTGGGCCGGCTCCGCGAGCCGGCCGCGCTGCCCGGCTGGCTCGCGACGACCACCCGCCACGAGTGCCTGCGCCTGCTGCGGGCGAAACTGCGCGTGATCCCGGTCGAGGACGACCCCTTCCCCGACGAGGCCGTCGCGGCGGCGGACGAGTGGCTGCTGGCCGAAGAGCGCCGGCTCGCGCTGCGACGGGGTTTCGCCACCCTGCCCGAACGCTGCCGCCGGCTGCTGGAGATGCTGTTCGCCGACCCGCCCGCGGCGTACGCGCGGATCAGCGAGCAGCTCGGCCTGGCGGTCGGCGGCATCGGCCCCAACCGGATGCGCTGCCTCGGCCTGCTGCGCCGCAGCCCGCCCGTCGCCGCGCTGGCCCCGACCACGGCGGGAGGCTGAGATGCCGGACCACTGGGACTCCGACGAGGGGCTGCTGGCCGACCTCGGCGACGCCCTGCGCGGGCGGCGTGAAGTGCCGGAAAGCTTTGTCACAGCGGCAAAGGCGGCCTTCACCTGGCACACGGTCGACGCCGAGCTGGCCGAGCTGGCGGCCGATTCCGCCGCCGCGCCCGCCGGCACCCGCGCGGGCACCGGCGGGCACCGTTCGCTGACGTTCACGGCCGGCGGCCTCACCGTCTCCGTGGAGCTGACGCCGGACGCGCTGCTGGGCCAGCTCGTCCCGCCGTCGGCCGCCGCGGTCGAGCTCTGCCGGCCGGACGGGGTGGTCGCGAGCACGGCCGCCGACGAGGTCGGCTGGTTCACGCTGCGGCCCGCGCCCGAGGGCCTGTTCCGGCTCCGGGTGCGGACCGGAACCGGGCCCGACGTGCAGACGGAGTGGACGCGCGCGTGACGTCTCGTGCGCCACATCCGGGGCACCCGGCGCGAGCGGACCGCCGGGTGCCCCGGATGATGAAGGCATGGACGAGCCCGGATTCGACGCCGACCTGCCCGCCCGCGTCGAGGGCGCGCTGGCCGCGTTCCTGGGCCGGGCCGGCGAGCAGATCGTGCGCACCGAGCCCAGCGTGGCGGCCGGTATCGAGGCCCTGTCCGGGTTCGTGCTGGGCGGTGGCAAGCGGATCCGGCCGACGTTCGCGTGGTGGGGCTGGCGCGGTGCCGGCGGCGCGGCCTCCGGGCCGGGTGCCGAGGGCGCGCTGCAGGTGGTGTCGAGCCTCGAGCTGATCCAGGCCTGCGCGCTGATCCACGACGACCTGATCGACTCCTCAGACTCCCGCCGCGGTAACCCGACGGTGCACGTCGCTTCGGCGAAGCTGCACGCCGGCCAGGGCTGGCTCGGCTCCCCCGCGGCGTTCGGGCTGGCCACCGCGGTGCTGGTCGGCGACCTCGCGCTGGCGTGGGCCGACGACATGTTCGCCGACGCGCCGCTGCCCGCCAAAACCCTCGCCGCGGCACGCCCGGCGTGGCGCGCGATGCGCACGGAGGTGCTCGCCGGGCAGTACCTCGACGTCCGCACGCAGGCCGTCGGCGACGCTTCGCCCGAGGCCGCGCTGCGCATCGACCGGCTCAAGACCGCCGCGTACACCGTGCAACGCCCGCTGCACCTTGGCGCCGCGCTCGCCGGCGCGGACGACGAGCTGATCGGCACGCTGCTGGAGTTCGGCGGCGACGTCGGCGTGGCGTTCCAGCTGCGCGACGACCTGCTGGGCGTGTTCGGCGACCCGTCCGTGACCGGCAAGCCCGCGGGCGACGACCTGCGCGAGGGCAAGCGGACCCTGCTCGTCGCGCTGGGCCTGCAGCTGGCGCGGGAGCGCGGCGAGGACGCCGCGGCCGAGGTGATCGGCGACGCGATCGGCGCCGCCGACCTGTCCGACGCGAGTGTAGACACCGTGCGCGACGCGCTGACGGCCGTCGGCGCGGTCGACGCGGTCGAGCGGCGCATCACCGAGCTCACGGCCACGGCGATGGCCGCGCTCGAGCGCGCCCACCTGGCCGAGCCGGCCCCGGCGGCGCTGACCGAGCTGACCGGCCTGGCGACCCAGCGGACGTACTGATGGGCCGGACCGTCACCGGGCCCACCGACCACGTGGTGGTGGTCGGGGCCGGGCTGGCCGGGCTCTCGGCCGCGTTGCACCTGCTCGGCGCCGGCCGTCGCGTCACCCTGCTGGAGCAGGCCAAGACGCCCGGCGGGCGGGCCGGGCAGCAGGACTTCGGCGGCAACGCCGTCGACACCGGCGCGAGTGTGCTCACCATGCCCGAGCTGGTCGACGAGGCCTTCCACGCCGTCGGCGAGTCGCTGGCCGCCAACCTGCCGCTGACCCAGCTCGACCCGGCGTACCACGCGCGGTTCGCCGACGGCAGCACGCTGGCACTGCGCACCGACGGCGACGCCATGGAGGCCGAGATCCGCGCGTTCGCCGGGCCCGCGGAGGCGCGGGGCTACCGGCGGCTGCGGCGCTGGCTCACCGAGCTGTACGCCACGCAGAAGGACCACTTCATCGGCGCGAACTTCGACTCGCCGCTCGGCCTCGCCCGGCCGGAGCTGGTGAAGCTCGCGGCGCTCGGCGGCTTCGGCCGGCTCGGCCCGAAAGTCGAAACCTTCCTGCGCGACGAACGCGTACGCCGGCTGTTCTCGTTCCAGGCGCTGTACGCGGGCCTCGACCCGGCGCGCGCGATGGGCGCGTACGGCGTCATCGCGTACATGGACACCGTCGGCGGCGTGTATTACCCGCGCGGCGGCATGGGCGCGATCGCGCGGTCGATGGCCGGCGCCGCCGGGCGCGCGGGGGCCGACCTGCGGTTCGGCACCGAAGCCGCGTGGCTGGAGCGCGTCTCGTCGCGGGTGCGCGCGGTCCGGACGCGCTCGGGTGAGCGGATCGAGTGCGACGCGGTGGTCCTCGCGACCGAGCTGACCACGGCGTACCGGCTGCTCGGCGCGCGGCCCCGCCGGGTGCTGCCGTTGCGGTACTCGCCCTCGGCCGTGGTGCTGCACGGGCGCGCCGGCCGCTCGTGGCCGGAACTGGGCCACCACACGATCTTCTTCGGCGACGCGTGGGAGCGCACGTTCGCCGAGATCGTCCGCGAGGGCCGGCTGATGAGCGACCCGTCGCTGCTGGTCACCCGCCCGACCGCGACCGAGCCGGGGCTGGCCGGCGACGGCGGCGAGATCGTCTCCGTGCTCGCGCCGGCCCCGAACCTGCACCGCGGCCGCATCGACTGGCCGCGCGTCGGCGACGTCTACCGCGAGGAGCTGGTGCGCACGCTGGAGGCGCGCGGGCTGACGGGCTTCGGCAAGGAGTTCGCCGTCGACGAGCTGATCACGCCCGCGGACTGGTCGGCGCGCGGGCTCTCCGCCGGGACCCCGTTCTCGCTGGCGCACACGTTTTCCCAGACCGGCCCGTTCCGGCCCGCCAACCTGGTGCGGGCCGCGGGCAACGTGGTGCTCGCGGGCAGCGGCACCACCCCCGGCGTCGGCATCCCGCCGGTGCTGATCTCCGGACGACTCGCCGCGGAAAGGATCACCGGCCGGTGAACGAACTGGACGCCGCCGGCATCACCGGCCCCGCCCTGCGGTCCGCGTATGCCGAGTGCCGCCGCATCAACGCCCATCACGGCCGCACGTTCTTCCTCGCCACCCGGCTGCTGCCGGCGCGGGCGCGGCCGGCGGCGCACGCGTTGTACGGCTTCGCGCGGATGGCCGACGAGCTGGTCGACAACCCGTCGCCGGGCACCGACCCGGCGGTGGCGCTGGACAAGGTCGTGGACCTGGTCGACGAGGTCTACGACGGCGGCGCGCCCGCCGACCCGGTGCTCGCCGCGCTGGCCGACACCGTCCGCCGCTACGGCATCGAACGCGGGCTGGTGGACGCGTTCCTGCACTCGATGCGGATGGACCTGACGATCACGGAGTACGCGACCTACGCCGACCTCGCCGAGTACGTGCACGGCTCGGCGTCCGTGATCGGGCTGCAGATGCTGCCGGTGTTCGGCACGGTCGTGCCACTCGCGGACGCGACCCCGAGCGCCGCCGCGCTCGGCGAAGCCTTCCAGCTGACCAACTTCCTGCGTGACATCGGCGAAGACCTGGACCGCGGCCGGCTGTACCTGCCCACCGACGAGCTGGCAGCGTTCGGCGTGGACCGGGCGCTGCTCGTCGACTCGCGCCGTCGCCGAGTGCCGGACCCGCGGGTGCGCCGCGCGCTGGCCGTCGCGGTGTCGCGCAACCGCGCGGTCTACCGCCGCGCGGAGGCCGGGATCCCGTTGCTGCGCCCCGAATCCCGCCCGTGCGTGCGGACCGCGATCACGCTGTACGAAGGCATCCTGGACGAGATCGAGGCGCTGGACTACGACGTGCTGAACCGCCGCGCGGTGGTCGGCAAGGGACGGCGGCTGGCGGTCGCGTTGCCGGAGCTGGTCCAGGTCCGGCTTGGCGCATTCCGTGCTTCCGGGCTTACGCTCCGATCATGACCACTGCTTCGAACAGGCGGCTCCGGGTCGGCGTCCAGCTCCAGCCGCAGCACGCCGACTACGACAGCATCCGCCGCGCGGCCGCGGAGGCCGAAGAACTCGGCGTCGACATCATCTTCAACTGGGACCACTTCTACCCGCTCTACGGCGAGCCCGAGGGCAAGCACTTCGAGTGCTGGACGATGCTCGGCGCGTGGGCGGAGGCGACGTCCCGCGTGGAGATCGGCGCGCTGGTGACGTGCAACAGCTACCGCAACCCCGAGCTGCTCGCGGACATGGCGCGCACCGTCGACAACATCTCCGGCGGACGGCTCATCCTCGGCATCGGCTCCGGCTGGTTCGAGAAGGACTACGACGAGTACGGCTACGAGTTCGGCACCGCGGGCGGGCGGCTGAACAACCTGGCCGACTCCCTGCCGCGGATCGAATCGCGGCTGGACAAGCTGAACCCCGCGCCGACGCGCAAGATCCCGGTGCTGATCGGCGGCGGCGGCGAGAAGAAGACCCTCAAGCTCGTCGCGAAGCACGCCGACATCTGGCACGGCTTCGGTGACGCGGAGATCGTCGAGCGCAAGGTGAAGATCCTCGACCAGCACTGCGCGGACGTGGGCCGCGACCCGGCCGAGATCGAGCGCTCCTGCGCGGTGGAGGGCGGCCCGGACGAGCTGGGCCCGAAGCTCGTCGCGCAGGGCGTCTCCCTGTTCACCGTGGGCCTCACCGGGCCGGACTACGACCTGTCCAAGGTCAAGCCGTGGATCGCCTGGCGGGACCAGCAGAACGGCTGAACCCCGACAGTCACGAGGGCCCTCTCACCGCGGTGAGGGGGCCTTCGTCTTGGCCCGGTGCGACGCCACGCGTTCGCGGGTCGCGCAGCGCGTCGAGCAGTAGCGCCGCGGGCTGCCGCCGCCCAGGTGCGCGAACGGGCGCCCGCACGAAGGCGACGCGCACAACCCGCCCGGCGGCCCTTGCCGTTCGGCCAGCAGCCCGGCCAGCGCGAGCGCCGAGGACGTCACGAACCACGCGCCCCACGGCCCGTCGTCGGCCGCGTCGATGTGCAGGTGCCAGCCGAAGCCATCGTCGTGGGCCGTCAGCCGGGGCGGGCTCGCGTACTTCGTGAACAGCCGGTTGAGCACCTTCGCGGCGGCAGCGGAATCCGGCGCGGCGAACACCTCGCGCAGTTCGAGCGCGGCGTCGTGCAGCTCGGCGAGGTCGGCCGCGGCCAGCGGCTCGTCCGGCTCCCCGTGCGCCACCAGCACTTCGACGACCCGGGCCGGGTCGGGCGGTCCGGGCAGCAGCACGTCGAGCAGGTCCACCGCGCGGCGCACCGCCGAGCGGCCACCCGGGAAATCCGGCGGCGGAATGGTCATACCCCACTGTAACGTCTTGCTTGTGTTGAGCCGTTACCTGATCGGTGCGACGGCCGCCCGCAGTGGCGACGAGTCCTCCGGTCCCGCGTTGCTCCTGCTGGGGCTGAGTTCGTCGACGGCGGTCACGGGCTCGGCCCTGCTGGCCGCACTGACCATCGCGGCGGCGTTCGGCGGGCCGGTGCTGGGCGCGGTACTGGACCGGGCCCGCTCCCCCGGCCGGGTCCTGGCGACGGCGCTCGCCGGGTACGCCGTGGGGCTCGCGCTGATCACGGTGGCCTTCGGCCGCGTGCCGTTCGCACTGGTGCTGGCGACGGCGGCGCTCGCCGGCCTGCTCAACCCGGCGGTCGCGGGCGGCTGGACCGCGCAGCTGCCCGCGCTGGTCCCGCCAGAGCGGCTGCCGCGGGCGAGCACGCTCGACGCGATGACGTTCACCGCCGCGAGCCTGGCCGGCCCCGGGCTCGCCGGGCTGCTGGCGAACCTCGCGGGCGCGCCGTTCGCGCTCACCTTCGCGAGCGTGCTCGTCGCGGCGGCCGTCCCGGTCGCCTGGCACCTGCCGCGCCGGGCGGAGCGCCCGCGAAACCCGCAAAAACTCGCCGTCGCCGCACTGGTCCTGGTCCGCAACCGCCCGCTGCGCCGCGCGACCGTGACCACCACGCTGTCGTACGCCGGCATCGGCATGGCCATGGTCTGCTACCCGGTCCTGGGCATCCACCGGCTCGGCGGCGCGGGGTACGGCACGCTGCTGCTGACCGTCATGGCCGTGGCTTCCCTGCTCGCCAACGCCCTGCTGGCCCGCCGCCCGCCGCTCCGCCCACCGGACACGACGGTGCTGCTCAGCACGATCGTGCTCGGCGCGGGTTTCCTCGCGGCCGCGGCGGCGCCGAACGCGATCCTGCTGGTCGCGGCGGCCGTGCTGATCGGGTTCGGCGAAGGGCCGCAGCTCGCGGCCGTGTTCGCGGTCCGGCACCGGGAAGCGCCCGCGGACGTGCGGGCGCAGGTGTTCACCACCGCCGCGAGCGTGAAGATCGCCGGGATGGCCGCGGGCACGGCCTTCGCGGGACCCTTCGCCGGGCAATCTCCGACGGCGTGCCTGTGCGCCGCCGCGGGCTGCAACTCGCCGCCGCGATCGGTTACCTGGTGTGTTCACCGGCGACCGGGCCGCGGGACGGGCCGAAGGCTAGAAGGCCATCGCCTGCGCGCGGCGCTTGACCTCGGTGCCGTGGCTCGTGCGGAGCGCGTTCACCGGGGTCGCGCCCGGCAGCGTGTCGTCCTCCGTGAAGAGCCAGCGCAGCATCTCGGTGCGGCTGAAGCCGGAGTCCGCGAGCACGGTGATCGTGCCCGCCAGGCCCTTGACCACGCCGTCCTTGACGAAGAAGGCGCCGGGCACGAACAGCTCGCCGCCGCGTTTCAGCGCGATCAGCTGGCCTTCGCGCAGCATCTGGCGCACCTTGTTGACGGAAGTCCCGAGCGCTTTCGCCACCTCCGTCAGCGGAAGAACCGCGACCTCGGTGTCGAGCACGTCGTCGGCGACAGGTATCCCACTCACAGGTGACACTGTGCCACATTCGACCGGCCGTCCCATTGGTACGCACGGGTGACCTGCCAGGTCACCGCCAAGCCACCCCGAAGGTTCCGTACGATTCAGCCGTGACACGGACGCATCCGAGCCTGGTCGGCACGCTGCTCGAACACCGCTATCGCGTGGACAGGCTGCTGGCCCGCGGGGGGATGTCGTCGGTCTACCGGGGGCTGGACACCCGGCTGGACCGGCAGGTGGCGATCAAGATCATGGATCCCCGCTTCGCCGACGACCGCTCGTTCGTGGAGCGGTTCGTGCGCGAGGCCCGCTCCGCCGCGCAGCTGCACCACCCGAACGTCGTCGCCGTGCACGACCAGGGCTTCGACGCCCCGGCGGGCGAGGAGTCCGGCCTGGCGTTCCTGGTGATGGAGCTGGTCGACGGCGGCACGCTGCGCGACCTGATGGCCGAGCAGGGGCAGCTGGACGTCGCGCTGGCGCTGAGCATCGCCGAGCCGGTGCTCTCGGCGCTGGCCGCCGCGCACGCCGCCGGGCTGGTGCACCGCGACGTGAAGCCGGAGAACGTGCTGATCGGCCGCAGCAGCACGGTGATCACCGGCGGGGTGGTGAAGGTCGGGGACTTCGGCCTGGTCCGCGCCGTCGCCAGCGCCGGGACCACCAGCTCCAGCGTCATCCTCGGCACCGTCGCCTACCTCTCCCCCGAGCAGGTCACCACCGGCGCCACCACGTCGCGCGGCGACGTCTACTCGGCCGGGATCCTGCTGTACGAGATGCTCACCGCCCAGGCGCCCTACACCGGCGACACCGCGCTCTCGGTGGCCTACCGGCACGTGAACGACGACGTGCCGCGGCCGAGCGACCTGCGCCCCGGCCTGCCGCCCGCGCTGGACGAGCTGATCCTGCGCGCCACCCGGCGCGACCCCGAGCTGCGCCCCGCCGACGCCGGCGTGTTCCTCACCGAGCTGCAGGCGGTCCGCGCCGAGCTGGGCCTCGGCCTGGTGGGCGTGCCGATCCCGCCCCCGCCGGACGGCGACGGCGTGTCCGACGCCGAGCGCACCCTGCCGCGCATCCCCGTCACCGACCAGAACCAGCAAACCCAGCAGATCATGCCGGTGGCCGGCCCGCGCGGCACCCGCGCGCTGACCAGGGCCGTGCCGGTCCCGCCGCCGGGGCAGCCGCCGATGTCGCCTCCGACCGGGCAGCACCAGGCCGTGCCCCCGCCGCCGCCCCGGCGTCCGGCGCCCGCCGCCGAGAAGAAGCCGCGCGACCGCCGGAAGCTGATCGCCCTGGTCGCGCTCGGCGTGCTGGTGCTCGGCGGGCTGATCGGCGCGTACGCGTTCATCCTCAACGACTCCGGGCCGAACACCTCGACCGTGCCGAAGCTCGCCGGGCTCAGCCAGGCCGAGGCGGGTGACGCGCTGCGGGCGGCCAAGCTGACCCCGCAGTACAGCCAGGAGTTCAGCAACACCGTCGCGGCCAACACGGTGATCAAGGCCGACCCGGCCGCGGGCACCGCGCTGCAGCCGAACGCCACCGTGTCCGTGGTCGTGTCCAAGGGCCGGCCATTGGTGCCGAACATCCAGGTGGGCACCCCGCTCGCCGACGCCACCAAGGCGATCCAGGACCAGCAGCTCGCCGTCACGCAGGGCACGCCGGCGTACAGCGACACCGCGCCCGCGGGCACCGTGCTGAGCGTCTCCCCCGCCGCCGGCACGCCGGTGGACATCGGCGGCCAGGTCACGCTGGTGCTGTCCAAGGGCCCCGAGCCGCTGCCGCCGGTGCCGGACGTGACCGGGCGGTCGAAGGACGAGGCGTTCGGGATCCTGCAGCAGGCCGGGTTCCAGCCGCAGGACGGCGGCGAGGAGTTCTCCCAGACCGTGCCGGCCGGCTCCGTCACCCGCACCGACCCGTCGGCGAACTCGCCGGGCAAGAAGGTCGTGAAGGTCTTCGTCTCCAACTCCGTGCAGGTACCCGACGTCCGGTTCAAGCCGTTCGACCAGGCGGCGCAGATCCTCAAGGACGCCGGCCTGGACGTCGACCGGGGCGGCGACGGCAACGGCGGCGGCCACGGCCACGGCGGGTTCGACTTCGTCTTCCAGCAGGACCCGCAACCGGGCTCGCTGGTCGCGAAGGGGACGAAGGTGAAGATCCGCGGGTTCGGCGGCTGACCGCCCACCCGCGGCCGCACTGGCGAAAACCCGAGCGGCTGTGGTAACACAACAGCTGGCCAAGTGCCGTCAAGGACTCCTTACCCGCGCTGGACGCGGGTAAGGAGTCCTTGACGGCGCGTCCGGCGCAGGAACGACCGCGGGGGCGTTCCGAGCGGCGCGAAGGGAGGGGCGGGCATGGTCACCGACGTGCTGTCCTCCGGCCCGGCCCACCGGCCGGCAGGCGGCGTGGAGGCCGGGAAGCCAACGGCCTCCGTGGACCGGGCGCTGGGGAACGGCGACCTTTCGGCGCGCGAGTAGGCATGAGCTTCTTCACGGACGGTCCTCGCGAGCGCCCCCTGTTCCCGGTGCGGGAGCAGGAGCTGTTCAGTTACGAGGGCCGTCCCTGGACCGGCCCGCCGAGCGACCACATCGTCCCGGCGCTGCTGCCGTGGGCGATGCCGCTCGGCCGCTCCGCGCGCACGATCGTCGCGCTGAGTGGCATCGAGGTGTGGCCGGAGGCGATGACGCTGCGGCTCGCGGTGTACTCGCGCGACAGCCTGCACGACGGCCGCGCCGGCAGCCTGATCGACCACCGCCGCATCCCGGACTACAACGCCCTGCTGATCGGTGTGCTCTACCCGGACGGCAGCCGGGCCAGCTCGGAGACCATCTCGGTGCCGTCGGCCTCGGAGCCGGACCGGCCCGTGCTGCGCGCGCAGGGCGGCGGCGGCACCCAGTTCCACTTCGACCACCAGGTCTTCGTCTGGCCGCTGCCGCGGGACGGGACGCTGACGCTGGTGGTGCAGTGGCTCGACCGGGGCATCAAGGAAACGCACACCGCCCTCGACGGCGCCGCGATCCACGCCGCCGCGCACGAGGCCGGTGAGCTGTGGCCCGGGCTGCCGAAGCGGCCGGGCAACGGCGTCGCCGTCCGGCAGGTCGCCGCCACCAGCTCGGTCTCCGTCACCGGCGCCAGGTACGGCGTGGTGCCCGCCGCAGTGGCACCCACGACTGCGGCGCCGGCCGACGTGCCACCGACCGTCGCGGTGCCCGCACCGCTACCGCAGCCCGCCGGGCCGCGCGCACCACTCCCGCAGCCCGGCGGGGCGGCCGCGCCACTCCCACAGCCCAGTGTTGCGCCCGCACCACTCCCGCAGCGCAAACCCCGCGCTACCACAGGCGAGTGAACCTCCGGGTAGTTATCGCCCGCGAAACACCCTGACCACCCTCTCGTCACGTCCGGCTGATGTGGTGGTCATTCCTCGCCCGAGACCCCGGCCATGCCAGGAAAGGCCGCCGAATGCCGCGCACCTCGCTCAGTCCGCTCGACCTCGCTTTTCTTTGCCTGGAGAGCGAAACCGCGCCGATGCACATGGGCGCCGTGCTCACGTTCACGCCCGCCGAGCCGGTCTCACCGGAACGACTCGCGGCGCTGCTGGCCGAGCGGGCCGGGGAAATCCCGAAACTACGGCAGAAAACACGCACCGAGCTGTTCCCGCCGGGCGCGGCGACCTGGTCGGAGGACCCGGATTTCGTTGCCGCCCAGCACATCCACCACCACCGGGTCAGCACGCTCTACGACGTGGACCCGCTGCCGGAGTACGCGGCGCGGTGGATCGCACGGCCGCTCGACACCGGGCGGCCGCTGTGGGACCTGACGGTGGTGTCCGGCCTGCCCGAGGGCCGGTTCGCCGTGCTGCTCAAGCTGCACCACGCGCTCACCGACGGCGCGGGTGCGTACGCCGTGGCTGTCGGCCTGCTGGACGGGCTGCCGCTCACCGCACGGGCCACCGCCGCGGGCCGTGGCCTGGCCGTGGTGCCGCAGCCGCGCTCGGCGCTCGGCGCCGTGAAGGACACGATCGCCCAGGCCGGCGAGACAGCCGGGATCGCGTCTTCGGTGGTACGCGCCGCGCGGCCGCCGCGGTCACTGGTGTCGCCGGTATCGCTGGTGTCCGCGCCCGCGTCGGCCGAACGGCGGCTCGGCTTCGTCCGGCTGCCCGCCGCCGACGTGCGCCGGATCCGCCGCGCCCACGGCGGGACCGGCAACGACGTGGTGCTCGCCGTGCTGGCCGGCGCGCTGCGGGAGTGGCTGGTCAACCGCGGGCAGCGCGCCGACGGCCGCACGCTGCGGGCGCTGATCCCGGTCAGCGTGCGCGGCCGCGCCGGTACACAGCTGGGTGGCAACAAGCTGTCCGGTTACCTGTGCGACCTGCCGATCGGCCTGGACGACCCGGTGCGGCGCCTCGCCGTGGTCCGCCACGCGATGACGCGGAACAAGGCGACCGGCCCGGCCCGGGGCGCCGGGGCGTTCCCGTTGCTGGCCGGGCGCGTCCCGCCGGTCCTGCACCGCCTCGGTGCGAAGACCGCCGGGCTGGCCGCGCCGCTGTTGTTCGACCTGGTGGTGACCACCGTGCCGCTGCCGCCCGCCCGGCTGGCCCTGGACGGCGCGCCGCTGGCCGAGGTGTACCCGTTCGTGCCCCTCGCCCCGCGCCACGCGGTCGGCATCGCCGTCGCCAACTACCGCGACAGTGTCCACATCGGACTCCAGGCCAACGGTGCGGCCGTCCCGGACATCGGCTCCCTGCGTGACGCCGTCCTGAAATCGGCTGCCGGCCTGCTGGACACGGCCTAGGCGAGCCGCTGCTACCGGACCTTCACCACCTGGGCCCCACGCTGCCCGCGATGCGAAATATAAACACCCAGCAACTGGCTGCCGGCCGAAATCAAACCGTCCAGGAACGGCTTGTGGTCCTCGTACCACCCCTCAACACCCCGGTGGTGCTGAGCATGGTGTGAATCGGTCGTGAAAACCCGGTCGCCGCCCGTGGTCGCAGCGATGTATTCGTGAGACACAGCATCTCGATTCTGTCGCGCCGGTGAATACCTGCGCCACTGGAGTCGCGCGACCGAATACCGGCGTTACCGGCGCACTCCAATGGCCCAGCACCGGCCGGAAACAATCACCGAAATGCTTTGCACTCCGGCGGAAATCTCCATTTCCACACCCGTGAAAAAGGGGACTTCCGCCGGAATACGGACCTCAGCCGCGCAGCATTTCCGCGACCAGGAAGGCCAGTTCGAGGGACTGCTGGGTGTTCAGGCGCGGGTCGCAGGCGGTTTCGTAGCGGCCGGAGAGGTCGATGTCGGAGATCTCCTGCGCACCACCGAGGCATTCGGTGACGTCTTCACCGGTGAGCTCCACGTGAATGCCGCCCGGGTAGCTGCCCAGTTTGTGGTGCACCTCGAAGAAGCCCTGGACCTCGTCGACGATGCGGTCGAAATGGCGGGTCTTGTACCCGGTCGACGATTCGTGCGTATTGCCGTGCATCGGGTCGCACTGCCAGATGACCTTGTGCCCGGACGCCTCGACCTTTTCGACGATCGCGGGCAGCACGTCGCGCACCTTGCCGTTGCCCATCCGGGAGATGAGCGTGAGCCGGCCGGGCTCGTTACGCGGGTCGAGCCGCTCGACGTACTCCAGCGCCTGATCCGGCGTGGTGGTCGGGCCGATCTTGAGCCCGATCGGGTTCGCCAGCAGCTCGGCGAACGCGATGTGCGCGCCGTCCAGCTGACGGGTCCGCTCTCCGACCCAGAGGAAGTGCGACGACAGGTTGTACAGCTTCGGGTTCGCCGCGTCGGCGTTGTCCAGCCGCAGCAGCGCGCGCTCGTAGTCGAGCAGCAGCGCCTCGTGGCTGGCGAAGATCTCGGTGGAGTGCAGCGAGGTGTCGGAGACGCCGCAGGCGTTCATGAACCGCAGGCCGCGGTCGATCTCGCCGGCCAGCGCCTCGTACCGCTCGCCGGCGGGCGAGGACGACACGAAGTCCTTGTTCCAGTCGTGCACCTGGTGCAGGTCGGCCATGCCGGCGCCGGTGAGGGCGCGGACCAGGTTCATCGCCGCGCCCGCGTTCGCGTACGCGCGGATCATCCGGCCCGGGTCCGGCACCCGCAGCTCGGGCTTCGGCTCCAGCGAGTTGATGATGTCGCCGCGGTAGACCGGCAGGCCCAGCGCGTCGGTGGCCGCCGAGCGCGGCTTCGCGTACTGGCCGGCGATGCGGCCGACCTTGACCACCGGCAGGCTCGCGCCGTAGGTGAGCACCACGGCCATCTGCAGCAGCGTGCGCAGGTTCGCGCGGATGTGCGGCTCGGTGTTGGACTCGTACGTCTCCGCGCAGTCGCCGCCCTGGAGCAGGAAGGCCTCGCCGTTGGCGACCATGGCGAGCCGGTTCTTCAGCCGGTCGATCTCGGCCGGCACGGTGATCGGCGGGACGCTCTCCAGGACCGCCCTGGCCCGCGTGGCCAGCTCCGGGTCCGGCCACTCGGGCTGCTGCGCGGCCGGCTTGGCCAGCGCCGCGTCGAGGCGCGCGCGCAGCTCGGGCGGCAGCGGCGGGAGTTCGGGAAGCGTGTCGACGGGAACGTCCACTGTCCAGTTCACGAGTCCCAGGATAAGGTCCGCCGGCTGAGCCGCTCAGGGAGGGCTTGGCCGGGTCGCCGACGTTCATTCGTCCTGGTGACGGAGGGCGCCCAGCCGGTCCGCGACGTTCAGCAGGCCGGCCAATTCGCCGGCGTCCAGCGCGGGCACGATCGCCGCCCAGTGGTCGATGCGGACGGCTTCGGCGAGGATCCGCTTGCGTTCGTCCGGAGCGAGCTTGGCGGCGATCTTCACCAGCACCCGGGCCCGCTCGGGGGCGAATTCGATCCCCCGGGCCTGATCCGCTGCCCGGGCCGGATCGTGCCGGGCCAGTTCGGGCAGGAAAACCTCCAGCAGCCGATCACGGTGCCCATCGGCGGCATTGCCGACGACGGCCTCGGCCTGCTGGAGATGACCCGCTTCGACCAGCCCGGAAACCAGGACCAGCTGGCCTCTCGCAGCGAAGCGGGGCAGCATCCCGACCAGCTCCAGCGCTACCGCCGCTTCACCCCGTGCGGCCAGCTCCGGCAGGCCGTCGGCGATCGCGTCTTCGAAATTCAGTTCGTCGTCGCCGGTCCGATAGCGCGCGGCCAGCTCGATGATCTCGGCAGGCTCGCCGACCGCGCACAGCATGGTCATCAACGCAGCGCGATCGGATCGCCGCTCGAATTCCCTGTCGCTCTCCGGGCGCTCCGCGAGGCTCCGGACGTGGCCGGCCAGACCCTCCAGTGCGGCACGGTCTCCCGCACGCCGCAAACGACGCGCCAGAACGACCAGCGGCCGGGCCTTGATCGACAAGCGCTCGAGACCGCGGACCAGCTTTTCCGTGACGCGGAGGTCCCCCTCGGCCGCCAGCAGTCCGGCCAGCTCCTGGATATGGCCTCGCGCTCCTTCGTCGAGCGGCACCAGTGGCGCGAGCAGCTCGGCCCGCCGGATGTCCCCGGCCGCGACCACCGTGCCGGCCAGGGCCGTTATCGCGTCGACGGCGCGATAGTCGCCCGCCGGCCGGCGAGCCAACCGCTCCGCTTGATGCGCCGCCCGGTACGCCCCGGCCTGATCGCCGTGCGTCAGCAACGCTTCGGCGAGTGCTGTCCACAGGCGGAGAACGTTGAAACGGAACAAGCGCGAGGGATGACCGGGGTCGAATTGTTCGGCGTACTCGAAGGCTCGCTCGGTCTGCCCCTCGGCCACCAGCGCCGTGATGAACCGAATCGTCGCTTCGTTCTGCTGGTACGTACCGGTCATCGAGTCCAGCAGGGCCGGAATGGCCTCGAGCCGCCCGGACGCCGTCAGCGCGTCCATCACCGCGGGGAACAGGACCCGATCGCGAACGTCCTCACCCAGCTCCGAACTGAGCCTCTGTACGACCTCCAGCGGCTCCGCGGCCACGGTCAGCTCTTCGGTGAGCGAGGCCCGGAAGAGCCGGTCACTGTCCCCCGTCTCCTGCATCAGCTCCTGGGCTCGAACGGTCTCGCCGTCCCGGCGCAACTGCCGGGCCACATCGAAAACGAGCGAAACCCGGTGACTGTCGGCCATCGCGGCAGCCACTCGCAGTGCCAGGTCCGGGTGTCCGGGGACCAGCAACGCGCCCACCGCGCTCAGCGTGGCCGTCCGCAGCTCGTCCTCGGGGATGTCCTGGGCCAGCAGCAGCGCCCGATCGACATCCGGTTCCGGACCGGCAGCCACCAGGAACGCGTCGATCCGCTTGCGCCGGCTCACGCTCAAGCGCTCGTCCAGCTGCCCGGCAGCTTCGGCGAGGCGGCCGTCACGCAGCAACGCGACGGGGATCTCCGCGAGCAGCGCGTCGCGCAGATCCGGCTCGTGTTCCTCCTCGGCCAACCGGCGCGCCCGGTCGATCTCACCGCCGCGGGCGAGCGTGCCGGTCAATTCGAGCAGGGCCCCTCGCCGGGACACCGATTCGATCATCGACTGGGCCAGCGCGACCGCGTGGTCCGTCCGGCCGAGCGCGGCCCACACCGCCGGGAGCATCATCGGCGTGTTCTGATTGCGCTGGCGGAAATTGTCGCGGTAGGTGTCGACGGTGATCAGGCGGATGAGGTCGGGCTCGGCCGAATCGAGCAGCGCCGCCCGCGCCGCGTCGAGGTCCTCCATCGCCGCGACCTCGCCGCCGGACACGTCCAGCAGCCGTTCCTGGCGCGCCTGGTCGCCGGCCAGATCGGCCAGGGCCGCCACGTCGCCGCGCTCACGGACCAGCCGGAAGTACCCGCGCAGCAGGAACTGCGGCGTGTCCGCCGGCCACCCCGCGTCCCGATAGCCACCGGCCCAGCGGTCGATGGCCTCGCGGTAACCGGCCAGCTCGTCCGGTCCCAGCGCATCGGCCGCTTCCCGCTGCAGAGTCTCGTGGGCCAGCAGGAAGATCTCGGGGGCTTCGCCGGCCCGCCAATGCGCGGGACGCCGGGTGAACGAGCGGCTCGCGACACTGTTGAGCACCCGTTCGGCTTCCCGCTCGCGGCGCTGCGTCAGCTCGGCGAGATCGGAGCTGGTGAGACCACCGCGGGCGGCCACCAGGAAGCCCAGCAGATCCCTTTCTCCCGCGCTGCCCCGGAGCAGGGCGTCGAGCTCGCGCTCCATGTCGTCTCGCGCCGTGACTGCCGCGGGCGCGGGGGCCAGGGCCCGCTCGATATCGGCTGCCCGCACGGGATGGTCCGCCCGCACGTCCGAGGGCACGCCCGGGTTGAAGCGGCTCGACACGATCACGCGCAGTCCGTGGGCGGGCAGCGGCAGCAGTGCGGCGATGCTGTGCCCGCCCGTGCTCGCACCCTGGTCCTCATCAAGACCGTCGACCAGGAGTACCAGGCGTTCGCCACGCTCCAGGCACTGCTCCGCGGCCTCGGCGAAGACCGCGTTGAGGTTTCTGGCGTCGCGATCCTTGGCCGTGCCGAGGATCTCCGCGAGCTGCTCCTGGACGACGTCGACGAACGCTTCCCGCCGGTCGTCACCGAGTGAGCGAGCGGTGACGAAGAACGACACCATCCGCACGCCGGCCGGCGGCGCCAGCACGAACGTGGCCATCAGCGCGGATTTGCCCGCCCACGGCGCGGCCCGCCACCAGACGTAGCCCGGCGCGGGATCCGGCGCGGTGCAGAACCGCGCCAGTTCGGCGAGTTCCCCCGCGCGGCCGACGAGCTGCCGCGGGGCCACCTGGCGCACCCACTCCAGGTAGCGCGAACGAGCGGGGGCCCCGCCGGTGTAGGTGATCGAATCGACGTGCCCGACCTGCACGACGGAACCGGTCACCGGACCGAGTACCTGATTGGTGATCGGTCCCTGGCGATCCGGCCGGTCCTGGACCATCGACGCTCCTCCCCCGAAGTACCGGTGTAAGAGCGTCGCACGAGTTCGGGGCGGGGTAAAGGCCAGGGCCCGGCGCGTCGGGCGGCCGCGGTCCACAGTGGATTCCGCCGGCACGGCAGGACAAGGGACAGGCCCCGGTGCGCCATTGCACCGGGGCCTGCGATCAGGGGACGAGCTCAGACGACCGCCAGCGGCAGCGCCGTCGGGTGAACCGGCGCGGGCAGGTCCGAGGCGCCGGTGAGGAAGGCGTCCACGGCGTTCGCGACCGAGCGGCCCTCCGCGATGGCCCACACCACGAGCGACGCGCCGCGGTGGGCGTCGCCGCAGACGAAGACACCCGGGGACGCGGTCTGCCAGTCGGCGCCGCAGGACAGGGTGCCGCGGCGGGTGAGCGAGAGGCCCAAGCCGTCGAGCAGCGGCATCTCCTCCACGCCCTCGAAGCCGATCGCCAGCAGCACCAGGTCGGCGGGCAGCACCTCGACCTCGTCACTGGTCGGCACGACCTCGCGACGGCCCGTCTCCGGGTCCTTCACCACGCGGACCTGCTGCAGCTCCACGGCCTTCACGTGACCGGCGCCGTCGTCGACAAAGCGCTTCACGGCGACCGCGAACTTGCGCTCCCCCGCTTCCTCGTGCGCCGGGTAGGTGCGCAGGATGTACGGCCAGGTCGGCCACGGCGAGCGCTCGTCGTCGCGAGTGGACGGCGGGGTCGGGTACTGGTCCAGCTGCGTCACCGAAAGCGCGCCCTGCCGGGTCGCGGTGCCGTAGGAGTCGGCGCCGGTGTCGCCGCCGCCGATGATCACCACGTGCTTGCCGTTCGCGTCGACCGACGGCGGGCCGTCGCCCTCGACGAACTTGTTGGCCGGCACCAGGTGCTCCATCGCCAGGTGGACCCCGGCGAGGCCGCGGCCCTCGGTCGTCGTGTCGTCGCGGCCGCGCAACGCGCCCACGGCCAGCACCACGGCGTCGTACCGGGCCCGCAGGTCCTCCACGGTGAGGTCGACGCCGACCTCACAACTGGTGACGAACTGGGTGCCCTCCCGGCGCAGCTGCGCCAGCCGCCGGTCAAGGACCTTCTTCTCCATCTTGAACTCGGGGATGCCGTACCGCAGCAGCCCGCCGAGCCGGTCGTCGCGCTCGAACACGGTCACCTCGTGGCCGGCGCGCGTCAGCTGCTGCGCGGCGGCCAGCCCTGCCGGGCCGGAGCCGACCACGGCCACCCGCTGTCCCGAGGAGACCTCGGCGGCGTGCGGCTGCACGTACCCTGCCTCCCAGGACTGGTCGGCGATCGTCAGCTCGACGCGCTTGATCGCCACCGGCCCGCCGGAGTCCGGCGAGATCGACAGCACACAACCGGCCTCGCACGGGGCGGGGCACAGCTTCCCGGTGAACTCGGGGAAGTTGTTGGTGGCGTGCAGCCGGTCGCTCGCCGCGGCCCAGTCGCCGCGGCGGACCAGGTCGTTCCACTCCGGGATCAGGTTGCCGAGCGGGCAGCCCGAGCCACCGGAGTGGCAGAACGGGATGCCGCAGTCCATACAGCGCGAGGCCTGCGTGCGCACGACGTTGTTGCGCTCGCCGGGCTCGACGTCCGCGTAGACCTCGCCCCAGGACGCGAGACGGTCCTCTTTGGACTTCTTCTTCGGCTCTTCGCGCTTGAACTTCATAAAACCGTTCGGATCAGCCACGAGCGGACTCTGTTTCTTGCGGGATACCCGCACCCAGTCGGCACTCGTGACCGGTTGCACGATTATCAGCCACGAGCTGCCTCCATGATCGCTTCGTCGACATCGCGGCCCGCAGCACGAGCCGCCTTCGCCGCGTCGAGAACCCGCTGGTAGTCGCGCGGCATCACCTTGGTGAACGCCGCGGAGCGCCGCGGCCAGTCGCCGAGCAGCGACGCGGCCACAGCCGAGCGGGTGAGGTCGTGGTGCTTGCGCACCGTCTGCTTGAGCCAGGCCAGGTCTTCCGCGTCCGGCGCCATCAGGTCCACCATGTCCCGGTTGACCTTGGCGAGGTCGAGTTCGAGCACATACGCGGTGCCGCCGGACATGCCGGCCGCCAGGTTGCGCCCGGTCGGCCCGAGCACCACGGCCCGGCCACCGGTCATGTACTCGAAGGCGTGGTCGCCCACGCCCTCGGCGACCACGGTGGCGCCGGAGTTGCGGACGCAGAACCGCTCGCCCACCTGGCCGCGCAGGAACATCTCGCCGGACGTGGCACCGTAGGCGAGGGTGTTGCCCGCGATGGTCTGGCGCTCGGCCACGAACGACGCGCCCGCGTCGGGGCGCACGATGATCCGGCCGCCGGAGAGACCCTTGCCGACGTAGTCGTTCGCGTCGCCCACCATGTCGAGCGTGATGCCGCTGGGCAGGAACGCGCCCAGCGACTGCCCGGCCGAACCGGTGAGCAGCACGTGGATCGTGTCCTCGGGCAGTCCCTCACCGCCGTAGCGGCGGGTGATCTCCGAGCCGAGCAGCGTGCCGACGGTGCGGTTGACGTTGCGCACCGGCAGTTCGAGCCGCACCGGGTGCGCGTCCTCCAGCGCCGCCTCGGCGAGCTGGATGAGCGTGCGGTCCAGTGCGTGCTCCAGACCGTGGTCCTGGCCCCGGACCCGCCGCTTCGCGCCGCCGTACGGGGTCTCCGCCGGCATGTCGAAGATCGGCTTCAGGTCGAGGCCGGAGGTCTTCCAGTGCGCCACCGCCTCGTCGGTGTCCAGCATCTCGGCGTGCCCGATGGCCTCGTCGAGGGTGCGGAAACCCAGCTGTGCCAGCGTTTCCCGGACCTCCTGGGCGACGAACTCGAAGAACTTCACCACGTGCTCGACCTGACCGGTGTAGCGCTCGCGCAGCTCCGGGTTCTGCGTCGCGACACCGACCGGGCAGGTGTCGAGGTGGCAGACGCGCATCATGATGCAGCCCGCGACGACGAGGGGGGCCGTCGCGAAGCCGTACTCCTCGGCGCCGAGCAGCGCCGCGACCACCACGTCACGGCCGGTCTTCATGGCGCCGTCCACCTGCACGGTGATGCGGTCGCGCAGGCCGTTCATCAGCAGCGTCTGCTGGGTCTCGGCGAGCCCGATCTCCCACGGCGTGCCCACGTGCTTGAGCGAGTTCATCGGCGACGCGCCGGTGCCGCCGTCGTGGCCCGAGATGAGCACCACGTCGGCGTGCGCCTTGGACACGCCGGCCGCGACCGTGCCGACCCCGAGCGAGGACACCAGCTTCACGTGGACGCGGGCGTGCTCGTTGGCGTTCTTCAGGTCGTGGATCAGCTGGGCCAGGTCTTCGATCGAGTAGATGTCGTGGTGCGGCGGCGGCGAGATCAGCCCGACGCCCGGCGTCGAGTGCCGCGTGCGGGCGATCCACGGGTACACCTTGTTCGGCGGCAACTGCCCGCCCTCACCCGGCTTCGCGCCCTGCGCCATCTTGATCTGGATGTCGTCGGCGTTGACCAGGTACTCGCTGGTGACGCCGAACCGGCCGCTCGCGACCTGCTTGATCGCGCTGCGCCGCTCGGGGTCGTAGAGCCGCTCCGGGTCCTCGCCGCCCTCGCCGGTGTTGGACCGGCCGCCGATCCGGTTCATCGCGATGGCCAGCGTTTCGTGTGCCTCGGCCGAAATCGAGCCGTACGACATGGCGCCGGTGTTGAAGCGCTTGAAGATCGCCTCGGCGGGCTCGACCTCGTCCAGCGGCACCGGCTCGCGGGCGCCCTCGCGGAACTTGAACAGCCCGCGCAGCGTGCCGCCCTCGCGGTAGAGCCGGTGCACCTCGTCGGTGTACTTGCGGTAGACGTCCTCGCGGCCGGTCTTTCCCGCGTGCTGCAACAGGAACACCGTCTCCGGCGTGAACAGGTGCAGCTCGCCCTCGCGGCGGTAGGCGTACTCGCCGCCGGTGTCGAGTCCACGGTGGACCCGGTCGGTCGGGTTGTCCGGGTAGGCGCGGCGGTGGCGCACCGCGACCTCCTCGGCGAGCACCTCCAGCCCCACGCCGCCGAGCTTCGAGGACGTGCCGGTGAAGTACTCGTCCAGCAGGTCCTGGCTCAGCCCGAGCGATTCGAAGACCTGCGCCGCGGTGTACGCGCCGACGGTCGAGATGCCCATCTTGGACATGATCTTCAGGACGCCCTTCACGAGCGCCTGCACGTAGTTCCGGATCGCCTTCGCGGCCTCGATGCCGGTCACGGCACCCTGCCCGATCATGTCCTCGATCGTCTCGAAGGCGAGGTACGGGTTGACCGCGGCGGCGCCGTAGCCCAGCAGCAGCGCGATGTGGTGCACCTCGCGGGCGTCGCCGGTCTCCACCACCAGCGCCACGCGCAGCCGCTCCTTGGTGCGCACCAGGTGGTGGTGCACCGCGGAAACCAGCAGCAGCGACGGGATCGGCGCCATCCGGTGGTCGGAGTCGCGGTCGGACAGCACCAGTGTGCGTGCCCCGGCCGCGATCGCCTCGGACGCCTCGCGCCGTACCCGCTCGATCGCGGACGCCAGCGCGTCGGCGCCGCCGCTCACCTCGTACAGTCCGGAAAGGACACTGCAGGCGAAGCCCGGCAGGTCGCCGTCGTCGTTGATGTGGATGAGCTTGGCCAGCTCGTCGTTGTCGATCACCGGGTACGGCAGGTTCAGGTGACGGCAGGACGCGGGGCCGGGCGCGAGCAGGTTGCGCTCCGGGCCCATGATCCGCGCCATCGAGGTGACCAGCTCCTCGCGGATGGCGTCCAGCGGCGGGTTGGTCACCTGCGCGAAGTTCTGCTTGAAGTAGTCGTAGAGCAGCCGGGACCGCTGGGACAGCACGGCGACCGGGGTGTCGGAGCCCATCGAGCCGATCGGCTCGGCGCCCTTGGCGGCCATCGGCGCGAGCAGGATCTTCAGCTCCTCCTCGGTGTAGCCGAAGGAGAGCTGGCGGCGGAGCACGGAGTCGTGGCTCTGCACGATGTGGTCGCGGTCGGGCAGGTCGGCCAGCTTGAGCAGCCCGGCGTGCAGCCAGCCCTCGTACGGCAGCTTCGCCGCGAGCGCCGACTTGACCTCTTCGTCGTCGACGATCCGGCCGGCCTTGGTGTCCACCAGGAACATCCGGCCGGGCTTGAGGCGGCCCTTGGCGATCACGTCTTCCGGGGCCACGTCGAGCACCCCGGCCTCGCTGGCGAGCACCACGCGGTCGTCCGCCGTGCGCCACCATCGGGCCGGGCGCAGGCCGTTGCGGTCGAGCACCGCGCCGACCAGGCGGCCGTCGGTGAAGGTGACGCAGGCCGGGCCGTCCCATGGCTCCATCAGGCTGGCGTGGAACTGGTAGAACGCGCGCCGCGCCGGGTCCATGGTGAGGTGGTTCTCCCACGCCTCCGGGATCATCATCAGCACCGCGTGCGGCAGCGACCGGCCGCCGAGGTGCAGCAGCTCCAGCACCTCGTCGAACGAGGCGGAGTCCGAGGCGTCCGGCGAGCAGATCGGGAACAGCCGCGTCAGGTCGCCCGTGATCAGGTCGGCCTCGAGCAGCGCCTCGCGGGCGCGCATGCGGTTGCGGTTGCCGCGGATGGTGTTGATCTCACCGTTGTGCGCCACGAACCGGAACGGGTGCGCGAGCGGCCACGACGGGAAGGTGTTGGTGGAGAAGCGCGAGTGCACCAGCGCGATCGCGCTGGCGAGGCGGGTGTCGGTGAGGTCGGCGAAGAACCTCGGCAGCTGCCCCGGCGTCAGCATGCCTTTGTAGACGATCGTGCGCGCGGACAGCGACGGGAAGTACGTGCCGCAGCCCGCGGTTTCGCTGTCGTGCTCCAGGCGCTTGCGCAGACAGAACGCGAGCCGGTCCAGCTCCAGGCCGGTCTCCTCGTGCTGCGAAGCGACAAAGAGCATCGAGAAGTGCGGCATCACCGAGCGCGCGGTGGGTCCGATGTCCGCCCGGTCGGCGTCCACGGGCACCTCGCGCCAGCCGAGGACTTCGAGGCCCTCTTCGCCGGCGATGCGCTCGGTCAGCTCGACAGCCTTGCGACGTTGCTCGGCGTCAGTGGGAAGGAAAGCGATGCCGGCGGCGTACGCGCCGAACTCGGGCAGGGGGAAGCCGGACTCGGCGCGCAGCAGCTCGTCGGGGAGCTGCAGGAGGATGCCGGCACCGTCACCGCTGGTCGGCTCGGCTCCCGCGGCGCCGCGGTGGTCGAGGTTGGTCAGCGCGGTCAGGCCGTCGGTGACGATGCCGTGGGAGCGTCGCCCCTGGATGTCGGCCACCATGGCCACACCGCAGGAGTCCTGCTCGGTCTCCGGGTCGTAGAGACCCTGCTTGCCGGGAATGGCGGAGAAGATCATGAAAAAGGGACCTCCTTCGTCGTCTTCGTGCGGTGGCCGGCGGACCGGCCGTGGGGAGCGCACGGGACGACGATGGCCCGCTTGTTAGCGCGACTTTAACACCTGGGAAACACGGCAGCAGTGCCTCGGAGCGGCCAGAACGACCGCGAACCGTAACGATCTGGCTGCGTGGAACGATGCTCCTCGTCAAGCACCAGCCCTGATGAGACCCAGGTAGTTCGCCCTGCTAACTACCCGATCTGGGTGGGTGCCGTCAAGTCTAACCGGCGCTCCCGGTTTCCGGCGGGTCAGGAAAATAACAGCGACCCAGCGTGTCCGCCCGGCTGCGCGGAGTCCACCGCCGTGACCGCTGCCGCCGGTGAGTGAAACGTGTTAACGTCCGCCGCATGATCCTCGATCGCTTCCGGCTCACGGACCAGGTCGCAGTGGTCACCGGCGCCGGCCGGGGCCTCGGGGCGGCCACCGCGGTGGCGCTGGCCGAGGCGGGCGCCGACGTGGTCATCGCCTCCCGCACCGAGTCCCAGCTGCACGAGGTCGCCGAGCGGGTCGCCGCCGCCGGGCGCCGGGCGCACGTGGTGCCCGCAGACCTGAGCGACCCCGCCGCCGCGGCCGCGCTGGCCGAAGCCGCGACGAGCACGTTCGGCCGGCTCGACATCGTGGTCAACAACGTCGGCGGCACGTTCCCCCGGCCGCTGCCCGAGACCACAGTGGAATTCCTCGAGGAAGCCTTTCGCTTCAACGTCTCCACGGCCCACGCGCTGACCGCGGCGGCCACCCCGGCGCTGCTGGAGAACGGCGGCTCGGTGGTCAACATCTCGTCGATCATGGGCCGCGTGCAGGGCCGCGGCTTCCTCGCTTACGGCACGGCGAAGGCGGCCCTCTCGCAGTACACCCGGCTGGCCGCCGTCGACCTCGCGCCGCGGGTGCGGGTGAACGCGATCTCGGTCGGCTCGGTGGCCACGTCCGCGCTGGAGCTGGTGGTGGGCAACGAAGAGATCCGCGCCAAGATGGAGCAGGCCACTCCCCTGCGCCGGATCGGCGAGCCCGAGGACATCGCCGCGGCGGTCGTCTACCTGGCGTCGCGCGCCGGCGGCTACCTCACCGGCAAGGTGCTCGAAGTGGACGGTGGCCTGCAGGCGCCGAACCTGGACCTGGGCCTGCCCGACCTCTGATCACGCCCGCCGGGGCCGTTTTCGTCGCCGGACCGGCTGATTTTCCGGAAAGCCCCACGCTGGGTGATTGCCTCCTGTCATAGTGTTCGTCGACCAACGATCACGGGGAGGGACTCGGTGGCCGACTTCGACGTGGCACCGGACGTCATGCGTGAGTACGCGGACGTACTGGACGGACTGCACGCGCAGATCGACAAGATGAACGACTACATGCGCACCACCGCGTGCGACACCTCAGGCTTCACCGGCCTGTTCATGCTGCTGCGCCCGGTCGTCGACCTGGTGCGCGACCTCTACGGCGACACGCTCCAGTTCGGGCACACCCGGCTCACCTCGATGAGCCAGGGCATCCAGTCCGCCGCGACGGCCTACGAGCAGCACGACACCAAGTCCGCGGAGACCCTCAAGCAGCTGGGCCTGTCGCTCGACGACCTGGGCCCGGCCGGCCAGGGCCAGGCCTGAGGAAGGGGAGGGAAATGGCGAAGCACGGCGGCGGGCACGGGCATGAGAACCCGAAGCACACCAAGGAAAAGCCCGAAAAAGAAGAGAAGAAGAAGAAAAAGGACGACGATTCCAAGGACGACAAGGAAGAGCCGAAGAAGCCGGGCGCCGGCGGCTCCACTTCGTCCGGCTTCGACAACGGCAGCGCGATCACCGAGCAGCTGCAGCCGCCGGAGGACACGTCCGGCGATGACATCCAGGACCTGGTGAAGGACGCCGGCGTCGAGGTGCTGGCGGTCGAGTGGATCTTCCAGCAGATCACCGGCAAGTCGCTCACGCAGGAGTTCATCGAGCCGATCACCGGCGACTTCTCGAAGATGTCCGCCGACGCCGAGGCGTGGCGCAACATCGCGGAGGCGATGAAGGCGTTCTCCGGGGTGATGACGGGGAACGAGAAGATCCTCGGCGACAGCTGGACCGGTCCCGCGTCGCTGGCGCACAAGGCGTACGTCGACCTCGGCTGGCGGGCCGCGCTCGCCGCGGAGGCGGGCATCGCGGAGCTGATCGCCAAGGGCTTCGAACTGCTGTCGGACACCTCGAAGAAGCTCGCGGCGAAGGCGCTGGACCTGCTGAAGAGCCTGATCGACCGGCTGCTCGTGATGGCGGCCGAGGCGTGCGTGCCGATCGCCGGCTGGGTCGCCGACGCGATCACCGGCCTGTCCGAGGTCCTGCCCCTGATCGACGCGCTGATCTCGATCGTCGACATGATCAAGGACATCGTGCAGAAGGTCGGCGACCTGTGGGACTCGATCAAGGACCTCGGCTCGCAGCTGGCGAAGATCAAGGACATCGGCAGCCTCAGCGACGCGATCGACGTCGGCAAGGGCATCGCGGGCGACGTCGGCGACATCAAGGACACCGCCAAGGGGATCAAGGACGACGCCGGCGAGATCAAGGACAAGGCCCAGGAAGGCGTCAAGGAAACTCGCGAGAACCACGCGGACAACAAGGACCACTGGGACAACCGCCGCAACCGCACCCCGGCGCATTCGGGCAGCGGCCGGATCAGCGGCAGCATCGACGACTGAGCCAGCGAAGATCGAGAGGAACGCCGTCATGTCACGGCCCACGTCCGCACAGGACGCCTGGAAGACACCGGAGATCCGCGAGGCCGAGTCCGCGCTCGACCGCACCACGCGGAAGTCGCAGGACCTGCTGAAGGATCTCGAAAAGATCCGGCTGAAGCCGGTCGAGCGGCCCGACACCCCGGAGCGGATCGAAGCGCTCAAGGCCGCCGCCTCGAAGCCGGACGCCCCGGCCGAGCTGCGGCTGGTCAAGCGGAAAGTCGACGCCGGCGAGTTCAAGTGGGAGGACGTCGCGTCCGGCCGCGCGTTCGCCGACCCCGAGGTGCGGGCCCTGGCGTCCGCGAAGCTCGGCGAAAGCAAGGACATCTACGAGGAGCTGCAAGAGGGCCTGACGCCGGACGAGGTCCTCGAAGCCCGCGCCGGCTCGCGCAACGACCTCGCCGACACCGGGCGCTCGACGTACCCGGCCGCGGCGGAGAAGCCCGCGGGATTCTCGAACGAGAACCCGCTCGCGAGCAGCGCCGAGCCGTCGTACCAAGCTCCGCCGCAGGACGGGCCTTCACCCCATTCGGCACCGGAACCCGAGCACGGGCGGCACGCCGCGCCCCACCAGAACGCGCCGTCGCACCAGAAACCCGCGCCCTCGGACGAGGAATTCACCAGCCCCCTCGCCGACCGCGGGTATCCGGCGCCTTCGGCCCCGCCCGAGCCCGAGCCCGACCAGGGCCGGCACACCGCCGCACCTCGTGAGCAGGAAGCACGCCGCTTCACCGCACCCGAGGACGACGACTTCGCCGACCCGCTGGCCGACCGCGACAGCAAACCGCAGCGACAGGACCCGCCCCCGCCCGCACGTCGCCCCCGCCGCGAGGACCGCTCCGGCGATGACGACGACTACTTCGGCAACTCACTGCTCGGCTGACCCCGCGACGCATGAGGCCCCCGACCCTGGGGGCGGATTCTCGGGGTCCTCGCAACACCCTGGATTTCAGGGAGTTGCGGGGATCGTGCTGTCACCGGAGTTGCGGAAGAGGTTCTTCGAGGCGCTGGAGCGGGAGGACGGCAACGTCTCGGTCGCGTCGCGGGCGGTCGGGGTGAACCTGAACACGGCCTTCGGGTGGGTCCGGTGGGCTGGCCTTCGAGGGCGTGGGAGCACCAGCCAGGGTGGTCACCCCGGTCGTGGGGAGTACGACCGGCTGCGCGGAGAAGGGGTCAGCCGTAAGGAGGCCGCCCGGCGTGTCGGGGTCAACGTGCGCACGGCGCAGGACTGGGATCACGGGGTGCGATCAATTGGCCCGACCCGCGTCTATCCCGGCGGGCGCAAGGTGGACTACCGGACGGGCGTGACCACGATGGTCACGGCGACGCAGCCGCCCACGGTGAGGTCCTTGGAGGCCGGGCTGCATCCCCGGTTCCTGACCCTGGTCGAGCGCGAGACGATCGCCGACCTGCACCGTCAGGGCGCTTCGCTGCGGGCGATCGGGCGCGAACTGGGCCGGCCTGCGTCCACGATCAAGCGTGAGATCGACGCTTACGCCGTGGGAGGCGTCTACCGGCCATACCGGGCCCAGCGGGCGTGGGCGAAGAGCCGTGTGCGGCACAAGGCATCCAAGCTGGCTCACGACGGACCGCTGCGGGACTACGTCACCAGCAAGCTGCGGGAGGAGTGGTCGCCTGAGCAGATCTGCCACGCTCTGGTGACCGAGTTCCCGGACGACGAGAGCATACGGGTGAGTACGGAGACGATCTACCAGGCGATCTATGTCCAGGCCTGTGGCGGGCTGCGGCGCGAGGTCGCTACGGCGCTGCGCACTGGGCGCACCAGGCGCAAGCCCCACCGGCGTCCTGATCAGCGCACTCAGCGGTTCGTCGACGAGATGGTGATGATCTCCGACCGTCCCGCCGAGATCGAGGACCGAGCCGTGCCCGGCCACTGGGAAGGTGACCTGATCGTCGGCACCCGCAGCGACAGCGCGATCGTGACCCTGGTCGAGCGCTCCACCCGCTACGTCCTGCTCGGGCACCTGCCCGGCGGACACACCGCCGAGGAAGTCCGCGATGTGCTCGTGCCGTTGATCGGGTCCCTGCCCGAACACCTACGCGGCTCGCTGACCTGGGACCAAGGCTGCGAAATGGCCGCACACAAGCAGTTCACCGTGGCCACCGGAGTACCGGTCTACTTCTGCGACCCGCACTCGCCCTGGCAACGCGGATCGAACGAGAACACCAACGGCCTGCTGCGGCAGTACTTCCCCAAGGGCACCGACCTGAGCGTCTACGGATCCGAAGACCTCGAGCACGTCGCCCAGAAACTCAACCGCCGCCCACGCAAAACGCTCGGCTGGAAAACCCCAGCCGAGCGTCTGCGTGATCTACTGACAGCCATCTAGACCATCAGGTGTTGCGAGGACCCCGAGAATCCGCCGGGAAGGGACGGGGGCCTCATGCGTAAAGCGGGTCAGGACTTCTCGGGCTTCTCCGCCTCCGGAGCCGCTGTGGCCGCCGTGGCCGAAGACCCGGCGTCGACCGTGATCTCGTCGCGGGTCTCGGCGGTAAGCGTCTCGTCGGCAGTCGTCTCGGCGGCCGGTTCCCCGTCCGCGGGCTTCTCCTCCGACGGCTCCCCGGCCTCCGCGTCACGCTCGTCTCCGCGGCTGCGCAACGTCTCCGGCAGCTCCCGCGGACCGCGGCGCTTGGCCAGCATCATCACGATCACCGCGCCGAGGAACACCAGGATCGAGGTCCACACGTTCACCCGGAGGCCGAGGATGTGGTTGGCCGTGTCCGTGCGCAGCAGCTCGATCCAGCAGCGGCCGACGGTGTAGCCGGCGACGTACAGCGCGAACGCGCGCCCGTGGCCGAGCTTGAACCGGCGGTCGGCCCACACCACGAGGCCGGCGATGAGCAGGTTCCAGATCAGCTCGTACAGGAACGTCGGCTGCACCGGGCTGTCCGGCAGCGGGATGTGCCCGGTCGCGATGCCGTTGAGGGTGTCGTCCGGGTTGGCCGGGTTGAAGCGCTGGTAGATCTCCAGGCCCCACGGCAGGTTGGTGTGCGCGCCGTAGAGCTCCTGGTTGAAGTAGTTGCCGATGCGGCCGATGGCCTGCGCCGTGATGATGCCGGGGGCGAGCGCGTCGGCCAGCGCCGGCAGCGGGATGCCCTTGCGGCGGCAGGCGATCAGCGCGCCGACCGCGCCGAGGGCGATCGCGCCCCAGATGCCGAGGCCGCCGTCCCAGATGGCGAAGGCGTTCCACGGGTTGCGGCCCGCGGTGAAGTACAGCTCGGGGTCGGTGATCACGTGGTAGAGCCGGCCGCCGACCAGGCCGAACGGCACGGCGAACACCGCGACGTCGATCACCGTGCCCTTGGTGCCGCCCCGGGCCACCCAGCGCCGCTCACCCCACCAGATCGCCACGATGATGCCGGCGATGATGCAGAGTGCGTAGGCGCGGATCGGGATGAATCCCAGGTGCCAGACCCCGCGGTCGGGGCTCGGGATCGTGGCCAGGAAGGCTGCCGAGGCGGAATACACGCGGCCACCGTAGCGCGTCGCCTCACCGCGGTGGTGAGGAGCCGTCGAAAACTCGTGAGTGTTTATGCCGGTTAGAACCGTCGCGAACACTCACGAGTCATTCGTAACCGCCCGGCTCCAGCGCGGCCAGGTAACCGGCCATCAGCGCGCCCGCGACCTGGGCGACGGCGCCGTCCTCGGGCAGGAAGACCTCGTCGTGCAGGCTGGGCGCGCCCGCGGTGTCGCCGAGGCCGACGAAGAGCATCAGCCCACGGCTCTCGCCGCCGCAGTAGTGCGCGAAGTCGTCGGCGCCGAAGGAGCGGAAGTCCACGTCGACGTCGGCGCCGCCGCGGACCAGCCACTCCTGCGCCGCGGCGGCCAGCGCCGGGTCGTTGACCAGCACCGGCTCGCACGGGCTGATCCGCAACTCGGCGGTGCAGCCGTGGGCCTGCGCGGTGCCGTGCACGATCTCGGCCAGCGCGTCCAGGGCGCGCTCGCGGTCCACCGAGCGCATGAGCCGCAGCGAGCCGAGCGCGGTGGCGGTGTTGGGCACCACGTTCGCGGCCGTGCCCGCCTGGATCCGGCCGATCGAGCAGACGGCGCCGTGCACCGGGTCGATCCGGCGGCTGGCGAGCTGCTGCAGGCTCACCACGAGCTGGCTCAGCGCCAGCACCGGGTCGCGCAGCAGGTGCGGGTACCCGGCGTGGCCGCCCTGGCCGTGCAGCACGACCTCGAACTCGTCGGTCGAGGCGTTCACCGGCCCCGGCGCGGCCGACACCACGCCGTAGGCCAGCCGCGGCTGCACGTGGGCGCCGATCACCGTGTCGACGCCGTGCTCCTCCAGCACCCCGGACTCGACGATGTCCAGCGCCCCGGACGGCGAAGTCTCCTCCCGCGGCTGCAGCACGGCGACCAGCGGCCGCGGCAGCTCCACCCGCCGCGCGGCGCGGGCGACGGCGACCAGCGCGGCGAGGTGCACGTCGTGCCCGCACGCGTGCATCAGGCCGGAGCCGGACGCCCACGGCACGCCGGTGCGCTCGGTCACCGGCAGCGCGTCCATCTCCGCGCGCAGCGCCACCGCGGGCCCGGGATGATCGCCCGGCAGCCGGATCAGCCGTCCGGTCTTGGCGACGCGCTCGCCCTCGCCAAGGCCGAGCGCCGCGGCGACCACGCGGGCGGTGTCGTCCTCGTCGCCGGACGCGCGCGGGTCGGCGTGCAGCCGGTGCCGCAGCTCCACGGCCGCGGGCAGCTCTTCGGCCAGCGCCGCCCGCCAGCTCTCGAACAGGTCGGTCATCGTGGCTCCAGGCGGTAGATCCGGGCGGCGTTCTCGTGTCCGGCCAGCCGCGCCAGCCGTACGGCGTCCACTTCGGACAGTGCGCCGGCGGCCAGCGCGCCGCGCAGGAAGTCCGAAAGGCCTTGCCGGAACAGCGCCGTGCCCAGGTGGTAGAGCTCGGCGAGGCCGAACGCGTCGGTGGAGAACAGCAGCTTGCCGAACGGCACCAGCTCCAGCATCTCGGCCAGCACCGCGGGCGCGCGGAAGCCGGCATTGTGCGTGATCAGCCCGGCGTCGACGAACACGTGCTCGAAGACCTGCGCGAGGTACGCGGCGTTGCGGTGGAACGGGTAGTTGTGCAGCAGCAGGATCGGCACGCCGCTGTCCCGGGTGGCGCGCAGCAGACCGGTCAGCAGCAGCGGGTCGCAGCGGTGCAGGTCGACGTCGGAGTCGCCGTAGCCCACGTGGAACTGCACGGGCAGGCCGAAGTCGATGCCGGCGAAGACGAGATGCCGGTGCAGCACCTCGTCGGCCAGCCGGGCGGGCGCGCCGCCGGCCACCCGCGCGAGCCAGCGCCCGGCGGCGTCGGCGACCTCGGGGCCCGAAGGCCGTTCGCCGGACAGCTCCAGGCCCACGCGATACGCGGCGATCGACTTGAACCCGACGGCGCCGGCCGCCCGTTGGCCCAGCTCGGCCCCGAAGTCCGCGGCGAACCCGGCGGCCGTGGTCCCGGCGCGCACCACGTCCTCGGCGACCTGCTCCAGCCGGACCACGTCGTGCGCGCGGGCGCCCGCCAGCGCGGCGAACTCCCCGGTCGAGGTCAGCGATTCGGGCAGGAAACCGCCGTCCAGCAAGAAGTCCGTGGTGCCGGTGGCCCGCAGGAACCGCCGGTTGACCTCCTCGGCGCCCAGCTCGGCGCGGCGGGCCAGATAGTCGCCGGCGGGCGCGTGCCTGGGCAGGTCCAGCACCGGCGCGCACCGCTCGCGCACGGCGAGGCCCACCAGCGAGTCGAACAGCGAAGTGCCCAGCGGCGACACGGTGTCCGCCTCGGTGAGCATCCGCTCGAAGCCGTCACGGTCCACTCCGCGGGTGACCACGCCGTGGCAGTGATGGTCGACCAACGGCAGATCCGCGACGAAGGGCAGCAGCTCGGTCATGGGCCTCCTTCGGCGACCGCCAGCCTTTCCCCCACCCTACGGGCGAGCCCGGGCACGGCGAGCACCAAGATCACCGCCAGCACCAGCACCGCCCCGGCGACCACCGGAAACCAGCGAGCCGGGCCCTCCGTGGGATACGGCACCACATTCACGTACACCGTGTAGCCCAGCACCGCGAGCGCGCCGAGCGGGAAGACCAGGTGCCACCACGGCACGCGCATCCGGCGTCGCACGAACAGCAGCAGGATCGCGCCGAGTGTGGTGAGCAGGTAGATGACCAACAGGATCAAGGTCCCGATCGACCCGCTCCAGGCGAACGTGTCCGCCGCCGTGGCGCCGAAGAACACCGCGCACACCACGATGATCAGCGCGGCCGCCAGTGCCACGGCCGTCACCGCGGCGACCGGGGTGCCCTTCGCGGACGTACGGCCGATGCCGCGGCCGTCGAAGGCGTCGCGGCCCAGCGCGAACAGCAGCCGCGAGCCGCCGACCACGCAGGCGAGGCAGCAGCCGAACGCGCTGACCGCCGCGCCCACGCTGATCACATCGCCCACCCAGGAGCCGACGAACCGGCCGCCGAGGTCGCCCAGCAGCGAAGGCGAGTCGTGGAAGGCCTTCGCGTCGGAGCGGAACGCCATCATCTCGACGGCGGTGACGATGACGAAGTAGGCGCCGCCGAAGATCGCCGTGCCGAGGATGGCGCGCGGGATGTTCCGGCGCGGGTCGCGGGTCTCCTCCCCCAGCGTCGCGGCCGCCTCGAACCCTGCGAACGACAGGAACCCGAACACCGCGCCCAGGAAGACGCCGGACAGCCCGGCGTCCGGGGCGAAGGTGAAGACCTCGAGCGTGAACCGGCCGCCGCCCGGCGCGTTCCCGGCGATCAGCCGGACCAGGATGATCACGGTGACCAGCAGGATGAGGGCGATCGTCGCGCCCTCCACCGCGAGCAGCGTGCTGGTGCCGCGGCGCGCGGGCGCCACAGCGAGCAGCCAGCTGCCGACGAGCGCGACGGCGGTCAGCACGAACGGCCCCCACCACGGCGGGTCCGGCCAGATCCCGGTCTGCGTGAGGAAAGCCGTGCCGAGGGTGCCGGCGGCGGAGCTGGTGACCACGGCGTAGAAGGTGTACGTGCCGAGCAGGCCGATGCCCGAAACCACGCCGGCCCGCGGGCCGAGCGTCGCGCCGACGAAGGCGTAGACCGAGCCGGCGTGCTGGTAGTGCTGGCAGAGCCGGACGAAGCCGTACGCCACCAGCAGCACCCCGGCGGCGGAGAGCAGGAACGCGAGCGGCACGGCACGACCGGCCGCCGCCGCGGTCTGCTGCGGGTTGATGCTGGCGGCCATGCTCGGGGCCATCAGCGCCACCGAAAGGCCGACGGCCTGCCAGACGGACAAGGTGCGGCGCAGCGCTGGACGGGTTTCGGCGGGGTCTGACACGATGCGCTCCTCGAAGCCAACGTGGACGGTTCGTGTGCGGTACACAGTGAACAGCGCGGGAGAACGATGAGCCAGCTCGATCGGGCGGAACTTTCACGGCGCGGCACCGAAGCGGCCGCCCGGCTGGGGCGCGCGGGGGTGGAGCTGATCGCGCTGACCTTCGTCGACAACTCCGGGATCTCGCGGGTCAAGGCGGTGCCGGTGGGCCGGCTCGCGTCCGCCGCCGCGTGGGGCGTGGGCGCGTCCAACTCGTTCGACTTCTTCCTCTGCACGGACACGATCGCCGACGGCGCGTACTCGCCCGGCCCGGTCGGCGACCTCCGGCTGCACCCGGACCTCGACGCGCTGACGGTGCTCGCGTCGCCGTCCGGCTGGGCGTGGGCGCCGGTGCTGAAGTACGACCAGGAGGGCGCGCCGCACCCGCAGGACGCGCGGGCGCTGGCCGTCGCGGGCGTCGAGCGGCTGGCCGAGCGCGGTTACTCCGCTCGGATGGCGTTCGAGACCGAGTGGGTCGTCACGGATCCCGACGGCGATCCGTTGCCCGGCCCGGCGTACGGCTACTCACGGCTGACCGGCAACGCCGGCTACCTGCGCACACTGGTGTCCGCTTTGGACAGTCAGCACGTCGAGGTGGAGCAGATCCACCCGGAGTACGCGGCGGGCCAGTTCGAGCTGTCGGTGGCGGCCGCGGACCCGGTGCGCGCGGCGGACCTCGCGGTGCTGACGCGCGAGACGATCCGCACGGTGACCGCCGATCACGGGCTGCGGGCGTCGTTCACGCCGAAGTTCGCGCCCGGCGGCGTCGGCAACGGCGGGCACGTTCACCTGAGTGTCTGGGACGGCTCGCGGAACCTGTGCTCCGGCGGCGACGGCCCGTTCGGGCTGACCGCCGGGGCTTCGTCGTTCGGGGCGGGGATCCTGGCGCGGCTGCCCGCGCTGCTGGCCGTGGGCGCGCCGTCGGTGCTCAGCTACCTGCGGCTGGAGCCGCACCACTGGGCGGGCGTGTTCACCGCGTGGGGCCTGGAAAATCGCGAGGCGCCGCTGCGCCTGATCCGCGGCGCCCCCGGCCAGCGCGACACGGCGGCGAACCTGGAGGTGAAGTGCTTCGACCTGACGGCGAACCCGTACCTCGTCGTCGCGGGCCTGCTCTTCGCCGGCCTGTCCGGCCTCGATTCCGGCGCCCGCCTGCCCGCGCCGGTGGACGTCGACCCGGGCGCGCTGTCGCCGGAGGAAGCCGCGTCTTCGGGAGTAACCCGGCTGCCCCGGTCACTGGCCGAAGCGGTGGCCGCGTTCGAGGCCGACGACGTGCTGAAGTCCGCCTTCGGCCCCGAACTCGCCACGACGCTGATGGACGTGCGCCGCGGCGAGATCGCGGAGCTGGGGTCGCTGGACCCGGAGTCGCTGTGCTCGGTGATGCGCTGGCTGCATTAAAGCTCGTGAGTGTTGATGACGGTTCTAACCGTCATCAACACTCACGAGCCTTCAGCGGGTGGACAGCTGCGCCGCGACGTCGGACCGGAGTTCGGGGAGCCGGGCGTACAGCTTGTCGCCGGGGCAATCGGTGTTGTAGTAGTCGCGGTGGCCCTTGATCTCCTCGACCGGGATGCCGTACTGCGTGCAGATGTAGGCGCAGAACACCACCAGCGACGACCACTGCGCCTCCGGCGGCTCGACGGTCATGTAGGTGCCCTCGTTCTCGATGCCGATGGCGTTGTCGTTCTGGCCGGGGCAGTGCGCGGCGCGGACGATCTTGTCGCCGCTGCGCAGTGCGTCGAGGCTGCCGTGGCGGCCTTCCATGCGGTAGCCGCCGCGGGAGACGGTGAAGTGCTGGCCGGTGTCGGACCAGCCGTTGTTGTCGATGTGGTCGGCCTGGTCGTCGCGCGCGACCTGGAACGCGTGCTCGAGCGAGTAGTCCGTGCTGTTGGGGCAGTCGATGTGGTGGATGAGGATCCGGTTGGCCGGGTGGTCGAGCGTGGTGAGCGGGTCCGCGGGCGGCCGCGCACCCCACTCGGCGCAGCTGTAGATCCGCGGTTCGCCGGCCGCGCGCGCCAGGCCGGGCAGCAGCAGACCCGCCGCCGCGGCGGCCGTCATCCCGGCCGCACCACGGAGAAACGCTCGCCGGGGCAAGTGTCCGATGTCGATAGCCATGCCCGCGACTGTGCGCGTCCGGCGTACACGATTCGTACAAACGCCAGCTTCGACCGCGCCCACCGCTCGCGCCTGAACGCCCGGCTCAGCCGCGAAGATCCACCCGCGCCCCGAACGGCTCCACCAGCTCCAGCACTCCGCCTTCGCTCTCCTCGATCGGCACGTACTCCCCGCCGTCCAGCCCGAACACGGTGGCGGCCACCGGCTCCTGGGCCGGGTCGACGAGCAGGTAGTACGGGATGAGCGCCTCGGCGTACAGCGCTTTCTTCAGGATCCGATCCTGAACCCTCGTCGACGGCGACTCGATCTCCACCACCATGGCCATTTGCTGCTCGGTCAGGCTCACACCTTCGAGCCCTGGCGCGGTGCTCACAACCAGGTCGGGGATGAGCAGCCGGTTGTTCCGATTGCCCAGCACCAGGGTCGCCCCAGGCAGGACCTCGAGACGAGGTGCCGCGGCCGGGCTGAGCTCACCCCACAACCGGCCGACCAGCCGTTGGTGCTCCAGGCGCGCCAGAGGACTCACCAGCAACACCCCGTCGACAAGCTCGACCCGGTTGCCCCCGGTCCGCTCTTCGGGCAGCGCGAGCACGTCGTCGACGATCCAGCCACCAGCCCGGTACGCCAGCCTGATCTCGGGTTCAGCAGGAGTCATCATCACACCGAGAGTGTACGAACGACCACCGACAGTTTCCGGCGGCGAAGCAAGAGCGACCGATCAGGCCGGAGTGACCGCCCGGCGAACGCCCTCCGCCAGCTCCCCCGCCAGCGAACGAACCCCGTCCGGGCCGGAGGCGGCGGCGGTGACCAGTGCGGAGCCCACGATGACCGCGTCGGCGAAGGAGCCCACCTGGGCCGCCTGGTCGCCGGAGCGGACGCCGAGGCCGACGCCGATCGGGAGGGACGTGTGGGTGCGCGTGCGGCGGACCAGCTCCTCCGCGTGGACGCCCACCGCGTCGCGGGCGCCCGTGACGCCCATGACCGCCGTGGCGTAGACGAAGCCCGAGGAGGCCTCGACCGTCTTCACGATGCGCTCCTCCGACGACGACGGCGCGACCAGGAAGATCCGGTCCAGCCCGTGCGCCCGCGAGGCCGCCATCCACTCGCCGGCCTCGTCCGGGATCAGGTCCGGGGTGATCATGCCCAGGCCGCCGGCCGCGGCCAGGTCGCGGGCGAACGCGTCCACGCCGTAGCGGTGCACCGGGTTCCAGTACGTCATCACGACGGCCTTGCCACCGCGCGCCGACACCGACTCGACCACCTCGAACAGCTGCTTGAGCCGGAAGCCGCCGGCCAGCGCCGACTCGGCGGCGGCCTGGATGGTCGGGCCGTCCATCACCGGGTCGGAGTACGGCACGCCGACCTCGACCAGGTCGGCGCCACCGTCGACCGTCGCGGCCAGCAGGTCCTTCGAGCCCTCGACCGAGGGGAATCCGGCGGGCAGGTAGCCGACCAGCGCGGCCCGGCCTTCCGCCCGCGTCGCCGCGAACACCTCGTCGAGGCCGCTCACTTGCCCTCCTCGGCAGCGTCGGAGCCGCCAGCGTCAGAACCGGCAGTGTCCGCGAGGCCGAACCACTCCGCCGCGGTGTCCATGTCCTTGTCGCCGCGGCCGGAAAGATTGACCAGGATCAGGCCGTCCGGCCCCAGCTCACGGCCCAGCACCAGCGCGCCCGCGAGCGCGTGCGCCGACTCGATCGCCGGGATGATGCCCTCGGTGCGCGAGAGCAGCCGGAACGCGTCCATCGCCTCGGCGTCGGTGACCGGCCGGTACTCGGCGCGGCCGGAGTCCTTGAGCCACGCGTGCTCGGGCCCGACACCCGGGTAGTCCAGGCCGGCCGAGATCGAGTGCGACTCGATGGTCTGGCCGTCCTCGTCCTGCAGCAGGTACGACATCGCGCCGTGCAGGTTGCCCGGGCTGCCCTTGGTCAGCGTGGCGCCGTGGCGGTTGCCCTCGATGCCCTCGCCGCCGGGCTCGAACCCGACCAGCCGCACCCCGGGGTCGTCGTAGAAGCCGGAGAAGATGCCGATGGCGTTCGAACCGCCGCCGACACACGCCGCGACGACGTCGGGCAGCCGGCCGGCCTGCGCCAGCACCTGCTCACGCGCCTCTTCGCCGATCACCTTGTGGAAGTTGCGCACCATCATCGGGAACGGGTACGGCCCGGCGGCGGTGCCGAACAGGTAGTGCGTGGTGTCGGCGTTGGTCACCCAGTCGCGCAGCGCCTCGTTGATCGCGTCCTTGAGCGTGCGCGAACCGGTCTTGACCGGCACGACCTCGGCGCCGAGCAGCTTCATCCGCGCCACGTTCAGCGACTGCCGCTCGGTGTCGACCTCGCCCATGTAGACGATGCAGTCCAGGTCGAGCAGCGCGCACGCGGTGGCCGTGGCGACGCCGTGCTGGCCGGCGCCGGTCTCCGCGATCACCCGCTTCTTGCCCATCCGCTTGGTGAGCAGCGCCTGGCCCAGCACGTTGTTGATCTTGTGCGAGCCGGTGTGGTTCAGGTCCTCGCGCTTGAGGAACACCCGCGCCCCGCCCGCGTGCTCGCCGAAGCGCTTGGCCTCGGTGAGCAGCGACGGGCGGCCCGCGTAGTCCTTGAGCAGCCGGTTCAGCTCGGCGACGAACTCCGGGTCGTGGCGCGCCTTGTCGTACTCGGCCGCGACCTCGTCCACGACGCCGATCAGCGCCTCCGGCATGAACCGGCCGCCGTACGGGCCGTAGTAGCCGCGCTCGTCCGGGTCGTGCTTGCCGGGCTGGTGTTCGTCGGTCACCGCGAAGGCCTCGGGCAGGCCGGGTGCGAACCGGCGGTGACCAGCTTCACGACGGCGCCCTTGGGGTCGCCCGACGCCACCAGGCCCTCGCCCACCAGCACGGCGTCGGCACCGTGGCCGGCGTACGACATCAGGTCGCCCGGGCCGCGGACGCCGGACTCGGCGACCTTGAACACCTCGAACGGCAGCCCCGGGGCGAGGCGGGAGAAGACGTCCCGGTCCACTTCCAGAGTGTGCAGGTTGCGCGCGTTGACGCCGATCACCTTGGCGCCGACCTCCAGCGCGCGGTCGGCCTCTTCGGCGTTGTGGATCTCCACCAGCGCGGTCATGCCGAGCGATTCGACGCGGTCGAGCAGCGCGGCCAGCGCGTTCTGCTCCAGCGCCGCGACGATCAGCAGCACCATGTCCGCGCCGTGCAGCCGGGCCTCGTGCACCTGGTACGGGCTGACCACGAAGTCCTTGCGCAGCACCGGGATGTCCACGGCGGCGCGCACGGCGTCGAGGTCGGCCAGCGACCCGCCGAAGCGGCGCTGCTCGGTGAGCACGCTGATCACGCGCGCACCGGCGTCCTCGTAGTCCTTGGCCAGCGCCGCGGGGTCGGGGATGTCGGCCAGCTCGCCCTTCGACGGGCTGCGCCGCTTCACCTCGGCGATCACGCCGATGCCGGACTCGCGCAGCGCGGCCATCACGTCACGGGGCTGCGGGGCCTTGGCCGCGCGGACCTTCAGCTCGTCGAACGGCAGCGCCGCCTCGCGCACGGCGAGGTCTTCCCGCACACCGGCGACGATGTCCTCGAGCACGCTCACCGGGTGCCCCCACCCGGTGCCGGGGCCGTCGAGCCCACCGATTCCTTCGCTAGGTCGCTCACAAAAACCTTCCCCTTCCCGCCGAAACGATGCTAACCCCCGCTCGAAGACCGGCCCGTCCCGGGTGCGCCGCGGCCGGCGATTCCGTTCTCCGCCGGGCGATCACCGGCCCGCGGTGGGGTCCTCACCCTCGGAAAGCGCGTCCCACAACTCGATGTCCGGATCACGCTGTGCCTTCTTCGCGCCCGGTGCCGCGTACCGGGCACCGAGCCGCCGTGCGGTCCCCGCGCCCTTGATCGCTGCCAACCCGCCGAGCGCCACGAGAATTCCGCCGAGCACCGCGATCCCACGGCCCAGGAGCATCTCGGTGACGGGCAGTCCGGCGGCGTACCCGCCGAACCGCACCCCGGCCACCCCGCTCCAGACCCCCGCGACGCCCGCCAGCGCCAGCACGACGCCGAGCACGCGGCGGGCCCAGCCGCCGGTCGCGATCACCCCCGCGACGCCGGCCAGGGCCAGCAGCGCGAGCGGAACCAGCGCCGTGGCCCGCTGTTCGCCGTTTTCGCTGTACAGCACGGTGCCGCGGACGCCCTCGTCGCGGAACTCCGCGAACCAGGCCAGCCGCGAGGCGCCCCACAGCGCCAGCGCGCCCAGCAGGAGCGCCACGATGATCATCCACAGTGGACGACGCGACGGCCGTTCACCTGCCTGGACAACGGGTTCCGCGGGGGTGGCCGGCTCAGACACCGGCGGAGTCCTCGGCCGGGTCGAGCCGGTCCGCGGGCACCATGGTCTGGGCCGCGGCGACGGCCGAGAGCACCGTGCGCGCCTTGTTCAGCGACTCGGTGTCCTCGTAGTCGGCCACCGAGTCGGCCACCACACCGCCGCCCGCCTGCACGTACGCGACGCCGTCGCGCATCAGGGCGGTGCGGATGGCGATGGCCGTGTCGGCGTCGCCGGCGAAGTCCAGGTAGCCGACCACGCCGCCGTACAGGGCGCGGCGCACCGGCTCCAGCTCCTCGATCAGCTGCATGGCGCGTACCTTCGGCGCCCCCGACAGCGTTCCGGCCGGGAAACACGCGGTGACCGCGTCGAACGCCGTCTTGCCCGCGGCCAGCTCGCCGGTGACGGTGGACACGATGTGCATCACGTGGCTGTAGCGCTCGATCTGGAAGAAGTCGACCACCCGCACGGTGCCCGGGCGGCAGACCTTGCCCAGGTCGTTGCGGCCGAGGTCGACGAGCATCAGGTGCTCGGCGCGCTCCTTGTCGTCGGCCAGCAGGTCCTTGGCCAGCTGCGCGTCCTCCTCCGGGTCGGCGCCGCGCCAGCGGGTGCCCGCGATGGGGTGCGTGGTCGCGCGCCCGTCCCGCACCGTGACCAGCGACTCCGGGCTGGACCCGACGATGTCGAAGCCCTCCAGGCGCAGCAGGTACATGTACGGGCTCGGGTTGGACGTGCGCAGCACGCGGTAGACGTCGAGCGCGTCGGCGCCGGTCTCGATCTCGAACCGTTGCGAGGGCACCACCTGGAACGCTTCGCCGGCCTTGATCGCCTCCACCGCCTTGTCGACCGCGGCGTGGAAGTCCTCCTTGCTGCGGCGGCGGGTGAACTCCGGCACGGGCCGGTCGAACGTCGCGACGGTCGGCGGCGCGGGCACGCGCAGCTGCTCGGTCATGGCCGACAGCCGCTCCAGCGCGCTGTCGTAGGCCGCGTCCACACGCTCGGGCGAGTCGTCCCAGTTGACCGCGTTCGCGATCAGCGTGACGGTGCCCTCGTGGTGGTCGAACGCCGCCAGGTCGGTGGCCAGGAGCATGGTCAGCTCGGGGATGTCGAGGTCGCGCTCGGCCAGCTCGGGCAGCTTTTCGAGCCAGCGCACGGCGTCGTAGCCGATGTAGCCGACCATGCCGCCGGTCAGCGGCGGCAGCCCGGGCAGCGGCTCGCTGTGCAGCGCCTCGACGGTGTCGCGCAGGACCTGCAGCGGGTCGCCCTCGACCGGCAGCCCGACCGGCGGCGTGCCGGTCCAGACCGCCTTGCCGTCGCGCACGGTCAGCGCGGCCGGGCTGTCCACGCCCACGAACGACCAGCGCGACCAGGAGGCGCCGTTCTCCGCCGACTCGAACAGGAACGTGCCCGGCCGGTCGGCGGCGAGCTTGCGGTAGACGCCGAGCGGGGTCTCACCGTCGGCGAGCACCTTGCGCACCACGGGGATCACGCGGCGGCTCTCGGCCAGGCCGCGGAACTCCGCGCGAGAGGGGCTGACCGGGCCCGGCCCGGCCGGTTTGCCTGCTGCTGAGCTGACCATGGGCACATTGTGCCGCTCGGGCCGGAGGGGGCCGTGGGCGGGCCCCGAATTCAGTGACCGTTGAATTTACCGCGCCGAAGGGTCAAGATGGACCCTGTGAGCACCGAAGACAGTACCTCCCGCCGCCGGGGCCGGCGGCCGGCCGGGCAGGACACCCGCACGGCGCTGCTCGAAGCCTCGCTCGCGGTGTTCGCCGAGCACGGCTACGAGCGCGCGACCGTCCGCGCGATCGCCGCGCGCGCCGACGTGGACGCGGCCATGGTCAACCACTGGTTCGGCGGCAAGGAGGGCCTGTTCGCCCAGGCGGTGCTCAAGCTGCCGTTCAGCCCGATGGAGCTGGCCGAAACCCTGCGCGACGGCCCGGACGAGGAGTTCGGCGAGCGCATCGCCCGCACCTTCCTCACCCGCTGGGACGGCGCCGGCGGCAACGTCTTCCAGGCCCTCATCCGCAGCGTCGCCGGCCATGAGGAAGCGGCCACCGTGATGCGCGAGTTCTTCGGCAAGTTCTTCGCCGAGCTGATCGGCGGCCTCGGCTCCGACCGGATCGAGCTGCGCACCACGCTGTGCGCCTCCCAGGTGGTGGGCCTGGGCATGATCCGCTACATCGCCCGCTTCGAGCCGCTGGCGTCGGCCGAGGTGGAGACGCTGGTCGCGGCCGTCGCGCCGAACCTGCAGCGCTACCTGACCGGCGAGATCGACTAGCGCCGGGTCAGCGGGCCAGCAGCAGGAACACCAGCGCCAGTGCGGCCGGCAGGACCTGCACCAGCAGGATCCGCTTCGACGCCGTCGCCGCGCCGTAGAAGCCGGCCACGATCACGCAGGCGAGGCCGTAGAGCTTCAGCTGGAACCCGGTCGGGTCGGTGGCGATCAGGCCCCAGACCAGCGCGGCGGCCAGGAAGCCGTTGTACAGCCCCTGGTTCGCGGCCAGCGTCTTGCTCTCGTTGGCGAACGCTTCGGTGGTGCCGAACGCCGCGCGGGCGCGCGGGCTGGTCCACAGGAACATCTCCAGCACCACGATGTACACGTGGATCAGGGCCACGAGGCCGACCAGGATGTTCGCGACGACGGTCACGGGGTGTTCTCACTCTCATCGGCGAGGAGCAGGCGCTCTTCGGTGTCGAAACAACTGTGGCTGCCCGTGTGGCAAGCCGGTCCGGTCTGGTCCACGCGCAGCAGCACTGTGTCACCGTCGCAGTCGATCCGCACCTCGCGGACGTGCTGGACGTGCCCCGAGGTCTCGCCCTTCACCCACAGCTCCTGGCGGCTGCGCGAGAAGTACGTGCCGCGGCGCGTGGTGAGCGTGGCCTCCAGCGCCTCGTCGTTCATCCAGGCCATCATCAGCACGTCCGAAGTCGAGTGCTCGACGACGACGGCGGCGATCAGCCCGTCCGCGTTTCGCTTGAGCCGTGCGGAAACGGCCGCGTCGAGGCTCATCGGACGACCACCCCGCCGGTGCGCAGCGCGGCCTTGACCTCGCCGATCTTCAACTGTCCGAAGTGGAACACGCTGGCCGCCAGCACCGCGTCGGCGCCGGCCTGAACCGCGGGCAGGAAGTGCTCGACGGCGCCCGCCCCGCCGCTCGCGATCACCGGCACCCGCACGGCCGCGCGCACCATCTCGATCAGCCCCAGGTCGAAGCCGGACTTGGTGCCGTCCGCGTCCATCGAGTTGAGCAGGATCTCGCCGACGCCCAGCTCCTCGCCCCGCGCGGCCCACTCCACCGCGTCGATGCCGGTGCCCTGGCGCCCGCCGTGGGTGGTCACCTCGAAGCCGGACGGCGTCGGCTCCCCGCCCTCGGGCACGCGCCGCGCGTCGACCGACAGCACGATGCACTGGGCCCCGAACCGGCGCGAAGCCTCGCGCAGCATCTCCGGGCGCGCGATCGCGGCTGTGTTGATGCTCACCTTGTCCGCGCCGGTGCGCAACAGCCGGTTCACGTCGTCGTTGGACCGGACGCCGCCGCCGACGGTGAGCGGGATGAACACCTGCTCGGCCGTGCGGCGGACCACGTCGAAGGTCGTCTCGCGGTTGCCGGAGGACGCGGTGACGTCGAGGAACGTCAGCTCGTCGGCGCCTTCGGCGTCGTAGAGCCGGGCCAGCTCGACCGGGTCGCCGGCGTCGCGGAGGTCGGCGAAGTTGACCCCCTTCACCACCCGCCCCGCGTCGACGTCGAGACACGGGATCACCCTGACCGCGACAGACATGCCGATCAGCCTAGCGTTCACCGCCGGGCAGTTACGCCGGGAGGAGATTCGATGCAGCAGAACGGGCCCCTCGCGCGTCTTAAGGGTGTGACCACGAGTTTCGACGAGTTCGTCGAGGACCGCCTCGACGGGCTGCTGCGCTACGCGACCGTCCTCACCGACGATCCGCACCTGGCGCAGGACATCGTCCAGGAGGTGCTGCTGCGCGCCCAGGAACGCTGGGAGAAGATCGATTCGCCGCCCACCTACGTGCGCCGGATGGTCACCAACGAGTACCTGTCCTGGCGACGGCGCGCGGTACGGCGTGTGGTCCCGTCCAGCCACGAGGTGCTCGACGCGCTCAGCCCGCCCGAGGCCGATCCCAGCGCCGCTTACGACGCGCGCGACGAGATGCTCGCCCTGCTCGCGACGCTGCCGCGCAAGCAGCGCGCGGCGATCGTGCTCCGTTACTACGAGGGCTACTCCGACGCCGAGATCGGCGAGGTGCTGCGCTGCGGCGCCTCGACCGTGCGCAGCCAGATCTCCCGCGCGCTGGCCACCCTGCGCACCTGCGTCAGCCCGCTGCCCACCGTCCTCACCACCGGAGCCGGAGAATGAACCAGCTGTCCGAGCACGAGACCGAGGCACTGCTGCGCGAGGGCCTCGACCGGCTCGCCGAGCGCGCGCCCGACGGCCACGACGTGCGCAACGCGCTGGCCCGCGAGCGCCAGTCCCGCCGTCGCAGCCGGCCGAGGCTGGTGCTGGCGGCGGTGGCCGCCGCCGTGATCGTGGTGACCGCCGGCGTCCCGATCGTGCTGAACGCCCTGCCCGGCGATCAGGTGACCGCCGCCGCGGGCCGCCCGGTCGTGTCCTTCGCCCCGGGCTGGCTGCCGGACGGCTTCACCGAGCAGTACCGCTCGTCCGGACCGGGCACCACGCCGCAGGTACGGCGGTGGGTCGAGGGACCGGGCCGGATCACGCTGTCGGCGTACTCCACGGCGGACCCGGACTGGTCGCAGACCGCCCTGCGCATCGCCGCGCTGCGCGACCAGGTCGTGGTCGGCGGCCGCGTCGGCATGGTCACCGGCGACACCGGCACGGCCGCGCTGCTGACCTGGATGGCCGACGACCAGCACGTGCTCACCGTGGCCGTCGAGGCCGTGCCCGACGCGCGGGCGGTCGCCCAGGAGATCGCCGAGTCGGTGACCGCGGACGCGCCGGCCCGCATCCGCGGCGAGGCCCGCTTCGGCCCGTTGCCCGGCGGCCTGCGGGAGTTCTCGACGACTGTCCAGGGCGCCTCCCCCGGTGACGGCAGCACCGCGTTCGACGCGAGCGCCGACACGGCCCCGCGCGTCGCCGCCCTGCACGTGACGGCCGGCGCGGGCTCCCCCGGGCTCAGCGGCACGACGCCGGTCCCCGTCCGCGGCGGCACGGGCGCCTACCGCGCCCCGGCCGGACCGCTGGAGGGGATGGTCGCCGTGCAGCTGCCGTCGGGCCACTGGCTCACCGTGTCGGGCCGGCAGCCGCGGGACGAGCTGGTGGCGGTCGCCAACGCCGTGGTCCTCGACCCGGCGCCGGACTACGGCTGGCTCGGCACCGACTGAACCGCGCGGACCCGGCCGCTTCGCGGCTACTGTGGACACATGTCCTCGGAGCTGGAGCGCCTGGCGGCGGAGAAGTACGTCGTGCTGACCACCTTCCGCCGCGACGGCCGGGCCGTGCCGTCCCCGGTCTGGGCCGCCCGCGACGGCGAAGAGCTGGTGATCTGGTCCGAACGCGAGACCGGCAAGGTCAAGCGCATCCGTAACGGCGGCCACGTCGAGGTGCAGGCCTGCGATCTGCGCGGCAAGCAGACGCACGGCGCCAAGGCCACCGGCACCGCCCGCCTGCTCGACGACGAGGGCAGCGAGCGCGTCCGCCGCGCCATCGCCCGCGGCTACGGCGTGGTCGGCCAGGTCATGATGTTCTTCAGCCGCCTTCGCGGCGGGCCCCAGCGCACCATCGGCATCGCGATCACCCTGGACGAGCCGGAGTCCTGAGCCGGCGGCCGCGACCGGGCTCGTGAGTGGCGATGACGGTTAGAACCGTCATCGCCACTCACGAGCCGTGCGAGCCGTGGCCGGGACCGGCCCGGCTAAGCGGCCCCGGACCACGTGCGGCTCGGCGCCGTGGACGAGGAAGCGGCCCTCGAACGGGTCAAGAGTGGCCTGGATCCGCTCCAGGTACGACCACACCCGCGGGTCGGCTTTGCCGGGCTGGCGAAGGTGGGCGATGGCGTACGCGGTCATGGCTTTTCTCCTCGGCTGGAAGGGTTCCCGGTGCTGGAACCCATCGTGGCCGCGGCGGGGTAACCGCGTCGATTACCCGCGGGGTAAGGCTCAGCGGACGGCGGCGAGCGCCTCGGGCAGCGTGAACGCGCCGGCGTACAGCGCCTTGCCCACGATCGAGCCCTCCACGCCGTCGCCGGCCAGTGCGGCCAGCGCGCGCAGGTCGTCCACACTGGACACTCCGCCGGACGCGATCACCGGCGCGTCGGTGCGCGCGGTCACCTCGCGCAGCAGCTCGAGGTTCGGGCCGCGCAGCGTGCCGTCCTTGCTGACGTCGGTGACCACGTAGCGGGTGGCGCCGTCGCGGTCGAGGCGGTCCAGCACCTCCCACAGGTCGCCGCCGTCGGAGGTCCAGCCGCGCGCGGAGAGCCGGTGGCCGGCCTCGGTGATGCGCACGTCCAGGCCGATCGCGACGCGGTCGCCGTAGGCCGCGACGACCTTCGCCGTCCAGTCCGGGTCCTCCAGCGCGGCGGTGCCGAGGTTCACCCGGCGGGCGCCGGTGGCCAGCGCGGCCTCCAGCGAGGCGTCGTCGCGGATGCCGCCCGACAGCTCCACCTGCACGTCGAGCCGGCCGACGACCTCGGCCAGCAGCTCGCGGTTGCTGCCCTTGCCGAACGCGGCGTCGAGGTCCACCAGGTGGATCCACTCGGCGCCGTCGCGCTGCCAGGCCAGCGCCGCCTCCAGCGGGCTGCCATAGGAGGTCTCGGTGCCGGCCTCGCCCTGGACGAGTCGGACCGCCTGGCCATCGGCCACATCAACTGCGGGAAGGAGCGTGAAAGTCACGCGGACAGCCTAAAGGCCGTGGTCGCCACCCGACGGAGGCGGGGCTACAGCGTGCCGAGCCAGTTGCGCAGCAGGTGCGCGCCCGCGTCGCCGGACTTCTCGGGGTGGAACTGCGTGGCCCACAGCGGGCCGTTCTCCACCGCCGCGACGAAGTCCTCGCCGTGGTTCGCCCAGGTCACCTTCGGCTGCCGGCCGGACAGGCCGGAGTCCAGCTCCCACTTGCGCGCGGCGTAGGAGTGCACGAAGTAGAACCGCTCGTCCGGGTCGATCCCGGAGAACAGCAGCGAGTCGGACGGCGCGCGGACGGTGTTCCAGCCCATGTGCGGCAGCACGTCGGCCTCCAGCCGCTCGACCGTGCCGGGCCACTCCCCCGTGCCCTCGGTCTCCTCGCCGTGCTCGACGCCGCGGGCGAACAGGATCTGCATGCCCACGCAGATGCCCAGCACCGGGCGGCCGCCCGCGAGGCGCTTGCCGATGATCCGGTGCCCGGCCACGCCGAGCAGCCCCGCCATGCAGGCGGAGAACGCGCCCACCCCCGGGACCACCAGCCCGTCGGCCTCGACCGCGGCATGCGGGTCGGCGGTCACCTCGACCTCGGCGCCCGCGCGCGCGACGGCGCGTTCGGCGGAGCGGAGGTTGCCGGAACCGTAGTCGAGGATCACCACACGAGGCACGGTCCCAGCCTATCCCGGGGGCGGGAGCGGTTTTCAGCCACGCACAGGCTCGTGAGTGTTTATGACGGTTAGAACCGTCATAAACACTCACGAGCCTTACTTCAGCCGCGCTTGAACGAGTAGACGTCCGTCACCGTGTTGCACGGGCTCGGCGGCACGACCTCCACGCGCAGGGTCCCGGTGGGCGCGTCGTAGTCGACGCCCTCGGGCGTGAACGCGCCGGCGCAGGTGCTGACGAGCGGCAGCTGCCCGAGCTCCTTGACGTGCGCGCGGGTGTCCCGCCCGGCCAGCGGCCGCGGCAGGTCGACCTGGAGCAGCTGGTAACTGGTCGGGTAGAGGTCGTTGTTCGAGTCCGAAGTGGCGCACAGCAGCCGGGTCGGCGACACGAAGTCACAGCCCTGCGCCGAGCGGATGGTGTGGTCGAGGTGGATCCGCGCGGCCAGCGGCAGGTCGCCCGCCGTACGCGGGGCACGCGGGTTGAGGAACGGCGTCGGCGAGACGTACATCTCGGTCGCGTCGCCGAGGGCGCCGGAGACCAGCCACTGGCCGTCCGGGCTGACCGCGGCGTAGGCGTTCGCGTTGACGGGCGGCTCGTCGGCCTGCAGCGGGTGGACGAACTCCGTGGTCTCCCCCGAGGGGGCGGTGACCAGGTACATCTTGTTCACCGGCGGGTTCGCGACGGTGTTCTGGTAGACGTCGAACACGTAGCCGCGCTGCGAGTCCGGGTCGCCGACGTGGCCCCAGCCCTCGTCCTTCAGCGGCTGCGGGATCGTCGTCCCGTTGCGGTACACGGTTTCCGGCGCGGACCCGGGCCGCCGCAGCGTGGTGATGCCTTCCCCGCTGACCGAATTGGCGACGCCGGTCTTGCCGGTCTGGTGCCAGCCGCCCAGTGAGGCGGCCGGGCTCGCCGACGCGAGACCGGTGCAGCCGAGCAGGGCCGCGGTGGACAAGGCGAGCACCTTCGCCGCCGTCGTCGAATGACGCATGGTTCGCTCCTTCGCGAACGGGACCTTGGCGGCGGCCCGCGGATTTTTGCACGAACCCCCGTTTGGCCGTGCCGCCGAATGGGTAGTCACTCGTTCGCGTGAGGCGCCGCCGGCGCCCCAGGACCCGTGAAGAGGGCGAAATGTCCGAGTCCGACCTCCTGTGCGACCTGCTGCAGGCGTGGCGAGACGACATCAACAGCGTGCCGTTCCCGCAGTTCGTGGCGCCGCGGATCCCGCCGCAGACCTCCCGCGTGGACATCGACGCCCGGTACCGCCGCGAGTCCGGCGACCAGCACGTGACCAACACCACGCACTGGTACGAGGGCCGTTTGTGATTTCCTGCGGGGACCGCATCGCCGCGAGCCCGTAGGAGAGTTCCGATGAGCAGCAACCCGGATCCGCACGATTTCCTCGACCTCGACGCCGAGCTCACCGAAGAGGACCGGGCCATCCGGGACGCCGTCCGCGCCTATGCGCGTGACCACCTGCTCGACCACGTCGCCGAGTGGTACGAATCCGGCTCACTGCCCGCGCGCGAACTCGCGAAGGGCTTCGGCGAGCTGGGGCTGCTGGGCATGCACCTCGAGGGTTACGGCTGCGCCGGCACGAGCGCGATCGCGTACGGCGTCGCGTGCCGCGAGCTGGAGGCCGTCGACTCGGGGCTGCGCAGCTTCGTCTCGGTGCAGGGCTCGCTCGCGATGTTCGCGATCCACCGCTGGGGCAGCGAGGCGCACCGCGAGGAATGGCTGCCGCGGATGGCGGCCGGTGACGCGCTGGGCTGCTTCGGCCTGACCGAGCCGGACGCGGGCAGCGACCCCGGCAGCATGCGCACCCGCGCCGTGCGCGACGGCTCCGACTGGGTGCTGACCGGCACGAAGATGTGGATCACCAACGGGACCGTGGCCGACGTCGCGGTCGTCTGGGCGCAGACCGACGAGGGCGTCCGCGGGTTCGTGGTCCCGACGTCCACCCCGGGCTTCACCGCGAACGAGGTGAAGCACAAGCTTTCCCTGCGCGCGTCGCTGACCGCGGAGCTGGTGCTCGACGGCGTGCGGCTGCCGGAATCGGCGGCGTTCCCCGAAGTCCGCGGCCTGCGCGGGCCGCTGTCCTGCCTCAACGAGGCGCGTTACGGGATCCTGTTCGGTGTGGTCGGCGCGGCGCGCGCGTGTTATCAGTCGGCGCTGGAGTACACGCTGTCGCGCGAGCAGTTCGGCAAGCCGCTGGCTTCGTTCCAGCTGACCCAGCGCAAGCTCGCGGACCTGCTCGTGGAGGTCAACCGCGCGGGGCTCGTCGCACTGCAGATCGGCCGGCTGAAGGACGCCGGCACCCTGCGCCCCAGCCAGGTGAGCTTCGGCAAGCTGGCGAACGTGCGCTCCGCCCTCGACGTGGCCCGCACCGCGCGCTCGATGCTGGGCGCCAACGGGATTTCGCTGGAATACCCGGTGATGCGGCACATGGTGAACCTCGAAACGGTGCTGACCTACGAAGGCACCGAGGAGATGCACGCGTTGTCACTTGGCCAGGCGGTGACGGGGATCGCGGCGTTCCGCTGACCGCGTCACCCGTGCGGCCGCGGGCCCCCACGTCCCGCGGCCGCCGGGCTCACAACGACCGTCACGGCCGCAGGAAGTCCTTGAGGGACAAGGCGATCGAGCCCGCGTCCAGGCCGTGGGCCAGGTCGTGGTCGGCGAGTTCGCCGTACCCGCGGACCTCGATGTCGCGGCGCGCGCCGAGGCAGAGCAGGCGATGCGGCACGTCGACGAGCGCTTCGGCGACGCAGTGGGCCGAGGTGCCCGCCAGGTACGGCTCGACGAGAACGACATCCGCGACGTCCGCGACCGCGGCGCGCAGGCCCGCGGCGTCGAAAGGACGGATGGTGGTGGTGTAGAGCACCGTGACGTCCATGTCCTCGGTCGCCACCAGCACGCGGTCGAGCATCGGGCCCACGGCGACGACCACCCCGCGCGAACCCTGGCGCAGCGTCTGGAATCCGACGCCGAGGTACGGCGAAGCGTTCTCCTGCGCGGAAAGCCGGAGGTACACCCGGCCGTCGCCCGGGACGGAGTCGAGCAACAGCCGACGGGCCTCGTCCGGGTGCCCGGGCACGTGGATCGTCCAGCCGGGCAACGAATCCATCAGCGCGACGTCGCCCGGCGACTGGTGCGTGCGGCCTTCCGCGGGCATGTCGTAGGAGGCGCCGTACGACACGAGCACCGCGCCGGCGTCCTGGTGTGAGAGGTCGAGCTTGATCTGCTCGAACGCCCGCTCCACCAGGAACGCGGAGAACGTGTGCACGATCGGCCGCAGCCCGGCGAGCGCGAGGCCCGCGCCGGTGCTGACCAGCAGCTGCTCGCGGATCCCGACGTTCAGCACCCGGTCCGGGTGCCGCCGCGCCGCGCCGGCCAGCTGGGCGACCGAGATGTCGGCGAGCACCACGGCGACGTCCGGGTCGGTGTCGACGATCTCCTCGACCGTGCTCAGGAAAGTCTCGCGCATGTTCGGCATGTCTTTCAGCCCTTCGGTTCCACGACGGCGACCACGGCGAGCGGCCGGCCCGGGTGAGCGGCGGTGAACGCCTCGTACAGCGCTTCGTGGTCGCGGCCGGAGACGGTGCGCGTCTCCCAGCCCTCCACCTCGAAGCGCCGGGCGATGCCGCCGGGCCAGCCGTGCGAGGACGACTGGTTGTCGACGACAACGGCGGTGAGCCGGTCCAGCCCCAGCCGCCCGGCCAGCGCGACGGCCTCGTGGTTGGAGCCCTCGTCGAACTCGGCGTCGCCGACCAGCGTCACCACGCGCCCGGCGTACCCGCGGGCGCGGGCGCCGAGCGCGGTGCCGACGGCGATCGGCAGGCCGTGCCCGAGCGAGCCGCTGGAGATCTCGACGCCGGGCACCCGCCGCCGGTCGGGGTGGTGGCCCAGCCGGGAGCGGACCGAGGACCAGTCCGCCAGCTCCGCCTCGTCGAGGAAGCCCTTGGCGGTGAGCACGGCGTAGTACGCCATCGGGCCGTGGCCCTTGGAGAGCAGGAACCGGTCGCGGCCGGGCTCGCGGAAGGTCTCGGGCGTCAGGTCGAGCACGCGGTCGTAGAGCACCCACAGGACGTCTACTGTGGACTGTGCGGCGGCGGTGTGCTTGTCGTCCCCGGTCATCAGCGAGATCAGCCGTGGCAGATCCGCGTAACCGGGCGAACCGGCGGTTGTGGTCATGGTCCCACGATGCAACCTCGACTAATCTCTAGGTCAAGGGCTAACCTGAACCAATGACGAGGTTGGCCGAGCATCTGAGCATCGGGCAGGTGGCCGAGCGGAGCGGGGTCCCGCACACGGCACTGCGGTTCTACGAGGAGAAGGGCCTGATCAGCTCGGAACGGTCGGCGGGCAACCAGCGCCGCTACCCGCGCTCGGTGCTGCGGCGGATCGCGTTCGTCCGCGCCGCCCAGCGCGTGGGCCTCTCGCTGGAGGACATCAGCGCCGCACTGGCCACCCTGCCCGACGACCACGCGCCGACGAAGGCCGACTGGGCCCGCCTTTCCCGCGAGTGGCAGTACGAACTGGACGCCCGCATCGACGCGCTGCAACGGCTGCGCGACCGCCTCACCGGCTGCGTCGGCTGCGGCTGCCTCTCCCTGCGCAGCTGCGGCCTGTACAACGCGGAGGACGAGCTGGCCCGCTTCGGCCCCGGCGCGAGCAAACTGCGCCCGGTCTCGGAGGGCGGCATCTGATTTTCCCTTGCGCGGGCGTGCTTCACTGAACGGGAAATGGACGAGAAAAACCGAACCCGTATCTCGAAACGGCTTTCGCTCCACCTCCGGCACGACCCGGCCGCGATCGGCCTCACCCTCGACCCGGCCGGCTGGGCCGAGGTGGACAGCCTCCTCGCGTGCCTGAGCCGGCACGGTGTCCCAGTGACCCGCGCCGAGCTGACGGAAGTGGTCACCCACAACGCGAAACGCCGCTTCGCCTTCGACGACAGCGGCTCGCGCATCCGCGCCAGCCAGGGCCACAGCGTGGCCCTGGACCTCGGCCTGACCGCGGCCACCCCACCGGACACCCTTTACCACGGCACAGCGACGCGCTTCGCCGCGGCGATCTTCGCCGAGGGCCTCCGCCCGATGCGCCGCCACGCCGTGCACCTGTCCGCCACCGCGGAGACCGCGCGCACGGTCGGCGCGCGCCACGGCACACCGCTGGTACTGCACGTGGACGCTCGCGCGATGGCCGCCGCGGGCCACGAATTCCAGGTGAGCGCCAACGCCGTCTGGCTCACCGCTTCGGTGCCGCCGGAGTTCTTGACTACGGCTGGCTGAGACTGCGGCGGTCAGTGCCGCCGCGGCCGGCCCATCAGGCGGCGGCCCACGTCGACCAGTTCGCGGCGCAGGGTCTCGTCGTCGAGTTCGGCCAGGTCCGGGGAGCCGCCGGCCATGGCGACGCCGGTGAGGGCGACCATGGCGGTCACCCGGGCCGCGACGTCCGGCTCCGGCCCGGCCAGGATGGCGATCAGGGCGTTCTTGAAGCCCTCCATGCCGTGCGCCGACTTCTCGATCGCGCGGTTGATGCCCGGGTCGCTGGAGAACAGCGCGACCAGCACGCGGTGGCGCACCACGAGGTCCACGAAACCGTCGAGCAACTGGTCGATCTGGGCGCCGCGGCGGCGCTGCTTGGCGGCCTCGACCACCAGCACGTCCAGCTCGCGGATGCCGGGCTCGGCCACAGCCTCGGTGATCTCGGCCTTGGTCTTGAAGTGGTAGTACACGGCCGCCTTGGTGACGCCCAGCGCGTCGGCGATCATCTGCAGCGACGTGCCCTCGACGCCGTGGTCGGCGAACAGCCTCAGCGCAGTGCCCAGTAGCCGCGTGCGCGTGTCTTCGGCCGGGACGGCGGTCGTCATCGTTCCTCCTCGTCAAAGCGGAGGGAGCCTACGTCACGCCCCTGCCGATCGGCAAACCGGTTTCCCAGCCGATCGGCTAGTAAAACGCTTGCCGTGCGGCTAGTCACACACTTGCCGACCGGCTTGGCAGAGCCCTTGCCGATCGGCTAGCTTCGAACTCACTAGTACGAGTGACGAAGGCCCTATTCGGGCGAAACGGAGACAACACCCGTGGCGACTTTCCTCTACCGGCTCGGCCGGTTGTCGTTCCGGCGGCGAGCGCTCGTCACGGCCGTGTGGGCGGCCGTGCTCCTGGGCCTCGGCGCCGGCGCGCTGACCCTGTCCGGCCAGCTGTCGGACTCGGTGACGATCCCGGGCACGGAGTCCCAGCAGGCCATCGACCGGCTGGCGGAGAAGTTTCCGCAGGCCTCGGCGGGTGGCGCGACCGCGCGGGTGGTGATCGCCGCGCCGCCGGGCCACACCGTCACCGACCCGGCGGGCCGGGCCGCCGTCGAGTCCGTGGTCTCGCACCTCAAGGCCGCGCCGAAGGTCGCGTCCGTGGTCGACCCGTTCCAGGCCAAGTCCGTCTCGCCCGACGGCCAGGTCGCGCTCGCCCAGGCGAGCTACACGGTCAAGGGCTTCGAGCTGACCGACAGTGACCGTCAGGCGCTGCTCGACAGCGGCAACGGTGTCAAACAGAGCGGTTACGACGTCGAGTTCGGCGGCGACGCGGCGCAGGCCATGCCCGCGACCGGCGCGACCGAAGGCCTCGGTGTCGCCGTGGCGGCCGTTGTCCTGATCATCACGTTCGGATCACTGCTGGCCGCGGGCATCCCGTTGCTCACCGCGCTGATCGGCGTCGGCATCGGCTTCGCGGGCATCACGCTCGCCTCCGGCTTCCTGGAGCTGAACTCCAACACCCCGATCCTCGCGCTGATGATCGGCCTCGCCGTGGGCATCGACTACGCGCTGTTCATCGTCTCGCGCTACCGGCACGAGCTGAGTCTCGGCCGGGAACCCGAGGAAGCGGCCGGGCGCGCCGCCGGCACCGCCGGGTCCGCGGTGGTGTTCGCCGGGCTCACCGTGATCATCGCGCTGGCCGGCCTGACCGTGGTCGGCATCCCGTTCCTCGGCCAGATGGGCATCGCCGCGGCGGCGACCGTCGCGGTGGCCGTGCTGATCGCGCTGACGCTGCTGCCCGCCGTGCTCGGCTTCGCCGGCTCCCGGGTGATCGGCGGCCGGATCCGCTTGCGCCGCAAGCCTTCCACACAGACCGCGACCCACGGGGAGCGCTGGGCCCGGTTCGTCGCCCGGCACCGCGTGCCCGTGCTGCTCACGTCGCTGGCCGGCCTCGTGGTCGTCGCGCTGCCCGCGCTGGGCATGCAGCTCGGCCTGCCGAACGACAGCACCGCCGCGCCGGAGTCGACGCAGCACAAGGCGTACGAACTGGTCAGCAAGAGTTTCGGCGAGGGCGCGAACGGCCCGCTGCTGGTGGTGATCGACACCGGCGTGAACCGCAGCCCCGAAGCACTCAAGCAGGCCGTCGCCGGGATCAGCACGCTGCCGGACGTCGCCGCCGTCACGCCGCCGAACGTGAACGCCTCCGGCGACACCGCGCTGCTGAGCGTGATCCCGAAGAGCGGGCCGAGCAGCAAGCAGACCGAGGACCTGGTCGCGGCGATCCGGGCGCAGTCCGGGCCGCTGCACGAGACGACCGGCGCGAGCCTCGCCGTCACCGGCCAGACCGCCGCGAACATCGACGTCTCCGAGAAGCTGTCGGACGCGATGCTGCCCTACCTCGCGCTGATCGTCGGGCTCGCGTTCATCCTGCTGATGCTGGTGTTCCGGTCGGTCGTGGTGCCGCTGAAGGCGACGCTGGGCTTCCTCGGCTCCGTGGCGGCGACGTTCGGCGCCGTGGTCGCGGTGTTCCAGTGGGGCTGGCTGACGGACCTGCTCGGCGTCGAGTCGACCGGGCCGATCATGAGCATGCTGCCGATCCTGCTGATCGGTGTCCTCTTCGGACTCGCGATGGACTACCAGGTGTTCCTGGTGACGCGGATGCGCGAGGAGCACGTGCACGGCGCCGACCCGCAGGAGGCCATGGTCACCGGCTTCCGGCACGGCGCGCGGGTGGTCGTGGCGGCGGCGCTGATCATGATCAGCGTGTTCGCGGGCTTCGTGCTGGCCGAGTCGTCGCTGATCCAGTCGATCGGGTTCGCGCTCGCGTTCGGGGTGCTGGTGGACGCCTTCGTGGTCCGGATGACGATCGTGCCCGCGGTGATGTCGCTGCTCGGCCGCGGCGCCTGGTGGCTGCCGCGCTGGCTCGACCGGATCCTGCCGAACGTCGACGTGGAGGGCGAGGGCCTGACCAAGAAGCTCGACGCGCCCGACGACCACCAGCTGACCCACGTCTGACCCCACCCGAAGTCCGTTAAGGCCTCCTTACCCGCGTTGGACGCGGGTAAGGAGGCCTTAACGGACTTCGCGCAGTGTTCTCTAGCCGGCCAGCCAGGCGATGGCGCCACCGACGGACAGGACGGCGGCCACACCCAGCGCGATGGCGACGAACTTCGCCGTTTTCCACGTCGAGTAGACGCCGCCGATCAGGAAGCCGCCGAGGGCCAGCAGCAGGACGGCGATGACCTCTTTGCTCACGCCGGTCAGCGTGCCATATGGCCTTCACCGTGACGGTACTGGGCAGCGCGACCCCGTACCCCCGCCCGGGCAATCCCTGCTCCGGCTACCTGCTGGGACACGGGGCCACGAAGATCTGGCTCGACGCCGGGCCCGGCACGCCGGGCACCGCGTGCGGGTCGGCGGCCTCGAGCTGACGTCGGTGGCCGTAGAACACGGCTTCCCCGCGCTCGGCCTCCGCGCGACCGACGGCACCCGGACGCTGGCCTACTCCGGTGACACCATCACCGCGCGCGACGCCGTGATCCAGGCCGCGGAGCACTTCCCCGGCCCGGTGGCGTACGCGGCGCCGCGCGCGGTGTTCGGCGTTTAGAGCACGCCCTTGGTGGACGGGATGCCGCCCGCGCGCGGGTCCGGCTCCGTGGCCGCGCGCAGGGCCCTGGCGACGGCCTTGTACTGCGCCTCCGCGATGTGGTGCGGGTCGCGGCCGTGGATCACGCGGACGTGCAGGGTCAGCTGCGCGTGGAACGACAGCGAGTCGAACACGTGCCGCGTCAGCACAAACGGGTAATTGCCGCCGATGGTGAAGGAGTTGAACTGCTCCGGCTCGCCCACGTGTACGCAGTACGGGCGGCCCGAGACGTCGATCGCGGCGTGGGCCAGCGTCTCGTCCATCGGGATCCACGCGTCGCCGAACCGGCGGATGCCGCTCTTGTCACCCAGTGCCTGGCGGATCGCCTGGCCGAGCACGATCGCGGTGTCCTCGACGGTGTGGTGGGCGTCGATGTGGACGTCGCCGGTCGCCTCCACCTTGAGGTCCAGCGAGCCGTGCACGCCGAACGCCGTGAGCATGTGGTCGTAGAACGGCACGCCGGTGGCGATCTCGACCTGGCCCGTGCCGTCGAGGTCCAGCTGGACCAGGATCGACGATTCCTTGGTGGTGCGCTCCACCTTGCCTACACGGCTCATCGCGGTACTTCCTTACTGGCCTCGAGGAAGGCGTCGTTCTCTTCCGGGGTGCCGATGGTGACCCGCAGGTGTCCTTCGATGCCGACGTCCCGGATCAGCACACCGTGGTCCACATAGGACTGCCAGGTCGCCGGGGCGTCCGCGAACTGTCCGAAGAGGACGAAGTTCGCGTCGCTGGGAACCGGGGTGAAACCCAGCCCCAGCAACGACTCCACCACGCGGTCACGCTCCGCCGCCAGCTTGTGCACGGTGGCGAGCGTGGCGTCGGCGTGGCGCAGTGCGGCGCGCGCGGCCGCCTGCGTGAGCTTCGACAGGTGGTACGGCAGCCGCACGAGCTGCAGCGCGTCGACGATCGCCGGTGCGGCCGCGAGGTAGCCGAGGCGGCCACCGGCGAAGGCGAACGCCTTGCTCATCGTGCGCGAGACGATCAGCTTCGCCGGGTACTCCGAGATCAGCTCGACCGCGCTCGGCTGCGAGGAGAACTCCGCGTACGCCTCGTCCACCACAACGATGCCCGGCGCCGCGTCCAGCACCGCGCGCAGCTCGGCCAGCGGGATCGAGCCGCCGGTCGGGTTGTTCGGGCTGGTCACGAACACGATGTCCGGCCGCCGCTCGCGGACCAGCTCCGCCGCCCGCGCCGTGTCCAGCGAGAAGTCGGGCCGGCGCGGCACCGGCACCCAGTCGGTGCGCGTGCCGGAGGCGATGATCGGGTGCATCGAGTACGACGGCTCGAAGCCGAGCGCGCTGCGGCCGGGCCCGCCGAACGCCTGCAGGATCTGCTGCAGGATCTCGTTGGACCCGTTGGCCGCCCACACGTTCGCCTCGCACAGCACCACCCGCGTGGACACGGTGAGGTAATCGGCCAGGTCCGTGCGCAGCGCCACCGCGTCGCGGTCCGGGTAACGGTGCAGCGAAGCGGCCTCGGCGCGCACGGCCTCGGCGACGTCGGCCACCAGCTCATCCGGCGGCGGGTACGGGTTTTCGTTGGTGTTGAGCCGGACGGGCACGTCGAGCTGCGGCGCGCCGTACGGGCTCTTGCCACGCAGGTCCTCCCGCAGCGGCAGGGCCTCGAGCGTGACGTCGGCCCCCGGGATCGCGCCGGTCGTGTCGGTCGGGTCAGTCGTGTCAGTCATCGGGCCTCCCCCTCGAACCGGGCGGTGACGGCTTCGCCGTGCGCGGGCAGGTCCTCGGCGTTGGCCAGCGCGACCACGCGGCCGGCGACCTCGCGCAGGGCCTCCTCGCTGTAGTCCACGACGTGGATGCCCTTGAGGAAGCTCTGCACGGACAGGCCTGAGGAGTGGCGGGCGAACCCGCCGGTGGGCAGCACGTGGTTGGAGCCGGCGCAGTAGTCGCCGAGCGAAACCGGCGCGTACGCCCCGACGAAGACCGCTCCCGCGTTGCGCACCCGGGCGGCGACCTCCCGCGCGTCCGCCGTCTGGATCTCCAGGTGCTCGGCGGCGTACGCGTCGACCACCCGCAGTCCTTCGTCCACAGTGGACACCAGGATGACGCCGGACTGCCTGCCGCCCAGCGCCTCGCCCACGCGCTCGGCGTGCTTGGTGGCGGCGACGCGGCCGGCCAGCTCCTTCTCGACGGCGTCGGCCAGCTCATCCGACGTGGTGACGAGCACGCTGGCCGCGAGCGGGTCGTGCTCCGCCTGGCTGATCAGGTCGGCCGCGACGTGCACCGGGTCGGCCGTCTCGTCCGCGAGGATGGCGATCTCGGTGGGCCCGGCCTCGGAGTCGATGCCGATCACGCCGCGGACCATCCGCTTCGCCGCGGTGAGGTAGATGTTGCCCGGCCCGGTGACGATGTCGACCGGCGCGAGCTCCGCGCCGTCGGTGTCCGTGCCGCCGTACGCGACCAGCGCGACGGCCTGCGCGCCGCCCACGGCCCACACCTCGTCGACGCCCAGCAGCGCGGCGGCGGCCAGGATGGTCGGGTGCGGCAGGCCGCCGAAGGCCGCCTGCGGGGGCGAGCACAGCACCAGCGAGCGGACGCCCGCGAGCTGCGCCGGGACGACGTTCATCACCACAGTGGACGGGTACACGGCCAGCCCGCCCGGCGCGTACAGCCCGACGCGGTCGACCGGCACCCAGCGCTCGGTGACCGTGCCGCCCTCGACGACCTTCGTGGTCACGTCGTGGCGGCGCTGGTCGGAGTGCACCTTGCGGGCGCGCTTGATCGACTCTTCGAGCGCGGCGCGCACCTCGGGTTCGAGCTCTTCCAGCGCCTTGGCCAGCTCGGCGGCCGGCACGCGCACGGTGGCGGGACGGACCTTGTCGAACTGCTCGGTGTACTCGAGGACGGCCTCCACGCCGCGGTCGCGCACCGCCTCGACCACCGGCCGCACGTGATGCAGCGCCGCGTCCACGTCGTATTCGGCGCGTGGCAGCGCGGCACGCAGTTCGGCGGCGGTCGGGACCTGCCCTCGCAGGTCGGTGCGGTTCAGCATGGTCACCAGGGTACGAGGTGGCCCCGACAGTCCCGGCAGGGATACTCGGTGGTGACCAGTTGTCCGGACGACGAGGAGGCCGCGGTGCCGCGGATCGGGTTGTGCCAGCTCACATCGGGCGACGATCCGGAGGCCAACCTGAAACTGGTTCGCTCCGGCGTCGAGGCCGCGGCGGCGGACGGCGCGCGCGCCGTGGTGTTCCCGGAAGCCACGATGGCGCGGTTCGGCCGCCCGCTGGCCCCGGTCGCGCAGCCGCTCGACGGCCCGTGGGCCCACGCCGTCTCGGCGATCGCGGCGGAGCACGACGTGCTGGTGGTCGCGGGCATGTTCACCCCGGCCAAGGACGGGCGCGTGCGCAACACCCTGCTGGTCACCGGGCTCGGGCACCACCTCGGCTACGACAAGATCCACCTGTACGACGCGTTCGGCTTCGCCGAGTCCGAAACGGTCGCCCCGGGCGCCGCGCCGCTGACGTTCGAGGCCGACGGCACCGTGTTCGGCGTCGCGACCTGTTACGACCTGCGTTTCCCGGAGCTGTTCCGGCGCGTCGCGGACGACGGCGCGGACGTGGTCCTGGTCCCGGCGTCCTGGGGCGCGGGCGAGGGCAAGCGCGACCAGTGGGAGGTGCTCGTCCGCGCCCGCGCGCTCGACTCCGGCTGCTGGGTCGTGGCGTGCGGCCAGGCCGACCCGGCGGCGACCGGCACCGAAGTCAACCCGAAGGCGCCCACCGGCATCGGCTGGTCGACGGTGGCCGACGGCTTCGGCCGCGTGGCCGCCCAGCTGGGCGCCGCCCCGGAGAACGTGGTGCTCGACCTCGACCCGGCCGTCGCGGTGAAGGCCCGGTCCGCCACGGGCGCGCTGGCCAACCGGCGGCTCTAGCTGTTTTGGCGCCTCACGTGGCGTAACGACCGCCGTCGACGTCGAGGACGGCGCCGTGCACGAAGGACGCGTCCTCGCTCGCGAGGTAGGTGATGGCGGCGGCGATCTCCTCGGGCGCCGCGGTCCGGCCGGCGGGCGCGAGGGCGGCGAGCTGGTCGAGGCCCTCGCCGAAGTGCGCGGTGCCTTCGGTGCGGGTGGGACCCGGGCTGACCGCGTTGACGCGGACGCCGCTGGGGCCGAACTCCGCCGCCCAGGACCGGGTGAGCAGGGCCAGCGCCGCCTTGCTGGAGCCGTTGAGCGCCATCCCGGCGATCCCGAACCGGGCGGCCATGGTCAGCACGTTGACGATCGACCCCCGGCCGCGCGCGGCCATCGCCGGGGCGAGTTCGGCGACCAGGAGGAACGGCGCCCGCACGTTCACCGCGTACGCGGCGTCGATCTCTTCGGCGGTGGTGTCCGCGGTGGGGCCGCCGGGAAAGACGCCGGCGTTGTTGACCAGCACGTCGACGTGCCCGCCACCGAGTTCGACGGCCCGGCGCGCCAGTGCCCGCACGGCACCGGCGTCGGCGAGGTCCCCCGCGAGGAAGTCGGCCTTGCCGCCGGACGCGCGGATCGCCGTGACGACCGCTTCGCCGCGCGCCGCGTCGCGGCCGGTGACGATTACCTGCGCGCCACGGCCGGCGAGCGATTCGGCTACCGCCCGGCCGATGCCGCTCGTGGCGCCGGTGACGAGCGCGGTGGCCCCGGTGAAGTCGGTCGGAGTCATGGTTGCGGTTCCTTTCGCAGTACGGGTCATGACCAGCACGCTAGGACGGATACCGGACAGGATCCGCCCGGTATCCGTGGCACACTTTCGCCATGACCCGACCGACCGCCCGGGTGCTGGCGCTGCTGGAGATCCTCCAGTCCGGCGGCACCCGCACCGTCGCCGAGCTCGCCGGGCGGCTCGGCGTGGACGAGCGCACCGTCCGCCGCTACGCCGGCCACCTGATCGACCTGGACGTGCCGGTCCGGTCGGTGCGCGGGCGGTACGGCGGCTACCGCCTCGCGCCCGGCTTCCGGATGCCGCCGCTGATGCTCACCGACGACGAGGCGCTGGCCGTGCTGCTCGGGCTCGTCACCGCGAAGCGGGACGGGCTGGTGCCCGCGTCCGCGACGGCGGTGGAAAGTGCCACCGCGAAAGTGCGGCGGGTGCTGCCCGAGGCGCTCGGCCGCCGGCTGGACGCGCTGCTCGCCACGGCCGAGTTCACCACCCCGTCCCGCGCCGCGGCCGGTCCCGAAACGGACGTGCTGCTCACGCTCGCGGAGGCGGCGCGGTCACGCCGTCCGGTCGCCCTCGCCTACACCGCCTGGGGCGGGCGGCGCAGCGAACGGACCGTGCACCCGTACGGAATCGTCGCCCACTCCGGACGCTGGTACGTGACCGGCGCGGACTCGGACAGCGGCGAGGTGCGCACCTTCCGGCTGGACCGGATCGGGACCGCGACCGTGTTACCGGGCGAGTTCGAGGTGCCCACCGGATTCGACCCGGGCGAGCGGGTGCTGTCCGGGCTCGCCGAGGTGCCCTACCGGCACGAGGTTTCGCTGCGCGTGCGGGGCACGGCGGAGGACGTCTCGGCCCGGTTTCCCGCCGGAATCGCCACCGTGCAAGCACTTCCGGACGACGAGTGGGTGCAGGTCCGGCTGCGGGCCGAACGGCTGGACTGGATCCCGGGTGTGCTCGCGCGGCTGGACCGCCCGTTCGTGATCGAGCGGCCGGACGCCCTGCGCGACCACGTACACGCCCTGGCGCGAAGGCTCGCCGAAAACGCCGACGCGCGCCCGGCACCCGATCAAGACTCGTGAGTGTTTATGACGGTTAGAACCGTCATAAACACTCACGAGCGTTAGCGCAGCAGCCCCTCGCGAATGGCGACCCGGACGAACCCCGCGCGCCGCCGCTCCCCCGTCTTGTCGCGGATGCGGTCCAGATACGAGCGGACCGTGCGGACGCTGATGTTCAGGATCTCCGCCACGTCGACGTCGCGCTCGCCCGCGGCGACCAGGCGCAGCACCTGCCGCTCGCGTTCCGACAGGACGATCTTCGGGCCCGCGTGGCGGTCTTCGCTGTCCTGGATGATCATCCCGGCCAGTGTGGGCGAGACGTACGCGTTGTCCTCGGCGATGGTGCGGATCGCGCGCAGCAGCTCGTCGCCGTCGACGTCCTTGGACAGGAAACCCTTGGCGCCCGCCTGCATCGCGCCCAGCACCTCCGGCTGTTCCGCGTGCGCGGACACCACGAGCACCTTGTGCCCCATCTGCCCGACCTCCAGCACCGCCGCCGCGTCCTGCACACCGCGCAGCTTGAGGTCCAGCACCACCACGCTGCCGGGCGGCTGTTCCTGCACGGCGAAGCGCGCGACGGAGTCGGCCACCGCGCCCAGCTCGATGTCCGGCGCCTCGTTCAGCACCCGCGCCACCGCGTCACGGTAGAGCGGATGGTCCTCGATCACGCCGACGTTGATCCGCGGCGGCTGCTCCTGGCCGTCTTCGACCGTCACGGCTTCCTTCCCGGACTGCCCACGAGGCCACGGCGGATGGCCTCCTTCACCAGTCCCGGACGGCGCCGCTCCCCCGTCTTGTCCCGGATCCGGTCCAGGTAACCGCGCACGGTGCGCACGCCGATGCCGAGGATCCGGGCGATGTCGATGTCACGCTCGCCCGCCGCGACCAGCCGCAGCACCTGCTCCTCGCGCGGCGACAGCTCCATTTCCGGCCGCGTCACCGGGCGTTCGGTGTTGTCCTTGATGATCATCCCGGCGACCACGGCGGAGACGTACGCGCCGCCCTCGGCCACCGTGCGGATGGCGATCAGCAGCTCGTCGACGTCCACGTCCTTGGACAGGAAACCCTTGGCCCCGGCGGCGATCGCGCTCAGCACCTGGTCCGACTCCGCCTGCGCCGACACCACGAGCACGTGGTGCCCGAGCTCGCAGACCTCCAGCACCGCCGCCGCGCCCGCGACCCCGGGCAGCCCCAGGTCCAGCAGCACGACGCTGCCCTGCGGCTGCCGCTGCACGTGGAAGCGGGCGACGGAGTCGACCACCGCGCCCAGCTCGACGTCCGGCGCCTCTTCGAGCACCCGCTCCACGGACCGCCGGTACAGCGGGTGGTCCTCGATGACGGCCACCCGGATCCGGCCCGTGCCGGGCACCGCTTCGCTCGGTAGTTCTTCAGTCATCCGCACCGACCCGCTCACCCCGTTCCACCCGACGGAGCCGGCTGCCCGGCCGCGGCCGGGTCCAGTGCGGGGCCCGTCGGCACCAGTGCCAGTAACCCGCTCGGCAGCGGTTGCCCGGCCACGGAACCGTAACCGAGCGAAGCCAGCGCCGGGGCGCTTGCGACCGGATATTTCCGGCCCATGTCCGTAACCAGGTAAGTCGTCCCCGAACCCGCGTCGGTGACCACGGCGCCTCCGGACGGCGGCACGAAGACCTCGTCGGCGACACGGGCGTCGCCACGGCTGGTCACGGGGATCGCGCGGCCGCCGGCGGGCAGCGGGAGGTCCGCCGAGACGAAGATCCGCCCGCCCTGCGCGCACAAGGTCACGGAATTGCCGGTGATCGGCGCCTTGCCGGGGATCCGGTCGGGATAGGCGGCCGGGTCCGCGCCCCCTGCGCGCGGCTCGGCCACCTTCGCGACCGAGGCGACGTCCGCGGCCCGGGCCGGCACCGGCGCGGGACGGCCGTCGTACGCGGCTTCGTTGGCGGAAGTGGTCACCAGCAGGCTCGCCTCGGTCTGGCCGATCGGCTGGAGGCCGCCCCGCACCACCAGGTAGTAGGAGTTCGCCTCGCCCGGCCCGGCCATCGCGTCGACGACCGCGAGAACTTCGCCGACGCGGGTGCTCGCCGTCCCGACCCGCGGGCCGGGGTCGCCGGCGCCCGGCACCGGGATCGCGCCGAGGTCGCGGCCCGCCGGCACGGTGTCGATCCAGCGTGACGAGACGGCGATCGTCGGGTAGCTGTCGAACTGCAGCGCGGCGGCGGCCTCGTCACCGAGCTTGTACCGCTGTCCGCCCGCCACGAGGTAACGGTCGCCTTGGGGCAGCCGGACGATCACGCCGGAGTCGCGCGGCAGCTCGACCCCGTTCGCCGGGACGCCGACAAGCACGGCCACCAGCGGCTCGGCCGACGCGGGCGCGTCCTGCGTGGTGCGGCTGCAGCTGCTCCACGGCGCGGTGGCGAGCGCGGCCGCCGCGGGCAGCGAGTCGGGGGCGCCGGGGATGCCGATCTGCGTGCCGCGCGGCGCGGTGCCGAGGTTCGCCGAGGACACGGAGACTGTCGCGTCGCCGTTGCCGCCCGCGAGCAGCCGGGCGGAGGCGTAGTTGAGCACCGGGTGCACGGCACCGTCCGCGCCGAGCACGAACCGCGCGCCCGTGCCGTCCTCGACGATCACGCGCCCGCCCGCGAGCCAGTCCTTGCCGCCGGACGGGTTCAGCAGCCCGATCACGCCGAACACCGCGGTCACCAGTATCGCGACGGCCAGCCCCAGCACCGTGCCGAGCACGAGCCGCCGGCTGGGCGAGGTGGGGTGGTTGGCGTCGGCCGCGACCAGCGCGGAAACGAGCCTGCGGCGCAGGAACTGGTACGCCTGGATCTGGTCCCGCTGCGTCCACACGCTGTCCCGGCCCCCTGTTCGCGCGCCCTGTCCACGGCTGAGGCTAGGAGCCGCCGATCACGGCGACGAGGGTAATTTTTACGCCCACGCACGGGCGCGCGGAGCGCTAGCGTCACGGGGCCGGGCCAGGGTGGGTGCCCGGGGAAGGGGAGCCCGTGTCCGTCTCAGCATTACCCGGTTCGGCCCAGCCCAATTCGGCACGGCCCAATTCAGCCCAGTCCACTTCGGCCCAGCCCGGTTCGGCCCAGTCCACTTCAACGCAGTCCAATTCAACGCAGCTCAATTCAACGCAGCCCGGCCCGGCCACGCCCGCCGGCGGGATGTCACGCGCCGGGCAGCCGGACCAGTCCGGTCCCGTGCCGCCGTCCGCGCCCGCTTCCGCCGGGTCGGCGGCGTTGCCGTGGCTGCTGCCGGTCCGCCCGCTGCAGGCCGCGCTGTGGGAGGCCCTCGCGATCGCCGTGCTGCTGGTCTTCACCCGGCCCGAGGTCGCGCAGCCCGTCCGGATCAGCGTCGCCGCGGTGGCCGGGGCGCTGGTACTCGCGACGTCGGTCCGGTTCGCCGGCCGTCACTTCGCCGCCTGGGCGTGGACCTGGCTCGGTTACCGGCTGCGGCGCCACGACAGCCGCCGCGACAGCCCCGACCCGCTGCACCGCGTCGCCGGGAACGTGCAGGTGCGCCAGCACGTCGACCGCGCCGGCAACCGCTTCGGCGTCGCCGAGCTGGACGGCGACTGGTGCGCGATCGTCCGCCTCACGCCGGGCCCGGCCGAGCCGTCCACCGAGGCACTGGTCGGGATCCTGCACACCGCCTTCCACGGCACGGACATCCCGCTCGCCGCCGTGCAGCTGCTGACCTGGACGGTCCCGCGCGGTCCCCAGGTCTACCGCGTGCGCTGGCTCGCCGTGCGCTACCGCCCGCAGGACGCGCCGATCGCCGCGCTCGCCCGCGGCGGCGGTCAGCTGGGCGCGCTGCGCAGCACCGCGAGCGCCGCGCTCAGCCTGATGGTCGCCCTCGCCGAGGCGGGTTACCCGTCCACTGTGCTCGAAGCCGCCGAGCTGACGACGGAGCTGCGGGTGGCGCTCGGCGTCCAGGCCGCGCAACAGCCGCAGGACAGCGACGGCGACGGCTGGAAGTCCTGGTCCTGGTGTGGCGTCACGCAAGCCTGTTACGCGCCCCGCTCGTCCCGCGACCTCGCCCGAACGCTCGGGCTGGCGGTGCCCGGCGCCACGTTCACCGCGACGTCGGCCACGCTCCGCCGCACCCCCGGCGGCCGAGAGCGCACCGACGTGACGATCCGCGTCGGCGCTCGCCCCGGGGAGGAAGTGCCTGCGCCGCAAGGGGTTTCGGCCATTCCGCTGCACGGCGCGCACGGGGCGGCGGTACGGCGGACGCTGCCGCTCGCGCTGACCTGATCCCGCGTCAGCCGGCAGAACGTCAGCCGGCCAGGTCGGCGCCCGGCACCAGCACTTCCAGCGCGCTGCCCGGGTTGAGCAGCAGGTACCGGCCTTCCAGCGAAGCCCCGAGCTCGCGCACCGGCACCGGGCGGAAGGCCTGGCCGGGCGGCGGCTCCGGCAAGTAGCCCTCCGACGTGTACCCGGGCACGGCCTCGACGTCGTTGTGCTGCACGGGAATGACGGCTTGGTCCGGGGACGACGGGGTGTAGACCGTCGCGGCCAGCAGGGCGGACCGGACCGCAGCGTCGTCTCCGCGCCCGGTGACGGCGGCCTGCAGCGCGGCCTCCAGCTCGTTGCCCGGCGGCGGGAAACCCCACGCCTGCGGGCTGGGCCGGTAGTCGGCGTTACGGATGAAGCCGCCCGAGATCTCGCCGCGCTCGTCCACCCGGTAGGCCCCGGCGACCGCCGAACCCGGCACGTCGCCGGTGTCGGCGTAGGCCGGATCCACCACGTAGAGCCAGCTGTCCGGCGCCTGCCGCGCACGCTCGCGCAGCTCCGGGGTCACCGGCGGGTCCTGGGGGCCCTCCACCACGGTCTCCGCTCCTTCGGGTCGGTCCGCCGCGGTCACGGCTGGAAGTCCGGGTTGGGGATCCAGGTGCTCTGGATGCCGCTCTTGCCCGGGAGGATCTTCGGCGGGGCACCGGGCGCGCCGAACGGCTGCACGTTGTAGTTGCCGGTGATCTTGTTCGCCCCGACGATCTGCGAGCCCGGGACGTGGTCGACCGCGGCCCACTCGTCCTGGCCGTCGAAGGCCTGCACCCGGCCCGGGTGCGACGGCAGGTGGACCATGCTGCCCGAGTCGCCCTTGATCGTGTACACGTAGCCGTCGTGGCCGTGGTACTGGGTGCCGCCCTTGCCCCAGAAGTCGGCGCCCTCGGTGACCTGCGCGCCCGGCTTGATCGGCACGAACTGCACCCCGGTGTTGTAGTTGCCCGACGTGGACACGTAACCACTGCCGGAACCGTACGACCGGTGCTGGTGCGTGTCGATGTCGTAGATGGGCGGCCGGTTGTTGCGGATCGCGTCGGAAGTGAGGCCCTGCTTGAACACGACGTCCGGCGGCGCGCCCGAACCGTGGTAGACGTAGCCGGGCGCCTCCGCCGGGTTGTGCGAGAAGTCCGGCTGCGCGGGCTGGTGCGCGGGCGGCGGCGCGGCCTGGTCGGTGATGTCCTCCGAATCGGAGCCGACGTCGCGCGACGGGTTCGAGGTGCTGCCCGTGTCCTCGACGTGGGCCGCGTCGCCCGAGCCGCCCGGACGGGACCCGTCCCCGAGGTCGACCTCGGAGCAGCTGGTCGGCGCCAGCCCCAGCGGGTCGGCGACCCGCAGCGGGTTGTCCACGTACGCGACCGGGTTGGGCGCGGGCGCGAGGCCCAGCGGGTCCTGGCTCACGTACCGGCCCGTGGCCGGGTCGTAGTAGCGGTAGACGTTGTAGTGCAGCCCGGTCTCGGCGTCGAGGTACTGGCCGGGGAAGCGCAGCGGAGTGCTCGTCGCCCCGCCGCTGCCCGGCAGGTCGCGGCCCCACACCGTGGCCCGCCCTTGCCAGCCGAGCCCGCCGGCGGCGTCGAGCAGTTCGGCGGGCCGGCCGACGGGGTCGGTGACGATGGTGTGGAACAGCCGGATCCCGCCGGTGTTCTCGTGCTGCGCCACCGGCGCGTCGGTGTCCGGGTCGTAGTCCCAGGTGCGCACCCGGGTCGTCCCGTCGGCGCCGCGGTGGACCTCCTCGACGAGCTTGCCGCCGTCCCACACGAACTCGACCTGTTCGGCGACCTCGCCGCCGTGGCCGAGGCGCTGCTTGGCGATCCGCCGGCCGACCGGGTCGTACCGGTAGTTCCAGCGCGTGCCGTCGGGGGTGGTCACGCCCGTCATGCGGTCCTGGGCGTCCCAGCGGTAGCTCCAGACCAGCTCGCCCGCCAGGCGCTGGACGACCCGGCCCTGGGCGTCGTGCCGGTACGCGACGGCGCCCGCGCCGGTGAGGGTGTTGCCCGCGTAGCCGCGCGGGCCGGTCTCGGGCGAGGCGGCACCGGCGCCGGCCGCGGCGCTGGCGACGATGTTGCCCGCCGCGTCGTAGCGGTAGCCCTCGCGCCGGTCGGGTGCGACCGCGTCGACGATGCGGCCCGTGGCGTCGAGCTGGAACTGCACCACGCCGGCGACGCTGTCGGCAGTACGCACGAGGTTCCCGTCGGGCCGGTAGCCGTACCGGCGCTGCCGGGCCGGGGTGTCCTGCGCGGTGAGCCGCTGCTCGGCGTCGAACGCCTGCGTGAGCAGCACCCGCCCGTCCACCGTCCGGCCGGTCTCGCTCCCGGCGGCGTCGCGGCCGAAGGCGACCACGTGGCCACCACCGGAAAGCCCGACGGGGACGCCCCCTTCGCCGAAGGACCACACACTGTCCACACCGGACGGAGTGCGGCGGTGGACCCGGCCGCCGTCCGCGTCGTAGGCGAACGTGGTGGTGCGGCCGTTGGTGGTCTGGGCGACCACGCGGCCGCGTTCGTCACGCTCGTATTCGATGACCGCGTCGGCGTTGGCCGCGCGGACGAGCCGGCCGACCGGGTCGTAGGAGTAGGTGGTGAGCCCCGACGGCGTGCGCCGCTCGACGACGTTGCCCAGCGTGTCGTAGGTGTACTCGACCAGTTCGCCGAGCCCGTTCAGCGAGCGGGCCAGCCGGCCCATGGCGTCGTACTCGAAGCGCAGCGTGCGCCCGTCGAAGTCGCGTTCCTCGGTGATGCGGCCCTCGTGGTCGCGCAGGTAGCGCCAGGTCAGGCCGAGCGGGTTGGTCACCGACGCGAGCCGCAGCTCGGTGTCGTAGGCGTACGTGGTGCGCGCCCCGGCCGCGTCCACAGTGGCCACCACGACGTCGAACGGCCCGTACTCTCGCCGCGTGACCGCGCCGGCTTCGTCGACGTGCGCGACGTCGTTGCCTTCGGCGTCGTAAGTCCACTGTGCACGGCCGCCGCCGGGACCGACTCGGGCGGCTCGTAGCCCCTCGACGGTCCAGTCCAGGCGCACCTGCCCGCCGGGCGCCGCGACCAGCGCGGGACGGCCGAACATGTCGGGGACGTAGGTGTCCGACGGCTGCTCGGCCTCCTCGACCGCGTCCGGCGCGGTGCTGCCGATGCCCTGGTGGCGGAACACCGCCGCGACGCCGAGCTGCCCGGCGAACGGGTCCGGCGCCTCGTCGTAGACCCGCGTCCAGGTGCGCTCGGCGTCGCGCACGCTGATCGCGGCGACGGCGCCCTCGCGCAGGTGGACGTGCACCACGCTGCCGTCCGGCCGGACGACCCGGCTCAGCGCGCCGCCGTCGTCGTACTCGTAGGAGGTGACGCGCCCGAGCTGGTCGGTGCGGGCGAGGAGCCGGTCGTACCGGTCCCAGGTGGACTCCCGGGTGTGGCCCGCCGCGTCGACCTCGCGCACGACCTGGTTGGCCTCGTTGAGGTGGTACTCGGTGTGGTGGCCGAGCGAGTCGGTGTAGGTGGTGACGAGCCGCTCGCGGTCGTAGGCGAAGCTGCCGTCGCGGAAACCCTTGTCCCCCACCGTCTTCACGCACCGGCCGGCGGCGTCGTAGACGTAGCGGTACCAGGTGCCGTTGCGGTCCTGCCAGCCGGTGATGCGGCCGTGGGCGTCGTAGTCGAACAGCATCGGACGGCCCGAGGAGTTCACCACCTGGGTGAGCCTGCCGTCGGCGTCGTAGCCATAGCGGGTGGCCGCCGCCCGCACCCCCGCTTCGGGGTCCACCACGGAGATCGCGGTGATCCGGCCGCGGGAGGTGGTGAACTCGACCTGGTAGCCGTCGGAGTGCCGGATCCGCAGCGGGGTCGCGTCCGGGCCGTACTCGATGTCGTAGCTCTGCCCGGCCCCGGTCACCGTGGTGAGCGGAAGCACGCCGTCGCGTTCGCCGGGCACCGGGTCGAACCGCAGAAGGGTGGCGCGCACCGGCGCTTCGAGCACGTAACCGCCGTCGAGCCGCCGCGTCAGCGACAGCCGCGGGCCCTCCTCCGGCAGGACCGAGGCGCCCGGCGCGGGCAGCGGGTACACCAGGATCATGCCGTCGGGCGAGAAGTAGCGGACGCCCTCGCGGCCGACCTCGAGCCGCTGGTCCACTGTGGACGCCCAGGACGCGCCGAACCAGCGGCCCGCGCGGTAGGAGGACACGTGCATGCGCTCCAGCGACAGCTCGAGCCGCAGCGGCAGCACCAGGTCGGTCTGGTCGAGCACCATCTCGCCCGTGGCGACGTCGACCGGGTCGGTTTCGCAGACGCGGCCGTTCTTGCCGACGGCGGTGCCCCGATTGTCGCCCGGCGGTGTTTTGTCTCCGGTGGCGCCATTGGGCTTATCGCCGGGCAGCTCGGCGGGCTCCGGCTCGGGCTTGGGCTGCACCGGCGGGTTTTCCCCGCCGGTGGCGTTGGGCTCGTCCGGCTTCGGGGCCGGGTGATCCCCCGACGTCGTGGTCGAACCGCCGCCGTCGGACCCGGAATGATCGCCGGACGTGGTGACGGAGTCGTCGCCGCTCTTGGGCGTGCCACCGCCTTCGCCGCCCTTGGGCTTGGGCTTCGGGGCTTTCGGCGGGCCGTCGACCTTGGACACCTTCGGCGGGGCGGAAACCTTGCCGCCCTTGATGCCCTTCAGCGCCTTGCCGGCGTCCTCGAACAGGGTCCCGGCCTTCTTCAGCAGCGGGACCAGCGCCTTGAGCGCCTTGACCAGCTTCGTCGTCACGCTCGCGATCGACGACGCGGTCTTCGCGACGGCGGCGACCACCTGCGGCACGACCCAGGTCAGGCCGATGCCGAGGGTGAACACCACCTGCAGCGCCCAGCTGATCATGTGCCCGACCAGCTCGGAGATGACGTCGCGGACCAGGGTGCGGACGGCGGCGACGACTTCGCCCGCGGTCTTCACCCCGCTGGAGGCGCCTTCGCAGCCCTTCTGCGCCGACTGCAGCAACGCCACCGTGTCCTGCGTCCGCTGCCGGTACGCGTCACCCGCCGGCCCGGTCCAGGACTGCAGGTCGGCCTTCACCATCGCGTCCAGGTCCTGGCCGACGCTTTCCAGTTCCTTCGCCACATTCGCCCACGTCTGCGACTGGGCCGCGATCTCATCCGCGTTGCCAGTCAGGGCATTGAGCGCTTCCTTGAGCGGGCCGACGTGCTCCATCAGCCAGCTCACGCCCGCGGCCAGGATCGCGCCGAACGGGTCCATCGCCATCGACAGCGCGTCCAGCGCGGTGCCGACCGCGCCCATCGCGACCGACGCCCAGTCACCCGACTTGATCGCATCCGACAACCCGGCGGCCGATTCGGCGAGCGAAATGCCCGAATACGCCTTGGTCGAATCCTCCGTCGGCGCAATCAACGGGTTGCTCACGCGCGCGTTCCTGCCATCTCGGTGGTCCAGTGCCAACCGCCGAAATTACCAGACCTCTGCCCTGATTACCCTTGCGGGACGGTCAGCCCCGCACCGCCTGGTAGACCCCCGCGATCATCGCCACGAACGGCACCAAAGCCAGCAGCACCAGGAATTCCGAGACGTCCAGCAGCCGCGACCAGTACGGCGAGCGCACCCCGCGGGCCACGCGGGTGGCGTACGACAGGCAGACGACCGCGGCGAGCACGAAGACCACGCCGGCCACGAAGATCGCCATGCGGTTGCCGTCCGCGAGGAGCCAGCCGCCGGCTGTCAGCAGGATCACCACGCCGAAGCCCGCCAGCACCAGGCGTTGCGTGCGGCCGGCGTAGGAGCGCGAGCGCTGGATCCACCCGACGCCCAGCAGTCCCGTCAGCCCGGCCTCCCACGGCCCGCCCGCCGAGGCGAGCGTGATCGCCGACGCCAGCGCCACCAGGCCGAGCGCCACGAGCAGCCCGGTCAGCAACGCCTGCGCGTGGGTGGTCCGGCCGACCATGTCCTCGCCGAACGACGGCTGTTCGTTGGCGCGGAAGGACTCCATGTCGTCCGGCACGCGCGGCAGCGGCAGCCGGCCCAGGCGCAGCGCGAGCATCGGCGCGACGGCGGCCAGCGCGGTCGCCACCACGGCGGCGACGGCGGCCGCCGCGACCGGCTTCACGCCCGCCAGCAGCACCACGCCCGTGGTGATCGCGCCGAACCCCGCCGAGACCGTGATCGCGACGAACCACGGCAACCGGTCGGCGACGGACACCGCGGCCAGCACGCCGTAAACGGTCACCGCGGCCAGTCCCGCGGCCAGCGGGCCGGCCGAGAGCGAGAAGACCGGGTGCGGCGCCACGATCGACATCCCGGCGAGCAGCGCGACGCCGACGCCGGCCAGTGCGCCGGCCGAGCCCGCGCCCGAATCGCCGTACGCGCGGCTCAGCGCGCCTCCGCCGAGCAGCAGCACCACCGCGAGCAGCCCGGTGCTGATCGGCGCGAGCGCACTGCCCGAGGTGGCCGCCTGCACCAGCAGCCCGCCGCCGAGCAGCAGCACCACGGCCGCCGCGATCCCGGACCGGCGCGCGATCCGCGGGCCCCACGCGTTCGACGCGGACTCCCCGACGCTGGCGATCGAGTCCACCACGTCGTCGAACAGCAGCGGACCCCGCGGGCGCTCCCGCGGGGTCAGGTGCAGCACTTCGCCGTCGCGCACCTGCGCGGCGGCCACAGTGAGGCCGAGCGCGAGCGGCGCGCCGCCGAGCCGGGAGAGCACCCAGCCCGGGTGCTCGGCCGCGGCCTGGCCGGACGCGCCGGCCAGCCGCACCAGCTGGGGCACCAGCTCGGCGAACGTGCTCTGCTGCGGCAGCGCGACGTCCACCCGGGCCCGCGGCGTCACGATCGTCACGCGCCGGGTCGAGCCGGCCAGCGCGGCGGGCGCGCTCACTGCACGGACCTGGACGCCTCGATCACCGGGGCGAACTTCGCGCTGCTCGTCTCGGCCAGCTTCTGCAGGCCCGCGTTCACGGCCTCCAGCACGATCTCCGAGAGGTTGCGGGCGTCGTACTCCCGGATGGCGCGCGGGTCGATGTCGATCGAGGTGAACCGGCCGTCGCCGCGCAGCACGACGGTGACCTCGTTCTGCCGGGAGGCCGCCTTGACCTCCATCGCCTCCACCGAGCGCTGGATGCGCTGGACCTCGTCGGTCTGCCGGCGGACCTGCGCCAGCAGCTCGTCCATGTCCGGCACGGCATAGGGGTCGGTCACGACGGTTCTCCTTCTCCTGCGGGGTTTTTCCGGCGCAGGCGCACGCTGGCGACGAACTGCCGGAAGTCGGGGGTGAGGCGGTGCGCGGCCTCGGGCGCGGCGGTGAAGACGAGTTCCAGCACCACGCGGTCGACGGGCCCGTCGGGGCCGGGCACGGACAGGTGGACCTGGGTCTGCACCAGGTCCTGGCCCTCGCCGGTGCGCATCCGCAGCACCTGCGTGACACCGGGCGCGGTGGCGTCGCCGAGCTCCTGCCGGCTGACCACGTCGAGCAGCGCCATGGTGCGGCCGAGCCGCTCCACGGCCTCCTCGGCGATGTCCGGCATGGGAGTCGCATCGGGCCGTTGCCGCACGCCGAGCGTGATGTTCGGGGTGAAATCCGCGCCCGGCTCGCGGTGCACGGCGACGAACACCACCCCCGGCGCGCCCGCTTCCGCCGGTTCGAGCGGCGTCCACCCCTCGGGGACGTCGAAGCCCAGCGGGAGCGAGACCGTGTCCGAAGCCATACCGCTCACCACGAGCCCACGTAGTTACTGGCGTCGTCCCACGCGTGGCCGACGGCGTCGGCCGCCTGGCTCGCGGTGGAGCCGACCGCGTCGACGGCCGCGCCGCCGTACTCGGTGATGGTGTGGCCCAGCTTCGGCAGGTCGATGTCGATCTTCGCGCCCACACCCGCGCCAAGGCCGAGCGCGACGCCGGCCTTGAAGTTGACCTTGATGTGCCCGGCGTCGTAGACCGCCTGCCCGTCGAGCTGCGCGCCGAGGCCGTACTGCAGCGTGCCGTTCGCCCCGACACCAACGCCCGCGACGTCGGCCGCCACCTCACCCTCGACCTTGCCGCCGACGAACACGTCACCGTGCACGCCGAGGCCGTGCGCCCCGAGCTGCGCCGAGCCGGACACCTCACCGCCCGCGAACGCCGTGCCCTTCGCACTGGCCTCCGCGACGCCCCACTCCTGCTTGCCTTGGATTTCCTCGTGCAGCGCCGCGAGTTCCGCGTGCCCGGACGCCTTCGCGTCCCAGCCCTGCGAAGTGATCTTCCCGTCGTACTCCGGGTCGAGGCCGTCCTGCTCGTGCTGCGTCTTCGCGTACGTGATCTCGGTGCTCTTGGCGAGCTTGTCCTTGAACCCCTCGGGCTCGGGCTGGCCGAAGGGCGTGTTCGCCTTCTTCGGCGCGCGCGTGCCCTCGAGGCCGTTCGCGGTGAGCTTCTTCCAGCCGGAGTTGCCGAACCAGGACGGCACGGTGCGCGGGCGCCGGCGGCCGTCCAGCGGCTCGCCGTTGAGCCAGTGCAACGCGCCCGCGCCCCACTTGCCCAGCTCGTGCTCCAGCCGTCCGACGCCCTCGGGCGGGAACAGCTGCGCCAGCGCCTCGGCCAGCTCGTCGGAGACCTGCTTCGCCGCGGCCACCGCCTGTTCGCCGAGCTGACGGGCGGCGGAGATGAACGCGCCGACCGCGTTCGCGTCGGCCGCCTTGGCCTGGCTGGTCAGCTGGGCGCCGTACTGGTCGAACTGCGCGAGCACGGAGTCCACGGCCGCGCGCGCCGACTGCAGCAACTGCGCCGCCGTGGCCAGCCTTTTGCCCTGGTCCGCCAGTTTCGTGGCGTGCTCGTTCAGGTCTTCGGCCAGCTTTTCCGCCGCGGTGGTGTACGCGGTGTAGGCGTCGCCGTCCCAGTCGGTGTGAAGTTCCTTGGCCGACTCGGAAATCTCGGTCGCCTTGCCGGTCACCGTCGACGCCTGGGTGCCGCACCGCTGCGACGCGGCGTTCAGCGCCGCCGGGTCGCCGGTGACCCGGCGCTGGTACTCCACCAGCACGTTCCGGTAGCTCGACAGCACCGAGCTGACCACTCCGGAGGCGTCGACGGCGGCCATGGCCTAGGCGCCCTTCGCGTCGATGTCCACGTGCTGCTGGAAATGCTGGCCGTTGTAGGTGAGGTCCAGGTTGATGTCGAGGTCCTGGCCCGAGGGCGCCTCGACCGTCGACTGGCCGGTGGACAGGTCGGTGTGGATGACCACCTCGTTCGCGCCGGAGGGAGCGACCGGGGCCGCCGGTGCCGTCGGCGTGGTGGGCGCTGTGGTCGAGGGGTCGACCGCGATCCAGCTGTTCGACGGGTCCAGCGGGGTGCCGTTCGCGGTACCGGTGCCCAGCGCGGGCGGCGTGTAGTTCGTGAACGACGGCTGTCCGGCCGGAACCCCGTTGCCACCACCGGTTCCACCCGCGGTCGTGCCCGTGCCACCCGCGGTCGCACCACCGCCGCCGGTGCCGCCCGCGGTCGCGCCGTTGACCGCCTGCTGCCCGGACGCGCTGGCCACCGGCGCGGGCGTGACCGGCGCGGTCACCGGGGTGCCGGAGACGGTGGAGTTGCCCGCGGCCCCGGCGGTGGTCGCGGCGCCCGCGTCCCCGCCGTGGAACAGCTTCTCGATCTCGCCGATGATCTGCGCCACCTGCGTGATCTGGTTGGCCAGGTCGACCGCGCCGAGCGCCTTCAGCAGCGCGCCGACCGAGGTGATGAACGCGCGCAGCGAAGCGCTCGTCGCCGTCGACAACGCCACCGCGGCGCCGTAGGTCCACCAGTTCGACATCAGCGAAGCGACGGTCGGGTTCACCGCCGAAACCACCGCGCGGTAAGCCTCTTGCGCGGTCTTGATCAGCGTGCCGGACACCCCCAGCAGCTCGGCGCCCTTCTGCACCACGCCGATGATCTTGGTCAGCTGTGCGAGCGAGTCGGTGATCTTCTTCAGCGCCGATTCCGACGCGGCGCCGGACCAGGTCTTGCCGAGCGCGTCCGCGGCCTTCGTCAGCTCCGTGTAGAGCGACGTGAACTCGGTCGCCTTGTGCAGCAGGTCCAGCACGTGCTTCGCGATCTGCTCCGGCTGGCCGGTGACGATCTGCGGCAGCACGGTGATCGGGCCGCCCGAGGACGCGGTGGCGTCCATCGCGCTGGAGTTCGGGAAAGTCAGCATCGCACCTACCTTGGTGGGGAATCGGGGGTCATCAGACGACGGCCGCGGGCCGGTACACGCTGACCTTGGCCAGGCCGTGCAGACCGGGGTCCACCAGGCCGTGGTTGTAGAGGGCGCCGCCGTCGCCGGCGACGCCGATCACCGGGCTCGAGCCGGCGAACAGCAGCGGCTCCACCACCACGACGTCGCCCGAGTGGACGCCGCCGGGCACGTCGCCGAAGGTGCGCGCGGTGCCGGCGTAGACCTCGATGAGGCCCACACGGGCCTGGTTGCCGGCGTCACCGGCGAGCCAGTCGTTGAAGTCGGAGACGCCGTGGAAGCGGGTGTCGGTGATCGGGTGGTCGCCGAGCTTGCCGAGATTGGCGTCGCCGAGGTAGCGCAGCACGTTGCCCACCGAGCCGGGCTCGCCGTGGGCGCCGGCGCTGTCGTTGATCGCGAGCGTCGCCAGCTCCCCGGCGTGCGGGGTGCCCCAGATCGACGAGGACGTGGTGGCCGGGCTCGCGGCATTCCCGTCGTGGCCGCCGTAACCGCCGGCCACGGCCTGGTCCGCCGCCTGGTAGGCGTCGGCGCTGCTCTTGACCAGCCCGTTGATCTGCTGAAGCAGCTGAAGCAGGCTGCGCACGGCCGTGACCTGGCTCGAGTGCAGTGCCGAGCTGGCCGCGGCGACCGCGCTGCCGAAGGTGGCGAACGACGCCGGCTGCACAACCAGCTTCTCCAGGTCGGAGACCGCGTTGATGCCGTGGGCGATGATGCCGCCGACGTTGCCGACGGTCGAGCGCATGGCCTCGGGCTCCGCCCGGTACTCGCCGGTCGTGACCACGGCTCTCCTTCCTGACGCGTTTGGCGCATCCCCCGTGAGGGCGACTCGGACGAGGGTAAGTTCGCGTGCGGGGACCGGCGGACGGCAAAAGTACCCACCGCGACGGCGTCGATGGTGGCCAAAATACGGGGCATGAGCCCGTCCCGTGACCGCCTCGACCTGCTCGGCGAGCAGCCTGGGGAGATCATGCTGCAGTCCCCGCCGATGCTGCCCAAGAGCGGTTCGGGCGGGTTGATGCAGCTCATGATGTTCCTGCCGATGATGCTCGGCATGGGCGCGATGTCGTTCGTCTACATCGGACGCGACGGCGGGGTGATGACCTGGATCTTCGGTGCGTTGTTCATCACGGCGATGGGCGGCATGGTCGTCATGTCGCTGGGCCGCGGCGGGATGGCGAAGAAGGCGCAGATCAACGAGGAGCGCCGCGACTACCAGCGTTACCTCGCCGGCCTGCGCACCCGGGTGCGGACGATCGCGGACACGCAGCGCGCGACGTTGATCGCGCAGCAGCCGGACCCGGCGGACCTGTGGGCGTACGTGGAGACCGGGCAGCACTGGGATCGCCGCCGCACCGACCGGCACTTCGCGCTGGTGCGCACGGCCACCGGGCCGCAACCGCTGGCGGCGCCGCTGCGCGCGCCGCAGACCGTGCCGCTGGAGGACCTGGACCCGGTCTCGTCGACGAACCTCAAGCACTTCATCCGGACCTACTCCACTGTGGAGGGCCTGCCGGTCTCGCTGCAGCTGCGGTCGTACGCGGCGGCCACCCTCTCCGGCCGGCGCCCGGACGTTCTCGGCCAGGTGCGCGCGCTGCTGGCGCAGCTGGTGACCTTCCACTCCCCCGCCGACCTGCGCGTCGCGTTCTGCGTGCACCCGGACCGGACGCATGACTGGGACTGGGCGAAGTGGCTGCCGCACGCCACCGCCCCCGCGCAGGCGGACGCGACCGGCCCGCGCCGGCTCGTCGCCGCGGAGGCCGCGGAGCTGGCCGGGCTGCTGGGGCCGGACCTGGGCGACCGCCCCGCGTTCACCCGTCGTCCCGCCAACACCCCTGAGCTGCCGCACATCGTGCTCGTCGTCGACGGCGGCGGGACCTACGGCGAGCCGCGGCTGCTGGCCGCGGAGGGCCGGCTGGGGATCACGGTGCTGGAGGTCGGCGCCGAGCAGCCGCGGGCCGCGTCGAACGACCACCTGCTGAGCCTGCACGTCGGGGCGGACCAGCTGGGCATGGTCGTGCTCGACGGCGGCACCGAGGCGCGGCTGGGCTTCCTCGGCACGCCGGACCAGCTCGACCGCGGCGCGGCCGAAGCGCTCTCGCGGATGCTGACCCCGCTGTACCAGGGCGCGACCGTGGTCAGCGAGACGCCGATGTCGGCGACGTTCGGGCTGGCCGGGCTGCTCGGCATCGGCGACCCGCGCGACACCGACACCACCGTCACCTGGGCGCCGCGCGCGGCCCGCGACCGGCTGCGCATCCCGCTGGGCGTGAACCCCGAGGGACGGCCGGTGGACCTGGACCTCAAGGAGTCGGCCGAGGGTGGCATGGGCCCGCACGGGCTGGTCATCGGCGCGACCGGCTCGGGCAAGAGCGAACTGCTGCGCACGCTCGTCACGGCGCTCGCGGTCACGCACTCGTCGGAGAAGCTCAACCTGGCGCTGATCGACTTCAAGGGCGGCGCGACGTTCGCCGGCATGACCGGGCTGCCGCACACCTGCGCGGTGATCACGAACCTGTCCGACGACCTCGCGCTCGTCGACCGCATGGCGGACGCGCTGAACGGCGAGCTGTTGCGGCGTCAGGAACTCCTGCACTCGGCGGGGAACTACGCGTCGGTGCGCGACTACGAGAAGGCGCGCGCGGACGGCGCGGCGCTGCGGCCGCTGCCCTCACTGCTGGTGATCATCGACGAGTTCTCCGAGCTGCTCTCGTCACGGCCGGAGTTCATCGACCTGTTCGTCGCGATCGGGCGGCTCGGGCGTTCGCTGGGTATCCACCTGCTGCTGGCGTCGCAACGGCTGGAGGAGGGGCGGCTGCGCGGGCTCGACTCGCACCTGTCGTACCGGATCGGGCTGCGGACGTTCTCCGCGTCGGAGAGCCGGGCGGTGCTCGGCGTCGCCGACGCCTACCATCTGCCGCCGGTGCCGGGCTCGGCGTACCTGAAGTCCGACAACGACACGCTGATCCGGCTCAAGGCCGCGTACGTCTCGGGCGAGCTGCCGCCGCGCAGCCGGATCGTGCGTGAAGACGGGCAGCAGCTGGGCGTGCTGCCGTTTCTGCTGACGCCGGTGGAGGTGCCGGTCTCGGCGCAGCCGGCTGCTCCTGTCACGGAGACCGGCACCGGCGAGACGATCATCGGCGCGATGCTGTCGCGGCTGGAGAACCGCGGCCCGGAGGCGCACCAGATCTGGCTGCCGCCGCTGGCCGAGCCGCCGACCCTGGACCAGCTGCTGCCGCCGCTGGGCGAAGACCCGGAGCGCGGCCTGTGCCCGCTGGGCTGGGGCGGCAACGGGAAGCTGATGATCCCGGTGGCGCTGGTGGACAAGCCGTTCGAGCAGCGCCGCGACATGCTGTGGGCCGACTTCGCCGGCGGAGCCGGGCACGCGGTGATCGTCGGCGCACCGCAAAGCGGCAAGTCGACACTGATGAAGGACATCGCGGCGATGCTGGCACTCACGCACACGCCGTCCGAGGTGCAGTTGTTCGTGCTGGACATGGGCGGTGGCGCGCTGGCGCCGATCGCGGGCCTGCCACACGTGTCGGGTTACGCGACCCGCCGCGACGCGCAACGCTGCCGTCGCGTGGTCGCGGAGCTGACGACGCTGCTGGAACAGCGTGAAGAGTTCTTCGCTGCCAACGGGATCGAGTCGATGGCCACGTTCCGCCAGCGGCGCGCGGAGTTCACCGAGAGCACCGAGGGCCGCGAGTTCGGCGACGTGTTCCTGTTCGTGGACAACTGGACCACGATCCGGCAGGAGTACGAGCAGCTGGAGGAGCAGATCACCGGCTTGGCCTCGCGCGGGCTCGGGTTCGGCATCCACGTGATCGTCTCGCTGAACCAGTGGATCGGCGCCCGCGCACAACTGCGCGACGCGATCGGCACCCGGTTCGAACTGCGCCTGGGCGACCCCGCGGACTCGTCCATCGACCGCAAGGTGGCGCAGAACGTGCCCGCGGACCGCCCCGGCCGCGGCCTGACGGCGGACAAGCTGCACTTCCTGGCCGCCCTCCCCCGCGTCGACGGCGATCAGCGCCCGGACACCATCGGCGCGGGCGGGCTGGACTTGGTCCGCCGCGTCACCGCCGCGTGGCCGGGCGCCCGCGCGCCCCAGGTGCGGCTGCTGCCGTCGGAGGTCGCGCTGGACGCGTTGCCGGCTGCCCCTTCCCGGCAGATCACCCTGGGTATCGCGGAGTCGAACCTGCGCCCGGTCCACCTGGACTTCGCAACGGACCCGCACTTCGTGGCCTTCGGCGACGTCGAGTCGGGCAAGAGCTCACTGCTGCGGGCGATCGCGACGGGCATCTCTGCCGAGTTCACCCCGGACGAGGCCTTGATCCTGGTGGCCGACTACCGCCGCGCTTTGCTTGGTGTGGTGGACGAGCCGCACCTGCTGGGTTACGCGGGCGCGGAAAACCAGCTGACGGGCCTGGTGGACCAGTGTGCGACGGCGATGCGCAACCGTCTGCCTGGCCCTTCGGTGACGCCGGAGCAGCTGCGTAACCGTTCTTGGTGGCGTGGGCCGGATCTGTACGTGCTCGTGGACGACTACGAGCTTGTTGCCGCCGTGGGCCGGAATCCTTTGCTGCCGTTGCTGGAGTTCCTGCCGCAGGCCCGGGATATTGGCCTGCACTTGGTGATCGCGCGCTCTTCGGGCGGCGCGGGGCGGGCTTTGTTCGAGCCGGTGCTGCAACGGATCCGGGAGCTGGGTTCGCCGGGGCTGGTGATGTCGGGGGCCAAGGAGGAGGGGGCTTTGATGGGTGAGGTGAAGCCTTCGCCGCAGCCTCCGGGGCGGGGGACGTTGGTGTCACGTCGGGGCGGGACTGGGCTGGTTCAGGTGGCTTGGACTAAGCCGGAGGACTGAGCGGGGGTGCTCAGGTGCTCGCGATGTCGACCTCGGTGTCGGAGATGCAGCTGAAGTAGGACACGTCCCAGTCGTCGGGGACTTCGCGCCGGACTCGCCGGGCTAGTTCCCAGTCTCGTTCGTCGAAGCGGCGCTCGGCCTCATCCGAGGTGAAGCCGGACGAGGCTAGGTCGGCCAGGTCCAAGGTGGCGTCCCACTCGTCCTGCCACGCGGACAGGTCACGAGCCAGGTCCGCCCTCAATCCCAGCTCTGGCGAAGCTGGATCGACAGGTGTGGCCGTATCGCCCGTGTACGGATTGAAAACCCACAACGGGCCGGAACCCCAGTCCGCCATGACCTTGATTGACCGCCATTGGCGCAGCGGATTCTCCTCATCCAGTAGATCGATCCTTCACGCTCGGCTCCGACAATGCGACCCGAAGCAATCATCGCCATGATAACGTCGAGTAACTCAGCGGGCGGGATTCCGGCCTGAAACATCTCAAGGCTGTGCCTCAGGACGATGTGCACCCGACCCCTCTTTTCCTCTGGTATGGCAACGCCACCGGCGGGTTCGACGACCAGGGCGTCAAGTGGAACGGCGGCAACTTCAATGCCACCAAAGCCAAGTTCGTCACCGGTGACTTCGACGGCGACGGGCTCACCGACATCGGCGCCGCCTATGACAACGGCAACTCCGACACGTCGTTCCTCGTCTGGCACACCACTGCCGCAGGCTTCGATGCCCCGGCACGCCGCTGGGACAGCGGAGCCGGCGGATGGACGGCTTCGAAGACCCGCTGGTCCACCGGCGACTTCGACGGGGACGGCCGCACGGACGTCGTCGCGATGTACAACTACGGCGGCGCCAGCACCGCGTTGTGGTCCTGGCACAGCGCGGCCGGTGGCACGCTGGACGCGCCGACCCGCTGGGACAGCGGCCTCGGCCAGTTCGACTCCACCCCAGCCGTCCTGTTCTGACGGCATTCCGACAACGGCCCGTCCGGCGCCTCTCGGCGCTGGGCGGGCCGTTTTCCTATACAGCTGAACGGAGACACCGCGGGCAGGACCGACGCCGAGCTCAAGCTCGGCTGAGGCAACTCGCTGAGATGCGAAGCGGGATCGACCTTGCAATCCGTCTGTCCCGAGTACGGGTCATTCCGGATGGAAGCGTTCGTCAGGAAGCCGTGAGAACCGAGAAAGTGACCTTGCCCCCGTCGCCGTCTTCGGGATCCCCCTTGAGCTGTTCATAGTCACCGGCCTGGAAACGAACGTCTTCACCGGACCACACCGAAGGAACAGGCGCGGTCTTCTCCTCAGTGGATCCGTCGCGAGTGGCGCTGAATCGCAACGTACCGTCGCCCCGATCAGTGATCGTGTAGCTGAAAGCGGCCCCCAGGCCGACACCGGTGAGCAGCGGGTAGTCGAGGTAGTTGCTGCCGGCGGAGAGCTGCTGGTTGACCTTCACGTGCACGGTGCCACCGGAGTAGTACAGCATCGTGTACGGGTCGGAGTTCCGGTCCTGGTCGCCGTGGATCTGGCCGAGAATGATGGTTTTGCTGGTCTTCGGCACCTGCTCGACGGTCACGGTGGCGGCCAGGGTGTGCGCGCCGCCGGTGCCGGAGGCGAAGCCGGTGTTGTCGATCAACTCCGTACGCGGGCTGCCCGAGTGACTGGTCGTCGCGCCGGCCGTCGGGGCCCAGAAGTGGAGGCTGCCGTCGTCGGCGCGGGTGAGGTACGGCGGGTCGAGTTCGGCCGGGTTGAGGACTTCGGCGCCGCCGCCGTCCGACTCCACAGGAAGTGTCAGCCGCCAGCCGTCGAGCGACGGTGGGCCGGCAGTGCTCGCATCCGCGATGCCGCCGGAGGCGAGAAGCAGCGCACAGCCGAGGAAAACCGAGAATCGCAGCATGGCGCGGATGCTAACCCGACCTCCCCGGGACCCCTCCCCGCGAAGCTAGTGCCGCGCAAGGCTCGTGAGTGTTTATGACGGTTAGAACCGTCATAAACACTCACAAGCCCTAGGACCTGCGCCCAACGGAAGCAGCAGCCGTTACTCCAAATGGCCTACAACGGACTTCGCCCCCAGACCCGACTTCGGTAGGTTACAAAATCACCATCCCCTCTCCTACGTTGGTGAAATCGTTTCGTCCGGGACGATTTCCGTTGAGCCAAGGGGACTTTATGCGTTTGTCGAAGGCTGTAGCTGTCGCGGCCGGGGCGGCTGCGGCGCTGAGCATCGTGTCGGCGGGGACGGCCAGTGCCGGGACCGCCGGGACCAACATCATCGGCGGCACGACCGTCAGCTCGGCGCCGTGGGGTGCGCAGATCTTCTGGAACGACGCCACCGACTTCGGCGGGTTCGAGTGCTCCGGCACGATCATCGCGCCGCAGTGGGTGCTCACGGCGCAGCACTGCCTGAACGAGCCGGGCATGCACGTCAAGGTGGGCGACGTCGCGCTCGGGAAGGGCACCGAGGTCGCCGTCGACCAGCAGAAGGCCTCGCCCAACGGGGACATCGCGCTGCTGCACCTGGCGTCCGCTGTGGACACCACGTTCATGAAGCTGGGCACCGGCGACCCGGACAAGGGCGCCACCAACCAGATCTACGGCTGGGGCCGCACCGAGGGCAACAGCCCGCCCTCGGACACCCTGAAGACCGCCGACGTCCAGGTCACCGGCAGCAGCACCGACGCCTTCAACGGCACCGCGATCGCCAGCAAGGGCGTCAGCGGCTCGTCGTGGCACGGCGACTCGGGCGGCCCCCAGCTGGACAACGGCGTGCAGGTCGGCGTCTGCTCGACCGGCGAGAACTCCGGCAGTGACAAGAACGGCACGCAGAACTACGCCAGCGTCGCCGCCAGCCGCGACTGGATCTCCTCCACCGCAGGGGTCTGACCGGACGCGAACAACCACCGCCCGCCGCACGTTTCCCGTGCGGCGGGCGGTTTAATCGCAGCCATGACGATGCCCGCCGCCACCGCGTTGGAGATCCTCGACCGCCTGCGCGCCCGGGACCTCGACGTCCACCTAGCCGGCGGCTGGGGCATCGACGCGCTGCTGCGCCGTCAGACCCGCGAGCACCGCGACCTCGACCTGCTGCACCGCGCCGAGCAGGAAATCGCGGTGCTCCAAGCACTCGACGACTTCCGCGAGACAGAGAACGCCCGCCCCGTGCGCTTCGTCCTCACCCGCGACGACGGCGCCGAGCTGGACCTGCACCCCCTCCACTTCGCGCCCGACGGCTCCGCCACGCAGGCAGCCGACGACCACGGCGGCACTTTCGCTTACCCCGCAGCCTGTTTTGTCACCGGCGAGATCGCGGGCACGCCGGTGCCCTGCATCTCCGTGGCCCAGCAGCTCTACTTCCACCGAGGTTACGAGCCACGGCCCCACGACGTCGCCGATATGCGCGAGCTGCGCGCACAATTCCAAGTCAGCACAGAATTCTGACCTACAGCAAGGAAAGCAGCGCCGCCACGTCCGGCTTCCCCGAAGCGGCAACCGGTACCGCGTCGATCATCCGGAACGTCGCGGGCACCGACGCGTCCCCCAACTCCGCGGCGACCAGCGCGCGCAGCTGCCCGAAGTCCGGCGAGCCGCCCGGCGACGCGACGATGAACGCGTGCATCGCCTCCCCCGTCCGCTCGTCCGGCGCCCCCACCACGTACGCCTGGTCCACCTCGGCATGCGAGGCGAGCGCGCGCTCGATCGGCCCCGCATAATGGATGATCGCGTTGACGATGACCACGTCGCGCGTCCGCCCGGTCAGGTGCAGGAAGCCGGCGGCGTCCAGCCGGCCGACGTCCTGGGTGCGGACCCAGCCGTCGCGCAGCACCGAAGCCGTCAGCTCCGGGTTGTTCCAGTAGCCCGCGAACGCGGTCGGCGTCCGCACGTAAACCTCGGAATCCTCCCGCACCTCAACGGAAACCCGTCCCAACGACCGTCCCACCGAGCCCAGCGCCGACGGGTGCCGGGCGACGTCCTCGGCCGTCAGGATCGTCAGCTTCCCGGTCTCCGTCTGCCCGTACCCCTGCTGGATGCCGGGGCCGATCCGCTCGAACGCCTCCGCCATCAGCCCCGGCGTCACCGGCGAGCCCGCGACGGTCAGCGCCCGCAGGGCGGACAGGTCGACGTCCTCGCCGCGCAGCACGCCGAGCACCTGGTACAGCCGGGGCACGGTCATCAGCGCGGCCGTGACGTCGAGCCGCGGCAGCACCCACGGGAAGTCGGGCAGCCGGTCCGGGATCACGGCCGTGCCGCCGGCGAGCAGGCACGCCTCCAGGTGCATCAGCATCACCGCGCTGGTCAGCGTCCCGAACAGCAGGAACCGCCGGTAGGCCTCGGTGACGCCCCAGCCCGCCGGGCCGCGGTACTCCGGCCCGCGCGCCGCCAGCGCCGCGTAGCTGAACGCCGCGCCCTTCGGCACACCCGTGCTGCCGCTGGTGAACACGACCCAGCCGATGTCCTCGGGCCGCCCCTGCGGCACCGGGTCCTCATACGCCGGCAGCTCCGGGCCGATCGGGAGGATCTTGGCCCCCGTCGCCGTCGCGCGCAGCTCCGGTGTGTCGCCGTGCTCGTCGACGACCACGGCGGCCAGGTCCGTGACGATCTCCCGCAGGTGCGCCGCCGGCAGGCCCGGGCGGACCCCCACCGCGCGGCAGCCCAGCACCTGGGCCGCGATCTGCGCGGCCCAGGCCTCGGGGGTCACGCCGGTCGCGAGGCCGACGCCGTCGCCCGGCCCCAGCCCCAGCCCGCGCAGCGCGACGGTGAAGCGGCCGACCAGGTCCAGCGTCTCCCCCCGGGTGACCACCCGGGCCCCGTGCTCGAAGGCCGGCTTCCCCGGCTCCCGGGCGAGCGCGTCCAGCAGTGCTTGCGGATAGACCATGTCCACGCCCTTCGTGTGCCGGGGATCGCGGCCATGCCTATCGGAGAGTTCTCAGAATTCCGTCAGAGCGAACACCTTCCGTGACCGCAGGGACAGCGCGACGCCCCCGCCGACCAGCGCGATCAGCCCCGTGGCGGCGGCCAGCGTCCAGAAGTCCGGCCGGACGATCGACTGGCCGCGCAACGCCTGCCAGGTCACCAGCGCGATCAGCCCGGCGTACCCGGCCGCCGCGGTCCACACGAGCCGGCGGCGCACCACGTCCGAAGACAGCACCGGGTACCGCCGGGCCAGCGCCGCCAGGCCGAGCGCGAGCAGCGGCAGCGCCTGGATCGCGTGGATGCCCACGAAGTGCGGGATGCGCAGGTCTCCCCCGACGGTGCTCCAGCCCAGCAGCGGCAGCCCGGGGCCGCCGTCGGACGGCCCCACCGTGTGGCCCCCGACCGTCGACGGCTTGCCTCCCGCCGCCCACACCGCCTGCTGCGCCGGAGTGGGCGAGAACATCAGCAGCGCCAGTCCGATCCCGACAGTCGCGAGCGCCGTCCCCCAGCGCAGCGACGCCGCGAGCGCGCGGTCCGGCAGCTTCTGGAACATCAGCAGCACGACCACCGCCGCGGTCGCGCCCCACGCGCTGAACGCGCCGGTCGCCACGTAGTTGTTGATCGCCTGGTCCGCCGGCGTCGCCTGGTTGAAGTGCAGCGTGCGGTCCCGGAAGACCACCTGCCACACCAGCATGGTCATGTCGGCGCCGATGCCGACGGCGAACACCGTGCCGAGCCACCAGCCCACCCGGCGGCCGCGGGTCAGCAGCGACAGCAGCCACGCCAGCGTCAGCGCGTACAGCCCCACCGACACCGCGAACTTGAACGGTTTCGCCCAGATCGGCGCGTTGACGAGCGTGCGATCATCGACCAGGAGCCCGAGGGCCGAGGCGACGAGCAGCACCGCCATCGCGCCCGCCAGCACCACCAGCGGGCGGTGCAGCGCACGCACCCGGTAAAGCGTGTTTCCCCAGTAAGTCATGGGTTCGAGCGTCTCGCCGAACGCGCCGCGGGGCACTGGAGAAGACCCCCGGCAGCGAGGTGAGGACAACCCCGCTCGCGAGGTGGGGCCAGCCCTACTCCGGCCCCTGTGGGTAATAGTGCCGTCATCACGACCGGCAGTTGTGCCGTTTGACCGCGACCCCGCCTTTTCTAGCGTGACATTCACAACGCGCGGGCAGGGTGAGCCTGCCCGCGCACCGGGATTTTTCCGCGAGAGGGAAGGAGGTGGCCCGCCGATGTCCAGTCCGGGATTCCAGGCAGATTCAGCTGCTATGACGCGCGCCGTCCAGGGCTTCGAGGAGACGGCGTCCAACGCCAAGACCACCATGGCCAGCTTGGAGTCGGAGCTGTCCGAAACGCTGCGCAACTACAAGGGTGACCAGGCCGTCGCGTTCTGGGACCTGCAGCGCCGGCTCCAGGAGAAGATGACCTCCGCGGTCCGCGAGCTGGACACCATGTCCCAGCTGGTCCACACGAGCCACACGAACTACAACAGCGGCGACTCGGACGTGCACCAGAGCTTCCAGAGCGTCAGCCACAGCGTCGAGGGCAATGTCATCCCTCGACTCAACCTTTGAGCCGAGAGGACACGAGAAGATGGCTGACGTCGTCGAAATCAACTTCGCCGCGCTGCAGTACAGCTCGGCGTCACTGGCCGCCAAGGCCAAGGCACTGACCTCCCAGCTCGAGCAGCTGCACCAGAACCTGCAGCCGATCACCTCGACCTGGTACGCCTCCGGCAGCTCCGCCGGTGAGGCCGCCCGCCAGTCGGAGACCCGGCTGCGGCAGGCCACTGCCGACATCGTCGCGATCATCGCGCAGTTCGGCGGGAAGGTGGGCGACGCCCACGACCTCCAGTCCCAGCTGGAGAATCGCAACCAGGGCCTGTTCGCGGGCTGAGGGCGCTCCCCACGTCGGCCGTCCGGTGCGAGAAACCCCCCGCTCGCACCGGACGGCCGGCTTTTCCGGTCCGTACCACCGCCCGCACCCCACGAGAGGGTCTGGAGAACGATGCCCGACCAGTCGTACTACGTGCATCTGCAATCACTGAAGGACTTCGTGCAGGAGCTGGAGACCCAGATCCACGCGATGTCCAAGCCGAACGACTTCCTGCTCACCCTCGGCGACCACCCGCTGCTGTTCGGGGAGTTCGGCGAGGCCGCCTCGCTCGTCGAGGCGCACCACGCGGCCGTCGCCGAGATGCAGGGACTTCTGGACCAGGTCCGCAGCGCGATCACGTTCGCGCAGGACGTGACCACCACCGTGGCCGACGGCTACGAGCAGGCCGACCAGAACGTGGCCGGCGACCTGGACCAGTCGGGTCAGGAGACCGGGCTGCTGGATCCGCTGCTCTCGCTGCTGGGCCTCGGCGGTGGCGGCAACGCGAATTCCGGGGGGACCGAGGGATGACGGACACCGCGCACACCAACTTCGCCGCGTACACGCACCAGCAGCTGTACGCGATGCTCCAGGCCGGCGACCCGAGCAGCGCCCAGGCCGCCGCCGACCAGTGGAACTCCACCGCGATCGGGCTGCACGAGCAGGCCGAGAACCTGTCCAAGGAGCTGTCGGACTTCTCCGGCTCGTGGACCGGCGGCGCGGCCGAGAAGTACCAGACGATGATCACCGACCTGGTCGGCGGGATCCGGAAGGTCGCGCAGACCGCGCAGGGCATGCAGCACATGCTCGAAGACGCCTCGGAAGCGCTCGTCAAGGCCAAGACGGAGATGCCGCCGCCGGTCTCGGTGCCGGACGTCTCCCCCACCGACGTCGCGCTCGCCGTGAACCCGCCGCTGCTGCCGCCGGACTCGTCGCAGGCCACCATGATCGCCGCGGCCCAGCAGCGGCAGCAGGCCATCACGAACGTCGAGACGCAGCAGCAGGCCGCGAACGCCGCGGGCTCCGCGCACGCCAAGGCGATCGTCGTGATGAGCCAGCTGGCCACGAACTACACCGTCGCCGAGGACTCGATCCCGGTGTCGCCGAACGCGGCCACCCCGCCGCAGCCGCCCGCCGCGGGGGGCGGGGCTTCGGGCGGCGGCGTCGCCGGCAACACCCTGACCGGCCCGGGCACGGTCGTCGGCACTCCCGTCGACACGCACCCGCTGCCGGTCGACGGCACCACACCGCCGGTCACGCCCGGCACCGGTGCCCCGGCCGCCGCGGGCAGCCCGCTGTTCGGCGACATGTTCACCGCCGGCCTCGCCGCGGCCTCGGCCGCCGCGTTCGGCCGGTTCGGCTCGATCATGCCGAAGGTCCCGGGCTGGGCGAACGGCAAGAACCCGGACGACAAGAAGGAAGAGCCGCCCGGTACGAAGCTCGGCGGCGGCGCGGGCACCGAGGGCGGCGCCGGCGGCGGCGTCCCGATCGGCGGGGGCGACGCTCCTTCGCTCGGTGGCGGCGGAGTCCCCACCGGCGGCGGCCTCACCGGCCCCGGCGACGTCCCGGCCGCGCACTCCGGGCTGGCCGGCGACGGCGGCGCGTCGAACGTCCTCAGTGGACTCGCGGGCGGCGCGGCCGGTGCCGCGGGCGCGGCGGCCAAGAGCGCGATGCCGATGATGCCCATGATGCCGATGGGCGGCATGGGCGCGGGCGGCGACCTCGGCTCCGGCCGCCGGATCCCGGCGTGGCTGGTGGAGACGGAGAACGTCTGGGGCCAGCAGGCGCCGGTGGCCCCGTCCGTGATCGGCGAAGAACCGGAAGCGTACTGATGGCCGACGGCGGCTCGGTGACTTCTGTTGGCACGGCCGGGGGTTACCGGGTCGCCCCGGCGAAACTCGACGCGGCGGCGGCCGAACTCGGCGGCCGGGCGGGCACGCTCGCCACGGCGCAGAAAGCCGTGGCGGGCGAGAAGGTGACCGCCACCGCGTTCGGCCGGGTATCCACCTCGGCCGCCGCGGCGGCGACGTTCACGAAGACGATGACCGAGCTGGGCGAGAAGCTCGGCGAACAGGTCAAGCGCGCCCAGACACTCCAGAATGGACTGACGTCGGCCGCGGCGGGCTACCGCCGGGCCGACGAGCAGGTGGCCGCGATGTACCGCGCGCTGCTGCCGGAGGATCCGCTGCCGAAGGCGGGCACCCCCGCCGGGGCCGCGACGAGCGGCGCGTGGGCGAACGCGATCGCCACCAACCGCACCAAGGTGTCCGACGCCCTCACCGCCGAGCAGGACCGGCTCAAGCAGCTCCAGGCGAGCGGCGGGGACGCCGACGCCATCTCCGCCTCGCAGCGCAAGATCGCGCTGTACCAGGACATCCTGGCCAACAACCGGCAGATCCTGCGGTTCGACCCGGCCGGGAACGGGCGGATCGCCGAGCTGGTCGGGAACATCGAGCCGGGCACCCGCAACGTCGGCCTCTTCGTGCCCGGCGTGAACACGCGGATGGACAACTTCCAGAGTTACGCCGACCTCGGCAAGAGCCTCGTCGCCGCCGACCCGTCCAGCCGGACTGCGATGGTCGTCTGGGCCGACGGCGTCTTCCCGCAGAACGCCGTCACCCAAGGCCCCGACGCGAGTTACGCGCAGACGATGGCGCCCGACCTCAAGACGTTCGGCGACGAGCTGCGCGGCCAGGTCAACGCCCAGACCGGCGGCGACGCGACCATCACCGCGATCGGCCACAGCTACGGCGGCGCGACCGTCGGGCTCGCCGACCAGCAGGGCCTCGCCGTCGACCGGGTGCTGCACGTGGAGTCGGCGGGCATGGGCCACGGCGTGTGGAGCCCGGCCGACCTGCCGGCGAGCCAGGCCGGCGTGCAGCGCTTCTCGATGACCGCGCCGCTCGACCCGATCGTGATCGCGCAGGGCAACGCGTGGGGCGCGGAGTGGACGGGCATCGGCCACGGCGCCGACCCGGACACCTTCCCCGGCGTCACGGACCTCGCCACCGGGCACGACGCGGCGGGCGACACGCAGTGGGGCCTTTCGGCGCACAGCGGTGTGCTCAAGCCGGGTTCGGACTCGTGGGAGAACATCTACGGGGTGCTCACCGGTGGCCAGCTCACGCCCGCGCCCGTTGTCACGCCGCAGGATTCGATGGGGGTCATGCCGTGATCACCCGGGGACTGGACGACCTGGCCGTCGACCTGACGGCGGTGATCAACAGCGTCGCCGGACTGTTCGGCGAAGGCGCCGTCCGCACCGTCGAAGGCGAGCTGGACTGCGACCCGGCCGAGCCCGGCCACCTCGTCTGCTGGCAGTACGGCGTCCGCCTCGAACAGTGCACCTCCGGCGAACGGCGGCTGGCCGAGGCCGTGCTGCCGATGCTGGAGTCCGCGGGCTGGCAGGCGCACGACCGCAGCACCGCGATGGAGCTGATCGCGCGGTTCAGCCGCGACGGCGCGGACTTCACCGTGCACGTCGCACGCACCGGCACGGGCGTCGCGATCGTCGGATCCACCCGCTGCGTTGTGGTGGGCTGACGCGCTACCGCAGCCAGCGCAACGCGGCGTCGGCGCTGTCTTCGGGGCTGCTGTTGAAGGCGATGGCCGCGTCCGGCGCGTGCACCCGGATCAGGTTGACCACCTTCTCGAACAGCTCGAGCAACGGCTCGTAGCCCCGGATCCCGCCGCCGACCACCACACAGGCGTAGTCCCCGCCGTCCAGCGCCGCCTCGATCGTCCCTTCAGGATCCTCGTCGACGACCACCAGGCAGGTGTCGGCCTCGATGCCGTACGCCTCGAACCGGGCGTCACCACGGACGATCGCCGCCTGGACCGGCGCGGGATCCCACTCCTCCAACCGGGCCGGGTCAAGACCGATCACCAGTACTCGTCCCCGCTGTGCCATGTCTCCGCCTTCCGGTAACGGTGCCTGACCCGCCAGCTGTCACCTGACCATCTTGCGCATGCGAGAAGATCGAGTCCATGGCACGGAAACCGCTGGTGATTTTCGGGATCTTCGGCTTGGTCGCGTGGAGCGAGTTCGTGCACTGGCGGGCAAGTCGTGCGCTGGTGCACGAGCACCTGTCCGCCCGTTCCGAGGCGGTGGTCGTGCTCGGGTACCGGAACACGGGCAGCAACCGTGCCAACACATTGAACCGGTGGCGGGTACGCGCGGCGTTGCGTTCCATCGACCCCGCATTGGCCGGCTCGATACTGGTCTGCTCCGGCGGCGCAGCCCACGCGGACTCGGTCTCGGAGGCGGCCCTGCTGGCGCGTTACGCAAGAGCAGAGTGCGGCTTCACCGGCGAGGTACGGCTGGAGGAACGATCGCGAAGCACCTGGCAGAACGTCGAAAACGTGATCCCCCTGATCGAAGACGCGGACCAGATCAAGATCGTGTCGAATCCGCTGCACGCGCTGAAGGCTCGCCTCTACCTGCACCATCAACGTCCCGACCTCGCCCAACGCCTGGTACGCGCCGCCGACTACCGGCTCGGGGAGGCGTGGCCGGTCAAACCCCTGTTCGCGCTGTACGGTCTGCGCGCCCTGGCCCAGGGCAAACGCGGCCTCGGCCAGTAGCTCCGCGCGGTTCAGGAACCGAAGCGTGACGGCCGCCAGGAGCGGCGCTTCCCCCGCCGGACCGCGGCGACCGCGAAGCCCGCCGCGGCGGCGGCCACCACCCCGCCCAGCCCGATCACGCCCGCGGCCAGGTCGGTGGCCGGGCGAGCGGGCGCGGCGGCCGGGACCACCGCGGGCACCGGCGCCGGGCGGACCTGGACGCCCGGGCCGAGCACGTCGGCGGGCAGCGTGGACGACACCGCTGCGTACGCGTCCACCACGCCCCAGCCGCGGCGCGAGTCGTGCGCGCCGGACTGCGGGCGGGACGCGGTCAGCGTCAGCCGGGTGACAACCTGGTCGCCGGTGAGGTTCGGGTGCGCCGCGCGCACCAGTGCCGCGACCCCGGCCACGTACGCCGCCGCCAGGCCGGGATCCGTGACGGGCCAGCGGTGCGCGACGGAACCGCCCCCGCCCGCCGACGTGCTCACCAGGTTCGCGCCCGGGGCGGCAACACCCAGGTAGTCACCGGATTCGGTCTGCACGGGCTGGCCCGCCTGGTTCGTCGAGCCGACCGCGAGCACGCCGGAGGACGCCGTGGGGTACGAGTGCGCGCCCTGCTGCGTCGCGGCCGCCGGGGAGACGACCACCGCGCCGCTGGCCCGCGCGCGGTCCACCGCCGCGTCGAGGCTCGGGCTGTCGGAGCCGGCCGGGACGGCGATCAGCAGCACACTCGCGCCGCGGTCCAGCGCCGTGCCGATCGCGCCGGCCAGCGCGCCCGGGTCACCGCCGCCCTCGGCCGACGAGCCGTTGCTTTCCGTGTAGCGCAAGGGAAGTATCTTCGCGCCGGGTGCGAGGCCGGTGAACGTGGTCGCGTCGTCCGGCTGCGCCCCGACGATCCCGGCGGCGATCGTGCCGCGGCCGTCGCAGTCCGACGGCGTCGCCCCCGCGCCGTTCAGCACCTGCCCGGGCGCGAACTGCGCGTTCTGCCCGTCGACGCCGGTGCCGATCACGGCCACCAGCTGGCCCTCGCCGCGGGAGAGCGGCCAGAGCCGCTGCGGGTCGACCAGCCGCTGCCCCCAGGGCACCGCGCCGGTGTACGTGCCGGACGGGTTCGCGCACTGCGCCAAGGCATTCGCAGGACCGGCCGTGACGACGGGCACGCCCAGCGCCACGAGGCCACCGACAGCGACAGCGACAACGGCTGGCAACCTCACCGCGGCGCCCTCCCCTCGAAATCCCGATGTCCGACAACGGGATTCTAATGGAGAGGGCGCCGCGGGAACAGGCGTCAGCGCAGGTCCATCCCGAGGTCCAACGCCGGCGAGGAATGGGTCAGGCCGCCCACCGACAGATAGTCCACACCGGACTCGGCGTAGGCCCTACCACGGCCGAGGGTCAGGCCGCCAGAGGATTCCAGCCGCGTCTTCGGCGACAGCTGATCCCGGCGCTCCACCGCTTTCGCGCACTCCTCCGGCGTGAAGTTGTCCAGCAGCACCTCGTCCGCGTGCGCGGCGAGCGCCTCGTCCAGCTGCGCCAGGTCGTCCACCTCGACCTCGCACGCCAGCTCCGGGGCGTGCTCCCGGGCGGCCGCCAGCGCGGCGGTGACGGAGCCGGCCGCGACGACGTGGTTGTCCTTGATCAGCACCGCGTCGCCGAGCCCGAGCCGGTGGTTGACCCCGCCGCCGCAGCGGACCGCGTACTTCTGCAGCAGCCGCAGCCCCGGCATCGTCTTACGGGAGTCACGGATCGCCGCGCCGGTTCCGTCCACTTCGGACACCCACGCGGCAGTCGCCGTGGCGACACCGGAGAGGTGGCACAGCAGGTTCAGCGCCGTGCGCTCCGCCGTGAGCAGCCCGCGCACCGGGCCGCGGACGACCAGCGCGGGCTCCCCCGCCGCCAGCCGTTCGCCGTCCTCGCGGCGGGAGACCACCTCGTAGTCCGCGCCCAGTACGGCGTCGAACACGGCCAGCACCACGGGGATCCCGGCGACGACACCGGGCACGCGGGGGGTCAGCTCGGCCAGCGCCCGCGTGTCGGCCGGCACCGTGGCCGCCGTGGTGGCGTCCGGCCCGTAACGCAGGTCCTCGCCCAGCGCCGTGGTGACGACACGGCGGACGTCGGCCAGCTCCAGCCCGGCTTCGGCCAGCGCGCGCTCAGTCGCCGGAGAAATCTCGGACAGCTCGGTCATGCCACACCCTCCAGTGGGATCTTCTCGGCCAGCACCGGCTGGCCGGACAGGCTGAGCCGGAGCAGCTGGCTACGCCGCCAGTCCCGCTCGTCCCGCTCGGGGAAATCAGTCCGCACGTGGCAGCCCCGCGATTCGGTGCGCAGCGCCGCCGCGGTGAGCAAAGCCTGTGCCGCCACGGTGAGCGCGGCGTCCTCGACCGCCGCGTGCGTCCACAGCGGACTGTCCTGCGTGGACAGGTCGAGCACCGATCCGGCGGCGGCCAGCCCGTCGGCGTCCCGGCCGATGGCGGCGTACCGGCTCATCACACGCTGCAACGCGTCGCGATCCGCCGCCGGCGCGACCGCGCTGGCCGGCAGGCGCCCGCGCGCCGGGTCGGGCAGCAGGCCGGCCGCGAGGTCCGCGGCCACGGCCTCGGCCACCCGATGCCCGACGACCAGCCCTTCGAGCAGGCTGTTGGACGCCAGGCGGTTCGCGCCGTGCAGGCCGGTGCGGGCCACCTCACCGGCGGCGTACAGGCCGCGCACGGTGGACCGTCCGTCCACAGTGGTCACCACGCCGCCACATGCGAAGTGCGCCGCGGGCGTCACCGGGATCGCGTCCTTCGCCGGGTCGACGCCGAGCACCGCGCACGCCGCGAACACGGTCGGGAACCGCTTCGCGAAGCCGGGAACGCTGGTGGCGTCCAGGAAAACGTGGTCGTCGACCCCGCCCGGCGCGAGCCCCATCCGTCGGGTGATCGCCGCCGAGACGACGTCACGCGGGGCCAGGTCGCCCAGCGGGTGCACGCCGTGCATCACCGACGCGCCCGCGCCGTCGACGAGGGTCGCGCCCTCGCCGCGGACGGCCTCGGTGACCAGCGGGCACCGGCCGCGGGCGCCCGGCGTGTAGAGCACCGTCGGGTGAAACTGCACGAACTCGACGTCGGCCACGGTCGCCCCGGCCCGCAGCGCGAGCGCGAGCCCGTCGCCGGTCGCGATCTCCGGGTTCGACGTCGCCTGGTACAGCTGCCCGAACCCGCCGCTGGCCAGCAGCACCGCGGACGCCCGCACCACCCCGGGCACGCCGTCACGGTCCAGCACCGTCACCCCGGCCACCTCGCCCGCCGGGGTGCGCAGCGCGTCGACCGCGATGTGGTGCTCCAGCACCGGCACGCGCCGGCTGCCCGCCTGCGCGACGAGCGTCCGCTCGACCTCCGCGCCGGTGGCGTCACCGCCCGCGTGGATCACGCGGAACGCGCTGTGCCCGCCCTCGCGGGCCCGCGCCAGGCCCTCGGTGCCGGCGTCGAAGGTCGCGCCGCCACGGCGTAACCGCTCGACCGCGGCCGGCCCACCGTCGAGGATCGAGCGCGCTGCGTCCTCGTCGCACAAGCCCGCACCCGCGGTGAAGGTGTCCTCGGCGTGCTTCGCGACGGAGTCGCCCAGGTCGTGCTCGCCCTCCAGGACCACCGCGACGCCGCCCTGGGCCCAGCGCGTGTTGCCGTCCGCGACCGCGGCCTTGGTGATCACGAGGACGTGCAGCCCGAGTTCCCGTGCCCGCAGCGCGGCCGTCAGCCCGGCCACCCCGCTGCCGACGACGACCAGGTCCGCGCGCGCTTCCCAGGCCGGGGTTTTAGCCTGCGAAGCATTAACCGGCGTGGTCATTCGCCGCCGCCGGACTGCCCGATTTCGATCATCCGCTGCACCGAAGCGCGCGCCTTCGCCGCCGTTTCGAGGTCGACGTGCACCTCGTCCGCGCCGTCCCGCAGGCTCCGCAGCAACGCCGCGGGGGTGATCATCTTCATGTACCGGCACGACGCCCGTTCGTTCACCGCCCGGAAGTCGATCTCCGGCGCGGCCTTGCGCAGCTGGTGGATCATGCCGATCTCGGTGGCCACCAGAACCGACTTCGCCTTGGTGTCACGAGCCGCGTGCACCATGTCGCCGGTGGAGAGGATCTTCACCCGCTCCGGCGCCACCGCGCCCTCCCCGGCGAGGTAGAGCGCCGACGTCGCGCAGCCGCACTCGGGGTGGATGAACAGGTCGGCGTCCGGGTTCTCCGCGGCCCGCGCGGCCAGCTCGGCGCCGTTGATCCCGGCGTGCACGTGGCACTCCCCGGCCCAGACGTGCATGTTCTCCCGGCCGGTCACGCGCTTGACGTGCGCGCCGAGGAACTGGTCCGGCAGGAAGAGAACCTCCTGGTCAGCCGGGATGGAGGCGACCACGTCCACGGCGTTCGAGGACGTGCAGCAGATGTCGGTCTCGGCCTTCACCTCGGCGGTCGTGTTCACGTAGGACACCACCACCGCGCCGGGGTGCTCGGCCTTCCACTCCCGCAGCTGGTCGCCGGTGATGGAGTCGGCGAGCGAGCAGCCGGCCCGCGCGTCGGGGATCAGCACCGTCTTCCGCGGGGCCAGGATCTTCGCCGTCTCGGCCATGAAGTGCACGCCGCAGAAGACGATGGTGGAGGCGTCGCTGCTCGCCGCGATCCGGCTCAACGCCAGCGAATCGCCCGTGAAGTCCGCGATGTCCTGGATCTCCGGGACCTGGTAGTTGTGCGCCAGCAGCACCGCGTCGCGTTTGCGGGCGAGTGCGCGCACCTCGTCGGCCCATTCGGCGTTCGCCTCGACCCCGCCGTAGGGCGTGAAGTCTGCCTCAACCGTAATACTCATGCGCCCACCTCGCTGAAGCTCGGTGCGGCCTGAGCCGAAGACGCAGTGTTGAATGGTTCACTCGCAAGCTCGTTCACGTCTGGCCCTCCTGTGGACCGATGGCGGGTTTTCGCCTTATAATCGAAAACCGTGCGAAGTCATATTAACACCCGGACCCCCCTCGCCCACGAGGTTCTGGGCGCGGTCCTTCAAGTGCGCTCGGACACACTGCGGGTGCTGCTCTGGCGCCGGGCGCTTGATCCGCACCTCGGCCGCTGGTCCCTGCCGGGCGGCCGGCTGCGCCCGGACGAGGACGTGGAGACCTCGATCCGGCGCCAGCTCGCGGAGAAGGTCGACGTGCGCCGGCTCAAGCACGTGGAGCAGCTTTCGGTGTTCAGCGCGCCGGACCGCGTGCCGGGGCCGCGGGTCGTGGCGACGGCGTTCCTCGGCCTGGTCCCCTCCGGTGTCGACCCCGAAGTGCCCGAGGACACGGAGTGGCACGACGTGGACGCGCTGCCACGCACCGCGTTCGACCACGAGGCGATCGTGCTGCGCGCGCGGGACCGGCTGCGCTCGAAACTGAGCTACACCAACCTCGGTTTCGCCCTGGCACCCGAGGAGTTCACGGTCTCCGAGCTGCGCGGGCTGTACTCCGCGGCGCTCGGCTACAAGGTTTCCGCGACGAATCTGCAGCGCGTGCTCTCCCGCCGCGGACTGCTTGTGCCGACGGGGCACACGACGTCACCCGGTCGGGCCGGCGGCCGTCCCGCCGCGCAATTCTCCTTCGCAGGCAAAGGGATGCAGGTCACTGACCCGTTCGCAGTCCTCAAGCCGCCACCTGAAAGGTGACGGACTGCGAGCCTGCCCGGGTACCCGTACGGTGGACGCGTGACCGAGCCGGAGCAGGACCCCAGCGGGACGGCGACTCTGCCGTTGTTCCCGCTGCAGACCGTGCTGCTCCCCGGCACCCATCTGCCGCTGCACATCTTCGAGCCGCGCTACCGGCAGCTGATGTCGGACCTGGTGAGCGGCGGCGTGCCCGGCCGCGAGTTCGGCGTCATCGCGCTCCGGGCCCCGCTGGTGCGTGAGGTGACCGGTCTGGGCCACGTGTACGACATCGGCTGCGGCACGGTGCTGCGCGAGGCGAAGCGCCTGCCCGACGGCCGGTACGACGTGGTCAGCAAGGCCAGCCGGCGCTTCCGGCTGCGGGAAATCGACAGCACGTCGGCGCCGTACCTGATCGGCGTCGTCGACTGGCTGCCCGACGAGGTGACGCCGGCCGCGGCGAGCGACACGGCGGCCCGGCTCGGCGAGGTCGCGCGCACGGCGCACCAGCGTTACTGCGAAGCGGCCTGGCACGCCGAGGACTGGCACTCCCCCGCCGAGGACGCCGACATCGCCGAGCTGGCCTACCAGCTGGCGGCCGACTGCCTGCTGCCCATCGAGGACCGTCAGCTCCTGCTCGAAGAGACCCATCCCCTGCGCCGGCTGCGGATCGTCTGCCGCCTGCTCACCCGCGAGACCGGCTTCCTCTCGACGCTCAGCGCGGTCCCCCTGCCGCCCACGGAACTGGCCGACTTCACCAAGCCGGGCAACCTGAACTAGCCGAACCGCTTGTGAGTGTTTATGACGGTTCTAACCGTCATAAACACTCACGAGTCTTCGTGGGTGGGCGCAGGCTCAGCCGAGCCGGCGGCCCAGGTCTTCCCGGCCGTTCCAGGCCGTGAGCAGCGCGTACACCAGCGAGGTCATCAGCGGCGCGGCCAGCACCACCCAGCCGGACTCCAGCCGGGGCGCCTGGGCGACCACCGCGCCCAGCGCCGGGGCGGTGTCCACGGCGTACTTCGAGTTCACGAACGCGGCCCCGAGCTGCGTGCCCAGCCAGGCGGCGAGCGTGGCCCCGCCGGCCGCGGCCAGGAAGACCACCGGGCCACGGCGTTCACGCATCAGCCACGCGACGATGCCGACCAGAAGGCCGGTGGCGAGCGCGAGGAAACCGTAGATGGCCAGGTCGTCGAAGCGGTGCCAGCTCTCCAGCTCCAGCGGGGCGAGCTGGCCGTCGCCGGTGACCACACGGACCCGCTCCGGCGGCGCCATCAGCGACCACAGCCAGCCGAGCGGAATGCCGAGCAGCCCGGCGGTCGAGAGCACGCTCACGGCGGGCAGCAGGTCCGCCTTCACCACGACCTTGGGCCGCAGGCGGTGCGGCGGGAAGAGCACCGGTACCGACCAGGCCTCGGCCACGCCGGACGACCGGTGTGCTGCCTTGCCCGCGGAATCGACCACCCCGGACTCCCTCCCCTGCGCGTGTGCGGAACCGAGCGTAACCGGTCCCCGCCCGGAGGTCACCCGCGGTCAGGCGCTGGCGGTCTCGCCGTGCCTGCTGCACCGCGCCGTCCAGCCGACCGGGGTCACCTGCACCACCAGCCGCCGCGCGCAGAACACGCAGAAGCGCGGCGGCTCCAGCTCCGTGCGCGGGTTGTGGCAGGCCGCGTGGTCCGTGCCCCCCGCCGACGGTTGTCCACAGTGGACGCAATAGCCGGGTTGGTCAGAGGCTGTCACTGAGCGCCTTCACCGGCATCTTCAGCTCGTCCAGCATCTTCAGGTCGGCGCTCGCGGGGCGGCCGAGGTTGGTCAGGTAGTTGCCGACGATGATCGCGTTGACCCCGCCGAGCATGCCCTGCTCCGCGCCGAGGTCGCCGAGCGTCAGCTCCCGGCCGCCGGCGAAGCGCAGCATCGTGCGCGGCATCGCGAGCCGGAACGCCGCGACCGTGCGCAGCGCGTCCTTGCCCTCGACGATCTCGTAGTGCTCGTACGGCGTGCCCGGCTGCGGGATCAGGAAGTTCATCGGCACCTCGTGCGGGCTCAGCTGCGCCAGCTGCACCGCGAACTCCGCCCGCTGCTCGACCGTCTCCCCCATGCCGATGATGCCGCCGCAGCAGACCTCCATGCCGGCCTCGGCGACCATCCGCAGGGTGTCCCAGCGCTCTTCCCACGAGTGCGTGGTGACGACCTCGGGGAAGTGCGAGCGCGCCGTCTCGAGGTTGTGGTTGTAGCGGTGCACGCCCATCTCGACCAGCTCGTCGACCTGCTCCTGGGTGAGCATGCCGAGCGAGCAGGCGATCTGGATGTCGTTGCCGTCCGCGCGGATCGCCCGCACGCCCTCGCGGACCTGCGAGAGCAGCCGCTGGTCCGGGCCGCGCACGGCGGCGACGATGCAGAACTCGCTCGCGCCCGTCTCCCGGGTCTGCCGCGCGGCCTTGACCAGGCCGGGGACGTCCAGCCAGGCCGAGCGCACCGGCGACGGGAAGCGGCCGGACTGGGAGCAGAAGTGGCAGTCCTCGGGGCAGCCGCCGGTCTTCAGGCTGACGATGCCCTCGACCTCCACCTCGGGCCCGCACCAGCGCACGCGGACCTCGTGCGCCAGCTGCAGCGCGTCGGACAGCCGCTCGTCGGGCAGCCGCAGCACGGCCAGCACCTGCTCCTCCGACAGCCCCACGCCCCGCTCGAGGACCTGCTCGCGCGCGACGGCGAGCACGTCACCGATATCGGTCTTCCCGGAGGCTGCGGTCACGACTTCTCCTGTCTCTGCCTTGCGGGGCGCCCGCACCCGGCCGGCGCCTTTCGGCGCGCGCCAGGTGCGGGCGTTCCAGTCACCTGTCATCGTGCCCGAGCCCCCGGTGGCGAGGCTGCGACACCCGTCACTTCTGCGCGGACACGCTCCCCGCGAACGTCTCGGGGTCGAACTCGCCGCCGAACCACGGCGAGAGCCCGTGGCGCACCCGCTCGGCGAAGGTATCGCGGTTCGCCTCGCCCAGCCCCTCGGGCAGCACCCCTAACAGCGGCGCGCCGGCCGCGTCCGGCAGGTCCCGCAGGTTCTCGACGGCCGCCAGGTCCGGCACGGCGGGCCAGGAGCCGATCACGACGCCGGCCACGTTCAGCCCGCGCCGCGTGGCGACCTCGGCGGTCAGCGCGGTCGCGTTGAGCGTGCCGAGGCCGGCTTCGGCGACGATGACCACGGGTGCGCCGAGCGCCCACGCGACGTCCGCGAGCCCGCTGCCCTGCGCGTCGAACCGGACGAGCAGCCCGCCCGCGCCTTCCAGCAGCGTCAGGTCGTGCCCGGCGTCCAGGTCGCTGGCCGCGGCCGCGATCTCGCCCGGCCCCAGCGTCGGCAGCCCGCTGCGGCGCGCGGCCGCCTCCGGGGACAGCGGATCCGGATACCGTCGCAGCTCACGGGTGGTCAGGCCCCGGCCGGCCAGGCGCACGACCTCGTCGAGGTCACCCGGCTCGTCCGGCGCCACCCCGGTCTGCGCCGGTTTGAGCACGGCCACCCGCCGCCCCTGTCCGAGGGCCAGGGCCGCGATCGCCGCCGTGGTGATCGTCTTCCCGACGCCGGTCCCGGTCCCCGTCATCACCAGCATGGTCACGGGCCATCAACTTAGTCGCCCACGCGGCGGGCACACCACGGCCCGGTCTTCCATCGGATGAATCTTGCGGTTCGACCCGCTCGGGTCACCCGCCGTGACGGGCGACGGTGGGCGTGCCCGCGGTGACGAACGCCCCGGTCACCGGGTCGGACAGGGACACCTGAGCCTCGCCGACGTCGAAGTACAGCCCGGTGAGCACGAGGTCACCGCGCCGCTCCGCCTCGACGACCATCGGGTACTGGCGGAGGTGCTCGAGCTGCTGGAGCACGTTGTGCAGGGCCAGCCGGTCCGGCTCCCGGCCCGGCCGCTCGCCGTCGAGCGTCACCGGGCCGCGGCGGGTCCGGCTCGGCTCGGCGTGCCGCAGCCACACTTCCAGCGCCGTCCCCGGCGGCGGCCCGTCGGCCAGCGCGCCCATCGCACCGCAGCTGGAGTGGCCGCAGACCACGATCTCGCGCACCCGCAGCACCCCGACGGCGTACTCCACCGCGGCGTTCATCGACGGGTCCGCCTGCGCGGGCGGCACGAGGTTGCCGATGTTCCGCACGGTGAACAGGTCTCCCGGGCCGCTGGTGGTGATGAGGTTCGGCACGATCCGGGAGTCGCCGCAGGTGATGAACATGGTGTGCGGCCGCTGGCCGTCGGCGAGGCCGCTGAGCGTCTCCCGCAGCAGCGGCGCGGCCCGGCGCTGGAACTCGGTGGCGCCGCGGCGCGTCGGGTGCGCGCGCTGGCCCGGCACGTGGACGTCCGCCGCCTGCCAGTCCGACCACGGCGCGAGCCAGCGCGGCACGGCCCCGGCCGCGGCGGTGCGCCGCAGCGTCGGGTGCCCCTCCCGGCCCTTGGCCAGCCACGGGTGGCCGACCTCGTCGACGGACACCGTGCCACCGGCCCGCTCGTGCGCCTGCTGCCAGCTGATCAGGCTTTCGAACGAGGCGTGGTCGAGGTAGTCGACGACCAGCTCGAGGGTCACCGTCGCGCCTTCCGGGACGGTGCCGAGCACCTTCGTCAGCCGCGGCACGGACAGGAAGGTGAGCACGCCTTCCACCACCACGCGCCAGCGCTCGCCGTCGCGCTCGACGTGGATGCCGGACCAGACGGTGCGGCGCAGCATCAGCAGCAGGGCCAGCACGATCCCGGCGACCACGCCGGTGAGCAGGTCGAACACCACCACGCCGGCGAGCGTGACGAGGTACAGCGCCAGGTCGCCGTGACGCAGCACCTGCTTGAGGTGCCCGGGGTTCACCAGCTTGGCGCCGACGTGCACCAGCAGGCCGGCGAGCGCGGCCAGCGGGATGTTCTGGATCAGGCCGGCGAGCACGACCACGAACACCAGCACCCACACCCCGTGCAGGATCGCGGACGCGCGGGTCTTGCCGCCGGCGGACACGTTCGTCGAGCTGCGCACGATCACGCCGGTCACGGGCAGGCCGCCGAGCGCGCCGGAGACCATGTTGGCGGCGCCCTGGCCGACCAGCTCACGGTCGAGGTTGGAGCGGGCGCCGTTGTGCAGTTTGTCGACGGCGACCGCGGACAGCAGGCTCTCGACGCTCGCGATCAGCGCGATCGTCACGGCGGCCACGGCGACGTCCGCCCAGCCGCCTCCGGGCAGCGCGGGCGCGAAACGGATCTGCAGCAGGTCGCCGGGCAGCTCGACGCGCGGCAGCGTCATCCCGGCGGCCACGGAGACGACGGTGGCCACCGCGATGGCCGCCAGCGGGCCCGGCACCTTCCGCACCGCGGCGGGCAGCCGCGGCCAGACCAGCAGGATGACGATGGTGAGCAGGCCGATCACGGCCGCGGCGTCGTGGTGGGCGACGATCTGCGCGGGCAGCTCGGCGATGTTCTCGATCGCTGAGCTCTGCGCCTTCCCGCCGAGGATGACGTGCAGCTGGCCCAGCACGATCGTCACGCCGATGCCGGCGAGCATGCCGTGCACGATCGCGGGCGAGATGGCGAGCGCGGCCCGCGCGACCCGGCTGAGCCCGAGCAGCACCTGCAACGCCCCGGCGGCGACCGTGATCAGGCACGTCACCGCCCAGCCGAAGGTGTTGATCGTCTCGGCCATGATCACGGTCAGCCCCGCGGCGGGCCCGCTGACCTGCAGCGGCGACCCGCCCAGGGCGCCGGCGACCACACCCCCGACGATCGCCGCGATCAGCCCCGCGACGATCGGGGCCCCGGACGCCAGTGCGATGCCGAGGGAAAGCGGGACAGCGACCAGGAACACCACCAGTGAGGCGGGTACGTCGTGACGAAGCACGGCAAGAGGTCTCATGATCACCAGGAAACCGGCATCCATGTGAAATGTCCGCTATGTCTCGCCTGATGGGGTGAATTTGTATCGCACACCCCACTTTCGGGTTGCGCAATTGACCAAGGGATGGGAAAAGCGTCCCACCTGTTGTGACAGGCCCTGGGAAAGTGTCTCACCGAGCCCTGCGGGCCGCGGACCGGAAAGCGGCCTGGACCTGCGCCTGGACCGGCTCGTGAGTGGCGATGACGGTTCTAACCGTCATCGCCACTCACGAGCCCCAGCCCGTCAGTGCGTCGCGGCACCGGCCGGGACGAAATCGCGCCCGGCCGCGTCGAGGAGGGACACCTGGGCGGCGCCGACGTCGAAGTACATGCCCGTCAGCGTCAGTTCGCCGCGGGCCAGTGCCGCGGCGACCACCGGGTACCGGCGCAGGTGGTCGAGCTGCTGCACGACGTTGTGCAACGCCAGCAGGTCGGCCTCGGCGTCCGGGCGGCGGCCGTCCAGCAGCAGCGGGGGCTCCGTCGCCCGGCGGCGCAGGGACGGCTCGCCGTGGCGCAGCCAGCTGCCCAGCTGCGCCAGGCCTTCGGGCGCCTGCCCGAGCAGCGCCTTCATCGCGCCGCACGAAGAATGCCCGCACACCACGATCTCCGGCACCTTCAGCACGCCCACGGCGTACTCGATCGCCGCGCCGACGGAGGAGTCCGAACCGTCCGACGCCGTGGGCACCAGGTTGCCGATGTTCCGGACCGTGAACAGGTCGCCCGGCCCGGACGTGGTGATCAGGTTCGGCACGATCCGCGCGTCGCCGCAGGTGAGGAAGAGCGTGTGCGGCTGCTGCCCGTGCGCCAGCCCGCTGAGGGTGTCGCGCAGCAGCGGCGCCGTGCGGCGCTGGAACTCCGACGCGCCGCGGCCCAGCGGGGAACCGGTCCGCTGCCCGGGCACGACCGCGTGCTCGGCCTGCCACTGCGACCACGGCGCGAGCCACCGCGGCACCACCCGCGCGGCGACGCTGCGCCGCACCGTCGGCTCCCCCGAGCTGCCGCGCTGGAACCACGGGTGCCCGATCTCGTCGACGGTCACCGTGCCGCCCGCCTTGGTGTACGCCTGCCGCCAGTCGCGCAGGCAGTCGAACGCGGCGTGGTCGAGGTAGTCCACGAGCAGTTCGAGCGTCACGTCGGCGCGCGCGGGCACCTCCGCGAGCACCTTGGTCAGCCGGGGCACCGAAAGGAACGTCAGCGCGCCCTCGATCACCACGCGCGCCCGGCCGTCACCGGCCTCGACGTGGACGCCGGAGTAGACCATCCGCCGCAGCATGAACGCGAGCGCGAGCAGCACCCCGGCGGTCACCCCGGTCAGCAGGTTCACCGCGACCGCGCCGATGACCGTCACCGCGTACACCGCGATGTCGCCGTGGCGCAGGACTTCCTTGAGCGCCGGGAGGTTCACCAGCTTCGCCCCGACGTACACGAGCAGGCCCGCCAGCGCCGCGAGCGGGATGTACCGCAGCACGCCGGTGAGCAGGAGGCAGAACGCGAGAATCCAGCAGCAGTGCAGGATCGCCGACGCGCGGGTCCGGGCGCCCGCCTCGTAGTTGGTCATGCTGCGCACGATCACGCCGGTCACGGGGAGCCCGCCGAGCGCGCCGGCGGCGACGTTCGCCGCGCCCTGCCCGATCAGCTCCCGGTCGAGGTCGGTGCGCTTGCCGCCGCGCAGCTTGTCCACGGACACGGCCGAGAGCAGGCTCTCCAGGCTCGCGATCAGCGCGATGGTGACCACCGCGACGCCCGCGCCCGCCCAGCCGCCGTCCGGCAGCCGCGGCACGAGGCTCAGCGACGGCAGCGAACCCGGCAGGTCGATCCGCGGCAGCGTCATGCCGGTCACGACCGAAAGCCCGGTGGCGACGGTGATCGCGGCGAGCGGGCCGGGCACCTTCCGCACGGCGGCGGGCATTTTCGGCCACACCACGAGGATCGCGATGGTGAGCAGGCCGATCAGCACGGCCTGGTCGTGGTGGCCGACGATCTGGCCGGGCAGCGCGAGCAGGTTCGCCACCGCGGAGCCCTGCGCGCGGCCGCCGAGCACCACGTGCAGCTGGCCGACCACGATCGTCACGCCGATGCCCGCGAGCAGGCCGTGCACGATCGCCGGCGAGATGGCCAGCGCGGCGCGCGCCACGCGGGTGAGGCCGAAGAGGATCTGGAGCAGGCCGGCGCCGACGGTGATGGCGCAGGTGACGGCCCAGCCGTAGGAGGAGATGGTGTCGGCGAGCACCACGGTCAGTGCGGCGGACGGGCCGCTGACCTGCAGTGCGGAGCCGCCGAGCAGGCTCGCGACCAGGCCGCCGACGACGGCGGAGATCAGGCCCGCGAGCAGCGGGGCACCGGCGGCGAGCGCGATGCCGAGGGAAAGTGGTACCGCCACGAGGAAAACGACCAGTGAGGCCGGCAGGTCGTGGCGCAGGAGGGTCAGGACGGGGTGGTCACGCCGGGGCGGGGGTCCGGTGTCGTGTTCTCCGCGAACGATCTCGATCATGCCGGTAGGAAAGCGGAAAACCGGCGAAAAGTCCGCTACGCGAACCAGTTTCAGGTTCGCTTGTGAATGCGGTAACTAGGACGTAATGGATCTTCCTCGCCAATCAGTCAGAGCATGACGAAGCACGGCCACCTGATCGCGTGGAAACCCCCAGTTCTTGACGACTCCACGTGTCCCATCGTCAACACACCGTGATAAATGAGCCAGGTCACACTCGTTAGAGTGAATTCAAGCTTTTTCGGCTGCGGCGAGCATCGCGGCGGTGACCACGGCCAGGTCGTCGTCACCCGTCAGGTACGGCGGCATCGCGTAGATCAGGTCACGGAACGGCCGCAGCCACGCGCCGTTCGCCGTCACCACGTCGGTCGCGACGCCCAGGTCCACCTCGTGGTCGAGCTGCAGCACGCCGATGGCGCCGAGCACGCGGACGTCCCGCACGCCCGGCAGGTCGCGCGCCGGCTCCAGGCCCCGCCGCAGGCCCGCCTCGATGCGGGCGACGTCGGCGGCCCAGGTCCCGTCGGCCAGCAGCCCCAGCGACGCGTTCGCGACGGCGGAGGCGAGCGGGTTGCCCATGAACGTCGGCCCGTGCGCGAGCACCGGCACCTCGCCGCGCGTGATGGCGCCGGCGACGTCGGGCGTGCACAACGCGGCGGCCATCGTGAGGTAACCACCGGTCAGCGCCTTGCCGAGGCACAGCACGTCGGGGGTCACGCCGGCGTGCTCCGCCGCGAACATCCGGCCCGTGCGGCCGAAACCGGTGGCGATCTCGTCGAACACCAGCAGCACGTCGTGCTCGCGCGTGAGCTCCCGCAACGCGCGCAGGTAGCCGGGGTGGTGGAAGCGCATGCCGCCGGCGCCCTGCACCACGGGTTCGACGATCACCGCGGCCAGTTCGCCGGCGTGCTCCGCCAGCGCCGCGTCCAATGCGTCCACATAGGACTGTTCCGGCGGCGCGGCGAAGCCCGCGGGCGGCTCGGGCACGAACACCTGCTCCGGCAGCACCCCGCGCCACAGCGAGTGCATGCCGCCGTCCGGGTCGCACACGCTCATCGGCGTGAACGTGTCCCCGTGGTAGCCGCCGCGCCAAGTCAGCATCCGCCGTTTCGCCATCCGCCCGCGAGAACGCTGGTACTGCAGGCACATCTTGACCGCGACCTCGATCGAGACCGAGCCGGAGTCGCACAGGAACACGTGCTCGAGGCCCTCGGGCGTGAGGTCGACCAGCGTCTTCGCCAGCGTGATCGCGGGCTCGTGGGTGAGCCCGCCGAACATCACGTGGCTCATCCGCCCGGCCTGCGCGGTCAGCGCGGCGTCGAGCACCGGGTGCCGGTAGCCGTGGATCGCCGCCCACCAGGACGACATGCCGTCGACCAGCTCCCGGCCGTCGGCCAGCCGCAGCCGCACCCCGCTCGCCTCGGTGACCAGCAACGGCGCCACCTGGCCCGGCATCGGCGCGTACGGGTGCCAGACGTGGGCTGCGTCGAGGGCGAGGAGGTCGGCGGCGCTGGTTTCCACCCGCCGACCCTACGTCGGGGCCGCGGCTCAGCGCAGCAGAACGGGCAGCTCCTGCAGGCCGTGCACGAGGGTGCTGTTGCGGTAGCGCAGCTGCTCCGGCTCGACGGCCAGGCGCAGGTCCGGGAACCGCGCGAGCAGGCCGCCCAGCGCGATCTCGGCCTCCAGCCGGGCCAGCGGCGCGCCGACGCAGTAGTGGATGCCGTGCCCGAACGCGACGTGCCCGCCCGCCGGGCGCGTGATGTCCAGCTCGTCCGGGTCCGGGAAACGCTCCGCGTCGCGGTTCGCGGCCAGCAGCGACACCTGGACGAACTCGCCCTCCGGGATCGTCGTGCCGCCGACCTCGATCGGCTCAGTGGTGAAGCGCAGGGTCGCGATGTTGATCGGGCCGTCGAAGCGCAGGAACTCCTCGACCGCGCCGGGCAGCAGGCTCGGGTCGGCCCTGAGCTTCGCCAGCTGCTCGGGCGCGCGCAGCAGCGCCAGCGTCGCGTTCGCGATCAGGTTCACCGTGGTCTCGTGCCCCGCGACCAGCAGCAGGAAGGCGGTGGCGACCAGCTCCTCCTCGCTCAGCGAGTCGCCCTCGTCGGTGGTCAGCACCAGGTCGGACAGCAGGTCCTGACCCGGCTCGGCGCGCTTCTGCCCGACCAGCCCGACCAGGTAGGCGTGCATCGACTGCCCGGCCGCCTGCATCTCCTCCGCCTCGCCGGACGAGAGCAGCGTGTTGGACCAGCCGGTGAACTCGCCGCGGTCCTCCTCGCGGATGCCGAGCAGCTCGCAGATCACCGTGATCGGCACCGGCCCGGCGAACGACGGCAGCAGGTCGGCCCGGTCGTGGCCCTCCATCGCGTCGAGCAGCCCCGCGGTGATCTCCTCGATCCGCGGGCGCAGCCGGGCGACCGTGCGGGCGGTGAACGCCTTGTTCACCAGCTTGCGCAGCCGCGTGTGGTCCGGCGGGTCGGCGTTCAGCATGTGCGAAACGAGCGACTGGCCGGAGTCGGAGATGGTGTTCTCCGGGCCGATCTTCGCCGCCATCAGGTGGTACGCACCGGCGCTGTCCTTGCTCATGCGCGGGTCGTTCAGCAGCGCACGGGCGTCCTCGTAGCCGGTCACCAGGTAGGACGGCGTGCCGCGCGGCATGACGATCGGGCACACCCGGCCCTCGCCGCGCAGCTGCTCCAGCGTGGAGTGCGTGTGCTGCATGAATTCTTCGCCCACCACGGGCAGCTCTTCCACGGTCACGCGGTTCCCCCGGAATCCTGTGTCAGTGTCAGCGCTCGGCCAGCGCGGCCGCGACGCGCTCGGTCACGTCCTTCCAGTATGCCCGTTGTTCGGCGCGCTCGGCGGCGTCGGCGAGCCATTCCTGGTGGAACTTGAGCGTGCCGCGGCGCCCCTGGCCCACGACCGTCAGCTGCAGCGTGGAGTCGTGGTCCCAGTCCTTCGGCTGCCAGGTCAGCCGCACCCTGGTGCCCTCGTGGAAGCTGCGGATCTCCCCCGTGATGCCGTTCGCCGTCTCGTACGTCTCGCCGCGCTCCCGCGGCAGCTCCACCCCCGCGCCGAGCCAGACCTCCACACCCTCGCGGCTGAGCAGGAACTCCCACAGCCGCGCGCCGGAATACGGCAGCGTGCGGGAAACCCCTACCTCCCAACCACTTTGCGCGGTTCTCCCCACCTCTTCACTCATGACCCCATCATGACATCCGGCACCGACAAAACTCGCCGGCGGCCGGGGTGCAGGATCTTCTGCTGTGCGCTACCGACCCATCTCCCCCACCGCGCTGGCCGACGAGCTGACCGCCCGCATCGACTCGCTCACGCAACGCCGCCGAATCGCGGTGGCGGTGGACGGCGCCGACGGCGCGACCGGAACCGCCGAACTGGCCGACGCGCTGGCCGGCCCCCTGCGCCTGCTGGGCCGCCCGGCCGTGCGGGTGCCGGCGCGCGGGTTCCTGCGCCCCGCGTCCCTGCGGTTCGAGCACGGCAAGCGAAACCCGGACGCGCGCTACACCGACTGGCTCGACTTGGGCGGCCTCCGCCGTGAGGTGCTCGACCCGCTCGCCGAAGACGGCACGGGCGAGGTCCTGCCCGCGCTGTGGGACCCCGAGCGCGACCGCGCCACGCGGCTGCCGCGCGTCCCCGTGCCCGAACGCGGCGTGGTGCTGGTGGACGGGGAGTTCCTGCTGGGCGCCGGACTGGCCTTCGACCTGGTCGTGCACCTGTGGCTGTCACCGGCCGCGCTGCGGCGGCGCGTGCCGGAAGACGCCGCGTGGGTGCTGCCCGCGTACGAGCGTTACGAAGAGGAAGTCGACCCCAGCGCGCTGGCGGACGTCGTGGTCCGGGTGGACGACCCTCGCCACCCGGCCGTCTACGAACCGGAAGCCTGACCGGCGCCCGCCCCGGCCGTCCGGTCCGTCACCACCGCGGCCGCCTGGCGGGCCACCAGCCACGGCAGCAACGCGAGCACCACGAGCAGCGCCACCGCGACCACGAACCGGCCGTCGTCGCCCCGGAGGAGGAACGTCACGGCCGAGTACAGGCCGGCGAGCAGCCCGCCGATCCCGGCGACCGGCGGCCACCACCGCGCCGACCCGCGCACCGCGACGCCAACGCCCGCGAGCACCGCGGCCAGCACCAGCGAAACCACCGCCGTGGCCACCGACGCCTGCCGCACCAGGCCGACCACGCCGAGCGCCGCCAGCACCACCGGCGCGACCAGCACGGCCACCAGGTAGGTCCGCCGGGCCCGGCCCTCGGCCGCGCGGACGTGCTCCGTCGTCACCGGACTCCCCTCGCCACACCGGGAACACCGTCCCGGCCGCCGCCAGCCCTGGCACTGCTGCCGTCCCCGACACCGCAGCCCTCACCACAGCCCTCACCACCGCAGCCGCCATCACCGCAGCCGCCGCTCCAGCAGCCACCACTCCACTCGCCGTCGCCACCGCTGGGATCACCGCACCGAGGACACCGGATCGCCGTCGAGCAGGCCGGCGAGCCGGGCCGCCATCGTGTCCCAGCGCCAGTTCTCCTTGACCCAGGCGCGGCCCGCCTCGCCCATCCGGCGGGCGCGCACGGGGTCGGACAGCAGGGCGGTGAGCGTCTCGCGCAGCTGGCCGACGTCGCGGCCGTCGACGACGTGGCCGGTCACCTCGTCCAGCACCGCCTCGGGCGCTCCGCCGGAGGTGCCCGCGACGACCGGCAGCCCGGTCGCCGACGCCTCCAGGTAGACGATCCCGAGCCCCTCCACGTCGAGCCCCTTGCCGCGGGTGCGCGCGGGCATCGCGAACACGTCGCCCGCGTTGTAGTGCGCCGGCAGCTCGGACCACGGCACGGAGCCGGTGATCACCACGTGGCCGGCCACGCCGAGCTCGTCGGCCAGCTCCGTCAGGTGCTTGCGGTACGGGCCGCCGCCGACGATCAGCAGCGCCGCGTCCGGCACGCGCTCGCGCAGCCCTGGCAACGCACGGATCAGCATGTCCTGGCCCTTGCGCGGCACCAGCCGCGAGACGCACACCACCGTCGGACGGTCGCCGAGACCGTGGCGGGCGCGGATCTCCTCCCGCGCGCCGGCGTCCGGCGCGAACAGTGTGGTGTCCACTCCGGACGGCAGCATTTCCAGCCCTGCCAACGGTCCGAACGCCGCGGCGAAGCGCCTCCGCGTGTACTTGCTGACGTACGTGAGCACGTCCACCGTGTCGCCGATCCGGCGCAGTGCCTGGCGCGAACCCGGCAGCATCGACCAGCCGACCTCGTGCCCGTGTGTGGACGCGACCACCCGGCGTGCGCCGGCCTGGCGCAGCGGGTGCCCCAGCAGCGCGAGCGGCGCCGCAGCACCGAACCACACGGCTTCGCAGTCTCTCGCGCGCATGATCTGCTTCGCGCGGCGCAGCACGTCGGGCGTCGGCAGCATCAGCGACGTCGGGTGCCGGACCACCTCGAACGGCGCGGCGGCGTCGAACTCGCCGTGCGAGCCGGACTGTCCCTCCCACGACGGGGCGTAGACGACCAGGTCGTCGGCGGGGAGCCGGGTGGCCAGCGAGTTGAGGTAGTTCTGGATCCCCCCGGGGCGCGGCGGGAAGTCGTTGGTCACGAGCAGGGTCCTCAGCACACCCGGAAGGCTACTGAGCCACGCGGACACGAAACGGGGCGGCACCGCGGTCGCGGTACCGCCCCGTTCGAAGGGTCCTGTTCAGCTCACGCGGCGGGCGCCGACGTACTGGCTCTGCAGCGGCGAGATCTTGACGACGTCACCGGAGGTCGGTGCGTGCACCATCTTGCCCTCGCCCAGGTACATGCCGACGTGCGACACGGGCGTGTAGTAGAACACCAGGTCACCCGGCTGCAGCTGGCTCTGCGAGACGGCCGTGCCGAAAGTGGACTGCTCCCGGCTCGACCGCGGGAGCGTGATGCCGGCCTGCTTGTAGGCCCACTGCATCAGGCCCGAGCAGTCGAACGTCGACGGGCCGGTGGCGCCCCACACGTACGCACTGCCGAGCTTGCTCAGCGCCGCGTTGATGGCCTGCTGGGCCTCCGGCCCGGGAGCCGGGACGTTCGGCGCGTCGCCGCCGGTGTCGCTCTGCGAGGCCTTGTCCGACTTGCTCAGGAAGCTGTACTGCTTCGTCAGCGCGTCGGTCTGGTCCTTCAGCGACTTCTGCTTGGCCTTGATGTCCTCGGTCAGCTTCGCCGCGGCGTCACGGGAGTCCGTGGCTTTCTTGGCGGAGTCGGCCGCGAGCTTCTCGGCGCTCTGTGCCTGATTCACCGCGTCGGACAGCCCGCTGAGCGCGGCGTCCTTCTCCGAGGCGATCTGGTCGAGTGCCGAGGAGCGCTCAAGGAACTCCTGCGTGGAGGTTCCGGCGAGCAACGCCGAAAGCTTGTTCATCTGGACGCCGGCGACAAACGAGGCACCGGCGAACTTGTCGACGTCGACCCGGTACTTCTTCTCGTTGCCCGCGGCCTGCGTCGCCTGGTCCTTGGCGGTGGCGACCCCGGCGTTGGCCTTGTCCAGGTCGCCCTGCTTGGCAGTGAGGTCGTCCTGGGCCTTGAGGAGGTCCTCGTTCGCCTTCTCGGCCTGTGCCGCGAGGTCGCGGTACTTGGCGAGGGCGTCCGAGCTCGAGTCGGGCGGGGCCTGGAGGGAGGGGGAGGGAGCTGCGTTGGCTGTGGCGGCCGGCTGGGCCACGGCGACGATAGCGAACACCGAGGCCGCCGCTAGGGCACCTGACACCACGCGCTTGACTGGATGCGACTGCACGGTCGCGCGTGTCTCCTTTGCTGTCGGGCCGCCGTCCGGAGCCTTGGCGCCGAAGGGGTCGGGGGCCCTCTTCCGCACGCCCACCGCCCGCGTTCCGGCCGTGCTTCAGCGCATCAGCCTCACGCACGCGGTGTGGTCCCGGTACCTGCTCCCCGACAAAGCCGGTCCGGCGGCGATCCCGTGTCGCCGTCTTGCCGACAGCTGCTGGCCACGAGATCTCGGACAGGTTACGAAAAGACCGCGACCACGTCCACTAGGCCCCCCGTAAAAACTCTCCGTAGTTCGGCGAAACACCATCGGACCAGCAGGGGAGGAAATATGTGACGGCGGTCATACTGCATGGTGTCATTCCGGCACTAATCAGCTACGTACCGTTCACCCGATCAGATCGACCACTCGGCGCGGCGACCTCACCCGGGCGGGTCAGGCCGGCCTCCGTTCCGGCCCCGGCACCAGACGCAGCCGCGGCACCATCCCCGCTTCGGCGAGCGCGTCGACCGCCCGCCGCTCGTCGGCGTCCCAAGCGAGCGCGACGGGCGGGCCGAGCAACGCGCTCACCACGCAGTCGTGGCACGCGTCGCCACGCACCGCGCAGCGGTCGCAGTCGACCACCAGGTCTTCGATGTCCGCCAAACCGATGTCCACCGCACCGGGCGGGCGGGGCAACGGGCTCTCGTCCATGTGGGGCTCCTCACCTAGCCGTGCTTCCTGAACGCACGGTAGGAGCCACCACCGACAGTTTCGGCGCGGCGGGAGGCCAGAGCGGCCTCAGACCCGGCCGAGCCTGCTGACCAGCACGGCCGACGGCGCCGGATGCGCCCCGGCGGCGCGCACGGAATCGGCGACCGCCCGGTCGGACGTCGCCACCACCATCGGGCGGCCCTTCGGCTCCGCCGCGACGAGCGCGCGGATCACGTCGTCGGCCAGCACGCCGCGGTCGGAGAACAGCACCCGCACGCCACGGGGCACGGCGGCGGGCACGGACAGCACGCCCGCGCCGTCGAAGACCACGGTGACCTCGGCGGCGGTGCGGGCGGCGAGGGCGGAGAGCTGGTGGATCAGCCGGTCGCGCTGGTCGGCCAGGGCCAGCTCGGGATAGCCGGTCTTGGTGACGTTGTAGCCGTCCACGATCAGGTGGACGTTCGGCAGCGCCAGGTGCCGGTCCAGCGCCGAGACGTCCTGGATCCGGCCGCCGGGCCCGAGCCCGGACGTCGCGCCGCGCACCATGTCCGCGGGCCGCGCGCCGCGGTCGCCGAGGGCGAGTTCGCGGCGCAGGCCGCTGACCGCACCGTCGATCGTGTCGATCAGCAGCGCCAGCCGCACCTCGTCGGCCTCACGGGCCTCGCGCGCGGACTGACGGGCGATCTCAGCGTCCGCGGACGCCCGTTCGGCCCTGGCCCGCTCGGTGGCCACCCGCTGCCGCTCACGCCCCAGCTGGGCGGTCAGCGCGTCGAGCTCTTCGGCCTGCGCCGCTCCCCCGCGTTCGGCTTCGGTCCGCGCCGCCTCGGCGGCGTCCCTGGCCTGGCGCAGCTGCACCCCTTGTTCACGCAGCCGGCGCAACAGCTTCTCGACCTCGGCCTCGCGCTCCCCACGGACGTTCTCCGCGGCTCCGCGCGCCTGTTCGAGTTCTAGCCGCAGCTCGGCGAGCTCGGCCTCCAGCCGCTGGTTCCGGGCCAGCGCGGCGTCACGCTCGGCGCGCAGGGCGGTTTCCTCGGCGTTCTTGGCGATCAGCCGCACCCGGCCGGCCGCGCCGGACTCGCCGAGCAGCACCGCGGCGGCCGCGGCGGAGACGGAGTCGGCGGCGTTCGGGTCGAGCACGTCGGTGCGGTGCTCCCGCAGCCATTCGATCACCGCGGTGCGGAACTGCGCCGAATCGCCCAGCGCCGCCAGCAGCGCCGTGCCGCCCAGCTTCGCGCGCTTGGCGGGGGCGAACTTGGCGACCGGCCGCAGCTGCCGCGGCACGTCCGCCAGCGGCAGCTTCGCCACGGCGGCGGCGGCCAGCTCGGCGATCCGCTCGCGCACCGCGTCGGGCAGCGCCGACCAGGTGGCGGGCTCGGGCACGTCGGCCGCGGCCTCACCAGCCCGTGCCGGGACGGCCGAGGGGCCGGCGGCCTCCCCGGTTTCGTCCGGTTCCACGGGCTGTGGCTGCATTGGTCCAGGGTAGGCCCCGCCACCGGATCGCGCGCCGTGCGCCACCCGCAGCTCACGTCCCGGGATTGTCGGTGGGCCGTCCTAGGGTGCGCGATCATGGACACCGGACCGCGGCCCGGCCAGGCGCAGCTGGCCTTCGACGAGCTCGGCACCCCGTTGCGGGACACCACGTTCGTCGTGTTCGACCTGGAGACCACGGGGACCAAGCCGGGGCCGGACGGGATCACCGAGATCGGCGCGGTCAAGGTGCGCGCCGGCCAGGTGCTGGGCGAGTTCGCCACCCTGGTCAACCCGGGCGCGCCGATCCCGCCGCAGATCGTGGAGCTGACCGGGATCACCCAGGCGATGGTCTACGACGCGCCGCGGATCGAGCGCGTGCTGCCCGCGTTCCTCGAGTTCATCGCCGGCGCTGTGCTGGTCGCGCACAACTCGGGCTTCGACACCAGCTTCATGCGGGCCGCCTGCGAGGGCCACGGTTACGTCTGGCCGCGCGCGACCGTGGTCTGCACGGTGAAGCTCGCCCGGCGCGTGATCCCGCGCGAGGAGGCGCACAGCTACCGGCTCTCGTCGCTGGCGATGCTGCTCGGCGCGCGCACCCGGCCGACGCACCGCGCGCTCGACGACGCCAAGGCCACCGTCGACGTGCTGCACGCGCTGCTGGAGCGCGTCGGCAACGTCGGCGTGCACACGCTCGAGGAACTCGTGGACTACCTGCCGGAGGTCACGGCCGCGCAGCGCCGCAAACGGCACCTGGCCGCCGACCTGCCCGCGCGGCCGGGCGTCTACCTGTTCCGCGGGCCGCGCGACGAGGTGCTGTACGTCGGCACCGCGCGTGACCTGCGACGACGCGTGCGGCAGTACTTCACCGGGTCGGAGAGCCGCGGCCGGATCCGCGAGATGGTGGGGCTGGCCGAGCGCGTCGAGGCGATCGAGTGCGCCCACTCGCTGGAGGCCGAGATCCGCGAGCTGCGGCTGATCGCGGCGCACCGGCCGATGTACAACCGGCGCTCGAAGAACCCGCACCACGCCTGGTGGATCGGCCTGACCGACGAGGCCTTCCCGCGGCTGTCCGTGGTGCGCCTGCCGCGCGCGGGCACGCTCGGGCCGTTCCGGAGCCAGTCCGACGCCCGCACGGCGGCGGACACGCTCGCGGGCGCGGCGGGGCTGCGCACGTGCACCCAGCGCATCTCGGCGAAGTCGGCCTCGGGCACCCCGTGTGTGCTGGCCGAGCTGGGCCGCTGCGGGGCGCCGTGCGCGGGCCGGCAGACCGTCGAGGAGTACTCCCCCGGCGTCACGGCCGCCCGCGAGCTGATCGAAGGCCGCGACGGCAGCCCGCTGCACACCGCCGCCGCTGAGCTGGCGCGGCTCGCCGGCGGGCAGCACTACGAGCAGGCCGCCCGCCACCGCGACGAGCTGGCGGACCTCGTCCGCGCCGTCGGCCGGGCGCACCGGCAGGCCGCGCTGGCGTCGATCGCCGAGCTGATCGCCGCCGCCCCGGACAGCAACGGCGGCTGGGAGCTGTCCGTGATCCGTCACGGCAAGCTCGCGTCCGCCGGTGTCGCGCGCCGGGGCGTGCCGCCGATGCCGGTCGTGGAGCAACTGGTCGCGGCCGCCGAGACCGTGCTGCCCGGTGAGGGGCCGCTGCACGGCGCGTCCGGCGAGGAGGTCGGAGTCCTGTTGCGCTGGCTGGCCCGGCCCGGAGTCCGGCTGGTGCGCACCACCCGGCCCTGGGCCGAGCCCACCGCCGTCGCGGGCTGGCGCGGCTGGCTCGACCTCGCGGCGGGCGCCCGGACGCTGGAGCGGGTGGCGGGCTGACCCGGCTACGATCGCGCTCGTCGGTTACCGCCAGGGAGTGGAGGAACGCTGTGATCACGGCGATCGTGCTGATCAATCTAGAGGCCGACGCGATCCCGGAGGCCGCGCAGGCGATCGCGGACCTGGACGGGGTCGCGGAGGTCTACTCCTGCGCCGGCGACGTCGACCTGATCGCCACCGTGCGGGTCCGGGCGCACGAAGACCTGGCCGACCTCGTCCCCGGCCGCATCGGCAAGGTCGACGGGGTGCTGGACACGGTCACGCACATCGCGTTCCGCTCCTACTCGCGCGCGGACACCGACTCGGCGTTCGAGATCGGCGTCGAAGGCGCCTGAAAGCGGACCGCACCAGGCAAGTCACGGCGAAGGCCCCTCCACCCGCTGCTTGGGTGAAGGGGCCTTCGCCGTGACTGAAGGACTAGTGCCCGGAGCCGATCTGGTGCGACTCCGGCTGGGTCTCCGGCGAAGCCCCGTCGACGTCGTCCTGACCGGCGTGCCCGTTGCCGTTGCCATTGCCATTGCCATTGCCATGGTGCGACGCCCGCTCCAGCGCGGCCGACTCCTCCGGCGGGTCCGGCGTCCACAGGGACCCCGGAACGGCGTGCCCGGCGGTGCCGAGCTTGTTCATCTTCTTCGGCACGGTCGCGCCCTGGTACTCCAGCGGCACGGCGTGGCCGTGGCTGTCCACGCCGCCCAGCGGCTGGTGGACCTCGATGAACTCACCGTGCGGCAGGCGCTTGATGATGCCGGTCTCGACGCCGTGCTCCAGCACCTCGCGGTCCGCCCGCTGCAAGCCCAGGCAGAGTCGGTAGGTCAGGTAGTACGCGACCGGCGGCACGAGCAGCACGCCGATGCGTCCCGCCCAGGTGGTGGCGTTCAGCGAGATGTCGAACTGGTCGGCGATGATGTCGTTGAAGCCCGACAGCTCGATGACCAGGAAGAACCCGAGCGCCATCGCGCCGAGCGCGGTGCGGACCGGTGCGTCGCGCGGCCGCTGCAGCAGGTTGTGGTGCGCGGTGTCCTTCGACAGCTTCCGTTCCAGGAACGGATACGCCAGCAGCAACCCGATCAGCACCGGCATGCCCACCGCGCCGGGGAAGAACACCGCCGGGATCGTGTAGTTCCCGAGGTACACCTCCCACGCGGGCCAGATCCGCAGCATGCCGTCGGCCCAGGCCATGTAGAAGTCGGGCTGTGAGCCCGCCGAGACCTGCGCCGGGTTGTACGGGCCGAAGTTCCACACCGGGTTGATCTGGAACAGGCCCGACATCAGCGCCAGCACGCCGATCACCAGGGTGAAGAAGGCCCCGCCCTTGAGCGCGAACACCGGCATGATGCGGATGCCGACGACGTTCGTCTCCTTGCGCCGCACGCCGGGGAACTGCGTGTGCTTCTGGTACCAGACCAGCGCCAGGTGCGCGCCGATCAGGGCCAGCATGATGCCCGGCACCAGCAGGATGTGGATCGTGTAGAGCCGCGGGATGATCTCCGTGCCCGGGAACTCGCCGCCGAACAGCGCCCAGTGGATCCAGGTGCCGATCACCGGCACCGACAGCACGATGCCCGACAGGGTCGCGCGGATACCGGTACCGGACAGCAGGTCGTCCGGGAGCGAGTAGCCGAAGAAGCCCTCGAACATGCCCAGCACCAGCAGCAGGCTGCCGATCACCCAGTTCGCCTCACGCGGGCGACGGAACGCGCCGGTGAAGAAGATCCGGAGCATGTGGACCATCATCGAGGCGACGAAGATCAGCGCCGCCCAGTGGTGCAGCTGGCGCACGAACAGGCCGCCGCGCACGTCGAACGAGAGGTCCAGCGTGCTCGCGAACGCCTTCGACATCTCCAGGCCCTGCATGTTCTGGAAGCTGCCGTGATAGACGACCTCCTCCATGGAGGGGTCGAAGAACAGCGTCAGGTACACACCCGAGAGCAGCAGGATGATGAAGCTGTAGAGCGCGATCTCGCCGAGCAGGAACGACCAGTGCGTCGGGAAGACCTTGTTGAACTGGTGCCGCAGGCCCTTCGCCATGTGGTAGCGCTGGTCGGCGCCGTCCGCGGCCATGCCCAGCTGCTTCTCGAGCGCGCTCGTGCCCTTGGTGGGCGTGGTGAGTGAACTCATGACTTACGCTCCCAAAAGGCCGGACCAATGGCCTCGATGAAGTCGCTCCGCGCGACCAAGTATCCCTCTTCGTCAACCGTGATCGGCAGCTGGGCCAGCGGCCGGGTCGCCGGGCCGAAGATGGGCTTGGCGTAGTGCAGTGCGTCGAACTGCGACTGGTGGCACGGGCAGAGGATGCGGTTCGTGCGCTGCTCGTACAGGGAGGTCGGGCAGCCGACGTGGCTGCAGATCTTCGTGTACGCGTAGTAGTCGCCGAAGTTGAAGTCCTCTTGGCCCTTCCGCTTCACCACGCGCGCGGCGTCGGTGGTGCGGAGCCGGATGAGCATGACCGGGTTGTCCACCCGGGTCAGCGCGGCGGCCAGCGCCTCGCGGTCGCCCTTCTCCGAGTCGCGGTACGGGAACACCGTCTCCATGCCGCCCGCGTCGAGGTCCTCGACCCGCACCCGGGTGACGCCCTTCTCGACGTCCTCGTCCAGGCTGCCGGTGTTGCGCCGCAGGTAGACCTTCTCGCCGGCGAACCTCGGCTGCCAGCCGGTGTGCCAGAGCGAGTCCGCGTTGTTCGTGTCCTTCCAGGGGTCCTTGATGAAGGACGCCACCGGCAGGGCCGCGGCCGCGAGGCCGAGCACGCCGGCCCCGCCGATCGCGGTGCGCTTGATCAGCGAGCGGCGGGCGATGGTGCTGCGGCTGCCGGCGTCGGCCAGCTGCGCCAGGATCGTCGCGCGGTCGACCTCTTTGGACGGACCGTCGCCGCGCTGCTGCACGGAGGTCTCGGCCGGCACGAACTTCTTCGTGTAGAGGATCACGCCGATGCCCAGCGCCAGCACGGCCACGCCGAGCGTGACGCCCAGCGCCGGGGTGTACAGGCTGTAGGTCTCGTGCCCGGTCGGGTCACTCGGAGCCTTGTACTCCCACCACTTCGGCCAGGCGAGCACGACCACGAAGGCCAGCCCGGCGATCGCCGACAGCACGAACCAGAACGCGACCAGCCGCTCCGCACGCCGTTCGGCGCGGGTGTTCTTGACCGGCCAGGGTTCCGGGTAGTCGACGATCTCGACGCCGTCCATCGCGCCGCCCAGCTTCACCAGCTGGTCGCGGTCCATCTCGGCCAGCTCCGCCTCCGAGGGCGGCTGGGGCCCTTCGGCACTCATGCCTTCGATCCAATCCACAGTGTCACGCCGATGAGCGCGCCGATTCCGACTACGAAAGCGATCAGGCCCTCCGAGGCGGGGCCGACCCCGCCGAGGCCGTTACCGCCGGGGTCGTTGTTGCCGTCGGACACCGACTTCACGTACGCGACGATGTCCTTCTTCTCGTCCGGGTTGAGCTGCCGGTCGGAGAACTTCGGCATGTTCTGCGGCCCGGTGAGCATCGCGTCGTAGATCTGCTCTTCGGTGGCCGGGTCCAGGTTCGGCGCGTACTTGCCCGCGGACAGCGCGCCGCCGCGGCCGGTGAAGTTGTGGCACGACGCGCAGTTGAGCCGGAACAGCTCGCCGCCGCGGGCCGGGTCGCTGCCGCGCAGCGCCTCGCCGGTTTCGGTCGGCCGCTGGACGCCGCCGCCGTGGGCCTGCACGTAGGCGCCGATGGCGTCGATCTCGCTCGGGGTCAGCTTCGGCGGCTTCCGCTCGATCTGCGCTTCCTGGCGAGCCGCCGGCATCCGGCCGGACGAAGTCTGGAAGTAGACGGCCGCGTCGCCGATGCCGATCAGGCTCGGACCGCGGTCCTTGACGCCCTCGAGGTTCGCGCCGTGGCACTCGATGCAGGTGTTGTTGTAAACCTGCTCCCCCTGGCGCAGCAGCGCCGGGTCGCCCTGGGCCTGCGCGGTCTGCGGCTCGGGCGCGAACACGGCGTACAGCGCGCCGGCTCCCACCAACGCGACACCGAGTGCGAGCAGGCCGGCGAAACGCCTGCGCAGCTTCGAGCGCGCGCGGAACCGGCGCTCCGGGGACTTATTGCTGGTGGTCATCTTTCGGCAACCCTTGCTGTCAGTTCGGGCCGATGGGGCTGTGGTGGCGGGCGCGGATCAGGGAAGGATGTAGATGACCGCGAAGAGGCCCACCCACACGATGTCGACGAAGTGCCAGTAGTACGACACCACGATCGCCGAGGTGGCCTGCGCGGGCGTGAACTTGCTGAGCTTGGTGCGGATCAGCAGGTACACGAACGCGATCAGCCCGCCGATCACGTGCAGGCCGTGGAATCCGGTGGCCAGGTAGAAGACCGTGCCGAACGGGCCGGACGGGATGGTGAGGCCCTCCTCGACCAGGTTGTGGTACTCGTTCGCCTGACCGAACACGAAGATCGCGCCCATGATCAGCGTGATGATGTACCAGCGCCGGAGGCCGTAGACGTCGCCGCGCTCGGCCGCGAACACGCCGAACTGGCACGTCAGCGAAGACAGCACCAGTACCACGGTGAACGGGATCGCGTACGCGACGTTGAGGTGGAACTCCTCGCCGTGCAGCGGCGGCGGCCAGGCCGCACCGGCCGGGTTCTGCGCTTTGACGGTGAAGAACATGGCGAACAGTCCGGCGAAGAACATCAGTTCGCTGGACAGCCACACGATGGTGCCGACGCTGACCATGTTCGGCCGGTTCAGCGAGTGGACCCGCTGGCTGATGGTGGGAGCTGCCGTTGTCACGGATCGCATTATGTCCTCCCGCGCGGGCACCCCGCCGTTCGGGTCCACGGCGGGTCGTGGGAGCTTCGCATCACACCCTTACCCGGCAGACGTGAGAGCTACTCATGGGTTTACTGGATCGGCTTCGTGACCTGGCCGGAAAGCGGGAAAGACCCGGTCTGACGCCCGACACGCCCGGTTTGGAGATCGTCGCGGAGGCCTTCGACCCGGCCGTCGCGGACTCCGCGGTGCTGGCGAGTTCACCCGCCTGGGTCACGGCCGCGCCCGCCGTTCTGGTGCACCACTTGAGTCTTCCGCCGGACCGCGTGGCCGAAGCGGCCGAGATCCTCGCGCAGGACGGCTGGGAGCTGCGGGAACAGGGGCCGGACGGCGAACGCGTCCTCGCGCACGCCTTGCGCGTACAGGTGCTCGACGCGCTGCACTGCGCCCAGGAGCGGTCCCGGATGGCCGGGCTCGCGCAGCGCCTCGGCGGCGACGCGCTCGGCTGGGACGCCCGGCAACCGGGTGAGTCGCCGACCGCGCCAGCGTGACGAGCATCTCGGCAGATACTGTGCCGTTAGTTACTAGTCCGACGGCAGTCACGGCGGAAAGGGTTTCTTCGAGCAGATCGGCTTCAGGCCGTGTCCGCCTGCTTTCGGTCGGATTAGTACCATCGCGGCAGTTCCACCCCCGACGAGACGGAGGCGTGCTTGATGGGCGAGCAGGCGAAGCGGATCCTGGTGTTCAGCCACAAGGCCGAGGTGCGCGACGCGATCGTGAACGCCGTCGGCCGGCGGCCGGCCGCCGACCTCGGCCGCGTGGAGTACGTCGAGGCGGCCGGGATCGCCGACGTGCTGAGCGAAATGGACGCGGGCACCGTCGACCTCGCGATCCTCGACGGCGAGGCGCAGCCCACCGGCGGCATCGGGCTGACCCGTCAGCTGAAGAACGAGATCACCGACTGCCCGCCGATCATCGTCTCCGTGCGGCGCCACGACGACCGCTGGCTGGCCACCTGGTCGCAGGCGGACGCGGTGCTGGAGCACCCGCTCGACCCGCTGACCGCGGCGGAGACCGTCGCCGGCGTCCTGCGCGCCGGGCGTGTGCCCGTCGTCAACGGCTGAGCCCGCGATGAGCACCGCCCCGGTCCCCAGCACCTGGCCGGCCCTGCTGACCCGGCTCATCGGGCGCGAGGACCTGTCCGCGGAGGCCACCGAGTGGGCGATGGACCAGATCATGTCCGGGACGGCCACGCCGGCGCAGATCGGCGGGTTCGCCGTCGCGTTGCGCGCCAAGGGCGAGACGCCGGACGAGATCTCCGGCATGGCCGACGCGATGCTGGCGCACGCGCGGCGGATCGAGCTGGCCCGGCCGTCGGTCGACATCGTCGGCACCGGCGGCGACCGGTCGAACTCGGTCAACATCTCCACCATGGCCACGATCGTCACGGCCGCCGCGGGCGCGCCGGTGGCCAAGCACGGCAACCGGAGCGCGTCGTCGCAGTCGGGCGCCGCCGACGTGCTGGAGGCCCTCGGCGTCAAGATCGACCTGCCGCCCGACGCGGTGCGCCGCTCGCTCGACGAGATCGGCATCGGGTTCTGCTTCGCGCCGGCGTTCCACCCGGCGTTCCGGCACACCGGCCCGCCGCGGCGCGAGCTCGGCGTGCCGACGACGTTCAACCTGCTCGGCCCGCTGACCAACCCGGCGCAGCCGCGCAGCGCGCTGATCGGCTGCGCCTACCAGGACAAGACCCGGGTGCTGGCCGAGGTCTTCGCGCGGCGCGGGATGTCGGTGCTGGTGGTCCGCGGCGACGACGGCCTCGACGAGATCACCACCACCACGACCACCTCGGTGTGGGTGGTCTCCGGCGGCACGGTGACCGAGCGGACCTTCGACCCCGCTGTGCTCGGCGTCCCGCGCGCCACGGCCGACGACCTGCGCGGCGGCGACGCGGCCTCGAACGCCGAGGTCGTGCGCGAGCTGGTCGCCGGCAAGGCGGGGCCGGTGCGCGACGCGGTGGTGCTGAACGCCGCCGCCGCGCTGGCCGCGTTCACCGGCTTTTCCGGCTCCCTCGAGGACGACCTGGCGACCGGCCTGGACCGCGCCGCCCGGGCCATCGACTCCGGCGCCGCGGCGACGCTGCTGGACCGCTGGATCGAGTTCTCGTGAGTGGCTATGACGGTTCTAACCGTCATAGCCACTCACGAGTTGTGCTCAGGACGGCCGGAAGGCGGCGCGGTACGCGCTCGGTGTCGTGGCCCGCAGGCGGCTGAACTGGTGCCGTAGCGCGGCGGCTGAGGCGTAACCGCAGGCGGTCGCGATGTCCTCCACCGAAAGCCGGCCCTGTTCCAGCAGTGCCTGCGCGCGGTCGAGCCGTCGTTCGGTCAGCCAGCGGTGCGGAGTGGTGCCCGTGGCGGCGGAAAAGCGGCGCAGGAACGTGCGCTCGCCCAACCCACTGCGGCGGGCCAGCTCGGCGACGGTGAACGGCTGGTCCAGCCGCCGCTCCACCCACTCCAGGGCCTCGGCGACCACGGCGTCGTCCGGGGCGGCGGTGGCCGGCACCGGCGCCTGGACGAACTGCGCCTGGCCGCCCGCGCGATGCGGCGCCGCGACCATGCGCCGCGCCAGTGTCGTGGCCGCCGCGACGCCCCGCAGCCGGCGCACCAGGTGCAGGCACAGGTCCACCGCGGCCACCGTGCCGGCGCTGGTGAGGATCCCGCCGTCGTCGACATACAGGGCCTGTGGATCGACGACGGCGGTCGGGAAGCGGCGGCGGAACTCCTGCTCGTACACCCAGTGCACGGTGCAGCGGCGGTCGTCGAGCAGGCCCGCGTAACCGAGCGAGAACACGCCCGCGCAGAAGCCCGCCACCCAGGCGCCACGCGCACGGGCGTCACGCAGCACCTCGAGCACCGGCTCCGGCGGCGCGGCGGCGCGTGGCTCGCAGGTCGGCACGATCAGCAGGTCCGCGGTCGCGGCGAAGTCCAAACCGGACAGACCGTCGAGCCCGAAGCCGGACCAGCTCGGCACATCCGCACCGCCCGGTGAGCAGACGGCGAACTCCCAGCCCTCGATGCCGTCGGCGCTGCGGTCGGTGCCGAACACCTCACACGCCACCCCCAGCTCGAAGGGGGAGACCCGGTCGGCCAGCACCACCGCGACCCGTTGCACGTCCATGCCGGCCATGCTGTCACAAGTTTTGCGGCCGTTGTCATCTCTGACACTGGTCGGCGGCCGCGGCCGGGAACACGCTGGGGCGCATGAAGAATCCCGAATCCCGCCCGCTCCTGCAGTGGTCCGCCGCGATGGCGCTGTCCGGCACGATCGGCGCGGTCGTCCTGGAGAGCGGCGCGGCGGCCCCCGCGGTCGCCTTCGCCCGCTGCGTCGTCGGCGGCGTGCTGCTCGTGCTCTGGTGCCTGGCCCGCGGCTGGCTGTGGACCTGGCGGCCGACGCGCCGCGACCTGCTGCTCGCCGCGCTCGGCGGGGTGCTGCTGGTCGGCAACTGGGTGCTGCTGTTCGCCTCGTACGCGCTGTCGTCGATCGGCGTGAGCACGGTCGTCTACCACACGCAGCCGCTCATCCTGGTCGGCCTGGCCGCGGCGTTCCTGGGTGAGAAAGTCTCGAAGACGCACCTCGCGCGCGGCGGGATCGCGTTCGCCGGGGTGATCGTGATCTCACTGTCGGCCAACGGCGACGACGGCAAACCCGTGCGGCTGGCCGGGATCGCGCTCGCGCTGGGCGCGGCGGTGCTCTACGCCGGCGCGTCGTTCGTGGCCAAGCAGCTGAAACACGTCCGGCCGCACCTGCTGGCGGCGGTGCAGTGCACGGTGGGCGCCGTGCTGCTCGCGCCCGCGCTGGCCTTCACGCCACTGCCGCACAGCACTTCAGGGCTGCTCTGGCTCGTGCTGCTGGGCACCGTGCACACGGCGGTGATGTACGTGCTGATGTACGCGAGCATCGGCAGGCTGCCCACCACGACGGTGGCGCTGCTGTCCTACCTGTACCCGGTGGTCGCCGTGGTCGTCGACATGGCGGTCTTCGGCCACCGGCTGAGCTGGCCCGAGGGCCTGGGGATGCTGGCGGTGCTCGCCGCCGCGCTGGCTCCCCAGCGCGGCGGCCGGGCGGCCCGGAAGCCGCCCGAGGTCACTCGTGGTTCGGACCCGTGTGGTACTCGAACACCAGTCCGCCCACGGTGATGAGCAGGGCGACCAGGGCCAGCACGAGCAGCCAGATGTGGAAGAACGCGAGCGCCACGCCGCACAGCGCGGCCGAGGCGGCGAGGCCGATCGGCCAGTAGCTGCCCGGGCTGAAGAAGCCCAGCTCGCCCGCGCCGTCGCTGATCTCGGCGTCCTCGCGGTCCTCCGGGCGCGGTTCGATCCGGCGGGACACGAACTGCAGGTAACTGCCCGCGAGGAACGCGAGGCCACCGGTCAGCAAGAGCGCGACGATGCCGACCGGCTCGGCCTTCTGGCCGGTCGCGTAGAGGGCGGTCATCACCCAGTAGATGGCGGCCATGACGACCGCGAACCCCGCCACCAGGTAGAAAATCCGGGCTTCGACCTTCATGGGACTTTCTCCCCTACTCCTCTGGTTCGCCGGAACCGGTCAGTTGGACGCGGTGCGCGCGGTGCGGTCGGTGTTGAACGGCTGCGTGGTCACCGCGTGCGGGGTGCAGAGCTCGCCGCAGTTCATCGCCGTCAGCGCCTCGGAAGCCGTGTTCGGCTTGCCCGTCTTCGGGTTCGTCTCGGTGCGCAGCTTGATGTACTGGTCGTACTTGTCCGGGGACAGCGCACGGACCTCGAAGTTCATCACCGAGTGGTAGGTGCCGCACAGCTCCGCGCACCGGCCGACGAAGGAGCCTTCGCGGTCGATCGAGTTCTGGAACGAGCTGTCCTGGTTGTTCTTCTCCGGGTCCGGCATCACGTCGCGCTTGAAGTGGAACTCCGGGACCCAGAACGAGTGGATGACGTCGGTGGACCGCAGCCGGTACTCGATCGTCTTGTTCGTCGGGAGCACCAGCAGCGGGATCTCGCCGGACGAGCCGACGGTGCTCACCTGGCTGCCGTCCGCGCGCTTGGCGTTCGCGTCGTCGTACTTGAACTCCCAGTTCCACTGGAAGGCCACCACGTCGACCACGACGTCGGGGTTCGGCTTCTTGGCCAGCACGTCGTTCTCGGCCGTCGCGGTGAAGAAGAACAGCACGCAGACCATGATCGTCGGCACGACGACCGTGAAGATCTCCAGCGGGATGTTGTACTGGAACTGCCGCGGGAGGTCGTCCGGACCCTCGACCGCGGTGTTCTTCTTCTTCCGGTGGAACGTCGCGGTCCAGAAGATCAGGGCCCACACGATGACGCCGACGACCAGCGCGGCGACAACCGTCCAGGTCCAGAGGTTCCGCATCTCGTTGGCCTGCGGGGTGACCCCGACCGGCCAGCCGAATCGGAGGATCTCGTCCCCGGAGCAGCCCGTCGCGGTCAGCGCGACCAGCACGGCCAGCGCGGCGACGCGACCGGCCCGCTTACCCACCGGGGTGCGCTCTGGTTTTCCCACTGCGCCTCGCCCTTTCACCCAGAGCCTCCTCGACCGATCTTCGTGACAGGCGGAGCCTAGCCGAGTTGGCGCTTCCCGCTGACCAAGGGGTAACCACAACGCACGCGGGTAACCCGGCGGGGCCGGGCGGCCGCCGCGCGCGGCATACTGGGCCCTTCCCCGGACCGGCCCGACCCAGAGGTGTGTGAGTACACGTGTGCGGCCTGCTTGGACTGATCTGCGCGACCGAGACCGACGCGGCGAACGCGCGTGAAGCCGTCGGCGCGGCAATGCGCTGCCAGCGCCACCGCGGCCCCGACGAGCAGGACACCTGGGCTGACGCCGAGGTCGTCTACGGCTTCAACCGGCTCGCCTTCATCGACGTCGAGCACTCCCACCAGCCGCTGCACTGGGGCCCGCCGGAGGCGCCCGGCCGGTACACGCTGAACTTCAACGGGGAGGTCTACAACTACCGCGAGCTGCGCGACGAGCTCGCGGCGGAGTTCGGCGCGAAGTTCGAGACCGAGGGCGACGGCGAGGCCGTCGTCGCGGCGTACCACTACCTCGGCGCCGACGCGGTGAAGAAGCTGCGCGGGATGTTCGCCTTCATGATCTGGGACGCCCAGGAGAAGGTCGTCTTCGGCGCGCGCGACCCGTTCGGCATCAAGCCGCTGTTCTACAGCGCGGGCCCGAACGGCGTGGCGTTCTCCAGCGAGAAGAAGAGCCTGCTGGAGCTGTCCGGCACCCTCGGCGTGGCGCAGGAGCTGGACCGCACGGCCCTGCAGCACTACCTGGTGCTGCAGTACGTGCCGGAGCCCGAGTCGCTGCACACCGGCGTGCGCCGGGTCGAGTCCGGCACGTCGTTCCGCGTGACCCCGGGCGGAACGGTCGAGTTCACCCGCTACTTCCACCCGCAGTTCGCCACGAAGCCGGTCAACGGCGCCGCCGAGGCCGACGAGCTGTACCAGCGCATCGCCGATGTGATGCGCGACTCGGTGGGCAAGCACATGATCTCCGACCCGGACGTGACGGTCGGCGCCTTCCTTTCCGGCGGCATCGACTCCACGGCCACCGCGACGCTGGCCAAGGAGCACAACCCGAACCTGATCGCGTTCACCACCGGGTTCGAGCGCGAGGGCTACTCCGAGGTGGACGTGGCCGCGGAGTCGGCCGCCGCGATCGGCGTGAAGCACGTGGTCCGCACCGTCTCCGCCGACGAGATGATGGAGGCCCTGCCGCTCATCGTCTGGTACCTCGACGACCCGGTGGCCGACCCGGCGCTGGTGCCGCTGTGGTTCATCGCCCGCGAAGCGCGCAAGCACGTGAAGGCCGTGCTCTCCGGCGAAGGCGCGGACGAGCTGTTCGGCGGCTACACGATCTACAACGAGCCGATTTCGCTGGCGCCGTTCGAAAAGGTGCCCGGCGGTGTGCGCAAGCTCATCGGCAAGGTGTCGACCAAGATCCCCGAGGGCACCCGCGGCAAGGACCTGCTGCGCCGCGGCGCGCTGCCGCTGGAGGACCGCTACTACGGCAACGCCCGCAACTTCCGCGACGACCAGCTGCGCGCGGTGCTGCGGACCTACACCGAGGGCGTGGGCTTCAAGGACGTCACCGCCCCCTGGTACGACATCTCACGCGGCTGGGACCCGGTGGCGCGGATGCAGCACGTGGACCTCTACACCTGGCTGCGCGGCGACATCCTGGTGAAGGCCGACAAGGTCACCATGGCCAACTCGCTGGAACTGCGCGTGCCGTTCCTCGACGCCGAGGTGTTCAAGGTCGCCGCCTCGATTCCGCTGGACCAGAAGCTGGCCCACGGCACCACGAAGTACGCGCTGCGCCAGGCACTGGCCAAGATCATCCCGCCGCACGTGCTCAACCGCCGCAAGCTGGGCTTCCCGGTGCCGATCCGCCTGTGGCTGCGCAACGAGATGTACGACTGGGCCCGCGGCATCATCAACGACTCGAAGACCGACGAGCTCCTCGACAAGGCCGCCGTGCTGCGGCTGCTGGAGGAGCACAAGGCCGGCCAGCTCGACCGCAGCCGGCAGATCTGGGCGCTGCTGGTGTTCATGCTGTGGCACGGGATCTTCGTGGAGCACCGGATCAAGCCGGCGATCCCGGAGCCGGTCTACCCGGTCAAGCTCTGAGGCCGGTCAGGTTCTTAAGGCCGTTCAAGGTCTGAAGCCGTTCACCCGCCGCGAATCCCGCGGCGGGTGAAGCTTTTTCCGGGCCGGGCTCGAGGGACTTCATGCCGGTGCACAGCTCTGGACAGCCACCGCTGGGCTGGGCTGGGCTGGGCTGGGCTGGGCTGGGCTGGGCTGGGCTGGGCTGGGCTGGGCTGGGCTGGGCTGGGCTGGGCTGGGCTGGGCTGGGCTGGGCTGGGCTGGGCTGGGCTGGGCTGGGCTGGGCTGGGCTGGGCTGGGCTGGGCTGGGCTGGGCTGGGCTGGGCTGGGCTGGGCTGGGCTGGGCTGGGCCAGCATGCCCACCACCGCGCCAGCATGCCCAACGCCGCGTGACTGGATCATCCGAGCCCGCCGCTCCCCTGGCTGGGCCACCCGGCGCCACCACTCCGCGTAAGCCCGGAACATCCCGGCTTCTCCAGCCCTGTCCGGAAACCAGGCGGACGAGGACGGCCCCCTCGCGCCGAGCACGAGAGGGCCGTCCACACCACAAAACCGGGATCAGCCGGGCAGGACCGGGGCGATCTCGTCCGCCGACGCCGGGCCGAAGGCCTCGCTGAGGCGGGCCAGTGCGTCGGCGCGGTCGAAGGTCCACTCCTGGGTGCCGACGGTCTCCAGCACCAGCACCGCGATCAGCGAGCCGAGCTGGGCGGCGCGCTCCAGGCCGAGGCCGCCGTCGAGGGCGGCGAGGAAGCCGGCGCGGAAGCCGTCGCCGACGCCCGTCGGGTCGGCCTTGCCGCGCTCCGGGACGGCGCCGATCTGCAGGTTCACGCCGTCCTTGCCGACGATCTCCACGCCCTTCTCGCCGAGCGTGGTGATGCGCATGCCGACGCGCTCGAGCACGTCGGCTTCGGTCCAGCCCGACTTCTGGAGCAGCAGCTCCCACTCGTAGTCGTTGCTGAACAGGTACTTGGCGCCCTCGATGAACGCACGCACCTGCGCGCCGTCCATGCGGGCCAGCTGCTGCGACGGGTCGACAGCGAAGGTGTAGCCGCGCTGACGGCACTCCTCGGCGTGGCGGACCATGCCGTCCGGGTCGTCCGGGCTGATCAGCACGAGGCTCAGCTCACCGGCGCGGTCGGCGATGGGCTTGAGCTCGATGTTGCGCGACTCCGCCATCGCGCCCGCGTAGAACGTGGCGATCTGGCACAGGTCGGTGTCGGTGGTGCAGACGAACCGCGCGGTGTGCGCCACCTCGGAGACCAGCACCCCCGAGGTGTCGACGCCGTGGCGCTCCAGCCAGGACGCGTAGTCGGCCCAGTCCGCTCCCACGGCGCCGACCAGCACCGGGCTGACGCCCAGCACACCCAGCCCGAACGCGATGTTCGCGCCGATCCCGCCCCGCCGGACCACCAGGTCGTCGGCCAGGAAGCTCAGGGACACCCGGTGCAGCTGTTCCGCGACGAGCTGCTCCGCGAACCTGCCGGGGAAGTGCATCAGGTGGTCGGTTGCGATGCTGCCGGACACCGCGATCCTGGCCTTGTCTGCCACCGGTTCTCCTCATAGCTGTCATGGCTCTGGTGTGCTCGAACTCACGCGAAGTTACCCGCGGGTCATGCCCCGTACGGGTAGTTCCCGCGCCTCGACCGACACTACCGGCTGGTACCGCTTTCCCCCTCGAATCATGGTCAATAGCGTCGGCGACGTGAACGTCACCACCGAACCGGAAACCCTCGGCGAGCTGATCGCCGACTGCGCCCACATCCCGCCCGCGCTCCAGGTCGAAAAGCCCGGCGCCGGGAACCTGCCGCTCCCGCGGGAGACGGCCACGCCGTGGACCGTCGACGACGCCTGCCACGCGCAGGTCGCGGACCTCGACGCCTACGTCTGACCGGCCCCGCACGTCTGACCAGCCCCGCAACGTCTGACCAGCCCGGAGCCCGGGCAACGCGCAACAGGAAGACAGCGCGCCAGCCGGACCCACCCAGCACATGAAGAGGGCCCCCGCCGTCACCGGCCGGGGCCCTCTTCATGTTCCGCGTTCTGCCGAGCCCAGGGCTCAGTGGAAGCTGTCGCCGCAGGCGCAGGACCCGGTGGCGTTCGGGTTGTCGATGGTGAAGCCCTGCTTCTCGATGGTGTCGACGAAGTCGATCACCGCGTCCGTCACGTACGGCGCGCTCATCCGGTCGACCGCCACCTGCAGACCGTCGAAGTCACGGAAGAGGTCGCCGTCGAGCTTGCGCTCGTCGAAGAACAGCTGGTAGCGCAGGCCCGCGCAGCCGCCGGGCTGGACGGCGATGCGCAGGTGCATGTCGTCGCGGCCCTCCTGCTCGAGCAGGGCCTTCGCCTTGGTCGCCGCGGTGTCGGTCAACGTGACGCCGTGGGTCTCCTCGGCGGCCTCGGCCTGCGTCGCGCCGGTCTGCTCAGCGGTCGTCATGGCACTCCCTCTTGGTCGAACTCGGTGCGGGTACTACTCGTGCGCAATTTCCAACGCGAGCCGCGCCCGATCTGTTCCCCCTGCATCGTCGCACATCCAACGCACCTGGTGAACAACGCCGTGACGCCTGCAATACCCTGGCGAGGTGAGGTTCCTGCGCCGAAGCACCACAGACACCGCCGCCGACGACGGCGACGCCATCGAAATCGATGCCGCCACCGGCAAGGCGTCGTACACGCCGGGCAAGGGCCGGGCGACGCCGAAGCGGCGGGAAGCCGAGGCGAAGAAGCGGGGACCCGTCGCGCCGCCGCCCACCAGCATGCGTGAGGCGATGAAGCGCAACAAGGAGCTGCGCAAGGCGAACCCGCAGCTCAAGGAGGAGCGCCGCAGCGCCGCGCGCGAGTCCCGCGCCCGGATGATGGCCGGCGACGAGAAGTACCTGCCCGCCCGCGACCGCGGCCCGGTCAAGGCCTACGTGCGCGACCTCGTGGACTCCCGGCGCAACATCCTGGGCCTGTTCATGCCGCTGGCGATCCTGGTCTTCGTGGCGCTGCTGATCCCGGTGCCCGCGGCGCAGCAGTACATCACCCTGGTCTGCATGGCGATGCTGCTCGTGATGGCCGTCGAGGGCGTGGTGAACGGCCGCCGCATCGGCAGGCTGGCGCGCGAGCGCTTCCCGAAGGAGGCGGTGGGCGTGCGCGGCCTCGGCTGGTACGCGTTCGTCCGGGCGAGCCAGATCCGCAAGCTGCGTGTGCCGAAGCCCCGCCTCAAGCCGGGCCAGCCGATCCCGAGCTGACGTTCGGGGCAGGGTTCGTTAGCGAAGCGAACAACTTCGCCTAGGCTGTGCGCCATGGAGTTCCGACGACTTGGCCGCAGCGGCCTCAACATCAGTGAGATCTCCTACGGCAACTGGCTCACGCATGGTTCCCAGGTCGAGGAGGAACAGGCCCAGGCCTGCATCAAGGCGGCGCTCGAGGCGGGCATCACCACGTTCGACACCGCCGACGTCTACGCCAACACCGCTGCGGAGTCCGTGCTCGGCCGTGGCTTGCAGGGGCAGCGCCGGGAGAGCCTGGAGATCTTCACCAAGGTCTTCTGGCCCACCGGTCCGAAGGGGCCGAACGACAAGGGCCTCTCCCGCAAGCACATCCTGGAGTCGGCGAACGCGTCGCTCCAGCGGCTCGGCACCGACTACCTCGACCTCTACCAGGCGCACCGGTTCGACCGGAGCGTGCCGCTGGAAGAGACGATGCTCGCCTTCGCCGACCTGGTGCGCCAGGGCAAGGTGCTCTACGTCGGCGTCTCGGAGTGGACCGCCGAACAGATCACCCGGGGCGCGGAGCTGGCCCGTGAGCTGAAGGTCCCGTTCGTCTCGAACCAGCCGCAATACTCGATGCTGTGGCGCGTGATCGAGTCGCAGGTGGTGCCGGCGTCCGAGCGCGAGGGGCTGAGCCAGATCGTCTGGTCGCCGATCGCGCAGGGCGTGCTCACCGGCAAGTACAAGGCCGGGCAGCCGCTGCCCGCGGGCTCGCGCGCGACCGACGAGAACGGCGGCGCGAACACGGTCAAGGGCTTCCTGAACGACAAGACGCTCACCGCCGTCGCCAAGCTCGAGCCGCTGGCGGCCGAAGCCGGGCTGAGCATGGCGCAGCTGGCCGTGGCATGGGTGCTGCAGAACCCGAACGTCGCCTCGGCGATCATCGGCGCGTCCCGCCCCGAGCAGGTGCACGAGAACGTCAAGGCGGCCGGGGTGAAGCTGGAGCCGGAGCTGCTCACCGCGATCGACGAGGCCCTCGAAGACGTCGTCGAACGCGACGCCTCGCTGACCCGCAGCCCCTGATCAGCGGCTCAGCAGCCGCTCGGCCACCAGCAGGTCGTGCGGGTAGGTGATCTTCAGGTTCTCCGCGCCGCCGGGCACCCAGCGCACCGGCAGCGCGGAGAACCGCTCCATGCACGAGGCCGTGTCGGTGCCGAGGAAGCCCTCGGCCTCGGCTTGTTCGTACGCCGCGAGCAGCGGCCGGGCGCGGAAGCCCTGAGGGGTCTGGACGCGGATGGCACCCGGGACCCGTGCCGACACCGTCTCGTCGCCGGTCACCGCGACCACGTCGTCGGCGGCCACGCCCGGCACCGCTCCCCCGTGCTCCCGCGTCCGGGCGAGCACGTCGCCGATCAGCTCGGGCGAGGCCAGCGGCCGGGCGGCGTCGTGCAGCAGCACGGCGTCCACGCTGCCGTCCGCGATCCGCGGGGCGAGGTGGCGCAGGGCGTTCAGCTCCGAAGCCTGCCGCGTCGCCCCGCCGTGCACGATCTCGACCGGCCCGGGATGCGCGGCCAGCACCTCGCCGGCCAGCTCGGCGTCCTGCGGCCGGATGACCAGCACGAGCACGCCGACGTCGGCCACCGCGGCGAATGCCGCCAGCGACCACGCCACCACCCGCCGCCCCGCGACGGGCAGGTACACCTTGTTCAGCTCGGCGCCGACGCGGGTGCCGGCGCCACTGGCCAGCACCACCCCGGCCGCAGTCGTTTCCCGCACGTCGCGCGACCCTACTGGGCCGCGGGCGCCGGCGTGCAGCCGAGGAGCACCGGCTGGGCCGAGGAGATCCACGGTGGGCGCCGGAGGTTTTCCCGCGGCGGCCGGTAGGTTTGCGAACGGGTACCCCGGTGAGAGAAAGGCCTGGCGTGGACGCGGACACCAGCATCGAGTTCAGCGAGATCGAGCCGCCCAGCGACCAGGCCCGGTCGGCGGCGATCGCGCTGCACGACAAGCTCGTGAAACCGGCCGGCTCGCTCGGCCGGCTGGAAGAGCTGGGCGTGTGGATCTCGGCCTGTCAGGGGCAGGCGCCGCCGCGGCCGTTCACTCGGCCGCGGGTGGTCGTGTTCGCGGGTGACCACGGGATCGCGAGGAAGGGCGTCTCGGCCTACCCCGCCGAGGTGACCTCGCAGCTCGTCGGCACCATGCTCACCGGCGGCGCGGCGATCAACGTGCTCGCGGCCGCGGCCGGCGCCAGCGTGCGTGTGGTCGACATGGCCGTGGACACCGGGGAGTCGGCCATGCGGTCGATCGGCGAGTTCAAGGTCCGCCGCGGCTCGGGCTCGATCGACGTCGAGGACGCCCTCACCGACGACGAGGTCCGCGCCGCCGTGCGCGCCGGCATCGCGATCGCCGACAGCGAGGTGGACGGCGGCGCCGACCTGCTCATCGCGGGCGACCTGGGGATCGGCAACAGCACCCCGGCGTCCGTGCTGGTCGCCGCGCTGACCGGCAGCGAGCCGGTGGCCGTGGTCGGCCGCGGCTCCGGCATCGATGACAACGCGTGGATGCGCAAGGCCGCCGCGGTCCGCGACGCGCTCCGCCGCGCCCGCGCGGTCCTCGCCGATCCGGTGGCGCTGCTCCGCACCTCCTCGGGCGCCGACATCGCCGCGATGGCGGGTTTCCTGGCACAGGCGGCGGTCCGCCGCACGCCCGTGGTGCTCGACGGCCTCGTCGTCTGCGCCGCCGCGATGGTGGCCGAAGAGCTCGCGCCCGGCGCGCGCCGCTGGTGGATGTCCGGCCAGCTGACCGGCGAGCCCGCGCACGCGCTGGCCCTGGAGCACCTCGACCTCGGCGGCCTGCTGGACCTCGACGTCCGCCTCGGCGAGGGGACCGGCGCCGTCACCGCCCTGCCCCTGCTGATGATGGCGGCCCGCGTACTGGCCGAGATGACCACCCACGAGCAGTCCGGCGTCTCCGGCCCGCTCGTCCCGGTCGAGGCCTCCTGAACCGGCTCACGAACGGAACCGGCCGCGGGCGCGGCTGAACCGCTCACGAACGCACGCGGCTGTGGGGCGCGGCTGAACCCGGCCGTCGTCCCGGCCACCTGATCCGAAGCGAAAGGGCCGCTCGCGACAAGTCACGAGCGGCCCTTTCGCCGTTGTCCGGTTCCGTCGGCGCCGGTCAGCGCAGCGGCAGCATCCAGCCCTCCGGGGCCGGGCGGGTGCCCTCCTGGATGCCGACCAGCTCCTCACGCAGCTTCATCGTCAGCTTGCCCGGCTCGCCGCCCGAGACAGAGAACTCGCCGCCCGCGTGCTTGACGTGCCCGACCGGCGTGATGACCGCCGCGGTGCCGCAGGCGAAGACCTCGGTCAGCTCACCCGAGGCGGCCGCCTTCTCCCACTCCTCGGTGGAGATCCGGCGCTCCTCGACGGCGTGGCCCATGCTCTGCGCGAGCTGCAGCAGCGACTTGCGCGTGACGCCCGGCAGCAGCGAACCGGTCAGCTCCGGCGTCACCACGCGGGCGTCGTCGCCCGAGCCGAAGACGAAGAACAGGTTCATCCCGCCCATCTCCTCGACCCAGCGGCGCTCGACGGCGTCGAGCCACACCACCTGGTCACAGCCCTTCTCCACGGCCTGCGCCTGCGCCACGAACGACGCCGCGTAGTTGCCGGCGCACTTCGCGAACCCGGTACCGCCAGGCGCCGCGCGCACGTACTCCGTGGACAGCCACACGCTCACCGGCTTCACGCCACCGCTGAAGTACGACCCGGCGGGCGAGGCGATCACCGCGAACACGTACTCACCGGCCGGCCGATTGACGCCAAGGCCCGTCTCGGTGGAGATCATGAATGGGCGCAGGTAAAGGGATTCGCCCTGTTTCGTGGGCACCCAGCGCTCGTCCACGGCGATCAGCTCACGCAGCGAGTCGACGAAGATCTCCACCGGCAGCTTCGGCATCGCGAGCCGCTCGGCGGAGTCCTGGAAACGCTCGGCGTTGGCGTCGGGCCGGAACGCGGCGATGGTGCCGTCCGGCTGGCGGTAGGCCTTGAGCCCCTCGAAGATCGCCTGGCCGTAGTGCAGCACGGACGTGGCCGGGTCGAGGGAGAACGGCGCGTACGGGCCCACCGTCGCGTCGTGCCAGCCCTGTGCCGCGTTCCACTTCACCGTCACCATGTAATCGGTGAAGTAGGTCCCGAACCCGGGATTGGCGAGTACCTCGGCGACGCGTTCCGGGCTCGCGGGGCTCGAGTTCGGGACATGGGTGAACTGCGTCGCTATCGTCATGGTTAGACGATAGCGCTTGGTCGGAGGCGCGTTAGTCGGAAGACCGCCTATTTCACACGCCGCATACCCTCGCGCCCACAGCGTGACGCCGCACCCTCCCCGCGACCACCGCACCAGCAGCGCGACGCCGCACGCCCCCATGACCACCGCACCAGCGGCGCGACGCCGCACGCTCCCCATGACCACGGCACCAGCAGCGCGACGCCGCACGCCCCCATGACCACGGCACCAGCGGCGCGACGCCGCACCCTCGGCGCGACGCCACTAGGATGGCCACGTGACCTCACACCCCGCACTGCCGGCCAAGCCCGGGTTCAGCACCGACCTGAAGACCTTCGGCACGGCGGTCCTGCTGACCTTCGGCGCCGGCCTGCTCGGCATGGTCGGCTGGGCGCTGCTGAGCAGCGGCTTCGGCTTCGTCCTCGGCCTCGTCGCAGCCGGCTTCGGCATCTACTGGTGGCGCAGCCTGCACGGCAAGGTGTTCGCCACGGACCTGCCCACCCGCTCGGTGATCATCCTGCTGGTGGTCAACGTCGTGCTGGCCGGGATCCTGCTGCTCACCGCTGCCTGAGGCTCAGACACCTGGCTCAGCGCCGCCCGAGATCCAGTCACCTGGGTCAGTGCCGCGTGAGATCCAGCCACCGGGGCCAGCGCCGCCAAGACTCAGCCGTCTGGGTCAGCGCCGCCTCAGTCATCTCCACCCGAGGCCCGGCTACCCGAGTTTCAGCCGCCCAGGTCAGCGCCTGAGTCGGCGCCACCTGAGACTCAGCCGCCCAAGACTCAGCCACCCGGGTCAGCACCGCCTGAGTCAACGCCACCTGAGACTCAGCCGCCCAAGATTCAGCGCAGCCCGTCGGGCAACTCCGGCGCGGGCCACGCCGGGTCCGGCCGGAAGTCCGTGTGCGTGCCGTCGAACGGGAACGCCCCGCGCTCGGCCAGCCCGGCGAGCCGCTCCCCCTCCGCGCGCAGCCGGTCCAGCTGCTCGGCGGTGAGCCGCCCGGCGACGACGGCCTCCCCGGCCTCGTCCTCGTCCTCCCAGCGCCAGCCGCCGTCCGGGGTGACCACGACGTCCAGCACCCCGTCGATCCGGTCCGGCCCGGCGGCGGTGCGGCCCATCGGCAGCTCGAGGTTGACGTACCACTCGCGGAAGGTGCCGTCCGGCCCGAAGAACCACCACACCGACGACCACTCGTCCTCGGCGATCATCCGCAGCGTGGACGTGCCGTGCCAGGAGTCGGCCACCCGCACGCGCGGGATCCGGAAGCGCTCCTCGAGCGGCGCCTCGTGCATCTTGCGGCCGTCGGCGAGCCGGCTGCCGACGATCGGCGTGCCCATCGGGAGCCAGCCGAACAGCACCCGGCCGTCGTCGGAAACCACGCGCAACGGGTGGTGCTGGCCGATGCTGCCGTCGGGCCGCAGGAACCGCTCGACGACGGTCTGCCCCGGCTCCCAGCGGTAATCACTCATGCGCGTCACGGTAGCGGCGCCCGCGCGCCCGCAGCACCAGTTCGGCGACCGTGCCGAAACCGGCCGCGAGCAGCGCCACGTACGGCGTAACGATCAGCGCCACGCCCGCGCCGACGATCCCGCCGGCCGCCCCGGGCAGGCCGCCTTCCGGCGCGAAGCGCTCACGCGCGTCGGTGAACGTGGTCAGCGCGGCGGGGACCGTCGCGAGCACCACGACCACGGTGAGCAACGGCTGCAGCTGGCCGGCGTCCGCGGCGTAGAGCAGGTCGCGAAAGGACGTCGCGGACAGGCCCAGCCGGATCGGCCCGAGCTGCACCAGCGCGACGAGCGTCACCAGCACCGCGACCCCGCCGAGCGTGACCGTCCGGCCCAGCGCGCGGTCCCCCGCCGCCGGCAGCAAGAACGGCAGCACGACCAGCGCCGCCACCACGATCCCGGCGACGTCCGGCGAGCCGATCCCGCCGGCGGCCGCTACCGGCGCGATCACCGAGCACAGCACCACAAGCACCGCCGCAGCGACCAGCAGCACCACGGTCAACCAGCGTCGCAGCGCCGCCGGCAGCCGGAGTCCGGCCAGATCGGCGGCCGCGACCACCAGGACGAGCCCCGCCGCGGCAGGCGCCGGAGCGGCGGGCACCACGTAGTCGCCGAACACGATCCCGTACACCACTACCAGCGCCAGCCGGGCGAAACCGCCGACGTACCGCTCGGCCCGGGTGTCGCCGGGCGCAGGCAGCCGGGTGGCGAAAACCGCGGCCACCGCGGCGAGCACGACCCCCGCGAGCACCCAGTAACCGGCGCCGGCGGCCCCCACCGCGAGCACGACGAGGAGCCCACCCCCGAGACGCACGATGGTCCCCTTCCGACGCCCGGCCACCCGTGTCATTAGCATGGCTCACGATCCGTCCGGGCGCGCCGCCCGGTACCACCGTGAACGCGCGAGGAGCCAGAAGTGACCGTGCCGAAGCTTGCCCTCTCCGACAACAGCGAGGCGGCACTGGCCAAGACCCGCGCCGACGTGGTGGTGATCGGCACCCTGCAGGGCGAAGACGGCCCGACGCTGGCCGTCGGCGCCGGCATCGCCGACGCCGCGTTCGACGGCAAACTCGCCGAGGTGCTCGCCGCCCTCGGCGCGAGCGGCAAGGCCGAAGAGGTCGTCAAGGTGCCGACGCTGGGCAAGCTCCCGGCTTCCGTGGTGCTGGCCGTGGGCCTCGGCAAGCCGAAGGACGGCGCCGTCACCGCCGAGCAGGTCCGCCGCGCCGCCGGTGCCGCCGGCCGGGCGCTGGCCGGGACCGAGCGCGCGTTCGTCACGCTCTCCGCGCTCGACCTGCAGGCCGCTGTCGAGGGCACCGCGCTCGGCGCGTACGCCTTCACCGAGTACCGCTCCGAAAAGGGCGACGGCCCGCTGGCCAAGGCCGACTTCGTCAGCCCGGAGGACGGCGCCGCGCGCGAGCACAAGGCGACGCTCAAGGCCGCGACCGCCATCGCCGAGTCCGTGATCATCGCCCGCGACCTGATCAACACCCCGCCGAACGACCTGTTCCCGGCCTCCTTCGCCGACCGCGCGAAGAAGCTCGCCGAGGCTGGCGGCCTCGACTTCGAGGTGCTCGACGAGAAGGCACTCAAGCGCAAGGGCTTCGGCGGCATCCTCGGCGTCGGCGGCGGCTCCTCGCGCCCGCCGCGTCTGCTGCGCGTGGGCTACAAGCCGGCGAAGGCGGCCAAGAAGGTCGCGCTGGTCGGCAAGGGCATCACGTTCGACTCGGGCGGCATCTCGATCAAGCCCGCCGCGGGCATGGACCACATGACCTCCGACATGTCCGGCGCCGCCGCCGTGCTCGCCGCCGTGGTGCTGGCCGCGAAGCTCAAGTACCCGCTCGAGGTGACCGCGCACATCCCGCTGGCGGAGAACCTGCCCTCGGGCACCTCGTACCGCCCGGGCGACGTGCTGACCATGTACGGCGGCAAGACCGTCGAGGTGCTCAACACCGACGCCGAGGGCCGCCTGGTCCTGGCCGACGCGATCGTGCGCGCCGCCGAGGAGAGCCCGGACTACCTGATCGAGACCTCCACGCTCACCGGCGCCCAGGTCGTGGCGCTCGGCAGCCGCACCGCGGGCGTGATGGGCTCCGACGAGTTCCGCGACCGCGTCGCGGGCATCATGCAGGCCACCGGCGAGGGCGGCTGGGCGATGCCGCTGCCCGACGAGCTGCGCGCCGACCTGGACTCCCGCCTGGCCGACCTGGCCAACGTCCCCGGCCACCGCTGGGGCGGCATGCTCGCCGCCGGCATCTTCCTGCGCGAGTTCGTGGCCGAGGGCCTGCCGTGGGCGCACATCGACGTCGCGGGCCCGGCGTTCCACACCGGCAGCCCCTGGGGCTACACCGGCAAGGGCGGCACCGGCGTCCCGGTCCGCACTCTCGCCGCGGTGCTGGCGGACATCGCCGACCAGGGCTGACCTGCTTCATTCCGACGCCGGAGGCCCCCTCGCCACGCTGCGAGGGGGCTTTCGCCGTCTGGTGGTGATCGCTCCGGCCCGACTTGTTCGGGGGCGGCAGCTTTGCCGGGATTGGTGGAGCCGATCGGGCAGCGCCAGGCCCTGGGTTCCGGCCTTAGTTTCCGGCCCTGGTTTCCGGCTCCGCTCTCGGATTTCGGCTCCCGCTTGTGCTTCGAACTTCGGCTTCAGCCTCGGGTTTCAGCTCCGGGCATCAGCTCCGGTTCCGGCTTCGGCCCACTGATTCCGGCTCCGGCTCCGGTTTTGGCCCTCGTGCTCCGGCCCTAGCTCCGGCCCTAGCTCCGGCTCCGGCTCCGGCTCCGGGCGCCGGGCGCCGGGCGCAGCACCCGCACCATCGCGACGCCACCCGTCCCCTCACCGCCGGACCGGGCCGCAACCCGCAACCCGGAGGCCACCGTCGAGGGCGGCGACCCTACGCCTCAAATACTCCAGTTGTAGTGGTCTCCCAGACCACTACAACTGGAGTATTTGCACCATAGGGTCCTCACCAGGACCGGACGGGTCACGTTTTCGAAGCCGCCCGGGTCTTCGGAACCGGCCACCGGCGACCGGCTGTTCGGCGTGACGAGCCAAGCGGGCAACGGTGGACGATCCTTCCCCCGCCAGCGCGCCACCCGCCAATCCGGCGGCCAATCCGCCCACCGCGAATGGCTACCGCGAACCGCGCTGCCACCAGCCGACCAACCGCCCCTCACCCGGCAGACAAGGCACCCCTCCACATCTATGGCACCCTCGCGCCCATGGAGCGTGACGAGTACCTCGAAGCGGCGGTCCGCGACGTCCTCACCGGCGACGAGGCGACCGTCGACCGGCGGGTCGGTCACGCCGCGCTCCTGCTCGCCACCGCGGGCGCACCTGGGCAGGCCGACCGGCTCGTCGCACATTGGCAGCAGGTCACCGAGCGGCCCGTCACGCGGCTGGCGGACGACGCCGTGCGCGCGCGGGCCTGGGCGATGCTGTTCGAGGCGCGCGGCGTCCGTCCACAGTGGGCGGACGCACTGTCGCCTTTGGACCTCGACGCCGAAGAACGGACGCACCAGGCGCTGTTGACCCGTCGCGTGTCCGACTTGGAAGGGGTCTTCGACGGCTCGCCCATCGCGGGCGTCGTCGCCGGGCTCGCGCCGGGCCGGGCCGACCCGGTTCGCACAACGCTCGCCGAGGGCGACCTCGAAGGGTGGGCCGCGCTCGTCGCCGGCCATCCGAGTCCGGACGTCGCAACCCTCGGCGCGACCCGCCCGCTCGCTGCGCGGCTCGTGGCCGGCGCCGACCCGCTCGGGCTCGGCCCCGAGTGGCCGGAGCAGTGCGCCGCGGCGCTCGTCGCCGCCTTGCGCGAGCGCTACCCCACCGACGCCGGCAGCTGGCCCGAGCTGGTCGCCGCGATCCTGCGGCTACGCGGCCAGCAGGCGCCCGCCCCGGCGTCCGAAAGCGAGGTCGCGGCAGCCGAAGCGCGACTGGGCACTCCGTTGCCCGCCGACTACCGAGAGTTCCTACGGACCGCCGATGGGCTGCCCGCGGACGTCGTTTTCCCCCGTCTGCTGCCCGCGCGCGAACTCCGTGCGGACGGCCCGGTGGTGATCGTCGCCGAGCCCGCCGTGGTGCTGCTCACCGCAACCGGCGGCCAGTGGCGGGCGATCGAGGTCGACGCGGTGTTCGGCAGCACCCCGCACCCGACGTTCCGTGCGCTGCTGGAGCACCACCTGCGGCTGCTGGAGGCCGCCGGCTGACCCCGGCCTGACGCTGGGTGACGAACCTCACCCAGGCGCCTGGCCACGCTTCTTTCGCTCGGTGTACTCGCGCATGCGCTTGGGGTAACCGACCCGGGCCACTTCGTACACCGGGATGGACCGCCGGTGCCCGAACTGCTGGGCCGACTCGAGGCCGCCGATGCGGCGCCGGGTCCACTCGCCGTCATGCGCGACCAGGACCACGGTGGCCTCCGTGACGTTCGTCTTCGGTTCCACAAAGGCCTCCACCCCGCGCCGGGTCGCGGCCCATTCCTCCAGGTGCCGGGTGTCCTCCGAGCTGGCCTTGCGCGTCGTGCCCGGTCTGCCGCCGCGGCCGCGCCGGCGCAGCGAGTCGAAGATCCCCACTCCGACCACCTCTCTTCCTGCTCGTGTCTTACACCCATTATTCCCGGGCCATGGTGTGGTCGGTGTCGCAAAGGCCGCCTTGGCCCGGCTAGGTCGCAGGCCGGATCAACGTAGTGACAAGATGGCCTTGTCGCGCGCGCGTTTATACCGCGCCGGGCGGCAACAGAGCTTCACCCCTACCGCTTGCCGAGGAGTTATTGAAGTGACCGACACCTCCGCCGACCTTGTGATCCTGGGAGGCGGATCGGGCGGCTACGCCGCGGCGTTCCGCGCGGCCGAGCTGGGCCTTTCCGTCACGCTGATCGAGAAGGACAAGCTGGGCGGGACCTGCCTCCACCGAGGCTGCATCCCGACCAAGGCCCTGCTCCACGCCGCCGAGGTCGCCGACGAGACCCGTGAGGCCGAGTCCGTCGGCGTCAAGGCCGTCTTCGAAGGCATCGACATCGCCGGTGTCAACAAGTACAAGGACGGCATCGTCTCCCGGCTCTACAAGGGGCTGCAGGGCCTGGCCAAGGCCCACAAGGTCAACCTGGTCGAGGGCTCCGGCACGTTCGTCGGCGGCACCACCGTCGAGGTCGACGGCACCCGCCACACGGGCAAGAACGTCATCCTCGCCACGGGCTCCTACTCCCGCACGCTGCCCGGCCTCGAGCTCGGCGGCCGGATCATCGCCAGCGAGCAGGCGCTTTCGCTGGACTACGTGCCCAAGAAGGTCGTGGTGCTGGGCGGCGGCGTGATCGGCGTGGAGTTCGCCAGCGTGTGGGCCTCCTTCGGCGTCGACGTCACCGTGGTCGAGGCGCTGCCGCGGCTCGTGCCGAACGAGGACGAGTTCGCTTCCAAGCAGCTCGAACGCGCGTTCCGCCGTCGCAAGATCACCTTCAAGACCGGTGTGCGGTTCACCGGCGCGAAGCAGGACGACAACAGCGTGAGCGTTTCGCTGGAGTCCGGCGAAACCATCGACGCGGACCTGCTGCTGGTCGCCGTCGGCCGCGGCCCGAACTCGGCCGGGCACGGCTACGAGGAGGCCGGCGTCAAGATCGAGCGCGGTTTCGTGCTCACCGACGACCGCCTACGCACGAACCTGCCGAACGTCTACGCCGTCGGCGACATCGTCCCCGGCCTGCAGCTCGCCCACCGCGGCTTCCAGCAGGGCATCTTCGTCGCGGAGGAGATCGCCGGGCTGAGCCCGCGCGTGATCGACGAGAGCGGCATCCCGCGGGTCACCTACTCCCACCCCGAGGTCGCCTCCGTCGGCCTCACCGAATCCCAGGCCAAGGAGAAGTACGGGGCGGACGTCACCACGTTCACCTACGACCTCGGCGGCAACGGCAAGAGCCAGATCCTCAAGACCTCCGGTGGGGTGAAGCTGGTGAAGGCCCCCGACGGCCCCGTCGTCGGTGTGCACATGGTCGGCGACCGCGTCGGCGAGCTGATCGGCGAAGCGCAGCTGATCTACAGCTGGGAGGCGTTCCCGGAGGACGTCGCCCCGCTGATCCACGCGCACCCCACCCAGACCGAGGCCCTCGGTGAAGCGTTCCTTGCCCTCGCGGGCAAGCCGCTGCACGTGCACAGCTGACGTCTCACCGGCAGAATCCACACCACGTTTTACAGATCAAGGGAGTCAGCGAACGATGGCCTACTCCGTCACGTTGCCGGAGCTCGGTGAGAGCGTCACCGAAGGCACCGTCACCCGGTGGTTGAAGCAGGAGGGCGACACCGTCGAGGTCGACGAGCCGTTGCTGGAGATCTCCACGGACAAGGTCGACACCGAGGTCCCGTCGCCGGTCGCCGGCACGGTTGTGAAGATCAGTGCCCAGGAGGACGAGACCGTCGAGGTCGGCGCGGAACTCGCCGTGATCGACGACGGCACCGGCGGCGTCCCCGAGTCCTCGTCGGCGCCCGCCGCGGCGCCTGTGGAAGAGAAGCAGCCGGAGCCGGAGGCGGCTCCCGAGCCGGCCAAGGCCGAGGCCCCGTCGCAGCCGGACACCGCGCCCGCTGCCGGTGGTGAAGGCACCGAGGTGAAGCTGCCCGAGCTGGGCGAGAGCGTCACCGAGGGCACCGTCACCCGCTGGCTGAAGCAGGTCGGCGACTCGGTCGAGGTCGACGAGCCGCTGCTGGAGATCTCCACGGACAAGGTCGACACCGAGGTCCCGTCCCCGGTCGCCGGCACTGTGCTGGAGATCCGCGCGGGCGAGGACGAGACCGTCGAGGTCGGCGGGGTGCTCGCCGTGATCGGTGACGCCAACGCGGCGCCGAAGCCCGCGGCGGCCCCCGAACCCAAGCCCGAGCCCAAGCCGGAACCGACGCCCGCGCCGGTCCAGCAGGCCAAGCCTGAGCCAGTCCAGCAGGCCAAGCCCGAGCCGAAGCCGGAGCCCACGCCGCAGCCCGCCGCGTCCACTTCGGACAACGGCTCGGCCGACGGCCCGTACGTGACCCCGTTGGTGCGCAAGCTCGCCTCGGAGCACGACATCGACCTCGCCGGCCTGACCGGCAGCGGCGTCGGCGGCCGGATCCGCAAGCAGGACGTGCTCGCCGCGGCCGAGGCCAAGCAGAAGGCGGCTGCCTCGGCGCCCGCCGCTGCCGCCCCGGCGGCCCCGGCCAAGCCGGCGGCCGCGCCGTCGGCTCCGCGTGCCGCCTCCGTCTCGCCGGACATCGCCGCCCTGCGCGGCACCGTCCAGAAGGCGAGCCGGATCCGGCAGATCACGGCGTCGAAGACCCGCGAGTCGCTGCAGGTCTCCGCGCAGCTCACGCAGGTGCACGAGGTCGACGTCACCAAGGTCGCCAAGCTGCGCCAGCGCGCGAAGGCGGCGTTCAAGGAGCGCGAGGGCGTCAACCTGACGTTCCTGCCGTTCTTCGCCAAGGCGACGGTCGAGGCGCTCAAGCAGCACCCGAACGTCAACGCGTCCTACAACGAGGACACGAAGGAGATCACCTACCACGGCGCCGTGCACCTGGGCATCGCGGTGGACACCGACAAGGGCCTGCTCTCGGTGGTCATCCACGACGCGGGTGAGCTGAGCCTGGCCGGTCTCGCGCACCGCATCGCCGACCTGGCGGGCCGGGCGCGCGCCGGGCAGATCAAGCCGGACGAGCTGTCGGGCGGCACCTTCACCGTCACGAACATCGGCAGCAACGGCGCCCTGTTCGACACGCCGATCATCGTGCAGCCGCAGTCCGGCATGCTCGGGACCGGCGCCGTCGTGAAGCGCCCGGTCGTGGTGGCCGACGCCGAGGGCAACGACACGATCGCCGTCCGCTCGATGGTGTTCCTGCCGCTGACCTACGACCACCGCCTGGTCGACGGCGCGGACGCCGGCCGTTTCCTGACCACGATCAAGCAGCGTCTGGAAGAGGGCAACTTCGAGGACGAGCTGGGTCTGTAAGGCCCCGGCAGTTCCCGCAGCGAAGGCCGCCGCGCTCCCCCCACGGGTGCGGCGGCCTTCGCCGTTTCCGCATATTCCACTATTCCGGAATTACGGAGTTCCAGAGTATCGTGGCGTCATGCTCACCCGACGAAGCCTGCTGACCACCGTGGCCGCCGCCGGCTCGGCCGCTCTCCTACTGCCCGCGACCGCGCGCGCCTCCGCGCCACCGGACACCTCGACGCCCGAAGGCTGGCTCGCGTGGCTCGCCGCGCACCGCGCCGACGTGTCCGTGGTCGCGGATTACGGCACCGGCCGCCGGCTCCGGCACCGGCCTGGCGACTCCCGCGTGGTGGGGTCCGCGATCAAGGTCGTGCACCTCGCTGCCTACACCGCGGCGGTGGCCGCGGGCCGGCTCGACCCGGACGAGCCCATCCGGCTGGGCGACTGGGACGCCCGCCATCCCTACGTCGGCGACGGCATCATCGGCGCGGGGTCCCATCACACCGCGCTGACCCAGCTGGGCGTCCCGTGCGACGAGTACGGCGTCGCGAAGGACCCGGAACAGCGGGTGCCGCTGCAGAAGCTGGCCGAGGCGATGATCCTGTCCAGTGACAACGCCGCGGCCGACTACCTGCACGCCCGCCTCGGCGGCCCGGCTCTGCGCGCCGCCGCCGCGAAGGGCGGCTGGCCGAACCCGGACGTGCGCATGTTCGGCGGCGAGACGCTGATGTGGATCTTCCCCGAGTACGCCCCGCCGCCGGGCACGCCGGTGCCGGTGCGCCGGGCCCTCGGCAACGCGTTGTCGGACCGGTTCGCCCGTGACACGGAGTTCCGCAACCGGGTGCTGCCCCAGATCTTCTCGCACCCGCCGACGCCGGAGTGGACGCGCGAATGGGTCGCACACACCGGCCGCGCACCGGCGGCCGACCTGTTCTCGATGCACCGCGCGCTCGCCACCGGCGGTGGGAAGGCCGCGGCGCTGGCCCGCGACGTCCTCGCGTCCAGCCTGCCGGGCGCGGTGCCGCCGGGCGCGGACTCGTTGCTGTTCAAGGGCGGCAGCCTGCCCGGGGTGATCACCATCGGGCTGGACCTACTCGCGCCCGGGCGCACCGGCACCTGCGTGCTGATGCTCGAAAACGTGTCCGATGTGGACTTCGCCAACACCGGCCCGCTGATCGAGGCGTCGATCAGTTACCTCGCCACGCCGGGCGGCTTCACCGGGCTGGAGCGCGCGCTGGGACACTGAGTCCCATGACCGACGATCCCGACCTGGCCGAGCGTCTCGCGGCGCTGGAACGGCGGGTGGCCGCGCTCGAGGGGCGGCCGGAGGAGTCCATTCCGGACATTCCCGGGGGCGTCGTCGGCTACCACGGCGAGCTGACCGAGCCGGGCGAGCTGAGCTGGACCATCCGGCTGGCGGCGCCCGCCGTGCTGGCGCTGCCCGACGGCCCGCGGGTCGAGGTGCTGGCCGCGCTGGCCAACCCGGTGCGGATCGCACTCGTGCGCGCGCTGGCGCAGGGCGGCGCGCAGACCGGCGCGGCCCTGCAGGAGGCGGCCGAGCTGGGCTCGCCGGGCCAGCTGTACCACCATCTCAAGGCGCTCACCGGCGCCGGGCTGGTGGAGCAGGACCGCCGTGGCAGCTATCGGCTGCGCCCGGCCGCCACCATCCCCGCGCTGGTGCTGCTGACGGCGGCGGCGGACGTCGCCGGCCAGCTGCGACCGGGCGTGCGGAACCAGAACGGATAGGACACGATCACAGGCATGCGGGTACTCATCGCGGGCTCCGGCGGGCTCATCGGCACGGCGCTGGCCGTCCGGCTGCGGACGTCCGGCCACGACGTCCTCCGGCTGGTACGGCGCGAAGCGCGGGCGGCCGACGAGCGCGGCTGGGACCCGCCGTCCGCCCGGATCGACGAAGGCGCCTTCACCGGCGTAGACGCGGTCGTGAACCTGTGCGGCGCGCCGCTGCTGCCGGGCCGCTGGAGCGCGATGCGCAAGCAGGTACTGCTCGACAGCCGGGTGGAGCCCACCGAGGTACTGGCCGAGGCCGTCGCCGAGCACGGCGTCGGGGTGCTGGTGAACGGCTCCGCCGTCGGCTACTACGGGAACGCCGGTTCGACGGTCGTCGACGAGACTTCCCCGGCCGGCCAGGGTTTCCTGGCCGAGCTGTGCACGGCGTGGGAGTCGGCGACCGCCCCGGCCACCGCGGCCGGGACCCGCGTGGTGTCGGTGCGGACGGGCCTGGTGCTGTCCCGCAAGGGCGGCCTGATGGACCTGCTGCGCCCGCTCTTCAAGCTCGCGCTGGGCGCCCGCCTCGGCGACGGCCGCCAGTTCATGTCGTGGATCTCCCTCGACGACCAGGTCGGCGCCCTGGTCCACGCCCTGACCCACGACGACCTCGCCGGCCCGGTCAACCTGACCGGCCCGGCCCCGGTGAGCAACACGGAGTTCACCCGCGCCCTGGGCCGCGCCGTCCACCGCCCGGCGCCGTGGTGGGCGCCCGGGATCGCCCTGAAGCTGGCCCTCGGGCAGGCCGCGGAGGAGATGGCGCTGTTCGGCCAGCGCGCCGTCCCACGCGAGCTGGAACGCGCGGGCTACACCTTCCGCCACGAGACCCTGGAGAGCGCCCTGGCCGCGGCGACGTGATCACGTCCCGCTCCCTCGCCTGCGCCCGGTCCCGTTCTTGTGCCCGGCTCCACTCCCGGCTCTGTTCCCGGTCCCACTCCTGCGCCCACTCCCGGTCCTGTTCCCGCTCCCGCGGCCGGCCGCACTCCTGCTCCCAGCCATGTTCCCCGCCCCTAGTGCACGGGTCCCGGACTTGGTCGCGCAGGCCCTCGATGCACGGGCCTCGGACTTCCCCGCGCAGTCCCCGCTTCTCCTCACCCGGGCTCCAGGTTTGGCCACGTGGGCTCCACCCCTCCGCGCACAAACCGGAGACCTGCCCGCGCCCCTCCTCACCCGCACCTCAAGCTCGCTCGCGCCACCCCCGAACCTCCGCCCACAAACCCCAAACCAGCCACCACCGCCCTCACCTCGCCGCGCCCAAACCCCAGACCAACCCGCTCGGCTCGCGGGCATGCCGACCCAAGCCGTCGCCGCACAATCCCCGAACCTCGCTCTGCCCGCCACAAACGTCCTCCCCATCACGAACCTCCTCGACCCAGCTCGCCTCACCCACCGCTCTCTCACCCACAGCCTTGCCACCCCACACCTCACCCCACGCCGCCACCCCTCCAACCCCAGCCCGGCCACCACATCGGCCGGTCATGTCATGACCATCCCCCGGATCCGCTGGCTGGTGACCGGCGTCGTCCTCCTGGCCGCTTTCCTCGGGCTCGGCCTCACGGTCGACCGGCAGCCGCTGAAACTGGACCAGGCCGTGGCGAATGCGTTGCGCGGGCAGGATTCCCAGCCCGCGGGGCTGGTCGCCGGGGTGGTCACGAACGTGCTCGGCCCCGTCCTCCCCATCGTGCTCGGCGTGGCGCTCGTCGCACTCGCGCTGCGCGACCGCGCGCGCCTGCCGCTGTGTCTGAAGCTCGCGGCCGTGCTCGTGTTGTGCCGGTTGACGAGCGTGGTGTTCAAGCCCGTTTTCCTGCGCCAGCGCCCGCGCGAGTACCCGGACCTCAGCTACCCGAGCGGGCACGTCGTGTCCGTCGCGTCGGCCGCGTTGGTGGCGGTGCTGCTCGTGGCGTGGCTCGCGCCGCGGCTGATCAGGAGAACGATCGCGGCCGGCGCGGGGGCCACCGTGCTCGCGGCCGTCTGCCGGATCGTGCTGGGGGTGCACTGGGTGACGGACACCGTCGGCGCGACGCTGGCGGTGCTCGGCGTCGGGCTGGTGTCAGCGAGCGCACTCCGGCTCCTGCCCTTTCCCGGCCGCGACGGGCGTAGCCTCGACGGGTGAGTTCTTCGAGCCCTTCCTGCCGTATCGCCAGCGAGCCCGTCGACGTCCGGGAGCTCGGCACGATCGCGTACCCCGAGGCCTGGGACCTGCAGCGCGAGGTCCTCTCCGCGCGCGCCGACGACGCGGGCCCGGACACGTTGCTGCTGCTGGAGCACCCCTCGGTGTACACGGCCGGCAAGCGCACCGAGCCCAGCGACCGGCCCACTGACGGCACCCCGGTGATCGACGTCGACCGCGGCGGAAAGATCACCTGGCACGGGCCGGGCCAGCTCGTCGGCTACCCGATCCTCAAGCTCGCCGACCCCATCGACGTCATGCATTACGTGCGGCGCCTCGAGGAGGCTCTGATCGTGGTGTGCGAGCGGCTCGGTGTGCGCACCGGCCGCGTCGAAGGCCGCAGCGGCGTGTGGATCCCGGCCGACGACCGCGGTATCGAGCGCAAGATCGCCGCCATCGGCATCCGCGTGCAGCGCGGCGTCACGATGCACGGCTTCGAGCTGAACTGCAACGCCGACCTGTCCGCCTTCGACGCGATCGTGCCGTGCGGCATCCGCGACGCCGGCGTCACGTCGCTCTCCGCCGAGCTGGAGCGCGACGTCACCGTCGAGGAGGTGCTGCCGATGGCGCGCGAGACCGTGCTGGCCGCCCTCGAAGGCGAGCTGCCGGTGAACGACGACCGCTGGCTGCCGCGCCCGGAGGCCCCAACGGCCCCCGGCGTCACCTTCGCCCTGCAGAACTGACTCGTGAGTGGCTATGCCGGTTAGAACCGTCATAGCCACTCACGAGGGGCTTACAGCTGGGACGCGACCTCGGCCGCGATGAACTCGATGTGGTCGAGGTCGGCGAGGTCCAGCACCTGCAGGTACAGCCGGGTGATGCCGGTCTTCTCCCGCCACTCCCCGATCCGGTCGACGACCTCGGCGGCCGTCCCGGCCAGTCCGTCGGCGCGCAGCTGGCCGAGGTCGCGGCCGATGGCCTCGGCCCGTCGTGCCACCTCGGCGTCGTCGCGGCCGATCGCCGCGGTCAGCGCGACCGAGCGCAGGATCGACTTCGGGTCACGCCCGATCGCCTCGGCCGCGGCGTCGACGCGGGCGAACTGCGCGGACACCGTCTCCTGGTCGGCGAACGGCAGGTTGAACTCGTCGGCGAAGCGCGCCGCCAGCTCCGGCGTCCGCTTCTTGCCGCCGCCACCGATGATCACGGGCGGCGCGGGCGACTGCGCGGGCTTCGGCAGCGCGGGCGAGTCCACGAGGGTGTAGTTCTTGCCGGAGAACGAGTACTTCGCCCCCACCGGCGTCTTCCACAGCCCGGTGATGATCTCCAGCTGCTCGGCGTAGAGGTCGAAGCGCTCCTTGAGCGGCGGCAGCATCAGGCCGTACGCGGTGTGCTCGGCGTCGAACCAGCCCGAGCCGAGGCCGAACTCGATCCGGCCGCCGGACATCTGGTCCACCTGCGCGATGGCGATCGCGAGCGGGCCCGGGTGCCGGAACGTGGCGGCGGTGACCAGTGTGCCCAGCCGCACCCGGCTCGTCTCGCGGGCCAGGCCGGCCAGGGTGATCCACGCGTCGGTGGGGCCGGGCAGCCCGTCGCCGTCGCCCATCGCCAGGTAGTGGTCGCTGCGGAAGAAGGCGTCGTAGCCGGCGGCCTCGGTCGTCTTGGCCACGCGCAGCAGGTCGTCGTAGGTGGCGCCCTGCTGGGGCTCTGTGAAGATCCTCAAGTCCATGGCCGCCAGCCTAATCAGCTCGCGGCGGGCTGCTCTCCGGTGTCGCCGGGCTGCCGGATCCGCAGCAGCATGCGCACGATGACGTCCTGGATCTCGCCGCTGACCTTCTTCGGGTCGGCCGCGCTGGCGATTTCCGTGGCCGCGCTGGAAAGCGCGCCGAACAGCAGCCGCGCGGTCACCTCCACGGGCACCGGCTCGACCTCGCCTGCGTCCACAAGGGACTGCAGGCCCGAGCGGACCAGGCCGAAGCTGCACTGCTCCTCGGCCTCGCGCCAGCGCTCCCAGCCCATCACCACCGGCGCCTCGTGGATGGCGATCCGCTGGTACGCCGGGTCGAGGCAGCTCCTGATGAACGTGTTCAGCCCGCCGAGCACCCGTTCCCACGGCGTGCCGGGGCCGGTCATGATCTTCTCGAGCCGGTCGTAGACCAGGCTTTCCACCGAGTCGAAAGCGGCTTCGAACAACGCCTGCTTTCCGCTGAAATGGTGGTAAAGCGCGCCTTTGGTGACGCGGGCGCGTTTGGCGACCTCGTCGAGCGAGGTACCCGCGTATCCGCGCTTGGTGAACAGCTCGACCGCGCTGTCGACCAGCGCGGAGCGGGTCGACTCCGAATAGTCGAGACGTCGGGACCTCATTGTCGGCACGCTCACAACCTTACGCCGGAGGAGTCTCTTCATACCCATGGTATGTTCGTGCCGTCAGGTCCGTACCGGGAGTATGCCGCAAACCTGCGGTATGGCCCGGGTCACGGAAGGGGAGCCAACACATGAGCTGGACCGACTTCTACCGACGCCGGGAAATCCTCGAAGCCGCCATCCGCCACGCGGGGCGCGCGCCCGGTGAACCGCTGACGCTGGAGGAGATCCCCGGCGCGGCCGAGGCCTTCGGCAGTGAAGAGAACCTGCTGCTGGCGATGCAGTACAAGTGGAGCCAACTGCTCGGCGGGCACCTGCGCGCCGAGTTCGCCGACCCGGCCGATGCCGCGGCCGACACTGTCGACAGCGACCAGGTCGACGCCGTCTCGCGGGCGTGGCGCCGGGCGCAGTCCGGGAACGAGGCGCTGCGCGCGGTCCTCGACGGCGCGCAGGAGCGTTACCCCGCCCTCGCCCGGCAGTACGAGGGCGAGCTGCGGATGCTGGCGATCACCGCCGGCCTCGCGGAGCCCGGGGAGCCGGCCGAGGAGATCACCAAGGTCGGGCACACTTTCGACGCGCTGGTGCGCGCGGGTGACGCCCGTCCGGCCCGTCGGCGCAGCCCGATGGGCCACCTGATGCGCCTGCTCGCACCCAGCGCGTGAGGTGTAGTTAGGTAGACGCATGGACCAGCGCTGGACCGAGGCCGACATCGCCGACCAGGCCGGCCGGACGGTGGTCGTCACCGGCGCGAACTCGGGCCTCGGCCTGCGTACCGCCGAAGTGCTCGCCGGCCGCGGCGCGCGGGTGCTGCTCGCGTGCCGCTCGGCCGAGCGTGGCGCCGCCGCGCTGGAGCGGGTGCGGTCGGCCGCGTCCGGTTCCGCGCCGGAACTGGTGACGCTGGACCTGGCCGACCTGGCGTCGGTGCGCGCGGCGGCCGAGTCCGTCCGAGAGCTGACCGGCGACGCCCTCGACGTGCTGATCAACAACGCCGGCGTAGTGGCGGCCGCCCGGGGCAAAACCGCCGACGGCTTCGAACTGCAGCTCGGCACCAATCACCTGGGCCACGCGGCGCTGACGTGGCTGCTGATGCCCGCCCTGCGCGGCGGGATCGGCGCCCGCGTCGTGACACTCTCGAGCATCGCCGCGGTCGGCGCGCAGATCCGCCTGGACGACCCGAACTTCGAGCACCGCCAGTACAACCCGGCGACGGCGTACCGACAGGCGAAGCTCGCCAACCAGGTCTTCGCGCTGGAGCTGGACCGGCGGCTGCGCGCCGAGGGCTCGAAGGTGCTGAGCGTCCTCGCGCACCCCGGCTACACCGCGACCGGGCTGAGCGTCGGCATGGCGCGCACGTACACCAGCTCAGTCGTCCGCAAGGCCATCCTGGCCATCAACCACGCGGGCGAGCTTCTGCTCTCCCAGAACGTGGCACTCGGCGCCCTGCCGCAGCTGTACGCCGCGACCGTCGCCGACATCCAGGGCGGCGACTACATCGGCCCCCGCGGCCTCGGCGGTATCCACGGCTACCCCACGAAAGTGCGACCGGTGCGAGCGGCAGGCAACCCCGTCACCGGCCCCGCCCTGTGGGACCTGACGGCCGACTTGACGGGCGTCACCCCCGACCCGCGCTAGGCGATCACCCGGGCAGTCCGGGCGTACTGTGGTGGCCGTGACTGCTGCACCTGAAGGGCGGAAGTTGTTGCGGTTGGAGGTCCGTAACAGTGAGACGCCGATTGAGAAGAAGCCGTCGTGGATCAAGACCCGGGTGCGGATGGGGCCTGAGTTCACGGAACTGAAGGGCCTGGTCCGCCGCGAAGGTCTGCACACCGTCTGCGAGGAAGCGGGTTGTCCCAACATCTACGAATGCTGGGAAGACCGAGAAGCCACCTTCCTGATCGGTGGTGACCAGTGCACCCGCCGGTGTGACTTCTGCCAGATCGACACCGGCAAACCTGCCGACCTGGACCGCACCGAGCCCCGCAAGGTCGCCGAATCCGTCCAGGCGATGGGCTTGCGCTACTCGACGATCACCGGCGTCGCCCGTGACGACCTCGACGACGGCGGCGCCTGGCTCTACGCGGAAACGGTCCGCCAAATCCACGAGCTGAACCCCGGTACCGGTGTCGAGCTGCTGATCCCGGACTTCAACGCCGACCCCGCACAGCTGGCCGAAGTCTTCAGCTCCCGCCCGGAAGTCCTGGCACACAACGTGGAGACGGTCCCGCGGATCTTCAAGCGCATCCGCCCCGGTTTCCGCTACGCACGGTCCCTGGAAGTCATCACCCGCGCCCGCGAGGCAGGTTTGGTGACGAAGTCGAACCTGATCCTCGGCATGGGCGAAACCCCCGACGAGGTGGGTGCGGCGATGCAGGACCTGGTCGACGCCGGCTGCGAGATCCTGACGATCACCCAATACCTGCGCCCCTCCCCGCGGCATCACCCGGTGGACCGATGGGTGAAGCCGGAAGAGTTCGTCGAACACTCGAAGGCGGCGGAGTCGATGGGTTTCGCCGGTGTGATGGCGGGCCCGCTGGTCCGCTCGTCCTACCGTGCGGGCCGGTTGTATGCGCAGACGAAGGCCCACCGCGGCGAAGACCTCCCGGACAACCTCTCCCACCTCGCCACCGAGGGCCCAGCCGCGCAGGAAGCCGCCTCGCTGCTCGCCCGCTGACTCCAGCCCTTAACGGTGGAGGCCCCGCTCATCCTCCGAGCGGGCCCTCCACCGTTTTCTGCGCGCTCACACCCATTCCCACGGCTCACTTCACTCCCACGGCCCCAGCCCGCGTACAGCGCCATGACTCGTACAGCGCGCTCCTTCCGCTTCCGCAGCCCCGGCCCAGTCACAGTGCACCCTGCCCACTTCGGCAGCCCCGGCCCCGCGCACAGCGACTCGAACGCCTCCGCAGCCCGACCCCGCGACTAGTGACTCACTCGCTCCCTACCCTTCGGCCCGCGCGCCGCGACCCCACCCGCTCCCACTGCTCTCAGCTCGCGTAAAGCGCGCCCCGCCTGCTCCCGGGACCCGCGTACGGTGCGCCTCGCACGCCTCCGCCTCGCTTGCAACACCCCGCTCGCTCTCTCAACCATGGCCCAAGCGCCGCGCGCCCCCGCAACACCAAGCCAGCGTGCGACGCCCACCGCTGCCAGCTGTCCAAGCCCCATGTACAGCGTCCCCGCCCACCGCGCCCCAGCCCGCTCCAGCAGACCCGGCATGCTCCCAGCGCGCCTGCAGCGGCCCCGCCTGCCTCGGCAGCCCCAACCTCGCGCACCGCGCGGCTCCGCCGACCCTCGCCGCTCGCAGCAACGCCAGCCAAGCCGCCCCACCAGCCGTCCCACTCACGCCCAACCCCAACCCCAGCCTCACCGCCCAGCCCCACGCCCACGCCCGCAGAAGCCCCCATCGCATCACCACCCCACCGCCGCCACCCCTAAGGCAGCTCCCCCAGAAATCACCCATCTCCCCTCCACCCACCCCACCAATTCCAAAGAGTCAGTAAAGTGGCGTCGTGGCTTTGGTAACGGATCTCCTGAACTGGCTGCAAGGACTCCCGGAACCGGGCCTTGTCGCGGCGGCCGGCGGGCTTGTGTTCGCCGAGTGCACCATCGGGCTGGGGTTCATCGCGCCCGGCGAGTCGGGGCTGCTGATCGCGGCGACGACCGCCACGACCGTGCCGCGGTTCCTCACGCTGTGGGCCGTCGTCACGGTGTGCGCGGCGCTCGGCGATTCCGTCGGCTACGCGCTCGGCCGTCGCTTCGGGCCGCGGCTGCGTGAGACCAAGCTGATCCGCAAGTACGGCCTCGACGCGTGGGACAAGGCCGCCTCCGTGCTCGAACGGCGCGGTGCCTGGGCGGTTTTCTTCGCGCGCTTCCTGCCCGTGCTGCGAACGCTGACGCCGGCGGCCGCGGGCGCGTCCGGGCTGCCGTTCCGCAGGTTCCTGCCCGCGACGGCGGCCGGCGCGTTCTGCTGGTCGCTGGTGCACATCAGCATCGGCGCCGCGCTCGGCGAGGCCGCCAAGCAGGTGGAGGGCGCGCTCAGCACCGGCTTCCTCGTCGTGGCCGTCGTGGTGATCGGCGTCCTGCTGTTCTTCCTCCTCCGGTTCAAGAAGCGCAAGGCACTCGCGGCCAAGGAGCCCGAGGCCGAGGAGCCCGCCCGCACGACCGGCTGAGCTTGGCCGGAGTCACACCGCCGTGAACGCTCCCGCTGGTTACATTCGGCGGTATGACCCCACTCGATCTCCCCAGGCCGATCGCGTTCGTCCTCGGCGGGGGCGGCAGCCTCGGCGCGCTGCAGGTCGGGATGCTGCGCGCGCTCGAGGACGCCGGCGTGACGCCCGACCTCGTCGTCGGCACGTCCGTGGGCTCGCTGAACGCGGCCGTGCTCGCCCTGCCCGGCGGAAACCGGCTGGACCGCCTGCGCGGCATCTGGGCGCACATGACCAAGCACGAGGCCTTCCCCGGCGGCGTGCTCAGCCAGGTGCGCACGTTGCGCCACAGCAAAACGCACCTGTTCCCCAACACCGGCCTGGAGAAGATCGTCGACGGCCACCTGGGCGCCGGCCGCCGCTTCGAAGATCTCGCGCTGCCGCTCGGAGTCGTCACCACGGACGTCGACACCGCCGAGCCGGTGCTGATCCGCTCCGGGCCACTGCGCGCACCGTTGCTGGCGAGCTGCGCGATCCCCGGCATCTACCCGCCGGTCGAGCACGAGGGACGGCTGCTCTACGACGGCGGCCTCGTCGCGAACGTGCCGATGCGGCAGGCACTGGCCATGGGCGCGAAGTCGCTGGTGGTCCTCGACTGCGCGTTCCCCGGCAAGATGCCCGGCGCGCCGCGGACGTTCGCCGAGGTGATGATGTTCACCGCGATGATCAGCATGCGGAACCAGGCCGTGCTGGAGGCCCCGGTCGCCGCGAAACGGGCACCCGTCGTCTATCTGCCCGGCCCGGCCCCCGTGCGGGTCAGCCCGTTGGACTTCACCCGTACGGATGAACTCGCGGACCAGGCCTACAGCGCGGCGGCCGGATATCTGAAAGAACTCCAGGTAGACGGCCCCGGTCTCTACGGCGCGCCAGGGCTCGTCACAACGTGATCCACGACACTGCGATGCACCTATCCGCCGCACGGAGCGTCTTCACGATCGCGTAGTTTTGAAACCGAAGAAGCCTGCTGGTCCGCGATCCCCCACAAAAGAGACAATATGTTCCCGAAGAAGACTTTACTTTCGGTTGCCGGAGTCCTCGCGGCGACCCTGCTGGTCTCGGCCTGCTCCTCCGGTGGGGACACCGCGGGGACAGCAACAACCCCCGGGGCACCCGGTTCCAACCAGTCCGCGACACCGGTGACGGTGTCGATCGACCCGGCGAGCGCCGACGGCGTCAGCCCCACCACCCCCATCGTCGTCAAGGCCGCCAACGGCAAGCTGCTCGACGTGGCGGTGACCAGTGCCAAGGGCAAGGCGGTCGCCGGCAAGATCGCGTCGGACGGGCTCAGCTGGACCAACACCGACGTCCTCGGTTACGGCGGCACCTACAAGATCGTCGCCCACGCCCAGGGCAGCGACGGCAAGTCCGTCGAGAAGGACGGTCAGGTCACCACGCTGTCGCCGACGAAGCAGGCGAACGCGAACCTGATCCCCGCGCCGTCCGCGGTGAAGAGCAGCGGCGTGGGCGTCGGCCAGCCGATCGTCTTCAGCTTCGGCGTCGCGGTGAAGGACAAGGCCGCCGTCGAGAAGGCGCTGGACGTCGAGTCCTCGCCGAAGCAGGAGGGCAGCTGGTACTGGATGGACGACAAGAACGTCCACTACCGGCCCAAGGAGTACTGGAAGCCGGGAACCACGCTGACGGTCACGGCCAAGATCTACGGCGTCGATTTCGGAAACGGCGTTTTCGGCGCGGAGGACCGCACCGAAACGTACAAGGTGCACGATTCCTGGATCGCCAAGGCCGACGGAAACACCGAGCAGATGCAGATCTTCCACAACGGGGACATGGTGAAGTCCATGCCGATCTCCATGGGCAAGGACGCCACCCCGACGCATCTGGGCGCGCACGTCATCTCCGACAAGCAGGCGAACTACACGATGGACTCCTGCACCTACGGTGTCTGCCCGCCGGACCCGAAGGCGTACCGCTCCAACGAAAAGTTCTCCCAGCGCATCTCGAACGACGGTGAGTTCGTCCACGAGAACCCCAACAGTGTCGGCCAGCAGGGCAGCTCCAACGTCTCGCACGGCTGCATCAACCTGAACGCCGCGAACGCCGAGTGGTTCTTCCAGAACTTCGGCCTCGGCGACGTCGTGGAGGTCACCAACTCGGGCGGCCCGCAGCTCCCGGTCTGGGACCTGTACGGCGACTGGTCCAAGTCCTGGCCCGACTGGCAGAAGGGCGCCGCCCTGTAAGGACTCTCTTTGGGGAGCAGGCCATGAGAAAGGCGCCGGAGCAGCTCGCTCCGGCGCCTTTTTCGTGCGCTCGTTCCCCCGGCCCGTTCGCGCGCTGCCCGGCTTGCACGCTGCCTGCTCGCTTCCCGAGCGCGCGGCTCTGTTCCCTTGCCTACGCCCAACGTTCCCTTGCGTAGGCCCAACGCGACACTCCCATCGACGCGCGGCTGTTCCGCACACGCGCTCCCGCGGACGTGCGGCTTGCCCCCCTGTGCCAACGCGACTGGTCCCATTCCCCCATCGACGCTTCTGTTCCCGTGCGGCCGCTGGTGCCGCCGTTCCCGCGCTTCTCGCGGCCATAAGCGGTAGCTGGCCCCTCTCTGCGGCTGCGAACTGGTCCAGGCCGCCTCGTCGGCGCTGTTCGCCTGGTCCTCCGGCTCGAATGGCGGCGCGGCCGGCCCACTGAAGCGTCGTTGAAGCGGCGCCCGAGCTGGGCGGCACAAGCTCACCGCGGCTGCCTTTGGCCGGCTCGCGGTGGAAAGTCCGGACACTGAGCCGGGTCGTAGCCGGGTCGCGTTCCCTGGAAAGGGTCTGGAACCGGAAAGGGTCCAGATATAGAAGTAGGGCCCCGGGAGAATCATTGCTGATCCTCGACCGGGGCCCTGCTTCTGACGTAAAGTTCGGCGGCGTCCTACTCTCCCACAACCCTTCGGTTGCAGTACCATCGGCGCTACCAGGCTTAGCTTCCGGGTTCGGAATGGGACCGGGCGTTTCCCTGGCGCTATAACCACCGAAACACTACGAAACAACACACACCCACCACCAGTTGTTCGATGGTGTCGGTGTGGTGTTTCAGAGCTGTAGAGTGGATGCGTAACATCTTTGTGGGCAAGTCCTCGGCCTATTAGTACCAGTCAACTCGATAACACATTACTGTGCTTCCATCTCTGGCCTATCAACCCAATGGTCTCTTGGGGGCCTTAACCCACACGGGGTGGGATACCTCATCTTGGAACAGGCTTCCCGCTTAGATGCCTTCAGCGGTTATCCCTTCCGAACGTGGCCAACCAGCCATGCCCCTGGCGGGACAACTGGCACACCAGAGGTTCGTCCGTCCCGGTCCTCTCGTACTAGGGACAGCCTTCCTCAAGTATCCTACGCGCGCGGCGGATAGGGACCGAACTGTCTCACGACGTTCTAAACCCAGCTCGCGTGCCGCTTTAATGGGCGAACAGCCCAACCCTTGGGACCTACTCCGGCCCCAGGATGCGACGAGCCGACATCGAGGTGCCAAACCATGCCGTCGATATGGACTCTTGGGCAAGATCAGCCTGTTATCCCCGGGGTACCTTTTATCCGTTGAGCGACACCCCTTCCACCAGGTGGTGCCGGATCACTAGTCCCGACTTTCGTCCCTGCTCGACATGTCTGTCTCACAGTCAAGCTCCCTTGTGCACTTGCACTCAACACCTGATTGCCAACCAGGCTGAGGGAACCTTTGGGCGCCTCCGTTACTCTTTAGGAGGCAACCGCCCCAGTTAAACTACCCATCAGGCACTGTCCCTGAACCAGATCATGGTCCGAGGTTGAGATTCCCAATTCGACCAGAGTGGTATTTCAACAACGACTCCACCACCACTAGCGTGATGACTTCACAGTCTCCCACCTATCCTACACAAGCCGAACCGAAAACCAATACCAAACTATAGTAAAGGTCCCGGGGTCTTTCCGTCCTGCCGCGCGTAACGAGCATCTTTACTCGTAGTGCAATTTCGCCGGGCCTGTGGTTGAGACAGCCGGAAAGTCGTTACGCCATTCGTGCAGGTCGGAACTTACCCGACAAGGAATTTCGCTACCTTAGGATGGTTATAGTTACCACCGCCGTTTACTGGCGCTTAAATTCTCAGCTTCACCCCCGAAGGGATTAACCGGTCCTCTTAACGTTCCAGCACCGGGCAGGCGTCAGTCCATATACATCGTCTTGCGACTTCGCATGGACCTGTGTTTTTAGTAAACAGTCGCTTTCCGCTGGTCTCTGCGGCCACCCACCCCTAGCTTGCAAGAAGCTTCAGGATGTTTGGCCCCCTTCTCCCGAAGTTACGGGGGCATTTTGCCGAGTTCCTTAACCACAGTTCACCCGATCGCCTTAGTATTCTCTACCTGACCACCTGTGTTGGTTTGGGGTACGGGCCGTGCATGCACTCACTAGAGGCTTTTCTCGGCAGCATAGGATCACTCTACTTCGCCTCAAACGGCTACGCATCACGTCTCAACCTATATGGAACACGGATTTGCCTATGTTCCGGCCTACACGCTTACACCAGGACAACCATCGCCTGGCGGAGCTACCTTCCTGCGTCACCCCATCGCTTGACTACTACGAAATCAGGTCCCACGCTCCACAATCCCCACTCAACCCGAAGGCATCACAGGAACGCTTTGGGTGGTTAGTATCAAACGCCTCGTCATGGGCGCACATGCTCGGGTACGGGAATATCAACCCGTTGTCCATCGACTACGCCTGTCGGCCTCGCCTTAGGTCCCGACTTACCCTGGGCGGATTAGCCTGGCCCAGGAACCCTTGGTCATCCGGCGGCAGAGTTTCTCACTCTGCATTCGCTACTCATGCCTGCATTCTCACTCCCACACCCTCCACGACTCGTTCACACGGCCGCTTCCCTGGATGCAGGACGCTCCCCTACCCATCAACACGACTACACCCTTACTGCAAGAGCAAGGCGGATCTATTGTGTCAATGACACAGCTTCGGCGGTGTGCTTAAGCCCCGCTACATTGTCGGCGCAGGACCACTTGACCAGTGAGCTATTACGCACTCTTTCAAGGGTGGCTGCTTCTAAGCCAACCTCCTGGTTGTCTGGGCAATCCCACATCCTTTCCCACTGAGCACACACTTAGGGGCCTTAGCTGGTGTTCTGGGCTGTTTCCCTCTCGACGACGAAGCTTATCCCCCGCCGTCTCACTGCCACACTCTCACACCACGGTATTCGGAGTTTGGTTGATTTCGGTAACCCGGTAAGGCCCCTAGACCATCCAGTAGCTCTACCCCCGCGGTGAAACATGTGACGCTGCACCTAAATGCATTTCGGGGAGAACCAGCTATCACGGAGTTTGATTGGCCTTTCACCCCTACCCACAGCTCATCCCCTCAGTTTTCAACCTAAGTGGGTTCGGGCCTCCACGACGTCTTACCGTCGCTTCACCCTGGCCATGGGTAGATCACTCCGCTTCGGGTCTAGACCACGCGACTATACTCGCCCTATTCAGACTCGCTTTCGCTACGGCTACCCCACACGGGTTAACCTCGCCACGCAGCACTAACTCGCAGGCTCATTCTTCAAAAGGCACGCCATCACCGTAACGTCTTACGACATGCTCGGGCTCTGACGGCTTGTAGGCACACGGTTTCAGGTACTCTTTCACTCCCCTCCCGGGGTACTTTTCATCTTTCCCTCACGGTACTAGTCCGCTATCGGTCTTCAGGAAGTATTTAGGCTTACCGGGTGGTCCCGGCAGATTCACAGCAAATTCCACGAGCTCGCTGCTACTCGGGAACACCACCAAAAACCACAACACAAGCTTTCGCGTACGGGGCTCTCACCCACTCCGGCCCGCCATCCCAAACGGTTCCACTAACTCATGCGTGACTTCGAAAAAATGTCAGTTTCTTCAAGGTGGGTCCCACAACACCGACTACACAACCCCTGACAGGTATCACATGCAATCGGTTTAGCCTCTTCCGCTTTCGCTCGCCACTACTCACGGAATCACGGTTGTTTTCTCTTCCTACGGGTACTGAGATGTTTCACTTCCCCGCGTTCCCTCCACACCGGCTATATATTCACCGGCGGGTAACACCACATCACTGGTGCTGGGTTTCCCCATTCGGAAATCCTCGGATCACAGCTCGGTTGACAGCTCCCCGAGGCTTATCGCAGCCTCCTACGTCCTTCATCGGCTCCTGAAGCCAAGACATCCACCATGTGCCCTTAACAACTTGACCACAAAGATGCTCGCATCCACTCTACAGTTCTCAAACACCACACCAGAAACAACAGTGTGTTGCCTCAGGACCCAACAGCGTGCCAATGAACATGCCCAGACCCGACCCGGAAACCCGACTTTCCACGCACCCACCCCGAAGAGCATGTGCAGTACTCGCCGGCGACCGCAGTCACCACCTGAACACCTAGACCAGTAGTTCCACAATTCCTTGAGCAACCCGAGCAGAAACACAGTCGGCTTCTAGACTCGAGCCACTCCACCATGGTTGGTCCGGGTATCCCGGCCAGGTGGATGTGTTGTGCTCCTTAGAAAGGAGGTGATCCAGCCGCACCTTCCGGTACGGCTACCTTGTTACGACTTCGTCCCAATCGCCAGTCCCACCTTCGACCACTCCCTCCCCTTGCGGGGTTGGGCCATGGGCTTCGGGTGTTACCGACTTTCATGACGTGACGGGCGGTGTGTACAAGGCCCGGGAACGTATTCACCGCAGCGTTGCTGATCTGCGATTACTAGCGACTCCGACTTCACGCAGTCGAGTTGCAGACTGCGATCCGAACTGAGACCGGCTTTAAGGGATTCGCTCCACCTCGCGGTATCGCAGCCCTCTGTACCAGCCATTGTAGCATGTGTGAAGCCCTGGACATAAGGGGCATGATGACTTGACGTCATCCCCACCTTCCTCCGAGTTGACCCCGGCAGTCTCCCACGAGTCCCCGCCATAACGCGCTGGCAACGTAGGATAAGGGTTGCGCTCGTTGCGGGACTTAACCCAACATCTCACGACACGAGCTGACGACAGCCATGCACCACCTGTACACCAACCACAAGGGAAGCCCCATCTCTGGGGATGTCTGGCGCATGTCAAGCCCAGGTAAGGTTCTTCGCGTTGCATCGAATTAATCCACATGCTCCGCCGCTTGTGCGGGCCCCCGTCAATTCCTTTGAGTTTTAGCCTTGCGGCCGTACTCCCCAGGCGGGGCGCTTAATGCGTTAGCTACGGCACGGACAACGTGGATGTCGCCCACACCTAGCGCCCAACGTTTACAGCGTGGACTACCAGGGTATCTAATCCTGTTCGCTCCCCACGCTTTCGCTCCTCAGCGTCAGTATCGGCCCAGAGACCCGCCTTCGCCACCGGTGTTCCTCCTGATATCTGCGCATTTCACCGCTACACCAGGAATTCCAGTCTCCCCTACCGAACTCAAGTCTGCCCGTATCGACTGCACGCTGAAGGTTAAGCCTCCAGATTTCACAGCCGACGCGACAAACCGCCTACGAGCTCTTTACGCCCAATAATTCCGGACAACGCTTGCACCCTACGTATTACCGCGGCTGCTGGCACGTAGTTAGCCGGTGCTTCTTATCCAGGTACCGTCACTTGCGCTTCGTCCCTGGCGAAAGAGGTTTACAACCCGAAGGCCGTCATCCCTCACGCGGCGTCGCTGCATCAGGCTTTCGCCCATTGTGCAATATTCCCCACTGCTGCCTCCCGTAGGAGTCTGGGCCGTGTCTCAGTCCCAGTGTGGCCGGTCACCCTCTCAGGCCGGCTACCCGTCGTCGCCTTGGTAGGCCATTACCCCACCAACAAGCTGATAGGCCGCGGGTTCATCCTGTACCGCCAGAACTTTCAACAACCCCCCATGCGAGGAATTGTGATATCCGGTATTAGACCCCGTTTCCAAGGCTTATCCCAGAGTACAGGGCAGATTACCCACGTGTTACTCACCCGTTCGCCACTCATCCCCGGCCGAAACCGGTTCAGCGTTCGACTTGCATGTGTTAAGCACGCCGCCAGCGTTCGTCCTGAGCCAGGATCAAACTCTCCAACAATGAACAGTTCGATCGAGACTATTTCTCAATCATTCTCAAAGGAAACCCCAACGAGGGGGTTTCATATAAGCTCTACTGGCTTAGTTCACTAGCACACTGTTGAGTTCTCAAGCAACACACCCTGGAAGAGCCCGCTTCACACGGCCTTTTCCGAGGCATTATTTCAAGCCGTTTGTTCAGAAGACACACCGTTCACCCTGTGAAACTTGCGCTTCAGCGGGGGGTCTAGCCGATCTCCTGCTTTGGAACCACCCACTCTACCACCTGAGGTGGGAGCTTGGTTCGTGGTCCCGGTGGCCGCCCGGTTTCCCTGGCGACTTGGAGAACTTT